>NZ_CP133785.1:0-5696094 GCF_034354675.1 Pseudomonas sp. MH9.3 | reverse complement strand
AGTTTCTGCATCTCGGTGGCCGAGATGTAGCGCAACGGAAACAGCCGCGCCGACAGGCCGCTGGACGGTTGCGACACGCGCATCTGCGGCACCAGCTTGCCCGCCACCGCCTGGTTGGCCGGCAGGATCACATAGCGGTTGCCCTGCTTGATCATGGCGTTGTCGGTCCACGACAACAGGGTTTCGAGAATCGACAGCGCCTGCTGCTTGTTCACCGGTTTGGAGGTGGAAAAGCTGACGTTGCCTTTCACACCCTGGGCAATGCTGTAGCTCTCGTGCAGCAGGTCGCCCATCACGCTGTTGATGACCGCCTCGATGGGCTGGTCAGCGAAGTTGAACACGATGTCGCCGCCGGCCTCCTCCTTGCCGGCGCGGCTCGCGGCCGGCTGACGCACGAACTGCTGGTTGCCGCGAATCAACTGGCGCTGCGGCGGCGTGCTTGCCTGGGGCTGGCTGCTGCCGGGCGACGCCTGTTCACTGGCCGGGTCCACGGCCGGGCGCTGCGAACCGGTGCCCTGCAGCGCCTCATGCAACAGGGACTCGTCAGGCGCTGGGTGCTTGGGGAATGACCCGCAGCCGCCAAGGGCAACGGCGGTGGCCAGGCAAAACACGGTGGTGCGCAAGGCGCCGGGGTAGGTATCGATCAAGGGGATGACTCGTGAGGAAGGGTAATCGGAGGTGTGCTGGACGGCGGCGGCAAACGCAGGGCCCTCAGGCTCAGGGTTTGCGTGCGGCCATCAAGCACGAAACGGGCAGTACGGGCGTCGAGGTGTTCCAGCACCCAGCCATTGGGCAGGGTCTGGCCCTGGCGGACTTTCAGCGCGGGGCCGTCGGCACGCTTGAGCAGCGCCACGCGCAGGTCGCCGTCGAGCACGATGCCGGTCAGCGTCAGGCTCGACAGGCTGGAGGTCTCGGCCTGGCCGACGGCGCGGTCGGGGCTGCGGTCGGGGCTGAACAGCGGCGCCTGCCAGGTGCCGGCCAGGCTGTCGAGGGTCGCGCTCGGCGCCACCAGCACCGTGGCCGCGGCGTTGGCCCGCGCATCCGGCGCGGGCGGCGGCAACCACTGCGGCGCATCGCCGAGGTTGCTGAGAATGCCGACCATCAAAACACCCAGCAGCCCGGCCACGCCGAGCAGGCCCCACTCCAGGGGACGCAATGGATTGATCATCGGCGCACCTGCGCGGCAGCGGCCGGTTGCAGGTAGCCGCGCACCAGCAGGTGCACCACCAGTTTGCCGGCGGCGCCGCTGGCGGGCGCATTGGGGCCACGGCGAATGCTCATTTCATCGACGAACAGAAACGGGCGCTGATATTCCAGTTCATGCAGGATCGCCGTCAGCGGTTCAATCGCGCAATTGAGGGTCAGGCTGACTTTGACCTGGCGATACGGCTCGGCCTCGTCCTGCTCCGGGGTGATGGGCATGCGCTGGGTCAGGCTGCAGCCGCCGCCGAGGCTGGCGCGGCTGTTGATCAGGTCGGCGAGGCGTTGCATCAGGTCCGCCGCCACGGCGCTGGGATCGTCCCCCGGCAGCAGGCTGGTGCTGCTCGCCGGGTCCTGGCGCGCCTGCTCCAGTTGTTCGCGCAGGCTGTCGCGCTGGCGCAACACGCCGGCGTAACGCTGCTGCTGCTCGCGCAGTTGTTCGGCCTGCTCGCCCATGGCGCGCAACGGCCCGGCGAACCAGCTGTCGATCAATAGCCAGTACGCGGCGCCGAGCACCAGCGCCAGGACGATCAAGGCCGCGCCACGGCGTTCACGGGGTGTCAGTGGACGGCGCATCGGCAGCCTCCTGGTGCAGGTGGGCGCGCAAGGAAAACTGATCCTTGCCGGTTTGCGCATCGGGCTGGATCACCCCTTCGAACTGGGCATTTTCCAGGCTGCGACAGGCCTTGATGCGGGTGATCAAGGCACTGGCCTTGGCGCTTTGCCCGGAGAACGAAACGTCGGCGCCGTCGTTGACTTCCAACTGGTCGACCCAGGTGTCGGACGGCAGGCACGCGGTCAGTTCATTGAGCAGCGCCGCCAGCGGCGGTTGCGCCATTTTGCGGCGGATCAGGTACTGCGCGGCGCCACGGGTATTGAGCAATTGCTGACGCAGCGCCTGCACCTGCGCCACCTCGGCTTTTTGCTCGCGCACACGCTGATGCATGGCGTCGAGCACACGCTGGCGGTCGTTGAGCCACAGCAGCATCGCCGCCATCAGCAGAGCGCCGCACAGCCACGGCAGGCTGCGCTGCAAACCCTTGCCGGCAGGGCGCTGGCGTGGACGCAGTGGCGCCGGCAGCAGATCGATGCCCATCGACTGCCCCGCGCCATCGTCCACGTCCACCGCATGGGGACGCAGGCCGAGGGCGGCACACTCTTCGAGAATCCGGTCCAGGCGCTCGCGCAGGATCGCCACCAGCGTCACCTCAACATGGGTCGCTGTGCGGCGCTCCTGGCGCGCGACGAAGTACACCTGCGTGGCGTCGAACGGCGTAAAGCGGTCAAGTTCATAGCCGACCACCGTCGACAGGTTGCGCGCGGCGGCCAGCGGCAATTGCAGGGTCTGGCGCAGCACCGCGTCGCGGCCCAGCAGCAGTACCTGGCGCGCGTCGCCCGCGAGGGTTTGCACCGGCGCGGTCAGCGGCCAGCGGTAAACCTGCTCGGCGGCGTCCTGCACCAGCAGCCATGCCGGCACGCAGCCGCGCAGCTCCTTGAGCCAAAGCCGCCAGCCCTGTTGCAGGACGCTGCCGTGCCAGCGGCGTGTGACCGGTTCGGTCAGCCCCTGCAGGCGGGCGGCCAGATGTTCATTCATTCTTGCCAACGTAGGACTCGATAAGGTTGTGCGCTGCCTTGCGCGGGACTCAATAAAACCGTGACTTGCAACTGCGCGTGATAACCGCCGGGGCGTTGTGCGCGGCTGTCGATCACCAGCACATCACCCGCGTTGGCGCCCACCGCGCTTTGACGCGGCAGGTTCAGGGCGCGGCGCATCAACGGGCTGGCGAACGCCGGGTCGGGCCGGTCCAGCCCGCTCCACAGGCTGATCTCCGGCACCATTTCGCTGTACAGCGCGCGACTCATGCCCGGCAACTGGCGCAGTTCTTCCACCACGCGAAACGGCGCATGGCCCTGGTTGCGCCGCATCTCCAGGGCTCTGGCCAACTGGTCGGCCTGGGCCTGGGTGGCACCGCAGGCCAGGGCCAGGCGCGCAAAATCGCCCACGTCGGCGCTGTTGAGGTACAACTTGCCGAGGTCGCTGCGAACGCTGACGCGCAATTGCGCATCATCGAACGTCAGCGGGACCTCACGGCCATCGGCCACCCATTGCTTGCGCTGCGTCGGGTCAGCCAGGGCCTGCAGGGTCAATGCCACACCCGCCTCGGCGGCCAGCAGCGCCTGGGTGTGCTGGCGATGCCAGGCGGCCTGGCGGGTCTGCAGTTGTACCCAGCCGGCCAGCCCGCCCAGCAGCAGGCTGAGCAAGGCCAGCACCCACAGCACCAATAACAGCGCGACACCGCGTTGCTGCTTGATCATTCCGGCGCCCCGCCCGACAGGTTCAGCCGTAGCGCAACCACCTGGGTGACCCACGGCACCGGCCCGTTCACCCGTGCGTCGATGCGCACCGCATAGGGCAGGCGCTTGCTCCACGGCCACTCGTTGATCCAGCCGGTGGCCTGGCCCTTGGGCGACACGCCGCGATAGCTGAACTGCAAGTCCTCGACACCTTTGAGCAGCACCTGCGGTTCGCCGCGCGAGGCCGGCACGCTGACCTGCGCCGCCGACTCGAACCGCGCGAACGCCACCTGCAAATCACGTGCGGCCTCGGGGCCGCTCAGTTGCAGGGTAAAGCGCTGGATGCCGCCGCCCAGCACACCGGGCAAGGTCGCGACAAACTGCATGCGCTGCGCGGTGCCGCTGAAAAAACCGTCGGCCTGGCTGTCGTCCTCGGTCACGTCCAGCGGCAGCGCCTCGCTGATGGCGGTGCGCAAAAACTGCTGGGCGGCGCGCATTTCATCCAGGCTGACCGTGTAGCGCTGGGCCTTGAGCACCGCGCGATTGGCGCCGAGCAAGGCACCGCCGACCAGGGTCAGCAACACGCCGAGCAGGCTGAGCACGATCATGATTTCAAGCAGGGTGAAGCCCTGCTGCCGCCGCGTCACAAACCGGCCCCGGCGGCACGCAGTTTCAACGTGCTGAAGTGCGCCTGACGCGCGCCCTCGCTGACGGTCAAGTCGAGGCGAAACAGGTGAGGCTGGCCCATGCGGGTCGGCTGCTGGGCGATGTTCAGTTGCCAATGGATGCCATCGAACTCGCCCTGGCGCACCTCGCTGGCCAACGGGCCCATGGTTTCCTGGTCCAGCAGGCTCTGCGCCGCGAGGGTCAGGCGATCACTGTGATTGACCTGCAGCAACGAGCGCGCGCTCTGGCCGAAAGCGACCAGCAACACCGTGCTGCAGATGGCCATGAGCGTCAGCGCGGCGAGCATTTCCAGCAGGGTAAAACCGCGCTGGCGCTTCATGGCAAGGCCCTGGATTCTACGCTGCCGGTCAGCCAGCCAACGTCGATGCGCCAGCGCCGAGTGCCGTTGGCCAACAGCAGGTTGCCGCCGGTGGAACTGCCATCCGGGTAGAACTCCACGGTGGAACCCGCCTGTTCGGCGGTGTGCAAGGTGACCTGCAGATCGGCCGGCCAATATTTTGTTGGCCGGCCCGGCGCGGCAAAGCTCAGCCTGCGCAAGTCGAACACGGTGTGTTGCGCGGTGCCGCTGACAATCGCCCGCGCCCGCGTGCTGCGCAGCGCTTCGACCATCTGCCCGACCACCTGGCGTTCTTTTGCCGCGCGCAGGCCTTGTTGCAGGCCAAACCCCACCAGGCCGGCCGCGATGCTGATCAGCACGATCACCACCAGCATTTCGAGCAAGGTAAAGCCGCGTTGGAGGTTGGGCATGGGCGCAGGTTTATTCCCAGTTGCCCAGGTCGGCGCTGTAGCCTTCGCCGCCGGGCTGGCCGTCCTGGCCGTAGAAGATCAGGTCGAACGCGCCGTGCTCGCCGGGGAAGCGATAGCCGAAGGCATGGCCGAACGGGTCCTTGAGGTCCGACTGCTTGGCGTACGGGCCGGCCCAACCGGCGGTGTTGCCCGGCTTTTCGACCAGTTGCTGCAGGGACTTGGGCGGCGAGCCGACGTCCAGTCCGTAGCTTTCGATCTTCATGCCCAGGCTGGCCAGTTGCGCCTTGCCGGCGCCGTACTTGCCCTTGTCGACGTTGCCGCCGACCTGGCGCACCACGATGGTGGCGACGATGCCCAGCAGCACGATCACGGCGAGCATTTCCAGCAGGGTGAAACCGCCCTGGCGGCGGGCAGGCTTGAATCGGGTGTGACGCATGGGTTGCTTCCTCAAGGGTTCATATATTACTGGTCAGGCTCATCAGCGGCAGCATGATCGCCAGCATGATCACCGCCACCAGCACCGCCATGACCACGGTCAGGGACGGCACCAGGGCGGCCAGCAGGCGGTCGATGCCGCGTTTGGCTTCCACGTCGAACACGTCGGCGACCTTGAGCAGCATGCTGTCGAGTTCGCCGGCCTGTTCGCCGACTTCAATCATTTGCAGGGCCAGGTCGGGCAGCAGCGGTTGCGCGCCAAAGGCGCTGGCCAGAGTGCCGCCGCCCTTGACCGAATCGGCGGCGTCGGCGACCTGGGCCTGCAGCGCACGGTTGGTGCAGACCTGCCGCGCGATGACCAGCGCTTGCAGCAGCGCCACGCCATTGCTGAGCAAGGTGCCAAGGGTGCGCGTCAAGCGGGCCGCCTCGACGCGTTGCAACAGCGGGCCGATCACACGGATGCCGAGCAGGCGCCGGTCGTAACGCTCACGCCGCTGCGGGTCGCGCAGGCGCGCAGCCATTGTCCAGCAGGCGACGATCAGGCCGGCCAGCACGGCCAGCCCATACGCCCCCAGAAACTGCCCGAGGCCGAGGATCACTTCGGTGATCAACGGGATCGGGACGCCCAGGTCTTTGAAGATCGGCACGAATTGCGGCACCACGTACGCCAGCAGAAGGGCCAGCGAACCGAGCACGCCGACCACCAGAAACGCGGGGTAGATCAGCGCGTTGATCACTTCGCCTCTCAACAGCTGGCTGCGCTCCAGGTAATCACTGAGCTGACGCAGGGTATTTTCCAGGGCGCCACCGGCCTCGCCGGCGCGCACCATGCTCAGGTACAACGGCGAGAACTGGCTGCCCTCCTCCTCCAGCGCTTTGGATAATGGCTGGCCGGCCTTGACGTGTTCGCGAATGCGCTCGATCAGCGCACGGGTCTGCGGCTGGCCAGGCTGTTTGAGCAGGATGCCCAGGGAACGTTCCAGGGGTTGCCCGGCGCCGAGCAGGGTTGCCAGTTGCTGGGTGAAACTGACCAGCGCCGCGCCGTTCAACTGGCCACGGCCGAAGGCCTTGCGCAGGCCCGGGGCACCCGCCACATCGATGTGCAACAACAGCAGGCCGCGCTTGTGCAGCGCGGCAACGGCGGCGTCCAGGTCCCTGGCTTCCAGGGTGCCGTTTTGCGGCTGGCCCTGGCTGTCGAGGGCGCGGTATTTGAACAGGCTCACGCGCCGTCTCCACGGGTGACGCGCAGCACTTCTTCCAGCGAGGTGACCCCCGCCACAGCCTGGCGCAAGCCCTCTTCATGCAAGGTGCGCAAGCCACCACGGCGGGCGGCCTGCTCGAGGGTGGCGGCATCGGCCTGGCGCATCAGCAGGCTGCGCAGTTCGTCGTTCATCACCAGCAATTCGGTGATTGCGCTGCGCCCGTGATAGCCGCCGCCCGGCGCGTCGGCGCGGGGGCGGTAAAGCAGGATCGGGCGTTGTTCGGTGAAGCGGTCAAGGCCGTGTTCGGAGATCAATTCCGGCGGCGCTTCGAAGGCTTCACGCGTCGCCGGGTCGAGACGGCGCACCAGGCGCTGGGCGAGGATGCCGTTGACCGTCGAGGCGATCAGGTAGCTTTCGACGCCCATGTCCAACAGGCGCGTGATACTTGCCGCCGCACTGTTGGTGTGCAGGGTCGAGAGCACCAGGTGGCCGGTCAGCGAAGACTGGATGGCGATGCGGCAGGTTTCGAGGTCGCGGATTTCACCGATCATGATCACGTCCGGGTCCTGACGCACGATGGAGCGCAGCGCGCCGGCAAAGTCGAGGCCGATGGCCGGTTTGACCTGGATCTGGTTGATGCCCTCAAGCTGGTATTCCACCGGGTCTTCAACCGTGATGATCTTGCGCTCGGCGGTGTTGAGCCGCGACAGCGCGGTGTACAGCGTGGTGGTCTTGCCCGAGCCGGTGGGGCCGGTGACCAGCAGGATGCCGTGGGGACGCTCCAACACTTCAAGGAAGGTTTCCAGTCGCTGGCCGTCGAAGCCCAGGCTCTGGAAATCGAACTGCACGGTCTGGCGGTCGAGCAGGCGCATCACCACCGATTCGCCAAAACTGGTGGGCACGGTGGACACCCGCAAGTCGAGTTCCTTGCCCTGGATGCGCAGCATGATGCGGCCATCCTGGGGCAGGCGCCGCTCGGCGATGTCCAGCCGCGCCATGATCTTTACCCGCGAGATCACCGCCGCCGATGAGCTGGACGGCGGCGCTTCGGCTTCGTGCAGCACGCCATCGATGCGGTAGCGCACCTTGAGCTGGTTTTCGAAGGGTTCGATATGGATGTCGGAGGCGCGATGTTCCACCGCGCGCTGCAGGATCAGGTTGACCAGGCGAATCACCGGCGCTTCGGAGGCCATGTCCTTGAGGTGTTCGATGTCTTCCAGCGTGCCGCCCTGCTCATCGAGGTTTTCGATCAGGGTGCCCATGGCCGAGCGGCCCTGGCCGTAGTACCGCTCGATCAGCGTTTCGACCTCATTGCGCGGGCCCACCGCCAGCCACACCGGTACGCCGCAGGCATAGGCCATGGCCTGGAACGGATAAGCCTGCGCGGGGTTGGCGGCCAGCACGCGCACACCACCCTGGCTCCAGCCCACCGGCACCACCTGGTAATGGCGCATGAAGCGCTCGGTCAGGGCCGGCAGTGGGTCGAGCAACGGCGGCGCGGCATCGGCCAGCACCAGCGGTGCGCCGAGCAGGTCGGCCCAGGCGCGGGCCAGCTCTAGTTCCGAGACCAGCCCGAGGCGGGTGAGCAGGCCGAGCAATTCGGTGTCGTCGGATTCCTGGGACAGGCGCCGGGCGCGCTCCAGGTCAACGGTTTTCAACCCGGCCTGCTGCATCAGCCACGCGCATACCTGGTCGGTATCCGGAATGTGTATCTGGCAGGCATTGAGGGGCGTTGACGGGCTGGGCATGGGCGACTGTCTGAGAGGAGTAGTTTGCAGGAGCCAGAAGCTCGCTCCTGCAAAGGGTTGCGCTTAGTTGGACGTTTTCGGCGTGCCCGAACTGTTCTGCGGGCGGCCGCCCTTGGTGGTTTCGGACTTCTGTTTTTTGGCTGCCTTGGCGTCGTGGGCCTGGGTCAGCACGGTGGAATCGGTGGCGCCGGACTTGGCGTCGGCATCGGTAGACTCAGCAGCCATGGCCGCGCCACTCAGTGCAACGCCCAGCACAACACCAGCACTCAACAGGGAAATCTTCATCAACTTTCTCCAGATCAACAACAGCGATTAGCTCGAGTGGCGCCTTGAACTCGCTCAAGACCCTACACCAAAGCCGTGTATATGACAGCCTGTTTAGGGCATGGCCTTTTAGAACTACTGGACAGAGCCATTAGTTCGCCACCCCGGCAGACATTTTCTTAAACCAATCGACTTGTAGGTTTAGTCAAAGTTCAACATCGTAAGAGAATATTTCTAATTTTACGCAAAGATTAGCTTTTGTTTGACTTACAAGCGCAAGAATTGTCTTAATTACGGGGTTTTTGCGATTCAAAATGCCACATCATGATGTCGCATAGACACTACTCATAATAATAACTCATACAATTATTACACTAATAAAACAGTGAAACTTGCCAAGTAATTGCAATTAGCCATCGGCTAAAAATTGCGTTAATGGCCAACTATTGCCTGTGAAAAAGTGACGAGCGTGTGCGCTGGAACACACTTGCTGCAGCGCCATGTTCAATAAACAGTGACTGGAGAGACCCATGAGTAAACGCAAGATGATCGGTGCGCAGTCGGCTTTTGCCCTGCTGGCACTGGCGGTATCCCAGGTGCACGCGGCGACCAGCCCGGCGCTGGATGAAGGCCGCGTGAGCCGCGCGGAAAAGGCCGCGGATAAAACCCTGGCCAAAATGACCATGGAAGAAAAACTCGCCTACATCGGCGGCACCGGTGGCTGGGACGTCAAGCCGTTGAGCCAGTACGGCATCCCGCAGATTCACGGCGCCGATGGCGGCGTGGGCGTGCGTTACACCAGCGAGGGCAATGCCCAGGGCGTGGTGTACCCGTCCGGCCCGAACCTGGCGGCCAGCTGGAACCCGCGCCGCGCCATCGACGTGGGTCGCGCCCTGGGCTACGACACCGCCAGCGGTGGTTACCAGTTCGTCACCGGCCCCGGCATGAACCTGTACCGCATGCCCTACAGCGGCCGTGCGTTCGAGTACCTGTCCGGTGAAGACCCGTTCCTCGGCGCCAGCCTCGGCCCAGCACTGATCAACGGCATCCAGTCACGCGGGGTGTGGGCCAACGCCAAGCACTACGCAGCCAATGACCAGGAAAGCAACCGCTTCCACCTCAACGAAACCATCAGCGAGCGCGTGCTGCGCGAGATGACCCTGCCGCCTTTCGAGTCCGCCTCGAAGAACAGCAAGGTGGCGATGATGATGTGTGCGTTCCAGAAGGTGAACGGCGAATTCGCCTGCGAAAACTCGCACCTGATCCACGACATCCTGAAAACCGAATGGGGCTATCCGGGCTTCGTCCAGAGCGACTACAACGCCGTGGTCAACGGCCTGCCTGCCGCACAGGCCGGCACCGACCTGGACATGATGGGCTACCAGATGAACAGCACGGTGCTCAAGCCGTTCCTGGACAGTGGCGAGCTCAGCAGCGCAACCATCGATGACAAGGTGCGCCGCATCCTCAAGCAGATCTACCTGTACAAATTCGACAGCAAGGCGCCGTTGACCAGCCACAACATGAACAGCGCCACCAGCAACCGCGTGGCGCTGAACGCCGCGCGCGAAGGTATCGTGCTGCTGAAGAACCAGAACAACCTGCTGCCGCTGGACGCGAAAAAGGTCAAGACCATCGCCGTGGTGGGCAACCTCGCCAAGTACGCACCGCCGACCGGTTTCGGCAGCGCGAACGTGATGGCGGCCAACTACGTCAGCGAACTGAGCGGCCTGCAGCAACTGGCACCGGGTGCCAAGGTCGAGTTCATCGACGGTCTGTCCCTGGACCCGACCGCCTCGAACTGGACCCATCTGGACGGCAACGGCAACAGCGTCAAAGGCGTGAAGACCGAGTTCTTCAGCAACACCAACTGGTCCGGCGACCCGGCGGCCAGCCGCACCGATCAGCACGTTGACCTGGACTGGTCGACCGACAGCCTGCCGGTGAACGGCGATACGGCGGCCACGTCGATCCGCTACAGCGGCCAGATCACCCCGACCGTCAGCGGCGAACAGGTGTTCAAGATTCGCGCCGACGGTGCGGTACGCCTCTACGTCAACGGTAAGAAGGTGCTCGACAACGGCGACGGCAAGCCGCTGCCGAACAACAGCATCCCGCCGACCATCCCCGTGTTCGCCAAGGTCAACCTGGAAGCCGGCAAGCCGGTGGACATCAAGCTCGAGTACTCGCGCCGCAACGGCTACCTCTCGACCATGGGCGGCCTGGTGGGCGTGCAGATGAGCTGGGCGTCGCTGGTTGCGCCGCAGGACCTGGCCAAGTACGACGCCGTGCTGGTAGCCGCCGGCAACAGCAGTGAATACGAAGGTGAAGGCTTCGACCACAGCTTCGACCTGCCGGAGTTCCAGGGTCAGTTGATCCAGAGCATCGCCAAGGTCAACCCGAACACCGTGGTGACCCTGCACGGCGGCACCGGGCTGAAAATGAGCGACTGGATCGACCAGGTGCCGGCCGCGCTGCATGCGTTCTACCCTGGCCAGAACGGCGGCCAGGCCCTGGCGGAAATCCTGCTGGGCAAGGTCAATCCATCGGCCAAGCTGCCGATCAGTATTGAACGCAACATCGAAGACAACCCGATCTACGCGACCTTCCCCAAGTTCGACAACCAGGAAACCCTGGCCGAGATGAGCTACAAGGATGACCTGTTCGTCGGCTATCGCGGTTACGAGAAAAAAGGCATCAAGCCACTCTACCCGTTCGGCTACGGCCTGTCGTACACCACCTTCGGCTACAGCAACATCAGCGTGACCCCTGGGGTCGCGGTGGCCGGCGCACCGATCAAGGTGTCGTTCGACCTGGCCAACACCGGCAAGGTCGCCGGTGCCGAGGTGGCCGAGCTGTATGTGGGGCAGAACAATCCCAAGGTTGAACGCGCACCCAAAGAGCTCAAGGGCTACAAAAAAGTGTTCCTCAAGCCAGGCGAAAGCAAACGCGTGACCATCGAGCTGAACGACCGCTCACTGGCCTACTTTGACGAGGCCAGCAAGCAGTGGGTGGTGGATGCCGACAGCTTCAACCTGTCGGTGGGTGGATCGTCCCAGGACATCCGCCTGAACGCCAAACTGGTCAACTCGTTCCGCCAGGAACTGTCGACCACCAGCAGCAACCCGTTGCCGCGTTCGGCGCTCAATTCGACGCTGCGTGAAGCGCCAAAGGTGAAGACCGGTGGCGTGCTCAAGCAGAACGAAAATACCGACAGCGACACCAGCGAAGGTGATGGCTACGACATGTCCGATGACAGCAGCCAGGGCAGCGCAGCCGGCAATTGATCGGCTGATTCAGGGATAGATCACGGTTCAGGGACGAACCTGATGGCTGCATCGACCCGCGCGATGTAAGTATCAAACCGCGCCACCAGGTCCACCTGCCCGGGAAAGCGCAGCCATTGGATCTGCAGGCCGTCCATCATGGCCAGGATCTCTTCGGTCAGCCCGGCAAGGTCCACATCCCCACGCACCTCCCCCATCGCTACCAGATCGGCAAACTGCCCGTGCAGTCGCTGCTGAATGCCCGCATAACGCTCCTGGAACCAGGTCCAGGCGGGTTGAGTGTCGAGCAGATTTTCCGCATTCAAAATCGTGAAGGCCCGCACCACGCCCGGCGCACTGGCATTGGAGCGGTTGATCGCGCGCAGGCTGCCAAGCAATCCAGACAGCGATTTCTCCGCCCGCACCTCGTCGGCAATCCGTTGATTCACCTCGTCGCGGCGCTGCAGTACGCCCATCAATAATGAAATCTTGCTGGGAAAATGATGCAGCAGGCCGGCCACTGAGATGCCGGCAATCGCCGCCACCCGGGCCACGGATGCACCGCTGTAGCCTTCCAGGGAAAACACCTGCAAGGCAGCGTCGAGCAGCTCTTCGCGGCGTTTTTCACCTTTGGGCGCGCGGCGGGTCTTGGGGGCAGGTTTGATCATGGGGACGTCCTTGTGGGCAGACGTGCACCGTATCCAAATTGCTGGCGGGTCGCAAATAAAGCGCGGGGGGCTTTTCAGCAGGCGAGAAACGCCGGGCAGCGATCATGAATGCCTGCACGGGTGGAGTCGGTTAACACCGCCGCCTTACGTTCGATGCAGCAGGGTATTGGGCGCAACCCCAAATGCCTTTCGAAACGCATGACTGAAGTGCGAGAAATCGGAAAAGCCGAAGTCCAGCGCCGCCTGGGAAACGCTGCGCACCTGGCCGCGCTCAATCGCTTCGCGACTGGCATTCAGGCGTTCTTTCCAGATCTCTGCGACCGGCGTTTTCTGATAGCGAGCGAAGGCGCGGGTGACGGTTCTGGTCGACACGTGGTGGGCCTGGGCAATGACTTCAATCGAAAGATCCGGCTCGGTCAGGTGCCGCTGGATGTACTGCATGATGCGGCCGTAGAGATCCAGTTCCTCGTGAGTCGTCTTGAGGTCCTGGAGTTCAAGGCTGATAACGAGCAGATCGAGCATGGCACTTGAGTAACGGGTGGAGATATTCGCATCCTGCAACGAAGCCGACGTATTTGACGCCTGTCGCAGCATTTCACGTAATGGGATGACGCCGGGGCGCCGGTCATCAAGGACCATGGCCGTGTAGTCGGCGATGCGTGGCAGGCGCTCGGTGAGCAGCGCTCGCGGGATTCGGACCAGGTGGTTTTCGGTACCACCAAAGCTGAATCGGAATGCCTGATTTGCGTCATAAAGAAACAAATTGCCAGGCGACAGGGTTGTTTTGCGCCCGCCCTGCTCAAGTTGGCCATAGCCGTTTCGAGAGAAACCCAGCCATATATCTTCAGCCGGACCGCTGCGCAAATGCCCGGCGGAGCGCTCCCAATAATGCAGGGGTGAGGACAACGAACAGATATCCAGAGCGCCCATGGGATTGACTGCGAGCGCACCGTCAAAACTGCTCTGGGACATGGGCTGGCTATCGGCCGCCAGGCAATGGCGGCACACCACTTCTTTCCAATAATCGAAGCGACGAGGTGCCGAAACGGCAAGGGTCGAATACTGAGTGGTTGAGTTCATGGCACGTCCCTCGGTACCGGTGCAGTAAGCGTTCGATAAGTTGTCATTGGTTTTTGAACGCAAGCAATCAAGCAATTAACAGGCCAGGCGAAATCACCTGGCCCCGCAGAGCGTCAAGCGCGTCACTCCTCTGCAAGTCACCGCCACGCGGCAGGGTGGGTGAAAAGCACACCCTCCCCATTTGGACGCAAAGGTCTTCAGGCGTTGGCCGTGCGCGCACCAAAACCGTTCGTGGCGAGCCGTCAATGCCGTGTTGTCCTTGCCAGCCAAACAGTTGTCCTGACGAACAAAGCGGCCTATCGCCAGCCAGCCTAATTTCTGCCTCACAGCCGCTCATACCCCCGCTGATGAGGCACACCATGCATCCACACTCTGCGCAACGATTGTCTGACTCATCCTGGCTTCTGCACCAGCGCGACCTCGTGCCGGAAGAGTCGACCTGCTGGTGGATCGAATGGGGCGTCATGCAGCTGCTGCATCGCCGGCAGGTCACCGAGCGCGGACAACCGCGGGACCGCCAAGCCTGAACCGTATGCCTGAACGATAATAACCAGGAGCTCAACATGGAATCTGCAATCGACAAACATCTCAAATGTCCGCGCACCCTGTCTCGCCGCGTGCCCGAGGAGTACCAGCCGCCGTTTCCGATGTGGGTGGCACGCGCTGACGAGCAGTTGCAACAAGTGGTGATGGCTTACCTGGGTGTGCAATATCGAGGCGAGGCGCAACGCGAGGCTGCATTGCAGGCCATGCGGCATATCGTGAACAGCTTCAGCCTGCCCGATGGCCCGCAGACCCACGATTTGACCCACCACACCGACAGCAGCGGCTTCGATAATCTGATTGTCGTGGGTTACTGGAAAGACCCGGCCGCCCACTGCCGCTGGCTGCGTTCAGCCGAGGTGAATGGCTGGTGGGCGGCGCCGGAGCGTCTCGGTGAGGGCCTGGGTTACTTCCGTGAGATCACCGCACCACGTGCCGAGCAGTTCGAAACCCTGTATGCCTTCCAGGAAAACCTTCCGGGTGTCGGCGCGGTCATGGACGCCACCAGTGGGGAAATCGAAGAGCATGGTTATTGGGGCTCGATGCGCGATCGTTTTCCGATCTCTCAAACGGACTGGATGAAGCCGTCCGATGAACTGCGCATCGTCGCAGGCGACCCTGTCAAAGGCGGGCGCGTCGTGGTGCTGGGCCATGACAACATTGCGCTGATTCGTTCGGGCCAGGACTGGGCGGACGCCGAGGCGGATGAACGTTCACTGTACCGCGATGAAATCCTGCCGACGCTGCAGGACGGCATGGACTTCCTGCGCGACAACGGCCAACCCCTTGGCTGCTACAGCAATCGGTTCGTGCGCAATATCGATATGGACGGCAATTTCCTCGACGTCAGCTACAACATCGGCCATTGGCGCTCACTCGAAAAACTCGAACGCTGGGCCGAATCCCACCCCACCCACCTGCGCATTTTCGTGACGTTTTTCCGCGTGGCCGCCGGTTTGAAAAAGTTGCGCCTGTACCACGAAGTGTCGGTGTCGGACGCCAAAAGCCAGGTGTTCGAGTACATCAACTGCCACCCGTGTACCGGCATGCTGCGCGACGCGCAAGCGGCTTCAGCCTAAGCCCCAGCGGCGTTACAGCCCACCCGGACTTCAGCTCGCTTGCCGCCTTTTTCAGGCGGCACGGCCCCCCTTTGCAAGGAGTACGCGATGAACAACAAGATCCGTCTGCTGACACTCACCACCGTATTGCCCACGCTGCAGGCGCACGCCGTCGAGGTGGCCCCCGGCGATTACGAGCAATACCCCGTCGGCGCGACCATCGGTGCGATTTACTACCAGCACTCCACCACGAACTCGGCCTATACCAACGGCCATAAGGCCAGCTCGGACTTCAACCTGAACTCGGACGTTGGCATCCTGCGTCTGCTGCATGTTTACGCGTTGAGCGACACGCTCACCATCGACCCGCAATTCCTGTTGCCGTTCGGCCACGTGTCCACCGGCGGCGATGCCTCGGCGCTGGGCAGCACGCGCGGCATCGGCGACCTGATCCTGACGGCGCCGCTCAAGTGGCGGCTCAACGACGCCCGCGACACCCTCAGCATCGCGCCCTATGTGTATGTGCCCACCGGCACTTACGACAAGGACGACGCGCTGAACATCGGTGAGAACCGCTGGAAGTTCGAATTGCAGAGCGCCTACGTCAAGCACTTCACTGAACACTGGGCGATGGACCTGGTAGGCGGCGCGACCTGGTATGGCGATAACACCGATTTCGGTGCCAATGGCGACCGCCTCAAGCAGGACGTGTCCTACGCGGCGCAGGTGATGGGACGCTACATGCCTGACGCCACGACCGCGTTCGGCTTAGGCTTTGGGCGTACCTGGGCCGGCGAGACCCATATCGAACACGTCAACCAGGACAACGAAATGGGCACGACCAACTTTCGCGTGACGGCCACCAAATTCTTTACCGCCCAGGACCAGATCCAACTGCAGTTGGGCAAGGACCTTTCGGTGGAGAACGGCCCCAGGGAAAACTTTCGGATGAACCTGCGTTACGCGCGCGTGTTTTGAGACAGACAGAGAGCTGTCCGTTTCAACCAAGCCGCTGTCTTTTTCAGCCAAGCCCGAGCGGGTCGGCCGGGATTATCCTGGCTTCCAGGCCCACTGATTTTTTTTGCCGAGCACGCCGTGCTCACAGGCCTTTACGATAAGGAAAGCCTCACTATGGCAATCGTTCGCCCTACCCTGGAGCAGCTACTGGATATCGCCGGTAACCTGCACATGCAGCTCGACCACGCACAGGCCAGCGAATACCTGGCCCTGATGCAACCGAGTTTCGACGCCTACGACCTGATCGATTCGCTGCCTGACTGCATCCCGCCGATACGCTACGAGCGCACGCCGGGCTATCGCCCCTCGGCGGCGCACAACCCGCTCAATGCCTGGTATGTACGCACCGAAGTCAACGGTGCCCGCACCGGCAAGCTGGCGGGCAAAACGGTCGTCCTCAAGGACAATATCTCGCTGGCCGGCGTACCCATGATGAATGGTGCCAAGCCGCTGGAGGGCTTCGTGCCGTCGTTCGACGCCACGGTCGTCACCCGCTTACTGGATGCGGGGGCAACCATCATTGGCAAAGCGACGTGCGAGCATTATTGCGTGTCCGGTGGCAGTCACACCTCCGACCCCGCGCCGGTGCATAACCCCTACCGCCAGGGCTTTTCGTCGGGCGGCTCGTCGTCCGGCAGCGCGGCGCTGGTTGCCACGGGCGAAGCCGATCTGGCGGTCGGCGGCGATCAGGGCGGGTCCATCCGGATTCCGTCGGCATTCTGCGGCACCTACGGGATGAAGCCGACCCATGGCCTGGTGCCTTACACCGGCATCATGGCCATCGAAGCGACGATCGACCATGCCGGCCCCATCACCGCCACGGTGCGCGACAACGCGTTGATGCTGGAGGTCATGGCCGGCGCGGATGGGCTCGATCCACGCCAGGCCGCGCCCCGGGTCGACAGCTACAGCGACTATCTGCAGCGCGGGGTGCAAGGGCTGCGGATCGGCATTCTGCAGGAAGGCTTCGCACTGGCGAACCAGGACCCGCGCGTCGCCGCCTCGGTACGCAACGCCATCGCCCAACTTGCGCGGCTGGGCGCAGAGGTCGAAGAGGTGTCGGTGCCCGAACACGCCATCGCCGGTTCGCTGTGGCTGCCCATCGGCTGTGAAGGCCTGACCATGCAGATGATGCACGGCAATGGGGCCGGCTTTAACTGGCAAGGTCTGTATGACGTCGCGTTGCTCGACAAACAGGCGCAATGGCGCGAGCAGGCCGATACGTTGTCGGCGTCCCTGAAGATGTGCATGTTCATCGGCCAATATGGCCTGGATCGCTACAACGGGCGTTTCTATGCCAAGTCGCAAAACCTGCGGCGCATGGCGCGGGCCGGTTATGACGCGGCACTGGCGCGCTATGACCTGCTGGTATTGCCGACCGTGCCGATCGTTGCCCAGCCCCATCCGCACGCCGATTGCTCAATCACCGAATACGTGGCCCGCGCGCTGGAAATGATCGGCAATGCCTCAGCCCAGGACATCACCGGCCATCCGGCCATGTCGATTCCCTGCGGCCTGGTGGACGGCCTGCCGGTCGGGATGATGCTGGTGGGCAAGCATTACGCCGAAGGCACGATCTACCAGGCAGCCGCCGCCTTCGAGGCGTCCGTCGACTGGAAAACCCTGTAATCGATTCGCCCCCGTGAAGCGCAAAAACAATAAAGCCATCAGTCGCTGCTTCGAAGCTCAATGATGAGGAGTCCAACGATGAAAACCCATGACCACACCACCTCGACCCCAGGCGAGCGAGCACAGGCGTTACTTCAGGTGCTCAAGCAAAAGGAGCTGATTCCCGACGGTTACATAGAACAGATGACACAGCTGATGGCACACGAATGGAGCCCGGAGAACGGCGCACGGGTGGTGGCCAAGGCGTGGGTGGACCCGGCGTTTCGCGAGCTGCTGCTACGCGACGGCACCGCCGCCTGCGCGCAGTTCGGCTACACCGGCCCACAGGGCGAATACATCGTCGCCCTTGAAGACACCCCGACACTGAAAAACGTCATCGTCTGCAGCCTGTGTTCCTGCACCAATTGGCCCGTCCTCGGCCTGCCGCCGGAGTGGTACAAGGGCTTCGAATTCCGTGCCCGACTGGTCCGTGAAGGCCGCACTGTCCTGCGCGAACTGGGCACCGAGCTGCCCCATGAAGTCACCGTCAAGGTGTGGGACACCAGCGCCGAAACCCGCTACCTGGTATTGCCGGTAAGGCCCCAGGGCAGCGAGGCCATGGATGAAGAGGGGCTGCAAAAACTGGTCACCAAGGATGTGCTGATCGGTGTCGCGCTGCCCCACGTAGCGTAGCCGAGACGCGTTGTTCCGTTAACTTTTCAGAGGTATGCACAATGGATGGCTTTCATGATCTTGGCGGTTTCCAGGGCTTTGGCAAAATCCCCCACACCATCAACAGCCTGAGCTACACACCGGTGTTCAAACAGGACTGGGAGCACCTGGCCTACAGCTTGATGTTCATCGGCGTCGATCACTTGAAGAAGTTCAGCGTGGACGAAGTGCGTCACGCCGTCGAACGCCTGGACGTGCGTCAACACGTGGGCACCCAATACTACGAACGCTATGTCATTGCCACCGCCACCCTGCTGGTCGAAACCGGCGTGATCACCCAGGCGGAGCTCGATCAGGCGCTGGGCTCGCACTTCAAGCTGGCCAACCCCGCCCATGCCAAAGGTCGCGCGGCGCTGACCGGGCGGCCGCCGTTCGACGTGGGCGACCGTGTGGTGGTTCGCGACGAGTACGTGGCAGGGCATGTGCGCATGCCGGCTTACGTGCGTGGCAAAGAGGGTGTGGTGCTGCACCGCACATCGGCGAAGTGGCCGTTCCCCGACGCAATTGGCCATGGCGATACGAGCGCGGCGCATCAGCCCACCTACCACGTCGAGTTCCGCGTGAAAGACCTGTGGGGGGACGCGGCGGATGATGGGTTCGTGGTGGTCGACCTTTTCGAAGGCTACCTGGACAAGGCCAGCCCTGCACAAGCGGTGAACGCATGATGACCGGCGCCCAGTCGGGCCGACTACCGGTGACGGTACTTTCGGGCTTCCTCGGCGCCGGAAAAACCACCCTGCTCAACCATATTCTGCGCAATCGCGAAGGCCTGAGAGTGGCGGTGATCGTCAACGACATGAGCGACGTCAATATCGATGCCCAGGAAGTGCAGCGCGACGTATCGCTGCAGCGTGGCAGCGATGAACTGATCGAGATGAGCAATGGCTGTATCTGCTGCACGCTGCGCGCCGATTTGCTTGAGCAGATCAGCGCCCTGGCACGCCAGCAGCGTTTCGATTACCTGCTGATTGAATCCACCGGGATTTCCGAGCCGATGCCGGTCGCGGAGACCTTCGCCTTCCTCGACACAGAAGGCTTCAGCCTCAGCGAACTGGCGCGGCTCGACACCCTGGTGACGGTAGTCGACGGCAGCCAGTTTCAAGCACTGCTGGAATCGAGCGACAGCGTTGCGCAAGACAATACCGAGGGCGCGCCTGCACGCCCGCTGGCAGACCTGCTGATCGAACAGGTGGAATACGCCAACGTCATTCTCGTCAACAAACTGGACCTGATCGGTGAGCAGGATTACCTGGCATTGCGCTCGATCCTCGCCAGCCTCAACCCGTCCGCACGCATCCTGCCGATGGCCCACGGTCGGGTGGCGTTGGCCGCCCTCCTCGGCACCCATCTGTTCGATTTGCCCAGCCTGGCGGCATCGCCGGGCTGGATGAAGAAAATGGACACTGTCGACGCAGCGGCCTCCGAGGCGGATACCTATGGCGTGACGTCCTGGGTGTACCGCGAGCGCGCGCCTTTTCATCCGCAGCGCCTGCTCGACTTTCTCCAGCGGCCCTGGTGCAACGGTCGCTTGCTGCGCAGCAAGGGCTATTTCTGGCTGGCCAGCCGTCACCTGGAAACCGGCCTGCTGGTGCAAAGCGCCAGGCAGTTCCAGTGGGACTATGTCGGCCGTTGGTGGCACTTCGTCGAACCGGCGCAATGGCCGCGAGACGAATACCGCCTGCAGAGCCTCATGACCAAGTGGGACAGCATTGTCGGCGACTGCCGGCAGGAGTTGGTCTTCATTGGCCAGGGCATGGACACGGACAGGTTGCAGCGCGAACTCGACAACTGCCTGCTGAGCGTCGAAGAAATCGCCGCCGGCCCACCGGTCTGGCAGGCACTGCCGGGGGCGGCCGCATTTGATGCCGCTGCCATGTCCGCAGTCGCCCCGGCGGTGGATCCCATTCAAGGAGGTGCTGCATGATTTTTTTCAACCGGACCAGCCGCTGGGTATTGGCGCCGCTCGCCGACAGACTCGACCAGCCGGACCAGGCGAGCACACCTTTATCGTCGAGCAACCCGCTGTTGCGACGCATCCTGGCAGGCGTCGAGCACCTGCTGCAGGAACGGCGCGCCCTGCAGGAGCAGGCGCGCACGCTGACACTGGATGTCGCCGAATTGAGCACAGGCCTTGCCGCGCGCGAAAAGCTGTTGCAGCAACTGGAAAACCGCCTGGCGCTGATCACCCAAGGGGCTGATGCTTTGTTTTGGGAGCTT
The DNA here is from genome assembly GCF_034354675.1 of Pseudomonas sp. MH9.3. Classification (NCBI taxonomy): domain Bacteria; kingdom Pseudomonadati; phylum Pseudomonadota; class Gammaproteobacteria; order Pseudomonadales; family Pseudomonadaceae; genus Pseudomonas; species Pseudomonas sp. MH9.3. The sequence continues at coordinate 5,675,327 of NZ_CP133785.1, read as the reverse complement.
GAGCTGGACGGGAACACACTTGCACCGACCTGTACGGTGCGCTGGAGCGGATGCTGCTCGCCCGAGCACCCATCGATTGACTCATTGGCGCGGTGGATTGAACAGCTGCACCCGGCTGACCGGCAACGCTTTCCGGCAGCCCTGGAGCGGCACCTGGCCGATCGCAGCGGGCGTACAGGTTTTGCCTTGGACGTGCGCATGGCGCCCCTTCCGGGAGACGACTATCGCTGGCGCAGGCTGCGCGGTCATTCGCGCCGCGATGCGCAAGGCGTGGCGGTCGCCGTGGGCGGAAGCCTGCAGGACATTCACGAACAATACACCCGGCACGCGGAACTCGAACTGACGGCTGCGCGTTTCGAGATCTCCCGCGAAATGCTGCATGACGGGCTGTGGGATATCGAGGTGGTGGCCGGCGATCCGGCGAACCCGAACAATGTCATCTGGTGGTCTTCGCAAATGCGCCGGCTGCTGGGCTGCTCCACGGTCGAGGAGTTTCCCAACACCCTGGAAAGCTGGACCTCGCGCCTGCATCCCGAGGATAGCGCACGGGCCATCGCGGCATTTGTGGCGCATGTCGAGGACCGCAGCGGCAAAACCCCGTTCGATGTGGACTATCGGCTCAAGCACCAAAACGGCACCTACCGCTGGTTTCGCGGGCGTGGCCAGACGCGCCGCGCAGTGGATGGTTCACCGCAACGGGTGGTGGGCGCCATCACCGACATCCACTCCACGCATGAAGAAAGTGCGATGCGCGAGGCTCAGGAGCAACAGCACCGGGTCATGCAAGAAACCCTCAGCAAGCTGACGCACATTGTCGCCACCATCCAGGGCATTGCCAGCCAGACCAACCTGCTGGCGCTCAACGCCGCCATCGAAGCAGCGCGAGCAGGTGACGCCGGGCGCGGGTTTGCGGTGGTCGCCGATGAGGTGCGCAAGCTGGCCACCCGCACCAGCCAGGCCACCCAGCAAGCCGCCGACATGATCGAGAGCTGAACCGCTGAAACCGCCTGCCAGGCCAATGTGTTTGCAGACCCTCTTCCAACAATAAAAACCAGGTGTCGTTATGCGTGATTATGAATCCGTCGTTACCTCTTTCGATTATCTGCAGCTCGCCGCTCGGGAGCTGCAGGGTGAGCTCACTGCCATGAATGCCTGTATCGAATGCTGCGACCGGCACGCCGAGGGCGATGCAGTGGCGCTGTATTGCGAAGCGCAGGATGGCCGTGCCGCGCGCTATACGTTTCGCGAGCTGCAAGCCCACGCGGCAGGCTTCGGCAACTTTCTGCGCGAGCAAGGGGTCAAGCCCGGGGACCGCGTGGCCGGCCTGATGCCACGCACGGTTGAACTGTTGATTGCTGTGTTAGGGACCTGGCGCATCGGCGCTGTTTACCAGCCGCTGTTTACCGCCTTCGGCCCCAAGGCGATCGAACAGCGGCTGGGCTGCTCCGGCGCCCGCTGGATCGTGACCGACACGCACAACCGCGCCAAGCTGGACGACATTGCTGACTGCCCCAACATCGTCGTGGCCGGTGATGTCTCGATCAACGCGGGTGACCACGACTTCTGGGGCATTGTTGGCCGCCAGCCTGAGGATTGCGCCCCTGTAATGCTGGACGCCAGTGCACCCTTCCTGCTGATGTGCACATCGGGTACCACAGGGCCGGCCAAACCGCTGGAGGTACCGTTGAGCGCCATCCTTGCCTTCAAGGGTTACATGCGTGATGCGATTGATCTGCGTGAGGGAGACCGATTCTGGAACCTTGCCGACCCCGGCTGGGCCTATGGCCTGTATTACGCCGTGACCGGCCCGCTGGCGCTTGGACACGCCACGTTGTTCTATGACGGCCCGTTCACGGTGCAAAGTACCCAACACGTCATTGCCAGGTACGCCATCAACAACCTGGCAGGCTCGCCGACGGCCTATCGCCTGCTGATCGCGGCGGGGGCCGAGTTCGCCGACGCCGTGCGTGGCCAACTGCGGGTGGTGAGCAGCGCCGGCGAGCCGCTCAACCCGCAGGTCATCCGCTGGTTTGCCGAAGAACTCGGGGTGGTCATTCACGATCACTACGGCCAGACCGAAATCGGCATGGTGCTGTGCAATCACCACGCGCTGCGCCATCCGATACGCGAGGGCTCGGCCGGTTATGCGGTGCCCGGTTACCGTATTGTCGTGCTGGATAAAACTCATCGGGAACTGCCGACCGGCCAGCCTGGGACACTGGCGGTCGATCGCGAGCGCTCGCCCCTGTGCTGGTTCGGCGGGTACCTGGGTATGCCGACCAAAGCCTTTGTCGGCCGTTATTACTTGAGCGGCGATATCGTCGAGCTCAATGACGACGGCAGCATCAGCTTCGTCGGGCGTACGGATGACGTGATCACCACGTCCGGCTACCGCGTCGGGCCTTTCGATGTGGAAAGCGCACTGATCGAACACCCGGCGGTGGTCGAAACCGCCGTGATCGGCAAACCCGACCCGCAACGCACCGAGCTGATCAAGGCGTTTGTGGTGCTGAGCAGCCAGTATCCGCCCAGCGCCGAGTTGGCTGAAGAACTGCGCCTGCATGTGCGACAGCGCCTGGCCGCACATGCTTACCCACGGGAAATCGAGTTCGTCGAACACCTGCCCAAGACCCCCAGTGGCAAGTTGCAGCGGTTCATTCTGCGCAATCAGGAAATTGCCAGACAGCAGGCGCTCGACACATGACACAGGAAATCGCAAAAGGCTATGCCAGCGGTGTACGTGAAAACCGTGGCAGGAGAGGAAGTCAAGTGGACTTCAGAAACGAAAAAAGCGGCACAAGACCGCTATTTCCGTGGCTTCCAGGCGCTCTGTTGGCCTTAGTGGAAGCGAATATGGCGCAGCGGACGGGATCATAACTCATCTCCCAACTCTTTGAAATTTGAAAATTTTTATGACGTTGCAGTTCCTTGATGGACTCAATTGTGTACTCAATACTGATTACTGTAAATAGCCTTGCCGTGAGTTCATGCCTGGGCAAGGCGTAGGCGGCAATTCTGTCGTTGATTCTGGCAACGACGCTGGGGCGCAGCATCATCCGACGACTGCAATTGGCAATCAATACAGCCACTGCAATCGCCATTACGTGTCCGAAAACGCAGATCAGCCCCTCCAGCTCGCAAGTCGTTCGGCCCAGCGATCCAAAGATGGTGGGTGGGTCATTGAAAATACGCTGTCCAGCATGAACGGCATTGCCAACACCGTGCAGCTCTCCTCGACCCAGGTCGCCGGGTTGGGCCAGCATTCCGCGCAGATTTCCTCGATCATTAGCGCGATTCAAGCATTGCCGACCAGACCAACCTGCTCGCTCTTAAAACCGCCATCGAGGCCGCCAGAACAGGCGAACAAGGTTGCGGATTTGCAGTGGTGGCCGATGAGGTGCGCCTGCTTACACAGAATACGGGCAAGTCGAAGCAAGAGATCGGGGTCATGATCGAAAAAATTCAGGCCGGCGTGCGCGACACCTTCGAAAGCATGCGCGGTGGTGTGCTGGAAGTGAGTCAGGGCGTAGAAATGGCAGGTACCGCCGGCGCCGCTATCGTCGAGATCCGTGACAGCTCGGAAAAAGTACTGCAGGTGGTTGATTAGATTCCTTCGCCCTGCATGAGCAAACTGCGGCCAGCCAGGACGTTGCCCGCACCGTTGAGCGTTCGGCGCAAATGGCGGAAATGAAGAACGTTTCAGTCAAGGAGCTGCTCAAGACCAGCGGCGGGTTAAAAAACCTAGCCACCAGCCTTCAGCAGATAATGAACAAGTTCCAGTTGTAATTGGGCCACTCATCCACCGAGCATTGGGCCTGCATTAATAGGAGCTTTTATTGACGCAGGTGTGAGTGATCTGGTTATTACCATCGTTGGCATCGAAATCCGTCACGACATCATTCTTGTTGAACGTCAGGGTGATCACGCAGGTACCTCTGCGCACGGATGTGTCCCAATTATTGGTGGTGACCATTACCCCGTTTTGCATTTCAGTGGAATTGCCAAGGTATATGTTCCGATTGTAGGAACCATCCATGAACCACTGGAGTGTCTTCTCACCCGTGTCCTTGGATATAAATTTTCGATCCGGCTGGCCGTATGAGTCTATTGCCTGAGCCAGTGTTTTCCCTCGCCACATTTGCCGTGCAATGATCTCATCTAGGCCACCAGTGGTGCCGCATCCCGATATAAGCGTAACGACGAAAGCCAACACCAGCAGACAATATTCAGCAGGTTTTCGCATACAGATTCTTTCCATGATATAGACGCAGAGAACAGACAATGTATTAACGAATGCTCGTGCTGTCGCTTGGTCTCGCCAGGACGCTACCTATCGCGGGCAACGCCCTGGCGAGTTGAAATGTAAGGAACAGCTAAGGTGCTCCTTTACATGGCCCCAGCCCAAATCAGCCGTCACCGCCCCCCCCGCAGGCAATCAGCTCAATAAGGCCCATTTGATACCACTTGTTCTGGCAACTCCATCCATGTTCAAAAGTAAAGGCACTGGCCGTGCCGCTGAACGCAAGCCCCACTGAAAGCGCCAGCGCCATTCCAATGGTCGAACGAACTTTCTTCATGTTGTTTTTCACGAGAACCACCTCTATCACTCGATCGCTGGTCCGAGCCGCGGCGCGGTTTTCAAAACCAACCACCCTTCCTTTGGCAGGGACATCCTTTGCTTCATTGAACGGCATCTCAATCAGACAGCGCAGGACAGGGCTCCACCGAATCAATCTCGATTGAGTGGAGCGCTCTCCTCAGGCCCATTGGATGACGGCGAGCCAGCCACATCAATACGACAGATGACCTATTACCACCGCAAAAAGACAGGTAAAACCGTACTCCAGCTAACCAACTTACCTGGCGAAATGCCTGGTGAGTTCGAGCAAGGTCGCTCGCAATTCGGGCGGACGCACGGGCTTGGCGAGGATCGAGATATTCATATGGGTAAGCATGCTGCGGATACGCTCGATTTCATGGCCGGTCATGATCATCGCCGGCACTTCCCAGCCACGCTGTTCGCGAATCGCGGCGATGCACTCGGAGCCTGAAATCTTCGTACCCAGGTCAAAGTCGGCAATGATGATGTCGCAGTCGGTGATCACGTTCAGTCCATCGCTGTGCGTCTCCACTTCGCATCCCCATTTTTCCAGCAAGGCCGAGGTCGCCATCAGCACGTTGGCATCGTCTTCCACCAGGCACACTCGCAGGCCCAGCAGGCGGCTTTGCGTGGCCGCCGGCCGCTGCGTCTCGGCGCGCGGCATGATGCGTTCCAGCCCCCGGATAGTGGCGCGTGTACCCTGGCCGAGCCGGGAGTCCAACTGGATATCCAGGTTGATCAACTCACTGATCCGCTTGACGATGGACAGGCCCAGCCCCAGGCCTTCGACATCCTTGTCACGAACATGGCGCACCCGGTAGAACTCTTTGAATACCTGCGGCAAATGTTCGGCGGCGATGCCGCGGCCCTTGTCGTAGATGACAATGGCCAAGTCTTTACCTCTGGGACGCACACCGATCAGTACCGGCTGGCCGGAGGCGTATTTGAGCGTATTGGACACCAGGTTCTGGACCATGGTGCTCAACAGTCCGGGATTGACGTTGACCCACTGCCGACAAGGCCGCAGACGCAGCTCGACCCCGGCCCAGTGCGCGGCCTCGGTGTTCTGTTTGACCACATCCTGCAGCAGCGCGCCCAGGTTCACCGGCTCCGATTGCGGCTCCAGCTTGCCGTTGTCGAGGGTATAGATATCCAGAATCGAGCGGAACAGCTGGGAGACGGTATGCAGCGAGCGGTCGATGTTGTCCACCAGCTGCAGTTCATCGCCGCCCAGGTTCGCATCGCGCAGGCACGCGGTGAACAAACCGATGGAGTGGATCGGCTGGCGCAAGTCATGGCTGGCCTGGGCCAGGAAGCGTGACTTTTCCTGGTTGGCGGCAATCGCCTCTTCCGAGGCGATACGTGTGCGTTTGAGCAAAATGTGCGCATAAGCCGGCACCACGATGGTGGTCACGATCAGCATCAGAAACATGTAGGGCTGACCGCGCCAGAACGGTGTCAGCACGAAGATCAACACCAGCATGCTCAGTGCGATGAGTGTCGCCGCGGCCAAATAGCGCGAGCCGAAGCGCATGCCGTTGCCCAACGTGACCCAGAGCAAGGCAGCATAAACCGGCAACGCGCCCTCCCCGCCCACGACCATGGCGAAGGCGATGCCGCTGTAGTCATGGGCCATGGCGAACAAGCGCCGCCAGAAGAAGTGCCCCGGCCAGCGCTTGATCGCCATGCGCAGGGGGACCGCCACGCTGATAAAAAACGCCATGTACCACATGATCGGCACATAGGTGGCAAAGTCACTGGAAGGAAGAAACGCCACCACAAAGATGTACAGCGAGGCACAGGTGCTGACCGTCAACCGCAACGTGGCCTGATCCAGCTCGCTGTTCTTTTCCGTCATGTTCATTGCGATTCTCCAGCGCGAAAAAGCCGTTTCAAATTTGAAACAACGCGTTACAGTTTGGGTTACGATGCGCCGACCCTGAGGTGAGATGGACCTTGAGCATGACGCACAGAATCATAGTGGCTGATGACCACCCTCTGTTTCGCGAAGGTATGCTGAGAACCATTGAGCGGCTTATACCGACGGCGATCATAGAGCAGGCGGGCAATCTGGATGAAGTCCTGGCACTGGCGCGATCCGGTGCGGAAGTCGATTCTTTGATTCTGGATCTGCGCTTCCCCGGTATCACGTCCATGCAAGTCATCGGCCAACTGCGCAATGAGTTCAAACGCACGTCGATCATTGTGGTGTCGATGGTCGACGACCTGGACGTTATTTCTCAGGTCATCGCACAGGGCGCCGATGGCTTTATCGGCAAAAATGTTGACCCGACCGGTATCGCCGAAGCCATCATGGCGATTCGTGAAGGCGAAGTGGTGGTCAAATACAATCCTGAAAATCCGCTCCTGGACCCCAGCCTTTCCTCTCTCACTGCCCGTCAAAAGCAAGTGCTCGGCCTGATCGCTGCGGGCAAGACCAACAAGGAGATAGCAAGGCAACTTGGCATATCTCCGTTCACTGTACGCATCCATGTTTCCACGCTGCTCAAATCCCTGGGGGTGCCCACCCGTGCGGCAGCGGCGGCTCAATTCAGCAACTTTCCCGGTGCCGGCGGGTGGGCGGGCAAACTCGAGACATGAGTCGCGATGATCGTTCCCACGCTCTGCCTGGGAATGCTGCCTGGGACGCTCCACGTCCCGCCGAACAAGGTGATGCAAAGCGTCACGGGATGCATTACCACGCCGAGCGTGGGAACGATCAACCTTTGAACGTTATGTATGTGGTTTGATAAGGCTGGTTCATGCCCCTAGTGCTCAGAGGCGAACCTGCACATCCAGACAGCATCACAATGGGTAAAACGGTTATCCATAACTTCATACTGAAATAGACATTGCTGAGCTTCAAGATTCGTTCACTACTACCCTGTAGAGTCGCACAACACTTGTCTTTTCACACTAGCACACCTGTACTATTGCCAACATATTTTGAATAGCTTTAAATTACTGAAAATCTTAAAGCTTATTTCATCCAACGACACACGCGCGCATACCTGCTTGTGTCTCGTATAAAAAATCTATTATCCATGCATATTGCATAGATGGGCGCACACGTTATAAGGGAACTATGATTATGATAACTTCGAGCAATTTGAAATATTTTCGTAATATCGCTGTGGCGCTTGGTTTCGCAATAACCTTATCAGGCTGCGCGGGCCAGGGGGATCAGCTTGGGGATTTTATGGGCGATCCACTTGGAAGCCTCACTGGAGGGGGTGGGGCTAAGTACACGCCTGCTTTTATTAAAGCCAATCTCATTAAAGGAAAAACGACGATCGCAGAAGTGCGTCAAAAGTTTGGTGCGCCTTATGAAGTCCACCGCAGCGTAGAAGGGAATGGCGAGGCTGAAGACTGGAGTTACAAGAAAGGCGAAGAAGGCATGAACGCCATGCTAAAAATGTACCGTAAGTACGCACCTACCCAAAACTCACTCGACTCTTACAATCAGGAAGCGAAAGTAGGAAAAGCGTATGACGTAATGGACGATGTCGGCACCGTAACCGGAACCAAGACAACGGAGAAAAAGTCAAGCTACGATTTTTTGCGAGTTCGATTTGTAAACGGCGTAGTTGATAGTTATACCCTAAGTTAAATCTGACAGATGATTGCTCGCCCCAAGTGTTAATGGGATTTACAGATCGGCGTTAACGATATAGAAAAGCGGACGGCGTCCTACTGCCAATTGCTGCTCCCGGGAGCCCCTCATTTTATGAGGGGCTCCCGTGCTCAACTCGCCCGCTTCCGCTTCGCGTAGTCTGTCAATGGCCTACTCTTCGGTACACACTCTTTCCTGTCCAATTTCATCTGGCAGACAGTTGCACTCCACATGTGTTTGCGACTAATAAAAGCCGGGTAGGATGTCGGTGAACTATAGAGTGCCTTCGTACACGGTTTACTAATCCTCCCGCGCGCGATAATGCACGCAGTGTCGTTTGGTGCCAGAAGAGATTAATAGCGTGGAAAAGAACAGCGAACTCGACCAGGCGACGCTGCGTTTGACCGTCAGCGCCTGCGCGTGGCTCTACATGGTCATACTGACCGCCCTGCACCCCAGCGACATCGCGACCTATACGCCCATCATTGTGTATATCTCGACGTTCATCATTGCGTCGATATTCCTGCGCATGGCGGTCAAGCGCTGGCCAGGGCACTTTTTCTGGCGGCGCCTGTTTTCCATGTTGCATGACTACACAGGTATCGCATTCGCAATGGTCGTGGGCGGCGAAGGCGCGCTGCCTATCTACGCCGCGCTGCTCTGGGTAACCCTGGGTAACGGCATGCGCTTTGGCTCACACTATCTGGCCCTGGCAACCGTGATCGCGCTGTCCACCCTGATCGTTATCTTCTGGTTGAATCCGTTCTGGCGCGCCCAGCCTTATATGTTCCTGATGTTGATCGTGACCACCATCGTGGTGCCGACCTACGCCCATATTCTGCTCAAACGCACGCGCATCGCGTCGGAAGAAGCGATTGCCGCCAACCAGGAAAAGTCACGCTTCCTGGCCCAGGCCAGCCATGACCTGCGTCAGCCGATCCACTCCATCGGTTTGTTCACCGCGTGCCTGCGCGATGCGAACCTGGGCGGCGAAGAACTACGGCTGGTGGACAACATCGACCGCTCGCTGCATACCGTCTCCCAGCTGTTCCGCTCGATTCTGGATATCTATACCCTCGACAACCGCAAGGTCGAGCCGCAATCGGAGCCGGTGAACCTCGGCGCGCTGCTGCAGGATGTGGTCAAACAGAACACCGAGGCCGCGCGCTGGGCCGGCGTCGAGCTGCGCCTGCGCCCTTGCCGGCAGTGGGTCAACATCAACCCCGGACTGTTGGCCACCATGGTGCAGAACCTGGTCTCCAACGCGATCAAATATGCCGCGGGAGAACCGGTGTTGATCGGTGTCCGCCGCCAGGCAAAGGGCCTGGCCGTGGTGGTTTACGACAAGGGCTGCGGGATTGGCGCCGAACATTTGCCGCAGGTTTTCAAAGAGTTCTACCGGGTGCGCCATGTCCGCGACAAGGATGTCGAAGGCCTGGGGCTGGGCCTGTCCATCGTCAAGCGGATCAGCCAGTTGCTCAATGTCGATGTGCATATCCGCTCCACTCCCGGACGCGGCACCCAAGTGGCAATTGCCGGTTTGCAGCCAGCAGCTCCCAGGGTCACGGCGCCTCGGGTGAAAAGCGTCCATGAGCGCCTGAACGGGTTGCGGATCTGTTTGATAGAAGACGACAACAATGTGTTGATGGCGACCAAGGCCCTGCTTGAGAAATGGGGCTGCGTGGTCGAGACCCACGGTGATGCGGATACCCTGAGCAGCGATTGCGACATCATCATTGCCGACTTTGACCTGGGCACCAGGGTCTCGGGGTCCGAGTGTATCGCGGCAATACGCGAGCGCCGTGGCCGCGAGGTGCCCGCCTTGATCATCACTGGACACGAAATCGAGGCCATTCGCCAATCGCTGCACACACTCAATATCTCGGTGCTGGCCAAACCGGTGCGGCCGCCGGAACTGCGTAGCGTGTTGTTTGAACAGATCAAGTCAATCGAACGCACGGCGACTTAGCCGTGGATCAATCGCTGGCCTAGCTATAGCGCCCTGCGAAGCGTGCCGCGGCGACCGCTCGATTAGGGACATTCAACACACGGATCAGCGAAGACACATGAACACGTACGGTATACGGAGAGATTTGCAGTTCAGCAGCAATTTCTTTATTGGTTTTACCTTGTGCGATCAAGTGCCAGACTTCCCTCTGCCTCGACGTCAGTTTGCTCATCGCTTCATCACCTTCGAAAGACGGTGATTCATCGGATGCGTACTTGACCACTACTTGGCCGTTACGAATGTCGTTGATCGCACTGCGTACTTCTTCGGCTGAAATATTCTTGCCAATAAAGCCATTCACGCCCGCCTCCATGACACGCGCAATGACCACACCGTCATCCAGTGCCGACACCACAATGATTGCAGTATCGCCTTTTTTCCTGCACAGTTTTGCCAGCTCTTTCAGGGAGCACAGCCCCGGCAAACGCACTTCAATAAACAACATCGCGACGGGCTGCCAACGCTCCAGAAAGATGCAGACTTCTTCCAAATTTCCCGCTTGCCTTATTTTTGCTCCAGGTATTAAACACTCGAGTAACCCTATCATCCCCTCTCGGTAAAGCGGGTGCTCATCCGCCACGACAATTCGGCAACTCATATCAGGAAGCACAACCCGTTCAGAAATGAAAACAAGCACCGATCATGTCCGAGTCATACAACTTATGAAATAGAACACCTGAACTAGTACACCTGAACTAGTACACCTGTACTAGTTATCCGAAACACCGGGCATTCAGAAACGTCCCTCTCCATGGAAACATCACGTTGGCAGCGTTAGTACACCCTTGCCCTCCAAAAGCAACTGCCTGTTTCAGGACAAAATAGATCTAGTTGGTGCGCGTTTCATACCGCATCTTGACCACTTCAACGATGCGTTCCTGTCCCTGCGTACCGGAGGGGCTGACTGACCTGATTGACTGCCCGCGGTATGGCCCCTCAACAGGAAACCAATTCTGCACCACCACCCTCTGTTTCGGTTGTTCACCGGATGCCGGTCCCGAGGAAATTTCATTGGTGAACCGGCAGGTCTCGAACGTTCCGAGCGGCGTCTTGATCGTCTCACGGCCGTGATAGGTCAGCTTTTCCGTCACCTCGAAACCCACCGTCACACCGCCGCTACCGGCCTGGCTTTTGTAACTGACGCTGACGGTCTGCCCGGGCTGCAAACCCAGCGGCGTGGCCGGAGGCGGCGTGTAAAGGGTGGTAGTCAACGAAGCACCGGCGCCGTGCTGATCGCCATAGCGAATCAACTGGCCGTCCTTGATTTGCACGTAGGTGGTCGTGAGAAACACCGGTGAGTTGTTGATGAACGTCGTGTGCAATGAAGCCACCGGCTGCGCACCCGCGAAGTCTTTACGCCCCAACGTTTCAGTTTTACTGCGGCTGGTTACCGACGACAGGTTATCGCGGCTCTCATAATCCACCACGGTGCCAGCCTGGAAATCCGCTTCATTGGTGCAGGGTGCAGATGATGCCGAGGCGCCCACCGCTACGCTTGTCCAGTTAGAGCCTGCAAGCATCATCGCGGTCAAGGCAATCTCCAGTCGCATGTCGCGCGCAGTGCTCGATTGAATTTTTTGGGTCGCTCTATTGCTCAAAAAACAGATCCTTGTTTACGTTAACGGCAGCGCCACTGTGATCCAGCGGTAAAGGCCGAGGCAATAGGACAGCTGTGCTATTGCGTGATCTTGATAGCAACGGCTTTATAGGGCGCCAGTGACCGCAGTGTTTTATCAGGTGCTCGGAAAAAGATGACTTCATTGAAAAAGACAACAGCGGCAAGCTTGGCGCTGGCCATCGCCCTGGGCCTGACTATTCAAGCCCCGTCACGAGTGCAGGCAGCAGACGCCAAGGCTTTCAATGCCGCCAGCCTGCCCGTTTCGGACGCGCCGTTGGGCGCCTTTCCGTACATCGCGCTTCCTACTGGATATGTCATCGCAAACACGCCCGATGTCTCCGACTTCGATCAGGTGCCCTTCTGGACCGGCGATCGCCTGCAAGCGGTGGAGGGCAAGGTCTGGTCGGCGCATATCGCCGCGGCGCAGGGCAAGGCATTCTCCGATATCGAGTTGCAGCGCAATCTGGAATCAGTGGTGTCGTCCTTGGGCGGCAACAAGATCTTCGACGGCAGGATTGCGCAAGACGAGGCTCAGAAAATCCAGCAATGGCCACGGGATTTCGCTCTCAAATACAACAGCGGCCTGGGCGACATCTGGAACAATACCGCGCAAGTCTTCGTTATCCATCGCGCCGACCGCGATATCTGGATTCATTTGTGCAGCTACTCGTTTGGCGGCGGCCTGCTCATCGCAGAAACCAAACCGCTTCAGATAACCGCCGGTCTGTTGCCGGCCAGTGAACTAAAAGCGCAGATAGATAAAACCGGCAAGGTGGAATTGCACGTCAACTTCGCGACTGACCAGGCCCGAATCCTTCCCGATTCACAACCACAGATCGAGCAAGTGTCGCAGTTACTCAAACAGGATGCCTCGTTGAAATTGGCCATTAACGGCTACACAGACCGCACCGGTGATCCCGCGCACAATAAGACACTGTCATATGACCGCGCCAAGGCTGTCGTCGTCGCCATCACCGCCAAGGGCATCGACGCGGCCAGGTTGTCAACTGCTGGCTTTGGCGATGCAGACCCGGTGGCCGACAACTCCACCGAAGCGGGCAAGGCGCAAAATCGCAGGGTCGAGTTGGTCAAACTGAACTGAGGGCGTTCCAGACTAGCGGCGGAACTGAACGCGAACCCATATGGCCTGAATGGTCCTACTCGCGTATCGCTCACGACTTCGGAGTTGCTTCACAACCTCCGGTGGCACCCAGCCAGATGCCCTTGTCGAGGTCGAATTGATTTGGCGTCACCTCTCTTACGCGGCTCGCGGTTAACTGATTGTGGATATCTGCCACGGTGGCAGGAATACCGAGCGTGGCCGCCTCGCTGCGTCGATACAGGCATAAGTTATACACGGAACTGGTCCATCAACTTCATCTGTTGATTGGCCCGTACGTTGAGCTGACTGCTGATCTGGGCCGATTCCGCAGCTTGTTCAGTCAGCGTCTCGGTCACACCACGGATGGTCGCGACATTACGATTGACCTCTTCGGCAACGGAGCTTTGCTCCTCCGCAGCACTCGCGATCTGCAGGTTCATATCACTGATCACCGTGACCGCGTCGCTAATCTTGCCCAGCGCCTGCACGGCCTGATGGATCTGCCCGGCGTTATTCTGGGCCAAAGCCTGGCTTGAGTGCATGGTTGCCACCACGCCACGGGTACCGGTCTGGATGCGCTCGATAACGGAGCGGATTTCTTCGACGGAATCCTGGGTCCTTTTCGCAAGGTTGCGCACTTCATCGGCCACTACTGCAAAACCCCGCCCGCTTTCCCCGGCGCGCGCTGCCTCGATCGCGGCATTGAGGGCCAGCAGGTTGGTCTGTTCGGCAATGCTGCGGATAACTTCGAGTACCGAACCAATCTGCTCGCTGTTGACTGCCAGGGTTTCGACTTCCGTCACGGCCTTGCTGACCTCACTGGCCAGCGCGTTGATGTCGCGGGTACTTCGCTCAATGAGAGTAATGCCGTCCTTCGAAGCCTGGTCGGCACCAAGCGCTGCCTTGGCGGCGTTCGATGCACTGTGAGCGACTTCATGGGCTGTCGCGCTCATTTCGTTCGAGGCTGTTGCTAACTGATCGATCTCGCGGAATTGCACCTGCATTCCTTCACTGGTCTGCCGCGCGATTTCCGAAGACTGGTCAGCAGTGCCCCGAGCGTCGGTAATGCTCTGCTTGATCTGTGCGATGGTAGGTTGCAGTTTGTCGAGGAAACGGTTGAACCAGTTCACCAGTTCGCCTAGTTCGTCTTTCTTGCTGTATTTCAGCCGCTGGGTCAGGTCACCGTCGCCGCTGGCAATCGCCTTGAGCATCTGCGCGACACTGTTGATGGGGCGAGTCACACCCGAAGCGGTGATCCAGATGAGCAGCAGGCCCACCAGGCCCGCACCAATTGCCATTAGCAGCGAATTCAGGGCGTCGCGGGTTTGCGTCTGATCCAGCAAGCCTTGTAACGCTACCGAATCAGCGAGCAAAACTTGCTTGGGCAGGTCGATAACCACTCCCCATTCTGGCGCGCCGGGGATGGGGGCGACTGGGTAAACGGCGCGGATCGAACCATCTTGGGCCAGCACCGTCGGTTTTTTTTGCGCCAATGTCGCCAGTATCTCAGTGCCTTCCTCACCCAATGTAACGGCAGCAGTTTTGCCAACCTTCGTTGCATCCTTACTGTAGGCGGTGAGTACACCGCTGTCGGAGACAATCAGCATACTTGCCGAGCCATTGAACAATGCGCGCTGAGCTTCGCTCGCGGCAGATTGCAGGTCATCGAGTGACATATCCACGCCCACGACACCGATGAACTTGCCATCGACAAATAGCGGCATTGTAGTGGTCAACTAATCCCGGACACGACGTTAAGTTTTTTCTCGGCCTGAGCCGGTGGCAGCCCACCATTAAATTGGTGCGGTCGAATCCAGTTGTACCGGTGCATCAAAAAATGGCTGATATCCTGCTGAGCTTGTTGGACCGTCGCGTAGCCCATGGTCGGTACCCACTCGGTTTTCAGGCTCCTGAACACCCGCTCCATCGGCGCGTTATCCCAACAATTTCCTCGCCGGCTCATGCTTTGACGCATGCGATATCGCCAAAGGCGCTGGCGAAAACTCCGGCTTCCATATTGCGAGCCCTGGTCGGAGTGGAACAGCAAACCCTGAGGCTTCCCTCGCTGCTCGTAAGCCATGTCCAAGGCCTTGATGACCAAGTCGGCATCCGGCTTTCCCGACAACGCCCAACCCACAACACGGCGGGCAAAAAGATCTAGCACAACCGCCAGATACTGCCATTTCCCTTGAGCCCAGATGTAAGTGATATCGCCACACCAGACGTGGTCAGGAGCGGGCACATCAAACTCTCGGTTCAAAATATTAGGGATGTCGGGCCGCTCGACCGTCGCCTTTTTGTAAGCATGCGATCCCGGTTGTTTGCTGACCAACTCCAGCTCGCGCATCAGGCTGCGTACCTTGAATCGCCCGATCTGCTCGCCGTCGTCCTGCATCATGGCCATGATGCTACGGCTACCGGGAGCACTGCGGCCTTGGGTGAACAACTCGCTCACCCGACTGCGCAATCGAAGGCGTTCTACATCCGGTGTGCGGCGCCTGAGACGCCGAGCGTAGTAGCACGAGCGGGTCACTTCAAACACCTTGCACAGCCAATCAACCGGCTCGTGGATGCTCAACTGGTCAATCAGCGCGAACGCTCGAGATCTTCCGACATCAAGAGCGCGGTGGCCTTTTTTAAGATCGATTTTTCCCGCTCAAGGCGAGTAATTCGGGCTTCCAGCTCTTGGATTTTCTGCTGCTCCGGGGTCAGCGCTTTGCTCTGCGGGGTCACGCCCATGCGTTCTTGCTGCACCTGGTCGACCCATCGGCGCAAAGCCGACTCGCCGACACCAAGCGAGCGGCTGGCCTCAATGAAGCTGTAATCCTGCTTGAGAACGAGGTCGGCAGCCTCGCGTTTGAATTCAGGGGAAAAGGTACGGCGTTGTTTGGTCATCTGACACCTCGTTCTGGCGAGCATTCTCGCCTAAATGGGTGTCCGGTTTCATTAGACCACTACAAGGTCATGCTGATCAATGAACTGGGCTGGCTTAGCGAGCACTTCAAATCTTCAGTCATTCTCCAACAACCCGGGCAGATGATCGTCCAGGTACTGGATCTCCTCACCCAGTGGCTTTTGGTCAAAACTGGATTTGCGGACTTTGCTCATCAGGCCCGGGTGTCTAGCCAGGGAAACGGGTTCTGGCACTGGATCAATCAGCTCTACGTGAGTATTGAAGATTTCGTGCTGGCCGCGGTGTACGTTACCTTCACCTTCGTAGTGCGCCTGACCATTCTGGTCTTAGCCACGCCGCTGTTCTTACTGAGCATGCTCACTGGCTTTGTTGATGGGTTAATGCGCCGTGACCTGCGCAAATTCGGCTCGGGATTAGAAAGCAGCTTTGTCTACCACCGCGCTAAGCGAGCAGTGTTACCACTGCTGATCGTGCCCTGGATTATTTACCTATCCCTACCGTTTTCGCTCAATCCCATGACGATTTTTTTGCCTTGCTCGGTGATGCTTGGGATAGCAACTGCTATCACGGCGGCAACGTTCAAAAAACATCTTTGATAGAACGTGCTGCTGGAGTGTAATGCACGAGGTTGCTACAGCTAGAGAGAAAGGAACGGAACTCCGGTGCATGGGATGGTGGTGGGACGGAAGGTTAATGGCGCCGTTTTGTCAGGCCTGTAGGTTTAAGCGTTCCAATCCATCATAGCGGGCGCGAGGGAAGTCTGCCGCAAGTGAATAGACAACTTTTGGCAGCAATCAGCCAGGAGCGGCGCTCCCCAGAAGCTGTTCGGATTGCGAGAACAGCCATTGCACAAGATTTCATAGCATCAGCCATTGTCAGTCTGGGTACCATTTTCATTGTCTTCGACCTCAGATTTGGTGAATTGAAACCACTCCAACCCTATGTGTTTAAAACTCCAGAACTCTCTTCTTGGGTTTTGCTTCTGCACCTCCTCGCTCAATCTCTGCAAAAAACTCAGGCAGTGAAGTCGATAGTGCGGACAGGATCTTGCCCAGCGTATTAACCCCAGGGCTTGCCTGATTTTTTTCTATGACAGATATGGAGCTATAAGTAACCCGTGCTTTTTCGGCGAGTTTACGCTGTGTGAGGCCTTGTCGAAGACGTAGTGATTTAAGCGTTTGTGCCATCACGAAATCATCCGCCTCGGCGGTTTTCGCACCCTTGTGCAGGTTCAGCCCGTCGCTGGCTACAAGGACCGGTTTCTCCTCGGCAGGCATGTCCCGCTCGAACTCAAGCCAAGTCGTTTTATAGGTTTTACCGGTGATGGGATGCACTCCCTCCGGGGCGAGCACAGCAAGCGGCATCATCACGTAAGGTCTATCGATGAGATCCGACCTTGGCAGCACCCCATACTCGTAAACACCTACAAAATCCCCGTACAACAAAATATCGATATCCACCGGCAAGACGATTCGAGGATCCAGCACGCGCGCGTACCTGGCCTCAAAATGCTTTAGAACATCACTCAACTGGCCCAGTGATAGATCAGTGCGTCCGGACAGAACCACGTTAAAAAAATCGTCGCCCACGCAGCCGGCAGCCGCGGAGGTATAGACCGGGGAGCACTGAACATCCATTAGCAATGCGGCCAGGAATTCCAACGCCAGCCCCAAATGATGATCCCGGTCCTGGTTACTCCCTAGCCCGAGGTAAATCAAAGTCGACATGGCGTTGGACTCCTCAGAAGGCGGTGAAGGCAAAGGTTTACTTTGCCAGCCAGGCATTGAAGCGTTCATTGAGTTCGTCGGCGTGGTCACCCCACCACTCGGCATTCATTTGTAATGCTGTCTTGAAGTTTTCCGGGGAGGTCGGCAGATGCGGTTTCATCTCCTCGCTAACCAGGGCTTGCGACGATTTACGCGTCGGGCCATAGGCGATGTACTTGCTTTGCTCAGCCAGCACCGGGGTGCTCGTGGCGAACTTGAGGAACTCCATGGCCCGCGCTTTGTTTTTGCTACCGGCCGGCACAGCCCACACATCCATGTCGTACAGCTGACCGTCCCAGATAATCTTGAACGGTTGCTTCTCTTGGGTCTGGGCCGTCCAGATACGTCCATTCCATGCCGAGGTCATTACGACCTGGCCGTCCGCAAGCAATTGAGGCGGCTGGGCACCCGCTTCCCACCAAATCACCTGACTCTTGATAGAGTCGAGTTTGGCGAAGGCACGCTCTATACCCGCCTCGGTTTCCAGGGTGGAATACACTTCATTACGAGGCACCCCATCGGCCAGCAGTGCCCACTCCAACGTGCCCTGTGGCGCCTTGCGCAAGCCACGCTTGCCCGGGAATTTGTTCAGGTCGAAGAAATCCCTCAGCGTTGCGGGCTGCTCACCTTTAAACGCGTTGACGTTGTAAGCGACCGCCGTCGACCAAATGATGTTGGCCACCGCGCAGTCGGTGACGGCGCCGGAGATAAAGTCTACGTCAACCGGGGCGCCGCCCGTCCCAGCTTCCAGGTCCTTGCTCGGGTTGATACGTTCGAACAGCCCCGCATTGCACGCCCGAACGGCATCCGGTAATTCCATGTCGACGACGTCCCACGTGACGTTCTTGGTATCAACTTGAGCCTTGAGCTGAGCGATGCCGCCGGAGTAGTCCTCCAACGTAGTTTTCACCCCAGTTTTCTCGCTGAATGGCTTGATCGCGGCCTTGGTCTGGGCAGCCGCCAATGAGCCACCGTACGTGACAATCGTCAGATTCTCTTGCGCCATCGCAGACACACACGCGAGGCTTGTTACCGCGCATATCAACATCTTTTTCATAACTGCTTCCCTAGACCTCAGATCAATTAGTGATTCCACGAACGCGGAGCGAACGACGGCGCAGGACTTCGATAGACAGCAACAGCAGGACAGACAAAATGATCAGCAACGTGGCAGCAGCGAGAATCGTGGGACTGATCTGCTCGCGCATTCCGGACCACATCTGACGAGGGATGGTGCGCTGCTCGACTCCCCCCAAAAACTGAACGATCACCGCCTCGTCGAACGAAGTGATGAATGCGAACAGCCCGCCTGAAATGATGCCGGGGCGAATGAGGGGAAACGTCACGTTGAAAAACGTGTAAGTCGCCGATGCACCCATGCTGGCGGCGGCGCGGGTCAGTGAATGATCGAACCCCACGAGCGTTGCGGTGACGGTCAAAATCACGAAAGGTGTACCCAGCACAGCGTGCGACAGGATCAGCGCGAGCAGGCTCTGGCCAATCCCCAACTTGCTGTAGAAAAAGTACATGCCAGCGGCTGAAATGATCACCGGAACAATCATCGGCGAAATCAAAATGCCGGTGAGCAGGCGCTTGTAAGGCAGGTCAGCGCGGCTCAACCCAATGGACGCAAGCGTACCGAGCGCGGTAGCGATCACAGTTGCACCACACGCCACCAGGAAACTGTTCTTGATCGACAGCACCCAAAGCGGGTCGTTGATTAGCTGGTGATACCAGCGCAGGGAAAATGCCTCCGGTTTCAGATGAAGCATGTCCGACGTGAAGCTGAAATACGGCTCGACGTTAAAGGACAAGGGAATGATCACCAGAATCGGCACCACCAGAAACAGCAGCACGAGCAGGGCAACCCCGCGCAAGGTGAAAAACCAGCAGCGCTCAATAGGTCCGATGTAATTTGGAAGGCTCATGGCTCACCCCAACTTCATATTGGTAATGCCTACGAATCGGTCGTAGACCCAGTACATCAGCAGCACCACCACCAGAAGCAGGCTGGCGATTGCCGAAGCCAGGCCCCAGTTCAAGGACGTCTGCATGTGATAAGCGATGAAGTTGCTGATCATCTGGCCGGTGCGGCCGCCCACGAGTGCGGGCGTGATGTAGTAGCCCACCGCCAGAATGAAGACCAGAATCCCCCCGGCACTGACGCCCGGCAGGGACAACGGAAAGTAGATCTTGAAAAAGGTGCGCATGGAGCTGGCGCCCATAGAGTGCGCGGCACGGATGTAGGTCTGGTCGACTCCGCGCATGACGCTGTAAAGCGGGAGCACCATAAACGGCAGCAGAATATGCGTCATGGCGATGATCGTGCCGTACAGGTTGTACATCAGATCGAGTGGCTGATTGATGATGCCCAGACTGCGCAGGACATCGTTGAAAACCCCGTTTGACTGGAGAATCACGATCCAGGCGCTGGTCCGGACCAGCAACGATGTCCAGAACGGCAGTAGCACGAGGATCATCAGCAGGTTACTGAAGCGGTCCGGCAAGCTGGCCAGGAAGTACGCCAGCGGATAGCCCAGCAGAAAGCAGATGAAAGTGATCGCGACACTGACCGCCAGCGTCTTCAGCAGGTTGTCGACATAAATTTGCCGGCTTTCCGGCTGCTGGACGATGTCGCCATTATCGTCGTATTGACGATCCAGCGCCGCCAGGTAATGTACCGCCGAAATCGACGGCGCCATCACCTTGAGCTGCGACCACGTTGCGGTTTCACCCCAGCGTTTGTCGATGCTGATCATCAGCGGCTTGAATTTGGTGATCCCTGCCTGACTCTGTTTTTCCAAGCCTCTCGCCGTCTTGTTCAACAGCAGCTTCATGCCACTTTGCACGCGGTTCAAGTCAGTCCCGACCCGGTCCAGGTTCTGCGATTTGAGCAGGACGAGAATATCATTGCCAAGGACTGCAAACGTCTTCTCCTCAGGCAGCGCCTGCCGATCCCACTGCTTCAACTCGACTGTACTGTTCGGCATGTAGTCGGCGAGCGTGCCGTTTTGCACGCTGCGCATCAGCATGTCGCCAATCGGCATGAGAAAGAACACGGCGATAAACGCCAGCAGTGGCAACACCAGAAGCACGGACTTGAACTTGTTCCGACGCTCGGCCTTGTCCAGGCTTTCCTTTATTGACTGGCCAACCTTCGGCTGATCAAACAGCCGATCCGCAGGCCCTTCAGACATTACAGGGCGATTCATGGAGTGATCTCCGTGTGAGCGGTGACGAAAGTTAGATAACGGTGTTGAGCGCTCGACAGTCGTCAGCACGCCACCCTACGGTCACCAGGGCGCCAGGAGTCGGCGTCGACTGGTTGACGCCGTTCACCACTTTGACGATGAAGTCATCCTGGTCCGCGACGCTCAACCGAAGACGCAGGTGGTCCCCGTGATAGATCAGCTCTTGAATTTTGGCCGGAAGCCGGTTGTCGCATTGACCGTCGGCTGGATTGAGGTAGACGCGCTCCGGACGAATCGACAAGGTGGTTTTCGTACCACGGGCGGTACTCGCGGATTTCGCCGCAACGGCCTTCACTCGAAGGTTGCCGACTTGCACTTGGCAGTATTCCCCATCGCGCTCGATGACCTCCCCCGTCAGTCGATTGTTTTCACCGATGAAGCTGGCAACAAAGGCGGTCTCGGGTTTCTCGTACAGGTCGGACGGATTGGCCAGTTGCTGAACCACACCATCGTTGAACACCGCAATGCGATCGGACATGGTCAGTGCTTCAGTCTGATCGTGGGTGACGTAAACAACGGTGATGCCCAGCTGCTTGGACAGACGCTTGATCTCGTACTGCATTTGCTCGCGCAGTTGTTTATCGAGCGCGCCGAGCGGCTCGTCCATGAGCACGAGGCGAGGTTCAAAAATCAGCGCACGAGCCAAGGCCACTCGTTGTTTCTGCCCACCGGACAGTTGTGCCGGCATGCGATTGCCCAGCGGGCCCATGGCGACCATGTCCAGGGACTTCTTGACTTTGCCCTGGATGTCGCTTGAAGACAGGCCGCGCACCTTGAGCGGAAAAGCCAGGTTCTCGGCAATGGTCATGTGCGGGAACAAGGCATAGTTTTGAAAGACCATGCCGATACCCCGCTTCTGTGGCGAGATGTCGTTGACCGGCTGTCGGTCGATGGAGATTTCCCCGTGAGTTACGGTTTCAAAACCCGCCAACATCATCAGGCACGTTGTCTTTCCAGAGCCGGACGGTCCAAGCATGGTGATGAATTCGCCGCGCTGAATATCCAGATTGAAGTTTTTGACCACGAGGTTTTCGCCGTCGTAGCTTTTCTGCACATTGCGAAAACTCACAAAGGATTCTGTTTGCATGTGAACACCCTTCTGCAATTCTTTGATCAGCTAAGTGCAAAGCCGTCTTAAACGGCGCTAACACGGTTTCTCTTGTTCGCATGGACACAGGACAGCCATCAATCAGGCGTACGGACGCCCGTGTCTGAAGGTCGACGCGGCAAACTCAAGAGGAATCTTTCGGCAGAAAAGGCTCAGGGCGAGCCCGGAATCGATAAGGTGTGGTGGAGCGGTACAAAGCTGCGCACCCGACGGGGTTGGCGACGATTTGGACCTGGCGATGCATTTTGCATTCATGGTTGTCTCCGGCGATTTTTTGCGCCTGGCCCGGAGTCAGACCTCCGGGCACTGCGCGATTCAATCGACTTGTTGTTATGACGTTTCTATACCGTGCCTGACCGCCGCTAATACGGTTGGCCCAGGGGGGTCAGCACTTGATTTTGTTCATTTCAGGGTCGTAGAACGCTCGAAGGCTGGCCTCCACCTCATAGCGCTTGGTGGCCACCTCGATCTCGTACTTGCCTTCTTTCACCCAGTCAGTCGTTGCACCTTCGGCGTTGCAGACATAGCCCATCGCGACGTTGCCGCCAATGTAGTGGCCGTACATGCCAGAGGTGGTGCGGCCGACGATTTCTCCGTTCCGATAGATCGGTTCTTCGTGGTAGTTGGTGGCCTCGGGGTCGAGGAACTTGAACAAGACCATGCGTTTCTTCACGCCTTCGGCTTTTTGCTTGAGCAACGCCTCTTTGCCGATGAAACCGCCGGCCTTGTTGAAGTCCGAGGCAAACGACAGTCCGGCTTCCAGCGGGGTGTCCTCCTCCACCACGTCGTGGCCGAAGTGGCGATAGCCTTTCTCGATACGCAGGGAGTTCAGGGCGTGATAACCACACAACTTCAAGCCGTGCGGCTCACCCGCCGCGACGATCCGGTCGAATACATCCGGGGCGAATTCAGTCGGAATGTACAGTTCCCAGCCCAACTCGCCCACGTAGGTAATCCGTGACGCTCGTACGCGGGCATAGCCGAGTTCGATCTCCCTGGACGTGGCAAACGGGAAGCCTTCGTTGGAGAGGTCGTCGGTGGTCAGCGGTTGCAGCAAATTGCGGGCGTTAGGGCCCATCACGCTGATCACGGCCATCGACGAGGTGACATCGGTGTAGACCACATTCGCCTCGTCCGGCGTGTTGCGGCGCAGCCAGTTCAGTTCGCGAGTCTGCGTCCATGGACCGGTGACGATGAGAAACGACTCCTGCTCAAGTCGTGTCACGGTCAGGTCGGCCTCGATACCTCCGCGCTCATTGAGCCACTGGGTGTAGACGATCTTGCCCGGCTCGACATCGATGTTGTTACTGCAAATCCGGTTGAGCACCGGCATGGCGTCGCGGCCCTGGACCAGTATTTTGGCAAAGGAGCTTTGATCAAACAGGCCGACGGTCTTGCGCACCGCGTTGTGTTCGGCTGCCGACCACTCGAACCAGTTTTGCTTGCCCCAGCTATAGCCGTATTCCGGCTTCTCACCCACCGGTGCGAAGAAGTTAGCGCGCTCCCAACCCACCACTTCGCCGTAGCAGGCATTGGCGGCCACCAGGCGGTCATGGAGGATACTTTTGCGCGCGTTACGGGCGGACTCGAACTGACGGAATGGCCAGTGCATGGCATACAACAGGCCCAAGCCTTCCGTGGTGCGGTCGTACAGGTATTGAGAGTTACCCTGGAAAGGCAAATTACGCTTGATGTCCACGTCCCACAGGTCCATCGGGGCGTGACCTTTGGCGATCCACTCGGCCAGCACCTTGCCGGCACCGCCCGCTGACTGAATGCCCACCGAGTTGAAGCCTGCGGCGACAAAATAGTTACGCAACTCAGGTGCTTCGCCCAGGTGGTAACGGTCATCGGGCGTAAAGCTTTCCGGGCCGTTGAAGAACACTTGCAGGCCGGTTTTCTCCAGCGCCGGGACACGGCGAATGGCGGCTTCCAGATAGGGTTCCAGGTGATCGAAATCAGGCGGCAACTCATCAAAACTGAAGCTGTCGGGAATGCCTTCATGGCCCCACGGTTTGGCATTGGGCTCAAAGGTGCCGATCAACAGTTTGCCGGCGTCGGTCTTGAAGTAGTTGTAGTAATCCAGGTCTCGCAGTGTCGGCAGCATGATGCCGTTGATTTCCGGCATCGGCTCCGTGACCACGTAGTAGTGTTCTGCGGCGTGGAGGGGAATGTTGACCCCGGCTTTCTTGCCGAAATTACGCGCCCACATACCGGCGCAGTTCACCACGAACTCAGCATCGATATCGCCTTGAGCCGTGACGACGCCGGCGGCCTTGCCATCCTTGATCTTGATGTCCAGGACTTGGGTGTTTTCAATAATTTTAGCGCCGCCCATTCGAGCCCCCTTGGCAAGTGCCTGGGTGACGTCAACCGGGTTGACCACACCGTCCAACGGCAAATACACGCCACCGACGATGTCTTCGATGTTCAGCAGCGGCCACAGATCAAGCGCTTGCTCAGGGTTGACCACTTCACAGGGAAAGCCACAAAGCTTGGCCATCGACGCGCCGCGCTTGAGTTCGGTGAAACGTTCCTGGTGAGTCGCGACGCTTAAGGAACCGTTACGCACGAAGCCAGTGGCCTGCCCGGTTTCTGCTTCAAGGCCCTCGTACAAACCAGCGCTGTACTTCGCCAGCATACTCATGTTGTAGGTCGCGCGCAGGGTCGGCACCAGTCCGGCAGCATGCCAGGTTGTGCCGCAGGTCAGCGTCTTGCGCTCCAGCAGCACGACATCCTTGATGCCCAGTTTGGTCAGGTGGTATGCAACGCTGCACCCGATAACCCCACCACCGACGATGACGACACGAGCCGAACTCGGAACGGTATTGCTCATTTTAAAACTCCAGGACCAGCACCCCAGGCAGGGCAACTGGCTCGACGATTGGGGGGGGCTTAAAACACGATGGTTTTATTGCCGTACACGAGCACGCGATCTTCGAGATGATTTCGAAGCCCTCGGGCCAATACGGTTTTTTCGACGTCTTTGCCTAACCGCACAAGATCATCGACAGACTGTTCGTGGCTGACGCGCGCGACGTCCTGCTCAATAATCGGCCCCTCGTCGAGGTCTTCGGTCACGTAGTGACAGGTTGCGCCAATCAGCTTTACCCCACGACGGGACGCCTGGTGATAAGGCTTTGCGCCGATGAACGAGGGCAGGAAGCTGTGATGAATGTTGATCACTTTATGGCGGTATTTTTCACACAGGTTCTGCGGAAGAATCTGCATGTAACGAGCGAGAACGATGCAGTCCGCGCGGTACTCATCGATCAGTTGTTCGGTTTTGGCAAACCCTGCGGCCTTGTTGTCTTTGTCGACCGGTACGTATTCGAATGGAATGCCGTACCACTCAACCAGACTGCGCAAATCCTCATGATTGGAAATAACACAGGCGATATCACAGACCAGATCACCGGTCTTCCAGCGATCGAGCAGATCGGTCATACAGTGCGAGCCTTTGCTGCACATCAGCACCACACGCTTGCGCTGGTCGCTATCGACCAGCCGCCAGTTCATCGACATTTCTTGTGCGAGCGGTTCGACTTTGCGTTTCAACACTTCGATGTCAAACGGCAGGGTCTCCGCGCGAACAACCATGCGACTGAAGAAGCGATTGCTCTCTTCGTCAGAGAACTGCGAGGCCTCTTCAACCCAACCGCCATGACTGGCGAACAGGCCCGCCGTGCGGGTGATGATTCCCACCCGGTCTGGACAATCGAAAGCGAATGTATAGGTACGCTTGGCGCTCATTTCAGACTCCTTAAGACAGGGCAGCTTCAAGAGCTGGAACGGCTTCGAACAAGTCGGCAACCAGGCCGTAGTCAGCGACGCGGAAAATCGGCGCCTCTTCGTCCTTGTTGATCGCGACGATGATTTTGGAATCTTTCATGCCGGCCAAATGTTGAATGGCACCCGAGATGCCAACAGCGATGTACAAGTCAGGCGCCACGATCTTGCCTGTCTGGCCAACCTGAATATCGTTGGAGACGAAACCTGCATCGACGGCGGCGCGAGAGGCCCCCACGGCGGCACCCAACTTGTCGGCGACTTTTTCGAGCAGGGCGAAATTTTCGCCACTGCCCATGCCACGACCGCCGGAAATAACGATCTTGGCCGAGGTCAGTTCGACCCGCTCAGAGACGCTGAAATCGGCACTCAGGAATTTGGAAAGACCGGTCTCGTGAGAGACGGAAATGGACTTGATGGACGCCAATGCCCCGGTCCGTTCGGCAGCTGCAAACGCCGTGGTGCGGACGGTCAGCACCTTGACTGAGTCAGCGCTTTCAATGGTCGCCAGGGCATTACCGGCGTAGTACGGCCGAACGAATGTGTTCGAGGAAACGATTTCCACAACGTCACTGACCTGGGCGACATCCAGCGATGCAGCCACACGAGGAAGCAGATTTTTGCCATACGCCGTAGAGGCGGCAATGACATGGCCATAGGTCGAGGTCTTCACCAGCTCGGTCACCAGAGCGGCCACATTCTCCACACCTTGATCTGCATACTCGGGCGCATCTGTAATCAGTACGCAACTCACACCCGCGAATCCGGCCAACTCCTCAGCGACGTTGCCCGCCTGCTGACCCGCCACCAAAACGTCGACGTCTGCCCCAAGGCTCGCCGCCGCTGAAAGCGCGTTCAAGGTGCCCGATTTGAGAGCGCCTTCGTGGTGCTCCGCAATCAATAAAACAGCCATCAGATCACCCCCGCTTCGTTCTTCAGCTTCTCGAACAGTTCTTGAACGCTACTCACACGAATGCCCGCCTTGCGCTCTGGCGGCGCCGAGACCTTGATGACTTTCAAACGAGGAGCGATATCGACACCGAGGTCGCCGGCATCAATGACCTCCAGTGGTTTTTTCTTCGCTTTCATGATGTTCGGAAGAGAGGCGTAGCGTGGCTCGTTCAGGCGCAGGTCCGCGGTGATCACTGCGGGCAACCGCAAGCTTCTGGTTTCCAGTCCACCGTCGACCTCGCGAATGACATTGACCCACTCACCGACGACGTTGATTTGCGAAGCGAAGGTGCCTTGAGCGCTGCCCATCAAGGCAGAAAGCATTTGACCGGTCTGGTTGTTATCACCATCGATGGATTGCTTACCCAGGAGAACAATGCCGGGTTCTTCACGCTGGGTGACCGTGTAGAGGAGCTTGGCAATCGCAAGGGGTTCCAGATCGCTACCCGCCTTGATCAGCACGGCTCTGTCTGCGCCCATTGCCAGTGCGGTTCGCAACTGCTCCTGACAAGCGTCAGGACCCACCGATACAGCGATGATTTCGCTGGCCTGCCCGCTTTCCTTCAACTGAAGTGCGGCCTCCACAGCGATCTCGCAAAAGGGGTTTATCGACATTTTTACGTTGCTTAACTCAACGTCAGATTCATCCGCTTTGACACGGACTTTGACGTTGGCGTCTACGACTCGCTTCACCGCCACCAGCACCTTCATAGCAACCTCCGAATAAGTCCAAACCTCTGGAATCGGATGCTATAAGCCCCTATAGCCGCTTACAAACGATCTATATAGGGCATATGGATAAGTGGAGCTTATTCGTTGGTCAGTCTTGCAGATCAGCTTTTTTGTTTGCGCTGAAACGAAAAAACCCGACGCAAGCGTCGGGTAAAGTGCACCAAGCAGAGAGCAATTCCTTTGATCAGCTTGGTTTATAGCCACTACCCTCCACCGAATCCGGTACTCGGATGGCAAGCCGACCCACACGGCTTAACGGCTAAATTCAGAGGATCATTTTGCAAGCCAGGCGTTGAAGCGTTCGTTCAGCTCGTCAGCATGATCACCCCACCACTCCGAATTCACCTGCAATGCCGTCGCAAAGTTGGCCGGGTCCGTCGGCATACTCGACTTCATATCGGCGTGAACCAATGGTTGGGATGACTTGCGTGTAGGGCCATAAGCGATGTACTGACTTTGGTCAGCCATAATTTGAGTCGAGGTTGCGAAACGCAGAAAATCCATAGCCTTGGCTTTATTGGGCGCACCCACCGGCACCGCCCACACATCGATGTCATACATTTGGCCGTCCCAGATGATTTTGAAGGGCTGTTTTTCTTTCGCCTGTGCGGCCCAAATCCGACCATTCCAGGCGGAAGTCATCGTGACCTGACCATCTGCCAGTAACTGCGGAGGTTGCGCGCCAGCTTCCCACCAGATCACCTGGCTCTTGATCGAGTCGAGCTTTTTGAAAGCACGCTGAAGCCCCTCATCGGTCTCAAGTGTTTCGTACACCTGATCACGAGGAACACCATCCGCTAACAGAGCCCATTCGAGGTTCGCCTGGGGCGCTTTGCGCAAGCCACGCTTACCGGGGTATTTTTTGAGGTCGAAGAAATCAGCCAGTGTTGTGGGGGCCTGTCCTTTGAAGGCATTGGTGTTGTAGGCAACCGCCGTGCTCCAAATGTAAGCACCGACCCCGCAATCGTTCAGCGAACCTGGCAGGAAATCCGTCGCCGTGGAGCCATCAGGCGCGGCGGCAAGATCTTTCGCCGGGTTGATGCGCTCCAACAGGCCGGCATTACACGCCCGCACAGCATCCGGCATTTCCATATCGATGACATCCCAAGCCACTTTCTTTGACTCAACCTGAGCTTTGAGCTGGGCAATACCTCCCGAATAATCTTCGGTACGGATCTTGACCCCTGTTTTCTCAGCATAGGGTTTGATCGAGGCTTGTTGCTGAGCCGCCGCGACACTCCCACCATAAGTGACAACCGTCAGGTTTTCTTGCGCCAACACGGCGAAGGAGGTCAAGCCAGAGACGAGAACTAACGCTAATTTTTTCATGATGCTCCCGATAGATTTCTAGTAAGGAAGGCAGTGTGTTTATTGAATTCGTTATTGTTCTGTTCCACGCATCGCACTAGTCACGCTTCGGTCGCTCAATCGCGCAGCGACTCTTCCTCCTCTACATGCTGGTGTAATTGGGGCCCCCGCCTCCCTCGGGTGCACGCCAAACAATGTTCTGACTCGGGTCCTTGATGTCACAGGTTTTGCAGTGCAGACAGTTCTGCGCATTGATCTGAAATCGGTTCGCTGACGCATCCTCCACAACCTCATACACACCGGCGGGACAGTACCGCTGCGCCGGCTCGGCATAGGTGGGCAGGTTGAACGCGATGGGTATCGAGGAGTCCCTAAGCGTCAGGTGGCAGGGCTGATCTTCTTCATGGTTCGTGTTCGACAAATAGACCGAGGAGGTCTTATCAAAACTCAAGACGTTGTCGGGTTTCGGGTAGTGAATGACCGAAGCACTATCGGCAGGATCCATGGTCGAGTAGTCGGGGCGTTCGTCGTGGAAAGTCCAAGGCAATTTCCCTTTCAACAGGTTCAGATCAACCCAGGCGTACGCGGCCCCGAGCAGATTGCCAAATCGGTGCATGGCGGGACCGAAATTACGCTGCTGGTAAAGTTCGTCGTAAGTGGACGATGCCCTGAATTTAACCGCATACGCTGCCAGATCCTGGCCGGCCGACTCGTTGATGGTAAACGCCTCAAAGATGGTTTCAGCCGCCAGCATCCCGGACTTCATGGCCGTATGGGAGCCTTTGATCTTGGCAAAATTCAAGGTGCCAGCATCACAACCAATCAGCAGCCCACCTGGGAAGTGCATCTTCGGCAACGACTGAAGCCCGCCTTTTGCAATAGCACGGGCGCCATAGCTAATGCGCGAGCCACCGCGCAGATACTGCTCGTAAAGCGGGTGATGCTTGAGTTGTTGAAGCTCATCAAACGGCGATAGATAAGGATTGCGATAGTTGAGATCCACGACCTGCCCGATCACCACCGTACCGTCCTCCAGGTGATACATGAAAGCGCCGCCCTGTGTGCCACTCTGGGTCAATGGCCATCCGGTGCTATGAATCACAAGCCCGGGAACATGTTGCTCAGCGGGGATTTCCCAGACTTCCTTGATGCCCAACCCGTAGTGTTGCGGATCAGAGTCTGCATCAAGCTGATACTTGCTAATGAGCTGTTTGCCCAAGTGCCCGCGACAGCCTTCAGCGAAGACGGTTTGCTTGCAGATCAGCTCGATACCCGGCGTAAAGCCGCCTTTGTGCTCTCCGGTTCGGCCGATGCCCATGTCGGCGGTCAAGACACCTCGGACTCTGCCATCCTCGTCGTACAGCACGTCGGACGCAGGAAAGCCTGGAAACACATCGACACCGAGAGCCTCAGCCTGCTGACCCAGCCAACGACATACATTGCCCAGGCTGACGATGAAGTTGCCTTCGTTGTGCATCGTACTGGGCGCGAAGACCCCGGGGACCCGGATTGAAAGGCGTGAAGACGACAGGTAGAAAATTTCGTCCGACTGCACCGGGGTGTTCAGTGGCGCCCCCATGTTTCGCCAGTCGGGAAACAACTCATTTAGCGCGGTAGGTTCAAACACAGCACCGGACATAATGTGCGCACCGGCCTCTGCGCCTTTTTCGACCAGACATACTGATAACTCCCGGCCTTCTGCCATTGCCAATTGACGCAGGCGAATGGCAGCAGACAGGCCGGCAGGCCCTCCTCCTACTACGACGACATCGAATTCCATAGCCTCGCGTTGCATCAAAACCTCCACAGGCATCGAACATAGCCTCTAGAGCGAATCGTACGAGCGGGTTTACGCCTACAACAAACGATGTATAACGCGCTTATTAATAAGCTGTACTGATTCGTAAGTTGACACGTTGACGGCTCGACTATTCGTCAGCCGCTCATCGCGAGGGATTCGAGAAAGGTCTCCAATACCAAATGGGGACGGCGTCCTTTCCGGGTAACAGAAGCCAGCGTCAGGTCGTAAAAACAGGAATAGGGCTTCAACGCTCTGAGCCTTCCTTCTGCAACCCAACTCCGCGCGTAGTGATCCGGCAGGTACCCAATGTATTGGCCCGTAAGAATCAGGAATGCCATTCCCTCTCTGTCCGATGCGCTGGCCGTGCAGTTCAGCGCCATATAATGCTCCTGGATGGTTGCCGGCAAGCGGAATGTCGGGGCTACAAGGAAGAAATTTTCGGCCCAGTGCTGTGCATCGTGCGCGTAGCAAGTCTTGAACAGGCCATGCAACTCATCAACGATCATGAGTATGGCAACGGCATTTGCATCTTCACCCGCGACGGAGAAGCTGCCATCCTGTTCTGTGACGAGATTGAAGTGGGCATGGTGGGTGTGAACGTGCCGCTACCTGTTCCAGTCGCGTATCACAGCTTCGGCGGCTGGAAGCGCTCACTATTCGGCGATCTTCATGCATATGGCCCAGATGGTGTGCGCTTCTACACCCGTCGCAAGGCGATCACTCAGCGCTGGCCACAGAGTGCCAGCCATGAGGCAGCGCAGTTCGCGTTTCCAAGTAACAGTTAAGGGAAAGGAGCCCGCCCATGGCGGGCTCCCGACTCCTCACCCAGTCCGCAGAGATTAACGAAGCTCCGACTCCAGCCAAGTGCAAAAGGCTTGTGCAGCCCCTGATAGCGGCTTGTTGTGCGGCTTCAGCAAGTAGAACCCGGCTAGACACTCAATGCCCTGATCGAGCGGCGACACGAGCTGTCCACGTAACCTGGATTTCTCCACGAGTTCCTCGTTAAGCAGACACACGCCTGCGTTTTCAATCGCCATGCTCGCCGCGATTGCGTAACTGTCGACGTAGAAACGCTGATAGTTTTCTGCCTCACCTTGCGGGTAAGTAGCCAACCAATCGCTCCAGCCATTGGGTGTGCCCAACACATCGATCAAGGGCAGGCTCAGCAATCCACCAGCACTTCGAAGTTTGGCCGCAACATCCAGCGAGCAGTACGGTTTCAGCTCAGTCGAGAGCAGCTGTTGGATGTCGTATTGCTGCCAGTTACCCGCACCGTAGCGAATTTCCAGCTCTGCGCTGGAAGGTGGTGCATCCGCTTCCCAGTTAACGCCGTACATCCGCAGAGAAATTTGCGGATACAGCTCAGCAAACCGTTCCATGCGGGGTGCGAGCCACAACTGTGCAAAGGAGTTGTTGACGCTCAGTTCAAGGACGCCTTGGGCGACCGAGCTGAAGATATTGTTCATCCCTTGGTGCATATGCCAAAGGCCTTCCCGGACCACTGCCAAATACGCCCGCCCCGAAACGGTCAGTTGGATCGAACGTGTTTGCCTCAAGAACAGCGCCTTGCCGAGTTTGTGTTCGAGCAATTTTATCTGCTGGCTCACCGCCGACTGGCTCATGTTCAGTTCAACCGCCGCAGCCGAAAAGCTCAAATGCCGGCCTACTGATTCAAACGTCCGAAGCCAGTTGAGCTGAAGATTAGTCAACGACATCGCGACACCCTGGCATAAGCCCTACTTATAAATGACACTGGTATACATCGTTTGTAGTGCCATCTCAAGCGCCTTAGCATCGAATTCAGACGCCCGGAGCCCCGGCGAATCACGTCTCCAATAGACCCGTCAAAGGATCCCCCCGAGATGAAATCGGAAGCCAAAGTTTTAGTGATTGGTGGTGGTATTACTGGTGTGAGCACGCTTTACCATCTGGCCAAATCCGGCTGGACGGATGTCATGCTGGTGGAGAAGCTTGAACTGACGTCTGGATCAACCTGGCACGCCGCGGGCAACCTTCCTTCGTTCAGTACCAGCCTGAACATCATGAAACTTCAGAAAAACAGCATCGAGCTGTATCAACAGCTCGCGGAACAGACTGGTCAATCAGTCGGTCACCACCAAACAGGTTCGATCCGGCTCGCGCATACCAAGGAACGTCTGGATGAGTTCAAACGGGTAGCAGGCTTGGCCACGCTCGCCGGTTTGCCTGCCGTCGAAGTGGTCGACAATGAACGCCTGAAGGAACTGCATCCCTTCCTGGACACCACCGGATTACTGGGTGGGCTTTGGGACCCGTATGACGGTCATATCGATCCTACCAGTGTGACCAATGCGATGGCACAATTGGCCCGTGGTTACGGCGCTACGATTGTTCGGCACAATCCGGTTACCGCGATTACTCAACTCGCCGACAAAAAATGGGAAGTTACGACTGAGCAAGGTGTGATTCACGCAGACATTATCGTGAACGCCGCAGGCTTCAGAGCAAATGAAGTGGCCGCCATGATCGGCCATCAGTTTCCTATTTGTTCTCTGGAACATCAGTATCTGGTCACTGACAATATTCCAGCTCTGGTGGACAGATCCAACCACCTTCCCCTGCTTCGCGATCCCGATATTTCCTACTACCTTCGCCAGGAAGGGAAAGGACTGATACTCGGCCCCTACGAGCGCGAGCCGGTGGCTTGGGCAGTCGATGGCGTACCAGCGACGTTTGGTCAGGAACTGCTGCAACCCGAACTGAACCGTCTCGAAGAAATCATCGGTGCAGCGATGGAACAAGTGGGCATCATCGGTGACGGCGGGATCAAGACCGTGGTCAATGGCCCTATCGTGTACACCCCGGATGGGCTTCCCCTGCTTGGCCCCGTGCATGGCTACGACAACTACTTTGCTTGCGCAGGTTTCAGTTTCGGGATCACTCAGGGCGGTGGCGCCGGCCGTTATCTTGCTCAGTGGATCATTGACGGCCACCCCGAGGTTGAACTGTGGGAATTGGACTCCCGTCGTTTTGGTAGCTACGCCAGTCTTTCCTACACCGTCACCAAGTCGCTTGAACTGTACGCCAACGAGTACCAGTTGAGCTGCCCGAACGAGTACGCGATGCGTCCTGCGTGTCGCGAAATAAAGACGACTCCAGTTTTCGAAATACTCAAACACAAGAATGCCGTGTTCGGGTCCTATTACGGTTGGGAGCGCGCCAGCTGGTTCGCAAAACCTGCCGATACCCCCGTCGAGAACTTCAGCTACAGCCGGGGCAATTGGGATGCGGCAGTCCGGTCGGAATGCGAAGCCGTGCAGAATCGTGTAGGTATCCTCGATCTGAGTGCCTTCACCAAATTCGAGATTTCTGGAAAGGATGCTCGTTCATTTCTGGATCGGATCAGCCCCAACCAGGTTCCTGCCAAATGCGGGGATGTAGCTCTCGCCCACGTACTCACCCCATCAGGTAGCGTGGCGTGGGAGTTCTCCATGACGCTACTGGAAAGCGGCACTTTTTATCTGATGTGCCCTGCGGCCTGTGAGTTGTTGATTGAAGATTGGCTGCGGCAGCGGGCAACGAAGTACGCAGATATCTCCATCGCGAACATCACCAGGGATTGGGGCACGCTAATTCTGGCAGGCCCTAGAGCACGAGAAGTACTGGCAAAGCTCACCGACGCCGATCTGAGCAATGAGGCGTTCCCATGGTTTACCGGCCAGGAGATCCAGGTTGTAGGCGCTCCCGTTCGAGCGTTGCGGATGAACTTTGTAGGCGAACTGGGATGGGAACTTCACCACCCACTCCAACATCAGCAAGCTCTCTACGAAGCCCTCGTCTGGGCTGGAGAAGCACACGGAATCGTCGACTTCGGGCTGCGGGCTATGGACTCGATGCGTATCGAAAAGGGCTATCAAATCTGGGGCCGCGAGCTGACAACAGAATACTCGGCGCTGGCAGCCAACATGAGCTACTTCATCAAGACCGATAAGGGTGATTTTGAAGGGCGTGCGGCAGTGCTGGCGGAAAAAGAGAAGCCGAGCACCCACCGTCTCGTGCTGATGGAAGTTCAAGCGGGCCCATCTGATGCATTGGGTAGCGAGCCCATTTTCCATCAAGGGAAACTGGTAGGGCTTACCACATCAGGAGCCTATGGTTATCGCGTTAACAAGAGTTTGGCCATGGGTTTCATCAAGCGCGAACTTGCGTCCCTGGATACTGAACTCACCATCAGAATTCTGGGTGAAGAATGCTCCGCGAAAGTCATTCGTGGATGCCTTTACGATCCGAAAGGCGAACGCCTGAAATCTTGATTATGCAACTGCCTTCAAGAAGTTGGAGGCAGCTTTCTGACCGCTAATGGGTAGGACGAAATGACCACTACACAACCTTTGGAACACGCGCCCAATGCAGAGGCCTCCATAATCGATGGGAAGGCGTATGCCGAAATCTTGCGCAAGAATGTTGCAGTCGGTACAAGGGCCTTCCGGGAGAAGCGCGGCAGGGCACCGGGGCTGGCTGTGGTACTAGTCGGGAGCGATCCTGCCAGCCAGGTTTATGTGAAAACCAAAATAAAAATGGCGCTTGAGTCCGGAATTGACTCCTTCCCTCACCTACTCGAAACCGATACGTCCGAAGCGGACCTGCTAAACCTGATCGATAAGCTGAACAATGACCGCTATGTACATGGAATTTTGGTGCAGCTCCCGTTGCCCGCCCATATCGATGAGTCGAAGGTTATTGCGGCAATCAACCCGGCCAAAGATGTCGACGGTTTCCATCCGATCAACGTGGGTCTGCTGGGTCAGGGTAAAGCCAAACTGATTCCCTGCACTCCCCTGGGATGCTTGATGATGTTGAAGGATAAGATCGGTGACCTCAGTGGCAAAAAAGCGGTGATTGTCGGCAGGTCCAACATCGTCGGAAAGCCAATGGCGAATTTGCTCTTACAAGAAAACTGCACGGTCACGATTGTGCATTCCCGTACGCGGGATCTCATCGCTGAATGTCGCCAAGCCGACATCTTGGTGGTAGCGATTGGACGGGCGGAATTTATTGATGCAAGGGCGATAAAGCCAGGCGCTGTGGTCATTGACGTTGGTATCAACAGAGTCGAGAAAAACGGAGTTTCGATTTTAGTCGGTGATGTCGATTTCGACTCTGCCAAGGACATCGCGGCGGCTATGACTCCAGTTCCTGGCGGCGTTGGTCCTATGACCGTTGCTTGTTTGATGAGAAATACTCTGACAGCTGCAGAGGCGATTGAGAGTAATACTGCTGCACAGTTTTGATAACGGGCAGATCACCGCCAACAAGGCTCAGCCGAACACAAAACTTGCTCAGTTACTGACCATTGCGTTGCAAGCCCTGTATTCCGCAGTGTTCGGGCCATTATCCACAGGTATATCCCCGTTTCTTGTGGATAGCCTTGAGGCGAATATGAACACTCCTAAGAGACGCAGAGCATAACTACCGATACACGGAGAGTTTCCGCCGGCGTTATGTGGATAAGCTATCGATGATTCGTAACCGAGGAACTCTTCAGATACACAAAGTGCCAACACAAGGAAAAAAACGTCGTCCTAAAGACCGCGCCACAGAGTGATAAAGCTGAAATTAGCTCTAAACGAAGCGGTGAGGATTCTACTGAGAGCCAGCCGTTTTGTAGGAGCAAAAGCAACAAAAAGGGGTGTGAGTTAAAATCTCGCAACCCCTTGAATTATATGGTCGGGACGGAGTGAGCGTGCGCGGTGAATCAGGGACTGCAGTTGGACCGGACGAAGTTCAACCCGAATGGTTCGGGGATTTCCCTTGGCCATCCGGTAGGGGCAACCGGAGCGATCATTGCCACCAAAGCCATTCATGAGCTGCATCGTATTGGCGGTCGTTATGCCTTAGTCACCATGTGTATCGGCGGCGGCCAAGGTATCGCTGTTATTTTTGAGCGTGTATGAGGAAATATTCCTGAGCATTCAACATATCGCAGTGATTGACGCGGGCTCGATGGGTAACGCAATCGCGCAAATCTGTGCGCTGACAGGCACCAATGTCGCTCTGCTTGATGTCAGCGACGAGGCGCTGGAAAAAGGCGTGGCGACTCTCACTGCAAACCTGGAGCGCCAGGTTCGCAAGGAAGCATTAGTCCCAAAGACAAACAGAATGCCCTCGCTCCTACAGTAACCGAGCGCAAAAAACCGGCCTGTGTTTCAGCCGTTTTTTTATTTCAACGGTTTCAGAACGCAGCGTCTTTCAAACCGTCGAGGTACCGCTCGGCATCCAATGCCGCCATGCAACCGGCGCCGGCCGAGGTGATGGCCTGGCGGTAGACGTGGTCGGCCACGTCGCCGGCAGCGAAGATGCCTTCGATGTTGGTCGCGGTGGCGTTGCCTTCACGGCCGCCTTGTACCACCAGGTAACCGTCTTTGGCTTCCAGCACGCCTTCGAACAACGATGTGTTCGGCGTGTGGCCGATGGCAATAAACACACCGTCGACTTTCAGCTCGTCGAAGCTGTCGTCGTTGTTTTTCAGGCGCGCACCGGTTACGCCCATGTTGTCGCCCAGGACTTCGTCCAGGGTCGCGTTGAGCTTGAGGATGATCTTGCCTTCGGCGACACGGGCGTGCAGCTTGTCGATCAGGATCTTCTCGGCGCGGAATGTCTCGCGGCGGTGAACCAGGGTCACGGTGCTGGCGATGTTGGCCAGGTACAGCGCCTCTTCCACGGCAGTGTTGCCGCCACCGACCACGGCGACCGGCTTGTTGCGGTAGAAGAAACCGTCACAGGTGGCGCAAGCGGAAACACCTTTGCCCATGAACGCTTCTTCCGATGGCAGGCCCAGGTAACGAGCGCTGGCGCCGGTGGCGATGATCAGTGCGTCGCAGGTGTAGACGCCGCTGTCGCCGGTCAGGCTGTAAGGCTTCTTGGAGAAGTCGACCTGGTTGATGTGATCAAACACGATCTCGGTTTCAAAGCGCTCGGCGTGCTCTTTCATACGCTCCATCAGCACCGGGCCGGTCAGGCCGTGGACATCGCCCGGCCAGTTGTCGACTTCGGTGGTGGTGGTCAACTGACCGCCTGCCTGCATGCCGGTGATCAGCAGCGGCTTGAGGTTGGCCCGGGCAGCGTAGACGGCAGCGCTGTAACCGGCAGGGCCGGAACCGAGAATAATCACTCGCGAATGACGGGTATCAGACATGACTCACTCCTATCGACCGCCCGGACTACGAGACGGTTGGAATAAAAAAGGACTTGAAAATAATGGGCGAAACGCAGCGACCTCAATTCCAGCGCGAGCGTTTCAGAAATCATAAAATAGAACAAAACACGCCCATAAACTATAATTATTAGATTGATATCCTATTAAATATCTTTTTCACGAAAAAAAAGCAAAAAACACCCTCGCCAGCGTCTGTATTATCTATTGACACCCCAAACCAAGACGCCACTACCATGCATGACGCCACCACTCGATACATTCACGCCGGCCGGAATCCTGACGCGTATTGCGGCTTGGTGAATACACCGATCTTTCGAGGTTCAACCGTACTCGCAAAAAGCTATGAAGCTTGGGAAGCGAGCAAAAAGGACGGCAACCCTTACGCCAATTACGGGCGCTTCGGCACACCGACCACGCGCGCCTTCGAAGAGGCTGTTGCAGAACTGGAAGGTGGTCACGCCAGTCTAGTATTTCCATCCGGTCTGGCGGCCTGCGTTCATGCGCTGCTCGCCTTTGTAAAAGCGGGTGACCATGTTCTGATGACGGATAACATCTATGGTCCAACGCGGGCGTTCGTCATCAATGTCCTGACGCGCTTTGGTGTCGAGGTGGAGTATTTCGCCCCAACTATTGGCGCCGCTATTACCAAACAACTGCGCCCGAATACGCGCGTAGTGTTTACTGAATCGCCCGGCTCACTGACCTTTGAAGTCTGCGACCTTCCGGCCATCAGTGAAGCCGCCCACGCCGTCGGAGCCTTCGTAATAATCGATAATACATGGGCCTCGCCTTTGTATTTCAAGCCCTTTGATCATGGCGCAGACGTATCCATTCAGGCGGCGACCAAATACATTATCGGTCATTCCGATGCGTTACTTGGGACTGCCACGGCCAACGAGCGCGCATGGCCGTTGCTCAAGGC
The DNA here is from genome assembly GCF_034354675.1 of Pseudomonas sp. MH9.3. Classification (NCBI taxonomy): domain Bacteria; kingdom Pseudomonadati; phylum Pseudomonadota; class Gammaproteobacteria; order Pseudomonadales; family Pseudomonadaceae; genus Pseudomonas; species Pseudomonas sp. MH9.3. The sequence continues at coordinate 5,636,649 of NZ_CP133785.1, read as the reverse complement.
CGGAGCCCATGACTTCGGCCAGACAGCCAGCCCGGATGATCTGTTCCTCGCTCTACGGGGACTGCGCACGATGCCCATACGTCTTCAGCGGCATTGGTCCACGGGTGTCGCATTGGCGCAAAGCCTGGAGACACATCCCGCCATCGCTCGCGTTCTGCACCCTGCGCTGCCGAATGATCCAGGGCACGAACTGTGGAAACGTGATTTTCTCGGCGCCAGCGGCCTGTTTGGTATCGAGGTCAAGACAAAGGACCCGGATGTACTGGCCCGCCTGTTCGACAACCTGACGTTGTTCGGCATCGGTCTTTCCTGGGGGGGCTTCGAAAGCCTCGTAGTTCCCGTAGGGCAACCATTGCGCAACCTCCCCACAGACAGTCAGGGTTATCTCATTCGCGTGCATGCCGGCCTGGAACACGTCACCGATTTGCTTGAAGACTTCCATCGAGCCCTGGACATCGCTTTCCTGAGTCCTCGCGTCGCCGTTGCGTGAAATTCTTTCTGCCTGACGACATCACCCATGGTGTCGCGGGATTTACTCTGAGGCCTCCAATGAAATTTACCTTAGTCGAACACTTCGACAGCAACTACCTGCGCAACGCAACGATGGATTGCATCGTTGTCGGCGTCCATATCCGCAAACTCAACGGCGTGGCCTCCCGCTTGGACTCTCTGTGTCACGGCCGTTTGAATGAGGCCCTGCACCTCAACGAACTGCCGGAGCCCCTTGGCAGCACTTTGTTGCTGCACAGTGCAGACGCGCTGACGGCAAGGCGTATCTTGCTGGTACAACTTGGCGACCAGGAAATGCCCGACGTGCAACACGTCAAAAAGGTCGTAGAGTCTGCCGCCAAAGCGTTAAAGGCTGCACGCTGCCGTAAGGTCTTGTGGTGCCTGGCCGAACAAATTGGCACCCTCGATGGACTGAACCAATCAGTGCTCTCCCTTTCCGAGTCCGAATACCGTTTCGACTGTCTCAAGAGCCAACCAGAATCTCCCCCCGCAAAGCTGGAAGAAGTCGTACTGCTGATAGCCTCTACACAGCAGGAACTGGCCGGGCAGACCTTGGAACAGGCTACCGCAATTGGCCACGGCATAACCTTGTGCCGTGACCTCGGCAACCTGCCCCCGAACATTTGTACGCCGGAATATCTGGCGCAAACAGCGCGCACTCTCTCCACGCAGGCCAACGTCCATGTTGAAGTGCTGGAACAGGAGCACATTCAAGCCTTGGGCATGAATGCGTTTCTCTCCGTCGCGCGAGGGTCAACGCAGGCGCCCAAGCTGATTATCGTCAAATACAGCGCCGGCCCAACCGAGCAGGCTCCCATCGTACTGGTAGGCAAAGGCATCACCTTCGACTCTGGTGGTATCTCCATCAAACCAGGCGAGGCGATGGACGAAATGAAGTACGACATGTGCGGCGCTGCCTCAGTGCTCGGCACACTGAAGGCCATCATCGAAATGGAATTGCCGTTGACCGTCTATGGTGTGATCCCGACGTGCGAAAACATGCCTGCTGGGGACGCACTCAAACCGGGCGATATCATTACCAGCATGCTCGGCAAGACCATTGAAGTGCTCAACACGGATGCGGAGGGCCGGCTGATTCTCTGCGATGCGCTGACCTACGTCGAACAATTCAAGCCAGGTGCAGTTATCGATATCGCCACCCTGACCGGCGCCTGCGTGGTCGCCCTGGGCCACGTACACAGCGGGCTCTTTGCCCGTGAAAACGAATTGGCCGAGCAACTGCTGGCTGCCGCCAGCGCCTCCTGCGACACAGTCTGGCGTATGCCTCTTGATACTGACTACAACGAGTCCATGAAATCCAACTTCGCCGACTTGCAGAATATCGGTGGGCGCGCAGGCGGCAGCATTACGGCCGCGTGCTTTCTGGAGAACTTCACCCGCAGCTATGCCTGGGCACATCTGGACATTGCTGGCACAGCTTGGAAGAGCGGGGCCGATAAAGGCGCCACAGGCCGCCCAGTAAGGCTATTGACCCAGTATTTGATTGATCGTTGCAACCTGAGCGCGTGACACAACCGCAGCCGGCCTGGATTTTCTCCAGGCCGGTTAGACGTTAAACCTGGGCCCGATCCAGCCCGCTCAACTCCAGCAGCGCACCGATTCTTGGTTCGCGTCCACGGAAGCGCTTGAACAGATCCATTGCAGGCTCTGCACCACCTTGGGCGAGTACTGTCTCGCGGAACGCCTTACCCACTGCCGGATTGAACAAACCCTCCTCCACAAAGCGCGAAAATGCATCGGCGGCCAACACTTCGGCCCATTTGTAGCTGTAATAACCCGCCGCGTAACCGCCCGCAAAAATATGCGAGAACGTATTGGCGAACCGGCTATAGCCGGGTGGTGACAACACAGACACCTCTTGACTAATCGCTGCCATAAATACCGTCGGGTCAACCACCTCCGAGCGAGCATGCAGTTCAAAGTCGAAGAGTGCCAATTGAACCTGACGACACATCGCCAAGCCGGCCTGGAAACCGCGTGACTCAACCAACCGGTTCAATAGCTCGTCCGGCAGCGACTGACCATTATCCACATGACAACTTAAGCCACGCACCACTTCCGGTTGCCAACACCAATTCTCCATAAACTGGCTAGGCAATTCGACTGCATCCCAGGCCACGCCGTTGACACCTGCAACACCCGACTGCTCGACCTGGGTTAACAAATGGTGAAGACCATGCCCGAACTCATGAAACAGGGTCACCACTTCGTTATGGGTCAACAAGGCAGGTTCACCCTGCATGGCCGGAGCGAAATTGCACACCAGATAGGCCATCGGCGTGTGCAACACGCCTTGCCTGTCTCGCCGACGACTGCGACAGCCATCCATCCACGCCCCTGCCCGCTTGTTCGGCCGCGCATAAAGGTCCAGGAAGAAACGTCCCACCACCACATCGTTTTCAATGACTTCAAAAAGGCACACGTCGGTGTGCCATGTATCGAAACCCGTCAATTCGTTGATCTGAATACCGTAGAGACGCTCCACAAGTTCAAACATGCCCTTGAGTACGTGATCGACCGGAAAGTAACGTCGCAATGCCTCTTGGGACAGTGCGTAATATTGCTGCTGGTAGAGTTCGGAAAAATATCCGATGTCCCACATTTGCAAATTTTCGACACCCCGTTCAACAGCGAAAGCATTGAGTTGTTGCAGCTCTCGCATCGCACCTGCGCGACTGTGTTCAGCCAGGTCGCGCAAGAAATCCAGAACCTGGGGTACAAAGTCAGCCATCTTGCTCACCAGGCTGAGCTGCGCATAGTTCTCGTAGCCCAGCAGTTGAGCCAGTTCGGCACGGCCCTCAAGGATCTGCTGAATGATCGGGCCATTATCGAATGACCCGGCATTCGGCCCAACCTCCGAGGCTCGCGTGACGTTGTTGAAATACACCTCTTCTCGCAACGCTCGATCACCGGCATACGTGAGGATTGCCTGCACACAAGGCACCTCCAGGGTCAGCAGCCAGCCTTGCAAACCCCGCTCTTTCGCGCATCTGGCCATAAAGGATTTGGCCGCCGCGGGTACTCCGGTCAGCGCTTCTTCATCTGTCAGCAAACGGCTCCAGGCTTGGGTGGCATCCATGACATTATTGCCAAACAGGCTGCTCAGTTCACTCAGGTTAAGGTTGAGCTCGAGAAACCGTTGTTGACCGGCTGGCGGCAAATGAACGCCTGATAGTTTGAAATCCCTCAGGGCGTGATCGATCACCGAGCGTTGCGCCACATCGAAATCAACATAATTGGGGCTATTCAACAAGGACTGAAAGCCCTTGTACAACGTCATGTTTTGACCCAGTTCCGTGCCGTACGCGGAAAGTTTTGCCAGCGCTGCTTCATATGCCTCACGCAGTTCTGGTGTGTTGCATACGGCGTTTAGATGACTGACCGGACTCCAGACTTCATTCAGATCGGCATGAAGCTCATCGAGCGAGAGTACGAAACCCTCCCAGCTGAGGTCTTTAGTGCCGTTTGCGGTCATCCGTGCGAGTAACCGGCGATTATCGGCCAGCACCTGGTCGATTGCCGGACCGACGTGCTCGGCTTTTATCAGTGAATAAGCCGGCAGGTCACCGGCATAGAGCAGCGGATTGGCAGTGTGCATCCAGAGTTCCTCTTGGAGGTAGAGATCAGGCATCAAGCGCCAAAAAATAGTAAGGTGGCGAGTCAGTGCTCGCTCATGTAGTGGTCATGCAACTGGCCGCTGCTGGCTTGCAGATACTGCGCTGCCGATGCGGTCAGTCGGCGGCGCTCATCGTCGAACTGGAGAGTGTTCATTAACAATGACGGCTTCGTATTGAGGGGGGATTGCAAATTCAGGAAGGCCGCAATTTCTTGCGGCCTTCCCGGATCGCAGTCAGAAGTTATAAACGAAGGTCAGACGAGCGTTGCGCTCCTCTCTAAGCGGGATAAAAGTCGATGTGGTAGATCCATAATAAAGCGTGCGGTCGAATATGTTTTTGACACCCAACGTCAGCGAGTAATCTTTCGCATGGTAGAAGACTGAAAGGTCGGTGGTGGCACCTCCTGGCACGTTGTAGGAGTCTGATTCAGCTCCTCCTGTAAAACTGCTGAAAGCAGCCATACCGACCCCTGCCCCCAAGCCCTTGTAGCGTCCTTCTTGCAGTTCATAGGATGTCCATAGGGTGGCCGAGTCGCCGGGTTGGGTAGAGAAAGCCGACACGCTACCTGTCACCAGCTCCGGCTCGGTGAACTTCACGTGGGTATAACCCGCTGCGATGTTCCAACCTGGCACCAACTCACCGGTCAGGGTGAAGTCATACCCTTTGCTCAGCTGTGACTGACTGCCGATAGTTTTCCTGGTGACGGGGTCAGTGTTAGGGACATTATCTTGCTGCAATTCAAAGTAAGCGGTGGTCAATGTCAATGTATCGTCCAAGAGACTGAACTTCGCCCCCACTTCCTTCGACTCGCTGGTCTGCGGCGGCAGGAGCTGTAGGGTAGTTTCGTTAATAGCACTCGATCCGGTAAATCCGTGAAGCGAGTTCGCATAGATAGTCATCTGCGGGGTAACATCGAAACTGATGCCAAAATTGGGCACCCATTTTTCCGCTACGACGGGATCGCCTGGGAAAGCGGCACCGTCGCTCTCATAAAAAGTTCCTTCGGTAATCCATTTGGCCTTCTTGGCGGCCAGCAGAACATGGGTGCGATCACCAATATCCATCTGATCCTGCAGGATCAGCCCACGTTGCTGAGTGCGGCTCTCGTTAGAACGATAGGTGGCCCCTCCTATCCTCGGGAGCAAATCCAAGGAATCCGGATTATATATATTCACTTGCGGGTAAAACCCGCGCTCTCCAGGAACGTCACGATCGCTCTGAACGTTTAAAATGTGCTGGTAGTCGATGCCGACCAATAATTTATGGGTGATAAAGCCCGTCTTCACCTTGCCTCGGATATCGTTCTGCAGGCTCCAGGATTTTGTGTTGCTGACCGAGGACAAAGGAGACGCAAAGGGCACGGAACCGTCACGATTAATGCCAAAGAGCTGCCATAATCGTAAGTTGTCGGTTTGCTCAAAATACGTGGCTTTACTGTTGAACGACCAGTTATCAATCAAATCCTGGGAAAACTCGTAATAGCCGGTCTTGCTTTCGCTACGAAAACTATCGTCCTTACGAAACATCCGGTAATTGGGTAATTTTTGAATCTTACCGTCAAACGCCACAGTGGAAGACGGTGCCGCTTGTCTTCCATTACTGTACTCAGCACCAACAGTCAGACGCGTGCGATCACCTTCCCAAGTCAAGGCCGGCGCAACGAAGACTTCCCGCTTACCGTCAAAATCAGGGACAGAATTGTCCGATTTCATATTCGACAGGTTCAAGCGGTAACTCAGCGAACGATCCTCATTCAGTGCCCCCCCCAGGTCCAGCCCCTGTTTGAGCTCACCATAATCCGCCACCTCCACGCTCAGCGTTCGCAGATCATACTTAACAGGCGCTTTGCGTACGATGTTAATGGTTCCGCCCGGTGTAGAACTGCCCGACATGATTGAGTCTGGCCCCTTGATGACTTCTACACGTTCAACACCTTGAATCGGAGTGCCATTTAAGCCGGGGTTGGGAATACCATTAGTGGAGGTATTCTGGACGTCAAATCCACGAATCGTGTATTTAACTCCGCCGCGGTTGTCTACAGTCTGCTGAACACCTGCTGAACTTTTGAGCGCATCGGATAGATTGGTTACCTGGCGATCCTGGAGTAATTTTGCGCTAAGAACGTCAACCGACTGGGCGGTCTGCTTCAAGGGTGTATCAGTTCTCGAGACGCCGCTTGAGTTGGAGGGATTGTAATAGAGTTGATCATCACTCAGCGCCGAGCCATTGACCGCGATTGAAGGCAGCTGGGCCTCGGTGGCGGTAATATTCGTTGGGGCAACATTCAACACCTGAGGCGCGCGTGTCACCGTCAGCGTACCATTTGCCGTCACGTCCAGAACCAGCTCTGAACCTTGCAAACAGGCCGCGATGGCCTGCTCCGCTGTCATGTTGCCGCGCACTGCGCGCCCTTGGTAGGGAGCAACGAGCGTTGGCTCGAATGAAATCACGCGACCACTTTGCCGTGCAATATTCAACAGCATTGTATCGAGTGGCGCTGCCGGTATCTCATAGTGATCGCGCGCTACGGTCGCTGCTGGCTTTTCTTGCGCCAGCACCAAGGGAGGGGTAGCACATAAGGCAATCACCATGGCTATGCGTAAAGGCGTCAACGCGTAGCGACTATTGGATTTTTTCATCAGCATCCTCGACGGCAGAGCAGGTTTATGAGTTTTGTTACCTACTTTGTGCAACGAGAGAAAAAAAGTGACAGTGGCATTACCAAAAAGGCCACACCCCCACAATTTCTTGATGCCTTCAGCTAACCCAATCCATTTCAGAACGTCTTGGGGCTTACTCGCCTGCTCTCCCTTTCTGTAGCACCCGCCCGGCACTGAACAGCCATGAAATGCGGCTGCGCACTCGGATTGTGCGGGACGGCCTGGAGCGCACTCAATTGAATCAGATATCCCCAAAAGATCCGTAAAAGGCATTGAAAAATTCGAATTCAATGCAAATTATTAGAATGGCATTCGCCTTGCATTGTTTTTCCAATGGGCGCCGCCACGATCAATGTGAGCGGATTTTAGATAAAGAGTCAGCGTTTTCGAGAAAGACTAATCATGTCCAGTGCACTGATTGGCAAACCCGATTTACTCACCGAAATCTTCCGTCGCGATTATCGCTGGTTAGCTGAACGCCTACGCTATCGCCTGGGCTGCCGATTTAATGCCGAGGATGTCGCTTCAGAATCTTTTTTACAGCTTTCAACGCTCGCCACGCTGGAAGGCGTGCGCGAGCCGCGAGCGATGTTGACTACTATAGCCAATCGCGTCCTCTACGAGGTGTCGCGTCGCAAAGCGCTGGAGAAAGCGTACCTGCAGGCACTCGCTTCAGCTCCCGAACATGTGCATACTTCGCCCGAAGAACAGCACCTGCTTCTCGAGTCGCTGCTGGCGATCGACAAAGCATTGGACGGACTGTCGAGCAAGGCACGACAAGCCTTCCTGTACAGCCAGCTCGATGGTATGACCTACGCTCAAATCGCGGTTAAATTGGGTGTATCTGCAAGCATGGTGCGCCAGTACATGACTAAAGCCTTGACTCAATGTTACTTGGTTGCAGCGCAATTCTGAGTGCGGAGCATACGATGTCGAAATCCATTGCACCCGATACCGTTGCTCAGCAGGCAATCGAATGGATGGTGCACCTCCACTCGGGCGAGATGAGCGACGAGCAGCGTTCCGATTTTGAGCGCTGGAGAGCCGAACACCATAGCCACGACTTGGCCTGCCGCCGAATCGAACAGGCCTTGGGTCATGCGCCTCAGGTGGCAGCCGCGCCCTCTTTGCGCAAAACCTTGAACAATGCAGGCGGTCGTCGGCAGTTTCTGACAAACGCTTTGGTCCTAGCGACGCTCGTCTCTACCGGCGGCTGGTTTTACAACCGACATACCCCGCTGACTGGATTGCTGGCTGATTTGCATACGGCCACAGGAGAACGCACCACCACTCACCTGGCTGACGGCAGCGTACTCACCCTGAATGCGCGCAGCAGCGTCGACGTCAAATTTGATGCAAATCGTCGTCATCTGTATTTGACGAAGGGGCAAATTTACATCGATGCCCAGCCTGCACGAACCCCGCTGGTGATTACCACGGCCGATGGCGAGATCAGCATGCACAGCGGCGCATTCACCGTCTCCGTCAGATCCGACGGCACACGGGTTGCCGCCCTTTCGCAAGCCGCGCAGATCAACGCTCGCAACCTCAGCACTCAACTGCTTACAGGCCAGGGAGTACTGTTTAATAACCAAGGTATTTTCCCTCGTCAGATTGCGGTGAATTCAGAGAGCGCCTGGCTCAACGGATTTATCGAAGTCAATGATCAGCCCCTTGGAACCCTTATCGAGGCCTTCCGCGATTACCGCACAGGAATCGTCCGGGTATCACCGGAAGCTGCCAAGCTGAGGGTTAGCGGAGTTTTCCCGCTCGACAATACCGACTACGCCCTTGAATCCCTCGCCCAGACGATGCCTGTCGTCATCACCCGGACCAGTGGATATTGGGTCAGCATTTCCAAATCCTGACCCTTCCCGCCTCCCGCTTCAAAAAAAATCTCGCACACTCGCTGTCACTTTTATCTTCTGGTTGCACATACCTTATAGAGATAACAAGAGTGTGCCGCCGTGAAACCTGCTCAACGTATTCGCTTCGCCACAATAGCCCCACCTTTATGCTTGGCTGTCGCATTATTGTCGCTTTGCGTCAGCCGCGAAGCGATGAGTTGCGAATTAGACGCTACTTATCCATTTCACATTGAAGCTCACAGCCTGAGTGAAACCCTTCTGCTGATTGGCCGTACGAGTGGTTGTACTGTGTCGTTCAAACCCGACAACACTCGCGACTACCAAAGCCAACCAATCAATGGCCGCCTAAGCGTGCGCCAAGCCATGGGGCTGGCGCTGATCAGCAGCGACCTGGAAACGCTGCAAACCCGCAACGGTTCCCTCACCGTCCGTAAGCGCGGCGCCGCACCCCATCTTTGGGGGCAGAATGAAGAGTAAGCCGACCATGACCAACTTGAACGTCCAAATTAAAGAGGGTGTAGACCCTCTGACTTGGAAGGCGGAACCAACGCAGCCCAAAGAACACAAGCGCTTTCCATACGGTCTGCTATTGGTTGCCGGCGCGGTACTGATCGCGCACATAGGATTATTTGCCCTTCTGGTTACCCAGTCCAGCAACAGGGAAATCACCCTGACCACTGCACCTGCTGCCAGTGTTCGGGTGTCCATGGTCGCCCCTCCGCCACCTCCGCCGGCAGAGATCATTCCAATACCACCAGCGCCTCAGGTGTTAACCAGCGAGAAAGCCGAGCGCACGGTTGCAGTGGAAAAGCCCAAGCCCATTGTTAAGCCCAAGCCAATACCAAAACCAAAACCCGTTCCTAAAGTTGAGCCTCCTCCCGTTGTTGAGACCAAGCCGCCGGTACCTGCCCCACCACGAGAAGCTCCCGTCAACAATGAGAAGATGCTCGATCTGCCGGCGTCTGGCCCCAAGGATGTGCAAACCGTCGGCTGTCGCGTACCTGCTCCTGAGTACCCACGCCAGGCTCGCCGTCAGAAGGTTGAAGGCAGTGTCTTGGTGCGCTTGCAAATTGACTCTCAAGGTCAAGTGCAGTCCGCCAATATCGCCCGCAGCAGCGGCAATCAAGAACTCGATGAGGCCGCACGCAAAGCCGTAATGGGCGCCTCATGCACGCCCTACATGGAAAGCGGCCGAGCTATCGCAGTGCGCGCAGTACAACCCGTGTCATTCCGTTTGAATCAATAAATCAGCCTGAGAGGTAACATCAAATGCAGGAATTAGGATTGGCTTATGCCTGGCAACAGGCCGACTACGTCTCCAAAACGATTGCGTTCGTCTTGACGATCATGTCCGTATTGTCCTGGAGCGTGATTCTCATCAAAGCAGTCCAATTGCTGCGCTTGGGACGGATGAAAAAGCGTGCGCTGGGTTTTTGGAACGCCAGCGGATTTGTCGAAGGCGTAAAGAGCCTTGGCCAGAAAAAGTACAACCCCTTCCGGGAACTGGCCATCGCCGGGCACGCTGCCAACTCTCACCAGAACCAGCGAAGCTCCCAGCTGCATCAACGCTTTGATCTCAGCGACTGGCTCGCCCGCTGCCTGAAAGAGGTTCTGGACGACCATGTCACCAAGCTGCAGGCAGGATTAGCAATCCTTGCATCCATTGGTAGCACAGCACCGTTTGTTGGGCTATTTGGCACGGTCTGGGGTATTTATCACGCGCTGAAGGTCATTGGCATGAGTGGTGATGCCTCACTGGCCCAAGTAGCGGGGCCCGTGGGTGAGTCGCTGATCATGACGGCCTTCGGACTGTTCGTCGCCATTCCGGCTGTGCTGGGTTACAACGCCATCGCCCGGCATAACAAAGGCGCGGTCCATCAGCTCAGTCGCTTTGCCCATGACCTGCATGCCTTCTTCCTGACCGGCGCACGGGTTTGCGTGGACCCAGCCGACGAGCAAGCTCAAGCCGATAGCAAGGTCACCGTGATGACGGCCAAACAGGGAGGCAGAGCCTGATGAGCATGTCTCAAGGTTCACAGTTCGACAGCGACGATGCCTTGCTGAACGATATCAACATGACCCCCTTGATTGATGTGATGCTCGTGCTGTTGATTATCTTCATCATCACCCTTCCGGTGATCAACAATGCCGTCAAGGTCGACCTGCCCAAAGGTGAAGCCCAGACCATCGCCGTGCAAGACAAGAGCGTAGACGTCTCCATCACGGCTGACGGCAGCATCCTGTGGAACAAGGAGCCTGTGGATGACGCCCAGCTGGCGCAGAAAGTTGCAGTAACGGCGGTACAGGACTCACCGCCTGTACTGCGCGTCTATGCAGACAAAGCCGTTCGCTACGAGCGAGTCGCTCAGTTGCTGTCCACTGCGCAAAAAGGCGGACTGTCGAAAATTGATTTTGTCACCGACGCCACTCCCAGTCACTGACTGCGGTAACGCCGCTAACGAGTAATGATCATGACCTCTTCGACGTCCGCCATAGGCGGACACAGCCTACCTTTGCCTGAAGCAATGTCGGGGCATTCCATCGCTGAGCGCCCAAGCATAGGCCAGGTGCTTTTGCCTTTCTGGTTCTCCAGTGAAAAATGGCTTGCGTTAGGACTGCTGAGCGTCATCCTCACCATCACATTCGCCGGTACCTTTGGGGCTGTCACCTTAAACGAAAACCAGGGAAAGCTGACCGATGCCCTGGTGGCATTGGACTGGCAAGCGCTCAAGCCTCTATTCCTCTTCAGTCTGTTGTTGGGAGTGGTGATCGGAGTGCTGCCTAGCGGCAGTACTTTCATTTCGGGATACCTGGGCCTTCGCTGGAGGACTTGGATGACCCATGTCCACCTCGACAAATGGACACGTAACGCTCACTTCTTTGCCTTGGAGCGTGACGGACTGATCAGCAATGCTGATCAGCGAATCGCCGAAGATATTCGGCAGACTGTAGAGCTTACTATCAGCCTGCTCACTTCAGTCTCACTCGTGATTGTCAGTACTGTCACCTACAGCATTGTGCTCTGGAACCTCGCCGGAGCACTTGAGTTCACGGTTTTCAATCATCAGTTCAGCATCACCGGCTACATGGTTTATGCAGTCTTCCTTTATCAATTTTTACAGTTACTGATATCGCACTGGCTCGGGAAGACTCTGATCGGCTTGAACATGCATAAGCAAACGGTTGAAGCGGACTTCCGCCATCAAGGTATGCAATTACGCGAGTACGCCGAACAAATTGCATTCTACGGAGGTGAAGAGCGTGAAAAGCGCTCCCTGATTGAACGATTCGTCCGTATCCGCGCAAATACCCTACGCATCCTCTCGCGCACGTTTTCCGTGACGCTTGGCCAAACTTTTTATACTCATTCACTCAGCCTGCTACCAACACTGCTCGCATTGCCGCTGCTGCTGGAAGGCAAGATTTCTTATGGACAGATGGTCGCCATCCTTGGTGCCTACACCATGCTTTCCGGCACCATTTCCTTTTTTCCTCAGACTTATATCAGTTTCACTGAATGGCTGGGGCTCACCAATCGCTTGCGCGATTTGCAGTGGGCCATCAACAAGGTAGACCAACAACAGACTGAAATTAGCCACCTAAACAGCCTTGGACCCTACCTGCATTGCGAGGCGTTGAGTCTGTTTACTCCGAAGGGCAAAGCGCTGGCACGGATTGATAGCTGGACAGTGGAAAAAGGTGAACGTTGGCTAATCAAAGGACGCTCCGGCAGTGGCAAGAGTACCCTCTTGCGCGCCTTGGCAGGCTTATGGCCCTACGGCGCGGGGCAGATCTGCCTTCCTCAGGGCCGTCAGTCGCTTTTCCTTCCTCAGAAAAGCTACATCCCCACGGGCTTATTGAAGGATGCACTCTGTTACCCACATGCCAGTAGCGACTTTACGGATGATCAATGCCGGCAAGCACTCATTGATTGCTGCCTGCCTGCACTGAGCGACTCCCTTACCGTTCGAGAACGCTGGCAGCAAACACTATCGGGTGGTGAGCAGCAGCGCCTGGCAATGGCGCGCGTACTGTTGCAACGCCCGAGCTTCATTTTCCTCGACGAAGCCACCAGCGCGCTTGACCCGGAAACCGAGCACAGCATCTACACAACCCTGATTGAGCAACTGCCAGATAGCACTCTGATCAGCGTTGCGCACCGTGAGTCTCTGGCTCGCTTTCACTCTCACACTCTCGATTTAACACAATCACAATAAGGACACATCATGTCTGCCATCATCACCGTAACTGAAGAGAACCTCGACTCTGAGGTGTACGGCGCCAGCAACGCAGTACTTCTCGACCTCTGGGCCCCCTGGTGTGCACCTTGTCGCGCGCTGGCGCCGACTCTGAGCAAACTGGCTGAGCTGGGTAGTGAAAGCCTCACCGTTGCGAAAATGGACGTCGAGAAATACCCCGATGCGATGACCCGTTTTGGAGTGCGCGGCATTCCTGCCTTGCTGCTATTTAAAGACGGCAAAGAGATAAGCCGAGAGGTTGGCACCAAGACGCTTACACAACTTAAAGAGTGGATGGCCCAGTCTGACGTTCAGCTCAGCGAGCCAGCTCCAGCACTGACTGATACGGCATTGTTCGGGGCATTTTATGGTGACCCCCAACTTAAACAGTTTTTCTGCGACCGCTTGTTAACCCATGCGCTGCATGGAGAACTTAAATCGAGCAATGACTCCTATTGGATTGAAGGCTCGGGTACACCAAGCGCCGCATGGGTGCATTCGGCTGACCCGGTGGTATTTGAGCGCTTGACCGGCCTTCATGCTTCTTTCTCCAACGCCCTGGACTTCGTTAGCCCAGTCAAAAGTGCTGACCTTGAGCCGATCATGCATGCACTCAAACCGGGAGCGGATCTGAACAATGTGCCGCTGCGTCTGATTCACTCGTTCTTGAGCGAAGCCCTGTTTGACTGGCCGGGCCTGCTTTCGGAGTCTGCTTTGATCAATGACTTGCGCAATGAATGGTTGGGGCTATGCGAGCGTTACCTGGCAGGAAACACCCTCTCAGAGCAAGATTTCAAAGACCTGGTCTTGCGCGCGAAGACGCTGAACAACCACGAAGATCCGGCAGTTCACCGCACTGCCGACTTGATTTCGGCGCTATCGCCGCCACCAACGGCCAACAATGCCGATGGCTGGACACTCGTTTTCAGGATCGCTAGAAACCTGGTGTTTCCAGTCGGCCAACAGCGCAGCAACTGGACACTGGAAGACCGTCAAACCGAAAAGCGTCGCTACGATTGGTTTACTGAAAAACAATCACAGACCGCTTCCGGCGAGTTCAGCAAGGAAGAACTTCAAGCCTGCCGCGACCAGTGGCACAGTGAAAACGAAGCCTATCAGCTTAAAGAAGCAGTGTTTTTTGACAACGAGTTGCAAGGCCTGAAACCCATTCTGGATTGCATGCGCGATCACCTGGCAACACTCCTGCGCGGCGCCCCGCCATTCAACCCCAACTGAATTTAACGGAGGTGTCTTATGACTGCAGCATTTTCTAACAGCCCCACTTACCTGGCGGAACTCGCCGAACAGATCCTCAAATTGGCACGCGGTCAAGGTGCAAGCCATGCACAGGTTAGCCTCTCGCAAAGTCGCGGCTTGTCGCTAACAATGCGCCAGAGCCGAGTGCAGTCGCGCGTTCGGGAAACCCACAGCGGCTATTCGCTGACGGTGTTCATTGGCAAGCATCGAGGCTCTGTCAACTCTACTGACTTGAGCCCGAACACCCTCGCCCAATCCGTGAAAGCGGCTTGTGCGATCGCCCGCTATACCGGCGAGGACGCCGCAGCCGGTCCAGCCACTTCCGAACAGCTGTGCTCACCCAATAGCGACCTGAACCTGTTCCACCCATGGGACATCAATGAGGATCAGGCCGTAGGCTTGGCCCAACGCCTGGAAAGCGGGCTGGAGAGTGCCGGTGGATCGGTACAAAGTGAAGGCGTTTGGGTCAACAGCCATCAGTCCTACTACTTGCTTGCTACCAGTGAAGGCTTTAATCAAGGTGTTGCAAAATCGTTCCACAGCTTGGGCGCCAGCGCACTGGCGCGTAATGACCAATACTCCGAACGAGACCATTGGGCCGAGTCGGCAACTGATGCCCGCACTCTACCCTCGGTGGAACAGATCGGCAGGAACGCCGGACTGGGTGCCGTTGCCTACTTAAACCAAGCTGCGTTAAGCAGCCGCCGCTGTGCCGTATTGTTCGACCCGCGTACTGCAACCAGCCTTATCGGACATTTAGCCCAAGCGATCAGCAGCCAGGCGCTGTACACCAACGCAACCTTCCTCAAGGACCAAATCGGCCAGCCTGTCATGTCCGACCATCTGCGTCTGTATGAGGATCCCTACTTGGCTGGCGGTAACGCCAGCATGAACTTCGACAGCGACGGAATTGCTCCGCAACAGCGGTATCTGGTCGAGGGCGGAGTTCTCCAGGGATATTTACTGTCCCTCTACGGCGCCAGACGACTGGGTATGGAACCTACCGGTAATGGTTTCGGTCCCTGCAACCTGCTGCTAAGCAGCCACATGACCGGCGCCGACGACGACTTGCCGGCCATGCTGCGCAAATTGGGCACAGGTCTGCTCGTCACCAGCCTGGTGGGCAACGGCGTGCGCCTGATCTCTGGAGACTACTCCCGTGGTGCCCGAGGTTTCTGGGTCGAAAACGGAGAGATTCAGCATGCGGTCACCGGTATCACCATTGCCGCCAATCTGAAGGAGATGCTCAAAGGAATCGTTGCCGTGGGCAGCGACGTCATTTGCCAAGGCCCATTCAGTACGGGTTCTATTTTGATTGAACAGATGCAAATTTCTGGTCAGTAGCCCTACAACGGAAGACCTACTATGTCGTTAAATCAAGTGAATCATCTGGCACTGGCCAGCGACGTACTGCTGGCTCCCCATGGCCTGGATATCTCAGACCTGCACCGGGTGTTCGACTGCGTGCATGAACATCAGGTCGACTATGCCGATCTCTACCTGCAGTCAACCCGCGAAGAGCGTTGGTCGATGGAAGATGGGGTAGTCAAAGCCGGTAGTTTTTCCGTCGACCAGGGTTTCGGTCTGCGCGCATTAAATGTCGATGAAACAGCCTTTGCCTATTCGCAGCATATTGATCATCAGCAACTGATGGAGGCTGCACGATCGGTTCGCACAGTCGCCATGCATGGCGACGGGCGTATTGAGCTGAAAGGCCGCGCAGTGGAGCGCTCTGGCTTTTATGGACACGACGACCCATTGCAAGCCTGCGAAGCGGCGGAAAAAATAGCCCTGCTGCAATCTGTCGATCGCAAGGCCCGAGCACTGGACCCTCGTGTTTGCCGGGTAATGGCTCACCTTCAGTTGAGCCATTCGGTGGTCATGGTGATGCGCCACGATGGCCGATTGGCCGCAGACCTACGCCCCATGCTGGTGTTGCAAATGCGGGTTTTTGTCAACCAGAACGGACGTCTTGAAAGCTCCGGGGGATCTCTTGGCGGTCGAAGCGACTTCAGTTTGTTCAGCGATACCCGTGTGGATCAAGAACTTCGTCGGCTCGTCGATTCAGCGCTGGTCAATTTGGAAGCAGAAGCCGCACCCGCCGGCAGCATGCCTGTAGTAATCGGGCCGGGCTGGCCCGGCATGTTGCTGCATGAAGCCATGGGGCACGGATTCGAGGGGGACTTCAATCGAATGGGTACCTCAATCTATTCCGGCAAGATCGGTCAGCGCGTTGCCAGCCCTGGGGTGAACATTGTCGATGACGCGACGTTACCTGGCAGACGTGGATCGCTGCATATCGACGATGAGGGCGAACCGGGCCAGTGCACCACGCTCATTGAGGGCGGGATTCTGGCGGGCTACATGCATGACAGCCTTAACGCACGGCTGATGAAGCAACACAACACGGGTAACGGTCGCCGCGAATCCTATTCGCAGTTGCCCATGCCACGCATGACCAACACGTTCATGCTAGCCGGTGAACACAGTCCCGAAGAGATCATCAGCAGTGTGAAAAATGGGATCTACCTGGCGGATCTTGGCAGCGGTCAGGTGGATATTGTAAATGGCCAATTCACCTTCGAGAGTGAACTGGCTTACTTAATAGAAAATGGCAAAATCACCCGCCCCGTCAAAGGCGTGACCCTGACTGGCTCAGGTCCGCAAACCCTGAAGATGATCAGCATGATTGGCAATGACCTGGCGCTGGACAACGGCGGGGCCACGTGCGGGAAGTCTGGCCAAAGCGTCCCGGTTTGCGTAGGTCAGCCAACTATCAAGATTGATCAATTGGTTGTGGGCGGCACCGCCTGAAAAAACAGCGAAGGTTGGGCGACTCCGGTTGCCCCGCCTTCGGATGCAGCGAATCAAGGCGCATAGCGAAGTGGCAAACTGGTCGAATATTTAATCTGTTCCATAGAGAAACTTGAGCTGATATCCGACAGCCCTGGAACGCATATCAGTTGTTTATAGACTGCATCGTAGGCCGCCACATCAGGCACCGCCACACGCAACAGGTAGTCGGTATCCCCGGCCATACGATAGACTTCCACAACTTCCTCGATCGATGACACCGCGCGATGAAAGCCCTCAATCCAATCCGAATTGTGCTGAGTCGTCTTGATGGAGACAAACACGACCACACCCACATTCAGTTTTTTGCCATCCAACAGCGCCACCCGAGCACGGATAATGCCCGACTCTTCGAGTTTCTGAATACGCCGCCAACAGGCCGTGTTCCCTAAGCCGATCTGCTCCGCGATATCACCTACCGGCCGTGTGCAGTCTTTCTGCAGAATGTCCAGTATTGCCCTATCAAGTTTATCCATGAGGTGTCATGCCTTGCCCTTGGAAGATAACGGTAACGTATGGATTCGACGCCCAGCATTTTCCAACAAACAAGTGCCGAGCGCCATCAGACTTTACAACCTATGCAATAGGTTTGGCCCTAACATCATATCCGCCTCTAGACAGTCGCGGCATTGTCAACACCCGCCACCTCCTCACCGACTGAACCGGCGAAACGTTCTAGGCTCGAAAAGTATAACCAGCGCTATCAGCCTGAGCACGCGGACAACTATTCCTAATGAGCGCCATGGCTATAAGCCTTCATCAGGCCAGAGACTCCGCGAGCACTTCTTCACGCCACGCACCGCGCCACCGGCCATGCACCAAACTTTGACAGCGGCGCGCGTGCAAAACTATTTAAATTATAACAACGGGATAAGAACGAATTTATTAGCGAAGCCATCCGGGCTTCCAGCGTTGTATACAACTTTCAAAACACCTATACCACCGAGCCTCCACCAACAGCATTAACTCATGAACGTCAAGCCCACAACCGAACGATAAGCCTTTAAAGTATTCGCTTGATTTTCATCTAGAGAACAATATACTAAAAACACTAAACACAAAAGGATTATACAAATGTCAATTCCTGGAAATGTTTTTAAAGCTGGCCGCAAGACACTAGGTCTAACCCAAGCGGAAGTGGCAGACGCTCTTGGTGTTTCGATAGATACTATTAAGCACTGGGAGGCAGGAAAGAAGCCAATTCCAGAAAAAATGATAAAAAAAATCAATGGCCTCATGCCGAGCGATATAAAATCTGCTGATCATGGACCGATCACTTTAGTCATTGCCCCCCTCGGATTTTATCGAACTCCGAACACTGAAGAACATGCCGAAATACGTCAAGAGTTTTATCTGAAAAACTCAGACGCTTTTATACAGGCTTCCTGGTATTTCCACGACCATCCATTGATGCAAGCTTTCATTATCGACAGTAACCGCACTATTTGCAGCAGCATTGAGGATATAGATAAAACAATAGGCCGAGCAGTTAAGGACGTATATTTCGTCCACACAATTTCACCCTCCACTAACACTCCAATTCTTTCAACAGATGGGCCAGATGCGGTTACGCACGCCATGAGCTACCCAACCTTTTCTGAGGCGCTGGAGGAGGCAAAAAAACTAATCAGTGAAGGATTCTATATCGCGCTGAGCATTCCCAATGGAACTCGACTATACAACGAAGGGATTATCAATGCCCAAATTGACACGCTCTAAAACGTACCTCATAGAAGATCTGGCACTATCCCCCGCCACAACGTCTGCCGACAAGCTGATTGCGAAGGTGAAGGAACTCAACGCGAGGGTCGACTGGATTCTCGAGATCCACGTCCACGCAGACAACCTGTAAGCGGTTGGTAAACCCACCCAAGGCGAAAACTCTGACGGCAACCTAGGCAGGCAGGAGTTCTGACTACTGAGATGTCTGACGGAATGTAATCTGGTTGCAGGTCAAACCACAACACCATATTTTCTATCTGGCATATGAACCAAGTGTTGAGGGACGACTATAGACGTGCTCGCGAAGCGATCTCCTTGATCGCCCCGCGAATTGACTTACCTTAAGTCTATGTCACTTCAGCCATACACCGACCTGCTGCTCAGTTCCCTCTATAAACACCAAAGCCTCAACCTGACCTGCTTCGATCAAGTCTTGGCGAACGCCTTTTATCATTTCAAGCTGCGCAGCCCTGTCAACCAGTTCAACACGTGCTACCGAAGCCTTCATGGATTGGCGGGCGTCAGATTTTGCTTTGCGAATCGCAGATAGCACGGCACTAACACTCATCAATAAGCTTTCGATAGACGCGTCTGGAGAACCATCCCCTTGCGGCCAAGACGCATTGTGCACTGAGCCGCAATTCCACGATTGCCAGACTTCTTCACACACAAATGGCAGAAATGGCGCAAACAGTCGCTGCTGCACGCTCAGTGCATGTGCAAAAGCATTACGGGCCGAATGGCCTTCTGGTCGATAGGCACGACGCTTGACCAATTCGACGTAGTCATCGCAAAACCACCAGAAGAACCCTTCGATACGCGACAACGCGACGCTATAGTCGTACGCCTCCAGCGCTAACGTAGTGTCCTGGACTACGCCGTCCAAGCGTTTAAGCATGGCCTGATCCAGCGGTTGGTCGATATCCGCAGAGTCATCCTTCGCAAAGCCTTGAACCAACCTTGATAGATTGAACAGCTTGACGGCCAAACGGCGACCGATCTTCATCTGCTGTTCTTCAAAAGCAGTATCACTGCCAAGCCGCGCTGAGGCTGCCCAGTAGCGCACACCGTCACTTCCATACTGGTCGAGCAAGGCTTGAGGGTTTACCACGTTACCCTTGGATTTAGACATTTTCTTACGGTCGGGATCAAGGATCCACCCAGAGAGCGCGACATTGCGCCATGGCACGCAATCGTGCTCAAAATGGCTGCGTACCATTGTCGAGAATAGCCAGGTCCGGATTATGTCGTGACCTTGAGGCCTGAGATCCATGGGGTATATTTTGGCGAACAATGCGTCGTCATCTCCCCACCCTCCGGCGATTTGAGGCGTCAGCGAGCTGGTGGCCCAGGTATCCATGATGTCCTGTTCGCCGACGAAACCATTCGGTTGCCCACGTTGCTCTGGTCGAAACCCTGGCGGAGTATCCAGGCTCGGATCAACTGGCAGGCTTTCCTCGCAGGCAATAATAGGCGTGCTGTAGTCGGCTTCGCCTTGTGCATCCAGGCCATACCAGAACGGAATCGGCACGCCGAACGTGCGCTGACGACTGATTAGCCAATCACCATTCAAACCACTTACCCAATGCTCGTAACGCCTGAGCATGTGCGGTGGATGCCAGTCCAACGTCTGACCAGAGGCAAGCAACACGTCCCGCAGGCTCGCGTCGCGTCCGCCGTTACGCAAGTACCATTGCCGAGTGGCGATGATTTCCAAAGGCTGGTCGCCTTTTTCAAAGAACTTCACAGCGTGTTGAATCGGTCGCGGTTCATCTCGCATAGCGCCGCAGTCGCGCAACATCGGCACGAGTTGCTTACGAACCTGGGACAAATTACGCCCGGCCAAGCCTGCATAGGCCTGTCGGCTGCGTGGTGTCGTCAACCAGGCGGGAGTCTCAAGCGACAGGCGCCCATCTTTTCCCAGTATTGACCGCGTTGGCAACTGCAACTCTCGCCACCAAATCACATCGGTAAGATCGCCAAAGGTGCAGACCATCACCAAGCCGGTGCCCTTGTCAGGATCACCCAACGGGTGTGCCAGCAGCGGTACGTCCAAGTCAAAAATCGGCGAGCGCACGGATTGTCCGAACCGCGCCTGATAACGAACGTCGTCCGGGTGAGCCACCAGCGCCACGCATGCCATCAGTAGCTCAGGCCGAGTGGTAGCAACCCTCAATGCGGCGCCATCAGCCGTCTCAAAGCTGAGTTCGTGATACGCACCAGCGACCTCGCGCTCTTCAAGCTCTGCTTGAGCCACGGCCGTCTGGAACGTTACATCCCACAGGCATGGAGCTTCCTGGCTATAAAGTTCGCCACGCTGAAAGTTACGAAGCAAAGCGCGCTGACTCGCTCGTTGAGAGCGCTCATCAATGGTGGCATATGAAAGGCTCCAATCAACGGACAAGCCCAGTTGCACGAAGAGTGCACGGAACGCTTGCTCATCAATGGCTGTCAGTTCGTGGCACAACTCGATGAAGTTGCGCCTACTGATGACAGTAAAGTCACCTCGCTTTACTGGAATGGGCTCAGGTGGCCTGAAATCAGGCTGATAAGCTGCCAGAGAGTCGCAACGTACGCCATAGAAATTCTCGACCCTGCGTTCGGTAGGCAAGCCGTTGTCGTCCCACCCCATGGGGTAGAACACAGCCTTACCTCGCATGCGCTGGAATCGAGCGATGATATCTGTGTGGGTATAGCTGAAGACATGACCGACATGCAACGAGCCTGAGGCCGTCGGCGGGGGTGTATCAATGGAGAACACAGCGTCGCGTTGGGCTGTGTGGTCAAAGGCGTACGTGCCTTCGAGCTGCCAACGTTGAGACCAGCGTGTTTCAAGGTTTTCGAGCGAGGGGGTGACAGTTTGATCGTTTAGAACTTCATCACGTTTAACGGTGACATAGCATCCTCCTGTTAATATCAAAGGGCACAACAGTGAGTGTGCGCCGCGATTAAATTTATATTGAATCGTCTTTGAAAAGTAAACCCCCTAATCAATATTTACCCATCGTAGTTCAATGCAACTGACGGCTCGTCCAAGAGGATGCATTCAGATTCACATCACCTGCGTAGCCCATTTATGCGGCAGCAGTTCGGCGATGTCACGTGCACGCTGTGTTGGCAGTCGAGCCAGAATGTCTTTCAAGTAAGCATATGGGTCATGCCCGTTGAGCTTCGCCGACTGGATCAGACTCATCAGCACCGACGCGCGTTTGCCGCTGCGCAACGATCCGGCGAAGAGCCAATTCTTGCGTCCAAGAGCCCATGCCCGGATCTGTTGCTCGATGTGGTTGTTATCAATAGGCACCGCGCCGTCATACAGATAACGTGACAATGCTGGCCAGCGTTTCAGGCTGTAATCCAGAGCCTCGGCAATGGCCGCGCTATCATGCACAAGCTCACGCTGGGCGATCATCCAGGCGTGCAGCCTATCCATCACGGGGACGGCTTTTTCTTGCCGTATTCGTCGCCGTAAATCTGGCTTCAGGTCGCGGATCTCACTTTCGATTTCGTATAGCAACTGGATAGAGTGCAGTACCTGCTCTGCGAGCGCGCTCTTGTTCGTGGCATGCAGGTCGAAGAACTTGCGCCGGGCGTGGGCTATGCAACCGATTTCTGTGACGCCCAATGCGAAACTGGCCTTGTAGCCACCAAAATCGTCGCACACCAGTTTGCCTTTCCAGTCTTGCAGGAAGTTGCGCGCATGCTCGCCCGAGCGGCTTGGGCTGAAGTCGTACACCACTGCGCTGATATCGGCTGATGCGGTGGTCGCGTAGGCCCAGACTTAGCCACGATGGGTTTTCTTCGCGCCCGGCATGAGCACCTGTACCTGTGTTTCATCGGAGTGCACCACGCGAATGCTTGGCCAGTGGAA
The DNA here is from genome assembly GCF_034354675.1 of Pseudomonas sp. MH9.3. Classification (NCBI taxonomy): domain Bacteria; kingdom Pseudomonadati; phylum Pseudomonadota; class Gammaproteobacteria; order Pseudomonadales; family Pseudomonadaceae; genus Pseudomonas; species Pseudomonas sp. MH9.3. Next base: position 5,614,032 of record NZ_CP133785.1, on the reverse strand, counting down.
CCTACCCTGATTCAACCGGCGAGCCGCCAGCCAGATACCCAAGCCGTCGTGGACTAGAACCTTCATGCGAGTGGCACGACGGTTGGCAAATAGATAAGCACAGTGCGGCTTCGCCGCACCAAACACCGCAATCACCCTGGCTAACGCGGTTTCGGTGACCGCCGCACTGGTCGCATGGATCGGCCGCGCTGCGCTGGGTAGTTTCGAAGTCTGGCAGCAGGCATTCGAATCCGCACGACCTTACCTGCGGTGGTGGCGCGCCCTGCTCTACGAAGCCCTATTTGCGCTCTGGTGGGACCTGCTTCGGCGCTACCGACATCGACCACAGGATCGACTGCGCGTGAAACGCATCGAAGCATTAGGGCTCGCGCTCTTTACATGCGTCGAACTCACAATAGGCGGCAGGTTCCTTGTACCACCGCGTGGTTATCCCAGTCAGGGCTTCGATCTTCCTTTCCATACGGCCAACAGCGGCAGCCAGCTCGTTACGTTCTTTGGCGAACGGGTCGGCTCGGGCCTCGGCTTCTTTGCGGGCCTGGCGTTCCGAATCGAGCAGTTCGTTCAGCCTGCGGACGGTGCCGATATCGGCGTTGTCCATCGCGCGGTCGGTCGCATCCTGGGAGAGGAATTTCCTCAACCAGAGGAAGCCACCCAGTAGGGTTCTGCCCGTGCCGCCCAGCCAGGTAGCTGTGCCTGGGCCGAGGTCGGTCGGGTCCATTGTTACTCCAGAAATGAAAAAGGCCCGCCGATATGGCGAGCCTGGGATTGGGTGCAGTTGGCTGGAGCAGATATCCAGCTCTATTGGGCCGGATCGCCTGTTCATGTACCCCGTCCGGAATTTAGTAAAAGCCCGGTGTTGTCACGGAAATTGCGCGTTGGCCATACCGACTTAAGTTGACGATGCCCAGCCCCGTTAATTCCACGCCACCTTCCCTTCGAAATTCCCTTGTGACCGGTTTCTACATGCATCCTTAACCCACATCATGCTATACCATCAGTATTTCGGACTTGTAAGCTGACAGGAATTTCGAACTCTTGCCGGCTGCAAGCTGGCGATGGCCTTTTCGAAGAGAGCTTGGAAAAATGGTTGAGGAGCCAAAAATGCACATGATCGCGACCGAGGAGGCTTTCGCCACTCCGGAATATCTGGAAGCTCTTGGCAAGTTCGCTTCGACGAGCACTTCTGACAACGTGCGCTATGCCGCCTATTTCCAGACGAAGCCGGAAGCGGCCAGAGGTCTTTGCGACGTTGAAACGCGTCTCGCAAACATGGATGCGAACGGTGTCGATATGCACCTCATGTCGTTGACGAGCCCAGGTGTTCAGCTATTCGACGCCGACCTTGGGACGAGTTTGGCCAAACAAACGAATGATTATTTGGCCGGCTTGATCCGGCAGTATCCGACGCGCATTGCCGGTTTGGCCGCCATTGCGCCACAGGATCCCGTGCGGGCTGCTGACGAGGTCAAACGTGCAATGACCGAATTGGGAATGCACGGCATTATCATTAATTCGCACACAAATGGAGAATATCTGGACGAACGGAAGTTTGATCCTATTCTCGAGGCAGCCCAGCGCTGTCAGGCTCCTGTCTATATTCACCCGACCTTTCCGTCCGGCGACATGTGCAAACCAATGATGCCCTATGGACTTTCTGGCGCGATATGGGGATTTGCCGCCGAAACTGGCCTCCATGCCACTCGCATGGTGTTGGGGGGAGTGTTCGATCGGTTCCCCGAACTACAGGTCGTTTTGGGCCATATGGGCGAGTCATTGCCCTTTTGGCTATTTCGCTTCGACAACATCTACAAAATGATGATGTCCCAAGGTCAGGTTCCGCCGGGCATGGTCAAGCTGGAGCGAAAGCCGAGCGAATACATTAAATCGAACATCCATATCACGACGAGCGGAATGTTCTGGGATCAAGTGCTCAAATTTGCGATCGAAGCTCTTGGCGCAGATCGTGTCATGTTTGCGATCGACTATCCCTACGAATCGTCGGAGATCGGTGCCGAATGGATACGCAACGCACCGATTTCCGCAGAGGAAAAGGAGATGATCATGTCCGGCAATGCGCAGCGGCTGTTCAAGATCAAACCATAGGAATCTCGGAGGACCAGGCGGCATCGTCAACTTAACGGAATCTGGAATTTGATGCGCGATGGCGGGCGATGACAGAAAATAACCCACTCTATCATCGCCACCGCTTTCCCGCTGACTGTACCTTCACCCAAACCAATCATCCGTGTTTACAGAGAGCCGAAAGCTAGTAAGTCGATCACCGCGCCATGTAAGGGTGACCGACAAACTATACAGTCGGATCAGCCTCGTAGTGGGAAGAAGCCGTATCTCCCACTCTTTCTGCTTTTCGTGAAGTGCTGATAATTCAAATGAGGGATGAGCGCTATATCAGGATCCTTGTTCTCTAATACAATTACTTGAGAATCTTTGAACCTGCTTGTCCCAGTCAACTGAGAGGAACCCTCAAAAAAGCTGAAGCCAGCAAATTTTTTTCATCATGAATTTCGCACTATCTGTAGAGAGTTTTTTATCTTGACAATCGATTTTTCCTAGGGAAAACAGACGATAAGACAGTTCATAGACGCTACCTACAAAAAGTACAGGCTGGTATCATTATCATTTCATGCCGAAGGGCTCAGGCCCCGACGGCATGGCCTCTATCTCGGAAGATCAGTTCCGAGATGTGCCTGGGGCAAACTCTAAACAGCAGTCACTTGGCAATATCAATTTCGATTTGATCGGCGTCCCAGGCCAGCATCCGGGACACTTGCGCGATATCGTTAATTGATTTAATGCGCAAGGAGTCTAAGTCGCTATTGAAGAGCGCGCTCAGAAATAGCGGATGCAACGCCATTTCGACAAATCGTCTGCCTATCTCAATTGCCAAATTTTCGGAGATGGCTTGCTCACCTGATGCTAGGACTTCCGCAACGCTCTTGATCCCCTCGCTGAGTCCCCGCTGATATGCATCACGAGTCAACCGTGGAAAATGCATGGTTTCTGCAAGTATCATTTGCATAAGTCTAATCACGAAATTGGTGAGGTTTGACTCAACCAGCACTTCTCCAACTTTCACTAGCTTGCTTTCAACGGTTCCTTGAATCTGCCCAGACGTAACCGGCTCATAAAATTTATCAAGACAGCTCTGAACTACAGCGTCGAACAATACTTCTTTCGTCGGAAATCGATTATATAAAGTAGTCTTACTTACACGTGCGTTCTCAGCCACCTGATCTTGCGCCGTCCTGCTAAAACCTTGATTTAAAAAAAGTTGAGTGGCCGCATCTAGAATCCGCAAATTTATTTCTGCGACGTTTGAAGCCTTGGGCCTTCCAAGCTTGGGCCTAGGTATAGGCCTGTCATGATTATCATAATCTTTACCGCTCATTTTGTCCCCTTTCCAGCCTCTGTGAGATGTAAAAAACGAATTATGCCATATGTGCAGATCATCTACCTGTCAGCGGTCAGCAGGCAATAGGCTGCCTGCTGACCGATATCGCCGACCCCACAACCATAGCCCTTGACAGATAATGGTACTGAGCTGTATCTTTAATGCGACCTAGAGTGATTGCTCCGTGTTGAAAACCTCTTAAACGCCGGCGAAGACCGTGCGTATATTTGAAAAATTAGGGTCAGATGACGACTGCTTTGGATTGCTGCATCTGCACACATGGATATCCATTTGCAAAATTGAAGCTTGCGTAATTGCTTGAATCAAAAAGCCGGCGGCTGTTTCAATAACTTAACTGAGATAATCCTGTGGCAGTCATAATTCAAAAAGAATGGTATCTATCACGTCTAGCTGTGATCATTCAGGTGACGATGAAGATAACCCATCACTCCATGATTATTTCTCAACAAACACATATACCTCAGCTCTGCCTTGAATGCGCAAGAGTCAATAAGGTTTTTTTCCAAAATCGACTAATCCTGTCTGATCACCTCTCCATCCTTTCAGGGCCAACAAACTATCCCGAGCTTGCGAAACGTGTCAACGCGCAGACCATTCTGAGAGAACCATTTCAAACTCTGCCAAATGATAGTAACGACGTTCTCTGCCATCTTAGCGAGTTAATAGCTCAATTAGCATTTGGCGAGCGGGTCTTAGATGAACTTGGTTTAGCTGCTCACCTTTCAAAAAACTCCACTTCTAAAGAAGAATTATGGTGGATGCGGGACGAACACGCTACGTATGCTAGGCGTTTATTCGAACTGCAGCGTTGTTATTTACACACGTTACTTGCTAAGACCGATGGTTTAAAAAATGAGAAGTAACTTAACGGAAAGTGCGTGCCACTCAACGCAAAACGTCATCCCTGCAGATTGCATAACGAACACGTCTTACCGTCGCATCATCTGCGAACACTGCGATTCGCTGTTCGAATCTGTAGCCTTGGGCCATGGTCAAAAAGCCGAATGCACGCGTTGTGGCGCGGTGTTAGAACGTGGCCATCGCTTGAGCATCCAGGCGCTGTTTGCGCTCGCTCTGACCGCGGCCGTGCTGTTCATGCTCGCCAATACCTTTCCAGTCATCACCATAGGCATGGAGGGCCTGACCAACCAGGCTACCCTACTGGCGTCGGTGGAAGCTTTGGCACAGGGTCGCATCACTCTAATGGCCGCGGTCACCGGACTAACTATCATTCTTGCACCGCTGCTGCAGATATGCCTGTTGTGCTGGCTGCTCGGTTTTGCCACGGCCGGACGCGCAGCACCTGGCTTTCGCCGGTGTATGCGGGCACTGGAACACCTGCGCCCGTGGAGCATGCTCGAAGTCTGTCTGCTCAGCATCCTGGTGGCGATCGTCAAGCTGGCGGGCATGCTTGACGTGCACTCCGGCGTCGGGCTTTGGGCGCTGGGCATGGTCACGGTGCTATTGATACTGATCTCAGGCAAGGGCATTCGCCGGCTCTGGGATGACCTGGAAGGAAAGCTGCGATGAGCTTTCCGGCGTACGCGCGGCAATTGGGCTTGGTGCTCTGTCATACCTGCGGGCACATCTGTCAGGCAGGCGAAAACCAGTGCCCGCGCTGCCACTCCACTGTTCACGCACGCAAGCCCGACAGCATCGCCCGCACCTGGGCACTTTTGATCACCGCGCTAATCCTGTACATCCCTGCCAACCTGCTGCCAGTGATGCGCACCAATATGTTTGGCAACGTCAGCGAGAACACCATCATGAGCGGTGTCATCGAGTTTTGGCATGGTGGCTCGTGGGACATAGCTGTGTTGATCTTCTTCGCTAGCATGGTTGTGCCCTGCATGAAGTTCATGAGCTTGGGCATGCTGCTGGTGACCTGCCAGCGCAAAAGTCGCTTTGCCATGCGCGAGCGCGCGCGCTTGTATCGATTAATAGAGTTGATCGGCTATTGGTCGATGCTCGACGTACTGGTCGTGGCTCTGGTGGCCGCACTGGTGCAGTTCCGCTCCCTGAGTTCCATCGATCCTTTGTTGGGTATCGTGTTTTTCGGTCTGGTGGTGGTGCTCACCATGCTGGCCGCCATGAGTTTCGATCCCCGGCTCATCTGGGATGTAGAGGTTGAAGATGTCTGATAGTCCACGCTCCACCCCTGAGTCTCCTGCCGCTGCGCCGGTCGTCAAGACGCGTCGTTTCAATGTCTCGCTGGTGTGGATCGTGCCGATCATCGCCAGCCTAGTCGGCGCCTCGATGCTTATCAGCGATGTTCTCAATGCCGGCCCGCAGATCGAGATCAGCTTCCAGACCGCCATGGGCATTGAGGCCAACAAGACCCAAGTCCGATACAAGAACGTGGTGATCGGCCAGGTGACTGCCATTGCGCTCAGCGATGATCGCAGCCACGTAGTCGCCAATGTCGACCTGAACAAATCCGCAGAAGGCTTTACCGCAGAGGACTCGGTGTTCTGGGTAGTACGCCCGCGGATCGGCGCCAACGGCATTTCTGGCATGGATACCCTGCTCTCCGGCGCGTTCATCGGTGCCGACGCCGGCAGCGCCGAAGCGCGCAAGAAAGAGTTCGTGGGTAAAGAAACACCGCCGCCGATAACCTACGGTGAACAGGGCAAGCGCTTTACCCTGCATACCGAGGATCTAGGTTCGCTGGACATTGGCTCGCCGGTCTACTACAGGCGTATCGAAGTGGGCCAAGTTATTTCCTACCAGTTAGCCGAGGATGGCAAGGGGGTCGATGTGGAGATCTTCGTCCATGCACCCATTGACAAGTTCGTCACCACGGACACGCGCTTCTGGAACGCAAGCGGCATAGACTTGACCGTGGGTGCCAGCGGCCTGAAGGTCAACACCGAATCTCTGTCGACGATCTTGGCTGGCGGCGTCGCGTTCATAGAACCCAAATACAGTCCCAACGCGACACCGGCCACGGAGCGCTCGCGTTTCGACCTGTTCTCCGACCAAGAAACCGCGCTAGCGCCGCCTGACGGTGATCCACGCTACATCAGCATGAATTTCAACCAGTCTCTGCGGGGGCTCACGGTAAATGCACCGGTGGAGTTCATGGGCGTCAATATCGGTCGGGTGGTGTCGGTCAACCTGGACTATGACGCCAAGACCAAGAGCTTTCCAAGCGTGGTTGGCGCCGTGATTTACCCGGATCGCCTGGGCAAGGCACACGAGAAGCTGCTCAAGCAGATGGGCACAGAGGAAGATGAACGCTGGGCTCAGCTACTGTCCGCTTTCGTTAAGCAAGGCCTACGCGCCCAGGCACGCAGCGCCAACTTGATCACCGGCCAGCTGTATATATCGCTGAGCTTCATCCCCAACGCGGCTCCCGTGGTCTTCGACACAGCGGCCCGGCCGCTGCGTATACCTACGGTTCCCGGCAGCTTGGACAAGGTGCAGGAACAACTGCAGGCCGTGGTCGATAAGATCAGCAAGCTGCCGCTGGACGAAATCGCCAACAACCTCAATGGCACTCTGAGCGAGATGCAAAAAACCTTGCGCCAAGTCAATTCCGACGTTCTGCCGCAAGTGCGAGGTACGCTACAACAGACCCAGAAAACGCTCGCTGCGGCCAACTCGACGTTTGCCGAGGACTCGCCCGAGCGCCAGCAACTCAGCCAAGCAATGAACGAGGTACAGCGCACAGCGCGCTCGGTGCGCGTACTTACCGACTTCCTCAGCCGCAACCCCGAGGCGCTAATTCGAGGTCGCACCAATCAAGGGGAGCCGGACGCCTACCGCAGCCCTGTTAGTAATTCACGTGAAGTCCAACCGGAAGCTCAACCATGATCAAACGCACCTTGATGCTAGCCGCGAGCATGGGCATGAGTGCGTGCAGCTCGCCGGCAGCCCATTACTACACGTTGCAGGACGCCGCTCCAAGCGCCCCGACGCGCTTGGCCAAACCGCCCTTCCAGTTCGAAATGCTGGGAGTGCATATGCCGGTTCAGGTCGACCAACCGCAATTGGTTGTGCGCCAGAACCGCGGAAACCTAGTGATTCTGGAAAACGATCGCTGGAGTGCGCCATTGGCGGACGAGTTCCACGATGCCCTGACGGATCGCCTAGAGCGCCACCTGGGCACTCGTGACATAGCCGGATTGCCAAAGGACGCACAACGCCCGGTGCTGTCATTGCAAGCCGATGTGCGGCGCTTCGACTCGCTACCGGGCCAATATGCCTTGGTCGATGTGGTATGGAGCCTGGGAATGCGCGGGGACTCGCAGCAGCGCCGTACATTGACCTGCGCAAGCCAAATCCGTGAAACAGCAGGGATAGAATTGAACAGCCTCGTGATAGCACACCAGCGAGTTATCGATCAATTGGCAGCGGAGATCGCGATCACTGCTGGAGCGTGGGCGCGTGGCACCGGCGCCTGTCCTAACTGAGAACGCTGTGCGATTCAGGATATCGATCTCGATTCCTTAATATCCTTAATGCATATCCGTGGACGCTCCAATCGAGTGAGTGTCCGGACACCAACTTGAATATGCCGAGTAGACCAGACAAGCAGATGTCCTGTCCGGCCGGTTAGGCTCTAAAACTCACTAGAGGCCTCATCAGTCTGGGAACGACTATGCCACAACTCTCACGGCATCGTTATCTGCGCTACATCGCAATTCTCGGCAGCCGGTATAGTCACGGCTCTAATGCAGTAGATGCGGTAACATATGGTGTTGACCGCCTGATAAACGCAAAAACTGACTAAAGCTTGCAAAAGCTTGCACATCGATTACCACGTTGAAATGTTGCGAGCACATAGCGCAAATTCCCAATGGTCAAGCATGCTTCCAGAGGACACGCTGGCGCAGCTATCGTAGTAAAATTCATGGAGCTGATTACCGTTCCACTTTGAGATGCTCTATGAACTCTGAATTAACTGAAGAAGAAATGCGTCGTGCTCTATTCGGTACGCCTCAGCCCGAAGAGCAGGTGCCCGCGACTCTAGTAAATGATCCTGTAGAAGAAATTATGCTCGCGAAGCCGATGGTCGCTCCAGCAGCGAAGAAGAAAGTGGCGAAAGCATTTACGCCTAGGCTGAGGGTCACGCTTCGGGTTGGGAACGAGTTTGAGGGAAAAATGATCGAGTTGATTCACGAGGCCGATACGTTGAGCTCGTTGCTTGCTGAGCAGGAGGCTGTGAAGGCTGCCAGGAAGAAGTACAAGTACGTGGACGTAGTATCGGTTAAATCGATGTAGACGACGCGACTGGGCCAGATCTGCTGAAAGCTGTGTATTTGCTCTCATTTGGCTACTCATTTGCAACCGACCTCGGTAGACGCTGATAAATCGAGATCGTATTTGCGTTCCAATCACTTCTTTTCTCCGCGACTTAGCCTCGATACGGTAATCAAGCTCGCTACATGGTCAGTGCCTGTATCGAAATAAAATGACGTAGCGTGTTTCGTATTCTTTACTGCTGAGCCCTATTCGTCAGTTGGATGCTAGACCCATAACCAAATGGGCTATCCACATGCCAACTGTATTTTGCCGAATCTGCTGTTTGCTCGTACTGACCACGCTCAATAGTGGCAGCTATGCCGCATCTGCTCATGAACAGGATCAGTTGAGTCTGATTTTGCAGCAACTCGACACCATCGAACATCTTGCGGCAAGAGCCCAGACAGCTAGCTCGGCTGAATCAACCGAGCGTTATCACTTCGACTATCCCCTCCTAACTCAAGACATCCAACGCATTCGTCAAGGTGTACAGGGCTATTTGTCCCCCTCTCGAGCGCAACCTCGCGATCCCCGTGAAATAGTCGGTGATTACCGACGTGATATCCCGTCTGCGGAGCCATCGCCATGAGCATGACTGACGCTCAGACCGCGGCCTTTCAAAACGCCTCCGGTTTTTCGACACAGAGCAGTTCGACGCTTTGGATCTCCATAGTTCTGGTCCTGGCGTTGCTTTGGTGCGCATGGGTGATGTGGACGGCTTACCGGGGCTGGGCGACAGGAAGCGTGCGATTTGGTGCCTTCGGCGGCAGCGCTGCGCGCGTACTGCTCACTTTGCTGATTTTGATGTTCTTCACCCTGTCCTAACATCGGAGATCGCCATCATGCTCAAGTGCCTTGTCCCTCTCAAAAACAACCTGCGTGATCGTACAAGCCAACGCTTGATCGGTCTGCTGCTTGTGCTTGGTCCAGGCCTAGCTTTTGCCGAACTACCGACCATGGAGGCGCCTTCCCGAGGCGAAGGTTCCGGGCTGATCGAGACGATCAAAAACTACGCCTACGACGGCGGCATTTTACTAGGTCTACTGATTGCCCTGCTCGCGTTTCTCGGCGTGGCCTGGCATTCCCTGACCGTATTCGCCGATGTCCAAAACCAGCGCAAGACCTGGAAAGACCTCGGCGCGGTAGTCGGTATCGGCGCCCTGTTGGTGGTGATCATCATCTGGTTTCTCACCAAGGCTGCCGCGATTCTGTGAGGTTGGCATGAACGACACTATCGAACGTCTTGCCGACGGCACTTTGGTCTTTCTGCCAGAGCGACTCAATCGTGATCCAGCCGTATTGCGCGGTTTAACCAATGATGAAATGTGGGTAGCCCTCGGCACCGGCGCCGTCATTGGCCTGCTGGTGGGCGTTCCTCTGGCGATCGTCACCGCCTCAATTGCCGTGGCGCCGACCAGCATGATCGCAGGCATGACAGTGGTGTTATTGATCGGGGGCACACTACTGCGTCGCGCCAAACGGGCCCGTCCCGAGACCTGGTTGTACCGCAAGCTCGAATGGATACTCGCCAGCCACTGGCGCCTGAGACGCGGAAGCTTGATTCTCCACTCAGGCGCCTGGACGGTTCGCCGTTCGCGTCGACTGCGCCCTGCCCTGTCCCGGTGGCAGCCATGAGTCGATTTCGAAACAAGGTCGATGCCCAACAGGCCCATATTTTCAGCCTGCGTCTGGCGATAGTGATGCTCGCTCTACTCAGCGCCGGACTATGGTATGGCTGGCGCTCAGCACCGACCGATCTGACCGTGCATGTCCCCCCTGATCTGCGCGCGGGCAGCACGCGCAAGTGGTGGGATGTTCCTCCAGAGAATGTGTATGCCTTTGCCCTGTACATCTTTGGCCAACTCAACCGCTGGCCCTCGGATGGCGAGCAGGATTATCGCCGCGCCATCTATGGCTTGCAGTCCTACCTGACACCTGCCTGCAAGGCCTTCCTCGAAGGCGACTACGAGTATCGCAAGGCCGCCGGCGAACTGCATCAACGGGTGCGTGGCGTCTACGAAATTCTAGGCCGAGGCTACAGTGAAGATCCGGAACTGCGGGTCAAGCAACTTGATCGCGACAGCTGGTTGGTCACACTCGACCTCAACGCTGATGAGTATTACGCCGCCGAACCGGTAAAACGGGTGGTCGTGCGTTATCCGTTACGGGTGGTGCGTTTCGATCTGGACCCTGAACGCAATAAGTGGGGCCTTGCACTGGATTGCTATCAGGGTACGCCGCAAAAAATCTCCCTGCCTGGAGGTGAGCCATGAAGCGGATTTCTACCCTGGGACTTACCCTCACACTGATGCTATGGGGCGCTGCAGCGCAGGCCGTCGAACTGATGCACTGGGAACGCCTACCGCTCGCGGTCCCACTGGTGATCAATCAGGAACGCGTGGTCTTTGTCGATGAAGCTGTTCGTGTCGGCGTGCCTTCCATTCTGAAGGATAAACTGCGCGTGCAATCAACCGGAGGCACGCTGTACCTGACTGGCCGTTCGAGCAACGAGATCGAGGATGCAACCCTGCGTGAGTTGGTCAGCCCGCGCCAGCAATCGATGTCCATGTCGCCCGGACAGGTGTACCAGGACTATGGCTCCAGTGCCCGAGGCGGCTCGATCAATCAGGGGCTCAATAACCTGGCCACCAATACCGGGCTGGCACTGGGTTCCTTCAGCAACTTCCCGGCGATGAATGCACTACGCGCCGCCCTGCCGATGGTGCAGGCTTTCCTGATCATGGGCGTCATCATCAGCTTGCCGCTGATTCTGTTGGTCAGTACCTATCAGCTGAAGACCGTCATGACCGTGACGTTCGCGCTGTTCACCTTACACATGCTGAGCTTCTGGTGGGAACTGGCTCGTTGGGTCGACTCCAGCATGCTCGATACCTTGTACAACCAGGTCTCGGCGTCCAATCAAGTGCTGTTATCGCTGCCCACATCCGGGTTTATGGATGGGACTGTCACCGCGCAGGTGATCGAGTATGTGATGGGGGCGATGTTCATCGTGCTGCCGATGCTGTTTCTAGGGGCCATGAGCTGGGCGGGATATTCAGTCGGCAGCGGGATTCAAGGCATGTTGGCGAATGGTAGCAAAGCAGCAAGTGACGCCGCGAGCAAAGGTACGGATCAAATATTGGGTGCTGCTAAGCGTTCAATTAGATGACTTGCTGTCGCCTATATAATGCCCATTGTCGTCGAACTCACCGATGTAGAGGTCAGCACCTAGGTAGTCTGGCCCTGGGTTTTTCTCTTGTTGATCGGCACCAATAAAAACCCTGAGCCATAGCAAAGTAGTGACAGCCAGCACCATCACAATGAAAGTAACCATCCAAACACTGACAAAGAGCAGCCCTCCGATCATTGCCAGTTTGGCAATCAGAAAGCTCACGAACGTAATCCGAAATTCTTGGAGCCGATACCATTTGCTTTCGGCGCCACGACCTCTTCTTGCCGGCTGCCCAGCACATTGCCCGTACCGACAATCACAGAGAGCCGCTCCCACCCATTGCGCTCTATATTTCGTCCAGTACCGACCACCTCAAGCGAATGGCCTCCGAAGTTGAGCGTCAGTGAAGCTCCGCCGCCGTCATATTCGTTTTGGACAAGCTCGCGCAGGACGTCACTTGCATCATGTCCTGCAACAAACTGCTCAATGAAACTCGAGCCAATCCTGGTTCGGCGGCTCCCGCTGAAATCAGGTGGTACGTATTCGGCTTCTGCTGAGGGTTGATGGATGGGTGCCTTTCCTTGGTTACGTGCAGGTCGGTTAGCCGTGTTGGAATCAGTCGTAATTTCCGACGCCTCTGACTCATCGACTGCCAATAAATCCTTCAAACGTAGCACCTCGCGTTAGGTGGATCGCAGTCTTGGAGTTCACAACTCTTCGCTGGCGTGTAGTGGTTGTAGTGGTCTAATGAAACCGGACACCCATTTAGGCGAGAATGCTCGCCAGAACGAGGTGTCAGATGACCAAACAACGCCGTACCTTTTCCCCTGAATTCAAACGCGAGGCTGCCGACCTCGTTCTCAAGCAGGATTACAGCTTCATTGAGGCCAGCCGCTCGCTTGGTGTCGGCGAGTCGGCTTTGCGCCGATGGGTCGACCAGGTGCAGCAAGAACGCATGGGCGTGACCCCGCAGAGCAAAGCGCTGACCCCGGAGCAGCAGAAAATCCAAGAGCTGGAAGCCCGAATTACTCGCCTTGAGCGGGAAAAATCGATCTTAAAAAAGGCCACCGCGCTCTTGATGTCGGAAGATCTCGAGCGTTCGCGCTGATTGACCAGTTGAGCATCCACGAGCCGGTTGATTGGCTGTGCAAGGTGTTTGAAGTGACCCGCTCGTGCTACTACGCTCGGCGTCTCAGGCGCCGCACACCGGATGTAGAACGCCTTCGATTGCGCAGTCGGGTGAGCGAGTTGTTCACCCAAGGCCGCAGTGCTCCCGGTAGCCGTAGCATCATGGCCATGATGCAGGACGACGGCGAGCAGATCGGGCGATTCAAGGTACGCAGCCTGATGCGCGAGCTGGAGTTGGTCAGCAAACAACCGGGATCGCATGCTTACAAAAAGGCGACGGTCGAGCGGCCCGACATCCCTAATATTTTGAACCGAGAGTTTGATGTGCCCGCTCCTGACCACGTCTGGTGTGGCGATATCACTTACATCTGGGCTCAAGGGAAATGGCAGTATCTGGCGGTTGTGCTAGATCTTTTTGCCCGCCGTGTTGTGGGTTGGGCGTTGTCGGGAAAGCCGGATGCCGACTTGGTCATCAAGGCCTTGGACATGGCTTACGAGCAGCGAGGGAAGCCTCAGGGTTTGCTGTTCCACTCCGACCAGGGCTCGCAATATGGAAGCCGGAGTTTTCGCCAGCGCCTTTGGCGATATCGCATGCGTCAAAGCATGAGCCGGCGAGGAAATTGTTGGGATAACGCGCCGATGGAGCGGGTGTTCAGGAGCCTGAAAACCGAGTGGGTACCGACCATGGGCTACGCGACGGTCCAACAAGCTCAGCAGGATATCAGCCATTTTTTGATGCACCGGTACAACTGGATTCGACCGCACCAATTTAATGGTGGGCTGCCACCGGCTCAGGCCGAGAAAAAACTTAACGTCGTGTCCGGGATTAGTTGACCACTACAGGTTTATCGAACCTAGATTAGGTCGCCCTATAAGTTCCAGCATCCATTCGATCCTACGAAAGGGCATCGTATCGAGCACTTCAAGGAGCAAATGGGAAAAACCTCCTAACTGATCCAGTAGGTGGTGCTTTAGCGTTAGCTCATAAAGCCGAACGGGGACATGTACACGCAAGCTGCCATCTATTGCGCGCGCGTATTGGCTATGGATCGTCAATCGTCGTACCTGACTATGCTCGAATAGAACAATGACACTTTGCCATCATGGTAGCGCCGGTTTGTCTTCTTTATTGCCCTAGACCGATCTTTTTTATCGGTGAGATAAATTCACAGGCATCGCTGAGTAAGCTCGACACGCTCCCGACTCACACCGACCGCACTTAGGATATCCACTCATCTCCATATCGTCTTCCGAACGACCAAAGATTTGCCATAGACGGGTTGTTCGCCCGTATAAGGAGGCGTACCGAATACTAGCCACTGCCATACTTGAGTCCGTCAGAAATCACCATTCGCGATCGCTCGCACACTCGGCGCGAATGAGGGAGGAAAATGGGGCATAACTCGTTTTTTGAGCTAAAACCACCTTGCTGAAGCCCAGTCAAAAAGTTCTTTGGAGAGAGCGACCTTAACTGTATTTACAGGCTTCCGGCTTACCACGCTTCGCGGCGCGACTCAGCATCAACCGCAACCGATCTCCAAATCGGCAACCCTTTAACAAACCTACTCGCGCCTTCTGACTCTTGCACTGATACGAGTTGCCCGGGGGAAACGAGAGTCGAACGCCTTTCAAGTGGCATATCTACAGAGATCCAAGATATTCGTGGGAGTAAATGTGGGAGTATTTTTTAGACATGAAAAAGCCCAATCTTTTCAGATTGGGCTAAGTCATTGAAAAATATGGTCGGGACGGAGTGATTCGAACACTCGACCCCTAGCACCCCATACTATTAACCAGCCGACTCCCACTGCGCACTCAGACAACCCGTTGAAATTCGCCCGGTATGCGGCATGTATGCTTCGGGCGGAGGCGGCGGAACGCCGACCTCTAGCGCATCTAATAAATCCGCCCAATACTGCATCATCCTACGTCTCGGCTCGACGTATTCCGCATGATTGTATGCAGCCCGAATTTGGTTGGTATCAGCGTGTGAGAGCTGCGCCTCAATCCACTCTTCTACAAAGCCAACCTCGTTGAGCGCCGTTGAGATGGTGGCCCTGATGCCATGCCCGGTGAGCCTTCCTTTGTAACCCATACGGCTAATCGCGGTGTTAAGGGTATTTTCACTGATCATTTCCTGCGGTTCGTATCGGTGAACCAGCAGGTACCGCGCACCGCGCGCCCTTAACTGCATTAGCCGCTGCACAATTGTAATTGCTTGGATAGACAGTGGAATCACATAAGGTGGGATCTCATTCCCCTGTGTTCGAACACGACTCCGGAGTTGCTTCACACCCTCCGGCGGCACCAACCAGATCCCCTTGTCGAGGTCGAATTGGTCTGGCGTAGCCGCCCGCAGCTCTCCTGTACGAACCCCTGTCAGCAGCAACAGACGAATACCAAGCCGTGTCGCTTCTGCACACCCATATTGGGTGACGGTCCTGAGCAGTCCTGGAAGTTCATTTATCTGGAGGAAGGGATTATGGCGAACTGGCCGCGGCGTCTCGGCAACGATATCAAGGTCTGCTGCTGGGTTCACATCAACGAGCCCTTCCGCCATGGCAAAACGAAAGATCTGGTTGAGCCAGGTGCGTACCTTTCGAGCAGAGACCAGCGCCCCTCTGCGCTCAATTCGCCTAATGACCTCCAGCACGTCACCCCGAAAAATATCTGAGATCGGAAGATCGCCCAAACACGGCAGCATGTCCTTCTTCAGGTATTTGCTCGCTTGTCCTGCACTGCCCTTCCTACTTTTCGTCAGTTTTTTTCTTCGGAACTCATGCCAGCGACCAGCAACCGCTTCAAAGGTGTTGTTGGCGGCGTGAGAGGCTTTTTGGCGCTCGGCGCGACGATGTGAGCGGGGATCGATATTGTTGGCCACCAGCGCACGTGCAGCCTCTCTCCGCTGGCGAGCCTCCTTGAGACTAACGTCGGGATAGATGCCAAGGGAAATACGCAATTGCTTGTCATGCCAATAGAAACGGAAATGCCAGCGCTTCGAACCCGTCGTGGGCACTTGCAGAGATAAGCCATCCCCATCAGTTAACGTATAAGGCTTGCTGGCGGGCTTGGCTTGCTTGATCGCTGTATCTGTCAGAGCCATCAGACACCTCCTTTTGCATCAAGGAGGGGAATACAACCCAGCGGTAGACGGACCAATGCGAAAATTGATGCGCAAGACATCGTAAAAGGCTGTGCCAGCGGTGTACTTAAATGTGTACTTAAAAACCGTGGCTGGAGATGGATTCCAGTGGAATTCAGAAAACGAAAAAAGCGGCTCAAGGCCGCTATTTCCGTGGCTTCCAGGCGTTCAGTAGGCCTTAGTGGAAGCAAATATGGCGCAGCGGACGGGACTCGAACCCGCGACCCCCGGCGTGACAGGCCGGTATTCTAACCGACTGAACTACCGCTGCGCGTAACACATGAAGCGAATGGTGGGTGATGACGGGATCGAACCGCCGACCCTCTGCTTGTAAGGCAGATGCTCTCCCAGCTGAGCTAATCACCCTTCGTTTCGGTGTGGGCGCATCATACACCAAAAAATCGTAATATCTTGATTTAAATGCACTTTATTTAAAAAAAGATTCATTCACGACTGTTTGCCATATTTCGGACAATAAAAAGCCCGCGATTAAGCGAGCTTTCCGTGGCGACCTGGCGTTCAGCATTCCAGGTAACCGAATATGGCGCAGCGGACGGGACTCGAACCCGCGACCCCCGGCGTGACAGGCCGGTATTCTAACCGACTGAACTACCGCTGCGCGTAACACGTGAAGCGAATGGTGGGTGATGACGGGATCGAACCGCCGACCCTCTGCTTGTAAGGCAGATGCTCTCCCAGCTGAGCTAATCACCCTTCGTTTCGGTGTGGCGCGCATTCTACGGAGCGACCCTGGGTCTGGCAAGCACTTTCTTGAATCTTTTTTTTCAGCGCTTCCAATGGCTTACGCAGGGTTGGCCTGCGGCCATATCAAGAGAATAATGCCCTCCTTTGTATAGAGGAGAGACTCACCCCATGTGGTTCAAGAACCTGCTTATCTATCGCCTGACCCAAGATCTGCCTGTTGATGCCGAGGCGTTGGAAGCGGCCATGGCCACCAAACTGGCGCGCCCGTGTGCAAGCCAGGAGCTGACCACTTACGGTTTCGTCGCCCCTTTCGGTAAAGGTGAGGACGCGCCTCTGGTTCACGTCAGCGGCGACTTCCTGCTGATCGCTGCGCGCAAGGAAGAACGTATCCTGCCGGGCAGCGTGGTACGTGATGCGGTCAAGGAGAAAGTCGAAGAGATCGAGGCCGAGCAGATGCGCAAGGTCTACAAGAAGGAACGCGATCAGATCAAGGATGAAATCATCCAGGCATTCCTGCCCCGGGCCTTCATTCGTCGCTCGTCGACCTTCGCCGCCATCGCGCCGAAACAGGGCCTGATCCTGGTCAACTCGGCCAGCCCGAAACGCGCCGAAGACCTGCTGTCGACCCTGCGCGAAGTGATCGGCACCCTGCCGGTACGCCCGCTCACGGTGAAAACCGCACCGACCGCGATCATGACCGACTGGGTCACCACCCAGAAGCCGGCCAACGATTTCTTCGTGCTCGACGAGTGCGAACTGCGCGACACCCACGAAGACGGCGGCATCGTGCGCTGCAAGCGCCAGGACCTGACCAGCGAAGAGATCCAGCTGCACCTGACCACCGGCAAGGTGGTGACCCAGTTGTCGCTGGCCTGGCAGGACAAGCTGTCGTTCATGCTCGACGACAAGATGACCGTCAAGCGCCTGAAGTTCGAAGACCTGCTGCAGGACCAGGCCGAACAGGACGGCGGCGACGAAGCCCTGGGTCAACTCGACGCCAGCTTTACCCTGATGATGCTGACGTTCGGTGATTTCCTGCCGGCGCTGATCGAAGCGTTGGGCGGCGAAGAGAGCCCACAGGGCATCTAAAGCCATGTGAAGATCAAAATGTGGGAGCGGGCTTGCTCGCGAAGGCGGTGAGCCAGTCAATATATTGGCTGACTGATCCTCCGCTTTCGCGAGCAAACCCGCTCCCACCTTTGATGTGTGTTGACACTTCAAGAATCCAATAACAAGGACATCCCCATGCGCGCACTCGCCGCACTGAGCCGCTTCGTCGGCAATACCTTCGCTTACTGGGTGTTGATCTTCGCGGTGCTCGCCTTCGTCGAACCCGGCTGGTTCATCGGCCTGAAAAGCGCCATCGTCCCGCTGCTGGGCCTGGTGATGTTCGGCATGGGGCTGACCCTCAAACTCGAAGACTTCGCCGAGGTCGCTCGCCACCCGTGGCGCGTCGCCCTGGGCGTGGTCGCGCATTTTGTAATCATGCCGGGCGTAGCCTGGTTGCTGTGCCGGGCCTTCAACCTGCCAGCGGAAATTGCCGTCGGCGTGATCCTGGTCGGCTGCTGCCCGAGCGGCACCTCGTCCAACGTGATGACCTGGCTGGCCCGGGGCGACCTGGCGTTGTCAGTGGCGATTGCCGCCGTCACCACCCTCCTCGCCCCGCTGCTCACGCCGGCGCTGATCTGGCTGCTGGCATCGGCCTGGCTGCCGGTGTCGTTCATGGAGCTGTTCTGGTCGATCCTGCAGGTGGTGCTGCTGCCGATCATACTCGGCGTGCTGGCGCAACGCGTGCTCGGCGCGCGGGTGCGCCATGCGGTGGACGTGCTGCCGCTGGTGTCGGTGATCAGTATCGTGATCATCGTCGCCGCAGTGGTGGCTGCCAGCCAGGCGAAGATCGCCGAGTCGGGCCTGCTGATCATGGCCGTGGTGATACTGCACAACAGTTTCGGCTACCTGCTGGGCTACTTTACCGCGCGCGTGTTCAAGCTGCCGTTGGCGCAACGCAAATCGCTGGCACTGGAAGTGGGCATGCAGAATTCCGGGCTGGGCGCGGCACTGGCCAGCGCGCACTTCTCGCCACTGGCGGCGGTACCGAGCGCGTTGTTCAGCGTCTGGCACAATATTTCCGGGGCGTTGCTGTCGACCTACTTCCGCCGCATGAGCGAGAAAGAAGACCGTCGTCTGCTGGAGGACGCGCCGCAAACTTGATCGCTCGATCAATCTTCGGCACTCTACCGAGCTTCGCGGGGACGACCTCGCGACGCTGTCAAAGCGCCGAATCCGGGGACGACCCCGCCTGAGAAAGCGAGGTCATCATGTCCTGGATCATCCTGTTTTTTGCCGGCCTGTTTGAAGTCGGCTGGGCCGTCGGCTTGAAGTACACCGACGGTTTCAGCAAACCACTGCCCACTGCCCTGACGATTGCCGCCATGGCCATCAGCCTTGGCTTGCTGGGCCTGGCCATGAAGGAACTGCCGCTGGGCACTGCCTACGCCATCTGGACCGGAGTGGGTGCGGTGGGCACGGTGATTGCCGGGATTATCCTGTTTGGGGAATCCATGGCGCTGTTTCGGCTGGCGAGTGTGGCATTGATTATCTGCGGGCTCATTGGCCTCAAGATCTCCACCTAAGCCATTGCCGCTATCGGGAGCAAGCCCCCTCCCACACGTGGAATGCATTTCAAATGTGGGAGCTGGCTGGCCTGCGATGAGGCCCTCACTGCCGACACAAAACTACCTGATACTCCCGCGCAACCCACCCACCACCGCCTGCAAGTGCGCAGGCGTTGCCGACTCGACCGATACCGGCTCGCCCGCCACCAGCACCACCCGCGACCAGATGCGATGAAAGAACCCCTTGTGCGGATCACGGCTGAAAAAGCTGCCCCACAACCCCTGCAACGCCATCGGAATCACCGGCACCGGCGTCTCCTCGAGAATGCGCGTCAGCCCACCGCGAAACTCATTCATCGCGCCGTCAGCGGTCAACTTGCCCTCGGGGAAGATGCACACCAGTTCGCCCTCCTGCAGATACCGCGCAATGCGCGTGAAGGCCTGTTCATAGATCTGGATATCTTCATGCCGCCCGGCAATCGGGATAGCACCCGCGGTGCGGAAGATGAAGTTCAGCACCGGCAGGCGGTAGATCTTGTAATACATCACGAACCGGATCGGCCGACGCACCGCGCCGCCGATCAACAGCGCGTCGACAAACGACACATGGTTGCACACCAGCAAGGCGGCGCCTTCGTCCGGGATCTGTTCGAGGTTGCGATGCTCCACGCGGTACATGGAATGGCTGAGCAGCCAGATCATGAAACGCATGGTGAACTCGGGGACGATCCTGAAGATGTAGGTGTTGACCGCGATATTGAGCAGCGACACCACCAGGAACAATTCGGGGATCGACAGCTTGGCCACGCTCAGCAGCAGGATCGACACGATGGCCGACACCACCATGAACAACGCGTTGAGAATGTTGTTGGCGGCAATCACCCGCGCACGTTCGTTTTCGGCAGTGCGCGACTGGATCAGCGCATACAGCGGCACGATGTAGAAACCGCCGAACACGCCCAGGCCGAGAATATCGAACAGCACCCACCACGCCTGGCCGTAGCCGAGCACCGCCAGCCAGTCGTTGGGCTGGACGTTCTGCGGGAAGCCGCCGGAATGCCACCACAGCAGCAGGCCGAACACCGTCAGGCCGAACGAACCGAACGGCACCAGGCCGATCTCCACCTTACGCCCGGAGAGTTTTTCGCAGAGCATCGAGCCCAGCGCGATGCCCACCGAGAACACCGTGAGGATCAGCGTCACCACGGTTTCGTCGCCGTACAGCCACTCCTTGGCGTAGGCCGGGATCTGCGTGAGGTAGATTGCCCCGACAAACCAGAACCATGAGTTACCGACGATCGAGCGCGACACCGCCGGCGTCTGCCCAAGCCCCATGCGCAAGGTGGCCCACGACTGGGTGAAAATGTTCCAGTCCAGGCGCAACTGCGGGGTGGACGCCGCCGCCCGTGGAATGCTGCGGCTGGCCAGATAGCCCAGCACCGCCACGCCAACAATCGCGGTGGCCACCAACGGTGCGTAATGGGCGGATGACATCATGATGCCCGCACCAATGGTGCCGGCGAGGATGGCGAGGAAGGTGCCCATCTCCACCAGACCGTTGCCGCCCACCAGTTCATCGTCGTGCAGGGCCTGGGGCATGATCGAATACTTCACCGGGCCGAACAGCGCCGAGTGCGTGCCCATGGCGAACAGCGCCAGCAGCATCAATTCAAGGTGGTTGATCAGAAAGCCAGTGGCGCCCACGGTCATGATCACGATTTCGCCGATCTTGATCGCGCGGATCAACGCGTCCTTGTTGAATTTCTCGCCAAACTGCCCGGCCAGTGCCGAGAACAGGAAGAACGGCAGGATAAACAGCAAGGCGCAGAGGTTGACCCAGATCGAGCGATCACCGTCGAGGGTCAGCTTGTAGAGAATCGCCAGGATCAGCGATTGCTTGAAGATGTTGTCGTTGAATGCGCCCAGCAACTGGGTGATGAAAAACGGCAGGAAACGCCGGGTGCGCAGCAAGGTAAATTGCGAGGGGTGGCTCATCGTCCGTGTTCCTGCGTGGCCTGTTATCGAGTCAGGCCACGACTTTACCTAACTCTGCCTACTTATTCGCTAACCCTGCAATGCAAGGTGAAACAAAAAGCTCACCTTTATAGGCGCCCTGCACGGTACGCCTGGCCACGATCAGCCACATCAGCGCCAACGCCACCACCAGTGCGCTGCCAAATACGCTGAAGAAGCCCAAGTGCAGCAGATTCGCCAACTTCAACGTTGCCAGCGCATACACCCCCAATGGAAAGGTAAAGCCCCACCAGCCGAGGTTGAACGGAATACCGGCGCGCAGGTAACGCAGGGTGATCAACACGGCAATCAGCATCCACCACAAACCGAAGCCCCACAGCGTGATGCCCGCCACCAGGCCCAGGCCGTTGGCCATCTCGCCGACCCCGGGCAAGCCGTTGGCAGCAAAAATTGCTGGCGCGTCGCCACCCAGCAGCAACATGCCCAGGGCGCCGGTGCCGATGGGTCCAAGCGCCAGCCAGCTCGAGGCGGCCATGTTCGCGTGTGGCAATTTGTGCAGGGCCATGCGCAGCATCAGGATGGTCAGGATGCTGAACGCCACCGGCAGGGAAAACGCCCACAATACATAGCTGGTCACCAGCATCACCCACTGCGAATGCGCATCCGCCAGGTGCGGCGCCAGCAGCCCACCGCTCGCCGCCGCGACTTCAGCAGCGACCACCGGCAACAGCCAGACGGCGGTCATCTGGTCGATGCTGTGCTCCTGGCGGGTGAACATCATGAATGGGATCAATACGCCGCAGGCCAGGGCCATCGCCACATCGAGCCACCAGATGACTTCGGCCACCGCGATCACATCGCCGCCCCAGCGCGGCAGGCCGAACACCAGCAGGCCGTTGAGAATGGTCGCCAGGCCCATGGGGATCGTGCCGAAGAACATCGACACCGTGGAGTGCCCGAAAATGCGCCGCGCCTCGTTGAAAAACATCACCCAGCGCGCGGCATACAACACGCTGAACAGGATGAACAGGCCGCTGGTGAACAGCCATAACCCTTCACCCAGCATGCGCAGCGCGGGCAGGTTGACCGGCAATTGGGCCAGGGCCAGCGCGAGCACGCCGGTGCCCATGGTGGCGGCGAACCAGTTGGGGGTGAACTGGCGAATCACTTCCCGGGGTCGGGTCAGGTGGCTGAACGGCTTGTAGCTGATGGTATTCGGGCAGGTCATGCTGGCGATCCTCTTCCTCGTATGAGGTGGAGGCCATCATAGAAGCTGAGCGAATATCTATATAACGGGTAATATCTCTAACTGTTATCTGTTTTACCAATATGCACCGACTGCCGGCTCTGCCACATCAGCGCAGCCAGGGCACCCAACGCCAGCAGGATCAGCACCGCGCCATAACCGTCGGTGGTCGCGATCAAGCCAAAACGTCGAATCAGGTTGCCCGCCAATAACGACGGCAAACAGAACGCCAGGTAACTCAGCACATAAAATGCCGACATCAAGCCCGCCCGCTCATGGGGCAAGGCCAGCGGTACCACACTGCGCAAGGCGCCCAGAAAGCCTGCGCCAAAGCCGCTGCCGGCGATCAGGGTGGCGATGAAAAACAGCGGCAGGCTGGCGCTATGCACCGCCGTAAGGATCAGGGCCACGCCGATGGCCAGCAACCCGGCGCCGAGGCGCAGCACCTTGTCCGCGGGTCGATTGCGCAGGGTGAGGATCATCAGCGCGCCACTCAAGGTCAGCACCGCCACCAGGCCGCCACCGATCAGGTTGGACGTCGAGCCGGTGGCCGCCCGCACCAGCGACGGCGCCAGGGAGAGGTAGAACCCGCCCATCGCCCACACCGCCACATCCACCGGCAACGACAGCCACAACGCCCGGCGTGCCTGAGGCGGCACATGCAGGGTCGGACGCAACGAGGCCAATGCACCCGGAATACGGCTCACGCTTTCCGGCAGACGCCACACATACACGGCCTGCAATACCATCAGCAGCAACAATGTGCAGTAGATCAACTGGGTCGGCAGCGGCGCGAACTCCACCAGCAAACTGCTGCCCATCGCCCCACACGCCATGCCCAGCAACGGCGCCACACTGTTGACCAACGGGCCCTGCTGGCGGTCGCTGTCGAGCAGCGCCGCGCCCAACACCGCGGTGGCCATGCCGGTGGCAAACCCTTGCAGGGTGCGCGCAGCAATCAGCCAGGCCACACTGCCTTCATTGATAAACAGCAACATCGCCAGCATATTCAGGACCAGCGCGGCAAAAATCACCGGCTTGCGTCCGAGGTAGTCCGACAACGAACCCACGGTCAGCAACGCTGCCAGCAGGCTCATGGCGTACACCCCGAAAATCAGCGTGAGCATGCCCGCCGAAAAATGCAGACCTTCCTGATAGAGGTGATACAGCGGCGTCGGCGCACTGGAAGCGGCCAGGAACGTCAGCAAGGTGATCGCGAGGAACACCAGGCTGGGACGATGAGAGGTGGGACTGGACATGGGCACGCTCCGCTAAAGCTAATATTTTGCTTTTGCGGAGTGTGCTACCGGCTGGCTCTTAAAGCAAATTCTTTGTGTTAAGGTCGCAACCATGGCGATAAAAGAAGGCCTCCGCCCGGGGGGCCGTAGTGCCCGGGTACAAGAATCCGTTCATTCGGCGGCGCGTGAACTGCTGGAAACCCATGAGCGTTCCAGTGTTACGGTGCCGATGATCGCCGCACGTGCAGGTGTCACGCCCTCGACCATCTACCGGCGTTGGGGTGACCTTGGTGTGTTGCTCGCGGATGTGGCCCTGGCCCGCATGCGCCCGGACAGTGAGCCGGCCAACACCGGCAGCCTGCGCGGCGATGTGCAGGCCTGGGCCGAGCAGTATCTGGATGAGATGAGCTCCGAGCCAGGGCGCAACATGATGCGCGACCTGCAATGCAGCGTGACCCCGGGCTGCTGCGTGAGCATCCTCAGCGGGCAGCTTCAAGTGATTGTCGATCGCTATCCCGACAGCAACCCACCGAGCGTGGCCCACTTGATCAATCTGATCGCGGCGCCGACGGTATTTCGAATTCTGTTTTCAACGGCGCCGCTCACCGTGCAAGAGCTGCACGCCCTGATCGAGCTGGCATTGAAAAAGTAGAGGCCCTACCCAAATCCAAATGTGGGAGGGGGCTTGCCCCTTCCCACATTTTTGGCCTGGTTAAGGTCAGCAGTTATGTACGCATCCCGCGCCCGCTCACCAGCAACCGTGCACAGCCGAAGTACAAGACAATAGTGGCAACGATCATGAAGGTGATCGCCACGCTGATCCTGATATCCGACACACCCAGAATGCCGTAGCGGAAAGCATTGACCATATGCAACACCGGGTTGGCCAGCGACACGGTCTGCCAGAATGGCGGCAGCAGGGTAATGGAGTAGAACACCCCGCCCAGGTAGGTCAGCGGCGTGAGCACGAAGGTCGGGATGATGGAGATATCATCGAAATTGCGTGCAAACACCGCGTTGATAAACCCCAGCAGCGAAAAGATCGTCGCCGTCAGCACCACCACCAGAATGGTGACGCCCAGATGGTGCACCTGCAGGTGAGTGAAGAACAGCGACAGCAGGGTCACGATCACGCCGACCATCAAGCCGCGCAGAACGCCGCCTGCGGTGTAGCCGATCAGGATGGTGTGCGGCGAAACCGGCGACACCATCAGCTCTTCGATGGAGCGCTGGAATTTGCTGCCGAAGAAGCTGGAGACCACGTTGCCGTAGGAGTTGGTGATCACCGACATCATGATCAGGCCCGGCACGATGTACTCCATGTAGGTGAAACCACCCATGTCACCGATCTGCCGACCGATCAGGTTACCGAAGATCACGAAGTACAGGACCATGGTGATCGCCGGCGGCAGCAGCGTCTGCGGCCAGATCCGGGTGAAGCGCTTCACTTCGCGATAGACGATGGTTTGCAGCGCGACGAGGTTGGGTTGCAGTTCGGAACTCATACCGCCACCTTCGCCAGATTTTTCTCCACCAGGGACACGAACAACTCCTCAAGGCGATTGGTTTTATTACGCAGGCTCAGCACTTCGATGTTCTGGGTCGCCAACTGCGTGAACAGCGCGGTGATGCCCATGGCCTTGTCCACCTGGACTTCCAGGGTGCGACTGTCCACCAGGCGGCTCGGGTAGCCCAGCAACTGCGGCGGCGCCGACAACGGGTTTTTCAGGTCGAGCAGGAACGTTTCCACGTGCAGTTGACCCAGCAGATTACGCATGCTGGTGTTCTCGACGATGGTGCCGTGGTCGATGATGCCGATGTTGCGGCACAGTTGCTCGGCCTCTTCCAGATAGTGAGTGGTGAGGATGATGGTGATGCCCTTCTCGTTCAACTCGGTGAGGAAGGTCCACATGGAGCGGCGCAGTTCGATGTCAACGCCGGCAGTGGGCTCATCGAGGATCAGCAGGCGCGGCTCATGCACCAGTGCGCGGGCGATCATCAGACGGCGTTTCATGCCGCCGGACAGCGAGCGTGACGGCACGTCACGTTTGTCCCAAAGGCCCAGTTGGGTCAGGTACTGCTCGGCGCGCTCCTTGGCGACTTTCGACGGGATGCCGTAGTAACCGGCCTGGGTCACAACGATGTCGAAGGTTTTTTCGAACTGGTTGAAGTTGAATTCCTGGGGCACCACGCCAATGGAGCGCTTGAGCGCCGCCGGGGATTTGTCCAGGTCGTGACCGAAGATGTTCACCGTGCCGCTGGTCTTGTTGACCAGGGTGGAGAGAATACCGATGGTGGTGGATTTGCCGGCACCGTTGGGGCCGAGCAAGGCGAAGAAATCACCTTCGGCAACGTCCAGATCGATACCACTCAAGGCCTGGAAACCGTTGCCGTAGGTTTTGGTTAGCTGCCGGATGGACAGAGCGGAACTCATATCGGAATACGCACCAAAAGAAGGGAATGGAAAGGGTAGATGAAGGCGCACCGCAGGTAGTTCAACCGGGGTGCATGGCGGGCATGGTGAGTGCCCGCGTCACACAAGTACAGTCAAGCGCATTAATAGTGGGTATTAAGTCAACGCAGTCATCACTGCCTTGCGGAAGGCCGGGCGCTGTTGCAGGCGCTGGTACCAGGCCTCCAGGTGCGGCATGGCGGGGCGCTCGATGGGCATTTCGAACCAGGCGTAGATGAAGCAGCCGAGGGGAATATCGCCCATGCCGAACGCGTTGCCGGACAGATAAGGTTGCCCGGCGAGCGCTTGCTCAACGGTGTGGAGCGCATCGATACAGGCCTCGCGCCCGGCATTGATGCTGTCCGGGTTTCGTTTTTCCGGCGCAGTGCGCACGATGCCCCAGAACACCGCTTTGAACGGATCGGCCAGGGTCGAGGTGGTCCAGTCCATCCATTTTTCCGCGTTGGCGCGGGCTTGCAGGTCAGCCGGGTAAAATTCCGACGCGTGTTTGGCGCAGAGGTAGCGCACGATGGTGTTGGATTCCCACAGCACAAAGTCGCCGTCTTCGATCATCGGCACCCGGCCGTTGGGGTTCAATGCCCGGTATTGCGGCGTGTCGACGACCCCGAATGCCCCGCCTGCATCAATCGCCTCGTAGTCCAGGCCGAGCTCCTCGGCGCACCACAGTGCTTTCCTGACGTTTGACGAATTTTTACGACCCCAGATCTTCAGCATGACCGCTCCCTGATTGGGTGAATGGACAACATGTTGTAATAGAACCGCAGCATACGACGCCTGGGTCGCAAAACGGTACTGCATGACTGCCAGGTCAGATAAATCCGCACGAGTTCCGCTACGTTTTCATACGAACTCCCCCCGCACCGGACGGTCACTACCCAGTAAGCGACTGGAACTGTCTTGAACACGTGGTAACACCTTGATCACCGCGCTTGCTCGCATGCCGACTAAGCTCCCTGGTGGTTCGCCCCTGGTTTCACGGAGGATTGAATATGCTGTTGTTGTGGATACTGGTGCTGGTGGTCGGCATTGCCTACCTGGCACACCGCCGCGTTGCCCCGCTGCCCGCCCTGGGCGTGGTTGCCGTTTACCTGCTGGCGATGGGCGCCTGGAGCCACGCACCGGGTTGGCTGCTGCTGATCTTCTGGGTGTTGATCGCTCTGGTGGCCGCGCCCCTGCTGCTGCCCGACCTGCGCCGGCAATACTTCACGAAGCCGCTATTCAGCTGGTTCCAGAAAGTTTTGCCGCCGATGTCCGAAACCGAGCGTGACGCCATCGACGCCGGCACGGTGTGGTGGGACGGCGAACTGTTCAGCGGCCGCCCCGACTGGGACAAGTTGCTGGCCTACCCCAAGG
This sequence comes from Pseudomonas sp. MH9.3, assembly GCF_034354675.1. NCBI lineage: Bacteria > Pseudomonadati > Pseudomonadota > Gammaproteobacteria > Pseudomonadales > Pseudomonadaceae > Pseudomonas > Pseudomonas sp. MH9.3. The sequence goes on along the minus strand of NZ_CP133785.1, from coordinate 5,586,306 downwards.
TAAAACTGACCGAAGAAGAACAGGCGTTTATCGACGGCCCCACCGAAGAACTCTGCGCCATGGTCAGCGACTGGGAAATCGGCCAGGCCATGGACCTGCCGCCCGCCGCCTGGGAGCACATCAAGACCCACGGTTTCTTCGCGCTGATCATTCCCAAGGAGTACGGCGGCAAGGGCTTTTCCGCCTACGCCCACTCCCAGGTGGCGATGAAGCTCGCCACCCGCAGCGGCGACCTCGCGTCCACGGTGATGGTGCCCAACTCCCTGGGCCCGGCCGAACTGCTGCTGCACTACGGCACTGACGAACAACGCAACCACTACCTGCCGCGCCTGGCGCGCGGCGATGACATCCCGTGCTTCGCCCTCACCGGCCCGCTGGCCGGCTCCGATGCGGGCGCCATGCCCGACACCGGGGTGATCTGCAAAGGTGAATGGGAGGGCAAGGAGACCCTCGGCCTGCGCCTGAACTGGGAGAAACGCTACATTACCCTCGGCCCGGTGGCGACCCTGCTGGGCCTGGCCTTCAAGGCCCATGACCCGGATCACCTGCTGGGCGAGGAAGAAGACCTCGGCATCAGCCTCGCGCTGATTCCCACCGACACCCCGGGCGTGGAGATCGGCCGTCGCCACCTGCCACTGGGCGCTGCGTTCATGAACGGGCCCAACTCGGGCAAGGACGTGTTCATTCCCCTGGAATACCTCATCGGTGGTCAGGAGATGCTCGGCAAGGGCTGGATGATGCTGATGAACTGCCTGTCGGTGGGCCGCTCGATCTCATTGCCGGCCGTCGGCACCGGTGCCGCCAAGTTCACCAGTCTGGTCACTGGCCAGTACGCCCAGGTGCGCGAACAGTTCAATGTACCGCTGTCGGCATTCGAAGGTATTCAGGAGTCCCTGGCACGTATCGGCGGTAACGCCTGGCTGATGGACAGCGCGCGGATGCTCACCGCCAACGCCGTCGACCTGGGGGAAAAGCCCTCGGTGCTGTCGGCGATCCTCAAGTACCACCTGACCGAACGTGGCCGCGAGTGCATCACCCACGCCATGGACGTGCACGGCGGCAAGGGCATCATCATGGGCCCGAACAACTACCTGGGCCGCAGCTGGCAGGGCGCGCCGATTTTCATCACGGTGGAAGGCGCCAACATCCTCTCGCGCAACCTGATGATCTTCGGCCAAGGCGCGATTCGCTGCCACCCGTTCGTGCTCAAGGAAATGGCGCTGGCCGGGCGTGAAGACCGTGACCAGGCCCTCAAGGAGTTCGACGGCCTGCTGATGCAGCACATCGGTTTTGCCGTCAGCAACGCCGCCAGCACCCTGGTCCTGAACCTGGGCCTTGGCCACTTCGAGAAAGCCCCGGGCAACCGCCTGAGCCAGGGTTATTTCCGCGCCTTGAACCGGCAGGCGGCGGCCTTCGCATTGCTTGCCGACTTGAGCATGATGCTGCTCGGTGGCGAGCTCAAACGCCGCGAACGCCTGTCGGCGCGCCTGGGCGATGTGCTGAGCCATATGTACCTGGCCTCGGCGGCGCTCAAGCGTTACCACGACCTGGATTCACCGGATCACCTGGAGCCCTTGTTTGCCTGGGCCATGGAAGAAAGCCTCGGCGAGTCGGAGCGTGCGCTGGATGAACTGCTGAGCAACTTCCCGAACAAGGTGCTGGGCTGCCTGTTGCGAGTGATCGTGTTCCCGTTCGGACGGCGCCACACCGGGCCATCCGATGCACTGGATGCCGAAGTGGCAGCAGTGATTGGCCGCGCCAAGGGCGACCCGACGCTTGAAGAGCTTCTTGCAGGCTGCTACCGCCCGCAATCGGCGCAGGATCCAGTCGGCGCCCTGCAGCATGCCTACGACCTGCTAGGCGCCAGCCATCCGCTGCAAAAGAAGCTGCACAGCGCGTTGAAAAGTGGCCAGGTCAAACCGACTGCCGGCGAACACGCCATCGACGCCGCCCTGCAAGCGGGCGTGCTGCAACCGGCCGAAGCGCAGACCCTGCGTGACGCCGAAGCGGCGCGACGCAAGGTGATCGACGTGGATGATTTCAGCAAGGAAGAGCTGACCCAGGCTGAAGGCAAGGTCCGCTGATACCCGCGGTCATATAATTACGGGCGCTTGAGCTATATACTCTCGCGCCCGTTTTTGCTTTAGAGGACTTATCGCGTGTCCAACGTCGTTGCCGATCATCTCGTCTTGCTCGACCACCTGCGCAGCATCCTGGTTGCCGTTGGCGAAGCCGAACAAGTGCCCGAGGAAAGCCACACCCTGTTTCTGGAGCGCTTCGACGAACTGCGCGCCCTGCTGCCGATCGACCCGATCGAAAGCCAGTACCTGGGCCAGGACCTCATGAGCCAGGTCATCCTGCGCTACCCGCAAATCGCCCACCTCGTGCCACGCGACCTGCTGTGGTTCTTCGGCGGCGACTGTCTGCACTTCATGCCCGACGAAGAACTGGACCTGTACCAGGCGCTGGAAGAACGCCGTCATGAAGCCGAGCTGAATGATGAACCGTTCGACTGGAACCAGGAAAAGCAGCTGCTGGCCATGCCGGACGACCAGAGCAAGCACTGATTGTCGCAAGCTTGATAAACCCGATGTGGGAGCAAAAACCTCCCGCACTTTTGAGCGCACGCTGCGCCTGAGTGATGGTAATGTGTGAAAATGTTTCTGACAGATCGGTCAGAAACGTCTCCAGTACCTGCAAAGGAATGCGACTCTCCATGCACTTTCCACTCAAGCAACTGGCCGTAGCGACCCTCCTGGCCGCCAGCCTGTCGAGCGTCACCCCCTCCGCTTTTGCCAACATCACTCCCGAGCAAAGTGCCGCGATCCTGAAAAATTTCAGCGAAACGCCGTCCACTGATTTCCGCAGTTTCCTCGCTGCTCTGCATAAAGATGACCTGGGCAAGACTATTGACACAGGTCCGGCGATCAACGCGTTTCTCGACAACAAAACCCTCACCGCCGACCAACAAAACGAAATCCACCGCCTGCTCGGCATTTACACCCGTGCGAAATACGGCAAGGCCGCTCTCGAAACCCTGCGCGAGCTGGTAGAGATTCCAACCTTCAACGTCGACGGTCTGCCGCAGTACAAAAACCCCGAATTTCTCAAGATCGCCGACAGGATCCAGACGCTGGCCAAGTCGTTCAACCTCACCTTCCGCAACGTTGACAACCGGGTGTACGAGATCTCCCTGGAAGGCAGTGGCGATGAGCTGGTGGGCATCCATGCCCACGCCGATGTGGTCCCGGTGACGCCGGAGAATTGGGTGCTCAAGGACGGCACCCGGCTTGACCCGTTCAAGGTCACGCTGATCGGTGACCGCCTGTACGGTCGTGGTACCGAGGATGACAAGAACGGCATCGTGGTGGCGATGTACGCGATGAAAGTGATCAAGGAAGAAAAACTGCCGCTGGCGCGCACCTTCAAGTTGCTGGTGGACACCACTGAAGAAACCGCCGGAGATGCCATCCCCTACTACTTCGCGCGTAACCCGGTGCCGCAATACAACCTGGCACTGGACGGCGGCTACCCGGTGGTGATTGCCGAGAAAGGCTCGGGCACCGTCATGGCCACGTTCCCGGTGCGCAAGGGCGAAGGCAGCGGCGCAGAAATCATCTCCATGACCGGCGGCAAGGCCACCAACCAGATTCCGTCAGCGTCGGTGGCCACGCTGATCAGCGATAAACCTGCAGAACTGGCCGCCGCCCTGCAGCAGGCCGGCACTCAATACGCCGAGCGCAACGGCGGTGATTTCCAAGTGAGCGCCAAGGTCGACGGCAAGGACGTCAAGCTCACCGTCACGGGCGTGTCTGCCCATTCCTCGGCGCCGCAATCCGGGGTCAATCCGGTGGCGCGCATGCTGGAGTTGATCCACAGCGTCGACGGCAAGATCGCGCTCAAGCACAACCACATCACCGACGCCGCGCGGTACGCAGCCGACAACTGGGGCCTGGATTACCTGGGTGGCAAGCTGGGGGTGGGCTTTTCCGATGCGTTCATGGGGCCGCTGACCACCTCGCTGACCTTCGTCAGCCAGGACGACAAGGCTTTCAAGCTGGCGGTGAATCTGCGCGCGCCGAAAGGCAAATCACCGGAAGCGCTCAAGGCGCAGATCGAGCAGAAGTTGAACGCCTGGAACGCGCATGCCAAGGTCAACGTGAGTTTCACCTGCTCGCTCAACACGCCGATGTACCGCAACCCCGAAGGTGAATGGGTGAAGGCCCTGCTGGCGGTGTCCACCGAAAACCTCGGCATGGCGCACACGTTCGGCACCTCTGCCGGCGCCACGTCCGTGCACGATCTGCCCAATGGTGTGCAATTTGGTCTGGCGCGCCCGGAAACCAAGTACACCGGGCACACCGACGGCGAATTCAAGACCGTCGAGCAGTTCCTGCTGGACCTGCAGATCGTGACTGAAATGATGGGCCGCATAGGTCAGTTGCCAAAACTCTGACAAATAAAAACGCCGATCAATCCTGATCGGCGTTTTTGTCAGCGACGTAGTGTGCCCCCCTCACCCGCCCGCGCCCACGAACGGCAGCGCCAGATACAGCTTGATCACCACCGCGTTGGTGATGTCGATGAAAAACGCGCCCACCATCGGCACTACCAGAAAGGCGATCTGCGAGGGCCCGAAGCGTTGAGTCACGGCCTGCATATTGGCAATCGCAGTGGGCGTGGCGCCCAGGCCGAACCCGCAGTGCCCCGCCGCCAATACCGCCGCATCGTAATTGCTGCCCATCACGCGGAAGGTCACGAATATCGCGAACAGCGCCATCAACAGCGCCTGAGCCGCCAGCAGAATCACAATCGGCAAGGCCAGGGCAGCCAGGTCCCACAGCTTGAGTGACATCAAGGCAATCGCCAGGAACAACGACAGGCTGACATTGCCCAGCAGCGACACCTCACGTTCGAACACCTGGTGCCAACCCAGCGCCGACAGGCCGTTGCGCAACACCACGCCCACGAACAGCACACAGACAAAGGTTGGCAACTCGAACGCCGTGCTCTGGATCAACCCGCTGAGGAAAGTACCCACCTGCAGGCTTATCGCCAACAGCGCCAGGGTCTCGATAAACGAGGACGAGGTAATCATGCGTTCGCGATGGGGTTGTTCAAAGCCCTTGGGCAGGCGCGGCAACGCCTGCTCGACGCCAGGCACCTGGACCCGCTTGATCAGCAGTCTCGCCACCGGCCCACCGATCAAGCCGCCCAGTACCAGGCCAAAGGTCGCCGACGCCATCGCCAGCTCGGAGGCCGAGGCCACGCCGTACTTGTCGCTGAACACCGCGCTCCAGGCCGCACCTGTGCCGTGTCCACCGGACAGGGTGATGGAGCCGGCCAGCAAACCCATCAGTGGGTCGAGCCCGAGCACCTTGGCCAGCGCGATGCCCATGGCATTTTGCAGCACCAGCAGGCCCGTCACCACCAACAGGAAAATGCCGAGTATGCGCCCACCTGTCTTCAGGCTGGCGAAGTCCGCATTCAGGCCAATGGTGGCGAAAAACGCCAGCATCAAAGGCGCTTGCAGCGATGCATCGAAGCGAACTTCAACACCCGCCATTAAACGCAACACCACCAATAGCGCGGCCACCAGTAACCCGCCGGCCACCGGCTCGGGAATGCTGTAGGTGCGTAAAAAACCGATGCGAGCCACCAGCCAGCGCCCCAGCAATAGCACCAGGGAGGCAGCGACCAGAGTCGAATAAAAGTCGAGTTGAAACATCCGGGCAGTTCTCTGAAGTGAACGGGGAGAATGGGGCGGTCAGAGTAGACACACAGCCCCCCGGGCACAGCTACCCGAAGCGAAGTACAGAACGTTCTTACGCACTTCACAAAAAACCCTACACGCAGGGTAAGTTTTTCGCTTTCCAGCCCACCCAAGCAGAGGTTGGTATGCATGGGATCAAAAAACGCACAAACAAAAACGCCGATCATCTCTGATCGGCGTTTTCGTTGAATATGGAGCGGGAAACGAGACTCGAACTCGCGACCCCGACCTTGGCAAGGTCGTGCTCTACCAACTGAGCTATTCCCGCAAATGGCGTCCCCTAGGGGACTCGAACCCCTGTTACCGCCGTGAAAGGGCGGTGTCCTAGGCCACTAGACGAAGGGGACACGCTACTGAAACACATGGTGTGTATTTCAGTGCCCAGAGGCCGCATCCGAAGACGTGGTCCTGGTTTCACTCAGTGCCGCCCGAGAGCAACACTGCTTAAAAACTGGAGCGGGAAACGAGACTCGAACTCGCGACCCCGACCTTGGCAAGGTCGTGCTCTACCAACTGAGCTATTCCCGCATATGGCGTCCCCTAGGGGACTCGAACCCCTGTTACCGCCGTGAAAGGGCGGTGTCCTAGGCCACTAGACGAAGGGGACACACGTACAACATTCACTCCCTACCGCGTTTCGCTGTGTGCTTTACGCTGTAAGTGGCGCGCATTCTATGGATGGATTGAAAGGTCGTCAACCCCCAAGGATAAATTTATTTAAATCAATGACTTCCCCCGTGTTTACGCGCCTGCACGGGCGTTGCGCCGCCCCGCAACCCGGCGCCTATATTCTGGCGCCCGACAAGGCGCTATAGTTCGCTCCAACAGATGATGGCAATGTGCGCCCATTCATCGAGCGCTATACCTATATAGAAGAAGGTACCTGGGCAACTGGTCGAACAGTCCTATCCGCCGGACGGCCCAGTCACTACACTCCACAGCAAACCCCTATTAAGAGGTCACGCCGGTGACACCACTCATGATCACCCTGCTGGTAGTAGTCGGGATCGTAATATTGATCGCCATTGGCTACATGAACCACGTGGTGGAAAACAACAAGCTGGAAAAGAAACGCACTGAGATCGAACTCAACGACCGGTTGCGTCGCTGCGGCGAAATCACCGAGACCTTCCCCGGCCAGTTGATGACCCCGGCGCTCAAGCTGTTGCTCACCCGCCTGGAGCTCAACGTCAACCAGCGCCTGCTCAACCTCAACAGGTCCAGCGCGGCACTCAAGGCGCGGATCAGCGAACTCGATGCACTGATCGCCCAGGGCGAATCAATCCCGGTCGCCAACCCGCCCGCGCCGATCCAGACCGAAGCCAAGGCCAAGGACGTGCGCTTCCTCCTCGAAGCCTTGCACGGCCAAGTCACCCGAGCAGCTCAGGATGGGTTCCTGCCGGCCAACGAAGCCAAGCACTGGATCCGCGAAATTCGTCACCTCCTGGTGCTGCTGCATATCGAGTTCTTCAACAACCTCGGCCAGCACGCATTGCTGCAAGGCCAACCCGGCCAGGCACGCCTGGCCTTCGAGCGCGGCGTGCAATACCTGCGCAAACAACCGGAACCGGCGCTCTACAGCACCCAACTGAAAATGCTCGAATCCCAACTGGCCCGCGCCAACTCCACCGTCCTGACCAACAGCCAGCCCGCCGAAGACGAAGTCAACGAACTGACCGAAGGCCTGAAAGTCGACGACGCCGATGCAGCGTGGAAGAAGAAGGCAATCTACGACTGATCCGCTATTGATCTTGATCTCAGGCGCCCGTCAACCACGCTGGCCGAACGCAGGCTTGAATCCGTGGCTAAGCGCGGTGCCGAGAGGTGGGGCAAGAGCCTTTGGCTACTTTTGCCTGGGCCGGCATTCCGGCGCTTTCCAAAAGTGACCTGCCGTAAGGGCGGAACCAATTTCCGCCGTTACCGCAGCAACGGATATACACACAATAGGCCGCCATCGGCAGCAAGCCCCCTCCCACATTCGACCGAGCCCCACAAAATCTCCCCGTAAAAGCCCGCGCAGTGCCATCACTTTGCACCTATCCCCCCGCCCCCGACTAGCGTAAAAAAGTCCCCTAACTCCCGCCAGCCCGAGGCCCCCACATGCCTGTCGCCATAATTGATGGACAACCCCTCCACTACCTCGACCAGGGTGCCGGCCCAGTCGTCCTGCTGGGCTCAAGCTACCTCTGGGACTACACCATGTGGGCACCCCAGATCGAAGCCCTGTCGCAGCAATATCGCGTCATCGTCCCCGAACTATGGGGCCACGGCGAATCAGGCACGCTGCCCCCGCAAACCCAGTCCCTCGACGACCTGGCTCGCCAGACCCTGGCCCTGCTGGACCAGCTGGAAATCTCCCAGGTCAACCTCGTCGGCCTGTCGGTCGGCGGCATGTGGGGCGCACGCCTCGCATTGCGGGCCCCGGAGCGCATCAATAGCGTGGTGCTGATGGACACCTACCTCGGTGCCGAACCGGAAGCCACCCGCCAGTACTATTTCTCATTGTTCAAGATGATCGAAGACGCCGGCGCCATTCCCGAGCCATTGCTGGATGTGGTCGCGCCGATCTTCTTTCGTGCCGATATCGACCGCGAATCCGCGCTCTACCAGGGTTTTCGCAGCGCCTTGCAGGCTTTCCCCAGAGAGCGCCTGGTACACAGCATCGTGCCCCTGGGCCGCCTGATCTTCAGCCGTGACGACATCCTGCAACAGCTGCCGCGCCTGGATGCAGATACCACGCTGGTGATGTGCGGCGAGCAAGACAAACCGCGCCCACCGGCCGAGTCCGCCGAAATGGCCGAGCTGATCGGCTGCGCCCTGACGCTGATCCCCGATGCCGGGCATATTTCGAGTCGGGAGAACCCGGATTTCGTCAATGAAGCGCTGCTGACGTTCCTCGCCAACCACGCCTGACTGCCCTCCCTCTTTAATCGCCGTGCTGCGCGGCGATCAAAGGCGGAAGTGCCCTACCATGCCCTTGAGTTCGGCCCCCAACTGCGCCAGCTGGATGCTCGACGCAGCGTTGCCCTGCATGCTCAATGCCGACTGATCGGCACTCGCCCGGATGCTGGTGACGCTGCGGTTGATCTCTTCGGCCACCGAGCTTTGCTCCTCGGCGGCAGCGGCAATCTGCTGGTTCATCTGCTGGATCAAGGACACGGCCGTCGCGATACTGCCCAGGGCACTTTCGGTTTCCAGCGCGTCACTCACCGCCAGCTTCACCAGTTCGCCACTCTGCTGGATCTGCTGCACCGACGACTGCGCCGCATTGCGCAGGGTACTCACCAGCCGCTCGATTTCTTCCGTCGATTGCTGGGTCCGTTTGGCCAACGCTCGCACCTCGTCGGCCACCACCGCAAAACCCCGCCCCTGCTCACCGGCGCGGGCGGCTTCGATGGCTGCGTTCAGGGCCAGCAGGTTGGTCTGCTCGGCCACGCTCTTGATCACGCTCAGAACCGTGCCGATGTGCTGGATCTCGGCACTGAGGCTTTCGATACTGGCGCTGGCACTGGTGCTGGAGGTGGCGAGCAATTCAATGCGCTGCAGACTCAGGCGTACCACCTGCTGGCCGCTGTCGACCTTCTCATCCGCGGTCTGCGCGGCTTGCGCAGCCTCTTCGGCATTGCGCGCCACGTCGTGCACGGTGGCGGTCATCTGGTTCATCGCCGTGGCGACCTGCTCGGTTTCTTCCTTCTGGCTGCTGACTTCGATGTTGGTCTGTTCGGTAACGCTGGACAACGACTGCGCCGAACTGGCCAATTGCTCGATGCCGGCTTGTAGCCCGCTGACCATCTGGCTCAGGCCATTACCCATCTGCTGCATCGCCTGCATCAACTGGCCGATTTCATCGCGGCGGCTGACCTCCATGCGGCCAGTCAGGTCGCCGGCCGCAATCTGTCTGGCCACTGCGATCACGCTGCGCAGCGGCGCGACGATCAAACGGGTAATCAGCCACGCTGCCATCAGCCCCACCAGCAATGCCAGCGCAGACGAGCCGATGATCAGCAGCGTGCTTTTGACCAACTGCGCCTGCATCGACTGGTCTTCGGCGTCATACGCCTGGTTGACCCGGCTGACCACCTGATCGGCGCGCTCATGCAATTGTTTGTAGACCCCTTTTTCCTGGGCCAGCAGGTCGGTGTATTCACCGAGCTTTTCGCTGAACGCGGCGATATGCCCGGAGACCTCATTGAGTACAGTCTGATAGCCGGCGTCCTTGACCGACGTTTTCAACTGCTCGACCTGGGCCAGCGCCTGCTCGGCCTGTTCGATCTTGCCCTGCTCGGCGTCCTCGGCATCCGCGCGGCGGCTCTGGTCCAAACGCAGCCGGGCTTCGTTCATCGCCTGCAGCATCAAGCGCGATACCTGACTGATCTGCCCCGCCTGCTGAATCAGCTCGGCGCCTTCGCGGCCCTGACTCTCCTTGAGGCCTTCGGCGCCATCGTCCGCCAGGCCCGACTGCAACACGTCGAGGTTATTGGCCACGCTGGACACCGACCAACTGGCCATTTCCAGCGCCAGGTCCTTGGTCTGGGTCAGTTCGACAAACTCGTCGAATGCCTTGCGGTAGGCGCCGAGGGCCTGCTCGACATCGGTCATCACCGGCCCATTGGCCGCCGACTGCACCTTGAGACTGGCCGCCAGCGCGGCCAGTGCATCGACACGTTCATGCAGGGCATCCACCGCTTTGGGGTCGGCGTGCAGCGCGTAGTCCTGCTCGATCAAACGCACCTTGAGCAAGCCGTCGTTGAGTGACGACATACGCTTGAGCCCATCGAAACGCTGGCCAACGGTGTGCAGGGACCACACGCCAATCGCAGCCACCAGCGCCGTCAGCAGCAATACCAGCGCAAAACCCAAGCCCAGCTTCTTCGCCATACCGAGGTTGGCGAAACGTCGTTGCACGCCCGAAATCATTGCACTTGCCCCTCCAGCAATGGCGGATGCCACACGCCCGGTTTATCAGCAGCGAGATTGGCAACCACAGGGCCCTGAACACAAGTCATTGACGCCACAATAATGGCAAAAAGCTACGTACTGGTCGTTTTCAGAATGGTCGAGGTCGATCTGGCCGGCCCCATCGCGCGGAATAACGCCAGCGCGCGCTGATCACCCGCATGGGCCACATTGATGCGCAGCCAATCGCTGGACTCACCCGCCGGATTGAACAGCGCGCCTGGCGTCAACAGCACACCCAACTGCCGGGCGCAGGCCTGCACCCGCGAGGGGTCGCCCAACCCTGGCCGCGCCCATAAAAACATGCCGCCAGCGGGCACGGTGAACACTTGCCATTCCTCGTCTTCCAGCACTTGCAGGGTGGCGGCCATCTGCGCGTTCAAGCGCTTGCGCAAGCGTTGCGCCCACTTTCGGTAAGTGCCGTTGGCCAGCAACGTCGTCACGACGGCTTCGGCGAAACGCGAGGTGCCGATGCCCGTCAGCGTCTTGAGGTGAGCCAGTTGCGCAATGAGCGAGGCGCCCGCGCTCAGATAGCCCACGCGCAAGGCGCTGCTCAGGGTCTTGGAAAAGCTCGATACATAGATGACGCGATCAGCATGGGGCAGTGCCGCCAGCCGTGTGCAACTGGCATGTTGCAGGTCACCGTAGACGTCCTCCTCGATAATCAGGAAGTCGTTGCGGCGCGCAAGTGCCAGCAAGCGCTCGGCCACATCGCGGCTCAGGCTGGACCCGGTGGGGTTGTGATAGAGGCTGCTGGTGAACAGGCACTTGGGCCGATGACGTTGCAGCAGCGCTTCCAGCGCAGGAATATCCGGGCCGGAACAGGTGCGGGGTACCTCCAGCCGCGTGACGCCGTGAAACGCCAATTGACGGTAAAGGTTGCCATAGCCCGGCGTCTCGACCACCACCGCATCCCCGGCCTTGAGCAGCGTACGGATGAGCAGGTCCTGGGCATGGCTGGCACCGTGGGTGGTGAGAATGCACTCCAGGTTGCTGCTCACCTGAATCTGGTTCAGGCGCTTGAGCAATTGCTCACGCAACGCCGGCAACCCCAGGGGCGTGCTGTAGTTGAACAGGCCGGCGGTATCGGTACGGCTGACTTCGCGGATCGCATAACTGAGGTCATCACTTTCGCGCCAGTCGTCCGGCAACCAGCCGCAGCCCAGTTTCAGCTCCCCCAGGGGGCTGTCGGTGAAGGCCCCCCACTCGCGTTCCGCACCTTCATGCCACGCAGGTTCGTAAAATACCGGCGGCGGTGCCACCACAAACCCGGAGCCTTTGCTGGAGGCCAGCAGCCCCTGAGCCACCAGCCGCTCAAGCGCCTCGACCACGTTGGACTGGCTGAGCAGGTTATCGAGGGCCAATTGCCGAATGGAGGGCAGACGCGTGCCGGGGCTGACTCCATTACTGCGGATCCACTCGGCCACCGCGCTGACGATTTGCTGCACCACCGGTACAAGGGCTTGTCGATCGATCCCTAAATCCATGAGCCACTCACTTGAACTGTCAGTTATTCAACCCGAGCAGTTAAGCACAGAAGCCTCTTCAGGCCCTTTTTGAATTCTTATTAAAGTATTGATTTTATTGAATTATTTACCTGATGACACACATTCGAAGCGGCGTTCGTCCGTTCTGGAAACGCCCCACAACCACCCCCGGCGTTTTCGAATGGCCGGCGGGATCACGTCCTAGATCGCCGTCGCGCCACCGTCCACCGCCAAGGCCTGCCCCGTGGTAAAGGCCGCGCCATCACTGCACAGGTACAACACGGCGCTGGCAATTTCCTCGACCTTGCCGATGCGCCCCACCGGGTGCATGGCTGCGGCAAACTCGGCTTTGCGTGGGTCGGCTTCCCACGCACGGCGGAACATGTCGGTGTCGATCACCGCCGGGCACACCGCGTTGACGCGGATTTTCTTTTTCGCGTACTCAATCGCCGCCGACTTCGTCAGGCCGATCACCGCATGCTTGGAGGCCGCATAAATGCTCATCTTCGGCGCAGCGCCCAGCCCGGCCACCGACGCGGTATTGACGATCGCCCCGCCGCCCTGGGCCAGCAGCAGCGGCAACTGGTGCTTCATGCACAGCCACACGCCCTTGACGTTGACCCCCATGATGGCATCGAACTCGTCCAGGCTACCGTCCGCCAGCTTGCCTTTCTCGATTTCGATGCCGGCATTATTGAACGCGTAATCCAGCCGGCCATAGGCGGCGATGGTGCGCGCCATCAACTGCTGCACATCCTCTTCGAGGGTAACGTTGCAGCGCACAAACACCGCTTCACCACCGGCCTGACGAATCAGCGTGACCGTACCCTCGCCGCCCGCCACATCCAGATCAGCGACCACCACCTGCAAACCCTCGGCGGCAAACGCCAGCGCGGTGGCGCGGCCGATACCGGCGGCGGCGCCGGTCACCAGGGCGACCTGGCCGGAAAATGTCATGCTCATGGCAAAGATCCTGTGGGAGAGATAACTGTAGGCCGAGTCTAGCCAAGGCCAGACCTGGCGCGTCAGCATTATCAAAAGCCCGGTTGTGGCTGCATGGATCGCAGTGATAAGTGCACCGGCAGCACTATCATTCCGGTCTATCGGCGAGCATTCGCACGTCGGGCAAACACTTGCATTCACGCCACCGCAGGTCTATCACTCGGGGTTCATTTCTCAAGAGTCCCTGCCATGACTGACCAGACCAACCGCCAGTTCCTGCTCGCCAAACGCCCGGTCGGCGCGGCCACGCGTGACACCTTCACCTATCAGGAAGTCCCGGTGGGGACGCCTGGCGACGGGCAGGTGCTGGTACACAACGAATACCTGTCCCTGGACCCGGCGATGCGTGGCTGGATGAACGAGGGCAAGTCCTACATTCCGCCGGTCGGCCTTGGTGAAGTGATGCGCGCGTTGGGCGTGGGCAAGGTGATTGCCTCGAACAACCCGACATTTGCCGTCGGCGATTACGTGAACGGCGCGCTGGGTGTGCAGGACTACTTCGTCGGCGAGCCACGTGGCTTCTATAAGGTCGATCCGACCCTGGCACCATTGCCGCGCTACCTGTCGGCCCTGGGCATGACCGGCATGACCGCTTACTTCGCGCTGCTGGACACCGGCGCGCCGAAGGCCGGCGAAACCGTGGTGATCTCGGGCGCCGCCGGCGCAGTAGGCAGCATTGCCGGGCAGATCGCCAAGCTCAAGGGCTGCCGTGTGGTCGGCATCGCCGGTGGCGCCGACAAGTGCAGGTTCCTGGTGGATGAGCTGGGTTTCGACGCGGCCATCGATTACAAAAGCGAAGACGTGCCCGCCGCCCTCAAGCGCGAGTGCCCCAAAGGCGTGGACGTGTATTTCGATAACGTCGGCGGCGATATTCTCGATGCCGTCCTCAGCCGTCTGGCGCTGAAAGCGCGGGTGGTGATTTGCGGCGCCATCAGCCAGTACAACAACAAGGAAGCGGTGAAAGGCCCGGCCAACTACCTGTCATTGCTGGTCAATCGCGCGCGCATGGAAGGCTTCGTGGTGATGGACCATGCCGCCAACTTCGCCGCCGCCGGGCAGGAAATGGCCGGTTGGATGGCTCAGGGCAAGCTCAAGAGCAAGGAGGATATCGTCGAGGGGCTGGAGACATTCCCCGAGACGTTGATGAAGCTGTTCAATGGCGAGAACTTCGGCAAGCTGGTGCTCAAGGTCAGCTGAGGCACTCTCTCTGAGACCTGAGTACACCTGTGGGAGGGGGCTTGCGCCCGATAGCGGTGGATCAGTCGATGCCTGTGTCGACTGTCACACTGCAATCGGGAGCAAGCCCCCTCCCACATTTTTTCTGTGCTTGCCTTGAGTATCAGGCGATTTCAGCGACGACCGCTGCCAGCGCCTTGGCCGGATCGGCGGCCTGGCTGATCGGACGGCCGATTACCAGGTAGTCCGAGCCCGCGTCCAGGGCCTGGCGCGGGGTGAGGATGCGCCGCTGGTCGTCTTGCGCGCTGCCCGCCGGACGAATCCCTGGCGTCACCAATTGCAGTGACGGGTGCGCCGTCTTCAGCGCCTGGGCTTCCAGGGCCGAACAGACCAAACCGTCGAGCCCGGCTTTTTGCGCCAGGGCCGCCAGGCGCAACACTTGCTCCTGGGGCTCGATATCCAGGCCGATGCCGGCCAGGTCTTCACGCTCCATGCTGGTGAGGACGGTCACGCCGATCAACAGCGGTTTGGCGCCGCTGCGCTGTTCCAGCACTTCACGGCAGGCGCTCATCATGCGCAGACCGCCGGAGCAGTGCACATTGACCATCCACACGCCCATCTCGGCCGCCGCCTTGACCGCCATGGCGGTGGTGTTGGGAATGTCGTGGAATTTAAGGTCGAGGAACACCTCGAAACCCTTGTCGCACAGGGTACCGACGATGTCTGCCGCACAACTGGTGAACAGTTCCTTGCCGACCTTGACCCGGCAAAGCCTGGGGTCCAACTGGTCGGCCAGCTGCAGTGCGGCTTCACGGGTAGGGTAATCCAGGGCGACGATGATAGGCGTCTGGCAGACGGACATTGGCATGGGCTCTCAGGCAAGTCGAAATCGGCGCGGATTGTAGCGCAAGCGGCGCCGTTGCGGGATCCGGTGATCGGTAAATACCGACGGTACTGGCTTTTCTGCATTTGTGTCGGCGCCGATACATTCACGACATGCCCTCAACACGCCCTGGCGCTAGCCTCGCGCCCACGACCGACCGTCCAGCACTTCCAGCCATGGGGCTGGGCGCCTATGCTGAGCGTATCCACCAGGCAGATGACCGCACTATGCAGACCCCCTCCGCCGTAAACGACGCGCCCAAAGACGCGGTAATTGCCGACGACAAGCGCTGGAATACCCGTGCCCTGATTGTCGATGATGATGTGCCGATCCGCGAACTGCTGATCGATTACCTGGCGCGCTTCAATATTCTCGCCACCGGCGTCAATGACGGCGCCGCGATGCGCGTGGCCATGCAGGCCGGCACCTTCGATGTGGTTGTGCTCGACCTGATGCTGCCGGGCGAGGACGGCCTGTCGCTGTGCCGCTGGCTGCGCGCCGAGTCGGACATCCCGATCCTGATGCTGACCGCACGCTGCGAGCCCACCGACCGCATCATCGGCCTGGAGCTGGGCGCCGACGATTACATGTCCAAGCCGTTCGAGCCCCGTGAGCTGGTGGCACGTATCCAGACCATCCTGCGCCGGGTGCGCGATGACCGCACCGAGCAGCGCGCGAATATCCGCTTCGACAACTGGCGCCTCAACAGCGTCCTGCGCCAGTTGGTGGCCGACGACGGCCTGGTGGTGCCGCTGTCCAATGCCGAGTTCCGCCTGCTGTGGGTGTTCATCGAGCGTCCGCGTCGCGTACTCAGTCGCGAGCAATTGCTGGACGCTGCGCGCGGTCGCTCCATCGAAGCCTTCGACCGCAGCATCGACCTGCTGGTGTCGCGCCTGCGCCAGAAACTGGGCGACGATCCAAAAGCGCCGCAGTTGATCAAGACCGTGCGCGGTGAAGGCTACCTGTTCGACGCACGGGATATCGGCTGATGCGCAACGCCTTCAACACGCTGTTCGGGCGGCTGTTCGGGGTGCTGCTGGTGGCCATTGTGCTGGCCCATGGGCTGACGATTTTCTGGTTTCACCACTATGGCCCGCCCCCGCCGCCCACCGGCGACCTGTATGTGCAGATGGCCGATGGCAGTTTCACGCCCGTGCACCAGAAGCGCCAACGCCCGTGGTTTGGCGGCCCGGTCGTGCCGCTGACGTTTCAGGTCATCACGTTGATCATCGCCGCATGGTACGGCGCCAAACTGCTGAGCCGGCCGATCCAGCGCCTGAGCGAAGCGGCCGAGCGCCTGAGCCTGGACCTCGACAGCCCGCCGCTCAACGAGTCCGGCCCCCGCGAGGCACGACAGGCGGCCTCGACCTTCAACCTCATGCAACGGCGCATTCGCGAGCAGGTGAGCCAGCGCGCGCGCATGCTCGGCGCCGTGTCCCATGACCTGCGCACGCCACTGTCGCGCCTAAAGTTGCGCCTGGAACAGATCGAAGACACCCGCCTGCAAGGCCAGATGCGGCAGGACCTGGACGACATGATCGGCATGCTCGACGCCACCCTGAGTTACCTGCACGAACAGCGCACCAGCGAAACCCGGCACTGGCTCGATGTGCAGGCGCTGGTGGAGTCACTGAGCGAAAACGCCCAGGACCAGGGGTGCGACGTGCAATATGCGGGTTCATGCACGCCGCTGCAGGTGCAGCCGATGGCCCTGCGTTCGGGCCTCAACAACCTGATCGACAACGCGCTGCGCTACGCCGGCGGCGCACGCGTGGAACTGACGGACAGCCGCGAGGCCCTGATGATTCGTGTCATCGACCACGGCCCGGGGATCGCGGCGGATCAGCGCGAGGCCGTGTTCGAGCCGTTCTTTCGCCTGGAAGGCTCGCGCAACCGCAACTCCGGCGGCGTCGGCCTGGGCATGACGATTGCCAGGGAAGCCGTCGAACGCCTCGGCGGCCGCTTGAGCCTGGAGGAAACCCCAGGGGGTGGTTTGACGGCGGTGATGTGGCTGCCTCGGGCTTGAATCCTGATAGGAAGGTGGCGCAGCAAACGGGAGCCTCTGCGGCAGGCCGCTCTGTTGTGGCGAACGGGCTTGCCCTAATGCCAGTCAGTTAAGCGCAGCTCCCCTGTGCAAGCGGCGGTGCGACGATTCGACTTGCCCGCGAAAGCGGTGTGTCTTCAACATCAATGTTTGCTGGGCCGACGCCATCGGGAGCAAGCCCCCTCCCACATTTTGTACAGCGTTCGCAAGCCATTCCGGTCGGCTCTCAGGCCGCCGCGCTTTTGATCTTGATCTTAGGCACACCGAGCCTGGGCGAGGTGCCGAGTGTTGGGGCAAGAGCGTTTTGCTTACTTTTGCGCTTTTCAAAAGTGAGCCGCCGTAAGGGCGGAACCCTAAGTCGCCGTTACCGCACAAACCGATATATACACCGAAAAGTCGCACCGCTCATTGCTTCGAGCATCACACTGGCTTAACTGAACGGCATTAGGGCTAGCCCCGCGTTGGGGTGCGCGGCGCCCCCCCATCAAGGTAAACGCGCTGTACCTGACACTGCGCAGAGCATGGTTTTGGGGCTGCTGCGCACCCCAGCGCGGGGCAAGCCCGCTCGCCACAACAAGCCCGCTCACGGCGCCCCCCCACAGTGTAATTTGCAGACTTATGTTTCCCGCCGCTCCTGGGCCTGGCTCGCGCTCCAGTCCATCAGCAGGCTGTACGCCACTGCCAGCAAGGTAGGACCGATGAACAGGCCGATAAAGCCAAAGGCAATGAGGCCGCCGAACACGCCAAGCAGCACGATCACCAACGGCAGGTTGCCGCCGCGGCTGATCAGGTAGGGTTTGAGCACGTTATCCACGCCGCTGATGATGAACGTGCCCCAGATGCCGAGGAATATCGCGTGGCTGTAGTCGCCTTTCCACGCCAGCCATGCCGTAGCCGGGATCCACACCAGCGGCGGGCCCATGGGAATCAGGCTGAGCAGGAAGGTGACGATGCCCAGTACCAGCGCGCCGGGCACGCCGGCGATCAGGAAGCCGATCAGCGCCAGCAGCGCCTGGGCGGCGGCCGTGCCGATCACGCCATTGACCACCCGTTGCACGGTGCCGGCCACCAGTTCGATGTAGTAGCCGGCCCGCTCACCGATCAGGCGTTCCAGCAGGCGGTGGGCGAACATCGCCAGGCGTGGGCCGTCGCGGTAGAAAAAGAACACGAAGACCAGGCTCAAGGTCAGTTCGAGAATGCCGCCGCCTATTTGCGCACTGCGCGCCAGCAGCCAGTTGCCCACCTGGCCAAGGTACGGCTTGATGCTGATCATCAGCGCGGCCCCCTGCTCGTCGATGCTGTCCCACATGCCCACCAGCCGCTCGCCCACCAGCGGGATAGAACCCAGCCAGGTGGGCGCTTCGGGCAGGCCATCGACCTGGATATCCTTGATCAATACCGTGGCATCGCGCACATGGTCGGCCAGGTTGAAGCCCAGCCACACCAGCGGCAGCGCCACCAACAGCATCCAGCCCAGGGTCAGGATGCCGGCGGCCAGCGACTCGCGCCCGCCCAGCGCACGGGTCAGCAGGCGCATCAGCGGCCAACTGGCAAAAGCCAGCACCGCGCCCCAGAACAGCGCCGACCAGAACGGCGCCATCACCCAGAAGCTGGCACCAAACAGCACCAGCAGCAGGATTTGCACCAGCAGGCGATCATTATTGGGCATGGAAAATCTCGAAAGGAAGGTCTCAGGAACATAGCTTAGGCGAACGGCACGGGTCCGTTCGCCCGGGGACGCTCAGCGTATCAGATGCAGGTGCAAGCCTTTAGTGTCACCGCTGCCGGTTTCCAGGCGGGCTGCGCGTACGCCGCTGCCAACCAGCGCCTGGCGCCAGGCCTCGGCCGAAGCGCCGCTCAAGCTGATGCGCAAGTTGGTGTCGAGGTTAAGTGCTCGGGAAATCAGCGTCAGCCAGGTGGCATCCGGCTCGGCGGCCAGCGCGGGAAAGTCCAGTTCGCCGGTGCTTTTCAACTCACGCAGCAGTGTTGCGGAGGTGGGCAGCAGCGTACCCAGCGGCGTGCCGGAATCGAGTTGCTCGACGTGGAGATAGGCGCGGCGATTGCCTCGCGTGATGCCATACAGCGCCACCAGGGAATTGTCCTGCGGGGCTGCCAGGCGCAACAGCAGGTATTCCTGCTGACCGTCGGCGCCCACCAGCTTGGCGTTGCCGAACACTTCATTGGCCCACAGGCTGCTCTCGCCGCAGTCACGGGCCTGGCACCAGAACAGCAGTTGCGCGCCGTTGGCCTGCAACGCTTCGCGCGTGGCGGTAAACGCGGCGCTCGATGTGTGTTCGGCGGGCAGTTCATAGGTGATGGCCGTGGCTTGTCCACGGGCGGTGGCCTGGCCCTCGGAACGCAATTGGCCGCTGATCCTGCGGATCGCGCCCATGGGGTAGATGCGCTCTTTCTCTTCAGCCGGGCGGTAATCGACGATCTGCGCGTCGACCTGACGGGCGACGGCAGGCAGATCCTGACTGCCCGGTACATCGGCGGCGAATACCAGCGGGCTGAACATACCCAGCCCCAGAACACGGAAACATCGTTTACCCAGGCTCATCGGATCGGTGAGCCTGGGCCAGTGCAAGCAGGCGTTATGTTTGGATTGTTCATGGTTGACTCCCTTTCAATCCGCCCAGCCTCGGCAGTTGACCGCACCAAGTCAAGGCGCGGAGAAGAACCGATTGAAACAGTCTGCAACAAGAACCGCGCCGGGCTCATCATTCAGGTGTAAATGATGGCCGCCCGGCAGCGTGGTCGCCGAGAAAGGCAGCTGGGAAAGCAATTCGGGATGTTTCGCCAGCATGCCCTCTGCCGCCACGATCAACTGCGCAGGGCAAGCCACGCGACGTACGAACGCCATCGCCTGCTCGTCGGTCAGGCGCATCGGCGAAGCCAGGGTCAGGCGGCTGTCGGTGCGCCAGGTGTAACCGCCAGGCACCGGCATCAGGCCCCGCTGGGCCAGCAATTCGGCGGCTTCGCGGCTGACGGCCACCAGGCCTTTCATGCGCGCCTCAACCGCACGGTCCAGGGTGGTGTAGACCGGTTTGCGCTTGTCCTGCAGGCTCAGTTGCGCCTGCAACGCCATGCCCAGGCGCTCGGCGGCATGCTCGCCGCTGGCGGTTGGCGGGATCACGCCGTCGATCAAGCCCAGGTGCGTGACCCGTTCCGGCAAAGCCCCGGCCAGGGCGGTGGACACGACGGCGCCGAGGGAGTGGCCAAGTAATGCAAAACGTTTCCAGCCCAGTTGTTCGGCCACCTGCAGCACATCGAACACGTAATCCCACAAGGCATAACCGGCGCCCGTCGGGCGATGCGCCGAGTGACCATGGCCGGCCATATCAATGGCGACGATGCGCAAGCCGGTGAGTTTCGGCGCCAGACGCGCAAAGCTGTTGGCGTTGTCCAGCCAGCCATGCAGGGCGATCACCGGCAAGCCGTACTCGGGGCCGAACAGATGGGCGGCCAATTCGATATGCGGCAGGCTCAGACGTACTTCTTCGACGGGCGTGCTCATGCGCAACTGCGCTCACGGTTTTCCCAGCGGGCGAACAGGGTTTTGATCAAGGCAGCGGTGTCCTGTGGGTGTTCGAGGGGGAACATATGGCCACCAGGCACGGTGAGCGTTTCGCCCATGGGCAGGCGGTCGACGCCGCTGGCATGGTGACGCATCACCACCCGGCTCTGGCGGCCACGCACCATCGCCAACGGCACCCGCAATTGACGCACCTGTCCCGGGCTGGTGTGGGGCACGCCGCGGTAGATGCTGATTTCGGTGGCCGGGTCGAAGCGCAGCCGCAGGCGATCGCCCACCGGGTACAGGCCATGCTGCAGATAAGCCTCGAAGCAGTCCGGGTCGAACCCGCGAAACAGCGTCTTGGTTGCAAAATAACTGCGCGCAGCAGCCAGGTCGGTAAATTCTTCGCGGCGACCCAGAGTGCGCCCGGCTGGCGTGAGACGGTCGATAAAGCCAAAACGCTTGGCCGCGCGGATCACCCAGCGGTCGGCACGCGTGAGTACCGGCGAGTCGAGCATCACCACCCCGCGATACAGCTGCGGGCAGCGCATGGCCGCATGCAGATGCAGCACGCCACCCAGTGAATGGCCCACGCCCCACACCGGCTGGGGTTGCTGCTCAACATGATGGATCAACTCATCCACCAGATTCTGCCAGTTGTCATCCACCGGGAACCTGGGATCGTGACCGTGCTGGGGCAAGTGAGCCACTTCGTATTCCGGCGCCAGGCCGGCAAACAACTTGCCATAGGTGGCCGACGGGAAACCATTGGCGTGGGCAAAAAACACGTGCTGCGACATACCGAACCCTCTGCACAGACAGTGGAGCGATTGTCCCCATGCCTGGCGTGTACGGCAATGACCGTAACTGCCAGGAATGATGGCACTCACGCCACGCCTATTGCGCCGGCGGGGTCTCGCCCAGGGGCACGACGGCCATGGTCAGACGCGATACGCAACTGGCCTTGCCCTCGTCGCTGGTCAGGCGAATGTCCCATACCTGGGTGGTGCGTCCGATATGAATCGCCGTGGCGACCGCCGTCACCCGCCCGCTGCGCACACCGCGCAGGTGGTTGGCGTTGACCTCCAGGCCCACGCAATAGAACTTGCTGGCATCGATGCACAGGTAGGCGGCCATGGAGCCGACGCTTTCGGCCAGCACCACCGACGCGCCGCCGTGCAGCAGGCCGTAGGGCTGATGGGTGCGGTGGTCGACCACCATGCTTGCAGTCAGGGAGTGCTCATCGAAGCTTTCGAAGCGGATGTCCAGCAGTTCACCGATGGTGTTTTTCTGCAGGGTATTGAGGTGTTCGATGTTCGGTTGGGTACGCCACAGGCTCATTGGGAGTGTCCTTTCTGTTGTTGTTATCAGGATGGCCTACGGATTTTTCACGCTGACCAGACTCATCAGCCCCGCCAGCGGAAAATCGCCTTCCAGTTCCGCGAGGCTCGCGGTGTGCATCGGCTGCGACTGACGCAGATGGCCGTGCTGCAAAAAGCTGATCAGGCTGCCCACCAGAGGCTGATGGCTGACCAGCAGCACATTGTCATCGGTGTCGAGGTTTTCCAGCACCTGGGGCGGATTAGCGTCCGGCGTCAACCACGGCACTGTGCGGATATCGGCCTGAAAACCGAGGGCCTCGCGCACCAGCTGCGCGGTTTGCTGCGCCCGTACGTAAGGGCTGGCAATGATGGCGCTGATGGGCTGGCCGATCAGGTGCGCAGCACTGTGCAACACTTCGCCACGGCCGTGCTCGGTGAGGCTACGCTCGGCGTCGCTGCGCGCGTGGGCTTGGGCCTCGCCGTGGCGCAGAATCCACAGCTTCACAGCTTTGGCTCCTCATCGCGCACCGGGTGCGGCGCCGGTGGCACGCTGTGGGCGGCCTCGCCTTCGGGTGCGCGCGGGGTCGGCCAATCGGCGAAGGGCCAGGGCTTGTGCTCGGTATGGAAGCTGCCGAAGCGGCCGATCTGCGCCAGGAACTGGCTGAGGCTGTCGCCGAAGTTCATCAGGCCCAGGTTCGGCGCGCCGTAGACCAGACGGTATACCAGCTGCACCACCACCAGCGCGCCGAGCAGAAACTGCGCGACCTGCCACACCAGGGCGAACACCAGCATCCAAAGGATGCGCAGCACAATGGACTCATACTTGGGGGCTGCTTTGGGATCGTTCATGACGCGTTCCTCAGTTGAAACCACTGGTGGAAATAAAGTCGACATCGGTTTTCGGCTCGGCGCGCATCAGCAGCTCAATCACCTGCTCCAGGGTGCGACCCTCGAACAGAATCGCATGCAAGCCAGCCACCAGCGGCATATAGACGCCCACTTCCTGAGCCTTGGCCTTGAGCACCTTGAGGGTGTTGACCCCTTCGGCCACCTCACCCAGGCGCGTCACCGCGTCGTCCAGGCTCAGGCCCTGGCCCAGCGCGAAGCCGACCTGATAGTTGCGGCTTTTGGGCGAGGAGCAGGTGACGATCAGGTCGCCCACGCCCGCCAGGCCCAGGAAGGTCATGGGATTGGCGCCCTGATTGACCGCAAAGCGGGTCATTTCCGCCAGGGCGCGGGTGATCAGCATGCTCTTGGTGTTTTCGCCCATGCCCAGGGCCACGGCCATGCCGGCGATGATGGCGTAGACGTTTTTCAGCGCCCCGCCCAGCTCGACGCCAAACCGATCGCCGCTGGCGTACACGCGAAACGTACGGCCATGCAGCACGGCCTGGACGCGTTCGCACAAGTGCTCGTCCTCACTGGCGACCACCGTGGCGGTCAGCGCGTGCTCGGCCACTTCCCGCGCCAGGTTCGGCCCGGACAGCACGCCGATGCGTGCCTGTGGAGCGATCTCCTGGAGGATTTCGCTCATCAGTTTGAAGGTCTGCGCCTCGATGCCCTTGGTCAGGCTGACCAGCAGCTTGCCGGCCAGGCGTTCGGCGTGGGGGGCCAGCACCGAGCGCAGGGCGCTGGAGGGCAGCGCGACAAAACACAGGTCGCAGGCCTCCAGGGTCGCCAGCAGGTCGGTGACGGGCTCGACCGCCTCATGAATTTTGATGCCTTTAAGGTAACGGGGATTTTCCCGGTGCACGCGAATGGCCTCGGCCTGCTCGGGATCTCGCATCCACTGGCGCACCGCGTGGCCATTCTCGGCCAGCAGGTTAGCCACGGCGGTACCAAAACTTCCGCCTCCCAGGACCGCGATAGGGCGCTGTTCAGTCATATGCAATCCGTTAATCCATACCAGTGGCAATGGCCGCATTATACGGAGCGGCTCAATTGCAGCCAGCCCCCGCGTCAATTCGTACGCCTGTCGGAAAATGCCACAATTGGATGAACGAATTGCAATTTCAACGACTGGCATAAGGCCTCACCTCAGTTACCATGGGCGGCTATCCGCAATGATCAAGGCCGTGCCGTGTATCCGGGCCCTCCTCCCCGCTCATCCCTGTTGTTGATGCTGTTGTGCAGCGCTGCTGCATGCGCCGATGACCTGTTCCTCGACAGCCAGCCGTTGCCGCAGGTGCTCACCGCCACACGTCTTAAACAATCGGCCGCCGCCGTGCCCGGCAGCATGACGGTGATCGACAGCGAATTGATCAAGGCCAGCGGCGCACGGGATATCGCCGAGCTGCTGCGGCTGGTGCCGGGCATGATGGTCGGCTACACCACCGGCAATCAGGCCGCCGTGAATTATCACGGCACCAGCGCCAGCGATGCGCGGCGCATGCAGGTGCTGATCGACGGCCGTTCGGTGTACCGCGCGGGCCTCGCCACCGTCGACTGGAGCGATATTCCGGTGGCCATGGAAGATATCGAGCGCATCGAAGTGTTCCGTGGCCCCAACACCGTCAGCTATGGCGCCAATGCGCTGATGGCGGTGGTCAACATCCTCACGCGCTCACCGGCCAACAGCCGGGGCACACGGGTGAAGGTGCAGCGCGGCGAACGGGGGATCAACGATGTCTACGCCAGCCAGGGCCTGGGCTGGGAAACCGGCGATTTGCGCTTGTCGATGTCCGGCCAGCAGGATGATGGCTTCGACAGCGACGCCACAGGCGCCGACCGCCGCGACAGTCGCCGCCTGAGCCGCTTCAGCCTGGCCGTGAGCCAGACGCTGAATGCGCAACAGAGCCTCGACTGGCAGTTGAACGCCAAGGAGGGCACCAACCAGCGTCCTTATACCTACACACCGGTGTTCGCCGGGATTACCGAAGGCGGCAATAACTCCGACGTCAATGCCAGGGACTACGCCGGCTCACTGCGCTGGAACATCGATTTCAACCCCGACCACAGTCTGTATATCCAGGGCTCGGCCCAGCAGTGGGAGCGCCGCCAGGTCTGGAAGGCCTGCGATGCGAAAGTCTCGTTCAGCCCGGAGCTGACCCGCCTGTGGCAACTCAATCCCAATTACGCCGAACTGCTGGCGCGGCACATGGACACCTACAGCCAGGGCAGCGCACCGCCGGGCAGCACCGCTGAACAGGCGCTGGGCAATCAGGTGCTGGACCAATGGCGCAACGGCGCCAGCCAGAACGTGTGCGGCGACATCGACCAGAGCACCCGCGAAAGCCGCTACGATCTGGAGATTCAGGACACCCTCAGCCTGTCCGACAGCCTGCGCCTGGTCAGCGGTATGAATTATCGCTATGACCGTGCCGATTCCGACACCTACTTCAACGGCACTCTCGACGACGTCACCTGGCGCCTGTTCGGCCAACTCGAATGGCGTGCCAGCGAACACTGGCTGCTGCAGGGCGGCGCCATGTATGAAGACACGCGCCTGAGCGGTCACTCACTGACGCCGCGAATGGCGCTGAACTACCTGATCAACCCGCGCCACGGCCTGCGCGCGGTGTACTCCGAGGCCATCCGCTCGCCGGACATGTTCGAGAACAACGTCAACTGGAGCTACCGCGTCAACCATCTCAGCTCGCCGGCCTATGGGCAGAACGCCGGGCAATATTTTGTGGTGACACGGGGGCCGGGCAACCTCGATAAAGAGCTGATGAAATCGCGGGAACTGGGCTATAACGGCTTCTTTGCCGACCTCGGGTTGAACCTGGACGTGAAGCTGTTCTATGACGAAATCACTGACATGATCAGCTCGCCGCTACGCAACAACCAATACATTGCGAGCAATGGCAACAGCTCGCGTTTTGTCGGCGCCGAGTCGCAATTTGACTGGCGACTGAGTAACGCCGACCGTCTGCGGTTCACCTACGCCTACGTCGACGCCAGCGCGAGCAACCCGCTGGACAAGGCCCAGACCGCGCGCAACAGCGGCTCCGCCGGCTGGCTGCGCGAGTGGGGTCGCGGCTGGTCCAGCGCGCTGTTCTATTACGGTGACGATGCGCTCAACCAATATCGCTTCGAACGGGTCGACCTGCGGGTGGCCAAGCGCATTGCCGTGGGCAACGCCAACGTGGAGCTGGCGGGCATGCTGCAACAACGCCTCGACAATCAGCCGACCACCTGGCCCGACAATATTTATGACCATCGTCATGTCCTTTACTTCAGCGCGGAGCTGGAGTTCTGACATGGCCAATCAGTCACGGACGACCTACTTCTCTTTCGCCAGGCTTTGGCAGCGGGCCCTGCTGCTGATCGGCCTGCTGCTGACCGCGCCGGCGTGGAGTGCCAACATCCTGCTGACCGCCGCCGAAGACAGCGTCGGCGTGCAGGACTTCGCCCAGGCACTGGCCCGGCAGCGTCCCGCAGACCAGGTCACCTTCACCCCGCTCAAGGACCTCCCGGCGCCGCACCAACTGCCTGCCGACACGCGCCTGATCCTGCTCGACCTGCCCGGCCTCGACTGGCGCCTGCAGGATGCCGAAGGTCCGCCGACCCTGGTGCTGCGCATCAGCCGCCTGCAAGCGCGCCAGCGCCTGGGCACCCGCCTGCCGGCGCACATCAGCCTGCTGTGGAGCGACCCGCCGCTGGACCGTCAGTTACGCCTGATCACCGGCATTCTGCCGCAGGCCCGGCGCATCGGCGTGCTCTACGGCAGCGACAGTGAGTTCCTGCTGCGCGAGCTGAGCCAATACGCCGCGCCCCTGGGTCTGCAAATCGTGCCTCAACTGTGGAATAACATTAACGACAGTCGCCCGCTGCAAAGCCTGTTCAGGACCAGCGACGTATTGCTCGGCCTCGACGACCCGCAACTGTACAACCCGAAGACCGCAAAGAACCTGCTGCTGAGCAGCTACGCCCAGCAACTGCCGCTGGTGGGGCCCAATGCCGGCTTCGTCAAGGCCGGCAGCCTGGCCAGCACCTACAGCGACCAGACCGACTGGCTGGGCGTGCTCGACCGTTTGCTTGACCGCCCGCCGGCCAGTTGGCCGCGCACGTTGTACCCGCACCATTTCAAAGTCGTGGGCAACCCGCAGGTCGCGCGCTCACTGGGCATCGAACAGGTCGATGAAAGCAACGTCGCCGCGCGGCTCGCCGAAGGAGAAAAACGCCCATGACCTTGCGTCGTCGTTGGGACATCAACACCCGTACCCAGCTCATCACCCTGGGCCCGGCGCTGTTGCTGACGCTGCTGTTGATCAGCTTCTTTACCTTTGTGCGCATCCAGGACCTGCGCCAGGAACTGGACCATACCGGCCAACTGATTGCCAACCAACTGGCGCCCGCCACCGAGTACGGCGTCATTTCCGGCAACAACGATGTGCTCGACAGCCTGCTGCGCGCCACGCTGGCCACGCCCCACGTGCGCTTTCTGGAGATTCAGGACGCCGCCGAAAATATTCTGGTGTACGTCGAGCAACCGTCGGAAAAGCACGACCGCTCGTTGTCAGTGAAAGTGTTCCAGGCGCCGATCCGCCTGCAGCATATCCAGCTGGGCAGCGATTTTTTCCAGGACAACCTCAACGAATCCAAGGCGCCGCGCGCCGATTATCTGGGGCGCGTGATCGTCGGCATGTCCAACGATGCCTTCAGTCAGCGTCAGCAGGAGATTCTCTTCAAGGCCGGCATCCTGGCGCTGTTCGCCCTGCTGTTTACCTTCCTGCTGGCGCGGCGTCTGGCGGCCAGCCTGTCGCAGCCGATAAGCGCAATGGGCCATGCGGTGAAGGCCATCCAGCAAGGCGACTACAAGACCCCGCTGCCAATCGTGGATGATTCGGAACTGGGCGACCTGTCACGCCACATCAACAATCTGGCCGCTGGCCTGCAACAGGCCAGCCGCGAACAGCAGCAGGCCATGGCGCAGTTGATTCAGACCCGCGAGGAAGCCGAGCGGGCCAACAATGCCAAGTCGGATTTTTTGGCGATGATGAGCCACGAGCTGCGCACGCCGATGAACGGGGTGCTGGGCATGCTGCAGTTGCTGGAAACCACCGAGATGACCGAGGAGCAGACCGAATACGCCGCGCTGGCCTCCGAGTCCACCGAGCATCTGCTGAAGGTCATCAACGACATCCTCGATTTCTCGCGCATCGAGCGCGCGGCGCTGGAGCTGGAGCATATTGCGTTCAACCTCGCCGACCTGGTCAACAGCAGCGCCCATGCCTTCCGGCACAGCGCCCAGCAGCGCGGGCTGACGCTCAACCTGCCGATGCCGCCGGGCCTGGATACGCTGCGAGTCAAGGGCGACCCCACGCGTATCCGCCAGATTCTGGTGAACCTGATCGGCAATGCACTCAAGTTCACCGAGCAGGGCAGCGTGAGTGTCGAGCCCCACTGGCAGCCTCTCGACCACGAGTTGGTGTGGTTCACCTGCAGCGTGCGCGACAGTGGCATCGGTATTGGCGCCGAACACTTGGAGTCGATGTTCGACGCATTCCAGCAGGCTGACAGCTCGATTTCCAGACGTTACGGCGGCACCGGCCTGGGCCTGCCCATCGCGCGCACGCTGGCCGAACGCATGGGCGGCACCCTGCGTGCGCAAAGCGAAGAAGGTCATGGTTCGGTGTTTACCCTGGAAATCCCCCTGGCCATCGACCAGCACAGCCTGCCGGCGATTGCCCAGGATGCCCAAAGCAAGCACGGCGCCGGTGATGGCCGCCATGTGTTGCTGGTGGAGGACAACCCCGTCAACCGCACGGTGGTGGAAGCCATGTTGCGCAGCCTCGGCTTTGAAGTCAGCCTGGCCACCGACGGCGCCGAGGCAATAAGTAGCGCAGAAAGCCTGATATTCACCGCGATCCTGATGGATTGCCGGTTACCGGTGATCGACGGCTACGAGGCTACCCGGCAGATTCGCCAACTGCCGGGCTGCGCCGATCTGCCGATCATTGCGCTCACCGCCAACGCGTTGCAGGGCGACCGTGAAGCGTGCCTCGCGGCCGGAATGAACGATTACCTGGCCAAGCCGTTCAAACGTACGGATTTGCAGCAGATCCTGCAGCGCTGGGTGCAATAGCGCCGCGCCATCAGGCATCTGCGACTGGCGTGAAACACGAAAGTGCGGCAGTCTTAGGCACCCAAACGGGCTGATAAACAGGCCCGGTTTAAAATTTCAGTGAACAAGTGTACATTGAGTGCCTTGACGCTGTGACTTTCACTACAACGCAATAGTCTACGTGTAGGCTGCCGGCATGAGGCATGAACGCTTCATTCGGTTCGGGAAGATTTGCCCTGCCCCGCCGCATGGGATTATTGAGGAGCTCGCATGACCAAACAAAACGCCTTTACTCGGGAAGACCTGCTGCGCTGCAGTCGCGGTGAGCTGTTCGGCCCAGGTAACGCGCAACTGCCCGCCCCGAACATGCTGATGGTGGATCGCATCACCCATATCAGCGAAGAGGGTGGCAAGTACGGCAAAGGTGAATTGGTCGCCGAGCTGGATATCACTCCGGACCTGTGGTTCTTCGCCTGCCATTTCGAAGGCGACCCGGTAATGCCAGGCTGCCTGGGCCTCGACGCCATGTGGCAACTGGTCGGCTTCTACCTGGGCTGGCAAGGCCTGCCGGGTCGCGGCCGTGCCCTGGGTTCCGGCGAAGTGAAGTTCTTCGGCCAGGTCCTGCCGACCGCCAAGAAAGTCACCTACAACATTCAAATCAAGCGCGTCCTCAAGGGCAAGCTGAACCTGGCCATTGCCGATGGTTCGGTGACTGTCGACGGTCGCGAGATTTATACTGCCGAAGGCCTTCGGGTCGGCGTATTCACTTCCACTGACAACTTTTAAGGGTTATCCGCATGCGCCGCGTCGTTATCACTGGTCTGGGCATCGTTTCTTGCCTGGGCAATGACAAAGAGACCGTCACCGCTAACCTGCGTGCAAGTCGCCCTGGCATCCGCTTCAACCCGGAATATGCCGAAATGGGTTTGCGTAGCCAGGTTTCCGGCTCCATCGACCTGCCCCTCGAAGAGCTGATCGATCGCAAGATCTATCGCTTCGTCGGCCACGCTGCCGCCTACGCCTACCTGGCCATGAAAGACGCGATCGTCGACTCCGGCCTCAGCGAAGACCAGGTATCGAACGTACGCACCGGCCTGATCGCCGGTTCCGGCGGCGCATCCACCCTCAACCAGATGGAAGCGCTGGACATCCTGCGCGAGAAAGGCGTGAAGCGCGTCGGCCCGTACCGTGTCACACGGACCATGGGCAGCACCGTGTCGGCCTGCCTGGCCACGCCGTTCGCCATCAAGGGCGTCAACTACTCGATCTCCTCGGCCTGCGCCACCAGCGCCCACTGCATCGGTACTGCCGTTGAGCAGATCCAGCTGGGCAAGCAGGACATCGTCTTCGCCGGCGGCGGTGAAGAAGAGCATTGGAGCCAGTCGTTCCTGTTCGACGCCATGGGCGCCCTCTCCACCCAGTACAACGAAACCCCGGAAAAGGCCTCCCGCGCCTACGACGCCAAGCGTGACGGTTTCGTCATCGCCGGCGGTGGCGGCATGGTCGTGGTCGAAGAGCTGGAACACGCTCTGGCCCGTGGTGCGAAGATCTACGCGGAAATCGTCGGCTACGGCGCCACTTCCGACGGCTACGACATGGTTGCGCCAAGCGGCGAAGGCGCCATCCGGTGCATGCAGATGGCCATGTCCACCGTTGACACGCCGATCGACTACCTGAACACCCACGGCACCTCCACTCCGGTCGGCGACGCCAAGGAAATGGAAGGCGTGCGTGCGGTATTCGGCGACAAGGCACCGGCCATCAGCTCTACCAAGAGCCTGTCGGGTCACTCCCTGGGCGCCGCCGGCGTTCACGAAGCGATCTACTGCCTGCTGATGATGGAAGGCAACTTCATGGCCGGTTCGGCCAACATCGACGAGATCGATCCGGTTGTGGCAGATATGCCGATCCTGACCAAGACCGTTGAGAACGCCACCATCAATACCGTGATGAGCAACAGCTTCGGTTTTGGCGGCACCAACGCGACGCTGGTGCTCAAGCGCTGGCAGGGCAAGTAAGGCCTGCAGCTTGACTGTCTAGTCCTGAAATAGGTTTACACCTGTTTCAGTCTCAAAACGCCTGATGCACCGCATCGGGCGTTTTGTATTTCAGGGATAAGTGCGGCCGCTCCCCGTTGTAGATCAGCACCGACTCATCCACCATTTTTACGGCATCCGCCAAATCTTTGGGCCGGTGCAGCAAAAACTCAGTTTTCAAAATCCCGTTTACCCGCTCTGCCATCGCGTTCTGATAGCAATCGTAGCCATCCGTCATTGAGCACTTGATCCCATGCTTGGCGTGCATTTGCTGGTACAGGTCGGAGCAGTATTGGGCCCCGCGATCCGAGTGATGGATCAGCGATTGCTTGGATTTTCGCTGGCTAACAGCTTTCTGCAATGCTTTGACCACCGACTCCGTATGCAGGCTGTCATGTACATGATGACCCACGATCTTGCGTGAGTACGCGTCTGTTATCAGGCTGACGTAAACGACACTTTCCCGCGTGGGCAGATAGGTAATATCTGCAACCCAAACCTGCTCGGGCCTGCCAGCGACAACTTGTTCCGGGCCTGCTTTGAGCAGGTTGGGATGGCGGCGGAACCGATGATGGCTATGCGTAGTTTTATGATAAGCACGCTTTCGAGGAACCAGCTCTCGCGCTTCGCGCAAGATGGAAAAAAGACGGTCTCGACCAACAATTACCTGCACTTCAGCCTCAGTGCTCATCAGATAATGCAGCTTGCGCGTGCCTAACCTCGGCTGGCGACGCCGCTTTTCCAGAACAAAGTCCACTACTTGCTGGTCTTGGTGAGCTCTCGCATCAACGGCTCGGTTACGTTTGTAATACGCTTGGCGCGAAATTCCCATGAACAGGCAAGCCCTGGTAATGCTCAGGTCTTGGATTTGCCCTTGCGAGAGGACTTGCCGGGTCGCTTTTTTACGATGGACACACCGTAATCATTTTTCAAGACGTTCACGACAGCTTCAAAGAACTGGGCCTTTTGATTGCTCAGCGCCAACTGTTCTTCAAGCTCTTTAATCCGCTGCTCGGGTGTCAGCGGGAGGTTGGGGTCGGTCATCGGCCTGCTCCGCGGCGCTCGGATTGAGGCGCCTTGGCTCCAGTCCTGTCGGCCATGCTTGCGTAGCCAAACCAGTACCGTGGACCGGCCCTGAATGCCAAAGCGCCGTTGAGCCTCTTTATAACTCAACTCGCCTTTTTCGACTTGGTCTACGACCGACAATTTAAAAGCTAGCGTGTAATCGCGTTGGCTGCGCCTTTTTCCCGTATCCATTGAGTCCTCCTGAAGAAAGGTCAGAAGGTGTAAACCTTATTCAGGACGGGACAGACCCCACAAAAAAGCCCCGACTGGTTCGGGGCTTTTTTGTGGGTGATCACCAGATAACAAAAATCAAATATGGGAGGGGCCTTGCTCCCTCCCACATTGGATACTGCGCTCAGCGAGAGGTCTTGGGCAGCACGGCCAGGAAATTGTCCCGCGCAACCTTGCGGGCCACGTCCTCGGGCAGCGCATCGAGGAAGGGATCAAAGCGGCGCATTTCCTTACCCAGCTTGTTGAAGCGCCCGACTACGTCGGAGCCGAGCATGAAGCGCTCCGGGAAGCGCTCCACCAGCTTTACCCACTCGGGCCTGGGCTTGCCCGCCTCGTCCAGCAGATAAGGCGTGAGCATGCTCCAGGAGAGGTCGATGTAGAGGTTGGGGTAGGCCTCCAGCATGCGCGTCAATGTGGGCAGCAAAAAATCCATTTGCACCTGATGACGGTGGATCTCCATGCTGGTGCCGGCATGCGCCCAGATAAACCGCGTGTGCGGGTGATTGCGCAGCGGCTCCTCGACCTCCGCCAGGTACAACGGGTTACGTTCGCGCTTTGACGTAATGTTGGAATGCAGCATCACCGGCAAATCGTTTTCGGCCGCCAGGTGGTAGATGCGCGTCATGGCTTCGTTGTTGGCACGCGGGGTGTCCCCCGCCGTCAGGGCTGTCAGGTCGTCATGGCGGGTGAACACTTCACCGATGCCCTGCCACAGGCCCGGGTTGAGGTCGAGCATGCGCTGGATATGCGCATCGGAATTCTTGTCATTGGGGTTGAAGCCGGACAGGAAAGGATGAAAGCGCAGGCGCTGCTCAGGCGTGAGTTTATTGACCGCCGCCGCGACGATCACGTCGGTGGCGCTGTACCAGTAGGCATCGGCATCGTCACCAGCGTAATAGCGCGGACGCTTGGGCTCGTCTTCATGCCATTTTTTCGCCACGGGAATGCCGGAAATCATCACATGCTCGATGCGATTGTCCGCCATGGCCTTGAGCAGCTTGTCCATGCCGGCGGTTTCCTGAAAGAAATCCACGTAATGCAGGTGGGCGTCGCTGTAGGCATAGTCGCGGGCCTGTGCGGCAAGGCTGGCGGCGGTGAGCACCAGGGCGAGGCTCAGGCGAGTCCAGGGCACGGGGCGATCTCCATCGAGGTGAGTCAGGGGGAATAGGGTTGCCTGTCAGATAGCTATCGGGAGCAAGCCCCACATTTTGATCGTGTTCACCGATCCGACTGTGGGAGGGAGCCTGCTCCCGCTGAGGCCCGGACAGACGCCGAAGCATCAGCCCCTGAACACTTCATCCAGCAGGTTATGCATGGACTGAAAC
Organism: Pseudomonas sp. MH9.3; assembly: GCF_034354675.1. Lineage (NCBI taxonomy): Bacteria > Pseudomonadati > Pseudomonadota > Gammaproteobacteria > Pseudomonadales > Pseudomonadaceae > Pseudomonas > Pseudomonas sp. MH9.3. The sequence continues at coordinate 5,552,480 of NZ_CP133785.1, read as the reverse complement.
GCGCGCGCGGAGGTCTTCGCGTCATACATCATCTTGCCCGGCACGTTCGCGTGCGGGTCGGTGAAGGAATGCACCGCGCCGCCGTAGCTCAGCAGTTGCCAATCCACGCCGGCCGCGTTCATTTCATCCTCGAACGCAGGCAATTGCTCCTTGGGCACCAACGGGTCAGAGGCGCCGTGCAGCACCAGCACCGAGCCCTTGATGTGCTTCGCATCCGCAGGGTTTGGCGTGTCGAGGGTGCCATGGAACGACACGGCGGCTTTCAATGGCGCGCCGGTACGCGCCAGCTCCAGGGAGCAGCAGCCGCCGAAACAGAAACCAAAGGTCGCGAGCTTCGAGGTATCCACTGCCGCTTCGGTCTGGCCTTGCAGTTGCTCGAACGCCACCTGCATGCGTTTGTTGAGCAACGGGCGGTCGTTCTTCAACGGCATCATCGCTGCGCCAGCTTCATCGCCGTTCGATGGACGCACGGTTTGTCCGTACAGGTCGGCAATCAGCACCACGTAGCCCTTGGCGGCGACGCTCCTGGCGATCTCTTCGGCGCCCGCACTCACGCCCATCCAGTTCGGCGCCATCAACAGGCCCGGCAGTGGCCCCTTGTGGCTGGCGTCGAACGCCAGGCGGCTTTCATAAGACTGGCCATCAATCTGATAGACCACGGAACGCACAGTGACTTGGCTCATCATTTACTCCAGTTGAGGTGCACTAAATGAAAAAACCCGCCGAAGCGGGTTTTTCCTGCAGCGGTGTTAAACCGACAGTTCAACCAACAGCTTGTTCAGTCGACGCACGTAGGCGGCCGGATCTTTCAGGCTGTCGCCAGCGGCCAGCGCCGCCTGGTCGAAGAGGATGTGCGACAGGTCGCCAAACCGCTCTTCGCTCTGCTCGCCATCGAGTTTCTCGATCAGCGGGTGCGCCGGGTTGAATTCGAAAATCGGCTTGGAATCAGGAACCTTCTGGCCGCTGGCTTCGAGGATCTGGCGCATCTGCATGCCCAGGTCCTGCTCGCCGATGGCCAGGATCGCCGGCGAGTCGGTCAGGCGGTGGGAAACCCGCACTTCGCTGACGGCCTCGCCCAGGGACGCCTTGATCCGCTCAACCAGACCCTCTTTGGACTTGGCGACCTCTTCGGCTTCCTTCTTCTCTTCTTCGGAGTCGAGGTTACCCAGGTCCAGATCACCACGGGCCACGTCGACGAACGACTTGCCGTCGAACTCGGTGAGGTAGCTCATCAGCCACTCATCGATACGGTCGGTCAGCAGCAGCACTTCGATGCCCTTCTTGCGGAAGACTTCCAGGTGCGGACTGTTCTTGACCTGAGCGTAGGTTTCGCCGGTCAGGTAGTAGATCTTGTCCTGACCTTCCTTGGCGCGCGCCAGGTAGTCGGCCAGCGACACAACCTGCTCGCCGTCTTCGCCCTGAGTGGAAGCAAAGCGCAGCAGGCCGGCAATCTTCTCTTTGTTGGCGAAGTCTTCAGCCGGGCCTTCTTTCATGACCTGACCGAAGTTTTTCCAGAAGCCCTTGTATTGCTCAGGCTCGTTCTTCGCCAGTTTCTCCAGCATGTCGAGGACACGCTTGGTCAGCGCCGACTTCATGGAGTCGATGATCGGGTCTTTCTGCAGGATTTCCCGCGACACGTTCAGCGACAGGTCATTGGAGTCGACCACGCCCTTGATGAAGCGCAGGTACAACGGCAGGAAAGATTCCGCCTGGTCCATCACGAACACGCGCTGCACGTAGAGCTTCAGGCCCTTGGGGGCTTCGCGCTGGTACAGGTCGAACGGAGCGCGGGCCGGTACGTACAGCAGCGAGCTGTATTCGAGCTTGCCTTCAACCTTGTTGTGGCTCCAGCTCAGCGGGTTCTCGTAGTCGTGACCGATGTGCTTGTAGAACTCCTGGTATTCCTCGTCCTTGATCTCGGTACGCGGACGGGTCCACAGGGCACTGGCGCGGTTGACGGTTTCCCATTCCTCGGCAGGCTTCTCTTCGCCTTCGGCCGCGGCCTGTTCCTTGGGCAACTCGATCGGCAATGCGATGTGATCGGAGTATTTCTTGATGATGTTGCGCAGGCGCCAGCCATCGGCGAATTCGTCTTCACCGGACTTGAGGTGCAGCACGATGCGGGTACCACGGTCGGCCTTGTCGATCGTGGCGATTTCAAACTCGCCCTCGCCTTTGGAGGCCCAATGCACGCCTTCGCTGGCGGGGAGGCCGGCACGGCGGCTGAACACTTCAACCTGGTCGGCGACGATGAAGGCCGAGTAGAAGCCCACACCGAACTGACCGATCAGGTGCGAATCCTTCTTCTGATCGCCCGACAGGTTCTTCATGAAATCAGCGGTGCCGGATTTGGCGATGGTCCCCAGGTGGGTAATCGCATCGTCACGGCTCATGCCGATACCGTTGTCTTCGAGGGTAACGGTCTTCGCATCCTTGTCGTAGCTCACGCGGATTTTCAGCTCCGCACCACCTTCCAGCAACTCAGGCTTGGACAGGGCTTCGAAGCGTAATTTGTCGACAGCGTCAGAGGCGTTCGAGATCAATTCGCGAAGGAAAATTTCCTTGTTGGAATACAGCGAATGGATCATGAGGTGCAGCAGTTGCTTCACCTCGGTCTGGAAGCCCAGGGTTTCCTTTTGAGTTTCCACACTCATGGTCATCAAACTCCAATTGGATGGCAATGGCCGCGCCCGAAAGGGTTGGCGGCGGGTTGTCATCAAAGTTGGGGGCTAACGGGAGGATTTCAAGGGGCGCAAGGCGCCTCGATTTTGAAATGCGCACGGGCCGTGGCAATCGGTTCTGCCGCCGTGCTTTGCCAGGCGGTGACCGAAACGTTGGCCACCCGCCGGCCCTGACGCCATACCTGACAGGTGGCGTAGGTGTCGCGAAACTGCCCGGCGCGCAGGTAATCCAGGGAAAAATCGATGATTTTCGGCAGACCCGGCGCGCCGGTAGACACCAGCAAATGCAGCGCCGCCGACAGCTCCATGAAGCCGGCAATCACCCCGCCATGCAGCGCCGGCAATATGGGGTTACCAATGTTGTCCTTATTGGCCGGCAACCGGAACAGCAATTCATCGCCTTGGCGGGTGCATTCGATGCCGATCAGTTTGGCGTAAGGGATCAGTTCGAGCAGCGCCGCGTAATCGCCGCGCACGTGGGCCTGTTCGAGGCGGGTCTGGAAGCGGTGCGTCATGCCTGCTCTCCGTCGAGGGTGGCGCTCAGGCCCTGTGCGCCCTTGAGCAGCTTGCCCATGCGCATGAACGTGCCCACCACATGGGCGATGGGTTGCTGCGGATCGTCCTGGTAGGCGAAGCCGCGGGTGAAGATCACGTCGGCGGTGACCCGATAGCACTGGGCAAACCCATAGACCGGCTGGTGCGGTGCGGCCGGGTGCATATAGTCGATGCGCAGGTCGAGGGTCGGGCACACCTCGAATTCGGGCAGTACGCACAGGGTGGCGATGCCGCAGGTGGTGTCCATCAGGGAGGTGAGCGCGCCACCGTGGATGATCCCGGTCTCGGGATCGCCCACGATAGCTGGCCCATAGGGCAGCCGCAGCGTCATGCCCGTGTCGTTGGCGTCATGTACGGTAATGCCGAGTATCTGGCAATGGCGCAATGCGTAAACAAAGCGTGTCGCACGCTCCAGCAGTGAATTTCCGGTCATTGGTCTAGACTCTTGTTTTCAGTAATCCGCGGAACAGGCAGTGCGGGTTTAAGTTCCTTGGCAGCCTTTGTTTATATATCTGCGCAATAAAAGGAACTAATGCTGAGCCCCCAGGCTCGAAAGGCCAGAAGATATCTTCAATAAGGAGAAACACCCCATGCGCAAGACTTTAGCTGTTTCCATGATGTTGGCTGCTGCCCTTGGCCTCGCTGCCTGCGACAAGAAATCCGAAGACAAAGCACAAGATGCCGCTTCGCACTCTGAGCAAGCTCAGAAAGATATGGCGAAGGCTCAGGATAAAGTGAACGACGCTGCAAAAGAAAACGCCGAAGCTGCCAAAGCTCAGGCCGAATCGAACGCAGCCGCTGCAAAAGAAGCCACGCCTTCGACCGGTTCCTGATACCGCGGTCTGATGTAGCCTGGTTGTAAAAGAGAGCCCGCTTCAATAGCGGGCTTTTCTTTGTCCGGCGTTTTTAAAATTCGACGCGCCCCACACTAGACTGCGTCCTTGAGCGCCTCCGGCGGCGTGTCCGTCTGCGTATACACCATCACTTGCAGCACATCGGAATGAAACTCGCGGCGATACAACACCACCACTACCCCGGCACTCATCAACATGAACAGCCAGGGGCTGACAAACCACGCCAGCATGGTCATGCCAAAGTAATAAGCGCGCAGGCCGAAGTTGAACTGGTTGGCGGCCATGGAGATGACCCGCGCCGCCCGTAGCGCAAATGCCTTGCGCTCCTGTTCGGACACCTGGCGCTCACCAATCATCGGCGCCGACCCCACCAGCACCGCTGCGAAGTTGTACTGGCGCATGCACCAGCTGAACGTAAAAAACGCGTAGACGAACACCAGCGCCAGGCACAGCAGCTTGATTTCCGACATGCCCTGGGACGCCTGCTGCACCATGGGAATGTCCGCCAGCAGCGACACGGCACGCTCCGAGGCGCCCAGCACGGTGAGGATGCCGGCGAGGATGATCAAGGTGCTGGAGGCGAAGAACGAGGCGTTGCGCTCCAGGTTGCCGATCACGCTGGCGTCGGCAATGCGGTTGTCGCGCAGCAGCATGCGGCGCATCCAGTCTTCGCGATACAGATGCAGCACACTGGCCAGGCATGCGGTATCGCGTGCTTTCCAGAGGGCATAACGGGTGTACCCGCCCCAGCACAGCACGAACCAGAGGGCGGCGAGCATATGGACTTGGTTGGTTTCGATGAACGACATAGGGGTCCTGATAAACAAGAAAATATGGGCAACACAGTCAAAATGTGGGCGCGAGCAAGCCCGCTCCCACACTGAGCGCGTTGCAACTCTAGAACCTTGTCCATAAGCAGGCAAAAAAATGCCCCGTATCGATTGATACGGGGCATTTCTGTGCAACCGTGTCGCCGTGTCAGGCGATCGCTTCGCTGCGCTTGCCAAGCATGCGATCCACCACCACCGCCACGACCAGCGTCATCACCGACGGCACCAGCCACGCCAACCCCTGCTCGCTCAATGGCAGGTGCGTCAGCTGCGCGGGCATCCAATCGGCAAGGCCGGCCCCCTTGAGCGCGTCGATGCCGCCAAAAATGAACGACACCAGCATCACCGGGCCGACGATACGGCCCTGCTCCTGCCAGAAGTCTTTGCAGAAGCTCAGCGCCACCAGCACGATGCACGGCGGGTAGATGGCGGTGAGTACCGGAATGGAGAACGCAATCAGCTTGGTCAGGCCCAGGTTGGACACGAATAGCGAGAACAGCGCCAGGATCACCACCAGTGTCTTGTAGGACAGCGGCAGGACTTTGCTGAAGTATTCGGCGCACGCGCAGGTCAGGCCCACGGCCGTCACCAGGCACGCCAGGGAGATCAGCACAGCCAAAAAGCCGCTGCCCAGCGAGCCGAAAGTGCTTTGCACATAGGCATGCAGCACGGCCGCGCCATTGCTGGCGCCCGCCGCCACGGCATGGCTGCCCGAGCCCAGGCGGAACAGGCTGATGTACACCAGCGCCAGGCCGACACCGGCTATCAGCCCGGCGATGATCGCGTAGCGGGTAATCAGCTTGGGCGATTCGACGCCGCGGGAGCGGATCGCGTTGACGATGACGATACCAAACACCAGTGCACCCAGGGTGTCCATGGTCAGGTAGCCGTTGATAAAGCCCTGGGAGAACGGTGCGGCGACATATTCCGGGGTGGCGACGCCCACTTCACCGGCTGGCAAGGCAAACGCGGCAATGCCGAGGATCGCCAGCGCGATGATCTTCAATGGCGCAAGGAAACGGCCGACGGTATCCAGCAGACGCCCTGGATACAAAGACACGAAGAACACCACAAGGAAATACACAGAGCTGTAGAGGAACAGCGCCAGTGGGCTTTCGCCGGTCAGCGGCGCCAGGCCGACTTCAAACGACACGGTCGCAGTACGCGGAGTGGCGAACAGCGGGCCTACCGCCAGGTACGCCGCTGCCGCGAGCAGGCCGCCGGCGATCTTGCCGATGGGACTGCTCAATGCGTCCATGCCGCCGCCGACCTTGGCCAGGGCAATCACGGTGACCACCGGCAAACCCACTGCGGTGATGAGGAACCCCAGCGCCGCCATCCAGACGTGAGGCCCGGACTGCAAACCAACGATAGGCGGGAAGATGATGTTGCCGGCGCCCACGAACAGCGCAAACGTCATGAAGCCCAGCGCCAGGATATCCTGGCTTTTCAACACTTTCATTTGAGGAAATACCACACTACTGAATCGGAATTTAGAGAGGGCTTCCCTGTGGATGAGGGAAAGGCTGCCGGCCCTGATGGGGGCCGACCTGTCCAGCGCGCGGCTTCCTTTTGGGAGGCGGGCGCATAAAGAGGCCGTCAGGGTACAGAAATAGGCTGACAAACGCACTGTTGCGGGGCGCACTGTCCGATAAGCGACATTTTAATGTCGCGTTTTCACACTTAATTTGGCGATACCGGTCCAGGTGGGAGGGGGCTTGCTCCCGATAGCGGTGTGTCAGTCACTGTATCTGTCACTGGCACACCGCTATCGGGAGCAAGCCCCCTCCCACCCTGGATCGAGTACATTTCGATAAATGGGTCTTTCCAGAACGCACAAAGGCCACCCGAAGGTGGCCTTTGTGTGGTGAAGCGTCAGTTAAGCGCGAGGCTTACTTGACAGCCCAACCGGTCAGCTCGGCCAGGGCCTTGCCGATATCTGCCAGCGAACGCACGGTTTTAACGCCTGCGTCCTGCAGTGCAGCGAATTTCTCGTCTGCAGTGCCTTTGCCGCCGGAGATGATTGCGCCTGCATGGCCCATGCGCTTGCCGGCAGGGGCAGTCACACCAGCGATGTAGGAAACAACCGGCTTGGTCACGTGGGCCTTGATGTAGGCCGCCGCTTCTTCTTCAGCCGAACCGCCGATCTCACCGATCATCACGATCGCTTCGGTCTTCGGGTCTTCCTGGAACAGCTTCAGGATGTCGATGAAGTTCGAACCCGGGATCGGGTCACCGCCGATGCCGACGCAAGTCGACTGACCGAAACCGGCGTCAGTGGTCTGCTTCACAGCTTCGTAGGTCAGGGTGCCGGAACGGGAAACGATACCGACTTTACCTGGCAAGTGAATGTGACCTGGCATGATGCCGATCTTGCATTCGCCTGGGGTGATCACGCCTGGGCAGTTAGGGCCGATCAGGACTACGCCCAGCTCGTCGCACTTAACCTTGGCGTCCAGCATGTCCAGGGTAGGAATGCCTTCGGTGATGCAGACGATCAGCTTGATGCCGCCGAATGCCGCTTCCAGGATGGAGTCCTTGCAGAAAGGCGCAGGAACGTAGATCACGCTGGCGGTAGCGCCAGTTTTTTCTACAGCGTCTTTCACGGTGTTGAACACTGGCAGGCCCAGGTGCTCGGTGCCGCCTTTGCCTGGCGTTACGCCGCCAACCATCTTGGTGCCGTATTCGATGGCTTGCTGGGTGTGGAAGCTACCTTGCGAACCGGTAATACCCTGGCAGATAACTTTGGTGTCTTTATTGATCAGGACGCTCATTACTTGCCCTCCGCAGCTTTGACAACTTGTTGAGCAGCGTCGGTCAGGCTGGTAGCCGCGATGATGTTCAAACCGCTTTCTGCCAGTACTTTGGCGCCCAGTTCAGCGTTGTTACCTTCAAGGCGCACAACAACCGGGATTTTAACGCCGACTTCTTTCACTGCGCCGATGATGCCTTCGGCAATCATGTCGCAACGAACGATGCCGCCGAAGATGTTGACCAATACTGCGGCGACGTTGGAGTCGGACAGGATGATCTTGAACGCTTCGGTTACGCGTTCTTTGGTGGCACCGCCGCCTACGTCGAGGAAGTTGGCTGGTTTGCCGCCATGCAGGTTGACGATGTCCATGGTACCCATGGCCAGACCGGCACCGTTGACCATGCAACCGATGTTACCTTCCAGGGCTACGTAGTTCAGTTCGAACTTGGCAGCGTGCGCTTCGCGCGGATCGTCCTGCGACGGATCGTGGAAAGTCTTCAGCTTTGGCTGACGGTACATGGCGTTGGCGTCGATGTTGATCTTCGCGTCCAGGCAGTGCAGATCGCCGTCAGCCTTGATCACCAGCGGGTTCACTTCCAGCAGGGCCAGATCGTGATCCTGGAACAGTTTGGCCAGACCCACGAAGATCTTGGCGAACTGGGCAACTTGCTTGCCTTCCAGGCCCAGCTGGAAAGCCAGCTCGCGACCCTGGAACGGCTGAGCGCCAACCAGTGGATCGATGGTGGCTTTCAGAATTTTTTCTGGGGTTTCGTGAGCGATTTTTTCGATGTCCACGCCACCTTCGGTGGAAGCCATGAACACGATGCGACGGCTCGAACGGTCAACGACAGCGCCCAGGTACAGCTCTTTAGCGATATCAGTGCACGATTCAACCAGGATCTTGGTGACTGGCTGGCCATTGGCATCAGTCTGGTAAGTCACCAGACGCTTGCCCAGCCACTGCTGTGCGAAGGCCTTGGCGTCTTCTTTGCTGCGAACCAGCTTGACGCCGCCCGCTTTACCGCGACCACCAGCGTGGACCTGGGCTTTGACCACCCATTCAGTGCCGCCGATCTTGTCGCAAGCTTCTGCTGCTGCTTCCGGGGTGTCTACTGCGTAGCCCTTGGATACTGGCAGGCCGTATTCAGCGAACAGCTGCTTACCCTGATACTCGTGAAGATTCATGCTTTTTACCGTCTTCGTTAGGTACTGCGCATTCGGCGCTGCGCTCATTATGAGTGCCGCGCCACCTGTGACTGCTGCTTGCGCAACCTGCGGGGCTCATGGCCCGTAAAGCTGCACAAGGCTGCGTCCAGCGGATATTCCGCGGTGAGCCTTGCGCGCAAGACTCACGACGGGCAACTCCGCCGTGGTTTCTTATTATCTCGCTTAGCGCTTCTTGCGGTTGGCGATGTGGATGGCGCCGCCATTCACCGCCAACGCTGCTTCGTGCAACGCTTCGGACAGGGTCGGATGGGAGAAGACCATCATGCCCAGGTCTTCGGCACTGGTGCCGAATTCCATACCGATTGCGCCTTGCTGAACCAGTTCTGCAGCGCTCGGGCCAATCACGTGGACGCCCAATACGCGGTCAGTCTTGGCATCAGCGATGACTTTGACAAAACCACCGGTGTCGTTGGCTGCCATGGCACGGCCAGAAGCGGCAAACGGGAAGGTGCCGACGTTAACTTCTACGCCTTCAGCTTTCAACTGCTGTTCGTTCTTGCCGACCCATGCAATTTCCGGGTGGGTGTAGATAACCGATGGCACCAGGTCGTAGTTCATCTGGGTTTTGTGACCCTTGATGCGCTCGACAACCATGATGCCTTCTTCGGACGCCTTGTGCGCCAGCATCATGCCGCGTACCACGTCGCCGATGGCGTAAACGCCAGGCACGGTGGTGGCGCAATGATCGTCAACGTGGATGAAACCACGCTCATCGATGTTCACGCCGCTGTCGGAAGCCAGCAGGTCGGTGGTTACCGGACGACGGCCTACGGCCACGATCAGCTTGTCGAAGGTGATGGTCTGCTCGCCGTCTTTATCGGTGTAGGTCACCACGACTTCTTCGCCGTTGACCTTGGAACCGGTCACGCGGGCGCCCAGCTTGATGTCCAGACCCTGTTTGGTCAGGGTCTTGTAGGCTTCCTTGGAAACGGCGGTGTCGGCAGCCAGCAGGAATGTGTCCAGGGCTTCCAGCACGGTGACTTCGGAACCCAGACGGGACCAGACCGAACCCAGTTCCAGGCCGATAACACCGGCGCCAATCACGCCCAGACGCTTTGGCACTGCCTGGAATTCCAGGGCGCCGGTCGAATCAACGATCACGTTCTGGTCGACGGGAGCCGGTGGAATGTCAATTGGACGCGAGCCTGGGGCCAGAATCACGTTCTCGGCTTCGATGACTTCGACCGAACCGTCCGGCTTGGTGATTTCAACCTTCTTGCCGGCCAGCAATTTGCCGTGACCTTGCAGGGAAGTGACGCCGTTGGCCTTGAACAGGGTGGCAACGCCGGAGGTCAGGCCTTTGACGATGTTGGCCTTGCGGCCGATCATCGCCGGCACGTCCATGGTAACGCCGGCATGGTTGATGCCGTGGATCGCGAAACCGTCCTGGGCTTCGTGGAATTTCCAGGAGCTGTCCAGCAGCGCCTTGGAAGGAATGCAACCAACGTTCAGGCAGGTACCGCCCAGTGCCAGTTTGTCTTCCTTGTCGGTGTATTTTTCGATGCAAGCAGTCGAGAGGCCCAATTGTGCGGCCTTGATGGCGGCAACATAGCCGCCAGGACCGGCACCAATCACTACGACGTCAAATTTCTGTGTCATGAAAATAGATCCTCTATTAGCTTCAAGCGTCAAGCTTCAAGCTGCAAGCCAAACTGCATTTACTTGCAGCTTGCAGCTCGCAACTTGAAGCTGCTCCAATCAGATATCCAGGAGCAAGCGAGCCGGGTCTTCCAGCAGGTTCTTGATGGTCACCAGGAAAGTCACGGCTTCTTTACCATCGATCAGGCGGTGATCGTACGACAGCGCCAGGTACATCATCGGGCGGATCACAACCTGGCCGTTGATGGCCATCGGACGCTGGAGGATGTTGTGCATGCCCAGGATCGCGGCTTGCGGCGGGTTGACGATCGGCGTCGACATCATGGAACCGAAGGTACCACCGTTGGTGATGGTGAAGGTACCACCGGTCATCTCGTCGATGGTCAGCTTGCCGTCACGGGCTTTCTTGCCGAAGCCGGCGATGCCGCCTTCGATTTCAGCCAGGCTCATCAGTTCGGCGTTACGCAGTACCGGCACCACCAGGCCGCGGTCGCTGGACACGGCAACGCCGACGTCTGCATAGCCGTGGTAAACGATATCGGTGCCGTCGATGGAAGCGTTGACTGCCGGGTAGCGCTTCAGCGCCTCGGTGGCCGCTTTCACGAAGAACGACATGAAGCCCAGGCGCACGCCGTTGTGGCTCTTCTCGAACAGGTCCTTGTACTTCGAACGCAGGGCCATGACTTCGGTCATGTCGACTTCGTTGAAGGTGGTCAGCATCGCCATGTTCGACTGTGCTTCAACCAGGCGCTTGGCCACGGTGGCACGCACTCGGGTCATCGGCACGCGCTTCTCGGTGCGGTCGCCGGCGGCGAACACTGGCGCAGCGGCGGCCGGAGCGGCAGCCTTGGCCGGTGCTGCAGCAGGTGCGTTTTTCTTGGCTTCAACAGCGGCAACCACGTCTTCCTTGGTCACACGGCCATCTTTACCGGTGCCCTTGACGGACGCCAGGTTGATGCCGTTTTCTTCGGCCAATTGACGCGCAGCCGGGGCTGCGATTGGATCTTCGCCAGCGGCAGCCGGTGCGGCGGCGGCAGGTGCAGCCGGTGCAGCAGCGGCAGCAGGCGCCGGAGCGGCAGCGCCGCCCTCTTCGATCGAACCCAGTACCTGGTTCGAGAGAACGGTATCGCCCTCTTGCGCAACGATGGCGCCCAGTACGCCGTCGGCTTCGGCCAACACTTCCAGTACAACCTTGTCAGTCTCGATGTCGACGATCAGGTCGTCACGCTTGACGGCCTCGCCTGGTTTCTTGTGCCAGGTGGCAACGGTGCCATCGGCAACCGATTCCGGGAATGACGGGGCTTTGATTTCGATAGCCATTATCTGTGGGTCCTTAAAATTCGGTTTCAGTCAGCGCGAAGGCGTTAAACAGTGAAAGCATCTTGCAGCAGTTTTTCCTGCTGCTCGGCGTGCATCGACGCATAACCACACGCAGGTGCAGCAGAAGCATCACGACCGGCGTACTCCAGGTTCAGCGCCCGGTTGTGGTTGCCGATACTGCGACGCAAATGATGCTGGCTGCTGTACCAGGCGCCCTGGTTCATCGGTTCTTCCTGACACCACACCACATTCGTGAGCTGGGTGTAAGGCGCGATGATCTCCATGAGGTCATCTTCCGGGAACGGGTAAAGCTGCTCGATACGCACGATGGCGATGTCTTCGCGGCCTTCGGCACGGCGTTTTTCCAGCAGGTCGTAGTAGACCTTGCCACTGCACAGGATCAGGCGTGTCACCTTGGCCGGATCGAGTGTGTCGATTTCTGGAATAACGGTCTGGAACGAACCTTCGGCGAGGTCTTCCAGGGTCGAAATGGCCAGCTTGTGGCGCAACAGCGATTTCGGCGTCAGCACGATCAACGGCTTGCGCAGCGGACGGATCACCTGGCGACGCAGCAAGTGGTAGATCTGCGCCGGGGTCGTCGGCACGCATACCTGAATGTTGTGCTCGGCGCACAGTTGCAGGTAACGCTCCAGACGGGCCGAAGAGTGCTCCGGCCCCTGCCCTTCATAACCGTGCGGCAGCAGCATGGTCAGACCGCACAGGCGGCCCCACTTGTGCTCGCCGCTGGTGATGAACTGGTCGATCACCACCTGGGCACCGTTGGCGAAGTCGCCGAACTGGGCTTCCCAGATCACCAGCGCCTGCGGCGTGGTGGTGGAGTAACCGTATTCGAACGCCAGCACGGCTTCTTCCGACAGGAACGAGTCGTACAGGTCGAAACGCGGCTGACCTTCGTACAGGTTCTGCAGCGGAACGTAGGTGCCCGCGTCTTTCTGGTTGTGCAACACAGCATGACGGTGCGAGAACGTACCACGGCCAATGTCCTGGCCGGTCATGCGGATTGGGTGACCTTCGAACGCCAGGGTCGCGTACGCCATGGTTTCAGCGTAACCCCAGTTGATCGGCAGGCCGCCGACTTGCATCTTCTGACGGTCTTCGTAGATCTTCGACACTTGGCGCTGTACGACGAAGCCATCCGGAATTTCCAGCAGCTTGGCCGACAGTTCCTGCAGGGTCTTGAGGTCGAACGAAGTGTCGTGACGCGCCGTCCAGGTGTGACCCAGGTATGGACGCCAGTCGACGAACAGCTCTTTGTTCGGTTCCTTGACCAGGCTTTTCACCACGTGCAGGCCGTTGTCCAGCGCGTTGCGGTATTCGTCGATCTTCGCCTGCACACGGGCTTCGTCAACGATGCCGGCCTTGGTCAGGCTTTCGGCATACAGTTCACGGGTGGTGCGCTGCTTGGTGATCTGCTGGTACATCAACGGCTGGGTGCCGCTTGGCTCATCCGCTTCGTTGTGACCGCGACGGCGGTAGCACACGAGGTCGATCACCACGTCACGCTTGAACTGCATGCGGTAGTCGACGGCCAGTTGGGTCACGAACAGCACGGCTTCCGGATCATCGCCATTTACATGGAGAATCGGCGCCTGAATCATCTTGGCAACGTCGGTGGCGTACTCGGTAGAGCGCGCGTCCAGCGGGTTGCTGATGGTGAAACCTACCTGGTTGTTGATGACGATGTGTACGGTGCCGCCCGTCTTGAAGCCACGGGTCTGCGACATCTGGAAGGTTTCCAGGACCACGCCTTGACCGGCGAATGCCGCGTCACCGTGGATGGAAATAGGCAGCACTTTCTCACCGGTGGCGTCGTTGCGACGGTCCTGGCGAGCACGCACCGAACCCTCGACCACTGGAGAAACGATTTCCAGGTGGGAGGGGTTGAACGCCATGGCCAGGTGAACTTCACCGCCCGAGGTCATGACGTTGGACGAGAAGCCCTGGTGGTATTTGACGTCACCGGAACCCAGCTCGACCTTTTTCTTGCCTTCGAACTCGTCGAACAGCTCGCGCGGGTTCTTGCCGAAGGTGTTGACCAACACGTTCAGGCGACCACGGTGAGCCATGCCGATCACGACTTCCTTGGTGCCGTAGGAACCGGAACGCTGGATCAGCTCGTCGAGCATCGGAATCAGGCTTTCGCCGCCTTCCAGGCCGAAACGCTTGGTGCCCGGGTATTTGGTGCCCAGGTATTTTTCCAGACCTTCAGCAGCGGTCACGCGTTCGAGCAGGTGGCTGCGTACATCGGCGGACAGCACCGGACGGCCACGCACGCCTTCGAGGCGATGCTGGAACCAGTGGCGTTGCTCGGAATCAGTGATGTGCGTGAATTCAGCGCCGATGGTGCGGCAATATGTCTGCTGCAACGCTTCGTGAATTTCGCGTAGGCTCGCTTCCTCTTTGCCGATGAACAGGTCGCCGGCACGGAAGGTCGTATCAAGATCGGCATTGGTCAAGCCGTAATGATTGATCGACAGGTCAGCCGGTGCAGGACGCTTCCAGAGCCCCAGCGGGTCAAGCTGGGCCGCCTGGTGGCCACGCATCCGGTAAGCCTGGATCAGTCGCAGTACTTCAACTTGCTTCTTCTCGTGCTCACTGCTCACGCTGCCGGCGGAAACCGGTTGGGCGCGGCGCTGGTTCTTGGCCAGCAGCACGAACTGATCGCGAATTGTTGCGTGCGATACATCGGTGGCAGCGTTGCCGTCTGAAGACAACGTCTGAAATTTGGTGCGCCATTCTTCTGGCACAGCGTTAGGGTCGTGCAGGTAGAGCTCATAAAGCTCTTCCACATAGGCAGCGTTACCACCTGAAAGATAGCCGCTGTTCCACATGCGCTGCATCACGCTTTCTTGCATGCTTGGTCACCCTCGATTTGGGGACACCACCGGCGAAAACACCGAGTTTGCTTGCAAAAGGCCAAGTGCAGCGACCAAAACAAGCCACTTAGGATCACGCTGATAGTTCGGGTACCAACCCGAATGCCCCTGCTTGTCTCATTTCTTCAAAATAAGAGCTGCGGCTTTGTAAGTCGCTGCTCAAGTTAAAACTACGGCGCCGGTTGAAGCCTGCGCCGCAGCATTTACGGGCACAACGGTCCTGCCTTGTTACAACGCCGGTTACACGCCGCTTTGCAGCAGCATGTTGCGGATGTGACCAATGGCCTTAGTCGGGTTCAGGCCTTTGGGACATACGTTGACGCAGTTCATGATCCCGCGGCAGCGGAATACGCTGAACGGGTCATCCAGCGAAGCCAGACGCTCGGATGTCTTGGTGTCACGGCTGTCTGCCAGGAAGCGATACGCTTGCAGCAGAGCGGCTGGACCCAGGAACTTGTCCGGGTTCCACCAGAAGGACGGGCACGAGGTCGAGCAGCAGGCGCACAGGATGCACTCGTACAGACCGTCGAGCTTTTCACGCTCTTCAGGGGACTGCAGACGCTCGATGGCCGGAGCCGGCGTGTCGTTCTGCAGGAACGGCTTAACTTTCTCGTATTGCTTGTAGAAGATGCTCATATCGACAACCAGGTCACGGATAACCGGCAAACCTGGCAGTGGACGAACGATCAGCTTGTTGCCTTTAACCACGGCCGACAGCGGCGTGATGCACGCCAGACCGTTTTTGCCGTTGATGTTCATGCCATCGGAACCGCAGACACCTTCACGGCAAGAGCGACGATAGGAGAAACCCTCGTCCTGCTCTTTGATCAGGGCCAGCACGTCCAGCACCATCAGGTCCTTACCACCGGTATCGACCTGGAATTCCTGCATGAACGGCGCAGCGTCCTGATCAGGGTTGTAGCGGTAAACACTGACTTTCAACATGGCAGCCACCCTTAGTAAGTCCGAATTTTCGGTTCAAACGTCGGAACAGTCTTCGGCGAGAAGTTCACGGCACGCTTGGTTACGCGCTTGTCACCCGGGAAGTACAGGGTGTGGCACAACCAGTTTTCGTCGTCACGGTCTTCAAAGTCTTCACGGGCATGAGCACCACGGGATTCTTTACGAACCTCGGCGGCGATCGCCGTCGCTTCAGCCACTTCCAACAGGTTTTGCAGCTCAAGGGCTTCGATACGAGCGGTGTTGAATGCCTGGCTCTTATCGTTGATCTTGACGTTGCCGATGCGCTGGCGCAGATCCGCCAACTGGGCGATGCCCTTCTGCATGTATTCGCCGGTACGGAACACACCGAAGTAGTTCTGCATGCAGCTTTGCAGCTCGCGACGCAGGGTAGCGACGTCTTCGCCATCGGTGCGCTCGTTCAGCGCGTTCAGGCGCGACAGGGCCGCTTCGATGTTGGCGTCGGTGGCGTCATCGTATTCGATGCCGTCGGTCAACGCTTTTTCCAGGTGCAGGCCGGCCGCACGGCCGAATACCACCAGGTCGAGCAGCGAGTTGCCGCCCAGACGGTTGGCACCGTGTACCGATACGCAAGCCACTTCGCCTACCGCGAACAGGCCGTGGATGATTTCGTCCACGCCGTCGGCGTTCTGGGTGATCGCCTGGCCATGAATGTTGGTAGGCACGCCGCCCATCATATAGTGGCAGGTTGGAACGACCGGCACCGGCGCAACCACCGGGTCAACGTGTGCGAAGGTCTTGGACAACTCGCAGATACCTGGCAGACGGCTGTGCAGCACTTCTTCGCCCAGGTGATCGAGCTTGAGCAGTACGTGGTCGCCGTTCGGGCCACAGCCGTTGCCGGCGATGATCTCTTTAACCATTGAACGGGCCACAACGTCACGACCGGCAAGGTCCTTGGCGTTGGGAGCATAACGCTCCATGAAACGCTCGCCGTGCTTGTTGATCAGGTAACCACCTTCACCACGGCAACCTTCGGTTACCAGTACACCGGCGCCGGCGATGCCGGTCGGGTGGAACTGCCACATTTCGATGTCTTGCACTGGCACGCCGGCACGCAGCGCCATGCCAACGCCGTCACCGGTGTTGATCAGTGCATTGGTGGTGGACGCATAGATACGGCCTGCACCGCCCGTCGCCAGCACGGTAGCCTTGGCGCGGATGTAGGTCGTTTCACCGGTTTCGATGCAGATGGCGATCACGCCGACGAACTCGCCCTTGCCGTTCTTCACCAGATCGACAGCGTAGTACTCGTTCAGGAACGTGGTGCCGGCTTTCAGGTTGCCCTGATAAAGCGTGTGCAGCAGCGCGTGACCGGTACGGTCGGATGCGGCGCAGGTACGGGCAGCCTGCCCGCCTTTACCGTAATCCTTCGACTGGCCGCCGAATGGACGCTGGTAGATACGACCTTGCTCGGTACGGGAGAACGGCAGACCCATGTGGTCCAGCTCGAACACCGCAGCCGGGCCTTCCTGACACATGTATTCGATAGCGTCCTGGTCACCGATGTAGTCGGAACCCTTGACGGTATCGTACATGTGCCAGCGCCAGTCATCGTTCGGGTCGGCGGAAGCGATGGCGCAGGTGATGCCACCCTGGGCCGATACGGTGTGGGAACGGGTCGGGAACACCTTGGTGATCACGGCAGTCTTGTGACCGCCCTGGGCCAGCTGCAGCGCAGCGCGCATGCCGGCACCGCCGCCACCAATAATGATGGCGTCAAAGGAAATAGTTGGAATGTTAGCCATGAATCAGATACCCCAAAGAATCTGCACACCCCAGACGAAGTAAGCGAACATCGCGATGCCGCAGACTGCCTGAAAGAGAAAACGGACTGCGGTCGCGGACTTGCCCAGCGCCATCGGCGTCAGGTAGTCGGTCGCGATGGTCCACATGCCGACCCAGGCGTGAGCGCCCAGGGCCACAAGGGCCAGCAGACTGAAGATTCGCATGCCGTTGTGTGAGAACAGGTCATGCCATTGGGCATAGCCGAGGCCTGGATTGGCGACGACGTATCCGATCAGGAAAATGAAATAAGCCGCGAGAACGACCGCAGACACACGCTGTGCCATCCAGTCATAGAGGCCCGAACGCGACAGGTTCGTGACGTTAGTTACCATATCCAAACTCCTGCCAGCACGATCACCACCACGGAAACGGCGATAACGATTTTCGAGCCCAGCTTACCGCCTTCCAGCGTCTCACCGATGCCCATGTCCATGATCAGATGGCGCACACCGGCGACCAGGTGATACAGCAAAGCGGACAGGATGCCCCAAATCACTAGCTTGGCTAGCGGACTGGTCAAACACGCTTTCACCTCGCCGAAGCCCTCTTCCGAACTCAGCGACTTGTCCAATGCATAGAGCATGATGGCCAGGCTGACGAAGAGAATGACGCCGGAGATTCGGTGAAGAATCGACGTGTATGCAGTGACTGGGAGTTTGATGGTCCTTAGGTCTAGGTTTACAGGTCGTTGGCTATTCACGGCTTTTTTTCACACTGAAGAGCCCCTAACAATCAGGGCAAAGTTGTTGGGGAGTGCGACTGGTCAGGTAAGCACCACCCAGGGAGTGCGACCCCCAATGAAAGCAAGCCCAAAAGCCCTTGGCGGTCGGTGGCCGAGTATAGACAGTTAGGCTACTAATGACAACGCGCGCTCCTCACCCTAATAGCGGATTGCGCTGGCGGTATAAAAGGCGTAAACGGCAGTCAATTTCGACGAAAAAGTATGGTTAAAGCCTTCTGGAGCAAGACTTTAGGCAAATTGACTTCTGAATTTATCTCACTATAGTGGTGCGGGCCCTGCGTGGGGGGCTGTCTGATGATTTGAAGCATAAATAGGAGGCCACATGGCTGACAAAAAAGCGCAGTTGATCATCGAGGGCGCAGCCCCCGTCGAGCTGCCCATTTTAACCGGCACCGTTGGTCCCGATGTTATCGACGTACGGGGCCTGACGGCCACGGGCCGTTTCACTTTCGACCCAGGCTTCATGTCGACCGCTTCCTGCGAGTCGAAGATCACCTATATCGATGGCGACAATGGCATTCTGCTGCACCGGGGCTACCCGATCGAGCAACTCGCTGAACAGTCGGACTACCTGGAAACCTGCTACCTGCTGCTAAATGGCGAACTGCCAACAGCCGAGCAGAAAGCCCAGTTCGTCAGCACCGTGAAGAACCACACCATGGTTCATGAGCAATTGAAGACCTTCTTCAACGGCTTCCGTCGCGACGCCCACCCGATGGCCGTCATGTGCGGCGTGGTCGGCGCCCTCTCGGCCTTCTATCACGACTCCCTGGACATCAATAACCCGCAGCATCGCGAAATTTCCGCGATCCGCCTGGTTGCCAAGATGCCGACCCTGGCCGCGATGGTCTACAAGTACTCCATGGGCCAACCCATGATGTACCCGCGCAACGACCTGACGTATGCAGAAAACTTCCTGCACATGATGTTCAACACCCCGTGCGAGATCAAACCGATCAGCCCGGTGCTCGCCAAGGCCATGGACCGGATCTTCATCCTCCACGCCGACCACGAGCAGAACGCCTCGACGTCCACCGTGCGCCTGGCAGGCTCCTCGGGTGCCAACCCGTTTGCCTGTATCGCCGCCGGTATCGCCGCACTCTGGGGCCCTGCCCACGGCGGTGCGAACGAAGCCGTGTTGACCATGCTCGATGAAATCGGCGATGTGTCCAACATCGACAAATTCATCGCCAAGGCCAAGGACAAGAACGATCCGTTCAAGTTGATGGGCTTCGGTCACCGGGTCTACAAGAACCGCGACCCGCGCGCCACCGTGATGAAGCAGACCTGCGACGAAGTACTGAAAGAGCTGGGCATCAAGAACGATCCGCAACTCGAACTGGCCATGCGCCTGGAAGAGATCGCCCTGACCGACCCGTACTTCATCGAACGCTCGCTGTACCCGAACGTCGACTTCTACTCGGGGATCATCCTCAAGGCCATCGGCATTCCAACCAGCATGTTCACCGTGATCTTCGCCCTGGCGCGGACCGTGGGCTGGATCTCCCACTGGAAGGAAATGCTCTCCAGCCCGTACAAGATTGGCCGCCCGCGCCAGCTGTACACCGGCTACGAGTCGCGTGACATTACCAAGCTGGAAGATCGGCACTAAATCCCAGCCAGAAAAAACGGCCTCTTGATGAGGCCGTTTTTTTTTGGCTGGGATTTAGTGAGCTGCAAGCTTCCAGCTATAAGCCGCAAGCAAAAAAAATACCCCTGCATCTCTACAGGGGTATCTCTCTACACAGCACTGCTTCTAACTTGCAGCTTGTAGCTTGCCACTTGCAACTGCATCAATGATTCACCGCCCCACTCGCTCCCAGGCCAGTCTGCGAACGCACAAACTGCGGGAAGTACAGCGCACGCTCTTTCTCTGCCGCCGCCGACTTGTCGGTGATGGAGAAGAACCAGATCCCCACGAACGCGATGATCATCGAGAACAACGCCGGGTACTCGTACGGGAAGATGGCTTTTTCATGATGCAGGATCGAGACCCAGATGGTCGGGCCCAGCACCATCAGGCCTACGGCGCTGATCAGACCCAGCCAGCCACCGATCATGGCGCCACGGGTGGTGAGGTTTTTCCAGTACATGGAAAGCAGCAGCACCGGGAAGTTACAGCTGGCAGCAATGGAGAACGCCAGGCCCACCATGAACGCGATGTTCTGGCTTTCGAACAGGATACCCAGGCCAATCGCCAATACACCCAGGGCCACGGTGGTGATCTTCGACACGCGAATCTCATCCTTTTCGTTGGCCTTGCCCTTCTTGATCACGCTGGCATACAGGTCATGGGACACCGCCGACGCACCGGCCAGGGTCAAGCCGGCCACCACCGCGAGGATGGTGGCAAACGCCACGGCCGAGATGAAGCCCAGGAAGATACTGCCGCCCACCGCGTTGGCCAGGTGCACCGCCGCCATGTTGTTACCGCCCAGCAGAGCGCCGGCCGCATCCTTGAACGCCGGGTTGGTGCTGACCAGCAGGATTGCGCCAAAACCGATAATGAAGGTGAGGATGTAGAAGTAGCCGATGAAGCCGGTTGCGTACAACACGCTCTTGCGCGCTTCCTTGGCGTCACTCACGGTGAAGAAGCGCATCAGGATGTGCGGCAGGCCGGCGGTACCGAACATCAGTGCCAGGCCCAGGGAGAATGCCGAAATCGGGTCTTTCACCAGGCCGCCAGGGCTCATGATCGCTTCACCTTTGGGGTGAACCTTGATCGCCTCGGCAAACAGCATGTTGAAGTCGAAGTTGACGTGCTTCATCACCATCAGCGCCATGAACGAAGCACCGGACAGCAACAGCACCGCCTTGATGATCTGCACCCAGGTGGTCGCCAGCATGCCGCCGAACAGCACATACATGCACATCAGGATGCCGACCAGGATCACCGCTACGTGGTAGTCCAGACCGAACAGCAACTGGATCAGCTTGCCCGCGCCCACCATCTGCGCGATCAGGTAGAACGCCACCACCACCAGCGAACCACAGGCCGACAGGCTGCGAATCTGGGTTTGCCCGAGGCGATAGGACGCCACGTCGGCAAAGGTGTATTTGCCCAGGTTACGCAGGCGCTCGGCGATCAGGAACAGAATGATCGGCCAGCCCACCAGGAAGCCGATCGAATAGATCAGGCCGTCGTAGCCGGAGGTGAACACCAGGGCGGAAATCCCCAGGAAGGACGCCGCCGACATGTAGTCGCCGGCGATCGCCAGGCCGTTCTGGAAACCGGTGATCTTGCCGCCGGCCGCGTAGTAGTCGGCCGCCGACTTGTTGCGCTTGGACGCCCAGTAGGTGATGCAAAGGGTGGCACCGACGAACGCGACAAACATCACGATGGCGGAGACGTTGAGGGGTTGCTTGTGCACTTCGCCGGTCAATGCGTCCGCCGCCCAAAGGGCGGGAGCAAACAGCGAAGCGCCGAAGAGTGCCAGTAGACGCCGGATCATTGCGCAGCCTCCTTGAGAATCGCATTGTTCAGGTCATCAAACTCGCCATTGGCCCGGCGCACGTAAATGCCGGTCAGGATGAAGGCGGACACAATCAGCCCGACGCCCAGGGGAATGCCCCAGGTAATCGACGAACCGGGGCTGATCTTGGCCCCCAGCACTTGTGGCCCGTAGGCGATCAACAGGATGAAAGCGGAGTAGAGCCCGAGCATGATCGCCGAGAGAATCCAGGCGAACCTTTCCCTTTTTCTCACCAGCTCCTTGAAGCGCGGGCTGTTTTGAATCGAGAGGTAAATGCTGTCGTTCATTATTTTTATCCTCGCAGCACAGCTTTTTTATTATTGGAACATGGCCACTGTATGCGGCTGTGGAACAGGTTCCAGACGACCTTAGTAGTAGAGGGAGTGTAGCGAGGGATTGGAAGGGTGCAGAAACATTTGCGGGGCACGAAAATAATGTGGGAGGGGGCGTGTTCCCGATTGCGGTGGGTCAGCCAAAACATCGGTGGCCGACATGTCGCAATCGGGAGCAAGCCCCCTCCCACAAGGGGTTGCATCAAGGCCGGGGGTTATTTAGCGGTCCATTCAGCGACGCGGTCCGGGTGCTTGGCGACCCAGTCCTTGGCCGCAGCATCAGGCTTGGCGCCTTCCTGGATCGCGAGCATGACCTCGCCGATTTCATCCTTGGAGGCCCACTGGAATTTCTTCAGGAAGGCTGCGACTTCCGGCGCTTTCTTCTCCAGGCCCTTGCTGCCGATGCTGTTGACGGTTTCAGCAGCCCCATAAATCCCTTTTGGATCTTCCAGGAAACGCAGTTTCCACTTGGCGAACATCCAGTGTGGCACCCAACCGGTGACCGCAATGGACTCCTGCTTGTCTTCGGCACGGGTCAGTTCGGCGATCATTGCTGCGCCGGAGCTGGCCTGCAGCTTGTAGTCCAGGCCGTAGGCCTTGATCGCTTCGTCGGTCTTGAGCATCACGCCTGAACCGGCGTCGATGCCGACGATCTTGTTCTTGAAGGTGGTGTCGGTCTTGAGGTCTTCGATGGACTTGGCCTTGACGTACTCCGGCACGATCAGGCCGATCTTCGCATCCTTGAAGTTGGGGCCGTAGTCGACCACCTTGTCCTTGTTCTTGGTCCAGTATTCACCGTGGGTCACCGGCAGCCAGGCGGAGAGCATGGCATCGAGCTTGCCGGTGGCGACGCCCTGCCACATGATCCCGGTGGCGACCGCTTGCAGTTTTACGTCGTAGCCGAGCTTCTGCTTGATCACCTCAGCCGCCACGTGAGTGGTGGCAACGCTGTCGGACCAGCCGTCCACGTAGCCGATACTCAGGGTCTTGCTGTCGGCACTGGCCAGTGTGGAGCCCATCGCAACTACCAGAGTGGCAGCTGCGCCCAAGAGTCGTCGCATCTTCATAGTACTTCCCCGAAAGTGCTGCGCCCGGCGGATGCCGAGCGACGTCAACCTGTTGTTATAGGGTGCACCGCGCCCCCATCACGCGCGTCGATCACGGTGGTACGCCATCAGTGGAGTGCTGACGTTTTGATCATCAACCTGAGCGGGCATTCGACCTGCTCTGTCAGCGACCTTGGGTAAGCAAGAAACGACATCACATAGCCAGTAGGACGCTTTGTAGGGTTTAACGCCAATATCCCGCTCGAACTTTGCATGTCAAAAGTATGCAGCCCCACTGGGACGGGACAAATCCGGGTAAGATGCGCGCCTTTGCTCCCCCAGAAAAGCCGACCATGCCCGCCACTGCCCGCTTCCCTGCCCTGCCCTATTGCCTTGCCTTGCTCCTCGGCCTGCTGGCCCTCGTTGGTTACTGGTACGGCCTGGGCCGTTCCGTGGTGCTGCCGGACGTCGCCAGCGCCAGCCACAAGCTGCAATGCGCGTCCTACACGCCGTTCGACAAGGACCAATCGCCTTATGACCAGCCGTTCACGCTGCGCCCCGAGCGCGTGGACGCCGACCTCGCCCTGCTGGCCACGCGCTTTGAGTGCATCCGCACTTATTCGATGTACGGCCTTGAGGCCATACCGGCGCTGGCACGCAAGCACGGGCTGAAGCTGATGATTGGCGCCTGGGTCAGCAGTGACCCGATCGCCACCAGAAAAGAAGTCGAGTTGCTGATCGCCGCCGCCAACGCCAACCCAGACGTAGTGACGTCAGTGATCGTCGGCAACGAAGCGCTGCTGCGCAAGGAAGTCACCGCCACGCAACTGGTGAAGCTGATCCACACCGTCAAAAGCCAGATCAAACAGCCAGTGACCTACGCCGATGTGTGGGAATTCTGGCTGCAGCACCCGGAAATCGCTCCGGCCGTGGATTTCCTCACCATTCACCTGCTGCCGTACTGGGAAGATGACCCATCCGGCATCGACCAGGCCCTCAAGCATGTGGGCGATGTGCGCCAGACCTTCGGTCACAACTTCCCCGACAAGGACATACTGATCGGCGAAACCGGCTGGCCGAGCCAGGGCCGCCAGCGCGAGACTGCCGTGCCGAGTCGGGTCAACCAGGCGAAGTTCATGCGCGGCTTCGTCGCCATGGCCGAAGCCAATGGCTGGCACTACAACCTGATCGAAGCCTTTGACCAGCCGTGGAAACGTCTCAATGAAGGTGCCGTGGGCGGCTATTGGGGGCTGTTCGATGCCGATCGCCAGGAAAAGGGCATCCTCGCCGGACCGGTGAGCAATGTGCCGTACTGGCGAGTGTGGCTGGGCGTCGGAGGCGTCATTTTGTTAGCTGCGTTGGTACTGGGCGGCCGCGTACGCAGCACGCGCAACGCACTTGCGCTGCCACTGCTGGGCGCCGTCGCCGCATGCTCAATCGGCACCTGGGCTGAGCTGGCCCGCGTCACGGCACGCTCTACCGATGAATGGGCCTGGGCCGCCGTGCTGGTGGTGTTGAACCTGCTGGTGCTGACTCACGCGGCCCTCGCCCTGAGTGCCCGCGAGGGTTGGCGTGAGCGGGCGTTCGCCTGGATGGAGCGACGTGGAGGCTGGCTGGTGGCGATGGCCGGGTTCGCCGGCGCGGTGATGATGCTCGCCATGGTGTTCGACCCGCGCTATCGCAGCTTTCCCAGCGCGGCACTGGTGCTGCCGGCTTTGGTGTACCTGGTGCGCCCGGTGGGCGGGCCACGTCGGGAGATGCTGCTGCTGGCCCTGATCATCGGTGTAGGCATTGCGCCGCAATTGTACCGAGAGGGTTTGCTGAACCAGCAGGCTTGGGGTTGGGCGGTGGTCAGCCTGCTGATGGCTGTGGCGTTGTGGCGGTGCCTGAGGGTGCGCAAGGTCTGAAACCGCTATCGCAGGCACGCCCGCGATGAGGCCTGTCAGGCACCGCGCGGCGTCCTGACCAACCGCAACCCCGCAATCACCAGCGCAAACACTGCAAAACTGGCGTTGTACAACACCAGCGCGGGCACCCCGAACAGCAAGGCCAACAGCGCCAACCCCAGCCCCGTGCGTCCCGGCACGAAGAACGCCAGTACCGCCGGCACCAATGTCAGCCAGCCAAGCACCTGGAAGTGAATCATCAACCCAAGGTTCGAACGCACCTGGCATTCCCAGCGACTGGCCTCGTCGGCGCAGAGGCCGACCCACTGCGCATCTTCCATAAAACCATAGCGTGCGCCATAACTGGCAGCCAGCCATAACGGCAGGGCAATCAGTAGCAAAATCAACGGGAAGCGGCGGGACATGGGGCACTCCGATAGGCGAAAACGGCGCTCAGCTTAATCCCCCGCCGGCCGTTGGCAAGGGACATACACACAATTAGTGTTCACCAATGCGTGGCAAAGTGTATCTTCTGCCTGCTATAGCCCAATTCTGATGTAATTTTCCGACATTTTGGTGCCGAGTGATGGCACTTCGGCGATTACGTGGTGGTCATAGCCTGCGAACTTCATTCAGCACCTTTTCCTCTTAGGGATCCAGTCATGCTCCGTTCCTTGCGCTGCGCTGCCTTGCTGGGCAGCCTATTTTTGAGTGCGTCAGCACTGGCCGTCGATATCGACCAGGCCAGCTATGGCTACCCTTTGACCAACCCGTTCGAAGCGACCATCGCGACCACCCCGCCTGATCTTCGGCCCACCCTGCCGAGCGACGACGAGATCAACCAGTCCGACCACACCCTGAACATGCGCCCCGAGCGCGAGTTCAGCCTGCCGGACAACTTCTGGGCGGTGAAGAAACTCACCTATCGCATCGCCAAGCAGGACCACGCCGCGCCGCTGATCTTCCTGATCGCCGGCACCGGCGCGCGGTTCGACAGCAGCATCAACGAATACCTGAAAAAACTGTATTACCAGGCCGGCTACCACGTGGTGCAACTCTCGTCGCCCACCAGCTTCGACTTCATCAGCGCCGCCTCGCGCTTCGCCACCCCGGGCATCACCCAGGAAGACGCCGAAGACATGTACCGCGTGATGCAGGCCGTGCGTGCGCAGAATGCCTCGCTGCCAGTGACCGACTTCTACCTCACCGGTTACAGCCTGGGTGCGCTGGATGCGGCATTCGTCAGCAAGCTCGACGAGACCCGCCGCAGCTTCAACTTCAAGAAAGTGCTGCTGCTCAACCCGCCGGTCAACCTCTATACCTCGATCACCAACCTCGACAAGCTGGTGCAGACCGAGGTCAAGGGCATCAACAACACCACCACCTTCTATGAGCTGGTGCTGAACAAGCTCACCCGTTACTTCCAGCAAAAGGGCTACATCGACCTCAACGACGCCCTGCTCTACGACTTCCAGCAATCCAAGCAGCACCTGACCAACGAACAGATGGCCATGCTGATCGGCACCTCGTTCCGTTTCTCGGCCGCCGACATTGCCTTTACTTCGGACCTGATCAACCGCCGTGGCCTGATCATTCCACCCAAATATCCGATCACCGAAGGCACCAGCCTCACGCCGTTCCTCAAGCGCGCGCTGCAATGCGACTTCGATTGCTACCTCACCGAGCAAGTCATTCCGATGTGGCGTGCGCGCTCCGATGGCGGCAGCCTGCTGCAACTGGTCGATCAGGTCAGCCTGTACGCGCTGAAGGACTACCTGCATGACAGCCCGAAAATCGCGGTGATGCACAATGCCGATGACGTGATCCTCGGCCCTGGCGACCTGGGTTTCCTGCGTAAAACCTTCGGCGATCGCTTGACCGTCTACCCGCTGGGCGGCCACTGCGGCAACCTTAATTACCGCGTCAACGCCGACGCCATGCTGGAGTTCTTCCGTGGCTAAATATCTTCTGCTGCTTGCCGCCCTGATGTGCGCAGGCGTGGCCAATGCCGACAACAGCAAGGCCCATGAGCCAGTCAAGGTCGACGCCGATGGCTTCAAGGAACCGCTGACCAAGCTCAAGTTCAACCCGGGCCTTGACCAGCGCGAGTTCGAGCGTTCGTCGCTCACCGCCCTCAACGTGTACGACCCGCTGGAGTCGTGGAACCGCCGCGTGTACCACTTCAACTACCGCTTCGACCAATGGGTGTTCCTGCCGGTGGTCGACGGTTATCGCTACGTCACGCCCAGTTTCCTGCGCACCGGCGTGAGCAACTTCTTCAACAACCTGGGCGATGTGCCCAACCTGCTCAACAGCCTGCTGCAGCTCAAGGGCCACCGCTCGCTGGAAACCACCGGGCGTCTACTGGTCAACACCACCATCGGCATCGCCGGCCTATGGGACCCGGCCACCGCCATGGGCCTGCCGCGCCAGAGCGAAGACTTCGGCCAGACCCTGGGTTTCTACGGCGTGCCCGGCGGCGCGTACCTGGTGCTGCCGATCTTCGGTCCGTCGAACCTGCGTGACACCACCGGGCTACTGGTGGACTACACCGCCGAAAACCAGATCAACTTCCTGAACGTGGCCGAAGTCAGCTCCAACCACCCGGAAATCTGGGCGTTGCGAGCAGTAGACCGGCGTTATCAGACCAGCTTCCGCTACGGTCAGATGAACTCGCCGTTCGAGTATGAGAAGGTGCGGTATATCTACACCGAATCGCGCAAGTTGCAGATTGCCGAGTAAACCGCGTCGATAAAAAAAGGCCATTCAACCGAATGGCCTTTTTTTTGCCTTTTAAACAGACAAGTACCCAATTAAATATTCCGCCACGACCACCCTTGAGCAGCCTTTCAAAGTGAACGCGATGCAGACTCAGGCGCCCCCCTTGGGGGGCACATTGTTGAGGCTCGCGGATGGCCGGTGCTACCATGCGCAACCGCCTGTCCTGGCAAGGAAATCTCTGGTTTATGAGCACCATTCGCGAGCGCAATAAAGAAAAGATCCTGCGGGCGGCGAGCGAGGAGTTTGCCGACAAGGGCTTCGCCGCAACCAAAACCAGCGACATCGCCGCCAAGGCCGGACTGCCCAAGCCCAACGTCTACTACTACTTCAAGTCCAAGGACAACCTCTACCGCGAGGTGCTCGAGAGCATCATCGAGCCGATATTGGCCGCCTCCACGCCGTTCAATCCCCAAGGCGACCCCAAGGAGGTATTGAGCAACTACATTCGCTCGAAAATCCGCATCTCCCGCGACCTGCCCTTCGCCTCCAAAGTATTCGCCAGCGAAATCATGCACGGCGCGCCGCACCTGAGCGGGGAGCAAGTCGAACAACTGAATGCCCAGGCCAGGCACAATATCGACTGCATCCAGAGCTGGGTGGATCGCGGGTTGATCGCAGCGATCGATCCCCATCACCTGATGTTCAGCATCTGGGCGGCCACCCAGACCTATGCGGATTTCGACTGGCAGATTTCAGCCGTGACCGGCAAGGCCAGGCTGGATGAGGCCGACTATGAGGCGGCGGCGCAGACGATTATCCGGTTGGTGTTGAAGGGATGTGAGCCGGACTGATAGATCCGGGCGAGGCCATCACAGGCAAGCCAGCTCTTATCAAACACAAAATAACGTATTGATTTTAAACCTTAAGTTCCAGGCAGCCACATTCCTGTGGCGAGCGGGCTTGCCCTAATGCCGTTCAGTTAAGCGCAGATTCCCTGTGGCGAGCAGGCTTGTCCTGCGTTGGGCTGCGCAGCAGCCCCAAAGCCAGGCGCTGAGCCGTATCAGGTACACCGCGTTTTGCTCGATTGGGGACGCTTCGCACCCCAACGCGGGGCAAGCCCGCTCGCCACAATACGCCCACACATTTTCCTTAACTGAACGGCATTAGGGCGAGCCCGCTCGCCACAGAGGCCCCAGTTTGCTGCGCGACAGCGCTACGTCGAAGAGGTAGTGGGGACTCCCACAGGATTACACCGCCCAATGTGGGGGCTGGCTTGCCTGCGATGGGGCCCTGAAGATAATCCAGTCAATCTGGCACCCCCGCGTCCGCCAGCAACCCCAGCCCCTCAATCGCCGTAATCGCGCACCGCTCATCAATATCCGACGTATCCCCGCTGATCCCGATCGCCCCCAGCACCACGCCCGCTCTATCCCGAATCAGCACCCCGCCCGGTGCCGGCACCACGCTGCCGCGTCCCAGGCTGTTCAATGCGGCGATAAACGCCGGGCGCTGCTGTGCGTCCAACGCCAGCAGGCGTGAGCCCTTGCCCATTGCAATAGCCCCCCAGGCCTTGCCGGTGGCGATCTGCGGGCGCAGCAGGCTGGCGCCGTCTTCACGTTGAAGGGTGATCAGATGGCCGCCGCTGTCGAGTACCGCGATGGTCAGCGGTGCGGCGGACATCGCACGGCCGGCGGCGATAGCGTGGCAGGTCAATTGAGTAGCGAGTTTCAAGCTTAACGCGCTCATGGTGCCGTCCTTTTTCTTGTTATCAGGATGCGCTCAAGGCCTGTTTGATCAAGCCGCGAATAAAAACAGAATACATTTACTATTATTTTTGTATACAAAAAACCCCAACAAAGCCTCTAAACACCGCACATAAAACGTCGAAAGACGTAAAAGCCTGCTCATAAAATGCATTGACCTGCACAGCCCGCCGTGAATAAACTCCGACCAAACGCAACTTGTATACAATTATAAAAATACGAGGCGACAAAAAAATGAGCAGAATGAGAGCAATCGAAGCCGCCGTACTGGTGATGCGTAGCGAGGGCGTGAACACCGCCTTCGGTATCCCAGGCGCCGCGATCAACCCGCTGTATTCGGCCTTGCAGAAAATTGGCGGCATCGATCACATCCTTGCTCGCCATGTTGAAGGCGCCTCGCACATGGCCGAGGGCTATACCCGCACCAAGGCCGGCAATATCGGCGTGTGTATCGGCACTTCGGGTCCGGCGGGCACCGACATGGTCACCGGCCTCTACAGCGCGTCGGCCGACTCCATCCCGATCCTGTGCATCACCGGCCAGGCGCCCCGTGCCCGCCTGCACAAGGAAGACTTCCAGGCCGTCGACATCACCAGCATCGTCAAGCCGCTGACCAAGTGGGCGACCACCGTGCTGGAGCCGGGCCAGGTGCCCTACGCGTTCCAGAAGGCCTTTTATGAAATGCGCTCCGGCCGCCCCGGCCCGGTATTGATCGACCTGCCGTTCGATGTGCAGATGGCCGAGATCGAATTTGACATCGACGCCTACCAGCCGCTGCCACTGGCCAAGCCGCTGGCCACCCGCCTTCAGGTGGAAAAGGCCCTGGCCCTGCTCGATGCGGCCGAACGCCCGTTACTGGTGAGCGGCGGCGGCGTGATCAATGCCGACGCCAGCGACTTGCTGGTGGCGTTCGCCGAACTGACCGGCATCCCGGTGATTCCGACCCTGATGGGCTGGGGCACCCTCCCGGATGATCACCCGCAGATGGTGGGCATGGTCGGCCTGCAAACCTCGCACCGGTATGGCAACGCGACCCTGCTCAAGTCAGACCTGGTGCTGGGCATCGGCAACCGCTGGGCCAACCGCCATACCGGCTCGGTGGAGGTGTACACCGAGGGGCGCACGTTCATCCATGTCGACATCGAACCGATGCAGATCGGCCGCGTATTCACCCCGGACCTGGGTATTGTTTCCGACGCCGGCGCCGCCCTGACGATGTTCATCGAGGTGGCCCGCGAATGGAAAGCCGCCGGCAAACTCAAGGACCGCAGCGCCTGGCTGCATGACTGCCAGCAACGCAAGGCCACCCTGCAGCGCAAGACCCACTTCGATAACGTGCCGGTCAAGCCGCAGCGGGTGTACGAAGAGATGAACCAGGTGTTCGGCAAAGACACCTGCTACGTCAGCACCATCGGCCTGTCGCAGATTGCCGGCGCGCAATTCCTGCACGTTTATAAACCCCGCCACTGGATCAACTGCGGCCAGGCCGGCCCCCTGGGCTGGACCATTCCGGCGGCCCTCGGCGTGGTCAAAGCTGACCCGAGCCGCAGGGTGGTGGCGCTGTCGGGCGACTATGATTTCCAGTTCATGATCGAAGAACTCGCGGTGGGCGCACAGTTCAAGCTGCCGTATATCCATGTGGTGGTGAACAATTCCTACCTGGGCTTGATACGCCAGGCCCAGCGCGGCTTTGACATGGATTATTGCGTGCAGCTGTCTTTCGACAACCTCAACGCGCCGGAGCTGAACGGCTATGGCGTCGACCATGTGGCCGTCGCCGAAGGCCTGGGCTGCAAGGCGCTGCGGGTGTTCGAGCCGGGCCAGATCCAGCCGGCGCTGCGCAAGGCGCAGGAAATGATCGAAGAATTCAAGGTACCGGTGATCGTTGAGATTATTCTGGAGCGCGTGACCAATATTTCCATGGGCACCGAGATCAACGCCGTCAATGAATTCGAAGACCTGGCGCTGGTCGGCAACGATGCGCCGACTGCCATTGCCCTGCTCGATTAAGGAGAACCCTATGCCGCGCTTTGCCGCCAACCTGTCCATGCTGTTTACCGAACAGGATTTCCTCGCCCGTTTCAAGGCGGCCGCCGACGCCGGTTTCACCGGCGTCGAATACCTGTTCCCGTACGAGTTCGGCTCCACCGAAATCAAGGCGCAACTCGAGGCCAACGGCCTCACGCAGGTGCTGTTCAACCTGCCGGCCGGTGACTGGGCCAAGGGTGAGCGCGGCATCGCGTGCCACCCTGACCGGGTCGAGGAGTTCCGCGCCGGGGTCACGCTCGCCATCGCCTACGCCCAGGTGCTGGGCAATACCCAGGTCAACTGCCTGGCGGGCATTCGCCCCGAAGGGGTGGACGATAAAACCGTGGAGCAGACTTTTGTCGCCAACCTCAAGTACGCCGCCGAACACCTTCAGGCGGCGGGCATCCGGCTGGTGATGGAAATGATCAACACCCGCGACATCCCGGGGTTCTACCTCAACAACAGCGCGCAAGCCCTGGCGATCCGCGAGCAGGTGGGCAGTGACAATCTGTTCCTGCAATACGACATCTACCACATGCAAATCATGGAGGGCGACCTGGCCCGGACCATGGCCACTCACCTGGAGGTGATCAACCACATCCAACTGGCCGACAACCCAGGGCGCAACGAGCCGGGCACCGGCGAGATCAACTACCGCTTCCTGTTCGAACATCTGGACCGCATCGGGTACCAGGGTTGGGTCGGCTGTGAATACAAGCCGTCGACCACCACCGAAGCTGGTTTGGGTTGGCTCAAAACTCACAACGCGATCTAACAAACACAACACAGAACCAAATGTGGGAGGGGCAAGCCCCCTCCCACATGGGACCTGCTGTGTAATAAAAAGAGGATTTTTTCATGGCTAACATCGGTTTTATCGGCACCGGCATCATGGGCCTGCCCATGGCTGCGAACCTGCAAAAGGCTGGTCATCAATTGTTTCTCTGCGAACACCACAGCAAGGCGCCGGCTGAACTGATCAGCGCCGGCGCCGTGGCCCTGGCCACCCCGCAGCAGGTGGCGCGGGAGGCCGAGTTCATCATCGTGATGGTGCCCGACACGCCGCAGGTCGAGGACGTGCTGTTCGGTGCCAACGGCGTGGCCACCGGGCTGTCGCCAGACAAGGTGGTAATCGACATGAGCTCGATCTCCCCCACTGCCACCAAAGCCTTTGCGGCAAAGATCAATGAGACCGGCGCGCACTACCTCGACGCACCGGTGTCCGGCGGTGAGGTCGGCGCCAGGGCCGGCAGCCTGAGCATCATGGTCGGTGGTCAGCCGCAGACCTTTGAGCGCGCCCTGCCGCTGCTGCAGAGCCTGGGCAAGAACATCACGCTGGTCGGCGGCAATGGCGATGGCCAGACGGCCAAGGTGGCCAACCAGATCATCGTGGCGCTGAACATCCAGGCGGTGGCCGAAGCATTGCTGTTCGCGGCAAAAAACGGCGCCGACCCGGCCAGGGTGCGTGAAGCGCTGATGGGCGGCTTTGCCGCCTCCCGAATCCTCGAAGTGCACGGCGAACGCATGATCAACGGCACCTTCGACCCGGGCTTTCGTATCAACCTGCACCAGAAGGATTTGAACCTGGCGCTGGCCGGGGCAAAGGAGCTGGGGATCAACCTGCCCAATACCGCCGCCACCCAGCAGGTGTTCAGCACCTGCAAGGCACTCGGCGGTGGCAACTGGGACCATTCGGCACTGATCAAGGGCCTCGAGCACCTGGCGAACTTCTCGATTCGCGAAGGATAAATGCAGTCCCTGTGGGAGAGGGCTTGTTCGCGATGGGTCCACCACGGTCGCTCTGACTCACCCAAAACCCGCCGCCGCATGGACAGCCCCTTCGAATCCCCCTAGGCTTGCCCGACCTTCGATTCGGGCGTTCTTTATGCACAGCAATAACGATTGGCGTCAGCGGCTCTACGTCATGGTTTTCCAGAGCGACACCGTGGCCGGGCGGCGCTTTGACGGCATCCTGCTGCTGATCATTCTCGCCAGCCTGGTGATCGTGATGCTCGACAGCATCGACCAGGTCCACCAGAACTACGCCAATGTGCTGGCCTATATCGAGTGGGGCTTCACGCTGATCTTCGCCGTCGAGTACTGCCTGCGCCTGTATTGCTCGCCCAAGCCGTTGCGTTATGCCTTCAGTTTTTATGGGCTGGTGGACCTGCTGGCCATCGTGCCCGGCATCCTCGCGCTGTATTACAGCGACGCGCAGTACCTGTTGATCATCCGCATCATCCGCATGCTGCGGATTTTCCGCGTACTCAAGCTCAGCCCCTACCTCAAGCAGGCCAACTACCTGATGGCGGCGCTGCGCGGCAGCAAGCAGAAGATCGTGGTGTTCCTGGTCAGCGTGTGCACCCTGGTGACCGTGTTCGGCACCCTGATGTACGTGATCGAAGGCCCGGAACACGGCTTTACCAGCATTCCCAAGGGCATCTACTGGGCGATCGTGACGCTGACCACCGTGGGCTTTGGCGATATCGTGCCCAGGACCCCGCTGGGCCAGGTGATTTCGTCACTGGTGATGATCACCGGTTACTCGATCATCGCCGTGCCCACCGGGATTTTCACCGCTGAACTGGCCAGCGCGATGCGCGGTGAACAGCTGCAAACCGACTGCCCGGTGTGCAAGAAAGACAGCCATGAGCCCAACGCAGCGTTCTGTTCGCGCTGTGGCAGCAATCTTTTCAAGAAAGTGGAATAAGCAAAGTTCTTTTTAATCTTTAAGGCGCTATGCGGGTGCCGCTATAGTCGCTGGCAAAGTGCCTCCCCTCTTCTCGAACAACAAGGAATGAGCAGTGAAAAAACTCGTTAGCGCCTCTCTCCTGGCCGCCGGCCTTGCCCTCGCGGGCGCCGTGCAGGCAGCCCCCGTCACACTGCTCAACGTCTCCTACGACGTGATGCGCGATTTCTACAAGGACTACAACGCAGCCTTCCAGAAACACTGGGACAGCGAGCACCCGAACGACAAGCTGACCCTGCAGATGTCCTTCGGCGGCTCCAGCAAACAGGCGCGCTCGGTCATCGATGGGCTGCCGGCCGACGTGATCACCATGAACATGGCCACCGACATCAATGCCCTGGTCGATAACGGCAAACTGGTACCGGACAACTGGGTCACCCGCCTGCCGAACAACAGCGCGCCGTTCACCTCGGCCACCGTGTTCATCGTGCGCAAGGGCAACCCGAAAGCCCTGAAAGACTGGCCGGACCTGTTGAAAGACGGTGTGCAAGTGATCGTGCCCAACCCCAAGACGTCCGGTAACGGCCGCTACACCTACCTGTCGGCCTGGGGCTATGTACTCAAGAACGGTGGTGACGAAGACAAGGCCAAGGCGTTTGTCGGCAAGCTGTTCAAACAGGCGCCAGTGCTGGACACCGGTGGCCGCGCCGCGACCACCACGTTCATGACCAACCAGATCGGCGACGTGCTGGTGACCTTCGAGAACGAAGCGGAAATGATCGCCCGTGAATTCGGCCGCGATCAGTTCGAAGTGATCTACCCAAGCGTCTCTGCCGAGGCCGAGCCGCCAGTGTCGGTGGTCGACAAGGTCGTCGACAAGAAAGGCACCCGCGCAGCCGCCGAAGACTACCTGAAGTACCTGTGGTCGCCCGAAGGTCAGGAAATTGCCGCCAACAACTACCTGCGCCCACGTGACCCGGCAGTGCTGGCCAAGTACACCGACCGTTTCCCGAAAGTCGACTTCCTGTCGGTGGAGAAGACCTTTGGCGACTGGCGCACCGTGCAGAAGACCCACTTCAATGATGGCGGCGTGTTTGACCAGATCTACTCCGGTCAATAATCAAACGCGGTCATAACTGTGGGAGCTGGCTTGCCTGCTCCCACATTGGTTTTGCATTCGCCAATTACATCGGCGGTGTCACGCCATCCTTCCCGGCAGAGATCGCCTGGGCAGTGACTTTCCCGCCCGCCCCCTGCGACGCGAACAACACCACCTTCACGCCCGGCTTGAGCAACGTGCGATCCCCAGGCTCAAGGTTGACGATCGGCACATCATCCGGCACCACGATCTTCTGCTCGCCGCCCTTGTATCTGACGGTCAACGTGCGTCCGTTGCTGACCACCAGGTCGCCGACGGTGCCATTGGTCATGCTGCTGCCTTCCTTTAAATCGAACGCGCGATGCCCTTCACCCGTGCCGGCCATGGCCGGGGGGAATACGTGGACTTCAAGGGCGGTCAGGGTGCCGTCGGCATTGGGCATGGCAGCCGAGCCGATGTAGCTGCCCGGCTTGATCTGATCAATTTTGGTCAGGGTCACAGCGCGTACCTGGGTGGCCGGGGTGAGGTGCACGACGACGTCTTCGCCGCTATTGACCTTGACGTGCATGGCATCCCCGTCCATCGCAGTGATGGCGCCGCGGACGCCAACGCGCGGGGCCTCGGCCGCGTGCGCCAGGCCCACCGCCATGGCAGCGGCAAGGGTTGAGGCCAAAATCATCTTGTTTAACGTGATCTTCATCGCAGTGGATTTCCTGTTTCGGCAGTTGTGACTGAATGTATCATTGCCCGACATAAGTAATATCACGCCGAACAGCCTACTCGTCCCAGGGCGTTGTCTCTACTCTCGCCCGTCATCCTCCCTTGCTTTATGAGAACACCATGAACGCTACGTCCCACGCTACAAGCAGCATGACCCGAGGCATGGTGATGCTGTTTGCGTTTTGCTGCGGCGCCATTGTGGCCAACATCTACTACGCACAACCGATCATCGAACTGATCGCGCCGGACATCGGCCTGACGCCCGCGATGGCGAGCCTGATCGTGTCGCTGACGCAGATCGGCTATGCCCTGGGCCTGTTTTTTCTGGTGCCGTTGGGTGACCTGCTGGAAAACCGCAAGCTGATGATCACCACCACCGTGGTCGCCATCGCCAGCCTGCTGGGCGCGGCATTTACCGAGCAGCCGAACCTGTTCCTGCTGGTATCGCTGCTGATCGGCTTCAGTTCGGTGTCGGTGCAGATCCTGATCCCGCTGGCCGCGCACCTCGCGCCCGCCGAATCGCGTGGCCGGGTGGTGGGCAGCATCATGGGCGGCTTGCTACTCGGCATTTTGCTCGCACGGCCGGTGTCCAGCCTGGTGGCCGACCACTTCGGCTGGCGCGCGATGTTCATGGCGGCCGCCGCGTTGATGGCGTTTATCAGCGTGGTGCTGATGCTGACCATTCCCAAGCGTCAACCCGACCACAGCGCCAGCTACGGCCAATTACTGCGCTCCCTGGGCACCCTGCTGCGTGAACAACCGCTACTGCGCCAGCGCGCGTTTTACCAGGGCTGCCTGTTCGCCACCTTCAGCCTGTTCTGGACCGCCGCTCCGCTGGAGCTGGTGCGCAGCCACGGTCTGAGCCAGACACAGATCGCACTCTTCGCCCTGGTGGGCGCCATCGGCGCCATCGCCGCGCCCATTGCCGGCCGTCTGGCCGACGCGGGCCACACCCATCGCGCCTCGCTGCTGGCCATGCTGTTTGCCGCGTTGAGCTTCCTGCCGGCGCTGGTGCATCCGTTGTACAGCGTCATCGGCCTGGCTGTGACCGGCGTGGTGCTGGATTTCTGCGTACAGATGAACATGGTGCTCGGCCAGCGCGCCATCTACGCCCTCGACGCCAATAGCCGCAGCCGCCTGAATGCGCTGTACATGACCAGCATCTTCATCGGCGGCGCCTTCGGCTCGGCGATTGCCAGCAGCGTGTATGAACACGGCGGCTGGCTGGGCGTCATGCTGGTGGGCAGCGCATTCCCGTTGCTGGCGTTGCTGCGCTTTTTGAGTGCATCACGGCACGCGGCGGTCGCTACCGCCTAGGAGCGCACCAACTTCTCCAAGGCCGCGTCCGCCAGAAATGACGAGCGGCTTTTGACCTTGTGCTCGCGCACATAGCGGTCGATACGCTGGATGACATAACCGGGCAAGGTCACATTGACCTTCTCGGTCCGGCCCAGATAGGGCGAAATGTCCAGCTCCAGCATCCCCCAGCCCATGCCGGCGTACGCTTCGTCGGCGTGGTGATTGGCCACCGACGTCGGCATTGGAATCACCCCACCCTCTGCGGCAATCTCCTGCAGCATGATGTGCGCGACTTCCACCGCTGCGTTGTACGCCTCTTCAAAACTGTCTCCGGCGGTAACAGCGCCGGGAATGTCGGGGATCTGGATGCCGGTGGCGGTGAAGTCATCGCCCCATTCGATACAGATTGGGTATTGCATGCATGCTCTCCTTAAAACTGAAACAGACCGGCGCGTTTTCTGATGCTGCTGACGGTGCCAAGCGGCAGATCCTTTTTGGGATGGGGCACCGGGATCGTGTACGGGTTATAGCGGTGGGTAAAAATATGATGGCTGCCCGTGACGCGATCCAGCACCCAACCTGCTTCTTGCAGTTCCTTGATCAACACCCTGCTTTGCACCTCGGCCTCCTTGGCTTGGCTCGATTAAAAATAACCCTAGAGTTATCTTTACTCAAGCACAACATTCACTTGGGTGACTGCCGGTTATGTGACGGGATATTGGGATAGCGAAGGACGATGCAGATCCAGTGTGGGAGGGGGCTTGCTCGGTCAGTCAATTCATCAGGCGACGGTTCCACCGCCATCGGGAGCAAGCCCCCTCCCACGCTGGATTTTCAGCAGGACTGACAAGAGATGTTCGACGGTATCTTCCAGAGCGCCGGAATTGTCGAGTACGTACAACCCGGCGTCATTGCCGGCGATCATCTGCGCCGTGAACCGCGCATTGCGCGCCAGCCGTTCCTCAATATCGGCCAACGACTCACGCCCCCGCGCGATCAGGCGCTGGCGCAACAGGGTGTGATCCACCGCCAGCAACAGCACCCCCATGCCCGGGTAGCGCTCGCGGGTTTGCGCCAGATGCGCACGGGAGCCGTTGACCAGCACGTCCTCCCCCGCCGCCAGCCAATCGTCGATCTCGCGCGGGATGCCGTAGGACAACCCATTGGCCTGCCAACTGAGGGCAAATGCGCCCTGCGCCTGCAGCGCGGCAAACTGCTCCGGGGTCACACCCTGCGCCGCCTCGCCCACCGCCTCCGCCGAACGCGTGATGACGCGGCGCACGATGCGACAACCGCGCTCGGCCAGGCGTGAGCGTGCGGCGTCCAACAGGCTGTCCTTGCCCGAACCCGACGGCCCGATGAGATAGATCAACCTGCCGGCCATCAATACACCCTGTTTGCTTGTTTTCCAGACATGGGGGCTACCTTACCGGAGCGCGGACCGCCATACACCCATTGGCAGGCGGAGTCGGGAATACCTCGGTTTGATGGCCGAATA
Organism: Pseudomonas sp. MH9.3; assembly: GCF_034354675.1. Lineage (NCBI taxonomy): Bacteria > Pseudomonadati > Pseudomonadota > Gammaproteobacteria > Pseudomonadales > Pseudomonadaceae > Pseudomonas > Pseudomonas sp. MH9.3. The sequence continues at coordinate 5,513,697 of NZ_CP133785.1, read as the reverse complement.
GAATTTCCTGTAGGAACTGGCTTGCGAGATGGAAAAAGCGACCCGAAGGTCGCCTTTTGTCATTGCGCGTACTGCTTGCTCAAGCCCGGCGGCACGCCCTGCACGTCGGTTTCTTCCCATGGCCCGTTCGGGCTGATGGAGCGGCTCCAGCCGTTGCTCCAGCGATAGTAGGTGCGCTGGCGGTAGAAGGTGTCGGGCTGCTCTTCCAGCACATACACCTGCATCTTGCCGTCCCAGTGGCTGGCGGCGCCAGGTGGCGGGGCGAAGGTTGGGGATTTGCTCGGCACAGGCTTGGGCTGTGGCGTGACCGGGCCGGAAGGTTGAGTGCTCGGCTGCGTCGACGGGCCCGTTGGCGGGATGGTCGGGCCGGTGGGCACCGGAGGTGGGCGGTGGACCGCGCAGGCACTCAAGCCGAGTACGAGGCTGAGCAGGGTGATGCGTGCAATGGCGGTCATGGGCGTTTCCTCGAAGTTACGGGTCCGGACTGTCGATGGTCAGCGGCTGCAACGCAGTGGTGCTGCTGGCCAGGGGTTGGCTGCGGCCGATCCACTCGCCGGCGGTTGGAATACCTGCCCGGGATATGCGCGCAACCAGTTGGACTTCAGGGAAGTTGGACAGTTTCAACGACGCCATCATCGCGTCGGCATCCCCCAGTTCGACGGTGATCGGCAGCTCGGCGACGGTCACACGCTTGACCGCCAGCGGCGCGGGCGGGCCCTTTACCGCGCGGGCGAAGATGAACACGCTGTCGGTGGGCAGGACGTTGGCTTTTACCTCGGCGGACAGGTCCACGCGCACCGTCATCACCGACTTTTGCGCCACCACGCCGCCGCCCTCCTTGAGTTTCTGCGCCGCGCGGTCGATGCCACCCTGCAGTGCGGCGCGGGAGTTGTCTTCGGCCGGCAACTGCGCCAACAGGCGGTTCCAGTAGTCGATGGCTGCCTGATAGCGCTGGCCCTCGAACGCGGCGATGCCAAGCAGGCCGAGGCTGGTGACTTCCTTCGGGTCCAGCTTCAACGCTTCGTCCGTGAGTGCCTGAATCCTGGGCGACCATTGTTTGTTGTCGGCAAAATACTGCGCCTGCGCCCACTGCCCGAGCAGTTCCGGCCGGCGCCCGGCCAGGGCCACGGTGCGTTCGAACACCCGGGCGGCATCGGCAGAACGGCCCTGACCCATATAGGCGCGGCCAAGGAAATACAGGCCTTCGGCCGAGTCGGGCTGGGCCGCAGCGGCGCGCTCCAGGCGGTGGGTCATGTCTTCCATGGACACCGGCGGCCGCGAGAATTCGCGGGTCAGTTCAACCTTGTCGCTGGCGCCGTAGTGCAAGTACAGCGCAACGCCCAGCACCGGGACCAGAAACGCCGCCAACAATGGCAGCGGTTTGCCCAGGCGCGACTCGCGGGGCGGCTGCACGCCTTCAGTGTCGGCCAATAATTCGCGCGCAGCTTCGGCACGGCCGGTCTCCAATTGCGCAGCGTTAAGTACGCCTTCCTGCTGCTGCACTTGCAGCTCGGCGAGGCGCTCCTGATACAGCGCGACGTTCAGGGCGGTGCGATCCTCTTCACGCTGGGCACGCCGGTCGCGCAACACGGGAATCAACAGAAAACTCAGGGCGGTCAACAGCAGCAAGCCGGCGGCGAGCCAGAAATCAATCATCGGTCTTGGCATCCAGCAAGTGGTCGAGACGTTTGCGCTCCTCAGGGGACAGCGCGTCGGATCCATCGGTCGGTGCAGCACGCCGACGACGCACGATCACCGCCATGACGACCAGCCCCGTCAGCAACAACCCGGCAGGCCCAAACCAGAGCAGCGCGGTTTTGGCGTTGAGGGCCGGTTTGTAGCGCACGAAATCACCGTAGCGGTCGACCATGAAGTCGATGATCTGCTGGTCGTCCTTGCCCTCCCCCAGCATGCGGAAGATCTCTTTGCGCAGGTCGGCGGCGATGGGCGCGTTGGAGTCGGCGATGTCCTGGTTCTGGCACTTGGGGCAGCGCAGTTCTTTGGTCAGTTCGCGAAACCGCGTGCGCTCGGCGTCACTGGCAAATTCATAGGTGTCGATGGCAGCGTGGGCCACACCGGCCAATCCCAGGACCAGCACGGCAGCGGCAAGCAGGCGCTTCATGGCTTGGCCTCATCGACCAGCGCCTGGTACTTCGCGGCCAGTTGCTCGCGCCACACCGCCTCGTCAATCACGCCGACGTACTTGTCGCGGATCACGCCCCTGGCATCGATGAAGAAGGTTTCCGGAGCGCCGTACACGCCAAGGTTCAACCCGAGGTTGCCGTCGTCATCGCGAATATTCAGTTGATAAGGGTTGTGAAACTCGGCCAGCCATTTCAGCGCGGCGGCGTTGTCGTCCTTGTAATCGATGCCGTAGATCACCACGCCCTGCTCGGCCAGCTTGTTCAACACCGGGTGCTCGACGCGGCAGGAGATGCACCAGGTGCCCCACACGTTGACCAGCGCCGGCTTGCCCAGCAGGTCGGCGCGGGTCAGGGTTTTATCGCCCTGCACGCTGGCCAACGAGAAGTCGGGAAACGGCTTGCCGATCATGGCCGACGGCAACTCGGCGGGGTTCAGGTACAGCCCGCGATAGAGAAACACCGCCACCAGCAGAAACAGCACCAGTGGCACCAGCATCAACCCTCGCTTCATACCGCAGCTCCTTGCAGGCCGAGGGCTTCGCGCACCCGGGTTTTGACTTTGATGCGATAACGCCGGTCAAGCGCCGCCAGCAAACCGCCTGCGCCGGTGAGCAGGCCACCGAACCAGATCCAGCGCACGAACGGTTTGACGTGCACGCGCACCGCCCAGGCGCCCTCGCCCAACGGTTCGCCCAGGGCCACATACAGGTCTCGGGTAAAACCGGCGTCGATGCCGGCTTCGGTCATCATCGAACTCTGCACCGTGTACAGGCGTTTTTCCGGGTGCAGCACGGCCACTTCCTTGCCGCTGCGGATGACGCGCACGGTGCCTCTGTCGGAGGTGAAGTTCGGCCCCTCGAAGTGCCTGGCGCCTTCGAAAATAAACCGGTAACCGGCCAGGTCCATCGATTCGCCCGGCGCCAGGCGCAGGTCGCGCTCGGCGCTGTTCTGGCTGGACAGCACTACGCCCAGCGCGCACACCGCAATGCCCAGGTGCGCAATCTGCATGCCCCAGTAACTGCGAGTGAGGCCCGGCAGGCCTTTGATCAAGCCTTTGTGGCGCGTCTTGTCGACGAGGTCGCGCGCACCGGCGAGCAATACCCAGCCCGCCAGCAGGAAGGTGGCGAGCACCGCCCAATTGAAGTCGCCATAGGCAATGCCTGCGATCACCGCCAGGGCCACGCTGCCCAGCAGCACCGGCAGCAGCATGCCGGCCAGCCACTTCAGCGGGGTGTCTTTCCAGCGCACCAGCATGCCGATTGCCATCACCACCATCAGCAGGCCCATCAATGGAATGAACAACGCGTTGAAATACGGCGGGCCAACTGACAGCTTGGCGCCGCTCAGGGCATCCAGCACCAGCGGATACAGGGTGCCGAGCAGGATCATCGAGGCGGCCACCACCAGCACCAGGTTATTGCCCAGCAGCAGGGTTTCCCGCGACCACAGGTTGAAGCCCACCTGGCTCTTGACCACCGGTGCGCGCAGGGCGAACAGGGTCAGAGAGCCGCCGACCACGAACAGCAGGAAGATCAGGATGAACACGCCCCGCGCTGGGTCGGACGCGAACGCGTGCACCGACGTCAGCACCCCCGAACGCACGAGGAACGTGCCGAGCAGGCTGAGGGAAAACGCGGCGATTGCCAGCAACACCGTCCAGCTTTTGAACACGCCGCGCTTTTCCGTGACCGCCAGCGAGTGAATCAGCGCAGTGCCCACCAGCCAGGGCATGAACGAGGCGTTTTCCACCGGGTCCCAGAACCACCAGCCGCCCCAGCCGAGTTCGTAGTAGGCCCACCACGAACCCAGCGTAATGCCGATGCCGAGGAAGGCCCAGGCGACGATGGTCCATGGCCGCGACCAGCGTGCCCAGGCCGCATCGAGGCGTCCGCCGAGCAAGGCAGCGATGGCGAAGGCGAAGGCCACGGAGAACCCGACGTAGCCCATGTAGAGCATCGGCGGGTGCACGATCAGGCCGATGTCCTGCAGCAACGGATTAAGGTCGCGCCCGTCCATCGGGATCTGCGGCAGGATGCGGCTGAACGGGTTGGAGGTCATGATCAGGAACAGCAGGAAACCGATGCTGATCATGCCCATCACCGCCAGCACGCGGGCCAGCATCACCTGCGGCAATTGGCGCGAGAACACCGACACGGCGAAGGTCCAGCCGCCGAGGATCAAGGCCCACAGCAACAGCGAGCCTTCGTGGGCACCCCACACGGCGCTGAACTTGTAGTACCAGGGCAAGGCGCTGTTGGAGTTGTTGGCGACGTAGGCGACGGAAAAGTCGTCGGTCATGAAGGCGTAGGTCAGGCAACCGAACGCGAACAGCAGGAAGGCAAACTGGCCCCAGGCGGCCGGCTGCGCCAGGCTCATCCACAGCCGGTCGCCGCGCCAGGCGCCGAGCAACGGCACCACGGCCTGCACGACGGCGAAGCAGAGGGCGAGGATCATCGCCAACTGGCCAAGCTCCGGAATAAAGAGTGCGGACGTCATGGCTTAACCTCCCTGGCCGGGGTTGGCGCGGATTGGCCGCTGTCTTTAAGGGCTTTGGTCACCTCGGGGGGCATGTATTTCTCGTCGTGCTTGGCCAGCACTTCATCGGCCACCACCACGCCCCTGGCGTTGAGCTTGCCCAGGGCAACGATGCCCTGGCCTTCACGGAACAAATCCGGGAGGATACCGCGATAGGTGATGGTCACGGCCTTGTTGAAGTCGGTGACCACGAAGGTCACGTCCAGGGAGTCGCCGGAACGTTTCAACGAGCCCTTTTCCACCATGCCGCCGGCGCGGATTCGCGTGTCCAGAGGCGCTTCGCCGTTGGCGATCTGGGTCGGCGTATAGAAGAGGTTGATGTTCTGCTGCAGCGCACTCAATGCCAGGCCCACGGCAATGCCGACGCCGGCCATGATGGCGAGGATGATCAACAGGCGCTTTCTACGCAGCGGATTCACTTTTCGGTCTCCCGGCGCAAACGACGCGCCTCTTGTTGCAGGTAACGCTTGCGGGCCAGGATCGGCGCGCAGACGTTGAGGGCCAGCACCGCCAGGCAGATGCCGTAGGCCGTCCACACATACAGGCCGTGGTGGCCCATCGCGAGAAAATCACTGAACGAGGCAAAGCTCACGGGCGCACTCCCAGGCAGCGCTGTATTTCGGCCTTGGCCCAACTGGCGCGGGCCTCACGCTTGAGCACTTCAAGGCGCATGCGCAGCAGCAACACGGCGCCGAAGAAGCAGTAGAAGCCCAGCACCATCAGCAGCAGTGGCGCCCACATTTCCACGGGCATTGCCGGTTTTTCGGTGAGGGTGAAGGTGGCGCCCTGGTGCAGGGTGTTCCACCACTCAACCGAGTATTTGATGATCGGGATGTTGATCACGCCGACAATGGCCAGCACCGCGCAGGCCTTGGCCGCGCTGTCACGGTTGCTGATCGCGTTGCCCAGGGCAATCAGGCCGACATACAGGAACAGCAGGATCAGCATCGAGGTCAGGCGCGCATCCCACACCCACCACGAACCCCAGGTGGGTTTGCCCCAGATCGCACCCGTCACCAATGCCACGGCGGTCATCCACGCACCGATGGGCGCAGCGCATTGCAGGGCCACGTCGGCCAGCTTCATCTTCCACACCAGGCCGACGATGCCGCACACCGCCAGCATCACGTAGCAGGACTGCGCCAGCATGGCGGCGGGTACGTGGATATAGATGATGCGAAAACTGTTGCCTTGCTGATAGTCCGGCGGTGCGAAGGCCAGGCCCCAGACCAGGCCGATGCCGATCAGCAGGAGTGCGGCGATGCTCAACGCCGGCAGCAGCTTGCCGCTGATGCCGTAAAACCATTTGGGCGAGCCGAGCTTGTGAAACCAGGTCCAGTTCATTGCTGTTTCTCACGGTTGCGTCTTGCCGTGGCAAAACGCTTAGGGTCTTTACTGGCCGAGCCAGACCTCATTATTCGCCAACGCTGATTTTCAGGCCGGCCGCTATGGCAAAGGGTGTCAGGGTTACCGCCAGGGCGGTCAGGCTGCCCAGCCACAACAGGTAACCGCTGGCCGGCAGCCCCATGAGCGCGGCCTGCAACGCGCCGCTGCCGAGGATCAACACCGGGATATACAACGGCAGAATCAACAGGGCCAGCAGCAGGCCGCCGCGCTTCAAACCGACGGTCAACGCAGCGCCCACCGCCCCCAGCAGGCTGAGCACCGGCGTGCCGAGCAACAAAGACAGTAACAATACCGGCAGACACTCGACGGGCAAGCCCAGCATCATCGCCAGCAGCGGCGCAAGCAACACCAGCGCCAGGCCGGAAAACACCCAGTGTGCCAGCACCTTGGCCAATACCAGAAGCGGCAACGGGTGCGGCGAAAGGACCCACTGCTCCAGGGAGCCGTCTTCGAAATCACTGCGAAACAGCCCGTCCAGCGACAGCAGCACGGATAACAGCGCGGCCACCCACACCAGTCCCGGGGACAAGGTTTGCAATAGCCCGGTCTCGGGGCCGACTGCCAAAGGGAACAGCGCAATGACGATGGCGAAGAATACCAGGGGGTTGGCCAACTCGGCCGGGCGGCGGCACAACAGCCGCGCCTCGCGGGCGACCAGCAGGGCGAACACACTCATGCCGGCCACCGGCTCAGGTCCAGCTCGCGGTAACCGGCGGGCGTGTGCGCGAGGGTGTGGTGCGTGGTGAGCACTACGCTGCCGCCCTGCTCACAGTGCCTGCCCAGATGCTTTTCGAGTTGGGCGACGCCTTGTGTGTCCAGGGCGGTGAACGGCTCGTCGAGGATCCACAACGGCGGGCCGGGCAGATACAGACGCGCCAGCGCCACCCGACGTTGCTGGCCGGCGGACAGGGTGTGGCACGGCACGTCTTCAAAGCCCTTGAGGCCGACAGCGGCCAGGGCCTGCCAGATCGCGTCGCGACTGGCCGGGCGATGCAGGGCGCAGAGCCAGCCAAGGTTTTCTTCAGCGCTGAGCACATCCTTGATCCCGGCGGCGTGGCCGATCCAGATCAGGTTGCGTGCAAGCTCGCGGCGTTGCTCGTCCAGCGGTTTGCCGTTGAGCCGCACCACGCCTGCAGTCGGCTGCATAAACCCCGCGAGCAGGCGCAGCAGACTGGTCTTGCCGCTGCCGTTGGGGCCGCTGACCTGCACCATGTCGCCCGCCGCGATCCGCAATTCGAGGTGTTCGAACAGCAGGCGCAGGTCGCGTTCACAGGCAAGCGCTATGGCTTCAAGAAGAGGGCTGGTCAAAAGATCGTGGGCCTTTACGGTTCAAGTCGGCGGTGCGGCGGCCGTTATAGAGAGCAGCACAATAACGGCTTTGGCGACTGATTTAGAGAGCGGGATCAAATGGTTGTGAGGTTTTTAGCGCTCTCTGTGCGCACGGGCGGCATTATACATGCGATGTCCTACGCTAAAGAGGGCAATTTCCCCAGAGATGGCGCGCACGATGACCGGTGAAATCAACCTTCCCACGCTTGCTCCCGTCCCGGCGGCAGGGCCCAGTGCTGCGCCCGCGGTGGGCCAGTTGCTGAAACTGCTGGAGCCACAGGTCGGGCTGATCGACGCGGGAAAAACCGCGAATGCCGAAGTCATCGCGCTCAAACAAGGCGGTGAGGCGTTTCAGTTGCTGCTCAAGCTGACGCTCGACGGCGGCCGCCAGACGCTGGTGCAGGCCAGCAGCCCGCAACCGCTGCCGTTGGGCAGTAACGTCGCAGTCAGCCAGACGCAGGCAGGCAACCTGACGTTGAGTCTGCAGCAGGCCATGAGCGCCAATGTCGCCGCCCTGACCAGTCTCGACACCGAGCAGTTGCCGGTCGGCACGCTGTTGCAGGCCAAGGTGCTGACCACCCAGGTGCTGCCCCAGGGCACTGCGCAACCGGCGGTCTACCGCTCGCTGGTCACGGTGCTCAATAATGCCTTGGCTGGCGCCACCCTGACGGTGGAGAGCCCGCAGCCGTTGCGGGTGGGCAGCTTGCTCAGCGCCGTGGTGCAGAATGCGCAAACGCTGAATTTTGTGCCGCTGAGCGGGCTTCAGGACCAACTGGCCGTCACCCAGCAGCTCGCGACCCAGCAAAGTCGTCAGGGCTCGCTGGATGCGGTATTCACCGCCCTGCAGAACCTGCCCCGTGGCGACAGCGTCTCAGCCGATCTGCGCGCAGCGGCCGACCGCTTGTTGGCGGCATTGCCGGATCTGGCCCAGGTGAGCAATCCCAAGGTGCTGGCGCAAGTGATCCAGAACAGCGGTGCTTTTCTTGAAGCCAGATTACTGGTCGGGCAAAACCCGCAGATTCCACCACTGGATATGAAAGGCGCGCTGCTGCGCCTGGTCGCCGACCTGCTGCCCGCCCTGCCCGCGTCCACCCACCTGGGCGCCATTCTTGCCGCCAACACACTGGCCCAGGCCATGCCGAATTTCGTGCGCAGCCCGCTCGGTACGCTCGGACAGGTCGGCGCGCGCCAGGCGCCCGCCGGCTTCCCGTTGCCCGAGCGGCTGATGGCGAAACTGGAAGGCGAAGGCGACCTGGAAAACCTGCTGCGCCTGGCAGCCGGAGCGATTTCCCGGCTACAGAGCCATCAACTGTCGAGCCTGGAACAAACCGGCCTCACCGCCGATGGCCGCCTGCAAAGCACCTGGCAAATGGAAATCCCCCTGCGCAACCTGCAGGACATCGTGCCGTTGCAGGTCAAGTTCCAGCGCGAAGAGCCCGCGCCGGACAAGGATGAGCCCGAACGCAAGGCCAGCAAGGACGCCAGGCAGATGCTCTGGCGCGTCGAGCTGGCGTTCGACATGGAGCCGCTGGGGCCGTTGCAGGTCCAGGCGCAGTTGAGCCAGGGCAAACTGTCCAGCCAGTTGTGGGCGACACGCCCCTTTACGGCCAGCCTGATCGAAAGCCATCTGGGCACGTTGCGCGAACGCCTGGTGACATCCGGCATCAACGTCGGCGACCTCGATTGCCATTTGGGCACACCGCCACGCGGCCCCAAAACCGGACTGGAACAACGCTGGGTGGATGAAACCGCATGAATGACGCCCACTCACCCCGCCAGGCGATTGCCCTCAAGTACGACGGCCAGCAGGCACCGACCCTCACCGCCAAGGGCGACGACGCCTTGGCCGAAGCCATTCTCAAGCTGGCCCGGGAAAACGAAGTGCCCATTTATGAGAATGCCGAGCTGGTGAAGCTGCTGGCGCGCATGGAACTGGGCGACAGTATTCCCGAAGAGTTGTACCGCACCATCGCGGAGATCATCGCGTTTGCGTGGACGCTGAAAGGTAAATTCCCGGTGGGCTACGACCCGGATGCAGGGCCGGTGGAGCGCGACGTTACCGAACGCGGCGACGATTACTGAAGCACCCATAACTCAATGTGGGAGGCTGCGCCAAATCTTCGATTTAGCACGTTTGCGCAGCAAACTGGCGCCTCTGTGGCGGGCGCGTTCTCTGTGGCGAGCGGGCTTGCCCTAATGCCGTTCAGTTAAGCGCAGATTCCCTGTGGCGAGCAGGCTTGTCCTGCGTTGGGTTGCGCAGCAGCCCCAAAGCCAGGCGCTGAGCCGTATCAGGTACACCGCGTTTTGCTCGATTGGGGGCGCTTCGCACCCCAACGCGGGGCAAGCCCGCTCGCCACAGAGATTGGGTTACTTGAAATTTCAGGCTTTAAAATCAACAGGTTATTTTTTATTTGATACAAGCGAGGGCTTACCCTCGCCCACAGTGGGATCGGTGGTCAGTTCAAGACTTCGCTCAAAGGGATGAAGCTGACGCGGTCTCCGAGAGCCAGCGTGGTGCCTTCCAGCACTTCCACAAAACCCTCGGCCCACGCCGCACTGCGCAGCACGCCGGAGCTCTGGTTGCGGTAGATGATCGCCTGGCCCTGCTCGATGCGCCCGCGCAGGTATTCGCGGCGGTTGCCGGGCTTGGGCCAGACGAATCCCGCCGGTACGTTGAAACGCAGCGGCTCGACGTCAGGCACGCCCTGGCGGCGCAACAGGTAAGGCCGGGCCAGCAGCGCGAAGGTCACCAGGGTCGACGCTGGATTGCCGGGCAGGCCGATCACCGGCACGCCACGAAAATGTCCGAACGTCAGCGGCTTGCCGGGTTTGATCGCAAGCTTCCACAGGGCCAGTTCGCCCTCTTCACGCAGAGCGATGCCAAGGAAGTCCGCTTCGCCTACGGAAACACCGCCGGTGGACAGGATCAGGTCGACGCTGCCAAGGCCTGCCAGGCGCGTACGGGTCTGTTCAAGATCATCCGGGAGGATGCCGGCGTCGATCACTTCACAGCCCATGCGCGTCAGCCAACTGCACAATACGCGGCGATTGCTGTTGTAGATCTGGCCTGGGCCCAGGGGCAGCCCGGGTTCGATCAACTCATCACCGGTCGACAACACGGCCACGCGCACGCGGCGCACCACGTCCAGGCGATCACGTCCAAGCGACGCAGCCAGCCCCAGCTCTATGGGGCCCAGGCGCGTGCCGGCGGTGAGAACCTTTTCGCCGACGGTGGTTTCCTGGCCCTGGGGGCGGATGTTCTGCTGCGCCTGCAACGGCTCGCTGAAACTCACGCGCTCATCGGCGTGAACCACCGCGTTTTCCTGCATTTCCACGCAGTCGGCGCCCTCCGGCAGCGGCGCACCGGTGAAGATCCGTGCACAAGTGCCTGCCGCCAGCGGCGTCGGCGCCTGGCCGGCGAAGATGCGCTGGCTCACCGCCAATGGCTCGCCATTCCAGTCCGCCAGACGCAGCGCGTAGCCGTCCATGGCGCTGTTGGGCCAGGGTGGCAGGTCGAGGGTGGACACCAAATCCTGCGCCAGCACACGGCCATCGCCGTCAGCCAGCATCAGCACTTCGCGCTCGCTAATGCGCGCTGCGTCAGCCATGTCCAGCAAGCGTTGCAGGGCTTCTTCCACCGGCATCAGGGCGCCGGTCTTGCCGGGCTTACCCACGTGATTCACAGGGCTCGGCCTGCTTCAAATGGGGCACGAAGTTGCAGGGCCGATGGCGGTTATCCAGTTGCTCGGCGAGGATGCCGTCCCAGCCGGTGCGCACCGCGTTGGTGGAACCCGGCAGGCAGCACACCAGCGTGCCATTGGCCAGGCCGGCGAGGGCGCGGGACTGCACGGTGGAAGTGCCGATATCGGCCACGGAAATCTGGCGGAACAGTTCGCCAAAGCCATCGACCTGCTTGTCGAGCAGGCAGCTTACGGCTTCGGGGGTGCTGTCGCGGCCGGTGAAGCCGGTGCCGCCGGTGATCAATACCACTTGCACCACGTCTTCGGCGATCCAGTGGGCCACCTGGGCGCGAATCTTGTAGAGGTCGTCCTTGAGCAATACGCGTTCGGCCAGACGGTGGCCGGCGGCGGTGAGACGGTCAACGAAGACCTGGCCCGAGGTGTCGGTGTCCAGGGTGCGGGTGTCGCTGACAGTCAGTACGGCAATATTCAGGGGTACGAAAGGCGCATCAGCCTTGGCTTTCATGGCTCGGTCCGGTTGTCGAAGGAACAGCCCGGTGTTATATCACAGGCCCCTGTTGAGCTGCCGCTGCGGAGCCGCCATGTCTGTTGATTCTTCCCCAATGCCCTGCTCGGTCCTGCTGCTGGCCGGAGGCCGCGGCCAGCGCATGGGCGGTCAGGACAAGGGCCTGCTGGACTGGCGCGGCCAGCCCCTGATCGCCCACCTGCAGCGCCTGACGCGACCGCTCACCGATGACCTGATCATCTCGTGCAACCGTAACCATGAACGGTACGCGCCGTATGCCGATCAACTGGTAAGCGACGACGATGCGGATTTTTCCGGGCCTTTGGCAGGCATTCGTGTGGGACTGGCCGCCGCACGTCATGCGCATTTGCTGATACTCCCGTGCGACGTACCGCAGATCGATGCGCGATTGCTTGCCGACCTTCGTGAGACGGCGCAACGCAATCCTCGGCTGCCGGTCATGGTGCGCCATGGCGAATACTGGGAACCCTTGATCTGCATTATTCCCACGGCGCTCGGAGCCGAAGTGCAACGGGCCTGGGACGCCGGTGAGCGCAGCCCGCGCAGAATCTTCCTGCAATGCGGTGCAATCGGCCTGCAGTGCCCGACTGATGACCCGCGCCTGGCCAACCTGAATACGCCGGACCTGTTGCTTCAAAGGTCCGGCGTGTCAGAATGAGCCTCGCACAAGGAACTTGCAGGCGTCTTACACGTCTCAAGGTCAGCCATTAAGAAGCAGTATTCTCTCGGAGACAAACTCATGACTCAACGGACCATCGCCGCTCTCATGCTTGCACTGGGCCTTGCCACCCTCGCCGGTTGCGCCTCGCCGACAGTGATCACCCTGAATGACGGTCGCGAAATCCAGGCCGTCGATACCCCGTCGTTCGACAAGTCGTCGGGCTTCTACGAGTTCGAACAACTGGACGGCAAGCGCACCCGCCTGAATAAAGACCAGGTTCGTACCGTTAAAGAGCTGTAAGCCCACGGCTTGCACACAAGGCCCGCCTCGCGCGGGCCTTTTTGTTTGTGCGGGTTACCAGTCGAGGGTAATACCGCTGCGAAAACTGCGTTGCTGTCCGGTGACCGGGTCGATAAACCGCACGCCCTGGGCCAGCAGTTTGAGGGGGTTGGCATAGTCGTCTTCGGCATCCTTGATCACGTTCGGATAGAACGGATCGTTGCAGATACTCGCGCCGAGCGCCGTCATGTGCACGCGCAACTGGTGCTTCTTGCCGGTGACGGGAAACAGGCCGTAGCGCCACAATCCTGCGTTTTTTTCGCGCACTTCCACCGCCGTTTCGGTATTGCTGACGCCAGGTCCTTCCTGCATGCGAAAGAACGGCTGGCCCTCCACCAGGCGACTTTTGTGCACCAGGGGAAAGACGAGGTCGGGTAAGGCCGGGGCAATGGCTTCGTAGAATTTGTCGATGCGCCGCGTGGGAAACAGTTGCTGATAGGCCGAGCGGCTGCGGGGGTTGGCAGAAAACAGCACCAGCCCGGCGGTGTGTCGGTCAATCCGATGCAGGGGCACCAGCGAAGGGTTGTCCAGGCGATGAATCAGACGGCGTAACAGGGTCTGTTCGACGTACTCACCGGCAGGCGTGACCGGCAAAAAATGCGGTTTGTCGGCCACCACCAGATGTTCGTCGGCGTAGAGGATGGTTTCCTGCACCGGGATCACTTTCTCGTTGGGCACTTCACGAAAGTAATGGATGCACAAGCCCTCTCTGTAGGGCAGTTGCGTGTCGATCGCCTTGCCGTCGCTGTCCAGCACCCTGCCACGGGCGATACGGTCCAGCCATTGCTCACGACTGATCGCCGGAAAATGCGCACACAGGCATTCGAGCACCGTAGGCCAGCGGCCAGGAGGCAAATACAAGGTACTGGCTTGGTGCCGGGAGGCGGAAAAACCGGAAGTGGACATGCGTGAGACCTTGGCTGAAACAGGCCGGCATTATCCCGCATGGAGCGGGATTGAGCCTAGGGCAGATCTCAGGCCTTGGCCAACTGCGTGCGCAGAATCGGCGAGGCACTGGCGGCTTCGGTGAACTCCTTGAGCCAGCGCAACACGTCTACCGCTTCCCAGCGGCCAGGATCATAGAGCGCATACAACAAGCCCTGGTAACCCACCACATCCAACTGTTTGTGATAACCGGCACGCTGAAACAATGCCTCGATTTCCGCAAAGCAGGTGTTGAAGTGCACTTTGTTGAACGGCGTCTTGCCTTCCGTGACCAGGCCGTCCAGGCGCAGCTCGCTCACCGCATCGCGCACAATGTCGACGGACATGCGATTGACGCTGCTTTTCAGTTGTTCAACATTCACCACGGGCGTTCCCTCAATTCAATCGCTGTACAAACATACAGTAAAGTAATATTCGGAAATCCGCCATGGCCTGTATGTCAGCCGAGGAAGGCAATCACCTGGGCAGTGTCGAACGGCCAGTCGAGTTCGGCCCCCGTGTCCACCCGGCGAAGTACCGGAATCCTTAGGCCGTAGAGGTCGGTAAGGTCCTTGGGAGCGGTGATATCCACCCGTTCGACCCACAACCCGTGTTCGACCAACGGCATGATTTCGGCCTCGGCTATCTCACAAAGATGGCAACTCAGGGTGCCGAACAGCTGGCATTCAGGCAGCATGATGTGGGGACCTGATCAAAAAACAGGCACTCATTCTAAGCGTTTCAGGTGCACGGCACAGCCTTGCAAGGCTCACGGCCCCACCGCCCGCATTCAGCGCAACCGCGAGGCCCGCGCACCAAGGTGCGGCAAAAGCGTCGGCAGACAATTACACTGAACCTTCGGCACCGCCCGCGACTCGAAACCACACGTACCGATCAGCCCATCACGGAGATAACCATGGCCAGAAAAACAGCACAGACCGCCCAAGAGATACTCATGGCGGATTTTCAAACCCTGGTAAGCGATACCGAAAAGCTGCTGGACGACACCGCCATCCTCGCCGGCGACCAGGCTGACGAGCTGCGCAGCAAGATCCACGAGAGCCTGCTCAAGGCTCGCGAAACCCTGCAAACCACCGAAGATTCCCTGCGCGAGCGCGGGCAGGCGGCCGTCACCGCGACTGAAGATTACGTGCAGGCCAACCCCTGGCAGTCTGTCGGCATCGCTGCCGGCGTAGGCTTTTTGATCGGTCTGCTGGCTACAAGGCGCTAAATCATGGCTATCGGCGAAAGCGGCTCGTCCACGGGCCAAGGTTCGACTTCACGACGTCTGGGCGCAGCCGTACTGGGCTTGCTGCACAGTCACGTCGAGTTGTTTGGCATCGAATTGCAGGAACAGAAAGCCCGTACCGTCAGCCTGCTGCTGTTCGCCGGCCTGGCGCTGGTGTTTGCGCTGCTATTACTGGTGGGGCTGTCGACCCTGGTGATGATCCTGGTGTGGGACACCGGTTATCGTCTGACCGGCATTATCTGCCTGTGTGTGTTCTACAGCCTGGCTGCAGCCTTCTGCGGGGTGCGTTTGAAAGCGGCGGTGTTCGACGAATCCACGCCGTTCCACGCCACCCTCGAAGAGCTGGCCAATGATCGGGAGCGCCTGTTGCCATGAGCCGCAATGAAGTTGTGAACACCGACTCCCGCCGTGACATGCGCAAGGCGTTGATTCGCCTGCGCATGGAAATGCACCGCCAGGAGATTCGCCACGAGTCCCAGCAATTGATGGCGCCCCTGCACAAAATGCGCGACATGCGTCATAACTGGCAGGACAGCCTGGGCGTCAAGCACGCGCCACTGTGGGGTATGGCAGCGGTGACCCTGATGGGATTCTTCACCGGCAAGGGTGCCAAAAGCGGCAGCATCAGCAGCGTGACACGCTTGGTGCGGCTGGGCGCCGGCTTGATCCCGCTGATCAAACTGGCGATGGCAGGCGCTTCACGCAAACGCTAAGCGTTGCTGGCTGCAATCTTGCAAGTATCGTCAAAGATAGAAACGGCCCGGCCCTCGATATCGAGGGTCGGGTCTTTTTTTGCCCACGTGCTAAGGAGGCCCCGTGATCGACGGGCAACCGCTCGCCTGTTTCCAACCGTTTATCGATACCGCAACCGGGCGCATTGCCGGCGTCGAAGCCTTGGGTCGCCTGCGCCAGGCTGACGGGAGCCTGCAATCGGTAGGCCCGCTGTTCGCCGACCCACGCACGCCGGGAGCGGCGTTGCGTCGCCTGGACCGGCGGATCCGCGATAACGCCCTGAGCCGCCTGCATGAAGCGCCGCAGGACTGGTTCCTGAGCCTGAATATCTCGCCTCGCTGGATCAATCGCCTGCGCCCGGGCCAGGCACTGCCGAGCCTGAAGCAGCTGCAGACCCACGGTGTCGACCCACGACGCATTGTGTTCGAGATCACCGAGCTGGGCGGCAATATCCAGCGCCTGGCCGATGTAGTGGTGCGTTATCGCGAGGCCGGTGCGCGTATCGCCATTGATGACTTTGGCGCCGGCTATTCCCAGCTCGACCGGGTGCTGGCGCTGCAGCCGGACATCCTCAAGCTGGACATGCGGCTGTTCCAGGCGGCGGCCGAAGGCGGGCCGAGCAGCGATGTCGTGCGGGCACTGGCGCAGATGGCGGAAAAGACCGGCTGCTGGATCATCGCCGAAGGCGTGGAAACCGAAGCCCAACTGAGCTTCGCCCTGGAATGTGGCTCGCGCTATGTGCAGGGCTACCTGTTTGCCCAGGCACAGTTGGACTGGTTTGCCACCGATACCTTCGTGCCGCGCTTTGCCCACCTGCGCAACGCGTACGTGCAGCAGAAGCTGGCAGAACGCGGGCGCGTCATGCACCTGCGCGAGCAATTGACGCAGCTGATGAGCATCCTGCAGGGCTGGGCCCAGGGCCAGGCGCCGCTGAACCAATTACCGCCGCTGACGGATTTCCCCTGGCTGTTGCGGTTCTACCAGTGCGACCGCCACGGCACCCAGCTCACACCCAATATCGAATGGCGCGAGTCTGCCTGGCACAGCGACAGCCACTACCTGGGCCACAACTGGTCATGGCGCCCGTACTTCTATCACTTGCTGGCCGAAGGCTGGGAAGAGCGGCGCCTGATCCTGTCCTCGACCTACCGCGACGCCACCACCAACCAGTACTGCCTCACGGCCGGACAATTCTTCGACAACGGTCAGCGTTTGCTGTTAATCGACATCGATGCAGCCGGTCTGTAGATTTTTGCTTGCCCCGCCAGGGCGGAACCGGGAAGCTGGGCGGGTCATTCACCGCACGGAGAGTAACCGCCTTGGATTGGCCCACCCTGCTGACCCGCGAACGTCTTGGAAAACCCCTGCACAGCCCCGAAGAACTAGGCCGCAGCCCGTTTCACAAAGACCATGACCGCATCATTTTCTCCGGCGCATTCCGCCGCCTGGGCCGCAAGACCCAGGTGCATCCGGTGTCGAGTAACGACCACATCCACACGCGCCTGACCCACTCCCTGGAAGTCAGCTGCGTCGGCCGCTCCCTGGGCATGCGCGTGGGCGAAACCCTGCGCAGCGCCCTGCCCGACTGGTGCGACCCGAGCGACCTGGGCATGGTGGTGCAATCGGCCTGCCTGGCCCACGACATCGGCAACCCGCCGTTCGGTCATTCGGGCGAAGACGCCATCCGCCACTGGTTTCAGCAGGCCGCCGGGCGTGGCTGGCTGGACGACATGAGCGACGCCGAGCGCAACGATTTCCTCAATTTCGAAGGCAATGCCCAGGGCTTTCGCGTCCTCACCCAGCTGGAATACCACCAGTTCGACGGTGGCACTCGCCTGACCTACGCCACCCTGGGCACCTACCTGAAATACCCCTGGACCGCACGCCACGCCGATGCCCTGGGCTACAAGAAGCACAAGTTCGGCTGTTATCAGAGCGAGCTGCCGATCCTCGAACAGATCGCCCACAAGCTCGGCCTGCCGCAACTTGAGGAACAACGCTGGGCTCGCCATCCGCTGGTTTACCTGATGGAAGCCGCAGACGACATCTGCTATGCCTTGATCGACCTGGAAGACGGCCTGGAAATGGAGCTGCTGCAATACGCCGAGGTCGAGTCATTGCTGCTCGACCTGGTGGGCGACGACCTGCCGCAGACCTACCGGCAGCTGGGCGCCGAGGATTCGCGGCGGCGCAAGCTGGCAATCCTGCGCGGCAAGGCCATCGAGCACCTCACCAACGCAGCCGCGCGCGCCTTCGTTGAACAGCAGGACGCCTTGTTGGCCGGCACCCTGCCGGGCGATCTGGTGGAGCACATGCACGGCCCGGCCAAGCGCTGCGTACTGGATGCCAAGGACATGGCGCGCAAGAAAATATTCCAGGACAAGCGCAAGACCCTGCATGAAATCGGCGCCTACACCACGCTGGAAATCCTGCTGAACGCTTTTTGCGGTGCCGCCCTTGAGCAGCATGGCGGGCGTACGCCGTCGTTCAAGAACCGGCGCATCCTCGACCTGCTGGGCAACAGTGCGCCGGACCCGGCCTGGCCGCTGCACGCCTCGTTCCTGCGAATGATCGACTTTATCGCCGGCATGACCGACAGCTACGCCACGCAAATGGCACGGGAGATGACTGGGCGTTCGAGCCCGAAGTGAGCATGGGATCACGCCGCCTGTTATCTGAGCAGAAATTGCCTACGACGCTAACAGAGCGGCCTGATCGAATTCGCGCAGTTATCCAAAGAATAATCGCGCACGCTTCTGGCCGACTCAGCGAGTCATTCCCAAGCCCCCCTATCGCCGCTTGACTGCCCCGTGTGCCTTCCATGCCCGCTCGCACCGTTCGAATCCTGTTGGTGGAGGATCATCCCTTTCAACTCCTGGCCACCCAATGCCTGCTCAAAAGCTTCGGCTTCGAGCAACTGACCCTCGCAGAAAACGCTGAACAAGCCATCCATTCGATGTGCACCGCCACAGCCCCTTTCGATCTTATGCTCTGCGACCAGTGCCTGCCTGACCTGCCGGGGCTGGAGCTGGTGGAAATTGCCAGCCGCCAGCATTTCATCACCGGTGCCATTCTACTGAGCGGATTGCCGGCGATGGAGCTCTCCAACCTGACCCTGCAAGCCTTGCAACGCGGCCTGCCCATTCTTGGTTATTTACCGAAACCATTAAACAAGGACGAACTTTCAATGTTAATGGCGCCACTATTTCAACGCTGACTGTAGGATTTTAAACATCAGGCTGCGAAAAAAATTACTTGAAAAGCAACGTGAACTGCCTCGTGCCACCGGTTATTACTTTTCATCAAAATTTGCTTACACCAGATACCACAAAGCCTTAACGCTGCGTAGGTTGCCACCTTTTTTCATGTAGGAATTTTCCTGTTTTATACCTGTCTCCCCAAGGCTCATGCTCACCCCTCATCTTCTGAGCTAATGTGCCCGCTTTATTTGCACTTGCATGGAATGTGATTATGAACACCGTTTTTATCATTGATGACCATCCCGTTATCAGGCTGGCGATTCGAATGTTGCTGGAACATGAAGGTTATAAAGTCGTTGGTGAAACGGATAATGGCTGCGACGCCATACAGATGGTGCGCGAATGCATGCCCGACCTGATCATTCTGGATATCAGCATTCCGAAACTGGATGGCCTGGAAGTGCTCTGCCGTTTCAACGCCATGAACACGTCGATGAAGACTCTGATCCTCACCGCCCAATGCCCGACGCTGTTCGCCACGCGCTGTATGCGCTCGGGCGCCGACGGCTACGTGTGCAAAGAGGGTGACCTGAGTGAGCTGCTGAGTGCCATCCGCGCCGTACTGTCCGGCTACAACTATTTTCCCAGCCAGGCATTGAATGCCGGCAGCGCGGACGGCAACGACGCGGAGGAACTTGAATTATTTAAAATGGTAAATGACAGGGAACTGATGGTCTTGCAACTTTTTGCCCAGGGCCGTACTAACAAGGAAATAGCAAAAGGCATGTTTTTGAGTAATAAAACCGTGAGCACTTATAAAAAACGCCTTATGCAAAAACTGAAAGCCAAGTCCTTGGTAGAACTTATCGAGATGGCAAAACGAAACGCGCTAGTGTGAGAAAGCGGATGCCCAGCCGTATAAAGGACTATTTGGTTATATTAATTGCCGGCGTGTGCTTCAGCACGACCGCGCCCGCCGATCATCAAACCGGCCCGGAACACTTCACCTTACTGAGCCGTGCGGGTGCCGTTCAACTGGAGTCTCGACTGGACAGGACACAGCGCCAATGGTTGCAGAACAAACGCGAACTGGTGCTGGGGACTGCTGCGCCCGACTACCCGCCCTTCGACCTCACCTCCAGCGGTCGCGACTACGAGGGGTTGACCGCCGACTACGCAGGGCTGCTGGCCGATGCCCTGAACCTGCCCATCACAGTATTGCGCTATCCCACACGTGAGGCAGCAATCCGCGCCCTTGAATCGGGCGACATAGACCTGCTGGGCTCCGCCAATGGCTTCGAGGCCGCCAACGCGAACCTCGTGCTGTCGGAGCCGTACGCGGTGGATCAACCCGTGCTGGTGACCCGCGAGGGAGAAACCCGCAGCCTGAACGATAACCTGGCCGGGCTGCGCTTGAGCCTGGTGTATCACTACCTGCCGCTGGACGAAGTGGAAAAGCTGTACCCGCAAGCGCACATCAGCACCTATCCCTCGTACCAGAACGCCTTGAATGCAGTGGCGTTCGACCAGGCCGACGTGTTTCTGGGCGATACCATCTCCACCCATTACATGATCAATAAGGGCTACCTGAAGAATGTGCGCATGGCCAATTTCGGCAAACATGAAGCCTATGGTTTCAGCTTTGCGTTACGCCAGGACCAACGCATCCTGCTGTCCCTTGTCGATTCGGTACTGGCCGCGGTGCCCATCAACGAACGAGACAGTATCGCCAAGCGCTGGAGTGCCGGCAGCGATATCCTGCTGACGGACAAGAAGCTGCACCTGACGCCGCGCGAAGAGCGTTGGCTGCAGGAACATCCGGTGGTCAGCGTGCTGGTCAATGAAACCTTTGCGCCGCTGACCTTTTTTGACGCAGACGGCAAATTCCGTGGCGTCACCGCCGACTTGCTGGAACTGATTCAGCTGCGTACCGGCCTGCGCTTCGAGATTCGGCGCACGCGTGAAGTCAGCACGATGATCGAAGAGGTCAGCACCGGAAAAGCCGACATCATCGGTGCAATTATTCCCAGCGATGAGCGGGAGAACCAACTGAACTTCAGCCGTCCCTATCTGGAAAACTCCTACGTGCTGTTGACACGCAAGGAGCCCAAAGCCCCACTGAACCTGGAACAGATGGCAGGCAAACGCCTGGCGATCACCCAAGGCAACCCGCTGGTCAAGATGCTCGCCCAGGACTTCCCGCTGATTCAACAGGTGGAGGCCGGCGACACCTTCAAGGCCTCCGAACTGCTGGCACAGGGACAGGTGGACGGCGCAGTGAATTCGCTGGTGATCGCCAATTACCTGCTGTCTTCCCAGGTGTTCCAGGACAAGCTGCAGATCAGCACCAGCATTGGCACCCTTCCGGCCACCTTTGCCCTGGCCACGTCGCGCGAAGCCACCGAGCTGAGTTCGATCCTCGATAAAGCATTGCTGAGCATTGCCCCGGATGAACTGGGCATCATCAACAGCCGCTGGCGGGGATACTCCACAGCCTCCGACAGCTACTGGCGCAACTACCACCGTCTGATCACGCAAATCATCATCGGCGCCGGGCTGTTACTGCTCACGTCCCTGACCTGGAACGCCTACATGCGCCGCCAGATCACCCAGCGAAAACGCGCTGAGCGGGCGCTCAACGATCAGTTCGAATTCATGCGCGCACTGGTCAATGAAACCCCGCATCCGATCTATGTACGGGATCGCAGTGGTTTGCTGCAGACCTGCAACGACAGTTACCTGCAGGCGTTTGGCGTCCAGCGTGAAGACGTGATCGGCAAAAACGTGACCCAGATGAACATGGCCATCGAGGCGGAAGCTGCGCAGTACCACGCCGACTACCAGCGAGTCGTGGCGCAGGGCAACCCGCTGATTCTGGATCGCACCCTGCATATCCAGGGCAAAAAGCTGACGATCTATCACTGGATTCTTCCCTATCGCGACTCGGTCGGGGAGGTCCAGGGCATCATCGGTGGCTGGATCGATATCAGTGATCGCCGCCAATTGTTCGACGAGCTGCGCGCGGCCAAGGAGCGCGCCGACGAAGCCAATCGAGCAAAAAGTACCTTCCTTGCGACCATGAGTCATGAAATCCGCACGCCGATGAACGCGGTAATCGGCATGCTCGAACTGACGCTCAAGCGCGCCGACCAGGGCCACCTTGATCGTCCGGCCATCGAGGTGGCCTACAACTCGGCCAAGGACTTGCTGGAGTTGATCGGCGATATCCTTGACATCGCGCGTATCGAATCCGGACGTTTGAGCCTGGCACCGGAGCGCGTGAATCTGCGAGAAGTGATTGAGTCGGTGGTGCGCGTATTCGATGGACTGGCGCGGCAGAAAACCCTCAGCCTGCTGCTGGAGTTCAAGCCGGAGCAGGACGCTACCGAAGTGCTGATCGACCCGCTGCGCTTCAAACAGGTGCTGTCGAACCTGGTAAGCAATGCCATCAAGTTCACCGAACACGGGCAGGTAAAGATCAAGGTGGACGTGCAACCCACCGACCAGCCGCAGCAGGTGGAAATGAAGCTGGTGGTCGAGGACACCGGTATCGGCATCAGCCGTGACGACCAGATGCGCCTGTTCGAACCTTTCGCCCAGGCCGACAATTCCGGGCAACTGGCCAGGAGCGGTGCAGGTCTGGGGCTGGTGATATGCCGCAGCCTGTGCGCCATGATGGGCGGGCAACTGAGCCTGAGCAGTGTGCCGATGGTCGGCACCCAGGTGCATGTCCATTTGAAAATGCCGAGCCTGCAGCCGGTCGAGCGCGTGGACGAGCCAAAGCCGGCCGACCCCGCCCCTGCTGCGGTGCTCAACGTGCTGGTGGTGGATGACCACCCTGCCAACCGCTTGCTGATGTGCCAGCAACTGGGCTATCTGGGGCATCAGTTCACCGCTGCCCAACACGGTGCGGCCGGCTTCCAGGCGTGGCGTCAGGAACGCTTCGACCTGGTCATCGCCGACTGCAACATGCCCATCATGAACGGCTATGAGTTGAGCCGCTCGATCCGCGAATATGAACAGCGCGAGCAACTCCCCCCCTGTGTGGTGCTGGGCTTTACCGCCAATGCCCAGCCGGAGGAAAAACTGCGCTGCAAGGAGGCCGGCATGGACGATTGCCTGTTCAAGCCGATCAGCCTCACGGTGCTGGAGCGACAACTGGCGCAGGTCGAGCGACAATCCTGCGGCACGCCGCCGGCCTTCGCCAGCCTCGACCACTTGACGGGAGGTGACGCCCAATTGAGCCGCCGCCTGATGGAAGAGTTATTGAGCAGCAGTCGTGATGACCGTCAGGAGTTGATGGCCCTCACCGCGCAGCGCGCGAGCCTCCAGGCGTTCATCGAGCAGGCGCACAAGATCAAGGGCGCTGCACGCATCGTCCAGGCCGGCACTCTGGCCGCGCAGTGCGAGACCGTGGAACAGGCCTGTGCCCGGGAAGATGACTGGCCTGCAATCGAAGCGGCCATCAAAATCCTGGAAAAAGGCATGCTTGAGCTGGAAAGGACGCTGCTCATACAACTCAACAGCCTGAAGGCGCCAGGCTGATCAGCAATCCGTCAAACGTAGAAAAATCGCCGCCAGTTGTTCGATACCCGCCTGGTCCTGCTCGGTGAAGCGGGCCAGCGACGGGCTGTCGAGGTCGAGTACGCCAATCAACTGGCCATTCTTGACCAGCGGCACCACGAGTTCACTGTTCGAGGCGCTGTCGCAGGCAATATGGCCGGCAAACGCATGCACATCCTCCACCCGCTGGGTTTGTCGCGATGCCGCCGCCGCACCGCATACACCGCGGCCAAACGGAATACGCACACAGGCAATCTGGCCCTGGAACGGACCCAGCACCAGCTCTTCATTACGATTGAGGTAGAAACCGGCCCAGTTGAGGTCGTCCAACTGGTTGTACAGAAACGCGGAAAACTGTGCGCTGTTGGCGATGAAATCACGCTCATCCGCCAGCAGCGACTCCAACTGCGCGCATAACATAGCGTAGCCGTCCAGGCCGGTGCCTGCGTGTTGCAAATCGATCATGGTTGACGCTCCAGCAATTTGAGACCCACCCAGTAGCGGGCGAATTGATACGCGCAACGGCCGTTGCGGTTACCCCGTCCGGTGGCCCAGCGTACGGCGAGAATGTCGAGGGCTTCATCGCGCTGCCACTGCAACCCGGACGTGCTTGCCAGCTCGCCGATCCAGTGTTCGACCACATCGAGGAAGTGCTCCTGGGTAAACGGGTAGAACGACAGCCACAAGCCAAATCGGTCGGACAGGGCAATCTTGTCTTCAACCGCTTCGCTGGGGTGCAGCTCGCCGTCCACGCGTTTCCAGTTGTCATTGTCGCTCTGGTTTTCCGGGACCAGGTGACGGCGGTTCGAGGTGGCATACAGCAGCACGTTGTCCGGCGCCTGCTCGAGCGAGCCGTCGAGCACGCTCTTGAGGATGCGGTAGTCGCCCTCACCGGCTTCAAACGACAGGTCGTCGCAGAAGAGGATGAAACGCTGCGGCAGCTTGAGCAATTGCTCGACCACGCGCGGCAGATCGGCCAGGTGGTCGCGCTCGATCTCGATCAGGCGCAAGCCGGCCTTGGCGTGCTCGGCCAGCAGGGCACGCACCATGGAAGATTTACCGGTGCCCCGCGAGCCCCACAGCAACGCATGGTTGGCAGGCAGGCCGTTAATAAACTGCTGAGTGTTGCGCGCCAGTTGCTCGCGCTGTTTGTCGACGCCGATCAGGTCGGACAGGCGCATGTCGAGGCTGACCTCCAGCGGCAGCAGGAAGCCACTGCGGCCTTCGCGCTGCCAACGGGCGGCCAGGCACTGATGCCAGTCGATGGCTTGGCGGGGCGCGGGTAACAAGGGTTCCAGCCGCGCGAGTACCGCGTCGGCACGCTCAAGAAAAGCGTTCAATCGAGAGTCCACGTCTATTCCTCTGGCAAGTTCCTGCAAAAGATGGCGTATTGGCAGCCGTGCTGCTGGCCGCAACAGGCTGCACCTGTAAAAATAAACGATTCGTGCCGGGCAAGCCTTGGCTTGTGGATGTTCAGCTATGCTTGCCGGCGAAAGGAAACGTGAAGTGGTTCAACACTCGATGGATATCAGGTTCGCCCACCGCTTGTCTTATAAACAAGCCAAACTGACTGTGCTGGTAGGTTTCATCCTGGGAACCTTGCTCAGCCTTGGGCAAATTGGCATTGATTATGCCAGCGAAGACGCATCCATCAACCGTGAAATTCGCTCGCTGATCGAAATCAGCCATAACCCGGCGTCACGCATCGCCTACAACATCGACGCTGAACTGGCCAAGGAGCTGACGCTGGGCCTGCTGCACTCCCCGGCCATCATCCGTGCGCAACTGGTCGACAACAACGGCGTGATACTCGCGGACGTCAATCGGCCGCGCAGCGAAAGCACCTATCGTCCCATCAGCGATTTCCTGTTTGGCGCCAATCGCCAATTCGAAGACCGTCTGTTCCTCAGCCACATGCCCGACGAGTCACTCGGCGTGCTGTACCTGGACGTTGACACTTATGCCTTTGGCAGCCGCTTCCTGCGTCGCGCCGAAATCACTCTGCTCAACGGGTTCGTGCGCAGCCTCTTGCTGACCGGGATCCTGCTGGGCCTGTTCTACGTGATGCTGACGCAGCCACTGGTGCGCATCATCCGCGAATTGAGCGACCGCAAGCAGGCGCGCCTGGACTGCCCGCCAGGGCATGAGCAGGATGAGATCGGCGTGCTGGTCAACGTGGCCAACCAGCAATTTGACAACATGCAAACCGAAATCCAGCAGCGCCGCCACGCCGAGGATCGCCTCACCGAATACCTGGGGCAGCTGGAAGATATCGTTTCGGCGCGCACTCTGGAGCTCAAGGCCAGCAACCAGCGCCTGAGCCAATCCAACGATGAGCTGGAGGCGGCGAAGATGAACGCCCTGGGCATGGCACAGGCGCGGGCAGCGTTCCTGGCCAACATGAGCCACGAAATTCGTACGCCGCTCAATGGTTTGCTCGGCATGATCGCGTTGTCGCTGGACAGCCCGCTGAACGCCGAACAGCGCCAGCAACTGTCCATCGCCCACGACTCCGGCAAGGTGCTGGTGGACTTGCTCAACGATATTCTCGACCTCTCCAAGTTCGACGCGGGCCAGTTGGAACTGGAGCGCATCCCGTTCGACCTGGGTTCAATGGTGGAAGACACCGCTAACCTGCTGTCGCAGAATGCGGCGCCGAGCGTCGAGCTGACCTGCCTGATCGATCCGCAATTTCCGGCACAGGTGCTCGGTGACCCGACGCGGGTACGGCAGATCGTCAGCAACCTGCTCTCCAACGCCTTGAAGTTCACGCGCTTCGGCCGCGTGGATGTGCGGCTCAGCGCCCAGGGCGATCAGGTAAAAATCGAGGTCTGCGACACCGGCATCGGCATCGCCCAGGACGCGCAGGTAAAGATCTTCCAGCCGTTCACCCAGGCCGGCGCCGGCATCACCCGCCAGTTTGGCGGCACCGGGCTGGGCCTGGCGCTGACCCACAACCTGTGTGAAGCCATGCACGGACGGTTGAGCATCAGTTCCGAGGTGGGCTTTGGCAGCCAGTTCTGCGCCGAACTGCCGTTGCCCACCCATCTACCCGCCAGCCGACAGGCGCCGCTCAAAGGTGAAGTGCTGGTGATCACCCATACCGGCAGCGGCCTGACGGAGCTGCTCACTTCGCTGCTGCCGCACTGGGGGCTGACCACGCGCTGTTTGACGATGGATGACGACATGACCGGGCAAACGCCCGACCTGCTGATCACCGACTGCCCGGAATGCCTGTTCCGCATCCGCCCGGGCATTACCGCGCCCATTCTCGTGGTCACCGCCTACGGCAATTTCATGCCCGGCGAAGAGGTCGCCGCGTTCGCGCCCTTGCAGCAACAGGCGCGCCCTTTGAGCCGCAATGCCTTGTACCAGATCCTGCAACGCAACCTGCGCAGCGACACGCAGTTGGCGCTCGATACCGTGCAGCGGGAAGCCGCGCCGCTGGCGCACCGGGCGCGCATCCTGCTGGTGGAGGACAACCCGGTCAATCAATTGGTGGCCAAAGGCATGCTCGCCAAGCTGGGTTGTGAAGTGATCGTGGCGGCCCATGGCGGCGAGGCGCTCAAGTTTCTTGAGGAACAGCGCTTTGACATGGTGTTGATGGACTGCAACATGCCGGTGATGGACGGCTACGAAGCCAGCCGCCAGATCCGCCGCAGTGGCCGCTGGCCGGATCTGCCGATTGTCGCGTTGACGGCCAATGCGCTGTCCGAGGAACGCGAGCGCTGCCGAGCGGCGGGGATGGATGACTACCTGGCCAAACCATTCCGCCGCGAGGAACTCAATGCGCTGCTGGACCTGTGGGTTCCCGAGGCGGCAGCGCGTTGAGTTGCGCAAGGCACATGCGCGTCGCATCGCTCATTTGAGCAGAGCTTCAATCTCCCGGGTCAGGTCCTGTGGCTTGGTGGTTGGACCAAACCGCTTGACCTGCTGGCCATCGCGGCCAATCAGGAACTTGGTAAAATTCCACTTGATGCCTTTGGAGCCCAACAGGCCGGGCGCCTGTTTTTTCAGTTGAACGAATAAGGGGTGGGCATCACTGCCGTTGACATCGACTTTCTTGAACAACGGGAAGCTGACGCCGAAGTTCAGCTCGCAGAACTCTGAAATCGCGCCTTCATCGCCCGGTTCCTGCTTGCCGAACTGATTACACGGAAACCCCAGCACCACCAGGCCCTGGTCCTTGTACTGCTGCCAGAGTTGTTCAAGGCCCTTGTACTGCGGGGTGAAGCCGCATTTGCTGGCGGTGTTGACCACCAGGATGGCCTTGCCGGCAAAATCGGCCAGGGTCTTCTGCTCACCCTTGATGGTGGTGCACGGGATGCTCAGCAGCGGGTCGGCCATGACAAAGTCTCGATCAGTGGAAGGGGTTGAAAAATAGCGGGCAACTCAATCGTGCGCAATTTACATCGATGGCGCTGATGGAGCGCAATCAGCATGCGGGAGTGAGCAAGGCCCCTCCCGCATTGGACTTCAGCGCGGCACGAAGTCCAGGCACACCGAGTTGATGCAGTAACGCAGGCCGGTCGGCGGCGGGCCGTCCGGGAACACATGGCCCAGGTGCGCATCGCATTTGGCACAGGTGACTTCGGTACGGATCATGCCGTGGCTGACGTCGCGAATCTCGATCATCGCGCTGTCGGCAATCGGCGCGTAGAAGCTGGGCCAGCCGCAACCGGAGTCGAATTTGGTGGTGGAGTCGAACAACGCTTCATTGCAGCAGATGCAGTGATAGACGCCGTCGGCTTTGGTCTCGTTGTACTTGCCGGTGAACGGGCGCTCGGTGCCCTTGAGACGGCATACGTTGTATTGCTCCGGATCAAGCATCGCTTTCCATTCATCAACGGTTTTCTGCAACTTATCCATCGGTACACCTCGGTCACTGAAAAACCCTGATCTGTGTCTTTTCCATGGATCAGGCGGCACGTATGATTGCGCCTCTTCAAAACGCCAGTCTGGCACCCGCGCCACCGCCATTCAAACGTATTTACAGGTGCGGACCGCGCAGGATTCACAGTACGGTAGTGTCTTCGCCGTCTGGATCGTTCATTTTCAGGATCACATCGCCATGCAGGTCAGCAAATCGAACAAGCTCGCCAACGTCTGCTACGACATTCGCGGCCCCGTGCTCAAGCACGCCAAACGCCTGGAAGAGGAAGGCCATCGCATCCTCAAGCTGAACATCGGCAACCCGGCCCCCTTTGGTTTCGAAGCGCCGGAAGAAATCCTCCAGGACGTGATCCGCAACCTGCCGACAGCCCAGGGCTACAGTGACTCCAAAGGCCTGTTCAGCGCGCGCAAGGCGGTGATGCAGTACTACCAGCAGAAGCAGGTAGAAGGTGTCGGCATCGAGGACATTTACCTGGGCAACGGGGTGTCCGAGCTGATCGTGATGTCCATGCAGGCCCTGCTCAACAACGGTGACGAAGTGCTTGTACCCGCGCCGGATTATCCGCTGTGGACCGCCGCTGTGACCCTCGCCGGCGGCCACCCGGTGCACTATCTGTGCGATGAAGGCGCCGACTGGTTCCCGGACCTGGCCGATATCAAAGCCAAGATCACTCCCAATACCAAAGCCCTGGTGATCATCAACCCGAACAACCCCACCGGTGCCGTGTACTCCAGGGAAGTGTTGCTGGGCATGCTCGAACTGGCACGCCAGCACAACCTGGTGGTGTTCTCCGACGAGATCTACGACAAGATCCTCTACGACGACGCCGTGCACATTTGCACCGGCTCCCTGGCCCCGGACCTGTTGTGCCTGACGTTCAACGGCCTGTCCAAGTCCTATCGAGTGGCGGGTTTCCGCTCCGGCTGGATCGCGATTTCCGGGCCCAAGCACAATGCCCAGAGCTACATCGAAGGCATCGACATACTGGCCAACATGCGCCTGTGCGCCAACGTGCCGAGCCAGCACGCGATCCAGACCGCCCTCGGCGGCTACCAGAGCATCAACGATCTGGTATTGCCCCAGGGCCGCCTGCTTGAACAGCGCAACCGTACCTGGGAGCTGCTCAACGACATTCCCGGCGTGAGCTGCGTCAAACCCATGGGTGCGCTGTATGCCTTCCCGCGTATCGACCCGAAGGTGTGCCCGATCCTCAACGACGAAAAGTTCGTGCTCGACCTGCTGCTGTCGGAAAAGCTGCTGGTAGTCCAGGGCACCGCGTTCAACTGGCCGTGGCCGGATCACTTCCGTGTGGTGACCCTGCCGCGTGTGGATGACCTGGAAATGGCCATTGGCCGTATCGGCAACTTCCTCAAGTCTTATCGCCAGTAACGAAAATGACACTGTACGGCCAGCTTTTGGTCGTACAGCGATTATCTGGCAACACTTCTCTGGCCTGCCCTGGGTCTGACCCATCTCTTGAACTCAAGGCAACCGCCAGGCCCCGTAAACACTAGGCCGCAAGGCGATTGAAAGCGCGTGCCGAGCGGTTTGTCAGGTAGGAAAATCCCTTCAAGGGTTTACATAAAAGCTGTAGGACACAGTTTGAAATAGTCGCCCGGTTGAATCACCCCAGGCTGCACCTTATATACCCCGCAGTACGCGACATATTAAGCATGAGGAGAACTCTACAACCATGATGCGCATCCTGCTGTTTCTGGCCACTAACCTGGCGGTCGTGCTGATTGCCAGCATCACCCTGAGCCTTTTTGGCTTCAACGGGTTCATGGCGGCCAACGGGGTTGACCTGAACCTCAATCAGCTGCTGGTTTTCTGTGCGGTCTTTGGTTTTGCCGGCTCGCTGTTTTCGCTGTTCATCTCCAAGTGGATGGCGAAAATGAGCACCAGTACCCAGGTGATCACCCAGCCCCGTACCCGACATGAGCAATGGTTGCTGCAGACCGTCGAGCAATTGTCCCGCGAGGCCGGCATCAAGATGCCCGAAGTCGGGATCTTCCCGGCCTATGAAGCGAACGCCTTCGCCACCGGCTGGAACAAGAACGATGCGCTCGTTGCGGTCAGCCAGGGCATGCTGGAACGCTTTTCCTACGATGAAGTGAAGGCGGTACTGGCCCACGAGATCGGCCATGTGGCCAACGGCGACATGGTTACCCTGGCGCTGGTACAGGGCGTAGTGAACACCTTTGTGATGTTCTTCGCGCGCATCATCGGCAATTTTGTCGACAAGGTGATCTTCAAGAACGAAGAGGGTCGCGGCATCGCCTACTTCGTGGCGACCATTTTCGCCGAGCTGGTGCTGGGTTTCCTGGCCAGTGCGATCACCATGTGGTTCTCGCGCAAACGCGAATTCCGTGCAGACGAAGCCGGTGCGCGTCTGGCCGGTACCGGGGCGATGATTGCAGCCTTGCAGCACCTGCGCTCCGAACAGGGCCTGCCGGTGCATATGCCGGACAGCCTGACGGCCTTCGGTATCAACGGCGGCATCAAACAGGGCATGGCGCGCTTGTTCATGAGCCATCCACCGCTGGAAGAGCGAATCGACGCACTGCACCGTCGCGGCTGACGGTCAGGCAGTGACACTGAAAAGGGGCGACTTGATCGCTCCTTTTTTGTGGGTGCTTGAAACGCCATCGCGGGCAAGCCCTAATGTCAGTCAGTTAAGCGCAGATCCCCTGTGGGAGCGCCGGCGCGACAATTCGACTTGCCCGCAAGGGCGTTGGCATGAACAGCGCAGACCTCAGCGCCGGTCCAGCCGATAGGCGCGCTCCTCCAGTCGCGTGACGCCGTCCTGCACGAACTTCCAGCTCTCGCCCAGGATGTCCTGCTCTTGCAGCACATCCACGCTCCAGCCCTCACACAACAACATGCGCACTTCGTCATCATTCACCGCAAAGGGCGGGCCGGCCTTTTGCACCTGGTCATAGTCGAGCGTGACCAGCAGGCCTTTTGTGCCGGCCCCCAGCAGCGCAGTGAGATGCCCGGCATACTGCGCACGCATCAACGGCGGCAAGGCGATCAGCGCCGCGCGGTCATACAGCGCACTGCAATCACCCAGCGCCTGCGCATCCAGGACGAAGAAATCACCGCACCACAGCTCGATCAGTCCCGTCTGATAAACCTTGAAGGCGCCCTTCTCAACGACCTGTGGCGTCAGGCCCTGCTCACTGAAGAACGCCTGAACCGCCTGCTCCGACAGTTCCA
The DNA here is from genome assembly GCF_034354675.1 of Pseudomonas sp. MH9.3. Lineage (NCBI taxonomy): Bacteria > Pseudomonadati > Pseudomonadota > Gammaproteobacteria > Pseudomonadales > Pseudomonadaceae > Pseudomonas > Pseudomonas sp. MH9.3. Next base: position 5,482,274 of record NZ_CP133785.1, on the reverse strand, counting down.
CGCCCATCACGCGATACCCCTGCGCGGCCAGCCAGATCAAATCCAGGCTTTTACCGCATAACGGCACCAGCACTTTTGCAGCCTCGGCCACGCCCAGCGTCGGCCAGTGGCGTTGCAGGTACGGGTTGACCTCGGGCAGGTGAAAGCCGATCTGATTGCGCGCCCAACGCGCTTGCCAAAATTCAGGCTGCATAAATCCCCCGGGAAATTCGATCAAAAAGCGCTAAAACTTATATTGGATTTAGATCAATGATCTGACTGAAGATGGCAGCATCTTAACCCTCAGGACCCTACGCATGTTGCCCAGCCTGTTCATCTCCCACGGTTCGCCCATGCTCGCCCTGCAACCGGGCGCCAGCGGCCCTGCTCTGCAGCGGCTGGCGGCAGAGCTGCCCAAGCCTGAGGCGATCGTGGTGGTGTCGGCGCACTGGGAAAGCACCGGGCTGCTGGTCAGCGGCAGTGCGGCGCCGCAAACCTGGCACGACTTCGGCGGCTTCCCTCGCGAATTGTTCGCGGTGCAATACCCGGCGCCGGGCGATCCGCAGTTGGCGAGCGCCATTGTCGAGCGGCTTCACGCAGACGGCCTGGAGGCGCAGATCGACGAGCGTCGCCCATTCGATCACGGCACCTGGGTGCCGCTGTCGTTGATGTATCCGGCGGCGGATATTCCGGTGGTGCAAGTCTCGCTGCCCAGCCGCATGGGCCCGGCCCTGCAAACCCGTGTCGGGCGTGCGCTGGCCAGCCTGCGCGAGCAAGGTGTGCTGTTGATCGGTTCCGGCAGCATCACCCATAACCTGGGTGAACTGGACTGGCGCGCCGGACCGGACAGCATCGAGCCGTGGGCCAGGGAGTTTCGTGACTGGATGGTGGAGACCCTCGCCGCCGATGACGAGGCAATACTGCACGACTATCGCCGCCTGGCGCCGCATGCGCTGCGCAGCCATCCCAGCGATGAACATTTGCTACCGCTGTATTTCGCTCGCGGTGCGGGTGGCCCTTTCAGCATCGAGCACCAAGGCTTCACCCTGGGTGCGCTTGGAATGGACATCTACCGCTTCGGTTGACGCCGGGTTTGCTCAGCCTTGCAGGTATTGGCCCTTGTACCGCCATCGGGAGCACGCCCCCCTCCCACAGTTGACCGGGGACTGATCCAAAAAAATATCAGGCAAAAAAAATCCCCGAACCAGTCGGGGATTTTTTATGGGCGATCAATCAGCCGTAGCGGCAAATCAATCTTCGCGGTAGCGACGCAGCTTCAGCTGCTTACCGGCAACGCGCGTGTCTTTCAACTTGGTCAGCAGTTTTTCCAGGCCGTCTTCCGGCAGCTCTACCAGAGAGAAGCTGTCGCGCACCTGGATGCGACCGATGGCTTCACGTGCCAGGCCACCCTCGTTGAGGATAGCGCCCAGCAGGTTCTTGGCAGCGATACCGTCACGCGCGCCCAGCGCGGTACGGCAACGAGCGCGGCCTTCAGCCAATGGAACCGGAGCACGACGCTCACGATCACCACGGTCCGGACGGTCGCCGGTACGCTCTGGACGATCACCGCGCGGGGCGTTGTTCGGCACCAGTGGGCGTTCTTTCTCGATGGCTGCCAGGGTCAGGGCCTGACCGTTGGTAGCCTTGCGCAGCAAAGCTGCAGCCAGGGCACGTGGGGTGCAGCCGATATCGGCAGTCAGGCGGTCGAGCAGTTCGCCGTGGGTCGATTCAGCGTCAGCCACCAATGGCGACAGGCTATTGGTGAGTTTCTTGATGCGCGCATCGAGAACAGCCTGAGCATCCGGCAGGCGGACTTCGGCAACTTTCTGACCGGTTACACGCTCGATCACCTGCAGCATGCGGCGCTCACGCGGAGTCACCAGCAGCAATGCACGGCCTTCGCGACCGGCACGGCCGGTACGGCCAATACGGTGAACGTAGGACTCGGGATCGTAAGGCATGTCAACGTTGAACACGTGGGTGATACGTGGAACGTCGAGGCCACGAGCAGCAACGTCGGTCGCCACAACGATGTCCAGACGGCCATCCTTGAGGGAATCGATCACGCGCTCGCGTTGGTTCTGGGCGATGTCACCGTTCAGCGCAGCGGCTTTGTAGCCTTTGGCTTCCAGGGCACTGGCCAGGTCCAGGGTGGCTTGCTTGGTGCGCACGAACATGATCAGGGCGTCGAAGTCTTCGACTTCCAGCAGGCTCAATACAGCCGAGGTCTTCTGGTCAGCGTGAACCAACAGGTGAGCCTGTTCGATCGCGGTAACGGTCTGGGTCTTGGTCTGGATTTTCACGTGTTGCGGATCGCGCAGGTGGCGTTCGGCAATGGCACGGATAGACTGCGGCAGGGTGGCCGAGAACAGTACGGTCTGACGGGTCGCAGGCAGTGCCTTGAAGATGACTTCCAGGTCATCCATAAAGCCCAGCTTCAACATTTCGTCAGCTTCGTCCAGCACCAGGTGGTTCACGGTGGACAGGACTTTCTCGTCGCGACGCAGGTGGTCGCAGAGACGGCCCGGGGTGGCGACAACGATCTGTGCGCCGTTACGGATGGCTTTCAGTTGTGGGCCCATGGGCGCGCCGCCGTAAACGGCCACAACGGTAACGCCTGGCATTTGCTTGGCGTAGGTTTCGAAAGCGGTTGCTACTTGCAGCGCCAACTCACGGGTTGGCGCCAGGATCAGGGCTTGCGGTTCGCGCTTGGCAGGATCGATGCAGTGCAGGATAGGCAGGGCGAACGCGGCGGTTTTACCAGTACCGGTTTGCGCCTGGCCAATCATGTCCTGGCCGGCCATGATGATCGGGATCGATTGCTGCTGAATCGCCGAAGGTTCTTCGTAGCCGGTCGCGATGACGGCAGCGAGAATGTTCGGGTTAAGATTAAAAGCGGCGAAGCCGCCGGTTTCCTGGGTCATGGGTCTGCCTCTAAGTGCATCCGCAAAGACCCATGCTCCAAAGCTGCGCATGCCGTGTTGAGACTCAAGAGTCGCCCTGGCTGCTTTGTCGGCGGGGATTTGCGAAAACGAATGAATGAAAAAGATTCGTCAAGGAAGAGTCCGCTGTGCGGACGTGCAGCCGAAGCTGGCTTCGGGGAATTGCGCTACCTGAACGCGGCCCGGTTAAAGGCCGGCGCGCACTATACCGGAAATACCTGAAAAAGGGAGCTTTTTTTCGCGCAACGCACCGATGTACCGCGCTGCGTCACAGGTTTTGCAGATACCCGCAGCAGGGTCTGTTTTGCAAACGCCCGGCCCTGCTGGGCATAACGCTTAAACGATTCACCGATTGGATCGCACCTTCGGTCCGAAACCTTAACTCCCGCGCCCGAGGGCACGCCCGATGAATCAAGCCAGCAGTAGCCGCGTCAGCCGTGAACTCCGGGGTCATGTCCTGCTGTTGGGCCTGGACCGGGTGGCCAAGCGCAACGCCTTCGACCTCGATTTGCTCAAGGACCTGAGCCTGGCGTATGGCGAATTTGATCGAAACGACGACGCGCGGGTGGCCGTGGTATTCGCCCATGGCGACCATTTTACCGCCGGGCTGGACCTGGCCAATGTCAGCGGCGTGATGGCCGGCGGCTGGCAACCGCCGCCGGGGGGCTGCGATCCCTGGGGCGTGTTTGCCGGACCAAGGGTCAGCAAGCCGGTGATTATCGCGGCCCAAGGTTATTGCCTGACCCTCGGCATCGAGCTGATGCTGGCGGCGGACATCAACCTTTGCGCCAGCAATACCCGCTTTGCGCAAATGGAAGTGCAGCGCGGGATCTTTCCGTTCGGTGGCGCGACGCTGCGTTTTCACCAGCTCGCCGGCTGGGGCAATGCCATGCGCTGGCTGCTCACCGGCGACGAGTTCGACGCCCATGAAGCCCTGCGCCTGGGGCTGGTGCAGGAGGTGATGGCCAGCGAAGACCTGTTGCCGCGCGCCATCGAACTGGCCAGCCGCATCGCCCGCCAGGCGCCGCTTGGGGTTCAGGCCACACTGACCTCGGCGCGTCTGGCCCGCATGGAAGGCGAAACCGTGGCGGCCGCCGCCTTGCCCGCGGTGGTGGATCAATTGCTTAACAGTGAGGATGCCAGGGAAGGCGTGCGGGCGATGATCGAGAAGCGGCCGGGGGTGTTCAAGGGGATTTGATGGCGGCACTGAGGGCCTCATCGGGGGCAAGCCCTAATGCCGTTCAGTTAAGGAAAATGTGTGGGCGTATTGTGGCGAGCGGGCTTGCCCCGCGTTGGGGTGCGAAGCGCCCCCAATCGAGCAAAATGCGGTGTACCTGATACGGCTCAGCGCCTGGTTTTGGGGCTGCTGCGCAGCCCAACGCAGGACAAGCCTGCTCGCCACAGGGAATCTGCGCTTAACTGAACGGCATTAGGGCAAGCCCCCGATGAGGCTCTGATAGTCACCTAAGTCGCCGGCCGAATCGCCTTGATCAACGGCTGCAACGAATACCCCAATCGCGGCGCCAAGGCCTCGGCACGCGCCGAGAGCGCCTCCAGCTCCAGTTCCTGATCCAGCTCCGAAGGCACCAGCAAGATCACATTGCCCTCCTTCACCGGCAGCTCCCAGTAATGCCGGTGATACAGCCCGCGCAACAGCGCTGCCCCCAACGGTTTGCCATCGTCGGTGGCCCATTGGTTGATCACCAGCCAACCGCCCGGGTTGAGCTTTTTCTGGCAGTTTTCCAGAAACGTCCACGCCAGGTGCCCGACGCCGGGGCCGACATCGGTGTAGAGGTCGACGAAAATCAAGTCAGCCGGCTCAGCGCTTTCCAGCAACTGCAAGGCATCGCCGATGCGGATATACAGGCGTGGATCATCGTCCAGCCCCAGGTACTCGATGGCGAGGCGCGGCACATCGGGGCGCAGCTCGATGGCTTCGACGTCTTCCAGCGGCAGGAACTTGAGGCATGCCTGGGTCAGGGTGCCGGCGCCCAGGCCGAGAAACAGCGCGCTGTCCGGCTGCTCATGGCACAACGCGCCAACCAGCATGGCGCGGGTGTAGTCGTACTCCAGCCAGCTCGGGTCGGCGGTGAACACGCAGCTTTGCTCGATGGCGTCGCCAAACTCGAGAAAGCGGTAATCGGCCACTTCCAGCACACGGATCATGCCGAAGTCATCATGGACCTCGGCCAGCAGGCGCTCGACACGCTCCTCGGTCATCACTACTCCTAAAGGGTTTACCGCACGGCAAAGGCGCGATTGTCGGCCAACCGGCGGCAACAGGTCACGCACTAATTGCTGATAACATTGGCGCCCGACCGTCAATCAGCCAATCGAGTTCATGATGAGCCAACCCTGGAGCCCCGACAGCTGGCGCGCCCTGCCGATCCAGCAACAACCCCGGTACCCGAACGCTGCGCACTTGCTGCAAGTGGAGCAGAACCTCGCCAGCTACCCCCCACTGGTGTTTGCCGGGGAAGCCCGCGAGTTGCGCCGTCAGTTTGCCGAAGTCACCGAGGGCCGCGCGTTCCTGCTGCAAGGCGGCGACTGCGCCGAGAGCTTTGCCGAGTTCTCCGCCGCCAAAATCCGCGACACCTTCAAGGTACTCTTGCAGATGGCGATCGTGATGACCTTCGCCGCCGGCTGCCCGGTGGTGAAAGTCGGGCGCATGGCCGGCCAGTTCGCCAAGCCGCGCTCGTCCAACGATGAAACCATCGACGGCATCACCCTGCCCGCCTACCGCGGCGATATCGTCAACGGCATCGGCTTCGATGAAAAAAGCCGCGTGCCCGACCCGGACCGTCTGCTGCAGTCCTATCACCAGTCCACCGCCACCCTCAACCTGCTGCGCGCATTTGCCCAGGGCGGTTTCGCCGACCTGCACCAGGTGCACAAGTGGAATTTGGACTTCATCGCCAACTCCGCCCTGGCTGAAAAATACAGCCAGTTGGCCGACCGCATCGACGAAACCCTGGCGTTCATGCGCGCCTGTGGCATGGACAGCTCGCCGCAGTTGCGCGAAACCAGCTTCTTCACTGCCCACGAAGCGCTGCTGCTCAACTACGAACAAGCCTTCGTGCGCCGCGACAGCCTGACCAACGATTACTACGACTGCTCGGCCCACATGTTGTGGATCGGCGACCGCACCCGTCAGCTCGACGGCGCCCACGTCGAGTTCCTGCGCGGGGTGAACAATCCGATTGGCGTCAAGGTCGGCCCGAGCATGAACCCTGACGACCTGATCCGCCTGATCGACATTCTCAACCCGAACAACGATCCCGGCCGCCTCAACCTGATCGCGCGCATGGGCGCAGGCAAGGTCGGCGACCACCTGCCCCACCTGATCCGCGCCGTGCAGCGTGAAGGCAAGCAGGTGCTGTGGAGTTCGGACCCGATGCATGGCAACACCATCAAGGCCAGCAGCGGCTACAAGACCCGCGACTTTGCGCAGATCCTCGGCGAAGTGAAGGAATTCTTCCAGGTGCACCAGGCCGAGGGCAGCTATGCCGGCGGGATTCATATCGAGATGACCGGGCAGAACGTCACCGAGTGCATCGGCGGCGCACGGCCGATTACCGAAGACGGTTTGTCGGACCGCTACCACACCCACTGCGACCCTCGGATGAATGCCGATCAGTCGCTTGAACTGGCGTTCCTGATTGCCGAAACGCTGAAGCAGGTCAAGCGCTAAGACCGTAGCTGGAAATGCCTGCTGACGGACTGCCGGTGGCGAGCGGGCTTGCCCCGCGTTGGGGTGCGAAGCGCCCCCAATCGAGCAAAACGCGGTGTACCTGATACGGCTCAGCGCCTGGTTTTGGGGCTGCTGCGCAGCCCAACGCAGGACAAGCCTGCTCGCCACAGGGAATCTGCGCTTAACTGAACGGCATTAGGGCTCGCCACAGTCAAGCACAATCAAGCCCTCCAACCACAACCCGAGTTACTTTCGCAAAGGGTCGTCCCAAAAATGCCGTTGGCTTTCCTGCTCCACGTCGGCGCGGCTGAGCCCAATGTCCTTGAGCGCGTCGTCGTTCAGGGTCGCCAGTAACCGGCGCTCCCGGTACACCGTGTGCCAACGCACAATGCCCTGAAACAGCCCGGCCAAAGGCCGCTTCGCGATCAACACAAAACCTTTTTGACCTTTCATCTTCTCGCCCTCCTGTGGGGATGACGAAAGTGTGTGCCTGGCTCTATGATCAATCCAACGAATGTTTCTTATGCAATACATCTCGGAGATTGATCAATTGTCCGGCTACCTGAGCATCGACACTGACGTGCTGCGCACCTTCGTCGCCATCGCCGACCAGGGCGGCTTTACCCGCGCCGCCGAACGGGTGAATCGCACCCAATCGGCGGTGAGCATGCAGATGAAACGCCTTGAAGAGGATGTGCTGCAACGCAAGCTGTTCGAACGTGACGGTCGACAGGTACGCCTGACGCCCGAGGGCCAGGTGCTGCTGGGCTATGCGCGGCGCATCCTGAAACTGCACAGCGAGGTGTTCAATACCCTGCGCGAGCCGCATATGGTGGGGCTGGTGCGCATCGGCACGCCGGATGACTACGTGATGCGCTACCTGCCGGGGATTCTCACGCGGTTTTCCAAGGCTTATCCGCTGATCCAGATCGAGATGCACTGCGAGGCCTCGAACGTGCTGATGCAGCGCCGCGACCTGGCCTTGACGGTGATCAGCCGCCAGCCCGGCGACGATGTCGGTGAACTGCTGCGCACTGAACGAATGGTGTGGGCCGCCGCCGCGTGCTTTTGCGTGGACGAACACGATACCCTGCCCCTGGCGGTGTCCGGCGTTGAGTGCTTCGGCACCCAGTGGAGCCAGGCCGCGCTGGACAGCGTCGGGCTCGATTACCGGCTGGCGTATCACAGCTCCAATGTGGCGGCGATCCAGGCCGTGGTCAGCGCCGGCCTGGCGGTGATGGTCAGCCTGGAAAGCCTGGTGACCGAAGACCTGCGCATACTCGGCAGCGAAGACGGCTTTCCGCCGCTGCCGTCGATGAACCTGCGGCTGCTGCGCAACCCGGCGATGGCCTCGCCCATCACCGAGTGCCTGGCGCAATACATCCTCGAAGGCTTCAGACTTTAAAGGTCAGCATCACCGCACACACCACCAGAAATCCGCAGAACAGCCCGCGCAGCACGCGCTCCGGCAGCGCATGGGCGACCTTCACACCCCAGCTGATACTCAGCAGGCCGCCAACGGCCAGGGGCACGCCGATTGCCCAATCCACTTCGTGGTGCCAGGCGTAGGTGACCAGGGTTACGCCGGTGCTGGGCAATGCCAGAGCCAGTGACAAGCCTTGCGCGACCACCTGGGTGGTACCGAACACACTGGTCAATACCGGCGTGGCAACCACCGCGCCACCGACGCCAAACAGCCCGCCCATGGCGCCGGACGCGGCGCCCAGTACGCCCAACCAGGGCCAGGAATAACGCATCTGCGCCGTCGGCGGCGCGTTACGTGTGAACATGCGCACCCCGTTGTAGGCCGCCAGCACCACCAGAAACACAATAAAACCGATGCGCATCACGCCTGCGTCCAGCCCCACCGCCCAGATCGAACCGAGCCAGGCAAAACTGAAACCCATCACGCCCAGCGGCAAGGCATGCCGCAATTCAATGCGATTACGTTGGTGGTAGCGCCACAGGGCCAGCATTACATTCGGCACCACCATCACCAGCGCCGTGCCCTGGGCGAGTTGCTGGTCCAGGCCGAACAACACGCCGAGCACCGGGATGGCAATCAGCCCGCCGCCGATCCCGAACAAGCCGCCCACCGTGCCGAGGGCTGCGCCCAATACCAGGTATATCGCTAAATCCAACACCGCTCGTTACTCCACAATCTCAAGCCTTGCATGCTACGCAGTCGGCTATAGCGTGGAAACGCACAGCAACGCACAATGGCTATGCCAATCTCGCATAAGCCTTCGCCCATGAACCCGAACACCCTGACCGATCAACTGGGCCTGTTTCTCGACGTACTGGAAACCGGCAGCTTTTCTGCCGCCGCACGGCGCCATCCGCTGACGCCTTCGGCAGTGGCTCGGCGCATCGACAACCTGGAAAGCTCGGTGGGCAGCCGCTTGTTTCAGCGCAGCACCCATGCGGTGGTGCCCACCCCCGCGGGCCTGGCTTTTGCCGAACGAGCGCGCAGGATTGTCACCGAGTTGCAATTGGCACGGGCCGAGGCGGTGTCCCTGAGCCATGCGCCGGAAGGCCTGATTCGCGTAGACGCGCCGGCAGCCTTCGGCCGACGCCACTTGGCGCCAGTAATCGCCGACTTTTTGAACGTGTACCCTGGGCTGGACGTGCACCTGCATTTGATCGACAGTTTTGTTGATATGCAGGGCGCGCACCTGGGCAAGGTCGACCTGGTGCTGCGTGCCGGGCATATCGTCGATACCCGGCTGATCGCTACGCCCCTGGCGAGCATCGTGCGTATCGCTTGCGCCAGCCCGGCGTACCTGAAAAGCCGCGGCACGCCCACCCACCCTCGCGAGCTGAGCGAGCATGACGGCCTGGACTGGGACGGCCTGGCACCGATGTTCGCTTGGCGCTTTGAACTGGACGGGCGCCGCGCCACCTGTCGCCCGCAGCGCATCCGCATGAGCGCCAACAATGCCGAAGCACTGTTGTCCGGCGCGCTCGCCGGGCTGGGGATCGCCCACCTGCCGACCTGGCTGGCCAGTGAGTACCTGGTGCGCGGCGAGCTCTTGCCGCTGTTCTGCGAAGGCGGCCTGCCTAGCCCGGAAACCACCGGGATTTACGCGCTGCGTCTGGAGCAACAGCCCAATGCGCGCAGTCGATTGTTGCTGGAATACCTGAAATCCCGATTCAGCCCGGTCCCTCCCTGGGATCTGGCCCTGCAAAGTGGCTTGGTCTGACCGACTGGACAGAATTATCTGGCGCATTAAAGGTTTGCCCGCTAGATTCCAGGCCAGATACGCTTTTTTCGAGGCACCGCCATGAGCAAAAATCCTGACCCTTGCGAATCCCTGCTGCTGGATAACCAGCTGTGTTTCGCCCTGCACTCCACCTCGCTGCTGATGACCAAGGTCTACAAGCCTCTGCTGCAAGCCCTCGGCCTGACGTACCCGCAGTACCTGGCGATGATGGTGCTGTGGGAAGAGGATGGTTTGACCGTCGGCGAAATCAGCAGCCGCCTGTTGACCGACCCGGGCTCCCTCACCCCGCTGCTCAAGCGCCTGGAAGCCGAAGGCCTGCTTAGCCGCACGCGCAGCCGTGAAGACGAGCGCGTGGTGGTGGTGGAATTGACTACCGCCGGCCGCGCCTTGCAGGAAAAAGCCATGGGCATTCCGCAGTGCATCCTCGGCGCCAGCGGCCTTGAGCTTGAGCAATTGCGCCAGTTGCAGGCTGACTTGGTTGCTCTGCGCAGTCATCTGCAGAACGCAATCTAAAGGCACCAAAGCACCAAAAATGTGGGAGCGGGCTTGCTGGCGAAGGCGCAGTGTCAGTCACTGAATTTATTCACTGATACACCGTTTTCGCGAGCAAGCCCGCTCCCACATTGGGTTCTGCGGCGCGTCATTATTCAAAACCTAAAACATTTTTGTAAATTTATCTTGCGCGCTAAACATTGTCGCTATACATTCAACTCGCCAACTAATTAGCGCGCAAACATTTAGCGCATAACACGCAGAGGACGACACCATGCAAACTCTCTATACCGCAGTAGCCACCGCCACCGGCGGCCGTGATGGTCGTGCTGTTTCCAGCGACAACATCCTCGACGTAAAACTCTCCACGCCCAAGGAATTGGGCGGCGCCGGTGGCCAGGCCACCAACCCTGAACAATTGTTCGCTGCCGGCTATTCGGCCTGCTTTATCGGTGCACTGAAATTCGTCGCCAGCCAGACCAAACGCAAAATCCCGGATGACGCTTCGATCACTGCCCACGTCGGCATCGGCCAGATCACTGGCGGTTTCGGCCTGGACATCGACCTGCACATCAGCCTGCCGGGCCTGGCCCAGGACGATGCGCAAAGCCTGGTCGACGCGGCTCACCAAGTCTGCCCGTACTCCAACGCCACCCGTGGCAACGTCGATGTGCGCCTGCACGTAACCGTCTAAATGACCTCGGCCGCCCCTGGAGAAAGAAATGAACACAATTGGTAAAGCGCTCACCGGCACCCTGCTCGCCCTGTCCATCACCAACGCCTTTGCGGCGACCGGTGAGGTCGAACACAACACCCAGGCCTTTCTGGATGTGTTGAACGCAGGCACCGGTAAACCGATGGAACAACTGACGCCGAAGGACGCCCGCGCTGTACTGACCGGCGCCCAGGCCGGTGTGAAGCTGACCCTGCCCAAGGCGGATGTGAGCCAGAAGACCATCCAGGTCGATGGCCAGCCGCTGGACCTGACCATCGTGCGGCCAGCCGGGGTCAAGGGTACATTGCCGGTGTTCATGTTTTTCCACGGCGGCGGCTGGGTGCTGGGGGATTACCCGACCCATGAACGCCTGGTGCGGGATTTGGTGGTGGGTTCGGGGGCTGTCGCGGTGTTTGTCAATTACACGCCTTCGCCGGAAGCGCATTACCCGGTGGCGATCAACCAGGCCTACGGCGCAACGAAGTGGGTCGCCGAACACGGCAAAGAGATCAACGTCGACGGCAAGCGCCTGGCGGTTGCGGGCAACAGTGTCGGCGGCAACATGGCGGCGGTGGTCAGCCTGATGGCCAAGGACAAGGGCACGCCGGCGATCAAGTTCCAGCTGTTGTTGTGGCCAGTGACCGACGCCAACTTTGACACCGGTTCCTACAACCAGTATGCCGAAGGGCATTTCCTCACCCGCAACATGATGAAGTGGTTCTGGGACAACTACACCACCGACGCCAACCAGCGCGCCGAGGTCTATGCCTCGCCACTGCGGGCCACGACTGATCAGCTCAAAGGGCTGCCACCCGCGCTGATCCAGACCGCCGGTGCGGACGTGCTGCGTGATGAAGGCGAAGCCTATGCACGCAAGTTGGACCAGGCCGGTGTACCGGTCACCGCCGTGCGCTACAACGGCATGATCCACGACTACGGCCTGCTTAACGTGGTCAGCCAGGTGCCGGCGGTACGTTCGGCCTTGCTGCAAGCGTCGGACGAACTCAAGCAACACCTCAAGTAAGCCCGGCGAAGTAAAGATGACGCCCATGAAAAAGCCCGACTCAAGGTCGGGCTTTTTTTCGTATCGGCAGGGCCAGAATTACTTCTTGGCGCGACCTTTGTACGAACCACCTTCACGGGTGTCGATCTCGATCAGGTCGTCGATTTCGATGAAATCGGCCACTTGCAGCTCGGTACCGTTAGCCAGTTTGGCAGGCTTCATCACCTTGCCGGAAGTGTCGCCGCGAGCGGAACCTTCGGTGTAGGCAACTTTACGCACGATGGTGGTCGGCAGCTCTACGGAAACCAGGCGCTCTTCGAAGAAGATCGCTTCGCAGACGTCTTCCATGCCTTCTTCGATGAACGGCAGAACGGCTTCAATATCTTCAGCGTTCAGCTCGTACATGGTGTAGTCGGTGGTGTCCATGAACGTGTAGGTGTCGCCGCTGATGAAGGACAGGGTCGCTTCTTTGCGGTCGAGGATCACGTCGTCCAGTTTGTCATCGGCGCTGTAGACGATCTCGGTCTTGTAGCCGGTCAGCAGGTTCTTCAGCTTGGTCTTCATGATTGCGCTGTTACGACCAGACTTGGTGAACTCAGCTTTCTGAACCAACCAAGGGTCGTTTTCGAGCTTGATGACGGTACCGGGTTTCAGCTCTTTACCAGTTTTCATTGCGTATATCCGAAATTTGGATGGGATTTACAAAAATCAAGGTGGCGTATCATATCCAACTTTCATAAAACTGTACCAGCGCCGTCGCAAGATCGGCCTGCAAGCCTTGTTCCAGACACCAGGATTCAGCGTGTCGACTGACTTCAGGCCAGTGTTCCAGCAGTTTTTTCCACGCCTGGGCCATATCGCCCCCGGCGTTCCAGACTTGCCACATCTCGATCAGCGCAGTCCTTGGGGCCGGTGACAACGCGGCGGTGTACAGCGCCAGGAAGGCATCGAGCTTGTCGAGGTGAATGTCTTCATCCTGGCGGTAGATGTGCCACAACAACGGGCGCCCGGCCCATTGGGCACGCACGAACGAGTCTTCGCCGCGCACCGCATTAAAGTCGCAGCACCACAGCAGTCGGTCGTAGTGCGCCTGGGGCACGAACGGCAGCACCTGCACGGTCAGCGCGCCGCGCTGATGCACAGCCCCCGCCGCCAGCCCCTGCACGCCGAGCCAGCGCTGCACTTCGCCGAGGATGCGCCCTTCAGGCACCAACAGATGGGTGGCACGCCCTTCCGTCGACAACACGTCGAGCCAAGCGGCCAGCCCGGCGTTTTCGTAGGCGAACAGCGAGATCAGTTGCGCATCGGTGGCGGGAAATACGCCCATATCGCGCAGGAAAGTTTCCCGTGCCACGGCATCCCGCTGAAACGCCTGACGCTGGTCCAGCAATCCAGCCTCACGCAACAGGCCCCCGGTGCCCGGACGAAAGCCCGGGAAAAAGAAGTACTTCTGCACGCCCTTGAACTTCACCGACGGCAGCCGATGACACCCCACCACCCAGTCTTCGGCGCTCAGGTAATCCAGGTTCATCCACAACGGCGTGCGTGCGCAGGCAGCCATGGCTTCCATATAGTCCGGTGGCAACTGGCAAGCGAACGCGGCAATCACCACATCGGCTGCCGACGTTGCCGGCCACTCGGCCGGCCAGTGGCGCACGTCAACGCCCGCTTGCCATTGCTGACTCAACTGCACATCGATCTCGGGGCACATGCGCTCGAACGCGCGCAAGTCGTCGACCCACAGGCGCACATCACACGCGTGTTCGGCCACCAATTGCCGGGCCAGGCGCCAGGTCACGCCGATGTCGCCGTAGTTGTCGACGACACTGCAAAATATATCCCAGCGGGCTTTCATTCCGGGCTCCAACGCTCAAAGGCTCGATTGTCCGCATAAATGCCCGGATGCAGAAGGCTTGATCGCGATTATTCTGCACAGTGGCTGTGCGACAATCGCCGCTACGCCGTCAATGCCCGCCGGGAGGCCACCATGACTGATCGTCCGTTGTCGCTGCTCAAGCTCTGCATCGCCATCGCCCTGGGCATGTGGCTGGGGTTCATCGCCATTGCGCTGACCACCTGGCTGGCGTCCCGCTACCTCTTCGCGCAGAGCCTCGCGCCTGTGGCCGAGGCGGTCCAACAGTTGGGCAAACCGGCGGCCGCTGCGCCGGAGCCGCCCAACCGTATGTTCGAGCAGTACCAGCAGAACCTGCAGAGACAGGAACAGCAACAGACCCTGGAGCAGGCGCGCAGCAACCCGCGCAACCTGTCCAACCCCAAATGCCAGTTCTGGCTGCAACAGGACCAGAATGCACCGACTGAAAAGACCCGCGCCAATGTGCTGCAACTCTGCGACTGATCACCATGAATAAACGCGCCGTGCTCCAGCTGATTCTGGACAAGCTCGCCGTCGACCTGGACATCGCCCAGCGCGCCGCGCAGACCGCTTACGAAACCGCAACCCACGAAGAAAACATCGCCGAGAACAAGTACGACACCCTGGGCCTGGAGGCGTCCTACCTGGCGGCCGGACAGGCCCGGCGGGTCGAGGAAATCAAACAATCGCTGGCGCTGTGCCAGAACCTGCCACTGCGAGCCTACGATGATCGACGTGGGGTGGAGGTCGGCGCGCTGCTGGGCCTGGAAGACGAGAACGGACGCCAGCAATGGCTGTTCCTCGCACCGGATGCGGCGGGCCTGAAGGTGGATGTGGTCGGGCAACCGGTGACCGTCATCACCCCGCGCTCGCCCTTGGGCAAAAGCCTGCTGGGCAAGTTCGAAGGGGATGAGGTGGAGATTCTGGTGGCAGGCGCCCGGCAACACTTTACGGTTACCGAGGCCAGATAAACGCTTTAATGAACGGGCAATTCAACGCCGGCGAACAACTCTTCCAGTTCCTGCTTGTTGTGGCACTGAATGGCCTTGGCCATGACCTCGCGGGTCAGGTGCGGCGCAAACTTCTCGATGAAGTCGCACATGAAACCGCGCAGGAAGGTGCCACGGCGGAAACCGATCTTGGTCACGCTGGACTCGAACAACTCGCTGGCATCAAGCACCACAAGGTCTTTGTCGAGCTGGGTGTCGACCGCCATTTTTGCCACGATCCCCACGCCCAGGCCAAGGCGCACGTAAGTTTTGATCACGTCGGCATCGGCGGCGGTGAAGACCACTTTCGGCGTCAGGCCGCGATGGCTGAACGCCTCGTCGAGCTTGGAGCGGCCGGTGAAGCCGAACACGTAAGTCACGATCGGGTATTCGGCCAGGGCCTCGAGGGTCAATTTCGGCAGTTTGGCCAACGGATGGCCCTGAGGCACTACCACGCAGCGGTTCCAGCGGTAGCACGGCATCATCACCAGGTCGCCGAACAGTTCCAGCGCCTCAGTGGCAATCGCGAAATCAACGGTCCCGTCCGCGGCCATCTCGGCGATCTGCATCGGCGAGCCCTGGTGCATGTGCAGCGCGACGTCCGGGTACTGCTTGATGAAGTCGCGGATCACCGGCGGCAAGGCATAGCGTGCCTGGGTATGGGTGGTGGCGATGGACAGCGTGCCCTTCTTCTCGTTGGAGAACTCCTGGGCGATCTGCTTGATGCTTTCGACTTTGCGCAGGATCTCGCCGGCAGTGGTGATAATGCGCTCACCGGCGGGAGTGACGCGGGTCAGGTGCTTGCCGCTGCGTGCGAACACTTCCACGCCAAGCTCGTCTTCGAGCAGGCGGATCTGCTTGCTGATACCCGGTTGCGAGGTGTAAAGGCTTTGAGCGGTAGCGGAAACGTTGAGGTCGTGGTGCGCCACTTCCCAGATGTAGCGCAGTTGTTGGAGCTTCATATGTGTCCCTCAAAGCAGATAGACGCCACGGGTATCAGCGACGGTATATAACTATATTAAAGGTCAGACAGATAAATCTAGAACTTTTTATTTATTCCAGCGATCATATTTCTTCACTGCGTCGACGCCGCAGCGACGGCACCATGTAAACGGGAACCGTCGACAGCTGCAATACCCGCGTGGCGGTGCGACCCAAAGGCGTCGCCGCCGTCGTTGCATGGCTGTGACTGCCGAGGATAAGCAGGTCGACGGACAGTTTGCGCAACTGGTCGAGTATCACGTCGCAAGGATCGCCCTGGATCACCTTTACCGAGCGGATCACCTTCAGGTCCTGTTCCCCATCCCCCAACTCCTCGCGAAAACTGTCCTGCACGCGCTGTTCGATGGTCGCTATCACAGTGGTCAGCCCCTGGTTCTGCCATTCACTTAAAGCCTGCTCGTCAAGGTAGCTTTGCAGCACCGACTCGGCGAACAGCCCGATGGGCTCGACCACATGAATCACATACAAGTCAGCCTTGAACGTGCGCGCCAGTGCCAACGCATGTTGCATCACGTAAGGCGCATACAGGCCGAGGTCCGTGGCGTACAGCATCGAACGAATCATAGAACCCCCTGGGCTGCCAGGATGGCGAAGATTGACTCAGCTTAGCAGCGCCGCACAGAGTTCGGCCGACTCACACCTTGACCTCGTTGCTGATGCCGTGGGGCACGTGCCCGGTGGCCACCACCTCCCTGGCCTTCTCGCAATGACCGGCCTGGTCATCGAAAAACACATCGGCGGCAAACGCTTCGAGAAACGCGGCTTTTTCCAGGCCGCCGAGGAACAGCGACTCGTCCAGGCGGATGTCCCATTCACGCAGGGTGCGAATCACCCGCTCATGGGACGGCGCCGAACGCGCGGTGACCAGCGCAGTGCGGATCGGACAGGCTTCGTCAGGAAACTCGCGTTGCAATAAATTGAGTGCCGCCAGAAAGCCCTTGAACGGCCCGCCATGCAACGGCTGGCGCGCCGACTCGCGCTCATTGGCCTGGAACGCCGCCAACCCACCGCTCTGGTAAACCCGCTCGGACTCATCGGAAAACAGCACCGCGTCGCCGTCGAACGCGATGCGCAGCTCCTCGCTCATGGCCCGACGCGGGCCGCCCGACAGGATCGTCGCCGCAGCGAACCCGGCATCGAGGGCACTGCGCACATCTTCAGCATGGGTGGAAAGAAACAGATGGCAACCAAAGGCGGCCAGATAAGGATAGGGGCTACGACCGCCTGCGAAAGCGGCGCGGGAAATATCCAGACCGTAATGCTGGATCGAGTTGAACACGCGCAGGCCGGTGTCGGCGCTGTTGCGCGACACCAGCACCACTTCAACCCGAGCCCGGCCCAGGCGGGCATTGAGGCTGAGCAACTTGTTCACCAGCGGGAAGGCATCGCCGGGTTCGAGGATTTCCTCCTCGTGCTCGATCTGGTACTTGCGGTACGGCTCGACCCCTTCGGCGAGGTAGACCTTGTGGCTCTCGCTCAGGTCGAACAGTGCCCGCGATGAAATCGCCAGCACCAGTTTGTCGCCCAATCCCTTCGCCATCTGCTCTCCCCCCCAATCAGCGGTTATGCCGATCAATAAAACTCAAGGCCTGGTACAGCGCCTGCATGCGCGGCAGCTCGCAGCCGGCTGCCTTGGCGGCCGCCAGTGGCCGGGCGTAGATCGCCGCCAGTTCCAGCGGGCGCTTGTGCAGGTGGTCGTGATACATGCTGGGCAGGTAATCGTCCATGGTTTCGGTCATGGCGAACATCTGCCCGGCATAGCTGGCCGGGATATCGTGGCCGCAGGCATGCGCGCCCTTGATCACTTCGACCATCAGGGCCTGAATCAACTCGCGGCTGGACTCATCCGCCATCAGCGCCGTGGTCCCCGTGCCCAGCAACACCGAAAGACCATTGAACGGCACGTTCCACACCAGCTTGTGCCAACGCGCCAGGTGCACACTGGCCATGGCCTGGGACTCGATGCCTGCCTGATGGAACAGCGCCGCGCCCTCTTCCACGATCATTTGCTGAAGGGCCTCGTCGTTGGCGGCCGTACCGCTGTGATAGCCCAGATTGACCCGGCCCAATGCCTGATGCTCGATCACCCCGGGCGCGGAGCGGTACACGCCGATATAACACAGGCCGCCGAGCAGATGCAGTGAGGCCGGCAAATGTTCGCGCAGGCTGTCTTCCACATCCAGGCCGTTTTGCAGCAGCACCACCTTGGCACCCGGCGCGGCCACCTGGGCCAGCGTGGGCGCCAGTTCGACATTGCCGGTGGACTTGGTGCCCACCAGCAGCCAGTCGCACGGCGGCATGTCGGCGGCATTGGCGTAGGCCTGCACCGGATGCAGTTTCAATGCCCCATGGATGCTGCTGTTGACGTGCAGGCCACGGTCTCTGACGGCGGCGTATTCACTGCGCAACAGGAAGTGCACGTCGAATCCGGCGCGGGCCAGCATCAGGCCATAAAAACCGCCGATGGCACCGGTGCCGATAATGCCTATACGTGGCGACTGTGCTGTCATGGCAAATCCTCCGGAGTGCGACTGAGCGCTGTCGTGATGGCTTCGCTGATGTCGACGGGCGCAAGACGTGTATGAATCTGCCCAAGGAACTGACCCTCGCACACCACGAACAGCGCGGGCAAATGAAAGATCTGGTAGCGCTCGACCGCGCCGCCATTGTGCCCGGCATTGACCCAGCACAACCGCGCCACCGGCAGATTCCAGCCTGGCAACTGCTGGCGCGCCCAGCGACAACTGGAGCAGCCGTCGCCAGTGAATATCAGCAGCGATGCCCCCGGCAGCGCCAGCAATTGACGATCAATATCAAAATCGGACAGCTGCAACTCTTCCACGCGATCTCCTGTGGGGGGCCTCAAGCAGGCCATACACTAGCAGGCCGGCCCGCGCGGCGCACAATTGCCCATTGTCGCGCAGCCCGGTTACGCGCTAAGGTTCCTCCCCCCTTGCATCCAAATCATGCTGTGCTCCGCCGCACGGGGATGGCTGGCGGCCGGCACCCGTGACCCTGACGAGTAACACGATGGCTGATTTACCGATCAACGACCTGAACGTCGAATCCAACGAGACCCTGATCACGCCCGATCAGCTCAAGCGCGAAATCCCCCTGAGCGACGCTGCCCTGCAGACCGTCACCAAGGGTCGCGAAGTCATCCGTGACATTCTCGACGGCACCGACCACCGCCTCTTCGTGGTGATCGGCCCCTGCTCGATCCACGACCTCAAGGCTGCCCACGAATACGCCGAGCGTCTCAAGGTACTGGCGGCGGAAGTGTCCGACACCCTGTACCTGGTCATGCGCGTGTATTTCGAGAAGCCGCGTACCACCGTCGGCTGGAAAGGCTTGATCAACGACCCGTACCTGGACGACTCGTTCAAGATCCAGGATGGCTTGCACATCGGTCGCAAGTTGCTGCTGGACCTGGCCGAAATGGGCCTGCCGACCGCGACCGAAGCGCTCGACCCGATCTCCCCGCAGTACCTGCAGGACCTGATCAGCTGGTCGGCCATTGGCGCGCGTACCACCGAATCCCAGACCCACCGGGAAATGGCGTCCGGCCTGTCCTCGGCCGTGGGCTTCAAGAACGGCACCGACGGCGGTCTGACCGTGGCGATCAACGCGCTGCAGTCGGTGTCCAGCCCGCACCGTTTCCTGGGCATCAACCAGGAAGGTGGCGTGTCCATCGTCACCACCAAGGGCAATGCCTACGGCCATGTGGTGCTGCGCGGCGGCAACGGCAAGCCCAACTATGATTCGGTCAGCGTTGCCCTGTGCGAGCAGGCGCTGAACAAGGCCAGCATCAAGCCGAACATCATGGTCGATTGCAGCCACGCCAACTCCAACAAGGACCCGGCCCTGCAACCATTGGTGATGGAGAACGTCGCCAACCAGATCCTCGAAGGCAATCAGTCGATCATCGGCCTGATGGTCGAAAGCCATCTGAACTGGGGTTGCCAGGCGATTCCAAAAGACCTCGCCGACCTGCAATACGGCGTGTCGATCACCGACGCCTGCATCGACTGGTCTGCCACCGAGACCACTCTGCGCAGCATGCATGCCAAGCTCAAGGATGTATTGCCCAAGCGCAAACGCACCTGAAGCTGAACTGCGCACACAAAAACGCCGGGGTTTACCCGGCGTTTTTTATGGCGGCTCGCTCAGAGCTTGGCGGCATGGCGCTGGTGACGCTCCATGTAGCGCTCCACATAGGAGCAAGACGGAATTACTGTATAGCCGGACTCTTCGGCGAACTTCAACGCCTCTTCGGTCAACGCCGCGGCGATGCCACGACCGCGCAGCGCGTTGGGCACGAAGGTGCGATAGATATCCAGGGTCTGCTTCCCGAGGTCCATGTAGGTCAGGTAGGCACGATGACCGTCCACATTGGTCTCGAACTGATGACCAGCCTGGTCATGGTGGATGGACAACGCCTCGCTCATCACTACTCCTCGCGGGTCTTTGATTCTGACCCCTACCTTACCGATGTTTTTCCGGCGAAGAAACATCTACGCCACCCCGTGCCGGTTTCGACAACGAGAAAACCTCTGGCGCTCACACCCTGCACTTGGAAATAGTAGGCACCAAACCTGCCATTGCTCAAGGTGCACTCGTCATTCCCTGCCATGGGCGGATATAGACTGGGCTTCGATACCTGTGACCGAAAGCCTGAACAACGCCGGCAGTTGAACCTTAAGACGAACTGCCGCTCTTAAAGTCACCTCTAGAGGCGTGAAAGATGCCGCCGGCGGTAAAGGCACACGGCACGAAAGTACCGAGCTGGATATATAAAATTTCATCTACATACACGGTTTGAAGCATGCGGGCCGGCCCTTTCAGGCTGGATCCAATGTTAGGCAGACTGTAAGGCAGCGGACGTTTGTTATACGAACCGCCATACGACCAGCCAGCACAGATTCCGCGCAAGAATTTTTTCTGCTTCTTGCGCAACGTCAGTTTACTTACTACAAGTAATGGGTAGTATGTACGCCGGCTATTAGCTCACTCTGAGACAATAGTCATTTAATAGAAAGTCCTTGAAGGGGAACACGATGAACAACGTTCTGAAATTCTCTGCTCTGGCTCTGGCCGCAGTTCTGGCTACCGGTTGCAGCAGCGTCTCCAAAGAAACCGAAGCTCGTCTGACTGCAACTGAAGACGCAGCAGCTCGCTCCCAGGCTCGTGCAGACGAAGCCTACCGTAAAGCTGATGAAGCGCTGGCTGCTGCTCAAAAAGCACAACAGACTGCTGACGAAGCTAACGAGCGCGCTCTGCGCATGCTTGAAAAAGCAAGCCGCAAGTAATAATCCTTCGGGGTTGTTATCAAGCCGATCCCTGTTTGGATCGGCTTTTTTATTGCCCGGATTTCCTGTGTAAGGTTCCGGACTTGCACCGGTCCCCTCCCACAGGTTTTTTTATTGCTGCAGATCGATCGGCGTACTCGACGCCATCGGCGCCCCACCCGGTACACCGATTTCAGTCGGCAGGCCATCCTCTGCGGCAACCACGTCACGCACCTGATCCCAGTTCACCCGCAACGTGTTGGCCAGGTCTTCGCGCTTGAGCAGGGCATTGATCACTGCCGTGTGCTTGTCGACCACCGATGGCGTGCCGTCGTCGTTCAGCGGCGTATGCGCCTCGAGATAGACCTTGCCGCCGCTGCTGCCGAACTTGTAGGCATCATTGATGATGCGCACTGAAGTGCCCACCGGCACCATGTCCGCCATTTCCAGCACATTGTTATTGAACATGCGGAAGCAACCGTGGCTGGTGCGGGTGCCGATGCCGAACTTCATGTTGGACCCGTGGATCAGGTAACCCGGTGTGCCGAGGGTGAACTTGAACGGCCCCAAAGGGTTGTCCGGCCCCGCAGGCACCACGTTGGGCAACGGATCACCGTTGGCGGCGTGCTCGGCCTTGATCGACGCGGGCGGCGTCCAGGTCGGGTTCGGCGTCTTGGCGATGATGCTGGTGTGAGCAATCGGTGAGCCCCAGCCTTCACGTCCAATCCCCAGCGGGAAGGTGTAGACCACGTTCTGGCCCTTGGGGAAATAGTAGAGACGGTACTCAGCCAGGTTGATCACAATGCCTTCGCGCGGGCCCGGCGGCAGGATGAAGCGGGTCGGCAGCACGATTTCGGTGCCCGCTCCCGGCAACCACGCATCCACCCCCGGGTTGGCGGCGACCATCTCCGAGTAACCCAGGTCGTAGGTGGTGCCCAGGTCGGCGAAGGTGTCTTCATACTTGGCCTTGATCACCTGGACCTGGCCGACAATGTCTTCGCCCGGCGGCGGCAAGGGCAACTGCAACGCCGCTGCGGAACCGGCCGCGCAGAGGGCAGCAAGAGACAGGCAGCAGGTGACGACGGAGAGGCGCGACAACATCCGGAAAATCCTTCGCAGAACGACGGGGAGGTAAAGTTCGATTGTATACGTGAAGCGGGCGCCTAGCTGCAAGCCTGTGGCAGCGCCTACAACTCAAAACGCAGCTCGGGCCAGATCGGCGGCGTGCCGCGCTTCTGCGATTCGAGGATCGCCCGGCACAAGGGGCACAGGCGCTGGTCCTGGAAAACCATCCGATCCACCGCCGACCAGCGCGGCTGGGCAGGCAGCAGCGTGCCGCACAGCGTGCGATCGATCGAGCCGCCCAGTTCCAGTTGACGCGCCACCAGATGCACCCGCACTTCCTGGCAGGCGAACAGGTCCAACTGCTCGTCCGGCTCGATCAGTTGGTAATTAAACAGGGACCAGGCAGGACGCGACATCGGGGGCTCCAGATCGGGGGGGCGCCACCTTAGCCGAAAGCCTGCCGGTAGAAAAGCGTCAAAGCAGCGGTTTTAGCGTCGGCCAGACATTTTCCAGCAACTTGCCCTGGGCGCCGACCGCCGGGTGCAGTTGGTCCGCCTGCATCAGCTCGGGATGCCCGCCCACGCCTTCAAGGAAAAACGGCACCAGCGGGATGTCTTTTTCCTTGGCCAGCGTGCCATAGACTTCGGCAAACGCCGTGGTGTATCGCGGGCCGTAATTGGGCGGCAACTGCATGCCCAGCAGCAGCACTTTCGCACCGCCGGCCCTGGACTGGTCAATCATCGACGCAAGATTTTGTTTCAATTGCGCTGGCGGCTGCCCGCGCAGGCCATCGTTGCCACCAAGCTCGATCACCACCACGTCCGGCTTATGCTCTGCAAGCGCCGCCGGCAGCCGCGCCAGGCCTCCGGCACTGGTGTCGCCACTGATCGAGGCGTTGACCACTTTATCGTCGAAACCCTCCTGCTTGAGCCGCTGCTCGAGCAGGGCCACCCACCCTTTGCGGGTATCCAGCCCGAAACCGGCACTGATACTATCGCCAACGATCAGGACTGTACCCGCCGCTGCGTTCTGGGCCATGCACATCAAGGCCAGGCCAGCACTCAAAAACCACATTCGCATCGGATTCTCCATGGGCGCAAGCATTCTCACCGCGCGGAACCTCAGCAAAGTGGTTCCCAGCGCGGAAGGTGATCTGACTATCCTGCACGAACTGAGCCTGGAACTGAACAAGGGCGATAGCCTGGCTATCGTCGGCAGCTCCGGTTCCGGCAAATCCACCCTGCTCGGTCTGCTGGCCGGCCTCGACCTGCCCAGCAGTGGCGAAGTCACCCTCGCCGGGCAAGCCCTGAGCACACTCGACGAAGACCAGCGCGCGCGCATCCGCGCCGAGCACGTGGGCTTCGTATTCCAGTCATTCCAATTGCTCGACAGCCTCAATGCGCTGGAAAACGTCATGCTGCCGCTGGAGCTGGACGGCCGCAAGGACGCCCGCGAGCGCGCCAGGCATTTGCTCGAGCGGGTCGGCCTGGGCCAGCGACTGACTCACTCGCCGCGCCAGTTGTCCGGTGGCGAGCAGCAACGCGTGGCGATTGCCCGCGCATTCGCCGCCGAACCGGACGTGCTGTTTGCCGACGAGCCCACCGGCAACCTCGACAGCCACACCGGCGAGCGCATCAGCGACCTGCTGTTCGAACTCAATAAAGAGAGCGGCACGACCCTGGTGCTGGTCACCCATGACGAACGCCTGGCGCACCGTTGCCGGCGCCTGATCCGCCTTGAAGCCGGCCTGATGGTCGCGCCCCTGGAGCCTTGATGGCACGTTTGCCGCTGTTGCATCTGTTCAGCATTGCCATGCGTCAATTACTGCGCGATGCCCGCGCCGGTGAATTGCGCGTGTTGTTCTTCGCCCTGCTGGTGGCCGTGGCGGCGAGTACCGCCATCGGCTACTTCGGCGCACGCCTGAATGGCGCGATGCTGCTGCGTGCCACCGAGTTCCTCGGCGCCGATCTGGTGCTCGAGGGCAGCTCACCCGCCCGCGAGGAGCAAATCCGTTCCGGCACCGAGCTGGGCCTGGATCACGCGCGAATCGTGGAGTTCTCCAGCGTCATCGCCACCGACAACGGTATCCAGCTCTCCAGCATCAAGGCGGTCAACGAGCAGTACCCGTTGCGCGGCCAACTCAAAAGCGCTGCGGTGCCCTTCGGTGATGAAACCTCCGGCGGCGAACCGAAGCCCGGTGAAGCCTGGGTGGAGGCGCGGCTGCTGACCGCGCTGGACCTGAAAGTAGGCGACAGCATCGACGTGGGCATGAAAACCCTGCGCCTGAGCCGCATCCTGACCTACGAGCCGGACCGCGCCGGCAATTTCTACAGCCTCACGCCGCGAGTCATGATCAACCTGGCCGATCTGGACGCCACGGGCGTGGTGCAGCCCGGCAGCCGCGTGAGCTACCGCGAACTGTGGCGCGCACCGCAAGGCAGCACAGCGCTGCAAACCTACCGCGACCTGATCAAGCCGGGCCTTGCGGCCAACCAGCGCCTGCAGGATTCACGGGACGGTAACCAGCAGATCGGCGGCGCCCTGGGCAAGGCCGAGCGCTACCTGAACATGGCCAGCCTGGTCGCGGTACTGCTGGCAGGCGTGGCGGTGGCGCTGTCGGCCAACCGCTTTGCCAGTCGCCGTTTCGATGCCAGCGCGCTGCTGCGCTGTCTCGGGCTGTCACGTCGCGAAGCGATGTTGCTGTTCAGCCTGCAACTGAGCGTACTGGGCCTATTGGCCAGCCTGACCGGCGCCTTGCTGGGCTGGTTGGCGCAGTTTGGCCTGTTCTACTTCCTGCACGACCTGCTGCCGGCCGATGTGCCGCCCGGCGGGCTGCTGCCGGCCGTGGCCGGTATCGGCACCGGGCTGGTCGCCCTCGCCGGCTTCGCCCTGCCTCCCCTGGCGGCGCTGGGCCGCGTGCCACCGCTGCGGGTATTGCGGCGCGACCTGCTGCCGATTCCTTCCAGCACCTGGATGGTGTACGGCGCCGCCCTGTTTGCCCTTGGCCTGATCATGTGGCGCCTGAGCCTGGACCTGGTACTCACCTTCGCCCTGCTCGGCGGCGGTGTCGTCGCTGCGCTGATCCTCGGCGGTCTGCTCCTGCTGTTACTGCAAAGCCTGCGTCGCCTGCTGGCCCGCGCCTCCCTGCCATGGCGCCTGGGCCTGGGCCAATTGTTGCGCCACCCGCTGGCGGCGGCGGGCCAGTCGCTGGCGTTCGGGTTGATCCTGCTGTCCATGGGTTTGATCGCCCTGTTGCGCGGCGAACTGCTCGACACCTGGCAAAACCAGTTGCCCAAGGACGCGCCCAATTATTTTGCGTTGAACATTCTGCCCGCCGACAAGGACGCCTTCAGCGCCCGCCTCATGGAGGTGCAGGCGCACTCGGCGCCACTGTATCCGGTGGTGCCCGGCCGCTTGATCAGCATCAATGGCGAGGCAGTGCAGGATATTGTCAGCAAGGATTCCAGTGGCGACCGCGCCGTGCAGCGTGACCTCAGCCTGACCTGGGCTGCCGACCTCCCGCCGGGCAATGCCCTGACGGCAGGCGCCTGGTGGTCGTCGCAACCCACGGATGAAGTGCCGGGGGTATCGGTGGAAGCCAAAGTCGCTGAAAGCCTGAAGCTCAAGCTCGATGACCATCTGGTGTTTACCATTGCCGGGGAAAACCGTGAAGCGCGGGTTACCAGCCTGCGCACCATCAACTGGGATAATTTCCAGCCCAACTTCTTCATGATTTTCCAGCCTGGCACGCTGAAGGACCTGCCTGCTACCTACCTGACCAGCTTCTACCTGGCGCCCGGCCACGACCAGCAGGTCGTCGACCTGTCGCGGGCCTTCCCGGCCGTCTCTATCCTGCAGGTCGAAGCCCTGCTGGAACAGCTGCGCAGCATCCTCGCCCAGGTCACCCTGGCCGTCGAATACGTATTGCTGTTTGTGTTGGCGGCGGGAATGGCCGTGCTGTTTTCCGGCTTGCAGGCCACCCTCGATGAGCGAATTCGCCAGGGGGCGTTGCTGCGTGCGCTGGGGGCGGAACGCAGGTTGCTGGTGAAGGCGCGGCGCATCGAGTTCGGTTTGCTGGGGGCGGTCAGCGGGGTGCTGGCAGCGTTGGGCACCGAACTGGTTACCTGGGCGCTGTATCGCTACGCTTTTGACCTGGCCTGGCAACCGCACCCATGGTTGTTGCTGCTGCCGGTGATTGGCGCGGTTCTGATCGGAGGCGCCGGCGTATTCGGTACCCGCCGGGCGCTGAACGCCAGCCCGTTGACGGTATTGCGCGAAGGCTGAAACTCAATGGCCCGCCGTCAGGACAGACGGCGGGCCATGCATGCCTACTTCACGTATTCAATAGCGGTAATCCACCAGCAGACTTCGCCGCCCGGGGTTTGCACTATAGCCTCGTCATCGACTTGCTTGCGCAACAATGCACGGGCCATGGGGGAGTCGATGGAGATATAGTCCATCCGCTCATAAATCTCGTCATAGCCCACGATACGAAAGCGCTTGGTCTCGCCCTGCTCGTTCTCGATATCGACCCACGCGCCGAAAAATACCCGCCCTTCCTGTTCAGGCATGTACTCGACCACGCGCATGTCTTCCAGACGTTTGCGCAAATAGCGCACGCGTCGGTCAATCTCACGCAGCAGTTTCTTGTTGTACTGGTAATCCGCGTTCTCGCTGCGATCCCCCAGGGAAGCAGCCCAGGTCACCTTGCGCGTGGTGTCCGGGCGCTTTTCCCGCCAGAGGTAATCCAGCTCTTTCTTCAGCGCTTCGTGGCCTTCTTTGGTAATCAGCTTGGTGCTCAAACCCTTGCATCCCCAGGCAATGTCCAATGGTGCCGATATGCCCCAGCTTCATGCCCTGGCATCGACAGGCAAGGGCAGATGATAAATGAACCGTGGAAAACACGTGAGGGAACATCCTGACCCCGGGCTAGCTCTCCAGTGACCGGTCCAGCTCAAGGAGCACATCCTGCAGGTGCTGTCGCATGTCCGACACCTGTGCTGTCGCCTGCGAGAGTCGTCCGGCCTTCTGGTCGACCTGCAGATTTCGCTGGTGCAATTGCGTTTCGCGCTGCTCCAGGTCAAGGCTTTTTTCATCATGGGCGGCCTGCGCCTGCTGCAATCGAGCTTCCCACTGCTCAAGCATCTGTTCTCGTTCGACAACTGCAAGCTGCTTTTGCGCCAGCTCCTGAGCGACCTTGGCCAGATTGGTCAGCGTATTGTCCACTTCAACCAGCGTGGCGTGTTCCGTCTGTGCCGCAGGGTGGCGCGATGCCGACTCATCTGGCTCAAATTGAGTGACCGCTGTGGGCTCAACCCGGGTCGGAACTTTCGCCACTGCGAGTGGAGCCTGCAACGACGCGTTAACCGCCGGCTCGCTCACCTGCTCTGCTGCTTGCCTTGACGGCTTGGCGATTCTGGGAGGCGAGACCATTTGCGACGAGAAGCGAATGGACGGCACGATCAACGAAGCACTTTCGATCGCCGGCAACACGGGTGCAGAGATGCCCAAGGTAATGACCTTCATCACCAGAGCCTTCTTTATGATCATCGAGTGATGATCCTCGGGCCTGGCGGGAGGCAACTTGCAACCTTTCATATCAATGAAATGATACGGGACCGCAGCCTCGGCAGAGCCCGTCCTGCTAGAGGAAGCCGCTGCCGCCATCAGAATTTGTTTGAACGCCTGCATAGCCACTTGCAGGTCTTCACTGGACTCGACGCCACTCAGAAAGTGACGATCGGCTTTTTTACGTAAAGCTGCGATATAGACTCTGGAATTACCGGGTTCCACTTCCTCATCCAGGCTATAGACCAGAAAGTTGGATTGGATCTGCGCCACGGCAAATCCACACAGGAGCGCACCGTTGACCGGAGCTCCCTGATCGCCATGTTCAAGAACAAGCGTACGTAACAGCATCATGATAATCAGGCCTCACTGAAAAAGAGCAAACCTTATATAAATAAAACACCAGACAGACATCCGGCCATTGACAAGCCAACGTCAATTTATTGTTTCAGTTAGCCAGGCAGCCGAGCGTAGGACTTATCTTATTGATCCACCCCTACGTTCCCAAGCATCAGGTTTAAACGTACCCTTTTTCAGGCGCTGAACGATGCCTGCACGGCATTACCTACATTAGGTTCTGTAAAAATACTCGGTAAGAAAATGCTCGAGATAGACGGTATTACAAAGTACTTGGGCAAAAGAAAACTTATCCATAATCTCTCGTTTTCCGCTCAACGCCAGGAATGCATTGGCCTGTTCGGGAGCAGCGGTGCGGGAAAGACGACACTGTTGAATTTGATCGCCGGCTTATCGAATCTGTCGGGCGGACGAATCAGCGTTGCAGGTTTCAATACTCAAACCCACCCGTATCAAGCTCAGGAAGCCCTCGGCTATCAACTCCAGGGTGGCCTCAATCATCACCGTATGTCAGTCAAAAGCGTCCTCAACTTCATTGCTGCCCTTCGAGGGTTCAGCGGCTCCGAAAAGCGCGAGCGGATAAATAATACCGCCACACGCCTGGAATTATTCCCGGTGATGGACGCTCCCCTGGCCGTACTGTCCACGCAATGGAAGCGCAAGGTCGCAATCGCCCAGGCCATCCTGCACACACCTCGCCTTTTGCTGCTGGACGAGCCGACTGAGGGCATGTCACCAGACCAACTGCTCCCATTCAAAATGCTCATCAAATCCTTGAGCGACGAGATGACCATCATCATTGCCTCTCGCCGCTGCGACGAACTGTCCACCCTCTGCGCGCGCGCGCTGGTTATGGCAGACGGCCAACTGGTGGCTGACACGCCGCTGCCCGAGTTGCAGCGCAACTCCCGGCATCACCATGCGGTAACCCTGGCTGCGCAAGCACCGCTGGATTTACTGGCGCTCGCCGTTTTACCCGGTGTTGCGGGCATCGAAGAGGACCTCCATGCGCCCGGTACGGTGACCGTTCTCGCCCTGCCGGGGCAAACCATTTATCCCCATATCAACGCTCTCATTGTCAGCCGCGGCTGGAATATAACCTCGCTAAGCCTGGAGCAGGGTCGCCTGAATGATGTCATTCACAACCTTAGTCAGGAGGTGCGTCCTTGAAACGGCTTCCGGTTATTTTTACGCATCAGCTCACCCGGTATGCGTGCTCGCCCAGCACTTATCTGAGTGCTGCGGTTTTTTTGGTGCTGTGCGCGGGACTGGGGTTGCAGTTGGGTCAGTGGCTTGAGCGGGACAGCAGCGACTTGCAGGTTTTTTTCCAGTTTCATCCCTGGCTGTACCTGCTGCTGATTCCAGCGTTATCGATCCAGCTATGGTCGGATGAGCACGACGTGGGCTTTCGCACGCTGATAAAAACCCTGCCCATTACCCCATTCGAGTGTGTGTTCGGCAAATTCCTGGCCGCCTGGTTCGTCTGCGCGATTGTCCTGATGCTGATGCTGCCCATCGTGCTCATCGCCAATCACCTGGGCGAGGCGGACAACAGCGTTATCCGCTCACAATTTCTGTCGAGCTGGTTACTGGCCGGAAGTTATTTATCCGCAGCGTGTTTCATCTGTACGTTGATCCGCCAACAGGTCGTTATTTTCCTGTTAACCATAGGCTTACTGCTCACTGTCAGCGGACTGTATTCGGTCATTGAGGCGCTTGACCATCAAATGCCGATTTGGGTCATTGACAGTTTAATCTCCCTAGATCCGCTCTCACGCTTTGACACTATTGATAATGGGAAACTGACACTGAGTGACAGTTTATTCTTCATTAGCATGATCCTTGCCTTTCTATCGGCATCTACGGTCACGCTCAATTATAAAAGCCGTTGAGAAGCGAAATACCGTATGCGATCCGCTCTTCTTCCGGGTATGACGCTAATCGTCATATCATTGCTGTTCCTGGCATTTAACCTGGTGTGGATCAAACACATCCCCGACATCCGCTGGGACGCCTCTCAACAAAAAGTCCACACCTTATCGCTACCCGCACGGCAGTTACTCGCCACACTGGAAAGCCCGCTCGACCTGTATTATTTCAACTCAAGAAATGACCCGAGAAGAAGCCAGGTGTTAAACCGTTATGGCGAACGTGTGGAGGACCTGCTCAAGCAGTACGAAAAGGCGGCGAAAGGCATGCTCAACCTGCACATCATTGACCCGGCGCCCTATTCGGAAGACGCCTACAAAGCCGCGCTGTACGGCCTTGACGACCAACACGGTTTTCTCGGCCTCATAGGCGCCCGCGCAGGCATCGGCACTCAGCGTATCAGTGCATTCAACCCTGATCATGAAGCATTGCTTGAATATGAGATCGGCCATTTGATCCACACATTGACGCGTTCCGAGCCGCCGACCGTTGGTGTGCTGTCAGGGTTGAAACTTCAAACCGCTGCCGGACAGTTGCTGGAGCAGATGCACAAGCATTTCAAGCTGGTGGAGTTGTCGCCGACTACCGGCCAGATTCCCTCTTCCATCGAGACGATGATGGTGGTGCACCCCCGTTTGCTGCCCGAGCGCGCGCTCTACGCGATTGAACAATTTGTCCTGCGGGGCGGCAAGCTGATGATTTTTGTCGATCCGTTGAGCGAGACGACACCGAGCCCGGCACCGGCAGATTCCGCACTGGACGGAATCCTTGCGGCCTGGGGCCTCCAGATGCCGAGCGAGCAGATGCTGATCGATAACGTGTCTGCCTCGTCCACCTTATCAGGCCCGGGAACAACCACGGTACAACAGGCCGCCCGCTTGAACGTGCTCCGCCAGGGCATGAACACCCATGACATAAGCAGCTGGAATCTCAGCTCAGTGACGGTGTCGAGCAGCGGCGCGCTGTCCCCTATCCGCAAAAGCCATACGACGTTGACACCGCTGCTGCAGAGCTCCAGGCGCTCAATAATGCTGGATACCAGGCGCTTCGCTGCAACGCTTGCGCTGGAATTACTCAATGACGCGAATGCCCCCATGCAGTCCCATGTGATCGCTGCCCGCATCGAAGGGCCCGCCTACTCGGCATTCCCCGACGGCATCAAGGGCCTGCCCGCGGGCCTGCAGGACGCGACGCGGATCCAGGTCACAGTGATCGCGGACACCGATATGCTTACAGATACCGTCGTCAGCTCAACCGGCAACAGCAACGTGCGGTTTGTCTTGAATACGCTGGACAACCTGGCTGCACCCGCTGCACTTGCGAACATTCGCCCCCGCGCAATGAACAGCCCGACGCCACATCTTCTGGAGCAAATGCGTGAGGTCGCCGCACAAAGCTATTCCCGGAATGCCGGCGAACTCGAGCGAAGGTTCGCGCGCACGGAGCAGGCATGGCAACAGCTGAGTCCGCGCAACACGGGTGTTGTCACCCAAGCGGTGGACACCAGTGTCCAACTGCAGGCACTCAATAAAGAACGCCTGCGCCTGCCCATTGAAATGCACGCTTTGAAAGTCGAAGCCTACGCGAAGGTCCTGCGATTGAAGCGAGAGTTGATATTGCTCATGGTCCTGGCGATACCGTTGCCGCTATGCCTGATTGCCTGGGCACTCGCGCTGCACCAGCGCCGACGCCGTTCAGCGCACGCGGCCGCCGCTTACTGATCAGTCAACGACGCGCAATCAACCCTTGCCGGGCAATACGCGTCAATTGGCGAATCACTTCAGGGGCGTCGTCGGCACTGGGTGCCTGGATAACCGCCAGGTCAAAGCTGTTGTTCGCAAAACGCGAGAGGGGATCGCCGTCTTCCACAAACTGGATAAGGAACGCCGAAGGCCGCCCCGTGCGACGCGGCCAGCCGTCCAGGTAACGAAGGAGTGTTGGCTGATGCTTGCCGCCGAGGAGAATTTTCGGATTGCGCTGGGTCAGGTCCGCAGTAATGGGAGCCAGGCGTATCAGGGGGCTTAGTGCATTCATCGTGTCGTGTCTCTGCCTCAAAAGTCTGCGGGCAGGTGAGAGGCAACACCGAACCAGCGCTTTAGCGGTATTTCGAACCCTGCCTGCTGACGAGCGCAAAGTTCTGTCGGACTGCATTCAGTCCCGTGGCGCCCCGCAATTAGCTGTTTAAATCGGCGCATGAGCAGCATCCTAGAGAAGCCGGTGGGGCAGTGTCAAGAATCCCGAGCAACGAAAAAGCCCGCACGTGGCGGGCCTTTTGAAAGGGCTAAAGCAGGCTTCAGCGGATGATGGCGCGGTCAGCGGACAGCCTGCCCGCTCCTTCCAGCAACACCGCCAACGCGCCGCCAAGCAAGGCCAGGGCAAACTCATAACCGTTATTGGCCATGAACAGGCCGTTATGGATGTGCACCGAGAAGATCGCCACCAGCGTCAGCACGCTCAGGCCCAAGGCTGCAGGACGTGCCAGCAGGCCGATGATCAGCGCCAGGCCGCCAAAAAACTCGGTGCCGCCCGACAGCAGGGCCATCAGCGTGCCGGGTGCCAGGCCGACGCTTTCCATGAACTGCGCGGTACCCGCCAGGCCACCGCCGCCAAACCAGCCGAAGAGTTTCTGCGAACCATGCGCCGCGAAGATGACGCCGACAAAGATGCGCAGAATCGTCAGGCCGTAGCCGGCGCGAGTGGACAGAACGCGTGTGATCAATGGGCTCATGGATGTGAATCCTTTTGTGGGTAGAAGAGGGTTGGCCGCTATATTAATCAGATTAACCAATGATAAAAGTCGAAAAAACGCCTTATCAACATCTATAAAATCGATTATTTCCGCGAGGCGACTTTCGGCGTCCGCGGCTCCAGCGACTCTCTCTCCCGATCGAACGCCAGGTAATACTTGTTGACGCTATTCACATAGCTCACGCCGCCCATCCCCACTTGCTCCATGGCAATGCGTTCAACCTGAAAAAACCACTGGTTGGGGTTCAGTCCACGGCGTTTCGCCTCGGTGCGCATGCCCTGCACCCGCTCCGGGCCCATGTTGTAGGCCGCCAGCACAAAGGCCATGCGCTCACGCTCGTTGAGCTTGGGGCTGGAGAAGAATTTGCGGCGGATCATCGCCAGGTAACGCGCGCCCGCCTGCACATTGCTATCCAGGCTCTCGATATTATTCACGCCCACCCGCTGCGCAGCCGACGGTGTGATCTGCATCAGGCCGGTGGGGCCGCCGCTGTTGCGCGCGCCCGGATCCAGCGCCGACTCCTTGAACGCCAGCGCGGCAAGGTTCAACCAGTCCATGCCTTGCTCGCGCGCATGCTTTTGCAGGACAGGACGCAGTTTCTCCAGCCGTTGGCGGTCGGCACGCGCCAGTGGATTACGCACCTGGTAGAGCCGACGATAGATGCGCTGGAACGCCACGTCTTGGTCGGCCGGGGTTCGGTAGGTCTTGAGAAAGCGGTCAATGCTGGCGCGCAGCATGGATGCATCCTGGCGGACGAACCAGTACTCGTCACCGGGCTCACTGATCACCACCTGCCTGTCGAAACGCAACCGGGGCAGGATCTTCGACCAGCGTTCGGCAATCGGTTTTTCCACGATGGTCAGGTGGAAGATCCCGGCCTGAACCATCTCCAGTACATCCTCCACGGCCAGGCTCGGATCGACCCATTCCACCTTGATCGGCGCCTGCTTGTGCAGGGCCAGCTTCTGGTTGACCTGGCTGATCGCGTCCGCTGCCGCGCTGCCGGTGGTGAGCGTCAAGGTGCGGCCGGACAACTGCTCAAGCCGGGTAAAGCGTCGTTCGCCCTTGACCCCGACCAGCCACAACGGCACATCACTGGCAATCGGGTCGCTGGTACTGATCTTGTGTGCGGCCTTCATGTCCAACAGTTCGCCGGGTGCCACCAGATCGCCTTCGCCACGGGCCAGCGCGCCGAGCAGTTGGTCCTTGGCCTTGGGAATGATCTTGAGGTTGATTTCCTGGCCATCACGGGCGTGGCCATTGAGGTATTGCTCGAAGGCGCGCAGGCGATGATATTCGACGCCAATGGCCTGCCCCTGTACCTCGCCGGAGCTGTTACGACTCTGATTGACCAGCACGCGCAGGGTGCGACTGGAACGAATTTGCGCGAGGTCTCGCACCTTGCCGGGCTTGACCACTTCCACCGGCCCGTCCAGACGCGCCACCGCCGCCAGGGGCAGCAGCAGCAGCGTCAGGCACATCACAAGCATTGCCGAGGGTCGGATCATCCGCTCTCCGGAAAGAATACTGGCCAGCGCCCGTGCGAAAAACGCGGTGCTGGAGGTCAGAAACAGAGCGCTTTATGCGCAGGCTTTGCACGCAATGGCGGCAGCATGAAAGGCGCCCGGCCTATCACAATGTCGCGAGTGACGTTCAAAGACAGCTATAACCTGTTGTAGTTCTTAGATTTTCTTATAAATCTACAGCTCTGATATGCTTTCCGGCCGAAGGCGGAGATAGCACCATGCAACTCATTGATATCGGCGTCAACCTGACCAACCCCAGTTTCGACGGGAAGCATCAGGCCGTTCTCGAGCGTGCCTATGCCGCAGGCGTGCAGCAACTGGTGCTGACGGGCACCAGCGTCGACGGCAGCGAACAGGCGCTGGACCTGTGCGAGAAACTCGACGAAAGCGGACAATGCCTGTTCAGCACCGCTGGCCTGCACCCTCACTCTGCCAACGACTGGAACGGCGACAGCGCCCAGCGTTTGCGCGGGTTGCTCGGCCAACCACGCGTGCGCGCCGTGGGAGAATGCGGGCTCGACTTCAACCGGGACTTCTCCCCTCGCCCACAGCAGGAAAAAGTTCTCGAGGAACACCTGGCCCTGGCCATAGAGCTGAAACTGCCAGTGTTCCTGCACGAGCGCGACGCCAACGTACGCCTGCTGGAGATTCTCAAGGATTACCGTGATCACCTGACTGCTGCCGTGGTGCATTGTTTCACCGGCGAACAGGCAGCGCTGTTCAGCTACCTGGACCTCGACTTGCACATTGGCATCACCGGCTGGATCTGCGACGAACGCCGTGGGACGCACCTGCATCCGCTGGTCAGGGAAATTCCCCGTGGACGTCTGATGCTGGAAAGCGACGCGCCCTACCTGCTGCCGCGCAGCCTGCGCCCCAAGCCAAAAAACGGGCGCAATGAACCGGCCTATCTGCCAGAGGTGCTGCGCGAAGTCGCCCTGCACCGCAACGAAAGCGCCGAAGACCTGGCCCGACACAGCACCGCCTGCGCCCGCGCCTTTTTCGGATTACCTGTCGTGGCGTGATACGGCGCATTGACCCATATCAACAAAGACGTTCCTGAGTAGCGGCACAATAATGGCACCTTGCCAATGCTGTTTCCGCTATCAGAGAAAACCTTCCATGGGTGCCTGGCTTAGCAATATCTCGCTGAAATACAAATTCTGGGCGGTCAACGCGGTCGCCTTCATCACCACCCTGCTGCTGGTGCTGTATGCCGTGCAGTTGGAGCAACAGGCGCGCACCCAAGCGTCCCAGGCTTCGGCGCAGGCGCAAGGACGCTTGCTCAGCGCCTGGCCTGCCGATAAGCCGCTGCCTTCCGGCGAGTCATGGCTGACGTTTACCGACGATCAAATCCCACAGGATCTGTCAGCCTTGAAAGGCGCCAGCGGCTGGGTCGAACTGAAACACGAACCGTTGTTCGGCGAAAATCCGCTGACAGGCGCTGAAGTGATCAACCGCGCCAATGGCCAACACATAGCCATTTTGGCGTATGCACCCAGCCTGAGTCAGGTGCTGGGCGAACGCTTCACCCGCTACGCGGCGGCCGTGGCGATTCTGATGCTGGCCATGCTCGGCGCCTCGCAACTGTTGATCCGCTTCCTGCTCAGCCAGCTCAACACCCTCAAGGACATCATGTTGCACGTGGAGAAAACCGGCGACCTGTCGGCCCGTGTGCCGCTGGCGTGCAAGGACGAAGTCGGGCAGATGGCCAGTGCCTTTAACGCCATGCAGGCGGGCTATCAACGGGTGGTGAACACCGTCGCGCAGACTGCTCGGCAACTGGACGAAGGCGCCGCGCAACTGGCCAGCAGCATGAATGAAGTGCAGCAAGGCATGCTCGGTCAGCAAAGCGAAACCGACCAGGCCGCCACCGCGATCAATGAAATGACGGCCACCGTTCACCATATCGCCCAGCACGCCGGCGCCACTCGCGACCTCTCGCAGACTGCCGACACCCTGGCCGGCAGCGGCCAGGCCGTGGTCACCCGCGTGCAGCATTCGATTGCAGGGCTGTCCACCGGCGTACAACAGACCGCCGAAATGATCCAGAAACTTGCCGAAGACAGTCACAAGATCAACAGCGTGGTCGGCGTCATTCACAGCATCGCCGAACAAACCAACCTGCTGGCGCTGAATGCCGCCATCGAAGCCGCCCGCGCCGGAGAAATGGGCCGTGGCTTTGCCGTGGTCGCCGACGAAGTGCGCAACCTGGCCAAACGCGTGCAAAGCTCCACGGACGAAATCACCCGCATGGTATCAGCCCTGCAAG
Source organism: Pseudomonas sp. MH9.3 (assembly GCF_034354675.1). Lineage (NCBI taxonomy): Bacteria > Pseudomonadati > Pseudomonadota > Gammaproteobacteria > Pseudomonadales > Pseudomonadaceae > Pseudomonas > Pseudomonas sp. MH9.3. The sequence continues at coordinate 5,445,610 of NZ_CP133785.1, read as the reverse complement.
CCGGCACCCGCGACGCGGTGGACTTCATGCAGGAAAGCTCGTTCAAGGCCGACGACTGCGTACAGCAAGCCCAGGAAGCCGGTGCCGCACTGGCCGACATCACCCGCGCCGTGGCGCAGATGCGCGAGAGCAACACCCAGATCGCCGTCGCCGCCGAGCAGCAAAGCCACGTCGCCGAAGAAATGAACCGTGCAGTGGTGAGCATTCGCGATGTGACCGAAAACACCGTAAGGCAGACGGTGGGTTCGGCCACGACCAGCAGTGAGCTGGCGACGCTGGCGGGAGAGCTGAGCATGGCGATTGGGCAACTGAAGCTGTAGGGCTGCTCACCCCGTAATCCGGTTCCTACAACCGGGCCTCAGTTACCTTGAAGCTTTGGCGAAATTTCCTAGCTACCCCCGCGAATAAGGCCGACTTCTTTTATCTTTCAACCTCTGCAAAGTCCTTCGCCTGATCACACAGTGCGAGGGATTGCAGATGGAGTTGCTGGCTAAGGCCCCCGGTTGCGGGGCTGCTTCATGATTCCGGTCATTGCCAAGCTGGTGCTGATGCCAATGGATGCCAAGGCACCGGACGTCGAAAGCGTTTTTCGTGATTTTCGCGATTGCCTGAACACCTTCGACGCATGGGCCGAGAGCTTCTGGAGCGGCTCGGCGCTGGAGCTTGAACAGATCTTCAAGGTCGGCGACGACATCACGCTGAGTGCACCGCTGTCTTCGCGTACGCCAAGCGCTGTTGTCGCGACCTGCCCCGCCCAGGGTTCGCTGACCCTGGTGCATCTGTTCGAAAGCACTCGCTTCGTGCCCATCGGCGATACGCCGGTGATGGTGCAGGCCATCGCCCCGGATGGCAGCGCTGTGGGCGCCCCGCTCCATCGCACGATAGATGCCAGCGGCAGGCTTGAAATCCCGGAATGCATCCTCCTCAGCGTCGAAGACGGTCACTGGGCGCTGGCGTACGAATACGATCGACAAAACCGCCTGACCGCCCACGCCATCACTCAACAGGAAAACCGCTACTACCGCCGCCAATACGATTACGACAAATCCGGCAACCTCGCTCGCATTCTCGATACGCGCAAAGGCGAACACTACTACGCCTACGACCCGCTCCACCGCCTGACCCGCGCCGATCACTCGCAGGACTTACAGGCCACCGCAGCTACCTCTACGAACCCGACAGCTTCCGGCCATTGGCCCTGCTGGAAGGTTTCGGCCCCAACGCCACCCAGCCCTATCACTACCAACTCGACCACCTCGGCACGCCACAGGAACTCACCGCCGCAGACGGCGAAATTGTCTGGTCCGCCCACTACCGCGCCTACGGCCACATCAGCCGCCTCGACGTAGGAAAAGTCGACAACCCGCTGCGCTTTCAAGGCCAATACTTCGATCAGGAAAGCGGCCTGCACTACAACCGCCATCGCTACTACAATCCGGATATTGGGCGCTATCTGACGCCGGACCCGGTGAAGCTGGCGGGCGGGATCAATGCGTACCAGTATGTGCCCAATCCTACGGGTTGGGTCGATCCACTGGGGCTGAACACTTGTCCTGGTGAAGACGACTGTAAGCCAAAGCTAGACGCTAATGATCCAATTAAGGCAGTGCGAGTTGATGAAGGTGATACCGAGTTACCAAAAACAGGAGGCGCACAGCGAGCAGCTCGATATTCTGCGAACTGGCAAACAGCGGATCTAAACGAAAATGTAATCAAATTCGCCGGTTCCGACTCAATAGTAACCACTACGAGCAAAGGCAAAAAGATATACAAAAACCCTGAAAGTGGTATTGAAGTAGTTGAGGACTTGAATGGAGCCTACTTTAGGATCTACGATCCGTCATTATCAGGTTCGAGGCGCTACCTGAGTTTGGCGGGGAAAGTACCAAACAACAAAATCTCCCCTTCAGGAAAGCAAATGGGCAGGACACAAGCTGAGTACAATGAGGTCACACACTTTAAAAAAGGAAGAGAGCAGTGAAATTAATTTGTACCCCACTTTCTAAAAAAGCGATGTCTCTACTAGACGTTGATGCCTGCCCATCAACCCTGTTGGAACGTTTACTCCTTACAAACTCTGAATATCTGCAACTGGAAAAATCGGGACTATTCAACATTATCAACACATCTCTTATAAAAAACATTGACGATTATGAAGATGAATATATCGTCGCTCACAAGGAGCTCGAACAAATGCTTAAAATACTAAAAAAGCATTCTTTACCCGAAAACCCTAAACTCCTGGAAAAACTAATCAGCATTAATGAATTAGCACTAGATAAGGAAACGGGAGTTTTTTTCTACTTCTAAGGAAATTCTGAAAACGACTTTCTAATTTGGCAAAATCTCCGGATACCAGTTGCCGAGCTTTTCGATGATGAAACAGATGACCTTCGCCGACGCCGAATACGCCGGCAAGCGCAAGGAGCCTCGTAAGGAATTGTTCCTGATCGAGATGAATCAGGCGGTGCCCTGGAAGGGTTTGATTGCCCTGATTGAGCCCTATTATCCAAAAGGCGAAGGTGGCCGTCCGGCCTACCCACTGATGGCGATGCTGCGTGTTCATCTGATGCAGAACTGGTTCGGCTACAGCGATCCGGCGATGGAAGAAGCGCTGTATGAGACGACCATCCTGCGTCAGTTTTCAGGCCTGAGCCTGGAGCGCATTTCAGACGAAACCACCATTCTCAACTTCCGTCGTCTGCAGGAAAAGCACGAGTTGGCGATCGGGATTCTCAGCGTAATTAATGGTTATCTGGGCGACCGTGGCTTGTCGTTGCGTCAAGGCACTATCGTCGATGCCACGCTGATTCATGAGCCCAGTTCGACCAAGAACAAAGATGGCAAACGCGACCCTGAGATGCATCAAACCAAGAAAGGTAACCAGTACTATTTCGGCGCCAAAGCTCATATCGGCGCCGACGACGAGTCAGGCCTGGTGCACAGCTTCGAGGTCACAGCGGCCAATGTGGCAGACGTCACGCATTTGCTGGCTAAAGCCCAAGTTGCTGGGCTATTCAAGGGTAAAAATGAAATATTGGAACGAACTGGACAACACTATTTTTATGACCAATAAAATGAAATTCTGGAATGATTTCGAAAGAAGTATTTTTTTAATCAAGTATTCTCTACGTCGATCCCGATAGGAAAAATAACCCTTTTTTCCTTCAACATAGACAATAACAGAGCCCATATAGATATGGAGTTTGATATACCTGAACTACCAGACAGACCGCCTGAAAAATGGATTGCAGAAGGATTCAACACTTGCCGAATAGGCCTTAGCTGTGGCGAAATTACTGACCTCATCATAAAAAACTTACCCACATTGGATACGCTTAACATGTCAGTACACAAGCACGAAAACTTCTTTTCCGTAAGCGCGGAATCTACAGGATCATTAATTGAATTTAGAACTAAATATCCTGCTCTTAGCGGGCCATCCGTATACATGAATGATCCAGACTCAGCTTGCTATTGAACAAGGTTATCCATTCTGAGTGACCGATGGCAACCTTACGTTCCTGGTACACATGAACGACCATGACTGCGTCATTTGGGCCTGAAGACAGCTTACTCATGTCGTCTATGACCCCCATAGCCAACCCCAATTCGCCGCGCCCGCCCTGCCCCACCTAAACTCTGCCCATGTTGTTTAAACGGACAGAGGATTTACCATCATGGGCAAACGTCATCCTGATTTCCCCGCCTGGCAATGGCGCAACGACCCGCAAAACCAGCAACATGCCACTCACCAGGCGCTGCAGTTGATCGCTGTGCCGCTGTTTATCACCGGCTTTCTGCTGATCGCTTCGGGTGTGTTCAGCACCAGCCTGGCCAGTGTTGCCGTAGGCGTCGTCGGGATCCTGGCGGGCTTGGGGTTGCAACGTCGCTGAGGGTCAGGCGAACACGGTCACCGTCTGGCGGCTGATGGCGATCAGTGCGCCGTTCGGGCTCCAAAAGGCGGCGGCGGTGTGGCCGTAGCCGTCGCGGGCATGTTCGATGGTGACGTGGTACTGGCACCAGTCGAGGGTGGTGAGGTCCTGCAGGGGTTGAATGAACTCGATGGTCCAGGTGAGTGAACTGCCCGGTGCCGGTTTGCTCAGGTGCGGGAGCAAGGCCGGCGGCCAGGCGTCGACCAGTGCGAGGATATGCGCTTCGGTCAGGGGCTCCTCTTTCACGTCGCCACGCAAACGAATCCAGCCGCCCATGGTGCGGGATTTCTGACCGCTGAACGGCAGGCCGCCCACGGTCCAGCGCATCGACATGTGCCGCATGAACTCGGGGGTGACGCCCTTGATGTAGGGTAAGTCCTCGACTTCATCCCAATGTTTGAACACCGGTGCCGGTTCGCTGGCCACGTCGATTTCCGATACGCGGGAAGCGCCGAAACTGGCCTGCACCAAGGTCGCGACGTCGCCGTTCTGCACCACGCGACCGAGCAATTGGCTGACGGCCTTGCCTTCGCGCAACACTTCAACCTGATAGCTGGCCGACACATCCGGTGCCACCGGCCCCACAAAAGTGATCGCCAGGGAGCGCAACGGCCGTCCGGCCGGCACCTGGGCAATCATCGCTTCATACAGCAGCGCGGCAACCAGGCCGCCGAAGCTGGCGCGGCCCTGACCCCACTCGGCGGGGATGGTGACATCCAGCGGGTTGCGACGAACTGCGTCGATTAAATCACTAAAGCGCATGGCAGCCTCATATCAGGAAAATCGATCGACGCATCTTAACCATCACGCCTTTACGGTACAGCGCCTGTTCCCGCCAAAAACCGGACCTGCAGACGCGGGCGAAACGCGGTTCAGAAACAATCGGCGCGCAGTTTATCCAGCACGCGATCAGCCTGCGCCTCGGCCTTTGTCATGGTGGTATGCCAGACCGGCACGCAGGGAAGCAGGTCAACCTGCTGTTCGGCCTGGGCCAGCCACTGCCAGCAATCATGCCAATCACCCAGGGCGCCCTGGGCTTTTTTCAGACGCGATAAGGCATTCGCCGGTAGCTTGTCCAACTCGGGGTAAGCCTCGGCCGCATAACGCACGCGCTTGATCAACAGCCGCAGGCGGTGGCGATCGTGGCTCGGATCGTTCAGCGCATCGCCGAGCTTGCGCCACTGCCTGGCCAGGCGCTTCTCGATAAGCGAACGCAGGCCCTTGAGCAATTTCTGACGCTGGGCGGCACGAATAAACCGTGGGAATGCATCGAGAATCTGCAGCAGGTGCGCGAGCTCCTGGCTCTGCGCCACCTGACGATAGGCGTCCGGCTGCAGACGCAGCCGACGCTCTGCAGCCGCTTGATACCCTTGCTGATGCAAATACGCCGCCAGCACCTCGCGGTCGCGTAGCGGCGTGGTCAAGCGGCCCACCGTGCCGGCCGCCAGTTCAAGCTGCTCGACACCCGGCAATTCACGCAACGGGCGCAACAGACTGCGCAGGCGGCGCACGGTGGTGCGCAGGTCGTGCAGGGCTTCATCGTCGGTGACGGCGGCAAGGCGAGCCTGGCAGCTCAGCAACCCTACTTCCAGGCCTATGACCTGGGCGACTAACTGATCAACCAACGCTGGCATCCTGTCCTCCCTTTTCGATGAAAACCCTGTTTAACCGATCAACGTCCGGCGCGCGACTCACGAATATAGAACCGCGCTTTTTCGGCTTTATTGGAGCAGCCCTCGAACGCTTCGAATTGCTGCTGGGTCTTGGCGCCCGTCAACAGCGACAAAGCCTTGGAGTAACTGACAGTGCCGGCAAAACCTTCGGCCTTGGCCAGGTCCAGCTCTTTCCAGGCGGCATCCAATTGCGACCCGCAGCTGTCGCGGTAAGCGGTTTTACCAGCGCAACCGGCCAGGGCCAACAGGATCACGGGCACACACATCCAGGCTTTCATCAATGACACCTCAAAATAAGAAAAACAGTCGTACGCTGTAGACGGTGCCTACGAAGAAAAGTGCCTTGTAGGACGGCCTGTAACGTGAAGCGCTGATTGCCAAAGCATACCCTAGCCCCGTCGCTATTCTGGAGAACTATTGTGAAGCAGCCGCGACGATTGAAGCGGCCCCCTCAATGGGTGCATTGTGGTCACCTGTTTTGTGTAGGACAGGGACTATGAAGAAACGTGTTGCCTTGGTGTTGGGGTCCGGCGGGGCCCGGGGTTACGCCCATATCGGTGTGATCGAGGAAATCGAACGACGCGGCTATGACATCGCCTGTATCGCCGGTTGTTCCATGGGCGCGGTAGTGGGCGGGATCTACGCCGCCGGCAAGCTGAACGACTATCGCAACTGGATCGAAAGCCTCGACTACCTCGATGTGCTGCGCCTGGTGGACGTGAGCTTTCGCCTGGGGGCGATTCGTGGCGAGAAAGTGTTCGGGCAGATTCGCAAGATCGTCGGCGAGATCAATATCGAAGACCTGCGCATCCCCTACACCGCCGTCGCCACCGACCTGACCAACCAGCAGGAAATCTGGTTCCAGGAAGGCTGCCTGCACCAGGCCATGCGCGCCTCGGCGGCAATCCCCAGCCTGTTTACCCCGGTGATGCAGGGCAACCGCATGCTGGTGGACGGCGGCCTGCTCAACCCGTTGCCGATCGTGCCGGTGGTGTCGAGCCATTGCGACCTGATCATCGCGGTCAACCTCAACGCCACCAACCAGAAGCACTACCATTTGCCGGTGATCCAGCGCCCGCCGGCGTTCAAGAGCCGCTTCAACAGCCTGGCCAAATCGCTCGGTTCGCACTTGCCGTTTCGCCGCAAGCAGGCCGAGCAGTTGATGAAACTCGAGCAGGAAGCCCTGCAGGCCCATGCGGCGGAAATCAACCCGTGGCTGGAGTCGGCCGAGCCCGAATCCCAGCAGCCCGCCGCCGCGCCGGAAAAACCCGGCGCACCGAAGTCGGCCACCGGCTCGTTCATTATCGATAACGTCGGGCCGGCGTCGCTGCTGGACTTGATCAACCAGAGTTTCGAGGTAATGCAAACATCGCTGGCGCAGTACAAGATCGCCGGGTACCCGCCCGATGTGCTGATCAACGTGCCCAAGCGGGTGTGTCGGTTTTTCGAGTTTTACAAGGCGCCGGAGTTGATCGCGCTGGGGCGGGAGATTGCCAGCGATACGTTGGATCGGTATGAGAGTGAACAGGGTTGAGAGTGGCGGCTTGCCCGCGAAGAGGCCAGCCCAGATACAACGGCACTCAGTTGCTTAGCAACCGATACCCCACCCCCGGCTCCGTCAGGATAAATCGCGGCTGGGTCGGGTCATCCGCCAGTTTCTGCCGCAGGTGCCCCACCACGATACGCAGATAGTGGCTGTCCTCGGTATGGGTCGGGCCCCAGATGTCCTTGAGCAGTTGCTGCTGGGTGATCACCCGCCCCGGATGGCGCGCCAGTTGCGCCAGCACCGCGTACTCCTTGCGGGTCAACGCCACTTCGGCGCCGTCGAGCAATACCCGGCGATAGGCCAGGTCCACGGTGAGCGGGCCGAAGCGCAACGCGGCCTCCTGAGCCTCGCCCGCCGGCGCCTGACGCAACAACGCGCGGATACGGGCAAGGAATTCCTGGATGCCGAACGGTTTGGTCACATAGTCGTTGGCGCCACCGTCCAGGGCTTCGACTTTCTGCCCTTCGCTGGCGCGGACCGACAGCACCAGCACCGGCACCGTGGACCATTCGCGAAACTCGCGCAGCACCTGTTGGCCGTCCATGTCCGGCAGGCCGAGGTCGAGCACCAGCAAGTCCGGCTTGTTCAGCGCCGCCTGGGCCAGGCCCTCGGTGCCGGTGCCGGCCTCAATCACTTTGTAGCCCTGGGAAGCCAGGCTGATGCGCAGAAACTTGCGGATCTGCGGCTCGTCATCAATGACCAAAATCGTCGCGGTCTGGCTCATGGTGTCCAATCATAAATCGTCGAGAACACAGGGTATCTCACGCCTCACGCTCCAGGCCAGGCTGGGCCGGCAGAGGCAGAAACAAGGTGATGCAGGTACCGCGTCCGTCGATGCCATCGGCCACGCGGATATGCCCGCCGTGCGCGCCAACCATACCCTGACAGATCGCCAGACCGAGGCCCGTGCCCTGCCCGCCCCGATCACCGCGGGCAGCGGTATAGAACATGTCGAAAATCTTCGCGCGTTCATCTTCGGGAATCCCCGGCCCCTCATCAGCCACGGCGAAAAACAGCTGATCGTCCGCGACGCCGGCGCTCAACTGCAAGCGGCCTTGAACCGGTGAAAAGCGCGCGGCGTTTTCCAGCACGTTGACCAGCGCCTGTTCGATCAGCGCCGCGTGCACATACAGCAACGGCAGCTCCGCTGGCACCTCGGTGATCACCTGCAACGGCGCCAGCACCGCGCGCAGACGGCCGAGGGCGCTACCGGCGATATCGCCGGGCGACACCCAGTCGCGCGCCAGCTTGAGTGCGCCGTGACCCAGTCGGGTCATGTCGAGCAGGTTCTGGATATAGCGGTCCAGGCGCTCGGCTTCATCGCGGGTGCCTTCCAGCAGTTCGCGGCGATCGTCCAGGGGAATCGCTTCGCCGAGCGCCAGCAGGCTGTCGATGCTGCCGCGCATTGAGGTCAACGGCGTGCGCAAGTCGTGGGACACCGAGGCGAGCAAGGCGCTGCGCAGTTGTTCGGTTTCGCCATGCAACCGCGCGGATTCGAGTTCCTGCGCCAACTGCGCGCGGGCCAGGGCCTGCGCCAGCGGTTGGCTCAAGGCCGTGAGCAGGCGTCGACGCTGGCCGCTCAGCTCAAGGCCCGGCTTGGCACTCACGCCGAGCAAGCCCAACGGACCTTCTTCGCCCGACAACGGCCACCACCACCAGCGCCCAAACGGCAAGGTGCCAGTGCCCCGGCCTGCCGGCTGGTCATGTTGCCAGGCCCAGTCGGCGGCGGCGCGCTCGGCTTCGGTGAACGTCAGCGGGCCACCTGTTTCGACCGTCCAGCCGCCCTGCCCGTCGCGGTTGACCAGACACAGATCGAGGTCGCTCCAACCCTGCAGGTGCAGGGTCGCCGCGCTGATCACCGCCTGGCGATCGGTGGCGGCGGTCAGCTTGCGGGACAGGTCCAGCAGTTCGCTGGTTTCTTCCTGGGTATCGCGCAGCGCCTGCAATTGCTGGCGCTGCCGCGCGGCCAGGTTGCCGGTGAGCGCGGCCATCAACAGAAAGAACAACAGCGTCAGCACGTCTTCTTCGCGCTGGATGGCGAAAGAGAAATTCGGCGGAATAAACAGAAAGTCGTAAGCCATGAAGGAGAGCGCGGCACACACCAGCGACGGCCCAAGGCTGCTGCGCACCGCCACCAGCAACACCGCGGCAAGAAACACCAGCGAGATGTTCGGCAACGGCATCACGCTGGACACCCCCCAGGCCACGGCGGCCGCCACCAAAGTGGCCACCACTGCCAGGGCGTAATCGAACCAGCGCAGCCCCATCACCTGCGGCAAGCGCGGCGGCGCGGGCAACTCGTCGCTGTCGAGCACGTTGATTTCCAGCCCCCGCGCCTGGCGCAACAGGCGTGCGGCCAGCCCACCCCCCAGCAGCCGGCGGCGCCAGCGCATCCGCGACTGCCCCACCAGCAGCAGGCTGGCTCGACGTTCGGCGGCGTGCTGGATCAACGTCCTGGCCACCTCGCCGGCGCGCAACAACACCACTTCGCCGCCCAGGCGCTCGGCCAGTTGCTGCGCGTTTTGCAGACGCAGGCGCGACTGCTCATCGCGCGCCCGGCCGTTATCGATATGCACCAGGCTCCACGGCAAATGCCGGCGCTGGGCCACGCGACTAGCATGGCGCACCAGACGTTCGGCCTGCGCGTCGCCGTCCACGCCCACCAGCAAGCGGCCACGCACCGCCGGTGCGGCCTGGCCGAGTTGGCGATAGCCCTGGGCCAGGTCATCGTCGACATGGGCGGCGGCGGTTTGCATCGCCAACTCGCGCAGGGCCATCAGGTTGGTCTGGGTAAAAAACGCATCGATGGCGGCGCGGGCCTGCTCCGGCACATAGACCTTGCCATCGCGCAGGCGCTCGAGCAACTCACGGGACGGCAGGTCGATCAGCAGCAGTTCGTCGGCTTCCTGCAGCACCCAGTCCGGCAGGGTTTCACGCACCTGCACGCCGGTGATACCGCGCACTTGATCATTAAGGCTTTCCAGGTGCTGGACGTTGACTGTGGTGAACACGTCGATACCGGCCGCGAGCAACTCCTGAATATCCTGCCAGCGTTTTTCATGACGGCTGCCGGGCGCATTGCTGTGGGCCAGTTCATCCACCAGCACCAACGCGGGCCGGGCCGCGAGCAAGCCGTCGAGGTCCATTTCTTCGAGCATCACGCCGCGGTATTCGCTGCGCAGCAACGGTTGTTGCGGCAGGCCGCCGAGCAAGGCCTCGGTCTCGGCGCGGCCATGGGTTTCGACCACCCCGGCGATCAGTCGCACGCCTTGGCGCAGTTGGCTATGGGCGGCCTGGAGCATGGCGTAGGTCTTGCCCACACCGGGCGCGGCGCCGAGAAAAACTTTCAGTCGGCCACGGCCATCCCGGGGCAGATCGGCTAACAGGGCGTCGGCGCGGCCGGAGTCGCTCATGCTTCAGGGTTCCTTCAGGTGTTTATGGAGGGGCTTTTACGGCCTTATCGCGGGAAGCCCTAATGCCGTTCAGTTAAGCGCAGATTCCCTGTGGCGAGCAGGCTTGTCCTGCGTTGGGCGGCGCAGCAGCCCCAAAGCCAGGCGCTGAGCCGTATCAGGTACACCGCGTTTTGCTCGATTGGGGGCGCTTCGCACCCCAACGCGGGGCAAGCCCGCTCGCCACAATAAGCCCACACATTTTCCTTAACTGAACGGCATTAGGGCTTGCCCGCGATCACGGCGGCGCTGCCTACAACTTTTCCAGGGCCATGTTCAGGGCCAGGACGTTCACCACCGGCGGGCCCACCAACGGGCTTTCGATGTGTTCATCCAGCAAGCGCTGCAGGGTCGCCACCGGCACATTTCGCGCCGCGGCCACCCGCGCCAGTTGATAGGCAATCGCCGGCGGTGGCAAGTGCGGATCCAGGCCGCTGCCGGAGGTGGTCAACGAGGCCAGCGGCACCGGGCCCTGGCCTGGCACCTGCTGCTTGGTCGCGTCGTCGAACACGCGCGTCGCCAGCGCCGGGTTGCTTGGGCCCAGGTTACTGGCGCTGCTGGATACCGTGGCGAAAGCCCCGGCCGAAGGCCGTGGGTGGAACCAGCCATCGCCGGTAAAGTCCTGGGCGATCAGGCTGGAGCCGCGCACCTTGCCGCTGGCATCGCGCACCAGACTGCCGTTGGCCTGGGCGGGGAACGCCACCTGAGCCACACCGGTGACCACCAGCGGATAGGCGACGCCGGTGATCAGGGTCATCAGCACCAACAGGCTCAAAGCCGGGCGGATCATGTTAGTCATGGTCAAATCCTCATTAAGTCGGGAAGGCGAGCGTTACACCAGGTGCAACGCCGTCAGCAGCATGTCGATCGCCTTGATGCCCACGAACGGCACCAGCAGGCCGCCCAGGCCGTAGATCAGCAGGTTGCGCCGCAGCAACGCCGCCGCACTCGCAGCCTGCACGCGCACACCGCGCAGGGCCAGGGGAATCAGCACTACGATGATCAGCGCGTTGAACACAATCGCCGAAAGGATCGCGCTCTGCGGGCTCTGCAGGTGCATCACGTTGAGCACGCCCAACTGCGGGTAGATCGCGGCGAACAGCGCGGGCAGGATGGCGAAGTACTTGGCCACGTCGTTGGCGATGGAGAACGTCGTCAGCGCGCCTCGGGTCACCAGCAATTCCTTGCCGATCTGCACCACGTCCAGCAGCTTGGTGGGATCGCTGTCGAGGTCGACCATGTTGGCCGCTTCACGGGCGGCCTGGGTGCCATCGTTCATCGCCATGCCGACGTCTGCCTGGGCCAGCGCCGGAGCGTCGTTGGCGCCGTCGCCGCACATGGCAACCAGGCGCCCGTCATTTTGCTCGAGGCGGATGCGCGCGAGTTTTTTCTCCGGGGTGGCCTCGGCCAGCACGTCGTCCACGCCGGCTTCGGCGGCAATCGCGGCGGCCGTCAGCGGGTTGTCGCCGGTGACCATCACGGTGCGGATGCCCAGCTTGCGCAGCTCGGCGAAGCGCTCGCGGATACCGGGTTTGACCACGTCTTTGAGGTGGATCGCGCCGAGCAGTTTGCCGTCGGCACACACCAGCAACGGCGTGCCACCGCTCTGGGCGATCTTGTCGATTTCCCGCGAGAGCGCCGGTAACAGGTCACTGCGTTGCAAACCGATAAACGCCAGCAACGAATCCACCGCGCCTTTGCGAAATACGCGGCCCTGGTAGTCGACACCGGACAGGCGGGTTTCGGCACTGAACGGCACGGCGGTCAATTCATCCAGCGACGGTTCGGCCTGGGGGTGCAAGGCGCGCAGGTATTCGACGATGGATTTGCCCTCCGCCGTGTCATCCGCCAGGGACGCGAACAAGGCACCTTCGGCCACCTCGCGGCCACTGACGCCTGGCGCGGCGACCACCGCCGAGCACCGGCGGTTGCCGAACGTGATGGTGCCGGTCTTGTCCAGCAATAACACATGCACGTCCCCCGCCGCTTCCACGGCGCGGCCGGACTTGGCGATCACATTGAGGCGCACCAGACGGTCCATGCCGGCGATACCGATGGCCGACAACAAACCGCCAATGGTGGTAGGGATCAGCGTCACCAGCAGTGCGACGAGGAACACCAGGGGCAAGCTGCCATTGGCAAAGTGGGCAAACGGCTGCAGGGTGACCACGACCATCAGGAAGATCAGGGTCAGCCCGATCAGCAGGATGTCCAGTGCCACCTCGTTAGGGGTTTTCTGGCGCTTGGCGCCTTCCACGAGGGCGATCATGCGGTCGAGGGTGGATTCGCCGGGGTTGGCGGTGATGCGCACCAGCAGCCAGTCGGACACCAGCCGCGTATTGCCGGTGACGGCCGAACGGTCGCCGCCGGATTCGCGGATGACCGGGGCGGATTCGCCAGTGATCGCGGCTTCGTTGACTGCGGCGATCCCTTCGATGACTTCACCGTCGCCGGGGATCATTTCACCGACGACCACGCGCACCACGTCGCCCTTGCGCAGGCTGGCAGCGGGTACCATCTTGAAGGTGCCATCGGCCTCTTTGCGCCGTGCGCCAAGGCCTTCACTGCCGGCCTTGAGGCTGTCGGCGCGGGCCTTGCCACGCCCTTCGGCCAGCGCTTCGGCGAAGTTGGCGAACAGCACGGTGAACCACAGCCACAGCGCAATCTGCGCGGCGACAAAGGTAGGCACAGCGGTGTCGGGCACGAAGCACAGCACGGTGGTGAGGATGGCCGTCAATTCGACCACCAGCATCACCGGCGAGCGTTGCAGTTGCCGTGGGTCGAGCTTGACGAAGGCCTGGACCAGCGCCGGGCGCCACAGCGCGGAGATTGCGGTTTTGGCGGGTTCCTGGGGTTTGACCGGGGCCGCGTTGTTTGCAGGCATATTCATTTTCATATCCCTCAGAAGCCCATGCTCAGGTGTTCAGCGATAGGGCCCAATGCCAGCGTCGGCAGGAACGTCAGGCCGCCCACCAGCAAAATGGTCACGGTCAACAGGGTCACGAACAGCGGGCCGTGGGTGGGAAAGCTGTTCTGGCCAATCGGCGCGGTCTTCTTCATCGCCAGGCTGCCGGCCAGGGCCAGTACCGGGAGGATGTAGCCGAAGCGGCCGATCAACATGCCCAGGCTCAGCATCAGGTTATGGAATGGCGTGTTGCCACTGAAGCCGCCGAACGCCGAGCCATTGTTGGCACTGGCCGAGGTGTAGGCGTAGAGCAACTGGCTGAAACCATGGGGTCCGGGGTTGCTGATTGCACCGGCCGGGCCTGGCAGGCTGGCGGCGATGGCGCCCAGCACCAGTACGCCAACCGGCATCACCAGCAGGGTCACCACGAGCAGTTGCACTTCCTTGGCCTGGAGTTTCTTGCCCAGGTATTCAGGCGTGCGGCCGATCATCAGGCCGGCGAGGAAGACTGCGATCAGCACGTTGAGCAGCATGCCGTACATACCGGCGCCGACGCCGCCGAAGATCACTTCGCCGACCATCATGTTGACCAGCGCCACCATGCCGCTCAACGGATTGAGGCTGTCCTGCATACCGTTGACCGAACCGTTGGACGCCGCCGTAGTCGTCACCGACCAGAGCACGGTGCCGGTGGTGCCGAAGCGCGCTTCCTTGCCTTCCAGCGGTGCGGTCTGCTCCACGGCGGGGTTGTTCAAGGTGGGGTTGGGCTGGTATTCGGCCCACAGCGAGGTCGCGCCACCGATCAGGAACAGCGCGAGCATGCAGCCGAGGATCGCGCGGCTCTGGCGCAGGTCCTTGACGTAGTGGCCGAAGGTGAACACCAGCGCCACCGGAATCAGGATGATCGCCGCCAGCTCGAACAGATTGGCCCAGGCGGTCGGGTCCTCGAACGGGTGCGCCGAGTTGACGCCGAAGAAACCGCCGCCGTTGGTGCCCAGTTGCTTGATCGCAATCTGGCTGGCCGCAGGACCGAGCGGAATCACTTGATCCACGCCTTGCAGGGTCACGGCATCGACGTAGTGGGCGAAGGTTTGCGGCACGCCCTGCCACACCAGGAACAGCGCCAGCACCAGGCACAACGGCAGCAGGCCGTAGAGGGTGGCGCGGGTCATGTCGACCCAGAAGTTACCCAATGTCGCGGTGGATTTGCGACCGATCCCACGGCAAAGAGCGACGAGGACTGCCAGCCCCGTGGCCGCACTGACGAAGTTCTGCACGGTCAGGCCGGCCATCTGGCTGAGGTAGCTCAGGGACGCCTCACCGCTGTAGGACTGCCAGTTGGTGTTGGTCATGAAACTGACCGCCGTATTGAAGGCCAGCGTCCACTCCTGACCCGGCAGTTTCTGCGGATTGAGCGGCAGGTAGTCCTGAAACAGCAGGATCGCGAACAACAGCAGGAAACCCGCGAGGTTGAACGCGAGCAAGGCCAGCGTGTATTTCTGCCAGCTCTGTTCCTGTTGGTCATCCACGCCGGACAGGCGATAGCAGGCTCTTTCCACCGGCCCCAGCACAGGGCTCAGCCAGGTGCGCTGGCCTTCCATCACCTTGTAGTAAAAACGCCCGAGCAAGGGTGCCGGTACCAGCACCACGGCAAAGAAGGCAATGATCAGCCAATAGTCATAACTGTGCATGCCCAACTCCTAGTTCCGATCCGCGCGTAACAGCGCAACCAGCAGATAAATGAACAGCGCCACGGCCAATAGCAGTGACACCCCGTCCAGAACGCTCATGGAAGTCTCTCCGTTGTGCGGCGAGTGCCGCGTGTGGAGCAATTGTCCGCAGGAGTGGTGTAAAGGAACGAGAGCGAGGGCGTGGGCGGGGCGTAAAGACGGCGTAAAGAGTGGGTTTATGCGGGGTTTACACCGCGGGTTTGCATTGCTTGAACGGGCCTCATCGCGGGCAAGCCCGACTCCCACATTGGAATGCGGTTACCTGTGGGAGCCGGGCTTGCCCGCGATGGCGCCGGCCAAGGCACCACTGCACCTGCCTGGTGCAGTGGTGAGTATGTTCAAACACCAAACCGTCCCCGATACGACGGATGCGCCACTTTACGACCATGATTTTCATGCTGGCATGCCCGCTGCAACACCTTGAATCATTCCAAACCGTTCAAGGAGCGCAGCACAATGAACACACACCTCAAACCCACCTTGGGCACCCTGCATTTATGGGGTATTGCCGTCGGGCTGGTGATTTCCGGGGAGTACTTCGGCTGGAGCTATGGCTGGGGCGTGGCCGGCACCCTCGGGTTCCTGGTGACGTCATTGATGGTCGCCGCGATGTACACCTGCTTCATCTTCAGTTTCACCGAACTCACTACCGCGATTCCTCACGCTGGCGGCCCCTTTGCCTACAGCCGCCGCGCCTTTGGTGAAAAAGGTGGTTTGATCGCCGGCCTCGCGACCCTGATCGAATTCGTATTCGCGCCACCTGCCATCGCCCTGGCCATCGGCGCCTACCTGAACGTGCAGTTCCCGGCCCTGGACCCGAAACACGCGGCCGTCGGCGCTTACATCGTGTTCATGGGCCTGAACATCCTTGGCGTGAAACTCGCCGCCACCTTCGAACTGGTGGTGTGCGTACTCGCCGTCGCCGAGCTGCTGGTGTTCATGGGCGTGGTCGCCCCCGCGTTCAGCTTCAGCAACTTCGCCCTCAATGGCTGGGCGGGGTCCGATACGTTTGGCGCACCGGCGATTGCCGGGATGTTTGCGGCGATCCCCTTCGCCATCTGGTTCTTCCTCGCCATCGAGGGCGCAGCCATGGCAGCCGAGGAAGCGAAAGACCCAAAGCGCACCATTCCAAAGGCCTACATCAGTGGCATCCTCACTCTGGTGATTCTGGCCATGGGCGTGATGTTCTTCGCCGGCGGCGTGGGTGACTGGCGCACCCTGGCGAACATCAACGACCCGCTGCCCCAAGCCATGAAAACCGTAGTGGGCGACAACTCCGGCTGGCTGCACATGCTGGTGTGGATCGGCCTGTTCGGCCTGGTGGCAAGCTTCCACGGCATCATCCTCGGCTACTCGCGGCAGTTCTTCGCCCTGGCGCGCGCCGGTTACCTGCCCTCCTTCCTCGCCAAACTGTCGCGTTTTCAGACACCGCACCGCGCAATCATCGCCGGCGGCGTCGTCGGCATCGCGGCCATCTACAGTGACGGCCTGATCAACCTCGGCGGCATGACCCTGACCGCCGCGATGATCACCATGGCTGTGTTCGGCGCAATCGTCATGTACATCATGAGCATGCTCAGCCTGTTCAAACTGCGCAAGACCGAACCGCTGCTGGAGCGCACCTTCCGCGCGCCGGGCTATCCACTGGTGCCCGGCATCGCACTGGTGCTGGCCGTGGTATGCCTGGTCGCGATGGCCTGGTTCAACACGTTGATCGGGCTTATCTTCCTCGGCTTCATGGCCGTCGGCTTCGTGTACTTCCAATTGACCGCACAAGACCGCGCCGATGCGCCGGCGGACGCAATGCTGACCGGCCTATAAGACGTGGGAGGCAGAACGGGCCTACACTGAACTACTCAGAAAGCCCGTCACTCAAAGCAGTTATTACCGTGGGAAAATTCTCCCACGGCGATCTGCCTCAAGGAGAGCGTTATGCCGTGGTATGCGTGGTTGATTATGGTAGTAGCGATCGGGTCGATCGTCGGTGGCCTCATGATGCTGCGTGACAGCGCCAACAAGGTGGAACTCACCGACGAACAACGCAAGCGCGTGGCCCAGCGCAATGCGCAAGCGGATGCCAAGGAAGCGCAGGACCGCTGAACCGGGTTTACTCCCACTCCGCCCCGGCAATATGCAAACCGTGCTGACCTTTATAGGCAGCACGTTCCGGCTGGCTCCAGCCGCTCAGCAGCTCATCCTCCAGCCTGTAGATCTCGACGCCCAAAGGACGACACACCGTCAGCGGGTCCTGCGCCTGCGGCCCCCACATCGGCAACGACAAATCTCCACCCGGGCACGTCGATAGCGCGCACAACAGGTCAATCTCGGCGAAAAACTCAAGGTAGTCGCCCTTCTGCGCCGGGCAGGCTTTCATGAAATAGAGGTCATCGTGATTAAGCCCGGTGCACTGGAAAATATTCAGCACGTCGTGCACGTCGAATTCTGTCAGGCCGTGGGGCAATATTGCACGGGTCAGGTTCGAGTGGCAGTGATGATGGAAATCCTCGCCGGTCAGCATGCGGTTCACATAGGGATCGCAACGCGTGCCGAGCAGATCGTGCAGACGGCCGCCGTGTTCATCGATACCGTAGCCGGCCAGGCTGTCGTCGGTGATGGTGACCAGGGGCCTTAGAAAGGGCAGGTTTGACCATAGTCGGTCGTGAGTGCTGACATGGGCGCCCTGCAATTGACGGGTGCGTGCCGCCCACAGGCGCTCGCGCGGGTCGTGAGCATTCCAGACGTTGAAGTCGCCTACTTGCGGGCCTACCGGAGTGGTGACACGGAAGACGTGACCGGCGGGGACGTTCCATGCGCGTCCTGTGCGGATTGGGACTTCGAAGTGGTTGATCAGGGTGCGCAGGTCGGCACGATTGCGGATTCGTTCGTAGAAGGCGATGTCGACCTGCAGCGCGGAGCCTTTGCTGACCTGGTAAGCGGGTGGGTAGTTTTTGTACATGATGGACGCCTCGACTTGGGAATTTTCTGCATAAGAGATAATCACCATTCATGCCAGCGCTGTGCGCAGTATCAGGACTGAAGGGTTTTAAAGTGAGATCGGCAACCGCTTTTGTATGGGTATTTACCATACCCCGTGACATAATCGACCTTTTTCAAGCTATGGCTAGGGTTGCCAATCCAAAGCCACTTTGTGTCGAGTTACGCAGATGCACGGTGAACCAGAGAGCCCCCTTTCGATGAGAGACGCTGAAACCGAACGGACCTGACTCTTTGCAACTACACAGGTGGCGTGCTGCCTACGGTGGCCCTGTCGCGGCAGTAAAGGGGTCGACGTTAGTAACGGAAGTGACATGTATGGGTATGAAATTGAATTTATTTGCCTAACTATCATGGCTCGTCAGTGCGGGTAAACAGCATAAATTATGAGGCATGGAGGGTGAAATGGAATTGATCAGATGGCTGGATTTTGAGCGACTGGGCGATAACCGAGGGGAGCTGATTGCCATTGAAGTTGGCGTCGACAAGATCATCCCTTTTGAAATAAAGCGTGTTTATTACATCTATGCTACAGCCCCCGGCATCAGCAGGGGTTTTCATGCCCATCGAAATTTAAAGCAAATTGCGATCTGCGTATCCGGCACCTGCAAGATGGTGTTGGACAATGGAACTGTTCGCGAAGAAACCATTATGCACAGCGCTACACGCGGGCTGGTTATCGAGAGTATGGTATGGCGGGAAATGCATGACTTCAGCCCTGACTGCGTATTGCTGGTGCTGGCAAGTGAACATTATGAAGAATCCGACTATATAAGATCTTATGAGACTTTTCTTGAGGAGCAAGCATGTCTAAAAAGCTGATAATCGTTGGGGCGGGTGAGTTCGCCATGATTGCTTATGAGTACTTTACACATGACTCTGATTTTCAGGTCTGCGCTTTTTCCGTCGAGAAGGAATACCTCGAAAATACCACGCTGTACGATCTCCCCATTGTAGCGCTGGAATCAATCGAAACCACATATCCGCCCGCCGACTATGAAGTCTTCGTCGCGATACCGGCCTCACAACTCAATCGACTGAGAACCCGTCTCTATGAGATGGTCAAGTCCAAAGGTTATACGTGCGCCAGCTACATCAGTTCGCGTGCGTTCGTGTGGCACAATGCTGAAATCGGTGAAAACTGCTTTATCTTCGAGAATAATACAGTTCAACCTTTCGTATCGATTGGGAACAACGTGATTCTCTGGAGCGGCAATCATATAGGGCATCGTTCACGTATCAATGACAACTGCTTTCTCTCTTCACATGTCGTGGTGTCAGGCTATTGCGATATCGGCGAATCCTGTTTCCTCGGTGTCAATTCGACACTGAATGATCGCATCAGCATCCCCAAAGACTGCGTGATTGCCTCCGGCACCCTGGTTAATAAAAACCTGCCGGAGCCAGAGCGAATTTATTATGGCTCGCCCGCGCAGATGCTGCCGAAAAAAAGCAGTCTTAAAGTTAAATTGTAGGGTATTGACATGCTTTGGAAAAAGATAGGCCAGATCTTCGATGCTCGAACCCAGCTTCCTGATTGGGCAGAGAACTCAGCGCTTACACCAACACCTTTTTTATTGAACCCGGACGTCATCAGAATTTATGCCGGGTTTCGAGACAAGGCCGGCGTCAGCCGCATAGGTTATGTAGATGTGTCATCACATGACCCACGCAAGGTGCTGGGTGTTAGCAAAGAGCCAGTATTGACTGAGGGTGGCCCCGGATGTTTCGACGATAACGGCGTCATCATGGGCGATGTGGTGCGCGATGGCGACACCATCAGAATGTACTACGTTGGTTTCCAGATCGTCAAAAAAGCGAAGTTCCTTGCCTTCACTGGCCTGGCGACCAGCCAGGACGGACTTCGGTTCGACCGGGTTTCTGAAGCGCCTGTACTTGATCGCGTACACCAAGGTCGTACGATCCGCGCAATACATACTGCGATCTACGACGAAGAGCGTTGGAAGGTTTGGTATGCATTGGGAGATGGCTGGTGTGATATAAACGGCGTTCAATACCCTCGTTATAACATCTGGTACACAGAGTCGCCTGACGGTATCTCCTTTCCAGGGCCCCATCATCTTTGCATCGACAATGAAGGTGATGAATATAGAATAGGCAGGCCCTCCGTTTACAAGATAAACGGTCGCTATATGATGTTCTATACAAAAGGCGGAATTACCGGCAAGGATTATTTCCCAGGCGTTGCCTACTCCGAAGACGGCATCAACTGGACGCGCAAGGATGACGAATTAGGCATGTCACTTTCAGAGCACGCAGGATTTGACGACCAGCACCTGTGCTATCCGCGCCTGTGTGTCACGGCGGATAAAGTCTATGCTTTTTACAATGGCAACAATATGGGCGTTGAAGGTATTGGCCTGATGGAGTTGGTTCAATGGTGATTTGCGAGCTTTATCAGCAAGACGCCGAGAGCCAATGGAATGAGTTCGTCAGAACCAGCAAGACACCGCTGTTTATCTTCGAACGCCCCTTCATGGATTACCACGCCGATCGCTTTAATGACTTCTCTCTGCTGTTCAAAGAAGAAGATCAACTCCTTGCCGTGTTGCCCGCCAACATTGTGGACAATGTTGTGTATTCACATGGAGGTTTGACGTTCGGCGGCTTGATACTTTCGCACAAGGTCAAAGCAGAGAAGGTTCTTGAGATACTGCAGACGCTCAAAGTCTTCCTGAAAGAAAAGACTGTCAGCCGCCTTGAATACAAGTCAATTCCTTACATATTCGCCACTCACCCGGCTCAAGAAGACTTGTATGCGCTGAATATCGTTGGCGCCACCTTATTCCGGCGAGATATATCCAGCGTCATTGATATGGAGCGAGAGCCCAAGTTTTCAAAAGGCCGAAAATGGTTGATTGCAAGAGCGAAGAAGAACGGTCTGTGCGTAGAGGAGTCCACGGACTGGTCGGCCTATCACGCACTGCTTTCCAGCGTGCTATCGAAGCACAGTGCCACACCTACTCACTCGATCGATGAAATGGCTCTGCTCCACGAGCGCTTTCCTGAAAACATCCGTCTGAGGGTCGTGCGCAAGGATGGAGAGTTGATATGTGGTGTGCTGCTATTTGCTTATGAGCAGGTCTTGCATACTCAATACATCGCGGCAAACGAAGTCGGCAGGGAATCGGGGGCACTCGATCTGACCCTGGCAAGCTGCATTGATGAAGCCAAGCGCTCGGACAAAGCGTATTTCAGCTTCGGCATCTCGACTGAGCGTGGCGGGCTTTACTTGAACACCGGGCTGATCGCACAAAAAGAGAGCTTCAGCGCCCGGGCTATCGTGCATGATTTTTACAGGCTGGAATTGAATGATTAAGTTTTTGGATTTGAAGCAAGTCAACGATCAATACCAGGCAGAAATTCTGGCCGCCGCCGAGCGCGTGATAAAGTCCGGCTGGTATATCAAGGGCGAAGAACTCGAACAGTTTGAACAGGCATTTGCAGCGTACTGTGGTACCCAGTACTGCATCGGTGTGGGCAATGGCCTGGACGCGCTCACCCTTTCCCTGCGCGCCTGGAAAGAGCAAGGCCGGGTTAACGATGGCGATGAAGTCATCGTCCCAGCCAATACCTACATTGCTAGCATTCTGGCCATCATTGAAAGTGGGTTGACACCCGTTCTAGTGGAGCCATGCCTCGACACATACAATATCGATCACCGACAAATTCAAAACAGGATCAGTGAAAAAACCAAGGTCTTGTTACCTGTCCATCTTTACGGTCAATTGGCCGAAATGGACAAAATCAATGACATCGCCAAGGCTCATAGTCTGCTGGTTCTGGAAGATGCCGCGCAGGCACACGGCGCAGAGGCTTTCGGAAGGAAGGCAGGAGCCTTCGGAGATGCTGCAGGCTTCAGTTTCTACCCCGGGAAAAACCTGGGTGCGCTGGGCGACGGCGGCGGGATCACTACCAATGATGCTGAGTTTGCCGACATTGTTCGATCCTTGGGCAACTACGGCAGCGAGGCGAAATATCAACATCGTTATGCGGGGATCAATAGCCGACTGGACGAACTGCAGGCGGCGATACTCTCTGTCAAGCTCAAGCACCTCGATAACGAAAACGCCCGCCGGCGAGCGATTGCAGCGAACTACGTTGCTAACATCGATAATCGATTGATCACGCTGCCGAACCTGGCTGATGGCAAAAGCCAGGCCTGGCACTTGTTCGTCATCCGATGTGACGACCGCAACGGGTTCATGTCCCATCTTTCCGATAACGGTGTGCAAGCACAAATCCATTACCCCACCGCTCCGCACAAACAAGTGGCGTTGCGCGGTATGACGACTGAAAGCTTCCCGATCACCGAGAACATCCACGACACAGTGGTGAGTCTGCCGTTGAATCCCACAATCAGTGATGATGAAGTTTCGCACGTCATCGAAGTGTGCAACGCCTACGTATCGTCATGAAGCTGATAAAAACAAGCCTGTTGAGCGGTATAGCGTCGCTGGTAAAAATATTTACGCTGCTCGGCATAAATAAGGTGCTCGCGATCTATACCGGTCCTTCGGGCTACGCGCTCATAGGCCAGCTTCAAAATGCGGTACAGATTTTCTCGACATTCGCGAGTGGCGCGGTCAGCACCGGCGTTACCAAATACACCGCGGAGTATGGAGAGGATGCTTTAAAGCAGGAGAAGGTCTGGCGCACGGCTTTCAGCATCGCGTTATCGGGCAGTCTCATCAGTGCGATATTTATTATTGTGTTTGATAAAGAGCTCGCAGAGTTTTTTCTCGGGGACAGGGCCTACAGCAACCTTTTCATTGTGTTCGCCATCGGGCTGTTGCCGATGGTAGTGAACACGTTGCTCCTGGCCATACTCAACGGCAAGAAGGAGATCAAGGGCTATGTGATCGCAAATATTCTGGGCAGCCTGTTTTCGTTGCTCTTTACTGCGGTCCTGGCTTATTGCTTCGACTTTCTTGGGGCACTCATTGCTCTGGTGTCTTATCAGTCAATCGCCTGTTTGTTCACATTGGGCGTTTGCTTGAAAACCAGTTGGTTCAGGCTCGGTATATTTGCCTTCGAGTTTGATCGCAGTGCGCTGAGGAAACTCACCGGATTTACATTTATGGCGCTGTGCTCTGCCATATGCGTTCCGCTGAGCTCCCTGTTTATCAGGACCTATCTGAATGACTCCTTGAGCGCCGAAGCCGCTGGCTATTGGGAGGCGATGACTCGGCTAAGCGGTGCATACATGATGGTGGTCACAATGACACTGAGCGTGTATTACCTGCCCAAGCTGTCGGAACTGACTTCGGCCAGCCAGATCAAACACGAAGTGATGTCCGGCTATAAAATAATTCTGCCTGCGGCCGCGCTGCTGTCGCTGGGCGTTTTTGTTTTTCGCGACCTTATTATCTGGATATTGTTTACCAAGGAATTCGCACCCATGCGCCCGTTGTTTACGTGGCAACTGGTTGGCGACACCATGAAAATAGGCAGCTGGATTTTATCCTACTTGATGGTTAGCCGGGCGATGATCAAAGAGTTCATCATCTCTGAAATCATTTTCTCCATAACACTATGCCTACTGGTCGTGGCATTCTCCAACGCCTACGGTCTGATCGGGGCGACAATGGGCTACTGCGTAAACTACATGGCCTACTGGGTATTTTTGTATTTCTTCGTATGGCGGAAAATTAATTGAGCCTTAAGTCAAGCGTGATGCTGCCCTTATCTGAACAACCACTCGTCAGCGTTGTGGTCATCGTTTACAACCAATCGAACTATATCAAAGAGTGCATTCAATCAATCTTATCGCAAGATTACACAAATATTGAAATTATCATCAGTGATGACGCTTCCAAAGATGGTACCGACGCGCTTCTCCAGGAGATGCATGCCGCCAACCCTGAAAAAATAATACTTAACCTTGCTTCCGCTAACCAGGGGATAACAGGTAATTGCAATGCGGGCTTGCGTCTTGCAAAAGGCAAATATGTCGCCATGTTTGCGGGCGATGATTTGATGCTGCCTGGACGAATTAGTCAACAGGTCGAGTTCCTGGAGCAACATCCTGAGTTCTCCATCTGCGGGTCCTATGTGCAGGTTATTGACGGACAGGGACGTGCGGTAAAAATACAGAAAGACAAATTCAATAAACACAACCCTGTTTACAGGCTCGATGAGTTGATCGCCTCCAATAACTCCCTGGTGCCCGTGCCGGGCTTTATGGTGAGGGCTGATCGAATTCCAGCCTCTGGCTACGACTATCGCTTGCCTAAAGCATCAGACAGCCTGTTCTACTACCATATCGCCAGCAAAGGCGATATCTACATATTAAAAACACCGCTGACGCAATACCGCGTGCATCAGAGCCATGCGTCAAATATGGGCTACCTGGATGACAGCCTGGTTTCACTGGCACTGTGCGAGTTTTATTTCCCCGAACTGTACAGTGCTATAAAAAAAGGCAAAAGCAACCTGTACTATTCATACGCCCGGCACCTGCACAAGGTAAAGAAGGATTATAGCGGCGCATTGAAATATATTACTCGATCGCTTCTGGGCGACTTGAGCTTCAAAAAATTGCTGGCATTGGCGCTGATTATATGTCGGGTTGATCGATGATTGAAATTTCAGAAACGCGTCTCACGCTGCAAAAAAAAACCTATCTCTGGGCGATGGCAACCTGGATCGTCATTGCATTGAACCCTTTCTATATCTGGGGGTATACACCTCAATTTCAGGCCCTGATCGCAGGTGTGTGCCTGGTGCTTTTTTTCCTCAAGAAAGATATTGCGCTACGCGAATACTTTTCTGGCCTGCTTTTCTCCGTAATGGTTTTCCTGTTTTACTATTTTTACGGCGCCAGTATTCTAGGCTGCTTATATTTCATGGCCGGCTATTTTGTTTTTTATTGCATACCCTCAAACGAAATCTTGAATATTTTTCGTAAATCAAAACGGCTGATCGCCATTCTTCTGCTTCCCGGTATATGCATCTGGTTTTTGCATCATCTGACCGGTGACAATAAATTATTCTTACTGGGCCCTCTGCCTGAGTACAAAATTCCCGATCAACTCAAAGCCCAAAATGGCGTAGGCTATTTTGTTTACCCTATGACCGTGGTTTTGGACTATATGCTGGACAATCCATTTTATCGGTTTTTTGGTTTTTTCGATGAGCCTGGTGCGCTGGGTACCTTCGCTGCCCTGCTGCTGGCGGCAGACAGGTTCAACCTGAGGTCACGCAGCAACTTCATCATATTCATTTCCGGAATTCTAAGTTTGTCCATGGCGTTTTTCATATTAAGCCTGGCTTACTTCGCCATCGAAGCGGTGCGCGGTAACAAACGTAACATAGTGCTATTAAGCGTTATGGTGGCACTCGTCATTCTGTCTGCACAAAATGATTATTTGAAGACCGTGATGTATGACCGCTTCGCCTATAAGTCGGAGGGGCTCGCAGGAGACAATCGCAATACCGATGGCTTCAACAAGCTATTTTCTGAGTGGGAATCGTCCGATGCGCGCTCACTCATGTTTGGCAGCGAGAAGGAAGACGACAGCGGCTCCGCCAGCTTCAAAAAAATCATCTTTCACTCGGGCATTCTAGGCACAGCATTCTTCGTACTGACGCTGTTGGGCTTTGCGCTGAGGCATAGAGTGCTCTTGAACTTCAATGGCATGGCTTTTTCGCTGCTATTGATATTGTCGATTGTTCAGAGACCCCTGGTTATCGCACCTGCGTTCCTGCTTCTGATTGCGGCTGCGGGCTGTAGGGAAATTTCACTTAAGAAAGCTCCACTATAGTCGGGAACAGGCCGGTCGATGACCGGCCTGTTTGATTGGGTTATTTGATCTCCAATCTGTCGCGGTTTTTCTCCATTAGCGCTTTGCCTATTCCCTTCACCTCAAGCAGTTCATCTACAGCTGTGAAAGGCCCATTGCTTTCTCGATAAGCCACAATCGCTTTGGCTTTGGCTGCACCAATACCAAACAGGTTGAGTCGCAACGTTTGCGCGTCGGCAGTGTTGAGATTGACCTTGGCATTTTGCGCAGCGATTTCTACCTGAGCAGCGACCGGGATTGGTGAAGCAACGTAGAGGGAGGGTGCAGGAGCAGCTGTTGCTGCAAGTGAGAAATTTGTAAGCAGGGTAAAGACGAGAGCGGAAATGTAGGCGTTTTGCATTGGTGACACTCCATGACATCTAAAAAGAGAAAGCAGCTTTCCGAAGCTGCTTTTTCAAATTAGAAGATCTTTGGAGAACGTCAAAAATGGCTGAGTAACAAGGTGTTTTCTCAGGGTTCCAAGCGGCGTTGCTGATAGATCCAATCGACAATTTCGCCGTCCGGGGAATAGCCGCTCACGGTGTCCCTCAGGAGCTGACGCACGCGCGTGTAATCGTGCTGTTCTACGGCGGCAAGCAGTTGCGTCAGCATGTCCTTGAGCAGATCCCAGGAGAGGTGATCTTCGTTGGCACTCATGATCATCGGGTGCTGGGTGGCAACGACGTTGTCACCAATCAGTAACTCCTCGTAAAGCTTTTCACCAGGACGCAATCCCGTGAATTCAATCGCGATGTCACCGAGGGGATTTTTTTCGGACCGAACGCTAAGACCGGAGAGATGAATCATCTTTTCCGCCAGTTCGGTAATCTTTACCGGCTCCCCCATGTCAAGTACGAACACATCTCCGCCAAGCCCCATGGAGCCAGCCTGGATCACCAGTTGGGCGGCCTCGGGAATAGTCATGAAATAGCGCGTGATCTTCGGGTGAGTGACCGTCAGCGGCCCGCCGGATTTGATCTGCTTGTGGAACAACGGAATCACCGATCCCGACGACCCTAGAACATTACCAAAGCGAACCATGGTGAACCGGGTCTTGTTGACGCGCGATACATTGGCACTGTCACCAAACAACACCGGCGCCAGTTCACGACTGAGGGCCTGCAGTGTCAGTTCGGCGAGGCGTTTGGTGCTGCCCATCACGTTAGTTGGGCGAACCGCCTTATCGGTTGAAATCAGTACGAAGTTCAACACGCCGGCCTGCAGAGCAGCCTGGGCAGTGTTCAAGGTACCGATCACATTATTAAGCACACCTTCGGCAATATTGTGCTCGACCATCGGTACGTGCTTGTAGGCGGCTGCGTGGTAAACCGTGTCCACGCTCCAGGTTTTCATGATGTCGAGCAACTTCGCCTCATTGCGTATTGACCCGAGTATGGGCAATACACGAACCGGCAACGATTCACGAACGATCCGTTGTTCGAGCTCCGACAAAATGCTGTAGAGGTTGAACTCACTATGCTCGAACAACAACAAGGTGGTGGGCTGCAGTGACAGGATCTGTCGGCAGAGTTCGGAACCGATCGAACCACCCGCCCCTGTGACCAGCACGGACTGCCCCTTGATGCAGTGTTCCAGAAGCTCCTCCTGGGCCGGCACGGCGTCGCGCCCCAGCAGGTCGGCAATATCCACTTCCTGAATGTCGTCTACCTTTACACGGCCGCTTGCAAGGTCCATGAAGCCGGGGACGCTGCGTACATGCAGTGGGAAACCTTCAAGGAAGCCGAGAATTTCGCGGCGCCTGCCACGATTGGAAGACGGAATTGCCAGCAGGATT
Source organism: Pseudomonas sp. MH9.3 (assembly GCF_034354675.1). Taxonomy (NCBI): domain Bacteria; kingdom Pseudomonadati; phylum Pseudomonadota; class Gammaproteobacteria; order Pseudomonadales; family Pseudomonadaceae; genus Pseudomonas; species Pseudomonas sp. MH9.3. The sequence goes on along the minus strand of NZ_CP133785.1, from coordinate 5,417,778 downwards.
TCCTGCGCGCCCGTCGCGTCGATCATGCGTTGAATGTGCCGGGGTTTATACACTTGCAGCCCGGAGATGACACGATCAGAGATGCTGTCATCGTCGTCGATAAAAGCGACAGGACGCATGACTCGGCCCATGCGCAACGCAGCCACCAATTGGTTGCCCGCCGCGCCTGCACCGTAGATCGCGACCCGCGGCAAGCCGTCGTCACGGCTGGTGAACGGCACGTGCTGAGCCGCAGCGAACCAGTCGCCCAGAAAGTACTGCCGCATGGCCAGACGCAATCCGCCAACCATGATCAAGCTAAGCCACCAATAATTGAAGATGATGGAACGTGGCACCACGTTCTGGTGATTGCTGTACCAGTAAACCACTACACCTAGAATCAAAGATGAAAGACTGACGGCCTTGATGATCGCAATCAGGGCGTCGTTGCCAAAGTACCGCATGACAGCACGGTACATGCCAAAACGCACGAACAGTGGAATAGCGACAACCGGAGCGCAGAGGAACAACCATTGGTGAAGGGCCACCGGGTTGATCATGTCATCCACCCCTAGGCGCACGACAAACGCCATCCACAGGGCGAGCCAGACCAGGAGGATATCTGTGATGACCTGCAGGATGCGTTTGCGCCTGCGAGGAAGCGCCAGCAGGTAAGATCGAATTTTACTCATAACCCTTTAAACACCTCTAACGCTCCTGACCTGCTCTGCATGACCGGCATTGAACACTTGAATGGCCTTATTGTTCTGTACGCGAATTACGCCGAAGGTGAGACGGTTTTTTCCAACTCACCCGCACGGTATTTGATAGCCAGCAGCACCAGCGGTATATAGGCGATAAGCAAACCCGCCAAACCATTGAGACCCAATAAAGCCACAGAAAGTGCGATAGGTATCAACCATAATAAATTAATCGCGAGCACCGCCAGGGTGACAGGCAAATGTCGGCCAACCTGACGTGAGGCGAATTGATAGGCATGACTGCGATGAGCTTCATAAACCTTGTCGCCGCGCAGCAGGCGCCTGATAAGCGTGAAGGTGGCGTCTACAACGAATACGCCAAGCAGTATCAACCACACCCATAAAAATGCCATATCCTGCCACGCTGCCTGCAGCGAAAATATGCCCAGGATGATGCCGAGAAAGCCACTGCCGGCATCGCCCATGAAAATACGCGCCGGCGGAAAGTTCCAGTAAAGAAAGCCCAGGACTGCCATGCTCAACAATAATGGAGCCCAGATGAGCGCCTGATTCCCCGTCGCCGCATAGATCAGGCAGGCGCCCAGGCAGACGCACAACGCTTCGATACTGGCGAGCCCATCAATGCCGTCCATGAAGTTGTAGAGGTTGAGCAACCACACCAGGTAAAACGCAGCGAGTATGTGACCCAACCACCCGAGGTCAACGACCATGCCAGGCAAGCTGATGGGAGGGAGTCCGCCCAGCCAGAAAAGTGCCCAGATGGACGCACCAAAATGGCCAAGTAGACGCCATCTTGCTGCGACATGCCCGTGATCATCGAGAAACCCAAGGATCGCAATGGCAGCGCCCGCCCCCATCAAAGCCCATGTAACCGAGCGTGAAATCTCGTCTCCCAGATACAGGATCGGCAGTGCGATCAGGAAGCTCAACACGATCGCCACACCGCCCCCGCGGGGGGTGGGAATGGAGTGGGAGCTACGGGCATTGGGTATATCGATCATGCTGTTTGCCAACGCATAGCGTCGCAGGATCCAGGTAAGCAGAAGTGCAAGGGCCGCCACAACGGGCGCAAGCCACAATAAGTGAATCATCCACAGCTCCAATTGGCGGTCCGGGGAACGGACCCTCCTTCTAAATCAAACTTCCTTGAAACTTGCCGCCGTCTTTTTCAGTGCTTCGGAAACAGACATGGGCGGCACCCACCCCAGCAGATCCCGTGCCTTTGTAATATCGACTTGTAAAGACCCGCACAGCCGCTGGCCGATAGACTTGCGACCAATCAATGCCGCCCCCCACTCCAGCAGCATGGCTGGCACCGGCAGCAGTCGTGCCGGCTTACCCAGCGCCGCCCCCATGCGCCTGAGCAACTGGGTGGTCGAGAGGTCTTCACCGTCACTGGCCAGAAACGTCTGGCCAGCCGCAGCCGGATGGGTCATGCAAGTTACGATAAGGTCCACCAGGTTATCCAGTGCGACCAGGCTGCGCTGGTTGCCAATGGCGCCCAGAGGCAGCACGACACCTTTGTTCAGCCAACTCATCATGCTGCGAAAATTGGCCTTGACCCCTGGACCATAAACGAGCACCGGACGAATTATGACGACTTCCATGCCCGTGTTCTGCGCCAGCAACCGAAGTTGCTGCTCGGCTTCCATCTTGGAAACGCCATAAGGATCGCCTGGAGCCGGGACGTCATCTGCGGTGTAAGGCTGCCCTGGACGCGTGCCCTCGCCGTTGACCTTTATCGAGCTGATGAACACAAAGCGTTTCACACCCGCTTGCGCAGCTTGTTCAGCCAGCTTCAAGGTGCCCACCACGTTGACCTTGCGATATTCGGTCAGCGGATCGCTGGAAGCATCGGACATTACGTGAACGCGTGCAGCGCAGTGCACCAGAACGTCAACACCGCAAAGAGGAAGCGGTTCGCCAGCCAGATAATCCGGGCCGGCTCTCACCGGGGAGACCGTTGCCGGCAGTGCAACACCATCGCGACGAATCAGAGCCATCACCGTGCAACCTGCCATCGAGGACAGCCGTTCGACCACTGCCGAACCTACGAAGCCGCTGGCACCCGTGACGAAGTATGTGTGTTGATGATTCAAGCCGTGTGCTCCAACTGACGATAGACCTCAAGATGTTGTTCCACGATTTTTTCGATCGCAAACGCCTGTACCGCCAGTTCTCGACCCGCAGCGCCCATCTGACGCCGCAGCGCCGGATCTTCAATGAGCAGTTGCAGTTGATCGGCCAACGCGTGTGCATCCCGTACCGGCACCAGCAGCCCGGTGACGCCGGGGTCAATTGCGTCACGACAGCCGGGAACATCGGTGGTAACCACAGCTCGACCACAGGCGGCAGCTTCAACCAGCACCTTCGGCAGCCCTTCACGGTAGGAGGGCAAGGTTACGATATTGGCGTCTGAAAACAGTTGCGCAATATCGTCGCGATATCCCAGCAACTCGACAATACCCTCCTGGCGCCACGCATCCAGTTCAGCCCTGGTGACTGTGGCAGGGTTACCAGGGTCGACATCGCCAATCAATTGAAAGCGGGCTTGTACCCCGCGCTTGGCCAATATCCTGGCAGCCTCAACATACTCCACCACGCCTTTATCGCGCAAAAGCCGCGCAGCGAGACAGACTACAGGTAGCCCCTGAGGTTCTGGAACGTGCGCATAAAGTGCCAGATCGACACCCGAGCCACGAATCATCACAACCTTGGCCTCGGTAAGCCCGCCCATCGCCAGCAACAGGTCTCGGTCGTCAGGGTTTTGAAAGATCGAGCGCAGATTACGCTTACCCAACGCCAGGCGATAAAAAGCACTGACCAGACGCCGAACCAGCGCAGCCTTGGTGCCCTTGGAAAGAAACACGAAACCCAACCCGGAGATGGCCGTGACGACGCCTTTAACCGGAGCGAAGCGCGCAGCAACGCCGCCATAAAGGACCGGCTTGATGGTCACCAGGTGAAGCACATCTGGTTTCAAGCGCCATAACAACTTCCAGATGGTGAACATCAGCCCCAGCTCCGCCAACGGATTGCGGCCACTGCGCGATAGCGGCAGAGGATGAAACTCAAAACCCTGTGCCGTGATTGCAGCAACCGCAGCACCTGGCATGCAGGCGACATGAACCTTATAGCCAGCCGCCTGCGCACCTTTGGCAACAGCCAGACGATGGGACAGAAAAAATCCCGGATCATTGACTATAAACAACAACGTTTTAATCATCACTGCTCATCCAACCACGCCTGGAACATAAGGATGGTCCACAGGTGAGACTGCCAATTACCTCGCCCCTGAAGATGCTCGCTCCACATTTTCCTGATGGGCTCAGGCCGAAAGTAGCCATCCCGGACCAGGCGAGCTTCATCAAGGAGGGATTCGGCCCATTCGCGCAAAGAACCGCGCAACCACTCACCCAGCGGGATACCAAACCCTTGCTTGGGACGCTCGATCAGCTCTTTCGGGACGTGGCGATAAAGGACCTGACGCAACAGCCATTTCCCCTGACCATTACGGATTTTCAGATCAAGCGGCATACGCCACGCCAATTCGACCACTCGGTGGTCGAGCATGGGAACACGCCCTTCTATGCTCGCCGCCATGGAGGCCCGATCCAGCTTGACCATGATGTCATCCGACATATAGGTCTGAGCATCCATCGCCATCATCCAATGCTCGAAAGAATCGGTCTTCGGCCAGCGGGATGCGTCGGTAAACATTGTCGCAGGCTCTTCACCGCCGATGACAACGCTGGCCGGATCGCTCCAATGGCTGTTCAGTTGAAGGTAGAATTCATGCCCGTCCGCCAGCTTCAACACGTTGGCCAGTTTGTGCGCCTTGTCCCCAGGCCCGCTCACATGAAACCTGCTGGGAAGCAGCGGCTTTGCCAGGTTGAAAAGACTGTCCCACGTGGTGGGAGATACCGATCGTAAAAGGCTCGCGCTGGCCTGTCGCGCGAACGACGGCACATGCTGCATCTTCGACCATATCTTTTTTGCGCTCAGGTACCGGTTGTAGCCACCGAACAATTCGTCACCGCCGTCCCCACTGAGTACAACCTTCAATTGTTGGCTGGCCAGTTGACTGACAAGGAAGGTGGGAATCTGCGAGCTATCGCTGAAAGGTTCGCAATACATGGAAGACAGGCGCGGTATTACCGCTGCAGCGTCCTGAGGACGTACATACAGCTCAGTGTGCTGGGTGCCCAGGTGCCTGGACACAGCCTTGGCATGTACCGCCTCGTCGAACCCTCCCTCATCGAAGCCGATGGTGAACGTGCGTACCGGCTGGGTGCTCTGGGTTTGCATCAGGGCCACAACCGCGCTGCTGTCCACGCCTCCGCTCAGGAAAGCGCCCACCGGTACATCGGCCAGCATTTGCTGACCAATGCTCGACCGCAATTGAGCCTCGAGCAGATCAGTCGCCGCCTCGGGGCTGCCGGTGAACGGGTCAGCAAGACCTTTGGCCACTGCGTCATTAAGGCGCCAATACGGCTGGGGGATAGCGGATTTCGCAGCAGAGAGATCAGTCAGAGGCAGGACAACATAATGACCGCTCTGAAGCTTGGCGATGCCTTTGTAAATGCTGTATGGCGCCGGGATGCAATTGTGGCGAAGCAACAGCGTCAACGCATTGCGATCAATTTCCGCGCGAAACGCCGGAAACGCCTTGATGGCTTTGAGCTCCGAGCCGAAGAGCAAGATGTCATCCTGCCAGCCATAATAAAGCGGCTTCTCGCCCATACGATCACGGCCCAGCGTCAGGACCTGCTCTTGCCGGTCCCACAGCGCAAACGCAAACATGCCCACCGATGCATTCAGGGTCTTTTCAACACCCCAGCTCGCAAGCCCGGCCAGAAGCACTTCGGTGTCCGAATGGCCTTTCAGGCCCGTCGAGATAAGACCATCGTCATGCAACGCTTGCCTTAGTTCGCCATGGTTATAGATCTCGCCATTGAAGACGATGACAAATCGTCCGCAACTGGAATGCATCGGTTGATGCCCAGCTTCAGAGAGGTCAACAATTGCAAGACGCCGATGCCCCAAGGCGATTCCCGCATTCTCGTCAACCCACACACCGCTGTCGTCCGGGCCTCGATGAATGAGCGATGTGTTCATCAACCGAACAACAGCCTCGAGTTCGCCGTTACGCGAGCTGAAAATACCGCTCAAACCACACATTTACTGGGCACCCTGATTCGAAAGAAAGCGATGATATAGGTCTTTGTATTGATACTCGGTACATTTCATTGTGAAATTTTCGGCGATGCGCTTATAAACGCTCTGCCCCATCGCGGCACGCTCTGACGCTGTTGCAGAAAGTACCGAGACGAATGCTTCGGATAGCCGCCGAGCATTCTGTGCAGGCACTACCGGACCCAATCCACCCAACAGGAATGCTGCATCGCCCACATCGGTGGTGACGCAAGGCAATGCCATACTCATGGCTTCGCCAAGAACGTTGGGGAAGCCTTCGGTGAATGAATGCAGGCAAAAAATATCCATGGCTTTGAAACAGGCAGCAACGTCCTTACGCTCACCGAGCAGGACAAACCGATCTGCGTGACCGGTGGAAGCAATATCGGCCATCAGCGCTGCATTATTCTGATCAACATCGCGCCCTACCATCAGAAACCTGACGTTCGCAAACTGACCAGCAACCATGCCTGCGGCTTTTACAAAGTTGGCGTGGTCCTTGACCGCGTTGAAACGGCCGAGACTGCCGATCACAAGCTCATCACGCCCAATGCCATGAGCTTCTCGAATGGCGTCACGCTCAGAGGGTGTGGCTACCAGTCGCGCAAGATCAAAGCCATTAGGTATGACCGTCATTCGATCCGGCGCATAGCCGACTTCAACATGGGTTTTTCGCGATGCTTGTGCAGCGCAGACAATCACGTCAGGGATGGATCTGGAGAGCCACGCACACAGTTTTCGAATGATAATCGTGGCCTTGCCCCCACCGCTGCTTACATCCGTAGTCCTGACGCCCCATATGACACCTCTCACTCCGACCAGACGCGCTGCTATGCCTCCAACGAGATCAGAGTGGTACATCCAGGTCTGCACGATATCGGGCTTCTGCCGACGAAGATCACTGACCAACTTGATAGTAACGCCCAGCAAGTCCCACTTGCCGCGCATATGCAGGGTTTCGACGGCAATGCCGCTGGCTCGAAGCCGCACCCCCACTTCACCCAGGTCGGTCAGGGAGATCACGCGATGCTCATCCTCACCACGCGCCTTGAATGATTCACACAGGCGCAGCAGCATCAACTCCGCACCGCCAATATGCAGACCAACGATGATATGGGCTACTTTCAACGTCCCTGTTCCTCCAGCCAAGCTTGAAACATCAATACACCCCACAGCTTGCTCGAATGGTCGGCCCGGCCGCTCAGATGTTGCTCCCACACCCTTCGGATCACCGATGGATGAAAAAATCCTTCTTGCTGTAGACGTTTTTCATTCAGCAACACTTCCGACCACTCTCTGAGAGGCCCGCGCAACCAGGCCGCAATCGGAATGGAAAACCCTTTTTTTGGTCGTTCTATCAACGCGCGTGGAACGTGGCGGTATAGAACCTCTTTCAACGCCCATTTACCAACCCCTCCACGAATTTTCATATCCAGAGGTATACGCCATGCCAACTCGACAACACGATGATCGAGCAACGGAACGCGTGTCTCCAGACTGTTAGCCATGGCAGCGCGATCCACCTTTACAAGGATATCGTCGACCATGTAGGTCTGAGCATCCATTGCCATCATCCACTCTTCAAAGCCCGTCACAGCCGGCCATTTGGCTGGCGTGTTGAGCAATGTCGGGCCTTCATTTCCACTGATTAGCGCGTTCGAGGGCGTCTTCCAATGGCTGACAAGCTGGCAATAGAAGTCCTCGCGATTACGACAATCAAGAATATCAACCAGTTTTTCAGCCCTGCCTTTAAGCGGTAACTGCTTCAACGAACTCGCCGCCACGTGGCGCAGCCCGCTTGGTACTTTGCTGACCTTGCTCCATATGCGCGGCGCAAACTGGTAAGGGTTATACCCGCCAAACAGTTCATCACCTGCATCACCGCTCAACGTAACGGTGACATGCTCACGCGCCATTTGGCTGACAAGGAAGGTAGGTATTTGCGAACTGTCGGCAAACGGTTCGCAATAGATGCGCGGCAATTCTGGAATGATATTCAGCGCATCCTTGGCTTGAATATAAATTTCACTGTGTTCGGTATGCAGGTGGCGAGAAACTGCGAGCGCATGCTCCGCTTCGTTAAAACCATCTTCGCTGAAACCTATCGTGAAGGTTTTCACCGGGCGCGAGCTTTGCTTCTGCATGAGTGACACGATCAAGCTGCTATCGACGCCGCCGCTCAAGAACGCGCCCAATGGGACATCGGCGAGCATTTGCATGCCAATACTCTGATCAAGCTGGGTCTCGAGCGTGTCCACTACAGTCTTGCTATCGGCTTGCAGTGGATTGCCGAGACCGGCCTTTACAGCAGCATTGAAAGACCAGAATGGAATCAAATCGACGGACGCTCGCTTTTGCCCAAGCGAGATCGCGACGTAATGTCCAGGCGCGAGTTTTTCAATACCCTGATAAATACTGTACGGCGCCGGAACATAATTGTGCCTCAGGTACAGTGCCAGAGCATCGCGATCGATATTGGCCGAAAAGGCCGGGTGTACCTTAAGCGCCTTGAGTTCCGATCCAAATAACAGAACATCGTTATGCCAGCCCCAATACAGGGGTTTCTCTCCCAATCGATCGCGGGCCAGTATCAACTGGCGCTCCTGCGTGTCCCATAACGCAATGGCAAACATTCCTACCGTCGCCTGCAGGGTTTTCTCCACGCCCCATCGCTCGAAGCAGGCCAGTAAGGTTTCTGTATCCGAGTGCCCACGCCAGGTTTCGCCGTACTCGGTGGTGAGGAGGCTGCGCAACGAAAGGTGGTTATAAATCTCGCCATTGAACGCCATGACGTAGCGTCCGCTGGAAGAATGCATGGGCTGATGGCCCGCGGCTGAAAGATCGACAATTGCAAGCCGACGGTGCGACAGGCCTATTCCAAGTGATGCGTCCGACCATGTTCCGGCATCATCGGGGCCGCGGCTGTAAATCGCGTTACCCATCGCCGCCAGGATGTCATTTGCGCCATCACCCAGAGGGGCTGATGCGAAGAAACCAGAAAACCCACACATGCCTCAATTCCCCTGAACGTATTTAATCGCGATCCTAGCTTACGAGATATCCCAAGCAGTCTCAGGATGTCACCAGCATCGTATGCCGTGAACAACTAAAGCAGGGGACGACCTATCGTTAACAAAATAAAAAACCTTTGAAATTTCATTAGAAATAAATGGCCGTACAGCACTCATCGACGCTGACTTCTTCGGTGAGCCGCCCGCAGGCACAATAAAACAAAAGGCTCGAGCGCCCCTAGATTGGGCGCCTGAGACACTCCGAAAATAAGGCAAGCAACCATTACTTCAGAAAAGTCGAATACCAGCCCATTGCTTTCGTAATACCCTGCTGAATATCAAACTTCGGCTCATAGCCCAACAGCGTTTTTATCTTTCCGATATCAGCCTGAGAATGCCGAACATCGCCTGCACGAAAATCACGATACACGGGCGATTTTTCATAACTTATACCGTGCTGCGACAACGACTGGCGTAGCGCAGAAAACAGCATATTAAGGTCGGTACGCCCGCTGACCGCGACGTTATAAACTTGATTTCGCGCTGCGGACTCAGTCACGGTAGCGGCCAGCAGATTGGCTTGAACTGTGTTCTCGATAAAGCAGAAATCCCTGCTGGTTTCGCCGTCTCCGTTAATAAAAACCTCTTGATTCTTAATCATGGAAGCGGCCCATTTAGGGATCACCGCAGCATAGGCGCCCTCCGGATCCTGACGCTTACCAAACACGTTAAAGTAACGCAGACCGATGGTTTCAAAACCATAACACCTAGCGAATACTTCCGCGTAAAGCTCGTTGACATACTTGGTAACTGCGTACGGGGAGAGAGGTTTGCCAATAACGTCTTCCACTTTCGGCAAACCCGGGTGATCTCCGTACGTAGAACTACTGGCAGCGTAAGTGAAACTTTTTACTTGCGCATCCCTGGCCGCCACCAACATGTTAAGGAACCCATCAATATTGGTAGCATTCGTAGCGATTGGATCATTGAGGGAACGTGGTACCGACCCAAGCGCCGCCTGGTGCAATACGTAATCCACCCCTCCACATGCGCGCTGACAGTCATCCAATACCTTGATGTCACCTTCGATGAAGCTAAAACGAGCCCACTGCTGCGCAGTGACCGTACCTTTAACCTCATCGAGATTGCGCTGATGGCCCGTCGCAAAGTTGTCAAGGCCGACAACAACTTGATTCAGACCAAGCAAAGTCTCCAATAAATTGGAGCCAATAAATCCAGCTACTCCAGTGATCAACCACGTTTTAGGTGAAGTCTTGAGTGTTTCCAGGAGCGTTTCATAGCGGGACATAAATTGGCTCTTCGTTTATTGAAAAATAGAACGCATAAATAAAATTACAAACGAATATCAGACTCTTCACGGCTCAGCAGGTATTTCAGATCGTAGAGAACATGCTCAGCCTTACCAAACTTGCGAATTTTTTCAGCACCCAGAGCCTTGAATTCATTATGCGCAACGGCCAGCACAATACCGTCATAGACATCAGTGCCCGGTTCGGCAATAGGCGTTATGCCATATTCATGGTTGGCCTCTTCAGGGCTGACCCATGGATCATAGATATCCACTGCAATGTTGTACTCTTTCAACTCATTGACAATATCCACGATTCGCGTGTTACGCAGGTCCGGGCAGTTTTCCTTGAACGCCAGGCCCATAATCAATACACGAGCGCCATCGACATGAATACGGCGCTTAACCATCGTTTTTACCAACTGGGAGACCACATACGCGCCCATTCCGTCATTGAGACGGCGTCCCGCAAGAATGATTTCGGGGTGATAGCCGATGGATTGAGCCTTGTGAGTCAGGTAGTAGGGGTCGACGCCGATGCAGTGCCCGCCCACCAAGCCTGGCCGGAATGGCAGGAAATTCCATTTCGTGCCCGCAGCCTGGAGCACTGACTCCGTATCAATACCCATTTTATTGAAAATAATGGCCAGCTCATTGATCAGAGCGATGTTTAAGTCACGCTGGGTGTTTTCAATAACTTTTGCAGCTTCGGCAACTTTAATGCTGCTTGCCTTGTGCGTGCCCGCAATGATGATCTGGTTGTAAAGAGCATCCACCAGATCGGCGATCTCAGGTGTGGATCCAGAAGTCACCTTCTTGATGGTAGTGACACGATGCTCCTTGTCTCCCGGATTAATACGCTCAGGGCTGTATCCGGCAAAGAAATCGACGTTGAATTTTAATCCGGAAAATTTCTCAAGGACGGGCACACAGTCTTCTTCAGTTGCGCCGGGATAGACGGTCGACTCATAAATAACCAGGTCGCCTTTCTTCAGCACCTTACCGATACTTTCTGATGCCTTGATCAGTGGCGTAAGGTCTGGTTGGTTGTACTCATCAATCGGCGTAGGCACTGTCACCACAAACGTATTGCAGCTGGACAATTCGTCCAGATTAAAACTGAAGCTGAGCTTACCGGCCTGCTTCAACTCCTCATCGCTCACTTCCAGCGTGGAGTCGTGCCCGGCTCTCAAGGCCTGGATACGCGGCTGGTTGATGTCAAACCCAACCACCGTCCGATGCTTGCCAAACTCCACCGCGAGGGGCAGGCCAACATATCCAAGACCTATAATGGCGAGCTTAATATCTTCCAGTTTTTGCATAATTAAAGCCTAATAATAAAATAAAATTTCACTGAACCATCTTCAGCGCTGAATACGTCAACATCCCCGTGAATCAAGACCTCTGACAGCAGGTCCCCCGCAAGCTGAGCTCGCCCACCGGCAAGAAATCTCCAGCTGCTTGCTGGCGCTTTCTGCGCGCCAGCTGATTGATCGCTCAAGCCAATATCACTTTGCCATGCCTGTACCCGGATGGTTTAGCCGAGCTTAACCGTTCAAAAGTCAACACCTGCAAAAACAGCGTAAACCCGCTACACCCTTGAGCGAGGACGTTTGGTAAGCATAATACTACGAGATGCTTCACCAAATAAGCGCCAGCAGAACATAAACCGCACCACATGTATCTGCCAAAGCCAGATATGCTACCGGCACCATGAATGCGTGAGCGTTTTGGCTTCAGGTCAGCAAATCAACACCTCAAGCCAGCGCGCCTGGTAACCTCATATCAGCCTACCGCTCACTTTTTTCTACCTCTGCGTGTGCAGGCAGTGAGTGAGATAACCTACCAACTGCGGCGCTACGCTTAATTAACAGCAGCGAACGCGCCAGGGCGATCAAAACACCGAGGACCCCGCCCATAATAAGACCAGACAGCAGAATAAGAGCCTTTTTTGGTTTAATCGGCTTAATCGGCTCGAGCGCCAGCTTATCTATGACGACCAATTTCAACTGCGCCATATCAAGATTCAGACTACGGAGCCGGGCCTGCTCCCCCCGAAGAGGCGCAACATTACTCAAAAACAAATCTTCGTTTTTACGATTGTTCAGCAATTCAATCTCGCGATTAGACTGCAGCAATTGAAGGTCCTTGGCGATTTGCGCGATACGGACATCGGTAAAGTCATCACTCTTCCGCTGTAGCAGAGCGCTACGCTCTGCCTCCAGCGCCTCGACCCCCATGAAGTACAGAGGGAGTTGCTGATTATTGATTTCGGTACGAATGACGCTGGATGACCGATTATTGCTTTTATCACCTAATGACGAAAGCGTAGATGGTTTTTGTATTCCAAGTGATTTAGCAATTGCAATGGATTCACCCAACAGCGCCAGTCGATCGCTACGAGCGGCCTTTAGCTGAGCGCGCAGTGCCTTGAGCTCATCTTGCAATTGAGCACGACGAAGCACATCTTTCTCGGCCAACTTTGCAATCCTGGCCTCTTTATCCATTTCGTAACTTGAGCGAGCTGCGCTCAACTTTCCTTCAATTTCCGTTAATCGATTTTTAACAATCACACTCAAGTCAGCAGCAATCTGCTGCCGCTGCGCATTAATTGCGTATTCGACAAACCCATTGAGAATAGACACCCCATCTATCCCCTTGGGGTAGGTCATTTCAAGCTTAATATAGTTGCTTAATTCGTCCGATTTCTTGGGATCCGGAACTTCAAGATTTATTGAATTTTTATTGAACTCCTCAAAACTCTGCTCCAATGTTCTCCCTGGGCGCGAGAAAGCCTTGAACAGATTTTGATGCGAGCGAAAGAAACCAAGACGAATATCGTAAGACTCAAGCGCCTCCCCCACTTTAATCAACGCCTGCGCCGGTGGAAGCGTATAAACTTCAGACCGATTCAAAGCGTCCAGTTCGTTAATTGCGGCAGGGCGCAGGACGCTGGTCACTTGATATTCTGGCGTAACTAAAAAGGCGTAAACAGCCGACAGAGCGCCGGCAAGCACGACGACGGCAAAAATTAGAACCTTATTTTGCCAGAGCCCATGAAAAAGCATTTCAAGGCCGAATTTTTCCGCAGGGGGTACCGGAATGACGCGAAGACTACTACTCACAACAAAAACCTGCCTTCAAGAAGAAACTGCGGGCTCGTTATGCAGACAAATTGTGTGTTTGTTCTAATTGGATGACCGCCTGAACCGAGCGTCTCTGCCAAATTCCGAGCGCACAAACTGCCTGTTATCGAGAACAGATTTCATTTTGCCATCTCTCTGGTTTATTACAAGACTTGACATGTCTGTAGGCCTTTACCTACAACGCCAAAAAAACCAATATCAGTCATGCCGGGTGACAACGAGGCGGAAGGAGAGTTTCGGATCTGACAGATCACAGCCAATGATTTAACGAAACCCCAAGCCTCTAGGCACTCCCAAGTAGAAAAGCGCCTGGGGACCTGGACTTACCCGCAAACGATATTTTCTGACAGGCGGTCATGACCCTTTACTCAGTCCAATCCAAACAAGCTAGAGCAGACTTCAGCTTCGCCCGCCTGCCATAGACCTGCGATGACGACGCCCTACCAAAACACCCAGCAACGGCCCTATCACCATCCCAACAATCAACGCCACCACAACAAACACCGAAACAGGCAGCTCCCTAGTAGCCTGCCCCAGAAACGAAAGCGATACGCCCTGCTGATTTTCCAATACAAACGCCAGGACTATCAAAGCAACGATCAGTACCGCGAATACCGCAACAACGCGCTTAACCCCACGCATAACCTTCTCCTACCTCAAAAACACTCAGACGCCTTCTTCCTCTTCTTCGTTCACCCGGTCACGCAACTCTTTGCCCGGCTTGAAGTGAGGGACGAATTTACCGTCGAGACTGACGGATTGGCCTGTCTTTGGATTGCGGCCAACGCGGGGCGCGCGGTAGTGCAGGGAGAAACTGCCGAAGCCACGGATCTCAATGCGATCGCCGGTGGCCAGACACTGGGACATTTGCTCAAGCATAGTCTTGATAGCCAGCTCAACATCCTTGGATGAGAGCAGCCCTTGATGGGTGACAATTCGTTCGATCAACTCCGACTTCGTCATATTTTTCCCTTCTTTTTCAAGCAGCTAGGAAAAGCGCTCCGAAGGTTTTAGCATGACTTGATGAATTTGAACAGCCCACGCAATCGCGGCGGGTCATTTACAGATGACCAACATCGTTCGAGTGACTGCGCCGGCAGGATTCCAACCAAACAAGTAATCGCCCTCTTCATCCTTCGCGTCGCTGGACCGCGTGATCACCTTATAGCCCTGCATCTTGCATTCGCGAGCAGCGCGCTTCTCACACTTCTCCCAATTACCGCCAAGGCCCGAGCAGTCGATCTCTATCCCACTCACACCGCGCTTGACGTGCGTTTTTGCGCTAGTGACGGAACAGCCTGACAGCATCACCAATACGAGCACTACGATAAGCCTGTTCATTCAAATCCTTATTGAAACAAAACGCCGAGAGCGCTTTTACAATGACTATAGCCAGTTCTGACAACGACCTGTAGACCAGAGATACCCGAGGATGATTCAACGAATTTCAGACACAAAAAAGGGCGACCGAAGTCGCCCTTTTTCTATGGTCTGACAGAACTTAGTTCTGTTTTTCCATTTGTGCACGCAGCAGGTCGCCCAGAGTGGTAGGACCAGCAGCAATTTCAGAGGTAGCTGGCTTGTCGCGCAGGCTCTGGATTGCTTCTTTCTCTTCAGCATCGTCTTTCGACTTGATGGAGAGCTGGATTACACGGCTCTTGCGGTCAACGCTGATGATCTTGGCTTCTACTTCCTGGCCTTCTTTCAGAACGTTGCGCGCGTCTTCAACGCGGTCACGGCTGATTTCGGAGGCTTTCAGAGTCGCTTCGATATCGTCGGCCAACGTGATGATGGCGCCTTTAGCGTCAACTTCTTTCACGATGCCTTTAACGATTGCGCCTTTGTCGTTGTCCTGAACGAATTCAGAGAACGGGTCGCTTTCCAGTTGCTTGATACCCAGGGAGATGCGCTCGCGCTCTGGGTCAACCGACAGGATAACGGTGTCCAGCTCGTCGCCCTTCTTGAAACGACGAACAGCTTCTTCGCCGACTTCGTTCCAGGAGATGTCGGACAGGTGAACCAGGCCGTCGATGCCGCCGTCCAGACCAATGAAGATACCGAAATCGGTGATCGACTTGATGGTGCCGGAGATCTTATCGCCCTTGTTGAACTGGCCGGAGAAATCTTCCCATGGGTTGGATTTGCACTGCTTGATACCCAGGGAGATACGACGACGCTCTTCGTCGATGTCCAGAACCATAACTTCCACTTCGTCGCCGACTTGTACGACTTTCGAAGGGTGGATGTTCTTGTTGGTCCAGTCCATTTCGGAAACGTGTACCAGGCCTTCCACGCCTTCTTCCAGCTCAGCGAAGCAGCCGTAGTCGGTCAGGTTGGTTACACGCGCGGTCACGCGGGTGCTTTCCGGGTAACGCGCTTTGATAGCAACCCATGGATCTTCACCCAGTTGCTTCAGGCCCAGGGAAACACGGTTGCGCTCGCGATCGTATTTCAGAACCTTGACATCGATCTCGTCGCCAACGTTGACGATTTCGGAAGGATGCTTGATACGCTTCCAGGCCATGTCGGTAATGTGCAGCAGGCCATCGACGCCACCCAGATCGACGAATGCGCCGTAATCGGTGAGGTTCTTGACGATACCTTTGACTTGTTGGCCTTCCTGCAGGGATTCCAGCAGAGCTTCACGCTCGGCGGAGTTCTCTGCTTCCAGGACGCTGCGACGGGAAACGACAACGTTGTTGCGCTTCTGGTCGAGCTTGATGACCTTGAATTCGAGTTCCTTGCCTTCCAGGTGCGTGGTGTCGCGCACTGGACGAACGTCGACCAAAGAACCTGGCAGGAACGCACGGATGCCGTTAACGTCGACAGTGAAGCCGCCTTTAACCTTACCGTTGATAACGCCCTTGACCACTTCTTCAGCTGCGAAGGCTGCTTCGAGAACAATCCAGCATTCAGCGCGCTTGGCTTTTTCACGGGACAGCTTGGTTTCACCGAAACCGTCTTCAACCGAGTCCAGAGCAACGTGAACTTCGTCACCGACGTTGATGTTCAGCTCGCCAGCATCGTTGTAGAACTGTTCCAGCGGGATCAGAGCTTCAGACTTCAGACCAGCGTGAACGGTTACCCAGCGAGCTTGGTAATCGATATCAACGATAACACCGGTGATGATGGAGCCTGCCTGAAGGTTCAGGGTTTTTAGGCTTTCTTCAAAGAGTTCCGCAAAGCTTTCGCTCATTTTAATTCCTGTTGATAAGGGCGAAGAATACGCCCATCTCCACACCCCAGACGGTATGGGTCAGTTTCATTTAGAAGAAGCACCGCAGGACTTTGACTGGTCCCCTGCAGCCTTCTTGGTCACCCGGCGATATCGCGAATGGCGATCTCACTCATGATGCGTTCCAGCACCTGCTCGATGGAAAGCTCCGTGGAATCCAGCTGTATGGCGTCAGCCGCCGGCTTGAGCGGGGCTACCGCACGCTGGGTATCACGCTCATCGCGTGCACGGATCTCATCTAGCAGACTCGACAGACTAACACCATCGACTTTGCCCTTCAACTGCAAGTAACGGCGGCGCGCACGCTCCTCGGCACTGGCGGTCAGGAAAATCTTCAGCGGCGCCTCAGGAAACACCACGGTGCCCATGTCGCGGCCATCCGCCACCAGGCCTGGCGGCTCCTGGAATGCACGCTGACGCTGCAGCAACGCATCACGCACCGCCGGCAGCGCGGCGACCTGGGACGCCCATGAGCCAACCTGCTCGTTACGCAGGTCATCGGTCACATCATCACCTTCAAGGATGATGCGCTGCGGATGCCCTTCGGTCGCGCCGACGAACTGCACGTCAAGATGTGCCGCCAGCAGTTTCAGGGATTCTTCGTTGGTAAGGTCGACGCCATGGTTGCGTGCGGCAAACGCCAGCAGGCGATACAGCGCGCCGGAGTCCAGCAGGCACCAGCCCAGGCGCTTGGCCAGGATGCCGGCGATAGTGCCTTTGCCCGAGCCGCTTGGCCCGTCGATGGTAATCACCGGTGCTTTGATATTCACAATTGAGCCTCTTGGGCAACACGCATGCCGACGTGGGCACACAGGGTAAGAAAATTCGGAAAAGACGTCGCTACATTGGCACAGTCATGGATACGAATCGGCGCCGCCGCTCGCAGGCCAGCCACGCTGAAGGCCATGGCAATCCGGTGGTCTGCATGGGCCTGCACCTCGCCGCCGCTTAACGGGCCGCCGTCGATGATAATCCCATCGGCGGTAGGTTCACACTTCACCCCGAGCATCAGCAGACCATCGGCCATAACCTGAATGCGGTCGGATTCCTTCACGCGCAGCTCCTGAGCACCGCGCAGCACCGTTCTACCTTCAGCGCAGGCTGCCGCGACAAACAACACCGGAAACTCATCAATCGCCAACGGAACCAGCGCCTCGGGAATTTCGATCCCCTTCAATGCAGCCGAACGCACGCGCAGATCCGCGACAGGCTCACCGCCCACCTCACGCTGGTTTTCCAGGCTGATATCAGCGCCCATCAATCGCAGGATATCAATCACGCCGGTGCGCGTCGGGTTAATGCCGACATGCTCCAGCAGCAGCTCGGCCCCGTCGGCAAGCGAAGCTGCCACCAGGAAAAACGCCGCCGAGGAGATATCCCCGGGCACTTCTATTATATGCGCTGCGCTGAGCACATGACCCGACTCCACCGAAGCGGTCGCGCCCTCCACCGCCACCGGGCAACCAAACCCGCGCAACAGGCGCTCGGTATGATCACGGGTCGGCGCAGGCTCGGTCACAGCGGTCTTGCCTTCGGCGTACAACCCCGCCAGCAGCAGACTGGATTTGACCTGGGCACTGGCCATCGGCAGCGTGTAATTCAACCCTTTCAACGACTGACCACCACGAATGCTCAACGGCGGACGCCCTTCAGGCCCCGTCTCAATCACCGCCCCCATTTCCCGCAGCGGCTGGACCACACGATTCATCGGGCGCCGGGACAGCGAGGCGTCGCCGGTCAATACGCTGTCAAAGCGCTGCGCCGCGAGCAACCCGGCAAGCAGGCGCATCGAGGTGCCGGAGTTGCCGAGGTAGATCGGCCCCGGTGGCGCCTTCAGCCCCTGCAGGCCGACGCCATGGATCGTCACGCGCCCATGGTGCGGACCTTCGATCACAACGCCCATGTCACGAAACGCCTGCAAGGTCGCCAGAGCATCCTCGCCCTCCAGGAAACCTTCCACTTCGGTGACCCCTTCGGCCAACGAGCCCAGCATGATCGAGCGATGGGAGATCGACTTGTCGCCCGGCACACGGATGCGACCACTCAAGCGACCACCCGGGCTGGCCACGAAGACCACCTCATCAGCGCTCACAGCGGTTTCCATATAGGCCCGGCGCGCCAGGATCTTGCTGAAGTGCTCACGCGCCACCCGCGCACGCGTGAACACGCCCAGTAACTGATGACCATCTCCGGCATCGACCGCGTCGCGCAAGGCGTCGAGGTCGCTGCGGAAGGTATCCAGGGTGCGCAACACCGCTTCGCGATTGGCGAGAAAGATGTCGTGCCACATCACCGGGTCGCTGCCGGCAATCCGCGTGAAATCACGGAAGCCGCCAGCGGCGTAGCGGAAGATCTCCAGGTTTTCGTTGCGTTTGGCCAGCGAATCCACCAGACCAAACGCCAGCAGATGCGGCAGGTGGCTGGTCGCCGCCAGCACTTCGTCGTGACGCTCGACCTGCATATGCTCGACATCCGCCCCCAGTTCGCGCCACAGACGATCAACCACGGCCAGCGCCGCCGGATCGGTTTGCACCAGCGGCGTCAGAATCACTTTGTGCCGACGAAACAACTGCGCATTCGAGGCTTCCACCCCGCTCTGCTCGGAGCCGGCAATCGGGTGGCCCGGCACAAAACGCGCCGGCATGCCGCCAAACGCCTGTTGCGCCGCGCGCACCACATTGCCTTTGGCACTGCCGACGTCGGTGAGAATCGCCTGGCCCAGGTCCATGCCGGCCAATACCCCAAGCAGCTTTTCCATCGCGAGGATCGGCACCGCCAGCTGGATCACATCCGCGCCCTGGCAAGCCAGGGCCAGGTCCGCTTCACAGCGGTCGACCACGCCCAGCTCAACCGCCAGCGTGCGCGATTGCGGGTCCAGGTCCACACCGACCACTTCGCCACACAGCCCGCTTTCACGCAGGCCTTTGGCGAAGGAGCCACCGATCAACCCCAGGCCGACCACCACCAGGCGACCGATCATAGGCACAGCAGGTTGCAATGCAGTGACATCAACCACGAGCGAGAACCTTGGCCAGTGCCTCAAGGAAGCGGCTGTTCTCGGCCGGCAGGCCTATGGTGATACGCAGGTGGTTCGGCATGCCGTAGTTGGCCACCGGGCGCACGATCACGCCTTCGCGCAGCAGGCCCTGGAATACCGGGGCGGCCACCTGACCGAGGTCGACGCAGATGAAATTGCCCTTGGACGGAATCCAGCCCAGGCCCAATTCACGGAAACCTTGCTGCAGTTGCAGCATGCCGCGTTCATTGATGCGACGGCCTTCCTCCAGGTACTCGGTGTCCTTAACCGCCGCGCAGGCTGCGGCCAGGGCCAGGCTGTTGACATTGAAGGGCTGGCGCACGCGGTTCAGCACATCCGCCACCACCGCCGTCGACAGGCCGTAGCCAACGCGCAACGACGCCAGGCCATAGGCCTTGGAGAAGGTGCGCGACACCAGCAGGTTCGGGTAGGTCGCCAGGAAGTCGAGGCCGTTTGGCAACTCGCCGCCTTCGGCGTACTCGATATAGGCTTCGTCGAGCACCACCAGCACGTGTTCGGGCACGTCTTGCAGGAAGTCGTTCAACGCCTTCGCATCAAACCAGGTGCCGGTGGGGTTGTTCGGGTTGGCGATAAACACCACGCGCGTCTGCGCGTCGATGGCCGCGAGCATCGACGGCAGGTCATGGCCCCAGTCCCTGGCCGGAATTATCCGCGCATCGGCGCCAACGGCCTGGGTCACGATGGGGTAGACCGCAAACGCATGCTCGCTGAACACCGCATTCAGGCCGGGCGCCAGGTAGGCACGACCGACCAGCTCAAGAATGTCGTTGGAGCCGTTGCCCAGGGTCACCTGGTTAAGTTCCACAGCGCAGTTTTGCGCCAGCAGCGACTTCAGCGCAAAGCCGTTGCCATCCGGATAACGGGTCAACTCGGCCAGCTCTTCACGAATCGCCGCCAGCACCTTGGGGCTCGGGCCCAGCGGGTTTTCGTTACTCGCCAGTTTGACGATCTTCGAAGGGTCCAGGTTCAACTCACGCGCCAGTTCGTCCACAGGCTTGCCCGGCACGTACGGCGAGAGTTGTTGCACGCCCGGCTGCGCCAGGGCGAGGAAGTTGCCACTCATGTCAAAGCCTCACAAAACCGCTTTCGGGTAAGAGCCGAGCACCTTGAGTGCTACCGCTTCCTGACTGATCTTCTCGAGCACGCCCTTGACCAGCGGGTCGCGGTGATGGCCGATGAAGTCGATAAAGAACACATAGGTCCATTTACCGCTGCGCGAAGGACGCGTCTCGATGCGCGTCAGGTCAATCCCGTTGTCGTGGAACGGCACCAGCAGTTCATGCAGGGCGCCTGGCTTGTTGCTCATGGACACGATGATCGAAGTCTTGTCGTCGCCGGTCGGCGGCACTTCCTGACTGCCGATCATCAGGAACCGCGTGGAGTTGTCCGGGCGGTCCTCGATCTTTTCGGCCAGGCGCGTCAGCCCGTAAAGGCCCGCCGCCATGTCACCGGCGATCGCCGCCGAATTCCACTCACCCTTGACCCGCTTGGCGGCCTCGGCGTTGCTCGACACTGCCACGCGCTCGACATTCGGGTAATGGGCATCCAGCCACTTGCGGCACTGGGCCAGGGACTGAGCGTGAGAGTAGATACGGCTGATGCTGTCGGTCTTGGTGTTTTCGCCCACCAGCAGGTGATGGTGAATGCGCAGCTCGACTTCGCCGCAGATCACCATGTCGTGCTCGAGGAAGCTGTCGAGGGTGTGATTGACCGCGCCTTCGGTGGAGTTTTCCACCGGCACCACGCCAAAATTCACCGCACCGGCCGCCACTTCACGG
The DNA here is from genome assembly GCF_034354675.1 of Pseudomonas sp. MH9.3. Classification (NCBI taxonomy): domain Bacteria; kingdom Pseudomonadati; phylum Pseudomonadota; class Gammaproteobacteria; order Pseudomonadales; family Pseudomonadaceae; genus Pseudomonas; species Pseudomonas sp. MH9.3. The sequence continues at coordinate 5,396,344 of NZ_CP133785.1, read as the reverse complement.
AACACTTCATCGATGGCCGCCATGGGCTTGCTGATCACGGCGTGGCCGAAGTGCTTCATGGCTGCCGCCTGGGTGAACGTGCCTTCAGGGCCGAGGTAAGCCACTTTCAGCGGCTGCTCGAGGGCCAGGCACGAGGACATGATTTCGCGGAACAACCGCGCCATCTCTTCGTTGCCCAATGGGCCCCTGTTGCGCTCCATCACACGCTTGAGCACCGCCGCTTCACGCTCGGGCCGATAGAACACCGGCACCTCGCCTTCGGCCAGCTCAGCCATCTTCACCCGCGCCACTTCCTGGGCGCAGCGCGCACGCTCACTGATGAGTTCCAGGACTTTCTCGTCCAGGCTATCGATGCGGACCCGCAGGGCCTTGAGTTCTTGCTCAGACATTAGCCGTGTTCCTTTTCGAACTCTGCCATGTAGGCAACCAGCGCGTTGATCGCGTGGATGTCCACAGCGTTGTAGATGGAGGCGCGCATGCCACCCACCGAGCGGTGGCCCTTGAGATTCAGCAGGCCGCGCGCGTCGGCACCGGCCAGGAATGGTTTGTCCAGGCGGTCGTCAGCCAGGCGGAACGGTACGTTCATCCACGAGCGGTTGCCGAGGTTGATCGGGTTGCTGTAGAGGCCGCTGGCGTCGATGAAGTCGTACAGGACGCGCTTCTTCTCTTCGTTGAGCTTGCCCATGGCAGCGACACCGCCCTGCTCTTTCAGCCACTCGAACACCAGGCCCGAGAGGTACCAGGCGAATGCCGGCGGGGTGTTGTACATCGAGCCGTTGTCGGCTGCGACCTTGTAGTTGAGCATCGTCGGGCACACCGCACGGGCTCGGCCCAGCAGGTCTTCACGGATGATGTTGACCAGGATGCCGCTCGGGCCGATGTTCTTCTGTGCACCGGCGTAGATCATGCCGTAGCGCGACACATCGATCGGGCGCGAAAGAATGTCCGAGGACATGTCACACACCAGCGGGACGTCGCCCACTTCAGGCACCCAGTCGAATTGCAGGCCACCGATGGTTTCGTTCGCCACGTAATGCACGTAGGCCGCATCCTTCGTCAGCTTCCACTCGTTCTGACCAGGAATAGCGAAGTAGTCGTAGGGCTTGGCGGTGCCTGCCACATTGACGTTGCCGTAACGGGAGGCCTCCTCAATCGCCTTCTGCCCCCAGATGCCGGTGTCGATGTAGTCGGCCGCGCCGCCTTCGGGCAGCAGGTTCAGCGGGATCTGGGCGAACTGCTGACTGGCACCGCCTTGCAGGAACAGCACCTTGTAGTTTGAAGGGATGCCCAGCAGGTCGCGCAGGTCCTGCTCGGCCTTGGTGGCGATGGAGACGAACTCATCGCTGCGATGGCTCATTTCCATCACGGAGAGGCCTTTTCCATGCCAGTCGAGGAGTTCACCCTGCGCGCGTTGCAGGACTGCTTCAGGAAGCGCCGCGGGACCGGCACAGAAGTTATAGGCTCTCTTGCTCACATCCAATCTCACTCTGATCTGGTGGGGCTGCAATCATGTTCGGCAACAACCTTTCGCTGGAGCGAACCCTTGTAGGCGCGGGCTTGCCTGCGATACAGGCACTGCGGTGGTTCCAGTGATACCGCGGTGATGCTATCGCAGGCAAGCCAGCGCCCACAGGGATCGGTGCCAGACCAAGGATAGGTATTTCAAAGGGGACACAAACAACAAGGGGGCGAATCTTCATCCGCCCCCTGTGTGTCCGCTTATTCCTGCGGTTCTTCTTCGTCTGCGGCAGCATCGAGGGTGGGCTCGTCGATGTTGTCATCGCCGGTTGCGATCACCTCACCGTCAAACTCTTCACCTTCCAGCTCTTCACCTTCAATTTCCGAAGGCTCCTGCACACGCTCAAGGCCTACCAGCTTCTCGTCCTTGGCCAGCTTGATCAGGGTGACGCCCTGAGTGTTACGGCCCAGGCTCGAGACTTCGGCCACACGGGTACGCACCAGCGTGCCCTGATCGGAAATCAGCATGATTTCCTCGCCGTCGAGCACCTGCACCGCGCCGACCAGACGGCCGTTGCGGTCGTTGCTGACCATGGCGATCACGCCCTGGCCGCCACGCTTGTACTCGGGGAACTCGCTGATGGCTGTGCGCTTGCCGTAACCACGCGCCGAAGCGGTGAGGATCTGGCTGCCTTCTTCCGGGATCAGCATCGAAATCAGCTTCTGCCCTTCCGGCAGACGCATGCCGCGTACACCACGGGCCGTACGGCCCATGGCACGCACGTCGGATTCCTTGAAGCGCGTGACCTTGCCGCCATCGGAGAACAGCATCACTTCACGTGCGCCATCGGTAATGGCGGCCGAGATCAATACGTCACCTTCATCCAGCTCCAGGGCGATCAGGCCCACGCTGCGCTGACGGCTGAAGGATTCCAGCGGGGTCTTCTTGACGGTGCCTTTGGCAGTCGCCATGAAGATGAAGTGACCTTCGGTGTACTCGTCGACCGGCAGCATGGTGGTGATGTATTCATCACTGTCCAGGGGCAGCAGGTTGACCAGCGGACGACCACGGGCGGCGCGGGACGCCTCGGGGATTTCGTAGGTTTTGAGCCAGTACACCTTGCCCTTGCTGGAGAACAGCAGCAGCGTGGTGTGACTGTTGGCGACCAACAGATGAGCGATGTAGTCCTCATCCTTCACGCCGGTAGCCGATTTGCCTTTACCGCCACGACGCTGGGCCTGGTATGCCGCCAGCGGCTGGGTCTTGGCATAGCCGCCGTGGGAGATGGTCACCACGCGGTCTTCTTCCGGAATCATGTCGCCCAGGGTCAGGTCGAGGCGGGCATCGAGGATTTCGGTGCGGCGCACGTCACCGTATTCGGCGCGGATCACTTCCAGCTCTTCGCGGATCACTTCCATCAGGCGCACGGCGCTGTTGAGGATGCGGATCAGCTCGCCGATCTGGTTGAGAATCTCCTGGTACTCGGCCAGCAGTTTCTCGTGTTCCAGGCCGGTCAGACGGTGCAGACGCAGTTCCAGGATGGCCTGGGCCTGTTCCGGCGACAGGAAGTACTTGCCATCACGCAGACCGTATTGCGGATCCAGGGTCTCCGGACGACAGGAGTCGGCACCGGCGCGCTCAACCATTGCCACGACGGCGCTGGATTCCCACGGCATCTTGATCAGCGCTTCCTTGGCTTCCGACGGCGTCGGCGAAGCCTTGATCAGCGCGATGACCGGGTCGATGTTCGACAGCGCAACCGCCTGGCCTTCCAGGATGTGGCCGCGCTCGCGGGCCTTGCGCAGTTCGAACACGGTACGGCGGGTGACCACTTCGCGACGGTGACGCACGAAGGCTTCCAACAAATCCTTGAGGTTCAGGATGCGTGGACGGCCATCGATCAGTGCAACCACGTTGATACCAAACACGCTTTGCAGCTGGGTCTGGGCGTAGAGGTTGTTGAGGATCACCTCAGGCACTTCGCCACGACGCAGCTCGATCACCACGCGCATACCGTCTTTGTCGGACTCGTCGCGCAGCTCGGTGATGCCTTCCAGTTTCTTCTCTTTAACCAGCTCGGCGATCTTCTCGATCAGACGCGCCTTGTTGAGCTGGTACGGCAGTTCGGTGATAACGATCTGCTGGCGGCCACCGACCTTGTCGATGTCTTCGATGATCGAGCGGGCGCGCATGTAAATGCGGCCGCGACCGGTGCGATAGGCTTCGATGATGCCGGCACGACCGTTGATGATCGCGGCGGTCGGGAAGTCCGGACCGGGAATGTATTGCATCAGCTCATCGACGGTCAGCTCGGGGTTGTCGATGAGGGCCAGGCAACCGTCGATGACTTCACCGAGGTTGTGCGGCGGAATGTTGGTGGCCATGCCCACGGCAATACCGCTGGAACCGTTGACCAGCAGGTTGGGAATACGGGTCGGCATGACGGCCGGGATCATTTCGGTGCCGTCGTAGTTCGGCACCCAGTCCACGGTTTCCTTGTGCAGGTCGGCCAGCAACTCGTGCGCCAGCTTGGTCATGCGCACTTCGGTGTATCGCATGGCCGCGGCGTTGTCGCCGTCGACCGAACCGAAGTTGCCCTGGCCGTCTACCAGCAGGTAGCGCAGGGAAAATGGCTGGGCCATCCGAACAATGGTGTCGTACACCGCAGTGTCGCCGTGCGGGTGATACTTACCGATCACGTCACCGACAACACGGGCAGATTTCTTGTACGGCTTGTTCCAGTCGTTACCCAGCTCGCTCATCGCGAACAGCACACGCCGGTGCACGGGCTTCAAGCCATCGCGCGCATCAGGCAGTGCCCGACCCACGATTACGCTCATTGCGTAGTCAAGGTAGGACTGTTTCAGCTCGTCTTCGATATTGACCGGGAGGATTTCTTTGGCCAGTTCGCCCATGAGAAGCCTGATTCCTTTTTCGGGTGAAACCTCGTCACATCCATTCGGGATGAACGAAGCTCGCCGCTGCCGGCAGGGTGCCTGACAACGACTTACGACAAATCAACGAGTTATGACACGGATCTGCACGTTACAGGCAACCCCTTTGGGTGGCCCTGGAAACCGCCGGATGTTATCACAATCGCCGCCACGCACCTATCCCCCTCATGCGCATGGAGGCCAGTAATTTGACCGGTGACAGGCTTGAGGGGGACGAGAGGGGCTCAGAGGTGGGGTGGTGGTGTTTTTTGAGGGTGAATCCGGGAGTTTTATTGACTTTGAGGGCCAATCGGGGGCAAGCCCCCTCCCACACTTGAAGGGTGAACACAGTCAAACATGTGGGAGGGGGCTTGCCCCCGATAGCAATGACACAGACACCAAAGCCTTCAATGCAGTCGCTTGCGGCACATCAACCTGGCCAGCTTGGCGGTATCCGGCCGCTCCACAACACCTTTTTCAGTGACGATCACATCAATCAGGTCAGCCGGCGTCACGTCGAACGCCGGATTCAACGCCGGCACCTCCAGACGCTGGCCGCCAATGTCCAGCAACTCCTCGACATCGCGCTCTTCCAGCGTCACCTCCTCACCGGTGGCCATCATCAAGTCGACCGTCGAACTCGGCGCCACCACCATAAAGCGCACGCCATGGTGCATGGCGCACACGGCCAACTGGTAGGTGCCAATGGTGCTGATCACGTCACCATTGGCCGCAATGCAGTCGGCGCCGACGACCACCCAGGTCACGCCCTTGGTCTTGAGGATATGTGCGCCGGCAGAGTCGGCATTCACCGTGACCGGGACCCCGTCGCCCGCCAGCTCCCAGGCGGTCAGTCGCGAGCCTTGCAGCCAGGGGCGGGTCTCGTTGGCATAAACCTGCTCGACCAGGCCCTCCAAAAAGGCCGCGCGAATCACACCGAGTGCCGTGCCGACGCCACCCGTCGCCAGGGCGCCAGCGTTGCCATGGGTGAGGATCGCCTGGACATTGCCCTGATGCTTGCGAATCCGCTCCATGCCCAATTGGGCCATGACAACATTGGCTTCGCGGTCGCTCTCATGGATCGTGATCGCTTCGGCTTCCAGCGCCGCCAGGGGGTCGGCGTGCTTCTTGAGGCGGTCCAGGCGGTCGCGCATGCGCTTGAGTGCCCAGAACAGATTGGCGGCGGTCGGACGGGTATCGGCCAGCAGCGCGTAGTCTTCCTCCCACGCCGCCTGCCAGTCATCGCCTTCGGTGATACGCGCGCGGGCGGCCAGCACCAGACCGAAGGCGGCGCTGATGCCGATGGCCGATGCCCCGCGCACCACCCTCGCGCGAATGGCCGTGGCCACTTCCTCCGCTGTCGAGCAGGCCACCCAGCTCTGGCGGGCCGGCAAGGTACGCTGATCGAGCAGGTACAGTGCGCCATCCCGCCACTCGATGGCCTTCACTTTCTCCGCAGCCAACAGTCGGTCGCGCATGCCTAACCCCGCACTCATGAACAAAAGCCGCCGATTATAGCGATCCGCCAGCCAGGACGCTCGGGTATACTTCGCCCTTCTTTTTATAGCTGCCAGGGAAGAAGCCTGCGATGACCGCCACTGCCGCCCCGCTCGACTTATTGCTGCTGCCGACCTGGCTGGTACCTGTCGAACCCGCCGGTGTGGTGCTCAAGGAGCATGCGCTGGGCATTCGCGATGGCTGCATTGCGTTTATCGGGCCACGGGCGGCCGCGTTGAAGCTGGCGGCCAACGAAGTGCGCGAGCTGCCGGGCATGCTGCTCAGTCCCGGCCTGATCAACGCCCACGGGCACGCGGCGATGAGCCTGTTTCGCGGCCTGGCCGACGACCTGCCGCTGATGACCTGGCTGGAAAAACACATCTGGCCCGCCGAGGCCAAGTGGGTCGATGAAGCCTTCGTACGCGACGGCACCGATCTGGCGATCGCCGAGCAGCTCATGGGCGGCATCACCTGCTTTGCCGACATGTACTTCCACCCCAAGGTCGCCAGCGACTGCGTACACAACAGTGGCATGCGCGCGCAAATCGCGATCCCGATCCTCGACTTCCCGATCCCCGGCGCCAGCAGCGCCGACGAGGCGATCCGCCAGGGCATCGAACTGTTCGGCGACCTCAAGCACCACCCACGCATCAAGATCGCCTTCGGCCCCCACGCCCCCTACACGGTGTGCGACGCCAACCTGGAAAAGGTCCGGGTCATCGCCGAAGAGCTCGACGCCGTCATCCAGATGCACGTGCACGAAACCGCCTTCGAGGTGCAGCAGGCCGTCGAACAGACCGGCGAGCGGCCATTGGCGCGCCTGGGCCGTCTCGGTTTGCTTGGTCCGCGCTTCCAGGCCGTGCACATGACGCAGATCAGCGAGGACGACCTGGCCTTGCTGGTCGAGAGCAACACCAGCCTCATCCATTGCCCCGAATCCAACCTGAAACTGGCCAGCGGCTTTTGCCCGGTGGAGCGCCTGTGGCAGGCCGGGGTCAATGTGGCCATCGGCACCGACGGCGCGGCCAGCAACAATGACCTGGACCTGCTCGGCGAAACCCGCACCGCCGCGCTGCTGGCCAAAGCCGTGGCCGGCTCGGCCACCGCGCTGGACGCCCACCGCGCCTTGCGCATGGCCACCCTTAACGGCGCGCGGGCCATGGGCCTGGAAAGCCAGATCGGCTCACTGGAAGTGGGCAAGGCCGCCGACATGGTCGCCTTCGATCTTTCAGGCCTGGCGCAACAACCGATCTTTGACCCGGTCTCACAACTTATCTATGCCACCGGGCGCGAGTGCGTGAAACACCTGTGGGTCGCCGGCAAGCAGTTGCTCGACGACCGGCAACTGACCCGCATGGATGAACAACAGTTGACCGCCAAGGCCATCGCCTGGGGCCAACGCATCAGCGGGCATAACGAATAACGAAGGGGCTGGGCCGTACGTCCAGCACCGACCAACCGATTATCAGATTCAGAGGATTGACCATGAGCAACGTCGACCACGCCGAAATCGCCAAATTCGAAGCCCTGGCCCATCGCTGGTGGGACCGCGAAAGCGAATTCAAACCCCTGCACGACATCAACCCGCTGCGGGTCAACTGGATTGATGAACGCGTCAACCTGGCCGGCAAGAAGGTGCTGGACGTGGGCTGCGGCGGCGGCATTCTCAGTGAAGCCATGGCCCTGCGCGGCGCCACCGTGACCGGCATCGACATGGGCGAAGCGCCGCTGGCCGTGGCCCAGCTGCACCAGCTGGAGTCGGGCGTCAGCGTCGAATACCGCCAGATCACCGCCGAAGCATTGGCCGAAGAGATGCCCGAGCAATTCGACGTGGTCACCTGCCTTGAGATGCTGGAGCACGTGCCGGACCCGTCGTCGGTGATCCGCGCCTGTTTCCGCATGGTCAAGCCCGGCGGCCAGGTGTTCTTCTCCACCATCAACCGCAACCCCAAGGCCTACCTGTTCGCGATCATCGGCGCCGAATACATCATGAAGCTGCTGCCGCGCGGCACCCATGACTTCAAGAAATTCATCCGCCCGAGCGAACTGGGCGCCTGGAGCCGTCAGGCCGGCCTGACCGTCAAGGACATCATCGGCCTGACCTACAACCCGCTGACCAAGCACTACAAGCTGGCCAACGACGTTGACGTCAACTACATGATCCAGACCCTGCGCGAGGAGTGAGCCTGTGAAGCTGCGAGCGGTTCTCTTCGATATGGACGGTACCCTGCTGGACACCGCGCCGGACTTTATCGCCATCTGCCAGGCCATGCGCGCCGACCGCGGCCTGGCGCCGATCAACCCCGAGCATGTGCGTGATGAAATCTCCGGCGGCGCACGGGCGATGGTCGCGGTGACCTTCTCGATGGACCCGGAATCTCCAGGCTTTGAAGACCTGCGCCAGGAATTCCTCGAGCGCTACCTCAAGGGCTGCGCCATCCACAGCACGTTGTTCGACGGCATGGAGCAGCTGCTGCAGGACATCGAGAAGTCCAAACTGATCTGGGGCGTGGTCACCAACAAGCCGCTGCGCTTCGCCGAGCCCATCATGCAGCAACTGGGGCTGGCCGAGCGCTCGGCCTTGCTGATCTGCCCGGACCACGTGAAAAACAGCAAACCGGACCCGGAGCCGCTGATCCTGGCGTGCAAAATGCTCAACCTCGACCCGGCCAGCGTGCTGTTCGTGGGCGATGACCTGCGCGATATCGAATCCGGCCGTGATGCCGGCACGCGTACCGCTGCGGTCACCTACGGCTACATTCACCCGGACGACAACCCGCGTCACTGGGGCGCCGATGTGGTGGTGGACCACCCGCTGGAACTGCGCAAGGTGCTGGATAACGCACTGTGCAGTTGCTGAGCGTTGCAAGGTCTTGTTGCCCCATGAACATCCCCTGTGGGAGGGGGCTTGCTCCCGATCGCCGTGTGTCATTCAACACAGGCACTGACTGATCCGCCGCCATCGGGAGCAAGCTCCCTCCCATAAGGGATCGTCAGTGTTTTCAAATTCGAGGTTGTTTATGTTTGATTACTCAGCACGCCCGGAACTGCTCAAAGGCCGCGTGATCCTGGTAACCGGTGCCGGTCGCGGGATCGGCGCTGCAGCGGCGAAAACCTATGCGGCCCATGGCGCCACCGTGCTGCTGCTGGGCAAGACCGAAGCCAACCTGGCCGAGGTGTATGACCACATCGAAGCCGCTGGCCAGCCACAACCGGTGGTGATTCCGTTCAACCTGGAGACCGCCCTGCCACATCAATACGATGAGCTGGCGGTAATGATCGAAAAGGCCTTCGGCCGCCTCGACGGTTTGTTGCACAACGCCTCCATCATCGGCCCGCGCACGCCGCTCGAGCAGTTGTCCGGCGAACACTTCATGCAGGTGATGCAGGTGAACGTCAACGCGATGTTCATGCTGACCCGCGCCCTGCTGCCGCTGCTCAAGCTGTCCCAGGATGCGTCGGTGGTGTTCACCTCCAGCAGCGTTGGACGCAAGGGCCGGGCCTATTGGGGCGCCTATGGGGTGTCGAAGTTCGCCACCGAAGGCTTGATGCAAACCCTGGCCGATGAACTGGAAGACGTGGCGGCGGTACGCGCCAACAGCATCAACCCGGGCGGCACACGCACCAGCATGCGCGCCCAGGCGTATCCCGGGGAAAACCCGATGGACAGGCCGGCACCGGAAGAGATCATGCCGGTGTACCTGTACCTGATGGGCCCGGACAGTGCCGGGGTAAGTGGGCAGGCATTCGACGCGCAGTAATCCCAGTTTGGGAGGGGGCTTTGTGGCGAGCGGGCTTGCCCCGCGTTGGGCCGCGAAGCGGCCCCAGTAAAGTCACCGCGATCTCAACGAGAGTCCACGGTGGCAGGTTTTGGGGCCGCTTCGCAGCCCAACGCGGGGCAAGCCCGCTCGCCACAGGTACCCTGTCACATCGGGTTTGCAGTGGTCTTTCAGTTCTTCACCACCTCTTCGAGGGTGAAGCGGCCCAGAGGATTTTGCAGGAAGTTGCTCACGTTCTTGCGCGAGATATTGATGTACGGGCTGTAATACAGATCGATCCAGTTCACATCCTGTTTAGCCAACTTTTGCAACTCGACATACATCTGCCCGCGCTTGACCGGGTCAGCCTCGATCCGCGCGGCGGCTACCAGTTCCCTGACCTTGTCGTTCTTGTAGCGGGTCATGTAGTTCTGGTTGGTGTCGTGGCCCAGCACGAACGTGGTCTTCTGGTCCGGGTCGAGGATGTCGTTGGTCCAGTACATCACCGAAATATCGTATTCACCGTCCACCAGCATCTGCCAGCTCTGGGTCGGGTCGACCTTCTGCAGGTTGGCGGTGACGCCGACTTTGGCCAACTGGTCCTTGATGATCACCGCAATCTGCTCGTCGGCTTCGTTGCCGGCGTTGACCACGTAGTTGAGCTTCAAGTCCTTGGCACCGGCCGCTTCCAGGAGCTTTTTGGCGGCGGTCGGGTCGTACGGGCGTTGCAGGTTGTCGGCGTAGTGGTACAGCGAACCTTTGGGAATGTAGGAATAGGCCACAGTGCCCTGACCGTAGGTGGCGGCCTTCACCAGCGACTGCTTGTCGATGGCCATGTCCAGCGCTTCACGGACTTGCTGTTTGGCCAGCAAGCCGTGGGCATGGTTGATCAGCAGGTGATCCTCACGGGTGGACGGGTCGGCGTGGATCACTACGTTGCTGTCTTTCTTCAGCTCTTCAACCCGTGAAAACGGGACGAAGATCGCCGTGTCCAGCTCGTTGTTCTGCACCATGCGCATGCGCGTGTTGTCGTCGGTCACCGACACCCATTCCACGCCATCGAGGCTGACGTTTTTGGCCTGCCAGAAGTTCGGGTTCTTTTTCAGGATCACACGGTCGCCCTTGCGCCACTCCTCCACGGTGAACGCGCCGGAGGTCACCGGGTTTTCCGAGTAGGCGTCTTCGCCCATCTCGGTCATGGCTTTTTCCGACAGGATCGACACGGTTGGCGACGCCAACTGCGAGAGGAAGGCCACGGCCGGGGTCTTCAGGGTGACGACCAGGGTTTTCGCGTCGGCGGCCTTGGCGGTGTTGATCAGGTTGAACGGGTCGGCCCACAGCGAGGCTTTGTTGTCACGGATGCGCAGCAGGCTGAACGCTGCGTCGGCAGCGGTGATTGCCGAGCCGTCGGAGAATTTCGCGTCACGCAGCTTGAAGGTGTAGGTCAGGCCATCCCTGGAAATCTCCCAGCTTTCGGCCAGGCCAGGTTCCATTTTGGTGCCCAGGTTATCCACCCGCACCAGGGTATCATAAACGTTGGCGAACACCCAGGTGTCGCGGTTCTGTGCACTCTTGATCGGGTCGAACGTGGTGCTGTCCTCGCGGCAGCCGATGGTCAGCACCCCGGCGGCCTGGGCGAGCCCGGCGGTGAGGGACCAGGCGGTCAATGTGGCGGCGGCAAGCAACTTCAAGTGGCGTGATTGCATGTCATAACTCCTTGTCTATGAATGGCAGGGGTGGGTCAAAGCAAAGGTTCTTCAAGCACGCAACTGTACCGATGCTCGTGCAGGAAATGGGTCGGCGGCAACACCACGGAACACATGGCCCGCGCATGCCGGCAACGCGGGTGAAACGCGCAGCCGTCGGGCAGGTTCAGCGGGCTGGGTGACTCGCCCGGCAGCGGCTCGGCAGGTAACGGCCGGTGAGGATCGATCTCCGGGATCGCCTGGATCAGCGCCGCTGTGTACGGATGACGGGGCGCGGTGAACACTGCTTCCACCGGTCCTTCCTCCACGATTTTGCCCAGGTACATCACCGCCACGCGGTCGCACAGACGGCGCACGATGGCGAGGTCGTGGGCGATAAACAGAATCGCCAGGTTCATGCGCTGCTGCAGTTCCAGCAGCAGGTTGATGATCTGGCCCTGGATCGACACATCCAGCGCCGCCACACACTCGTCGGCAATGATCAGGCGCGGCTCCACCGCCAGCGCGCGGGCGATGCCGACGCGCTGGCACTGGCCGCCGCTGAGGGAGCCAGGCTTGCGTGACGCCAGCTCGGGGCGCAGGCCGACCAGATCGAGCAATTCATTCACACGCGCCGGGATCTGCTGCGGCGCGACTTTGCGCTGCACACGCAACACTTCGGCGAGGGTTTCGCCGATGGTGTGGCGCGGGTTCAACGCCGCGTACGGGTCCTGGAAGATCATCGCGGTTTCATGGCGCAGGCGGGCGATGTCGATGGCGCTGCCGTGGGCCATGTCGATGCCATCGAACAGCACCTGACCACCACTGATGGGGTTGAGGTGCAAAATCGCGCGGCCCAGGGTGCTTTTGCCGCTGCCGGACTCGCCCACCAGACCGAGGGTTTGCCCGGCCTCCAGGTTCAGCGACACCCCGTTCACCGCCCTCACCCACTGCGTGTTCAAGCCGAACAAGCCGGTGCCGGACGCGGCAAACTTCACCTCCAGGTCCTTGATCTGCAGCAGGCTCATGGGTGCTCTCCCAGTGGATAGTGGCACGCCACCCGCGAGCCCTCGGGCAGCACTTCGGTGCATAACGCGCCCACCTGCGGGCAGCGTGGGTTGAAACGGCAACCGGACGGCAGCGCATCCAGCAACGGCGGCTGGCCGGGGATGGTGCGCAGCAAGGCATGACCACTGCTGTGGGCGGGCTGGCAGTCGATCAGGCCGGCGGTGTACGGATGCTGCGGACGGGCCAGCAGCGCGTACTTGCTGCCGTGTTCGCACAGGCGACCGGCATACATCACGGCGATGGAGTCACAGGTCTGCGCCACCACGCCGAGGTCGTGGGTGATCATGATGAGCGACAGGCCGCGCGTGTCACGCAGGTCCAGCAACAGGCGCAGGATCTGCGCCTGTACCGTCACGTCGAGCGCCGTGGTCGGCTCGTCGGCGATCAGCACCTTCGGGTTGCAGCCCAGGGCCACGGCGATCATCGCGCGCTGGCGCATGCCGCCGGAAAACTCATGGGGAAAGTTGTCGACCCGCGCCTGCGGGTCGGGAATGCCCACCTGGCGCAACACCTCGATAGCCTGAAGGCGCGCCTCCTTTTTCGATGCCCCTTGATGCAGGCGGATGCCTTCGGCGATCTGCTCGCCGATGCGCATCAACGGGTCGAGGTGACTGCCGGGGTTCTGGAAGATCATGCCCAGTTGTCCACCACGCACCGCGCGCATGCCGGCATCGTCAAGCTGCAACAGGTCCTGGCCGGCCAGCCGCACGGCGCCGCCTTGTACCCGCAGGTTCGGCGACGGCAGCAGGCGCATCAAGCCGCGACAGGCCATGGTCTTGCCCGAGCCGCTCTCGCCCACCAGGCCGAGGATTTCGCCTTCGGCCAGGTCGAAGGACACGCGGTCGACCAGCGTGACATCGCGCCCGGCGTTGTTGGCGATCACGCTGAGGTCGCGCACCTGCAGCAGGCTCATGTGCGGTCTCCCAATACCTGCGCCACGCCGTCGGCCAGCAGGCTGAAGCCCATGGCCAGGGTCACGATGGCCAGCCCTGGAAAGGTGCAGATCCACCAGGCCGTGGTGATGAATGCCTGCCCTTCCGCCACCATGGTGCCCCACTCGGCCGTCGGCGGCTGCACGCCCAGGCCCAGGTAACTCACGGCAGCGCCGTTGAGCAGCACCAGCACCGCATCCGACATGGAAAACACAATCGAGCCAAACATCGCGTTGGGCAGCAAATGCCGGAACAGGATGCGCCCATGACCAAAGCCCAGGCTTCTGGCAGCCAGGGCGAACTCGCTTTCCTTGAGCACCAGAATCTGCGAGCGGATCAGCCGCGCGTATGACACCCAGCCCACCAGCGCCATGGCGATATAAAAACTTTTCAGGCCCGGACCGAGGATGGCCATGATCGCCAGCATCAACACCAGGAACGGAAACGCCAGGATCACGTCGATCACGCGCATGCAGACGCTGTCGAAGCGCCCGCCGATATAGCCGGACACTGCGCCGACGAAGGTGCCGATCATTAACGGGAAGATCACGCCGACAATGGCCAGTTGCAGGTCAATCCGCGCGCCCCAGATCACCCGGGACAGAATGTCGCGCCCATAGTTGTCGGTGCCGAACGGGTGCGCCAGGCTCGGCGCCAGCAGGCTGAATTCGGTGTTCTGCGCAATCGGGTCATAGGGCGCGACCCAGGGCGCAAACAGCGCCAGAGCCAGCCACACCAGCAATACCAAAAGCCCCCACGCGGCGGTCAGCCGGCCATTGCGAAAGCCCAGCCGCAGGCGCAGGCGCCATGGCGCAATCATCGGGGCGCTGCTCATTGCATCTTCACCCGTGGGTCGAGGGTCACGGTCACTATGTCCGCGATGAAGTTGACCAGCACCGTCGCGCACGCCAGCACCATCGCCACGCCCTGCACCACCATGTAATCGCGGGTAAAAATGCCGCGTACCAGCAACTGGCCGATGCCGGGAATGGCGAACAGGCTTTCGATAACCACCGTGCCACTGATCAACCAGCCGATATTCACCGCCAGCAGGTTGACCGCCGGTACCAGGGAATTGGGCAGCACATGCCGGCGAAACACCGCCGGTTCCGACAGCCCACGGGCCCGGGCGGCGGTGACATGGTCGGCCTGCAACTCCATCAACATGCTCGCCCGCAGGTTGCGCACCAGCACCGCCGAGAGCGCCAGGGCAATGGTCAGGCACGGCAGCACCATGTGGTGCGCCTTGTCCAGCCAGGTACGGCCGTAACCGGACACCGGGAACAGCCCCCATTGCACGCTCAGCACAAGAATCAGCATCAGGCCCAGCCAGAACGCCGGCATGCCCAGGCCCAGCGTGGTGAACACGCGGATCAGGTTGTCCGCCCAGCCACCTTTGCGACGCGCCGCCACCGTGGCCAGCGGCACCGCGATCAGCAGCGCCAGCAGCACGCTGCCGAGCACCAGCACCAGGGTCGGTTCGATGCGGGTCACGATCAGCTTCAGGGCATCGACCTTGTACAGCAGCGACTGGCCGAGGTCGCCCTTGAGCAGGTTTTTCAGGAAGTAGAAATATTGCAGCCACAGCGGCTGATCGAGGCCGAACTGCGCGCGAATCTTCAGCAACGCATCCGGCGTGCTGCGCGAGCCGAGCAAGGCCCGCGCCGGGTCGCCGGGGATCGAGCGCACTAGCACAAAGGTGATCAGGCTGATGCCAAACAGCACCGGCAGCAATTGCAGCGGCCGGGACAGCACGAAACGGTAGCGCGCAAGGTTCATTCGTCAGCCTCGATGACGCGCGAGAAAGTCCAGCAGCACCGGAAAATACGCCTGGGGTTCTTCGTAGAACGGCATATGGCTGCTGTTGGGGAACACATGCAATTCGGCGTGCCGGGCCGCCAGTTTCATGCGCAGTGCGCAGGCCGGCGTGAGTTCGTCGTGCTGGCC
Organism: Pseudomonas sp. MH9.3; assembly: GCF_034354675.1. Classification (NCBI taxonomy): domain Bacteria; kingdom Pseudomonadati; phylum Pseudomonadota; class Gammaproteobacteria; order Pseudomonadales; family Pseudomonadaceae; genus Pseudomonas; species Pseudomonas sp. MH9.3. The sequence continues at coordinate 5,381,065 of NZ_CP133785.1, read as the reverse complement.
GGTGGTGATCAGGATCGGCATGCTGAAGGCGGCCATCTCCTCAAGGCGGTTCCAGTCCTTGAGGTTGCCGATATAGAGGAATTCGTTGGGGCCCTGCATGGTTTCGTAAGGCCCCATGTTCCAGTCGCCAAGGGAGCGTTTGACCGGTTCCGGCCACTCGTCCAGGCGGCACACATGGCGATAGTTGAGCAAGGTGATTGCCGCCTGGTACTGCGGGTGGTCGAGGGTGCCCATGGCTTCGTGGCGCTGCATCATCGCCACGGTCTCGCTGCCGAGGGCGCCGCGCAGCCGTTGCAGTTCCTGGGACAGGTGCGGGATATCGCCGACGGTATTTTCCAGGATCAGGCTTTTCAACGCGTGCGGGTAATGAATGGCGTATTCGATGCCGAGCCAGCCGCCCCAGGAATGGCCAAGCAAGTGCACGCGGCCCAGGCCAAGGGTGTGGCGTACGGTTTCGACTTCCTCGACATAACGGCCGATTTCCCACAAGGAGACGTCGGTGGGTCTGGCAGAAGCGCCCGTGCCAAGCTGGTCGAATGCAACCACTCGCAGGTTATGGTCCTTGAGCCAGCCATGGGCGTCGCGCAAGTAGTCACACGGCAGGCCCGGGCCGCCGTTGAGGCACAGCAACACCTCATCGCCTTCGCCAAAGCTGTAGACCACGAGGTTGTGGCCGTCGACTTGCACGTTGTACTGCTGGTCGGGGGCAATTTCACGCCACATGCGTACATTCCTTGTGTGGTATCGGCCTGGCTGGCAGTGGCCACTGATCAGGCCAACACTACCGAGGATGCCGCGTGTCCATAACCTAGTATTTCTTATAGGTTTGGTCTGGCAGTCCTTCGCCGGGGCGTGGCATTCTACTTGCCGCAAGTCGAGATTCAAATGAATTCGGGAGCAGAACGGATGCTGGCCAAGCTAACTGCCATCAACAATCGTCTGATGCCGGGCAGGAGCCTGGATGAGCAGATGGACAATACGTTTGTTCTTGCCCAGCAGTTGGGTTTCGATGCGCTGGTCTACGACTACACCCCGGTGCCGATCGACCACGACGGCAGCCTGATCACCCCCTCGGTGCTGGAACTGCGCAATACCCCGCCCGACTGGCACGCCTTGTGGTGCAGCGAAGGGTTCTACCAGATCGATCCGGTGCAGCACCTGGCCCTGCGCACGGTGTCGCCGTTCGTGTGGTCCTACGAGGCCAAGGCCGAAACCGCGCTGCAAACCATCATCGACCCCTGCCACGCCCCGGTGTCCTCTTACCTGCACGACCAGCAACTGACCTGCGGCGTCAGCGTGCCTATCCACTTGCCGCGCGGCGGCTTCGCTTCACTGACCGGCCTGCGCACCGGCAGCGCCGGCGCGGTGCTGCAGGATGCCCGGCACACGCTGCCGGACTTCAGCCTGATTACCCACGCCTTGCAGGAAGCGGCCTACCCGCTGTTCAGCAAAGAGCTGCGCACCTACCCGCATGTTCACCTGACCAAACGCGAGCGCGAGTGCCTCAAATGGGCCGCCGAGGGCATGACCGCCGCCGAAATCGCTGCGCAGTTGAGCCGCTCACTGGCGGTGGTCACCTTGCACCTGGCCTCGGCGATGCACAAGCTGGGTGCCAGGAACCGCGTGCAGGCGGTGGTGCGTGCCAGCCATTACCGTTTGCTGGAAGATTGACCGCTCGGCAAAACCTAGCTGTTTTGCTAGTTACCGGAATCGCCCAGGCCAATTATCGTAGCCCTGATCATTTTTTCAGAGCAGGGTACGAAATGGAATTCATCGACAAAATCCGCGAAGGCTACGCGGCCTTCGGCGCCTACCAGACCTGGTACCGCGTCACCGGCGACCTGAGCAACGGGCGTACGCCGCTGGTCATCCTTCATGGCGGCCCCGGTTGCACCCATGATTACGTCGACGCGTTCAAGGACGTTGCCGCCAGCGGCCACGCGGTGATCCACTACGATCAACTGGGCAATGGCCGCTCCACCCACCTGCCCGACAAGCCCCCCTCCTTCTGGACCGTCAGCCTGTTCCTCGATGAGTTGAACAACCTGCTGGACCACCTGCAAATCAGCAATGACTACGCAATCCTCGGGCAATCCTGGGGCGGCATGCTCGGCAGCGAGCACGCCATTGCGCAACCCAAAGGCTTGCGCGCATTCATCCCGGCCAACTCGCCCACCTGCATGCGCACCTGGGTCAGCGAAGCCAACCGCCTGCGTAAATTGCTGCCCGAAGGCGTCGATGAAACCCTGCTCAAGCACGAAGCAGCCGGCACCTACCAGGACCCGGAATACCTCACCGCCTCGCGAATTTTCTATGACCAGCACGTGTGCCGCGTCAACCCGTGGCCCGAAGAAGTGGCGCGCACCTTCGCCCAGGTCGACGCCGACCCGACGGTGTACCACGCCATGAGCGGCCCGACCGAGTTCCACGTGATCGGCAGCTTGAAGGACTGGAACGTGATCGGCCGGCTGTCGGCGATCAACGTGCCGACGCTGGTGATCTCCGGGCGGCACGATGAGGCCACGCCGCTGGTGGTCAAGCCGTTCCTGGATGAGATCGCCGATGTGCGCTGGGCACTGTTTGAAGACTCCAGCCACATGCCCCATGTGGAAGAACGCCAGGCGTGCATGGGCACGGTGGTGAAGTTTCTGGATGAGGTGTGTTCGGTGCGGCACGCTGAACTCAAGGCCGGTTGAACAGGTGATGCGAGGGGTGGGGCAATCCCCCTCTCACATTCAGACCTCAGTGATTTCAGGTTTCGCTGTTTTCCCTGGAATGTCGGCCAACAACGGAACCTCCTTCCCCTCGGCATCAAACAGCTTGCCGCCGCGGAAATAATCGCCATCACGCAACGCCGCCACATCGTGAAAACACAGCCTGCGCTCGGTGCCGGCCACGAATACAGACTGCTGGTCCGAGTTGCCGGCGGTGAAGTGATTGAACGCCAGGTTCAGCACAATCGCCATGATCGCCGACGAACTTATCCCTGAATGAAAAATGGTCGCGAACCAGCCGGGGAACTGGTCATAGAAGCTCGGCGCGGCAATCGGAATCATGCCAAAACCGATGGACGTGGCGACGATGATCAGGTTCATGTTGTTGCGGTAATCCACCTTCGACAGCGTGCGAATACCGCTGGCCGCCACAGTGCCAAACAACACGATGCCCGCGCCGCCCAGCACCGACGTGGGCACGGCGGCAATCACCCGGCCCATGAACGGCAGCAGGCCAAGGATCACCAGGAACGCCCCGCCCGTCGCCACCACAAAGCGGCTCTTCACCCCGGTAACGGCCACCAGACCCACGTTCTGGGCGAACGCGCTTTGGGTGAACGAGCCGAAGATCGGCGCGAACAGGCTCGACAGCATGTCGGCACGCAGGCCATTGCCCAGGCGTTTGGAGTCGACCCGGGTGTCGATGATCTCACCCACCGCGAGGATGTCCGCCGAGGTTTCCACCAGCGTCACCATCACCACGATGCACATGGAAAGGATCGCGGCCACCTGAAAGGTGGGCATACCGAAGTGCAACGGGGCAGGAAAACCGAACATCGGCCCCTGGGTCACGCCGGAAAAATCCGCCATGCCGAGCAGCACCGCAATCACGGTGCCGATGACCATCGCCAGCAGGATCGACAACCGTGAGATGGCCGCGCTGCCGATCTTGCTCAGCAACAGCACCAATACCAGGGTCAGCGCAGCCAGGCCGATATTCGGCACGCTGCCGAAGTCCGCCGCCTGGCTGTTGCCGCCCATGGCCCAGCGCGCGGCCACGGGCATCAGGGTCAGGCCGATGGTGGTGATCACGATGCCGGTCACCAGCGGCGGAAAAAAACGCGTGATCCGCGAGAACACCGGGGTGATCAACAAGCCGATAAGCGACGCAGCCATCACCGCTCCGAGCACCGCCGGCAGCCCCGCCGGGCCGTCGTTGCCGATAATCGCCACCATGGTTGCCACGCCCGCGAACGACACGCCCTGCACCAGTGGCAACTGGCAGCCGAAAAACGGCACACCCAGGGTCTGCAACAGGGTCGCCAAGCCACCGGCAAACAGCGATGCGGCGATCAACAGGCCGATCTCCGCCGGCGCCAAGCCGGCCGCCTGGCCAACGATCAGCGGCACGGCAACGATGCCGCCGTACATGGTCAACACATGCTGCAGGCCGTACGCCAGGTTGGCGGCGACGCCCAGATTCTCATCTTCTGGCCGCTGCGGTGATGCCTTCGGGGTAGTCATGGTGAGAGGGTCTCTGTTTTTGTTGTGAGACCACTGTATGCAATGTAAAGACTATATGTCCATAGAGTTGTATACAATCAACCGGACATGTCACTCGCCAGCATGCTGCACTCAGCTCTCGGCCGCGCCAGCCAATAACCCAACACCGCCAACGGCGCGGTTGCCAGCATCACGCTCACGGTGATCATCAGCGGCTGGTCGAGCAGCGACGACACCAGCAGGCTGCCGAAAAAACACAGGCCCAGCTGCAACGTGTTTTGCAGCGCCGCCGCCTTGCCGGAATTTTCCGCGAACGGCATCAGCGCGTTCGCCACCACGATGGGATAGCTCGCACCGTTGACCAGCGCCATGAGGCAAAAGGGAATCAGCAAGGTGGTGAGGGTCGGCACGGTAAAGGTGGCGACCAGGTACAGCGCCACCATGCTGATGCAGTACGCCACCAGCAGCCACGGCAGCAGCGCCTTGCCCTCGAAGCGTTGCAGGGCACTGCGGCAACTGTAGCCACCGATCAGGAAGGCCAGCGTCGGCACCCCATAGCTCAGGCCAATATCGCTGGGGCTGTAGCCCATGCCCCCGAGAATGAACGGCGAAGCGGTGAGCCAGGCAAAGAAGCTCGCGGAGCACGCGGCAAAGATCATCACATTGCCGGTGAACACTCGCGAGCTGAGCAACTGCCCGTAGCCGAGGCGTACCGCCGGTTTGTCTGCAGGGCGTTTCGGCGGGCTGCGCAGGAATAAGGTGGGCAGCAGCAACAACAGCGACACCCCGAGCAATACCGCGAAAATCGCCTGCCAGCCGAAATGGTTCAACACCATCGCCCCCAGCAGCGGCGCCAGGGCCGGCGACAGCGACATCAGCGGCATGATGCTGGCAAACACGCGATGGGCCTTGTCGGCCGGGTAGCGGTCGATCACCAGCGCTTGCCAGCTCACGGCGGCGGCACACACGCCAATGGCCTGGATGAAACGCAAGGCCAGCAACTGCGGCGCGGTCTCGACCCAAAACATCCCGGCACAACCCAGCACGAACAGGCTCAGACCTGTCAGCAGGATCGGCTTGCGCCCCAGGCGGTCCGACAGCGGCCCCCACAGCAGCTGCCCCACGGCAAACCCTGCGAGGAAAACACTCAGACTGGCGCCCACTGCGCCCGCGCCGATCTGCAACTGCTCGCCCATGGCGCCGAACGCCGGCAAGTACATGTCCATGGCGAGATAACCGAGCATGCTCAGCCCCGCCAGATACCCGATAAAACCAAACGAATTTTTCATTGAAGCCTTTTCTACCTTGCCATCAAACTATTTGCTGACTGGCGCCCATTATGAAGCTGACAGATCCTGTGTGAAGCGAGAATAATTGGACATTCCTATCAACTAATTTGAAGGCATCCGCTCATGTGGTCCGAATACTCCCTGGATGTGGTGGACGCCGTGGCGCGTCATGGCAGTTTCAGCGCCGCTGCCCAGGAACTGCACCGCGTGCCGTCTGCCATCAGCTACACCGTGCGGCAGCTCGAAGAATGGCTGGCGGTGCCGCTGTTCATCCGCCGCCACCGGGACGTGGAACTGACCCCCGCCGGCCGTCTGTTTATTGATGAAGCCCGTGGCGTGATGAAAAAAATGCTCGGCACCCGGCGCTTGTGCCAGCAGGTGGCCAATGGCTGGAGCGGTCAGTTGAAGGTAGCGGTGGATTCCATCGTCAAACCGCAGCGCTGTCGGCAGTTGGTGCTGGATTTCTACCGGCAGTTTCCCGACGTGGAGTTATTGCTGGAATACGAGGTGTACAACGGCGTGTGGGACGCCCTCGCCGATGAGCGCACCGACATCGTGATCGGCGCCACCAGTGCGGTGCCGGTGGCCAGCCATTTCACCTTTCGTGACATGGGCCTTATGAACTGGCTGTGCGTGGTCAGCGCCAGGCATCCGTTGGCGGCTGTGGACGGCTTGCTCAGCGACGATCAACTGCGCCCGTTCGCCTCGCTGTGCATGACCGATACCTCCCGCAACCTGCCCAAGCGCGACACCTGGACGCTGGACAATCAACGGCGGCTGGTGGTGCCCAACTGGTCCTCGGCCATCGACTGCCTGCGCGACGGTCTGTGCGTCGGCATGGCACCGGCGCATCAGGTGTTGCCGTGGATCGAGCGTGGCGAGTTGATGGCGCTGCAACTGCACCGGCCCTTCCCCGCCAGCCCGTCGTGCGTGGCCTGGGCGCAGAACAGACTGTCGCCGGCCATGGCGTGGTTGCTGGAGTACCTGGGAGACACCGAGACGCTGAACCAGGAGTGGCTCAATGGCGCTGACCTTTGAGCATCACGCTGTTCCCCTGTGGGAGGGGGATTGCTGCCTCCCACCGTGAGACTGCATTTTTTTAGTTCAGCAGCCGGGTGATGGCCCGCACGATCATCTCCACTTCCTTGCCGTCCAAGGTCAACGGAGGCAACAGACGGATGATCTTGCCCCGGGTCACGTTGATCAGCAGCCCATGTTCATGGGCGGCGCGCCGGGCCAGGTCACGATGGGGACTGGCCAGTTCGATACCAATCATCAAGCCTTTGCCGCGAATCGCCACCACCTGCGCGCACTCGTCCAACTCCATGCGCAACCGCGCCAGCAGGTGTTCGCCCTGGCGCGCCGCGTTGTGCAGCAGACCTTGTTCTTCGATGATGTCCAGCACCGTGCAACCCACACGGCACGCCAGCGGGTTGCCACCAAAGGTGCTGCCGTGACTGCCAGGCGTGAACAATTGAGCGACCGAGGCCTTGGCCAGGCAGGCGCCGATGGGCACGCCGTTGCCGAGGCCTTTGGCCAGGGTCATCACGTCAGGCACGATGCCTTCATGCTCAAAGGCAAACCAGGTGCCGGTGCGGCCGATGCCGGTCTGAATTTCGTCGAGCATCATCAGCCAGCCGTGGCGTGTGCAGTGGTCGCGCAGGGTTTTCAGATAGCCCGGCGGCGCCATCAGCACACCGCTTTCGCCCTGGATCGGCTCCAGTAAAACCGCCGCGATACGCGTGCCCCACTGTGCAGTGATCGTGTCCAGGGCGGCCAGGTCGCCAAAGCCGACCTTGATGAAATCTCCCGGCAAACGCTGAAACCCCAAGCGCACCGAAGGCCCGTCACTGGCCGCCATGGTGCCGAGGGTGCGGCCGTGAAAGGCGTTTTCCATCACCACCACCAACGGCTGCTCAATGCCCTTTTTCCAGCCATGCAGGCGGGCAAGCTTGAGTGCCGTCTCGTTGGCCTCGGCGCCCGAGTTGTTGAAAAACGCCCGGTCCAGGCCGGACAACTGCGTCAGCCGCCGGGCCAACCGCTGTTGCCAATCGATGCTGTAGAGGTTGGAAGTGTGCAACAACAGTCCTGCCTGTTCGCTGATGGCGCTCACCAGTTTGGGATGGGAGTGCCCGACGTTGGTCACCGCCACGCCTGCCACCGCGTCCAGGTACTCACGGCCCTGCAGGTCCCAAAGACGCGTGCCAAGGCCACGGGTGAAGCTCAGGGCCAGGGGTTGATAAGTGCTCATCAGGCAGGCGGCGGTCATGGTGGCGGGCTCCAGTGTTTTATTGGGGTGGCTTGAAGTATCGTTAGCCACCTCAGCTGGATAAACTCCGCTTTCGTGCAATGACTTTAAAGCAGGGCTTGATAATGGATTTATTCCAGGCAATGTCGGTGTACGTGAAGGTGGTCGAAAGCGGCAGCATGACCGCCGCCGCCCAGGCGTGCGGCCTGTCGACCACCATGGTCGGCAACCACCTGCGCGCACTGGAGCAGCGCCTGGGCGTGAGTCTGCTCAAGCGCACCACACGCAAGCAAAGCCTCACGGAATTCGGCGGCCAGTATTACCAGCGCTGCCTGGAAGTGCTGGGGCTGGTGGCCGACTCCGAGCACCTGGCCGAACAGGCGCTCAGCGAGATTCCCAAAGGCACCTTGCGCATCACCGCGCCGCCGGCCTTTGGCACCGAGCGCCTCGCGCCGGCGCTGAGTGAGTTCTCCCGCCGCTACCCGCTGATCAAGCTGTATGTGGTGCTCAGCAACGAGCGTATGGACCTGATCGACAGCGGCTTCGATGTCGCCATCCGCCTGGGCGAACTGGAAACCTCCGGCCTGATCGCTCGCCCATTGCAGGACTACACCATCACCCTGTGCGCATCACCGGATTACCTGGCACGCCAGGGCACCCCGCAGACACCCGAAGACCTGCGGCAACACGACTGCCTCGCCTTCGCCTACCCCGCCGCTGACGATTGGCGCAACGCCGACAAACTCTGGCGCATGACCGGCGCCGAAGGGGAAATCGAGGTCGAGGTGTCCGGTTCACTGACCCTCAACAGCTCACAAGGCCTGCGTCAGGCGGCCGTGCACGGCATGGGCATCGTCATGTTGCCCGATGCGCTGGTGCGGCCGGACCTGGAGGCCGGCAAGCTGGTGGCCTTGCTGCCCACCTACCAACTGCCCAGCCGCCCCATGCACCTGGTGTATCGCCAGGACCGCTACCGTTTGCCGAAACTGCGCGCGTTCGTCGACTTTGTGGTGGAACAGTTCGCGCGCTAAAAGCCCACCCCCAACCCACGCAACTGCGCGGCAGTGCGCTCGGCTGACACATGATGAATGCCCTGCCAGCCCAGAGCGATGGCGGCCTCGACATTGCCGGCCACATCATCGATAAACACCACTTCTCCCGCCTGGATATCCGGCAGATGGGCGCGCACCTGTTCGAGGCTGGCGTGATAGATCGCGGGATCGGGCTTGATCAGCTTCAACTCGCCGGACACGACGATATCGCGCAGACACTGCAGGAACGGGTAGTTGGCGCGGGCGTAGGGGAAGGTTTCAGCGGACCAGTTGGTAAGCCCGAACAGCGGCATATTGACGGCGTGCAAAGCCTTGAGAATCGCTACGCCTTCGGGCAACGGGCCACGCAGCATTTCCGGCCAGCGGTCGTAGTAGGCGCGGATCAGGGGTTCGTGGCGCGGGTATTGATCAATCAGTGTGCGGGTGGCCTCGGCCAGGGGGCGGCCGGCATCCTGCTCGGTGTTCCAGGCCTGGGTGCAGATGTTGTCCAGGAACCACTGGCGTTCATCGTCGTCGGCAATCAGCTTGCGGTACAGGTGCAGCGGGCTCCAGTCGAACAGGACACCGCCGAAATCGAAAACTACTGCACGAATCGTCATCAGATCCTCCGTTGGCATGGCGTGATAGCCGAAGGATTCTGGCAGAGTTTGTCAGGCGGGAGCTGCGCGTCAGCACGTAGGACGCTTCTGAAAAACACCCAAAGCAACTGTGGGAGGAGGCCTGCTGCCGATGGCTGAGTGTCAGTCAACGTGTGTGTGGCTGACACCTCGCTATCGGGAGCAAACCCCCTCCCACATTGTTTAAACCGTGTCTCAGGCCTGGATCAAACCATTGATCTTCACGGTCGGGTTCACGTCGGCCTCGTAGTCCACGCCGTCGACCTCAAAACCGAACAAGCGCAGGAACTCAGCCTTGTAGCCAGCGAAATCGCTGATCTCGTTGACGTTGTCGTCGGTCACCTGATTCCACAATGCGGCCACGGCGTCCTGAACCTTCGGTTCCAGCTCGGCCAGGTCGGCGCGCAGACGGCCATCGGCGTCCAGCTTGGGCTCGTTGCCGTACAGGCTGTCCTTGAACAGGCCATAGACCTGCTCGATGCAGCCTTCGTGGGTGCCCTGCTCTTTCATCACCTTGAACAGCAGCGACAGGTACAGCGGCATGATCGGGATCGCCGAGCTGGCCTGGGTGACCACGGCCTTGAGCACCGACACACGGGCATCGCCCTTGAGCGCCGCGAGGTTGTCGCGCAGGGTCAGGACTTTTTTATCCAGGTCTTTCTTGGCTTCGCCGATGGAACCGTTCCAGTAGATGTCCTGGGTCAGCTTCTCGCCGAGGTAGGTGAACGCTGTGGTCTTGGCGCCTTCGGCCAGTACGTCGGCGTCGCGCAGGGCGTCGATCCACAACTGCCAGTCTTCGCCGCCCATGACTTTCACGGTGCCGTCGATTTCTTCCTGGGTGGCCGGTTCAAGCGTGGTGTCGACCACGACGCCCTTGTCGGTGTTGATGCCGCGCAGGGTCACGGCCTTGCCGATCGGTTTGAGGGTGGAGGTGTGCACCACGCCCTGCGGGTCGGTACGGCGCGGCGCGGCCAGGCTGTAGACCACGAGGTCGATCTTGCCCAGGTCTTTCCTGATGGTGTCGATGGTCAGGCGCTTGATCTCGTCGGAGAACGCGTCGCCGTTGATGCTCTTGGCGTACAGGCCTTTCTCGACGGCAAACTTCTCGAACGCCGCGCTGTTGTACCAGCCGGCGGAACTGAGTTTGCCCTCTTCGCCTTCTTTCTCAAAAAACACGCCCAGGGTGTCGGCGCCACAGCCAAACGCAGCACTGATGCGCGCGGCCAGGCCGTAGCCAGTGGAAGCACCGAGTACCAGCACCTTTTTGGGGCCGCCCTCGATGACGCCATGTTGAGTCACGTAGTCGATCTGCTCTTTGACATTCGCTTCACAGCCAACAGGGTGAGCGGTCACACAGATGAAGCCACGAACCCGCGGTTTGATGATCATAAAAATTCTGCCTCTTCCAAGGTGTCGAAGGCCAATGGTGGCCATTCAACTTAATCGTACCGGTCTATGACGCCCAAAAAACCGAAGCGTCACGATAGTCGCAAATCTTCCGTTTACAAAATCCAATCCGCACAGCGGGCCAAGTGCGGCTAGGGTTAGAACTGAGCGCATTCTTCACAATTTCCCACTACTTAAAACGCCCGCGAACGGTAGAACGCCTTTATCATGAACGGATTGTTTCAATATGTTTCAAAACCAACCACTCGCGGCCATGGATCCGGACCTGTCGAATGGCGTCCAGCTGGAGCTGAGTTTGATGAGCAAGTCGGTTTTACGTAAAAGAGCAGTGTCGCTCGCCTGGGTAGCAGGCATCCTGCTGATCATTGGTCTGTTCCCCCTGACCTCGGCGGTATTCCTTGGGCTGGTAATGGTGTGCGGTGTGTACGACTTCCTGCGCAACGGCCTGTACGACCGCGACACCATCAAGAAATATTTCATCGGAAACGGACGCAACACCTGGGTGCTGGCACCGCTCAACACCCTGCTCGACCTGCTGAGCCGCCGTAATCGCCATGTTTATACGATGCATGATCTGCCGCCGGCCTGGCGCGAGGACCTGCAACAGGTGATCGACGACGCCATGGCCCACAAGGACGAAATCATCGGCTACCTGGATACGCGCATGGCCGAGAAAAAGCGCGGCATGCTGTTTTTCCAGTGGTACGGCCGTCCGATCGAAACCACGTTGGATATTCCGCAACTGCGCAAGAAACTGCCGTTCGTGAAGACCATCGGCGTATCGGTGTTCAACGAAAACCGCTCCACCTCGTTTCACTTCGGCCCGTTGCGCATGATGTTTCGCGTGCTCTACAACATGGCGCCGGCACCGCACCACGAAGGCGTGTACATCCAGGTCGGCAAACACAAACACTACTGGCACGACGACCCGCTGTTTATTTTCGATGACACGCTGATGCACGCCTCCTTCAACAAGAACGACGCAAAGCGTTACTGCCTGTTTATCGACATCGTGCGGCCGACAATGCTGCCCTCGGTGCTGAATGCCGTGATTGCCGGTTTTGCCGGCCTGGTCTTTACCCTGCGTCGGGTTTTCTACAAAAACTGGAAGCTGATTCAGTAGGTTCTGCGGCATGATGGGGGTGGACGGTATTTGCGCTCGGCCTTGCGCCTGAGGTAAATATTCGGCTCGCGCGCCGTCAACGGCGCCCACTCTTCTCAAGCCAACGCATCCCAAAGGATGCGGTGGCTGTGCTTTCAAGGAATCAGAATGCCCCAACGTCACGTCATCAACGCCTCCGTCAGCCCCAAGGGCAGCCTCGAAACCCTCTCCCAACGCGAAGTCCAGCAACTGAGCGCCGCCGGCACCGGAAGCATCTACACCCTGTTTCGCCAGTGCGCCCTGGCCATCCTCAACACCGGCGCGCACATCGACAACGCCAAGACCATCCTCGACGCCTACAAAGATTTTGAAGTGCGTATCCATCAGCAGGACCGCGGCGTACGCCTCGAACTGGTGAACGCGCCGGCAGACGCATTCGTCGACGGCGAAATGATCGCCAGCACCCGTGAGATGCTGTTCAGCGCCCTGCGCGACATCGTCTACACCGAGAACGAACTCGGCAGCCAGCGCATCGACCTGAGCGACTCACAGGGCATCACCGACTACGTATTCCACCTGCTGCGCAACGCCCGTACGCTGCGCCCGGGCGTCGAGCCGAAAATCGTGGTGTGCTGGGGCGGGCACTCGATCAACACCGAAGAATACAAATACACCAAGAAAGTCGGCCACGAACTGGGCCTGCGCAGCCTTGACGTGTGCACCGGCTGCGGCCCCGGCGTGATGAAAGGGCCGATGAAGGGCGCGACCATTTCCCACGCCAAGCAACGCATCACCGGCGGGCGCTATCTGGGTTTGACCGAGCCTGGCATCATCGCCGCCGAGGCACCGAACCCCATCGTCAACGAACTGGTGATCCTGCCGGACATCGAAAAGCGCCTGGAAGCTTTTGTGCGCGTGGGCCACGGCATCATCATCTTCCCGGGCGGGGCAGGCACGGCCGAAGAGTTCCTGTACCTGCTGGGCATTCTGATGCACCCGGACAACCGCGACGTGCCGTTCCCGGTAGTGCTTACCGGGCCCAAACACGCGGCGCCCTATCTGGAACAACTGCATGCGTTCGTCGGCGCCACCCTGGGTGAAGCCGCGCAACAGCACTACCAGATCATCATCGACGATCCAGCCGAAGTGGCGCGCCAGATGACCGCCGGCCTCAAGGCGGTGAAGCAGTTCCGTCGCGAGCGCAACGATGCGTTTCACTTCAACTGGCTGCTCAAGATCGACGAGGGCTTCCAGCGTCCGTTCGATCCCACCCACGAAAACATGGCCAGCCTGCAGTTGAGTCATGCGCTGGCACCCCATGAGTTGGCGGCCAACCTGCGTCGTGCATTCTCGGGAATCGTGGCGGGCAACGTGAAGGACAAGGGCATTCGCCTGATCGAGGAAAACGGTCCTTACGAAATTAACGGCGACCCGGCGATCATGAAACCACTGGATGAGCTGTTGAAGGCATTCGTGGCCCAGCACCGGATGAAACTGCCGGGCGGCGCAGCGTATGTGCCGTGTTATCGCGTGGTGCAATAAGCCCCGCGCTGTTGGTCATAGTTTGTAGCGCTTTAGGGCACGAGCGGGCGTGTGAGGATCCTGCGTTCGGACTAGGGTTTTCCTATTCCAACTCACTTCTGCGAGCAACCTATGGACCAACGGATCTTGTCCTTCAGCACTCCTTACTCTAGGGTAAGGGGCATTATGTTGGAGGTATTAACCATGGCAACCGCCACACTGACGTCGAAGGGGCAAATCACTATTCCTGTCCAGGTCAGGACAGCCCTGGGCCTGGAAACAGGCGACCGGGTGGAGTTCGTCGAGATGGAAGACGGCAAGTTTTCCATGATTGCCGCGAGCAAAACCGTCAAGGATCTCAAGGGGCTGATCAACACGCCTGCCAGGCCCGTATCCATCGAGGACATGAATCAGGCCATCGCGGCCCGGGGAGCAAAAGCGCGATGATCGGCCTGGATACCAATGTGCTGGTGCGCTACGTCACCCAGGACGATGCGGTGCAGTCGGCCAAGGCATCGCACCTGATCGAATCACTGACTGCCGCATCGCCAGGTTTTGTCAGCGTGGTGTCCATCGTGGAATTGGTGTGGGTCCTGCAGTCCTGCTACCAATCGGCCAAGGCCGACGTGGTGCTGGTGCTGGAGACCCTGCTGCACACCCGCGAACTGACCATCGAACACGCCGATATCGTCTGGAAGGCACTGCGCAAGTTCATCGCCAGCAAGGCCGACTTTGCGGACTGCCTGATCGAGCGTTGCGCCCACGCGGCCGGCTGCGAATACACCGCCACATTCGACCTCGACGCCGCCAAAACGACGGGCATGAAGCGACTGGGCTGAGCCGCGGCGTTGCAGCTGACGGCGAGCTTTGCTAAAAAATCGACTGTCCCCTTGATCAAGAGAACACCGAACGTGCGCACGCTTCTGCTCACAGCCGTGACCCTACTGCCTGCCCTCGCCTTGGGCGATGCCATCGTCTGGCCCGACTTGCCGCAGAGCTGCTTCGTCAGCGGCCGCTCGGCCACCAATGAGGACGTGGACAGCGGGTGCGCGGCGTTCCTGATCAATGTGAAGGGCAAGGCCGCAGGTACGCCGATAGCGCTGGATATTCCGCAGTACGCGGTGCATATGGACGAAACATCGGGTAAGGAAACACCGGTGATCATTATCCAGGCGGAGGAAAACGGCGACGTCAAGGCGGTGGGATATCGCGAGCTGGGCACCGATCAACTCGGGGCGGCACTGCTGCGAGAGGTTCGGCTCCTGGGTACCCAGAAGCCGATTTAACCAGGCTCAGCGCACCCAGCCACCCACCTGCCAGTGGAAACCATCGCTGTGCTGCACCCAGTGCGGATGCACATAACGATAACCCTCGCGAACCGGCTCCCAATGGCCGTGCACCGCGACATACCGCCCGCCCGTCCAGCGCCAGTAACCGCGCGACCATACATAGCCATAACGTGGCGCCGGCTCGACCTCGATCACCTGCACCGGCGGCGGTTGTGGCGCGACCACTTCAACGTAATCACGCTGCATCGGAACGCGTTCATGAACCACGCGCTCCTGTACACATCCAGATGCTGCGACGACCACTGCCGCCAATGCCGCATAACGTAACAACATACAAAACCCTCGGGCGCTTACACCCTGCAATGGTAAAAATCCCCCCTTGCTGCAACCACGCTCCTGCATGGCCCTGGGTATTTTTTAACAGGATGTGTCTGTCAGCTTGCTGAACCTGCACGCCTTACGAGGTGCATGCGACTGTCGGTCGTTTCACGATCGCCACGCCGACAAAACTGATCAACAGCCCTACCCACTGCCAGCCGCCGCTGCGCTCGGTATCGCTGCCGGTGGACAGTGCCGCCGTCATCAGCGGCTGCAGCGCGGCTATGATGGCCGCAATGCCAGGGGGCAAGCCATTCTGCCTGCATGAGCAGGTCAGGCATTTCAAGGTGTGAACGTCGCCCATAAAAAAGCCCGCTGACCGTCACCGGTTCAGCGGGCTTTTTCTTCAGCGATGCGTGTTGCTGAGCAGCTTACAGCGCCAGGTCGGACGCCGGCTTGCTCGGCTCAGCCGCAGGTTTGGCAGCCTCGGTGGCCTTTGGCGCCGCCATTTGCGGGATCGCAGGCGGTGGCGTCAATTGCAGAACACCGGCGGTGTAGGCCCATTCCTTGGCAACCGCTTCCGGGCTGTCGTTCAGCTTGGTGCCGTAGCTCGGTACGATCTGGTGCAGCTTGGCCTGCCACTCAGGGGTCGCCACCTTGTCCTTGAACACTTTCTGCAGCACGGTCAGCATGATCGGAGCCGCGGTGGACGCGCCTGGCGATGCACCCAGCAGGCCTGCGATGGTGTTGTCGGCGGAGCTGACCACTTCGGTACCGAGTTTCAGGACGCCGCCCTGTTCTTCGTCACGCTTGATGATCTGCACGCGCTGGCCGGCTTGCCACAGGCGCCAGTCGGACTGCTTGGCGTTCGGGAAGTATTCCTGCAGTGCCTTGAAGCGGTCGTCGTCCGACAGCATCAGTTGGCCGGCAAGGTACTCGACCAGCGGGTATTCACGAATACCGACTTTGGTCATGGGCCAGATGTTGTGAGTGGTGGTGCTGGTCAGCAGGTCCAGGTACGAGCCTTCCTTCAGGAACTTGGTGGAGAAGGTCGCGAATGGGCCAAACAGGATCACGCGCTTGCCGTCCAGCACGCGGGTGTCCAGGTGCGGAACCGACATCGGCGGTGCGCCAACCGAGGCCTTACCGTAGGCCTTGGCCATGTGCTGCTCGGCGATGGCCGGGTTATCGGTCACCAGGAACGAGCCGCCGACCGGGAAGCCTGCGTATTCCTTGGCTTCAGGAATGCCCGACTTCTGCAGCAGGTGCAGTGCACCGCCGCCCGCGCCGATGAACACGAACTTGGCGTCGGTTTCGGTCTTGGTGCCGTCTTTCAGGTTTTTGTAGCTCACACGCCACGAGCCGTCGGCGTTCTTGGTGATGTCCTGCACTTCGCTCGACAGTTTCAGGTCAAATTTCGGCGTGGTTTGCAGGTGCGCGACGAACTGGCGGGTGATCTCGCCGAAGTTCACGTCGGTGCCGATCGGGGTCCAGGTGGCCGCGATTTTCTGGCTCGGGTCACGCCCTTGCATCATCAGCGGAACCCACTTGGCGATCTGCGCCGGGTCTTCGGAGTACTGCATGCCGGCGAACAGCGGGCTCGCTTTCAGGGCTTCGTAGCGTTTTTTCAGGAACTTGATGTTGTCATCGCCCCACACAAAGCTCATGTGCGGTGTGGAGTTGATAAACGAACGCGGGTTCTTCAGCACGCCCTGCTGGACCTGCCAGGACCAGAACTGACGGGAGATCTGGAACGCTTCGTTGATCTCGACCGCTTTCGGGATCTCAACGTTGCCGTTCTTGTCTTCCGGGGTGTAGTTCAGCTCAGCCAGGGCCGAGTGACCGGTACCGGCGTTGTTCCAGCCATTGGAGCTTTCTTCGGCCACGCCATCGAGGCGCTCGACCATCTCCATCGACCAGTCCGGCTGCAGCTCGTTGAGCCAGACACCCAGGGTTGCACTCATGATGCCGCCGCCGATCAGCAGCACATCGACTTTCTTTGCCTCTTCCGCGTGAACGGACGTGATCCCCATCGACAAAGCCAGCCCCAGCAGGGCAGTGTTTACTTTTTTAAACATCAGTAGCACCTATGATAAAACGCCATCCGCCCTACCGCCCCTGACTCTGCAGACCGTAGGGTGGGCACACAAGGCCGACGTATCGACCTCACTTTTGTCCCTTCTGCGCTGACTTTTTATCATTATTGGCTTCAGCTACCTGGGCGACAGCCCACCGCCGGGACGTATACGGATGTACGCACCCGGGAAAGACCTGTCCAGAACGGCGCGCAGAATATCATGCCAAACAGCGTTTATGGGTCGTTTGGCCAATTGACAGCATTAAATCGCGGCTTTTATTGCGCAGGTGTCAAGGCTGGCAGGCGCGACCTGAGGTCACAGGCCTGGAACTCTCGGACAAGCGGCTGTTCTAGACACCTTCACCGTCGCGTGCGTAGCATCGACGACTGTCTTTCGTGCACCCATTCAAACAGAGCCATCCATGTCTATCCAGCAAACACCCGGGCACCTGCTGCCCGCGCGCAGTGCCGCCAAAATGGAAGCGGCCATGGCCGTGGGCGCTTTCGCAATCGGCACCGGCGAATTCGCCATCATGGGCCTGATGCCCGACATCGCCCAAAACCTCAACCTGAGCGAACCCCAGGTCGGCCACGCCATCAGCGCCTACGCCCTGGGCGTGATGGTCGGCGCCCCACTGCTGGCGATCCTCGGTGCCAAACTGCTGCGCAAACATATGCTGCTGTTATTGATGGCGCTTTACGCCTTGGGCAACCTCGCCACCGCCTTCACCCCGAGCTTCAGCTCACTGGTGGCCTTCCGCTTCATCAGCGGCCTGCCCCACGGCGCCTACTTCGGCATCGCCGCGGTGGTCGCCTCGAGCATGGTGCCCTCGGATAAACGCGCCGGCGCCGTCGCCCGCGTGATGATGGGCCTGACCCTCGCCATGTTGCTGGGCAACCCCATCGCTACCTTCCTCGGCCAACACTTGGGCTGGCGCTCGGCCTTCGCCCTGGTCAGCGTGATTGCCCTGTGCACCATCGCGCTGGTCTGGCAATTCGTGCCCCACCGCCACGACGAAGAACGCAGCGACCCGCGCAAGGAAATGCGCGCCTTCACCAAACCGCAGGTGTGGATGGCCCTGTGCATCGGCGCGATTGGCTTTGCCGGGATGTTCTGCGTATTCAGCTACCTGGCGCCGACCATGCTGGAAGTGACCAAAGTGTCGCCACAGTGGATTCCGTTTGGCCTCGCGGCGTTTGGTGTCGGCGGGATCATCGGCAACATCGCAGGCGGCAAACTGTTTGATCGCATGCAGTTTCGCGCGGTGGGGCTGATATTGGTGTGGTCGATTGCCGTGCTGCTGTTCTTCCCGTTCGCCGCATCGTCGCTGTGGGGCGTGCTGCTGAGCATGGGCCTGGTCGGCACCATGGTGTCGCTGGCGGCACCGTTGCAGATCCGCCTGATGGACATCGCCCACGAAGCCCCAAGCCTGGCGGCCGCGTCCAACCACGCGGCATTCAACCTGGCGAACGCGCTGGGGCCGTGGTTTGGGGGAATGGCGATTACAGCGGGATTTGGCTGGACCAGCACTGGCTACATCGGCGCAGCGACCGCACTGCTCGGCCTGGGCCTTTACCTCATCGCCCGACGCATGAAAGGCGGGCACTAACTCGCCAACCTGCGCAGTACCACTGTGGGAGGGGGCTTGCTCCCGATAGCAATGGGTCAGTCACCACAAAACTGGCTGGCCCAGTGCCGCATCAATCATCATGCAACAACCCCGAACCATACTCTCCATAACTGCTACCCAGCCCGCTGCCGCCAAAACTCATTTTGGCGGCTTTACTCGGGCTATGGTCGCCAAACGCCTGGCATCCACCCGAGAAGCATGGGTCGCTGCTGACGTTCGCGCCCGAGGAGCAGGCGTTCAATAGCAATGTGCCGCTGATCAGCAAAAGTTTGACGAGGTTTGAGGTCATTTCCTGGGTTCTCTGCAGGCTGGAGGCGTTGGGCCTCTCTTGCAGAGAATCGTAAACCTCAACACGGCAGAGAATGATGAAATTTTGCTTGGGGACAGGATGCGTCCAGGGCGCCGACCTGGTAAACGCTCACATCCGCTGTAACACGTAGCTGTTCTCAAAACCATGCACGCTTCCCAGCACGTTGAAGTCTCTGAAGAACCCCGTAGCCCTGAGCAGATCGACCGCAGGCCCCACCTCAGGCGAGTGTTTAAAGTCGCGATAATCGTCCAGCACAATAAAACCGCCCGGCACCACGCTCGGCGAATACAGCAGGAAATCCAGCAACACGTTGCGCATGGTGTGACCGCCATCGATATGCAACAGCGCAACCCTGGGCGCCAGATTGTAGAAACGCTCGGCACTGAGTTCCGAGAAGCCGCGAATCACCACCGCATCAGGCAGCATCAACGCCCGATAGTGACTGAACTCCTCAAACTGGTTCGGCAACTCAAACGGGTCAATACCGATGATACGCCGCTCGCCATTGCACACCTCGTTCATCAGCATCAACGACTTGCCCTTCCACACGCCGATTTCCACCACGTCACCCGGCAGTTCGGCCACCAAAAGCGACAGGTAGCCCAGCAGGCGTACGTGATCATGGAACGATAACTCACGACGCTCCATCGCCTGCTCAGGCGGCAAGCTGGCCTGGGCCTGTTCGAAATGCTGGCCGATCAGTTCCCAAACCTGGGCGATGCTGCCAGTCAACTCCGGGTTGCTGGTGAACTCGTTGAGTTCCTGGATAGTTATCATTGTTTTCTGATCACTCCGAACGGCTAGAGGGACATAGGTTGGCTGCGTCCTGGCGGTCAGGCCGGGAACCGATGATGGGCATCAAGAACGTCGCGGCAATTTCGGCGAGAAATAAGCGCTGACTTTTTAAGACCACATCCTTCAATACTAGCTCGGATCCTACCGACGCGTGATAAGGCGTCGCTCATCGTCAGAACGCGACCCGGGCGACAGAGGCGCTTTGCGTCCTTGCCCAGCACTGTCGTGAAACGGGCAATATACGCCGCTCCGACAGCCAGCATGCATCCCTGATAAACTGCGCGTCATTCGCCATGATCCAGACCCTCCAATGCACCTACAATCCGCCCCACTCTCCCGCCGCTTCTCCGTCGCCCCGATGATGGATTGGACCGACCGCCACTGCCGCTACTTCCTGCGTCTGCTCTCCAAACACGCCCTGCTCTACACCGAGATGGTCACCACTGGCGCGATCCTGCACGGTGATCACGAGCGCTTCCTGCGCCACAACGAAGCCGAGCATCCTCTGGCGCTGCAGCTGGGTGGCAGTGTTCCCGCCGACCTGGCCGCGTGTGCGCGCATGGCCGAGGCTGCCGGTTACGATGAGGTGAACCTGAACGTCGGTTGCCCCAGCGACCGGGTGCAGAACAACATGATTGGCGCGATCCTGATGGCGCATCCTGCGCTGGTGGCCGATTGTGTGAAGGCGATGCGTGATGCGGTGTCGATCCCGGTGACCGTCAAGCATCGTATCGGCATTAATGGACGGGACAGTTATGCCCAGCTGGGTGATTTCGTCGGGCAGGTGAAGGATGCGGGCTGTACCAGTTTTACCGTGCATGCGCGCATCGCGATTCTGGAGGGGTTGTCGCCCAAGGAGAATCGTGACATTCCGCCATTGCGCTATGACGTGGCGGCGCAGTTGAAGCAGGACTTTCCCGAGCTGGAGATTGTTCTCAACGGCGGGATCAAGACGCTGGAGGAGTGCGAGGCGCATTTGCAGACGTTCGATGGGGTGATGCTGGGCCGCGAGGCTTATCACAATCCCTATGTGCTGGCGCAGGTGGATCAGCGGTTGTTTGGAAGCGAGGCGCCGGTGATCAGTCGGGCGCAGGTGTTGGTGCAGTTGCGGCCTTATATTGCTGAGCATCTGGCCAGTGGTGGGACGATGCATCACATTACTCGGCATATATTGGGGTTGGGCACCGGGTTTCCGGGGGCTCGGAAGTTTCGGCAGTTGTTGTCGGTGGATATTCACAAGGCTGCGGATCCGTTGGCGTTGCTGGATCAGGCGGGGGAGTTGCTGGAGGGGCGTTGATCGTTAATGTGTGGTGGCTGGGCTGGCGCTATCGGGAGCAAGCCCCCTCCCACATTGTGATCGGGGTGACATCCGGCAATCGGGTTGAACCTGCCACCGATTGCGGCCTCCAATTACCGAGTAAGACCCGCCATTCAAACGGCTGTTTTCAGGTTGTTGCCCTCGCAAACGATCGAACGCATTTGCGCCCTTGAGCGCCTGCTGGCGCTCGGGTAATGTCATCAGACCCATAGGACAGAGCACGCCCATGACTTCCAAGCTGGAACAACTCAAGCAATTCACCACCGTGGTAGCCGATACCGGCGATTTTTCCACCCTCGCCAAGCTCAAGCCGCAGGACGCTACCACCAACCCTTCCCTGCTGCTCAAGGCCGCGTCGATCCCGGGCTACGCCAAGCTGCTGGACGAGTGTGTGCAGGACTGCAACGGCGATGTCGGCCTGGCCAGTGACCGTTTTGCGGTGGCGGTGGGTCAGGAGATTCTCAAGGTGGTGCCGGGGCGTATTTCCACCGAGGTGGATGCCCGCCTGTCGTTCGACACCGACGCCGTACTCAAGCGTGCGCACCGTCTGATCGACCTGTACGACAAAGCCGGCGTTGGCCGCGACCGCGTGCTGATCAAGATCGCTTCCACCTGGGAAGGCATCCGCGCCGCCGAGCAACTGGAAAAGGAAGGCATCCAGACCAACCTGACGCTGCTGTTCTCGTTTGCCCAGGCCGTAGCCTGCGCCGAGGCCGGGGTGTTCCTGATTTCGCCGTTCGTGGGCCGTATCTACGATTGGTACAAGAAGGCCAATGGCAACGACTACACCGGTTCCGATGACCCGGGCGTGCAGTCGGTGACGCGCATCTACAACTACTACAAGGCCAATGGCTACAAGACCGTCGTGATGGGTGCGAGCTTCCGTAACTTGAGCCAGATCGAAGAGCTGGCCGGGTGTGATCGCCTGACCATCAGCCCGGACCTGCTGGAGAAGCTGGCGGCCGATGAAGGCAAGCTGGAGCGCAAGTTGGCGCCAGGCCATGCCGGTGAAGCGCGGGTGCACATGACTGAAGCGCAGTTCCGTTGGGAGTCCAACGAGGATGCGATGGCGACCGAGAAGCTGGCGGAGGGGATTCGTCAGTTTGCCCGCGATCAGGAGAAGCTGGAGGCGTTGTTGACTGCCAAGCTGTAAAGGCAGGCAGCAGCAAAAAGGGCGGCACCTGTGAGGGTGCCGCCCTTTTTTGTGGTCGCTGATCCCAAGCCGAACTCCCACATTTGATTGTGTTCCAGCAGTGGGGGATCAGTGGCGTTCGAGAGCATTCACGAGGTCGTGAAAGGCTTCGCGATTGGACTCGTTGAGCCCCATCAGGATCTTGTGCGCTTCCAGCACCTTGACCCGCACGATCTCCTCGGACTGGTCCTGGGACGGCAGGTCGGTGAGGCATTCCGGGCACGGGATCGGACGGTCGACGATGTTGAACACCTGATCGAAGCCCATGGACTGCAGCAGCCGGGTGATGTCGTCGTGGGTGGTGACGACGGTGGGCAACAGGCCGACCTTCTGCCGCGACAGAATGGACAGCTTGGCCAGCAGCCCCAGGGTGGTGCTGTCGATGCTGCGGGTTTCGGTCAGATCGATCACGATCGCCGAGAAGTTCAGCGCAGTGAAGATCCGCTCAATCGTCGCATCCAGCGCTGAACACAAGGTCAGGCGCACTTCACCGACGAATTTGAGGACGAAGGTTCCGTCCTGCTCGGCGAATTGGATTCTTCCGGTACTCATCAAAGATTCCTGCTCAACACCAGTAGGGCGATATCATCCGGCATCTCCCCCAGCGTGGCCAATCCAAAAACCTGCCGCAGGCCATCCAGGCTGCCGCCCGCCGACTTGACCTTTTGGGGCAAGGCGGCTTCTTTCTCTTTGAGTGTAGGCTCTGGAAGAAGATCCAGGATGCCGTCGGACATCAGCGTAAGGCTGAACGTCGGCGGCAGTTCCAGGATATGGTCTTCGTAGGTGGCTTCATTGAACAAGCCCACCGGCAGACCACGGCCTTCCAGGTAACGCACACTGTCTGGAGTGTATAGAACAGGCATCGGCAGGTGACCGCCAATACTGTAGGTCAAAAGACCGGTTTCTTCATCGATCACGCCGCCCACCATCGTTACGTGCTTGCCCAGCTTGCAGCTGATCAGGCCCCGGTTGATGTGGCCCAGCACCTGCGAAGGCGTGAACTCCGGCAGCGTGCCATTGCGCTTGGACTCGAACAACAGCCGTGTGGTCATGAACTTCAACAGTACGGTGACAAATGCAGAGGACGCCCCGTGCCCGGACACGTCGGCCAGGTAGAACGCCACACGGCGCTCATCCACGCGGAAATAGTCGACAAAATCTCCCGACAGGTACAGCGAAGGGATGATCTGGTGAGCGAACTGAAAGTCGTCGATGGTCCAGGGGCTCACCGGCAGCATATTCATCTGTACCTGGCGACCGGCGTTCTGGTCTTCCTGGAGCAGGTTCAGGCTGGCTTCGAGTTCGCGGTTGGCGGTTTCGAGCTTTTCGCGGTAGCGCAGGTTTTCCTGCAGCAGGCGCGCGCGGTCAAGGGCGCGGCGCACCGAATGCTCCAGCACGGCCAGGTCTTCCAGGGGCTTGATCAGGTAATCGGCGGCGCCCAGGCGCAGGGCCTCGACGGCATCGTTCATCACGCCGGCACCGGACACTACGATCACTGGCGTCTGCGGCGCGCGCTCGGTCACCTGGCGGATCAGCTCCAGGCCGCCCATCTGGGGCATGCGCAGGTCGCAGATCACGAGGTCGGGCTGGTCGCGCTCGAACACCTGGAGACCCTGTTGGCCATTGCTGGCCTGCAGGACGCTGAAGCCACTGTCTTCCAAATAGGCCGCGAGGCTCGCGCGCACTACTTCGTCGTCATCGATTATCAGCAGCGTGGCACTGGTTTTTTGCATGTGGGCAAACGGCGCCAGAATTAGGTTGGCGTAGGCAGCGCGACAATGGCCGGGCTCACACTACTGGATTCGCTTTCTAGCCTCTCTGTCCTACAAAGCACGGGCGTTTTGCCCACGCACAACTGTAAAGCAGAGGTGCCCTTCTAAGGCGCAGACGGTACTCCCATCCGTCAGGGGTTTCAAGCTCACGCCGATGGTCGCCGAGCCTCTTTACACCGCAAATCACCGGGAGTTATAAGAACAGCTACCACCACAACACAAAGTAAGGATGGAACCTGTGAGCGAACACGAGCGCGACTACGCTGAAAAACGCGATTTCATCCGCATGCGGGTGGATGCCGATGTGTCATTGATCCATGCCGGGCAGGAAATTGCCGGGGTTTGCGTGGACCTTTCCAGTTCCGGCATGCAGGTGCAGGCACCTCGCCAGTTCAACGTCGGCGATCAGCTGACCGTCCGCATCGATTCGGAGCACGCCGCCCTCAAGGGCCTGGAGGCTGATACCGAAGTGGTATGGGCCAAGACGACGGGCGAAGAACAGCAACTGGGGCTCAGGATCCTGAAAATGCGCTAAAAGCTGCGCACAAAAAAGGCGACCATTGGGTCGCCTTTTTCGTTTCAAAACGTCTCGACTTAGAAGTCGTCGACGACCTTGCCGTCCTTGACCTTGAACTCGCGGTTCTGCAGGTAAGCGTTACGGATAAAGGTGTATTTGTCGCCTGTGATCAGTTTTTCGCTGTCGAGCAGGCTGGCGCGGGTATCGACCAGGTTCAAGCCGAAGACGCTGTTGCGCCAGTCGATGTCATTCATGTAGCGGTACGGCGAGGTGTAGCTGTCGACGTATTTGGACGGCGCATCACGCAAGGTGCTTGGGCCGAGCAGTGGCAGCATCACGTAAGGACCGCTGCCCACGCCCCAGTAACCGAGGGTCTGGCCAAAGTCTTCATCGCTGCGCTGCAGGCCCATGCGGGTGCCGACGTCGACGAAGCCCAGCACGCCGAAGGTGGTGTTGACCAACAGACGGGCGGTGTCCACGCCAGCGTTGTGCGGCTTGAGCTGCAGCACGTTGTTGGCGAGGTTGCCGACATCGCCGATGTTGCGGAAGAAGTTATGCACGCCGTCCTGCACGAATTGCGGAGTGATGAACTGATAGCCTTGGGCAATTGGCTTGAGGGCGTAGGTATCAACCGTATCGTTGAAGGTGAAGATGGGGCGGTTGACGCTTTCCCATGGATCATCTTCCGATGCCGCCTGTGCAGCAAAGGGTACGAATAGTACGGTGGCACACACCGACAGCTGAGCGAAGTACTGGCTCCAGCGCATAGCTTTTGCTCCTTGAATGATCTGTCATGGGCGCTATGCCCTGAATTTGGCCGTCAGTATATGACGGAAGTGCGGGTTTAGGCAGCCACCTGGAAACGTCTTACGAAAAATGCGCAAATTTCTCACAATCAGCCTCGGTGTCATTTATTTGTCATGCCGACTCGATAGCGTCAGAGCTATTTCAGGGATGTTCTGATGCCACACGCCGAGATTGCCGTCGCCACGGCCCCGTCATTGACTGCCGTGCTATTTGGCCTGAGTGGCTGCCTGGTGGACTTCGGTTCCCTGGCCCGCAATGACTCGCCAGCCCCCGACTCCCAAGCCACCCCCGGCGCACTGAACAGTCTGCGCAGCCTGAAGGAACAAGGCGTGCCCTGCGCCTGGCTGGATGAACTGCCGCCCTCGGTGACCGCGCCCCTGGCGGCTACGCTGCCCGCCTGGATCAAGGCCACATCGCCCTCCTCCATTCGCTGGCCCGCGCCTCATGCGTGCTGGCAAGCCTTGATGGAATTGAACATCGAACGCCTGGAAGGCTGCGTGCTGGTCAGCGGCGAGCCGCGCCTGCTGCAATCGGGCCTCAACGCCGGCCTGTGGACCATCGGTCTGGCTTCCTGCGGCTCTCTGTGCGGCCTGGCACCCGAGCAGTGGCAAGCGCTCACCGAGCAGCAACGCGAGCAAAAGCGCGGCAAGGCGACTGTGGCCCTGTATGGGCTGGGTGTGCACTCGGTGATCGACCACCTCGGTGAACTCGGCACCTGCCTGGCGGACATCAGCCTGCGCCGGCTCAAAGGCGAGAAGCCCTGATCGAGAGCATGCACGGCGGGCCGCAGTGGATTAATCTACCGATCAGCCCGTAGACCTTTCGCGGCACGCCGCGGTCTATGCCAGTGCCTATCGATAAAAGGAAGAACACCATGCCTGCCCGCGAAAAACTGCAAGAACAGGTCAACATTCTGCGCGAGCAACTGGAACAGGATCCGCCACTGCCGGCCGAAAAGCGTGAAGCGCTGGAAGCCCTGCTTGCCAGGTTTGAAACGCAACTTGAACTGGAGCCGGCCACCCAGACGCCGAGCATTTCCGACGACGTGAATCAGGCGGCCATTGAGTTCGACGCTGATCACCCGGTTATTTCCGGGACCTTGCGCAACATCATGATCACCCTGGGCAACATCGGTATCTAAACGCTTCATGTGGGAGGGAGCTTGCTCCCTCCCACATTGGGTTTTATGTGCAGGCTACTGACGCGCCAGACGCACGTTCTGGAACGCCACCTCCTCAGTGCTGCGATACGGGTTGATATCCAGCCCGCCACGGCGCACATAGCGCGCGTACACCGTCAACCTTTCAGGCTTGAGCAAGCGCTGCAGGTCGAGAAAGATCCGCTCCACACACTGCTCATGAAAGTCCGAATGCTGGCGAAAGCTCACCAGGTATTCCAGCAGACTGGCGTGATCCAACGCCGCACCGCGATAGTCCACCACCACGCTGCCCCAGTCCGGCTGGCTGGTGACCGGGCAATTGGATTTGAGCAAGTGGCTGTGCACGCTCTCCTCCACCACGCGCGAATCGTCGCAGCGCAGCAGTTCCGGACGCGGACGCTCGTAGTTGCTGACGCTGATATCCAACGCATCAATGCACACACCCGGCAAAGCCATCACGCCTTCGGCCTCGACCTCGGCCAGGCTGCGGATACGCACGCTCACCGGCTTGCCGGCGGCAAAGCTCAGGTCGTTGTGCAGTGTGGCTTGCAGGTCCTGGGTATCGGCGAACGCGGTCTGGTTCAGCGAATTGAGGTACAGCTTGAAGGACTTGGATTCAATGATGTTCGGCGAGTCGGCCGGGATGCTGAATTCGCCGATGGCCACCACCGGCTTGCCCGAAGGCAACAACCAGGACAGTTCGAAGCAGTTCCAGAAGTCCACGCCCTTGTACGGCAGGGTCTCGGCGCTCAGGCCCAGCTCGGCCCACTTGGCGGCGCGCGGAATCGGGAACAGCAACGAAGGGGTGTAGGTGCTGATGTATTCACTGGACTTGCCCAGCGGTGAGTGTTCGGCGGCGGGATGCATGACGGGAACCTGGCTAAATAAACCGCGCCAGTCTACCAGCCTTTGCGCCCGCCCTTAATCATCGCCTCACTCAACGGTCAGCGTGCCGACCATTCCTGCCTGATAGTGCCCCGGCAGGTTGCAGGCGAACTCAAGACCGGTGGCCTTGGCGAAGGTCCAGGTCAGCTCGGCGGTTTTACCCGGCTCCACCAGCACACTGTTCGGGTCATCGTGCTTCATCGCACCATGGCCCATGGCAGCATGATCCATCTTCGCCATGCCAGTGGACGTGAGCATGCCGCTGGCCAGCATCTGCAGCATTTCCTTCTGGTGCTCGGCATGCATCGCCGCGTCGCCCAGGTTGAATTCATGGAGCAACTGGCCTTTGTTGACCAGCACAAAGCGCACGGTCTCGCCGGCCTTTACATCCAGGGACTTGGGCGCGAACGCAATGTCCTGCAGGGTCACCTCGACACTGCGCGTGGCTTTATCCGCCGCCGACGGATGACCAAAGGCGAAGCCGTGCGCCGCGTCGGCCAGAGCATCGACACTCAACACCAGCAGGCAGCCTGCCAATAACAAGGATGTACGCAAGGTCATTTCAACGCTCCCACAATGATCTAATCAGGAATATCTCAAGGCATGCGCCGGCTCGATTTTCGCCGCCCGGTACGCCGGGTACAGCGTGGCCAGAAAGCTCAATACAAACCCCGCCGTGCAGATCAGCAGCACATCCCCACCTTGCAGCTCCGAGGGCAGGTTGCTGACAAAATACACGTCCGAACTGAAGATATGCTGCCCGCTCACCCGCTCCAGCCAGCCCACCAGCTCGCTTACATTAAGCGCGGCAATCACCCCCAGCACGCCGCCGATCAGGGTGCCGACAATCCCGATGACCGTGCCCTGCACCATGAAGATCGCCATGATCTGCCGTGGCGTGGCGCCAATGGTGCGCAAAATCGCAATGTCCGCGCCCTTGTCGTTCACCACCATGATCAGGGTGGCAATGATGTTGAACGCTGCCACGGCGACGATCATCAGCAGCAACAGGCCGATCATGGTCTTTTCCATTTTCATCGCACTGAACAGGCTGCCCTGGGTGTGAGTCCAGTCATCCGGTTTGTAGGCCGCACCGAGGCTGGCGGCGATATCGGCCGAGACCTTGGGCGCCGCATACAAGTCCTTTACCGCCAGGCGCACGCTTTGCACCTGATTGGGTTGCCAATGCTGGATCTCGGCGGCGTCGGCCATATGGATCAACGCCATGGAGCCATCCAGCTCGGCACCGACCTTGAAGATACCCACCACGTTCAAGCGCTGCATGCGCGGGGTGATGCCGCCGGGGGCGGTACTGATTTCCGGCACGATCAGGGTCAGTTTGTCGCCCACGTTCAGGCGAAAGCGCCGCGCGGTGATGTCACCGATCACCACGCCGAACTCGCCGGCCTTCAAGTCGTCGAGTTTGCCGCGCACGATGTGCTGGGCCACGATCGACACCTTGCCTTCCTGTGCCGGGTCGACGCCGCTGATCTCGATCGGCTGCATGGCGCCCTTGTAGGAAAACATGCCGTCCATCTGGGTGAAAGGTACGGCAGCGGTCACTTCAGGATTCTTCATCGCCGCCGCTGCCACCGGCCGCCAATCGTCCATCGGCTTCACGCCGACGATGGTGGCGTGGGGCACCATGCCGAGGATGCGTGAGCTCATTTCACGCTGGAAACCGTTCATCACCGAGAGCACCACGATCATCGCCAGCACGCCCAGGGCGAGGCCGATCATCGAGGTCATCGAGATAAACGAGACAAAACGGTTGCGGCGCTTGGCGCGGGTATAGCGCGTGCCGATGAAAATCGATAACGGTCTGAACATTAGCGGGCACCGTCTGAAAAAATGAAAAAGCCCGGCACGTGAAGCACCGGGCCTGAAACGGGTCAGATGGCGACCAGATGACCTTCCTGCAGATGCAGCACGCGATCCATCTGGCGGGCCATGCTCATGTCATGGGTCACCACCAGGAACGCGGTGCGCATCTGGGTGCTCAGTTCCAGCATCAGGTCCTTGATGCCCTGGGCGGTGTGGGAGTCGAGGTTGCCGGTGGGCTCGTCGAGCATCACCAGTCCCGGGTTGTTGACCAGGGCGCGGGCAATCGCCACACGCTGGCGCTCGCCGCCGGACAACTCGGCCGGTTTGTGCTCCAGGCGATGGCCGAGGCCCACGCGCTCGAGCAAGGCCTTGGCGCGCTGGCGTGCTTCGGGGATCGCGGTCTTGCCGATCAGCAGCGGCATGCACACGTTCTCCAGCGCGGTGAATTCCGGCAGCAGATGGTGGAACTGGTACACAAAGCCCAGCGAGCGGTTGCGCAACTGGCCACGGGCCTTTTCACCGAGGGCCGACAGTTCTTCGCCAGCCAGCCATACGCTGCCCTTGGACGGCGTATCAAGGCCGCCCAGCAGGTTGAGCAAGGTACTTTTGCCCGAGCCGGAACTGCCGACGATCGCCACGCGCTCGCCCGGGTGCAACTCAAGTTGCAGGTTGGACAGCACCACCACCGACTCCGGGCCTTCCTCGTAGGATTTGCCCAGGTTGCGGCAGCTCAGGATTGCTTTTTCACTCATGCCCGATTCACTCATAACGTAAGGCCTGTGCTGGCTGGGTACGCGCCGCGCGCCAGGCTGGATACAGGGTGGCAAGAAAACTCAGGACCAACGCGGCGCCGCCCACCATCAACACGTCCTGGGCCTGAACCTGGGACGGCAGGTAGTCGATGAAGTAGACGTCGGCGTTGAGGAACTTGTGACCGAGCACTTTTTCCAGCGCGGCAATCGCGGCGCTGACATTGAGTGCGGCCAGGATCCCGACCGCCGTGCCGATCAGGGTGCCGACCACGCCGATCACGGTGCCCTGCACCATGAAGATCGCCATGATCTGCCCCGGCGTGGCGCCGAGCGTACGCAGGATCGCGATATCGCCCTTCTTGTCATTCACCACCATCACCAGGGTGGAGATGATGTTGAACGCGGCCACGGCGACGATCAGCAGCAACAGCAGGCCGATCATGGCTTTTTCCATGCGGATGGCTTGATACAGGTTGCCATGGGTACGGGTCCAGTCGCGCGCGTAGTACTCGGACTCGCCCAGGTGCTGGGCAATTTCCCAGGCGCCGCGCGGTGCATCGAACAGGTCGTTGAACTTGAGGCGCAGGCCTTGCACCTGGTCCGGCTGCCAGCGATGCAGGCGCGCAAGATCGGTGAGGTTGGTGAGGCCCAGGTAACCGTCAATCTCGCCGGCGCCGACGTGGAAGGTGCCGATCACGGTAAAGCGCTTCATGCGCGGGAACATGCCGGCCGGGGTCACGGTCACTTCCGGCGCGACGAAGGTGAGCTTGTCGCCGACGCCCACGCCGAGCTTGGCCGCCGCCTTGTCGCCGATCACGATACCGAAGCTGCCGGGAGCCAGGTCGTCGAGTTTGCCCTGCAACATGAACTTGTCGATGATCGACACGTTGCGTTCCTGGGCCGGGTCGACGCCATTGAGCAGGATTTTCTGCACCTTGCCGTCATGGGTCAGCAAGCCCTGCATCTGGGTAAAGGGCGCTACGGCCAGCACCTTGGGGTTCTGCTTGACCTTGGCGGCCAGGCTTTGCCAGTCGCTGATCGGTGCATCGCCCTCGATGGTCGCGTGGGGCACCATGCCCAGCACGCGGGTGCGCATCTCATGATCGAAGCCGTTCATCACCGACAGCACCACGATCATCACGACCACGCCCAGGGCGAGACCGATCATCGAGGTCAGGGAAATGAACGACACAAAATGATTGCGACGCTTTGCACGGGTATAACGCGTGCCGATAAATACGAAGAGAGGTCTGAACATGTCGGGGCTTGTTCGGAGGAAAAGAAGACGTCCCGGTGGCGGGGGCTGGTCAGCAGCTTTACACTCAGACCATTGCCGCTAACTGGGGTTCGCCATGTCGACATTAGATGAAGAAGAGCGCCGCGAATACTACCGTATCGACGACATGATCGCACTTCAAATCAAAACCTTGTCGGCCCCCGAAGCGGCGGGCAAGGAAGTGTTGCTAGATGATTCACCGCTGTTCAATCTGCTCAGCGAACTGCACCTCAGCGAATTCGAAGCCCAGCACCTGCTGCGCCAACTGAGCGAGAAGGATCGCACCCTCGCCGCCTTCCTGCGCGTGCAGAACAAACGTCTGGACCTGCTCAGCCAGATCATGGCGCGCGGCCTGCTCGATGAAGTCGGCGCGCCGCAGCCGGTGATCATCTCCGAGGGCGGCATCGACTTCCATCACCCGGCCCCCGTGGCACCCGATTCGCACCTGGCGGTCAAGCTGGTGCTGATGCCCCAGGCGCTCGGCCTGCTGCTGCGTGCGCGAGTCACCCAGTGCACGCCACAGGACGACGGCTTTGAGGTGGCCACGGAATTCGAATCCATGACCGATGCCCAACGCCAATTGCTGGCACGCTACATCCTGCAGAAACAGGCGCAGGAACGCCGCCTGGCGCGGGAACAAAGCGACGACCTCTGACTACGAATTCACTACGCCAGCCACCCTGGCGCAAAGGAGCAACTGTGACCCTGATCTACGGCCATCGCGGTGCCAAAGGCGAAGCACCGGAAAACACCCTGACCAGCTTTCAGGAATGCCTCAAGCACGGCGTACGCCGCTGCGAACTGGACCTGCACCTGTCCATGGACGGCGAGCTGATGGTCATCCACGACCCGACCCTCAAGCGCACCACCGACCGGCGCGGCAAGGTGGTCGAGTATTCAGCGGCGGACCTGGTGAAAATGGATGCGCGCAAAGGCGGACCCGGCTGGGTGAAGCCGTGCCCTATCCCGCGCCTGGAGCAGTTGTTCGAACAGTGCGATTTCGATCATTGGCAACTGGAAGTCAAAAGCGCCTCACGCACCCGCGCCGCGACCACCGTGCTGGCGATTCGCGAGATGGCCGTGCGCTTTGGCCTGATGGACAAGGTCACCGTCACCTCAAGCTCGCGGGAAGTATTGAAAGCGGCGGTGGACCTCACCCCGGACCTGTCACGCGGGCTGGTGGCCGAATACGCCTGGCTCGATCCGTTGAAGGTCGCGCAGAACTACGGCTGTGAGTACCTGGCCTTGAACTGGACACTGTGCACCCCTGAACGGCTGGAAAAAGCCCAGCGCCAGGGTTTGCACGTGTCGGTGTGGACAGTCAACGAACCTGCGCTGATGCGCAGGCTCGCCGACTTCGGCGTAGATAGCCTGATTACAGACTTTCCCGGTTTGGCCACTGCCACCCTCGGGAATTACTGAAATCGGTCTCCCCGGCCGGCTCAGGCCACCGGCCGGAGCCGCTCAAAAAAGCCGGTTGAGGCCGTCGTAGGCGGCTACCCGATAGGCCTCAGCCATGGTCGGGTAGTTGAACGTGGTGTTCACAAAGTACTTGAGGGTATTTTGCTCACCCGGCTGACTCATGATGGCCTGACCGATGTGCACGATCTCCGAGGCCTGGTAGCCGAAGCAGTGCACGCCGAGCACTTCCAGGGTCTCGCGGTGGAACAGGATTTTCAGCATGCCTTGCGGCTCACCGGCAATCTGCGCCCGCGCCATGCTCTTGAAGAACGCCTTGCCCACTTCGTAAGGCACCTTGGCCTTGGTCAGCTCGTGCTCGTTCTTGCCGATCGAGCTGATCTCGGGAATCGTGTAGATCCCGGTCGGCACGTCGTTCACATAGCGCCAGCTGCCGTTGTCGATAATGCTGCCGGCGGCCGAACGACCCTGGTCATGCGCCGCACTGGCCAGACTCGGCCAGCCGATCACGTCGCCGGCGCCGTAGATGTTCGTCACGCAGGTGCGGTAGTTCTCGTCCACTTCGATCTGGCCACGGCTGTTTACCTTGACCCCGATGTTTTCCATGCCCAGCTTGTCGGTGTTGCCGGTACGGCCGTTGCACCACAGCAAGGCGTCGGCCTTGATCTTCTTGCCGGACTTGAGGTGCAGGATCACCCCGTTGTCCAGGCCTTCGACCCGCTCGTACTCTTCGTTGTGACGCACGGTGATGTTGTTGTTGCTGAAGTGGTAGCTCAACGCCTGGGAGATTTCCGAGTCGAGGAAGCTGAGCAACTGGTCGCGGTTGTCCACCAGCTCGACCAGCACACCCAGGCCGCTGAAGATCGAGGCGTATTCACAGCCGATCACACCGGCGCCGTAGATGATCAGCTTGCGCGGGGTATGGCCCAGGCTCAGGATGGTGTCGCTATCGTAGATACGCGGGTGGTGGAAATCGATGTCCGCCGGGCGGTACGGGCGCGAACCGGTGGCGATGATGATGTGCTTGGCCACCAGCTTCTCGACCACGCCATTGGCGCAGACCACTTCGACAGTCTGCTCGTCGGCGAAGCTGCCGGTGCCGAAAAACAGGTCGACGCGGTTACGGGCGTAAAAGCCGGTACGCGAGGCCACTTGTTTGGCAATGACTTTTTCGGCGCTTTTCAACACGTCCGGGAAGGAGAACCAGCGCGGCTCGCCAATCGCCCGGAACATCGGGTTGGTGTTGAACTGCATGATCTGGCGGACCGAGTGACGCAAGGCCTTGGACGGGATGGTGCCCAGGTGGGTGCAGTTGCCGCCGACCTGGCGACGGCTGTCGACCATCGCCACCTTGCGCCCCGCTTTGGCGGCGTTCATTGCCGCGCCTTCTCCAGCCGGGCCGGAACCCAGTACCACCACGTCGTAGTTGTAGACAGCCATGCGTACTCCTCAGAACAGGCCAGGCGTACGGTTGGACGCCTGGCTAAATCATGCCGCGGCCAGCGGTCATGAAGGACAATTTGGCTCAAGTGTGTGAACCGGGGCACAGTCTATAAAAGGCTCACCGCCGCGCACATTAACCCTTGGTCGCGTCGTAGGCCAGTCTTGCCATACTACAGCACCCAAATCAGCGCTGAATTCAGGAAGGGCCATTATGCGACAACTCTTTATCTGCTTGATGCTCATGCTGTCGATCACCGCGCACGCCAACGATGCCGACCGGCTCAGGCAAGCGGCTTTCCGGCCGCAGGTCGAGGGGCTGGTGCTGAAAAATCAGGCGGTGCTCAATTATCTCTGGGCGGATGTGTATGCGGCTGCTCTGTATGCGCCAGCGGATTCGAGCGCAAGGCAAGCCTGGGATCAACAGAAAGCGCTGCGCCTGGAGCTCTATTACTTTCGCGACATTGACCGCAATGATGTGATCAAGGCCGCCACGGCTACCCTGGAGCGCCAGCAGGCCAGCGCCCGGTTAAAGCCGGAGCTGGACAAGTTGCACGCCAGTTTTCGCACTATCCGCAGCGGCGATCGCTATGCACTGGATGTTCGACCGGGACGCGGTTTGAACCTGGAGATCAATGGCAAGGTGGTGTTCAGCAGTCGCGATGAGGCGCTGGCGAAGGCCTATCTGGGCATCTGGCTGGCGCCCAAGGGCTTGTCCGACAGCCTGCGCAGCGCGTTACTCAATTGAGAAGAATGTTGACTGCCCCGCCGCTATCGGGAGCAAGCCCCCTCCCACAGTTTGACTGCATTCACACAGTCGAAATGTGGGAGGGGGCTTGCTCCCGATGAGGCCCTCACAAACAACACAAACTGCCCGCCATAAAAAAGCCCCGAACGAGTCGGGGCCTTTTCATTTCAACACACAGGCTTAACGCGGAAACGCCGGCGGGTTAACCCCGGCCATGTCTTCCATCACGCGCACCACCTGGCAGCTGTAGCCGAACTCGTTGTCGTACCACACATACAGCACAACGCGGTTGTCCTGGCTGATGGTGGCCTCGGCGTCCACCACACCGGCGTGGCGCGAGCCCACGAAGTCGGTGGACACCACTTCCTGCGAGTTAACGTAGTCGATCTGCTTGTGCAGATCCGAATGCAGCGCCATGTAGCGCAGGTACTCGTTCATCTCTTCACGGCTGGCGGCAGTCTCAAGGTTGAGATTGAGAATGGCCATCGATACGTTCGGCGTCGGCACGCGGATCGCGTTGCCGGTCAGCTTGCCGGCCAGCTCAGGCAGGGCCTTGGCCGCAGCGGTGGCGGCGCCGGTTTCGGTGATCACCATGTTCAGCGCAGCGCTGCGGCCACGGCGGTCGCCTTTGTGGAAGTTGTCGATCAGGTTCTGGTCGTTGGTGTACGAGTGAACGGTCTCGACGTGACCATTGACGATGCCGAACTTGTCGTTCACCGCCTTGAGCACCGGCACGATGGCGTTGGTGGTGCAGGACGCAGCGGAGACAATCTTGTCGTCAGCGGTGATCTCGCCATGGTTGATGCCGTGCACGATGTTCTTCAGCTTGCCCTTGCCGGGCGCGGTGAGGACAACGCGGTCGATACCCGGGCAGGCCAGGTGCTGGCCGAGGCCTTCGGCGTCACGCCATACGCCGGTGTTGTCCACCAGCAGGGCATCCTTGATGCCGTACTGGGTGTAATCCACCTCGGACGGGTTCTTCGCGTAGATCACCTGGATCAGGTTACCGTTGGCGGTGATGGTGCTGTTTTCTTCGTCGATGACGATGGTGCCGTTGAACGGACCGTGCACCGAATCGCGACGCAGCAGGCTGGCGCGCTTGGTCAAGTCGTTGTCGGCACCTTTGCGCACCACGATGGCCCGCAGGCGCAGGCCGTCGCCGCCGCCGGTTTTTTCGATGAGGATGCGCGCCAGCAGGCGACCGATCCGACCGAAACCGTACAGCACCACGTCGGTGCCCTTGCGGGCGGCGGCGCTTTGCTGGCCAACCACGTCGGCCATTTCTTCACGCACGAACTGCTCGGCGCTGCGGCCGGCGCCTTCCTTGCGGAATTTGTAGGCCAGTTTGCCGAGGTCGACCGAGGCCGCGCCGAGCTTGAGCTCGCTCATGGCCTTGAGCAGCGGGAATGTTTCGTGGACGGAGAGTTCGCTGTCGTCGGCGGAACGGTGACGCGCAAAGCGGTGGGCTTTGAGAATCGCGATGACAGACTGGTTGATCAGGCTGCGGCCATAGATCGAGCTCACCACATTGTTATTGCGGTACAGCTGACCGATAAGCGGGATCATCGCTTCTGCGAGTGCTTCACGGTCGATCCATTCACCAAGACACTGGTCGGGCTTCTGAGTCACGGGAACCTTCCACATGTAGGGGCTGAAAAAAGGGGCTACATTATGTCGTCCGAGTGCGCGATGAGCAATGCGCCAGGGCGAACAAAAACCCCTTGCAAAAAACCACCACCCCGCCACAGCCCTTGAAATACGCGGGTTCCAGAAGGCCACCAGTGGCACGCCACGGCCGACTTGTCCGTAACCCTCCGAAATATCCATCGTTTTTGGCACTACATATTGAGTCAAAACCGAGCATTGTTTGTCTTAGCCACTACATTTCCCGAAAACCGCATCAGGCACAGTCAGCAACTGACAGGCGGCACCTCTGGCCGTTACAATTACCGACTTTGTCGCAACGCTTGGAGCTCAACCTTCCGTGCCCGTCCTGCGTCTACCGCTCCTCCCTGCTGCGGCAGGTAAACAGCACTGGGGCAACCTGCCCGGTGCCGCCCTGAGCCTGGCCATTGCCGAGGCTGCCAGCGCAGCCAAGCGCTTTACCCTGCTGCTCACCGCCGACAGCCAGAGCGCCGAGCGGCTGGAGCAGGAGCTGAGCTTCTTCGCGCCGGATTTGCCGGTGCTGCATTTTCCCGACTGGGAAACCCTGCCCTACGACCTGTTCTCGCCGCATCAGGACATCATTTCCCAGCGCATTGCCAGCCTGTACCGCCTGCCGGAACTGGCCCACGGCGTGCTGGTGGTGCCGATCACCACCGCCTTGCACCGCCTGGCGCCGACCAAATTTCTGCTGGGCAGCAGCCTGGTGCTGGATATCGGCCAGAAGCTCGACGTGGAACAGATGCGCACGCGCCTGGAGGCCAGCGGCTACCGTTGCGTCGACACGGTGTACGAGCACGGTGAGTTCGCCGTGCGCGGCGCGCTGATCGACCTGTTCCCCATGGGCAGCAAGTTGCCGTACCGCATCGACCTGTTCGATGACGAAATCGAGACGCTGCGCACCTTCGACCCGGAAAACCAGCGCTCCATCGACAAAGTCGACTCGGTCAAGCTGTTGCCGGCCCGGGAGTTCCCGCTGCAGAAGGACGCGGTCACGCGCTTCAAGGCGCGCTTTCGCGAACGCTTCGACGTCGACTTCCGCCGCTGCCCGATCTTCCAGGACCTGAGCAGCGGGATTACCCCGGCCGGTATCGAGTACTACCTGCCGCTGTTCTTCGACGAAACCTCCACGCTGTTCGACTACCTGCCCCAGGACACCCAGGTGTTCTCGCTGCCGGGCATCGAGCAGGCGGCAGAAAACTTCTGGAACGACGTGCGCAACCGCTATGAAGAGCGCCGCGTCGACCCGTCCCGCCCGCTGTTGCCGCCCGCCGAGCTGTTCCTGCCGGTGGAAGACTGCTTCGCCCGCCTGAAAAACTGGCCGCGTGTGGTCGCCAGCCAGCAGGACGTGGACGCCGGCAGTGGCCGCGAGCGCTTCCCCGCCGCGACCCTGCCGGACTTGTCGATCCAGGCCAAAGCCACGCAACCGTTGGAAGCGCTGTCCAACTTCCTCGGCGACTTCCCGGGCCGCGTGCTGTTTACCGCCGAGTCCGCCGGGCGCCGCGAAGTGCTGCTGGAGCTGTTGGAGCGCCTCAAACTGCGGCCGAAAACTGTCGACAGTTGGCCGGACTTCGTCAACAGCCAGGAGCGCCTGGCGATCACCATTGCGCCGCTCGATGAAGGCTTGCTGCTGGACGACCCGGCGCTGGCGCTGATCGCCGAAAGCCCGCTGTTCGGCCAGCGCGTGATGCAGCGTCGTCGCCGCGAAAAACGCGCCGACCACAACAATGATGCGGTGATCAAGAACCTCACCGAGCTGCGTGAAGGCGCGCCGGTGGTGCATATCGACCACGGCGTGGGCCGCTACCTCGGTCTGCAGACCCTGGAGATCGACAACCAGGCCGCCGAATTCCTCACCATGGAATACGCCGAGGGCGCCAAGCTCTATGTGCCGGTGGCCAGCCTGCACCTGATCGCACGCTATACCGGCAGCGACGATGCGCTGGCGCCGTTGCACCGCCTCGGCTCCGAGACCTGGCAAAAAGCCAAGCGCAAGGCCGCCGAACAGGTGCGCGACGTGGCGGCCGAACTGCTCGATATCTACGCACGACGTGCCGCGCGCGAGGGCTATGCGTTCGCCGACCCCAAGGCCGACTACGCCACCTTCAGCGCCGGCTTTGCCTTCGAAGAAACCCCGGACCAGCAAACCACCATCGAAGCCGTGCGCGCCGACATGCTCGCGCCCAAGCCGATGGACCGCCTGGTGTGCGGCGACGTCGGCTTCGGCAAGACCGAAGTAGCAATGCGCGCCGCGTTCATTGCCGTGCACGGCGGTCGCCAGGTCGCCATTCTGGTGCCGACCACGCTGCTCGCCCAGCAGCACTACAACAGCTTTCGCGACCGCTTTGCCGACTGGCCGGTGAGCGTGGAAGTGATGAGCCGCTTCAAGTCGGCCAAGGAAGTCAACGCCGCCATCGCCGACCTGGCCGAGGGCAGGATCGACATCGTCATCGGCACGCACAAGCTGCTGTCGGACGACGTGAAGATCAAGAACCTGGGCCTGGTGATCATCGACGAAGAGCACCGCTTCGGCGTGCGCCAGAAAGAACAGCTCAAGGCGCTGCGCAGTGAAGTCGACATTCTCACCCTCACCGCCACGCCGATTCCGCGCACGCTGAACATGGCGGTGTCGGGCATGCGCGACCTGTCGATCATCGCCACGCCACCGGCGCGCCGGCTGTCGGTGCGCACCTTCGTGATGGAGCAGAACAAAAGCACGGTCAAGGAAGCGCTGCTGCGTGAACTGCTGCGCGGCGGCCAGGTGTACTACCTGCACAACGATGTGAAGACCATCGAGAAATGCGCCGCCGACCTCGCCGAACTGGTACCGGAAGCGCGCATCGCCATCGGCCACGGGCAGATGCGCGAACGCGAACTCGAACAGGTAATGAGCGACTTCTACCACAAGCGCTTCAACGTGCTGATCGCCTCGACCATCATCGAGACCGGCATCGACGTGCCGAGCGCCAACACCATCATCATCGAGCGTGCCGACAAGTTCGGCCTGGCCCAGTTGCACCAGTTGCGCGGCCGGGTCGGGCGCAGTCACCACCAGGCCTACGCCTACCTGCTCACGCCGCCGCGCCAGCAGATCACCTCGGACGCCGAAAAGCGCCTGGAAGCCATCGCCAACACCCAGGACCTGGGTGCCGGCTTTGTGCTGGCCACCAACGACCTGGAAATCCGTGGCGCCGGCGAGTTGCTGGGCGACGGCCAGAGCGGGCAGATCCAGGCCGTGGGCTTCACGCTTTATATGGAGATGCTGGAGCGCGCGGTCAAAGCCATCCGCAAGGGCGAGCAACCGAACCTCGATCAACCGCTGGGCGGCGGCCCGGAGATCAACCTGCGCCTGCCGGCGTTGATTCCCGAAGACTACCTGCCGGATGTGCACGCGCGGCTGATCCTGTACAAGCGCATCGCTTCGGCTACCGACGAAGAAGGCCTCAAGGACCTGCAGGTCGAGATGATCGACCGCTTCGGCCTGTTGCCCGACCCGACCAAGAACCTGGTGCGTCTGACCCTGCTCAAATTGCAGGCCGAGCAGTTGGGCATCAAGAAGGTCGACGCCGGGCCGCAGGGTGGGCGCATCGAGTTTGAAGCGCAGACGCCGGTGGACCCGTTGGTACTGATCAAGCTGATCCAGGGCCAGCCCAACCGCTACAAATTCGAAGGGGCGACGCTGTTCAAATTCATGGTGCCGATGGAACGTCCGGAAGAACGCTTCAATACCCTGGAGGCGCTGTTTGAGCGCCTCATTCCGAAATCTGCATGAAGGACGCCCCCATGCGCCTGTTCCGCATCTTGAGCCTGTTGCTGGTGGTTGTGGCGCCTGCGGCATTGGCCGACAGCCCCTACCAGGTCGAAATGATCCTGGTGCGCCAGAACGCGGAACCGCTGATCAACAGCCGCCCCGCCGCGGAAGACTGGGACGCCGGCGCACCGCGCCTGGGCGAGCGGATGAGCCCGCCGCGCCTGGGCACCATCGTCGACAAGCTGCGCGCCGACTCAAGCTACACGGTGTTGGCGCACAAGGCCTGGGAGCAGAACCTCGGTGAGCAACCGGTAAAAATCGCGATCACCGACGGCGCCGAACAGTTCGGCCAGTTCCCCCTCCAG
The DNA here is from genome assembly GCF_034354675.1 of Pseudomonas sp. MH9.3. Classification (NCBI taxonomy): domain Bacteria; kingdom Pseudomonadati; phylum Pseudomonadota; class Gammaproteobacteria; order Pseudomonadales; family Pseudomonadaceae; genus Pseudomonas; species Pseudomonas sp. MH9.3. Next base: position 5,340,305 of record NZ_CP133785.1, on the reverse strand, counting down.
GGCGTGCTGCGCCTGCAACTGGGGCGCTTTACCGACATCGACGCGGACTTCTGGATCAACCAGTTCGACGCCAACGGCAGCGTGATCGCCAGCGAACACTTGGCCCAGAAAGACGTGCGCACCAAGAACAATCAGCTCAACTACCTGGACGGCGGCCACCTGGCGTTGCTGATCAAGATCACTTCGCTGACCGCCAAGCCCCCCAGTGCGCCTCCGCCGGGCCTTCAGGACTGATCCTGCGCCATGTCCCTGACGCCGTCGTTGACCAAGCCCCTGGCCCCCTCGTGGGCCAACCGCTTCAAGGAGCAAAGCCTGGAGCGCGGCCGGCGGTATGCGCTGGAAAACCGCGTGCGCATCGTCGAATCCGGCGACAGCACCATCGTCGCCAGTTGCGAGGGCTCGGGCGGCAACGTCTATCGCCAGACCATCTCGTTGCGTGAGTCGGCCAAGGGCATGCTGATCCTGGTGGACAGCCGCTGCACCTGCCCGGTCCACACCAATTGCAAACACATCGCTGCGGTGTTGCTCAAGGTCCAGGAAACCCTGGATTACCCGGCGGCGGTGCAGGACGCCGAGCTGCTGGGTAAATTGCAGGCCGTGCTCGACAACCGCGTGGTGCTGCCGCAGGTGGTGAAGGAGGATGTGCTGCCGGTGCCGCGCCTGTGGCTGGCCAGTGTCGAGTTCAGCGCGTTCGAGCCGCGCAACGGCAAGATGCAGCGCTACATCCAGCACCGTGCGGCGTTGTCGTTCAACTACCTGGGCAACTACGTCAGCGGGCAGAAAAACGCCGACATCATCGTACGCCAGGAAACCCGGAGCCTGCGCATCAAACGCCACCCGGAGCTTGAGCAACCGTATCGCGAGCGCCTGCGCCAGCTCGGTTTCAAGATCGCCACGCGCCAGAGCAAGGCACTGCCGGAAAGCGCCGGCGAACTGTTCGAGATGGTCAACGACAGCGCTTGGCTGAACTTCACCCTCAATGCATCGCCAGGCTTGCGCGCCGAGGGCTGGGAGCTGCAGATCGATGAGGATTTCGGCTTCGACCTGAGCCCGGTAGACGACTGGTACGCCAGCGTCGACGAAGCGCCGGAGCGCGACTGGTTCGACCTGGAGCTGGGCATCATCGTCAACGGCGAACGCCTGAGCCTGCTGCCGATTCTGCTGAACCTGATGCGCTCCCACACCGAAATTCTCAACCCGGAGAAACTGGCGCGGCGCCGCGATGAAGAGCTGATCCTGGTGAATATTCCCGGCCTGCCCAACGGCCACGGACCGCTGCAGGTGGCGCTGCCGTACGGTCGACTCAAACCGGTGCTGGCCACCCTCGGCGAGTTCTATCTGCAGGAGCCGGGCACCACCACGCTGCGCCTGGCCAAGGCCGACGCGATTCGCTTGAACCCGTTGCAAGACCTGCCGCTGCAATGGGAAGGCGGCGAAAAGATTCGCAACTTTGCCCAGCGCCTGCGCGACATCAAGGACTTCACCTGCGTCGCGCCCCAAGGCTTGAATGCGACGCTGCGCCCGTACCAGTTGGAGGGACTGAGCTGGATGCAGTCACTGCGCCAGTTGGACGTGGGCGGGATTCTGGCGGATGACATGGGCCTGGGCAAAACCCTGCAAACCCTGGCGCATATCCTTACGGAAAAGGCCGCCGGGCGCCTGGACCGGCCGTGCATGGTGGTGATGCCCACCAGCCTGATTCCCAACTGGCTCGACGAAGCCGCGCATTTCACTCCACAACTCAAGGTGCTGGCGCTGTACGGCGCCGGGCGCAAGAAATATTTCGTGCCTTCGAAGGATCAGAGCCTGCAGGACTACGACCTGCTGCTGACCACCTATGCGCTGCTGCCCAAGGACATCGAACAGCTCGCCGCCCTGCCCTTGCACGTGCTGATCCTCGATGAAGCGCAGTACATCAAGAACCCCAACAGCAAGGCGGCCCAGGCGGCACGCGAGCTGAATGCACGCCAGCGCCTGTGCCTGAGCGGAACGCCGCTGGAAAACCACCTGGGCGAGTTGTGGTCGCTGTTCCACTTCCTGCTGCCGGGCTGGCTGGGGGACGTCAAAAGCTTCAATCGTGATTACCGCGTGCCCATCGAAAAGCGCGCCAGTGAGGTGCGCTTGCAGCACCTCAACGGTCGGATCAAACCCTTCCTGTTGCGGCGCACCAAGGAACAGGTGGCCACCGAATTGCCGCCCAAGACCGAGATCATTCATTGGGTCGATCTCAACGAGGCGCAGCGCGACGTGTACGAAACCATGCGCCTGGCCATGGACAAGAAAGTCCGTGACGAGATCACCCGCAAGGGCGTGGCGCGCAGCCAGATCATCATCCTCGAGGCGCTGCTGAAGTTGCGCCAGGTGTGCTGTGACCTGCGCCTGGTCAACGACGCCAGCCTGCCCGCCCATGGCAGCAGCTCGGGCAAGCTCGACAGCCTGATGCAGATGCTCGATGAGTTGTTTGCCGAGGGGCGCAGGGTGCTGCTGTTCTCGCAATTCACTTCGATGCTGAGCCTGATCGAAGTGGAGCTGCAACAGCGCGGGATCGCCTACGCCTTGCTCACCGGCCAGACCCGGGATCGGCGCACGCCGGTCAAGGACTTCCAGAGCGGCAAGTTGCAGATATTCCTGATCAGCCTCAAGGCCGGCGGCGTGGGGTTGAACCTGACCGAAGCCGACACCGTGATCCACTATGATCCGTGGTGGAACCCGGCCACCGAAAACCAGGCCACCGATCGCGCATACCGCATCGGGCAAGAGAAGCCGGTGTTCGTGTACAAGATGATTGCGCGGGGCACGGTGGAGGAGAAAATCCAGCACCTGCAGAAGGAAAAGTCGGATCTGGCGGCGGGCGTACTGGACGGCCGAACCACCGGGGATTGGCAGTTGGGCAATGACGATATTGAGGCGTTGTTTGCGCCGTTGCCCAATAAACAGGAAAAGCGTTGACCGGATAGAGCGGTTCTGTGGCGAGCGGGCGAGCCCTAATGCCGTTCAGTTAAGCGCAGATTCCCTGTGGCGAGCAGGCTTGTCCTGCGTTGGGCTGCGCAGCAGCCCCAAATCCAGGCGCTGAGCCGTATCAGGTACACCGCGTTTTGCTTGATTGGGGGCGCTTCGCCCCCCAACGCGGGGCAAGCCCTAATGCCGTTCAGTTAAGCGCAGATTCCCTGTGGCGAGCAGGCTTGTCCTGCGTTGGGCTGCGCAGCAGCCCCAAATCCAGGCGCTGAGCCGTATCAGGTACACCGCGTTTTGCTTGATTGGGGGCGCTTCGCACCCCAACGCGGGGCAAGCCCGCTCGCCACAATAAGCCCACACATTTTCCTTAACTGAACGGCATTAGGGCTAACCCCGCGTTGGGCTGCTAAGCAGCCACAAAACCAGGCTCCGCGCAGTCTCAGACAGACCGCGTTGTCCTTGATTGGGGGGGGCTGCGAACCCAACGCGGGGCGAGCCCTAACGCCGTTCAGTTAAGCGCAGATTCCCTGTGGCGAGCAGGCTTGTCCTGCGTTGGGCTGCGCAGCAGCCCCAAAACCAGACGCTGAGCCGTATCAGGTACACCGCGTTTTGCTCGATTGGGGGCGCTTCGCACCCCAACGCGGGGCAAGCCCTAATGCCGTTCAGTTAAGCGCAGATTCCCTGTGGCGAGCAGGCTTGTCCTGCGTTGGGCTGAGCAGCAGCCCCAAAACCAGACGCTGAGCCGTATCAGGTACACTGCGTTTTGCTCGATTGGGGGCGCTTCGCACCCCAACGCGGGGCAAGCCCGCTCGCCACAATAAGCCCACAAGAGCCCTCTTGGTCGTTCCCACGCGTGGGAACAATCAAAATTTCCTTAACTGAACGGCATTAGGGCAAGCCCGCTCGCCACTGCGGTCGGTGGCTGCCGTCCGATTGCACGGCCCAGTTGAAATGAGCCACACGCGTGGCGCCTGCGTTCAGGGGCAACTGAGCATCGAAGTCCAGGTAGAGGCGCTCGGTCTTGAGCGCCAGCTTGAGAATTTCAGCGCCGTCCTCCCCCTCCAGCGGAAAACTGCTGCCGTGCCGCCCATAGGCTCTTCCAAGCAACAGCAACCGACAAATACGCTTCTCCACCTCCAACATGTACGCCGGCGCGCGCGACAGGGTTTCATCGAGGGAATACAGGGCCTTGATGTCGCCGAAATCGCCCTTTTTCAGGGGGCGCGCGCGGTAGACGCTCAGCGACCAGCGATTTGAATAAGCACCCGGGTTGAGCTGGTACAACAGGCAGATGGTGCTGCCTCTGGGTAATGACTCAATCGCGGGAGTGGTGGCAGGGATCGTGTTGAGCCATTGCTCGATCTGCGGATGAAGACGCTCGCTCGGTGCCTGCGCAGGTTCTCCTCGCTCATCCTGCTCATTCGATAGCATGTTCATGCTCAACTCGAACAAGACGGCAGCAGCATGTTTGCAGTCCATCCCCACAGGGCAGGAACACACGCAATGCATATCGCTGAAGCCCGGGCCGCCTGTGGCGGCCAGCGTGATCACCACCGAATAGACATTGCCGCCAGAGCCTCTGCATTTTGCAATGAGTCGCTGGGCGCCGACCTCGACCAGTTAAATGCGGCCTTCATCGGCATAGTCAAAAGCACGCTCAAGCGTGCTACGCGTAAAGTTATCCTGCCAGTCCAGGCTAGCGAGACGTTTGATCAGATCGCTCATGGGTACACACTTTACACCGGCCGTTAAACAGATAAAGACGGATATGTCCTGCCTACCAGTACGAACGTACAGCCACTTGATTCGGAGGCTTCCTACACTTGAAGCCGCGGACAAACACCGCTTGTCACTCGATCAATTGCGCATCCCGCAGCGCACCTGTCGCCAGCATCCAACGCGGGTCCTGCTTGTAGTCCGTCGACGCAATTGCCTGGCCGCGCATCCGCGCAATGCGCGCAGAGGGCGTGACCTTCATCCGTTGCGCGGCGGTGAGTGCAAGCTCGGCGGCCGCGCGATCGTTGCACACCAGCCCCATGTCGCAGCCGGCAGTCAGCGCTGCCTCGATACGGCTGGCGGCGTCGCCGACCACATGGGCGCCGGCCATGGACAGGTCATCGCTGAAAATCACGCCGTCAAATTGCAACTCGCCACGCAGGATGTCCTGTAACCAGCGTCGCGAAAAGCCGGCTGGCTGGGCGTCAACCTGCGGGTAGATAACGTGCGCCGGCATCACTGCCGCCAATTGCCGACTCAGCCGCGCGAAAGGCACCAGGTCATTGGCGCGAATCTGCTCCAGGCTGCGTTCGTCATTGGGAATGGCGACGTGGGAATCCGCCTCGGCCCAACCGTGGCCGGGGAAGTGTTTACCAGTGGCGGCCATACCGGCGCTGTTCATGCCGCGAATAAAGGCACCGGCGAGTACGGCAGCGCGCTCGGGGTCGCCCTCGAAGGAACGGGTGCCCACCACGGCGCTGCGCCGGTAGTCCAGGTCCAGCACCGGGGCGAAGCTCAGGTCCAGGCCAACCGCCAGCACTTCAGTGGCCATGATCCAGCCGCACTGCTCGGCCAGGTATTCGGCGTTGGGGTTGTCCGCCAGCGCACGCATGGCCGGCAGGCGTACAAAACCCTGGCGCAGGCGCTGTACGCGACCGCCCTCCTGATCGACCGCCAGAAGCAGGTCCGGACGCACCGCGCGTATCGCCGCGCTCAGCTCACGCACCTGCCGCGGATGCTCGATATTGCGCGCAAAAATGATCAGACCGCCTACCTCAGGCTGGCGCAACAAGTGGCGATCCTCGGCCGTCAGCCATGTGCCGGCAACGTCGACCATCAAAGAACCTTGCAGGGCAGCAGTCATAAACCTTCCTTTAATAACGCGCACACCCCGTCGCCCTCACCAGGTACGGTGAGCACGACGGGGTGCGAGTAAATAGCTGAAATCGGCATGGCGGCTACTTTAGCGGATGCAAGCAGCCAAGCACACCCGCAGCGGTCAAACCTTGGCGGGCACGGGTGCAGTTTTGCTGCGTGGGCGCAGTTGGGCGTCAGCCATGGCCGGGTCGGTGACACCGGTTTCGGCGCGCATGCCGGCGGCCAGGAACGGCACCATCAGGCGCATCACTTGCTCGATGGAGGTGTTGACGCCGAAATCGGTCTCGGCAATCGCACGCAGTGCCTTGATCCCTGACATGCTGAACGCGGCCGCGCCCAACATGAAGTGCACGCGCCAGAACAGTTCGATGGGCGGAATGCGCGGAGCGGCTTCGTTGACCAGCAACATGTAGCGACGGAACACCTTGCCATACATGTCTTCAAGGTAACGACGCAGGTGGCCCTGGCTCTGGCTGAACGCCAGGCCCAGCAAGCGCATGAAGATCGACAGGTCGTTTCCGCTGCGCGGTTGAACCACCAGGGCCTGCTCGACGAGCATCTCCAACAGGTCTTCCAGACTCGGCTTGTGGTCGGCCTTGGCCTGGCGGCGCTCCAGCTCGCGGTCGAGGCTGGCGCAGAACGGCCCCAGAAAGCGCGAAAACACCGCCTGGATCAAGGCTTTTTTCGAGCCGAAATGGTAGTTCACTGCGGCCAGGTTAACCCCGGCCTTGCTGGTGATCAGGCGCAATGAAGTTTCGGCGAATCCTTTTTCCGCGAACAATTGCTCGGCGGCATCGAGAATGCGTTCAACGGTTTCCGACTGGGCCATGGCTACTCCGCCTGACAAACACTTGTTTGAAACATACGTTTCAAGGTATGTCTTGTCAAGCCTGTGAGTTCGTTTTCCGGCCGGGCAGTCACCTTTTTCACCGGTATTTAATCACATCCTTGACGGTGTGTAGGCAGCGCTATCTCTGCCTTGTGGGAAGCCTGCCGAATGACCGTCCAGCGGCGGTGTGGAAAAGGATGATTGCCAAGCGCAGTCCACTGTATATAATCCCAGTCACTGTATAAAAAGACAGAGCGATCAACATGCTAAAACTGACGCCACGCCAAGCTGAGATTCTGGCTTTTATCAAGCGCTGCCTCGATGACAACGGCTACCCGCCGACGCGAGCGGAAATTGCGCTGGAACTGGGGTTCAAATCCCCCAATGCCGCAGAAGAACACCTCAAGGCCCTCGCCCGCAAAGGCGCGATCGAGATGACCCCAGGCGCTTCACGGGGAATCCGCATCCCCGGTTTTGAAGCCAAGGCCGACGAGTCGACCCTGCCGATCATTGGCCGAGTCGCTGCCGGTGCGCCGATCCTTGCGCAGCAGCACGTCGAGGAATCCTGCAACATCAATCCGACTTTCTTCCACCCTCGCGCCGACTACCTGCTGCGGGTACATGGCATGAGCATGAAGGACGTGGGCATTTTCGACGGTGACCTGCTGGCAGTGCACACCACCCGCGAAGCGCGTAACGGCCAGATCGTCGTCGCCCGTATCGGCGATGAAGTGACGGTCAAGCGCTTCAAGCGTGAAGGCAGCAAGGTCTGGCTGCTGGCAGAGAACCCTGAGTTCGCCCCGATTGAAGTGAACCTGAAAGATCAGGACCTGGTGATCGAAGGCTTGAGTGTCGGCGTCATACGCCGCTAGGAGGCATCATGCAGTTCATGCACACCCCGCAACAGGCACAACTGTCGCTGTTTGAGGCCTTCATGGCTCAACCACTTGCGCCGCTGCTCAAGGAAACGGTCGAGGCCCCGTGGGGGTCCGAGGCCGAGGCGTTCAGTGAATTGTCGTTGCGCGGTGCTGCCGGGAACTGCCTGAGCCTGCTGGCGCCGATCCTTCGGGAATTGAGCGAGGAGCAGGACGCGCGCTGGTTGACGCTGATCGCCCCGCCCGCCAGCCTTACTCAGGCCTGGCTGCGGGACGCCGGCCTTAATCGCGAGCGCATCCTGTTGCTGCAGCCACGCGGCCTGCAAAGCGCACAGCAGTTAACCTGCGAAGCATTGCGCCTGGGCCGTAGCCATACGGTGGTGAGCTGGTTGAATCCGTTGAACCCGACAACCAAACAGCAACTGATCAGTGCTGCTCGCATGGGTGATGCGCAGAGTTTGAATATTCGACTGGGGTAAACGGGGTTTTTGTGGCACGCGGGCTTGCCACAAAAATCCATTCAGTCTTGGCAGTGATTCAGTGAAGTACCTTCGGGCCATCGTCTTTCTCCGGCTCACCTTCCGCCAGACGACCGGCCATCTGCACACCCACGCTCAACATGGCTTTCGCCACTTCCACGTGCTGGCCTTGCAGGAACACCTTGGCGTCCTCGGAAAAGTCCAGAATAACCAGAGAACCTTCGTCCTCAGCCCGGCGCAGTTCGATGCGGCCGTCAGGCAGTTCAACAATTTCCAGAAAGGACGTCGGCATAAAAATCTGTTCTCCACGAAAGGCCGGGATTATATCAGTCATCCACCCGGCTTCGCTGTGGAACTGAAGAGGTTTCTTTACGGCTTGATGAATGGCGCTTTAGCGCAAGAAATACGAAAAACACAATCGAACGGTGGGAGGGAGCTTGCTCCCGATAGCGGTATGTCAGTCGATATCTCCATTGCTGACACATTGCTATCGGGAGCAAGCCCCCTCCCACAGCTTTTATCTGTGAGCATCAGTGACGCCGTTTCAGCACTCGTTCAAACCTTCGCGAAAGCGCAACGCCAGCTTTTTCAGCTCCTGGCGCCAGCTTTCCAACTCCTCACGGCTCAACGGCTTGGGCTCATCGTCTTCCAGCGAAATAGCCACAATCAACGGCTGTGTCACATCCCCCTTGGGCACGTGAGGCACACGCGGCGGCTGGAACATGTCGGCATGAGCCTTGAGCAGGCGCGCTATCCAGCTGTCCGGGCTCTGGGCCATTTCCACCAACTCGGCCAGCTCGGGAATAGCCATATTCTCCAGCACTTCACGGGTCATGATCAATTCCGCACGGGGCGCACCGGCCTGCGGCAGACGGTAGTACCCGGCGATTTCATGGCACAGCCCCAGTAACGCACCATACAGATGAAACAAGGCAGCTTCCCGACCGGCCTGGGTCAGCGCGATAGCGTTCATCTCTTTGCCTTGCTCGGCACGGCCGAGGGCTTCCAGGGACAAACCCGCGAAGTAAATTTTCTGGTTGGTACGGGTATAGAGTTCGTTGGCCATGACGGCAATCTCCACAACGAATAAGCCTGATGCTGACAGTGTGGGAGCAAACTCGCTCCTACAAAAAGCAAAAGCCGTCTATACAGACGGCTTTCAACCTTAACAGACTAGCGAATCAAGCGCCCTGGCGCTTGTCCTCCACCTTCCACTTGCCACCGTCGTAGAAGGCTTTCCAGCCAGTCGGCTTGCCGTCCACTTCGGTCTGCACGTACTGCTCCTTGGTTTTGCGGCTGTAGCGGATCACGGCTGGACGACCATCCGGGTCCTTCTTCGGCGCTTCACACAGGAAGTGGTACTTGGGATCGATTTCGTCCTTGTGCGGCACGATTTCCAGCACCAGCGGTGCACGGGTCTCGCGGTTTTTCGGGAACTGGCTGGCCGCCAGGAACAGCCCCGACGCACCGTCGCGCAGGATATAGGTGTCGTTGACCTTCTCGCACTTGAGCTCGGGCATCTTCACCGGGTCCATCTTCGGTGGCGCTGCGTCACCGCTTTTAAGCAGCTTGCGGGTGTTCTTGCAGGTCGGGTTGGTGCAACCGAAGAACTTGCCGAAACGGCCGGTCTTGAGCTGCATTTCACTGCCGCACTTGTCACACTCCAGGCTCGGGCCTTCATAGCCCTTGATGCGGTAGGTGCCCTCTTCGATCTCGTAACCGTTGCAATCCGGGTTGTTACCGCAGATGTGCAGCTTGTGCTTCTCGTCCAGCAGGTAAGCGTCCATCGCCGTGCTGCAGATCGGGCAGCGATGCTTGCCACGCAGCACCAGCGACTCGGACTCACCCTCGTCATCGGCGGCGATTTCATCGCCCGGAACCAGGTTAACGGTAGCCTTGCAGCGCTCCTTGGGCGGCAGGCTGTAGCCCGAGCAGCCGAGGAACACGCCGGTGGACGCGGTACGAATCTGCATTGGCCGGCCGCAGGTCAGGCACGGAATGTCAGTCATCACCGGCTGGTTGGCGCGCATGCCGGTGTCAGGGCTTTCGGCCACTTCGAGCTTTTTCTTGAAGTCGCCGTAGAACTCGTCCAGCACGTTTTTCCAGTCGCGCTCGCCCTGGGCCACGTCATCGAGGTTCTCTTCCATACCGGCGGTAAAGCCGTAGTCCATCAGGTTGGAGAAGCTCTCGGACAGACGCTCGGTGACGATATCGCCCATCTTTTCCGAGTAGAAGCGACGGTTGTGCAGCGCTACGTAGCCACGGTCCTGGATGGTGGAGATGATCGCCGCGTAGGTCGAAGGACGACCGATGCCGCGTTTTTCCATCTCTTTCACCAGGCTGGCTTCCGAGTAACGGGCCGGTGGCTTGGTGAAGTGCTGGGACGGGTCGAGCTTGATCAGCTTCAGCGTGTCGCCCTGGGCCATGTCCGGCAGTACATCGTCATCACCCGGTTTGGCGATTTGCGGCATCACGCGGGTGTAGCCGTCGAACTTGAGGATGCGGCCCTTGGCACGCAGCTCGAAGTCGCCGGCACCCACGCTCACCGTGGTGGACAGGTACTGCGCAGGCAGCATCTGGCATGCCAGGAACTGGCGCCAGATCAACTCGTACAGGCGCTCGGCGTCGCGCTCCATGCCGCTCAGCTTGCTCGGCTCAGTGTTGGCGTCGGAAGGACGAATCGCTTCGTGAGCCTCCTGGGCGCCTTCCTTGCTGCTGTAGACGTTCGGCTTCTCCGGCAGGTACTTCTTGCCGAATTCGCTTTCGATATAGGTACGCGCCATTGTCACCGCGTCCTGGGACAGGTTGGTGGAGTCGGTACGCATATAGGTGATGTAGCCAGCTTCGTACAGACGCTGGGCCATCATCATGGTTTTCTTCACACCGAAGCCCAGGCGGTTGCTCGCGGCCTGTTGCAGCGTGGAGGTGATGAACGGCGCGGACGGCTTGCTGCTGGTCGGCTTGTCTTCACGCTTGACGATGCTGTAGCTGGAGGCCTTGAGCTTCTCCAGCGCGGCCATGGCCTGGGTTTCGTTCAGTGGTTTGAACGCCTCGCCTTTCTCGCGGGCCACTTCAAAGCGCACATTGTTGCCCTTGGCGGTGCCGAGGTCCGCGTGGACTTCCCAGTACTCTTCGGGGTTGAACGCACGGATCTCGCGCTCACGCTCCACCACCAGCTTGACCGCTACCGATTGCACCCGACCGGCGGACAGGCCACGGGCAATCTTCGCCCACAGCAGTGGCGAAACCATGTAACCCACCACACGGTCGAGGAAACGACGCGCCTGCTGGGCGTTGACACGGTCGATGTCCAGCTCGCCCGGCTTGGAAAACGCTTCCTGGATGGCTTTCTTGGTGATTTCGTTGAACACCACCCGCTTGTAGCGGCTGTCGTCACCACCGATGGCTTCGCGCAGGTGCCAGGCAATGGCTTCCCCTTCGCGGTCCAAGTCCGTCGCGAGATAGATGGTGTCGGCATCCTTGGCGAGCCGGCGCAGCTCTTCGATGACCTTTTCCTTGCCCGGAAGGATTTCGTACTTGGCCTTCCAGCCATGATCCGGGTCCACACCCATGCGCGAGACCAGTTGCTTGCGCGCTTTCTCTTTTGGCGTGAGTACCGGACCTTCGCCCGCGGCGGCCTTGCCGCGTTTGGCGGCAGGCTCCTTGCTGGCGCTAGCCGAACCGCTGGTGGGCAGGTCTCGGATATGGCCGATACTCGACTTCACCACGTACTCGTTGCCCAAGTACTTGTTGATGGTCTTGGCCTTAGCCGGGGATTCCACAATGACCAGCGATTTGCCCATGGATCGGAAAATTCCTGAATTCGAGAAGTGAAAGGCAGTTGGCGCCTGACGCGGCAACGCTATATATAGTGGCAACAAGGTGAGGTCAAGCGCAGCACTCTGCGCGACCTGCCGTTATTGCCCTGAAAAAAGACTGGGTTCGGCCTGCACCAAAGCAAAGCGCGGGACCTGCTCGCCGTCAACTTCGACGGACTCCACGAACATGCTCAAGGGACGCACCCAAAAGCCGTAATCGCCATACAGTGCTTGGTAAAACACCACGTGCTCTTCGGTTTCGGAGTGCCGCGCCACACTGAAAACACGGTATTGCGGACCTTTATAATGCTGGTAGAGCCCTGGTTCGACTTTCATGCTGCGGCCCCCTTAGAAAATTCGTAAAAAAAATATTACAAAACGCCAAAAAACAAAAACCGGGGCACTGGGCCCCGGCGTTCCGCCAAGCAACGCTTAGACGCGTTCGAAGACGGTGGAGATGCCTTGGCCAAGACCAATGCACATGGTTGCAACACCCAGGTTGCCGCCATTTTGCTTCATCACGTTAAGCAAAGTACCGGAGATACGTGCACCGGAGCAACCAAACGGATGACCCAGGGCAATTGCGCCGCCGTGCAGGTTAACCTTCTCGTTCATCTTGTCGAGCACTTTCAAATCTTTCAGCACCGGCAGGGCCTGTGCGGCGAAAGCTTCGTTGAGTTCGAAGAAGTCGATATCGGCGATGGTCAGGCCTGCGCGCTTCAAGGCTTTTTGCGTGGCCGGAACCGGACCATAGCCCATGATCGCCGGGTCCACACCCGCCACAGCCATTGAACGAATCACCGCCATCGGCTGGATACCCAGGTCCTGGGCACGCTGCGCGGACATCACGATCATGCACGAGGCACCGTCGGTGATTTGCGACGACGTACCGGCCGTCACGGTGCCGCCCTTCGGATTGAATGCCGGCTTCAAGGCCGCCAGGCTTTCCAGGGTGGTATCCGGACGAATGGTTTCGTCGTAGTCGAACAGTTTGAGGAAACCGTTCTCGTCGTAACCGTTCATCGGGATGATTTCATCCTTGAACTTGCCTTCCACGGTCGCCTTGTGGGCGAGCTGGTGGGAACGCAGGCCAAACGCGTCCTGGGCTTCACGGGTAATGCCGTGCATCTTGCCGAGCATTTCTGCGGTGAGGCCCATCATGCCCGACGCTTTTGCCGCGTACAGCGACATGTGCGGGTTGGGATCGACGCCGTGCATCATGCTCACGTGGCCCATGTGCTCCACGCCGCCGACCACGAATACATCACCGTTGCCGGTCATGATCGCCTGCGCGGCGGTGTGCAGCGCGCTCATCGACGAACCGCACAGGCGGCTCACGGTCTGGCCCGCTGCAGTGTGAGGGATCTGGGTCATCAACGACGCCATGCGCGCGATGTTCCAGCCCTGCTCCAGGGTCTGGTTGACGCAGCCCCAGATCACGTCTTCGACTTCGTTGGGGTCGACCTTGACGTTGCGCTCCAGCAATTTGCTGATCAGGTGCGCCGACATGTCCTCGGCGCGGGTGTTGCGGTGCATGCCGCCCTTGGAGCGGCCCATCGGGGTGCGACCGAAGTCGACAATCACGACGTCTCTTGGATTCAAGCTCATAAATAGTCTCGCTCTAATGTCCGGGGGCGCTTAACCGAAGAAGCTCTGGCCATTTTTGGCCATTTCACGCAGCTTGGCGGTCGGGTGGTACAGCGGGCCCAGATCAGCGTATTTGTCAGCCAGGGCAACGAACTCGGCCACACCGATCGAATCGATGTAACGCAGCGCACCGCCACGGAACGGAGGGAAACCAATACCGTACACCAGGCCCATGTCGGCTTCGGCGGCGGTTTCGACGATGCCGTCTTCCAGGCAGCGCACGGTTTCCAGGCACAGGGCGATCATCATCCAGTTGACGATGTCCTCGTCGGACACCTCACGCTGCTCGTAGATGACCGGCGCCAGCACTTCGTGCACCGACGGGTCGGCCACTTTCTTCTGCTTGCCCTTCTTGTCGGCCTCGTAGGCGTAGAAGCCCTTGCCGTTCTTCTGGCCCAGGCGCTTGGCCTCGTACAGCGCGTCGATCGCCGAACGGCGGTCGTCTTTCATGCGGTCCGGGAAGCCTTCAGCCATCACGTCGCGACCGTGGTGGCCGGTGTCGATGCCGACCACGTCCATCAGGTACGCCGGGCCCATGGGCCAGCCGAACTTTTCCATCACCTTGTCGATGCGCACAAAGTCCACGCCGGCGCTGACCAGCTTGGCGAAACCGCCGAAGTAGGGGAACAGCACGCGGTTGACCAGAAAGCCCGGGCAGTCGTTGACCACAATCGGGTTCTTGCCCATTTTCTTGGCGTAGGCCACGGTGGTGGCAACGGCCAGCTCGCTGGACTTCTCGCCACGGATCACTTCCACCAGCGGCATCATGTGCACCGGGTTAAAGAAGTGCATGCCGACGAAGTTTTCCGGGCGCTTGAGGGCCTGAGCCAGCAGCGTGATGGAAATGGTCGAGGTATTGGAGGCCAGGATGGTGTCGTCCTTGACCTGCGCTTCCACTTCGGCCAGTACGGCCTGCTTGACCTTCGGGTTTTCGACGACGGCTTCGACCACCAGATCGACGTGACCGAAGTCACCGTAAGACAGCGTAGGACGAATGCCGTTAAGCACTTCAGCCATTTTCGCCGCGGTCATGCGACCTTTGTCCACGCGGCCGACCAGCAGCTTGGCGGCTTCCGCCAGGCCTTGCTCGATACCGTGCTCGTTGATGTCTTTCATCAGGATCGGCGTGCCCTTGGACGCCGACTGATAGGCGATACCGCCGCCCATGATCCCGGCGCCGAGTACGGCAGCCTGTTTCACGTCTTTGGCGATCTCGTCGTAGGCCTTGGCTTTTTTCTTCAGTTCCTGATCGTTCAGGAACAGGCCGATCAGGCTCTGAGCCGCCGAGGTCTTCGCCAGTTTGACGAAACCGGCCGCTTCCACTTCCAGGGCCTTGTCGCGACCGAAGTTCGCCGCCTTCTGAATGGTCTTGATCGCTTCAACCGGGGCCGGGTAGTTAGGGCCGGCCTGACCCGCCACGAAACCCTTGGCGGTTTCGAACGACATCATTTGCTCGATGGCGTTGAGCTTGAGCTTTTCCAGCTTCGGCTGACGCTTGGCCTTGTAGTCAAATTCGCCGCTGATGGCGCCCTTGATCAGGTTCAGCGCAGCTTCAGCCAACTTGTCCGGGGCAACCACAGCATCGACGGCACCGACTTTCAGTGCGTCTTCAGCGTTGTTTTCCTTACCGGCGGCGATCCACTCGATGGCGTTGTCGGCACCGATCAGGCGCGGCAGGCGCACGGTGCCGCCAAAGCCCGGGTAGATGCCCAGCTTGACTTCGGGCAGGCCGACTTTGGCAGTCGCCGACATCACGCGAAAGTCTGCGGCCAGGCACATTTCCAGGCCGCCGCCCAGCGCGATGCCGTTGATCGCGGCAACGGTGGGTACGTTGAGGTCTTCGAAATCGCTGAAAATCTTGTTGGCTTCGAGGTTGCCGGCCACAAGCTCCGCATCGGGCAGCTTGAAGTTGTCGACGAATTCGGTGATGTCAGCGCCGACGATGAACACGTCCTTGCCGCTGGAGACGATCACGCCCTTGACCGAAGCATCCGCTTTGATGGTGTCTACGGCCTGACGCAGTTCGTTCAGGGTTAGACGGTTGAACTTGTTGACGGACTCACCCTTGAGGTCGAATTTCAATTCGACGATGCCACTTTCAAGAGCCTTAACCGTGATGGCTTTACCTTCGTAAATCATCAACTGATCTCCACGATATGGAAGCTGAACAGTACACACTGGACGCTGGCCTAGGGTTGGACATTGAGGTTTTGCCCAATGTTCACGCCCATCCGCCAGGCACACCCGCCAATGCGATAGTCGGGATTATGTATGAAGCATCTGACAGACAAACGCTCAATTCATACGCCCGTTTGATTTGGGTACGCCACCTTCATCCAATTCCGGGCAATTGTCAATCGCTCCAAAGGCCAGGAAAAACACGACTTTCCAGTCATTTCAGGAACCACAACCCTAGCCCCGCACAGAGGGAATATTCAATTATTCACTGAATCAATAATGCAGGGATTATGCAAAAGGGCTGTACAGAACAGGTAAGCCCGCTAGGCTAGCGAGTACCTTACTGCGCCAGGATGAACATCCGACGCGACAAATAGCATTACCGGCCTGCCTGGCCAACTCCAGCCCGATGATGAATGTCGGGCTTTTTATCGCGCGGCGTTCATGCCAGGGCCTTGAGCAACGCGTCGATGTCTCTGAGTACACTCGCCGCGCCCTTTTCGCCCCAGTAAACGGCGATCATCTGCTTGTCCGCTTCGACCTTGTAGACATTGGCCGGCAGCGTTGCAAAATGCGCCAGCAAGGCCTCCTCCACGCACACCTCGCGCCACTGGTTGACCCACACGCCTGGCTCCAGCTGCCAGTAGCTCCAAAGGGCCGGCGCACTGCCGCGTCGTGGCCGGCAATACTGCGCACACGGGCTTGGCGGCTCGTGCTTGAGCCAGTGCGGCCACTCCTGCGGCGCCAGTTGCATGGCCAGGCCGATGCGTCGCGCCTCCATGCGCAGGGCCATGCGTCCGCTCTGCTGGCGCGATGGGCGCAGCCAAGCCAGGGGGCTTAAAACCACCGCAAGGATTGACACCACTATCCACACCGTCATATGTGTACTCCCGAATTTCTAGATGAGCGGATTTGACCTGACGCAACCCCATCCGCTTGAAAGCAGCCATACTGAACTTATTGCAGTCCCTTGGAGGAACGCCTCATGCCCTACAAACATATTCTGGTCGCTGTCGATCTGACCGAAGAGTGCGATCCGGTGATCAAGCGCGCGCAGGAATCTGCACTGGCCAATGGCGCCATATTGTCGCTGGTGCATATCGTCGAGCCCATGGCCATGGCCTTTGGCGGTGACGTACCGATGGACCTTTCCCAGTTGCAGCAACAACAATTTGACCAGGCCAAGGAGCGCCTGGACCGTTTGATTCTCAAATACCCTCACCTGAAAAAGGAAGACTGCCACCTGACATACGGCCAACCGCGCCAGGAAATCCACCACTTGGCCAAGGAAAAGGCGTGCGACTTGATCGTGGTGGGTAGCCACGGTCGTCACGGTTTGGCGTTGTTGCTGGGCTCTACTGCCAATGATGTACTGCACGGCGCGCCGTGCGATGTACTGGCCGTCAAGCTGGTAAAAAATTCGTAAGACCGATGGCCCCTCCCACATTTTGAATCGCACTTCATATAAAAAACCCGGTGTTCATCAAATGAACACCGGGTTTTTTATTGCCCAGCAATCACTCAGGCATCCAGCTCGGCCCAACGCTCAACCAGCACTTCCAGCGCCTGGTTCAACGTCTCCAGGGAGGCGATGACCTTGGCGGTGTCTGCCGCCGGGCGCAGGTAGAAACCCGCATCAGCCATTTCTGCTTCGACTGCGGCGATCTGCTGCTCCTTGGCCTCGATCTCTCCCGGCAAGGCTTCCAGCTCGCGCTGCAGCTTGTAGCTGAGTTTCTTCCTGGCCGCCGGCGCTGCGTCCTGCGCGGGCGCAGGTGCGGCCGCCACCGGTGCAACCACGGCGGAGGTCAGGTCGGCCTTGCCGGACTTGCTCTCGGTCACGCCCAGCAGACGCGGCGAGCCGCCCTGGCGCAGCCAGTCCTGATAACCACCGACGTATTCACGCACCTTGCCTTCACCTTCGAAGACCAGCGTGCTGGTGACCACGTTGTCGAGGAATGCCCGGTCGTGACTGACCATCAGTACGGTGCCGTTGAAGGTCAGCAGCACTTCTTCCAGCAGTTCGAGGGTTTCCACGTCGAGGTCGTTGGTCGGTTCATCGAGCACCAGCAGGTTGGCCGGCTTGCTGAACAGCTTGGCCAGCAACAGGCGCGCACGCTCACCGCCGGACAACGCCTTGACCGGCGTGCGCGCACGCTGGGGGCTGAACAGGAAGTCGCCGAGGTAGCTCAGCACGTGGCGGCTCTGGCCGTCGATGTCGATAAAGTCGCGGCCTTCGGCAACGTTGTCGATCACGGTTTTTTCCAGGTCCAACTGGTGACGCAACTGGTCGAAGTAGGCCACGTCGATACGCGTGCCCTCTTCCACCTTGCCGCTGGTCGGTTGCAGGCCATTGAGCATCAGCTTGAGCAAGGTGGTCTTGCCGGTGCCGTTGGCGCCCAGCAGACCGATACGGTCGCCGCGTGCCAGCACCATGGAGAAGTCCTTGATCAGCAACGGACCGCCCGGGTGATGGAAGCTGACGTTCTCCAGCACCATCACCTGCTTGCCCGACTTGTCGGCGGTGTCCAGCTGGATATTGGCCTTGCCGGTACGCTCGCGACGCTCACCACGCTCAACACGCAAGGCCTTGAGTGCGCGCACACGGCCCTCGTTACGGGTGCGGCGCGCCTTGATGCCCTGGCGGATCCAGACTTCTTCCTGGGCCAGCTTCTTGTCGAACAGCGCATTGGCGGTTTCTTCAGCGGACAGCGCAGCCTCTTTGTGCACCAGGAAGCTGGCGTAGTCGCCGTTCCAGTCGATCAGACCACCACGGTCCAGCTCGAGGATGCGCGTGGCCAGGCTCTGCAGGAACGCCCGGTCGTGCGTGATGAACAGCACGGCGCCCTGGAAGTCCTTGATGGCCTCTTCAAGCCAGGCGATAGCGCCGATGTCCAGGTGGTTGGTCGGCTCGTCGAGCAGCAGCAGATCCGGCTCGGACACCAGCGCCTGGGCCAGCAGTACGCGACGACGCCAGCCGCCGGACAACTCGGCAAGGGTCTTGTCGGCCGGCAACTGCAGGCGGCTGAGGGTGCTGTCGACCAGTTGCTGCAAGCGCCAGCCGTCACGGGCTTCCAGCGCCTGCTGCACGTGCATCAGCTTGTCCAGGTCTTCTTCGGTGACGCAGTTCTGCGCCAGGTGATGGTATTGCGCGAGCAACTCGCCCACGCCATCGAGGCCTTCGGCGACCACGTCGAACACTGTCCGTCCGTCGGCCACCGGCAATTCCTGCGGCAATTCGCCGATCTTGAGGCCCGGAGCGCGCCAGACAGAGCCGTCATCGGGCTTCTGATCGCCCTTTACCAGCTTCATCATGCTCGACTTGCCGGTGCCGTTGCGGCCGATGATACACACCCGCTCACCACGGGCGATCTGCCAGGACACCTTGTCCAACAACGGCATAGCGCCGAAAGCAAGGGACACATCGCTGAATTTGAGCAGGGTCATACACTTCTCCAAAAACCGGGCGCGCATTCTACCTGAGTTGAGGGTGGGATGCGGCCGGCTTTTTCGATGTCGACACGTTCTGTAGGGCATTTCCGTCGAACTTCAACGAACCTCCCGGCAAAGCTTTCGCCGGTCGCTGGCAAAAGGCTAAGCTAGGGGCAATCAGTGTCGGCGGTGCCGGTGCTAGTCGTGATTTCTCTGCACGGACGTCTCATGCGCAGTCGCCTTTTCAACTTTTTATCCTGTCTGCTTCTTTCCGCCACCGCCGCCCAATCCGCCCAGGCCGTGGACCTCACCACCCAACGTCAATACTACGATGAAGCCAAACGTGCGCTGGCCAAGGGCGATACCGGCCCCTACATGCAATACAGCCAGGCGCTGGCCGACTATCCGCTGACGCCCTACCTGGCCTATGACGAATTGACCGCGCGCCTTAAAAGCGCGAGCAACGAGGAAATCGAGCAGTTCCTCGCCAAAAACGGCGACCTGCCCCAGGCCAACTGGATGAAGCTACGTTGGTTGCGCTGGCTCGCCGAACGTGGCGACTGGCAGACTTTTGAAAAGTACTACGACACCAAGCTCAATTTTGTTGAGCTGGACTGCCTGCACGGCCAATACCAGCTCACCCACAACCTGAAGGCCGAAGGCTACAAGACCGCCGAAAAGCTGTGGATGACCGGCAAAACCCAACCCTCCGCCTGTGATGTCACCTTCGGCCAGTGGGCGGCAGCCGGGCAACTTACCGAACAGAAAATCTGGGACCGCACCAAGCTCGCCGCCGAAGCGCGTAACTACGCGCTGGCCAATAGCCTGGTGAAAACCCTGCCCACCCTCGGCGCCCAGGGCCGCTTGATGGTGGATGTGGCGCAAAAGCCCGACATGCTCAGCGACCCGTCACGCTTCCTGCCGGCCAACGAGGCCATGTCCGATGCCGTGGGCCTGGGCCTGCGTCGTTTGGCACGCCAGGACCCGGACAAGGCCATGGCCCTGCTCGACGGCTACGCCAGCAGCATGCACTTTTCCCGTGACGAAAAAGTGTCGATCGCCCGCGAAATCGGCCTGACCCTGGCCCGCCGCTATGACCCGCGCGCCCTTGACGTGATGACCCAGTACGACCCCGAACTGCGCGACAACACGGTATCCGAATGGCGCCTGCGCCTGCTGCTGCGCCTGGCACGTTGGGAAGAGGCCTACCAGCTCACCCGCAAACTGCCACAGGACCTGGCCACCACTAACCGCTGGCGCTACTGGCAGGCCCGCAGCCTGGAACTGGCCGAGCCGAAAAATCCGCAAGCCATGGTGCTGTACAAAAACGTCGCCAAGGAACGGGATTTCTACGGTTTCCTCGCCGCCGACCGCTCCAGGTCGCCGTACCAGCTCACCAACAAACCGCTGGTGATGAGCCAGGCGCTGATGAACAAGGTGCGCAATACACCGGGCGTGCGCCGCGCAATGGAGTTCTATGCGCGTGGCCAGATCGTCGACGGGCGCCGCGAGTGGTATCACGTCAGCCGTCACTTCAACCGCGATGAAATGGTCGCCCAGGCCAGGCTGGCCTACGACATGAAATGGTACTTCCCGGCGATCCGCACCATCAGCCAGGCGCAGTACTGGGATGACCTGGACATCCGCTTCCCCATGGCCCACCGCGACACCCTGGTGCGCGAAGCCAAAGTGCGTGGCTTGCATTCGAGCTGGGTGTTCGCCATCACCCGCCAGGAAAGCGCGTTCATGGACGACGCGCGCTCCGGCGTCGGCGCCAGCGGCCTGATGCAACTGATGCCGGGCACCGCCAAGGAGACCGCGCGCAAATTCAGCATCCCCCTGGCCTCACCGGCCCAGGTGCTCGACCCTGACAAGAACATCCAGCTCGGCGCCGCCTACCTGAGCCAGGTGCACAGCCAGTTCAACGGCAACCGCGTGCTCGCCTCCGCCGCCTACAACGCCGGCCCAGGCCGCGTACGCCAGTGGCTGCGCGGTGCCGACCACCTGAGTTTCGACGTGTGGGTGGAAAGCATCCCGTTCGACGAAACCCGTCAGTATGTGCAAAACGTGCTGTCTTATTCGGTGATCTACGGACAGAAGCTCAATTCGCCACAGCCGTTGGTGGATTGGCATGAGCGCTATTTCGACGATCAGTAATAGCCAAATGTGAAAGCGCGCTTATCGTGGCGAGCGGGGCTTGCCCTAATGCCGTTCAGTTAAGCGCAGATTCCCTGTGGCGAGCAGGCTTGTCCTGCGTTGGGCTGCGCAGCAGCCCCAAAGCCAGGCGCTGAGCCGTATCAGGTACACCGCGTTTTGCTTGATTGGGGGCGCTTCGCACCTTAACGCGGGGCAAGCCCGCTCGCCACAGGTGTGTGGCTGCCTGAAACGTGGGGCTCTCACATTGGATTTTCAGTGTATCCACAAGCGTGGCACTACGTGTCCACACTGAACTGCAACGCCGCCAAGCGCGCGTACAGCGCATTGCTCGCAATCAACTGCTGGTGCGTGCCCACCGCCACCAGCTTGCCCTGGTCCATCACCGCAATCCGGTCCGCATTCTTTACCGTCGCCAGCCGATGCGCGATCACCAGGGTGGTGCGGCCCTGCATCAGTTGCGGCAGCGCCTGCTGGATCAGGTGTTCGCTCTGGGCGTCGAGGGCGCTGGTGGCTTCGTCCAGCAGCAGGATCGGTGCGTCCACCAGCAGCGCGCGGGCAATGGCCAGGCGTTGGCGCTGGCCACCGGACAGGCCCAGCCCGCTTTCGCCCAGGTGCGTCTGGTAGCCGTCGGGCATTTGCAGGATGAAGTCGTGGGCATGGGCGATACGCGCCGCGGCCTCAACCTGTTCACGGGTGGCGGACGGATTGCCGTAGCGGATGTTGTCTTCGACGCTGCCGAAAAACAGCGCCGGGTTCTGTGAAACAAGCGCGAAGTGGCGGCGCAGGTCCAGAGGGTCGAGTTCGGTCAGCGCGTGGCCTTCAAGCGTAATGCGACCGTGCTGCGGGTCGTAGAAACGCAGCAGCAGGTCGAACAGCGTCGACTTGCCCGCGCCGGACGGGCCGACCAGTGCCAGGGTTTCGCCGGGGTTGATGCTCAGGCTCAAGCCGTCGATGGCGTAAGTGTCCGGGCGCGACGGGTAGGCAAAGCGCAGGTCCTGCAATTCCAGGCGCCCGCTGACACGCTCCGGCAAGCGCACCGTGCCCTCCACCGGGGCTTTAATCTCGTTGCTCGACTGCAACAACTCACCGATACGCTCGGCCGCACCGGCGGCGCGCTGCAGCTCACCGAGCACTTCGCTCAGGGTGCCGACGGCGCTGCCGACAATCAGGCTGTAAAACACGAACGCCGCCAGCTCGCCCCCGGAAATGCGCCCGTTGATCACGTCCATGCCGCCCACCCACAGCATCACGCCCACGGCACCGAGCACCAGCATGATCACCAGGGTAATCAGCCAGGCACGCTGGGCGATGCGTTTGCGCGCGGTGGCGAAAGCCTCTTCCACGGTCACGGCGAAGCGCTGCTCGTCCTGCACCTGGTGGTTGTAGGCCTGCACCGTCTTGATCTGGCCGAGGGTCTCGGACACGTAGCTGCCCACATCGGCTATGCGGTCCTGGCTCTGCCGCGAGAGGCTGCGTACACGCCGCCCGAAAACCAGGATCGGCGCCAGCACCAGCGGCAGCGCCACCACCACGATGCTGGTGAGCTTGGGGTTGGTGACAAACAGCAGCACGATGCCGCCGATGACCATCAGCGCATTGCGCAAAAACAGCGAGAGCGACGAGCCGATCACCGATTGCAGCAAGGTGGTGTCGGTGGTCAGGCGCGACTGGATTTCCGAGCTGCGGTTGTTCTCATAGAAGCCTGGGTGCAGGTAGATCAGGTGGTTGAACACCTGCCGGCGAATGTCCGCCACCACCCGCTCGCCGATCCACGACACCAGGTAGAACCGCGCAAACGTGCCCACTGCCAGGCCCAGCACCAGCAGCATGAACAGGCCGATGGACTGATTGAGCAGGTGCGGGGATTGCGTCATGAAACCCTGGTCCACCAACAGGCGAATACCCTGCCCCATGGATAAGGTGATGCCAGCGGTAACGATCAGCGCCAGCAAGGCACCGAGCGCCTGCCAGCGATAGGGCGCGATAAAGCGACTGGCCAGGCGAATCGCACGGCGTTGACGGACTGAGAACATGAGGGCATTACCGATGGGGAACCTGTACTCAACATTGGGGGAACTTGGCCGAATAACAATGAGTCAGGTTAATTATGCCCAGCGAACCGGGCTCCTAGAGGCTATCGGTCTAACGCGCGACTGGAAATCCATGGTGGTTTCTGGTGCACTTGTCGTTCGAACCGGTGAGTGTGCAGGGAGTTGTCACAGCGCGGTCACGCGGGGGTTTTAGAATAGGGACACAACCTGATGAGGAGACAGGCCATGACCTTGCAAAACAGCAGCAATGCCAAGATTGAAGTGATCCGCCAACCGCAGCAGTTGCCTTGCTCGTATATCGACGCCAAGGGCCGCGAAGTACAGATTACCGAAGAGATGATCCAGCAAGCCTGCAGCGAACTGGAGCAGCGATTGGTCAAGCCTGCCCAATGAGGCGAGCGCCAACGCTCTTGTAAACCCGGCCTTGATGGCCGGGTTTTTTATGGGCGCTTAAACGACCTCGGCGCCCAACGCGCGCGCAATGTTCGACAGCACCGGCGACTGGCCATTGATCCGCACCTTCAAGCCATCGATTTCGCGGCGCTCGGGGTAATGCTTGCGCAGCAGGTCGAAGGCCTTGCGCTGCTCCTGCACGGTTCCCACCAGGCTGCGGCGGAAATCCGCATCATCGCGCCGCGGGTCGTACACGCTGCGGCACAGCGTGGCCAGTGCCCAGGCCGGGTCGGTGGATGCATTCAACTGCACCTCGGCCAACCACGGCTGCGGCAGCAGGTCACTCAGGGCAATGCCGGGCGCCTGGCCAAGGTACGCGCACAACGCCTGATAGATCTGCGCCGTACCGCGCTGCTTGCCGTCCAGGCTGTAGCCGGCGATATGCGGCGTCGCCAGTACACAGAGGTCGGCCAGGTCGACGTCCACTTCCGGTTCGCCCTCCCACACATCCAGCACGGCCTGCAGGTCTTCACGCTCCAGCAGCACCTCGCGTAGGCCGGCGTTGTGCACCACGGGGCCGCGGCTGGCGTTGATCAGCCAGGTGCCAGGTTTGAGCTGCCGCAGACGCTCGCGATCGAACAGGCGCCAGGTTGCACCATTGCCGGACTTGATCAGCGGCGTGTGCAGGCTGATCACATCGCACTGCTCGATGATCTGGTCCAGGCTCACGTAGTCTGCGTCTTCGGCGATCTGCCGTGGCGGGTCGCACACCAGCACGTTCCAGCCCAGCCCCTTGAGCACCTTGAGCAGCCGCCCGCCCACTTCACCGGCACCGACGATGCCGTAGGTGCGCTGGGCGAGGTCGGCGCCTTCGATTTCAGCCAGGGTCTGCAGGCTGCCGAGCACGTAGTCCACCACGCCGCGCGCGTTGCAACCGGGGGCGCTGGACCAGTGAATGCCGGCCTGCTGGAAGTAGTCGAGGTCCAGGTGATCGGTGCCGATGGTGCAGGTGCCGACGAACTTGACGTGGCTGCCCTCGAGCAAGGCCCGATTGACGTTAGTCACCGAGCGCACCAGCAGCACGTCGGCCTGCTCGACCGTGGCGCGGTCGATGGCGCGGCCGGACACGCGGCGAATCTCACCAAAGCCCTGGAAAAACTCATCGAGCAGCGGAATATTCTCGTCGGCAACAATCAGCATGGCGGGGCTCCTTTGGCGGAACGGCAGTGTACAGCCTTGCGATCTGACTCACACTGAAGAACCCCTCCCACCTCAGGCCGATGCCGTTTACAAATCCCCAACACAGGTTTTTTCCTGACCATTGCGTCAACGCGTAGAATCCGCGGTCCTTGCGCCTTGCCTTTGATTGGACATCTGTACGTGAACACTGCCACCGCCCCCCTCACCCGTCCCGCCCGCATCCGCCGGGAAGTGCGCGGCCTGCTGACGCTTGCCCTGCCGATCATGATCGGTCAACTGGCCACCACCGCGATGAGCTTCGTCGACGCGGTGATGGCCGGGCGGGTCAGCCCTGAGGACCTGGCGGCGGTGGGCCTGGGCAACTCGATCTGGATTCCGGTGTACCTGCTGATGACCGGCACCCTGCTGGCCACCACGCCCAAAGTCGCCCAGCGTTACGGCGCGGGCCAGTTCAGCGAGATCGGGCCGCTGGTGCGTCAGTCCCTGTGGCTGGCGGTGGTGGTCGGTCTGTGCGGCGCGCTGTTGCTGCTGTGCGCCGAGCCGGTGCTGCAGACGATGAAGGTTGAGCCCGACCTGATCGCGCCCTCCATGGGCTACCTGCATGGCATCGCCGCCGGCATGCCGGCGATTGCGCTGTATTACGTGCTGCGCTGTTTCAGTGACGGCCTGGGCCGTACCCGGCCGAGCATGGTCATGGGCCTGTGCGGCCTGGCGCTGAACATCCCGCTGAACTACATCTTCATTTACGGCCACTTCGGCGTGCCGGCCATGGGCGGCGTGGGCTGCGGCTGGGCCACGGCGATTGCAATGTGGGTGATGATGCTCGGCCTGGCCTGTTGGACTCGCTGGGGCGCGGCCTACCAGAGCAGCGAACTGTTCAAGCGTTTCGACTGGCCGCAATGGGCGGTGATCAAACGCGTGCTGGGCATTGGCCTGCCGATTGGCGTGGCGATCTTCGCCGAGTCGAGCATTTTTGCCGTGATCGCCCTGTTGCTCGGCAGCCTTGGCGCCACCGTGGTGTCGGGCCATCAGATCGCGCTGAACGTCAGCTCGCTGGTGTTCATGATCCCCTACTCCCTGAGCATGGCCGTGACCGTGCGCGTCGGTCAGGCCCTGGGCCGTGGCGAACCCCGTGAGGCGCGCTTTGCCGCCGGAGTCGGCATGGGCACGGCGCTGGCCTATGCCTGCCTGTCCTGCAGCCTGATGCTGCTGTTTCGCGAGCAGATCGCGGCGATCTATACGCCGGACCCGGTGGTGATCCACCTCGCCTCGACGCTGATCGTGTTTTCCGCGCTGTTCCAGTTTTCGGACTCGATCCAGGTCACCGCCGCCGGTGCGTTGCGCGGTTACCAGGACACCCGGGTGACCATGGTGCTGACCTTGTTCGCCTATTGGGGCGTGGGCCTGCCGGTGGGCTACGCCCTGGGGCTCACCGACTGGCTGGGCGCAGCCAGCGGCCCGAGCGGCTTGTGGCAAGGCTTGATCGTCGGCTTGAGTTGCGCCGCAGGCATGTTGCTGGTGCGCCTGGCGCGCAGTGCACGCCGGCGTATTCACGCCGGTAAGGCGCGGGTTTAATCGACTTTCTTGCGAATCCAGTACAGGTAGGTGCCGGCCTCTTCTTTCTGTTCAACCAGTTCGTGGTCCAGGAACACACAGAACTTGGGAATATCGCGACGGGTGGAAGGGTCGGTCGCGATCACCTTGAGCAGGCCGCCTGGCGCCAGGTCACGGATGTGCTGGTGCAGCATCATCACCGGCTCCGGGCAGTTGAGGCCGGTGGCGTCGAGGGTGCCGTCAATGGGTAATTCACTCATACATCACTCCTGAAACACACCCGCTCCAGTGTGGGAGCGGGCTTGCCCGCGATGACGGGGGCACATTCAACATAATTTCGACAGCTATACCGCTATCGCGGGCAAGCCCGCTCCCTCAGGGGCGATCAGTGTCTCTTGGGTTTCCTTGCAGACTCAAGCCGACGCAGGTGGCAGGTCACCTCCTCCCGGTCGTGATACAGCTGCTTGCAGCCAATCTCCACACGAATACCGCGCGCCTTGAAGCCCTCTTCGATCCGCTCCAGCAAACGTTTGACCTCGGCATAACGCTGCTTCATCGGCAGCTTCAGGTTCACCACCGCCTCGCGGCAATGGCCTTCGCCGATCCAGGTTTCCAGCAGCGCGGCATTGCGCGCCGGTTTCTCGACGATGTCACACACCATCCAGTCCACCGGCTGTTTTGGCACGAAGGTGAAACCGTCGGCCATCAAGTGCTGCACCAGGCCCGTGTCCATCAGGCTTTCGGCCATGGGGCCGTTGTCGATGGCGGTCACCAGCATGCCCCGGTTAACCAGTTGCCAGGTCCAGCCGCCGGGGGCGGCGCCGAGGTCGACGCCGGTCATGTCGCCGTGCAGGCGCTCGTCCCACTGGTCGCGGGGGATAAAGTGATGCCAGGCCTCTTCCAGCTTCAGGGTCGAGCGGCTGGGCGCGTCACGCGGGAATTTCAGACGCGGGATGCCCATCGGCCACATCGCCGAATTGTTCGACTCGGCCAGACCCATGAACACTTCGCGGCCACTTTTGAAGGTCAGCAGCAGGCGTGGCTTGCTCGGGTCGTCCACCAGCTTGCCGGCATTGAGCAGGGCCTTGCGCAGGTGCACTTCGAATTTTTTGCAGAAGTTCGACAGCTCCTTGCCGTCGTTGGTGTCAACCATCTCCAGCCACAGGCTGCCGCACACCGGGAATGGATGCAGGTGCGCGAGGATCACGCTGATGCGGTCGGTTTCCGGCAGGTCGATGAACACCCCGCGCGCCCACTGCCGGGGGAAGATCAATTCGGCGAAGCGCTGGCCGTGCATCAGGCGCTGGGCGCCGTCGTCCTCGGTGCAGACGAACTCGGCGCAGGCGCTGCCGGTCTTGGCCTTGGCGTAACCGGAAACGTTAAGGCGCGCGGCATGCTCGGCGATCTCGGAGCAGACTTCGCCCTCGAAACCTGGACGGCAGTGCATAAAAAGGGTGTTCATTGAATCTCCTGGCACCGGCTTGCTGTCGTGCAAGGCCTGTCATGAAAACGCGAGCATGATAGCCGAGTTCGGAACCTTGGACTTCACCCGGCAGTCCAGTTATTAGCCTGCTACTCAAAACAGGGCTAAGTTAAACGCTCTGTTCGTCCCGCCAGGTCCGTAGCCGTGCGGACCATAAGGAGTCGTGTCATGTCATCCCTTGATAGCCTGAGAACCCTTAAGACCCTGCAAATCGACAACAAGACCTACCACTATTTCAGCCTGCCCGAGGCCGCCAAGAGCCTGGGCGACCTGGACAAGCTGCCGATGTCGCTCAAAGTGCTGCTGGAAAACCTGCTGCGCTGGGAAGACGACAAGACCGTCACCGGCGCCGACCTCAAGGCCATCGCCGCCTGGCTCAAAGAGCGCCAGTCCGACCGCGAGATCCAGTACCGCCCCGCCCGCGTCCTGATGCAGGACTTTACCGGCGTACCTGCCGTGGTCGACCTCGCCGCCATGCGCGCCGCCGTGGCCAAGGCCGGTGGCGACCCGCAGCGCATCAACCCGCTGTCCCCCGTGGACCTGGTCATTGACCACTCGGTGATGGTCGACAAGTTCGGCAACGCCGACGCCTTCGAGCAGAACGTCGACATCGAGATGCAGCGCAACGGCGAACGCTACGCCTTCCTGCGCTGGGGCCAGAGCGCCTTCGACAACTTCAGCGTGGTGCCACCGGGCACCGGCATCTGCCACCAGGTCAACCTCGAATACCTGGGCCGCACCGTGTGGACCAAGGACGAAGACGGCCGCACTTACGCCTTCCCCGACACCCTGGTGGGCACCGACTCCCACACCACCATGATCAACGGCCTGGGCGTGCTCGGCTGGGGCGTGGGCGGTATTGAAGCGGAAGCGGCCATGCTCGGCCAGCCGGTGTCGATGCTGATACCGGAAGTGATCGGCTTCAAGCTCACCGGCAAATTGAAAGAAGGCATCACCGCCACCGACCTGGTGCTGACCGTCACCCAGATGCTGCGCAAAAAAGGCGTGGTGGGTAAATTCGTCGAATTCTACGGCGATGGCCTGGCTGACCTGCCGCTGGCCGACCGCGCCACCATCGCCAACATGGCCCCGGAATACGGCGCCACCTGCGGGTTTTTCCCGGTGGACGACGTGACGCTGGACTACCTGCGCCTGTCCGGTCGCCCCAGCGAAACCGTGAAACTGGTGGAGGCTTACACCAAGGCCCAGGGCCTGTGGCGTAACGCAGGGCAAGAGCCGGTGTTCACCGACAGCCTGGCGCTGGACATGGGCAGCGTCGAAGCCAGCCTGGCCGGGCCGAAGCGCCCACAGGACCGCGTGGCGCTGCCGAATGTGGGCCAGGCGTTCAGCGATTTTCTCGACCTGCAATTCAAGCCGACCAACAAGGAAGAAGGCCGCCTTGAAAGCGAAGGCGGCGGTGGCGTGGCCGTGGGCAACGCAGACCTGGTGGGCGAGGCCGACTACGAATACGAAGGCAACACCTATCGCCTGAAAAACGGCGCGGTGGTGATCGCCGCCATCACGTCCTGCACCAACACCTCCAACCCCAGCGTGATGATGGCTGCCGGGCTGGTGGCAAAAAAGGCCGTGGAAAAGGGCCTGACCCGCAAGCCGTGGGTCAAGACCTCCCTGGCGCCGGGCTCCAAGGTGGTCACCGACTATTACCACGCCGCAGGCCTCACCCAGTACCTGGATAAACTCGGTTTCGACCTGGTGGGCTACGGCTGCACCACCTGCATCGGCAACTCCGGGCCGCTGCCCGAGCCGATTGAAAAAGCCATCCAGACCGCCGACCTCGCCGTGGCCTCGGTGCTGTCCGGCAATCGCAACTTCGAGGGCCGCGTGCACCCGCTGGTCAAAACCAACTGGCTGGCCTCGCCGCCCCTGGTGGTGGCCTATGCGCTGGCCGGCACCGTGCGTATCGATATCAGCAGCGAGCCGCTGGGTAACGATAAGGACGGCAATCCGGTGTACCTGAAAGACATCTGGCCGAGCAGCAAAGAGATCGCCGACGCCGTGGCACAAGTCACCACGGGCATGTTCCACAAGGAATACGCCGAAGTGTTCGCCGGTGACGAGCAATGGCAGGCAATCGAGGTGCCCCAGGCCGCTACCTACGTGTGGCAGCAGGACTCCACCTATATTCAGCACCCGCCGTTCTTCGACGACATTGCCGGCCCCCTGCCGGTGATCAAGGACGTCACGGGCGCCAACGTGCTGGCGCTGCTGGGCGACTCGGTGACCACCGACCACATCTCGCCTGCCGGCAACATCAAGGTCGACAGCCCCGCCGGGCGCTACCTGCAAGAGCAAGGCGTGGAACCGCGCGACTTCAACTCCTACGGCTCACGCCGGGGCAACCATGAAGTGATGATGCGCGGCACCTTTGCCAATATCCGCATCCGCAATGAAATGCTCGGCGGCGAAGAAGGCGGCAATACGCTGTACATCCCCACCGGCGAGCGCATGGCGATCTACGACGCAGCGATGAAATACCAGGCCGCAGGCACGCCGCTGGTGGTGATCGCCGGCCAGGAATACGGCACCGGCTCCAGCCGCGACTGGGCGGCCAAGGGCACCAACCTGCTGGGCGTCAAGGCAGTCATTGCCGAAAGCTTCGAACGGATTCACCGCTCCAACCTGGTCGGCATGGGCGTGTTGCCGTTGCAGTTCAAGCTGGATCAGAACCGCAAATCGCTCAAACTCACCGGCAAGGAGAAAATCGACATCCTCGGCCTCACCGACGTAGAGATCGTGCCGCGCATGAACCTGACGCTGGTGATTACGCGGGAGGATGGCAGCGGCGAGAAAGTGGAAGTGCTGTGCCGGATCGATACGCTCAATGAAGTGGAATACTTCAAGGCCGGTGGCATCCTGCACTACGTGCTGCGCCAGTTGATCGCCTCATAAGCAACACTGGAGATGCAAAGGTGGGAGGGGGCTTGCTCCCGATGAGGGTGGGTCAGTCAGCTTGTTTGTAGCTGACCCACCCTCATCGGGAGCAAGCCCCCTCCCACATTTGATCTCCATTTGTCTGATACATATCACACCGCTTTGGCTTTTGATCTTGATCTCAGGCGCCCCGTCAACCACGCTGGCCGCACGCAGGCTTGAATCCGTGGGTAACCCGGCAGGACGCCGGGTTAGCCGCGCTGGGCCAGGGATGGCCCATCGCGGCGGCCCACGGATTCAAGCCTGCGTGCGGGCACACCGAGCCTGAGCGAGGTGCCGAGTGGTGGGGCAAGAGCCCTTTTGGTTACTTTTGGGGCTCTTTTCCAAAAGTGACCCGCCGTAAGGGCGGAACCCTACGTAGCCGTTAGCGCAGCAACGGATATGTACACCAACACCAGAAGCCCCTCCCCAGTTCTAACCCTATTCCAAATCAGCCAAACAACCACTTCCACAACAACACCAACACCCCCACCGCCAACACCGGCCGCGCAATCCGGTAAGCCTGGGGATACTTGCGCTTGAACTGTTTGACCCGACCGCTGAACCTGTCGCTGAACGTCTTGCTCCACGCATAAGCCTGGTTAATCCCACCCACCCGCTCATCATCCAGATTCTGCGGCGCAGTCGCGCGCCCCAGCTGCTTACTGACCCAACGGTTGAGACGGGTCATCAGACGGTTGCTCAGCGGACGTTCAATGTCGCAAAACAGGATCACCCGAGTCTGCTCGGTTTCGTTCTTCACCCAGTGCACATAGGTTTCGTCGAACATCACGTCTTCCCCATCGCGCCAGGCGTAAACCTGGCCGTCGACAAAGATGCGGCAATCGTCGGAGTTGGGCGTTGACAGGCCCAGGTGATAACGCAAGGACCCGGCAAACGGATCGCGGTGCGGGTTGAGGTGGCTGCCACCCGGCAACAGCGCAAACATCGCGCCCTTGACGTTGGGGATGCTGCTCACCAGCGCCACAGTCTTCGGGCACAGGGCCTCGGCCGACGGCAGCGGTTTGTCGTACCACTTGAGGTAGAAACGCTTCCAGCCCTTCTTGAAGAACGAACCGAAACCGGCGTCATTGTTCTTTTCGGCCGCGCGGATGTAACCCTCGTCGAACAGGTGCATGGCCTCTTCGCGGATCACTTCCCAGTTATCCTTGAGCACGTCCAGCTCCGGGAACTTGCTGCGGTCCAGGTAAGGTTTGGACGGTACCGCGGAGAACAGGTACATCAAGGCGTTATACGGGGCGAACAGCGCCGAATGGTTGACGAACTGGCGCAACATCGGCAAACGGGCCTTGCCGCGCAGGTGCACATACAGCGTACTGCCGATAAACAGCAGCAACACCGACAACTTGGCGGCCAAAGAAAAGGTCATGCAGCAACTCCTGAAAATAAGCGCCTGGCCAACAGCAGACGTAGCAGCCGGCCATGATAAACATTTGGGCCAGTATGCAGAAGGCCCCGGCTGACCAGCTGACACAAATCAAACCCGGCGATCAGCCGGCAGTTGTGGTGAGCATCACGCCTGGTTCTCCTGATCGGTGAACAAGTCGCTGAACAACATGCTCGACAGGTAACGCTCACCCGAGTCCGGCAGGATCACCACGATGGTCTTGCCCTGCATCTCCGGTTTCTCGGCCAGACGCACGGCCACCGCCATCGCCGCGCCACAGGAGATACCGCAGAGGATGCCCTCCTCCTGCATCAGGCGCCGGGCCATGGCCTTGGATTCCTCATCGGTCACCCGCTCAACGCGGTCGACCATCGACAGGTCGAGGTTTTTGGGCACAAAACCGGCGCCGATCCCCTGGATCTTGTGCGGGCTCGGCTTGATCTCTTCACCGGCCAGCGCCTGGGTGATCACCGGCGACGCCATCGGTTCGACCGCTACCGACAGGATCGGCTTGCCCGCGGTGTGCTTGATGTAGCGCGATACACCGGTGATGGTGCCGCCGGTGCCCACGCCTGCCACCAGCACGTCCACCGCACCGTCGGTGTCGTTCCAGATTTCCGGGCCGGTGGTTTTTTCGTGGATGGCAGGGTTGGCCGGGTTTTCGAACTGGGCCGGCATAAAGTAGGTGGCCGGGTCGCCGGCGACGATTTCAGCGGCTTTGTCGATGGCGCCTTTCATGCCTTTGGCCGGTTCGGTCAGCACCAGTTCGGCGCCCAGGGCCTTGAGCACCTTGCGCCGCTCGATACTCATGGACGCCGGCATGGTCAGCAGCAGTTTGTAGCCACGGGCCGCAGCGACAAAGGCCAGGCCGATACCGGTGTTGCCGGAGGTGGGCTCGACAATGGTCATGCCCGGCTTGAGTTTGCCGTTGCCTTCGGCGTCCCAGATCATGTTGGCGCCAATGCGGCACTTCACCGAATAGCCCGGGTTGCGCCCCTCGATCTTCGCCAGGATGGTCACGCCGCGCGGCGCAATGCGGTTGATCTGAACAAGAGGCGTGTTACCGATGGAGTGCGCGTTATCTGCAAAAATGCGGCTCATGACGGGTCCCTGGGGCAATGTGAACAAGGCCACAAGGGTATGCCTCAGGCTTTGAGGCGTCCAGTCGGCGGAACGTTGCGCCTGCTGCGGCAGTCCACACCCTATCTGCACGGAGGAGCCTTTCATGAAACGTCGCTACAGCTGGCCACTTTGGACCGTCGCCGCACTGGTGGTTTTCCTGGTGGCACTGAACATCGCCCTGCCCTATCTGGTGCGCAATTATCTGAACGAAAAGCTCGCCAACATGGGCGATTACCGTGGCGAGATTGCCGACGTGGACCTCGCGCTGTGGCGCGGCGCCTACCGGATCAACGGCCTGCAGATCGTCAAGGTGGACGGCAAGGTGCCGGTGCCCTTCGTCAAGGCGCCGCTGATCGAGTTCGCGGTGAGCTGGCATTCGCTGTGGTACGACCATGCGGTGGTCGCCGAGGGGCATTTTGTGCGTCCGGAAATCAACTTCGTCGACGGCGGCGCCAACAAGGCCGCGTCCCAGA
This sequence comes from Pseudomonas sp. MH9.3, assembly GCF_034354675.1. NCBI lineage: Bacteria > Pseudomonadati > Pseudomonadota > Gammaproteobacteria > Pseudomonadales > Pseudomonadaceae > Pseudomonas > Pseudomonas sp. MH9.3. The sequence continues at coordinate 5,306,449 of NZ_CP133785.1, read as the reverse complement.
CCGGTAAAGGCACCGACTGGCAGGAACAACTGAGCAAGCTGCTGCCGATCACCCTCAACGAAATGCGCATCGAAGACGGCAAGATCGCGTTCCACAACTTCACCTCCAAGCCAAAGGTCAATATCAACGCCACCGGGGTCAACGCCAGTTTCTACAACCTGACCAACGTGGTGGACGTGGAAGGCAAGCGCGACGCACGCTTTGAAGGCAAGGCGCTGCTGCAAGGCCAGGCACCTCTGGAAGCCAACGCCACCTTCGACCCACTGAGCGATTTCGAAGAGTTCGAGTTCCGCTTCCGTGCCCGCGACCTGCAACTGACGCGCATGAATGACTTCGCCTCGGCCTATGGCAAGTTCGACTTCAAGGCCGGCACCGGTGATGTAGTGATCGAAGCCCAGGCCGAGAAAGGCCAGCTGCGCGGCTATATAAAGCCGCTGCTGCGCGATGTGGAAGTGTTCGACTGGCAGCAGGATGTCGAAAACAAGGACAAGAATATATTCCGTTCGATCTGGGAAGCCGTGGTCGGCGCCAGCGAGACGGTGCTCAAGAACCAGCGTAAAAATCAGTTCGCCACCCGCGTGGAATTGAGCGGCAGCGTGCATCAGCAGAATGTCAGCGCGTTTGGCGCGGTCATCGCGATCCTGCGCAATGGCTTCATCCAGGCCTTCAATGCCCGTTACGAACAACCCAAGCCGAGCGCCGATTAAAACGGTGGGAGGGACTTGCTCCCGATGGCGGTGTGTCAGTTTATACATCCATGACTGAACCAACGCTATCGGGGGCATGCCCCCTCCCACATTGATTGCATTGGCCGGGAATGAACGTGACCGTCCATTCAGAGACTGAATAACCCGTCTGCGTTCACAGTCGCCGGGGCCGCGCGGTATAGTCCGGGCATTGATGAATCCGAGGACACACCGATGAAGTTCGAAGGCACCCAGGCCTATGTGGCTACCGATGACCTGAAACTGGCCGTCAACGCCGCCATCACCCTGGAGCGGCCGCTGCTGGTCAAGGGCGAACCGGGCACCGGCAAGACCATGCTCGCCGAACAGCTGGCCGAATCCTTCGGCGCCCGGCTGATCACCTGGCACATCAAATCCACTACCAAGGCGCACCAGGGCCTCTACGAGTACGACGCGGTCAGCCGCCTGCGCGACTCGCAGTTGGGCGTGGACAAGGTGCACGACGTACGCAACTACCTGAAGAAAGGCAAGCTGTGGGAGGCCTTCGAGGCCGAAGAGCGGGTAATCCTGCTGATCGATGAAATCGACAAGGCCGATATCGAATTCCCCAACGACCTGTTGCAGGAACTCGACAAGATGGAGTTCTACGTCTACGAAATCGACGAGACCATCAAGGCGAAGAAACGCCCGATCATCATCATTACCTCCAACAACGAAAAAGAGCTGCCGGACGCGTTCCTGCGCCGCTGCTTCTTCCACTACATCGCCTTCCCCGACCGCACCACCCTGCAGAAAATCGTCGATGTGCACTACCCCGACATCAAGAAGGATCTGGTCAGCGAAGCGCTGGACGTGTTCTTCGACGTGCGCAAAGTGCCGGGTCTGAAGAAAAAACCTTCCACCTCCGAACTGGTCGACTGGCTCAAGCTGCTGATGGCCGACAACATCGGCGAAGCGGTACTGCGCGAGCGCGACCCGACCAAAGCCATTCCGCCGCTGGCCGGCGCACTGGTCAAGAACGAGCAGGACGTGCAGTTGCTGGAACGGCTGGCGTTCATGAGCCGTCGCGGTAATCGCTGATGCTGCTCAACCTGTTCAATGAAATGCGCGCCGCCAAGGTGCCGGTGTCGGTGCGCGAGCTGCTTGACCTGATCAACGCGCTCAAACAGCGCGTGACCTTCGCCGACATGGACGAGTTCTACTACCTGGCGCGGGCGATTCTGGTCAAGGACGAGCGGCATTTCGACAAGTTCGACCGCGCCTTCGGGGCCTACTTCAACGGCCTGGAAAAACTCGACGACCACCTGCAGGCGCTGATCCCCGAGGACTGGCTGCGCAAGGAGTTCGAACGCTCGCTGAGCGATGAGGAACGCGCGCAGATCCAGTCCCTCGGCGGCCTCGACAAGCTGATCGAGGCATTCAAGAAACGCCTCGAAGAACAGAAGGAACGCCACGCCGGCGGCAACAAGTGGATCGGCACCGGCGGCACCAGCCCGTTTGGTTCCGGCGGTCACAACCCGGAGGGCATACGCGTGGGCGATGCCGGCGAGCGCAAGGGCAAGGCCGTGAAGGTGTGGGACCAGCGCGAGTACAAGAACCTCGACGATCAGGTCGAGCTGGGCACGCGCAACATCAAGGTGGCCCTGCGCCGCCTGCGCAAATTCGCGCGCCAGGGTGCGGCCGAAGAGCTGGACATCGACGGCACAATCGACCACACCGCGCGCGACGCCGGCCTGCTGAATATCCAGATGCGCCCGGAACGGCGCAACACCATCAAGCTGTTGCTGCTGTTCGATATCGGCGGCTCGATGGACGCCCATGTGAAGATCTGCGAAGAGCTGTTCTCCGCGTGCAAGACCGAGTTCAAACACCTGGAGTACTTCTACTTCCACAACTTCGTGTACGAGTCGGTGTGGAAGAACAACCAGCGCCGCACCTCGGAGCGCACCTCAACCCAGGACCTGCTGCACAAGTACGGCGCCGATTACAAAGTGATCTTTATCGGCGACGCGTCGATGGCGCCCTATGAAATCACCCAGGCCGGCGGCAGCGTCGAACACTGGAACGAGGAGCCGGGCTATGTGTGGATGCAGCGCTTCATGGCCAAGTACAAGAAGCTGATCTGGATCAATCCGTACCCGAAGGACACCTGGGGCTATACGGCGTCGACGGCGATCGTGCGCGAGTTGGTGGAAGACCAGATGTACCCGCTGACGTTGCGCGGGCTGGAAGAAGGCATGCGCTTTCTATCCAAATAACGGTGGGAGTCCCCACTACCTCTTCGACGTAGCGCTGTCGCGCAGCGAACTGGGGCCTCTGTGGCGAGCGGCCTTGCCATTTCGGTCGGCTCTCAGGCCGCCGCGCTCTTGATCTTGATCTTGATCTTAGGCGCCCCGTCAAACACGCTGGCCGAACGCAGGCTTTGGAGCGTGGGTAACCCGGCAGGACGCCGGGTTAGCCGCGCTGGGCCATGGATGGCCCATCGCGGCGGCCCACGCTCCAAAGCCTGCGTTCGGGCACACCGAGCCTAGGCGAGGTGCCGAGTGTTGGGGCAAGAGCGTTTTGCTTACTTTTGCGCTTTTCAAAAGTGAGCCGCTGTAAGAGCGGAACCGCCAGCAGCCGTTACAGCAGAAACGGATATGTACACCGAAAAAGTCGCACCGCTCTTTGCTTTGAACATCACGCTGGCTTAACTGAACGGCATTGGGGGGCGCAGCGCCCCCAATCAAGGAAAACGCGGTGTACCTGACCCTGCCCGGAGCACGGCTTTGGGGCTGCTGCGCAGCCCAACGCAGGACAAGCCTGCTCGCCACAGGAAACTGGCTGCCTGAAATTTCAGGTTTTAAATCAAAAAGTTATTTTGTGTTTGATAAGAGGGGGCTGGCTCCCACAGTGGACCGAGCCGCTATTTAAAGGCCTTTGAGGTCACGCTCTTCAATCGGACGGCTCTGGCGCAGACGCTTGCCGCCCAGCACCACCCAGTCGATCAGGCGGAACAGGCATTCGATGCCGAACGACAACAGCATCGCCCCACCCAACCCCCAGCCCATCGCTTCGGGGGTCAGCAGGATCTGGTAACTGTAGCCATTCCAGGTCTCCCGGCGAATGTCCGGGTCGGCGGCCACCGCCACCTGCAGGGCGCGGATGTACCAGGGGCCTTGCATGGCCTGGAACTGCTTGTCCAACGCAAGCTGGCGGTCAAGCATGGCCCCCAGGCTGTTGGCGTCGCTCTGGAACACCGGGTCATCACTGGCGCGGTAATGGGCCACCAGCGCCTGCAGGTCTCCCTTGAAAAACTGCTGCGCGGTGGTCTCGAACCCGCGCAGGCCGGTCTGGGCCTCGATCAGGTGGGCTTCGACGCGCTTGGCATAGTCGTTGATGAAACCCGGCACTTGCACGCCGACCAACAGGCCAATGGCAAACAGCACCAACCGCAGATAGCTGAGCAACATGGTCGATATCCTTACTCGGTAACGCCCTGGCTGACGCATTCACCGCGTCGCCACAGGCTCCATTGGCCCGGTTCGTAGCGGGTCCAGTTTTCGTTGTCGGTCAACGGTTCGGTGGCAATCACCGTCACCACGTCATTGGGCGTGGTTTCGGCCTGGAAATCGACGATCACGTCGACATCCTTCAAGCGCGCCGGGCCAAAGGGTGCGCGTCGGGTGATCTGCGCCAATTTAGTCGTGCAATAGCAAAACAGCCAGTCGCCGTCGCTGAGCAGGCAGTTGAATACGCCCTTGCTGCGGTATTCGGTGCAGGCGGCGATCAGGTCGGGCAGCACCTGCTCGATGTCCACCGGTTCAGGGAAGGCTTCGCGCACACGGTTGAGCAGATCGCAGAAGGCCGCTTCGCTGTCGGTGTCGCCCACCGGGCGGTAAAAGGTGGCGCGCGGATTGAACTGCGCCAGTTGGCCGTTGTGGGCGAAGCACCAGTTGCGGCCCCACAGCTCGCGCACGAACGGGTGGGTGTTGGCCAGGCTGACCTTGCCGACATTGGCCTGGCGGATATGCCCGATCACCACTTCGCTTTTGATGGGATAACGCTGCACCAGCAGCGCGACTTCCGACTCGCTGCTCGCCGCCGGGTCCTGGAACAGGCGCAGGCCACGGCCTTCGTAAAAGGCAATGCCCCAACCGTCACGGTGCGGGCCGGTGCGCCCGCCGCGCTGCATCAGCCCGGTAAAGCTGAACACGATATCGGTGGGGACGTTGGCACTCATGCCCAATAATTCACACATGCCAGGGCTCTCGCTGCAACGTTAAAGGCGCGGTTCGACCCGCGTGCCGCTGGCGGGTGCCGGACGGTGGAAAGGCTCGTCGTCTTCAGCCGGCTCCTGGGCCAGCGCCGCATCGAACGCCGCCTTGCGCTCGCGGCGCGCATTGGCGGCGCGCTCGATGGGCCAGCGAATCAACACGATGACGATATACACGGCGAAGACGATCATCGTGTACATGAACAAATCGGAAATCGCCCGCCAGGCGTTGTTGCCGACCTTGAGCACCAGGTCCAGCGCGGTAATGGCCACGGCCGGCGCAAACTGGGTCTTGACCGGATCGACGATGGTCGGGCTGAACAGCAGCACCGCCATCAGCAATTGCAGTGGCTCGCGCAGCCAGCGCCAGATCCAGCGGGTCATGCGCCACCACACCAACAGGCAGCCCAATGCGGCGAAGGCGTAAAGGCCCCAGGCAATCAGATAATCGTTCTCGGTCATGGTGTCCATGGCAAGGCTGGCAAAGAGGCGGCTATGATAACGGCTTTTGCGTGTCGCGGCTGCAATGCCTGCCACCGTCCGCCAGACAGAGAGTGATCCATGCCCCTATCCAATGCCCCGATCGCCCGCAAGGCCCCAGGTCCAGACCCGTACGCCTGGCTGCAGGAGCGCGATAACGCAGACGTCCTCGACTACCTCAAGGCCGAAAACGCCTGGCAGCAAGCCCAGCTCGCCGACCAGCAGGCGCTGCGCGACACGCTGTTCGAGGAAATCAAGGGCCGCATCCTCGAGACCGACCTGTCGCTGCCCTCCCCGTGGGGCCCGTATCTGTATTACACGCGCACCACCGCCGGCGACGAATACGCCCGCCACTACCGCTGCCGCCGCCCTGTCGACGACAGCAATCAGGTGGATGAGGACAGCGAAGAACTGCTGCTGGACCCGAACGCCTTGGCTGGCGGCGGCTTTTTCTCGCTGGGCGCCTTCAGCATCAGCCCCGACCACCAGCGCCTGGCCTACAGCCTCGACACCAGTGGCGAAGAGATCTACACCCTGTTCGTCAAGGAATTGTCCTCGGGCAAGGTCAGCGAACTGGAATTCCAGGACTGCGACGGCAGCATGACCTGGGCCAATGACAGCCTCACCCTGTTTTTTGGCGAGCTGGACGACACCCATCGCCCGCACAAGCTGTATCGCTACCGCCTGGACGGCACGGCGGCGCAGGAAGTGTTCCACGAACCCGACGGGCGTTTCTTCCTGCATTGCTACCGCTCCAGTTCCGAGCGCCAGCTGCTGCTGGCCCTGGGCAGCAAGACCACCAGCGAAATCTGGGCACTGGACGCAGGCCAGCCGCACCTGGACTTCACCTGCCTGGCGCCTCGCGTCGAAGACCATGAATACGATGTCGACCACGGCCAGCTTGACGGTGAGTGGACCTGGTTTATCCGCAGCAACCGCGACGGCATCAATTACGCGCTGTTTGTCGCCGCCGACACCGGCACCGTGCCCGGCGAGGCCGACTGGCACACGCTGATCCCCCACAGCGACGAGGTGATGCTCGACGGCGTGAGCCTGAATGCACGCGCCATGACCCTGAGCCTGCGCATCGGCGGCCTGCCGGTGATCGAAGTGCATGCCGAGGGCGTGCCGGCCTATCGCGTGGAGTTACCCGACGCCGCCTACAGCCTCTACGTACAGAACAGCCTGGAATTCCCCAGCGACAGGATCCGCCTGCGCTACGAAGCGCTGAACCGCCCGGCCCAGGTGCGTCAGTTGGAGCTGGCCAGCGGCGCGCAACAGGTACTCAAGGAAACCCCGGTACTCGGCGCATTCAATGCCGATGACTACGTCAGCCAGCGCCTGTGGGCCACCTCGGCCGACGGCACTCAGGTGCCGATCAGCCTGGTGATCAAGCGCGACCAACTGGGCAAGCCGACCCCGCTGTACCTCTACGGTTACGGCGCCTACGGCCAGAGCCTCGACCCGTGGTTCTCCCACGCGCGCCTGAGCCTGCTGGACCGTGGCGTGGCATTCGCCATCGCCCACGTGCGCGGCGGCGGCGAGCTGGGTGAAGCCTGGTACCGCAACGGCAAGCAGGCCCACAAGCAGAACACCTTCAGCGACTTTATCGCGTGCGCCGAACACCTGATTGCCGAGGGCCTGACCACCTCCCGGCAACTGGCGATCAGCGGCGGCAGTGCCGGCGGTCTGTTGATCGGCGCGGTGCTCAACCAGCGTCCGGCGCTGTTCCAGGCGGCGATTGCCGAAGTGCCGTTTGTGGATGTGCTCAACACCATGCTCGACCCGGAGCTGCCGCTGACGATCACCGAGTACGACGAATGGGGCAACCCCGAAGAGCCCGAGGTGTATGCGCGCATCAAGGCGTATGCGCCGTACGAAAACGTCAGCGCCCAGGCCTACCCGGCGCTGCTGGTGATCGCCGGCTACAACGACAGCCGCGTGCAGTACTGGGAAGCGGCCAAATGGGTCGCCAAGCTGCGCGACACCGCCACCTCCGACAACCTGCTGCTGCTCAAGACCGAACTGGGTGCCGGCCACGGCGGGATGAGCGGTCGCTACCAGGGGTTACGCGACGTGGCGCTGGAATACGCGTTTGTGTTCAAGGCGCTGGCACTCGACGCTTAACCACCGGGGGTCTTCGGTTTGCTGTCGTTCTGCTGCAGGCCAGGCACGGTCTGGTCCTTGGGCGGCGTCGGCAACACGATCGGCACCAGCGCCGGCGAGCCGTCGGCGTTGGCTTTAGGCAACGCCGGCGGCGTCACCTGCGGGTACAGCGTCGGCGTCGGAGTGCCCGGCGCGCCTGGGGTTGGCGCGGGGGCGGCCGGTACGCTCTGCACCTCCTGCGCCTGCACGGCACCCAATGTGAGCGCGCCGAGCACAATGACCGTTAGAATGCTGCACTTCATCGATGGCTCCATGGCCTGACCGGAATGCCTCAAGGCTACTCCCAACCGCGCAAGAATGCCCTTCCCAATGAGATTTCCATGAAACGTTTCATTCTGCTCGACACCACGCCGATCCCCGACAACGGCGGCGCCCTGTGCCTGTTCGAATACGGCGAGGATTTTGTCATCAAGATCCAGGGCGGTGACGGCGGCCAGCTGATGAACACCCGCATGCACGGCTCCGAGGATGCCCTGGCGGAAATTCCCTGCCGCAAGGTGGCCGGGCGCCCGGGTTCACGGGTATTGATCGGCGGGCTGGGCATGGGTTTTACCCTGGCTTCGGCGCTCAAGCACCTGGGCAAGACCGCCGAAGTGGTGGTGGCCGAGCTGGTGCCCGGCGTGGTGGAGTGGAACCGCGGCCCGCTGGGCGAAAAATCCGGCCGCCCGCTGCTGGACCCGCGCACCGTGATCCGCCTGGAAGACGTGGCCAAGGTGCTGCAGGCCGAACCCCAGGGCTTTGATGCGATCATGCTCGACGTCGACAACGGCCCCGAAGGCCTCACGCAAAAAGCCAACAGCTGGCTCTACTCCGCCGGTGGCCTGGCCGCCTGTGCCAAGGCACTGCGGCCCAAGGGCGTACTGGCCGTGTGGTCGGCCAGCGCCGACAGGCTGTTCAGCGACAAGCTGCGCAAGGCCGGCTTCAAGGCCGAGGAAGTGCAGGTATTTGCCCATGGCAACAAAGGCACCCGGCACACCATCTGGATCGCCGAAAAACTGAAAGCCTGATACCAGACACCACAAATCCCCTGTGGGAGGGGGCTTGCTCCCGATAGCGGTAGCTCAGTCACCGATGTGTTGACTGACACACTGCGATCGGGAGCAAGCCCCCTCCCACATTTCTGACCTGTTTCAGCGCAGGGATTTGCGGTAGTCAAAGATGTACGGCACTTTATTGTCGAAGGTTTTCTCCAGCGCCTTGCGATCCAGCTCGCTCATGCCGCCCAGTTGATGAGCGGTAAACCCGCTGTCACCCACCTTCGAGCCTGGCGCCAGGCTGACCATGCGCTTGGCAACGGCTTCGATGGCGTCCTTGTAGCCGCCTTTGCTGTCCAGGTTGTACTGGCTCAAATCAATCTGCGTGCGCAGCCAGTCGCCCCAGTAAAACTCCAGAAATTCGGGGGCAATCTCGCCATCGTCCGGCTTGCCATAGGCGGCCTTGCGGGTGAAATACACCAGGCTGCGAAAGGTGTCGTTCTGCAGGTGCTTGAAGCCCAGATGCGCCGGCAACTGCTCAGGCGCCAGGGTCCGGCCCTGACTGTCCTTGAGCCAGACTTTGCGCGCCGCTGCCATACGCTGCCAGAAGGTGTTCATGTCCGGGCTGCTGCTGAAATCGTCGGTCACCCGGACCCACATTTTCAAGCGCGCCCCGCCGCCGGGCACTTCCCACAGCGTGGTGAAGCTGTGGTGGCCGTCGGTCAGGTACAGCTGGCCGCCGGGGCCGACCACGACGGTTTTCATCTCATCCGGGTGAGCACCTACCGGATCCTCGCAGGTAAAGCTCTCGGGGTGATGCAGGTCGGCCTTTTTCGGCACCTTTTTCGCTTCGCCCTGGCCATTGGTTTCGCAGTACTCGTCAAAGACCTTGGCCGGTTTGGCGGCGAACAGCCCCAGGCTGTAATAGATCTGGTCAAAACCCACCACGGCCTGGGTGGGATGCAACTGCTCGAGGGCCACTTCGATCACCTGCCCGGGCCTGGGCGCAGAAAGGGCGTGGGCATGGGCAGTCACCCCACACAGCAGCAATGCAGCAATCCATGAATGCAGACGCATGAAGTTGAATCCTTATGGCTAAAGTGAAGCGGTTATTTAGCGCGCGAGCGGCTAGAATCCACGGTATCCGTGAACCCTCAAACAGCCAGGAGCCATGATGAGCTCGACCAACCCGCCCTCCCACACCGCCAAGCTGGACCGCATTCTCGCCGATGCCCAGCGCGACCGGGAAATGGGCTATCGCGACAAAGCCCTGAAAATGTACCCCCACGTGTGCGGCCGCTGCGCCCGTGAGTTCGCCGGCAAACGCCTGAGCGAACTGACCGTACACCACCGCAACCATAACCATGATGACAATCCTCAGGATGGCTCCAACTGGGAATTGCTGTGCCTGTATTGCCATGACAACGAGCACTCGCGCTACACCGACCAGCAGTATTTCGGCGAAGGCTCCACCAGCAGCCCGACGATTGCCAAGGCCACGCACAACCCGTTTGCGGCGTTGGCGGGGTTGATGAAGAAAGACAGCTGAACATCGTCATCGCCTGTACCGGCCTCATCGGGGGCAAGCCCCCTCCCGCACTGAAATGCAGTCCAACAGTGGGAGGGGCTTGCTCCCGACAGCGATCGTGCAAGCACCGCATCACTTCAAGGCCGTATAATCGCGCCTTTTCGTCAAGGCACCCTTCCCCGTGGGCAATAAACGCTACAGCTGCATCGGTCTGTATAACCCCAAATCACCCGAAAACGTCGGCTCGGTGATGCGTGCCGCCGGCTGCTACGGCGTGGCCTCGGTGTTCTACACCGGCGTGCGTTACGAGCGCGCGCGGGATTTCATCACCGACACCAAAAAGGTCCACCACGACATTCCGCTGATCGGCATCGATGACCTGAAGAAAATCCTGCCCCTGGGCTGCATCCCGGTTGCCGTGGAGCTGGTGGAAGGCGCCCGTCCGCTGCCCGAATACACCCATCCCGACCGCGCGCTGTATATCTTCGGCCCGGAAGACGGCTCGCTGGATAAAGAGATCCGCGACTGGTGCGAAGACGTGGTGTACATCCCGACCACCGGCTGCATGAACCTTGCCGCCACCGTCAATGTGGTGCTCTACGACCGCCTGGCCAAGGGCAACAACACCCGCTCGGGGCCCAAGTACTGATTTTTCGGGAACATCCGGCGCCGGCCAGCAGTCAGCTATTTACACTAGCCCTTGTTGGAGACGGATCATGAGTGACAGCACACACCTGCGACCTATCATCGAGCACCTGCAGCCCGCCCCGCAGCATGAGCAAAACGTGCACGGCTGGGAACGCATCGGCTCGGTAGCCGGCGGTTTCATCATGCTGGGCAAAGGCCTGCGCCGTGGCGGCGTGTTCGGCCTGATCCAGGTTGCAATCGGCGGCGTGGCGCTCAAGCGCGGCTTTACCGGCCACAGTTCGCTCAAGGACAAGCTGGAGCAGGGTCGTCAGGAGATGAACAGCCTGCGCACCAAGATCGAACGGGCCGGCGCAGAGCTGAACAACCTCAAGACCAAAGCCGAAGTGGCCGCCGAGAAAGCGGTAAAAACCACCGGCTGATCAGGCTTTCATGCCTGTTGAACATCCAAATGTGGGAGGGGCTTGCTCCCGATGGCAGTGTGTCAGTCAACACATCAGTGACTGAACTACCGCCATCGGGAGCAAGCCCCTCCCACATTTGCCCTGGTGTGTGTGCTTCCAGATCAGTGCAGTAATCTGGAATCGAGCACCGTTGATGGCTCACCGATAATGCTTTCAGCCAACTGCACAAATTGCGCCGTGTTGACGCTGTCAGCCCGCATCACCGCCTGTGCCAGATCATCCAGGGACCGCTTGTTATGGGTCTTCACGCGGATCTCGCGGTCCAGGTCCTGCAACACCAGCACCGCCCGCGCCACCGTGGCGCCGCTGACGTGTTCGCCGCGCAGGCTGGTCACGTCCTTGCCCTGCTTGCCCAGCCGCGCCTGAATTGCGGCATAGCGCTCATCGGTAATCCCGCCGGCACGGCGCATCAACTCAATCGCATAAAACTCGCCGAACCCTTCGCTGATCCAGTCGCTGGTGTCATGGTCATTGAATCGCCCGATGGCCTGCACCACTTCACGCAGCAATGGGCTGCTGCCGCTCTCACTCACCAGCGGCGTGCGGCTGTTGAGGTAGATCGAGTCGCGCGCCGCAAACGCGCCACGGCGCATCGGGTCGCTGGCGCCCACCACCAGCAGCTTGGCCGGGTGACGCGGGAACGCGGCCTCCACCTGCGGCCAGACGAAGGTCAGCAAGGTCAGCACATCCATGCGGCGCATGGCCTGGCCCTTGGGCGAAGCCACGGTGACGTCGGTGTCCCCCAGGCGCACGCGGCGGCTGCCGAGGGTGCCGGCGAGCATCCAGCCGGTGGGCCGATCGAACAGGCGCGACACATTGTCGATGCGGAATTTGTGCTTGCCGATGCGCGGCCAGGCGGTCTCGACGCTTTTCCAGCCGGGCGGCAGCTCGAACACCAGGCGCGAGACCAGTTCGACACCGTCCTGCTGGTCCAGGTGCGCGGTCGGCACCAGGTCTTCACCGCGAAACAGCGCCCAGCTCGGCGTCATCCGCGCTTCATAGGTACCCGGCTTGCGCGCATGGCTCAGGCGCACGCGGTAAGTGAGGCTGGCCTTGTCGGCATCGGGTTGCCACAGGCCACGGCTGCCGGTGACCTTCCACTGGCCGTCGGCGTTGAAGTCGCTGTAGTCGCCCGCGTGGCCCAGCTCGAAATTCAGGCTGCGCACCGCCGCGCCGTGGGACAGGCTCACGCGCACTTCGGCCTGATCGCTCTGGGGCAGCAGCTTGACGTGATAGTCCAGGTCGACCTTTTTCGCACACCAGGCCGAGCTGCTCATTGTCAGCAGCGTCAGGGCGACCGCCAGCTTGATCACTTCCCTCATACCCACTCCTGGTTCAGCCCGCGCGGAAAATCAGGTAATCCTCCCAGTCATCCTCGGGCACGCTGCCTTCGCTGAGCATGCGCCCGGACTGGGAAATGCGTTCGTGGTGCACGGCGTCGCGGTCGCCGCAGACCAGGTGGTGCCACAACGGCAGGTCCTTGCGCTCGCTGACCAGCCGGTAGCCGCAGGTGGGCGGCAGCCATTTGAACTGGTCGGCCTGGCCGGGGGTGAGCTGGATGCAATCGGGCACCGAGGCCCTGCGGTTGGGGTAATCGGTGCATTGGCAAGTGTTCAGGTCGAGCAGTTTGCAGGCGATGCGCGTGTAATAGACGCTGTTGTCGTCTTCATCTTCAAGCTTTTGCAGGCAGCACAGGCCGCAGCCGTCGCACAACGACTCCCATTCTTCCTGGTCGAGGTGTTCAAGGGTTTTGCGTATCCAGAAGGGTTCGACTTTGGCGGCCATGGCTCTGCATCGGTATCGGTAGGTGAAAAGGCCGCCAGTCTAGTGCCCAAGCCGCCTGGAACCAAGCGCTGGCGACTGGCGGTGTTACAAAGCTTGTCAGGCCGGCGAGTGCGCAGTAGCGTTGAGCGCCACATTGACGATCAGGAGCCCCCATGACACGTGTTGCCGATTACCCGATCCACCCGCAGTTCACCGAGCGCTGGTCGCCCCGCGCCTTCACCGGCGAAAGCATTCCACAGGAGACCTTGCTGAGTTTCTTCGAAGCAGCTCGCTGGGCGCCGTCCGCGTACAACTCGCAACCCTGGCGCTTTCTCTACGCGCGCCGTGACACGCCGGACTGGGAGCGTTACCTGGGCCTGCTCAACGAATTCAACCGTAACTGGGCGCAGCATGCGTCGGCGTTGGTGATCATCGCCTCGAAAACCGACTTCATTGCGCCCGGCGCCAGCGAGGAAACTCCGGCGCTGTGGCACACCTTCGACACGGGTTCCGCCTGGGGCCACCTGGCGCTGCAAGCCAGCCTCAGCGGCTGGCATACCCATGGCATGGCCGGTTTCGATCAGGCATTGACCCGCAAGGAACTGAAGATTCCCGAGGGTTACGCGCTGCACGCGGCGGTGGCCGTGGGCAAGCTGGGCGACAAATCGACCCTGCCGGACTACCTGCAGGGCCGTGAAGTGCCGAGCCCGCGCAAGCCGTTGAGCGAATTAGTGTCCGAAGGCGACTTCAGCCTGTAAACAGGCGGGCAGCCAATGTGGGGAGGCACTTTCCCCACATTGGCGATGGGTCAATAACCGCGTTCGAAGTCCACTTCACCGCGCAGGGCTTCACGGGCCTGATACGCGCGCAGGTTCTGCACAAACAAATCCACCATCATCGACGGCGAGGTCGGCGCCGAGCTGTGCCCGGTCAGCAGCAGGCCCCACGCGGTCCAGAACGGATGGCGTTGCGGCAGCGGCTCCTGGCGACACACATCGATCACCGCGCCAGCCAGGTGCCCTTCTTTCAGCGCCTCGACCAGGTCGGCGTCGACCACCGCCACGCCGCGCCCGACGTTCATGAACACGCCCGTCGGTTTGAACTGCTTGAACAGCGCCGCGTTATACAGGTCGTGGGTTTGCGCCGTGTTGGGCAGCAGGTTGATCACGTAGTCCGCCTCTCCCACCAGCCGCTCCAGTTGATCAAGCGCGGCCACTTCAACGAACGGCGCCTGCTCCCGCGCGGTGCTGGCGATGCCGTACAGCTTCACACCGAACGGCACCAGGAACTCGGCAACACGCTGGCCGATATCGCCGGTGCCGACGATCAGCGCCGTGCGCCCCGCCAGGCTCTGGCCGGTGCGATTGTCCCACTTGCGCTCCACCTGGCTGACCAGACGCGCCAGCACTTCACGCTCGTGGCCCAGCATATAGGTGAGCACGAACTCGGCCATGACCTGGCCAAAGATGCCCACCGCACGGGTCAGGCGATAGCCGCGCGGCAGGCCGTCGGCCAGCAGCGGCGTGATGCCGGCCCAGGTCGATTGCAGCCACTGCGGCTGATGCCCCTGGCGCAGCAGGGTCGCCAGCAGGTCCGGCTGGCCCAGCCATACCGGGCAATCGGCGGCCAGGCGCGAGAGTTCGGCCGAGTCGCCGCTGGTCAGTACCTCAAGGTCCGGCGCGGCGTCGCGCAGCAGTTGGGCGTAGAGCGGGTGATCCTGTTCAGCAATCAGAACACGCATGGTTAAAACCTTTCAAAAACAGTGCAGACGGCCGCCCGCATCCTTGCGGCCACCGCCCACTCATTACGATTGCGTTGAAGAAAGTGCCCCGGGCAGGGCACCCACCGATCACATCGGGTCGTTGCGGCGCAGCAGCTCTTCGGGCAAGTGTTCGATGTACTCGTCCTCGGCCGGCGGCATTTGCAGGTGGTAGCCCTGCTTGTCGAGATTTTCCAGGACCACCAGGATGTCTTCGCGCGACAGCTTGCGCTCCGGGCTCAGCACCATGTCGAAGGCGTGATGCGGCTTGCCGAAGGCGACCATCAGGGGCTCGGGCACGCGCTCGAGGGCATCGCTTTTGAGCACGTAGAGGTACATGCCGTCTTTTTTCAGGCTGCGGTAGATGGAGCAAATACGTTTCAAGGCTGTTCTCCGGCAGAGGCCAGGCTGTCGAGCAGCGCCTGGCCCATCAACGCGCGGCGCCAGCCACGCAGCGAGTCGGGCAATGTATAAGGCCCATCGGGGTAGCCACTCTTGACCAGGGCTTCGAGGGTTTTCTTGCGCAGCATCAGCTCCGGCGCCATGTCCAGGCGTTCGGCTTCGGCCTGGCCGAGGGCGCGCAACTGCTTGATCAGCGTGGCGGCGTCCACCGGCAGCGGCTCGGCCACGGCCGGTGGCCATTGGTCCATGGGCACGCTGGCGGCGCGCTTGATCAGGTCGAGCAGGAACGGACCGTCCTGGCGCACGGTGCGCGGGTGCATGTCTTCGATCTTGCCCAGCGCGACCAGATTGTCCGGCTGGGATTTGGCCAACGGCCACAGCGAGTGTTCGCGAATGATGCGGTTGCGCGGCAAGTCGCGGGCCCGCGCCTGCTGCTCGCGCCAGGCGCACAGTTCACGCAGCACGGCCAGTTGCGCGCGGGACAGTTTCCACGCCAGCTTGGCATCGCGGTACAGCTCGTAGGGGTCGATCTCGCGGCGCAGGTTGGCCACCAGTTCGGCGCCGTCTTCCAGCACCCAGGCGTATTTATCGTCGGACAACTGCGGACGCAGGCGGATGTAGACCTCGGCCAGGTGCACCGCATCTTCGGCGGCGTAGCTCACCTGCGTGTCGGACAATGGCCGCTGCAGCCAGTCCGAGCGGGTCTCGCCCTTGGGCAGCTCGATATCGAGCACGGCCTGCACCAGGCGCGAATAGCCCATGGAGAAGCCGAGGTTCAGGTAGGCGGCCGCCAACTGGGTGTCGAACAACGGCACCGGCAGGCTGCCGGTCAGGCGCAGCAGTACTTCAAGGTCTTCGCTGCAGGCGTGTACCACCTTGATCACCGCCGGATTTTCCAGCAGCGCGGCCAGGGGTTGCCAGTTGTCGATGGTCAGGGGGTCGATCAGGTAAGCGCGTACGCCATCACCGATCTGGATCAGCCCGGCGATGGGATAAAAGGTGTCGACCCGCATGAATTCGGTGTCGAGGGCGACGAATGGCAACTGCTGCCATTCGGCGCAATGCTGGCCGAGGCTATCGTTGTCGCAGATCCAGTGAATATCGATGGCCACACGGCTCTCCCTTGAAGAATGGCGCGCAGTATATATCGCGAAAGGGCCTTGCGAGCATTCGCAGTGCACAGGCAATCATGAAAACTCGGACAGGCACTGAAGAATAGTCCGACAGGCGGGAGTTATCCCCTCTTACGCAGTACGTAAACCCGCCAAAGCCGGGAGCCCGGCATGAATTCCTGATGTTTCAGGACCTTGAAGCCTGCCTGGCGAAATTCGCCTTCCACGAAGGTACGTGAGGGCACGGAGACAATCACGGTGTCGCGGCTGACCCGGTGAAACTCGCGCAGCAACGCCAGACGCCCTTCTGCGCTGGGCACATGGCGAAACAACTCCAGGCAGAAAATGCAGTCCACTGCATTCGCCGACAAGCCGATGGAAAACGCTGATCCCTGGAAGGTCTTGACCCGCTTGAGCAACGCCGCCGGGTGGTGGGTAAGCGCGTGGTCGAGCATGTCCTGGGAGTTGTCAGAGGCGAGGATCACGCGGTTGATGTGCTCGCCCAGCACCGGCCAGAATCGCCCCGAACCGCAGGCCAGGTCGAGGATCAGGCCCGGTTCGCCGGCCACTTTCAGGGCCTGGCGCACCAGCCATTCGTCGCGCCACATCGCCAGGCGCCGCCGCAGCCTGGGCGGATGCGGGTCGCCGCAGACCCGCGCGTGCTCCTGGTCATAGCGCTCGGCGAAGTCAATCTCGATGGAGGATGGAGGTTGTGGCGACATCATGGGCTCATCAGGGTGGAACGGAAGTGAACGACCTTGGTGGACAGCTTAACCAGTGCAACGTGAAAAAAAGGTTGAAAGCCGCAGGCGTCGCGTCAATGCTCGCGCCTACAAAAAAACTGCCCCAAGGACCCGCCCCCATGAAAGCTTCCCTGGCCCTGTGTGTACTGGCGTGCTCGGCAACCACCGCCCTGGCCGACCCCGCCCCGTCACGCCTCGATGAGGTGATCCAGCGCGGCACGCTCAACGTGTGCACCACCGGCGACTACAAGCCCTACAGCTCGTTGCGCGCCGACGGCAGCTATGAAGGCATCGACATTGCCATGGCCGAGTCCCTGGCCCAGAGCCTCAACGCGAAGATCAACTGGGTGCCCACCACCTGGAAAACCCTGATGCCGGATTTTCTCGCGCAACGCTGCGACATCGCCGTGGGCGGTATTTCGGTGTCGCTGGAGCGCCAGAAAAAAGCCTTCTTCAGCGAATCCCTCGGCGTCGACGGCAAGATCCCGCTGGTGCGGTGCGCCGATGTGCAGCGCTACCAGACCGTGGAGCAGATCAACCAGCCGCAGGTGCGGGTGATCGAGCCGGCAGGCGGCACCAACGAGGTGTTCGCCCGCGCCCACCTGGCCCAGGCGCAGATCCGCCTGCATGACAACGTGACGATCTTTGACGAACTGCTGGCCGGCAAGGCCGACGTGATGATCACCGACGCCAGCGAGGCGCGCTACCAGCAAAAGCTCAAGCCCGGACTGTGCGCGGTCAACCCCGAGCGGCAAATGCAATACAGCCAGAAAGCCTTCCTGCTGCCGCGCGATGATGTGGCGTGGAAAAGCTATGTCGACCAATGGCTGCACATGAGCGTGGCGACCGGGGTGTACGACGGCATCGTCAACCAATGGCTGGCGGCGCCCTGAGCCAAGTCCGTCTACGCTGCTGTGACATCAATAATAAAGAGGGATGAAACATGAAGGCATTGCTGCGAATCACCTGGCTGCTGCTGATCTGCGCCAGCCAGGTGCATGCCGCGACGGCGCAGGAAGAAGACGCCGAGGCGGCCAAGGCGTTGCTGCAAAAAGCCGTGGCCTACTATCAGAGCAATGGTGACAAGGCCCTCGCGGCATTCAGCCGCCAAGGGGAGTTTGTCGACCACGACCGTTATGTGTTCGTGGTCGACACTAAAGGCGTACTGCTGGCCAGTGGCGGCCCGTCCTCGGCATTGATTGGCCGTGATGTGTCCGAAGTGCTGGGCCCGGAGTTGCGCCAGTCGTTCAAGGACGCGCTCAAGGTGCCGGAAAACCAGGGCGTGCAGCAGGCCGACTACCGCTGGCAGAACTGGAACGACGGCAAGGTCGAGCACAAGCATGTGTTTTACCAGCGGGTGGGCGAGCGCATTCTGGCGGTCGGCTATTACCTGCCACGGGCCACCCCGGAGCAGGCGCGGGCGCTGCGCAACAAGGCGGTGAACGCGTTGGTGAAGGATGAGGCGGGCACGCTCAAATCGATCAACTCGTTGCAGGGCGGGTTCCTGCAGGACGACCTCTACGTGTTCGTGGTCGACCTCAATACCCGGCGCTACGTGGCCCATGGCACCACCCTGCGGCTGATCAACACCGACTTCAGCAAGGTCAAGGACCCGGACGGCAGGCCAGTGGGCGAGCCCATTCTCAAAATAATGGCCGAGCAGGACCAGGGCGAATACAAATACCGCTGGCAGAACCCGGTGACCGGCAAGGTCGAGAACAAGCATGCCTATGTGCGCAAGAGCGGGCACTTCATGGTGGCGGTGGGTTATTACAGCCCATGATCCGGCGCTGAAATGCAGTTCCTTGTGGGAGGGGGCTTGCTCCCGATGGCGGTGTGTCAGGCACAGGTGCTTTAACTGAAGCACTGCTATCGGGAGCAAGCCCCTTCCCACCTATGGATCTTCGCTGATCAGTCAGCCGGCTTTGTCTTCGCGGCCGCGCAGCACCTGATTGGGCATCGCAATGGCCGCCGCCAGGCCCAGCAGCGACACCGCCGCACTCACCATCAGCAAATGCCGGAACGTCACCGCCAGCTCCGCGCGCAGGGCGTCCTGCGCCGGGCCGGGGGCGGCGTTGAGGCCGTCGAGCAGCACGCTGCCGGAACTGCCTTCGGCCGCCAGCGCGCCACTGGCCATGTGGACGAAGCTGGAATCCTGTAACAGCGCCAGCAGCAGCGCCGACATGCAGGCCACCCCCACCGCCCCGCCGAGGGAGCGGAACAGGTTGGTGGTGCTGGTGGCCACGCCAATGTCGCGTTGCGCCACCGAATTCTGCGTGCCCACCAGTGAGGTAGGAAACTGCATGCCGGCGGCGATCCCGCACAGCACCATGAACAACGCCGTCATCCCGACCGCCTGCGGCGCACTCAAGGCCATGCCGAGGATCGCCAGGGGGCTCAACAGCGCACCGCTGAGGATCATCGGTTTGTAGCGGCCGGTCACCGAGGTGAGGCGCCCGGCACAATAAGCGCCCATCGGCAGGCCCATCGCCAGCGGCAACAGGTGCAGGGCCGCGCTGTCGGCGCCGGAACCGGTCACGGTCTGGTAACGCAGCGGCATCAGCACGGTCAGGGAAATCGCCTGAAAGCTGGTGATGAAAATCGTGCACCAGCACAGCACCGCGCTGCGGTTGGCGAACAGGTGCATCGGCAACAGCGGCTCGCGGGCGCGGCGCTCGTGCCACACGAACACCGACAGCGCCACCAGCGCACAGACCAGCAGGCCCAGCACCTGCGGGTCACGCATGGCATGGCCCTGGCCGATTTCGGTGATGCCCAACAGCAACGCGGTGAGGCCGATGATCATCAGCACGGTGCCCAGGTAATCGATGATCGGTTTGCGCTGCGGCGCCGGCAGCCCGCGCAGGGTGCGATGGGCCACGTACCAGGCGCCGGCGCCCAGCGGCAGGTTGATCAGGAACACCCAGCGCCACGACAGGTACTCGGTCATCAGGCCGCCCAGCACCGGGCCGGCCACGCTGGCCACCGCATACATGCTGCTGAAGTAGCCCTGGTAGCGCCCCCGCTCGCGGGGCGCAATGATGTCGCCGATGATCGCCTGGCTCACCGAGATCATGCCGCCGGCGCCGATGCCCTGGAGAATCCGCGCCAGCACCAGTTGCTCCATGCTTTGCGCCATGCCACAGAACAGCGACGCCACGGTGAACAGGCCCATGCCGATCAGCATCATCGGGCGGCGCCCGTACAGGTCGCCGAGCTTGCCATAGATCGGCACCGCCACCGTCATCGCCACCATGTAGCCGGAGATCACCCAGGCCAGCAGGTCGACGTCGTGGAACCGCGCGGAAATGGCCGGCATCGACACGGCGACGATGGTCTGGTCGAGCGCGCCGAGAAAGATCGCCAGCATCAACGCGATGAGGATGCTGCGCACGGCGGGAACCGGTGGAACGGGCTGATTGAGCTGAGTCACGGCAGAACCTTCGAGCAGGGCCCGCGGGAAAGACGGCCTGCGGGAATGCTCGATACGATAGCAGGCTATTCGATAGCCTCGTAAGGAAGTCCGACGTAATTTTCCGCGATGGTCTGGCGGCCCGCGCGGGAGTGGATGAAGTAATCCAGTTCACTCTCGGCGATGCGTTGGGTGAAGCTGTCGGACTCGGGAAACTGGTGCAACATCGAGGTCATCCACCAGGAAAACCGCTCGGCTTTCCACACCCGGCGCAGGCAGATGGCCGAGTATTGCTCCAGCAGGTCGACGCGCCCTTCGCCATACACCTTGAGCAGAATGCGATACAGCGTGCTCACATCACTGGCCGCCAGGTTCAGGCCCTTGGCGCCGGTGGGCGGCACGATGTGCGCGGCGTCGCCCAGCAGGAACAGACGGCCGTACTGCATCGGTTCGACCACGAAGCTGCGCAGCGGCGCGACGCTTTTTTCGAGGGAGGGCCCGGTAATCAGCGCTTCCGCCAGCTCAGTGGGCAGGCGTTTTTTCAATTCGGCCCAGAATCGCTCGTCCGACCAGTCGCTGACCGGCTCGTCAGCGGGTACCTGCAGGTAATAACGGCTGCGCGTTGGCGAGCGCATGCTGCACAGCGCAAAACCTCGCGGGTGCCTTGCATACACCAGCTCCGGGTGCACCGGCGGCGTGTCGCAGAGCATGCCCAGCCAGCCGAACGGATACACCCGTTCGAACACCTGCAGCGATTCGGCCGGGATCGATTGCCGCGCCACCCCGTGGAAACCGTCGCAACCGGCGATGTAGTCGCAGTCCAGGCGAAACATCTCGCCCTGATGCTCGAAGCTCAGCCAGGGTCGCTCGGTTTTCAGGTCATGGGGCTGCACGTCGCGCGCCTCGTACAGCGTGGTGGCGCCGACCGCAGCTCGGGCGGCCATGAGGTCGCGGGTGACTTCGGTCTGACCGTAGACCATCACCGACTGGCCCCCCGTGAGTACCTTGAGGTCGATATGGGTCAGCCGGCCATTGAGCGCCAGTTCGAAGCCATCGTGCACCAGGCCCTCGGCGTCCATGCGTTGGCTCACGCCGGCCTCGCGCAGCAGGTCGACCATGCCTTGCTCCAGCACCCCGGCACGGATGCGGCCCTGCACATAGTCGGCGCTCTGGCGCTCAAGAATCAGGGTCTGGATGCCAGCGTTGTGCAGCAACTGGCCCAGCAGCAATCCCGAAGGACCGGCGCCAATGATGGCGACTTGGGTTTTCAGCGTCTTCATTATTTTTATCGCCCGCAAGTTCC
The DNA here is from genome assembly GCF_034354675.1 of Pseudomonas sp. MH9.3. Classification (NCBI taxonomy): domain Bacteria; kingdom Pseudomonadati; phylum Pseudomonadota; class Gammaproteobacteria; order Pseudomonadales; family Pseudomonadaceae; genus Pseudomonas; species Pseudomonas sp. MH9.3. Next base: position 5,284,756 of record NZ_CP133785.1, on the reverse strand, counting down.
ACCTCGAACGGATCGGGTGAAAGCGTTGTCATTGATCGTGCTGCTGACATTTTTCACTTGAGTGGCCGCTACAAGAAGGTGAAAACTGCGCCAAAAGCTGCGCTTTTTACCAATCGGGGCGATTACCGCACCACTATCCTGAGTATCGGATTGAAACCATGAGCCAAACCGCGATTCCAGTCTTCAAGCTGTACGGGGAAAGCCTGCAGTGGCCTACCCCCGATTTGCTGCACTGCGAAACCATTTCGCGACGTAGTCGGGAATACCAGTGGGAAATCCAGCCCCACCGGCACGCGGATCTGTGCCAGTTGCTCTACGTGCACAAAGGCCAGGCACACCTGGAAATCGAAGGCCAGCGCAGCACCCTCAGCGAAGCGAGCCTGCAGGTGCTGCCGCCGTTGTGTGTGCACGGGTTTCGGTTTGCCGAGGATGTGGAAGGTTACGTGGTGACGTTGTCCGCGCCGCTGATCAGCCATTTGCAGGGGCAGTTGGGCGCGACGGTCGACGGCTTGCAGACCCTGGGCAGCTACCCGGCCGGCAAGGACAGCGACTACCTCAACAGCCTGTTCGTGCGCCTGCAGGACGAATACGTGAACGAGCAGCCGGCCCGCGACATGATGATGCACGCCGTGGTCAGCGTGCTGCTGGTGTGGGTCAGCCGCCAGGCCATCCAGCGTCGCCACCCGCGTGCCCCGCGTGGGCGCGAATATTTTCGGCGCTTTACGCAGTTGGTCGAGCAGCATTACCGCGAGCACCCCAGGATCGAGGACCTGGCCCACAAGCTGGGCATCTCGGTGTCACACCTGAATGGCACCTGCCGCGAACTGGGCGGGCAGCCGGCGTTGCAGATCATGCACGACCGCCAGTTGCTGGAGGCCAAGCGCCTGCTGACCTATACCAGCATGACGATCAACGAGATGTCGGACGTGCTGGGGTTTTCCGACCCGACCAACTTCTCGCGATTGTTTCGTCGACGCGTAGGGTTTTCGCCGAAGGCGTTTCGCGAGCAACTCAAGTCGGATTGACTTGGCCAGGTTGGATCTTCGGTGCCTCGCGATCAGCGCAAGGCACTGAAACTGCCGGTGTGCGGCACGCATTGGTCCTGGTGGCAGCTGATCGCAAAGCTTGGCTGCATGCGCGTTTGCTCGACGCGGTAGGCCGCCGTGCCGTACAGCGCGCTGGCCAGGGCGCAAAGGGCGAAAATCGTCAGGTACTTTCTGGTTTTGAGGGTCATGGCACAGACCTCTGGATGACTGTTTGAAGCATAGGTCAGCCAGGGCGAGTTGCCATTATTGGGCGATATTCAAACCGTTTATGTCGACTTACAGACCGATGTCCCAGATCGGCTCTTCCGGAAACCGCTCCACCAGAAAATCCAGCAGGCTGCGCAGCGCTGACGGCATGTGTTTGCGCGAGGCGTACACCGCGTAAATGTTCATTTGTCGAGGCTCGGCCTCGGGCAGCAGGCGCACCAGCTCACCGCGACGAATGTAATCGCCAGCCTGATAGCTGGGCAGCATCGCCACCCCTGCCCCGGCCAGTGTTACCCGCAGCAAAGTGCTGGCCTCGTTGGAGGTGATCGTGCCCGTGATGGGCACCGAGACGTGCTCACCGCCTTCCTCGAAATGCCACAGACTTTTGCCGAAGTAGGAGTGGGTCAGGCAGTTGTGCAGGGCCAGCTCTTCGACTTTTTGCGGTGCCGGGTGCTCAAGCAGATAGGCCGGCGTGGCGCACACCACCGAGCGACAGACGGTGAGGCGCCGGGCGATCAGGTTGGGGTCCAGGTCATTGCTGGTGCGGATGGCCAGGTCGATGCGCTCGTCCACCAGGTTCACCGTGCGGTCGAGCATTTGCAGGTCGACGGTCACCAGGGGGTAGCGCTTGACGAAGGCGGCGATGGCGTCGGCCAATTGCGCCTGGCCGAACGAGGTGCTCACGCTCAGGCGCAACAGCCCGCGCGGCGCGTCATCCGGCGTGCCGACGGCGGCCTGCATGTCGCTGCACAGTTCCAGCAATTGCCGGCAGCGCGGCAGGGTTTCACTGCCTGCGGCGGTGAGGCTGAGCTTGCGCGTAGTGCGATGCAGCAGACGCGCGCCGACGAAGTCTTCGAGTTCGGCCAGGTAGCGCGACACTACCGGGCGCGAGAGGTCCAGGTGATCGGCGGCAGCCGACTGGCTGCCCAGCTCCACCACGCTTACAAACACGCGCATTGCCTGAAGACGGTCCATGATCTGCCCACTTTTAGAAACAAACTATGTCCCAGCATGGCATTTTTTGTGATGTTTCAGGCAACTAAGCTGTGCGCATCCCTTATCGAATGCAGGAGCTGCCCGATGTTCTCAACCTTCAAGCGCTTGACGCTGGTAACCGCAGCCCTGGCCTTTGCCGCCCACGCGGCGGCGGCCGAGCTGAAACTCGACGTGTACAACCCCGGTGAAGCGGCGATTTTCCCGGTGAGTTCGGTGCTGGTCAGCGGCGCCAAGGACGCGATACTGGTGGACGCCCAATTCGGCAAGGGCCAGGCTGAGCAGTTGGTGCAGAAGATCCGTGCCAGCGGCAAGCACCTGACCACCATCTATATCAGCCACGGTGACCCGGATTACTACTTCGGCCTCGATACCCTCACCGCCGCGTTCCCGGACGCCAAGGTAGTGGCGCCGCAGCCGGTGGTCGACCATATCAAGGCGACCGTGGCCGGCAAGCTGGCGTTCTGGGGCCCGAAAATGGGCGCCGACAAGCCGGGCAAGACCCTCGTGCCGCAGGTACTTGAGGGCAATAGCCTGACGCTTGAGGGCGAGGCACTGCAGGTGATCGGCCTCGACGGCCCGCAGCCGGACCGCAGTTTTGTGTGGATTCCGTCGATCAAGGCCGTGGTGGGCGGGGTGGTCGTCTCCGAAAACATTCACCTGTGGATGGCCGACACCCAGGGCGCGCAGTCCCACAAGGATTGGCTGACCACCCTGCAGCGCATTCAGGACCTGAAGCCGAACACCGTGGTCCCGGGCCATTACCTGGGTACGCCATCGCTGGCCTCCGTGGCCTTTACCGCTGACTACATCAAGGCATTCGACCTCGAAACCGCCAAGGCCAAGGACTCCACCGGCCTGATCGCGGCGATGAAAAAACGTTACCCCGACCTTGCCGACGAAAGCTCGCTGGACCTGAGCGCCAAAGTCGCCAAGGGCGAAATGAAGTGGTGAAGCGTTTCAATCCTTAACCGAACCGGAGAACATCATGAGCAAGATCGCAATCATCGGGGCCACTGGCCGTGCGGGCAGTCAATTGCTGGAAGAGGCGCTGCGGCGCGGGCACAGCGTGGTGGCCATTGCGCGCAACACCGAAAAACTCGCCGCGCAGCCAGGCGTCACCGTCAAACAAGTGGACGCACTCGACGCAAAGGCCTTGCAACAGGCCATCAGCGGCAGCGACGTGGTAATCAGCGCCGCGCACTTCGCCAGCCTGCCCGCCAGCGCCGTGATCGGGCCGGTGAAACAGGCCGGAGTACACCGCCTGCTGGTGGTCGGCGGCGCGGGTTCGCTGCTGCTGCCGGACGGTGGACGGGTGATCGATAGCGCCGGTTTCCCTGAGGAATACCGCGCCGAAGCCAGTGCAGGGGCTGAGTTTCTGGAAGCGCTGCGCGAGGAGAAGGAGCTGGACTGGACCTTTTTGTCGCCATCGGCCGAATTCGTGGAGGCTGCGCGCACAGGTACATTCCGCCTGGGTCAGGATGAGCTGCTGGTCAGCGCCGCAGGACGCAGCTGGATCAGCTTTGCTGACTACGCCATTGCACTGATCGACGAAGCGGAAACCCCAAGGCACTCGCGCCAACGCTTCACCGTCGGCTACTGACACACCGCGGTTAAACATGTGGGAGGGGGTTTGCTCCCGATGGCGGCGGGTCAGTTGAGACGTCTTTGGCTGACACACCGCTATCGGGAGCAAGCCCCCTCCCACACTTTGATTGGCGGTGGCTCAGGCCGCAGTTTTTCAATAGCTCCAGTGATTTTCTGATTTGCCGCCCTCCCCCAGCACGTGGCCTGATTCGCTCTGGTTCATTCAAGGCAGGCTCATGCAAAACGTGCAGACGAAACCCTCCACCGCCGTATGGCTGGTGATCAGTGTGATCCTGATCGCCCTCAACCTGCGTCCGTCGATGGCGGCCGTGGGGCCGTTGCTGGCGTCGATTCGCGCCGATGTGCCATTGAGCTTCAGCGACGCGGCGTTACTGACCATGCTGCCGGTGATGACCATGGGCCTGGCGATGTTCGTGGGCATGGGCCTGGTCAGGCGCTTTGGCGAGCACCGCAGTGTTGTCGCGTCGTTGCTGCTGATTGGCGTGGCGACGTTGTCGCGGCTGTTCCTCGATTCCGCGCTGGAGCTGATTGTCAGTGCAATGGCCGCTGGTATCGGAATTGCGCTGATCCAGGCACTGATGCCGGCGCTGATCAAGTCACGGTTCAGCACGAATGTCTCGCTGTTCATGGGGTTGTACGTCACTGCAATCATGGGCGGCGCGGCGCTGGCGGCGTCGCTGTCCCCGTTCGTGCAAATGTACACCGGCAGCTGGCGCGCAGGCCTGGCGATCTGGGCCGTGCTCGCGCTGCTGGCGGTGCTGGCCTGGTGTGCACAACGCGCGGCGCTACCCGCCCTGCCCCAGGCGGGTTCCGACACGCAGCGAGGTTTTTTCGGCAACGCCCGGGCTTGGCTGCTGGCGCTGTTTTTCGGCCTCGGCACCGCCTCCTACACCTGCGTGCTGGCCTGGCTGGCGCCTTACTACGTCGAGCAGGGCTGGAGCGAACAGCACGCCGGGCTGCTCCTGGGCTGGCTGACCGCCATGGAAGTGGTCTCCGGCCTGATCACCCCGGCCATCGCCAATCGTCGCGAGGATAAACGCGGCGTGGTCGCGGTGCTGCTGGTGCTGATCTTCCTCGGTTTCTGCGGCCTGATCCTCAAGCCCCAGCACCTGAGTCTGTTGTGGCCTTGCCTGCTCGGCCTGGGCATCGGCGGGCTGTTTCCGATGAGCCTGATCCTCGCCATGGACCACCTCGACCACCCGCGCCGTGCCGGCAGCCTCACCGCCTTCGTGCAGGGCATCGGTTACCTGATCGCCGGCCTGTCGCCGCTGCTCGCGGGGATGATCCGCGAACGCTCGGGCAGCTTCACGTGGGCCTGGTGGTCGCTGACCGCGGTGGTCGTGGTGATGCTGCTGATGGTCACGCGCTTCAATCCACGGCACTACGCCCGACATATTCGCTGAGGTCGTGTTGTGGACATTATTTGTCCCACGACAAACATAGAAACGCCCTACAGAACTTTCTATTGGCACGACCGTTCCGTTAAGCTTTTGCACTGTCGTGTACTGAGTTCGGTACCGAAGGTTAGCGGACGGAACCGATGCTAAACAGTAACTTGCTCAGAAAACTCGATATGCAGGACCTGATGGTGTTTATCGCCGTCTACGACCAGAGCAGCGTTACCGACGTGTCTGAGACGCTGTTCGTCAGCCAGTCCACCGTGAGCTACAGCCTGAAGAAACTGCGCACCAGTTTCGAAGATGAGTTGTTTATCAACACCCGCGCGGGCATGCGTCCTACGTCCAAGGCCACGACCATGTACGGCCATGTGCAGAGGATCCTCGAAAGCATCAACCTGTGCCACGCCGGCGACCAGCCGTTCGACCCTGCGCAGAAGGCCGTAACGTTCAACGTGTGCGCCCCGGAATACTTCGAGCAATTGATCCTGCCGCGCCTGTTGAAGGACTTCGACCGCGCCGACCTGCCGGTGATCGTCAATGTGCAGCGACTCGAAACCGACATTCCCGCCGACGACCTGCGCGACGGGCGCCTGGACCTGGTGATCTGCTTCGGCCCGCACTTTCATCGCGCACACAAGGACTTCAAGACCCAGATGCTGCTGGAGGATGACCTGGTGTGTGTGTTCGACAAACGCGCGGCGCCGCCGGAGCCGGTGTTCAGCCTGCAAGCCTTCGTGGCCCGGCGCCACGTGTTCCCTACGCCGTGGACCTCGGCCACCAACATGATCGACGGCTGGCTCGCGCGCCAGGCCCACAAGCGCCAGGTGGTCGCGCGCGCCAACAGTTACAGCGCCGCGTTGAAGATGATCACCGGCACCGACTTCATCGTTACCCTGCCGCGCCGCGTGCAGAAGCTGCTGGCTCCCGCCACGGTGTTCGGCCACTGCGAGGCGCCGAGCGGTTTGCCGGGGTTTACGCTGGATATGCAGTGGAAGGAAGCCGGCGCGCAGGACAGCGCCAACAGCTGGTTTCGCGAACAAGTGGTGAAGGCCTGCGCCGACCAGGGCTTGCTCTAGAGCGGCGCGGCCAACCCGCGATCGCTCATGAACGCCTCCAGCCGCGAGCGCACCCAGCGCTCGGCCGGGTCGGTGTCCACGTGGCTGAGCCAGACCATGGACAGGTCCAGGGTTGGCGTCTGAAACGGAAACGGTTCGCAGAACAGTTTGCCCGACACCGCCATGGCTTCGGCGGTGTAGTCCGGCAGGCTGGCAATCAGGTCGGTGCCGGCCAGCAGCGCCGGCAGCGCACTGTATTGCGGCACCGACAGCACCACCTGGCGCTTGCGGCCGATTTCTGCCAGCCACTCATCGGCAAACCCTGCCACGTTGGCGGTGTGGGACACCAGCACATGGGGACGTGCGCAATATTCGTCGAGGGTCAGCGGCGTTTGCGAGGCGTCGGCGCGCAGGATGCGCGGGTGGATATGGCGCAACAGCTTGCGCTTGGCATTGGCCGGCAGGCCGCGGGTCTGGGTGATGCCGACGGTGATGTCGCCGGACGCGAGCAGGTCGGGAATGCGCCAGTAGTCGACATGCTGCACCACAAACACCACCTGCGGCGCCTCCTGGCGCAGGCTGCGCAGCAACGGCGGCAGCAGGCCGAACTCGACGTCATCGGACAGGCCGATACGAAAGGTCATGGTGCTGATGGACGGGTCGAAATCGTGGGTCAGGCTCAAGGCCGACGACAAGGAGTCCAGGGCCGGCGACAGGTGCTGGATGATTTCTTCGGCACGCGCCGTGGGCTCCATGCGGTGGCCCACGCGAATGAACAGCGGGTCATTGAACAAGGTGCGCAAACGGTTGAGCGCCGAACTGATGGTCGGCTGGCCGAGAAACAGCTTCTCGGCCACCCGCGTTACATTGCGCTCGAGCATCAACGCTTCGAAGACCACCATCAGGTTGATATCGGCCTTGCGTAATTCATTGCGATTCATCGGCGCCTGCCCCTTCCCCACGACAAGCCGCAGTGTAGAAAGCGCCGGGGCCGGCGTCTATGTACGCGGCGCATTCAGCCCGAATCAAGGTCCGCCGATGATCAGGGTGAGGTGTGGGCACAGTAGAACGCGCCGAAAGCTCACATCCAGACGGGAACGGGCTTTAGGGGTGGCGCCGAGGATTGATAGCGAACGCACATCAATCTATCCAAATTTGTCACTTATCATTTCTAAATGTGTCAGCCACTATCTCGGGTCTTAAGCGAAACAAGCACTTTAAAAAGAACGCTGGAGACACAAAACCATGACAAGCCCTTCCCGGCCCGCCTCTGCCTCCTCGAAAGTCGGCGCGGTTTTTCGCGTTACTTCGGGTAACTTCCTCGAACAGTTCGACTTCTTCCTGTTTGGCTTCTACGCCACCTACATCGCTGCCGCGTTCTTCCCCTCTGCCAATGAGTTCGCATCATTAATGATGACCTTCGCCGTATTCGGCGCAGGCTTCCTGATGCGCCCGCTCGGCGCCATTATTTTGGGTGCTTATATCGATGACGTGGGTCGTCGCAAAGGCCTGATCCTGACCCTGTCGATCATGGCCAGCGGCACGCTGTTGATCGTGCTGGTGCCGGGTTACCAGACCATTGGCCTGTGGGCTCCATTGCTGGTGCTGCTGGGTCGCCTGCTGCAAGGCTTCTCGGCCGGTGCGGAACTGGGCGGTGTATCGGTTTACCTGTCGGAAATGGCCACACCGGGCCGCAAGGGTTTCTACACCAGCTGGCAGTCGGGCAGCCAACAGATCTCCATCGTGGTCGCCGCCGCACTGGGTTACGGCCTGAACGTGTGGATGGAACCTGCAGTGGTGGCCGATTGGGGCTGGCGCATTCCGTTCGCCCTGGGCTGCGTGATCATCCCGTTCATCTTCATCCTGCGTCGCAACCTGCAGGAAACCGAAGAGTTCGCCAACCGCACGCACCGCCCGACCATGCGTGAAGTGATGGCAACCCTGGTGAAGAACTGGACTGTGGTCATCGGCGGTATGTTGATGGTGGCCATGACCACCACCGCGTTCTACCTGATCACTGTGTATGCGCCGACCTTCGGCAAGACCGTGCTGCAACTGAGCACCTCGGACGCCCTGCTGGTGACCTTGCTGGTGGCCATCTCCAACTTTATCTGGCTGCCGATCGGCGGCACCTTGAGCGATCGCTTCGGCCGCAAGCCGGTGCTGCTGGCCATGACCGTGCTGACTGTGCTGACCGCTTACCCGGCGCTGTCCTACGTGGTCAACGCACCGAGCTTTGCGCACATGCTGGAAACCCTGCTGTGGTTCTCCTTCCTCTACGGCATGTACAACGGCGCGATGATTCCGGCGCTGACCGAAATCATGCCAGTGGAAGTGCGCGTGGCGGGCTTCTCCCTGGCTTATAGCCTGGCGACGGCGATCTTCGGCGGGTTCACCCCGGCGATCTCCACCTGGTTTATCCATATCACCGGCGACAAGGCCTCGCCGGCCTACTGGATGATGTTTGCCGCGCTGTGTGCGCTGTGTTCGACCCTGGCGCTCTATCGTCGCGCCAACGCCCGCGGGCAAGTGATGCAAGGAGCGGTGTAATGAAGTTTCTCGCTAAAACCCTGACCGCCCTGGCCCTCAGTGCCCTGGCGCTGACGGCCCAGGCCGAACAACTCAAGGTGATGACCTCCGGTGGGTTCACCGCTGCCTACAAATTGCTCGGCCCGCAGTACGCCAAGCAAAGCGGCGACACCCTCGACACCATCCTCGGCCCGTCCATGGGCAAGGCGCCGGAAGCGATTCCCAACCGCCTGGCCCGTGGCGAACACGCCGACGTGGTGATCATGGTCGGCTATGCGCTGGATGAGCTGATCAAACAGGGCAAGGTCGACCCGGCCTCCCGTGTGGAACTGGCGGACTCGCGTATTGGCCTGGTGGTCAAGGAAGGCGCAGCCAAGCCGGTGATCAACACCGATGCGGACCTGAAGGCGGTGCTGAGCAAGGCCAAGTCCGTGGCCTATTCGGACAGCGCCAGCGGCGTGTATGTCGAGAAAGAGCTGTTCAAGAAACTCGGCATGCCGGCCAAGGGCACGATGATCGAACGCGCGCCAGTGGCCGAACAGGTGGCCAAGGGTGATTACGAAGTGGGCTTGCAGCAGGTGGCGGAATTGTTGCCGGTCAAGGGCGTAACCTTTGTTGGCAAGCTGCCGGAAGACGTGCAATCGGTAACGCGCTTTGCGGCCGGTATCCCGGTCAACGCCGAACACAAGGATGAGGCCAAAGCGCTGCTCAAATTCCTCGCCTCCCCCGAGGCGCAACCGGTGGTGCAATCCACCGGCCTGGACTCGGTATCACGCTGACCGAAACGGCATCTCCCGCACCAACCGTTCCAACTCCAGCGCCGCTGGCGGCAATGTCCGCCCGCGGCGTTTTATCAAGCCCACGTTGCGCATCACCTGCGGTTCCACCAGCGGCACACTCACCAGAATCGGGTGCTCGCACGCCGGCATCGCAATCGATGGCACCATCGCCACGCCCAACCCCGCCTCCACCAGCCCGATCATCGTGGTCACGTGGTGCGTCTCGCAGATGCTCGGTTTTTTCACCCGCACCCCACGCAGGGCCTGGTCCAGCAGGAAGCGGTTGCCCGAGGTCTTGTCCACCGTGATGTAGTCGTGCTCGTAGGCTTCGGCCCAGCTTACGCTCGCGCGTTCGGCCAACGGGTGATCACGCCGGCAGGCCAGCACGTAGCGCTCCTGCAGCAGCAACTCGAACTCCACCTCATCGGCCAGGCTGCCGCTGAAACTCACGCCAAAATCCGCCTCGCCGCTTTCCACCGCATTGCACACCTCACCCGCACTGGCATCGAGCACCCGCAGGCGGATCTTCGGATACAGCTTGTGGAACTCGGAGATCACGTGGGGCATGAAGTAATACGCCGTGGACGGCACGCAGGCGATGGTCACGTGGCCCATGCGCGTGGAGGCGACATTGCTGATGCCCATCAGCGCGATGTCGAGGTCGTCGAGCATGCGCTCGACCTGCGGCAGGAACGCGCGGCCAACCATGGTCAGGCTGACGCGGCGCGTGGTGCGCTCGAACAGCTTCACGTCCAGCGCCGACTCGAGTTTTTCGATGCGCCGGCTCAGGGCCGGTTGCGAGATGCGGATGGCCTCGGCGGCGCCGCGAAAGCTGCCCTTGTCCACCACGGCGCGGAAGGCTTGGAGGTCGTTGAGGTCGAAGTTGATGATCACGGGTCGACTGCTGGCTCAGAGTGAATCGCGATACTACCTTACAGGCACGGTTCACGCGCAGTCAGCCCGGCCGGGCGTTGCCATTGGATTCGCTGAAAAACGTTCCGGGCAATGCAATTTAGTATAAATTGCCATCACTTTATTCATGGCTTAAAGGAGATTACCCGTGGCAACTCTGCAGGCAAAAACGGTCCAGGCATTGCAAGACAATCGCATTGACCTGCTCAACGAATGGACGCACAGCCTGGAGGCCACGGGCGCCACACGCAACCTCAAGGGGGACGACGTCAAGCAACAGACCGGCGAGTTCCTCAACCTGCTCGCCGACGCGCTGCACAACGGCGGCTCGCAAAACATCAATCACGAAAACTGGGCACAGACCCGGCTGTTCCTGGAGAAACTGTCCCACAGCCGTGCGCTGATCGGCCAGGATTCCCAGCAGACCGCCAGCTTCATTTTCGCCCTCAAGGGCCCGGTGTTCGCCCTGCTGCAGCGCGAATACGCCAGCGACGGCGCGCAACTGGCCGAACAACTGTGGGAAGTGTCGGAACTGCTCGACGGCCTGGGCATGCACACCATCCGCACGTTCCAGAAGTCCCGTGAAGCGGTGATCAAGCGCCAGCAGGAAGAACTGCTCGAGCTGTCCACCCCGGTGGTCAAGCTGTGGGACGGCGTGCTGGCCCTGCCGATGATCGGCACACTGGACTCGCAACGCACCCAGGTGGTGATGGAATCGCTGCTGCAGCGCATCGTCGACACCGGTTCCGAAATCGCCATTATCGACATCACCGGCGTGCCGACCGTCGACACCCTGGTGGCCCAGCACCTGCTCAAGACCGTTACCGCCATCCGCCTGATGGGCGCCGACTGCATCATCAGCGGCGTGCGTCCGCAAATTGCCCAGACCATCGTGCACCTGGGGCTCGACCTGCAAGGCGTGGTCACCAAGGCCAACCTGGCCGACGCTCTGGCGCTGGCCCTCAAGCGTCTGGGCGTCAACGTCAGCAAGGCAGTCTGAGCATGGAACGCATCCCTATTTTGCAGATGGGCGAGTTTCTGCTCGTGACCATCCAGGTGGACATGCACGACCAACTCGCGCTGACCCTGCAGGACGACCTGTCGGAACGCATCAGCCGCACCTCGGCGCGCGGCGTGTTGATCGATATTTCGGCGCTGGACATGGTCGACTCGTTCATCGGGCGCATGATCGGCACCATCTCGGGCCTGTCGCGCATCATGGACGCGCAGACGGTGCTGGTGGGCATGCAGCCGGCCGTGGCGATTACCCTGGTGGAACTGGGCATGAACCTGCCGGGCGTGGCCACCGCATTGAACGTGGAGCGCGGCATGAAGCTGCTGCGCGACCGGGTTGAACACTCATGATCGAAGCCAGCAGCGGCACGCATCCTGTGCTGATCGAACAGGACGTTGTGCTGGCGCGACAATTGGTACGCAGACTGGCCCAGGAATGCGGCATGCGCCTGATCGACCTGACCAAGCTGGTCACGGCCGTCAGTGAGCTGGCGCGCAACACCGTGGTGTACGGCGGTGGCGGCTACATGGATTGGGCGGTAGTTGAAAAAGACCTGCGCCCCGGCGTGCGCCTGACCTTTCGCGACGAAGGCCCGGGCATTCCCGACCTCAAGCTGGCGATGACCGATGGCTGGACCTCCGGCGGCGGACTGGGCCTGGGCCTGACCGGTGCCAAGCGCCTGGTGGACGAATTCGAACTGGATACCGCGCCGGGTAAAGGCACCCGCGTGACGATCACTCGATGGTCCTGAATATCCACAGTGCACTGACCCAGGTGTTATTGGTCGAGGACGTCAGCCAGGTGGGCTATGCGCGCCGCACGGCGCAACTGCTGGCCGAGCAACTGGGCTTTGACGAAACCGACGCCGGGCGCGTGGCACTGGTGGCCACCGAGCTTGCCAGCAATATCCTCAAGCATGCCGATCACGGCCAGTTGCACCTGCGCGCCACCGGCAACGGCGGCGTGGAGATGATTGCCGTGGACCGCGGCCAGGGCTTCGATCTGGACAGCTGCCTGGTGGACGGTTTCTCCACGGGCGGCACCCAGGGCATCGGCATGGGCGCGATTTCGCGCCTGGCCCAGGTGTTCGATGTGCATGCCGACGCGCGTGGCACAGCGATGCTTGCGCGCCTGTATCCGCGAGCCTCGGCTGCCCGCGACATCCGCTATGGGGTCAGCCAGCATTCATTGCACGACGACCCGCATTGCGGCGACGCCTGGCACCTGATGGTCGAGCCGGGGCGCTTCAGCGTGATGGTGGCCGATGGACTGGGCCATGGCATCGATGCCGAGCGCGCCGCGCAGGCCGGTGAGGCGGTGTTTGCGCAGGACGCATTTCTCGACCCAGTCGTACTGATGAACGACCTGCATGTGGGCATGAGCGGCACCCGCGGCGGCGCCATGGCGATTGCTCAATACGACGCCTCGGCCGACACCCTGCGCTTCACCGGTATCGGCAACATCGGCGCCAGCCTGATCGGCCACGGCAAGTCTCGGGGGCTGGCCTCCCATCCGGGGATCGTCGGCGTGCAATATCGCAAGGCCCAGCCCTTCGACTACGCTCAAGTGACCGGCCAGTTGCTGATCCTGTACAGCGACGGCTTGCAGTCACGCTGGAACCTTGCCGATTACCCGGGCCTCGTACACCGCCACCCGGCCCTGATCGCCGCCATTCTGCACCGTGATTTCTGTCGCGGCCGCGATGACGTTACCGTATTCGTGATTGCCCTGGAGGCTATCAATGGCTGAAACCACTGCCTCCCTTGCCGATGAAGTCAAACGCCTGCGCCTGGAAGGGGACGCCCTGCGCGCCGAACTGGACGAGACCAACCAGGGCGTGCTGGCGCTGTATGCCGAACTCGACATGCAGGCCGACCAACTGCGCCAGGCATCGGACCTCAAGAGCCGCTTCCTGTCGTACATGAGTCATGAGTTTCGCACGCCGCTGGGTTCTATCCTGAGCATCACCAGCCTGTTGGCGGATGAACTCGATGGCCCGCTGAGCCCTGAACAACACACCCAGGTCGGGTTTATCCGCAGCTCTGCCCGCGAGCTGCGGGAAATGGTCGATGACCTGCTGGACCTGGCCAAGATCGAGGCCGGGCGCATTTCCATCTCGCCGGCGTGGTTCGACATGTTCGACCTGTTCTCGGCGCTGCGCGGGATGTTCCGGCCCATCGTCGATGCCTCGTCGGTGGACCTGATCTTCGAAGAGCCGGCCGGCCTGCCCAGGCTGTATACCGATGACAAGAAGCTGGCGCAGATTCTGCGCAACTTCATCTCCAACGCGCTCAAATTCACCCTGCAAGGCGAGGTGCGGATTTCGGCCGGCATGGAGAACGACCGCGAGATCCGCTTTGCGGTGCAGGACACTGGCCTGGGCATTCCCGCCGAGCTGCACAACAACCTGTTCGAAGATTTTTCGCAGATTGATTCTCCGCTGCAAAAACGCCTGCGCGGCACTGGCCTGGGCCTGTCGCTGTGCAAACGCTTCGCCGAACTGCTGGGCGGCCGTGTGGGTGTGGAAAGTACGCCCGGCGTGGGCTCGCTGTTCTACGTGATCATCCCCCTGTCCATCGCAAACGAGAACGTCGATGAAGCGTGACATTCGATTACTGATCGTCGACGACAACGCCGCCACGCGCTATGCCCTGCGCCGCCGCCTGGAGCGTCACTATGGTCATGTGCTGGAAGCCGGCACCGGCCAGGATGGGCTGGACCTTATTGCTCGCGAAAAAATCGATGCGCTGATCCTGGACGTCAACCTGCCGGACATGAGCGGCTTCGATATCGTGCGTCGCCTGCGTGCTGACCCGTCCACCGCGTTGCTACCGGTGGTGCATGTGTCGGCGGCGTCCATCGAGACCGGCGACATCATCACCGGCCTGGACGCGGGGGCCGACGCCTACCTGATCCACCCGGTGGACCCGGATGTGCTGCTGGCGACCCTGCGCACCCTGCTGCGGGTGCGTGACACCGAATATGCGCTGCGCGAAAGCGAGGCGCGCTTTCGCGAGATTTTCTTCAATATCAGCGCGCCGATTGCGGTGATGGACGCGCAGCTCAAAGTCCATGAATGCAACCACGCCTTCGCGCAATTGATTCATGACAACCGCAACCCCGACGCCCTGCTCGAATGCTTCGCCGACGGCCAGGCCGCCGTCATCGGCGAACTGTGCCAGCGCCTGTCGGCCGGCGAGCGCTGGAAAGGCACGCTGCAGTTGAACGTGAATGGCGAGCTGCGCGAGACCGAGTGGCAGATTTCGCCGTACAACCGCGCCGAGCTGAGCCTGGTATTCGTGGAAGACGTCACTGAGCATCGCCACCGCGAGCGCCATCAGCAGGCCGAACTGGCCAATGCCGCGCGCCAGTTGGCCCGCACCGAAGCGCAACTGCTGCAGGCGCAGAAGATGGACGCCCTGGGCAAGCTCACCGGCGGCATCGCCCACGACTTCAACAACCTGCTGACCGGGATCATCACCAGCCTGGAACTGATCAAAAAACGCATCGAGAGCCAGCGCACCGAGAAGGTTTTGGGCTACGCCGATGCGGCCCTGAGCTCGGCGCTGAGCGCGGCCGGCCTGACCAATCGCCTGCTCGCCTTTGCCCGCCAGCAGCCGCTGGACACGCGCGCCATCGACATCAATGCGCATATCCGCTCACTCGAAGAACTGCTGATGCGCACCATTGGCGAACACATCGCCCTGAAGCTGGAGCTGACCAGCAACCCGGCGGTGGCGCTGGTGGACCCGATCCAGCTGGAAAGCGCGGTGCTCAACCTGGTGATCAACGCCCGTGATGCCCTGCCCCAGGGCGGCATCATCTGGGTCACCACTTACCCGGCGTATGCCAATGGCAACCTCAAGCTGGAAAACGGCCCCTACATTGCGCTGTCGGTGCGCGACAATGGCGTGGGCATCGACCACAGCGTGATCGACAAAGTGTTCGACCCCTTCTTCACCACCAAGCCGGTGGGCCAGGGCACGGGACTGGGTCTGTCGACCATCTACGGTTTCGCGCGCCAGTCCGGCGGCGATGCGCAGATCCGCAGCGTCACCCGCCAGGGCACCGAAGTCACCATCATGCTGCCGGCCGCCGAAGGCCCGGCCACCCTGGCAACAAAACTGCTGGCGGTGCCTGGATTGAGCCAGGGTGAGCACATTCTGATTGTTGAGGACATGCCTTCGGTGCGCAGCTTTGTCGCCGAAGTGCTGATGGATGCCGGCTACCAGTGCAGCCTGGCCGCCGACGGCGACGAGGCCATGGTGATCCTGCAGGCCGACCCGAGCATCGACCTGTTGCTGACCGATTACGGCCTGCCGTATATGACCGGCCGTGAACTGGCCGACCATGCACGCCTGCTGCGCGCTGACCTGCCGATTCTGTTCATGACCGGCTACGCGGAAAATGCGGCCAATCGTCAGAGCTTTCTGGGCGAGCGCATGGACTTGATCACCAAGCCGTTTCATATCGATGAGCTGCTGGAGAAGATTCGCCAGGGGGTGGAGCGCCAGGTCTAGGCCGACGCTCCACAGGCCCTACAAGCGGAACCGCGCCACGGCGTCGTTGAGCGCTACCGCCAGACGCGCCAGCTCCTGGCTCGAACCGCTGACCTGCCCGGCGCCGGACGACGATTGCGCCGACAGGTCACGGATATTCACGATGTTGCGGTCGACTTCCTTGGCCACCTGGGCCTGCTCCTCGGCCGCACTGGCGATCACCAGGTTGCGCTGGTGAATCTCATCGATCGAATCGGTGATCCGACTCAGCGCGCCACCGGCCCCTTCGGCCAGGCTCAAGGTCTCGGTGGCGCGCTGGGTGCTTGACTGCATCGACGCCAGCGCATCGTTGGAGCCGGTGCGCATGGCGGTGACCATCTGGTCGATCTCCAGGGTCGATTGCTGAGTGCGATGGGCCAGCGCCCGCACCTCATCGGCCACCACCGCAAAACCACGCCCGGACTCACCCGCACGCGCCGCCTCGATGGCGGCGTTAAGCGCCAGCAGGTTGGTCTGCTCGGCGATAGAACGAATCACGTCGAGCACCTTGCCGATGTCCCGCGATTGCTCGGCCAGGTTCTGCACCAGGGTGGAGGTCTCGCCAATGTTGCTGCTCAGGGCCTGAATCGCGCTGACTGTTTCGCCAACGCGGTGCTGGCCTTCGCGCGCGGTTTCATTGGAAAGCCTGGTGGATTCGGAGGTCGACACCGCATTGCGCGCCACCTCGTCGGCGGCCGAGGTCATCTCGTTGACCGCCGTAGCCGCCTGTTCGATCTCTGCCGTTTGCTGTTGCAGGCTGCGGCTGCTCTGGTCGGTGATGCCATTGAGGTCGGTGGCCGAGGCAGACATTTGCACCGCAGACTGGCGAATCAGCTGCAAGGTATCGCGCAGGTTGCCTTGCATCGATTGCAGGGCGACGAGCAAGCGGGTGACCTCGTCGTCGCCGCTGACTTCAACGGTCTGGGTCAGATCGCCGCGTGCGACGTTTTCCGCAGCGCGCATGGCCTGTCCCAATGGGCCGACGATACTGCGCGTCAGCAGCCAGGCCAGGGCCACGGTGCTCACGCCGGCCAGGATCACAAAACCGAACACCATGGTGAGCGAGCGGCTGTACTGCGCCTCCGCCGCCTGGCCCAGCTGGTTGATCTGGCCGTTGTAGTAGTCGCTGAGCGCATTGAGCTGGGCTCCGGAGCCATCGACCACGGTTTTCATGTCCACCAGCAGCAGCTTGTTGAGTTCAGCGCCCTGCTGCTTGTCGGCCAGCACAAACGACTGCGCCAGCGCTTGCTGGTACTGGCGCAGCGAGACCTGGAACTGGTCGTAGAGCGCACGCACCTCAGGCGTGTCGACCAACGCGTCGAGCTCGGTCAGCTTCTTCGTCAGGTCCTGGCTGCGGGTGTCCATCTGACCGCGGTAGGTTGAAAGGTTGGCCGGGTTGGGGTCCAGCGCCATGCGCAACGAAATCGTGCGGATGCGCAGCATGATTTCGCGAATATCGGCCACCAGCCGCATCTTCGGCACCAGCCCACTCTCCACCTGCACCGCCCGGGCGCGAATACTCGCCATGTTCGACAGCGCGAAAAAGCCCAGCAGGGCCACGAGCAAAGCAATCAAGGCAAAACCCAGACCGGCACGGCGGGCGATGGACAGGCTGCGAAGGGACATTTTAAGGGCTCTTATTGGGGGGGGATACGACATCGTATGACAGGGTTTCGGCCTGACAGGCCTGGACTTGAGGGGGTAAATCGGAAATAAACAATCCTGAATATCCGATGTGGATTCGAGCCGGAAGCATCACATCGATCACACTGATGATGACTATCGAAACGACCGCCTGCCGATTTGCCGGCGGTCATCCTTATAATCCCCTCCCACATCCCTCCCCCCGCCTGACGACAGGCGACATTCATCCTTGGAACCCAACACCATGCCAAGTGCCAGCCAGGCCTCCAGCGGCCTTCCCGAACATAATCAACAGAGCGTCAAGCAGCAGTGGCTGGCGATTCTGTCGGTTGCCGTGGGCGCATTCGCCCTGGTGACCAGCGAGTTTCTCCCGGTGGGCGTACTCAACGACGTCGCCAGCGACCTGGGCATCACGGCCGGCCACGCCGGGCTGATGGTGACCCTGCCCGGCATCATGGCGGCCCTTGCCGCGCCGTTTCTGTCGGTGAGCATTGGCGCGATGGACCGTCGCTATCTGCTGATCAGCCTGACGCTGATCATGATCATCGCCAACGGTATCGTGGCGTTTGCCAGTGACTTCAACGTGCTGTTGATCGGGCGTGTCCTGCTGGGCATCAGCATCGGCGGCTTCTGGGCCACAGCCATCGCCCTCAGCGGCCGCCTGGCGCCCAGAGGCGTCGACGTGGCGAAGGCTACGTCGATCATCATGATGGGCGTGACCCTGGCCACCGTGCTCGGTGTACCGGTGGGCACCTGGCTCAGCGGCCTGATGGGCTGGCGCATGACCTTTCTGGTCACCGCCCTGATGGGCGTGCCGGTGCTGCTGGCTCAGGTGCTCCTGTTGCCGCGGCTCAACCCCGAAAAAGCGATTCGTGTCAGTGACCTCCCGGCGTTGTTTTACAACCCGCAGGCGCGGGTGGGCCTGATTGCGGTATTGCTGATCGGCCTGGCGCACTTTGCTGCTTACACCTATGTCGCGCCGTTCTTCAAATACAGTGCCGGCTTCGATGGGCCGACCATCAGCTCGTTGCTGCTGCTGTTTGGTGTGGCCGGCGTGGCAGGCAATGTTTTCGCCGGTTTCGCCGCCAACCGCAGCGTGCGCAACACCCTGCTGCTGGTCGCGCTGATGATCGGCACCAGCACCGCGCTGTTCCCCCACTTCGCCACCGGCATGACCGGCGCCGCGATGCTGATCGCGCTGTGGGGCTTCGCATTCGGCGCGTTCCCGGCGTGCTCGAGTATCTGGATGTTCGTGGTAGCACCCAAGGATGTGGAGCGTGGCATGCCGCTGTTTGTCGCGCTGTTCCAGGTGATCATTGCCCTGGGCTCGTTCTTCGGCGGGCGCATCGTCGACCAGATGGGCAGCTCGGTGCTGTTGAGCCTCGCCACGGTATTGGTAGGCTTCGGGTTTGTGACGGTGCTGGTGTTGGGAAGGAATGTCAGTAACCGCCTGGTGGCGCAACCGGCCTGACGGGTAACTGTTGAAAAGGCCTGCCGAACGATGCGTTTGGCGGGCCTTTTTTGTTTTGGCGCAGAGGTATTCGATCTGGAAAAACCTGGTAAAGAGAATGCCCGCACTGAAACTTGCGCGCGCAAGCCTGCGAGCTAGCCTCAAACGTGTCGCCGCTGTGGCGACCTACTGTCAGGGAGCTTATATGCCAACGCGATATCGTGATGCGGTTACAGGGGAATACGTGACGGAGGGTGAGGCCAAAAAAAGGCCGAGGGAGACGGTGAGGGAAACGGATAAAAAACCGTCGAAAAAATCGGAGGGTAAAAAGTAACGTCATTGTTTTAGCATGGCCATGCAGATCTACCTTTACCCTTTTCGGAATGACTTTCCATGACGCCGGTTGAAATCAATGCATTCATTGAACGATGGCCCACTCTGGGCCTCACGCCTGTTGAGGCCTGGCGGGTGGCACAAGACTGTGAAAACCAGGTGATGGCGTTGCTGGAACGCCTCGGCAAGGGTTATCGGCGTCATGTAAACTGTGCCATCCACGAAAGTGCGGTTGTCGAGCAAGGCGCTGTGCTGAAGGGCGCGATCATCATCGGCGAAGGATCCTTCGTGGCGGCGGGTGCTTATCTGCGCGCAGGGGTGTACCTGGGCAAGAATTGCATCATCGGCCCAAGCTGCGAGCTTAAAAGCAGCTTCATGCTGGATGGGAGCAAGCTGGCACACTTCAACTTTGTCGGTGACTCGTTGCTTGGCGAGGGCGTAAATATCGAGGCCGGTGCGATCATTGCCAATTACCGCAACGAACTGAACGGGGCTCAAATCAAAATCCGTTATCTGGATCAGGTGATCGAGACGGGCGTAAACAAGTTCGGTGCCCTGGTGGGAGACGGCTGCAAGATTGGCGCAAACGCCGTTATTGCTCCTGGCGCGCTGTTGCGGCCCGATACTCATGTGCCTCGTTTGGGATTGGTTGACCAGTTCGCTTACGATTGAACGGCTCGACGCTCGTCGGAGTTAAACGCCGGGAACGAAAAAGCCCCTGAAATGGTTAACCATTTCAGGGGCTTTGTCTTGTTCAATAATGGCGGAGAGATAGGGAGCAGTGGACAAATGCCTCGGGAGCCCCAAAAACGCTGTATCCACAAGGGTTTTCTCAGATTTTGCTACATATTTTTGCTACAAAAATCGTAAAAAAGCTACATACCGAGCCAGCCACCAGAGAGGGAGTCAGGTGGAAAAACTTTATGCTTAATCGAGTACCGTTTATAAATCCGCACCGTACAGTTTTGTCACCCTACCAACAAATGGTCAACACCAATGAAAAGCTTGCATCAAAGACAATAGTTAACGGAACGCACTTTGCTATTTTCTGATGCCGCCTAGAAATCCAGCCAACAACCCACAGATCTCTGATATTTGCTCTGCATAGTTATCATTCAAATAAACATAAAAGTCTTGACTCGTGATATTTTTAAGTGTCTTGATAGCCTTCTTAAATTGCTTATCGTCTTTAGGGGCGACATCAAACTCTCTCTCAAACTTAAACTTTCCGCCAACATAATCTTCAAATATCTTCTTCTCTATGCTAAGAAAAGGAATGCAATAGACATTTTTTTGGCGTTCATTTCGCGTCCCTGCATAATCGCCATCAAGTATAGCAATCACATTTGCTTCCGCTGCAAAAAAACCTTCCACAGAGTTCTTCCTTAGCAATTGAATAACATTATCCCCGCCCCCGACTGGAATAATCTGAAAAGAATAAAAGCTTGATATATTATGAGTGACGATTAAAAACTTGAAAAACCCTTCAAGCATAGGATCTTCGGTCAAAATATATCTATCCCAACCAGAGAACCCAAAAAGCACAGACTTTATGTAATTATAAGATGCAGACCTAGTTAATACTCCCTCTCCATCCTTGTACATGTAATGGAGCTCATCCTCGCGCATCGTACGCATGATAGCCATTGAGTGCGTAGTGAACACTATGTTCACTCCACCTTTTGCACAGAATTCTCTCAACCAACCTATCAACCTACTTTGGGCAGCAGCATCCAGTGAGATATCAATCTCATCAATAACAATAAGCTTAGATGCATTCTGTATTTTCCTGTATAGCGATATCAAAAAAAACTCGCCAGAGCTCAAATGATCTTCACGTACATATCTATCATCAGCCAAAGGGACAACATAAAATCTTTCTTTACCAAGTCGGATTTCTTTTATCCCAGCAAATTTATCATCACAGTAAACATCACCTAATAATGCAATCAATTCGTCGGGCGAAGAGTAGTCCTGAAGCATTACTGCCGTTCGAATATCGCTATCCGCGGAACTGATTTTCTGAAAATTATTGAACCGTTGCCCCCAAGGCATCGGCAACTCGACTTCTATGCTTTTTTTCAGACTAGCAGGTATTATTGACTTGCTATTAAGGTCCTCCACCTCAAAATCGTACTCAAACTCATAAGCATCGCCATCATAGTTATAATTTATTCGGCTATCTACTTTAATTGTACCCGACTGAGCCATTTTTGAAAATGTATCGGCGCTCTTTAGGTTTCTTATAGCTTTAATTAGCGTAGTCTTACCTATGCCATTCTTCCCAACTATACATGTCAGTCCATTTCGACTTAAATCCAAGGAAAAATTAAGGGCACTGACATGCTGAACATTTCTGATCTCTATACTCAGTAACGTCATACCGCCACCGATACATGTATTATTTTATCCACTGCGGTTGCACCATATTTCCTTCGCAACTTATCTAGGAAATCAGGATCAACGGTGTTTATATAATTCAATTGACCAGAGAACTTCTGCAATGCGCGATCTAGCTCCTGCTCTTTCAAAAAAGAAACAAACTTTTCTTTATTTTTAAGCAAATGATACATAGCCGTTTCAGCATTCTTCTTCAAGTTGCCATCTACTGAAACCTTGCCATTAGGAAGTATCACAACGCCAAGTAGCTTCACTTTACTTCCTGGCCTGACAACCCTAGTCTTATTAAGATTTAGTTTAAAATCGCCATCGAACATTTGATTTAAGATTTCGGTAATTTTCGAAATCAACAAATCAACACCCGGATCTACTTTACTCGAGACAATCAAATCGTCGGCGTAACGGGTATAAATAAAGCCTTGACTGTCACACCAGGATAAAAATTCCTCATCAAACTTAACGAGACAGCAATTACTTATTGCAGGGGATGTTGGAAATCCTGGAGGAAGAAGCCCGTCAACAGTCACAATATCCAGTATTCGATCTATCCAGATATCAATATCAGATATAGGACAAAAATCTAAAGACCACAAGATGGATCGCCTGATCATTTCTCTATTTACACTACCAAAAAAAGACTCGATATCAGTTTGAAAAAAATACTTGCTTGAACTATGTTTCTCGACCGCATTAACTACATTCACGCCTTTGCGGTAGGAGTAAACAACCTGCTCTGCCAACGGCAGGCGATCAAATAAAACCCTACTCAAAAACCCGAGATATAGCTTAAGCTTCGGCTCTGGAGCGTAGACCGATCTTCCTTCAAAATTTTTCTTTACAGATGAAGCAGCTAGATCGAGCTTTATAAAATCTTGAAAATCCTGCTTTCCGCGGAATGTTGCAAAAAAAAGCTGCTCAAGTGGCCTTTTGATCATATTTACTTCAACTGTTTTCTGGTTTCGAGATTCGGCTGGCTTAATCAACCGTTTGCGTTACAGACAGCCAACAATGATAGACCTTTCTGCGAGGCGTACAATGAGATAGGGTAAAGCTTACCTAAATACCCTCTTCCAGCGGACTTGGAGAAAAGTGGACCATATATTTCCAGATTTTGTTCTGACGAAGATGTGAACGCGCAGCGGTAGCCGCAAGACGTAAAAAAGAGATAACAACGCAGAATAGTGGATGCGGTGGCGGTGGCGGGGAGATGACGGAGGGGATGTCAGAGATATTACCCTTACTATCCGTGCATGCTGACTGGCCTACGACCACTCAGCATGCACAAACGTAAGACGGAGACTAGATACCTGTAGAGGCCAACATTATTGACTGGAGCTGCTCCTAGTCGCTGGCGTGAGGCAAATATAGGGCAACCTAGACGCTGACGCAACCAAAATTCTAAAACGCCTCACTGACGTTACGCTCAACATCGGACCAACCGCAAAATGGTACCGTATGCCATGTTAACGCGATCCACTAGCGCATTGTCCCTTAGAACTGCAGTTGTGGTGAGGGGAACTGAAGCAGAGACTGTCAGAGCAACATCGGTGATGAGAAAAGCCAGTCAAAAAAAACGGTAATTTTGCGAGCTTTTCCGTGTCATCACCCTTAGGCTTTGCTACAGAAATTTGCTACAAAATTACCGTTTTTATGCCTTGTAACTCATTGATTTACAAGGACTTTCAATAATGGCGGAGAGATAGGGATTCGAACCCTAGGTACCGGTGAAGGTACAACGGATTTCGAATCCGTCCCATTCGGCCACTCTGGCATCTCTCCAACGGCGCGCATCATAACAGCATGGTTCGTGGATGCAAAGCGCCGAGGCGATTTTTTTCCGTGCTATCAGATGCTTGCGTCGATTACAGCGGTACGCCGAGGCGATTGGCGACTTCTTCGTAGGCTTCGATGACGTCACCCAGGCCCTGGCGGAAGCGGTCCTTGTCCATCTTCTTGCGGGTGTCCTTGTCCCACAGGCGGCAGCCGTCCGGGCTGAATTCGTCGCCCAGGACGATGGAGCCGTCGTGGAACACGCCGAACTCCAGCTTGAAGTCCACCAGCAGCAGGCCTGCGTCGTCGAACAGTTTGCTCAGCACGTCGTTGACCTTGAGGGACAGCTCCTTCATGCGCGCCAGTTGCTCAGCGGTGCCCCAGCCGAACGCCACTACGTGGGATTCGTTGATGAACGGGTCGCCCTTGGCGTCGTCCTTGAGGAACAGCTCGAAAGTGTAAGGGTTGAGCTTGAGGCCCTCCTCCACGCCCAGGCGCTTGACCAGGCTGCCGGCGGCGTAGTTACGCACGACGCACTCCACCGGGATCATGTCGAGCTTCTTCACCAGGCATTCGTTATCGCCCAGCAGTTTGTCGAATTGGGTCGGAATACCGGCTGCTTCGAGTTTCTGCATGATGAAGGCGTTGAACTTGTTGTTCACCATGCCCTTGCGATCAAGTTGCTCGATGCGCTTGCCGTCGAACGCCGAGGTATCGTTGCGAAACAGCAGGATCAGGCGGTTGGCGTCGTCGGTTTTGTACACCGACTTGGCTTTGCCGCGGTAGAGTTCTTCACGTTTTTCCATGATGGGCTCCGCTTTGAGTGAGGTGGGCTAGGCGATGTGGCGCCAGTCGAGCCCTGAATCTTGATCGGCCAGTTGCAGCCAGTCCGGGTCGCACCCGAGGGTGTCGACGAAACATTGCCGGGCAAGCTGCGGCAGGTTGTTCTTGCTGCTCAGGTGGGCCAGGACCAGGTGCTGCAGGTCTTGCCAGCCCAACTCATACACCAGGTACGCCGCCTGATGGTTGTTCAAATGCCCCAGTTCGCCACCTACCCGCTGCTTGAGAAAGTAGGGGTAATGACCGCGCGCCAGCAGGTCCCGACAGTGGTTGGACTCGATCATCAACGCATCGAGGTCGCGATAACCGTCCAGCACCTTGGCGCAGTAGGAACCCAGGTCGGTCAGCACGCCGAAGCGCCGCTGGCCGTCACTGAAGACATACTGCGTGGGTTCCTGGGCGTCATGGGCGACTGCGATCACATCGATGCTCAAGGCGCCGATGTGCAGTTGCTCACCGCCGGCCAGGAAACCTGCAGGTTCAATGGGTTTGCGCATCCCGCGCAGGGTGCCGCGACTCAGGTACACCGGAAGATTGTAGCGCCGAGACAGCAAACCCACGCCATGCACGTGGTCGGCATGTTCGTGGGTCACCAGAATCGCGCTCAGCTGCGCGGGGTGAACCCCCAGGCGCAGCAGGCGCCGCTCGGTTTCCCTCAGCGAGAAACCGCAATCGACCAGCACGTACGTGTCGTCATGAGCGACCAGCGTGCCGTTTCCCTGGCTACCGCTGCCGAGAACGGCAAAACGCATCGGATCAGCCCAGATTGTCCTGAATGACGCCCAACACTTTGCGCGCTGTTTCAGCGGGAGCAACGGTATTGATGTTCTTCTCGACGGTGACCTGCACGCTCTCGCCTACCTTGCTCAGACGAACCTGGTAGCGCTCGGCACGGGTTTCGACTTCTTCCTTGGTCGGCGTGCTGCCGAACAGTTTGCCGAAGAACCCTGGCTCGTCGTCTTTCTTCACGGCCTTTTCAGCCACGTTGATGTAGTACAGGCCAAGGCTGCGGTTGATGTCTTCAACGCGCCATGGGCCTTGTTCCAACGCGCGACCGACACTGGCCCAGGCGCGATCCAGGTCTTCACCCAGGTTCAGCACCACGTTGCCGCTGCCGTCTTCGGTGAGGCTGACACGGCTCGGGGTGTCGTAATCGCGTGCGGCGAGCAGGGAAACGGAACCGCCCTTCTCGGAGATACGGCTCATGCTGGCCAGCATCTCGTCGACCAGGGCAGCGTCGACGCCGGTATTGACAGAACGATTGGTGAACTCGACATTGGCGGTGCTGCCGGCAGGACGCTCGGCGCTGACCACATAGACTTCACTGGTATTGCGTTGCACACCCGGCTCGATGCGCACGCGCACGCGGGTCTCGCCGTCGGCGGCTACGCCACTCGACTGCAGGCGCTTGGCCATGCTGGCGGACAGTTCGCTGCCGTGCTGCCATGCGGTGGTGAATTCACCGGTCTGCGGGCGCTGCTCGTCAATGCGGAACCCGTTGTCCTGGAAGAACTGCACCGCCACCGGCCAGACTTCGGCAGGTGGGCGCTGGGCCACGATCCAACGCGAATCGCCGCTCTTCTGCAGGCTGTAGTCGCTGGCGTCCGCCACGGCTGCGATCGGCTGCGGGCGCGGCACAACGTACTCACCCTTGGTGGTGTCGTCGGCAACGTTGCGCGGAATCGGCAGCAACGGGTCAAGGCGCTTGGCGACATTGACGTCCGGCGGCAGTTGCATCGGTTTGGTTGCTTGTGCTTCCAGGTAATCGCTGCCGCGGTCACGGAAGTAGCCTTCCGGGCCCCAGATCCAACCGCAGCCACTGGTGCTGGAGATAATCAAGGCAAGTGCGGAAAGTCCGGCCAATCGCTTCATGCGTAGTGCTTCCTCAATTAAACCAGGACGCCGGACTGGCGCAGGGCCTGTCGCAGCGGTTCGTGAAAGGCTTGGCTGAGCTGGGTGAGCGGCAGACGGATACCGTCCGGCATCATGCCCATCTCGACCAGCGCCCATTTCACGGGGATAGGGTTGGATTCGACAAACAGTGTCTTGTTGAGCGGCATCAGTTTTTCGTGGATCGCTCGCGCGGTTACGGCATCGCCGGCGATGGCAGCGGCGCACAGGTCACTCATGGCACGCGGGGCCACGTTGGCGGTCACCGAGATGTTGCCCTTGCCGCCCAGCAGCATCAGTTCGACCGCCGTGGCGTCGTCACCGGAATACAGCAGGAAGTCGCTGCTCACGCCGGCCAGAATGTCCTTGGCGCGTTGCAGGTCGCCAGTGGCTTCCTTGATACCAATGATGTTCGGTACGGTGGACAGACGGATGACTGTCTCGGCTTTCATGTCACAGGCAGTGCGACCGGGAACGTTGTAAAGGATCTGCGGGATATCGACGGCTTCGGCGATGGCCTTGAAATGCTGGTACAGGCCTTCCTGGGTCGGCTTGTTGTAGTACGGGGTCACCAGCAGGCAGGCGTCGGCGCCGGATTTTTTGGCGTTTTTGGTCAGTTCGATCGCTTCACGCGTGGAATTGGCGCCGGTACCGGCGATCACCGCGATACGGCCCGCCACACGCTTGACCACGAATTCGATGACCTTGATGTGCTCTTCCACATCCAGGGTGGCCGACTCACCGGTAGTGCCGACCGCCACGATGGCATTGGTGCCTTCTTGCAGGTGGAAGTCCACCAGTTTGCCAAGGCTGTCCCAGTCGAGATGACCTTGTGCATCCATGGGTGTGACCAGTGCCACCATACTGCCCGCAATCATGCAACCGCTCCTGCCGGAAAAAGAGAGCCGTAATGGTACTGGCGCCAAGATGCTTGTACAAGCGAAGTACCGCCTGAGGATGCGTTCTGGCGCAACTAAACGACGGGCAATGCCATCATTGGGCAAAAGCGCTGCCGCAAGCAGGCCATTCACACAATGAAAACGCCATCTCCTATCCCTTCGCGATGCTTTTCGCTACCCTTGATCCTTTGATCGATACAGTCCTCACAGTATCGACCGCTCATCGTTTTAGGAAGGCTGCATGTCCACCCCCACAGTTCGCGAACAATTCCTTGTTATCAGTGCCCTCGGCGCCAACCCCATGGAGCTGACCAACGTCCTGTGCCGCGCCAGCCATGAAAACCGCTGCGCCGTCGTAACCTCGCGCCTGACCCGTCACGGCGAATGCAGCGCGCTGGTGCTGCAGATCTCCGGCACCTGGGACGCCCTGGCGCGCCTGGAAACCGGCCTGCCGGGCCTTGCCAAGAAGCATGACTTCACTGTCAATGTGGTGCGCAGCGCCGCGCTGGAGAACCGCCCACAGGCCTTGCCTTATGTGGCGTATGTCAGCTCGGCGTACCGTTCGGACATCGTCAACGAGCTGTGCCAGTTTTTTATCGACCATAACGTCGAGCTGGAAAACCTTACCTGCGATACCTACCAGGCGCCGCAAACCGGCGGCACCATGCTTAATGCCACGTTCACCGTGACTCTGCCGGCCGGTGTGCAGATCAGTTGGCTGCGCGACCAGTTCCTGGATTTCGCCGACGCGCTCAACCTGGACGCGCTGATCGAGCCGTGGCGCCCACAGAACCCAATGTAAGGAGGTTATTCATGGCGGTAGTCATCGATACACCGGTCACTGATTTCGAAGCCCCGGCCACCAGCGGGCAGACCTTCAGCCTTGCTGACCTCAAGGGCAAGCAAGTGGTGATCTACTTCTACCCCAAGGACAGCACGCCGGGCTGTACCACCCAAGGCCAGGGTTTTCGTGATCTGCATGAAGCGTTCAAGGCAGCCAACACCGAGGTGTTCGGCGTATCGCGCGACAGCCTCAAGTCCCACGAGAACTTCAAGGCCAAGCAGGCATTCCCGTTCGAGCTGATCAGCGACAAGGACGAAGCGGTTTGCCAGCTGTTTGATGTAATCAAGCTCAAGAAGCTGTATGGCAAGGAATACCTGGGCGTGGATCGCAGCACTTTCCTCATCGACAAGGACGGTGTTCTGCGTCAGGAATGGCGTGGCGTGAAAGTACCGGGGCATGTGGATGCGGTGTTGGCGGCAGCGCAGGCGCTGAACAAGGCTTGATGCGATTCAGGCCTTGCGCAACCAATAGCGGTAAACACCCGCCTCATCTTCTTCGCGTTCCAGGGTGTGGCCGGCCAACTTGGCGAAGGTGCGGAAATCGCGCTGGGAGCCCGCATCCGTAGCGGTCACCTTGAGCACCGCGCCGCTGGCCATTCGATTGAGTTCCAGCTTGGCCTTGAGCAAGGGCAGCGGGCAATTGAGGCCGCTGGCATCGAGTTCGGCATCAAAGGGTGCAGCGTCGGTCATGGTCTTACTCCGGGCAAGCGTTGGGTTGCTTAGAATATCTGGTCCGGAGCTCAGTGTCCGGCTACAGTAAGCTCTTTGCCCAAAAGGCTTTGTGCATGACTTTTTTGCGCCCTACCCTGTTGACGCTGGCCTGCCTGCTGGCCTCCCCAGGCTTCGCCGACGACCTGCCGTCACTTGGCGACGCCAGTTCTGCCATTGTCTCGCCACAACAGGAATACCAACTGGGCCGTGCATGGCTGGCCTACCTGCGCGGCCAGGTGTCGCAACTGAACGATCCGCAACTGAAGGATTACGTCGAGACCAGCGTGTACAAGCTGGTGGAGACGAGCCAGGTGAACGACCGACGGCTGGAATTCATCCTGATCAACAGCCCGCAACTCAACGCCTTTGCCGCACCGGGCGGGATTGTCGGCGTGAACGGCGGGCTGTTTCTCAATGCTCAGACCGAAGGCGAGTATGCCTCGGTGATGGCTCATGAATTGGCCCACCTGTCTCAACGCCATTTCGCCCGAGGCGTTGAAGCGCAGCAGCGCATGCAACTTCCCATGATGGCGGCCCTGCTCGGCGGCATTATTGCGGCCGCGGCAGGCGCAGGCGACGCGGGTATCGCCGCCATCGCCGGTACCCAGGCCGCAGCGATCCAGGAGCAGCGACGTTTCTCCCGCCAGAACGAGCAGGAAGCGGACCGCATCGGCATCCTCAACCTGGAGAAGGCCGGCTACGACCCACGCTCGATGCCCACCATGTTCGAGCGACTGATGCGCCAATACCGTTTCGATGCCAAGCCACCGGAGTTTCTGTTGACGCACCCGGTGACCGAATCGCGGATTGCCGACACCCGCAACCGCGCCGAACAGTCCAAGCCGGGCGGCAAGGAAGACAGCCTGCGTTATCAGTTGATCCGCGCGCGCGTACAGTTGAAGTACGAGGACACGCCAGGTCTGGCGGCCAAACGATTCCAGGCTCAGTTGGACGAGAATCCGAAAAACGATGTGGCCCGTTATGGTCTGGCAATCGCTCAGATAAAGGGCACTCAGCTTAAGGAAGCCCGGGAAAACCTGGCGCCATTGCTGGCCAAGGCTCCCAATGACATCACTTACAATCTGGCGCAGATCGAGCTGGACATCATCAACAACCGCATGCCGGACGCGCAGCAACGCACCGACCGCATGCTGAGCCAGTACCCCAGCAATTACCCGCTTAACCAGGTTCGGGTGGACCTGCTGCTTAAACAGAACCGCACTGCCGATGCGGAGAAAGCCCTGGATGGCTTGCTCAAGTCTCGTCCGGATGATCCGGATGTCTGGTATCAGGTCGCCGAGACACGCGGACTGTCGGGAAATATCATCGGCCTGCATCAGGCGCGCGCCGAGTACTTCGCTTTGGTAGGCGACTTCCAGCAAGCAATCCAGCAACTGGATTTCGCCAAGCGTCGGGCTGGCAGCAATTTCCCGCTGTCGTCGCGGATCGACGCTCGCCAGCGTGAACTGATTGAACAGGAACGTCTGGTGAAAGGGATGATGAGTTAAACCCATCGCCCACAAAAAAGCCCCGCCATCGTTAACCGACGGCGGGGCTTTTTATTGGGCTAGCAGATTACTCGGCGAGCTTGAAGGTGATGAAGCTGGCTCGACCCTGACGCAGGACGCGCATCGACACCGTACGGTTCTTCGGCAGTGCCTTGGCGATGTCGGTGAACTCCTTGGTGCTGTTGATCGCCTGATTGTTCAGGTGGGTGATCACGTCGCCCGGCTGCAAGCCGATCAGGGAGGCAGGGCCATCCTGGACTTCCTTGATCACCACGCCGCTCTTAAGGTCGAAGCTTTTCTTCTGCTCATCGGTCAGCTCGGCCACGGCAATGCCCAGGCGATTGCTGCTGCGCTCGGCGCCCGGCTTGGCGTTGCCCAGTGCATCAAGGGATGCGCCCTCTTCCGGGATGGCGCCTACGGTCAGTTCCACGTTCTGGCGCTTGCCTTCACGAATCACTTCCAGCTTGGCCTTGCTGCCGGCCTTGAGTGCGCCCACCAGATGCGGCAGGTCTGCCGACATGATGATTGGCTGGCCGTTCATGCTCAGGATCACGTCGCCAACCTGCA
Source organism: Pseudomonas sp. MH9.3 (assembly GCF_034354675.1). Taxonomy (NCBI): domain Bacteria; kingdom Pseudomonadati; phylum Pseudomonadota; class Gammaproteobacteria; order Pseudomonadales; family Pseudomonadaceae; genus Pseudomonas; species Pseudomonas sp. MH9.3. Next base: position 5,253,819 of record NZ_CP133785.1, on the reverse strand, counting down.
GGCCACCCTTGGCAGCCGGGCCGTCGTCCTGAATCTGCGCAACCAGGGCGCCGGCCGGCTTGTCGAGACCGAAGGACTCAGCCAGGTCCTTGTTCACTTCCTGGATGACCACGCCCAACCAGCCGCGACTGACCTTGCCGCCGCTCTTCAGCTGATTGGAAACGTCCATGGCCACATCGATCGGGATCGCAAAGGACACGCCCATGAAACCACCGGAACGGGTGTAGATCTGCGAGTTGATCCCCACTACCTCACCGGCCAGGTTGAACAGCGGGCCACCGGAGTTGCCTGGGTTGATCGGCACGTCGGTCTGGATGAACGGCACATAGTTTTCGTTCGGCAGGCTGCGGCCAATGGCGCTCACAATGCCTTGGGTAACCGTGTGGTCAAAGCCGAACGGCGAGCCAATCGCAACCACCCACTGGCCGGCTTTGAGGTCCTGGGACTTGCCCAGTTTCAGCACGGGCAGGTCCTTGCCTTCGATCTTCAGCAACGCAACGTCGGAGCGCGGGTCAGTGCCCACCAGCTTGGCTTTGAGTTCGCTGCGGTCGGCAAGGCGCACGAGGATCTCATCGGCATCGGCAATCACATGATTATTGGTGAGAATGTAGCCATCCGGCGAAATGATGAAGCCCGAGCCCAGAGACTGCGCCTCACGCTGACCACCGCCGCCGCCACGCGGAGCGCGCGGCTGGGGCATACCGCGCTCGAAAAACTCGCGCAGCATAGGCGGCAGGCCTTCCAGATCGGGCATCTGCTGGTTCGAAACTTTGCGATCCGGCAGCTTTTGCGTGGTGCTGATGTTGACCACGGCAGGCGAGGCCTGCTCCACCAATTGGGTGAAATCAGGCAGCTCGGCCGCTTGCGCAGGCAGGGCCTGGCCCAGCACCAATACCGTGGCGACTATGGATAGGTAAGACTTCAAACGTGGTATCGACATACAGCTCCCGTTACGACGAGCAGGGTTGAGCGACAGGGTTCAAGAGACGCCGGAAACCGAGACCGGCGACTTTGTTCCGCGAACAAAACAAGGTCAGCGCTGACAAGCCCTGACCTATAAAAAACATGGAGATTTTTTGCAAGTGAAAATGCTGATCCATACATTTCATGGTCTCGCCAGCCAACCTGGCATGGACTTTAGACTGAAAGGTCAGGATGAACATAGGATTAACGAATCACGGCTGGGTAGTAGCCGTTTTGTCACTGCGTACGGACAGAGCGATGCGCTCGGCAGTACCGATGGGAATTTCGCCGACAACGGTCACTATCCTTTCACCGTCCACCGTATTCAAGCGGCGAGAAACCGCAACCGTAGGGCCAATTTGCGTGCGGGTTTCCGTCGCGCTGACTTCGCTGATGGGTTCGAGAAACACCGAAAACCGCGCAAGCCCGTCTTCATACATCAGGCTTTCGACCGTTGCTTTGGTCTGCGCATCTTTGCGCGCACTGCTCTTGATTAACTGAAAACCCGGTGGCACCCATTCAAGATGCCATGCCTCGGAGGACTTGACCTCTGGCGCCTGCTCCTGAACAACTGCGACAGGCTTGCACTCACCCGTAGGCTGCAAGTCGCGATCACTTGGGGTGGTAGACGTGTCCAGCCGGGTGAATTGAAAACGCTCCAGCAATTGCCCTTGATCATTCAACAGCAGGGATTTAAGCGGCAAAGCGGTTTCGCGATCCAGATGCAGTTCAAACCCGAAGCGGTACTGGTCACGCGGCGTGATCGAGACGATCACTGCATTACGACCGGCAACACGGGATTTACCGATAACTGCCAGCTCGTAGAATTGAGTAAGTTTCTTTGGGTCAAGCGCACGTGAAGGGGATTCACGCGAATTGCCAAGGCCTGCGACAAGGACGCCGCTGACGCATTGAGTACGACCATCTACACGCACGACTTCCTGGGCAGACCCATCAAGCTGCAATAACCGCTCGCGGACTTGACCTTTTTGGACGCGATGCCAAATGTCGTGGGTAGAAAAACTGCCATTACGCTCGTATACGAACGTGCCTTCAAAACTTTGTTGTTGCTCTGCACGCCCAAGTCGAGTCAGCCAGTTTTGAGCTTCATCGGCATGGGCGGGGAGTGCAGACCAACCACTGAGTAAAAGCGTAAGGAGCGATATGACGCGCATAGGGCCCCTTAAAGGTTCAGCGGTTTTCCAGGCTTGCAGCACGAGCGTATGGCAGAGCGCTTTCAGTGCCTTTCAAGGCAGATTCCTGTGCGTGTTGGCGCAGATAGCCTGGAAGACGCTGATCCTGCCAGCCGGATTGGCCTTGAAGCACACCGTTGGCCATGGGGCCTGTGGCATCAGAGCTTTCCTTGTAGCCGGCCAGCACTGCCGGGCCCTTGACCTGCGGACCAGCCATGACCGGTTGCTGGGTCTGTTGGGCCAGTTCGGCACCAGCGATTTCGTCCTGGTTGTACAGGCGAACACCGGCCAGAACCGCAACAGTTACCGAGGCAGCCACTGCCAGGCGACCCAGGCTACGCCATGGACCACGTGCAGCCTTTGCCGGAACGGCTTCGTCAGCCAGCGCAGCAGAAACGGCCGCAGCAATATCCAGACGAGGGATTAGAAGATCCTTGTGCATCACCGCCCGAGCGACTTGGTAACGAGACCAGGTATCACGGGTTTCGGCATCATCAAATGCGTTAAGCACTCGACGAAGTTCCAGTTCATCCGCTTCGTTATCCATCACTGCGGACAGCGATTCCTGCAGGGCATCACGACTCATGGCGGTTCCTCTCTTGGCTGTCGCCGCTGTCTTTAGTTTTCCTGCAACAACGGTTGCAAGGCTTTATCGATGGCTTCCCGGGCCCGGAAAATCCGTGACCTCACAGTCCCCACCGGACACTGCATGACGCTCGCAATGTCTTCGTAACTCAGACCATCGAATTCACGTAAAGTTAACGCCGTCCGTAAATCTTCTGGCAGTTGCTGAATTGTGCGATGGACGGTGCCTTCAATCTCGTCGCGCAGCAATGCACGCTCCGGCGACTCGAGATCCTTGAGGCCGTGATCACCATCGTAAAATTCAGCATCTTCTGAACTGACATCACTATCCGGCGGGCGGCGTCCGCGAGACACCAGATAGTTCTTCGCCGTGTTGATGGCGATACGGTACAGCCACGTATAAAACGCACTATCACCGCGAAAATTGCCCAGTGCACGATAGGCCTTGATAAAGGCTTCCTGTGCAACGTCCTGCGCTTCATGGGTGTCGTGCACAAACCGCACGATCAACCCGAGAATTTTGTGCTGGTATTTCAGCACTAGCAGATCAAATGCTCGCTTGTCACCGCGTTGCACGCGCTCGACCAGCTGCTGATCCTCTTCCTGGGTTAGCATGAACACTCCTCGTGGTGCTTGAAGGAGGCTTGCATAACTAAACGATCAGGCTTGCAAACATAGACTCGGTCTTTTCGCAAAAGTTCTCCCCCTTTCAAGCAAGTTTCCGGCATGCACTGATTTGGCACACACGAAAAACGCAGCACGGTCAAAGCCGACTGCGCGAATAATCTTGTCGCCGGTTTGATGACGCGTCCAATGCTCCCGACGGGCCAATAAACTCAACTTTTTCCAGGTTTTGGGCAACCGGCTATTGAGTGGGGGCTCATGCAAAAAGTTCCCACCTTACTAACCGGCCAAGTGAGACCGGAACCGCGCTCCGTAATCTCACATTGCCACAAACGCCCGGCTATTGTGCCGCGCGCCCCCTCTATATACTAGTGGCCCGTGTGCCCCTTTGATTCGCCGATCCAGGCGTTCCTGCTTGCGCCAGCCCTGTGGATCGCTTTTTGCGGAATCCTTCCAATGAGCCAACAGTTTCAACACGATGTTCTGGTGATCGGCAGCGGAGCGGCCGGCTTGAGCCTGGCACTGACCCTCCCCAACCATTTGCGCATTGCGGTGCTGAGCAAAGGTGACCTGGCCAACGGCTCGACATTCTGGGCCCAGGGCGGTGTCGCAGCAGTGCTGGACGAGCACGACACAGTGCAATCCCATGTCGACGACACCCTCAATGCCGGCGGCGGTCTGTGCGACGAAGACGCGGTACGCTTCACCGTGGAGCATAGCCGCGAAGCCATCCAATGGCTGATCGATCAAGGTGTGCCCTTCACCCGCGATGAGCATACGGGCAGCGACGATGGCGGGTTCGAGTTTCATCTCACCCGCGAAGGCGGCCACAGCCAACGCCGCATCATCCACGCCGCCGATGCCACCGGGGCTGCCATCTTCAAGACCCTGCTCGAGCAAGCGCGCCAGCGTCCCAACATCGAGTTGCTGGAGCAACGCGTCGCCGTTGACCTGATTACCGAAAAACGCCTGGGCCTGGACGGCGCACGCTGCCTGGGCGCTTATGTGCTCAACCGCGTCAGCGGCGAAGTCGACACCTACGGCGCACGCTTCACCATTCTCGCTTCGGGTGGCGCAGCCAAGGTCTACCTCTACACCAGCAATCCGGACGGTGCCTGCGGTGATGGCATCGCCATGGCCTGGCGCTCGGGCTGCCGGGTGGCCAACCTGGAATTCAACCAGTTCCACCCCACCTGCCTGTATCATCCGCAGGCGAAAAGTTTCCTGATCACCGAAGCCCTGCGCGGTGAAGGCGCGCACCTGAAACTGCCCAATGGCGAACGGTTCATGCAACGCTTCGACCCGCGCGCCGAGCTGGCGCCGCGAGATATCGTCGCCCGTGCCATCGACCATGAAATGAAGCGCCTGGGCGTCGACTGCGTGTACCTAGACATCAGCCACAAACCGGCAGAGTTCATCAAGGCGCACTTTCCCACTGTCTACGAGCGCTGCCTGGCCTTCAATATCGACATCACCCAGGGCCCAATCCCCGTAGTGCCGGCCGCGCACTACACCTGCGGCGGCGTGATGGTCGACCAGCATGGGCGCACCGATGTGCCTGGTCTCTATGCAATTGGCGAAACCAGCTTTACCGGCCTGCACGGCGCCAACCGCATGGCCAGCAATTCGCTGCTCGAATGCTTCGTCTACGCTCGCTCAGCGGCGGCGGACATTCTCGAACAATTGCCAAACATCCCGGTACCCGCCGCCCTGCCCCGCTGGGACGCCAGCCAGGTGACGGACTCGGACGAAGACGTGATCATCGCCCACAACTGGGACGAGCTGCGCCGCTTCATGTGGGACTACGTGGGGATTGTGCGCACCAACAAGCGCCTGCAACGGGCCCAGCACCGCGTGCGCCTGCTGCTGGATGAGATCGACGAGTTTTACAGTAATTACAAAGTCAGCCGCGACCTGATCGAATTGCGCAACCTCGCCCAAGTGGCCGAGCTGATGATCCGCTCAGCCATGGAACGCAAGGAAAGCCGCGGCCTGCACTACACCCTCGACTACCCGCAGATGCTGCCCGAGGCCCGCAACACTATTCTGGTGCCAACCACCTACGGCGGCTGAATTTCAGGCGAGTGCGCAGGCGCCGGTGCACATCGGCGACCTGCGAATCTCTGGGCACACAGATAGAGCGTACCCGCCATTGCCCCGGCAATCGAAAGCGCAACACCACGATCAGCGGCAACGCCAGGCTGTCGGGGCGCAGCTGCACACTGTGCCAACCGCGCTCGGCGCTGAATAATTGCCAGCCGTCTTCATCACGGCGCAGGCCCAGAATCGACGAACGGTGAGTCAGCAGAATCTGACGCGGCAACACCCAGACGGCATGGGCCACGCACGCCAGCATGCCAAGAGCGGCAAAAGGCACGTCGAGCACCAGCAAGGCGCCCAGCGCCAACAGCTGGGCGAGGACATACGCCGCCAGCAGCAGCCGCGAGGCCTGCCAGCGACATTCAAAGCGATTACTTGGGCTGGACACGATCCAGGATCATCCGAACCATGCGTTGCAGCTCCGGATCTTCAGACTCGGCGCGCTCCATGAACCAGCCGAACATGTCCTGGTCCTCGCATTCCAGCAACCGCACGTACAGGTCACGATCCACCTTATCGAGCGTCGCGTACACCTCTTTGGTGAACGGCACCAGCAACACATCCAGCTCAAGCATGCCGCGGCGGCTGTGCCAGTAGAGGCGATTGATTTCTACGTCTTCGACCATGGAACGCTCCTCAAATAGCGCGCAAGTATACAGGCCCGGCGGCACCCGAACAGCCAGCGTTGGTCGCGCCCCGAGGAAACTATCCATTTGCCGGGCGCCCCTCTATGATGCACGCATGACTTTTTGACCTGCGATGACCCATGGCCGACTCTGCTTTCTTCTGCCCCCTGTCCCACGAAGGCGTTCTCGCCGTCCGTGGCGCCGATGCCGCCAAATTCCTGCAGGGCCAACTCACCTGCAACCTCAATTACCTGAGTGACACCCAGGCCAGCCTTGGCGCGCGCTGCACGCAAAAAGGCCGCATGCAATCAAGCTTTCGCATTGTGTTGCAGGGTGACGGCGTGCTGATGGCCATGGCCACTGAGCTGCTGGAGCCGCAACTGGCGGACCTGAAAAAATACGCGGTATTTTCCAAATCCAGGCTCACCGACGAAAGCGCCGCCTGGGTTCGTTTCGGTCTTGCAAATGCTGATAAAGCGCTGAGCAGCCTGGGCCTCGAGCTGCCGGACGACACCGACAGCGTAGCGCGTACCGATGCGCTGATCGCCATTCGCGTCTCCCCTGCCCGCGCCGAACTCTGGGCACCTGCCGAACACGCTGAAGCCGTACGCAGCCACCTGGCCGCGCAGCTTGACCAAGCGGGTTTGAACGAATGGCTGCTGGGCCAGATCCGCGCAGGGATTGGCCAAGTGATGCCACAGACCCGCGAGCTGTTCATTCCGCAGATGCTCAACCTGCAGGCTGTGGGCGGTGTCAGCTTCAAAAAGGGCTGCTACACCGGCCAGGAAATCGTCGCGCGCATGCAGTACCTGGGCAAACTCAAACGCCGCCTGTATCGCCTGAGCCTTGATGCCACACAGACCCCAGAACCCGGCACTGCACTGTTCTCCCCCAGCCACGGCAGCTCGATTGGCGAAGTGGTGATTGCGGCAAAAGCCGACCTGTCGATTGAACTTCTGGCGGTGTTGCAAGCCGAAGCTGCCGATAATGGCGACGTGCATTTGGGCTCGCTGGAAGGGCCTGCCCTGCAACTGCTCGACCTGCCCTATCAACTTGATCGAGATCGAGAGATTCAGCGCTGATCACCGTACTTTTTTGCAGCACCCTTGAGAGCATGAATGAACAAACTGGCGGATAAAGTCCAACAGGCTTTGGTAAAGGCCATCGATAACGATGACCTGGTTCTGCCGACATTGCCGGAGGTGGCCCTGAACATTCGTCAGGCCGCCGAAAACCCGGATATCAGCATCAGCCACTTGAGCAAAGTGATCGGTCGCGACACCGCGCTGTCCGCACGCCTGATCAAAGTGGTAAACAGTCCGTTGTTGCGTGCCACTCAGGAAGTCACCAACCTGCACACCGCCATTACCCGGCTGGGCACCAACTACAGCAGCAACCTCGCCATCGGCCTGGTGATGGAACAGATCTTCCATGCCCGCTCCGAGGTGGTCGAACAGAAAATGCGTGACGTGTGGCGCCGCAGCCTGGAAGTGGCGGGCGTCAGCTACGCCCTGTGCCGCAGTCACTCACAGCTCAAGCCGGACCAGGCCGCCCTTGGCGGGCTGGTACACCAGATCGGCGTGCTGCCGATTCTCACCTACGCCGAAGATCACTACCAGTTGCTGTCCGACCCGGTCAGCCTCAACCACGTGATCGACAGCATCCACCCGCTGTTGGGCGACAAGCTGCTGAGCGTCTGGGACTTTCCGGAAATGCTCGCCAAGCTGCCCGGCCAATACCTGAACCTGGAGCGCGATTCCGCCAGGCTCGACTACATCGACATCGTCCAGGCAGCTGTGCTGTATTGCCATCGCGGCACTGATCATCCGCTGGCTGACGTGCCGTTGACCGACGTGCCGTCGATCATCAAGCTGCGCATTGACCCCGACAGCGAGACCCTGCGCGCGCAGCTGGATGAAGCACGCTCGATGTTCTACTGATTCAACCGGCGACAAAACTTACCCGCACCTTCAACCCCGCCAACTCGCCATCATGCAGGCTGATCTGCGCCAGATGCGCACGGCAGATCTCGCCGACAATCGCCAGCCCCAGGCCTGATCCCATGCCCTGCTGACTGCGCCGATAGAAGCGCTCGAACACCCGGTCGCGTTCATCCAGCGGGATACCGGGGCCATCGTCCTCGACTTCAAGCACCGCCGGCGCCATGACCCGCAGGATTACATTGCCACCCGGCGGCGTATGCGCCAGGGCGTTATCCACCAGGTTGCTCAAAAGCTCGTTAAGCAGCGTCGGTTCGCCGCGCAGCCACACCGGCTCATCGGCCTCCAGCGCCAGGGCCACGCCGCGCGCATGGGCCAGCGGTGCCATGGCCATGCCCAGCTCTCGGGCCAATTGGCTGAGGTCAAGCAACTGCGCGCCGCCTTCGGCAATCGCGCGGGCACCGTTCTCGATGCGGGCCAGGGACAATAACTGATTGGCCAGATGAGTCAGGCGGTCGGTGCCTTGGGCGGCGCTCTCCAGAGTGCTGCGCCACGTGGCGGGCGCGTCGCTGCGCAGGCCCAGCTCAAGCCGGGCCTTGAGCGCCGCCAGCGGTGTGCGCAACTCGTGGGCGGCGTCGGCAATGAACTGCGCCTGACGCTCGAACTGGCCGCGCAGGCGCTCGGTGAAGTGGTTGAGGGAACGCACCAGCGGGCCGAATTCATGCTGCACTTCCACCAGCGGCAGCGGGCGCAGGTCGTCGGGCTGGCGTTCTTCCACCGCTGTACGCAGGCGCTCCAGCGGGCGCAGCGCCGCGCTCACGGCAAACCACACCAGCAGCAGTGCACCGACGCCCAGCATGCCCAGGCGCAACAACGTGTCGGCCGCCAGGCTGCGGGCCATGCTGACGCGTGCTTCATCGGTTTCGGCCACGCGAATTTCCGCCATGCCGTTCATGTTCGGCTCGGAGACGGCCTTGAGCAGGCTGACCACCCGCACTTCCTGCCCTTGATACACCGCGTTGTAGAAACGCGCCAAGGCCGGATAGTCGTCAGTTCGCGGCGTGCCCGGCGGCGGGCCGGGAAGGTGCTCGTAGCCGGAGATGAGCTTCTGATCAATATCATTGACCTGGTAATAAATGCGCCCGGCGCTGTCGTAGGCGAAGGTGTCCAGCGCCACATAGGGCACATTGGCGCTGAGGGTGCCGTCGACCTGGGTCAGGCCGGCGGCGATGGTGCGCGCCGAGGCCAGCAGCGTGCGGTCATACGCCGTGTCGGCGGCCTCGCGACCGTTCCAGTAAGCACTCAAGCCACTGGCAATCATCAGCACCACCAGCAACAGCGCGAGGTTCCACAGCAGGCGCCAGCGCAGGCTGCTGGGCTTATGCATCGCGGGCTTCCAACAGGTAGCCCAGGCCTCGGAAGGTCACGATGGCAATGGGCTGGCCGTCGAGCTTCTTGCGCAGGCGGTGCACGTAGATTTCGATGGCGTCGGGGCTGGCTTCCTCATCCAGGCCGAAGACCTGGGAGGCGAGCTGCTCCTTGCTCATCACCCGGCCAGGCCGTGCGATCAGCGCTTCGAGCACGGCCTGCTCGCGGGACGTCAGGGTCATCAGCTCGCCGCCGACGGTAAAGCGTCGCGTGTCGAGGTCGTAGACCAGCACGCCGCAGGCCTGCTGGCGCTCGCCGCCGAGCACACTGCGCCGCAGCAGCGCCTTGACCCGCGCCTCGAGTTCCGTCAGTTCGAACGGCTTGGCGAGGTAATCGTCAGCGCCCAAATTCAAACCATGCACACGGTCCTTCACATCACTGCGCGCGGTCAGCATCAGCACCGGCAGATTTTTCCCACGGGCGCGCAGCCGCGCCAATACCTCAAAACCATCCATGCGCGGCAGCCCCACGTCGAGGATCGCCACCGCGTAATCCTCGCTGTTCAAGGCCAGGTCGGCGGCCACCCCATCGTGCAGCACGTCGACGGTCAAACCCGTGCTCTTGAGCGCCTGGGCGACACTTTCGGCGAGCTGCAAATGGTCTTCAACCAAGAGGACACGCATGGATTTCTACCTCATTCAGGAGTGGTCGATGCCACGCTTCGCCGGGCAGTTTACAGGCGCCGCCTGGCCTGTGAAGCCCGAAAACATTGAAAGGCTACTGAAAGGTTAGCGAAAGCTTCGCGCTTTAGGATCCAAACACGGTGGTTCCTGCCCGCCGAGCGACCTGACCGTCGCGCCCGAAAACGCCTCGACGCGTTTTCGCCAAAAATAAGAACAATAACGGAGTGCACAACGATGCTGTCGACACAGCCCCAGGCTTGCCCGCCTGTTCGTTTTCCCCGCATGACCCACACTGCCCTTGCCAGCGCCGCGGCCCTTGCCGGTTTTTCACCGCTCGGCCAGGCTGCCTTCTTCGAAGACAGCAGCGCGACCCTCGAAACCCGCAACATGTACTTCAACCGCGACTTCCGCGACGGCACCAGCGCCCAGCAATCCAGGCGCGATGAATGGGCTCAGGGTTTCATGCTCAACCTTCAGTCGGGCTACACCGACGGCACCATCGGCTTTGGCGTGGATGCGCTGGGCATGCTCGGCGTCAAGCTCGACTCCAGCCCCGACCGCACCGGCACCGGCCTCTTGCCCACCCATGACGATGGCCGCGCCGCCAACGAATATTCCAAGCTGGGCCTGACGGGCAAGGTGAAAGTGTCCGCCACCGAGCTGAAAATCGGTGCGTTGATGCCCGAACTGCCGATCCTCAAGCCCAACGACGGGCGCATCCTGCCGCAGACCTTCAACGGCGGCCTGCTGACCTCCAGGGAACTCAAGAACCTGACGTTCACCGGCGGCCGCCTCGACAAGGCCAAGGACCGCGACGACAGCAACTATGAGGACATCGCCCTCAACAACAAGAACAGCCGCTTCCTCAGCGGCGCCACCGGCAAGCACTTCAACTTCGGTGGCGTGGACTATAAATTCGCCGACAAGATCACCGGCAGCTACCACTTCGCCCAGCTCGACGATGTCTACCGTCAGCACTTCCTCGGCCTGGTCGCCGCCCGTCCCATGGGCCCCGGCACGTTCGGCGCCGACCTGCGGCTGGCCATCAGCGACGACACCGGCGCCGCCCGCGGCGGCAAGATCGACAACACCTCCCTCAGCGGCCTGTTCAGCTATGCCCTCAACGGCCACAAGCTCAGCGCCGGTTACCAGCGCATGTCCGGCGACAGCGCGTTCCCCTACGTGGATGGCAGCGACCCGTACCTGGTCAACTTCGTACAGATCAACGACTTTGCCGGCGCCGAAGAGCGCTCCTGGCAGGCCCGTTACGACTACGACTTCGCCAAACTGGGCATTCCCGGCCTGAGCTTCATGAGCCGTTACCTGTCGGGTGACAACATCCGGCTGAGGAACGGCGAGACCGGCAAGGAATGGGAGCGCAACAGCGAGATCAAGTACGTGGTGCAAAGTGGCACGTTCAAGGATGTGGCGGTGCGCCTGCGTAACGCCACTTACCGCTCCAACTATTCAGCCCGTGATGCGGATGAAATGCGCGTGCTGGTGAGCTACAGCGTCGCACTCTGGTAAGCAACTCATAACAACAATGACGGAGAAACCCATGACCCTTTCACTGCGTAAACTGGCCCTCGCCGCCGGCTGCATGCTGTTCGCCGGCCAACTGCTGGCCGCCGACGAGCCCAAGCGCCCGGAGTGCATCGCCCCGGCCTCCCCCGGCGGTGGTTTTGACCTGACCTGCAAGCTGGCGCAAAGCGCGCTGGTCAACGAGAAGCTGCTGAGCAAGCCGATGCGCGTGACTTACATGCCCGGCGGCGTCGGTGCGGTGGCCTACAACGCCGTGGTCGCCCAGCGCCCTGGCGACGCCGGCACACTGGTTGCCTGGTCCAGCGGTTCGCTGTTGAACCTGGCCCAGGGCAAGTTCGGACGTTTCGATGAAAACGCCGTGCGCTGGCTGGCGGCGGTGGGCACCAGCTACGGGGCCATCGCAGTAAAAGCCGATTCTCCCTACAAGAACCTCGATGATCTCGTAAAAGCCTTGAAGAAAGATCCGGGCAGCGTGGTGATCGGTTCCGGCGGCACCGTGGGCAGTCAGGACTGGATGCAAACCGCGCTGATCGCCAAGGCTGCCGGAATCAATCCGCGCGAGCTGCGCTACGTGGCCCTCGAGGGCGGCGGTGAAATCGCCACTGCCTTGCTCGGTGGTCACATCCAGGTGGGCAGCACCGACATCTCCGACTCCATGCCGCACATCCTCAGCGGTGACATGCGCCTGCTGGCGGTGTTCTCCGAGCAGCGTCTGGATGAGCCGGAAATGAAGAATATCCCCACCGCTAAAGAGCAAGGCTACGACATTGTCTGGCCGGTGGTGCGCGGTTTCTACCTCGGGCCAAAGGTCAGTGATGCCGACTACGCCTGGTGGAAAGAAGCCTTCGACAAGCTGCTGGCGTCCGAAGAATTCGCCAAGCTGCGTGATCAGCGCGAGCTGTTCCCGTTTGCCATGACCGGTCCGGAGCTGGACACCTACGTGAAAAAACAGGTGGCTGACTACAAAGTGCTGGCCAAAGAGTTCGGCCTGATCCAGTAAACGCCCGTCATGTAACGCCACTTCGGCAAGCCTGCCGAAGTGGCCTTGGAGTTTCCCATGCTCTTACAACGCATTTTCGCCGCGATGATGCTGCTGGTCTGCGCCGGCCTGGCCTTGATGGCCTGGCCGTATCAGGCGGCGTTTTCCTACGAGCCGGTCGGGCCTCGCGCCTACCCGCTGCTGATGCTCGGGCTGATGAGCCTGGGCCTGATCTATATGCTGTTTCGCCCGCAACCCACCCGGCACACCGAAGAAGAACCGGCGCTGGACCGCGAAACCCTGGTCAAGATCGGCCTCTGCGTTGCGCTGCTGATCGTGTTTGCCGGCACCTTCGAACCCCTGGGTTTCATTCTCAGCAGCATGCTGATCGGCATCCCGATGGCGCGCCTGTACGGCGGCCGCTGGCTGCCCAGCGTGGTGATCGTGACCTTGATGGCTGTCGGCCTTTATCTGCTGTTCGATAAAGCCATGGATGTGCCGCTGCCCCTCGGCCTGCTCGACGTTCTGGAGAACTGATATGGATACTTTTGGCTATTTGGGCCAGGGTTTCGGCGTCGCGCTGAGCCCGTATAACCTGGTGACCGCCCTGTGCGGCACCTTGATCGGTACCGTCGTCGGCCTGTTGCCGGGCCTGGGCCCGATCAACGGCGTAGCGCTGCTGATCCCTATCGCCTTCGCCCTGGGCCTGCCGCCGGAGTCGGCGTTGATCCTGCTGGCTGCGGTGTACCTGGGTTGCGAATACGGCGGCCGTATCAGCTCGATCCTGCTGAACATCCCGGGCGAAGCCTCCACTGTGATGACCACCCTCGACGGTTATCCGATGGCCCGTAAAGGCCTGGCCGGCGTAGCACTGTCGTTGTCGGCATGGAGTTCGTTCATCGGCGCGTTTATCGCCACCTGCGGCATGGTGCTGTTTGCGCCGCTGCTGGCCAAATGGGCGATCGCCTTCGGCCCCGCTGAATACTTTGTCCTGATGGTATTCGCGATTGTGTGCCTGGGCGGCATGGCCGGCGATAAGCCGTTGAAGACCTTTGTGGCGGCGCTGATGGGCTTGTTCCTGTCAGCAGTGGGTATCGACGCCAACAGCGGCGTGTACCGGTTTACCGGCGACAACATCCACCTCACCGACGGCATCCAGTTTGTCGTGCTGGTGCTGGGCCTGTTCTCCATCAGTGAGATCCTGTTGCTGCTGGAAAAAACCCACCGCGGCCAGGAAGCGGTGAAGGCCACCGGACGCATGATGTTCAACCTGAAGGAAGCCGGTGCGGTCTTCGTCGTCAACATCCGTTGCGGCCTGCTGGGCTTCATCATGGGCGTGCTGCCGGGTGCGGGTGCCACGCTGGCCTCGGCGGTTGCCTACATGACCGAGAAGCGTATCGCCGGCGCCAGCGGCAAATTCGGCCAGGGCGACATGCGCGGTCTGGCTGCGCCGGAAACCGCCATCGGCGCTTCCGCCTGCGGCGCGCTGGTGCCGATGCTGACGCTCGGTGTGCCCGGTTCAGGCACTACCGCGGTGATGATCGGCGCCCTGTCGCTGTACAACATCACCCCGGGCCCGCTGCTGTTCCAACAGCAACCGGACATCGTCTGGGGCCTGATCGCCTCGCTGTTCATCGCCAACATCATGCTGGTGATCCTCAACATTCCGATGATCCGTATCTTCACGCGCATCCTCGCCGTGCCTAACTGGGCGCTGGTGCCGGTGATCGCCATCATCACCGCGATCGGTGTATACGCGGTTCACGCCACCACCTTCGACCTGTTCCTGATGGTGGGTATCGGTATCTTCGGTTATATCCTGCGCAAGCTGGACTTCCCGCTGTCGCCGGTGCTGCTGGGCTTCATCCTTGGCGGTTTGATGGAACAGAACCTGCGCCGGGCGCTGTCGATCTCCAACGGTGCGCTGGAGATTCTCTGGTCGAGCCCGATCACCCTGGGTGTGTGGGTACTGACCGCGTTGATGCTGATGTTCCCGCTGATCCGCATCTACCGTAAACGCGCCCTGCAGCGTCGTGCCCTGGCCGATGTCTGACGTCACCTTCAAGCAATGGTGGGGAACACCACTGGTCGGCCTGGCCGGTGGTTACCTGGCCAGCCTCGTCGGCTGGCCTTTGCCGTACATGGTTGGCTCGTTGCTGGCGATCATCCTGGTGCGCTGCCTCACGCCCTGGCAGTTGGCCGAGATTCCCGGCGGGCGCAAGTGCGGCCAATGGGTGGTGGGCATCGGCATCGGCCTGCATTTCACCCCGGTGGTGATCGAGCAGGTGATGAGCCACTTCGGGCTGATTTTCTTCGGTGCCTTGATCACCAGCCTGTCGAGCGTGGTCGGCGTGTGGTTGATGCGGCGCAGCGGCGAAGACCGCGCCACTGCGTTTTTCTCCAGCATGCCGGGCGGTTCCGGTGAGATGGTCAACCTCGGCGCACGCAATGGTGCCGTGCTCAGCCGGGTGGCCGCCGGGCAAAGCCTGCGCGTGCTGGTGGTGGTGCTGTGTATCCCGGCGATCTTCAAGTATTTACTGGGCGGCGGTGCGCCACAGTTTCATCCGGCACCCGTCGACTGGGCCTGGCTGGCCCTGCTGTTCCCGGTAGGCGCGCTGGTCGCCTGGGGCTGGCAACGCTTGCGCCAACCCAACCCCTGGCTGTTCGGGCCGTTGCTGGTAAGTGCCATTGCCAGCGTGACCTGGGACCTGCACATTGGCCTGCCTGACGGCGGCAGTCAGGTTGGCCAGTGGCTGATCGGCAGTGGTTTGGGCTGCCACTTCAACCGTCAGTTTTTTCGCCGTGCGCCCTCCTTCATGGGCCGCACCCTGATCGGCACGGCCTTGACCATGGCGCTGGCGACACTGGCGGCGGTAGGGCTGAGCGCCCTGACCCAATTGGACCTGCGCTCACTGACCCTGGGCATGATGCCCGGCGGCATTGCGGAAATGAGCCTCACCGCAGAGACCTTGCAACTGTCGGTGCCGTTGGTGACGGCGATGCAGGTGATGCGCTTGTTGTTCGTGCTGTTTTTGGCCGAGCCGTTGTTTCGGCGCTGGGAGCGCCAACCCGACAACATGTGAAAACTTCGACGTTTTTCTGCCGCCGGCTTCAGATCGGCGGCAGCCGCCAGTCAATTGGCGCCTCGCCATTCTGCTCAAGAAACTTGTTGGTGCGGCTGAAGTGACCGCAGCCCAGAAACCCGCGATACGCCGACAAGGGCGACGGGTGCACCGAGGTCAGTACCAGATGCTTGGTGGCATCGATCAGCTTCTGCTTGCCCTGGGCATGGGCGCCCCACAGCAGGAACACCAGATGCGGCTGATGCTCACTGACCACTTCGATAATCCGATCGGTAAAGAACTGCCAGCCCTTGCCCGCATGCGCATTGGCGCTGGCGCGTTCCACCGTCATGGTGGTATTGAGCATCAGCACGCCCTGGTCAGCCCAGCTTTGCAGATAGCCGTGGTTGGGAATGTCGATATTCAGGTCGCGCTTGAGTTCTTTGTAGATGTTGACCAGCGACGGCGGTGCCGGCACGCCCGGCTGCACCGAAAAACACAGGCCATGGGCCTGGCCGGGACCGTGATAAGGGTCCTGGCCGAGGATCACGACCTTGACCTTGTCCAGCGGCGTGGAGTTGAGGGCGTTGAAAATCAGCGGGCCCGGTGGGTAGATTTCCTTGCCGGCCGCATGTTCCTGACGCAAAAACTCGCGCAATTGGGCCATATAGGGCTTGTCGAACTCCTCACGCAGGGCGTGCTTCCAGCTGGGCTCGAGTTTGATACGGTCGCCGTCGGTCATGTTGGGTTCATCGTGCAGAAAAAGAATGGGCGAACCCTAGGAAACGTGCCCCCGCTTGTCAATTGATCTGACACACCACCGGCACTTTCCCGTGGAGCGATCATACTGATGCTTCACCTTCTCGATTTGAGGTCACGATGAATCTGCACTTCGAAGAGCTGACCGGCAGCGGCGGCGCCCGTATCGGCATCGCCAGCCTGGACGCTGAAAAATCCCTCAATGCCCTTTCCCTGCCCATGATTCTGGGCCTTGGCGAACGCCTGGAGGCCTGGGCCAAAGACCCCAACATCGTCTGCGTGCTGCTGCGCGGCAACGGACCCAAGGCCTTTTGCGCCGGTGGCGAAGTGCGCAGCCTGGCCCAGGCGTGCCTTGAGCAACCCGGCGAAGTACCGGCCCTGGCCGCGCAGTTTTTCGCCGCCGAGTACCGCCTTGACTACCGTCTGCACACCTATCCCAAGCCGGTGCTTTGCTGGGGCCATGGCTACGTACTGGGCGGCGGCATGGGCCTGCTGCAAAGTGCGTCTGTACGCATCGTTACGCCCGGCAGCCGTCTGGCCATGCCGGAGATCAGCATCGGCCTGTACCCGGACGTAGGCGCCAGCCGCTTCCTGTCGCGCCTGCCCGGCAAACTCGGCCTGTTCCTGGGCCTGACCGGCGCGCACATCAATGGCCGCGACGCTCTGGACCTGGGTCTGGCCGACCGTTTCCTGCGCGACGATCAGCAAGACGAACTGCTCGAAAGCCTGCTGCAACTCAATTGGCAGGAACAGAGCGCGATGCAACTCAACAGCCTGCTCAAGGCCCTGGCCCGGGAGGCCGTCGACCAGCAGCCCGAAGCGCAATGGCTGCCACGCCGGGCGCAAATCGACGACTGGCTGGACGTGGGCGATGTGCGCTGTGCGTGGCGCGCCTTGAGCCAGCTAAGTGATCACGCTGACCCGCTGCTGAGCCGCGCCAGCAAGACCCTCAGCGAAGGCTGCCCGCTGACCGCACATCTGCTGTGGGAACAGCTGCAGCGCGCACGCCACCTGTCGCTGGCCGAGGTGTTCCAGATGGAGTACACCATGACGCTGAACTGCTGCCGCCATCCGGAATTCAGTGAAGGTGTTCGCGCGCGATTGATCGACAAGGATCAGAAACCCCGTTGGCACTGGCCCGATATCAACACAGTGCCAGAAGCCGTGGTGCAGGCGCATTTTCACAAGGCGTGGGAGGGACGACATCCCCTGGCGGATTTTTCCTACTTCTGACAGTTATAGCCTCGGCTTCGAGAGTGTGAATGCACAGTTGTCAGGCTGACTGTCCTGGCAGATATACACTTCTTGTTCAAGCGGGTCCTTGGCGATCTGCCAGTGCAAGGTGCTTGTCAATGAAAAGGCTTCGACTACGTCAGCTTTTCCTGGGCGCAACGCCACGCTCTGGCCGCTGCCGGTACGGTAAACGCACTTATCCAAGCGACCGTTTTCGCGCTCTTGATCCTTCTCCGGGATGAAAATCGCACC
This sequence comes from Pseudomonas sp. MH9.3, assembly GCF_034354675.1. Lineage (NCBI taxonomy): Bacteria > Pseudomonadati > Pseudomonadota > Gammaproteobacteria > Pseudomonadales > Pseudomonadaceae > Pseudomonas > Pseudomonas sp. MH9.3. The sequence continues at coordinate 5,235,910 of NZ_CP133785.1, read as the reverse complement.
AATGAAACGGTCGACAAAATCCCGGTGTTGGACTTTAGAACTCTGCCAGGGCAAACGCATATCGGACGTCAGGAAAAAGCCTTCGACATACCTGATTGTCGATGGGTAAGGACAGCCAAACTCGTCGTGGGCCTGGGCGAACCCGCCAACCATAAGCAAATACAGACAAATCACGTTTCTTATCATTTTAGAGTTCCATCCATTTCCCTGGGCATTTCAAGGGCACAACGGCCGTCCCCAGTGAAGTCCATTTGAGTCTTATAAGATACCTGTTAATTCTGACAGTACCGACAAACGGTAGGCATAAAAAAACGGCGCCTTGGGCGCCGTTTCCGTTAATAGAGCATTCATCGATGGCCGCCACGCCCTCCGCCATGGTCACCGCCGCGTCCTCGTCCACCGTTATGCCAACGGTCACCCCAACCCTGATTCGGGTAAGGCCGGTATCCGGCGCGCGGCCCGTAGTAGCGCGGCGACGGTTGGTAGTAGCGAGGGGCCGGGGTGTAGTAGCGCGGGGCCGGGTAGTAATCCCGCCGGTACTGATACGCCGGGCCGCCGCCGTAGTAATACACAGGCGCCGGCTCGGTGTAGACCTCGGAGCGGTAGTAGGTGGTGGTGCCCTCGTAATAGGGCACACAGCCGGAAAGCGTCACGCCGAGCAATGCAGCAAGCAGCAGTCGTCGATACATGGCGGCCTCCTGGACCGCGGAAGAGCACCTCCAGCGACGCTGGAGAGCGGCATTCAGCCTTCACTGAATGACGAAATATCTGACATCAAAAACTGAATCTGGTGCGTTTTGGTAATAGCTTGATACATCTCCTTTGAACGCCCGACTGGCTTGAATATTGCCTCACCGCTGGTCGACTTGATCATTGAATAACGGAACATTTCTGGACGAAATGAAACTTTAAATAATTCGATAATGTCACTATGCCATCGCACAACAGCACGGAGGCTCTAGAGCGAGCATCCTACTCTTATACCCTCGGATTTCCGCCATGAAGATTTCAACCAAACTGCTGCTCTCATTTGTAATGTGTGCGTTTATTACCCTGGGCGTTGGCGCACTGGGCATCAAAGGCGTGATCCGTCTGGCTTCGGCCCTCGATTTAACGTTTTCCAACAATCTGGTCTCGGTCAGCAACACTGCAGCGACCCTCAATGGCCTGGTGTCACACAACCGTGGCTTGTACCGGTTGATGGACGCCAATAATGGCGACGTTGCGCGTGAAGATCGTGAGCGCGTGCGTCAAGATGTTGCCAATCAACTCAAGGCCGGCCTGAGCGCTTACGCCACTTACCGCGCGACACCGCTGGAAGATGACGAACGCGCCGCTGGGGACAAGTTTGATCAGATGTTGCCCGGCTATATCAGCAACTCCGAACGCATCGTTGCATTGCTCGACGCTGGCCAGACCGAACAGGCACGAGCACTACTCAACGGCACCAACAACGAAATGTTCAGGCAGGCCCGCGAACTGATCCGCGTCATGATCGATTCCAACAACCGCCAGATCAAAGAAGGCTCGGCCGCCGCCGATGACCTGCGCAGCAGCGCCATGAATTGGATGATCGGCGGTATCGTGCTGGCCTTTATCATCGCTATCACGGTCGGCCTGCTGATCACGCGACTGATCACGCGGCCTATCGCCCAGGCCGTGGAAAGCGCCCAGCGGATCGCCAAGGGCGACCTGACCCACGCGATCCTCACCGATCGCACCGATGAAGCCGGTCAACTGCTGATGGCAATTTCGGATATGCAGAGCGGATTGAAAAGCACACTACTGGAAATCGCCAATGCTTCGGATCAACTGGCATCCTCTGCTGAAGAGCTGAGCGCGGTGACCGACGAGAGCACGCGCAGCCTCACCCGCCAGAACGACGAAATCCAGCAAGCCGCCACCGCCGTCAACCAGATGACCGCAGCCGTCGACGAAGTGGCCAGCAACGCCGTGTCCACCTCGGAGGCTTCGAGCCAGGCCACCACAGAGGCTGAAGAAGGCCAGCAGCAGGTGCAACAGGCTGTTTCCGGCATGAGCTCGATGGTGGTGGAAATCAACGACTCGACGCAATCGGTCGCCGACCTCGCCAATCAGGTTCGCGAAATCGGCAAAGTGATCGATGTGATTCGCGGCATCGCCGACCAAACCAACCTGCTGGCGCTCAACGCGGCCATCGAAGCGGCGCGCGCGGGCGAGCAGGGCCGTGGTTTTGCGGTGGTCGCCGACGAGGTGCGCGCATTGGCCCATCGCACCCAGACCTCCACCGTGGACATTGAAAAAATGATCGGCGAAGTACAGGCCGGCGCCGACGATGCCGTGGCGGCGATGAACAAGAGCCTCACCTGGGCCAATAATACCCAGACCCTGGCGCAGAACGCCGGGAACGCGTTGCAGCGGATTACCAGCAGCGTGGCGAAGATCAACGAACGCAATCTGGTGATCGCCTCCGCGTCCGAAGAGCAGGCTCAGGTGGCCCGCGAGGTCGACCGCAACCTGCTGAACATCCAGGACCTGTCGGCCCAGACCGCCGCCGGTGCCAACCAGACCAACGCTTCCAGCCAGGACCTTTCACGCCTGGCGACCTCGTTCAATCTGCTGGTGAGCAAGTTCAAGCTGTAAGTAGCCTGGCGCGGGTGGGCGCTGTATCGTGCAAGGCAACCTTGCTCGATACCGCCAGCCCCATGACCACACCCTCCCTCTGCCCCGCCTGCGGCGCCCGCAATGATTGCACCCTGGCCGACCCGCGCACCGCAGGCATGGCCTGCTGGTGCTTCAGCGTCAGCATCGACCCGGCGCTGCTGCAGGCCCTTCCCGATGAATTACGCAACAAGGCCTGCCTGTGCCCGCGTTGCGCCCAGGTGGACGAACAATTGCGCAATCCCGATGCGCGTTGATCGCTTGCTCAGCAACCTGCCGCGCTTTAATCGCAAACAGGTACGCCTGTTATTGGTGGAACGGCGGGTGAGCGTCGATGGGGTGGCGGTCAGCGATCCGCATCACGACGTGCGCGAATTCAGCCGGGTGTGCGTGGACGATGAGGTGGTGCAAGCCGGTAAACCGGCGCGCTATTTCATGCTGCACAAACCCCGGGGCTGCGTGAGCGCCACGTCGGACCCGCAACACCCCACGGTCCTCGACCTGCTGGATGAACCGGACAAGCATGAGTTGCATATCGCCGGTCGCCTGGACTTCAACACCACCGGCCTGCTGCTGCTCACCAACGACGGCCAGTGGTCGCGGCGCCTGACGCAACCGACGACCAAGCTGCCCAAGGTTTACCGGGTGGAAACCGAGCAGGCCATCGGCGACGCGTACGCGGTGACGTTCAAGGCCGGCCTGTACTTTGCCTTCGAAGACCTCACCACCCAGCCGGCCGAGCTGGAGTTGCTCGGGCCGAGAACCGCGCGATTGAGCATCATCGAAGGTCGTTACCACCAGGTAAAACGCATGTTCGGACACTTCGACAACAAGGTACTGGCCTTGCACCGCGAGCGCATGGGGCCGCTTGAGCTGGATAGCGCGCTGGCGCCCGGCGAGTATCGCCCGTTGCACCCGCAAGAGATTCAGCACGTCTGAGGCCGTGTCAGCATTGCCTGCCTGTCATAAAGCACGTGCAGAGTGGTTTACGCGCTCTACCCGCTTGCCAGGAGTCTTACGACATGACGCCAGAAATCGCTGTGTTGGATATACAGGGTCAGTATCGGGTTTACACGGAGTTCTACCGCGCGGACGCGGCTGAAAAGACCATCGTCCTGGTCAACGGCTCGATGGCCACCACGGCCTCCTTCGCCCAGACCGTGAAAAGCCTGCACCCGCAATTCAATGTGGTTCTGTATGACCAGCCCTACGCCGGTCGTTCCCGAATCCACAACCGCCATGAGCACATGCTGACGAAGGAAGTCGAAGGCCGGATCCTGCTGGAACTCATCGACCACTTCGCCGCCGAACACGTGCTGTCTTTCTCCTGGGGCGGCACGGCGGCGCTGGTGGCCTTGTCCCAGCGGCCCCGGCGCGTGGAAAAGGCGGTGATCAGCTCGTTCTCCCCGGTGATCAACGCGCCCATGCGTGACTATCTTGAGCGCGGCGCCGATTACCTCGGCAACCGCGACCGCCACCGCGTCGGCCATCTGGTCAACAGCACCCTCGGCAAGCACCTGCCGTCACTGTTCAAACGCTTCAATTACAAGCACGTCAGCAGCCTGGCCGAGCACGAATACGGGCAGATGCATTTTCACATCCGCCGGATGCTGGACGGTGATCGACAGTGTTATCTCAAGGCGGCCAAGGCCATCGACATACCGGTGCTGTTCATCAATGGCGAATGGGACGAATACACCTGCCCCCAGGATGCCCGGTTGTTCGGACAGCACGTGGCGCACAGCAGCTTCAGCACGATTCAGGCAACCGGGCATTTCCTCGACATGGAGCACAAGGCGGCATGCCGGGACAGCCAGGAGGCGGTGGTGGGATTCTTGAAAGGGGAGCGGCCATTGAACCGGTTGAGAGGTCAGCAGGAACGGACGCAGCAGGCATTCGCAATCTGAAATGCCGTCCCTGTGGACGCGACAGTGAACTCATACATTTTTGAAGAAAAACTTCAAATCGCGGCGAACATCTGGTACAAAGTCAGCCGCTTTGAGCGGGTATAGTTTAGTGGCAAAACGAAAGCTTCCCAAGCTTTAGTTGAGGGTTCGATTCCCTCTACCCGCTCCACTCTTTTTGAGTCCGACGTCGCAAAATGTTGACGGAAGATGCAGAAAAACCGGTCCGAATGGCCGGTTTTTTTATGGCTGCGATTTGAGTCAAGCGTCAGACTGCCCTTCAAGACCTGTACAAACCAATAATTTTGTACAACCATCAACCCTTGAGCGCCGGTAATACGCCGCGCGCGGTCGAGGAGCCAGGCCATGCCGCGCCTTCTGGTTTCACTGTTGCTGATATTGAGCCTGGGCGGCTGCGCCCATGTGGGCGTCGAGCACTATGCCAATCAGCAACCGCAATTGGATCTGCAGCGTTTCTTCAGCAAGCCCGTCAAGGCCTGGGGCATATTCGAGAAGCGCTCGGGCGAAGTGGCCAAGCGTTTCGAGGTAGACATCACCAGCAGGCGCGAGGGCAATGCGCTGATCCTTGACGAACGCTTCCTGTACAGCGATGGCACGCGTCAGCAGCGGGTGTGGACGCTCACCCCCGATGGCCCTGGGCGCTGGCGTGGACGCGCCGGTGATGTGGTGGGCGACGCCATCGGCGAAGTGGCCGGCAATGCACTGCGCTGGCGCTACCGGCTCAACCTGCCGGTGGATGGCTCGGTGTATGAAGTCAGTTTTGACGACTGGATGTACCTGATGGATGAAGACACGCTGATCAACCGCTCGAGCATGTCCAAGTTCGGCGTTGAGTGGGGCCAGGTCACGTTGTTCTTTCGTCGCCAATAAACCTGAACGCGAGGGTGAATCATGAATGTGCAAATGCTGACCGAACTGGCCGAGAAAGGCGCAATACGGGAGCTGGAGCTGCTGTCGCTGGAGGGCGGCTTCTACATTGCTCGTGTGACACTCGATGACGGTGAACTGACCTTGCTGGACGATCATGGCAAAACCCTGCGCCTGCGCTCCACCACCCACTTGCGCGACCTCTTGCAGCGCGTTCCGCCATTCCCCTGTGTGCTGGTGCAGCAGTGCGTGCATGACGAAATGTGTGGCACGCGCACCGGGCCTATCGGTGCCTTGCGCATTCCGTTTTCGCTCGCGGCAACGCACTAGACGCTTCGCCTGCGTAGCAAAACCTCGCAATATCTCTCTCCAGCGTTGTTCCCAGGCGCTCATACACTGCAGTGACCACTCACCGAAATACCGCTCATCAACTTCCGGTAGGTAGAGTGTTGATATTTTATTTTCTGTGGTTATAGTCACCACCAACACACGCCACAAGGAGGTGTTGTGGACAGTCGATATTTGATAGGTCATATCGTTGCGGATGGCTGGTACCTGGTGCGTATCAGAGGCAGTCATCATCACTACAAGCACCCGACCAAGCCGGGACTGGTGACGATTCCTCATCCAAAAAAGGATCTGTTGGACAAGACCGCCAAGAGCATTTTGAAACAGGCTCTGCTGAGTTAAACGTCTGTGGAGGACAAAAACATGCTGTACCCCATCGCAATTTCAACCGGTGACAAAGACCACGCCTGGGGCGTGGAAGTCCCGGATATCCCTGGCTGCTATTCGGCCGGCGACGACCTGGACGACGCCATGGCCATGGCCCGCGAAGCCATTGAAGGGCACTTCGAAATCCTTGCCGAAGACGGCTCGCCGATTCCCGGCGCGCAAAAAGTCACCGTGCATGCCGCCAACCCCCAATACGCCGGCTGCACCTGGGCAGTGGTGGACATCGATGTCACCCGCTATTTGGGCAAGGCGCAAAAACTCAACATCACCTTGCCTGGCTATCTGCTCAATCGCATTGATGACTATGTGCTGCACCATCCGGAAGAAAAAAGCCGTTCAGGTTTTCTGGCATCGGCAGCACTCAAGGTACTGCAGAAGGGCCATTGACCCAGGAGCGTGCTGATGTCTCACGAATACATCCTCATGCCCTCGCCCGTCGGCCAACTCACCCTGGTGGCGCGCGCCGGCAAGCTCGCGGCCATCCTGTGGGAAACAGAGCGCGCCAACCGTGTACGCCTGGATAATCTGATCGAAGCCCGCGATAACCCGGTGCTGCTGGAAACCCAGCGCCAGTTGCACGAATACTTCGCCGGAACGCGCAACCACTTCGAACTGGAACTGGATTTCGCCGGCACCGTTTTCCAGAAGCAGGTCTGGCAAGCGCTGCTGACCATTCCCTTCGGCGAAACCCGCAGCTACAGCCAGATTGCGCGGCAGATCGGCAACCCTACTGCCGTTCGCGCAGTAGGCGCTGCCAACGGTCGCAATCCCATCTCGATCATTGCGCCGTGCCATCGCGTCATTGGCGCATCGGGCACCTTGACCGGGTTTGCCGGAGGACTCGAGGCCAAGCAGTATCTGTTGACGCTCGAAAACCGCAACCAGACCAACATGGGATTCTGACTACGCCTGTGCAACCGGGCCCCGCACGAAGGTCTGATAATCGAACAGCCGCTCGAAACCCAAGGCTCGATAGAGCGATGTGGCCGCTGAAGTCGCCTCCAGAAAACAGAACCGCCCGCCCAGGCGCCAGGCATGAAGCAGGGCTGTCTGGATCAATCGAGTGCCATAGCCTTTACCGCGAAAACCCGCGACGGTGCCAAAATCGTTGATGCGCGCCGCCCCGTCACACATCGACAACGTCAACGAAGAAGCTACCTGGCCGTCGGCAGACAACACGAAGTGGTACAGCGCTTCACCCGCCTCAAGGGCCCGTTCGTGCCGCTGTTGATAATGCGCGACCTCTACGGGGGTCGACGAGAACGCACTGACAAGCGGGACGGCCCATTGCGTGAGGTTGCGGGTCAGGCTGATCTGCACCGCGCCGTTGCATTGCATTGACGTAAACGGTAGCAATTGAAGGGCCATTGCGCTGGTCACGTCTGCAGCACGAAAGCCAAGGCCCGTGAGCAGCTCGCGTAACGTCTCAACCTTTTGCTCGTGCATCACCAGGCGTATCGGCAGCGTGGTACGGCGGATCAAAGCCAGCGCAGCGGCCAGTTCAGCGCTCGACGGTACGCAGCCCAACCGAACGATGAGCAGGTTCTGCGGGCCGTCGCTCTCATCGATGAAATAGGTGCTGACACACGAGCCATAGCAGCGATACGGCAAGCAGGTTGCGGAATAAAAATGCTCGTCGGTTTTTTGATAGAGCGCGCTCAGCTCACAGGCGCTGTCATTGGGCATGGGCAATATCCAGGCAAAAGCCCAGTCTTGGATGTGACGCAGCAACGCGCAGTAAGCCGTTTCCTAAAAGAGCATCAAAAAAGCCTCAACTGGCGTGGGAGGCTAATTGTAAAAAGAAATTTCACGAACCAGTCACGGTCGATATGTTCATCACCCACTTCAAAGGAAAAAGGTCATGAAATTCGCCGCCATCTCACAATCCCTGTCCCGCTGGGCAGGCAGTGCCCGGACGTTCTATGCGGCCGTCGCATTGATTTGCTTGTGGAGCCTGAGCGGGCCGTACTTCCACTACAACGACACCTGGCAGCTGATCATCAATACCTCAACCACCATCATCACGTTTCTGATGGTGTTCCTGATCCAGAACACGCAAAACCGCGACAATGACATCCTGCACATCAAGATCGATGAGCTGCTGCGCGTCTCCAAGGACGCGCAGAACGCGGTGCTGAGCCTGGATGGCCTGGACCGCAAAGAGCTGGAAAAACTACGCCAGGAATACCGCAGCATCGGCAAAACCGGCACCGTCAGCTTGAACAGCAGTTGCGGCATGGCTGCAGACGATGGGGCACAGGTCAGAACCGACTTGAACCAGGCATGAAAAAACGGCGGTTGGATCTGCTCCAACCGCCGTTTTTCATTTCAGGCCGGCGTCTCAACCGTCGCCTTGGTGACCCTTGCCATAAGTCGACGCCAACGCACGCGCTTTTTGCAGACGCTCCTCCAGCTTGGGCAATGTCTCATCCACCAGTGCCTTTATCTCGGGAACGCTGGAAGCCGCGCCCTCGCGCTTGAACAGGGCGATGGCGTCTTCGTTTTCCTTGACCTGCTGCGCCGTGTAGGCGGCGTCGAACGAGTCGCCGTCCTTGAGTTCGGGCATCAGGGTTTCGGCCTTGTCGACAATCTTTTCGCGCGGCGCCACGGGCAGATCGAGCTTCTTGGCGATGGCTGCCAAGTGCTGGTTGGCCAGCGTGCGCTCGTTGATCACCTCGATGGTGTAGTCCTTGATTTCCTGGGACGAGGTTTTGGAGTGGGCCATGCGACTGGTTTCGATATCGGCCATGCCTTTGGCCGAAGCCTGCTCGATGAATTCAGCAGGCGACTGGGCGAAGGCATTGCTGGCGCCGAGGCCCAGCAGCATCGCGAAACTGGCGGTGCGTAACCGGATAGCCATGCGGCTCATGATGGGTTCCTCCAGGGCAAAAATAGGTGCGAGGACAAACACCTCGCCCTGAATTCGAATTTTCAGGGCAGCAAAGGTTTAGAAAAAACTTGTCAGTGCGACGAACGGTCACCTTCGCTTCAGGCAGATTTGCTACCAAACAGGCCCGGCAACGCATGGGCCAGAGCATTGATAGCAAAGCCGATGAACATCACACCGCACAGCCGAGTGATCAATATTTCGTGGCGTTGATACACCGTGCGCACACGCTGGGCGCCGACCACGCCGATCAGAATCGCGTAGGCCAGCAGGCCGCCTACAAAGCTCAGGAAAATCAGCGACGGCAGCATCGCCCAAGTCAGCAATTCGGCGCGGCTGGAGAGTAATGCCGTGAACGTCGCGACTGCCACCGGGTACGCCTTGGGATTGGTCAGGCCAAACAGGATGCCGTGCCAAAACGGATGCCGCGCCGCGCCCTGGGGCGCATCACTGTTGCGACGCTGGGTGCGAATCGCGCGCCAGCCGAGCCAGAACAGATACAACCCGCTGAGCATGCCGAGCACGTCGAATGCCGTGCTGCCGACCTCGCGCGCGCCGACAATCGCAATCAGCGCGGTGCTGCACCACACCACATCCCCCAGCAAATGCCCGCACAAAAAACCCGCCCCGGCACGGCGACCACGGGAGGCACCGATGCCAAACACCGCCAGCACGCCCGGACCGGGCGTAATGCCATAGATGAATCCTGAAGCAAGGACAGCGAGCAGCAAGGATGGGGTCATGGGCGTGACTCTGACGGAGGGTTGAGGTGGAGGGATTCTGCACGTTCCGGCGTTATGGGTAAAACTTCATGCCTGCGTAAGGTTTTTCACGACAGGCTTGCAGGCGCGAAGCCAGATCGCCGACGTGAACCTCGAGCTTGTGCCCATCAGGGTCGAGAAAATAGTAGGAAGCGCCCTCACTGCGGTTATCACGCCACTCCTGCACACCCGCGCCCCTGAGGCGTTCAACCAGTGCATCAAAATCACGAGCATGCGTGCTGAATGCGTAGTGGGTGTAATCAACCACCGGCACAGGGTCGCGCAGCGGGTCGAGGGACAAACAGAGCCACAACCCAGGCAGCGAGAGGTAAGCGCCGTTGGCCCAAGTCGCCTCGAGCTGCAAGCGCAACAGCTCGTGGTAGAAGTGCAGGCTGCGTTGCAGGTCGACGACGGCCAGCGTGAGGTGATTGAGTCCCGAAAGCATGCTGTTGTTTCCCGTTATAAATGGCCATCGCACAATACACCCCGCACCTGCCCATTCAACCACTGCAACCCCGCATCCCCACCCCGCCGCGCATGCCACGCCAACTCAAAAGCAAACGTGGGGATATGAAACGGCGGCGGCACGGCCAGCAATTGCTCCTGATCAATGGCCAGGACTCCCCGCGATGAAACCGTGAGGATCAGATCCGTGCCCTGAATCAACCGCGGCGCCACGCCCCAGTGGGGCAGGCTGATCGCCACATGCCGCCGCTCCCGAATCGCTTTCAAGGCGCGTTCGATTTCCGGAGTGCCGCTGCCGCGCATCTCCAGCAATACATGGGGCCGCGACAGGTAGGTCGGCAAGTCCAGCACGCCACTGTCCGGCAGGCTGTCGCGGTCCACCAGGCAGGTGTAATGCTCTTCAAACAGCGGTGTAGTCCGCAGTTCGGCCGGCAGATCAGGAAAGACGCCGGCGGCCAGGTCCAGATCGCCATTGAGCACACCGTCGACCATGCCTTCACGGCTGGCCTGGACGACCTGCAAGTCGATGCCCGGCGCCTGCCGACGCAACGTGCGCACCAGCGGTGGCAAAAAAATCGCCGCGCCGTAGTCCGACATCGCCACACGAAACCGACGCTTGGCGGTGGCCGGATCAAACCGGTTCGGCGCCAGCAATGCCTGCACCTGGGCCAGGGCTTCGGCCAACGGGGCGGCCAGCTCCAGCGCGCGGGCAGTCGCAACCAATGCACCGCCCTGCCGCACCAGCAATGGGTCGCCGAGCAGGTCACGCAAGCGCGCCAGCGCATGGCTCACGGCCGGCTGGCTCAGGTGTAGACGCTCGGCGGCACGGGTGACGTGTTGCTCACTGAGCAAGGCGTCGAGGATGACCAACAGGTTGAGGTCGATGCGTCGCAGATCATTCATCAGCTGCATGCCAGATATACGTAAATGGAATTTAAATTTGCGCGACGAATACCCTAGAGTCCAGCAAAACCTCTGGGAGATTCGACATGACGACGTTGCAGTGGGCCGGGTTATTGCTGTTGGCCGTAATCGCCGGGGCGGTGGTGCCGTTTCAAAGTGCGATCAACGCCAGCCTCGGGCGCGGCCTCGGCCATCCGCTCTGGGCCACGCTGGCGTCATTGCTGGTGAGCATCATTGTGCTGCTGCCGGTGATCCTTGCCCTGCGCCTGCCGTTGCCAAGCCTGGCATTTATCACCCAGGCCCCGCTGTGGATGTGGGCCGGTGGCGCGTTCGGCGTGTGCTTTATTTCGCTGGCGTTGATGCTGCTGCCCAAACTCGGCGCGTCGGGGTTTATCGCCCTGGCCATGGCCGGGCAGATTCTCGCATCGCTGCTGCTTGACCATTTCGGCCTGTTCGGCCTGGTCGAGCGCCAACTGAATACACCTCGGGTGGTGGGCGCGCTGTTGTTGATGGGCGGCGTGGTGCTGATCCAGTTCAGCAGCACACCGGCACGGGCGCTGGCGACGGTGGGCTGATCAGTGCCGACCGAGGCTGCAGCTGTCAAAACGCACTGCGAAAAACCTCCTCAATCTGCCGCTGATCCGCCCGACGAGGGTTGGTCAGCCCGCATGCGTCCTTCAGCGCATTGCTCGCCAGCAGTGGAATGTCCTGCAACTTCGCGCCGAGTTCGCGCAGGCCGGCGGGGATCTCCACGTCGTGGGACAGTCTGCGGATCGCGGCGATGGCGGCCTGGGCGCCCTCTTCGGCGGTAATGCCGGTGACATCGGCACCCAGCGCGCGCGCCACATCACTCAGGCGCCTGGCGCAGACACTGGCGTTGAAGCTTTGCACGTGGGGCAGCAATACCGCGTTGCATACACCGTGGGGCAAGTCATAAAAGCCGCCCAATTGGTGCGCCATGGCATGCACAAAACCCAGTGACGCATTGTTGAAGGCCATGCCGGCGAGGAACTGCGCGTAGGCCATATTCTCCCGTGCGGTTTTGTCGCTGCCGTCGCGCACCGCCAGGCGCAGGTTGGCGCTGATCAGTTCGATGGCCTTGATCGCGCAGGCATCGGTAATCGGCGTGGCAGCGGTGGATACGTAGGCTTCGATGGCATGAGTCAGCGCGTCCATGCCCGTCGCGGCGGTGAGGCCCTTGGGCATGCCGACCATCAGCGCGGGATCGTTGACCGACAGCAACGGCGTAACGTTGCGGTCCACGATGGCCATTTTCACGTGGCGGGTTTCATCGGTGATGATGCAGAAGCGGGTCATCTCGCTGGCGGTGCCGGCAGTCGTGTTGATGGCCACCAGCGGCAGTTGCGGCTTGCTCGACCGGTCGACGCCTTCGTAATCGCCGATACGCCCGCCATTGGTGGCGCACAACGCGATGCCCTTGGCGCAGTCATGGGGCGAGCCGCCGCCCAGTGACACCACGAAATCACAGGCGCTCTGTTGCAGCAGCACCAGGCCTTTCTCGACGTTGTCCACGTTGGGGTTGGGCCTGGCACCGTCATAGATCACCGAGTCAATGTCCTGCAGCGCCAGCTTCTCGGCAATCATGCCGGCCACGCCCGCCCTGGCCAGGCCCGCGTCGGTCACGATCAGCGCCTTGCGAAAACCGTAGTTGCGGATGGCGAGCATGGCGTCGTCCAGGCAATCGGTGCCCATGATGTTGACGGCGGGAATGAAGAAGGTGCTGCTCATGGTCAATCCTCGGAGGCGTTAGGCCGACAGGATCAACCCTTGCCGCACGGCGCATGTTGACCAGGATCAATGCCCGCTCGTGATAAAGTCACCGTCCAGCCGATTTTGAGTAGACCCGCCGCAATGAAGGATTTCCAGGATATCGACGCCCACCTTGAAGACTGGAGCACGCTGCGTGCTGCCCTCGACTTCAGTGGGATTCTGATCGGCAACGGCGCCAGCCGCACGATTTGGGAAGACTTTGCCTACGACTCGCTGTTCGAAAACGCGCGCACCGTCGAAGAAAAACCCCTGGGCCCCTCCGAGCTCAGCGTGTTCGACACCCTGCAAACCCGCAGTTTCGAGCAGGCCCTGGGCGCACTGAAAACCACCAGCCGGGTCAACAAGGCACTGGCCGTCAGCTCGGCGGCGCCGCGCAACCGCTACTACGCGATCAAGGAAGCGCTGATCAATACCATCCACGCCGTGCATATCCCGTGGCGCCTGGTGCAGCCATCGACACTGGCGACGATCAACCAGGAACTGCAGCGCTACCCGACGGTGTTCACCAGCAACTACGATTTGCTCAATTACTGGGCGATCCTGCACACGCCGGGCATCGACGACCTGTTCCGCAGTGCCGACGCCCACTTCGACCTGCGCGACACCCGCACCGACGCCACGCGCATTCTGTACCTGCACGGCGGCCTGCACCTGGTGCGCAACCTCGACGGCACCGCGCGCAAACTGGCGTCCACCGACAGCACCCTGCTCAGCAGCTTTGCCATCAACAACACGATCAAGACCCTCGACGACGTGCCGCTGTTCGTCAGCGAAGGCACGGTGCAGGAGAAGCTCAAGACCATCCGCAGCTCGGATTACCTGTCGTTCTGCTATGAACAATTGCTCAGCCACAAGGGCGCGCTGTGCATCTTCGGCCATGACCTGGGGCCGCAGGATCAACACCTGGTGGATGCGATTCGCCAAGCGGATGTGAGTACCCTGGCGATCGCGGTGTCGGGGCGCAGTGACGGGTTTATCCGTCAGCAGAAAAGGCGCTACTCGCAGTTGTTGGACGGCACGGGCGTGGAAGTGCGGTTCTTTGCCGCACGTACCCATCCACTGGGCAACCCGGCACTCTCCGTCCCGGTTGAGCGCTGATCAAAAGGTGGGAGGCTGCGCCAAGTCTTCCACTTAGCCATGTGGCGAGCAGGCTTGTCCTGCGTTGGGCTGCGCAGCAGCCCCAAAGCCAGGCGCTGAGCCGTATCAGGTACACCGCGTTTTGCTCGATTGGGGGCGCTTCGCACCCCAACGCGGGGCAAGCCCGCTCGCCACAACAGGCCCGCTCGCCATAGGGGGGTGGTTGCCTGAAATAGCTCGTGCGCAGTCGCGCAGTGCCTGCAGCGTCTGGAACAATTGCACGAAGTCCTCGCCGAACGCTCGCCCCGCAGGCGAGAAGCCCTTATGCTGCACCGCTTCGAGGGCATGAGCCAGGCGCAGATCGCCCTGCTGCATTGCGAAGGCGCCTTCAATCCGACCCCGGCACGGAGCAGCCAGAATGAGCCGCCTGAGCGACACCGACGCCCTGGACATCGACGCACGCGACGCCATCGATGCGCAGGCCGCCAGCTGGTTTGCACGCAACCGCAACCACCTGAGCCGCACCGAGCGCAAAGCCTTTGCCGCCTGGCAGTCGGTGCCTGCGCATGCGCATGCCTATGCCGAATTCGAACAGCTGTGGGCCGACCTCGCCCAACTTCAACAACTGAACAAGCCCGTGGCGCTGCCTGCACGCAAACCGTCCCTCTGGCGCCCGGCCCTGGCCGTGGCAGCCGGCGTGCTCTGTGCCGTGCTGGCCACGCACCTGGGCGCGCCCCGCGATCCGTATCACAGCCAGGTGGCAGTTCACGCCAAGGGCATGCGCACCCTCGCCCTGCCCGATGGCAGCACGCTGTACGTGAACGCCAACACCCACATCCGCGTTGACTTCACCGCGCATCAACGCATTCTTCACCTGGACCAGGGCCAGTTGTACATCGACGTCGCCGCTGACCAGGAACGCCCCCTGTACGTGCAGGCCGGCACCGCGACTGTGCGGGCAGTAGGCACCGGTTTCGATGTGCGCCGCAGCCAGCAGCAACTGGTGGTCAGCGTCGCCCATGGCCAAGTGGCGTTCGAGCCGGACGCAAACAAACCCGTCGCCCTGCTCGACGCCCGGCACCGCGCGATTTACCGCTACGCCCAAGGCTCGCTGCAACAGCAATCCCTCACCGCCGAAGAGGTGGCCGACTGGCGCAGCGGCCACTTGTCGTTTCGCAACCTGGAATTGGCCAGCCTGATCGACGAGTTGAGCCTGTACCGCCCTCAGGCGCAGTTGCAGGTCAACAAGGCAGTTGCGGCGCTCAAGGTGTCGGGCAACCTGGATGTGAATGATCCCGACGCCCTGCTCAATGCCCTGCCCGCGCTGCTGCCGGTGAAAACCGTGGCCTCGGCGGACGGCATCCTGCGGATCGAACCGAGCCCATAAACCCGCGCTTCAGCTCAACAAACCATCCGCGCGCAGCAGGGTTTCCAGGCAATGCTCAGTGATCTGATAGAACGCCTTCAGTTCCTGGATTTTCACCAGCAACTGCGCATTGTCCAACGGCTGCGCGCGTTTCACCGCGAGGATCATCTTGTTCTTGTTGGTGTGTTCCAGCGAAATGAACTCGAACACCTTGGTCTCATAACCACAGGCCTCGAGGAACAGCGCACGCAGGCTGTCCGTGACCATTTCCGCCTGTTGGCCCAGGTGCAGACCATATTGCAACATCGGCTTGAGCAACGCCGGGCTCTGGATCTGCAGGCGAATCTGTTTGTGGCAGCACGGCGAGCACATGATGATCGACGCGCCGGAGCGGATGCCGGTGTGGATCGCGTAGTCGGTGGCGATGTCGCAGGCATGCAGGGCGATCATCACGTCCAGTTCGCTCGGCGCCACGCTGCGCACGTCCCCGCATTTGAACAGCAGCCCGGGGTGTTCGAGGCGGGCGGCGGCGGCGTTGCACAGGGTCACCATGTCTTCGCGCAGCTCCACGCCAGTGACTTCGCCTTCGGCCTTGAGGGTGTTGCGCAGGTAATCGTGGATCGCGAACGTGAGGTAACCCTTGCCCGAGCCGAAATCGGCTACGCGCACCGGTTGGTCGAGTTTGAGGGGCGACGAGGTCAGCGCATGGCTGAACACTTCGATGAACTTGTTGATCTGCTTCCACTTGCGTGACATCGACGGGATCAGCGCCTGCCTGGCGTCGGTCACCCCCAGATCGGCAAGGAACGGCCGGCTCAGGTCGAGAAAGCGGTGCTTCTCACGGTTATGCTCGGCCGACGGCGCCTCACGCAGCTGCTGCGGCTTGCTTTTGAACAGCGAGCTTTTGTTTTTCTTGCTGTATTCCAGTTGCACTTCGTCGGTCAGCGACAACAAGTGCGCGTTCTTGAACGAGGCCGGCAGCAGCTCGGCAATCGCCGCCACGCCGTCCGCCAGCGGCAGGTTGCGGGTGATATCGCGGGTCTTGTAGCGGTACACGAAGGACAGGCACGCCTGCTCCTTGACCGTTACCGGCTTGACGATCAGCCGTTGCAGCTCGGCTTCCTCACCGACGTACCTGGCCAGCACCAGCTTGATAAAGGCGTTTTGCGCAAGGCTTGCGTTCAGCAGTTCGATGAACCGGGCATGATGATCCGGCGCGGGGCTGGCGGGTTTAGCGGTGACGGACATGAACAAAAACGCCTCGGGCAGGAAATGCCGGGCATTTTAGGGGGGATGGCGGTTGGGGGCACGGAGTTATTTGATCAACGGTCAGTCAGTCAACATCAAGCCAGCTCCCACAGGGCTCAGGGTGTGCCTGGATTATTCGAGCACGACCAGCCGATTGGGCAACTCATTACGCGTCTGCGTCACCGGCACATGCACCTTGAGCAACTCACCACAGGCCTCGATACAGGCAATAAACCCGGCCAGGGTCTGCCCCTGTCTCACCTGCCGGGTAAACGCCTTGACGATGGCGTCCCAACTGCTGTCATCCAGGCGTTTGGAGATGCCGTCGTCCACCAGGATTTCCACATAGCGCTCCGCCTCGCTGACAAAAATCATCACCCCGGTGCTGCCCAGCGTGTGGTGCAGGTTCTGTTCGAGGAACTGGCGCCGCGCCAGGTTGGACGCGCGCCAGTGGCGCACCGAACGCGGAATCAGGCGGGTGGTGACGCTGGGCAGACGAAACAGCAGGCACAGCACGATGAATGTCGCCCATTGCGCCAGCAGCAAGGTGTACATGGTCATGTAGCCCGACAGGTAATGCACGATACCCGGCACCACCAACGCGATCAGGCTGGCCCACAACAGCGGGATGTAAGCGTAGTCGTCGGCACGCGCCGCCAGCACGGTCACCAGCTCCGCGTCGGTCTGTTGCTCGACCCGCGCAATCGCTTCGGCGACCTGGCGTTGTTCGTGTTCAGTCAGTAATGCCATGGTTGTACATGTCCGTTTTTAGTTGTTGTCATCACCAGCCACCTGAAGCACCGCCGCCGCCAAACCCACCGCCGCCGCCCCGGAAGCCACCGCCTCCCCCACCGCCGCCGCGACCGCTGCTGCTGAGGATCGCCAGCAAGATAGCGCCCACCGGCAGGCCCATGCGGTTGCACAGCCATAACACGCCGATCAGCAGCACAAACAGGCCGATGGAAAATCCGGGGTTATCCAGCGCAAAATTCGCGTCCGCCACATGGGCCGGCACGGCCAGCGGCTCACCGCCCACCACCTGGATCATCGCGGCCACGCCGTCGCTGATGCCCTGACTGAAATTGCCGGCCTTGAACTTGGGCGCGATCACCTGGTTGATGATCACCCAGGACTGCGCATCGGTCAGCACGCCTTCCAGGCCATAGCCGACTTCGATACGCAATTTGCGCTCATCGCGGGCAACGATCAACAGCGCGCCGTTGTCCTTGCCCTTCTGCCCGATGCCCCAGGCGCGGCCCAATTGATAACCGAAGTCCTCAATGGGCACGCCCTGCAGGTCCGGCACAGTGACCACCACGATCTGCTCGCCCGAGGTTTGTTCCAGCGCCTGCAACTGCCGGGTCAACTGCTCGCGCACCGCCGGGTCGATCATCTGGGCGTTATCCACCACCCGCCCGGTCAGCGCCGGGAAGTTCAGCGCCGCCTGGGCTGCGCCCACGCAGGCCAACAGCCACAGCGCCAACCCTATCCGTAATAAACGCATCGACACCTCAGGAAAGTCTTATTTGAACTTCACTTGTGGCGCTTTATCGGCATCGGCACTGGTGGCTTCAAACGAAGCACGCACCGGCAGGTCGCTGTACATCACGCTGTGCCACAGACGACCAGGGAAAGTGCGGATTTCGGTGTTGTAGGCCTGCACGGCCTGGATGAAATCGCGACGCGCCACGGCGATACGGTTTTCGGTGCCTTCCAGTTGCGACTGCAGGGCCAGGAAGTTCTGGTTGGCCTTGAGGTCCGGATAGCGCTCGGACACCACCATCAAACGGCTGAGTGCACCGCTGAGGCCGTCCTGGGCCTGCTGGAACTGCTTGAGTTTTTCCGGGTTGTCGAGGGTGCTGGCATCCACCTGGATCGAGGTGGCCTTGGCCCGTGCTTCGATCACGGCAGTGAGGGTGTCCTGCTCATGGGCGGCATAGCCCTTGACCACTTCCACCAGATTGGGGATCAGGTCAGCGCGGCGCTGGTACTGGTTCTGCACCTGGCCCCAGGCGGCCTTGGCCTGCTCGTCCAGGGTGGGAATGGTGTTGATGCCGCAACCGCTCAGCAGCGTGCTGATCAATAACAATGCCGCGGCCTTGAAGCCCCAACGGTAAGGGAGTGCTGCTTGCATGGTATTTCTCCTGACGAACCTTGATGGAATGTGACGACTCATCCCACAAGCAACACGCTTGGGGCATAATCCGCCACCACTGGCATGCATCGAGCCAATCAGCTACAAAGATGCCCAGCGCGAAAAAGAGTTCAGAGTGTGCTGCATTTATCTGAACAACACCCGAACAACAATAGACGCTCCCCACATTTCGGCCGATCAGCCCAGTGCTGTGCAGTGAGCCGAAAAAGGATATTCATGAAGAAGCTGTGTTTGCTCGGCCTTGTAGCCACTCTGGCCAGTCATCCCGCATGGGCGGAAACAAAGCCTGCTGCGCTTAAAGACAAGGACGCCTTCGTCAGCGACCTGCTCAGGCAGATGACCCTGGATGAAAAGATCGGCCAATTGCGCCTGATCAGCATCGGCCCCGAGATGCCCCGCGAGCTGATCCGCAAGGAAATCGCCGCCGGCCGCATCGGCGGCACGTTCAACTCCATCACCCGCGCGGAAAACCGTCCGATGCAGGACGCGGCCATGCACAGCCGCCTGAAGATCCCGATGTTCTTCGCCTACGACGTGATCCACGGCCACCGCACCATTTTCCCGATCAGCCTGGCCCTGGCCTCCAGCTGGGACATGGACGCCATCGGCCGCTCCGGGCGCATCGCCGCCCAGGAAGCCGCCGCCGACAGCCTCGACATCACCTTTGCGCCGATGGTCGACATCTCCCGCGACCCGCGCTGGGGCCGCACCTCCGAAGGCTTCGGTGAAGACACCTACCTGACCTCGCGCATCGCCGGCGTGATGGTCAAGGCCTTCCAGGGCACAAGCCCGGCCAATGCCGACAGCCTCATGGCCAGCGTCAAGCACTTCGCCCTGTACGGCGCGGTGGAAGGCGGGCGCGACTACAACGTGGTCGACATGAGCCCGGTCAAGATGTACCAGGACTACCTGCCGCCCTACCACGCGGCGATCAAGGCCGGTGCCGGCAGCGTGATGGTGGCGCTCAACTCGATCAACGGCGTGCCCGCCACCGCCAACACCTGGCTGATGAACGACCTGCTGCGCAAGGACTGGGGCTTCAAGGGCCTGGCCGTGAGCGACCACGGCGCGATCGTCGAACTGATCAAGCACGGCGTGGCCAAGGACGGGCGTGAAGCCGCCAAGCTTGCGATCAAGGCCGGCATCGACATGAGCATGAACGACTCGCTCTACGCCAAGGAATTACCGGGGCTGCTCAAGTCCGGCGAGATCGAACAGAGTGACATCGACAACGCCGTGCGCGAAGTGCTCGCCGCCAAGTACGACATGGGCCTGTTCAAGGACCCGTACCTGCGCATCGGCAAGGCCGAGGACGACCCGGCCGACACCTACGCCGAAAGCCGCCTGCACCGCAGCGATGCGCGCGATATCGCGCGCCGCAGCCTGGTGCTGCTGAAAAACCAGAACGACACCCTGCCACTGAAAAAATCCGCCACCATCGCCCTGGTGGGCCCGCTGGCCAAGGCACCGATCGACATGATGGGCAGTTGGGCCGCCGCCGGCAAACCCGAGCAATCGGTGACCCTGCTCGACGGCATGAACGCGGTGATCGGCGAAAAAGGCAAGATCATCTACGCCCGTGGCGCCAACATCACCAACGACAAGGCCGTGGTCGACTACCTCAACTTCCTCAACTTCGATGCCCCGGAAGTGGTGGATGACGCCCGCCCGGCCCAGGCAATGATCGACGAAGCGGTCAAGGCCGCCAAAGACGCCGATGTGGTGGTCGCCGCCGTGGGCGAGTCCCGTGGCATGTCCCATGAGTCCTCCAGCCGCACCGACCTGAACATCCCGCAAAGCCAGCGCGACCTGATCAAGGCACTCAAGGCCACCGGCAAGCCACTGGTGCTGGTGCTGATGAACGGCCGTCCACTGTCGATCGTCGACGAGAACAAGCAAGCCGACGCGATTCTGGAAACCTGGTTCGCCGGCACCGAAGGCGGTCATGCGATTGCCGACGTGCTGTTCGGTGACTACAACCCGTCGGGCAAGCTGCCGATCACGTTCCCGCGCTCGGTGGGGCAGATCCCGACCTACTACAACCACCTGAGCGTCGGCCGGCCGTTCACCCCGGGCAAGCCGGGCAACTACACCTCGCAGTATTTCGATGACACCACCGGCCCCTTGTTTCCGTTCGGCTATGGCCTGAGCTACACGCGGTTTACCCTGTCGGACATGGCGCTGTCGTCCACCACCCTGAACAAGACCGGCAAGCTCGACGCCAGCGTCACGGTGAAGAACACCGGCAAGGTGGATGGCGAAACGGTGGTGCAACTGTATATCCAGGACGTGGCCGGCTCGATGATCCGTCCGGTCAAGGAGCTGAAGAACTTCCAGAAAGTCATGCTCAAGGCCGGTGAAGAACGCACCTTGCACTTCACCATCACCGAGGAAGACTTGAAGTTCTACAACACCCAACTGAAATTCGCCGCCGAGCCGGGCGAGTTCAATGTGCAGATCGGGTTGGATTCCCAGGACGTGCAGCAGCAGACCTTCGAGCTGTTGTAATACGTGCAGCCCCTCTTCCCTGAAGAGGGGGCTTGCGTGCTGACACGTATCCCCAGCAGCAAAGCCACTTTCGCTCTGCGCTCCAAGCCTATCCCTACATCAATGGACCCGCCCGTTCGCACACGCTGTCAGCCCATTTTTATGTGCAAGTGTGCGAACTATGTCACCTACGATTCGCCCTCGAACGGCCGCTGCAACAACGCCTGCTCAATCATCGTTCAAACGAAATGCGATCGCCCTCTGTGTGCTCGGCTGCCTGTGGGGTACGCCCGTTACCGCGGCGAACTACACCGAGCAGGGACGCCTGCACGATGCCGCCAGTTGGCGCAGTGAAGAGTTCAAGAGTAACTGGGGGTTGGGTGCAGTCGGTGCGGATTACGCTTATGCCCGGGGGTTGAGTGGCGCGGGGGTTCAAATAGGCATTTACGACTCCGGAACCGACTTGCGCCATAGCGAATTTGCCTGGAAGCCAACTATCGGCGTGCTCATGGCTGACAACGGCTGCCTGAGTGGGGCCTCGCTGGAAAATGGCTGCTTCTACGCCGAAGGTGATCGTGCTGCTGTAACCGTTATCGGCTCATTGCCACCCGACGCATTGGCGACCCTTGAAGAACTGATTGCCGACGGCAGCCTTACCCGGGAGCAACTTGATGAATATCTCGGCCTGGTAAGCACTACATACGATGCGCACGGCACCCATGTTGCCGGTATAGCAACTGCCAATCGCGATGGCTCCGGGGTCCAGGGTGTGGCTTACGGGGCTAATCTGAGTGCAGTGCGCAAGTTCGGTAATACCTATCTGGGAGGTCCCATTGCCATCACCGATATTTGGAGAGCCCCGCTTCCGACAGCAGCAGCGGTAGGCGCCGCCTATGCCGATTTGCACAGACAGAATGTGCGCGTCGTCAACCATAGTTGGGGGAGCCCATTTTCCCCTGCGAATGAAGCAGAGCTGGACAGTGTATTAAGCGATACCGGAACCGCCGTTTATACAGAACTCAAGGCCATAGCCGACAACGCCAGCAAGTATGGGATGCTGCACGTCTGGTCAGCAGGCAACCTGCCCACGGCAAACGCCTCCCCTCAAACAGCACCAAATGCCGGACTGCAGCCCAACCTGCCACGTGCCATTGCAGAGTTGGAGCCCTATTGGTTGACCGTCGTCAACTTGAACAGGGAGCTGACCTTGGGCGATTTTTCCAAACGCTGCGGCTTCAGCAAAGACTGGTGCCTGGCCGCGCCCGGAACGGACATCAACTCGTCCTGGGTCAGCGGTGCAATACAAACCCAGAACCACTTTGACCAGAACGGTGATATCGACGGCTTCACAGTAACGGGTGATCAACCTGAATTAGGTTATGCGGTGAGTTCCGGCACCTCCATGGCCGCCCCCCACGTCACCGGCGGCCTGGCCCTGCTGATGGAACGCTTCCCCTACCTCGACAACCCGCAAATCCGCGACGTGTTGCTGACCACGGCCACCGACCTGGGCGACCCAGGCGTCGACGATGTCTACGGCTGGGGCCTGATGAACCTGAAAAAAGCCATCGATGGCCCCGGCCAGATGCGCGTCGACACCGTGGTCAACATGGACCGCCCAGCCGGCGGTGCAATCGTCTGGCAAGGCGGCGCCTGGGACGATTGGCGCAACGACATCAGCGGCCCCGGACGCCTGGAAAAAACCGGTATCGGCTGGCTGCGCCTGAGCGGCAATAACCGCTTTGCCGGGGCCACCCTCAAGCAGGGCATTCTGGAGCTGGACGGCACCAATAATCTCAAGGGCGACGTCAATGTCGACGGCGGCACGTTGCGCCTCAACGGGTCCCTGGCGGTTGAGGGTAACTACCGGCAAGCCGCTGGCTCAACCTTGATGACCGGGCTGATCGCCCCGACTGCACCGGCAAAACTGCAGGTGAGCAATCAGGTATCGATCAACGGCGGCACGCTGTACCTGAGCGCCCAACCCAACAGCTATTACCTCGGCCAGCGCTACAGTATCCTGCAGGCCAACGCCGCCTTGAGCGGCGAGTTTGCCGCGATTGACCGCCGTGAGTTTTCGCCGTTCCTCAGCGTGTCCCAGGTCAAGCAAGCCAACGCCCTGCTGGTGGAATTCGGACGTGGCCGCTCACTGGCTTCGGCAGCCGAAACGCCCAACCAGCAGGCCGTCGCCAAGACCGCCGACAGCGACGCACTGACCTCGCCACTGGCACAACGCCTGACCGCGCTGTTCCCCGACCAGGCCCCCTCAGCCCTGGACCAGTTGAGCGGCGAACTGCATGCCAGCACCCAGGCGGTGCTGATCGAAAACAGCCGCGTACTGCGCCAGGCAGTGTTCGACCGTCAGCGCCTCGCGCCAGACCATCGCTCAGCCGGGCCGAACGCGACCCAACGCGGTGTGTGGGTGCAAATGCCTCGCCAGTCCGGCCAGCTTGGTGGCGACAGCGGCACCTCGCGTGCAGCCCACAGCACCACGGGCCTGCTGGTCGGCTTCGATCATCAGTTGGAACAGGGCACCCGCCTGGGCGTGGTGGCAGGCAGCAGCAGCACCGACGTAAAGGCTGGCTCGAGGGGCAAGGCCAGTGTCGACAGCTACCAGTTGGGCCTGTACGCCGGCCACACCTGGGAAGCGTTCGGCCTGTATGGCGGCATCGCTTACGCCCGGCATGAGATCGAGACCAGACGCCGCGTGAGCTTCCCCGGCGTAGAAAGTCGCCTGTCCACCCAGTACGCCAGCCGCACCCTGCAGACCTTTGCCGAAGCCAACTACCGATTCAGCCATGACGTCTGGGATTGGCAGCCGTACGTGCAACTGGCCAATGTGCAACAGCGCAGCGATGGCTTCAACGAGCGCGGCGGCATCGCGGCACTGCGCGGTAAAGCCTCGAAAGACAGCGTCAATCTGGCCACCGGCGGTGTGCGGGTCAACCTCGACCTGGGCAAGGCGCAGATCGGCCCGTCGTGGCTGAGCTTGCGCGGCGGCCTGGCCTACACCCGCGCCAGCGGCGACCTGCAACCCACTGCCAGGGCGGCCTGGGATGGCGGGCGGGTGATGAGTGTCAGCGGTGCACCGCTGGACCGCCAGAGCACCCGGCTGGAAGTGGGCGCCACCGCGCGCCTGAGCCGTGACAGTGCCCTCGACCTGAGCTTCAACCAGCAACGCGGTGAACGCTCGCGGGACCAGAGCATCACGGCGCAATATTCGCTGCAGTTTTAAGCGGGTTCAGGCGGGGGCTTACCCTCGCCGATCCAACAGATTGACCACCAGCCGGTCGATCCAGCCCCACACCCGCTGCTTCACCCGCCGCCATAACGGCCGCGCTTTCCAGGCCTCCAGACTGACCGCCTGACTCTGGGTAAAATCGCGTTCGAAACTGCTCGCCACGGCCAGCGTCAGTGCCGGGTCCAGCGCTTCCAGGTTGGCTTCCAGGTTGAAGCGCAAATTCCAGTGATCGAAATTGCATGAGCCAATGCTCACCCAATCGTCCACCAGCACCATTTTCAAGTGCAGGAAGCACGGCTGGTATTCAAAAATCTGTACGCCTGCGCGCAACAGACGCGGGTAGTAGCGATGCCCGGCATAACGTACCGAGGGATGATCGGTGCGCGGGCCGGTGAGCAACAGGCGCACATCCACCCCGCGCCCGGCTGCGCGGCGCAAGGCTCGGCGCACGCTCCAGGTCGGCAGAAAATACGGCGTGGCCAGCCAGATACGTCGCTGGCTGCTGTTCAAGGCGCGGATCAGCGACTGCAGGATATCGCGATGCTGACGGGCGTCGGCATAGGCGACGCGGCCAAGGCCCGCGCCGGTCGGCGGCACCTTGGGCAGGCGTGGCAAACCGAAATGGGTCGCCGGCTTCCACGCCCGACGCGCTGCGTTGGCGTGCCATTGGCGGTCGAACAGCGCCTGCCAGTCCAGCACCAGCGGCCCGCTGATCTGCACCATCACTTCGTGCCAGTCGGCGGTGTCCTGCCCTGGCGTCCAGAATTCATCGGTGACGCCCGTGCCGCCGACCACGGCGGTTGCCTGGTCGATCAGCAGCAGCTTGCGATGATCGCGGTACAGGTTGCGCATCCAACGGCGCCAGCTCAGGCGATTGTAGAACCGCAGCTGCACTCCCGCGTCGGTCAAGCGCTTGCGCAGCCCAAAGGTGAACGCCAGGCTGCCGTAATCGTCGAACAGGCAGCGCACCCGCACGCCGCGTTCGGCAGCGTGCACCAGCGCCTGCACCATCGCTTCGGCACACGCCCCCGCCTCCACCAGGTACAGCTCCAGGTCCACCTGTTGCTCGGCCCGGGCGATGCCCACCAGCATCTGCGGAAAAAACTGCGGGCCGTCGATCAACAACTCGAAACGGTTGGCGCTGCGCCACGGGAACACCGCGCCACTCACGTCAGCGCGCCGTGAAAATCAGCACCGCACCCACCGGCACCGACAAACTGATCGACTTGAGCCCCGCCGCCTTGCGCAGCGCGGCCACGCCCGGCATCAGGTCAAAATCCTCGGCATGCAGCACCACCGGCTCCAGCGTCACCACCTGAAAGCGCCGATCATCCAGGCGCGTGGCCAGCAGCTCGGCGCTGTAGGTCTGGGTCTTGCCATGCAGGGTGACGCTTATCGGCAGGCGCAGCTCGATTTGTGCCCCCGGCGCCAGATCGTTGATCGGCTGCAGATTGATCTGCGCATTGATCAGCGCTTCAGGGAACGTCTTGATCTCGAACAGCTCGTTGCGCATGCGCTCATCACGCAGCGGGATGGCGCTGTTGACCGACTCCAGCTCCACTTGCAACTGCGCCGCGCCCTTGCCGTCGACCTTGCCATGCAGCACCAGAAAGCGCTGCACTTCGGCGATCTCGGTGTTTTTGGTGGTGACGAACGACAGGCGCGAGGATTCGTTATCGAGGTACCAGGCAGCGTGGGCCGGCAAGGCGGCGCAGGCCAGCAGCGCAAAGGCCAGGGGTTTGACAGAGAACATAGCGACTCATGGGGCAAAAAACCTGCACGAACCTTAAGCGCAATGTCACGGCCCGCGCAAATCCATTGTCTCAGGGAGTCAGGCGACAGCCCTGGCGTTCGCCCAACCAGCGTGCACTGTGCGTGCGGCCCAACCCACTCGCCGTCACCTCACTGCGCTCCGGGTTGTCACGAAACGCACTGGTGGGCACGTATTGTTTCACGTAGCCCCGGCAATACTCCGCAGGATTATTCGCCACATAGCGGCACGAGCAATATTCCTTGGCAGTGTAGGCCGCAATGATGTCGGGGAAGGCTTGCAGATTGACGCGCTCATGCCACACCCAGCCGAGCAGGACGAGCAGCAGCACGGCAAAGAGGCTGAGAATCGGATGACGACGGATCATGGCTGCACCGCCGCGAGCACGCGTTTGAGCAGTTCGTTATGGCCGTAAGTGCCGTCGCGGTCGTCGCCGTAGCGCACGATCACCACGTGTTCGTCGGGCAGGACGAACAGCGCCTGGCCCCAATGGCCCAGTGCGGCGAAGGTGTCGGCGGGGGCGTCGGGCCAGGGGCGTGGCGTGCCCTGGTTGAGCCACCACTGACCGCCCGGTACGGCTTCATCCTGGCCGGCCTTATAGCCGTCGAACGGCTTGCGGTTGAAAGCCACCCAGTCCTTGGGCAGCACTTGTTCATCGCCCCAACGTCCCTCGCGCGCCATCAGCAGGCCGACCCGCGCCAGATCGCGGGCGGTGAGGTAGGCATAGGAGGAGGCAACGAAGGTTTCGTCGGCGTCGGTTTCCCAGGTGGCCGAGCGAATGCCCAGCGGCTCGAACAGCGCATCCCAGGGGTAACTCACGTACGCCTTGTGGCCAAGCATGCCTCTGAGCGCGGCGGAGAGGATATTGCTGTCGCCGCTGGAGTAACGAAAGGCCTTGCCGGGCGCCACGGCGGCGTCGGTGTCGGCGGCGAACTCGGCCATGTCGCCATGGCCACGGGTGTAGAGCATCGCCACCACCGAGGACTTCAGCGGCGCGTATTCGTAGTCTTCCTGCCAGTCCAGGCCCGAGGCCCAGTGCAGCAAATCGGCCATGGTCACCTTGGGGTGCTGTTTCATCGGCGGGTAAAAACGTGCGGCCGGGTCGCTCAGCTTGAAGCGATTTTGCCCGTAGGCCACGCCGAGCACCGTGGCCATCAGGCTCTTGCTGATGGACCAGGTCAGGTGTGGCGTGCTGGCGCTGGTGGGCGTGGCGTAGCGTTCATAGACGATCTGGCCATCGCGGATCACCAGCAGCGCGTCGGTGCGAACGCCCTGACGGGTCGCGTCGTCGCGCGCGGGAAACGCGTAGGCATCCAGTGCCTCGACGGCGGGCCCGGCCAGTGGCTCACCTCTGGCCCACTCCTTGCCGGGCCAGGTTTCTGCGTGGGCGGCAGCGGTGACTAACAGCAGGGCAACACACAACAGGCCTCTGACCATGGACGCAGACTCAAGGGGGCATTCAAGCCCGCGAGGCTAGCCCAGGCCCATGACAGTTTGGCGACACGGGGCGTGTCACCCAACCGTCACCGTAGCTTCATGGAGATGACACCGAGCCTACATAGCCTGAGTTTGGACAAACAAGTCGACCGGCCGAAACGTGGCTGGCACTCGGAGATTCGCCATGACTCAGATCGCCCGCATCAGCGACACCGGCAATGAACGCCGTCTGCAAGCCGAACGCCTGGTTGGCGCACAGGCTTTGCAGGAAGCACAGGCCCTGCGGTTCAACGTGTTCAGCGGCGAATTCAACGCCAAGCTGAAAGGCGCGGAACTGGGCCTGGACATGGATGACTATGATGTTCACTGCAGCCACATCGGCGTGCGGGATTTGAACAGTGGTCGACTGGTCGCCACCACCCGCCTGCTCGATCACCAGGCCGCCAGCACCCTGGGCCGGTTCTACAGTGAAGAAGAATTCAGCCTGCATGGCCTGCTGCACCTGCAAGGTCCGATCCTGGAAATCGGCCGTACCTGCGTCGACCCGGCCTACCGCAACGGCGGCACCATCGCCGTGCTCTGGGGCGAGTTGGCCGAAGTGCTCAACCAGGGCGGCTACAGCTACCTGATGGGCTGCGCGAGTATTCCGATGCACGACGGCGGCATCCAGGCCCACGCCATCATGCAGCGCCTGCGCGAACGCTACCTGTGCAACGAACACCTGCGCGCCGAACCGAAAAAACCGTTGCCGGCGCTGGACCTGCCGTCCAACGTCATCGCCGAAATGCCGCCGCTGCTCAAGGCCTACATGCGCCTGGGCGCAAAAATCTGCGGCGAGCCGTGCTGGGATGAAGACTTCCAGGTGGCCGACGTGTTCATCCTGCTCAAGCGCGACAACCTCTGCCCGCGTTACGCGCGCCACTTCAAGGCGGCTGTGTAATGGGCCGCCTGCGGGTGTACGGGCGCATTGCCCGGGTGCTGCTGGTGGTGGCGCTGGGCTTGAGCATGGCCAGTGTGTTTGGCCTGTTCGAGCGCCTGGGCGTGGCCAACTCGATGGTGCGGCGCCAGCGTTGGTCGCGCTTCTTCATGGCACGCTTGAGCAATGCCCTGCCCTTTCGCGTGACGGTGCATGGCGAGCTGCCGCGCACGCCGATGCTGTGGGTGAGCAACCACGTGTCCTGGACCGACATTCCGCTGCTGGGCATGGTCACGCCACTGTCGTTTCTGTCCAAGGCCGAGGTGCGCACCTGGCCGGTGGCGGGCTGGCTGGCAGCCAAGGCCGGCAGCCTGTTTATTCGTCGGGGCTCGGGCGACAGTCAGTTGATTCGCAAGCAGATGACCCGTCATCTCGAGCAACAGCACCCGCTGCTGATGTTCCCCGAAGGCACCACCACCGACGGGCGCAGCCTGCGCACGTTCCACGGGCGCCTGCTGGCCAGTGCGATCGATGCCGACGTGTCGCTGCAACCGGTGGCGATTCGTTACCTGCGCAACGGCCAGGTCGACCCGCTGGCACCGTTTATTGGCGATGATGATTTGCTGTCGCACCTGATGCGCCTGTTTGCCAATGACCAGGGCGATGTAGAAATTCATGTGCTCAAGCCGATCGCCTGCGCTGGGCAGGAACGCGCGGCGCTGGCATTCCAGGCGCAGCAGGCGGTGCAGAAGGCGTTGTTCGGGCCGCTGCCGGAGGCTGAGCACGTGGCGGCGCGACCTGCTTATGCTGCCTGAAACGGGCACGGTCAAACATGTGGGAGGGGGCTTGCCCCCGAGGGCGGCGTGTCAGTCACTGCATGTGCTGGCTGAACCCTTGCTATCGGGGGCAAGCCCCCTCCCACAGTTAGTCTTGTGTTGTCAGTTGAGACTGTGCGAACACCTGCAATTCAGGGTAGAAGCGTCGGAAGTCGTCACTCAACGGTTCGTATAACGTGCGCAACTCCTGCATGGCATGGCTCAGCTCTTCGGGCTGCGTCAGCCGCCGCGAAATCCCGCGCAATACCTGGTCCATCACCGCAAACTCGCGGTACGAACCCAACCAGTCATCCGCTGCCATCCAGGGCGCAATCTGCGCCAGCCGCCCCGGCAGTTGCGGTTCAGCCGCCAGCACGCGGTACACCTGGGCGGTGAAATGCTCCAGGGGCTGGTCGGCATACAGTGCCCAATCCCGCGCCAGGCAGTGATCGAAAAACACATCGAGGACGATCCCGGCATAACGTCGACGCGTGAGGCTGAAGCGCGACAACGCCTCCCCTATCAACGGATGGCTGTCGGTGAAACGGTCGATGGAACGATGCAGCTGGATCGCCGCTTCGATTGGCGGGCTGTACTGGCCCTGCAGGCGGCCTTTGACAAAGTCGCCATAGAGGCTGCCCAGCAGTTGCGCGGGAAGTTGGCCGCCCAGGTGCAGATGTGCGAGATAATTCATGGCGCGCAGTCTAGCACTGCCGTCAACGTATCGTTATAACCCGATATACCGATTTGAGCTGACCTCAGAGCAAAATCATATTGGTATATCGGGTTATAACGATTTAAGGTTCGCCTCATCGCGATATAACGCTACACGACACCGAGCACCTGCCATGTCCATCGACCTCGACGAAATAATAAAAGCCCTGGCGCACCCAGTACGACGAGACATCCTCACCTGGCTCAAAGACCCGAAAGTGCAGTTCCCCGAGCAACTGCACAACCACGAATACGGCATCTGTGCCGGGCAGATCGACCAGCGCTGCGGCTTGTCCCAGTCGACCGTGTCGGCCCACCTGGCCACCTTGCAACGGGCGGGTTTGATCAGCAGCCAGAAGGCCGGGCAGTGGCACTTTTTCAAACGCAACGAGGAAGTGATCCAGGCTTTCCTCGCGGCGCTCATAGCTGAACTCAGCGCAGCGCACTAACCCAGGACACCCCAATGCCCCTCTCGCTACTCATACTGGCCCTGAGCGCCTTCGCCATCGGCACCACCGAATTCGTCATCATGGGCCTGCTGCCCGATGTGGCGGCGGACCTTGGCGTATCGATCCCGGGCGCCGGCTGGTTGGTAACCGGCTACGCCCTCGGCGTGGCCATCGGCGCACCGTTCATGGCGCTGGCCACCGCCAAACTGCCACGCAAGGCAGCGCTGGTGGCGTTGATGGGCATTTTCATCGTCGGCAACCTGCTCTGCGCCCTGGCCAGCGACTACAACGTGCTGATGTTCGCCCGGGTGGTCACGGCGCTGTGCCACGGCGCGTTCTTCGGCATTGGTTCGGTGGTGGCGGCCAATCTGGTGCCGGCCAACAAGCGCGCTTCGGCGGTGGCCCTGATGTTTACCGGCCTGACCCTGGCCAACGTGCTCGGCGTGCCGCTGGGCACGGCGCTGGGCCAGCAGGCCGGCTGGCGCTCGACCTTCTGGGCGGTGACGGTGATTGGTGTGGTGGCGCTGATCGGCCTCATCCGCTTTCTGCCAGCCAAGCGTGACGAAGAAAAACTCGACATGCGTGCCGAACTGGCCGCCCTAAAGGGCGCCGGCATCTGGTTGTCGCTGAGCATGACCGCGCTGTTCGCCGCCTCCATGTTCACCCTCTTTACCTACGTTGCCCCGCTGCTCGGCGACGTCACCGGCGTCTCGCCCCACGGCGTAACCTGGACCCTGCTGCTGATCGGCCTGGGCCTGACCCTGGGCAACATCATCGGCGGCAAGCTGGCGGACAAGCGTCTGGCGGCCACCCTGATCGGCGTGTTCATCAGCATGGCGGTGATCTCCACGGCGCTGACCTGGACCAGCGTCGCGCTGATCCCCACCGAAATCACCCTGTTCCTGTGGGCCACCGCCTCATTTGCCGCGGTACCCGCGCTGCAGATCAACGTGGTGACGTTCGGCAAGGCGGCGCCAAACCTGGTGTCCACCCTCAACATCGGCGCTTTCAACATTGGCAACGCCCTCGGCGCCTGGGTCGGCGGCAGCGTGATCGCCCACGGCTTCGGCCTCACCAGCGTGCCGCTCGCGGCCGCAGCCCTGGCGATCCTCGCACTGCTGGTGACCCTGCTGACGTTCCGTCAGAGCGGCGATGCCGACCTGGCCCCTGCGACGCATTGATCCACTTGAACAGACTGATCCACCTAAACAGAAAGGTATTTTCTCGATGACGACTATTTTCGATCCGATCAAACTGGGCGACCTGGAACTGTCGAACCGCATCATCATGGCGCCGCTGACCCGCTGCCGCGCCGATGAAGGCCGTGTGCCCAATGCGATGATGGCCGAGTACTACGTGCAACGCGCCTCCGCCGGGCTGATCCTCAGCGAAGCGACGTCCGTGGCACCGATGGGCGTGGGTTACCCGGACACGCCAGGCATCTGGTCCAACGACCAGGTACGCGGCTGGGCCAATGTGACCAAAGCGATTCACGGCGCGGGCGGCAAGATTTTCCTGCAACTGTGGCACGTCGGCCGCATCTCCCACCCGTCCTACCTGAACGGCGAAGCCCCGGTGGCGCCGAGCGCCGTGCAGGCGGCGGGCCACGTCAGCCTGGTGCGTCCGCTGGCCGACTACCCAACTCCGCGCGCCCTGGAAACCGCTGAAATCGCCGACATCGTCGACGCCTACCGCACCGGCGCCGAGAACGCCAAGGCCGCAGGCTTTGACGGCGTCGAGATCCACGGCGCCAACGGCTACCTGCTCGACCAGTTCCTGCAGAGCAGCACCAACCAGCGCACCGACCAGTACGGTGGCTCCCTGGAAAACCGCGCGCGCCTGCTGCTGGAAGTGACCGACGCGGCCATCGACGTGTGGGGCGCCGGCCGCGTCGGCGTGCACCTGGCACCGCGCGCCGACGCCCACGACATGGGCGACGACAACCCTGCCGAGACCTTTACCTATGTGGCCCGCGAATTGGGCAAGCGTGGCATCGCGTTCATCTGCTCCCGCGAAAAGGAAGCCGGCGACAGCCTCGGCCCGCGCCTGAAAGAAGCCTTCGGCGGTGTGTACATCGCCAACGAACGCTTCACTAAAGAGAGCGCCAATGCCTGGCTGGCGTCGGGCAAGGCCGACGCGGTGGCATTCGGCGTTCCGTTCATCGCCAACCCGGACCTGCCGGCGCGCCTGAAAACCGACGCACCGTTGAACGAGGCGCACCCGGAAACCTTCTACGCCAAGGGCCCGGTCGGCTATATCGATTACCCAACCCTGGCGCTGTAACCAAATAGGAGGGGGCTTGCTTGCGATAGCCGTGTGCCAGTCAGCTGATTTACTGACGGGTATACCGCCATCGGGAGCAAGCCCCCTCCACATTTTTTAAACCTGATGTGTCCCTTTGGAAACATTGCTTCACAGAACCGAAACAATAACGCTACAAAATACTTAGCCGGCTACCTATCAACTGCGCGCCAGCCCGTATATAAAGTCATCCCACGAATAGGCAGAGGGACGATTGACCGCCCCTGCGCTTTACTGTTGACACAACCTGATGCAATTACGCATTTTGTCTCAATTGCGCAGGCTCGGGCTCAGGCGCAGCATGTCCAGCCCTGCATCGACCCAACGCTCGGCGTCCTGATGCAGTTGAAAACTGTCGGGCACCAGCAACCATTGACCGATCAAGCCGTGAATGTAGGCGTGGATACACACCGCGCCGCGCGCTGTGTCGAGGTTTTCCGGGAGTTGCCCGCGATGCACCGCATTACGCAAGGTGAGCCCGATGCGCAGGTTGCATTCGAGCGTGTGCGTCTGGCGCTGGCGGCGCATGTCGCACATCTCATCGGTGAACTCGCACTTATGAAACAGGATCTCGTTGATACGCCGGGTTTTCGGGTCCAGAGCCACTTGATGATAAAGACGAATCAGCAACTTGCGCATGCAGCCCAATGGGTCAAGTTCATCTTCGCTTTCACTGGCCCGGGCCAAGTCATCCAGGGGTTCGTGCAACGTGTCGAGCAGCGCCTGCAGCAGATCGGACTTATTGCTGAAATGCCAGTAGATGGCGCCCCGCGTGACACCCGCCAGCGAGGCGATATCCGCCAGCGTGGTGCGCGCCACGCCGCGCTCGTAAAAAGCGTGCTCGGCGGCGTCGAGAATTTGGCTGCGCGTTTCCTGAGCTTCCTCTTTGGTGCGACGAACCATGGCAGTAAAACCTCAATCAGGGCACTTCAGACTATCGTTAACGCGCAGTTAATAGACGCTAACGATCATCCGTATATTTTTGGGACGACACCGTCATGGGCACCGAACGTAATGAAATCGAGGCTTCGCACGTTGCTTTGTCAACATTCCACGAAGCCTGTCAAGAGTTTACAAACAACCATGAACGTAAGTATATTGCGTAGCAAGCTACTTATCCACTCACTTGTTTTCCACCCTTCCACACTTCTTGTGCGCACTCAGCGCGCCTGACCCGAGGATCTTCATGCAACTTAAGCCAGCTGTTACCGCTCTGGTCACTGCCGTCGCCCTGGCATCGCTGCTCAGCGGATGTAAAAAGGAAGAAGCGGCACCGCCCGCTCAAACCCCTCAGGTCGGCGTAGTCACTATTCAACCGCAAGCCTTCACCTTGACCACCGAACTGCCAGGCCGCACCACGGCCTACCGCATTGCGGAAGTTCGGCCACAGGTCAACGGCATCATTCTCAAGCGCCTGTTCAAGGAAGGCGCAGACGTGAAGGAAGGCCAGCAGCTTTATCAGATCGACCCGTCGGTGTATGAGGCCACGCTGAAAAGCGCCCAGGCCAAGCTGACCCAGACCAAGTCGATCACCGACCGCTACAAGCAGTTGGTCGATGAGCAAGCCGTCAGCCGCCAGGAATACGACACCGCCCTGGCCAACCGCATGACCGCAGAAGCCGATATGCAAACCGCGCAGATCAATGTGCGCTACACCAAGGTGCTGGCGCCGATCTCCGGGCGCATTGGCCGTTCCGCAGTCACCGAAGGCGCACTGGTCAGCAACGGCCAGGCCGATGCCATGGCGGTGATCCAGCAACTGGACCCGATCTACGTCGACGTCACCCAGTCTTCGGCCGAAATGCTGAAACTGCGCCGCGACCTGGAAAGCGGCCAGCTGGAAAAAGCCGGCGCCAACGCCGCCAAGGTCAAGCTGACCCTCGAAGACGGCAGCGACTACGGCCATGACGGCAAGCTGGAATTCTCCGAAGTGTCGGTTGACCAGACCACCGGTTCGGTCACCCTGCGCGCAGTCTTCCCCAACCCTGACCACACCCTGCTGCCCGGCATGTTCGTGCACGCCCAGTTGCAGGCCGGTGTGAACAGCAAGGCCATCCTCGCACCGCAGCAAGGCGTGACCCGTGACCTCAAGGGCATCCCGACCGCGCTGATCGTGAACAAGGACAACAAGGTCGAGCAACGCACCCTGGTCGCCAACCGCACCGCCGGTGCCTACTGGCTGGTGGAAAAAGGCCTCGACGCCGGTGACCGTGTGATCACCGAAGGCCTGCAGTACGTCAAGCCGGGTGCCGAGGTGAAGGTCAAGGAGGCTGACAACGCCAAGCCTGCCGGCGCTGCCGCTCCTGCTGCCGCAGCCGGCAAAGGGGAGTAATCCATGTCGAAATTTTTTATCGACCGTCCCATTTTCGCCTGGGTGATCGCCCTGGTGATCATGTTGGTCGGCGCACTCTCGATCCTGAAGCTGCCCATCAATCAGTACCCGGCCATCGCGCCAACCGCCATCGACATCCAGGTGACCTACCCGGGCGCGTCCGCACAAACCGTGCAGGACACCGTGGTGCAGGTGATCGAGCAACAGCTCAACGGTATCGACAACCTGCGCTATGTGGCCTCGGACAGTAACTCCGACGGCAGCATGACCATCACCGCGACGTTCAACCAGGGGACCAACCCGGACATCGCCCAGGTGCAGGTGCAGAACAAGCTGAACCTGGCGACCCCATTGCTGCCGCAGGAAGTGCAGCAGCAGGGTATCCGCGTGACCAAGTCGGTGAAGAACTTCCTGATGGTAATCGGTCTGGTGTCCGAAGACGGCAGCATG
Source organism: Pseudomonas sp. MH9.3 (assembly GCF_034354675.1). Taxonomy (NCBI): domain Bacteria; kingdom Pseudomonadati; phylum Pseudomonadota; class Gammaproteobacteria; order Pseudomonadales; family Pseudomonadaceae; genus Pseudomonas; species Pseudomonas sp. MH9.3. The sequence continues at coordinate 5,200,177 of NZ_CP133785.1, read as the reverse complement.
ACCAAGGACGACCTCTCCAACTACATCGTGTCCAACATCCAGGACCCGATTTCGCGTACTTCGGGCGTCGGTGACTTCCAGGTGTTCGGCTCGCAGTACGCGATGCGCATCTGGCTGGACCCGGCCAAGCTGAACAACTTCCAGCTCACCCCGGTTGACGTCAGCAACGCCATCGCCGCGCAGAACGTGCAGGTGGCCACCGGCCAACTGGGCGGCCTGCCTGCCCTGCCCGGCACCCAGCTGAACGCGACGATCATCGGCAAGACCCGTCTGCAAAACGCCGAGCAGTTCGGCAATATCCTGATGAAGGTAAATGCCGACGGCTCCCAGGTGCGCCTGCATGACGTGGCCCGCATCGAACTGGGCGGCCAGAACTACAGCATCAGCGCGCAGTTCAACGGCAACCCGGCATCCGGTATGGCGATCAAGCTCGCCTCGGGCGCCAACGCCCTGGACACCGCCAAGGCCATCCGCGCCACGGTGGCGTCGCTGGAACCGTTCTTCCCGCCAGGCATGAAGGCAGTGGTGCCGTATGACACCACGCCAGTGGTCACCGAATCGATCTCCGGTGTCGTACACACCCTGATCGAAGCGATCGTGCTGGTGTTCCTGGTGATGTTCCTGTTCCTGCAGAACTTCCGCGCCACCATCATCACCACCATGACCGTACCGGTGGTATTGCTGGGCACCTTCGGTATCCTCGCGGCGTTCGGTTTCACCATCAACACCCTGACCATGTTCGGCATGATCCTCGCCATCGGCCTGCTGGTGGACGACGCCATCGTGGTGGTGGAAAACGTCGAGCGGGTGATGGCCGAGGAGCACCTGTCGCCCAAGGAGGCGACGGTCAAATCCATGGGCCAGATCCAGGGCGCCCTGGTGGGTATTGCCCTGGTGCTCTCGGCGGTACTGTTGCCGATGGCGTTCTTCGGCGGCTCCACCGGTGTGATCTACAAACAGTTCTCCATCACCATCGTTTCGGCCATGGCGCTGTCGGTACTGGTTGCGCTGATCTTCACCCCGGCGCTGTGCGCCACCATGCTCAAGCCGATCGATCCGGAAAAACACGGCCAACCCAAGCGCGGTTTCTTCGGCTGGTTCAACCGCACCTTCGACCGTGGCGTACTGAGCTACGAGCGCGGCGTGGGCAACATGATCAAGCACAAGATCCCGGCGTTCCTGGTGTACCTGCTGATCTTCGCCGGCATGATCTGGCTGTTCATGCGTATCCCGGCCGCGTTCCTGCCCGACGAAGACCAGGGCGTGATCTTTGCCCAGGTGCAGACCCCGGTCGGCTCCACGGCTGAACGCACGCAAAAAGTCATCGACGACATGCGTATCTACCTGCTCAACGACAAGGAAGGCGAGCCGGGCGAAGGCAAGGGCGTGAAATCGGTATTTACCGTGAACGGCTTCAACTTCGCCGGTCGCGGCCAGAGCTCGGGCCTGGCCTTCGTGATGCTCAAACCGTGGGATGAGCGTGACGATTCCACCTCGGTGTTCGAGATCGCCAAGCGCGCCCAGGGTTACTTCATGCAGACGTTCCAGGACGCCATGGTGTTTGCCATCGTGCCGCCGTCGGTACTGGAGCTGGGTAACGCCACCGGTTTCGACGTGTTCCTGCAGGACCAGGGTGGTGTCGGCCATGAGAAATTGATGGCGGCACGCAACCAGTTCCTCGGCATGGCCGCCCAGAGCAAGATCCTCGCCGGTGTGCGCCCCAACGGCGTGAACGATGAGCCGCAGTACGAGCTCACCGTCGACGACGAGAAGGCCAGTGCCCAGGGGATCACGCTGTCGAACATCAACCAGACCCTGGCGATTGCCCTGGGTGGCAGCTACGTCAACGACTTCATCGACCGTGGCCGTGTGAAGAAGGTGTACGTACAAGGTGAAGCGGCCAGCCGCATGTCGCCTGAAGACCTGAACAAATGGTACGTGCGCAGCGACTCCGGGAAGATGGTGCCGTTGTCGGCCATCGCCTCGGGCAAGTGGATCTACGGCTCGCCGAAACTGTCGCGCTATAACGGCGTGGCGGCGATGGAAATCCTCGGCACCCCGGCACCGGGCTACAGCACCGGTGACGCGATGGCCGAGGTCGAGCGCATCGCCAAGCAATTGCCGGCCGGTATCGGCTACGCATGGACCGGCCTGTCGTACGAAGAACGCCTGTCCGGCTCGCAGGCGCCTGCGCTGTACGCGCTGTCGCTGCTGGTGGTGTTCCTGTGCCTGGCGGCACTTTACGAAAGCTGGTCGATCCCGATAGCGGTGGTCCTCGTGGTGCCGCTGGGTGTGGTGGGGGCGTTGATCGCCACCAGCATGCGCGGCTTGTCCAACGACGTGTTCTTCCAGGTAGGCTTGCTGGTGACGGTAGGCCTGGCGGCGAAAAACGCCATCCTGATCGTGGAGTTCGCCAAGGAACTCCACGAACAGGGCAAGGGCATCGTCGAGGCGGCCATCGAGGCCTCCCGCATGCGTCTGCGCCCGATCATCATGACCTCCATGGCGTTCATCCTCGGCGTACTGCCGCTGGCGATCTCCTCGGGCGCAGGTTCAGGCAGCCAACATGCCATCGGTACCGGCGTGATCGGCGGTATGATCACCGCAACCGTGCTGGCGATCTTCTGGGTGCCACTGTTCTTCGCAACCGTGTCGGCCATCGGCAAGCGCAAAAAGACTGAAACCACGCAAACCCCTAACGAGGCTGGCCAATGAGCAAGTCGCTACTTTCCCTAGCCGTCACCGCCTTCGTGCTCAGTGGCTGCTCGCTGATACCTGACTATCAGCGCCCCGAAGCGCCGGTGGCCGCGCAGTACCCGCAGGGGCCGGCGTATTCGTCGGCCCAGGCGCCGGGCCAGGCGGCTGCCGAACAAGGCTGGAAGCAGTTTTTCCACGATCCTGCCCTGCAGCAACTGATCCAGACCGCCCTGGTGAACAACCGCGACCTGCGCGTCGCGGCGCTGAACATCGACGCGTATGCCGCGCAGTACCGCATCCAGCGTGCCGACCTGTTCCCGGCCGTGTCGGCCAACGGTGCCGGCAGCCGCCAGCGCACCCCGGCACGTATGTCGCAGACCGGTCAATCGGGCATCACCAGCCAGTACTCGGCCACCCTCGGGATCAGCTCATACGAGCTGGACCTGTTCGGCCGTGTGCGCAGCCTGAGTGAAGAGGCCCTGCAAAAATACTTCGCCACCGAAGAAGCACGGCGCAGCACGCAGATCAGCCTGGTGGCCAGCGTGGCCAACGCCTACCTGACCTGGCAGGCCGACAAGGAACTGCTCAAGCTCACTCAGGACACCCTGGGCGCGTTCGAACAGAGCTTCAAGCTCACCTCGCGCAGCAGCGAAGTCGGCGTGGCCTCGGCCCTCGACCTCAGCCAGGCACGCACCTCGGTGGAAAACGCCCGGGTGCAACTGGCACGCTACACGCGCCAGGTGGCCCAGGACGAAAACAGCCTGACCCTGCTGCTGGGCACCGGGCTGCCGGCGAATATCGCCAGCAAGCCACTGTCCGATGACCTGCTCGCCGAAGTGCCGGCCGGGTTGCCCTCGGACCTGCTGCAACGACGTCCCGACATCGTGCAGGCCGAGTACAACCTCAAGGCGGCCAACGCGAATATCGGCGCAGCCCGCGCGGCGTTCTTCCCGAGCATCAGCCTGACGGCCAACGCCGGCACCCTGAGCCCGGACCTGGGCGGCCTGTTCAAGGGCGGCTCGGGTACCTGGTCGTTTGCCCCGCAGATCAACATCCCGATCTTCAATGCCGGCAGCCTGCGCGCCAGCCTGGACTACTCGAAGATCCAGAAAGAAATCAACGTGGCCAACTACGAGAAGGCCATCCAGACCGGCTTCCAGGAAGTGTCCGACGGCCTCGCCGCGCGTGAGACCTACAAGCAGCAACTGGACGCCCAGCGCGGCTTCGTCGCGGCCAACCAGGATTACTACCGCCTGGCCGAACGTCGCTACCGCATTGGCGTGGACAGCAACCTGACCTTCCTCGACGCCCAGCGCCAGCTGTTCAGTGCCCAGCAGTCGCTGATCACCGACCGCCTGGCGCAGCTCACCAGCGAGGTCAACCTGTACAAGGCCCTCGGCGGTGGCTGGAATGCGCAGACCGCGCAGAACGAGCCCGTGAAAGAAGAAGCCCCGACGTTGAAGTTGTTCTGACCGCCCGGATGTAATCAAAAACCGCTTCCGTCATCGGAAGCGGTTTTTTTATGCCTCTCTTTTAACCGCGCCAACTTGCGTTCGATCATCGCCCAAAACCCGCCCTGCCCCACTTTCATCGCTCCCACACCGCCCCGCACCATGCGCGCACCTGCATAACCCCAATAACAACAGGTCCTACGCCATGAGCACGTTTCGCCCGCGCCAGCTATTGCTGGCAACCGCTGTCGCAAGCCTTGCCCTGCCCGTCTGCGCCGAGGAACACGGCTTTCTCGAAGACGCCAGCGCCAACCTCAACTTGCGCAATTTCTTCTTCAACCGCAATTTCACCAACCCGACCAGAGCCCAGGGCGGCGCGCAGGAGTGGACGCAGAGTTTCATCCTCGATGCCCGCTCCGGCTTCACCCAGGGCACGGTCGGCTTTGGCGTGGATGTGCTGGGCCTGTACTCGCTCAAGCTCGATGGCGGGCGCGGCACTGGCGGCACCCAGTTGCTGCCGCTGGACCGTGATGGCCGCCCGGCGGACGACTTCGGGCGCCTGGGCGTGGCGTTCAAGGCGCGCATTTCCAAAACCGAACTGAAGGTCGGCGAATGGATGCCGGTGCTGCCGATCCTGCGCGCCGACGATGGCCGCTCCCTGCCGCAGACGTTGCGCGGCGGGCAGATCACCGCGAAGGAAATCGACGGCCTGACCCTCTATGGCGGCCAGTTCCGCGCCAACAGCCCGCGTGACGACAGCAGCATGACTGACCTGTCGATGGTCGGCAGAACCGCGTTCACCTCCGACCGCTTCAACTTCCAGGGCGGCGAATACGCGTTCAACGACAAGCGCACCCAGATCGGCCTGTGGAATGCCCAGCTCAAGGACATCTACAGCCAGCAGTTCATCAACCTGATCCACAGCCAGCCCCTGGGCGACTGGACCCTGGGCGCCAACCTCGGGTTTTTCTACGGCACCGACGACGGCAGCGCCCGCGCCGGCAAGCTGGACAACAAGACCTGGTCCGGCCTGTTCTCCGCACGCTACGGCGGCAACACCTTCTATGTGGGCCTGCAAAAACTCAGCGGCGACAGCCAATGGATGCGCGTCAACGGCACCAGCGGCGGCACCCTGGCCAATGACAGCTACAACTCGAGCTACGACAACGCCGAGGAAAAATCCTGGCAGGTGCGCCATGACTACAACTTTGCCGCCCTCGGCGTGCCAGGGCTGACCTTGATGAACCGCTACATCAGCGGCAGCAACGTGCACACCGGCAGCGTGACGGACGGCAAGGAATGGGGCCGCGAAAGCGAATTGGGCTACACCGTGCAAAGCGGCAGCCTGAAAAACCTGACGATGCGCTGGCGCAATTCCAGCATGCGGCGTGACTACAGCAACAATGAGTTCGACGAAAACCGCTTGATTGTCAGCTACCCCATCAGCCTGCTGTAACCCCGCAACAGCCACGATCTGATGGGTCGTGGCTGTTTTTGTAGCAAATTGCCTCATTTACCGCATGAACGTTTCCCTGCCATGGCACGACTGAAGGGCATGCGCTGTAAGACGGCGCTACACATCACCTTATCCGACACACAGGTACAGGCCATGACCACAGTCACTTCCCATCACAACCACGCCATGGCGCCCGAACGACCGTCGGCCAACACACCGTCCGGCCCACCGCCTGTTCAGACCCACAGAAGGGTGTTGGTGGATGATGGAAATCTGCGCGCCGGTCAGGCACTCACCCTGGGCCTGAAAAACCCTGAGCGTCCAGAGACGCTGGCGAATGTTCTGTTCCTCGAAACAGGTGAACGCGCCGACCGGATTCATATCAGCCAACGCCCTGATGGCCAGCTGTACGCTCAGGTGAACGGTCGTGATTACGTACTCGATACCCCAGACGGGCGCTCGAACATTCCAACCCTGCTCCACATCAAGTCCGCCGCGGGCGACGACCGTATTACCATCGCCCCCAACGTCAACGTACGTGTCGAGATCGACGCCGGAGACGGCAATGATGTGGTCCAGGCGGGCGGCGGCAAAACCTGCGTGTATGGCGGGCGTGGCGATGACGATATTACCCTCGGCAGCCACACCGGCTACGCCGAAGGCAATGAGGGCAACGACATACTCAAAGGTGGCCGGGGCCACACGGTAATGTACGGCAATGCCGGCAATGATCGCCTGTACGCCGGCAGCGGGCCGGCCGATAAACAGAGCCATCTTGATGGCGGTACAGGCAACGACCACCTGTACGCAGGCAACGGGCACACGGTGCTCAACGGTGGCCTGGGTGACGACCTGCTGGTGGGCCACGGCAACACCACATTTTACTCAGGGCCAGGGCGCAACACCTTGCGCGCGACTGCGATCAAGGCGCGCATCCATGCACAAGCGACAGATCGCCTGATGAAAACACAAGGCTCAACGGTCACCCGTGTGACACCTACCGACGCAGGCCGACAAGCCTTCAGTATCCAGGGGCCACCTGACTTCGTTGCGCGAGTCGAAGACGATCTGACCTTGCTTCGCGCATCGCCACAAGGGCAAAAGATGCTGAAAGCGCTGGATGAGATGGCCGTAAAAAATGGCGGTCCGGTTCTCATCGTGCCCAGTGATCGCGGTAACTCCTACCGTTTCTGGAGCACCGAGCTGCAACACCTGGCTCAGGACAATCAGGTTCCCACTGAACGCACTGACCCAAAGTGGGGTTACATACAGGACGGGGTACCGGGGTCACGGGCCGACAAAGGCACGATTTTCTACAACCCGGCCACTATTTACGGGACGGACCCGTTGTTCTTGCCGCTCAACCAGCTTTTCCATGAAATGGCGCACGCCTGGAATGGCGCCAACGGCACCTTCCTGCCAGGTGCGAGCGCGCCGACCAGCGATCAACCCGAGCGCCCGGGCCCACCCAACAGCGAACTGCAAGCCGTCGGCCTGGTGAGCAACGCGCCGCCTTTCGACTTCGACAACAACGCCTCCACCCCTCCCACCTCAACCAACCCAGCCCCGTTTACCGAAAACACGCTAAACGCAGAAATGGGCCTGGCGCTGCGAACCCGCTACGCCTGAATCAGACTCGCCTGGCCAGGCGGCCATTTATACCGGTGATCGCGGCGTGTGCATGCTGTATCGTGCACGCGCCCTCACACGGTAAAGGAACCTCAACGACACGGACGCCTACCTCTTCGCCAAGGCCGCCATGAAATACCTCATTGTCCTTTTGTCGGTTCTGCTCAGCGGCTGTATCGGCCAACCCATCGCCCTCACGCCGCAGACCGCGCAGCGTTTGCAGGCTCAGGCGCCGATCCGTTTTCTCATCACCTTCGATGACGGCCCCAGCGCCTCGGGCTACAACAACCCGAGCCGTTCGGTGTTGGGTGACCTGGCGCACAACCCGATTTTACCGGGTATCAAGGCGGTGTTTTTCGTGCAGACCGAAGGGGCGCGTTCCGGCGGCAGTCCGCGCGGGCGCAAGACCCTGGTGCGTGAATTCGCCGCCGGGCATGTGCTGGGGTTCCACACCGCCACCGCGTTTCATACCAACCACCGCTGGTTGAGCGATGCCGAACTGGCGCGCACCCTCAGCCTGGGCGCAGCGGACATTGCCGGGATCACCGGCGCACCGCCCGTGCTGGTACGTCCGCCGTTCTGGAATTACGACAAGCGCACCTTCGCCGCCTACCAGCGCCATGGCATGGCCGTGTTGCTCACCGACCTGAGCGCCAACGACGGCAAGATCTGGGGCTTCAACGCCAGCCCCCGGCGGCGCGCCAACCTGTACCGGCAGTTGTCGGTGGTGCGCGAACACATTGCCCTGGGTGAGCTGCCGACGGTGGACGGGGTGATTCCGGTGGTGGTGACCTTCCACGATATCAACCGCTATACCGCGCGGCATCTGCAGGAGTATCTGCAGATCCTGCTGGACAGCGCGCGCGTCAACGGCATGAAGACCGCCGCCGAGCCGTTCTACACCGACACCGCCGCCCTGCAACGCGCGGCGCTGGCACGCACGGTCAAGGATGTGAATGCGCCGGTGCACCTGCCGGGGGTGTGGAATTGGGTGTGGGATGCCGATTCACACTGATGTGTTGAGCCTGTGAGAATCCCCTGTGGGAGGGGGCTTGCTCCCACCTTTCTGAGCGTATTTCACGTCGGATCTTGTTGGCGAGACTCAACCCCCAACTCATCCCACACCGATTCGGCCAGGTGGAACGTGGCGTTCGCCGCTGGAATCCCGCAGTAGATCGCGCTCTGCATCAGCACTTCCTTGATCTCGGCACGGGTCACGCCATTGCTCGCGGCGGCGCGCAGGTGCAGTTTCAACTCTTCACTGCGGTTCATGCCGATCAGCATGGCGATGGTGATCAGGCTGCGGGTATGCCGAGGCAAGCCCGGGCGGGTCCAGATATCGCCCCAGGCGTGACGGGTGATCATCTCCTGGAACTCGCCGTTGAACTCGGTCAGGGCGTTGAGGCTGCGATCGACATGGGCATCGCCGAGCACTTCGCGGCGCACCTTGAGTCCCTCGGCATAACGTTGTTTCTCGTCCACAAAAAGCTCCTCTGAACAGGAAATGTGGCGAACGGATTTTTTGTGGCAAGCCCGCTCACCACAGCCACACCGCTCGCCATTGCAAGACCAGCCATCACTGGGTCAGTGGGCCAGCAGAAACTCGATAACGCGGTCGCTGAACGCGGCGCCCGCTTGAACGTTGGACAGGTGCGCCGCATAGAACTCGGCGTACTCGGCGCCCTGCACATGGTTCTGGATAAAGTGGCCGCCGGCCGGCGGTGTCACGGCATCTTCAGTGCCGGCGATCACCAGCGTCGGCACCTTGATCGAGACCAGTTGCGCGCGCAAATCCGCGTCGCGCACGGCGGCACAGTTGGCGGCGTAGCCCTCGGGCGAGGTATTGGCGAGCATGTCGGTGATCTGTTGCGCCTGATGCGGATTCGCCGCCGCAAAGTCAGCGGTGAACCAGCGGGCAATCGACGCATCGCGCAGCGCCACCATTGCCGCCGCGCCGTCCCGCAGCACGGTCTCGATGCGCGGGTCCCACACCTCGGGGGTGCCGATCTTCGCAGCGGTATTGCACACCACCAGGCGCTGCAGGCGTGTGCCGGCGTTGATGCCCAGCCATTGGCCGATCAGCCCGCCCATGGACAGCCCGCAGAAATGTGCGCGCTGGATACCCAGCCCATCCAGCAGCGCCAGCACGTCGCGGCCCAGTTGCTCGATGCTGTAGGGCCCCGGCGTGACCAGTGACTTGCCATGACCACGGGTGTCGCAGCGCAGCACACGAAAATGCCGGGTAAACGCTGGCATCTGGATATCCCACATATGCAGGTCGGTGCCCAGGGAGTTGGACAGCACCAGCACGGGGGCATCGGCAGGCCCGTCGAGTTGGTAATGCAGTTCGCCGTCGGCGAGTTGGACAAAGGGCACGGCAGCCTCCTCAGGCGTTCAAGGCAAAATGTTCGGTGACGGCGCGGCTGACCCAGGTGTGTGCCTGGCCCAGGTAGTGCGCCGGATCGAGCAGGCGGTCCAGTTCGGTGGCTGACAGCTCGGCGGTGATCTGCGCTTCATCGGCCAGCACCGCGCGCAAATGCCGACCCTCGGCGACCGCACGCTGGCAGCATTGCTCCAGCAGATGATGCGCGGTTTCGCGGCCCAGGCGTTGGGCGAGCACGATGCTGACTGCTTCGGCGAGCACCAGGCCCTGGGTGAGGTCGAGATTGCGCGCCATGCGTTCAGCGTCGACCTCCAGGCCTTCACTCATCAGTAGCGCCTGCTTCAGCGCACCGGACACCAGCCGGCAGATGTCCGGCAGGGTTTCCCATTCGGCGTGCCACAAGCCCAGGCTGCGTTCGTGCTCCTGGGGCATGGCGCTGAACAGGGTCGCCACCAGCCCCGGCACGCGGGTGGCGGCGCTGATCAGCACGGCGGCGCCCACCGGATTACGCTTGTGCGGCATGGTGGATGAACCGCCCTTGCCCGGCGCCGACGGCTCGAAGACTTCAGCGGCTTCGGTCTGCATCAGCAGGCTGATGTCGCGGCCCAGCTTGCCGAGGCTGCCGGCGATCAGGCCAAGCACCGCAGCGAACTCCACCAGACGGTCACGCTGGGTGTGCCAGGGTTGTTCGGGCAGGCTCAATTGCAACTCCGTCGCCAGCGCCTCGGCCACCGGCATGGCCTGCTCACCCAGCGCCGCCAGGGTGCCGGACGCACCGCCAAACTGCAGCACCAGCACGCGTGGCTTCAACTGCGCCAGGCGCTGGCGACTGCGAGTCACCGCTCCCAGCCAACCGGCGATTTTCATCCCCAGGGTGACCGGCGTGGCGTGCTGCAGCCAGGTGCGCCCGGCCAGTGGCACCGCTGCGTAGCGCTGGGCCTGGGCAGCGAGAACGTCCCCCAGGCGCGCCAGGTCCGCGTCGATCAATGCCAGTGCCTGGCGCACCTGGAGAACCAGGCCGGTGTCCATCACGTCCTGGCTGGTTGCGCCCAAATGCACATAGCGCTCGGCCCCGGCGTCCTCGCTGGCAATCAACTTGCCCAGTGCCTTGACCAGCGGGATGGCCGAATTCCCCGAGGTGGCAATCGCCACGCCCAGGGCGTCGACGTCGTACAGCGAGGCCAGGCACGCCTGGGCAATCGGCGCGACGGCGGCCTGCGGAATCAACCCGACCCGGGCCTGCGCGCGGGCCAGCGCCGCCTCGAAATCCAGCATGCCTTGCAAGCGGCCCTGGTCGCAGAACACCTCGGCCATGCTGTCGGTGGTGAAGTAGGCGTCGAACAATTGGTTGCTCGTGCGCAGCGTCATAACGGATCCCTTACAAATCGTGGTGCAGGTACTCTGCCTGTTTCGGCAGGCGCAGGCTGAACAGGAACGCCACGGCCATCATGCCGGTGACGTACCAGTAAAAGGTGTTTTCCATGCCCAGGGACTTGAGGCCCAGCGCCACGTACTCCGCCGAACCGCCGAAGATCGCGTTGGCCACGGCGTAAGCGAAGCCTACGCCAAGGGCGCGTACGTGGGGCGGGAACATCTCGGCTTTGACCAGCCCGCTGATCGAGGTATAGAAACTGACGATAGCAAGCGCCAGGGAGATCAGCACAAACGCCAGGAACGGGTTTGTCACGGTTTTCAGGGTCATCAGGATCGGCACCGTGCACAGGGTGCCAAGGGCGCCGAACCAGAGCATCGAAGTGCGCCGGCCGATCCGGTCCGAGAGCATGCCGAACAGCGGCTGCATGCACATATACACAAACAGCGCGCCGGTCATGATGTAGCTGGCGGTCTTGGCGTGCATGCCGGCGGTGTTCACCAGGTATTTCTGCATGTAGGTGGTAAAGGTGTAGAAAATCAGCGAGCCGCCGGCGGTGTAGCCGAGCACGGTGATGAATGCCCCTCGGTGATCGCGGAACAACGCGGCTATGCTGCCGGCGTCCTTGTCCTGGCGCACTTGCGTGCTGGCGGTTTCCTTAAGGGTGCGACGCAGCAACAGGGAGATGACTGCTGCAATGGCGCCGATCACGAACGGAATGCGCCAGCCCCAGGCATGCAACTCTTCGTCGCTGAGAATCTGTTGCAGGATCACCAGCACCAGCACCGCCAGCAGTTGCCCGCCGATCAGGGTCACATACTGGAACGAAGCGAAGAAACCGCGCTGGCCCTTGAGGGCGACTTCACTCATGTAGGTGGCGGTGGTGCCGTATTCGCCCCCCACCGACAAGCCCTGGAACAGCCGCGCCATCAGCAGCAGCACCGGCGCCCAGACACCGATGTCCTTGTAGGTGGGCAGAAAGGCGATAACCAGTGAGCCGGCGCACATCATCAGCACCGAAATCATCATCGAGTTCTTGCGCCCGTGCTTGTCGGCCACCCGGCCAAACAGCCAGCCACCGATGGGCCGCATCAGGAACCCGGCGGCGAACACACCGGCGGTGTTGAGCAACTGCACCGTGGGTTCGTCCGAGGGGAAAAACGCCGGGGCAAAGTAGATGGCGCAGAAGGCGTAGACATAGAAGTCGAACCATTCGACAAGGTTGCCGGAGGACGCGCCGACGATTGCAAAAATACGTTTGCGGCGTTCTTCCCCGGTGTAGTGAATCGTTGTTGTTGTCATGGTTTTTTACTCAGTGGGACGGGTATAGCCTAGACATACTTTGCAACAACCATGTCTTGCAAGAAGAGTTTGAGGGTGTTCTGACTCAAAGGGCCTCATCGGGAACAAGCCCCCTCCCACATTTTTGAATGTATTCACCAATCAAAATGTGGGAGGGGGCTTGCTCCCGATTGGATGTCAGGCCAACTCAGTAATCGAAAAACACTGTTTCCCTGTCGGTGCCCTGCAAAATCACATTCCACTGATACACACCGGCCCCATCCTGCTCGGCAATCAACGTCGCGCGCCGCTCGGCCGGCACACAGGCCAGCAACGGGTCATCCCGATTCAACGCCTCGCCGGCAAAATAAATCCGTGTAAGCAAGTGCTTCACCAGGCCCCGTGCGAATACCAGCACCACCAGGTGCGGCGCCTGGGTCGTACCCTTGAGCCCGGGAACGCTGCCCGGCTTGATCGTGGTAAAGCGGAACCGCCCTTCGGCATCCACCGGCACGCGGCCGAAGCCTTCGAAGTTCGGGTCGACGGGTTTGGCCTGCTCATCCTCCGGGTGGTCGTACTTGCCGGCGGCGTTGGCCTGCCAGACCTCCAGCATGGCGTCGTTGACGACATCGCCGTTGCCGTCCACCACTTGCCCGCTGATCGCCACGCGGTCGCCCAGCGTGGCGGCGACGGTCAAGTCCTCGCGGTTCAGCCAGGTCAGGCCGATGTGGTAGTAAGGCCCCACCGTGTGGGACGTGGTTGCATACAGGCTCATCTCATTTCTCCATCGGCGTGGCGTCGCGGCCGCGCAGGACGATGTCCCAGCGGTAGCCGAGGGCATAGGAAGGAATGGTTTTTTCCAGGTCGAAGCTGGCGATCAGGCGCTGCTTGGCCGAGGTGTCCGGCACGCAGTTGTAGATCGGGTCGTATTCCAGCAGCGGGTCGCCGGGGAAGTACATCTGCGTCACCAACCGGGTCAGCACGCTGGGGCCGAACAGCGAAAAGTGGATATGCGCCGGGCGCCATGCGTTGTGGTGATTGCCCCACGGGTAGGCACCGGGCTTGATGGTCTGGAACTGGTACCAGCCATCGGCGTCGGTGACGGTGCGGCCGGTGCCGGTAAAGTTGGGGTCCAGCGGCGCATCGTGCAGGTCGCGCGGGTGGTTGTAGCGGCCGGCGGCGTTGGCCTGCCAGATTTCCACCAGAATGCCCGGCACCGGCAAACCGTTTTCGTCCAGCACACGGCCATGGATGATGATGCGTTCGCCTTGCGGCTCGCCGTCATGCTGGGCGGTGAGGTCGTTGTCGGTCTCATTGACCCGCTCGGCGCCGATGCTCGGGCCGGTGATTTCCGACAGGGAATGGGGCAGGAACACCAGCGGCCGGGACGGCGAACGCAGGTTCGTCGACTGGTAGGCCGGGTGCAGGTAATCAGGTTGAGTGCCCGCTTGCGGGCGCCGGTAACCGGGCTTGTCACTCATGGAGCAATCCTCTCTTATTAGACGCGTTCAATCGCCAGGGCCAAACCTTGGCCGACGCCCACGCACATAGTCGCCAGGCCTTTACGGCCCCCGGTTTTTTCCAACTGATGCAGGGCTGTCAGTACCAACCGCGCACCGCTCATGCCCAACGGATGGCCAAGCGCAATGGCGCCGCCGTTTGGGTTGACCTGCGGCGCGTCGTCGGCAATCCCCAGCTCACGCAGCACCGCCAGGCCCTGGCTGGCAAAGGCTTCATTGAGTTCGATCACATTGAAATCGCTGACGGCCAGGCCCAGGCGCTCCACCAGCTTGCGCACCGCCGGCACCGGGCCGATGCCCATCACACGCGGCGCAACACCGGCGCTGGCCATGCCCAATACCCGGGCGCGGGCCGTGAGGCCGTGTTTTTTCACCGCGTCGGCGGACGCCAGAATCAGCGCCGCCGCACCGTCGTTCACGCCTGACGCGTTGCCGGCGGTGACGGTCTTGTCAGGGCCGTTGACCGGCTTGAGTTTGGTCAGGGCCTCAAGGGTGGTGTCCCGTGGATGCTCATCGTGCTCCACCAGGGTTTCGCCTTTTTTATGGGCGACCCGCACCGGCACGATTTCTTCGGCAAAGAAGCCGGCAGCCTGGGCAGCGGCCGTGCGTTGCTGGCTGCGCAGGGCAAAGGCGTCCTGATCGGCGCGGGACACGTTGTAGTCATCGGCAACGTTGTCGGCGGTCTGCGGCATCGCGTCCACGCCGTACTGGGCTTTCATCAAGGGGTTGATAAAACGCCAGCCGATGGTGGTGTCTTCAAGCTTCATGTTGCGCGAAAACGCGGCGTCGGCCTTGCCCATCACGAACGGTGCACGGGACATCGACTCGACGCCGCCGGCAATCGTCAGCTCCATTTCGCCGCTGGCGATGGCGCGAAAGGCAGTGCCGATGGCGTCCATGCCCGAGGCGCACAAACGGTTGAGGGTTACGCCGGGAATGCTCTGCGGCAGGCCGGCCAGCAACAGCGCCATGCGCGCGACGTTGCGGTTGTCTTCGCCGGCCTGGTTGGCGCAGCCGAGGAACACCTCGTCCACCGCGTTCCAGTCCACCGACGGGTTGCGCTCCATCAGCGCCTTGATCGGCAGCGCGGCCAGGTCATCGGCGCGCACCGTGGACAAGCCACCACCAAAGCGGCCGATGGGGGTGCGAATGGCATCACAGATAAATACGTCGCGCATCAGGCTTCTCCAGGCGCTTGGCCGTGGGCGGCGGCCGTGCGGGCTTCAAGGTCACGCAGGGCGGTCAGTTCGACCTCTGTCGGTGCGGCACTGGTGTCGACCTGATCGGCAAAGCGAATCGCCCAACCGGTGGCGGCCATTACTTGCTCGCGGGTGACCCCGGGGTGCAGCGCGGTGACCACGAACTCATGGGTGCCCTCTTCCGGTTCCATGATGCACAGGTCGGTAATAATGCCCACAGGTCCGGCACCCGGCAGGCCCAGGCGCTTGCGTGAATCACCGCCTTCGCCGTGACCGACCGAAGTGATGAAGTCCAGCTTGTCGACAAACGAGCGCGCCGACTGCTTGAGGATGATCAGCACGCTTTTGGCGGAGCCGGCGATTTCCGGCGCGCCACCGGCACCCGGCAGGCGTACTTTGGGCTGGTGATAGTCACCGACCACGGTGGTGTTGATGTTGCCGAAACGGTCGACCTGGGCCGCACCGAGAAAGCCGACGTCGATGCGTCCGCCTTGCAGCCAGTAGCGGAAGATCTCGCCGGTGGGCACCACGGTGTCAGCGGTTTCCGCCAGTTCGCCATCGCCGATGGACAGCGGCAACACGGAAGGCTTGGCGCCAATCGGGCCGGACTCGTAGATCAGCACCACATCGGGCGATGAGGTCAGGCGCGCCAGGTTGGCGGCCTTGGACGGCAGGCCGATGCCGACAAAGCATACCGAGCCGTTCTTGAGGCGGCGCGCGGCGGCGACGGTCATCATTTCGTTGGTCGAGTAAGCCATTACTTGGCCTCCTGCGCGGTGGCCAGCTTGGCCTGGAATTCACTGAAATCGGCAGTGCCGTGAATGTATTCGTCGATCCAGGCGGTAAAGGTCCCACGGTCGCGGGCAATCGGGTCCCACGCCTGATAGAAACGGTTGTCGCGCTCGTTGTAGCCGTGGGCGTAGGACGGATGTGCGCCGCCAGGTACATGGCACACGGCGGTCAGGGCCCAGGTCGGCAGCACGCAGCTGTTCATCGGCGCATTCAGATCGTCGACGATTTCCTCGACGGTAACGATGCAGCGCTTGGCTGCCAGGGCCGCTTCCTTCTGCACACCGAGAATGCCCCAGAGCAGCACGTTGCCCTTGCGGTCGGCTTTCTGCGCATGAATCACCGTGATGTCCGGGCGCACCGACGGCACCGCCGCCAGCACTTCGCCGGTAAATGGACAGGTCACGGTCTTGATCAGCGGGTTGACCTTGGGCAGGTCGGAACCGGCGTAGGCGCGCAGCACCGCGAAGGGCAGCCCGGAGGCTCCTGCAACGTAGGCGTTGGCGAGGTCTGCATGGCTGTGTTCTTCGATCTCCAGCGGCTGCGGCCACTGTTTTTCCACCGCGTCACGCAAGCGATGCAGAGAGCCCACACCCGGATTGCCGCCCCACGAGAAAATCAGCTTGCGCACACAGCCGGCACCGATCAACTGATCGTAGATCAGGTCGGGCGTCATGCGCACCAGCGTCAGGTCTTTCTTGCCCTGACGAATGATTTCATGGCCTGCGGCCGTAGGGATCAGGTGGGTGAAGCCTTCGAGAGCGACGGTGTCGCCGTCGTTCACGAAGCGCTTGACCGCATCACGCAGGGTGAGAATGTCAGCCATGGGGTGGGGCTCCCGGTGTGGATCGAAAAAGGCGCTGAGGTGGCGCCGAAGTGCCTGAAGATTAAGCCGAGGGCATGGCGCCAAACAATCCGATAATCGACTAAACGTTCGATAATCGAACATTTGTTAGCGAGCTAATTCAATCCAATGTGGGAGGGGGCTTGCTCCCGATAGGATTGTGTCAGCCCAGGATGTGCTGACTGATACACCGCTATCGGGAGCAAGCCCCCTCCCACATTTTTAAACGCCACCAGCCCTCAAGTGGCATCCGCATGGCTGACCATGCCCTTGATGATCACGGCCGCAGTGGCCAGCGCGGCCGGGATCACCAGCGCAGTCAGCACCTGCTCGAAGTTCCAGCCCAGGCCCAGCAGCGTGGCGCCCATCCATGCACCGAGGATCGCGCCGAACCTGCCGATTCCGAGCATCCACGATACCCCCGTGGCGCGGCCCTGCGTCGGGTAGAAACGCGCGGCCAGAGACGGCATCGCCGATTGCGCGCCGTTGACGCACATCCCGGCAATCAGCACCAACGTCGCCAGCAGGGTGATATTGCCCAGGCTCTGCCCTACTGCGTAGGCGAAGACCCCCGCCAGCAGGTAAAACGTGCCGATGACCTTGTGCGGATTGAAGCGGTCCATCGCCCAGCCCACACCGACCGCACTCAACACGCCGCCGAACTGGAACAGCGCGCCGATGAAGGCGGCCTGCTCCATGCTGGCGCCGCTGTCGCGCATCAGGGTCGGCAGCCAGCTGGTGAGCAGGTACACAATCACCAGGCCCATGAAATAGGTAAGCCACAGCAACAAGGTGCCGGCGTTGTAGGTGCCGGAGAAGATCACCGCGAACACGTTGCGTGCCTTGACGGTTTTTTGCTCGGGCACACTGAAGGCGCTGGCCTGGGCGACCACCGTGGGCTCGATGGGAGACAGCGCTTCGCGCACCTTGTCGGTGCCGCGATTGCGCACCACTAGGTAGCGCGCCGATTCGGGCAGCCACAGTATCAGCGCCACCACCAGGACCAACGGCAGGATGCCGCCGATCATCAACAAGGCGTGCCAGCCGAACGCCGGAATCAGCTTGGCCGAGATAAACCCGCCACCGGCCATGCCCAGGTTGAAGCCGCAGAACATGCTGGTCACCAGCAAAGATTTGTGGCGCTCGGGGGTGTATTCGGACAACAGGGTGGTCGCATTCGGCATGCCGGCGCCCAGGCCCAGCCCGGTCAGAAAGCGCAGCACCAGCAGTTGGTCGACATTCGAGCTGTAAGCCGACGCCAGGCTGAAGGCGCCGAACACCAGCACCGCCCCCACCAGCACAACCTTGCGTCCGAAGCGATCCGCCAGCGGCCCGGAGCCGAGGGCGCCGAACACCATGCCGATCAACGCGGCGCTCATCACCGGGCCGAGGCTGGCGCGATCAATACCCCAATCCTGGGACAGCGCCGGAGCGATAAAGCCCATGGCGGCAGTGTCGAGGCCATCGAGGAAGACAATCAGGAAACACAGGATCACCACACGCCACTGGTAGCGTGACAGTGGCTGGGCATTGATGAAGGACTGGACGTCCAGGGTGGAGCCAACAGAAGGTTGCGTCATTATTGTTATTCCACACCGATGGCGGGCCAACGACCTGAGGTCGTCATTATTATTGGGTGCGCCCGGAAGCGCTGCCGCACCTTAATCAGCGCGGGCAAAGACCGTCAATTCATCGCGCCCGGATCTGTGCGGTCACCGAACAGCTTAGGCAAACAGTTGGGTACTCAGCTCGCGACTGGCACTGAGCATGCTCGGCAGGAAACGCTGCTCCAGCTCGCTGCGACTGACTCGCCCGGCATGGGTGCTGACATTGAGCGCGGCCAATACCTGGCCGGAGGCGTCGTACACCGGCACGGCGATGGAGCGCAGGCCTTGCTCGAGTTCCTGATCGACGATACACCAGCCTTGCTGGCGCACCTGTTGCAGGCATTCGAACAGCGCTTGAGGAGTGGTCAGGGTACGACTGGTCTTGGTGGGCAAGTCGGCATGGTCGAGGTAATCCTGCAGCGAAGCGTCGTCCAGCGCCGCCAGGAGGATGCGGCCCATGGAGGTGCAGTAGGCCGGCAGGCGCCCGCCCACCGACAGGTCTATCGAAATCAGGCGTTGCGTGGTGGCGGAACGGGCAATGTAGAGAATGTCGTCGCCTTCGAGCGTGGCCATGTTGCAGGCTTCGTGCAGTTGCTCGCTCATGCGGTCCAGGTACGGCTGGGCGGACACGGCCAACGGGGTCGACGACAGGTAGGCGTGGCCCAGGGTCAGCACTTTGGGCAACAGCGAATAGGTGCGCCCATCGGTGGTGGCGTAGCCGAGCTTGATCAGCGTGTGCAGACAACGGCGCACGGCGGCGCGGGGGATTTCGGTGCGATGGCTGATCTGGGCGATGGTCAGGTGGCGCTTGCGCTCCTGGAACGCCTGCACCACGGCCAGACCGCGGGCCAGGGAGGTCATGAAGTCCGGATCGCCGGTGAACGCCTGGATGCGCTTGGCCGGTGAAGCCACGATTGGCGGCGCCACCGATGCGAAGGCGTTACGCAATTGGTCGTTCATTTGGGGTCCTTTTTTCTTGTTCTGCAAGCGCAGGGAGGGCTGCTCGCCATTACAAACCGCACCGACCCGCCAGACAAGACGAGGCCGGCGTCATTGGGCGATTATCGGACGAGCAGTCGATTATCGCAATTTGTCCCGCTATAACGCCTTGAATTAATCTGTCTTCATCGGCGATGAAACCAACTAGTGATGACGTCAGCTTCTTCAGCCAATACTGACTCCTGTGTAACAAATCCCTCACACGAAGTTAGGGCTTTTTAACTTTATGCCAGTAGTGTTATTCAAATGCGCCGCTATAATGCAGGCTGTGCAGAGGTCAGCCCGGTATCAGTATCGGCTTTGGAGCTCGCCTGACGGCGCCCGTTGAGTGCTTCGTCGGTTACACGCAAGGTGTTAAACGAAGTCCTCTCGGGCATTAATGTTCCACTTGAACGGTTCAACTGTTCAATTCGAACCCTCGATCGCGAGTTTCTGCCTTATCGCTGCACATTAATTAAACTCAACTCAATTAGGTAACAACTGTGACGAAAGACGAACTGCGCGCGGAACTTGAGCGCCAGGAACAACGTTACAAGGACGTTTACGGCGGGGAAGTCACCACCTACGCCGCGCAGCCTGAGCCGGAGCGCAAGCCTTGGCGCAAGCGTGCCAGCTTGCTCGATCAGGCATTTGCTCAGGAAATCGAGAAGATTGAACAGGAACTCAAGGCCGAAGAGTCATAAGTCCTTCGGTGTGGGCGTCTAGGGTGTTGCAGTCTTTGCCGGTCGAGCGTCGGCTGAGAGCACCTGTCTTTTTCTGCATTTCAGTTAGCGGCCTACGGACCTCTGGGAAATTTCATACAAATGTTTCAGAAGTGACGATTTTGTGACAAAACCGCGTCATTGCAGCCCCGCGCGTTATAAATCAACGACTTGTCAAAGCCCCGGAAACGCTGGGATGCGCGCGTTTCCCACAGATTTTTTCCGGGAAGATTGCTACCGATGAGCAGCTAGTGCATCGATTACCGAGGTTTTCTGGCATAATCGCGCCCCCTTACGACCGGGTCAGAAAACCTTCATGATCGATTTATTCAGCGGACTGGATGCGTGGGTGCTAGTGAGCCTGTTGCTCGCCCTGGCCTTTGTCCTCGCCTTCGAGTTCATCAACGGCTTTCATGACACTGCTAACGCGGTGGCCACAGTCATCTATACCAAAGCCATGCCGCCACACCTGGCCGTGTTCTTCTCCGGGGTGTTCAACTTCCTCGGCGTGCTGCTCGGGGGTGTGGGTGTCGCCTACGCCATCGTGCATCTGCTGCCGGTGGAGTTGCTGATCAATGTGAACACCGGCCACGGTCTGGCCATGGTCTTCTCCTTATTGGCAGCGGCGATCACCTGGAACCTGGGCACCTGGTACTTCGGTATTCCGGCTTCCAGCTCCCACACGCTGATCGGCTCGATCCTCGGCGTCGGCCTGGCCAACGCCCTGATCAACGATATTCCGCTGGCGGACGGTGTGAACTGGCAGAAGGCAGTCGATATCGGCGCCTCGCTGGTGTTCTCGCCGATGGCCGGTTTCATCGTCGCAGCCCTGGTGCTGATCGGCCTGAAGTGGTGGCGTCCGCTGTCAAAGATGCACAAAACCCCGGACCAGCGCCGCAAGCTCGACGACAAGAAACACCCGCCATTCTGGAACCGCCTGGTGCTGGTGATCTCGGCCATGGCCGTGAGCTTCGTGCATGGCTCCAACGATGGTCAGAAAGGTATCGGCCTGATCATGCTGGTACTGATCGGCATCGTGCCGGCGCAGTTCGTTCTCGACCTGGGCAGCACCACCTACCAGATCGAACGCACCCGCGACGCCACCGTGCATTTGAGCCAGTTCTACCAGCGCAACAACGCCACCCTTGGCGAGTTCCTGGCACTGGGCAAGAGCGTGAAGGGCGACCTGCCAGGCAAGTTCCAGTGCAACCCGCAGCAGACCGAGCCGACCATCAATGCGCTGGTCGACACCTTGAAAGGCGTGTCCGACTATCATTCGCTGAGTGCCGACCACCGCATCGAAGTGCGTCGCTACCTGCTCTGCCTGGACGACACCGCGAAGAAAGTCGGCAAGTTGCCTGGCCTGGATGCGCGTGAGAAGTCCGACCTCGACAAGCTGCGCAAAGACCTGACCGCCACCACCGAATACGCGCCGTTCTGGGTGATTCTGGCAGTCGCCCTGGCCCTGGGCCTGGGCACCATGGTGGGCTGGAAGCGGGTGGTGCTGACCATCGGCGAAAAGATCGGCAAACAGGGCATGACCTACGCCCAGGGCATGTCGGCGCAGATCACCACCGCCACCATGATCGGCTTCGCCAACATCTTCGCCTTGCCGGTGTCGACCACCCACGTATTGTCGTCGGGCGTGGCGGGCACCATGGTCGCCAATAAAAGCGGCCTGCAAGGTGGCACGGTCAAGACCATCCTGATGGCCTGGATATTGACCCTGCCGGCAACCGTGGCCCTGTCGGCCGGGTTGTTCTGGCTGGCGTCCAAGGCGCTGGGCAGCTGATAAGCCGCCTGCAATAAAAAAAGGTGCGATCCGCAAGGGTCGCACCTTTTTTATTGGCTGCACCGAATCCTGTGTGCAGAGCGAACTCATTGTGGCGAGCGGGCTTGCCCCGCGTTGGGGGGCGAAGCGCCCCTAATCGAGCAAAACGCGGTGTACCTGATACGGCTCAGCGCCTGGCTTTGGGGCCGCTGCGCAGCCCAACGCAGGACAAGCCTGCTCGCCACAGGGGAGCGGCGGTGCGACGATTCGACTTGCCCGCGAAAGCGGTGGGTCTTCAACATCAATGTTTGCTGGGCCGACGCCATCGGGAGCAAGCCCCCTCCCACATTTTGTACAACGTTCGGCAGACCATTCCGGTCGGCTCTCAGGCCGCCGCGCTCTTGATCTTGATCTTAGGCGCCCCGTCAAACACGCTGGCCGAACGCAGGTTTTGGAGCGTGGCTAACCCGGCAGGACGCCGGGTTAGCCGCGCTCCAAAGCCTGCGTAAGGGCGGAACCCTAAGTCGTCGTTACCGCAGAAACAGATATGTACACCGAAAAGTCGCACCGCTCATTGCTTCGAGCATCACGCTGGCTTAACTGAACGGCATAGGGTTTGCCACAGGGATGGGGTCACCCCGCAAATACTCGGCAGCTGAATTTCAGGCAAAAAAAGGCGACCGAAGTCGCCCAAAATGCCTTGCGTGCCCTGTAATCCGCAAAGTCCTTTACGGATAAACATCAATAGGGCCACGTTAACGGAGACGGTGGAGCGAGGAATTGACCGGGGTCAATGGATGCACATTGTTTCAGCGCTTTTTCGGCTTGCCCTTCGGTTTTTTCTTCGGCTTTGCCAAAGGCATTGCCTGTTCAAACGCCTGGCGCACTTCATTCAAGCGCTTGTCATTGAGGTCATGCACGCGCTTGGCACGTTCGGCATTCAGATCGATCAGCTTGTCATCGTCACTCATGGCTTGGCTTACGTTGTGGCGGGGATGACGCAATAATGCGGCCTGCCCCGCGTGACCGCAAATACACCTTCACACCTCGACGTCCACCCACAGCCCCTGACGTGGCTCATCCTCGATCAGAGGGATGACGGGAACGGTGTTGTCGGCGTTGAGCACATCGCCTGGAATCGCCAGATGCTGTTCCGGATCTTCATCGGCTTCGCGGCGGCGCTTCTGCTGTTCCTGCTGGCGGCGTTGTTCTTCACGCAGGAGGAAATTCGACTGCTCAGCGTCGCCCTTTTTCAGGTCGATGGTGCTTTCGTTGGAACTCGGCTGTACCGGCACCACGGGCGGGATATCCGGCTTGGGCCTTACCGGGTCCAGTTGCGACGTGACCGGTACGACGCTGACGGGCAACATGGGTGGCAGCATAATAATTACTCTCCTGATCTTCAGGCTGTCGGCGCGCTGCGCACCAACTTGAGCGCAGCATCGCCAACCTGTGACTCAGTCGACACTCACAAGTGCCCGCCACCCGTCGATTGAAGGCACGCGCGCCCACTCAAACGGAGTAGTTTTCGTCAGAGTCCTTGGGGGTCGGACCTTGTTCCGTTAAGATAGTCGGCTTTTTCACGGCGGGAGTCAGGCAGCATGTCGCAGCAGTATCAACCGGGGCAACGCTGGATTAGTGACAGCGAAGCAGAGCTGGGGTTAGGCACCGTTCTGGCACAGGACGGACGCTTGTTGACCGTGCTCTATCCGGCCACTGGCGACACACGCCAGTATGCGCTACGGAATGCGCCCCTCACTCGCGTGAGGTTTTCGCCGGGGGACTCCATCACCCATTTCGAAGGCTGGAAAATGACCGTACAGGAAGTCGACGACGTCGACGGCCTGCTGGTGTACCACGGCCTCAATGGGCAGAACGAGCAGGTCACCCTGCCGGAAACCCAACTGTCGAACTTCATTCAGTTCCGCCTCGCCAGCGACCGCCTGTTCGCCGGCCAGATCGACCCGCTGGCCTGGTTCTCGCTGCGCTACCACACCCTGGAACACACCAGCCGCCAATTGCAGTCCTCGCTGTGGGGCCTGGGCGGCGTGCGTGCGCAACCCATCGCGCACCAGTTGCACATCGCCCGTGAGGTCGCCGACCGCATCGCGCCACGGGTATTGCTGGCCGACGAAGTGGGCCTGGGCAAGACTATCGAAGCGGGCCTCGTCATCCATCGCCAGTTGCTGTCGGGCCGCGCTAGCCGCGTGCTGATCCTGGTACCGGAAAACCTGCAGCACCAATGGCTGGTGGAAATGCGCCGGCGCTTCAACCTGCAGGTGGCCCTGTTCGACGAAGAACGCTTTATCGAAAGCGATGCCTCCAACCCCTTCGAAGACACCCAGCTCGCGCTGGTGGCGCTGGAGTGGCTGGTGGATGACGAGAAGGCCCAGGACGCGCTGTTCGCCGCCGGCTGGGACCTGCTGGTGGTCGACGAAGCCCACCACCTGGTCTGGCACGAAGAAAAAGCCAGCCAGGAATATTCGCTGGTCGAACAACTCGCGCAAGTGATCCCGGGCGTGCTGCTGCTCACCGCCACCCCGGAGCAACTGGGCCAGGACAGCCACTTCGCGCGGCTGCGCCTGCTCGACCCGAACCGCTTCCATGACTTGCACGCCTTCCGCGCCGAGAGCGAGAACTATCGCCCGGTGGCCGAGGCCGTGCAGGAGTTGCTGGACAAGGGTCGTCTGTCACCCAAGGCGCACAAGACCATCCAGGGTTTCCTCGGCAACGAAGGCGAAGCGCTGCTGACCGCCGTCAACGATGGCGACAGCGAAGCCAGTGCGCGCCTGGTGCGTGAGCTGCTCGACCGTCACGGCACCGGCCGCGTGCTGTTTCGCAACACCCGCGCCGCCGTGCAGGGTTTCCCGGAGCGCAAGTTGCACGCCTACCCGCTGCCCAACCCGGACGAATACATGGAGCTGCCGCTGGGCGAACACGCCGAGCTGTATCCGGAAGTCAGCTTCCAATCGCAGCCGGACGTCGAGGAAGAACACCGCTGGTGGCGCTTCGACCCGCGCGTCGAGTGGCTGATCGACCAGCTCAAAATGCTCAAGCGCACCAAGGTCCTGGTGATCTGCGCCCACGCCGAAACCGCCATGGACCTGGAAGACGCCCTGCGCGTACGCTCCGGCATTCCGGCCACGGTGTTCCACGAGGGCATGAACATCCTCGAGCGCGACCGCGCCGCTGCCTACTTCGCCGATGAAGAATTCGGCGCGCAGGTGCTGATCTGCTCGGAAATCGGCAGCGAAGGCCGCAACTTCCAGTTCGCTCACCACCTGGTGCTGTTCGACCTGCCGTCCCACCCCGACCTGCTGGAGCAGCGCATCGGCCGTCTGGACCGGATCGGTCAGAAGCACATCATCGAACTGCACGTGCCGTACCTGGAAACCAGCCCGCAGGAACGTCTGTTCCAGTGGTACCACGAAGCGCTGAACGCCTTCCTCAACACCTGCCCCACCGGCAACGCCCTGCAGCATCAGTTCGGCCCGCGCCTGCTGCCGCTGCTGGAGAGCGCCGACGACAGCGAATGGCAGGCCCTGATCGACGAGGCCCGTGCCGAGCGCGAGCGTCTGGAGCAGGAACTGCACACCGGTCGCGACCGCCTGCTGGAGCTCAACTCCGGCGGCGCGGGTGAAGGCGATGCGCTGGTGGAGGACATTCTGGAACAGGACGATCAGTTCGCCCTGCCGATCTACATGGAAACCCTGTTCGACGCGTTCGGCATCGACAGCGAAGACCATTCGGAAAACGCGCTGATCCTCAAGCCCAGCGAGAAAATGCTCGACGCCAGCTTCCCCCTGGGCGACGACGAAGGCGTGACCATCACCTACGACCGTAACCAGGCACTGTCGCGCGAAGACATGCAGTTCATCACCTGGGAACACCCGATGGTGCAGGGCGGCATGGACCTGGTGCTGTCGGGTTCCATGGGCAACACGGCGGTGGCGCTGATCAAGAACAAGGCACTCAAGCCGGGCACCGTGCTGCTGGAACTGCTCTACGTGAGTGAAGTGGTCGCGCCGCGTGCGCTGCAACTGGGTCGCTACCTGCCGCCGGCGGCGCTGCGCTGCCTGCTGGACCCCAACGGCAACGACCTGTCCGGGCGCGTGTCGTTCGAGACCCTCAACGACCAGCTCGAAAGCGTGCCACGGGCCAGCGCCAACAAGTTCATCCAGGCCCAGCGCGATCAACTCACCCCGCGTATCAACGCCGGCGAAGAGAAGATCAGCCCGCGTCATGCCGAGCGTGTGGCCGAAGCCAAGCGCCGCCTGGCGGCGGACACCGACGAAGAACTGGGGCGTCTGACCGCGCTGCAGGCGGTCAACCCGACGGTGCGGGACAGCGAGCTGGTGGCGCTGCGCAATCAGCGCGAGCAAGGCCTGGCGATGCTGGACAAGGCCGCGCTGCGACTCGAAGCGATCCGGGTGCTGGTGGCGGGTTGATTGCCACCCTGCCCTGCTGACAGGAAGGCCCGCACCGTGCGGGCCTTTTTTATTCACTTGGGAATATCAGGGACTTTGACGGCCGCATCGGGAGCAAGCCGCCTCCCACATTTTTTGCAGGTATTCACCGCTCAACCTGTGGGAGGGGGCTTGCTCCCGATAGAGTCAACCCGGCCTCAAGCCACCACCGCATCCGGCACCCCAACAGCTCCCAGCCCCTCCTTCATCTTCTTGGCATCGCGCACAAAGCTGCGCGACGCCTGAAACAGAAACAGCATGGTCAGAAACAGCGCCACCGGAATCAGGTACATGGCGTCATGCAACCCGACTGCCTTGTAAGCCTCGGTCATCTGCTGCGCCCCCGCCGCATACATCGCTGAATGCGCAAAGTGATCGGACAGCCCGCCCACCACAATCGGCCCCATCCCACCGCCCAGCAGGTACAGTCCGGCGAAAAACAACGCCATCGCCGTAGCGCGCAAACGCGGTTCGACCACGTCCTGGATCGCCGTGTACACGCAGGTGTAGAAGTTATACGCAAACAGCCAGCCCACACTGAACAGCGCCACGAACACGCCAATCTCGATGCGCCCGGCGTGCAAGGCCCAGGCGGTGGTGACGGTGGAAATGATCAGGCTGAACGCCGCAAACAACAACCGCCCGTTGGCGACCCGCTGGTGAATCTTGTCGGCCACCCAGCCCCCCAGCGTCAGACCCACCAGCCCCGTCAGGCCGACGATTACGCCGGTGGCCACTGCAGCCTCCTGCAGCGGCAGCAGAAAATAGCGCTGCAGCATCGGCACCAGAAACGAGTTGCACGCATAGGTGGCGAAGTTAAAGCACAGCCCGGCCAGCACCAGCCAGAGGAAGGTCGGCACCGCCAGCACGCGGCGAATCGGGCGGTCGATACGTTCCTGAGAGACTTGCACGGTTTCCGCCGCGCCGCGCTTGGGTTCCTTGATGTAAAACATGAACACCGCAAGGATCATCCCCGGTACCGCCGCAATAAAGAACGGCGCGCGCCAGCTGTCGAACGCCTTGACCATCCAGCCGATGGTAAAAAACGCCAGCAACAGGCCCAGCGGCAGGCCGAGCATGAAGATGCCCATGGCCCGCGCCCGCCGGTGCGCCGGAAACAGGTCGCCAATCAGCGAGTTGGCGGCCGGCGCATAACTGGCTTCGCCGATGCCGATGCCCATGCGCACCAGCAGGAAGGTCCAGAAACTGCCGACCAGACCGTTGACGGCGGTCAGCCCGCTCCAGGCAAACAGGCCCCAGCCCATCAGTTTGCTGCGTGAGCCGGTGTCGGCCAGGCGTCCGAGTGGCAGGCCGGCAATGGCATACACAAGGGTGAACGCGGTGCCGATGATGCCGAGCTGGAAGTCGCTGAGGTGCCATTCCATACGAATGGGCTCGATGATGATCGCCGGAATGGTGCGATCGAAGAAGTTGAACAGGTTGGCCAGGAACAGCAGGAACAGAATGCGCCAGGCATTCGCCGCTTGGGTCGAGTTCTGCATGGGGTCCGTCTCTTTTTATTGTTATGAGCGCAGCGATGCCCGATGCATCCTGCTCAGGTCACTGCAACATAGTCAGGCAAGCGGCGCTTGTCTGTAATGATTCGTAAAGCTGATAGGGCATGATGTGACCCGGCGTTCCGGGACTTTTCCTACAAAAAATATAAGTGCGTCCCCTCTTCCCAACGGCCACGGCCCGGATAGAATGGCGAGCCTTCCCGTTGTACCTCCCCCTTACCTTTCTTATCGATGACGCCCATGTCCGAAGCCAGTCCGTGTCTGAATTGCGGTGCCTGCTGTTCATACTTTCGTGTGTCTTTCTTCTGGGGTGAGTGCGCCTCATCCGGCGGCACGGTGCCCGATGACCTGGTGGTACAGATCAACCCGACCCGCGTGGCGATGATCGGCACCGACCAGAAACCCGCGCGTTGCTGCAGCCTGGAGGGTGAAGTGGGCAAAGGCACCAGCTGTTCGATTTATGAACTGCGCTCGAGCCCGTGCCGCGAGTTTGACGCGTCGTGGAGCCAGGGCGAGCAGAACGTCGATTGCGATGCGGCCCGCGCGGCGTTCGGCCTGTTGCCACTGGAAGCGCCCCCCTTCGAACTGGCGTTGCCCATCAGCGCTTAGCACCAAACGTTATGCCCGGCATGCCAAAATCAATTGAAAGCAATATGCCATTACGCCTTGCGAATTCCATGAGCCTTCTATACTCGTCTCCATAGGTCATCGCCGTAGGCCGTGACGCAACTACGCAATGACGGGACATGCTATGGAATGGCTGGGTCTGCACTTTTTCACCGACCTACCGCACAACGGTCACTTATTACTCAATTGCAGTCATAACCCTTTTCTGGTGCTGCTGGCCTACCTCGTCGCCTGTGCGGCCGGTTTCGGCACGCTGGACATGGCCGAGCGCGTCGGCCACGTCGAAGACCCCACCGCGCGTCGCCACTGGCGCTGGCTGGGTGCCGGGTGCCTGGCGGGCGGCATCTGGTCCACCCACTTCATCAGCATGCTGGCCTTTCAGGTGCCGATCGCCATTCACTATGAACTGATCACGACGTTCGTCTCACTGCTGATCGCACTTGTCGCGTCGCTGTTCGCCATGAAAACCCTCAGCCACGCGACCCTGCGCTTTGATCAGTACCTGCTGGCGTCGCTGTGGATGGGCATGGGCATCGCGCTGATGCACTACGTGGGCATGGCGGCCATGCGCTCCCAGGCCCAGGTGTATTTCGGCGCCGGGCTGTTCATGGCCTCGGTGGCCATTGCTATCGGCGCCAGCCTCGCGGCCCTGTTGCTGTCGAGTTACCTGCGCAACGGTGCGGGGGTGTTTCACCAGTTGCTCAAATACGCCGCCAGCCTGGTGCTTGGCGCCGGCATCATCAGCATGCATTTCACCGGCATGGCGGCCATGCAGATGGTGGTGCCTGCCGGGGCCGACCTGTCCGCACCTTCGGACAATAATCCAATCCAAATGGGCCTCTCGGTGGCAGTGATCACGCTGCTGGTGATCGGCAGCAGCATCAGCGCCGCCCTGGCCGACAAGAAACTGCAGCACAAGGAGCGTGACCTGCGGCGGGTCAATGCACTGCTCAGCGAACTGGACCAGGCGCGGGCTTCACTGCAGCAGGTGGCCCATTACGACGCACTCACCAGCCTGCTCAACCGCCGGGGCTTCAACCAGATCTTCGCGGAGAAGCTCGCGGAGAAAACCGCTGCCAGTGGCATGATGGCGGTAATCTTCCTCGATATTGACCACTTCAAGCGCATCAACGACAGCCTCGGACACGACGCCGGCGACCAGTTGCTGACCGTGCTGGCCAGCCATATCAAGAGTTCGGTGCGCAGCCATGCCGATGTGGTCGCGCGCTTTGGCGGCGATGAATTCTGCATCCTCATCAGCATCCACCACCGCGACGAAGCGCGGCACCTGGCCCAACGCATCATGCAGCAGATGAAAGAGCCCATCGAACTTGCCGGGCGGCGCATGGTGATGACCACCAGCATTGGTATCAGCCTGTTTCCCGATGACGGCGTAACCTGCGAAGAACTGCTGAAAACCGCTGACCTGGCGCTCTACCAATCCAAGGATGCGGGGCGCAACAGCCTGAATTTCTTCAGCGCCAACCTGAAAACCCGCGCCTTCCTCGAGCTGCAGCTGGAGGAAGAGTTGCGTGCAGCCTTGCGCGAGCGCACGGGACTGGTGCTGTTCTATCAACCGATCTTCGACATGAAACTGGGCAAGGTCACCCGCCTGGAGGCACTGGTGCGCTGGCAGCACCCGCAACACGGCCTGCTGGCACCCGACCGTTTTATCGGCATCGCCGAAAGCAATGGGCTGATTGCCGAACTGGATAACTGGGTGTTGCGCCAGGCCTGTCACGACTTGAGCGTTTTTTCCGACAAGGGCTATGGCGACCTGAACATGACCGTGAACTGCTCGGCGCTGAACCTGGCACGTGATGAGTTGGCCGATGAAGTCGAGGACGCCCTGCGTTTCAGCGGGATCGCCGCTACCCGCCTGGAACTGGAAGTCACGGAAAATGCGTTGATGGGCAATATCAGCAGCACGCTGGCACTGCTGCGGCACATTCGTGCGCTGGGGGTATCCCTGGCCATCGATGACTTCGGCACCGGTTATTCGTCCCTGGCGTACCTCAAGCGACTACCGCTCAACACGTTGAAGATTGACCGCTCGTTTATCCAGGACCTGCCCAAGTCCGCCGCCGACATCGAGATTGTCCAGGCCATTATCGGGATGGCGCACACGCTGCATCTGAACGTGGTAACCGAGGGCGTGGAAACCCAGGCGCAGTTCGACTTATTGCACAAGCATGGTTGCGATTTTATCCAGGGCTATCTGTTGAGCCCGGCGGTGCCCGCGAACGAGGTGATTGGGGTGATTCAGGGGATTCACCTGCGTAATCCACTGGCGCCCGAGGCTTCGCTGGTCAAGGAGCCGGCGCCGAACCAGCCGGGACCTGCTGCCTTGGTCAGGCCGATTCGGTGACGCTGCGGGTATTCAATGAGGGCTGCGGCGCCGTTTATATTTTCGCGAGCAAGCCCGCGCCCACAATTTGACCGCATTCATCCTTCAGGAATGCGATCACGTGTGGGAACGGACTTGCTCGCGAAGACAATCTGACAGCCGACCAATAATGATCGCTCTGCCACATTCTGAAACAATCTCTACCGACTGCGCTCCCGCTCAAAACTGTTCCCGTGACGTTAACGTCACCCTATCTGTGACCTTTTGCCACGGCAAGGTGCCATCACCGCTGCAGCGGTTACTCCGCTACACACTTCACCCGCGAAAAATAACGCACCTTTTCTGTGCGGCTATTTATTGCGTCGCCCTTTCCTGGATCAGAATCCACGGCGAGACCACCACCGCCCACAGGCTCGGGTCGCGCTCCACCAGGTCCAGCGCCCGCGTCGCAGACACTTCGCCAAGGTGGCCTGCGGCCAGCCAGGCGGCGACTTTGTCGCGGTTATCCTCGGCCATTCCCTCAGCGGCCTCGATCAAATCCAGGCCGGCATCGACCCACAATAGGGCACCCTTGGCGAAGAACGGCTCGAGCTCCTTCCAGGATATTTCGGCGGTTTCACCGAGCAGCTTGGCATAGAGGGTGCTAGGTTCTTGCGTCATGGGAGTTCACCTGAAGAAAAAATCGGCGCAATCATAACGTTGAGCTTCAGTCAGAAAAACCCAGTTGCAAATGCGTCATCGAAAGAAAGTGTCAGGAAAGCCAAGGATTGCGCAGAATGCTGGCATTACCCCGCCGCAATTCTGTCTTTTACTTTCATTTAAGCGACACCCCCTGGATTTGCCCCCAGCACCCAGCTTTTCAAGCGATCAACCGGCGCTCTACACTGTACCGGTACAGTTGCCAGGGCACCGCCGGGGGGATATCCGCATATCCGATCCGGTTCTGCAGCCCACAAGGCCGCTGGAACTATAAAAAATACAACAGCATGAGTGGAGCACTATGAATAAGGCTACTAAGCAGATTTCCAAACTGTTTGCCGCTATGGTCCTGGCTGGGGTTGCCGGCCATTCGTTCGCAGCCGACACCATCAAGATCGGCATCGCCGGTCCCAAGACCGGTCCTGTGACGCAGTACGGCGACATGCAATTCATGGGTGCCAAGCAGGCGATCGCCGACATCAACGCCAAGGGCGGCGTCGATGGCAAAATGCTTGAAGCCAAGGAATACGACGACGCCTGCGACCCTAAACAGGCCGTGGCGGTCGCCAACAAAGTGGTCAACGACGGCGTCAAGTTCGTGGTGGGCCACCTGTGCTCCAGCTCCACTCAGCCGGCATCGGACATCTATGAAGACGAAGGCGTCATCATGATTACCCCTGCCGCCACCAGCCCGGAAATCACCGCCCGTGGCTACAAGCTGATCTTCCGCACCATCGGCCTGGACAGCGCCCAGGGCCCGGCGGCCGGCAACTACATCGCCGATCACGTAAAACCGAAAATCGTCGCTGTATTGCACGACAAGCAGCAGTACGGTGAAGGCATCGCCACCGCCGTCAAGCAGACCCTCGAGAAGAAAGGCGTGAAAGTGGCCGTTTTCGAAGGCCTGAACGCCGGCGACAAGGACTTCTCCTCGGTCATTCAGAAGCTCAAGCAAGCCAACGTCGACTTCGTCTACTACGGCGGCTACCACCCGGAGCTGGGCCTGATCCTGCGTCAATCCAAAGAGAAAGGCCTGAACGCCAAGTTCATGGGTCCGGAAGGCGTGGGCAACGACTCCATCTCGCAGATCGCCCAGGGCGCCTCCGAAGGCCTGCTGGTCACCCTGCCGAAATCCTTCGACACCGACCCTGCCAACAAGGCCATCGTTGAAGAGTTCGCCAAGAACAAGCAGGACCCGACCGGTCCGTTCGTGTTCCCGGCCTACTCGGCGGTTGAAGTGATCGCCGCCGGTATCACCGCCGCGAAGAGCGAAGACACCGCCAAAGTGGCCGAAGCCATCCACGCGGGCACCTTCAAGACCCCTACCGGCGATCTGAGCTTTGATGCCAAGGGCGACCTGAAGGACTTCAAGTTCGTGGTCTACGAATGGCACTTCGGCAAACCAAAAACCGAAGTTTCCCCTCAGTAAGCCAGGCGTTACTGCCCCAACAAGCCCACTGTGAGAGCAGTGGGCTTTGTTTTACGAGGTTTATGGGCCTGTCACCCGCGATCCGGGCGCTGGCTCACCTGAAAATCTTAAAACCGTCACCAGCGGTTCGCTGGCAAACGCTTTGTGCAAATGTGCTCACAGAACACAGCGCAAGGCCGGAACATGACTCCACCAGTGAAATGCGTATCGGGTTTTTAGGAGCGCTGTAATGCCTGAGATCTATCATTTTTTCCAACAGCTGGTTAATGGCCTGACCATTGGCAGCACCTATGCCTTGATAGCCATTGGTTACACCATGGTTTACGGCATCATTGGAATGATCAACTTCGCCCATGGCGAGGTGTACATGATTGGTTCCTATGTGGCCTTCATCGCCCTTGCCGGGCTGGCCATGATGGGCATCCACTCACTGCCGCTGCTGATGACCGCTGCGTTCCTCGCATCGATCATCGTGACCAGTGCCTATGGCTACAGTATCGAGCGCGTTGCCTACCGCCCCCTGCGTGGCAGCAACCGTCTGATCCCGCTGATTTCCGCCATCGGCATGTCGATTTTCCTGCAGAACACCGTATTGCTGTCCCAGGACTCCAAGGATAAATCCATCCCCAACCTGATCCCGGGGAGCTTCTCCTTCGGTCCGGGTGGCGCACAGGAAGTGCTGATTTCCTACATGCAGATCCTGGTCTTCGTCGTCACCCTGGTGGCCATGCTGGGCCTGACCCTGTTCATCTCCCGCTCCCGTCTGGGCCGCGCCTGCCGGGCCTGCGCAGAAGACATCAAGATGGCCAACCTGTTGGGCATCAACACCAACAACATCATCGCCCTGACCTTCGTCATCGGCGCCGCGCTGGCGGCCGTTGCGGCGGTACTGCTGAGCATGCAGTACGGCGTGATCAACCCCAATGCCGGTTTCCTGGTGGGCCTCAAGGCCTTTACCGCAGCGGTATTGGGCGGCATCGGCAGTATTCCGGGCGCCATGCTCGGCGGGCTGGTGCTGGGTGTGGCCGAAGCGTTTGGCGCCGACATCTTCGGCGACCAGTACAAGGACGTCGTCGCGTTCGGCCTGTTGGTTCTGGTGCTGTTGTTCCGTCCGACCGGCATTCTGGGCCGTCCGGAGGTTGAGAAAGTATGAGCAGATATCTTAAATCGGCGTTTTTCAGCGCCTTGCTGGTATGGGCCGTGGCCTTTCCGGTGTTGGGTCTCAAGCTGAGCATTGTGGGCATCAACCTGGAGGTGCATGGCACCGGACCCGTGACGCTGACCATCATCGCCCTGTGTTCGGTGCTGATGTTCCTGCGCGTGCTGTTCACCCAGCAGGTCGGTGCCTTGTTCAAGGGCAACCGTGGCCCGCTGGTGTCGCCCAAGGTCAGCCAGTTCCTGACCCTGCCGCGCACCCAGCGCTACATCATCATCGGCCTGATCGTGGCCGCGCTGATCTGGCCGTTTTTCGGCTCGCGCGGTGCGGTCGATATCGCCACCCTGATCCTGATCTACGTGCTGCTGGGCCTGGGCCTGAACATCGTAGTGGGTCTGGCCGGTCTGCTCGACCTCGGTTATGTGGGCTTCTACGCCGTGGGTGCCTACACCTACGCGCTGCTCTCGCATTACCTCGGCTGGGGCTTCTGGATCTGCCTGCCACTGGCCGGCATGGCGGCGGCCACGTTCGGCTTTTTGCTGGGTTTCCCGGTGCTGCGCCTGCGCGGTGACTATTTGGCGATCGTGACCCTGGGCTTCGGCGAAATTATCCGCCTGTTCCTGCGTAACCTTACCGATATCACCGGCGGCCCCAACGGCATCAGCAGCATCCCCAAGCCGACGTTCTTCGGGCTGTCGTTCGACCGCACCGCTGCCGAAGGCATGCAGACCTTCCACGAGTTCTTCGGGATCGCCTACAACCCGGTAAGCAAAGTGGTGTTCCTGTACCTGGTGGCGCTGCTGCTGGCACTGGCGGCACTGTTCGTGATCAACCGCCTGCTGCGCATGCCAATCGGTCGCGCGTGGGAAGCCTTGCGCGAAGATGAAATCGCCTGCCGCGCACTGGGCCTGAACCCGACCATCATCAAGCTTTCCGCGTTCACCCTCGGCGCCGCATTTGCCGGTTTTGCCGGCAGCTTCTTCGCCGCGCGCCAGGGTCTGGTGACCCCGGAGTCGTTCACCTTCATCGAGTCGGCGATCATCCTCGCCATCGTCGTGCTGGGTGGCATGGGCTCGCAACTGGGTGTGATCCTTGCGGCCATCGTGATGATCCTGCTGCCGGAAATGATGCGTGAGTTCAGCGAATACCGCATGTTGATGTTCGGCGCCATGATGGTGCTGATGATGATCTGGCGCCCGCAAGGCCTGCTGCCCATGCAACGTCCCCACATGGAGCTGCGCAAATGAGCCGCGAGATCCTGAAAGTCGACAATCTGAGCATGCGCTTTGGCGGCTTGCTGGCGGTCAACGGCGTGGCCCTGACCGTAAAAGAGAAACAGGTGGTGGCGCTGATCGGCCCCAACGGCGCCGGCAAGACCACGGTGTTCAACTGCCTCACCGGCTTCTACAAGCCGAGCGGCGGCAACATCCTGCTGGATGGCCAGCCGATCCAGGGCCTGGCCGGGCACGAGATCGCCCGCAGGGGCGTGGTGCGCACCTTCCAGAACGTGCGCTTGTTCAAGGACATGACGGCGGTCGAGAACCTGCTGATCGCCCAGCATCGTCACTTGAACACCAACTTCTTCGCCGGCCTGTTCAAAACCCCGGCGTTCCGCAAAAGCGAGCGCGAGGCCATGGAATACGCGGAGTACTGGCTGGACAAGGTCAACCTGACCGAATTCGCCAACCGCCCCGCCGGCACCCTCGCCTATGGTCAGCAACGTCGCCTGGAAATCGCCCGCTGCATGATGACCCGTCCGCGGATCCTCATGCTCGACGAACCGGCCGCCGGCCTGAACCCTAGGGAAACCGAAGACCTCAAGGCGCTGATCAGCGTGCTGCGCGAAGAACACAACGCCACGGTGCTGTTGATCGAACACGACATGAAACTGGTCATGAGCATTTCCGACCACATCGTGGTGATCAACCAGGGCACGCCCCTGGCCAACGGCACGCCGGAGCAGATCCGCGACAATCCTGAAGTGATCAAAGCCTATCTGGGGGAAGCGTAAAATGCTGCAATTCGAAAACGTTTCCACTTTCTACGGCAAGATCCAGGCCCTGCACAGCGTCAACGTGGAAGTACGTCAGGGTGAAATCGTCACGCTGATCGGCGCCAACGGCGCCGGCAAGTCGACCCTGCTGATGACCCTGTGCGGATCGCCCCAGGCCCACAGCGGCAGCATCCGCTACCTGGGTGAAGAACTGGTGGGTCAGGAATCGTCGCACATCATGCGCAAGAGCATCGCGGTGGTGCCCGAGGGCCGTCGTGTGTTCTCACGCCTGACCGTGGAAGAGAACCTGGCCATGGGCGGGTTCTTCACCGACAAGGGCGACTACCAGGAACAGATGGACAAAGTGCTGCACCTGTTCCCCAGGCTCAAGGAGCGCTTCAGCCAGCGCGGCGGCACCATGTCCGGCGGCGAGCAGCAAATGCTCGCCATCGGCCGCGCGCTGATGAGCAAACCCAAGCTGTTGCTGCTGGACGAACCTTCCCTGGGGCTGGCGCCGATCATCATCCAGCAGATCTTCGACATCATCGAACAACTGCGCAAGGACGGGGTGACGGTGTTTCTGGTGGAGCAGAACGCCAACCAGGCGCTGAAAATCGCCGACCGCGCCTACGTGCTGGAAAACGGCCGGGTGGTGATGCAGGGCACGGGGGAACAGTTGCTCACCGATCCGAAAGTGCGTGAGGCCTACCTGGGCGGCTAGCCCGCATTCGCTGGCGAAACCGGTTCTGAACGGTGGGAGGGGGCTTTGCTCCCTCCCACATTGGTTTTGGGTGACAGGCAGTTTTTTTGAATGCCCTTGTAATGAATATCGTCCTACCGCCTCTAGTGGTGCAGGCAGGCAATCGAGCCTGCTACTTCAACCCACTGCTGGAGACACACCATGACCACCAAACTGTCTGCCACCTCCCTTGTCCTGGCGCTGAGCCTGGCCGCCCTCACCGCCCCTGCCTTTGCCGCCGACAATATGCAGAAATGCTTCGGCGTCGCAGAAGCCGGCAAGAACGATTGCAGCGCGGGCGCCGGCACAACCTGCGCCGGCACCGCCAAAACCAAGGACCAGGCCAACGCCTGGAAACTGGTCCCGGCCGGCACCTGCGGCCAACTCCCCAGCACCACGTCACCGACCGGCTTCGGCCAGGAAAAGGCCTTCACCGCCAAGTCCTGATTCCCGCCAACCTGAGTGCCGATGATGACGCATTTACCCCACCACACGGTCTCACCGGCTCAGGTGCCCGGCTTGCCTTTACGGGCCGGGCTGGGACTGAAAAGCGAGCACTTCATTGAAGTGCTCGAAACCCGCCCTGACATCGGTTTTTTTGAAGTGCACGCCGAAAACTTCATGGTGGCCGGCGGGCCTTTTCATCACTACCTGGGCTTGATTCGCGAGCACTATCCGCTGTCGCTGCATGGCGTAGGCCTGTCCATCGGCGGCGAAGGCCCGCTCAATTGCGCGCACCTGGCGCGCCTGGCCACGCTGATCGAACGCTATCAACCCCAGTCTTTTTCCGAGCACCTGGCCTGGTCCAGCCATGGCCCGTTGTTCCTCAATGACTTGCTGCCGCTGGCCTACGACAACGCCACCCTGAACCGGGTGTGCGCGCATATCGATCAGGTACAAAGCACGCTCAAACGGCCGATGCTGCTGGAAAACCCGTCGACCTACCTGTTGTTCCAGCGTTCTACCCTGGACGAGACCGACTTCATCAGCGAGGTCATCCGCCGCACCGGCTGCGGCCTGCTGCTGGACGTCAACAATGTCTACGTGTCCTGCATCAACCACCAGCGCGATCCGTTGGCCTATATCGACGCTTTGCCCTTGCAGGCGGCGGGCGAGATTCATCTGGCCGGTTTTGCCGAAGACATCGACAGCCTCGGCGACCGGCTGCTGATCGATGATCACGGCGCCCCCATCGACAACGCGGTGTGGCAGTTATATGAGCAGGTGCTGGAGCGCACGGGCCCGGTCGCTACGTTGATCGAGCGCGATAATCAGGTGCCGGCCTTCAACGTGCTGCAGGCCGAGGCGCAGCAGGCCGAACGACATTTATCGCAGGTGACGGCATGAGTACCCAGCACGCGTTTTGCGCCGCCCTGCTCGCCCACGAACCGGGTTGCCCCGAGGGCGTGTTCAGCAGTAACGGCGCCGACCCGGCCAGCCGTTTTGCGGTGTATCGCAATAATGTGCACAGCTCGTTGATCAATGCGCTGGCGACCAGTTACCCAGTGACACGGCAGTTGGTGGGCGATGAATTCTTCCGCGCCATGGCCGGCCTCTACGTGCAGACATGCCCACCCGGCAGCCCCTTGATCAGCGAGTACGGCGGCACGCTGGCGGATTTTATCCAGGCATTTGAACCGGCCAAAGGCGTGCCTTACCTGGCGGACGTCGCAAGACTCGAGCGCCTGCGCGTGCGCGCCTATCACGCAGCAGACATTCCGGCGCTGGATCAACCGCGCATGCTTGAGCAACTCAACGGCCAGTCGCGCCTGCAACTGCACCCGTGCGTCGCCACGCTGCACTCGCCCTACGCGGCCGTGACGATATGGGCCGCCCACCAGACCGAGGGCGCCATCGCCAGCGCAAACCCGTGGCAGGCGCAAGGTGCACTCGTGCTGCGCCACGGGCTGGCGGTCAAGGTCTTCAGTATCGACAGCAGCTCGGTGGCGTTTATCAACAGCCTGCGCCGAGGCAAGGCGCTTGAAACGGCCGTGGAGCATGCCCTCCAAGCCTCAAGCGAATTCGACCTGCATCAATGCCTTGGGCTGTTGATCAGCCACGGCGCCATCACGCATCTGCAACAGAAGGTATCGCCATGAACACATCAGCACCCTGCCCGGTAAAGCGTGCCATTGCCCTGTTCGAACGCATCCCCTACAGCCTGATCGCGTTCCTCGCGCGTTTCTCGATAGCGGCGGTGTTCTGGAAGTCCGGGCAAACCAAGGTTGAAGGCTTTGCCATAGACCTGATCAACGGCACCTTTGAACTGGGCGCGCCCACACTTGCCGCATCGACCGTGCCGCTGTTTCGCAGTGAATATGCGGTGCCTCTGCTGTCGCCGGAAGTGGCCGCCCCTATGGCGGCGTTCGCCGAGCATCTCTTCCCGGCACTGATCCTGATAGGGTTCGCCACGCGCTTTTCGGCCCTGGCGCTGATCGGCATGACGCTGACCATTCAACTGTTCGTCTACCCCGACGCCTACCCCACACATGGCACCTGGATCGCACTGTTGTTGCTGCTGGTCGCCAAGGGCCCGGGCTGGCTGTCCATCGACCACTTGATCGGCCGTCGCTGCGGTTAAAGGCGATTCAACGCCTCGCCGCCGCGCCTGAACCACTCCACCAGATAATCGGCCAATACCTGAGTGCGCCTCGGCAAGCCACCCTGGTAGGGATGAACCAGGTACATCGGCATGCTCCGCGTCTGGTAATCACGCAGGAGCCAGCGCAATCGTCCGTCAGCCAGTTCCGCCGGCAAGGCGTAGGACGGCAGACGGGCGATACCGGCGCCGACCAACGCGGCTTTCTTCAGCAGGTTGTAGTGGTTGGAGGCAAACGTGCCGCTCACGCGCACCCGCAGTAATTCGTGCTGCTGGTGGTACAGCCATTCCTCGCGGCCGCTGTAGTGGCTGTTGAGCAAACAGGTGTGGGCGGCAAGATCCGCCGGGGTCTGCGGTTCGCCGTACTGCTCGAGGTAGGCGGGGCTGGCGCAGGTCATCTCGTGCCAGGCCAGCAAGGGCCTGGCCACCAGCCGCTCATTTTCGATATCGCCCGCGCGTACCCCCAGGTCAAATCCGTCCCGCGCCAGATCGCGGTAGCTGTTGTTGAGCTCCAACTCGACCTGCACCTGCGGGTATTGCCTGGAAAACTCCAGCAACAGGCCGTCAAAGAAGGTTTCGCCCAATGAAACCGGAACCGTCATGCGCACCGGCCCGACCACATCGTCCTTGAGCCGCGCCAATGCCTGACGCGCGCATTCCATCTGTACCACCAACGCCTGCGCCTGGGGCAACAAGGCCACGCCGGCAGCGGTGAGGCTCAGCTTGCGCGTGGTGCGGTGCAACAGCACCACGTCAAATTGTGCTTCCAACTGGCTGATGCGCTTGGACAACTGCCCCTTGCTGCAGCCCAGACGCGCGGCCGCCACGGTAAAGCTGCCCGCTTCGATCAACACGGCAAAGGCCGCCAGGTCGTCCATCTCGCTCATAGACTGTTTCCAATTGAAAACCAAAGGTTGCCTATTAGCGCGTTTATCCGCTTCAAAAGCCAGCCTAGACTGGGCCTCCCAACATTTATTTCGACCCAGAGGAACAGCGCGATGAAAATCCTGTTGATAGGCGCCGGCGGCACCATCGGCTCGGCGGTCAAGGCAGAATTGGCACAACGCCACGAAGTGATCAGCGTCGGCCGCCACAGTGGCGACTTCCAGGCCGATATCAGCGACAGCGCCTCGATCCGGCGACTGTTTGAACACACCGGCACGTTCGACGCACTGGTCTGCGCGGCCGGCAGCGTGAACTTTGTCGCGCTGGGCGACATGAGCGACAGCGATTTTGAACGGGGCCTGCGCGATAAATTGATGGGCCAGGTCAACCTGCTGCTGATCGGTCGCGAGTACGCCAACGATGGCGCCTCGTTCACCTTCACCAGCGGCATCCTCAACCGCGACCCAATCCGCACCGGCGCCTCGGCGGCACTGGTCAACGGTGCACTCGACGCGTTTGTGAAGGCAGCGGCGATCGAGTTGCCACGGGGCCTGCGTGTCAACTCGGTGAGCCCGACGGTATTGGTAGAAGCCATGGACAGCTATGCGCCCTACTTCCGGGGTTTCAAACCGGTCCCGGCGGTCGATGTAGGACTGGCCTACGCCAAGAGTGTTGAAGGCTTGCAGACCGGGCAGACGTTTATCGTAGGTTGAATTCAACGTCTGTAAGAAACACCTGAAGCTCGGCATCGGGCTTGTGATGCAGAGTCAGTCTGCGTAACGTGGCGGCACTTGTCAGGAGACCCGAAAATGCGTGCCGCCCGTACCCTTGCTCTGTGTGCCTTGCTCCCCCTGTTCGCCGCCTGCCAGATGTTCGAGCGGGAGCCTGCGAAACCGTCCACCGTCGGGCTGACCCGCATGCAAGGCGAACTCACGGCAGTGGGCGGCAAGCTGTTGTTCCAGCCATGTCGCGACCAGCGTAACTACGTGGTCAAGGACACCGGCGGCACCAGCATCCTGCAGGAGGCCGCGTCGCTCGCCGGCCAGCAAGGCGCGCTGTTTGCCGACCTGCGCGGCAAGTTTTCCGGGGTGGCCAGCGGCACCCAGGGTGAAGTCGAACTGCAACAGCTTTACCGCGTCGAGCGCTCGACGTCGGCCTGCGATGACCCCGATTTCAAGCGCATGATCCTGCGCGCCAACGGCCACAAGCCGGCCTGGGCACTCAACGTCACTGCCAAGGGCATGGTGCTGGAACGCGAAGGCCAGCCGCCGTTGCCGGTGCCCTATGTTGAAGAGCAACTGGGTGATGGCCGTTTCAATCTGATGACCGAGGCCAATAACCAGCACATCGAACTGTGGGTAGCCCCGCAACGCTGCGTCGACCCGGTCAGCGGCAGCCTGCAACACATGACCGCCGAATTGCGGATCAACGGTCAAGTCCAGCGTGGCTGCGCCGCTTTCGGTGGTTCGCGGGACGACTGATGGGCGCCTGCGCTGTTTTAGCATGACGGGAAACCGTAGTTGGGGCTTATAATCGCCGGTTTGCAAAACAGCCGGCCTGTTTGCCCGCCGCCTACCGGATCCTGTCATGTTACGAATCACCGAACTCAAGCTGCCCATCGACCATCCCGAAGAAGACCTGCGGCCCGCCATCGTGCAGCGCCTGGGGATCGCCAGTGATAACCTGCTCGATTTCACCCTGTTCAAGCGCAGCTACGACGCCCGCAAGAAAACCTCGGAGCTGTGCTTCATTTACACCATCGACCTGAACGTGGTGGGCGAAGCCGCCCTGCTGCTCAAGTTTGCCGATGACCGCAACGTCAACCCGGCACCGGACATCAGCTACAAGGTGGTGGGCCAGGCCCCGCAGGGTTTGACCGAGCGGCCGGTGGTGGTCGGCTTTGGCCCGTGCGGCATCTTTGCCGGGCTGTTGCTGGCACAGATGGGCTTCAAACCGATCATCCTCGAACGCGGCAAGGAAGTGCGCCAGCGCACCAAGGACACCTGGGGTCTGTGGCGCAAAAACGTGCTCAACCCTGAATCCAACGTGCAGTTTGGCGAAGGCGGTGCCGGGACCTTTTCCGACGGCAAGCTCTACAGCCAGATCAAGGACCCGAAATTCCTCGGCCGCAAGGTTTTGCACGAGTTCGTCAAGGCTGGTGCGCCGGAAGAAATTCTCTATGTCAGCAAACCGCACATCGGCACCTTTCGCCTGACCGGCGTGGTGGAAAACATGCGCCAGCAGATCATCGCGCTGGGCGGTGAAGTGCGTTTCGAGCAGCGCGTGACCGACGTGCTGATCGAGGACGGCCAGTTGCACGGCGTGGTCATCGACGGCGGCGAGCAGGTCCTCTCCCGGCACGTGATCCTCGCCCTGGGCCACAGCGCCCGCGACACCTTCCGTATGCTGCATGGTCGTGGCGTGTACATGGAAGCCAAGCCGTTCTCGGTGGGCTTTCGAATCGAACACCCGCAATCGCTGATCGATGCCGCGCGCCTGGGCAAGTACGCCGGGCATCCGAAACTCGGCGCCGCCGACTACAAGCTGGTGTACCACGCCAAAAATGGCCGTTCGGTTTACAGCTTCTGCATGTGCCCAGGGGGCACGGTGGTTGCGGCGACCTCCGAGCCCAATCGCGTGGTCACCAACGGCATGAGCCAATACTCGCGTAACGAGCGCAATGCCAACTCCGGCATCGTGGTCGGTATCACACCGGACGTGGATTACCCGGGCGGTCCGCTGGCAGGCATCGAGTTGCAGGAGCGCCTGGAGTCGCATGCCTATGTGCTCGGCGGCAGCAACTACGAAGCACCGGCGCAACTGGTGGGCGACTTCATCGCGGGCAGACCGTCCACCGCCATCGGCAGCGTGGAGCCCTCCTACAAACCCGGCGTGTCACTGGGCGACCTGGCGCTGGCGCTGCCTGAGTTTGCCATCGAGGCTATTCGCGAAGCATTGCCGGCGTTTGAAAAGCAGATCAAGGGCTACTCGCTGCACGACGCCGTGCTGACCGGGATCGAAACGCGCACCTCGTCGCCACTGCGCATTACCCGTGACGATTCTCTGCAAAGCATGAATGTGAAAGGCCTGTTCCCGGCCGGCGAAGGTGCCGGTTATGCCGGTGGCATCCTGTCGGCGGGCGTTGACGGGATTCGGATTGCCGAGGCGCTGGCACGGGATATGTTGGGTATCGAGGCCTGATTGTGTTGTGGCGAGCAGGCCTGTTGTGGCGAGCGGGCTTGTTGTGGCGAGCGGGCTTGCCCCGCGTTGGGGTGCGAAGCGCCCCCCATCGAGCAAAACGCGGTGTACCTGATACTGCTCAGAGCCTGGTTCTGGGGCTGCTGCGCACCCCAACGCAGGGCAAGCCTGCTCGCCACAACAAGCCTTCTTGCCACAACAAACGCGCTTGCCACAGGGATGCAGTTGCCTGCGCAGAGTGTGGGTGGTGTCAGATATTGGCGCGCCGGACGCTGTCCGGTAACGGCTCACCCTGTTCCACACTGGCTGCCACAATCGCGATCAGACCTTGCAGTGCGTACCCCTGGGTCGCCACCCAGGTCTCGTCGTAATAAGTTGTGGCATAACGCTCCCCACCATCACACAAAATAGCCACGATCGAGCCCGACTCCCCCGCCGCTTTCATCTGCTGCGCGGCCATCAGTGCGCCAATCAGGTTGGTCCCGCTGGACCCACCCACCCGGCGCCCAAGCCGCGCCGCCAGGTAGTGCATGGCCGCCAGCGACAGCGCATCCGGCACCTTGACCATCGCATCAATCACCTTGGGCAGAAACGACGCTTCGACCCGTGGCCGGCCAATGCCTTCGATCCGCGAACCGCAGTCCAGGCGCAATCCGGCATCGCCGCTCAAATAATAGTCGAAGAACACCGAACGCTCGGCATCGGCGCACAACACGCGGGTGCAATGCTGGCGATAACGCACGTAACGCCCCAGCGTCGCGGTGGTGCCACCGGTGCCTGGGCTGGAGATCAGCCAGCTCGGCTCCGGGTGCTGCTCAAAGCGCATCTGCTGGAAGATCGATTCGGCGATGTTGTTGTTGGCACGCCAGTCGGTGGCGCGCTCGGCAAAGGTGAACTGGTCCATGAAGTGCCCGCCGCTTTCCTGCGCCAGCCGTTCGGACTCGGCATAGATCTGCATCGGGTCATCGACCAGATGGCTCTGGCCACCATAGAAGGCAATCTGCGCAATCTTTTCCCGCGACGTAGTGCTCGGCATCACGGCAATGAACGGCAGCCCGAGCAAGCGTGCAAAATAAGCCTCCGACACTGCCGTCGAACCGCTGGAGGCCTCGATCACCGGTGCGCCGGGTTTGAGCCAGCCGTTGCACAGCGCATACAGAAACAGTGACCGCGCCAGCCGGTGCTTGAGGCTGCCGGTGGGGTGGCTGGACTCATCCTTGAAGTACAACTCGATGCCCGGCAGGCCCGGTAATGGCAGAGGAATCAGGTGTGTGTCGGCGCTGCGCTGGAAGTCCGCTTCAATGATGCGAATGGCTTCGCGGGCCCAGGTACGGTGGTCGCTCATCAGGAGGTTCTCAAGG
Source organism: Pseudomonas sp. MH9.3 (assembly GCF_034354675.1). Taxonomy (NCBI): domain Bacteria; kingdom Pseudomonadati; phylum Pseudomonadota; class Gammaproteobacteria; order Pseudomonadales; family Pseudomonadaceae; genus Pseudomonas; species Pseudomonas sp. MH9.3. The sequence goes on along the minus strand of NZ_CP133785.1, from coordinate 5,155,462 downwards.
GATTTCAACCAGGATATTAGGGGGTTTCCTACGTATCACACAGATACAGTGACGACTCAATTGGACACACAATTGCTAGGCTCAAGTGCGACCCCGACTAAGACCCTTACTTATAACAAATAAGAATATAACTTTTGTTTTAACAACTAACGGTACGGGTTAGGGTAGCCGCCTATTGACTCTGGATTGGAGAGCATCCCTTGCCTCTGCGTAGCTCGTTTACCCGTTTTTTCCAGCTGGAAGCCTCCAGTGGCCTGTTGCTGATCGCGGCCGCCGCCCTGGCGCTGATCATCAACAACTCACCGTTGTCGCACCTGTACGCCGCGTTTCTCGATGTGCCGGTGGTGGCGCAGATCGGCGCGCTGAAAATCGCCAAACCGGCCCTGTTGTGGATCAACGATGGCCTGATGGCCCTGTTCTTCCTGCTGATCGGGCTGGAGGTCAAGCGCGAACTGCTTGACGGCCACCTGTCCAAACCGTCCCAGGTGGTACTGCCGGGCGCAGCCGCCATTGGCGGCATGGTGGTGCCGGCGCTGATCTACTGGGCGATCAACAAGGACTACCCCGCCGCGCTTGCCGGCTGGGCAATCCCCATGGCCACCGACATTGCCTTTGCATTGGGCGTGCTGGCGCTGCTGGGCAAGCGCGTGCCGGTGTCGCTGAAACTGTTCCTGATGACCTTGGCCATCATCGATGACCTGGGGGCGATCATCGTCATTGCGTTGTTCTATTCGGCCGAGCTGTCCAGTGCTGCGCTGGCCGGTGCAGCCGCCTGCCTCGTGGCCCTGATCGCGATGAATCGGCTGGGCGTAGTCAAGCTTGGGCCGTACCTGATCATCGGTCTGATTCTGTGGATCTGCGTGCTCAAAAGCGGCGTGCACGCCACCCTCGCCGGGGTGACGCTAGCGCTTTGTATTCCGCTGCGCACCAAAAATGCCGAAACTTCACCGCTGCTGAGCCTGGAGCACGCGCTGCACCCGTGGGTGGCCTATGTCATCCTGCCGCTGTTCGCCTTCGCCAATGCCGGGGTTTCCCTGACTGGCGTCACCCTCGACAGCTTCACCCACCACGTCCCCATGGGCATTGCAGCCGGCTTGTTGATCGGCAAGACCGTCGGCGTCTTCGGTCTCACCTGGCTGGCCATCAAGACCGGCCTCGCCGCCCTGCCCGCCGGTGCCAACTGGGGCCAGGTATTCGGCGTGGCGATCCTGTGCGGAATCGGTTTCACCATGAGCCTCTTCGTCGGCTCGCTGGCGTTTGTGCCAGGCGCCAGCGAGTTTGCCGGGGAGGATCGAATGGGGATCCTCACCGGATCGATACTCGCGGCGTGTATTGGTTATGGGGTGACGGCGATGGCGAGTCGCAAGAAGGCCTGACCCATTTAGCAGGAGCCGGTGAGCCGGCTCCTGCTTCATCCAATTCCTCCTTCTTTCGCAGTTCCTTCCTACATCCACCCTCCTCGGCTTGCTCTAACGTCGGCACCCGGCTTCTACGCCGGATCTCGTTAAGCACCGCGCCAGGAGGGCAAAATGGCAAGCAACAAGGACGTAGTTCAAGTCTGGCGATCCTACGGCACCGGGACCGGCGGGTATCGACGACTTGAGCCCATAAGTGAAGCTCAGTTAGCGGCCCGGACGGCCATTCAGCAACGCGCTCATGGAGAAATGATCGACCGGCAGATTGCTGAAGAAGCGTACTTTCAGGTGAAGCCACCACCGCCTCAGGCCCCCAAGGTGGGTTGCGTATTTGCCAAGTCATGCAACTTGCCGGACGCACTCATCGATTACCACGATCCGACCGGTTATGTGCCGCTGGATCAACTCAAGGATTACGGCGAGTACGCACTGCTGGGAGCGCTGGAAGCTGACGCCACTGGCCGTTTGCCCTTGCGAAAAGTCAGCGGCACGGCAATACCTGCCGGGCTGGGGGCATTGGCACTAGGCGGCAGCGCCATCGCAGAACACACAGCAGCAATCGCCGCTGCCGGGGCCAGTACCGTCGGTGCGGGCTTTCTGGCAGGCCTGGTTGCTCTGGTCTGGCCCTCCAACCTCGGTGACAGTGCGCTCTACAGCGAAGAACAATTGCGCTCCATGGCCAGGGCACGCACCCGCGTCCGACTGCATATCGAACAACGAGACGACGGCACGCTCAAGGGCTATGCCTTTTATACCGGAAAGAATCTCGACTGGGAGATGGTCGACGTCGTGCAGTTTCAGGTATCCGGAACGCAATACATCGCCCACTTGGGTGATGGCATTGAGCTGATCTGGACACCTGCCGCAGACCCCGCCAATACACTCGGAATACCGGCACTGGAAGCGGCGCCATCGACACCGCACATATGGGTATATCCGCCGACCGAAAACGCCGCGACGATTATTGTCGACCCGATTTACCCGCCTGAGTACAGGGACTTCATTCTCGTCTTCCCCGCGGACTCCGGGGTCAGGCCCCTGTATATCGTCGTAAGCTGGAAGTATGAGGACGCGCCTTATCACAGCAAGAAGGGAAATTTAGTTAAAAGTAAAAAGCCAACTAACGGCCTGGACGCCCTGAACGACTCTGTGCTCGTCAAACCTGCCGAGCCTCGCAGAATAGGTATCGATCCGCACACGAATGAGTTTGTGGTTATTGATATGTCAACAGACGACACTTTTCACGGGCACGTACGACCATGGGGTGCATTGAACCAACATATGAAAAATGCATTGATAAGGGCTGGAAAAACCAACCGCAAAGGAAAAATCCTGGGAGACAAGAAATGAATATGCGCTATCACGATCCTGACTTGACCCATGATGAATCGATAAATGCTCTTGCCACCGGTGACGTAAGCCAAGTCACCACAGCACTGATTTCAGTTGGGCTCAACGAAATCGATGGTACTTGGGCACAAAGCGTTTGCTTACAATATATGCATGACGACAACGAAGCGATCGCCTCAGCTGCAATAGTTGCCATAGGCCACATCGCACGTAGATTTGGAGCATTGGACATGGACAGGGTGATACCGGCACTGCAACAAGCTAAGCGTAAATGCCCTGCGCTTAGCGGTGTTATTGGAAGTGCCACGGATGACATCGAGATGTTTACCTGAAACGCTCCGAAACACTATTCGACAAAAAACCTAGCCTATAAAAAAACCCCAACCAGTCACCCGGTTGGGGTTTTGTGTTTCCACGACCGACGTTTAGCGCGTAACGCGGCTGGTGCCATCAACCGTCATGATGCGCACGCGATCACCGATGCGGAAAATTTCATTTTCCTGCACGGCCTGCACATAAGCGCGGGTGCTGCCGTCGTCTTCACGAACGGTGATTTCCACACCCTGAGTGCGGGTCAGGCCTTCTTCGGTGGCCGAGCCCAGCAGGCCGCCGGCGACGGCGCCGATGACGGCGGTGACAATGCTGCCACGGCCGCCGCCGATGGCGCTGCCGCCCACGCCGCCGATGACTGCGCCTGCAGCGCCGCCGATTGGGGTCTTGGTGCCTTCGATTTTCACCGGACGCAGGGATTCGATGGTGCCCATGCGAACGGTCTGCACACGACGTGCTTCGTCACGGGAGTACGAGTCGCCGGTCAGACTCGAGGCGCAGCCACCCAGCAGAAACGACAGGGTGGTAAAGCAGGCAACCAGTAAAACGGACTTACGCATAGCATCAACTCCAAAGGACAGGTATTCATTAGACGCTGCCACTTGCCGCCTGTCACGACACGCGCGGCAGAAAATTGCTTTCATTCAGCCAGAGTACAGACTGCCATCACCCGAAAAATCGACGAACGGTTTTCCGTCCCGTTGCGGATAACACTGCAACAACGCTCTTCACCAGTGTAGCCGCACGGCCGAAAGCGCCCGGAATCTGTTGAGTCAAGACTCCAGCGCAGCAGGCATCATTCAAGTCGAGTGACGAAAGGTGACGCTCAGGGCGCCAGGCGCTCGCGTGTCCAGTCGATGCCTTGCAGGCGGTAGTTCAGCCGATCATGCAGGCGGCTGGAGCGGCCTTGCCAGAACTCGATACGCTCCGGCAGCAAGCGATAGCCTCCCCAGTGCTCGGGGCAGTCGGGCTGCGTATCGCTGAAGCGCTCTTCGGTGCTCTTGAGCAGAGCCTGCAGTTCTTCACGGTCACGAATGACCTTGCTCTGCGGAGAAGCCCAGGCACCCAGCCGGCTGCCCAGGGGACGGACCTGATAATAAGCATCCGACTCCTCGTGCGAAACCTTGACCACCCGCCCCTCGATGCGCACCTGGCGCTCCAGGGTCGGCCAGAAAAAGGTCATGGCCGCGAACGGACGCGCCGCCAGTTGCTCGCCCTTGGCGCTCTGATAGTTGGTAAAGAAGGTAAAGCCCTGCGCATCCAGGCCCTTGAGCAACAGGATGCGGCAGTGCGGGCGACCATCCTCGTCGACCGTGGCCAGGGTCATGGCATTGGCCTCGACCGGGGCCTGCTCGGTGCTCACCGCATCGGCAAACCACTGGCGGAACAAGGCAAACGGCTCGCTCGGGGCGTGGGCCTCGCTCAAACCGTCCCGTGTGTAATCACGGCGCATATCGGCCAGTGCCTGGGTCATGCGGCTTTATCCTTGTGGTTCAACGACTCAGTTTTTCGCCTGATCAGCCGCAGCGGGTGCATCGGCCTTGGCCTTGGCCGGAGCGGTTTTCTTCGCAGCCGGTTTGGCCGGGGCCTTTTTGGCGGCTGGCTTGGCAGCGGCTTTCTTGGTGGCAGCCTTTTTCGCTGGAGCCTTGGCCGCAGGTTTGGCAGCCGGCGCCGGTGCAGGAACATTCTGCACGGCAACCATTTCAGCCACAGGCGGGGTCTTGCCCGAGTTGTACTTGCTCAGCAGCGCCAACATGGTTGTACGCTGCGTGAACATGATTTCCATGCGACGGTTCAGCGCACGGCCCTGGTTGCTGTCGTTGGCCGCACGCGGCATCAGGTCGCCCATGCCGCGCAGCATCAGACGATCCTGCTTCAGGCCGCTGAGGCTGAAAATCGAAGCGATGGACTGTGCACGTTCCTTGGTCAGTGCCTGGCTCGCCGGGGCGGTGCCGGTGGCATCAACGTGACCGAGCACCAGTACGGCTGTTTTGGGATCGGCTTCAACGGCCTTGGCCACCCGAGTGAACGGGCCCAGGGTCACCGGCAGCAGCATGGCCGGACGCTTGGGGTTGTAGGAGCCGTCAACCGGGGCGATCACCACCAGTACATTGTCGCGACGTTCCAGCTGCAGGTTGCTGTCCTTGATCGCTTCACGCAGGCGTGGCTCGTAGTCGTCCAACCAGGCCTGGGTAATTTTCGGGTCAGGCATCTGCACGTTGCTGACGTCGACCTTGGCCAATGGCTTGGGCTTGCTTTCGAACGGCCACCACCAGTGTGTGTCGGTGTCGGTCTTGGCGACGGCAGGCGCAGCGTCCGATGCCGGGGTGGCGGCTTTGACGTCGGCTTTCAGGTCAGCCTTGTCGGCAGCGGCCTTGTCGTCGGCGCTCTTGGCGCCGAACGGCCACCAGTTGAAGCCGCTGTCGGCTTTGGCCGCCGGCGCAGGAGCGGCAGCGGTGGCAGGTGCCGGAGCAGTTGCAGCGGCCGCTGCGGCTGGCTTGGCGCCCGCAGCTGGCTTGGCGTCCGGCTTGGCGTCGGTTTGGGTCACTGCGTCCTTGGTAGCAGCCTTGTCGGATCCAAATGACCACCAGTGCCCTCCTTCGGCATCATTTTGTGGCGTTTGCGCGCAACCTGTAATAGTGAGGCACAGCGCCAGTGCCAAGGACTTGTTCGATAACATGAGATATCCACACAATGAGAAAAACCGAAGGGTCAGGCTGACCCGTTAAACAGACGCGTACAGAACATTGAAATTACATTATTCCGTCAGCGTCTTCTTATAGTCGCATTTGTAACAAAAAATTGTGAAACGGCAAGCGGTTTACAGACAATCGGCCAATATTCCGACCAACTTCTGTGCACGCGGGTCCATAAGTACATAGGGACCTAATGTATTAGTCACGAAACCAAATGCAACATCATGCTCCGGGTCGGCAAACCCCACCGAACCACCCGCGCCAGGGTGCCCGAACGCACGCGGGCCAAGGCCGAAAGTGGCATTGGGCAATTGCGGCTGATCCAGCATGCAGCCCAGGCCGAAGCGGGTTTGGGTCAATAATGTTTTATCCGGCCCGACACTGTGTTCGCGGGTCAATTCTTCGAGCATGTCGGCTTCCAGCAAACTACCGTCGAGCAAGCCACTATAAAAACCCGCCAGACTGCGCGCATTACCGTGACCATTAGCCGCCGGCTGCTGCATGCGTCGCCACTCGGGTTTATTAGTGCTGGTCAGAATGGATGGAGGATTGGCAAAGGCGCGTGTCGTCATGGCCGCCGGTTCACGCATCATTACTTGCAATAAACGTTGTGCGGCCGCGTCGCCCATAGTGCCTTTACTGCGCGCTATATGGGCAACACGATAAAACTCTTCATCTGCCAGGCCAATATGAAAGTCCAGGCCCAATGGCCGTGCAACCCGTGCCACGATGGACTCCCCCGGCCCACGCCCATCGGCGCGACGCAGCAGCTCACCGACCAGCCAGCCGTAGGTAATCGCCTCATAGCCATGGCCCTGGCCCGGCGTCCACCACGGGGCCTCGGCCGCCAGGGTATCGACCATCAGTTGCCAGTCATAGAGCGCCTCGGCGGGCAGCATCTCGCGGATCGCCGGCAACCCGGCCTGATGACAGAGCAACTGGCGCAGGGTGACGGCTTGCTTGCCGGCGGCAGCAAATTCAGGCCAGTAGTTGGCCACTGGCGCATCCAGCCGCAGCTTGCCCTCGGCCACCAGTTGCAGGGCCGCAACCGCCGTAAAAGTCTTGGTGCAGGAGAACAGGTTGACGAGGGTGTCGCTGTGCCAGGCCTCGGCCCCGTCCTTGTCGGCGGTGCCGGCCCACAGGTCGACGACCGTTTCGCCACCGATCTGGATGCAGAGCCCGGCACCACGCTCCTGCGGGTCATCGAACAACGCGGCAAACGCTTCGCGCACGGCTTCAAACTGGAGCGCGTAATGACCCTGAACCTGCACCGAAGCCCCCTCGGAAAACGCCGTTAAAAGTGGCGGACATTGTTCCAGCCCTTGCAGGATTTGTGAACCCATCAGCACCGAATCAATGGCCATTCCCGGAATGCCCACCGGCATGCCCGGCCCCCTTACCCGCGCCCTCGCCCGCCGGCCCGGCCTTGCCGCCTTCATGCTCACGCACCGCGCCGGCAGCCCTGGCTTGCCCGACCGCCTTGCCCAGTTGCTCGACCGCCGCCAGGTTGCTCTTGCGCGCGCTGTCGACAAAGCCCTGGAACGGCACATCGGTTATACCCACCAGCCCAAAGTGTCCGTTTTCGCCATCCAGCAAGCGGCCGGTCACCGGCTGGTCCAGGTACTGAAACCAGTGCACGCCAACAATCGACGGCTCGGCCATCGCCTGCTTGAGAAAGGTGGCGTACGCCGCACCACGATCCTCTTCCCGGGCCAATTGCGTCACGCCGCCCCAGAACGGGCCACGGTCGGCGGAGCCGACGTTGAATTCGGTGATCAGCACCGGCTTGTCCAGCGCACGCAACGCGGCGAAGTCGTAGCCGTCCTGAGGCTTGAGCGTATACATGTTGAAACTCAGCACATCGCAATACTGCGCACACGAGGCCACGGCTTCGGGCGTGCTCACCGCATAGCGCCCGCCCAGCAGCAACTGGTTGGGCGCATGCCATTTCAGCGAATCGGAAATGGTCTTGAAGTAGGCATCGGCGAAGGTCTTCTGGAAATACTTGAAGTCGGCTTCGATTTCCGGGTGCTCAGGGTTGGGCATCGGCGGTTCAAAGCCCGGATCTTCCATCAATTCCCAACCCGCCAGTTGAATGCCCCAGGCTTTGGAGAGGCCTTCTTCGTTGCGGTATTTGTCGCGCAGTTGCTTGAGGAACGCACGCTTGGCCGGGACGTCGGTGGTCATGCGCAAGGTGCCGTAGGCGAGCGCATAGCGGGATTTGGGATCATCACCGGGACCGGCCCAGGCCAGTTCGTTGTCGGCAAAATAGCCGATCAGCCAGGGGTCGTCGCGATGGTCGCGGGCCGCAATGGCCACGGCGCGCTCGGTGGCCATTGCGAAGCGCGGGTCGAACGGATCGGGCATGCCACCCCACCAGTCGGTGCCGGTGCTGATGCTGGCGTAATCGCCGACGATCGACAGCGGCAAGGTGTACGGCACGCGTTCGGCGTCGGCCAGATCCTCGTCGCTCCAATTACCAATGGTGTTGAAACCCCAGGCTTGCAGGCGGTCGAGGGTGTGGTTGACCCAACGCTTGTGGTCAAAGTGTTCGCTGCCGTAGGTACGTTGCAGGTTGGCGCCGTAGAAATCGTACCAGCGCCCCGAGGCGAAGTTGCGGCCTTCGCCCGAGCCGTTGCCGGTGCGGTTGTCGCTGCTGCCGTAATATTTGTCGAAGGGTTCACCAGCCTTGGGCAGCGCAGCGAACATCCATTCGCGACCGCCCACGTAGGTCTGGTTGTTGTCCGCAGCCACGGTGTTGACGCCCAGCGAGTAGAACGGATGGCCCTGCGGCGTCACCAGGTACCAGCGCCCGTCGCGCTTCTCGGTGCGGAAAAAACCGCTGGCCTCGAAGGCCGGCCCCTTGTTCCAGCCCCCGAATGTGTCCAGTGAGGACGTGTCGCGCTCAGCCAGCCAGCCCTTGAGCTGTTGTTGCTCCCGGGCAGCGGCGGCCTTGAGTTGCTCGTCACTGCTGACCTTTTCCGGCCAGCGCGCACGGGTGGACTGCCCATAGGCGTCGACCAGTTCGCCATAGGCCGCCTTGATGACCGGTTCGATATCCTGCACGCCAAAGCGCTCCAGCAGAATGCTTTGGGCGACATTGGGCTTGAGCATCGACAACGTCACCGACACCACCTGGCTGCGGTCGATTTCTCCACTGCTGGCGGCGAGCAACACGCGCTGGCCGTCGAGGCTGATCGGCATCGGCGGGCCGGCCTTCATGCCCTGGCTCAAGGGAGAATTGGCCTGCAGCGGGACCACCAAGGTCTGCGCCGGGCCGGCCGGCAGGTCGATGCGGCTGACCAGGGTCTTGCCGTCGCTGCTCTGCACCTTGACGTAGAGGGTCAGCGCCCAGTCCATGGCGCTCTGTATACGCAGGCTCATGGCGCCGGACTGCGACCAGTCCCAGGTGCCGCTCTGGGGGCTGAGCACCAGGCTCGGTTCGTCCGCAGGGCTGAAGGTGATGCGGCGCAGCACCTCGCCTTCGGCCGTTTGCTCGGCGTTGTACTGCGGCAGGCTGGCGTCCTGGGTCGCCACCTTGACCACATCGGCGGGGCGCACGAAGTTGAACAGCGTTTGTTGCCCGGACGGCGCGGCCATCAAGGGCGCGGCGAACAGCAGGGCAAAAAGAGCGGGCAGCGTGCGAATCATACGAGCAAGGTTCTCCAGACGGCCGATGAATGGCCTGATGAAATACGTCGATAACAGAGACCACGAAGTGGGCGAATTCGCCCACAGTGGCTTAGGAAATTTCACGCCGGAACGGCGGCAAGGCATTCAGAATAGCCTTGCCATAGCGCTGGGTGACCAAGCGCCGATCAAGCAGCGTGATGGTGCCCCGGTCTTCCTCGGTACGCAGCAGGCGACCGCAGGCCTGCACGAGCTTGAGTGAAGCATCCGGCACCGAGATTTCCATGAACGGATTGCCGCCGCGCGCCTCGATCCATTCGGCCAGTGCCGCTTCGACCGGGTCATCCGGCACCGAAAACGGGATCTTCGCGATCACTACGTGCTCGCAGTAGGCTCCCGGCAAGTCCACGCCTTCGGCAAAGCTGGCGAGGCCGAACAGCACGCTGGAATCGCCGCCATCGACCCGCGCCTTGTGCTTGTTCAGGGTTTCCTGCTTGGACAGGTTGCCCTGGATGAACACTTGCTTGCGCCAGTCACGGTCCAGACCATCGAACACGTCCTGCATCTGTTTGCGCGAGGAGAACAGCACCAGAGTACCGCGCGACCCTTCAACCAGGCCCGGCAGGTCACGGATGATTGCGGCGGTGTGGGCCGGCGCATCACGCGGGTCAGCCTTGAGGTCCGGCACGCGCAGCACGCCGGCGTCGGCATGATGGAAGGGGCTCGGCACCACGGCCGTGACCGCCTTTTTAGGCAGGCCGGCACGCATGCGGAAACGGTCGAAGGTGCCCAGGGCGGTCAGCGTGGCCGAGGTCACCAGGCAGCCATACGCCACGTTCCACAGGTTGCGGCGCAGCATTTCGGCGGCGAGGATCGGGCTGGCATTGACCTCGATATCAAACAACGCGCCGCTTTCCGACAGGGTCAGCCAACGGGCCATGGGCGGGTTGTCTTCCGGGTCTTCAACGGTGAAGGCGGTCCACAGCTCCCAGTTACCCTGGGAACGGGACAGCAGGCTGCCGAACAGCGGGTACCACTCCTCGGCCTGATTGCTGGCGATGCCGATGTTGACCTCGCCGTCCATGCCTTCCTTGAGCAGATCGGTGAGGCGCGTGAACAGATCGGTCAGGCGCGAAAAGCCCTTCTTCAGTTCAATCCCCATTTCGCGCATGTGCTCGGGGATCAGCCCGCCAACGAAGCGATGGCGCGGGCGCTCACGGCCTTCCACGTCTTCGCCGGGCTTGAAATCGGCCACCTGCTCGCAGGCGCTGAACATGAACTGCTGCTGGGTCTTGATCTCGCGCGCCAGCTCCGGCACCTGTTCGATCAGCTTGCCCAGGTCGCCCGGCAGCGGGTGCTGGGCGAGCAACTTGGTAAGGTTCTTGGCGGTGGTTTCCAGCCAGTCGGCGGTGGAACGCAGGCGCGTGTAATGGGCGAAGTGACCGATAGCCTTGTCCGGCAGGTGGTGGCCTTCGTCGAATACGTAGAGGGTGTCGCGCGGGTCCGGCAACACGGCGCCGCCGCCCAGGGCGAGGTCGGCCAGCACCATGTCGTGGTTGGTGACGATCACGTCGACCTTGCCCATGCCTTCGCGGGCCTTGTAGAAGGCGCACTGGCCGAAGTTGGGGCAATGTCGGTTGGTGCACTGGCTGTGGTCGGTGGTCAGGCGCGCCCAGTCGGCATCTTCAAGGGCGGTGGGCCAGCTGTCGCGGTCACCGTCCCATTTATTGCCGGCCAGTTTCTCGATCATGCTGGTGAACAGTTTCTGGCTGACCTCATCGACTTCGATCTTGAAGCCTTCCTCTTCGAACAGCGAGGCGGTAGCGGTTTGCGCATGACCTTCCTGCAACAGCACGTCGAGCTTGGACAGGCACATGTAGCGGCCGCGCCCCTTGGCCAGGGCGAAGGTGAAATTCAGGCCGCTGTTGCGCATGAGGTCGGGCAGGTCCTTGTAGACGATCTGCTCCTGCAGGGCGACGGTGGCGGTGGCGATCACCAGGCGCTTGCCGGCGGCCTTGGCCGTGGGAATCGCGGCCAGGCTGTAGGCCACGGTCTTGCCGGTACCGGTGCCGGCTTCAACGGCCACGACCGCAGGGTCACCCTCGCGGCGACCTTCGTCGTCGGTGGCGATATCCCCGAGGACTTTCGCCACTTCGGCGATCATCAGGCGCTGGCCGTAGCGCGGTTTCAAGCTCTTGGCTTCGAGAAAACGCGAGTAGGCGCCCTGGATCGTGGTTTTGAGTTCAGTGCTGATCATGGATAGTCGGGCGCAAAAAACGCTGGATAAATTTTCAGTGGTTCGGATCGGCCGCTATCATACCCCGCTAATTAATCCCGCGCAGAACGGAGTACCACAATGACCGTCTTCAGCCTCGCTTACACCCTGCATGTACTGGCCGCCCTGATATGGGTTGGCGGTATGTTTTTCGCCTGGATGATCCTGCGCCCCGCCGCTGTGGCGGCACTTGAGGGCCCTGCCCGGCTCAGGTTGTGGGCGAATGTGTTTCAACGTTTTTTCGTGTGGGTATGGGTGGCGGTGCTGGTTTTGCCGATCAGCGGTGTGGGACTGCTGCAACTGCGCTTCAGCGGCTTTGAAACGGCGCCGCGTTACGTGCAGGTCATGATGGGGTTGTATCTGGTGATGACGGCGTTGTTTATCCGCATCCAGGCGTTGAAGTTCCCGCAATTGCGCGCGGCGGTGGCGACCGAGGACTGGCCGGCGGGCGCTGCTGCGCTGGGGCAGATTCGCAGGCTGGTGGGGATCAATTTGATTGTGGGGTTGGTGGTGGTGGCGATTGCTTCGGCTCGGCCGATGTTCTGAGGCGGCCTTTAATCCGCTATCGGGAGCAAGCTCCCGATAGCGTCAGGCCAGGCAACTCACAGCCGCTGGAGGGTCACAGACCCCGCAGGCCCGGCCGGCCCCGGCTGCCCTTCCAAACCAGGCCGGCCCTTGTCGCCGCCATCGGCGCGGTACACCACGCATCCCTTCGATTGCCCGCCCTTGCCTGGTTTACCCGCAGTACCGGCCAAGCCACCAGGCCCGCCATCGACCCAGACCTTGATGCTCTCGGCCGGGAAGTCCTGCGGCAGTTCAACCCGCACCGTCGCCCCTGCTGCACCCGGCAAACCGTCGCCGCCGTTATCACCGTTGAAACCGCGGCCGGCCGAACCCCAGGTGCAACCCGGGTCTTCACCATTGGCGCCATCGAGCCCGGCATAACCCTGGGCTCCGGCGCCGCCACGGGCGTCCACCAACAACGTTTCAGCCGTCAGCGAATTGATCCGCAACGTGAGATCGCGCCCTGCCCGGGCTGGTTTTTCATGGGTGCCCGGGGCTCCGCGCGAGGTGATCTGGCTGCCATGTTCCAACTGAGCCTGGCGCACCTGCAACTGCAGGGCGCTATTGCCCGGCACGATGGCGATGCGTGCTTCGCGGCCCAGGTGCAGTTCATCCACCGTCACCTGGCTGATCGTCGCCGGAATCAGCAAAGTGCCGTAATCCGCTACGTCCAGGCGCTCGAGTTGCAACACGCTGGTGCTGCTGGGCAGGCGCATCAATGAGTTGGTTTCGACACTGACGCTCTGGGCCAGGGCAATGGGGCTGACCAACAGGGCCAACAGAAAAACCTTACGCATCATGGGGCTCCTGACTCTTTTCAAATTGTTATCCGGGCCACAGTAACGACTTCTGCAGGCTATTTGCCAGTGAAGCATCAAAAAACTTCAGCAGCGTTTTTTCTGTCTCCCTGGCTCTAGGCCCACGGGCGCAGCCGCGCTAGTCTCTACGGCTCTGATGTGAGGATCTGTGATGACCGCCGGTATTTCTGCCCATACTCCCCAGCAAGCCTTGGCCGCGCTGCTCGACCTGCACCAGCCCAAACGCCTGTTGCTGTTGGGCGCCAGCCGCTTTCCGGCGCTGGAGGCGTTTAAACAGGCGCACCCCGACACGTTTATCGCCGTCGCCGAACCCGGTCCGCTGCCTGCGCACCTGGCGGCGCAGCGCTTTGACCTGGCGCTGGCGGTCGATTGCCTGGAACACCTTTCCAAGCCACAGGGCCTGACGCTGCTCGGCGGCATCCGCAACCTCAATGCCAGTCGCATCGCAGTGCTGGCAGACCTCGATGCCTGTGGCTGGAAAGACACCGACTTCTTCTCTTTGGCCCTGCAGGCCGGCGAGCGCTTCCAGCGCGACGAACAAGTGCTGACGCTGTTCACCTACGATCTGCTTGACTATAAACAGGTGCCGGACTGGCTCAATGCCCGCTTCTGGGCCAATCCGGAAAATTTCGGAAAGTATTGGTGGTAACCCATGAGCACACCCATTTGCCCCTGCGGCAGTGGCAACCTGCTGGATGCCTGCTGCGGCCATTACCACAACGGCCACCCGGCTCCCTGCGCCAGCGCGCTGATGCGCTCGCGCTACAGCGCCTATGTGCTGGGCCTGGTCGATTACCTGGTGGCGACCACGCTGCCGGCCCAGCAACCCGGCCTCGACAGAGCCGCCATCGCTGCCTGGAGCGCGCAGAGTACCTGGCTGGGGCTTGAGGTGGAGCGTTCCGAGGTGCTCGGCGGCCAGCCGGAACATGCCTTTGTGACCTTTACCGCTCGCTGGCATGACAGCACGGGTGAACATAGTCACCGCGAACAGTCTTCTTTCGTACAGAATGACGGGCGTTGGTACTTCATCGATCCCACCGTTGAGGTGAAGGTCGGGCGCAATGATCCGTGCCTGTGCGGCAGCGGACAAAAATTCAAGAAATGTTGCGCAGGCTACCTCTAACACCACCAGAACAGGGACACGCCATGCTTCGTATATTCAGCTTGATGCTGGCGTTGACCCTGGGTCTTACCGGCTGCGCCTCCTGGTTCGAGGACGATTCGCCGCCGCCTCACGTCTCGCTGGTCAAGGTCGAAGTGGTACGCGCCAAGTTGCTGGAGCAGAAATTCAGGCTGTATTTTCGCGTGGACAACCGCGACGACGCCGACCTCACCGTGCGCGGCCTGATCTACAAGGTCAGCCTGGGCGACTTCGTGTTGACCGAAGGCGAGTCCAACGAATGGCTCACCGTGGCGCCGCGCAGCCATGCGGTGTTCAGGGTGTCGGTGCGCACCAACCTCTGGCCGCAGATCCGCGAGGTGGTGCATATGCTCAAAAACCCCGACCGGCCCGTGCCCTATCGCCTGGAGGGCGAGCTGAAAACCGGCTTGTTCATCGGTAATGACGTGCAGGTGGCCCACAATGGCGAGATAATCCCCGGCGATTTTATTCCGGAGCGACATCGATGACTCAGCAACCCCATGTCCATGGTCCTGACTGCAACCACGATCACGAGCACCATGATCACGACCACGGCCATGTCCACGGCCCCAATTGCGGCCACGCTCATCAGGAGCCGGTGCGCAATGCATTGAAGGACGTTGGCCGCAACGATCCCTGCCCCTGCGGCAGCGAGAAAAAATTCAAGAAGTGCCACGGGGTCTAAGTCACCCTGAAGCTGTAAAGGTGGGAGGGGGCTTGCGCCCGATGGCGGTGGACCAGTCAACAGATGCAGCGACTGGCACTCAGCCATCGGGCGCCAGCCCCCTCCCACGTTGATGTGCGATGTTTTACCCAAAACTACCCCCGCAGGAGCTTTGCCATGGCCTCGCCAGCCCTCTCACGTTTTCTTCCCCGGTTCGGCGTTGCCGCGGCAGTGGCCAGTGCGTTAAGCCTGGCCGGTTGCCAGCTCCAGAGCACCCAGGACACCCTGCCGCCCGTTGCCGGCGTGCAGCCGCTCAAAGGCCTGGCCCAGAATGTGTCGATACGCCGCAACGCCCAGGGCATGCCGCTGATCGAGAGCAATACCTTCCACGATGCGCTGTTCAGCCTCGGCTATGTGCACGCCAGCGACCGCATCAACCAGATGGTCACCCTGCGCCTGCTGGCCCAGGGCCGTCTGGCGGAAATGGCCGGCCCTGACGTGCTGGATGTCGACCGCTTGATGCGCGCCGTGAACCTGAAAAAAAGCGCCGGCGAGCTGTATAACGCATCGAGCCCACGCCTCAAGCGCTTCTTCGAAGTGTATGCGCGCGGGGTCAATGCCTACCTGTTCCGCTACCGCGACAAGCTGCCGCCGGACCTGGCCCAGACCGGCTACAAGCCCGAATACTGGAAGCCGGAAGATTCGGCACTGTTGTTCTGCCTGCTCAATTTCAGCGAGTCGGCCAACCTGCAGGAGGAGCTGTCCTCGCTGGTGCTGGCGCAAAAAGTCGGCGTCGACAAACTCGCCTGGCTCACCCCCAGCGCGCCGGACGAACCCATCCCGCTGGCCGAGGCAGAGAAGCTCAAGGGCGTGAACCTCAGCCAGATCACCGGCCTCGCCGGGCTGGACACGGTCAGCCAGCAACTGAGCACGCTCAATGCGCTGGCGGTGACCACCTCGAGCAACTGGGCAATCGGCCCGCAACGCAGCCGCAGCGGCAGGAGCCTGTTGGCCAACGACCTCGCGGCCCAGCCGCAAGCGCCGTCGCCGTGGAGCTACGTGCAGATCCGCGCGCCGAAATACCAGGCCGCGGGCGCCTCGATTGCCGGCCTGCCGACCCTGCTGTCCGGTTTCAACGGCAAAGTGGCGTGGAGCATGAGCACGGTCAAGGGCGACACCCAGGACCTGTTCCTGGAGAAGGTCAAACGCCAGGGCAGCGCGTTGTACTACGAGAACAACGGCAAGTGGCTGCCGGCCGGCGTGCGTAACGAAACGTTCTTCATCAAGGGCCGTGGCTCGATTCGTGAAGTGGTGTACGAAACCCGCCACGGAGCCCTGCTCAACAGCAGCCAGGCACTCACCAGTGGTTTTGGCCTGGCCCTGCAAACGGCCGACCTCAAAGACGACAAGAGCCTGGACGCGTTCTTCGACCTGTCCCGCGCGCAAAACATCGGCAAGGCGTCGGACGCCACCCGCGAAATCCGTGCGATTGCTCTGAACATGGTGTTCGCCGACGCCAGCAGCATTGGCTGGCAGGTCACCGGCCGCTTCCCCAACCGCCGCGAAGGCGAAGGCCTGCTGCCCTCGCCGGGCTGGGACACGCGCTTTGACTGGGACGGCTACGCCGACGCGATGCTGCACCCTTATGACCAGGACCCGGTCCAGGGCTGGATAGGCACCGCCAACCAGCGCACCGCGCCGCGTGGCTATGGCATGCAACTGTCCAATTCCTGGGACGCACCGGAGCGCAGCGAGCGCCTGGCGCAACTGGCCAACGCCGGCAAGCATGACAGCCGCAGCATGATCGCCATGCAGTACGACCAGACCACCCTATTCGCCGCCAAGCTCAAGACCATGTTCCAGGCGCCAGGCATGGCCCAGCCCTTGAAACAGGCGATTGCTGCGCTGCCTGCGGCCGAACAGGCCAAGGCGCGTGAAGCGCTGGGCCGCCTGATGGCGTTCGATGGGCGCCTTGCGCCATCCTCCGCCGACGCGGCGATCTACGAGCTGTTCCTGCAAGAGAGTACGCGGCAGATCTTCCTCGACGAACTCGGCCCGGATACCAGCGCCAGTTGGAAAGCCTTTGTCAGCAATGCCAACCTCTCTTACTCGGCCAACGCCGACCACCTGCTGGGCCGCGAAGACAGCCCGTTCTGGGACGATGTGCGCACGGCGCAAAAAGAAGACAAGCCCACTATCCTTGCCCGCAGCCTCGCCGCCGCGATCAGCGCCGGCGACAGCCAACTGGGCACTGATCACAAGGCCTGGCAGTGGGGCAAACTGCACAGCACCACCTGGAAGAGCACCAGTGGCCAGGTCATCCGTGGCCCGTTTGCCAGTGGTGGCGACCACAACACCCTGAACCCGGCGCCGTACAGCTGGGGCCAGAGTTTCGACACCACGCAGGTGCCGGCACTGCGCATGATTGTCGACTTCGGTCAGGTGGAACCGATGCTGGGCCAGGGCGGCAGCGGCCAGTCCGGCAACCCGGCCAGCCCCGACTATGCCAATGGCATCGACCCGGCGCTCAAGGCGCAGTACCTGAGCTTCCCGATGCAGCCGCAGAACTTCGAAAAGGTGTATGGCAAAAACCGGCTCACCCTGACACCTGGCAAGTAACCCGGAAACTGAAGAAACCGAGTCACCATGTGGGAGGGGGCCTGCTCCCGATAGCAAAGTGTCAGTCACTGCATTTATTGACTGATCCACCGCTATCGGGAGCAAGCCCCTCCCACCGTTGAACCCCATGCATTCAGATAGAACTTACCCGCGCGACCCCGCCTCAAAATAGACAAGCCCACCTCCCCGGTCACCCCATGGACCTTGTCATCGCCCGCCCCGAAGGCCTCTACTGCCCCGCCGGAGATTTCTACATCGACCCCTGGCGCCCGGTGGAACGCTCCGTCATCACCCATGCCCATGGCGACCACGCCCGCACCGGCAACCAGCATTACCTGGCTGCGGCGCCCGGCGAAGGCATTCTGCGCTCGCGCCTGGGCCAGGAGATCAACTTGCAAACCCTGGCCTACGGCGAACGGCTGGTGCACCACGGCGTCACCCTGAGTTTTCATCCGGCCGGGCACGTACTCGGCTCGGCCCAGGTGCGCCTCGAATACCAGGGTGAAGTCTGGGTCGCATCCGGCGATTACAAGGTGGAGCCCGATGGCACCTGTGCGCCGTTCGAACCGGTGCGCTGCCACACGTTCATCACCGAATCCACCTTCGGCCTGCCGATCTACCGCTGGCAGCCCCAGGCGCAGATCTTCGCCGGCATCAACGACTGGTGGCAGGCCAACGTCGCCGCCGGCAAGGCCAGCGTGCTTTTCTGTTATTCCTTCGGCAAGGCCCAGCGCATTCTGCACGGCATTGACGCGAGCATCGGCCCGATCCTCAGCCATGGCGCCGTCGAGCCCTTGAACCGGGTGTACCGCGAGGCCGGCATTTACATTCCCGAAACCCTTTACGCAGGTGACTTCAAAAAAACCGACCCGCTGTTGCGCAAGGCGCTGATCATTGCTCCGCCATCGGCTGGCGGCAGCAGCTGGATCAAGCGCTTTGGCGACTACAGCGACGCCTTCGCCAGCGGCTGGATGCGCCTGCGCGGCACGCGACGGCGGCGCGGGGTGGACCGGGGGTTTGTGCTGTCCGACCACGCCGATTGGCCGGGCTTGCTGTGGGCCATCGAACAAACCGGCGCCGAACGGGTGATGGTCACCCACGGCTCGGTGGGTGTATTGGTGCGCCACCTGCGGGAAAAAGGCCTGGACGCCCAGGGCTTCACCACCGAATACGGTGACGACGAAGAAGAGGCCACCGCATGAAGGCCTTCGCCGAGCTGTACGCCAACCTCGACGCCACCACCTCCAGCAATGCCAAGCTGGCTGCATTGCAAGCCTACTTCCTGCAGGCGCCGCCAGAGGATGCCGCCTGGGCGGTGTACTTTTTATCCGGTGGCCGACCCCGGCAACTGGTGCCGACGCGCCTTTTAAGGGACATGGCCACGCAAGCGTCAGGCATCGAAGCCTGGCTGTTCGAAGAGAGCTACCAATCGGTCGGGGACCTGGCCGAGACCATTTCCCTGCTATTGCCCGAATCCACCTACACCTCGCAGGATGGCCTGGCCGTTTGGCTGGAAGAAAAACTGTTGCCCCTGCGCGGCCTGTCGCCAATGGACCTGGCCGAACGCCTGCCCGCGCTGTGGACACAGCTGGACCAGCCCAGCCTGATGGTGTGCATCAAGCTGATCACCGGCAGCTTTCGCGTCGGCGTGTCCAAGCTACTGGTCACCCGTGCCCTTGCCGCCATGGCCGATCTGGACAGCAAGCGCGTTGCGCAGCGGCTGGTGGGCTACACCGATTTGTCCAATCGTCCTACGGCCGAAGGCTACCTCAAGCTGATTGCGCCTGAATCATCCGACGAACACGCGCAACGCGGCGGGCAGCCCTATCCGTTTTTTCTGGCCCATGGCCTGTCGCAGCCGGTCGAGCAATTCGACACGCTGCTCGGCTCGCCGAATGACTGGCAAGTGGAATGGAAGTGGGACGGCATCCGCGCACAACTGGTCAAGCGCGAAGGCCGTTTGTGGGTCTGGTCGCGAGGTGAGGAACTGGTGACCGAGCGCTTTCCCGAGCTGCACAGCCTGGTCAGCGGCCTGCCGGACGGCACGGTGATCGACGGCGAGATTGTGGTGTGGAAAGACGCGGTGCAACCCTTTGCCCTGCTGCAGCAGCGCATTGGTCGCAAGACGTTGAGCAAAAAAGTCCTGGAGGATGCCCCGGTCGCGGTACTCGCCTACGACCTGCTGGAATATCAGGGCGAAGACTGGCGCAACCATGTCCAGGCCGAACGCCGCGCGCAACTCGAACAGGTCATCCGCGCGTGCGACCAGCCCGTGCTGCTGCCCTCGCCGTTGTTGCAGGCCGACACCTGGGAAGCACTGGCCGAACAGCGTGAAGCTTCGCGCAGTCTTGGCGTGGAAGGCATGATGCTCAAGGATCGCAAAGGCCTCTACGGCGTTGGCCGCACCAAGGACATGGGCCTGTGGTGGAAGTGGAAAGTCGATCCGTTCAGCGTCGATGCCGTTTTGATCTACGCCCAACGCGGCCACGGCCGCCGCGCCAGTCTGTACAGCGACTACACCTTCGCCGTGTGGGACGGGCCGCCCGGCACCGAGCGCACGCTGGTGCCGTTTGCCAAGGCTTATTCGGGACTGACCGACGAAGAAATGCGCAAGGTCGACGCCATCGTGCGCAAGACCACCGTGGAAAAATTCGGCCCGGTCAGCAGCGTGACGCCGAGCATGGTGTTCGAGCTGGGGTTTGAAGGTATTGCCCTGTCCAAGCGGCACAAGAGCGGGATTGCGGTGAGATTTCCACGGATGCTGCGCTGGCGCCAGGACAAGGCGGTGGAGGAAGCCGATAACCTGGCCACCCTGCAGGACCTCCTCGCCTGATACAAATCCCTGTGGGAGCAAGCCCCTCCCATAATTTGGTCCTCGTTAATGGTCCGAATGAGTGCACGGTATTTTCGATGCCCATTTTTGGGCATCGCCTACACTCCCAACGCCCTCGCCTTGCCTTTTAAAACGCTCATTCGGAACTATGGTGCAGAAATTGCTACTTGAGAGCCGTCTGACACCGTTCAGTAACAGTCCTAAACGCGCCACAAGCGCTTATCTTGGTTTCCAGGGATTACCTAATGAAAAAAGCATTGCTGACCCTTTCTGCACTGGCCCTGTGCATGGCCGCCGGTGTAGCCACGGCCAAGGAATACAAGGAATTGCGTTTTGGTGTGGATCCCTCCTACGCGCCGTTTGAATCCAAGGCCGCCGATGGCAGCCTGGTGGGCTTTGATATCGACCTGGGCAACGCGATCTGCGCGGAACTGAAGGTCAAGTGCAAATGGGTCGAAAGCGATTTCGACGGCATGATCCCGGGCCTCAACGCCAACAAGTTCGATGGCGTGATTTCGTCGATGACCGTGACTGCAGCCCGTGAAAAGGCGATCGACTTCTCCAATGAGCTGTTCTCGGGCCCGACCTCCCTGGTGTTCAAGAAAGGCGCAGGGTTCTCTACGCCGGAATCCCTCAAGGGCAAATCCGTGGGCTACGAGCAGGGCACCATCCAGGAAGCCTACGCCAAGGCCGTACTGGATAAGGCCGGTGTGACCACCAAGGCCTACGCCAACCAGGACCAGGTGTACGCCGACCTGACCTCCGGTCGTCTGGACGCTTCGGTGCAGGACATGCTGCAAGCCGAACTGGGCTTTCTGAAGTCGCCGGCCGGCGCCGGTTACGAAGTCAGCGCCGCCATCGACGACCCGTTGCTGCCGTCGAAAACCGCGATCGGTATCAAAAAAGGTAACAAAGACCTCAAGGCCCTGCTCGATAAAGGTATCAAAGCGTTACACGATGATGGCACCTACGCCACCATCCAGAAGAAACACTTCGGCGACCTGAACCTGTACAGCGGTAAATAACACGCTGGCGCCCATCGCTTTGCGGTGGGCGCTTTTTTATCGCCATAGGTCCTGAATTCATGTTTGAAGATCTTCTGAACACCCTGGGGCTGAGTGCCTTCAGCTTGAAAGGGTTCGGCCCGCTGTTGCTGCAAGGTACGTGGATGACCATCAAGTTGTCGGTCGCATCCCTGGCCGTCAGCGTCCTGCTGGGCCTGCTCGGTGCCAGTGCCAAATTGTCCAGCCTGCGCCTGCTGCGCATTCCCGCCCAGCTTTACACCACCCTGATTCGCGGCGTGCCCGACCTGGTGCTGATGCTGCTGATTTTCTACAGCCTGCAAATCTGGCTGACCGGTTTTACCGACTTCATGGAATGGGACTACATCGAGATCGACCCATTCAGCGCCGGGGTCATCACCCTGGGCTTTATCTACGGTGCGTACTTCACCGAGACGTTTCGCGGCGCGATCCTCGCCGTGCCCCGTGGCCAACTGGAAGCCGCGACCGCCTACGGGCTCAAGCGCGGGCAACGCTTTCGCTACGTGACCTTCCCGCAGATGATGCGTTTTGCCCTGCCGGGCATCGGCAATAACTGGATGGTGATGCTCAAGGCCACGGCGCTGGTGTCGATCATCGGCCTGGCCGACCTGGTCAAGGCCGCCCAGGATGCCGGCAAGAGCACGTATCAACTGTTCTATTTTCTGGTCATCGCCGCGTTGATCTACCTGCTGATCACCAGCGCATCCAATTTCGTCCTGCGCCGGCTTGAACGGCGCTACTCGGCAGGCTCACGGGAGGCAGTGCGATGATCGAGCTCCTGCAGGAATACTGGCGCCCCTTCCTTTATAGCGACGGCCAGCACATCACGGGGCTGGCCATGACCCTGTGGCTGCTGAGCGCGGCGCTGGTCATCGGGTTTATCGTGTCGATCCCGCTGTCCATCGCGCGGGTGTCGCCCAAACGCCGGGTGCGCTGGCCGGTGCAGTTCTACACCTACCTGTTTCGTGGCACGCCGCTCTATATCCAGTTGCTGATCTGCTACACCGGTATCTACAGCATCGCGGCGGTACGCGAGCAGCCGCTGCTGGGGGCGTTCTTTCGCGATGCGATGAACTGCACCATCCTCGCCTTCGCCCTCAACACCTGCGCGTACACCACCGAGATTTTCGCCGGCGCCATTCGCAGCATGGCCCACGGTGAAGTGGAGGCGGCCAAGGCTTATGGCCTCAGCGGCTGGAAGCTGTATGCCTATGTGATCATGCCGTCGGCCCTGCGCCGTTCGCTGCCTTACTACAGCAACGAAGTGATTTTGATGCTGCACTCGACCACCGTGGCGTTTACCGCAACCGTGCCGGACATTCTCAAAGTCGCACGGGACGCCAACTCGGCCACTTACATGACCTTTCAATCGTTCGGCATCGCCGCGCTGATCTATCTGACGGTGACCTTCGCCCTGGTCGGTCTGTTTCGACTGGCGGAGCGTCGCTGGCTGGCCTTCCTCGGGCCGAGCCGCTAAGGAGTGTTCATGCGTCATCAGGTACATGATCTGATCGCGCCGGTGCCCGGCACGGCGCGGCAGATTCACAGTTTTCACTTCGGCCCGGAACAGGCCGTCGGCAAAATCTACATCCAGTCGTCGCTGCACGCTGATGAGCTGCCAGGCATGCTGGTGGCCTGGCATCTGAAACAGCGCCTGGCCGAGCTGGCGGCAGCCGGGCGCCTGCGCAGCGAAATCGTGCTGGTGCCCATCGCCAATCCGGCCGGCCTGGAACAAGTGTTGATGGACACCCCGCTGGGACGCTACGAGCTGGAAAGCGGGCAGAACTTCAATCGCCATTTTGTCGACCTCAGTGCGCAGGTCGGCGACCAGGTGGAGGCGCTGCTGGACGACGATCCCCGGCGCAATGTGGAGCGGGTGCGCACCGCGCTGTCAGGCGCCCTGGCCGAGCAAACCGCCGACACCCAGTTGCAGTCCCAACGTTTGGTGCTGCAACGCCTGGCCTGCGATGCCGACATGGTGCTGGACCTGCATTGCGACTTCGAAGCCGTGGCGCACCTGTACACCACGCCCGAGGCCTGGCCGCAGGTGGAGCCGTTGGCACGCTATATCGGCAGCGAAGCCAACCTGCTGGCCACCGACTCGGGCGGGCAGTCCTTCGACGAGTGTTTCACGCTGGTGTGGTGGCAGTTGCAGCAACGCTTCGGCGAGCGCTTCCCGCTGCCCATGGGCAGTTTTGCAGTCACCGTCGAGCTGCGCGGCCAGGGTGACGTCAACCATGGCCTGGCCAGCCTCGACTGCCAGGCGATCATCGACTACCTGATTCACTTCGGTGCAATTGCCGGCCAGGCGCCGCCGCTGCCCGACCTGCCCTACCCGGCCACCCCGCTGGCGGGCGTGGAGCCGGTGGCCACGCCAGTGGGCGGCTTGCTGGTGTACAGCGCCCTGCCGGGGGAATACCTGCACGCCGGGCAACGGATCGCCGAGATCATCGACCCCATTACCGACCGCGTAACGCCCGTGCACTGCCGGCACGCAGGCCTGCTTTACGCCCGTTCGCTGCGCCGCATGGCCACTGCCGGGATGGTTATCGGCCATGTCGCAGGCGCACAGGCCTACCGCAGCGGCTATCTACTTTCGCCTTGAGGATGCACGCCCCATGTACAAACTGACCGTTGAAGGCCTGCATAAAAGCTATGGCGACAATCAAGTGCTCAAAGGCGTCACGCTCAAGGCCAATACCGGTGACGTGATCAGCCTGATCGGCGCCAGCGGCTCGGGCAAGAGCACGTTTTTGCGCTGCATCAACTTTCTGGAAACCCCCGACGACGGCGCCATGACCCTGGATGGCAAGGCGATCCGCATGGTCAGTGACCGCCACGGCATGCGCGTGGCCGACGACGCCGAGTTGCAGCGCCTGCGCACGCGGCTGGCGATGGTGTTTCAGCACTTCAACCTGTGGAGCCACATGAGCGTGCTGGAAAACATCACCATGGCCCCGCGCCGGGTGCTGGGTTGCAGCAAAAAGGACGCCGAAGAGCGTGCCCGCCGCTACCTGGACAAGGTCGGCCTGCCTGCGCGGGTGGCCGATCAATACCCGGCCTTCCTCTCCGGCGGCCAGCAACAGCGAGTGGCCATCGCCCGCGCCCTGGCCATGGAACCGGAAGTGATGCTGTTCGACGAACCCACCTCGGCCCTCGACCCCGAACTGGTGGGCGAAGTGCTCAAGGTGATCCAGGGCCTGGCCGAGGAAGGCCGCACCATGATCATGGTGACTCACGAAATGAGTTTTGCGCGCAAGGTATCGAGCCAGGTGCTGTTCCTGCATCAGGGACGAGTGGAAGAGGAAGGCACGCCGGACGCGGTGCTGGGCAATCCGCAGAGCGAGCGTCTGCAGCAATTTTTGAGTGGCAACTTGAAGTAAACCTTTATGCCGCGCGAAGGGTCTGTGGAATAGACCCTTCAGGACGTCAGCTGCCGCATGGCAAAACCCCACGACTTCGCCAGGCAATGGTTCGCCGCCAAGGGTTGGAAGCCCTTCGCGTTTCAGAAAGACGTGTGGGCGGCGGTCAAGCAGGGCCGGTCCGGCCTGTTGCACGCCAGCACTGGAGCCGGCAAGACCTACGCCTTGTGGTTTGCCGCGCTCAACCGCCTGGCCATCACCCGTCCGCCGGCCACCGGTAAACGCAAGCCGCCGGCCGAACCATTGAGCGTGCTGTGGATCACCCCCATGCGTGCGCTGGCCGCCGACACCGCCCGCGCCCTCGAAGCACCGCTTGCTGACTTGCAGATTCCCTGGAGCGTCGGCCTGCGCACCGGCGATACCAGCAACAGCGAACGTGCCCGCCAGACCCGCCGCCAGCCCACTGCGCTGGTCACCACCCCGGAAAGCCTGACCCTGATGCTCGCCCGCGCCGACAGCGAGGCCAGCCTGGGACACTTGCGCATGGTGATCGTGGATGAATGGCATGAATTGATCGGCAACAAGCGCGGCGTGCAGCTGCAATTGGCGTTGGCCCGCTTGCGGCGCTGGCACCCTGAATTGATGGTGTGGGGCATTTCCGCGACCCTGGGCAATCAGGCCCACGCGCTGGAGGTTTTGGTCCCACAGGGCGATGGGATCAATGTGCAGGGGCAGACTGCCAAGCAATTGATCATTGACACGCTGTTGCCGCCCGTCACCGAACGTTTCCCATGGGCCGGGCATATTGGCTTGAAAATGCTGCCGCAAGTGGTGGCCGAAGTGGACTCGAGCAGCAGTTGCCTGGTGTTCACCAATACCCGTGCGCAATCGGAGATCTGGTACCAGGCCTTGCTGGACGCGCGGCCGGACTGGGCCGGTTTGATCGCCCTGCACCACGGCTCACTGTCGCGGGAAACCCGTGACTGGGTGGAGCGCGCCTTGAAAGACGGGCAGCTCAAGGCCGTGGTGTGTACGTCGAGCCTGGACCTGGGCGTGGACTTTTTACCGGTGGAGCGCGTGCTGCAGATCGGCTCGGCCAAAGGCGTGGCGCGCCTGATGCAACGCGCCGGGCGCTCCGGCCATGCGCCGGGGCGGCCGTCACGGGTGACGCTGGTACCGACCCATAGCCTGGAGCTGGTCGAGGCCGCGGCGGCGCAGGATGCAATCGCCGAACGGCGCATCGAGGCGCGGGAATCGCCCCATAAGCCATTGGATGTACTCGTACAACACTTGGTGAGCATGGCCTTGGGCGGCGGCTTTACGCCAGATGCCTTGCTGGCGGAAGTTCGCGGTGCCTGGGCGTACCGCGAACTCACGGAGGAGGACTGGGCCTGGGCGCTGGGCTTTGTGCGCCACGGCGGCCTGTCGCTGACCGCCTACCCGGATTACCGCCGCGTGGAACCGGACGAACACGGCATCTGGCGCGTGCCCGATGCGCGCCTGGCGCGGCGTCACCGCATGAGCGTTGGCACTATCGTCAGCGATGCGAGTATCCATCTCAAATACTGGAGCAAGGGCGGCGGCGGCAAGAATCTGGGCAGTGTCGAGGAAGGTTTTATTGCGCGGCTCAAGCCGGGGGACGGGTTTCTGTTTGCCGGCCGCTTGCTGGAACTGGTGCGCGTGGAGAACATGACCGCCTACGTACGCCGCAGCACCGCGAAAAAAGCCGCCGTGCCGCGCTGGAATGGCGGGCGCATGCCGCTTTCCAACGAGCTGGCGCAGGCGGTGGTCGAACGCTTTGACGCGGCGGCGCATGGGCGCTTCGACGGCCCGGAGATGCAAGCGGTGCAACCGTTGCTGCAAACGCAATTGCGCTGGTCGGGCCTGCCCACCCACGATCACCTGCTGGCCGAAGCGCTGAAGTCGCGCGAGGGCTGGCATCTGTTTCTCTACCCTTTCGCCGGCCGTCAGGTGCACCTGGGACTGGCAAGCCTGCTGGCATGGCGGGTCAGCCAGCAACAGCCGGTGACGTTTTCGATTGCGGTGAACGATTACGGGCTGGAGCTGCTGAGCGCCACCGAGGTGCACTGGCCACGTCTATTGAACGAGGCCCTGCTGAGCCCGGAGCATCTGCTGGCGGACGTCGCCGCAAGCCTGAATGCAGGGGAACTGGCGCTGCGCCGCTTTCGCGAGATCGCGCGGATTGCCGGGCTGGTGTTTGCCGGATACCCGGGAGCGCCGAAGAGTACCCGGCAGGTGCAGGCCTCCAGTGGTTTGTTTTTCGAGGTGTTCAAGCAATACGATCCGCACAACCTGCTGCTGACCCAGGCCGGGGAAGAAGTCCTGCGTGATGAGTTGGATATTCGGCGGCTGGAAGAAACGTTGCTGCATCTGACGTCGCTCAAACGCGACCTGCATATGATTGAGCGGCCTACCCCGCTGGCCTTTCCGCTGCTGGTGGAACGGATGCGCGAGAGCATGAGCTCGGAAAAACTGTCGGAGCGCATTGCGCGGATGGTCAAGGACCTGGAAAAAGTCGCGGATAATGGGAAACGTTGATGTATTGCTCAGTCACGCTTGAGGGGGAAGAGCTCTGGCTGCTGGCGGATAAGGCCGTGTACTGGCCCGCCCGCCGTACGCTGCTGATTGCCGACGCGCATTTTGGCAAGGCATCGGCCTACCGCAGCCTCGGGCAACCGGTGCCGCAAGGGACCACCACGGCCAATCTGCACAGGCTTGACCGTGTGCTAAGCGGGTTTGCCTGCGAACAGGTGATCTTTCTGGGTGATTTTCTGCATGGCCCCGGCTCCCACGCCAGCGGAACACTGGGCACCTTAAGGGCCTGGCGTGATCGCACGCCTGATCTGGCCATGACGCTGATTCGCGGCAATCACGATAAACGTGCAGGCGATCCACCTGCCGATCTACGTATTGGGGTGGTCACCGAACCGCTTCTGATGGGCCCCTTCGCTCTGCAACACGAACCGGACGCCCATCCCAGCCACCACGTGCTGGCGGGGCATGTGCATCCGGTGTACCGATTGCGCGGCAAGGGCCGGCAAAGCCTGCGCCTGCCGTGCTTTCTGATAGGCACACAGGTCAGCCTCCTGCCGGCCTTCGGCGCATTTACTGGTGGCTATGCGGTTGAGCAGGACGTTGATCGCCGACTGTTTGTGATCGGCGATCACGAGGTATGGCCCGTTCAGTGAGGCACTGACTGGCCGCGCATCTATCAGGCGACCGGTGCGGGCGGTGGCTCATCCGGGAGGACAGGCTCGCCTGGCTCGGTCGGCTGGGGATAATCCGGTGTAGGTTGGCCGGGAATGCCACCCGCGTGAGCAGGGTTGGCCATCAGGGACCAGGCTAAAACACCAATCTGGTTGGGTTCAAGCCGGGCAAGTTCAGCGCTGATTCGCGGGTCAATCTTCATAAGGTACTCCTCAAGCGTGGCTCGGCGCGCTTTACACGCACCGAGGCAGTACACCCAATAGAGTCACTTCTTGCAGACTAATTCCCTTAACGTGTAAGACCTTTCGATCAAGCGCGTGGGAGAGTGACGCCACGCTGGCCCTGGTACTTGCCGCCACGGTCCTTGTAGGACACTTCACAGGCTTCATCGGACTGCAGGAACAGCATCTGTGCTACACCTTCATTTGCGTAGATTTTCGCCGGCAGCGTGGTGGTGTTGGAGAACTCCAGGGTCACATGGCCTTCCCACTCCGGCTCAAGCGGCGTCACGTTGACGATAATGCCGCAACGCGCGTAGGTGCTTTTGCCCAGGCAGATGGTCAACACGTCGCGGGGGATACGGAAGAACTCCACGGTACGCGCCAGCGCGAAAGAGTTGGGCGGGATGATGCACACGTCGCTCTTGATATCGACGAAGCTCTTTTCGTCGAAGTTCTTTGGGTCGACAGTGGCCGAATTGATGTTGGTGAACACCTTGAATTCGTCGGCGCAACGCACGTCGTAGCCGTAGCTGGAAACACCGTACGAGATCACGCGGTCATTGCCTTCGCCACGGATCTGGCGCTCGACGAAGGGTTCGATCATGCCGTGCTCTTGCGCCATGCGGCGAATCCACTTGTCCGATTTGATGCTCATGGCGGGTGTCCTGAATAGCGAGGTAGAAAAAAGGCTGTGGGGCATCTTACCGGGGCCGGCGATGGGGTTCAAAGGGCGCGGGGCATTTCTTCGCGGCTGCGCGCGTGGCTGCAAGCCACAGCCAGCGGGGGCGGGCTCTGACTGCCGCAAGAGCGCGCTGTAAATACCGCCGCCAGTCACGAATTTATAGAAACCTGTGGAAATACCATTGGCACGTCCCGGAAAAACGGTTAAGGTGGCGTCACTGTGTTGCTTGTGTCACTGAGAATCTCTACACGATATGTTGAATTTCGATCCAACCATCTCCAAGAATTTTTCCTGCTCTTTGCACTCAGTCTCGGCCAGGGCTTTTCCTGAGTCGCAGTTAACTTTGTTCAAGGAGTTACACCATGTCTAATCGCCAAACTGGTACCGTTAAGTGGTTCAACGATGAAAAAGGCTTCGGCTTCATCACTCCACAATCCGGTGACGACCTGTTCGTTCACTTCAAAGCTATCCAATCCGACGGCTTCAAAAGCCTGAAAGAAGGCCAACAGGTTTCTTTCATCGCTACCCGCGGTCAGAAAGGCATGCAAGCTGAAGAAGTTCAAGTTATCTAACTTGTACTGACTCAGTCGAAAAGACCCCGCCCTTAAAAGCGGGGTTTTTTTATGCCCGGAATTCGGCCTTTGCGCCATGGAATGCCGCGCACAAAAAATGGGAGGGGGCTTGCTCCCGATAGCGGTGGCACAGTCGGTACAACCGGTGACTGTTTCACTGCAATCGGGAGCAAGCCCCCTCCCACATTTTGTACTGCGTTACTACTGGAACAACGACTCGCTCGACAAGCCATTCTTCTCCAGGATCTCGCGCAAGCGCTTGAGACCCTCCACCTGGATCTGCCGCACCCGCTCACGCGTCAGGCCGATCTCCAGGCCTACGTCTTCCAGGGTGCTGCTCTCATGGCCACGCAGGCCAAAGCGGCGAATCACCACCTCGCGCTGCTTGTCCGTAAGCTCGGACAGCCACTGGTCAATGCTTTGGGAAAGGTCATCATCCTGCAACAGCTCGCAGGGGTCTGTCGGACGATCATCGGTCAGGGTGTCCAGCAGAGTTTTATCCGAGTCCGGCCCCAGCGAGACATCGACCGAAGACACCCGCTCGTTAAGGCCCAGCATGCGCTTGACCTCCGCGACTGGCTTCTCCAGCAGGTTGGCGATTTCTTCGGGCGAAGGTTCATGATCGAGTTTTTGTGTCAGCTCACGTGCCGCCCGCAGGTAGACGTTGAGCTCTTTGACCACATGGATCGGCAGACGAATTGTACGGGTCTGATTCATGATCGCCCGTTCGATGGTCTGGCGGATCCACCAGGTGGCATAGGTGGAAAACCGAAAGCCTCGCTCAGGGTCGAACTTTTCCACCGCGCGAATCAGGCCGAGGTTGCCCTCCTCGATCAGGTCCAGCAAGGACAGCCCACGATTGACGTAACGTCGGGCGATTTTCACCACCAGCCGCAGGTTGCTTTCAATCATGCGTTTGCGCCCGGCCGGATCACCCTTTTGCGACAACCGCGCAAAATGGACTTCTTCTTCGGGGGTCAACAGAGGGGAAAAACCGATTTCATTGAGGTACAGCTGCGTCGCATCAAGCGCCCGCGTGTAGTCAATGTATTTGTGTTGCTTTAATGCGGAAGCGTTCTTGGATTTGGTACGAACTGAAGGTGTTGCAGGTCCCTCATTCGACATCGATTCCATAGCGATATCGGTCTCCATAAGGAGAACCTCATCGTCGATGTCCAACTCCGGCGCTTCTTTACTGAGAGCCATTGTTATAGTCCTTTGGTGAGTTCGACCTCAAGCTCAAGCGGCGCCTTTATCCTTGGCAACGCTGGAGCCTGCTCCTTCTACGTGAGGGAACAGGCTGGTAACACATCAACGACGGGGTAGGAATTGCAGCGGATCGACGGGCTTCCCTTGACGGCGAATCTCAAAATGCAGTTTCACCCGGTCTGTCCCCGTTGACCCCATTTCAGCAATCGTCTGTCCGACCTTGACCTGCTGCCCCTCCCGAACCAACAGCCTGCGGTTGTGACCGTAAGCACTGACGTAGGTGTCACTGTGCTTGATGATGACCAGCTCGCCGTAGCCCCGTAAACCACTCCCGGCGTAAACCACTGTCCCATCAGACGCAGCTAAAACAGGCTGTCCCAAATCCCCGGCGATATCAATGCCTTTATTCAAACTGCCGTTTGAAGAGAATTTTCCAATTAACACGCCGTTTGAAGGCCATCCCCAGCCCTTCGGCGCAGGGCCCGCAGGGGGCAGCGGCGCGGGTGCGGGCCTGTTTGCGACAGTCGGTGCCGCGGTGCCGGCAGGCCGAGTGGTAATAGTGGTCTTGCTTGAGGAGGATGACGAAGAGCCGCTGCTTGTCACCACGGACACGGGCGCGGAACCGCTACGGCCGTCGAAGCGAATCGTCTGTCCCGGATGGATGGTATAGGGCACGGGAATATTGTTGCGAGCTGCGAGTGCCTTGTAGTCCCAACCATAACGAAAGGCGATCGAGAACATCGTATCGCCCTTGCGCACCACATATTGCCCGGTGGTGACCGTAGGTTTCTGCGGCACCGCCTTGGTACGGTCAACAACCCGTGCGCCGCCGCTTGGCGTGCTGGAGCAGGCTGCCAGTAACGAACTCAAGACAAGGCCAAGCACCAGTCGCTGAAAGCTAGTTTTACTCATACGCTGCGCAAGACCTGTGAGACTCACCCGCCGCTCCCTTTGATGGTGGCTGAACATGAATGCCTGTATCAGGCTTGAAAGATGCCGCAAGTATAACTGGGCATTGGCTTTTTACCGGTACACGGCGCAAACGAAAGACTCATCGTGTTGACCACCAACGCTTGATCATCGTGATTCGATAGACCCCGCTGTAAGACACATCCCACGCAACGGAATTCACTGCCCGCCCATAAATGATCAGGCCAGCGGCCCATTGAGCAACGGCACGAAGCGTACCGCCCCAAGCACATGTCGGGAGAAGCCGTCGTCCTCACGGATAATCAGCATCAATTGCTGCACTTCACCAGCCCCCACCGGGATCACCAGGCGTCCACCGGGGGCCAGTTGATCAAGCAATGCCTGCGGGACATCCGTGGCCACAGCCGTAACGATAATGCCGTTATACGGCGCCAATGCTGGCCAGCCTTCCCAGCCATCGCCCCAGCGAAACACCACGTTGCGCAGGTTCAGCTCAACCAGGCGCTCCTTGGCGCGGTCCTGCAACACCTTGATGCGCTCTACCGAGAACACCCGCTCCACCAACTGCGACAGCACGGCAGTCTGGTAGCCCGAACCGGTGCCGATCTCCAGCACTTTGTCCAGTGGGCCCGCCGCCAGCAACAGCTCGCTCATGCGCGCAACCATGTAAGGCTGGGAAATGGTCTGGTTATGGCCGATCGGTAACGCGGTGTCTTCGTAGGCGCGATGCGCCAGGGCTTCATCGACAAACAGATGGCGAGGCGTGCGCCGAATCACTTCCAGCACCTGGGCGTTGGACAGGCCCTCTTCATACAGGCGCTGGATCAAACGCTCGCGGGTGCGCTGGGAGGTCATCCCGATGCCGCGACGCAGCAGGTCGTCCTGTTCACGAGCCATCAGCGCAGCCCCTCCAGCCAGCCATCGAGACGACTGAAGGCATCACTGAAGGTGCGATCAAATTGCAACGGGGTAATCGAAACATAACCTTGCATCACCGCATGAAAGTCCGTGCCTTCGCCACCGTCTTCGGCATCGCCGGCTGCGGCAATCCAGTAGCCTTCCTTGCCACGCGGATCAACCACCTTCAGCGGTGCCGCTGCGCGGGCCCGATGGCCCAGACGCGTGAGCCGGATACCGCGGATATGGTCGAGGGGCAAGTTGGGAATATTGACGTTGAGCACTGTGCGCGGCGGCAAGTCGAGGGAAGCATGCGCCTCGACCAGCTTGCGCGCGAAATGGGCGGCCGTGGGCAGGTTGTCCAGCTGGCGCGACGCCAGAGAGAACGCGAACGAGGTTCGCCCGAGGAAACGCCCTTCAAGCGCCGCGCCGACAGTGCCGGAATACAGCACGTCGTCACCCAGGTTGGCGCCGAGGTTGATGCCCGACACGATCAGGTCCGGCTGCGGCTGCAGCAGGCTGTTGATCGCCAGGTGCACGCAATCGGTGGGCGTACCGTTCACGCTGATGAAACCATTGGCGAGGACGTGCGGGTGCAGCGGACGGTCAAGTGTCAGCGAACAGCTGGCACCACTTTTGTCCTGGTCGGGGGCAACCACCACGCACTCGGCGTAATCCGCCAGCGCAGCATGAAGCGCGGCGAGGCCGGGTGCGGTGGCACCGTCATCGTTTGATATCAGAATACGCATGGGCTGTCCGTCTGCCCCACCGGCACCAGATCAACAAGCTCGCGCACCAAGACAGTGGCGAAGCATCCGGCCGGCAGGACGAATTCCAATTGCAGAATGTCAGGCCGGGGATAATGCCACGTCAACCCGCCAATGGGCAGCCGCAGAATGCGACGTTCCTGGCTCATTCCGGCATTCACCAGCCAATCACGCAGGTCAGCTTCGCCGGCGGCGACAGATTGCTCCAGCGCAAAGGTAAGACCTTTCGCCGGAGAGTCGCCCTCGCCCCATTGTGGGCCGGTGGGGTGCAGGTCCAGGATCGCCAGGCGCGGGTCGTTGCATTCAGCCTCCCCCGCCGGGAAAAAACTGCGGCTGTCGGTAAATGCCAGCAGGTCGCCGACCTGTGCACGCTGCCAGGAACCGTCCGCCACGCGGGCGGCCAGCACTTTATTGAAGAGGAAACTGCGCGCAGTGGAGAGCAACCGCGAACGCACCGCGCGCTGCTCCGGCAAGGCTTTGCGCGCAGCCCATTCGCGGGCATCCACGACGTTGCCGCCGTTATGACCAAAGCGCTGCGTGCCGAAATAATTGGGAATACCGTGCTGGGCAATCAGTTGCAGGCGCGCGTCGATGGCGGCGGTATCACCGGCCAGTTGCGTCAGGCGCAGGGTAAAGCCATTGGCCGAATGAGCACCGCGCTGCAATTTGCGCTTGTGGCGTTTCATTTCCAGGATCTTGAGGGTGTGGTCTTGCGCACCGCTCATGTCCGGGTCGGCCTTGCCGGGCAGCTGCACGCTGAACCATTGGCGGGTCAATGCCTGGCGATCCTTGAGCCCGGCGTAACTGACCGTGCGCAGCGGCACACCCGCCGCCTTGGCGATGCGCCGGGCCGCCTCTTCGGTATTAAGGCCGCGTTTTTCCACCCACAACCACAGGTGTTCGCCGTCGCCACTCAGTGGAATGTCCAGCACCTCATCGACCTGGAAGTCCTCGGCGGTCGCCTTCAGGACCGCGCTGCCCAGCGCCTCGCCATAAGCCCGCGGGCCCAGCAATTGCAGTTCATTCATGCGCGCAGCAACAAGGCGACAGAGTGCACCGCAATGCCCTCTTCACGACCGGTAAACCCGAGCTTTTCGGTGGTGGTGGCTTTCACGTTCACTTGATCCAGTTCTATTTGCAGGTCGGCGGCGATCAGCGCGCGCATCGATTCGATATGGGGCGCCATTTTCGGTGCCTGGGCCACGATAGTGTTATCGACGTTGCCGACCTTCCAGCCCCTGGCGTGGATGAGTCCGACCACATGGCGCAGCAACACACGACTGTCCGCGCCCTTGAACGTCGGGTCGGTATCCGGAAAGTGCTTGCCGATATCGCCCAGTGCCGCCGCGCCGAGCAAGGCATCGCTCAAGGCATGCAATACAACATCGCCGTCGGAATGGGCCAGCAACCCGTGGTGATGTGCAATGCGCACGCCGCCCAGGGTGATGAACTCGCCTTCGGCGAAACGGTGCACATCGTAGCCGTGGCCAATACGCATAAAAAAACGCCCCGATTTAATTCAGGGCGTGATTCTACCTACTTTTGCCGCAGATTAACCGAGCAAAGCGCGTCCGTGATGGCGCAAATGATCTTCGATGAAACTGGCAATAAAGAAGTAGCTGTGGTCGTAACCCGGTTGCAGGCGCAGTTGCAGCGGATGGTTGGCCGCCCTGGCCGCCTGCTGCAGGGCTTCGGGCTTGAGCTGCTCGGCGAGGAAATCGTCGCGATCACCCTGGTCCACCAACAACGGCAGCTTTTCCGAGGCCTCGCTGATCAGCACGCAAGCATCCCACTCGCGCCACTTGGCGCGCTCTTCGCCCAGGTAACGGGAGAAGGCTTTCTGGCCCCAGGGGCAATCCATCGGGTTGTTGATCGGCGAAAACGCCGACACCGACAGGTAGCGACCGGGATTGCGCAGTGCACACACCAACGCCCCGTGGCCGCCCATGGAGTGGCCGCTGATGCCGCGTTTGTCCGAAGCCGGGAAATGCGCTTCAACCAACGCCGGCAACTCCTGCACCACGTAGTCATGCATCCGGTAATGCGTGGCCCAGGGTTGCTGGGTGGCATTCAGGTAGAAACCGGCGCCCAGGCCGAAATCCCAGGCATTCTCCGGGTCGTCCGGCACACCCGGCCCACGCGGGCTGGTGTCGGGCGCCACGATGATCAGGCCCAGCTCGGCAGCCATGCGCTGGGCGCCGGCCTTCTGCATGAAGTTCTCGTCGGTGCAGGTCAGGCCGGACAGCCAGTACAGCACCGGCAGCTTGCCACCCTGCTCCGCCTGCGGCGGCAGGTAGACGGCGAAGGTCATGTCGCAATCGAGTACAGCCGAATGATGCTTGTAGCGTTTATGCCAGCCGCCGAAGCTTTTCTGGCAGGACAGGTTTTCCAGACTCATGGGAGTTCTCCCAACTGCAAGCCGCAAGTCTCAAGCGGCAAGCAGGCGTACACCCACTTGCAGCTTGTAGCTTGTAGCTTGCCGCTGCTTCAAAAATGAATGACGGTACGAATGCTCTTGCCTTCATGCATCAGGTCAAACGCTTTGTTGATGTCTTCCAGGCCCATGGTATGGGTGATGAAGGTGTCCAGCGGGATTTCGCCGGTCTGGGCCATTTCCACATAGCTTGGCAATTCGCTGCGCCCGCGCACGCCGCCGAACGCCGAACCGCGCCAGACGCGACCGGTCACCAGTTGGAAGGGGCGCGTGGCGATTTCCTGGCCCGCACCCGCCACACCGATGATCACCGACTCGCCCCAGCCTTTGTGGCAGCACTCGAGGGCAGCGCGCATCAGTTGTACGTTGCCGATGCACTCGAAAGAGAAGTCCACGCCGCCATCGGTCAAGTCGACAATCACGTCCTGGATCGGGCGATCGTAGTCTTTCGGGTTGACGCACTCGGTGGCACCCAGTTGCTTGGCGATTTCGAACTTGGCCGGGTTGATGTCAATGGCAATGATGCGCCCGGCCTTGGCCTTGGCCGCGCCAATGACTGCCGACAAGCCAATGCCGCCCAGGCCGAAAATGGCCACGGTATCGCCTGGCTTGACCTTGGCGGTGTTGAGCACGGCACCGATGCCGGTAGTGACGCCGCAGCCCAGCAGGCAGACTTTTTCCAGCGGCGCTTCTTTAGGAATTTTCGCGACGGAGATTTCCGGCAGCACGGTGTACTCGGAAAAAGTCGACGTGCCCATGTAGTGGAAAATCTGCTGACCCTTGTAGGAAAAACGTGTGGTGCCGTCGGGCATCAGGCCTTTGCCCTGAGTGGAGCGGATGGCCTGGCACAGGTTGGTCTTGCCCGACTTGCAGAATTTGCACTGGCCGCATTCCGGTGTGTACAGCGGGATCACGTGATCGCCCACGGCCACCGACGTCACGCCTTCGCCGATTGCTTCAACCACCGCACCGCCTTCATGGCCGAGGATCGACGGGAAGATGCCTTCCGGGTCGGCGCCCGACAAGGTGTAGGCGTCGGTGTGGCACACGCCGGAGGCGACCACCCGCAACAGCACTTCACCCGCCTTGGGCATGGCGACATCCACTTCAACGATCTCCAGGGGCTTGTTGGCTTCGAAGGCTACGGCGGCGCGGGACTTGATCATCCGGGTTTCTCCAGGGAATTTAAAACTGAGACGGTGAGTGTAAATCAGCGCCCTTTGATTAATAATCCGGACAAAAGCAAAACTTTATTGCTGTACAGGGATAATCAAATGCTGGAGAACCGCTGGGAAGGCATCGATGAGTTCGTGGCGGTGGCCGAGTGCAGCCAGTTCACGGCGGCGGCCGAGCGGCTGGGGGTGTCCTCGTCCCATATCAGCCGGCAAGTGGCGCGCCTGGAAGAGCGCCTGCAAACGCGGTTGCTGTACCGCAGTACGCGCAAGGTGACGCTGACCGAAGCCGGCCAGACCTTCCTGCAGCATTGCCAGCGCCTGCAGGACGGCCGCGAGGAAGCCCTGCGCGCGGTCGGCGATCTGGCCAGCGAACCCAAGGGCATGCTGCGCATGACCTGCGCCGTGGCCTACGGCGAGCGGTTTATCGTGCCGCTGGTGACGCGCTTCATGGCGCTGTATCCGCAGTTACGCGTGGATATCGAACTGAGCAACCGACAGTTGGACCTGGTACATGAAGGCCTGGACCTGGCGATCCGCCTTGGCCGCCTGCAGGACTCGCGGATGGTCGCCAGCCGCCTGGCGCCACGGCGTATGTATGTGTGCGCGTCGCCGTCCTACCTCGCGCGGTATGGTCGGCCACACAGCTTGTCGGAGTTGAGTCGGCATAACTGCCTGATCGGCAGTTCGGATATCTGGCAACTGGCCCAGGACGGGCGCGAATTTTCCCAACGGGTCCAGGGAAACTGGCGCTGCAACAGTGGGCAGGCGGTGCTGGACGCAGCGTTGCAGGGCGTTGGGTTGTGCCAGTTGCCGGATTACTACGTGCTGGAGCACTTGCACAGTGGCGCGCTGGTGTCGCTGCTTGAGGCGCATCAGCCGCCGAATACGGCGGTGTGGGGGCTGTATCCGCAGCAGCGGCATTTGTCGCCCAAGGTGCGCAAGCTGGTGGATTTTTTGAAGGAGGGGTTGGCGGGGAGGCCGGAGTACAGCCAGTGAGTCGGCGTTGACTACACCGGCCTCATCGCAGGCAAGCCAGCGCTTATCAAACACAAAATAACGTATTGATTTTAAAGCTGAAGTTTCAGGCAGCCACACGCCTGTGGCGAGCGGGCTTGCCCCGCGTTGGGGTGCGAAGCGCCCCCAATCAAGCAAAACGCGGTGTACCTGATACGGCTCAGCGCCTGGTTTTGGGGCTGCTGCGCAGCCCAACGCAGGACAAGCCTGCTCGCCACAGGGAATCTGCGCTTAACTGAACGGCATTGGGGCTTGCCACAGAGGCCCCAGGTTGCTGCGCGACAGCGCTAAGTCGAAGACGTGGCGGAGCCTCCCACAGTTGACCGAGGTGTCTGCAATGACTGCGATCAAGTGTGGAAGCTGGCTTGCCTGCGATGAAGGCGCCTCGGTTTAACTGACTATCTACGATTGGCCCACCGCAACCTGAGCCACTCCAGATCTTCCGGCCGAGTCACCTTGATATTGTCCGAACGCCCCTCAATCAATCGCGGCGCCTGCCCTGACCATTCCATGGCCGAGGCTTCATCGGTAATCACCGCATCCGCCACCAGACTGTCAGCCAGGGCACGATGCAAAGCGCCCAGGCGGAACATCTGCGGTGTGTACGCCTGCCAGATCAGGCTGCGATCAACGGTTTCAACCACACGGCCGCGCTTGTCTGCACGCTTGAGCGTGTCGCGCGCCGGCACCGCCAGCAGGCCGCCCACCGGGTCGTCCGCCAGTTCGGCCAATAGCGTGTCGAGGTCGTCGCGGCTCAAATTCGGCCTTGCCGCATCGTGCACCAGCACCCAATCCTCATCGCCGGCCCCCAGGGCATTGAGCTGCAGCAACGCGTTGAGCACCGAGCCCGAGCGCTCCGAGCCGCCGTCCGCACGCTGGATACGCGGGTCGGCAGCACAGGCCAGGCCAGGCCAGTAAGGATCATCAGGAGCAAGACTGACCACCAGACCCTTGAGCATCGGGTGATCGAGAAAACAGCCGAGGCTGTGTTCGAGAATAGTGCGTCCGCCCAGTTGCAAGTATTGCTTGGGACGGTCCGCAGCCATACGGGCACCAACGCCCGCGGCGGGAATCACGGCCCAGAAGGCCGGCAAACGCTGAGTCATTGGGCCAACTGGTAGAGGGTCTCGCCCTCCTTGACCATGCCCAATTCATGACGAGCCCGTTCTTCAACGGTCTCCGTGCCTTTTTTCAACTCAAGCACTTCGGCATCGAGGACGCGATTGCGCTCCAGCAGGATTTCGTTTTCGGCGTGCTGTGCAGCAATTTGCTCAGTCAGGTCTTTTACCTGCGCAAAGCTGCCATTACCCACCCATAGGCGGTACTGCAGGCCAGCCAGCAACAAGAGCAAGACGAGGAACAACCAATTGGGACTGCGCATCGAATATCGGGTATCCAGTGAAAAAAGACCGCCATGCAAAACTTTTGCAGCAACTGACAGCACGAAGCCTGGAAAAACCAGGCTTGTGCTAGATGGCCAACAGATTAACGTCGAAATTCACTTTGTCGTGAGTTTTCCGACGCAGTCCGTCGACTTTTTTACATTTTTAACCGGTTAACGGTCAGCCGCGAAACTCGCCACGACCGTTGTACTTGGCTTTACCCGCCAGTTGCTCTTCGATACGCAGCAATTGGTTGTACTTGGAAACACGGTCGGAACGGCACAGGGAGCCGGTCTTGATCTGGCCTGCCGAGGTGCCCACTGCCAGGTCGGCAATGGTCGAATCTTCGGTTTCGCCGGAGCGATGGGAGATCACGGCGGTGTAGCCCGCAGCCTTGGCCATCTGGATGGCTTCCAGGGTTTCGGTCAGGGTGCCGATCTGGTTGAACTTGATCAGGATCGAGTTGGCGATCTTCTTGTCGATGCCCTCTTTCAGGATCTTGGTGTTGGTCACGAACAAATCGTCGCCCACCAGTTGGACTTTCTCGCCGATCTTGTCGGTGAGGATCTTCCAGCCGTCCCAGTCGGACTCGTCCAGGCCGTCTTCGATCGAGATGATCGGGTAGCGCTGGGTCAGGCCCTTGAGGTATTCAGCAAAACCTTCGGAGTTGAACACCTGGCCTTCACCGGACAGGTTGTACTTGCCGTCTTCATAGAATTCGCTGGCGGCGCAGTCCAGGGCCAGGGTCACGTCGGTGCCCAGGGTGTAGCCGGCGTTGGCCACGGCTTCGGAGATCACTTTGAGTGCATCTTCGTTGGACGCCAGGTTCGGCGCGAAACCACCTTCGTCACCCACTGCGGTGCTCAGGCCACGGGCTTTGAGCACGGCCTTGAGGTGGTGAAAAATTTCGGTGCCCATGCGCAGGCCTTCGGAGAAGGTCTTGGCGCCAACCGGCTGCACCATGAATTCCTGGATGTCGACGTTGTTATCGGCGTGCTCGCCACCGTTGATGATGTTCATCATCGGCACCGGCATGGAGTACACACCCGGCGTGCCGTTCAGGTTGGCGATGTGGGCGTACAACGGCAGGTCCTGGTCCTGGGCAGCAGCCTTGGCAGCGGCCAGGGATACAGCGAGGATGGCGTTGGCGCCCAGGCTGCCTTTGTTCTCGGTGCCGTCGAGCTGGATCATCGCGTGGTCCAGGGCTTTCTGGTCCAGCGGGTCTTTGCCCAGCAGCAGGTCACGGATCGGGCCATTGATGTTGGCTACCGCCTTGAGTACACCCTTGCCCAGGTAACGGCTCTTGTCGCCATCGCGCAGTTCCAGCGCTTCGCGCGAACCGGTAGAAGCACCGGACGGCGCACAGGCGCTGCCGATGATGCCGTTATCGAGAAGCACGTCGGCTTCGACGGTGGGGTTGCCACGGGAGTCGAGAACTTCACGACCTTTGATGTCGACGATTTTTGCCATTGTTGTGAACACTCCAAAGTTGACGAAAACGACGCAGCTGAAGGAAATCTTTTGACCGACCGCAAGGGTGGAACAACAGGGCAGGCTTGCAGACGACAAGGCTCAGGCACGCATGCCTGAGCATAAAGCGTGGGAAAGTCTACCGGAGAAATGCCGCTTACGCGGTTTCTACCGTCGCAAATCCCTTGACCAGTTCGTCCAGTTGCTTGAGCTGAGCCAGGAACGGCTCCAGCTTGTCCAGGCGCAGGGCGCAGGGGCCGTCGCACTTGGCGTTGTCAGGGTCCGGATGGGCTTCCAGAAACAGGCCCGCCAGCGACTGGCTGATGCCCGCCTTCGCCAGGTCCAGCACCTGGGCACGGCGCCCACCGGCGGAATCGGCGCGACCGCCGGGCATTTGCAGCGCGTGGGTCACGTCGAAGAACACCGGGTATTCGAACTGTTTCATGATGCCGAAACCGAGCATGTCCACCACGAGGTTGTTGTAGCCGAAGCTCGAACCGCGCTCGCAGAGAATCAACTGGTCGTTACCTGCTTCGACGCATTTGTTCAGGATGTGTTTCATTTCCTGGGGCGCGAGGAACTGGGCTTTCTTGATATTGATCACGGCGCCGGTCCTGGCCATCGCCACCACCAGGTCGGTCTGGCGCGACAGGAAAGCCGGCAACTGGATGATGTCGCACACCTCGGCGACCACGGCTGCCTGTTCAGGCTCGTGGACGTCGGTGATGATCGGCACGCCGAAGGCTTGCTTGATGTCCTGGAAGATCCGCATGCCTTCTTCAAGGCCCGGGCCGCGATAGGAGGTCACGGACGAGCGGTTGGCCTTGTCGAAGCTGGCCTTGAACACGTAAGGGATACCCAGTTTCTGGGTAACCTTGACGTACTCTTCACAGACCTGCATCGCCATGTCGCGGCTTTCCAGCACGTTCATGCCGCCGAACAGCACCATCGGCTTGTCGTTGGCAATTTCGATATCGCCTACGCGAATGATCTTCTGGGCCATCAGGGTTACGCCTTCTTCTGATGTTGCGTCAGTGCGGCTTTGACGAAACCGCTGAACAATGGATGACCATCGCGCGGTGTCGAGGTGAACTCGGGGTGGAACTGGCATGCCACGAACCATGGATGATCCGGCGCCTCGACCACTTCGACCAGCTTGCCGTCACCGGAACGACCGGAGATTTTCAGGCCGGCCTCTTTGATCTGCGGCAGCAGGTTGTTGTTCACTTCGTAGCGGTGACGGTGACGTTCGACGATCACGTCCTTGCCGTAGCAGTCGTGAACCAGCGAACCCGGCTCCAGCAGGCAGTCCTGTGCGCCAAGGCGCATGGTGCCGCCCAGGTCGGAGGTTTCGGTACGGGTTTCAACGGCGCCGGTGGCGTCTTCCCACTCGGTGATCAAGCCTACGACCGGGTGGCCGCTGGTGTGATCGAACTCGGTGGAGTTGGCGTCTTTCCAGCCCAGCACGTTACGGGCGAACTCGATAACGGCCACTTGCATGCCCAGGCAGATACCCAGGTACGGCACTTTGTTTTCACGGGCGTATTGAACGGCAGTGATCTTGCCTTCCACGCCACGCAGGCCGAAACCGCCGGGTACGAGGATCGCGTCAACACCTTCGAGCAACGCGGTGCCCTGGTTCTCGATGTCTTCGGAGTCGATGTAGCGCAGGTTGACCTTGGTACGGTTGCTGATACCGGCGTGGCTCATCGCTTCGATCAGCGACTTGTACGCGTCCAGCAGTTCCATGTACTTGCCGACCATGGCGATGGTGACTTCGTGCTCAGGGTTGAGCTTGGCGTCGACTACCGCTTCCCATTCGGAGAGGTCGGCGCTGCCGCACTGCAGGCCGAAGCGCTCGACCACAAAATCATCCAGGCCTTGCGCATGCAGGATGCCCGGGATCTTGTAGATGGTGTCGGCGTCTTCCAGGCCAATCACCGCACGTTCTTCAACGTTGGTGAATTGCGCGATCTTGCGACGCGAGGAGATGTCGATCGGGTGATCGGAGCGGCAGATCAGTACGTCCGGCTGCAGGCCGATGGAACGCAGTTCCTTGACGGAATGCTGGGTCGGCTTGGTTTTGGTCTCGCCGGCGGTGGCGATGTACGGCACCAGGGTAAGGTGCATCAGCATCGCGCGCTTGGCGCCGATTTCGAAACGCAGCTGACGGATGGCTTCGAGGAACGGTTGGGATTCGATGTCACCTACGGTGCCACCAATCTCGACCATTGCCACGTCGGCATCGCCTGCACCCTTGATGATGCGGCGCTTGATTTCGTCGGTGATGTGCGGGATCACCTGGATGGTTGCACCCAGGTAGTCACCACGGCGCTCTTTGCGCAGCACGTGCTCGTAGACACGGCCGGTGGTGAAGTTGT
This sequence comes from Pseudomonas sp. MH9.3, assembly GCF_034354675.1. Classification (NCBI taxonomy): domain Bacteria; kingdom Pseudomonadati; phylum Pseudomonadota; class Gammaproteobacteria; order Pseudomonadales; family Pseudomonadaceae; genus Pseudomonas; species Pseudomonas sp. MH9.3. The sequence goes on along the minus strand of NZ_CP133785.1, from coordinate 5,112,360 downwards.
TGTTCTGGGTCATGGTCGTGCGGATGAACCGCTCGTAGTGGCCCAGGTCCAGGTCGGTTTCGGCGCCGTCGTGAGTGACGAACACCTCACCGTGCTGGAACGGGCTCATGGTGCCCGGGTCGACGTTGATGTACGGGTCCAGCTTGAGCATGGTGACCTTAAGTCCCCGCGCCTCCAGGATGGCCGCCAATGAAGCGGAGGCAATGCCTTTCCCCAATGAAGAAACAACACCGCCCGTGACGAATATGTAGCGCGTCATGAAAAACCCTAGAAGTCTGCGTTAAAGCGGTCCGAGCCGCCGGGGAAAGCGAAGGAAGGCCGAAGCCCCCGATCACCTGCATTAATCACAGTGCACCTTTCAAAAAAACCGCCGCGTGGTGACAGACCAGCAATGGAACACCGGTACGTTGATCGCTACACATTTTTTGGAATCGCCCAGCAAAGACTGCTTGGTAATCGGCAACTGCTGCGATTCAGGCGAATCCACAGAAGTTGTATCAAGAAGGGAGCGTAGTCTACCGGAAAGGCTCTATCAGCTCAAACCTTGATCGCAGCTCTGTGGCACCCAATGCAATTGCCAGCCACCCGGCGGCATGGCCCATAACCCTGCAAGGCATGGGGCAGCCAACAATCGCTCGCCCTGATACAGCAGCGGCAATCTGCCACGGACGAAGCCCGGCAACCCACTTTCATTAAGCAGACGCTTCAAGTCGCGCCGCCCGCGACCTGGCACTTCGATGATTTCGCCGCCTTGGCGATAACCGATCACCAGCGGACCGTCAGGGGCTTTGCCGATAAATTTCAGCTGACCATTGCCGGGTAACTCTAGTGCGTTTTGCGGATCGGGCCAGCTCACCGACGCATCGGAAAATTCCGACCACGTGGCGGGCAACCACCAGATGCGCTCGCCGCAACGGTGCAATTCGCCGTCCGCCAGGCGCCATATGGGCTGAGCGTCGGCCTTGGCATCGCGCAGGGAATACCAACTGGCCCAGTGGTCGCTGTCGGGTAAACGGGTCAGTGGGTTCAGCCAGTGGCGCAGAGCGTTGCGTTGTCGGGCGTCGGAAAGCTCACGCAATGGCGCAATGGCCAATGACGGTAGCGGCAACCACGGAAACGCCGAAGGCTGTTCGCAGGCTTGCAGGTCCGAGACGGCCAATTCGTCGAGCAGGCCCTGGGCTTCGCTCAAGTGCTCGGCGGTGCGGGCCAGGCTTGTTACGGCCTGGGGCCACCGTTCAGTCAACGCCGGGAGCACACGATGGCGCAGGTAATTGCGCGAGAACCGAGGATCGGCGTTCGAGGGGTCTTCGATCCACTTCAATTGGTGCTCATGGGCGTAGGCTTCCAATTCAACACGCGCAGCATCCAGCAACGGCCGCACCAAGTGCCCACTCGCCAACGCGCGACGGGCGGGCATTGCCGCCAACCCGCGCACCCCGGCCCCACGCAGCAGGCGGAACAACAGGGTTTCGGCCTGATCATCGCGATGCTGGCCTGTCAGGATCACCTCCCCTGCCCCGACCAGCTCGGCAAACGCTTGATAACGCGCATCACGGGCGGCGCGCTCAAGGCTTGCGCCTGGCAGGACCTGCACGCGCATCACCCGCAACGGTACGCCCAGGCCGTCACACACTGCCTGACAATGCTCGGGCCAGGCGTCGGCAGCCGTTTGCAGGCCGTGGTGGACATGCACAGCACGCAGGGGAGGAGTGTTTGCCAGAGTGGCCAGGAGATGCAGCAGGACGGTGGAATCAAGCCCGCCGGAAAAAGCGACATGCCAGACCGGCGCGTTGCGCCAGGGGGCCAGGGTTTGCAGGAGCTTGGCGGGTAGCGTTGGCTTCATCAAAAATACCGGCGCAGAACTGGAGTACGGTAGCCAAGCATACACAAAGCAAATGTGGGAGCGGGCTTGCTCGCGAAGGCGGTGTGTCAGTCAATGAACATGTCGACTGATATACCGCGTTCGCGAGCAAGCCCGCTCCCACATTAGTACTGCATTGTCTGCCGGATCAGTGCTTGATCAGAGACCGTAGCTCATCAAACGCTCATAACGACGAGCCAGCAGCGCTTCGTTATCCAGCTTCTTGAGCATCGCCAGTTGCGAACCCAATTCAGCACGGATGGTCGCGGCGGCCGCAGCCGGGTCGCGGTGCGCGCCACCCAATGGCTCGGCGATGACCTTGTCGACGATACCCAGGCCCTTGAGGCGATCGGCAGTAATGCCCATGGCTTCCGCGGCGTCCGGCGCCTTTTCGGCGGTTTTCCACAGGATCGAGGCGCAACCTTCCGGCGAGATCACCGCGTAGGTCGAATATTGCAGCATGTTCAGTTGGTCGCACACGCCAATCGCCAGTGCACCGCCGGAGCCACCTTCACCAATCACCGTGGCGATGATCGGGGTTTTCAGGCGGGACATGACGCGCAGGTTCCAGGCAATCGCTTCGCTCTGGTTGCGCTCTTCAGCGTCGATGCCAGGGTAAGCGCCCGGCGTGTCGATGAAGGTCAGGATCGGCATTTTGAAGCGTTCGGCCATTTCCATCAGGCGGCAGGCCTTGCGGTAGCCTTCCGGACGCGGCATGCCGAAGTTGCGGCGCACTTTCTCGCGCACTTCACGGCCTTTCTGGTGACCGATCACCATCACCGGCTGGTCGTCCAGGCGCGCAATGCCGCCCACGATAGCGGCGTCGTCGGAGAAGTGACGGTCGCCATGCAGTTCGTCGAACTCGGTGAAGATGTGCTGGATGTAATCCAGGGTGTACGGACGTCGCGGGTGGCGAGCCAGGCGCGCGATCTGCCAGCTGGTCAGCTTGCCGAAGATGTCTTCGGTGAGCGTGCTGCTCTTGTCTTGCAGGCGAGCGATTTCATCGCCGATGTTCAGCGAATTGTCATTGCCGACCAGGCGCAGTTCTTCGATCTTGGCTTGCAGGTCAGCGATCGGCTGTTCGAAATCAAGAAAATTCGGGTTCATAAGCGTCCGTCTTGGGTCGACGGCCAGGGCATGCCTGGCCAGCCGGTTGTCTGTTCGCGCCCTACCTTAAGGGAGAGGCGCGTCCAGGTCGAGATTAAATGTTTCGTCGAGTTCAGGCGTTTCTCTTGATGAAAAAGAAAACTGCCTGGCCGTCAACGGTATTGGAGGAAGACGTTGTCACGGCCGAACTGGTCACGCAATGCTTGAATCAAGCCATCGGCCGGGTCAATTCGCCAGGTCTCGCCGAATTGCAGCATGGCCTTGGCGTCATTGCCGGTGTACTCCATGGTCACCGGACAGGCGCCACGGTGGCGTTTGAGCAGATCCCCCAGCCAGCGTAGCTGGTCGCCCTTGAGCGCTTCGGTTTTCACCTTCAAACGCAGGCTTTCAGCCAGGTTGGTGCGCGCGTCCTCCATGCTCATCACCCGCTTGATGCGCAGGCGCAGGCCGCCGGAGAAGTCGTCGTTGCTGACCTCCCCTTCCACCACCACCATGGCGTCGGTCTGCAACAGCGACTGGGCGGAGTGGAACGCGTCGGCAAACAGCGACGCTTCGATCCGGCCCGAGCGGTCGTCGAGGGTGATGAAGCCCATCTTGTCGCCCTTTTTGTTTTTCATCACGCGCAGCGCGATGATCATGCCGGCCACGGTCTGGGTGTCGCGCGCCGGCTTCAGGTCGATGATGCGCTGGCGGGCGAAACGACGGATCTCGCCTTCGTATTCGTCGATCGGGTGACCGGTGAGGTACAGGCCCAGGGTGTCTTTTTCACCCTTGAGGCGTTCCTTGAGGGTCAGATCCTTGGCCTTGCGGTGGTTGGCGTATACATCCGCATCTTCTTCGACGAACAGCCCGCCAAACAGGTCGGCGTGGCCGCTGTCATGGGTGCGGGCGGTCTGCTCGGCGGCCTTGATCGCCTCTTCCATGGCGGTCAGCAGCACCGCACGGTTACGGTCGATATTGGCCTGATACGCCTTGGGCTCATCATGGAAGTAAGGGCCCAGGCGGTCGAGGGCGCCGCTGCGGATCAGGCCGTCCAGGGTGCGCTTGTTGATGCGCTTGAGGTCGACACGCGCGCAGAAATCGAACAGGTCGGTGAACGGCCCATCCTGGCGTGCTTCGGTGATCGCCTCAACCGGGCCTTCGCCCACCCCTTTGATCGCGCCCAGGCCATAGATGATGCGGCCTTCGTCGTTCACCGTGAACTTGAACTCCGAGGCGTTCACGTCCGGCGCGTCGAGGCGCAGCTTCATGGTGCGCACTTCCTCGATCAAGGTCACGACCTTGTCGGTGTTGTGCATATCCGCCGAGAGTACGGCAGCCATGAACGGCGCCGGGTAGTGAGCCTTGAGCCAGGCGGTCTGGTACGACACCAGCCCGTAGGCGGCGGAGTGGGATTTGTTGAAGCCGTAACCGGCGAATTTTTCCACCAGGTCGAAGATGTTACCGGCCAGGTCTGCGTCGATATTGTTGGTCGCGCACCCCTCAATGAAACCGCCGCGCTGCTTGGCCATTTCCTCGGGTTTCTTTTTACCCATGGCGCGACGCAGCATGTCCGCGCCGCCAAGGGTGTAGCCGGCCATGACCTGGGCAATCTGCATCACCTGTTCCTGATACAGGATGATGCCGTAGGTCGGTGCCAATACCGGCTTGAGGCCTTCGTACTGGTAGTCGGAGTGCGGGTAGGCCAGCTCGGCGCGGCCGTGCTTGCGGTTGATAAAGTCATCAACCATGCCCGATTGCAGCGGGCCCGGACGGAACAGGGCTACCAGTGCGATCAGGTCTTCCAGGCAGTCGGGCTTGAGCTTTTTGATCAGCTCCTTCATGCCGCGCGACTCGAGCTGGAACACGGCGGTGGTTTCCGCTTTTTGCAGCAACTGGTAAGTCGGCTTGTCGTCCAGCGGAATAAACGCGATATCCAGCGGTGCTTCGTCGACCTTGGCGCGCTCGCGGTTGATGGTCTTGAGCGCCCAGTCGATGATCGTCAGGGTCCGCAGGCCGAGGAAGTCGAACTTCACCAGGCCGGCCGCCTCTACGTCATCCTTGTCGAACTGGGTTACCAGCCCGTCGCCTTCTTCGTCGCAATAAATAGGCGAAAAGTCAGTGAGCTTCGTAGGCGCGATCACCACACCGCCGGCGTGCTTACCGACGTTACGCACCACACCTTCCAGCTTGCGTGCCATGTCCCAGATTTCGGCGGCTTCTTCATCGACCTTGATGAAGTCGCGCAGGATTTCTTCCTGCTCGTAGGCTTTTTCCAGGGTCATGCCGACTTCGAACGGGATCATCTTCGACAGGCGATCGGCCAGGCCGTAGGACTTGCCCTGCACTCGCGCCACGTCACGGATGACCGCTTTCGCCGCCATGGAACCAAACGTGATGATCTGGCTGACCGCGTTGCGGCCGTACTTTTCGGCCACGTATTCGATTACGCGGTCGCGACCGTCCATGCAGAAGTCGACGTCGAAGTCGGGCATGGAGACCCGTTCCGGGTTCAGGAAGCGTTCGAACAGCAGGTCATATTCCAGCGGGTCGAGGTCGGTGATCTTCTGCACATAAGCCACCAGCGAACCGGCACCCGACCCCCGGCCCGGGCCTACCGGCACGCCGTTGCTTTTGGCCCACTGGATAAAGTCCATTACGATCAGAAAGTAACCGGGGAAACCCATCTGGATGATGATATCCAGCTCGAAATTCAGCCGATCCACATAGACCTGACGCTTGGCCTCGTAGTCCTCGGTGGTGTCCCTGGGCAGCAGCACGCTAAGGCGCTCTTCCAGGCCATCGAACGACACCTTGCGGAAATACTCATCGATGGTCATGCCATCGGGAATCGGGAAGTTGGGCAGGAAGTGCTTGCCCAGCTTCACTTCGATATTGCAGCGCTTGGCGATCTCGACGGAGTTTTCCAGGGCCTCAGGGAGGTCGCTGAACAGCTCGGCCATCTCATCGGCGCTTTTGAGGTATTGCTCTTCGCTGTAGTTTTTCGAGCGGCGCGGGTCGTCAAGGGCGCGGCCTTCACCGATGCACACGCGGGTTTCGTGGGCTTCGAAATCTTCCTTCTTGATAAAGCGTACATCGTTGGTCGCCACCAGCGGCGCGCCCAGCTTGTCGGCCAGGGCCACGGCGGCGTGCAGGTGTTCTTCATCGTTGGGGCGGTTGGTGCGCTGCACTTCCAGGTAGAAGCGATCAGGAAAAACCTGCATCCATTCGCGCGCCAGCACTTCGGCTTCCTGGGGATTGCCGCCCAGCAGCGCGATGCCAATCTCACCCTCTTTAGCCGCCGAGAGCATGATCACGCCCTCGCTGGCCTGCGCCACCCATTCGCGCTCGATGATGATCGAACCGTTGCGCTGCCCGTCGATAAAACCACGGGAAATCAGTTCGGTGAGGTTGCGATAACCCACGCCGTTCATCGCCAGCAGGCTGATGCGGCTCAGCGGGTTATCCGGGTCCTTGTTGGACAGCCACAGGTCGACGCCGCAGATCGGCTTGATCCCGGCGCCCATGGCGTTTTTGTAGAACTTGACCAGGGAACACATGTTGTTCTGATCGGTAACCGCTACTGCGGGCATGTTCATGCCCACCAGCGTCTTGACCAACGGCTTGATGCGTACCAGGCCGTCGACCAGCGAGTATTCAGTGTGCAGGCGCAGGTGAACGAATGAAGCCGGCATAGTGATCCTGTCCAAACATGGAAACAACAAGGCCCGGGATTGTACCGGGCCTTGGCAAAAACATCAGCTTTGGGACTAAACCTCGATCAGGCTCGCGCGCAGCTCATAGGCCTGGCGCACCGGGGCGAACGAGCGTCGATGGATCGGGGTGGGCCCCAGCCGGGCCAGCGCTTCCAGATGAACGGGCGTCGGATAGCCCTTATGACCCCCCATGCCATAGCCGGGATAGATCAACTCGAACGCAGCCATCTCGCGATCACGGCTGACCTTGGCCAGGATCGAGGCCGCCGCAATCGCCGGTACCTTGCTGTCGCCCTTGACCACCGCTTCGGACGGCATCGCCAGTCTGGGGCAACGGTTGCCGTCGATCATCGCCATTTTCGGCGTGATATGCAGGCCTTCCACTGCACGCTGCATGGCGAGCATGGTGGCGTGCAGAATGTTCAACCTGTCGATTTCTTCGACCTCGGCGCGGGCGATATGCCAGCTCAGCGCCTTTTCACAGATCTCGTCGTAGAGCTTTTCACGGCGTGCTTCGGTGAGTTTTTTCGAGTCATTCAGGCCCAGGATCGGCCGGTTCGGGTCGAGAATCACGGCGGCCGTCACGACTGCGCCACACAGCGGGCCGCGCCCTACTTCGTCGACACCGGCCACCAGCTCGTCGGCGTGCGCAACCAGGCTGAAATCCAGGCCCATTTGCTTGCTCATAAGGCCTCCTGTGTATGACCGATCAAGTTCAACACGGCATCGGCCGCCTGGTTCGAGGCATCCCGGCGCAGGGTGCGGTGGATGTCGTCGAAACCACGGGTCTGCTCTTCGCCGCCGTCGATCAAGGGTAGTAGGGTTTGCGCGAGGGCGGCAGGCGTTGCGTCGTCCTGCAACAGCTCCGGCACCAGCAGGCGTTGGGCCAGCAGGTTGGGCAGGGAGATGTAGGGGCTCTTGACCATGCGCTTGAGAATCCAGAACGTCAGCGGCGCCAGGCGATAGGCCACGACCATCGGGCGCTTGTACAGCAAGGCCTCCAGAGTCGCGGTGCCCGAGGCGATGAGCACCGCGTCGCAGGCAGCCAGGGCCAGGTGCGACCGGCCATCGAGCAAGGTCAGCGGCAGGTTGCGCCCGTCGAGCAGCGTCTCGATCTGCGCACGCCGTTGCGGGCTGGCGCAGGGCAGCACGAAGCGAATACCCGGCTTCATGGCCAGCAGGCGCTCGGCGGCGTCAAAAAACAATGCGCCCAGGCGCCCGACTTCGCCACCGCGGCTGCCCGGCATCAGCGCAACCAACGGGCCATCAGGCAATCCCAGCTCGGCACGCGCCGCAGCGCGGTCAGCCTGCAAGGGAATCGCATCGGCCAGCGTATGGCCGACAAACCGTACCGGCACGCCCTGCTCTTGGTAAAACCTGGCCTCGAAGGGCAGCAGGGTGAGCATCAGGTCGCAGCCCTCGCGGATTTTCAGCACGCGCTTCTGCCGCCATGCCCATACGGACGGGCTGACGTAATGCACGGTCTTGATCCCGGCCTGACGCAGCTTGAGCTCGATATTAAGGGTGAAATCCGGCGCGTCGATGCCGATAAAGACGTCGGGCTTTTCTTCGATCAGGGTCTGAATCAGCAGCTTGCGCCGTGCCAGCAGTTCACGCAGACGGCCCAGTACCTCAACCAGTCCCATGACCGACAAGCGTTCCATGGGGAAGTAGGACGTGAGGCCCTCGGCCTGCATGAGAGGCCCACCGACGCCGATGAATTCGACTGCCGGGTGGCGGGCCTTCAGCGCCCGCATCAGGCCTGCGCCCAGAATATCGCCGGAAGCTTCTCCGGCCACCAGCGCGATACGCACAGTGGCCATGATCAGCGGGTGATGCCGCGAGTCGACGCCTGGATCGAGTCACGGAACACCGCGACTTCCGGGAACAGCGTTGCCGGCTCGGTCAATTCAGTCAGCGCCTGTTCAACCGTGAGGCCCTGGCGGTAGACCGTCTTGTAGGCGCGGCGCAAGGCGTGGATGGCGTCATCGCTGAAACCACGGCGGCGCATGCCTTCGAAATTCATGCTGCGGGCTTCGGCCGGGTTGCCGAAGACCGTGACAAATGCCGGTACATCCTTGCCGATGGCGGTGCCCATGCCGGAAAAGCTGTGGGCGCCAATATGGCAATACTGATGCACCAGCGTGAAACCCGACAGGATCGCCCAATCGTCAACGTGCACATGGCCGGCCAACGCGGTGTTGTTGACCAGGATGCAATGGTTGCCGATGACACTGTCGTGTCCGATATGCGCGTACGCCATCACCAGGTTGTGATCACCCAGCGTGGTTTCGGCACGATCCTGCACGGTGCCACGGTGAATGGTCACGCCTTCACGAATGATGTTGTGATCACCGATTACCAGGCGTGTTTCCTCACCCTTGTACTTCATGTCCGGGGTGTCTTCACCTACCGACGAAAACTGGTAGATGCGATTGTGTTTGCCAATACGGGTCGGACCCTTGAGGATCACGTGCGGCCCGATGACAGTACCCTCGCCGATTTCCACACCTGCGCCGACGATCGACCAAGGGCCAACCTCTACGCCTGCGGCCAGAACGGCCGACGGATCGATGATTGCGCGAGGGTCAATCAAACTCATAGTTTGCGTTCCGCACAGATGATTTCGGCGGAGCACACCGCCTTGCCATCCACCGAAGCCTGGCACTCGAACTTCCAGATCTGGCGCTTGCAGCTGATGAACCTGGCTTCCAGGATCAGCTGGTCACCCGGGGTGACCGGGTTGCGAAAACGCAGCTTGTCGGAACCCACGAAATAGTAAAGCGTGCCGTCGGCAGGCTTGAGGTCGAGCATTTTGAAACCAAGGATACCGGCAGCCTGGGCCATCGCTTCGATGATCAACACGCCTGGCATGATGGGATGCGCAGGAAAGTGACCGTTGAAGAACGGCTCGTTGATGCTGACATTCTTGTAGGCACGAATGCGCTTTTCCTCAATGTTCAGGTCCACTACGCGGTCCACCAGCAGGAACGGGTAACGGTGAGGCAGGTATTCGCGAATCTCGTTGATGTCCATCATTTCGGGGGGAAGCCTGTAATAAATTGGGGGCGGGCGGACTAAAGGCACGCCCCGCTGGCAAATCAAGGAGGCAGTCTAGCGGCTGTGCACACTTGATATGGAAATGGTATCAGCCTTGTGATGAAGCATTACCGTCAGGGGTCACGTCCCCAACACGCTTTTCCAGCTGTTTGAGACGTCGAGCCATGTCGTCGATCTGCCGCAAGCGTGCTGCACTCTTGCGCCATTCAGCCGAGGGCTGCATGGCGGTACCGGAAGAATAGGAACCCGGCTCGGTAATCGAGTGGGTGACCATGGTCATGCCGGTGATGAAGACGTTGTCGCAAATATCGATGTGCCCCACCAGCCCGACGCCACCGGCGAGCATGCAATGCTTGCCGATTTTGGTACTGCCGGAAATGCCCACGCATGCCGCCATGGCGGTGTGGTCGCCAATCTGCACGTTGTGAGCGATATGGATCTGGTTGTCGAGCTTCACGCCGTTGCCTATGACCGTATCGGCCAAGGCTCCACGATCGACGGCAGTATTCACGCCGATTTCCACGTCATCGCCGATCAATACGCCGCCGACGTGGGCAACCTTGTGCCAAATACCTTTGGAATTGGCAAAACCAAAACCTTCACCACCGATCACAGCGCCCGACTGCAGAACCACCCGCTCACCGATACGCACGTCGTGGTAAAGGGTCACGCGAGGAGCAAGCCAGCCATCGACACCGATTTCACAACGCGCGCCGATAAAGCAATGAGCGCCGACCGTTACACCCGCGCCAATACGTGCGCCGTTCTCGATCACCGCAAAGGCGCCAATGCTGGCCGAGGGATCAACCTGGGCATCATCGGCGATCACCGCAGACGGATGAATACCAGCGCTGGCCTTGGATTTTGGAGCGAACAGGTGCGACGCCCGGGCAAAAGCCAGGTAAGGGTCAGCCACCACCAGCGCGTCCCCAGTAAACCCTTCGGCATCGACGGCCGTAAGCAACACGGCGCCGGCTTGGCAGTCGACCAGATACTTACGGTATTGGGGCTTCGCCAGGAAGCTCAACTGAGCTGGGCCAGCCTCCTGCAAGGTGGCTAGCCCAGTGATTTCTTTCTCCGGGGAGCCACACAAGGTGGCTCCCAGGAACTCGGCCAACTCGCCGAGCCTGATAGTCGCGGTCATGGCTTACTTCAGCTGGTTCATGCGCTCGATCACCTGACGGGTGATGTCGTATTGAGGTTTGACGTCAATCACGGCGCCGCGCTCGAACACCAGGTCAAAGGCACCTTTCTTGATGACTTCTTCCACAGCGCTGTCCAGTTTCGGCTTGAGCTGCTTGAGCATTTCGCGGTCGGCAACAGCCTTGGCTTCGTTCAGTTCCTTGGACTGGAACTGGTAGTCACGGGCCTTTTGCTTGAATTCAAGCTCCAGGCGCTCGCGCTCGCCCTGCTGCATCTTGTCGCCACCGGCGACCAGACGATCCTGAATGCCCTTGGCGCTGCTTTCCAGAGTCTTGAGCTTGGTCAGTTGCGGACCGAATTTCTTCTCGGCATCCACGGCGTAACGCTTGGCCGCGTCGGATTCGAGCAAGGCCATCTGATAGTTCAGCACGGCGATTTTCATTTCGGCGAAGGCCGGGGTGGTTACCAGCACGGTGGCCAGCAGGACCAATTGAGTCAACTTACGCACGATGTACTCCTACAGAATCCGTTGTCGTTATCTTGGGTCAGACGCTTAGAACGTCTGGCCGAGGGAGAATTGGAAAATCTGGGTTTCAGCGTTATCCGGTTTCTTGATCGGCATGGCCAGAGCAAAGCTCAACGGACCCAGCGCGGTCACCCAAGTCACACCCACACCCACGGAGCTCGCCAGATTGCTGAGGCTCACGTCGTTACACTGGGTATTGGACTTCACGCCGCTCGGGTTGGTGATCTGGTCACACTTGGAATCGAACACGTTACCCACGTCCCAGAAGACCGACGTACGCAGAGACCGCTGGTCTTTCACGAACGGCAGTGGGAACAGGACTTCCGCGCCACCCTGGATCAGCACGTTACCACCGAACGGCAGTGGGTCGTTGTCCGAGTCCACCTGGGTGCCCTGGTTACCGGTAAACGCCTGACCACGGCTCGGCGTACCACGAGGACCCAAGGTACTGTCCTTGAAGCCACGTACCGAGTTGAAACCACCTGCGTAGTAGTTCTCATAGAACGGCAGGCCATTGGTTGAACCGTAACCGTCGCCATAGCCCAGCTCGGTATGCAGGCGCAGGGTGTAGTTATCGGTCAACGGCTGGAACAACTGGCCGCGGTAATCGAGCTTGAAGAACGACAGGTCGCTGCCCGGCGTGGTGACTTCGGCAGTCAGGCTTTGGGAATGGCCACGGGTCGCCAATACACCTTTGTTCAGGGTCGATTCGGACCAGCCGGCAGACGCCTTGAAGTTCAGGAACTTGTCGCCTTCACGACGGGTGAAGTCAAAGATCTCATCCACGGTGTAAACACCTGTCTTGATCTCATCCTGCTGCGCGGTGAGGCCGAAGGTCAGACGCGAGGTCTCACTGATCGGATAACCGATGTTGACGCCAGCACCCAGGCTGTCGATCGCGTAGCTTGCCACGTCGACATCGAGGTCTTTGTAGTCGGTGGTGCGGTAGAAGGCGTTGTAGCCCAGGCTGACACCGTCAGCCGTCCAGTAGGGGTCGGTATAACCGAAGTTATAGCGGCTCTGGTATTCGCTTCGGGTCAGGCCGATGGACACACGGTTACCGGTACCGAGGAAGTTGTTCTGAGTGATCGAGCCACCGAGGATCAGGCCGGCACTCTGTGCAAAGCCGACGCTGGCGGTGATCGAACCCGAAGCTTGCTCCTCAACGGCGTAGTTCACGTCAACCTGGTCGTCCACACCCGGTACGGCCGGGGTCTCGACGTTGACCTCCTTGAAGAAGCCCAGGCGCTCAAGACGGGTCTTGGACTGGTCGATGAGGTAAGTCGACGCCCAGCCACCTTCCATCTGGCGCATTTCGCGGCGCAGCACTTCGTCGGCGGACTTGGTGTTGCCACGGAAGTTGATGCGGTTGACGTAGGCACGCTTGCCGGGATCGACCACGAAGGTGATGTCCACGGTGTGGTCTTCGTCATGGGGAGTCGGCACACCGTTGACGTTGGCGAAGGTGTAGCCTTCGTTGCCCAGACGACGAGTGATCAGCTCGGACGTGGTGGTCATCAGTTTGCGCGAGAACACCTGGTCTTTCTGCACCAGCAAGAGGGACTTGACCTGGTCTTCAGGGACTTTCAGGTCGCCGCTCAGCTTGACGTCACGAACCTTGTACTTCTCACCTTCATTGACGTTGACGGTGATGTACACATGTTTCTTGTCCGGGGTGATGGACACTTGGGTCGAAGCGATATCCATGTTGATATAGCCACGGTCCAGGTAGAAGGAACGCAGCCGTTCCAGGTCACCGGAGAGTTTTTCACGGGCGTACTTGTCATCGTTCTTGAAGAACGACAGCCAGTTGGTGGTCTTGAGCTCGAACAGGCCGACCAGTTCGTCATCATCGAACTTGGTGTTGCCCACCACGTTGATGTGCTGAATGGCGGCCACGGTGCCTTCGTTGATGTTGACCTTGAGGCCCACACGGTTACGCGGCTGCGGCACCACTTCGGTCTCGACCGTGGCCGAGTAACGACCCTGGGCAACGTACTGGCGTTGCAGTTCGTTACGCACACCTTCGAGCGTGGCACGCTGGAAGATCTCGCCCTCGGCCAGGCCCGATTGCTTGAGGCCCTTCATCAGGTCTTCAGTGGAGATCGCCTTGTTGCCTTCGATCTCGATACTGGCGACGGAAGGTCGCTCGACGACGGTGATGACCAGGACGTTACCTTCGCGACCCAGTTGGATGTCTTGAAAGAAACCGGTTTTGAACAGCGCACGAGTGGATTCCACCAGGCGACGATCATCCGCCTGTTCCCCGACGTTCAACGGCAAGGCACCAAAGACGCTACCTGCGGAAACCCGCTGGAGGCCGTTGACGCGAATATCGGAGATAGTGAAGGACTCGGCGTGAACTTCGGCGATCATCAATACGGTGAGAACCGCAGTTAGCAGCAGACGTTTCATGAAGTCCTTTCTTATTCCAACTGGCAATAAACAAACTGCCGCAAAATGCGGCAGATTCGCAATTCAGCGAAGCGTTACAGACGACCCAGATCGTTGACCAGGGCTAACAACATCACCCCGACCACCAAACTGATACCGATCTGTATCCCCCAACCCTGCACCCGATCCGACAAGGGGCGACCACGCACCCACTCGACCAGATAAAACAACAGATGCCCCCCATCCAGTACAGGGATGGGCAACAAATTCAGAACTCCAAGGCTGATACTCAGATAAGCCAGGAAATTCAGGAAATCCGCGACACCCGACTGGGCAGAAGCGCCCGCCACTTTAGCAATGGTTATCGGTCCACTCAAGTTTTTTACCGAGAGCTCGCCGAACAACATTTTCTTGAGGGACTCCAGGGTCAGCACACTCATGGTCCAGGTGCGTTTCGCGCCCTCGCCAATCGCATCCAACGGCCCGAAGCTGACCTCGCGCACCATCGACGGCGGCCACTCCGGGCTTTTCACTCCGGCACCCAGGTAACCCCCGGCCGCCTTGGCTTCGCCACGAACCGACAAGGTCACGGGGACGTCGATTTGCGCGGCATCACGCTCGACTTTCAGCACAATTTTGCTGTCAGGACGTACACGCACCAGATCGACCACTTGCTGCCAGTCATTCAGCGGCTGGCCATCGAGCGCCAGCAGGCGGTCGCCGGTTTTCAGACCTGCGGCCTGGGCCGGGCCTTTCGGATCCAGCTCGGCGAGCACCGGAGGCAACGATGGACGCCACGGCCGGATACCCAGGGATTTGATCGGATCAGGCTCGTCAGCGCCCCTGAGCCAATGGTCCAGCACCAATGCACGCGGGGTTTTGGCGCTGGAATCCTGCTCGCGCACCACCACATTGACGGTGCCGCTCTCACCCAGGCGGCGCACCAGCTGCAAATTGACCGCGCCCCAACCCGTGGTCGGCTCGCCATCAATGGAAACTATCTCTTGCCCCGCCGTCAGACCGGCCTTGGCTGCGATGCTCTGCGCCTCGACCGCGCCAATGACGGGACGCACCTGCTGGCTGCCCAGCATGGCCAATACCCAGAAGAACACCATGGCCAGCAGGAAGTTGGCGATCGGGCCTGCGGCAACAATGGCGATACGCTGACGAACGGTCTTGCGATTGAAGGACTGGTCCAACTGATCAGCCGGCACTTCGCCTTCGCGCTCATCGAGCATCTTGACGTAACCACCCAGCGGGATGGCTGCGATCACGAATTCGGTGCCCTGGCGGTCGTGCCAACGCACCAGCGGCATACCGAAGCCGACGGAAAAGCGCAGCACCTTCACGCCACAACGGCGTGCCACCCAGAAGTGGCCGAATTCGTGGAAGGTAACCAGCACACCCAGAGCAACCAGGGTGCCGACAATCATGTAGAGCGCACTCATCTAATTTCTCCGCATTCCAATCCAGTGCCCGCAGGCTCAAACATGCCCACCGACTAACGCGCGTTGCGGTTCAGCCATTGCTCGGCCAGGGCCCGGGCCTTTGTATCAGCCTCGAACACCGCCGCCAACTCATTCACGGCCACTACCGGCTCAAGGTTCAGGACGTCGTCGATGATACTCGCGATCTGCGGAAAGCGGATGCGCCGTTCGAGAAACGCCGCCACGGCCACTTCATTGGCCGCATTGAGCATCGCCGGGGCGCTATTGCCTGCGTCTGCCGCCTGGCGCGCCAGGCGCAGGCACGGAAAACGCTGCTCGTCCGGCGCTTCGAAGTCCAGGCGGGCAATGGCAAACAAGTCCAGGGGTGCGACCCCCGAATCAATCCGCTCCGGCCACGCCAGGGCATTGGCGATGGGCGTACGCATGTCGGGATTGCCCAACTGCGCCAGCACCGAACCGTCCACATAGTCGACCAGGGAATGAATCACACTTTGCGGGTGGATCACCACCTCGACCTGCTCCGGCCGCGCATCGAACAGCCAGCACGCCTCGATCAGTTCCAGGCCCTTGTTCATCATGCTGGCCGAGTCGACGGAAATCTTGCGGCCCATGGACCAGTTCGGATGGGCGCACGCCTGCTCCGGCGATACATGCTCCAGCTGCGCCAGCGGAGTTTGCCGGAAAGGCCCACCGGAGGCGGTCAGCAGAATCCGACGCACGCCCACCTGATTGAGGCCACGGGCGAAATCACCGGGCATGCACTGGAAAATAGCGTTATGTTCGCTGTCCAGAGGCAGCAGCACGGCGCCGCTCTTGCGCACCGCCTGCATAAAGAGCGCGCCGGACATTACCAGCGCCTCTTTATTGGCCAGCAGAATTTTCTTGCCGGCATCGACTGCAGCCAACGTCGGACGCAGTCCGGCGGCACCGACGATGGCAGCCACCACCGTGTCGACTTCGGCGTCCGCTGACACCTGGCACAACCCCTCCTCGCCCACCAGCACCCGAGTGGCCAGCCCGGCAGCGCGCAGATCATCCTGCAAGCCGCGCGCAGCCGCCGCCTCAGGCACCACGGCAAAGCGCGGCACATGGCGCACGCACAGCGCCAGCAATTCCTTCACGCGCGTGAAGCCCGTAAGGGCGAACACCTGATAGCGCTCAGGATGCCGCGCAATCACATCCAGGGTGCTCAGCCCTATCGAACCCGTAGCACCCAGCACCGTTACCTGTTGCGCACGACTCACGAAGCGATCATCCACAACAGCACGGCAAAGATCGGAATGGCAGCGGTGAGACTGTCGATACGGTCCAGCACGCCGCCGTGGCCCGGCAGCAGGTTGCTGCTGTCCTTGATCCCGGCCTGGCGCTTGAACATGCTTTCGGTGAGGTCACCCACCACCGAAATAAACACCACGATCGCTGTGCCCACCAGACCCAGGAGAATTTCCTTCAGTGACCAGTCGCGCACAATCCCGACTACCAGCGTGATCAGCAGCGTCAACGCGAGCCCGCCGTACACGCCCTCCCAGCTTTTACCGGGACTGACGGCCGGAGCGAGCTTGCGCTTGCCGAAGGCACGGCCGGAAAAGTACGCGCCAATGTCCGCCCCCCAGACCAGCACCATCACCGCCAGGATCAATTGGTTACCAATCGGGAAACGCTTGATCTCCACCAGTCCTTGCCAGGCCGGCAGCAGAATCAGCAGGCCGATCACCAATTTGCAGGCCACGCTGGACCAGTGGCCGCTGGTGCGCGGATAAGTCAGCACGAGGAATGTCGCCATCGCCCACCACAGCACCGCCGCACCCAACACCCAGGGCGCGATGTCCGGCAGGATGTACATCAGGAACAGCAGCACCGCCACCACCGCGGCGTAGACCACACGTGGCAGTTGGCTGGTGAAGCCCGCCAGACGCGCCCATTCCCAGGCACCCAGCGTCACGACCAGACCGATAAACAGTGCAAAGCCGGAACCGTCGAGCAGGAAAAACCCGCACAGCGCGATAGGCAGCAGGATGAGTGCCGTGATGATTCGTTGTTTAAGCATTTAAACCCGGGCTCCAGCTTCGATCTGCTCGCTCGTTTTACCGAAGCGACGCTGACGGGAAGCGAAATCAGCCAGCGCATTGCGCATGGCATCGTGTTTGAAGTCCGGCCAGAACAGGTCGGAGAAATACAGCTCGGTATAAGCCAGCTGCCACAACAGGAAATTGCTGATGCGGTGCTCGCCACCGGTGCGAATGCACAAGTCCGGCAACGGCAGATCGCCGGTCACCAGGCAGGTCTGCAACAGTTCGGGCGAGATGTCTTCCGGTTGCAAGTGACCGGCCTGCACTTCTCTGGCCAGTCGCTGCGCAGCCTGGGCGATATCCCACTGACCGCCATAGTTGGCGGCGATCTGCAGCACAAAACGGTCGGCGCCGGCAGTAATCGCCTCGGCTTCGCGCATGGCGGTCTGCAGTTCAGGATGAAAGCGCGAGCGGTCGCCAATAATACGCAGGCTGATCTTGTTGTCATTGAGGCGCTTGGCTTCGCGACGCAGAGCCTTGAAGAACAGGTCCATCAAGGCACTGACTTCGTCGGCCGGGCGCTGCCAGTTCTCACTGGAGAAGGCAAACAGCGTGAGCACCTCGACCTTGGCCTCGGCACACACCTCAATCACTGCCCGTACCGCGTCGACACCCGCTTTATGCCCGGCAACACCCGGCATAAAGCGCTTCTTCGCCCAGCGATTATTCCCATCCATGATGATCGCGACATGGCGCGGCACCACGGAGGGCACAGTCTGCTTGGTCTTTTCCATGAAGGCGTCCTGACCCCTTATACGGCCATCAGGTCCTTTTCTTTCTCGTCGGTAGCCTTGGTGATCTGCGCCTCGGCATCCTTGGTCAGCTTGTCGATATCGGCGACGGCACGACGTTCTTCGTCTTCGCTGATTTCCTTGTCCTTGACCAGCTTCTTCAGGTCACCCAGGGCATCGCGACGGATGTTACGCACGGCAACGCGCGCATCTTCTGCCGCGCTACGCGCCTGCTTGGTGAAGCCCTTGCGGGTCTCTTCGGTCAGCGCCGGCATGGAGATCAGCAGCAACTCGCCCAGGTTGGTCGGGTTGAGGTTCAGGCCGGCGCTCTGGATGGCCTTGTCGACGGCGCCGAGCATATTGCGCTCAAACGCCACGACCTGCAGGGTGCGCGAGTCCTTTACGGTGATGTTGGCCACCTGAGTGATGGAGGTGTCTGCGCCGTAGTACGGCACCATCACGCTGCCCAGAATGCTTGGGTGAGCCTTGCCTGTACGAATCTGACCAAATGCATGGTTCAGGGAGTCCAGGGATTTCTGCATACGCTCTTGAGCGTCTTTCTTGATTTCGTTGATCATTGTTGGCCTTCCTCGATCAGAGTCCCTTCCGCGCCGCCGTGTACGATGTTCAGCAGGGCGCCGGGCTTGTTCATGTTAAATACGCGCAGCGGCATTTTGTGGTCGCGGCACAGGCAAATAGCCGTCAGGTCCATCACGCCCAGCTTGCGATCCAGCACTTCATCGTAGGTCAGATGATCGAACTTCTCGGCATGCGGGTCTTTGAATGGGTCTGCGGTGTACACACCGTCCACCTTGGTGGCCTTGAGCACCACGTCGGCATCGATTTCGATGGCACGCAGGCACGCCGCCGAATCGGTGGTGAAGAACGGGTTACCGGTGCCGGCGGCAAAGATCACCACCTCTTTGGAATTGAGATGGCGCATGGCTTTGCGGCGATCATAGTGATCGGTCACGCCCACCATGGAAATAGCCGACATCACGATGGCCGAGATATTGGCTCGCTCCAGCGCGTCACGCATGGCCAGGGCGTTCATCACAGTGGCCAGCATGCCCATGTGGTCACCGGTCACACGGTCCATGCCGGCCGCACTCAGCGCGGCACCGCGAAACAGGTTGCCGCCGCCGATCACGAGGCCGACCTGCACACCAATGCCAACCAACTGGCCGACTTCCAGCGCCATGCGGTCGAGCACTTTGGGATCGATCCCGAACTCTTCCGAGCCCATCAGGGCCTCGCCGCTGAGCTTGAGTAGAATGCGTTTATAGCGAGCCTGATAACCACTGCCCTGCTGAGCCATTGCGAATCTCTCCTGCGGCGTATTTTTTAAAAATTCTTGGCGAGCCGTTTACGGCTTGCGTTCACTCTAGCTGGACGCTGTCACAGCGCCATCGGAACACGGCTTTGTAAGCCAGTTCCGAAGGGAAGCCAAATTAAATCGGCCTGCCCATTTGAAAAGAGGCTGCGCGCGTGAGCGGGCAGCCTCTTTCGGGCGACAGTTGAAACCTGTCTTATTGCTTGGCGGCAGCCAGCTGGGCAGCAACTTCTTCAGCGAAGTTGTCGACCGGCTTCTCGATGCCTTCGCCTACCTTGAAGTAAGTGAAGGAAACGATTTCGGCACCGGCTTTCTTGGCCAGCTCGCCAACCTTGATTTCAGGGTTCTTGACGAACGCCTGCTCAACCAGGCTTGCTTCGGCCAGGAACTTGCTGATACGGCCTTTGACCATGTTCTCAACAATGTTTTCTGGCTTGCCTTTGATTTTTTCTTCGTTCAGCTGCAGGAACACAGCTTTTTCACGCTCGATGGCTTCGGCAGAAACTTCCGAAGGCAGCAGGAACTCAGGGTTGCTGGCCGCTACGTGCATAGCGATGTCCTTGGCCAGCTCAACGTTGCCGCCTTTGAGCACAACGGCAACACCGATCTTGTTACCGTGCAGATAACCACCGACAACATCACCTTCAACGCGAACCAGGCGACGGATGTTGACGTTTTCGCCAACCTTGCCGACCAGTACCAGGCGATCTGCTTCCTGAGCTTCGATCAGCGGAGCGACGTCAGTCAGTTTGTCGGCGAACGCTTTTTCAACGCTGGCGGCAACAAACGCCTTGAAGTCATCCTGCAGGGCCAGGAAGTCGGTCTGCGAGTTCACTTCCAGCAGCACGGCAGATTTGCCGTCTTCCTTCAGAGCGATCGCGCCTTCAGCGGCCACGTTGCCTGCTTTCTTGGCAGCCTTGATGGCGCCGGAAGCACGCATGTCATCAATGGCTTTTTCGATGTCGCCGTCAGCCTTTTCCAGGGCTTTCTTGCAATCCATCATGCCTTCGCCAGTACGCTCACGCAGTTCTTTAACCAACGCTGCAGTAATTGCTGCCATTTTCAAATTCCTCTTGGATAGGTTTTCAACCATTCCACCCGATCGAACGGGGGATCAATTCTTCCCGAATCACCGTCGCAGGCCGCTGCACGTTACAGTTGCACTGTTGCGCTGCCACAAGTGGGCGCCGACAAACGGTTTCCGAGGGGGCAAAAAGGGGGCCAAGCCCCCTTTTTGCTTACTGAGTCAACGCCAGGGCGTCAATTACTCAGCTGCGGCTACCGGAGCTTCTTCAACGAACTGCTCGGTGCCACCAGCAACGTGGTTGCGACCACGGATAACAGCGTCGGCCATCGAACCCATGTACAGCTGGATAGCGCGGATTGCGTCATCGTTGCCCGGGATGATGTAGTCAACGCCTTCCGGGCTGCTGTTGGTATCGACAACGCCGATAACCGGGATGCCCAGCTTGTTGGCTTCGGTGATCGCGATGCGCTCGTGATCAACGTCGATCACGAACAGTGCGTCAGGCAGGCCGCCCATGTCCTTGATACCACCCAGGGAACGATCGAGCTTTTCCAGATCGCGAGTGCGCATCAGCGCCTCTTTCTTGGTCAGCTTGGCGAAAGTACCGTCTTCGGCTTGCACTTCAAGGTCACGCAGACGCTTGATGGAAGCACGGATGGTTTTGAAGTTGGTCAGCATGCCGCCCAACCAGCGGTGATCGACGTACGGCGAGCCGCAACGTGCTGCTTCTTCAGCAACGATCTTGCCGGCGGAACGCTTGGTGCCGACGAACAGAATCTTGTTTTTGCCCTGGGCCAGGCGCTCTACGAAGGTCAGTGCTTCGTTGAACATCGGCAGGGTTTTTTCAAGGTTGATAATGTGAATCTTGTTACGCGCGCCGAAAATGTACTTGCCCATTTTCGGGTTCCAGTAACGGGTCTGGTGACCGAAGTGCACACCGGCCTTCAGCATATCGCGCATGTTGACTTGGGACATGATAGTTCCTTAATAAGTCGGGTTTGGCCTCCACGTATCCCAATGACCAACCAGCGGCATCAAGGCCTCCGGCACCCAGGTCATCGTGTCGACACGTGTGTGGATTTAAGCTCTGCGGGGTATCCCCGGAAAGCGGCGCATTTTATACCACGGCGAAGACGAAAACGGAACTCGAAATCACATCCGGCCTGCGCAACCCGACTGTAACCCTTTGAATAGCGCCAATTTAGCCCCACCTTATAGACAGAAGCGATCATCAGGGGCTCATGATTTGCCGCCCGCGTCTGATAGAATCGCGTTTTTTGCGGCTTGTGCGAATTCTGTAACCTTTTATCGCACGCCCTTGAACCGTATTGATTTCAGCGCGTTGCGCTAGAGAGAGCCCGTATGACCGTTAGTTTGAAAACCGCCGAAGACATCGCCGGCATGCGCATCGCCGGCAAGCTGGCTGCGGATGTGCTGGAAATGATCGCCGAACACGTCAAGCCCGGCGTCACCACCGAAACCCTGAACCAGATCTGCCACGATTACATCGTCAATGTGCAGGGCGCCATCCCCGCGCCGCTCAACTACAAGGGTTTCCCCAAGTCGATCTGCACCTCGGTCAACCACGTGGTGTGCCATGGCATCCCGGGCGACAAACCGCTGAAGGACGGCGACACCCTGAACATCGACGTCACGGTGATCAAGGACCGCTACTTCGGCGACACCAGCCGCATGTTCCATGTCGGCAACGTGCCGGTCTGGGCCGAACGCCTGTCCCAGGTGACCCAGGAATGCATGTACAAGGCCATCGAGATCGTCAAACCCGGCTGCCGCCTGGGCGACATCGGTGAAGTGATCCAG
Source organism: Pseudomonas sp. MH9.3 (assembly GCF_034354675.1). Classification (NCBI taxonomy): domain Bacteria; kingdom Pseudomonadati; phylum Pseudomonadota; class Gammaproteobacteria; order Pseudomonadales; family Pseudomonadaceae; genus Pseudomonas; species Pseudomonas sp. MH9.3. The sequence goes on along the minus strand of NZ_CP133785.1, from coordinate 5,090,145 downwards.
AAGCACGCCGAAAAGAACGGCTTCTCGGTGGTCCGTGAATTCTGCGGCCACGGCATCGGCACCGTGTTCCATGAAGAGCCGCAGATCCTGCACTACGGCCGTGCCGGCACCGGCATGGAGCTCAAAGCGGGCATGACTTTCACCATCGAACCGATGATCAACCAGGGCAAGGCCGACACCAAGGTGCTGGGCGACGGCTGGACGGCCATCACCAAGGACCGCAAGCTTTCGGCCCAGTGGGAACACACCTTGCTCGTCACCGAGACCGGCTACGAGATCTTCACCCTGCGCGCCGACGACACGATTGCACGCGTCTCGCCATAAGGCTTGCGCTGGTTTTCCCACGTTGCGTGCGACTCAATAGATAGAAAGGAAAGCCGATCGATGCCCCAGGTGGATCCCGAACTCTTCGACCGTGGCCAGTTCCAGGCCGAACTGGCCCTGAAGGCGAGCCCCATCGCCGCGTTCAAGAAGGCCATCCGCCAGGCCCGCGAAGTGCTCGATGCGCGCTTTCGCAGCGGCCGGGACATTCGTCGACTGATCGAGGATCGCGCCTGGTTCGTCGACAACATCCTGCAAAAGGCCTGGGAGCAGTTCAGCTGGAGCCGCGAGGCGGATATCGCCCTGGTGGCAGTCGGCGGTTACGGGCGCGGCGAACTGCACCCCTACTCCGACATCGACCTGCTGATCCTGCTGGACAGCGACGACCACGAGATCTTTCGCGATTCCATAGAGCGCTTTCTCACCCTGCTGTGGGATATCGGCCTGGAAGTCGGTCAGAGCGTGCGTTCGGTGGCCGAATGCGCCGAAGAGGCCCGGGCCGACCTGACCGTCATCACCAACCTGATGGAAAGCCGCACCATCGCCGGCCCCGAGCGTCTGCGCCAGCGCATGCTGGAAGTCACCAGCACCGCGCACATGTGGCCGAGCAAGGAGTTTTTCCTGGCAAAGCGCACCGAGCAGAAAGCCCGGCACCACAAGTACAACGACACCGAATACAACCTCGAGCCCAACGTCAAAGGCTCGCCGGGCGGGCTGCGGGATATCCAGACGATTTTGTGGGTAGCGCGGCGTCAGTACGGCACCCTGAACCTGCGCGCCCTGGCCGGCGAAGGCTTCCTGGTCGAAAGCGAAAACGCCCTGCTGGCGTCGTCCCAGGAGTTTTTGTGGAAGGTGCGCTACGCGCTGCACATGCTCGCCGGGCGCTCGGAAGACCGCCTGCTGTTCGACCACCAGCGCTCCATCGCCACCCTGCTCGGCTTCGAGGGCGAAGACGCAAAGACCAGCATCGAAAGCTTCATGCAGCAGTATTACCGGGTGGTGATGAGCATTGCCCAACTCAGCGACCTGATCATCCAGCACTTCGAAGAAGTGATCCTCGCGCCCGAGGATGAGGCGCCGCCGCAGCCCATCAACTCGCGCTTCCAGTTGCACGACGGCTACATCGAGGCGCGCAACGACAACGTGTTCAGCCGCACCCCGTTCGCCATGCTCGAAATCTTCGTGCTGATGGCCCAGCAGCCGGAGATCAAAGGCGTGCGCGCCGACACGATTCGCCTGCTGCGGGAAAACCGTCACCTGATCGATGACGAGTTTCGCAACGACATTCGAAACACCAGCCTGTTTATCGAACTGTTCAAGTGCAGGATTGGCATCCATCGCAACCTGCGGCGGATGAACCGCTACGGCATCCTCGGGCGCTACCTGCCGGAGTTCGGCTTTATCGTCGGGCAGATGCAGCACGACCTGTTCCACATCTACACCGTCGACGCCCACACCCTCAACCTGATCAAGCATCTGCGCAAGTTGCAGTACACCCAGGTGTCGGAGAAGTTTCCGCTGGCCAGCAAGCTCATGGCCAAGCTGCCCAAGCCGGAACTGATCTACCTCGCCGGCCTGTACCACGATATCGGCAAGGGCCGGCATGGCGATCACTCGGAAATCGGCGCGGTCGACGCCGAAGCATTCTGCCAGCGCCACCAGCTGCCGCTGTGGGACAGCCGCCTGATCGTGTGGCTGGTGCAGAACCACCTGGTGATGTCGACCACCGCCCAGCGCAAGGACTTGTCCGACCCGCAGGTGATCCACGACTTCGCGCAGATCGTCGGCGATGAAACCCACCTCGATTACCTGTACGTGCTGACCGTTTCCGACATCAACGCCACCAATCCGACGCTGTGGAATTCCTGGCGCGCCAGCCTGTTGCGCCAGCTGTACACCGAGACCAAGCGCGCCCTGCGCCGCGGCCTGGAAAACCCGGTGGACCGCGAAGAGCAGATCCGTCGCACCCAGAGCGCGGCCCTGGACATTCTGGTGCGCGGCGGCAACGACCCGGACGACGTCGAGCAACTGTGGTCGCAACTGGGCGACGATTACTTCCTGCGCCACACCGCCGGCGATGTGGCCTGGCACACCGACGCGATCCTGCAGCAGCCGGCCGATGGTGGCCCGCTGGTGCTGATCAAGGAAACCACCCAGCGCGAATTCGAGGGCGGCACGCAGATCTTCATCTATGCGCCCGACCAGCATGACTTCTTCGCGGTAACCGTGGCGGCCATGGACCAGCTCAACCTGAACATCCATGATGCCCGGGTGATCACTTCCAGCAGCCAGTTCACCCTCGACACCTACATCGTGCTCGACACCGAGGGCGAGTCCATCGGCGACAACCCGGCGCGGGTGAAGAAGATCCGCGATGGCCTGACCGACGCCCTGCACAACCCGGACGATTACCCGACCATTATCCAGCGCCGGGTGCCGCGCCAGCTCAAGCATTTTGCCTTTGCGCCCCAGGTCACCATCTCCAACGATGCGCAGCGCCCGGTCACCGTACTGGAACTCAGCGCGCCCGACCGCCCCGGCCTGCTGGCGCGCATCGGCGGGATTTTCCTGGAGTTCGATCTGTCACTGCAAAATGCCAAGATTGCAACGCTCGGCGAGCGCGTGGAAGACGTGTTCTTTATTACCGACGCCGACAACCAGCCGCTGTCCGACCCCGAACTGTGCCTGCGCCTGCAGGCGGCGATCGTGCAGCAATTGAGCGTGACCCAGGAGCCCGGCGTTGAGCTGACCCGCCTGACTATTTGAGCCATGCCGGGATTATGTGGGAGGGGTCTTGCTCCCGATAGCAGTGGATCAGATAAAAATCAGCTGACTGACACACCGTAATCGGGAGCAAGCCCCCTCCCACAGTGGATGTTCCCCGGCAACCAGACCGCGTGCCGACAACTGAATTTGACGAGACTTGCAATGAACAACGCCCTGAACCAGCTGCAGCCCTACCCGTTCGAGAAACTGCGCGCGCTGCTCGGCAGCGTCACGCCAAACCCGGACAAGCGCCCGATTGCCCTGTCCATCGGCGAACCCAAGCACACCTCTCCCTCCTTCGTGGCCGAGGCGCTGAGCAACAACCTCGACCAGATGGCGGTGTACCCGACCACCCTGGGCATCCCGGCACTGCGCGAAGCCATTGGTGCCTGGTGCGAACGTCGCTTCAATGTGCCCAAGGGCTGGCTGGACCCGGCGCGCAATATTCTGCCGGTCAACGGCACCCGTGAGGCGCTGTTCGCCTTTACCCAGACCGTGGTCAATCGCAGCGACGATGCGCTGGTGGTGAGCCCGAACCCGTTCTACCAGATCTACGAAGGCGCCGCGTTCCTCGCTGGAGCCAAGCCGCATTACCTGCCGTGCCTGGATCAAAACGGCTTCAACCCGGATTTCGACGCGGTGTCACCGGACATCTGGAAGCGCTGCCAGATCCTCTTCCTGTGCTCCCCAGGCAACCCGACCGGCGCACTCATCCCGGTCGACACCCTGAAAAAACTTATCGCCCTGGCCGACGAGTACGACTTCGTCATCGCCGCCGACGAGTGCTACAGCGAACTCTACTTCGACGAGCACACCCCGCCACCGGGCCTGCTCAGCGCCTGCGTCGAGCTGGGTCGCCAGGATTTCAAGCGCTGCGTGGTGTTCCACAGCCTGTCCAAACGCTCCAACCTGCCGGGCCTGCGTTCCGGGTTCGTGGCGGGCGATGCCGACATCTTCAAGGCCTTCCTGCTGTACCGCACCTACCACGGCTGCGCGATGCCGGTGCAGACCCAACTCGCCAGCATTGCGGCCTGGCAGGATGAGGCCCACGTGCAGGCCAACCGTGATCTGTATCGCGAGAAATTCGACGCGGTGCTGGCCATCCTCAAGCCGGTGCTGGACGTACAACACCCGGACGGAGGCTTTTACCTGTGGCCGAATGTGCAGGGTGACGACGCCGCGTTCTGCCGCGACCTGTTTGTGCAAGAGCATGTGACCGTGGTGCCGGGCTCATACCTGTCGCGGGAAGCGGACGGCGTAAACCCTGGCGCCGGTCGCGTACGCCTGGCGCTGGTGGCACCGCTGGCAGAGTGCGTAGAAGCGGCGGAGCGGATTCGCGATTTCATTCAGCGCGCCCGGTAATCCCTTTCAAATCCCGCGCTGTGCAATGCAGTGCGGGGTCAATTTTCCCTGGGAACCAATTGAACCCTGCCTTCCACTACTCGGTACCTTATTCCGAGCGTAGAAAGCATGAGTTTCCCTATTCAAGTATCGACCTTTACTCCTCACCCATCTGACATGCATAGAGAAGCTTCAGCCTCCGAACATGTATCTCGAACCAAAAGAGGCATTGCGGACACGGGTAAGAGATGGCCTGACGGCATTGTTAATATCGCATTGGACCTGAGAGACAACAGAAGTAAGGCACTGGTAATCGACGCACTCAGGGAATGGGCTCATCACACCCCCGCACTGCAGTTCAACGTTGTCGACGGCAAGGAAGGCGACATTCGAATCAGCGATGACGAGGGTTTGCAGGGTAATTGGTCGGAGATCGGTACCGACGCAGAAAACACGCCGTTGGACGAGCCGACGATGCACCTGGACAGGAATGACGACTCGGCAGTCTTTCGCACGACGGCCTTGCATGAAATCGGGCATGCCCTGGGAATGGAGCACGAACACCAACACCCGGATAACACGATCAACTGGGACAAGGACTACGTCTATAAGTCCATGAGTGACAGCGAAGGCTGGGATGCAGATACGGTTGAGATCAACATGTTTAGTACTCATACCGGACCCGATCTACTCCTGTCCCCCTACGACGACCGATCAATCATGCACTACCACATTAATGTCGGCGAAACTATCGATGGAAAAGCAGTGCCGCCAAACTACTCATTATCCAAGGGAGACCAGGCAATCATTCGCACGCTTTATACGCCCAGCCGCTTTAAAGGCAGCGACGCCAATTCAACTGCCTACCGGTAGACGTTGCAGCTATCCTGGCCTGACTGTCCCCAGATTCGCTTCACTCATATCCAGTTCCGCCAACACCTCCCTCAACACGTCATCACCAATCTGGTGAAGACGGCTCAGGCGGTACAATTCAAGGCGCTGCGCACGCAGGGCCTTGAGGCGCAGCTTGCGTTCAAGCTGGTCCATTTGCAGCGCCAAAGCCTGGGCTTCGGCGGAGTCGTTGAACACTTCCAACTGATGGCGATACTCCGACATCAACCGCGCCCGCAACTCGGTCGCCAGGGCTGCCTTGGCGGCATCCGCAGGGTCTGCTTCGGCGGATTCCTCGGCTTCAAGGGCATGGATCGCCGCCACAGCAGTTTTCTTCCAGGCCTCGCGCACTTCGTTGTGGCGTTTTTCATCCGGGCTCTTTTCGATACCCCGCAACAGCAGGGGCAAGGCAATGCAGGCTGCGACCAGCGACAACAGAATCACCCCGGCCGCGATGAAGATCAGCAGGTCGCGCTCGGGAAAATCCTGACCCGGCGCCAGCAGCAAGGGCACCGACATGACACCGGCCAGGGTCACGGCACCGCGCACGCCGCCAAAGGTCAACAGCCAGCACGAGCGCGCGGTCGGCACCTGGGTCAGCTCACCTTTCCCACGTATACGTCGGAGCAGGACTGACAGGCGCCAGATGCTTTGCACCCAGATAAAGCGCAACACCACCAGCACCAGGAAGATCGCAATCACGTCCAGACAGCGGTACAACAGGGTTGGCCACACGGTCGGCTCATGGCTGACAACAGCCTTGATGATGTCCGGCAGTTGCAGACCCAACAGTAGAAATATCAGACCGTTGAAGGCGAATTCCAGCAACGACCAGACGCTGCGATTGAGCAGGCGCGTACTGGTCTGGCGCGGCAGCAGGTCAAGCCAACTTTGCATCATGCCCGCCGCCACCGCCGAGAGGATGCCTGACGCGCCCAGGCGCTCGGCCAATACGTACGCGGCAAATGGCAGCAGCAACATGAACACCACATGGGTGGCCGGATCGTCCCAGCCGCGCGCGATCATCCAGGCGCGCAGACGGCCGACCAGCCAGCTCAACGCCACACCCACTGCCAGGCCGCCCACCGCCACCAACACAAACGTCAGACTGGCGTCTGCGAGGGAAAACACCCCGGTCAACGCCGCCGCCAGGGCGAACTTGAAGGTCACCAGGCCCGACGCATCATTCATCAGCGCCTCGCCCTGCAGCATGTGCATAAGCGGCTTGGGCAGGCGATTCTGGGAAATGGCCGACACGGCTACCGCGTCCGTTGGTGATAACACCGCCGCCAACGCGAAGGCCGCCGGAAGCGGGATCGCAGGCAACAGCCAATGAATGAAATAGCCCGCGCCCACCACGGTGAACAGCACCAGCCCCACGGCCAGCGTCAGGATCGGTCCGCGCAAGCGCCACAACTCGCGCTTGGGCATGCGCCAGCCATCGGAGAATAACAGCGGCGGCAAAAACAGAAACAGGAACAGCTCCGGGTCCAGCGCCACATGCAGCCCCAGCGTCGGCCAGGCCAGCAAGGCGCCGGCGGCAATCTGCACCAGGGGCAACGGCAGGGGGATGACACGTCCGACGAGACGCGAAACGCTGACCAGCATCAGCAGGATAAGCACGGTGTAAGCGGTTTGCATAAAGCGGGGTTCCCGGACAATCGACTTGCAATGACACACATCAGGCAACAATTGGCAGTTGAAGTGCCATATTAGCTGCCTATGCTGCGCTGGCTTGTGCACAAAAGTCCTACAGCACCCAAATCCGCTGGGCATGGCATAATCCGCGATCCTTCGGTTTCATTAGTCCAAAAGGGGGCAATTCCTTGACCGATTCAAGCAAAACGTTGCACCTTTTCGGCATCAAAGCTTGCGACACCATGAAAAAGGCGCGCACCTGGCTCGACGAGCACGGCGTCACCTATCAGTTTCACGATTACAAAACGGCCGGTATCGACCGCGAACATTTGACCCAATGGTGCAATGAGCACGGTTGGCAAGTGGTGTTGAACCATGCGGGCACCACCTTTCGCAAACTCGAAGACGAACGCAAAGCCGATCTCGATCAGTCGAAAGCCATTGAATTGATGCTCGCACAACCCTCGATGATCAAGCGCCCGGTGCTCGATCTCGGAGACAGAACCCTGATTGGCTTCAAGCCAGAAAGTTATTCGGCGGCCCTCAAGTAGGCCAGCCTTCCATTTTTGTAGAGGTAACAGCATGTCCCATTCCCTGTTCAGCCTGGGCTTCGGCGTAGGCACTCAGAACCGCCAGGGTGCCTGGCTGGAAGTGTTTTACGCACAACCCCTGCTCAACCCGTCGGCTGAAATCGTCGCGGCCATCGCGCCAATCCTCGGTTACACCGAAGGTAACCAGGCCATCACCTTCACCGTGTCCCAGGCTCTGCAACTGGCCGACGCGCTTAAAGGCGTCGACACTGCACAGGCCGCGCTGCTGAGCCGCCTGGCCGAGAGCCACACGCCGCTGGTCGCCACCCTGCTGGCCGAAGACGCCGCGCTCACGTCCACGCCCGAGGCGTACCTCAAGCTGCACCTGCTGTCCCATCGCCTGGTCAAGCCCCACGGCCTGAGCCTGGCGGGTGTGTTCCCGCAGTTGCCGAACGTGGCGTGGACCAGCCAGGGCGCGATCGACATCAATGAACTGGCGGAGCGCCAGCTGGAAGCGCGCCTGCGTGGCGATCTGCTGGAAGTGTTCTCGGTGGACAAGTTCCCGAAAATGACCGATTACGTGGTCCCGGCCGGCGTGCGTATCGCCGACGCCGCACGTATCCGTCTGGGCGCGTATGTGGGCGAAGGCACCACGGTGATGCACGAAGGTTTCGTCAACTTCAATGCCGGCACCGAAGGCCCGGGCATGATCGAAGGGCGTGTCTCGGCTGGCGTGTTCGTCGGCAAGGGCTCGGACCTGGGCGGCGGTTGCTCCACCATGGGCACGCTCTCGGGCGGCGGCAATATCGTGATCAAGGTCGGTGAAGGCTGCCTGGTCGGCGCCAACGCCGGTATCGGTATCCCACTGGGCGACCGCAACACCGTGGAATCGGGCCTGTACGTGACCGCCGGCACCAAGGTGGCACTGCTGGACGAGCAGAACCAACTGGTCAAGGTGGTCAAGGCGCGCGAACTGGCCGGCCAGCCTGACCTGCTGTTCCGCCGTAATTCCGAGACCGGTGCCGTGGAGTGCAAAACCCACAAATCGGCCATCGAACTGAACGAAGCGCTGCACGCTCACAACTAAGCAGCCACTCGATGCCACTGGCGGGCCGCGCCCTCGGGGTGCGGTTCGCTTATACGAGTCTTGACCACCATGCTTGTGCCCTCCCCCTGGCGCGCCGATTTCCCGGCCATTGCCACCCTGCAACGGCAGGACCAGACCTATCTGGACAATGCCGCCACCACACAAAAACCCCAGGCCTTGCTGGATGCGATCAGCCATTACTACACCAATGGCGCCGCCAATGTGCACCGTGCCCAGCATCTGCCGGGGGCCCATGCCACCCAGGCGTTCGAAGACAGCCGTCTGAAGGTCGCGCAGTGGCTCAACGCAGGCGACAGCGGGCAAATCGTGTTCACCCATGGCGCCACCTCGGCGCTGAACCTTTTGGCGTATGGCCTTGAGCACTTGTTCAATGCAGGCGATGAGCTGGTCATCAGCGCCCTGGAGCATCACGCCAACCTTTTACCGTGGCAGCAGCTGGCCAAACGCCGCGCGCTGAAACTGGTGGTATTGCCGCTCGATGCAGCCGGTGTGATCGACCTCGACGCCGCCGCCGAACTGATTGGCCCGCGTACGCGGCTGCTGGCTGTGAGCCAGTTGTCCAATGTGCTCGGCACCTGGCAACCCCTGCAACACTTGCTGGCACTGGCCCGCGCGCAAGGTGCCCTGAGCGTGGTCGACGGCGCCCAGGGCATTGTGCATGGTCGCCACGACGTGCAAACCCTGGGCTGCGATTTCTATGTATTTTCCAGCCACAAGCTCTACGGCCCGGACGGCGTCGGCGTGCTGTTCGGCCGCAACGAAGCCCTGCATCACCTGCGTCACTGGCAGTTCGGTGGCGAGATGGTGCAGCAGGCCGAGTACCACGCCGCGAGCTTTCGCCCCGCGCCGCTGGGCTTCGAGGCCGGCACGCCGCCGATTGCCGGCGTGATCGGCCTGGGCGCCAGCCTGGACTACCTGAGTTCCCTGGACCCGCACGCCATCGTCGCCCATGAAGCGGCCCTGCATGACTACCTGCTGCGCGGCCTGCAAGCGCGCAACGGCGTGCGCGTACTGGGCGCGCCGCAGGCAGCACTAGCCAGCTTCGTGGTCGAAGGCGCGCACAACGCCGACCTGGCTCACCTGCTGACCGAACAAGGCATCGCCATCCGTGCCGGCCATCATTGTGCGATGCCGTTGCTCAAGGCCATGCAATTGTCCGGGGCGATCCGCGTGTCGCTGGCGCTGTACAACGACTCGGATGACCTGGAGCGATTCTTCGCGGCGCTGGATCAGGCCCTGGATATGTTGCGATGAGCCAATTGCCGGTGGATGCGGTGGCCGCGCTGCAGGCGTTCCAGGCCGTGGGCAACTGGGAGCAGCGCGCGCGGATGCTGATGCAATGGGGCGAACGGCTGCCGATACTGGCGGAGCAAGACAAGGTCGAGGCCAACCTGGTGCAGGGCTGCGAAAGCCTGGTGTGGTTGGTGGGTCGCTTGCAGGACGGGCACTGGCAGTTTACCGCCAGCAGCGAGGCGCGGATGATTCGTGGGTTGGTGGCGCTGTTGCTGGCGCGGGTTAATGGGCTTTCTGCGGCTGAGCTGCAGGTGGTGGATTTGCCTGATTGGTTCAATCAACTGGGGTTGTCTCGGCAGTTGTCGCCTTCGCGTAGTAATGGGTTGAATGCGGTTTTGCAGCGTATGCGGGCGTTGAGTTGTATGCAGAGTTGAGGGGGGGCATATCCGTTGCTGCGGTAACGGCTGATATGGGTTCCGCCCTTACGGCGGGTCACTTTTTGAAGAGCGCAAAAAGTAACCAAAAACGCTTTGCCCCAACACTCGGCACCTCGCCTGGGCTCGGTGTGCCCTCACTCCGGCTTTGGACCGTGGGCCGCCGCGATGGGCCATCCCTGGCCCAGCGCGGCTAACCCGGCGTCCTGCCGGGTTACCCACGCTCCAAAGCCTGCGTTCGGCCAGCGTGTTTGACGGGGCGCCACAGATCAAAAGCAAAAGCGCGGCGGCCTTAGAGCCGACCGGAATTGGCTGCCGAACGCTGTTCAAAATGTGGGAGGGGGCTTGCTCCCGATGGCTGAGTGTCAGTCAGCTTATGTGTAGCTGACCCACTGCCATCGGGAGCAAGCCCCCTCCCACAGTTGATCTCCATTTGTCTGTCGGATATCACACTGCTTTTGATCTGCTTTGCTTTGCTTTGCTTTGGCTTTTGATCTTGATCTCAAGCGCCCCGTCAACCACGCTGGCCGCACGCAGGCTTGAATCCGTGGGTAACCCGGCAGGACGCCGGGTTAGCCGCACTGGGCCAGGGATGGCCCATTGCGGCGGCCCACGGATTCAAGCCTGCGTGCGGGCACACCGAGCCTGAGCGAGGTGCCGAGTGGTGGGGCAAAGCGTTTTTGGTTACTTTTTGCGCTCTTCAAAAAGTGACCCGCCGTAAGGGCGGAACCCATATCAGCCGTTACCGCAGCAACGGATATGTACCCCACCCCCCACCCCCACCTAATTCGCCTTAACCCGCTCCGACGGCCTGCGCCCCCCCGTCACAATCTTATCCACCGCCTTGGTCGCCGCCACCATCCCAAACGTCGCAGTCACCATCATCACCGCACCAAACCCACCCGCGCAGTCCAGCTTCACCCCATCGCCGACAAAACTCTTCTGCAAACAGATGCTGCCATCCGGCTTCGGATAGCGCAGTTGCTCACTGGAAAACACACAAGGCACGCTGTAATGACGCGTCACCGTGCGCGAGAACCCGTAGTCACGACGCAGGGTCGAGCGCACTTTCGAGGCCAGCGGGTCGTTGAACGTGCGGTTCAGGTCGCACACCTGAATCAGCGTCGGATCAATTTGCCCACCCGCGCCGCCGGTGGTGATGATCTGGATCTTGCGGCGCTTGCACCAGGCAATCAGCGCGGCCTTGGCGTTGACCGCGTCGATGCAGTCGATCACGCAGTCGATGTTCGGCGTGATGTATTCAGCCATGGTGTCGCGGGTCACGAAATCGGCCACTGCATGCACCGTGCACGCCGGGTTGATGCTGCGCAGGCGCTCGGCCATGACCTCGACCTTGGGTTTGCCCACGGTGCTGTCCAGCGCGTGCAACTGGCGGTTGCTGTTGCTGACGCAGACATCGTCCAGGTCAAACAGCGAAATCTCACCCACCCCGCAACGGGCCATGGCTTCCGCCGCCCAGGAGCCAACGCCGCCGACGCCGACGATCGCCACATGGGCCGCTTTCAAGCGTTCCAGGCCTTCAATGCCATACAAGCGAGCGACGCCTGCAAACCGTGGATCTTCTGTGCTCATGACCATTACCCCAAAAACCGGCGCGCAGTATGGGCTACGCAGCGGCAAGTTTTAAGCGACAACTGACCGGTGAAGAACTTAGTGGGCGTTTCGCTGCCCAAAGTCAGGTTTTTCTCGGCTTGCTGTACGCTCAGGGAAAGGCCGGTGTAGGATGCGCGCCGTTCGGCGTTAGCCGACGCCTCTTTTCGTTCCGCACCCTTTGGAACCCGAAATCGCCATGTCATCGCGTAAATTTGGACTCAACCTGGTGGTGGTGCTGGCAATTGCCGCGCTGTTCACCGGTTTCTGGGCGCTGATCAACCGCCCGGTCACCACTCCCAACTGGCCTGAACAGATCTCGGGGTTCTCCTACTCGCCGTTCCAGCAAGGCCAGTACCCGCAGAAAAATCAGTACCCGAGCGACGACCAGATGCGTCGCGATCTCGAAATCATGAGCAAGCTGACGGACAACATCCGTACCTACTCGGTCGACGGCACCCTGGGCGATATCCCCAAGCTGGCCGAAGAGTTCGGCCTGCGCGTGACCCTGGGCATCTGGATCAGCCCGGACCTGGAACGCAACGAGCGTGAAATCCAGCGCGCCATCGAAATCGCCAACAGCTCGCGCAGCGTGGTGCGCGTGGTAGTGGGCAACGAAGCGCTGTTCCGTGAAGAAATCACCCCCGAAGCGCTGATCGTGCTGCTGGACCGGGTGCGCGCCGCGGTGAAAGTGCCGGTGACCACCTCCGAGCAATGGCACATATGGGAAAAGAACCCGCAACTGGCCAGGCACGTCGACCTGATCGCCGCGCACATCCTGCCGTTCTGGGAATTCATTCCGATGGACAAGGCCGGCCAGTACGTACTCGACCGCGCCCGCGACCTGAAGAAACTGTTCCCGAAAAAACCGCTGCTGCTGTCCGAAGTCGGCTGGCCGAGCAACGGGCGCATGCGTGGCGGCAATGAATCGTCCCCGGCCGACCAGGCGATCTACCTGCGCACACTGGTCAACAAGCTTAATCGCCAGGGCTTTAACTATTTCGTGATCGAGGCGTTCGACCAGCCCTGGAAGGTCAGCGACGAAGGCTCGGCAGGCGCCTACTGGGGCGTGTTCAACGCGGCGCGCCAGCAGAAATTCAACTTTGAAGGGCCGGTGGTCGCGATCCCGCAATGGCGGGTGCTGGCGATCGGCTCGGTGGTGCTGGCCCTGCTCTCGCTGACCCTGCTGATGATCGATGGCTCGGCGCTGCGTCAGCGCGGTCGTACCTTCCTGACCTTTATTGCGTTCTTGTGCGGGTCGGTGCTGGTGTGGATCGGCTACGACTACAGCCAGCAGTACAGCACCTGGTTCAGCCTGACCGTCGGATTCCTGCTGGCACTGGGTGCCATGGGCGTGTTCATCGTGTTACTGACCGAGGCCCACGAATTGGCCGAAGCGGTGTGGACGCACAAGCGTCGACGTGAATTCCTGCCGGTGGAAGGTGATTCGGATTACCGCCCGAAAGTATCGATCCATGTGCCGTGCTACAACGAGCCGCCGGAGATGGTCAAACAGACCCTCGACGCCCTGGCCGCCCTCGATTACCCGGACTACGAAGTCCTGATCATCGATAACAACACCAAGGACCCCGCGGTGTGGGAACCGGTGCGCGATTACTGTGAAACCCTCGGCCCGCGCTTCAAGTTTTTCCACGTCTCGCCCCTGGCCGGCTTCAAGGGCGGCGCGCTGAACTACCTGATCCCGCACACCGCCGTGGACGCCGAAGTAATCGCGGTGATCGACTCGGACTACTGCGTGTCGCCCAACTGGCTCAAGCACATGGTGCCGCACTTCGCCGACCCGAAAATCGCCGTGGTGCAATCGCCACAGGATTACCGCGACCAGAACGAAAGCACCTTCAAGAAGCTCTGCTACGCCGAATACAAGGGCTTCTTCCACATTGGCATGGTCACCCGCAACGACCGTGACGCGATCATCCAGCACGGCACCATGACCATGACCCGTCGCTCGGTGCTCGAAGAGCTCGGCTGGGCCGACTGGTGCATCTGCGAAGACGCCGAACTGGGCCTGCGGGTATTCGAGAAAGGCCTCTCGGCGGCGTATTACCACGACAGCTACGGCAAGGGCCTGATGCCCGACACCTTCATCGACTTCAAGAAGCAGCGTTTTCGCTGGGCCTATGGCGCGATCCAGATCATCAAGCGCCACACCGCGAGCCTCTTGCGCGGCAAGGGCACCGAGCTGACCCGTGGTCAGCGCTACCACTTCCTCGCGGGCTGGCTGCCGTGGGTGGCGGACGGCATGAACATCTTCTTCACCGTCGGCGCGCTGTTGTGGTCGGCGGCGATGATCATCGTGCCGACGCGGGTCGACCCGCCGTTGCTGATTTTCGCGATTCCGCCGTTGGCGCTGTTCGTGTTCAAGGTGGGCAAGATCATCTTCCTGTACCGCCGCGCCGTCGGCGTGAACCTCAAGGACGCGTTCTGCGCGGCCCTGGCCGGGCTGGCGTTGTCGCACACCATCGCCAAGGCGGTGCTGTATGGCTTTTTCACCACCAGCATTCCGTTCTTCCGTACGCCGAAAAACGCCGATAACCACGGCTTTTGGGTGGCAATTTCCGAAGCGCGCGAAGAGATGTTCATCATGCTGCTGTTGTGGGGCGCGGCGCTGGGGATCTACCTGGTGCAGGGCCTGCCAAGCAATGACATGCGCTTCTGGGTGGTGATGCTGCTGGTGCAGTCGCTGCCGTATGTGGCCGCGCTGATCATGGCGTTCCTGTCGTCACTGCCCAAACCGGCAGCGGCGCCCGAGCCTGTGCCTGCGGCGTAAAAACTTGCGCAATGCACTAAACGGCGGCCTCTGGTCGCCGTTTTGCTATAAGATAACGGCCGTTTTGTTGGATCAGGCAAGCACCGATTGCCTTATGTGGGAGGGGCTTGCTCCCGATGGCTGCAAGTCAGTGACATCATTTTGGCTGACTCACTGCAATCGGGAGCAAGCCCCCTCCCACATTGGATCTGCGCCGTTTCAAGTTCTGTATTCCACATTCGTCCTGCGCCCATTACACGCTTCCCGGAGTTTTCCCATGACGGCCCATGCCGACCTTTCGCCGACCCTTCAACTTGCCATCGACCTGATCCGTCGCCCCTCGGTAACGCCGATCGACGCCGATTGCCAGAAGCTGATGATGCAGCGCCTGGGCGACGCCGGTTTTGCCCTGGAGCCGATGCGCATCGAGGACGTGGACAACTTCTGGGCCACCCACGGCCAGCATGAAGGCCCGGTGCTGTGCTTTGCCGGCCACACCGACGTGGTGCCGACCGGCCCGCTGCAGGCCTGGCAGAACGACCCGTTCGACGCGCTGATCGACGAACACGGCATGCTCTGCGGGCGTGGCGCGGCAGACATGAAAGGCAGCCTGGCGGCCATGCTGGTGGCGGCAGAGCGGTTTGTGCAGGACTACCCGGACCACCGTGGTTCGGTTGCCTTCCTGATCACCAGCGATGAAGAAGGCCCGGCGCACCACGGCACCAAGGCCGTGATCGAACGCCTGGCCGCGCGCAACGAACGCCTGGACTGGTGCATCGTCGGCGAACCGTCGAGCACCACCCTGGTGGGCGACGTGGTCAAGAACGGCCGTCGCGGCTCCCTCGGCGCAACCCTCACCGTACGCGGCGTGCAGGGCCATGTGGCTTACCCGCACCTGGCGAAGAACCCGATTCACCTGGCCGCGCCGGCCCTGGCGGAACTGGCTGCCGAGCACTGGGACGATGGCAACACGTTCTTCCCGCCGACCAGCTTCCAGATCTCCAACCTCAATTCCGGCACCGGCGCCACCAACGTGATCCCTGGCGACCTGACGGCGGTGTTCAACTTCCGCTTCTCCACTGAATCCACCGTGGAAGGCCTGCAACAGCGCGTTGCGCAGATTCTCGACAAGCACGGCCTGGACTGGCACGTGGACTGGGCGCTGTCCGGCCTGCCGTTTCTGACCGAACCGGGCGCGCTGCTCGATGCGGTATCGGCCAGCATCAAGGCGATCACCGGTCGCGAAACCCAGGCATCGACCAGCGGCGGTACGTCGGACGGACGCTTCATCGCGACCCTCGGCACCCAGGTGGTCGAGTTGGGCCCGGTGAATGCGACGATCCATCAGGTCAACGAACGCATCCTGGCCAGCGACCTTGATGTGCTCACCGAGATCTACTACCAGACCCTGATCAAGTTGCTCGCCTGATGCTCGCCTGCCCCCTCTGCAGCGCCCCGCTCAACCCGGTGGACAACGGCGTGGCGTGCCCGGCCGGGCACCGTTTCGACCGCGCGCGTCAGGGTTACCTGAACCTGCTGCCGGTGCAGCACAAGAACAGCCGCGACCCGGGCGACAACCTGGCGATGGTCGAGGCGCGTCGCGACTTTCTCAACGCCGGCCACTATGCGCCGGTGGCCAGGCGCCTGGCTGAACTGGCCGCCGAACGCGCACCGCAGCGCTGGGTCGACATCGGCTGCGGCGAGGGTTACTACACTGCGCAGATCGCCGAAGCCCTGCCGAATGCCGACGGTTATGCACTGGATATCTCCCGGGAAGCGGTCAAACGCGCGTGCAAGCGCAACCCCGCCGTCACCTGGTTGATCGCCAGCATGGCCCGTGTGCCATTGGCGTCAGACAGTTGCCAGTTCCTCGCCAGCGTGTTCAGCCCGCTGGACTGGGAAGAGGCCAAGCGCCTGCTCAGCCCCGGCGGCGGCCTGATGAAGGTCGGCCCTACAAGCGGCCACCTGATGGAGCTGCGCGAACGCCTGTACGACGAAGTGCGCGAGTACACCGATGACAAGCACCTGGCCCTGGTGCCGGACGGCATGAGCCTGGCACACAGCGAAACTCTCGAGTTCAGCCTGAGCCTGGCCGAGCCCGGGGACCGCGCCAACCTGCTGGCGATGACGCCCCACGGCTGGCGCGCCAGCGCCGAGCGCCGTGCCCGGGTGATCGAAGCGGCCGAGCCGCTGCTGGTCACCGTGTCGATGCGTTACGATTATTTCGTGCTTCAATAACCGACTCTTTCAGCACCCGCGAATGGATTTTTAAAATCCCGCAACGAGGAACATCCATGCGCCAACCCGATATCGAGATTTACCTGAAGGACGCCGACGTCGACCACAAGGCCATCGCCGCCTGGCTGGGCGCTGCCCTGGGCGCCTGCTCGGACTGGGTCCAGAAAGGCCAGACCTACAAGTGCACGGCCGGCAACGTGCCCGTCACCTGGCTGCCCAAAGCCGTCGGCAAATGGAACAGCCTGTACCTGGAAAGCGACCAGACTCCCTGGGACGACGACATCGCCTGCGCCCGCGCCGCCTTTGCCGCGCTGAACGTCGAAGTGCGCTGCGCGCCGGGCACGTGGGTCGAGGAGGAAGGTGAGGAAAGCGCCGACACCTGGATTCGCATCAGCGCCGACGGTGAAGAACAGATCACCTGGAAAACCGCCTGACCGTGTGGGAGGGGGCTTGCTCCCGATAGCGGTGGGTCAGCCAGCTTATGTGTAGCTGACTCACTGCAATCGGGAGCAAGCCCCCTCCCACATGGGTTCAGTAGTGGACTTACAGGCCGACCACATCCTCAGCCTGCAAGCCCTTCTCGCCGCTCACCAGGGCGTACTCCACCTGCTGGCCCTCGGCCAACGAGCGGTGGCCTTCACCGCGAATGGCGCGGTAGTGCACGAACACATCCTTGCCATCTTCACGCTGTATAAAGCCATAACCCTTTGCATCGTTGAACCACTTCACATTGCCGGTTTCGCGCGTCGTCATCCGTCTTGCTCCCACATGCATTTTTATTGTTGAGTTGTCTGCATTGAACTGCCGAGTATAAGACAGGCTCAAAAACCATCAACTCAAGTTTACATCGCTGCTTTTTTGCCGATTTTCGACGAATACGGCACACTACCCACCCGAGCGCCTGCTCGGTTTTTTTCCACTTCAAGCAGCTCGCCTATGACCCGCTCCCCGTTCCGCCGTCTGGTGTTCGGCACCTTGCGCCGACTGTTGTACCTCTGGGTTCGCTCGGAGACGATCAACCAGTCGTCCCTGACCCTCAACCTCGACCGCAGCCGGCCGGTGTTCTATGTCCTGCAATCGCCTTCCCTCACCGAACTGGCCGTGGTCGATGCCGAGTGCACCAAGGCCGGCCTGCCGCGCCCAGTGCTGCCGGTGGCGGTAGGCCCGTTGATGGAAGCTGCTGCGTTCTTCTACCTCACGCCGGAGCCGGACTGGCTGGGCCGCCAGGACAAGCGCGGGGCGCCGCCTACCCTGACGCGGCTGGTCAACACCCTCAGCGAACACGCCGAAGAGAATGCACAAATCATTCCGGTCAGCGTGTTCTGGGGCCAGTCCCCCGAGAGCGAGTCCAGCCCGTGGAAGCTGCTGTTTGCCGACAGCTGGGCTGTCACCGGGCGCCTGCGCCGCCTGTTGAGCATCCTGATCCTGGGCCGCAAGACCCGGGTGCAATTCTCCGCGCCAATCAACCTGCGCGAATTGATCGAGCACAATAAAGGCCACGAACGCACCGTGCGCATGGCCCAGCGCATCCTGCGCGTGCACTTTCGCAACCTGAAGACGGCGGTCATCGGTCCCGACCTGTCCCACCGTCGCAACCTGGTGAAAGGCCTGGTGAACATGCCCCTGGTGCGCCAGGCCATCCTGGATGAGGCCGAACGGGAAAAGATCGCTCCGGAAAAAGCCAAGGCCCTGGCCCTGCGCTACGGCAACGAGATCGCCTCGGACTACACCTACACCGCGATCCGCTTCCTCGAAGTGGTGCTGAGCTGGTTCTGGAACAAGATCTACGACGGCATCAAGGTCAACAATATCGAAGGTGTGCAACAGGTCGCCCAGGGCTACGAGGTGATCTACGTGCCTTGCCACCGCAGCCATATCGACTACCTGCTGCTGTCGTACCTGCTGTTCAAGAACGGCCTGACCCCACCGCACATCGCCGCCGGGATCAACCTGAACATGCCGGTGATCGGCAGCCTGCTGCGCCGTGGCGGTGCGTTTTTCATGCGCCGCACCTTCAAGGGCAACCCGCTGTACACCTCGGTGTTCAACGAATACCTGCACACCCTGTTCACCAAGGGTTTCCCGGTGGAGTATTTCGTTGAAGGCGGACGCTCGCGCACCGGGCGCATGCTGCAGCCCAAGACCGGCATGCTGGCGATCACCCTGCGCAGCTTCCTGCGCTCTTCGCGCATGCCAATCGTGTTCGTGCCGGTGTACATCGGCTATGAACGCGTGCTCGAAGGCCGCACTTACCTCGGCGAACTGCGCGGTGCGAGCAAGAAGAAAGAGTCGATCTTCGATATTTTCAAAGTGGTCGGCGCGCTCAAGCAGCGCTTTGGCCAGGTCGCGGTCAACTTCGGCGAGCCGATCAAGCTAGCCGAGTTCCTCGACAGCGAGCAGCCGGACTGGCGCTCCCAGGAACTGGGCCCGAACTACAAGCCGGCGTGGCTGCACGAAACCACGCACCGCCTGGGCGAACAGGTGGCGCGCCACCTCAACGAAGCGGCGGCGGTCAACCCGGTGAACCTGGTGGCCCTGGCCTTGCTCTCGACCACACGCCTGGCCCTGGACGAACAGGCCATGGCCCGCCAGCTCGACCTGTACCTGGCGCTGTTGCGCCGCGTGCCCTACTCGCCGCACACCACCTTGCCCGAAGGTGACGGCCTGGCGCTGATCAAGCACGTCAAGGACATGGACCTGCTGTCGGAACAAAGCGATGCCCTGGGCAAGATTCTTTACCTGGACGAGCAGAACGCCGTCCTGATGACCTACTACCGCAACAACGTGCTGCACATCTTCGCCCTGCCGGCCCTGCTGGCGAGCTTCTTCCAGAGCAGCTCGCGCATGAGCCGCGAGCAGATGCTGCGCTACACCCACGCGCTGTACCCGTACCTGCAATCGGAGCTGTTTATCCGCTGGTCCCTGGAAGACCTCGACGCGGTGGTCGACCAATGGCTGCAAGCGTTTGTCGAACAGGGCCTGTTGCGCTTCGAAAACGAGGTGTACTTGCGTCCGGCGCCGAGTTCGCGGCATTTCGTGCTGCTGACATTGCTGTCCAAGAGCATCGCCCAGACCCTGCAACGCTTCTATATGGCAATCTCGCTGCTGCTCAACAGCGGCCAGAGCAGCATCAGCGCCGAAGAGCTGGAAGACCTGTGCACGATCATGGCCCAGCGCCTGTCGATCCTGCATGGCCTCAATGCCCCGGAATTCTTCGACAAGAGCCTTTTCCGACATTTCATCCAGACGCTGCTGGAGCAAGATGTGCTGCGCCGCGACGAAGCCGGCAAATTGAGCTATCACGATTTGCTCGGCGAGCTGGCCGAAGGCGCCGCCAAACGCGTATTGCCCGCCGACATTCGCCTGTCGATCCGTCAGGTGGCGCTGCACCGTGTCGATGGCGCGGCCGAAGCGCCGGTCGAACCTGCACAAAGCCACCCGATTGAATGATCAACCTCTGAACATAAGGAAGCCTTTCATGCTCCGTAACACGCTCCGCCTGACTGCCCTGTGTGCCGGCCTGCTGCTCGGTGCCAACGCCATGGCCCTGGACCTTGGCAGCCTGTCCCAGGCCGACGCCAGTGGCGGCCTCAAGGATGCGCTGACCCAGGGCGCGCAGATTGCCGTGAAACAACTGGGTACCCCCGGCGGTTTCAGCAACAACCCTGAGGTAAAAATCGGCCTGCCGGGCAAGCTCGGTAAAGTCGCCGACAAACTCAAGATGTTCGGCATGGGTGAACAGGTCACCCAGTTGGAAACCAGCATGAACAAGGCCGCCGAAACCGCCGTGACCCAGGCTCAGCCGATCCTGGTCAACGCCGTGAAAAACATGAGCGTGACCGACGCCAAGGGCATTCTCAGCGGCGGTCAGGACTCGGCCACGCAGTACCTGAACAAGAGCAGCCGCGAGCAGATTCGCGCCAGGTTCCTGCCAATAGTCAAAGCAGCGACCGACAAGGTCGGCGTGGCCCAGCAGTACAACGCCCTGGCCGGCAAGGCGGCGGCTTTTGGCGCGGTGGATGCCAAGAGCGCGAATGTCGAAAGCTACGTGACGGAGCAGGCGCTGGACGGTTTGTTCAAGATGATTGCGCAGCAGGAAGAAACCATCCGCAAGAATCCGGCAGCGGCGGCGACGAGCCTGGCCAGGAAAGTCTTTGGTGCACGCTGAGCCTGACTGACGAATGAAAAAGCCCTGACAGTGTCAGGGCTTTTTTTTGCTCAACCGAGTGCCGGGCTTGCTTGTCAGCACACTCAGTAACTTATGCGGCCTTGGGACGAGAAATTACCACTTTGAGAAAACGACATGCCCGAGTTTTCGTTGGCATTGTTGTTTTCATTGTTGATCGTGATATTGATGTCCAGCTTGTTACCCTCCCTGTCTTTGCTTTTATCTTTGTCCTGGTCCTGGCCTTGTCCATTCCCCCCTAACATCGAATTCATCATCTGCATCGGCAGCATCATCAGTATTGGCAAGATCATAAATATTCCTTTCTAGCTGAATTCACATCGGAACCCAAAGCGTCGCATTGTGTGTGCGACGGCACCTACCGGTCGGGTAATCCTTGTGTGGTATCCAGAGAGAAATGGTTCCGGAGGCTACGCGTCCTTCCTTACTCGAAACCACGCCGCATACAGCGCCGGCAGGAACAACAGCGTCAACGCCGTCGCCACAATCAGCCCGCCCATGATCGCGACCGCCATCGGCCCGAAGAACACACTGCGCGACAGGGGAATCATCGCCAGCACTGCCGCCAGCGCCGTCAGCACAATCGGACGAAAGCGCCGCACCGTGGCTTCGATGATCGCCTGCCAGGGCGCAAGGCCGGCCTTGATGTCCTGTTCGATCTGATCCACCAGAATCACCGAGTTGCGCATGATCATGCCCGACAGGGCGATGGTGCCGAGCATCGCCACAAAGCCGAAAGGTTGGCGGAATACCAGCAGGAACAGCGTCACGCCGATCAGGCCCAACGGTGCGGTGAGAAACACCATGGCGGTGCGTGAGAAGCTGCGCAGTTGCAGCATCAGCAACGTCAGCACCACCACGATAAACAAGGGCACGCCGGCCTTCACCGAGTTCTGTCCACGGGCGGCATCTTCGACGGTGCCACCCACCTCGAGCAGGTAGCCATCCGGCAACTCGGCGCGCACCTCCGCAAGGGTCGGCAGGATCTGCTGGACCAGGGTCGCTGGCTGTTCCTTGCCGTAGATATCGGCGCGCACCGTCACCGTCGGCAGGCGATTACGGTGCCAGATGATGCCCTCCTCGAAGCCATATTCGAGGGTGGCGATCTGCGACAGCGCCACGCTCTTGCCGTTGTCGGTGGGCACCGCCAGGCTGGGCAGCAGCGACAACTGCGTACGCTCCTGGACGGTGCCGCGCAGCAGGATTTCGATCAACTCGTTGTCCTCGCGGTATTGGCTGACGCTGGCGCCGGTCAACGAGCGCTGGAGGAATCGCGACAGGTTGGCGGTGCTCACGCCGAGGGCGCGCGCACGGTCCTGATCGATATTGAGGTAGACGATCTTGCTCGGTTCTTCCCAGTCCAGGTGCACATTGACCACATGGGCGTTTTCGCGAACCCTGGCCGCCACTTTCCGCGCAAGGGCGCGCACTTCGTCGATGTGCTCGCCGGTCACCCGGAACTGCACCGGGTAGCCCACGGGCGGGCCGTTCTCCAGGCGCGTGACGCGGGAACGCAGGTCGGGAAATTGTTCGTTGAGGGTTTCGATCAGCCAGGTGCGCAGGTCTTCGCGCGCCTCAATGGTGCTGGCGAGCACCACCACCTGCGCAAAGCTGGTGGCTGGCAGTTGCTGGTCCAGCGGCAGGTAGAACCGCGGCGAACCGGTGCCCACGTAGGCCACATAGTTATCGACCCCCACATGCTCCTTGAGCAAGCCTTCAAGGCGCTTGACCTGGTCGGCAGTGTTGCTCAGGGACGCGCCTTCGGCCAGCTTCAGGTCGACCATCAACTCCAGGCGACCGGAGGCCGGAAAGAACTGCTGCGGCACAAAGCGAAACAACACCACCGAGCCGATAAACAGCAACAGGGTCAGCACGATCACGGTTTTACGTCGGCGTACGCACCATTCCACCACACGTCTGACACGTTGATAGAACGCGGTGCCGTAGGGATCGGGCCCACTGGCGCCATGCTTGGCCGCATGAATCTTCGCCAGGTCCGGCAGAAGTTTTTCCCCCAGGAACGGCACAAACACCACCGCTGCCACCCATGAAGCGAGTAGCGCAATGGTCACTACCTGGAAGATCGAGCGGGTGTATTCGCCGGTACTCGATTGTGCGGTGGCAATCGGCAGGAAGCCTGCTGCCGTGATCAGCGTGCCGGTGAGCATCGGGAAGGCGGTGCTGGTCCAGGCGAAACTGGCGGCCTTGAAGCGGTCGTAGCCCTGCTCCATTTTGATCGCCATCATTTCCACGGCGATGATGGCGTCGTCCACCAGCAGGCCCAGCGCCAGCACCAGGGCGCCGAGGGAGATCTTGTGCAGGCCGATGCCGAGGTAATACATGCTGGCGAAGGTCATGGCCAGCACCAGCGGAATCGCCAGGGCCACCACCATGCCGGTGCGTATTCCCAGGGAGAAGAAACTCACCAGCAGCACAATGGCCAATGCTTCGGCGAGCACCTGGACGAATTCGCCGACACTGGTTTTCACTGCTGCCGGCTGATCCGACACCTTGCGCAGCTCCATCCCGGCCGGAAGGTTCTTTTGCAGCCGTGCGAACTCGCCTTCAAGGGCCTTGCCCAGCACCAGGATGTCGCCACCGTCGCGCATCGCCACGGCCAGGCCGATGGCATCGGCGCCCATGAAGCGCATGCGCGGTGAAGGCGGATCAGTGAAGCCACGCCGAATCTCGGCCACATCGCTGATACGCAGGGTTCGCTCGCCAACGCGAATCGGGAAGTCGCGAATCTGCTCTACGCTTTTGAAGTTGCCCGACACGCGCAGTTGCACGCGCTCGGTCGGGGTTTCGAAGAAGCCGGCGGTGGAGACAGCGTTCTGTTCCTGCAACGCCTGCTGCACCGCCGCCAGGGGCAGGCCGAGGGTGGCGAGCTTGAGGTTGGACAGTTCGATCCAGATTTTCTCGTCCTGCAGGCCGAGCAACTCGACCTTGCCCACATCCGCTACGCGCTGCAGTTGGATCTGGATACGGTCGGCGTAGTCCTTGAGCACGGCGTAGTCGAAGCCGTCACCGGTCAGCGCGTAGATATTGCCGAAGGTGGTGCCGAACTCGTCATTGAAAAACGGCCCCTGGATATCCGGCGGCAGGGTCTGGCGAATGTCGCTGATCTTCTTGCGCACCTGGTACCACAACTCGGGGATCTGCGCCGAGTGCATGGCATCGCGGGCAATGAAGGTGACCTGGGATTCTCCAGGCCGGGAGAACGACACGATGCGCTCGTAATCGCCGGTCTCCATGAGTTTTTTCTCGATGCGCTCGGTGACCTGGCGCGAGACTTCCTCGGCCGTGGCACCTGGCCAGTTGGTCTTGATCACCATGGCCTTGAACGTAAACGGCGGATCCTCGCTTTGCCCCAGCTTGGTGTAGGACAGCGTACCGACTACTGCCAGCAGGATCATCAGGAACAACACGATCTGGCGATTACGCAACGCCCATGCGGAAAGATTGAAACCCATGGGGACTACTCCTTGGCCGCCAGATTCACCACGCGGTTGGCACGATCCACCGGGCGCACCTGCTGGCCTTCGTGGAGCACATGCACGCCGGCGGCAATCACCCAATCCGTGGGTTGCAAACCTTCCAGCACCGGTACGCTGTGTTCACCGAAGGCACCGATACGCACCGGCGTGCGTTCCAGGGTGCTGTCCGGGCGCACACGCCACACGTAGGACGCCCCATTCTCCGCACTGAGGGCGGACAGCGGCACCGACAGCGGAATAACGCCATCGGCCTGTATGAATACGCGCGCGCTCTGGCCCAGCACGGCGGGGACCTTGCCGCCCGTGAACGCAACGCGTGCGGCAAAGGTGCGTGATTTGGGATCGGCCGCCGGCGACAGCTCGCGAATATGCCCGGTAAAGCACTGGTCCGGCTGATTCCACAGCTCCACCGACACTGGCTGACCGATTTTGAAACGGGCAAAGCCCTGCTCCGGCAGGCTGATCGCCACTTCCCGCTCGCCATCAGTGGCCAGGGTGAACACGGTCTGCCCGGCGGACACCACCTGGCCGACTTCCACCGCGCGCCGGGCCACCACGCCATCCTGCGGCGCGCGCAGCACGGCGTAACCGGCCTGGTTGCCGGCCACGGTGAACTCAGCCTTGATCTGTCTGAGCCGTGCTTCACCTGCCCGGTAGAGGTTTTCGGCGTTGTCGTACTGCGAGCGACTGACCATCTGCCGGTCCATCAGCGTTTTGTAGCGATCCCGCTCGGCGCGCACCAGGTTCAGGTTGGCCTCGGCGGCGGCCACCTGGGCGCGCGCGGCGTCCAGCTGCAGGCGCACATCCTGCGGATCAAGCTCGGCCAGTGGCTGGTTGGCCCTGACCCGTTCACCCTCCTCCACCCGGCGCTGGCTGACCTTGCCGCCGATGCGAAAGGCCAGGTCCGGTTCATAGCGGGCACGCACCTCACCGGTGTAGCTGTCCATCGCCTGTGCCGAAGGCTGCGGTTGCACCACCATGGCCGGGCGGACGCTGGTTTGGACCGCTTCTTCGTGGCCACAGGCGGCCAGCAGGAAGACCAGACTGACAGGCAACGCAAGGGGCAGGAAAGTGCTGCGCATGCTGAAGGACCTTTCGCAAATGGAGCGCGGAATAATTATACTGGCCGGTATGTTATTAATACCAAACTCACCAGTCCAGTATTAAAGGTAAAATGTCCTACAATCGTGCCAACACCAATAGCCCTGGGCGTCCCAAGGACATGGCAAAACGCCAGGCAATCCTCGAAGCAGCGAAGGTGCTGTTTTTGAGCAATGGCTACGCCAGCACCAGCATGGACGCCGTGGCCCTTGAGGCCGGCGTGTCGAAACTCACCGTGTACAGCCACTTCACCGACAAGGAAACCTTGTTCACCGCCGCCGTGGTCGCCACCTGCGAGGAACAACTGCCGGTGATGTACTTCGAGCTGCCCGCCGGCATCCCCGTGGAGACGGTGCTGCTGAACATCGCGCGGGGCTTTCATCGGTTGATCAACAGTGAAGAGTCAGTGAACCTGCATCGCCTGATGATGACCACGGGCAATCAGGACGTGAAACTCTCGCAGATCTTCTTCGAGGCGGGCCCGATGCGCATGTTGCAAGGCATGGAGCGCCTGCTGGGCAAGATCGACCAGAGCGGCGCATTGAGCATCGACAAACCGTTTACGGCGGCCGAACACTTCTTCTGCCTGCTCAAGGGCACGGCGAACTTTCGCCTGCTGTATGGCTGCGGCGGGCAGCTGAGTGAGCACGCCGCCGAAGCCCATGTGCAGGATGTGGTGGGGTTGTTCATGCGGGCTTATGGGAGAGGGGCAGCTGTAAGTGGTTAGCTGTTAGCTGCAAGCTAAAAGCAACCGTGCTTGCAGCTCGCAGCTTGCAGCTGCTCTTAAGGCCTAATCGCTTTTTTAGGATAGATGTCATACCGGCTGGACTTGCCATCCAGCGCATGACTGGGCTTGGGCCCGTCAATGCAGGGTGCCTTGCGCGGGCGTTTGACCACCACGCGGTGGCTGGCCAGGGCCAGGGCGGCCGCGAGCAAGGCCGGGGCGTCCGGGTCATCGCCCACCAGGGGCCGAAACAGGCGCATTTCCTTCTTCACCAGTGCCGTTTTCTCACGGTGCGGGAACATCGGGTCGAGGTAGATGACCTGGGGCGGTTCGCCCTGCCAGTTGAGCATCAGGTCGATGGCGTTGCCCTTGAGCAACTGCATGCGCGCGACAATCGGCGCGACTTCAAAATCATCCGCGCCGCGTGCGAGGCCGTCTTCGAGCAAGGCGCCGATCAGCGGCTGGCGCTCGATCAGGCGCATCTCGCAACCCAGGCTTGCCAGCACGAAAGCGTCCTTGCCCAGGCCTGCGGTGGCATCGAGTACCCGTGGCCGTACGCCTTGAGCAATCCCCACCGCCTTGGCGATCATCTGCCCGCTGCCGCCGCCGTATAGCCGCCGATGGGCAGCGCCGCCTTCAACAAAGTCAACACGCACCGGCCCCGGCGCGTCAGGCCCCAGCTGTTGCAGTTGCAGGCCGTGCTCACCCACTTGCAGGGAAAAATCCGCCGCTTCGAGCTGCACCGGCAAGCCGAGCAGCGCCGCCCACTGCTCGGCGCGCGCCTGAAATCCGTCGGCCAAGGCTTCGACACGAATGCGGCTGGCCGCTGGTTGTTCGCTCATCAATCGCTACGCTCAAAAATATTAAGGATCGGCCAATAACGGCCGATAAAACCAACAGTCAGGTATTTTGCCAGAGCTGAGCGTCGACCGAGAAAAATGTCAGACATTCTCCCCCTAACCATCGGTGTACTGCCGACCCACAACCACTACGGACTGCGCAATACTCAAGCGCTGGCCGGGGTGAGTCATGTGTGGCAGGACTTCTTCGCCCGCGCGCTGGCCGAACAGTTGGGCGGGACGGCGGATGCGCAGGCGGCTCAGGCTCCAGCCGTGGCGGACCCGGCGGTTGAGCCCAGCGCCGGTGCCGACGTGCTGTCGCAGATTCTCACCCAGCGCGAATGCAACGTCACCGACACCCCGATCGCCCCGCCTGAACCGCTGTTCTTACCGATTGCCGAATTCGAGACCAACCTGCTGCCACCGGCCGCGACGCCGTTCCCTGAAGAAGAACTCGTCGCTCAACAGCGTCAGCAGAACTTCGAAAGCGGCTGGGTGCGCCCTCTGGTGCTGACCGCCGGCCAGCAGCCACCCGCGCCAGGCCCTGCGCCGCAACCGCGCGCGCTGCACCTGCCGATTGCCGAATTCGAACTGGACCTGCTGCCTGCGCCTGCCGAGCCGTACCCAGCCGAAGCGCTGGTGGCGCAGCAAAAGGCCCTGGACTTCGACGCCTACTGGGCACGCCCGCTGGTGGCGCACAACTTGCGCCTGGCCGCCTAACGACACACCCACCCACGTCCCATGTCCAGGTGGAAATGATTGCGGTGTGCCGCGTTGTAGTCCGGACTCAACACCACGTTGAAATCATCACAGGCGCTGTCGCGCACATGGCGCAGGAATCGCGCACTGTCGCCCTCCCCCGGCCAATCCTTGAGCACACTGATGCGGCGCCCGTCCGCCAGGCGAAAGCCTGCGATATCCACTGCATTGGCCGACGCATGCTGGCTGAGTCGCCCGTCGGCGCGGTTATAGACATTACGGCAGGCGAAGCTGCCCAGGTGATCGACACGCGTCACCGCTTGGCCAAACACGGCCTGGGCGGCCGGTTGCAGGCTGTGGCGTTCGAACAGGGCAAACGCCACCGCCAGCGGGCAACTGGCGAGAAAGCTGCTGCTCAAGGTCACCTGCGCGCCCTGCACGCGCAATACATTGCGCAACGGGCACGCAACATCGGCCGGCGAATCCGCCTGATGGCTGACGCGCAAGCCCGAGGTCTGCAGCACCTGGTCGCACAGGGCGGGGTCATCCTGTAGACGCCCCAGCTTGAAGCGCGTCAACAGGTTGGGCGTGTCGCGCACATCCAGCGGCGTCCAGGGATTCCATTGATTCGGCAAGGGCAGCCAGCCGCGCCAGGCACCCAGTGCGACGGCGCCCGCGAGCAACAACAGCATGGCGGTGACGCTTAGGCCGCGCACCGCTTACTCCTTGAAGAATTGGCTGGCCTGGCTGTAGGACATCGAGCGTTCGGTAAAGGAAAAAGTGCCCAACCCACACACCTCCTGCGCCGCCCGATAAAACTCGCCATACGCCGCCAGCGCCATGGCCGACCCTACGCTGATGCGCTTGACGCCCATGTCGCTCAACTGCGCCACGCTGAGTTTGAGGCCACCGGACATCAACACATTCACCGGCTTGGGGGCTACGGCCTTGACCACCGCCAGCACCTCTTCGGCACTGCGCAGGCCCGGTGCGTAGAGCACGTCGGCACCGGCCTCGGAATAGGCCTGCAGCCGGCGCAGGGTGTCAGGCAAATCCAGGCGACCGTGCAGGAGGTTCTCCGCGCGGGCCGTCAGCATGAACGGGAACGGCAGGCTGCGTGCTGCGGCCACTGCGGCCTCCACACGCTCGACCGACAGGTCAAAGGCGTAGATCGGGTCGGCGGCAATACCTGTGGCATCTTCGATGGAGCCGCCGACAATACCCACAGCCGCGGCCCGCAGGATGGTCCGGGCGCAGCCTTCAGGGGTGTCGCTGAAGCCGTTTTCCAGATCGGCTGCCACCGGCAACGCCGTGGCCTTGGCGATCATCCCGGCGTTGACCAGCGTGTCCTCCAACGACAACGCCCCTTCGGCATCCGGGCGACCCAGGCTGAAGGCATAACCGGCGCTGGTGGTGGCCAGGGCTTCAAAGCCGAGATGGGCAAGCATGATGGCGGACCCCGCGTCCCACGGGTTGGGCATCACGAATGCGCGATCACGGGTGTGCAGGGCCTGGAAGGTTTCGGCGCGAAGGGTTTGGGCATCCATGACTGACTCCTGGCGGGAAAGGGAGCCCTAGAGTAACCCCAGTTGCTCCGCTGCGGGCTCGCGATGCAAGGTCGGCAACGCCGGCAGGCCCGGCAGACGCGCCATCAGTCTGGCGTGAAACCGCAACGCCAGCTGCGCCGCGAGACGGTTGTCGGAGGTGTGCAGGAACACGTACGGCGTGCGGCCTTCTTCAATCCAGACGGCGACTTTTTCCACCCAGGGCGTCAGGAACGGGTCGTTGGCCTCCAGCTCCGGATGGCCGATAAAGCGCACCTGTGGCCATTGCGTCAGCGCTGCCGGGCGCGTTGGCACCTTGGGCTTTTTCGATTGGGCATGCAGCACCGCAGGCGTTGTGGCGGTGCAACTGAACAGCGCGCGCGGATCGAGGCAGATGCGCTCCACGCCACGGTCGCGCAACAGGCGGTTGAGGCTGCGCTCGGCGTCGCCCTTGGCGAAAAACTCCTGATGACGCACCTCGACCGCCAGCGGGCGTTCCAATCCGTCGATAAATCCGGCCAGCTCGCCCAGGCGTTGCGGCGAAAACGTTGCGGGTAATTGCAGCCACAGCGGCGACACACGCTCGCCGAGCGGGCTCATCAGGCCGACGAAACTTTCCGCCGCCGGCAGCTGTTCGCGCAGGTCGGCGCTGTGGCTGATGTCACCGGGGAACTTGGCGGTGAAGCGAAAATCATCCGGCATGATCTCGGCCCAGCGCTGCACCGTGGCGGCCGAGGGTCGAGCATAAAAGGTGGTGTTGCCTTCAACGGCGTTGAAGACCTGTGAATACAGCGCCAGGTAATCGCTGGAGCGCGCATCGACCGGATACAGGTACTCGCGCCAGGCGTTTTCACTCCAGGACGGGCAACCGATGTAGTAAGGCAGACGCATCAGATATGGACGTCGAGACCCAGCACTTCCATATCCCATTCGACAAAACCGGCGGTGGTCAGGTAGCTGGCCAGGGCAGTGGCGACGCTTTTGCTCATGGAGCGGGGGAAGACCATGTCTTGCTGACGGGCCGGCAGGCCGCTGATACGCGCACCTGCGCCACTTTGGGCATGGGCGGGTGCTTCGGCGTGGACTTCGATGAAGTCGGGCGAATCCTCGACGGCATCGTCCACCCGAACGTTCGCCTTACGCGGCTTGCGCTTGATGGGGTAGGACTGTGAAGAAAAGCCGTCTATACGCATGGATGCGAGCTCGCTATCAATGATGGCACTTTAATGGCGCTTTCCGTGGCGCGCAAATGCTCTGGTGATAACTAGAACACATATTTTGAAAAATGTTTCAAAGCAGGGGCAGATTCTGACGATTGGCGCAGAATTTGGAGTCCACGCCCTCTTCAACTGTGCCCTGTGGCGAGCAGGCTTGTCCTGCGTTGGGCTGCGCAGCAGCCCCAAAACCAGACGCTGAGCCGTATCAGGTACACCGCGTTTTGCTTGATTGGGGGCGCTTCGCACCCCAACGCGGGGCAAGCCCGCTCGCCACAGGGGCCTGATCGTTTGATCAGAGACCCCGCTCGGCCTTGGTCTGGGCGACTTTATCGCGCAAATAAACCGGGGCGGCCTGATCGGCCGGGATCGCCTCGCCACGCTCGAACGCGAAGCGCGCCAGGGTCAACAGGTCTTCGGCATGGGGCAACAGCGTGGCGTCCTGGCCCACAAGCGGCACATTGATGCGCTCGCCGTACCCCCAACCGGTGCCTGCACCGAACCAGTCACCGCTGGCATCGTCAGGCAACCGCGAGGACTCGGGCGGCTGCACGGCTTCCACACCCACCAGACGCATTTCACCCGCCGTCTCGCGGTAGCAGCCCCAATACACTTCGTCCATGCGCGCATCAATCGCTGCCGCTACCTGCGTCGCACCGTGCTCTCGCAGCGCCCGCTGGGCCAGCACGGCGAGGTTGGACACCGGCAACACCGGGCGCTCCAGCGCAAATGCGAGGCCCTGCACCACGCCGATGGCGATACGTACGCCGGTAAACGCGCCGGGGCCGCGGCCGAAGGCGATGGCATCGACGGCAGACAAGGCGATGCCGGCGTCTTCAAGCAGTTGCTTGATCATCGGCAGCAGCTTTTGCGCGTGCAGGCGCGGGATCACCTCGTAGTGGCTGGTTACCTTGCCATCGTGCAGCAAGGCAACGGAGCAAGCTTCGGTCGCGGTGTCCAGGGCCAGCAGGGTGCTCATCGGTGTGGGTATCCAGGTCGGAAAAAAGTGCGCCAGTATAAACAACAACGGCCCGCAAGCGGGCCGTTGTAGACAATCGAGGAGCGATCAGCTCAGTGCCTGCAGCACCTTGGCGGTAATCGCTTCCACGGAACCGACGCCAGGAATATGGCTGTATTTCGGCTTGCCGTGTGCAGCGGACAGTTTCTGATAGAAGTCCACCAGCGGCTTGGTCTGGGAATGGTAGACCGACAGGCGATGGCGCACGGTTTCTTCAGTGTCGTCCTTGCGCTGCACCAGGTCTTCACCGGTGATATCGTCCTTGCCTGCCACTTTTGGCGGGTTGTAGACGATGTGGTAAACGCGGCCCGAGCCTTCGTGAACGCGACGACCGGCGATACGCTGGACGATTTCTTCATCTTCAACCGCGATTTCAACCACGGCATCCAGCTCGACGCCGGCCTTCACCAGGGCTTCAGCCTGGGGAATGGTGCGAGGAAAACCGTCGAACAGGAAACCATTCTTGCAATCGTCCTGGCTGATGCGTTCCTTGACCAGGTTGATGATCAGGTCATCGGAGACCAGCCCGCCGCTGTCCATCACGCTCTTGGCGATCAGGCCCAGTTCGGTGCCGGCCTTGACGGCCGCGCGCAGCATGTCGCCGGTGGAGATTTGTGGAATGCCGAATTTTTCAGTGATGAACTTTGCCTGAGTACCTTTACCGGCCCCGGGAGCTCCCAGCAGAATGACGCGCATCGATGTGCTCCTCAATTTTTTATAGAGATGACGCTCGGATTCGCCACGTGGGGCCAATCTCGTAAAAATAGGGTTCGAGGCCGACCAAACGGCCAAAGGCTGATCAAGATACACAGCGGGCCTTAACCACACAAGCCGCCGAAAGTCGCAGTCAATCACGCTGTGCGTGCGCTGCCGGCTGGGTGTGCCTGAGTGCGACCCGAGCGCCTGAACAACGACCGCCCTGTTTTGGGCGGTCGCGCTTGTTCAACTGCAAGCCGTTGAGAACACGCAAAAAACCTTAGCCGGTGTTGCGCAAACCGGCGGCAATACCGGCCACGGACACCAGCAGCGCCTGTTCCAGAGGGCTGTCCTGTGCCGCTTCCTGCGCGCGGGAACGGGCCAGCAGTTCGGCCTGCAACAGGTGCAAGGGGTCCAGGTAGGTATTGCGCAGGCGGATGAACTCAAGGGTGTCCGGGCTATGGGCTAGCAGTTGCGACTGCCCCGTCAGGCCCAGTACCACCCCGCACGCCTGCGACAATAGGTCGCGTAAATGCTCGCCCAGGGGTAACAGGTCCGGTTGCACCAGGCGCTCGTCGTACAAACGGGCGATATCGGCGTCGGCCTTGGCCAGCACCATCTCCAGCATATCGATGCGGGTGCGGAAGAACGGCCATTGCTCGCGCATCTGCCCCAGCAGATCGCCCTCACCGCGCGCCAACGCCTTGCTCAACGCCGCTTCCCAGCCCAGCCAGGCGGGCAGCATCAGGCGCGTCTGGGTCCAGCCGAAAATCCACGGAATCGCACGCAGGCTCTCGATGCCGCCGGCACGGCGCTTGGCCGGGCGGCTGCCGAGGGGCAAGCGGCCGAGTTCCTGCTCCGGGGTGGACTGGCGGAAGTACTCGACGAACTGCGGATTTTCCCGCACCACCGCGCGGTAGGCGCTGACGCCGTCGGCCGCCAATTCATCCATCAGATGGCGCCAGGCCGGTTCGGGCGGCGGCGGCGGCAACAGCGTCGCCTCCAGCACGGCGGCCAGATAGAGGTTGAGGTTCTGCTCGGCGATATCCGGCAGGCCGAACTTGAAACGGATCATCTCGCCCTGTTCGGTGGTACGGAAACGCCCCGCCACCGAGCCGGGTGGCTGCGACAGGATCGCCGCGTGAGCCGGGCCACCGCCACGCCCCACGGTGCCGCCGCGGCCGTGGAACAACAGCAGTTCCACCTGTTGCTCGCGGCAGATATCCACCAGACGCTCCTGCGCCCGGTATTGCGCCCACGCGGCGGCGGTGGTGCCGGCGTCCTTGGCCGAATCCGAATAGCCGATCATCACTTCCTGCGGGCCATGCAGGCGCGCGCGATAGCCCGGCAAGAGCAGCAGTTGCTCGATCACAGGCCCTGCGTTATCCAGGTCGGCCAGGGTTTCGAACAGCGGCACCACGCGCATCGGCCGTTGCACGCCCGACTCTTTAAGCAGCAATTGCACGGCCAGCACATCCGACGCCGCGCCCGCCATGGAGATGACATACGAGCCCAGCGACGCCTCAGGTGCGGCGGCAATTTCCTTACAGGTGTTGAGCACCTCGTCGGTATCGGCCGAAGGCTTGAAATAAGCCGGCAGCAGCGGTCGACGGTTGGCCAGTTCCTGCATCAGAAAGCGGATGCGCGCGTCTTCGTCCCACTCTTCATAGCGACCCAGGCCAAGGTAATCGGTGATCTCGCTCATGGCCGCGCAGTGGCGCGTGGAATCCTGGCGTACATCCAGCCGCACCAGGAACAGGCCGAACGTCACCGCGCGGCGCAGGCAATCGAGCAGCGGACCGTCAGCGATCACGCCCATGCCGCACTCATGCAGCGACTGGTAGCACAGCTGCAGCGGCTCCAGCAGGTCACGGTTGTCCTGCAACACCTCCGCCGGCGCCGGGGTGCTGCTGCTCAGCGCGGAATGTGCCCACTGGCGCGTGGCGCGCAGGCGCTCGCGCAGTTGCTTGAGCACGGCGCGATAAGGCTCCACGTTGTCGCCGACCCTGGCCTGCAATGCGGCGCTGGCCTTTTGCATCGACAGCTCGGCCGCCAATTGATCGACATCGCGCAGGTACAGATCAGCAGCCATCCAGCGCGCCAGCAGCAGGACCTCGCGGGTGACCGGTGCGGTCACGTTGGGGTTGCCATCGCGGTCGCCGCCCATCCACGAGGCAAAACGAATCGGCGCCGCCTCCAGGGGCAGGTGCAGGCCGGTGGCGGCATGCAGGGCCTGATCGGCCTTGCGCAGGTAATTGGGAATGGCGTGCCACAGCGAATGCTCGATCACCGCAAAGCCCCATTTGGCTTCATCCACCGGCGTGGGCCGGGTGCGGCGGATTTCTTCGGTGTGCCAGGCCTCGGCAATCAGGCGTTGCAGGCGCTCGCGGATCTGCTCGCGCTCGGCAGTGGTGAGGTCGCGGTGATCCTGCAGCGCCAGTTGCGCGGCAATCGCATCGTATTTCTGGATCAGGGTACGCCGGGCCACTTCGGTGGGGTGAGCGGTGAGGACCAGCTCAATCTCCAGGCGCCCGAGTTGGCGGGCCAGGGATTCATCGCTGTGGCCTTCGGCCTGCAGGCGCGCCAACAGCTCAGGCAACACGCGGGACTCGAACGGCGCGGGTTGCGACTCGTCGCGTCGGTGAATCAACTGGTACTGCTCGGCGATATTGGCCAGGTTAAGGAACTGGTTGAAGGCACGGGCCACGGGCAGCAGCTCGTCTTCCTGCAGCTGATTCAGCCGGCTGCTCAGCTCATCGCCAGCGCCGCGCCGGTCAGCCTTGGCGCCTTTGCGAATCTGCTCGATCTTGTCGAGAAAGGCATCGCCGTACTGCTCTCGAATGGTATTGCCCAACAATTCACCCAGCAGGTGAACATCCTCACGCAAGCGTGCATCGATATCACTCATCAGCCACTCTCCAGCCAGAATTTGCGGGACGCGCAGGTTTTCCAGAGTGCCGCTCGCGCCGGTTTCTGACAAGACACTTTAAACCTTGGCGCTCGCCGCGAGTCTCAAGTCATGAGTCGACGGGTTTATTCACGCCGCCGGCTGGACGCCCATCACCGCCTGCAGACACAGGCTTTATTGAGGTTGCCATGAAAATTCGAGATCTGGCCCAGCATTGGGAAGAAACCGCCACGGGTCGATTGACCAAGACCGAGTACGCTATTCACCTGGACGTGGAGGCTGCGGCAAGGCTCTCGGCCATCGCTGAAATGTACCCCAAGCGCCAAACCGAAGAATTGCTCGGCGAACTGATTGGCGCAGCCCTTGAAGAGCTGGAAGCGAGCTTTCCCTACGTCAAGGGCCAACACGTGGTGGCCACTGACGAGGAAGGCGATCCGTTATACGAAGACGTCGGCCCCACGCCACGCTTTCTCGAATTGTCGCGTCGCTTTCTGCATGATTTATCCGCCGACGACGATCAATCGAAGCACTCCTGAACTCGAATACCCCCCTGTATTCCGGGCCTCAAGCAGGCTCGGCGTACCACTGCGCGTCGTCAAAGTTCCAAATTTCAAACGCTGACCATTCAGTCAGATATTTTTTTAGGCAAATCGCCATCTCCGCTGAACTTTTGAAAAAAGCCTCCGGTCACAACCAGTAAGCCATCACTTGGAACGGTCGTTTTAAAGGGCACGTCGATTTTTCACCGTCGGCCCCTACCGCTGAACCAGTGAACCGGATTTTGATATTTTTCAGGAGTTATCCAATGGAGTTGAAGACGATGAAGACCAGCACTGCCAAATCCTCGTTTAACCATCTGCGCGGGCTGAAGTTGGCCGCGCTGGCAATCGGCACCAGCTTCGTTCTGGCGGGCTGCGCCGGCAACCCTCCGACCGAGCAGTACGCGGTGACCCAGTCCGCGGTGAACAGCGCTGTCAGCGCTGGCGGCACCGAGTTCGCGGCCGTTGAAATGAAAGCGGCCCAGGACAAGCTCAAAGAAGCTGAAATCGCCATGCACGACAAGAACTACGACAAGGCGCGTCAGTTGGCTGAGCAAGCCGAGTGGGATGCCCGCGTTGCCGAGCGTAAGGCTCAGGCCGCCAAAGCCGACCAGGCTGTGAAAGATTCCCAGAAGGCGGTTGACGATCTGCGCCGCGAAGGCATGCGCCCGGCCGTTATCCAGCAGAAGTAAGCCATTGCTACTGATGACTGCATCGCACCTGATATCGAATTGAAAGGACGACACGATTATGCGTAAACAAATGATGATCCCTGCCCTGCTGGCGATGAGCGTTGCTCTGGCGGCTTGCTCCACCCCGCCGAACGCGAACCTGGAAAACGCACGGACCAACTTCACGGCCCTGCAAACCAACCCGCAAGCGACCAAGCTGGCCGCGCTTGAAACCAAAGACGCCAGTGAATGGCTGGACAAGGCTGACAAGGCCTACCGCGACAAGGAAGACGAGAAGAAAGTCGACCAACTGGCGTACCTGACTAACCAGCGCGTTGAAGTGGCCAAAGACACCATTTCCCTGCGTGAGTCCGAAGCCAAGCTGAAAAACGCTGGCGACGACCGTGCCCGTGCTCTGCTGGACGCGCGTGATGCGCAGATCAAGCAGCTGCAGAACAGCCTGAACGCCAAGCAAACCGACCGTGGCACCCTGGTGACCTTCGGTGACGTGCTGTTCGCCACCAACAAGTCCGATCTGAAATCCACTG
Organism: Pseudomonas sp. MH9.3; assembly: GCF_034354675.1. Classification (NCBI taxonomy): domain Bacteria; kingdom Pseudomonadati; phylum Pseudomonadota; class Gammaproteobacteria; order Pseudomonadales; family Pseudomonadaceae; genus Pseudomonas; species Pseudomonas sp. MH9.3. Next base: position 5,053,080 of record NZ_CP133785.1, on the reverse strand, counting down.
GCCTGGTCAACATCACCAAGCTGGCGCAGTTCCTGCGCGATAATCCGGACCGCAAAGTAATCGTCGAAGGCTACACCGACAGCACCGGTTCCGATTCGTACAACCAGAGCCTGTCCGAGCGCCGCGCGGCTTCCGTACAGCGTGCACTGGCCCAGCAAGGCGTGGACATCTCGCGCATCGTGACCCAGGGTTATGGCAAGGAATACCCGGTTGCCGATAACGGCAGCGCCTCGGGCCGCGCCATGAACCGTCGCGTTGAAGTGACCATCTCCAACGACAACCAGCCGGTCAAGCCACGTTCTTCCATGGCTAACTGATCGATTGACGCTGCAAAAAAAACCCACCTTTCGGTGGGTTTTTTTCGATCAGACTTCGACCTTACGACCGCTGTCACTCTCCGGCATCATCGCCTCCATGCCTTGGCGACCGGCCATCATTTTATCAAGCGCCTCCTGGTCCATCTGGCCGCCTTCACCGCCCCCAGCGCCACCGCCCTGCGCGCCACCCATGGCCTTGGACAGAATCTCCATGAGCATTTTCATCGGATCCTGTTTTGCCTGGCCGTCCTGCGCGCCTTGGGCACCTTGCTGGCCGCCCTGGCCCAGCTTTTCTGCGCCCTGGGCCATTTCCATCATCTTGGCGATTGCGCCAATTCCGCCCATTCCACCAATCATGTTTACACTCCCGGAATCGATATACGTAAGTTGTCTGCCAGCAACACTGACATGTCACTCAGTGGCGTCTTACGCAATACCGTTCCAGATATTTCTGGAATCGGGCGATTTAGGTGAGGGGCACGCTACTCGCGCACTGTGGGTGTTTCCTGGCCCATGCAGCGAACAGCCTGCTTTTTGTCGTTAACCAGCACGCCACTCAAACCTTTGTGTTCGGTATCAAACATCACCAGCACACCTTCAACACACTGCGCCACTTGGGCAGCCGGGGTCAGTGACACCTTATAGTCCTCGCCCGGTACGGTTTTGAGCAGGGTAAAGTCGCTGAGCAGCAACGCGTCTTCGGGTTTGGCGAAATGCAGGTAGCCGTAATACCACAGGCAGCCGACCGTACCGATGAGGGTGCCGATGCCGGTGAGGATCAGCGGGATCAGGTTGCGCTCTTCGCTCATTGCGGAGTCTCTGACGAATCGACTTGGGGAGCGGGGTAGTTCGGAATTTCCCCCAGGCGGCGCAGGCCATTGAAGTGCTGCGGGTCATCCAGATAACGCAGCATTACGGTTTGCCAAGTCTTGTCGGCAAAGGTCTGCACGTGGCCGCCACGGGTCAGTTGCAACACCCTCGGCGGCGGCGCGGCTTGATACAGGCGGATGCCGTTGGCGACCGGCACAATCGGGTCGTCCAGGCTGTGAAACAACAGTTTGGGCACGCCGGTAAGACGGGGCATGGCCGTAATCGCACTGTCGGCATCCGGCACCAGCCACGACAGTGGCACCTGCAACGGCCAGGTCAACCAGGACGTGCTCAGGGCGAATTGCCCTACGTCACGATAACTGGCAGGCACGCCATCCAGCACCAGCGCCTTGAGTTGGGACTGGCGCTGTGGATGCTCTGCCAGGTAGTGCACCGCGAGCGCACCGCCAAGGCTCTGACCGAGGACGATCAGCGGCTGCCCCTGGGCTTCGGGGGCCCGGTCGAGCCAGTTGAAAGCGGCATCCACATCCTGATAGACCGCCGGCAACGAGGGCTTGCCCTGCGACAGCCCGTAGCCGCGATAGTCCAGCAGCAGCACCTGATAGCCTTGCTCCGGCAGCCACCAACTGCCGCCCAGGTGCCAGGCCAGGTTGCCGCCATTGCCATGCAGGTGCAGCACCGTGCCTTTGAGCGGCACCCCCGGCTTGGCCGGCAGCCACCAGACATGCAGTTTCACGCCGTCGGCGGTGGTAAGGGTGACATCACGGTACTGCAGATGGGCTTTCTCCGGCGTGAACGGCAGACCGGGTTCGGGGTAGAACAGCAGGGAACTACAGCCGCTCAATGTGAGCAGCAGGCACAGGATGCCGAGGATTCTCATCCGTTGAAACCTCTTGATTTGGCTGAAATTACCGTTTGCTCCAGGGTGCGGTCACAGGATATTGGAGTAATCCGCTTCGATCCGGTCCAGGCTCAGGTGGTTGAGGAAGTTGGAAAAACACATCCACGCCGCGAGCGCGTTCATGTCGCGAAACTGCTCGGGCAGGTACTTGGGTGGCACCACCAGGCCTTCGTCGACCAGTTGGCGCAGGGTGCGCATGTCTTCCAGGGTGGTCTTGCCGCAGAACAGCAGCGGCACCTGCTCCAGCTTGCCTTTGCGCACGGCAAGCTGGATGTAGTTGTAGACCATGATGAAGCCCTTGAGGTAGGACAGGTCCTTGGTGAACGGCAGCCCGTTCGGCACCGAGCCACGAAACACCCGGCTGGCGTTGCCATAGCTTTCGGCAATCTCGAAACCTTGCTCGCGGAAGAACTCGAACACCTGCAGAAAGTCCGCGCCCTCCTCCACCATATGAATGGCACGGGTGCGGTTGGTGAGCTTGCGCAGGCGACTGGGGTAGGAGGCGAACGTGATGATCTCCATCAAAATCGCCAGGCCCTCCTGGGTCACGGTGGACGACGGCGGCCCCTTGGACAGGAAGGTGCAGATCGGCTGGTTCTGGCCGTTGAGGGTAGTGCCCACGTGCACCAGCCCTTCATGCACTTCCAGGGCACGTACGTCGCGGTCGTTGAACATCGCGTCGGCGCGGATCTTGATGTAGTCGGCGCCCGCTGCGGCGTCGGCGACGATGCCATCGGACTCGAACACGCGAATGGTCTCTTCGGCCTCGCCAAACACTTTATTCAAGCGGGTTTGCAGCAGCGCCACGGCGTCCTTGGCGGTGAGGGTCTTGGCTTCGTCCTTGAGGTCGCCGCGGCCGTCGATATTGTTCAGGTAGTCGGAGAGCATCAGGCCCAGGTCGGCCAGGGTCGGGTCGCCGGCATGGAAGGCGTCGGAGGCCGCGCCGTAGAGTTCCTGGGAGATCAGGCCGAAGTCCTCGGTGCCGCGCGCTTCCAGCATGCGCACCACCATGCGGTATTCGCGGCACATGCGGCGCATGATCTGCCCCACCGGGCTGAACTGGCCGAGGCGACGGGTGATGTCACGCTCGATGTTCTGGAACTCAAGCTTGACCGCGCTGGAATCGAACGCCAATGGCCGGTTCAGGTAATAGTCGCGATCAACGGCGGGCATCTCCCTGCCCTTGGCCTTGAGGAATCCCTGGCGAATGTTCTCGTCCCACTTCACGGCATCGAGCACGCGAATCGGTGTTTGCGCCAGCACAATGCGGTCGGACAAGGTGCGTATCGTCTGCTGGTAATCGTCCACCCGATGCTTCCTCTTTAAACGTTATTTGCCCGCGCGCCGGTAGCGTACGGCTTGCACGAATACATCGGCGTTGGCCGGGTCATCCAGGTAGGCGAAGACCTGTTCCATGGGACTGTCGATCAGCACGCCGTCGCCTTCGACGGTTTGCACGGCAGTGCCTTGCAGCGTCTTCTGTTCCATCGCTTGATGAATCTGCTCAAGGTCGAGGTTGTAGACCACTAATTCGTGCTTTTCGTCGAATTCGAAACCCGCCAGGATGAAATGCCCGCCCAGCTTGGCCGGCAGCGGCGCCGACAGGTACCAGCGCCCGCCATGGCGCGACACGCTGAACAGGTATTCATCACGCTGCCCCGGCTTGGCTGAAGGATAGCTCACGGCTTTGTAACGCTGTTCACCGGCGCGGGTAATCTGCATGTTCAGCGGCTCGCCCCAGGCGTTTCTGCTGACCCATTTGCCCAGCAACTCGTTGGGCGCCGCTTCGCGTGTGAGCAGCGGGTTTTTGAAGGTCACCAGGCAACCGCTGAGCAGCAGGAACGACAGGACGGTGACCGCGACACGCCAGGCTTTCATTGCGTACTCCATGAAGTATGGGAGCTGGCTTGCCTGCGATAGCATCACCGCGGTGTGCCTGAACGACCCGGGAGTCTGCATCACAGGCAAGCCAGCGCCCACATAAAGCGGATCGCACACAGGCATGGCTACACCGAGGCCAACACCAAATGCATGTAACGCTTGAGGATCTCAAGCATCTCGTCACTGGTCAGCGGCTCTGCACCGCCCAACAGGCCCTGATATTCCATCCGACTGATAATCGCCGTCAACACTTTGGCATCCTGCTGCGGCTCGCGCGAGCCCAATACCTGGAAAAACTGCCCGGTGCCCTGCAACAGAATCTGCTGGTGGGAGCGCACCAGTTCGGCCAGTCGCGGATTCAGCAGCGCTTCCTGGCGAAACGCCTGCTCGGCCATCAGGTAGTCGCGCCGATTGCTCAACTGGCGCTGCACATAGTCCGCCGTCAGCCGCGCAATGTCATCGGCCAACTGCGAACGCGATGCCGGGCTGCCGTCGCCGTAAGCGACCATCTCGCGCAGCAGGCCTTCGTTGCGCACCCACAGCTTGCCCATGAACGCGGCGCTGCGTTCGACGTATTGGGCGAAGGTATCGGTGAGCAAGTCATCGATGTCCTTGAAATAGTAGGTGGTGGCTGACAACGGCACACCAGCCTCCGCCGCCACGGCGCGATGGCGCACGGCACGTACGCCGTCACGCACCACGATGCGCATGGCCGCATCGAGAATCTCCTGCCGGCGCTGTTCGCTGCCTCGACGACTGGCCTTGCGGCCCTGGTACTGGACACTTTCAGCCACGGCAGCAGCAATGCCGGCGGCGCCTTCTTGAGCCATTACGCGGTTCACCACACACATCCTTGGATTTGATTAAAACCTGGCGCTGTTTGCTTGACGCTTATAAACGCCACATAAAAAAGCCGCCTTATAAAAGGCGGCTCAGGATTTCACTTCGGTCAGGCTTGCGGCCGCATGTGCGGGAACAGAATCACATCGCGGATCGACGGCGAGTTGGTCAACAGCATCACCAGACGGTCGATGCCGATACCTTCACCGGCAGTGGGCGGCATGCCGTATTCCAGGGCACGCACGAAGTCGGCGTCGTAGTGCATGGCTTCGTCGTCACCGGCGTCCTTGTCGGCCACCTGGGCCATGAACCGCTCGGCCTGGTCTTCTGCGTCGTTGAGCTCGGAGTAGGCGTTGGCGATTTCGCGGCCGCCGATGAACAGCTCGAAACGGTCGGTGACGTTCGGGTTGTCGTCGTTGCGACGCGCCAGTGGCGACACTTCGAACGGGTACTGGGTAATGAAGTGCGGCTGCTCCAGCTTGTGCTCCACCAGCTCTTCGAAAATCATCACCTGCAGCTTGCCCAGGCCTTCGAAACCCAGCACCTTGGCGCCGGCTTTCTTGGCGATGGCGCGGGCCTTGTCGATATCGTTGAGGTCGTCAGCGGTCAGCTCGGGATTGTACTTGAGGATCGAGTCGAACACCGACAGCCGCACGAACGGCTCGCCAAAGTGGAACAGCTTGTCGCCGTACGGCACGTCGGTCGTCCCGAGAACAAGCTGCGCCAGCTCGCGGAACAACTCCTCGGTGAGGTCCATGTTGTCTTCGTAGTCGGCGTACGCCTGGTAGAACTCCAACATGGTGAATTCAGGGTTGTGACGGGTCGAGACGCCTTCGTTACGGAAGTTGCGGTTGATCTCGAAGACCTTTTCAAAGCCCCCCACCACCAGGCGCTTGAGGTACAGCTCCGGCGCAATACGCAGGAACATTGGCAGGTCGAGCGCGTTGTGGTGAGTCTCGAACGGCTTGGCTGCGGCGCCCCCGGGGATGGTCTGCAGCATCGGCGTTTCCACTTCGAGGAAGTCACGCTTGGCGAGAAAACTGCGGATGTGGGCGATCACCTGCGAGCGCACGCGGAAGGTCTGGCGCACGTCTTCGTTGACGATCAGGTCAACGTAGCGCTGGCGATAACGCTGCTCGGTGTCGGTGAGGCCGTGGTGCTTGTCCGGCAGCGGGCGCAGGGATTTGGTCAGCAGGCGCACGCTGGTCATTTCGACGTACAGGTCGCCCTTGCCGGAACGGGCCAGGGTGCCTTCGGCGGCAATGATGTCGCCCATGTCCCAGGTTTTCACCGAGGCCAGGGTTTCTTCAGGCAGGGTCTTGCGGTTGACGTAGACCTGGATACGCCCGGTCATGTCCTGGATCACCATGAACGAGCCACGGTTGAGCATGATGCGACCTGCCACCTTGACCGGAATCGCAGCCTCTGCCAGCTCTTCCTTGGTCTTGTCCACGTACTGCTTCTGCAAGGCATCGCAGTAGTTGTCGCGGCGGAAGTCGTTGGGGAAGGCATTGCCCTTGGCGCGCTCGGCAGCAAGCTTTTCCTTGCGCAGGGCGATCAGGGAGTTTTCTTCCTGTTGCAGGGCTTGCGGGTCGAGTTGTTGGTCGCTCATGTCTTTAAAAATTCCATCACAGGTTCGTTGCCCTCAGGCCTGCGGCCTGGGGATCGCGGGGCAAGGACCAGGCGTCCCCCCCGCTCCCACATAGGGTGTTACAGGCCGGATTTCAGGCTGGCTTCCAGGTATTCGTCGATGTCGCCGTCGAGCACCTTGTCGCAGTCGCTGCGTTCGATGTTGGTACGCAGATCCTTGATCCGCGACGCATCGAGTACATAAGAGCGGATCTGATGACCCCAGCCGATATCCGACTTGGTGTCTTCCAGCGCCTGGGACGCGGCGTTGCGCTTCTGCATTTCCTGCTCGTACAACCTGGCCCGCAGCATTTTCATGGCGGTGTCCTTGTTGGCGTGCTGGGAACGCTCGTTCTGGCAGCTGACCACGGTGTTGGTCGGTACGTGGGTAATCCGTACGGCCGAGTCGGTGGTGTTTACGTGCTGACCACCGGCACCGGAGGAGCGGTAGGTATCGATGCGCAGGTCGGCCGGGTTGATCTCGATTTCCACCTTGTCATCGATCTCCGGCGAGACGAACACCGCCGAGAACGAGGTATGACGGCGGTTGCCGGAGTCGAACGGGCTCTTGCGCACCAGGCGGTGCACGCCGATCTCGGTACGCAACCAGCCAAAGGCGTATTCACCCTTGATGTGCACGGTGGCGCCCTTGATACCGGCGACTTCCCCGGCGGACAGCTCCATGATGGTCGCGTCGAAACCGCGCTTGTCGGCCCAGCGCAGGTACATGCGCAACAGGATGTTGGCCCAGTCCTGGGCCTCGGTGCCGCCGGACCCGGCCTGAATGTCCAGGTAGGCGTTGTTCGGGTCCATTTCATGGCTGAACATGCGACGGAATTCAAGCTTGGCGAGGTTTTCCTCGAGACGGGCCAGCTCGGCGACGACATCGCCCACTGCGCCTTCATCGTCTTCTTCGACGGCCATGTCCAGCAGGTCACGGCAATCGCCCAGGCCGGTGTTCAGCTCGTCGAGGGTGTCGACGATCTGCGCCAGCGCCGAGCGCTCGCGGCCCAGTTCCTGGGCGTATTCAGGTTTGTTCCAGACAGCAGGATCTTCAAGCTCGCGGTTGACTTCGGTCAGACGCTCATGCTTTTGATCGTAGTCAAAGATACCCCCGAATAGTTTCGGAGCGCTCGGACAGGTCCTTGATGGTGTTCAGGATCGGGTTGATTTCCATGGCGGGCAGCACTCGTTGGCGAACTTTTGAAAGCCGGCGAGTATAACGGCAAACAGGCGCAAACGGCAGCCCGCTTGGCGAAAAGGCCGGGCCAAAAGTGGGAGGAGGCTTGCTCCCGATGGCAGCGTGTCAGTCGCCCACCGCGTGGCTGATACACCGCTATCGGGAACAAGTCCCCTCTCACACGTTGATTTGCGGCGCACTCAGATCATTCGATCCCCACCTGATTACGCCCATTATGCTTGGCCATGTACAACCCTTTGTCCGCCGCCATGATCAACTGCCGGCAATCGGTGCCCTGCACCGGCGTGAGGGTCGACAGGCCGATGCTGATGGTCAGGCTCGAACCTTCAGTGGGCGCGATGTGCGGGATTTTCAGCGCGGCGACGGCCATGCGCAGCTTTTCGGCCACCAGCCGTGCGCCGCCCGGCGAGGTGTTGGGCAGCACCAGGGCGAACTCTTCACCGCCGTAACGCGCCGGCAGGTCCGAGGGGCGGCTGCTGGCGTCGCGGATGGCGGCGGCGACCTTGCGCAGGGCCTCGTCGCCCTCGACATGGCCGAAGCTGTCGTTGTAGGTCTTGAAGAAGTCCACGTCGATCATCAGCAGCGAGAGCTGGGTCTGGTCGCGCATGGCGCGGCGCCATTCCAGTTCCAGGTATTCGTCGAAGTGCCGGCGATTGGACAACCCGGTGAGGCCGTCGGAGTTCATCAGGCGTTGCAGCACCAGATTGGTGTCCAGCAGCTGTTGCTGGCTGACGCGCAGCGCGCGATAGGCGGCATCGCGCTGCAACAGGGTCATGTAGGAGCGTGAGTGATAGCGAATGCGCGCCACCAGCTCGATGTTATCCGGCAGCTTGACCAGGTAATCGTTGGCACCGGCAGCAAACGCGGCGCTCTTGATCAGCGGATCTTCCTTGGTGGAAAGCACGATGATCGGGATGTTCGCGGTGGCCGGGTGGTTGCGGTATTCGCGCACCAGAGTCAAACCGTCCAGGCCCGGCATCACCAGGTCCTGCAGGATCACCGTGGGTTTGATGCGGATCGCCTGGGCAATCGCCTGGTGCGGGTCGGCGCAGAAGTGGAAGTCGATGTTCTCCTCATGGGCCAGGCCGCGACGCACGGCTTCGCCGATCATGGCCTGGTCGTCGACCAGCAACACCATGGCGGCATTTTCGTCGGTCTTGATGTCATCGATCTGTAAGTCATTCATGTGCAGTCACCTGAATTACCACCTGCAGGCCGGCGTTGACTGGGGCATTGATCATTTTGCAAAAACCTCCAGCAACCGGGGCGCAATCCTGTCCAGTGGGCGAATTTCAACAGCGGCTTCAATCGCCGCCGCCGCTTTGGGCATGCCATACACCGCCGAACTCTGCTGGTCCTGGGCGATGGTCAAATAGCCTTGTTCACGCATTGATTTAAGTCCCTGTGCCCCGTCGCGCCCCATACCGGTCAGCAACACGCCGACGGCATCGCCATTCCAGTGGCTGGCCACGCTTTCAAAAAATACATCGATGGACGGCCGGTAAATCTCGTTCACCGGCTCTGCGGTATAGGCCAGCGTGCCGTTCTTCAACAGACGAATATGGTGGTTGGTGCCGGCCAGCAGCACCACGCCGCTTTGTGGCGGCTCGCCTTCACGGGCCAGGCGCACCGGCAGGCCGGAGGAGCTGCTCAGCCACTCGGCCATGCCCGCGGCGAATACCTGATCGACATGCTGCACCAGCACGATGGCGGCGGGAAAGTCCCGCGGCAACCCTTTGAGCAGGCTTTCCAGGGCAGCCGGGCCGCCAGCCGAGGAGCCGATCGCCACCAGGCTGTGGGGCTTGCCCATGGTGCGCTGGGGCGCGGTTTCGGCGCGCACGCGGCTGCCACGCTGGCCGATCAGCCAGCCGATATTGAGGATCTTGCGCAGCAACGGCGCGGCCGCATCCCTGGGGTTGCCCACGCCCAGCGCGGGGGTGTCCACCACGTCCAGGGCGCCATGGCCCATGGCTTCGAACACCCGGCTCATGTTGGCCTGGCGGTCGACGGTCACCAGCAGAATCGCGCACGGGTTATCGGCCATGATCTGCCGGGTGGCTTCCACACCGTCCATCACCGGCATGATCAGGTCCATCAGGATCAGGTCCGGGGTCAGTTCGGCGCAGCGTTGCACCGCCTGCAGGCCATTGCCGGCCACCCACACCACCTGGTGCGAAGGCTCGAAACTCAGGGCGCGGCGCAGGGCTTCGACGGCGAGCGGCATGTCGTTGACGATGGCAATCTTCATGCCCGCGCGCCTCCGATCAGTTCGACCACGGCGTCAAGCAGGGCGTCATCATGGAAGCTGGCCTTGGCCAGATAATAGTCGGCGCCGGCGTCGAGTCCTCGCCGCCGGTCTTCTTCGCGGTCCTTGTAGGACACCACCATCACCGGCAACGATTGCAGGCGCGTGTCTCGGCGCAGGAGTGTGACCAATTCGATACCGTCCATACGAGGCATATCAATGTCTGTGATCAGCAGGTCGAAGTCTTCGGAGCGCAAGGCGTTCCACCCGTCCATGCCGTCGACCGCCACGGCCACTTCATAGCCGCGATTGAGCAGCAGTTTGCGTTGCAGCTCACGCACGGTGAGCGAGTCGTCCACCACCAGCACGCGCTTGCGCGGCGCTTCGGTGGCCTGCTGGCTGCGGCGGGCGATGCGTTCCAGGCGGCCGGTGTTGAGCAGTTTGTCCACCGAGCGCAGCATGTCCTCCACATCGACAATCAGCACCACCGAGCCATCGTCGAGCAAAGCGCCGGCGGAAATATCCTGAACCTTGCCAAGGCGGTCATCCAGCGGCAGCACCACCAGCGTGCGCTCACCGATAAAGCGCTCCACGGCAATCCCGTACACCGCGTCGCGCTCGCGGATCACCACGACTTTAAGCGTTTCGTCATTGTTCTGCCCTGGCGGGCGCTGCAACAACTGGCTGGCGGCGACCAGGCCGACATGCCGGCCCTCATGCCAGAAATGCTGGCGGCCTTCCAACTGCACAATGTCGTCGGGGGCCAGGTCGCACATGCGTTCGATATGGGCTAGCGGGAAGGCGTAGGCCTCTTCGCCGACTTCGACCACCAGGCTGCGCACCACCGACAGGGTCAACGGCACTTCCAGGTGGAAGCGGCTGCCCTGCCCCGCCGTTTGCTCCAGCACCACCGCGCCGCGCAGTTGCCGCACCATATGCTGCACCGCATCCAGGCCAACTCCGCGCCCGGACACTTCGGTGACCTTGTCGCGCAGGCTGAAGCCCGGCAGGAAGAGGAACGTCAGCAGCTCCTCCTCGCTCAGACGCAGGGCGGTTTCCAGCGGCGACAGGTGCCGATCGACGATGCTGCCGCGCAGGCGCTCCAGGTCGACGCCATTGCCGTCGTCGCTCAGTTCCAGCACCAGCAAGCCGGCCTGATGGGATGCGCGCAGACGGATCAGGCCTTCGGCAGGCTTGCCGGCGAGCACGCGCTGCTCGGGCATTTCAATGCCATGGTCGACGGCATTGCGCAATAAATGGGTGAGCGGCGCTTCGAGTTTTTCCAGCACGTCGCGGTCGACCTGGGTCTTTTCGCCCTCGATCTCCAGGCGCACCCGCTTGCCCAGGGTACGGCCAAGGTCGCGGACCATGCGTGCCTGCCCCGCTAACACATCGGCAAATGGGCGCATGCGACAGGCCAGCGCGGTGTCGTAAAGCACCTGCGCACGCTGCCCGGCCTGCCAACCGAACTCGTCCAGCTCGGCGGCTTTTTCCGCCAGCAGGGCCTGGGCTTCGCTCAGCAGGCGACGGGTATCGGCCAGGGCTTCCTGAGCTTCGAGGTTCAGATTCAGGGTCTTGAGCTGGCCGTCCAGGGAGTCCAGCGCGCGCACGCCCTGGCTTTGAATGCGCTTGAGGCGTTGCAGGCTGGCCAGATACGGCTTGAGCCGCTGGGTTTCCACCAGGGATTTGCTGGACAGGTCCAGCAGGCTGTTCAAGCGCTCGGCGGTGACGCGCAGCACGCGTTCGCCGCCTTCGGTCATGCGCTTGCCCGGACGCGCGGGCTCGCTGGCAGCAGGCGGCGCAGGTTCGGGCTCAGGCTCGGGCTCGAGCGGCAAGGTTTCCATGACAGGCGTCGGAGCCGGCGCTGGCTCGGCTGGCGCTGCGATCTTTGCCGTGGGCTGCGACGGATCCAGCAAGCGCTCCATCAGCGCCACATAGGCTGCGATATCGGCAGGCGAGACGTCGTTGCCCGGCGTGGCGATGCGCATCAGCAGGTCGGTGCCCTGCAGCAGCGCGTCGATGTGCTCAGGTTGCAGGTACAGGCGTGCTTCCTGGGCACTGACCAGGCAGTCTTCCATTACGTGGGCCACACTGACCCCGGCGTCCACCCCGACGATGCGCGCCGCGCCCTTGAGCGAGTGCGCGGCGCGCATGCAGGCTTCGAGCTGGTCGGCCTGGGTGGGATTGCGTTCCAGGGCCAGCAAGCCGGCGCTTAGCACCTGGGTTTGCGCATCGGCTTCCAGGCTGAACAGTTCCAGCAGCGAGGCGTCGCGCATCTGGTCGGGGGTCATGTGAGGCTCCGGGTCACGGCGGACAACAATTGTGCCTCGTCCAGCCAGCGCAGGCTGCGGCCCTTCCACTGCAGAACACCCTGGGTGAAGCGCCCACTGGCCTGGGTGCCGGAGGCCGATGCCGCTTTCAGGGTGCGCTCATCGACCGCGTGAATGCCGTCGACTTCGTCCACCGGCACCACCACCGGGCCATCCTGCGCGGCGATGATCAGCATGCGCGGCATGATCCGCCCGCCTGTCGCCCCGGTGCTGGTGGCATCCAGTCCAAGCAGTTCGACCAACGACAGACACGCCACCAGCGCCCCACGCACATTGGCCACGCCGAGCAACGCACGGGAACGCTGGTGCGGCAGGGAATGGATCGGCTGCAGCGGCGCCACCTCCACCAGACAGCGGGTGGCGATGCCCAGCCACTCCTCGCCGAGCCGGAACATCAGCAGCGAACGGGTGACGATGTCCTCATCGACCTCGGCCGCCGCCGGGCGGCGGTCGTCCTGTTGCAGGGCGTAACGGTCCAGCAACCGCGTGGCGGCGGCCGAATACACCGAGCAGTTGCGACAGTGAATATGCTCCGCCAGCAGCGGGCAGGACTTGTCGCCATGAATGCCGATGCGGTTCCAGCAATCGTCGATGGCCTGGGTGTCGGCCAGGGTCAGGTCCAGGCCGGCGGTGTCGAGCGCCTTGGTGCTACTCATCGTTTGGACTCACTGTCAGCTCGCTCGCTGCGCGCGGCACGTGCCTGCAGGCGACGCGCGCCCGCACTGTCGCCCTGGGACTCGAGCAGCGCGGCCAGGTGCATCAGGGCCTGCGGGTGCTGGGGTTCCAGGTACAAGGCTTTTCGGTAATAACCCTGGGCTTCCAGGGCGCTGCCGGCCACATCGCTGAGCAGCCCCAGCCAGTAAAATACCTGGGCGGCCGGCGGGTGGTTGCTCAAATAGCGTTCGCAGGCGGCGCGGGCTTCGGCGCTCTTGCCGGCGTTGGCCAGGGTGGCGATCTGGCTGAGCAAGTCGGCCGTGTCGGAGGGCGGCGCCTTGATCGGCACCACCTGGGCGCTGGCCGTGCTGAACGGTCGCGGCTTGACCGGCAGCGGCATCGGTGCCGCGCTGCGCGCAAGCACGGGATTGGGCATGGGTACAAACACCGGCGCCGGCTTGACCGGTTCCGCGTGGCGGCTGAAGGCAAACGACTGCGGCACGCCAATCGAACGCATGCCGTGGCGCCCCAGCAGGCTGCCCTCGGCCGGGCCGATGAACAGCACGCCGTCCAGGTGGGTCAAGCCCTTGAGCACATCGAACACCTGCTGTTGCGTCGGCTGGTCAAAGTAGATCAGCAGGTTGCGGCAGAACACGAAATCGTAGGCCGATTCATTGGCGAGCAGCGCCGGGTCAAGCAGGTTGCCGACCTGCAGGCGCACCTGTTCGCGCACGCGGTCGGCGATGTGATAACCCTCGGCCTGTTCGCTGAAGTGGCGGTCGCGAAAGTCGATGTCGCCGCCGCGAAACGAATTCTTGCCGTACACGCCGCGCCGGGCGCGCTCCACCGACAGCGGGCTGACGTCCATGCCCTGCACCTTGAACTGGTGCGGCGCAAGGCCGGCATCGAGCAGGGCCATGGCGATCGAATAGGGCTCCTCGCCCGTGGAGCATGGCAGGCTCAGAATGCGCAAGGCGCGCAGTTGCTTGAGCTCGTCCAGACGCGCCTTGGCCAGCCGCGCGAGGGTTGCGAAGGATTCGGGGTAGCGAAAGAACCAGGTCTCGGGAACGATCACCGCTTCGATCAGCGCCTGCTGTTCGTCGTGGGAGCGTTGCAGGTGCTGCCAGTAATCATCCGCTGTCTGCGCCTGCACCGCCTGGCTGCGCTGGCGCACGGCACGCTCGATAATGGCTTCGCCCACCGAAGCGACGTCCAGGCCGATGCGTTCTTTCAAATAGGCAAAAAAGCGCGGGTCGTTGCTCATAGGCTCAACTCGGCAGAGAACAGCAAGGCACGCACGTCTTCGGTGAGCAGGTCATTGACGCCGATCCATTGCGTCAAGCCCGCCGCATCTTCGCGCACTGGCCCAAGGTACGGCGCCTGGCGATTGTCCAGGCCATAAGGCTGGAATTCGGCGGGGTCGCAGCGCAGGGTGTCGGTGGCCTGTTCGAGAATCAGCCCCAGCCGGCGCGGTTCGGCCCAGGATTGCGGCTGGTAGTTGACCAGCACCAGCCGCGTGCTCGTGCGGGCCTGAGCGGCGGTGCCAAAGGTCAGCGCACTCAGGTCGATGACCGGCACCAGCGCGCCGCGATGAGCAAAAATCCCCGACACCCAGGCGGGCGCGTGGGCGATGGGCTTGAGTGGCAGGCGCGGCAGCACTTCGGCCACTTCGGTGGCCTTGAGGGCAAAGCGTTCACTGCCGATGTGGAACAGCAGGAACAACGCCTTTTTCGCTGCCGTAACGGCGCCGCGTTTAGCCGCGAGGTCGCTCATCAGACTTTGAAACGCGACACGCCGCTGCGCAGACCCACCGCAACCTGGCTCAGTTCATCAATGGCAAAGCTGGCCTGACGCAGGGACTCCACGGTCTGGCTGCTGGCATCACCGAGCTGCACCAGCGCGTGGTTGATCTGTTCGGCGCCGGTGGCCTGGGCCTGCATGCCTTCGTTGACCATCAACACCCGTGGCGCCAGCGCCTGCACCTGATGGATGATCTGCGAAAGCTGCTCGCCCACCTGCTGCACTTCGAACATGCCGCGGCGCACTTCCTCGGAGAACTTGTCCATACCCATCACCCCGGCCGACACCGCCGACTGGATCTCGCGCACCATCTGCTCGATGTCGTAGGTGGCCACGGCAGTCTGGTCGGCCAACCGTCGCACTTCGGTGGCCACTACGGCAAAGCCGCGCCCGTATTCGCCGGCCTTCTCGGCCTCGATGGCGGCATTGAGCGAGAGCAGGTTGGTCTGGTCGGCGACCTTGACGATGGTCACCACCACCTGGTTGATGTTGCCGGCCTTTTCGTTGAGGATCGCCAGCTTGGCGTTCACCAGGTCGGCGGCGCCCATCACCGAGTGCATGGTTTCTTCCATGCGCGCCAGGCCCTGCTGGCCGGACCCGGCCGCCACCGAAGCCTGATCGGCGGCGGTGGAGACTTCGGTCATGGTGCGCACCAGGTCCTTGGACGTGGCGGCGATTTCCCGCGACGTCGCGCCGATCTCGGTGGTCGTGGCGGCGGTTTCGGTGGCGGTGGCCTGCTGCTGCTTGGAGGTGGCGGCAATCTCGGTGACCGAGGTGGTGACCTGCACCGAGGAGCGCTGGGCCTGGGACACCAGGGCGGTCAGTTCAGTCATCATGTCGTTGAAGCCGGTTTCCACGGCGTTGAATTCGTCCTTGCGCTCCAGGTTCAGGCGTTTGCTGAGGTCGCCCGTGCGCATGGTTTCGAGGATGTCGACGATGCGTTTCATCGGCGCCATGATCGCGCGCATCAGCAACAGGCCACACAGGCCGGCAGCGAGGACGGCGATGATCAGCGACACCACCATGCTGATCTTGGCCGACAGCACGGCCTCATCAATGGCCGCCGTGGCGCGGTCGGACACGTTCTTGTTTTCAGTGATGATGTCGTTGAGCTTCATGCGCCCTTCGGTCCAGATCGGCGTCAATTGCTCTTCGAGCAATACGCTGGCACCGGGCAGGTCGTTGGCTTCAACGCGTTCCAGCACCTGGGCCAGAACCTTGTTGTAATTGATGTGCGCGGCCTTGAAGTTGTCGAACTCCATGCGATCGGCCTGGTCATGCACGGTTTTTTCATAGTTGGCCATCTGCTGCTCAATTCGCGCTTCGAAGGACTTGTAGTCATTCTTGTCGGAATTGGTGAGGGTCTTTTCCTCGCGCAGGCCGATGATGTCGATGGTCTGTAAATAGCTGTCGACCCACGCGCTGCGGATCATGGAGCTTAAGTAGACCCCTGGCACCGCATCATCCCTGACGGCTTCCTGACTGACTTCGATCTTCAGCAACCGTGAGTAGGACACCACGACCATCAGCAACATGATCGCAATAATGACCGCAAAGCTCGCCAAAATCCGTTGGCGCAACGTCCAGTTCTTCACAGTAATTCCTCGAAGGGCCATTCAAATGGAGGGGAGTATAGCTGAGCGGAATGTGCGAGGGGGGTTGCTTGCGATGGCGGTGTGCTTGTATCAAAACGACTGACTGACGGTTCAGGCAACCCCATTCCTGTGGCGAGCAGGCTTGTCCTAATGCCGTTCAGTTAAGCGAAGATTCCCTGTGGCGAGCAGGCTTGTCCTGCGTTGGGCTGCGCAGCAGCCCCAAAACCAGCCTCCGCGTAGTATCAGGTATACCGAGGGTTTCCTGATTGGGGGCGCTTCGCACCCCAACGCGGGGCAAGCCCGCTCGCCACAATAAGCCCACACATTTTCCTTAACTGAACGGCATTAGGGCAAGCCCGCTTGCCACAAGAAGCGGGGCCTCCCCTACCTTGATTTGCGTACCGCCTGTGGTTACTGAGCCAGACGCACCTGTTTCTCCAGTTCGGCCTTCAGGCCGGGCTCCAGCCGGAGTTGGCGGGCCAGTTCGTCGAGGTATGACTTTTCCATGAAGTTTTCCTCGTCCACCAGCATCACGCTGGCGATGTACATCTCGGCGGCCATTTCCGGGGTGCCTGCGGCGCGGGCCACATCGGCGGGGTCCAGGGGTTTGTTGAGTTCGGCGTGCAGCCAGCTTTGCAGCTCGCGGTCGTTGTCCAGCTTGGTGAACTCGCCTTCGATCAGCGCGCGCTCGCGCTCGTCGACGTGTCCGTCGGCCTTGGCGGCGGCGACCAGCGCCTTGAGGATGCCCTGGCTGTGCTGCTCGACCTGGGCCGGCGGCAGGCGGTCGATGGTTTGCGGTTCGCTTTGGGGCGCGCTGGCCTGCTGCGCCTGCCAGTTGCCGTACGCCTTGTAGGCGATGACGCCCAGGGCGGCCAGACCGCCGTAGGTGAGCGCCTTGCCGCCGAATTTGCGCGCTTTTTTGTTGCCCATCAGCAGGCCCATGGCGCCCGCCGCCAGAGCGCCACCCCCTGCGCCGCCGAGCAGGCTGCCCAGGCCGCCACTGCCGAGCAGGCCATCCAGCGCGCCTTTCTCATCCGATTTGCGCGGGTCACCAGCCTTTTTTTGCAACATGTCCTGACCAGATTTAAGCAACTGATCGAGCAATCCACGGGTATTCATAAATAGCCTCCAGGCACTTGGGTACATAGGACAAACAGACCTCAGCGTAAAACCAAGTGCAAAATTTACTGCTCGCTAGAGTGCTTCCAGATGTAACACCGCCTGTGTAGTTTGAAGTGCGCAGCCACCCCTTCGCTGGTTTGGAAATGTCTTGTCGCACATGCAGAGCCACTACCGTGCCACCAATCAATTTTCCTTGCCCATCGAACCGCTTAAGCTATCCGGCGTCTGTTTAATGTCCGTTGCGTTTGGCCGAAGGCATGTCCGAACCGTTATTTCTGATCCATTACGTGCCAGGAACGGCGCGGGATTTGCTCACGACAGGTTGTCTCTATGCATCGCAGGAATTTGCTCAAAGCGTCCATGGCCATTGCGGCTTACACCGGTTTGTCGGCCAGTGGCCTGCTGGCCGCGCAGGCCTGGGCCGGTAACCGTGCCGCCGATGGCAAGGCCGTGGCATTCGATTTTGAAACGCTCAAGGCCCAGGCCAAACAGCTCGCCGGCGCAGCCTATAAAGACACGCGGCAGGTGCTGCCGCCCACGCTGGCGAACATGACCCCGCAAAATTTCAACGCGATTGGCTACGACGGCAATCATTCGCTGTGGAAGGAGTTGAACGGCCAGCTGGATGTGCAGTTCTTCCACGTCGGCATGGGTTTCAAGACGCCGGTGCGCATGCACAGCGTCGACCCCAGGACCCGCGAAGCCCGTGAGGTGCATTTCCGCCCGTCGCTGTTCAACTATGAAAAGACCACGGTAGACACCAAGCAACTGACCGGCGACCTGGGTTTCTCCGGCTTCAAGCTGTTCAAGGCGCCGGAGCTGGACCGCCATGACGTGTTGTCATTTTTGGGCGCCAGCTATTTCCGAGCGGTGGATTCCACCGGCCAGTACGGCCTGTCAGCGCGCGGCCTGGCGATTGATACCTACGCGAAAAAACGCGAGGAATTTCCCGACTTCACGCAGTTCTGGTTCGAGACCCCGGAAAAGAACGCCACACGCTTTGTGGTGTACGCCCTGCTCGATTCACCGAGCGCCACCGGTGCCTATCGCTTCGATATCGACTGCCAGGCCAACCAGGTGGTGATGGCGATCGACGCGCATATCAACGCGCGTACCGCCATCGAACAACTGGGCATCGCGGCGATGACCAGCATGTTCAGCTGCGGCACCCATGAGCGGCGCATGTGCGACACCATCCACCCGCAAATCCACGATTCGGACCGCCTGGCGATGTGGCGCGGTAATGGCGAGTGGGTGTGCCGCCCGTTGAACAACCCGGCCAAGTTGCAGTTCAACGCGTTTGCCGACACTGACCCAAAAGGCTTCGGCCTGGTGCAGACCGACCATGAGTTCGCCAGCTATCAGGACACCGTGGACTGGTACAGCAAGCGCCCAAGCCTGTGGGTGGAACCGACCACCGCCTGGGGCGAGGGCTCGATCGACCTGCTGGAAATCCCTACCACCGGCGAGACCCTGGACAATATCGTGGCCTTCTGGACCCCAAAAAAACCCGTGGCTGCCGGCGACTCCCTCAATTACGGCTACAAGTTGTACTGGAGTGCCCTGCCCCCGGTCAGCACGCCGCTGGCGCAGGTCGACGCGACCCGTTCCGGCATGGGCGGCTTTACCGAAGGCTGGGCACCCGGCGAGCATTACCCCGAAGTCTGGGCGCGCCGCTTTGCCGTGGACTTCAAGGGCGGCGGCCTGGACCGCCTGCCCGCCGGCACCGGCATCGAGCCGGTGGTGACTTGCTCACACGGTGAGGTCAAGGATTTCAGCGTGCTGGTGCTCGACAACATCAAGGGCTATCGCGTCCTGTTCGACTGGTACCCCACCAGCGACAGCGTGGAACCAGTCGAGCTGCGCCTGTTTATCCGGACCCAGGACCGCACCTTGAGTGAAACCTGGCTGTACCAGTACTTCCCGCCAGCGCCGGATAAGCGCAAGTACACGTGAGGCGCCGGTTATAAATATGGGAACAGGTTTGCCCGCGATAGCGATGAGTCAGTCGTTCATGTAGCAACTGGCCTACCGTCATCGCGGGCAAGCCCGCTCCCACAGTTGATCGCGTTCACACGCCCCGATACCGGTCGGCTCTAAGGCCGCCACGCTTTTGCTTTTGATCTGGAGCGCCCCGTCAAACACGCTGGCCGAACGCAGGCTTTGGAGCGTGGGTAACCCGGCAGGACGCCGGGTTAGCCGCGCTGGGCCAAGGATGGCCCATCGCGGCGGCCCACGCTCCAAAGCCTGCGTTCGGGCACACCGAGCCTGAGCGAGGTGCCGAGTGTTGGGGCGAAGCGTTTTGGGTTACTTTTTGCGCTCTTCAAAAAGTGACCCGCTGTAAGAGCGGAACCTCCAGCAGCCGTTACCGCAGAAACGGATAGGTACACCGAAAAATCGTCATCGCGGGCAAGTCGAATCGTCGCACCGCCGCTCCCATCGTTGATTTTCGCTGGTTTTAAAACCGCGACACACTCTTCATTGCCCCCACCAGGTACCGCATCGCCACCTGATCGTCCTCGGTCAGGGCGCGATATTGCGCCAGCAATTCAGCCTCGTCCGAACTCAACCTGCGACTACGCAGGGACATCCTGCGGGTCAGAAAACACGCCACCACACCCGCTACACCATAGGACTTGGCCATGGACTGTTTCTCCTGATAACGATCAAATGCTCCTTGCGCCCATTCTTTGCCTGCGATAAAGCGCAATACCTTCGCGGGCAAACCGACTGACTTCCTGGGCCAGAACCAGACGTACCCTAAGCGTAGAAACAATCTCGTCCGGTGTGGGATTTTTTTAGAGTATTCACTTAAAAAATTGCTTCGGTAACAAATACCTACAGCCTTTTCCCACACAGATGGACAAAGAAAAACCCACCGGACCCGGGTGGGTTTTTGGTGCAGCCTGCGCAGGATCAATCGCGCAGATCGGACTCGTGGATTGGCTGGTCGCGATGGGTCGCACGCTGATACTGCGCCGGCCAGGTTGCCTTGCGTCCGCCCAGGTCGTCATCGGCATGCAGGGGCCAGTACGGATCGCGCAGCAGTTCACGGGCGAGGAAGATCAGGTCCGCCTGGCAGGTGCGCAGGATATGCTCGGCCTGCGCCGGCTCGGTGATCATGCCGACGGTGCCGGTGGCAATCCCGGACTCCTTGCGCACGCGCTCGGCAAAACGCGTCTGGTAGCCGGGGCCGGTGGGGATTTCGGCGTTGGCGGCGGTGCCACCGGAGGAGACGTCGATCAGGTCCACGCCCAGGTCCTTCAGGCGGCGCGCCAGTTCCACGGTTTCATCGGGGTTCCAGCCGTCTTCTACCCAGTCGGTGGCCGACACACGCACAAACAGCGGCAGCTCCTGCGGCCAGACATCGCGTACCGCGCGGGTCACTTCGAGCACCAGGCGGATGCGGTTTTCGAAGGAGCCGCCGTACTGGTCCCGGCGCTGGTTGCTGATGGGCGAGAGGAATTGGTGCAGCAGGTAGCCGTGGGCAGCGTGGATTTCCACCACCTGGAACCCCGCCGTCAACGCGCGCCTGGCGGCCGCCACGAAGTCGGCAATCACTTGCTGGATCTGCCCTTCGTCCAGCGGCGTGGGCTGGGTGTGCTGCGGGTCGAATGCAATCGGCGAGGGCCCCACCGGCACCCAACCGCCGTCTTCCGGCTTGACGCTGCCATGCTTGCCGATCCACGGACGGTGCGTGCTGGCCTTGCGTCCGGCGTGGCCCAGCTGGATGCCGGCTACCGCGCCCTGGGCCGCGATGAAACGGGTGATGCGCTGCAGCGGCGCGATCTGTGCGTCGTTCCACAAACCCAAGTCCTGGGCGGTGATACGGCCATCGGCGGTCACGGCGGTGGATTCGGTAAAGATCAGCCCGGCGCCGCCCACCGCACGGCTGCCGAGGTGGACCAGATGCCAGTCGTTGGCCAGGCCATCGGCGCTGGAGTACTGGCACATCGGCGAGACCACGATGCGATTGAGCAGGGTCAGTTGGCGCAGGGTATAGGGTTCGAGCAGTTGACTCATGGCGCACCTCTTCCGGGTTCTGTGGGCACATCAACGGTGCCTGGAGCCTAGTCGACAACCGTCGATCACACAGGGTTCAGAAGGAAACACGGGAGCCGATTACCGGCTCCCGGGGCGCTGCGGTCTACATTTCGACCTGGGTGCCCAGCTCGATCACCCGGTTTACCGGGAGCTTGAAGAAGCGCAGGTTGCCGTTGGCGTTCTTCAACATGAAGGCGAACAGCGCTTCGCGCCAACGCGCCATGCCCTTGATGCGCGAGGCGATCACGGTTTCGCGGCTGAGGAAATACGTGGTGCGCATCGGGCTGAAATCCAGCTCTTCCAGATGGCACAACTTCAGCGCCTGGGGCACATCCGGCTCGTCGGTAAAGCCAAAGTGCAGGATCACCCGGAAGAAGCCCTCACCGTAGGCATCCACCTCGAAGCGCCGGGCGGTGGGTACGCGCGGAATGTCTTCGTAGACCACCGTCAGCAGCACCACTTGCTCATGCAGCACTTGGTTGTGCAGCAGGTTGTGCAGCAGCGCATGGGGCGTTGCGTCGGGCCGCGCGGTAAGGAACACCGCCGTGCCCTGCACGCGGTGAGGCGGCTGCACGCGGATGCTGTTGATAAAGATCGGCAGCGGCAGGCCGCCCTCGTCGAGGCGTTCCACCAGCAGTTGCTTGCCGCGCTTCCACGTCGTCATCAACACGAACAGCACGATCCCCGCCAGCACCGGGAACGCGCCACCCTGGATGATCTTCGGCACGTTGGCGGCAAAGTACAGCCCGTCCACCAACAGGCAGCAGAGCAACACCGGCACGGCCAGGATCGGTGGCCATTTCCACAGCAGCAGCATCACGGCCGACACCAGGATGGTGGTCATCAGCATGGTGCCGGTCACTGCCACGCCGTAGGCCGAGGCCAGCGCGTTGGAGGACTCGAAGCCCAGCACCAGCAGGATCACACCGACCATCAGCGACCAGTTCACCGCGCCGATGTAGATCTGGCCCTGCTCGGCGCTGGACGTGTGCTGGATGTGCATGCGCGGGATGTAACCCAGTTGGATCGCCTGGCGCGTCAACGAAAACGCCCCGGAAATGACCGCCTGGGATGCAATCACCGTGGCCAGGGTGGACAGCACCACCAGCGGGATCAGCGCCCAGCTTGGCGCCAGCAGGTAAAACGGGTTGCGCGCGGCTTCAGGGTCGCCCAGCAGCATGGCGCCCTGACCGAAATAATTGAGCACCAGCGCCGGCAGCACCAGGATGAACCAGGCGCGGGCGATGGGCTTGCGCCCGAAGTGGCCCATGTCGGCGTACAACGCCTCGGCGCCGGTCAACGCCAGTACCACTGCACCCAGAATCGCCACACCGATGCCGGGGTGAGCCTCGAAGAAACGCACGGCCCACATCGGGTTCAGCGCGCTGAGCACTTCGGGGTGCAGGGTGATGCCATACACGCCAAGGCCGCCGAGTACCAGAAACCAGGTGACCATCACCGGCCCGAACAGCTTGCCGATACGGTCGGTGCCGTGCTTCTGGATAAGGAACAGCGCGACCAGCACCACCAGCGCGATGGGCACCACCCACTTATCCACGCCATCGAAGGCCAGCTCCAGGCCTTCCACGGCCGACAGCACCGAGATCGCCGGGGTGATCATGCTGTCGCCATAAAACAGCGCCGCACCGCACAGGCCGCACACCACGAGGAAACTGCGCAGTCTCCTGCGCTCCCCCGCCGCACGTCGCGCCAGCGCGGTCAGGGCCATGATGCCGCCCTCGCCCTGGTTGTCGGCGCGCAGCACGAACAGCATGTATTTGATCGACACGACCCAGATCAGCGACCAGAAAATCAGCGCCAGAATCCCCAACACACCATCATGGTTGACCTGCACCCCATAACCGCCGGTGAATACTTCTTTGAGGGTATAGAGCGGGCTGGTCCCGATATCGCCGTAAACCACCCCAACCGCCGCCACCAGCATGCCTATCGGCTTGGCGTTTGAATGCTCGGCACCCGCCGCCTGACTACTTGCCTGACCCATCAACCACTCCTGCCCTTTGACCTGCGGCCATTTATAAACAACGCACCTGAGCGGACCCTAGCATGCGCCGTTTAACTTCTCGTAACAGACGTTTTATTGACTCACGGGGCTGGCCCGTGAGTAAAGGCGCGAAGCATAGCGCAGCACTCGTCGCATTTCGCTGATCAAGTCGTATTAGAGCCTTTTTGCCTTCATTGATCATACCTACTGCCGACCGTATATTTTCGCCCCACTCAGCAGTCGTGCATGGGCGGCGGAACCGGAACTCTCGACCGGATTACCTGATTATTTCAATCGAGGCTCTTCATAACGCGCTCAGTCGATATAGAAACTCAATCATCGAAATGTCTCTTTTAAGGTACATTAGTTATGTACGAAGTGAAGCACGTACTGTCTGCCAACGGTGTGGATATCTATCAAGCTTGGCTGGACACCGTGCAAGACAAGCGATCAAAAGCAAGAATCACCACCCGATTGGACCGAGCAGCCCTTGGCCACTTCGGAATGACCGAGCCGGTTGGTGGTGGGGTGTTTGAGATGAAACTCGACTTCGGCCCCGGCTTTCGCGTGTATTACGCAATTCAGGATCGAAGAATTATTTTCCTGCTGGGCGGTGGATCAAAGGCCAGACAGCAGAACGACATTGATCAGGCCAAGACTCTCTGGAAATCCTACAAGGTGCAGCAACAATGAATACTGGTACTCGCTCTCATGAAGACAGCGTCCTTGAAATGCTCCGAAACGACGAAGCATTTGCGCTCGAATACCTCTGCGTCGCGCTTGAAGAAATTGATGAAGCGGGTGGTGAGGACGCCTTCCTCGTCGCCGTCCGGCGTGTCGCGGAAGCGCGCGGTGGCATGCTCCACTTGTCTCAGAACACGGGACTCAACAGAGCAAATCTTTACAGATCAATAGCAGCAGGCGGCGATCCAAAGCTCTCCACTCTCCTGAAAGTACTACAGGCGCTAGGTGTGGGCATGTCCAGAGTGGTCGCGCATCGCTCAGAACAGGACGCCCACGCTTGAGAACATGGCAAGCGGCTACAAAATACCCACGCAGCACTCGTCGCATTTCCCCGCATAAAGCTGGTCAAGCGCGCCGCCCATCGCTAGAATTGCGCACTTTTTGATCAGAGGCACACCCAGTGCCCGGCAACCGCCTTGTCGTGCCCGACCGGCGGCGTCATTCAATACCGAGGTTAGACATGTCCACCACCATCGCAAAGGCCAACCCCAAGGTTGGCTTTGTTTCCCTGGGTTGCCCGAAGGCTCTGGTCGACTCCGAACGCATCCTGACGCAACTGCGCATGGAAGGCTACGACGTGGTGTCCACCTATCAGGACGCTGACGTGGTGGTGGTCAACACCTGCGGTTTCATCGATTCGGCCAAGGCGGAGTCGCTGGAAGTGATTGGCGAGGCCATCAAGGAAAACGGCAAGGTCATCGTGACCGGCTGCATGGGTGTGGAAGAAGGCAATATCCGCAACGTGCACCCCAGCGTTCTGGCCGTAACCGGTCCGCAGCAGTACGAGCAGGTGGTCAACGCCGTGCACCAGGTGGTGCCGCCGCGTCAGGACCACAACCCGCTGATCGACCTGGTGCCGCCCCAAGGCATCAAGCTGACGCCGCGTCACTATGCGTACCTGAAGATTTCCGAAGGCTGCAACCACAGCTGCAGCTTCTGCATCATTCCGTCGATGCGCGGCAAGCTGGTCAGCCGTCCGGTGGGCGATGTCCTCGACGAGGCACAGCGCCTTGTCAAATCCGGCGTCAAAGAGCTGTTGGTGATCTCCCAGGACACCAGCGCGTACGGCGTCGATGTGAAATACCGCACCGGTTTCTGGAACGGCGCGCCGGTGAAAACCCGCATGACCGAACTGTGCGAAGCCCTCAGCAGCCTGGGTGTGTGGGTGCGCCTGCACTATGTCTACCCGTACCCGCACGTGGATGAGCTGATCCCATTGATGGCCGCCGGCAAGATCCTGCCGTACCTGGACATTCCGTTCCAGCACGCAAGCCCCAAGGTGCTCAAGGCGATGAAACGCCCGGCGTTCGAAGACAAGACCCTGGCGCGCATCAAGAACTGGCGCGAGATCTGCCCGGAGCTGATCATCCGGTCGACCTTCATCGTCGGCTTCCCCGGCGAAACCGAAGAAGACTTCCAGTACCTGCTGGACTGGCTGACCGAAGCGCAACTGGACCGCGTCGGCTGCTTCCAGTATTCCCCGGTGGAAGGCGCTCCGGCCAACCTGCTGGACCTGGCCGTGGTGCCGGACGACGTCAAGCAGGACCGTTGGGAGCGCTTCATGGCGCACCAGCAGGCGATCAGTTCGGCGCGCCTGCAGCTGCGCATCGGCAAGGAAATCGAAGTGCTGATCGACGAGGTCGACGAACAAGGCGCCGTTGGCCGCTGCTTCTTCGATGCACCGGAAATCGACGGTAACGTGTTTATCGACGATGCCAGCGGCTTGAAGCCGGGCGACAAGGTCTGGTGCACCGTGACCGACGCCGACGAATACGACCTGTGGGCCGAAAAGCGCGACTGAATCTGCAAAGAAATACAAAAGCCCCGCCTCTGGACAAGAGGCGGGGCTTTTTTGGGTCTATTGTTTTGCCCATCAGAGCAGAGCGAGGCAAGGAGCAGCAGACATGCGCGAGCATTCGGTCATCCATACACCCAACACCGGCGACTACACAGAGTTGACGCGCATCTGGGAAGACTCGGTGCGGGCCACCCACGATTTCCTGCCGGACAGTTACATTGCGCTACTGAAAAACCTGGTGCTCACCCGCTACCTCGATGCGGTGATGCTGGTGTGCACCAAGGACACGCGCCAGCGCATCACCGGGTTCGCCGGGGTGGCGGCAGGCAAGGTCGAAATGCTGTTTATCAACCCGCTGCACCGAGGCCAGGGCCTGGGTCGCCAATTGCTGCGCTATGCAATCGAGCATTTGAATGCCGAGGCGCTTGATGTGAATGAGCAAAACCCCAAGGCACTGGGGTTTTACCTCAAGCAGGGTTTTGAAGTGGTCGGACGCACGGCCCATGACGGCCTGGGCCAGCCCTATCCGTTGCTGCACCTGCGTTTGCGTCAGCCATCCATGGCAAGCCCGCTCGCACATTTTCAAGCGCGCTGAAATGGGGCCGGGATTAACCGGCGCCAGGCAGGTACAATAGGCGCCCCTTTTTGTTACGGCCCTTGTCATGACTGACCCCATACGCCTCTCCAAACGCCTTATCGAACTGGTCGGTTGCTCCCGTCGGGAGGCTGAGCTGTTTATCGAAGGCGGATGGGTCTCGGTGGACGGTGAAGTGATCGACGAGCCGCAGTTCAAGGTCACCACGCAGAAGGTCGAACTGGACCCGGAGGCCAAGGCCACCGTGCCGGAGCCGGTGACCATTCTGCTGCACGCCCCGGCCGGCGTGGATGTCGAGACGGCGATGGCCTCGATCAGCGCCGAGACGCTGTCCGAAGAACACCGTTTCAGCAAGCGCCCGCTCAAGGGCCACTTCCTACGCCTGACCGCCAGCGCTGACCTGCAAGCCAAGGCCAGCGGCCTGCTGGTGTTCACCCAGGACTGGAAGATCCTGCGCAAGCTGACCGCCGATGCCGCCAAGATCGAGCAGGAGTATGTGGTGGAGGTCGAAGGCGACATGGTTGCCCACGGCCTCAACCGCCTGAACCACGGCCTGACGTACAAGGGCAAGGAACTGCCGCCGGTCAAGGCCAGCTGGCAGAACGAAAACCGCCTGCGCTTTGCGATGAAAAATCCGCAACCGGGCGTGATCGCGCTGTTCTGCGAAGCCGTTGGCCTGAAGGTTGTCGCCATTCGCCGCATCCGTATCGGCGGCGTGTCCATCGGCAAGGTGCCGGTGGGCCAATGGCGCTATCTGTCCGGCAAAGAGAAGTTCTAAACGCCGCTCCCCTTTTCTCGACACCGCCTATTGGGCGGTGTCCTCAGTTGAATATCAGGATTGCCCACCATGATTCACAACGACGTACTGCGCAGCGTGCGCTACATGCTCGACATCAGCGACAACAAGATGGTCGAGATCATCAAGATCGGCGGCATGGACGTGACCAAGGAAGACCTGCTGACCTACCTCAAAAAAGATGAGGAAGAAGGCTTTGTGTTCTGCCCGGACGAAGTCATGGCGCACTTCCTCGATGGTTTGGTGATCTTCAAGCGTGGCAAGGACGAAAGCCGTCCGCCGCAGCCGATCGAAACGCCGGTGACCAATAACATCATCCTCAAGAAGCTGCGCGTGGCCTTCGAACTGAAAGAAGACGACATGCACGCCATCCTCAAGGCCGCCGAGTTTCCGGTGTCCAAGCCGGAGCTGAGCGCACTGTTTCGCAAGTTCGGCCACACCAACTATCGCCCGTGCGGCGACCAGTTGCTGCGTAACTTCCTCAAGGGTCTGACGCTGCGGGTTCGTGCGTAAGCCATGACCTACAACGTCTCGCCTGTCGGCTTCGTGCGCTCCTGTTTCAAGGAGAAGTTCGCCATTCCGCGCCAACCGCAATTGGCGCCTGCCGCGCGGGGCGTGCTGGAACTGGTGGCGCCGTTCGACAAGGGTGAGGCGGTGCAGGGCCTGGAGCAGGTCAGCCATGTGTGGCTGCTGTTTGTGTTCCATCAAGCGCTGGAAGACAAGCCGCGCCTCAAAGTGCGCCCGCCGCGCCTGGGCGGCAACACGTCGATGGGTGTATTCGCCACCCGCGCCACCCATCGGCCCAATGGCATCGGCCAGTCGGTGGTGAAGCTGGACAAAGTGGAAGCGGGCCGCCTGTGGATTTCCGGGATCGATCTGCTCGACGGCACGCCGGTGCTGGATATCAAACCGTACGTGCCGTATGCCGACATCATCGACACTGCCACCAACGACGTTGCCAGCGCTGCGCCGCAACTGATCGGCGTGCAGTGGCTCAAGGCTGCGTTGCAACAGGCGCAAGGCCATGCCCAGCGCCTGGAAGAGCCGCTGGTGGAACTGATCGAGCAGTGCCTGGCGCAAGACCCGAGGCCGGCGTATCAGGTGCCAACGTCAGAGCGCGAATATGGGGCGCAGTTCTGGGATGTGGATGTGCGTTGGCACTATCCGGAGCCCGGGATGATTTGCGTGCTGGAAGTGCTGCCGGCTCAATAGCACGCAAACCAGATGTGGGAGGGGGCTTGCTCCCGATAGCGGAGTGTCAGTCACTGTCTCGGGTGACTGATACTCCGCTATCGGGAGCAAGCCCCTCCCACATTTTTTTGGATCTGTGTTGTTACTGGCTCGGTATTACTTTTCGACGAAGGCGCGTTCGATCAGGTAATCACCCGGCTCACGCATGCGTGGCGAGACCTTCAGGCCGAAGCTGTTCAGCACTTCGCTGGTTTCGTCCAACATGCTCGGGCTGCCGCACAACATGGCGCGGTCGTCCTCGGGGTTGATTGGCGGCAGGCCGATGTCGGTGAACAGCTTGCCGCTGCGCATCAGGTCGGTCAGGCGGCCTTCGTTTTCGAACGGCTCGCGGGTCACGGTCGGGTAGTAGATCAACTTGTCACGCAGGGCCTCGCCGAAGAATTCGTTCTGCGGCAGGTGCTCGGTGATGAATTCGCGGTAGGCGACTTCGTTGACGTAACGCACGCCGTGGCACAGGATCACTTTTTCGAAACGCTCGTAGGTTTCCGGGTCCTGAATCACGCTCATGAAGGGCGCCAGGCCGGTACCGGTGCTGAGCAGGTACAGGTGTTTGCCCGGCTTTAGATCGTCAAGCACCAGGGTGCCCGTCGGTTTCTTGCTGATGATGATCTCGTCGCCTTCCTTCAAGTGCTGCAACTGGGAAGTCAGCGGGCCATCCGGCACCTTGATGCTGAAGAACTCCAGATGCTCTTCCCAGTTCGGGCTGGCAATCGAGTAAGCGCGCATGAGCGGGCGGCCGTTGGGCTGTTGCAGGCCGATCATCACGAACTGACCGTTCTCGAAGCGCAGGCCCGGATCGCGGGTGCACTTGAAGCTGAACAGAGTGTCGTTCCAGTGATGAACACTGAGGACACGCTCGTGGTTCATGTTGCTCATGTACGGGGGACTCCTGGGAATGGGTCTGCGCCAAAGATGTGGATGCGCAATTGCACAGCATTCTAATGGCGGCGACAATATCTGTTAACTGGATTATTAAGATAAGGGTTATCGGTTATATCGATATGCGATTTACTCTCCGTCAACTGCAAGTCTTCGTCGCCGTCGCCCAGCAGGAAAGCGTTTCGCGCGCTGCTGGCCTTCTGGCCTTATCGCAATCCGCCGCCAGCACCTCGATCACCGAGCTGGAGCGTCAATCCAGCTGCCAATTGTTCGACCGCGCCGGCAAACGCCTGAGCCTCAACGCCCTCGGCCATCAGCTCTTGCCCCAGGCAGTGGCGCTGCTGGACCAGGCCAAGGAGATCGAGGACCTGCTCAACGGCAAGTCCGGCTTCGGCTCCCTGGCGGTCGGCGCGACCCTGACCATCGGCAATTACCTGGCTACCTTGCTGATCGGCAGCTTCATGCAGCAGCACCCCGAAAGTCAGGTGAAGCTGCATGTGCAGAATACGGCCAACATCGTGCATCAGGTGGCGCACTACGAGATTGACCTGGGTCTGATCGAAGGCGACTGCAGCCACCCGGATATCGAAGTGCAAACCTGGGTGGAAGATGAGCTGGTGGTGTTTTGCGCGCCGCAACATCACCTGGCTAAACGCGGCACGGCCAGTCTGGACGAGCTGACCCGTGAAGCGTGGATTCTGCGGGAACAAGGCTCGGGCACGCGCCTGACCTTCGACCAAGCCATGCGCCATCACCGCAGCACGCTGAATATCCGCCTGGAGCTGGAGCACACAGAGGCGATCAAACGCGCGGTGGAATCGGGTTTGGGGATTGGCTGCATCTCACGCCTGGCGCTGCGCGACGCCTTCCGCCGCGGCAGCCTGGTGCCGGTGGAAACACCGGACCTGGACCTGGCCCGGCAGTTCTACTTCATCTGGCATAAACAGAAATACCAGACCTCGGCGATGCGCGAGTTTCTGGAGCTGTGCCGCGCCTTCACCGCAGGCGTCCAGCGCAGCGACGAGATCGTGCTGCCGAGTATTGCCTGAGGATCAGACGAGGATCACGGCCCACACCAGCGCGATCATGGTCAGCGCCACAAACTGCGCGGCGCTGCCCATGTCCTTGGCGTTCTTCGACAGAGGGTGGAGGTCCAGGGAGATACGGTCGATGGCCGCTTCCACCGCTGAATTGAGCAGCTCGACGATCAACGCCAGCAGGCACACTGCGATCATCAGCGCCCGCTCGACCCGGCTGACACTCAGGAAAAAGCTCAGCGGCACCAGGACGACGTTGAGCAGCACCAACTGACGAAAGGCCGCCTCGCCGGTGAAGGCTGCGCGCAGGCCATCCAGTGAATAGCCCCCAGCGTTGAAGATACGTTTGATACCGGTTTGACCCTTGAAAGGCGACATAGATGTAGGCAACTGAACCAAAGAAGTGGGGAAACTAGATCACGCAAAGTCAAAAAAGCGTGAAGCGGTAACAGCTTAGTGCTGCGAAATTGACTCAAGTTGTTGCAAGAGCAACGCCGCCTGGGTTCGCGTACGCACCCCAAGCTTGCGAAAGATTGCCGTGACGTGGGCCTTGATGGTCGCTTCCGACACGCTCAGCTCGTAGGCAATCTGCTTGTTCAGAAGCCCTTCGCAGACCATGGTCAATACGCGGAACTGCTGGGGCGTCAGGCTCGCCAGGCCATCACGGGCCGCCTTGGCTTCGTCGGACACGTTGATCTCTTCAAACGCCTGCGGCGGCCACGACACATCACCGTCCAATACCGTGCGCACAGCCTGCTGAATATCTTCCATGGCGCTGGACTTGGGGATGAAACCGCTGGCGCCGAACTCCTTGGAGCGCACCACCACATCAGCGTCTTCCTGGGCCGAGACCATCACCACCGGGATCTGCGGATACTGCCCACGCAGCAGCACCAGCCCGGAAAAGCCATAGGCGCCCGGCATGTTCAGGTCGAGCAGCACCAGGTCCCAGTCGGCTTTTTCGGTGAGGCGTGCTTCCAGTTCGGCAATGCTGGCCACTTCGACCAGGCGAACATCCGGACCCAGGCCCAGAGTGACGGCCTGATGCAGCGCACTGCGAAACAGCGGATGGTCATCGGCTATCAGGATTTCGTATGTGGCCATTGATTAAATGATCCTGTTTTTATGGGGCCCCTGATCGGCGCCCAGCTTGCTCAGCGCTGCCTGAAGGGTCAAGCACTACGCCGTGGGCATTTTAGCGGGTTGTGGCGTTACCTTGCCATCATGGCTTTGCCGTCGGGACAAAGGGCACAAGGCGCGTGTGGACGTTGTCGGTCGGGTCCAGTGGCAACTGGAATTTGGCGGCCAGGTAATGGGTGCTGAACACGTCGAGGTAGGCGTCGAGTACTTCGCTGGCGACCAGGTCGTCGGCCAGCTCCAGGCACAGGGCTGCAACTTCGGCCGTGCAGAAATGATCATCACGCTTGGAGCGCCGCAGCTTGTAGCGCGACAGCTGGTCCGGCGCCAGGCTCAGCACCGGCAGATGCTCCAGGTAGGGGCTCTTGCGAAACATCTTGCGCGCCTCGCTCCAGGTGCCGTCCAGCAGGATGAACAACGGGCGCTTGCCCTCCTCCACGCGAACTTCACTGACCACCCGCTCAGGCGTCACAAACTCACCGGGAAACACGATGTAGGGTTGCCACTGCGGGTCGGCCAACAAAGTGAGCAAACCCGGATCAACCTCGGTGCGCGACCAGGCGAATGCGCGGGTGTCGTGAATGACATCCGCAATCAGCCAGCCGGTGTTGCTGGGTTTCATCGGTTCGACATCGTGCATCAACAGGCACATGGCCGACCGGGCGTGGACCGCTGGTCGCCAGGCGCACAGGCAATACTCGGGAATCACACGGCAGTTGGGGCAACGTTCGGCGCGCGAACCACGGTTGAGGAAGGGGCGCACGGCTCGCGCCAGGCGCTCGGTGCGCAGGCGGAAAACGGCGTGGCTCATCGGGTGCGCCGCAAAATCGGGTCAATCGACACGGGAAAAACTCGTGGCAGGTAAAAGTGGCCGCAGTTTACCAGCGATACGCCTGGCTGTAGTGGCCAGGGCTCACCTATAATCTCGCGCCACTGAACGCACAGCCCTGTGGCGGGTCTATGCACCAGTAACCGAATCAGGAGAGTTTCATGCTGCGTTCCATGCTGCGCCTTGCTGCCCCGTCCATCGCCCTCGCGCTGGTGCTGCCTGTTGGCGCCCAGGCGGCCTCACTGCTGGAGGCCCAAATGAACAGGAAGCTGCAAAGCGTCGCGGCCGAAAGTAACAAGGACCTGCCCCGGGAAATCGACGAAAAAACCCTGGAAGTGGCCTACACCGTTGAAGGCATGCAACTGATCGATCACCTCAGCGTTCTGCCTGACCGCGCCGAACAGATGCGCGCCAACCCCAAGGCTGTGTATTTCCAGCTGGGCCAGAGCGTATGCCTGAATCCGGGTTACCGCGAGCTGATGGCCAAGGGCGCGGTAATGCGCTACGAAATTACCGAGAACAAGACCAACCGCCCTGTGGCGTCGGTCAAGTTCGTGGAAGCGGATTGCCCGGCACCGACCGCCGCGAAAAAGAAAAAGTAAGCCCTGCTTGATCCTCTCGTGCCCAGGACCCTGGGCGCGTGACTCCCCCGCGTCAGTTTCTCCCGTACAGCCAGACACTTGCTTGACCGCCAATAAGCGGTTGCCAGCCAAGGGTTTTTCGGCCCATGATCAAGCCATCCCATCCTTTCGCTCGCAGCAGTTTCACTGCTGTTCTGTAATATTTTTCAGGGCAAAAAAGGAGAAGTTGAATGCCTTATGAATCGAATGAGCTTCTATTACGTCACTTTGAAGAAAACGGGACTGATCTCACGCAGCAGGTCGACGCGCAGCTCCAACTGATCGCTCCCAACAGTCAGAATATCCCTTTGTATCGCGACATGATTCTTACCGTCCTGCGCATGGCCCAGGACGATCGGGACCGCTGGAATGCCAAAATCACCCTGCGCGCCATCCGCGAGCTGGACCATGCCTTTCGCGTGCTGGAGCAGTTCAAGGGCCGGCGCAAGGTAACCGTGTTCGGCTCAGCCCGGACGCCGATGGAAAGTCCGTTGTACGCACTTGCAAGGGAAGTCGGCGCCGCCCTTGCACGCTCGGACCTGATGGTCATCACCGGTGGCGGTGGCGGCATCATGGCTGCGGCGCATGAAGGTGCAGGCCTGGAGCACAGCCTGGGGTTCAACATTACCCTGCCGTTTGAACAGCACGCCAACCCGACCATCGATGGCACCGATAATCTGCTGTCCTTCCATTTCTTTTTTACCCGCAAACTGTTCTTCGTCAAGGAAGCCGATGCGTTGGTGCTGTGCCCCGGCGGTTTCGGCACGCTGGATGAAGCGCTGGAAGTATTGACGCTGATCCAGACCGGCAAAAGCCCACTGGTACCCGTGGTGTTGCTGGATGCGCCGGGAGGCGGTTTCTGGCAAGGCGCTTTGGACTTTATCCACAGCCAACTGGAAGCCAACCGCTATATCCTGCCCACCGACCTCAAGCTGGTGCGATTGGTGTACAGCGCAGAAGAAGCAGTGGAAGAAATCAACCAGTTCTATGCCAACTTCCATTCCACACGCTGGCTGAAGCGCGAGTTTGTGCTGCGCATGCATCACGCCCTCAGCGAGCGTGCAATGGCTCACCTGCAGGATGAGTTCGCCAGCCTGCGCTTGAGCGGAGAATTCCAGCAACGGGCCTACACCGGCGAAGATCACGATGAACCGGGGTTCAGCCACCTGACGCGACTGGTGTTCAACTTCAATGGTCGCGATCAAGGCCGTTTGCGTGAGCTGGTGGATTACATCAACTTGCCGGAGAACTGGGCAGAGGCCCAGGGGAAAGCGCAGCAGCGAGTGGCGCCGGAACCAGCTTGATTTTTGAGCAAAAAAAAAGGCCCACTATTTTCATAGTGGGCCTTTTCTGCACAGTGCTTTAAATTTTGCCAAATACACTCAATGTGGGAGGGGGCTTGCTCCCGATAGCGATAGTTCAGTCACCGTTGTACTGACTGAAACACTGCTTTCGGGAGCAAGCCCCCTCCCACATTTTTTACACGCATTATTTGATGGCGGAATTATCAACGGTCTTGATGAACGCGCCAGTCAAATCACGGTAGATATTGAGCTGCGCATTATCGGATTTACGAGTTGCCAGTACATTAATGTCATTTACCGAATCACCGTTCACATCAGACTGGACGGAAACAGCGATGGGTGTCAGCGTGTTACCCGCTGAAAATGGAATATAGGTAACCGCACCGTTCGATGTAATGACTTTTACCCCTACAACACCAGAGTCCGCATCTGCATAAAGGTTGTAGGTGTCACCGTTAAGCGTGTCGGTATCATAAAGCACATTGTTGCCTACCGGCTCGGCAGCACTTGTAATCATGATGGCATCGACATCGGCGCCATCGGTGCCCGGGATTACACTGGTGCTGTTGCTGGTGTCGACCACCTTCACATAAGGATAAGCAAGCACCTTATCGACTTGTCCGTCGATATTGAAACCTGCCCAAGAGCCTGAACCACCGGATGCCTGGGAGACAATCGTGGGTGTCAGCCTGGTGTACGACACGCCATTGGCTGAGACGTACACATCAAATGAATCCCACCAGCCAGCCTCATACACGTAGATGTCGACAGCTGAAGTACCATCAGCCTTGAGCGCATTGGGGCCCACTTTAAATACTGCGCTGCCACTCTTTCCCAGGGACAGGTACTTACCATCCGGCGTGCCCACTGCATTACTTTGAATAGCGCCGTCACCAGATGCCCCACTTCCAGGACTATAGTCAACGACTGACGTCACGAATCCCACAGCAGTTCCAGGAGACTCTGCATAGGTAGAGTATTTTTCGGCATGGGCTGCGGCAGACAATAGGCACATAAGCGCGATGATGATCTTCTTCATACTGATTCCTTTCTGTTTCATGGGACTCCTTTATGGCGGATCAAAGCGAAGCTCCGATTTTTGTGACTCAACGAATTTCTGGAACAAAAAAAACCCACTATTTTCATAGTGGGCTTTTTCTGCACCGCGCTCTAACTACAAGCGCGTTCAAGGTACGAAGAGACTTAACCCTCCCACCTACTTATATGCTGTTCAATCGTCCATATCCCGGCCGCTTAACAAACGACTGATCATCTCCATCGAAAAACCGCGATAACTCAAAAAACGCCCTTGCTTCGCGCGCTCCCTGGCATCAATTGGCAGATGGCCAGAAAACTTGCGACGCCAGGTGTCTTCCAGCTGCGCTTGCCAACTGATACCGCACTCGCGCAGGGCAAGGTCGATATCGGCACGTTGCAGACCACGCTGGCTCAGCTCTTCGCGGATTCGCGCAGGGCCATAACCGGAGCGGGCTCGATAGGACACGAAACTTTCGAGATAACGGGATTCCGACAGCAGCCCTTCTTCCGTTAAACGGTCCAGGGCTGTTTCGATCATTTCGGGCTCTGCGCCGCGCTGACGCAATTTACGCGTCAGCTCGACCCGACCATGCTCGCGGCGAGCGAGCAGGTCCATTGCAGTGCGCCGAACGGCGACGAGTGTATCCAATACAACGGTCATCGTTTGCTTCAGATATCAGTGTCAGCTTCTTCCACTTCTTCAACCGGCTCACGGTTGGCGGCAGCCTTCACATCCGGCGCTGCGGTAAGCAGCTTGTCGCGAATCTGCTTCTCAAGCGTGGCCGCGATATCCGGGTTCTCTGCCAGGAACTTGGCCGAGTTGGCCTTGCCTTGGCCGATCTTGCTGCCGTTGTAGGCATACCAGGCACCGGACTTCTCGACGAAACCGTGCAGCACGCCCAGGTCGATCATCTCGCCGTTCAGGTAGATACCCTTGCCGTAAAGAATCTGGAACTCAGCCTGACGGAACGGCGGAGCGACCTTGTTCTTCACGACTTTAACGCGGGTTTCGCTACCGACTACTTCGTCACCTTCTTTCACCGCGCCAGTACGGCGGATATCCAGACGGACCGACGCGTAGAACTTCAGCGCGTTACCACCGGTGGTGGTTTCCGGGCTGCCGAACATCACGCCGATTTTCATACGGATCTGGTTGATGAAGATAACCAGACAGTTGGCGTTCTTGATGTTACCGGTGATTTTACGCAGCGCCTGGGACATCAGACGGGCTTGCAGGCCCACGTGCATGTCGCCCATTTCGCCTTCGATTTCAGCCTTGGGTACCAGGGCTGCCACGGAGTCGACCACGATCACGTCGATGGCGTTGGAGCGCACCAGCATGTCGGTGATTTCCAGGGCCTGCTCGCCAGTGTCCGGCTGGGAAACCAGCAGGTCGTCGACGTTGACGCCCAGCTTGCCGGCGTACTCGGGGTCGAGGGCGTGCTCGGCGTCGACGAATGCGCAGGTCGCGCCCATCTTTTGTGCCTGGGCAATCACCGACAGGGTCAGAGTGGTTTTACCGGAAGATTCAGGACCGTAGATTTCGACGATACGGCCTTTTGGCAGACCGCCAATGCCGAGCGCGATGTCCAGACCCAGAGAGCCAGTGGAAATAGCCGGGATCGCCTGACGGTCGTGATCGCCCATACGCATTACGGCACCCTTGCCGAATTGACGTTCGATCTGACCCAGGGCCGCAGCCAAGGCTTTCTTCTTGTTGTCGTCCATTAAAGTCCTCACGTAATCAATAAGGCCTGGCGGCCAACACCTGTATAAGTAGACAGTATTGTTCCACAAAGATCAGAGATCGCCTACCCCTGATTTTCCATTTCTGCTGCAGCTCGTCGCAACAAGCCCTCCAGCGCGGCCTTTACCGTTTGTCGGCGGACCTCATCCCGGTTGCCGGGAAAGTGCGCCAACTGCGCCGACACCTCATCACCCACCCCCCACGCCAGCCAGACGGTGCCCACCGGTTTGTCCGGCGAACCACCATCGGGGCCGGCCACGCCACTGACTGCCACGGCAAAGCGCGACAGGCTTTTCTCCTGCGCACCACGCACCATCGCTTCCACTACCTGCTGGCTGACCGCCCCAACCTTGGCGAACAACGGCTCCGGCACATTCAATTGCCGAGTCTTCTGCCGATTGGAATAGGTGACATAACCCGCCTCGAACCAGGCCGAGCTGCCGGGGATTCGCGTGATGGCCTCTGCGATGCCGCCGCCCGTACACGACTCGGCCGTGGTGACATGGGCATTGAGCACCTGCAAACGGCGGCCAAGTTCAGCGGCAAGCTGGGTGATTTCGTTCACGGTCGTCTCCGGGAGTGGGCGGGCGTTCACCTACCCTACAGGAGCCAATCAACCATGCAAGTTGCAGCGTGCATCAAGACGCTAACGCACAATCGCTCGCACATAGGCCTGGCACGCACGCAAGGCGATCAGGGCGTTATCACCGTCGTCGGTGATGCCGATAATTCGCTGAGCATGCGCCGGGTCAAGTCGGGCTCGCGGGGCTGCATGAACCACGCTGCCGGTGGCGGTGGGGGCAGGCACTGCACTGCAACTGATGGCGTCGGCGGGGTCGAGAAGGACTGACAGCCGCACATCAGCAGTGGCCAGGCGGTCACGCAGAGCAGTCTGGTTACGTTGGGCATCGCTCAACTCCTGTGCATGTTGTTTGTCGCTGGCGCTGAGCTGCTGCTCAAGGGCCAGGCGTTTATCCTGTTCTGCCTGTTGCTGGCGCAACGCCGCC
The DNA here is from genome assembly GCF_034354675.1 of Pseudomonas sp. MH9.3. Taxonomy (NCBI): domain Bacteria; kingdom Pseudomonadati; phylum Pseudomonadota; class Gammaproteobacteria; order Pseudomonadales; family Pseudomonadaceae; genus Pseudomonas; species Pseudomonas sp. MH9.3. The sequence continues at coordinate 5,014,903 of NZ_CP133785.1, read as the reverse complement.
TGGCTTTGCTGGCTGAGCGCCTGTGCATGGTCTGCCGACTGGCGCTCAAGCTGCGCCCCCAAACGCCAGGCCTGCACCTGCCACACCACGGCAATCAACAGGCCGAAACCGATCAGTCGATACACCGCTAGAAAGCGCATAACACCGCCTTCGCCTGTTCCCATAATTGCAAACGATCCTCCAGGCCATTAAGTCCGCCATTGATACGCCGCGTGATGGTGGTGAACTGGTCTATATCTGCCAGCTCGTTCAGGCCATTGCTCTGCCAGAACCACGCCGCAGACGCACAGGCCCACTGCGGCTGCTCCAGCAGTTCAGGTTGTTGCAACAGACGGTCATCACCGAACAGTGCCTGGCTGCAGGCCAGGTAGTTGCGCCGCCCGGTGACCTGGATCAGTCCCCTGCCCCGATACTTCTGGCCGTCGCCATCGGCTTGGGGCGTATTGCCCAGGCGCGCGGCCAGGGTACCGGTGTCGTATTTGCTGAGGTATTGATCACTGCCCAGTTCGCGCACATAGCGCAGTTGGCCGGACTCGTGGCCGATCTGTGCGAGGAACGCCGCCCAGCGTTTTGCGGTATTGATCTCATAAAGGACGCTGGCGTCATTCAACGCCGTTAAAAAAAAGCCCGCTCTGGGGCGGGACAAGGGCATGACATTAATAAGCTGCGCGAGTGATATCACCATGGTTGTTACTCTGGAAAAAGCCTATGTCGACAAACCGCCGGCAATGATGGAACTGCGATAGCCCGTCGCCGGGTCGCCCACGTGCGTCACCTTATTGATCGACCAGCGGCCCTGCATGTACGACGGCCAGGACTCATCCAACAGCAACAGACCTTCGGCGGCCAGCAGCGGGTTACCCGGACAATCGATCATCAATGTCAGGCCCTCGCGGCCGACCCGACGCAATTCCGCTTCAGCAACGGACTGCGCTTCGGCCTGGTTCTGATAGCGCTGGCGCAGTGTTTTGAACGGCGCGACGCCAACCTGGGCCACACGTTGCTTGCCCGCTGCGGCATCCCACCAGGCAGCGCGACTGCCCATGTACTTCGAGCGCGATTTTTCGTCGAGCGTGGCGGTGATGAAGGCCGGTTCACCGGGGCGATTGTCGCGGGTCACCGATAACGTGACGTCCGGCAACAGTTGACCGGAAAGCGTTTTGACCCGCCCGGCTTCCGCCAGCACATACAGCTCGTTGATCGGCTTGGTCACCGCACGATAACGCTTGGCCAAACGGGTGATGAATGCCATGTCGCTTTCGTTGGACTGGTCGACGTGGGCAATCGCGATCCCGTCCAGCTCGGGCGCCACGCGCGGTGAGTAGCCGTGGCGACTGACCAGTTGGCGAAACAGTGCGCCCAGGGTGGTCGGCCCGTAACTGGCAGAGCGACGCTGACGATAGCCACTGGCATCCTGCACGCTGAAAGGTGCAGCAGTGGCGACGATCATCAAGCGCATGGGAAACAGCACCGGCGTTCTTTGGGTAATCACGAACTCGCCTTTCTCCACCAGTCCTGACTCCTGATAACCGACTCGCAGGCCGATCTTACCGCTCAGGCTTGGCAAGCCCTCCAGGCCCTCGATATTGAGGGTCAGTTCCAGCCGATCGGCCTCAATGCCCGCCGCATCGGTGTGACTCCAATGCATCAAGCGTTGATTGAGCAGCGCCGCATTGGCGCCGTAAAATTCCACGCTGGGGGTAAATCCCTGTGCCATGTCGCCTCCTTAATCCCAGGCCGAAACGGGACGCACGGCAGAAGGCCGCGACGCCAGCTCAGGCACAATCACCCACACACCTGCCGGCAGCACCGGGCCGTACTCGGCAAGCTCAGGGTTCAGACGCCAAAGCGTTTCCTCCGCGCTATCGTCGCAACGGCCCAGCTCCCGGTAGAGCAGCAGGTTGACCGAATCCCCGGCAATACTTCGCACTCTACGCATTGACGAATTCCTCCAGTTCAAGGGTCCAGGTCATGACCATGGCGGTGCCGTCATCGATCACGTTGCTTTGGGCTTCCGTCACCGAATTGATCCGCCACAGGCCCCAATTGCGGCCGATACCGTCGACCAACGGCAGCGGCGCGCGGGCATTCTGCAAGGCACGCAGTTCGTCCAGTCGCTGCATGCCCACGGCGTACATCGCGGTACCGCCGAAGGTCAGTTTTTCCAGCTTCTGGCCGTTCTGTCGCGACTGCGGCTTGCTGGCGATAATCGCCAGGTCCTGCCAGCCGCCATCGCTGGCGCGGGACAGCGTGGAATAGGCGAACCCTCGGGACAGGCCAAAAATAAAGTCGCCGAGCACCATTTGTTGTCGCATCAATCACCTCCTGATGGATCGGCCAGTGCCGCATTACGTCGGATGCCCAGGGTGTCGGTCACCATCGGCAGGCATTGGAACTGCAGGGCCTGGATCACCTGATTGACGACCTGCTGGGCATCGGCGAGGTTGACGCCGGTGATCTGGATACTGGGTGAAAGCGTGACCTGGACGTTGTCGGTGCGGGCACTGTTGAGTTCCTTGCTAAGCGCGTTAGGCGCAGGCAAGCGATCATTTGAGCTGAACAGTTTGTCACCCAGCCAACTGCCTGCTTCGCTGCCCAGCAAGCCACCGATGGCGCCGCCGACTGCGGTGCCAATACCAGGGAAAACCAGGGTGCCGAGCGCGGCGCCGGCGGATGCTCCTGCCCAGGCGCCGCCAGCGGTGCTAAGGCCAGCACCGACGGCCTTGGCGTCGCCATTGCGTACGCCCTGGACCACGTCAACGGCGGTGTCGACATACTTCAGCGGGCCAAGGCGGCGGGCGCCGGCAGACTCCAGCTTACTCATCGCGCCCAACAGCCCAGAGGTAGGTATTTTTGGAGGATGAGTTACCACGGGCACGGCTGAACGCTCATGGCTGGGGGGCGCCGTGTGTGGTTGGGTGGTTGCGCGAACTTCGGAGAGCAGGGGCACGCCCCCGCGTTCCAAGGCTTCAACCAGCCCCGGCGTTCCACTTGATATCGAATGACGCAGATCAGTGCTGGTGGTTCGGCTATTTACCTGGACGCTGTGCGACTGCAAGCCTTGTCCGGGTGCTCCGGCATGGAAACCATTGGACTGCGCCGGGAATAAGGGTTTTATGAAGCGCTCAGACAGGCTGCGTAGCGTCGACATCACGACACCGCTTTTCACAGGTGCCCGCTTTGTAATCACCGGCCTCGCCACAGAGGCCTGTTTCTTCTGCGCCTCCCGTCTCTTCTGCGTGTTGCGCGCCCTCTGGTTTTTCTGCGAGTTGGGCCTATTGCTACCCTTTTTCCTGGCAGAAGAGCCTCTGCGACTGGAGCGGCGACTGCTCAGTGAGGCTTGGGTTGCAGTGGCACAGCAGCACGACTGATCTTTTTTAAAGCCGTCGCTCTTGAACAGTTTGCTGAGTCCCCAAGGCAGTTTGCCCAGCGTCACGTCGACCACATTGCTAGTCACCCGACTTTTTATCGTATCTCCCAAACCCGAAAAAAAGTCGGTAAACACAGGTGAAAACACCGGGAGAATCACCGCCTCAGCGGTTTTCACAGTGGTGGCGGCAGCCGGCGATGTGCCGGCCCAAGCATTGGCTCCGTCCATCACGTCGGTCTTGGTCTGGAGCCACACGTCTTCCCAGAGTACCGGTGCAGGCTTGAGCGTCGTGGAGAGCCGCTCCTCGCTCATTGAGGACGCTTCGCGCAGTTGCGTTATGGTTTTTTCCTTGATAGCTGGCACAGCAAACGAGTGTTGAAAGGCCGCGACCGGATCGAGGCTCTTTACGTCGCGCAGCGTCATGGCTTCACGGATCACCCGCAGTTCTTGCGATGTGCTCGACTTAGCTTCGGTGGTTGTCTTCTCATCGCTGCGCTTTTCAAGTTTGGGCGGTTCAATGCCCATCGTCTTAAGCTGCGAAAAGGAGGCTTGCAGCGCGTCCACATCATCGCGCAGTAATCCCAGGGACAGCGAAAGACCATTGAGTTGCAAGCCGGCATTGGTCAGCGCCAGGCCCATCGAGGACAATGGCGCCGCCTCTGCATGATTTTCAGATACCCACTGGCCTGGGTTAATACTACCGGCACCCTTCGCGCCGCCTGCGTTGCTGAATACACCCTGGCTATCCTTGACCATGGCATATGCGAGCGAATACTTGTCCTGCATCCCGCTTACTCCTGTTTGACGCCAAGGCGAGTGATCGCGATGTCGTAGCGGCGCAACGCTTTTGCGGCATCCCAATCGAGGATGTCCGCTTCATTTACCGAGTAAACCAGCGGTACCACATCAAGGATCACTTCGATGTCGCGCTGCGAAAGAAGTCCGCCGGTTGATTTAAAAAATCGTCGATGCGCTCCTGCAATTGCGTCCAGTCAGGCACGGTCAAGTCGCCCAGGTCAGGGATCATCAGGCCGGTGCAGTGAGCGGTGATGAACTCGGCGCGCTCTTTGTTGGTGGCGATTTTTTTCATCACCTTGGTGGCACGCAGGGCGGGCATTTCCAGGGGCAGTTCGGTCAGTGTGCGGCCGGCGGCATTGAGCGGCAGCAGCAACTGGACGGGTTGGTCGTGGCGACTTTCTTCGTGCGTTTGCAGGAAGAACGACGCCGGGCGAGTCGACATTTCATGCACGTATTGCGCAATGCTCACGTAGTCCGGGCGCTTGAGTTGGTCGAGCTCTTTTTCCGACAGGCCGGTGGCGAGTTTCGCCAGTTCGAAAAACTGGTCGTCCTCGTCATCACCGGCCCGGGCCAGCGCGTCTTTCTGCGCGGCGTAGAACAGCGGTTTGAGTTGCACTTGCTCGATCGCAGCGCCGGTGTCGGCGGTGATCGGGGACAGCAGGCGGTGCAGCGGTGGCATCCAGGCCATGGGGCTATTCCTTGATGAAAGTGGGATAAAAGCAGCGCAACCGTGAAGCCGGGCGCGGTCAATGTGGGAGCCGGGCTTGCCCGCGATGCAGGCGACTCGGTGTATTTGCTGAATCGAGGGGATGCCATCGTAGGCAAGCCAGCTCCCACATAAACCGTGCGCGCTTCAGGTTGCCGGAATGTTTAGGGCATCAGTACGGCGCGGCGGGCGTCGCCGAGAATGTCGACGCCATTGAGTACGAATTTCTGGGTGCGTACGTCGATGTCGATCACCGAAATGCCGTTATCCAAACGGTTGTAGGTGCGGCACGACAGCTCCAACGTGGTGAGCGCCTTTTCGCCCATTTTCAGCTTGGCTTCGCCCAGGGATTTCAACTTGCCGCCGACCGTGTGGTAGGTGAAATAGGTCTTGCCGTCCTGATCCTGACCGGCCTCACGCACGTTCAGCAGGATGTCGTCGCCCGTGCGTACGCCCAGGGCCAGCATGATTTCCGGGCCGGCCCCCTGCAGGATCAAGGTGGCATTGAGCACCTTGCCGCTCTTGGCCATTTCTTCAGCAATGAAGCGGCCACCGGACATGGCTTCCATATCGAATTCGATCTTCGGCGGGGTGAATTCCTCAACGGTCGCGGACAATGGCAGGCCTTGAAGGGTGGCCGCAATGGCCTGTCTGACTCGGTTGGTAAACATTAGAGAACGTCCTCCAGGAACTGCTCGATGATTTCATCGCGGGCGTTGAGTTGATAAACCATGTGTTCGTTCGGCGCGTAGCGGCCGTAGTCGATGACGATGAACCAGGTGCCGTTCTTGTACTTCTCGACGCTGTTCAATTCCGGGTGCAGGTACACGCTGCCGCCGGGGATGGTTTCGTCGGCGACCAGGGTTTGCAGCCAGTCGTTGATGCGCTTGACCTCCTGGTCCATGAAGGACTTGGTGAGGTTCTTGGCCATGGCTTTCTGCCCGGCCTTGACCAGCTTGCGGCTGATGGCGTCTTCCAGGCCGACGTAGCTGATGAACTTGCCGGTGAGGGAACGGTTACCCAGCAGCGAGAAGCCGCCGAGGATGGTGCGGGCGTAGTAGCTCACGCCATAGCGGTTGAGCAGGTCGCCTTCGGTGGAGGTGTCGAGGATGTTGTACTCGACCACGCGGGAAACGTCCTCAGCGAAGGTCACCTGATTGCCCGGGCTTTCCCACTGCTTGACCTTGGCCAGTGCGGCGATGGCCAGGGACGACGGCGACAGGAACACGTTTTTCTTCGCCGCCTTGGAGTACACCGACGGCATGTTGTGTACCAGCAGGCAGCGGTCGAAGCCGAGGTCGGCACCGCCCAGTTCACCGCTGTAGGTCACCTGGTCGGCAACACTGGCGTCTTTGCCATCAAGCACCACACGGGCCTTGATGCGCTTGCCGAAGGCAGCAAACTCGCTGGCCACGGCCTTGGTGCCGGTGAAGCCCGGGGCGCCAATGATGGTCAGGTCTTCAGGGACGCTGCTCAGGGCCGCCAGGCCCAGCTTGCGACCGGTGACGGGTTCGTTGCCGCCAATCACGTTGTTGAGGGTGTCGGCCGGGGTTGCGCCCTCCTCCACGATCACCACGTAGACCGGCACCTTCACCACTTTGAGGATCTGGTACACCGCTTGAAACAGCGTGCCCGACTCAGTGCCGGTGGGGTCCAGCAGCGCCTGGGTGGTGAAGCTGTTGATACGGAACGGCGCGTTTTTCGGGATCGACCCGTGGGCGTTCGGCGCGGTGCCGACCAGACCGATCACGTTATCGCCCAGGCCACCCATGGCCTCGGGGGATTCGGTGGCGTTGACGGTGATGCCGTTGTGCTCGAAGTTCAAAACCTCAGCCATGATTATTCAGCCTTCTTGGGGGTGGAGTTGAGGACGCTGGTCAGTTCCAGACGGCCGGCGGTGCGCAGCGCGGATGCTTCGACGTCCAGCAGTTCCAGTTCCTCGCCGGCGGTGGACCAGTGGCCACCCCCGATGGGGAATGGGATGAGGACGGTGTAGGTTTGGCGGGTGGGCATGGTGAAATTCTCCAGGTGGAAAACGCCAAAGCCCCTGCGGGAGGGGCTTTGGGAGGCGAAAAAAAACCGCTTTCGCGGTTATCAGTTATTTCAGGAAGTCGGGTTTGGATGGCCAGAGAACTGCGTCTGGATCTCCTCCCTGATCTGGAATATCACGCAGTTTCTGACGATACTCAGCAAATATGAGTTTATGGGTGTCTAGCATCGGATAGTCTGGCATTGCTGCATAATCACTCGCCGACAAGTCTTGATCTCTTGCGTTACGAATCATTTCCCACTTGATAATCGGATGAAGTTCAGCAGGTATAAATAGTGGTTTCATATTCTCTCCTCAGCCTAGAGCCAACATCGTTCCCCAATCACCTGGGTTGGTTACAACGCCTGTGCAAGCCCCTGCCAGCATCACCTCAACAACGCCAGTTGATGAGGTGCGCATCGGGTGCAGATGGTAATAAGTTCCAAACAATTCTGTAGGAGAAATTACACTGGAACACCAACGCCACTTGCCCTTTTCAACGCCATTGCTCCATGCTCCGGAAACGCTACCTTCCAAAAGACGCACGAACGCGCCTACGGTCAGGTAGGAGTTCTGCGGTACTGCACCAGAGCCATTCGCGAGCGCCATATCTACCGTGTAAGGGAACGCGAGCCAAGGACTAACTCCTGACACCGACCACTTCATTTGCCACAGATATACAAACGTACGCCAATAGTCGCTCGCCCTGATATCAAAGTTTGGATATTGCTCACGCACATCTGCCTGCACCTGAAGCAAGAAATCCACATCAGTTTGGGGGCGTCCGGCCGCTTGTGACACAGGGGTGATAGCTCGCAGCTTAGTGGGCGTCACTTCAGCATGAATCCCCCAATTTTCAATCAGTGTTCCGTCAGCATTGGGGGAAAGATTAAAGTTCTTACTGACCGCTAATCTTGGGAGTCTATTTTTCAACTCTGCCAATTGAGCGTCATACGCCAAGCGGGCATCCGCTATCGCCTTGTCAATTTCCCCGACTTTTCCGGTAACAACATTAGTCAAGCTATTTGCCGCGCTAACGACGGCAGAAAGTTGCTGTTCAATACTCAAAACAATGCTCCTAAACGCTTAGAAAGCGTCATTTAAAATCAATAAAAACGCTCTATTTTTTTTCGATTTCCATTACTCGAAATAGAACCCCTACACCGCGTGCCATATTGTCTATACTTGCGGCCGACAAGGCCGCAATCTCATCAGTCAATAGCACATTCAAGTTGTCACTCCCCACCACAATCGTCACGCTGTCCGCCGGCAACGGCGAAACATCCAACGTAAACTTTTGCAGTACCCGCGCCGCCGCCGCTTTATACGTCAGCAACTTCCCGGCCACGGCATACACCGCCAGCAAGGTTCCACTGGCGAGATAAAATCCGAACTCGCCAATCTCATACTCGCCGTCGCCGTCAAACAGCGCCGCCATCCTGAGCTGGTGATCGCCCAGGTCTTCGTAATCCACAATGGCGACCCGCTGGCGCTCATCGCGCAGGGCAACTTCAGTGCCGTCGGGGGTGTAGCGGCCGGTGCCGGCGCCGATGTGGGTGATTTCGCCTTTCAAGCCCTGGTTCTTTGCCTGCAGCACTTCATCCAATCCCTTGGAGGTGAAGCGCACCAGGCGCGTGATGTCATCTGTCATGGCTGCGCCCTGAGGTCGTAGTCGTTAATGGTGTAGTGCCGGGCGAGCCCGGTACTGTTAAGCCGGGCAGTCAGCGCCAATTCCGGCAACGCGCCGTCCAGATAAAACTCCCCGTCGCTTAACGGGGCATCGAGAACCTGTGTGAGCGCAAGCTGACCTTCGGTCTCGTGAACAATGGTGATCGTGGCCTGGTCCCGCTCGCTTTTCGCGGCGTTGACGCGGCGGATCAGCCGATTGTGATCACCACTGGACCAACTGCGCCCGATGATCGCCTGCACGTCGAAGGTATACGGCGTACCGATGGGGTGTTGCTGAAACCAGGCATGGATGTCGGGGGTAAAACCCAGTGACTCCACCGCATGGCTCAAGGCCTTGGGGGTGCCAGCCTGACGCTGGATCTGCCAGGACAGGGCCACGGTGAGTCGCTTTTCTGACTCGCTGGCATCGGCATCCCATTCGCTGACACCGCGATCGGCGGCCAGATAAGGAAGAAACTCGCTCGGGGTGTGCAGCGGGTTCATCAGCGCCGGAAACGGCGGCATGACCCGGTCGAGCAATACCCCAAAACCCAAATCCAACGCCTTTTCCAGCGGTGAACTGTTGGCCGGCAACAAACTCGCTTTGAGTTCACTCATAGCGTGCGCACCTCCACCTCGACACCCGTGCAATAAGGGGCCTCGAACGCCGAGCTGACAATCGGCTCCAGCGGTTCAAGGATCTGCAATTGCGCCGCGCCAGCACTGTGGATGGCATAGTCGATCCAGCTCGGGTCCACCCGCCCTTCCAGGCGATGGCAGGACTCGGCGTATGCCTGCAGCAGCTTTTGCGCGGCGACCTGGGTAAGTCCGGAATCCGGTCCGGCATTGATCTTCGCAACCACGCGGATTTTGTACGGCAGGATGTGCGCACCTTGCACACTGACCAGGTCGGTTTCCGGACGTACATCAGGCCGTGCGAAATGCCGTCGCACGCCGTCCAGCAAGTCGGCAGACGGTGTGCCATCGCCCTCCCGCGCCAGGACAGTGACCATGACCTCACCCGGTGCGGTTCGCCGCCCATTGCCATCCTTGACCCGAACCGCATACCCGTCCGGATCGAAGGTATACGTGACCGTGACCACGCCCGGTGTCGCGCTCTGCACATTCACCGCCGGCCGTTCGCCGAGGGTGAACACTTCGCGGCGGTACTGCATGCGTGAGCCGGCGGCCGGGGCGTGGGGAGCGAGGTAGTAGCGCAGCCTGGCGTCGTCGTCGCTTTCCAGGGTCGGCGGCACCGGCGGGAAAGCGGCCGGGTCGCCGGGGTCCAGCACCTGGCGTTCCAGGCCCATATCGGCCAGGCGTGCATCCAGGTTGCTGCCGGTGGCCCACCACGCCAGCATCTGCTTGATGCGGGCGTTGTATTTGCGCTCATGGGTTTGCAGACGCACGCAAAAGGCTTCCAGGGCCAGGGTCAGCAGTTCGCTTTCGTTGTCGAGGCTGACCTTGAGTTTGGCCGCGCTTTGCGGCGCGCGGGTGGCCACATAATCCACCACGAACGCCTTGAATTCGGCCAGCAAGGGTTCGAACTCGTCCACCGCAATGATGGCCGGTTCCGCCAGCTGGTTCTGGCCTGGGATCAGCATGCTCATGTCACGACCTCGAAGGTTTGTTGGCGGTTTTTCCAGGTGCCCGAGAAGCGCAGCAACAAGCCGGCACCCTGGCGAGTGGCGACGATGACCTGGGGTTGAAAGTCGCCGATGCCGTTCTGGGCGTTGTAGAACGCCTGGGCGGCGTGGCTCTGCGCAAGAATCAGCAGGTCATCGCCAAGGTTCTGGCCCAGCAGTTGCGGCACCCGCGAGCCGTACAACGGACGCTTCTGGCGAGTGCCCAAGGGAGTGGTGAGCGCTCGGGTGGCGCGCTGCACGAATTGCAGCCAGTCATCGACGGCTGCCCCGCTGTTTCGGTCGATACCGATCATGGGATGTCCTTATCGGGGGCTGATGAGGCGCCCTTGGTGGTCCACCACCGGGCCACTGAAATGGGCACCACCGGCGTCAAGCAACAACGCGGTGCCGCCGATTTGCAGCGCGATGCTCTGGGCGCTGAGGATCAGGCTGGCGGCGCCGACTCGGGCCTCGATCTGTTCGCGCGAACCGGTAAAGGTGGTCGGGCCGTTGACCCAGTTGAACGTGTGGCTGGCGTCGTCGTAGTCGCTCTGCGTACCGTCCTGATGGCGGCGCCGGGTTAAAGACGCAACGCTGGAGACTGGCGGAAACAGACTGCTGTTGAGGCCGAACAAGGCCACGGACTGCGCACCTCCTTCGCCGCCGCCGTAGTTGAGCAACAGGCACTGCTCACCCACCGATGGAATGCGCGTTTCGGTTTGCGCACCGGCGCTGGGATTGAAAAAGCGGATAGCCGGCGTGACCAGATCGCCATGGCTGACCTTGCAGGTATTGGCGGCAGCATCGACCTGCTGGCAAACGCCGATTCGGCAGAAACTGTCGGCACGTCGATACAGGTCTTCGAGTTGGGCTTCCATTTCTGCCAGACGCTCGACAATCGGCCCCAGTTGCATGCGTAAGAGCGCGTCGAACATGAGTTACTCCGCCAGTGGCTTGTATTGGTCAGGGTCGTTGATGTTGGTGACTTCCCAGGTGCGGGCAAACAAGGGTTGGCCTGTAGGGTCGTTGAGCAACACCGGTCCGATGTAGAGGGTTTGGGTGAAGGAAACAGTCCAGGTGTCGTAGTCCGTTCCTGCACCGGTCCGCGAAGACGGAGTGGCAACGATGTTCGTCGGCAAATCACACTGCGCCTGGGGCAGGCCCCAGCGGTTGTCCAGCACCAGGTCCATCAGTTGACTGGCCAGGTCGCAGGCATCGAACGGCAAGGCACCCGCAGCAACCATGGCCTTGAGTGAAATGGCCAGGGCGTGCGCCTTGCGCCCTTCGGGCGAGCGGATGCCGGGGCCATTGCCCTCGACCGTGACCAGCACGCCGGTGTTTACACCGCCCTCCTGAAAGTCCTGATGGCTGCCGATTTTCAGGTCGGGAAAGGCAACATGCAGCGCCTGGCCGATGGCTTGCGGCAATTGGGATGGTTTTTCGATGAACGTCATGTCAGTGGCTTCCTTGCAGCAATTAACGCGGATCCTGGCGCGGGCCTTCGTTGATCCCGATACGTTTGGCCGCCCAGCGCTCGTAGAGCCCGATGGCGGCGTCGGCGCCGGCCATGGCGGTCAGGCAGCCGATGGCGCCGGCCGTCCAGATCGACATGCCGGCGGCGTAACACAGCATCAGGGCTGAAACGCCGCAGACCATGCAGGCCCCGGAGCGCAGCGCCAGGCGCCGAATCAGCGACCAGCCACGGGCGCCTTCCTTGTCGGCACGCCACATTTCGCCGGATACACCGCCGATCACCGCCAATATGATGACCAGCCAGATAGGCATTTCCGCTAACGCCTGTTGTTCGTTTGTCATGTCACGCCTCCTGGCTGAGCACTGGATAGTCCGTTTTTCATTCGCATATAGTTCGATGGGTAGGCATTCCAAAAAGCCCGGTCGCCCGGGCTTTTCAGTAATGCTGTCCGCGGACTTTCGGCGCTACTGGCGCGGTACGGTCCTTTCCTCATTGTTTTTCCGACCACGATCCCTGTCTGCCGGATAACTGCTTCTGGTGCTTTACGCTGCACACCCGGGTCAGTTGCCAACCCTCTGAACCATTAAGGCCGGTTCATCGCTGCCTGTTTTTGAAGCGGTACCCCTAAAGAGCGTCGGCATCCTTGCCGGTGTTGCCTGGCTTCCCTGCCATCGCTTCGATGGCATCCTTGCCGATGTTGCGTGCCTTCCTTGTCTTCCCTGGCGGCATCCTTGCCGCCTCCACCAGACCTTGTTGGCTGGCTTGAGGTGAAGAATATGCATGTATGCATATACAGTCAATGCATAAATGCATTTATTTTTCTAATTAAATGCATGAACGCATTTTCAGCCAGGACGGCCTGGGGCTTGAGGCGTTTTGCAGGCGAAAAAAAACCTGCTCGTTGGCAGGTTTTGTCTTACAGAGGAAGGTTAGCGAGCGTACATGCCCCACCAGAACACATGACCGAGGATGCTGATCTGCTCGTCCTGTATATCCTGGAAGCTATAGTCCTCGTCCGGGTGCTCATCGCGATTGAAGCTGCGCAGGCGAATCCCGGAAGGCAGGCGATAGAGCTGTTTAACCCGTAATTGCCCGTTGTGATTGATTGCATACAGGTCGCCGTCAACGATATCGCCAATGCCACTCTTGCCTGCATTCACCCCGACCGTGGCGCCATCACGCAACACCGGCAACATGCTGTTGCCACGCACCGTCACACACTTGGCCTGGTCGAATTGCACACCGTTATGCCGCAGGCTGCGCTTGCCGAACCGCAGGCTGGCCTTTTCGCTTTCCTCGATGACGAATCTTCCTGATCCAGCAGCCAATTCAACCTCACGCAGAAAGGGGATCGACACCTCATCGTCATTCACGGGGGTGTCGTCGTCCCACAAGCTTATGTCCTTGAGTTCCGAATGCATCGGGTCGCGTTCTTCGTCCCGCTGAGCGCCTACGGCCGCGCGTCCGCGCAACTGATCGGTGCTGACGCGAAAGTACTCGGCAATGCGGGAAATGTGCTTGTCCGACGGGTCAACGATCTTGCCGCTGAGGATCCGGGACAGGGTGGATTGAGGCACACCAGTACGCCGGTGAAGCTCCGTGGGGGAGATCCGGTCGCGATCCAGCAGCTCTTTGAGGACGATTGAAACATTGCGTTTTTGCATAACGGCAGATAGTGCCGAGAGATTCAGCGCTTGGCAAATGCTGATTTGCATATTTTATGCGTTATGGCCGAATCGTGATCCCGCATTCCGATAATGCGGCGCGTGAAAGCGGTTATCGTCACTTTGATGTGCTAATCAAAAAGCATCTGACGTCGAAAACGCTCACAGATCAGAAATGCCCCAGGGCCAGAGACCGCGAATATCCATTCTCAGCCTCGCCGGTTACCGCAGTTATTGCGCTCGGTCTGGAAGTGAATACAGCTTCCAAACCGAGCGCGATTCCTGTGCTTGGCCAGGCATGCACATCGCGGCTAACGAACGTTTTTATCCAGAAACTCACGAATCACCGGAATGATTTCCCGGCCGTGGGTTTCCAGCGCGAAGTGCCCCGTGTCGTAAAAACGTATATCCGCCTTGGGCAGATCGCGCTTCCACGCCTGTGCCCCGGCCGGCAGGAAGAACGGATCGTTTTTCCCCCACACCGCCAGCAGCGGTGGCTGGTACTCGCGAAAGTACGCCTGGAACGCGGGGTACATGGCCACGTTCGAGGCGTAATCCAGCAACAGGTCCAACTGAATGTCCGCATTGCCCGGCTTCGTGACTTGCAGCCCTTCCAGGGTATAGCCGTCCGGCGACACCGTGCTCTTGTCGGCCACCCCTTCAAGGTATTGCCACTTGATGGAAGCCGGTGTCGGGAAGTCATGCAGCGCGTCGCGGTTCTGTTGCGTCGGTGCGTGCCAGTACTTCTGGATAGGCGCCCAGCTGTCGCCCAAACCTTCCTCATACGCGTTGCCGTTCTGCGAAATGATCGCCGTGACTCGCTCCGGATGGGCGACCGCAAGACGCCATCCCACCGGCGCGCCGTAGTCGTGAACCATGAGCGCGTACTTCTGGAGCTTGAGCTGCTCGGTGAACTGGCCGACGGTCTTCGCCAGTTGGCTGAACGTGTAGGGATAGTCGCCCCGCGCAGGCGCTTCGGTAAAGCCGAACGCCGGCAGGTCTGGCGCAATCACGTGATAGCGATCGGCGAGTTCGGGAATCAGGTCGCGAAACATGAACGATGAAGCGGCGAAACCGTGAAGCAATAGCACCGTCGGTGCGCTGGGGTTGCCTGCCTCGCGGTAGAACACTTTCACATCACCTACTTGCTCGTAGCGGTGATGAACCTGGCGCGTTGCATCGGCGGCTTGCGCGCCGCCTGCCAACAGGGAAGCCGCGAGCGCGGCAGCGGCAATGGGTTTGGACGATGTCATGACGATCTCCTTGTAACCGTTAAATTTGAGGTTTGAAGGTTACGTAGGATTTTGGTAACCTGTCAAACATATTTTATGAGTTACAAAAAATGATGACCTCGACCCCTACCGCCTCCGGCGCGCTCTTCCTGGCTGACAACCTCGCCCTCGACTTCATCAACAGTGAGTACGGCGTGGGCGAGCAACAGCATGACTGCCTCAGCGATGATCAAAGCGTTATGAATTGGCTCAAGATGGCAGGGCTGTTGCCGGAGAACGCTCAACTGCAAGCGCCCGAGGGCCTGCTCGCCGAAGCACGCCAACTGCGTGACGCTGCAAGGGCGCTGGTGAACGCTGCAATGAATGGCGTTGCGGTGGATCTCGGCGTGATCAACCAGGTGCTTGAGGCAGGTCGCCCGTTCAGCAGGCTGGAATGGGAGAGCCAGGCGCAGGGATATCAGCTGGGCGTTCACCGAACGGACAACAGCCCGGAAAGCTTGCTGTGGCCGATAGCCGATGCGTTGGTGAATGTGGTGACGGGCGACAAGTTTGAATTCGTACGCCAGTGCGAGGCGCATGACTGCATTCTGCTCTTCCACGACTTGAGCAAATCCCACCGTCGCCGCTGGTGCAGCATGGCGACCTGCGGCAATCGCATGAAAGTGGCGGCGTTCCGGTCGAGGAAAAAACCTGACTAAGCGCCAAAAAGGGCGCGGCGCATTTGAATAAGTGCATCGTCCTCCTTTTGTGTTTTACCTGGCCGTTTGCAACCTGCGAACCCCCGACCTCGCGTGTTAACCTTGCGCCCATCGCAATAAATGCTGGGCCAAGCGCCCCTTTGCCCCACCACTTTCAACGAATTTGCCTACTATCCAATGAGTAAAAACAGCTCCGATCTGTCTTCCCACACCCCAATGATGCAGCAGTACTGGCGCCTGAAAAACCAGCACCCTGATCAGTTGATGTTCTATCGCATGGGCGACTTCTACGAAATCTTCTACGAAGACGCGAAGAAGGCCGCCAA
This sequence comes from Pseudomonas sp. MH9.3, assembly GCF_034354675.1. NCBI lineage: Bacteria > Pseudomonadati > Pseudomonadota > Gammaproteobacteria > Pseudomonadales > Pseudomonadaceae > Pseudomonas > Pseudomonas sp. MH9.3. The sequence goes on along the minus strand of NZ_CP133785.1, from coordinate 4,999,313 downwards.
GCTGCTGGACATCACCCTGACAGCGCGAGGGCAATCGGCGGGGCAGTCGATTCCGATGTGCGGGATTCCTTACCATTCGTTGGAAGGCTATCTGGTCAAGCTGGTCAAGCTGGGCGAGTCAGTGGTGATCTGTGAGCAGATCGGCGATCCGGCCACCAGCAAAGGGCCAGTGGAACGTCAGGTGGTGCGCATCATTACGCCGGGTACGGTGAGTGATGAGGCGCTGCTGGATGAGCGGCGCGATAACCTGATCGCGGCGGTGCTGGGTGACGAGCGTCTGTTCGGGCTTTCGGTGCTGGATATCACCAGCGGCAATTTCAGCGTGCTGGAGATCAAGGGCTGGGAGAATCTGCTGGCGGAGCTTGAGCGCATCAATCCGGTGGAATTGCTGATCCCGGATGACTGGCCCAAAGACCTGCCGGCGGAAAAGCGCCGTGGGACCAAGCGTCGCGCGCCGTGGGATTTTGAGCGTGACTCGGCGCTGAAAAGTCTGTGCCAGCAATTCTCGGTGCAGGACCTTAAAGGCTTCGGCTGTGAAACCCTGACCCTCGCCATTGGCGCGGCCGGTTGCCTGCTCAGCTATGCCAGGGAAACCCAGCGCACCGCCCTGCCGCACTTGCGCAGTCTGCGTCATGAGCGGCTGGACGATACCGTGGTGCTGGACGGCGCCAGCCGTCGCAATCTGGAGCTGGACACCAACCTCAGCGGCGGACGTGACAACACCCTGCAATCGGTGGTCGACCGTTGCCAGACCGCCATGGGCAGCCGCTTGCTGACCCGCTGGCTGAACCGTCCGCTGCGGGATTTGCGCGTGCTGCAAGCGCGGCAGACGTCCATCACCTGCCTGCTGGACGGCTATCGCTTTGAAAAGCTGCAGCCGCAACTCAAGGAAATCGGTGATATCGAGCGCATCCTCGCGCGCATCGGCCTGCGTAATGCGCGGCCCCGTGACCTGGCGCGACTGCGTGATGCCTTGAGCGCGCTGCCGCAGTTGCAGGAGGCGATGACCGAACTGGACACGCCGCACCTGCAACAGTTGGCGGTGACGGCCGGTACGTACCCGGATCTGGCCGCGCTGCTGGAAAAGGCCATTATCGACAACCCGCCCGCCATCATCCGTGACGGTGGCGTGCTCAAGACCGGCTACGACAGCGAGCTGGACGAGCTGCAATCCTTGAGCGAAAACGCCGGTCAGTTCCTGATCGATCTGGAAGCCCGCGAAAAAGCGCGCACGGGCCTGGCCAACCTGAAAGTCGGCTACAACCGCGTGCACGGCTACTTTATCGAGTTGCCAAGCAAGCAGGCCGAATCGGCCCCCATCGACTATCAGCGTCGCCAGACCCTTAAAGGGGCCGAGCGCTTTATCACCCCTGAGCTCAAGGAATTCGAAGACAAGGCGCTGTCGGCCAAGAGCCGCGCCCTTGCGCGGGAAAAAATGCTCTATGAGGCCCTGCTCGAAGACCTGATCAGCCGCCTGGCGCCCCTGCAGGACACCGCGGCCGCCCTGGCGGAGCTGGATGTGCTGAGCAATCTGGCCGAGCGTGCGCTGAACCTGGACTTGAACTGCCCGCGTTTTGTCAGCGAGCCGTGCATGCGCATCGTGCAGGGTCGCCATCCGGTGGTGGAGCAGGTATTGACTACCCCGTTCGTGGCCAACGACCTGGCGCTGGATGACGATACCCGCATGTTGGTGATCACCGGTCCCAACATGGGTGGTAAATCCACTTACATGCGTCAGACCGCTTTGATTGTATTGCTGGCGCATATCGGCAGCTTTGTGCCGGCGGCGAGCTGTGAGTTGTCGCTGGTGGACCGCATTTTCACGCGGATTGGTTCCAGCGATGACCTGGCCGGTGGCCGTTCGACCTTCATGGTGGAGATGAGCGAAACCGCCAACATCCTGCACAACGCCACCGAGCGCAGCCTGGTGCTGATGGACGAAGTCGGACGCGGCACCAGCACCTTCGACGGCCTGTCCCTGGCCTGGGCGGCTGCCGAGCGCCTGGCGCACCTGCGTGCCTATACGCTGTTTGCCACCCACTATTTCGAACTGACGGTACTGCCGGAAAGCGAGCCGCTGGTGGCCAACGTGCACCTTAACGCCACTGAGCACAACGAGCGTATCGTGTTCCTGCACCATGTGCTGCCAGGCCCGGCCAGCCAGAGCTACGGCCTGGCCGTGGCACAACTGGCCGGCGTGCCGGGCGACGTAATCACCCGCGCCCGCGAGCACCTCAGCCGTCTGGAAACCACGGCGCTGCCCCACGAAAACGTGGTGGCCAGCCCCGCCAAGGCCAGCAGGAAACCCGCCGCACCGCATCAGAGCGATATGTTCGCCAGTTTGCCCCACCCGGTGCTGGACGAACTGGCCAAACTCGATATCGATGACCTGACGCCGCGCAAAGCGCTCGAAATGTTATATGCACTGAAGACTCGGATATAACGCAGACGCTTGCAAGCTGGTAGACTCTCGCGCGGTTTGGGATGCTGCAGGCTCTTAGCCTGGCCTGCAGACTATCGCTCCCGAACCTCGCGAGCCCCGCCACAAGGGGTTTCGCTGCCGCCGCCTGAGGAGAGAATTAGAAATGACCTTCGTCGTCACCGACAACTGCATCAAGTGCAAGTACACCGACTGCGTAGAAGTGTGTCCGGTGGACTGCTTCTACGAAGGCCCGAACTTCCTGGTCATCCACCCGGACGAGTGCATTGACTGCGCCCTGTGTGAGCCTGAATGCCCGGCCGTCGCGATTTTCTCCGAGGATGAAATTCCGGCAGGTATGGAAAACTTCATTCAATTGAATGTCGAGCTGGCGGAGATCTGGCCAAACATCACCGAAAAGAAAGACTCGCTGCCGGACGCGGCCGAGTGGGACGGCAAGACAGGCAAGATCGAATTCCTGGAGCGCTGAAACGCACCACCGCCCCAATAAAAAAGGCCCTTTGCGGGCCTTTTTTGCATTCCAGGGCAGGTATTTCACTTTTCTGCAGGCGAAAAAAAGGGGCGGTATGACCCGCCCACATTTCTTCCCTGTCCCTGTATTCCTTTTTCATCGTCCTGATGAATCGCATCCTGCGACGTTCCTTCAAACCACCGTTCCTTGATGGCCGTGTCATTCCGTGGACACAGGGCTGATGTTAAAGAGTTCCAAGGGATGTTCAACCGGATACTACGGAGCTCCTGACAGGTGCTGGAGTCCAAGACTCTATAAATAATTGTTGTTTTTCAAAAGGATAGAAAAATCTCGCAGCGATTCAAGGCAGACATGGCGAGCAAAAAAACCAAACACTTACGGAAAAGTAAGCCAATGCTTACATCAGCGATTGCGTAAAAGCGCAAGGACACGCTTGAAGCGTAGTTTTGCAGGCGCGAGCACGCTCGCCCCTGCAGTGTGAGGATCAGTCGTCGCTGACCGTAATGGTCGGCATTGCCGGCGCTGCCGCTTCCTGCAATACGATGCGCGCCCCGACATGACGCGCCAGTTCCTGATAAACCATCGCGATCTGGCCATCGGGTTCTGCTGCCACGGTGGGTTTGCCGCCGTCGGCCTGCTCGCGAATGCTCATCGACAGCGGCAACGAGGCCAGCAGCTCGACGTCGTATTGGCTCGCCAGCTTTTCACCACCGCCTTCGCCAAACAGATGCTCGGCATGCCCGCAGTTGGAACAGATGTGCACGGCCATGTTTTCCACCACACCCAGTACCGGGATGTTGACCTTGCGGAACATCTCCACGCCCTTCCTGGCGTCAAGCAGCGCCAGGTCCTGGGGGGTGGTGACGATGACCGAGCCGGCCACCGGGACTTTTTGCGCCAGGGTCAACTGGATATCACCCGTGCCGGGTGGCATGTCGATCACCAGGTAGTCCAGGTCGCCCCAGGCGGTCTGGGTGACCAATTGCAATAACGCACCCGACACCATCGGCCCGCGCCACACCATCGGCGTGTTGTCATCGGTGAGAAAGGCCATGGACATGACTTCCACACCCAGAGACTCGATCGGCACGAACCACTTCTGGTCCTTGACCTTCGGCCGCGTGCCTTCGGCGATACCGAACATCACGCCCTGGCTGGGGCCGTAGATATCCGCGTCGAGAATGCCCACCCGCGCGCCCTCACGTGCCAGGGCCAGGGCCAGGTTGGCGGCCGTGGTCGATTTGCCTACGCCGCCCTTGCCGGACGCTACGGCGATCACGTTCTTGACGTTGGCCAGGCCAGGAATCTGCGCCTGGGCCTTGTGCGGCGCGATCACGCATTGAATGTCGACCGTGGCTGTACGCACGCCGTCCAGGCCTTCGATGGCCATCTGCAGCATCTGCGCCCAGCCGCGCTTGAACAGGCCTGCGGCATAGCCCAGTTCCAACTCAACGGTTACCTGGTCACCCTGGACCTCGATGGCGCGTACGCAACCGGCACTCACCGGATCCTGGTTCAAATAGGGGTCGGTGTACTGGCGAAGAACGGCTTCCACCGCTGCGCGATTGACGGCGCTCATGGGCTACTCCCGAAAAAGGACTGACTGAAACAGGCGGCTATCCTAACCGTTCCGCTCGCTCAACGGCATGCTTTCGGCTGTGCGCAAGAGACTGAAACAGCGCCACGGGGTGAAATAAATCGCCCGGCGCTTTATAGTGGCCGACCTCCGTTTCATCAAGTAGCCGAGCCCCATGTCCGAGCCACGCAAGATCCTCGTCACCAGCGCCCTGCCCTATGCCAATGGTTCCATCCATCTTGGCCATATGCTTGAGTACATCCAGACCGATATGTGGGTGCGCTTCCAGAAGCATCGCGGCAACCAATGCATTTATGTCTGCGCCGACGACGCCCATGGTTCGGCCATCATGCTTCGCGCCGAAAAGGAAGGGATCACCCCGGAACAACTGATCGCCAACGTGCAGGCTGAACACAGCGCCGACTTTGCCGAGTTCCTGGTGGATTTCGACAACTTCCACTCGACCCACTCCGAAGAGAACCGTGAGCTGTCGAGCCAGATCTACACGCGACTGCGTGATGCCGGGCACATTGATACGCGCTCGATCACCCAGTATTTCGACCCGGAAAAGAAAATGTTCCTGGCCGACCGCTTCATCAAGGGCACCTGCCCGAAATGCGGCACCGATGACCAGTACGGCGATAACTGCGAGAAGTGCGGCGCCACCTACGCCCCCACTGACCTGAAGAATCCGAAGTCGGCCATCTCCGGCGCCACGCCGGTGCTCAAGGACTCGCAGCACTTCTTCTTCAAGCTTCCGGATTTCCAGGAGATGCTGCAGACCTGGACCCGCAGCGGCACCCTGCAGGATGCCGTCGCCAACAAGATCGCCGAATGGCTGGATGCCGGCCTGCAACAGTGGGACATTTCCCGCGATGCGCCGTATTTCGGCTTCGAGATTCCGGGCGAGCCGGGCAAGTATTTCTACGTGTGGCTGGACGCGCCAATCGGCTACATGGCCAGCTTCAAGAACCTGTGCGACCGTACGCCGGACCTGGACTTCGATGCCTTCTGGGCCAAAGACTCCACCGCCGAGTTGTACCACTTCATCGGCAAGGACATCGTCAACTTCCACGCCCTGTTCTGGCCGGCGATGCTCGAAGGCTCGGGTTATCGCAAGCCGACCGGCATTGCCGTACACGGCTACCTGACCGTCAATGGCCAGAAGATGTCCAAGTCCCGTGGCACCTTTATCAAGGCGCGCACCTACCTGGACCACCTGTCGCCGGAATACCTGCGCTACTACTACGCCTCCAAGCTGGGCCGTGGCGTCGACGACCTCGACTTGAACCTTGAGGACTTCGTACAGAAGGTCAACTCCGACCTGGTAGGCAAAGTCGTAAACATCGCCAGCCGTTGCGCCGGGTTCATCCACAAGGGCAACGCCGGTCTCATGGTGGCGGACAACGCCGCGCCGGAGCTGACCGAGGCTTTCCTGGCCGCTGCGCCAGGTATCGCCGACGCCTATGAAGCCCGTGACTTCGCCCGCGCCATGCGCGAGATCATGGGCCTGGCCGACCGCGCCAACGCGTGGATCGCCGACAAGGCGCCATGGTCGCTGAACAAGCAGGAAGGCAAAGAGGCTGAAGTGCAGGCAATCTGCGCCACCGGCGTCAATCTGTTCCGCCAGTTGGTGATCTTCCTCAAACCGGTGCTGCCGTTACTGGCGGCCGATGCCGAGGCGTTCCTCAACGTCGCGCCGTTGACCTGGAACGATCACGCCACACTGCTGGGTAATCATCAATTGAATGCGTTCAAACCCCTGATGACCCGCATCGACCCGGTGAAAGTCCAGGCCATGACCGACGCCTCGAAAGAAGACCTGATCGCCAGCCAGACCGACACGGGCGCATCTACCTCCGTAGGCAACGGCGAACTGGCCAAGGACCCGTTGTCACCGGAAATCGACTTCGACGCCTTTGACGCTGTGGACCTGCGTGTGGCACTGATTCTCAAGGCCGAAGCCGTGGAAGGTGCCGATAAACTGCTGCGTCTGACACTTGACCTGGGTGGCGAGCAGCGCAACGTGTTCTCCGGCATCAAGAGCGCGTACCCGGACCCGTCCAAGCTCGATGGGCGCCTGACCATGATGGTCGCCAACCTCAAGCCGCGCAAAATGAAGTTCGGCATCTCCGAAGGCATGGTGATGGCCGCCGGCCCTGGTGGTGAGGAAATCTACCTGCTGAGCCCGGACAGCGGCGCCAAGCCGGGACAGCGCATCAAGTAGTAATGACAGGTTTCAATGCATGAGCCTGATTCAACGTATCGACGCGCTGTTACCGCAGACCCAATGCGGCAAGTGCGGGCACCCGGGCTGCAGGCCTTACGCCGAGGGCATCGCTCTGGGGGAGGCGATCAACAAGTGCCCGCCCGGCGGACAGGAGACGATCGTCGGGCTTGCACACCTGCTGAATGTGCCGGTGCTGGATCTGGACACGGCCCGTGGCGAAGCCCCGGCACAGGTTGCCTATATCCGCGAAGCCGAGTGCATCGGGTGCACCAAATGCATTCAGGCGTGCCCGGTGGATGCCATTGTTGGCGCCGCAAAGCTGATGCACAGCGTGATCATCGATGAATGCACAGGCTGCGACCTGTGCGTGGCGCCCTGCCCGGTCGATTGCATCGACATGCGTCCCCTGACTACTGCCCTGCCGATTGTCGGCGACCTCGCGGCCAACGATCATCAACGCCATCTGCGCAGCATCAAGCGCGACCGGGCGCGGCGTCGCTTTGAACAACGCAACGCACGCCTGAAGCGGGAGGACACACACAGGATTGCCGAGCGCCTGGCGCGGGTCCAGCCGCCACTCCCTACCCCCCCAAAACCGATCGATGCCGCCGAGGCTGCCGTCAAGAAAGCCAAAGTCGGCGTCGCGATGAGTCGCGCACAGCTGCATAAATCCCTGAAGGCGTTCGGTCACCCGCCGACCTTTGAACAGCAGTCACAACTGATCATCCTGCAGCAGCACTTCGAGGCGGCGGAACGCATGCTGGCCGCACTGCTTGAAACCACCTCAACATCACGCTGACCGCCAGCAAGGAACACCCGCCCGATGAACGCCGCCAAACGCCTGGAAATTTTCCGCAGGCTTCACGAAGACAACCCGGAACCCAAGACCGAACTGGCCTACTCATCGCCATTCGAGTTGCTGATTGCGGTGATTCTCTCGGCGCAGTCCACGGACGTCGGCGTCAACAAGGCCACGGCCAGGCTGTATCCCGTCGCAAACACGCCGGCAGCGATCCATGCGCTGGGTGTTGAAGGTTTGTCCGAATACATCAAGACCATCGGCCTGTACAACAGCAAGGCAAAAAATGTGATTGCGACCTGCCGGATGCTGATGGAGCTGCATGGCGGTGAAGTGCCACAAACCCGCGAGGCCCTGGAAGCCCTCCCCGGCGTGGGACGCAAGACTGCCAACGTGGTGCTGAACACCGCGTTCCGGCAACTGACCATGGCGGTGGATACGCATATTTTTCGCGTCAGCAACCGCACCGGTATTGCCCGCGGAAAAAACGTGGTGGAAGTGGAAAAGCAGCTGATGAAATTTGTGCCAAGGCAATATCTGCTCGATTCCCATCATTGGCTGATCCTGCACGGTCGCTATGTCTGCCAGGCACGCAAGCCACGCTGCGGCAGCTGTCGCATCGAAGACCTGTGTGAATACAAGGAAAAAACCTCCGACGATTGAGCGATCATTGGTTTTATTGATTCGACGATTGAAAAAATCTTTTTTACCCGCCCGTGAATTATCGTTATAAGGAGCGCCAACGGCAGTCTTAGCCCGGAGTTAACCTTATGAGCGCTGGCGAAGAACAACTGGAAATGAGCGACGACCTCGTTGAGTCGGATGACGACGTGGTAGAGACGCCTGTGGTTGAGGTGGCCAAGACCAATTTGAGCAAACGCCGCACCATCGACAATCTCCTTGAAGAGCGACGTTTGAAAAAACAGTTGGCCGACTACGACTTCGACCTCTGATACAACCGAAAACGGCCAGAAGCCTCCCTTACGGAGGCTTTTTTCTGCCGGTATAGCGGGTCAATGCGTGCCTCAGACCAGCCCGTTGCGCTGGGCCAGTTCGATCAGGTCCACCAGTGAGCGCGCGTTGAGCTTGAGCAGCAGGCGCGTCTTGTAGGTACTGACGGTCTTGTTGCTGAGGAACATGCCGTCTGCAATTTCCTTGTTGGTCTTGCCGCGAGCCAATTGCTGCAACACCATCATCTCGCGCCCGGACAGGCGCTCGACCATGTCCGCCTCACTGGCGTTGCCGATGGTGGAGCGCACCGAGTTCAATGCCTGGTTCGGGAAATAGCTGTAGCCGGAAAGCACCGCTTTGATGGCACTCAGCAGCTCGGTCAGGTCCTGCTGCTTGCACACGTAACCCGCCGCCCCGGCCTGCATGCAGCGCATGGAGAAATGGCCAGGCGCCTGCGAGGTGAGCACCAGCACCTTGAACGGCGATGGCTGTTTGCTGGAAGACAGTCGGCAAATAACTTCCAGCCCGTCGAGCTGGGGAATTCCAATATCCAATATGACAATGTCCGGCATATGCTCCCGCGCAAGTTGCAACGCATCGACACCGTTATCGGTCTCTGCAACGACCTCATAACCATGACGTTCCATGAGCATACGCACAGCAAGACGAATCACGGGATGATCATCCACGATCAGCACTTTATTCATAAGAAAGTCCAATTTCGCTGTTCGAATTATTCAGAGCAAACACAATAGCCTAGTCGTTTCCTAGTTGGCATAGTGTTCCCCCCCGAGCAACAGCAAGCAGAGACCCAAGCCACAACGATATCGGAATCAGCCTACAAAAAAACAACAATGAGGGTGCATTCGACTTTATGCAGCCTTTCAGAACTTTCCGTTGCCCTACATATTTTGAGTGAAATACGCACCGATTAAAGGGGCGGCCGTAAACGTGGCGCACGCGACTTTCAGGAAATGCCTCTTGCTTGTGGCATTCACGAGATCGCACAGGTGAAAACACTCCCTCTGATTCAGTTCCATTCAACATAGGTGTCCACACCTTAAAATTCCTACAGAAATTTCAGCGCATTACATTCACGCTGTACTTCTTTGAGTGATTTTTCTGTAAGAAACAGTTCCTGCTCAGGTGTAAACAATTCATTCGTCCCTGTAGAGTTTCAGAACAGGAGGCGTAAATCAGGGGTGGCGTGTTTAATAGCAAACAATCTTAAACATAAGTAAACAGGATGTTCGCTCTACATTAATTCCGGGCAAAAAAAGGCCCCTTGAATAAGGGGCCTTTTTTCAGATCACCTGGAACACTCAGAACAGCTTGCGACCTTTATTGGCCGCGATGCGCATGCGCAGTGCGTTCAACTTGATGAAGCCCGCCGCGTCCGCCTGGTTATAGGCGCCGCCGTCTTCTTCAAAGGTGGCGATATTGGCGTCGAACAGCGACTCCTCGGACTTGCGACCCGTGACGATCACGTTGCCCTTGTACAGCTTCAGACGCACCACGCCATTCACGTGGGCCTGGGAGGCGTCGATCATCTGTTGCAGCATCAAACGCTCAGGACTCCACCAGTAGCCGGTGTAGATCAGGCTGGCGTACTTGGGCATCAGTTCGTCTTTGAGGTGAGCCACTTCGCGGTCCAGGGTGATGGACTCGATAGCGCGGTGGGCACGCAGCATGATGGTGCCGCCGGGTGTCTCGTAGCAGCCACGGGACTTCATGCCCACATAGCGGTTCTCGACGATGTCGAGACGGCCGATACCGTGCTCGCCGCCGATGCGGTTGAGGGTCGCCAGCACAGTGGCCGGGGTCATCTCGACGCCGTCCAGCGCGACGATGTCGCCGTTGCGGTAGGTCAGTTCCAGGTATTGCGGCTTGTCGGGAGCGTTCTCCGGGGAGACGGTCCACTTCCACATGTCTTCTTCGTGCTCGGTCCAGGTGTCTTCCAGCACGCCGCCTTCATAGGAGATGTGCAGCAGGTTGGCGTCCATCGAGTACGGGGACTTCTTCTTGCCGTGGCGCTCGATCGGGATTGCGTGCTTTTCAGCGTAATCCATCAGCTTTTCACGGGACAGCAGGTCCCATTCACGCCACGGTGCAATCACTTTCACACCTGGCTTGAGGGCGTAGGCGCCCAATTCGAAACGCACCTGGTCGTTGCCCTTGCCGGTCGCACCATGGGAAATGGCGTCGGCGCCGGTTTCGTTGGCGATTTCGATCAGGCGCTTGGCAATCAGCGGACGTGCGATGGAAGTACCCAGCAGGTACTCGCCTTCGTAGACGGTGTTGGCGCGAAACATCGGGAAGACGAAATCGCGGACGAACTCTTCGCGCAGGTCGTCAATGTAGATCTCTTTCACGCCCATGGCTTGCGCCTTGGCACGTGCCGGTTCGACCTCTTCGCCCTGACCCAGGTCAGCGGTGAAGGTCACCACTTCACAGTTATAAGTATCCTGCAGCCACTTGAGGATCACCGAAGTGTCCAGGCCGCCGGAATACGCGAGAACGACCTTGTTTACGTCGGCCATGCCATCACTCCACGGGGTTGTACGGAAAGGCGACGATTCTACCGATCAAAACCGTGAATTTACAGGGGCGCGACAGCAAATGAAGATAAAGCGACAGATTATGTCGACGGCGCGACCGAGGGTCGCACCTTATGAAGTGTGTGCCGGATTGCCTGGAGCGGTAGCTTGCGGTGCCGGTTTTTCGGGGGCCGCCACGCGTTCAAGCTGAATGTTCACACGACGGTTGCGCGCACGGTTGGCCGCGTTGGTGTTGGGCGCCAGCGGATAGCTTTCACCGTGGAATCGCAGGGTGATCTGCGACTCCGGGATGCCATTGGCCTTGAAGTAGTCCATCACCGCCAGGGCACGGCGGCGCGAGACGTCGCGGTTGGTCAGGCGATTGCCGCTGTTGTCGGAGTGACCGTTCAACTCCACATGGTTAACCGTGGGATCGGCTTTCAGGTACGCAAGAATCACCGACAGCTTCTGCCTGGCAGCAGAGTCCAGTTCAACGCCACCGCCAGGGAAGCCGACTTCGGTCTGTTTGACCTGGTCGTAATTCATCGGCAACAGCTTGGCGGTGCACACCTGATAGTCGTTGTAGGCCTTGTTGAATTTCACTGGCAACAGGCGAACCTCCGAGTAGCCGCCCTCGCGCCCGTAATGGCGCACAGTGGGGCTGCGCCCTTCCAGCAGGCCAGTGAACAGGCGCCCGGCCTGGGCCTGGGAACTGTTAAACAGCACATCGCCACTGCCGACCCGCACCGCGCCCAGATTGATATCGCCGCGCCCCGGCTGCCACGGTGCAGCGGCCGCCAGCAGCGTCGCCGAGCCTGCGCCGAGCGCACCGTTATAGGCTTTGAGGCGAAACGTCGCCTGCTCGCCGGCACGGCGCACGAACTCACCCGAGCCGAAATCGGTGATCGGCTGGGTCAGGCGGCACTCGAACTGATCGCCTTCCACCTTCCACTCAATGTTCTCCAGACGTGTCTGGAACGTGAGGGCCATTGCAGGCAGGCTGGCGAACACACTGAGCAGGGCTAGATAATGCTGGCGCACGGGCGGCTCCACTGGTTTCTACAACACATCAAGGCGTCATACGTCGTTAAGGCATACCCCCAGCTATCGGTCGCATCCTGCAAAACTTGATAGCGAGTGCCTGCAACAGTCTTTTCCGGTAGCATTCCCACCAGATTGACCCGCCTGGAATTCCCAATGTCCGACCGCCTGACCCTGCTGCGTCCCGACGACTGGCATATTCATCTTCGCGATGGTGCTGCGTTACCCCACACCGTGGCCGATGTCGCGCGCACGTTTGGCCGCGCCATCATCATGCCCAACCTGGTACCTCCGGTGCGCAATGCCGCGCAAGCCGACGCCTATCGCCAGCGCATCCTCGCTGCACGACCGGCCGGCAGCCACTTCGAACCGTTGATGGTGCTCTACCTCACCGACCGCACCCAGCCTGAAGAAATTCGCGAAGCCCGTGCCAGCGGTTTTGTGTACGCCGCCAAGCTGTATCCGGCGGGCGCCACCACCAACTCCGACTCCGGCGTGACCAGCATCGACAAGATTCTGCCGGCCATCGAAGCCATGGCAGAGGTCGGCATGCCATTGTTGATCCACGGTGAAGTCACCCGTGGCGACGTGGATGTGTTCGACCGCGAGAAGATCTTCATCGACGAGCACATGCGTCGCGTGGTCGAACTGTTCCCGACCCTCAAGGTGGTGTTCGAGCACATCACCACCGCTGATGCCGTGCAGTTCGTCACCGAAGCCTCGGAAAACGTCGGCGCGACCATCACCGCCCATCACCTGCTGTACAACCGCAACCACATGCTGGTGGGCGGGATTCGACCGCACTTCTATTGCCTGCCGATCCTCAAGCGCAACACCCACCAGGTCGCCTTGCTGGACGCCGCCACCAGTGGCAGCCCGAAGTTCTTCCTCGGCACCGACTCGGCGCCCCACGCCCAGCATGCCAAGGAAGCCGCCTGCGGCTGCGCCGGTTGCTACACCGCATTTGCTGCCATCGAGCTGTACGCCGAAGCTTTCGAACAACGCAATGCGCTGGACAAGCTCGAAGCGTTCGCCAGCCTCAATGGCCCGCGCTTTTACGGCCTGCCGGCCAATACCGACCGCATCACCCTGGTCCGCGAAGACTGGACCGCCCCTGCCAGCCTGCCGTTTGGCGAGCTGACCGTAATCCCGCTGCGCGCCGGTGAAACACTGCGCTGGCGCCTGCTGGAGGAAAGCAAGTGAGTGAAGACCATTACGACGACGAACACGAGCACAGCGGTGGCGGCTCCCGCCATCCGATGGCCGAGCGGTTTCGCGGCTATCTGCCGGTTGTCATCGACGTAGAGACCGGTGGCTTCAACTGCGCCACCGACGCCTTGCTGGAAATTGCCGCCACCACCATCGGCATGGATGAGCAGGGTTTCGTGTTTGCCGAACACACGCATTTCTTCCGCGTCGAGCCGTTCGAAGGCGCGAACATCGAAGCGGCCGCCCTGGAGTTCACCGGAATCAAGCTCGACCATCCGCTGCGCATGGCGGTCAGTGAAGAAGCGGCGCTGACCGATATCTTCCGTGGCGTACGCAAGGCATTGAAAGCCAATGGCTGCAAACGCGCGATCCTGGTTGGCCACAACAGCAGCTTCGACCTGGGCTTCCTCAACGCCGCCGTGGCGCGCCTGGACATGAAGCGTAACCCGTTTCACCCCTTCTCCAGCTTCGACACCGCCACGCTCGCCGGCCTGGCCTATGGTCAAACGGTATTGGCCAAGGCCTGCCAGGCCGCCGGTATCGACTTTGACGGCCGCGAGGCTCACTCGGCGCGCTACGACACCGAGAAGACCGCCGAGCTGTTCTGCGGCATCGTTAACCGCTGGAAGCAGATGGGCGGCTGGGAAGACTTCGGCGACTGAGACGGGTGGCAGCAAGCCCACTCCCGAAAAAGCCTTTTCCATGCATGCATAAAAAAACCGGCCCTCACAGGCCGGTTTTTTTGTACCTCGAATTCGGCTTACAGCTTGCCGGCGTTCTCGGTCAGGTAAGCCGCAACACCTTCGGTGGAAGCGGTCATGCCCTTGTCGCCTTTTTTCCAGTTGGCAGGGCAGACTTCACCGTGCTCTTCGTGGAACTGCAGCGCGTCGACCAGGCGGATCAGCTCTTCCATGTTACGCCCCAGCGGCAGATCGTTGATGATCTGCGAGCGCACAACGCCCTTGTCGTCGATCAGGAATGCGCCACGGAACGCCACGCCGCCTTCGGATTCAACGTCGTAGGCCTTGGCAATCTCGTGCTTCATGTCGGCAGCCATGGTGTATTTGACTTTGCCGATGCCGCCATCGTTGATGGCCGTGTTGCGCCACGCGTTGTGGGTGAAATGGGAGTCGATGGACACGGCAACCACTTCAACGTTGCGCGCCTTGAAATCGTCCATGCGGTGGTCCAGAGCGATCAGCTCGGACGGGCAGACGAAGGTGAAGTCCAAAGGGTAGAAGAACACCAGGCCGTATTTGCCTTTGATGGCTTCAGACAGCTTGAAGCTGTCTACGATTTCGCCATTGCCGAGCACGGCAGGTACGTCGAAATCCGGGGCTTGTTTGCCGACGAGTACGCTCATTGGGTATCTCCTGATGTTAAGGGTGAAGATTGAAGTAACAGGACCGGCCTTGAGTCTGCCGCGTTCAAGCGACAGAGCTGTGACGCAGTCACGCTTCGTGAAGACCGAGCATCATACACTGAAAAAACCGTTCGTCAGCGCGGGCGCCGCGCCGGGAAATACCCTGTGAATGTACTTTGACAATCATTCTCGTTAACATTAAGATCCAACGCATCCAAGCCTCACACCGCGATGGTTCTCCCTATGTATGTGTGCCTTTGTACTGGCGTCACCGACGGACAAATCCGCGAAGCAATCTATGAAGGTTGCTGCAGCTACAAGGAAGTGCGCGAAACCACCGGCGTTGCCAGCCAGTGTGGTAAATGTGCCTGCCTCGCCAAGCAAGTGGTACGGGAAACGCTGACCCAACTGCAGACAGCGCAGAGCGCGCTCCCCTACTCAGCAGAATTTACACACGCTTAAATAGGCTGTTTTAAAGAACCGGATCCGAAGTCCGGTTTTTTTATGCCTGTAATTCAATTAGTTAGCGCCAAGACGCGGAACACAAACATTCTTATTCCGATTAATTTTCATTTATTATTCAATAACTTAGGTTTGACACTAAGGTTTCCGCCGCTCAAACTCTGCCTCATACACAGCTATTACAGGGCAGGACCCCAGTCATGAAAGGCGACATCTCAGTCATCCAGCAACTCAACAAAATCCTTGCCAATGAACTGGTCGCGATCAATCAGTACTTTCTGCATGCCCGCATGTACGACGATTGGGGCCTGGAAAAGCTCGGCAAGCGCGAATACAAAGAGTCGATCAAGGCCATGAAGGACGCCGATGCGCTGATCAAGCGCATCCTGTTCCTGGAAGGTCTGCCGAACGTGCAGGACCTGGGCAAGCTGAACATCGGCGAACACACCCAGGAAATGCTCAACAGCGACCTGGGCTTTGAGCGCAAGAGCCACAGCGACCTCAAGGCTGCCATTGCCCACTGCGAAACCCACGGTGACTTCGGCAGCCGTGAGCTTCTGGAAGACATTCTGGAAGACCAGGAAGAGCACATCGACTGGCTGGAGACCCAACTGGGCCTGATCGTCAAAGTCAGCCTGGAGAATTACCTGCAGTCGCAGATGGGCGAATAACCCACACCACGCAGGTACAAAAAAGCCCCGCTCTCTTTCGAGAAGCGGGGCTTTTTATTGCGGGCCAATCAAGCGTCGGTCTTGGCCGCCGCATTGGCTGCTGCATCTTTGACCAGCGCCTGCAACGAACCGTCCGCTGCCATTTCAGTGATGATGTCACTGCCGCCGACCAGTTCGCCAGCTACCCACAGTTGCGGGAAGGTAGGCCAGTTGGCGTACTTGGGCAGGTTGGCGCGGATTTCAGGATTCTGCAGGATATCCACGTAGGCGAACTTCTCGCCGCACGCCATGATGGCCTGGGATGCCTTCGCGGAGAAACCGCACTGAGGCGCGTTCGGTGCACCTTTCATGTAAAGCAGGATGGTGTTGTTGGCAATCTGCTCTTTGATCGTTTCGATGATATCCATGGAACACCTCGGCTGGAACTTTGCGACTCACAGGTCGGCACGGTGGCGCATTGTAACGCAAAATCCCGGCACAATGCTCAGGCTCCTTATGCGGCCGCTACCTGCACCGGCACTCCGTTCAATGCGGCATTGCCGGACAATTCATCCAACTGCCGTTCGTCAGTCAAGTCATTGGCACTCGCTCCCGGCTGGCTGCTGGCGATTGTCATCCGCACGCCCGGGCGGCCATGGCCCCAACCGTGGGGCAGGCTGACCACCCCAGGCATCATCTCCAGACTGGCGAGCACTTCAACTTCGATCATGCCGATGCGCGAACTGACGCGCACGCGCTGGCCATCAGTCAACTGCCGGCTCGCCAGGTCCTCGGGGTGCATGTGCAACTGGTGCCGTGGCTTGCCCTTCACCAGCCGGTGATAGTTATGCATCCACGAATTGTTGCTGCGCACATGGCGACGGCCGATCAGCAGCAGCTCGTCAGCCACAGGCGCCGGTTGTGCCGCAAAGCGCACGAGGTCGGCAAGGATCACCGCCGGTGCTGCCTGCACCTTGCCATCCGCGGTTTTCAAGCGCGCAGCAAGGTTGGCCGCCAGTGGCCCCAGGTCCAGTCCATGGGGATGGTCCGCCAGCATCGCCACCGACAGCTTGTGACCGGATGCATCACCATAAGTCCCGGCGCGCAGGCCGGCATCGATCATCTGCGCCGGCGCCACCGTCGGCTTGAGCACCACGCCGGTCTGCGCGGCAAAGGCCTTGGCCAAACCGACAAAAATCTCCCAGTCATGCAGAGCGCCCGCCGGCTTGGGCAGGATCGCGCGATTGAAACGGGT
The DNA here is from genome assembly GCF_034354675.1 of Pseudomonas sp. MH9.3. Classification (NCBI taxonomy): domain Bacteria; kingdom Pseudomonadati; phylum Pseudomonadota; class Gammaproteobacteria; order Pseudomonadales; family Pseudomonadaceae; genus Pseudomonas; species Pseudomonas sp. MH9.3. Next base: position 4,982,328 of record NZ_CP133785.1, on the reverse strand, counting down.
GACGTTGCGCACCGCGAACATATTGAACGTGGTGTCGTAGTGATCATTCTCCAGCGCTGAAGTGGACGGCAGAATCAGATCGGCATAGCGCGTGGTCTCGTTGATATACAGGTCGACACTGACCATGAACTCCAGCCCCTCCAGCGCCTGCTCCAACTGGCGGCCATTGGGCGTGGACAGCACCGGGTTGCCCGCCACCGTCACCAGCGCGCGGACTTGCCCTTCGCCTGCAGTAAGCATCTCTTCCGCCAGGGCCGACACGGGTAATTCACCACCATACTCCGGACGCCCGGACACGCGGCTCTGCCAGCGATTGAAATGCCCGCCACCAGTGGACGCCACCAGGTCCACGGCCGGCGTGGTGCACAGCGCGCCGCCCACCCGGTCGAGATTGCCGGTCACCAGGTTGATCAACTGCACCAGCCAATGACACAGCGTGCCAAACGCCTGGGTCGACACCCCCATGCGCCCATAGCACACCGCTTTGTCCGCGGCGGCAAAATCACGCGCCAACTGACGGATCTGTTCAGCGGGCACGGCACACTGGCTGCTCATGGCCTCGGCGGTAAACCCGGCAATGGCGCGTCTCACCTCCTCAAGGCCGGCTACCGGCAAATGGCTGGTACGGGTCAGGTTCTCGGTAAACAGGGTGTTGAGCAGGCCGAACAGCAGCGCCGCGTCACCGCCAGGCCGCACGAACAGATGCTGGTCCGCTATCGCCGCCGTCTCGCTGCGCCGAGGGTCGACCACCACCACTTTGCCGCCCCGGGCCTGGATGGCCTTGAGGCGTTTTTCCACATCCGGCACGGTCATGATGCTGCCGTTGGAGGCCAACGGATTGCCACCGAGGATCAGCATGAAATCGGTGTGGTCGATGTCCGGGATCGGCAGCAACAGGCCGTGGCCGTACATCAGGTGGCTGGTGAGGTGATGGGGCAGTTGATCCACTGAGGTCGCGGAAAACCGATTGCGCGTCTTCAACAGCCCCAGGAAATAGTTACTGTGGGTCATCAGCCCATAATTGTGCACGCTCGGGTTTCCCTGGTAGACCGCCACCGCGTTCTGGCCATGACGCGCCTGAATGCCTGACAGACGTTCAGCCACCAGCGCGAAGGCATCTTCCCACGGGATCGGTTGCCATTGGCTGCCGACGCGCAGCATGGGCTGATGCAGGCGGTCCGGGTCATTCTGGATATCCTGCAACGCCACGGCCTTGGGGCAGATGTGCCCACGGCTGAAGCTGTCCTCGGCGTCGCCCTTGATGGACGTGATCGCCAGGCTGCCGTCGTCGGCCTGGGTGGTTTCCAGGGTCAGACCGCAAATGGCTTCACACAGATGGCAGGCACGGTGGTGGAGAGTCTTGGTCATGGCCAGTCTCTTTATAGGGGCTTTGGGGCAACTATGGGCCGCCGGGAACCTTGGCACCAGTAACCTTCGCGGCATGAATCGACTGGCATCAGGCCAGGCCATGGCCGAGAGCGTGAGCAAATGTTTCAACGGTGCACGCATCGTCGCAGAAAACCGACGCAGCCTGGCCTGGCCCCGCCGCCGCGCATTGCAAAAGGTTACGGCGCCAGTGTACAAATGGCCCGCTGCTGTCAGGAAGTTGTTTTCAAACGCGCATTGACGCCCCGCTGAACACCCTTAAAAACCGTAGCCCTATTGGTAAGACGCGACATTTAATTATAAGATCGCGCCTTCCCCTATTTCGTCGCCCCGTGCGGCTTTCGCCGCAGGTCTCGCCCGTTGTCACAATAAACAAGGCTTTGAGTATCTGCGGTCTGTTGCAAAAGGTAGTTAATGATGAGCGCTAGGCACTTTCTCTCCCTGATGGATTGCACGCCCGAAGAGCTGGTCGGCGTGATCCGTCGAGGCATTGAGCTTAAAGACCTGCGTAACCGCGGCGTACTGTTCGAGCCTTTGAAAAACCGCGTGCTCGGCATGATTTTCGAGAAGTCATCGACCCGCACCCGCGTGTCGTTCGAAGCCGGCATGATTCAACTGGGTGGCCAGGCCATCTTTTTGTCATCGCGCGATACGCAACTGGGCCGAGGCGAGACCGTCGCCGACAGCGCCATCGTCATGTCGAGCATGCTCGACGCCGTGATGATCCGTACCTTTGCCCACAGTACCGTGACCGAATTTTCCGCCAACTCGCGGGTGCCGGTGATCAACGGCCTGTCCGACGACCTGCACCCCTGCCAGTTGCTGGCCGACATGCAAACCTTTCTTGAGCATCGTGGCTCGATCCAGGGCAAGACCGTGGCCTGGATCGGCGATGGCAACAACATGTGCAACAGCTATATAGAAGCGGCGATCCAGTTCGACTTCCAGCTGCGTGTTGCCTGCCCTGAAGGCTACGAGCCTGACGCGCGCTTCCTCGAACAAGCCGGAAGCCGCGTCACCCTCGTGCGCGACCCGCGTGAAGCCGTGGCCGGCGCGCATCTGGTGAGCACCGACGTGTGGACCTCCATGGGTCAGGAAGAAGAAACCGCCAAGCGCCTGGCCCGGTTCGCGCCGTACCAGGTCACCCGCGCCCTGCTCGACCTGGCCGCGCCCGATGTGCTGTTCATGCATTGCCTGCCGGCGCACCGTGGCGAGGAAATCAGCCTCGACCTGCTCGACGATCAGCGCTCGGTGGCGTGGGACCAGGCCGAAAACCGCCTGCACGCGCAAAAGGCCCTGCTCGAATTTCTTGTGCCGCCGTCGTACCACCACGCATGAGCCAGCCCCTACTGCTGAACCTGCGCAATCTGGCATGCGGTTATCACGATCAACGGGTGGTGCAGAACCTCAATCTGCACCTCAATGCCGGCGATATCGGTTGCCTGCTCGGGTCCTCGGGTTGCGGCAAGACCACCACGCTGCGAGCGATTGCCGGGTTCGAACCGGTGCACGAAGGTGAGATCAGCCTGGCCGGTGAAGTCATCTCCAGCGCCGGTTTCACCCTGGCACCGGAGAAACGTCGTATCGGCATGGTGTTTCAGGACTACGCCCTGTTTCCCCACCTCAGCGTGGCCGACAACATTGCGTTCGGCATTCGCAAGCACCCGCACAAAGACCGCGTGGTTGCCGAACTGCTGGAACTGGTCAACCTGAAGAACCTGGGCAAGCGCTTCCCCCACGAACTCTCCGGCGGCCAGCAACAACGCGTCGCCCTCGCCCGCGCCCTGGCGCCGGAGCCGCAACTGCTGTTGCTCGATGAGCCCTTCTCCAACCTCGATGGCGAACTGCGGCGCAAGCTCAGCCATGAAGTGCGCGAGATTCTCAAGGCACGCGGCACCAGTGCGATCCTGGTCACCCATGATCAGGAAGAAGCGTTTGCCGTGAGCGATCAGGTGGGCGTGTTCAAGGAAGGCCGGCTGGAACAGTGGGATACGCCTTACAACCTTTATCACGAACCGCAGACCCCTTACGTCGCCAGCTTTATCGGCCAGGGTTACTTCATCCGTGGCCAATTGAGCTCGCCGGAGTCCGTGCACACCGAACTGGGTGAGCTGCGCGGCAACCGCGCCTACACCTGGCCTGCGGGGGGAGCGGTGGAGGTGTTGCTGCGTCCGGACGATATCGTCCATGCGCCGGACAGCGCCCTCAAAGCGCGGATTATCGGCAAGACTTTCCTCGGCGCCTCGACGCTCTACCGTCTGCAGTTGCCGACCGGTGCGCAGCTGGAATCGATTTTCCCCAGCCATGCGGACCATCAGGTGGGCGTGGATGTAGGCATTCGGGTTGCGGCAGAACATCTGGTGCTGTTTCAGGCAGCACGCTGAAAGTGCAAGGGAGCTTGCTCCCACCTTGGATTTTCAGTGCCCCGACATCATATTCTGCCAATCGGGGCGAAGGTGGCCTGAGTGTTTTCAGCCAGCGCCGAAGCTGTCAATTCCACTTCCAGCCCTCGCCTCCCCGCACTCACAAAAATCGTCTCGAGCGGCTGCGCCGTCACATCGATAAACGTGCGTAAGCGCTTTTTCTGCCCCAACGGACTGATCCCCCCCAGCAAATAGCCAGTAGCGCGCTGCGCCGCCGCCGGGTCGGCCATTTCGACTTTTTTCGCGCCCGCCGCCTGCGCCAGGGCCTTGAGGTCCAGGCTTCCGACGACCGGCACCACCGCCACCAGCAACTCACCCTTTTCAGTGCTGGCCAGCAGGGTCTTGAACACCCGCGCCGGGTCGAGGCCCAATTTTTCTGCGGCCTCCAGACCATATGACGCCGACTTGGGATCGTGCTCGTAACTGTGGATGCGATGTTCGGCGCGAACTTTCTTCAGCAGGTCCAATGCGGGGGTCATGATGTCTCCGGTCAGGCAAACAGATGGCCGATGTTAAGCCAAGCCCACGTAAAACGCTCTAGCGTGGGCCACGCTTGCCCTAATAAATGCTGTCACAAGCATGATCATTCATCAGACCAATAGTTGGAAAATGACTGACAGTTCACTTTCGACCTTTGACAGCCGTCATTCTTGTCTATATTTTTTCGTTTCCGAATGCTGTAGGAATGGTTTCCGCAGTATTCAAGCAGTAAGCCGTGGCGTGGATGGGGATCCTCGTCATTGGTGAAAATCGCGCAAGGCCCAACGAGGCCGTACGCCAGACAAGAACAACAAATGAGGTTTTCCATGACAACTGCTCTTCAACAGCCTTCACTTTCGAGCCAATGCATGGCCGAATTCCTCGGCACCGCGCTGCTCATCTTCTTCGGTACCGGTTGCGTCGCTGCGCTCAAGGTCGCAGGTGCCAGCTTCGGTTTATGGGAAATCAGCATCATCTGGGGGATCGGCGTCAGCATGGCGATCTACCTCACCGCCGGTATTTCCGGGGCCCACCTCAACCCGGCGGTCAGCATCGCCCTGTGCCTGTTTGCCGATTTCGAAAAGCGCAAACTGCCTTTCTATATCCTCGCCCAGGTCGCCGGCGCCTTCTGTTCCGCGGCGCTGGTGTACACGCTCTACAGCAACCTGTTTTTCGATTACGAACAAACCCACCATTTGGTGCGCGGCACCCAAGCCAGCCTGGAATTGGCCTCGGTGTTCTCCACCTACCCCCATGCCCTGTTGAGCACGGCCCAGGCGTTCCTGGTGGAGATGGTCATCACCGCCATCCTGATGGGCGTGATCATGGCCCTGACCGACGACAACAACGGGCTGCCACGCGGCCCCCTTGCCCCCCTGCTGATCGGCCTGCTGATTGCGGTGATCGGCAGCGCCATGGGCCCGCTGACCGGCTTTGCGATGAACCCGGCGCGGGATTTCGGGCCCAAGCTGATGACCTTTTTCGCCGGCTGGGGTGAAATAGCCTTCACCGGCGGTCGCGACATTCCCTATTTCCTGGTGCCGATTTTCGCGCCGATTGTCGGCGCATGCCTGGGTGCTGCGGCCTACCGCGGGCTGATCGCCCGTCACCTGCCGAGCGCCGTCCCTGCTGTAGCTGAAACACCTGACACGGCTGTCAACGGCAACACGCGTATTTCCTGAAAGCGCCGGCCTGGTCCCCTGCCCTTTGCGGCCCAGGCTGACTTCCGACTTCCCTTTTTCGTACAAGGCAATCGACATGACCGACATTCAGAATAAGAACTACATCATTGCCCTCGACCAGGGCACCACCAGTTCGCGAGCGATCATCTTCGATCGTGACGCCAACGTGGTGTGCACCGCCCAGCGCGAGTTCACCCAGCATTACCCGCAAGCCGGCTGGGTTGAGCATGACCCGATGGAAATTTTTGCCACCCAGAGCGCGGTGATGGTCGAAGCCCTGGCACAGGCCGGCCTGCACCATGACCAGGTCGCCGCCATCGGTATCACCAACCAGCGTGAAACCACCGTGGTGTGGGACAAGAACACCGGCCGCCCGATCTACAACGCCATCGTCTGGCAGTGCCGCCGCAGCACCGAGATCTGCCAGCAGCTCAAGCGCGAAGGCCACGAGCAATACATCAACGACGCCACCGGCCTGGTCACCGACCCGTACTTCTCCGGCACCAAGCTCAAGTGGATCCTCGACAACGTTGAAGGCAGCCGCGAGCGTGCGCGCAACGGCGAACTGCTGTTCGGCACCATCGACAGCTGGCTGATCTGGAAATTTACCGGCGGCAAAACCCACGTCACCGACTACACCAACGCCTCGCGCACCATGCTCTTCAACATCCACACCCTGGAGTGGGACGCGAAGATGCTGGAGATTCTCGACGTACCGCGCGAGATGCTGCCGGAAGTGAAATCGTCGTCGGAAATCTATGGCCGCACCAAAAGCGGCATCGCCATCGGCGGCATCGCCGGTGACCAGCAAGCGGCGCTGTTCGGCCAGATGTGTGTGGAGCCCGGCCAGGCCAAGAACACCTACGGCACCGGCTGCTTCCTGCTGATGAACACCGGCGACAAGGCGGTCAAATCCAAGCACGGCATGCTCACCACCATCGCCTGCGGCCCGCGTGGCGAAGTGGCTTACGCCCTCGAAGGCGCTGTGTTCAACGGCGGCTCGACCGTGCAATGGCTGCGTGATGAACTGAAAATCATCGCCGACGCCACCGACACCGAATACTTTGCCGGCAAGGTCAAGGACAGCAACGGCGTGTACCTGGTGCCCGCCTTCACCGGCCTGGGCGCGCCGTACTGGGACCCGTATGCCCGTGGCGCACTGTTCGGCCTGACCCGTGGCGTACGCGTGGACCACATCATTCGTGCAGCCCTCGAGTCGATTGCCTACCAGACCCGCGACGTGCTCGACGCCATGCAGCAGGACTCGGGCGAACGCCTCAAGGCCCTGCGCGTGGACGGTGGCGCAGTGGCCAACAACTTCCTGATGCAGTTCCAGGCCGACATCCTCGGCACCCAGGTGGAGCGCCCGCAAATGCGTGAAACCACGGCTCTGGGCGCCGCTTACCTGGCGGGCCTGGCCTGCGGTTTCTGGAGCAGCCTGGACGAACTGCGCGGCAAGGCGGTGATCGAACGCGAATTCGAACCGCAACTGGATGAAGCCGCCAAAGAGAAACTCTACGCCGGCTGGCAGAAAGCGGTAAGCCGCACCCGCGACTGGGAGCCGCACGAAGGCGCCGAATAAGCCAAGCGCCGGTCCCTCTTGGGGTTGTAACTGGCAGGGAGCGGATTCCTGCGTCATCATGGGCCACTTTTGTATGGCAGCCCAAAGGACGCCCCATGAATCTGCCTCCCCGCCAGCAACAAATCCTCGAACTGGTCCGCGAACGCGGCTATGTCAGTATCGAGGAAATGGCGCAGTTGTTCGTTGTCACCCCGCAAACCATCCGCCGCGATATCAACCAACTGGCGGATGCCAACCTGTTGCGCCGCTACCACGGCGGCGCAGCCTATGATTCCAGCGTCGAAAACACCGCCTACGCTATGCGGGCCGACCAGATGCGCGACGAGAAACTGCGCATCGGCGAAGCCATCGCCGCGCAAATCCCCGATCATGCCTCGCTGTTCATCAACATCGGCACTACCACCGAATCCATCGCCCGTGCGCTGCTCAATCACAACCACCTGAAAATCATCACCAACAACCTCAATGTCGCCACCATGCTCAGCGCCAAGGACGACTTTGACGTGCTGTTGACCGGCGGCAACGTGCGCCGTGACGGCGGCGTAGTGGGCCAGGCCAGTGTGGATTTCATCAACCAGTTCAAGGTCGACTTCGCCCTGGTGGGTATCAGTGGGATTGACGAAGACGGCAGCCTGCTGGACTTCGATTACCAGGAAGTGCGGGTGTCACAGGCGATCATCGCCAATGCACGCAAGGTAATCCTGGCGGCGGACTCCAGCAAGTTCGGGCGCAATGCCATGATTCGCCTGGGGCCGATCAGCCTGGTGGACTGTCTGGTGACCGATCAGCAGCCGGTGCCGGCGTTGGTGCAGTTGTTAAATGAGCACAAGGTCAGGCTGGAAGTGGTGTAGCGCCAGGACCGCCGCCATCGGCAGCAAGCGCCCTCCCACACTTGACCTGTTTCCAATAGAAGGAATGCGGTCAACATGTGGGAGGGAGCTTGCTCCCGGTGACAATCCGACAGTTACCTTTTTGTTAAGCCCTTCCCCAGGCGAATGTTCACAAATTTTCCCTTCCCCGTCCTTCGATGAGTTTTTTCAATCGAAGTCGACTGGCTGTGCCCGCGTTTATCAGCTACCATTTTCGCAAATGAACATTAATGTTCGAATTCCAATATGAAAAGATTGCGAGGCCAGCCGATGAACCCTTCTACCTTGCCTGCTCCACCCCTTGCCGAAGTCTATGACGTTGCCGTAATCGGTGGCGGGATCAATGGCGTCGGGATCGCAGCAGACGCAGCCGGGCGCGGTTTGTCGGTATTCCTTTGCGAAAAGGACGACCTGGCCAGCCACACCTCTTCGGCCAGCAGCAAACTGATTCATGGTGGCCTGCGCTACCTGGAACACTATGAGTTCCGTCTGGTGCGCGAAGCGCTGGCCGAACGTGAAGTACTGCTGGCCAAGGCGCCGCACATCGTCAAGCAGATGCGCTTCGTGCTACCGCACCGCCCGCACCTGCGTCCGGCGTGGATGATTCGTGCCGGTCTGTTCCTGTACGACCACCTGGGCAAGCGCGAGAAGCTCGCCGGATCCAAGAGCCTTACCTTCGGCGCCGACAGCCCGCTGAAAAGCGAAATCACCAAAGGCTTCGAATATTCCGATTGCTGGGTCGACGACGCCCGCCTGGTGGTACTCAACGCCATGGCCGCACGGGAGAAAGGTGCGCATATCCACACCCAGACCCGTTGTGTCAGCGCACACCGCAGCCAGGGTGTGTGGGAAATGAACATGGAGCGCGCCGACGGCAGTCTGTTCTCGATTCGCGCCAGGGCGCTGGTGAATGCCGCTGGCCCATGGGTCGCCAAGTTCATCCGCGACGACCTCAAGCTGGATTCGCCGTACGGCATCCGCCTGATCCAGGGCAGCCATCTGATCGTGCCCAAGCTCTATGAAGGCGCCCACGCACACATCTTGCAGAACGAAGACCAGCGCATCGTCTTCACTATTCCGTACCTGAACGACCTGACCATCATCGGCACCACCGACCGTGAATACACCGGCGATCCGGCCAAGGTGGCAGTGACCGAAGGCGAAACCGACTACATGCTCAAGGTGGTCAACGCGCACTTCAAGAAACAACTGAGCCGCGACGACATCGTCCACACCTACTCCGGCGTGCGCCCGCTGTGCAACGACGAGTCGGACAACCCGTCGGCCATCACCCGCGATTACACCCTGTCGCTGTCCGGCGGCACCGGTGAGGCGCCGATTTTGTCGGTGTTCGGCGGCAAGCTGACCACCTATCGCAAGCTGGCCGAGTCGGCCATGGCCCAGTTAGCACCTTATTTCGCGCAGATGCGCCCAAGCTGGACCGCCACCGCCAGCCTGCCGGGCGGTGAGGACATGACCACGCCGCAAGCCCTGGCAGACGCCATTCTTAAGAAATTCGACTGGGTGCCAGGCGAAATCGCCCGCCGTTGGTCCGTGACCTACGGCAGCCGCACCTGGCGTCTGCTGGAAGGCGCGCAGTCGCTGGCAGACCTGGGCGAGCACCTGGGTGGCGGCCTGTACACCCGCGAAGTCGATTACCTGTGTGCCGAAGAATGGGCGACCCAGCCACAGGATGTACTGTGGCGCCGCACCAAACTTGGCCTGTTCACCACCCCGGAAGAACAGGAAAAGCTGCAGCGTTATCTGTCCAAGGTCGAGCAAAACCGCAAGATCGAAGCCGCCTGACCTGTGTGGGAGCGAGCCTGCTCGCTCCCACACCATTCGGTTTTCCGAACGCCATCTCCCTCCCCATTCGGTTTGCCGTACTCACACCTGGCAAATCCGCTGTCACATAAAGTTAATTCCTATACAAATCAGCGCATTAATCTTTTAACCGCTGACTGGCACGACTCATGCTCTACACTTCCCAACGATTGCCCAGGGCCTCCCAGCAGCCGTTATGGGCATTCGCCGTACAAGAGAGCCGCCTATCCGGCTTCATAAAAAAAACAAATGTCGAGGAAGTAATGATGCGCATCGTTCCCCATATCCTGGGCGCAGCTATCGCTGCTGCTCTGATCAGCACTCCAGTGTTCGCCGCCGAACTCACCGGCACGCTGAAGAAAATCAACGACTCCGGCACCATCACACTCGCGCACCGCGACAGCTCCATTCCGTTTTCCTACATCGCAGATGGCTCGGGCAAACCTGTGGGCTACTCCCACGACATTCAGCTGGCTATCGTTGAAGCCCTGAAAAAAGACCTGAACAAACCCGACCTGAAGGCCAAGTACAACCTGGTCACCTCGCAAACCCGTATTCCGCTGATCCAGAACGGCACTGCGGACCTGGAATGCGGCTCCACCACCAATAACGCCGAACGCGCCCAGCAAGTCGACTTCACCACCAACATCTTCGAAATCGGCACTCGCTTGCTGGTCAAGAAAGACAAGGATGGCAAGCCGTCCTACGCTGATTTCGCCGACCTCAAAGGCAAGAACGTCGTGACCACCGCCGGCACCACGTCCGAGCGCATCATCAAAGCGATGAACGCCGACAAGCAGATGGGCATGAACGTCATCTCCGCCAAGGACCACGGCGAATCCTTCCAGATGCTCGAAAGCGGCCGCGCCGTTGCGTTCATGATGGACGACGCGCTGCTGGCCGGTGAAGAAGCCAAGGCCAAGAAGCCGGACGACTGGGTCATCACCGGTACGCCGCAATCCTTCGAAGCCTATGCCTGCATGGTTCGCAAAGGCGACCCGGCCTTCAAGAAAGCCGTGGATGACGCCATCGTCGGCCTGTTCAAATCCGGCGAGATCAACAAGATCTACAGCAAGTGGTTCGAAAGCCCGATCCCACCCAAAGGCCTGAACCTGAACTTCCCGATGAGCGAAAAGGTTAAAGAGCTGATCGCCAACCCAAGCGACAAGCCGGCGCCCGACGTAAAAATCTGACACTGAACTAACCTTATCGCCTGAGGGAGTTCACCCTCCCTCAGGCATCTGTTACTACCTGCTGGCAGTATTTTTGGAACACTCGACCTGGCGGTTTCCGAGCCGATCGCGTGTGCCTGGCGTTCAACGTCGGGCGGGAATGGACTTTCCCCAAGCGGGTGCTTGTACATCGATCGATTTCGAGGGGAGACCCTAATGAATTACAACTGGGACTGGGGCGTGTTCTTCAAGTCCACCGGCGTTGGCAGCGAGACCTATCTCGACTGGTACATCGCAGGCCTGGGCTGGACCATTGCCATCGCCGTCGTGGCATGGATTATCGCCTTGCTGCTGGGGTCCATTCTGGGCGTCATGCGCACTGTGCCAAATCGCCTCGTAGCGGGCATCGCGACCTGCTACGTCGAGCTGTTTCGCAACGTGCCGCTGCTGGTTCAGCTGTTCATCTGGTATTTCCTGATACCCGACCTGCTGCCGCAAAACCTGCAGGACTGGTACAAACAGGACCTCAACCCGACCACCTCGGCCTACCTCAGCGTCGTCGTGTGCCTGGGCCTGTTCACCGCCGCCCGTGTGTGTGAACAAGTGCGTACCGGTATCCAGGCGCTGCCACGCGGCCAGGAATCCGCGGCCCGCGCCATGGGATTCAAGCTGCCGCAGATCTACTGGAACGTGCTGCTGCCGCAGGCCTACCGCATCATCATTCCGCCGCTTACCTCCGAATTCCTCAACGTCTTCAAGAACTCCTCCGTGGCGTCCCTGATCGGCCTGATGGAACTGCTGGCGCAAACCAAACAGACCGCCGAATTCTCGGCCAACCTGTTTGAAGCCTTCACCCTGGCCACGCTGATCTACTTCACCCTGAACATGAGCCTGATGCTGCTGATGCGCGTGGTCGAGAAGAAAGTCGCCGTGCCCGGCCTGATCTCCGTGGGGGGCAAATAATGGAACTTGATTTCAGCGGTATCATCCCCGCCATCCCGGGCCTGTGGAACGGCATGCTCATGACCTTGCAGTTGATGGTCATGGGCGTCATCGGCGGCATCGCGCTGGGTACGGTGCTGGCGCTGATGCGCCTGTCGTCGAGCAAACTGCTGTCGCGTGTGGCCGGCGCCTACGTGAACTACTTCCGCTCGATCCCGCTGCTGCTGGTGATCACCTGGTTTTACCTGGCGGTGCCGTTCGTGCTGCGCTGGATCACCGGCGAAGACACACCGATTGGCGCATTCACCTCCTGCGTCGTGGCCTTCATGATGTTCGAAGCCGCGTACTTCTGCGAAATCGTGCGGGCCGGCGTGCAGTCGATCCCCAAGGGCCAGATGGCCGCCGCACAAGCGATGGGCATGACCTACGGCCAGACCATGCGCCTGATCATCCTGCCCCAGGCGTTCCGCAAGATGACCCCGTTGCTGCTGCAACAGTCGATCATCCTGTTCCAGGACACCTCGCTGGTCTACACCGTGGGCCTGGTGGACTTCCTCAACTCCGCCCGCTCCAACGGCGACATCATCGGCCGCTCCAATGAGTTCCTGATCTTCGCCGGTGTCGTCTACTTCATCATCAGCTTTTCCGCCTCGCTGCTGGTCAAGCGTCTGCAAAAAAGGTTTGCCGTATGATCTCTATCAAGAACATCAACAAGTGGTATGGCGACTTCCAGGTGCTGACCGATTGCAGCACCGAGGTTAAAAAAGGCGAAGTGATCGTGGTGTGCGGGCCGTCCGGCTCGGGCAAATCGACGCTGATCAAATGCGTGAACGCACTGGAACCGTTCCAGAAAGGCGACGTGGTCGTCGACGGCACCTCCATTGCCGACCCGAAGACCAACCTGCCCAAACTGCGCTCGCGGGTGGGCATGGTGTTCCAGCACTTCGAGCTGTTCCCGCACCTGACCATCACCGAAAACCTGACCATCGCGCAGATCAAGGTACTGGGCCGCAGCAAGGAAGAGGCCACCAAAAAGGGCCTGCAACTGCTTGAGCGGGTCGGCCTCTCGGCACACGCCCACAAACACCCGGGCCAGTTGTCCGGCGGGCAACAGCAACGTGTGGCGATTGCCCGCGCACTGGCCATGGACCCGATCGTCATGCTGTTCGACGAACCGACCTCGGCCCTTGACCCGGAAATGGTCAACGAAGTGCTCGACGTGATGGTGCAACTGGCGCAGGAAGGCATGACCATGATGTGCGTGACCCACGAAATGGGTTTCGCGCGCAAAGTGGCCGACCGCGTGATCTTCATGGACGCCGGCAAGATCATCGAAGACTGCCCGAAAGAGGAATTCTTCGGCGACATCAGCGCCCGCTCCGAACGCGCGCAGCACTTCCTCGAGAAAATCCTGCAGCACTAAGTACTCCACGGCTCCCACTGTAGAAACCGGGCCAATGTGGGAGGGGGCTTGCCCCCGATAGCGGTGGATCAGTGACAGATGTATCGACTGACAGACTGCTATCGGGAGCAAGCCCCCTCCCACACCGAACCTCACAGGCTGGCAAGCGCTGGTTGACCCAAGGCATCTGTGATGAAATGCGACCCCAACCAATTTCGCGCCGCACCGCCATCACTTGCCGTGAAACCTCGTCTGATACGCCAACTGTTCCTGCCGCCACTGGTAGTCGCCCTGATGATCGGCCTGGGTTTCATCGGCTTCTGGATCAGTGAGTACTATGGCATCCGCACCCTCAGCGACACCGGCGAGCGCCAGCTTGAGCTGCACGCACGCACGGTCGAGAGCGAATTGGGCAAATACACCTACCTGCCCAGCCTGCTGGAGCTGGAATCCAGCGTGTCCAAACTGCTGGCCGAGCCCAATCAGGAAACCCGCAAGAACGTCAACGATTACCTCGAAGGCCTGAACCGACGCAGTCGCAGTCGGGCCATCTACGTGATGGACACCACCGGCCGTGTGCTGGCCACCAGTAACTGGCGCGATGCCGACAGTTATCAGGGTGAAGACCTGTCCTTTCGCGCCTACTTCCAGAATGCCGTGCGCGGCCAGCCCGGGCGCTTCTACGGCATCGGCAGCACCAATGGCGAACCCGGCTACTACCTGGCCCACGGCCTGGAAGAGCACGGCAAGATCATTGGCGTGGCCGTGGTCAAGGTACGTCTCGAAGCCCTGGAAGAACGCTGGCAGCGCGCGCGCCTCGAAGCGTTCGTCAGCGACGAGAACGGCATCATCATCCTCTCCAGCGACCCGGCCCGGCGCCTCAAGGCCGTGCGCCCGCTGAGCGATGACACCCGCGACCGCCTGGCCCACAGCCTGCAATATTACTGGGCGACGCTGAACGAACTCGAACCCCTGGCCCGCGAACGCCTCAACGAGGTCAGCGAAAAACTGACCTTCCCGGCCAACAGCGAAGTGGTCAACGACGCCCACGAGGTGAGCTACCTGGCGCAAACCCGCCCGCTCCTCGATACGCCGTGGAACTTCACCCTGCTCACCCCGCTCAACGACCTGCGCCGCGCCGCGATCAACCAGGGCATTCTGGTGGCGGTTGCGTTCGGGCTGGTGGCATTCCTGCTGATCGCCTGGAACGAGCGACGCAAAGTGATCGCCACCCGCCTCGCCGCGCGCGAAGCCTTGCAGGAAGCCAACAGCCAGCTGGAACGGCGGATCGCCGAGCGCACCACCGACCTGCGCGCCAGCAACGAACGGCTCAAGGGCCAGATTCGCGAGCGCCGCCAAGCCGAAGAAACCCTGCGCCGCGCCCAGGATGAACTGGTACAGGCCGGCAAGCTGGCGGCCATCGGCCAGATGTCCACCAGCATCGCCCACGAACTGAACCAGCCCCTGGCCGCGCTGCGCACCTTGTCCGGCAACACCGTGCGCTTCCTTGAGCGAGGCGCGCTGGACACCGCCAGCGCCAACCTCAAGACCATCAACGAGCTGATCGACCGCATGGGCCGCATCACCGCCAGCCTGCGCTCGTTTGCCCGGCGTGGCGATGACCAGAGCCAGGCCAGCCTCAGCAAGGCGGTGGACGCTGCATTCCAGGTGCTCGGCGCGCGCCTGGACAGCCTGCCGCTGAGCGTGCACCGTGACTTCGCCGCCGTGCAGTTGCAGATCGACCAGACGCGCCTGGAGCAGATCCTGGTCAACCTGATCGGCAACGCGCTGGATGCCATGCAAGCCCAGCCGATGCCCGAACTGTGGCTCGAAGGCAGCAGCAGCGACGGCAAATACCGCCTGCGGGTGCGCGACAACGGCCACGGCGTCGACGCCGAGGCGCGCAAGCATTTGTTCGAACCGTTCTTCACCACCAAACCCGGCGAGCAGGGCCTTGGCCTTGGCCTGACCCTGTCGGCCAGCCTCGCGGCGGCCACCGGCGGCAACCTTGCCGTGGAACACCCGGCCACTGGTGGCACGGCCTTTGTCCTGAGCCTGCCGCTGGCGGGCACTCAACCCACTGAGTCGACATGAATATCACGCCCCAAGACCTCACCGTGCTGATCGTCGAAGACGACCCCCATGTGCTGCTCGGCTGCCAACAGGCGCTGGCGCTGGAAGACATTGCCAGTGTCGGCGTGGGCAGCGCCGAAGAGGCGCTCAAGCACGTCGGCGAGCACTTCGCCGGCATCGTCATCAGCGATATTCGCCTGCCGGGCATCGATGGGCTGGAACTGCTCACCCGCCTCAAGGCGCTGGATAAAAGCCTGCCGGTGGTGCTGATCACCGGGCACGGCGACATCGCCATGGCGGTCGGCGCCATGCGCAATGGCGCCTACGACTTCATGGAGAAACCCTTCTCCCCCGAACGCCTGGTCGATGTCGCCCGCCGCGCCCTGGAGCAGCGCGCTCTGGCGCGGGAGGTCTGGGCACTGCGCCGCCAACTGGCCGAGCGCGACTCGCTGGAAGGCCGCATCATCGGGCGTTCGCCAGCCATGCAGAACCTGCGCGAACTGATTGCCAATGTCGCCGACACCTCGGCCAACGTGCTGATCGAAGGCGAGACCGGCACCGGCAAGGAACTGGTCGCGCGTTGCCTGCATGACTTCAGCCGCCGCCATTCCCATCAGTTCGTCGCGCTCAACTGCGGCGGCCTGCCGGAGAATCTGTTCGAAAGCGAGATCTTCGGCCACGAAGCCAATGCCTTCACCGGCGCGGGCAAACGCCGCATCGGCAAGATCGAACACGCCCACGAAGGCACGCTGTTCCTCGATGAAGTGGAAAGCATGCCGATCAACCTGCAGATCAAGTTGCTGCGGGTGTTGCAGGAACGCACCCTCGAACGCCTGGGCTCGAACCAGAGCGTGGCGGTGGACTGCCGGGTGATCGCCGCCACCAAGTCCGACCTCGACGAACTGAGCCGCGCCAGCCTGTTCCGCAGCGACCTGTATTACCGGCTCAACGTGGTCACCCTGGAACTGCCGCCGCTGCGCGAGCGTCGCGAAGACATCCTGCAACTGTTCGAACACTTTTTGCAGCAGTCATCCCTGCGCTTCGACCGCAGCGTGCCTGACCTCGACAACCAGACCCTGTCGAGCCTGATGAGCCACGACTGGCCGGGCAATGTGCGCGAACTGCGCAACGTCGCCGAACGCTTCGCCCTCGGTCTTCCGGCCTTCAAAAAGTCCGGCGCGGGCGGCAGCACCCATGGGCTGGCCTTCACCGAAGCGGTGGAGGCCTTCGAGCGCAACCTGCTCGCCGATGCCCTGCAGCGCAGCGGCGGCAACCTGACCCAGGCCAGCCAGGAACTGGGGATGGCCAAGACCACGCTGTTCGACAAAGTCAAAAAATACGGGTTGAGCCACTGATGGACCTACTGTTGAAGGCCGCCCTGGGCGCGGCGGTGGTGTTGATACTCGCCGCGCTGGCCAAGACCCGAAACTATTACATCGCAGGCTTGGTGCCACTGTTCCCGACCTTTGCGCTGATCGCCCACTACATCGTCGGCAAGGGCCGGTCGGTGGACGACTTGAAGACCACCATCCTGTTCGGGATGTGGTCGATCATTCCGTATTTTGTGTACCTGGCGACGCTGTATGTGATGGTCGACCGAATGCGCCTTGAAGCCTCGCTGGCCGTCGCCACTGTCGCCTGGCTGATGGCGGCAACGCTGCTGGTGAGCGTATGGGTCAGGGTTCACACCTGACACACTGCCGCTCCCACAGAAAATCCCTCTCAGCGCACTATTTTGTCCACTTGAATCCCCAGCTTCTTCAGCCGATACCAGAAGCTCCTTTCGGAAATCCCGATCTTCGCCGCGGCTGCGGCCTGCACGCCGTTGCTCTCCTGCAGCGCCGCCAGAATGTAGCCCTTCTCCACCTCCGCCAGCGCCGCATCCAGATCCTGGGGCACGTCCGGGGCGTCGCTGCGCAGCACCGTCTCGGTCGGCCTTGAGGCATACAGGTAACCCGGCAGGTCGATATCTTCGATCACAGGCGATGCCGCCACGATCGTCGCCCGCTCGACGCAGTTCTGCAGCTCACGAATATTGCCCGGCCAGTGATACGCCGCCATCGCCTGCAACGCTTCGGGGCTGAAGCCGGTGATACGTTTGCCGGCCGTCGCGCTGATGGTGTGGGCAAAGTGGCGGGCCAGCGGCACGATGTCTTCTGCGCGGTCGCGCAGCGCCGGCAGCGGAATCGGGAAGACGTTGAGGCGGTAATACAGGTCTTCGCGAAACTCTTTCCTGGCCACCGCCTCCAGCAGGTTTTTATTGGTGGCGGCAATCACCCGCACATCCACCTTGCGCTCGCGCGGATCGCCCACCGGCTCGATCACCCGCTCCTGCAAGGCACGCAGGATCTTGGCCTGCAACGCCAGGGGCATGTCGCCCACTTCGTCGAGAAACAGCGTGCCCTTGTCGGCCTGCATGAACCGCCCAACCCGGTCCGCCACGGCGCCGGTGAAGGCGCCCTTGCGGTGGCCGAACATCTCGCTTTCCAGCAGGCCTTCGGGAATGGCCGCGCAATTGACTGCCACGAAGGGCTTGTCCGCACGGCTGCCATGCTTGTGGATGGCGCGGGCGACCATTTCCTTGCCGGTGCCGCTTTCGCCGGTCAGCAGGATGGTCGCGGTGCTGTCGCGCACCGAATCCACCGCTTGCAGCACCTGGCGAAACGCCGGGCTGTCGCCCACCAGGCTGTCGAACTGGGCGTGTTCGTCCAGCTCGGCGCGCAGGCGTGCGTTGTCGCGAGTGATGTCGCGAAACTGCAGGGCCTTGGCCACGGTGATATCCAGCTCGTCGATATCGAACGGCTTGGCGATGTAGTCGTAGGCGCCGTTGCGCATCGACTGCACGGCATTTTTGACGGTGCTGTAGGCAGTCATCACGATCACCGGCACCTGCGGGTAGCGCACACGGATTTCGGCCAGCAGCGCCGGCCCGTCCATGCCCGGCATGCGCCAGTCACTGATCACCAGGTCAATGTCTTCCTGTTCCAATACCTTGAGCGCGTGCAGGCCGTTGCCCGCAGTGAACACCTGGATGCCGCTCTGGCTGAGGGCGGATGACAGCAGGTCACAGAGCTTGGGCTCGTCGTCGACCACCAATACGTTATGCGTCATGACCTTCCTCATCGTCGCCGTCGTCTTCACCGTCAGCCGGAATGTACAGGCTGAAGGTGGCGCCGGCATCTTTCTCGCTGGTGCACTCGATGCTGCCGTCGTGACTTTCCATGATCGAATAGACTTTGGCCAGGCCCAGGCCCGTGCCCGACGCCTTGGTGGTGACAAAGGGTGTGAAGATGCGCTCGATCATCTCCGCCGCAATGCCCTGGCCGGTGTCGGCGATGCTGATCACCGTATTGCTGCCCTGGCTGCGAATGCCCAGCGTCAGGCGGCCTCCGTCGGGCATCGCGTCGATGGCGTTGAGGATCAGATTGAGGCAGGCCTGCTTGAGCTGCTTGGCATCGGCATACAGGGTCGCACCGGGCGCCTGGTCGTCGATGCGCGCATCAATGTTGTGGGTGGTCAGTTCCGGGCTGCAAAAACCGAGGATTTCCTCCACCAGCGGGCGTGCCGCCTGCTGCACCCGCAGCGGCGGGTTGGGCTTGGCGAAATCGAGAAACTCGGTAATCAACTCGTTGATACGGCTGACTTCGTTGATCACGTATTCCAGGTGGCGCTTGTCGCTGTCCGGCAGGTCGACGCGGCGGTGCAGCAGTTGGGTGGCGGTCTTGATGATGCCCAGCGGGTTGCGGATTTCGTGGGCCAGGCCCATGGCAACCTCGCCCAGGGCATGCAGCCGGTCGCGCCGGCGCAACTGGGCTTCGAGGTGATGCAGCTCGCCCAGGCGCTCGGTCATGTGGTTGAAGGTGCTGCTCAATTGCGCCAGTTCGTCACCGCCGCTGGCCCGCACCCGGTGCTGATAATCCCCCGCGATCACGGCATCGACGCCCTCGGACAGGTCGCGCAGCGGCCGGGTCAGGCGCCGCGACACCAGCACACCGGCAGCCAGCGACAGCGCCGAACTCAGCAGGAAAATCAGCACGAACAAATTGCTCTGATTGACCAGCCCCACCAGGCTGGTGTGGCGCAGCAAGCCGCTGAAGATCACGCCCTGCAGTTCGCCGGCATCATTGAAGATCGGCCAGTACAAACCGCTGTAGTTGCTGGTGAACTGCTCGCTCGGCTGGCGGCTGGCACGCATGGCCGTTTCGATATTTGCCGGGATGCGCAACGGATGATCGTCGAAACGCTGGGTCGAGAATATTTCCGAAAAACCCTCGGGGTTGGCCAGGTACAGGCGCAGGTCGAGGGAATGCACGTCGGCCACGCTGGTGAGGAAACTGCTGTCCAGGTAGGTGGCCACCAGCAGCTGGTAGTCCACGCCATCGCGGTTGGTTTCGAAGGTCGACACCACCAGGCCGGTCATCACGCCGGCCACCTTGACGGTTTGCAGGACCGCTTTGCTGGTGAGGTTGATCTGCTTGACCACGTCTTCGGACGCGGTACTGAACACCACCTTCTGATCGCTGCTGCGGATCAGCGCGACCACATCGATATCGGTGGCATCGGCGATGTCGGCGGTCAGCCGGTCGTGCCGCGCCGCCTGCGGGCTCGACGGCGGGCTGGTGTAGCGCAGGAACAGCTTGGCCATGCGCGCGTTGTCGTGGAGGATATCGCCAATCTCGTCCTTGACGATCTTGGTCGACTCCTGCAGCCAGATGCGCACGTTGCTGTCGAAAATCTGCGACAGCGTGGTCGCGGCCAGTTCGGCGGCGATCATCGTTGGAATAACGCTGACCAGCCAGAACGCCAACACCAGCTTGCGCTGGACACTCCAGCGCGAAATGGCAAATGGACGGGCTTTCTGGCGGGTCTTGTTGATCATCAGGTTTCGCTTATCACGGCAGCCATGGCAGGGTCGGAACGGTCCGGTCGAAGAAACGCTTTCACCAGGTTGAGCAGCACGTTGACCACCCGGTTGCGATGGCGAAAGAACAAATGCCTGCCCTGGAACTCGCAACCCAGGCGCAGTTTACTGGCATAGCCTTCCTGACCGCACTCATAGAGCGGGATCCGGTGCGCAATACAATAGTCGACATTGGTCAGCCAACTGCGAAAGTACAGGTTGTACTCGCGACCGAACGCGCTGTCATGCCCGAAAAACTTGTCGATCAGCCGATGCTCGTCCACCAGGATCAGGTTGAACGCCACCAGGTGTTCGCCCACCCAATACAGCACACACACCGCACGCCCCTGCATCCGTTCGAGCAGCCCGGTGAAGTAGCTGGCCGGCAGGCGCTCGAATTGCAGGTCGGCGCGGCTGAGCGTGGCATCGTACAGGCGCATGACCTCGGGCAGCACATCATCGATGTTACGCCGCCACTCCAGGCGCGGCCCCGGCGCCCGCAGTTTGCGGCGCAGGTCCTTGCGGGTCGACTTGCACAACGAGCCGAGGTAGGCGTCCACCGAGCCGTAGGGCACCTTCAACACGCCGCCGGGCAGGCCCGGCATGCTTTTGAAACCTGCGCTGCGGCAACTCGCGGCCCACTGCGAGTCCTGTGAGGCAACGTCCTTGACTGCCACCAGGCTGATACCGAATTCACTGGCATCCTGGCGCGCGGCCTTGATCAACTGCTTGAGCAACAGCGGGCGCCTTGCCGGCGGCACGCGGCTGGCAATGCCTGCATCACAGTGCTCGGCCATCGGCGAACCGATGGCGTACAGCGGCAGTTGCAAAACACCCGGCCACAGTCGCTCCAGGCGTTCGGTAAAACGCTTGCCGGCGCCCGATACCGTGGTGTCGAGGCGATAACGGGTGATGAATGCGGCCGCCACCGCCACCAGCGTGCCGTCCTCATAGACCGCCAGGTAGCGCCATGTGAAATCGGCGATGGCGGCGTTCTCCACCACCACGTAATAGTCCCAATCCTCCAGCGCACCCGGAAAACAGTCGTTCCAGGCACTGCGCTGGATGGCCCGGATGGTCGAGAAGGCTTGCGTGGTGATCACGGATTTCCCTTATTTGTGTACTGAGCACCGAACCCATGTGGGCGCTGGCTTGCCTGTGATACAGGCCCCTCGGTGGATCAGGCAGACCGCCGTGATGCAATCGCAGGCAAGCCAGCTCCCCCATTGACCACGGTGGTGTTTATCGTCGTGTGTTGCTCAACGAACCGGGCACTCAACTCGATCACCCGCCGGTATTGCAGGTCGACGGTGATCATGTGGTAGCAGTTGTCCAGCAGGATCTTGGTCACCGGGCCGCCGAGGTGACGCTCCACGTAGTCGGCGTTCCAGCGGCTGGTGATGTCGTCCTCGATGGAATGCAGCACCAGCGCCGGCACCTTGACCTCGCGCATGCGTTTTTTGACCACGGCGTTCATGCGGTGCAGCTCGCGCACCGTGATGCCCTCCATGGTCAACAGGCCGGCCTCACTGCTCTCCCCTTCTTTCATCTGGCGTTCAACAACGGCCCGCAGGCGCTCGTTCTTGATGCCGTACGGCGGCTTCTCTTCGAAGCGGCAGACATGCACGCCGAACGGAATCTTCATCAGCAACGGCGACAGAAACGCCAGCTTGCTGATGCTCCAGCCGTCGTACTTCAGGGTCGTGGAATACATCAACAGGCCGGCCACCTGCCCTGGGTGCTCGGCGGCCACGTACATCGACATCACCGCGCCCATGGACAGGCCGCCGACAAACACCTGCGCATGCCGCTGTCTGATCTGTACGAAAGCCTTGCGCACACCTTCGTACCAGTCACGCCAGCCGGTGGCCTGCAGGTCGCTGTTGTCACCGCAGTGCCCGGCCAGGGTCGGCACGTACACCGTGCAATGACCGGCCTTGACCAGGCCCTTTGCGACCTGGCGCAATTCCGTCGGGGTGCCGGTCAGGCCGTGGATCAACAGGATCCCGACCGGACCTTCACCGAGAACGAAGCCGGCAGTACCTTCGCCGAGGTCGATCCCTGCGCCGTTCACCGCTGGGTTGCCCGCACCAGCAGTTGCTCGAGCAGCTTGAGGCCCAGGTCGATTTCCGGGTAGCTGATTTCCAGCGACGGTGCCAGGGTGATCACGTTCTTGTAGTAGCCGCCCACGTCGAGAATCAAACCGAGTTTGCGGCCGTCCACCACCATGTCGCCCTTCATGCCTTCCTCGACCATGTAGTCCAGGGTCGCCTTGTCCGGGGTGAAGCCATCCGGGCCGCAGATTTCGCAGCGCAGCGCCAGGCCCAGGCCATCGACGTCGCCGATGATCGGGAAACGTTTCTGCAAGTCCTGCAAGCCTTCGAGGAAGTATTTGCCCTTGTTCATGACCATGGCGCCGTAGTCGACTTCATTGGTCATCTTGAACATTTCCAGACCCACCGCCGTGCCCAGCGGGTTGGAGGCGAAGGTGGAGTGCGTGGAGCCCGGCGGGAAGATCTTCGGGTTGATCAACTCTTCACGGGCCCAGATGCCGCCCAGCGGGTTGAGGCCGTTGGTCAGCGCCTTGCCGAACACGATCACGTCCGGCTGCACGTCGAAGTGCTCGATGGACCACAGTTTGCCGGTGCGGTAGAAGCCCATCTGGATTTCGTCGGACACCATGAGGATGCCGTGCTGATCCAGCACATGCTTGAGCTCGCGGTAGAAGTTCATCGGCGGGATTACGTAGCCGCCGGTGCCCTGGATCGGCTCGACGTAGAACGCGGCGTATTCGCACTGGTTGGTTTTCGGGTCCCAGACCCCGTTGTATTCGGTCTCGAACAAACGCGCGAATTGCTGCACGCAGTGGCTGCCGTACTCTTCCTTGGTCATGCCCTTGGGGCCACGGAAGTGGTAAGGGAACGGGATGAAGTTGGCGCGTTCGCCAAAATGACCGTAGCGTCGACGGTAGCGGAAGCTGGAGGTGATCGACGAGGCGCCGAGGGTGCGCCCGTGGTAGCCGCCTTCGAAGGCGAACATCAGGCTTTTGCCGTTGGAGGCGTTACGCACCACTTTCAACGAGTCTTCGATGGACTGCGAGCCACCGACATTGAAGTGCACGCGACCGTCGAGGCCGAACTTCTTCTTGGCGTCGACCGCGATCATTTCCGACAGCTCGATCTTGCCCTTGTGCAGGTACTGGCTGGCGATTTGCGGCAGGGTGTCGATCTGTTGCTTCAACGCATTGTTCAAGCGTGGGTTGGCGTAGCCGAAGTTCACTGCCGAGTACCACATCTGCAGGTCGAGGTAGGCCTGGTCTTCGGTGTCCCACACGTAGGAGCCTTCGCAACGGCTGAAGATGCGCGGCGGCTCGATGTAGTGAACGGTGTCGCCGTAGGAGCAGTACTTGGCTTCTTTATCCAGAAGGATCTGGTCTTCGGCGGTGGCGATACGGATATCAGACATGGTGGAAGAGTTCCTGGTTGTCGGCAGCAGTAAAGGAGGTGGCGTTGGCCGCGATGCCCTGGGGCAATTGCGCGAGCAAGGCGGGCATTTCGGCAAAAGTGTCGAAACGCGCATGGGGAATGTGGTGGGCGACGCAGTAGTCGGCGAGGCTGCCTTTGGCAAACACGAAGTCGGCGGTGGCGGCCACGCACATGTCCGACTTGCCGTCGCCGATCACCAGCACGCGCTTGTTGCCCGGCGTGGACTTGCACTTGCAGTTGCCGGAGGCGGCACGGCAGGCGTCGCTTGCATAAGGAAAGTCGATGCGCCAGCTGTTCTGGTCGACCTGGCGCAGGCGGTTGGCGAGGATCGGCAGCAAGGTCACGTAGTTGCGCGACAGGATGCGGGCGATGCCCTGCTCGATGCCGTCGCTGACCACTTCGAGGGTCGCGCCCAGGCCCATGACGTGATCGACGAAATCCGGGAAGTCCGGGTCGATCTCGACACTGTCGAAGTACGCCAGCAGCTCGGCGGGCGTGGCCTTGATCAGCGCCAGTTGGCGGCTCAGGCATTCGCGTGAACCGATGTGTCCGTCCAGCCATTCCTGTTCGATGGTTTCCCACTCGGGCCCGGCGAAGCGTTGGAGGACGTTGTCGATGACGTCGGTGGGGGTGATGGTCCCGTCGAAGTCACACACGATATGCCAGTGAATCATCTGCGTCGTACCTTGTGAGAGCGCGCTCTGTGCGCTTGCACCAGGGATAGAGCAGGGAGTGTGCCAAGTGGATAAAACCCAACGGAACCGGGCTTTCGGCGGATTCTGGCGAGGGTTTTGTACCCGGCAAGCTACAATTTTTGTAGCTTGCTACAAACAAGATGAGTGCTTGCGCCGGAGCAGCCCTTCGCGCGTGAATGCGCGCATGTTCCGATCAAGGAGTGCGCACCATGCGCCAGGTTACGACGGCTGTACTGGCCGGTTTATCGTGGGTGTTTTCCAGCGCGGTGCTGGCCGCCGGCATCAGCGGAGAAGTCGGCGCGGGCCTCGCCTATCAGCCCCACGACCCGAGCGGCAACCACTACGAAGCGCGCCCCATCCCCTACTTCGACCTGGACTGGGGCACACTCAGCCTGGACACCGATGACGGCCTGACCTGGCGCGCACTCAACAGCCAGGGCATCAGCGCCGGCCCCTATATCAATTACCTGCAGGGCCGGGAAAGCAATGGACCGTTGCGCGGCCTGCACGATGTGCCGGACATGGCCGAAATCGGCGGCTTCGTCCAGTACGCCCCGGCCGATTTCTGGCGCGTGTATGCGCAAGTGGGCCAGGCCGTCGGCGGCGGTAACGAACAGGGTGGCGTGCTCGGCAAGCTCGGCGGCGAGCTGGGCTACCCGCTGGGCGGCGTCATCGGCAGCACCGGCCTGATGGCGCACTTTGCCGACGCGCGTCAGACCCAGACCTTTTTCGGCGTGGATGCCAGGGAGTCGGCCGCTTCCGGGATCCGCGCCTATAACGCCAGCGCGGGGTTCCAGAACCTCACGCTGACCCAGAGCTTCGAATTTCCCCTGGCCGCACACTGGTCGCTGCTGACCAGCGCCAGCTGGGTGCACCTGGTCGGCTCGGCGGCCAACAGCAGCCTCGTCAAGCAAGCCGGTCATGTCGACCAGGGCCAGTTGCAGACGGCGATCAGCTATAAATTCGACTGACCGCCGCCCAAAGGCTCAGCCCTTGGCTTCCTGGATGATCTGGCGAATCGCCCCGACGAAGGCTTCGGCCGGCTGGCCGCCGCTGACGGCGTACTGGTCGTTGAACACGATGGTCGGCACCGAGGTCACGCCACGGGAGATCCACAGCTGCTCCTGCTCGCACACCTCGGCGGCGTACTCGTCGCTGGCGAGAATCTCGGCGGCGCGCTGCACGTCCAGGCCGACGCTCTCGGCGATGATCGCCAGGGTGGCGTGGTCGGACGGGTCCTGGCCATCGCTGAAGTAAGCCTTGAACAGCGCCTCCTTGAGGTTGTACTGCAAGCCTTCAAGGCCGGCCCAATGCAGCAGGCGGTGGGCGTCGAAGGTGTTGTAGATACGGCTCTGGCCATCGGTGCGAAAGGCAAAACCCAACGCGGCGCCCATGTCGCGGATACGCGCGCGATTGGCCTGGGACTCTTCGGCACTGGAGCCGTATTTTTCAGTGATGTGTTCGACGATGTTCTGCCCGATGGCAGGCATGTTCGGATTGAGTTCGAACGGCTGGAAATGGATCTCGGCCTGCACCTCGGTGCCGAGCTGGTCCAGTGCTTCGGTCAGGCCGCGCAGGCCGATGATGCACCAGGGGCAGGACACGTCACTGACGAAATCGATTTTCAGGGGAGTACTCATGGCAGGCAACCTCGCTGGCAAAATGTGCCGGAAAGGCTGCACGATACACCAATGTCACAACACCTTCGAAGGCGCCACCGCATCGATCTGCGCCCAGTGCGCCGCATCCTCGCGGTGGGCTTGCAGGTACGGCAGCACCGCCGCCAGCAACGGCGCCTTGAACGCTTCCTGGAAACGATGGGCCAGGCCTGGAATCAGCTTCAACTGGCTGCCCTGGATATGCGCGGCCAGGTGGATGCCGTGCATCACCGGCAACAGCGGGTCGGCGGTGCCGTGCACCACCAGCGTTGGCACGCGCAGTTGGTTGAGCAACGGCACGCGGCTCGGTTCGGCGAGGATCGCCATGATCTGGCGCTTCACGCCGTCCGGGTTGAAGGCACGGTCGTAGGACAGCGCCGCCTGATGCAGCAACACCTGGCGATCGTCCTTCACGTTCGGGCTGCCCAGGGCCGCGAGCAGGTCCGCCTGCTGCTCCAGCGCCACTTCGCGGTTGGGCGCGCTGCGCCGCGCCAGCAATTGCACCAGGGCCGCGTTCGGCGCAGGCAGGCCTTCGGCGCCGGAGCTGGTCATGATCAGCGTGAGGCTTTCCACCCGTTGCGGCGCCATGGCCGCCAGGTGCTGGGCGATCATGCCGCCCATGCTCGCGCCGAGTACGTGAAATTGCTGGACCTGCAAAGCGTCCATCAGGCCCAGGGCGTCATCGGCCATGTCGGTCAGCGTATAAGGCGCCGACACCGGCAGGCCGAGCTTGTAGCGCAGCACCTCGAAGGTCAGGTTGGCGTTGGCCGGCGCCTGGCGCCAGGTGGACAGGCCGACGTCACGGTTGTCATAACGGATCACCCGAAAGCCTTGCTCGCACAAGGCGACCACCACTTCGTCAGGCCAGTGGATCAACTGCCCGCCCAGGCCCATCACCAGCAGCAAGGCAGGGTCGGACGCACGGCCGATGCTCTGGTAGGCAATGCTCACCTGCGCCAGGTCGACAGTTTGGGTCGGGACATTGACATCGCATCGAGACGCCGCAAAAGACGGCAGGCCGAATAAAAGAGCGGCCAGTAAAAGCAACACACGCATGGAAAACACCGAAACGCAGAACCCCAGTAGAGCGCGAGTCTGATGAAGTTTGTTCAAGCGCGCTGCCACAGTTGCATGACAGTTTGATGAAGAGTGCCCAGCGGTCATTTACGCCGGATGCCAGACAGGAATACCGCCTGACGCATCGCAAATTCCCGTGCAATGGCGACTTTGCAAGAGGAGCAGCCCGCTCCTCACGACGAGGCCCGCTGATCATGCCCCACGAACATCCCTCAATTACCCCGGCAACGGACCTGGATGACTTCAACTACACCTCCCACCTGGGACGTCTGTGGGTTGACGAAAGCCTGTTGCTCTCAGCCCTCCAACACTGGGCAGACTGCCGTCAGGCAATGCTCGATCTCATGCGCGCCATTCCGTCCCCGCAACGTCTGGTGGCGCAACTGGTCCTGGAAAAACTGGACCTGGACGGCGACACCGTTGGCCTGCGCAGCACGGATAAACCCTTCATCAACGTGAACAACGCGCTTGCCTTGCTGCAACAGCGCCCTGAGGTGCCGGCCTCCATTAACC
Organism: Pseudomonas sp. MH9.3; assembly: GCF_034354675.1. Classification (NCBI taxonomy): domain Bacteria; kingdom Pseudomonadati; phylum Pseudomonadota; class Gammaproteobacteria; order Pseudomonadales; family Pseudomonadaceae; genus Pseudomonas; species Pseudomonas sp. MH9.3. Next base: position 4,954,666 of record NZ_CP133785.1, on the reverse strand, counting down.
AGGACTTCATTGTGGTGGGCCTGCGCAGCACGCATCCCTTGTTTGCGTTGACGGCGAGCGAAATGCTTGAGCGCCTGGACTCGCTGGACCTGCGGGGTTTCATCACCCATGGCTGGAAACGCTACTGGGATGACCGTGCGCCACACACGCCGGTGTCGCGACGCACACGCGCCAACCAGCTGTATAAAGGCCACTTCGAAGCCGCTGCCCAAGTGGCATTCGCCCTCGGACAACTGAATACCGAGCAACTCAAACCGGCTCTGGCCAAACTGGCCTTGCCCGAGGACTCCGACAGGGCCGTCTACGCCGAGCGATTGCGCTTCAAGTGGGCCGACGGCCATTGCGTCCCTCTGCACGCGGCACTGGTGCTGACCATCGACACCGTCCCCCTCACCGCACAGTTGCTGTACACGCCCTTCAGGCAACCGGTGTTGCAGATTTTCAAGGAACGCAACGCGCTGGAAAGCTGGATGCTGGCCGAACAAGGCCAACTGATTGCATCGGACCGCCCGACACCAGCGTCGGAGATCGACTATGACCTGATCGACACCCCCTTTACCGACGCGATGGATGCCTGGCTCGCCGACGCCGAGGCGCGCCTGCTGGCAGCGCTGACCCAAAACAGCGGCACGGACTTCGCAACACAAGGTGCGAACGCGTTGCACGCCATTGATTTGACTTACCGACAACTGCGCGACGACGGGCTCTTCCCGGCGCCGCCTGATTCACCGGTCACGGCAGAGGCCGACGAAGAGCGCGGCAGCGAACCCACACCCTTCGGTTTACTCAGCGCCGACCTGCCGCTGGCGACACGCCTGGCCACGCTCAAGCAGCAGCGCCTGGCCCTGGAAACCGTACTTGACCCAGGGCAGGCCGACCCCCTGCACAGGCTCAAGCCCCACATTGATGACTTGAGCGCGGCACAAAATTCGGCCGACAGCGCACTGGCCACACTGCTGGAAAACAAGACCGGCCTGCAGTTGCAGACCCTGCACAAAACCGCCTCACGCGCCAAAAGCGAACTCTACGCCGCGCGCGTCAAAGGCCTGCGCGCTGAAGCCGAGATACAACGTTTGCTCAAGCAGATCAGCCAGGACGAATACCTGAGGCTGCAGGCGGTCCTGAACCAACCCGACCGCCAGGATCGCACCCTGCCGGTTGCGGCTTGCCGCCTGCTCGTGAGCAAGCGCAGCAGCAACGGTGAATATGGCGAGACCGTGGTGCAAAGCCAGGAGCTGCAAGGCCCGCTGGCGATCATCAATGCGGCTGACCTGCAAGATCCGTCAAGCGACCACGGCGTGCTGCTCTGGTGGCCGGGCCGGTCAGGCGGGCTGCAACGCTTCGCTTCGCGAGAGGCGCTGCACACCGCGCTGTTCAACATACAAACGGATGATGCCGAGCTGAGCCTGCAACTGACCGAGGTGCTGCGCGAGGCGCTCGACTACGGTCTGCAGTCGCAGACACATCAATGCTCACAAAAGGCCGCGTTGTTGATGGAAACCGACGCCGACCCGACCGTGCTGCACGCACGCGCGGCCGAGCTGCAGGCACTGCCGGAAAAATGCAGGCTCGAATGGCAGGTGCACCGCCATGACGCGCGCGACCTTGCCTATGCGCAACTGGTCGAACAACAGCGCAGCGTCACGCTGGCCGAACAGCGGCCGCAATGGGTCAGTGAACTGTCCGACGCCCAGGCAGCCGAGGTCAAGCCAATGATCAACGCCAGTGTGGACGCATTGCGCCGATCGCAAGTGCTGGTGCAACGCGACCTGCCGTCCGCCAGCCGCTTCAGCCAGGGCCAGGTCGACCAGCGTCTGCGCGAGGATTTCTCGCTGCTCAAGCCCTTCACACTCACCCTTGACCTTCCGGTGACGGTTGAAAAGCAACCGCTGCTGGGTTCAGGCGCTCCCGGCTCGTTTTCACCGCGCACCGTGAACAAGGCCAGTACCGCGCGCAGCACGCTGACGTTGCACGAACTCGCCCTGTTCACCGTTGACGACACACTCAAGGACCGCCTGGAGTTCATGAAGGTCGAGGTGCTCAACGACGATGAGGCCGAGCGCCAGCGACTGCTGATGGGCATCACCGCCCCCTACGTCAAACGGATCATCGCGGAACTGGACGTCGCGCAAAAATATGAAGACCTGATCACCCGCACTTTCCTGGGCACGCCTGCCGCCCCCAGCTTCAGTGACGCCTACCAGCAGGAAACCCTGCTGGAAAACTGGCGGTTGCTGCTCAAACTGCAACGCAGCATTGCCAAGGTCCGCGGGCACCTCAAGGACGACGCGCTGCAGATCCTCGACATCGCCATCGACGCCAGCACCGACCAGGCCTGGCGCCAGGGCAATCGCCGGATCGTCATGAAACCGGCACTCCTTACAGTCGGAGGCAGCGACACAGAGGGTCTCAGTTCAACGCTCTTGGGCGTGACCTTTATCGAGGAATTGATCAGCGGCGTTACCCTGTTGTACTTGCCCGACCGCGTCGATGGCCAGTTTTTCTACCGTTTCGACACCCTGGAAGCGGCTCGAAAAGCGCTGTTCAACGGGTGCTTTCGCGAAGAAATGCACCAGTACGTGGCGGGGCGTGCACTGGGTGGTAAAACCGAGCAACACGCTCACCGCATCAAGCAGGCGCTGCTCGAGCACTACGACGCCATCATCGGTGTGGGCGTCGCCTGGCCAGCCTCCACCTCTCTTTCGAAAAACCTGCTCAATATCCATATGGGGCAACTGCTGGAAGCTCATCGCAACACCTCACGCTCCAACAGCGCACAGCGTCTGCGCGAATCGGCGGGCAAAGGTGCGCAGGCGATGTATTTCATAAAACTGGCCATGGGATTCGTGCCGTTTGTCGGCACGGCTATAGGCCTGTATGACGCGTGGGTGCAAGCCAACATGGCTGTCGCGGCGTTCCTGCGCGGCGATGTTCAGGAGGGTATCGACGCCCTGGCATCCAGCCTGCAAGCGCTGATCGACGCCGGCGTCGACCTGGGCACAGGGCTGGGTGTCGCCCCCGGTGCGACCCGCCCCGAGGTTCGCCTGCATCAGTTGATTCGGATCGGCCGCAGCGGGGCCCACCTGTCGCCGCCGTCATTGCGCAAGTCGTCAACCCTCGTCGAACGCTTCGCCGGCTACGAGTACGAACAACCACTATCCCTGCACGGCCTGCAACCGCACAGCGAAGGGATCTACCGCAACGTCTACCGGCACGCACGAGGGGATTTCATGCTCAGCCAGGGCCGTGTGTTTGAGGTCGAACTGGATCAAAGCCTGCACACGTTGCGCTTGAAAGGGACGCGCACCAAAACCTACAAACAGCCCATCGTGCTCGATGAGGCCGGCGACTGGAACACCCACGGCGCGGTGTACGGCACGCTGGTCAACGGTGGACTCGCCGGCGGCGGTGGTGTGCTCGGGCACCTGGCGGACCGCCTCGATCCCGTCTGGCCTGTGGCGATTCGCGAGCGCCTGCCCCTCTGGTGGACCGATCGCGCATGGCGCCAGCAACTGCGTCTGCAAGATGAAGTAATGACCCTTGGCCAACGCGTCAGCACCCAGATCAACAAAACAAAACGCCTGGAACTGCTGTACCTGAACGCTGAGGTCCAGGGCAAATCCGCCGCTCTGACGGACCTGCGCCAGTCCCTGCGAGAATCAATCGAGCTTGCCCTGCGGCATGACAGCAGCCTCGATCAACTGCCTCGGCCCGCCAGTCGTGAGGCCATTACCTTTCATCAGGCGGTGCGCCGCGCGAATGCTGCAAGCATCGTCAGAAATAACATCCAGCTTGCCAATTATGCGAGAAGGGAAATGCTGACCCGGATCGAGCAGTTCTCCGCGCTGACCATCGAACGAATCGAGATTGGCTACCTGATCGATTACGCCAGGCGACGTAAAGCCGTCAGCCTCGAGATTCGCGATGCGCTCGATGATGTGGAGCGTTGCGCACACTTGGCCAACACCTGGCATCGGAAAATCATGCACGACCGTAACTTCAAGTTCACCGAGACTGACCCCCGCATTCTGAGTGCTTACAAGGCGTTGGACACAGACCTCACAGAGCTTAATCACAATTTCGGCGCGGACTATCGACGTCACGTCAAAATCAGTTTCAGTCTGGAAAGCTTCAATCGTTATGACGGCATCAGCGAGTTGTCCTGGTTCTATCTATTCCAACGGTCCCTCAAGAGCCATGCCGGTGTCTCGCGTGCGCTCAACCTTCACTTCCTCCTGGACCGTTCGCCCGCCACTCGCAGTGAACGCCTGGCCATACTTAAGGCCTGTATCCAGGACTACCAGAACTTCAGCCGCGATCTGAAAACCTGGAACCTGGGCTACCCACAGCACTTCGATCAGCCTCGCCTGAGTACACTTCTCGATGACGTGGAAAAAATGATCGAGCTTGCTCGCAACGACATCGGCATCACGCCCAGCCGTGCCCGAGACCCAGGACTCAAGGTCTTTACCACCGACGAAAACCGATTGCAGGTGGGTACCGAAACAATCAACCCACAGACCAGCGCCCGCCAATACATCGTCGAAACACCTACCGGCCACGTCGAAACCTGGCACGTGGACCCGCACTCCAATCGCGCCCGCCTAGCCGTGACTGAACAATCGGCGCCGGTTCCCGAACTCAATCCTGCGCGCTCCACCCTGGTGAATGACGCGCAGTCCCGGCTCAGCGCCGTGGACCACTACCAAAGCAAGGTCCAGAGCTATGCGCAACAGAACATGAGCCCGCTTAACCTGGAGCACATGCTTGTCAGCGAAGCTGCAGAGTTGACCGTGCGCGCCAATCGGATCGGACGTGTATCCCCAGACGAACCCATCATCGGCCAATTGCGCAGCAAGGCTGCTGAGTTGACCGTGGCCGGGCGACACCTGCGCGTCCAGCAATCGATGAGCAGTAAACAGCCTACCGGCGGCTTCCTCGAGTACCTGCTTTCGCCCCAACAGGGTGATCGGCAAACGATCCGCCTGAGCAAACTGGGAGCGCGTATCGCCAACGGAAAACGCCAGGACAATCGCAGCGATTTTCTCCAGGAGTACGCCGTGCATGACCTAACCCGGCCCGGTGAGCCGGTGCTGTGGTACGTCCATGCGCATTACGACTCGGCCACAACACCCTTCGATAGCGTCGTCAAAGCGCACTTGAAACTGCCGGAGCAGCGGCGACTGGGCCTGGAATGGCAAAAACAGCAGCCCGGCCATACGCCGATCTGGCGCGGCGACGTCAGCCGTGCAGTATTTATCGAACAATTCAAAGATCTGTGAGCCACGGCACGGTCGACACCCATGGGAACATGAGACAAACTCACTCTATGTGTGTTTGTCTCAAATTACCTTCATGGAAAGCCCGTGCTCGAAATCCGTCATCTCAAGACCCTGCACGCCCTGCGTGAAGCCGACAGCCTGGTCGAAGCCGCCGAACGCCTGCACCTGACGCAGTCGGCGCTGTCGCACCAGTTCAAGGAATTGGAGGAGCGCCTGGGCATGCAATTGTTCGTGCGCAAGACCAAGCCGCTGCGCTTTACCAGCGCCGGCCTGCGCCTGCTGCAATTGGCTGACGCCACCCTGCCGCTGCTGCGCGGCGCCGAGCGAGATATTGCACGGTTGGCCGGTGGCACTGCCGGGCGCTTGCACATGGCGATCGAGTGCCACAGCTGCTTTCAGTGGCTGATGCCGACCATCGACCAGTTTCGCGATGCGTGGCCGGAGGTCGAGCTGGACCTGGCCTCGGGCTTCGCCTTCGCGCCGCTGCCGGCGCTGGCCCGCGGTGACCTCGACCTGGTGGTGACGTCCGACCCGCTGGAGCTGCCGGGCATCACCTATGTGCCGCTGTTCACCTACGAAGCCATGCTGGCGGTGGCCAACCAGCACGCGTTGGCCGGCAAGTCGTACATCGTGCCCGAAGACCTGCTCAGCGAAACCCTGATCACCTACCCGGTGGAGCGCGATCGCCTGGACATCTTCACGCGCTTTCTGGAGCCCGCCGACGTGGAGCCTGCGCAAGTGCGCACCTCGGAGCTGACGGTGATGATGATGCAACTGGTCGCCAGCGGCCGAGGCGTGTGCGGCATGCCCCATTGGGCGCTGCATGAATACAGCTCGCGCGGTTATGTGAAAGCCAAGCGCCTGGGCGAGAAAGGCTTGTTTGCCACGCTGTATGCGGGGGTGCGCACCGACATGCTGGACGCGCCGTATATGCGCGATTTTCTGCTGACAGCCAAAGACACGTCGTTTTCCACGCTGGATGGCGTGAGCGCCGTGCGCTGAACATCACAATGAAACCAGGCGAGCGCTGGCTTGCCTGCGATGACGGTGTGCCAGCCACTCCATCCTCCACTGGCAGACCGCTATCGCAGGCAAGCCAGCTCCCATATTGAGCGGTGTGATAACCACGGCCTCACTCGGCCTTGAGTTCACGCCACATGTGAATCTTGTCGAAATACTCCACGCCCACCCGCACCGCCAGCGGCTCCAGGCCGTACTGGATAAAGCCGCAGCGCCGGTACAACGCAAACGCAGCGTCATTGCCGGCGGTGACGGTCAACTGGATCACTTTGAGACGAGGATGCCGGCGCGCTTCAGCCAGCGCCGCTTCCACCAGCCGACGGCCCAGGCCCTGCTGCTGATACGCCTCGATCACGTACATGCCAAACAAGGTCACCTTGTGCCGCGCCTTTTCCCGAGGCTCGAACGCCAGGCCGACAATGCCTGCAAGCAGGTCCCCGGCAAACGCGCCGAGCAGCCGGTCCAGCGGGTTGTCGAGGCGTTTTTCCCACCAGCTCAGGGGCATCGCCGCACGCTCGGCGACGCTGGAGGTAAACGCCTGGGGATAGGCGTCATACGCTTGCAGCATCAATGCGCGATAGGCTTCGGCGTCATGAGCCTGCAGCGGGCGCAGGATCATGCGCTGAGCGCGGCGCGATAAAACGGCAGGATCAGGTCACGGGTCAACGGCGCCAGCTGCAGGCCACCATCGCCAGCCGGGTCAATCCAGCGGATTTCTTCGATTTCTGCGGCGGGCGTCACGGCCACATCGATGTTTACCTGGAACAGCTCGGCTTCGACGGTGAAGCCTGGCTCGTTGGCGGCGGGTGCCGAGAAGTGGCCAAGGTAGACGGCGGCGTCCGGCTCGATGCGCAGGTTCAACTCTTCGAACAGCTCACGGGCCAGGGCTTGCACGGGTTGTTCGCCAGCGTCGATCTTGCCGCCCGGTTGCATGAAGGCCTGGGTGCCGCGCTTGCGCACCAGCAGGGTCTGGCCGTCATTCCCGATCAAGAGGGCGGCGGCGATGCGAAGGGTTGAGGTCATGGACAGGCTGCCTTGAATGCAAAGGCGCAAGGATCACATGGCCCAAGGTTACACCGCAAATCCATGCGGGAGAGGGCTTGCTCCCGATGGCGGTATGGCAGTCAGCTTACCTGGAACTGACCCGCCGTCATCGGGCGCAAGCCCCCTCCCACACTTCAATCGGCTTGAGCCTTGATGAACACGCTGTACCGCGCGCCTTCCATCGTCTCGAACGCAATCAACTTGTCCACCAACGGCAAATTGAGCGACTTGCCCGCATTGAGCAGCAACATGCCGTTGTCTGCATTCAGGTTGCGCGCCAGCACCATGCCCTCTTCCAGCTCGCGGGTGCCCAGCACCTTGACGTTGGGATCGCCCAGGGTCACGTCATTGAGGTAGGTGGCGCAGACCCGCACGAAGTCTTCCACCAGATTGGGGTCGTAGAGCCGCCCGGCGTATTTGCGGATGTACAGCAACGCTTCGTCACTGTTCATCTGGCGCTCCAGGATCAGGCCCTTTTGCAGCTCGATAAAGTCCACCGCCAGCTTGAGCAAACGCGAACCCGCAGGAATAGCATCGCCCTTGAGGTGGTCGGGAAACCCGCTGCCGTCCCAGCGTTCCTGGTGATGGCGGATCAGCCGTGCGGCGTCTTTCATCGGCTCCAGGGTCATCAGCAGCGATTCGCTCTGGCTCGGATAGGCACGATAGCGTTCGCGGTCGGTGCTGTGCAGCAGGTCCGAGGGCGCGGCGGTCATGCTGTCGCTCCAGCTCAGCTTGCCGATGTTGTAGAGCGCGGCGGCCATGGTCAGGTCGCGGTTGCTGGCGCTATCGACGCCGTGGGACACACACCAGGTGCGCACCAGCTCGATGATTTGCCGGTTGGTCTGCTTGGCGCGCGGCAGGCGCAGGTTGGCCAGCAGCGAAAACACCTCGGTGCCGGTGGCGTAACTGTGCTTGAGCTCTTCATAGGCCAGGTCGAGCATGTCGGCGGTTTGCTGCAACTCACTGGTGCGCGCCGCCACGCGTTTTTCCAGGGACACGTTGAGCTGCTTGAGTTCATCGTTCTGCCGCTGGATCAACTGCTCCAGGCGCGCGCGCTCACGCTCTGAATGCTGGTGGGCCAGGGATTGGCGCAGGGCCAGCAGCAGTTCCTCATCCTTCCAGGGTTTGCTCAGGTAGCGGTAGATCTCGCCTTCGTTGATGGCTTTGACGATCAGGGTCAGGTCGGTTTCGCCGGTCAACAGGATGCGCACGGTGTGCGGGTATGCCTGATGGATATGCGCCAGCAGCGAGGCGCCGTCCATGTCCGGCAGGCGCGCGGCGCTCATCACCAGGTCGACGGGATGACTGGCCAGAATGGCCAACGCCTCAGCGGCACAGGTCGCGCTGTGCAGCGCAACAGGCTCCAGGCGCAGCAACTGCGTGAGGCGCTGCAACACATCGGGGTGGGCATCGATCAACAGCACCACCGGGCGCTCGGCCTCGGTGAACGTAACGGACTCTCCCATGGAATACCTCGGATCGTCGGTGTGCGCTCCTTACGGTCTGGGCAACTGCCTCCTGGCGGACAGTGAAGAGTTTAGTTGGGTTTTCATGAACTGAACCGAACGAGGCGAAGCGTTTGAGACATTCAGTAATATCCAGACTTTGCAATTGCTTACAAATACCGCCAACCTGCGCCCGCCCGACGCACGGCCTGCACCACCCTGCGCGCGCCTGTCCCTACTAAACAATTTGTTCATAGAGCCCGCTGTCATGCTGAACGGACGCGACCCGCGCATCGATTTCTTTCGGGGCCTGGCGTTGATCTTCATTTTCTGGGATCACGTCCCCCACAATCCTCTCGGTCAAATCACCTTGCGCAACTTCGGCTTCAGCGACGCCGCCGAAGTGTTTGTGTTTCTGGCCGGTTACGCCTCGGTGCTGGCGTACGGCAAGGTGCTGCAGCGCGAGGGGTACTGGATCGCCGCGTTGAAAATCCTGCGGCGCACCTGGGTGCTGTACGTGGTGCATATCTTTTTGCTGGCGATGCTGATGGGCATCGTGTTTTTTGCCAACAGCCATGTGGAAACCCGCGACCTCGTGGCGGAGATGGGCCTGACGCATTTCGTCACCCACCCGCAACAGGCGCTCACCGATGAATTGCTGCTGCGCTTCAAGCCCAACCTGATGGACCCGTTGCCGCTGTACATCTTGCTGCTGGCCGGGCTGGCGCTGGCGTTGCCCCTGATGATGCGCATGACCTGGGCGGTGATGGCAGTGTCGGCCACGGTGTACCTGATGGCGCCCTGGATGGGCTGGAACCTGCGGGCGATTGCCGACGGCGTGTGGTACTTCAACCCGGTGACCTGGCAGCTATTGTTCGTGTTGGGCGGTGCAGCGGCGATTCACGCCAGCCGACCGCGTCCGGTGCACACACGACCGCTTGCCAGGCAACCGCTGTTCGTACTGGCGGCGCTTTACACGCTGATCGCCGGGGTGATCACGCTGGCCTGGCGCTGGCCCGAGATCCACGATGCGTGGATGCCAAGCGCCCTGAGCGACCTGTTGTACCCGATCAGCAAGACCGACCTTTCACCCGTGCGCCTGCTGCATTTCCTCGCGCTTGCCTACGTCACCGCCAAGCTGCTGCCGGGACGTGGCTGGACGCAAAACTGGCTGGCCCGGCAAACGTGCCGCATGGGCCGTTATTCGCTGGAGGTGTTCTGCCTCGGCGTGCTGCTGGCGCCGTTGGCCGACATGGTCAACGCGCTGACCGGAGATACCGCGACCCTGCAAATTGGCACCGCGTTGGCGGGGGTCGCGCTGATGGCGGCACTGGCCGCATGGCTGGAATTCAATAAACGCCTGAATCAACCGGAGCAAGGTCGCGAACCGCTAAATACATAGCCCCGGCAACCAAAAACGACGTGCTCCCATTAGCCTTCAACTCAATGCGAAGGCGAGCACACGTGACCACCTACAACCTCCTCAACGACCTGTCCGGCAATCTGCAATCGAGCACAGAATGGGGCCAGCAACAGGCGCTGGAACTGATCCAGCGCAACGTGGTACAGGCCATGCACACGCTGAGCGCACAAGAGCAGACCGACTACCTCACATTGCTGCGCGAAGCACAACAGGCGCTTGCCGACCTCGAAGCCAAGAAGGCCGCGCTGATTTCGGCCTTCAAGACCGAAGGCATGACGCAGTTGCGCGCCAGACTCGATGGCCGCGATCCCGAGCAACTGCACTTTGAAACCGACTACCTGCAAAAACGCGAGCAACCCTTCCCCCTGGACCCGCCGGTGCGTGTACCGGAATCGCGGCCGCGCCGCGCCTATGACGAATGGCGCCATACACTGCACACCAAACGTGTCACGTTGTGGGAAGCCGCCTGCCTGAACTTCGGCTTCACCCATTCCGTCATACAGGACTCAGGCTATAGCCTGGTGGAGTCGAGCAGAATTATCGGCCCCGGTAAGCCGCTCGACGCCCTGGCATTCATCAACATTGCCCGCGAACTGAACCTCGGGGGCCAGTTGCAAGTGCGCCTGCAGACGGCCCTGGCCGTCAATGGCAATCTGCGCAGTCTGTTCGTTAGCGCGACCCGGGCCATGTTGCGCTTCGAGCTGCTGGAATCATGGCGTACCCGGGCCGCCACCGGCCTTGCGCAATCAATGTACGACACCCTGCGCAACGCCCTCGAACCGGACGGCCCGCCGCTGGATTTCGACACCCTGAACCTCAACGGCGCGCCCACCCCCATCGTGGCCGTGCCCTTCGTACCCTGGGAAACCTCGATCCCGTTGCCACTGCTGGTGATCCGCGTCGCCAGCCTCGGGGTGGTGTCATATTTCCCCCTGCGCCCCGGTGGCGCGTTCCGTTATCACGCGGATGCCAAGGGCGCGAACAGCAGCCTTCGCCAGCAACTCAAGACCAGTCATCAGCAACAGGACCTGGGCTGGTTTTCCCGGCAGTTGCCCCTGATCGGTATGTCGGTGTTCAAGCCACTGCTGACCCAGGAGCCGCGCCCCGAGGGCATGAGCTGGCTGGCCTCAAAGCTGTATGACGGGTTCCACGAGGTCTTCCCGGAACGTACGCTGGACAGCGTGCGCTTCTCCGCCGACGCCAAGACCGGGCGCACATTGTCACTGGTGAACACATTGGTCGGGCGGCATATCCAGCGCTATCAGACCGACCTGTCCAGCCTCGCCACCACCCGCTCGGAAGCCGACTGGAAGGCGCTCAAGGATGGCGTCGCAGCGGTCGCCGGGGAGATCCTGCAACTATTGCTGACCCCCATGCCAGGCGGTGTCACCGGGATGAACCGGATCATGCAACTGGCGGTGATGGGCAGCATGACCTACAGCCTTGGCCAGGGCCTGGATGCGGCGGTCAAAGGCGAAGCCGGCAGCTTCGCCTCGGCGCTGTCGGATGTCGCCGATCTGGCCATCAGCGGCCGATTGATCGGCGTGGCCGGACGCGCCCATCGACGGCGGATGCTCAACTACCTCGACAGCCTGGGCAACCCGCGCAAGGTCACGCGCGCCGACGGGGTCGATGAGTTGTGGCGGCCCCACGCCCAGCCCTATGCCCATGCGTCGCAGCACCTGCTCGACGGCCGCGAAGCGGACGCGCTGGGCCTTTATCACGTGCAAGACCGCACCTATGCCAAGCTGCACCATGCCGACCAGACCCGGGTGGTCGAGGTCAGCCACGACGCAAACACCATGCGCTATGTGCTCAGGCACACCAACGGCGGCCTATACACGCCGCCGATCATTTTCGAGCCGGCCTTGCAGGCGTGGGTCTTCGACCTGAATAACACCCACACCCTCTCCGACCCCCAACTGCTGCAACGCATGCTGCCCAATGGCTCGGACATCATTGCGGTTGCCGATCTGGAACTGATGCTGCGCAGCACAGCCACCACCCGCACGACCCTGGACGCCGTGTGGAGTGCGCAGCCTGCCCCGCTCAACCTGATCGAAGGGGTGCGGCGCATGCAGGCCGACCAGGCGATTCGGCAGATCGCCGAGCGATTCAATGAACCGGGCTACCTGCCACCCCACGCCGACGGCCTGGTGTTCAGCCTGTTGACACAATTACCCAACTGGCCGGCCGACACCCTGCTCAGCGTGCGCGACGAACAAGGCAGGGTGATTGAAACCTACAGCCCGTCGGCCAAGCTCTCCGCCAAACCGCACAGCGTAAATCTCACCCGGCAGGAAGACGGCCGCTACGCCGATGTCGACAACCAGCGTCTGCCGCCCGGTACGCTTGACCCGCTGCTGCGCCTGATCATACGGCAACAGCCCGCCACCTCGACCCTGGGCAAGGACGCTGTGATTACCCATACCGAAGGCCAGCGTATCCAGGCCGTGCGCCAGCAGGTGGCGACGTTGGCCGGCCACGAACGCACGACCCTGTTCAGCACCGTGGTCAACTACGACGGTTACGAAAAAACCGACCTGGTCCCCCCCGCCGAGGCCCGCCGCTTCTTGCCGCTCAAGGCCTCGCCACGGCTGGTGGCGCCTGCCCCCTTGCTGAAAAAACTGCGCGACCTCAACCGACCGCTCGCTCCCACAACCCTTGAGCGCCTGCTGGAACAGCAACCCCTCACGCCCCGTCAGCAAACCGCCTACTTGCAACACGGCACCCTGCCGGTCGAGTTGCGCGACCTGATAGACCAACAGCGCACCGTGCTGCGCATCGACGCGGTGATTGACGGCCTGTACCACCCACGCGACTACGCCGAAGACACTGACCAGTGGGCGAGGGAGTTTGCCGCGGCGCTGATTCGCAACACTCTCAAACGCCCATTCGTCATTACCGAAGCAGGGGGCCAAACCCCCTATATCTCCACCGGGCCCGACGACCTGACCGTCGAATTGCGTCACTACGGCGCCGGCGACTACCGGGCCTACGACATGCGCAACGGCGGCGAGATTCCGGTGGCGCCCGTCGTCGACAGTTTCTACCTGGCCATCGGCTCGGTGCTGCAACCCCATGAACGCCAACTGCTGGGGATGACCAGTGCTAGCGATGCCAAGGGTTTGCGCAAGACACTGGGCGACTACATGGGCGCCCAGCGCAGCCCCGACAGATTCGTCAGCCTGGTCGACCGCTCGTTGGTGCAATACGAACAACAACCGAAGCTGCCGCCGGACATGAAGCCCGCGACCAACGGCGTCTTCGAGTTCAACACCCGGGTCTACCTGCCCTTGCTGGGCGCGCTGTATCAGATCATGTTCGATAAAAACCTGTTCAAGTGGCGCCTGGTCCATCCGAAAAAATCCGGTGTCAACACCCCCACCCTCGAGCAGAACGGCGAGGGTGCCTGGCGCCTGTCGAGCGACAACCCCATGACCTGGGACGACCACAGCCTGCTCTATCGCCTGGGCAATCAGCAGTACTTATTCACCCAGGAAATCGCCGGCAAAATCATGGCGTTGACCGACACGTCCCCCGAAGCCCTGCGTCAGGTTCACTGCACCGCAAAGCCCGTGCCCCCACTACTGGCCGACACCTGCAAACGCTTCAAGATCGATCACGAAATCCAACTGTTCATCGAAGCAATGCGCACCGACCCGACCGCCGCGCCTGCGCGCCCCGAGCTGCAATTACTGGTGCTGACCGCGATCAAAGGCTGGCCGGCCGACCATGTGCTTCAAATTGTCGACAATGAGCAGCGCGTGCTCAAACAATACCCGGACAGCAATCTGCCAAACGTCCAGGCCGTCAAGGTGACGGATCAGGCTTACAACAGCGGCAAGCTGCTTCCAACCGTGCTCGAGCACGACAAAGTGTGCGAAGGCCTGCTGGGCGAAACGCCCACTTCCCACGACGAACGTCTGTTCAAGCTGGTGGAAAAAATCCTCTCGTTCACCGAGCAGGAACGCGCAAAACTGCTCAATTCAATCTATGCACGCAGCGAACGCGATGGCTCCGAGCAAGTGCAGCGCCTCAAGGCCAAGTACCCGAGCCTGCCTGCCAGCACCGCCAAGGTCATCCTGGGTCACGCGACGTCTCGGGAACTCAAGCAACTGCATGAAAAAAACCAGGTGGGCCTGCGGCTCTCGGAACAGGCTCGCCTGTCGAGCCACGACCTGCGGTTGAACCGGGCCTTCGAAGGCCTCTACCTGCCCTCCTGCGCCAACGCGGACAGCGACAAAATCGCCTTGAACCTGCTCAAATCCCTGCCGGACTGGCCAAAAAACCTGCGTGTCGATATTCATCAAGACACCTACCAGGGGCCATTGCTGGAAAGCGCGGGGCACCTGGACGGTACATCGCGCCGTCGGCTGGCCCGCAGCAACCGTGCGTATCAAGCCTATGACGCTCAAGGTGGCACGCTGGGCAGTGCGTCGAACTCACTGCTGGAGGCGTTGGCACATCTTCTGTCTGACAGCGAAAAGGCGTCCCTGGGCATCACCGAGCAGGGTGACGTGTCAGTCTGGCGCGAGCAGATCGTCGCCCTGGCCCTCGGCCGCCGCATTGAAATCAAAGGCTGGCTGGACCTGCCCCACCTGCAGCCCTGGATGCAGCCACCCCTGCACGTCGACCGCTCGTTTCTGGCGTACCCGATATGGGGATTGCGCTGGCTTTCCGGCGGTAATGGCGCACCCGACCTGATCTCCAGGGCCCGCGAGCTGTACCCCAGCCTGAGCAGGCGCGAAGCCCGGGCCGTTATCCGCTCGATGCACCTGAGCGACCCCGCCGCGCTGATCGAACTGGACAGGCGCAAGGCCGAATACGACGCCATGGACACCGAACTGAGGCGCTGGGCGCAAGCCCCTCAGTCGGACAATGGCCCCAACGACCTTCTCGAACTGCAAAGGGAAAACCGCCTGTTCACGGCCGAACTGCTTCGCCAGGCCTGGCGGCGCGATGGCCGGCATACCTACGTGCACGACCTGTTCTTAATACCCTCGCTGGAGCTGCGGATAGACCATGGTGGACTGCCTCCCGCCTTGTTCCTGGCAGGGTTGACCGGCTTCGCCCACATTGAGCACCTGGCACTCCTGGGCAGCGCGTTTCCCGACAGCGCCGACCTCTTTCTGCAAAAGTTTCCGGGGCTCAAATCACTGCACATCCGGTGCGGCATGACCGAACTGCCCACCGCCATCACCGACATGACTCAACTCATCTCACTGGACCTGTCCTACAACCAGTTGGTGCTGACCGAAGAATCGTCGGCACGCCTGGCCAACATGACCCGCCTGCGATACCTCGACTTGAGCCACAACAGGCTCGCCATTGCGCCCAACGTCAGCCGGCTCAGTGAGCTGCGAAAACTCAACCTGCGTAATACCCGGATTACCCAGTGGCCTTCCGGCACCTGGCAACTGACTCAGCTGTGGTCTCTGTTCCTGGAAGACAACCTGATCAGCAGCGTTCCCGAGCAGGTGTTCACGGGCCCGCGGTCAATGACCGAAGGCGAGACCTTCCTGCATGGCAACCCGCTGTCCGACACCGCCCGCCGGCGAATTCGCTACGCCGTGGCCCCCAGGCCCATCAACGTGGACGCGCCGCAGGCTACGCTGCACAACACGCCGGAGTCTGACGACATCAACCTGTGGCTCACCGGCGTCCCCGCCACCGAGATAACCGAACGCAGCTGGTTGTGGGAGCAGTTGCGCGCCAATGAAGAAGTACGCGCCGACGATGTGTTCCAGGTACTCCGGGACCTGCCAGAGACGTTCGCCTACAAGGCCTCGACCGACGCCAGGCAAGCGCTCACCACTCGGGTCTGGACCTTGCTGCAGGCCATGGGCGATTCCACCGAATTGCGCAACAACGTGTGCCTGAACACCTATGGGGCCGGGACGTGCGGTGACAGTGCACTGCTGGCCTTTACCAATATGGAACTGGAACATCGGATCCACCAGTCCAAGTCACTGAGCCGCACCTACGAAAGCGACCGGGCGTTGATCGCCTTGTCCACCGGGCGCTTCTACCTGAACCACCTGGACCATATTTCCGACAAGTTCATTCATGCCCGAGAACTGGCTGGCCGAGAGGTTGACCCGGCTGAGGTCACGATTTTTTTCCGCGCGCGCCTGGCCAAGGAGTTCAACCTGCCCTTTTACCCACTGGAGTTGCTGTACACCGTTGAAAGCTACGTGACCCCCGCAGTGCTTGAAGACGCACGCACTCAACTGCAACGTCTGGGCAAAAGCCCGGCCTTGCAGGAATGGCTGCTGATGGAAGCGTTCTGGATAGAGTACTTGACCAAGAGTCACCCGGAGCCCTTTGCTACCGTGAAAGAGACCATCGAATACAAAGTGCAGTTATTGGAAAAACAACTGCCATCTAAGCAGTCGGACGAATACCTGGAGCGACGTCAGTCACTGGTTGACTTGGAGAACGACGAACACAACCGCCTGGTGCGCCAGCTCACCTTGGCCACACAGGCCGCATTGCGACGTGTGAGCCAAGCGTCCGAGTAATTTTTCACACAGCGCCGCCAGCGACTACGCTTCATTCAGGTCCAATCAATCGGCGTGAAGGGATCAATCGACTATGGGCGCTTTATGGCAAACCGATTCGAACAAAGCTGCGGTAGACACCGACAGCGCGGATCAGCCGCCCTTGCCACAAGGCCCCCGCTCGCGAGCGCAATGGTGGCGGCTGATGTGGCTGGTGGTGGTGATCGCGCTGGTGGCGCTGGGGTGGTCCGCGAGCAACGAAATGCGCACCTCGCGCTTGCAAGCCGAGCACTTGAGCCCGTTTGCCGCGTCGCTGGATTACCGCGTGGAGCCCGGTGCCAGCGACGCGATCATCTACCCCGGCGCCGGCCCTTTCGATCAGCGCCTGGGCTACAGCGCGCTCGATGAATTCCTGCCACGCCTGCTCAAGCGCAACTACCTGATCGCGGCGCAGGCGCGCTTCTCCCCGGCCTTGATGGCTTACGCCCAGCGCGGGCTGTACGTGCCCTACGCCGAAAAAGTCCAGGCCGGTCTGAGCCTCACCGATTGCCACGCTGAGCCGCTGTACAGTTTTACTTACCCGCAACAGCTGTATGCCAGCTTCGCCGCGATCCCGCCGCAGGTGGTGCAAAGCCTTTTGTTTATCGAAGACCGCGACTTGCTCGATCCCCAACACCCCACGGCCAACCCGGCCGTGGACTGGCCGCGCTTCGCCAGGGCTGCCGGGTCACAGGTGGCCCGGCTCCTGCATCTGCCTGGGCAAACGGCCGGCGGCAGCACCCTCGCCACCCAGTTGGAAAAGTACCGCCATTCGCCCGACGGCCTGACCCTGTCGGGCGGCGAGAAAATCCGCCAGATGATTTCCGCCAGCGTCAGGGCCTATCAACCGGGGCCGGACACCCTGGCCAGCCGTCAGAACATCGTGCGCGACTACCTCAACACCGTGCCGCTCTCGGCTGTGCCGGGGCACGGCGAAGTGCATGGCATGGCCGAAGGTTTGCGGGTGTGGTTCGGCGCCGACTTCAATCAGGTCAATGCGCTGCTGGCTGACGATGCGCCGCAGGACCTCGCGCCAAAAGGCCTGGCCCTGCGCCAGGTGCTGTCGCTGATGATCGCCCAGCGGCGCCCCTCGCACTATCTGAACAAGGGCCGTGACGAACTGGCGCAATTGACCGACAGCCATATCCGCCTGTTGGCCCAAAGCAAGGTGATCGACCCGGCGCTGGCCGCGGCCGCACTCGCCAGGCATGTCACCTACCGCGACTGGCAACAGCAGCCGACGCTGCAGCCGGTGGATACCAACAAGGCCATCACCGTCGCGCGCAGCCGCCTCGCCAGCCTGCTCGACCGCCCACTGTATGACCTGGACCGCCTCGACCTGGCCGCCAGCAGCACCCTGCAATACGACCTGCAAACCCAGGCCACCGACTACCTCAAGCGCCTGGCCGATCCGACCTTCGCCGGGCAGATCGGCCTGCTTGGCCCGCGCCTGCTCACCGCGCAAAGCACGCCCCAGGTGCGTTACAGCTTTACCTTGTTCGAACTGACCCCAGGCGGTGCGCGCGTGCGGGTGCAAACGGACAACACCGACCAGCCCTTCGACATCAATCAGAGCAGCAAACTGGAACTGGGCTCTACCGCCAAACTGCGGGTGCTGACCACCTACCTGCAGATCATCAGCGAATTGCACGGGCGCTACGCCGCGCAACCCGCCGAGGCGCTGAAAAAAATAGCGGTGACCGAACAGGATGCGTTGTCGCGCTGGGCCCTGGATTACCTGATACGCAACCCCGAGCGCAGGTTGTCGAAGATGCTCGACGCGGCCCTCGACCGCACCTATTCGGCCAATCCCGGCGAGGCGTTTTTTACCGGTGGCGGCCTGCACCGCTTTCACAACTTTCGCAACGAGGATAACGGCCGCAACCCGACCTTGCGCGATGCGTTGCGCGAGTCGATCAACCTGCCATTCATTCGCCTGATGCGTGATGTGGTGCGCTACGTCACCTACGCCAATGAGAGCACCAGCGCGCAATTGCTCAAGGACGACAGCGACCCGCGCCGCCAGGAATACCTGGCCAGATTCGCCGACCGTGAAGGCAGCGCATTTCTGCTCAAGTTCTGGAAAAAATACCGCAACAAGGACACCCAGGCGCGGCTCGACACGTTCATGGACAGCCTGCACCCCACCGCTATCCGCCTGGCCGCCGTGCACCGTTACCTGCTGCCCAGGGCCAGTCAGGAGAACTTCAACAGCTTCGTGCGCGCGCACCTCAAAACCGCCGACACGCTCAGCGACCAACGCCTGGCCACGCTCTACCAGAGCTACGGTCCCGGCGCCTACGACCTGCCGGACCAGGGCTACATTGCCAAGGTGCATCCGCTGGACCTGTGGCTGCTCGGCTATCTGTTCAACCACCCCGAGGCGACCTTCACCGAGGTGATCAAGGCCAGCGAGTTCGAGCGCCAGGAAGTCTACAGCTGGCTGTTCAAGAGCCGTCACCAGAGCGCCCGCGACAGCCGTATTCGCACCATGCTGGAGATCGAAGCCTTCCTCGACATCCACCAGCGCTGGCAGGCCGTGGGCTACCCGTTCGATCACCTGGTGCCGTCGCTGGCCACCGCCATCGGCAGTTCCGGCGACCGCCCCGCCGCCCTCGCCGACCTGATGGGCATCATCCTCAACGACGGCGTGCGCCTGCCCGTGGTGCGTATCGACCAACTGACCTTTGCCGCTGGCACCCCTTACGAAACACACCTGGTCAGCGACCCTGACCGCGCGCGGCGGGTACTGCCCAGTGAAGTCGCCACGGCGTTGCGCGGCGCGCTCTCGCAAGTGGTGGATGCTGGCACGGCCAAGCGCGTGGCCGGCAGTTTCAAACTGGCGGACGGCACGCCACTGTCGATGGGCGGCAAGACCGGCACCGGCGATAACCGCATCCAGGCCATGGGCGCCGGCGGGCGCCTGATCAGCTCAAAATCCGTCAATCGCACCGCGACCTTCGTGTTCTACATCGGCGAGCATCACTTCGGCACACTCACCGCGTTCGTGCCCGGCGCATCGGCCGAGCATTTCACCTTCACCTCAGCCTTGCCGGTGCAGGTACTCAAGGGCATGGCACCGATCCTCACACCGTACCTGCAACCCGGCGCGAACACGCTGTGTGTGGCGCGCTGAAAAAAGGGTGGCATCCCGGTAGTTTTCAGCGCTGAAATGTTGACCGTTAGGCACGCCTAACCGACTAATTTTTAAGCTTATTTCAGGCGTATCGAGTGAATAGACTCAGGTGCTCAACTGGTCTATTCAGGTTCACATCATGCCTACTGATTTATCCGCAGCCCCGTTCCAGGGCCGCCATGTCGAGCTGATCCAAAACGCACTGCCCGCGTGGATAAAAAACACTAATACGGCCCGTATCCAAACCCTCCAGCGCGATGGCCTCGGAACGCCGGTGCCCTACCCCAGGGCCTCGCCCGCACAGCATCAAGCGCTCAAGACCGCCGTTGCCGAGCATTGGCAGGCCCAGACGGCGCTGGATAAACGCCTCGGCCCGCTGAACGACCTGCGCGCCTTTGCCGAGTCGTTGCTCAAGGGCGCGCTGCTGCCCCACTACGGCGAAGTGGATGTGCGCAACACCTCGCTGCGCGTCTATGTGGACGCGCCTGTGGCCTGGTGGTCAATCAACCTCAAGGGCGGTGTACACAGCAAGACCCTGTCATTGCTGGACATGGCCCTGCATAACTTCGCCGCCGACGACCGCTTCGTCGACCATGCCTTCATGGGGCCGGAAGATGCCCGGGGCCAGCGCCAGATCCTCTCGATCCGGCATCAGAGCACTGCGCAAAAACTCACGGTCGATAACTTCAAGGCGATCTGCCGCGCGTTGGATATCGGCGCGAGTTACCAGGCCGAACTAAGGACTGTTCTGGGCTTCGATCAACCGGCAGTGGCCAGCGTGGTGCGCGCTGAAGTGGTCAGCCAGCTCAAGGCGGACCTGCGCAGCAGCGCGCACCTGGGCCTGCACAGCGATCATTTGCCGGCCGATACGCATCACGCGCTGCTGGGCTTTATCGACAACCCGGCCAACCTAACACTCGATGGCCAGCGTTTGCGCTGCTACTCGCTGAGCGTGGCCGGCAGCCCATTGGCCGGGGTCATGCTGTTCACCAGCAACCCGGAGCAGCGCCAAGCCCACGGGCGCGTCATCGCCTGGGTGCCCCAGGACCCCGAACACCCGCTCAAGCAATACGCCTCGCCCAAGGCCTTTGTCGAAACGCTGACGCGGCAGTTACGCAGCGGGCCCGACTACCCGGTATTTTTCAGCCAATTCGTGGCACATGCCGAGCGCGGTGCCTTCTTCGCGCAGGTGAAAGCGGGTAGCAACCTGAAGTTCAGCCTGCTGGACATCACCCAGGACACCACCCACCGCGCGGACGACCCGAAGAAGGACAATCCCTGGCACTACCTGTACCGGGTCAAGCTGAACAAGATCGTCAATAACGCCCGCGAACTGGCGGTGTCTACTGCCTACGTCGACCGGCTGGCGCGCTGGGCGTGGTGGGACAACCTGGAGAAAATCCTCTCGGATGTGCTCAACGCGGCGCTGTTCGTGGCCACGCCCTTTGTGCCGGTGCTGGGCCAGATGATGCTGGTCTACAGCGTGTATCAACTCTGCGACGAGGCATTCGAAGGCCTGCTCGATTGGGCCCAGGGCCGGGGCGCGGAGGCTGCCGAACACCTGTTGGGGGTGGCGGAAAGCCTGGTGCAGTTCGCGGTGTTCGCCGGTGCCGGCAAGGTCGGCGAAGTGATCCGCCCGAAACTCTCGGCGTTTGTCGAGGGCATGCATCCGGTGCCATCGACCGGGGGCGAGCTCAAGCTGTGGAACCCGGACCTCGCACCCTACGCCCACCCCGCAGACAGCTCGACAGAGGGGCTGCGCGCCTTGCAGGACCGTCACTACAGGGTGCGCCACGACGCCGAGGCGAATGAGCATCGCATCGTGCACCCCACACGCCCGGACGCCTACCAGCCGCGCGTCGTGTTCAATGCCGACGGCGCCTTCGTGCATGAAGGCGAGCAGCCGCAACGCTGGGACAGCCAGACGCTGATGCGGCGCCTGGGGCCACGGGTCAAGGGCTTCAGCGACCAGCAACTGGAAGACCTGCGCATCGCCAGCGGCACCGATGAAGGCACCCTGCGCGGCCTGTACCGCTACAACGAACCGACGCCGCCGCTGTTGGCCGCCAGCCTGGAGCGTCTTGAAGCTCAGGTGTTTCCCGAGGCCGTCAGCCGTAAGGTGCGTGCCGGTGAACCACTGCCCAACGGGCCATCGTCGGACTGGTTCCCACAACTTATCACCGAACTGCCGGGTTGGCCCCGGGACAAGGCGCTCAGCGTGTACCTGGACGGCGACCCGTCCGGCGCCGCCCTGACCTTCGGCAATGCCGAGGCTACCGAGGCCGATACGCTGACGCTCAGCCAATCCCAGGCGCTGTCCGGCAACTTGCCGGATCGGGTACTGGCCTACCTCGATGAAGACGCAGTCGGCACCTTGCTCGCTGGCGACATTGCGCCACAGCATCAGGTGCAAGCCTTGCGTGATCAACTCGCCGACCGGGTGCTACACAATGCTCCCGAGATCACCGACAAAATCTATCAAAGCTGGCAACTCACCGACGACCCGAGCCTTGTTACCTTGCGCGAACCCTTCGACTACCTGGATTCCAATACCGCGCGCACCCTGCTCGCCAGCGCCACCCCGCCCGAGCGCGAAGCACTCAGCCAGCAGCAATTGCCGCTGCGCCTGCGCAATCAGGCACGGGAACTGGCGTTTGCCAACGAATCGGCGCGGGCCTACCAAGGGTTTGACCAGCCCGCACCATTGCCACTGGCGTCCGAGCGCCTGGCGCTCAATGCCCTTAAGGTCCACAGCGACACGTTTGGCAAGATGCGCCTGGAAATTCGCGAGCAGTCGGCCACTGGCAAGGTGCTCTGTGCAGTCGGACCGCTGTCGGCCGAGACGCGCATATTGGTGCGCAATGCACGGGGTTATCTATTCGTCGATCCCGCCAACCCGCAAGCCGCCACGCGCACCTCGCTGTACCGGGCGATCCTGCAGGCGCTGCCATCCGAGCGGCGCAATGCGCTGGGCTTTGAGCTGGGCGAAGGGCGCGCGCTCAAACAATGGATCAAGCAGCGTGTGGCCTCCCTGGCCGAGCGCCGTGTAGTCCTCGCCGAACCGCCGGTGCCCGTTGTCCAGACGCGCGAAACCGGTGAGTTACTCGGTGGTCCCGTGCTCAGTCGCTGCACCGGCGCAACCGCGCAAACCCGACTTGAGCACGCACGGCAGACCTTGCAATTGCTGTTCCCGAGCATGACCGAGGAACGCGTGAGCCTGTTCCTGGAGGAGGTTCCGGAGTTTGACCTGAGCGACACGCTCAAAGCCCTTGAAGCAGAAAAGCAGTTGCTGCATGTCGAGCTGCAAAACTGGAAAGACACCTTCACGCTTAACATCGACAGCCTGAACGCGGACCTCGATATTCGTACGTCCAAGAAGCTGGTTGCGCAACTGCTCGAGCGCTGCTGGGCTGATCGGTTCGCCGACTACACCGACGGTTGGGGCCATGTGCAAAAAGGCGCCGTGCTGCGTTTCAACCACCTGCCCTTGCCGCCCAGGCTGCCCACCCTGAGTGCCAGTTTCGAACACGTCACGGTGTTGGAGGCCACCCACTGCGAATTCGGCGATGCCCACAGTGACTTCCTCAAACATCTGCCCTCGTTGCGTGGGCTCAACCTGGCGAACAACCGTCTTACGCGGGTGCCCAAGGCGTTGCGAAACATGCGTTTCCTGCGCGACCTGAAACTCTCTGGCAATCGCATGGCGCTAAACGACGACGAGCTCGCACAGTTGAAAACCATGAAGCACCTCAAAAGCCTGGACCTGAGCAACAACCCTTTGCAACAGGCACCGGACATCAGCAGGATGCCCGGACTGCGCATGCTGGCCCTCTCCAACACACAGGTGGACAACTGGCCCAGTGGGCTGTTTGCGCATCCGCGCGGCGATGAGTTCATCCTTGAACTGCACGGCACGCGCATCAACCACCTGCCCGAGGTTGCAGAGGGCTCGGCCCAGGCCAGGCTCGTGGCGCGCACACGCCTGGACCGGCGCACCCTCAACGAGGAGTCACGCGAGCGTTACGAAACCTACCGCAATGACGCAGGCCTTGACCCCAACCGCACCTATGAGCCGCGTGGTTCCAATGCGTTCTGGCTCGAAGGCATGGAGGCCTCCAAACGCAGCAAGTCGCAAGCCTTATGGACAGCATTGGAGCGCGAGCACGGCTCTCAGGGTTTTTTCGAAGTGATCGAGGCGTTGCAGCTCGAGCGTCAATTCGAAAACGACGGTGACCAGCGTCGCTACACCGCTAATCGCCCGCTGCTCACCCAACAGGTTTGGCGCGTGCTGCTGGCGGCCCATGATGACAGCCCGTTACGTGAGCGACTGTTCAAGATGGCCAGCTTCCCCGGCTTGTGCCCGGATGCCGGGGCGCAGATTTTCAACGAGATGGGGGTCGAGGTGATGGTCAGCGAAATCTACCGTAACGCGCCCACCAGCGCCGAGCTCGAAGCGCAACTGGTCACCCTGGCCAAAGGCAGCGCCCGCCTGAAGCACCTGACAAAGGTCGTTGGTCAGGACATCGCCTGGCGCTTGAAGCCAAAGGATCAGGGCGGCCTGGGCCAGCGATTCAGCTCGGATGTACGCGCCGGAGTGCCCGGCAAGATCGATGAAGTGGACGTTCACCTGGCGTATCAGACTTCACTGGCTGATCGCCTCGACCTGCCCTGGCTGAGTGATCACATGCTCTACCGGGTAACCGCCAATGTCAGCCCGGAACGGATCGAGCAGGCGTTTACCTCGGTGATGGCCCTGGGCGAAGGCGACGGCCTGGTCAATCAGATGCTGCTCGAACCCTGGTGGGAGCAGCACTTGCGTGATGCCTACGACAGCCAATGCAGCGACAACGAGCGCGAGTATGGCGAGCGCTTTCTGGCGCTCGATGACTTGCAGACCGAGCAGGCACAATGGGCCGGCGCCGACACCCTGGAGGCCTCCGAACGTGATCGCCTGCGCGAGCGCCTCAAAACCCTGGCCGACGCGGTGCAGGCCCCCGAAAGCGTGGTATTGACCGATGCCCCCATAAACGACGATCTGTACAACCGCTTGCTCAACGACCTGGGCTACAACCAACAGGAATGGATGCGCCGCCTGACCCGCGCCGCGTTGACAGCCGCCGCCGATCGTACCAATCGCCCACGATAGGCCAATTGCCTGCTCGAGACGCAGCTTTGCATGGGGATTTCGCGGTAACCACCCTTGGCGTCGTAGACCCTCTCAAGGAGGTCGACCTTGACGAAAGCGGTGGACCACCTGCTTGAGATAGCTGCTTTGTCCGGCATCCAGGCAGTCGTAGACCCCTCCCACATGGATCTGCGGGCTGGCCTGGGTCAATGGCGCAAACAACAGGGCGCCGCCGAGCATCCAGAGACGTGTCATCGCTGCAAACCCTTAAGGTGGAAGGGGGGAGCACCTGCTCTCCCCCGATGGATCTGCGCTGTTATCTCAAGGCACGCCCATGACCAGCACACCACTGCCGCTGATGGATCCAGCGGCCGGGAAGGCACTGCTGCTGCGAACCAGCGCGAAGGTCACATCATCGCCGCCCACGCTGTTGGTGATACGCGTAAGAAAAGACCCGTTGACCGGAACCGCTACGCCCGCGCGCACCATGGCCGTGCCTACGTTCGGAGCGCTCATGGCCAACAGACGGGCATCGAACGACGACCGCGTGCCCTTATAGGTAATGGTGATGGGCGAGTTCACTCCGCCGTCCGGGCAGGCGTAGGTGAGCCTGCGGTTGCTGACAATGGTGGTGGACAGCGGATCGGTCCCGATGGCGCGCTGCGGGACGTTGCCGAAGTTGATCTCGATCGGGGCGTTGTTGTTGATGGTGCAGGTGGACGGCGAGATGTCGAAGTTGTTGGCCGCGGTGTAGAGGACGCTCAATTGCGGCTGACTGGAATCCCAATTGTTCGAACTGGTGAGACGCAACATGCCGAGGTTATCACCGACGCGCACGTTGATCGGGTTGGCCGGAAAGTTACGCACCAGAATATAAGGGCTGACGTTGATCGGATACGTCTGTTTGTCATTGGGCAGGGTCGCGACCAGGATGCCCGATGGGACCGGGGAGTTAAAGAACCCGCCGTTGATACGCAGTCCCGTGCCATGGCCGGTGAACTTGGGACCGGGGGTCCACGGCGCGCCCGATGAATTGCCCGTTCGCCAATAGTCCTGGCCCCAGGCGGGACCCTGTCCAGGGGAGTATCGGCATTCCAGCCGTGCGCCTTCGAGCAGGATGCGCGTGCGGTCGGCGCTGAGGGTGACCGCCACCGGAACCTGCATGTTCGGGTTACCCGTAAACCAGGCGCCGCCATTGATCCGACAATCGACGGCCTGTGCGGTCGTGCTGATGCCCACCAGGAGCAGAAGCACGAGGGCGCTTTTGAGTGTTTTCATTTTCATTTCTCGTTGCTTACTCAACCCGGTACGGTCAGCGCAAACATTTCGCTTGCTGAGCCTGCCAGGAAGAGACGGGGTTATGAGTTCAAGTGCTTCAGGGCACGCCCATCACCAGCACACCACTGCCGCTGATGGCGCCCGCTGTGGGTATCGAGCCGTCGCGGCGCACCAGCGAGAACGTGACGTCATCGCCGCCGACACTGTTGGTGATGCGCGTGTGAAACAAGCCGTTGACCGGGACGGGAGTCCCCGCGTGGACCATGGCAGTGCCAACGTCCGGGTTGCTCATCAGCAGCAGGCGCGAATCGAACGACGAGCGGGTGCCCCGGTAAGTAATGGTGATGGGCGAGTTGATCCCACCGTCCGGACAGGAATAGGTCAACCGGCGGTTGCTGACAGTGGTGCTTGTCAACGGATCGGTACCGATCGAGCGCTGGTGCACGGTCCCGAAATCGACCGTAATCGCGTTGTTATTGTTGATGGTGCAGGTTGACGGCGAGACCTCGAAATTGTTGGCGGCGGTGTAAGTCACGGTAAGTAGCGCCACCTGGGAGTCGTAATTGTTTGTTGCGGTGAGACGCAACAGGCCGAGGTTGTCCCCGATGCGAACATTGATCGGGTTGGTCGGGCTGTTGCGCATCACGATATAGGGCGTGATGTTGATCGGATAACCCATACCGTTGTTAGGCATCGTGGCCAGATGAATACCGCTCGGAACCGGCGTGTTGTAGAACGACGCATTGATGCGTAATCCGGTTCCTTCTCCGGCAAATTTGGGTCCGGGCGACCAGGGCGTGCCTGCCACACTGCCCGAGCGCCAGTAGTCCTCGCCCCATGCCGGGCCACCAGGGGTAAAGCGGCATTCGAGCCTGGCGCCTTCCATCAGGATCCGCGTGCGGTCGGAGCTCAGAGTAACCGTCACGGGCACCTGCAGGTCGGGGTTGCCGTTGACCCAGGGTCCGCCATTGACCCGGCAATCCACAGCCTGCGCGGTGGTCGTAACGCCAATCAGTGCCAGGAGCACAATGACTGCGTGCATCTGCTTCATCTTGATCTCTCTTTATTCTTCGACCCAGGCAGGCCGCGGGAGCTAGGGGTAGTCCAGGGTAAACGTGGACGTCACGGTGTACGCGCCATGCCCGATGGTCTGGTCGCTGATAGCCTTGGGCTCACCCTGCACGTAGGCCTTCAGTTCGATCACATTGGCGCCGTTGGTCAGCACCTGTTCGTCGCTGGTGGCGTTCAATGGCAGTGGCTTGCTGGCCGGTGTCTCAAGGCCCACGCCGATACCCGACGCCCCGCTGCCACTGTCCAGTGCAAGCAACCCGGGCAGCTCGCGGTTTTCCCGGCCGCCGAAGGTGATGGTGACCGTGTTGCCGACGCTGGTGTCGCAGTCCTCCAGGTGCAGCCTGAAGCCCTTCCCCACCGAACGCGTGTTGAGGTAGAGGTACTTGCTGGTCAGGTCCCAGAGTTCCAGGGAGATCGCCTCGTCGCCGGGGCGGATCGTGCAGGCCTCTTCCACCAGGTTGCCCTTGAAGCTGAGGTTGTCTGCTGCCTGCGCTGTGGGCAACAGGCCGCACGCGAGCAGCAGCGCCAGCCCAGCCTTTTCAACAATTGGATGTCGCATAGACCCACTCCTACTCGTATTCGGCCAACAGCGTGGCCACCGCCGTAAACCTGGCGGGTGCCAGAATCGCGCCGGGCTGCTGCACCGGGACGACTTCAAGAGTCGGCGGCGATGACAGGCTGATGTCCATCGGCGCATTCAGCGCAAACGGCTGGTTGTTCTGGAACACCCGAATACCCAGGGCCGGCACATTGGTCTGCACCGCCGCCGTATCAAACCCGGTGGGCGTGCCCTTGATGCTCAAGCGCAGTTCCCAGGGCAGCGTGTCAGTGCCGCAACTGATGGTGTAGCCGAGCCCGCGGCGGTATTTCACGCCGTCGATGCGCTTGATCCCGACATCGCCAAAATCGACCTCAATGGTGTTGCCCGCATCGATGGTGCATGGCGGCGGCTCGTTGAGCGTTCCGCTGAACGTCAAGTTGGCCGAGGCGCCATTGCACAGGCCGAGGGTGCACAGGGCGAGCAAGGCTCGCGGCGGCCAACCAGTCATGGATCGTTTTTCTTTTTGCGTACTCATTGGTAATCCACCACCAGTGTGGCGGCGGCATCGAATGCGCCGCCCGTGAGTCGGCTGCCCGCGCGTTTGACAGGCACCGCCTGCACCTGCGGGAAGTTGGGGTGGGTGAAATTCACCCGGGTATTCAACGGCCAGTCGCCGCCATTGACGAACAGCTTGACCCCAAGATCCGCCTTGCGGGTCGAGAGCACGCGTGTGTCGAACGCGGCCCCGGAGCCCTTGAGTTCCAGGGTCAGCGCATTGCTGAACGGCGAGTCGCAGGTGACGGTGTACGGCACGTTGCGCCGGTAATTCACGCCGTCCACCCGTGAGGTTTGCAGGTCATTGCCGAACGGCACATCCAGCGTGCCGCCGCCATTGATCACGCACGGCGGCGGCGCGATGATCGTTGCGCGGATGATCAGGTTGGTGTCGGCTTGCACACCCTGGCTGACTGCCCACAGCAGGCAGCCTCCCGCCAGCATGGCGCCAGCGCCGGTTAACTTAGCCATTGTTCTGCCCTTACTCATAATTGAGCCTGAAATCCACTACAGCCCTGAACGCGCCGCTGCTCAACGGCGCAGCGGTTCGCGTTGGCCGAACCTGCCAGGTGCGCGTGCTGTTACCCATCGGCAGTAACAAGGGTTCACCCCGTTGCCCCAATTGCACATCGCGGCCCAGCGCATCGGTCAATTGCAGGCCCATTCCGCTGATGCCCTGCACCTTGACCAGGCGTGGATCATCGGCATCGGCGGGCGCAACGAACGCCACCGACACCACCGGTTGAAAAGCGCTCCAGGTCAGGTTGCCGGTTCGTTCACTGCGGATGCTGCCTTCGCGGCGCTGGCAATCTAGGAACCGCAGTTGAAAGGCCTTGGCGGGCGCTTGATCGCCAGGCCGCTGCAACTGGCTGGTCGACACCGCGCCCAGGTCGACTGTCTGGTGCATCGAGCTCATCTCCAGACTGCAAGGGGCCTCGTGCATGGACCCGAGAATGTTCAACATCCCGTGCATGCCCTCGACATCCTCGGCCTGCGCGCCTCCCGCAAAGGCCAGTAACAGCCCGCCCAGCACCTTGATACGTTGCGACTTCATGACGTTCTCCAGCGGCAGGCATTACTGAGTGGGCGTTGACGCTTGCACGTCGACCGTGCACGTGTTGCCGGTGCAGGTGAAGGCCAGCACCGGGCGGCCGCCGTAGTCATTCACATAGGCCAGGTAAGGCGCATTGCCCAGCGACTGAGCCGTCGGCCCCAGGGCCAGTGCGCCTTTTGGCGGCACCATCAGCGGCTCGAAACCGGGCAGGGTTTTACCCTCCTTGGTGCTGCGTGCATCCACCAGCGTCACGTAATACGGCGTCGGGTTGTTGACCTTGTAATGCTCGCCTTCGCGGGTCAGGGTCAGCTTTTGCTGCCAGGGGTTGGACAAGTCCTGCTGGCTGGGCGTGATCGCTTGCGGCCGGTAGAACAGCTTGATCCGGGTCTGCAGGGCGATCTGCAGGGTGTTGGCCTTTTCGCTGCGTGGCGGAATCTCGCGCAGGTTGAAGTAGTAGACCGTCTCGCGGTCCTGGGGCAGCAATTTGGCCGCCGGCAGCGCCTGCACTTTCACCTGGCTCTGCTTGCCCGGTTCCAGGCGTTGCACCGGTGGCAGCACGATCAGCGGCGAGGTGATCTTGTTACCGCTCTCATCTTCGATCCAGCCCTGGGCCAGGTAGGGCAGCTGGGTATTGTTGTTGGTGATATTGACGCTGGTGGCCTCCTTGCCGCCGTCGAAAATCACGCGGGTGCGGTCCAGGCCAACGGCGGCGAAGGCGCTGTTGCTCAAGGCCAGTAACGCCAGGGCCAGCAGGGTGAAACGCGTAGTGAGCATCATGTGGCGGTGTTCTCCATGTCGAGGTGCTTCCCGGGCAGCGCGGCTGGCTCGGGCGAGGATTGTTCAGCGGCTACCGGGCGGCAGCCGAGTTGCAGGGCATCGGTCAAACCATCGTCGGGCAGGACGTCGGGCAGCGTGAGGATGCAGCGCTCGCGTCCGCCCCAACTGACGATCATCAACTCCCCGAGCTGGATGCCGCTGAGGTAGACATTGCCGTCGTCATTGACGATGCCGGTGTCCTGCTGCTTGACGTTTTTTACCGTGGCGCCGAACGGCGGTGCGCTGCCATCGGCCAGGCGTAACACTGCCATCGCCTTGGCTCCGGCAATCACGTCCAGGGATCGGTAGCCGATGGCCCCTTCGGTAAGCGTCAGTTGAGTGACCGACTGCATGGCTTCGACGTTGCTCGGCAAGCGTTCGAGATCGACACTCACCGCCGTGCGCTGATAGCTGCTGATATCGGAAATCACTGCTTTGCCGAACGCATTGCTGCGCGTCGGCGAGCCGTAGCCGCGCACCGGTACATCGGGCACACCACCGGTGTCGACCATCAGCCGCGTGCCGCCAGTGCTGCCGGTACGGTGCAGCGCAGCGCCCTGTGCCGTGAGCGTGCCACCGCCGCGAGCCGATACGCTGAGGGTGCGGTAATCGCCTTCCTGCGTGCTGGCGCTGAGGTCGATGTCGGCCTGATCGCCCGTGTGGCTCAGGTACGCACTGGCCGAACGGTTGCTGGCACTCAACTGGTAGCTGTTGCGCTCGTCGAGGCGGTCGCTGTAGCGCGATGAAAAGGTGTTGCTGCCACCCGCCCGGCTGGAATCCAGCGACAGGGTGCCGGTGCGCCCCAGCGGCAGGCTCACCGTGAGCGCCATGCCATTGTCCTGGTGCTGGTATTCCTGGCTGCGGTACAGGTTCAGCGACAGGCTCATGTTCTTGACGCTGCCCACGTTGAAGTAGCGCGACAGCGACAGGTTCCAGCGCTGGGTGTCCGGCCGGCTCCAGTAGGTCTGCTTGTTGTAGCTGGCATAGACCGTAGCGCCAAGATCACGAAACTGCTTGTTGACCGTGACCGTGTACAGCGCCTTGCTGCCGCCGATCGGCTTCCAGCTCTCGACGTATTCACCGTGTTCGTTGAGTGTGCCGCGTCCGCCTGCGCGCTCGCCGTTCAACCCGTAATGGCGGGCGTCCAGGTATTCGCTCATGCTCAGGAAGTTCTTCTCGGAGAAGCGGTAACCGGCGAACGTCACCTGGCTGTCGTACTCCTCGAAGTTCTTGGAATATTGCAGGCGGTAGGATTTGCCCGTCAGCGTATCGCCCCAGAGTTGGGTGTGGGACTGCGTGACGTCCACCGACACAGCGCCGAAGGCCAGCAGGTCGCGACCGGCCCCGACGGACAGCGCGCGATAATTGTTGTCCGTCATGCCGCCGCCAAACAGCGACCAGCCGTTGCTGACGCCCCAGGAGAATTCCCCGGTGCCGAACATGTTGCCGTCAGAGCCGTAATGAAGGTTGGTCGGTCGCCCGGCCGCCAGCTTGTACCGCACCTGCCCGGGCCGCGTCAGGTAAGGCACGCCGGCGGTATCGACCTTGAAGTTGTGCACAGAACCGTCCTGCTCTTCAACCCGCACATCCAGCGAACCCGTCACCGCATCGTGAAGATCCTGGATACGAAACGGGCCGGCGGCCACCAGGGTTTCATAGAGCACGCGGCCCTTCTGGCTGATGATGACCTTGGCATTGGTCTTGGCCACCCCGACCACTTCGGGGGCATAACCGCGCAGGTTTGGCGGCAACTGACTCTGATCCGAATTGAGCGACGCCCCGGTAAAGCGGAAGCTGTCGAACAGGTCCGAATACAGGTAGTCCTCGCCCACCACCAGGCGCGCCTTCAGTGCAGGAATGGCGCGATACGCGTAGAAACGACTCCATTCCAGCGTCTGATTGCCATACGCGCCTTCGTTGGCGCGCTCGACCCGACCCTGCCAATCGGCGCGCACGCGCCAGGCCCCGGCATTGGCGCCGACGGTACCGTTGCCACTCAGGTTGTTTCGGGTGCCGTCGTTTCTCCGGTAGTTGGACTGTGCCGTCAGGTTGTAGTCCACCAACAGCCCTGGAACGCCTTCGTCCCAACGCGCGGGCGGGTCCCAGTTGATGGTGCTGTACTCAAGGTAGGCATGGGGCAGACTGATGCTCAGCGTGGAGGTGGCCAGGTCGCCACTGACTTCCATACCGGGCAGGCTTTGCGGATCCAGGCACTCGCCGCCTTTCCACCAGGTGAACTTGGCCACTGCGGCCGCTTTGAGGCCCAACTGCTCGACAAGGCTTGCGGATAAACAGGCCTGGCTTCCCTTCGGATCATCATCCGGTGCATGGAACGTCACCGATTGCTCAGGAATAGACTGGCCATTCAACTGCACGACCATCGGGTAGGTACCCGGCAGGATAAACCCGCTGCGGGCAAACCGAGACAAGTCGATATTGGTGCGATCACTCAGATCAAGAACGTCGGTATTGAACTCGATGTCCCCAGCCCCGAGCGCTGTTCCTGCCAGTGTCATCAACCCGCCAAAGAGACTGGGGCGAAGCGTATTTCTGACCTTCGACGTATTCCACATGCAAGCAACCCATCATTCTTCAAAAGTATTCCAACTTGAACCGCACAGCGGCACGATGAGGCCCGACAACTATCGGGCGCCCGTTACCCACCAGACGAAGCGTGAAGTGCAGGGTCATGTCGCCCTCAACCAAGGGTTTGCGCGGCATGGCTTCACCTGGAACGCTGCCGTGGCCGTCCGCATCGGTGATATCCAGCGCAACGCCCTGGGATTCGCCAAACAACGCAAAGGAGCGCCCGTCCATGTCGCTGGCACCGTCGAACATCACACGCAGGTGCTCCCAATCCGGCAGGCTCCCGCCGGGGCGGAATGGATCGGGGCGACTCAACGAACAATTGACCAGGCGCAGCTCGAAGGGATGAGGGTCCCCCTGCGTATTGCGCAACAGGCGACCGACAGGCTCGGGCGGCATTTCAATGGTTTGATCACGACTGGCCAGTTCCAGCCCGCAGGCCGAGTCCATCACCTGCCCCCCCAATGTGACGATCCCTTCGCCCTGGGACGCTGCGATGCCAAGGCTGGTGAAACTCATCAGGGAGCAGGCGACAGCGAGACTTATGAATGTTTTCACCTTTATCTCCCGCCAGATTCCCCCGCCGCACCCGGTGCGGCGGGGGAACAGACTTACTGGTAAGCCAGGGTGAAGTTGGTGACGGCGCTGAAATCACCCGGAATGATCGGGTCGGTGGCGGCGCCTTTCACGTAGGCACCGAATTCCAGGGTGTTGTCACCCGTGCTGATGATCTGCGGCGCAGTAGGCTTGCCCAGCTCAACCAGGCTGCCGCCGTGGCTCATCATGATGCCCACGCCGCCGGCGCTGCCGACGGTACCGATCGCACCCGGTACGACAGTCGACGGTGCTGCGGTGAAGGTGGTGGTTACGGTGTTGTCGGTGAGGCCGGACAAGTCGCAGCCTTCGAGTTTGATCAGGACTTGCCGAGGGTTGGATTGACCTCCCGACTGCAACTGATGCTTGGCGATCGCGCCCAGCGGAATGGTTTGATCGACGGACTCAGGCTTGATGGAGCAGGCGCCCGAATGCACTGAACCGGTGAACGTTACTGTTCCGTCAGCCGCCTGAACAGACGCCGAACCTGCCAACAAACCGATAGCCAACAGCGCGGTTTTCATTTTGGTTTTCATATTGCACATATCCATCTAATAAAAATGCCAGTAAGAGAGCCCGGCCCCGCTGCCCGCGAACTACGGGCGTTGAGGACCAGTGACACGGAAAGGCTTCCGTGTTTTCCAACAAGTTGCATTGACAACAGGACGCTCGATTAGCGCCGGAGAAGTATCCCGAGTTACTTGTGTGAAGTAAGCAGGCGCTTTCGCTTACTCGAGTAGTCGAAAGTCAATACAACTTATGGGAAAAAACTGGCACTTTGCCAAAACTTTGAATTCGACTGTAAGAAATGGACTACTTGAAGTTTTCGAGAACTATTAGTGTCTATCAGCGACTGTAAGAACGGTATTACAAGTTGCACTAAGATGAACTAAACAACGCGTATCCAGATATGAACGCGCCTAGAAGGCTGCGTGACCGTCCGTCAGCACGGCTTGCTTCCGTTTCAAGATATATCTTAAGTTGTATCTAACCATGACGGAGAGCAGACACATGAAAGAGCATCATCATCCTCCCCACCACGACAGCCGCGACGGCTTTGAAAGACGCCCGGGCCGCGAACGCGGGGGCCGAGGCCCCCGCGTGTTTGCACCGGGTGACCTGAAACTGCTGCTGCCGGCGCTGATCGCCGAGCAGCCGTGCCACGGCTACGACCTGATCCGCCGCATCGAGGGCCTGTTCGACGGTGCCTACAGCCCGAGCCCCGGCGTGATCTACCCGACCCTGACCTTTCTCGAAGAGAGCGAATTGATCAGCGGCGACGCCGAAGGCGGGAAAAAACGCTACACAATCACCGACGCCGGTCGTCTCTTCATAAGCGAGCAGGCGGTGGCCCTGGACGGGGTGCGCATGCGCATCGACGTGAGCAAGCGCTCGCTGCGTGGCCAGGACCGCCCGCCGCAGATCCACGAGGCGGTGCACAACGTGCGTCATGCCCTGCACTCACACCACGGGCGCTGGAGCCCGGAAGAAATCGAACGTGTCGCGGCGCTGCTCAATCGCACCGCGCAAGCCATTGCCGACGGGAAGGACCAATGAATACCCAAGCCATCCATCGCGTGACCCATGAAATCAAACGCCGTCGCCTCGAGGTGCTGCGCGTGATCGACATCACCCCGCGCATGCGCCGCATCACCCTCGGCGGGCCCGAGCTGGCGGGTTTTGTAAGCCTGGGCAGCGACGATCACATCAAACTGCTGTTTGCGCAGAACGCCGCCGAACAGGCCGCACTGGAAAGCCCGACGTTCAGCGTCAAGGGCGACGGCCCGCAACCGGCCATGCGCGACTACACACCACGGCGCATTGACCTGGACATTGGTGAATTGGATATCGACTTCGTACTGCACGGCGATGGCCCTGCGTCCACCTGGGCCGAGCAGGTCAAGGTCGGCCAGCACCTGCATATCGGCGGGCCACGGGGTTCGATGATCGTGCCGGATATCTTCGACAGCTACCTGCTGATCGGCGATGAAACTGCGCTGCCGGCCATTGGCCGACGCCTTGAAGAACTGCCGGCCGGGCGCCAGGTGCTGGCGGTGATTGAAATCGAGAATGAAGCGGAGCAGCAGGCCCTGCAGAGTGCGGCGGACGTACGAGTGATCTGGGTCATACGTGGCCGCGATGACTTGTTGGATACGGTGCAGCAGCTGACGCTGCCGGATGGCTCGCTGTACTGCTTCGTCGCCACGGAATCCAGACTATCGCGCCAGCTGCGCCGCGTGCTGCTGGACACACATCAGGTCAACGAAGAGTTCCTCAAGGCCGCCGGCTACTGGCGCGCGGAAGGCAGCGACGAAGCCTGAGCCCGCCCCTGTGAAAGACTCGACATGTCATTGTGTGGCGAGCGGACTGGCCCTAATGCCGTTCAGTTAAGGAAATTTTGTGGGCTTATTGTGGCGAGCGGGCTTGCCCCGCGTTGGGGTGCGAAGCGCCCCCAATCGAGCAAAACGCGATGTACCTGATACGGCTCAGCGCCTGGCTTTGGGGCTGCTGCGCAGCCCAACGCAGGACAAGCCTGCTCGCCACAGGGGAGCTGCGCTTAACTGAACGGCATTAGGGCTTGCCACAACAAGCCCGCGCATCACAACACGCTGGTTGCCTGAGATAGCGCCTGCTGCTGCCCATCAGTTCGCGCAAGTCTTCGCATACTTGCCCAGCCCCACCATGACCAGCGCGACCAACACAAACCCCAGCAGAATGCCTGCGGCATTCACAAACACCTGTGGATAACCCAGCGTGCCCACGTCGATGAACGGGTACTGATACTGTCCCAGCAAATCCCCGCGCAGCAGCACATAGCCGAAGTACACCAGCGGGTAGATCACCCACCCCGCAATGTGCTTGAAACGCAATGAGTCCTTGGGCACGCAGCGCCACCAGTAGATGAAGAACAGCAGCGGCATCACGTCGTGCAGCAGTTCATCGGCAATGAACTGAAAGCCTTGCGGGCTCCATAAATGCCGCAATAGCAGGTTGTAAGCCAGGCTCACGAAGACGATGCTCACGGCGACCCCACTGCTGACCCTGGGCGCCAGGAAAAAACCTTTGGCGGCGCCACTCCGAGGTACCAGCGCATAGCTCAGCACCACCACCGCCAGGGTATTGGTGAGCACCGTGAAGAAACTGAAAAAATTGACCAGCCCACCCAACAGGCTGGCGCCGGTCTCCCAGCGCGAATGGAAAATCAGGTACTGCTGAATCGCCAGCCCTACCCACCCGGCCAACGCCGCCGCCGCAATGAAACGCTTCATCGGCTCAATCCAGCGGGCGTTTGGTGCGCATCAGTTTGACGTACAACCCTTCGACTTTCTCCCGCGCCCACGGCGTTTTACGCAGGAACGTCAGGCTCGACTTGATGCTCGGGTCACTCTTGAAACAGCGCACATCGATGCGTTCTGCAAGGCCCGACCATTCGTAGTGTTCCACCAGGGTAGTGAGGACGTGTTGCAGGGTCACGCCATGCAGAGGGTCGTTGTGTGTTGCGGTCATGCGGGGCCTATCAGGGAAATGATCACGAGGGTGTACACCTTACCACCGCGCCGATCCAGGTAAAAAAGTTCCCCTTCCCGGCGAAAAAAGAGATGTTATATTGTAACTACAAATATCAAACGTTTTACCAAGGAATGTACGATGTCTCTCTGCTCTTTGTGGCGCCTGACCCCACTCGCTGCCGCCCTGTTGATCTGCTCCGAAGCCCACGCCCTCGAACTGCAACCCCAGGTCATCACCGGCAACCCGCTGGGCAGCCAACAGCTCGCCTCGCCCACCACCGTGCTCGAAGGCGACGATTTGACCCTGCAACAAAAAGGCAGCCTTGGCGAAACCCTGAACAAGCAGCCGGGCGTATCGTCTTCGTACTTCGGCCCGGGCGCCAGTCGGCCGATCATCCGCGGCCAGGACGGCGACCGCATTCGCATCCTGCGCAACGGCGTCGGCGCGCTGGATGCCTCGTCGCTGTCCTACGACCACGCGGTGCCGCTGGACCCGGTCAATGTCGAGCGCGTGGAAATCGTGCGCGGCCCGGCGGCGCTGTTGTATGGCGGCAGCGCCATCGGCGGCGTGGTCAACACCTTCGACAATCGCATCCCCACCGAAGCCATCGAAGGCATCCACGGTGCCGGCGAGTTGCGCTACGGCGGCGCCGACACCACCCGCAGCAGCGCAGGCAAACTGGAAGCCGGCAACGGCGCCTTCGCGCTGCACCTGGACGCCAACGCACGGGAATTCGACGATTTGAAGATCCCCGGTTTCGCACGCAGCCGACACGCGCCGGTCAGCGAGGACGGCCCTGGCAAAGACGGGCGACTGGGCAACAGCGACGGGCGCCAGGACGGCGGTGCCGTGGGCGCCTCCTACACCTGGGACGACGGGTATGCCGGGCTGTCCTACAGCACTTACGACGCCAATTACGGCTCGCCGGCCGAACAGGCGGTGCGTATCCGCATGCAGCAGGACCATTACGCCTTCGCCTCCGAGATCCGCAACCTGCAAGGCCCGTTTACCTCGGTAAAACTCGACGCGGGCTACACCGACTACGAGCACCGCGAAATCGAGGGCGGCGAGACCGGCACGATCTTCAAGAACAAGGGCTACGAGGCCCGCGTCGAAGCGCGCCACCAGCCCATCGGCCCGCTCGACGGCGTGGTCGGCGCCCAGATAACGCGCAACGAATTCTCGGCATTGGGCGAAGAAGCCTTCGTGCCACAGACCGACACCAATGCCGCCGCGCTGTTTATTCTCGAAGAGCTGCAGGCCACCGAGCGCCTGAAACTCAGCCTCGGCGGGCGCCTGGAACACACCAGCGTCGACCCCGATGCCAAGGGCAACGCCCGCTTTGCCGCAGCCGACAACCGCAATGATTTCACCGCCGGCAGCCTGTCGTCGGGCGCGGTGTACAGGCTGACCCCCATCTGGTCGGTGGCCGCCACCCTGGGCTACACCGAGCGCGCGCCGACCTTCTACGAGCTGTACGCCAACGGCGCGCACGTCGCCACCGGCACCTATGAACTGGGCGACGCCAACCTGAAGAAAGAAAAAGCGGTGTCCAGCGACCTCGCCCTGCGCTTCGACAACGGCACCCACAAGGGCAGCTTCGGTGTGTTCTACAGCCACTTCTCCAATTACATCGGCCTGCTGGGCACCGGTCGCACTTTGAACGACGAAGGCGAAGCCGACCCGAGCGGCATTCCCGAGTACACCTACTCCGGCGTGCGTGCCCGTTTCGCCGGCTTCGAAGCCCAGGATCACTGGAAGCTCGGCGAAAGCGCCTACGGCAAGTTCGCTCTGGAACTGTCGGGCGATTACACCCGAGCTACCAACCTCGACACCGGCGAAGCCCTGCCGCGCATTGCGCCATTACGCATGAGCAGCGGCCTGCTGTGGGAACTGGAACGCTGGCAGGCACGCATCGACGTGGAACATGCCGCCGGCCAGGGCCGCGTGCCGGACAACGAAAGCGGCACCGACGGCTATACCACCCTGGGCGCCAGCGCCGGTTACCACTTCAACATGGGCGGCAGCCAATGGCTGGCGTTCGTCAACGGTGAAAACCTGACCAACCAGACCGTGCGCTACGCCAGCTCGATCCTGCGCGACATCGCCCCGGCGCCGGGGCGCAGCGTGCAGGTCGGCGTGCGCACCACCTTCTAACGCCCGCACCGCAGGTCCCCCTGCAGGAGGGGCTTGCTCCCGATAGCGGTGGGTCAGTGACATATATATATCAACTGGCCCACCGCTATCGGGAGCAAGCCCCCTCCCACATGAGCCCGCTATCCCCTTCAGTTTTTGCCGCGACATTCAGTCACTGTTACCAAATCTGAAATGATGCATCTTGCGATTTACGCTTTCTCAAAACGCCCCGCCGCATTATCCTTCGCAACAATCTGAAACGCTTCACCTCCCGGTCGTCCCCTTTCGCCGAAAGCCCCCAGGCATAAAGACAGCGCTGTCTTAAACCGGCCTGCGTCTGGGGAATCTATCGTCCGGCTGTGGATAAGCCTCGCGTTCCCCAGAAATAGAAAAAAACCCTGAACCAAGCCCGCGTCGAATCGTCATCTACAGTGAAGCGCGGGGTTACATAATTATTCCAACGTGACGGAGAAACACACTATGAGCACTGATGGTGCTTCGAGCCCAAGCCGCCTGCTGCCCAGGCTGCTTGGCGTCTTGCTGCTGATCATGGGCCTGGCCTTGCTGGCCGGCGGCGTCAAGCTGAGCATGCTCGGCGGATCGCTGTACTACCTGCTGGCCGGTATCGGCCTCACCCTCACCGGCGTCCTGCTGCTGGCCACCCGCCGCGCAGCGCTGGGCCTGTACGCGCTGGTGCTGTTCGCCAGCACCGTGTGGGCGTTGTGGGAAGTCGGCCTGGACTGGTGGCAGTTGGTGCCGCGCCTGGCGCTGCTGTTCGCCCTGGGTCTGGTCATGCTGCTGCCGTGGTTTCGCCGTCCGTTGCTGCGTGGTCAACCTGCGCCACTGGGCACTGGCGCGCTGAGCGTGGCCGTGGTGCTGGCGGGTGCCGCCGCACTGGCCAGCCAGTTCACCACGCCAGGTGTAATGGTCAAGAAAGGCCAGCTCGACCGCGACGCGGTGCCGGGCATGACCAACGCCGCGCCCGCCCAGGCCGACGGCGACTGGAACTCCTACGGCCGTTCGGCCTTCGGTGATCGCTACTCGCCACTGGCGCAGATCACCCCGGCCAACGCGCACAAGCTGGTACCGGCGTGGACCTTCCGCACCGGCGACATCCCGGGCGCCGGTGACCCGGGCGAGACCACCGCGGAAAATACCCCGCTCAAGGTCAACGGCATGCTCTACGTGTGCACCCCGCACAGCCAGGTCATTGCCCTGGACCCGGACACCGGCAAGGAAATCTGGCGCTTCGATCCGAAGATCAGCAGCCAGGGCGCCGAGAACTTCAAGGGGTGGGCGCACATGACCTGCCGTGGCGTGTCGTATCACGATGACGCCGCCTACGCCTCCGAGCAAAGCCCCACCGGCAGCGCCAGCCCGGCCGCCGCGCCGACTGCCTGCCCGAAACGCATCTTCGTACCGACTGCCGACACCCGTCTGATCGCCCTCAACGCCGACACCGGCAAGATGTGTGAAGACTTCGGCGACAAAGGCCAGATCGACCTGCGCGCCAACATCGGCAGCTTTGCGCCAGGCGGTTACTACTCCACTTCGCCACCGGCGGTCACCAAAAACCTCGTAGTGATCGGCGGCCACGTCACCGACAACGTTTCGACCGACGAGCCAAGCGGCGTGATCCGCGCGTTTGACGTACACACCGGCAAGCTGGTGTGGAACTGGGACAGCGGCAACCCGGACGACACCACCCCGTTGGCCGAAGGCCAGACCTACACACGCAACTCGCCGAACATGTGGTCCATGTTCGCCGTGGATGAAAAACTCGGCATGCTCTACCTGCCGATGGGCAACCAGATGCCCGACCAGTACGGCGGCGACCGTACCGACGAATCCGAGAAATACGCCTCCGGCCTCACCGCCCTGGACATCGACAGCGGCCACGTGAAGTGGAGCTTCCAGTTCACTCACCACGACCTGTGGGACATGGACGTGGGTGGCCAGCCGTCGCTGATCGACGTCAAGACCGAAGCCGGCGTCAAGCAGGCCGTGATGGCGTCGACCAAGCAAGGCAGCATCTATGTGCTGGACCGCGCGACCGGCCAGCCGGTGGTGCCGATCCACGAAGTGGCAGTGCCGCAAGGCGCAGTGGCGGGTGATCGCACCTCCCCTACCCAGCCCAAATCCGAGCTGAACTTCATGCCGCCGCCGCTCAAAGAGCGCGACATGTGGGGCGTAACCCCGTTCGACCAGATGCTGTGCCGCATCGATTTCAAATCCATGCGCTACGACGGCCCGTTCACCCCGCCATCGCTGCAGGGCTCGATCGTGTACCCGGGTAACTTCGGCGTGTTCGACTGGGGCGGCATTTCGGTTGACCCGGTGCGTCAGATCGCGTTTGTGAACCCGAGCTACATGGCGTTCAAATCCAAACTGATCCCGGCCGCCGAGATCGCCAAACAAGGCCCGCGCGTCAGCGAAACCGAAGGCGTGCAGCCGAACAAGGGCGCGCCGTACGGCGTGATCCTCGAAGCACTGCTGTCGCCACTGGGCCTGCCGTGCCAGGCACCGGCGTGGGGTTATGTGGCGGCGGTCGACCTGACCAACCACCAGACCATCTGGATGCACAAGAACGGCACCGTGCGTGACAGCTCGCCGATTCCGATCCCGCTGACCATGGGCGTACCGAGCCTGGGCGGGACCTTCACCACTGCCGGCGGCGTCGCGTTCCTCAGCGGCACCCTCGACCAGTACCTGCGTGCCTACGACGTGAAAAACGGCAAGCAACTGTGGGAAGGTCGCCTGCCAGCTGGCGCGCAGACCACACCGATGACCTACACCGGCAAGGACGGCAAGCAATACGTGCTGGTCATGGCCGGCGGCCACGGCTCCCTGGGCACCAAGCAGGGCGACTACGTGATGGCGTTCAAACTGCCTGATTAAGCGGCACGGGCGATCATAAAAAGGCGGCTACCCTCAACAGGTAGCCGCCTTTTTCATGGGCATAAACATTCAATGTGAGAAGTTTCAGGCACAACCCCATCCCTGTGGCGAGCGGGCTTGCCCCGCGTTGGGCTGCGCAGCAGCCCTAAAACCATGCGCTGCGCCGTGTCAGCTACATCGGGACCTCCTTTATTGGGGGCGCTTCGCGCCCCAACGCGGGGCAAGCCCGCTCGCCACAACAAGCGGGCTTGCCACAGAATCTCCAGTTTGCTGTGCGACGGCGCGGGCTAGTGCTCGATCACTTCACCGCGCAACGCCGCCAACCGCGCAATCAGGCGGTTCTGCACCGGTACGGCGATGCCTTCCTTATCCATCGCCGCAATCAAATCCTCCACCAGCGCATTGAAGTCACTGCGGGTCACGTTCTGGCCCTTGTGAGTCTCGGCCATGCTGTCCCCGGTGTAGGTGCACGGCCCGCCCGCCTCCACGCAGAATTTCTCGATCAGTTTGTTGCGCAAACGCTGGATATCGACGCGCCGGAAGTGCTCGACGATGCGCGGATCACGGGCCACGTTGAGCAGCATGCCTTCCACAATCCGCGTAATGCCGGGCATCGCGCCCAGGTCGCGGTACAGGCTGTCATCCCTGGGCGGCTGCTGGGCACAGGCGCTGAGCAGCACGGCCAGCACAACCGATAGAAAGCGCATCAGAAACTCCCCTGCACTGACAGATAGGTGCCGTTCTGGTCAGCCAGCGTGGCGATTTCGCCGAGGCGCGCGTACGCCAGCACCACCGACACATGCTTGTTGGGAAAGTAGCCGACAAACAGATCCGCCCAATCGCTTTCGCCGGCAAATGACAGGTTGTCCGGTTTTTCCCGGTATTCCACGCCGACCGCCCAGCGCGGGTTGAACAGCACCGCCACCGAGCCCTCCTTCAGCAGGCTGCGACGGTCGCGGCGGTCGCCGCCAAAGCCGAGCAGGCCGGTTTCATTGGCGCGGCTGTAGCGCAGGCTGCCGTTGACCAGCACGTTGTAACCAAAGGCCGCGCCCATCAACAAACGGCTGGCGGCAAGGTAGCCTTCCACATCGCTGTCGCGCCTGGCGCCGACCAGGCGAGGGATATCGAAAGTGTTCTGGTGTTTGTACTCCAGGCCCAGTGACACCTGGGGCAAACGGTCGTAAATCACGTCGCCGAACAACCGCACCTTCATCCCCAGCACATCCTGGCCAAGGTGGTCATCCGGCAGGTTGAGCCGGTGCACCAGGGTGCCGAGGTCAAAGCGTTGCCGGGCGAAAGACAGCTCGACACGGTTGTCATAGGCCAGCGCCAGCCCGGCCACGTCCAGGCGATAATCCGGCAGGTTGACCGTGGTGGCGAATGCCGTGGCGCCCCACTCGTGCTGTTCGCCATAACCGGCAAGTACCGCCCACGGCGTGATGCCGCCGCCGGCCGCGCCTTCGAGGCTGCTGGCACCGCCGGTGGCGATCAGGCGGCCGTTATCGGCCAGGGCGGTTTGCACAGTCAGGGCGGCCAGGCAGCCGATCAGGAAAAGACGCACGTCGGCCTACTCAATGAACCAGGGAAGTTTGCGCACTGAGCGGCAACGCCACCCAGGCTTCGAAAGCATCGGCGCTCAAGGGCCGGCTGATCAGGAAGCCCTGGGCCGTGTCGCACTGCCAGCGCTCCAGCAGGCGCAGGCTGTGGGCATACTCGACGCCCTCGGCGACCACCTTGAGGCCCAGGTTGTGGCTCATCTCGATGGTGGAACGCACGATCACCGCGTCCTCACTGGTTTCATCGAGGTTGCGCACGAACGACTGGTCGATCTTCAGCTCCTGCACCGGCAGGCGCTTGAGGTGGGCCAGCGATGAATAACCGGTACCGAAGTCATCCACCGACAGGCTGATACCGCAGTCGCGCAGCAGGTGCAGGACTTTCAGGGCCTTTTCCGGCTCGCGCATGACCGCGCTCTCGGTGATCTCGAACACCAATTGTTCGGCCGGCAAGCCATAGCGCCGCAGCAGCGCCGAGACGCGGTGCGCCAGTTCGTCGCCCTGCAAGTCTTCTGCCGAGATGTTCAGCGACAGTTGCAGGTACAGGCCGCGCCGGTTCCATTCGCAGAGCTGGCGGATGCCCTCCTCGATCACCCACTGGGTCAGCAACCGTATGCTGCCGGAGCGCTCGGCCAGGGGGATGAATTCCGCTGGCGAGATCATGCCGAACTGCGGGTGCTGCCAACGCAGCAAGGCTTCGGCCTGGCGCACTTGGCCCTGGCGAATGTCCAGCTTGGGCTGATAGTGCAACAGCAATTGACCCTGGCCGGGCGCATGCCGCAGGTCGCGGATCAGGGTGATCTGGCGGCGATGGGCAAGGTCACTGCCCTGCTTGTAAACCTGCAGACGCCCGGGAATTTTCGCGGCGTCCGCCATGGCAATCGCGGCGCGTTCGAGCAAGGTGTGTGCGGTTTCGCCATCGGCCGGGTAGGTCGCGATGCCAAGGCGACAGTCCAGCGCCAGGTCATGGCCGTTGATGCTTTGGGGGCGCAGCAGCA
Organism: Pseudomonas sp. MH9.3; assembly: GCF_034354675.1. Lineage (NCBI taxonomy): Bacteria > Pseudomonadati > Pseudomonadota > Gammaproteobacteria > Pseudomonadales > Pseudomonadaceae > Pseudomonas > Pseudomonas sp. MH9.3. Next base: position 4,910,056 of record NZ_CP133785.1, on the reverse strand, counting down.
ATTGTTGAAGTTTGTCGGCCATGCCCACCGCCTCGTCGCTGCCGGCGCCTTCGAGCAACAGCAAAAACTCGTCGGCGATCAGGTGCGCCAGCGTATCGCCGGGGCGCAGCACCGCTTGCAGGCGCCGGCCGACGGTGAGCAACAATTGGTCCACCGCGTCCGGCCCGGCGGCTTCGCTGGCGGCACGCAGGTTATCGATGCCCAGGTGAATCAGCGCAATCGGCCGCTGCTGGGCAATCGCGCTGCCCAGGCGCTCCATCGCCAGCGCACGGTTCGGCAGGCCGGTGAGGCGATCATGCAGCGCGTTGTGCGCCAGTTGCTGCTCGCGTTCGGCGATGCCTTTTTGCATGGCATTGAGCGCGCCGGCCAGCAAACCCAGTTCGTCGCTGCGGGTCAGGGTCACCGGCGTGAGGTAGTGGCCCTGACCGATGCGCTCGGCCGCCGACGCCAGCGCCTGCACCGGCCGCGACACCGTGCGCGCCAGCAGCAATGCGCCGATCAACGAAGCCAGCAGGGCCACCAGCGCAATGCCGAGGATCTTTTCATCGAGCGGCACGAACGCCTGCATTGCCGCATCCAAGGGGCTTTGCAGCAGCGCCAGCACTTTGCCGTCGTCGTCGCTGGCCAGCACCAGCGACTGGCTGAGGAAGCTGTGTTCCAGATGATCAGTGGTCGACACGCCCCGGCGGCTCGAATCACCCTCCATCAGGTCCAGGATGCTGTCGCGCAGCGCCTGCGGCTGGGTGCTGACCAACTCGCCGGGCACGCCTTTGTCGATTGCCAGGAACGACACTTCCAGGTTGCTCAACGAGCGCAACTCATCGGCAAACGTGCCGTCCATGCTGAAGCCCATCACCACCCGCGCAATCGGCAGCGGTGCCAGCACCGACGCTTCCACCAGCAGGTGCGGCCGGCCTTGCAGCGGCACGATGAGCGTGGCCTGGTGCTTGCTTCTGGCTTCGCGCAGTGCCTGGTCGTAGCGGAAGGTCGAGCCTTCAGGCACTTCGCTCAAGGTACTGGACAGCACTTTGCCGTCCATGCCGAGCAGGATCATGTCGCTGGCATTGATGCGCTTGCCATGGTTAAGCAGCACCGAGCGCATCGTCGCCGAGTCGCCACTGGCCACCGCATCGCGAAAGCCGAAGTCGGTGGCCAGCAGTTGCACAGCATCGGCCAGGCGTCGGCTGCGCGCATCCAGCAGGCGCTCGAACACTCGCGAGCCTACCTCCAATTGGGTCATGGCCTGACCGCGCACCGCTGAGCGGGTGGCGACTTTTACACTGAAATACAACGCACCGATCACCACCAGCGACAGCAGGATCAGCACCGTGGCGACCCGCGCCTGGAAACTACTGCGCAGTTTCATGGGCGGCTCGATGGAAGGCATCGCCAAACGCCGATGGCGTGGGCGGAAGATCGGCGGACACCGGTTCCAGGGCCAGCACCACGCTGTGGCTCAGGCCCGTAGCGGGAATGTGCAGGGTGCCGCCGTCCAACGGCTGCATGGCCTTGAGTTGCGGGTGCCACAGGGTGGCGTGGTAGTCGCCGGGCGGCAGTTGCTCCAGGCGCACTCGGCCCTGAGCGTCACTGACACCGAACACCGGGTCGTCGGTGACGTAGATGTAGCCGAGCATCCAGTCATGGATATTGCAGCCCAGCACCACCACACCGGCCTTGTCGAACAGCAGCGGTTCGCTCGGCGTGCCTTCATAAAGCCGCAACTCGAACCGCTTGGCGGCCGAGAAGGAATACACCTGATGACGGATGTTGTCGCTGTTGGGGAAGCGCACCTGGGTGCCCGTGTGCACGGCCAGCACATGAGGCGCGAAACGCTGGCCGCGCTGGTCCATATCGGCCTTGAGCAGCCCCGTCGGCGCATGGGCCGGACCCTGCAGGGTGACCACTGCATCCGCCACCGGGCTGCCATCGGCCTGATGCATGACCACCTCGAGCGTGGCCGCCGAGACGGGGCCAGCCGCCGCCAGTAACAGCGCCGCGCGAGATAGCAGTTGAACAACTCGACCCATGGGAGATCCGCGAATTAAGGAGGAAAGCGGCCAGCCTTGGCAAAAATTGGAACCAATGGCAACTATGATGCCGCAAACAAGGCAAAGGGCCACCATTGAACAGCGTCGCACGCCTGACCGTCGGTCGGTAAAAAACCTATGCAATCGGTCAGGCTCATTGAGGTTATCGCCTGCCTGCGCAAAAACTGTAGGGATCAGACCGGCACGCTTTGCTGACCCATCCACTGCTCGAACGCCATCGCCTCCAACGGTCGGCTGATCAGGTAACCCTGGGCAGTGTCGCAGTTCCACAGCTTGAGCAACCTGAGGCTGGGCTCGAATTCCACCCCTTCGGCCACCACCCTGAGCCCCAGGTTATGGCTCATTTCAATGGTGGACCGCACGATCACGCCGTCACCGGTGGCGCTGTCGAGGTGGCGCACGAAAGACTGGTCGATCTTCAACTCCTGCACCGGCAGACGCTGCAACTGCGCCAGCGACGAGTAACCGGTGCCGAAGTCATCCACCGACAGGCTGATGCCGCAATCGCGCAGTTGCTCCAGCACAGTGAGGGCCTGCTGCGGGTTGTGCATGATCGCGCTTTCGGTGATCTCGAAAATCAGTTGCTGGGCCGGCACGCCGTATTGCGCCAGTAACCCGGTGACACGCAGGGCCAGGTCATCGTCGGCCAGGTCATCCACGGAAATGTTCACCGACAGTTGGATCAGCAGCCCGCGCTGCGCCCAGTCGGCGATCTGGCGGATGGCCTCTTCGATCACCCAGGCGGTGAGCAGGCCCATGCTGCCGGTGCGCTCGGCCAGGGGAATGAATTCGGCCGGCGAGACCAGGCCCAGCGTCGGGTGCTGCCAGCGCAGCAAGGCTTCGGCCTGGCACACATGGCCGAGCTTGAGGTCGAGTTTGGGCTGGTAGCAGAGCAGCAATTGGCCTTCGACGGGGGCGCGGCGCAAGTCGCGGATCAGCGTGATCTGCCGCTGGTGGGCCAGGTCGCGGTCCTGCTGATAGATCTGCAGGTGGCCGGGCAGGCTCGCCGCATCATGCCGGGCGATGGCGGCGCGGCTGATCAGCTCTTCCACCTGCTGACCATCGGCGGGGTAGGCGGCGATGCCGATGCTCACTTCATGGCGCACCTCGTCATCACCGATGCGCCGAGGCTCGGTGAGCAACGCATGCAGGCGGTCCGCGCGGGCCACGGCGCGGTCGACCTGGGTGTTTTCCAGCAGCAACAGAAACTCGCTGCCGGCGATGCGCGCCGCCGTGTCGCTGGTCAGCAAGCTCATGGACAGGCAGCGGCTGGCTTCACGCAGCATTTCCTCGACGCCCTCCGGTCCGAAGCCCTCATTGATCACCCGGTAGTTTTCAATCCCCAGGTACAGCAATACCACCGGCCGCCGCGCGCTGATCGCACTGCCCAGGCGCTCCATCGCCAGCGCGCGATTGGGCAGGCCGGTGAGCGGATCATGCAGCGCGTTGTGCGCCAATTGCCGCTCGCGCATGGCGATGCCGCTTTGCATGGCGTTGAACGCCCGGGCCAGTAAGCCGAACTCATCCTGGCCGCGCACCCGCACGGGCGTGCGGTAATCCCCGGCGCCGATGCGCGCGGCGGCGTCCACCAGGGCACTGAGCGGGCGCGATACCCGCCGCGCGAGGAACAACGCCCCGGCCAGCGACACCAGCAGCACCGCCAGGGCGATACCGAGAAACTGCCGGTCGAGTGGTTCAAAGGACTCCAGCGCCTGGTCCAGCGGAGTTTGCAGCAGCACGCGCACCTCACCGCTGTCGCCGGTGTTGGCCAGGGCCAGCACCTGGCTGAGCACACGCTCGCCATAAAACCGGGTGATCTGTGGTTCGGGGTTGAGGGGCGCCTCACGCAGCAGACTGACAACGCCGGCCTGCCAGCCCTCGGGCTGGGTGCTGAACAGCGGGCCGGGTTGACCGCCATGCACGCTGATAAACGACACATCCAGGTTGCTCATGGAGCGCAGTTCACTGGCGAACTGCGTGTCCATGGGGAAACCCATGACCACACGGGCGATGGGCAACGGGTCGTACACGTCTTTCTGCACCAGCAGGTAGGGACGCCCGTCCATCGCCACGATCAGCATCTGCAATCCCTTGCGCCGCGCCTGGCGCAGAACGCCGTCAACGGGAAACGGCTGGCCGCGCGTGAACACCGGCAAAGTGCTGACCACCACCTTGCCGTCGAGCCCCAGCACAAATACTTCGCTCGCACTGATCCCAGTGCCGTGCCGACGCAACGCCGCGAGAATCGCCTCGCTGTTGCCCTCGGCCACGGCCTGTTTGAACGGGGCATCGGTGGTCAGCCAGTCCAGACCGTAGTGCAGGCGACGACCGCGCAGGTCGAGCAGGCGTTCGAATACCTCGCTGCCGGTTTTCATCTGGACATGCGCCTGGTTTTCCACAGCACGGGTGGTGGCGGCCTTGACAGCGAAATAGGTAGCGGCGACGACGATCAGCAGCAACAGCGCCAGGACCGCGGCGATGCGGGTCTGGAAAGTGTGACGCCAGGTCATGGCGGAGCTTTCGGGAGAGGCTCGCCGTTCTTGACCGCGGGTGGCTGTCGGTATGTGCATTCCTTGCGGCCTGGTGATGGGGTGTCAGGAATATATCTATTTTGGTGGAGTGATTGGTTTTAGCAGATTGCTGAGAGGGGTGGCGGGTTTTTGGCGTTTTGGTTGGGTGAATATCCGTTTTTTGGGTCACGGCGGCTGACGGTCCCGCCCTTACGGCGGGTCACTGTTGGAAAAGAGCCGAGATCCAAATGTGGGAGCGGGCTTGCCCCGCGTTGGGGTGCGAAGCGCCCCCAATCGAGCAAAACGCGGTGTACCTGATACGGCTCAGCGCCTGGCTCTGGGGCTGCTGCGCAGCCCAGCGCAGGACAAGCCTGCTCGCCACAGGGAATCTGCGCTTAACTGAACGGAAAATGTGTGGGCTTATTGTGGCGAGCGGGCTTGCCCCGCGTTGGGGTGCGAAGCGCCCCCAATCGAGCAAAACGCGGTGTACCTGATACGGCTCAGCGCCTGGCTCTGGGGCTGCTGCGCAGCCCAACGCAGGACAAGCCTGCTCGCCACAGGGAATCTGCGCTTAACTGAACGGAAAATGTGTGGGCTTATTGTGGCGAGCGGGCTTGCCCCGCGTTGGGGTGCGAAGCGCCCCCAATCGAGCAAAACGCGGTGTACCTGATACGGCTCAGCGCCTGGCTCTGGGGCTGCTGCGCAGCCCAACGCAGGACAAGCCTGCTCGCCACAGGGAATCTGCGCTTAACTGAACGGAAAATTTGTGGGCTTATTGTGGCGAGCGGGCTTGCCCCGCGTTGGGGTGCGAAGCGCCCCCAATCGAGCAAAACGCGGTGTACCTGATACGGCTCAGCGCCTGGCTCTGGGGCTGCTGCGCAGCCCAACGCAGGACAAGCCTGCTCGCCACAGGGGAGCTGCGCTTAACTTAACGGCGTTAGGGCAAGCCCGCTCGCCACAGAGGTCCCAGTTTGCTGCACGACAGCGCTAAGTCGAAGACGTGGCGGAGCTTCCCACATTTTACGGCGTACGGCAGACAACCCCGGTCGGCTCCAAGGCCGCCGCGCTGCGGAACCCATACCCGCCATCACCCAAATAACCGATATACCCCCAATCAAGCCAACCGAGCCCGCATCACATCCCCCCACCGCCGCACCAGATAATTATGCTCATCCATCACCGAATTCCACACCGCAATATGCCCCATACGCTGCTCATACGCCCCCCCATCACGCACCTCCCCCACCTCGATCAGGGGCAGCCCGTCACTCCCCAGCAACTCCTCGCGCGCGGGCTTGCCGGCATACCAGTAATCCCATTCCGCCGCGCTCAAATGATCACGGCTGCGCGCCGGATTGCCAATGTAATAACCCTGCCGCGCCATCACCGCCCCCGGCCAGCCGGACAACCACCAATTGAGGTACGCATACGCCGCATCCAGCACCGGCCCCTGGGCGTGGCGCGACAGCGACAAACCGCCGAACCACCCGCGATAGCCTTCGCGCGGCACCGCCAGCCGGTATTTCACGCCGGCGCGATGCAGGCGCATCAGGGTCGGCGACCACAGGCTCTGGATATCCACATTCGGGCTGAGCATCAGTTGCGCCGCCTCTTCATCGTCAGACCAGAACGCCGCGAAGTGCCCTGCCTTCTGTTTGCGCACGAGGATGTCAGCCAGCACATCGATCTCTTCAATGCTCATATTGCCGATGTCCTTGAAGCGCGCCAGGCCCGCGCCCTGCATCGCCAGCGCCGCGTCCAGCGCGCCGATGGCGGCATCGCTTTGCAGCGCGGTGCGCGCGCCCCACGCCGGGTCGAGCAACCAGCCCCAACTTTCATTGCCGTGACTGAACCCTTCGGGCACGCGCTCGGGGCGGTAGGCGAAACTGTCGGCGTTATGGGTCAGGGGGAGCATGCTGATACGCTCGGTCACGCTGCTGCCCAGGCTGCCATCGTGCTGCACGAACAGGCGCTCGCTGGGTACGCTGCCGCTGCCGAGGCGATCGTTGGGCGACAGCCGACCGCGCTTGGGCAAGTCGTTGATCTCGTGCCACAGCGCGATGCGCCGCGTATCGATAGGCTGGATCGCCCGCGCCGGCCACACGAAGTCGACGTTGTGGAACCACTGGTCATACAGGTCGTAGCTGTCGGGCTGCATCACCGCGATACGCTGGGCCTGGGCGACGTCGTGCACCTGATACACCAGGCGAATACCCAGCTCCTGCTCCGCCCTCACTCGCAGACATTCGAGCAGGGTCACCGACGTGCCGAGCACGCGCAGGGTGATCATGCCGCGAAACGCCGCGAGAACACGTCGAAGGAGCGCCGCAGTTGCGCAGGGTCGAGGCCGCGCAGGATGAACACCAGCCGCGACTGGCGGTCGCTGCCCGGCCACGCGGGCAGGTGCACTGGGGCATGCAGGCAGTGCTGCACGCCATGAATGACGATGGGGGCCGAGCTTGCGTTCACGTTGAGCAGTCCTTTGACGCGGAGGATTCGTTCGCCGTGGCATCTTAGCAGCATCGATAACCACACCCCGAAACCGACCCAGTCGAGCGGCTGTTCAAACGTGAGGCAGCACACTTGCGCGTCGCCGTGGGTGACGGTGGTGGCCTGATGCAGTTGCCAGCGGCGCACTTCCAGCGCCGGTTCAGCGCTGCGCAGACCTTCGCCGAGCAGCAACTGGTCGCCGCTGTGGATCGTGTGGGTGTCGAGGATCGGCGTGCCGGCATTGAGCGCCTGCAGGTGCGCGCGCAAAGGCGCGCAGTCGTCCACCAGGTCGGTCTTGCTCAGCAGCAGACGGTCGGCCGCCGCCACCTGGGCCAGCCATTCCGGGTGCAGGCGTTCCTGCAGGGCGGCGTGGCTGGCGTCGACCAGGGTGATCACCAAACCAATATGAAAACGCCCGCGCAGTTGCACGTCGTTGTTCAGGGTGGCGAGGATCGGCGCCGGGTCGGCCAGGCCCGTGGTTTCCAGGATCACCCGTTTGAACGGCGGAATGTCCCCGCGCTCGCGACGTTGCAGCAGGCCCAGCAGCGCGTCTTTCAACTCGCCGCGAATCGAGCAGCACACGCAGCCACTGGGCAGCAGCACGGTGTCCGGCGCGACTTCCTCCACCAACAGATGGTCGATGCCCACATCGCCGAATTCGTTGATCAGCAGAGCGGTGTCGCCGAGGCTTTCACCTTGCAGCAGGCGCGTGAGCAAGGTGGTCTTGCCGCTGCCGAGAAAGCCGGTGATGACGTTAAGGGCGATGCTCATGCTGACTCCAGATGGTCGAGCAGGCGTGGATCAAGCGGGTCCAGCGGTCGTCCGAGCATGGCCTCGGCCGCTTGCCACAATTGATCCAGACCGCTCGCCAATGCCTGTTTGCCGGTGGCCCCCAGCAGCAGGTACGACGCGCCCTGGAAGTCTTCGACCTTGAGCCGGAACACCGCCAGTACCTGGTTGATCGCCGCGATCCGGCGCAGGCGTTCGCGGCGCCGGGGCACTTCGTCGCCCAGGGGGTCGCTCCAGTGCAGGTCTTCGCCGAGCAATCCGCAGAGTCCGCACATGGTTACACCCCGCTCATGGCATGACATCGCCGGAGTTCGGCCCGAGGGTCTGGCCGACGAACAGATTGCCACCCGGCTCGCTGGCCAGCAGCACGGCGGTGGGCGCCACTTCGTCGGCCAGGCCGAAGCGCCCCAGCGGCAGCTCGGCGGCCTTGGCGCGTTTCCAGTCGGCGCTGATGCCACCCACCAGCGGCGTTTCAATCGGCCCCGGGGCGATGGCATTGACCAGCACGTTGTCCTTGGCCACTTCCAGCGCCAGGGACTTGGTGAAGCCGATTACCCCGGCCTTGGCTGCCGCGTAGTGGGTCAACTCGGCACCGCCCTTGATGCCCAGCTGCGAAGCGACGTTGATGATCCGCCCCCAACGCTGCGCAAGCATGTGCGGCAAGGCGCGCTGGCTGGCGATGAACACACTGGTGAGGTCGACACGCAGCATGTCGTTCCACTGCTCGATGGACAGGTCGACGCAGCGCGCCTGGGTGAGCATGCCGGCGTTGTTGACCAGAATATCGATGCTACCGAAATGCTCGACGCAGCGGTCGACGCTGGCCTGAGCCCCTTCGACGGTGCCCACATCGGCCACGCACTCGACCACTTCGGCGCCGAGGTTGCGGCAGGTGATTGCGGTTTCAGCGAGGCTCGCGGCGTTACGGTCGGCCAGCAGCAGACGGACGCCTGCGGCAGCATAAGCTCGCGCGATGGCGGCCCCGATGCCGCTGCCGGCGCCAGTGATGACGGCGCGGCGATTAGACAGAGCGAGCATGTAAATTCTCCTCAAACAAACACAGGTCCCCTGTGGAAGGGGGCTTGCTCCCTCCCACACTTGGATTGAGTACATCCCTCAGTCGGGCCAGCGCACGGTTAAACCGCCGTCGATGACGATGCTTTGCCCGGTCAGGTAACTCGACGCCTCACTGGTGAGAAACTGCACCAGCGACGCTACTTCATCCGCGCGCCCGACCCGCCCCAGCGGAATCGCCCGCGCCGCCCGGGCCAAACCCTCCGGCCCCAGCGAGTTCTTCGCGTCCAGCGACTGCGGCGTCTCGATCAGCCCCGGAATCACCGCATTGCAGCGAATGCCCAGCGGCGCCAATTCCACCGCCAGCGACCGACACAACCCCGGCACCCCCGCCTTGGCCGCGGCGTAATGGCTGTGCTCCTGCCAGCCATACACCCCGCCGGCAATCGAAGAAATCGCCACCAGCGCGCCGCCTTCCTGCATGTGGCGGGTTGCCGCGCGAAAGGTGCGCATCACCCCTGTCAGGTCGACATTGAGCATCTCGTCCCACAGCGTATCGGTCATTTCCAGCAACGGTGCGCGACGCAGCAGGCCGGCATTGGCCACCGCGTAATCGAGACGGCCGAAATGCTGCACCGCCTGCTCGGCCAGGGCGTCGACCGAGGCGGTGTCGCCCACGTCCAACGCCAGCATCAGGCACTCGCCGCCGGCCTCCTCCACCTGCGACACGGTCATGCACGGGTCGTGCGGGTCGGCCGGGTAATACCCGCCGACCACCGCAACGCCATGGCGCGCATAGGCCACCGCGAGCGCCTGGCCGATGCCGCTGGCGGCACCGGTAATCACAGCCACTTTGCGACTCATCGATCACTCCTTACTGAACGGTTTCCGGGCGCACATGGCGTGCGGCAAACATCAGCACACCGGACAAAAAGCATGGCACGGCGCCGAACCACAGTGCGGCGGTCTGCCAGTCGCTGCCGGCGGACAACACCTGCGTGGCGCCAAACCCTGCGACCACTGCACCAATGGGGCCCATCGCGTGGATGATTGCGCCGCCGGTGGCGCGGATGCTGGTGGGGAAACTTTCACTGATAAAGAACAGCGCCGCCGAATACGGTCCGATCAGGAAGAACAGGCCCAGACTGTACAGCCCGACCACCATCGCCATATTGCTCGGACCAAACAGCATGCCGGCGAACGACAGCCCGCCGAGCATCCAGCCCAGGCCGATGACGTTGCGGCGGCCGATCCGGTCGCCCATCCAGCCGTGGCTGAGGTAGCCGCAGTAGCCCACCAGGTTGGACAGCACGAGGATGATCAGCGAGTTCTCGAACGAGATGTGGTGCACGCTGACAATCACCGAGGTGCCCAGCACGCTGAACACCTGGATCGCCGCCCAGTTGAGCAGCAAGGCAGCGCCGATCACCAGAGTGGCGCGACGGGCCGGGCCCCGGAAAGCCGCTTTCAAGCCGGCCTTGCTGTGTTCGTCATAGTCCACGCCGTAGGTCACCGCGACGTTTTGCGCCTCGGTCACCTGGCCGCTTTTGCGCAATTGGCTGATGCGCTGGTGAATCTGGAACTGCGGACTCTCCTTGAGTTTGCGCGCCATGATCGCAATGACGACGGCCGGGATGGCCGCGAAGACGAAGCAGCCCTGCCAGCCGATGATCGGCAGCAACAGCGCGGTCAATCCCGCCGCGATCAACGCCCCCACCGGCCAGCCGCCCTGCACCAGGCTGTAGATGAAGCCACGGCGCTTGGTCAGCCGTGGATCCTGCGAGGCGCCATACAGCTCGCTCAGGTAGGTGGCGTTGACGGTTTCCTCGGCATAGCCCAGGCCGCCCAGCGAACGGATCAGGATCAGCGGCGACTTGCCCCACGCCCCGCCGATGGCGGTGAGCGCCGAGCACAAGGCCGAGCCGGCCACGGTGAAGATGATGCCTTTGCGCCGGCCCAGCTTGTCGACCACCGGGCCAATGGCAAAGGCCACCACCGCCGTGCCCACTGCGACCCAGGTCGCGATCTGCGCCTGCTCCACTTCACCCCAGCCAAAGTGCCGGCCGATCTCCGGCAGCAAGGTGCCGAACAGGATGAAGTCATACACCGCAAACACCCAGGCGAAAAACGCGATCCAGGTGGCGAAACGTACTTCCTGGGACGACAGTTGCCGGGGTTTCCAGCCAGTCAGGTCAAGCTTGTTGTAGATGGACATGGGGCGCGCCTCAAGGGTGGGGTGAAATCAGGTTCGGGGTTGGCGGCGGATAAAGTCGTCGGCGATTTCGTCGAAGGTGACGAAGCGCACGCCGGCATGGCTCTGGATGTGTTCGATCAGGCGCTCGAGCATCAACAGCACTTGCGGGCGACCGGACACGTCGGGGTGGATGGTCATGGTGAACACCGCGTGTTCGTGTTCGCGGTACACCCAGTCGAACTGGTCGCGCCACATTTCTTCGAGGTGACGCGGGTTGACGAAGCCGTGGCTGTTGGGGGCTTTTTTGATGAACATCATCGGTGGCAGGTCGTCGAGGTACCAGTTGGCGGGGATCTCCACCAGGTCGGTTTCTTCGCCGCGCACCAAGGGTTTCATCCAGGTGTCGGGGTGCTGGCTGTAGTCGATCTTGGTCCAGCTGTCGCCCTTGCGCACGTAGTACGGATGGAAGTCGTTGTGCATCAGGCTGTGGTCGTACTTGATGCCTTTTTTCAGCAGCAGCTCGTTGGTCACCTTGCTGAATTCCCACCACGGCGCCACGTAGCCGGTCGGGCGTTTGCCGGTGACCTGGGTGATCAACTCGATGGATTTATCCAGCACGATCTCTTCCTGCTCGGCGGTCATCGCGATGGGGTTTTCGTGGCTGTAGCCGTGCACGCCGATTTCATGGCCGGCGTCGGCCACCGCTTTCATTTGCGCGGGAAAGGTTTCCATCGAGTGGCCGGGGATGAACCAGGTGGTGCGCAGGCCGTAGCGCTCGAACAGCTTGAGCAGGCGCGGCGCGCCGATTTCACCGGCGAACAGGCCGCGGGAGATGTCGTCCGGCGAGTCTTCACCGCCGTAGGAACCGAGCCAGCCGGCGACGGCATCAACGTCGACGCCAAATGCACAGAGGATGTCTTTAGCCATGGTGTGTCTCCTTAAATATTCAGTACGAATTCAACGGATAACGCGGCGCGCAACAGGCGAGCGTCTTCGCCGCTGGGGGCGCTGAGCAGCAGCCCGGTGGGCAGGCCCTGGGCATCGCGGCCGCTGGGCACGTTTACGCCGGGCATGTCGAGCAGGCTGCCGGGCATGGTCAGGCGCAAGGTGGCGAGGTTGGTGCTGACGAACAACGCGTCATCGGCTTCCAGCGCGGCCAACGGCGGCGCGACATGGGCCACGGTGGGGGTGATGAGGATGGCGCCGTCGAGGTCGTCGAGCAGTTGCTGTTGCAGCTGGCGGCGCGCGTCGGTCAGGTGGATCAATTGGCTGGCCGGCAATGCCCGCGCAGCTTCAAGGCGCCAGCGTACGCGAGGATCGAGGCGTTCGGCATCGGGGCTGTCGAGCAGCGCCTGGTGCAGGGCGAAGGCTTCGAAGGCGCCGAGCCAGCCGTGGTGTTTGATCAGGTCCAGCGTTGCCTGGAAGGGCGGGCATTCGCGCTCTTCGATCAGCGCCCCCCGGGCCTTGAGTTGCTCCATGGCGCGCAGCAGGTTGTTGCCCACGGCCGGTTCGACGTCCTGTTGCGCCAGCACAAAGCGCTGGCCCTTGAGGCTGCGGGCACTGTGCTGCTGAGTGCGACCATGCAGCAGGTCGTCGAGGGTCAGCGCATCGCGCACACTGCGAGTGAGCGGGCCGAGGCTGTCGAGGGTGTGCGCCAGCGGGAACACGCCGTCGCGGCTGTAGCGCCGGCTGCTGCTGCGGTAACCCACCAGACCGTTGAGGGCGGCGGGAATGCGAATCGAGCCTGCGGTGTCGGTGCCCATGGCGATGGGCACGATACCGGCGGCGACGGCCACGCCCGAACCGGACGATGAACCGCCGGGAATGCGCGGCTGATCAAGGCCATGGGGATTGTGCGGCGTACCGAAATGCGGGTTCAGGCCCAGCCCCGAATACGCCAGTTCGCTGAGGTTGGTCTTGCCCAGGCTGACCATCCCCGCGCGGCATAACAGGCCGACCACTGGCGCATCGAGCAGAGCGGCCGGCGCATCGCGGCGGTAGGCGGCGCCCGCCGTGGTGACGCTGCCGGCGACGTCGAACAGGTCCTTCCAGGCCAGCGGCACGCCATCGAGCCGGCTCAAGGGCTGCCCGGCACGCCAGCGCGCGGCGGCGGCTTCGGCTTCGCGGCGGGCGCGCTCGGTGCTCAGGCTGATAAACACCGAGGGTGAACGGGCGGCTTTTTCGAGCGCCTGTTCGAGGGCTTGCACCGGGTCGTTACGGCCGCTGGCGAAATCCTCGGCCATTGAGGTGGCGTCTGACATCGGGATCAACCTCATAAAACGTACATATTAATAAAATGTACATTTTATAAAGGCAGCTTTCGTGCCAGTCTCTGCATCGGCCTTTGCGCTTTCACAGCATAGCTGCGGGCTAGAGGGTGTGCGGAGCGATAAAAATACTGGCGCAGCCCGCCCCAAGGGTCTTGAATGAAATGATGTATCTTTTAGTAAAAAGTACATTTTGGTGCAGAAAGGTAACACCAGCCCCAAAACAGCGCCGCCGACGTGACGCAGAGTGACAACTGCATCTATGAGAGAATCCGTCGCCCCGTCCTACAAGGTCCCGAGAAACCGATGAAAGCAGTGTCCACCCCGGCCTCCCGTTACGCGATGATTCACCAGGTATTGCGTGACTCGATCGTCAACGGCACCGCGCGTCATGGCCTGGTATTGCTCGAAGCGCCTCTGGCCGAACTGTTCGGCACCAGCCGCGTGCCGGTGCGCAAGGCACTGGACCTGCTGCACGCCGAAGGGCTGATCTGCCGCTTCAACGGACGGGGTTACCTGATCAACCCCGACGACCTGGCGATAGAGCCGCTGCGCCTGCCCCTGAGCCATGCGCACCTGGGCCTCAACGGCGAGGCCGAGTTGGTGGACACACGGCCGCTGGGCGAGCGCATTGTCGAGGACATCGGCGCGGCGCTGTCCACCTGCATCGCCTTCGGCCATTACCGCCTGGATGAACAGGCCGCCGCCGAGCACTTCAAGGTCAGCCGCGCGGTGGTGCGCGAAGCCTTGATGCGCCTGCGCGACCGTGGCCTGGTGGAAAAGGAGCCGTACTCCCAGTGGCTGGCGGGCCCGCTGACCGCGCGCGAAGTCACCGAAGACTACGAACTGCGCGCGTGCCTCGAGCCCGAGGCGTTGCGCCAGAGCGCGCCGAACCTCGACCGCGAGGAACTGCAGGCGATGCTGCAACGGGTGCTGGCAGCACAGGACAACCCTCAATGCAGCCTGCAGGCCATCGAGCAGATCGAGGAGGACTTGCACCAGCGCTGCCTGGCCGGCCTGCAGAACCGCAAGATGGCCGCGCTGATTCGCCAGGGCCAGAGCCCGATGATCATCAGCCGGATTTTCCATCGCCTGCTCGGCATCGGCGCCGACCCGGCGATGCTGGCCGAACATCGCCTGATCCTGGAATTGTTGCTGCACGGCGCCGTGGATGCGGCCGCGTTGAACCTGCGCGAGCACCTGCAACGGGCCAGCCAGCGCATGTTGCAGCGTTTGAAAGTGTTGTCGGTACTGCCGGAACAGCCGATTCCGGCCTACCTGCACAAAATCAGCTGACGGCGTCACGCCGGTTATTTTATGCAATATGTTGCTATCGCCGCCGCGCCATTGAAACCCTCGCTGCCCCGCCCCATCTAAGCACCATACTTCCTTATGCAGGTGCCCCATGAGCGACCAGCAAGATTCCCCTGATTACGACATCAACGATTACGCCGATCCCGAAAACGCTGAATCCGCTTCGTCCAACACCGGGCTGGCGCTGCCTGGGCAAAACCTGCCGGACAAGGTCTACATCATCCCGATCCACAACCGCCCGTTCTTCCCGGCGCAAGTGCTGCCGGTGATCGTCAACGAAGAGCCGTGGGCCGAAACCCTGGAACTGGTGAGCAAATCCGATCACCACTCCCTGGCCCTGTTCTTCATGGAAACCCCGCCGGAAGACCCGCGCCACTTCGACACCTCGGCCCTGCCGCTGTACGGCACGCTGGTCAAGGTGCACCACGCCAGCCGCGAGAACGGCAAGTTGCAATTCGTCGCCCAGGGCCTGACCCGCGTGCGCATCAAGACCTGGCTCAAGCACCATCGCCCGCCCTATCTGGTGGAAGTCGAATACCCGCACCAGCCGAGCGAGCCGACCGATGAGGTCAAGGCTTACGGCATGGCGCTGATCAATGCGATCAAGGAACTGCTGCCGCTCAACCCGCTGTACAGCGAAGAACTGAAGAACTACCTCAATCGCTTCAGCCCCAACGACCCATCGCCGCTCACCGACTTTGCCGCCGCGCTCACGTCGGCCACCGGTAACGAGTTGCAGGAAGTGCTGGACTGCGTGCCCATGCTCAAGCGCATGGAAAAAGTGCTGCCGATGTTGCGCAAAGAGGTGGAAGTGGCGCGCCTGCAGAAGGAGCTCTCCGCCGAGGTGAACCGCAAGATCGGCGAGCACCAGCGCGAATTCTTCCTCAAGGAACAGCTCAAGGTCATCCAGCAGGAGTTGGGCCTGACCAAGGACGACCGCAGCGCGGACGTCGAGCAATTCGAGCAGCGTCTGGAGGGCAAGGTGTTGCCCACCCAGGCCAAAAAACGCATCGATGAAGAACTGAACAAACTGTCGATCCTGGAAACCGGCTCGCCGGAATACGCGGTCACGCGCAACTACCTCGACTGGGCCACCTCGGTACCGTGGGGCGTGTACGGCAAGGACAAGCTCGACCTCAAGCACGCGCGCAAGGTGCTGGACAAACACCACGCCGGGCTGGACGACATCAAGAGCCGCATCCTCGAGTTCCTCGCGGTGGGTGCTTATAAAGGCGAGGTTGCCGGCTCCATCGTGCTACTGGTGGGCCCACCGGGCGTGGGCAAGACCAGCGTCGGCAAGTCCATCGCCGAGTCCCTGGGCCGGCCGTTCTACCGCTTCAGCGTCGGCGGCATGCGCGACGAGGCCGAGATCAAGGGCCACCGCCGCACCTACATCGGCGCCCTGCCGGGCAAGCTGGTGCAGGCGCTCAAGGATGTGGAAGTGATGAACCCGGTGATCATGCTCGACGAGATCGACAAGATGGGTCAGAGCTTCCAGGGCGACCCGGCCTCGGCGCTGCTGGAAACCCTCGACCCGGAACAGAACGTCGAATTCCTCGACCATTACCTCGACCTGCGCCTGGACCTGTCCAAAGTGCTGTTCGTGTGCACCGCCAACACCCTGGATTCGATTCCCGGCCCGTTGCTCGACCGCATGGAAGTGATTCGCCTGTCGGGCTATATCACCGAAGAAAAAGTCGCCATCGCCAAGCGCCACCTGTGGCCCAAGCAGCTGGAAAAAGCCGGCGTAGCGAAAAACAGCCTGACCATCAGCGACGGCGCCTTGCGTGCGTTGATCGACGGCTACGCCCGCGAAGCCGGGGTGCGCCAGTTGGAGAAGCAACTGGGCAAACTGGTGCGCAAGGCGGTGGTCAAGTTGCTGGATGCGCCGGACTCGGTGATCAAGATCGGCAACAAGGACCTGGAAAGCTCACTGGGCATGCCGGTGTTTCGCAATGAGCAAGTGCTGTCCGGCACCGGTGTGATTACCGGCCTGGCCTGGACCAGCATGGGCGGCGCGACACTGCCGATCGAGGCGACGCGTATCCACACGCTCAATCGCGGTTTCAAGCTCACCGGGCAGTTGGGCGAGGTGATGAAGGAGTCCGCTGAAATTGCCTACAGCTACATCAGCTCCAACCTGAAATCGTTTGGCGGTGACCCGAAGTTCTTCGACGAAGCCTTCGTGCACTTGCACGTGCCGGAAGGCGCCACGCCAAAAGACGGCCCTAGCGCGGGCGTGACCATGGCCAGTGCGCTGCTGTCGCTGGCACGCAACCAGGCGCCGAAAAAAGGCGTGGCCATGACCGGCGAACTGACGCTGACCGGGCACGTGCTGCCGATTGGCGGAGTACGCGAGAAAGTGATTGCGGCGCGGCGCCAGAAAATCCATGAGCTGATCCTGCCCGAGCCCAACCGTGGCAGTTTCGAAGAGTTGCCGGAGTACCTGAAGGAAGGCATGACGGTGCACTTTGCCAAGCGCTTTGCGGATGTGGCCAAAGTGTTGTTCTGATCGTTATGCAGTGCCGGTAAGGGCCTCATCGGGAGCAAGCCCCCTCCCACATTTGAAGGTATTCACACTTCAAAATGTGGGAGGGGCTTGCTCCCGATAGCGCCATCCGCAACACCACACACCTCGCCTGTCACCCCTCGCGCCATCTTCGGTTATGCTCGCCCTTCGTCGTGTACAACCGGAGCCCCCATGACCGTTGCCCGCCTGTTTCTCCCCTTGAGCCTTGCCTTGTTGTCCGCGTGCGCCAGCGCGCCGAAGCAAAACATCACCGTGGACGACCAGAGCGCCTGCCCGCTGCAGCTCAAATCCGGCCAGAACCTGATCCTCACTCTGCCGAGCAACCCCACCACCGGCTACCGCTGGGCCATTCAGGACTTGGCCGGCGGCGTGTTGCGCGCGCTGAGCCCCGAGGTCTACAGCAGCAGCGAATCCGGCGTGATTGGCGGCGGCGGCCAGTCCACGTGGCGGTTCCAGGCGTTCACCGCCGGGCAGGGCCGTTTGCGCCTCACCTCCCAGCAACCGTGGGAGCCGGAAGCCGAACCGGTCGACACCTTCGACTGCGCCATTACGGTGAACTAGGGCACCCCATCAGACAACCCGCGCACCAAAGGGCCAAGTTGGCTAAAATGCCGGCCCCTCCCTTTCGTCGCCGGAACAACCGTGAGCAAAGAACCCGATCGCCTATTCGCCCAGCCCTTGCCCCAGGTGCCGGACTTCGCCTTTAACGAGGACGTGGTGCGGGTGTTCCCGGACATGATCAAGCGCTCGGTGCCGGGTTACCCGACCATCGTCGAAAACCTCGGCGTACTCGCGGCGCAGTTCGCCCAACCGAGCAGCGTGCTCTATGACCTCGGCTCGTCCCTCGGCGCCGTCACCCAGGCCCTGCGCCGCCATGTGCGCACGGACGGCTGCCGGGTGATCGCGGTGGATAACTCGGCGGCGATGGTCGAGCGTTGCCGTGAATACCTCAATGGCCAGGACTCGATGTTCCAGGAGCTGCTGCCGGTAGAGGTGATCGAAGGCGATATCCTTGCCTTGCAGTTCCAGCCGGCGTCGGTGGTGGCCCTGAATTTCACCCTGCAATTCATCGCTCCGGACGAGCGCCTGGCTTTGCTCTCGCGCATTCGCCAGGCGCTGGTGCCGGGCGGCGCGCTGATTCTTTCGGAAAAGCTGCGCTTCAATGACGCGCAGGAACACGCACTGCTCACCGACCTGCATATCGCGTTCAAGCGCGCCAACGGCTACAGCGAACTGGAAATCGCCCAGAAGCGCAGCGCCATCGAAAACGTCATGAAGCCCGACAGCCTCGAAGAACACCGCGAACGCCTGCTGGCGGCCGGGTTCTCGAGCGTGGTGCCGTGGTTTCAGTGTCTTAACTTTGCCTCGTTGATTGCCTTGCCATGATTGATCTGTCCCCCCTCGCCCGCCATCTGGTTGGCACGCCCCTGGCCGTGTGGGCCCAGGGCCTGCAAGCGCAGCTCGATAGCAAGATGGAAAAAGGTCACGGCGATCTGGAGCGCTGGCAAAGCGCGCTGGATGCGCTGCCGGCCATTCAGCCAAGCACCGTCGACCTGCTGAACGGCCTGACGCTGGACACCGATTGCGACGATCAGACCCGCGCGCAGATGCACACCGCCCTGATGGGTCTGAGCCCGTGGCGCAAAGGCCCGCTCCACCTGTTCGGCGTGCACGTGGACACCGAATGGCGCTCGGACTGGAAGTGGTCGCGGGTGGCGCCGCACCTGAACCTTACGGGTAAGCGCATCCTTGATGTGGGCTGCGGCAACGGCTACTACATGTGGCGCATGCTCGGTGCCGGTGCCGACAGCGTGATCGGCGTGGACCCCAACTGGCTGTTTTTCTGCCAGTTCCAGGCGGTGCAACGCTACCTGTCCGAACCCAGGGCCTGGCACCTGCCGTTCCCGTTCGAAGACTTGCCGGCGAACCTCGAAGGCTTCGATACGGTGTTTTCCATGGGCGTGTTCTATCACCGGCGTTCGCCCATCGAGCACCTGCTGGCGTTGAAAGACACCCTGGTCAAGGGCGGCGAACTGGTGCTGGAAACCCTGGTGGTGGAAGGCGACCAGCAACAGGTGCTGGTGCCCGAAGACCGCTACGCACAGATGCGCAACGTGTGGTTCCTGCCCTCGGTGCCGGCCCTGATGCTATGGCTGCGCCGCGCCGGGTTCAGCGAAGTGCGCTGCGTGGACGTGAGCGTGACCACGGTGGAGGAACAGCGCGGGACCGAGTGGATGAAGTATCAGTCGCTGAGTGATTTTCTTGATCCGCAAGATCACAGCAAGACTATCGAAGGGCTGCCGGCACCGATGCGGGCGGTGATCATTGCCAGGAAATAAACCACAACGTCCCTGACTAAACGAAGATCACCTGTGGGAGCTGGCTTGCCTGCTCCCTCATTGGTTTCCCGGTGTCAGCTAGAAGAGGGTTTGGCTCGGCGGGCTTTGAAGAATTCGCTCAGAACGGCTCCGCATTCCTCGGCCAGCACCCCACCTTCAAACAACACCCGATGGTTGAGAAAGTCCTGGGTAAAGAACTGCCCCTGACTCTGCACAATCCCGGCCTTGGGCTCCAGCGCGCCATACACCACCCGCGCAACCCGCGCATGCACGATCAAGCCTGCGCACATGCTGCACGGCTCCAGGGTCACATACAGCGTGCTGCCCACCAGCCGGTAGTTGCTGATGGCCTGGGCTGCCGCGCGAATCGCGACCATCTCGGCGTGGGCGCTGGGGTCGTTGCCGCTGATGGGGCAATTGAAGCCACGGCCGATGATTTCGCCGTTTTGCACCAGCACCGCGCCCACCGGCACTTCGCCGAGTGACGCGCCCTGGGCGGCAAGGGTCAGGGCTTCGCGCATGAAGTGCTGGTCGCGACTGCGATCGATGATCGCTGCGGGGCGAATCTGGCGCATCACGCCACCTCGATGGCGGCCATCAGGCCGGTTTCCATGTGGTCGATCACATGGCAATGGAACATCCACACCCCGGGGTTATCCGCCACCAAGGCCACGCGGGCGCGTTCGTTCTTGCCCAGCAGGTAGGTGTCGGTAAAGTACGGCACCACCTTGTGGCGGTTCGAGGCGATTACCTTGAAGCTCATGCCGTGCAAGTGGATCGGGTGCTGGTACTGGGTCATGTTCTTCAGTTCAAAAATGTAACTCTTGCCTTTTTCCAGCCTGGCAATCGGGCGGTCGGCGCAGGTCTTGTCGGTGATGTCCCACGCCTTGCCGTTGATCTGCCACAGGCTCGGCGGCTTGCCGTCATCCACCGACACCGTGCCCACCCATTCAAAATTGAAGTTGAGTTTCTCCGCAGTGGCCAGGTCCGGCTCGCTGATCGGGTTGGCCGGCAACGCGGGCGGCCATTGGCCGGGCGCGTCGGTATTGGCCACCGAGCGGAAAGTGCCCAAGCGCACCGGCCCGTTACGGATCGACAGTTCTTCACCCGCCGGCGGCGCCTTGATTGCCAGGCAAATGCGCATGCCGGGCCCCAGCCAGTATTCCTTGCCGAGCGGGCGCGGTTCGATGGGGTTGCCGTCCAGCGCGTAGATCTGCGCGTCGACGTCCGGGATGTTGATGCGATAGGTCAGGGTGTTGTCGAGGTTGAGCAGGCGCACGCGGGTGATCTGCCCGGCCGGCAGGTCGATCACCGCCTGGGACACGCCGTTGATGGTCGACAGACGCCCCGCCGTACCGCCGCGCGCCGCTTCGCGTGGAATGCTGAACGCGACGAATGCGCCGTCTTCGTCCACATGCCAGCTTTTCAGGCTGAGGGTGCGTTCGTGCTTGAAGCCGGTGGGTTCGCGTTCCTCGATGATCAACGGGCCGACCAGGCCACGGCCGAGCTCTTCGCTGCTGTTCACATGGGGGTGGTACCAGTAGCTGCCGGCATCGGGCACGCGGAATTTGTAGTCGAAGTATTCGCCGGGCAATACCGGCAGCTGCGAGACGTAGGGCACGCCGTCCATCTCCAGCGGCAAGCGGATGCCATGCCAGTGGATGGTGGTGGCCACCGGCAGGTGATTGATGAAGCGCACCCGCAGCCATTCGCCCTGACGCACCCGCAGCTCGGTGCCGGGCGCCGAAGGGCCGAACGCCCAGGCCTGGGTAATGTGGCCGGGGACCAGCTCCACATCCAGGGGCGCAGCGATCAGTTCGTAATCGTGCCCCGCCTCGGACTCGGCGACCTTCCCCAGCCAGTAGCGATAGCCGCCCCCGGCGCCGACGCCTACAACGGCCAGGCCTGCAAGACCACCCAGGATTTGTCGACGGGAAAAGGATCGGGACACAACAACCTCGCGTATCAGCCGCAGGCGCAGGGCCTGCAAAGGGCGGATACGATACACCTGCGAGGGCTAAACAGTAAGGCTTCGCATTGCCACGCAGTTGATTGCTGAAGCCTGATGGCGATCAAAATGTGGGAGAGGGCTTGCTCCCGATGGCGGTGGGTCAGGCAGGGATTGGCTGGCTGACACACTGCTATCGGGAGCAAGCCCCCTCCCACACTGGACTTTCTGCGTTCTTCAGGCCCTGGAGGCGGCGAGGATCAGCGCCTTCATCTCGGCCACCGCGCCTTTGAAACCGACGAACAGCGCATGGGCCACCAGCGCGTGGCCGATGTTCAGTTCGTTGATGCCCTTGATCGCGGCCACCGCCTGCACGTTGTGGTAATGCAGGCCATGGCCGGCGTTGACGATCAGGCCTTGATCGAGGCCGCACTTCACGCCGTCGATGACGCGCTGCAGCTCGTCGGCGACTTCGGTGGGCGTGGTGGCGTCGGCGTAACGGCCGGTGTGCAGTTCGATGGCCGGCGCACCGACACGGCGCGAGGCTTCGATCTGGCGCTCGTCGGCGTCGATGAACAGCGAGACTTCGCTGCCGATCTGCGACAGGCGCTCCACGGCGGCCTTGATCCGCGCTTCCTGGCCGGCCACATCGAGGCCGCCTTCGGTGGTGAGTTCCTGGCGGGTTTCCGGCACCAGGCAGATGTGCGCCGGGCGGATGCGCTCGGCGAACGCCATCATCGCTTCGGTGACGCCCATTTCGAAATTCATGCGGGTTTGCAGCACATCCTTGAGCAGCAGCACATCACGTTCCTGGATATGACGACGGTCTTCGCGCAGGTGCACGGTGATGCCATCGGCGCCTGCTTCTTCGGCGTCCAGCGCGGCCTTGACCGGGTCCGGGTAGCGGGTGCCCCGGGCCTGACGCAGGGTGGCGACATGGTCGATATTGACGCCAAGAAGAATGCGATTGCTGGTGCTCACGGAAGCGCTCCTGAAAAGGGAAAGAATCGGTGCACAGCATACACGGGGATGTCAGGGCTTTCGAAACAACTCGCGACTGACCAGCGGCTTGCCCCCCAGGTGCACCGCGAGGGCCTGGCGCATCAGGCGCTTGGCAGCGGACAGCGCGCCGGGCGCGGTCCAGTCCGCCTCGCTCATGGCCAGCAACTCGGCGCCCTGGAACAGCCCCGGCTGCAGCAGGTAGACGCGCTCCAGGCCGGCGTCGACCTGCAGGCGGTACATGCCATCGGCGGCGACGGGCTCGCCGTGCACGTCGTTGCTCAGTTCGAAGCCGTAGCCCAGATCGTCCAGCAGGCGCCATTCGAATGCGCGCAACAACGGCTCCAGCGGGCGGCCTTCGGCGAGGGCGAGCAAGGTGGCGGCGTAGTGATCGAACACGCCGGGGTGCGGGTCTTCGGCGGGTAGCAGGCGGATCAACAGTTCATTGAGGTAGAGGCCACTGAACAGCGCATCGCCATTGAGCCAGGCGGAGGTGCCGACGCTTTCCAGGCGGCCGACGTTCTTCAGCTCGCCCTTGCCGCGAAATTCCACGTCCAGCGCCACGAACGGCCGGGCCAGTGTGCCGGCCTTGCCGCGCGCGCTGCGCAACACCGCGCGCAGGCGACCTTGTGGCGTGAGGAAATCCACCAGGGCGCTGGTCTCGCGGTAGGCGCGGCTGTGCAGCACGTAGGCGAGTTGGCTGGGAGGTGGGGATTGGGACATGAGACGGGAAATCTCTGAAGAGCAATCGATGTGCTGAATGAACACTTATTGTGGCGAGCAGGCTCGCCCTGCGTTGGCCTGCAGAGCAGCCCCTATAAGATCAACCCGATTCTACGGACAGACCTCAGTGGCAGGTTTTGGGGCTGCTTCGCAACCCAACGCAGGGCAAGCCTGCTCGCCACAGCAAGCCCTCCCACATTTTTGGTCCAGCGGTGTTCTTACAGGTCGCCGTAGCCGAGGGAGCGCAGCGCGCGCTCGTCATCGGACCAGCCACCCTTCACCTTCACCCACAGGTTGAGCATGATCTTGGAGTCGAAGAGCAGCTCCATGTCCTTGCGCGCTTCGGTGCCGATACGCTTGATGCGCTCGCCCTTGTCGCCAATGATGATTTTCTTCTGGCCGTCACGCTCGACGAGAATCAGCGCGTGGATGTGCAAGGTCTTGCCCTGCTGCTTGAACTCTTCGATTTCCACGGTGATCTGGTACGGCAGCTCGGCGCCCATCTGGCGCATGATTTTTTCGCGCACCAGTTCAGCGGCGAGAAAGCGGCTGCTGCGGTCGGTGATCTGGTCTTCCGGGAAGAAGTGTTCGTTTTCCGGCAGGTAGCCGGCGATCACGCGCTCCAGGGCTTCGAGGTTGTGGCCGTGCTGGGCCGAGATCGGCATGATCTGCGCGTTCGGCAGCTGTTCCTGCAACCAGGTCAGGTGCGGCATCAGCTCGGCTTTGTCTTCGATACGGTCGGTCTTGTTCAGCGCCACGATCAACGGGCCGGTGACGTACTGCACGCGCTCCAGGACCATCTGGTCTTCGTCGGTCCACTTGGTGCGGTCGACGACGAAGATCACCACGTCGACGTCTTTCAACGCCGCCGAGGCGGTCTTGTTCATGTAGCGGTTGAGGGCTTTCTCGCCACCCTTGTGCATGCCCGGAGTGTCGACGTACACCGCCTGCACATGGCCTTCGGTCTTGATGCCGAGCATGTTGTGCCGGGTGGTCTGCGGCTTGCGTGAGGTGATCGCAAGCTTCTGGCCGAGGATATGGTTGAGCAACGTGGACTTGCCCACGTTGGGGCGGCCAACAATGGCAACATAGCCACAGCGTGTTGCGGTTGAATCAGTCATGGCCATTCTCCACGCCCAGGGCAATCAGTGCTGCAGCGGCCGCTACCTGTTCGGCAATACGACGGCTCACACCCTGACCTCGGCTTTTTTCGTTCAATAAGGTGATTTCACATTCCACGAAAAACACGCGGCAATGGGGCTCTCCCTGGATATCCACCACTTCGTAGCGTGGCAGTTCGCACCCGCGCGACTGCAGGTATTCCTGCAGGCGGGTCTTGGGATCCTTGTTGGTGTCGACCAGGGTCAGGCTCTCGATCTCCGAGGCCAGCCAGGCGACCACCCGCTCTTTGGCGGTCTCCATGCCTGCATCCAGGTAGATCGCGCCGATGAGGGCTTCGAGGGCATCGGCCAGGATCGACTCGCGACGAAAGCCGCCGCTCTTCAATTCACCAGACCCCAGGCGCAGGTACTCGCCCAGGCCGAAGCCACGGGCCAGCACGGCCAGGGTCTCGCCTTTCACCAGCCGTGCACGCAGGCGTGACAACTGGCCTTCGCGGGCCTGGGGGAAGCGCTCGAACAACGCCTCACCGGCGGCGAAATTGAGGATGGCATCACCGAGGAATTCCAGGCGCTCGTTATTGCGCCCTGCAAAGCTGCGGTGTGTGAGGGCAAGGACCATCAATTCCTGATCCTTGAAGGTGTAGCCGAGCTGGCGCTCGAGACGACTCAGAGAAACGGTCACGGTTTATCCATATCTAGTTGGTGGCACCGGCGGCCATCGACGATTGACGCAGTGTTCAAATTCAAATCCTGATAGTTGCCGCGTGAGGCCGGACATTGTCCAGGCCCCAGAAAAGCATTCGGCGCTGTGTTCACAGCGCCGCCTGTATTACTTGATCAGCCCGACCCGCGAGAAGTTCGGCAGGTGGCTGAGCTTGGGTTCCGGCCAGCTCATCCAGACCGCGAAGGCCTTGCCGACGATATTCTGGTCGGGGACCATGCCCAGCAGCTCCTTGGGAATGCTGGGATCATCCCAGTAGCGGCTGTCGTTGGAGTTGTCGCGGTTGTCGCCCATCATGAAGTAGTGCCCGGCCGGCACTTTCCACTCGCCATCGGGCGTGGCGCGGTAGCGGCTCATTTCCTTGCGGATCTGGTGCTCCACCGCACCGAGCTTTTCCTGATACAGCTCGGCGCTGCCCAGGGTGTTCGGCTCGGCGCCCAGCAGCTTCTCGGCCACCGATTCACCGTTGATGAACAGGCGCTTGTCGCTGGTGTAGCGAATCACGTCGCCCGGCAGGCCGACCACGCGCTTGATGTAGTTGACGTTCGGATCGCTCGGGTAGCGGAACACCATCACGTCGCCGCGCTGCGGGTCACCGACTTCGATGACTTTCTTGTCGACCACCGGCAGGCGAATTCCGTAGGAAAATTTGTTCACCAGGATGAAGTCGCCCACGTCCAGGGTAGGTTTCATCGATCCCGAAGGAATCTGGAACGGCTCCACCAGGAACGAACGCAGCACCAGCACGATGAACAGCACCGGGAAGAACGACTTGCCGTATTCAACCAGCAGCGGTTCCTTGTTCAGCTTCTCGACCACCACCGCATCAGGCTGGCTGACGCTGCCCTGATACGACGCAATAGCCGCGCGCCGACGTGGCGCGAAGAACACCAGATCGAGCAACGCCAGGAGGCCGCAGACGGCGACGGCAATGACCAGCAACAGCGGGAAATTTAGTGACATAGGACCTAACTATCCAACCTGAGCACCGCAAGGAAGGCTTCTTGTGGAATTTCCACATTGCCCACTTGCTTCATGCGTTTTTTACCGGCCTTTTGCTTCTCAAGCAGCTTGCGCTTACGGCTTACGTCACCGCCGTAGCATTTGGCCAATACGTTCTTTCTGAGAGCCTTGACGGAGGTTCGCGCAATGATCTGCCCGCCGATGGCGGCCTGGATCGCGACGTCGAACATCTGACGCGGAATCAGTTCTTTCATTTTTTCGGTCAACTGGCGACCTTTGTAGTGCGCGTTGTCCTTGTGCACGATCAGCGCAAGGGCGTCCACTTTGTCGCCGTTGATCAGTACATCCAGTTTCACCAGATTGGCCGATTGGTAGCGGTCGAAATGGTAATCCAGCGAAGCATAGCCGCGACTGGTGGATTTGAGACGGTCGAAGAAGTCCAGGACCACTTCGTTCATCGGCAAATCGTAGGTCACTTGCACCTGGGTACCGAGGAACAGCATGTCGTGCTGCACGCCACGCTTTTCGATACACAGGGTAATCACGTTGCCCAGGTGTTCCTGGGGCACCAGGATATTGGCGCGCACGATCGGTTCGCGCATGTCTTCGATGGAAGACAGGTCTGGAAGCTTGGAGGGGTTGTCGACGTAAATCGTTTCACCGGTTTTCAGCAACAACTCGAAAATAACGGTTGGCGCGGTGGTGATCAGGTCGAGGTCGTATTCGCGCTCCAGGCGCTCCTGGATGATCTCCATGTGCAGCATGCCGAGGAACCCGCAGCGGAAGCCGAAGCCCAGGGCGTCGGAGCTTTCCGGGGTGTACTGCAACGACGAGTCGTTGAGGGTCAGCTTTTGCAGGGCCTCGCGGAAGTCTTCAAAGTCGTCGGAGCTGACCGGGAACAGGCCGGCGTAGACCTGCGGCTGGATACGCTTGAAGCCCGGCAGCATGTCGACGTCAGGCGTGGAGCTGAGGGTCAGGGTGTCACCCACCGGCGCACCGTGGATGTCCTTGATACCGGCGATGATGAAGCCTACTTCACCGGCTTTCAGATCCGTGGTCGCGGTATGTTTGGGGTTGAACACACCGACGCTGTCCACCAGGTGGATCTTGCCGGTGGACTTGACCAGGATCTTGTCGCCCTTCTTCACACGGCCGTGGCGCACGCGTACCAGGGAGACAACGCCCAGGTAGTTGTCGAACCAGGAGTCGATGATCAACGCTTGCAGCGGATCTTCGTAGTTGCCGGTGGGGGCCGGAATGGTCTTGACCAGGCGCTCGAGCACCTCGTCCACGCCCAGGCCGGTCTTGGCGCTGCACTCGACGGCGTCGGTGGCGTCGATGCCGATGATTTTTTCGATTTCTTCCTTGACGCGGTCCGGATCGGCCTGGGGCAGGTCGATCTTGTTCAGCACCGGCATTACTTCAAGGCCCTGCTCGATGGCGGTGTAGCAGTTGGCCACGGACTGGGCTTCCACGCCCTGGCCCGCATCCACTACCAGCAACGCACCTTCGCAGGCCGCCAACGAGCGGCTGACTTCGTAGGTGAAGTCAACGTGGCCGGGAGTGTCAATGAAGTTGAGCTGGTACCGGATACCGTCTTTGGCGGTGTAGTACAGGGTGACGCTGTGGGCCTTGATGGTGATCCCGCGCTCGCGTTCGAGGTCCATGGAATCCAGAACCTGGGCTTCCATTTCACGCTCGGCAAGGCCACCGCACATCTGGATGAATCGATCGGCCAGCGTCGACTTGCCATGGTCAATGTGGGCGATGATGGAGAAATTGCGGATATGACTCAAATCACTCACGGATCAACACTCAAAAAGGCTGCAGGCAGATTGCCCGCTGAAAAATAGCCGGGAATTGTACCTGATGCTCGGGCCAGACGTCATCTTTGCTGTCCAGAACGCGAAAGGCCCCGTCAATACGGGGCCTTTCGCTTGCCGGGGCATTCTTACCCGGCGCGGCGCAGCAGCCAGAACCCGGCCAGGGCGCAGATGGCGGTGGGCACCAGCACCGCAAACAGCGGCGAGAAACCGAACACCAGACTCGACGGCCCGAGCAGATCCTGGGCAATGCGGAAGGTAAAGCCCACCAGCACACCGGTGAAGACGCGCTGGCCGAGGGTGACCGAGCGCAACGGGCCGAAGATGAACGAAATAGCCATCAGCACCAGCGCGGCGGTGACCACCGGCTGCAACACCTTGACCCAGAATGCCAGCCAGTAGCGGCCGTTGTTCAGCCCCTGGTCCTTGAGGTAATGGATATAGCTCCACAACCCGGAGATCGGCAGGCTTTCCGGGATCATCACCACGGTATTGAGCAGCTCCGGCTTGAGGGCGATGTCCCATTGCTCGGTCGGCACGTTGATCACTTCGGTGCTGGCCTTGGTGCCCTGGCCCGCGTTGCGGAAATAGGTGGTGGTGACGTCGGTCAGTTGCCACTGATTGGCGCTGTACTGCGCACGTTTGGCGAAACTGGACGACAACATGTGGCGCTCTTTGTCGAACGTGTAGCGCGTCACCCCGATCAACAGGCCGCCCGGTTGCACGGCGTTGATGTGGATGAACTCTTCACCCTGGCGGTGCCACAGGCCGTGCTTGGCGCTTTGCGCATCCCCCGAACCCTGGGCCAGGGCGCGATTGGCCTGGGCGGTGGTTTCGGCCGGCGGCGCGACGTATTCACCGATCAGCACGCTGCACGCCATCAGCAGCAGCATGGGTTTCATCACCGCCCAGACGATACGGCCGACGGAAACCCCGGCAGCGCGCATGATGGTCAGTTCGCTGTTGCTGGCCAGGCTGCCCAGGCCGATCAGGCAACCGATCAGCGCGGCCATCGGCATCATGTCGTAGAGACGGCGTGGCGCGGTGAGGGCCACGTAGCTCAGCACGTCGGTCACCGTGTAGGTGTCGCTGACGTTGCTGACCTCATCAATAAAGGCAAACAGCGACGCCAGGCCGAGGATGATACCCAATACCGCCAGGATGGCGACCAGTACACTTTTGCCAATGTAGCGATCGAGCTTAACCACGCGCCATCTCCTTCTGGCCACGACGGCTTTTCATTTTCAAGCGGATAGGTTCCCAGTACAGCAGCCCCAGGCCGATCACCAGGAAGATCCCGTGCACCCACCACAGGCCAAGGGTCGGCGACAGCTTGCCCTTCTCCAGGGAGCCACGGGCGGAAATCAGGATGGTGAGGTAGGCCATGTACAGCAGGATCGCCGGCAGCAGTTTGAGGAAGCGGCCCTGGCGCGGGTTGACGCGCGACAGCGGCACGGCCATCAGCGTCACGATAAACACCAGCAGCGGCAGGGAAATGCGCCATTGCAGCTCGGCGATGGAGCGCAGTTCGGTGCTGCCGAACAGCTCCTGGGTGGGGATCGCGTCGCGGTCGGTGACTTCGTCGCTGACGTCCGGCCGCGCGAGCATCACGCCGTAGGTGTCGTACTTGATGGCGCGGTAGTCGGCCTGGCCGGGGCTGCCGTCATAGCGATAGCCGTTTTCCAGGATCAGGTAGCGGCTGCCGTCGGGCCGCACTTCCTGGCGCCCGGCATCGGCGACCAGCACGGAGATGCCGCGGTCCTTCTTGTCCTGGCCCAGGCGTTTTTCGGAGATGAACACCCCGCCGAGGTTGGCGCGGTCGTCGGTCAGGGTTTCGGTGTAGGTGACCCGGGTGCCATCGTTGAGCGCCTGGAAGCGGCCAGGTTCGAGGGTATCGAACTCGGTCATGGCGTCCTGCTTGTTCAGCACCAGCTGAAATTGCATGGCGCCCTGGGGCGCCAGGCTCAGGCTCAGCCAGGCCACGATCAGCGCGACGCCGGCTGCCGGAATCATGGTCATGGCCAGCAGGCGTTGCTGGCTCATGCCGGTCGCCGACAGCACGGTCATTTCGCTCTCAAGGTACAGTCGGCCATAAGCCAGCAGGATCCCGAGAAACAGGCCCAGCGGCAGGATCAACTGCAAAAAACCCGGCAGGCGAAAGCCCATGATCAGGAACAGCGAACCGGGGTCGAGGGCGCCGGAAGCCGCCTGGGCCAGGTATTTGACGAAACGACCACTCATGATGATGACCAGCAATACCGCACTCACGGCACTCAGGGTCAGCAGGACTTCGCGGGATAGATAACGGAAGACGATCAAACCAGACACTCCAGGGTTGTCAGGCTAAGGCGGCCAAACAAGCAAGCATACCGAGCGACCCGTTTGCACGGGCCGGCTAAAAAGATGGCGCATTATCCTGTGATTGACCGCGCCTGTCACGGAGCAACCTCATGCGCGAGCACAAAGCGTGCGCCGAGGGTTGTCAGGCTTCGCCTGCGAGGTTCAAACTGCGGCCCTTGTCGCGGGCGGTTTTTTACACAGCTGCCTCGCTTTAAGCCTGGCTATACAGACGCCAGGCTCACCGACCTTTATAAGGGACCCGAACATGGAACTGGTTGTAAAAAGCGTTAGCCCCGAAACGTTGAAGACCGCCACCCTCGTGGTCGCCATCGGCGAAGGCCGCAAGCTGGGCGTCGCCGCCAGCCAACTCGACGAATTGAGCGGCGGCGCCATCAGCGCGATCCTCAAGCGCGGCGACCTGGCCGGCAAAGTGGGCCAGTGCCTGCTGCTGCAAAGCCTGCCCAACCTCAAGGCCGACCGCGTATTGCTGGTGGGCGTGGGCAAGGACGCCGAACTGGGCGACCGTCCGTTCCGCAAGATCATCAGCACCCTGCTCACCACCCTCAAGGGCCTGGGCGGCACCGAGGCCGTACTGGCACTCGATGAAATCGTCGTCAAGGGCCGTGACAGCTATGGCAAGACCCGCCTGCTGGCCGAAAGCCTGGTGGACGGCGGCTACGTGTTCGATCAATTCAAGAGCCAGAAAGCCGAACCGCGCGCGCTCAAGAAAATCACCCTGCTGACCATCAAGGCCGCCCAGGCCGAAGTGCAGCGCGCCGTGACCCACGCCACCGCGATTGCCAACGGCATGTCGTTCACCCGTGACCTGGGCAACCTGCCGCCGAACATCTGCCACCCGACGTACCTGGGCGAACAGGCCAAGGCACTGGGCAAGGAGTTCAAGGGGCTGAAGGTTGAAGTGCTGGACGAGAAAAAGATCAAGGAGCTGGGCATGGGCTCGTTCTACGCCGTGGGTCAGGGCAGCGACCAGCCTCCACGCTTGATCGTGATGCAATACAACGGCGGCAAGAAATCCGAGAAGCCTTACGCCCTCGTAGGTAAAGGCATCACGTTCGACACCGGCGGCATCAGCCTCAAGCCTGGCCTGGGCATGGATGAGATGAAGTACGACATGGGTGGCGCCGCGAGCGTGTTCGGCACCCTGCGTGCCGTGCTGGAACTCAAGCTGCCGATCAACCTGGTGTGCATCCTGGCCTGCGCCGAGAACATGCCGAGCGGCGGCGCGACCCGTCCGGGCGATATCGTCACTACCCTGAGCGGCCAGACCGTCGAGATCCTCAACACCGACGCCGAAGGCCGCCTGGTGCTGTGCGACGCCCTCACCTACGCCGAGCGCTTCAAGCCACAGGCCGTGATCGACATCGCCACCCTGACCGGCGCCTGCGTGGTCGCCCTGGGCGCCCACACTTCGGGCCTGCTGGGCAATAACGATGAGCTGATCGAGCAACTGCTCAGCGCCGGTCAGGCAGCCGACGACCGCGCCTGGCAATTGCCGCTGTTCGACGAGTACCAGGAGCAGCTGGACAGCCCGTTCGCCGACATCGCCAACATCGGTGGCCCGAAAGCCGGCACCATCACGGCCGCCTGCTTCCTGTCGCGCTTTGCCAAGAACTTCAACTGGGCCCACCTGGACATCGCCGGCACCGCCTGGACCAGCGGCGGCAAGGACAAGGGCGCCACCGGCCGTCCGGTGCCCCTGCTGACCCAGTACCTGCTGGATCGCGCCAAGGCCTGAAACTGAAGACGCCGGGGCGGTGATCATTTCGCCGTCCCGGCCTCAGGAACCGCAATGACCCAAGTCGACTTCTATATATTGCCCAGCGCCGACCCGCTCGCGCGCCTGGACTTTGCCTGCAAACTCACCGAAAAAGCCTGGCGCATGGGCCACCGCATCTACCTGCATTGCAGCGATGCCGGCCAGCGCGATGAGCTGGATGCGCGCCTGTGGCGCTTCAAGGGCGAAAGCTTCGTGCCCCACGGCCCCGCAGAATCCGAGCCCGACGGCCGTGTGGTGCTGGGGTTGGGCGACGGCTGCGGCGATCACCAGGACCTGCTGATCAACCTGGACCTGAAAGTACCGGCCTTTGCCAGTGCATTCGCCCGCGTGGCGGAGGTGGTGGTGGAAGATCCGGCTGTTCGTCAGGCCGCGCGGGAGAGTTTTCGTTTCTATCGCGAACAGGGCTATCCTCTGCAGGATCACCGGCTACAACGACTTTGAGTAGATGATGGACACGCCAAACCCGATTAAAAAAGACGACCATTTACTGGACGACCTCGAGTCGATCCGTCAACTGCTGGGTGATGACGACCTGCAGCCGCCGTTGCTGACCGAAGCGGTCATGGACGAGGCACAGATTGCCATGGCGTTCGACACGCCAACGCCGCAACCCGCTGCCGCCACAGCGGAAAAACCGCAGGACGCCTTGTTGCTGCACCTGGACAACGAACTGCGGGCCGCTGCGCAATTGATCATGCAGGACGTGATCGACGACTTCGCACCGCACATCGAAACCGAGATCAAGCGCCGGCTGGATGCGCGAATGGAGCGGTTGCTCAGCCAATACCAGTCCTGAGCTTCACCCATATCCCGTGTGGGAGGGGGCTTGCTCCCGATAGCGGTGTGTCAGTCATCAATTCATAGCTGATCCGCCATTATCGGGAGCAAGCCCCTCCCACAGTTGATCGCGTATCCCTTAAGCCTGTCTTCGTCTCGCCCTCTCCCCTATCCCCCGTTATACTTGCCGGCTTTCCTGAATAAATGCCAACTAGGGTCCCGCCGCGCATGGATAAGACCTATCAGCCCCACGCTATTGAAACTTCCTGGTACAACACCTGGGAGTCCGAGAACTATTTCGCCCCACAAGGTGCGGGCGACCCCTACACCATCATGATTCCGCCACCGAACGTCACTGGCAGCCTGCACATGGGCCATGGCTTCAACAATGCGATCATGGATGCGTTGATCCGTTTCCGCCGCATGCAGGGTCGAGACACCCTGTGGCAGCCGGGCACCGACCACGCCGGCATCGCCACGCAGATGCTGGTGGAGCGTCAACTGGAAGCCACCGGCCAAAGCCGTCATGACCTGGGCCGCGAGAAATTCCTGGAAAAGATCTGGGAATGGAAGGACCAGTCCGGCGGCAATATCAGCCGTCAGAT
Organism: Pseudomonas sp. MH9.3; assembly: GCF_034354675.1. NCBI lineage: Bacteria > Pseudomonadati > Pseudomonadota > Gammaproteobacteria > Pseudomonadales > Pseudomonadaceae > Pseudomonas > Pseudomonas sp. MH9.3. Next base: position 4,876,743 of record NZ_CP133785.1, on the reverse strand, counting down.
CCGCCGCCTGGGTTCGTCCGTCGACTGGAGCCGCGAGCGGTTCACCATGGACGACGGCCTGTCGGAGGCCGTTAAAGAAGCCTTCGTGCGCCTGCATGAAGACGGCCTGATCTACCGCGGCAAGCGCCTGGTCAATTGGGACACCAAGCTGCACACCGCAATCTCCGATCTTGAAGTGGAAAATCACGACGAGAAAGGCTTCCTGTGGAACCTCAAGTACCCGCTGGCCGACGGCGCCAAAACCGCCGAAGGCAACGACTACCTGATCGTCGCCACGACCCGTCCGGAAACCATGCTCGGCGACGCCGCCGTCGCGGTTAACCCGAATGACGAGCGCTACCAGGCCCTGATCGGCAAATTCGTCGAGCTGCCGCTGGTCGGCCGCCGCATTCCGATCATCGCGGACGACTACTGCGACCCCGAATTCGGCACCGGCTGCGTGAAGATCACCCCGGCCCACGACTTCAACGACTATGAAGTCGGCAAGCGCCACAACCTGCCGCTGCTGAACATCTTCGATAAAAACGCCGCCGTATTGCCAGCCTGCCAGGTGTTCAACCTGGACGGCACACTCAACGACAGCATCGACGGCAAAATCCCGGCCGCATACGCAGGCCTGGACCGCTTTGAAGCGCGCAAGCAGATCGTCGCAGCGTTCGATGCCGCCGGCTTGCTGGTCAGCGTCGACGACCACGGCCTGAAAGTGCCGAAGGGCGACCGTTCCGGCACCGTCATCGAGCCGTGGTTGACCGACCAGTGGTACGTGTCCACCAAGCCGTTGGCCGAGCCTGCCATTGCTGCTGTCGAAGACGGCCGCATCCAGTTCGTGCCCAAGCAGTACGAAAACATGTACTTCTCTTGGATGCGCGACATTCAGGATTGGTGCATCAGCCGTCAGCTGTGGTGGGGCCACCGTATTCCGGCCTGGTACGACGAGTCGGGCAAGGTCTATGTCGGCCGCGACGAAGCCGAAGTGCGGGCCAAGCACAACCTCGGAGCCGACATTGCGCTGCAACAGGACAACGACGTACTCGACACCTGGTTCAGCTCGGGCCTGTGGACGTTCTCGACACTCGGCTGGCCGCAGCAGACTGAATTCCTCAAGAAATTCCACTCCACCGACGTGCTGGTCACTGGTTTCGATATCATTTTCTTCTGGGTTGCCCGGATGATCATGCTGACCATGCACCTGGTGAAGAACGAGGACGGCACGCCGCAGGTACCGTTCAAGACCGTGTACGTGCACGGCCTGGTGCGTGATGGCCAGGGCCAGAAGATGTCCAAGTCCAAGGGTAACGTCCTGGACCCGCTGGACATCATCGACGGCATCGACCTGGAAACCCTGGTGCAGAAACGCACCTCGGGCCTGATGCAGCCGAAACTGGCGAAGAAGATCGAGAAGCAGACCCGCGACGAGTTCGCCGATGGTATTGCCAGCTATGGCACCGACGCCCTGCGCTTTACCTTCTGCTCGCTGGCGTCCACCGGTCGCGACATCAAGTTCGACATGGGCCGCGTCGAAGGCTATCGCAACTTCTGCAACAAGATCTGGAACGCCGCGCGCTACGTGCTGGACAAAGGCGAGGACTGCGGCCAGAACGGCGAAGCCTATGAGCTGAGCCTGGCCGATCGCTGGATCATCTCGCAGTTGCAGCGCACCGAAGCCGAAGTAACCCGCCAGCTCGACCAGTTCCGTTTCGACCTGGCCGCGCAGGCCTTGTACGAGTTCATCTGGAACCAGTATTGCGACTGGTACCTGGAGCTGTCCAAGCCGGTGCTGTGGGACGAAAACGCGCCGGTCGAACGCCAGCGCGGCACCCGTCGTACCCTGGTGCGCGTGCTGGAAGTGGCGCTGCGCCTGGCGCATCCGTTCATGCCGTTCATCACCGAAGAAATCTGGCAGCGCCTGGCGCCGCTGGCCGGTATCGACGGCAAAACCATCATGCTGCAGCCGTGGCCGGTGGCCAATGAAGCCCGCATCGATGAAGCCGCCGAAAGCGATATCGAATGGCTCAAGACGCTGATGCTCGGCACGCGCAACATCCGCGCCGAAATGAACATCGGCCCGGGCAAGCCACTCGCCGTGTTCGTCAAGAACGCCAGCGCCGAGGATCAGCGTCGTCTCGATGAGAACGATGCGCTGCTCAAGAAACTGGCGAAGCTGGAGTCGATCACCGTGCTGGCTGATGGCGCCGAAGCACCGCTGTCTGCCACCGCACTGGTGGGCGACATGGAAGTGCTGGTGCCGATGGCCGGGCTGATCGACAAGGGCGCGGAACTGGCCCGTCTCGACAAGGAAATGCTGCGCCTGCAAGGCGAAGTGCAACGGGTGGGCGGCAAGCTGTCCAACGCGGCATTCGTCGACAAGGCGCCGGCTGAAGTGATCGACAAGGAACGCGCCAAGCTGGCCGAGGCTGAACAGGCCCTGGGCAAGCTGGCGGAGCAGCATGCGCGGATTTCCAGCCTGTAAGGCTTGAGCCGTGTGAGAAAAGAGACCTTCGGGTCTCTTTTTTTATGTGGCAAACCCTCCCACATTTAACCCAGGTAGACAGGGGGAATGTGTGACAATGCCCACCACTTTGAGCCAACACCAGAATCAACATGACCGCCCCCACTACGCCCAAACCTCCGCGCAAGAAGCCCAAAACCGCCGCCACGGCCAAGCCCGTCGCACCGCGCAAAGAGGCTACCCTGCACCCGCGCAACCGCCACACGGGCCGTTACGACTTCCCGGCGTTGATCAAGACCACGCCGGAACTGGCGCAATTCGTGATTATCAACCCGTATGGCAAGGAAAGCATCGACTTCGCCAGCCCCGACGCGGTGCGCGTTTTCAATCGGGCGTTGCTCAAGTCGTTCTATGGCATCCAGCATTGGGATATACCGGCCGACTACCTGTGCCCGCCGGTGCCGGGGCGCGCCGACTACGTGCACTTCCTCGCCGACCTGCTGGCCAGCGGCAATGAAGGCAAGATCCCGCGTGGTTCAATCGTCAAGGTGCTGGATATCGGCATGGGCGCCAACTGCGTCTACCCGCTGATTGGCTATATGGAATACCGCTGGAACTTCCTCGGCTCCGAGGTGGACCCTACCGCCGTCGCAGCGGCCAAGGCCATCGTGCAGTCCAACGACCTGAGCAAGGTTATCCAGTTGCGCCTGCAACCCAACCCGAAGCAGATCCTGCTGGGCCTGCTGGAGCCGGGCGAGCGTTTTGACCTGACCATGTGCAACCCGCCGTTCCACGCGTCCATGGATGAAGCCACCAAGGGCAGTGAACGCAAATGGCGTGCCCTGGGCAGGGCCGATCCGAAGCGCAAGCTGCCGGTGCTGAACTTCGGTGGTCAGTCGGCCGAGCTGTGGTGTGAAGGCGGCGAAGCGCGCTTCGTGACGCAGTTGATCGCCGAGAGCGCGCATTTTGCGCACAAGGTGCTGTGGTTCAGCACCCTGGTGTCAAAAGCCTCCAACCTGCCGGCCATCGAAACCGCCCTGAAAAAAGCCGGCGTGCTGGAGAGCCAGGTAGTGGAAATGTCACAGGGGCAAAAGCAGAGCCGGTTCGTGGCCTGGACTTTCCAGACCAAAAACGAACAGCAGCTGTGGCGCCAGCGCTGGGTGCGCTAGGACTGAATCGCAGCCAACAAAAAACCGTGCCCGGATCGCTCCGGAGCACGGTTTTTTTTGCTGCGTCTTACTTGTTAACAGCGTCGGTCAGGCCTTTGGCCACAACCAGCTTGATAACTTTTTTGGCAGCGATTTCGATGGCAGCGCCAGTCGAAGGGTTACGGCCAGTACGGGCAGGACGCTCGGTCACTTTCAGTTTGCCAACGCCTGGCAGAGTGATTTCGCCGCCGTTTTCCAGCTGATCGGCAACAACCTGGCTCAGTTGGTCCAGCAGAGCGCGCACGGTGGTTTTCGGTGCGTCTACTGCTTCAGCCAGGTCAGCGATCAGTTGGTCTTTAGTAATAGCCATTGTGGTGTTCCTTCCCTATCAAATTCATATGGATTGCAGAGTGCAGTGTCAGCCATCGAGCCCTGCCATCTAGGCCTGGCACCCCTGGCTTATAACCGTCGGAGATCGGGGTTATAGATGCTCTAAACAGGGATTGGTTCGACCTGACAGATGCTGAATGCACGCTTAACGCCGAGACTTGGCGCAAGACCGGGCAAAACTAGCACAGAGACGGGGAAATATCCGCCTCTACCTACCCATTTGGTCAGCTTTATCGCTCTAAACCGTGAAAAAAAGGCATATGGCCCGTAAGCGAGCGCGCAAAACACCTTCCAGGCGCCCCCCGACCAATGGGTGCGGTACACTGGACGACTTTTTGGGGAGGCCCACCGCTCCCCCTCAACCAGCCGAGAAGCCTATGCCGATCCGTCATTGCATCGTCCACCTGATCGACAAAAAACCCGACGGCACACCTGCAGTTCTTCACGCGCGCGACTCGGAGCTGTCCGAATCGGCCGCCATCGAGAACATGCTGGCCGACCTCAACGAGAGCTACAACGCCAAGCAGGGCAAGGCCTGGGGGTTTTTCCATGCCGAGTCCGGCGCGCATCCGTTCAGCGGCTGGTTGAAAGAGTATTTCGACGGCGGCCAGGATTTCACCACCTTCAGCCGCACAGCGGTCGAGCATCTGCAAAAGCTGATGGAAGAGTCCAACCTCTCCACCGGCGGCCATGTGCTGTTTGCCCACTACCAACAGGGCATGACCGACTACCTGGCGATCGCCCTGCTCCACCACAGCGAAGGCGTGGCGGTGACCGACGAGCTGGACGTAACCCCGTCGCGCCATCTGGACCTTGGCCAGTTGCACCTGGCGGCGCGCATCAACGTGTCCGAGTGGCAGAACAACAAACAGTCCAGGCAGTACATCTCGTTCATCAAGGGCAAGAACGGCAAGAAGGTCTCGGAATACTTCCGCGACTTCATCGGCTGCCAGGAAGGCGTCGACGGCCCCGGCGAAACCCGCACCCTGCTCAAGGCGTTCAGCGACTTCGTTGAGAGCGAAGACCTGCCGGACGAGTCCGCCCGCGAAAAGACCAAGACCCTGGTGGACTACGCCAGCAGCCAGGCCAAGCTTGGCGAGCCCATGGGCCTGGAAGAACTGTCGGGCCTGATCGACGAGGATAGGCCCAAAGCGTTCTACGACCACATCCGCAACAAGGATTACGGCCTGTCGCCGGAGATTCCGGCCGATAAGCGCACCCTTAACCAGTTCCGCCGCTTCACTGGCCGCGCCGAAGGCCTCTCGATCAGCTTTGAAGCGCACCTGCTGGGCGACAAGATCGAGTACGACGAAGCCGCAGGCACGCTGATCATCAAGGGCTTGCCGACCCAACTGACCGACCAGCTCAAGCGCCGCAACTGATGCTCGGCGGGGTCTTTAAAAAAGTCCTGCTGGTGTTGCTGGTCGTGGTGGCGATCCAGAACTGGGGCAAGATCGAGCGGCTGTTCAACCCGTCGCAGGTGGTGTCGGAGCAGGTACGCACGTCGGCGCGCGTGGTGCTTTATTCCACGCAATGGTGTGGCTACTGCAAGCAGATCCGCCGCTTCCTGGACAAGAAAGGCATTGCGTACCAGGCCTTCGATATAGAGAAGGACGCCCAGGCCCGCACGGCGTACGAAGCGCTGGGCGGCGGCGGCATTCCGTTTGTGGACGTGAACGGCACGTTGATTCGGGATTACAACCCGGACGCGATCATGGCGGCGCTGAAATAATCAGCGCACCACGATCACCCGGCCCAGCAGGCTGTGTTGCTCAAACCCCAGCACGGCCTGCAAAGCCGTCAGCACGGCCGCCGGGTCCTTGCTTGGAAAGCTGCCGCTCACGCGCCTGGCGCCCATCTTCTCGTTGAGCAACAGGATGCGCCCCGGATAATAGCGGCCCAGGTCCTTGATCACGTCGGCCAACGGCGCCTTGTAATAATTGAGCCAACCCTCGCGCCAGGCCAGGCGTGATTCGCTGTCGACCGCGTGCAAGGGCTCGACCCGCCCAGCGGCATAAGCCACTTGCTGGCCGGCCGTCAGGATCTGTTGCGGGCCTTGCTTCGACGCGGTGACACCGACCCGCCCGGACAACACCGTTACCTCGACGCCCGCCGGTTGCAGGCGCACTTCGAACTGTGTGCCCAGCACCCGCGCTTCGCCACTGCCCGCCTCGACCACAAAGGGCTCGCCAGTGTGGCTGACCTTGAAAAAACCGGCACCGCGACGCAGCCGGATAAGCCGCTCACCGTGGCTGAAATCCACGGCAATCGCGCTGTCCGCATCGAGGGTGACGCTGGATTGATCGGCGAGCATAAAGGTCTTTACCTCCCCCGGCGCGGTCACGTAATCGGCGCCCAGGTCATCGACCCAACGCGACGGCTGCCAGCCGGCGCCCATCGATACCATCAACAGCAGACAGGCGGCCATCGCCAGCGCGCCCGACCAGCGCGCCACCCGCGAGCGCCTGGAGGTGGCCATGGCGTTCAGGTAGCCCTGCAACGCAAGCGCCTCTTCATCCGCGAGTGTTCGCGCAGGCGCTTCGCTCAGTTCCCACAGCACCTGGGCCTGGGAATAGGCCTGGACATGGGCAGGGTCAGCACGCAGCCAGCGGGTGAAAAGAGCCTGATCGCCACTGCTGGGCTGGTCATGCAACCGGCCAAGCCATTCGAGTGCAGCCCTTTCCTGGGCGGGCGTCGGGGTGACGTTCACGGTGCTTTCCCTGGCGTGCGTGGAGGCGGTGGCTCGCGAAGACTGGCCTTGCAGGCTTCGAGGGCGCGCATCATATGTTTTTCCACGGCACTTTGGGACAGCCCCATGGCCTTGGCGATCTGCGCGTATTTGCGCCCGTGGATGCGATTGAGCAGGAAAATCTGCCGGGTGCGCTCCGGCAGGCTGCGCAGGGCGGCTTCGACGTGGCGCAGGTCGTTGCCCGCCTCCAGCGCGGCCTCGGGTTCGGCGCCGTGATTGCCCTGTTGCTCCGGCAGCCAGCCTTCGCGGCTGCGCACACGGGCGCCTTCGCTGCGCAGGTGGTCAATGGCGATATTGCCGGCGCAGCGCAGCAGGTAGGTGCTGAGTTCTTCGACCTGCACCAGCGGTCGGCGCCAGAAGCGCAGGAACAAATCCTGCACTAGGTCGGCCGCTGTCGCGCGGCAACCGACGCGCCGGCTCACCAGGGCTTCCATCTGCGAACGCTGGGACAAAAACACCTGCAGAAAATACGCACGGCCGCACATCGCATCAACGGGCGGGCTGTCTTCGGAATCCGGTGGCGTGCTGATGATCATGGCGTGGGCTCAGAGGGTCACAAACGCCGCAACGGGGCTGGCCAACAACCCAGCACCCGCCAGGCTCAAGGCCAGCCTTGGCCAGTACGGCAGCAGCAGCACCAGCAGCAGTGCGCTGAGCATCAGCACCGCGCACCACTCCACCAGGCCCTGGCTCCAGCCGGCAGCGGCGACGGCCGGCCAGATCGAGCCGGGCAACAGCAGCCAGCCGCTCACGCGCAAACCGACACGGCGACGTGGCGTTGGCTTGCTGTGCAGCAGCTCGCCGTGGTGCCGGTCGGTGGACAGGCACAGCGCAGTGAATCCGGCGTAGCACAACAGCACCGCGAGCAGCATGTCAGTGAGCCTCCTGCTTGAGGTTCAGCCGATGGGCGCGTTCGGCCTTGGGCCGAGGCGCCGTGCGGTGCCGCATCTTCCACGCAGCCCAGGCCAGGAAGGCTCCGCTGCCCAGGCATGTCAGGTCGAAGCCGGCCATGGCCCAGTCGCCCCTGGCCAGTGACACCCCCAAGTGCTGATCGGTGGTGAGGGCGTTCAACAGCGGCACGGCCGCAAACAACAGCGCAGCGCAGCTCAGTTGCTCGACCCAGCCCTGGCGCCCGCGGCGCAGCGCGGCATGCAACAGACTCAGGCCCCAGGCAATAAAGAACGCCTGCACCTCCCGGTCGGAACGCTCGGCAAAGCTCGCCGGCAACAGGCGGTTGGCCCAGAAGAATGCGCCGATGGCGATCAACAGCCCGGACATGCTGGCGATGTTCAGCATCTCCACCAGTCGCAATTCAAACGGCATGACGCCGGTCCTGGCGTGCTTGAGCTGGCGCTTGCCCAGCCACATCACCAGCCCGGTGCCGATCATCGCCGTGCCGGCCAGGCCACAGATGAAGTACAGCCAGCGCAGCATCGGGCCAGCGAAATGGCCGATGTGCAGGCCATAGAACGTGCCGCTGACCAGCGTCGGCAACGACTGCCCGCCGCCCACCCGCAGCAACTCACCTGTGGCGCCGTTAAACGACACCACGCTGCCAAAATCCTGCGCCACACGGTCGGAGCCTGAGCGGAATATGTTCACCGACGCGTTCACATCGCCCGGGTTGTTGACCGCCAGCCGGCCGACCTGCCCGCCCGCCCATTGCGCGCGAGCCTGCGTGTACATCGGCACCAGCGACTGCAACGGCGCCGGCTGCCCGAGGGCCGGCGCGTTGTCGGTGGCGGGGAACAGCTCGCTGAAGAACGCGCGGCTGTCGTCGCCGTAGGACGCCATGATGGGCGCCGGCATGACCATGCTCATGAAGATCACCAGGCTGCTGTAGGTGATCATCAAGTGGAATGGCAGCACCAGCACTCCCACCGCGTTATGCCCGTCAAGCCACGAACGCTGGCCCTTGCGCGGGCGGAAGGTGAAGAAGTCCTTGAAGATTTTCTTGTGGGTGATGATGCCGGTGATCAGCGCCACGAACATCACCATGGCCGCGAGGGTCGACAGCCAGCGGCCCCATGGATAAGGCATTTGCAGCTGGAAATGGAAACGGTAGAAGAACTCGCCGCCTTTGCTGTCGCGGGCTTGAACGGCCTGGCCGCTGACCGGGTCAACGACCTTCTGGACGAAATTGCCGCGCTTGCCGGGGTCGAGCTTGTCTTGCCACATCACCGACAGGCCGGGATCGCGGCTGTTGGGCAAGGTGATGAACCAGCGTGCGGCGTCGGGCGCCTGCTGCTGCAGGTAGGCCTGGGCGACGGTGAGGCTGCGCGCATCATCCAGCGGATGCGCCTGCACCTCGGGCTGCATCCAGTGGGTAATCTCGTCCTTGAAATAGGCCAGGGTGCCTGTCAGAAAAATCGCAAACAACAGCCAGCCAAAGATCAGTCCGGCCCAGGTGTGCAACCATGCCATGGCCTGACGAAAGCCCTCTTTCATGTGCGCACCATCCACAAACCCACGCCCGCCAGGGTGGCAAACGCCGCCGTCGGCAGCATCACGCCAAACCAGGCCCGCCAGGCGCTGCGGCAGGCAAAGCACCAGAGCACCGCGAGCAGGTAGAACACGAATGAGCTCATCATGCCGGTCACCACCGCATCGGCACGTGACGTCGGCAGCCACAGCGCCAGGCAAACAGCGGCCAGAGACGCCATCAGGTAGCCGCCGACCACGGCCGCCAGCACGCGTGAGGTGACGGCGAGGCGGTAGGAGACGGGCAGTGTGGTTTTGCTTTTCATCGCGGCGGCGCCAGATTATTCAGTTGGCGATATTAATGATAAATATTCTCATAAGCAAAACCGAACGGATGAATCACCTGCTCTGGCGCATTGCCGAACCCACTCGCGCGCCCTACAATGCGAACAATTCTTGTTCTCTAAAGCTTGCTCATGCTTGCGGAGTGTTTGCGTTGAGCCCGTCCACCACCGTCGAAGTCTTGTATCAGGACCATCACCACTGGCTCAACGGCTGGTTGCGACGCAAGCTCGGCTGCCCGGAAAGTGCTGCAGACCTGGCGCAGGACACCTTCATGCGCGTGCTCACCGCGCCGCCAACCCCCACACTGATCGAGCCCCGCGCGTTCCTCACCACCGTCGCCAAGCGGGTGTTGTTCAACTTCTACCGCCGCCAGGACCTGGAGCGCGCCTATCTTGACGCCCTCGCGCAGATGCCGGAACAGGTCGCGCCGTCGGAAGAAGAACGCGCGATCATCCTGCAAACCCTGCTGGAACTTGACCAGTTGCTGGACGGCCTGCCAACGCCCGTCAAACGTGCATTCCTGCTGGCCCAGCTCGATGGCCTGACCTACGCGCAGATCGGCGCCGAACTGGGTATCTCCCTCGCCACCGTCAAACGCCACCTGAACAAAGCGGCCATGCGCTGCTACTTTGCCCTATGAATTTCTCGACCCAGGTGGCCGAACAAGCCGTGCACTGGCTGATGGAAATGCAGCAAGGCGCGCTCAACCCGCGCCAGCAGGCAGCCTGGCAACAGTGGCTGAATGCCCACAGCGAACACCAGCGCGCCTGGGACCACATCCAGCGTGTCAACCAGCGTCTGCGCGGCATGCCTTCGCCTCTTGCACACGCGGCGTTGAACGCGCCCACATCCAGCAGCCGGCGTCAGGCGCTTAAATTGCTGTTGATCCTCGGCGCCGGCTCGGCGGCGGCCTGGGGCCTGCGGCAGCAACATATGCTGCCGCCGCTGAGCGCCGATTACCGCAGCCCGGTGGGTCAGCGCCGCACGGTGCAACTGGCGGACGGCAGTCAGCTCAAACTCAACACCGGCAGTGCAGTGGATGTGCACTTCGATGGTCAACAGCGGCTGATCCGCCTGCTCGAGGGGGAAATACTGCTGACCGTCCGCGCCGACGACACACCGCTGCGCGTACTGACCGGCCAGGGCCTGCTCAGCAGCCCGGCAGCGCGGCTGAACGTGCGTCAGTTCAATGACCATACGCAACTGGCGGTCTTCGACGGCCATGTCGAGGTGATGCCCAACCGCTACAGCGGCCTGCCGTTGACAGTGGACGCCGCGCGTCAGGTCAATTTCACCCGCAAGGGTTGGGACACGCCACGGCCCACCGACGCCAACAGCGGCGCCTGGGCCGACGGCATGCTGATGGCCGCGCACATGCGCCTGGAGGATTTCCTCGCCGAGCTGGGCCGCTACCGGCGCGGCCAGCTCCATTGCGACCCGCAGGTGGCCAACTTGCTGATCTCCGGCAGTTACCCGCTGGACGACAGCGAGCGCATTCTCGACCTGCTGGAAGTCAGCCTGCCGGTAAAAGTGCGGCGGTTTACCCGCTATTGGGTCACCGTGCAGGCGCGCGCCTGAAAATACTTTTCTACCGAGTGAGCCGTTTTCCATACCTCGCGTGACAGAGAAGGAAAGCCCCCTTGATCCGTCTTCTCAGGACCGCGTCCCATGCCCCAGCAACCCTCCCTGCTCGCCCGCACCCTGCGCCACTTGTTACTGGGCGCCAGCCTCAGTTTCACCCTGCTGCCGCCCGTCATGGCGGCCGACGCCAAGCCTTATCACATCGCCCCCAGCTCGCTGGAAACAGCCCTGAACCAGTTTGGCCGCGAAGCCGGCGTGCTGATTTCCTTCGGTTCCCAAGTGACGGCCGGCATGCAGAGCCGTGGATTGTCGGGCAATTACAGCGCCGCCGAAGGCCTGCAGAAACTGCTGGAAGGCACCGGCCTGCAAGCCCGCGCTGAGGGCAACAACGCCTTCAGCCTGCAACCGGCAGACGCCCCGGCCACGCTGGAGCTGGCCACCTCCAGCGTGGTTGGCGACTGGCTCGGCGATGCTGCGCAGACCAACGTCTTCGAACACCCCGGCGCCCGCGATGTGATCCGCCGCGAGGAATTCGAACGCCAGGGCGCCACTCAGGCCAAAGATGTGCTCAACCGCATCCCCGGCGTCAACGCCCCGGACAACAACGGCACCGGCAGTCATGACATGGCGCTGAACTTCGGCATTCGCGGCCTCAACCCACGCCTGGCATCGCGCTCCACCGTGCTGATGGACGGCATTCCGGTGCCGTTCGCGCCCTATGGCCAGCCGCAGCTGTCGTTCGCGCCGATCAGCATGGGCAACATGGACGCCGTCGACGTCGTGCGCGGCGGTGGTGCAGTGCGTTACGGCCCGCAGAACGTGGGCGGCGTGGTCAACTTCGTGACCCGCGCGATCCCGGATGCGCCCACCGTCAAGGGCGGCCTGCAGACCGAAACCAGCCCGTCCTCCAGCCACGACGGCTTCAAGACCACCGGCAACCTGCTTGCTGGCGGCACCGCCGACAACGGCCTGGGCGGCGCCCTGTTGTATTCGGGCACCCGCGGCGGCGACTGGCGCGAAAACAGCGACACGCGTATCGACGACCTGATCCTCAAGGGTAAATACCAACTGGACGATGCCAACAGCTTCAACGCCATGGCGCAGTACTACGAAGGCCAGGCCGACATGCCCGGCGGTCTGAACGTGGCCGACTACAAGGCCGATCCGTACCAGTCCACCCGCGCCTACGACAAATTCTGGGGTCGCCGCACGATGTTCAACGTCGGCTACCGCTACGAGCAGGACCGCCGCGAATTCACCATCAACAGCTTCTTCACCAAGACCCTGCGCAGCGGTTACCTGGACCAGGGCAGCTTCCTTTCCCTGTCGCCACGCGAATACTGGGTACGCGGTATCGAGACCCGCTTCGCCCAGGGCTTCGACCTCGGCCCCACCAGCCATGAAGTGGGTGTGGGCTACCGCTACATCAACGAAGCCGGTCATGAGCTGCGCTACCGCACGCCGATCTCGGCCAACAACCAGCAGATGCCCACCACCAACAGTCGCAACGACCGCGACACCCGTGGCGGCACCGAAGCCAATGCGTTCTTTATCGATGACCGGATCGATATCGGCAAATGGACCATCACCCCGGGCATTCGCTACGAGATGATCGAGTCGCAGCAGACCAACAACCTCAGCAACGTCAAGTACAAGGGCGACTACAACACCGCGCTGCCGGCGCTGAACGTGCTCTATCACCTTACCGACGAGTGGAACCTCTACGCCAACACCGAAGGTTCGTTCGGCAGCGTGCAATACAGCCAGATGCCCAACCGCGTGAGCAGCGGCGAAGTGAAACCGGAGAAGGCCCGCACCTGGGAACTGGGTACGCGCTATGACAACGGCAACCTGCGCGCGGAAATCGGCGCGTTCCTGATCAACTTCGACAACCAGTACGAAAGCAACCAGACCAACGATTCGGTGATCGCTCGCGGCGAGACGCGTCATCAGGGCGTCGAGTCGAGCATCAACTACGCCCTCGACGGCTTGAGCCCGGCGCTGGCCGGCTTTGATGTGTACGCCAGCTACGCCTACGTCGACGCCACCATCCGCGAAGACGGTCCGAACAAGGGCAACCGCGTGCCCTTCTCGTCCAAACACAAAGGCACCCTGGGCGTGGGCTACACCGAAGGCCACTGGAAGCTCAACCTGGACAGCAGCTATCAGAGCAGCCAGTTCGCCGACAACGCCAACACCCGCGCCGAAAGCGCCGACGGTGCCAACGGGCGCATCCCCGGCTACATGCTGTTCAGCAGCCGCGCGGCCTACGATTTCGGCCCGCAACTGTCGGATTTGAACGTGGCGGTGGGCGTCAAGAACATCTTCAACAAGCAGTACTACATACGCTCGTTTGACGATAACAACAAGGGCAAATACGTCGGCGAGCCGCGCACGGTGTACGTGCAAACCTCCATCGCGTTCTGATCGACGCTTGAACGAAAACGGGCCTGCATCTGCAGGCCCGTTTTATCAGGGGGTGAAAAACCGTCAGCTGTTGATTGCGGCGTTTTCGTTTTCCAGGAATTCCTGTTCCAGCGCATCTTCATTCACTTTATTGATCGGCTGGTTTTTCGCGGCAGCGCGGGGCTTGCCTTGCAGTTTGCCGAACAAGTGCTCCAGCGCGTGATCGAGCTTGGTGGCTGCACCGTCGATTGCCTGTTCCAGGGTATCGGCCTTGTGCAGGACCGACAGCGGCTGATGGCCCTTTGGCCGTGCTTCCAGGCGGCAACTTAAATCGTGGGGACCGGGCTTGTCGCCGTTCTCATCGCGCAGGTAAACCTCAACGCGGGTCAGGTCTTCTTCATAACGTTCGAGCGTGCTTTCGATGGTAGTACGTACCCACTCCTCCAGTCGGATGCTGCTTTCAATATGGTTATCGCTATTGACTTGGATTTGCATAGTTCTTCCCTTATTTCAGCTAGCTCGCCAGAGATCACAAACTGCAACACCGGGGTGGTGAAACCATGACCTCCTGCTTACACAATTGAGCACCCGCTGAAACAATTCAACCCCTTTTCAAAGATAAATCCTACATTACAAATTAACCCTGACGACAAGCAGAAACGCTGTTAGGGTGGGGAGTTGGTTACATCTTCTTACGACCACATTTCCTCATGATTGCCCCTCCGCCAACGGGTGCAATGCGCGAAAATTACCTGCTTCCTCCACCAGCCAATCATGCACCGCGCGCACGCCCGGATGATTCAGCGCCCCCGGCGCGTACAGCAGCACATAGCGTTTATGGTTGGGCACCGCCAGGCCGAATGGCACGATCAAGGTGCCGCGTTCCAGCTCATCGTTGAGCAAGGTGCGCCGCGCAATGGCCACGCCCATGCCGGCGATGGCGGCCTCGATGGTCAGGTGGTTGCGGTTGAACGTGTGCCCCCGGCGCACATCGGCGTGGTGATAGCCGATTTCATTCAGGTAGAACTCCCACTCCGCGTACTCATAACTTCCACGCCAGGCGGTAATGTCGTGCAGCAACGGAAAGTGCGCCAGGTCCGCCGGCCCGTGCAGCGGCGGGCGGCCACGCAGCAGGCTGGGGGCGCACACCGGAAAAATCTGCTCATCCAGCAGGGCGGTGGATAACAGGCCGGGGTAGCTGCCGTCATTCAGGTCGATGGCTAGGTCGAAATCGCCTTCGTGCAGGGCGACGCTGCTGTCTTCGGCAACCAGACGCAGTTGGATGTCGGGGAAACGCTGCTGCAGCCGTGGCAGGCGCGGCGTCAGCCATTTGCCGAGAAACGACGGGATCGAGCGCAGCCGCAGGGTACCGCTGATCATGCCCGCATCCAGCCGCTGCAGTTCGGCGTCGATGCTGCCGTACGCCTCCCCCACCGTGGCGGCCAGCCGCTGCCCTTCAGCGCTGAGCTCCACGCCCCGAGCCCGTCGATGAAACAGCCGAAAGCCCAGACGCTCCTCCAACTGGCGAATTTGCTGGCTCACTGCGCCCGGCGTGATGTGCAACTCCTCTGCGCAGCGGGTAAATGACAAGTGCCTCGCAGCGCAGGAAAACACGTGCAGCCACATATAGGTCTGGCCATGAAGGGGACGTGGCATAGGGTTTAGTCCTGCTAAAGGGTTTCTTAGGATAATTCGTTGGTCAGCACCAATCCACACGCTCAGTATCACGCCAATTGCGCTCGTCCCACAAAAGATGGCAGCGATTTCTGTTCCATTGCTTGTAAGGGTTTAGCATGGCTATCAGTGTTTTTGATCTATTCAAGGTGGGCATCGGTCCCTCCAGCTCCCATACCGTCGGCCCGATGCGGGCGGCGGCGACCTTTGCCCAGGCGCTGATCGACCAGCAGGTGCTGGCGGCAACACGCCGCGTCGAAGTGCGCTTATACGGTTCGCTGTCCGCTACCGGCGTAGGTCATGCCACCGACCGCGCCTGCGTCATGGGCCTGATGGGCGAATGGCCGGATCAGGTCGATCCCACTTCGATCAACCCGCGTATCCAGCAATTGCGCGAGTCCGGCCGGCTGTTGCTGGCAGGCCAACAGGCAATCGCCTTCGACTGGCACACCGACCTCCTGCTGCTGGACGAAAGCCTGCCCTACCACCCCAACGCCATGTCCCTGCACGCCTACGGTGACAACGGGCTGTTGAGCGAACAAACCTACTACTCGGTCGGCGGCGGCTTCATCATCGACGCGGCTGAAGCGGACTCGGGTATTGCGCCGACCAGCGATGTTGAATTGCCCTACGACTTTTCCAGCGCCGTTGAACTGCTGGCTTTGTGCAATAAACACGGCCTGCGGGTTTCCGAAGTGATGATGGCCAACGAGCGCGCCTGGCGCAGTGACGAACAGATCCGCAGCGGCCTGCTGCATATCTGGTCGGTGATGCGCGAGTGCGTGGAGCAAGGCCTGCGCGATGAGGGCATTCTACCCGGCGGCCTGGATGTGCCGCGCCGTGCGGCAAAACTGCATCGCAGCCTGCTGGAGATCGGCAAGCCCAACGTCATCACCTCGACGTTATCGGCCATGGAGTGGGTCAACCTGTTCGCCCTCGCCGTCAACGAAGAAAACGCCGCCGGCGGGCGCATGGTCACTGCGCCGACCAATGGCGCGGCGGGTATCATCCCGGCGGTGCTTCACTACTACATGAAGTTCAACCCCGATGCGTCTGACGATGATGTGGTGAATTTCTTCCTGGCCGCCGCCGCCGTCGGCATCCTGTGCAAGAAAAACGCCTCGATCTCCGGTGCCGAAGTCGGCTGCCAGGGCGAAGTGGGCTCGGCCTGCGCCATGGCCGCCGCAGGCCTGGCCGACATCCTCGGCGCCACGCCCGAGCAACTGGAAAACGCCGCCGAAATCGGTCTGGAACACAACCTCGGCCTCACCTGCGACCCGGTCGGCGGCCTGGTGCAAGTGCCGTGCATCGAGCGCAATGCCATCGCGGCGGTCAAGGCCATCAACGCCACGCAAATGGCCTTGCGCGGGGACGGCAAGCATTTCATCTCGCTGGACCGGGTGATCCGCACCATGCGCGACACCGGTGCCGACATGCACGACAAATACAAGGAAACCTCGCGCGGCGGCCTGGCGGTCAACTGGGTGGAGTGCTGAGTGCGCTGCAAGCGACCGTTTTATCGGCGCTGCCCTGAAACAGGTCACCCGTCCCCCCACATCACCGACCCCATGTGGAGAGGGGACTTGCTCCCGATAGCGGTACATCAACCAAGTATCCATTGGCTGACACACCACTATCGGGAGCAAGCCCCCTCCCACAGTTGCATCTCCTTGTAACAGGGACCATTGTACGGCACGCCCTTTGCTGTACAGCTATTGAGGAAAACGGACCTTGTGAACCCTCAGCGACGGAGTGACCGGTGGTCAGGCAATGCGAACCAATCCCGACACCGGTCGTCAATGACTGCATGTTCTTATCAGGCGGTAACGCACCATGGACAATCCTTTTCAGATCATCACCGACACCTTCAGCCCTCAATACCGCGTCAACCTGAGCATCCAGCGGCTGGACGGCAGCATCATGCTCACCCTCTCCAACGAGGATGGCGTGGTGGCCAAACGCATGATCAGCGCCGAACAGCGCAAAGACCCGAAACGGCTCAAGCGCCTGGTGCAGAGCATCCAGTTCGGCATTGCCATCGAGCAGGGTCACAGCGCCATGGATATCCTGGCGGTGATGACCGATGGCGACAGCCACAACATGCTGCAGCCACCGCCCCCTCGTAACCAGCCCTTCAGCGCCGGGCTTTAGAGCTCGCCCTTCTCGGTTTCCAGGCTCGCCTCGCCTTTGCGACGCGGGCCTTCGATCTTCATGGACGGGAAGGCCGACGAGGCGTAGCGCACCACCAGAATCGCGAACGCCAGCAACAGAATGCCGCCACACAGGTAGATGATGCCCAGGTCCGGCGGGTTGTGGTGCGACACGTTGGAAATCAGCAGGCGCGTCAGCGCGGTGATCGCCACGTAGATCAGGAAGCGTACCGGCATGTGATTGGTCTTGAAATAAATCCCGACCATCGCGCCCAGTTCCAGATAGATGAACAACAGCAGGATGTCATCAATCTTGATGTGCCCGTTCTCCAGCATCCCCAGAAACTCCATCACCGCTGCCCACGCGGTCACCGCACCAATGGCGAACAGCGCCAGATAGTGGAAGGTTTCGACAAACAGATTGCCCAGCGACTCGGCCAGCCCGTGTACCTGCCGGCGCAGCCTTTCGGCCCAGTTGATTTTCACGATGGTGCTTCCTTAGGTCGACTCGACCGGATAATGCGGGATGGACGTGACGGTTGTTCTGCATGCAGAAAAAAGGCCAGTGCCGGGAAGTGAGAGGGCGGCGGGGTGCGACGGGGCACGTCTGGGAATTGGAAAAGTGAATATTACGCTCATCCGAGAAGCAGTCGCTCATGGATACCGTTGGCGGGCGTGTAAAACCGAAAGGATCCGGATGTGGTCCGTCACTTTGTATACGACCAGATAATTGGGATGTACCACCATCTCACGCGTGCCGTTGATTCTTCCGGGACGGTAGAGATGTGGCCTACGAGAAAGAGCCAGTACAGAAGCCTCGATTGATCGCATAAGCTCCAGCGCTGCTACAGGGTTGCGATCACTCAGATAATCAATAATTTGACGAAACTCCACCCGCGCGGCGGGTAGCCACTCAATCAGCATCGCCTTTCTTGAGTTTAGACTCGATGAGCGATTTCATTTCAGCCATGACCTCGTCGTGAGGAATACCGGGGCTTTTGTCATCAAGCGCAGCTTGTACCCTGGCGCGAAACCAGCGGTTGTAGCCATCGGCCTGCTCTTCGGTGTCTGCGTGGGTACCAGAGGAAAAGGAAGTGTCCATTGAAGGCTCCGTTGTCGATGAGGAAGGAGTCTAGCCGCTGGCCCTTTTACTGTCGTGCTCCAAGCGATGAAGTGAGTAACAGGAAAAATCCAGGCTTGCGCGACGGTTTTTTTTGGCCGCCCCACTAGCGTGCGAACAGTCTGTTAGAGGTATCAGGGTGGCGGGACGCGACGAGGCACAGATTGATCAAGCGACGCTATTTTCCGACTACATTAAATCCTGCTATCCAAACCCCCGCATTTGGCTTATGCTTTTCGCTGTATATAAATACAGTAGTCGCAAAAGACATCTATCGTGAAGGCATGTGAGGTGGTGAATGGCCGTCGAAGTGGTATACCGCAGCAGCCGAGATCTGGAGCGTTTGTTCATGGATAAAGCCGAAGCTGACCGTCATGACAAAATGCTTGAACTCGCTGAGTTGCTGGCAGAAGTGTTGCAAAAAGCCGTGCCGTCTCTGAGCGAGCAGCAGGTGGAGGAAGCCGGGATCTACATGGCGAAAAATCGCGATGTGTTTGCCAAGGCGTTCAAGAGCCAGCCGGACGCGTTGTCCGAGTTGCTCAACGCAGCGGCGGAATAAGCCCGAATTGAACAGGCCCTGAATCCTTGATTCAGGGCCTTTTTAATGCCCCGTCAGCGGTAGAGCAGGCGCTCGGCCAGTTCGTCGGCCACGCGTGCGGGTGAGCGTTTTTCGGCCTGGGCGTGGGCGAAAATTTCGGTCAGGCGCGTGCCGATGTTGGAAAGGTGCGCGGTGATGGTCGGCAATTGCGCGCCGCTGTGCTTGAGGGCCACGTAGATCAGTCCGCCGGAGTTGATCACGTAGTCCGGGGCGTAGAGGATGCCGCGCCCTTCCAGTTGGTCGGCGATCTGCAGGTTGGTCAGTTGTGCACTGGCAGAACCGGCCACGGCGGCGCAGCGCAGTTGGGCAACGCTCTGGCGGTTGAGCACGGCACCGACGCCGCAGGGCGCGAGGATATCGCAGGGTGTGCTGAGCAAGGCATCGTTGGCGATGGGGTGCGCGCCGAGCTGTTCCATGGCCAGTTGCACCTTGCCGTGGTCGATGTCGCTGACCAGCAGTTCGGCACCGGCGGCGTGCAGTTGTTCGGCCAGCGCGTAACCCACGTTGCCCAGGCCCTGGATCGCCACGCGCAAGCCTTCGAGGTTGTCGCTGCCCAGGCGGGCCATGGCCGTGGTGCGAATGCCGGCGAACACGCCCATGGCCGCATGGGGCGAAGGATCGCCGGCAGCGCTGGTGCTGGTAACGAAACGGGTGTGCTGGGCGATGCAGTCCATATCGGCCACCGAGGTCCCGCTGTCGGTGGCGGTGATGTAGCGACCGCCCAACTGCTCGATGCAGCGGCCAAAAGCTTCAAACAGTGCCGCGCGGTCTTCCACATGGGCAGGCCGCAGGATCACCGCCGTTGCGCCGCCCACCGGCAGCCCGGCCAGGGCCGCCTTGTAGCTCATGCCCTGGGCCAGGCGCGCAGCATCCGCCACGGCGCTTTCGTCATCGGGGTAGGCAAGGTAGCGACAACCGCCCAGCGCAGGACCGAGGCGGCTGTTATGAATAGCGATGATCGCCTTCAGCCCGGTCACCGGGTCGATGCTCAGGTGCAGCGATTCAAGGCGGGTGTCATGCATGAGAGCAAACATCGTCAAGCTCCCGGATCACGTCTGGTCGTGGGCCAAGTATAGGCTCGCGGTAAAAATCCGCTGAAGCGTGCTGGAATAAGCAGGCGGAATGGGTAGGCGTTCCGATATAAGCAGGTAGGATATTTCTCAAGACACTGGACGTACATTCGCAGCAAGGCTAAAACGGGGCATCTGCCGGAGATTGCAATGACTCCCCGCCAAGCCTTTTTCGCCTGCCTGCAACGCTCGCCGCCTGCGCTGTTTGAAGCCGCGCTGTGGATTGCCGCCGAGCACGACCCGGCCGTGCAACCGGCGGCGATCCTGCGTGACGTTGCCTTGCTGCAGCAACAGGTCAGCCTGGCCATGCCGATATTGCCGACGGATGAACTCGGCCAGCCGCTGCTGCGACGCATGAATGACCTGGGCTTTGCTCAGGACGACTTCACCCCGCTACGCCCCGCCGCGGCCCTGCTGGACAAGGTGCTGCAACGCAAGCGCGGGCAACCGCTGGCCATGGGCCTGATCGCACTGGAACTGGCGCGGCGCCTGGAAATCCCCCTGCAGGGCGTGAACTTCCCTGGTCACTTTCTGCTGCGTGTGCCCGGTGCCGATCATCTGCTTGACCCCTGCGGCGGTCGACGCCTCTACCCCAACGACTGCCGCGAACTGCTGCAACGTCAATACGGCCCCAACCTCACGCTGAAATCCGAGCACCTGCACACCGCCGAGCCGCGTTCGATCCTGCAACGGCTGTCACGTAACCTGCGGCAGTTGCACCTGTCCAACGATGATTACCTGGCCGCGCTGGTCGACGCCGAGCGCGTGCTGGAACTGGGCAACGCCAGCGCCGCCGACTACCTGGCGCGGGCCAGTCTGTACCAGCGCCTGGACTGTCCCAGCGCCGAGCGGTTTGACCTGGAACATGCGCTGCTGCTCAGCGAAGACCCGATCCAGCGCCTGCGCCTGGCCGAACGGCTGGGTCATCTGCCCCCCAACTCGGTCGTGCACTGAACACGTGCACTCCGAATGGCGATAGGGCCTGTCGTGGCGAGCGGACTTGTTGTGGCGAGCGGGCTTGCCCCGCGTTGGGGGGCGAAGCCGCCCCAAAACCAGGCGCTGAGCCGTATCAGGCACACCGCGTGTTTCTTGATTGGGGGCGCTTCGCACCCCAACGCGGGGCAAGCCCGCTCGTCACAGAGCCTTCCGCATTTGAAGCTAAGGCGCGTCAGCTTGACTGCCGGGATGTGCCCGGATAAACGCCGGATGCTGCGCCGCCAACGCCGCTACCCGCTGAATTCGTGGATACGCCGCCAACGACACCTTGAAGCGCTGCGTGGCATACACCTGCGGAATCAAAAACACATCCGCCAGCCCCGGCTGCTCGCCCAGGCAATACCCCTCATCGCCAATCAACTGCTCGACTGCGGCCAAGCCCTGGCTGATCCAGTGACCGATCCATTCCAGCAACTGCGCCTCATCGTGTCCCCACTGGCGCAGCAGGTTCTGGGTACTGGAGTTGTGCAACGGGTGAATATCACAGCCAATAATCGACGCCACCGCACGTTCGTGGGCACGGGTCGCCAGATCTCTGGACAGCAGCGGCACCTGTGGATAACGCTCCTCCAGGTACTCAATGATCGCCGGTGACTGAATCAACAGTTCGCCGTCATCCGTGCGCAACGTCGGAACGCGCCCTTGCGGGTTGATCGCAAGGTACTCGGACTGATGATTCGCGCCGCCCGGCGGCACCAGCAGGTTGACCGGCACCGCGCTGAACGCCAGGCCTTTCAGCGCCAACGCAATACGCACCCGGTACGACGAGGTGGAACGGTAGTAGGTATAGAGTTGCATCGCCCTGCCCTCTCAGCGCGCCGCGATGACAGTACCCCGGCAGTCACCGAATCCGATGGACGCAAACCCGTCACGGCGGCAGCGTGCACGCAGGATGATTTCATCGCCGTCCTCAAGGAATTTGCGCACCTCGCCGTTCGGCAATTCGACCACCCGTTTACCGCCTTCGGTCATCTCCAGCAGGCTGCCGAACTGTCCTGCTTCGGGCCCGGACAGGGTGCCCGAACCGAACAGGTCACCGGCCTGCAACTGGCAACCGTTGACGCTGTGATGCGCCACCAACTGCGCGACGGTCCAGTACATGTGCAGGCTGTTGCTCAGGGCCAGACGGTGCGCCGGCAGATTCTGCTCACGCATGGCCTGCGTGAGCAGCAGCACCTCGAGTTCGATATCCAGGGCGCCGGCAGCTTGATCGCGGGTGTCCAGCAGGTAGGACAGCGGTTGCGGATCACCTTCGGGTCGTGCCGGCTGCGCCTTGCGAAACGGTTCCAGCGCTTCCACCGTCACCACCCAGGGCGACAGGGTGGTAATAAAGCTCTTCGACAAGAACGGCCCCAGCGGCTGGTATTCCCAGGCCTGGATATCGCGCGCCGACCAATCGTTGAGCAAACAGAAACCGGCGATATGCTCGGCCGCATCGCCGATGGCAATCGCGTCGCCCATGGCATTGCCCTGGCCAATCCAGATGCCCAGCTCCAGCTCGTAATCGAGTCGCGCACAGGGGCCGAAAACCGGTTCGGTGTGGCCGGCCGGCAAGGTCTGGCCCTTGGGGCGACGCACCTCGGTGCCCGACGGGCGAATGGTCGACGCACGGCCGTGATAGCCGATAGGCACATACTTGTAATTGGGCAGCAGCGGGCTGTCGGGGCGGAACAGTTTGCCGACGTTCTGTGCATGCTCGATGCCGACATAGAAGTCGGTGTAGTCATTGATTCTGGCCGGCACGTGCATCTGGCAGTCGGCGGCGCGATGCAGCACCTGGGCCTCACGCGCCTGCAGTGAGCCGCCTTCGGCCAGCAGCTCCAGCAGGCGTTCACGCAACGCCACGCGCGGGCCACGGCCGAGTTCGAAGAAGGCGTTCAACTGGCCGCCAGTGGTGGCCTCGACGGCGCGGCGCGCCTGACCCTCGAACGCATCCAGGGCGGCGTTCAGGTCGAGAATGCAGTCACCAATCGCCACGCCACTGCGCGGGGCAGAACCGTTGACGCTGAACACGCCCAAGGGCAGGTTCTGCAACGGGAAATCAGGATGACCGTTGGCGGAGGCGACCCAGCTGCGGGTGAGGGTTGGCTGCGTCATGGTTATCTCCGATTCGCGTTGAAGGTGGCGGGCAGCGAGGCCCAGCAGGCGTCATAGGAAGGTTGCAATTGCGCGCACTCAAGGGCGAACCGAGTGGGCCGCAGCACCTGGCTGGTCTCGAACATGAACGCCATGGTGTTATCGATCTTATGCGGCGCAAGGTCAGCGTTGATCGCTTTGGTGCAGGTCTCGCCGTCCGGGCCGTGGGCGCTCATGCAACTGTGCAGCGACGCGCCGCCGGGCAGGAAGCCTTCGGCCTTGGCGTCGTACGCACCCTGGATCAGGCCCATGTATTCGTTCATCAGGTTGCGGTGGAACCACGGCGGGCGGAACGTCTTTTCGGCCACCATCCAGCGCGGCGGGAAGATCACGAAGTCGAGGTTGGCCAGGCCGTGGGTGCTGGTGGGCGAGGTCAGGACGGTAAAGATCGACGGGTCAGGATGATCGAAACTCACGGTGCCCAGGGTATTGAAACGGCGCAGGTCATATTTGTACGGCACGTTGTTGCCGTGCCAGGCCACCACGTTCAGCGGCGAATGGTCGAGCTCGCAGGCCCAGAGTTCGCCGAGGAACTTCTGCACCAGCGTTGTAGGTTTTTTCAGGTCTTCGTAGTGCGCCACCGGGCTGAGAAAGTCGCGCGGGTTGGCCAGACCGTTGCTGCCGATCGGGCCGAGGTCCGGCAGGCGCAGTGGCGCGCCGTGGTTTTCGGCAACGTAGCCGCGGGCCTGTGCATCAAGCAGTTCGATGCGGAATTTGAGGCCGCGCGGCAGCACGACAATTTCCAGCGGCTCCACGTCCAGCACGCCGAGTTCGGTGGCGATGCGCAGGCGGCCCTGCTCGGGAACGATCAGCAGTTCGCCGTCGGCGTTGAAGAACACACGCTCCATCGAACGGTTGGCACGGTAGGTATGAATGCTGATGCCTGACGGTTTTTCCGACGCCGCGTTGGCAACCATCCCCACCAGCCCGTCGATAAAGTCCGTCGGCTCATCCGGAATATCCAGGGGGTTCCAACGCAGCCGGTTAGGCGTCACCGCGCCCAGCGGCCCGCCGGCCAACTGCCGTTCCAGCTTGACGAACGCCGGGTGATTGGCCGACGGCTGAATGCGGTACAGCCAGGTGCGCCGGGCTTCACTGCGCGCCACGGTAAAGGCGGTGCCGGAGAACAGTTCGGTGTACAGCCCGTAGGGCGCTTTTTGCGGGGAGTTCTGGCCGACGGGCAAGGCCCCGGGCAAGGCTTCGCTGGCAAATTGATTGCCGAAGCCCGACAGGTAGTCCAGGTGCATGGATCGTCCTCTGCAAGGAAGTTGTTTTTATCGTAATCCAGTTACGCACAACGTAATTTGATCACCGTCGAGCGTCAAGCTATAAAGACGCCCACTCATCTCTCGGATTCTCGCCCTTCCATGGAAAAGCCCCGCGACACCGGTAAACAGAAAGTCCGCTCGGCCGAAGTGGGCACCGATATCCTCAAGGCCCTCGCCGAGCTGTCACCGGCCACTTCGCTGTCGCGTCTGGCCGAGCATGTGCAGATGCCGGCCAGCAAGGTGCACCGCTATCTCCAGGCATTGATCGCCTCGGGGTTTGCCGAACAGAACGCCGCCACCAACCATTACGGCCTGGGCCGCGAAGCCCTGCGCGTGGGCCTCGCCGCGCTGGGCAGCATGGATGTGCTCAAGGTAGGCGCCCTGCCCCTGGCCGAACTGCGCGATGACTTGAATGAAACCTGCTTCCTGGCGGTGTGGGGCAACCAGGGCGCGACCGTGGTGCAGATCGAACCGGCGGTGCGCGCGGTTACGGTGGTGACGCAGTTGGGCTCGGTGCTGCCACTGCTCGGCTCGTCCACCGGACTGGTGTTCAGCGCCTACCTGCCCGCGCGGGAAACCGTGGACTTGCGTGCGCGCGAAATCCAGGCCGGCATCGCCCACGTACTGGCGGACGATCAGGCTTACGCCAGCACCTGCGCGCAGATCCGCAGCCGCGGCCTGCATTTTGTACATGGTTTGCTGATGCCCGGCGTGGATGCGCTGTCGGCGCCGGTGTTCAACGCGGTCGGGCAGGTGGCGGCGGTGATGACCGTGGTCGGCCCCACTTCGGTGTTCCACGCCGATGAACATGGCCCGGCGGCGCAGCGCCTGCTGGCGGCGACCCGGGCCGTGAGTTGGCGGATGGGCTACCAGCCTTGAATCAGTCGTGCCACTGGCTCAGCGCGACGGCCAGGCGATTTTCCAGGGCGCGAATTGGCGCCGCATCGCTGACGTAGTTATTGCTGATCATCGAGAACACCAGACGCCGCCCGCCGGCGTCGGTGATGTAGCCACTCAGTGACGACACCCCGGCCATCGAGCCGGTCTTGGCGTGCAGGTTGTTTGCGGCGGCGGTGCCCCGCAGGCGATAACGCAGGCTGCCGCCGGTGAGGCGATCGGCATTGCCGGCAATCGGCAACGCGTTATACCAGGCGTCGAACCAGGGCTGTTTTGCCGTCGCCAGCAGCACGTCCGTGAGGTTCTGCGAAGACACCAGATTACGCCGCGACAACCCCGAACCATCGACCTGACTCAAGGTTGCCGGGTCCATGCCCTGGCGTCTCATGAACGCCGCCACTGCCGCCACACCGGCCTGCGCGGTGCCGGCATCGGCGGTCTTGCGCCCCATGGCCTTGAGCAGCGCTTCAGACATATTGTTGTTCGAGAGTTTGAGCAGCGGCGTGATCAGTTGCTGCAACGGTGCCGAGTGGTGCTCGGCCAACAGCAACGCGGTGGTCGGGCTGGCGCCACCGATCACCCGCCGGCCCATCACCTGAATGCCCTGCTGCGCCAGCGCCTGTTCAAACAGATTGGCCACCAGTTGCGTCGGCTCCCACACACTGACCCACTGCCGGCTCTGCTTGCCCGGCGCCAGGGCGCCGCTCAGTTGCAGCAGGTTGGTGCCGTGCTGGCGGGTGATGCCGTAAGTGTTGCCCGGCCCGCTGACGGCGCGATTGCTCAGTTGCACGTAATCGGTGGCGGGGCTGATCTCCACGCTCACCGGCTGCCCGAGCGTCACGGGTGCCTTGGCGGTGACCAGCAAGGTGCCCGCATCAAAATCAGCATTCGGCGACACGGTCAGCGCCGAAATCTGCGCGCCGTAGTAGGTGGATTCGTCGTCCTGGGCCCAGTCGACGCCCAGGCGCTCGGCGTCAAACCAAGTGTCGTCGACCACCAGATCACCCTGCACCTGGCGCACACCGAGGCTCGCCAATTGCGCGGCCAAGGCCTGGTAATCAGCGAATTGCAGGGTGGGATCGCCCAGGCCACGCAGGTACAGGTTGCCCGTCAGGCGATCACCCTGCTGCGCGCCGTTGCTCAACAATTGCGTGGCAAAGCGGTACTGCGGCCCCAACACATCCATCGCCGCCGCCGTGGTGAGCAGCTTGAGATTGGACGCGGGAATCAGCCGTGTACGCGGGTTGTGCTGGTACAGCGTGCTGCCGCTGCGGGCGTCGCGCACCATCAGCGACACGGTGGCGCCATTGAGCGCAGGATCCGCCAGCAGGGGGTCCAGCGAGGCCATGGACGTCTGCGAGACGCTTGCGCAGCCGCCCAGTAAAAGGCTCAGGCCCGCCAGCAGCGTGAGAGGATGTAACCATCGTCCAAAATGCATCGCCAGGGTGTATCCGCAAAAAAGTTGCGGCAACGCTACCAGTTCGCCTCCCTTGTGGCGAGCGGGCTTGCCCCGCGTTGGGGTGCGAAGCGCCCCCAATCAAGCAAAACGCGGTGTACCTGATACGGCTCAGCGCCTGGCTTTGGGGCTGCTGCGCAGCCCAACGCAGGACAAGCCTGCTCGCCACAGGGGAGCTGCGCTTAACTGAACGGCTCGCTCGCCACAACAGCCCCCCATCAGCCCTTTTCGCAGCAAACCCGCTCAGCGCTAGAACTCCAGCGTACTGGACACCGACACCTGCCGCGCATCGCCCATCGACACAAACAGACGGCTCGCCGCCGAGGTGTAGTAGGTGCGATCGAACAGGTTCTTCACGTTGAACTGGAACTTGACCTTCTGCCCCTCGATCCGCGTGTCGTAGGTGGCAAACGCGTCGGCCACGGTGTAGCCCGGCAGGTTGAAGCTGTTGTTCGCGTCGCCTTCGCGCTGGCCCACATAGCGTGCGCCGGCGCCCACGCGCAGGTCATCGCCGCCCACCAGGCTGCCGAAGTCGTACACCGCCGACAGTGAGCCGGTGTGCTTGGCCACGTTCTGCAGGCGCTTGCCTTCCAGGGCCGGGTCTTTGGTGACTTCGGCGTCGGTGTAGGCATAGCTGCCGATCAGGCTCCAGTTGTCGCTGAGCTGGCCGGTGGCATCCAGCTCCAGGCCGCGCGAGCGTACTTCGCCGGCGACGCTGTAGACCGTGTCCAGCCCGGTGCCCACCGACACCAGCACATTGCGCTTGTTGATATCGAACAACGCGGCGCTGGCGGTGATGCGCCCCGGTATATCCAGCTTGGCGCCCAGCTCCCACGCCTTGGATTCTTCCGGCGTGAGGCTGCCGCTCAGGGTGCTGCCATCGGCCAGCGCCGCGATGGTGGAGTTGGGTTTGAACGACTCGGTGTAGCTGCCGTAGAACGACAGTTCATCGGTGTAGCGATACACCAGGCCGGCACGCGGCACCCACTTCTGACCGTTGCCGTCGGTGTTGGCCTTGAACGGCACGCCTTTGCCGGCGTACTGGTCGTACATCTGGTAACGCGCGCCACCCACCAGAATCCATTGGTCGGTCAGGTGGATCGCGTCCTGGAAGAACAGCGAGTCGCTGCGCAGCAGGTCGGTCTGGGCGCTGTCCGGGGCACTGACGGTAGAGCCCGCCACTTCGTTGCCGTACACCGGGTTCAAGTAGCTGAAGACACCGCGCGGCTTCTGCCGAATCAAATCGGCGCGGTAGACCTTGCGGTACTCGTCATCCAGGCCGAACACCAGGTCATGTTGCAGCCCGCCGGCCTGCACCTTGCCTTCCAGGCTGGCCGTGGTGAAACGGTCGGTGGTGATCGCGCCCTGGGTGCCGTCCATGCTGCGGGTCAGGGTACCGTTGGCGTTCACCGCACTGACACGCACCTGGCTGGCGTCGTAGGTCTCGCGGTTCCAGCTGTAGCCGAAGTGAGCCTTCCAGTCGTCGTTAAGATCGTGGTCGACTTCCAGACGGTACAGGTCGGAGCGACCTTCCATGTTGTTGAACGGCTCATCCAGGCGACGGGTTGCAGGGATGTTCAACGGGTGGTTGGTCTTGGGGTCGATGGCGGTGCCACGGTCGAACGGCGAGAGAAATTCGCGATGCTCGTAGGCAAACACCACCTTGGTGGTGTCGCCATACCAGGCCAGGGACGGCGCCACCAGTGTCTCGCGGTGGGTGCCGAAATTGCGCCAGTAATCCTCGTCTTCGTGGTCGACGATCAGCCGATACGCCAGCCCGCTGTCACCGATGGGGCCTGTGGTGTCGAGGCTGCCGCCGCTGCCGTTCTTGCCGTCACCGAAGGTCGAGCCGCGCGCGGTCAGGGAGGTGGACTGCACCAGTGCGGGCTTCTTGCTGACGATATTGACCACGCCGCCCGGGTCCTGAATGCCGTACAACAGCGACGACGGACCTTTGAGCACTTCGACGCGATCGGCCGTGGCATTCAGCGCACGGCCCTGCACCACGGGCATGCCGTCCTGCATGATCGAGCCGTTGCGGTTGTCGCCGAAGCCACGCAGCATCACCGCGTCCTGGGTGCTGCCGAGGGTGTTGGCCTGGGTGATGCCGCTGATATTGGCCAGGGCGTCGTCGAGGTTGCGCGGGGTCTGGTCGCGCAACACCTGGGCGGGCACCACGTTGACGGTCTGCGGGGTTTCCAGCAGCAAGCCCTGGGAGCGCATCACCGAGCTGGTGGGCGGCGGCTGATAGCTGGTGCTGTCCTGGGCAAGGCCGGCACCGCTGATGGTGGTGGCGCCGAGGTTGACTGCCCCGCTGGTGGGTAAAGGTTCGAGGGCCAGGGTACGGGCGTCGATCTGGCGGAAGGTAAAGCCGGAGTTGCCCAACAGCCGTTGCAGGGCGTCGGTGGCGCTCATCTGCCCATTGATCGACGGCGCGTTGAGGCCGTAGGGCGCCTCGTCGGTATAGATCACACTGATCCCGGTCACCCGGCTGAAATCGCTCAGCGCCTGGGGCAGCGGCTTGGCTGCCAGGGCAAAATTGAACCGGGCACTGTGCTGCTCCTGCGCCTGCGCGACGCACAGGGGCAGCAACGCCAGCCCCGAGACCGCCAATACCGAGGCTCCCAGCCACTGTTTTACCCAACCGCCCGCCATCGATTTCATGTTCAAAGGAACCCGTGTAGAAAAGCCGTTAATGCGAATAGCTCGCAGTTTCAAGCACTACACGGATGGGCCGGCGGTTTACCTCACATTTTGTTTGCAAATATTTTCGATTATTGCGCCTGAATGCGAAAACCCCAGCGCGGGAAGTGCACATGCACGGTGCCTGCGCGTTCGTCGGTGCGGCGCAGGATCAGCGCTTCGCGCCCGGCAAACAGCAGCTCGCCCGCAACAGGATCAACGCCGTAGTCGATTGCGCTGACAGTGACTGCCTGCCCGGGGTGGAAGCCATTCAAGTCCTCGAACACCTCGTCCGGCAACGCGGCCGGCGTGGCATTACGGGAAATCTCAAGCGCCTGTTCGGCACTCATTTCACTGGCGCTGCCGTGACCGAACGCCAGCACCCGCGCCAACCACGCGGTCACCGCCGGATACGCATCCACCAGCGGCGCAGTCACCGGCGTGGCCGTGAGAAACCACAAACAATGAGCCAGGGCAAAGTCGGCAATCGAGGGTTCGCCGAACAGAAAATGTCCGGCCTTAAGCTGCTGCTCCAGGCGCGCCATGATCGCCGGCCACTGATGCTTGGCCAGCTCCACCGGCAACCTGCTCGCCGTGCCGCCGCTGAACAGTGCGGCGCGGTCGGCAAGAAAGCCCTTGACCGCGTCCGGGGACAATTTGCCGAAGCGCACCGCCACCGATTCCGGCTGGAACACCAGGCTCACGGCGTGGGCGAATACCACGCTGTCGGCCCAGGTGGCGAAGGTCTGGGTGATCATTTCCTGGCCCGGCGGGAACAGCGCAGGACTGGCTTTTTCCTGCTCCAGACGGCGCGCGATCAGCGCGGTATCGCAATAGATATCCGCGCCTACCTGCAACACCGGGGTCTTGCGATAACCGCCGGTCAAGGCGGTCAGGTCCGGCTTGGGCATCACCGGCGAAATATGCACGGAATGCCACGACAAGCCTTTGAAGCCCAGCAGCAGCCGAGCTTTTTCTGCGAAAGGTGACGTTGAATAGTGATGCAGGATGAGCTCAGACATGTGGCGGTCCACTTGGCGAATGAACCCGCAGCTTAACGCGCCAAGTGCTCAGGTGGCGTGATGAGACGCTATCAGTCAGATCAATGCTCCACTACGGGCCAGGCACTCCTTGGCGCTTTTTTTCAATTTCTTGATCAACCGTTCCTGACGCAACGCCTCGCCCTTCGTCGCGCATTGCTCGGTGTACACCAGCGCCACAGCCGGGCTGGACAGGAAGAACCGCGCGCCCTTGCCGCTCTGGTGCATGGAAAAACGGCGTTGCGGATCGTTGCTGATGCCGCAATAGAGGGAGCCATTGGCGGCACGCACCAGATAAACGTACCAGGGCTTGGCTTCAGTCGGAGGGGTCACGGGGCGATTCGGCACAATGGGAAAGCGCCAAGCTTATCAACGCCCGGCCTGGAATGCCTGCAAGCCTTTGCGCGCCTGGGCCCGCACGGCGTTTTTCAGCGCCGGCGACCAGCCCAGCAGCCAGCCCTTGAGGCCCAGCGCCTGACGCGACCAACGAGACAGGTCAAAGTGGTCATGGTGCTCGCAGATCTTGCCATCGCGAAACACGAACCGCGCGCCGATATCGTTGACCACCGTGTTGCCGGTCGCACTGAACAGGTAAGTCGCCACCCAATGCGCGCTGCCGGTGCTGTCATCGCTGCGCACATGGTCGAAGGTCAGGGAAAAACTCTTGGCGCGCGTGGTGAGCATGCGCCACATATCACCGGCATCACGCCCGCGCAGTTCGCCGAACGCCGGGTCGCTGAACACCACGTCTTCGGTGTAGCAGGCGGCCATGGCTTCGGCATCCAGCCGTTGGAAGGCCTCGTAAAAACGGGTGATCAACGCGGTGTGGGCATCACTCATGTGCAGCTCCGTGAATCGTTTTTGTAGGAGCGCACAATAGTCTGCACGGCAATGGAAAGCCACGGGCATTCACTAAGGCACCATGCCTGCATCCCGCGCGTAAGCAAACAAGTCCACATCGGTAGAGATACACAAGCGGTGCATGGCAGTGCTTTTCTGTTTACTGATGGTGGAAATACTGCGATTGACCCGCGCCGCGATCTGGCTGACGGTCATGCCGCTGGCGAGCATCCTGACCACTTCCTGTTCCTTGCCCGACAGCTGCGGTGCCTGCGTGGGCTGGGCCAGGCCCGCCAGGTCGAGCTGCGCACGCAGGGACTCACTGATAAAGTTGCGCCCTTGCACTACGGTTTGCAGGGCCTGGGGCAACTCACGCGCCGACGCACTTTTGGCCACCACCGCCCGCGCACCGTGGGACAGCGCTGTGCGCAAGGTCGCAACGTTGGCGAACATGGTCACCACGATCACCGGCACCTTGGGAAACTGGCGGTGCAACAAGCCCAGCAGGCCGTAGCCATCCGCTTGCTGGTCGCCCGGCATGGCGAAGTCCGTCACGATCACATCACAGGGGGTCTTGGCCACCAGCGCCAGCAGTTCGTCCGGGCCATTGGCCTCGCCCACGACTTTACATTTACCACTCGCCTCTATCACGACTTTTTGCCCGACTCGGACGATAGGGTGATCGTCAGCAATAATTATGCGAAGCATCGGTTTTTCCCATGACGGCAATTAGTTAGTAGCAAAATATCCCGACTGGCTGTAGGCAACAACCGTCAATAACTGCGTGAAATTGGCCCCACCCAATGTTTTAAGTGCCATCAGTTGTTACCCACAGAAATAAAAGAAATTACATACAGAGAAGTACTACGACGCAGAAGGATGTATTCCTACAGCAACTAAGGATTAGAGACTTCCCAAGTACTGTAGGTAATGTTCCACATCCCAAAAAAAATCCTGCAGAGCCACTGCATTGTCCGAAACACCCGATTGATTGACCCGTTCAATCAAATGCACGGCCCGTGGTTCAAGGCCGGTGTTGCCCAGAAACGCGACGCTGCCCATCAAACGGTGCAGCCGTTGACTGGTCAACGTTCCATCCAGACAGGCCAGGGCGTGCTTCAGAATGAAGAGATCATGGCGGGCTTCCTGGATCAGGCTGACTAACAGCGGCTGGGTCATTTCCCAGGAACCGAACATGGCGACCAGACTGGCGCGCGTGGGTCGCCTGCCGTGCACAGACAAAGAGAAAGGCTCGACTGCGCCCACCCGTACCTGGGGCGCGGCCAACCAATAGCGCAACACCTCACGGAGTTTGGCCAGGCCGATCGGCTTGACCAGCCAGCCATCCATGCCACAGGCCAGGCAGCGCTGGATATCCCCGGGCCCCAGGCTCGCGGTAAAGGCCAGCACGCAACAGGCTGGGCTGCGCGCCGCACGCTCGCGACGGCGCAGTTCACGCGTCATTGCGTAGCCGTCCATCACCGGCATGCAACAGTCGGTGATGACCACGTCATAGTGCAGCGCCTCCAACGCCTTCAACGCCTGACGACCATCACTGCAACAGAGATGCGAGACGCCAAGCTTTTCCAACAGAGAACCGAGCAACAGGCGGTAGGTGCCGTGATCGTCCACCACCAACACGCGAGCGCCACTTTCACGCCACTCGCAGGCAGCGTCGGGGTCTGCCTGGCATGAACTTCCTTCTGGAAACGTGCCCGACATAAAGCCCTCTTCACGAGAGCGAACTGCCCAGCCGGCATGACGGTGGTCACACGCGAACCTTTCGCCCAAAGACGATGCCCTGAACCTCAACGATGAGATTCAAATAAATGCGCTTCGAGCTTTGAACATATCCGGACGAATGCACATCAGCGATACAACAAGTACGAAAACTCCAGTAGGCGCTTCCCATCTGATAAAGCGATCCGACATTGCCGACCGTGGCTGTACGACATTCGCTCAGTCTCGTATTAGTTGCATTTCCCCACGGAGCCCCTCTGGCTAAATTCCCCGGCGCCTCATCAAGGGGGACAACGCTGACCTACCCCACTTAAAAAACAGACACCGGAGCCGCGCCTCATGAAAAAGCCTTTAGCCGCCTGCTCGGCCATTCTTCTCACTGGATGCCTGAGCAACGCCTTCGCCGCCAGCAGCGTCGACCTGAGCGTCAGTGGCGTGATCACACCGAGCGCGTGCACGCCCGGGCTGTCCAGCAACGGCAACATTGACCTGGGCAAGATTTCGGCCGTAGATCTCAAGCAGGACACCAACACCGTGCTGCCCAGACGCACGCTGCGGATGAGCATCGATTGCGACGCCAGCACCTTGTTCGCCCTGCAAGGCACCGACAATCGCGCCTCGTCCTCAACGGCCTCGACGGGCTACGGCCTGGGCCTGATCGACAACACGCAAAAAATCGGGCGTTACTACTTGCTGATGGCCAATTCCGTTGCGGACACCGCGGTCGTCGCGGCCATGGAATCATTCGACGGCGGCGTGACGTGGATGGAACTTGACGATGCCATATGGCAACGCAACAACCTCGCAGCCTTCGGGGCCGGCTTGAACGGTCCGTGGGTGCCGATTCCGATCAAGGCGCTGACGACTGACCTGGTGGTCGCGCCGATGATTGCCCCGGCCAAAGACCTCAACCTGGCCAATGAAGTGCAAATCGACGGCTCTGCCACGCTGACCATCCAGTACCTCTGACGTGCAACACGCTTGAAGAGGGCAACGTCGCGCTCCACTGCAGGGTCGCCACACCACAACCGGCGGCGATGCCCTCAACAAAAGGCCTCAATTCCATTGCCACCGTGTCATTCGTATTAGTTGTATTTCCGTTCCGCCGGCCCGGCGCTAAATTTACTCCCACGCGCCCTTCAGCGCTTTAACGACGGCCCTGGGCAACTGCACCACCAGGGTGGCTTGGCTTTCCCCCAGGAATTTTCTTAGAACCCAAGGACGTGTACCTATGGACAGAACCACCCTCGCCTTCCTGCTTGCGGCCTGTGCGCCAGGCGCCTTCGCCGCCAGCACTACCGACTTGAGCGTCTCCGGGGCGATTGTGCCCAGTTCCTGCACGCCCACCCTCACCAATGGTGGCTTGATCGACCACGGCAAGATGACCGCCAAGGACCTCAAGCAGACCCAGCCCACGCTGCTGGACCCGGCTGAGTTGCGCCTGGAAGTGCACTGCGAGGGTGAAACGTTTTTTACCCTGACCACCATCGATAACCGCGCGGGCACCTCGGCCATCAACCGGCAAGACCACGGCCTGGGCCTGACCCCCAAAGACGAGAAGCTCGGCAGCGTGACGTTCACCCTGTTCGATCCGGTGGCCGATGAAAACGCGGTCAACGTGATCGTCTCGCGCAATGGCGGCAGCAGTTGGTCAGCGTCCAATTACCTCGGCCACGATGGGCTGACGTCGTTCGCCGCCATCGGCACCAACACCCCTATCGCCATCAAGGAACTGAACGCTCGGCTGCGGGCGTTCTCGATCATCGTGCCGGCCAATGCGCTCACGCTAATCGACGAAGTACCCGTCGATGGCCAGGCCACGTTGCAGCTCAAGTACCTGTAAATCCGTTTGCCCCCTTCCCCCTGTAGGAGTACCACCATGAAGCCCCTCAATACCCTTTTCGCCGCCTTGCTGCTGACCACTGCCGGCAGTGCAGTGGCGGCCTCCAGCGTTGACCTGACTGTACGCGGGCTGATCACCCCGAGTGCATGCGAGCCAAGCCTGCCGAATGGTGGCAATGTGGATATTGGCAAGATTTCCGCGAAAGATCTGAAGGCCGACAGTTATACCGCTCTGCCCTTCCAGTCGCTGCAACTGACCGTGAGGTGCGATGCGGCAACCCTGATGGCCCTGGAGCCGAAGGACAATCGCGCAGGCTCGGAGTACGAAAACGACACGGGGTTATTCGGTCTGGGCATGACCAACGACAGCGAGAAACTCGGCGGGATGGAGCTGACGCTCTTGAATGCAACCGCCGATGGCGTCGCTTCCCGAGTTATCACATCGTTCAACAACGGCACCAGTTGGACACCGATGCACATGTTTCAAAAGGGCGCCCTTCTTTCGGTCACCGCAAGCGACGTGAACACGCCCACGCCGGTTAGCCAGATGACCGCTGACATGATTATCCGCCCGGTGATAGCCCCCGCCAATGGCCTGACCCTGAACAACGAAGTGGCCATCGACGGCTCTGTCACCCTGACCGTCAAGTACCTCTAACGCCCGGTCCGCCATGCCTGCACGGCGTGGCGCGATTGCCACGGATGTCTCCTTAAATCACGGTTTCAAACCTGACCATGAACATGCTCTCGCGCCGTCTGCTGACGCTGTGCCTCTGCCTTCCCGCCACACCTGCGCTGTGTGCGTCGTCCACCGAGATGACATTAACCGGCGTCATCACGCCCAGCGCCTGCGCACCGTCCCTGTCCTCCGACGGCGTTGTCGATCACGGACGGGTGCCGGCGCGCTCACTCAACCACTACGAATTCACCGCGCTGCCCACGCGCAACCTTGACCTGCACGTGAGCTGCAATCAGCCAGTGCTGTTTGTGCTGGTGGGTGTGGATAACCGCGCCGCGTCGTCTGTAGGGCCGGGATTTTATTACGGCCTGGGCCACAACATTCATGCGCCAAGTGAGCGCCTGGGATCGGTCTCGCTGGCGATTCGCGAAGCGTACGGCGACAGCCTGCGCGTGCTGGTCCTGGCGTCGAGCAACCAGGGCGAGACCTGGTTTCCGGAAGACAATGCGTATCCAGACAATTACATGGGCTTCGCCACGCCCGGCACGCTGATCCCTGAACCCCATCGCAGGATCGACGCCACCTTGCAGATCGACACGTCGATCAACGCCGCCGCCTTTCTGACTCTCGACCAGGACGTGCCGCTAGACGGCTCCATCGTGCTCGACCTGAGGTACCTCTAGCCATGTTTCCCGCCCCGCGTTTTGCCCTGCTCTCACGGTTGTTCAACCTTGTTCGCTACACCGGCCTGTACCTGGCCGCCGTGGCCCTGACCTTGTGGGGGCCGACCCTGGTGCTGGCCGACGGCATGGTGCCGGATACTTCGGTGGTGATCGTCAATGAAGCCGATGGCGAAGCCTCGGTGTCGGTCACCAACACCGACTCAAAGCTGGCGCTGCTGCATGTGACCCTCGAAGACATTCCGGAAGACACCGCAACGCTGCTGTTTGTCACACCACCGCTGACGCGGGTTGAGCCGTCCAAAAGCCAGCTGATCCGTTTCATCCTGCAATCACCGACGCCACTGACCACGCAACGCTTGAAACGCGTGATCTTCGAAGGCATGCCCCAGGGCCGTGCCGCCGCCGAGGCCGGCCATGCCCGCGTGGGCGTAACGGTGCGCCAGAACCTGCCGGTGATCCTGCATCCCAAGGGCTTGGCCCCCAACCGCACGCCCTGGACCGGCCTGACCTGGAGCCTGCAAAACAACCAGTTGAGCGTGCATAACCCGACGCCCTACGTGGTGCGCCTGGCCCAGGAGCTGAGGCTGTTACCGGGCAACGGTTCGGCACTGTTGCCACGCACCTATGTGTTGCCGGGCGAAACCCTGACGGTCACCGCCAGCCAGACCCGGGCCAGCACCGTGCAATTGCAGCCGGCCACCGTCTACGGGTTTGCCGTGGGGCCTTACGAAGCACCGATCACCCTTTGATCACAGCGCCGCAGGACGGGTTGCGGCGCCCTGACGACGAAGTGGCCTCCCATTGAAGGCCACCAGGAGTGTGCCCGAGTCAGGGAGTGGCGCGGCGCATCTCTCTAATACGAGTACACCTTGTGAGCACAGTTAAGACTGATCGTGACGGCAAAGCCATGCCCGGCGTTTCACCGCGTACACTGCGCCGACTGCTGGCAGGTCTGGCGCTGAGCCTGGGCACCACGCTGCCGAACGGCGATAGCCTGGCCGACGAAAGCGCCGGTTCGTTCGACCCACAAACCCTGTCCCAGCGCGGCATCGACCCGCAGCTTGCCAACCTGCTGCTACAGGCGCCCCGATTCGCGTCCGGGCGTCATGCCCTCAACCTCAACGTCAATGGCCAGCGGCGCGGGCGCGTGGAGGTGGTGTTTGATGACCGCGGCGCGCTGTGCTTTAACCAGGCGCTGTTGGACGCGGGCAATTTGCGCGCGCCGGACGCCAACGCCGAGTGCCACGGTTTTCTCGACGCCTACCCGCAAACCGTCATCGAGCAAGACCCGGCCAGCCTCAGCCTGTCGCTGGTGGTGCCCACGGATGCATTGCGTCCGGCGGAGCAGGACGTGTCCGGCTACCAGACCGGCGGGTTTGCCGGGCTGCTCAACTACGACCTCACCGGTCTGTATAACGAGTATGGCGAAGACAACAGCCGCTTCGGCTCGGCCAACACCGAGGTGGGCTTCAATGCCGGTGACTGGATCGTGCGCAGCCGCCAGGTGCGCACTTGGCAGGACAAGGTCTCGCGCACCACGCACCTGGACGCCTACGCCCAACGCACCTTCGCCGAACAACAGGCGGTGTTGCAGGCCGGACAGCTCACCCTGTACAACCCGGTGCTGGCCGGCGCGCAGATTACCGGCGCCCAGGTGCTGAACGAAACCGCACTGCAGGACCAGAACCAGGGCGCAACGATCACCGGCATCGCCAACAGCCCGGCCCAGGTGGAGGTGCGCCAGAACGGCACGCTGATTCATTCCACCGTGGTGCCCGCCGGGCCGTTTTCGCTGACTGACGTGCGGCGCCTGAACGGGCGCTCCGATGTGGAAGTCACGATCAGGGAAACCACGGGGCAAGAGCGACGCTTCACGGTGCCGGCCGCCATGCTCGGCCTGGGACTGCCGGCACCGGGCTATTCGGTGGCCGCCGGTCGGGTGCGCAAGGTCGGCCGAGGTGAAGGCGCCGAGCCGTGGGTGCTAAGCGGCGGCTGGAGCGGCGCGTTGCACCCGCAGGTCAGCATTGGCGCCGGCGTGCTGGCCGCTGAAGACTACCGCGCCAGCGGCCTGAACCTGGGGTGGTTGCCCTGGCAGGACGGCCAGTTTCAGGTCTCGGCCCAGCTCGCCCAGGCCAGCCGCCAAGGCAACGAACGCGGCGTGCAAAGCGATTTTTCGTGGTCCCAACGCGTGTCCGAAAGCTGGTCGATCACCACGGCCGGCTCCTGGCGCAGCCTGGGCTACCGCGACCTGGAAGACTCCACCTACACCACCACGACCCGCGAACAACAACGTACGCGCTACCGCGACCAGCAAAGCGCCACAGCGTCCTGGTCGCACCCGATGCTCGGCGCGTTCAGCGCCGGGGTCTCGCGCTCCTCCAACTTCACCGGCGACAACAGCAGCAGGGCATTGGCGTCGTGGGGTAGCCGTGTTGGTCGGGTGTCGGTGTCGGCCAGTGCCGAGTGGCAAGTCGGCGGGCGCCAGCAGAGCGATGACAGCGTGTACCTGAACATCAGCGTGCCCCTGGGCGAAAACCGCAGGGGTCGCGCCTGGACCCGTAATGCCGGCGGCGAACAGCGTACAGGCGCCGGACTCAGCGAACAGCTCAACGACCAACTGAGCTACCGCGTGGGCGTGGAACGCGACAGCCGCGACCGTGAGGTGGAATCGTCCCTCGGCGTCTCGGCGCTGCCCTATTACAGCCAACTGGACTTCAACTACACCCGCAACAATGCCGAGCGTTCCAGCTATCAGGGCGGCGCGCGCGGTGGCGTGGTGCTGCACGGCGACGGCCTGACCTTCTCGCCCTACCCCGTGCGCGAGACCTTTGCAGTGATGTCGGTGGGCGACATGGCCGGTATCCAGGTCAGCACCCCCAGCGGCCCGGTGTGGACCGACTGGCAAGGCCAGGCCGTGGTGCCGCAACTGAGTCCGTATGGGCGCAGCCCGGTGGAAGTGCAAACCCGTTCGCTGCCGCGCAATGCCGATATCAGCAACGGCCTGGCGGTGCTGTCCGCCGGGCGTGGTGCGGTGGATAAAGTCGAGTTCGGCGTCGCCCTGACGCGCCGCGCGCTGCTCAACGTCAGCACTGCCGATGGCCGACCGCTCGCACGGGGCGCAGCCGTGAGTACGGACGACGGCGAGTTCGTGACCCTGGTGCAGGAAGGCAGCCAGGTGTTCCTGCCCGACGTGCTCAACCGCCGTGCGCTGTGGATCAGCGAGCCGGGCCAGGCCCGCTGCCGCCTCGAATTCGAGCTGCCCGAACGCGGCAATCCCGACGCGTATTACGAAACCGCACCGGCGCGGTGCCAACCATGAGGACCTTAACCATGGGTTTGAAACCTGCCTTGCTCGCCCTCGCCTTGCTGCCGGGCGCCTGCGCCTTCGGCGCGGATGAGTGCCAGTTGAACCTGAGCGAATCGCTGGTGGATTTCGGCCTGATGAATCGCGCCGTCGCATTGACGCCAAAGGCCGACCGTTTATTGGGCGAACGGCGCTTGAGCCTGACCTTCAATTGCCCTAACACCACCGACATGAGCCTGTTCTATCGCGCCATGGGCGCAGGCATCGAGCGCTTCGCGTTCACCGCGCGCGGCAGCTACGGGTTGCAGGTGGGCGATGCACTGCTCGATGGTCGGGCGGTAGACCTGGGCTTGCTCGCCGGCAGCGGCCAGTCCCCGATCAGCACCGCGACAAGCCTGCGCTGGCGGCCGGAACACGGCATCGTACCGATGCGCGCCGGCGTGCCGGTGAGCGGGCGCAGCTTGTCAGTGCAGATTCAGGTCAGCGCCTGGGCCAGCGCAGACGCATCGCGGGTCAACGATGCGGAGACATGGGACGAAAGCGGCGTGTTCGATGCCATCAATGGCGGCCGCTCGCAGGAACTGCGCCTGCAGGCACGCTTTGCGCCGGCAGCCTGTACGCCGAGCCTGTCCGGCGGCGGCACGGTGGACTTCGGCAAACTGTCGGTGATGGACCTGAACATGCACAAGGAAACCGCGCTGCCCGCACGTCCCTTGATCGTTAGCGTGGCGTGCGATGCGCCCAGCGCCTTCACCCTGCGCCTGGGGGACAACCGCGTCGGCTCAGCAACGGGGCCGGCCGACGACACCCTCTTCGGCCTTGGCCTGGACGCCCGGCAAAACAGAATTGGCCGCTATCGCCTGATATTCGATCCCGCACGCACCACCGCCGACAGTTGGCCACAGCTGTATCGCACCGATTCGGCCACGGGCACCTCGGCCTGGAGCAGCGCCAGCGCCAGCCCGCTTTCGATAAGCGCCAGCCGTTACCTGGGCTTCAGCGCGAGCGTCGGCAGTACCAGCGGCCCTTTGCCAATTCAACAACTCAGCGCCACCGCGAGCCTGGAAGCGGTGATCGCACCGCTGAGTTCCCTGGACCTGGCCAGCGAGGTGCGGCTGGACGGCGCGGCCACCCTCGAAATTCACTATCCCTAGGAGCACCACCATGAAACCCCTGCTGATGCCACTTATTGCATTACCCCTGCTGACGGGCGCCGCGCACGCCGCATCGACCGTTGACCTGACCGTCACGGGCCTGATCACGCCGATGGCCTGCACGCCGCTGTTATCCAGCGGCGGCCTGATCGACTTCGGCAAGATTTCCCGCAATGACCTCAATCTCACCAAAGGCACCCGCCTGCCCCTTAAATACTTGACGCTGACAGTAAACTGCAACGCCCCCGGCCGTTTCGCCCTGCGCATGCGCGACAACCGCGACGGCACGGCCCACGTCAACAGCGAAATTTTCTACGGCCTGGGACTGGACACCAGCGGCAACAAGATCGGTGTGTATTCGGTGAGTTTCGACCCGAAACAAACCGTCGTCGACGACCTGGCGGTGGCGTACGGCACCGAGTCCACCACCGGCGGCGTGGCCTGGCGCACCGCCAACCTCAACCCCATCGATATTGGCTCGCGCAGCCTGTTGGGATTCACCGACGTGATGGGCAGCGTTGCCGGCCCCTCGGCCATCCGAAGCCTGACCAGCACGCTGACGCTTGAAGCCACGATCAACGCCCGGCAGAACCTTGATCTCAGTGTGGAAACGCTGATGGACGGCTCGGCCACCCTGGAAGTTGTGTACCTGTAAACAAACACACGACACCCACCCTTTCCCTGAAAAAAGGAACACTTCATGAAGCGCCTGAACATGTTTTTTGCCGCGTCCGTAATGGCGAGCGCGGGCCACGCGGTCGCAGCGTCCAGCGTCGACCTTGGCGTTCACGGCCTGATCACGCCCAGTGCCTGCACCCCGAGCCTGTCCGGTGGCGGCGTGATCGATCACGGTAAAATCTCCATTAAAGACCTGAACCTGACCGAACCGACCCTCATCGCAAGCCACCTGCTGACCCTGGACGTGAACTGTGAGGCCGCCACCACGCTCGCCTTGCACTCGATCGACAATCGCGTCGGTTCGAGCGTTTTTGACGACCGATACGGGTTGGGTTTCATCGCGGGCGGTCAGCGGCTGGGCCATTACACACTGTTCCTGGCCAATGCGATCGCCGACAACGTGGCGGTGCAGACAATCGGCTCCGATAACCAGGGCGACACCTGGTACAAGCACGATTTCATGAAACCCGGCCGCTACACCTCGATCGCCACGCAGGACGATGCCTCCCAGGTATTACCGGCCAAAGA
The DNA here is from genome assembly GCF_034354675.1 of Pseudomonas sp. MH9.3. Taxonomy (NCBI): domain Bacteria; kingdom Pseudomonadati; phylum Pseudomonadota; class Gammaproteobacteria; order Pseudomonadales; family Pseudomonadaceae; genus Pseudomonas; species Pseudomonas sp. MH9.3. The sequence continues at coordinate 4,834,719 of NZ_CP133785.1, read as the reverse complement.
CCTGGTGGTCGACCTGCGCGTCGACACCATCATCTATCGCGCCGACAACCTGAACGTGGACTATGAGCTGCCGATCGACGGCTCAGCCACGCTGGAAGTCAAATACCTGTAGCCCTCAGCGCCGCGCGCGGCCGGCACCCACGTACAGCGCGCGGCCAGCGCCAAGGCCGGCGATGATGGCGGCCACCCCGATCACGCCGAACGCCCAGCCGACCGCGCTCCAGCCGCCGCTCCAGTCGTGGATCAAACCCACGGCCAGCGGCCCCATCGACGCCAGGGTGTAGCCGAAACCCTGGGCCATGCCCGAGAGGCTGGCCGCCACGTGTGCGTCCCGCGAACGCAGCACAATCAGGGTCAGCGCCAGGCTGAACGTGCCACCCTGCCCCAGGCCGAGCAAAACCGCCCAACCCCAGAGGCCGTCGATCGGCGCGTACAGGCAGCCGAACAAGCCACCGAGCGTCATTAGCATCACCATCACGATCGCCAGGCGCTGATCCTTGCCCCGCGTGGCCAGCCACGGCGCGGTCAGTGCGCTGAGCAGTTGCAAGACGATGGATCCAGACAGCGCCAACCCCGCGTCCGTCGCATTCAGGCCCCGGTCGATCAGAATCGATGGCATCCAGCCAAACACGATATATGACAGCGACGATTGCAGCCCCATGTACAGGGTCACTTGCCAGGCCAGCGGATCGCGCAACAGACCTTTGACCCGCGAAGCCACAGGGTGAGCGGTGTGTTTGTGCCGGGCCTGGGGCAACCAGAACAACGCCGCGATAAGCGCCGGCAGCATCCAGAAGCCCAGGCCAAGCGACCAGCTGTCGGCAAAGTAATGGCTCAACGGCACCGTCGCCCCCGCCGCCAGCGCCGCCCCCAGGGACAGGGCCATGGTGTACACACCGGTCATGGCACCGGCCTGCCTGGCGAAGTCGCGCTTGACGATACCCGGCAACAACACGCCGATGATGCCGATGCTGGCACCGGCGATCAGGCTGCCGCTAAACAGGCCCGCCTCACCGAACGCGCTGCGCAGCGTAATACCAGCGGCCAGCATCAGCAAAATCCCCAGCACCACGCGCTCGGCGCCAAAGCGCCGTGCCAGGATCGGCGCCAGCGGCGCGAACAGGCCCAGGCACAGCACCGGCAAGGTGGTCAGCAACCCGGCCCTGGCTGCCGATAATCCAAGGCTGTCGGACACCTGGCTGAGCAGCGGAGCCAGGCTCGATAACGCCGGACGCAGATTCAGCGCCACCAGGATCAACCCCAGCAACAGCAACCAAGGCCGCGTGACGACCGGATGGCTGTGCTGCACCACCTCGTCGTCGATTTCAGCGTCGATCAACAGTTCTTCGAGTTCGGTCGCAGGTTTGGTTTTACGGTTCATTGATCAACTGCCGGCAGAGGGATTTGGCGCGCTGCGGATCTTGCTGTTCCACCGCATCGAGCAGTTCGGTGTGCAGGTCGAACACCGCCTGGCGACGTGGCGTGATGTTCAGGGTCTGGCGCAACTGCGCGCCGACGATCGCGGAAAAGTATTGGTACAGCTCGCTCAACGCGGTGTTGTGCGCGGCATCCACCAAGTATTGGTGGAAGACCAGGTCGGCGCTGATATAGGCCTCCAGGTCGCCGTGGTACAGCGCGGCGCTGGCCTCGAGTGCCACCCGCAAGACCTTGAGGTCGTGCTCGGTACGGCGCAGGGCTGCAAGGCCGATCGCTTGCACTTCCAGAATCTGCCGCGTCTCTTGCGCTTGCTCCAGGGAGCAATGGGACAGCACACGCATCGTGCCCAGTGGGTCACTCATCGAACGCAGGTAACTGCCGTCACCCTGGCGAATTTCGATCAACCCGGAAAACGCCAATACACGCATCGCCTCGCGCACGGTATTGCGGCTGATGCCCAGCTCGGCGGACAACTCCGGCTCGGTGGGCAGGCGCTCGCCGATGGCCCATTTGCCTTCGGTGATACGCCAGCGCAGTTGCTCCAAGGCCTGGTCGACCAGGGAGCGTTTGATCAGGGGGGCGATGTCTGTCATGGATTTCGTGCTTTCGTCCAATCATAGGATGAATTTTCCTACAACCTATTCGGAGTTGCCTACAAAGGCAAGGCACTAGGGTTCTGAAGCAGGAAAAGGAGCAGTATTTTCGATTGGTAAAATTACCCTTATAGGGTAATTATTGGACTCAGGTGTCTTATGGAAAAGTACACACCTCATTACGATTTGGCGGTGATAAAGGCGGATGTGAGGCGGCTTGGCAGGAAAGCGTTTACCCGCACGGCAGAGGAGTGCGGTGAGGCTCTTGGCTATAGCATCGAAGACATGCAGGCCGTCATTTATGAGTTACAGAACTGGATGTTGTACAAGTCGATGACCACTTATGGAGACCATCGAGTCTGGCAGGACGTGTACCACACTCACTCAACAGGCACGCAGATTTACATCAAGGTCACGTACCGAACAAACGGTAGACCTCCGGTAGTCTCTTTCAAGGAGAAAAATCCATGAAAAAAGCAGAGCTGTGCTACATCTGCGGCGCCCCCGACGCATTGCACCACTTCGAGGGTCGCAGCGAAACCATCAGCATCAAGGGCATGGAACGTCGGATCGACAATCTATCAGGCTGGGAATGCAAGGTATGCGGCGACGGATTCTGGGACCAGGACAACGACAGCGCAGACCGCTACGGCCAAGCAAAGGATGAGTTGATCCTCGCCGCTCGGCAAATGATCGGCGCCGAGATGAAACGCATCCGCCGCAAACTGCACCTGACACAAAAGGAAGCGGTGGAGTTGCTGTCCGGCGGCGGTCACAACGCATTCTCTCGCTACGAACGTGGCGAGTTGCTTGCCCCCAAACCGTTGGTACTGCTGATGCGGCTTCTGGATCGTCACCCGCACTTGCTTGCGGATGCGAAGATCCTGGCAGACGGCGCTGATCTGCGTGGCGCCTTCACCTACACCGTGAACGACGACGCAGAAGCACTCAAGGCGTCCTAGCCCCAAAAAACAAACCCGGCGCCAGGCCGGGTTTATTCATTCACGCTTCGATCAATGCAAAATCTGGCTCAAGAACAACCTGGTCCGATCATTCTGCGGATTGTCGAAGAAGTCATTCGGCGCCGCCTGTTCCACGATCTCGCCCTTGTCCATGAAGATCACGCGGTTGGCCACGGTGCGCGCGAAGCCCATTTCGTGGGTCACGCACAACATGGTCATGCCGTCTTCGGCCAGGCCGATCATGGTGTCCAAAACCTCTTTCACCATCTCGGGATCAAGCGCTGAAGTCGGTTCGTCGAACAGCATGATCTTGGGTTTCATGCACAGCGCGCGGGCAATCGCCACACGCTGTTGCTGGCCGCCGGAGAGTTGCCCCGGAAACTTGTGCGCCTGCTCCGGAATGCGCACGCGCTCCAGGTAGTGCATGGCGATTTCCTCGGCCTTGCGCTTGGGCATCTTGCGCACCCACATCGGCGCCAGCGTGCAGTTCTGCAGGATGGTCAGGTGCGGGAACAGGTTGAAGTGCTGGAACACCATGCCGACTTCACGGCGGATCGCTTCGATCTGCTTGAGGTCGTTGGTCAGCTCCACGCCATCGACCACGATGCGGCCCTGCTGGTGCTCTTCCAGACGGTTGAGGCAGCGGATGGTGGTGGACTTGCCCGACCCCGACGGGCCGCACAGCACGATTCGCTCGCCCTGCTTGACGTTGAGGTTGATGTCTTTCAACACGTGGAACTGGCCGTACCACTTGTTGACGCCCTGCATCTGGATAATGCCTTCAGGGCTCACAGGCTGTTTGATCGCTTCGCTCATCACATCAACTCCTAACGCTTGTGGCCTGTGTCGAGCTTGTGTTCCAAATGAATGGAATAGCGCGACATACCAAAACAGAAAATCCAGAACACCAGGGCAGCGAACACGTAGCCCTCAGTGGCCATACCCAACCATTTCGGGTCGGCGGCGGCTTGCTTGACGCTGTTGAGCAGGTCGAACAGGCCGATGATGATCACAAGGCTAGTGTCCTTGAACAACGCGATAAACGTGTTGACGATGCCGGGGATCACCATCTTCAGCGCTTGCGGCAGAATCACCAGGCCCATGCTGCGCCAGTAACCCAGGCCCATCGCCGCAGCCGCTTCGTACTGACCTTTAGGAATGGCTTGCAGACCGCCGCGCACCACTTCGGCCACATAGGCCGACTGGAACAGGATCACGCCGATCAACGCCCGCAGCAGTTTGTCGATGCCCATGCCTTCGGGCAAAAACAACGGCAGCATCACCGACGACATGAACAGCACCGTGATCAACGGCACGCCCCGCCAGAACTCGATGAAGGTCACGCAGACCACCCGAATCGCCGGCATGTTCGAGCGCCGTCCCAGCGCCAGCACGATGCCCAGCGGCAAGGCGCCGGCGATGCCGACCGTGGCGATCACCAGGGTCAGCATCAGGCCGCCCCATTGGCTGGTCGCCACGTTGGTCAGGCCGAAGGCGCCGCCGTGCAGCAGGAAGAACGCGATGATCGGGTACAGCACCAGAAAGCCCAGGCCGTAGATCGCCTTGCGCGGGAAGCGCGAGATGAACAACGGCGCCACGCCAACGATGGCCAGCCACACGGTGAGATCCACGCGCCAGCGCAGGTCGCCCGGGTAGTAGCCGTACATGAACTGCCCGAAGCGCTGTTGGATGAACACCCAGCAGGCGCCCTCCTTGGTGCAGTCGGCACGAGTCGTACCCACCCAGTTGGCGTCGAGGATGGCCCAGCTGAGGATCGGCGGGACCACCAAATAAATCAGGTAAAACGCCAACAGGGTCAGCAGGGTATTGAGCCAGCTGGAGAACAGGTTGGCGCGCATCCATGCCATCGGCCCGAAGACTTTGTTCGGCGGCGGCATATCAGGTTTGAACGTATGCGAACTCATGCAGGTTTCCTCACCGCTCGATCAGCGCAATGCGCTTGTTGTACCAGTTCATCAGCAGGGAAATGCTGATGCTGATCGCCAGGTACACGCTCATGGTGATGGCAATGACTTCAATCGCCTGGCCGGTCTGGTTGAGCACCGTGCCGGCAAACAGCGAAACCATTTCCGGGTAACCGATACCGGCGGCCAGTGACGAGTTTTTCGCCAGGTTCAGGTATTGGCTGGTCAGCGGCGGAATGATCACCCGCAGCGCCTGCGGGATGATCACCTTGCGCAGCGTCGGCCCGGGGCGCAGGCCCAGGGAGCGCGCGGCTTCGGTCTGGCCGTGGCTGACGGACTTGATGCCCGAACGCACGATCTCGGCAATGAACGCCGCCGTATAGACCGTCAGCGCCAACGTCAGCGCCAGCAGTTCGGGGATCAATACCCAGCCGCCAACGAAGTTGAAGCCTTGCAGTTTGGGCATTTCCCAGTGCAGCGGCGCGCCGAAGATCAAGGCGCACAACGCCGGGATCACGATGAACAGTGCAAGACCGGCCCAGAACTTGTGGAACGGTACGCCCGTGGCCTCGAAGCGCTTGTTGGCCCAGCGCGTCATCAGCACGATGGCGACGATGGCGAGTACCACACTGATCACGAACGGCCAGAACCCATCGGCGACCAGCGCTGCCGGCATGTTCAGGCCACGGCTGCTGACGAAGAAGGTATCGCCGAAGTTGTGACTGGCGCGCGGCCCCGGCATGGTCAGGAACACCGCGAAGTACCAGAACAGAATCTGCAGCAATGGCGGGATGTTGCGGAACACTTCCACATACACCGTCGCCAGCTTGTTGATCATCCAGTTGGGCGACAGGCGCGCCACGCCGATGATGAAGCCGAGCAGGGTCGCCAGGACCACACCGATCACGGTCACCAGCAAGGTGTTGAGCAAGCCGATCACAAACACCCGGGCATAGCTGTCCGATTCGGTGTAGTCGATCAGGTGCTGCGCGATGCCGAAGCCGGCACTGCGCTCAAGAAAGTCGAACCCCGAGGTGATGCCCCGGTGCTGAAGGTTGGTTTGCGTATTGTTGAAGAGGTACCAGCCCAGCGAGACCACCGCCACAATCGTGATGATCTGGAAGAGCCACGCACGCACTTTGGGATCGCTGAAGCTGAGCTTCTGCTTGGGTGCGCCGATTTGATTTTGCATGAAGTGCCCCGAAAAGAATGGAACAGAACATCACCCGGCGGTTGGCCCACCGGGTGACAGAACCATCAGCGATCAGCGCACAGGGGGTGCGTACTGGATGCCGCCGTTGTTCCACAGTGCGTTCAGGCCGCGGTCGATTTCCAGCGGGGTGCTCTTGCCCAGGTTGCGCTCGAACACTTCGCCGTAGTTACCGACTTGCTTGACGATCTGCACGACCCAGTCTTTCTTCACTTTCAGGTCTTTGCCGTATTCGCCGTCGGCACCGAGCAGACGTGCAACGTCCGGGTTCTTGGTGGACTTGGCTTCGGCTTCAACGTTTTTCGAGGTGATGCCGGCTTCTTCAGCGTTGAGCATGGCGTAGCCAACCCAGCGCACGATGGCCAGCCACTCGTCGTCGCCGTTACGCACGACCGGGCCCAGCGGTTCCTTGGAAATGGTTTCCGGCAGCACCACGTAGTCCTTCGGCGAAGCCAACTTGCTGCGCTGGGCGAACAGTTGGGACTTGTCGGAGGTCAGCACGTCGCAACGCCCGGATTCCAGCGACTTGGCGCTTTCATCGGAGGTGTCGAAGGTGATCGGGGTGTATTTGAGGTTGTTGCCGCGGAAGTAGTCGGAAACGTTCAGCTCGGTGGTGGTACCGGCCTGGATACAGATGGTTGCACCGTCCAGTTCCTTGGCACTTTTAACGCCCAGCTTGTTGTTTACCAGAAAGCCGATGCCATCGTAGTAGGTGATGAAGCCCGGGAATTTCAGGCCCATGCCCGCATCGCGAGAGCTGGTCATGGTGGTGTTGCGCGACAGAATGTCGACTTCGCCCGATTGCAGCGCGGTGAAACGCTCCTTGGCATTCAACTGGCTGAACTTGACCTTGGTCGCGTCGCCAAAGACGGCAGCGGCTACGGCGCGGCACACGTCAGCGTCGATCCCGAGGATCTTGCCGCTGGCATCCGGTACCGAGAAACCCGGCAGGCCGTCACTCACGCCACATTGCACAAAGCCTTTCTTCTGCACGGCGTCCAGGGTGGCACCAGCTTGGGCAAAACCACTGACACCCAATACAGCGGCCGCAGTGACGATGGCCAGGGTGGATTTCAATACCTTCATTCAAACCTCCAGTTTTGCTCTTGTTGTGTCGGAGCTCGAACCCCACCGCACCCTTTTGAGGCGACTTTGACCCGTGTTGGCTTTTTTTGGGGTCAAACGGTTTGAGGCTGTCGCTATAAGTCCAGTTGCTATCCCACAAGCGGCGTCACTGATAGTGTTACCGACGTGAAAGAGACCTGACATCGCTCTGTGCATAGCAAGCGCCGTACCAGAGTGACGACTGAGTCGATTCAGCACAGGGTCAAGAGCAAAAGATTCAACCTTGCGACACTTTGTTAACAGATCAACCCGCTACGCACCGTTCCGACGCACCCAATCGGAGCGCCCGCACATTTATGGAGCAGACATGACCGACCCCTTGATTCTTCAGCCCGCCAAGCCCGCAGACGCCTGCGTTATCTGGCTGCATGGCCTGGGCGCTGATCGCTACGACTTCATGCCGGTGGCCGAAGCGCTGCAGGAAACCCTGCTGTCGACCCGCTTCGTGCTGCCCCAGGCGCCGACCCGCGCGGTGACCATCAATGGCGGTTACGCGATGCCCAGCTGGTACGACATCAAGGCCATGAGCCCGGCACGCTCGATCAGCCTGGAAGAGCTGGACGCGTCCACGCAGAGGGTCACGGACCTCATCGAAGCGCAGAAGAGAACCGGAATAGACGCCTCGCGGATTTTTCTCGCAGGCTTTTCCCAGGGCGGCGCAGTGGTATTTCATACCGCGTATCTGAACTGGCAGGGGCCGTTGGGTGGCGTGATCGCCCTCTCCACCTATGCGCCTACCTTCGACGACGAGCTGCACTTGTCCGCCAGCCAACAGCGTATTCCGGCGCTGTGCCTGCATGGCCAGTACGACGAGGTGGTACAGAACGCCATGGGCCGCAGCGCCTTCGAGCATTTGAAGAGCCGTGGTGTCACCGTGACATGGCAGGAATACCCAATGGGCCACGAAGTGTTACCTCAGGAGATTCACGACATCGGTGCCTGGTTGCTCGCGCGACTGAGCTGAACCCGGCCTTTATGTAGCCGTATGACAGACGCACTACGCCGCGCCCGATTCTTGCATTACACTGGCCGGCGTACATTCCTTAACCCATTAATGAGATCACCGTGCTCAAAGCACTCAAGAAGATGTTCGGCAAAAGCGAGGCTGAGCCGCTCGCGCCAGTTGCCAGTGCGCCTGTTCCTGCCGCCCCTCGGCGCACGGACGCTCATCAGCCAGGACGCAGCGCGCCGATTGCCCAACCGCCTGAACCTGCCGCAGCGGTGGAACCCGTCGCCGCTCCCAGGCCACCTCGCGAACGTGCGCCCAAGCCCAAACCGGTAGTCATCCCCTGGAAACTCGAAGACTTCGTCGTCGAGCCTCAGGAAGGCAAGACCCGCTTCCACGATTTCAAGCTCGCCCCGGAACTGATGCACGCCATCCAGGACCTGGGCTTCCCGTACTGCACGCCGATCCAGGCGCAGGTGCTGGGCTTCACCCTCGCCGGCAAGGACGCCATCGGCCGCGCCCAGACCGGCACCGGCAAGACCGCCGCGTTTCTCATCTCGATCATCACCCAGCTGCTGCAGACGCCACCGCCCAAAGAGCGCTATATGGGTGAACCGCGCGCACTGATCATCGCCCCCACCCGCGAGCTGGTGGTGCAGATCGCCAAGGACGCCGCCGACCTGACCAAGTACACCGGCCTCAACGTCATGACGTTCGTGGGCGGCATGGACTTCGACAAGCAACTCAAGCACCTCGAAGCCCGCCACTGCGACATCCTCGTGGCCACGCCAGGCCGCCTGCTCGACTTCAACCAGCGCGGCGACGTGCACCTGGACATGGTCGAAGTGATGGTGCTGGACGAAGCCGACCGCATGCTCGACATGGGCTTCATCCCGCAAGTGCGTCAGATCATTCGCCAGACCCCGCCAAAAGACGAACGTCAGACCCTGCTGTTCTCCGCGACCTTCACCGAAGACGTGATGAACCTCGCCAAGCAGTGGACCACTGACCCGTCCATCGTCGAGATCGAAGCGCTGAACGTCGCCAGCGAAAACGTCGAACAGCACATCTACGCCGTGGCCGGTGCCGACAAGTACAAGCTGCTCTACAACCTGATCAACGACAACGGTTGGGAGCGCGTGATGGTGTTCGCCAACCGCAAGGACGAAGTGCGCCGCATCGAGGAGCGCCTGGTGCGCGATGGCGTCAACGCCGCGCAACTGTCGGGCGATGTGCCGCAACACAAGCGCATCAAGACCCTCGAAGGCTTCCGCGAAGGCAAGATTCGCGTGCTGGTGGCCACCGACGTGGCCGGACGCGGGATTCACATTGACGGCATCAGCCACGTGATCAACTTCACCCTGCCGGAAGTGCCGGACGACTACGTGCACCGCATCGGCCGGACCGGTCGTGCGGGTGCCGCTGGCGTGTCGATCAGCTTTGCCGGGGAAGATGACTCGTATCAGTTGCCGTCGATCGAGACGCTGCTGGGGCGCAAGATCAGCTGTGAAACGCCGTCGACGCATCTATTGCGGGCTGTGGATCGCAAACGCCCATAAGGGCTAAAACGCGGTCAACAATGTGGGAGGGGGCCTGCTCCCGATAGCAGGTTGTCAGTCAATGATGTTGTGACTGATCCACCGCTATCGGGAGCAAGCCCCCTCCCACATTTTGATCTCTGCTGGTGTTGAGATATGTGTCCGGCTGGCTATTTCCAGCGATCCGCTGCCGCGTGATCACTGCTGCGCCCTTCCACCCAACGCGCCCCGTCCGGCGTGTTTTCCTTCTTCCAGAACGGCGCCCGGGTCTTCAGGTAATCCATCACAAACGCACAGGCATCAAACGCAGCCTGGCGATGCGCACTGGCGGCCGCGACGAACACAATCGGCTCGCCCGGCTGCAGCGCGCCAATGCGGTGCAGCACTTCCAGCTTGAGCAACGGCCAGCGCTGCTCGGCCTCCACGCCGATTTTCGCCAGGGCCTTTTCGGTCATGCCGGGATAGTGCTCGAGAAACATCCCCGACACATCGCGCCCGTCATTGAAGTCGCGCACATAGCCGACAAAACTGACCACCGCGCCCACACCGGCATTGGCCGCGTGCATCGCATTGACCTCGGCGCCCGGGTCAAAGGCGCCGGCCTGCACACGAATCGCCATGTTCAGCCTCCGGTCACGGGCGGGAAAAACGCGATTTCATCACCGGCCTGCACCGGTTCATTGAGGTCGCACAATTCCTCGTTGCGCGCACACATCAAGCTGCTCTCGTTGAGCACTGCGAATTCAGGGTCGCTCGCCAACGCCAGGCGCACTGCATCGACGGTGGCGAAATCGCCCTCCATCTCCAGCGAATCAAAGCCCACCGCTTCGGCGTAGCGCGCAAAAAACAGCACATTGATGCTCATTGCTCATCCGCCTTGAAATGCCCGCTCTTGCCGCCGTGCTTTTCCAGCAGACGCACGCTTTCGATGGTCATGCCACGGTCCACGGCCTTGCACATGTCGTAGATCGTCAGCGCGGCAACACTGGCGGCGGTCAGGGCCTCCATCTCCACGCCAGTCTGGCCGGAGAGTTTGCAGCGCGCCACGATGCACACGGTATCCACGCCTTCGGCGCTGAGTTCGACCTTGACGCCGGTGAGCATCAGCGGGTGGCACAGAGGGATCAGATCACTGGTTTTTTTTGCCGCCTGGATCCCGGCGATGCGGGCCACGGCGAACACGTCGCCCTTGGGGTGGGCGCCGTCGACAATCATTTGCAGGGTGGCCGGCAACATGCGCACCCGCGCTTGGGCCACCGCCTCACGGAACGTCACGGACTTGTCGGTGACGTCGACCATATGGGCACGACCTTGGGAATCGAGATGAGTCAGCACGGGGCCTCCTTGAGGCAGCAAAAAAAGCTACAAGCTGCAAGCGGCAAGTGAAAAGCTCACTGGACCCGCTTGCGGCTTGTAGCTTAAAGCTTGCTACTCAGAGATGCGACTCTGCGTATTCAGCCAGAATCGAGCGGGGTACCCCTTGCAGCGCAATGTGCACGCCGTTCGGGAAGTCCTTGAAGCGTTCCGTCAGGTAAGTCAGCCCGGAGCTGGTCGCGGACAGGTAAGGGGTGTCGATCTGCGCCAGGTTGCCCAGGCACACCACTTTGGAACCGGCGCCGGCACGGGTGATGATGGTTTTCATCTGGTGCGGCGTGAGGTTCTGGCATTCATCGATCAGGATCAGGCTCTGCTGGAAGCTGCGACCTCGAATGTAGTTGAGGGATTTGAACTGCAACGGCACTTTGCTGAGGATGTAGTCGACGCTGCCATGGGTGTTTTCATCATCCATGTGCAAGGCTTCGAGGTTGTCGGTGATCGCCCCCAGCCACGGCTCCATTTTCTCCGCCTCGGTGCCGGGCAAAAAGCCGATCTCCTGGTCCAGGCCCTGCACACTGCGGGTCGCGATAATGCGGCGATAGCGCTTGGTGACCATGGTCTGCTCGATGGCGGCCGCCAGGGCGAGGATGGTTTTCCCCGAGCCTGCGGCTCCGGTCAGGTTGACCAGGTGAATGTCCGGGTCGAGCAACGCATACAGCGCCAGGCTCTGGTAGATGTCACGCGGTTTCAGGCCCCAGGCTTCCTGGTGCAACAGGGGCTCCTGATGCAGGTCGAGGATCAGCAGCTTGTCGACCTGGATCTCTTTGATCCAGCCTACAAAACCCTGTTCGTCGATGATGAACTCGTTGATGTGCACGGATGGCAGATTGTCGATCAACTGCACCTGGTGCCAGGTACGGCCATGGTCCTGACGGGTCTCGACCTTGGCCACCAGGTCCCAGAACGAGCCCGGCACCGTGTGATACCCGCGCGAGAGCATCGACACGTCGTCGACCAGTTGGTCGGTGCTGTAATCCTCGGCCGCGATCCCGCAGGCGCGGGCCTTGAGGCGCATGTTGATGTCTTTGGTCACCAGCACCAGGCGCAGGTCCTTGTCGCGCGCGTGCAGGTCGATCAATTGGTTGATGATCTTGTTGTCGTTGAGGTTTTCCGGCAGCAGGCTGTTGGGCTCGCCGCGCTTGCTCATCAGGATCGACAGCAGGCCCTTGGGTCCGCTTTTGCCACGCTGGATCGGCACGCCTACTTCAACGTCTTCGGGCGAAGCCTCGCCCAGCGTCTTGTCGATCAAGCGAATGGCCTGGCGGCATTCGGCGGCCACGCTGTGGTGCCCGCTTTTGAGTTTGTCGAGTTCCTCAAGCACGATCATGGGGATGGCGACGTGGTGTTCTTCGAAGTTGAGCAGTGCGTTCGGATCGTGGATCAATACGTTGGTATCAAGCACATAAAGGATTGGCTGGTCGGAAGAAGGGTTACGTCCATGATCATCCATACTCGGTCACCTTTGTGGGAGCCATTCGACGCAATACCTGAGCGGTGCTGCGCCTCGATTCGACCACCGCGCACACCTGAGTGACGTCAAGTGCATTGCCCACAGGAGGAGTCTTGGAAGACGCCACCTGTGTTGCAGGGTTCGGCGGTCTGACTTCGTAATACCGCAAAACCCATGACAGAAAAAAGCACTTTGACGCTTTTTTGAAGTTTATTTTTCAGGATGACGAATAGCACTAGCCGAGTGCCATCTACCCCGCTAAAGTCGGAAGTCCGCCTGCCTTGAAATACTTCGAAAATTCACCGCAAAAACGCCTCATACCCAACAGGGCCGGGCACTTGCGCTTTTCAGCGAAACGCCTCCCGACAGTCCTGCCATCCCAGCCCGCTCTGCGCCGTTTCATGCAACAACATCGGCACTGCCAACCGCGCCCGGTCCTGGGTGTCGTGGAATACGATCACGCCTTTGCGCCATAACAGCATGAGAGTGAGCACCCGCTGCGCCGACTCATCGGCCTTGAGTTTGCCCGGCTCGTCCTGGGAGTCGATATCCCACAACGCCACCTGCAAGCCCTGGGACTGGAAAAAGCCCTGGCTGTCGGCACGGCGCTGCCCATACGGCGGCCGGAACTGCGGCACATAGTTTTCCGGCATCAGGTTCTGCGCCAGCGTGGCGCTGCGGGTGATGGAGCTTTGCCAGTCGACCCAGTGGCTGTGGGAACGGTACTGCCAACCCTGAGTCCCCACGCACTGCCCCTGATACAACGCCTGCACGTCACTGGCCGAACTGCGCTCCACACGGGTTTGCAGGCTGCTGCCGAGCACGAAGAAGGTCGCGTTCATTTTCTGTTTGCGCAGGTAATCGGTGAGCCAGTCGGTATTGCCGCCGACCGCTGCCGGGCCGCCGTCGAAGGTGAGCAGGAACAGGCGGTCATTGAATTCGTCGCCGTTGCGTTCATGGTCGCCGAAGCGCGCAACTTCGCTGCTGATCTGCGGGAACAGGGCCGCCTTGCGCAGTAATTCGTCCAGGTAACGCTCATGGAAGGCATGGCTCGGTGCGGCCCAGCCTATATAAAAGGAGTCTTCGCTGAGCTGCAGCTTGCCGGCCTGCTCGCGCAGGTCGTCCATGCTCTCCACCAGGTAGCAGAACGAGGCATCTTCCTCGCAGCTCTGCTGGGCGAAGGTGTAGTTGGCCAGCAGGCGTTTCCACAGTTGGTGGCGCAGATCGTCGATGGCGGCCAGGTTGATGATCTTCAAGCCCAGGCGCTGTTTGAGCGCGGGCTCATCGAGGGACTCGCTGGCCAACAGGCTGCGGGAGAACATCAGGATTTCGGCGCGTGAAGCTACGTCGAACAGCGCCGGGCTGCCGAGCTTTTCGGGCCAGGTGCCGCGGTCCAGGCTGGCGACGTCAGCGGGGGCGGCTTGGGCGTTCAGGCATAGCAGATATGCAGACAATAAGAGTGCTAATCGCACAGGGGGACTCCCTTCCGGAATTGTTGGGCACTATAGCTGATCGACTCGTGGGATTGGGGTGGGTGCCCACCACTCGGTGCCTCGCTTAGGCTCGGCATGCCCAAACGCAGGCCAGCGTGGTTGACGGGGCACTTGAGATCAAGATCAAAAGCCAGAGCCAAGCAGATCAAAAGCAGTGTGATATCCATCAGACAAATGGAGATCCAAATGTGGGAGGGGGCTTGCTCCCGATGAGGGTGGGTCAGTCAGCTTATTGGTAGCTGACCCACTGCTATCGGGAGCAAGCCCCCTCCCACATTTTGCACAGCGCTCGGCAAACCATTCCGGTCGGCTATTGGGCGCGCCGCAAGGGCGGAACCCCTATCAGCCATTACCGCAGCAACGGATATACCCCCAATCCCCGCAACCCCCTACAATCCCCCAACGACTAAAGGAGCCAACCCATGCTGACGGTCATTTCCCCCGCCAAAACCCTAGACTTCGAATCCCCCCCGGCTACCCAGCGCTTCACCCAACCGCAATACCTCGACCACTCCCAGGAACTGATCGAACAACTGCGCCAACTGACCCCGGCGCAAATCAGCGAGTTGATGCACGTTTCCGACAAGATCGGCGGCCTCAACGCCGCGCGCTTCGGCAGCTGGACGCCCTCCTTCACCCCCGAAAACGCCAAGCAGGCGCTGCTCGCGTTCAAGGGCGACGTCTACACCGGCCTCAACGCCGACACCCTCAGCGACGACGATTTCAGCTACGCCCAGGACCACCTGCGCATGCTCTCGGGCCTCTACGGCCTGCTGCGCCCGCTAGACCTGATGATGCCGTACCGCCTGGAAATGGGCACCAAACTCGCCAACGCCCGTGGCAAGGACCTGTACGCCTTCTGGGGCACGCGCATCAGCGAATGGCTCAATGAAGCGCTGGCCGCACAAGGCGATGACGTGCTGCTCAACCTGGCTTCCAACGAATACTTCTCGGCGGTCAAGCGCCCGGCCCTGAAGGCGCGGATCATCAACACCGAGTTCAAGGACCTGAAGAACGGCCAGTACAAGATCATCAGCTTCTACGCGAAAAAAGCCCGGGGCATGATGAGCCGCTTTGTCATCGAAGAACGCATCAACGATCCGGCCAGGCTCAAGGAGTTTGACGTGCAGGGCTATCGCTTCAATGCAGAGCAGTCCAAACCGGACAAGCTGGTGTTCCTGCGCGATCACGCACCGCAATAGAGCCTGATCGACACTGACATCCACAGGTGGGAGCACGCAGCCTCCCACTTTTCTACCCGCCTCTCACGCCACGAAATGGCGTTTTATTGGCGTCAAAAAAAATTCACATGAAATCCTGAAAAATCTTTCACTCGACATTCGGCGTTTTTTTTCGTAGTGGCACCACTTTTCCAAAACACTAGTGGCACAAAACTATCTTTGCGCATCATGTCCCCATGACTACTGGCTTAAATAGCAAGTGCTATCAATATAATACCAGTGCCATCTTTTCTAATATTTCAAGAAATTTCCAGAAACAGGATGAGCGGCCAGGAACTTCACCTCAAAGCACTGCTCATACCACCGGTAACGAAATTCTATGTTTCTGTAGGAGATGACTTACATGGCAGACCAACGGAAGTAGCGAAGTTGTCACATCAACTTTCGCTCAGGGGTCACAACACCAACCCACTAGTTAAGAGCGGCGATAAGGATGCATTGCCACACACTATAAGGCCAAGGCCGAGCTTCCCCTGATGGGTCAGTGAGACTACCCAAGCTATTGATAATTAAAGGCTTATAGCCACTATCAAGGCTTTGCGGCACTGGCGCCACGTCCTTCTCCCAGGAAGGCTGGCTGCATTTGAGGGCAGGCCCCAATAATAAGGCCACGTTGCGCACAACTTGAGTGCAATCGTTAGTCACTCGTTATTCAACATGCCTGTATGCGGCAAGTCGGCGTCTATTCGCCTAACTTTCGCGGCATTAATGACGCTTGCAAACATGAACTCCGGCCATCTAATGGCACTGATTTAAATACAGAGGTAATTGCGATGCGCATCAGCATATTTGGTTTGGGTTACGTTGGCGCAGTCTGTGCCGGTTGCCTGTCTGCCCGTGGCCACGATGTGGTTGGCGTAGACATTTCCAAGGACAAGATCGACCTGATCAACGCTGGCAAATCGCCTATCGTTGAACCCGGTCTGGGCGAGCTGTTGAGCCAGGGTATCGAAACCGGCCGACTGCGTGGCACTACCGACTTCGCCGAAGCGATTCGTGACACCGACCTGTCGATGATCTGCGTCGGTACGCCAAGCAAGAAGAACGGCGACCTGGAACTGGACTACATCGAAGCCGTGTGCCGCGAAATCGGTTTTGTGCTGCGTGACAAGGCCACCCGTCATACCGTGGTAGTGCGCAGCACCGTGCTGCCAGGCACCGTGGCCAACGTGGTCATCCCGATTCTCGAAGACTGCTCGGGCAAAAAGGCCGGCGTCGACTTCGGCGTCGCGGTCAACCCGGAATTCCTGCGTGAATCCACTGCCATCGCCGACTACGACCTGCCGCCGATGACCGTTATCGGCGAGTTCGACAAAGCCTCCGGCGACGTCCTGCAGTCGCTGTACGAAGAACTCGACGCACCGATCATCCGCAAGGACATCGCCGTTGCCGAGATGATCAAGTACACCTGCAACGTGTGGCACGCCACCAAAGTGACCTTCGCCAACGAGATCGGCAACATTGCCAAGGCCGTCGGCGTCGACGGTCGCGAAGTGATGGAAGTGGTCTGCCAGGACAAAACCCTCAACCTGTCCCAGTACTACATGCGCCCTGGCTTCGCGTTCGGCGGCTCGTGCCTGCCAAAGGACGTGCGCGCCCTGACCTACCGCGCAGGTTCGCTGGATGTGGAAGCGCCGCTGCTCAACTCGCTGATGCGCAGCAACGAGTCCCAGGTGCAGAACGCCTTCGACATCGTCTCCAGCCACGACAAGCGCAAAATCGCCCTGCTGGGCCTGAGCTTCAAGGCCGGCACCGATGACCTGCGCGAAAGCCCGCTGGTGGAACTGGCCGAAATGCTGATCGGCAAGGGCTATGACCTGAGCATCTACGACAGCAACGTCGAGTACGCCCGTGTCCACGGCGCGAACAAGGACTACATCGAGGGCAAGATCCCCCACGTGTCGTCCCTGCTCAACGCCGACTTCGACGATGTGATCAACAACTCCGACGTGATCATCCTCGGCAACCGTGACGAGAAATTCCGCGCCCTGGCGCATAACGCACCGCACGGCAAGCAAGTGGTCGACCTGGTGGGCTTCATGTCCAAGGCCACCAGCGTCAGCGGCCGCACCGAAGGCATTTGCTGGTAACAGCAACGGCGAGTTTCAAGCTGCAGGCGCACTCGGCGCCTGCGGCTTGAAGCCTTCTTCACCTTCGGATGACGCTTATGTCCAAGTTAAAACATGTACTCCTGCAATCGGCTGGCTGGCTGTTCTTTCTCAGCCTGCTGATGGGACTCGCCCTGCTGCTGCCGGCGAGCACGTTCGACTCCGAGTCGAAGAATTTTATTTTCCTGATTGGCGCCGTGGGTATCTGGCGCTATTCGATGGGTGCGACGCATTTCTTTCGCGGCATGCTGTTCCTGTATGTGGTGTACCCGCACCTGCGCCGCAAAGTGCGCAAGCTGGGCAAGGCTGCCGACCCGTCCCATGTGTTCCTCATGGTCACCAGTTTTCGTATCGATGCGCTGACCACCGCGCAGGTCTACAGCTCGGTGATCCGCGAAGCCATCGAATGCGGCTTCCCCACCACCGTGGTCTGCTCGCTGGTGGAAATGTCCGATGAGCTGCTGGTGAAAAGCCTGTGGGAGAAGATGAACCCACCCGAGCACGTGAAGCTCGACTTCGTGCGCATCGCCGGTACCGGCAAGCGCGACGGCCTGGCCTTCGGTTTTCGCGCCATCTCCCGCCACCTGCCGGATGACCGCGCCGTGGTGGCCGTGATCGATGGCGACACCGTGCTGGCCGAAGGCGTGGTGCGCAAGACCGTGCCGTGGTTCCAGCTGTTCGGCAACGTCGGTGGCCTGACCACCAACGAGTTCTGCGAAGTGCGCGGCGGCTACATCATGAGCGAGTGGCACAAGCTGCGCTTCGCCCAGCGCCACATCAACATGTGCTCCATGGCCCTGTCCAAGCGCGTGCTGACCATGACCGGACGCATGTCAGTGTTCCGTGCCAGCGTGGTCACCGACCCGGGCTTTATCGCCGACGTGGAAAGCGACTCGCTGCAACACTGGCGCCTGGGCCGCTTCAAGTTCCTCACCGGTGATGACAAGTCCAGCTGGTTCAGCCTGATGCGCCTGGGCTACGACACCTTCTACGTGCCGGACGCCGCGATCAACACCGTGGAACACCCGCCGGAAAAGAGCTTTATCAAGGCCAGCCGCAAGCTGATGTTCCGTTGGTATGGCAACAACCTGCGCCAGAACTCCCGTGCCCTGGGCCTGGGTGTGCGTCGGTTGGGCGTGTTCACCAGCATCGTGCTGTTCGACCAGCGCGTGTCGATGTGGACCTCCCTGCTCGGCCTGACCGTGGCGATCATTGCCACTTTCAAGTACGGCGGCGCCTTCATCCTCGCGTACCTGCTGTGGATCGGCATCACCCGCCTGATCCTGACCCTGCTGCTGTCGTGCTCCGGTCACACCATCGGCCCGGCTTACCCGGTCATTCTCTATTACAACCAGATCATGGGCGCGCTGGTGAAGATCTACGTGTTCTTCCGCCTTGATCAACAGTCCTGGACCCGCCAGGACACCAAACTGACCCGCGATTTGGCCAGCTTTCAACGTTGGTTCAACACCTGGTCGTCTCGGACCATGACCTTCTCCGCCGGCAGCATTTTCGTCGCCGTGCTCTTGATGATGGTCTGACCCTGCCAAGCCTGAATTAACCTAGGAATTACACCGATGAATAGCCAAGTAAACGCCAACGTTGTCCACGAGTCCGAAGCCCAGCGCCAACATGCCCGGGTCAAAATCCCGGCCAAGCTGCGCTTTTTCAACACCGACCGCACCCAGACCGAAGCACGGGTGATCGACCTGTCCGCCGGCGGCCTGGCGTTCACCGCCACCCAGCCGTTGACCGTGGGTGAAGTGCACAAGGGCCGCCTGCAATTTGTGATCGATAACCTCGGCCTGGCGATGGACGTGGAGCTGCAGATCCGCTCCTACGACCGCCAGACCGGCCGCACCGGTTGCCAGTTCCAGAACCTCGACGCCCAGGATATTTCCACCCTGCGCCACTTGATCACCTCGCACCTGTCCGGCGACATCGTGACCATGGGCGACGTGCTCGCCACCCTGCAGCGTGACAACTTCACCAAGGCGCGCAAGGTCAAGGACGGCGGCAGCGGCATGACCGCGTTCGGTCGCCTGCGCGCCGTGGTGTTCAGCGCCGGTATCTTCATCGTCGGCCTGGCCGCGTTCGGGTTTGTCTTCAAATCGGTGTACGGCATGTACTTTGTCAGCCACGCCCAGGCCGGCCTGGTCAGCGTGCCCGGCATGAACGTGACCATGCCGCGCGACGGCACCGTGCAGAGCCTGCTCAAAGGTGACGCGATTGCCGCTAAAGGCGCACCGCTGGCCACCTTCAGCACCAGCATGCTCGACGTCCTCAAGGGCCATCTGGACGAAGACCAGCTGCAACCGGCCAAGGTTGAAGAGCTGTTCGGCAAGCAAATGACCGGCACCCTGACCTCGCCGTGCGATTGCGTGGTTGCCCAGCAAATGGTCGCCGACGGCCAATACGCCAGCAAAGGCGATGTGATCTTCCAACTGGTGCCACGCGGCGCCCAGGCCAATGTCGAAGCGCGCTTCACCTATCGCCAGTTCGGCGACGTGCGCCCAGGCACGCCGGTGAGTTTCCAGGTGGCCGATGAAGAACAGGTGCGTACCGGCACCATCGTCAGCAGCACCAGCCTGAACAGCGCCGACCTGTCCTCCGACATCCGCGTGCAGATCAAGCCCGATGCACCGCTGGACAGCGCCTACGCCGGCCGCCCGGTGGAAGTCACCAGCGACCGTGGCCCGTCGCTGAACTGGCTGATCGACAAAGCCATGGCTCACGGTCTGTAAGCGAGGACATGCCTGTGAAGCCTATTTCAAGCACAACACAATCGCTGTGGGAGCGGGCTTGCTCGCGATGGGATCAGCGCGGTTTGCCTGATTCACCGAGTCGCCTGCATCGGGGGCAAGCCCCCTCCCACATGGGTTCGGTGGCGTTGCTGGCGGTTGCGGTGAGCCTGGCCGGTTGCGCCGGCCTGCCCGACCAGCGCCTGGCCAACGAAGCCCTCAAGCGCGGCGACACCGTGACCGCCCAGCAGAACTACCAGCAGCTGGCGGAGCTGGGTTACAGCGAGGCCCAAGTGGGCCTGGCCGATATCCAGGTCGGTACCCGTGACCCCGAGCAAATCAAACAGGCCGAAGCCACCTACCGCGCCGCCGCCGACACCTCGCCGCGCGCCCAGGCCCGCCTCGGCCGCCTGCTGGTGGCCAAGCCGGGCAGCACCGAAGCCGAGCACCATGAAGCCGAAGGCCTGCTGAAAAAAGCCTTTGCCAATGGCGAAGGCAACACGCTGATCCCGCTGGCGATGCTGTACCTGCAATACCCGCACAGTTTCCCGAACGTGAACGCGCAGCAACAGATCACCAAGTGGCAAGCCGCCGGTTACCCGGAAGCCGGCCTGGCCCAGGTGCTGCTGTATCGCACCCAGGACACCTACGACCAGCATCTGGCTGACGTCGAGCGCATCTGCAAGGCCGCGCTCAACACCACCGACATCTGCTATGTCGAGCTGGCCACCGTGTACCAGAAACAGGCCGCGCCGGAAAAACAGGCCGAACTGCTCAAGCAACTGGAAGCCGGCTACAGCCGTGGCACCGTCACTGCGCAGCGCGTCGACAGCGTTGCCCGCGTGCTTGGCGATGCCACCCTCGGCACCCCGGATGAAAAAACCGCCCAGGCCTTGCTGGAAAAAATCGCCCCCGGCTACCCGGCCTCCTGGGTCAGCCTGGCGCAACTGCTCTACGACTTCCCGGAACTGGGCGACGTCGACCAGATGATGCAGTACCTGGACAACGGCCGCGCCGCCGACCAGCCGCGCGCCGAACTGCTGCTGGGCAAGCTCTACTACGAAGGCAAATGGGTGCCGGCAGACGCCAAGGCCGCCGAAGCGCATTTCGAAAAAGCCGTGGGCAGGGAAGTCGCTGCCGACTACTACCTCGGCCAGATCTACCGCCGTGGCTACCTGGGCAAGGTCTATCCGCAGAAGGCCCTGGACCACCTGCTGACCGCTGCGCGCAACGGCCAGAACAGCGCCGACTTCGCCATCGCCCAACTGTTTTCCCAAGGCAAAGGCACCAAGCCCGACCCATTGAACGCCTATGTCTTCAGCCAGCTGGCCAAGGCCCAGGACACCCCGGAAGCCAATGAGTTGGCCAGCCAGCTCGAAGCACCGCTGACGCCTGAGCAACGCACCGAAGGCCAACGCCTGGTGCAACAGGAATTGGCCGCCCGCGGCACCCTGGCCCAGAGCACGCTGCAATTGCACGCCCTGGATGAAGAAGACGACGGCGAGGAATCCCTATGAAGCTCAACCCATTCGTCAAGGCCGGTATCGGCCTGACCTTCGCCCTGCTGTGGTCGTGCCCGACCCTGGCCGCGCTCACCGAAGCGAAGAACTTCGGCCTGGAAGTCAAAGTCACCGGCCAGTCCGAGGACGACCGCGACCTGGGCACCCAGAAAGGCGGCGACGTCAACGGTATCGGTATCGACCTGCGCCCGTGGATCTACGGTGAAAGCGGCAACTGGAGCGCTTACGCCATGGGCCAGGCCGTGGCCTCCAGCGACATCATCGAAACCGACACCCTGCAACAGTCGGCCAATGACGAGAACCAGCAAACCAGCAACAGCGACCGCAAGACCAAAAAGAATTACCTGGCAATGCGCGAATTCTGGGTGGCGTACGGCGGCTTCACGCCCTACCCCGGCGAGCTTCTCAAGTTCGGTCGCCAGCGCCTGCGCAATGACGACGGCCAATGGCGCGACACCAACATCGAAGCGCTGAACTGGACCTTCGACACCACCCTGCTCAAGGCCAATGTGGGCGCCGCCGAACGCTTCAGCGAATACCGCACCGACCTCAAGGAACTGTCCCCGGTCGACAAG
Organism: Pseudomonas sp. MH9.3; assembly: GCF_034354675.1. Classification (NCBI taxonomy): domain Bacteria; kingdom Pseudomonadati; phylum Pseudomonadota; class Gammaproteobacteria; order Pseudomonadales; family Pseudomonadaceae; genus Pseudomonas; species Pseudomonas sp. MH9.3. Next base: position 4,812,478 of record NZ_CP133785.1, on the reverse strand, counting down.
GACCGCCAGCACCTTTACGCCGACGCCGCCTACCAGTGGACGCCGGGCCAGTGGATCGGCCTGCGCGGGCACCACACCCATGACAACGGCAAGCTCGACTTCCCGGAACCGGGCGTGGCCACCGACTCGCTGGACAAGCGCGAAAACGGCGACCTGACCTGGCTCGGCATCGAAGCCAACAGCGACGCCTATAACTGGCGCAACACCAACACCGTCAACTACTGGGCCAGCGTCACCGGCATGAAAGGCGACCGCGACACGGTCAACGCGCTGAACGCCGACGGCAGCCGCCCTGCCACCGCCAAGCGCAGCGACAACATCAGCGGCTGGGCCACCGACCTGGGCGTGCGTCTGCGCCTGGACCCGCAGTGGCAAGTGGGCGCGGCGTACTCCCGTGCCAGCGCCGAGTACGAGCAGAACGGCCTGCAAAGCAACCGTTCGAACTGGACCGGCACCCAGTCCCGCGTGCACCGCTTCGGCGAAGCGTTTCGCGGCGAAATGAACAACATGCAGTCCATGAGCCTGTTCGGTTCCTGGCAGCTGCGTGAGGACTACGACGCCAGCCTGGTGTACCACAAGTTCTGGCGCGTGGACGGCAACAAGCCGGTGGGCAGCAACGGCATCGACGCGGTGCAGAACAACACCGATGACGTGACCGGCGCGATCCTCTCCAGCACCTCGCTGCCTCTGGAAGACGGCAAGAAAGACCTGGGCCAGGAGATGGACCTGGTCGTCACCAAATACTTCAAGAAAGGCCTGCTGCCGGCCGCGCTCAGCCAGTCGATTGACGAGCCGTCGGCGCTGGTGCGCTTTCGCGCCGGCGTGTTCAAGCCGGGCGACGCCTATGGCAGCCAGGTCGACTCGTACATGCATCGCGCCTTTGTCGACGTGATCTGGAAGTTCTGATGGGAGCCTGTGCAATGAATGCTCAAAGCCTACTCGTCGCGGCAATGCTGATGGCCAGCGCCACGGCCTTTGCCGACACGGCGGCCAAGGCGCCGACCATCGCCAAGGAACTGCAACAGGCCAAGACCTACACCATTTCCAGCCCGCCCACCGCGCCGCTGGAAATGGCCAAGCCGGCGCTGCCCGACCTCTCGGGCTACACCGCGGCGGCGATGGAAAAGAAGATCGTGCGCAGCAAGCCGGGCAAGGTCAGCATCCGTCGCATGATGCAGGAAGACGCGCTCAAGGACTTTATCGGCGGTGATAACAAGATGGCCGAATGGGTGGTGCGCCAGCACGGCATTCCCCAGGCGATCTTTGTCGACGACGGCTACATGAACCTCAAGGACCTGTTGGCCAAAGTGCCCAAACAGTACTTGAGCGAAACGTCGCCGGGGGTGTTCCTGGCCAAGCTGCCAATCGTGGTGGGCCGCAAGGGCATCCTCGAAATCGACGGGAAAACCCAGGAGCTGCGCCTGTCCCAGCAAGCCGGTTCGTTCCTGATCAACGACGGCCAGCTGTTTGTGCGCGACACCAAAATTACCGGTTGGGATGAAAAAACCAACGGCCCGGCGCTGTTCAAGTCGCCCAACGAATTCCGCCCGTTCCTGCTGGCCTGGGGCGGTACCCAGACCTATATCGCCAACAGCAAGATGGCCAGCTTCGGCTACGCCAACAGCAAGTCGTACGGGGTGAGTATTTCCCAGTACACGCCAAACATGGCCAAGGTGCTCAAGCGCCCTGAGCCGACTGGCTGGATCATCGATTCAGAGTTCTCGGACATGTGGTACGGCTTCTACTGCTACGAGACCACGGGCTTTGTGATCAAGGGCAATACCTACAAGGACAACATCGTCTACGGCATTGACCCCCACGACCGGTCCCACGGCCTGATCATCGCGGACAACACCGTGTACGGCACGAAGAAGAAGCACGGCATCATCATTTCCCGCGAAGTGAACGACAGCTTCATCTTCAACAACCGCAGCTACGACAACAAGCTCTCGGGCCTGGTGATCGACCGTAACAGCGTCAACAACCTGATCGCCGATAACGAGATCTACCGCAACCACACCGACGGCATCACCCTCTATGAGAGCGGCGACAACCTGCTGTGGGGCAACAAGGTGATCAGCAACCGTCGTCACGGCATCCGCGTGCGTAACAGCGTGAACATCAAGCTGTACGAAAACACTTCGATGGCCAACGGGCTGACCGGCGTGTACGGCCACATCAAGGACCTGACCGACACCGACCGCGACATCGCCCTCGACCCGTTCGACGCCAAGGTCTCGCTGATCGTGGTCGGCGGTGAACTGGCCGGTAACGGCAGCGGGCCGCTGTCGATCGACTCGCCGTTGAGCATCGAGCTGTACCGCGTGTCGATGCTGGCACCGACCAAAACCAGTGGCATCAGCTTCTCCGGGATTCTCGGTGAACGCCAGGAAGAAATTCTCGACCTGCTGGTGCGCCAGCAGAAAGCCGTGCTGATCGACCCTGTCGAACGCCAGACCGAAATGCTGGACTGAGGATGACCCTTATGCACCCACACATGATCAAACTGCTGAGCCTTTCGGGTCTGACCCTCGGCCTGCTGGCGGCCAGCCAGGGCGTGCGCGCCGACGAAGTGAAGGCGCCGACCTTCACCGCCGAACCGTGCTGCAGCCTGTGCCCGGCCGCCCATGACGCGAAGAACTACACCACGCGCTACCAGCAGAACTTCACCACCCTGGTGCAAGCCCAGGGCGACTGGCTGTTCCGTACCCAGGAAGACCTGCGCACCGAATTCGACACCAGCCCCGCCGGCTACAAGCGTCTGCAACAGCTGCACGATGCGTTCAAGGCCAAGGGCGTGGAACTGGTGCTGGTGTACCAGCCGACCCGTGGCCTGGTGAACCGCAACAAGCTCAACCCGGCGGAAAAAGCCTCTTTCGATTTCGACAAGGCACTGGGCAACTACAAAACCATGCTCGGCCGCTTCGCCAAAATGGGCTACGTGGTGCCGGACCTGTCGCCCTTGACCAACGAGCAACTGCCGGATGAATTGCCGGCCCACGATTTCTACTTCCGCGGCGACCAGCACTGGACCCCGTACGGCGCCCAGCGCACCGCGAAGATCGTCGGCGCCAAGGTGCGCTCACTGCCGGAATTTGCCGATATTCCTCGCCAGGAATTCGAAACCAAGCGTTCCGGGCGCATGGGCAAGACCGGCACCCTGCACAACATGGCCGGCCAGCTGTGCGGCACCAGCTACGCGATCCAGTACATGGACCAGTTCACCACCGAGCCCAAGGGCGAAGCGGGCGACGGCGACCTGTTCAGCGATTCGGGCAACCCGCAGATCACCCTGGTGGGCACCAGCCACAGCGGCAAGAACTACAACTTCGCCGGCTTCCTCCAACAGGAAATCGGCGCCGACATCCTCAATGTCGCCTTCCCCGGCGGTGGCCTGGAAGGCTCGATGATCCAGTACCTGGGCAGCGAAGAATTCCAGAAAACCCCGCCGAAAATCCTTATCTGGGAATTCTCGCCGCTGTATCGCCTGGACCAGGAAACCATCTACCGCCAGATGATGGCGCTGCTCGACAACGGCTGCGAAGGCAAGCCTGCGCAGATGAGTGCCAGCACCACGCTCAAACCCGGCAAGAACGAACTGATGGTCAACAGTTCGAACAAAGACCTGCGTAACGTGAACCACCAGGTCGATATCCGCTTCGCCGATCCGTCGGTGAAAACCTTGCAAGCCACCCTCTGGTACATGAACGGGCGCCACGAGGACATCAAGATCGAGAAACCCGAAACATCCGATACAGACGGGCGTTTCGCCTTTGAACTGCGCACCGATGAAGACTGGGCCTCGCAGAACCTGCTGGCCGTGGAAGTGCAGGGCCCCGAAGCGGGCGCTGCCGCGCAGAAAGTCGAAGCGAAAATTTGCACACGCAACGTATTTCCAGGCGGTGGTCAACAGACCGCCCAACTCGGAAAGTGAGGTTACCTATGCAAAAGTTATTGATTCCATCGTTGCTCGGCCTGGCAATCTTTGCCGGCGCCGCCAACGCCGCCGCGCCGCTGCGTCCGCCCCAGGGCTATTTCGCCCCGATCGAAGCGTTCAAGACCGGCGACTTCAAGGAAAACTGCGACACCATGCCCACGCCCTACACCGGGCCATTGCAGTTTCGCAGCAAATACGAAGGCTCCGACAAGGCACGTTCCACGCTGAACCTGCAGTCTGAAAAAGCCTTTCGCGACAGCACCGCCGACATCACCAAGCTGGAAAAAGACACCAGCAAGCGGGTGATGCAGTTCATGCGCGACGGCCGTCCGCAGCAGCTTGAATGCACACTGAACTGGTTGGTGTCGTGGGCCAAGGCCGACGCCTTGATGTCCAAGGACTTCAACCACACCGGCAAGTCCATGCGCAAATGGGCACTGGGCAGCATGGCCTCGGCCTATGTGCGCCTGAAGTTCTCCGACTCGCACCCGCTGGCCAATCACCAGCAGGAATCGCAGTTGATCGAAGCCTGGTTCAACAAACTCGCCGACCAGGTGGTGAGCGACTGGGACAACCTGCCGCTGGAAAAAAACAACAATCATTCCTACTGGGCCGCCTGGTCGGTGATGGCCACGTCCGTCGCCACCAACCGTCGCGACCTGTTTGACTGGGCCGTGAAGGAATACAAGGTCGGCGTGAACCAGGTCGACGACCAGGGCTTTTTGCCGAATGAATTGAAGCGCCAGCAACGCGCCCTGTCGTACCACAACTACGCCCTGCCGCCGCTGTCGATGATCGCCAGTTTCGCGCTGGTGAATGGAGTGGACCTGCGCCAGGAAAACAACAGCGCGCTCAAGCGCCTGGGCGACAAAGTGCTGGCCGGGGTCAAGGACCCAGAGATCTTCGAGCAGAAGAACGGCAAAGAGCAGGACATGAAGGACCTGAAACAGGACATGAAATTCGCCTGGCTCGAACCCTTCTGCACCCTCTACACCTGCGCCCCGGACGTGATCGAGCGCAAGCACGGCATGCAACCGTTCAAGACCTTCCGCCTGGGCGGTGACCTGACCAAGGTCTACGACCCGGCGCATGAAAAAGGCAACAAAGGTTCCTGAGCAAACTCGGTTAGAAATGTGGGAGGGGGCAAGCCCCCTCCCACAGTTTGAGCCGGTTTCGTCAGTAGGAATGTTGTACCGCCCTCCCCGTCTTTTCGTGGGGGGTTTGGGGGGGCTCTGGCCCTTGACTGTTGGTTAAACATGGAGAGATCGGGATGGTTTTCTCGTCCAATGTGTTCCTGTTTCTGTTCTTGCCGATCTTTCTCGGCTTGTACTACTTGAGCGGGCAACGCTATCGCAACCTGCTGCTGCTGATTGCCAGCTATGTGTTCTACGCCTGGTGGCGAGTGGACTTCCTGGCGCTGTTCGCCGCCGTCACGCTGTGGAATTACTGGATCGGCCTGAAGGTCGGTGCGGCGGGCGTGCGCACCAAGCCGGCCCAACGCTGGCTGCTGCTGGGCGTGGCCGTCGACCTGTGCATTCTCGGCTACTTCAAGTACGCCAACTTCGGCGTCGACAGCATCAACGTGATGATGAAGTCGGCGGGCCTGGAGCCGTTCATCCTCACCCACGTGCTGTTGCCGATCGGCATCTCGTTCTACATCTTCGAGTCCATCAGCTACATCATCGACGTGTATCGCGGCGACACCCCGGCCACGCGCAACCTCATCGACTTTGCCGCGTTCGTGGCGATCTTCCCGCACTTGATCGCCGGCCCCGTGCTGCGTTTTCGCGACCTGGCCGACCAGTTCAACAACCGCACGCACACCCTCGATAAATTCTCCGAGGGCTGCACGCGGTTCATGCAGGGTTTCATAAAGAAGGTATTCATTGCCGACACCCTCGCGGTGGTGGCCGACCATTGCTTCGCCCTGCAAAACCCCACCACGGGCGATGCCTGGCTCGGCGCGCTGGCCTACACCGCGCAGCTGTACTTCGACTTCTCCGGCTACAGCGACATGGCCATCGGCCTGGGCTTGATGATGGGTTTTCGCTTCATGGAAAACTTCAAGCAGCCGTACATCAGCCAGTCGATCACCGAGTTCTGGCGGCGCTGGCACATCAGCCTCTCCACCTGGCTGCGTGACTACCTCTACATCACCCTGGGCGGCAACCGCAAAGGCACACTGACCACCTACCGCAACCTGTTCCTGACCATGCTGCTCGGTGGCCTGTGGCACGGCGCGAACATCACCTACATCGTGTGGGGCGCCTGGCACGGCATGTGGCTGGCGATTGAAAAAGCCATTGGCCTGAACACCGCGCCGCGCAGCTTCAACGTGGTGCGCTGGGCCTTCACCTTCCTGCTGGTGGTGATGGGCTGGGTGATCTTCCGCGCCGAAAACCTGCACGTGGCCGGGCGTATGTACGGCGCCATGTTCAGCTTTGGCGAGTGGTCGCTGTCGGAACTCAACCGTTCCAGCCTCACCGGCCTGCAAGTGGCAACCCTGGTGGTGGCCTACGCCACCCTGGCGTTCTTCGGCCTGCGCGACTTCTACACCAACCGCCCTGCGGATAAAGCCAAACCGGCCGACCCGAGCCTGATCAAGGCGGTACCGGGCGACAACCCCGGCAGCATCCATCAGCCCGGTTTCAGCGTGGGTCGCGATGCGGCCGTGCAACCGGCCTACTGGACCGCTGACTGGCCACGCTACGCCATGCGCGCGGCGGTGCTGCTGCTGTTCGTGGCGTCGATTCTGAAACTGTCGGCGCAGAGTTTCTCGCCGTTCCTTTACTTCCAATTCTGAGGGAGCCGACCATGACCCGTTCATTACGCGTCCTCTATATAAGCCTGTTCCTGGCGCTGCTGCTGGCCCTGGGCGCCTGGTCGCTGCGCAGCTTCATGGGCTTTAGCACCAACGCCGACGCGACCGTGCTCAACGGTCGCTGGACCAAGGCCGTCGAGACCCATTACGACAAAGAGTTCCCGATCAAACGCCTGGGCACCAACCTGTGGGCAGCGCTGGACTACAAGCTGTTCAACGAAGGCCGCACCGGCGTGGTACTGGGTCGCGATCACTGGCTGTACAGCGATGAGGAATTCAACGCCATCGCCAACCAGGACCAGAACCTGCAAGACAACTACGCGCTGGTCGAGGGCGTACGCCAGCAGCTCAAGGCCCGTGGCATCCAGCTGGTGATGGCGATTGTGCCGGCCAAGGTGCGCCTGTACCCGGAGCATCTGGATGAGGTGAAACCGGCGAGCATCCACGCCAACCTGTACCAGGACTTCCACGCCCGTGTCGCCGCCGACAAGATCGTCGCGCCGGACCTGCTGGGGCCGCTGCAACAGGCCAAGCTGGCTGGCACGCAAGTGTTCCTGCGCACCGACACCCACTGGACTCCGGACGGCGCGGAAATCGCGGCCAGGCAGTTGGCCAAAACCATCTCCGAGAAAACGCCGTTGAGCGGCGAGCCGCAGCGCTTTGTCACGGAGGCGGAAAAAACCGAGCCGCACAAAGGTGACCTGCGCCTGTTCCTGCCCCTGGACCCGCTGTTCGAAAACCTGATGCCGCCCAAGGAGCCCCTGCAAAAGCGCGTGACGCACCTGGCTGAAGACAAAGGCGACGACGCCCTGTTTGCCGACAGCGAGACCCCGGTGGCACTGGTGGGCACCAGCTACAGCGCCAACCCCAACTGGAACTTCGTCGGCGCGCTCAAGCAGGCCCTGCACAGCGACGTCATCAACTACTCCGAAGACGGCCACGGCCCGATCCTGCCGATGCTCAGCTACCTGAAAAGCGATGACTTCAAGAACAATCCGCCGCAAGTGCTGATCTGGGAATTTCCTGAACGTTATCTGCCTGTGAACAACGAAATCGGCGACGCCGACCCCGACTGGGTTGCGCAGCTCAAACAAGCCGGTATGCGCCAGCAAGACATGGCGTTGAACAACACCCTTAAAAAATCCGAGACGCCCGACCGGGCGCAAAACTGAAAGAGAGGTAACTCACATGACTTTCACTACAACTGCGCGCCATCTCGCCAAGTCCCTGACCATCGCTGCCGGCGTAAGCTTCGTATCGATGTCCGCCTTCGCCGGTGGTGACGCCGCCCTGTACGGCCCCACCGCGCCAAAAGGCTCGAGCTTTGTGCGCATCTACAACGCCAGCAACCAGGAAGTCAGCGCCACCGTGGGCAACACCAACCTCAGTGAGGTTGCGCCACTGGCCAGCAGCGACTTCAGCTTCATGCCCGGCGGTGACTACAGCGCCAAGGTCGGCAGCCAGACCGTGCCGGTCAAACTGGCCGCCGATCACTACTACACCCTGGTCAACAGCGGCAGCGGCCAGCCGCAGCTGATCGAAGAGCCGCCGTTCAAGAACAAGCAGAAATCCCTGGTGCGCGTGCAGAACCTCAGCGACAAGGCCCTGACCCTGAAAACCGCCGACGGCAAGACCGATGTGGTCAAGTCGGTGGCCGCCAAGGGCCGTGGCGAGCGTGAAATCAACCCGGTGAAGGTAAGCCTGGCGTTGTATGACGGTGACAAGAAAGTCGGCGATGTGAAGCCGGTTGCGTTGGAACGTGGTGAAGCGGCGGTGCTGTATGTCACCGGCACAGGTTCGAGCCTGTCGCCAGTGTGGGTGAAACGCCCGGTATCGACCCGCTGATTAGCTTTTGAAATTGACTCTGACTCAATCGATTCAAGGAGAAATACCGATGATTCCAGTAATCCTTTCCGGTGGCAGCGGCTCACGTCTTTGGCCGCTTTCGCGTAAACAGTTCCCAAAACAGTTCCTGGCCCTGACCGGTGAGCACACCCTGTTCCAGCAAACCCTGGAGCGCCTGGTGTTCGAAGGCATGGACGCGCCGATTGTGGTGTGCAACAAGGACCACCGTTTCATCGTCAACGAGCAGTTGAGCGCCCGCAAGCTCGAGTGCCAGCGCATCCTGATGGAACCCTTCGGCCGCAACACCGCGCCAGCCGTGGCGCTGACCGCGATGATGCTGGTCAACGAAGGCCGTGACGACCTGATGCTGGTGCTGCCGGCCGACCACGTGATCGACGACCAGAAAGCCCTGCAACGCGCCCTGGCCCTGGCCACCGTGGCCGCCGAGCGCGGCGAGATGGTGCTGTTCGGTGTCCCGGCCACCCGCCCGGAAACCGGTTATGGCTATATCAAGTCGGCCAACGACTCGCTGCTGCCCGAAGGCGTCAGCCGCGTCGAGCAGTTCGTGGAAAAACCAAACGAGAAGCGCGCCGTCGAGTTCGTCAAAAGCGGCGGCTATTTCTGGAACAGCGGCATGTTCCTGTTCCGCGCCAGCCGCTTCCTCGAAGAGTTGAAAAAGCACGATCCGGACATCTACGACACCTGCCTGCTGACCCTGGAGCGCAGCGAGCAGACCGCCGACACCGTGACCTTCGACGAAGCCACCTTCGCCTGCTGCCCGGACAACTCCATCGACTACGCCGTGATGGAAAAAACCCAGCGCGCCTGCGTGGTGCCGCTGAGCGCCGGCTGGAGCGACGTGGGCTGCTGGGCCTCGCTGTGGGCGGTCAACGAAAAGGACGCCAACGGCAACGTGAGCAAGGGCGACGTGGTGATCCAGGACAGCCGTAACTGCATGGTGCACGGCAACGGCAAGCTGGTGTCGGTGATCGGTCTGGACAATATCGTCGTGGTGGAAACCAAGGACGCGATGATGATTGCCCACAAGGACAAGGTCCAGGGCGTCAAGCAGATGGTCAACACCCTCAACGAGCAGGGCCGCAGCGAAACCCAGAACCACTGCGAAGTCTATCGTCCGTGGGGCTCCTACGACTCGGTGGACATGGGCGGGCGCTTCCAGGTCAAGCACATCTCGGTCAAGCCGGGCGCGTGCCTGTCGCTGCAGATGCACCACCACCGCGCCGAACACTGGATCGTGGTGAGCGGCACCGCCGAGGTCACCTGTGACGAGAACGTGTTCCTGCTCTGCGAGAACCAGTCCACCTACATCCCGATCGCCTCGGTGCACCGTCTGCGCAACCCGGGCAAGATCCCGCTGGAGATCATCGAAGTGCAATCGGGCAGCTACCTGGGCGAAGACGACATCGAGCGCTTCGAAGACATCTACGGCCGCTCGACGCCGATTGAACGTGGCGTGTCGGTGAAAACTATCGCGCAGTAACACGGTCGTAGAACAAGCCCCCACCCGGCCCACTGCGTCCCCTATCCGCAGTGGGCCGGGTGGGGGCTTTTTTTTGGATTGCTGGCGATTGTGAAGGCCCCTGCGCTTTTGCCTAGCCAGGATTAGGCGGCATATAGGGCGTCTCACCACGAGAGATGACTCGATTGGTCAGCCCCGAGCCAGGGCTGGTCCTGTACTGCAATGGGATGTCGAACTTGGTGTCCACATAGAAGATATGTGGGTAATCCGGGTCGCTCAACAGCACCAGGCCTGAGGTGTTGACCTCGAAATAGTTGGTCATTTTATCCAGCGTGTTGCCATATCTTCGCCGCCCGAAAATCAGCCGGGATATCTGCTCCGTTGGCCTGTCTTCAGGGGCCAGGTCCGTAAAGTAGTGCCTGCCCTGCCCTCGGGGCAGAGGGGTTCCGTTCAAATGCGTGGAGGATGGCTCGAAGGCGCGTTGCGCGGCGAACGAAGCCTGACGGTCTTGCGACGTATATTTGTAGAACACGTTCTTTCCTTTGACGGGCGGCTCCAGCTCAGCCTTTTCACCGGGAAAGGCTTCAGCCAACCTGGGCCGCTTGAACGTGGATTGCCCGGCCTGCCCGTCGCTGGACGTTGCTGAAGCCGAGGTCCCAGTCGCGTCTCGCGGGCGCTTGCTCGGTAACTGCTGCCCTTCCCTGCCACCGCCGAGCATTCTGTTCATGCGCCACTGGCCGTTGCCTGTCGGCTCCAGCAGCATCACCCTGGCTCTGGTCACCGGATTGATGACCCAGACAGGTCCTCCGGATTTGTAGACACGACTGATTTCGAAAACCCCGCGTTCACCCCCGCCTTCGCCGTAGCGCACATAGTGCTGCTCCCCGACCTGGTAAGTACCGTCGCCCTTGATCGTGCAGCCCTCCAATAGGGCATCGGGCAACGCGTGTTCGCTGAAGTCAGGTAACCCGATATCGGCCTCGCTGAACTCCGGCACGATCACGGGAGGCCCTTCCTGGGGAAGCGTAAAGGGGTCGTCGACTTTCGCCCCGCCACTGATCGAAAACAGGGTGTTGAGCATGCCGTCGATCACCTTGGCGTTTCCAACCGCACGCTCTGCCTGTGTATCGCCAGAAACAGTTTTTTCGCCCCCCACTGCAGCTTCCGCAAGGCCTGTGAATACGGCCGCCGCCGCAGCAGGCGCGCCCAGAGGCGCCAATCTGGCCAACAATTGGGCAGCAACCGACAGGTCGTTAAGCCAGGTGTCGCGGGTGACTTCACTGTCGGATTTGATGGCAACATCCGCGTCGCTGTACATACGCTCGGCGGTCAGTTGCGCCATGTGGCTGAAAATATCGTCCTTGATGGCGAAATTGCTGCGGTCAATGACGGTACCTTCCAGATTATCGCTGGCGCCCGTACCGAGATGTTCCAGGGACACGTCGACGCCTTCCTTTGGGCGGCTGGGAATCAGCGCGATCAGCTCGGTCAGCGGGTTCACGGCGTGAAGCAGGTTCAGCCAAAAGGTATCGGCCCCCCTGTCCTGCCGATTTTCTAATGAGAAGTGCGATTCCAGAGCTTTTCGCGTTGATGCAGAACGGGCTTGGTCGGCGACCCACTGGTCCATTTTCTCCAGTGAGGCGAATGTAAGAAATGCGGGCCTGGCGCCCGGTATATAGAGGATCTGCCTGCCGTTGAGGCGGCCCTTCAAGTACTCGCGCGGGCCTGTGTCGGGCAGAGTGAAACGCAAAATATCAGTGGACTTGAATCCATTGATATCGAAGGCATGGACGTCCACGCTGCCGCTGACCGGAAACGGGGCCTTCAACTGTTCGACGCCCAGAGGCTGGTTTTCATCCACAGGCACGCCGCCTATCGCTTCCATCAGCCTGCGAAAATCATTACGGGAGAACTGATGCTCAGGGACCTGCAATGCCCGCTCGGCAGGCAGACTGTTCAATTGGGTTTGCAGTTGCTGACGCGCCTGGTAGATGAATTCGCCTTTCAGGACTGTTCGGTAGTCATCGGCATGATCTTTCCAGAAACGGGTAATTTTTTCGGTGACCTTCGCCTGCAAATCGTACTTCCAGACGCCGCGCATAAAATCCGACGGGGCCAGCGGAATTTGATTATGCGCGCCGTACCCTGATTTTTGACTCTGGCCGGGGCCGTCTTTATACAACCCGGCCTCCAGGTCCAGATTGCCTGGAGCCCAATCATGCTCGGAAAAGTTGTTCAATACTGCGTCGGTCAAGCTGATTGAGGAGGCTGGTTCCTCATCCAGATGTTCCCAACCGGATGCGGTCGAGGCCGATTGCGAACCATGAAAACGGTTCAGGTAGGTCTTGTCGGCATCCACCTGCAAGCCGGTCAGGTCGAACACAATTGCTTCAGCGCATCGCCTGGCTTCGGCGCGCACATCCGGGAGTGCAGCCGCCGCACTCATTGCAAGCTTGCTGAACTTGTCTTTCTCGAGCGAGGCCCTGGCGGCTTGCCCGGTATCGACCACAGGGGCATTTGAGCGTGCCGCCAACGGGACAGAACGGACAGGCTCTTGCGGCATAGACCGCACCGCCACCGGCTCTGGCGGATAGGCAGGCTCACTGGGAGCTGTCTGATGTTGCGAACGCTGAGGAGCGGTGATCATTGGCGGGGGCTCATACACGTTGACAGACCATCTGGTCTGGGAATTATCCGAAAGGACGTCATGACCTGAGTGTCAATCCGAGCAAAAAAACGCGAACACACTCCGTTAGGATTAATGTCTATTGCAGAACATTGCGCCCGTCATCCGCAGCGAGTTGGACACCGCTTTTTTTGGGACGTGTGGTGGCATCTCCATCAAACATGCACGCGAACGCACCAGCGACGTATCAGGCATCGCCCGCGTACTCACACTGGCTGTTCAGTCAGTAAGCGTTCGCGAGCAAGTCGCACCGCCGCTTCCACAGAGCATCTGCACTTGACTGAACGGCATCAGGGCTTGCCCCGCATTGGGCTGCGCAGCAGCCCCAAAACCATGTTCTGCGTAGTGTCACGTACACCGCGTTTTCTTTGATTGGGGGCGCTTCGCGCCCCAACGCGGGGCAAGCCCGCTCGCCACAGGAATGTGGCTGCCTGAAACTTCAGGTTTTAAAATCAATAAGTTTGATAAGCGCTGGCTTGCCTGCGATGGCGTGCGAAAGCACACCGGATAGTCAACCCGCCTCCCTCACAGTAGGATGGTCCATCCATTCGCGAGGCGGTCTCCATGTTCTTCGGCGTTCTCCTGATCATCACCTGGTTGATCCTGCTGCTGCGCTACCCGGCCAAAGCCTTGCCGGTGTCCCTGGCCGCCGCCGCAGGCCTGGGTCTGGTCGCGGTGTGGGTGGTGTGGCTGGACAACCGCGAAGCCTCGCAACTGGCGCGCCTTGAACTGCGCATCGTCTACGCACCCCAGGAATGCCCCGCCGACCGCCCACTGAAACTGACCCTGAACAACGGCAACGACGTACCCCTCACCGAACTGCGCTGGCGCGTCGCCGCCTACGCACCGGGCGACAGCGTGAACCTGGCCGACAACGTCTACGCCGCTCCGCGCTATCGCGGCCCCGGCGAACTGCAGGCCGGCGCCACCTGGGACGACTGCCTGCCCACCCCGCCACTGCGCCCCGGTTACCGCGCGCAAACCCTGGAATTTCGTGCCGAGCACCTGCAAGGCAGTTTCTCGGACTGACAAAGGATTGACCCATGCCCAACGTACTCATCACCGGCTGCTCCAGCGGCATCGGCCGCGCCCTGGCCGACGCGTTTAAAAGCGCAGGCTTCGACGTGTGGGCCAGCGCCCGCCGCGCGGACGATGTCGCCGCCCTCGCCGCCGCAGGCTTGCGGGCCGTGCAACTGGACGTCAACGACAGCGCCGCCCTGCAGCACCTGGCCGAGCAACTGGGCGAGCTGGATGTGCTGGTCAACAACGCCGGCTACGGCGGCATGGGGCCGCTGCTCGACGGCGGCACCGAAGCCATGCAGCGCCAGTTCGAGACCAATGTGTTTTCCATTGTCGGCGTGACCCAGGCGCTGTTCCCCGCCCTGCGGCGCAACAAGGGCCTGGTGGTGAACATCGGCAGCGTCTCCGGTGTGCTGGTCACCCCGTTTGCCGGCGCCTACTGCGCCTCCAAAGCCGCCGTGCACGCCCTGAGCGATGCCCTGCGCATGGAACTGGCACCGTTCGGCATCCGTGTGATGGAAGTGCAACCCGGCGCGATCAATACCCAATTTGCGAAAAACGCCGGCGCCCAGGCCGAACAGTTGATCAACGAACAATCACCCTGGTGGCCCCTGCGCGAAAGCATCCGCGCCCGCACCCAGGCCTCACAGGACAAGCCGACACCCGCCGGCGTATTCGCGGCGCATGTGCTCCAGGCCGCGCAGCGGCAACAGCCCCCGCGCCTGCTGCGCTCGGGCAATGGCAGCCGGGTGTTGCCGCTGATGGCGGCGTTGTTGCCCAGGGGCTTATTGGAAAAAGCATTGAAGAAACGCTTTGGCTTGAATGGGAGTTTATAAATGATCGACTACAGCGACTTTTTCGAAGAAGTGATTCAGACCCACATCGAGATCGAGCAATGGTTCGCCGGTGTCGCGCCGCAGGGCACGCTGCAACAGTTGCTGGCGCGCTTCTCGCCGGAGTTCACCATGATTGCGCCGTCCACCGGTACGCGCATGAATGCGGCCGGGGTCAATTATCTGTTTACGCGGCTCGGCGGGCAGCGGCCGGGGTTGAAGATCACCTTGAGCGAGCTGACCGGCATTGACCGGCACGCACGCGGGGCCATCGTCAGTTACCGCGAGCATCAGGTCGATGACAGCGGCACCCAGACAGACCGCCGGGCCACGGTGGTGTTCGAGAAGCTGGCCAGCGGCGCCCTGCTGTGGCGCCATTTGCACGAGACCTACTGCCAGGCCTGATCGGCCACTTCCCCAAGGCTGGCCCGCGCGCGCGGTCGCCAGCCCGCTCATTGCGCTGCAATACAATTTCGCTACAGAACTGAACGGGCGCTATGGGTACAGTCGCGTCCTGAATCCAGACTCAGCATCCTCAGACCCCTCTCGCGTTTGTCGTTGATCGTAGTCCGCCTCGATCCAATCACGCCCTTGGGTGACCCCTATCAAGTTTCCTAGCAGATCGCGCTCGTGTCGCATGCTATGCACCCTGTCCCTGGTGTTGATCGCCGGCTGTTCGGTAGCCCCCCTGCCGGCCTTGAAACCGTCCACGCCGCAGGTCTGGCGCAACACCCCGCCAGACCTGGCGCCGCGCAAGCCCGACGTCAATCAGTGGTGGCGCGCCTTCAACGACCCCGAACTCGATGCCCTGGTGGTGCGTGCCCTGCACAACAATCTGGAGGCGGGCGCGGCCATCGAGCGGTTGCGTGCCACCCGCGTGCTCAGCCGCAGCGCGCAGGCACCTTACCTGCCGTCGCTGGGCGTGAAGACCCATGATGCGATCAGCCCTGACACCAGCACCTCGTACTTTCTGATCGGCTTCGATGCGCAGTGGGAGTTGCCCCTGTTCGGTGCCCGGCAGAGTGCCGAACGCCTGGCCCAGGGCCATGAAGCGCTGCTGCAGGCCGAGGTGCGCAGCGTGCAAGTGTCACTGGTGGCCGAACTCACGCGGCAGTGGCTGGAGCTGCGTTCGGCGCAACAGGCGCAGCTCAGCCTGACCCGCCAGCGCGACACCCAGCGGGAAAAACTGGCGCTGCTGCGAGTGCGCGAGCACCTGGCCCTGGCCTCGCCCGCCGAAGTGGCCGCCGCTGAAGTGGAACTGGCGCAGGCCGAGATGAGCCTGAGCACGCCGCGTCAGTTGATCAACCGCCACGCGCAACAGTTGGCGCTGCTGGCGGGCCAATCCGAACCTGAACCGCGCTGGCTGCAACCGCGACCGCTGCCCACCCTTGGCCCGTGGCAACTCGACAACCTGCCGGCGGACCTGCTGCGCACACGCCCGGAAATCGCCAGCGCCGAAGCCCAGGTGCTGGTCGCCGCCGGTGAGCTGGGCATGAGCCGCGCCGACATGTACCCACGCCTGAGCCTGGGCGCCTCGTTGCAGTGGTCGGTGAACATCGCCAGCAACCGCAAACGCACGCCCAGCGGCAACGGCATTTTCTCGGCCGGACCGGGCATCAGCATTCCGCTGTTCGACTGGGGCCAACGCGCCAGCGCCGCTCGCGCCAGCGACCACCTGCTGCAGGCCGCCCTGCTGGATTATCGCCAGGCCGTCCTGCAAGGCGTCACTCAGGTGGAAATGGCGCTGGGGGATCTGGAACAGACACGCTTGCGTGAACAGGCATCCCGCCAGGCACAGGCAGCGACGCAAGCACGCCTGCACGCCTTGCGACAGCGCACGCAGCTGGGGTTGATGAGCACGCTGGAGCTGGCGGGCGCCGAGGTGCAGGCGCAGCAGGCCCGGCAACAGGCCGACGCTGCCAGCACTGAACGGGGTATCGCCTACATCGCGCTGTACAAGGCGCTTGGTGGCGCGCCGTTGCCGGCCGGCGCAATCAAGGAAACGGACTGATGGTTGCGCTCGCCCGCCTGACCCTGATCCATGAATGGCGCCGCTTCCTGCCGGCAATCATTGCCGTGGGCTTCGCCGGGTTGCTGCAATTGCTGCAGGCCGCATTGGTGCTGGGCATCTTTGGCAGCGCCAGCGTGTATATCACCGGCTCCACGGCCGACCTGTGGGTCGGTTACCCCGGCACCCAGAGCGTCAACCTCGGCAGGCCCATCGACGCCGGCGTAGAGATGCGCTTGCGCATGGACGCCGATGTGGTGCGGGTGGAACCGTTTCGCTGGGTCGACGCCGATTGGCGCGGCGCACGGGACACCGGCGGCGTGTCGGTGTTTGTGTCGGGTATCGACGCGGGTCCGCAAGGCCTGATGTTTGAACGCGTGCTATCGACCGATCTGCGCGCACGCCTGGACGAACCCGGCGCCGTGATCGTCGACCGCGCCGACCTCGACAGCCTGGGCGTCAACCTGGGGGACGCCGCAACCATCAACGGCCATCGCGTGCGCGTGGTCGGCATCGCCAGCGGCCTGCGCGCGCTGGGCGGGGTGAACGTGCTGGCGTCGCTGACCACCGCGCGACAACTCGACACCACCGCTCCCGCAGACCGCATTACCTACCTGGTGGCCAAGGTGCGCGACCCGGCTCAGGCCGAGGCGGTTGCCACACGCCTGGGCGACGGCGCCGCGTTCGGCAGCTACGCGGTGTGGACGGCACAACAGTTCGCCCAGCGCTCGCAGTGGTACTGGATGTTCGACACGGGCGCCGGGGCCGGCGTGCTGTTTCTGGCGGCCATCGTATTTCTGGTGGGCGCCGTGATCACCAGCCAGACGCTGGTGGCTGCGGTCGTCGGCTCGATCCGCGAATACGCCACCTTGAACGCCCTCGGCGTCGGCGTCACGGCCTTGCGCAAAGTGGTGATGGAGCAGGCGTTCTGGGTCGGGGCCCTGGGCCTGCTCGGCAGTTCGCTGCTGGCCGGGCTGTTCTTCGTGCTGGCCGGCTACTACAACGTGCCACTGCAGCTCTCGCCCATCGCAGCCCTGGCGTGCCTGCTGCTGAGCATGACCCTGGCCCTGGTGTCAGGCCTGGCGGCCATCCGCACTTTACGTCACGCCGACCCGGCGAGCCTTTTGAGATGACCCGCCCATGCGCATCCTGACCTCGGCAGCCCCTATCACCCTGCACGCCAGCGGGATCAGCAAATCCTTCACCTCGGGACGGGTGGTGACCCCCGTGCTGCACGACATCACCCTGGCGATACGCCCCGGCGAACTGACCCTGATCTCCGGCCCGTCCGGCTGCGGCAAAAGCACCCTGCTCGCGATTCTCAGCGGCCTGCAGCGGCCCGACCGCGGCAGCGCCAGCGCACTCGGGCACGACTTGGACAGCTTCGACGCACGCGCCCTGGAGCAGTTTCGCCTACGGCACACCGGCTTTGTGTTCCAGGGCTTCAACCTGTTTCCGGCGTTGACCGCGCTGCAGCAGGTGGCGCTGCCGTTGGGCTACCTCGGGCTGCCGGCCAGGGAAATCCAGCAACGCGCCATCGAAGCGCTGGAAGAGGTCGGCCTGGGTGCGCGCCTGAAACTGCGCCCGGCCGAATTGTCCGGCGGCGAAAAGCAGCGCGTCGCGATTGCGCGGGCAGTGGCCAAGGCGCCCGAGTTGTTGTTCGCCGACGAACCGACCAGTGCGCTGGACGCCGCCAACGGCCACATCGTGATCGACATCCTGCACCGCATCGCCCGCACGCGGGGCACCACGGTGCTGTGCGTCAGTCACGACCCGCGGTTGATCAGCAATGCCGACCGGGTGTTGACCATTGAAGACGGCCGCATCCTCAACGACACCCCTTCTCCCTTCCAGCCGGCGACGATCGCCGGTGCCCAGGAACCCAGCGCATGAACCCACGTCTGTTTCGCCCCTGGCTGTTGTTGAGCAGCGCACTGCTGGTGCTGAGTGCCTGCTCCCGTGAAGACGTCCCGGCCAAGCCCGCTGCGGCGCCCCCGACCTATCTCGCGGTGGCGCGCGGCCGCATCGACGTGGAGGGCGGCCTGCTCAGGCTGGGCGTCACCCGTGACGGCGTGGTGGCCGAGGTCAAGGTCAATGAAGGCGAGTCCGTCAAGCAGGGCCAACTGCTCGCCACGCTGGACAGTGAGGCCGCGCAACTGGCGGTGGCTGCCGCGTTGGGGGAGCAACAGCAGGTGGAGGTCCAGGCCAGGCAACTGGCCAGGCAACTCACGTTCGCCGAGCAGACGGCCACGCGCCTGAGCACGGCCGCTGCCGCCGGTGCTGGCGATAGCCAGAGCGCCGACGAGGCCCGCGAGAGCGCCGCGCGGTTACGCGACGCGCTTGAAAAGAATCAGGGCGACGCCCAGGCAGCCGCAAGAAAACTGACGGCGGCCCGCTACGAACTGACCCGGCGCAGCCTGCGTGCGCCCATCGACGCCGAAGTGGTCCGCCGCCTGATCCAGCCTGGCGCCGCCGTCTCCGCACAATCGGGCGCAGCATTCGTGTTGCTGCCCAACCAGCCACGCATCGTGCGCGCCGAGCTGAATGAGTCATTCACCGGCGTGGTGGTCCCGGGGATGAAAGCCGAGGTCACCGACGACAGCGTCAACGGCTCCACGCCGCTGACCGCCCACGTGGTGCGCATCAGCTCAGTGCTGGGCAGCAGCACCCTGGAAGACGACCCCCAGGTCAGAGCCAATATGCGCACGGTCGAATGCATACTCGCGTTCGACCAACCACCGCCGGCATCGCTGCGGGTGGGGCAGCGCATGCTGGTGCGGTTTGGGCCTTAGCTATCGGCAAAGGCTGCCCTGTGGCAGACGGGCTACTGTGGCGAGCAGGCTTGTCCTGCGTTGGGCTGCGCAGCAGCCCCAAAACCAGGCGCTGAGGCGTATCAGGTACACCGCATTTTGCTGGATTGGGGGCGCTTCGCACCCCAACGCGGGGCAAGCCCGCTCGCCACAAAAGACCGCCGTCACAGCTTGCTCGCCACAGTTCGCCAAGGTTCAGTGCCGCACGGGCTTCACGATTACGGTGCAGGTGATCCCGGCCGCCAACAACACACCTTCTGGCACCCGATCGATATGAATGCGCACCGGCACGCGCTGGGCCAGTCTCACCCAGTTGAAGGTCGGATTCACATCCGCAATCAGCTGCCGGCTCTCGGGGTTGTCGCGGTCGTAGATGCCGCGCGAAATGCTTTCCACATGGCCTTTCAAGGTCTCGCCGCTCATCAATTGCATATCGGCGCTGTCGCCCACCTTCACATGGGGCAACTTGGTTTCTTCAAAGAAGCCGTAGACCCAGAACGAGTTCATGTCCACCACGGCCATTTTGGCTTCGCCGATGCGTGCATAGTCGCCGCGGTGCACGTTGAGGTTGGTGACGTAGCCGTCGACCGCCGCGAGCACTCGGGTGCGTTTGAGGTTGAGTTCGGCGGCCTCCAGTTGCGCCAGGGCGTGCTGGTAATCGGCCAGGGCCGCGTCGGCGATGTTGCTGGCGTCGTCGCGGTTTTCCCTGGAGATCACCAGCGCGTCGAGGTCGGCGCGGCGGTGGGCGTTGACCTTGCGCATGTCCCAGGTGGCTTTGCGGGAGGCCACCAGGGACTGCGCCTGCTTGACCGCAATGCGGTAATGCTCGGGGTCGATCTGCATCAGCAGGTCACCTTTTTTGACCAACTGGTTATCGCGCACGGGCACCTCGACCACCTCGCCGGTCACGTCGGCCGCGACGTTGATGATGTCGGCACGCACGCGGCCGTCGCGGGTCCAGGGTGTGTCCATGTAGTGCACCCACAGCGTGCGGCCAATCCAGATCGCCAGCGCCAATACCAGCAAGGTGGCGAGCAGGCTGAAAAACTTTTTCATCGGGGCATTCTCAACGGTAGATGCAGAGCGCCAAGGCGCCGAACAGGCAGACGAACAGGCTCAGGCGCAGCAACGCCGGGTGCCAGAAGAAACGGTACAGATCAAACCCCGCCATACAGCGATCCAGCCCCCAGGCAAGGCCCGCCGCGATCAGGAACATCAGGCTGATGCTTGGCATGTAGAGGCCGTGGAACGCGATTTCACGAGGCATGCAGCGGTCCTTGCGGGTCGAGCAACGAGGTGCGGATAAAGTGCAGGTAGCTTTTGATCCGGCGCAGGGCCGAGGTGTCGAAGTGCGGGGCGAAGGGTTCGTCGGTGGCCTGCACGCGGCTGATCGCGTGGTCGACGGCGATCAACCCGCGCTCCAGATTGCCGGCGTTGGGTTGCAGGAACAGGCGCATCAGCGCACGGCCCATCACGCGGATGGACTGGCGCCAGGGTTGGGACTCGGCGTAGGCCGGGTGCACCGGCAGCATCGCCTGCTCGTTGCGCAACTCAATGATCGCGTGGCCGACTTCCTGCACCAGCAGCATCCAGCGCAGCAGGTCGCGTTGCACCTGCGGCTGCGCGACGGCGAGGCCGTAGGCCTGGTGCAGCAGGTCACGGGTGCGGCTTTCGAACCGTGCGGCCAGGCCCTTGAGTTTGCCACCGATGGCATACACCACTTGCTCGCGCAGGTCCTGTTCGAGGCGGCGCCACAGCCAGCGGCTGTTCGGCGGCAGGATGATCGCCCCGGCCGCCGCGCACACCAGCATGCCGATCACCATGGCCAGGTAATCGTTGATAAAGGTGTAGGGGTTGTAGACCGTGAGGTTGTCCGGCACCGAGCCGGTGCTGAAGAAAATCAGCAGGCCAAGGCCCGCCCCGGCGTACTGCGGGCGTGAGGCGAGGAAGGCACCCAATACGATCACCGGCGCAAGCACCACGCACAGCAGCGGGAAACCGTCGATCCAGGGGAAGATGAAGAACATTTCGACAAACCCCACCAGCGCGCCGATCAAGGTGCCGCAGGCCATCTGGAACGCCATGCGTTTGGGGTTGGGCGTGGCGGCGGAAAGGCCGACCGTCGCAGCGGCGATCAGCGTCATGGTAGCTCCGCTGGGCCAGGCGGTGGCCACCCAGTAACTGCCCAGAACAATCAGGATAAACGCCGCGCGAATGCCCGAAGCGGCGCAGGCCAGCCAGTTGGTTTTGGGGGTGTAGGGTTCGTTCCCTTGTTCGCGCGCATGGCGATGATCGGCCAGGGACGCGTGGGTTTGCACGTAGTTGTGCAGGTCGTCGACGAAGCGATAGAGCAGCTCGCAGGCGGTATGGAAGTCCAGTTGCTCGGCGTCGCCTGGGCTGCCCTGCTCAAAGTGCGCACGCAGGCTGCGCAGCGCAGTGGGCAGGTCTTGCCGATAGGCGCGCAGTTGCTCGGCAAGGCGTGCGGCGTCGGCACTGGTGAGAGCGCGGCCCGAGAAACCATCGAGGTGTTCTGCGAGGTCCTGCAGGCCCGGTTTGATTGCATCCACCGCATGATCGGCGCCGCCCGCCCGCAGTCGCGCGAGCAACTGATGCAGGGCGTTGAAGCGCGTGGTCAGGCTCATGAATTCGCTGTTGAGGCGGTTGAGCCGACCGTTGCGCCGACGCATGTGCGGGTCTTCGAACACCGTGACGCTGCGCAGCCCTTCCAGGCCCACGGCCTCGGCGATAAAACGCACATTGGCGGTTTCGAACCCATCGCGTTGGTAGCGCCCACGCAGGCCTTCGGTGACAAACAGCGCGAACATGCCAAAACGCTGATACAGCGCATTGCGCATCGCGGCGCTGGCGGTTTGCGGCAGGATCGCGGCGCTGACCAGCGTGGAGCAGAGGATCCCCAGGGAAATTTCCAGCACGCGCCACACTGCCGCCATGAAGGCGCTGTCCGGGTGCGCCAGCGCTGGCAGGCCGACCATTGCCGCCGTGTAGCCGGCCAGCACAAAACCATAGGCGCGAAAGTTGCGGTTGCGCGTCGCGCCCGCCGTGCACAGGCCAACCCAGATCGCCAGCGCGCCGAGGAACAGTTCGGTGTGCTGCGCAAACAGCGCAATCAGCAACACCATCACCGCCGAGCCGGCCAGGGTGCCGAGCAAGCGATAGAAACTCTTGGCGAACACCTGGCCGCTCTGCGGCTGCATCACGATAAACACGGTGATCATGGCCGTGCGTGGCTGCGGCAATTCCAGGCGCATGGCCAGCCATAGCGTGAGGAACGCGGCGATCAGCACCTTGAAGATAGATACCCAGGTCACGCCGTCGCTGCGCGCCCAGTCGAAGAAACCACGGCGCCATTCAAGGGACTGCAGGTATTTCATTGCGGCGCGTCCTGCCCGGCGTCGAGGCCACCGCCCAGTGCCGTCACCAGTTCGGCATGGGCACTCAGGCGTGCGGCCTGCACCTGCTGCTCGACCTGCTGCTGGCGAAACAGCAGGGTCTGCGCGTTCAGCACATTGAGGTAGTCGGTGAGGCCGCGTTGGTAGGCGATGGTCGCGATGTCATAGGTGTTCTGCGCTGACGCCACCGATTGCGCGGCGAAAGAGGCTTGCTTGTCCATGGATTCGCGGCGGATCAATTGGTCACTGATGCCCTTGAGTGCATTGACCAGGGTCTGGTTGTAGTGCGCTACGGCGATGTCATACCCGGCGCTGGCTTCTCCCAGCTCGGCACGCAACCGCCCGCCGTCGAAGATCGGCAAGGTGATCGCCGGCCCGAGGGTGTAGTTGAATGTGTGGCCGGCCAGAAAGGCCAGCAAACCGCCGCCGGTGGCCATGTAGCCAAGGCCGCCGACCAGGTCGACATTGGGGTAGAAACCGGCCTGCGCGACATCAATGCCACGTGCCTGCGCCGCGACCTGCCAGCGACTGGCGACCACGTCCGGGCGCTGACCGAGCAACTGCGCAGGCAGGCGCGATGGCAACTTCAGCGGCGCGGCGAGTGACAGCGTCGGGCGCTGCAACTGCGCGCCCTCGCCGGGCCCTTTACCGGCAAGCGCCGCCAGCTGGTTGCGGCCGAGGGCGATTTCTTCGTCGAGAGCGTCCAGTTGGCGACGGGTTTCCGCTAATGGGGTTTCAGCCTGGCTAACCTCGAGATGCGTGCCGATGCCCGCGTCCAGACGCTTATTGGCCAGATCGAGAATTTGCTGTTGCTGGGCCAGCGTGGCCGCCACGCTATCGCGGTTGGCGTAATGCAACGACCACTGGATATAGGCGCGCACCACGTTGTTTTGCAGCTCGAGCTGAGCCTGGCGCGCCTCGGCCGCGCGCATATGGGCCAGGTCGACGCCACGCTCGGTGGCATTGCTTTCGCGGCCCCACAGGTCAAGGGCGTAGCTCAGGCCCAGGGATGAAGTGTTGTCCCAGGTGGTCGACCCGCTCAGCTCGCCAGGGCCATAGAACTGATCCGTCGGCCAATGGTGGCGCTTGAGGGTGGTGTCGCTGTTGATCTGCAGGGATTCGGCCGACTCGGCAATGCCGGCCAGCGCGCGTGCCTGACGCACTCTGGCGGCGGCCATGGCCATGCTCGGGCTGCTGTGGGTGGCAAGCTCGACCCAGCGGTTGAGCTGAGGATCGCCGTAGGCCTGCCACCATTGCGCGGTGGGCCAGTGCGCGTCTCGGGCGGCGTGCTGGATAGCCTCATCGGTGGCCAGGTCATTGGCGTTCAAGGACTGGCCTTGGGGGGCGATGCCTGCGGTTCCGATACAGCCGCTGATTGCTAACGATAAAGCCCAAACACTGAGAGTCTTCAGCTCTCTGCTGATGCGACGCGGCACGGCAAGCGAATTCCTGAGGTGAGGTGCGGGAGAGGCGGCGCAATTCTAGGCGGGGCGTTGGAGGAGGATAAGCTGGCATTCCTGTGAATCTTTGTTACCGTTCACGCGATAATCCGTTGGTAGGGATCACTGGACGGGGCCACTTTCTGTCACAATTTGTCATCTCCCCTGAGAACTCTCCATGGACACTTTGCAAAACATGCGCGCGTTCAGTTGCGTGGCCGAAGCCGGCAGCTTCACCGCCGCCGCCGTGCAACTGGACACCACCACCGCCAACGTCTCGCGCGCGGTCTCCAACCTTGAGGCCCACCTGCAAACCCGCTTGCTCAACCGCACCACCCGCCGCATCGCCCTCACCGAAGCCGGCAAACGCTACCTGCTGCGCTGCGAACAGATCCTGGCCTATGTCGAGGAAGCCGAGGCCGAAGCCAGCGATGCCCATGCGCGCCCCGCCGGGCAATTGAAAGTGCACACCATGACCGGTATCGGCCAGCATTTCGTGATTGACGCCATCGCCCGCTACCGCCGCACGCACCCCGACGTGACCTTCGACCTGACCCTGGCCAACCGCGTGCCCGACCTGCTGGACGAGGGCTACGACGTGTCCATCGTGCTGGCCAGCGAACTGCCGGACTCGGGCTTCGTCTCCCAGCGCCTGGGCATCACCTACAGCATCGCCTGCGCTTCGCCGGATTACGTCAAGGCCAAGGGCTGCGCCCATCGCCCCCATGACCTGCTCAACCACGCCTGCCTGCGCCTGGTCAGCCCGGTGATCCAGTTGGACAAATGGATCTTCAACGGCCCCGAAGGCCAGGAAAGCGTGGCGATCAACAGTTCGCCGTTTCTGGTGAACTCCGCCGACGCAATGAAAACCGCGATCACCAGCGGCATGGGCATCGGCCTGCTGCCGGTGTATGCGGCCATCGAGGGCCTGCGCAACGGCACGCTGGTGCGGGTGATGCCCAACTACCGTTCCCAGGAGCTGAACCTGTACGCCATCTACCCGTCGCGCCAGTACCTGGATGCGAAGATCAAGACTTGGGTGGAATACCTGCGCGGTTCGTTGCCGGAGATTCTGGCGGCGCATCAGGCGGAGCTGGTGGCGTATGAGCTGAGTGGCAGCCTCAGCGGGGCGCGGCTGGCTAACTGAGCTGTCCGCTATTTCAGGTGACCAGATCGCTATGGCTTAAGGGCTTGTTGTGGCGAGCGGGCTTGTCCTGCGTTGGGCTGCGCAGCAGGCCCAAAGCCAGCCTCCGCGTAGTATCAGGTATACCGAGGGTTTCTTGATTGGGGGCGCTTCGCACCCCAACGCGGGGCAAGCCCGCTCGCCACAATAAGCCCACACATGTTCCTTGACTGAACGGCATTAGGGCTTGCCACAACAAAGCCCGCTCGTGCTGGCTGCGCGGCCTGACAATTGTCGGTGGGGATGTTAGCGTGCCTGGCATTCTTCCGTAGTCGATGAGCCCGCCTGCCATGAAAAAGACTGTCCTCGCCTTCAGCCGTATCACCGCGCCCATGATCGAACGCCTGCAACAGGATTTCGAGGTGATCGCGCCCAATCCCAAGCTCGGCGACATCAACGCGCAGTTCAATGAAGCCCTGCCCCATGTCCACGGTCTGATCGGCGTGGGGCGCAAGCTGGGCCGCGAGCAGTTGCAGGGCGCGAGCAAACTGGAGGTGGTGTCCAGCGTGTCGGTGGGCTACGACAACTATGACGTGGCGTATTTCAATGAGCGCGGGATCATGCTCACCAACACCCCGGATGTGCTGACCGAAAGCACTGCTGACCTCGCTTTTGCGCTGCTGATGAGCAGCGCACGCCGGGTGGCCGAGCTGGACGCCTGGACCAAGGCCGGGCAGTGGAAAGCCAGCGTTGGCGCACCGCTGTTTGGCTGCGATGTGCACGGCAAGACCCTGGGTATCGTCGGCATGGGCAATATCGGCGCCGCCGTGGCGCGGCGCGGGCGCCTGGGTTTCAACATGCCGATCCTGTACAGCGGCAACAGCCGCAAGACCGCCCTCGAGCAGGAGCTGGGTGCGCAGTTTCGCAGCCTGGAGCAACTGCTGGCCGAGGCGGACTTTGTCTGCCTGGTAGTGCCGTTGAGCGACAAGACGCGTCATCTGATCAGCACCCGGGAGCTGGCGCTGATGAAGTCCAGTGCCATCCTGATCAACATTTCCCGAGGCCCGGTGGTGGATGAGCCGGCGTTGATCCAGGCCTTGCAGAACCAGACCATTCGCGGCGCCGGGCTGGATGTGTACGAGCAGGAACCGCTGGCCGAGTCGCCGCTGTTCCAGTTGAGCAATGCGGTGACGCTGCCGCACATTGGCTCGGCGACCGATGAAACCCGCGAAGCCATGGCCAACCGCGCCCTCGACAACCTGCGCAGCGCCCTGCTGGGCCAGCGCCCGCAGGATCTGGTGAACCCGCAGGTGTGGAAGGGCTGACAGCACACACAGTGTGGGAGAAGGCTTGCTCCCTCCCACATTGGGTCGCCACATGAACGAAAAATCGGTTAAAGGCTGGCTTCTTCAAGTCGATAAAGGTTCATAGACTGTCTTCCCTGATCCACAGAAGGTTTTTATGCCCACCACCAAAGCCCGCGCAGACTCACTCTCGCTTCTGCTCTTTACCTTGCGCAGCGGCAAGCTGATGGCGATCAACCTGCTCAAGGTCAGCGAAATCATCCCCTGCCCGCCGCTGACCAAGCTGCCGGAGTCGCACCCGCACGTCAAAGGCATCGCCACCCTGCGCGGTAACTCGCTGGCAGTGATCGACCTGAGCCGGGCGCTGGGTGAAATGCCCCTGGCGGACCCCGACGGTGGCTGCCTGATCGTCACCGATGTGAGCCGTTCCAAGCAGGGCCTGCATGTGCAGGCAGTGAGCAAGATCGTGCATTGCCTGACCACCGACATCCGCCCGCCGCCCTACGGCTCGGGCGGTAACCGTGCGTTTATCACCGGGGTGACTCAGGTGGAAGGCGGCCTGGTGCAGGTGCTGGATATCGAGAAGGTGATCCACGGCATCGCGCCGGCACCGATTGAAGCGGCGCCTACCGACTTGACCATGGACGAAGCCGAAGTACTCGGCAACGCCCGCATTCTGGTGGTGGACGACAGCCAGGTGGCCCTGCAGCAATCGGTGCACACCCTGCGCAACCTCGGCCTGACCTGCCACACCGCGCGCAGCGCCAAGGAAGCCATCGATGTGCTGCTGGAGCTGCAAGGCACCGTCGAGCAGATCAATGTGGTGGTGTCCGACATCGAAATGTCGGAAATGGACGGCTACGCCCTCACCCGCACCCTGCGTGAAACGCCGGACTTCCAGAACCTCTACGTGCTGCTGCACACCTCCCTGGACAGCGCGATGAACAGCGAAAAAGCCCGCCTGGCCGGCGCCGACGCGGTGCTGACCAAGTTCTCCTCGCCCGAGCTGACCAAGTGCCTGGTGGTGGCCGCACAGACCGTGGCGCAAAAAGGCCTGTAAAGGGTGACCGAGTATTACCAGTTGCTGCGGCGCGACCTCATGGGCAACTTGCCCGCGCCGCAGTGGCCGCCGGCTATGCGGCTGGAGCCTTACCGCGACGAGCTGGCGCCGGCGATTCATGCGCTGTTGCGCCTGACCGAAGACCAGGGCGGTGGTCGTGTCGCCAGTCTGGCGCAATGGCGCCAGTCGTTTTTCACCGATGCCGAGTTCGATCCTGCGTTGTGCCTGGTGGTCAGTCGCGCGAATTCCGTCCTCGGCGTGGCGCAATGCTGGACCAGCGCGTTTATCAAGAACCTGTCCGTACACCCTTGCGCCCAGGGCCAGGGGCTGGGCCGGGCCTTGTTGCTGCACGCTTTTGCAGTGTTCAAGCAGCGCGGCGAACCCTGTGTCGACCTCAAGGTACGCGAAAGCAACCTGCGCGCTCGACAGCTGTATGAAAGCGTCGGCATGAGATTCGTCCTGCGCGACCTGGTGCCTGACGCCTGACAACCACTGGCGCATAACTTGCTTCCAGAGAGTCTGAACGCTGGGTAGCGGTAAAAAACCGCCGCCGTTCAAGAGCGCCCTCTGACCTTGCCTGGTGACAGATACGCCATGAACACTCACTTTTCCTGCGTCGGTTGCGGCAAGTGCTGCACTGACCATCACGTGCCCCTCACCCTCGCCGAGGCCCGCCAGTGGGCGGCCGATGGCGGCAATGTCATCATCCTGGTGGAAGCTTTTCTCGGCAATGGCCTGGGCCTTCCGACAGACCAGCGCGAGCATGCCGAGCGCCGTTCGGTGGTGGTGCCCAGCGGCACGGCCGAGGCGTTCGTGGCGATCACCTTCGCCGCCTACAACGCCGGACGCTGCCGGAATCTTGACGAAGACAACCGCTGCGGCATCTATGAACGTCGTCCATTGGTGTGCCGTATCTACCCGATGGAAATCAACCCGCACATCCCGCTCAACCCCGGTGCCAAGGACTGCCCGCCGGAATCCTGGGAACAGGGCCCTGCACTGATCGTTGGCGGTGAACTGGTAGACGGGGAATTGGCCGAGCTGATCAAGCGTTCACGCCAGGCCGACCGCGATGACGTGCAGACCAAGGAGGCGGTGTGCGCGCTGCTGGGCATCTGCACCACCGCCCTGAAAGGGGATGGATTTACCGCGTACCTGCCGGATATGAACGCCTTTGCCCAGGCGATCGAATTGGCTATGCAACAGCCGGCAGAGAGCAACGAGTGGGTGTTTCATGTGTCGGCAATGGACATTGCCGAACAGATGCTCGATTCCGGCGCCCGGATTGCCACACAAGTGCCAGCCAATTACGCCTTTATTTCATTGCGCGCGTCCTAGCGCGCCAGCTCACAGCCCGGCCAGGCATTCGATTTCTATGCGGGCATCGTCCAACAGCTTGCCGGCGGCGAACGTGGTACGCGCCGGCAGGCGATCGGACGGGAAATAGCGGGTGTAGACGCTGTTCATCGCCGAAAAATCGTTGATGTCGGCAAGAATCACCGTGCACTTGGCCACCCTGTCCATTCCCAAGCCTCTGCTCTTGAGGGTATTGCGCAGGGTCTCAAGGGCCTGGGCCGTTTCTGCGCGAATGCCACCGCGCACGAGCTTGCCGCTTTCATCCTGCCCCAGCACCCCGGAGAGGTAGAGGGTTTGCCCCAGTTGCACGGTTTGCGAAAACGGCAGACCAGCGCCTGCCGGTACGTAAACCATCGTGGCCTGCTGTGGCCTGGCGGCCGCCGGCGCCAGGTACGACTGGGTGATCGCCGCGTATTTGCCGTTGTCTTTCAAGTTTTGCAGGGCACGGTTGAGGGCTTCCGTCAAAGCGGGGTCAGTCTTGCGTGTGGCAATCGCAACACCGCCGCCGAGCATTTCATCGACAATGCTGGGGCCCGCGAAGGCAAACGCAGCGCCTTTCGGGGTGTTCAACAAGGCTTCGGTGATTTCGATGGTGTTCTGCAAGGTCGCGTCCAACTCGCCTTTGAACAGGCTGGCGATCAACTCACCATTGAGGTTGAAGCTGCGTACCACCACGCCCTGGGGCGCCCAGCGTGCCTGGGCGAAGGCTTCCCGGCTGGTGCCGGCCAATACGCCGACACGCTTGCCCTTGAGCGATTGCGCATCGGGCAACAGATTGGCCCCGGTACGCGCTACCAGGCGGCTTTCCAATGGATAAAGCAGGTGGGTGAAGTCGAGGGTTTCGCGCCGCGCCGGGGTCGGCGTCATCGGCATGATTGCATCGAAGCGCCCGCTCTGCAGCGCCGCAATATTGGTGGCATAGGGCTGATCGACCCACACGCAGCGTGCGTTGAGTTCGGCACACAGCGCATTGCCCAATTCGATATCCAGGCCCTTGAGCTCGCCTCGCTCATCCCGGTACTCGAACGGTTTCACATCGGCTTCGACGCCAAAACGTATTTCGCTCCACGAAGCTGCAGGCGGCGGGGGAACCGCACATCCGCTCCCGGCAAACAATGCCAGGCTAAGCGCCAGTATTCGTCTAGTCATACAAACTGTCCTGCGCAAAGAGGGTGGGAGGCGTCGCGGCTCAACCGATCAGGCCCGAACGCACTCAACTTTCCAGAAGATAACTTTCCAGCAGACACTTTTTAGCAGGCACCCGACAATGTCCAAGCGCGACGTGTCCGTTTACCGCGTAGGGAATTTCCCAGAGACACCGAAAGGCATGGGTCCATCGTCACAGATCACTCAGCCATCACCCTGGGGAGCGAGCGCATCAAGGCGGTAAGGCTGGACGATCCGCTGGTACTCGCCGTTGTGCATCAACTGCTCAAGCGCGCCGTTGAGATCGCGCCGCAACGCGCTATCGGACTTGCGCACCGCGATCGCTACGCTGTTGCCAAGGAGGCTCGACGAGACAACCGGGCCGAGAAAGCCGAAATCCTGGCCAACAGCGGTGTCGAGCAGCACCTCGCGAATTTCCACGGTGCCTTGCAATGTAGCGTCGATATCCCCCGCCACCAGCGCGCGAATCAGTTGATCGTTGAGCCAGTAACTCTTGACCCTGACCCCCTTGGGGGCCCACTCGGCCAAGGCGAAGGCCTCGCGATTGCTGCCCAGCAAGACGCCCACGCACTTGCCCTTGAGCGCGCGCGCGGAGGGCATCAGGCCGGAGTTTTTGCGCGCAACCAGGCGCGTGGTGAACGGATAGAGGTCGTCGGTGAAGCTCACCTGTCGGCGACGCTGCGGTGTCGGGGCGATGCCCATGATCGCGTCGAATTGCCTGGCCTCAAGGCCCGAGAAATTTTCTGACAACACCTGGTCGACCCAGGTGCACCGCACATTGAGCTGCTGGCACAAGGCACTGCCCAGCTCGATATGCAGCCCTACCAACTGGTCCTGCCGATTACGGCTTTGGAAGGGCGGAAATTGTGCGACGACGGCAAAACGGATTTCGTTTCGCGGCGAATCATCCGCCAGGGCGAAGGGAAAAATACCCGTCGATAGCGCTAAGGCAAACACTACGCAGGTGCGTATCTGGGCCACGGGAACGTCCTTTTCCAGAGAGATCGGCATGGGTAACGGCCCCTTTCAGGTGGGGCCATGGGCAAATGCCGTGCAAGCTTTCAAGAAACGGACGTGGACCTACAAGCGGAAATATCAGCCAGCTTTGTAGGCAAAGGCCGATAAAGTGCTCAGCCGAATATTCTCAACGTTTACCCATTGACCGACGCGTACCCGGTGGCGCCATGCCCGGCGACTTGGTGTGACCGTTTTTGGCACCGTTCTTGTACCAGGGCTGGGCAGTCTGCTTGGCGCCGGCCAGTTCACCCGGTTTGAACGGGAATTTGAACGGCGCAATCCCGGCTTTTTCAACGCCGTCAGCGCTGGCCGGATCGACGAGATTAGTCGCTTCAACAGGGGGTTGTGTCGGGGAAGTCATGGGGCGCTCCGGGCGTGCAAAAAATGATGCGAGGCCGGCTTGCGGGCCACGTTGGCGCGCAGTATACCTGCGCGGTTCAGATGTTTAAGCACGTCCGTACGAATGGTCGGTGTTTACTGACAGCGCTGTCAGTTAGCAGTCACCGTGCTGACCCGATTGCCCGGCTATAAAGAACGCTCACGTCTCCCTCCTTGCCCCGGCGCGCCTACCTGATGCCCAATCAACGCAAAACCGCTCTTATCGTCGGCCTCCTCGCGGTGCTGGCCGTGACCGCCTGGGCCCTGACCCGCCCGGCCAAAACCCGGCTGGCAGCGCCCAGCGCCATACCCGTAAGGGTGGTGACCGTGGCGCAGCAGGACGTTCCGCGCTTTGTCAGCGGCATCGGCACGGTGCTGTCGTTGCACAGCGTGGTCATTCGGCCCCAGGTAGACGGCATTCTTACCCAATTGCTGGTCAAGGAAGGCCAACGGGTCAAGGCCGGCGACCTGCTTGCCACCCTCGACGACCGCTCGATCCGCGCCAGTCTCGCCCAGGCCAGGGCGCAATTGGGCGAGAACCAGGCCCAGTTGCAAGTGGCGTTGATCAACCTCAAGCGTTACAAGGAACTGAGCGTCGATAATGGCGTGTCGAAGCAGACCTATGACCAGCAACAGGCCCTGGTCAACCAGCTCAGGGCCACTGCGCAAGGCAACCAGGCGGCGATTGATGCGGCGCAGGTGCAGCTTTCCTACACGCAAATTCGTTCGCCGGTCAGCGGTCGCGTGGGGATTCGTACCGTCGACGAAGGAAACTTCCTGCGCACAAGCGACACTCAGGGATTGTTCTCGGTCACCCAGATCGACCCGATTGCCGTCGAGTTCTCCCTGCCGCAACAGATGCTGCCGACCTTGCAGGCCCTGATCGCTGCCCCCGACAAAGCCAGCGTCGACGCGTATCTGGGCGCCGACACCGACGGCCAGACCGGTGACCTGCTCGGCGCCGGCCACTTGAGCCTGATCGACAACCAGATCAGCTCCACCACCGGCACCCTGCGCGCCAAGGCCGAGTTCAATAACGCCACGCAACGCCTGTGGCCGGGTCAACTGGTGACCATCAAGATCCAGACCGCCCTCGACAAAAATGCCCTGGTGGTGCCGCCTACCGTGGTGCAACGCGGGCTGGACACGCACTTTGTGTACCGGGTCAACGCGGGCAAGGTTGAAGCGGTGCCCGTGCAAGTGATCTATCAGAACAGCGACCTCAACATCATCAAGGGCGTGCAGGCCGGCGACGTGCTGGTGAGCGACGGGCAATCGCGGCTCAAGGCCGGCGCCCAGGTGGACGTCCTCAAGGAGCCGCCGCAGGTGATCCAGACCGTCGATGCCAAGGTGCAGCCATGAAGTCGCCCTCGGCCTGGTGCGTCGACCACCCGGTCGCCACCCTGCTGCTGACTTTCGCCCTGGTGCTGCTCGGGATCATTGCCTTCCCGCGCCTGGCCATCGCCCCACTGCCGGAGGCGGAATTTCCGACGATCCAGGTCACCGCGCAACTGCCCGGCGCCAGCCCCGACACCATGGCCTCATCGGTGGCAACGCCACTGGAGGTGCAGTTCAGCGCCATCCCCGGCATGACCCAGATGACCTCCAGCAGCGCACTGGGCTCAAGCCTGCTGACCCTGCAGTTCACCCTCAGCAAGAGCATCGACACCGCCGCGCAGGAAGTGCAGGCGGCAATCAATACTGCGGCCGGCAAGTTGCCCCGTGACATGCCTAACCTGCCGACCTGGAAGAAGGTCAACCCGGCCGACAGCCCGGTGCTGATCCTCAGCGTCAGCTCCAGCAGCATGCCCGGCACCGAGCTGAGCGACTACGTGGAAACCCTGCTGGCGCGTCAGATCAGCCAGATCGACGGGGTCGGCCAGATCAATATCACCGGCCAGCAACGCCCGGCGATCCGTGTGCAGGCCTCGCCGGACAAACTCGCTGCCATCGGCCTGACCCTGGCCGACGTGCGCCTGGCCATCCAGCAGTCCAGCCTCAACCTGGCCAAGGGCGCGATCTACGGCAAGGACAGCGTGTCGACCTTGTCGACCAACGACCAGCTGTTTCAACCCGAGGACTACGCCCAACTGATTGTGTCCTACCGAAACGGTGCACCGGTTCAACTGCGCGACATCGCCAACGTTGTCAACGGTTCGGAAAACGCCTACGTGCAGGCCTGGTCCGGCGATACGCCCGGCGTCAACCTGGTGATCTCGCGCCAGCCCGGCGCCAACATCGTCGAGACCGTGGACCGCATCCAGGCCGAGTTGCCGCGCCTGGAGGCGATGTTGCCGGCGTCGGTGCAGGTCAGCGTGTTGACCGACCGCACCCGGACCATTCGCGCCTCGCTGCATGAGGTGGAAGTGACCCTGCTGATCGCCATCCTGCTGGTGGTGGCGGTGATGGCGCTGTTCCTGCGCCAGCTGTCGGCCACACTGATTGTGTCCAGCGTGCTGGGGGTGTCGCTGATCGCCAGTTTCGCCTTGATGTACCTGATGGGTTTCAGCCTGAACAACCTGACGCTGGTGGCGATCGTGATCGCCGTGGGCTTTGTGGTGGACGATGCAATCGTGGTGGTGGAGAACATCCACCGTCACCTCGAGGCCGGACTGGGCCAGCGTGAAGCGGCGATCAAGGGCGCCGGTGAGATCGGCTTTACCGTGGTGTCCATCAGCTTTTCGCTGGTGGCGGCGTTTATTCCGCTATTGTTCATGGGCGGTGTGGTCGGGCGGCTGTTCAAGGAGTTCGCGCTGACGGCGACGTCGACCATCCTGATTTCGGTGGTGGTCTCGCTGACGCTGGCGCCCACCCTCGCCGCGCTGTTCATGCGCGCGCCCACGCACCCGGCCCACGACAAACCGGGCTTCAGCGAACGCCTGCTGGCCGGTTACGCGCGCAACCTGCGCCGCGCACTGGCCCATCAGCGCAGCATGGCGGCACTCTTTCTGGTGACGCTGGCGCTGGCCGTGATCGGCTACGTGTTTATCCCCAAGGGCTTTTTCCCGGTGCAGGACACCGGCTTTGTGCTCGGCACCAGCGAAGCAGCGGCCGACGTGTCGTACCCGGACATGGTCGCCAAGCACAAGGCCCTGGCCGAGATCGTCAAGGACGACCCGGCGGTGCTGGCGTTTTCCCATTCGGTGGGCGTTACCGGCAGCAATCAGACCATCGCCAACGGCCGCTTCTGGATCGCCTTGAAGGACCGCGGCGAGCGCGATGTGTCCGCCAGCCAGTTCATCGACCGTATCCGCGCGAAACTGGCGAAGGTGCCGGGCATCGTCCTGTACCTGCGCGCGGGGCAGGACATCAACCTCAGCTCCGGCCCCAGTCGCGCCCAGTACCAGTACGTGCTCAAGAGCAACGACGGTGCGACGCTGAACACCTGGACCCAGCGGCTCACCGAAAAACTGCGTGGCAATCCGGCGTTTCGCGACCTGTCCAACGACCTGCAACTGGGCGGCAGCATCACCCACATCAGCATCGACCGCCAGGCCGCCGCGCGCTTCGGCCTCACCGCCACCGATGTCGACCAGGCGCTGTACGACGCGTTCGGCCAGCGCCAGATCAACGAGTTCCAGACCGAGACCAACCAGTACCAGGTGGTGCTGGAGCTGGACACTCGGCAACGCGGCAAGGCCGAAAGCCTCCACTACTTTTACCTGCGCTCGCCACTGACCAATGAAATGGTGCCGCTGTCGGCGCTGGCCAAGGTCGACGCACCCGCGGTCGGGCCGTTGTCGATCAGCCATGACGGCATGTTCCCGGCCGCCAACCTGTCGTTCAACCTCGCGCCCGGCGTGGCCCTGGGCGACGCGGTGATCATGCTTGAGCAGGCCAAGAATGAAATCGGTATGCCGACCACGATCATCGGCAACTTCCAGGGCGCGGCCCAGGCGTTCCAGAGTTCGCTGGCCAGCCAGCCCTGGCTGATCCTCGCGGCGCTGGTGGCGGTCTACATCATCCTGGGGGTGCTGTACGAAAGCTTCGTGCACCCACTGACGATTATTTCCACCTTGCCGTCAGCCGGGCTGGGGGCGCTGATCATGCTGACGTTGATGGGCCAGGACTTTTCGATCATGGCGCTGATCGGCCTGGTGCTGCTGATCGGTATCGTCAAGAAAAACGGCATCCTGATGATCGATTTCGCCCTGGAGGCACAACGTGTACGCGGCCTGCCGCCCCACGAGGCGATTTACGAGGCCTGTGTCACGCGGTTCCGGCCGATCATCATGACTACGCTCGCCGCCCTGCTCGGCGCCGTGCCGTTGATGCTGGGTGCCGGCCCCGGTGCCGAGTTGCGCCAGCCACTGGGCATCGCGGTGGTCGGCGGGTTGCTGGTGAGCCAGGCACTGACGCTGTTCACCACGCCGGTCATATACTTGTACCTCGAGAAGTTTTTCCACCGGCCCAAACCAGCTGCCGAGCTGGCGACCACACGCTGAGGCGGTGTCATGCGCGTCCTGATTATCGAAGATGAAGAAAAAACCGCGGACTACCTGCACCGCGGCCTCACCGAGCAAGGCTACACGGTGGACGTGGCGCGCGAGGGCGTCGAGGGTTTGCACCTGGCGCTGGAGAACGATTACGCGGTGATCGTGCTCGACGTGATGCTGCCCGGCCTCGACGGCTTCGGCGTGCTGCGGGCGTTGCGCGCGCGCAAGCAGACACCGGTGATCATGCTGACTGCCCGCGAACGTGTGGAAGACCGCATTCGCGGCCTGCGTGAAGGCGCCGACGATTACCTGGGCAAGCCGTTTTCCTTCCTCGAACTGGTGGCGCGCCTGCAGGCGCTGACCCGGCGCAGCGGCGGCCACGAGCCGGTGCAGGTGACGGTCGCCGACCTGTGGATCGACCTGATCAGCCGCAAGGCCAGCCGCAACGGCGTGCGCCTGGACCTTACCGCCAAAGAGTTTTCGCTGCTCAGCGTGCTGGCCCGGCGCCAGGGTGAAATCCTCTCCAAGACGGCGATTGCCGAAATGGTCTGGGACATCAATTTCGACAGCGACGCCAATGTGGTCGAAGTGGCGATCAAGCGCCTGCGCGCCAAGCTCGACGGGCCGTTCGAGCACAAACTGCTGCACACCATTCGTGGCATGGGCTATGTGCTGGAGAACCGCAGTGTCGGTTAACTCGATTGCCGTGCGTCTGAGCGGCCTGTTCACCCTGGTGGCGGCGCTGATTTTTCTGTTGATTGGCGGCGTGCTGTATCAGCAGGTGGATCGCGGCCTTGGCCTGTTGCCAGGGGCGGAGCTGGACGCGCGTTACAGCGTGCTGGAGTCCTCGGTCAATCGCTTCGGCACGCCGGAGCACTGGGTGAAGATCCGCGCCAAGCTCAAGCTGCTCGGTGAAGAAGACAAACGCATCCGCTTTTGGGTGGTCAGCAGTGACCCCAACTACGAGTACGGCGAACCGGACGCGCAGATTCGCGCATTCGCCGCAGGCCCCGTCGGCAAGCGCGATTTGCGCCTGCCGGGCCATGCCTACCCGTTCAAAGTGCTGGTGAGCCAGTTCGCCGCCCGGGACCAGCGACCGCCGCTGCGTTTCATGATTGCCATCGACACCGAGAACTTTCGCGCCACCCAGCACCACCTGCTGGTGGCATTGGTCAGCCTGGCGCTGGCCGGCGTGGTGCTGGCCTCGCTGCTGGGTTTCTGGGTGGCGCGTATCGGCCTCAAGCCGCTGGAAAGGCTCTCGGGCGAAGCGCGCAAGCTGGCGCCGCCCAAACTTTCCGGACGCCTGCAACTGTCGCCGCTGCCGCCGGAGCTGAGTCAGTTCGTCAACTCGTTCAACGCCACCCTCGACCGCGTCGAACAGGCCTATTCACGCCTGGAATCGTTCAATGCCGACGTGGCCCACGAGCTGCGCTCACCGCTGACCAACCTGATCGGCCAGACCCAGGTGGCCCTTACACGCGGGCGCTCGGCCGAGCATTACTTCGAGGTGCTGCAATCGAACCTGGAAGAGCTCGAGCGTCTGCGTTCGATCATCAACGACATGCTGTTCCTGGCCAGCGCCGACCAGGGCAGCAAGGCCACCAAACTGATCGAAAGCTCCCTGGCCAATGAAGTTGCGACCACGCTCGACTACCTGGACTTCATCCTCGAAGACGCTCAGGTCGAGGTACGGGTACAGGGCGACGCCCAGGTGCAGATCGAAAAAGCCCACCTGCGCCGTGCACTGATCAACCTGCTGAGTAATGCGGTGCAACACACCACGCCGGGACAGGTCATTGAGGTCAATATCGATGTGCAACAGGATCGTGTGGTGATTGGCGTGACCAACCCCGGCGAGGCGATTGCCGACGAGCATCTGCCACGGCTGTTCGAGCGTTTCTATCGGGTGGACGCGTCGCGCAGCAACAGCGGGGCCAATCACGGGCTGGGGCTCGCCATCGTCAAGGCGATTGCGTTGATGCACGGCGGCGATGTGTTCGTGCGCAGCGAAAGTGGTGCGAATACCTTCGGCATCACCCTGCCCCTCTAAGCACTGTTGCGGTTTGGGCAACAGTCATTATCTTGTTACACTCCTCGCTTCCAAAAGCCGCTGCTCTTCAGCGGTTTTTTTTTGCCATCCATACAGGAGCCCACCGGTGCAGACCTCGCTCACCCCGTTATTCCTCGCCATTGCAGCAACGATCAGCCCCCTTGCCCACGCAGCCGACACCACCCCCACCGACGGCTTCGTCGAAGGCTCCAGCCTCAAACTCAATGCCCGCAACTACTACATGAACCGCGACCGTCGCGACATTCATACCGACGACAGCAAGGAGTGGGGCCAGGGCTTTCTCGGCACGTTCGAATCAGGTTATACCCAGGGCCCCGTGGGTTTTGGCCTCGACGCCCATGCCATGCTCGGCCTCAAGCTGGACGGCGGTGGCGGCACCGACGGTTCCAGCATCCTTCCCTACGGCGGCGGCAACGGCAAGGCGCCCGGCGCGTTCTCGACCGCTGGCGGCACCCTGAAAATGCGCGCGTTCGACACGGAGCTCAAGGCCGGCGACCTGTTCCTCAACAACCCGGTGATCGCCGGCGGCATGACCCGTATGCTGCCCCAGACCTTCCGTGGCGTCAGCCTGACCAACCACAGCATCGACGGCTGGCTGCTCGAAGGCGGCCAGGCCAGTTTCACCAAGCCCTACAACCAGAGCGGCCACCGACGCATCGGCACCAGTTACGGCGCGCTGCCGCTGAACACCGACAGCCAGCACCTGAACTGGGCGGGCGTATCGTTCAGCGCCATTCCCAGTGTAACCAGCAACCTCTACGCCTCCGAACTCAAGGACGTATGGCAGCAGTACTACTACGACCTGGACTACACCTATGTGGTGAACGAGATGATCAGTCTCAATCCCGGCCTGCACTACTACCATACCCAGGACACCGGACAGTCGCTGCTGGGGGCTATCGACAACAACACCTACAGCCTGCACTTCACCGTCGCCGCCGGCCATCACAGCGTCACTGCCGCGTACCAGCGGGTCAACGGCAACACCCCGTTCGACTACATTGCCCAGGGCGACAGCGTGTTCCTCGACAACTCCCAGCAGTACTCGGACTTCAACGGCCCCAACGAACGCTCGTGGAAACTCAAGTACGCCTATAACTTCGGTGGCCTGGGCCTGCCCGGCCTGACCTCGGCCGTGTCCTACATCAGCGGCCAGACCGACCTGACCAGCGTCGACCCGCAGAGCCGTGGCTACAGCGCGTGGTACAGCGCCGACGGCAAGAATGCCAGGCACTGGGAACGGGATATCGATTTGAAGTATGTGGTGCAGAGCGGCAAGGCCAAGGACCTCGCCGTACGTCTGCAATGGGCTACCCACCGGGGTAGCAACGGCTACTCGGCGGTGGACCGGGACGTGGATGAGTACCGCATGATTCTCGACTATGCATTCGAAGTGTTCTGACGCGCCAAATCTTTCTTTTTAGCAGAGCATTCACTTTTTATCGGGTAGAACTAAACTGCCAGCATCTGCGCTGCTGAAGTCTGCCCGATGAATAAACGCTCTGGTCGCACCCCGCCTGCTCGCCCGGAACTGTTACTGATGTTGGGCAGCGGTCTTACCGTCGCGCTGATTATGATCATCGTCACGGGGCTGTTGATCCGTGAGCATGCCAGCACGCTGCTGGCGGCCACGCGCTCGACCACCAACATTGCCCAGTTGATCAATGCCGATGTGCTGCGCAACGTCGAGCTGTACGACCTGGCCCTCACCGGATTGATCGAGGCCAGGCAGCGCGGAGACTTGTCCGGGGTAGCCGCGGACATTCGCCATCGGCTGCAGTTTGATCTGTCTACTGCCGCGCCTTACAAGGGCGAAGTGCTGTTACTGGACGCCAAGGGCGACGTGATCGCGGACTCCTCGACCCTCAAGCCCACGCCGCGTAATTTTGCCAAACGTGATTATTTCCAGGCGCACGCCAGCGACGCAAAGACCGGCTTGTTCATCAGCCGCCCTTTCAGGATTCACTGCAACTGCGACCAGGTCTGGCGCATGGCATTCAGCCGGCGTGTGTCGGGGCCCAACGGTGAGTTCGCCGGCGTCGCGGTGGCGACCATGCGCCTGGCCTACTTCGACCAGTTGTTCAGCAGCCTGACCATCGGCAACGGCAGCAGCATCAACCTGTTGAGCAGCAAAGGCGTCCTATTGGCCCAACAGCCGCTGATGGAGCGCGACATGATCGACAAGGACCTGAGCGACCGTCCCAACTTCAAGCGAATACTGCGTGAGGGCATGGGCAGTTTCCAGGCGATTTCCGCCATCAGCGGCAAGGAGCGCCTGTACACCTTCACCAGTGTCGGCGCGCTGCCACTGATCGTGGTGGTGGCGCTGTCCAGCGAGGATGTCTTCGCCCAATGGCACCGCGCGGCGCTGCTGACCGGTGGGGCCACCGGCATATTGTGCATTGGCGTGCTGTGGCTGAGCTGGATGCTGCGCCGCGAACTGCGACGTCGGCATCGCGCCGAACGCGTGCTGTCGGAACTGGCCGCCACCGATGCGCTGACCGGTCTGCCCAACCGTCGCATTCTCGATGAGCGCCTGCGCCTGGAATGGGACCGCGCCCAGCGCTCAACCGAGTCGCTTACGCTGCTGATGATCGATGTGGACCACTTCAAGGCCTTCAATGACCGGCATGGCCATAACGGCGGCGACGAGGCACTGCGCAACGTGGCCCAGGTGATCGGCAGCAACATTCGTCGCCCGGCCGATCTGGCGGCGCGCTATGGCGGGGAAGAGTTTGCAGTGGTGCTGCCGCATACCGACGCCAAGGGCGCCTGGGTGATTGCCGAGCATATCCGCAGCGGCGTGGAGCATTTGCCCAGGGTGGCCGAAGATGGCCGCCCCATCACCGTGAGCATCGGCATGAGCACCTGGAACAAGCGCAGTCGAACCTCCCTGGAGGCGTTGCTGCTCAGTGCGGATCAGGCGTTGTATGAAGCCAAGCACACGGGCCGCAACCGGATTGTGGATGCTGCAGCCCTGGGTTGAAAAACGCCTGCCTTTGGCACAGGCGTTTTCTGAGTGCCGGCGTTTAAACCGTATAGCTGGCGTCGGCAGAGAACCTGACATAGGGTTGAGCTGCAACGGAAGCGCTGAGACTGACCGGCCAATCGCGGGGTAACAACGACACGCCGACGCTAAGGTCCCCGTCCACCCGCACTCCGGGTGACACGGACACTTCAGTTTTGGGGGGCGTCTTGCTCGCAAGGTCAGTGCTGAACGTCACTTTGTACTTGACCGTAACACCCGGTGAGACGCTGGCCCCCGCATTGACCGTAAGAGGACCGGCCTGGGCGTTCGCGTTGACGGACGTTCGCGGCAGGAAGCTGTAACTGTTGGAGATGGACACCGTTTTATCAAAGTTCTGCGTTATCGTCGGCCTTCCAGCAGGTGTCATTTCGAACTTGACGCCTGGACCGCCGAGCTTGAACTCTTGCTGCGTCTGATGCGTAAAAGCCTGATCCACCCCAGCGCCAGCCCCAAATCCCGAGGCTGAAACACGGCCCTGCACCCCACCATTAAGCCCAATACGCTGGGTAGTTGTCAGTGCGGGATTGAGATTGGCGCTTACGTTAAATGAAAGGTCCGGATTCAGATTGAAGCTGGCCTGCGGAGCATTGAACGTAAACCACTTGGAAGCACTGCCGCCGCCCCTCACGCCAATCCCCGTCCCCAGGATATTGGGAATGCCAGCCGTTAAATCGGCGTTCAGTTCGAGCTGCATCTTGGGCGTTACGCTGACATTGAGGCCGCCCGCATCGTTTGGACGCAAGACGATTTCGGGTAGAAACTTGGCCGTCGCGCTTGCACCCACGCTCGGGCCGCCAGGCAACGGAGTGATTCTGGCCGCAATGGTGGCAGACGTAGCGGGCACAAAAGTGACGGTGGGAATGGGTTGAAACTTGGCCTCGCCTCCAAACACATTGGCGGTATAGGGGGCAGTGAAGGCCCGCGAAGGGTGTTGTTGTTTATTCACCTCACTATTGTTTTGTGGCTGTGGGGTAGGCGAACGATACGGCGAATTTGCAGAAATCTGGTTCATGGCTAATACACCCGCTTTATTGGTTTGTGCAGCACCTGATGAATTGACGATTAACTATTCGAATGTCGTAATTCAACGGGTCTACGCAAACTATGTGGGACACAGCGAAGTAACAGTTCCTACAAATACTGCGTAGGTAGTTTCAACAAATGTCACGAGGAAGACGTGCTTGCACCCTGACATTCATAGGTCAACCGTTAGACCGTGTAGCGCCCACCACCGGATAGGGAAGCGCTTGGATTGAAACCAACTTCCACCGAGATATTCAGTGGCGACCCGCTGGGAAGCAGGTTCACCCTGAAACCGAACGAACCATCGACACTCGCCCCTGACCTCACCGAGAAATCATGCTTTGGAGGAGCCTTCCTTGCAGGGTCGGTATTGAAGGTGACTGTGTGTTCAATGGTAAATGATGGTCCCGCTCCCAAACTCGCGCGGGCATCTACCTGACCGGCACTGATTTGCGCATTCAAGCGGGTCTTGGGAGAAAAGGTGTAACTGTTCGAGATCGATACCGTTCTGTCGAAATTGCTGGATATTCTTGGCTGGCCGGTGGAACTCAACTGAAACTGAACGCCCGGTCCACCGACTCTTAACTGCTGCGCAAGACTGTGTGAAAAACGCTGATCCGCACCGACACTGACAGCGCCCGCACCAAAGTTCGCGCCAGCATTCACGCTTAATGTTTGCTCACTGCCAAACGTGGGATGTAAATCGGCCTTGGCTTTGAATACGCCCGTCGGTTCGAGATTGGCCCTGAATTGCGGAGCACCAAACGTAAACTTCTGTGCGCCACCCAGCCCCCCATTCACGCCCAGTCCAGTATTAAAGATATTCGTCAGGCCTGCACGGACGGCTCCGCTTAATTCCACTTCCAGCCGTGGAGCGAAGCCCACAGTGACGCCGCCAGTGTCTGTCGGGCTGATCCTGATCAACGGATCGAATCGAATGGTCTTGCTGGCGCCCGCGCTGACAAGACCAGGAATCAGGTTGGCTGTCGCATTGAGCGTGAGATAAGTCTTAGGGCGAAAAACAAGCGTGGGGATTGGCTGAAACGAGGCCTGACCACCGAAAACATTCGCGGTATAGGCGGCAGTCAAAGCGCGCGGTGCCTGGATGGCGTCGGATTTTTTTTGCTGTTTTCCTATATCGCCCTCAATGCGTGACCGAATATTAGCGGGACGATAAGTTTGAGCTGCAGACACGCCATTCATAAACAACCTCTTTAGTTGTTACTAATAGTTTATTTTCCATATCGACCTTTATCCAACATTCACACTCCATTAATAGCTCATCCCTACTTGCATATTGGATTATTCGACGATCTGATATTTAACTTGTGGTACGTATAGCTGTATCAGTTCCCACAAAAACAATGACTGCTTTCAAAAAAATATCATCTGCGCCGAATTTTCAGCAAAAAAAAAGGCCACCCGAAGGCAGCCTTTAAAAACTAAAGAAAGAGAGTTGTTACTTACACCGCCGCAACGGGACGCATGTAAGAGATCGGTGCGGTGCTGGCATCTTCGAAGGTCACGACTTCCCAGGCGTCTGTCTGCTCAATCAACTTGCGCAGCAGCTGGTTATTAAGGGCGTGGCCCGACTTGAAGCCTTTGAACTCGCCTATCAGGCTATTGCCCAGCAGGTAGAGGTCACCGATTGCATCGAGGATCTTGTGCTTCACGAACTCGTCTTCGTAGCGAAGGCCGTCTTCGTTCAGTACCCCGTCCGCGTCGACCACAATGGCATTTTCAACGCTACCGCCGAGTGCGAGGTTGTGCTTGCGCAGGTACTCGATGTCACTCATGAAACCAAAGGTACGGGCGCGGCTGACTTCTTTTACGAACGAAGTGCTGGAAAAATCCACGCTTGCACTTTGGGTGCGGTCACGGAATACCGGGTGATCGAAATCGATCTCAAAGCTCACTTTAAAGCCTTCGAACGGGACGAAGGTGGCGCGCTTGTCGCCGTCTTCTACTGTCACTTCCCGCAGAATGCGAATGAACTTCTTGGCTGCGTCC
Source organism: Pseudomonas sp. MH9.3 (assembly GCF_034354675.1). Classification (NCBI taxonomy): domain Bacteria; kingdom Pseudomonadati; phylum Pseudomonadota; class Gammaproteobacteria; order Pseudomonadales; family Pseudomonadaceae; genus Pseudomonas; species Pseudomonas sp. MH9.3. The sequence continues at coordinate 4,768,216 of NZ_CP133785.1, read as the reverse complement.
TGTTCTTCCAGGCCGGCAGATTGAATCAGGAATACGAAGGGTCCAGCGCTGCCATCCATGATCGGGACTTCGGACGCGGAGAGCTCGACGTAGGCGTTATCGATGCCCAGACCGGCCATGGCCGAGAGCAAGTGCTCCACCGTGTCCACCTTGACGTCACCGTTGACCAACGTGGTCGACATGGTTGTTTCGCCAACGTTTTCCGCGCGCGCAGGTATCTGCACGACAGGGTCCAGGTCGGCACGCACAAACACGATGCCGGTGTCGACAGGTGCAGGCTTGAGGGTCAGGTAGACCTTTTCCCCGGAGTGCAGACCTACACCTGTGGCACGAATAATATTCTTCAGAGTGCGTTGTTTAATCATGGCTTGGACCGCTTCAGCGCAAATTGCGAACTGGTATCAACAAAGGCTGGCGATAATAGCAGACCAGACCTTTGCTGAACACCAATCACCTTCATAGCCCTGATACATTCCATTAATCGGCCTGACGACGCAGGAATGCCGGGATGTCCAGGTAATCCAGATCATCTTGCGGATTCGGGCTACGGGACGCAGCAGCACCGGCCTGAGCCTGGTTGCGCATCACGGTCGGACGGTCCAGGTCACGGTAATTCACCGACGGCAGTTCCTGGCGCGCAGGCGCTGGAGCGGCAGCCGACTGGCTCGCCTGGCTGCTGTGCAGGGTGTTGTCGATGACCTTCACAGGCTTCTCGATTTTCGCACCCAGGCCGGTGGCAACCACGGTTACGTGCAGCTCGTCGCGCATGTCCGGATCGATAACGGTACCGACCTTGACCATGGCGTGCTCGGACGCGAAGGCTTCGATGATGCTACCCACGTCGGAGTACTCACCCAGGGACAGGTCAGGGCCGGCAGTGATATTCACCAGGATGCCGCGTGCACCTTGCAGGTTCACGTCTTCGAGCAGCGGGTTGCGGATGGCCGCTTCGGTGGCTTCACGCGCACGGTTCGGACCGCTGGCGCAGCCAGTGCCCATCATCGCCATGCCCATTTCGCTCATGACGGTACGTACGTCGGCAAAGTCGACGTTGATCATGCCTGGACGCTTGATGATGTCGGAAATACCGCGCACGGCACCGGCCAGTACATCGTCAGCCTTGGCGAACGCGGACAGCAGGCTTGCGTCCTTGCCCAGGATGGTCAGCAGCTTCTCGTTGGGGATGGTGATCAACGAGTCGACGCTTTCAGACAGCAGACGGATACCTTCGTCGGCGATCTGCATGCGCTTGCGGCCTTCGAACGGGAACGGACGCGTTACCACGGCAACGGTCAGAATGCCCATTTCCTTGGCCACTTCGGCAATGATCGGCGCAGCACCGGTACCGGTACCGCCGCCCATGCCGGTGGTGATGAACACCATGTTGGTGCCTTGCAGCACTTCGGCAATACGCTCGCGGTCTTCCAGGGCGGCCTGACGGCCGACTTCCGGATTGGCGCCAGCGCCGAGGCCCTTGGTCACGGCTGTGCCCAATTGCAGGATGGTCCGCGCGCCGATGCTTTTCAGCGCCTGGGCATCAGTGTTGGCGCAGATGAATTCAACGCCTTCAATGTTGCTCTTGACCATATGGTTGACAGCGTTACCGCCGCCACCGCCGACACCGATTACTTTGATAACCGGGCTAGCGGGGATGTTGTCTACGAGTTCGAACATGTTCCCTCTCCTTTCATTTTCTCTAGTTTTTTCGCCTACTGCTTTACATCAGCTACAAGTTGCAAGCCATGAGCTTGCAAGCTTGAAGCGTGTTACTTGACGCTTAAAACTTGTCGCTTGAAGCTAACTTCGTCAGAAGTTTCCTTTGACCCAAGCCTGCAGCCGCTCGAACAACGGTGCTTTCGCTTCGTCGTCGCTGCGGTAGCTGTCGCGGATACTCGGGCCCGACATGGAGATGCCGTCGGTCTGCTTTTGCAGCCCGTACAACAGCAAGCCCACACCGGTGGAATAAATCGGGTTGCGCACGACATCGCCGAGGCCTTTGACGCCATGGGGCACGCCCAGGCGCACCGGCATGTGGAAGATTTCCTCGGCCAGTTCGACCGCGCCTTCCATCTTCGAGGTGCCACCGGTCAGCACGATGCCGGCCGGGATCAGATCTTCGTAGCCGCTGCGACGCAGTTCAGCCTGAATCAGGGTGAACAGCTCGTCGTAGCGCGGCTCGACCACTTCGGCCAGGGCCTGGCGCGACAGCTCACGCGGTGGCCGGTCGCCCACGCTCGGCACCTTGATGGTCTCGCCGGCGCCGGCCAGTTTGGCCAGAGCGCAGGCGTAGCGAATCTTGATTTCTTCGGCGTACTGGGTCGGTGTACGCAACGCCATCGCGATGTCGTTGGTGACCTGATCGCCCGCAATCGGGATCACGGCGGTGTGACGGATCGCACCCTCGGTGAAGATTGCAATGTCAGTGGTGCCGCCGCCGATATCGACCAGGCACACGCCCAGTTCTTTCTCGTCGTCGGTGAGTACCGAATACGCCGAAGCCAGTTGCTCCAGAATAATGTCGTCGATTTCCAGGCCGCAGCGACGCACACATTTTTCAATGTTCTGAGCGGCGTTGACGGCGCAGGTCACCACGTGGACCTTGGCTTCCAGACGCACGCCCGACATGCCCAGGGGCTCACGCACGCCTTCCTGGTTATCGATCACGTAGTCCTGCGGCAGGGTGTGCAGCACACGCTGGTCCGCCGGGATCGCCACGGCCTGGGCAGCGTCGAGTACGCGCTCAAGGTCGGCGGCGCTGACCTCACGGTCGCGGATCGCCACGATGCCGTGGGAGTTCAGGCTGCGGATATGGTTGCCGGCCACGCCGACGAACGCCGAGTGAATTCGGCAACCGGCCATCAGTTGCGCTTCTTCGATGGCGCGCTGGATCGACTGCACGGTGGACTCGATGTTCACCACCACGCCCTTCTTCAGGCCCCGGGACGGATGCGTGCCAATACCGACGATCTCGATCACGCCGTCTTCACCGACCTCACCGACCAGCGCCACCACCTTGGAGGTGCCGATATCGAGACCGACGATCATTTTGCCGCTTTGCACGTTTGCCATGGGTCCTGCCTCTTCTTAATTCTTCGCGACAGCGGGTTTGTCTGTCGTCGGCGCAGCCGGTTCACGCCAGCCGACGGCAAGGCCGTTGGCGTAACGCAGGTCGACGCTCGCAATGTTCGTAATCTGTTCTTTCAAGGTCTTGTCGTAGATGGCAATGAAACGGCGCATCTTCTCCACCAAGCGGTCGCGTCCCAGCAACAACTCGATACCCGGGCCGGAACTGCCTGCCCCGGTGGTCAAAAACCAGCTGCCCCGCTCACGCAGTTCCAGGCGTGCAATGGAGAAGCCCAGCGGCCGCAGCATCTGGCTCAAGGCCTGGTACTGCTGCATCACTTGCTGTTGCGCCCGCTGCGGCCCGAACAGCTGCGGCAGGTGCTCATAGTTGGCCAGCTCACGCGGGGTAAACGCCTGGCCCTGGTTGTTCAGCAGCGCCTCGTTGCCCCAACGCGCCACCGGCAATTGTTCTTCCAGGCGAATCGTCACCTGGTCCGGCCAGACACGGCGCACCTCGGCGTGGGCGATCCACGGCATCTGCTCCAGCTCCGAGCGCATCCCGGCCAGGTCGATGGTAAAGAAGCTCGCCGCCAGGTACGGGCCGATGCGCTGCTGTACCGCCTGCTGGCTGATGTAGCTCAAGTCACCCTGCACGCTGATTTTGGTGATCGGCCGGTCGGCATACGGCAGCAGCCGCTGTGCACCTTCATAAGTGCCAAAGCCCAGCACCACCAGCAGCACCGGCCAGAACAGCGCCTTGAGGAAAGCAAAATTGGCTTTCGGCAGGCGCGCCGACATCGGCTCTTTAGCCACCATGCGGCTGGCACCCCGTGGCACCGGCTTGCGGCTCGGTGCTTGGGAGGGCTGATGACGAAGCGATGCGCCTTTCATGTCTTAGCCTCTTGGCTCAATACTTTCGGCAAGGATCGCCAGCACCAACTGCTGGAAATCCAGACCGGCGGCACGGGCTGCCATGGGGACCAGGCTGTGGTCGGTCATGCCCGGCGCCGTGTTGACTTCCAGGAACCAGAAGTTGCCCTGGTCATCCTGCATCACGTCTGCCCGCGCCCAACCGGCGATACCCAGCGCCTCACAGGCTTTGGCCGTGAGGTCCATCAATTGCTGTTCTTTGTCTGCGTCAAGGCCGCACGGGATCCGGTACTGGGTATCGGAAGCCACGTACTTGGCGTCGTAGTCGTAAAAGGTGTGGGGCGTGCCCAATGCGATGGGCGGCAATACCTGGCCACGCAGGGTGGCGATGGTGTACTCGGGACCCTGGATCCACTGTTCAACCATCACTTGCGAATCGTAGGTACTGGCCGCTTTCCATGCGTCGATCAATTCGGCGGCCGAGTTCACTTTGGCCATGCCGATACTGGAGCCTTCATGGGCTGGTTTGACGATCAAAGGCAGGCCCAGTTCCTTGGCTGCAGAAATACAATCGTCTTCGCTGCACAGCACTCGGTGACGCGGCGTCGGAATGCCCAGGCTGTGCCACACCTGCTTGGTACGCAGCTTGTCCATCGCCAGTGCCGACGCGAGGATCCCGCTGCCGGTGTAAGGGATGCCGGCGCATTCCAGCAGGCCCTGCATGCTGCCGTCTTCACCGCCACGGCCGTGCAGGATGATGAAGGCACGGTCGATCTTTTCGGCCTGCAGACGCGCGAGAAAATCATCGCCGACGTCGATACCGAACGCATTCACACCGGCGCTCTGCAGCGCCTGGAGCACCGCGTTGCCGGACTTGAGCGACACTTCACGCTCGGCGCTCGTGCCGCCGAACAACACGGCCACGCGGCCGAAGTCGGCAGGCGTGATGGTGGAGAACAGGGAGGCGTAGTCGGTGATCATTTCGACGCCCCCTTGGCGGACGCAAACAGCGGGCTCGCGAGCAATTTCGGGGCAAGGCCACCGATGTCACCGGCACCCTGGCACAGCAGAATGTCGCCGGCACGCAGCAGCGGCTTGACGATCGGCGCCAGGTCCACGCCACGCTCGATGTAGATCGGGTCCAACTGCCCACGCTGGCGGATGCTGTTGCACAGTTTGCGGCTGTCGGCACCCGGGATCGGCTCTTCACCGGCCGGGTAGACTTCCATCAACAGCAGCACGTTGGCGTCGGCCAATACATTGACGAAATCGTCATACAGGTCGCGGGTGCGGCTGTAGCGATGCGGCTGGTAGACCATCACCAGGCGGCGCTCCGGCCAGCCACCGCGCACGGCCTTGATCACGGCTGCCACTTCGGTGGGGTGGTGACCGTAGTCATCCACCAGCATCACGTCGCCGCCTTCCACCGGCAGTTGGCCGTAGACCTGGAAGCGGCGGCCCACGCCGGCAAAGCGCGACAGGCCCTCGACGATGGCTTCATCGCTGACGCCCTCATCGGAGGCGATGCAGATGGTTGCCAGGGAGTTGAGCACGTTGTGGTTGCCCGGCATGTTGACCGATACATCCAACGGCTCGCGGTCGGGACGCAGCACGGTGAAGTAGGTCTGCATGCCTTCCTGGCGCACGTTGATCGCACGCACGTCGGCATCTTCGCTGAAGCCATAGGTCACGGTCGGACGTTTCACCTGCGGCAGGATTTCACGCACCACCGGATCATCCAGGCACAGCACCGCCAGCCCGTAGAACGGCAGGTTGTGCAGGAACTCGACGAAGGTTTTCTTCAACTTGTTGAAGTCACCGTCGTAGGTGGCCATGTGGTCTTCGTCGATATTGGTGACCACGGCGACCATCGGTTGCAAGTGCAGGAAGCTCGCATCGCTTTCATCGGCTTCGGCGATCAGGTAGCGGCTGGTGCCGAGCTGGGCATTGGTGCCGGCTGCATTCAGGCGGCCACCGATAACGAAGGTCGGGTCCAGGCCACCGGCAGCGAACACCGAGGCGATCAGGCTGGTGGTGGTGGTCTTGCCATGGGTGCCGGCCACGGCGATGCCGTGACGGTAGCGCATCAACTCGGCAAGCATCTCGGCACGCGGCACCACCGGGATGCGGCGCTCAAGGGCAGTGGCCACTTCCGGGTTGGACGTGTTCACGGCGCTGGACACCACCAGTACGTCAGCCTCGGCAGCGTTCTCGGCACGGTGGCCGATGAAGATCTGCGCGCCGAAGGTTTTCAGGCGATCAGTCACCGGCGACTCTTTCAAGTCCGAGCCGGACACCTGGTAGCCCAGGTTCAGCAACACTTCGGCAATACCACACATGCCCACACCGCCGATGCCGACGAAGTGGATACGACGGATGCGGCGCATTTCGGGTTGCGGCATGGCTTTCTGATTCTCAACCACGGGCCACCTCCAGGCAGATATCGACCACGGTGCGGGTTGCGTCAGGTTTGGCCAGGCGGCTTGCGGTGCTCGCCATGCTGTTGAGTCGTTCCGGTTGCATCAAAACCTCGGTCAGGCGTGCGGCCAAATCGGCGGCGCCAGTCGTTCTTTGCGGCAGCAGGAAGGCAGCGCCCTCCCCGGCCAAATATTCGGCGTTGCGGGTCTGGTGATCGTCGATGGCATGGGGCAAAGGCACCAGCAACGACGGCAGACCGGCGGCGGCCAGTTCACTGACGGTCAGCGCACCAGCGCGGCAGACCACCAGGTCGGCCCAGCCATAGGCATGGGCCATGTCTTTGATGAAGGGCTGCACATCAGCCTCCACACCCGCTTCGCGATAACGCTGGGCGGTGACTTCATCGTGATGTTTGCCGGCCTGATGAAACACTTCGGGACGCAGGTCCACGGGCAGTTGCGCCAGCGCTTCAGGCAGCAATTTGTTCAGCGGTTCAGCGCCCAGGCTGCCGCCAAGAATCAACAGGTGCGGCTTGCGCCCTGCGAGTGCCTGACGGGCAATGCCCATGAACAGTTCGGTGCGCACCGGGTTGCCGGTGGTGCGTAACTTGTCCGAGGCACCAAAGGTCTTCGGGAAGGCCTCGCACACACGCGCCGCCAGCGGCACCAGCAGGCGATTGGCGGTGCCGGCGACGGCATTCTGCTCGTGCACGATCACCGGCACGCCGGCGAGTTTTGCCGCCACGCCGCCGGGGCCAGTCACATAACCGCCAAAGCCGAGCACGCACACCGGCTGCAATTGACGGATGACCTTGCGTGCCTGCCACACCGCCTTGAGCAAGACGAACGGCGCTTTGAGCAGGGACAATTTGCCCTTGCCGCGCAGGCCGGTGACATTGATCAGGTGCAACGGCAAGCCGGCATTGGGCACCAGTTCGTTTTCGATGCCACGCGGTGTGCCGAGCCAGTGCACGCTGTAGCCACGGTTCTGGAACTCACGCGCACACGCCAGGGCCGGGAACACGTGGCCCCCGGTGCCGCCCGCCATGATCAGCACATTAGCGCCCATGGGTCGGCTCCTCGGCGAAGTCGCTTTCGCTGAACTCCATCTCTTCGCTGCCCAGGTGGGTTCGACTCTCCCACTCGATGCGCAGCAACAGGCCCAGGCACGCGCAGCAAATCACCAACGAACTGCCGCCGTAACTGAGGAACGGCAAGGTCAGGCCCTTGGTCGGCAGCAGGCCGACGTTCACGCCGATGTTGATCAGGAACTGGCCGATCCACAGGAACGACAGGCCGTACGCCACATAAGCGGCGAAATACTGTTTGGCCTTCTCGGCCCACAAGCCGATGTACATGCCGCGAACGCAGACGAACACGAACAGCGCGACGGTGCACAGCGAACCGACCACGCCGAGCTCTTCGGCGAGTACCGAGAACACGAAGTCGGTGTGGGCTTCCGGCAGGTAGAACTGTTTCTGCACACTGTTGCCCAGGCCCACGCCCAGCCACTCGCCGCGACCGAAGGCAATCAGCGCCTGGGTCAACTGGTAGCCGGAACCGAACTGATCGGACCAGGGATCGGTAAAGGTAATCAGACGGGCCATCCGGTAGGGTTGCGCCTGCACCAGCACGGTAACCGCAGCCACCGCCAGCACCACCATCAAGGTGAAGCGGAACAGACCGACGCCGCCAAGGAACAGCATCGCCGCCGCCGCGCCCATCATCACCACGGTGGCGCCGAAGTCGGGTTCCATCAGCAACAGGCCGGCCATCGGCAGCAGCACGATGAACGGCTTGAAGAAGCCCATCCAGCTTTCGCGCACTTCTTTCTGGCGACGCACCAGGTAGCCGGCGAGGTAGATCACCACGAACACCTTGGCGATTTCCGACGGTTGCACGTTGAACGCGCCGAAGCCGATCCAGCGCATCGAACCGTTCACCTCGCGCCCGATGCCGGGCAGGATCACCATGATCAGCAGGCCAAACGCGCCGATCAGCATCAGCCAGCCCAGGCGTTGCCAGGTGGCGATGGGGATCATCATGGTGACGATGCACGCGCCGAGGCCGATCACCAGGTACACCAGGTGACGGATCATCATGTACAGGGTGTTGCCCGACTGCACGGCGGCCACTTCGGACGACGCCGAGGTGATCATCACCAGGCCCAGGCCCAGCAGCGCGAGGCAGCCGGCGAGCATCGGAAAATCGAGGTCGATGCCGCGCCCGGTGATGATCGGCGACGGGTACGGCTTGATGATGTTTCTCAGGTTGAGGCTCATGCCAAAGCCTCCACGGCGCGGGCGAACAACTGGCCGCGCTCTTCATAGTTCTTGAACATGTCGAAACTGGCGCACGCCGGCGACAGCAGCACCGCATCGCCCGGTTGGGCCAGCGCCTTGCACCGGGCAATCGCGTCGTCCAGGGAGGCGGCACGTACGTGCGGTACATCGTTGCCGAGGGCGGCGGCGATCAGGTCCGAATCCCGGCCCATCAACACCACGGCGCGGCAATGGGCGGCGACCGGCGCCTTGAGGTCCTTGAAGTCGGCGCCCTTGCCGTCGCCACCGGCGATCAGCACCAGCTTGCCATCGATGTCGGCGCCCAGGCCTTCGATGGCCGCCAGTGCCGCACCGACGTTAGTGGCCTTGGAATCGTTGTAATAGCCGACGCCGTCGAGGTCGCGCACCCATTGGCAGCGATGCTCGAGACCGCCGAAGGTGCGCAGGCTCGACAGCATGGCGTCGAACGGCAGGCCCACGGCATGCCCCAGCGCCAGGGCCGCGAGGGCGTTGGACTGGTTATGGGCGCCACGGATTTTCAGCTCGCGCACCGGCATCAGGTTCTGGAATTCGAAGGCCAGGTATTTCTCGCCGTTCTCTTCACGAATGCCGAAGCCCTTGAAGTCGGGTTTGCCCAGGCCGAAGGTCCAGCACGGCAGGCCTTCGCCCATCAGTGGACGGCTCAGGGCATCCTGGCGGTTGACCACCACTTGCCGTGCACCGCGGAAGATCCGGTGCTTGGCCAGGTGATAGGCCGGCAGGCCGCTGTAGCGGTCCATGTGGTCTTCACTCACGTTCAACACAGTGGCGACTTCGGCGCCCAGGTCGTGGGTGGTTTCCAGCTGGAAGCTCGACAGTTCCATTACGTACAGCTCGACGTCGTCGCTGAGCAAATCCAGCGCCGGCACGCCAAGGTTGCCGCCTACCGCCACGCGCTTGCCGGCCGCAGCGGCCATTTCGCCCACCAGGGTGGTCACGGTGCTTTTTGCGTTGGAACCGCTGATGGCCACGATCGGCGCTTTGGCGTTACGCGCAAACAGGTCGATATCGCCGGACAGCTTCACACCACGTGCCGCCGCCGCTTGCAGGGCGGGGGTCGCCAGGGCCAGGCCGGGGCTCACGTAGAGCTCATCGGCGCGGCACAGGAACTCGACGTCCAGTTCGCCACAACGCACTTCCACATGCGGGTAGTCACGGCGCAGCGTGACCAGCTCCGGTGGATTTTCCCGCGTGTCGGCCACGGCAAACGACGTGCCCCGGTTCGCCAGGAAGCGAACCAGGGACATGCCGCTCTTGCCGAGGCCGACAATGATGCGGAAGTGGTCTGAAGCGATCAGGGACACTCGTTTCTACCTCAGTTTCAGGGTGGCAAGGCCGACCAGGACCAGAATCACGGTGATGATCCAGAAACGGACGATCACGCGTGGCTCGGGCCAGCCCTTGAGTTCAAAGTGGTGGTGAATCGGCGCCATGCGAAACACGCGGCGCCCGGTCAACTTGAAGGACGCCACCTGGATGACCACCGACAGGGTTTCCATCACGAACACACCGCCCATGATGAACAGCACGATTTCCTGGCGCACGATCACGGCGATGGTGCCCAGGGCGGCGCCCAGCGCCAGTGCGCCGACATCGCCCATGAAGACCTGCGCCGGGTAGGTGTTGAACCAGAGGAACCCCAGGCCCGCGCCGATCAGCGCGCCACAGAATACGATCAGCTCACCCGCGCCCGGTACGTAGGGAATCAGCAGGTACTCAGCGAATTTCACGTTGCCCGACAGGTAGCAGAAGATGCCGAGCGCGCCGCCCACCATCACCGTCGGCATGATCGCCAAACCGTCGAGGCCGTCGGTCAGGTTGACCGCGTTGCTGGAGCCGACGATCACGAAGTAGGTCAGCACCACGAAGCCAATGCCCAACGGGATGCTGGCGTCCTTGAGCATCGGGATGATCAGGGTGGTTTCCACGGCGCTTGGCGCAGTGGTGTACAGGAAGATCGCCGCGGCCAGGCCGAACACCGACTGCCAGAAGTACTTCCAGCGGCTCGGCAGGCCCTTGGAGTTTTTCTCGATCACCTTGCGGTAGTCATCGACCCAGCCGATGGCACCGAACAACAGGGTCACCAGCAGCACCACCCACACGTAGCGGTTGTGCAGGTCGGCCCAGAGCAAGGTGCTGATGCCGATGGACGACAGAATCAACGCGCCGCCCATGGTGGGCGTGCCTGATTTGGACAGGTGCGACTGCGGGCCGTCATTGCGCACCGATTGACCAATTTGCAGGTTCTGCAGGGTGCGGATCATCCACGGCCCCAGGAACAGCGACAAGCACAACGCGGTCAGCACACCGAGAATCCCGCGCAGGGTCAGGTACTGAAAGACCGCGAAGCCTTTGTGAAACTGTTGCAGATACTCAGCCAGCAGCAGCAGCATTAATGTTTCTCCGTACTGGAACCGCACAAGGCTGCGACGACGTTTTCCATCACCGCGCTGCGCGATCCCTTGATCAAAAGGGTTGTCTGTGGGTCTTGTTCAGCCGCCGTCAGCGCCTGGATCAACTCGCCCTGAGTCGTGAAATGCTGCGCGCCGGCACCAAAGGCCGCGACGGCGTGGGCCATATTCGGGCCCACGGCGTAGAGCGCGTCGACCTTGCCGGCGGCATACGCGCCGACTTCGCGATGGCCTTGCTCGGCCCAGTCGCCCAGCTCGCCGATATCCCCCAGCACCAGCACCTTGCGCCCGGCAAAGCCGTTGAGCAGGTCGACCGCCGCATTGATGGAAGACGGGTTGGCGTTGTAGGTGTCATCGATCACGCGCATGCCGTTGCCGGCCAATTGCGCGACCGTGCGGCCCTTGACCGGCTGCACCGCGCCCAGGCCGCTGGCAATACCGGCCAGCGAGACGCCCAGGGCATGGGCGGCGGCGGCGGCAGCCAGGGCGTTGGCGACGTTATGGTTGCCCAGCAGATTCAGTTGCACCTGCGCGCTGCCTTGTGGCGTGTGCAAGGTGAAGGACGGGCAGCCACGCGCATCGGCGGCGATGCTGGAGGCGTGAAAATCCGCTGCGGCGTTGAGCACCGCAAACGTCAGTACCTTGCGACCGTCGGCGCGGATGCGCCAGGTCTCGAAGGCCTTGTCGTCGAGGTTCAACACGGCCGTACCCGACGCGTCCAGGCCTTCAAGGATTTCACCCTTGGCCTCGACGATTTTTTCCGGGCCGCCGAACTCACCGACGTGGGCGGTGCCGGCGTTGTTGATCACGGCAACGTGGGGCTTGGTCAGCGCCACGGTGTAGGCGATTTCGCCGACGCGCGAGGCGCCCAGCTCGATCACGGCGGCGGTATGTTCCGGGGCCAGTTCGAGCAGGGTCAGGGGTGCGCCGAAATCATTGTTCAGGTTGCCACGGGTGGCGAGCACCGGGCCGCGCGTACGCAGCACGCCGGCGAGCAATTCCTTGACCGTGGTCTTGCCGCTGGAGCCGGTGATGGCCGCCACGGGTTTATCGAATGCGGCACGGTTCAGCGCACCCAACTGGCCCAGGGCCAGACGGGTGTCGGCGACCAGCAGTTGCGGCAAGGCAGCGTCAGTCACTTCGTGCTCGACCAGAGCGCCAACGGCACCTTTGGCGGCCACGTCGTTCAGGTAGTCGTGGCCGTCGAAACGCGGGCCGGTCAGGGCCACGAACAGTTGCCCGGGGGTGATGTTACGGCTGTCGATACTGACGCCGTCGAAACGGCAGTCGCCGGACAGTACACGGGCCGACAGGGCCTGGGCCAGTTCGCGGAACGTCATGGCTTTAAGCATGGGCGGCCTCCCAGGCAGTCAGCGCGCGATCAGCCTCGACCAGATCGGAGAAGGCATGGCGCTCGCCGTTGATTTCCTGATAGTCCTCATGACCTTTGCCGGCCAGTACCACCACGTCGTCCGCGCTGGCGCTGGCGATCAGTTGGGCAATGGCGGCGCCACGACCGGCGACGAACGTCACGTTCGCGGGGTCTTTGAAGCCTTGGCGAATGTCATCGAAAATCCGCGCGGGGTCTTCGCTGCGCGGGTTGTCATCGGTCACCAGCACGCCGTCCGCCAGGCGCTCGACAATGCCGGCCATCAGCGGGCGCTTGCCGCGATCACGGTCACCGCCACAGCCGAACAGGCACAGCAGCTTGCCTTTGGCATGCGGGCGCAGGGCCAACAGGACTTTTTCCAGCGCATCGGGAGTGTGCGCGTAATCGACCACCACCAGCGGCTGCGTGCCGCCGCCCAGGCGCTGCATGCGTCCGGCCGGGCCTTCAAGCATTGGCAGCACGTTGAGAATTTCGTCGAGGGCGTAATCCAGTCCGAGCAAGGCGCCGACAGCGGCGAGCACGTTGCTCAGATTGAAACGGCCGAGCAAGGTGCTGCGCAGGTGGTGCTCGCCTTGCGGCGTCACCAGGGTGGCGCGCACACCTTCGTCGTTGAATTGGGCCTGACGGCAATACAGGTACGCGCTGGAATCTTCCAGGCTGTAGGTGATCAGGCGCGCTTCGCTGTGCTGCGCAGCCAGTTGCCGGCCGAAGTCATCGTCCAGGTTGATCACCCGGCACTTGAGGTCGTTCCAGGCAAACAGCCTGGCCTTGGCGGCACCGTACGCTTGCATGGTGCCGTGGTAGTCAAGATGGTCGCGGGACAGGTTGGTCATCACGGCCACATCAAAGGCCAGCGCGGTAACGCGACCCTGGTCGAGGCCGTGGGACGACACTTCCATGGCGACGGCCCTGGCCCCGGCCTTTTTCAGGTCGGCCAGGGTTGCCTGCACGGCAATCGGGTTCGGCGTGGTGTGCAGACCGCTTTGCAGCGCGCCATAAAAGCCGGTGCCCAGGGTGCCGACGATGCCGCAATGCTGACCCAGCAGGTCAAGGGCCTGGGCGACCAGTTGGGTCACGCTGGTCTTGCCGTTGGTGCCGGTGACGCCCACCAGATTGAGGTGACGACTTGGCTCACCGTAAAACCGCCCGGCGATATCCGACAGTTGTCGGGCCAGGCCCTTGACCGGAATCAGCGGCACGTCGGTGATCGGCAGCACGGTGGCGCCTTCCACTTCATAGGCAACAGCTGCGGCGCCACGCTGCAAGGCATCGGCAATATGTTCACGACCATCGAACTTGCCACCCGGCACGGCCAGGAACAGGTCACCGGCACGGACATTACGGCTGTCCAGGGTCAGCTCGCGAATCAGCAGATCGCGGCCGGCGTGGGCAAAAATCTTGTTCAGACTAAGAGACATCAGCCGCGCCCTCCATTGGCTTTGACAGCGGCGGCCGGAGGTGCGGCGTTGGCTTGCTGGGTCGGCGGCAGGTTGTCCGGGGTGATGTTCATCAGGCGCAGGGTGCCGGACATCACTTTGCTGAACACCGGCGCCGAGACCAGACCACCGAAGTAGCCAGCCTTGCTCGGCTCATCGATCACTACGACGATGGCGTAGCGAGGGTCACTCATCGGACCGAAGCCGGCGAACAGCGAGCGGTAGGAGTTCTCGGCGTAACCCTTGGTGCCCACCGACGTTTTACGCGCGGTACCGGACTTGCCGGCCACGTGATACGCCGGCACCTGGGCGCGGAATACACCGCGCGGCGCTTCGATCACCTGTTGCAGCATGCCCTGCATGGTCTTGGCAACTTTCTCCGGAATCACCTGGGTGGCTTTCGGTGCCTCATCGACGTGGATCAGGCTCAACGGAACCATGCGGCCGTTATTGGCCAATACAGAGAAAGCGTGAGCCAATTGGATCGCGGTCACCGACAGGCCGTAGCCGTAGGACAGCGTGGCGGTCTCGGCTTTTTTCCAGTCACGGTAGTTCGGCAGGTTGCCGACGCGCTCACCGGGGAAGTCGAGGCCGGTGGGTTGGCCCAGGCCGATCTTCTGTGCCAGGTGATAGATGGTTTCGCCGCCGATATCGAAGGCGACCTTGCTCATGCCGACGTTACTGGAGTTGATCAGGATACCGGTCAGGTCCAGCACCGGGCCTTCGGTGCGAGATACGTCGCGAATGGTGTATTTGCCCAACTGCAATGTGCCCGGGTACACCTCGACCTTGTCGCTGGGTTTCCAGCGTCCGGTTTCCAGGGCGGCACTCATGGAGATGGCTTTCATGGTCGAACCCGGCTCGAACACGTCGATCATCGCGCGGTTGCGCATCATCGCCGGTTGCAGGTTGCGACGGTTGTTGGGGTTGTAGGTGGGCTGGTTGACCATGGCAAGGATCTCGCCGGTCTTCACGTCCATGATCACCAGGCTGCCGGCCTTGGCGCCATTCTCGATGATCGCGTTGCGCAGCTCGCGGTTGGCCAGGTATTGCAGGCGCAGGTCAATCGACAACGCCAGCGGCTTGCCGGCCTTGGCGTTCTTGGTGACCTGGACGTCCTTGATCAGCCGACCGCGACGGTCCTTGATGACCTGGCGCTTGCCGGGCACGCCCGCCAGCCACTCATCGTAGGCCAGCTCGACGCCTTCGCGGCCGTGGTCGTCGATGTCGGTAAAGCCGACCATGTGCGCGGTGGTTTCACCGGCCGGGTAGAAACGACGAAATTCCTCGATGCCGTAGACACCGGGGACTTTAAGATCGAGCACCTGCTGGCCCTGCTCGGGCGTGAGGCCGCGCACCAGATAGATGAATTCCTTATTGGCCTGGGCTTCAAGCCGTTCGGCCAGGGCTTTTGGGTCCTGCCCCAGGGCGGCGGCCAGTTGCGGCCATCGGTCCCTGGCTACCTGCAATTCCTTGGCGTTGGCCCACAGGGTGGTCACCGGCGTACTCACGGCCAGCGGCTCGCCGTTACGGTCGGTGATCAGCCCACGGTGCGCTGGAATCGGGATATGCCGCAGGCTGCGAGCGTCGCCCTGGCCGATCAGGAAGTCACGGTCGACCACCTGCAGGTCGATGATTCGCCAGGCGATGGCGCCCACCATCAAGGCCAGCAGGCCGAGCATCAGGCGAAAGCGCCATGGGTAGAGTGCACCCTCGAGCTTCATCATGGCGCCACCATGCGCACGTCAGCCGCGCCGGGGATGTGCATTTTCAATTGTTCGGTGGCCAGCACTTCGATACGGCTGTGGGCCGTCCAGGTGCTTTGTTCCAGGATCAAGCGACCCCATTCGGCCTGCGCCTTGTCACGCACGCTCAGCTCCCCGTAGAGCGTATTGAGCAATTGACGGTTGTAGTGCGCGCTGTAGGACACCGCAATGGCGGACACCAGCACGCCGACAAACAGCAGCAACATAAAGAAGCTGCCGCCCGGCAGGGGTTTGGCGAAAAGCTTGCTCACCGCAACTTCTCCGCGACGCGCATAACGGCGCTACGGGAACGTGGGTTGGCCTTGAGTTCGGCTTCGGAGGCGAACTGCGCTTTGCCATGGACTTTGATTTTCGGCACAAAGGCTTCGAACCGCACCGGCAGGTTGCGCGGCAGGTTGTCGGACTCGCCCTTGACCAGGCGGCGCATGAACAGTTTGACGATGCGGTCTTCCAGGGAGTGGAAGCTGATCACCACCAGGCGACCGCCCACTTCCAGCGCTTCCAGAGCGGCTTCGAGGCCGGCTTCCAGATCGCCCAATTCGTTGTTGACGTGAATACGCAAGCCCTGGAACGCACGGGTCGCCGGGTTCTTGCCCTTTTCCCACGCGGGGTTGGCGACTTTCAGCACTTCGGCGAGGTCTGCGGTGCGCTCGAACGGCTGGATCTCCCGACGCTCGACCACGGCACGCGCCATGCGGCCGGCGAAGCGTTCTTCACCGTATTCCTTGAATACGCGGGCGATTTCTTCCACCGGGGCAGTGGCGATGAACTGCGCAGCGCTGACGCCACGGGTAGGGTCCATGCGCATGTCGAGCGGGCCGTCATTCATGAAGCTGAAGCCGCGCTCCGGATCGTCGAGCTGCGGCGAAGACACGCCCAGGTCGAGCAAAACCCCGGCCACCTTGCCCGCCATGCCGCGCTCGGCCACTTCGGCACCCAGCTCGGCAAAGCTGCGCTGCACAACGACAAAGCGGCCGTCTTCGGCCGCTAGCGCTTGCCCGGTGGCAATCGCTTGAGGGTCTTTGTCGAACCCGAGGAGTTTGCCATCGGGCCCGAGCTGGCTGAGTATCAGGCGGCTATGCCCGCCCCTGCCGAACGTGCCGTCCAGATAGCAGCCATCCGCGCGTACGGCGAGAGCCTCAACGGCTTCGTCAAGCAGTACGGTGATGTGGTTAAAGCCGCTATCAATAGTCACAGGATCAGATCACGCAGTTCGTCGGGCATGGCACCCGGTTGTTGAATAGCCGCCAGGTCAGCTGCGGAAACAGCATCCCAGGCATCTTCGTCCCACAATTGGAACTTGTTCAGTTGGCCGACCAGCATTGCGCGCTTGTCGAGCCTGGCGTATTCGCGCAAACGCGGAGGCACCAGGAAACGACCACTGCCATCGAGCTCGAGGTCGACGGCATTACCAATCAGCAAACGCTGCAGACGGCGGTTTTCTTCACGCAATGAAGGCAGGGCACGCAGCTTGGTTTCGATCAGCTCCCACTCATCGAGCGGGTAAACACACAAACAAGGGTCAACAGCGTCAATCGTGATGATTAACTGCCCTGAACTTCGCGAAATCAGCTCGTCACGATACCGGCTCGGCATAGCGAGACGGCCTTTTGCATCGAGACTGATTGCATTAGCTCCGCGAAACACAGGTGCGTTTCTCCAAATTTTAGCGTTTTACGTTCAAAAAACCCACTTTGTGCCACTTTCCGCCACTTGCGCACACTATAGGAATGCGCCCACCACACCGTCAAGGCGCGAATACGCGGAAAAGCCTTACAGAACGGAGATTTAGGAGCGTTAAAGGAGGAGAAATCAGAGTTCGACGGTGTTTTTGGCTAATCAAGCGTAAGTAGCTCAAAGAACTAGAGCCAAAAGTTAAAGTGATTTATTAAGAGTAAGATTTTTTTGGTATTACGAAGACGCATCTGCCAATGATTTGGCAGGGAGGGATTCTTGCGTTACTACCGGTTTTCTGCCCTGGAGTCGGACAGAAGGAAAAAGGTGGAGAGTCGATCTGTAAGCCGGGTTCTGTCTTGAACAGTCATTCGTCTACGATGGCCATCACTGGACATCTTTAGCAACCTACCCGGTCCCAGCGCGGGCCACGCCTTGGGACCCTATTTGGTCTTGCTCCAAGTGGGGTTTACCTAGCCACGAACTGTTGCCAGTCGTGCGGTGCGCTCTTACCGCACCTTTTCACCCTTACCGGCACCGAAGTGCTTAGGCGGTTATTTTCTGTGGCACTTTCCGTAGGCTCACGCCTCCCAGGCATTACCTGGCACTTCGCCCTATGGAGCCCGGACTTTCCTCCCCCCCCTAATTTTCATAGAGGGCAGCGACTGTCCAATCGACTCTCCGCCGAGAAGGTTAACGGCCCGGCGGCCTCAGGACAAGTATTAAAAGTGCAGCAATGCCATCACGTTCTGACGAAATGCCGGCTACCCCCCGGAACTATTCGGCTTTCTGTTTATCCAGCGCCACCTGATACAGAACATTCTTGCGCAGCCCGGTAATATCGGCTGCCAAAGCTGCCGCCCGCTTGAGCGGCATCTCCTTGAGCAGGAGGTCGAGGATGCGCATGGCTTCACTGCCGACAGCATCCTCGCTCTCCGGTGCGGTCCACCCCGCGACCAGAACCACGCACTCGCCGCGCTGCTGGTTGCTGTCGCCCTCAACGAAGGCGCGCAGCTCTTCGAGCGGCAAGCCCTTGAGGGTTTCGAACGTCTTGGTCAGTTCCCGCGCCAGCAGCGCCAGGCGATCACCGCCGAATACCAGCTCCATATCCTGCAGGCATTCAAGGATGCGGTGCGGCGCCTCATAGAAAATCAACGTGCGCGGCTCTTCCCTTACCGCCTGAAGACGCGCCCGACGCCCTACCGTCTTGGCCGGCAGGAAACCCTCGAAGATGAAGCGGTCCGATGGCAGGCCTGCGGCAGATAATGCAGCAATCAGCGCGCACGCTCCGGGAACAGGCACTACAGTAATACCAGCGGCACGCGCCTGACGAACCAGGTGGTAACCCGGATCGGAAATCAGAGGCGTGCCCGCGTCGGAGATCAGTGCAACATCATCCCCAGCCAGCAGTCGGGTGATAAAACGGCTGCCCTCTTCCCGTTCGTTGTGTTCGTGGCACGCCGCCAAAGGCGTGCTGATACCAAAGTGCTGCATCAACCGCTGGGAGTGCCGCGTGTCTTCTGCCGCGATCAATTTAACCTCGCGCAGGATTTTCAGCGCCCGGGAACTGATGTCGTCCAGGTTGCCAATAGGCGTCGCCACCACAAAAAGCGAGCCGGCAGTGGAATTCAAAGGACCTGGAGCAGTCAAAACGCACACCTCGATGTTTGGCAAAAGCCGCATTGTAGCGCGTAGATGCCTTGAGAATGTGCCATCACGGCCTGCCCGTACTCGACAGCGGGTGGTCATGAACACCTTTTGCACGACCTTATTCAACGCTTTAACGCCACTAACATCGCGCCTGGGCCAGTGCTTGGGTACACTTCCACGCTAATTTGATCGGTATCAGGACACTTACATGATCGCTTGCCTGCGGCTGCTCTCCGCCCTCTGCCTCGCCGCCTTATTGGCCGCGTGTGCCAGCTCGCCCTCGTCCAGCCTTGGCGACCTTCCACGGACCCCGGACGCCAGTATCGAGCAACTGCTCGAACAGGCGACTACCGCCAAAACGCCCGAACAGGCTGCGCTGCTGCGCCTGAGCGCGGCCGACCTGGCCTACAGGCAGAACAACCCCGGCCGCTCGGCGCAGATTCTTGCGCAGGTGCCCCTGAATGCCCTCAAACCGGCCCCGCAAGTCTTTGCCAGCACCCTGGCGGCCGAACTGGCGATGGCGCGCAACCAGCCAAAGGCTGCGTTAGCCGCGCTGAACCATCCAAGCCTGCAAAACCTGAATCAACTGCCCGCAGAGCAACAGGTGCGTACCGGCACCGTGCATGCACGTGCCTATGAAGCCGATGGCCAGACCCTGGCTGCTGCGCGCGAGCGCGTGGCAATGGCGCCATGGCTCAAAGGCGATGCCGCCAGCAGCAACCACGACGCGATCTGGGCCCTGATTGCCGCACTGCCGGCAGAGCAACTGCAAGCCAGTGGCAATCCGACGCTGGACGGCTGGATCAGCCTGGCCAAGGCGGTCAAGGGTGCTGGCACCCTGGAGCAACAACAGGCGGCAATCGACACCTGGCGCGCACAGAACCCTGGCCACCCAGCCGCCGTGCAGTTGCCGACGCCACTGACCAAGCTCAAGGAACTGGCCAGCCAGCCCCTGAACAAGATCGCCGTGCTGCTGCCCCAGGATGGCCCGCTGGCCGCCGTCGGCAAGGCGCTGCGTGAAGGCTTCATGGCTGCGCACTACCAGGCTGAACAGGCCGGGCAAAAAGCGCCGGTGATCGAGTTCTACGACAGTTCGCGCTTGACCTCTCTTGATGATTTCTATGCCAAGGCTCAGGCCGCCGGCGTGCAATTGGTGGTCGGTCCGCTGGAGAAGCCGCTGGTCAAGCAGCTCAGCGCGCGCCCTCAATTGCCAATCACCACCCTGGCGCTGAACTACAGCGAAGCCGATCAAAGCCCGGCGCAGTTGTTCCAGTTTGGTCTGGCGGCTGAGGACGAAGCCCGCGAAGTGTCGCGCCGCGCCCGCGCCGACGGCCTGCACCGCGCCGCTGCGATGGTGCCTCGCGGCGAATGGGGCGAGCGTGTCTACAAGGCCTTCCGTCAGGATTGGGAAGCCAATGGCGGCACCGTGCTGGGCGTCGAGTACGTCGATCAACCGGTCGCGCTCGCCCAGCAGATCGCCGAACTGTTCCAGTTGCGCAAAAGCGAAGGCCGCGCCAAGAGCCTGCAGAACACTGTAGGCACTGACGTCGCAGCCCAGCCTTCGCGTCGTCAGGACATCGAGTTCATTTTCCTGGCTGTGCCGCCGCAACTGGCCCAGCAGATCAAGCCGACCCTGAACTTCCAGTACGCCGGCGATGTGCCGGTGTATGCCACGTCCCACGTGTTCAGCGCCAGCGGTGACAAAAACCAGTACCTGGACATGACCAACGTGATGTTCTGCGAAACACCATGGCTGCTCAACACCACTGACCCGCTGCGCAACCAGGTGGCGGCACAATGGCCGCAAGCCAATGGCAGCCTTGGCCGTCTGTACGCGATGGGCGTCGATGCCTACCGCCTGGCGCCGCGCCTGGGCCAGCTCAAGGCACTGCCGGACAGCCGCATTGACGGCCTGTCGGGCAGCCTGGGCATCAGCACCAACCAACGCGTCGACCGTCAACTGCCATGGGCGAAGTTCGTCGGTGGCGAGGTCCAGCGCCTTCCCGATACCCCACGCTGATGCCCGAGCGGTCCAGCGCACAAAGCGGCAAGGATGCCGAACTGCAAGCTCTGAATTACCTGCAGCAACAGGGTCTGCGCCTGCTGGCGCAGAACTGGTTGTGTAAACGCGGAGAGCTTGATCTGGTCATGCTTGACGGCGATACAGTAGTATTCGTCGAAGTCCGCTACAGAAAACACGCACAATGGGGTGGCGCGCTCGCCAGTATCGACGGGCGCAAACGTCAGAAGCTGATACTCGCCGCGCAGTTTTTCCTGCTCAAGGAGCATCGCTGGTCAGACGCCCCCTGCCGTTTCGACGTGGTTGCCATAGAAAGCACACGGTCTGGCAAGGCTGATCTGAACTGGATCAAAAGTGCCTTCGACAGCTGATTCGCCCGGCATCTTCACCCCACATTTTTGCTCTTTGCTTTGCGGGCTGCACATTTCTGTGCCAAACAGCCGCGCTACTTAAGGTCACACAGATGGACATGCAATCCCGAATTCGCCAGCTTTTCCAGGCCAGCATCGACACCAAGCAACAGGCGATGGACGTACTTGCACCGCACATCGAGCAAGCCAGTCAGGTCATGGTCAACGCCTTGCTCAACGAGGGCAAAATGCTTTCGTGCGGCAACGGCGGTTCGGCCGGCGATGCCCAGCATTTCTCTTCCGAGCTGCTCAACCGCTTCGAGCGCGAGCGCCCGAGCCTGCCGGCCATTGCCTTGACCACCGATTCGTCGACGATCACCTCGATCGCCAACGATTACAGCTACAACGAAATCTTCTCCAAGCAGATCCGTGCTCTGGGCCAACCGGGTGATGTGCTGCTGGCGATTTCCACCAGCGGCAACTCGGCGAACATTATTCAGGCGATCCAGGCCGCACATGATCGCGAAATGATTGTCGTAGCATTGACCGGACGCGACGGCGGCGGCATGGCCTCGCTACTGCTGCCCGAAGACGTGGAGATTCGCGTCCCGGCCAATGTCACCGCACGTATTCAAGAAGTCCACCTGTTGGCGATCCACTGCCTGTGCGATCTGATCGACAGTCAACTGTTCGGGAGTGAAGAATGACCGTTAAACGACTCAGCCTGGTGACTATTGCGCTGTGCCTCGGCATCAGCGGTTGCAGCACGGCCATCACCGCGACAAGGGATACCCCCATCCAGGACGACAGGGGCACGCGTACCTTCGGCAGCACCATTGATGACTCGCTGATCGAAACCAAGGTCAAGGTCAATGTGGCCAAAGCCGCGACAGACCTGGGCAATGGCGCCTCGCGCATTGTGGTGACCAGCTTCAACGGCGTTGTACTGCTGGCAGGACAAACGCCGCGCGCCGACCTCAAGGCCCAGGCCGAACAGGCCGCCTCGGCGGTGCAGCGGGTCAAGAAAGTGCACAATGAACTGCAGGTCATGGACCCGATCACGCTGCTGGCCATCAGCAACGACGCCCTGCTGACCACCAAGATCAAGGCGCAGATGCTCACCGACAATGCGGTGCCAGGCTCGCGGATCAAAGTGGTCACCGACAACGGCATCGTTTACCTGATGGGTCTGTTGACCCAGGCGGAAGCGACCCGCGCGTCCAACCTGGTACAGGGCGTGTCCGGCGTACAGAAGATCGTGAAGGTGTTCGAATACATCGACTGATATGAACCCGCCGCCATAAAAAAGGGCGCCGTGCATTGACTGCACGGCGCCCTTTTTAGTGGCCAGCGTTTATTGGTACTGCTGGTACGGATTGCCCTGGAACTGGTTGTTTTGTTGTGGCGCCTGCTGCTGACCGGCAGGTTGGCCGTATTGCTGACCTGGGATCGGGCCGAGATTGACCTCGACGCGACGGTTTTGCGCACGGCCATTCACGTCGGCGTTGCTGGCAATCGGGTTATCCGGGCCGGCACCGCGTGCGCTCAGGTTGGTCGGGCTGACGCCCTGGGAGGTCAGGTAGTTGGCCACGCTCTGGGCGCGACGCTGGGACAGGTCCATGTTCAACTGGCGACTGCCGGTACTGTCGGTGTAGCCGACGATCTGGATCGTGTTCTGGCTGAACTGCTTGAGCGAGTTGGCCAGGTTGTTCAGCGGCTGATAGAAGCTGCTGGCGATCGCGTCCGAGTTGGTGGCGAAGGTGATATTGCCCGGCATGATCAGCTTGATCTGGTCACCCTGGCGCTGCACTTCAACCCCGGTGTTGGCCATGCTTTCACGCAGTTTCTTTTCCTGCTGGTCGGCGTAGTAGCCGTAACCGGCAGCGCCGGCACCGGCAACCGCCGCACCGATCAGCGCGCCCTTGCCACGATGGTTGTGGTCAATGGCGGCACCGGCCAGGGCACCGGCCAAGGCACCAAGGCCGCCGTATTTGGCGGTCTTGCTCATACCGCCCTCGGAACCACTGCTGGCCTGCCCCTGATTGCCGCTGTAGGGATTGGGAGAAGCGCAGCCGGACAAAAGGGCTACGGCGGTGGCGACAACAAGCAGACGACGCGGAGTGAACATGAAGAGAGCTCCTACTTTTGCATTCTGTGATGCAGAGGACATTGGCAACTGGCCTGTGCCGAGTTTGGATCGCGACAAATGGTAAAGATTCCGTTGCGGCTCACCGAGGTGCATCGAGGGCAGCCCGTTCTTGTCGCTTTACAGACCGTAGCAGACCCAGGCTGAACGCGGCCTGCGGTTTTGCTGCAACGCTGCGCGCAAGGCGATACCGTTTTCGGACGAATGTCGCCAGAATAACTGCGCGATGAAACCGGTTGTCCCCCTCCCCCTTTTCCGCTAACCAATCAATCTTAACGCCTGCGCCCGCGCCACGGCCTGCGTCCTGCGCTCCACCCCCAGCTTGCTGTTGATATGGCTCGCATGGGTCTTGACCGTGTGCAGGGAAATAAACAGCCGGTTGCTGATCTCCTGGTTCGAGCAGCCCTGGGCGATCAATTGCAGCACCGCCAACTCTCGGCTGCTCAGGGTTTCATGAGCAGGCGTGGCGTCTGGCGCCAGCGTTGCCGGCAGCAGCGCCAGCAAGCTCTGATTGAGTACGCCGTGGGCGTCTTTGCCCAGTTGCTCGCGCATCCACTCCGGGTACGCGTCCAGCAGTCGCTGGAATGGCAGCAGCGCGCCGCCCGCCCCCGCTTCGAGCGCACGCGACAGTACCGGCCGCGCCTTGGCTTCCTGGCCGCAGTCGAGCAGCAATTGCGCCTGCTGGGTCAGCGCCAGCAGGGCGATCATCTGCCGCCCGCTGTCGTGGGCGTGTTGCGCCAGATCGTCGAGACGTTGCAGTGCGGCATCGGGCTGATGGCGGATCGCATCGAGGGTGGCCTGCTGCAGCTCGATATGCTGCGCCAGGTGCGGATGAAATTCCGGCGCAGCGGCCGCCTGCTCGCCGCTGTAGGTTTGCGCGAGCCGCGCCAGCCAGGCTTCGGCCAGGTCAGTGCGGCCCTGGGCCAGCCACAGTTCGCATTTGATCAGGGTGATCATTGCCAGGTAGTAGATCGGCGGCACGTCCCAGATATGCATCAGGCGCTCGGCCTCGGCCAGCTCGGCAAAGGCCTTGGCGAAATCCGCGCGGCGCCCTTCGAAACTGGCGATCACACAATGACCGATCAGTACGCTGATATCGCGGCACGCCCGCGCCTCGGTCAGGCCGGCGCGCAGGCGCGCGATACCGGCGTCGGGCTGATTACGCATCAGCAGTAGATACCCTTCGTACAACGACAGCCGCGCGCGCACCGCATACAACCGTTGCGGCGCAAGGCCGTTCAAGCGCTGCAGCCCCTGGTGCACTTCATCAAGGGCCCGCAGGACCTCGCCGCGCGCCTGCAATACCCGCGCGCGGTCGTAATGGGCCAACGCCTCGAACAACGGGTTGCCGACGCGTTGCGCCAGCTCCAGGGACTCACGGTTCAGACCACGGGCACGCCACAGATCGGCGTCGACGATGGCCAGGTTGGACAGCGTCGACAGGCACATCAGACGCTGGCCATAACGCCGCTGCGGAAGGCTTTCCAGCGCTTCACTGCAATAACGCTGGGTCAACTCGCGGTCGCCCCGACCCCGAGCGATGATCCCGCTCAGCGCCAGCCACTGCGCCAGCATCGACCTTTGCGCCGTGGCCGACGGCGCTGGCAGAAAGCGGCTGAGGTAGCTGGACAATTCTTCCGCCGCATCCAGCTGGCAGGCCAGGCCCAATGCCCAGCTGTACAGCACGATCAGGCGCGGCGTGCTGATCAGCAGGCTGTCGGGCAGGTCCATTTTCCAGCGCAGCAACATGCCGATATTCTGCTCGGCCAATAGCTGTTCTTCGGACAGGTTCTGCACCAGATTGGCCGCTACATCCAGATGGCCCGCGCGCAGCGCCTGCTCCACGGCCTCGTCGATCAAGCCCTGGGCATTGAACCAGCGACAGGCACGCAGGTGCAGGCTCGCCGCCGGCAGCACGGCGGCACTGGCACGCCGGGTGCGCAACAGGTCGGAGAACAAATGGTGATAGCGGTACCAGTGGCCCTGATCGTCAAGCGGGACGAGAAACACCTGGTGCGATTGCAGGTAGCGCAGGATTTCCACGCTGTCGTGGGCTTCGCGCACGGCGTCGCACAGTTCGCTGCAGAAGCGTTCCTGGGGGGCGGTATCGAACAAAAAGGCCTGCACTTCAGGCGGCAGGCAGTCGATCACCTCTTCGAGCAGGTAGTCGCGGATCAGTCCCTCGCCGCCGTGCAGACTCTGCGGCAACGCCTCTTCGCTACCAGCTTCGGACGCCGCCAGCAGCCAGAAACGCAGGCCGGCCACCCAGCCTTCGCTGCGGCGAATCAGGTTCTCCAGCGCCTCGCCGCGCAGTGAGCTGCTGTGGTGGTCCAGTACTGCCAGGGATTCGGCATGGGTCAGGCGCAGATCCTGCTCGTTGAGCTCCAGCAAGTGCCGGGACAAACGCAATCGCGCCAGGTGCCAGTCGGGACGCTGGCGACTGGTGACCAACACCACCAGGCCCTCGGGCAAGTGGTTGAGGAAAAATTGCAGACAGCGGTCCAGCACCGGGCCCTGGGCCAGATGGTAGTCATCCAGCACCAGCAACAGCGGCGCACCGGTGGACAGGTGCAGCGCAAGCTCATCGAGCAGGCCGTCGAGCCATTCTTCGAAGGCGAAGGGCTGATGACGCTGGCGCATTTTCAGCAGGCCAAGGGACTGGGCGCCAATGTGCGGGAAATAGTGCTGCAAACCTTCGAGTAGCCGTTCGAGGAATCGGCCCGGGTCACTGTCCCTCGCGCTCAATCCCAGCCACAGGCTCTGCCAATGGGGCGGCAACGCCTGGCAGAACTCCACCGCCAACGAACTCTTGCCAAACCCCGCAGGCGCGCTGACCAGCAGCAACCGCCCTTCGAGCCCCGCGCTCAGCCGTTCGCACAAGCGGGGTCGCGGCACGTAGCCGTCAGGCAGCGGAGGCCTGTAAAAGCGACCTTCCAGAGGCGGCATGACCGCATTGGCAGGCCCCTGGATTCGGGACAGATCAGTCATCGCCGGGCTCTTGTAGAAGGCTGTTGTCGGCATTGCAGATGTCCGCAGACTAGCGGTAAAAGCGCCTGCCTTGTATATCTTTGCAACATTTGCCTTAAAAAGAACTGCGACAAGAAATGTGAAAGGGGCTTGCTCCCAATGGCGGCGGATCAGTCAACCGATGTACCGACTGATCCAACGCCATCGGGAGCAAGCCCCTCCCACAGTGGTTACCGTTACCGCTTAGCGAACACCATCCTGACGCAGAGCCGCCGGAGTGAAGTCGCTGGTGGTGGCGGTGAAGCCGAAGTCATAGGCCTGTTTCTCTTCGTTCTTCATGCCCAGCGCGAGGTAGCGGCCGGACTGCAGGTCGTAGAGGGTTTCCAGGGCGTACCACGGCACTTGCTTGTCGTAGTAGTTCTCGGCATGGGCCTCGGCGACGCGCCACAGTTGGCCACGCCCGTCGTAATGGTCGATCACCGCAGCCTGCCAGGTGTCTTCGTCGATGAAGAAGTCACGCTTGGCATAGATGTGGCGCTGGCCTTCCTTCAGGGTGGCGACCACGTGCCAGACACGGCGCAGTTCATAACGCGTCAGGTCCTGGTTGATGTGGCCGGCCTTGATGATGTCGGCGTACTTGAGCTTGGGGTCGTCGATCTTGTAGCTGTTGGAGGCGATGTAGATTTCTTTCTTGCCTTCCAGCTTCCAGTCGTAGCGATCCGGTGCGCCGTTGTACATGTCGAGGTTGTCGGAGGTACGCAGGCCGTCGGCGGCAGTGCCCGGCCCGTCATAGGACACTTGCGGCGCCCGGCGCACGCGGCGCTGACCGGCGTTATAGACCCACGCCGAACGCGGCTCCTTCACCTGGTCCAGGGTTTCGTGCACCAACAGCACGCCACCGGCCAGACGCGCCGGCGCGGTCACTTGCTGCTTGAAGTAGAACAACACGTTGCCCGGGTTTTTCGGGTCGAAGTCCTTCATCTTGTCGCGGAACACGAACTGGTCGCGGAAGTACACCAGGCTGTAGGAACCGTTGGTTTGCGGCGTAGCCTGGGTGACCAGACGCGTCACGCTGCCACCGCGATAGCGGGTGATGTGGTTCCAGATCACCTCAACGCCGGTCTTCGGAATCGGGAACGGCACGGCCGTTGAGAAGTTTTCCAGGCCGTTGCCGCCGGACACCAGGTTGGTGGTGGTAGCGTTCTTCTTGATCGCGGCGAACACATCAGCCGGCACGGTGGCGCCACGATGGGTCGGGTAAACCGGCATTTTGAAGGTTTCCGGGTAGCGCTTGAACATCGCGTATTGCCCCGGCGCCAGCTTGTCCTTGTACTGCTCGACGTTCTGCGCGGTGATGGTGAATTGTGGTTGCTCACTGGCGTAGGGGTTGGCCAGGAAACCACGGGCATCGACCGCACCGGCGTTGGTTGGCATGGGCGACCATTTCGGAATGGTGCCGGCTGCGTTACCGGCCATTTCGGCGCCCATCGGCGTCAGGCTTGTGCCCAGCTTGGCGGCTTCATCCGCCGAGACGGCCGCCATGACGTGGCTCGCCATGATCGACAGCCCCAGCACCCCGATGTGCAACAGACTTTTGCTTATTTTCATGTTGTTGTTCTTCCTGAAAATGCATGCCGCTTGGAAAAGTGTGCTTAGAAGTTGGCGCCGAAGCTCAAGGCCACGAAGTCGCGGTCATCCACGGTGCTGAACTTGCCACCAAAGAAGTTGGTGTAGGCCAGGCTCGCGGTGTAGGTGTTCTGGTACTCGGCATCCAGGCCCAGGCTGACCGCCTTGCGACCTTCTTCAAAGTTGCCGCCAGGGCCCGGGGAGTAACCCTTGACGTCATGGGACCAGGCCACGTTCGGCTTGAGGTTGACCCCGGCGAACACATCCGGGTATTCCCAGATGGCGCGTGCGCGGTAGCCCCACGAGGTGGCGGTGGTGTAGCCGTCGTTGCTGCAGTTGGTGTTCAGGCCGGCCGCATTGGGCAGACCGGCGCCGTTGGCGGTGGAAGCGTTGAGCGCATTGCAGAAGCCGCCCGGCAAGGTGCCCGGGCCGAAGACCGGATCACGGCCATAACGGGCCTGGGACTTGCTCTCCAGCCCGCCCACATGGGTTACACCGATTTCACCGACGGTGGTCAGGCGGCTGGCGCCCATCACTTGGTCGAAGAAGTGCGTGAAGGTGGTCTGGAACTGCGTCACTTCCTTGCGGTTGTAACCGTGCAGGTCCTGGCCCGGGCTGCCCTTGAGCACGGACGCATTGCCAAAGCCCGGAATCGGCGTGACGCCGGCGAACAGAATGTCGGTGGTGCTCAGTTGCACCGGTGCATTCGGACGGTAGCTCAGCTCACCGCTCCAGGCGGTGCCGGTAGGCAGCGTGGTGGAGAAGCTCAGGCCGTAGAGACGGATATCTTCCGGGTATTCGACGAAGTAGTTGGAACTGCCCGCCACGATCAGCGGACGCAGTGCCGCCAGCGGACCCAGTGGTCGAGTGAACGCCGACGCCGGCGCGCCCTGGGCGCTGAAGATCGGCGCACGGCTGTGGTAGTTCATGAAGTACGCGCCGAACTCGGTGTCCAGCGGTTCGAAGTTGTAGTGCATGGCCATGCCGAACTGGCCGCTGTCGCGCGCATCACGGTCCGGCCCACGGCGCACCAGCACGCCCTCGCCGTTGACGTCCACGCCCAGCGCATTCAGGGTCGGCAATGCTGCGCCCGGAATGGTCGAGCGCTTGTTCAGCACGCGCAGGTTATTGCTGCAGCCGTCGGAAATCACGTCAGGCTGGGAGAAGAAGGTGCCGCAGTTATCGGTAACGGTCTGGTCCCACTCCAGTTGGTAAAACGCCTCGGCCGACAGGTTGTCGGTGAGTGTCTGGGACACATAGAACATGTTGACCGGGATCAGGCCTTCCTTGATCTCGGCGCCCGGACGACGGAACGCAGACACGTCGATCGGGTTGATGGAGTTGATGCCGCCGCCGATGAAGGTACTTTCACCCCAGCTCACCACCTGCTTGCCGAACCGCACGTTACCCGGCTGATCGGCAATGCTGTAGTTGTGGTAGATGAACGCATCGAGAATCTGCCCGCCCGAGGACTTGGCGCCCTCTTTGCGGTTGTTGTCACTGATGTCCTTGAATGGCCGGCTTTCGTCTTTGAGCTCGAAGTCATACCAGTATTTGCCACGCACAAACACGCCGGTATCGCCGTATTTCAGTTCCAGGTCGTGAATGCCCTTGAAGATCTTCGAGAAGGTCTCGCCGCGCTTGAAGTTCAGATGGCCGTCATCGGACGTCTGGGACAAACCCCGGCCGCCGTTGTTGGCGCCGATCAGGTCACGATTGGCCTTGGCAGTGGACCAACTGGCGCCCACGGACAGCGACGAGTCAAAGCTCCCTTCGATTTCACCGATATTGAAACTGACGCCGAATGCAGGCCCGGCGAGCGTAGAGGCGAGACTGACGGCCAGGGGCAGTTTTGCCCGGCGCCAGAACTGGTTTACTGAGGTCATCGACGCTACTCCATGTGCATTATTGTTATGGCAGTGAGTTTTTTCGTTGATGCGTGTAACGGCCGGAATACAACGATTCCAATGCCGCCCGGCAACCAGGCCCCCATGGCCTGAAGTGCAACATCCTTGAAAAACTCTGTGAGTGACTATAGCCAGCAGGGCATACCGCTTGATCCCTCTAAAGTGTGATTTGCATCACCACCCCGTCTGCCACAGTCCTTTCGCCACGTCGGCGAAGGCCGACGCGGGAAGGATGGCTGAAAATCGGCAAATCACAAGTAAAGCCGCAAGATAGAGCAGTGCCCTGCCCGAACGGGCACGGCGAACGCACTCAGAGGGTGGACAGGAACGTGCTGTTGTTGGCCTGCCATTCGATGATGTCGACGCGGATACGTTTTTTGTCGAGTTTGCCGACGCTGGTCTTGGGAATTTCCGTAACAACGGCGATCTGGCTCGGAATCGCCCACTTGCTCAGGTGGCCCAATTCCACGAACGGTTTGAGATGTTCCTTGAGTTCGCGCGCGCCAATCTCATGGCCATCGCGCACCACCAGCAACGCAAACGGGCGCTCGCCCCACTGTGGATCGGCGATGCCCACCACGGCGACTTCGCGCACCGCCGGGTGACGGCTGACCAGGTCTTCGAGGGCCAGGGACGAGACCCACTCGCCGCCGGTCTTGATCACATCCTTGATGCGGTCGCGAATATCGATCACGCCAAACGCGTCCAGGGTGGCCACGTCGCCGGTGTGCATCCAGCCGCCGGCCCACAGCTCGGCGCCCTTTTGCGGCTCGTTGAAATAGCCTTCACTGAGCCACGGCGCACGCAGCACCAGTTCGCCCTGGGACTCGCCATCGGCGGGCAGAAAGTTGCCATCGGCGTCGACAATCGCCGCGTCCACCAGCGGCCCCGGCACACCGGCCTTGATGCGATAGGTGGTGCGTTCATCTTCGCTGCCGGCCATCAACTCATCGTTGAGGTGGGCGCAGGACACCAGCGGCCCGGTCTCGGACATGCCATAGGCGGCAGTCAGCTGAATGCCCCGCGCCTTGGCCGCTTCATACAGGGTGCGGTTGAGGGCGCTACCGCCGATGACGATTTTCCAGCCGCCAAAGTCCACGTCCTGGGCAGCCTTGGCGTTGAGCAGCATTTGCAGAATGGTCGGCACGCAATGGGAGAAGGTAACGCGCTCCTTGTGCCATAGCTCCACCAGGTATTCCGGGTCGTAGCGGCCGGGGTACACCTGCTTCAAACCGAGCATGGTCGCCACGTATGGCAGGCCCCA
This sequence comes from Pseudomonas sp. MH9.3, assembly GCF_034354675.1. Lineage (NCBI taxonomy): Bacteria > Pseudomonadati > Pseudomonadota > Gammaproteobacteria > Pseudomonadales > Pseudomonadaceae > Pseudomonas > Pseudomonas sp. MH9.3. Next base: position 4,736,938 of record NZ_CP133785.1, on the reverse strand, counting down.
CGCATGCACATGGAACATCGGTGTGATCGGCATGTACACGTCGCTGGTGCCCAGCAGGCGCACGCTGTCGACGCTGCCCATGATGGTCGCCACGCCAATGGTGTGCAGCACCAGTTGGCGATGGGTGAAGTACACACCCTTGGGATTGCCGGTAGTGCCGGTGGTGTAGAAGGTGGTAGCGACCGAGTGTTCGTCGAAATCCTCGAAGGTGTACGTGGGGCTGGCAGCGGCCAGCAGGGTTTCGTACTCGCCTACCAGGTTGGGCAACTCGGCGGTGTGGGCGTCATCGTCGGTGAGCAGCAGGGTCTTGTCCACCGTGGTGAGCTGCCCGGCGATGGCCTGGTAGAGCTCGACGAACTCGCTGTTGACCAGCACGAAGCGGTCCTCGGCATGGTTCATGGTGTAGAGGATCTGTTCCGGCGACAGGCGCACGTTGATGGTATGCACCACCGCGCCGATCATCGGGATGGCGAACATGCATTCCAGGTAGCGGTGGCTGTCCCAGTCCATCACTGCGACGGTGTCACCGGCCCTGACCCCGGCGTCGGTGAGCACATTGGCCAGCCGCGCGACGCGCTCGATCAGCGTCGGGTAGGTGTAGCGCAGTTTGTCGCGGTAGATGATTTCCCGGGTCTTTTCGTAGCGGGTGCCGGACATCAACAGGCGTTTGATCAACAACGGGTATTGGTAAGCGCCTTCGGCGGGTGGGATAACACGGGTCTGCAACATACGAATCCCTTTTTATGACTGCACGGTCTTGGCTTGAAGACTTGCACTGTAGAGACCTTGTGTTTCAACCAAATCAGCCAAAGGAATGATTTGCAGAGCGCTGCAAATGCTAGCTTTGCGCCAGCAGTTGAGGCGCTCAAGCGGGTTATTTCACGCTGGTAAACGCCAATTTCACCCCAATCGCAATCAACACCGCGCCCATCGTCCGATCAAACCAGTGGCCCATCCGCGCAAACCCCGCGCGCACGCGCTGCTGACTGAACAGCATCGCCACCAGGCAGAACCACAACGCGGTCGCCACGGCCAGGTACACGCCGTAACCGGCCTGGATCGCCAACGGTGTGTGCGGGTTGATCACCACGGTGAACAACGAGAGGAAAAACAACGTTGCCTTGGGGTTCAAGCCATTGGTCACGAACCCGGCGGTAAACGCTCCGCGCGGCGTGCGCTCGCCCACTTCTCGGTGCAACTCGCCCTCGGCGACGGGCTTGGCCGGCTGCGCGCGCAGGGCCTTGAAGCCGATGTACAGCAGGTAGGCCGCCGCCGCCCATTTCAGCGCGTTGAACAGCACGATGGATTGGGACACGATCAAGCCAATGCCGAGCAACGAGTAGCCCACGTGCAGGAAAATCGCCGAACCGACGCCCAGCGCAGTCCAGGTTCCGGCGCGACGGCCGTGGGTCACGCTTTCGCGCACCACCACGGCGAAATCCGGGCCGGGGCTGGCCACTGCCAACAGGTGAATCAGAGCCACGGTCAAAAACTCGGCGAGGTACATGTTCGCTCCCTTTACGTAACGGATTATTTCATCTGATAGTCTCGGCAGAGTACGCCTTCGAACTTCGTCGCAAAAGGTACAGTTGAGCATGAACAATCGCCGCGCCGTCTTCCTCGATCACCCTTCCCTCGACCTGGGCGACCTCGACCTCAGCGGTTTGCAGGCCTGCTTCAGCGACCTGCAGCTGTTCGAGCAGACCACCGCGCAGAATCTGATCGAGCGCCTGCAGGGAGCTCAGGTCGCCATCAGCAACAAGATCGCGCTCGACGCCGACACGCTGGCCGCCTGCCCCGAGCTCAAGCTGATCCTCGTAGCGGCCACCGGCACCAACAACGTTGACCTTGCGGCCGCCCGCGCCCACGGCATCACCGTGAGCAACTGCCAGGGCTACGGCACGCCGTCGGTGGCGCAGCACACGCTGATGCTGCTGCTCAACCTGGCCACGCGCCTGCAGGACTATCAGCGCGACGTGGCCGCCGGCAAATGGCAGGCGGCCGCGCAGTTTTGCCTGCTGGACCATCCGATTGTCGAGCTGCAAGGCAAAACCCTCGGCTTGCTCGGCCATGGCGAACTGGGCGGTGCCGTTGCGCAACTGGCCGAAGCCTTTGGCATGCGCGTGCTGCTGGGCGCCATTCCTGGACGCCCTGCCCGCGCCGATCGGGTGCCACTGGATGAGTTGCTGGCGCAGGTCGACGCGCTGACCCTGCACTGCCCGCTCAACGAGCACACCCGCAACATGATCGGCGCTCGCGAGCTGGCGCTGCTCAAGCCCGGCGCGTTGGTGGTCAACACAGCGCGCGGCGGTTTGATCAATGAACAGGCGCTGGCCGACGCGTTGCGCAGCGGCCATCTGGGGGGTGCCGCCACGGATGTGCTGAGCGTGGAGCCGCCGGTCAATGGCAACCCGCTGCTGGCCGGCGATATTCCTCGGTTGATCGTCACGCCGCATAACGCCTGGGGCAGCCGCGAGGCGCGCCAGCGCATCGTCGGCCAACTGGCGGAAAACGCCCGAGGCTTTTTCGACGGCGCCCCGCTGCGGGTCGTCAGTTGATAGACTGCGCCCCTTTTTCAAGGAGCAGATCATGGATCCGCGCAGTGAAGTGCTGCTTCGCCAGCCCGAACTTTTTCAAGGCAACCTGCTGCTGGTCGGTTTGCCGGCCGACGACTTGCTCGGTCGTCTGCCCAATGCCCACGGCTGGTGCTGGCACGCCGGTGACCAGGCGGCGCTCGACGCACGCTTCCCGGAGCGCAGCGCGTTTGGCGTGAATGTACCCGAGCGCGCGTTCGACGCGGCGGTGATCTTCCTGCCCAAGTCCAAGGACCTCACCGATTACCTGCTCAATGCGGTGGCCGCACGCCTGCCCGGCGCCGAGCTGTTTCTGGTGGGAGAGAAAAAAGGCGGTATCGAAAGTGCCGCCAAGCAGTTGGCCCCATTCGGCAAACCGCGCAAGCTGGACAACGCGCGGCATTGCCAACTGTGGCAGATCACCGTGGTCAATGCGCCGCAGAGCGTAGAACTGGAAAGCCTGGCACAGGTGTTCGAGGTGCCGCTGGCCGAGGGCCCGCTGAAAGTGGTCAGCCTGCCAGGCGTGTTCAGCCACGGGCGCCTTGATCGCGGCACCGAGTTGCTGCTGGCGCATCTGGACAAGCTGCCGAGCGGCCATCTGCTGGACTTCGGTTGCGGCGCTGGTGTGCTGGGGGCGGCGGTCAAGCGTCGCTACCCGCACAACAGCGTGACGATGCTGGATGTAGACGCCTTCGCCACCGCCAGCAGCCGCCTCACCCTGGCGGCCAACGGCCTGGAAGCCGAGGTGCTGACCGGCAACGGAATCGACGCCGCGCCGATGGGTTTGAATGCGATCCTGAGCAACCCGCCGTTTCACGTCGGCGTGCACACCGATTATTTCGCCACCGAGAACTTGCTGCGAAAAGCGGCGAAACACCTGGCAAAAGGTGGCGAACTTCGCCTGGTCGCCAATAGCTTCCTGAAGTATCAGCCGCTGATCGAAGAGCACCTGGGCATCTGTGCGGTGAAGGCCGAGGGCAACGGTTTTCGCATTTACCGCGCCAAGCGCCCCTAACGGGCGTTTGAAAAAGAAGGCTTGCCGAATGTGTCCTGGCTAGGCAGAATCCGCTCCGTCCTAGGGGAGTAGTCTCCCACGAGTTCAATCTCGTCCGGCATACGTCAACATACTTGGTCAACAGACCATGGCGTATGCGACCCAGGAGTCCGCACAGACGGACCGGGGTTTGACAAGACCTATGACACGCACACCTTACCCGGGGCGGGAAGGCTGTTCGTGTCATAGCCGTGTCGACCCGCCCCTGGAACCTACCTGATGCTGGATTCTCTGCTCGTCCCCACCGCAATCGTTGCCTTGGCCGAAATTGGCGACAAGACGCAACTGCTCGCGCTCATCCTTGCCGCACGCTTTCGCAAACCCTGGCCGATCATCGCCGGCATCGTCGCCGCGACCCTGGCCAACCATGCGGCCGCCGGTGCCGTGGGCGCCTGGTTTGGCAGCTTTTTCTCGGACGCGGTGCTGCACTGGATTCTCGCCGCAAGCTTCTGTGCCACGGCCTTGTGGACGCTGGTACCGGACAAACTCGACGATGACGAGGCCAGCACCACGCGCAAGTTCGGACCGTTCCTGACCACGCTGATTGCGTTCTTCCTCGCGGAGATCGGTGACAAGACGCAGATCGCCACGGTGATGCTGGCGGCGCAGTACCCGGAGCTATGGCTAGTGATTATCGGCACGACCCTGGGCATGTTGATTGCCAACGTACCGGTGGTGCTGGCAGGGAATTTTGCCGCGGAGAAACTGCCACTGACCCTGATTCGCCGGTTGGCAGCGACGGCGTTTTTCATCCTGGCGATTGTGGCGGTGTACAAGGCCATGCAAAGCAGCGGGTGGATCTAGCGCCAAATGTGGGAGGGGCTTGCTCCCGATTGCGGTGCGTCAGCCTGGTATTCCTTGGCTGATCCACTGCTACCGGGAGCAACCCCCCTCCCACACTCAGGTCTTCATCAGCGTTGGAACATCAGGATTTTTTGGCCTGTTGGTACAGCGGCATCACTTTCGGAATGGCCGCCTGCAGCGAGGCGATCCGGCTATCGGAGGCCGGGTGAGTGCTCATGAACTCGGGCGGTGAGCCTTCGGAAGCCTTGGCCATCTTGTTCCACAGCGTGATCGCCGCGTTCGGGTTGTAGCCGGCGCGGGCCGACAGCTCCAGGCCGATCAGGTCGGCTTCGTTTTCATTGCTGCGGCTGTTGGGCAAGGTCATGCCGTAGTTGGCCACGGTATCGGCCAGCGCCAGGCTGTCCTGACCCAGGCCGAATATCGCACCGGCGCCTTGCTTGGCCATCTGGATGCCATAGGCCTTGGACATGGCTTCACGGCCATGCTCGCGCAAGGCGTGGGCAATTTCATGGCCCATCACTGCGGCCAGCTCGTCATCGGTGAGCTTGAGATTGTCGATCAATGCGCTGTACACGAAGATTTTGCCGCCAGGCCCGCAGTTGGCGTTCATCTCGTCGCTCTTGATCAGGTTCACTTCCCACTTCCACTGCGCCGCATCCGGCCGGAAGGTGGGCGCCTGGGCGATCAGCCGATTGGCAATCGCCTGCACGCGTTTGGCGTTGGCACTGGTTTTGTCTACCAGGCCTTTGCCACTGGCTTCGCCCAACGTCTGCTGGTAGGACTGGGCATACATCTGGTCGACTTCCTGACTCGACAGCATGCTGAACATGTATTGCTTGCGCTCAACCCCAACGGCGCCGCCGCTGGTGGTGTTGACCGACTGACACCCGGCCAGCAGCATGGCCGCCGCCAATACACTTACTGCCAATGACTTTTTCATGCGAGACGCTCCCTGAAAACATGGCGCGTATCGTAGGCCCTCGTGTGTATCCGCGCCAGATACACACGACGTTTAACTGCTGTATTTCCGATACATCCCACAAGAGTGTACCGACGGCAGCAACTGTCAGGCCGGGGTCAGGCACTCCGGGCCGTTGAGCTTGGGATCGTTGACCATATTGGCCAGGACCCTTTCGCGCAACGCGGTGGGCTCACTGGCCAGCAGCGCCTGCAATACGTGCAACGGGGTCTCGGGATCGAGCCACGCCGCCTGGCCCGCAGCATCCAGGATCAGCGGCCGGCGCTGGCTTTGCGCGGCCTGGGTGACCACCGCAGTGCTCAGCCACACCTGTTCCTGCACCGGGTAGGCTTCCCAGATCGCCGCGAAAAACAGCGTCGAGCCCTCCCCCGGCGTCAACCAGTACGGGCGTTTGCGCTGGGTACCGCGCCATTCGTAAAAACCGTTGGCCGGCAGCAGGCAGCGACGCTGGCGAAACGCCTCGCGGAACATCGGTTGCTCCGCCAGGGTTTCGGCGCGGGCATGGGCCGGCGTGCGGGAAAGATCAGTCAGCCACGGCGGGGTCAGGCCCCAGCGGGCACGCGCCAGGGTGCGCTGGCCTTCGCTCTGGCGCTGGATCAGCACTGAGTCATTCGGGGAAATGTTCCACTGGGCCTGCTGGTCCGCCGGAAAGCCCGGCAGGGCGGCAAAGCCGGGATTCCAGCGAAACAGGGCATAACGTCCACACATGGGGCAACACGACTCTTGGGGTAAACCGACCGACAGCCTAACAGACCAGCACGTCGGGAAAGCTGTCGGGTTCATCACCGGGCAGGGGCTGCGCGCCGATATAGGCGGTGATCAGCTCACGGGCATAGGCAGCGTGATCATTATCAACCTCCAGACCCAGCAGGCCGAAAATCGGCAACTCGCCAGTGCCACCGAGCAGATGGCGCCCCACCAGATGTGCCTCGATACCCTCGCTGGCGAGCATCTGTTGCAGCAACTCGCCTTCCATGAGGTTTTCCGGTTCGTAGATTCGCTGCATGGGCGTGCCTGCTATTCGTTCTCGGCGTGGACTTCAAGCATCCATTCATGGCCATCCGTTTGCAGGATGAAATTGATCGGTCGGCAACAGACCGGGCAATCCTCGATATAGCACTGATCGCCACCGGAAAGATCCAGCACCGCCTCCGCCGGCTCACCACAATAAGGACAATCATACGGTTCAGTTTCCAGCATCGCAGTCTCCCAGGTGACTTGTGCGTATAATCGCCGGTCTATTGACAGGGCTATTGATCGGCCGGGCCAATTACCCGCGCCGCACCCTGGTATTTCCTCTACTTATCCTAGCCGTTTCCAACAAGAGAGCATGATGGGCGAATTCGATACCATCCGACCTTACAACGACAGCGAAGTCCCGGCAGTGCTGGCACGTCTGTTCAGCGACAAGGCCTTTCTGGACATCCTGACCCACTTCCGCTTCCCCCGCTTCGCCGGCACCCTGGGCTGGCTGCTCAAGCCGATGATTGCCCGCAAGCTGCGCCGTGAATTCGCCGGCGTCACCACCGTGGCCACGCTGCAGGACAAGGTCGAGTACTACGTCGACCACACCATCGACCGCGCGACCGACGGCGTGACCTACACCGGCGTCGAACAGCTCAAGTCCGGCACCGCGTACCTGTTCCTGGCCAACCACCGCGATATCGTGATGGACCCGGCGTTCGTCAACTATGCCGTGTACCACGCCGGTCTGCCGACGCCACGCATCGCCATCGGTGACAACCTGCTGCAAAAGCCGTTTGTCAGCGACCTGATGCGCCTGAACAAGAGCTTCATCGTGCACCGCTCGATCACCGGGCGAAAGGAAAAGATGGCGGCGTATCATTTGCTGTCGGCCTACATCAATCATTCGATCCGCAATGACTGCCAGTCCATCTGGATCGCCCAGGCCGAAGGCCGCGCCAAGGACGGGGATGATCGCACCGAATCGGCGATCCTCAAGATGTTCCACGTGAGCCGCAAGGATGAGCCGTTTGCCGAGGTCATCCAGTCGTTGAACCTGACGCCGGTATCCATCAGCTACGAGTACGACCCCTGCGATACCGCGAAGGCGCGCGAGCTGTATATCCGCGCCACCACCGGCACCTACAGCAAGGCGCCGGGCGAGGACGATGTGAGCATCGCGCTGGGTATCACCGGCTACAAGGGCCGCGTGCACATCAACTTCGCACCGCCGATCACCGAGCGCTTCGAGGACACCAAGCTGCTGGCCGTGGAAATGGACCGGCAGATTCTCGGCGGTTATCGGTTGTTCCCGGTGCATTACCTGGCGTATGCGCAGTGGGCCGATGCAGACCCGCAGTTGCAGGTGCCAACCGCGGCTGAAGTCTTCCCGGCCGATGAGCTGGCCAAGGCGAAAACGGAATGGGAAAGGCGTTTGAATGAGTGCCCAGCGGAACACCGGCCCTACCTGGTGACGCAGTACGCAACGCCGGTGCGCAACCAGTACCGCGTCAAAGCCGGAATCCCTCTGTAAGCACCTTCACACAGGGGGTATTGCAGTGATCTTAAAAATGGGTGCTGAGCCAGGACAGGACCAGCGCCAGCCCGAGACCTGCAAACCCTATACGGTAAGCCAGGCGATGCGCCCGCTCGATGCGCACATCCAGAAACAGCATGGGTTGGTCGATCGCGCGCTCTTCGCTCTGGGCGGTGAGGTCGGCCATTGCGCGCTGCTCGCAAAAACGCGCAATGAACAGCAGCGCCGCCGCGAGGCCGGCCAGCAATAGAGCCATGACATTGATCAACAGTGCGGGCAGCGCCATCGCAAACCTCGGTAAACCCATACGCTGATATCCATTCGGACACACCTGAACGGTAGTGGCGCCCTGCGCCTGTAACGATCCCGTCCACTTGCGATTAATGTATCGAGTAATTTACAGCGTCACCTGAACGTCACCTTAACAAGCCATTCTGTTGCCCTTCGAACGCCCGGGAGCTTGTCATGTTGCATGCGCAGAACCAGGACCGGTTGTATCTGGTCGCCCAAAGTGATGAACAGGAGGCGCTGATCGGCAGCTTGGCGTTCAACGTTCAGGACCGCCACTGGCTGGTGTATTGCGCCCTGGGCGGGCATCAACATGCGGATTGGCCGGAGATGGATCTGCTCACGGGCGTGAGCATGCTGGACTTCCACGTCGACAGCGCCGCGTGAAGAAACGCCCGGCGAAAAAAAACCGGGCTCAGCGATGAGCCCGGTTTTTTTGTGAACGGCTTACTGCTGCGAGCTGAGCAACTGGCCGATGCTGGGGTCCTTGAACAGGCGGGTCAGCGCGTCGCTGAGCACGTCACTGACCAGCTTGGTGTTGGTTTCCTGGTTCGGCGACATGCCGAAGCGCTGGTTGAGCGACGCCGCGTAACGGCCGCTGTAGCGACGGGTACCGGCGCTGACATCGGACTTGAACGTGGCACCGATGGAGGCTTCAGTCACGTACAGGCCTTCCTTGGGCGACTGGTATTTCAGTTCGGCCAGGGTAACGGTCAGTTGGGGGGCACCCGGCGAAGTGGTCGGCGTGAACCCCAGCAGGCGCACGGCGGCTTCAGCCTGGGCCTGCAGCTTGGGCAGCACGTCCTGGCCGGTCACCGAAATCAATGCGGTCTCCGGGTACAGGCCGCCGCGCGAGCCCAGGGTTGGCGATGGACGACCGTCCACCACACGCACCGACACCGGCTGACCATGCCCCACCGGCGCCAGCTGCGTGGTGATCTTGGGTTGCGGGCTGAGTTGTTGCGGGCTGTTGGCGCAGCCAACCAGGGTCAAACTGGTCACAGTGATCAAACCGAACAACAGGCGTTGCAACATACTCATTTCTCCAGGACTAGATGCAAACAGGCCGCCAGTATAACGGTGCACGCGCGCCACTCACCAGCGATCCTGAACGGCAGCTGAAGCCACGGCGAAATTACAATTTCGCATAAATTCGTCATTCCAGTGTCATGGCAGACTGGCAACCTTCAAGCATGTAACACAACCGGTACACGCCATGCGCCTGCTCAAATCGTTGTTCATGTCACACTCCCGCCATCGCCAGTTCGCGCTGCTCGACGCCAGGGGCCATTGCCTGGCCTTCAAGCAATGCAGCCTGCCACCTGTCGGCGAGGGCTGGGTGGAAGTCACCGAGACACGCCTGTGCTGGATGCACCGTCCACTGCCCGCCAGCGCTCGGGTTCGGCCGGGGGTCGCGCACGCACATTCGCGCCAGGCGTTGGCCTCCTGACCACAAGCCTAATAAAAGTCATAAAACACGCCCATTTCTGCGGCGTTCTTCGCTACAATCTCCCCCCGATTATAAGGACGTCTCCTGATCGGGCCTCGCAGCACCGTTAATGCCTCGGCATTAACCCAAGAATCGCCCACAGAGAGCCGCCCACACAGATCGAGTGAAGCTGGCGCGCTTGCTGTTTTCCTTGCAGACCACCCGCCTTTACCGCATCTGCCAGAGCTGCCATTGCGCTCGGCCACTTGAGTTGTTTGCCCGTTTTGCCGCGTGTCGGCAAAGGTGTTTCGGGCCAGGTGCCAGGCTGAGGCAGCCCTTTTTTGAGGTTCACGTCTTCAAAAGAGCGTGAAAAAACGGGTTTTCACAACTTCACAAGAGTGTGGCGAGCAAATGAATAGTTTGGCGTTTGTACAAGCACCATCAGCGTCTGGAACAGCCCACCCCCCCAGGACCGAGTACGCCTCAATAACCGGAGCTTGAGCCTGTCCGCGACGGATTGATTGCACGAATCGCACGCTTTGACCATAAGTCGAATTGCCACAGGCGCCCATGAATGCGTTCATAGGCAGATCAGCCCGGCAGCAAGCGTGCGCTGGAAGTTGCAAGGAATTGCGAAACGGACATGGCGATCCTGGCCATGGGTAACCTGGGGCAACACGTGAACCGCCCCGTCACTCCTGGCAGCCATGCCGTCAATTTGGTGCTGCAGATTTTGGAGACGCGTTAAATGGCGCATAACGAAGCAGTCGACGTAGTACTGGTAGGGGCCGGCATCATGAGTGCCACCCTGGCCGTGCTGCTCAAAGAGCTCGACCCCGGCCTCAAGCTGGAAGTCGTTGAGCTGATGGACTCGGGTGCCGCGGAGAGTTCCAACCCGTGGAACAACGCCGGTACCGGCCACGCCGGCCTGTGTGAGCTGAACTACACGCCGCAGGCTGCCGATGGTTCCATCGACATCAAGAAAGCCGTGCATATCAACACCCAGTTCGAGGTGTCGAAGCAGTTCTGGGCGTACCTGACCAAAAAGGGCACCTTTGGCTCGGCCAGATCCTTTATCAGCCCGGTGCCGCACCTGAGCTTCGTGCAGGGTGAAAGCGGCGTGTCGTTTCTCAGGAAGCGTTTTGAAACCCTCGTGCAGCACCATGCGTTTTCGGACATGCATTACACCGAAGACCGTGGCGAAATGGCCGAGTGGATGCCGCTGATGATGCCCGGCCGCCCGCTGGATGAAAAAATCGCGGCCACCCGTGTGATGAACGGCACCGACGTCAACTTCGGTGCCCTGACCAACCAGTTGCTCGGTCACCTCACCAGCACACCTGAGGCCCAGGTCAAGTACTGCAAGCGGGTCACCGGCCTCAAGCGCAACGGTGCCGGCTGGACGGTGAGCATCAAGGACGTGAACAGCGGCGAAAGCCGCGAAGTCGACGCCAGGTTCGTGTTCCTCGGCGCCGGTGGTGCGGCCCTGCCGCTGCTGCAAGCGTCGGGCATCGACGAAAGCAAAGGCTTCGGCGGTTTCCCGGTCAGCGGCCAGTGGCTGCGTTGCGACAACCCGGACGTGGTCAAGCATCACCAGGCCAAGGTGTACAGCCAGGCGGCGGTGGGCTCGCCACCGATGTCCGTGCCACACCTGGACACCCGGGTAGTGGATGGCAAGAAATCCCTGCTGTTCGGGCCATACGCCGGCTTTACCACCAAGTTTCTCAAGTACGGTTCATTCCTCGACCTGCCGATGTCGATTCGCGCCGGCAACATCGGCCCGATGCTGGCCGTGGCGCGCGACAACATGGACCTGACCAGGTACCTGGTCAGCGAAGTGCGCCAGTCCATGGAACAGCGCCTGGAATCCCTGCGCCGCTTCTATCCGCAAGCCAAAGCTGAAGACTGGCGCCTGGAAGTGGCCGGCCAACGGGTGCAGATCATCAAGAAAGACCCGAAGAAAGGCGGCGTGCTGCAATTTGGCACCGAGCTGGTCGCAGCCAAAGACGGCTCGCTGGCGGCACTGCTGGGTGCGTCTCCGGGAGCTTCAGTGACGGTTTCGATCATGCTGGAACTGATTGAGCGTTGCTTCCCGGAAAAAGCTGCCGGCGAATGGGCGGCCAAGCTGCACGAGATCTTCCCCGCACGTGAGAAAGTGCTGGAAACCGATGCCGAGCTGTATCGCAGGATCAACACGCAGAACAACATCAGCCTGGAGCTGGTTGAACAAGGCGACGAGGCTGAAAGCTACGCTTGAGGTCTGAACGCAATAAAAAACGCCCCTCGCAGGGGCGTTTTTTTTGGCCGGGGTCATCAGCCGCGGGCTTTTTCGATCAGCTCGATGTACTCGGGCGCGTGGCGCTGGTCCTTGATCACGTCGACGAAGGTCTGACCATGCTCGTCCTTGCCATCCAGATCCAGGCCGGCGGCCTTGAAAAAGCCAAGGAAGCGCTCGAAATCATCGATACGCAGGCCACGGTAGGCCTTGATCAGCTTGTGCAGAGACGGTGAAGTCGCGTCAACCGGCTCGAAATCCAGGAACAACTTGATCTGGTCGTCGCCGATCTCGTCACCAATCACCTGTTTCTTATCTTTACGCATTACCGGCTCCAGCCTGCAGACATTTTCACGGGGTCTGAAGTCTACCTTTGGAAGCGATGAAGCGCCTAGTCGAACTGGGCCAGCATCCACGCTTGATAAGCCGCCACTTCGGCATCGCCTTCACGCGGCGCCCAACTGGCCAGCTCACCTTCGCCCACCGGACGATACGGTCCGGCCTTGCATTCGAACATCACCGTGTCGGGCTCCAGCACCACCAGCCCGTGGAAAACCCCCGGCGGCAAGTCAACACCTGCGCACTCGCCACCGGCCTGCATCACCCGCCTGGCGATCACCTCACCGGTGTCGTTGAAGATCAGCAAACCCAGGCGCCCCTTGAGCACCAGCAGGGTTTCCGCCTTATCGGCGCTCAAATGCCGATGGGGCGGCACGTAGGTGCTGGGCTGCAGGCCGACGGCCATGCGATGGCACGGCTCTTCCATCTGGTGAAAGTTGTGATGGTGCCGGCCACGTGGGCTGGCGCCCGCCTTCTCGGCCAATTCGGCATACAGCGTCTGATCAAGAAAGCGGGTCATGACTTACATCCCTTTGACGGCGTAGATGCCATTGGCGTTGCGCCAGTAACCTTTGTAGTCCATGCCGTAACCGAAGATGTAGCGGTCGATGCAGGGCAGGCCGACGTAATCGGCTTTCAGGTCCGGGCGTGCCTTGCGGTCGTGGTCTTTGTCGATCAGCACGGCGGTGTGCACTTTACGCGCACCGGCGTGTTTGCAGAAGTCGATGATTGCACCCAGGGTATGACCCTCATCGAGGATGTCGTCGATGATCAGCACGTCGCGGTCGATGAACGACACTTCTGGCTTGGCCTTCCAGAACAGGTCGCCGCCGCTGGTTTCATTGCGATAGCGGGTGGCGTGCAGGTAGGACGCCTCCAGCGGGAACTGCAGATGGGTCAGCAGCTTGCCGGCGAAGATCAGGCCGCCGTTCATCACGCAGAACACTACCGGGTTGCTATCGGCCAGTTCGCGGCTGATATGCGCGCCAACCTTGGCGATCGCCTCTTCGACTTGCGCTTCGCTGTAAAGGCAGTCAGCCTCGCGCATGATTTGACGGATATGCTCGAGATCAGCGGACATGGCGCTCTCCAAGGGGGTGCTGTGGCAAGAAAAGCGGGCAAAGGTACGCATGTGAGCGGCAACGTTCAAGCCTTTATGGACTAACGTACTTGATTGTCTATAGGACATCATCCTCGGATAGATTAATCTAGGCCGGTTTTTTTGCCCGCCGCCGGAGCCTTTCCCATGCCCACTCGCGAGATCCGCCACCCGCTGATCCAGCACAAGCTCGGCCTTATGCGCCGCGCCGACATAAGCACGAAGAACTTCCGTGAGCTTGCTCAGGAAGTCGGAGCGTTGCTGACTTACGAAGCCACCAAGGATTTGCCCCTGGAAACCTACGAGATCCCCGGTTGGGCCGGTCCCGTCCAGGTGGAGAAAATTGCCGGCAAGAAAATCACCGTAGTGCCGATCCTGCGCGCCGGTATCGGCATGCTCGAAGGCGTGCTCAGCCTGATCCCGGGCGCCAAGGTCAGCGCCGTGGGCGTGGCCCGCAATGAAGAAACCCTGCAGGCCCACACCTACCTGGAAAAACTCGTCCCGGAAATCGACGAGCGCCTGGCGATGATCATCGATCCGATGCTCGCCACCGGCAGCTCCATGGTTGCCACCATCGACCTGTTGAAAAAGGCCGGCTGCAAGGACATTCGCGCCATGGTGCTGGTTGCCGCGCCCGAAGGCATCGCCGCCGTCGAGAAAGCCCACCCGGACGTGCAGATCTACACCGCGTCCATCGACGAGCGCCTGAATGAACACGGCTACATCATCCCGGGCCTGGGCGATGCCGGTGACAAGATCTTCGGCACCAAGCAGAAGGACGCGTGAACATGCAGGATGAATTCAACGACCCGCTTTGGCGCCAGATCTTGTCCGGCGCACAGATGCTCTTCGTGGCATTTGGCGCGCTGGTGTTGATGCCACTGATCACCGGCCTTGATCCAAACGTTGCGCTGTTCACCGCAGGCCTGGGCACGCTGTTGTTCCAGGTGGTCACCGGGCGACAGGTGCCGGTGTTCCTGGCATCGAGCTTTGCGTTTATCACGCCGATCATTCTCGCCAAGGGCCAGTTCGGGCTCGCGGCGACCATGGGCGGGGTGATGGCGGCCGGTTTCGTGTATACCTTTCTCGGCCTGGCAGTGAAGATCAAAGGCACCGGCTTTATCGATCGCCTGCTGCCGCCGGTGGTGATTGGCCCGGTGATTATCTCCATCGGCCTGGCCATGGCGCCGATTGCGGCGAACATGGCGATGGGCAAGTCCGGCGACGGCGCCGAGCTGATTCATTACCAGACGGCGATGATGATCTCGATGCCGGCGCTGCTGACCACGTTGATCGTTGCAGTGTTCGGCAAGGGCATTTTCCGCCTGGTGCCGATCATTTCCGGCGTGCTGGTGGGCTTTGCCATGGCCTTCTACTTTGGTGTGGTCGACACGGCCAAAATCGCCGCCGCGCCCTGGTTCGCCCTGCCCCACTTCACCGCGCCGGAGTTCAACTGGCAGGCGATCCTGTTTATCGTCCCGGTGGCCCTGGCCCCGGCGATCGAGCATATTGGCGGGGTGATTGCGGTGGGCAGCGTGACCGGTCGCGACTACCTGAAAAAGCCCGGCCTGCATCGCACCCTGCTGGGTGACGGCATTGCCACCACGGCGGCCGGCCTGTTTGGCGGGCCGCCGAACACCACCTACGCCGAAGTGACCGGCGCGGTGATGCTGACCAAAAATTACAACCCGAAGATCATGACCTGGGCGGCAGTATTCGCTATCAGCCTGGCGTTTATCGGCAAGTTCGGCGCACTGCTGCAGAGCATTCCGGTGCCGGTGATGGGCGGGATCCTGTGCCTGCTGTTCGGCTCGATTGCCGCCGTGGGGATGAACACGCTGATCCGCCATCGGATCGACCTGGGCGAGGCGCGCAATCTGGTGATTGTGTCAGTGACCCTGGTGTTCGGCATTGGCGGCGTGCTGGTTGGCACCGGCACCGGCCCGGATGACTTCGGCCTCAAGGGCATCGCCCTGTGTGCGGTGGTGGCGATTGGTTTGAACCTGCTGCTGCCGGGCAATGATGGCTGGAAGCACAAAAAGCCGGATGAGCCGATGCTCTAATTAACACCGCAAAACCAAATGTGGGAGGGGCTTGCTCCCGATAGCGGAGTGTCAGTCGATGCATACTTGACTGGAACACCGCCATCGGGAGCAGGCCCCCTCCCACATTGTATTTCAGCGCCTGTCAGAGCTCGCCAAGCCCGTCGATCAACGCCTGGTTCTGCTCAGGCGTACCGATGCTGATCCGCAGGAACTGGGCAATCCGCGCCTGCTTGAAGTGCCGCACGATCACCCCTTGCTCACGCAGCTTCGCAGCCAAGCCTGCAGCATCATGGTGTGGGTGACGGGCAAAGATGAAGTTGGCCGCCGACGGCAGCACTTCAAAGCCCTTCCCTTCCAGTTGCGTCACCAGCGTCTCACGGCTGTCGATCACCAGTTGACAGGTCTTGGCGAAGTACTCGCGGTCCTCGAACGCCGCCGCCGCGCCGGCAATCGCCAGGCGATCCAGCGGGTAGGAGTTGAAGCTGTTCTTGACCCGCTCCAGCGCTTCGATCAAATCAGGGTGGCCCACGGCCAGGCCCACGCGCAAACCGGCGAGTGAGCGCGATTTGGACAGGGTCTGAGTGACCAACAGATTCGGGTAGCGATCCACCAGACGGATGGCGGTGTCGCCGCCAAAGTCGATATAGGCTTCATCGACCACTACCACCGAGTCGGGGTTGGCCTTGAGGATCTGCTCCACCGCGTCCAGCCCCAGCACGCAGCCGGTCGGGGCGTTCGGATTGGGGAAGATGATCCCGCCGTTGGGCCTGGCGTAGTCCGCCGCACGAATCTGGAACTGCTCATCCAGCGGCACCGGTGCGGAGGTGATGCCGTAGAGACCGCAGTACACCGGATAGAAGCTGTAGCTGATATCCGGGAACAACAACGGCAAGTCGTGCTGGAACAGACCATGGAAGATGTGCGCCAGTACCTCGTCAGAGCCGTTGCCGAGGAACACCTTGCCGGTATCGATCCCATAATGGTTGGCCACGGCCTGCTTGAGCAGGTCGCTGTTGGGATCCGGGTACAGGCGCAGGTTGTCGTTCAACTCGGCCCGCATTGCTGCCAGCGCCTTGGGCGATGGGCCGTAGGGGTTTTCATTGGTGTTGAGCTTGACCAGTTTGGTCAGCTTGGGCTGCTCGCCAGGCACGTAAGGCACCAGGTCCTTGACGAAGGGGCTCCAGAATTTGCTCATGTGTCATTTCCCCTCTTCAAGGATGCGGTATTCGGCGCTGCGCGCGTGGGCGCTGAGGGATTCACCACGGGCCAGCACCGAGGCGGTCTTGCCCAGTTCGGAGGCGCCTTGTGGCGAGCAGAAAATGATCGACGAACGCTTCTGGAAGTCGTACACCCCCAGCGGCGACGAGAAACGCGCCGTGCCGGAGGTGGGCAGCACGTGGTTGGGACCCGCGCAGTAGTCGCCCAGCGCTTCGCTGGTGTGGCGGCCCATGAAGATCGCACCGGCGTGGCGAATAGACGGCAGCCAGGCTTGCGGATCGGCCACGGACAGCTCCAGGTGCTCCGGCGCGATGCGGTTGGCCACCTCGATGGCTTGCTCCATGTCGCGCACCAGGATCAGTGCGCCGCGACCATTGATCGACTTCTCGATGATCTCGGCGCGGTCCATGGTCGGCAGCAGCTTGTCGATGCTGGCGGCGACCTTGTCGAGGAACTCGGCGTCCGGGCAGACCAGAATCGCCTGGGCGTCTTCGTCGTGCTCGGCCTGGGAGAACAGGTCCATGGCGATCCAGTCAGGGTCGGTCTGGCCGTCGCACACCACCAGGATTTCCGAGGGGCCGGCGATCATGTCGATACCAACCTGACCGAACACATGGCGCTTGGCGGTGGCCACATAGATGTTGCCGGGGCCGACCACCTTGTCCACCTTCGGCACGCTCTCGGTGCCATAGGCCAGGGCTGCAACTGCCTGGGCGCCGCCGATGGTAAATACGCGGTCAACGCCGGCGATGCAGGCCGCCGCCAGCACCAGCTCATTGATTTCGCCGCGCGGAGTCGGCACCACCATGACCACTTCGGTCACGCCCGCCACCTTGGCCGGAATCGCGTTCATCAATACCGACGAGGGGTACGAGGCTTTACCGCCCGGCACGTACAGACCCGCACGGTCCAGTGGCGTGACCTTCTGGCCAAGCACGGTACCGTCGGCCTCGGTGTAGCTCCAGGAATCCTGTTTCTGCTTTTCGTGATAGCTGCGCACCCGCGCCGCCGCCACTTCCAGGGCTTCGCGCTGCGGGCCGGTGATGCGCGTCAGTGCGAGCTCCAGGCGCTCGCGCGGCAGGATCAGGTCAGCCATGGATTTGACGTCCAGGCCATCGAACTGGCGGGTGAAGTCCACCAGCGCCGCATCACCGCGCTCGCGCACGGCCTTGATGATGTCGAGCACTCGCCCGTTGACCGAGTCGTCGGACACGCTTTCCCAGCTCAGCAGATGATCCAGATGATGGGCGAAATCCGGGTCGGCAGCGTTGAGTCGGGCAATTGCAGTGGACGTGGTCATAGCGAGGGCCTCATAGGATTGGCAAAAATGCTCAGGCGCCGAACGTTAGCAGTCGATCCGCTTGGGCACCTGAGAATTCTGGCTATGAGGCGGATAGACGGGCGCGACCTAAGGCCGCGCGGGTGAGTCAACCGCGGTGTCGCGACTCCACTGCCTTGCGCAGGGTGTCGATCAACGCCTGGATACGGGCATGCTGCATCTTCATTGATGCTTTGTTGACGATCAGCCGGGAGCTGATATCGGCAATGAAATCCTGGGGTTCAAGCCCGTTGGCACGCAGGGTGTTGCCGGTGTCGACCACGTCGATGATCTTGTCGGCCAGGCCGATCAGCGGCGCCAGCTCCATCGAGCCATAGAGCTTGATGATATCGACCTGGCGGCCTTGTTCGGCGTAGTAACGCTTGGCAACGTTGACGAACTTGGTGGCCACCCGCAAGCGGCCTTTAGGCTCGACATCACCGACACGGCCGGCGGTCATCAGCTTGCACAGGGCAATACGCAGGTCCAGCGGCTCGTACAGGCCCTGGCCGCCGTATTCCATCAGCACGTCCTTGCCGGCGACGCCGAGGTCGGCCGCGCCATGCTCGACGTAGGTCGGCACATCGGTAGCCCGCACGATCAACAGGCGCACGTCGTCCTGGGTCGTGGGGATGATCAGCTTGCGGCTCTTGTCCGGATTCTCGGTCGGCACGATGCCCGCTTCAGCCAGCAGGGGCAACGTGTCGTCAAGGATGCGGCCCTTGGACAGTGCGATGGTCAACATGGGAACGTCAGTCCTTCATCAGGCAATTGCGGTCTGGTCGCAAACGGCGCCAGACACAGATCGAGGCCGTGACAGCCTCGACTTGAAACAAATTCAGCACACCGCTCACTTAACGGCAAGCACCTCACTGTGGCGAGCGGGCTTGCAACGCGCTGGGTTGCGTAGCGATCGCAAAAAGCGGGACTGCTGCGCAGTCCAACGCGGGGCAAGCCCGCTCGCCACAAAAGCCCGCTTGCCACAAAAGCTCGCTCACCGCAGGAGCCCACTTGCCGCAACAGCGGCGGTGTTTACGGCGCCAGGACTAGCCCGGTACGCGGCGGATCTTCGCGCCGAGCATCTGCAGTTTTTCTTCGATGCACTCGTAACCACGGTCGATGTGGTAGATGCGGTCGATGAGGGTGTCGCCGTCAGCGCACAGCGCCGAGATCACCAGACTGGCCGACGCACGCAGGTCGGTAGCCATCACTGGCGCGCCCTTGAGCTTGTCGATACCGGTGACGATGGCGGTATTGCCTTCAACCTGGATCTTGGCGCCCATGCGGTGCAGTTCGTACACGTGCATGAAACGGTTTTCGAAGATGGTCTCGATCACCGCACCGGTGCCTTCGGCGATTGCGTTCAGGGAGATGAACTGCGCCTGCATGTCGGTCGGGAACGCCGGGTACGGAGCGGTGCGCACGTTAACGGCTTTTGGCCGCTTGCCGTGCATGTTCAGCTCGATCCAGTCTTCACCGGTGGTGATTTCAGCACCGGCTTCCTTGAGTTTTTCCAGAACGGCTTCAAGGATGGTCGGATCGGTGTCCTTGACCTTGACGCGGCCACCGGTAACGGCGGCGGCAACCAGGTAAGTGCCCGTCTCGATACGGTCCGGCATCACTTTGTAGGTGGCCGAGTGCAGACGCTTCACGCCGTCGATGGTGATGGTGTCGGTGCCGGCGCCGCTGATATTGGCACCCATCGCGATCAGGAAGTTGGCCAGGTCGACCACTTCCGGCTCGCGCGCGGCGTTTTGCAGGACGCTGCGGCCATTAGCCAGGGCCGCGGCCATCATGATGTTCTCGGTGCCGGTGACGCTCACGGTATCGAAGAAGAAATTGGCGCCACGCAGGCCGCCTTCTGGCGCCTTGGCCTTGATGTAGCCGCCTTCGACGTCGATGACCGCGCCCATGGCTTCAAGGCCACGGATGTGCAGGTCGACCGGACGCGAGCCAATGGCGCAACCGCCAGGCAGGGCCACTTCAGCTTCGCCGAAACGGGCAACCATGGGGCCCAGCACCAGGATCGACGCACGCATGGTCTTAACCAGTTCGTACGGGGCGATCAGGGTCTTGATGGTGCGCGGGTCGATTTCGACCGAGAGCTTCTCGTCGATCACCGGCTCAATGCCCATGCGACCGAACAGCTCGATCATGGTGGTGATGTCGTGCAGGTGCGGCAGGTTGGCCACGGTGACCGGGCCATCACACAGCAGGGTCGCTGCCAGGATCGGCAAGGCGGAGTTTTTCGCACCGGAGATGCGGATCTCGCCATCAAGGCGGGCACCGCCGGTAATAATCAATTTATCCATAAGAATCTCGACGCCTTGGGGGCTCAGGTGCGCTCGGCCCAGGCCGCGCGGCTGAAAAATTTCATAGTGACCGCATGGATGCTGCCATCGGTGATCCATGGGTTCAAATGGGCATAGATCTGCTGCTGACGCTTGACCGGGCTCAATGCCGCCAGTTCATCGCTAATCACGTTCAGCTGGAAATTGCAGCCTTCGCCTTCAACTTCTACGGTCGTTCCCGGCAGCTTTCCTTCGAGAAAGCTCTTAACTTCTAGGGCCTGCATGTTCAACCTCTATCGGCGCCCAGTGCGCACGGGTCGCACATCATACAAAAAAGCCCCGCGCCTGCGAACCCCGCATAGCAGGACTCTGACGGGGGGCTCCTGTAATAACGTGTATTAAGGATGCGCCAGCAGCTCGGTCAGACCGGAAACCTCGGCGATCTCACGCATGTCCTCGGGCAGCGCACGAATGCTGAGCGGCTTGTTGGCCGCTTCGGCATCACGCATGAAGCACAGCAACAAGGACAAACCTACGCTGCTGGACTTGGTCACCGCCGAGCAATCGAGCACCAGCGCAGGTGCGCTGCTGGCCTGGATCAGCGCCTGGCCCTGCTTGCGCAGGTCAGGCCCGGTACGGTAATCCAGCACGCCACTGAGGAACAGCTCGCCGGCAGCGCCGATACGAACAGCCGACTCGGTCATTGCGCAGACTTCCCGGCTTCTTTGTCGGAGGTTTCCTTGGCCTTGGCCACTTCACCGGCCCAACCATTGATGGTCTTGTCCAGGTCGTTGCCATTGCGCTGCATCGCGTCGGCGAACTGGTCACGGAACAGTTTGCCGATGTTGATGCCGTTGATGATCACGTTGCGCAGCTTCCACTCGCCCTTGACCTTCTCCAGCGTGTACTGCACAGGGTACACCGCGCCATTGTTGCCTTTGACGCTCATGTTGACGCTGGTGCGGTCACCCGATTCGTCGCCGGCCGGGGCCACGGTAATGCCCTGGTTGTTGTACTCGAGCAAGGCGTTGCCGTAGAACTGGAACAGCCCGCGCTTGAAGTTTTCCTGGAAGGTCTGCATCTGCGCCGGCGTGGCTTTGCGCGAATACTTCACCGTCATGATGCTGCGGGAGATGCCTTCGGCATCCACGACCGGGCCCACGATGGTGTCGAGCGCGTTGTAGAACTGGCTCGGGTCCTGTTTGTACTTTTCTTTGTTGGCCGTCAGGTCAGCCAACATCTTGTTGGTCGTGTCCTGCACCAGGTCGTGGGCAGAACCTGCCGCGTTTGCCATCAGCGGCAACGCTGCAAGCAGTACCAGCAGGCCACGTCGCAAGGTAGAGATCATGAACAGATTCCTCATTTGGCGTCTTTATTGACCGTGTTGAGCAGGAACTTACCAATCAGGTCCTCAAGCACCAGCGACGACTGCGTGTCGTGGATGGTCGAACCATCCTTGAGCAGGGCTGTTTCCCCACCCACGCTGACACCGATGTACTTCTCACCGAGCAAACCCGCAGTGAGGATAGATGCTGTGGAGTCAGTCGGCAGGTTATCCACCTTCTTGTCCAGTTGCATCGTCACTCGCCCGGTGAAGCTGTCGCGATCCAGATCGATTGCCGTGACCTTGCCGATGGTGACACCGGCCATGGTCACTTTAGCTCTGACAGTCAAACCGGCAATATTGTCGAAGTACGCGTAAAGTTTATAGGTATCGGCGGTGGGGCTGGCCGAAAGACCGCTGACCCGCAGGGCCAGCAACAGTAAAGCCAGGATGCCAGCCAGCAAGAAAAGGCCGACACCGATTTCCACAGTGCGGTTTTGCATCAGAAGTCTCCAAACATCAAGGCGGTCAAAATGAAGTCAAGGCCCAGTACCGCCAGCGAGGCGTACACAACGGTCTTGGTGGTGGCACGGCTGATCCCCTCTGAAGTGGGCTCACAGTCATAGCCTTGGAATACGGCGATCCAGGTCACGACAAACGCGAAGACAATGCTCTTTATGATGCCGTTGAGCACATCACCCGTGAAGGTCACGCTGTTTTGCATGTTGGCCCAGTAGGAACCGTCATAGACGCCCAGCCAGTCCACTGCCACCCAAGAGCCGCCCCAGATGCCCACCACGCTGAAAATCATCGCCAGCAGCGGCAGGGAAATGAAGCCGGCCCACAGGCGTGGGGCAACGATGTACTTGAGCGGGTCCACACCGATCATTTCCAGGCTGGACAACTGCTCGGTGGATTTCATGTTGCCGATTTCGGCGGTCAGTGCAGAACCTGCGCGCCCGGCGAACAGCAGCGCGGTCACCACCGGCCCCAGCTCACGCAGCAGCGTCAGGGCAACCATCTGGCCTACCGCCTGTTCCGAGCCATAGCTCGAAAGGATGTTGAAGCCTTGCAGCGCCAGCACCATGCCGATGAAAACCCCGGACACCACGATGATCACCAGCGACATCACGCCCACAGCGTGCAATTGCTTGAGCAGCAGGCCAAAGCCACCGCCGATGCCACCGCGCCCCAGCAGGGCGTGGAACAGGAAAATGGTCGAACGACCCAGCACTTCGATGATATCGATGCCGGACCGACCGAAAAGGCGAACCTTCTCGATAAGAGATGTCTTGCGCATCAACGCTTCCCCAGAAGGTCTGAGCGGTAATCCGCTGCCGGAAAATGAAAGGGCACCGGACCATCGGGATCACCGGTCATGAATTGGCGAATGCGCGGGTTGTCGGCGTTCATCAGCTCTTCGGGCGTGCCCTGCCCCAGCACCTGGCCATCGCCGACGACATACAGGTAGTCGGCGATGCTCGCCGTTTCGGCCAGGTCGTGGGAGACCACGATACTGGTGATTCCCAGCGCATCGTTGAGCAGACGGATCAGGCGCACCAGGACACCCATGGCGATCGGGTCCTGGCCCACGAAGGGCTCGTCGTACATGAGGATCTGCGGATCCAGGGCAATGGCTCGCGCCAGCGCGACACGGCGCTTCATGCCGCCGGACAGTTCGTCCGGCATCAGGTCGATGGCTCCGCGAAGGCCGACGGCCTGCAGTTTCAACAACACGATGTCACGAATCATCTCGTCGGACAGCTGGGTATGCACCCGCAACGGGAAGGCCACGTTCTCGAACACGTCCAGGTCTGTGAACAGCGCGCCGCTCTGGAACAGCACACCCATGTGCTTGCGCGCGTCGAACAGATCACTGCGCGACAGCGTCGGCAGGTTCTGGCCATTGACCCACACTTCGCCGGCGCTGGGCCGCAACTGCATGCCCATCAGACGCAACAGGGTGGTCTTGCCGCAACCGGAAGGCCCCATGATGCCCGTGACCTTGCCGCGGGGAATGCGAATATCGACGTTATTGAAGATGCTGCGCGTCCCGCGCTTGAAGGAAAGGCCCTTCAGCTCGACCGCGTAGGCGTTATCGGCACTCATCTAAACTCCTTGGGATGCGGACTCACACTCAGACACCACGTGAACGACAAACGTTTACACGCTTGCGCAATATAAATAGCCGCGTGTGCTGGGCGGGCCGAACAAGCGGCGAACTATATCACCGCTGGTGCAGAGCCCCCAAGGCCGGAACATCGCTCGTTCAGAATAAGGACAGCGAAAAAACCGCGGGGATGTAACCGAGTGTAAATTTGCGCCTATCGAATAAACCCTGACGATCTAGCGTGAGGGAATTGTTCATTACCGCTATAATCGCCGACTTTTCGTCAGGCTATACGACTTCAGACATGAGCCAATCCAGCGACCTCATTCAATCCGCACAACGTACGATCCGCCTGGAGCTTGAAGCCGTAGAAGGCTTGCTGGCCCATATCGACGCGGATTTTGTACGCGCCTGTGAGCTGATTCTGGCCAGCAAGGGCCGCGTTGTGGTGGTCGGCATGGGCAAATCCGGCCATGTCGGCAATAAGATTGCCGCCACCCTGGCGAGCACCGGCACCACCGCTTTTTTCGTGCACCCGGCTGAAGCCAGTCATGGCGACATGGGCATGATCACCCGCGACGACGTGATCCTGGCCCTGTCCAACTCCGGTACCACCAACGAAATCGTGACCCTGCTGCCGCTGATCAAGCGCCTGGGCATCCAGATGATCAGTGTCACCGGCAACCCGGAGTCGACGCTGGCCAAGGCCGCCGACGTCAACCTGAACGTACACGTGACCCACGAAGCCTGCCCGCTTAACCTGGCGCCGACCTCCTCCACCACCGCCACCCTGGTGATGGGCGATGCGCTCGCCGTGGCGCTGCTCGAAGCGCGCGGGTTCACCGCTGAAGACTTCGCGTTTTCCCACCCCGGTGGTGCCCTGGGCCGCCGCCTGCTGCTCAAGGTGGAACATGTGATGCATTCGGGCGATGAACTGCCTCACGTCCAGCGCGGTACCCTGCTCAAGGATGCGCTGATGGAAATGACGCGCAAGGGCCTGGGCATGACCGTTATTCTGGAAGCGGACGGGCGACTGGCCGGCGTGTTCACGGACGGCGACCTGCGTCGCACCCTGGACCGCACCATCGATATCCACACGGCCACCATTGATGCGGTGATGACGCCCCACGGCAAGACGGCACGCCCCGAGATGCTGGCAGCCGAAGCGCTGAAGATCATGGAAGACCACAAGATCGGCGCGCTGGTGGTGGTCAATGCCGACGACCGCCCGATTGGCGCCCTGAACATGCACGACTTGCTGCGTGCGGGAGTGATGTAAATGAGCGACGACCTGCTGCAACGCGGCAAACACATCAAATTGGCGATTTTCGACGTGGACGGCGTATTGACTGATGGCCGCCTTTACTTCCTCGAAGATGGCAGCGAATTCAAGACGTTCAACACCCTCGATGGCCAGGGCCTCAAGATGTTGATGGCCGCAGGCGTGCAAACGGCCATTATCAGTGGTCGAAAAACACCCGTTGTGGAACGCCGCGCACAAAACCTGGGTATTCCTCACCTGTATCAGGGCCGTGAGGATAAACTGGTGGTGCTCGACGAGCTTCTTGGCCAACTCAACCTAAGCTATGAGCAGGTCGCCTACCTGGGTGACGACTTGCCGGACCTGCCGGTGATTCGCCGCGTGGGCCTGGGCATGGCCGTCGCCAATGCTGCTGCGTTCGTGCGTGAACACGCCCATGGCGTCACGACCGCCCGCGGCGGCGAAGGCGCCGCCCGCGAGTTCTGCGAGCTGATCCTGCGTGCCCAGGGCCGCCTTGAAGCGGCCCACGCCGCCTACCTATAGAGCGTTTTATGCTGAGCAAAAAGATTCGCAACTTCCTGTTATTCGGGGTCATTGCCGCGCTGTTCCTCGCGGTAGGCTACTGGAATATCAGCCCGGAGCGCTTTCTCGACCAGCCTGTTGCGCAGGTTGACGAAGGGGTTATCGACTATTACGCAACCAACGCCTACAGCGTGCAGTTTCTGCCCGATGGCAAGGTGCAGTACGAGATGACATCGGACAAGGTCGAGCATTTGAAGGCTTCCGAAGTCACGCTGCTGACCAACCCGGACCTGAATCTGTACCGTGGCACCGAGTTCCCGTGGCACGTGACCAGCAAGCGTGGCGAGGTCAACCCGGACGGCACCGAGGTGGAACTGATCGACTCGGTGCGCGTCGCACGAACTGACGCGCAGAACCGCGACACCATCATTACCAGCAGTCGCATGACCGTATTCCCACAAAGGCAATATGCGCAGACCGAGCAAGACGTTAGAATCGACGGCGCTGGCGGTGTATCGACTGGCAAGGGAATGAAAGCGTATTTGAAAGAAAGCAGGATACACCTGCTATCGAACGTAAGAGGACAGTATGAGGCTCGTTAAAACTCTCCCTATTTTGCTCGGTCTGGGCGCAGCACTGGGAAGCGTGAGCGCCTGGGCTCTGCCGAACGATAGCCAGCAACCGATCCACATCTCGGCTGACGATGCTCAGCTCGATGACAAGCAAGGCGTCGCAACCTACACCGGCGGCGTCATCATCACCCAGGGCTCGATGAAGATCACCGGCAACACGGTGACCCTCACCCGCACCCCGGCTGGCGACATCGACGTGGTGACGTCGGTGGGTAACCTGGCCTACTTCGAGCAGAAGCAGGCCCCTGCCGATACCGGCCCGATGAAGGGCTACGGCAAGACCATCCAGTATCACGCCCAGCAGAATCGCATCGTGCTGATCGACCAGGCCAAGGTGCTGAGCCCCGATGGCAACTCCACGGAAGGTGAAAAAATCACCTATGACACCGTGAAGCAGATCGCCAACGCCGGTCGCGCCAATGGCTCCAAGGTCACTGCACCCCGTCCGCGAATCGACATGGTTATCCAGCCGAAGAAGAAGGCCGAGTAATGGCAACCCTGAAAGCCCAGCATCTGGCCAAGGCCTACAAAAGCCGTCAGGTCGTGCGCGACGTCAGCCTGTCGATCGACAGCGGCCAGATCGTCGGCTTGCTCGGCCCCAACGGCGCCGGCAAGACCACCTGCTTCTACATGATCGTGGGCCTCGTCCAGGCCGACCAGGGGCGTGTGCTGATCGACGACCTCGACGTCAGCCACCAGCCCATGCACGGTCGCGCACGCGCCGGTATCGGCTATCTGCCACAGGAAGCGTCGATTTTCCGCAAGCTGTCGGTTGCCGACAACATCATGGCGATCCTCGAGACCCGCAAGGAACTCGACCGCGACGGCCGCCGTCAGGAGCTGGAAAGCCTGCTGCAGGAATTCCACATCAACCACATTCGCGACAACCTCGGCATGAGTCTGTCCGGTGGTGAGCGTCGCCGCGTGGAAATCGCCCGCGCCCTGGCGACGGCACCCAAGTTCATCCTGCTGGACGAACCGTTTGCCGGCGTCGACCCGATTTCGGTCGGCGACATCAAGCAGATCATCCATCATCTCAAGGCCAAGGGTATCGGTGTGCTGATCACCGACCACAACGTCCGTGAGACCCTCGATATCTGCGAGACCGCCTATATCGTCAACGATGGCCAACTGATCGCCGAAGGCGATTCGGCGACTATCCTGGCCAACGAACTGGTCAAGGAAGTGTACCTGGGTCACGAGTTCCGCCTGTAGACACGGTGGTATCAGGGCGTTCGCCGACGAGCGCGCGAGTCAATGAAAACTTCAGTATTTTTATTGTCATCGCGCTCTAGGCAAAGCACCTGATATCAGGCATATAATTTGCTTATGTTTGGCGCTCGCGCGCCCTGTCGTGGATGGCGCATTGCGCCGGCGAATAAGGTGTTAAGCCCCTGCCATGAAACCATCGCTAGTCCTGAGAATGGGCCAGCAGCTGACGATGACACCGCAGCTGCAACAGGCCATCCGCCTGCTCCAATTGTCGACCCTGGACCTGCAACAGGAAATCCAGGAGGCCCTGGAGTCCAATCCGATGCTCGAACGCCAGGAAGAAGGCGACGACTTCGATAATGCAGACCCACTGGCCGACAACATCGAGCAAAAACCCAACCCGGACGTGCAGGAACCCTCCTATCAGGAAACTGCCCCCACGGTGGACAACCTCGAGGAAGGCGACTGGAACGAACGCATTCCCAACGAACTGCCCGTGGACACCGCCTGGGAAGATGTCTACCAGACCAGCGCGAGCAGCTTGCCCAGCAATGATGATGACGAGTGGGACTTCACCACCCGCACCTCCGTCGGCGAGAGCCTGCAAAGCCACCTGCTGTGGCAGCTGAACCTGGCGCCGATGTCCGACACTGATCGCCTGATCGCCGTCACCCTGATCGACTGCATCAACAACCAGGGCTATCTGGACGAGACGCTCGACGAAATTCTGGAGGCTTTCGACCCCGAACTGGATATCGAGCTGGACGAGATTGAAGCCGTCCTGCACCGTATCCAGCAGTTCGAGCCCGCCGGTATCGGTGCGCGCAACCTCAGTGAATGCCTGCTGCTGCAATTGCGTCAATTGCCCGCCAGGACGCCATGGCTCGCTGAAGCCCAGCGCCTGGTTACCGACTACATCGACCTGTTGGGCAGCCGTGACTATAGCCAGCTGATGCGTCGCATGAAGCTCAAGGAAGATGAACTGCGCCAGGTCATCGAGCTGGTGCAGAGCCTCAACCCGAGGCCGGGCTCGCAGATCGAATCCAGCGAAGCCGAATACGTGGTCCCCGACGTGATCGTCCGCAAGGACAACGAGCGCTGGCTGGTGGAGTTGAACCAGGAATCCGTGCCGCGCCTGCGGGTCAACCCGCAGTACGCCGGCTTTGTGCGCCGCGCCGACACCAGTGCCGACAACACCTTCATGCGCAACCAGTTGCAGGAAGCCCGCTGGTTCATCAAGAGCCTGCAAAGCCGCAACGAAACCCTGATGAAAGTGGCCACCCAGATCGTCGAGCATCAGCGCGGCTTCCTGGAGTACGGCGACGAAGCGATGAAACCGCTGGTGCTGCACGATATCGCGGAAGCGGTGGGCATGCACGAATCGACGATTTCGCGGGTCACCACACAGAAATTCATGCATACCCCGCGGGGTATATATGAGCTGAAATACTTTTTCTCCAGCCACGTCAGCACCTCCGAAGGCGGCGAATGCTCGTCCACGGCGATTCGCGCAATCATCAAAAAACTGGTTGCCGCGGAAAATCAGAAAAAGCCATTGAGTGACAGTAAGATCGCTGGTTTACTGGAGGCACAAGGCATTCAGGTCGCCCGTCGAACCGTCGCCAAGTATCGCGAATCCCTTGGGATTGCGCCTTCCAGCGAGCGTAAGCGGTTGATGTGACGGGCGGGCCACAGCGTTCCAGTGGCAGGCGCTTTTCGCCTGTCGCTTTATGCACTGGCAACGAAGGAGAAGCTGTATGCAAGTCAACATCAGTGGACACCAGCTGGAAGTCACCAAGCCCCTGCGTGAATACACCGAGAGCAAGCTGAACAAGCTTGCGGGGCATTTCGACAAGATCACCAATGTGCAGGTCATCATGGAGGTCGACAAGCTCAAGCAGAAAATCGAAGCCACCCTGCACGTACCGAATGCCAAGCTCGTCGCCAATGCGGAACACGAAGACATGTACGCGGCGATTGACTCGCTCTACGACAAGCTCGACCGCCAACTCATAAAGCATAAGGAAAAGAATCTGCACCTGATGCAAGGTACAGGTCGTTAACTCCCCCCCATGATCCGACTTGAAACCATCCTGACCCCCGGCCGTTCCCTGGTGAACGCGCCGGGAGGCAGTAAGAAAAAAGCCCTCGAACACATTGCCAACCTGATCAGCCGGGAAGTGCCCGAGCTGGATGAGCAGGTCGTGTTCAAGGCCCTGATCGACCGTGAAAAACTGGGCTCCACCGGTTTTGGCAACGGCATCGCCATTCCTCACTGCCGACTCAAAGGCTGCGACACACCGGTCAGCGCCTTGCTGCACCTGGAAAGACCCATTGATTTCGATGCCATCGACGGCGCTCCGGTCGACCTGCTCTTCGTTTTGCTGGTCCCGGAAGCGGCCACCGATGCTCACCTGGAACTGCTTCGGCAGATCGCCAGCATGCTCGACCGCAAGGAAGTACGTCATAAACTGCGCAACGCCAGCAGCAATGAGGCGTTGTATCAGGTTGTGCTGGACGAGCAATAACCATGCGCCTGATCATTGTCAGTGGCCGCTCCGGCTCGGGTAAAAGCACCGCACTCAATGTGCTTGAAGACAGCGGTTTTTATTGCATCGATAATTTGCCCGCCGGCCTGCTGCCGGAACTGGCCGAACGCGCGCTTATCCATACCGAATTGGCGCAACCGCTGGTCGCCGTTTCGATTGATGCACGCAACCTGCCCAGCCACCTCTCGCGGTTCCCTGAACTGCTCGAAGAAGTGCGCGGCAAGCATATTCATTGTGATGTGCTGTACCTGGACGCCGACGAAGAGACGCTGCTCAAGCGTTTCTCCGAAACCCGCCGGCGCCACCCGCTGAGCAGCCCGAACCGCTCGCTGGCCGAGGCCATCGAAGACGAGACCACGCTGCTGGGGCCGATCATTGATCTGGCCGACCTCAAGATCAACACCACCAACCTGAACCTGTACCAGCTGCGCGACGCCATCAAGCTGCGTCTGCTCAATCAGCCTGAGCCCGGTACGGCCTTTCTGGTCGAGTCATTTGGCTTCAAACGCGGCATGCCGGTGGATGCCGACCTGGTGTTCGACGTGCGCTGCCTGCCCAATCCTTACTGGAAGCCAGAGTTGCGCGAACAATCCGGTCTGGATCAGCCGGTGATCGATTACCTGGCCGCGCAACCGGATGTGGAGGATATGTTCCAGGACATCTCCACCTACCTGCTCAAATGGCTGCCGCGCTTTGCCGCGAGCAATCGCGCTTATGTCACCATAGCCATCGGCTGCACCGGCGGTCACCACCGCTCCGTCTACCTGACAGAACGTCTTGGCCTGGTGCTGCAGCAAACCCTCAAGAACGTTCAGGTCCGCCACCGCGACCTAAGCTGAAAGGAACACCTCCGCGATGCCCGCTCTGGAAATTCAAATTATCAACAAGCTGGGCCTCCACGCCCGGGCTTCGGCCAAATTCGTCGGCGTTGCCGGGAAGTTTCCTTGCCAGATCCGCGCCGGGCGTACACCGGAGTCGATGGTCGATGGCAAAAGCATCATGGCAATGATGATGCTGGCTGCGGGCAAGGGCACCACGATTCATCTGAAAACCGAAGGTGAGCAGGAGGATGAAGCGATGGCAGCCTTGGTGGAGTTGATCAACAACAAGTTTGACGAAGGTGAATAACCGCCAACCTGAGTAGCAGCGCGGCCTAACCCAGGGCAGTGTCCATCACCATCATCAAGCAAAACCCCAGGCACAACCCAAGGCTGGCAAGCTTGTCGTGACCATTGCGCCGCGACTCGGGGATCACTTCGTGAGTCACCACCAGCAGCATCGCGCCCGCAGCCAATGCCAGGCCCAATGGCAACAGCACTTCTGCAAGGGTGACCAGCCAGGCACAGAGCACGGCGAACACCGGTTCCACCAGGCCTGAAGCGGCGCCGATCAGGAACGCCTTGACCCGCGACATACCTGCTCCCGCCAGTACCAGCGCGATCACCAGTCCTTCCGGCACATCCTGCAGCGCGATGCCCATCGCCAGGCTGTCGGCATCCGGCATGCCGCCGCCGGCGGACACCCCCACCGCCATACCTTCCGGAATGTTGTGGGCGATGATGGCAAATACAAACAACCAGATTCGAGGCGGGATGACCGGTTTATCCGGTGTGCCCACCAACATCTCCGGACTGGTGCCGGAAACCTTGCGATCCACCAGATACAGCCCGAATGCGCCCAGCATGATGCCGAAACTGATCAGGCCACTGGCGGCCCAAGGCGAAAGCCCCAGGCTTTCGGCGGCGGAAATACCCGGCACCACCAGCGAAAAGGCGGTCGCAGCCAGCATCACCCCCGCCCCGAAGCCCAATAGCGTATCGCTCAACGCCACCGGCATGCGCCGGATTACCAGTACGGGCACCGCGCCCAAAGCTGTGCCGAGCGCGCAGAGCGCACCGCCCTGCAGGGCACGCAGGATGCGCGGTTCCAGGTCCAGCCAGGCCAGCCCGTGGGCCACCAGCAATGCAGTGCCTGCCAGCAGCAGCAGCGAGCCAAACGCATAGCGAAACAATCGCACGCTGCTGATCGCCAGTGTTCCAGTACCCATAGTCGGCCTTAGGTCTTGTTATGGAGATAAATGTCAGCCCACAGCGGCCTGATAGCGTGCAGACACTTCGGGCCAGTTGATAACGCTGTAGAAGGCGTTGATGTATTCCGGGCGGCGGTTCTGGTACAGCAGGTAATACGCATGCTCCCAAACGTCCAGACCCAGGATCGGGGTATTGCCGTTCATCAGCGGGCTGTCCTGATTACCGCTGCTTTCCACCACCAGGGTCTTTTGCGGAGTAACGCTCAGCCAGGCCCAACCGCTGCCGAAGCGGGTCAGCGCGGCTTTGGTGAATGCCTCCTTGAAGCTTTCGAAGCCGCCCAATTGCTGATCAATCGCCTTGCCCAGTGCGCCTTCGGGCTTGCCGCCACCTTTGGGCGACATGACGGCCCAGAACAACGAGTGGTTGGCATGGCCCCCGCCCTGATTGATCACCGCAGCGCGCAACTTCTCGGGCAACTGCTGGACGCTGGACACCAGCTTTTCAATCGGCCAGTCGGCAAACTCAGTACCATCAACCGCAGCGTTCAAGTTGTTGATGTAGGTCTGATGGTGCCTGGTGTAGTGGATTTCCATGGTTTGCGCATCGATGTGCGGTTCCAGGGCATCGTAGGCGTAGGGCAAGGCAGGCAAGGTGTAACTCATATCAATGTGCTCCGTATTGAGACGGGGTCGGTTGCACCGCGGCACCGCCCAGCAGGCGATGAGTGCGTGGGTATTCACCGTGATCGCTGATGAAATTCAGCAGTTCGACGTAGGTTTTGCTGCTTTGGCGCAATGCCGCCTCACGCAGTTGCGGCGGCAGACGCGGGTCCTGCATGGTCTGCAACAGGCGCTGATGGACCGCGCAGAGGTATTCGGCGCTTTCCTCAGGCTGGTTCAGGCGCAGGTGCAGGTCCGCCAGGTTGTGATGGGAAATGACGCAGGCCGCCACCGCTTCGTCGGCATCCGCCCAGCGTTCGAACAACACTTGCGCCAGGGCCAGGGCTTGCAGGTAGGCCTCGCGAGCTTCAACCAGTTCACCGGCCATAAAACAGCGATTGGCCCGTTCGATCGTGCGTTTCCAGTGCTCCATGGTGAGCCTCCAAAGCAGGTCGGTGATTACACGCCGCCGGCCGTGAGCTTTTCCGGGTCCAGCAGGACCTCCAGTTGGCTACGCGGCAAGTCAGTGTGTTCAAGGGCGACATCGATCACCGGGCGACCCTGCTGATAGGCCTTTTTGGCGATTTCAGCCGCCTTCTGGTAACCAATGATCGGGTTGAGTGCCGTCACCAGGATCGGGTTGCGCGACAACGCTTCCTTGAGCCGGGCTTCGTTGACCTTGAAGCCGGCAATCGCCTTGTCCGCCAGCAGACGGCTGGAATTGCCCAGCAGTTCGAGGCTGCTGAGCAGGTTCTGGGCGATGATCGGCAGCATCACGTTGAGTTCGAAGTTGCCCGACTGGCCGGCGATGGTGATCACCGTGTCATTGCCGATCACCTGCGCGGCGACCATGGCGGTCGCCTCGGGGATTACCGGGTTGACCTTGCCGGGCATGATCGACGAACCCGGCTGCAAAGCCTGCAGTTCGATTTCGCCCAGGCCGGCCAATGGGCCCGAGTTCATCCAGCGCAGGTCATTGGCGATTTTCATCAGCGACACGGCGGTCGCCTTCAGTTGGCCCGACACCGCAACGGCGGTGTCCTGGGAGCCGATCAGCGCGAACAGGTTCTTGCCCGGGGTGAATTTCACGCCGGTCAGGCTGCTCAGTTGCTGACTGAAGCGCGCGGCGAATTCGGGATGTGCGTTGATGCCCGTGCCCACGGCGGTGCCGCCCTGGGCCAGGGCCTGCAGACTGGGCAGCAGGTCCTGCAGATGCCCGATGTTGGCCTTGAGCTGCTGCGCCCAGCCGTTGAGCACCTGACTCATGCGTACCGGCATGGCGTCCATCAGATGGGTGCGGCCGGTCTTGATGAACGGATGCACCTGCTCGGCTTTCTGCTCGATAACCTGCACCAGATGCAGCAGCGCCGGTAACGTTTGCTCATGCAAAACCATTGCTGCGCTGACGTGAATGGTGGTGGGGATGATGTCGTTGCTGCTTTGCCCGCAGTTGACGTGATCGTTGGGGTTGACCCCCTCGCCCAGCAGGCGGCTGGCGAGGGTGGCGATCACTTCGTTGGCGTTCATGTTGGAGCTGGTGCCGGAACCGGTCTGGAAGATATCCACCGGGAAGTGGCGCATGAAGTCGCCTTCGAGCAAACCCTGGGCGGCGTCGACGATGGCCTTGCCCTGCCCTTCGCTGATCTGTTTGAGCTCGACATTGGCCTTGGCGGCGGCGGCCTTGGCCAGGATCAGCGCGCGAATGAAGGGCGCCGGCATGCGCTGATGGCTGATCGGGAAGTTGTCCACGGCGCGCTGGGTCTGGGCGCCGTACAGAGCCTCGGCCGGTACGTGCAGTTCGCCCATGCTGTCGCGTTCGATACGGGTGTTACTCATCGGAGGATCCTTGCACCAGGTCAGAAACAGAAAGGGAGGGCTGCAATTGGCACGTCGCCAATTGCCAGGCAAACGCCTGCCAGCGCTTGAGGCGACAGGCACAGCTGGAAAGTTTTTCCAGGTCGCGCAGCGGGCGCCAGGCCTGATCCAGGCACAGCGATCGCCAGTGCCACGGCAGGGCAATATCGCTGGCGGTGTCGATCAGCAAGCGGAATGAGGTTTCAGCAATTGTCCACGGGTGAGTCGCCGTACAGCACGCGAGGTAACGACCCTCGTTGAGGTAATGCTCGATCAGGCGCGGCTCGTTGGGATCGAGGCCGCAGCGAATCTGACGGCTCATCCAGCGCCAGCTTTCGAGGTAGGGATCTTCATGCAGGACGCGACTCATAACCCACTCTCATTCGGTAATGATATTTATTATTAAATGATAATCAGAATCAACGCAATGGCGGCAGCGTGGTCCGTCGACAATCCAGGCATAAAAAAAACGCGCTATCCGTGTGGAATAGCGCGCTTTTTATTTGAGACGAAGGGTGGGTCAGCTGCCCGCTACTGTCATCCGCTCGATCAGTACCGAACCTGTGCGAATGTTGCTGCGCAGTTCCAGATCATTCCCGACCGCTACGATCTGCTTGAACATATCGCGCATGTTGCCAGCGATAGTGACTTCCTGGACCGCGAACTGAATCTCGCCGTTCTCCACCCAGAAACCCGCGGCGCCGCGCGAGTAATCCCCGGTGACCATGTTCAGGCCGTGCCCCATCAGTTCGGTTACCAGCAGGCCACGTCCCATACGACGCAACAGCGCGGCCTGGTCTTCATCGCCATGGCTCACGAACAGGTTATGCACGCCGCCAGCGTTGGCGGTGCTGGGCAGGCCGAGCTTGCGACCGGCGTAGGTACCCAGCACATAGGACACCAACTCACCCTGCTCGACGAACGGCTTGGCATAGGTGGCCAGGCCATCACCGTCGAACGATGAACTGCCCATCGCGCGCATCAGGTGCGGACGCTCATCGATGGTCATCCACTCCGGAAACAGCGTCTGACCGATAGCCCCCTCAAGGAAAGAGGATTTGCGGTACAGGTTGCCACCGGAAATCGCCCCCAGGAAACTGCCGAACAAGCCCCCGGCCAGCTCTGCGGAAAACAGCACCGGCACTTCACAGGTTGGCACCGGGCGCGCACCGAGGCGGCTCGCGGCGCGCTGTGCTGCGCGCTGGCCGATGCTGACCGGGTCGGCCAGCAACTCGCCCTGGCGATTTACGTCGTACCAGTAGTCACGCTGCATCTGGCCATTGGCTTCGGCAATCATGACGCAGCTCAAACTGTGACGAGTCGACGCATAACCACCGATAAACCCATGGCTGTTGCCATACACACGGCAACCCTGGTGAGTGCTCAACGTGGTGCCATCGGCGTTCTTGATGCGGGCATCTGCGTCGAACGCCGCGGCCTCACACGTCAGCGCCTGTTCGATCGCCTGCTCAGGCGTGATGTCCCAGGCGTGGAACAGATCGAAGTCCTGCACGTCCCTGGCCATCAGCGCCTTGTCGGCCAGGCCCGAGCTTTCGTCCTCGGAAGTGTGCCTGGCAATCGCCAGGGCGGCGGCGACGGTTTCGCGTATCGCGTCCGGGCCGCTGGCCGAGGTGCTCGCCGAGCCTTTGCGCTGACCGACGTACAGGGTGATGCCAAACCCCTGGTCACGGTTGAACTCGACAGTTTCCACTTCCCGCTGACGCACCGAAGTCGACAGCCCCTGCTCCAGCGACACCGCCACTTCACAGGCAGCGGCCCCCTGGCGCTTGGCCTCGGCAAGGATCTGCTCGACTTGTTCCTGCAGTGCCGGTAACGCTTGCGGACCGACGCTTTGGGCTGCACTCATGGTTTTCTCCACTCAAAATCTGCTTTCGGTTAAGGCCATCGAGCGACCGGGCCGGACAAGCGGCCCCCGACTGGTTATCATGGCGGCGTTTCTTTGCGGACTGCCACCATGGTTGATTCTTACGACGACTCCCTCGATGGGGAGAAAAGCAAAACCCAGGTCAAACGCGAGCTGCATGCGCTGGTTGACCTCGGCGAGCGCCTTACAACGCTCAAGAAAGATTTGATTGCCAAACTGCCACTGACCGACGAAATGCGCCGGGCGCTGGCCGATGCGCCCAAGCACAGCGCGAATATCGCGCGTAAACGGCACATCATGTTTATCGGCAAATTGATGCGCGATCAGGACATTGACGCCATCCTGGCCCTGCTTGATCAAACCGATGCCTCCACTCGCCAGTACAACGAACGCTTCCACAACCTGGAACGTTGGCGTGACCGCCTGATTGCGGGCGATGACGCCGTGCTGGAGAAATTCGTGCTGGACTACCCGGACGCGGACCGCCAGCAACTGCGCTCCCTGATCCGTCAGGCCCAGCACGAGCAGGCGCATAACAAGGCGCCAGCCACCAGC
This sequence comes from Pseudomonas sp. MH9.3, assembly GCF_034354675.1. NCBI lineage: Bacteria > Pseudomonadati > Pseudomonadota > Gammaproteobacteria > Pseudomonadales > Pseudomonadaceae > Pseudomonas > Pseudomonas sp. MH9.3. The sequence goes on along the minus strand of NZ_CP133785.1, from coordinate 4,700,133 downwards.
CGTAAAATCTTCAAGTACATCCGTGAGCTGGACGAGACTCAACGCGGCCTGCGCTGATCCTCTTCCCCGGGTGGCGGTCTGCGCCACCCGAAGCTCCATCTCTTACGACCCCGTGCCACCCACGGTGATCGCATCAATCTTCAGCGTTGGCTGGCCGACACCCACCGGCACCGACTGCCCATCCTTGCCGCATGTGCCCACGCCGCTGTCCAGCGACAGGTCATTACCGACCATCGACACCTTGCTCATCGCTTCCGGACCGTTGCCAATCAAGGTCGCCCCTTTGACCGGCGCAGTAATCCTGCCGTCTTCGATCAGGTACGCCTCGCTGGTGGAAAACACGAACTTGCCGCTGGTGATATCAACCTGGCCGCCGCCGAGGTTGGCGCAATAGATCCCGCGCTTGACCGACGCAATGATTTCCGCCGGGTCGCTTTCGCCGCCGAGCATGTAGGTGTTGGTCATGCGCGGCATCGGCAGGTGAGCGTAGGACTCGCGACGACCGTTACCGGTACGCGCCACGCCCATCAGGCGGGCATTGAGCTTGTCCTGCATGTAGCCCTTGAGCACGCCGTTCTCGATCAGGGTGGTGCACTCGGTCGGCGTGCCTTCATCGTCCACCGTCAACGAGCCACGACGGCCGGCCAGCGTGCCGTCATCAACAATCGTGCACAGTTTGGACGCAACCATTTCGCCCATGCGCCCGCTATAGGCCGAACTGCCCTTGCGGTTGAAGTCACCTTCCAGGCCATGGCCCACCGCTTCGTGAAGCAGCACGCCGGACCAACCGGACCCCAGCACCACCGGCAACGTGCCCGCAGGCGCCGGAATGGCTTCCAGATTGACCAGCGCTTGGCGCAGCGCTTCGCGGGCGTACCCCATGGCGCGGTCGTCAGCGAGGAAATACCGGTAGTCGGTGCGCCCGCCGCCGCCATGCCCTCCGCGTTCGCGGCGGCCGTTCTGTTCGACGATCACGCTGACATTGAAACGCACCAGTGGGCGCACATCCGCTGCCAGGCTGCCGTCAGTGGACGCCACCAGGATGCGCTCCCACACCCCGGCCATGCTTACGGTGACTCGCTGGATTCGCGGGTCCAGCGCACGGGTGGCGGCGTCGATGCGCTTGAGCAGCTCGACCTTTTCCGCACGGCTGATCACTTCGAGCGGGTTATCCGGGCCGTACAACTGGGCGACATCCCGGGTGCTGAACGCCTGCACTGTGCCATTCTGGCCGGCGCGGGAGATCGAACGCGCGGCACGCGCAGCCTGGCCCAGCGCTTCGAGGGTGATCGCGTTGCTGTAGGCAAACCCGGTCTTTTCGCCCGATTGCGCACGCACGCCCACGCCCTGGTCGAGGTTGAAACTGCCTTCCTTGACGATGCCGTCTTCCAGCGACCAGGACTCGGAAATCTGCCCCTGAAAATACAGGTCGGCCGCATCGATACCTGGCCCGGCCAGGTCACCGAGCACGGTTTGCAAGCTTTCGATGGTCACGCCACCGGGTGCCAGGAGGTGTTCACTGACTGAGGACAACAACTCGCTCATAGGTTTGGCCTTAAATTCATCGTTCTGAAGCAGGTCGCTGCGCGCCCTGCGAGAAAAAGCGCCGGTGATTCACCACCGGCATGCGCGCCCGTATCGACGCCTGTTCCGTGCTGTCGCGTGCGGCCAGCAACACCGCTTCGCCTTGGTCCTGTTGCGCCAGCACGCGACCCCAAGGGTCAACGATGGCGGCATGTCCGTGAGTGTCCCTTGGGCCCGGGTGCACGCCGCCCTGAGCCGCCGCCAGCACATAGCACTGGGTTTCGATGGCCCGCGCGCGGATCAGCACGTCCCAATGCGCAGCGCCGGTGACCGCCGTAAAGGCCGAGGGCGCGCTGATCAGCTCAGCGCCCGCCGCACGCAACTCGCTGTACAACTCCGGGAAGCGCAGGTCGTAACACACCGTCAGGCCCAGTCGCCCGACGGGGGTGTCCGCCACTATTACAGTGCTGCCAAAAGCATAGTCGTCGGATTCACGATAGCGACCCCGGGCATCCGCCACGTCGACGTCGAACAGGTGCAGTTTGTCGTAACGGGCAACCACCTCACCGCGATCATCGATCAGCAGCGAGCAGGCAGTGGACTTGGCATTCGGCTGATCCCTGGGCGGCAACGGCAATGTGCCGGCCACTATCCATAAGGTGAGGTCGCGGGCGGCCTGTTTCAACCATGGCAGGATCGGGCCTTCGCCCAAGGCTTCGGCTCGGCCGATATCGGCCACGTCGCGGCGGCCCATGGCGGCGAAGTTTTCCGGCAGCACCGCCAGCCGGGCACCGCTCTGGGCGGCCTGCTCCAGCAGGCGCCGGGCCTCGGCCAGGTTGGCCAGCACGTCGCTCTGGCTGACCATCTGAATTACCGCAAACGTCATGGCCGATACTCCATAAAAGAATAGCCACAGGCTACTCCATCAAGTCTCACTTGGCCTTTTCGAAAGGCTTGTCGAAGGTAATCTTCGGATCCTTCCACGGCCCTTGCACGGTGTATTGCACGCTGGCGAAGCGCGAAACGCGGTCACCGATCAGCTTGTCGATCAGAAACAGCGCACCACCGATGGCTGGCGCGCCGACAATCAGTGCCGCAATCGGCAGGTTGTTGGTCACCGGCAGGGTCACCAGCAGCTTGGCATCCACGCGGTCGGCCACCAGGTCCAGGGTGCCATTGAGTTCAAGGTTGGTCGAAGGCCCGGTCATGGTGATCGGCTCTCGCGTTACAAACACGCCATCACTGGCCGCCAGCAGGCCTTTGACCCGGTCATAGCTCAAGCCCTTGCCGAGCAGGTCGGAGAAGTCCAGCCGCAGGCGACGACCGATGGAGTTGAAGTTGAGCAGGCCAAACACGCGCAACGCCTGGGCGCCGCCCTCGACTTCGACAAATTGCCCCTGGCGGAAATCGGCATCGAGCATGCCGGAGAAGCGCTTTGGCCCGACCCACGCCGGCGAACCCGGCCAGCGGCCGTCCACATCGAGGTGAAACTCCTGACTGGTCACGGTAGGCGCAAAGCCCCAGCCCTTGAGCACATCGGCAATATTCTTGCCGTCCAGGCGCCCTTTGTACCAACTGCTGCTGTCGCCGGCCGTGCCTTCCCAACCGCCCGCGCCCTTGAGCTGCAAGCCCTTGAGGCCCAGGTCCAGGTTGTTGAAGGCCAGGCCCTTGGCCGTCGGCCGAATTTTCAGCGACCACGCACCGATCAGGTCCGGGCCCTGGAACAACTGCTCGATGTTGATATCCAGCGCGGGAATGTCCTTGGGGTCGATGTCGGCCAGCGGGTCCGGCGCGTTTTCATCCGCCTGCACGGTCGGGTCAACCGCAGGCAGTTTTACGTACTGCAGGTTGATCGCGATGGGCGCGCCCTTCGCATCCGGCAGGTTCACCGAGCCTTTGGCCTGCTGGCTGTCGAGTTGCAGGCCCCAGGCCGCCGGTTTGCGGTCCAGCAGCAGGCTGACCTGATCGAACTGCTTGCCAAAGCCTGTCAGCTTGCCGACCTTGAAATCCGCGCCACTGAGCAGTTGCTTGGCGCTGCCACCCGGGTCATTACCGGCGTAACGGCCAACCAGTTTCTTCCACGGATCGATATCCAGCTCCGACAGCACGCCGCGAATGCGCAGGCCTTTCGCACCCGGCAGCACTGCATCGCCATCACCGAGGAACAACTCGCCGCGCCCCTCATTGAAGTTGTCCGGTGGTGCGGCAAAGGTGAAGTTCGCCAGCTCCCCGTAATCAAACCAGTAACGCCGTTCGGCGCCCTGCAGGGTCATGCGGAACGTGCTGTCTCGGCCCTGGCTCGCTGGCATGCCAAACGGCGCCGGCAGATCCACCGCCACACCCTTGAGGTCGGAATTGACCATCAACTGACTGTCTGCGCCATTAAGGATGACTTGTAACTGGTAGGGGATATCGCCGGATACGGGCAGCGGCTGGGTAACGTTCAGCCAGTCAGTCAGCCGCTTGACCGTGACCTGACCCTTGGCGACCACGCGGGTGCTGATAGCACCCGGCCTGCCTTCGGCGAAGATCTGCGCGCTGATGGGCCGATCGAACGCCTGGGCGCTGATTTGATCGCCGCTCAAGCCCTTGGCACTGTCGAAACGGAAATTCCCCGTCAGTTGGTTGAGGTCCAGGGTCGGATCGGCCAACTGCAGGCGGGCCTTGTCGGTCTGGAAGTCCACCACGATCTTCGGCTCGGTGCCTTTGGCCAGCGGCACATCCAGGTCCAGCTTGCCTTGCAGATCGCCCTCGCCTTTCCATCCGGCAAAGGTCGACGCCGTACCAATCGGCGCTTCCTGCAAAATTTTCAGGCCATCGCCCAGGCCGCCGGAAAAACCACCGGTCAACAGCAGGTGGCTGTCCTTGCCCGCAGGGGCATGGGGAATATTGACGTAGACGTCCTTGACCTTTGTGTCGAGCAACTGGCCCTTGCTGGCCAGAATGCGCACGCCGCTTTCCTCGACGAACACTTCGCCGTTGACCTTGCTCACATGAGGCCAGCCCGGCTGGAACGCCAGCTCGGCGTCATGCACCTTGAAGAACAGACTGATGTTGCGCGAAGCCGGCAACGCGTTATGGTTCAACGACCCCTGATACTGGAAGAAACCCTGGTCGACCGCGCCTTTGAGAATCGCAGTGCGCAGCCACTCATCCAGAGCCGGGCTCAGCACCGCCGGCAAGTACTTGGGCGTAAAGCGCCCATCGCCATCGACCATGCCCACCCGCAGGTCCATGTAGTCTTCCTGGCTATGATCGAAATGCAGGCGAATCAGGAAGTCGGCGGCCACCTTGCCCTCTTCGCCCAGCACCTTGATATACGGGGCGATCAGGGTGAAGCCTTGTTTATCCAGCTTCCAGGTCAGCCGCGCATTGGCCTGGATGTATTGCCAGGGCTTGGCGAAGATCGGGTCCAGGTGCAGGGAAAAATCCTTGCTGTCCATGCGCAACTCGCCCTGGCCCAGGTCGCCGCTGATGCTGCCGGACACGTTGCGCGCCGCCGGCGCGCCGGAATAGGCATCGAAACCCACGCGCTCAAGATTGGCGGCGAAGCTGAGTTTTTGGTCGGTGCTGTCCTCCGGGCGGAAATCCACCAGCACATTGCGCAGCAGGCCGGTGGCCTTGAGGTGTGCGATGGTTTTGGCGAAGCCTTCAGGCAGCGGCGCCAGGGCATTCAACAGGGGAGTAATCGGGGTCAGGTCCACGCGATCGGCCTGCAACTTCCAGGTTTCCGGAGCCTTGTCGGTCGCCAGCGCCTGCTGCAATTGCAGGCGCGATTCCCAGCGGTTGTCGCCGAGGTTCATCGCCAGCGAATCAAACAGCACCTTAAGGCCTGTGTCACTGCGCTGCAGGTACGCCGTCAGGGCAAAATTCTCGATATGCACCGGCTTGCGCCCGGCATAACTGCCTTTTATCTCGGGAGCGTTGAGACGCGCCGCAGCGCTTTGCACGGTGCCCTTGGCCCAGGTCAGCCAAAATTCTCCGCCGGACTTGAACTCGCTGAGTGTCCATTGCTGAGTGAGGCGGGCGGGAATCCACTTGGCCCAATCGCTCTGGGGCAGGCTCAGGTAAGCCTGGACTTCGCCGTCCTGCCATTGGCTGGCACGGATGCGCGTGCGCAGGTTGAGGGCCAGCGGCTGGCCATCGGGAAGGGTCAGGCGCGCATCCAGGCGTTGGCGATCGGTGCCGGTGTGCAGGCTCAGGCCAACGTAGGTGAGGGTCGCCGGCGCCTGATCGAAGGGTTGCAGGGTGACCTGGCTGTCGAGCACCGACACCCGCTTGACCCGCTGCATGCGCTCGAGCAACTGCTGCGGGTCCAGCGGCTGGTCATCCGGCAGCGGCAAGCCCTGCAGGGCCCAGTGGCCATCCTTGTCTTCCTTGACGCTCAATTGCAGGCCGCTGACTTGCAGGTGGGCAAGGCGCACTTCACGGGCAATCAGGCTGGCCCAGATATCCGGCACCACTTCGACCTGGTCCAGGCGCAAGGCGCTGTTGCCCTCGCCGACCATCACATCGTGAGCCAGCAACACGGGAGCAAAGCCGCTCCAGCGCCCTTCCAGGCTGCCGATACGCAGGGGCATGCCCACCGCCGACTGGGCCTTGGCCTCGATCTCGGCACGGTATTCAGCCACCAACGGGGTCAATTCACGCCCCAGGCTCACGTACACCGCCGCCAAGACCAGCAGCAGCGCGCACAGGCCCAGGCCCCAGCGGGTCAAAGCGGCAAAAAAGCGTATCAGACGCTCCATGTCAGGCGACCCTCAACTCGGTGGGCGGACGGCAGATCAAGGTCTGCCGGGCTCGAAGAAAACAAGCGATTGGGGATCAGAGCAGCACCACGTCGTATTGTTCCTGGGAATACATGGTTTCGACCTGGAAGCGAATCGTGCGCCCGATAAACACCTCCAGCTCAGCGACGTTGCCGGACTCTTCGTCCAGCAGCCGATCGACCACTTTCTGGTTAGCCAGCACTCTATAACCTTCAGCCTGGTAGGCCCGTGCCTCGCGCAGGATTTCCCGGAAAATCTCGTAGCAAACCGTTTCCGGGGTTTTCAATTTTCCGCGCCCCTGGCAACTGCTGCAGGGTTCGCACAACACCTGTTCGAGACTTTCGCGGGTGCGTTTGCGGGTCATCTGCACCAGGCCCAGCACGGTGATGCCGATGATATTGGTCTTGGCGTGATCACGCTCCAATTGCTTCTCAAGGGTGCGCAACACCTGGCGTTGGTGCTCTTCATCTTCCATGTCGATGAAGTCGATGATGATGATCCCGCCCAGGTTGCGCAGGCGCAGTTGGCGGGCAATCGCGGTGGCCGCTTCAAGGTTGGTCTTGAAGATGGTCTCTTCCAGGTTGCGATGGCCGACAAATGCCCCCGTGTTGACGTCGATGGTGGTCATGGCTTCCGCCGGGTCCACCACCAGATAGCCGCCGGACTTGAGCGGCACCTTGCGCTCAAGGGCTTTCTGGATCTCGTCTTCGACGCCATACAGGTCGAAGATTGGCCGCTCGCCAGGGTAATGCTCCAGGCGGTCGGCAATTTCCGGCATCAGTTCGGCGACAAATTGGGTGGTGCGCTGGAAGGTTTCGCGCGAGTCGATGCGAATTTTTTCGATTTTCGGGCTGACCAGGTCGCGCAGGGTACGCAGCGCCAGGCCGAGATCTTCATAGATGACGCTGGGCGCGCCAATGGTCTTGATCTGCTCGCCGATCTGGTCCCACAGACGCCGCAGGTAGCGGATGTCCATGAGGATTTCATCGGCACCGGCGCCCTCGGCGGCGGTGCGCAGGATGAAGCCGCCGGCTTCCTTGATGCCTTCGGCCGCCACGCAGTCGCTGACCACTTTTTTCAGGCGTTCGCGCTCGCCTTCGTCTTCGATCTTCAAGGAAATGCCGACATGGGCGGTACGCGGCATGTACACCAGATAACGCGAAGGAATCGACAGCTGTGTCGTCAGCCGCGCGCCTTTGGAGCCGATGGGGTCCTTGGTGACTTGCACCACCAGGCTCTGCCCTTCATGCACCAGGGCACTGATGCTCTCCACCGCGGGCCCTTCGCGCAGAGAGATCTCCGACGCGTGAATAAATGCCGCACGGTCCAGGCCGATGTCGATAAACGCCGCCTGCATCCCCGGCAGCACGCGCACCACCTTGCCTTTATAGATGTTGCCGACGATCCCGCGCTTCTGGGTGCGCTCGACATGCACTTCTTGCAGAACACCGTTCTCTACCACTGCCACGCGCGATTCCATCGGCGTGATATTGATCAGAATCTCTTCACTCATGGCTGGGTCTCGTTCTGGCGTTTTCACAATAGTGACCGATCGCTCAAGGCTTGGCGCTGTAATACGGCGTTCAGCGCACGGTAAGGTTTTGCCAACAGGGTATGCCGAATCGGCTAAGCAGTTGCGCGGTTTCGCACACCGGCAGCCCGACCACGGCGGAATAGCTGCCATTGAGCCCGGCAACAAACACCGACCCCAGCCCCTGGATAGCATAGCCACCCGCCTTGTCCCGGGGTTCGCCACTGTGCCAGTAGGCGGTCGCCTCTTCGACGCCAATCTCGCGAAAACGTACACGGCTGCTGACGCATAGGGTTTCGCAGCGCTGACCCTCCGTCAGGGCAACGGCGGTCAGCACCTCGTGTTCATTTCCCGCGAGGGCCATCAACATCGCCAGGGCATCGGCCTGGTCCACGGGTTTGCCGAGAATCCGGCCATCGACAATCACCGCCGTGTCAGCCCCCAGCACACAGGCATTGAAGGGTGTTTCAAGCACGGCGAAACCCGCCGTTGCCTTGCCGCGCGCAAGACGCTCGACGTAGGAAACGGGTGATTCATTGGTAAGAGGTGTTTCGTCAATGGCGGCGCTGACCACAGTGAAGGGCACACCGATCTGGGTCAGCAGTTCACGCCGCCGGGGAGAACCCGAGGCCAGATAAAGCGAATTCATTGCAGACTCTCCCTGTGGGGTTCGATAACCAGGCAGAGCCTCGCAATCCATTCAATTGATTTTGTAGCGGCGACGCAGACCACGCAGGCCAAAACTGACCCAGGGCCACAACAGCGCACTGACCAGGGCCGGCAATACCAGCGCCAGCGTTGGCTGGCGGTTGCCGGTCAAGGCGCTGAGCCAGAGTTGCACCAACTGCGCCAGGCCGAAGATCACCAGGATCACCAGGCACTGCTGCCACATCGGGAACATGCGCAAACGCTGCTGCAACGACAGCACCAGAAAAGTAATCAGGGTCAGGATCAGCGCGTTCTGGCCAAGCAAGGTGCCATAGAGCACATCTTCCGCCAAGCCCAGGAACATCGCAGTGACCATGCCCACCCTGTGCGGCAGGTGCAACGCCCAGAACGCCATCAGCAAGGCCAGCCACAACGGGCGCAGGATCTCCATGAACTGCGGCAGCGGCGATACGCTGAGCAGCAAGCCGACGGCGAACGTCAGCCACACCACCCAACCATTGCGCGAATGAGTACTGGCCATTATTCCTCCCTCTGTCGCGTAGTGGTCGCAGCGCCGGCAGGCGGCTTCGCGGCAGGCGTGGTGCTGGCTGCCGGTTTGGCCGGACGAGTGCTGTGCGTGGCGGGCTTGGCGGGTGTCGCCACAGGCGCCGCTGCAGGAAGATTTGCCGGCGCCGGTGGCCCTACAAAGGCCGGTTTGGGCACGATGGCGGGCGTGACCGGCAGGGTGCCGTTGCGCTTGTCTTCCGCTTCCTGGGCCTGCGCGGCATCGTTGGCGCGCTCTTCCGGGGTGCGGTTATCGCTGAACACCAGCAGCAGGTAACGGCTGCGGTTCAGGGCGGCAGTCGGCACGGCACGCACAATGGCGAACGGCTGACCGGAATCGTGGATCACTTCCTTGACCGTCGCCACCGGGTAACCCGCCGGGAACCGCTGGCCAAGACCGGAGCTGACCAGCAGGTCGCCCTCCTTGATATCGGCGGTGTCAGCCACGTGACGCAACTCCAGGCGCTCGGGATTGCCGGTGCCGCTGGCAATCGCACGCAGGCCGTTGCGGTTGACCTGCACCGGAATACTGTGGGTGGTGTCGGTGAGCAACAGGACGCGGGAGGTGTAGGGCATCAACTCGACCACCTGCCCCATCAGGCCACGGGCATCGAGCACCGGCTGGCCGAGCACCACACCGTCGCGCTCACCCTTGTTGATGATGATGCGATGGGTGAAGGGGTTGGGGTCCATGCCGATCAGCTCGGCCACTTCGACCTTCTCGTTGACCAACGCGGAAGAATTGAGCAACTCGCGCAGCCGAACGTTCTGCTCGGTGAGGGCCGCCAGCTTTTGCATGCGTCCCTGCAGCAGCAGGTTTTCAGTCTTGAGTTTTTCGTTTTCGGCGACAAGCTCGGTGCGGCTGCCGAACTGGCTTGCCACACCCTGATAAAGCCGTTGCGGCAGGTCGGTGATCCAGTAGGTCTGCATCAACACCAGCGACATTTGACTGCGCACGGGCTTGAGCAGCGCAAAGCGGGCGTCGACCACCATCAGCGCGACCGAAAGCACGACCAGCACCAGCAAGCGCACGCCCAATGAGGGGCCTTTGGCGAAAAGCGGTTTAATAGGCCGCTCCTCCCGGGCAAATGTTCTCTTTATTCATACGGCATCAAACCGGCCTGGATGCAGATTGAAGAAGATAAACGCCGACAGGCAGCACTGCAAAGTGCTGCCTGCGGGCGAAGCATGGCGCAACCAGCCGATCTTATTCGCTGGAGAGCAGGTCCATGGTGTGTTTATCCATCATTTCCAGTGCACGACCACCGCCACGGGCAACGCAGGTCAGCGGGTCTTCGGCGACGATCACCGGCAGGCCGGTTTCCTGGGCCAGCAGCTTGTCGAGGTCACGCAGCAAGGCGCCACCACCGGTCAGTACCAGGCCGCGCTCGGCGATATCGGAAGCCAGCTCCGGTGGCGATTGCTCCAGCGCACTTTTCACTGCCTGAACGATGGTGGCCAGGGACTCTTGCAGAGCTTCCAGCACTTCATTGGAGTTCAGGGTGAAGGCACGTGGCACGCCTTCGGCCAGGTTGCGACCGCGAACATCGACTTCGCGCACTTCGCCGCCTGGGTAGGCCGTACCGATTTCCTGCTTGATACGCTCGGCGGTGGATTCGCCGATCAGGCTGCCGTAGTTACGACGCACATAAGTGATGATCGCTTCGTCGAAGCGGTCGCCGCCCACGCGCACGGATTCGGCATATACCACACCGTTCAGGGAGATGAGGGCGATTTCGGTGGTACCGCCACCGATATCCACCACCATCGAACCGCGCGCTTCCTCCACCGGCAGGCCGGCACCGATTGCAGCGGCCATCGGCTCTTCGATCAGGAACACTTCGCGGGCGCCGGCACCCAGGGCCGATTCACGGATGGCACGACGCTCCACCTGCGTGGATTTGCACGGAACGCAGATCAGCACACGAGGGCTGGGCTGCAGGAAACTGTTTTCGTGAACCTTGTTGATGAAGTACTGCAGCATCTTCTCGCAGACGCTGAAGTCGGCAATCACGCCGTCCTTCATCGGACGAATGGCAGCAATATTGCCAGGTGTTCGGCCGAGCATGCGCTTGGCCTCGGTGCCGACGGCAACGACACTTTTCTGATTACCATGGGTCCGAATGGCCACAACTGATGGCTCATTCAGAACGATACCGCGCTCGCGCACGTAAATAAGGGTGTTGGCAGTGCCCAGGTCAATGGAAAGATCGCTGGAAAACATGCCACGCAGTTTCTTGAACATGGGGAAAGGACCCTAGGCAACGCGTGGGTAAAAAAGTGCGGCAAACTCTAACAACGACAGGGATTTTGGGCAAGGCGCCAATGTGCTAAATTGGCCGACTTTCTGTGCACCAACCCCCACAATCGCGGCCTTATGACCGTAGAAATGCGGTAGTGTTCCGACAATCTAACACACGGATGCCCTCCGTTCTGTTTTCCACTGGAGAAACCCATGGCGCTTGAACGCTCCGACGTGGAAAAAATCGCGCATCTGGCCTCGCTTGGCCTGAATGACGCCGATCTTCCACAGACCACCGCAGCCCTGAACAGCATTCTCGGGCTGGTCGACCAGATGCAGGCCGTCAATACCGACGGCATCGAGCCCCTGGCTCACCCGCTGGAAGCCAGCCAGCGCCTGCGCGCAGACGTCGTGACCGAACGCGATAATCGCGAGGCCTACCAGTCCATCGCGCCAGCGGTCGAAAACGGCCTGTATCTGGTTCCGAAAGTCATCGACTAAAGGGAAAGAGCCTTTCATGCATCACATGACTCTGGCCGAGATCGCCCGCGGTCTCGCCGAAAAAAAGTTTTCTTCTGAAGAATTGACCAAAACCCTGCTGGCGCGCATCGCCGAGCTCGACCCCAAGGTCAACAGCTTCATCAGCCTCACCGAGGAACTGGCCCTGAGCCAGGCCAAGGCTGCCGACGTGCGTCGCGCCAACGGTGAAAACGGCGCACTGCTGGGCGCTCCAATCGCCCACAAAGACCTGTTCTGCACCCAGGGCATACGCACCAGTTGCGGCTCGAAGATGCTCGACAACTTTAAAGCCCCCTACGACGCCACTGTGGTGTCCAAACTCGCCGCCGCCGGGGCCGTGACCCTGGGCAAGACCAACATGGACGAATTCGCCATGGGTTCGGCCAACGAGTCGAGCTACTACGGGGCAGTGAAAAACCCGTGGAACCTGGAACACGTGCCCGGCGGCTCGTCCGGTGGTTCGGCCGCTGCCGTTGCCGCGCGCCTGCTGCCGGCCGCCACGGCCACCGACACCGGCGGTTCGATCCGCCAGCCCGCCGCCTTCACCAACCTTACCGGCCTGAAGCCGACCTACGGTCGCGTGTCGCGCTGGGGCATGATCGCCTACGCGTCGAGTCTCGATCAGGGCGGCCCGTTGGCCCGCACTGCAGAAGACTGCGCAATATTGTTGCAAGGTATGGCCGGCTTCGATGCACAAGACTCCACCAGCATCGATGAACCGGTGCCGGACTACAGCGCCAGCCTCAACACCTCGCTCAAGGGCCTGCGCATCGGCGTGCCGAAGGAATACTTCAGCGCCGGCCTCGACCCGCGTATCGCCGATCTTGTGCACAACAGCGTCAAGACGCTGGAAGGCCTCGGTGCCGTGATCAAGGAAATCAGCCTGCCGAACAACCAGCATGCGATTCCCGCCTACTACGTGATCGCGCCGGCCGAAGCGTCCTCCAACCTGTCGCGCTTCGACGGCGTGCGCTTCGGCTACCGCTGCGAAAACCCCAAAGATCTTTCCGATTTGTACAAACGTTCCCGTGGCGAAGGCTTCGGCGCCGAAGTACAGCGGCGCATCATGGTCGGCGCCTACGCGCTGTCGGCCGGCTACTACGACGCGTACTACCTCAAGGCGCAAAAAATCCGTCGCCTGATCAAGAACGACTTCATGGCGGCCTTTGAAGAAGTCGACGTGATCCTCGGCCCAACCACGCCGAACCCGGCGTGGAAGATCGGTGCCAAGACCGGCGATCCGATTGCCGAGTACCTCGAAGACCTCTACACCATCACCGCCAACCTCGCAGGCCTGCCGGGCTTGTCCATGCCGGCCGGTTTCGTTGACGGTCTGCCGGTGGGCGTGCAATTGCTCGCGCCGTATTTCCAGGAAGGCCGCCTGCTCAATGTGGCGCACCAGTACCAGTTGAACACTGACTGGCACACTCGCACCCCAACCGGCTTCTGAGGAGAACACTATGCAATGGGAAGTCGTGATCGGGCTGGAGATTCATACCCAGCTCGCCACCCAATCGAAGATTTTCTCCGGCAGCGCCACCACGTTCGGCGCAGGGCCCAACACCCAGGCCAGCCTCGTCGACCTGGGCATGCCCGGCGTGCTGCCAGTGCTGAACCAGGAAGCGGTGCGCATGGCGGTAATGTTCGGCCTGGCGATTGACGCCGAAATCGGCCAGCACAACGTGTTCGCGCGCAAGAACTACTTCTACCCGGACCTGCCCAAGGGCTATCAGATCAGCCAGATGGAATTGCCGATCGTCGGCAAGGGCTACCTGGACATCCCGCTGGAAGACGGCACCATCAAGCGCGTCGGCGTGACCCGTGCGCACCTGGAAGAAGATGCCGGCAAGAGCCTGCATGAAGAATTCAACGGCGCCACCGGCATCGACCTGAACCGCGCTGGCACGCCGCTGCTGGAAATCGTCTCCGAGCCGGACATGCGCAGCGCCAAGGAAGCCGTGGCCTACGTCAAGACGATCCACGCGCTGGTGCGTTACCTCGGCATCTGCGACGGCAACATGGCCGAAGGCTCCCTGCGTTGCGACTGCAACGTGTCGGTGCGGCCAAAAGGCCAGACCGAGTACGGCACACGCTGCGAGATCAAGAACGTCAACTCGTTCCGCTTCATCGAAAAGGCGATCAACACCGAAGTGCGTCGCCAGATCGAACTGATCGAGGACGGCGGCAAGGTCATCCAGCAGACCCGCCTGTACGACCCGAACAAAGACGAGACCCGCGCCATGCGCAGCAAGGAGGAAGCCAACGACTACCGTTACTTCCCCGACCCGGACCTGTTGCCGGTAGTGCTTGAGGATTCGTTCCTCAACGACATCCGCGCCACCCTGCCGGAATTGCCACCGCAAAAACGCGAGCGCTTCCAGGCGCAGTTCGGCCTGTCGGTCTACGATGCCAGCGTGCTGGCGTCGAGCCGCGAGCAGGCCGACTACTTTGAAAAGGTCGTGAGCATTGCCGGTGACGCCAAGCTTGCGGCCAACTGGGTCATGGTCGAGCTGGGCAGCCTGCTGAACAAACAAGGCCTGGAAATCGACGAAGCGCCGGTCTCGGCCGCGCAACTGGGCGGCATGCTGCTGCGCATCAAGGACAACACCATCTCCGGCAAGATTGCCAAGACGGTGTTCGAAGCGATGGCGGCAGGCGAAGGCAACGCTGACGAGATCATCGAGAAGCGCGGCCTCAAGCAAGTCACCGACAGCGGCGCCATCTCCGCCGTGCTCGATGAAATGCTCGCGGCCAATGCCGAACAGGTCGAACAATACCGCGCGGCCGATGAAGCCAAGCGCGGCAAGATGTTCGGCTTCTTTGTCGGCCAGGCGATGAAAGCGTCAAAAGGCAAGGCCAACCCGCAACAGGTGAACGAGCTGCTCAAAAGCAAGCTCGAAGGCTGATAGCGGTGACGGGGCCGGGCGGGATTTCACACCCCACCCGGACCCTTTGTGGAATCGGCCCCATGTGGGAGGGGGCTTGCTCCCGATAGCGGTGTATCAGCTTGCACACCTGTGTCTGACACACCGCTATCGGGAGCAAGCCCCTCCCACATCAGCCCTCTTCTTCCACAGTTGATACGGGGGTAACGTCGAACATGAAGCGTCTACTCGGTCTCCTGGCCCTGTCTTCCCTGCTGGGCGGTTGCGCCAGCGGTCTCATCGACCCCAATGGCTACGACGAAACCGGCACCGCCTCCTATTACGGCGCCAAACACCATGGCAACCGCACCGCCAGCGGTGAACCCTTCAACCAGAACGCCCTGACTGCCGCCCATCGGCGCCTGCCCTTCGGCACGCAGGTCAAGGTGACCAATCTCGACAATAACCGCTCCGTGATCGTGCGCATCAATGATCGCGGTCCGCATTCACGTGGGCGCCTGATCGACCTTTCACGCCAGGCGGCCGCACAATTGGGCATGCTGAGCCGCGGCACTGCGCGGGTTCGCGTGCAGGCCATGAGCAACTGAAGAAGGAGCACAGGCCATTTTCGCACTAAAAGCCCTCTCGCCCTGGAGCCTGCTCGAACTGTTCAGCGGCCTGCTACTGCTGATCGTCGGCGCCGAAGTCCTGGTGCGCGCCGCCGTGCGCCTGGCCGCCAGCCTCAAGGTGCGACCGCTGATCATCGGCCTGACCATCGTCGCCTTCGGCAGCAGCGCGCCGCAGATGACCGTCAGCCTGCAGGCCACCCTCGCTGGCAATACCGATATCGCCGTGGGCAGCGTTATCGGCAGCAGCATCTTCAACGTCCTCGTCACCCTGGGCCTCGCGGCCCTGATCATTCCGCTGCGGGTGTCGCGCCAGTTGGTACGCCTGGACATCCCAGTGATGATCATCGCCGCGCTGCTGGTGTTTACCCTGGCGGCCAATGAGGAACTGACACCCCTCGACGGCCTGCTATTGCTGATCGCGCTGCTGGCCTACCTCGGCGTGCTGCATTACCAGACGCGCCATTCACGGCGCCCGCGCACTCTCGACACGGTGGCCCGGGCGCCATGGCTGAGCAGTGTGATACGCATCGTTGGCGGGCTGCTGGTGCTGGTACTGGCCGGGCACCTGCTGCTTGGCGCGGCAGTGGACGTGGCGAGCGACCTGGGCCTGTCGGAGCGTATCGTCGGGCTGACGCTGATCGGCGTCGGCACTTCCCTGCCGTGCCTGGCGACGTCACTGATTGCCGCCCTGCGCGGCGAGCGCGAGATTGCCGTAGGCAACGTGATCGGCAGCAACCTGTTCAACCTGCTCGGGGTGCTGGGGCTCACCGCCCTGCTCGCGCCGACGCCACTGTCGGTGTCGCCCAATGCCGTGGACTTCGACCTGCCGGTGATGCTCGGCGTGGTGGTGCTGTGCCTGCCAGTGTTCTACAGCGGCTACCGCGTGACCCGCGCCGAAGGCCTGGTGATGCTGGGCCTGTACCTGGCGTATGGGCTGCATGTGATGGCGTTTACTACGGGCATGCCCCTGGCCGGCAAGCTTGAACACCTGATGCTGTATTACGTCCTGCCGGCGCTGGTGGCTTTTCTGTTGTTCAGCACGCTGCGCGCCTGGCGCCGCCAACACAAGAGGGAACCGCAATGACCGATCAGAAGAAACCCGGCGTAGCCATGCGTCGCCAGGTGATGGGCGATGTGTTCGTCGACCGCGCCCTGGGCAATGCCACTGAATTCACCCAGCCGTTGCAGGACTTCGTCAACGACCATGCCTGGGGCAGTGTATGGAACCGCGAGGGGTTACCGCTCAAGACCCGCAGCCTGATTACCCTCGCCGCCCTCACCGCGCTCAAGTGCCCGCAGGAACTCAAGGGCCACGTGCGCGGGGCGTTGAACAATGGCTGTACGGTGGAAGAGATTCGCGAGGCGCTGCTGCATTGCGCGGTGTATGCGGGGGTGCCGGCGGCGATTGATGCATTCCGGGCGGCGCAGGAGGTGATTGAGGTGTATCAGGCAGAGCAGCGGTGATCTTCAGATAGCTATCGCAGGCAAGCCCACCGCAACCTTAGATCCACCCACCCGCCTGCAACACGAAAATCCCGATATTGGTGGTCACCGCCGCCATCAGCGTGGTGATCACGATAATCGCCGCCGCCAGCTCATGATTACCCTCGGCCGCGCGGGCCATCACATAACTGGCTGCGGCGGTGGGCGCACCGAAGTACAGAAACAGAATCCCCAGTTCGGGCCCGCGAAAGCCCAGCAGCCAGGCCCCCAGGGTGGCGACGATCGGCAGCCAGACCATCTTCATCAGGCTCGCACTGAGCGCCATGTTGCCACTCTTGCGCAGCGCCGCCAGGGACAAGGTGCCACCGATGCAGATCAGCGCCAACGGCAGCGTGGTGTCGGCCAGGTACTGCATGGACTTTTCCAGCCAACCGGGCACGCCGAGCTGGAAGTAGGCGAACGGCGCGGCGACGAACACGCTGATGATCAGCGGATTGGCCAGCACACTCTTGCAGATGCTCCACGGGTCGGACTTGATCACCGGGCTGTACACCGCCAGCACGATGGTCGACAGCGTGTTGTAGAGCAGGATCACCAGCGCCGCGAGGACGGCGCCCAGGGAGATGCCGTAGTCGCCGTACATGCTGGCGGCCAGCGCCAGGCCGATCACCCCGTTGTTGCCGCGAAACGCGCCTTGGGCATAGATACCCCGGTCTGCCGGCTTGCAGCGAAAAATCGCCCAGCCCCAGGCCACGGCAAAACTCAGCACGGTGGCGACCGCAAAATAGATCAGCAAGCCCGGTTGGAGCGCCGCATGCAGGTCGGCGTGCAGGATGCCGAGAAACAGCAGCGCCGGCATGGTGACGTTGAACACCAGGGAGGAAGCGGTATGGATAAAGTTGTCGTTGATCCAGTTGATGCGCTTGAGCAACACACCGAGAAACAGCATGGCAAACACCGGCGCGGTGATGGTAAGGGTGGTGAGGAAGATAGCCAGCATGCCGGGGAGAACCTTTGAGCGTCGTCAGAAGGTCAATGATAAGCCATGCGGCGCGGTGGCGTCTGGTAGGCCGCCTTCGCGGGCAAGCCCGCTCCCACATGTTGAACTGTGAATGCAGTCAAATGTGGGAGGGGCTTGCTCCCGATGCAGGCGACGCGGTCTCAGGTAATCGGTGCCGGGTTGAACAAGGTAATGTCGTTATGCAGCTTGTGATGCTCGGCCCAGGTCTGTTTCTTGCCGCTGGCGACGTCCAGGTAGAAGTGGAACAACTCCCAGCCCAGTTCCTCGATGCTCGCACGCCCGGTGGCGATGCGCCCGGCGTCGATGTCGATCAGGTCCGGCCAGCGCTGCGCCAGCTCCGTGCGCGTCGACACCTTGACCACCGGCGCCATCGCCAGCCCGTAGGGCGTGCCGCGTCCGGTGGTGAACACGTGCAGGTTCATGCCCGCCGCCAGTTGCAAGGTGCCACACACAAAGTCGCTGGCCGGCGTCGCGCAAAAGATCAGGCCCTTGCTCTTGAAGCGCTCGCCGGGGCCCAGCACGCCGTTGATCGCGCTGCTGCCGGACTTGACGATGGAGCCCAGGGACTTCTCGACAATGTTCGACAACCCGCCCTTCTTGTTGCCCGGCGTGGTGTTGGCACTGCGGTCGGCCTCGCCCTTGGCCAGGTAACGGTCGTACCAGTCCATTTCCCGCACAAGCTCCTGGGCAATTTCCTTCGTTTGCGCGCGCGACGTGAGCAGGTAGATGGCATCACGGACTTCGGTCACTTCGGAAAACATCACCGTGGCGCCGGCCCGCAACAGCAGGTCCGAGGCATAGCCCAGCGCCGGGTTGGCGGTGATGCCGGAGAACGCATCGCTGCCGCCGCACTGCATGCCCAGGATCAGCTCGGACGCCGGCACGGTTTCGCGGCGGCGCTGGTCGAGTTTTTTCAGGCGGGTTTCGGCCAGCGCCATGATCTGCTCGATCATTTCGGTGAACCCGTGACTGGAATCCTGTAGCCGATACAGCCACGGCTCGCTCAGGTCGACCGAGCTGTCGTTCTCATGCATCACCTGCCCGGCCTGCAGTTTCTCGCAGCCCAGGCTGATCACCAGCGCTTCGCCGCCCAGGTTCGGGTTGCGCGCCAGGTTGCGCACGGTGCGGATCGGGATGTAGGCATCCGTCGCCGTGATCGCCACACCGCAGCCGTAGCTATGGGTCAACGCCACCACATCATCGACATGAGGATACTTGGGCAGCAGTTCGTCCTTGATGCGCTTGACCGCGTGGTCGAGTACACCGGTGACGCACTGCACCGTGGTGGTGATGCCGAGGATATTACGCGTGCCCACGGTACCGTCGGCGTTGCGATAGCCCTCGAACGTGAACCCTTGCAAAGGCGCCTGGGCTTCGGGCACCTCGGAGGACAGTGGCAGGCTGTCCAATGGCGGCGCGGTGGGCATGCGCAGCTGGTCTTCCTGCACCCAACTGCCGCGCGGGATCGGCGCCAGGGCGTAACCGATGGTCTGGCCATAGCGAATGATCTGACCGCCTTCGGGAATATCTTCCAGGGTCACCTTGTGGCTCTGGGGGATGAAATCCACGGTGACCAGGCCGTCCGGGAACTCGGTCCCGGCCGGGACGCCCTGGTCATTGACCACGATCACCACGTTGTCGCGCTCGTGCAAACGGATCGAGCGCGGCGAGTCGGCATGTTCAATCAATTGCATCACGGGGCCTCTCAGGAATGCGCTTCGGTTAGGTTGGTCAACGCTGGCCCCTTGCTTGGCGGCTCTTTGAGGACTACACGCTTGATCGGGCCGACGATGACCAGGTAGCTGAACACCGCCACCAGTGCGTTGGCACCGACGAACACCAGCGCCCATTTGAACGAGCCGGTGGTGCTGATGATGTAGCCGATCACGATGGGCGTGGTGATCGACGCCAGGTTACCGAAGGTGTTGAACAAGCCGCCACTGAGGCCGGCGATCTGTTTGGGCGAGGTGTCGGACACCACCGCCCAACCCAGTGCGCCAACGCCTTTGCCGAAGAAGGCCAGGGCCATGAAGCCCACCACCATCCATTCGATATCCACGTAGTTACAGGCCACGATGCTGCTGGAAATCAGCAGGCCGCCAATGATCGGCGCCTTGCGCGCGAAGGTCAGCGAGTGGCCCTTGCGCAGCAGGTAGTCGGAAATCACCCCGCCCAGCACACCGCCGATAAAGCCGCAGATGGCCGGCAACGAGGCGATGAAACCGGCCTTGAGAATGGTCATGCCACGGTCCTGCACCAGGTACACCGGAAACCATGTCAGGAAGAAGTAGGTGATGCCGTTGATGCAGTACTGGCCCAGGTACACGCCGAGCATCATGCGGTTGGTCAGCAACTGGCGGATGTAGTCCCACTTCGGACCGTCGGTTTTCTTGCCTTTGCCCTTGTCCTGATCCATGTCGACCATCGCGCCATTGGCCGCAATGTAATCGAGCTCGGCGGCGTTGATCATCGGGTGCTGGCGCGGGCTGTGGATCACTTTCAGCCAGACCAGCGAGAAGACGATGCCGATCACGCCCATCACGATAAACACGTGCTGCCAGCCGAAGCTGTAGACGATCCAGCCCATCAGCGGCGCGAATAACACCGTGGCAAAGTACTGCGCCGAGTTGAAGATCGCCGAGGCCGTGCCGCGCTCGGCCGTGGGAAACCACGCCGCCACGATACGGGCATTGCCGGGGAACGAAGGCGCTTCGGCCAGGCCCACCATGAAACGCAGCATGAACAGCGCGACCACGGCGGTGGAGATACCGAATTCACCGACATAGCCTTGCAGCACGGTGAACAGCGACCAGGTGAAGATGCTCAAGGCATAGACTTTCTTCGAGCCAAACCGGTCGAGCAACCAGCCACCGGGAATTTGCCCGGCCACGTAGGCCCAACCGAATGCAGAGAAGATATAACCGAGGGTGACCGCGTCGATGCCGAGGTCTTTTTGCAGGCTGGAGCCGGCGATGGCGATGGTGGCCCGGTCGGCGTAGTTGATCGTGGTCACCAGGAACAGCATGAGCAGGATCAAATAGCGGACGTGGGTCGGCTTGGTCGCTTGCATGTAGAAGTACTCCCACTAATTATTTTTTTTGCGGGTAATCAAGTTGTGCTGCGCACACCGCTTCATGTGGGAGCTGGCTTGCCTGCGATACAGGCACCGCGGTGTGTCAGGCACACTCCGGTAATGCTATCGCAGGCAAGCCAGCTCCCACACCAGGCGGGCGCCACAGGTGTTGCGTATTACGAACCGATGTAGCTGGTCTTCACCACGGTGTAGAACTCTTGTGCATAGCGGCCCTGCTCGCGTGAACCATAGGATGAGCCTTTACGGCCACCGAACGGCACGTGATAGTCCACGCCGGCGGTTGGCAGGTTGACCATCACCATCCCGGCCTGGGAGTGGCGCTTGAAGTGGTTGGCGTACTTCAGGGACGTGGTCGCAATGCCCGCCGACAGACCGAACTCGGTGTCGTTGGCCATCGCCAGTGCCGCTTCGTAATCCGCCACACGTACCACGTTGGCGACTGGGCCGAAGATTTCTTCACGGCTGATGCGCATGGCGGCTTCGCTGTCGGCAAACAGCGTCGGCGCCAGGTAGTAGCCTTCAGTGTCGCAGGTCACCAAACCGCCACCGCTCACCAGCCGCGCACCTTCGCTCTGGCCGATGTCGATGTACTTCAGGTCCTGGTCCAGTTGGGCCTGAGACACAACCGGGCCGATGTCGGTGCCGCTTTTGAGGGCGTGGCCGACCTTGATCGACTTCATGCGCTCGGCCATCGCCGCGACGAACTGGTCGTGAATACCGGCGGTGACGATCAGGCGGCTCGATGCGGTGCAGCGCTGGCCGGTGGAGTAAAACGCGCTCTGCACGGACAGCTCGACGGCCTGCTTGAGATCGGCGTCATCGAGAATGATCTGCGGGTTCTTGCCGCCCATTTCCAATTGCACCTTGGCCTGGCGCGACACGCAACTGACGGCGATCTGGCGCCCGACACCCACGGAGCCGGTGAAGCTGATGCCATCGACTTTCGGGCTGTTGACCAGCACGTCACCGACCACGCGACCGCTGCCCATCACCAGGTTGAACACACCGGCAGGGAAGCCCGCGCGCGAGATGATCTCGGCCAGGGCCCAGGCGCAGCCGGGTACCAGTTCAGCCGGTTTGATCACCACGCAGTTGCCGTAGGCCAGGGCCGGGGCGATTTTCCAGGCGGGGATGGCAATCGGGAAATTCCACGGGGTGATCAGGCCAACCACGCCCAGGGCTTCGCGGGTCACTTCAACGTTGACGCCCGGGCGTACCGACGGCACGTAGTCGCCGGACAGGCGCAGGCATTCACCGGCAAAGAACTTGAAGATATTGCCGGCGCGGGTCACTTCACCGATGGCCTCGGGCAGGGTCTTGCCCTCTTCCCGGGCCAGCAGGGTACCGAGTTCTTCACGGCGTGCGAGGATTTCGCTGCCGACTTTATCCAGCGCATCATGGCGCGCCTGGATGCCGGAGGTGGACCACGCCGGGAACGCAGCGCGGGCGGCGTCGATGGCCGCATTGACCTGAGCGACATCGGCCTTGGCGTATTCACCAATGACATCGGACAACTCCGACGGGTTGAGGTTGGTGCAATAGTCGGCACCGGCTACCCATTGGCCATTGATGTAGTTTTCAAAACGCTTTGCTTGGGACACGAATCTTCTCCTGACGCAAAAGGCCGCTGATTGCTCAGCGGCCTTGTTGATAAGTTATTGCGGGCCTTGCTTGTCGATCAGCGCGGCCAGGGCTTCGTATTCTTCCGGCAGCAGGTCGGTCAGCGGCGTGCGCACCGGGCCTGCGTCGTAGCCGGCGATCTTCGCACCCGCCTTGACGATGCTCACGGCGTAGCCGGCCTTGCGATTACGGATATCAAGGTACGGCAGGAAGAAGTCGTCGATGATTTTGCCAACGGTGGCGTGGTCGTCTTTGGCAATCGCGTGGTAGAAGTCCATCGCGGTTTTCGGGATGAAGTTGAACACCGCCGAGGAGTACACCGGCACGCCCAGGGCCTTGTAGGCAGCGGCGTAAACCTCTGCAGTCGGCAGGCCGCCGAGGTAGCTGAAACGGTCGCCCAGACGACGGCGGATCGACACCATCAACTCAATGTCACCCAGGCCGTCCTTGTAGCCGATCAGGTTCGGGCAGCGCTCGGCCAGGCGCTCCAGCAGCGGCGCAGTCAGGCGGCAGACGTTGCGGTTGTACACCACGACGCCGATCTTGACCGATTTGCACACGGCCTCAACGTGGGCGGCAACCCCGTCCTGGCTGGCTTCGGTGAGGTAATGCGGCAGCAGCAGCAGGCCTTTGGCACCGAGGCGCTCGGCCTCCTGGGCGTATTCGATGGCCTGGCGCGTCGCACCGCCCACACCGGCGAGAATCGGCACGCTGGAGGCGCAGGTATCGACTGCGGTTTTCACCACCTGGGAGTATTCGCTGGCGGCCAGGGAAAAAAACTCACCGGTGCCGCCGGCGGCGAACAGGGCCGTGGCGCCGTAGGGGGCCAGCCACTCGAGACGCTTGATGTAACCCGCCTGGTGGAAATCACCCTGGGCGTTGAAATCGGTCACCGGGAAAGACAGCAGACCGTGGGAGAGGATGGACTTCAGTTCTTGTGGATTCATTATTCGAACACCCTGGGCGAAGACTTTCTGTCGAAAGGTTATTGTTGGTTGTGGTGATGTCGTACGTCATCGTACAACCATAAAAGGATTCGTCAACTGCAATTCATCGCAACGGGGGTGCAGCGGGATTTTCCAGACAATGGAAGTCAATGAGGGAGGGGGCTTGCTCTGATGCCAGTCAGTTAAGCGCGGATCCCCTGTGGGAGCGGCGGTGCGACTTGCCCGCGAAAGCGGTGGGTCAATCAACGTCAATGTTTGCTGGGCCGACGCCTTCGCGGGCAAGCCCGCTCCCACATTTTGTGCAGCGTTCGGCAGACAATCCCGGTCGGCTCTCAGGCCGCCTCGCTCTTGATCTTGATCTGAGGCGCCCCGTCAAACACGCTGGCCGAACCTAAGCGAGGTGCCGAGTGTTGGGGCAAGAGCGTTTTGCTTACTTTTGCGCTTTTCAAAAGTGAGCCGCCGTAAGGGCGGAACCCTAAGTCGCCTTTACCGCAGCACCGGATATGCACACCGAAAAATCGCCATCGCAGGCAAGCCAGCTCCCACATTTTGACCGCATGCAACCTCTGCTTCAGTTGCGCTGCGCCTCTGCCTCTTCATGGGCATGGCGCAGGCGTTCGCGGCTGTTGGTCAGGTGCAGGCGCATCGCGGCGCGTGCTGCGTCCGAATCCTGGCGGGCGATGGCGTCGTAGATTTCTTCGTGTTCGCGGCTCAGGCGGACCATGTAATGCTGCTGGTCGTCATGGGCCAGACGCGCCGAATTCAGGCGGGTTCGCGGAATGATGCTGGTACCCAGGTGGGTCATGATGTCGGTGAAGTAACGGTTGCCGGTGGACAGGGCGATTTCCAGGTGAAACGCAAAGTCCGAGGCAACCGCATCGCCGGCGTGGGCAGCGCTCTCGTTGAGCGCGTCGAGGGCAGCGCGCATGGCCGCCAGTTGCTCATCGCTACGGCGCAAGGCCGCCAGGCCTGCCGACTCCACTTCCAGGCTGATACGCAACTCGAGGATCGCCAGTACGTCACGCAAGGTCACCACGGTGGCCGGGTCAATGCGAAAGCCGCTGGGGCTTGGCGTATCCAGCACAAACGTGCCGATGCCGTGGCGGGTCTCCACCTGCCCCGCCGCCTGCAGGCGCGAGATGGCTTCGCGCACCACCGTGCGGCTGACGCCATGGGCGTCCATGATCGCCGACTCGGTGGGCAACTTGTCACCGCGCTTGAGCTGGCCGTCACGGATCTGCTCGGACAACACCGTGACCAATTCCTGGGCAAGGCTGCGGCGCTTGCGGGGAAGACGAGGGGCGGCGCTGGCGTTTTCCATGATGAATCATCTTTCTCGGTGAGCTTGAGCACGCATCATAGCCCATGGTGGTTGTACGATCACCGTCCAGGCGCGACTTTCACCCCTATCCTGCGCGCAAAAAAATGCCCCGACACACGCCGGGGCATTGATTCGGTGCGTCCGCAAGGACAAACCTTTTACTTCACCACTTTCAAGCTCGGCCGGCCGCTGGGGCGCGGGGGTTCCGAATCCGGCGGCGGTAGATCATTACCGCCCTCGCCTTCGATGGACGGCTCGTCCTCGAAAGGCGATTCCAGATCGAAGACCATGCCCTGGCCATTTTCCCGGGCGTAGATGCCGAGGATGGCGCCAATCGGCACGAACAGCGTATGCGGCACACCGCCGAAACGCCCTTCGAAGCTGACGGCTTCGTTGTCCATGTGCAGGTGGCGCACGGCACTGGGTGATACGTTCAGCACAATTTGTCCGTCACTGGCAAAACCCTGCGGCACATCCACCTTGGGGAATTCGGAATTGACCAGCATGTGCGGGGTGCAATCATTGTCCACAATCCACTCGTAGAGCGCGCGGACCAAATAGGGTCGACTGGAGTTCATCAACGGCTCCTTAGGCCTTAGCGCATGTCGCGTTCGACACCAGACAGACTCGCCTGGAAAGCCTCACGCGCAAATTGGCGCTCCATGTAATCAAGCAACGGCTTGGCCGGCCGTGGCAGTTCAATGCCCAGAATCGGCAAGCGCCAGAGTATGGGTAATAGGCAGCAATCCACCAAACTTTGTTCCTCGCTGAGGAAAAAAGGTTTATCCGCGAACAACGGCGAAACGCCTGTCAGGCTCTCGCGCAATTCCTTGCGCGCCACGACACGGGCGGCCTCTTTGCTGCGCGAATCGAGGATCACATCCACCAGCCCGCACCAATCGCGCTGGATCCGATGAATCAGCAGGCGGCTGTTGGCACGCGCCACCGGATACACCGGCAGCAAAGGCGGATGCGGGTAACGCTCATCCAGGTATTCCATCACCACGGTCGACTCCCACAACGCCAGGTCACGATCGACCAGGGTGGGCAAGCTGCCGTAAGGGTTCACTTCGATCAGCTTCGGCGGATGACGACCCGCTTCCACACTGATGATCTCGGCGCTGACACCCTTCTCTGCGAGCACGATGCGTACTCGGTGGGAATAGTGGTCGGCGGGGTCGGAGTAACAGGCCAACCGGTTGGTCACGCCCATGGCGGTCCTCCTCGCTTGTTGAAATTATCGAAAGCTCAAAAACGAGCGCGCCCAGGGGGATTCTCTGCAGCATCCGGTTCAACCGGGTCGCCGTGTAGTCAGAGAAGCCGCTGGGCGCGCAAGATTAACAGCAATTGCTCACGGTTGGATCAATGCACATCCTTCCAGTATTCACGTTTGAGCAGATAGGCGAATACAAAGAAGAAAGCCAGGTAAAGCAAGACGTACGTACCGATGCGCTGGTGCTGCAATTTGACCGGGTTGGCCGAATAGGCCAGGAAGGTCACCAGGTTTCTGACCTTCTCGTCAAACTGCGCTTCACTCAGCTTACCGGTGTTGGGCACGATGGTCAGTTGATCACACGCTTGGTGGGTCAGCGGCGTGCCGGTCAACGGATCATAGTGCTTCTTGCCGTCTTCAACGACCTGAACCTGCGTGCATCCTAACACCTGGCGACCCTGCAGGCCGACCAGAACGTTCGGCATGCCCACATTCGGGGAGACCTTGTTGTTCACGCCCCATGGCCGGGCCGGGTCTTCGTAGAACGACGTGAGGTAGCCGTACAGCCAATCGGTGCCACGAACCCGGGCCACCAGGGTCAGGTCGGGCGGTGCCGCGCCAAACCAGGCCTTGGCGTCCGCAGGCTGCATGCCGATGTCCATGTGGTCGCCGATCCTGGCGCCGGTGAACACCAGCTTCTCCAGCATCAGTGCGTGAGGGATGCCCAGGTCGTCGGCCACGCGCTCATAGCGCTGGTACTTGGCGCTGTGGCAGCCCATGCAATAGTTGACGAAGGTGCGCGCGCCGTCCTGCATGGCGGCCTTGTCGGACACGTCGATGTCGACGTGCTCCAACGGCGCGCCTTGCTCGGCGGCGCAGGCCAGCAGCGGCAGCGCCGCCACCATCAATGCCATGAATAGTTTTTTCATCGGCCCGTCACCCTTTCCGGTACCGGTTTGGTTTTCTCGAACCGGGTGTAGAACGGCATCAGCATGAAGTAGGCGAAGTACAGAAAGGTGCAGACCTGTGCCAGCACCGTGCGCCCAGGCGTCGGCGCCAGTAGCCCCAGCACGCCCAGGGTCAAGAACGAAATGCAGAACAGCCACAGCCAGATCCTGCTCAGCCAGCCCTTGTAGCGCATGGACTTGACCGCACTGCGGTCAAGCCAGGGCAGCACGAACAACGCGGCGATGGCCGCGCCCATGGCGATCACGCCCATGAGTTTGTCGGGGATGGCGCGCAGGATCGCGTAGAACGGCGTGAAGTACCACACCGGAGCAATGTGCTCAGGCGTCTTGAACGCGTTGGCAGGCTCGAAGTTGGGCTTCTCGAGGAAATAACCACCCATTTGCGGGAAAAAGAACACGATCGAGCAGAACACGAACAGGAATACCACCACGCCCACAAGGTCTTTCACGGTGTAGTACGGGTGAAACGCAATGCCGTCCAGCGGGATGCCGTTCTCGTCCTTGTGCTGCTTGATGTCCACACCATCCGGGTTGTTGGACCCCACTTCATGCAGCGCCAGAATGTGCAGCACCACCAGACCCAGGATCACGATCGGCAGGGCCACTACGTGCAGGGCGAAGAAACGGTTCAGGGTGATGCCGGAGACCAGGTAGTCGCCCCGGATCCACTGGGCCAGGTCGCTGCCAATCACCGGGATCGCGCCGAACAGCGAGATGATCACCTGGGCGCCCCAGTACGACATCTGCCCCCATGGCAGCAGGTAACCCATAAAGGCTTCGGCCATGAGCGCCAGGTAGATCAGCATGCCAAACACCCACACCAGCTCGCGGGGCTTCTGGTAGGAACCGTAGAGCAGGCCACGGAACATGTGCAGGTAGATGACGATAAAGAACATCGAAGCGCCCACGGCGTGCAGCAGGCGAATGATGGCTCCGTGGTTGACGTCACGCATGATGCCTTCAACGGAGGCGAACGCCTCTTCAGCCGTGGGTGTGTAGCTCATCGTCAGCCAGACGCCGGTGATGATCTGATTGAACAGCACCAGCAGCGCCAGGGAGCCGAAGAAGTAAAAGAAGTTGAAGTTTTTCGGCGCGTAATACTTGCTGAGGTGGTCTTCCCACATTTTGGTGGCGGGGAAGCGCGCGTCGATCCAGTCCATGAACTTGCTCATCACCCATTCTCCCTGTCGAGGCCAATGACAATCAGGTCGTCCGTTTCGTAGGAATGCGGCGGTACGGGCAGGTTCAGCGGCGCAGGCTGGGACTTGTAGACGCGCCCGGCGAGGTCGTAGTGGGAACCGTGACACGGACAGAAGTAGCCGCCGACCCAGTCCTTGCCCAGGTCGATCGGTGCTACTTCAGGGCGAAAGGAAGGTGAGCAACCCAGGTGAGTACACAGACCGACCAGCAGCAGAATCTCGGGCTTGATCGAACGCACTTGATTCCTGGCGTAGGCGGGCTGGTCGGAATGCTCGGAGGTGGGGTCAGACAGCCGGCCGTCCAGGGTTTTCAGGTTCCTCAGGATTTCCTCCGTACGGCGCACAATGAACACCGGCTGGCCGCGCCACTCGGCAATCATCTGCTGCCCTGGCTCGATCTTGCTGACATTCACCTTCACCGGCGCGCCCGCAGCTTTCGCCTTGGCACTGGGGAACCATGACCCCACGAACGGAACCGCAGCACCGACCGCTCCTGCAGCGCCCACCACGGAGGTGGCTGCTACCAGGAAGCGGCGCCGGCCTGCATTCACGCCGTCATTGCTCATTCAGTCCTCTCCCCATCGGCTCTATAGCCTGCTAAATCAGGCACCTGCTCAGCGTTGAATGTCTGTCTGTAAAAATGTTGTCGGATGGTAGTTAAAAGCCAGACTGATGAATAGGGAATGTCCCTGAGCCCAGCCAGCAGCCCTTGAAGTATAAGGACGCGGCATGTTGTCACGGCAAAAAATACGAAAAATCCGCGCAATAAAAAACGCCCAGCTCCGTGAGGAGACTGGGCGTTTTTGTGGAACGTAAAGCGAATTAACGCTTCGAGTACTGCGGACGCTTACGCGCTTTACGCAGACCGACTTTCTTACGTTCAACTTCACGGGCATCGCGAGTCACGAAGCCAGCTTTGCGCAGAGCGCCACGCAGGGTTTCGTCGTACTGCATCAGAGCGCGAGTGATACCGTGGCGGATTGCGCCAGCCTGACCACTTACACCGCCACCGATAACAGTGACGTAGATGTCGAACTTTTCAACGGTCTCGGTCAGTTCCAGCGGCTGACGAACTACCATGCGGGCAGTTTCGCGACCGAAGAAATTTTCCAGAGTGCGGTTGTTGATCGAGATGTTACCAGTGCCCGGACGCAGGAAAACGCGTGCGGTTGCGGTTTTGCGACGGCCAGTGCCGTAATTTTGAGTCGCCGACATAATGAACTATTCCGTTAAAACTTCAGTTCTTGGGGCTGCTGAGCAGCATGAGGGTGTACAGCGCCCGCATAGACTTTCAGCTTGCGAAACATATCGCGACCCAGTGGGCCCTTCGGCAGCATGCCTTTGACCGCGATTTCGATCGGGGCTTCAGGCTTCTTGGAGATCAGGCCTTCAAAGTTGGAAGACTTGATACCGCCTGGGAAACCGGAGTGACGGTAGTACATTTTGTCTTGCGCTTTGTTGCCGGTAACACGTACCTGCTCAGCGTTGATGATCACGATGTAGTCACCGGTATCAACGTGAGGGGTGTACTCAGGCTTGTGCTTGCCACGCAGACGGCTGGCGACTTCAGTGGCCAGACGACCCAGGGTCTGACCAGCGGCGTCGACGACAAACCAGTCGCGCTGAACTGTTTCCGGTTTTGCAGTAAAAGTTGTCATTCTTTAATAGCCTCAGGGGCCGCCCTGTAAATTAGACGGCGGATCTTACTGAATAGTGCGTACTTTGACAAGTCAAAGGCAGCCGGATACAGACGCTATCGGGGGCTCGGGTCGGCGCGTCCGTTCAACGGCAAGATTCTTCGGCAGACGGCGCATCACTTCCACTGCAGAAAGAGGTGGGCAATTATGCAGATTGCGAAAAAAAATTCAACCTGCTTTTATGATTGTTTTCCCTGCAAGGAGTACCCGATGGATTATCGACAGCTGGGCCGTACGGATCTGAACGTGAGCGCGATAGCCCTGGGCACCATGACCTGGGGTGAGCAGAACAGCGAGGCAGAGGCTTTCGCACAGATCGAGCGGGCCAAGGCGGCCGGGATCAACTTCCTCGATACCGCCGAAATGTACCCGGTGCCGCCCAAGGCCGACACCTATGCCACCACCGAGCGGTATATCGGCAACTACTTCAAAAGCCGCGGCGACCGGGCCGACTGGATCCTCGCCAGCAAAATCGCCGGCCCCGGCAACGGTATCGACTATATCCGCGACCGTAACCTCAAACACAACCGCACCCACATCGTCCAGGCGCTGGACGCCAGCCTCAAGCGCCTGCAAACCGACTGGATCGATCTGTATCAACTGCACTGGCCGGAGCGCAACACCAACTTCTTCGGCAAGCTGAGCTACCAGCACGAGGATCAGCCGGACATCACCCCGCTGGAGGAAACCCTCGAAGCGCTGGACGAGCAGGTCAAGGCCGGCAAGATCCGCCACATCGGCCTGTCCAACGAAACCCCATGGGGCACCATGAAATTCCTGGCCCTGGCCGAAGCCCGCGGCTGGCCGCGCGCGGTGTCGATCCAGAACCCCTACAACCTGCTCAACCGCAGCTTTGAAGTAGGCTTGGCGGAAGTGGCGATTCGCGAACAGTGCGGCTTGCTGGCCTACTCGCCGCTGGCGTTCGGCATGCTCAGCGGCAAATATGAAAACGGCGCGCGCCCGGCCAAGGCGCGGCTGACGGAATACAGCCGCTTCAGCCGCTATTTCAACCCGCAGTCGGAAGCGGCATGCAGCCGCTATGTGGCGCTGGCACGGGAACACGGCCTGGACCCGGCGCAGATGGCCCTGGCGTTCGTCACGCAACAGCCGTTCGTGACCAGCAATATCATTGGCGCCACAAGCCTTGCACAACTGGACAGTAACATTGCCAGTGCCGGGCTGACGCTGTCGAAGGAAGTGCTGGAAGGGATTGAGGCGATTCAGAAGGAGCACCCTAACCCTGCACCCTGATTGATCAGTAGACCGCCATCGGGAGCAAGCCCCTTCCACACTTGATGTGTGAACACGCAGGGGAGCTGCTTTCGATGGCGTCACGGGGCACTGGACACACACGACGAAAAATAAGACGATCCAGCCGTCTGGTGACCACTTTCCCCTATAAGAATAAATGAAATCATGTCCAACCAAGCCTCCACGCCGTTGCGGCGCGTCAGCATCCTGGCCATTGACCGGGTGTTCGCGTCCACGCTCATGCAAGCCAAGGATTTCTTTCACCTCGCCAGCCTGCGCTACGGCAAACAGCAGGGCCTGGGCCTGACCCCGGGCTTCGAAACCCGCCTGGTCAGCCCCGACGGCCAACCGGTGCGCAGCTTCAGCGATGTGATCATGCCGGTGGACGGCGGCCTGGAAGACGCCGACATCATCGTGTTGCCGGCCTTCTGGGACGACTTCGAGACCCTGTGCACCCGCTACCCGCAAGTGCTGCCGTGGCTGCGCGAACAACACGCACGCGGCGCCGTACTCTGCGGCGAGGCCACCGGGGTGTTCTGGCTGGCCGAAGCCGGTCTGCTCGATGGCAAGGAGGCGACCACCTACTGGCGCTTCTTCACGGCCTTCAGCGAGCGCTTTCCCCAGGTGCACCTCAATCAGGACAAGCACCTGACCGACGCCGACAACCTGTATTGCGCCGGCGGCACCACCTCGGCCTGCGACCTCTACATCTACCTGATAGAACGCTTCTGCGGCGCCAATATCGCCCAGGCCGTGGCCCGCGACATCCTCTATGAGGTGCAGCGCAATTATTCGCCGGGACGCATTGGCTTTGGCGGGCAGAAGCTGCACCAGGACGTGATCATCCTGCAGATCCAGCACTGGCTCGAAGAGCATTTCGCCGACAAGTTTCGCTTCGAAGACGTGGCCCGCGAACACGGTATGAGCATTCGCAACTTCATGCGCCGCTTCCAGACCGCCACCGGCGACAAGCCGCTGCACTACCTGCAACGCCTGCGAATCGAGACGGCCAAGGGCCTGCTCTCGGGCAGCCGCAAGAGCATCAAGACCATCAGCTATGAGGTGGGGTATGACGATGCGAGCTTCTTCGCGCGGTTGTTCAGGCAGCACACCGAACTTTCACCGAACCAATACCGCCAGCAATTCCAGCAAGCGGCTTAATTGGGGATAGACACAAAACCAATGTGGGAGGGGGCTTGTTCCCGATAGCAGTCTGTCAGCCAATGATGCACTGACTGATTCACCGCTATCGGGGGCAAGCCCCCTCCCACATTAAAACTCCACAGCTCTGGAAACTGCTTACGGCTTGTGCCCGCGCGACAGGAACTCGTGGGACTGCATCTCGAGCAAACGGCTCAGGGTGCGCTGGAACTCGAAATTAAGGCGACCGCCGGTGTAGAGATCCTTGAGCTCGACTTCCGCCGAGATGATCAGCTTGACGTTACGGTCGTAGAACTCATCGACCATGTTGATGAACCGCCGCGCAATATCGTCGGTGGTCACACTCATCTGTTCCACGCCGCTGAGGATCACCGCGTGGAAGATCTTGCCCAGTTCGATGTAGTCGTTCTGGCTGCGGGGGCCGTCGCACAGTTGGCGGAATTCGAACCAGGCCACGTCGTCGCAGGTACGCAAGGCGATGATTTCGCGGTTCTCGATCATCAGCTTGTCGTTTTCCACCGCCTGGGTGCATTCCGGCGTCAGCGCGCGGAAGCTTTTCTTCAGGCTTTCGTGGGCCGCTTCGTTCAACGGGAAGTGGAACAACTCCGCTTGCTCGAGATGACGCAGGCGGTAGTCGACGCCGCTGTCGACGTTGACGATTTCGGTGTTCTGCTTGATCAGCGCAATGGCCGGCAGGAAGCGTGCACGCTGCAGGCCGTCCTTGTACAAACCGTCGGGCACGATGTTCGAGGTGGCGACCAGGGTCACGCCGTTCTTGAACAACTCTTCCATCAAGGTGCCGAGGATCATCGCGTCGGTGATGTCGGAGACGAAGAATTCATCGAAGCAGATCACCTTGGCTTCGTCGGAAAAGCGCTTGGCAATAATGGTCAGCGGGTTTTTCTCGCCAGGCAGGGTTTTCATCTCTTCGTGCACGCGCTTCATGAAGCGGTGAAAGTGCGTGCGCACCTTTTCCTTGAACGGCAGCGCTTCGAAGAAGGTGTCCACCAGGTAAGTCTTGCCCCGGCCGACGCCGCCCCAGAAGTACAGGCCCTTGACCGGCGTCTGGTCTTTCTTGCCAAACAGCTTGCTGAGCATCCCGGGCTTGTTCTGCGAAGCCGCGACGAGGTCGTCGTACAGGCGCTGCAAATGACGCACGGCATTTTCCTGCGCCGCATCATGGAAGAATTCAGGGCGTTTCAGATCAGCTTGATATCGTTCTAGGGGCGTCATAATTTCGTTAGCAAGGCAACAAAAACGGGCCGTCACTGTAACGACGGCCCTGGATAATGGCAATCAACCCTTGGTCGGGTTAATCCTCGAGGGGGGTCAACGCAATGCGCAAGGCGGCGATGGCGGCATCGCGTGACGCTTCGTCGGCGAACTCGGCACTGTCGGCCACCGGGTTGCCGTCCAGCCATACGCTGAAGGCCAAGCCTTCATTGCGCACGTCCAGCGCGTCGCCGCTGTGCAATTGCTTGGTTACCGCGCCCGCCGCTTTGCCATCGGCGAAGTTGCGCGACAACAGCAACTGCTCGCCATCGGCGGCCAGGAGACGAAAGCGGAAACTGTCGTCTTCGCGGAAGCTTACAAAACGCGCGGTTTTCGCGGCTTTCTTTTTCGTCGCGACCGGTGCTGCAGCCTGCTCGACGAACGAACGCAGGCCAACGGCCTCGCGCAGTTCAGCCAGAAACGGTGCGGCCACGGCACGGGCCTTCTTCGCGCCCACCAGCAGCAGGTCTTCCATGTCCGACGGGCGCGACATCAACGTGTGATAACGCTCGCGGGCTTCGCCAAGCTGGCCGTCGAGCAGTTGGAACAGGCGGTTCTTCGCCTCGCCCCAGCCCAGGCCCTGTAATAACTCAGCGCGGAACTGTTCTTCCTCGGCCTTGCTGGCAAACGCCTGGTACAGGGTGAACAGGTGTGAATTGTCCGGATCCTTGGCTTCGCCCGGTGCGCGGGAATCGGTGACGATGCGCGAGATCGCGTCCTTCATGTCCTTGGCGCTGGTGAACAACGGGATGGTGTTGTCGTAGCTCTTGGACATCTTGCGGCCATCCAGGCCCGGCAAGGTGGCAACGCTTTCTTCGATCAGCGCCTCGGGCATGGTAAAAAACTCCTTGCCCTTGCCGAACAGGTGGTTGAAACGCTGGCCGATATCCCGGGCCATCTCCACGTGCTGGATCTGGTCGCGACCGACCGGCACCTTGTGCGCGTTGAACATCAGGATGTCCGCTGCCATCAGCACCGGGTAGCTGTACAGGCCCATGCTGATGCCCGCATCCGGGTCTTCGCCGGCCTCCACGTTCTTGTCCACCGAAGCCTTGTACGCGTGGGCGCGGTTGAGCAGGCCCTTGGCCGCCACGCAGGTCAGCAGCCAGGTCAGCTCGGGGATTTCCGGGATGTCGGACTGGCGATAGAACGTCACCCGGTTCACATCCAGGCCACCGGCCAGCCAGGTCGCGGCGATTTCCATGCGCGAGCGCTGGATGCGCTGCGGGTCATCGCACTTGATCAGGGCGTGGTAGTCGGCCAGGAAATAGAAGGAGTCGGCATTGGCGTCCTGGCTGGCGAGGATCGCCGGGCGAATCGCACCGGCGTAATTGCCCAGGTGCGGCGTGCCGGTGGTGGTAATGCCGGTGAGGATACGGGTACGAGTCGTCATGGGTAATCGCTTATCAGACTGCTGTCAATTCGAGAGGCGCGGCAGCACCAGATCCTTCAGATCGGTGAGCTTGCCATGAAAAAAGTGCCCGCATTCTGCCACTTTCAGCAGCTCATGGGGGCGATTCAAGGCGGCGGACCAATCGTAGACGAGTTGCGGGTCGACCACTTCGTCGGTTTCCGGCTGGATCACGGTCAGCGGGCAACCCAGCGGCAGCACATCGTTATCGCGCAGGCGCATCACCGCAGCGGCGACCATGAACAAATGCGCGAGTTGTTCGCCCCTGGCTTCCAGGCGCCCGCCGAGGCTGGCGGCCACATAACCGCCGAACGAAAAGCCGAGCAGGGTGATCGGCAGGTCAGGGTGTTTTTCCCGCAGCCAGGTGGCAGCCGCTTCGGCATCGTCGACTTCACCGGAGGCCATGTCATGGGTGCCAGCACTGGCGCCGACGCCACGGTAATTAAAACGCAGCGTAATCAAACCAGCATCGCGTGCGGTGCGCTGCAGGGTCGAAACGACTTTATTGAGCATGGTCCCGCCCTGCACCGGGTTGGGATGGCAGATCAGCGCCAGGCCGCGTGGCTCGGGGTGATCCAGGTACAGGGCTTCCAATTGGCCCACCGGGCCATCGATCAAAACGGGGGTTTCACGCATGAGCAAGAGATGAACTCCGTGACCTCTCAAAGGGTCGACTCGTCTAGCTAAAAGTCTGTGCATGGCATCATTGCGAGCTTAATCGCGGTATACAGCGCAGGTCCGAGCCGTTAACGTAAAGCAAAGCCGTTTATAGAGGAAGGACTCGTGGAACACTCGCTCTTAGTTTGGTTGTTGCCGACTCTTGCCCTGGTTGCCGGTGTCGCCATTGGATTTCTGGTTGCTCGCCTGCTGCCGAATGCCGCGCCTAACCGCACGCAGCGTCAGCTGGATGACATTCAGGAACGTTTTGACAGTTATCAGAACGAGGTTGTTACCCACTTCAACAGCACCGCGACCCTGGTCAAGAAACTCACCCAGAGCTACCAGGATGTACAGGATCATCTGGCCGATGGCGCCAACCGCCTGGCCCTGGATGACATCACCCGCCAGCGTCTGCTGGCCGCGCTGCATTCCGATGCACCGCAAGCGCCACGGGAACGCCTGACCCCACCCCGGGAAAACCAGGAGCCACCACGGGACTACGCGCCAAAAACGCCGAACGCCCCCGGCATGCTGGATGAGCATTACGGCTTGAAGAAGTAAGTCTTTTCAGGCACGACAAAAAGCCCGGCTGATCGATGATCAGCCGGGCTTTTTGTTTGAGACTCGCTTCTCCAACACAACAAAAATCAAATGTGGGAGGGGGCTCGCTCCCGATAGCAATGCATCAGTCAGCTCAGCTGTAACTGACACCCCGCTATCGGGAGCAAGCCCCCTCCCACCCTGACCGCAGCCAAGGTTCAGGAAACGGGTTGCTCCTGCAACCAGCCACCCTCGATCCGCACATGCCGCCCATGGAAGCGCTTGAGGCTGCTGCGATGGCCGACGCTGACGATGCTCAGCCCCGGCAGCTCATCGATCAAGGCTTGATACAGGCTGGCCTCATCCTCCTCATCCATGGCCGATGTCGCCTCGTCCATGTACAGCCACTGCGGCGCGAACAACAAGGCGCGGGCAAAAGCCAGACGCTGCTGCTCGCCGGGCGAAAGCATGCGCTGCCAATGGTTGGCCTCGTCCAGGCGCGCAACCAGCTGCGGCAGGCGGCAGGTTTCCAGCACCTGTGCATAACGTTCGGCCGTGTAGGCGCTGTCGTCCTGTGGATAACTCAACACCGCCTTCAACGTGCCGATCGGCAGGTAAGGCTTTTGCGGCAGGAACAGATAACGTGCCGCTGGCAGGCGAATACTGCCGTGACCCGCCGGCCACAAGCGGCCCATGGCACGCAGCAGGGTGCTCTTGCCGCTGCCGGAGCGACCGCTGAGCATCAGGCGCTGGCCCGGCTCGACAATCATATTCGCGTCGGTGAGCAAGTGACGGCCATCGGCCAGGTTCATGCCCAGGCCCTGCACCATCAGACGTTCGCCTTCGGCATTCACCTCAATAGCGGCCGGACGCTGCTCGTTTTCGGTCATGGCTTGCTGGAAGCTCAACAAACGGTCGCTGGTGGCGCGCCAGGCGGCGAGGTCGGTGTAGGCACTGATAAACCAGCTGAAGTTGCCCTGCACGTTGCCGAACGCCGAGTTGATCTGCATCAGCTCGCCCAGCTCGATCTTGCCGGCGAAGTAACGCGGGGCCGCCACGATAAACGCGAACACGATAGCGATCTGCTCATAACCGGCGGTAAAAAAGGTCAGGCGCTTGGACACTTTCATGATGTCCCAGTAGTTGTGCCATACCCTGCCGAAGCGCGTCTTCAGGCGCTGGTTCTCGTTGGGCTCGCCGTTGTACAGGGCGATGCTCTCGGCATTCTCGCGCACCCGCACCATGGAGAAACGCAAGTCGGCTTCGAAGCGTTGCTGCTGGTTGCTCAAGCCGATCAAGCGACGCCCGATCAGGTGGGTCAACCAGCTGCCGACCCCGGCGTAGACCAGCGCACACCAGAACATGTACCCGGGGATGGTGAAACCGAACACTTCAATGCTGCCCGACACGCCCCACAGGATCACGGAAAACGACACCAGGCTGACGACGTTGCGCAGCAGTCCCAGACCCAGGCTCAAGGTGTTGGACGTGAAGCTGTTGAGGTCTTCGGAAATCCGCTGGTCGGGGTTGTCGGTGTAACCGCCCTGCTCCAGTTGGTAATAATTCTTGTGCGCCAGCCAGCGCGCGAAGTGTTTTTCGGTCAGCCAGGCGCGCCAGCGGATGGTCAGCATCTGCGTCAGGTACAAGCGGTAGACCGCACCGAGAATGGCCACCGTCGCGATCCCGCAAAAATAGCCGATCAGTTGCCAGAACGCGGCGGTGTCCTTCTTCTCCAGTGCGTTGTAGAAATCCTTGTACCAGTGGTTGATCCACACGGAGATCGCCACGCTGAACAGTGACAGCGCGATCACTGCCGCCAGCAACAACCACGCCCTGCCCTTCTCCTCACTGCGCCAATACGGCGTGATCATCGCCCAGGTTCGACGGAAGAATTGCCCATGCACGGCGTCATTGACCGCGGAATACTCTGCGTTCTGGTTCATCGTTCAGGCTCTGTAGGAAAAATGGCAGGCGTTTGAACCGATCATAAGG
The DNA here is from genome assembly GCF_034354675.1 of Pseudomonas sp. MH9.3. Lineage (NCBI taxonomy): Bacteria > Pseudomonadati > Pseudomonadota > Gammaproteobacteria > Pseudomonadales > Pseudomonadaceae > Pseudomonas > Pseudomonas sp. MH9.3. The sequence goes on along the minus strand of NZ_CP133785.1, from coordinate 4,662,033 downwards.
GATCGGTTCAAGGCTCCGTGCGGCCTGAGACGGGTCGTTCAGCTTAGGTTCAGCGGCGCACCGGACGCTTTTGCAACTTGCGTTGCAAGGTACGGCGATGCATGCCGAGGGCGCGGGCGGTGGCCGAGATATTGCCTTCGTGCTCGGTCAGTACACGCTGGATATGCTCCCACTGCAGGCGGTCCACCGACATCGGGTTTTCCGGCACCAGGGTGTCGAGGTCGGCGTGCTCGGAGAGCAGCGCGGCCAGCACGTCGTCGGCGTCGGCCGGCTTGCACAGGTAGTTGCAGGCGCCGCGCTTGATGGCCTCGACGGCGGTGGCGATGCTGGAGTACCCGGTGAGGATCACTACGCGCATTTCCGGGTCGAGTTCCAGCAGCTTGGGCAACAGCACCAGACCCGAGTCGCCGTCCATTTTAAGGTCGAGTGCGGCGTAGTCCGGCAGATCGGCCTGGGCGATGCTCAAGCCTTCTTCGGCGGAACCTGCGGTGCTCACGCGAAAGCCGCGACGGCTCATGGCGCGCGCCATCACGCGGGTAAAGGTGGCGTCGTCGTCTACCAGCAACAGGTGCGGCAGTTCTTCGCCTTCGACTTGAATCTCGTCACTCATCGCTATCTCCTCGTGCGACACGGGGCAGGCGCAGCTCGGTGAGCGTGCCACCTTCCTCATGACTGTAGAGTTTCACTGAGCCGCCCGCGCGGGTCACGCTGGCCTTGCTCAAAAACAGGCCCAGGCCGAAGCCTTTGCCCTTGGTGGTAAAGAAGGGTTTGCCGATCTGCTCGGCAATGGCCAGCGGCACGCCGGCGCCGTGGTCACGGATGCTGATGGTGACGTGTTCCGCGTCCCAGTCCAACTGCACGCCCAGGCCTTCGGGGCAGGCGTCGGCGGCGTTGTTCAACAGGTTGAGCAACGCCTGGGTGAGGTCAGGCGGCGGCGCCATGCGCGGCACGTTGCCCTGGCCCAGCAGGGTGAAGCGGTAACTGGCTTCGGGGCGCATCAGGTGCCAGCGGTTCAGGGCTTCGTCGAGCCATTGGGTGACGTCCTGCATCTGCACCGCCAGGCGGCGATTGGCTTCGGCGGCGCGCACCAGTTGCTGCAAGGTCAGCTTGCACTGCTTGACCTGCTCCTGCAGCACGCCGAGGTCGTCCTGCAAGGCCGGGTCATGATGATCCTGGGTCATTTCCTTGAGCAATACGCTCATGGTCGCCAACGGCGTACCCAGCTCATGGGCAGCGCCGGCGGCCTGGGTGGCGACGGCCAGCAGTTGCTGGTCGCGCAGGCCCTCTTCGCGGCGAATGGCACGCAGTTCTTCCTGGCGGCGCAGTTCTTCAGCCATGCGTGCGGCAAAAAAGGTGATGACCGCCGCCGACAGCGCAAAGCTCAACCACATCCCGTAGATCTGCAGGTTTTCCCGCGCGATGGGGAAGGTTTGCAACGGATAGAACTGGGCCAGCAGCAGGGTGTAGAGGGTCAGCGCAATCCCCGACAGCACCACCGAATAGCGCCATGGCAAGGTCACGGCGGCGATGGTCAGCGGCACCAGGTAATAGGAAACGAACGGGTTGGTGGAACCGCCGGAGAAATAAAGCAACACACTGTGGATAAACAGGTCGCAGGCCAACTGCAGCGCATACTCCAACTCGGTGACCGGCCAGGTGGTACGCAACCGGATCACGGTAAACACGCACAACACCGTAGAGAACCCCAGCGTCACACCCAGCGGCAGCCAGGGCAGCGGCAGCAGATCGAACCAATAGGCGAGCCCCACGGAGCCGGCCTGTGCGGCCAGTACCAGGGTGCGGATAAACGTCAGGCGCCAGAGGTTCTGGCGGGTGGCGGAAGTCAGTTTTACGGCGGCGAGCATGGGCTCTCCCGATGAGCGCTGCAGGCGGATCGCCAGGAGTATAAACGAAGCAGCAGCGCAGACAGGGCGCGTGTGGCTCTTTGACGCAGGCCGCACAGACCGCCGTTCGTCGGCATGCGCCGCATTGTAGGTAATGTGTAAACCCGAAGAACCCCACACCAACGTCTACAGTCATACCAACACCACTGTCCCCAAGGAGCTTCCATGTCTCGTTTCACTCGCAGCGCAGCCCTGCTCACCCTCGGCGCCAGCACCCTGGCCAGCCTGCCGGCGCTGGCCGCCGACGAACTGCATTACAACCAGATTTCCCTGCGCGCCGAAGTCAGCCAGGAAGTCGCCCGCGACAAGATGATCGTCACCCTCTACACCGAATCGCAGAACAGCGACCCGGCCAAGCTCGCCGCCGACATCACCAACACCATGAACACCGCGCTCGGCCAGGCCCGTGAAGTCAAGGCCGTGACCCTGCGCCAGGGCAGCCGCAACAGCTACCCGATCTACGACAACAAAAACCAGAAGATCACCGGCTGGCGTGAACGCGCCGAACTGCGCCTGGAAAGCGCGGACTTCCCGGCGCTGTCCAAGCTCACCGGCGAGCTGCTGAACACCCTGAAAATGCAGAACATGGACTTCGCTATCGCCGACACCACGCGCAAGACCAGCGAAGATGCGTTGCTCAAGGACGCAGTGGCCGCGTTCAAGGCCCGTGCGCAATTGGCGACCGATGCCTTGGGTGGCAAGGGCTACAAGATCGTCAACCTCAACTTCAACACCAATGGCTACCCGATGCCCTACGCACGCAATGGCGCGATGATGATGAAGGCGGCCATGGCTGATTCAGCGCCGACGCCAGAGGTAGAGGCTGGCACCAGTCAGGTCAATATGAGCGCCGATGGCGTGATCGAAGTGCAGATGCAGTAACCCCTACCTGGCACACCTAAACGGCGGTAACCTCGGTAACCGCCGTTTTCGTTTGGGCAGCTTTTATATGCCTGCCATTTAAGGGGTCTCCATGGAAAGAATTGCCATCAAACCACTGCTGCTCGCCGCAGGCCTGCTGGCCTTCCTGCCAATGGCCCAGGCGGCGACAACGCTGGTCTACTGCTCCGAAGCCAGCCCCGCCGGTTTCGACCCCAGCCAGTACACCAGCGGCACCGACTTCGACGCCTCGGCCGAAACCGTGTTCAACCGCCTGACCCAGTTCAAGCGCGGCGGCACCGAAGTCGAACCCGGCCTTTCAACCCGCTGGGATATCTCCAAAGACGGTCTGGCGTACACCTTCCATCTGCGCGATGGCGTGAAGTTCCACACCACTGATTTCTTCACGCCGACTCGCGACTTCAATGCCGATGACGTGCTGTTCACCTTCAATCGTCTGCTCGACGCCGACAGCCCGTTTCGCAAGGCCTACCCGTCCGAATCGCCGTACTTCACCGACATGGGCCTGAACACCACGATCAGGAACGTCGAGAAAATCGACGCGCATACCGTGCGTTTCAACCTGAACAACGTCGATGCCTCATTCGTGCAGAACCTGGCCATGAGCTTCGTCTCGATCCAGTCCGCCGAATACGCCGCGCAGTTGCTCAAGCAAGGCAAGGCCGAAGACATCAACCAGAAACCCGTCGGCACCGGGCCGTTTGTGTTCAAGCGTTACCAGAAGGACTCGCAGATTCGCTACGTGGCCAATAAACAGTATTGGAAGCCCGAGGATGTGAAACTCGACAACCTGGTGTTCGCGATCACCCCGGATGCGGCCTCACGCCTGCAAAAGCTCAAGGCCGGTGAATGCCAGGTGAGCGGCTACCCTCGCCCGCAGGACATTGAAGTGATCAAGCAGGACCCCAACCTGCGCGTGCAGCAGCAGGCCGGGTTCAACCTGGGTTTTCTCGCCTACAACGTGACCCACCCGCCGCTGGATCAGCTCAAGGTGCGCCAGGCGCTGGACATGGCCATCGACAAGCCGGCGATCATCAAAGCCGTGTATCAGGGCGCCGGACAATTGGCGCAGAACGCCCTGCCGCCGGCGCAGTGGTCTTATGACCCGACGATCAAGGACGCCCCGTATGACCCGACCAGGGCCAAGGCGCTACTGAAAGAAGCAGGTATTGCCCCCGGCACCACGATCAACCTGTGGGCGATGACCGTTCAGCGTGCGTCCAACCCCAACGCGCGCATGTCGGCGCAGATGATCCAGCAGGACTGGGCCAAGGTCGGCATCAAGGCCAATATCGTCAGCTATGAGTGGGGCGAATACATCAAACGCGCTAAAAACGGCGAACACGACGCCATGATCTACGGCTGGACCGGCGACAACGGTGACCCGGATAACTGGCTGGGCGTGCTCTACAGTTGTGCCGCGGTCAAGGGCAGCAACTACGCCAAGTGGTGTAACCCGGCCTACGACAAGCTGGTGCAGCAGGCCAAGGTCAGCAATGACCGCGAGCAGCGCATCAAGTGGTATCAACAGGCACAAAAAATCCTTAAGGAACAGGTGCCTATAACGCCTATTGCAAACTCGACGGTTTTCCAGCCGCTGCGTAAGGAAGTGCAGGACTTCAAGATCAGTCCGTTTGGGCTGACACCGTTCTACGGCGTGAGTCTGGAGAAGTAACACAACCGCCCCAACCGGGTGCGCCAGGCGCCTCGACTGGGCGTTTCTGGTGCGCCCGATGCACCGAAAAAACGCTCTAAATATATGCATTTATGTCAAAACTTTCATAAATGCGACATTCCTGTACGCTCGTACCACACTTTGAGCCCTGCAGCGGTTCAGCATCTTGCAATGGGTATGGCGCCTGCATAAGTATCCGCAGGCCGACTCACGAGGTCGCCCTCACCACCAAAAATGACAACAAATCATGAGGCCAACATGCTCAAACACGCAGTCCTTCCGTTATTAGTGAGCGCGGGCCTAATGGCCGCCGCCCCTGCAGCCCTTGCGGCAACTAACCTGGTGTTCTGCTCCGAAGGGAGCCCGGCCGGTTTCGATCCAGGCCAGTACACCACCGGAACAGACTTCGATGCTTCGGCCGAAACCATGTTCAACCGTCTGAGCCAGTTCGAACGTGGCGGCACCGCCGTGGTTCCTGGCTTGGCCACCAGCTGGGACGTGTCCCCGGATGGCCTGACGTACACCTTCCACCTGCGCGAAGGCGTCAAGTTCCACACCACCCCGTACTTCAAGCCGACTCGTGAATTCTCGGCCGACGACGTACTGTTCACCTTCAACCGGATGATCAACAAAGACGATCCATTCCGTAAGGCCTACCCCACCGAGTTCCCGTACTTCACGGACATGGGGATGGACACCAACATCAAGAACATCGAGAAAGTCGATGACCACACCGTCAAGTTCACCCTTGGCACCGTGGACGCGGCGTTCATCCAGAACCTGGCCATGAGCTTCGCCTCGATCCAGTCCGCCGAATACGCCGCCCAACTGTTGAAGGAAGGCAAACCTGCCGACATCAACCAGAAGCCGATCGGCACCGGCCCGTTCGTGTTCAAGAGCTACCAGAAAGACTCGAACATTCGCTACACCGGCAACAAGGACTACTGGAAACCTGAAGACGTGAAGATCGACAACCTGATCTTCGCCATTACCACCGACCCGTCGGTGCGTATCCAGAAGCTCAAGAAAAACGAATGCCAGATCACCCTGTTCCCGCGTCCGGCCGACCTCAAGGCGCTGGGCGAAGACAAGGACCTGAAACTGCCGCACCAGGCCGGTTTCAACCTGGGCTACATCGCCTACAACGTCATGCCGGTACTCAAGGGCCAGACCGCAGCCAACCCGCTGTCCGACCTGCGCGTACGTGAAGCACTGGACATGTCGGTGAACAAGCAGCAGATCATCGACTCCGTGTACCAGGGCGCCGGCCAACTGGCCGTCAACGCCATGCCGCCGACCCAGTGGTCCTACGACACCACCATCAAGGATGCCAAGTACGATCCTGCCAAGGCCAAGGAACTGCTCAAGGAAGCCGGCGTCAAGGAAGGCACCGAGATCACCCTGTGGGCCATGCCGGTACAGCGTCCGTATAACCCCAACGCCAAGCTGATGGCCGAGATGCTGCAGAACGACTGGAAACAGATCGGCCTGAAGGTCAACATCGTCAGCTACGAGTGGGGCGAGTACATCAAGCGCTCCAAAGGCGGCGAGAACCAGGCCATGATCATTGGCTGGAGCGGCGACAATGGTGACCCGGACAACTGGCTGAACGTGCTGTTCGGCTGCGACTCCCTGGCCGGCAACAACTTCTCCAAATGGTGCGACAAGAAATTCGACGGCATCGTAAAAGAAGCCAAGGCTACATCGGATGTCGCCAAACGCACCGAGCTGTACAAGCAGGCGCAACATATCCTCAAAGATGCAGTACCGATGACACCCATCGCGCACTCGACGGTGTATCAACCCATGCGCAACACCGTGCAGGACTTCAAGATCAGCCCGTTTGGCTTGAACTCCTTCTACGGCGTCAGCGTAAGCGGCAAGTAAACATCACTGGCGGCGACGTTTCATAACGTCGCCGTTATTGTTTCTGCCCGGATCGTAGGCAAAAGACTACATATGCATCCATTGCGTCCTACAGCAATGGACTGCGATATGTGCTTCCGCTGCCTACACGGTCCATCCGTATTTGCGCATTTACTGCAAAGTCCGCGACCCCTAACGTCGTACGACAGCAGACATGCCACGTTCGGAAAGGCACTTGCTGTGTGTGGGATCAGTAATGTCTTCCTGGCAGGACGCCCGGTTGATTGCTTGCTGATCGATAACTACAAACAAGGATTGGGATCGTCATGCGCCATACCACCGTTCTATCCGCGATTTTCGGCACCAGCCTGCTGGCTGTGGCCACGCTGGGCCAGGCCGCCGACAAGAAGAGCCTGGTGTTCTGCTCCGAGGGCAGCCCGGCAGGCTTCGACACTGCGCAATACACCACCGCCACCGACAACGATGCGGCCGAGCCGCTGTACAACCGTCTGGTCGAGTTTGAAAAAGGTGAGACCAATGTTGTGCCGGGCCTGGCGACCAAGTGGGATATTTCCGAAGACGGCCTGACCTACACCTTTCACCTGCGTGAAGGGGTGAAATTCCACAGCAACAAGGAATTCAAGCCGACGCGGGACTTCAATGCCGACGACGTGCTGTTCACCTTCAACCGCATGCTTGACCCCGACCACCCGTTTCGCAAGGCCTACCCCACCGAGTTTCCATACTTCAACGGGATGAGCCTGAACAAGAACATCGCCAAGGTCGAGAAAACCGGCCCCTACACCGTGGTGATGACCCTGAACACGGTGGACGCCGCGTTCGTGCAGAACATTGCCATGAGCTTTGCCGCCATCCTCTCGGCCGAATACGCCGAGCAGTTGCAGAAGGACGGCAAGCCCAGCGACATCAACCAGAAGCCGATCGGCACCGGGCCGTTTGTGTTCCAGCGCTACCAGAAGGATTCGCAGATCCGTTATGTGGCCAACAAGCAGTATTGGGACCCGAGCCGGGTCAAGCTCGACCAGTTGATCTTCGCCATCAACACCGATGCGTCGGTGCGTGTGCAGAAGCTCAAGGCCGGCGAATGCCAGGTCACCCTGCACCCGCGCCCGGCCGACGTCGACGCGCTCAAGGCCGATCCGAACCTGCAGTTGCTGACCAAGCCCGGCTTCAACCTGGGCTACATCGCCTACAACGTGCGCCACAAGCCGTTCGACCAGCTCGAAGTGCGTCAGGCGCTGGACATGGCGGTGAACAAGCAGAGCATCCTTAACGCCGTGTACCAGGGCGCGGGGCAACTGGCGGTGAACGCCATGCCGCCGACGCAGTGGTCCTACGACGACAGCATCAAGGACGCCGCCTACAACCCGGAAAAAGCCAGGGAACTGCTCAAGGCCGCCGGCGTGAAGGAAGGCACCGAGATCACCCTGTGGGCGATGCCGGTGCAACGTCCGTACAACCCCAACGCCAAGCTGATGGCCGAAATGCTGCAGAACGATTGGGCCAAGATCGGCCTGAAAGTGAAGATCGTCAGCTACGAGTGGGGGGAATACATCAAGCGCACCAAGAACGGTGAGCACGATGTGAGCCTGATCGGCTGGACCGGTGACAATGGTGACCCGGACAACTGGCTGGGCACGCTCTACAGCTGCGACGCCATCGGCGGGAACAACTACTCCATGTGGTGCGACCCGGCGTACGACAAGCTGATCAAGCAAGCCAAGGTCGTGACCGACCGCGAACAACGGACTGTTCTGTACAAACAGGCGCAGCAACTGCTCAAGCAGCAGGTGCCGATCACGCCAGTCGCCCACTCGACGGTCAACCAGCCGTTAAGCGCCAAAGTCGAAGGCTTCAAAGTGAGCCCCTTCGGCCGCAACGTGTTCTCGGGCGTCAGCATTACCCCATAAGAAAATAACCGGATTGCAGAGAGCGAATCGGGCTCTCGCGCAAACGTACGGCCTTTTGTAGGGAAATTTCCTACAGCAAACGTTTGCAACAGCTTGAACGAGTTACACACCCAATAGCCGGATCACCAAAAAAGACCGGCATTAAAAAGAGAACCAAAGGAGCTCCACCCATGAAACTGAGCAACAAAGCGCTTCTGGCCCTGGCCATCAGCAGCATCACGGCAACTGCTTTCGCTGACACGCAGAGCCAGGACTTCGTGCCTACCACACTGGCCGGCACCAGCGCCCAAAGCGAGGCCAAAGGTTTTGTCGACGGCGCAAGCCTGGGCGGTACCACCCGTAACTGGTTCTCCAACGAACAACGGTTTCGTGGCGGCAAGTTCACCTACCAGAAGCACGGCCAGGCACGCACCGACGCCTACCGTACCAACTGGGTACAAGGCACCATTCTCAACCTGAGCTCGGGCTTTACTCAGGGCACCGTGGGCGTGGCCACTGAAGTGGCGGCCTACAACGCAATCGTGCTGGACCGCAGCAAGCGTGACATCAAGGGTGGCTCCAACCGTACCCTGGCCGACTCCGATGGCGACGCAGTCGACCAGTGGAGCAAACTGGGTCTGGCCAACGTCAAATTCCGTGTCTCGAACACCACCTTGACCGCCGGCCGTCAGAACTTCAGCAGCGGCATCGTTGACACCATCGGTAACCGTGCACTGCCGTCGAGCTTTGAAGGCTTCGCCCTCAACAGCGAAGAGTTCAGCAACCTGTCGTTCCAGGGCGCTTACTTCGACCGCGTGTCGCCACGTACCGAGCAAAGCCTGTCGAAATTCCGTTCCGAATACGGCAATGGCCAGGAAGCTGACCACGTCTACACCGCAGGCGTGAACTACCAGCCGTTCAAGAGCCTGAAAACCAGCGTATTCGGCGCTCAGGTCAAGGATTTCTGGAACCAGTACTACTTCGGCGCTACCCATGAACTGGGTGACAGCCAGCAACTGAGCCTGACCACCGGCCTGAACTACTACAAGACCGTCGACGAAGGCAAAAAGTTGATGGGCAAGATCGACAACGACACGTACTCGCTGTCGCTCGGCCTGACCCACCAGGCTCACAGCCTGACCTTCTCGTACCAGCAAGTGAACGGTAACGAGTACTTCGACTACCTGCACGAAACCAACGGCATCTACCTGGCCAACTCCCTGACGTCCGACTTCAACGGTCCGAACGAGAAATCGTTCCAGATCGCCTACGGCATCAACATGGCCGAATACGGCGTGCCAGGCCTGAAGTTCAACATCTACTCGGCGCGCGGCTGGGGCATCGACGGCACTCACTACACCGGCGACGGTGGCGTGAAAGGCTTCGCCTACAACGGCATCCAGTCCCAGGACGGCGAGAAGCATCAGGAATACGGCGTTGGCAGCTCGTACGCCATCCAGAGCGGCCCTCTGAAAGCCACCACCGTTCGCGCCACCTACGTGACGCACCGCGCCAGCGAAAATCAGTCTGACGGTAACCTGCGTGAATTCCGCCTGGTCACCACCATCCCGTTCAACATCCTTTAATTAGCACCAGGTAGACGGCGGGCTCCCAGGAGCCCGCCGTCTACGTTTGTCTGGTCCCATCGATTGCAGAGGGCTCTGAATGAAAATGCTCCCGCTACAAGCCGCCATTGCTGCTGCGCTGTTGAGCGTTGCGATCGGCGTTTCGGCCAAACCGCTGGTGGTCTGCACCGAAGCCAGCCCGGAAGGTTTTGACCCGGTGCTGTACACCACCGCCGTCACCGCCGACGCGGCGGCCGAAACCATGTTCAACCGTCTGGTGGACTTCAAGCCCGGCACTACCGAGATCGTGCCCGCGCTCGCCAGCTCCTGGGAAATCAGTGAGGACGGCCTGACCTACACGTTCCATCTGCGCGACGACGTCAAGTTCCACACCACCGACTACTTCAAACCCACGCGCAACATGAATGCCGATGATGTGCTTTGGAGCTTCCAGCGCCAGCTGGACCCGAAACACCCATGGCACAACAAGTCCAACGTGGGCTACCCGTACTTTGAAAGCATGGGCTTCAAGGATCTGCTCAAGAGCGTGGAGAAGACCGACGACCACACCGTGGTCTTCACGCTAACGCGCCCTGAAGCACCGTTCCTGGCCGATGTTGCGATGCCGTTCACCGCCATCCACTCCGCCGAATACGCCGACAAGCTGCTCGCTGCCGGCAAGACCGAAGAGCTCAACAGCAAACCGATCGGCACCGGGCCGTTCATCTTCACCCGCTACCAGAAAGACGCCCAGGTGCGCTTCAAGGCCAACCCGGAGTATTTCCGTGGAAAGCCTCCAGCCGACCCGTTGATCCTGGCCATTGCGGTCGACAACAACGTGCGCCTGCAAAAGCTCAAGGCCAACGAATGCCAGATCGCGCTGTATCCCAAGCCCGATGACCTGCCCAGCATCAAGAACGATCCGAACCTGAAGGTCGCTGAACTCGCGGCGATGACCACCGCCTACACCGCCCTGAACACCACCCACAAATACATGAGCGACGCGCGGGTGCGTCACGCGATCAATATCGCGTTCGACAAAAAGGGCTACAACGAATCGCTGTATGGCAAAGGCAACGCCGTTGACGCCACCGGCCCGTACCCGCCGACCCTGCTGGGCTTCAGCGACAAGCTGAAAAACCCGCCGCGTGACCTCGACAAGGCCCGTGCCCTGCTCAAGGAAGCCGGCGTGCCGGAAGGCACTGAGTTCACCCTGTTCACCCGTAACGGCGGCGGCCCGACCAACCCGAACCCGATGCTCGGCGCACAGCGCATGCAGGCGGATCTGGCGCAGATTGGCCTGAAGGTGAATATCAAAGTTATGGAATGGGGCGAAATGCTCAAGCGTGCTAAAAACGGCGAGCACGACATGGTTTCCGCCGGCTGGGCCGGTGACAACGGTGACCCGGATAACTTCCTCACGCCTAACTTGAGTTGCGATGCAGCGAAAAACGGCGAAAACTACGCCCGTTGGTGTAACAAAGAGTTTCAAGACTTGATCGACAAGGCGCGCGCCATCGCTGAACCCGCTCAGCGCGCCGCACTCTATGAACAAGCCATGGACGTTTTCGACAAGGATCAACCGTGGATTCCCATGGCCTACCCGAAAATGTTCACCGCCATGCGTAAAAACGTCGAGGGTTATATCCAAAGCCCTCTGACCACAAATAACTTCGCCACCACCCAGGTGAAGTAAATAAGAGAAACGCTCGGCACCGTCGACATTGACGGTGCCGAACCTGCCTAACCGGCTGATTGAGGTAAACGACAAGATGTTTAGTTTTATTGCCCGCCGACTGGGGTTATTGATCCCCACGTTCTTCGGCATCACGTTGCTGACGTTTGCGTTGATTCGCATGATCCCCGGCGACCCCGTAGAAGTCATGATGGGCGAACGCCGCGTCGACCCCGAGATGCACGCACAGGCAATGGAACGCCTTGGCCTTAACAAGCCCCTGTATGCGCAATACCTGGACTACGTCGGCAAGCTCGCCCAGGGCGACCTTGGCGAATCGCTGCGCACGCGCACCAGCGTGTGGACCGAGTTCACCGCCCTCTTTCCCGCGACCCTGGAACTGTCCATGGCCGCCCTGTTGTTCGCCGGCATCCTGGGCCTTCTGGCCGGGGTGATCGCGGCACTCAAGCGAGGATCCCTGTTCGACCACGGGGTGATGGGCATCTCCCTGGCGGGATATTCGATGCCAATCTTCTGGTGGGGCCTGATCCTGATCATGTTCTTCTCGGTGAGCCTGGGCTGGACCCCGGTGTCCGGGCGTATCGACCTGCTCTACGACATCGAGCCGCGCACCGGCTTCATGCTGATCGACACGCTGCTGGCTGACGAGCCGGACGCGTTCTGGGACGCGCTGCACCACCTGATCCTGCCGGCCATCGTGCTCGGCACCATCCCACTGGCGGTGATCGCGCGGATGACCCGTTCGTCCATGCTCGAAGTGCTGCGTGAGGACTACATCCGTACCGCCAAGGCCAAGGGCCTGTCGCCGGCGCGCGTGGTATTCGTCCACGGCCTGCGCAACGCGCTGATCCCGGTGCTCACCGTGGTCGGCCTGCAAGTCGGCACCCTGCTGGCCGGTGCAGTCCTGACCGAAACCATCTTCTCCTGGCCCGGCATCGGCAAATGGCTGATCGAAGCCATTGGCGCGCGGGACTACCCGGTGGTGCAAAACGGCATCCTGCTGATCGCCTGCCTGGTGATCCTGGTGAACTTCGTGGTGGATATCCTCTACGGCTTCGCCAACCCACGCATCCGTCACCAGCGCTGAGATCATGACCATGACCACACCTACTCCAGTGTCAGCAGTCGATCAAAGCCTGCTGTACCCGTCCCCGTACAAAGAATTCTGGCAAGCCTTCTCCAAGAACAAAGGCGCAGTTGCCGGCCTGGCGTTCATGTTGCTGATCGTGTTCTGCGCGATCTTCGCCCCGTGGGTTGCACCGCATAACCCCAGCGAGCAATACCGTGACTTCCTGCTGACCCCGCCGTCGTGGCTCGAAGGTGGGCAGATCCAGTTCCTGCTCGGCACCGACGAACTGGGCCGCGATCTGCTCTCGCGCCTGATCCAGGGCTCGCGCCTGTCGCTGCTGATCGGCTTGTCGTCGGTGGTGATGTCGCTGATTCCGGGCATCCTGCTGGGCCTGTTCGCCGGGTTCTTCCCGCGTTTGCTTGGCCCCACCATCATGCGTTTGATGGACATCATGCTGGCCTTGCCTTCACTGCTGCTGGCCGTTGCCATCGTCGCGATCCTCGGCCCTGGCCTGATCAACACCGTGATCGCCATCGCCATCGTCTCGCTGCCGTCCTACGTGCGTCTGACCCGTGCTGCGGTGATGGGCGAACTGAACCGCGACTACGTGACCGCCGCGCGCCTGGCCGGTGCCGGCCTGCCACGCCTGATGTTCATCACCGTGCTGCCCAACTGCATGGCACCGCTGATCGTGCAGGCCACGCTGAGCTTCTCCTCGGCGATCCTCGACGCAGCCGCCCTGGGCTTCCTCGGCCTTGGCGTACAACCGCCAACGCCTGAGTGGGGCACCATGCTGGCCTCGGCCCGTGACTACATCGAACGCGCCTGGTGGGTCGTGAGCCTGCCGGGTCTGACCATTTTGCTCAGCGTGCTGGCAATCAACTTGATGGGCGACGGCCTGCGCGATGCGCTGGACCCGAAACTCAAGAACGCCGCCTGAGGAGATTCCCATGTCACTGTTAGAAATCAAGAATCTCAATGTGCGCTTCGGCGACTCGACCGCCGTGCCGGTGGTCGACGGCCTCGACATTTCGGTCGACAAAGGCGAAGTGCTGGCCATCGTTGGCGAGTCGGGCTCGGGTAAATCCGTGACCATGATGGCGCTGATGGGCCTGATCGAGCATCCAGGCATTGTCACCGCCGATGCGCTGACCTTCGACGGCAAGGACATGCTCAAGCTGAGCAACCGCCAGCGCCGCCAGATCGTCGGCAAAGACCTGGCGATGGTGTTCCAGGACCCGATGACTGCGCTGAACCCCAGCTACACCGTGGGTTTCCAGATTGAAGAAGTGCTGCGCCTGCACCTGAAAATGTCCGGCAAGCAAGCGCGCAAACGTGCCATCGAGCTGCTGGAAAAAGTCGAGATCCCGGGCGCCGCCAGCCGTATGGACGCCTACCCGCACCAACTGTCCGGCGGGATGAGCCAGCGTGTGGCAATCGCCATGGCAATTGCCGGCGAGCCCAAGCTGCTGATCGCGGATGAGCCGACCACCGCGCTGGACGTGACCATCCAGGCGCAGATCATGGAACTGCTGCTGGCCCTGCAGAAAGAACAGAACATGGGCCTGGTGCTGATCACCCACGACCTCGCGGTGGTGGCCGAAACCGCCCAGCGCGTCTGCGTGATGTATGCCGGCCAGGCCGTGGAAGTCGGCCAGGTGCCGCAACTGTTCGACATCCCGGCGCACCCCTACAGCGAAGCGCTGCTCAAGGCGATCCCCGAGCACAGCCTGGGCGCCACGCGCCTGGCCACGCTGCCGGGCATCGTGCCGGGCCGCTACGACCGTCCGCAGGGCTGCCTGCTGTCGCCGCGCTGCCCGTACGTGCAGGAAAACTGCCGCACCCAGCGCCCGACGCTCGACCCTAAAACCAACAGCCTGGCGCGCTGCTTCTACCCCTTGAACCAGGAGGTGGCGTAATGGCCGTCGTTCTTACCGCCCGCGACCTGACCCGTCACTACGAAGTGTCCCGTGGCCTGTTCAAGGGCCATGCACTGGTACGCGCGCTCAATGGTGTGTCGTTCGAACTGGAAGCCGGCAAGACCCTCGCCGTGGTAGGCGAGTCGGGTTGCGGCAAGTCCACCCTGGCCCGTGCCCTGACGCTGATCGAAGAGCCGTCTTCGGGCTCGCTGAAAATCGCCGGCCAGGAAGTCGCCGGCGCCGACAAGGCCCAGCGCAAGCAACTGCGCAAAGACGTGCAGATGGTGTTCCAGAGCCCGTACGCCTCGTTGAACCCGCGCCAGAAAGTCGGTGACCAGCTCGGCGAACCGCTGTTGATCAACACCAACCTGTCCGCCGCCGAACGCCGCGAGAAAGTGCAGGCGATGATGAAGCAAGTGGGCCTGCGCCCTGAGCATTACCAGCGCTACCCGCACATGTTCTCCGGCGGCCAGCGCCAGCGCATCGCCCTGGCTCGCGCGATGATGCTGCAACCGAAAGTGCTGGTGGCGGATGAACCGACCTCCGCGCTCGACGTGTCGATCCAGGCCCAGGTGCTCAACCTGTTCATGGATCTGCAGCAGGAATTCAACACAGCCTATGTGTTCATTTCCCACAACCTGGCGGTGGTACAGCACGTTGCCGACGACGTCATGGTGATGTACCTCGGCCGCCCGGTTGAGGTGGGCCCCAAGGAAGACATCTACGCGCGTCCGCTGCACCCGTACACCCAGGCGCTGCTGTCGGCCACCCCGACGATTCATCCGGACCCGAACAAGCCGAAGATCAAGATCGTCGGCGAACTGCCCAACCCGCTGAACCCGCCGTCCGGCTGCGCGTTCCACAAGCGCTGCCCTTACGCGACCGCACGGTGCAGCACCGAGGAGCCGCTGCTGCGGCCGCTGGATAATCGGCAGGTGGCTTGCCATTACGCGGAGCAATTCGTTGCTTAGGTAACGTGTGGGAGGGGGCTTGCCCGCGAAGGCGGTGGGTCAGTCGACAGCGCCGCGACTGACACTCCCGGATAGGTCAGCTCCCCTACATAGCGTTCTACAGCCCTTCCCGTCAGGTTGCGCATCAGCCTGGCGGGAGGGGTTTTCTTTTGGCGACTCAGGTGTCGCCGTCGTCGTAGGTTTCGCTGTCTTCCCCTTCGTTAAGCGGCTGCTCCGGATCTACCTGAGGCTGGGGTTGGGCTTGGGGTTGCCAACTGCCGGAATTGACTTCGTTCTGCTTTCTCTTGGTGACTGGGCCGGTGTCCTTCCATTGTGGGGTTCCTCTGTCCGCCGACGCGGGGAGAGCCGTCAGTCCCAGGGCCGCGGCCAATGCCAGATGGATTGCGTATTGAAGGTTTCGCACGGGGGGCTCCTTTTCAGTCGATAGGTAGACGCTAGACCCTATGTGGGGTTAGCGCCAATGGCTGGGCAGGGTGGGGTTGGATCGGGGGCATATCCGTTTTCGGGTGATAGCGGATATGGGTTCCGCCCTTACGGCGGCTCACTTTTGAAAAGCGCAAAAGTAAGCAAAACGCTCTTGCCCCACCACTCGGCACCTCGCTCACGCTCGGTGTGCCCGCACGCAGGCTTGAATCCGTGGGCCGCCGCAATGGGCCATCCCTGGCCCAGTGCGGCTAACCCGGCGTCCTGCCGGGTTACCCACGGATTCAAGCCTGCGTTCGGCCAGCGTGGTTAACGGGGCGCCTAAGATCAAGATCAAAAGCCAGAGCCAGAGCCAGAGCCAGAGCCAGAGCCAGAGCCAGAGCCAAGCAGATCAAAAACGGTGTGATACCTATCAGACAAATGGAGATCCAAATGTGGGAGGGGCTTGCTCCCGATGGCAGTGGGTCAGCTACACATAAGTTGACTGACCCACTGCCATCGGGAGCAAGCCCCCTCCCACATTTTGTACAACTTTCGGCAGACAATTGCAGCCGTTACCGCAGCAACGTATAGGTAAACCCCACCCTAAAAAAAGGGCGAAGCCATCACAGCTTCGCCCTTGGATCTACCGCTCAGACCTTAGTGATGCTCACGCGTCGCGCGGAATTTCACATCCGGCCAGCGCTCTTCCATCAGCGCCAGGTTCACCCGCGTCGGCGCCAGGTAGGTCAAGTGCCCACCGCCGTCAATCGCCAGGTTTTCCACGGCCTTGTTGGAGAACTCTTCCAACTTCTTCTTATCGGCGCAATCGATCCAGCGCGCCGAATACACGGTGATCGGCTCATACGAGCACTCAACCTTGTATTCCTCTTTCAAACGGCTGGCGACCACGTCGAACTGCAGCACACCCACAGCGCCGAGGATGATGTCGTTGCTGCGCTCGGGGAAGAACACCTGGGTAGCCCCCTCTTCCGCCAGCTGCTGCAAACCCTGGCGCAATTGCTTGGACTTGAGCGGGTCACGCAGGCGTACGCGACGGAACAGTTCCGGGGCGAAGTGCGGGATGCCGGTGAAGCCCAGCGCTTCGCCTTCGGTGAAGGTGTCGCCGATCTGGATGGTGCCGTGGTTGTGCAGGCCGATGATGTCGCCGGCGTAGGCCTCTTCGAGTTGTTCACGCTCGGAGGAGAAGAACGTCAGGGCGTCGCCGATGCGCACGTCCTTGCCGGTGCGCACGTGGCGCATCTTCATGCCTTTTTCGTAGCGACCCGAGCAGATGCGCATGAAGGCAATACGGTCGCGGTGCTTGGGGTCCATGTTCGCCTGGATCTTGAACACGAAACCGCTGAATTTCTCTTCGACCGGCTCCACGGTGCGCTCGTTGGCGACACGGGCCAGCGGTTTCGGCGCCCAATCCACCACGGCATCAAGCACATGGTCGACACCGAAGTTGCCCAAGGCCGTCCCGAAAAACACCGGGGTCAGTTGGCCGTCGAGGAATTCCTGCTGGTTGAACGCGTGGCAGGCGCCCTGCACCAGTTCCAACTGGTCGACAAAGCGGTCGTACTCGTCACCCAGGTGGGCTCGGGCTTCATCGGAATCGAGCTTCTCGATGATTTTCACATCGGTGCGTTCATGACCGTGGCCGGCGGTGTAGACAATGATGTAGTCGTCGGCCAGGTGGTACACACCCTTGAAGTCGCGGTAGCAACCAATCGGCCAGGTGATCGGCGCGGCCTTGATCTTCAGGACGGCTTCGATTTCATCCAACAATTCGATCGGGTCGCGGATGTCGCGGTCGAGTTTGTTGATGAAGCTGACGATCGGCGTGTCGCGCAGGCGGCACACGTCCATCAGCGCGATGGTGCGTGGCTCGACGCCCTTACCGCCGTCGAGCACCATCAACGCCGAGTCCACCGCCGTGAGGGTGCGGTAGGTGTCTTCGGAGAAGTCTTCGTGGCCCGGGGTGTCAAGCAGGTTGACCATGTGGTCGCGATACGGGAACTGCATGACCGACGTGGTAATGGAGATACCCCGTTGTTTTTCCATTTCCATCCAGTCGGAGGTGGCATGGCGGTCGGATTTACGCGATTTCACCGTGCCGGCCACTGCGATTGCCTTGCCCATCAGCAACAGCTTCTCGGTGATGGTGGTCTTACCGGCATCGGGGTGGGAAATAATAGCGAAAGTGCGGCGTTTCGCGACTTCGGCGGCCTGGTGGGTCATGGGAAATCGCCTGGCAGGTGAGTCAAAAAAGGGGCGCGAGTATAGCGCAAACCCCACGGGTCGGACCACCGTTCACCCGATCAGGGGTGGCTAAATGCTGCCAAGTGTGGAACCTTTTAAAAGGTGGAGACGTCCACTCCCCTGTTATCGCACTCGTAACAGGGCTGAAAAATCAGCAAGTTAGCCTGACGGGGCTGCGCTCATGGCTCGATACATACCGCGTTGCCGGTATCGACGAGCTGCTTTTCGCGAACGCTTTCGCCGACAGCCAGCAATGGCATTGCCGCCGGAGAATGTGTTCGCCGACAAAAGAAAAAAGGAGTCCGCCTGTGGCTATTCGCTATGGCAAAGGGCTGATAGGAGGTGCGGTTGTCGTCGCGCTCCTGGCCCTGCTGGTCCACTGGATCGGCATCAACACGATCGAACTGTACCGCGACGATTTGTTGTTTTACCTGCAAGCTCATCTGATTCTGGTTTTAGTCTCCATGCTGGCCGCCCTGATTGTGGGCATCCCTGCCGGCATCCTGCTGAGCCGACCGAACATGGTCGGGCGCGCCGAGCGCTTCATGCAGATCTTCAATATCGGTAACACCGTCCCTCCCCTGGCCGTACTGGCCATCGCCCTCGGCGTCCTCGGCATCGGCAGCGGCCCGGCCATTTTCGCGCTGTTTCTCGCCTCCCTGCTGCCCATCGTGCGAAACACCTACGAAGGCCTGAAGAATGTGCAGGGCTCGCTGAAAGAAGCCGCCACCGGCATCGGCATGACCCCGCGCCAGGTGCTGTTTCGCGTGGAATTGCCCAATGCCGTGCCGATCATCATCGGCGGCGTGCGCGTAGCCCTGGCGATCAACGTCGGCACCGCACCGCTGGCATTCCTGATCGGCGCCAACAGCCTGGGCAGCCTGATCTTCCCCGGCATTGCCCTGAACAACCAGCCGCAACTGCTGCTCGGCGCCGCGTGCACCGCGCTGCTGGCGTTGCTGCTTGACGGTCTGGTGACCATGGCCAGCCGCCTCTGGCTGGAACGCGGGCTGCGTCCGTCTTAAGGCTGGGTAAAGGAATTCACATGAAAAAACTAACGTTGATATTGAGCTGCGTCCTGCTGTGTGCAGGCATCGCGCAAGCCGCCGAAAAACCGGTCATTCGCATCGGCGCCCGGGTGTTCACCGAACAGACCCTGCTCGCCGAAATCACCTCCCAATACCTGCGCACCAAAGGCTATGACACCCGCGTCACTGGCGGCCTGGGCAGCAACCTGGCGCGCAGTGCCCAGGAAAGCGGGCAACTGGACCTGCTCTGGGAATACACCGGCGTGTCGCTGGTGGCCTACAACCACATCGACGAGAAACTCGACAGCGCACAGTCCTACGCCCGGGTGAAAGAGCTCGACGCGAAAAAAGGCCTGACCTGGCTGTCGCCGTCGCGCTTCAGCAACACCTACGCCCTGGCGCTGCCGGACAAGGTGGCCAGGGAACATCCCGAAATCAACACTATCAGCGACCTCACCAAGGCCATGGCGGCAGATACCCGGGAACACCGCCTGGTGGCGCTGGACACCGAGTTCGCCAACCGCTCCGACGGCCTCGCCGGCATGGTCAAGCTCTACGACATGAACCTGACCCGCGAGAATACCCGGCAGATGGACGCAGGCCTGGTATACACCGCACTGCGCAACGGCCAGGTGTTTGCAGGGCTGGTCTACACCACCGACGGTCGCCTCAACGCGTTCAAATTGAAGCTGCTGGAAGACGACCTGCACTACTTCCCGGACTACACGGCCGCGCCGGTGATCCGTCAGGAATACCTCGACCAGCATCCGCAACTGGCCGCCGAGCTCAAGCCACTGGCCGATCTGTTCGACGATACAACCATGCGCCAGCTCAATGCGCGGGTCGACGTGGACCATGAGAGCCCGTCCGCCGTTGCCGCAGATTTCCTGCGCCAACATCCCATCAACTAACGAGGAGAAGACATGGAATTTTTAAACGCCTTTTCCCATCTTGATTGGGCCCAGGTGCTGCAACTGACCTGGCAGCACATCACTCTGGTCGGCATTGCCGTACTGCTGGCGATCTTCATTGGCGTGCCCCTGGGCGTGCTGATGACACGCTTCCCGACGCTCGCCGGCCCCTTGCAGGCCAGCGCCACGGTGCTGCTGACCGTGCCGTCGATTGCGCTGTTCGGCCTGTTGCTGCCGTTCTACTCCAAATTCGGCCAGGGCCTGGGACCGATGCCGGCGATCACCGCCGTGTTCCTCTACTCGCTGCTGCCGATCATGCGTAACACCTACCTCGCCCTCACCGGCGTGGAACCAGGCATCCGCGAGGCCGCCAAAGGCATCGGCATGACCTTCGGCCAGCGCCTGCGCATGGTCGAGCTGCCGATTGCAGTGCCGGTGATCCTCGCCGGCGTGCGCACCGCCGTGGTGATGAATATCGGTGTGATGACCATTGCCGCCACCATCGGCGCCGGTGGTCTGGGTGTACTTATTCTGGCTTCCATCAGCCGCAGCGACATGTCGATGCTGATCGTCGGCGCCGTGCTGGTCAGTCTTCTGGCCATCTTCGCCGACCTGCTTCTGCAATGGCTGCAACGCTCGCTGACTCCAAAAGGACTGCTCAAATGATCGAACTTCAAAACCTGACCAAGACTTTTCAAAGCAACGGCAAGACTGTCTCCGCCGTGAACGACGTAAGCCTGACCGTCAATGAAGGCGAGATTTGCGTATTCCTCGGCCCGTCGGGCTGCGGCAAGAGCACCACGCTGAAAATGATCAACCGCCTGATCAAACCCACCTCGGGCAAGATTTTGATCAATGGCGAAGACACCACCGACCTCGACGAAGTGACCCTGCGTCGCAACATCGGGTATGTGATCCAGCAGATCGGTCTGTTCCCGAACATGACCATCGAGGAAAACATCGTGGTGGTGCCCAAACTGCTGGGCTGGGACAAGCAGAAATGCCACGACCGCGCCCGCGAATTGATGAGCATGATCAAGCTCGAACCCAAGCAGTACCTGCACCGCTATCCGCGTGAACTGTCGGGCGGCCAGCAGCAGCGCATCGGCGTGATCCGCGCACTGGCGGCCGATGCGCCGCTGCTGCTGATGGACGAACCGTTCGGCGCGGTCGACCCGATCAACCGCGAGATGATCCAGAACGAGTTCTTCGAGATGCAACGCGCGCTGAACAAGACCGTGATCATGGTCAGCCACGACATCGACGAAGCCATCAAGCTGGGCGACAAGATCGCGATCTTCCGCGCCGGCAAGCTGCTGCAGATCGATCATCCGGACACACTGCTGGCGCACCCGGCTGACGAGTTCGTGAGCAACTTCGTCGGCCAGGACAGCACCCTCAAGCGCCTGCTGCTGGTGAAGGCCGAAGACGCGGCAGACAACGCCCCGTCGGTAAGCCCGGAAACCCCGGTGGCCGATGCGCTGGAACTGATGGACGAGCATGACCGCCGTTATGTGGTGGTCACCTGCGCCGAGAACAAGGCGCTGGGTTATGTACGCCGCCGCGACCTGCACCGCCAGGCCGGTACTTGCGGCCAATACCTGCGCGAATTCAACGCCACGGCGGCGTATGACGAGCACTTGCGCATCCTGTTGTCGCGCATGTACGAGTTCAACCGCTCATGGCTGCCGGTGATGGACGCGGAGCGGGTGTTCCTGGGTGAAGTGACTCAGGAGTCGATTGCCGAGTACCTGAGTTCCGGCAAGTCCCGTGGGGGCAAGACCAGCATCGTTTCGCCTGCCGAGACTGCCCTGGCCTGATCTGACTCCCTGCGGTTAAAAATGTGGGAGGGGGCTTGCTCCCGATGGCGGTGTGTCAGTCACTTCATCTGTCACTGATCCACCGCTATCGGGAGCAAGCCCCCTCTCACATTTCCCCCTCGGTGAGTCAGGGAAATCGCCTCGATTACCACTCAGCGGGGAACATCATTCCGTCACACCGGTCGGTTACATAAGTAGCTGCACGCGGTCGCGCGACGAACGCGTGCAAAAACGCGACATTTTTAGTTGATCCCACGCCCATCAAGCCCTAAAGTTCGCGCCGAACGTCCATGCTGGAAACGATCCATCCGGCTCAAGTACTGACGACGAGACAGCAAGGCCAAGGGACGCGTAAATCCCATGGCCTTTTTGCTTTCGGCGACATGCCTTGGGAAGTAGGCGAACCAAAGTGGGGATACGGAGGACGTTCATTTGCACCCATTGCTCAAATCAGTTTGCCCTTAGGAGTTCCCAGCATGTCGATCAACGTCGAAGATTATTTCGCGCGCGCCACCTTTGACAAAATGAAGGCGTTCGCCGACAAACAGGAAACCCCGTTCGTGGTGATCGACACCGCGATGATCAGCCAGGCCTACGATGACCTGCGCGCCGGTTTCGAATTCGCCAAAGTCTATTACGCCGTCAAGGCCAACCCTGCCGTCGAGATCATCGACCTGTTGAAAGACAAAGGCTCGAGCTTCGATATCGCCTCGATCTACGAGCTGGACAAGGTCATGGACCGCGGCGTCAGCGCCGACCGTATCAGCTACGGCAACACCATCAAGAAATCCAAAGACATTCGCTACTTCTACGAGAAAGGCGTGCGCCTGTTCTCCACCGACTCCGAAGCCGACCTGCGCAACATCGCCAAGGCCGCACCGGGTTCGAAAGTGTACGTGCGCATCCTCACCGAAGGCTCGACCACGGCCGACTGGCCTTTGTCGCGCAAATTCGGCTGCCAGACCGACATGGCCATGGACCTGCTGATCCTCGCCCGTGACCTGGGCCTGGTGCCTTACGGCATCTCCTTCCACGTCGGTTCACAGCAGCGCGACATCAGCGTGTGGGACGCAGCCATCGCCAAGGTCAAAGTGATCTTCGAGCGCCTGAAGGAAGAAGACGGCATCCACCTCAAGCTGATCAACATGGGCGGCGGCTTCCCGGCCAACTACATCACCCGCACCAACAGCCTGGAAACCTACGCCGAAGAAATCATCCGCTTCCTCAAGGAAGACTTCGGCGACGAACTGCCGGAGATCATCCTCGAACCCGGCCGTTCGCTGATCGCCAACGCCGGCATCCTGGTCAGCGAGGTGGTACTGGTGGCACGTAAATCGCGCACCGCCGTCGAGCGTTGGGTGTACACCGACGTGGGCAAATTCTCCGGTCTGATCGAAACCATGGACGAAGCCATCAAGTTCCCGATCTGGACCGAGAAGAAAGGCGAGATGGAAGAAGTGGTCATCGCCGGCCCCACCTGCGACAGCGCCGACATCATGTATGAAAACTACAAGTACGGCCTGCCGCTGAACCTGGCCATCGGTGATCGCTTGTACTGGCTGTCGACCGGCGCCTACACCACCAGCTACAGCGCGGTTGAGTTCAACGGCTTTCCGCCGTTGAAATCGTTCTACGTGTAACCTCTGCCCGATCAAAAAGCCCACGCCTTGTCGTGGGCTTTTTGCATGTAAAAAGGAATGTTTCTCGACAACCCACGGCATACTAAGCGCCGTCAATCCCTATCCTGTTTTGCGAGGCCGTACGACGTGTTGAAGAAAACCCTGTTCCAGTTGCACTGGTTCTTCGGCATCACGGCCGGGCTGGTGCTGGCCCTGATGGGGATTACCGGGGCAGCGGTGTCGTTTCAGGATGAAATACTCAGGGCGCTCAACCCCAGCGTATTGACGGTCGAAAAACGCGAAGCCGGCGTGCTGCCACCCGCCGAACTGGTGCGCAAGCTGCAGGCCACCGAAGGCAAGACCGTGTCGATGCTCTGGGTGGAAAGCGACAGCGGCAACGCGGCACGTGTGTTCTTCAGCGCGGCACCGGGTGAGCGACGTGGCCAGATGCGCTACTTCGACCCTTACACCGGCGACTACATGGGCGACGCGGTGGGCCAGGAGCTGTTCGGCTTTATCCTGCAAGTGCACCGCTTCCTCGCCATGGGTGAGACCGGGCGGCAGATCACCGGCGCCTGCACGCTGATCCTGCTGTTCTTTTGCCTGTCCGGCCTGTATCTGCGCTGGCCGCGCCAGGTGACGAACTGGCGCGCCTGGCTGACCCTGGACTGGCGCAAAAAGGGCCGCAGCTTCAACTGGGACCTGCACTCGGTGTTCGGCACCTGGTGCCTGCTGTTCTATCTGTTCTCGGCGCTCACCGGCTTGTACTGGTCCTACGACTGGTACAACAAGGGCCTGACCCAACTGCTGTCCGACGCGCCGCAGAACGAACGGGTACGCACGCGTAACCCGGCGCCTGCAGACGCCCTGCCTGTGGCCAATTACGCCGCGATCTGGAGCAGCATCTACAGCAACGCCGGCCCCGGCTTGAGCGCCTACAACATCCGCATGCCGACCGTCGCCGGGCAGCCGGCCATCGTGTATTACCTGCTGCGCAACGCGTCCCATGACCGCGCACTGAATCAGATCAATCTCGATCCGGCCACCGGCGAGGTCAAATCCCATGACCGCTACGCCGGCAAAAGCCTCAAGTCGCAGCTGCTCACCAGCATTTATGCGCTGCACACCGGCAGCTACTTCGGCGTCGTGGGGCGGGTCATCCTCACTGTCAGCGCGCTGTGCATGCCGTTATTCTTCATCACCGGCTGGCTGCTGTACCTCGACCGCCGCCGCAAAAAACGCCAGGTGCGCGAGGCCCGCAGCGGCTTTGCGAACCACCACAGCCAGGCACCGGCCTGGCTGATCGGCTTCGCCAGTCAGAGCGGCTTTGCCGAACAACTGGCCTGGCAGACCGCCGGGCAACTGCAGTCCGCCGGCCTGCCGGTGAATGTGCAGCCCTTGGGCAGTCTCAGCCAGGATGAGTTGAGCCAGGCGCAAAACGCACTGTTCGTGATCAGCACCTTCGGCGATGGCGAAGCCCCCGACAACGCCCGTGGTTTCGAGCGCAGCATCCTGGGCCAGGACGTGTCCCTCACAGGCTTGAACTACGCCGTGCTGGCCCTGGGTGATCGCCAGTACCCACACTTCTGCGGCTTTGCGCGGCGCCTGCAGTTCTGGCTGACCCAACAGGGCGGCAACCCGCTGTTCGCCGCGGTGGAAGTCGACAGCGGCGACACAACCGCCCTGCTCGACTGGCAACAACAACTGGGCCAACTCACCGGCCACGCGCCACCAGCGGCCTGGCCGGTGGCGCAGTATGAACAGTGGACGCTGAGCCAGCGCACGTTGCTGAACCACGACAGTGCGAGCGCGCCGGTGTACCTGCTGGGCTTGACCTCAGCGTCGCCCCACGCCTGGCTGGCCGGTGATCTGGTGGAAATCCTGCCGTGCAATGGCCAGCACGCCATCGAACAGTTTCTCCAGGGCCTGGGCCTGAACGGCAGCGAAGGCGTGTTGATCGACGGCCTGCCGCAACCACTCGCCCAAGCGCTGGCCACACGCCAGTTGCCGGCCAACCTTGCGCACATGGTCGGCCTGCACGCCCAGGCGCTGGTGGATGCACTGGTGCCGCTGGGCATGCGCGAGTATTCCATCGCCTCGATTGCCAGCGACGGTGTACTCGAACTGATCGTGCGCCAGGAACGCCACGCCGACGGCAGCCTGGGCCTGGGTTCCGGCTGGCTCACCGAACACGCCGCCATCGGCTCGGCAATCCGCCTGCGTCTGCGCCGCAACAGCGGCTTCCACCTGCCCGACGTACCGGTGCCGCTGATCCTGCTGGGCAACGGCACCGGCCTCGCCGGCCTGCGCAGCTTGCTCAAAGCGCGCATCGCCGAGGGCCAGCAGCGCAACTGGCTGTTGTTTGGCGAACGCACGCGCCAGCATGACTTCCTCTGCCAGGACGAGCTTCAAGGCTGGCTGGCCAGTGGTGACCTGGCGCTACTGGACCTGGCGTTTTCCCGCGACCAGGCGGAAAAAATCTACGTGCAGGACCGCCTGCGCGAATCGGCCGACGTGCTGCGCAAATGGCTGGTCGAGGGTGCAGCGATCTATGTGTGCGGGAGTTTGCAAGGGATGGCGACGGGGGTGGATCAGGCGCTGGCGGACATACTGGGCAGTGAGGCCGTGGAGCGGTTGATTGAGCAAGGGCGTTATCGGCGGGATGTGTATTGATGTGCCGAACGCTGTGCAAAATGTGGGAGGGGGGCTTGCTCCCTTCCACATTTGGATCTGCATTGGTCTGATGGAAATCACACTTTGAGGCTTTTTTTCCAAGGTGACCCGCGTAAGGGCGGACCCCCTATCCGCCATCACCCAGAAACCGGATATACGCACCCAAAATGCCCCCGCATCAAACAGGCTGCAACCTCTGCTCAAACACAGAAACCCCATCCAGATCCCGCAAAACCACCGTCAACTCCCCCGTCTGCCCATCAATCTGCACCTCACCAAAAAACTGAAACCCGGCAAACGGTGAGGTGTTCTGCGCTGGCGGCGCCTTCTCGAACACCACCTCGGGGCCAAAGGTCTTGTCCAGTGGATTAGGCCCAAAACTCCCCGCATTCAAGGGCCCGGCGACAAACTCCCAGAACGGTTCAAAATCCTGAAAAGCCGCGCGGTCCGGGTGGTAATGATGCGCGGCGCAATAGTGCACATCCGCCGTCAGCCACACATGGTTGCGCACCTGCTGCGCCCGCAGAAACCCGAGCAGTTCGGCGATTTCCAGTTCACGCCCCTGCGCCGGGCCCGGGTCGTTGTTGGCGATGGCCTCCCAGCGCGGCACGCCGGGGCTGACTTCGCCGTCGGGCACGCCAAGGCCGATGGGCATGTCGGCGGCAATGACTTTCCATTGGGCCGTCGAGGCCTTGAGTTCGCGCTTGAGCCAGTCCAGCTGTTCACGCCCGAGAAAGGGCTTTTCACCGCCCAGGTTGTCATCGTTGGGGCCGCGATAGCTGCGCATGTCGAGCACGAACACGTCCAGCAACGGGCCGTAGGCGAGCTTGCGATAAATCCGCCCGCCGGCATCGGCGCCCTGCCTGCGCATCGGCGAATATTCCAGCCAGGCCTGGCGTGCACGGCCGACCAGGGTGTTGATGTCCTTGACCTTGTAACGCTCGTCGAGCTGCTTGCCGGGCGACCAGTTGTTCACCACTTCGTGGTCGTCCCACTGCCAGATCTGCGGCACCTCGGCGTTAAAGCGCCGCACGTTTTCGTCCAGCAGGTTGTAGCGATAATTGCCGCGATAGTCGTCGAGGCTTTCGGCGACCTTGCTCTTGGACTCGGTGGTGAGGTTGCGCCAGATGCGGCCGCCTTCGGTGGGCAGTTGCGCCGGCACCGGGCCGTCGGCATAGATGGTGTCGCCGCTGTGGATAAAGAAGTCCGGCAGGCGCAGGCGCATGGCCTCGTAGATGCGCATGCCGCCGATGTCCGGGTTGATGCCGAAGCCTTGGCCGACCGTGTCGCCGCTCCACACAAAGCGAATGTCGCGGCGTTGTTGCGGCACGCTGCGCAGGTGGCCGAACCACGGTTCGCTGGCGACGCCGCTCTGGGCGTCCTCGAAATGCACGCGGTAGAAAATCGCCTGGTCGACCGGCAGGCCGGTGAGTTCGACGCGGGCGGTGAAGTCGTTGCGGCTGTCGGCCAGCGCCGAGACAAACCGGCGCGGGTTGCTGAACACGCTGCGGGTGTCCCACTCCACCACCATGCGCGCAGGGCGGTCGCTGCGGCTCCAGACCATCGCGCGGTCGCCCAGCAGGTCGCCGGACTGCACACCCTCGGTGAGCTGCGGCCGGTCCTTGACCGACGCGATCACGGCCGGGGCCAGGCCAGGCAACAACAGGCCGGCGCCGACGACTTGCATCACGCGGCGACGGCCGAGATCGAAGTGGCTCATGCGGGTGCCCTCTGGGTAGCAAAGAGGCCACTAAACCATGCCGATATGACACCGACCTTACAGCCAATAATGCGCTGAATGTGGGAGGGGGCCTGCTCCCGATGGCGGTGGGTCAGTCAGATATTCATCGACTGATAGACCGCTATCGGGAGCAAGCCCCTCCCACATAAAGCTTCCCTGCCGAATCTTCTAGGCGGGCGCGACTGCCAGCTCTACCGCCTCCGGGCGTTTGATCAGCGCATACACGACACCGGTCACCACACTGCCGGCCACAATCGCCAGCAAATACAGCAGCGCGTGATTCATCGCATTCGGAATGATCAGCACAAACAATCCGCCATGGGGCGCGGCCAGTTTGCAGCCGAAGTACATCGACAGCGCACCGGTCAACGCGCCGCCGGCGATGCTGGCCGGGATCACCCGCAGCGGGTCCTTGGCCGCGAAGGGAATCGCGCCCTCAGAGATGAAGCACATGCCCAGAATCATCGCCGCTTTGCCGGCCTCGCGCTCGGTCTGGGCAAACTTGCGCCGCGCCAGGAAGGTGGCGATGCCCATGCCAATCGGTGGCACCATACCGGCGGCCATGGTCGCGGCCATCGGCGCACCGCTGGAGGCCGCCAGCAGGCCGACCGAGAACGCATACGCGGCCTTGTTGATCGGGCCGCCCAGGTCGACGCACATCATGCCGCCCAGCAGGATGCCGAGCAGCACGGCGTTGGTGGTGCCCATGGTGCTGAGAAAGTCCGTGAGGCCGGTCAGCAGCCGCGCCACGGGCGGGCCCACCAGGTA
Source organism: Pseudomonas sp. MH9.3 (assembly GCF_034354675.1). NCBI lineage: Bacteria > Pseudomonadati > Pseudomonadota > Gammaproteobacteria > Pseudomonadales > Pseudomonadaceae > Pseudomonas > Pseudomonas sp. MH9.3. The sequence goes on along the minus strand of NZ_CP133785.1, from coordinate 4,633,331 downwards.
AATCATCGCCAGACCGGTGAACAGACTGGCCAGCAGCGGAATGATCAGGATCGGCTTGAGCGCTTCCAGGCTCTGGGGCAACTTCACCGCGCGGGTGATCAGCTTGACGCAGTAACCGGCGAGGAAACCGGCGAAAATCCCACCGATGAATCCCGCCCCCAGCGTACCGGCCAACAGGCCGCCGATCATGCCGGGCGCGATGCCGGGACGGTCGGCAATCGAGTAGGCGATATAGCCTGCGAGCAACGGCACCATCAGCATGAAAGCCTGGTCGCCGACGCTCTTGAGGGCCGCCGCCAGGGTGCCCTTTTCTTCGAAGGCATGGATGCCGAACACAAAGGACAACGCGATCAACAAGCCGCCCGCCACCACCATCGGCAACATGAACGACACCCCGGTGAGCAGGTGCTTGTAGACCCCGGTTTTTTCCTGCCTGGCCACCGCGCCGCTGGCGGCGCTTTCCACCGCACCTTCGGCCAGCGCCTTGTTGAGGGTCGCTTCCGATTGCTTGAGGGCGATGCCGGTGCCGCAGCGATAGATCTTCTTGCCGGCGAAGCGCTCGGTGGCGACTTCGATATCGGCCGCCAGCAACACTACGTCGGCCTCGGCGATGGCCTGCGGGCTCAAAGGTGTCCGTGCGCCGACCGAGCCCTGGGTCTCCACCTGCAGGTCGTACCCAAGGCGCTTGGCCGTCTGCTGCAAGGCTTCGGCGGCCATGAAGGTGTGCGCCACGCCCGTTGGGCAGGCGGTGATCGCGACGATACGCGGCGCCTGACTGGCCGCTTCCTGCGTGGCGACGTACACCTGAGCCTCTTCGGCCCCACGGCGCAATACCGCCTCGACATCGGCCAGCGCCTGGGCCGGCGTGCTCTGGAACACGCGCTTGCCGATGAACCGTTGCATGTCCACCGGCGTGCTGCTGACCAGCAACACCCACTCGGCATCGTTGAGGGTCGCTTCGGACAACTGACGTTCAGGGTGCTGCACATCGATCACTTCGACGCTGGTGCTCCACCCCTGGCGCTGCGCGGCGGCGTCCAGCAAGCGGGCGCACAGCACACTGGTGACCATGCCGTTCGGGCAGGCGGTAACGATGGCTAATTTCATGACAAACCCTCTTATTGTTCTGTCAGCGCGCGCACTTGGACGCCGCTCTGCAAAATGTCCAGCTGTGCGTGGTCGCCGATGCCGAAACCGACCTGCGTCACCGCCATCGCGGCAATCGCCGTGGCGCGGCCCAGGGTTTGCTCCGGCGTATCGCCACTGAGCAGGCCGTGGAGCATTCCGGCCAGCAGCGAATCGCCGGCGCCCACGGTACTGGCCACCGTTACGTTGGGCGGCGTGGCGTGCAGGGTTGCGCCGGGGCTGTACCAGCTCACGCCCGCAGCACCGTCGGAAACCACCACATGTTGCACGCCCAGCTGATGCAGACGGCTGATGGCATCCGGGGCATTGCCCATAGCTTCGGCCAGCTCTTCGGTATTGGGCTTGACCAGCCATGGCCCGGCCTGGAGCCCTGCGCGCAGGGCTTCGCCGCTGGTGTCCAGAGCGACTTTCAAGCCTTGCGCTTTGAGCGTTTCCAGCAAGGCCTGAAACCACTGCGGGCTGACGCCGCGCGGCAAGCTGCCGGCGACCACTACCGCGTCGAACCGGGGGCCGATCTCTGCGAGCAGCTCGAGCAATTGCGCTTGCGCCTGCTCACTCACCAGCGGGCCTGGGGCATTGATGTCGGTGACGCGGCCATCGTGTTCGGCAATCTTGATATTGCTGCGGGTTTCGCCCGGCACGCGCACGAATGCGTCGACAAACCCACGGTGGGCGATCAGCGCATCGAAGGCCTGCGGGTTGGCGTCGCCGAGAAAGCCGCTCACGCTCAACTGATGCCCCAGGTCGGCGAGCACCTGGGCAACGTTCACGCCCTTGCCCGCCGCGTGGGTGAGCATGTTTTCGCTGCGGTTGACTTCGCCCGGTGCCAGGCGTGGCAGGCGTACCGTGAGGTCCAACGCCGGGTTCAGCGTCAGGGTCAAAATCTTCGCCATTTACACGGCCTCCACAAGGGCTCGCACTTCGGCGGGCGAACCCACCGCCAGTGCTTTTTGCGCCAGGCTCTGGGCCTCGCTCAGGCTGAATTCACGCACCCGCGCTTTCACTTCGGGAATGCTGCGGGCCGACACGCTCAACTCGTCCACTCCCAGGCCCACCAGTACCGGCACGGCCAACGGGTCGGCGGCCAGCTCGCCGCACACACCCACCCATTTGCCATGGGCATGGGCCGCGCGCACGGTGATGTCGATCAGTTGCAAAACGGCCGGGTGCAGACCATCGGCCTGGGCGGACAACGTCGGGTGGCCACGGTCGATGGCCAGGGTGTACTGGGTGAGGTCGTTGGTGCCGACGCTGAAGAAGTCGACTTCTTTGGCGAGTACCGGTGCCAGCAGCGCGGCCGACGGTACTTCGATCATGATGCCCAACTGCAAGTCGGCCACCGGGATTTCCAGGCGCAGGCGCTCGGTCATGTCGCGGGCCGCGCGCCACTCATCGACGCTGCCAACCATGGGGAACATGATGCGCAGCGGGCGGTTGTCCGCCGAACGCAACAGGGCGCGCAGTTGCGCTTCCATGATCTGCGGGCGTTGCAGGGTCAGACGGATGCCGCGCACGCCGAGGAAGGGGTTTTCTTCCTGGGCAATGGGCCAATACGGCAGCGGTTTATCGCCGCCCACATCCAGGGTGCGCACCACCAGCGGGCGACCGTCGAGGCCATCCAGCACGCGGCGGTATTCGGCTTCCTGGGTGGCTTCGTCCGGGGCCTGGGAGTGGGCCATGAAAATCAACTCGGTGCGCAGCAGGCCGATGCCTTCGGCGCCCTGCTCCACCGCGCTGGCCACGCCGGCGCTTTCGCCGATATTGGCGAACACTTCCACCGAATGACCGTCGCGGGTGCAGGCCGGCTCGTGGCGCTGGGCCGAGGCGGCTTGCAGGCGTTGCTCGCGGGTGTCGCGCTCCACGGTGGCACGCTGCAGCGTGGCGGCATCGGGGTCGACATGCAGGCGACCGCGCTGGCCATCAAGCAGCAACGGCGTACCGGCAGCCAGCAGCAACACGGCCGGCCCGGCGCCGACCAACGCGGGAATCCCGAGCGCACGGGCGACGATGGCGCTGTGGGCCGTGGCGCCGCCACGGGCGGTGAGGATCCCGGCCACGCGAGTCGGGTCCAGACGTGCGACGTCCGAAGGGCCGACCTCGTCCATCACCAGAATGTAAGGCTCGCTCGGCTCCTGGGCGCTTTCGACGCCGCACAGTTGCGCCAGCACACGGCGGCCGATGTCACGCAGGTCGGCGGCGCGCTCGGCGAGCAAGGCGTCCTGCAGCGACTCCTGCTGTTTGGCGGCGCTTTCGATCACGCTCATCCACGCCGCCTGCGCGCTTTCGCCCTGCTTGAGGCGGGTGTCGACGTCGTCGGTGAGTTCCGGGTCGTCGAGCATTTCCTGGTGGGTGATAAAAATCTCGCGAATCGCCTTGGCCTGGCTGCGCTCGATCAGGCCCTGAATATCGCTGCGCACATCGGCCAGCGCGTCCTGCAGGCGCTGGCGCTCGATGGCGCAGGACTCGCCGCGCAACGGGTAATCAAACACCTGTTGCACCTGAATATGCGCAGGACCGATGGCGATGCCCGGAGCGGCGGCGATGGCCTGGCTCTGACTGCCGGCAACAGGTGCGCTGATCACCGGCTCGATATCGACCATTGCGGGCTCGGCGCTCACGGTCGGCAGCGGTTCGACGTCTTCGCCAAGGCCCTGCTCGACGGCGGCCAGCAAGGCCGGCAACGCGTCGCCGGCAATGCCTGGTTCGGCGACAAATTCCAGTACCTGGCCGCGACGTGCGCCGAGGCTGAGCAGCTTGCTCAAGCTTTTTGCCGACACGGCGCCCACCGCCCCATCGACAATGCGCAGGCGAATATCGCCGTCAAAGCTTTTCGCCAATTGCGCGAGAATCTTCGCCGGGCGCGCATGCAGGCCGTGGGCGTTGGCCAGGGTGATGCGCGCACTGGGCCAGTCTGGCGGCAGTTCGCCGCCGAGCACTTCGAGCACTGCGCGACTGCTGGTGGCGCGCCCCAATTCCTGGCCGCGTCCTTCGATCAACAAGGCGCACAGGCGTTCGAGCAAGGCCTGATGCGCTTCGCCCAGGCTCGCCAGGCAGAACAGGCCATTGAGGGGCTGGCCGAGGTAGCGCATGGGTTTGTCCGGGGTGACGAAGGCCAGGCCCGGACGCTTCACCGTTTGCTCGCTGTGCAGCCACCACAGGCCATCGCCCAGGGGCAGCGCCTCGACCTGCTGCAGCACGGCGGCGAAACCATTGCTCACGCAGTCGGCCTGGCGCAGCAGCCGGGCACCGCGCCATACGAGTTCTTCAAAATCATCGGCGGACACACCCAGGCTGATCATCTGGGCGTCCAGCGCCAGTTCCTGTGGCGCGCCTTGCAACAGTTTCAACAGCGCTTCGGCGCTTTCGGCGCGGCGCAGCGCCTGGCCCAGGTCGGTTTCACCGAGGGCGCGGGTCAAGAGTTGCAGCAGGCGCAGGTGTTCATCGGACTTGGCGGCAATGCCGATCGCCAGGTAGACGATCTGGCCGTCGCCCCAATCCACCCCTTCGGGGAACTGAAGCAGGCGCACGCCGGTGGAAAATACCTGGTCGCGGGTTTCCGGGGTGCCGTGGGGAATGGCGATGCCCTGACCAAGGAAGGTCGAGCCTTGGGCTTCACGGGCTTGCAGGCCACTGAGGTAGCCCTCGGCGACCAGGCCGTCGGTCACCAGTGTGTCAGCGAGCAGTTGCAAGGCAGCAGATTTATCCACAGCCACCTGGCCCATGGATATCTGCTCTACAGTGAGCTCAAGCATGCCGATCTCCTAGTTAGTGCGCGCAACGCACTAGGTATTGTTTTGAATAAAACAGTGTAAGCGTGTTTATGAACCAAACGGCTGATGGTCAATTGGCAGTAGCCAGTCAGTCGCGAACGTCGCAAAAATACGCTGGCTGAAACGTTTAATCTAGAATTTATGGCAGATTACGCGTTAATTGCGCAAGCTTGAAGGACCACTCGGCACTTGAGCTTGGACATTGGTCGCATGCCGGAATCGGTTACGATTGGACAAAATGTCGGGGCAAGCGCCAAAAAACAAGGAAATCCCGCTTTGAAACTCAGCGATATCGCACGCCTGGCCGGTGTTTCCGTGACCACCGCCAGCTACGTCATCAACGGCAAGGCCACACAGCAGCGCATCAGCAGTGCGACGGTCGAGCGGGTGCGTGCCGTGGTCGAGGCCCATGGCTTTACTCCTAACCCTCAGGCCGCCGGGTTGCGCAGCCGGCACACGCGCACCTTGGGCTTTATCCTGCCGGACCTGGAAAACCCCAGTTACGCACGCATCGCCAAGCTGCTGGAGCAAGGCGCGCGGGCGCGTGGCTATCAGTTACTGATCGCCAGCTCAGACGATGACGCCGACAGCGAGCGCCAGTTGCTGCAACTGTTCCGTGCGCGGCGCTGCGACGCGCTGTTCGTCGCCAGTTGCCTGCCGGCCAGCGATGACAGTTACCGCGAACTGCAAGCCAAGGGCCTGCCGGTGATTGCCATCGACCGGGTGATGGAGGCAGAGCAGTTCTGTTCGGTGGTCAGCGACGACCGCCAGGCGTGCCAGCAATTGACCAGCAGCCTGCTGCGACCGCTGCCCGGTCAAATCGCGCTGATCGGCGCGCGGCCCGAGCTGAGCATCAGCCAGGAACGCGCCGCAGGTTTTCACCAAGCGCTGCAAGGCTTTACCGGCGACGTGATCATCGAACAGGGCGAGGCCTTCAGCCGTGAATGCGGCCGACAGTTGATGGAGCAATTACTGCAACGCCTGGGGCATTTGCCTGACGCGCTGGTGACGACGTCCTACGTGCTGCTGCAAGGCGTGTTCGATGCGCTGCACGATTATCCGCTCAAGTCGCAACCGCTGCGCCTGGGCACCTTCGGTGACACGCAACTGCTGGACTTCCTGCCGCTGCCGGTCAACGCCATGGCCCAGCAACATCAGTTGATTGCCGACGCGGCACTGCGCCTGGCCCTGGCCGCCATTGAAGCGGAACATTACCAGCCCGGCGTGCACGCCATTGGCCGCACCTTCAAGCAGCGCATTATCGAGGCCTGAGCGTGGAGCTGATCGACACCCACACCCACCTCGACTTTCCGGACTTCGACAGCGACCGCCGTGACGTCCTTGCGCATAGCCGACAGCTCGGCGTGCAGCGCATGGTGGTGCTCGGGGTGTATCAGCAGAACTGGCAGCGTGTGTGGGATATGGTGCAGACCGATGCCGGCCTGTTCGCCGCTTTTGGGCTGCACCCGGTGTACCTCGAGCAGCATCGCACCGCCGACCTGACTGAACTCGGTGACTGGCTGACGCGCCTGCACGGCCATCGGCAACTGTGCGCCGTGGGCGAGATTGGTCTCGATTACTTTCTTCAGACGCTGGACCGTGAGCGCCAGCAACCACTGTTCGAAGCCCAGTTGAAGTTGGCGGTGGACTTTCAGTTGCCAGCGCTGGTACATGTGCGCCGCAGTCATGCTGCCGTCATCGCCACGCTCAAACGCATCCGCCTCTCGAGGGGCGGCATCATCCACGCGTTTGCCGGCAGCCTGGAAGAAGCCCGCGAATACATCAGGCTGGGCTTCAAACTGGGCCTGGGCGGCGCAGCCACCTGGCCCCAGGCCCTGCGCATGCATCGGGTGCTTGCGCAACTGCCACTGGAGGCCGTGGTGCTGGAGACGGATTCGCCGGACATGCCGCCGGCCATGTACCCAGGCCAGCGCAACAGCCCGCAGCACTTGCCCGCCATCTGCGCGGCCCTGGCCGAACGCATGGGCATCAGCCCTCTAGTGCTGGCTGAGACGAGCACACGCAATGCGCGCGAGCTGTTCAATTGGTAGCACGTGGGCCGGGCTGACCACTTGCAGCTCCAGGATCATCCGCTGCTGGTGACGGACATAACGCAACACCAGAAAATGCACCAGCACCACGCCCAACGACAGGTTCAGTTGTTCAGTGAAGCGGATGAACCCGACCCACTGCGCCACCAGCGCCGCGATCAGCGTGGCACAGGTCAGCACAATCATGCCCGGCCGCACCAGCGCCCAGTGGTCCAGGGCCTTGAACCGGCGCAACTGCCTGGGGCAACTCAACTGCAGGATGCGCTGACAGTAAGGGCAGTCGAAGGGCTCCTGGATGGCGATGGCATTCATTTGCCAGGGCTTGAGTTCAAAGGTGATGTCGCAATGGGCGCAGTGCCCCTTGATGCCGATTGCAGCGGTCATCGTCGTGCCTCCATTGGAACGTGAGTGAATGATATAAATTCTCACTCATCCTCGTCGCCAAAAGCGCCACGCGGGGAAATCAGGATATAAACCACAACGCCGGACGAAACTGCTTACAACCTTCTCTCACCTACAAAATATGGAAAGCGCCGCCAAGCTTTCGACCTGGCTCTGTCACGCAGCAAACAGAGCCTCTGTGGTTGACTGAATCAGCTCATGCCCCACCAAAAGAGGCGCTTGATCAAGGCAACACGGTCCAGATGGCGAAGCCGGCATACCACAGCACGGCGGCGCGCAGCAGCAATTCCCACAGGCGATCGAGGCTGTTGATGCCTTCTGCACCCACGGCTGGCGGCGGGATTTCGGCGGCGACCAGGCCGACTTTTTCCACCAGCTGTGCGGCGCTGATGTCCCAGCTCAGCAATTCGTGAAGCATCACCCGGCCAACCGCGACGAAGTTGCCCACCAGGGCAAAACTCGCGGCCAGCAGGCGTACCGGCACCCAGTCAAACGCATGCCGCAGTTGCCCGGCACGCTCGGCGACCTGGGGGTTCTGGCTGTGCTCACTGGCCAGGGCCAGCAGGCGATACGCCAGGGCTGCGACCGGGCCCAGCAGGAAGTACCAGAAAATCACCGCAAAAAAACTCTGGTACGCCTGCCACAGCAGGTGGCCCTGGACACGCTCCAGCAACTGCTCGCCACTGTCGGCACCCACGTTCAAATCACGTTCGGCCACATGTTCGGCGGCCTGCAAATCGCCGCGCCGCCAGGCGTCACGGAACGGGCCGAGCGCCGCCAGCAGATCGCCACGCCCGAGGCTGTAAATCAGCACCAGCAAGTGCACCGGCAGTGCCAGCAGGCCGTATGCCACTGGTTCCAGAACCAGCAACAGCAACGCCAGCAACGCGACCGGCAACAGCACCAGCACGACCAGAACCAGCCAGGGCTGCTTGCCCAGGCGCGGGTTCGCTTCCAGCCTGGCCAGCTCACGCAGCCAGCCACCATCGCGCTGCAACCGCTGACGCAGGGCCGAGAATTTCTCGATCCATACCGCCAGTACCAACACCAGGAAACTCATTGTGTGCGTTCTCCTTGCTGCAGGGCGCTGCGAAAGCGCGCCCAATCAAAAGCCGGACCGGGGTCGGTCTTGCGTCCCGGCGCGATATCGCTGTGACCCCGGATACGTTGAGGGGTGATGCCCGTGTAAGCCGCCAGCAACTGGCGCGTCAGCCTGATCAGCGATGCGTACTGGGCATCGGTGTACGGCAGGTCGTCCGTGCCTTCCAGCTCGATGCCCAGGGAAAAGTCATTGCACGTCTCACGCCCCTCAAAGCATGAGACACCGGCATGCCAGGCGCGGTCGAGGCAGGACACAAACTGCGTCACCGCGCCGTCACGCTCAATCAGAAAATGCGCAGACACCCGTAGGTCGGCAATCCCTTCAAAGTAGGCATGTTCCGTGACATCCAGGCGATTCTGAAAAAACTCCTGCACCTTGCCGGTGCCGAACTGCGCCGGCGGCAAACTGATGTTATGCACCACCAACAGTGAGATTTCGCCTGAGGGGCGTTCGTTGAAGTTGGGCGAAGGGCAGTGACGAATGCCCTGGCACCAACCACTGACGGGGTCCAGTTGCATGCAGGATCCTTGAACGTGACTAAGTGTGACCAGTATGCCGCGTTCCACCCCGCCGTTGCGATCACTTGCCGCGATTGAGTTGGCGCAGTTTGCCGGTCACCGCAGTCAATGCACGCTCAAACAGCGGGCCATCATCCAGCAGGCGCAGAGCGTCATGCTTGAATGCCAACGCCAGTTGGCCGACGCTTTTCTCCATGACCTTGAGCCCCGAGCGGTTGACGAACACGTAACTGCCGGCAGGAGCCATGATCGCCAGCAGCTTGCAGCGCACGGGGGCTGGCCGCTCGTCCTGCCATTCGATCCAGCCTCCGATCCGCAGCTGCAACGCCTTGAGCAGATCAGGGTCGTCCGCCGGCAGGCCTTCGGTGGCATCGACGGCACCGGGGCCCAGCACAAGCGGCTCACGCACCTCGATCAGTGCCTCGACACCCTCGGCCGGTGGTAGATGCAACGCCTGCAGGCGCACAAAGAAATCGCGCGTGCTGAACGGATCGAACGCTGCGCTGGTCAAGCCGTCCCGCAATGCCTTGAGCAACCCCGGCAAGTGCTCCACCAGATGCCGACCGGCCTCGGTATCTTGCTGAAGGCTGACGCTGCAGATCAACTCGTCCATGGTGCGCAGCCCCGCCTGCCACTGCACCGACTGCTCACCATGGTTGAGGCTGGCCAATAACAACACCTGGCTCCAGGCCTGTTGCAGAAACTGCACCACGGCCTGCGGCAACACCTTGCCCATCAGCCGGCGGTTGAGCACGTCAGCCACACGCTGGCGTGCAGCATCGGCACGAATGCGCCCGTCTTCAGCGTCGTGGGTGTGTTGCTCGATCAACTCGCGGCGCCGCTGCTCCTCGGCGCGCAACGTGCTGAACTGCGTCAGCAACCGGGAAAAAATCGCCGGGTCGTCGACGTATTCATTGAGCAGGCACTGCACGGCCTGTTCGATGCGCAGGTACAAGCTGTCGCGCAGATAATCCTCGCACGGGTTCCAGCCCAGGGCCGAGGCGGCTATTTCATTGAGCAACTGCCGCGCGGGATGACTGGCGCAACTGAAAAGACGCTTGTCCAGCAACGCCACCTTCAGCATTGGGATCTGCAAGCGCGCAATCAACGCCTTGAAGGCTTCAGGCACCGCAGGGTCATTGAGCATGAATTCGAACAGCAGGGCGACCAGGTTGATCACGTCTTCGTCGGCGCCCTCCACCACGCGGGACTTGCCACTCTTGACGCTGAAGCGGGTCAACAGTTGCTCAAGCTGATTACGCAGGTCGAAATCATCCTCGGCCTGTGGCTCCGGGACGTATTGCTGCAGATGGGAAAGCAGGCGCAGCAGGTCGCGGGTGGCTATCGGCTGAGGTTCGGCGCTGGCTTCCAGGGTGGGCGCCACACTGCCGCGTACGGCCGCGAGCAACTGCTGCAGCGCAGCGAAGTCCTGCTGGCCGCTTTCATCCAGAGCCTGGTCGGTTCCTGGCAAGCTGCCTGGGGGGGCAGGCTCACTCGCCACGCATCCAGCACGACGACGGGAAGGCACACTATTGAGTTCGGGTAAAACACCGGTCGCCACCAGCAACTGATTGGCCTCGCCGTACAACAGGTCGGCGTCGCTGAGCACGTATTTTTCAAACAGCTTGAGCATGATCAGCTTGACGCGGATTTCCACGCCGAGACTGCGCCCGGCGCGCAGGAAGAACTCGCACAACAGGGCCGGGCCCAAAGGGTTCTCGCGCTCGGCCAACTGCGTACCGAGCACTGCGTTCAGACGCGCGGTCAACTGCCCGAGGGCCAGTCCATCACGGTGCCGCACCCGACCGAGCATCGCGTCGAGCGCCACGGCTTTTTCGCGGGCATCGCCAGTGGTCCCTGGCAGCGACTCGTAGGACACCACCGGCACCATTCTTGGATCACCGCAGCCCACCTGGCCAAGATGGGCAAAGGCCTGGAACAGCTGCGCCATGAAGACGCGTTCGAAATTCTTGCGCTTGAGCCGCAGGTCGCGCATGGCCTCAAAAAAGATATGGTGATCGGCGTTACTGCGGGCCTTGTCGGCCATTTCGAACAAGGTGTCGTCGGCGTTATCAAACAGCTCCTGCAAGCCGCGTTGCAACTGTTGGGCAGCCTTGTCGCGAACCTGCAGCAACACCACCGGCAGGCGCGCGAGCGGCGATGGCGTAGCCTGTGCCCTGTTGATGGGCACCACCTTTCCGTCATTGTGCATCCTGGCCTCCTGAAACGGCGGTGTAAGGGGGTAGGACGATCAGGCGGGCACCGCCGATATCCGATTATCACCGGGACGTCAAAGCTATGACGCCAATTGCAAGGCGCGGGATTATCTTGCAAATAGGGGGCGTTACGCCAGCAAACTCTGAGATTCACCGGCAAAAGAGCAGGCGGCGGTGGGTTCGGTCACGCAGTGCCCCTATAATCGGCGCACATTGTTTGTGGAGCCTGTTATGCCGAATCTCCGTCTTGCCGACCTCACCGCCGAAATCGAAGCCAACGTGCGCCGCGCACTGCTGGAAGACATTGGCAGTGGCGACATCACCGCGCAGTTGATCCCGGCTGAACGGTTGGCCAAAGCCACGATCATCACCCGCGACGCGGCGGTTATCAGTGGCACAGCCTGGGTGGATGCCGTATTTCGCCAACTGGACCCGCGAGTCGCCGTGCATTGGCAGGTGGCCGACGGCGAGCGCGTCAGTCCCAATCAGGCGCTGTTCCACCTGGAGGGTCCGGCCCGCTCGCTGCTCAGCGGTGAACGGTGCGCGTTGAATTTTCTGCAACTGCTGTCAGGCGTTGCCACGCGTGCCCAGTACCTGGCGGACTTCGTCGCCAGCACCCAGGTCAAGTTGCTCGACACGCGCAAAACCCTGCCGGGCCTGCGCCTGGCGCAGAAATACGCGGTGACCTGCGGCGGCTGTCATAACCACCGCATCGGTTTGTACGACGCCTTCCTGATCAAGGAAAACCACATCGCGGCGTGCGGCGGCATTGCCCAGGCGGTTACTGCCGCGCACAGAATCGCGCCGGGCAAGCCGGTGGAAATCGAAGTGGAAAGTCTGGATGAACTGCGCGAAGCTCTCGACGCGGGAGCCGACATCATCATGCTCGATGAATTGAGCCTGGACGACATGCGTGAAGCGGTGCGCCTGAACGGCGGCAAGGCCAGGCTGGAAGCCAGCGGCGGGATCAACGAAAGCACCTTGCTGCCCATCGCCGAAACCGGGGTGGACTACATTTCGATTGGTGCGATGACCAAGGATGTGAAGGCAGTGGATTTGTCGATGCGACTGAGTATCTGACGCCGGTTTGATGCAGGAGCGAGCAAGCCCGCTCCTGCGCAGGTTCGCGTTCAGACGACCAGGTTGTTCATCTCGCAGTACTCGTCCCATTCGACACCCAGCACTTCGGCCGCCTCTTTGTGCAAAGCCAGGCGTGCGGTCTCGAACTCTTCAGATGTCGAGGTGTACTTGAGGGTCAGTTCCCAGGGCTGGAGACTCTGGCTCTCGGCCTCATCCTCGAATGCCCACTGGATCTGGTCGCGCTGATCATCAGCGCTCAGGTCCTTGATCTCTTCTTTGAGCTGCGGCGTGTCCTCAAGGTATTTTTTGAGGGCCTCTTCGTGCCGGGCTTCCTGGGTCACTTCAGTCGTGGTCATGGTGTTCTCTCAGATCTGGGAATGGAAATGCATCTGGGTCATCAAGGTTGCGCAGATACAAAAGAGCGGGCATCAATACCTGCTCGTCTGGCCTTCAGAAACCATTCTGGGATCAGCTGAAAACAGTGTTGCTGTTGAAACCGTTCGCGCGTCGGGCGCTCAGCCCGACACGCTGATCGATAATAGGCACTCTGCCGAAAGATCGCCACCCTCAGAATGTGACTGGCGAAACCTCATTCGTTCGTTGACTACCTGAGGTTTCATGAGTGACGATCGAACCAAGATTCCTACGTGGAGAATGCATTTGCCCGCCGCCCCGAAGACCTTCTCACTTGCGCAGGTCCAGCACCAGCTCCGGCAAATGGGTGTTGCCTTTGTCTGCCACGGCACAGTTGCGCAAAGCGCCTTTGCATTCAAGAGCCTGCGTCAGGTTGAGCCAGGCGGGATTTACTTTTTATCGCCAGGCATTGGTCATCCGCCGCACATAACCCATTCCATTGTCCTGCGCGAAGAAGCCGATGCGTGCGGGGAAGGCAATGTGATACTCCAGGTAGATCATCCACAGCTTGTGTTTTATCGCCTGATGGAAGCCATGGTGGCAGACCGTAAAAAACGTCAGGGCATCCACCCTACCGCCGTTATTGGGGAGGATTGCGAAGTCGACCCTGCGGCTTACATAGGACCTTTCTGTGTACTGGAGGACTGTGTTGTGAAGGCAGGTGCGAACCTTCACTCCCACGTGACCGTGATGCGCGGAAGCACCATCGAAGAAAATGTCACGATTGAATCGCACTCCACTGTCGGCGCAACGGGAGCGGCCTGGATCTGGGATCCGGCCACGCGCCGAAGAGTGATTCAGCCGCAGATCGGCTACACCCGAATCATGGAAGGCGCCTTCCTCGGCACGGATGTGACCGTGGTGCGTGGCTCGGTCAACGAGACAACCACCATTGGTCAGGGGTGCGTCATCGCACACGGCAGCAAAATTGGTCATGGCTCACTGATTGGCGACGAGTGCCACTTTGCCAATAACGTATCGATTGCCGGCAACGTCACGCTCGGAAATCAGTGCTTTCTTGGCTCGGGTGCTATCGTAAGACCACAGACGCGCATAGCCGAGCGCACGGTGGTTGGCGCCGGAGCGGTAGTGGTGAAACACATCGACGAGCCCGGACTTTTAGTAATGGGTACGCCAGCCAAAACGGTGAAGTCGGCAACTGACGATCTGTCAGGTGTCCCAAAATCATTGAAAAACTAAAAGTATCGAAATGAACAATTACTCAATCGTTTCAGACAAGGCAGTAATAGGCGACGGTGTTGTGATCGGCCGATTCTGCATCATTGAAGATGATGTTGAAATCAAAGAAGGCACTGTGATCGAAGACTATGCCATGGTGCTCAAAGGCGCCAAAATCGGCAAACACACAAAAATCGGCACCTATACGAAAATCGGTCGGAATGCAGTGATTGGCGATGATTGCTCATTCACCTCCTACTGTGAAATTCGAGACAACTGTCGGTTGGGCAACCGCGTACTGATGGGCAGTCGAGGCACACTTTCCGCCAACACCATTGTTGAAGATGATGTGGTGATGAAATATGCATTCGTGGTCACTGATACGCCCGACCTGACCAAAAATGACGAAAAATGCGTAGGCACACTCAAGAAAGGCTCACGCTTCGGCGCCAGCGTCGTGATCATGCCGTCTGTGACCATTGGGGAAAATGCCGAAATTGGTGCGTGCTCTCAGGTGCGCAAGGACGTGCCCGATAATCAGGTGTGGTTTGGCATACCGGCCAAGTACTATCGGGACGTTTAAAAACCGCTGCCTCAGGGCTTTGGCAGAGCAATCACGCCCTGGGCCCAGAAGCGCGGCTGCAAATGATCACCACGCCCGCCCAGATAGCTTTGCCGGGCTTGCTCCAGATGCGGAACGTCGCGGATCACCACATACACCAACAGCCCCACTGCCAGCACCGTTGCTACTTTCCATGCGCCAACAGCCAGCGGCACAGCAGCCGGCTCGGGGGCTCGCCGCACATGCAGCGCCATCAGCCAGCCCACCACCAGCGCCAGCCACACCTGCGAGTTGGGCATCACGATCACGCCATCGACCATGGACTGCGTCAGTGCACCGACCAGCGCCGCAAACAGGCATAAACGCAGAAGATCGGCACGCGTGGCAAGCACGGCACGCTCACGGATCAGGCCAATAGTGGCCCAGCCGCCCCAACCTGTGAGAATGGCCACGCACACTGCCGACGGCACTCCCCATTCACTGGCCCATTGCAAGATGGCCTGGTGAGGGTGGGCGGCAATGGGGTTGGCCACATCGGCAAAATGCATGGGCCCGAAGCCCAGCCACGGGCGTTCGACAATCATCTGCCAGCCCTGCCACCAGATCGGGCCACGTCCCGACAGCGACGTAGTGAGACGGTCACCGGCGGCACTGGCAATCTCGTTGCCGAAATGGTGCGCCACCAGCATGAACAAACAACCGTACAGCAACAGCCCACCGCACACGCCCGCCAATTGCCAGGCTACCCAGCGCCGCCCCCAGGGGCCAAGCCACATCAGCACGGCCGCAGCGGCTGCCATGCCGAGCCATGTACCGCGGGTGCCGCCGCTGATTGCAATCAACCACCAGACACACAATAACGCCAACGCGGCCGCACGGGCCGGGCGGGAGACCTTGGGGATCAGCAGGGACAGCGCGAGCAATGGCAGGGTGAACGTCTGGAATTGACCATAGAAGCGCTTGTTGGAAAACCCGGACAGCAGCAGGTCAAGGTTGAGCAGGCGCTGACCACTGCCGAACGCGAGTATCAGCGCATACAGGTACTGCACTGACTTGATCACGCACAACATCAGCACGATCAACATCAGCGCGCTATCGATCGACTCACCGCCGTGGCGCCTGAGCGAGTTGACCGCCAGCGCAATCGCCCCACTGCAGATGAACAGCGCCACTTCGGTGAGTGCCCACAGGGGCTGATGCGCAAGTGCCGACGACACCAGGCCCCCTACCATAATCAGTGCCAGGCCGGCAGCGGCAAGCCGATTCACCGGCGGCTCGGGTGAAGAGACCGACAACCCGTACAGCACCGCGCACAGCCCCAGGCAGATCTGCGTGCCCCTTTGCAGGTCATGCCCGCTGAACGGCGCACAGATGCCCAGCGCCAGCAGGCACGCCATGGCGATCAGAAACAGGCTGTCGCGCTGAGTGCGGGTTAGCAACACGCTTTATGCCCCTGTGACGCCACACCCTTTGGCGACGTATTTCGCCTCGGCGGTGGTCACGCACTTCCAACCTTCGGTGGCACTGCGCGTGAGAGTAATGCTCTTGCCCAGCACTGGCGCCGGGGCGTCGAGTATTTCGCAACTGATGGAGCCGATGCCGGTGGCGACATCGCCTGTCACGTCGATTCGGCAGTTGGCGGTGGGGCTGGTGCCGCCGATCAAGGCGACGGTGGGTACGGTCCCCTGGTTGAGGGTATCTTCGTAGCCGGCCTTCAACGCGCTGATTTCAGCCAGCCCGGCCGTGAACTTGGCCTTGGCCTGGTGCGTGGTGTACATGGGCAGGCCAATGGTGGCCAGGATGCCGATAATTGCCACGACGATGAGCAATTCGATCAAGGTAAAGCCTTTTTGACGTATCACATTCACTCTCCAGAATAGAACCATGACAAGGCGCGTCCTGCGCCCCGCAGTCTGCAACGGCGCCAGTGTACTCATGCGCAGGCGCTCAATCGCGCCTTCGTCGCACATTCTGACATTTTGCCGCTCAGCGCGAGCCTGCCCGAGTCATTCCCCTGACTAAGCTGTAGGTCTTCAACGACCTGTGTGCGGAACCGTGACATGAACAACGCTTCAACGATGTACGACTGGGAAGGCATCAATCGCAAAGGCCGCAGGGTGTCAGGGCAGACCACGGCGCACAACCCTGCGCTGCTCAAGGCGCAATTGCGCCAGCAGGGGATCAGCCCTGGCCGCGTGCGTAAAAAGCACCCAGGGCTGCCAGGCCTCACCCAGCCGATCAAACCATCCGATATAGCGCTGTTCACCCGCCAGTTGGCCACGCTGCTCAAGGCCGGGATTGCGCTGTTGCAAGCCTTCGACATCATCAGCGAAGGCTTTGAGAATCGACAGATGCAGGCGCTGGTCAAAGGTTTGAAACGGCAGGTTGCCGCCGGTAACAGCCTGACGCAGGCGCTGCGTAAACAGCCGCGCCACTTCGATGATTTGTACTGTCATCTGATAGCAGCGGGCGAGCAGGCCGGCGCACTGGAAACCCTGCTGGAACGCGTGGCCATCCATCAGGAGAAGACTGAGCAGCTCAAGGCCAGGGTCAAAAAGGCGATGACGTACCCCATCGCCGTCATCGTGGTCGCCGGCGTCGTGTGCAGCGTGCTGCTGATCCACGTGGTGCCACAGTTCGAGCAATTGTTCGCCGGGGTCGGCGGCACGCTGCCTGGATTTACCCAGCAGGTCATCGCGCTGTCGGCGTTCATGCAGCAAGCCTGGTGGATCATCGCGCTGGGCCTGGCGGCGGGGGTTGTTGGGCTGCGCCACGCCTGCCGCACCTCACCAGGTTTTCGTCATGGGCTGGACGCCAGTGTGTTGAAACTGCCCCTGGCAGGTACACTGCTGAAAAAATCCGCAGTCGCCCGCTACGCCCGTACGCTTTCAACCACCTTCGCGGCCGGTGTGCCGTTGGTGCAAGCCCTGGAGTCCGTGGCTGGCGCGGTGGGCAATGAGCTGTTCAAACAGGCGATAGAGCATATGCGTCACGATGTATCCACGGGCATGCAACTGCATCAGTCCATGGCAAACAGCGGGCTATTCCCGCGCATGGCGATCCAGATGACCGCCATCGGCGAAGAATCCGGCACCCTGGAGCACATGCTCGAAAAGGTCGCGAGCCACTACGAATCCGACGTGGATAACCGGGTGGACAACCTCACCAGTCTGATGGAGCCGTTGATCATGGTGGTGCTGGGCGGCATCGTCGGGGCGCTGGTGATCGCCATGTACCTGCCGGTGTTCCAGTTGGGTACGGCCTTTTGAACCTGCTATTGATCGGGCAGCCCTGGGCTTTTGTCACCTTGGCGGTGGTGCTCGGCCTTGTCGTCGGCAGTTTCCTCAATGTGCTGGTATGGCGCCTGCCAAAGATGCTCGAACGGGACTGGCGCGAGCAGGCCCGCGAGATGCTCGGCTTGCCCGTGGAGCCCGCCGCGCCGCCGTACAACCTGATGCACCCGAACTCCTGCTGCCCTCATTGCGCTCAGCCAATTCGGCCCTGGGAAAATATTCCACTGCTCAGCTACCTCATGCTCAGGGGACGCTGCGCCCATTGCCATCAACCGATCAGTGCGCGCTATCCGCTTACCGAGCTGGCATGCGCCGTGGTCTCGGCCGTGGTCGCGTGGCATTTCGGTTTCGGTTGGCAGGCCGGCGCCGTGATGCTGTTGAGCTGGGGATTGCTGGCGATGAGCCTGATTGATGTGGATCATCAATTGCTGCCGGATGTGTTGGTGCTCCCCCTGCTCTGGCTGGGACTGATCGGCAACAGCTTCGACCTGCTGGTGCCACTGCCCGAGGCGTTCTGGGGCGCAGTGTTTGGTTATATGAGTCTGTGGACGGTGTTCTGGCTGTTCAAGCTGATGACCGGCAAGGACGGCATGGGCTACGGCGACTTCAAGCTGTTGGCGCTGCTCGGTGCCTGGGGCGGCTGGCAAATCCTGCCAATGACGCTGTTGCTTTCATCGCTGCTGGGCGTGATTACGGGGCTGATCCTGATGAGTCTGAACAAGACCCAAACCTCCACGCCGATACCGTTTGGTCCCTATCTGGCAATTGCCGGCTGGATTGCGCTGCTCTGGGGTGGTCAAATAACCGACTTCTATTTGCAGTTCGTCGGTTTCAGATGACCTCTTCTGTCGCAACACCCTGGATTCTCGGCCTCACCGGCGGCATCGGCAGCGGCAAAAGCGCGGCGGCCCAGCACTTTATCGACCTGGGCATCGATTTGGTCGACGCCGACCACGCCGCCCGCTGGGTGGTCGAGCCCGGCCGCCCGGCGCTGGCACGCATCGCCGAACACTTTGGTGACGGCGTGTTGATGCCCGACGGCAAGCTGGACCGTGCCGCGCTGCGCACGCTGATCTTTGAGGTTCCCGAACAACGTCTGTGGCTGGAAGCCCTGCTGCATCCGCTGATCGCCGAGGAAATCCGCAGCCACCTGGCGCGTGCGCAGTCCCCCTACGCCATCCTGGTGTCGCCGCTGCTGATCGAATCCGGGCAGTACAGCATGACCCAGCGCATCCTGGTGATCGACGTGCCGCAATCGCTGCAGATTCAGCGTACCCTGCAGCGCGACGGCATCAGCGAGCAACAGGTGCAGGCGATTCTCAAGGCCCAATCCAGCCGCGAAGACCGCCTGAACCATGCCGATGACGTACTGGTCAATGACCAGGACCTCGCCTGGCTGCACGCCGAGGTCGAGCGACTGCACCACTTTTACCTTACTTTGCGTGGAGGCCGATCATGAGCCAACCCTTGACCGTCGACTGCCCAACCTGCGGCGCCCCCGTGGAATGGAAAGCGACCAACCTCAACCGGCCGTTCTGCTCGGACCGCTGCAAACTCATCGACCTGGGCGCCTGGGCTGCCGAAGAGCACAAGATTCCGGTGGCGCCGGACGCCGAAGACGAGCTGTTCTCCGAGGATCTGACGCCGCGACACTGAGGTCGTATAAAGGTGGGACTTCCTGCGGTCATCGTTTGAACGCTAAGCTGCAGGCATGGACGACTCAGATTATTTGCGCCTGCTCACCGTGGCGGCCGAACAAGCCAATGCTTTCCTGTCCAATGCGCGCAAATGGGAGCGTGAGCGTTGGGTCTGCCAGCGCCTGCTGCAAGGCCTGAACGTGCCCTTCCGTGCCGAAGAGTTTCACGCCGCCGGGCAGGAACCGCCGGACGTGCTGTTTCGCGACGCCAGTTTCGAGGTGTTCTTCGTGCTCGATGAGGGACGCCGTCTTAACGATGAGTGGCGCGATGAATTGCTGCGCAGGCGCAGTGCGTTTTCCCTCAGCCAATTGGTGCGGCGCGAAGCCAAGCCACGACGCATTCCCGCCCATGAGTTCCTGCTGCGTCTGGCGCCAACGCTGCGCAAAAAAGCGCATAACTATAAAGAGCGCGGCATGGACCTGGGCGAACTGGATATCGTCGCGTTCACCAGCCTCAAGCGCGAAGTGCTGGACCTCAATAGCCATTTCCCTCCGCCTACCGAATACCTGCGCCAGGGCTGGCGCTCACTGTCGCTGGTAGGGCCGACGTTTGCACGCGTACTGTTCGCCCACCCGAACGCCCCGGATTTCTTGCGCAACAATCTGGGGCGCAGCATAGTGTTCGATGTGGGCATCAGCCTCTGAGACCGCGCCTGTAACGTGGCGCCCGTTTGCAACGTCTACCAGACGAGGCTCGTATGCCCAGCCGCCTTTTTGAGTTACCTGACGCTATGAGCTGCCTGGCGCTCGCGAGGGTAACGGCTCCGATTTCCTTTAGCCTTGCGAGATATCCCCATGACCCATCGTATTATCATCGTCGGCGGCGGCGCCGGCGGCCTGGAGTTGGCTACCCGCCTGGGTAAGACTCTGGGCAAGCGCGGTACTGCCAGCGTCACACTGGTGGATACCAACCTGACCCATATCTGGAAACCGCTGCTGCATGAAGTGGCTGCCGGCTCCCTGAACTCTTCGGAGGACGAACTCAATTACGTCGCCCAGGCCAAATGGAATCACTTCGAGTTCCAACTGGGCCGCATGAGCGGGCTGGACCGTGAGCAGAAGAAAATCCAGCTGGCTGCCACCCTCGACGAAGAAGGTCGCGAACTGGTGCCGGCACGGGTGCTGGGCTATGACAGCCTGGTGATTGCAGTGGGCAGCACCACCAACGATTTCGGCACCGAGGGCGCGGCGCAGCACTGTTTGTTTCTCGACACTCGCAAACAGGCCGAGCGTTTCCACCAGCAGTTGCTCAATCACTACCTGCGCGCCCATGCCGGGCAGACCGATGCCGTTGAGCAGATCAGCGTGGCCATCGTTGGCGCCGGCGCCACGGGAGTGGAGCTGGCCGCCGAGCTGCATAACGCCGCCCATGAACTGGCCGCCTATGGCCTGGACCGCATCAAACCGGAAAACATGCACATCACCCTGATCGAAGCAGGGCCGCGAGTGTTGCCGGCGCTGCCGGAACGCATCGGCGCGCCTGTGCATAAAACCCTGGAGAAGCTCGGCGTGACGGTGCTGACCAATGCAGCGGTGAGCGAAGTGACCGCTGACGCATTGATCACCAGCAGCGGCCAGGCGATTCCCGCAAGCCTCAAGGTGTGGGCAGCCGGCATTCGCGCACCGGCCTTCCTCAAGGAGATTGATGGGCTGGAGACCAACCGCATCAACCAGTTGCAAGTATTGCCAACCTTGCAGGCCACCCGCGATGAAAACATCTTTGCCTTCGGTGACTGCGCCGCCTGTCCGCAACCGGGCACCGACCGCAACGTGCCGCCCCGTGCGCAAGCAGCGCACCAGCAGGCGTCGTTGCTGGCCAAATCGTTGAAGCTGCGCATCGAAGGCAAGGATCTGCCCCACTACACATACACCGACTACGGTTCGCTGATCTCGCTGTCGCGGTTTTCGGCGGTGGGTAACCTGATGGGCAACCTGACCGGCAGCGTGATGCTGGAGGGCTGGCTGGCGCGCATGTTCTATGTGTCTCTGTACCGCATGCACCAGGTGGCACTGTATGGGTTCTTTCGTACAGCGATGTTGATGCTGGGCAGCAAGATCGGGCGGGGCACGGAGCCGCGCTTGAAGCTGCACTGACGTTATCCGCACAGGAGCGAGCTTGCTCGCTCTCTGCCCGCTAATGCCCTGCTGACGGCTAGAATGGTTCAATACAGGCGACGACCGGCGGGAATAATGCGCCTTAAGCGCCATTCTTATTCCATAAAGCTATAAAAAAACAGAAGTTGCGCACTTTAGATCGTAATAATAAGATATAATTCACGGGTTTCGTTATCGCTCGACATCCGTGCCCACGCGGATTTTGTGAGCCCGAAACGGGTCGGACATGGGCGGCAATCGGCAGAGTTAATAAGGCAGATCATGGAAAGACCAAGCCTGTATAGACAAGTTTATTCCAGAATCGCCCGATCCATTTACCAGGAGACTTTAAGACCTGGGCAGCGAGTTCCCTCCATACGTTCGCTGGCAAGCGAGTTGAACGTGTCAAGGAACACCGTTGAAATTGCCTACAACATGCTCATGAGCGATGGATATCTGGAAGCCCGCGGTCAGGCGGGCACCTACGTTTCAACAACGCCCTCCATAAGAAAACCCCAGCAGGGACACCCCCAAACTTCAAAGCCACTCATAAAGAGTACCGGCCCTGGCGCGCGGCATGAAAAGGCAGTGCCAGACAGCCCACTCTTTTATCAGTTGGGTTTACCGGCACTGGACCTGTTCCCGCACAAGTTGTGGTCCAGTTTGAGCGCCAGGCAAATGCGGCTGCAGAACAGGATGCTCAACTATCCAACCCCGACAGGCTATCAACCGCTCAGAGACAGCGTATGCGCCTACCTTCAACTATCGAGGGGAGTGGATTGTTCGCCGGAGCAGGTATTCATCACGGCGGGCTATCAAGGCGCACTCAGACTGGTAGGCCGCACGCTGATAAAACCCGAGGACGAGGTGTGGATAGAAGATCCGTGTTTCCCGCCTAACCGTCACTTGCTGACGCAGATGGGCGCCAAACTTGTACCCGTACGCGTGGACGAAGAGGGCCTCAGAGTGGAGGACGGAAAAGCCCGCGCCCTGCATGCGAAGTTCGCACTGGTCACACCCGCACATCAAAGTCCGCTCGGCGTCACGTTATCCCTTAAACGGCGATTTGAACTATTGGCATGGGCCACTCACAACGACGCCTACATCATTGAAGACGACTATGACAGTGAATATTGCTATGACGCGCGGCCGCTGCCGGCACTGTCCAGCCTGGACGCGAATGGCAAGGTGCTGTACCTGGGTACATTCAGCAAAGTGCTGAGTCCGTCATTAAGGCTTGGTTATCTCGTCGTTCCCAAAAAGCTGGTTTCAGTATTTGAAAATGCGTGCCATCAACTCAACGATGGCTGTCCATTGTTGAGCCAGGCTGTTGTCGCCGAATTCATGCAAAATGGTTATTTCGCCCGACACTTGCGCAAGATGCGAGCGGCTTACTCACAACGAAGAACCCTGGTAATCGACAGCCTCACGGCAGAGTTTGGCGGGCGAGCAACGTTCAGCGCCCCGGCGACAGGATTGCATCTCCTGGCCAGGCTCGCTCCGGAAGACGACGACCAACTGATGGCGCAGCGTGCCCGTGACCACCAGTTCGGCATAGCGTCATTGTCGGCACGCAGCATCGAACATGATTGTGGAAAAGGGCTGCTATTGGGATTTGCCAATATCGCTACGCCGGAGCAGGCCGCCAGTCTGGCTCGACAACTGCGCTTGAGTGTGGAGCCACACCGGCAACGTTGATGACCCGCGTTAGTCAGGAATAACCGCCATGGCCTCAATCTGCACTTTGGCGCCCTCCACCATCAAACCTTGCACCTGGAAAGCGCTCATGGGTGGGTAATGCCCTATTAACGTCTTGTAAACGAGCCCTACTTCACGACCTTCGGAAAAATAGGCATCCCGATCACTGACATACCAGGTGAGACGAACCAGATGCTCCGGACGAGCGCCCGCCTCTGCCAGCACCGTGACTATGTTACGCAGCGCCTGTATCGCCTGCTCTGCGTACCGATCACTGACCAGACGGCTCTGAGCGTCCCAGCCGAACTGGCCAGACAGGCAAATCAGCGTCCCGCGGGCGACAATACCGTTTGCGTAGCCACGCGGACGATCCCAGCCGGGTGGTTGAAGGATATTCATAAGGCACCCTCGGCCACGGGAATAAAGTGACCCAGCGAACGGCGAATATCTGCCGGTATTGGCGTGGACGTTCCGTCCGTCAAGCAGGTTTGGACCATCGTTTGTTGGCTGCGCATGCGCAAAGCGCCGTTGACATGCCCTTCGATAACAACAGTCAACGAGCTTCGACCCAGGCGCTCAACGCGTAAATCAAATGTCAGCTGGTCTCCATGACGCGAGGGCGCTGTAAATTCACAGTTCAGTTTTACCAGCGGAAGTCCCAACTGGCGCTTACCGATAAGGTCAGAGAAATCGATGTTCAAGCCTTCGGTAAACCAGTCCTCCACAAGCCAGTTTGTTAACACCAGATATTGGGGAAAGTAAACGATGCCTGCCGGGTCGCAGTGTTGAAAACGGATCAGATAGGTTTTGGAGAAATGCGGATTTTCCATGATGTGTTCCACGGGGTCTGTTCAGGCAACAGTGCGAAGGGCCTGACCCTGCGCAACCTGTTGGAGGTAATTTGCCAACATCGTCATGCCGGTTGGCGTCATCAATGACTCGGGGTGAAACTGCAGGCCATAAATGGGCAGTTCCCTGTGACGCAGCGCCATAATTTCGCCCCGCTTGCCGTCCTGATCCAGGACGTGTGCCGTCGCCACCAACTCACTCGGCAACTCGCCGGCAACTAACGAGTGATACCTCGCCACTTGCAACTCTGTCGGCAATCCCTCGAACAGATCGCGTCCGTCATGACAGATACGCGACACCTTGCCATGTAACACCTCGCGGGCACGGCGCACTTCGCCGCCAAAAGCTGCGGTAATACTTTGATGCCCCAGGCAGATGCCCAGTATCGGTAAACGCTGTGCGAAGTGTTTGATGGCTGACAGCGATATACCCGCCTCGGCGGGCGAACAGGGACCCGGCGAAATGATCAGCGACTCGGGCTTCATGTCCTCTATCTGTTGCAGTGAAATATCATCGTTACGGCGCACGTCTATATCGGCGCCGAGCATGCGCAGATATTGCACAACGTTATAGGTAAAAGAATCGTAGTTATCGATCATTAAGTGCATACGCTACCTCCTGGTAGGGCGTGGCCGTTTTGCACCGCGCTGCTGCGACGCGAATGATCTGGCTTTTTTCAATGGTCTCCTGCCATTCCCGTTCGGCCACTGAGTCTTGCACCACGCCCGCGCCCGCCTGCACGTAAAGACGCCCCTCATGCAGAAGTCCCGTTCGAATGGCGATGGCGAGGTTGGCCCGGCCGCTCCAGTCCAGGTACCCGATCGCTCCCCCATAAACGCCTCGGGCGTGCGGTTCAAGTTCGGCGATGATTTCCAGTGCGCGCACCTTCGAGGCACCGCTGAGCGTGCCTGCCGGAAAGAGGCTCTTGAGCAGTTCCAGGCCGCTGACACTGTCGGGCACGTCGCCAATAACCGTAGAAACGATGTGCATGACATGGGAGAAATATTCGACGTCCAATAGTTGCGACACTTGCACGCTCCCGACGCTGGCAAGGCGGCCCAGGTCATTGCGTGACAAATCCACAAGCATCATGTGCTCGGCCACTTCCTTGGGGTCGGCCAGTAGTTCTTCCTTGAGCCGAGCGTCTTCGGCTGCCGAATCGCCGCGGCGCCGAGTACCTGCCATTGGCCGGGTCGTGACCCGTTGGCCGGCTTGTCGGAACAGCATCTCCGGAGACGCGCCGACCACCTGGTGATCACCCAGGTTCAGCAGATAGCGATACGGCGTATGCCCCAATTGCGCCAGTGAGCGATACAAACTGATCGCATCCTGCTCGAAGGGCTGGCTCATGCGTTGGGACAGGACAACCTGCATCACATCGCCCGCCGCAATGTAGTCCTTGATGCGCGTCACAGCCTCAATGAAGGCTGGCCGTGGGAAGGACGATTCGGCCTCTGAAAGCGGGGTGGGCGCTGCCCGCGTGCTCGGTGCGCTCGGGACAAGCAGAGGACGAACACGGGCCACCAGCTGATTGAGTCGATCCTGCCCTGCCTGATAGTCGCCAAGCGCCCTGGGCCGTTCATGCACGATGCAATAAATCTGCTGCTCGACATGGTCCAGTACGATCAAGTCGGTGCTGATCAACTGCAGCACGTCGGGAAGACCGAAGCCCGAAGGTTTGCGAGGCGCGTTGCGCAAGCGAGGTTCGATAAGCCGCGTCGTCTCAAAGCCAAAATAGCCGAAGAAGCCGCCGCTGAATGGCGGCAGGCCCGGGCACTGAGGAATGCGGAACTCATCCTGCAGCGCAGAGAACGCTGCCAGTGGGTCTGGCGACTCGGTGACGCTAGCCAGTTGCCCGTCGCTGTAAACACGCATGACACCTTCGTCCAGTTCTACACGCTGCCTGCAAGGCAGGCCGATCACAGAGCAGGTCTGCGCGTACGTGCCTTGCTGCCACTGCCCCGTCTCGAACAGGTAATCCTGACCCCGGTTGGCCAGCGCCTCATACAGCGAAAGCGCCTGAACGCCTGCCGGCAAAGTCAACTGTTGCCAAAGTGGAACGTGGCTATAACCTGCGTCGCCGTAAGCAAAAAAATCTTCAGGACTCAACATGCGGGGGTCTCCACTTCGCTACGCAGCAACTGATCGGCCATGTGCGCCATCGCCCTGCGGTCAGGCTTGCCGTTGCGGTTCAAAGGTAGTTCGTCAAGCCATGCAATACGAACCGGGCGCTTGTAGCTCTCCAGCTGCGTTTGCAGGATGTTTTCGATGCGGCCTGTCAGATCGTTTACCGCACCCGAGGCTCGCACCAACAGCACCGGGCGACACTCATCCTCGGTGCAACCCGCCACCAGATAACAATCGCGCAGCTCTGGCAGCCGGCTGATCAGCAGGTTTTCGACTTCCACGGGCACCACCCAGCGACCGAAGACCTTGAAACGGTCATCTTCTCGGCCATGAAAGCTCAGTAGCCCCTGCCGGTCCTGGCTGAATAGATCGCCGGTGCGGTACCAGCCGTCGTTGAAGCGCTCTGCCTGATCGTCCGGGCGCTCCCAGTAGCCCACGGCCATGCCGGGCGCCTTGACCAGCAGCACGCCACACTCACCGGGTACGACACTCTGGCCGCCTGCGTCCACAATCCGTGACTCCCAGCCCGGCAACATGCGCCCGACCTTGCCAGGGTGCTGGGCATCCGGGTAACTGGTCGCAAACACATGACCCAGCTCGGTCGCACCAATGCCGTCGTGCAAGCCGATTCCAAAGCGCTGCTGCCAGCGCAGGGCGATATTGGCTGGTAGCGGTGCGCCTGCGCTGAAGGCCAGTCGCAGTGCCAGCTCAGTCGGCTCGATTGCCTCGTCCAGCAACATTGCGTACAGCGTCGGCACGGCAAACAATACGCTGGGTCGGTATTGATTCAGCAGGGCGCGCACGCGCTGTGCGCTTGGCCAGGCACTGTCCAGCACCGCACTGGCGCCTGTGTAAAGCGGAAAAAACAGGCTGTTGCCCATCCCGTAACCAAAAAAGGTTTTGGGCACTGAATACAACACATCGTTTTCGCCCAGCCCCAATTGCCTGACGGCGAAATCCTCGCAGCAGGCCAGGATGGAACGGGCACTGTGCAACACGCCCTTGGGTTGACCCGTACTGCCGGAGGTGTACTGGATCAGGGCCGGCGCTCCGGGGTCCTTGAGCGCAAACGCCTGGCAATGAGTCTTCGGCGAGTACGCGCTCAACCAGCCGCTGTAAGCGTCGCCTTCCAGCACATGCAGGCCTGGCGCGCCGCGCCATTGCTCGGCAGCCGCTGAATGGACAAAACACAGTGTCGGCCGGGCATCCGCTACCAACTGAACAACAGCGGCCGCGTCCAGCCTGGGATTGAGCAAGACAGGCAGCGCACCCATTGCCAATGCGGCGAAGAACAGGATGGCCAGTTCAGCACCATCGTCCAGTGCGATGAACATGCGGTCATCGACCCTGGCGCCCTTTTGGCACAGCTCAAACGCCTGGACTCGCACTGCCTGGTCCAACTGACGGTAGCTCAATTGAAAACCCGGCCCATGAAAACAGAGGCGGTCGCTGTCGCTGCGGCTCGCGATGAGCCGCGCGGCCAGGTTCACGGGTGCGGGGGCCTGCGCCCTGAAAGGCAGCATGCCTTCAGGGCCGCTGCTTCCCGTTGCCGAATATTCGGCCTTGCCATTATCGGGATGCCTGGCGGAGGGAGAAATCAGCATGGTCGATCTCAGTCCTGTGGAGTTTCAGAGGCGGAGACTGCCGCGCGCAGTCAATCACGCGGCAGACGGTTTTTCAGGCGTGGACCGGACCCAGTTCTTCGCGCAGCGCGATACCGCCCAGGTTTTGCAGCATGGGAGCGTTTTCACACGCCAGGTACACGCATTCTCCGCCACCGGTATTGACATGCTGATGCTCGGCCCAGACCGGGACGTAAAACGCATCACCGGCACACCACGGCACATTGCGGTCGCCAATGCGTGAATAACCCTCGCCCTGGATCACGTAAATCAGTGTCTCGTAGTTATGTCGGTGCAGCCGCGTGGCTTCGGTCACGTCCAACCGTCCCAAAGTCATGCTGATGCTGTGGCTCGGCAGGTCGACGATATGCACCTTGTGTTTGCGCTGGGAAGAGAAGGTTGCGTCGCGTTGATCGCTGGCCTGCATGACCTGGCTGTGGCTGAGCCGTTCAGGCAGGCGTGCCTGCAAACGGCTGGGAACGCGCCAGAAATCGGCAGAGCTGAAGCGACTTGCCTGTTCACGGTGCCCGGTCTCGGCCACCGCCACGACCAACGACTGCGCCCAGATCGCGTCGAACATTGCGATGCGGCAGTCGATCAGTTCGCGGCCAATGCGCGTGGCGAGCGCATGACGCTTTTCGTCGCCCTGAATCAGGCGCTGCATGATCGCCAGCATGGTCAGCGCGTGATCTTCGTCCTCTTCGATGTGCAGCTTGAAAAACTCCGTGACGTCTTCGCCGTAACCCTTGTGCTCCAGGGCCTGAAGGATGGGGCGATAGATCAGCGGAACAATGGCTTCGGCCCCCAGGCACAGGGCGGCCAAGCCCACCAGTGCGTCGCTGTTCTGGCAATGGTCGAGCATGGTGCGCGCCATCGCAGCCGTCTCGGGCAGCGCCGCTTCATCAGCGGTCGACACGCCCAGGACGCGCAATGCACGTTGGTAAAGCTCGGCATGGGTAATACGGTCCTGACCGTCTACACCCATCTCCTCGCGCATGTTATCCATCAACGCCAGCACATCTTCGGCATGCTCCAGCTGCCCCATCAGGGCACACAGGTAGCGCGTGAAATGGCGCGAGTAGTGGCTATGCTGGATCAGCATCGTCTTGAGGGACGCGAGACTGACCTCATTGCGCGCCAGTGCCACAAGCAGCGGGTGTTGAACCAGTCGAGTCAGGTCCTGCTCGACAAGCCAGTCAGACCAGAGCGGGCTGATGCCTGTCAACGACGTTACTTCCTGAGGTTTGATCGCAATAGCTTGCACAGGGGGATCTCCTTGAAAAATCGGACTACAGGGTTGGGGCTGGAAGCAACTTGTTGGGTGCATGTGCACATCGAAAATCTCAGGGACGAGGCTGCTGGGGCAGCACCGGCGACAGTGTGGGGTCTGACTCGTCATGCCCGCTGAACACCAGAAGCCCAAGACCTGCCAGCGTGCAGAACAGCGGAAACAGGTACATGCCCAGCCAGCCAAGGTGGTGCACAGCCACGCCGCCAAGCCATGAGCCAACGGCCGCCCCGAGAAAAAACACGGTCATGTAAAGGCTGTTGAGACGGGAGGCGGCAGCTGGATTGATCGCCAATACCCGCGATTGGGTCAGGGCCTGCACCGACCGAACGGCAATATCGGCAACCACCAGGAATACGACGATCATCACGACATGCGCGCCCATCAAGGCCCCGGCCAGCGAGACGAGCATGAGACCTGTGCCCAGCAGCATGACCACGGCCTGCCATCGCATCTTGCGTTGCAGGTAGTCGGCCAGCATGGGAGAGCGCAATGCCGCCAGTGATGTGAAGGCGAGCAAGCCTGTCTGCGCGGTGCTCCATTGAAGCGTGGTGTGGGTGAGCGAACCCAGGTTGGCCCAAATACCGTTGGACGCCGCAAAGAAGCAGGCCGCGATCAGTGCGAGTCGGCGCAGCGGGGCATGGGCCATCCACAGTCGATATTGCCGGATCAGTATCACGCCATAGCCGATGGGCTCACTTGGCGGCACGATGCGCAGGTGCGCACGGATCAAAAGCCCGAGTGTCATCGTAAGCATGCCCACCACCAGATACATGCCACGCCAGCCAACCACCTCCCCACCCCAACCTGCCAACACCCGAGCCAGCAGCAATCCGGCAAAGAGGGAAGACAGCAGACTGCCGATCACAGCTGCCCGCTCGGTGGGCAGACAGGTCCTGGCGCAATGCGCAATCAACAGCTGACCCCCGACTGAAAGCACGCCCGCCACTGCACACAGAACAATCACCACCGTCAGCGTCGGGGCCACCGACAGCAGCAGCAATGTCACGCCGAGCAACAGGAGTGCGCCAGGAATCAATACGCGCGGTGGATGCACATCACCCAGAGGCAGACACAAAACAAGACCCGCGCCGTAGCCCAACTGAGTCGCCAGCGAAAGGCTCCACAGTGCGTCGACTGGCAGGCCGAAAGACGCCGCAATCAGAAAAGTCATTGACTGGTGATACACCACGGCGGCCACGGAGAAACCTGTCGCCAGGCAATACAAGGCCAATACGCCGCGAGACATCGATGTGTCGGAGTTCATTGAGCGGTCTTCCTGAGTGCGGATAAAAGTCACTTAATCGAATGCCAGCTCAAGTGTCGGGGATTGCACGCTGCTCATGCAGGCCAGCACGTAGCCCTGAGCGACTTCCGAAGGTCCCAGCGCATGCGGCGATTGCATCTGCACCTCGCCTTCCAGCACCTTGCAGCGGCAGGTTCCACAGACGCCGGCCTTGCAGCTGTAAGGCGGCGCCAGTCCGGCAGCGAGCATGCTGTCGAGCAAGGAGCTGGCACCCGACGCCAGCCGCAATCGTCGCGTGGCACCGTCAATGCGAACGGTCAGTTGGACCCCGGACGCCGAGACAGTCACACTCGAAGGCGGCCGCACGGCGGGATCGGTGCCGAAACGCTCCTGGCGGATTCGTCCGGCCGGAAACCCTTTGGCCAGCAAGGCCGAGCTGACGCCTTTCATCATGGCGGCCGGACCACATAGATAGACGTGGTCGATGGTGGACACTTGCACGCAACTGGTGAGCAGTGACCCGCAACGGCGCTCATCCAGGCGACCACTGAACAGTTCGACGTCCTGCGGTTCATTGCTGAAAAAGTGAAAAATGGAAAGCCTGGTCAAGTAAGTGTTCTTGAGCTGGCACAAGCGCTCGCGAAATTGCACGGAGGCCAGATCGCGATTGCCATAGACCAGGGTAAAGCGACTGGTTGGCTCATCGCGCAGCGCCGTTTCCAGAATGGACAGAATCGGCGTAATGCCTGATCCGGCCGCAAAGGCGACGTGATGACGTGGGGCGCCGCACGGACTTTCAAGCCCGAAGCTTCCGGTCGGTGGCATTGCTTCGATCACCGCGCCCGCCTGCAGATGCCGATGCGCCCACTGGGAAAACTGCCCGTCGGCGATGCGCTTGATGGCCAACTGTGGGGACCCATCACCCTGCACATTGCACAGCGAATAGGAGCGGCGCAGCTCCTGCCCATCCACCCAGGCGCGCAGTGTCAGGTGCTGCCCCGCCCGATGGGCGAAACGCGCCCGGTGCTCGTGGGGAACATTGAGCGTGAGCACCATGCTGTCCGGGGTATCACGGCGTACGTGGGCGAGCGTCAGAGCAAAGAACTGCGACATGGTCATTCCCTTGAAAGTCAAAAGCTCTTGAAATACTCGAACGGATTACGGCAGGCATCGCAGTGGTAGAGCGCTTTGCAGCGGCTGCCTGAACACGGGTTTTGCAGCCGTGTCTGCGCCGCGCCGCAGTGGGGGCACTGCGGTCGGGGCGCGTCACTGGACGAGGGCCAGAACGTCAAGGTTTGCCACTCTGCGAGCACTGCCAGGGGCGGCGCGATACCCGCAGCGCGCATCTTTTCTCTGCCCAGCGCGGTGACCCACTCGGTGGTCCATGCCGGGTGCAGGCGAGTCTCGATGCACAGCGTCTGAATACCGTTTCGGTGCAGCGCATCACGCACGCTTTGCTCAATTTCACGGCGCGCCGGACAGCCGCTGTAGGTGGGTGTCAGCACCACGTTCAAGGCATCGGGTTGCCAGCGCACTTCGCGGACAATGCCCAGGTCAACGATGGATATGTAGGGCATTTCCGGGTCTGGAATCTCAGCTAACAGTGCCCAGATTCCCGACGTGCCCTGCTCCTGCGTGGCGTCCTGATGAGGGTTCACCATTGAGCCCCCGGATAACTGCGTGCCAGGTGCTGCATTTCCATCAGCAGCCCCACCAGCAATTCGCTGTGCTGGCCGTGTCTGCCACCTTGAACGCTGAGCGCACTCGCCGGGTAGACCAGATTGCCTGCTGCCAGAACCTGCTCCACGTAGGCCTGCCACTGTGGTCGCAGTGCGGCCAGGTCGGCACCTATGCCAAGACGCACCATCTCGTGATCAACCGCGTCCATTGCAAACAGTTCGCCGACGTAGTCAACGCACTGTTCCAGCGCACGCTGAGCGTATCGATGACTGCGCTCGGTACCATCGCCCAGGCGCACTATCCACTGGCTGCTGTGCTGAAGATGGTAGGTGGCTTCCTTGCGCGCCTTGATTGCTATGGCGCTTATGCGCGGCTCCGTGGAGCGGGACAATTCGGTCAGAAGCAGGCAATGCCAGCTATCGAAAAGAAACTGCCGAACCTGGGTGTCCGCGAAGTTACCGTTGGGTTGCTCCACCAACAGCACATGTGTGAATTGATGGGCGTCGCGGTGGTAGGCCAGGTCATCCTCATCGCGAACGGGAACCATGCTGGCGCCGGCGTACTCCAGCCACAGCCTGGCTTGCCCCAGCAGATCGAGCGCGATGTTGCTCAGTGCGACGTCCTCTTCCAGCGTCGGTGCGTGCCCGCACCAGCCACACAGCTGCTGAGACAGGATCAGGGCGTTGTCGCCCAGGCGCAGCAGGTAGTCCGACAACGAGGTGTCGCAGGAGGCCGACAGGTTCATAGATGCTGCACTCCGTCGGGAACCGGGTAATAGGTCGCCTGGCGATAATCCTTGTCGTGAGCGGTTTCGAACCAGGCAGCCTGGTCTTGACCGGCGCTGCTGATCACGTGTTCGGAGGCCACGACCCACAGGCTGACAAACGCATCCCGCCGGGTGTACACGTCGCGCGCGTACTGCAGGGCCATCTGCGAATCACTGGCCTGGACGCTGCCGATATGACGGTGGGCAATACCGTTCTGGCTACGCACGAAAACTTCCCAGGTGTTCAGTTCATTCGGCATGCTCATCACCCCCGTTCGCAGATTGGGCTGCCTGTTTGGCGGCATGGCAGGCAGCGGCCTCGCGAACCCAGGCGCCCTGATCCCAGGAGCGCTGACGGCTGTTGAGGCGATGCCGGTTGCACTGCCCGTTACCCGCAATCACGCGCCGGAATTCAGACCAGTCGATAGGGCCGCTTTCATAGTGGCCCGTGTGCGGGTTCAGGTGCAGATCAGGGTCGGGCACGCTCAAGCCCAGGTGGTGAATCTGCGGGACCGTCTGGTCGATGAATTTCTGACGCAGGGTGTCGTTGGAGTACAGCTTGATGCCCCATTTCATCGATTGCCGGGAATGGGGTGAATCCGCATCCGGCGGACCGAACACCATCAGCGTCGGCCACCACCAGCGATCCAGTGCCTGCTGCGCCATCAGCCGTTGCTCGGGCGTGCCTTCCACCAGCTTGCGGACCAAATCAAAACCCTGGCGATGGTGAAAACTCTCTTCCTGGCAGATGCGCACCATGGCCCGGGCGTAGGGACCATACGAGCTGCGAGACAGCGGGACCTGATTGACGATGGCAGCGCCGTCGGTCAACCAGCCGATCATGCCAACGTCTGCCCAGGTGAGCGCGGGATAATTGAATATGTTCAGGTACTTCGCGCGCCCGGCCAGAAGCTCCTGATACGCCTCGTCGCGATCGACACCCAGGCTTTCCAGCGCGCTGTAAAGATATTGGGCGTGACCGGCCTCGTCCTGAACCTTGGCCAACAGCACGCATTTACGGTGCAGGCTGGGCGCACGTGTCAGCCAGAAACCTTCGGGCAACATGCCCACGTATTCCGAGTGGGCATGCTGCGAGATCTGGCGCAGCAACGTGCGCCGGTAGCCTTCGGGCATCCAGTCCTGGGACTCGATTTTGTCGCCTCGGTCGATCCGCTGTGCAAACGCGGCCTCTGACACAGCACTGTCCTGACTCGATACGGTGCTCATGGCTGCAGATATTCCAGCAGGCTGACCGGCGTCGTCGCCAACGGCGGCTCACGCAGAAACTGGTTCCAGACCAGGTCGCTCAGCACTGAACGGTCGCCCTCGTCAAAGTCGCGCTGCCAGTTCCAGAAGTGCTCACGTATCTGGCGCTTGAGGATCTTTCCGGTCGAGCCGGCCGGCAGCGCATAAGTGTTTGCCAGAATGCCAGCACAGAGGGTGTAGCCTGGCAGCTCGCCTCGTCCCTGGAAGGGGTAGCAGGTCATGGCATGCTGCAGCACCTCATCGGCATCCACACCCGCGTCCTGCCCACGAACCAGTATCAGCACGGCTTCTTCACGGGTAGGTCCGCGGGACACGCCCACGACACTGACGTCGAACACGCCTGGCAACGCCAGCAAATGCTCTTCGAGCAACAGGGTGTAGACAGAAACGCCAAGGTTGCTCGGCACGGTGTCAACGATGCGGTCAAGGTGAACGAATTCGCCATTGGCCATGCGCAAGCCCACGTCGCCTGTCAGCCAGTAATCGTTCAGTTCGGTCAGCGCCGTGAGATGCGGTTGACCGTAGTAGCCCGGTGTAACCGTGGGGGAGCGCACGCCGAAATAGCCCGCGGTGCCATCCGGCAACAATTCGCCCTGCGCTGAAAGAATGTCGCAGCGGGCATAGCTGGCGGCATGTCCGACGGTACGCTTGCTCGCGACGCTGCCCTCACGAGACACCTTGAAAAACTGCGACATCCCAAGCTCCGAGGCGCCGAACATGTCAGTGAATCGAGCCTCGGGCGCCAGACGCAACAACGCTCGAATATGCGCCTCGTGTGCGGTATCACCGGTGTTGTAGAAACGTTGAATACTGCCCAGGTAGCCATCAGGCAAATTCAGTTCGGCAAGCGAGGCATAACTCTGCGAAAACGCTGTCACGATCGTGGGCTGAAAGCTCGCCAGCATGTGAGCGAGCACCGAACCCGTTTGAGTATTGAGCGACAGGGTTGGCAACTGCAGCATCACGGCCGTCATCAGGTAACTGATACCGGCGGCATGAGTGGGCGGCATGGCGGTGGCCAGTTTGTCGTCGGGGCCTTCCACGAAGCTGCGCAGGCGCTCGCGCTTGCCATTGAAGAATTGTTCATGGCCGAACAGCACGGCTTTGGGAATCCCGGTGGTTCCCGAGCTGTGGCACACCATGATGATGTCTTCAGCTTTTCTCGTGACCGGCCAGCCTTGTTCGGGAACCGGCAGACAGGCGACTGGCGAGCCTTCGCGAAAGTGGGCATCCAGCACCGTCAGACCTTCGAGTTCTGTGGTCAGATTCCAGCGCGAGCGGGTCTCCTGATCGCACACAAATATATCGAACCGATTACGTTGTGCGTACAGCGTGGCGATGTCGGCGCGCAGATGCCCGTTGATCAACACGGGAACGCAACCCAACGTGCCCAACGCCAGAAAGTGCAGAAAAGACGGGATGCCATCTCCCAGATACAGACACACGTGACGCCCTGCACTCACCCCGCAGCCCAGGTACCAGCCTGCCAATTGCTTCACCTGGTGGTGCAGGCTGTCCAGAGAGAATGCCTCGTGCGACTCACCACTGGGCCCCACGAACGCCTTCTCCAGGAACAGAAAATCAGCTTCAAGCCGACCGTAGGCTGCTACCGACTTGGACAGGAAGTTTCCTGCACCAAGTTCCGGATCTGCGAACAATGTGTCCCATGCCTGCTGCTGGGTAATCGGGTTCATCCTTGGATCTCTCGTGTGAAGTGAAATAGCTCAAACGTCTTTCGGGGGCACAGCCACAGGCTCGACGTCGCGCGGTGCGGCGTAGGCCAGATAGAGGAGGAAGGAGCAGGCACTGCAGGTCAGCACACTGAAGTTCAGGGCCAACTTCAGGCTTTGGAACAGCACCATGCTGATGGCGAACACCAGCAACAGGACACCGCTGACCCATGCGGTGCGACGCAGTTGAATGCCTGCCAACAGAAGAATGCCGAGCACTGCTTCCAGAATGTCGACGAACCAGGCCAGCGCGGGCACGGCCATGTCTGGTGCCCATGGCACCAACTTGGCCACGTGCAGATAGAAGCCTTGCATGCTGCCCCACGACACGCCGGGCTGACCCATCGCGCCCCAAAAGCCGAATCGATCGGCAACCGCAGAAAGGAATGCACTGGCTAATGCGACACGGGCAAGGATCAGCGCGAATTTCCAGGAGGGGTATACGGGCATGTCAGCTTCTCATTCTTGACTGGTCGTCCGATTCAGACGCCAGGGTGTCTTCGATGCGGCGACTGTAGGCCGATCTACCTGGCCGTTTAAGGGACAAGATTCGACAACTGGAACACGACAAGAAATCGAATTTGAAACAAGGCTGGGCGCCCGCAGCCTCGGGACTGACAACTCTTGTCATGGGCTGTTTTACGTTTTTTGCCCCTAGGAGAATAACTCACAGCAGCTAGGATGGTTGTCTCTGAAGTGTTGGCCGCAGGCCTGCTTCGTTCCCGATGAATGCTCAAAGAGGTAATTGCAATGTCGCGTAAAGTTCTGGTCGCAGGCGCATCCGGTGTCATCGGTACCGCCTTGATCAAGTTGTTGGTCGAGGCGCAGTTCGAGGTGTACGGCACCACGCGTCACAGCGAGAAGGTGAAGGACATCGAAGCGGCAGGTGCAACGGCGGTGGTCGTTGACGTTTACGACGCGAAACGCCTGGAAGAAGCGTTGATTGGCATACAGCCCTGGGGGGTCGTGCATCAACTTACGGATCTGCCACGCGGGCTGAGTCCCGAGCTGATGGCCAAGGCCGTGGAAAACAACGCACGCATCCGCACCGAAGGGACGCACAATCTGGTGGCTGCGGCAAAGGCCGCGGGTGCCAGTCGCCTGGTCGCCCAAAGCATTGCCTGGGCCTACTACCCAGGCGAAACGCCCTATCTGGAAACCCATCCCCTGGACGTAGAGGCCGAGGGTGCCCGCCGCATAAGTGTGGGAGGCGTGGCAGCATTGGAACATCAGGTACTGAGCGAACCCACACTGCATGGCACGGTTCTGCGTTATGGCCAACTGTACGGGCCCGGCACCGGCACGGATGAGCCCAGCGGTGCAAGTCCCGTGCATGTAAACGCCGCAGCGCGCGCCGCCTTGCTGGCCTTGCAGACAGAGGAAGGGGGTATTTTCAACATTACCGAGGACAATCCAACCGTCAGCAACGAGAAAGCCAAGCGCGTGCTGGGCTGGTCTGCCGAGGTGATAAAGGCTTGATCCTCACAGGTGCGGCGGACGTAAGGACAGCGCCCGCGTCCACCCGCGCCGCCAACGCCAATGACCCGTAAAGCGCACGGAGGTACATAACATGACGTCACTGGACACTGTTTTTCATGATTTGCACAACCAGGGCCTACTGATTCTGGCCAACGTAAGCGACGCAGGTGGCGCACGGATTGTGGAGTCACTGGGCGCCGCAGCAATCGCCACCACCAGTGCCGGTATGGCATGGTCGAATGGCTACGCAGACGGCAATCAGCTCCCTCTGGCACTGTTGGCCGCCAACGTTGAGTCCATGACGCGGGTGCTGCGTGTGCCGCTGACCGTGGACATCGAAGGCGGATACTCCGACGACCTGCAACACGTTGCACACGTCATCGATGCCGTTGTGGCGGCAGGTGCGGTGGGGATCAATATTGAAGATGGCGTTGGGCCGCCCGAGCAACTGGTGCGCAAAATAAATGTCGCCAGGGAGGTAGCCGAAAAACGCGGCGTTAACTTGTTTGTGAATGCGCGCAGCGATGTTTACCTGAAAAACCTTTTGCCCAATGATCGAAAGCTCGAAGAGATCATCAGGCGTGCTGCGCTTTATGCAGAAGCGGGCGCCAATGGCTTGTTCGCCGTCGGGATGCTCGACCCGGCCGAGATAGGGATCCTGTGCAAAGAATCGAGGCTGCCCGTGAATCTTTTGGCGCGTGACGCCCTGCCCGCGCCGGATGAGCTGGCGCGTCTGGGCGTCAGGCGCTTGAGTGCAGGCTCAAGCATCGCGGAATTTCTATACGGAGCAATGGAAGGACTCGCGCGCTCATTTCAGGAACGCGGCAGGCTGGATACGCAGGCACTGAAGGGTTTCACGTATGGGGAGTTGAACGGCTTGATGCCTGAATAGAAAACCCTGGCAGCATCAATTCCCAACTGCCAGATTCAGAGCAAAAAAAAGGCGCCTCATGGAGGCGCCTTTTTTCTGAATATGGTCGGGGTAAGGGGATTCGAACTCCTGACATCCTGCTCCCAAAGCAGGCGCGCTACCGGACTGCGCTATACCCCGGTAAAAAAAAGGCGACTTTTCAGTCGCCTTCTTCGATCAGCGCTTTTGGCCTCTGATCTTAAGATTTGATTCCAGCGTGAACTGGTCTCAAAAATGGTGGGTCGTGTGGGATTCGAACCTACGACCAATTGGTTAAAAGCCAACTGCTCTACCAACTGAGCTAACGACCCAAATATGGTCGGGGTAGGGGGATTCGAACTCCCGACATCCTGCTCCCAAAGCAGGCGCGCTACCGGACTGCGCTATACCCCGGTTTGAAATTGGCTCCGTGACCAGGACTCGAACCTGGGACCCAATGATTAACAGTCATTTGCTCTACCGACTGAGCTATCACGGAACTGAATATTTCAAATTTTACTGCGGTGTAACTTCCTCTTCAGCCCCGTCCGTATCGCTACGTTAGTGCCTCTGAGGCGCGCTATTCTACAATCTTAAAAACCTCTGTCAACCCTTTAAATTGCTTTCAAGACAAGGATTTGCGCTTCTTTCTGATTTCTTCCTGGGGGGAAGAAACCCGTGGGCTGACATTGCTGCGGGGCGCACTTTACAAGCCTTTGCCTTACAGTTCAACGCCCTATCGAAAAAAAAGGCCCCGCAATGCGGGGCCTCTCTTTATTTGCGTACAGACCGGGCTTAATGGAAAACGATTTCGTCGTTCTCCACCGTCGCCTCGACGCTGGTGCCCGGCATGAAGCTGCCCGACAGGATCAACTGCGCCAGCGGGTTCTCGATCCAGCGCTGGATGGCGCGTTTGAGCGGCCGCGCGCCATACACGGGGTCGTAACCGACCGCGATCAGCTTGTCCAACGCCTCTCGGCTCAGCTCCAGCGACAGTTCTCGCTCGGCCAGACGTCCACGCAGGCGCCCCAGTTGGATCTCGGTAATACCTGCGATCTGATCCCGCGCCAATGGCTCGAAGATCACCACCTCATCGACCCGGTTGATAAATTCCGGACGGAAGTGTGTGGTCAACGCATCCATGACCGCCGCACGCTGGGCTTCGCGATCACCCACCAATTCCTGGATCTGCGCCGAGCCCAGGTTGGAGGTCATCACGATCACCGTGTTGCGAAAGTCCACGGTACGCCCATGACTGTCGGTCAGGCGACCGTCTTCGAGCACTTGCAGCAGGATGTTGAACACATCCGGATGCGCCTTCTCGACCTCATCCAGCAGGATCACCGAGTAAGGCTTGCGCCGCACGGCTTCGGTCAGGTAACCGCCCTCTTCATAGCCGACATAGCCTGGCGGTGCGCCGATCAGGCGCGCCACCGAATGTTTCTCCATGAACTCGGACATGTCGATACGCACCATGGCCTCTTCGGTATCGAACAGGAACTCCGCCAGCGCCTTGCACAGCTCGGTCTTGCCCACACCGGTCGGGCCCAGGAACATGAATGAGCCGCTCGGACGGTTCGGATCGGACAACCCGGCGCGCGAACGCCGTACCGCGTTGGAGACCGCCACCACCGCCTCGTCCTGACCGATGACGCGCTGGTGCAACAGGTGCTCCATCTTCAGCAACTTGTCGCGCTCGCCTTCGAGCATTTTCGATACCGGGATACCGGTCCACTTCGAGACGACTTCAGCGATTTCTTCCTCGGTCACCTTGCTGCGCAGCAACTGGTTCTCGGACTTGCCGTGCTGGTCGACCATCTGCAGGCTGCGCTCCAGGTCCGGGATCACCCCGTACTGCAACTCGGCCATGCGGTTCAGGTCGCCTTTGCGGCGCGCAGCTTCCAGTTCCTGGCGTGACTGCTCGATCTTTTGCTGGATCTGCGCAGAGCCCTGCACTTCGGCTTTTTCCGAGGTCCAGATTTCTTCGAGGTCTGAATACTCGCGCTCCAGGCGCTGGATTTCTTCCTGGAGTTTTTCCAGGCGTTTCTTCGCAGCGTCGTCTTCTTCTTTCTTCAGGGCCTGGGATTCGACTTTCAGTTGAATCAGGCGCCGGTCCAGACGGTCGAGTACTTCCGGCTTGGAGTCGATCTCCATGCGAATGCGGCTGGCCGCTTCATCGATCAGGTCGATGGCCTTGTCCGGCAACTGCCGGTCGGTGATATAGCGATGGCTCAACTTGGCCGCCGCAATGATCGCGCCGTCGGTGATCGCCACCTTGTGGTGCACCTCGTAACGCTCTTTAAGGCCACGCAGGATTGCGATGGTGTCCTCTTCGCTCGGCTCCTCCACCAGCACTTTCTGGAAACGCCGCTCAAGGGCCGCGTCCTTTTCAATGTACTGGCGGTATTCGTTGAGCGTGGTT
Organism: Pseudomonas sp. MH9.3; assembly: GCF_034354675.1. NCBI lineage: Bacteria > Pseudomonadati > Pseudomonadota > Gammaproteobacteria > Pseudomonadales > Pseudomonadaceae > Pseudomonas > Pseudomonas sp. MH9.3. Next base: position 4,592,746 of record NZ_CP133785.1, on the reverse strand, counting down.
GCCCCGACGCAGTGCAACTCGCCGCGCGCCAACGCCGGCTTGAGCATGTTGCCGGCGTCCATGGAGCCCTCGCCTTTGCCGGCGCCGACCATGGTGTGCAGTTCGTCGATAAACAGAATGATCTGCCCTTCCTGCTTCGACAGTTCGTTGAGCAGGGATTTCAGGCGCTCTTCGAACTCGCCACGGAACTTGGCGCCGGCGATCAGCGAGCCCATGTCCAGCGACAGCAGGCGCTTGCCCTTGAGGCCGTCCGGCACTTCGCCATTGATGATGCGCTGGGCCAGGCCTTCGGCAATCGCGGTTTTACCCACGCCAGGCTCGCCGATCAGCACCGGGTTGTTCTTGGTGCGGCGTTGCAAGACCTGAATGGTGCGACGGATCTCGTCATCACGGCCGATCACCGGGTCGAGCTTGCCCTCTTCGGCGCGCTTGGTCAGGTCGACAGTGTATTTGTCCAGTGCCTGACGCGACTCCTCATGATTGGGGTCGTTGACCGCATCGCCGCCACGCAGGTTGTTGATGGCATTTTCCAGGGCCTTCTTGCTCACGCCCTGCCCCAGCAACAACTTGCCGAGCTTGCTGTTCTCGTCCATGGCGGCGAGCAGCACCAGTTCGCTGGAGATGAACTGGTCGCCTTTCTGCTGGGCCAGGCGATCGGCCTGGTTGAGCAGGCGTGCCAGGTCCTGGGACATATTCACGTCACCAGTGGGGTTCTGGATTTTTGGCAGTTGGTCGAGCTCTTTGCTCAGCTCCTTGCGCAGGCTGTTGACGTCAAAGCCCACCTGCATCAACAAGGGCTTGATAGAACCACCTTGTTGTTCCAGGAGTGCCTGCATCAGATGAGCAGGCTCAATCGCCGGATGGTCGAGGCCGACCGCCAGAGATTGGGAGTCCGATAAAGCCAACTGTAATTTGCTGGTTAAACGATCAATACGCATTAGTCACCTTCCTTTTGAGCAGGCCGGAGCTGTAAACACATCCTGAATGAAGAAACCTGCCAGATACCCTTATAGATGGGGTGGATTCTGGAAGATTCAAGCGGGCGACACGTGACGTGGATCAGGAGAGTCTAGCGTTCAAGCCAGATAAGGGAGGCAAATCGGCCGGTGCGAGGGCTGCGACGGTAGGAGAAGAAACGCGGGTCGGTCACGGTGCAAAAACCGCCGCCGTAGACCGCTGTTACGCCCCGAGCAGCAAGGCGCAGGCGGGCCAGTTCGTAGATGTCGGCCATGAACTTGCCGGGATTGCGACTGGGTACAAAGGCTCGTTCGGTGATCGGCAGTTGGTGCATGAACGCTTCGCGCACCTCCGGCCCCACTTCAAAGGCTTGCGGGCCGATTGCCGGACCGAGCCAGACCAATACGTCGGCCGGCTCGGTGGCCAGGCTTTCGACCGCCGCCTCCAACACGCCAGCCGCCAAGCCACGCCAACCGGCGTGGGCCGCCGCGACACGGGTGCCGGCGCGATTGCACAACAACGCCGGCAAGCAGTCGGCGGTCATGGCCGTGCAGGCGATACCCGGCGTGCTGGTCCAACTGCCATCGGCTTCGGCAATGCGACCAGGGTCTGCCTCGACCACGCTAACCCCATGGACCTGGCGTAACCAGGCCGGCTCGATAGCGAAGGCATCGGTAAGGCGCCGCCGATTTTCCAGCACGGCCTCTAGAACGTCGTCGACATGATCGCCCAGATTGAGGCTGTCGAACGGCGCCAGACTGACGCCGCCCGCCCGGGTGGTAACGCAGGCTTTAACCTGAGACGGCGCAGGCCAGTCAGGAATCAGCCAGTCACTCATCCGACAAACGCCTCGCGATCCTGCTTGAGCAACGACAACAACCAGACCAGATCGTCTGGAAGCGGCGATTCCCAGCTCATCCGCTTACCGCTCGTCGGATGATCCAGCTCCAGGAAGCGGGCATGCAGTGCCTGGCGCGGGAAAGTTTTCAGCGATTCAACCATGGTCTGGCTCGCCGCAGGAGGGATGCGGAAGCGACCGCCGTAGGCCGGATCACCGACCAACGGGAAGTTGATATGGGCCATATGCACGCGAATCTGGTGGGTACGCCCGGTTTCCAGCTTCACCCGCACATGGGTGTGGGAGCGGAAACGCTCCAGCACGCGGTAGTGGCTGACGGCCTGCTTGCCGCCTTCCATGACCGCCATGCGCTGGCGCTGCTGGCCGTGGCGACCGATGGGCGCGTTGATCTTGCCGCCCGCCACCACCACACCGATCACAATGCATTCGTAGATCCGGCTGACGCTACGGCTCTGCAATTGAGTAACAAGCTGCGTCTGCGCCTGGATGGTCTTGGCCACCACCATCAGGCCGGTGGTGTCCTTGTCCAGGCGGTGCACGATGCCGCAGCGCGGAACGTTGACGATGTCCGGCACGTGGTGCAGCAAGGCATTGAGCAAGGTGCCATCAGCGTGCCCGGCGGCCGGATGAACCACCAGGCCTGCGGGTTTGTTGATGACCAGGATGTCGTCATCTTCATAGACGATATCCAGCTCAATGTCCTGGGCGACCCATTCTCCCTGGGCTTCCTGCTCGGCAGTCAGCTCAAGAATCGCACCGCCATGGACTATGTCTCGCGGGCGGATAACCGCTCCATCCACAGTCAGGCGGCCGTCTTTGATCCAGGCGGAAAGGCGCGAGCGCGAGTGCTCAGCGAATAATTGTGCGGCGACTTGATCGAGGCGTTGGCCGCCCAATTCGGACGGCACCTCTGCGCGAAGTTCAATTTTATCGGACATGCTCAGACTAGGCGTGGCACAGCCTTTGGTTTCGGCTGCGCGCTTGTGGTTAAATACGGCGTCTTTTGCCCCGAGGCTTTCAACGGGGCGCTCATCATAACAGGACGGCCCCGCCCAAGACAGCGGCCGTCATAGGGACGCAAGCCGCCATGCAAGTGAAACACCTGCTGCTGATCGCCATCCTCGCCATGACTGCTGCTTGCTCGTCAACAAAGGACGTCGTCGACGAAAACCTGAGCGAAGTCGAGCTGTACCAGCAAGCTCAGAAAGACCTGGACAATAATAGCTACACCAGTGCCACAGCCAAGCTGAAGGCCCTGGAGTCGCGTTATCCGTTCGGGCGCTACGCCGACCAGGCGCAGCTCGAGCTCATCTACGCGAACTACAAGAACGCCGAGCCGGAAGCTGCCAAGTCCGCTGCAGAGCGGTTCATCCGCCTGCACCCACAGCACCCGAACGTAGACTATGCCTACTACCTCAAGGGCCTGACCTCGTTCGATCAGGACGTAGGCCTGCTGGCGCGCTTCCTGCCGCTGGACATGACCAAGCGTGACCCGGGCGCTGCCCGCGACTCCTACAACGAGTTCGCCCAGCTGACCAGCCGCTACCCCAACAGCCGCTACGCGCCGGACGCCAAGCAGCGCATGATTTACCTGCGCAACCTGCTGGCGTCCTACGAGATCCACGTCGCCCACTACTACCTGACCCGTCAGGCTTATGTAGCGGCGGCCAACCGTGGTCGCTATGTAGTGGAAAACTTCCAGGAGACCCCTTCGGTGGGTGACGGCCTGGCGGTAATGACCGAGGCCTACCAGCGTCTGCACCTGGACGAGCTGGCCAACACCAGCCTGGAAACCCTGAAGCTCAACTACCCTGATCACCCAAGCCTGAAAGACGGTCAGTTCGTGCCTCAGGTGGCTGAAGCCGACAATCGTTCGTGGCTGAGCAAGTACACCCTGGGCCTGATCGACTCCCGTCCACCGCTGCCGCCGGGTGAAACCCGCGCCAACCAGGACGTGATCAAGCAGTACCAGGACGCCAAGGATGCCATTCCTTCCGAGCTCAAGCCCCATGACGAAAACGGTGACGTGATCGAGGAGCAGGAGCCACAGGCCCTGGGCAATAACCAGGACCGCTCGTGGTTCAGCTACATGACCTTCGGCGTGTTCGACTGACCTGTCCAACGCAACGCAAAAGGGAGCTCTCGGGAGCTCCCTTTTTCATGGGCGCGTATTTATGCACTGTGCGCCCGTCGCGTCCTTGGCTAAACTGCCGCATTCCCTGTCGAGAAACTGCCCATCATGGTTCGTCTACTGTTCTGGATTGCCGTCATTGCTGCCGCGGTATGGTTATGGCGCACGTTCAAAAGCCCGGCAGCTCGGCAGCAACGCCCCGGCGAACCCGGCGCGGCGCTGATGGTGCGCTGCGCCCACTGTGGCGTGCATTTGCCGCAGGATCGCGCCATCAGTTCGCACCAGGACTGGTATTGCACCCAGGCGCACCTGGAGCAGGGGCCGAAATCTATCCAGCGTTGAGCCGACCTGCCGGCGCATAGGGCGCAGGGTCGATGATCGGCACCTGCTCAAGCAGCAAGTCCGCGAACAACTGACAGGATGCCGGGGCAAGCACCAGGCCATTGCGGTAATGCCCGCAGTTGAGCCACAGCCCCTTGAAGCCGGGCACCTCGCCGATATACGGAATGCCCTCCGGCGAGCCCGGGCGCAAACCAGCCCAATGGCCAACCACTTCGGCATCCGCCAACCCGGGTATCAACTCCACGGCCGACGCCTTGAGACTGTCCAGCGCGAACCGGGTTGGCGTCTTGTCGAACCCTGAGTGCTCCAGGGTGCTGCCGATCAGAATGTGACCGTCGCGTCGGGGAATCGCATAACGCCCCTTGGCCAACACCATGCTCGATAAAAAGTCAGGCGCACAGCTGTACAGAATCATCTGACCCTTGACCGGCTCAACGGGCAGCGACAAGCCCAGTTTGGCCAGTAGCTCCCCGCTCCAGGCGCCGGCCGCGAGCACCACCTGATCACCCAGGATCGGACCCGCTGGCGTGTTCACACCCACCGCGGTGTCACCGTCCAGAACGAACCCATCGACCTCGCACTGCTCTTGAATGGTCACACCCGGCAATGCCAACAACGCGGCCTTGAGGGATTTGACCAGGCGCGGATTGCGCACATTGGCCACGTTTGCCATGTAGATGGCCTGGGCGTAACCGCCGCCCAATGCGGGAACGGCATCGTGCGCCGCCGAAACATCGACTTTGCTCAACGGTCGACCTTCGCGGGCTGCCCACGCCAGCGCTGCGTCTTCGTCATCCAGGTCCAGCCAGTACAAACCGGTGGTGTACACCTCTGGATCGACGCCGGTTGCGGCAAATAATTGCGCTGCCAGCTGTGGATAAAAATCCTGGGACCAATGGGCCAGTGCAGTGACTGCCGGGCTGTAGCGCCAAGGGTACAGCGGCGAAACGATCCCGCCACCCGCCCACGAAGACTCCTGGCCAAGGCCGGCGCGGTCCAACAGAACCACTGCCAGCCCTTGAGTGGCAAGGTTGAACGCCGTCAGCAATCCAATTACACCGCCGCCGACAATCACCACTTGCTGTTGCTTAGCCATTATTTGATCCAGCCAATAAAAGGGGAAAGGCGCGCCCGGCGCCCATTCTTCCTGCACGCTCATCACTGCCCCCAGCATGTCTTGCGCGACATGTCGGGGGTCACCCCCGGGTTGGTGCGCTCCCCCGTGCTGGCGAGACCGAATGCCCCGCAGGGATCAGCCGCCATCACCGAATCGGCGACAGGCGTCGCGAGCAGGCTGAATGCGTAGAGATCCAATGCAGCCGTGATTCTATAGCGATCATTGCCATCACTGACGCCGCTCGCATCAATAAAGGTGCCGTTTCGGCTGTAAAAGCGCTCGAGATGCTGCGCCTGCTGCGTCAACAACGCGACGATTTCTGCACGGTATGCCTTTTTTACATGGCTGGTGTAGCCGGGATAGGCAATACCGGCCAGCAACGCGATGATCGCCACGGCGATCAGTAACTCGATCAGGGTAAACCCCCTGCTATCCCTGCCCATTTACACGCTCCCTAGTGCAATTGCCGCCACAGGACCCGCCGATACTGCGCGTCCTCCCCCTCTCCCACCTGCGCGTACATGGCCTCCAGCACGGTACGCACCTGCCCACTGATCCCCACGGCCGTGACCCGAAACAGCGGCGCCGCGGCCTGGGGCAGCAGATGCGGCAACCCCGTTGTCGGCCCCAGCGACTGAACCCCATAGAAACCGTTCGTCATGGCAAGCCACTTCACTGCCGAAACAGGATGGGTCCCAGGCCCCGTCACTGAAGCCGACTCCCCCGGTGGCCCACAGGTCATGACCGATGCGCACAACGGCCACGCGGCAGCGGCTCGACGCAGGCTCGACTCACCCAATCTCAGGCCGCTTTCGGCACTTTGCAGCGATTGATTGCGATGCCACGCACTGCCCGCGCTTTTCTGCTGCGACACAGCGTCCTGCATCGACGACAGGCCGGCCAGTGACAACAGCAGCAGGAATACCAGGCTGATCATTAACGCCATGCCCTTCTGCCGATGATCAATTGCGCACATACGCCCCCTATCCCACCCGATTACGCAGCGCCGCAACGACGCTGTAGGTCTGGTTTTTCACGCGCCCGGTGGGGTCCTGCAGTGTCAGGCGGATACGCACGCTACGGATCAACGACTCGTCCGCCGGGCTCTGTTCATAACGCACAACATGGCGCGACTCGGACCGAGCGGCCACGCCAAAGCTCAAGTCGAACGCCTGCACGTTATCCACCAGCACCGTTTTCGCCGGAGCCGCCGGGGTGCTGACCTTCAACTGGCCCGACTCGAAGGTGTAGGTCAATTGCCGTATCGCGAAACGTATCTGCCCTGGGGTTAACGAAGGCGGTGCACCGGCAAAGGCTTGCGCATGGCCGGAACAGTCGGACAGCACCGTCCAATCCGGCAGGCCGTTGCCCTCTCCCATATCGGCCGTCACCAACGTCAGCGACTTCGAGCCTCCCGTCGCACGCCAACTGATCGGCCGCTCAAACGCCACCGGCGCATTGTCGACAAACGCCGTGGCCTGGCAGCCAAACATGCCCACCTGCCGAATATCCTGAATCATTTTGCCGAGCACGAAGCGTGCATCATCCTGCAGCAGCATTGCCGCCTGCTGGCTGGCCTGGGACGCTCGAGCACTGATCGCCACATGGCTGACACCCAGGGTCAGCAGCAGGCCGACTGCCAACGCCAGCAGCATCTCCACCAGGCTGAAACCTCGAACAGCGCGATTCATCGGGTCACGTCCGCGTCGCCGCTGATGCGGCTGGTCAGGGTGAAGGTTTGCCGTGCCCCCTGGATGTTCGAGCCCCGCGTGTCATCCCAACTGAGACTGACGGTCACATCGCTACCGCGAATGGCGACCGCGCCTTTGGCACTTTCACCGGCAAACTCGGTGATGTTTGCGTCGAAATCATGCAAGTCGAGGTCACGCACACTGGCGCTCGAGCTGGCCGGTGGCGCGTGCCCGGTGCGCGCCCATGCGTAATCAGCCCCGGCATTGGCGCGCATGCGGTCCAGCATGTCGTAGGCGATGAAGCTGGCCTGACTGATCATGCGTGCGCTGTCGGTGTACTTGAGCGCGTTGAGCTGGACCACCGCCGCGCCCAGCAGGCCGACGGCGAGTATGAGCATCGCCACCAGCACTTCGATCAAGGTCATGCCCGCTTGGCACTTGGGGCAAAAGGGAGTTGGGCAGCCAGGCATTTACCGTCGTTATCCATGTCGAGGGCCGAAAACAAGCAGGAAGATCCTGCGGTGCGACCCAAGACTAGCGGCGCTTTTCGAACCCCGCCGCTGCCGGAACAAAGGGAAATACTTTGGACATGAAGGCCATCATTCAGCGCACGGACTGGCGCGCTATACCTGAACAGGCAACCTCAATGCCCATCGCGTCCACGGAGGGACGACTTATGAAACAGCGAGGCTTTACCCTGATCGAACTGCTGATCGGGTTAATTATGAGCGGCATCCTGGCGCATTTGGCCGTGCCGAGCTTCAAGGGCTTGCTGGAGTCCCGGCACCGCCAGGACGCCGCGCAATCCCTGGCCAGCGGCATGCGCTACGCGCGCACCGAGGCCATCGCACGGAATCGGCCAGTGATCATTCACGCCGTGGACGACGACTGGAGCCGTGGATGGCGCGTGGTAGTGGACATGAGCGGACGCGGCTATAAGGACGACGATAATCCGGTGCTGCGGGTACGCCAGGACGGCGCACGCGTGCCGATGGTAGGTAACAGCCCGGTCAGAAGCCAGGTGCGTTTCAGTGGGATGGGCGAGCCGGTCTTCGCCGGCGGGGGATTTCGTGCTGGCACTGTGCATGTATGCGGCGCGGATCAGGCGCTGAGCCTGTATCAGGTGGTGCTGGCGCCCAGCGGACGCATCAGCCTGCGCAGCGACAGGGCCGAGCAGGCGTTGTGCCGGAGTGGCTCCGGCACCCTGGCAATCAGAGCAGCGAGCGAACCCGCAGCTCCTTGGGCATGGAGAAAGTGATGTTTTCTTCACGACCGGCCAACTCGTCGGCACCGGTGGCACCCCAGGCGTGCAGTTGCTGGATCACGCCGCGCACCAGCACTTCCGGAGCCGAGGCGCCAGCGGTGATGCCGATGCGCTCGACACCGTCGAACCAGCTGCGCTGCAGGTCTTCGGCGCCGTCGATCAGATACGCTGGTGTCGCCATGCGCTCAGCCAGCTCGCGCAAGCGGTTGGAGTTGGAGCTGTTGGGGCTGCCGACCACCAATACCACATCGCATTCGTCGGCCAGTTGCTTGACCGCATCCTGGCGGTTCTGCGTGGCGTAGCAGATGTCGTCCTTGCGCGGGCCGCCAATGGCCGGGAAGCGCGTGCGCAAGGCATCGATCACACGGCTGGTGTCGTCCATGGACAACGTTGTCTGGGTCACGAAAGCCAAACGCTCGGGATTCTGCACCTGCAAGCTGGCGACGTCTTTTTCGTCTTCCACCAGATAAATGGAGCCGCCGTTAGTGGCGTCATACTGGCCCATGGTGCCTTCGACTTCCGGGTGACCGGCATGGCCGATCAGGATGCATTCACGGCCGTCGCGGCTGTAGCGCGCCACCTCGATGTGCACCTTGGTGACCAGCGGGCAGGTGGCGTCGAATACTTTAAGGCCCCGCCCCGCCGCTTCGGTGCGCACGGCCTGGGAAACCCCGTGGGCGCTGAAGATGACGATTACGTCGTCCGGCACCTGGTCAAGCTCTTCGACAAAAATGGCACCGCGTGCGCGCAGGTCTTCGACCACGAATTTGTTGTGGACGACCTCATGACGCACGTAAATCGGTGGCCCGAAGACTTCCAGGGCGCGGTTGACGATTTCGATCGCCCGGTCCACGCCGGCACAGAAGCCACGGGGGTTGGCGAGTTTGATTTGCATGCTGTGCCTCGTGTCTTGCAGCCAGTTTGAGTCAGGTGTTGACGCTGGCCGAACTGCCTGTGGAGATCAAAGGTGGGAGGGGCTTGCTCCCGATGGCGGTGCGTCAGTCAATTTTTTCATACCTGACCCACCACTATCGGGAGCAAGCCCCTCCCACATTTAGTTACAGCGCTTTAACGTCGATGATTTCAACGTCGAACGTCAAGGTTTTACCGGCCAACGGGTGGTTGAAGTCGATGGTCACTTGCGCGTCATCGAAGGTTTTGACCACGCCGGGCAATTCGGTATTGGCCGCATCATTGAAGATCACCAGCAAACCTTCCGACAGGTCCATGTCCTGGAACTGCGAACGCGGGATGATCTGCAGGTTTTGCGGGTTGGGCTGGCCAAAGGCGTTTTCCGGCAGGATCTGCAGGGTGCGCTTGTCGCCGGCCTTGAACCCGAACAGGGCCGCTTCAAAACCCGGCAGCAGGTTGCCGTCGCCGACCTTGAAGGTCGCCGGGGCCTTGTCGAAGGTGCTGTCGACGGTGTCGCCATTTTCCAGGCGCAGTGCGAAGTGCAAGGTAACTTGGGTGTTCTGGCCGATGCGTTGATCAGTCATTGACGGGCTCCCCGGTCTTCTTGCTCTTGAACATATCCAGCGCGAGCATGATGGCACCGACGGTGATGGCGCTGTCAGCAAAGTTGAACGCCGGGAAATAGTGGCGGTTCTGCCAATGCACCAGGATAAAGTCGATCACATGGCCGAGGGCAATGCGGTCGTACAGATTGCCCAGCGCGCCACCCAGCACCAGCGCCAGGGCGACGGCCAGCCAGGTGTCATCACGGCCCAGACGCTTGAGCCACACTACCAGCACCGCACTGACCACCACGGCGATCAGGGCGAACAGCCAGCGTTGCCAACCGCCGCTGTCAGCCAGGAAGCTGAAGGCGGCGCCGGTGTTGTAGGCCAGGGTCCAGCTGAAGTAATCCGGGATCACCACGATTTGCTGGAACATTTCCAGGGAGCCTTCGAAATGAGCTTTGCTGACCTGGTCGATGACCAGCACCAGCAAGCTCAATACGAGCCAGCCCAGGCGTCCGAAACGGCTGGTTGCCTCAGGCATAGTGGCGTACCTCGCCACTGCCTGTGATGTTGTCGACGCAACGACCGCAGATTTCCGGATGCTCAGGATTCACGCCGACATCTTCGCGGCAGTGCCAGCAACGGGCGCACTTGGGGAAGGCCGACTTGACCACTTTGAGCTTGAGGCCCGGCACTTCGGTGGGGACCGCGTCTGCCGGGGCCTGGGCGAACGGTGCCAGGCTCGCGGTGGAAGTGATCAGCACGAAGCGCAGTTCGTTGCTCAGCTTGCTCAGGTCGGCGGTCAGGCCTTCCTCGGCAAACAGGGTGACTTCGGCTTGCAGGTTGCCACCGACGGCCTTGGCCGCACGCTGGACTTCCAGCTCCTTGTTCACCGCGACCTTGACGGCCATCACGCCTTCCCAGTACTCGCGGCCCAGTTCGAAGTCGGCCGGCAGTTCGGTCAGGCCTTCGTACCAGGTGTTGAGCATCACGGACTCGTTACGCTCGCCCGGCAGGTATTCCCACAGTTCGTCGGCGGTGAACGCCAGGATCGGCGCGATCCAGCGCACCAGCGCTTCGCTGATGTGGTACAGCGCAGTCTGCGCCGAGCGGCGCGCCGTGCTGTTGGCGGCGGTGGTGTACTGGCGGTCCTTGATGATGTCGAGGTAGAAACCACCCAGCTCCTGCACGCAGAAGTTGTGGATCTTCGAGTAGACGTTCCAGAAACGGTATTCGCCGTAGTGTTCCTGCAACTCGCGCTGCAGCAACAGGGTACGGTCCACAGCCCAACGGTCCAGGGCCAGCATGTCCTCGGCCGGCAGCAGGTCGGTGGCCGGGTTGAAGCCGGTCAGGTTGGACAGCATGAACCGTGCGGTATTGCGGATGCGCCGGTAGGCATCGGCGCTGCGCGCCAGGATCTGCTCGGAAACAGCGATCTCGCCCGAGTAGTCGGTCGACGCTACCCACAGACGCATGATGTCGGCGCCCAGGGTGTCGTTGATCTTTTTCGGCTCGATCACGTTTTTGAGCGACTTGGACATCTTGCGGCCCGTCTCGTCGACGGTGAAGCCGTGGGTCAGCAGCTCGCGGTACGGCGCGTGGTTGTCGATGGCGCAACCGGTCAGCAATGACGAGTGGAACCAGCCACGGTGCTGGTCGGAACCTTCCAGGTACAGGTCGGCACGCGGGCCGGTCTCGTGGCCCATCGGGTGCGAACCGCGCAGCACGTGCCAGTGGGTGGTGCCGGAATCGAACCACACGTCGAGAGTGTCGCTGATCTTGTCGTACAGCGGCGCTTCGTCGCCCAACAGCTCGGCAGCGTCCATCTTGAACCAGGCTTCGATGCCTTCCTGTTCGACGCGCTGGGCCACGACTTCCATCAGTTCGACGGTGCGCGGGTGCAGTTCGCCGCTTTCCTTGTTGAGGAAGAACGGGATCGGCACGCCCCAGTTGCGCTGGCGGGAGATGCACCAGTCCGGACGGTTGGCGATCATCGAGTGCAGACGCGCCTGGCCCCAGGCGGGGACAAACTGGGTGTCTTCGATGGCGCTGATTGCGCGCTTGCGCAGGGTGTCGCCGCTGACAGGCTCTTTATCCATGCCGATAAACCACTGCGCGGTGGCGCGGTAGATCAGCGGGGTCTTGTGGCGCCAGCAGTGCATGTAGCTGTGCTTGATGGTTTCAGTGTGCAGCAGCGCACCGACTTCCGTCAGTTTTTCGATGATCGGTTCGTTGGCCTTGAAGATGAACTGGCCGCCGAAGAACTCCAGGGACGGCGCATAGACGCCGTTGCTCTGTACCGGGTTGAGGATCTCGTCGTTGACCATGCCATAAGCCTTGCAGGTCACGAAGTCGTCCACGCCGTAAGCCGGCGCGGAGTGCACCACGCCAGTACCCGAACCCAGCTCGACATACTCGGCCAGATACACCGGCGACAGGCGGTCATAGAACGGATGGCGGAAATTGATCAGCTCCAGCGCGGAGCCGGTGGCGGTGGCGATCACCGACCCTTGCAGTTCGTAGCGCGCCAGGCACGCCTCGACCATTTCCTCGGCCAGCACCAGCAGGCGATCACCCACATCCACCAGGGCATAGGTGAACTCCGGGTGAACGTTCAACGCCTGGTTGGCCGGGATGGTCCACGGGGTGGTGGTCCAGATCACGATGGCCGCCGGCTTGCTCAGGCTCGCCAGGCCGAACGCCTGGGCCAGTTTGGCTTCGTCGGCGATCGGAAAGGCCACGTCGATGGTCGAAGACTTCTTCTCTTCGTACTCGACTTCCGCTTCGGCCAGCGCCGAACCGCAGTCGAAGCACCAGTTCACGGGCTTGAGGCCCTTGAACACGAAACCGCCCTTGACGATTTCGGCCAAGGCGCGGATTTCACCGGCCTCGTTCTTGAAGTTCATGGTCTTGTAGGGGTTGTCCCACTCGGCCAGTACCCCCAGGCGGATGAATTCGGACTTCTGCCCTTCGATCTGCTCGGTGGCGTAGGCACGGCACAGCTCGCGGGTTTTATCGGCGCCCAGGTTCTTGCCGTGGGTCACTTCGACCTTGTGTTCGATCGGCAGGCCGTGGCAGTCCCAACCCGGGACATACGGCGCATCGAAGCCCGACAGGGTCTTGGAGCGCAGGATCATGTCCTTGAGAATCTTGTTCAGCGCATGACCGATGTGAATCGTGCCGTTGGCATAAGGAGGGCCGTCGTGCAGGACGAATTTCGGACGATCCTTGCCAATTTCGCGCAACTTACCGTACAGGCCAATACTGTCCCAGCGCTGCAGGATCTGCGGTTCGCGCTGTGGCAGGCCGGCCTTCATTGGGAAGGCGGTGTCCGGAAGGTTTAGCGTGGCTTTATAGTCGGTCATTTAAGGCTCTTCGGTTAGCGATGGGCGCTAGGTGCGGCTAGTGCACGGGCGGCGGCGACATCCGCATTGATCGCCGTTTTCAATGCCTCAAGCGAGGCGAAGCGCTGCTCTTCACGCAGCTTCTGGTGGAAAACCACCGTAATGCGCCGGTCGTATAAATCGCCGGCAAAATCCAGCAGATGAACTTCCAGGTGGGCCTTGCCATCACCTGCAACCGTGGGCCTGACGCCTATGTTGGCGACTCCTGGCCACGATTGGCCGTCAATGTCCACGCCAACCAGATAGACCCCGGTCAGCGGCACACGGCGGCGCTTGAGTTGCACATTGGCCGTTGGCGTGCCCAGTTGGCGCGCCAGCTTCTGACCGTGCAGGACCCGCCCGGCAATGCGGAACGGGCGACCGAGCAAACGCTCGGCGAGGGCAAAGTCGGCAGCGGCCAGGGCGTTACGCACCTGGGTGCTGCTCACGCGCAGGCCGTCCAGTTCGACGGTTTGCGCGGCTTCAACGGTGAATCCCTGGTTGACGCCGGCGTGTTGCAGGAAATCGAAATCGCCCACGCGGTCGCAGCCAAAACGGAAGTCGTCGCCGACCTCCAGGTGCTGCACGCCCAGGCCGTCGACGAGGATACGGTCGACGAATTCAGCAGCGCTGAGGCTTTGCAAGCGCTGATTGAAGGCCAGGCAGAGCACGCGGTCGACGCCTTCTTCGGCCAGCAACTGCAGCTTGTCGCGCAAACGCGCCAGACGCGCAGGCGCTGTATCGGGGCTGAAGAACTCCCGCGGCTGTGGTTCAAAAATCACCACGCAGCTGGGCACGCCCAGCTCGACAGCACGCTCACGCAGCCGGGCCAGGATAGCCTGGTGACCACGGTGAACACCGTCAAAGTTGCCAATAGTGGCGACGCAGCCCCGATGCTCGGGGCGCAGGTTGTGGAGACCTCGAACCAGCTGCATAACGCGCTTCTTGCTCATAAAGTGGTCGATTATAACCACACCCGGCCCCGGACGACAGGCAACAGCGCAGGCCAAATGGGTCGAATCGATAAAACAGCTGTTTTATCGCGGCAAACTCTCTATTGCAGGGACTTGCGATTGAAATCGCGCAAGCGGAAACCCTGCAGCAGCAACATCCCGAAGTACGCCCCCCCCCGGCCACCACCAATACGCCAAGGCGCATGAAGCGCTCCAGCATGAAGCCCTGGTCCCACGCCGGCATGAAGTGCATCAGCCCGAGCAGCACCGCCGACATCACCACCACCGCCACCAGCAGCTTGAGCGCAAACAGGCCCCAGCCCGGTTGCGGCTGATACATCTGCTGCTTGCGCAACTGGTAGAACAACAGGCCTGCGTTGATGCAGGCACCTGCGCTGATGGCCAGGGCCAGGCCGGCATGGGCCAGCGGGCCGATAAACACCAGGTTGAGCAGTTGCGTGACGACCAGCGTGAAAATGGCGATTTTCACCGGTGTGCGGATGTTCTGCTGGGCATAGAAGCCCGGCGCCAGCACCTTGATCACGATGATGCCGAGCAGGCCCACCGAATAGGCGATCAGTGCGCGCTGGGTCATCAAGGCGTCATGCGCGTCGAATTGGCCGTACTGGAACAGTGAGACGGTCAATGGTTCGGCCAGGATTCCCAGGGCCAGGGAGCACGGCAGCACCAGCACGAAACACAGGCGCAGGCCCCAATCGAGAATGCGCGAGTACTCCTGGCGATCCTTGCTGGCGTAAGTGCGCGCCAGGGTCGGCAACAGAATCGTGCCCAGCGCCACGCCGAGCACGCCGGAGGGAAGCTCCATCAGACGATCGGCGTAGTACATCCATGACACCGAGCCCGAGACCAGCAGCGAGGCGAACGCGGTGTTGATGATCAGAGAGATCTGGCTCACCGACACGCCAAGGATCGCCGGCAGCATATTGCGCATGACGCGCCAGACGCCGGTGTCCTTGAGATTCAGGCGCGGCAGCACGAGCATGCCGATTTTTTTCAGGTGCGGCAGCTGGTAAAGCAGCTGCGCCAGGCCACCGGCGAGGACAGCCCAGCCGAGCGCCATGACCGGCGGGTCGAAGTAGGGCGTGAGGAACAGCGCGAAAATAATCATGCTGACGTTGAGCAGGGTCGGCACGAACGCCGGCACCGAAAAGCGGTTCCAGGTGTTGAGGATAGCGCCGGCCAGGGACGACAGCGAGATCAGCAATATATAAGGAAAGGTCACGCGCAGCAGATCGGTGGTCAGCGCGAATTTTTCCGGGGTATTGGCAAAACCGGGGGCCGTGGCCCAGATCACCCAGGGCGCGGCGAGCATGCCCAGGATCGTTACCAGCATCAGCACGAGGGTCAGCAGGCCTGAGACGTAGGCAATAAAGGTGCGGGTGGCCTCCTCGCCCTGCTGGGTTTTGTATTCGGCCAGGATCGGCACAAACGCCTGTGAAAACGCACCCTCGGCAAAGATCCGTCGTAGCAGGTTGGGCAGTTTAAAGGCGATGAAGAACGCATCCGTGGCCATGCTGGCGCCGAAAATGCGCGCCAGCAGGGTGTCGCGCACAAACCCCAAAACCCGGGAGATCATCGTGATAGAGCTGACGGCAGCCAACGATTTGAGCAGATTCATTGAAAGAGTTTGCGCCTATAGATAAAGAGCAGGCGAACTAAGCGCCTACTTATGCGATACTGCGCGCCTGCAACAGCACAGCGCCAAAGCTCGCGAGTTTACAGGTCAAGCGCCGGAAATAAATCACCCGCCTCTTCAGATCGACCACTCAGCAGTTCGCATCAGCCGCCCTTGACAACCCGTCAAGTCATCGGCATGATTCGCGGCCTATTTTGTTTGCTATTTCCTAAAAAGTCTTTCGAGGAGCTCGACGGTGGCCAACACACCTTCCGCCAAAAAACGTGCAAAACAGGCTGAGAAGCGTCGCAGCCACAACGCCAGCCTGCGTTCCATGGTTCGTACCTACATCAAGAATGTAGTTAAAGCCATCGACACCAAAGACGCTGAAAAAGCTCAAGCAGCCTACGTTCTGGCTGTGCCGGTTATCGACCGTATGGCTGATAAAGGCATCATCCACAAGAACAAGGCCGCTCGCCACAAGAGCCGCCTGAATGGCCACATCAAGGCTCTGAGCGTTCCTGCTGCAGCCTGAGTGGTAACAACTGCACACGCGACGTCAGTTGCGTAACAGTTAGAAAATGCCCCGTATCGAAAGGTCCGGGGCATTTTTGTGTGTGCCTGAAAATCACCACAGCTCCACCTGTGGGAGGGGGCTTGCTCCCGATGCCGGAGGATCAGTCACCAGATGTGCTGACTGACCCTCAGCCATCGGGAGCAAGCCCCTCCCACATTTGGATCGCGTACATTCTCAGGACAAAAAAACGCCCCGAACCAGTCGGGGCGTTTTTGCTGCCAGCTGATTAACGCATCAATCAGTGCTGGTGACCGCCTTCGCCGTGAACGTGGCCGTGAGCCACTTCTTCCTGGGAAGCGTCGCGGATGGCCACGATCTTCACCTGGAAATTCAGACGCTGGCCAGCCAGCGGGTGGTTGCCGTCGACGGTGACGTCATCGCCGTCCAGGTCGCGGATGGTGACGATCTGCATCTGGCCATCCGGCGCTGAAGCGTGGAACTGCATACCCACTTCCAGCTCGTCGACACCTTCGAACATGCTGCGGCTCAGGGTGCTGACCAGTTCGGCGGAGTATTCGCCGTAGGCATCTTCAGGTTCTACGGCAACGGTCAGCTCATCACCCACCTCTTTGCCCTCCAGAGCCTTTTCCAGGCCTGGGATGATGTTACCTGCGCCTTGCAGGTAGACCAGCGGCGCGCCGCCGGCGGAGCTGTCGATGACCTCACCAGCGTCGTTGGTCAGGGTATAGTCAATGGAGACAGCCTTGTTGGCGGCGATCGGCATGGGGCGAGACCTTTTGCAGAAGAATGAAGAACGGACAAGTCTAAACAAGGATTTGCCCGAAAGCGAACAGAACCCGGACGGACGGGACCGAATAACGATAACCTTGGCACCTGATTTACGGTAGACGCTCACGCATAGAGCGCCACCCAAGCCATGCACCTCCAGAGAATTCGCATGCAGACTTTTTTTATCGCGCCCACCGATTTTGGTGTGGGTCTGACCTCCATCAGCCTCGGGCTGGTGCGCACCCTCGAGCGGGCCGGGCTCAAAGTCGGCTTCTTCAAGCCGATCGCCCAGCCGCACCCGGGCGACACCGGCCCTGAACGCTCCACCGAGCTGGTCGCCCGCACCCATGGCCTGAAACCACCGCAACCGCTGGGCCTGGCCCATGTGGAACGCATGCTCGGCGACGGTCAGCTGGATGAGCTGCTCGAAGAAATCATCACCCTTTACCAGCAGGCTGCCGTGGGCAAGGACGTGCTGATTGTCGAAGGCATGGTGCCGACCCGTAGCGCCAGTTACGCGGCGCGGGTCAACCTGCACCTGGCCAAGAGCCTGGATGCCGAAGTGATCCTGGTGTCGGCCCCGGAAAACGAAGTGCTCACCGAACTCTCCGGCCGCGTCGAATTGCAGGCCCAGCTGTTCGGCGGGCCGAAAGACCCGAAAGTGCTCGGCGTGATCCTCAACAAGGTGCGCACCGATGAAAGTATGGAAGCCTTCTCGGCGCGCCTTAAAGAGCACTCGCCTTTATTGCGCAGCGGTGATTTCCGCCTTCTGGGCTGCATTCCCTACCAACCCGAACTCAACGCCCCGCGTACCCGCGACGTGGCCGACCTGATGGGCGCGCAGGTGCTCAACGCCGGCGATTACGAAACCCGGCGCATGACCAAGATCATCATCTGCGCCCGTACCATGCGTAACACCGTGGAGCTGCTCAAGCCCGGCGTGCTGGTGGTGACCCCCGGTGATCGCGACGACATCATCCTCGCGGTGAGCCTGGCCGCCATCAACGGCGTGCCGCTGGCCGGCCTGCTGCTGACCAGCGACACCCTGCCCGACCCACGCATCATGGATTTGTGCCGGGGCGCCTTGCAGGCCGGGCTGCCGGTGCTGTCGGTGAGCACCGGTTCCTACGACACGGCCAACCAGCTCAACAGCCTGAACAAGGAAATCCCCATCGACGACCGCGAGCGCGCCGAGATCATCACCGATTTCGTCGCCAGCCACCTCGATGCGCGCTGGCTGCACCAACGGTGCGGCACGCCACGGGAGATGCGCCTGTCGCCGGCGGTGTTCCGCTACCAGTTGATCCAGCGCGCCCAGGCCGCCAACAAGCGCATCGTATTGCCCGAAGGCAGCGAGCCACTGACCGTGCAGGCCGCCGCCATCTGCCAGGCGCGGGGCATCGCCCGCTGCGTGTTGCTGGCCAAACCTGCGGATGTGGAAGCGGTGGCTCGTGCCCAGGGCATCGAACTGCCCGCCGGCCTCGAGATTCTCGACCCGGACCTGATTCGCCAACGCTATGTCGAACCGATGGTGAAGCTGCGCAAGAGCAAGAGCCTCAACGCACCGATGGCCGAGCAGCAACTGGAAGACACCGTGGTGATCGCCACCATGATGCTCGCGCTGGATGAAGTCGACGGCCTGGTCTCCGGCGTGATTCACTCCACCGCCAACACCATCCGCCCCGCCCTGCAGTTGATCAAAACCGCACCGGGCTGCACGCTGGTGTCGTCGGTGTTCTTCATGCTGTTCCCCGAGCAGGTGCTGGTGTACGGCGACTGCGTGATGAACCCGCACCCAAGTGCGGCGGAGCTGGCGGAAATCGCCCTGCAAAGCGCCGACTCGGCGGCCGCGTTCGGCATTACCCCGCGAGTGGCGATGATCAGCTACTCCAGCGGCGACTCGGCCAGCGGCGAAGAAGTGGAGAAAGTCCGCGAAGCCACCCTGCTCGCCCAAGAACAGCAAAGCGCGCTGCTGATCGACGGCCCGCTGCAATACGACGCCGCCGCCAACGAAGCGGTGGCCCGGCAACTGGCGCCCAACAGCCAGGTGGCCGGCAAGGCCACGGTGTTCGTGTTCCCTGACCTGAATACCGGCAACACCACCCACAAGGCCGTGCAACGCAGCGCTGATTGCGTGAGCCTGGGGCCGATGCTTCAGGGCCTGCGCAAACCGGTCAACGATCTGCCGCGCGGCGCGCAGGTAGACGATATCGTGTACACCATCGCACTGACTGCGATCCAAGCCGCCAACCGACCTATGGATATCTGAATGCTGGATTTTCTGCCTGCTGCCGTGCGCGGGGTGATTGCTTCCCTGCTGCTGGCGTTGAATACGATCCTGTTGTGTTCGTTCCTGTTTATCGTCGCGCTGTTCAAGGCGCTGCCCTTCGCCAAGCGTTTCAGCGAATGGCTGATGAACCACACGCATGAAGCCTGGGTGACCAACAACAAGGGCTGGATGAACCTGGTGCGCCGCACGCGCTGGCACCTGAGCGGCCTTGAGGGCCTGGACTACCAGCACTCGTACCTGGTGACCAGCAACCACCAGAGCTGGGTCGATATCATGGTGCTGCAATACGTGTTGAATCGGCGGATTCGCCCGCTGAAGTTCTTCCTCAAGCAGGAGCTGATCTGGGTGCCGGTGATTGGTCTGGCCTGGTGGGCATTGGGCTTCCCGTTCATGAAGCGCTACACCAAGGCCTACCTGGAAAAGCACCCGGAGAAGAAAGGCAAGGACCTGGAAACCACCCGCAGGACCTGTGCGAAGTTTCGTCACAATCCGGTGGGGATTTTCAATTTTGCCGAAGGCACGCGGTTTACACCGGGCAAGCATGCCCAGCAGAAATCGCCGTTTCGCTATCTGCTCAAGCCCAAGGCTGGCGGGATTGCGTTTGTGCTGGATGCAATGGGTGAACAACTGAAGTCACTGGTGAACGTGACCATCCACTACCCTGCCGGCCGCCCGGGTTACTGGGATTTGCTGTGTGGGAACGTGCAGGATGTGGTGGTGCAGTTTGAAGAGGTGCAGATTCCAGCCGAGTTCATTGGCAAGAATTATGAGCAGGACGGGGAGTACCGGTTGGCGTTCCAAGGCTGGATCAATCGGTTGTGGGAAGAGAAGGATGCCCTGCTGGACAAACTTCACACCGATTTCCCAGGCAAACAATGATCAAAAATGTGGGAGGGGGGTTGCTCCCGATAGCGGTGTGTGAGCCGAGCATCTACTAGCTGACACACTGCAATCGGGGGCAAGTCGAATCGTCGCACCGCCCCTCCCACAGTTGACCAAGTGATTTTTCAAAGCTTGTCTAGTCCTGAAATAGGTTTACACCTGTTTCAGTCTCAAAACGCCTGATGCACCGCATCGGGCGTTTTGTATTTCAGGGATAAGTGCGGCCGCTCCCCGTTGTAGATCAGCACCGACTCATCCACCATTTTTACGGCATCCGCCAAATCTTTGGGCCGGTGCAGCAAAAACTCAGTTTTCAAAATCCCGTTTACCCGCTCTGCCATCGCGTTCTGATAGCAATCGTAGCCATCCGTCATTGAGCACTTGATCCCATGCTTGGCGTGCATTTGCTGGTACAGGTCGGAGCAGTATTGGGCCCCGCGATCCGAGTGATGGATCAGCGATTGCTTGGATTTTCGCTGGCTAACAGCTTTCTGCAATGCTTTGACCACCGACTCCGTATGCAGGCTGTCATGTACATGATGACCCACGATCTTGCGTGAGTACGCGTCTGTTATCAGGCTGACGTAAACGACACTTTCCCGCGTGGGCAGATAGGTAATATCTGCAACCCAAACCTGCTCGGGCCTGCCAGCGACAACTTGTTCCGGGCCTGCTTTGAGCAGGTTGGGATGGCGGCGGAACCGATGATGGCTATGCGTAGTTTTATGATAAGCACGCTTTCGAGGAACCAGCTCTCGCGCTTCGCGCAAGATGGAAAAAAGACGGTCTCGACCAACAATTACCTGCACTTCAGCCTCAGTGCTCATCAGATAATGCAGCTTGCGCGTGCCTAACCTCGGCTGGCGACGCCGCTTTTCCAGAACAAAGTCCACTACTTGCTGGTCTTGGTGAGCTCTCGCATCAACGGCTCGGTTACGTTTGTAATACGCTTGGCGCGAAATTCCCATGAACAGGCAAGCCCTGGTAATGCTCAGGTCTTGGATTTGCCCTTGCGAGAGGACTTGCCGGGTCGCTTTTTTACGATGGACACACCGTAATCATTTTTCAAGACGTTCACGACAGCTTCAAAGAACTGGGCCTTTTGATTGCTCAGCGCCAACTGTTCTTCAAGCTCTTTAATCCGCTGCTCGGGTGTCAGCGGGAGGTTGGGGTCGGTCATCGGCCTGCTCCGCGGCGCTCGGATTGAGGCGCCTTGGCTCCAGTCCTGTCGGCCATGCTTGCGTAGCCAAACCAGTACCGTGGACCGGCCCTGAATGCCAAAGCGCCGTTGAGCCTCTTTATAACTCAACTCGCCTTTTTCGACTTGGTCTACGACCGACAATTTAAAAGCTAGCGTGTAATCGCGTTGGCTGCGCCTTTTTCCCGTATCCATTGAGTCCTCCTGAAGAAAGGTCAGAAGGTGTAAACCTTATTCAGGACGGGACAGCTCCCACAAAAAAGCCCGCCACCGAGTGCTCGGTGGCGGGCTTTTTTGTGGCCGCGATCCTTACCACGCCAGAAATCAAAAATCATTCCAGACTGGCGATTACCACTAAGTTAATAGCCGAATAACCGCAACGCGCAAAGGATTGGTTTCTACACTCAACAACTTGATAGCTAATGCACAGCAGACCACGATCAACATTGGCTTGATAAGCCGCGGACCGACCCGCACAGCGGCGCGGGCACCAAGCTGCGCACCAATGAACGCCGCCAAAGCCATCGCGATCGCTAATGGCCAGATAATTACACCCTTTGTAATAAAGACCGCTAATGAACCCAGGTTACACGACGCATTGGCGAGCTTGGTAAAACTCATAGCCCGCATCATGCCCAAGCCGCAGAGAAGAACAAAACCGACGATAAAAAAGGAGCCTACACCGGGACCAAAAATTCCGTCGTAAAACCCCAAAATCGGCGCCACTGTAAATGAGAAAAGCAAAATGCTGATTTTTTTGCGTCGATTTTCATTCGCTAGCTTTGGCGAGAGCGCAAAATAAACGGCAACCAAAATCAGCATAATCGGAACACATACTTCCAGGTAGTGTTTATCAATAGAGCTAACCAAGAGTGCCCCGCTGGCGCCCCCGATAAACCCGCAAATGATCAAGAAACGGCTTTCACGCCACTCTATCAATCCCTTGCGAGCGAACGTCAGGGTTGCGGAGACAGTTGCTGAAGCAGCTTGAAACTTGTTTGTTGCAATTGCACTGATAGGATCTACACCAGCCAAAAACAACGCTGGCAATGTGATCAAACCGCCCCCTCCAGCAATCGCATCAAAAAAACCGGCACAAAAAGCAACGAGTGCCAATATGCCAATAACATCCCAAGACATTACATTTCCTTTATGAGTGCTTGCCAATCATGCGTGTGACTGACTATTAAACAATCCTGAGTCACACTGTTTTCATCCCTTGAGCAGTAGCGGATCTTCAGAAATAACAAGAGAAGAAGAAGACTTTGAAAGACCGAAGATTCGCACCAAGACGCGTCTATTGTTTTTAATGACATCACGACAATGTAATGCCCGAACGTTATTGATAATAATTGCCGACTCCTGAGTCAGACAATACTCAATGGGAGCCGCCTCTCCCACACACTGGCAAAAAACGTTATAGGCATTTTTTACAAAGTCCGAGGCGTCATCACTTACCGAAAATCGGTATGAGTTAAAACGGGCGGAGAAGCCAAATTTGTCGTCAAATTCTAAGATCGAAACACCGTATCCATTTTCTCCTTTGCCACTGACGAAAGAATCACTGCGGGTGAACTGAAAATTATCAGTGGTCAAAGCGAGGCAATTGGCAATGCCTATTCTCTCCAACACAGGAGGCAAAGGAATAACAGTTGTTGGTTCCATGCCTGGATTCCACAAAGCCGAGAGTATGAGTGAGGAAGGAGACGGTGAATGTCCATTTTTTGCATTTACTGAACACCAATAAGGCGCTTCAGTATGTGGGCCCAGCGCAAGACCGGAATGGGAACTCAGCTCTTTAACATCAGGCTCGACTTGGATTTCATTGAGCCCGCCGCCCTTGAAATTAGCCACTAGCCGAACCAGTTTTCCGTTATTGTCCATGTCATACGCGAAGGCCGTATTATCTACTAAATTAAGCAGGATTTGATTGCGTGCTGCCAAACATAGGACGTCATGCCGGCGTTCGAGAGAAATAAGATCGGGGAGTTCTTCGGGAGGTCCTGTATCGGTAATTTTTTGCAGCCCCTCAAAAATCAGCAGAGAGACCAACCCGTCGGAATAAGCCCGAAGAAGTTCGCATTGACCTTTTGAAAATGAGTACTTTAACTCGGTGGCCGCGGATAGGGCCTTGGTCCTGGCCCCTGATGCTTGCGGGCCACCAATGGCTACCAAGCCCTCGGAAAACTTATGAAGCAAGTTTGATTGATGCCTGTCAAAACTAAAAACCTTGAGCTCCTGCTCTACAGAACCCCCAACAACTTCAATTACATCACTCACAAAGTCATCCACTACTTACATCCTTGTTTTCATACTGCCTGATGTTCGAATTCAGACAGAATAAATACACTTAGGAGGTGATAGCGATAGGCAAGATCCTTTGCGTCTGAGGGAAAATTCCTAAATTTAGACCTGCGCACCACGCGGACAAATAACAAAGTATTTGTATAGATATTGTCTGCTGCCTGCAGAAGATCGGGCATGAAAAAGCCCGCCACCGAGTGCTCGGTGGCGGGCTTTTTTTGTGGGAGCGAGGTTTAGATCGCGCCGCGCTGACGCAACAACTCCAGCACCTGCTTGACGCTGTCTTCCAGCGACACGGCCTGGGTGTCGATCACCAGATCGGCGTTCAACGGCACGTCGTAAGGGAAGGACTCACCGGGGATGTTGTCCCCGCCCGCCGCGTACAAGCCTTGCGGATCACGCTCGGCACACACCAGCGGCGAAGCCTGTACATACACGGTCAGCAAGCGGTCACTGCCGATCAGCGCCTTGGCCTGTTCACGGCCTTCGGCATCCGGGGCGACAAACGCGGCCAGGGTCAGCAGACCGGCTTCGTTGAACTGGCGCGCCACATGCGCGGCGCGACGCCAGTTCTCGGTGCGACCGGCGCGGTCCTGCGGCAAGCCCTTGTTCAGATCGTGACGCAGGTTCTGGCCATCCAGCACGAACACCGCGCGGCCCATGTCGAACAGCTTGCGCTCGACCGCATAGGCCAGCGTGCTCTTGCCGGCGCCAGAGAGGCCGCTGAACAACACGGTGGCCGGCTGCTGGCCGAAGCGCTGGGCGCGTTCTTCGGTGCCCACGTGGGCGAGGCTGCCGTGTTGCGCCGCGCCGCCATGACCGACCGGTGGCGCGATGATCATGCCCGCCGCCACGGTGCCGTTGGTCAAGCGGTCGATAACGATAAAAGCGCCGGTGGTGCGGTTGCTGTCGTAACCGTCCAGGGCGATGGCGGCGTCGAGGCTGACCTTGACCCGGCCAATCTCGTTCAACTGCAGGGAACTGGCCGGGCCTTCGGCCAGGGTGTTCACGTCCACACGGTGCACGATGCTGGTGATGGAACCCGGCACGTAGCTGGTGGCGCGCTTGATGTCGTATTTCTTGCCCGGCAGCATCGGCTCTTCGGCCATCCACACCAGCATGGCGTCGAAGGCGTCGGTCACTTGCGGCACGTTGCCGGCGTGTACCAGCAGGTCGCCACGGGAGATATCGATTTCGTCTTCCATGGTCAGCGTCACGGCCTGGCCGGGGCCTGCCTGCTCCAGTTCACCCTCGAAGGTGACGATGGATTTGACGCGGCTGCTTTTGCCGGACGGCAGCACCACGATCTCGTCACCCTTGTGCACGATGCCGCTGGCCAGGGTGCCGGCGAAACCACGGAAGTTCAGGTTCGGACGGTTGACGTACTGCACCGGGAAACGCAGGTCGGTGTAGTTGCGATCGTTGGCGATCTCGACGGTTTCGAGAATCTCCATCAGCGACTGCCCGGTGTACCAGGGCGAACGCTCGCTCTTGTTCACCACGTTGTCGCCTTTGAGCGCCGACATTGGCACGAAAGCCAGGGTGCTGGGCTTGAAGGCGATACCGTCGGCGAACTTCAGGTAATCTGCCTTGATCTGCTCGAATACGCTTTGGTCGAAGCCATTGATGTCCATCTTGTTGACGGCCACCACGATGTGTTTGATGCCCAGTAACGAGGCGATGAAGCTGTGGCGACGGGTCTGGGTCTGCACGCCATAGCGGGCATCGATCAGGATGATCGCCAGGTCACAGGTGGAGGCACCGGTGGCCATGTTGCGGGTGTACTGCTCATGCCCCGGGGTGTCGGCAATGATGAATTTGCGCTTGGCGGTGGAGAAGTAGCGGTAGGCAACATCAATGGTGATGCCCTGCTCGCGCTCGGCCTGCAGGCCGTCGACCAGCAAGGCCAGGTCGATGTCATCGCCGGTGGTGCCGGACTTCTTCGAATCGCGGGTGATGGCTTCCAGGTGATCTTCGTAGATCATCTTGGAGTCGTGCAGCAGGCGCCCGATCAGGGTGCTCTTGCCGTCGTCGACGTTGCCGCAGGTCAGGAAGCGCAACATCTCTTTGCGCTCGTGCTGGCCCAGGTAGGCGAGGATGTCCTCGCTGATCAAATCAGATTGATGGCTCATTGGGTTCAAGCTCCAAGCTGTAAGCTTCAAGCGGCAAGCTTGTCGGCGTACAGCTAGTCAGAAATTTTGTTGATCAGGCCGCAGAGCATTTTTGACAGCTCGCGAGTTTCTGTAATCCAGTTGTCAGCCAGCGGCTGGGCGATGTAAGCAACGTCACTACCAATGAGAATTTGTGTCCGTAACTCTCCACAGGAAGCCTTCGCAATCCAAAGAAAACGGATCTTTTCTTTGGCACTGCAACGCTCCATGCCTTCGGCAATATTGGAGGGTATTGAGAGTGCCGAGCGAGTAATCTGGTCTTTGAAGCCAAAATCCTTGCATCGCGCAAACTCTCGATAGATTCCCACCGCCAAACCCTTGCTTCTTTGCCAAACAAGCAACTTCTCGAAGTCCATTACGAGTCACTCAATCGCGGCTCGCAACAACCGGCTGCAAGCACCAAACCACAAAGCTACGCATACCGCCTTTAACTTGCAGCTTGCCGCTTGTAACTCAAAGCCTAGAAATACCCTTGCCGTTTTTTATCTTCCATGGAGCCGGCGCCATCGTGGTCGATGACCCGGCCCTGGCGCTCGGAAGTTCGCGTCAGGAGCATTTCCTGAATGATGTCCGTCAGCGTCTCGGCTTCGGACTCCACCGCGCCCGTCAACGGGTAGCAGCCAAGGGTACGGAAACGTACTTTCTTTTTGACGATGCGGGCTTTGTCTTCGTCGGACAGGTGCTCGAGGATGCGGTCGTCGTCGATCATGATCAACGTGCCGTTCTTCTCGATCACGTCGCGCTCGGCGGCGAAGTACAGCGGCACGATCGGGATGCCTTCCAGGTAGATGTACTGCCAGATGTCCAGCTCGGTCCAGTTGGACAGCGGAAACACACGGATCGACTCGCCCTTGTTGACGTTGCCGTTGTAGACGTTCCACAGCTCGGGGCGCTGGTTTTTCGGATCCCAGCGGTGCTTGCTGTCGCGGAACGAGTACACGCGCTCTTTGGCACGGGATTTCTCTTCATCGCGACGGGCACCGCCGAACGCTGCGTCGAAACCATGCTTGTCCAGGGCCTGCTTGAGGCCCTCGGTCTTCATGATATCGGTGTGCTTGGCGCTGCCGTGGGTGAAGGGGTTGATGCCTTGCGCCACGCCGTCCGGATTGATGTGGGTGATCAGGTCCAGGCCCAGTTCTTCAACCATCTGGTCGCGGAACTTGTACATTTCCTGGAATTTCCAGCGGGTGTCGACGTGCATCACCGGAAACGGCAGTTTGCCCGGGAAGAAGGCCTTGCGTGCCAGATGCAGCATCACGGCGGAGTCTTTACCGATCGAGTAGAGCATCACCGGGTTATCGAACTCGGCGGCGACCTCGCGGATGATGTGGATGCTTTCCGCCTCCAGCTGTTTCAGATGCGTCAGTTTGTCGACCATGGTTACTCACGGAAAAACGATCTTATGGACGGCCTGCGGGCCGTGTTCGAGCGGGGCATGCTAGCACAGCGACTTCTTCTATTCAGGGAGCCAGCTAGATCGAAACGGTATATGAATATGCCGCCGAGTTTGGCAGTGCAATGCAGTCAATGTGGGAGGGGGCTCGCTCCCACATGTGCCGCAAATTAGTGGCTTAGATTGGATTGGGGCAGTCGATGAACAGGTGTTCCAGGGCGAAGCGCCGCGCCAGGTAATCGCCCAGCGCCTGCACGCCATAGCGTTCGGTGGCGTGATGGCCGGCGGCGATGAAGCTGATGTCGTTTTCCCGCGCGCTGTGGAAGGTTTGCTCGGAGGCTTCTCCGCTCAGGTACAGGTCGACACCTGCGGCAATCGCCTGGTCGATGTAGCCCTGGCCACCCCCGGTGCACCAGCCGATACGGCGGATCATCGGGCTGCCTTCGATCAGCAACGGCTCGCGGCCCATCACGTCCTGCACACGACGGGCGAAGTCGCGGGGCGACAATGGCTCGGCCAGGGAGCCGACCAGGCCGACAACCTTGGGGTTGCCCGGGTCCAGCGGGCCTTCGACCGTGATATCCAGCTGCCGCGCCAGTTGCACGTTATTGCCGACATCGGCGTGCAGGTCCAGCGGCAGGTGGTAGGCCAGCAGGCTGATGTCGTGCTGGAGCAGGGTTTTCAGGCGGCGCTGCTTCATGCCGGTGATGCATGGGTTTTCGCCCTTCCAGAAATACCCGTGGTGCACCAGCACCAGGTCACCGCGCGCGTCGACCGCCGCGTCCAGCAGGGCCTGGCTGGCGGTGACGCCGCTGACGATGCGCATCACCTGCGGGCGCCCTTCCACCTGCAGGCCATTGGGGCAGTAATCGGCGATTTTTGCGCTGGCGAGGTAGCGGTCCGCTTCCTCGACGAGGGTAGTAAGGGGGACGGCCATAAAAGACTCCTAAATATCCGGTTCCGAGGCGCTCGCAGCCTCGTATAATGCGCGACATTATGGGCGCTCCCCCGCCCCCTGCAACCTGTCAGGACTTACTTGATGCTCAAGGCACTGCGTTTTTTTGGATGGCCATTGCTGGCTGGCGTGCTGATCGCGACGCTGATCATTCAGCGTTTCCCCCAGTGGGTGGGCCTGCCAAGCCTTGACGTAAACCTGCAGCAGGCGCCGCAAGCCACCACGGTGGTGCAAGGCCCGGTGACGTATGCAGACGCGGTCGTCATCGCCGCTCCGGCGGTGGTCAACCTGTACACCACCAAGGTCATCAACAAGCCGGCCCATCCGCTGTTTGAAGACCCGCAATTTCGTCGCTACTTCGGCGACAACGGGCCCAAGAAACGCCGTATGGAATCGAGCCTCGGTTCCGGGGTGATCATGAGCCCCGAAGGCTACATCCTTACCAACAACCACGTGACCACCGGCGCCGACCAGATTGTGGTAGCCCTGCGTGACGGCCGCGAAACCCTGGCGCGCGTAGTGGGCAGCGACCCGGAAACCGACCTCGCGGTGTTGAAAATCGACTTGAAAAACCTCCCCGCGATCACCCTCGGCCGCTCCGACGGCCTGCGCGTGGGCGACGTGGCGCTGGCCATCGGTAACCCGTTTGGCGTGGGCCAGACCGTGACCATGGGCATCATCAGCGCCACCGGGCGTAATCAGCTGGGTCTTAACAGCTACGAAGATTTCATCCAGACCGACGCCGCCATCAACCCCGGCAACTCCGGCGGCGCGCTGGTGGACGCCAATGGCAACCTGACCGGGATCAACACGGCGATTTTCTCCAAGTCCGGCGGCTCCCAGGGCATCGGTTTTGCGATCCCGGTGAAGCTGGCGATGGAAGTGATGAAGTCGATCATCGAGCACGGCCAGGTGATTCGCGGCTGGCTGGGTATCGAAGTGCAGCCGTTGACCAAGGAGTTGGCGGAATCGTTCGGCCTCACCGGGCGCCCGGGGATCGTGGTCGCCGGAATTTTCCGCGACGGCCCGGCACAGAAAGCCGGCCTGCAGTTGGGCGACGTGATCCTCAGCATCGACGGCGCACCCGCAGGCGACGGGCGCAAGTCGATGAACCAGGTGGCGCGCATCAAGCCGACCGACAAGGTGGCGATCCAGGTAATGCGCAATGGCAAGGAGATCAAGCTGATGGCGGAAGTCGGCCTGCGTCCGCCGCCTGCGCCGGTTAAAGAAGAGGAATAAGCCGTTCAGGTGCTCCTTTCGCGAGCACCTGTAACTTTATGTTTCGCCGCAAAAACCTCTCTATTGGCATGTTATATTGTTTCAATATAGTCCTTGGAACGCTCTCTCATGTCGTCTCGAAAGTTTGCCCCCCTGGCCGGCCTTGCCCTGGGTTTGCTGCTCGATCCCGCCTACGCCGAAGAAAACACCGTGGAACTGGACACCATCAGCGTCACCGGTGATACCTATGAGTCCGCCACCAGCCCGGTCACTGGCTACCGCGCCAGCCGCTCTGCCAGCGCGACGAAAACCGACACAGCTCTGCGCGACATCCCGCAATCGATCAGCGTGATCCCCGCCACAGTGCTCAAGGACCTGGGCAGCACCAGCGTGGAACGCGCGCTGGAATTTGCCGGCGGCGTGTCCAAGCAGAACAACTTCGGCGGCCTGACCCTCTACGAATACAGCGTGCGCGGTTTCACCACCTCGGAGTTCTACCAGGACGGTTTCAGCGCCAACCGCGGCTACCCGAGCACACCGGATGCGGCCAATATCGAACGCATCGAAGTGCTCAAGGGCCCCGCCGCCAGCCTCTATGGGCGTGGCGATCCCGGCGGCACGGTGAACATCGTCACCAAAAAGCCCCAGCCCGAAGCCTTCACCACCCTGCAAACCAGCGCTGGCAGCTGGGACCGCTATCGCACTGCGCTGGACGTCAACACTCCGCTCGACGCCGAAGGCAAGGTGCTGTCACGGGTCAACCTGGCCGTGGAGGACAACCACAGCTTTCGCGATCACGTCGAGAGCAAGCGCGTGTTCGTCGCGCCCTCGTTCAGCTGGCAGATGGACCCGGACACCAGCCTGCTGGTGGAAAGTGAATTCGTGCGCCACAGCTCCACCTTCGACCGTGGCATCGTCGCCGCCCCCGGTGTTTCGCGTTCCACCTTCCTCGGCGAACCCGATGACGGTGACATCGACAACCACAACAACCGTATCCAGGCCACCCTCGAACACCACCTCAATGACGCCTGGAAACTGCGCCTGGCCAGCCATTACAAACAGGGCAGCCTGTGGGGCGATGCGTCGGAAAACCGCGCGCTGAATCCCGACGGCCACACCCTCAACCGTCGTTACCGCGAACGCTCCATGGGTTGGCACGACAGCATCACCCAGCTGGAGTTGCGCGGCCTGTTCGACATTGGCAGTTGGCAGCATGAGGTGCTGATCGGCACCGAATACGAGGACTACCGCAAGAAGGAACGCGTGACCGCCATCGGCGGCAGCAATTACGCCATCGACCTCTACAACCCGGTCTACGGCCAGCCCAAGCCCAATGGCCTGCGCTCCGGTACCGATTTTTTCGAACAGACCAAAAGCCACGCGCTGAACCTGCAGGACCAGATCATCTTCACCGACCGCCTGCGCGGCATGGTGGGCGCGCGCGTTGAGCATTTCGAGCAGAGCACCGACGATTTCACCCGCAACCTCACCAGCCAGCAGACCCACGACGCCCTCACCCAGCGCGCCGGCCTGCTGTATCAGCTCACGCCTGAAGTCGGAGTGTTCGCCAACGCATCCACCTCGTTCAAGCCCAACAGCGGGCTGGATGCCGGCGGCAACACGTTCAAGCCGGAAGAAGGCGTGGGTTACGAGGTGGGGATCAAGACTGAGCTGTTCGAAGACCGCCTGAGCGCCACCGTCGCCGCGTTCCATATCGAGAAGGAAAACGTGCTCGCCCTGGACCCGGCCACCAACACCAACCGCGCCATGGGCAAGGCCCGCAGCCAGGGCGTTGACCTGCAACTGAGCGGGAAACTGACTGACGCCGTGCGGGTGATCGGCGCCTACGCTTACATCGATGCCGAAGTGACCAAGGGCGACGCCACTATTCCCGCCGGCAGCCGCATTCTCGGCGTGGCCAGGCACAGCGGCAGTCTGCTGGGGGTGTATGAATTCCAGGATGGCGCGCTGCGCGGATCAGACCTGGGCGCGGCGTTTACCTACGTGGGCGATCGCTCCGGCGAGGCGGGTACCCGCTTTGAATTGCCCGCCTACCACACCGTGGATTTGCTGGCCCACTACAAGGCCAGCAAAAACGTGACCGTGGGTTTGAACCTGAATAACCTGTTCGATGAAAAGTATTACGAACGGTCCTACAGCACTTACTGGGTGAATCCGGGCGAGCCGCGCAACCTCACGGTCAGCCTGACCTTCAACCTGTAAACACAGAGCAAAAATGTGCGAGGCTCCGCCAAGTCTTCGACTTAGCGCTGTCGCGCAGCAAACTGGGGCCTCTGTGGCGAGCAGGCTTGCCCTAATGCCGTTCAGTTAAGCGCAGATTCCCTGTGGCGAGCAGGCTTGTCCTGCGTTGGGCTGCGCAGCAGCCCCAAAACCAGACGCTGAGCCGTATCAGGTACACCGCGTTTTGCTTGATTGGGGGCGCTTCGCACCCCAACGCGGGGCAAGCCCGCTCGCCACAGGAATGTGGCTGCCTGAAACTTCAGGCTTTAAAATCAATAAGTTATTTTGTGTTTAATAAGAGGGGGCTTGCTCCCGATAGCAGTGGATCAGTCACCAGATGCAGTAACTGACCCTCCGCAATCGGGAGCAAGCCCCCTCCCACATTTGGAGCTGTGCCGGTTTCGATTACAGTGACACCGGCGCGCGCTCGCAGAGCGTGTTGAGCGCCGCCGCCCATTGCGGGTCATCGTTGAGACACGGCACCAGCACCAATTCCTCGCCCCCCGCTGCGCAAAACTGCTCGCGCCCGCGATCGCCGATCTCTTCCAGCGTCTCGATGCAGTCGGCCACAAATGCCGGGCACATCACCAACAGCTTTTTCACACCCTGTTGGGCCAGCGCTTCAAGGCGCGCTTCGGTGTAGGGCTCGATCCACTTGGCGCGGCCCAGGCGCGACTGGAACGCCACCGACCACTTGCCGTCCGGCAACCCCAGCCGCTCGGCAAAATTACGCGCAACGCTGAAGCATTGCGCGCGATAACAGGTGGCGAGCACCGCAGGCGAAGCATTCCTGCAGCAATCGGCGTCCTTGAAGCAATGCTGGCCAGTGGGGTCGAGTTTGGTCAAATGGCGCTCGGGCAGCCCGTGAAAACTGAGCAACAGGTGATCGTGATCCTGCTCCACATACGCCCGCGCGCTCTGCGCCAGGGCGTCGAGGTATTCCGGCTGATCGTAGAACGGCTGCAGGATCGAGAGTTGCACCTTCAGCTGCTTCTCACGTATCACCCGCCAGGCCTCTTCAATCACCGTGGTGACCGTGCTGTCGGCAAACTGCGGGTACAACGGCGCCAGCGTTACCTTTTGGATGCCCTGCGCGGCCAGGCGCGTCAGCGTGGTTTCCAGAGACGGCTCACCGTAACGCATCGCCAGTTCGACCGGGCCCTGGGTCCATTGCCGGGTCATCTGCTCTTGCAGGCGACGGCTGAGCACCACCAGGGGCGAGCCCTCGTCCCACCAGATGGAGGCGTAGGCATGCGCCGACTGCTCGGGGCGCTTGATCAGGATCAGCGACACCAGCAGGCGCCGCACCGGCCACGGCAGGTCGATCACATAAGGGTCCATCAAAAACTGGTTGAGGTAGCTGCGCACATCGGCCACCGAAGTGGACGCGGGAGAACCCAGGTTGACCAGTAACAACGCGTGATCCGTCATGCAACTTCCTATGGCTTAAAGGCGGCTGGACAAATCGTCCAGGGCCGCATGCAACTGCGTGAACTGAAATGTAAAACCGGCGGCCAGCAGCCGTTCAGGCACGGCCTTCTGCCCGCCCAGCAGCAATCCCGACAACTCGCCCAACCCCACCTTCAACGCAAACGCCGGCATCGGCATGAAGGCCGGGCGATGCAGCACCTGGCCCAGGGTCCTGGCAAACTCGCGGTTGCGCACCGGGTGTGGCGCGCAGGCATTATAAGGACCGCTGGCGCCTTCCTTGTGCAGAAGAAAATCAATCAGGGCGATTTGGTCCTTGATGTGCACCCACGGCATCCACTGCCGCCCATTGCCGATAGGCCCGCCCAGCGCCAGTTTGAACGGCAGCAGCAGGCGCGACAAAAAGCCGCCCTCGGCCGCCAGCACCAGGCCAGTGCGCACCAGCACCACGCGCACCCCGAGGGCTTCGGCGCGCTGGGCGGTTTCTTCCCAGGCGATGCACAGCTGGCTGGGGAAATCGTCCTGCACCGGGCCACTGGCTTCGGTCAATTCGCGCTCACCCCCGTCGCCGTACCAGCCCACCGCCGAACCGGAAATCAACACCGCCGGTTTCTGCGCCAGGCCTTCGATCCACGCCAGCAGGCTTTCGGTGAGGCTGATGCGACTGCTCCACAGCAACGCCTTGCGCTTGTGCGTCCACGGACGGTCGGCGATCGGCGCGCCGGCAAGGTTGACCACCGCGTCCACCTCGCCGATCACGTCCTGCAAACGGCCAACGCCCAGTACCTGGGCGCCACACAACCTGGCCACTGTTTCCGGCTGACGGCTCAAGACAGTCAGGCGATGGCCCTGGGCAAGCCAGTGGCGACACAGTTGGCGGCCGATCAAACCTGTACCGCCGGTCAGCAAAATATGCATGGGATCTTCCTCATGTAACGTTCACCGCCCGTCACTGGTCTATTTTACTAATTAGGGACAATGTTGAATTCGGACGTAACGTTGGTTAAGTCACCGACGTTAACCATAGGTCACGCCACACAATCAGGCACGCCAAAACTTATACCAAAAAACGAGATTGTACAGCTATTGGTGTCGGCGTAGGCTGTACCCAACGGTAAAACGAGGCCTCCCATGAGTGTTCCCATCGCAATCATCGGCACCGGCATCGCCGGCTTGTCCGCTGCCCGAGCGTTACGAGACGCGGGGCAGGTCGTACACCTTTTCGATAAAAGCCGCGGCAGCGGCGGCCGCATGTCCAGCAAGCGCAGCGATGCCGGCGCGCTGGACATGGGCGCGCAATACTTCACCGCCCGCGACCGCCGCTTCGTCAACGAAGTACAGCGCTGGCAGAGCAACGGTTGGGCCGAGCAGTGGAAGCCGCAGTTGTACAACTCCAAGGCCGGCCAGCTCACGCCCTCCCCCGACGAGCAGATCCGCTGGGTCGGCACACCGCGCATGAGCGCCATCACCCGTGCGCTGCTCGACGACCTGCCGGTGACATTCGGTTGCCGCATCACCGACGTATTCCAGGGCGAACAACACTGGAACCTGCTGGACGCCGACGGCGGCAACCATGGCCCGTTCAGCCACGTCATCATCGCCACGCCCGCTCCCCAGGCCACTGCGCTGCTGGCGGCCGCGCCCAAGCTGGCGAGTGCCGCTGCCGGCGTGAAGATGGACCCGACCTGGGCCATCGCCCTGGCCTTCGACAAACCTCTGGATACGCCGATGCAAGGCTGTTTCGTGCAAGACAGCCCGCTGGACTGGCTCGCGCGAAACCGCAGCAAGCCCGGGCGTGACACCACCTTCGACACCTGGGTACTGCACGCCACCAGCGCCTGGAGCAAGGCGCACCTGGACCTGTCCAGGGAAGCCGTGATCGAACACCTGCACGGCGCCTTCGCCGAGTTGCTGCACTGCGCCATGCCGGCGCCGTCGTTCAGCCTGGCTCACCGCTGGCTCTATGCCCGCCCGTCCGGCAGCCACGAGTTCGGCGTACTGGCCGACGCCGACCTGGGCCTGTTCGTGTGCGGTGACTGGTGCTTGTCCGGCCGTGTCGAAGGCGCATGGCTCAGCGGCCAGGAAGCGGCGCGACGCCTGATCGAGCATCTGCAATGAACCGCATCAATCCGGCCAAGCTGCTGCTGTCGAAATGGACCGCGACCGCGCCGAAGAACAAGGAAAAGCATTTCCTCGTCACCGAGCTGTTTCGTGACGAGGAAAACACCGTACTGGAAATCGAACTTCAGGCAGTAATGACCCGGCGCACCCAACGCCTTGCTTGGCAAACCCTGCAAGACGCTGACCACTGGACCATGGGCTGGAAGTAACCCCCGCCGCAAAACCTGTACAAAATATTTGACTTGTACACCATCAAACCTATGATGAGATTAGTTGTACAGAGCCTTAAGCCTGTACAGGATTTTTTTGCCGAGGTTTGCCCATGCCCAGCACCGCAAAACCCAGGATTGGCATCAGCGCCTGCTTGCTGGGCGAGAACGTGCGCTTCAACGGCGGACACAAACAATCCCAGCTGTGCAGCGAGACGCTCGCCGATTACTTCGACTTCGTGCCGCTGTGCCCCGAAGTCGCCATCGGCCTGGGTATCCCGCGTGAAACCATCCGCCTGGTCGGCGACGCCGCCAACCCGCAGGCGGTGGGCACCGTGCACCGTGAGCTGAACGTCACCCAGCCCCTCGACGAATACGGCCAGCAGATGGCCCGTGAACACACCGACCTGTGCGGCTACATCTTCATGCAGAAGTCGCCGTCCTGCGGCCTGGAACGGGTCAAGGTGTACCGTGACAACGGCGCCCCGGTCGACGGCGGCGGGCGCGGCATCTACGCCCAGGCATTCTGCGCGCGCCACCCCAACCTGCCGGTGGAAGAAGACGGCCGGCTGAACGATCCGGTGCTGCGGGAAAATTTCCTCACCCGTGTGTTCGTTTACGACAGCTGGCAACAGCTGCTGGCCGAAGGCCTGACGCGTCATCGCTTGCTGTCCTTCCATGCGCGCTACAAATATTTGCTGATGGCCCACAGCCCGGCGCATTACAAAAGCCTGGGTAACCTGCTGGGCAGCATGAGCAAGGGCGATAACCTCTCGGAGTTGGCCGACTGTTATTTCAGCGACCTGATGACCGGCCTGAAAAAATGCGCCACCCGCGGCACCCACACCAACGTGCTGCAGCACATCAGTGGCTACCTCAAGCAGGCCATCAGCAGCGACGACAAGCAGGAAATGCAGACCGTCATCGACCAATACCGCCACGGCATCGTGCCGCTGGTGGTGCCACTGACCCTGCTCAAGCACCACTTTCGCCAACACCCGGATCGCTACATCGCGCAGCAGGCCTACCTGCAACCGCACCCGGAAAACCTCAGCCTGCGAAATGCGATCTAAGCCATGAAAGCCGCCCTGCTAGACGAACCCGATGACATCGCCCAAGCCCTCGAAGACGGCTGGCTGCCGATTCGCGAGGTGGCGCGCCAGACCGGCGTCAACGCGGTCACCCTGCGCGCCTGGGAGCGGCGCTACGGCCTGATCGTGCCGCAGCGTACGCCCAAGGGGCATCGGCTATTTAGCGATGTCCATGTGCAACGCATCCACACCATCCTTACGTGGCTCAATCGAGGCGTGCCGGTCAGCCAAGTGAAAAACCTGATCGACTCTGCGCAGACCGGGCCGGACGCCGTGGAAAACGAATGGCACGCGCTGCACCAGAACCTGCTGACCGCCATCAGCGAACTGGCCGAGCGCCGGGTCGACGACGCCTTCAACCAGGCCATGGCGCTGTACCCGCCGCGCACGCTCTGCGCGCAATTACTGTTGCCGCTGCTGCAGGCGCTGGAGCAACGCTGGCAGGGCCAGTTCGGCGCGCAGATGGAGCGGGTATTTTTCCTGTCCTGGCTACGCAGCAAGTTCGGTGCACGCATCTACCACACCAATCGCCAGTTACAGGGCGCGCCACTGCTGCTGGTCAATCACTCCGACCTGCACCTGGAGCCGCACCTGTGGCTCAGCGCGTGGCTGGCCAGCAGCGCCGACTGCCCGGTGGAAGTCTTCGACTGGCCGCTGCCTGCCGGCGAACTGGCCCTCGCGGTAGAACACCTGCAACCGCGCGCGGTGTTGCTGTATTCGAGCAAGGCCCTCAATGTGCCGGCGTTGACCAAACTATTGGGCGGCGTCAGTTGCCCGATTTTGCTCGCCGGACCAACGGTGTGCATCCACCACGCCGAACTGGCCGTACTAACCCAGGACATCCCTGACCTGTTCGTCGCCGAAGACCCCTTGGCGGCCCATCAGATACTGATTGAGCGTGGAATTGTCTAAATGCATTTGATCTGGCTGCGCACCGACTTGCGCCTGCACGACAACACCGCCCTGGCCGCCGCGAGCCAGCGCGGCCCGATGGCCGCCGTGTACCTGATCACGCCCGAGCAATGGCTGGCCCACGACGATGCCGCGTGCAAGGTCGACTTCTGGCTGCGCAACCTGCAGTCCCTGAGCCAGGCGCTGGGCACACTCAACATTCCCTTACTGATTCGCACCGCCCCGACCTGGGACCAGGCACCCGCCGTGCTGAGCACGCTGTGCCAGGAACTGTCGGTGGAGTCGGTGCACATCAACGAGGAATACGGCATCCACGAAAGCCGTCGCGACCAGGCCGTGGCCCAGGCGCTGGAAGCCTGCGGCGTGACGTTCCACCGCTACCTCGACCAACTGTTTTTCCAACCCGGCAGTGTGCTGACCAAGACCGGCACCTACTTCCAGGTCTTCAGCCAGTTTCGCAAGGTGTGTTACAGCCGCTTGCACAGCGCGCTGCCGCGCTTGGTGGCAACGCCGAAAGCCCAGCAAAAACTGCCGTTCGCCAGCGACCCGATTCCGCACAGCTTGCCCGGCTTCGAAACGCCCAGCGACAGCCTGCGCGCACTCTGGCCGGCCGGCGAAGACGAAGCCCGACGCCGCCTCGACGCCTTCACCGACCAGCAGATCGGCTATTACAAGGACGAGCGCGACTACCCGGCCAAACCGGGCACCAGCCAGCTCTCCGCCTACCTCGCCGCCGGTGTGGTGTCGCCGCGTCAGTGCCTGCACGCGACGTTGCAGAGCAACAGCGGCGAGTTCGAAACGGGCAACGTTGGCGCCGTCACCTGGATCAACGAATTGCTGTGGCGTGAGTTCTACAAACATATTCTGGTCGGCTACCCACGGGTATCGCGCCACCGCGCATTCCGGCCCGAGACCGAAGCCGTCGCCTGGCGCCACGCGCCCGAGGACCTGGCGGCGTGGCAGGAAGCGCGCACCGGCCTGCCGATCATCGACGCGGCCATGCGTCAGTTACTGGAGACCGGCTGGATGCACAACCGCCTGCGCATGGTGGTGGCGATGTTCCTGACCAAGAATCTGCTGATCGACTGGCGCGAGGGCGAGCGTTTTTTCATGCGCCACCTGATCGACGGCGACCTCGCCGCCAATAACGGCGGCTGGCAGTGGAGTTCTTCCACCGGCACCGACTCGGCGCCCTATTTCCGCATTTTCAGCCCGCTGAGCCAGTCGGAAAAATTCGACGGCGAGGGCGTGTTCATCAAGCACTGGCTGCCGCAGTTGGGGGCGCTGAACAAAAAGGACGTGCACAACCCCGAGGCCGCCGGTGGGCTGTTCGGCGTGGCGGACTACCCGCGTTCGATCGTCGACCTGAAAAAATCCCGCGAGCGCGCCCTTGCCGCCTTCCGCAGCCTGCCGTCCCGTCAAGCGGTGGCCGCGCATGAGTGACTTTCTGCGCCGCTTCGCCCAGGCCTTCGCCACGCTGGACAAGCACAACCTGCACCTGCTCGACAGCCTGTACAGCCAGGACATCGCCTTCGCCGACCCGCTGCATCAGGTGCATGGCCTGCCTGAACTGCGCCGCTACTTCAGCGAGCTGTACAGCCAGATCAGCCAGCTGCGTTTCGACTATCAGGGTTTCGATGAGGTGGCCGAAGGCGAAGGCTACCTGCGCTGGAAAATGAGTTTTTGCCACCCGCGCCTCAACGGCGGCAAGGTCATCCGAGTGGAAGGCTGCTCGCACCTGATGTGGCGCGACAACAAGGTGTACCGCCATCGCGACTATTTCGATGCCGGCGCCATGCTCTATGAACACCTGCCGGTAGTCGGCCGAGTCATAAGCTGGCTGAAAAGGAGAATCGCATGAGCCTGACCTCGCCCCGCCGTTACTGGTTGACCGGCGCCAGCAGTGGCATCGGTGCCGCCCTGGCCCTGGAGCTGCTCGACAGCGGCGCCCACGTGGCCGTCAGCTCGCGCTCCCAAGGCCCGCTGGACGCGCTAGCCCGGCGCTACCCCGGCCAGGTGCTGGTGGTGGCCGGCGACCTGACCAACAGCCAGACCGTGCGCGAAATCGGCGAGCGCATCGGCGAGGCCTGGGGCGCGCTGGACACCGTGATTCTCAATGCCGGCACCTGCGAATACGTGGATGCGCGTCAGTTTGATTCGTCCATCGTCGAACACGTGGTGCGCACCAACCTGTTGGCCAGCAGCTACTGCATCGAAGCCGCTCTGCCGCTGCTGCGCGCCGGGCGCACGCCGCACCTGGTGGGCGTCGCCAGCGCCGTGACCTACTTGCCGATGCCACGGGCCGAAGCCTATGGCGCGTCCAAGGCCGGTTTGCGTTACCTGTTCGAATCCCTGCGCATCAGCCTGTCGCCGGAGCATATCGACGTCACCGTGATCAGCCCGGGCTTTGTCGATACACCGCTGACCGAGCGCAATGATTTCCCGATGCCCTTGAGCTGGCCGGCCGACAAAGCGGCACGGCACATTTTCGCCAAGCTGGACAAACGCCCGCTGGAGATCGCGTTCCCGGCCATGTTCATCGCCGCCCTGTGGCCACTGTCGAAACTGCCGAACCGCGCGCAACTGATCATCGGCAAGCGCATGCTGCGCAGCCCGCCGCCGCAGAAGGACGACCTGTGAAGATCGCCATCATCGGCAGCGGCATCGCCGGCCTGACCAGCGCCTACCTGCTCAGCCGTCGCCACGACATCAGCGTCTTCGAAGCCAACGCCTGCATCGGCGGGCATACCCATACCGCCCATGTGACGGTCGATGGCCAGCCTTACGCGGTGGACACCGGTTTTATCGTGTTCAACGACTGGACCTACCCCAATTTCATCCGGTTGCTGGGGCAGATCGGCGTGACATTCAAACCCACCGAAATGAGTTTTTCGGTGAACGACCAGCGCAGTGGCTTCGAATACAACGGCAATAACCTCAATAGCCTGTTCGCCCAACGCCGCAATATTCTCTCGCCGGGGTTCTGGGGCATGTTGCGTGACATTTTGCGCTTCAACCGCCAGGCGCCGCTGGACCTTGAACAGCAACGCATCAGCGCCGACATGACCCTGGGCGACTACCTGGCAGCCGGCGGCTACGGCCCGCGATTCATCCGGCATTACATCGTGCCGATGGGCGCAGCGATCTGGTCGATGTCACTGGCGGACATGCTCGGTTTTCCGTTGCAGTTCTTTGTGCGTTTCTTCAAGAATCACGGCCTGCTGTCGGTGAACAACCGCCCGCAATGGTGCGTGATCGAAGGGGGCTCCAGCGCCTACATCGAACCGCTGACCCGCGGCTTTCGCGAAAAAATTCGTCTCGATTGCCCTGTGCACAAGGTCGAGCGCAGCGCTGATGGCGTGGTGATCCACAGCGCCGCTGGCAGCGAGACATTCGACCGCGTGGTGTTCGCCTGCCACAGCGACCAGGCCCTGGCCCTGCTGGCCGACCCGAGCGAGGCCGAGCAAGCCATCCTTGGCGCCCTGCCCTACGCCGACAACGACGTGGTGCTGCACACCGACACCCGCCTGCTGCCCACGCGCAAACTGGCCTGGGCCAGCTGGAATTACCGCCTCACCGGCAGCGCCGACACCCAGGCCGCCGTCACCTACGACATGAACATCCTGCAAGGCATCGACAGCGCCACCACGTTTTGCGTCAGCCTCAACCAGACGCCAATGATCGATCCGCGCAAAATTCTTGCGCGCTTCACCTACGCCCATCCGCAATACAGCCTGGCGGCGGTGGCCGCGCAGGAACGCTGGGAAGAGTTGAACGGCGCGCGCAATACCTTTTACTGCGGCGCCTACTGGGCCAACGGCTTTCATGAGGACGGCGTGGTCAGCGCGCTGCGCGTGGCCCAGGCCTTCGGGGAAACCCTGTGAACAGCGCCCTGTACAGCGGCTGGATCGCCCATCGCCGGTTTGCGCCCAGGGCCCACGCCTTTCGCTACCGCATCGGCCTGCTGTACCTGGACTTAAGCGAGCAGGACCAGGTGCTCGCGCTCTCGCCCCTGGCCGGCACCCATCGCCTGGCACCGTTCGGCTTTCGCCAGCGGGACTACCTGCGCACCTTGACCCGCCACGGCATGAGCCTCACCGATGCGGTGCGTCTTGAGGTGGGCAAGGCGCTGGGGCGCACGCCCCAGGGCGCGATCTGCCTGCTGACCCAGGCCCGCAGTTGGGGCCTGGCGTTCAACCCGGTGAGTTTCTTCTACTGCTACGAGGCAGGTGGCGAGCTGGCCGCGATTTTGTGTGAAGTCACCAACACCCCGTGGCGCGAGCGCTATCACTATGTGCTGCCGGCCCTGGCCCTTGGCGCAGGCGAACATCAGCACTTCGCGGTGGCCAAGGCGTTCCATGTGTCGCCATTTTTGCCGCCCGACCTCGAATACCGCATGAGCTTCAGCCCGCCCGCCGACCGGCTGGGCGTGCACATGGCCGACTGGCAAGGCGAACTCAAAGTCTTCGACGCCACGTTGAGCCTGCAAAAAGAGCCGCTCACCCGCGCCAGCCTGCACCGTTACCTGCGGCGTTTCCCGTGGATGACCGCCAAGACCTGCCTGGCCATTTACTGGCAGGCCGTGCGCCTGTTGCTCAAACGCACACCGATTTTCCCCCACCGAGCCGCCGATGGCGCCTCTCGCACTGCAGTTGGGTATACCAAGGATCGCCGCCATGAAATCCCCTAATGTATCGGTCAAGGCCACCCGCCTGAACGTCAATGGCATGACCAGTGCGCTGCTGCGCAAGGGCGTGCTGCGTCAGCTCAGCCAATTGCGCCACGGCCAGTTGGTGCTGATCGAGGACGGCGAACGCCACGTATTTGGCGCACGGGAAGCGCATCTGTTGGGGGAGATCCATATCCTCGACGCCGCCGTGTGGGGCCTGGTGGCTGCCAACGGCTCTATCGGTGCGGGTGAGGCATTTATCCACGGTTACTGGACCAGCCCCGACCTCACCGCCGTGGTGCGCGTGATGGTCAGCAACCTCGACGTGCTCGATGCGATGGAAGGCGGTCTGGCGCGCCTGGCACGGCCGTTCACCCAGGGCCTGCACTGGCTCAACCGCAATACGCGCAAGGGCTCGCAGAAAAACATCGCGGCGCATTACGACCTGGGCAACGACCTGTTCGAGGAATTCCTCGACCCAACCATGATGTACTCGGCGGCGCAGTTTCTTAAGGCCGACGACACCCTGGAACAGGCGCAACTGAACAAGCTGGAACGCATCTGTCAGAAACTCTCGCTCAAGCCCGGCGACCACCTGCTGGAAATCGGCACTGGCTGGGGCAGCATGGCGCTGTACGCGGCGCAGCATTACGGCTGCAAGGTCACCACTACCACCTTGTCCAAGGAACAGTTCGCCTACACCGAACAGCGCATTGCCGCCCTGGGTTTGCAGGACCAGGTGACACTGCTGCTGAGGGACTACCGCGACCTCACCGGCCAGTTTGACAAGCTGGTGTCCATCGAGATGATCGAAGCGGTAGGCCACCGCTTCCTGCCGACCTACTTCAAGCAATGCGCGCACCTGCTCAAGCCCGACGGGCTGATGCTGCTGCAGGCCATCACGATTCGCGAGCAACGCTTCGAGCAGGCCAGGAACAGCGTCGATTTCATCCAGCGCTACATTTTCCCCGGTGGGGCGCTGCCCAGCGTGCAGAACATGTTGCACATCGTCAGCCGCGACACCGACATGAACC
Organism: Pseudomonas sp. MH9.3; assembly: GCF_034354675.1. Taxonomy (NCBI): domain Bacteria; kingdom Pseudomonadati; phylum Pseudomonadota; class Gammaproteobacteria; order Pseudomonadales; family Pseudomonadaceae; genus Pseudomonas; species Pseudomonas sp. MH9.3. The sequence continues at coordinate 4,549,531 of NZ_CP133785.1, read as the reverse complement.
TGCTGCACATGGAGGATTTCGGCCTGCACTACGCGCGCACCCTGCGCCTGTGGCACGAGAACTTTCGCCGTGCTCATGGCCGTCTTGCGGAATTGGGCTACGACGAATACTTCCTGCGCCTGTGGGAATTTTATCTGTGCTACTGCGAAGGAGGCTTCATGGAACGCACCATTGGCACGGCGCAGTTGCTGTTGGCCAAGCCGGCGGCGATCAACCCGCCATTGCTCGGGCGCTTCGATGCTTAAATCGTTGGCCAACGCGGCGCTGTTCCAGTGCGGCTGGTTCGCCTGCGTGCTGGGCGGTGACAGCCTGTGGTTGCTGGTGGGCTGGCGGTACTGGCCATTCACCTGCTGTGGATCAGTTCGTCGGCCGAGGATGGCGTGCTGATCATCAGCGTCACGCTGGTGGGCACGCTGTTGGACACGGCGTTACGTGCCCTTGGCGTGTTTCACTTCAACGAGCCGGGCCCACTGATTCCGTTCTGGTTGATGTTGCTGTGGGCTCTGCTGGCAACCACGCTGCACCATTGCCTGGCCTGGAGCGCGCGGCCATGGTGGCGCGCGGCATTGCTGGGGGCGATGGGCGGCCCGGCGTCCTACTACGCGGGGAGCCAATTGGCCGGCGTGCAGTTCGGTTACGCCACAGGCCCGACGATGGCCGGGTTGGCGGTGCTGTGGGCGTTTGTGTTCACGCTGCTGACCGCAGCAGCCACCAGCGACAAGTTTCAAGCGGCAAGCAAAAGATGAAGCCGGTCGGCTTCTACTTGCAGCTTGCCGCTTAAAGCTGGAAGCTGCCCCCATGACCACCATCCCTCACATACAGCTCAACGAACCCGCCGTCACCTGCTCGACGTGCGCGGCCTGTTGCTGTCAGCTGGAAGTGCTGCTGATCACCGACACCGGCGTGCCGGAACGCTACATCGACACCGATGACTGGGGCGGCGAAGTGATGCTGCGCCTGGATGACGGCTGGTGTGCAGCGCTGGACCGCGACACGATGATGTGCACGATCTACGAGCGACGCCCGCTGATCTGTCGGGAGTTCGAGATGGGGGCACCGGAGTGCCTTGAAGAGCGCCAGGGTATTGCGACGGCGTATCGCTGAGGCTTGATCGAAAGTCGCCATGTGGGAAGGGCTTGCCCCCTCCCACACTTCAAGCATTACAGCGGCAGGGTGTAGTGCACCGCGTAGCTTTCCACACCATCGTTGTTGCTGCTCATGCCGGCATTGGAATAGTGCGTGGCACGAATGCCCACTTCATGCCCGCCGGCAAAGCGCAGACCAAAGCCGATGCGGTCTTCGAACTGGAAGGCCTGGCCGATGTTGTTGTCTTCCAGCTGAGTGCGCGAGAACACGGCCAGGCCGATGCCCGCTTCGATGTAAGGCTTGACCGACTGCCCGGCAAACTCATACACAAACACTGGCGAGAACGACAGGCTGCTGGCACCGGCAGTCTTGTCGCCGTCCCAGTAGGTGTAGGCGCCGCTCCAGTAGCCGGTCAGCCGACCCACGTCGCTCTGCCACCAGCTTTTGTCCCAATCGGAGGTCAAGCCAAGCCGATAGGTCATGGTTGAATCGCTCGTTCCCCCCACTCCGAATTCCAGGCCGGCAGCATTGGCCGAAACAGAGTGTCCTACCACAGCGGCCACAATCGCGGCCAAACAGAACAAGCGCTTCATGAGAAACATCCTTTCCAAACGAAGTTATAGAGTGTTGTACAGGCTATCTCGCTATAGAAGCTGGCACATAGACGGAAGTTCCACACCAATAGCGAGCTATTTCACGAATTTTTCACGCGCCAAATATTCGCACAACGCTCGGATATTTCCATAGTGTCGGTAGGATATTTCTTAGGTGATACAGATCACCGCTGGTCCAGAACTGGGCCGGACTCGGGTTGCCCATCGCTAAAAGGTCGCGCTGGCCCAGTAAATGCTTGAGCTGACGGGCCACGGCGGCGCCGGTATCGATGAGGATGACGCTGGGTGGGAGCATCTGCGCCAGCAGCGGTTTGAGAAAGGGATAGTGGGTGCAGCCGAGAATAATGGTGTCGCAGCCCGCGTTGAGCAACGGCTCGATATAGCCCTGCAACAGCTGGCGCAGGGCCGGGCTGGTCAAGTCGCCGGTTTCAATCAACTCCACCAGACCCGGGCACGGCTGCGTGATCACCCGCACATCGGTGGCGAACCGGTCGAGCAAGGCGGTGAACTTGGCGCTTTGCAGGGTGCCGGTGGTGGCAAGCACTCCGACAACCCCGCTGCGGGTGGCGGCGGCGGCAGGTTTGACGGCGGGCTCCATGCCCACCAACGGCCAGTCCGGGAAGTCCAGACGCAGGTCGGCCACGGCCGCCACTGTCGCAGTGTTGCAGGCAATCACGAAGGCCTTGGCGCCTTGACTGCGGAAAAACTCGGCCACCAGGCGCGAGCGTTCGAGAATGAACGCGGGGGTTTTCTCGCCATAGGGAATATGCCCGCAGTCGGCCACATACAGCAGTGATTCGTGGGGCAGTAACTGCTGGATTTCGTCCAACACCGACAGGCCGCCGACGCCGGAGTCGAACACGCCGATTGGCGCATCCTTAAGCATGCGGCGCCCCGCATACGCTGCAAGCGGGATCGCGCTTGACGCGCAACTCACGAAAACGCGTGTTCAAGGCATCGATCAGCAGCAAACGGCCCACCAGCGGCTCACCGAACCCGGCCAGCAGTTTCAGCGCCTCCAGGGCTTGCAGGCTGCCAACCAGTCCCACCAGCGGGCCGATCACGCCGGCTTCGCTGCAGGTGAGTTCGGTATCGCTGCCGTGCCCGTATAAACAGTGATAGCAGGGGCTGTTGGCGCGGCGCGGGTCGAACACCGACAATTGCCCTTCCAGGCGAATCGCTGCGCCGCTGACCAATGGCCTGGCGGCGGCCACGCAGGCCGCATTGACCGCTTCGCGGGTGGAGAAGTTGTCGCTGCAATCGAGCACCACGTCTACGGCCGCCACGGCGGCGGCCAGGGAGTCGGCGTCCAGCGCGCTGCGGTGGGTAACCAGCCTGACCTCAGGATTGACGGCGGTCAGGCGGCGCACGGCCGAGTCGACCTTGGTCTGCCCGACGCTGTCGGTGTCGTGGATGATCTGGCGTTGCAGGTTGGTCAGGTCGACCGTATCGAAGTCGGCCAGGTGCAGCTCGCCCACGCCGGCTGCGGCGAGGTAAAGCGCCACCGGCGCGCCCAGGCCACCCAGGCCGACGATCAATGCGCGGCTGTTTTTCAGGCGCAACTGGCCTGCGATGTCCACCTGCTGCAACAGAATCTGCCGGCTGTAGCGCAACAGCTCCTGGTCGGTCAGCACGGCCATTGCCCCAGGCTGATGCGTTCGTGACCGCCGAGGTCGATGCGGCTGTGAACGTCCTCGAACCCCTGGCTCAGCAGCAGATCGCGCACGGCCTGCGCCTGGTCGTAACCGTGTTCGAGCAACAGCCGGCCTCCGGCATTCAGGTGAGTCCCGGCCTGCTGGATGATCAAGCGCAGATCGTCCAGGCCATCGCGGCCTGCCACCAGCGCGCTGGCCGGCTCGAAACGCACATCGCCCGCCACCAGGTGCGGGTCGTTGTCGGCAATGTAGGGCGGGTTGCTGATGATCAGATCAAATGTACGACCGACCAGGGCGCTGAACCAATGACTGCTCAGCACCGTGGCGTTAGCAAGGTGCAGCCGCTGGCGATTGCGCTCGGCCAGGGCCACCGCCTCCAGCACACGATCAACGGCGGTCACCTGCCAGGCCGGGCGCTCGCTGGCCAGGGCCAGGGCAATGGCGCCGCTGCCGGTGCCCAGATCGAGCACCGTAGCGGGCGTGGCCGGCAGCAATTCCAGCGCGGCCTCCACCAGCAGTTCGGTGTCCGGGCGCGGGATCAGCGTGTGCGGCGCCACTTCCAGGTCCAGTTTCCAGAAACCCTGCTGGCCGAGGATATAGGCCACCGGCTCGCCGGCTCGGCGCCGTTGCAGGTAACCGGCAAACGTGAGCGCCGCTTCGCTGCTGACGATTTTTTCCGGCCAGGTGTGCAGGTAGCTGCGCGACTTGCCCAGCGCAGCCGCCAGCAGCAGCTCCACATCCAGACGCGCGGTGGGCGAGTCTGGCAGGTCGGCGGCGCGCAACAGGCTGGCGATGATGGTCATTTATTCACCAATGGCTGCGAGTTGATCGGCCTGGTATTCGGCCAGCAACGGCTCGATCACCGCGTCCACGCCGCCGGCAAGAATTTCGTCGAGCGAATAAAGGGTGAGGTTGACGCGGTGGTCGGTGACGCGGCCCTGGGCAAAATTGTAGGTGCGGATACGCTCGGAGCGATCGCCCGAGCCCACCAGCAGCTTGCGCTCGCTGGCAATGGCGTTGGCGGCGGCGCTGGTCTGCTGGTCGTTGAGCTTGGCCGACAGCCAGGACATGGCCCGCGCACGGTTCTTGTGCTGGGAGCGTTCTTCCTGGCATTCCACCACGATGCCCGACGGCAAGTGGGTGATGCGGATCGCCGAGTCGGTCTTGTTCACGTGCTGACCACCGGCGCCCGAGGAGCGGTAGGTGTCGACGCGCAGATCCGCCGGGTTGATCTCGATGGTTTCCTGCTCGTCCGGCTCGGGCAACACCGCCACGGTACAGGCCGAGGTGTGGATACGGCCCTGTGACTCGGTCGCCGGCACCCGCTGCACGCGATGTGCGCCGGACTCGAACTTGAGCTTGCCGTAGACGTTGTCGCCCTCGACCCGCGCGATGACTTCTTTATAGCCACCATGCTCGCCTTCGTTTTCCGACAGGATCTCCACCCGCCAGCCGCGCCGCTCGGCGTAGCGCGAGTACATGCGGAACAGGTCGCCGGAGAAAATGGCCGCTTCGTCGCCGCCGGTGCCGGCACGGATTTCGAGGAATACGTTGCGCCCGTCGTTGGGGTCCCTGGGCAGCAGCATGCGTTGCAGGTCGCCTTCCAGCTCAGTCAGCTTTTCCTTGGCCTCGCGGACTTCTTCCACGGCCATTTCGCGCATGTCCGGGTCGTTGTCCTTGAGCAGCGCCTGGGCGCCTTCGAGGTCGGCCTGCACTTTCAGCAAATTTTTGTAAGTGGCGACCACAGGCTCAACTTCGGCGTATTCCTTGGAATAGGCGCGGAATTTGGTCTGATCGGAAATGACTTCGCCATCGCCAAGCAAGGCGGTCAGTTCTTCGAAACGGTCCTGGAGCACGTCCAGTTTATTGAGCAGTGAGGCTTTCATTGCGGTTTTTTATCCGAAGAGCTGTCTGACGCGCCCTCACCGAGGGCAAAGAGTTCCTGGGCCATGGCCAGCGCATCGAGGCGGCCTTCGGCAGTCAATTTTTTTAGCTGTACGCTGGGCGCGTGGAGCAGTTTGTTGGTCAGGCCACGCGCCAGCTGCATCAGCACCTCTTCGGCGCTGCTGCCGTTGGCAAGCAGACGCTGGGCCTTGATCAACTCCTCGTCACGCAGGCGTTCGCCCTGTTGACGATAGGCCTTGAGCACGTCCACCGCCGCCAGTTCGCGCAGGCGCACCATGAAATCTTCGGCGCCGACGCTGACCATCTCCTCGGCGGCCTGGGCGGCGCCCTGGCGGCTCTTGAGGTTTTCGGCGACCACTTCGTGCAAGTCATCGACGCTATAGAGGTAAACGTCGTCCAACTCGCCGACTTCGGGTTCGATATCCCGTGGAACGGCAATGTCCACCATGAAGATCGGCTTGTGCTTGCGCAGCTTCAGTGCACTTTCTACCGCGCCTTTGCCCAGTATCGGCAATTGACTGGCGGTGGAGCTGATCACGATATCACTGCGCACCAGTTCGGCCGGAATATCCGACAGCAACACCGCGTGGGCACCGAACTGTTCGGCCAGGCTGCTGGCGCGTTCCAGGGTGCGGTTGGCGACGACGATGCGCTGCACACCCAGCTCGTGCAGATGGCGGGCGACCAGGGTGATGGTCTCGCCGGCGCCGATCAGCAGGGCCTGGCTGCGTTGCAAATCGCTGAAAATCTGCTTGGCCAGGCTGACCGCCGCAAAAGCGACGGACACCGGGTTTTCGCCGATGGCCGTGTCGGTGCGCACCTGCTTGGCAGAATTGAACGTGGCCTGGAACAGACGGCCCAACAGCGGGCCGACCGTGCCGGCCTCGCGCGCGACGGCATAGGCGGACTTCATCTGACCAAGGATCTGCGGTTCGCCCAGTACCAGCGAATCAAGCCCGGAGGCGACGCGCATCATGTGACGAACGGCCGCATCCTCTTCGTGCACATACGCGCTGGCGCGCAGGTCGTCGAGGCTCAAATGGTGATAATCGGCGAGCCAGCGCAGCACTACATCCGCTGACAGATGTTCCTGCTCTATATAGAGCTCGCTGCGATTGCAGGTCGAAAGGATTGCAGCTTCGCGGCTGTCGGTGAGCCGGCAGAGCTGTTGCAAGGCCTCAACCAACTGCTCCGGCGTAAACGCCACGCGCTCGCGCACGTCGACTGAGGCAGTCTTGTGGTTAATACCGAGTGCGAGGAAGGCCATTCAATATCGCTGATGAGGTCGGGAAGCCGGCAATTGTCCTACTTCGAAAGATCCAGAACAACCACCGTCGTCTATTGTCCTAGTAGCTTGTGCCTATAAAGGCGCCCACTGAGACTCGGTTATGTTTGGCCGAAGGCTTGTGTCATGATGATCCGACCGCAGGTTAGTCGTCCTCTTCCTATATGAATAGATCCTCCGCGTTGCTCCTAGCTTTTGTCTTCCTCAGCGGCTGCCAGGCCATGGCACCCGTGTCGCCGGGCGATACGCCGCCGGCAGAAGACACCGCCCCCGCGCCTGAAAAGCCCAAGGTTTATTCCTCGTTCAGTGAGGAAACGGTGTTCAGCCTGCTGAGCGCTGAACTGGCCGGGCAGCGCAATCGCTTCGATATTGCGCTGGATAACTATGTGACTCAGGCCATCAACACCCAGGACCCGGGTATTTCCGAGCGGGCGTTTCGCATCGCCGAGTACCTCGGAGCCGATCAGGCGGCGCTGGACACGTCGCTGATCTGGGCGAAAAACGCGCCGGATGACCTCGAAGCGCAACGGGCCGCGGCTGTCCAGCTGGCGCGCGCCGGGCGCTACGACGATTCCATGGTGTATATGGAAAAAGTCCTGCAGGGCAAGGGCGACACGCACTTCGATTTCCTCGCGCTGTCGGCCGCCGACACCGACCAGGACACGCGCAATGGCCTGATGAAGAGCTTCGACCGCCTGCTGCAAAAGCATCCGAAGAACAGCCAGCTGATTTTTGGCAAGGCCTTGCTGCTGCAACAGGATGATGAAGCCGAAGCCGCCCTCAAGCTGCTGGAACAGAACCCGCCGGAAGACGGCGAAATCGCGCCGATCCTGCTGCGCGCGCGCCTGCTGCAGAACCTCAATCGCGGCAAGGAAGCGATTCCATTGCTGGAAAAAAGCATCAAGCGATACCCGGAAGACAAGCGCCTGCGCCTGACTTACGCGCGCATGCTGGTGGAACAGGACCGCATGGCGGACGCCAAAGTGCAGTTCGCCAACCTCGTCCAGCAATACCCCGACGATGACGAATTGCGTTACTCCCTGGCACTGGTGTGCCTGGAAGCCAAGGCGTGGGAGGAAGCCAAGGGGTATCTGGAAGAACTGATCCAGCGTGAGAGCCACGTTGATTCGGCTCACCTGAACCTTGGCCGCATCGCTGAAGAGCGCAACGACCCGCAGGCCGCCCTGCTCGAATATGCCCAGGTCGGCCCGGGCAATGACTACCTGCCGGCTCAGCTGCGCCAGGCCGATATCCTGATGAGCAACGGTCGTACCGACGAGGCGGAAAAACGCCTGGCGGCGGCGCGCGATGCCGAGCCGGACTACGCCATCCAGCTGTACCTGATCCAGGCCGAGACACTGTCGGCCAACAAGCAGGGCGAACGCGCCTGGAAATTGCTGCAACAAGCCTTGCTGCAATACCCCGACGACCTGAACCTGCTGTATACCCGCGCCATGCAGGCAGAAAAACGCAATGACCTGGCGCAGATGGAAAAAGACCTGCGCCTGATCATCAAGCGCGACCCGGACAATGCCATGGCCCTCAACGCTCTGGGCTACACCCTGTCCGACCGCACCACGCGCTATGCCGAGGCCAAGGCCCTGATCGAGCAGGCCCACAAGCTCAATCCGGAAGACCCGGCCGTGCTCGACAGCCTGGGCTGGGTGAATTACCGCCTGGGCAACCTGGACGAGGCCGAACGCCTGCTGCGCCAGGCGCTGGAGCGTTTTCCCGATCAGGAAGTCGCTGCCCACCTGGGTGAAGTGCTGTGGGCCAATGGCAAGCAGCGCGAAGCCCGGCAAGTCTGGGAAAAATTCCTCAAGGAACAACCCGAAAGCCCTCTTTTGCGCGGCACCATCAAGCGCCTGACCGGATCCGAGACCCTTTAAGCTTATGTTCCTGCGCCACATTGTTGTATTCAGTCTTATCGCCCTGCTCGCCGGTTGCGCGGGCACAGGCAGCCGCGAATCCGTTGAAGGCCAGGGCAACCCGGCGCAATGGCAACAGCACAAGGACCAGCTCGGCAGCATCGACGGCTGGCAGATAGAAGGCAAGGTCGGGGTGCGCGCGCCGAAAGATTCCGGCAGCGGAACCCTGTTCTGGCTGCAACGTCAGGATTACTACGACATTCGCCTGTCCGGTCCGCTGGGCCGCGGCGCGGCACGCCTGACCGGCCGCCCGGGGCAGGTGAGCCTGGAAGTCGCCAACCAGGGCCGCTACGAGGCGACGTCTCCGGAAGCATTGCTGGAGCAGCAGATCGGCTGGAAGTTGCCCGTGTCGCATCTGGTCTGGTGGGTGCGCGGGCTGCCGGCACCCGACAGCAAGAGTCGCCTGAGCCTCAACGGCGACAGCCGTCTGGCCACGCTGGAGCAGGATGGCTGGGAGGTCGAGTATTTGAGTTATGTACAGCAAGGCGGCTACTGGCTGCCCGAACGCATCAAGCTGCATGGCACCGACCTTGACGTCACGCTGGTGATCAAGGACTGGCAACCGCGCAAGCTGGGGCAGTGACGTGAGCGAGCGCCTGACCCTGCCCTCCCCGGCCAAGCTCAACCTGATGCTGCACATTCTGGGTCGCCGTGAAGACGGCTACCACGAGTTGCAGACGCTGTTTCAATTTCTCGACTATGGCGATGAACTCACCTTTGCCCTGCGCGACGACGGCGTGATTCGACTGCACACGGAATTTGAAGGCGTACCTCACGACAGCAATCTGATCGTGAAGGCAGCCCGCAGACTTCAAGCGCAATCCGGCTGCACATTGGGCATCGATATCTGGATCGACAAGATCCTGCCCATGGGCGGCGGTATCGGTGGCGGCAGTTCGAATGCGGCGACCACCCTGCTGGGTCTCAATCACCTGTGGCAACTGGGCTGGGACCAGGATCGCCTGGCAGCCTTGGGCCTGACACTGGGTGCCGACGTTCCGGTTTTCGTGCGCGGGCACGCGGCTTTTGCCGAGGGCGTGGGCGAGAAACTCAGCCCCGAATACCCCGAAGAGCCTTGGTATGTTGTGCTTGTTCCGCAAGTATCTGTAAGTACAGCAGAAATTTTTTCAGATCCGCTGTTGACACGTAACTCTCCTCCCATTAAAGTGCGCCCCGTTCCCAAGGGAAACAGTCGAAATGACTGCTTGCCGGTTGTGGCAAGGCGTTATCCAGAAGTACGTAACGCTTTGAATTTGTTAGGTAAATTTACCGAAGCAAAATTAACCGGCACTGGAAGTTGTGTGTTTGGGGGCTTCCCAAGCAAAGCTGAAGCTGATAAAGTCTCGGCCCTTCTTACAGAGACCCTTACAGGATTTGTAGCAAAGGGAAGCAACGTTTCGATGTTGCATCGCAAGCTGCAAAGTCTGCTCTAAAAGGAATCGAGTACTGGGTACTCGTTGCAACAGATACAGGGGCGTCGCCAAGCGGTAAGGCAGCAGGTTTTGATCCTGCCATGCGTTGGTTCGAATCCAGCCGCCCCTGCCATTTTCCTATACTCATCCAGGTTACCCTCAGCCTCTAGGTACTGCGCGTGTCCAAGATGATGGTCTTTACGGGGAACGCCAACCCCGATCTGGCTCGACGTGTCGTACGTCAGCTGCATATCCCTCTCGGTGACATCTCTGTCGGTAAATTCTCCGACGGCGAAATTACAGCCGAGATCAATGAAAACGTTCGCGGTAAAGACGTCTTCATTATTCAGCCGACCTGCGCTCCGACCAACGATAACCTGATGGAACTCGTCGTGATGGCTGATGCCTTCCGCCGCTCCTCAGCAACTCGAATCACAGCTGTAATCCCTTACTTTGGTTATGCCCGTCAGGATCGCCGTCCGCGCTCCGCACGTGTGGCCATCAGCGCGAAAGTCGTTGCTGACATGCTGACCGTGGTAGGCATCGACCGTGTGCTTACAGTTGACCTGCACGCTGACCAGATCCAGGGGTTCTTCGATATTCCGGTAGATAACATCTACGGCTCCCCCGTTCTGGTGGATGACATCGAAGACCAGCGCTTTGAAAACCTGATGATCGTGTCCCCGGACATTGGCGGCGTCGTGCGTGCACGGGCTGTTGCCAAATCCTTGGGCGTTGATCTCGGGATCATCGACAAACGCCGCGAGAAAGCCAATCACTCTGAAGTGATGCATATCATCGGTGATGTCGAAGGGCGTACCTGTATTCTGGTTGATGACATGGTCGACACCGCCGGCACCCTGTGCCATGCGGCAAAAGCCTTGAAAGAGCACGGTGCGGCCAAAGTCTTCGCCTATTGCACACACCCTGTGCTGTCGGGCCGAGCGATCGAGAACATCGAGAATTCCGTGCTGGACGAACTGGTGGTGACCAACACCATCCCGTTGTCCGCCGCTGCTCAAGCCTGTGCGCGTATCCGTCAACTGGATATCGCACCGGTCGTTGCCGAAGCGGTTCGCCGTATCAGCAACGAAGAATCGATCAGCGCGATGTTCCGTTAAGGCTCAGGCCTTGGCGACATCAACCTGACGAAAAGCGCCCCGCCCCAGCATTCTGTTGGGGCGGGGCTTTTTTGCCCATATCGCCTTTAGCGCTGGTCGCAAACGCTGGGGCGAATGTGGTTAATTTGGAGATACAACATGAACGATTTTACTTTGAATGCTGAACTGCGTTCCGACCTGGGGAAAGGTGCGAGCCGCCGCCTGCGTCGTCTCGCAAGCCTGGTTCCAGCTGTAGTCTACGGTGGCGACAAAGCCCCTGAGTCCATCAGCATGCTGGCCAAAGAAGTTGCCAAACTGCTCGAAAACGATGCTGCCTACAGCCACGTTATCGAACTGAACGTTGGCGGCAAGAAGCAGAACGTTATCATCAAGGCTCTGCAGCGCCACCCGTCCAAGGGTCACGTCCTGCACGCTGACTTCATCCGCGTTGTAGCCGGCCAGAAACTGACCGCTATCGTGCCTGTGCATTTCATCGGTGAAGAAGCTCCGGTCAAGAAAGGCGGCGTTGTATCGCACACCACTACCGAACTGGAAGTGACCTGCCTGCCGAAAGACCTGCCTGAGTTCATCGAAGTCGACCTGTCGGCTGCTGAAATCGGCACCATCATTCACTTGTCCGACCTCAAGGCCCCTAAAGGCGTTGAGTTCGTTGCACTGGCTCACAACGACGACAAGGCTGTTGCCAACGTCCACGCGCCACGTGTTGTAGAAGAAGATGATGCTGCTGAAGGCGAAACCGCTGCAGAGTGATGCACTCTGTAACGTCGGAGCTTGAGGAAACATCGCGGACCGGAACGTAGCGAGAAAGCGGGCGATAACGCGAAGTTTATCTCTGGATAAGTGAGCTCCTGTCGTCCCCTTTCGCCGCACACCTGGCGCGGCGATGTTATCCACAACTCCAAAGGAAGGGCCCCTGTCGTGACTGCCATCAAACTGATCGTTGGCCTGGGAAATCCAGGCGCCGAATACGAACAGACCCGGCATAACGCGGGGGCCCTTTTTGTTGAGCGTATTGCCCACGCCCAAGGCGTAAACCTTGCGGCCGACCGCAAATATTTTGGCCTGACCGGGCGCTTCTCGCACCAGGGTCAGGATGTTCGTCTGCTGATTCCCACCACCTACATGAACCGCAGCGGCCAGGCTGTCGCGGCGCTTGCGGGATTCTTCCGGATCAAACCCGAAGAGATCCTGGTGGCCCATGACGAACTGGACCTGCCACCCGGCGTCGCCAAGCTCAAGCTGGGCGGCGGGCATGGCGGGCACAATGGTCTGCGCGACATCATCGCGCAGTTGGGTAATCAGAATAATTTCTACCGCCTGCGGCTTGGCATTGGCCACCCGGGCGTTGCCAGTATGGTTTCAAATTTCGTCCTGGGTCGTGCGCCACGCGCCGAACAGGAAAAACTCGATGCCAGCATCGACTTTGCCCTCGGCGTGCTGCCGGATATCTTCGCCGGTGAATGGAACCGCGCGATGAAAAACCTGCACAGCCAGAAGGCCTGACTCTTACCGAGGGGAAACACCATGGGATTCAATTGCGGCATCGTCGGCCTGCCCAACGTCGGCAAATCCACCTTGTTCAACGCTTTGACCAAGTCCGGTATTTCGGCGGAGAACTTCCCCTTCTGCACCATCGAACCCAACAGCGGTATCGTACCGATGCCGGACCCGCGCCTGGACGCCCTGGCGGCTATCGTCAACCCCAAGCGCGTCCTGCCGACCACCATGGAGTTCGTCGACATCGCAGGCCTGGTGGCCGGCGCGTCGAAAGGTGAAGGTCTGGGCAACAAGTTTTTGGCCAACATCCGTGAAACCGATGCCATCGCCCACGTGGTCCGCTGCTTTGAAGACGAGAACGTGATTCACGTCTCCAACAGCGTCGACCCGAAACGCGACATCGAGATCATCGACCTGGAGCTGATCTTTGCCGACCTCGACAGCTGCGAGAAGCAACTGCAGAAAGTCGCGCGCAATGCCAAGGGTGGGGACAAGGACGCCGTGGTCCAGAAAGGCCTGCTGGAACAGTTGATCGCACACTTCACCGAAGGCAAGCCGGCACGCAGCCTGATGAAAAAAATGGGCGTCGACGAGAAGGCGGTGATCAAGGGTTTCCACCTGCTGACCACCAAGCCGGTGATGTACATCGCCAACGTCGCCGAAGACGGCTTTGAGAACAACCCGCTGCTCGACGTGGTCAAGGCCATTGCCGACGAAGAAGGCGCCATTGTCGTTCCGGTGTGCAACAAGATCGAAGCAGAAATCGCCGAACTCGATGACGGCGAAGAAAAAGACATGTTCCTCGAGGCCCTGGGCCTGGAAGAGCCCGGCCTGAACCGTGTAATCCGTGCCGGCTACGAAATGCTCAACCTGCAGACCTACTTCACCGCTGGCGTTGAAGAAGTCCGCGCGTGGACCGTCAAGGTTGGCGCTACCGCGCCACAGGCTGCCGGCGTGATCCACACCGACTTCGAAAAAGGCTTTATCCGCGCCGAAGTGATCGCCTACAACGACTTCATTCAGTACAAGGGCGAGGCGGGTACCAAGGAGGCCGGTAAATGGCGCCTGGAAGGCAAGGAATACATCGTCAAAGATGGCGACGTGATGCACTTCCGTTTCAACGTCTAAAGATTGCCTGCGGCGTTGACCGCAAATAAAAAAGCCGATGCACTGCATCGGCTTTTTTGTGGGCGGTTCTTCAGGTAAACGTTTAACGTGTAAGCATCGGGTAAAAATAAAACATCCCCCTATCTAATTTATCCTACATCACTCGCGCAAGTTCCTACTTTAAGACTCACGCGCGGAATCTATAATTTGCACGCCACAGACCAGCAGTTGATGACTGCTTTCTTAATTGCATATAAATAATGGAGCACTCTTTCGATGCCGGACTCCTTTCCTGGGGAAATTGAAAACGATTTTTCATTCCTGGAAGGCTCAGACATTGAAAGCACGCTTCATCGTACTGCGCCACTCAATATAGATATCCTGTTACTCGGAGAAACCGGCACAGGCAAAGACACGCTGGCGCAACGAGTGCATTACTTGTCGGGGCGACGAGGTAACTTCGTTGCCGTGAACTGTGCGGCCATTCCCGAAAGTCTCGCAGAAAGCCAACTGTTTGGAGTCAACAGCGGTGCCTTCACCGGGGCGATGCAGTCCCGGGCCGGCTTTGTAGAGGCCGCCCATCTGGGCACTCTTTACCTCGATGAGATCGACAGCATGCCTTTGAGCCTGCAGGCCAAACTGCTGCGTGTGCTGGAGTCGCGCGGTGTGGAACGCCTGGGCTCGACGCGCTTCATCCCCGTGGACATGCGAGTCATCGCCTCGGCCCAGAGTTCGCTGCACGAGATGGTCGAACAGGGCACTTTCAGGCGTGACCTGTTCTTTCGCCTGAATGTCGTCAATATTCAGCTTCCGGCCCTGCGGGACAAGCGAGAAAGGATCGTCCCGTTATTCCTGCAGATGGTCCAGCAAGAAGCCGAGCTTTTCGAATGCGCTGCTCCGACACCTACCGCCGAGCTGTTGCAACAGCTGTTGTGCCAAGGCTGGTTGGGCAATATCCGTGAACTACGCTCGACGGCCAAGCGATTCGTACTGGGCCTGCCACCGCTCTCGCTGCCCCTGAGCAAGCCGCAAGGCCATGAAATGAGCCTGAAAGCGCGTCTGCAGGAAATCGAAAAAGCACTGATCGAAGAGTCATTGCTGCGCAACGACCGCTGCGTGGATCGCGTGGCCATTGAGATGGGCATTGCCAAGCGCACGCTCTACCACCGGATGAAACAACTCGCTATCTAAATCAGCGTAAGGAATTTCCCTTCTCGCGGTAATTTTTAGTTTTCCAATCGTAATCCATTACGCCGAAATAATTTTAGACGCATCACCTCCGAGACAAATTGGAACGCTTCACTTCTTTCCCACCACGAATGAAATGAGCACTTAAAAAATCGCTCAAAAAAAATGAGATAGTGAAAAAAACTATCAGACTTTATTACTATTCAAGAGGTGAACTATGTCTGTAGGTGGCCTGGGTACAAGCCCACAAGATGTCGCAGCAAAAGGCATCGAAGAGCAAAAGAAATGGGAAGCAGTGAAGAAGGCGAAAGAAGGCGCCGAGAATGAAAAATTCTCTGCCGCGATAACCAATATCAAATCTATTCGTTTTTAAGCGGTGCGGTCCTCTCAACTCAACCGTTGAGGGGACTTTCCTCCCCATTGTGCTTGCCGCACTCGACACCCACAAGAGAGAAACGAATGTTCATCACCCCCTCAGCGTTTACAACAAGCGAAAAAATCACCACTCGCTCGGACACGCCTGCTCTGAACGATCGTGCGTCTGACATTAATTTTTTTCTCTCTGAAATACACCAGACCGACAAAATCGATAAACGAACCGTGCACGCCGTCGCCTCTTCCGACTCCACGTGGGCCGCTACGGGGTCGACGACGATAGCGAGACAACTGTCCAAAGGGTTTCGTGACGCAAGCCAGAACAAGCAGACAACGGACGCGAGCAAGTTTCCCCAACTTCTTGCCGAGTCGCAGGTAAACGTGATGTCCCAGATCAAGGTCGTTGGCGCCATCGCAAAAGCCTGCGACAAAATTTCAAGCATGGGGTAGAGGTATGTTCCGCCGTCTAAGCACCCTGTTATTTCTTTCATTGGCGCTGATGCTGACGGGCTGCGGTGAAAGCGTCGAACTTCATCGCAATATTTCCGAACAGGAGGCCAATGAAATCATTGCTGAACTGGCGGATAAACAAATCCGGGCTCAAAAGATTCAGGGAAAAGACGGCGTCGCCGTTCGTGTCAAAGCAAGTGACATCAATCGCGCGGTTCGGACACTGGACGCTGTGGGACTTCCCAAGGTGGCACGCTCGACCTTGGGGCAGATCTTTCGCAAGGAAGGCGTCATCTCTACCCCACTGGAAGAACGCGCACGCTACATCTATGCGCTGTCTCAGGAGCTGGAGGCGACCTTGTCGAACATCGACGGTGTAGTCGTCGCACGGGTGCATGTGGTGTTGCCTGAACGCATAGCGCCAGGCGAGCCCGTACAACCGGCATCCGCCTCAGTATTCATCAAGCACGACCCTCGGCTGGACCCTGACAACATCAATGCGCGCGTGCGCAGGATGGTGGCCAGCAGCCTCCCCGGCATGGCCTCAGCGATAGACAATACGGTAAAACTTACCGTCGTTTTCGTACCGGCCACGGCTTACAAGGAAACACAACAACTCGCCTACCTCGGCCCTTTCCTGCTACCCGAGCACGATCTCGCATTCTGGCGTATAAGCCTGTTCATGCCGCTGGTCGTCCTCGTGTCGGGCGGTGTCGCCTGGTTGCTGTGGCGACGAAAGACAAGGTACGACCCTGCGATAACACGCACTCATGAGTGACGATCTCAATTGGGTCAGGTGGTGGGCCTTCCCGTGGCAGCAAGCCCACATCGACTGGCTCACGCAAACCGGTTTTGTGGACACAGCAGCGCTTTCACGCAGCCACCATGGTCGGGTGAGCAGGATGTTCGATATCCAACCCGAGCTTCCTCCACCCATGAGTCCGGCCCTGCTGCAACTGGCGCAAATCGACGCGCAATCACGAGATCTCATACTCCTACTCGTCAATGAGGTCTACAACGCACCTCACCACAGTCGGCTCAATCAGGAACAGCTGCTTTGGTGCCAGCGCCTGGCCAAGGCACTGCCGCCTGACCCGACACCGGCAACCATCGACGACCCGCTGCACTACCTGCGGGCGTGGGTCTCACCGCCGGTGTGGCAGCGGCTGCGCCTGAGCTTTGCCTGTCAGAGGGTGCTTGAGCTGGAGCAATACCCAAAGCTTGAGGACACTCAAGGCCGGCTGGGTATTTTATGGCAAGCCGCCATTTGGCGTGCGACCTCGACCCCCACCGTTGATGCGCTACACGTCCCCCCGGAGAACGCCAAGCATGTTTTGCGCCCGCAAGATTGAGCTGCACACCCGCCCCGACGACCTGCCGACAGCGCTGATATCCAGGGAAATGCTCGTCGAACATACCCACGCCCGTCAGATGCTTGAACAGGCCGAAGCTCAGGCACAGGCGCTCATAAATCAGGCCCAAGCCAAGTGCCAACAGCTGCTGGACAACGCCAGCAGTGAGTTCTGGCAACGCGCCAATGCCCAACTTCATCGTTGGGAGTCAGAACGCCTGGCAATGGCCGAGAATCTTGAGCGCGTTGCCACCTCAGTCATCAATACGGCCATTAGAAGCTTGCTCGATGAGGCCCCACCTGCCCAACGCATCAGTGCACTGCTCGATAAATTACTGGCAGCCGGATTGCCGCCGGTCGAGGCCAACTTGCTGTGCAATCCGCAGGACCGCGAATCCGTCGAGCTCTGGCTCATCCAACACTGTGATGTGCCCTGGACGCTTCGGGTTGAAGCCGGGCTTGCCGCCCAGTCGCTGATTGTTGAAACAGACGATGGCGGGTATCACATCAACTGGACGGATGCCGTGGACAGCCTGGTGCCGATCCCGCCCCAGGGCCAAATCAAATGAACACTCTGTTCTGCTTTTTTGTTAACAAATTAATCCGCCGAAGGAACTGGACACCTATCAGTTGCCACACAGGAGTAGACCCCCACCGGAGTTAAAGCAATGAATAATGACGCCCGCATACTTGATAGCCTCTACCGCCAGCGGAGCCGCTCCGATAAGGCTTTTGGACAGATCGACGAGGATATTTCCGCTGGAGGTGACGACGAGGAACTCTCAAGAGTCTTCGACCAGCTTATGCAGGAGAAGATCGTCGTTGCCAATAGCTACGCCGTGACCTCGGTCTATGTCAATTACAAACACGAAACCCTGAAAAACGCCATCAACGTCGCCTAGTGACTGGCAGCAACGTCACGGGAGCCTCCAGGGCAGTTCAGCCCGGGCCCCCCGCACGGCGCGTCGGGCTTTTCGCCGGGCGCCGGTCACCTCTGCTTGCTGCAATCCCTGCTACGCGATTGCAGTCAGCTGCAGCGGTTGAACCCCCTTTAATCGCAATGCAACCCAGACGAGACCTGGCGCAGCGTAACGGCGCGCCTGACGAAGGCCGGGTGCGAATCAACGCTCACTTCATCAAGTGCGCTCGCGCACTGAAACAGAGACCCTGTCATGCATAGCAAGACCCACAAGCACACCCGCTTGCGTTTAAATTCGCCCGCACACCAGGCTAAGCGCACTCAATGGCGCCTCCTGCTCGCGCTGCCCTTTTTATTGGCACCGCTTCACAGCGCCGTCGCCGCTATTCCCTCCGACTGGAAAAACACCGCTTACGCCTACGAGGCCGAACATAAGCCCCTGCGGGATGTGCTGGAAGATTTCGCTCAGACATTTGGCACACAGTTGCAGATCGATGGCCTACTGGACGGCATCGTAAATGGCAAGATACGCGCCAATACCCCGCAGTCATTACTCGACAGACTGGGGGTGGAACACCGCTTCCAGTGGTACCTCTACAACAACACGCTTTATATCAGCACGCTGGACCTGCAAGAGTCCGCACGCCTTGAAGTCTCCGCCGAAACCGTCGCCGACCTCAAGCGAGCCCTGACCGATATCGGCCTGCTCGACAGCCGTTTCGGCTGGGGCGAACTGCCCGATGATGGCGTGGTGCTGGTCTCCGGTCCCAAGCGTTACATCGACCAGATCAAGCAATTCAGTAGCCAGCGTAAATCAGCCGACGAAAAACAGAGCGTGCTCAGCTATCCGCTGAAATTCGCCAACGCAGGAGATCGCCAGATAGATTATCGCGGCGAGAAAATATCCATTCCTGGCGTCGCCAGCATGCTGCGCGGGTTGTTGGAGCCTCGGTCGCCTTCCACACTGTCGACGATGAGTCCACGGTCCTCTTCATCCAAGCCGTCGCCCATCACGCCGAGTTATCCAAGGTTGAACAATCCGATGCTGGGGCAGATGCTCGGCCAGACAGCGAACGGCGGGCCGTTGGAGACCGGCGCAACGCTTACCCCGCGAGCCCCCGTGTCGTCCGGCCGAATCCGCGTCGAAGCCGATGTGCGTAACAACGCCGTGCTGATCTATGACCTGCCGGAGCGGCAAGCGATGTACCGCGAGCTGATTTCCCAGCTCGACGTCGCGCGAAAAATGGTGGAAATCGACGCCATCATCCTGGACATAGAACGCAGTCAATTGCGCGAATTCGGGGTCAACTGGGGCAACAGTCGTTTCAGCAGCGACATGAGGCTGGCACCGGGAAGTTCATCGCAGCTGTCGATCGAAAACCGTGACCGTTTCTTTGCCAAAATACGGGCGCTGGAGCAACGCGGCCTGGCAACCATGGTCTCCAACCCCTCGGTCCTCACCCTGGAAAACCAGCCTTCGGTGATTGACTTCAATCGCACCCAGTACCTGACAGCAGGCACCGAGGTCGCGACTATACTGCCCATTACTGTGGGCACCAGCCTGCAAGTGGTGCCGAGGGTGATTACCACCCGCGGCACTCATCAGGTTCACCTGCTGGTGGACATCGAGGACGGCAACTTCGACGAGTCGGACCCCAATCGCCTGGGCCCCGATGTGCGCCGGGGCAATGTCAGCACGCAGGCGGTGATGGCGGAAAAACGCTCGCTGGTGGTCGGTGGATTCCATGTCACCGAAAGCACCGACAGGCGCAACAAGATCCCTTTGCTGGGGGATATACCGCTACTGGGCAAGGTGTTGTTCTCCTCCAGCGAACGCAAGAACAATCGTCGCGAACGCCTGTTCATCCTGACCCCGCGCGTGATCGGTGATCAGGCCGATCCCTCACGTTACCTGCCGCAGGACGACCAGGCCGAACTGCAGGCAGCCCTCAAGCCGCTGGCCAGGCGTTATGCCGAACACGCGCCCGTCATCAACCGCAGTGACATCACCAGCACGCTGGCGAATTTGGTGACCGGGCGAGTGCCCCTGGCCTTCAAGCCGGCCCCAATGCCCCTGGGCCTGGACACCTTGTGCAGCACCCGCGACTTACTGGCCATGAATACCGAACGCAGCCAGTGGTACGCCGGCCCGCAGTTCAATGTGGCCGTGGTCGTGCTGCGCAACCAGCTCAAGCGCAATGTGCGTATCGACGAAAAGGAATGCAGCACCTCGCAAACCCTGGCCGTGACCGTGTGGCCGCGAGCCTGGCTCAAACCAGGTGAAGAAGCCGAGGTATTCATTGCCATGCGCCCGGTGGTTAAAGATGAACACCTCAGCGTGCCGCGCCCCTCCTTGCTCACTCCAGCTAAAAAGGCCACGCCATGAAACACCGCTTGTTGTGCGTCACTCTGATCAGCGCTGTGCTGCTCATCACCGGCTGCAGCCCCACGTGTAAAGGCGACTCCTGCTCGCGTCCGCAATCGACCAAAGACACGCTGGTGATCTGGTGGCCACCGCAGATGCGCGTCGAGCCCGGCCCGTCCGGCGAACGCGCGGACTACCAGACGATCTCGCTGGAACGATAAGCTCAGTGATCAACGCCCGGTGTTACCGGGCGTCTGATCTGCAGATGGATAAGAGCGTCGCCTGACGGCGCGCAAGGCGCTGATCAGCGCAACTCCAGCGCCGGCAACTCCAGGGTTTCGCGCTTGGCGTCATCGTCAAGCTCGCGCAAGGTGCGGTAGATCAAGGCCACCGCCTGCAAGGTCTCGCGGGGAATACCAGCGCCCAGTTTGTGTGTATAGAGTGTACGGGCCAGCCAGACACACTGGATCACCGGCACCTCGGCCGCCTTCGCCTGGCGGATCAACTCGCGGGCCTCGTCGTCCGTCCCCTTGTTGACCAGCACCGGCAGCGGCGTTTTGCCAGGGCGGTAATACAGGGCCACAGCAAAGTGCGTCGGGTTGACCACAAGCATGTCGGACTCCTCGAGCTTGGGCAGCTTGACCTTCGGTTCCTCCTGGGCCAACTGCTGTGCCAACGCGCGGCGCTTGCCCTTTACATGCGGATCGCCTTCCATGTCCTTGTACTCCTTGACGACCTCGACCTGGGTCATGCGCATGCGTTTGGCGAAAAAGTGCTTTTGCAGAACCAGGTCAATGAGTGCCAGCACCAGCAGCAGCGCCAGGCAGGCGTGCAGCAAGTAGCGGAACAGCACGATCAACGCCAGGATGTAGGTTTGCAGGTCACTGTTGGCCAGGTTGATCAGCGCACCCAATGAAGGTCTGATCACCAGATACACAACCAAGCCCAGCAGCAGCGCCTTGGCGATGCTCATCAACAGATTCATGACCGATTGAGCAGAGAACATCTGCTTGAGCTGCTTGAGCGGGTTGACGCGGTTGAAGTCGAGCTTCAACGTCTCCGGCGCGAACAACAATCCGAACTGCATCCAGCTGCTGATCAGCTTCATGAGAATGGCCGTCGCGACCATCAGCAGGGCGAACGAGAAAAACACCGTCAGCCCCTCGAACAGCACTTCCTCCAGCGCCCGCGTGAAAGGCTGGGCCATGCTCGACATGGGCAAACTGATCAGTTGCTGGAAGCGTTGCAAACTGGCTTCGGCAGTGAACAACGCAATCTCGCTGATGGCAGCCAACGCCATCAGCTTGCCGATGTCCTGACTCTGGGAAACCTGGCCTTTCTTGCGCTGATCGCGCAGTTTTTTGGCTGACGCGGGGTGTTTCTTTTCACCTGAGTCGCTCATGGCGTCGAGACCTGGAACATCAGCCCGAGTGAATGCTTGAGATCGCTCAACAGGTTAAGGCGCCCGACCATCAAGTCCTGCAGCAACGCAAAGTACAGCAACAAAATGCCAATGCCTGCGAGGCACTTTACCGGTGGCGCCAGCGTGCTCACCTGCAGTTGCTGACTGTAAACCCCGAGCAGCGCAATGCCGAATTCCATAAACAACAGCACCGCAATAAAAGGCGCGGCGTAGAGCATCATGTGGGTAAAGGTATCGCCGAGTATCCCCAGGAACACGCCGAATCCGTTGACTGCCGGCAGCGGTATCCAGGCGGTGGCCGGCCAGATCCGATAGCTGTCCCAAATCACTTGCATGAGGACACTCAGCCCCAGCACAGCGATCAGCAGGTAGATCACCAGTTGCTTGAACAAATGCCCGACGGGCGTTGCGTCCGGCCCCAGCGAAGGGTTGAGCTGACCACCGGCCAGGGCGCCGCGCTGGTTGTCCAGCAGGGCACCGACCGACTCGAACATCCAGAAGGGCATCGCCAACAGGACACCCAGCAAAATACCCAGGGCCGCCTCTTTGCCTATCAGCCCGATGATCATCAGCGCCGAGTAGTCCTGGCCCGCGAGTACGGCATGGATACCCGGCGCCGGAATGAAGGCCATGACCATCACGACGGCGTGACGGGGCAAGCCGCGTATGTGCTGGAAACAGAACGCCGGCACCAGAATGGCACAGGGATAGATACGCGCCATGCCAATCAACAGGCTCGTCAGTAAATCGAGATAAAGCACCACGGACATGCCCTCAGTTCAATGCCGAGCGAGCGATCATGTCGAACATCAGGTTGATCAGTTGAATCAACTCCACGCCGATCCAGCGTCCCGTCAATATCAGTGTGATACCCACCGCAACCAGCTTGATGCCAAAGGGCAGGGTCTGATCCTGGATCTGCATCAGCGCCTGAACCAGCGACGTCAATACGCCGACCACCACTGCCACGATCAGTGGCGGTGCCGTCAACACCACGACCAGCAGCATGCCCTGCTTGAACAGCACGATCGGTTCCATAGGGTACTCAGAGGTAAGAAAGGAAAAGGCTGTCGAGCAACCGCGACCAGCCGGAAACCATGACGAACAGCAGCAGCTTGAGTGGCAGGGAAATGGTCATGGGCGAAACCATTTGCATGCCCAGCGCCAGCAGCAGGTTGGACACGATCAAATCGATGACGATAAACGGGATATAGATCAGGAAGCCGATCTCGAACCCGGCCTGCAACTGCGACACCACAAACGCCGGAATCAACAGCACCAGGTCTTCGCGCTGGGTGCTTTGCACCATTTCCGGCGGCCACATGCGCGCGCTGTTCTCCTGCAGATGGGTGAGCACATCCGGGTCGGTATTGCGCTTCATGAAAGTGCGCAACGGCTCGATTGCCACAAGGCCCGTTGCCTGAAGCGTCTGTACATTGCTCATGTCCAGCGGGGATGTCTTGAGGTTCTCGGCGATCTGATAGCCCACCGGGGCCATGACAAAGAGCGTGGCAGCCAACGCTATGCCATTGATCGCCATGCTCGGAGGCACCTGCTGCACGCCGATGGCGTTACGCGTAATCATCAGCACAATGACAATCTTGAGAAACGCCGTACAGACGACCAACAGCATCGGCAGCACCGACATCGCACCGAAGAACAGCGCGAGTACAACGGGATCAACGCCCTGGAACATCATCGGGAGAACACCACGCGCGTCAATTGCAAGCCGAGTCGACCTTCCACTTCCACCAACTGCCCTTGCCCAATGGGACGGTCACCGTAATACAGGCCGGCGACGCCGGGGGCGTACCCGGTAATGCCCAGCACGGTACCGGGAGCCAGGTTGCGCAATTCGCCCAGGGTCAGCGTGAGGACACCACAGCGCACGGTCAACGCCATGCTCAACTCGTCAAAGGGCTCCCGGCCGAAGGCATCCTCCACCGGGTGGTCAAGCTCAGGCCCCGGGTATTCTTGTATGACAAACTCTTCGTCCACGGACGCTTCCTTGATCGCAATAAGGTTCAGGCATAACCGCCCGGATTCATCTTCAATACGCCCTTGCAACAAACGACTTCCAACAGGCAAGTGGCCAAGGCCCTGCACATCGAAAAAGGCCTGTTCGAGCATCAACACATCACCCGCTCGCAGATCGCGCACTTGTGCGACAGGCAGGCTCAAGCCGCCCAGCTTCACGCTGATTGCCAATGGAAAAGACACGGGCAGCGCAGCGGCCATCTGCTCCCAGGCGCCGGCCGCATAGGCAGCCAGCAAACTTTCGGGGGCCAGCCACAGGTGACCTGCAACCCTGGAGAGCCCCAGCGTCACGGTAAAGCGACAACCAAAGTCCAGCTTCCTGGGCGCGGGCAGCAAGCGCAGATAGCCAAACAACGACGACACCTGCGGGGCGAGGTGAAGCTGGAACAATTCCCAGAACCAGGATTTCGGGTCGTTACCAACCTGCGCCAGGGTGACCGGGCATTCCCCCATCAAGCTGAACATCGCTTCCGGGTCAGAAAACGCCAGCACGCCCAGAGCGCTCTCGAAACACAACGGGTTCACCCCTACGGGCGTGAGGCCGGGCTCAAGCAAAAAAGCACCACGCTGATCACCCACCTGGAACGACAGGCGCAAGCCGCGCCCCAGCCGATGCAGCGCTGCCGCCCTTCCCGCCTCGACCCTTGGCAATGTCAACGCCGACATGATCATGCCGGGCTCACGCGCGCGAGCTGAACGTCGACAGGCTGCCCCAACGCCTCGACCAGCCTGCTCTGAAGGCTTTTCTGCACCGTACCGAGCCACTGCGTCGTGTGCGCCTCTTCGGCTTGCAACTCGATGTCCCAGCTACCCGGCGATCTCTGCACACGGGCGTTGATCCGCCCTCGATGCGGCAGGTAAAGCACTGCCAGCAAGGGCCATTGCGCAGTTGCCTGTATTCGCAACGCCAACTGCCCAGCCAGGGCTTCGAGCATCAATTTATTCGTCGACACGATTGAGCCTGGCAGGCCGGAAACATAACCGCCTTCGCCTTGCTCGTAGGTAAACAGGTGGGCAAACAGACTTGCGTAGTTCAGGGGCAACACACCTTCGATAGCCGATTCGTCTTCTCGTCCGTACTCGCGCGCACGCGGCCGCTCGGGCTTGCTTGCAGGTATTTCTTTCATGTCTCTTCCTGCGCCAGTAAACGGGACAATTCCAGAATTTTTTCAACCTCACGCAAACATTGGGTGACCTGCTTCTGCGCAAGGTCGACCTCGGTCACTTGCTGCTCCTGCTGTCCGTGCAATCCTTGCAATTGGGCTTCTTCGCGCTGCGTCGTGGCGGACAATGAGCGCTCCTGGTTATTCCACGACTTGAGCGCCTGAAACGAGATCACCTGTCCTTGATGCTGGCTCAGAAGCTGTGCACCCGCCTGGGCTTCCTGCAGGCGGGTTTGCTCGAGGACTTGCTGTGCCTGCTCAACTTGCAATTGCAGGGCTCGCTGATGCCTTTTGGCCTTGCCCAATACGCGCTCGGCCCGGTCCGCCCGATGCTTGCGCAGACGCCGCAAGGTTTCCAATTCAGAAAGGGACATGGGCGGTAAGCTCCGTCAGTTGATCCAGGGTCGAGTCCATCAGCGCGGGCTCGCGCAAGTCCTGGCGCAGAAAACCGTCCACGCGCGAACGGCTGTCCACCGCCATGTCGGTCAGGGCGTCACTGCCAGGCTGGTACTCACCCAACTTCAGCATCAGCTCGATCTGCTGGTACGCCGATAACAGACGACGCAGTGCCGTACCGGCCCGAATATGCTCGGGCGTGGCGACGTTGCTCAAAATTCGCGACAGACTGGCCAGTACGTCAACCGCCGGGTAGTGACCTCGCTCGGCCAGCTTGCGGGACAGCACAATGTGGCCATCGAGCAGCGAGCGAACTTCGTCAGCCACGGGGTCGCTCATGGAGTCCTGTTCGATGAGCACGGTGTAGATCGCCGTGATAACGCCGTCCTGGGTCAAGCCGGCGCGCTCCACTAATCGCGGCAGCAGGCTGTAAACCGAGGGCGGCAGGCCGCCTCGTCCCAGCGGTTCACCGGCTGCCAGACCGATTTCGCGCTGGGCGCGCGCAAACCGCGTCAGGGAGTCGATCAGCAGCAGCACGCGCTTGCCCTTGCGGCGATAGCCCTCTGCCAGGGCCGTCGCCGTGAAGGCCGCGCGGGCGCGCTCCATGCTTGAACGATCGGACGTCGCGCACACCAGCACGGCCTTGGCGCGCAATTGGTCATCCAGTTCGTGATCGAGAAACTCACGCAGTTCGCGTCCGCGCTCGCCGATCAGGCCAAACACAATCACATCGCACTCGACGTTACGGGCAATCTCCGCCAGCAAGGTGGTCTTGCCGCAGCCAGCGCCGGCAAACAGCCCCACACGCTGGCCCTCGCCAAGCGTCAGCAAGCCATCGATCGAGCGCACCCCGGTCGCCAGTGCGCGATGGATCCTGGGACGTTCGGTCGGCAGCGGCGCCTCACACAACACCATGCTTGCATCGGGACTGTCGGCCTCGACAAACGCACTGGGGCCAACGCCACTGATCGGCCGGCCGAAACCATCCAGCACCTGGCCCAGCAACTCATCACTGACCAGCACCCGGTGCGACACCCCCAGGCGCTGTACGCTGGCGCCCACACGTATCCCTTCAAGATTGCCAAGGGCGCTGAGTACGGCGTCCTGCTGATCAAAACCGATGATCTCAGCCAGCATGTAGTCGTCGACGGACTTTTCTACCTGGCACAGGTCACCGATACGCGCGTCAGGCAAACGACATTGCAACAGCATGCCATTCACGCGCTGCACTCGACCGCGCATCGTCACCGGCGTGAAGTTGGCCAGCGACCGCGTCTGGCGCTGCTCCCAGGCCGCCAGACGCGCCTGCAGTTCCGTACTCACCAGCGCACCTCATAGCGCTGCGCGCCATCGAAAACCACCTTGGTGTTGTCGATCAACACCAGGCGCAAACCATCCACCTCGTCCCCCACGAACAGCCGGCTGCCTTCCTCAAGAACGACGTGGCCGTTCGGCCCGCCGACGATCTGCACGATCTTGAACGGCAGCGCCCCATCGCGGGCGCGTACACGACTGATCACCGGGACCGCACTGTCGAACAGCTCGCCAAAACGGCTGAGCATGCGCGCGACCAGTTCCATATCGTCCGGGGATACAACGCCATTGAGCGCGATCTGGCCATTGATCACCTCCAGGCTGACCCTTTGGCTCAACTCGCGCTCGCTGAGCATTTTCAATAATTGCTGACGGACTTCAAACGGCGAGGCCAGTTGTTGTTTAACCGCCACGGGAGGCATCAGGGAAGCCTGCGCATCACGTTCTCCGGAGGACACCATGCTGACCACCACACCGATGACCGCCACCAACAGCACCGCGCTGATCAGGCGTTTTTGCTGCCTGTTGGAGATGGAGGACAACTGCAGCGTCGGTGATGCCTCGCTTGCTCGCGGCGCGGGCGCAGGGGCCGGGGCGGGTGTTTCAGGCCAGGGTTGATCGGCCAGGCTGACGTAGAGTCGAATGGCCCCTACCGAAAAAGGGACGTTCAACGCCAGGCTCGCAATCTGTGCCAGCACTTGCCCCTGGGCGTCATGCAGCAGTCCGGCTTCAGCCTGCACCGACCATTGCGAGTCAGCCAACCGCAGCCGCGCATGCTGCTCGGCGATACCGGGGTCGTTGAGCATCAGGTCGGCATCAGGGTGAGCACCGATGCTCCACTGCTCGCCAAATAGCGGTAACGCAGCCCCCTGACGCTGACCATTAAGCACTCGCAGCTCAAACATCATCGAGCCCTCCCGTGCGTTGAACCCGGGTGAAAAATCATGCCGCCGCACCGCGCATCAATTCGTCCTGCCCCAGATCAAAACGCCCCAGGACCTTTACCTTGGACGTGCTTGCCAACTCGGCAAACGACAGCACAGGTACGTGGTTGAACTCCTCCAGCAACAAGGCGCGTAGAGGGCTGCGCAGGTCCTGCGCCACCAACATCACGCTCTTGCTCCTGGCGCGCACGGTGAATGCCTGGTTGAGGAGGTTGACCAACGCGGCGCTGCTTTCGTTATCAAGCGCAAAGAACACCCCGGTCTGGGTCTGGCGCAACGCCTCGCGCAGGATGTTCTCGGTATGGGGAGACAACAACCAGGCATGCAGACCATCGTCCTCGCTGTACTGCTGGAAGATCTGCGCCTTGAGGGCAATGCGCGCATAGTCGGCGAGCGCGTCGGGTTCGCGCTCATGCTGGCCGTGCTCGATCAGCGACTCGACAATCAGCCGCACCGCACGCAGCGGCACGCCCTCACTGGCCAGGCGCTGCAAAACCGCCGAAAACCGCGACAGCGGCATGATGCGTTGCAACTCCTGCACCAGCTCCGACTGGTTGTGCTCAAGCCAGCTGAGGATCGCCTTGCTCTCCTGAATACCCAGGAACTGCGGTCCGCTGAGCATCATTGCCTGCCTCATGCGATCAAGGATCAGGCTTGTCGCGGTAAAGCGTTCAAGCGCGGGGTCGGCAAGCAGCGGATCATCAGGTGGCAACCAGAGCCAATCCTGCTCATCACGCTCGGCCAGTCCTGGTATCGCGTGCTCCGGCTCGACCGCCAGCGCCTTACGTTCAACGGCAACGAGCGTGACCACCGAGGCCTTGACCATCGGTACCTCATGCACACAAAAACGCATTTCATCGGCGGCCAGCGAGTCGTCGAGCTCGACTTCGAACGGCGGCAAGGTCAGGCCAATATTGGCGACCAGCGAATTTCGTGCCTGGCGAATCCCGTGAATAAGGTCCGTAACCTCAGGCGTCCCCCGTAAGGACGGAGGAAACTGCAACAGATAAGGCCGCGATGGATCGAACCCACGCAAGTCCTCATTACCGTTCTCTTCGGGGCGCACGACATTTGCAACGTCCTCCTTGGGCTTTTCTTCGCGTTGACGCTGACGCATCAGGAAATAGCCCAGGGAGCCGGTGGCCGCCGAGATCAGGATAAACACCAGGGTAGGCATGCCGGGCACCACTGCAAACGCGAGCATGCCGACCGATGCAATCATCCAGCTCTTGGGTTCACTGGTCATTTGCCGGGCGATTTCAGCGCCCATATTGCTCGTACCGTTGCGTCCGTCCGGCGCCACACGGGTGATGATCATGCCGGCCGTCAGGGAGATCAGCAGGGCTGGAATCTGCGCAATCAGGCCGTCGCCGATGGTCAGTACCGAATACAGCTGTATCGATTCGGCCGCGCTCAGGTCGTGTTGAAACATGCCCGTGGTGAAGCCGCCCAGCAGGTTGACCACAACGATGATCAAACCGGCGATGGCATCCCCCTTGACGAACTTCATGGCTCCGTCCATGGCACCGAACAACTGGCTCTCGCGGGACAACTGCTCGCGTTTATCGCGTGCCTGCATACCGTCGATCAGACCGGCACGCAGGTCACTGTCGATGGACATCTGCTTACCCGGCATCGCATCCAGACTGAACCGCGCGGCGACCTCGGCGACCCGCTCCGAGCCCTTGGTGATCACCAGAAAGTTGACCAGGGTGAGGATCAAAAAGATCACCATGCCGACGGCCAGATTCCCCCCCACCACGAAGTTGCCGAATGCCTCGACGATATGGCCGGCGTCCTGCTCCAGCAAAATCAGACGCGTCGTGGCAATCGACAACGCCAAGCGAAACATGGTGGTCAGCAGCAAAATCGAAGGAAACGAGGAGAACGCCAAAGGCCCTGGCAAATACAGCGCCAGTACGATCAACAGGCATGATATGCAGATGTTGATTGCAATCAGGATGTCTACCAGCCAGGTCGGCAGCGGCACGATAAAAATGAATACGATGCCCAGGACCACCACGGCGCCCAGCACTTCGGCACGCTGTGCCACTTTGAGCAACGCCAGGTTGATGGTAGACAGTACCGTCACGCCAGCGCCCCCAGGTCACCGGCAAAGCGCGAGGGTTTGCGCTCACTGCGTTCCAGTTCGCCCATTACCGCCAGGAAGCAGTCCAGGGCGTCCTGCCGCACTCGACTGTCCGGCCACAACGCCAGGGGCAAATCGCGCATCAGCGGATAAAGTGCGTTGAGGAGCACCACTTGCCGAAGCGTCGGATGACCTCCCAGATCATGCCCAAGCCGCAGGATTTCACCTGCATCGATACCGCTGCCGGCATATCCCAGCAGGCGCTGCAGAAGACTTACGCCGTCGCAATCGAGGCCCAGCCGCTCGATCACCGCATTGCAACTGGCTAATACCGTGCCTAATTGTCCACAACTTTGCAGTGCCAGTAACAAGGTGCGCAATCGGGGCGTGGTCATTGCCGAAACCAGGGTCGCGATGTCGTCAGCCAAAGCCTTGCGCATGTTGCCGAGCCTGGCGGAAAACGTGTCGCCACCGTACTCGCCCAGCAAGGCCTGCATTATCGTCGCCAGGGATTGGCGCGTGGAGATGCTGGCATAATAGAGCGTACGCAGCGCCTGGCGCTCTTGCGGATCGCCACCTGCCTTCAGCAGCGCACCGGCGAATGTAAGGCCCGCCTGGATCTCCCCCTTGAAACCCACCGACAACAGGGCAATGGCCTCCCGCGCCCTCGCAGCTTCGGAGGGGCGTGCCTCACTGTCCAAATGCACTTCCAGATGCTTGAGCACCACGAACGCACGCGCGGGATCCCCCTCGGCAAGTTCCACCCACTTGTCGACACTGACGTTGTGCTGCAACTGCTGCCTGAACCGCCGCGAAATGGCTGCCAACGACTCCTGGGCCGGATAACCCAGCTGATCGTAAAGCTGCGTCAACTGCGCGGAGGGAGGTATGCGTATCGCCGTGGCCTGCTGGGCCTGGTTAACGGCAAGAACCTCATGGTTGAAGATCTGGACAAGCTCATCGACTTTCGCCAGCGCGGACGCGGAGACAAGCGAAGTGGCGGACTGATCCAGATGCCGGGCAGATGACACATCGTTGGGAGATTCGACTTTCATGGGCATGCCAATACAGGAAGAGTGTGCTTCGTGTGTGGTTACGCCCGCCGATGCAGTTCCATCAAAACGCGTCTATCGATGCGTTTGACAAGACTGGCACGTGCCATCGGTACTTTTTGCAAGTTGCTGCGTAAAAACGCGGCATTTCAATATATTTATCTATAAAAATCATTAGGTTGCATGTTTTTTCCGTTTGGCACAGCCAGTGCTAAAGGGGTTTCCATCGAAATTTTTTCGATAGCGTTTACCCTGAGGAAAAAATCGTGAATATCCCTATTGAAGCTTTAGCGCAGCTCGTTGGTAACTCGCCTCAATTCATGCTCCAACTGACGGACGAACAGCAGAAAAAACTCCGACGTTTTATTCACAAACGCGTGCTTAACCCCGAAGATGCCGACGATATCCTGCAACTCACCTACCTGGAGGCATGGCGCAACAGGGAACGATTCAGTGGTCAGGCGAGCCTCAGCACCTGGATGTGCGGCATTGCGCAGAACCTGGTCCGCAACCACTTCCGACGCCTTTATGCCAAACCGGTGCATTGCGAATTCGATGAATCGCTGTGGCATGGACAGGAGGAAAACAAAAACCTGGATTGGGAGTTCGAAATCAACCGCAGACTGGAGAAAACCCTGAGCGCCATCGACCACCTGCCTGCAGAAATGCGCAAGACGCTGTACGCCTCACTGGAAACCGACGGCAGCTATCAGGACACTGCCAACGCGTTGGACATCCCCATCGGTACCGTTCGTTCACGCCTGTCTCGGGCGCGCGAACACCTTAAACGCGTCACGTATAACCCGCTGCAACCGTAAGCGCCTGGGAGCAAGCGTTGGGCGGCAGGGATATCTGCCCAACCGAATGTAAAACGAATTTCTTTAATAACGCCTCTGCAACGATCCCCTCTCTCGCCTCGTCTTCAAAGATGCCCAACTCGAAACTACCGGCCAATCAAAGCGCGTCAGCCGCCCTGCTCGATCGCCGCGCACACCTGATCGCCCGTCTTCAGCGGCGCCAGCTCCGGTTAAACAATTGAAAGCGTAGAAAAAATCTCAACAAAAGTGCTTGACGCATTCTCGTTCTGCGCGAATAATGCGCGCCACTTGGCTACGTAGCTCAGTTGGTTAGAGCATAGCATTCATAATGCTGGGGTCCGGGGTTCAAGTCCCTGCGTAGCCACCAAGTACTAAAAACGGCTTACCGAAAGGTAGGCCGTTTTTTTATGCCTTGAGAAAAGTGCCTGAAGCGCACAAAAACTTCCCAACTGTATTTTGACGCCCTCCAACCCCACTGTTAGTGTCCTGCCTCCCCCACATGGAGCGCCCCACGGTGAAACTGGACATCTACCAAGTCGACGCCTTCAGCCAGCATCCGTTCGGCGGCAACCCCGCAGCCGTCTGCCCGCTCACCGAATGGCTGCCCGACGAGCAACTGCAGAACATTGCCGCTGAGAACAACCTCTCGGAAACCGCGTATTTCGTGCCCCGTGGCGAGCACTATGAGTTGCGCTGGTTTACCCCTTCAGTTGAAGTCGACCTGTGCGGCCATGCCACGCTGGCGGCAGCCTGGGTATTGTTCCATGTGCTGGCGGATGCGCCGCAGGTGCTGCGCTTCGCCACTCGCAGCGGCGAGCTGCGGGTGACGCGTCAGGGCGACGAACTGGCAATGGACTTCCCGGCCCGGCAACCCGAACGCTGTGAGCCGCCCGCCGGACTGCTGAGCGCGTTGGGGATCGAGCACGCCGAGGTATTCAGCACCGATGACTACATTGTGCTGGTGAGCGACGAGGCTCAAGTCGCTGCACTGACGCCGGATTTTGCAAGCCTCAAGGGCTTGCCCAAACGCGGCATTGCCGTGACCGCCAAAAGCACGGGGTTTGATTTCATCTCGCGCTGGTTCGGGCCGAATGTGGGCGTCAATGAAGACCCCGTCACGGGTTCCGCGCACACGTCACTGGCGCCATTCTGGGCGGCACGCCTGGGCAAATCGCAATTGACTGCCGAGCAGGGCGGTGCGCGCAAGGGCCAGTTGCGCTGCGAGCTTGAGGGTGAGCGCGTGATTATTTCCGGCAAGGCGGTGCTGTACATGCAAGGCACGATTTACCTGTAAAACGCACGACCCAAAGGACGGTCGAGCATTCTCAACGTAAACGGAGTTCAACACGTGTTTTCAATTTCCCGCCGCCCTTTGTCGATCATCGCCGCAGCCTTCGCCCTGTCGGCCTGTCACACCGCGCTCAACGAACCGCCTCCCGCACCGGAGTCGGGATCGGGTTATCGCAACGACCTCACCCTGCGCCATGCCGAACGCCACATGGCGGCCGCCGCGAACCCGCTGGCCGCCGAAGCCGGGCGGGAGATGCTGCGCCAGGGCGGCTCGGCGATTGACGCGGCGATTGCCATGCAAGCCGTACTGACCCTGGTGGAGCCGCAGTCGTCCGGCATCGGCGGCGGCGCATTCATCATGCTGTGGGACGGCGAAAACGTGCACGCCTATGACGGTCGCGAAACCGCGCCAGCCGAGGCGACCGAGCGTCTTTTTCTGAACGCCGATGGCACCCCGATGGCTTTCACCGATGCCCAGATCGGCGGGCGCTCCGTCGGTACACCCGGTGTGTTGCGCGCATTGGAGATGGCGCATAAAAAGACCGGGCACCTGCAATGGGCCAAACTGTTCGAGCCGGCGATTCGTTTGTCGGAACAGGGTTTTGCGATTTCCCCACGGTTGCACAGCTTGATCGCGGCCGACCGTTTTATTGCGCAGTCACCGGACATGGCCGCCTATTTCCTGAAGGCGGATGGCACGCCGAAAGATACCGGCACGGTGCTGAAAAACCCGGCGCTGGCCGCGGTGTTCAAACGCATCGCCAAGGAAGGCCCGGACGCGCTGTACCGTGGTCCGATTGCCGAAGAAATTGCGCGCAAGGTGCAGAGCCACCGTAATGCAGGTGGCTTGTCCAAGTCCGACCTCGCGGGTTACGTCGCCAGGGAGCGGGCGCCGCTGTGCACCGACTACAAGCGCTGGAAAATCTGTGGCATGCCGCCGCCGTCGTCCGGCGCGATTGCGGTGGCGCAGATCCTCGGCACCTTGCAGGCGCTGGAAACCCGCGACCCGCGCCAGGCCCTCGCGCCGATGACCCCGGTCAAGCTTGCCACCCCGGCCGGGTTCGAACCCACGCCGCAGGCCGTGCACCTGCTTGCCGAGGCCGGCCGCCTGGCGTTTGCCGACCGCGCGCAGTATGTGGCCGATGCGGACTTTGTGCCGGTGCCGGTTGCCGGTCTCGTTGCGCCGGATTATCTGGCGCGGCGTGCCGACCTGATCGGTGAGCGCAGCATGGGGATCGCCAAACCGGGACAGCCGGCGGGCATCCAGGTGGCCTACGCGCCGGACCGGTCGCCGCTGCGCATTTCCACCTCACAGGTGGTGGCCGTGGATGACCTGGGCGGCGCCGTATCGATGACCACCACGGTGGAAGCAGCCTTTGGCTCCCATGTGATGGTCCAGGGCTTCTTGCTGAATAACCAGATGACCGACTTTTCGTTCATCCCCGAAGAACACGGTCAGCCGGTTGCCAACCGTGTGCAGCCTGGCAAACGCCCGCGCTCGGCCATGGCGCCCACACTTGTATTCGACCGCCAGAGCGGGGAATTGCTGGCCACGCTGGGCTCGCCCGGCGGCTCGCAGATCATCGAATATGTGAGCAAGACGCTGGTGGCAATGCTCGACTGGAACCTTGACCCGCAAGCCGCCATTAACCTGCCCAATTTCGGCAGCCGCAATGGCGCGACGGAACTGGAGGCCGGATTGTTCAGCCCGGGCACGAAAAAGGCATTGAAGGAAAAAGGCCATGCACTGAGCGAGATCGACATGACCAGCGGTGTGCAGGCGATTGTTCGCGCGCGCGATGCCCAGGGAAAAGTGTCGCTGAGCGGCGGCGCGGACCCTCGGCGTGAGGGTGAAGCCTTGGGTGACTGAGCTAAGGCCATAAACTGTGCAAAACCTGCTCCCCCATGTGGCGAGCGGGCTTGTCCCGCGTTGGGGTGCGAAGCGCCCCCAATCGAGCAAAACGCAGTGTACCTGATACGGCTCAGCGCCTGGCTTTGGGGCTGCTGCGCAGCCCAACGCAGGACAAGCCTGCTCGCCACAGGGAATCTGCGCTTAACTGAACGGCATTAGGGCAAGCCCGCTCGCCACACAGCTGTCAGCGACTGATCTTCAAGCCCTTGCGTCCCGCATGCCGCTCCAGCGCCAGGTCGATCAGCCGGCTCACCAGTTCGCTGTAACTCATCCCGGCAGCCTGCCACAGCTTGGGGTACATACTGATGCGGGTGAAGCCGGGCAGTGAGTTGACTTCGTTGATCAGTACTTCGCCGTCGTCCGTGAGAAACACGTCAACCCGCGCCAGCCCGGCGCAACCCAGCACCTCGAACGCCTCGACCGCCAGGCTGCGAATGCGCTCGCAGGCTTCAACGCTGATATCCGCCGGCACCACCACCTGCGCGGCATGCTCGTCGATGTATTTACTGTCGTAGGAGTAGAAGCCGCTGCTCACCACGATCTCGCCGCAACCGCTGGCAATCGGGTGTTCGTTACCCAGCACCGCGCATTCGATTTCACGGCCACTGACGGCGGATTCCACCAGCACTTTTTCATCAAACCCGAGCGCCAGTTCTACCGCGGCGTGGTACTCGGCTTCGTCGGCAACTTTGCTGACGCCCACCGACGAGCCCTGGTTGGCGGGCTTGACGAACATCGGCAGGCCGAGTGTGTTCACCGCCGTGGCAAAGGATGTACGCGCCGCGGTGCGCCGGGTCAGCGTGATGAACGGGGTGACGGCAATGCCGGCGTCACGCAGCAGACGCTTGCTGATGTCCTTGTCCATGCACACGGCCGAGCCAAGCACGTCGGCGCCGACGAAGGGCAGGTCCGCCATGCGCAACAAGCCTTGAAGGCAGCCATCTTCGCCAAGGGTGCCGTGGACGATGGGGAAAATCACATCGATAGGTGCCAGCAGCCCCTGGCCGGAGGTTTCCACCACTTGCTGGCTGGCCTTGCCAGGCACGACCGCCAGCTCACGATTGGATTGGTTGAGGGCGATCAGGGCCGGGTTTTCCTGATTGATCAGAAAGTCCGAGGTGTCGTTCAGGTGCCAGTGCCCGGCCTTGTCGATCCCAATGAGGATCGGCTCGAAGCGCGACCGGTCCAGGGCATCGACGATGTTGCGCGCCGATTGCAGCGACACTTCATGCTCAGCCGATCGGCCACCAAAAATAATACCTACCCGCAACTTACTCATGACCCGGCCTCAGTGTTGAACGTAGGGCTTCTTACCATGGGCTCTGCCCCTGCACAATCGTTCAAGACCCGCACAGACAAGCAGCGGCAGACTGGGTTAACGTCATTCCATCTCTTCTCGTGGCAATCATCATGGGTAAATCAACCGCCCCCCTTGACTGGCTTCACCGCGCGCCGCACGCCAGCGGCCTGGACCGTATCGAGGCATACTTTGCCGGCTTTGCGTTCGACCCGCATCGCCATGACACCTACGCCATCGGGCGTACCTTGTTTGGCGTGCAGAGTTATCACTACCGCGGCTGCATGATCCACAGCCTGCCGGGCACAACCATGGTGATTCATCCCGATGAAACCCATGACGGCCGCGCCAGCAGTGTGGAAGGTTTCAAGTACCGCATGATTTACGTGGAGCCTGCGCTGATCCAGCAGATTCTCGGCGGCCGGCCACTGCCGTTTATCCACAGCGGCCTGTCGACTGATCCGCGTCTGTTGCGTGCCAGCGAAGTGCTGCTGCAAGGCCTGGACTGCCCGATTGACCCGATGCAGGAGCAGGATGCCCTGTTCGACCTGGCACATGCGCTGAGCGCTGCGTCGGGCGCGATCATCAGCCGCAAATCCTTCGACTATGTCGCCGCCGAGCGGGCCCGGGAATTTATCCACGGGGCCCTGGGCCGCAGCATTACCCTGGATGAAATGGCCGACCATGCCGGCCGCGACCGCTGGGCCCTGTCGCGGGATTTTCGCCTGCTGTTCGGTACCAGCCCCTATCGCTACCTGACCATGCGTCGACTCGATCTGCTGCGTAACCTGCTTGCCCAGGGCCAGTCGCTGGTGGATGCGGCGCTGACGGCAGGCTTCAC
Source organism: Pseudomonas sp. MH9.3 (assembly GCF_034354675.1). NCBI lineage: Bacteria > Pseudomonadati > Pseudomonadota > Gammaproteobacteria > Pseudomonadales > Pseudomonadaceae > Pseudomonas > Pseudomonas sp. MH9.3. Next base: position 4,512,697 of record NZ_CP133785.1, on the reverse strand, counting down.
CGACCAGAGCCACATGACCCGACAATTTCGCAGCACCTACGGCATGCCGCCGTCGCGCTGGGTGAAGATGCTGGGCCGCTGAGACTCAAGCGGCATCACTTCATGCGGCATACGCCCATCACTTGATACTCCAGGGTATTGAGCTTGCCGACCGAATCCCAATAGGTCATGCGCGACGGCACCGCGTTGCACGAGCGAATTGGCGGCGAGATGTTGACCACCTTGGCAATATCCAGATTCATGCCGTAGCGGTACACCTGCACCTGAGGTGCCGGCAGGCCTCTTTTCTCAGCGTAAGCCGCCATGGCGTCCTCGTTACCTTCCAGAAGCAACGCATAAGTGCGCTTGCCGTCCGCCACTGCGCCAAATGACAGTATTGCAACGAGCAATCCCAGGCCAACTGTCTGTAAGTTCATCACACGTCCCTCGACTGAAAAGTTCAGCGTCGAGACTATCCAGATCACCCTTGCGACAGGTTCGCTGCAAGATTACTTATTTGATAGATAACAGTAACTTTCCAGGATCGTAATGTTTGCGCCACTCAGCCGTTATTCGTCGTTTGCAACTATCGCTCTGGGCACTACAACGCCCACTCTCATAAATAAGAAGCTGGTTATTGCCAGACCCAGGAGCGAACATGAATATCCTCAACATGACTCTGCCTCTTTCGTTATGCGCCGCGTTGCCGCTGGCAGCGGTGGCGGCACAGGAGCATCCCGAAGGCTTTATCGAAGGCAGCAGCGTCAAGCTGTTGATGCGTAATTTTTACTTCAACCGCGATGATCGCAATGGTCGATCCAGCCCTACCGGCAATGGTTATTCCGAAGCCTGGGCCCAGGGCCTGATCGGCAAATTCGAATCCGGCTTTACCCAGGGCACCGTGGGCTTTGGCCTGGACGCGTTTGCCATGCATGGCCTCAGGCTCGATTCGGGCAGGGGCCGCAGTGGCGGCAAGGGCTAATTCAGCGTAATGCCGGTAGACAGTAGCAACCGCCCGGAAAGCACCTACAACAAGGTGGGTGGTGCCGCGAAACTGCGCTTTCTGGACACCGTGATCAAGGCCGGCGATGTGTTCCCCTACACGCCCGTCGTGGCGGCCGGCGACTCGCGCGTGTTGCCGGAAAGCTTTCGCGGCGTCACCGTACAGAACACAAGTATTGAAGGCCTTAGCCTGCAGGGCGGGCAATTGAGTGGCATGAGCCAGCCCTCCCAGAGCGGCCGGAACAAAGAGTTCGCCACGTTTTACGCGGGCAAGGTCGATTCACCCTGGGTTGGCTATTTCGGCGGCGATTACCAGTTCAATCCGCACCTGAGCGCGAGCGTCTATGGCAGTCGCCTGAAGGATGCCTGGGACCAGTACTACTTCGGCACTACCGCCAGCTATCCACTGGGCGAGGACGTGTCGCTGTTTGGCAATTTCAACTATTACAACGTGAAAGACGAAGGCCGCAAACTGCGAGGGGAACTGAACAACAACATCTGGAGCGCGCGCCTGGGGGTGAGGGTCGGCGCCCATCGTGTGACCGTTTCTCACCAGCGCAACAACGGCGACAACGACTTCGACTACCTGCGTCAGTCGGATTCCAACATCCTCGAAAACTCCATGCAGTACAGCGACTTCAACTCGCCCAAGGAGCGCTCATGGATGGTGCGCTACGACCTGGACATGCAACCCTTCGGCATCCCCGGCCTGTCGTTCATGACCCGCTACGGCAGAGGCTCGGGCGCCGACTATAGCAACGCCAATTCGGTCTATGTGCGCAATGATGCGGCAGGCAACCCGCTGACCGGGCAAAGCCGTTGGGAACGGGATGTGGAAGCCAGGTACGTGGTACAAACCGGCAATTTGAGGGATTTATCCCTCAGGCTGCGTCAGGCCACCATCCGTTCAAGTGCGTTCGACGCAGACCTGGAAGAAGTTCGCCTTATCGTCGAATACCCATTAGCCATACTCTGAACCGGCGCCTTACATTCATTTACCGATACCCTATATCTGCTGACGCGCTCAAGTCTGTCAGAACTGTAATATCGGACTCACCTGCTCGTTAAGTTGTAATTTTTAAACTCGCTTACTCGACATCCTTCATCTCTGCGGCTTTTGTATAGCTCCTTTGGAACAGAGATGAATATTTACGCCCCCGCCGGGGCGTTTTTTTTGCGTTGAACTTCAGCGGCCAAATGTCACACCGGCCTTACATCGCTTGACCCTAAAGCCTCTTCACGTTTGAGACTTCCCCTACAGCTTACTCAGAGCCTTCTGTGAGGCCATATCATTTCCCTATTCTTGAAGGAAAATCCCTATGCGCATCCTGGTTGTTGAGGACGAGCAGAAAACCGCCGACTACCTGCAGCAAGGCCTGACCGAAAGCGGTTACGTCGTCGACTGCGCCGCCAGCGGCATCGATGGCTTGCACCTGGCGCGGCAACACAGCTACGAACTGGTGATCCTCGATGTCAATTTGCCCAACACCGATGGTTGGGGCGTGCTTGAGCAATTACGCCGCGACGGCAACCAGCGAGTGATGATGCTGACGGCACGCGGGCGCCTGGCCGACAAGATCAAAGGCCTGGACATGGGCGCCGACGACTACCTGGTCAAGCCCTTTGAATTTCCTGAATTACTGGCCCGTGTGCGCACCTTGTTGCGCCGCAGCGAACACATCCCGCTGCCGGAGGTGCTGCGCGTCTCGGACCTGGAGCTGGACCCGCGAAGGCATCGAGCGTACCGCGGCAACCGACGCATCGACCTGACCACCAAGGAGTTCGCCCTGCTGCATGTATTGATGCGCCAGACCGGCGAGGTGATGACCCGCACGCAGATCATTTCTCTGGTGTGGGACATGAATTTCGATTGCGACACTAACGTGGTGGAAGTGTCCATCAGCCGCCTGCGCGCCAAGGTCGATGACCAGAGCGAGGTCAGGCTGATTCATACCATTCGCGGCGTGGGCTATGTGCTGGAGGCACGCCAATGAAAACCAGCAGCTTGTCGACGCGTCTGGGGCTGATGGTCAGCCTGATGGGCGCGGGCCTGGTGCTGCTGCTGGCGACTCTGGCCTTTCTGGTGCTCGATCACGAACTGGAAAAAATGGCGCGCAAGAGTCTGGAAAACAAGATGGAGCTGATTCAGCACAGCCTGACCATGAACCTCAACACGCGCGAGATTGCAACGCGCAACCATCCTCTGCCGGACCTGGTGATGGGCCACGATAATTTCTACCTGACCATCGTCGGGCCATTGCCGACCACCGACGTGTTGCTCAGTGTTGGCACCAGGGTTCAGGCACCCTTGATGACAGACTTTACTGCCAGTGAAACCCTCGGCTACCTGACATGGGCCGACGGGCGCGGCAACCAGCAGCTCGGTGCCTCACGCCTGGTGCGCCTGCGCAGCGGCGAAAATGTGCGGGTGCTGCTGACGCGAGACCGTGCCGATGACCAAGCGCTGCTCAGTGCCTATCTGCGCTCCACCCTGTTCGTGCTGCCGTTGCTGCTGGTGCTGATCGGCCTGGGTGCGTGGTGGCTGGTACAGCGCGGGTTGGCACCCTTGAAGCAGTTCAGCCACGTCGCGGCCAAAGTCACCACCCAGGACCTCACGCATCGTCTGGCGGTGGACAACCTGCCAAAGGAGCTGGCGGAGTTGGCGCAGGCGTTCAACGTAATGCTCGACCGGCTGGACGCGGGGGTGCAGCAGCTGTCGCAGTTTTCCGACGACCTTGCCCACGAATTGCGCGCGCCGCTCACCAACCTGATGGGCAAGGCCCAGGTAACCCTCTCGCGCCCGCGAGTGCCAGAGGCCTACAAAGCGGCGCTGGAGTCCAGCGTGGAAGAGCTGGAGCGCCTGGCACGCATCGTCTACGACATGCTGTTTCTGGCGCAAGTCAGCCATCCGTCCGCCCGCGCGTCGTTCACCACGGTGTCGCTGGCGCAGGAAGCCGAGCGGGTAATGGAACTGTTCGCCTTCAGCGCCGAAGAAAAGCACCTGAGCCTCTCCCTGAGCGGAAATGCCCAGGTACAGGGTGACCGCCTGATGATTCAACGTGCGCTCTCGAACCTGCTGTCCAACGCAATTCGCCATAGCCCGGAGGGTGGGTACGTGCCTCTGAGCGTAGAAGCAGGCGCCGACAGCATCTGCGTATTGGTTAGCAACGCGGGGGCAGGCATCGAAGCCCATCACCTGCCGCATGTGTTCGAGCGTTTCTACCGCGCCGACAGCAGCCGCGCGCGCACCGAGGGCGGCACTGGCCTGGGCCTGGCCATCGTGCAGTCGATCATGACCCTGCACCAGGGGCAGGCCGACGTACACAGCCAGCCAAGTGGATTTACGCAGTTTCGACTGGTGTTTCCTCGTCCTTGCGGTGCGCCCACTGATACAGCGCCGGCAGCACCAATAATGTCAGCAACGTTGATGAAATGATCCCTCCGATCACCACCGTGGCCAACGGCCGCTGCACCTCGGCACCGGTGCCGGTGGCCAGGGCCATGGGGATGAACCCAAGAGACGCCACCAGCGCAGTCATCAATACCGGGCGCAGGCGCGTCAGCGCACCTTCGTTGATCGCCAGCGCCAGCGAATACCCTTCTTCGCGCAGATTGCGGATAAAGGCGATCATCACCAGGCCATTGAGCACCGCCACGCCAGACAACGCGATAAACCCCACGCCCGCCGAGATCGACAGCGGGATATCGCGCAGCCACAGGGCCATGATCCCGCCGGTCAGCGCAAACGGAATCCCGGTGAACACCAGCAAGCCGTCCTTGATGTTGTTGAACATCATGAACAACAGGCCGAACACCAGCAGCAATGCCACCGGCACCACGATGCGCAGCCGCTCGGAGGCCTCCTTCAGTTGCTCGAACTGGCCGCCCCAGGAGGTCCAGTAACCTGCGGGCACTTTCACCTCGCCGCTGATTGCGGCCTCGGCTTCTTCCACAAACGAACCGATATCGCGCCCGCGCACGTTGGCACTGACGATTACCAGGCGCTTGCCGTTCTCGCGACTTACCTGATTGGGGCCCAGTAGCAGGTCGAGGCTGGCCACCTGTGACAACGCGATAAATCCCAGTTGCCCGGAAGGGCTGCCCGCCAACGCCGGCACCGGGATCAACAGGCGTGACAGCCCGTCGATATCGGTGCGCAGCGTGTCGGACAAGCGCACGACCATGTCAAATCGGCGGTCACCTTCGTACAGCGTACCGGCCTTGCGACCACCGACTGCGACGGCAATGGTGTCCTGCACATCACCGGTATTGAGGCCAAAACGCGCCGCCTTTTCGCGGTCGATATTGATCGTCAGCACCGGCAGGCCGGATGTCTGCTCTACTTTGACTTCCGAAGCGCCATCAATCCCGCGCAGGGTCCCGGCGATCGCGCCGGCGGTGCTGTTGAGCACCGCCATGTCATCGCCAAATACCTTCACCGCTACATCGCTGCGCACGCCTGAGATCAGCTCGTTGAAACGCAGCTGGATCGGTTGCGAGAGTTCATACGCGCTGCCCGGCACTATTTCACTGGCGCGCTGAATATCGGCGATCAGTGCCTCACGGGATTTGTTGGGGTCGGGCCATTGCTCCTTTGGCTTGAGCATCAGGTAACTGTCGGAAATATTCGGCGGCATCGGGTCGGACGCAATCTCAGCCGTGCCCGTACGCGCGAACACCCGCTCGATTTCCGGCACTTGTGCCAGCAAGGTCTTTTCCAGTTGCTGCTGCATCTGCACCGATTGCGTGAGGCTGGTGCCGGGCACGCGCAAGGCCTGCTGGGCGAAATCGCCTTCGCTGAGGCTGGGGATAAACTCGCTGCCCATGCGGCTGGCCATCAGACCGGTGCCGACAATGGTCAGCGCCGCCAGTGCGAAGACCAGCGGCCGACGCGCCATCACCCAGTCCAGCACCGGCGCGTACACCCGACGCGCGCTGCGCATCACCAGATTTTCCTCTTCCTTGACCTTACCGGTGACAAACAGCGCAATCGCCGCCGGCACGAAGGTCACCGACAGGATCATCGCACCCAACAGGGCGATGACCACAGTGAACGCCATCGGGTGGAACATCTTCCCGGCCACGCCGGTGAGGGCAAAGATCGGCAGGTACACCACCATGATGATCAGTTGCCCGTAGATCAGCGCCCGCCGCGCTTCCTTCGCGGCGGCGAATACCTCGTGCAGGCGCTCGCTGCGGGTCAGCAGGCGGCCGTGTCGATGTTGCGCATGGGCCAGGCGGCGGATCGAGTTCTCGACGATCACCACTGCGCCGTCGACGATAATGCCGAAATCCAGCGCGCCAAGGCTCATGAGGTTGGCGCTGACTTTGTAGGTGAACATGCCGGTGAACGTGAACAGCATCGCCAGCGGAATGACCATCGCAGTGATCAGCGCCGCGCGGATATTGCCCAGAAACAGAAACAGCACCGCGACCACCAGCAGCGCCCCTTCGAAGAGGTTGCGCTTGACCGTGGCAATGGCTTTTTCGACAAGGTTGGTACGGTCGTAGACGGTAACCGCCACCACGCCTGCGGGCAGCGAACGGTTGATCTCCTCGAGTTTCTTCGCCACCGCCTGGGACACACTGCGACTGTTCTCGCCGATCAGCATGAACACCGTGCCCAGCACCGCTTCGCGGCCGTTCTCGGTGGCTGCGCCGGTGCGCAGTTCGCGGCCGATCTCGACCTGCGCCACATTGCGCACGCGAATCGGCGTGCCCTCCGTCGAGGTGATGACGATATTGGCAATATCCTCGATGGACGCCACCTGCCCCGGTGCGCGGATCAGCAACTGCTCGCCACTGCGTTCGATATAGCCGGCGCCGACGTTGGCATTGTTGCGCTCCAGCGCCGTGACCAGGTCGTTCAATGTCAGGTTGTAGGCCGCCAGGCGCTTGGGGTCCGGGGCGATCTGGTATTCCTTGGCGAACCCGCCAATCGTATTGATCTCCGCCACGCCCGGCACGTTGCGCAGTTGCGGCTTGATGATCCAGTCCTGGATCACGCGCAGGTCCGTCGGCGTGTAGGGTGTGCCGTCCTCCTTGCGGGCGCCCTCCTCGGCCTCCACGGTCCACAGGAAAATCTCCCCAAGCCCGGTGGAAATCGGCCCCATGGTGCTCTCGATGCCTTCGGGCAATTGATCGCGGGCCACTTGCAGACGCTCGTTGACCAATTGCCGGGCAAAGAACAGGTCGGTGCCGTCCTTGAAAATCACCGTCACCTGCGACAACCCCGAACGCGACAACGAACGCGTCTGCTGCAGGCCCGGCAACCCGGCCATGGCGGTTTCAATGGGAAAGGTGATGCGCTGCTCGGTTTCCAGCGGCGAGAAGCCCGCCGCCGCCGAGTTGATCTGCACCTGCACATTGGTGATGTCGGGCACGGCGTCGATGGGTAATTTCTGATAGCTGGCGATGCCGACACCGGCCATCAACAGTACCGCCAGCAGCACAATGATGCGCTGCTCGATGGCGAATTGAATAAGGCGCTCAAACATGAAAAATCACTCGCGGAATCAATGGCCGTGTTCGGCCGAACCTTTGCCCAGTTCGGACTTGAGGATAAAGCTGCCGACCGTGGCCACCTGCGCGCCTGCGTCGAGCCCCTGGCGCACTTCGACGTAGCCGTTCTCGCGCATGCCCAGCTCCACATGGCGGGTGATGAAGCCGCTCGGGGTTCGCTCGAATACCGAAGGTTTGTCCTCGACCGTCTGGATCGCCTCCTGTGGCACGGTGACGCTGGCCTGCGTGGTGTCGGTGGCCAATTGCACGCTCACAAACAGGCCCGGGCGCCACGCGCCGTCAGGGTTGGGCACGCTGACACGCACGGTGGCGGTACGCGTCTGTTCGCCCAGCAGGTTGCCCACATAGGCCACGGTGCCTTGCACCCGAGTGTCCATTTCCGTGGAGCTGACGATCACCGGCTTGCCAACGCGGACCTTGTTCAAGTCCTTGGGAAAGACCCCGAACGTGACCCACACCTGGGACAGGTCCGAGAGGGTGAAGGCGTTGCTGGTCTCACTGACCACTTCGCCGACACCCAGATGTTTTTCCACCACCACCCCGGCGAACGGGGCGCGCAGTTCATAACGATTGCCGCCGGCCGAGCCCGCGTTGCCGCTGAGGGCGGTCATCTTCTGGCGGGCGTTATTGCGCGCGATCTCGGCCTCCGCCAACGTCTGGCGTGCGAGCAGGTAGTCCTGCTCGGCAGAGATTTTGTCCTGCCACAACTGACGTTCGCGCTGGAAGGTTATGCGCGCCAGCTCGACCCGCCGCTCACTGGCGGCCAGCTCGCTGCGTTGATCGGAAATCTGCTGGCTGGCAATCACCGCCAGCAACTGCCCCTGCTTCACCGATTGGCCAAGGTTGACGCTCACCGACTCCACCACACCCGCCGCGCGCGGAATAATGTGCGAGGTACGGTCTTCGTCAAAACGCACTTCGCCCGGCAGTGTCAGCAGCGTACTGATCGGGCGGGGCTGGGCCCTGGCAAGCTGAATACCGGCGGCCTGGACCTGCTGTTCGGTGAGTTCAAGCGTGCCCTCCTCCTCGTCGCCATCGGCAAAGCCGGCTACCGGCCAGGCCAGTATCAGGGCGATGGCAAGCGCCACACCGTGTGGTTTGTTCATGGGTTGCTCCTGAAAAATCAAAACTGAACGAGATCGCCGTATATCCGTTCGAGGCGCACCCAGGCGTCGGTCGCCTGGGCGGTGGCCGTCAGGTACTGGGTACGGGCGGCAATCAAGGTGCGCTGGGCGTCGAGCACGTCGAGGAAGTTGAACTTGCCCATCTCGAAGCCACGGGTCGCGCTGTCCACGGCGCTTTGCGCGGCGGGCAGGATTTGTTGGTTGAAGGTGTGCACTTCGGTATTGGCGGTTTGCCACAAGGCCAGGGCCTGAAGGGTTTCGGCGCGCAGCCGCAGTTCGACGGCGTTGCGCAGGTCGCGCGCCTGGTCGGCGCGGCGGTTGGCGGCGAGCACGTTGCCCTGGTTGCGGTTGAACACGGGGATCGGCATCGAGACGCCAACGAGATTTACGCGCTCGCGCGTGCTGGCGTCGTACTGGCTGCCAATGGACACATCCAGATCGGGAATACGCTGGGCTTTCTCCAGCGTCACGCTGGCTTCGCCCTCGCGGATACGCAGTTCGGCCAGTCGCAATTGCGCAGTTTGCTCGACCCGTGCCAGCAGTTGTGCGCGGGGCGGCAGCGACGGCACGGGCCGGTTTTGCGCGGCGACAGCGTCGAAGTCCGGGGCGGCGCTGCCGGTGCTGGCGGCGAGTTGACGGTAGGCATCGTTGAGGCCGACCTGCGCACGATTCAGCTCCAGGCGAATCTCCGACAATTGCACCTGTGCTCGGGTGGCTTCCACCGGCGACGACTTGCCGGCGGTAACCCGGCCGTTTGCAATCACCAGCCCGCGCTCGGCAAGCGCCAGGGAGCGTTGCGCCAGATCCAGCCGTTCCTGGGCACGCAGGGCGCCGTAGTAGCGGTCGATCACATCGGCGCGCAGGCTGTTGCGCTGCTGCTCCAACGTCAGCGCCGCAGCGACCTGGGCCTGGGTCGCCAGGTCAATCCGCGCACCGCGCTTGCCGCCCAGTTCAAGGGTCTGGCTGAGCTTGACGGTGGTGGTACGGGCATTACGGCGCGTGTCTTCGACGTCCCAGGAGGCAACCGGATTGGGGATCAACCCGGCCTGCTGGCGACCGCCGCGGGCGATATCGATTTCCCATTGCGCAGCTGCCAGATCCGGATTGTTGGCAAAGGCGGTCTGCAGCGCTGCATCGAGGGTGAGGGTTTGCGCCTGGGCAACACTTGCGGTTATCCACAACGCCGCAGCCCCCAACAATGTTCCAACGGTTATGTACATAACGACAGTTCCACGCCCATGAAGTCGCTGAGGGTTCCCAGCGAGGGCAATGTAGCTATCGCGACTTATCAGGGGGGTGGAGGCAGGATTACAAACCTGACAGGCAAGCGGTCGGGCATACACGTAGTCATGTTCATCGTAATGGGCCACGTGCTTTCGACCTGCAAGGTGACGTGGGAAATATCAACTGTTCGCGCGGCCACACCCGGAAACCGATAGCGGCCGCCTTATAAGGTATGCTCCCGATCAGAAACATAAAGAAACATATCAGCCAAGCCGTTCGCCAAGGAGTCCCGTTTTGGAGTTATCGACTGCCGCGTGGATGTTCCACGACACACGCCTCATGCTCTGCGTCCTGCTCGCCATCACCAGCATTATCGTGCTGATCAGCGCGACCAGGCTGCCGCCGTTCCTGTCGATTCTGATCGGCACCTTTATCGCCGGCGTCGGCGCCGGCCTGCCGCCGGAGGAGGTTGCCAAGGCCTTCAGCAAAGGCGCCGGGGCGATTCTTGGCGAGGCCGGGATCATCATTGCGCTGGGCGCGATGCTCGGCGCGTTGATGGCCGAATCCGGCGCGGCCGACCGTATCGCCACCACCCTGCTCGGGCTGGGCAAAGGCAAGTCACTGCCGTGGGTGATGGCGCTGGTGGCGATGGTGATCGGCTTGCCGCTGTTCTTCGAAGTGGGCCTGGTGATGATGGTGCCGATCATCTTGGTGATGGCCAAACGCTCGAACCAGCCGCTGCTGAAAATCGCCATTCCGGCCCTGGCCGGCATGACCACCCTGCACGCCCTGATGCCACCGCATCCGGGACCGCTGATCGCAGTGGGTGCGCTGCACGCCGACCTGGGCCTGACCATGTTGCTGGGTTTTTGCCTGGCCGTGCCTGCGGTGATACTTGCCGGTCCGATCTATGGCAACTGGCTGTCCAGGCGCCTGCACGTGGATGCACCGGCCGACATCGGCGCGTTGTTCAGCGCACCGCCCAAGGCACCGCGCCAACCTGGCTTTGCGGTGTCGTTGCTGATCATTCTGTTGCCGGTGATTCTGATGCTGGGCAGCACGCTGGCCAAAGTCGCCCTGCCGACGGAAAGTAGCCTGGGCCTGACGTTGAAGTTCCTCGGCGAGCCGCTGATCGCCCTCGCCCTGGCGGTGATCGCCGCGGTGATCTGCCTGGGCTGGGCCGCAGGCATGCCTCGCGCCGACGTCGGCAACACCTTGCGCAAAGCCATCGCCCCCATCGCGGTGCTGTTGCTGACCATCGGCGCCGGTGGCGGCCTCAAGCAGACCCTGCTCGACGCGGGCGTGAGCCAGACCATCAGCAAGGTCGCCGAAGGCGCGCACATGCCCTATCTGCTGCTGGCGTGGCTGATCGCCGTAGCGCTGCGTCAGGCCACCGGTTCGGCGACGGTCGCGACCACTACCACGGCCGGCATCCTCGCGCCGATGATGGCGGGACTGGCGGCCACACAAAGCTCACTGGTAGCGCTGGCGATTGGCGCAGGCTCGGTGTTCTTCTGCCACGTCAACGACGCTGGCTTCTGGATGGTGCGCGAGTATTTCGGCTTGCAGTTAAAGCAGACGATCTGGGTGTGGTCGGTGCTGCAGACGATTGTTTCGGTGGTGGGGTTGGTCGGTACGTTGGTGCTTTGGCACTTTTTGACCTGAGCCTCAGCCCGCCAGCGTGTGGCGCTTGCCAAACAACGCCACACTCGCCACGCCCACAGCCCCCATCACCACGCCATACCCCACGCACACCCACGGGCTGGTCGGCATCAGCGCGATCAGCAACAGCGGCGTGGTACTCGCCCACAGTGCATAGGCGATGTTGTAGGTGAAGGAAATCCCCGACACCCGCACCGGCGCCGGAAACAGCCCGACCATCACCGAAGGCACCGCGCCCACCACGCCGCAGCACAGGCCCGCCAACGCATACGCCGCACCGAGCCAGAGGCCGCCGTTGATCAGGCTGGTGTACAAAATCGCGATTCCCGCCGGCAGCAAAAGGCTGTACACCAGCACCGCACGCCAGGCGCCGATGCGGTCGACCAGCAGGCCCGCCAATACGCAGCCGATGTTCAGAAACACGATGCCCAGCGCGCTGAGGGCGAACGTGTGGCCGGGGCTCATGCCGAAGGTTTTCTGCATCATCGTTGGCGTGATGACCACCAGCACCACCACCGCCGAGGTGAGTACGCAAGTGAGGATCATCGCCGGCAGCAACACGGCGCGGTGCTCGCGCAGCACGGTGCGCAGCGGCAGTTCGGCAGCGGCCTGGCGGCGCGCCTGCATGTCGAGGAACACCGGGGTTTCGTTGAGCCAGCGGCGCAGCCACACACCGATCACGCCGAAGACGCCGCCAAGCAAAAAGGGCAAACGCCAGGCGTAATCGAGGATTTCTGCCGGCGTGAAGACCTGCGCCAGCAGCGTCGCGGTGAGCGCGCCGAGCAGGTAGCCAAAGGTCAGGCCGGCCTGCAGGAAACCCAGGGCATAGCCGCGATGAGCAGGCGGCGCATGCTCGGCGACGAAGGTCCAGGCACTGGGCACTTCACCGCCCACGGCCGCGCCTTGCAGCACGCGCAGCGCCAGCAGAATCAGCGGTGCGAAATAGCCGATTTGCGCGTAGGTGGGCATGATCCCGATCAGCAGACAGGGTAAGGCCATCATCAGGATACTCAGGCTGAACACGCGCTTGCGCCCCAGATGATCGGCAAAGTGCGCCATCAGGATGCCGCCCAACGGGCGCGCGAGGTAGCCGGTGACGAAGATGCCGAAGCTCTGCAACAGGCGCAGCCACTCGGGCATTTCCGGCGGGAAGAACAACTGGCTGAGGGTCAGCGCGAAAAACACGAAGATGATGAAGTCGTAGATTTCCAGGGCCCCGCCCAGAGCGGCCAGGCCCAGGGTTTTGTAATCGGAACGGGAAAAACGCTGCGCCTGTGCAGGAAAAGTGGCAGTCATGTGCAAGCTCGGCAGACAGACAAAATGGCGTGCAGGTTAGGAGCTGAACCGGATCATGGCAATCACGACAGATACATTTGTTTTGCTCATTGATCGATGAAGATAACTGCATTCCCAAATCAATGGCCGTGGAGCAACATGCCGGAAAGCTGCCGCCGCCATAATAACTACAAGAGGAAGCCCCCATGGCCGATGCCATTGAAGAAAGCCGCTATGCCCGTTTTGCCCTGCGCTGTTCCAACTTCGCCGAACGCTGGTTTCCGGACTCCTGGGTGTTTGCCGCGCTTGCAGTGATTGTCGTCACCGTCGCGACCCTAGGCATGGGCGCCGCGCCGACCGACGCCGCGAAGGCCTTTGGCGATGGGTTCTGGAGCCTGATTCCGTTCACCATGCAGATGGCCTTCGTGGTGATCGGCGGTTATGTGGTCGCCAGTTCGCCGCCGGCGGTCAAGCTGATCGACCGCCTGGCGCGCATTCCCAAAAACGGCCGCTCGGCCGTAGCCTGGGTGGCCTTGATTTCCATGGTCGCGTCGTTGCTCAACTGGGGCCTGTCCCTGGTGTTCGGCGGTTTGCTGGTGCGGGCATTGGCCCGGCGCACGGATTTGCGCATGGACTACCGCGCGGCCGGTGCTGCGGCTTATCTGGGGCTTGGTGCGGTCTGGGCGCTGGGGCTGTCGTCGTCGGCCGCGCAGTTGCAGGCCAACCCGGGCAGTCTGCCGCCGTCGATTCTGGCGATCACCGGAATGATCCCGTTCACCGAGACCATTTTTCTGTGGCAATCGGGCGTGCTGCTGCTGGCGCTGATCGTGGTGTCGCTGATCATCGCCTACGCCACCGCGCCCGGCCCGAACAGCGCACGCGATGCCAAGGCCTGCGGCGTCGACCCGGCGTTCAACCTGCCCAAGGTCCAGGCGCCGACCCGCCCCGGCGAATGGCTGGAACACAGTCCGCTGCTGACCATCCTGCTGGCGCTGCTGGCGGCCGGTTGGCTGTTCCACGAGTTCTCGACCAAGCCTGCAATCAGCGCGATCTCGGGGCTCAATACCTATAACTTCCTATTCATCATGGTCGGTGCGCTGTTGCACTGGCGCCCGCGCAGCTTCCTGGATGCAGTGGCCCGCGCCGTGCCGACCACCACCGGCGTGTTGATCCAGTTTCCGCTGTACGGCTCGATCGCCGCGCTGATGACGCTGGTCAAGGGTGGCGACGGTCAGACCCTGGCGCACCATATCTCGCTGTTCTTCACCTCCATCGCGTCCCACGACACCTACGCGCTATTGATGGGCGTGTATTCGGCGGTGCTGGGTTTCTTTATCCCGTCGGGCGGCGGCAAGTGGATCATTGAAGCGCCGTACGTGATGCAAGTGGCCAATGACCTGCAATACCACCTGGGCTGGGCGGTGCAGATCTACAACGCGGCCGAAGCACTGCCGAACCTGATCAACCCGTTCTACATGCTGCCGCTGCTGGGGGTGCTGGGCCTGAAGGCACGGGACTTGATCGGTTTTTCGTTTGTGCAGTTGCTGGTGCACACGCCGCTGGTGCTGTTTTTGCTGTGGGCGCTGGGGACGACATTGGCGTATGTGCCGCCGGTGATGCCATAGGAGCAGTTATAAGTTGCAAGTTTTTAGCTTCAAGCTTGGGCTTGGAGCCAGAGACTAGCAGCTGTCTTCGTTCCGTCACATTGCATTGCTACCGTCCTGCGAAATATCTTGCAACATATCGCCAGGGACTCCCGCAATGAGTGACGAGCACGAAGACCGCCCTTCCCCCGATTCCGTTGCACAACCGCCGGTAGATACCAGCCGGCGACGTTTCCTGGGAGGCGCGGCGGTGCTGGGGGTGGGCGCCACCTTGAGTGCCTGCGGCAATACCAGCGAAGCGCCGGGCAAACCGGCGGATCGACCGCTCACGCCACAGGAATTGGACAAGGCATTGCGCGACCAGGTGAAGACCGTGGTGGTGATCTACGCCGAAAACCGCAGTTTCAATAACCTGTTTGCGGATTTCCCCGGCGTGGAGAAACCGCTGTCCGCACTGTCCGCTGCCCAGACCCAGCAGCGCGACCGCGACGGCAGTGTGTTGAACAGCCTGCCGCCGACCTGGGGCGGTGTGTTGCAGGTCGGCCCGCAAAGCGTGGACGGCGTGACCTATCCCAGCGAAGTGCAATTCCAGGAGAACCTGCCCAACGCACCCTTCGCCCTCAAGGGCCCGAATGGCGCGGACCTGCCTTTGAGCCTGGTCACCCGCGACCTGTGGCACGTGTTCTACCAAAACCAGATGCAGATCAACGGCGGCAAGAACGACGGTTTTGTCGCCTGGGCCGACTCAGGCGGCCTGGTGATGGGCCATTACGCCCAGAGCCGTTATGCCCTGCGTCTGTGGGACGTGGCCAAGGAGTTCGTGCTCTGCGATAACTTCTTCCAGGGCGCGTTCGGTGGCTCGTTCCTCAACCATCAATACCTGATCAGCGCCACCGCGCCGTTTTATCCGAACGCTGCCCAATCGGTGGCCAAGGCACAGATCGCCACGTTGCAGAGCGATGACCCTGCCGACCCGCGCCTCAAACCGCTGGATGCATCCCCGGCCAGCGCCATGACCGGCCCGCCGCAGTTCGGCCCCAGCGCCCTGACCCCGGACGGCTACGGCGTAAACACCCTGGCCCCGCCGTATTGGCCAACCTGGATCCGCGACCCGCAGAACCCGGACTACTCCAAGCCCGACCTGCCCAATGTGCTGGTGCCGCAAACCCACGAGCACATTGGCGACAAGCTGTCGAAGAAGAACGTCGACTGGGCCTGGTACGCCGGCGCGTGGCAGGCGACCCTGGATCAGTTCAAGGACTCGGGCGGTATCCCGAAAATCCCGAACTTCCAGTATCACCACCAGCCCTTCAACTACTTCAAGCAACAGGGGCCGGAAAATCGCGCCGAACGCGACAAGCGCCTGCGCGACGGCGGCCTGGGCGATGAGTCCAGCACCAATAAATTCTTTGCCGATGCCGAGGCGGGCAAGCTGCCTGCCGTGACCTTCTACAAGCCCCAGGGCAACCTCAACATGCACGCCGGTTATGCCGACGTGGCCTCGGGCGACCGTCATATCGCCCGTGCCTTGAAGGTGCTGCAGGAAAGCCCGCAATGGAAAAACATGGTGGTGGTGGTAACTGTCGATGAAAACGGCGGCTGGTGGGACCACGTGGCGCCGCCCAAGGGCGACCGCTGGGGCCCCGGCACGCGGGTGCCGGCGCTGGTGGTGTCGCCGTTTGCGCGCAAGGGCATGGTCGACCATACGGTGTACGACACGGCCTCGATCCTGCGGCTGATCACGCGGGTATTCCAACTGGAAACACTGGACGGCCTCAAGCAGCGCGATGACGCAATGAGTGCCCGGGGCCAGAAGCCGATGGGGGATCTGAGCAATGCATTGCGCTTCGACCTCTAAGGCGCTTATCCAATAGCGACACCGGCAGCGATTTAGCACGCGATTTTCCTGGCCAGCCGCTACTGTGTGCAGGTGGGCTTTTCACCCGCGCAGACGGGCTTTCGCTGACAAGGAATCGACTATGTTTAAACAGACCAGGCTGTCCTGCACCCTGATCGCACTGCTGGCCAGTGCGGTCGTACAGGCCGACATCAACGTACCGCTGGGGAACACCCAGCGCGTCACGCAATTATTCGCCTTCCCCAATAACTGCAACGTGATCTGCTTCAAGCCGTGGACGCTGGAACAGACTGCCGAGCACTACCTCAACCAGAGCCTGCAACGTGACGGCTACAGTCGCGCCAAGGTAAGTGTCAAAACCGACGGCGACCAACTGACCGCCACATTCAGCGGGGTACCGGATACCTACGGCCAGCCTCTCACCCAATTGCTCAACACCGCCGATCTGGCCTATCAGGGCGCCAGCAAGCTGAACAGCGACGGTAAATGGGCCTACAACTGGTACCTGTTCCTGCCGCTGGGCATGGCCCTGGAAAACCGCAAAAGCGTCGAGCTGTTGCACTTTCCGCCGGATTATTCGTTGACCCACTTCCAGGACTACCTGGAATCGGCCACCACCGACCGCTGGGCCGCCCTGCTCACCGACAACGGCGTGCCGGCCAGCGAAACCCCGGCCTACCAGACCATCATCGATATCGCCCCGATTGCCGCACCGTCCAATGCGGGCAAGGACCTTGAAAACGTCTACGGCTATTTCACCGACTACCAGACACGCATGGTCAGTGAACTGAGCCTGCGGCCCGACGGTGCGCTGCCCATGGTGGCCTTCGGCGCGCCGGTGCGCAGCTGGATCAAGCAGCAATACGGGCAGACCGTTGACGTAATGGGCCTGGCGCAGATCAGCCCGGTGGCCGGCAAAAGCGTATCGGTACTGGGCGCCAACCACCCCAGTTACATCTGGTACGCGGCGGACCCGGCAAGCTATGGCGGTAACGAACAGAAAGCCGACGAGGCCGGCCTGAAGGTGATGGGGCAGGATTTGAGCGCGGCCTGCTGGCAAGCCGGCATGGGCCGCAAGCCGGCCAGTGACCCCAACGTGTTGCTCCAGGCGTGCAACACCACTTGGCAAGTGACGCGCAAGGAACAGACCTGCGAATTGTTCTACACCTCGGTACGCTCGCTGACCCCGGAACAGGCAAATGCCAAATGCGCCACTGCACCGATCAAGGCGCAGTTGAAACAGCTGAAGAACCCCGCGCCAGCGACTCTCCTGCCTGCGCCCAGCCTGTAGAGAGCACACAGGGCTGGCTGATATCTACTGTCAAATTTGACAGTAGATATCAGCCAGCCCATCGGCGAACCTTGAGCCGGGCCCATTCGCTGCAAGACTGGCAGTCAGACATCACCTGCAGGTCGATGCAGCCCATTCAAGGAACGTGATGAAAACTCGTGCCATGGATAAGGCGATTCGCGCGAATTCTGACGACGACTGTCTGTATCCCTTTACAACGACGTTGGCGGAGTATGGCTACCCCTCCAACCGGCAATTTGAAATGGTTTGCGACAAAGCCGGCGAAATCATGGGTGTCAAATCCCGCGTCGCGTTCGACAGCCGCACCCTCATCGCTCGCGTATTCGGCTATGCCTTGGGCGAATGCCGCCAGCACACGTTTCAGATCTCGGGGCGTATCTGGCTATATGACCCGTGGTTGTGCGGTCAACTGCAGCATGCCTGCCACCCCAATACGTATTTCGACACGTCCTACCTGGAGCTTTGGTCAGTGATGCCCATCGCAGCCGGTACCTGGCTGACCATCGATCACGCCACCACCGGCGACACCCTGCCCCGACAGTTTGCCTGCACCTGCGGAGCACCGGACTGCCGGGGCTGGATCAAAGGCTCGCAGGAACAACTCAGCGCAGAAGGCCGGCTGTTCCTGGAGCAGCGCGAGCGCGCCGAGCGACCTTAGGCGTCACCCAGCGGGCGCAGGCGATATTGCGGCGGCAGTTGCTCGAAGCCGCTGATGGTGGTGTTCAGGCTTTTCCAGCGACCATCCTTGATGCCGTAGATGCAGCCGTGGATCGACAGGCTCTGCCCACGGTGCCAGGCGTTTTGCACAATGCTGGTGTGGCCGACGTTGGCCACCTGCTGAATCACGTTCAGCTCGCACAGGCGGTCGACCTGTTCTTCTTCGGTGGGCAGCTGCGCCAGCACTTCGCGGTTTTCGTAGTAGAGATCACGAATGGTGCGCAGCCAGCCATCGATCAGGCCGAACTGGCGGTCCTGCATCGACGCACGCACGCCGCCGCAGCCGTAGTGCCCGGTGACGAGGATGTGTTTGACCTTGAGCACATCGACCGCGTACTGGATCACCGACAGGCAATTGAGGTCGGTGTGCAGCACCACGTTGGCCACGTTGCGGTGCACGAACAGATCGCCTGGCAGCATGCCGACGATCTCGTTGGCCGGTACGCGCGCATCGGAACAGCCGATCCACAGGTATTCCGGGGTTTGCTGGCGGGCGAGCTTGGCGAAGAATTCGGGATCTTCCTGTTTGATCGCATCCGCCCAGC
Source organism: Pseudomonas sp. MH9.3 (assembly GCF_034354675.1). Lineage (NCBI taxonomy): Bacteria > Pseudomonadati > Pseudomonadota > Gammaproteobacteria > Pseudomonadales > Pseudomonadaceae > Pseudomonas > Pseudomonas sp. MH9.3. The sequence continues at coordinate 4,493,873 of NZ_CP133785.1, read as the reverse complement.
GTTCGTTGTTATCAAGCAGGTCTTGTAGTTCGTTCATCAGGGAAAGCCTCGGGAATGATGCGCAGCTGTGTGACTGACAACCCCTCGTTCGGGTCACGCCTGGCGCAAATTAGCTTGAATCTTTGGGGTGCAGAGCCTGTCCACACACTATAAGCCCCACAGTATGAGGATTGGCCATGACTGAATCACGACGTCCCTACGGCGCTACGCAGCCCGAACCGATTGACGATAACGAAGACCGCATGGGTTCGATGCGCGAGCTGGACTTTGACCAGGAAGACCAGACGGCGGAAATCGGCGATGAAATCCCGCGCGGCGAGCGCGAACACCTGATGCCCGATGAGCGGGTGCGCGCGGCTGGGATGACCGGGGCTTCGACGGATGACCATGAGTCGACTGACGATGATATGAGCCCGGAAACCCTGATCCATGAGGACGGGGCGCGGGATGCGCGAGAGGCCGGGGAAGACAACCCAGCCGACTTCGACCTCAGCATTGTGGATGAAGATGAGATCGGAGGCGGCAATGGCCTGGATGAAGCGGAGCTGGCGGATATCGATCCGGTCGACGGCAACCGCTGATACGACACTGTTAGCCATGTGAGAGGGGGCTTGCCCGCGATAGCAGGGTGTCAGTTACTTGATAAGTCGCTGATACACCGCCATCGGGAGCAAGCCCCTCCTACACTGATCCCTGTGTTCAGTCGACGAGCGTGCAGGCCATAACGACTGCGTCTTCGCGGCCGCCGACAGCCGGGTAGTAATCGCGCCGACGCCCAATCTCATTGAAGCCATAACGCTCATACAACCGGAACGCCCCGGTATTGCTGTCGCGCACCTCCAGGAAACACTCTCGCGCACTGGCGGCATACGCGCGGGACATCAAGTGCTCCAGCAACGCCAGGCCCAGGCCACGCCCCTGGTTCTCCGGTTTGACGGTGATATTGAGCAAATGGGCTTCATCCAGAATGATCTGCACCACACCGTGCCCCACCTGCTGCTCACCCTCGAACATCAGCCAGATCTGGTACTTGCCCAGCCCATCGAGAAAGATGCCGCGCGTCCAGGGATGGCTGAACGCCGCGTATTCGATTTTCAGCACGGCGTCGAGGTCGGCCTCGGTCATCGGGCGGAAGGATAAAGCCTCACTCATCGGTTGTTTTCCAGCGCGCCATCAGCCGGCGCATGGCTTGCCAGACATCAGCCTTACGCTGTGGCTCTTCCATTAATAATTCCAGGCCCGGCAGGGCCCACACCGAGCCCAGGCCTTCGACCTGCAGTTCGCGGTACCAGGCTTCGGCGTTGGCCTCGCCGGCAAAGCGCACGGCGGGCAGGCCGATCAGCCACAGGCACACGCAGGGTTCGTCTTCCAGGCGTGCCGAGACAAAACCTTGCACAAAATCCCGCGCGGCGTCCGGGCCCTGATCCATGGTGCCGCGCACCAGCAACGGCCAGCGCACCGGGTCGCCGACGATCTGCGGGCTGTCGGGCAGGCCGGCGGCGCGCAGCATGTCCTTGAGCAGCATGTAGGCCGGGTCGCGGGTCTGGAAGCGCTCGCCGGTGGGCAGTTCCACCAGCAGCAGGCAACGCCCGGCTCGCAGCAGTTGCAGGACAAAACGCGGCGGCGGCACCACTGGCGCCTTGGCCACCGACGTCGTGTCTTCGGCCACCATCGGTTTGGTCACTGGCGAGGGGCGCGGCACTTCGATTTTGGCCCGTTCGACCACCGGCCGCACCTCGGGCACAGGCTTGACCAGCGCAACCGGCGCAGCGGCCTCCTCGCCCGAGGCGTCGAACGCCTCATAGGGCTCAGGCGCCTGCAACAACGCGGGCCGCGACGGTGCGGCAAACGGCAGTTCGGTGCGGGGCAGCCAGTTGACCACCTGCATGGCGGTCAAGTAAGCGCGACGTCGGGACTCGATAAGCACAGCTCGGCCACTTGTGGATAAGTAAAGAGCGGGGATTCTACCGCTGTTCGGCAACAATCGCCCACTGCGCGCTGACCGGCTGTGGATAAATCCCACTCCCGATGCAGTACAATCGCGACCTTTAATCGCCAACCAGCCGGCCTTTCCCATGATCGAACCCAAGCGCGTCCTGCGCGCCCTCGCCGAACACTGGGCCTTGCTTGAGCCACTGTGCGAACACTTCGACCAAGGCACCCTGAGCCTGGGCGAGCTGCGCGCGCAATTGGCTGCCCAACAACTGGACAGCACGCCCCAGGACATCACCAGCCTGCTGGATGTGTGGATTCGCCTGGACATCCTGGTGCCTGTGGCCAAGAGCCCGAACCGTTTCGAGCTCAACGCACAGATCCACGACTTCCTCGCCTATTTGCGCAAAGAGCACCGGCTTGGCCTGTGCCTGGAAATCGAAGCCTACCTGCGCCACCTCGAGCGTCTGGCCGGCTATATCCAGGACGCCTTTGACATCCGTGACGGCCACGACCTGGCCCGGCAATTGCGCCTGCTGGACATGCGCGTACGCGACGTGCTGAAAAAACTCGCCAACGACGAACAAGCCCTGGCGGCCGTGGCCGACCGCGCCAAGACCAGCGACCGGCAGATCCCGTTGCGCCAGCGTTACGCCGAAGTCCTGGCGACCTGGGATGAATACGTCGAACCGATGATCCAGTTGGTGAACGCCGACGGCGCCTTCGAGCAAGGCGTGCGCAAGGTCGAGAATGTGCTGCTGCGCATGCTCACCGAGCAACAGCGCCTCGGCCACTTGGTGGACGACGACATGCTGCTGCGTACCCACGCGCGCATCCTCGAAATGCAGACCAGCGCCCAGTTGACCCTGCGTCACGCCCGCGAACTGCTGTTGCCGTTGCGTGAGGAGGCACGCCGCCACAACGCAGTGACCCGTGGCGCGGCGCTGGCCCTGTCGGCGATCCGCCGCAAAGGTCTGGACGCGGTGCCGCAGGCAGCGATGCCGCTGTTCACCCGGCCGCAAAGCACCTTTCTGGGCAGTGCCAGCCAGGTCGAGGCCTACGTGTATGCCCTGGCGAATTTCGAGCCGAAACCGGCGCGTTTCCCCAAGGCGCACACATCCCACAAGGGCCAGGCCCAACGCGCGCCGCGCACGGTCAAGGAAATGCTCGAACGCTGCGAAGACGCGCTGCCGATGCCTGACCTGATGACCTGGCTGCTGGAGCAGGAACCGGACGGCGCCACCGACGAATTGCTGTACTGGTTCTCCCGCCTCTCGCGCGAAAAACGCTTCAAGCGCGAACGCCTGGAACGCCGCGATTACCACACACACGAGCACCAGGTCAGCCTGCGCTCATTCGCCCTGCTCCCGGCCGGCACAGACGCCGCCGAGCAACCTGCGAGTACACCTTATGCATCTTGATCTATCCGAACTGTCCCAACTGGCGCCGATCTTTCGCGAGCTGTTCAAGGGTTACCACGTCAGCCGCCGCGACCCGGAGCTGTACGCGCAACTGTCGAACTTCCAGGACCAGTACCGCACGCTGTTCAAGGCCCTGGGCTTTGAGCTGGTGTGCGACACCCGTGGTTTTTATTACTTCGTGCCCGACTCCGCCATCGCCAGTGCGCAGGTCAACAAGACCGCCCAGCGTCTGGCGCTGTTCACCTTCATCATCGTCGAACACCTGGCCGACCAGGGCCGCGACCCGATCGCCGTGCTCGACGGCGGCAGCCTGGGCCGTGATGAACTGCCGTCGCTGCTGGATAAATACCGCGACCTGTTTATCCAGGCCGAAGTGCAGACTCAGGAAGAACTCGAAGAAAAAATAATGCGCCGCATGACCCAGCTGGGTTTTGCCAGCGAAGACAACGGCATCTATCGCTTCCTGCCGCCGATGCATCGCTTCCTCGACGTGTGCCTGTCGGTGCAGCAGGACCGCGACCTTGCCGCCAGCGTGCACAGCGTGTTGCCATTGCCGGCGCCGGTGATCATCGACGAAGACAGCGATGAAAAACTGCTGAAGACCGATGACCCGCTGGACTTGAGCGACTTCGAGGAAGAAAGCGACGAAGACGCCCTGGCGCGTGCCATTGCCGAAGAACAGGAGACCGATGCATGAGCAAGCAACGCTACGGCATCCGCCGCTTCGCCCTATTGAACACCGCCGGTTACAGCCTGGGCCTGTTCCCGCTGGAAGAGCCGCTGTCGGTATACGGCGCGAACAACCTGGGCAAATCCGCCTCGATCAACGCCCTGCAGTTTCCGATTCTGGCGCGCATGTCGGACATGAGTTTCGGCAAGTACACCCTCGAGCAATCGCGGCGCTTCTACTTCGCCACTGACACCAGCTACATCCTCGTGGAAGTCTCGCTGCCCCACGGCCCCCATGTCATTGGCGTGGTCGGGCGCGGCCCGGGTGGCGGTTTCGGTCACCAGTTCTTCGCCTATGCCGGCAAGCTGGACCTGGCGCACTACCAGAAGAACGACACCTGCCTGCGGCAGAAAGAGCTGTTCACCAACCTTGAGAAAGAGGGCCTCAAGGCCTACGAACTCAAGCCGGATGAACTGCGGCGTTTGCTGGTGGGCGGTCACACGTCGATCCCGCTGGACCTGACGCTGATCCCGCTGCGCTCCACCAGTGAGCAGAGCCTGAAGACTTTCCGCGCGCTGTTTATCAACCTGCTGCACATGCGCGAAATCACCGCGGCCAAACTCAAGCAACTGTTCCTTGATGCCTTCGAACACAGCCTGCGTTCCGGCAGCGTGGATTACATCGCAGCGTGTGAAGAGGCCTTCCGCGACGTACGACGCATGGAGCAGGACTACAACTCGCTGGTGGCTGCCGGGCCATTGGTCGAAGCGCTGGCCAATGGCGTGCGGCAACGCGATGTGTTGCGCGGCAAGTTGCACCGCCTCTCACCGCTATTGGACTCGCTGCTGGGCACGTGGTCGGACTACGCCAGTGCGCGCAAGGAAGAGCTGACCATCCAGGCCGAGCACTACCGCAATGAACAGGATGCACTGCAACATGACCAGCGCGGCGGCACCCAGGAGCTGATGCGCCTGGAGCGGGAGATCAGCGGCATCCAGCGCTGGCTGGGCGAGCTGTCGGTGCTCAAGCATCGCTTTGCGCTGGTGGACGACGTGAAGATGCTGGAGCAGCAGTTGCTCGCGGCCAAGGATGCTCACGATGAATTGGCGGGTGCGCTGGCGCAGTCGCGGCAGTTCAGCGCCGAGGATCTGGACGAGCGTCTGCGCGACCTGGAAAAACGCCTGAAGTCGGTCAAACAGCAGCTTGATCACGCGGACAACAACAGCTACGCCAAGCTGCGCGAAGAATTCTCACAGCAGGACGTCGAGCGTCTGATGCGGCTGTTCAACAGTTCGCTGTTCAGCCTGCCATTGGGTGAACAGGGCATCACGCTGGATGAAGACGGCCACTGGGTCAAATCCCTGGAGCGGATCCTCGATGGCTTCAAGGGCGAGCGCTTTGAGGTGCCGGGGCTGTCCATCGACATCTCGCACATCGAACCACCCGCGTTGCAGGCGTTAGCGGATCGCGCGGCACTGCGTGATCAAAAAGAGCGTCTGGAAAAAGAACTCAAGCAACTCAAGACTCAGCAGGCTGTGGCGTCCGATCGCGCAGCCAGCAAGACCCAGACCGAGGCGCTGTACCAGCAGGTGCTGGATGCGCAAAAAGCCCTGGAAGATTTCCGTCGCGCGCAGACTCTGAGCGCCGAAGAAGGCGAGAAGCTCGAACAGCTGGCGCAGATGGAGGCGGCGCAGGATGAGTTGAAGCGTTCCAGCGATGCGTTCACCGAGCGTGTCCAGCAATTGTCGGCCAAGCTGCAACTGGTCGGCCGCCAGATTGGCGATATGGAAGCCAAACAGCGCACCCTGGATGACGCCTTGCGCCGTCGCCAGCTGTTGCCGGCGGACTTGCCGTTCGGCACGCCGTTCATGGACCCGGTCGACGATTCCATGGACAACCTGCTGCCGCTGCTCAATGACTATCAGGACAGCTGGCAGGGCTTGCTGCGTGCCGATGGCCAGATTGAAGCGTTGTACGCTCAGGTGCGGCTCAAGGGCGTGGCCAAGTTCGACAGCGAGGATGACGTGGAGCGTCGTCTGCAACTGCTGATCAACGCCTATGCGCACCGCACCGATGAGGCGCTGACGCTGGGCAAGGCGCGGCGGGCGGCAGTCACCGATATCGCGCGGACCTTGCGCAATATCCGCAGCGACTACGACAGCCTGGAACACCAACTGGCGCTGTTCAATCGCGAGATCAACAAGCGACAGGTCTCCAACCTGCAAAGCTTCCGCATCGTGCTGGCACCGAACAAGGAGGCGCTCAAGCATATCGACCAGATCATCCATAGCGCCGGTCAGTATGAGGAAGGCGAGACCCTGTCGGTGTTCGACCTCAGTCAGAGCGCCGAGCAGGACAACAAGAACGAAGAGGCCAAGGAATACCTGGCGCGCCTGGTGGCGGCCAACCATAACCAGTTGGGCCTCAAGGACCTGTTCGAACTCGCGTTCGAGATCACCAAGGTGAACGGCCAGCCGGTGATTCACACCGACATTGATGGCGCCGCGTCCAATGGCACCACCATGACCATCAAGGCGCTGACCAACATGTACCTGTTGCTGCACTTGATGGACCGCGACCAGGCCGGGCGCGTGCGCTTGCCGTACTACCTCGACGAGGCAGCCGATATCGACGAGAAGAACCAGGCGGCGTTGCTGGAGACCAGTTTGCAATTGGGCTTCGTGCCGATCCTGGCGAGTGTGAAGCCGCAGGTGTCCGCCCAGGTGGCCATCGACCTGGAAGGCGGCAGCGGGCCGAACGGGATCTACATTGATGAAGCAGATTGGAAGTACATCCGGCGTCATGATGAGGTGAAGGCGACGGTGATTGCGCAGGCGGAGTTGGATGAAGTCTGACGTGGTGCGTTGAAATGCAAAAAAGGCCGCGATCTATGGATCGCGGCCTTTTTTTGTGGTGCTGCAGAGGGCCTCATCGGGGCAAGCCCCCTCCCACATTTTGAACTGTGAACACCGTCGAATGTGGGAGGGGGCTTGCTCCCGATAGCCGCGCCTCGGTTTATTTGCCCAATGGAATCTTGGGCGCCCAGGTCAGCCACTCATCCTCAAATTTGTCGAACAACGGGAAGGTCTGCTGCGGCCGCGCCGCATTGCCCATCCGCTCGCCATCCGGCGTGGCGAAGGCGATACCACCGGCGACCAACGTCTCCAGGGATTCGGTGCGCACCGTCGCGCCCTTGAACAAGCCGAAGTCCACGCCAAAACCACTGGTGTTCCAGAAGCGGCTGCCGCTGCGAACCAACGGTGCGTACTTGGGCTCGATCAGGATGTGCACCAGCACGCGGTCGGCAGTCTGGCCCAGCTCGTAGCCGGTGACCTTGCCCACGGTGACTTCGCGGTAGGTCACCGGTACGCCTTCCTTCAGTGAGCCACGACGCGCGGCACTGAGCACCAGACTCAAGCCTTGCTCCTGGCGCACGGCCTCGGGCGGCTGGGCCAGGGCGACGAAGTTTTTCTGCGGGCCTGCGTTTTTCGTCGCGGGCTGCACTTCGATGTATTGCCCAGTCACCAGGGTTTCCAGGTTGGCGGTTTTCATCAGGCCCAGTTCCGGCTTGACCACCCAGAACTGGCTGCCGGCACGTGCGATGCGGTCGGCCACCTGGGTGATGCGTGCGCCGAGCAGCACCGATTGCATGTCCGCACTCAGATTGACACTTTCGATCTTGCCCACGTCCAGCCCTTTGAAACGCACCGCCGTGCCGGGTCGCAGGCCATCGGCGCGATCAACCTTGATAGTCACCAGAGTGCCGTGTTGATTGGCGGCTTCGCGGTCAGGGTAAAGACGGAAGCGCGGAATGTGTTTTTTCAGTGGCACATTCGGCTCAGGCGTTTCGAACGCGATACCGCCGGCCATCAGACTCGCCAGGGATTCACTCTTTACCTGGATGCCGCCAGTGAGGCCACCGGTCAGGGTGACGCCGCTGGCATTCCAGAAACGCGTCGAGCCGTTGACCAGGTTCTCGTATTCTTTCTCGATATGTACGCCAATCACCAGTTGCTTGTTCTTGCGCGAGAACTGGTAGCTCTGCACCGAACCGACCTTGACCTGCTTGTAGAGAATCGGGCTGCCGACATCCAGGGAGCCGAGGTTGTCGGTAAACAACACCATGTGCAAACCAGGGGAACGCAGATCCAGCGGAGGCGCCTTCGCACGGGCGACATACTCGCGCTGTGGCGCAGTACCTTTGTCGCCTGGGCGGATGGCGATGTAGTTACCTTTGACCAGGGCTTCCAGGCCGGTGATCCCCGCGAGGGAGATGGATGGCTTGACCACCCAGAATTGAGTGTCCTGGACCAGATAGTCTTCGGCCAATGGGTCGAGGGTCAGTTCGGCGCTGGCACTGGACAGGTCCGGGTCGATCTTCAGGGTTTTCAGGCTGCCGACCTGGATGCCTTTGTACATCACCGGCGTGCGGCCGGCCTGCAGGCCTTCGAAGTCGCTGAGCTTGACCTTGACTCGGATGCCGGCGGCGGCGGCGTCGAAATCTTCGTACAGACGGAATGGCAGGCTGGGATCGGTGGGCGGGCTGTCCTTGCGATTCTCGGGGGTGGCAAAGGCAATACCACCGGCGACGATGCTGGACAGCGACTCGCTGCGCACCTTCACGCCAGACAGGTTGGCGTCGATGCTGATGCCGCTGGCGTTCCAGAAGCGCGTATGTTTACGCACCAGGTGGGCGTAGGTCGGTTCGATATAGAGCTTGATCTCGACGGTGCTCTGGTCTTCGGACAACAGGTAGCTTTTAACCTGGCCGACCTGGATCTGCTTGTAGAACACCGGGCTACCACGGTTGAGCGAGCCGAGGCGATCGGCCTTGACGGTGATGTGCAGGCCGGGCTTGGCGTCGGACAGCGGCGGCTCTTCGGAGAGCGCCTTGAATTTGCGGGTGGGCTCGCCGTCGCCAGGGCTGGCGGCGATGTAGTTACCCGACACAAGGGTTTCCAGGCCAGTGATGCCGGCCAGCGTTACGCTGGGCTTGACCAGCCAGAAGCGGGTATTGGTCTTAAGGTATTGCTCAACGTCCTTGCCCATCTCGATGGTGGCAATTACCCCCCGATTGTTGCCCTCGTCGTCGAGCGCCAAGGCTTTGACCTTGCCCACGGGCATGCCTTTGTACACAACCTCGGTCTTGTTGACCTGGATGCCTTCACCGCTTTCAAAGCGCACCTGGATCTCGATGCCCTGCTGGGAATAGGCGCGCCATCCGAGCCAGCCGCCGATGATCAGCGCAATCAGGGGTAACACCCAAATGGCTGACCAGTTAGAGGCTGGGCGGGTTTTAGCTTTAGGCAAATCACTCATGGTCGTCGTCCGACTCCGTGTTATCCCAAATCAGTCGGGGATCGAAAGTTACTGCGGCGAGCATCGTCAAGATCACCACACTGGCGAATGCCGCAGCGCCGAGATTGGCCTCAACGCTGGCGAGCCGCCCAAAGTTTACGACCGCCACCAGGATGGCGATCACGAAGATATCCAGCATGGACCAGCGGCCAATGAATTCGATAAAGCGGTACATGACAATGCGTTGTTGTGCGGACAGCGGTTGGTGACGCTGCACCGAGAACAGTAGCAGACCAATGCCCACCAACTTGAACGTCGGCACCAGAATACTGGCGATGAACACCACGGCAGCAATAGGAAACATCCCATGCTGCACCAGCTGGATCACACCGGCCATGATGGTACTGGGCTCGCCCTGGCCGAGTGAGTTGACGGTCATAATGGGCAACAGGTTGGCGGGGATATAGAGGATCGCCGCAGTGATCAGCAGTGCCCATGTGCGGGTTAGGCTGTCGGGCCGACGCGGATGAATCAACGCACCACAGCGGGTGCACGTTTGTTCATCGGTATCCGGCTCTTGCGTATTCAGCTCGTGACATTCGGTACACACCAGAATGCCTGCATCAATCGCCCGCATGATCATCCTCTCCTGACAACGCCTGCCAGATCTGGTGGGGCGACATCACCACCTCAAGCAGAACCTGAACCACTAATAGACTGATGAAACAAACGAGACCCACACCCACCGTGATGGAAGCCATGTCGGCGAGCTTGACGATCGCGACCAGCACGCCCATCAGATAGACCTCCAACATCCCCCAATCTTTCATGTGATGGTAGATGCGGTATAGCAGCAGCCCGTAATTACGGCCGATCTTCCAGCGAATGCTGAGCAGCACGGCCAATTGGCAGAGCAGCTTGAGCAACGGAATACCCATGCTGCACAGGAACACCACAATTGCGACGCCTTGCATGCCCGTATCGAACAGGCCGACGACGCCGGTCCACACTGTGTCCTCTGACGTCTGCCCGAGTAGATTGAGCTGCATGATGGGCAGAAAGTTCGCGGGGATGTACAGCAATAGCGCAGCAATCACCAAAGCGAGGCTGCGCTCAATGACATTGTGGCGGTGAGCGTACAGCTCATAACCGCAACGTGGGCATTCTGCCTTTTCGCCTCGTGCGAGCACAGGCTTACGCATCAGTAAGTCGCATTCATGGCATGCCACCAGATCGTCCAGTGGTAAGTCGGCCACCTGTGGGGCATCAACCGGCTCGGGCATGGATAGGGCTCTTACTCTAAAAAAAGGTTAGGCGCCTATTCTAGTGGTCTGGTTCAGAAATAACTGTGCAATTTTATAGGCGAAGGCTTACTTGACTTTCCAACCGCCCAAAACAAAACCCCATCTGCTTTCGCAGATGGGGTTTCGGAATTTAATCTTGACGATGACCTACTCTCACATGGGGAAACCCCACACTACCATCGGCGATGCATCGTTTCACTGCTGAGTTCGGGATGGGATCAGGTGGTTCCAATGCTCTATGGTCGTCAAGAAATTCGGGTACTGAGTCGTGGCCAGACGGCCTCGCTTCAGCAAATTGGGTATGTGACAGCTGTCGGTGTTTTGTGAGCGTCGAACTTTCGGTTCATCTCGTCTTCACACACCGCAATCTGATGCTTCTACTTGTTTCCAAGTCAGGAGTAGTCAAATTGCTTGGGTGTTATATGGTCAAGCCTCACGGGCAATTAGTATTGGTTAGCTCAACGCCTCACAGCGCTTACACACCCAACCTATCAACGTCGTAGTCTTCGACGGCCCTTCAGGGAACTCAAGGTTCCAGTGAGATCTCATCTTGAGGCTAGTTTCCCGCTTAGATGCTTTCAGCGGTTATCTATTCCGAACATAGCTACCCGGCAATGCCACTGGCGTGACAACCGGAACACCAGAGGTTCGTCCACTCCGGTCCTCTCGTACTAGGAGCAGCCCCTCTCAAATCTCAAACGTCCACGGCAGATAGGGACCGAACTGTCTCACGACGTTCTAAACCCAGCTCGCGTACCACTTTAAATGGCGAACAGCCATACCCTTGGGACCGGCTTCAGCCCCAGGATGTGATGAGCCGACATCGAGGTGCCAAACACCGCCGTCGATATGAACTCTTGGGCGGTATCAGCCTGTTATCCCCGGAGTACCTTTTATCCGTTGAGCGATGGCCCTTCCATACAGAACCACCGGATCACTAAGACCTACTTTCGTACCTGCTCGACGTGTCTGTCTCGCAGTCAAGCGCGCTTTTGCCTTTATACTCTACGACCGATTTCCGACCGGTCTGAGCGCACCTTCGTACTCCTCCGTTACTCTTTAGGAGGAGACCGCCCCAGTCAAACTACCCACCATACACTGTCCTCGATCCGGATAACGGACCTGAGTTAGAACCTCAAAGTTGCCAGGGTGGTATTTCAAGGTTGGCTCCACGCAGACTGGCGTCCACGCTTCAAAGCCTCCCACCTATCCTACACAAGCAAATTCAAAGTCCAGTGCAAAGCTATAGTAAAGGTTCACGGGGTCTTTCCGTCTAGCCGCGGATACACTGCATCTTCACAGCGATTTCAATTTCACTGAGTCTCGGGTGGAGACAGCGCCGCCATCGTTACGCCATTCGTGCAGGTCGGAACTTACCCGACAAGGAATTTCGCTACCTTAGGACCGTTATAGTTACGGCCGCCGTTTACCGGGGCTTCGATCAAGAGCTTCGCGTTAGCTAACCCCATCAATTAACCTTCCGGCACCGGGCAGGCGTCACACCCTATACGTCCACTTTCGTGTTTGCAGAGTGCTGTGTTTTTAATAAACAGTCGCAGCGGCCTGGTATCTTCGACCGGCATGAGCTTACGGAGCAAGTCCTTCACCCTCACCGGCGCACCTTCTCCCGAAGTTACGGTGCCATTTTGCCTAGTTCCTTCACCCGAGTTCTCTCAAGCGCCTTGGTATTCTCTACCCAACCACCTGTGTCGGTTTGGGGTACGGTTCCTGGTTACCTGAAGCTTAGAAGCTTTTCTTGGAAGCATGGCATCAACCACTTCGTGTTCTAAAAGAACACTCGTCATCAGCTCTCGGCCTTAAGATCCCGGATTTACCTAAGATCTCAGCCTACCACCTTAAACTTGGACAACCAACGCCAAGCTGGCCTAGCCTTCTCCGTCCCTCCATCGCAATAACCAGAAGTACAGGAATATTAACCTGTTTTCCATCGACTACGCTTTTCAGCCTCGCCTTAGGGACCGACTAACCCTGCGTCGATTAACGTTGCGCAGGAAACCTTGGTCTTTCGGCGTGGGTGTTTTTCACACCCATTGTCGTTACTCATGTCAGCATTCGCACTTCTGATACCTCCAGCAAGCTTCTCAACTCACCTTCACAGGCTTACAGAACGCTCCTCTACCGCATCACTTACGTGATACCCGTAGCTTCGGTGTATGGTTTGAGCCCCGTTACATCTTCCGCGCAGGCCGACTCGACTAGTGAGCTATTACGCTTTCTTTAAAGGGTGGCTGCTTCTAAGCCAACCTCCTAGCTGTCTAAGCCTTCCCACATCGTTTCCCACTTAACCATAACTTTGGGACCTTAGCTGACGGTCTGGGTTGTTTCCCTTTTCACGACGGACGTTAGCACCCGCCGTGTGTCTCCCATGCTCGGCACTTGTAGGTATTCGGAGTTTGCATCGGTTTGGTAAGTCGGGATGACCCCCTAGCCGAAACAGTGCTCTACCCCCTACAGTGATACATGAGGCGCTACCTAAATAGCTTTCGAGGAGAACCAGCTATCTCCGAGCTTGATTAGCCTTTCACTCCGATCCACAGGTCATCCGCTAACTTTTCAACGGTAGTCGGTTCGGTCCTCCAGTTAGTGTTACCCAACCTTCAACCTGCCCATGGATAGATCGCCCGGTTTCGGGTCTATTCCCAGCGACTAGACGCCCTATTAAGACTCGCTTTCGCTACGCCTCCCCTATTCGGTTAAGCTCGCCACTGAAAATAAGTCGCTGACCCATTATACAAAAGGTACGCAGTCACCCAACAAAGTGGGCTCCCACTGCTTGTACGCATACGGTTTCAGGATCTATTTCACTCCCCTCTCCGGGGTTCTTTTCGCCTTTCCCTCACGGTACTAGTTCACTATCGGTCAGTCAGTAGTATTTAGCCTTGGAGGATGGTCCCCCCATATTCAGACAAAGTTTCTCGTGCTCCGTCCTACTCGATTTCATGACCAAGAGATTTTCGCGTACAGGGCTATCACCCACTATGGCCGCACTTTCCAGAGCGTTCCGCTAATCTCAAAGCCACTTAAGGGCTAGTCCCCGTTCGCTCGCCACTACTAAGGGAATCTCGGTTGATTTCTTTTCCTCAGGGTACTTAGATGTTTCAGTTCCCCTGGTTCGCCTCTTACGCCTATGTATTCAGCGTAAGATAACCATCTTATGATGGCTGGGTTCCCCCATTCAGACATCTCCGGATCAAAGTCTGTTTGCCGACTCCCCGAAGCTTTTCGCAGGCTACCACGTCTTTCATCGCCTCTGACTGCCAAGGCATCCACCGTATGCGCTTCTTCACTTGACCATATAACCCCAAGCAATCTGGTTATACTGTGAAGACAACATTCGCCGAAAATTCGAATTTCTCAGTTAAGAGAACTCACAAATTTTACCTTAGCCTGATCCGTTACCAGTGAAAGTAACGTTCAGTCTATCTTTCTATCACATACCCAAATTTTTAAAGAACGATCTAATCAAAGACTAGAAATCAACATTCACCATCATCACAATGGAATGCTCATTTCTAAGCTTTCATACAACAGAAGCAGTAGTGGTGGAGCCAAACGGGATCGAACCGTTGACCTCCTGCGTGCAAGGCAGGCGCTCTCCCAGCTGAGCTATGGCCCCGTATTTCTACAGGCGTTTCCCACACAAAATTGGTGGGTCTGGGCAGATTCGAACTGCCGACCTCACCCTTATCAGGGGTGCGCTCTAACCAACTGAGCTACAGACCCAATTTCGAGCTGCTAAGGCCGATCTCACCCTGCTCTTTACCACAGAGCATGGGGTGCGCTCCAACCAACTAAGCTACAACCCTATTTAGGCTGCTTCTTATCGTCTTCTTCAATGAATCAAGCAATTCGTGTGGGAACTTATGGAGCAGCTGATGTCGTCGATTAAGGAGGTGATCCAGCCGCAGGTTCCCCTACGGCTACCTTGTTACGACTTCACCCCAGTCATGAATCACACCGTGGTAACCGTCCTCCCGAAGGTTAGACTAGCTACTTCTGGTGCAACCCACTCCCATGGTGTGACGGGCGGTGTGTACAAGGCCCGGGAACGTATTCACCGCGACATTCTGATTCGCGATTACTAGCGATTCCGACTTCACGCAGTCGAGTTGCAGACTGCGATCCGGACTACGATCGGTTTTGTGGGATTAGCTCCACCTCGCGGCTTGGCAACCCTCTGTACCGACCATTGTAGCACGTGTGTAGCCCAGGCCGTAAGGGCCATGATGACTTGACGTCATCCCCACCTTCCTCCGGTTTGTCACCGGCAGTCTCCTTAGAGTGCCCACCATTACGTGCTGGTAACTAAGGACAAGGGTTGCGCTCGTTACGGGACTTAACCCAACATCTCACGACACGAGCTGACGACAGCCATGCAGCACCTGTCTCAATGTTCCCGAAGGCACCAATCTATCTCTAGAAAGTTCATTGGATGTCAAGGCCTGGTAAGGTTCTTCGCGTTGCTTCGAATTAAACCACATGCTCCACCGCTTGTGCGGGCCCCCGTCAATTCATTTGAGTTTTAACCTTGCGGCCGTACTCCCCAGGCGGTCAACTTAATGCGTTAGCTGCGCCACTAAAAGCTCAAGGCTTCCAACGGCTAGTTGACATCGTTTACGGCGTGGACTACCAGGGTATCTAATCCTGTTTGCTCCCCACGCTTTCGCACCTCAGTGTCAGTATTAGTCCAGGTGGTCGCCTTCGCCACTGGTGTTCCTTCCTATATCTACGCATTTCACCGCTACACAGGAAATTCCACCACCCTCTACCATACTCTAGTCAGTCAGTTTTGAATGCAGTTCCCAGGTTGAGCCCGGGGATTTCACATCCAACTTAACAAACCACCTACGCGCGCTTTACGCCCAGTAATTCCGATTAACGCTTGCACCCTCTGTATTACCGCGGCTGCTGGCACAGAGTTAGCCGGTGCTTATTCTGTCGGTAACGTCAAAACAATCACGTATTAGGTAACTGCCCTTCCTCCCAACTTAAAGTGCTTTACAATCCGAAGACCTTCTTCACACACGCGGCATGGCTGGATCAGGCTTTCGCCCATTGTCCAATATTCCCCACTGCTGCCTCCCGTAGGAGTCTGGACCGTGTCTCAGTTCCAGTGTGACTGATCATCCTCTCAGACCAGTTACGGATCGTCGCCTTGGTGAGCCATTACCCCACCAACTAGCTAATCCGACCTAGGCTCATCTGATAGCGCAAGGCCCGAAGGTCCCCTGCTTTCTCCCGTAGGACGTATGCGGTATTAGCGTCCGTTTCCGAACGTTATCCCCCACTACCAGGCAGATTCCTAGGCATTACTCACCCGTCCGCCGCTCTCAAGAGAAGCAAGCTTCTCTCTACCGCTCGACTTGCATGTGTTAGGCCTGCCGCCAGCGTTCAATCTGAGCCATGATCAAACTCTTCAGTTCAAACATCTTTGGGTTTTTAAGAAACCCTAAACTTGGCTCAGCAATCGTTGGTTATTCTTTGATTTCTCGCGGAGTAACTTGTGATGCTGATAATCTTGTTGACTATCAGTCTGACTCCACAAGCACCCACACGAATTGCTTGATTCAGTTGTTAAAGAGCGGTTGGTTAAGATGCTTCATCTCAACCGAGGCGCGCATTCTACAGCAGCCTCACTTGCTGTCAAGTGATTATTTTCAGAAGCTTTCGAAGAATTCTTCAACAACTTCAACCACTTGCGCTTCCGATCTCTCGTTAGCGGGAGGCGAATTCTACAGCGTTACACGCTGCTGTCAACACCTCTTTTTCTCCGCTTTCGACCGAGAAGATCGAAACGTTAATAGCGCCAGACAACACCGCACTATCAACTTCTTCTGGACTTCGATGAACTGAAGCAACTCGCTGTCGAATCTTGCATAACTACTTGTTTACCAAGGAGTTTTCCGTTTCGACTGCGCCGGAAGTGGGGCGAATTATAGACGTCCAGAATCTGCCGTCAATACCTATTTTCATCTTTCTGTCATAAACCCCAAAAACAAAAAAGCCGGCCCAAAGGGGCCGGCTTTCATCGCATCCTACAAACTAGGGAAAGCAAACTGCGACGCTTCATGACTGGCCCGCTGCGGCCAGCGCTGGGTGATCGCCTTGCGACGCGTATAAAAGCGCACCCCGTCGGGCCCATAGGCGTGCAAGTCACCAAACAGCGAACGCTTCCACCCACCAAAGCTGTGATAGGCCACCGGCACCGGCAGTGGAACGTTCACGCCCACCATGCCCACCTCAATTTCGTCACAGAACAAACGCGCCGCCTCCCCGTCACGGGTAAAGATGCACGTACCGTTGCCATACTCGTGATCGTTGATCAGTTGCATCGCCGCTTCCAGGCTGCTCACGCGCACTACGCACAGCACCGGCCCGAAGATCTCTTCCTTATAGATACGCATCTGGGGTGTCACACGGTCAAACAAACTGCCGCCCAAAAAGAAGCCCTGCTCATTCCCGGCAATGCTCAAGCCGCGCCCATCCACCACCAACTCAGCACCCGACGCCACGCCGTCTTCTATATAGCCGCTGACCTTGTCCCGTGCCTGCCCCGTCACCAATGGGCCCATATCCAGGCCGCACGTAGTGCCCGCACCAATCTTCAGCGCCTTGACCTGCGGCACAAGCTTGGCGATCAACGCATCCGCCACCTGGTCGCCCACGCACACCGCCACCGAGATCGCCATGCACCGCTCACCGCACGAACCATAGGCAGCGCCCATCAGGGCACTGACGGCGTTGTCCAGATCCGCGTCCGGCATCAGCACCGCATGGTTCTTCGCCCCGCCCAGCGCCTGCACGCGTTTACCGCGTCTGGTCGCCTCGGCATAAATGTACTCGGCAATCGGCGTCGAACCCACAAAGCTCAGCGCCTTGACCTCCGGCGCTTCAATCAAGGCATCCACCGCCCCTTTGTCGCCGTGCACCACACTGAGCACGCCCTTGGGCAAGCCGGCTTCCTGCAGCAATTGCGCGATCAACAGCGTTGAGCTCGGATCACGCTCCGACGGTTTGAGGATGAAACAGTTACCGCACACGATCGCCAGCGGGTACATCCACAACGGCACCATCGCCGGAAAGTTGAACGGCGTAATACCGGCCACCACGCCCAACGGCTGGAAATCCGACCAGGCATCAATATTCGGCCCCACGTTGCGGCTGTACTCGCCCTTGAGAATCTCCGGCGCCGAACACGCGTACTCCACGTTCTCGATCCCGCGCTTCAACTCACCGGCGGCGTCTTCCAGCGTCTTGCCATGCTCCTCGCTGATCAGCTGCGCGATACGCGCCTCGTTCTGCTCCAGCAATTGCTTGAAACGAAACATCACCTGCGCCCGCTTGGCGGCTGGCGTATTGCGCCAGGCCGGGAAGGCGGCCTTGGCGGTGTCAATCGCACTTTGAATGGTTTCGCGACTGGCCAACGGCACCTGGTGGATGACCTGGCCGGTGGACGGGTTGTACACATCAGCCGTACGGCCGCTGTCGCTGACCCATTCACCGTTGATCAAATGCTGGATAACGCTCATGCAGGACTCCTGAAAAATTGTTCTATAGAGAAGGAGAAAATCAATCGATCTTGCGCAGCACTTCGCCAACGGCATCAAACAAGCGGTCCAGGTCCTGCGCCTTGCTGTTGAACATTGGCCCGAACTGCAAGGTGTCTCCGCCAAAGCGCACATAGAAACCGGCCTTCCATAACGCGATACCCGCCTCGAAGGGACGCACAATCGCATCACCATCACGCGGCGCAATCTGGATGGCACCGGCCAGGCCATAGTTGCGGATGTCGACCACGTTCTTGCTGCCCTTCAAACCATGCAGCGCATTCTCGAAGTGAGGTGCGATGTCGGCCACGCTCTGCACCAGGTTCTCCTTCTGCAACAGGTCGAGTGCCGCCAGGCCCGCCGCGCAGGCCACGGGATGGGCCGAGTAGGTGTAGCCGTGGGGAAACTCCACCGCGTACTCCGGCGTCGCCTGGTTCATGAAGGTTTGATAGATCTCACTGCTGGCGACCACCGCTCCCATAGGGATTGCGCCGTTGGTAACTTGTTTGGCGATACACATCAGGTCCGGCGTCACGCCGAAACTGTCGGCGCCGAACATTGAGCCGGTACGGCCGAAACCGGTGATCACTTCATCGAACACCAGCAGGATATTGTGCTGATCGCAGATCTCGCGCAGACGCTTGAGGTACCCCTGTGGCGGCACCAGCACACCGGCTGAACCTGCCATCGGCTCGACAAATACGGCGGCGATATTCGAGGCGTCGTGCAACTCGATCAACTTGAGCAACTCATCGGCCAACGCAACGCCGCCCTGCTCCGGCATACCGCGGGAGAACGCATTGCTCGCCAGCAACGTGTGAGGCAGATGGTCAACATCCATCATGGCCTGACCAAACATCTTTCGGTTGCCATTAACCCCGCCCAGGCTGGTACCGGCAATATTCACACCGTGATAACCACGGGCGCGGCCGATCATCTTGGTCTTGGTCGCCTGGCCTTTCAGGCGCCAGTAGGCACGTACCATCTTCACCGCGGTATCGGCGCACTCGGAGCCCGAATCGGTGAAGAACACATGGTTCAGGTTGCCCGGGGTCAGCTCGGTA
Organism: Pseudomonas sp. MH9.3; assembly: GCF_034354675.1. Taxonomy (NCBI): domain Bacteria; kingdom Pseudomonadati; phylum Pseudomonadota; class Gammaproteobacteria; order Pseudomonadales; family Pseudomonadaceae; genus Pseudomonas; species Pseudomonas sp. MH9.3. The sequence goes on along the minus strand of NZ_CP133785.1, from coordinate 4,474,616 downwards.
ATCTTTTCCGCCAACTGGAAGGACAACGGATGACCGTATTGAAAGCCCGGCGAGTAGTCCAACGTGCCCAATTGTTTGGTCACCGCTTCCTGGATTTCCTTGCGCGTATGCCCGGCGCCGCAGGTCCACAGGCCCGACAGGGAGTCATACACCTGGCGCCCCTTGTCATCCGTCAACCAGCTACCTTGCGCTGCCACGATCAGGCGCGGGTCACGCTGGAAACTACGATTGGCGGTATACGGCATCCAATGCGCATCCAGCTTCAACTGGCTGGCAAGGGACGATGGGGCGTTTTCGGGCATGTTCATCAGCAAAACCTCGCAGGGCAAACGGCAGCGTCGGGATCGATAAAGCGTAGTTGCGAGTAAATTGCCATGGCGATAAAGTCAATGAAATCCAACTTTTCTAACCTTCAGTCAGGCCTTCACTAAACTATGAGCAGTCGCAGGCCAGATCCCCTCGCTCAAGTCAGCGACTTCGATATCCGCCTGCTGCGCATCTTTCGCAGCGTGGTCGAATGTGGCGGTTTTTCGGCGGCGGAGACCGTACTCGGCATTGGCCGCTCGGCCATCAGCCAGCAAATGAGCGACCTGGAGCAACGCCTCGGGCTGAGACTCTGCCAACGTGGACGCGCCGGGTTCTCGCTGACCGAAGAAGGTCGCGAGGTCTACCAATCCGCCTTGCAACTGTTGAGCGCGCTGGAAAGTTTTCGCACCGAGGTCAACGGACTGCACCAGCACCTGCGCGGCGAGTTGATCATCGGCCTCACCGACAACCTGGTCACCCTGCCCCACATGCGCATCACCCACGCCCTGGCGCAATTGAAAGAACGCGGCCCGGACGTGCAGATCCAGATCCGCATGATCGCCCCGAACGAAGTGGAACAAGGCGTACTCGACGGCCGCCTGCATGTCGGCGTCGTACCCCAGGCCAGCGCATTGTCCGGCCTTGAATACCAGCCGCTGTACAGCGAACGCTCACTGCTCTATTGCGCGGTCGGCCACCCGCTGTTCTACGCCGACGACAAACAGCTGGACGATGCCCGCATCGACAGCCAGGACGCCATCGCGCCCACCTTCCGTCTGCCCGCCGAGATCCAGGCGCACTACCAGGCCCTGCGCTGCACGGCCAGCGCCTCCGACCGTGAAGGCATGGCGTTCCTGATCCTCACCGGGCGCTATATCGGTTATTTGCCCGACCACTACGCCAGCCTGTGGGTGCAACAAGGCCGACTGCGCGCGCTGAAATCGGCTACACGTTTTTACGATTTGAGCCTGGCATCGGTCACGCGCAAAGGCCGTCGCCCTCATTTGGTGCTGGAAAGCTTTCTCGAAAGCCTCGCCGCAACCCGCTGACTCGGGTCTCAAGCAAAAAGCTGAGCAACTGGACAGTTTTTTGCAAGGACGCAACTACCTTGAACCGTCCGCCTTGAGTTGACCCACCATGCCCCCAGAATCCTTGAGCCCCAGCGACCTGATCTACGGCCTCGACGACCGCCCGAAACCCGCACCGGCTATGCTCGCCGCCCTGCAACATGTGCTGGCCGCCTTCGTCGGCATCATCACCCCGCCACTGATCATCGGTTCCACGCTGGGTCTCAGCGCCTACTTGCCCTACCTGATCAGCATGGCATTGATGGTTTCCGGCGCAGGCACGTTCATCCACGCGCGCAGGCCGTTTGGTATCGGGGCCGGCATGATCTGCCTGCAAGGCACCAGCTTTGCGTTTCTCGGCGCAGTGCTGTCGGCGGGTTTTCTGGTGAAGCAACGCGGCGGCAGCCCGGAGGACATCATGGCGATGATCTTCGGTGTGTGTTTCTTCGGTGCCGCGGTGCAGATCGTGCTCAGCCGCTTCATCGGCCAACTGCGTCGGGTGATCACCCCGCTGGTGACCGGCATCGTGATCACGTTGATCGGCATCAGCCTGATCAAGGTCGGCATCACCGACCTGGGCGGCGGCTTCAACGCGCCCGACTTCGGCGCGCCCACCAATTTGGCGCTCGGCCTGTTCGTGGTGCTCACCATCATCCTGCTCAACCGCTCCGCTACGCCGTGGGTGCGCCTCTCGGCCATCATCATCGGCCTGGTCCTGGGCAGCCTGGCCGCCTGGTTCAGCGGCAAACTCGTCCCCCAGGCGCTGCCGGACTTGCCCTGGGTCAGCGTGCCGACCCCGTTTCGCTTCGGATTCAACTTCGACTGGAGCGCCTTCCTGCCAATCGCGCTGATTTATCTGATCAGCAGCATCGAAACCGTGGGCGACCTCACCGCCAACTGCATGATCGCCCGCCAACCCATCAGCGGCCCTTCCTATATAAGCCGACTCAAAGGCGGCGTACTGGGCGACGGCGTGAGCTGCATGATCGCCGCCACCTTCAGCGCCTTTCCCAACACCACCTTTGCGCAAAACAACGGCGTGATCCAACTCACCGGTGTGGCCAGCCGTTACGTCGGCTTATATATAGGCGTGCTGCTGTTTTGCCTCGGATTGTTTCCGCTGATTGGCGCCGTGCTGCAGCAAATCCCCAAACCGGTGCTGGGCGGCGCGACCCTGGTGATGTTCGGCAGCGTGGCCGCCGCCGGCGTGCGCATCCTCGCCCAGGCCCCGCTGGACCGGCGCAGCATGCTGATCATCGCCACCTCGTTCGGCGTCGGCCTGGGCATCGCCGCCCAGCCCAATCTGCTGCACCTGATGCCCACCCTGGTGCAGAACCTGTTCGACTCGGCCATCACCAGCGGCGGCTTGACCGCTATCGTGCTGTGCCTGCTGTTGCCCGAAGCCAAGGCGAGCCCGGTTGGCGCAAACCCGGCAACCGAAAGCGACACCCTGGAACCGCTTTGACGGTTTTATTGCATCAGGACTTGTCTGAGGCTTGAGGGTGGGTTATCTGTGCACACGTCGTCTCTATCGATCAGCACGGAAACCTCCATGAGCCTCGAAGTTCCTGCCCACAGCAACCACGCCGGTAAACCTGCCAGCCGCATTCGGCAAAAGAACGAACAAGCGATTCTGCGGGCTGCTGAAGATGAGTTCGCGCGCCATGGCTACAAAGGCACGAGCATGAACACCATCGCGGCCAGTGCCGGACTGCCCAAAGCCAACCTGCATTACTACTTCACCAACAAGCTGGGCCTGTATATCGCAGTGCTCAGCAATATCCTCGAACTGTGGGACAGCACCTTCAACGCGCTGACCGCCGAGGACGACCCCGCCGTGGCGCTCAGTCGTTACATCCGCACCAAGATGGAGTTCTCTCGGCGCCAGCCCCAGGCCTCGCGGATCTTCGCGATGGAGATCATCAGCGGCGGCGAATGCCTCACCGAATATTTCAGCCAGGACTACCGCGCCTGGTTCAGCGGCCGTGCGGCGGTATTCCAGGCCTGGATCGACGCCGGCAAAATGGACCCGATCGACCCCGTGCACCTGATCTTCCTGCTGTGGGGCAGCACCCAGCACTACGCCGACTTCGCTACCCAAATCTGCCGCGTCACCGGTCGCACCCGGCTGACCAAGCAGGACATGGAAGAGGCCGGCACCAACCTGATCCACATCATTCTCAAAGGCTGTGGCATCAAGCCAGCCCAATAAACGAAGCGACTTATGCCTTACACGCTGACCGGCCTTTGCGAATTTCGCGAAGAAATACGCAAAAGCCGCTTTATTACCCTGGCCGCGCCGATCGCCACTGCGCAGGACGCTCAGGCGTTTATCGAGCACCACAGTGACCTCAACGCCACCCACAACTGCTGGGCCTGGAAACTGGCCGACCAATACCGCAGCAACGACGACGGCGAACCCGGTGGCACCGCCGGGCGCCCGATACTCGCTGCCATCGAGGCGCAAGGGTTCGATCAGGTCGCGGTGCTGGTGATCCGCTGGTACGGCGGCATTCAACTGGGCACCGGCGGGCTGGCCCGCGCCTATGGCGGCGGCGCCAACAAGTGCCTGCAAACGGCCGAACGCATCGAGCTGATCAGCCGTGTGGCGCTGAGTTGCGCCTGCGGCTTCTCCGAACTGAACCTGGTCAAGCTGCGCGTGGCCGAACTGGACGGGCTGATCGTGGAAGAAAATTTCACCGCCAATGGTGTCGAGCTGCAACTGGCCCTGGGCGAAGCGCACATCGACACCCTGCAGACCCAACTGGCCGATCTGAGCCGTGGCCGTATCCTGCTGCAACGTTGAACCTGCTACTGTTGCCCACTGCACCCTGAACCGCTACTGCAAAGGAAGCTTTTCATGTCTACGCAAAAAACCGCACTGATCATCGGCGCCTCGCGCGGCCTGGGCCTTGGCCTGGTCAAGCAATTGCTGCAGGACGGCTGGGACGTCACCGCCACCGTGCGCGACCCGAGCAAGGCCGATGCCCTGAAGGCCGTCGGCCCGGTACAGATCGAAAAACTGGACATGGACGATCAACAAGCCGTAATCGCCCTGAGCCAGCGTCTCAAGGACCGCACCTTCGACCTGCTGTTCGTCAACGCCGGCGTCAAGGGCCCGGACAACCAGGAACCGGGCCACGCTACCCTGGCGCAGGTCGGCCAGCTGTTTTTTACCAACGCCGTGGCGCCGATCAACCTGGCCCAGCGCTTTGTCGGGCAAATCCGCAAGGACAGCGGTGTGCTGGCGTTCATGAGTTCGGTGCTGGGCAGCGTGACCATCCCCGACGGTTCGGATATGGCGCTGTACAAAGCCAGCAAGGCCGCGCTCAACTCCATGACCAACAGTTTCGTCACCCAACTGGGCGCAAAAAAACTCACCGTACTGTCGTTGCATCCGGGTTGGGTGAAGACCGACATGGGCGGTGAGAACGCGCACATCGATGTCGACACCAGCGTGCGCGGCCTGGTGGACCAGGTAAATGCCTACACCGGCAAAGGCGGTCATCACTTCGTGGACTACAAGGGCGACACCATCGCCTGGTAATCTTCCCGCCTGGAGCGAGCTTGCTCGCTCCAGCACCTCGCCCTCCACGGCGACCCTGGATCAGCAGACAGGGCAACACTGAGCTGGCAAACCTGAACCCATCATTCAGAGGAGCCGGCCAATGCCTGCGACCCATATCTGGTTAAAAAACCCCCTCGCGATATTCACCGCCAATGGCCTCGATGCCCGTGGCGGCCTGGTGCTGCAAGACGGTGTGATCAGCGAAGTACTGGCCCACGGCCAGGCGCCCGCACATCCCTGCACACAGGTGTTCGACGCCCGCGAGCACGTGATCCTGCCGGGCCTGATCAACACCCATCACCACTTCTACCAGACCCTGACCCGCGCCTGGGCACCGGTGGTCAACCAGCCGTTGTTCCCCTGGCTGAAAACCCTCTACCCGGTGTGGGCGCGGCTGACGCCGCAAAAGCTCGCGCTGGCATCCAAGGTCGCCCTCGCCGAATTGCTGCTCTCCGGCTGTACCACCGCCGCCGATCACCATTACCTGTTTCCCGACGGCCTGGAGCACGCGATTGACGTGCAAGTGCAAAGCGTGCGCGAACTGGGCATGCGCGCCATGCTCACTCGCGGTTCCATGAGCCTGGGCGAAGCCGACGGCGGCCTGCCGCCGCAACAGACCGTGCAACAAGGCCAGGTGATTCTCGACGACAGCCAGCGCCTGATCCGCGACTACCACGAACGCGGCGACGGCGCGCAGATCCAGATTGCCCTGGCGCCCTGCTCACCGTTCTCCGTCACCCGCGAAATCATGCAAGCCAGCGCCGAGCTGGCCAGTCAACTCGATGTACGCCTGCACACGCACCTGGCGGAAACCCTCGACGAAGAAGATTTCTGCCTGCAACGCTTCGGCCTGCGCACCGTGGATTACCTCGACAGCGTCGGCTGGCTTGGCCCGCGCACCTGGCTGGCCCATGGCATTCACTTCAACCCGTATGAAATCGCACGCCTGGGCGCGGCCGGCACCGGTATCTGCCATTGCCCCAGCTCGAACATGCGCCTGGCGTCCGGCATCTGCCCCACCCTCGACCTGCTCGCCGCTGGCGCGCCGATTGGCCTTGGCGTGGACGGCTCGGCGTCCAACGATGCGTCGAACATGATCCTCGAGACGCGCCAGGCGTTGTATATCCAGCGCCTGCGCTACGGCGCCGAAAAAATCACCCCCGAAGGTGTGCTTGGTTGGGCGACCAAAGGCTCGGCGCAGTTATTGGGACGTACGGATATCGGCGAATTGGCCGTAGGCAAACAGGCAGACCTGGCGCTGTTCAAACTTGATGAACTGCGCTTTTCCGGCAGCCATGACCCGATTTCGGCGCTGCTGCTGTGCGGTGCCGACCGGGCCGATCGGGTGATGGTGGGCGGCAAGTGGCGCGTCATCGACGGTCAGATCGAAGGCCTCGACCTCAAGGGCCTGATCGCCGATCACACCCAGGCCGCGCGGCAATTGATCGCCGGGACCTGACTGAGCCAGACACCGTTCAAAATGTGGGAGGGGGCTTGCTCCCGATAGCAGTGGATCAGTCAGCTTATCTGTAGCTGACACACCGCCATCGGGAGCAAGCCCCCTCCCACATTCGTTATGCGGTGCTTAAAGTCCGAGCAGCGACAACATGATGAACGTCGCAAACAGCACAAAGTGCGTCATCCCTTCGATGGCATTGGTTTCGCCATCGTTGAGGTTGATCGCACTCACGATCAGCGTGATAAACACCATCACTGTCTGCACCGGGGTCATCGCCATCTGGAACGGCTGGCCGCTGTAGAGCGCCATGGCTTCCATCACCGGTACGGTCAGAATCACCGTCGACAACGAGGCACCCAGGGCAATGTTCACCACCGACTGCATGCGATTGGCCAGCGCCGCACGCAATGCGGTCAGGATCTCCGGCGCCGCGGAAATGGCCGCTACCACAATCGCCGTGATCACCGGCGGTGCGCCGGTGCCTTCCAGGCCCAGGTCGAGGGTCTTGGACATCACTTCGGCCAGCGCGCCAATCACGATCACACCGAACACCAGGGTGCCGATGGAAAACGCCAGGCTCACCGGCGCCTCATGTTCGGCTTCCGGCAGTTTCTTGCGGCGTTTTTCCGGGTAGCTGTAGCTGAAGAAATAACTGTGCGGCCCGACCTGCATGCGCAGGAACAAGGTGTAGAGCACCACCATCGCGCCGATGGTGAACGCCGAGTAAATCTTCCAGTCGGCTTGGGGAATAAATTCCGGCACCACCATCGACACGCCCATGGCGGTCAGGATCATCACGCTGTAGGTGCGCGCCGAATCATCGTTGTAGGACTGCTCACCGTGCTTGATGCCGCCCATCAGCGCGGCCAGGCCGAGGATGCCGTTGATGTCCAGCATCACCGCCGAGTAAATGGTGTCGCGCACCAAGGTGGGCGAAGGTTCGTTGCTCATCATGATGGCCAGGATCACCACTTCCACCAGCACGGCGGCCAGCGTCAGGATCATGGTGCCGTAGGGGTCGCCGACCTTCTCCGCCAATTGCTCGGCATGGTGGGCGACGCGCATCGAGGCCATGACGATAAAACCGATCAACACCACGCCCGCCACCAGCGCCACGACCTGCCCGCTGTGCAGCATCCAGTGCTCCAGCGGGTAGGCGGCGATGGCGGCAATCAGCGCCAGCAGCATGAATTTTTCTTGCTTGAGTGAGGTAAGCATTGCGGGCCTTCTGGTAGGGCAAATCAGTCATTGATGGGGTACAGACTGCATCGCGCCGCTAACGTTTCGTTACACCTTAATTCAAGTCGCCCTTGCGCGAATAATAGGAATACTCTCCTGCCGGTCAGGTTTTGCCGATTATTTCTGCCATGGCCTGTAGAATGCCGCCATTGCACCTGATGAGAATTTGACTATGTACGATTGGCTCAACGCCCTGCCCAAGGCCGAATTGCACCTGCACCTGGAGGGCTCGCTGGAGCCTGAGCTGCTGTTCGCCCTGGCCGAACGCAACAAGATTGCGTTGCCGTGGAACGACGTCGAAGCCCTGCGCAAGGCCTACGCCTTCAACAACCTGCAGGAGTTTCTCGACCTGTATTACAAGGGCGCCGATGTGTTGCGCACCTCCCAGGACTTCTACGACCTGACCTGGGCCTACCTGCTGCGCTGCAAGGCCCAGAACGTGATCCACACCGAACCGTTCTTCGACCCGCAAACCCATACCGACCGTGGCATTCCCTTTGAAGTGGTGCTCAACGGCATCGCCGCCGCACTCAAGGACGGCGAGCAGCAACTGGGCATCACCAGCGGCCTGATCCTCAGCTTCCTGCGCCACCTGAGCGAAGCCGAAGCCGAAAAAACCCTCGACCAGGCGCTGCCGTTCCGTGACGCATTCGTGGCCGTAGGCCTGGACAGTTCGGAAATGGGTCACCCGCCGAGCAAGTTCCAGCGGGTGTTCGACCGCGCCCGTGGCGAAGGCTTCCTCACCGTGGCCCACGCCGGCGAAGAAGGCCCGCCCGAGTACATCTGGGAAGCCATCGACCTGTTGAAAATCCAGCGCATCGACCATGGCGTGCGCGCCATCGAAGACGAGCGCCTGATGCAGCGCATCATCGACGAACAGATCCCGCTGACCGTGTGCCCGTTGTCCAACACCAAGCTCTGCGTATTCGACGACATGGCCCAGCACAACATCCTCGACATGCTCGAGCGCGGTGTGAAAGTGACGGTGAACTCCGATGACCCGGCGTACTTCGGCGGTTATGTCACCGAGAACTTCCATGCGCTGTACACCAGCCTGGGCATGACCCAGGACCAGGCCAAACGCCTGGCGCAGAACAGCCTGGATGCGCGGTTGATCAAGCCATAACTTAATCAATAAAACCAAATGTGGGAGGGGCTTGCCCCTCCCACATTTGGTTTGCAGTGTTCTTCATGCTTCGGTGAGTTCTTCCAGGGTCTTGCCCTTCGTCTCCATTCCGAACACCCACACCACCAGTGCCGCCACGGCAAAGCACAGCGCGCCGAGGGCAAACACCCCGCCTTGCCCGGTTATCGGGAATACCAGCCCGGTCACCAACGGCCCGAGCAGCGAGCCGACCCGGCCTATGGCCGAGGCAAATCCGGAGCCTGTCGCACGCGCCGACGTGGGGTAAAGCTCCGGCGTGTAGGTGTACAGCACCGCCCACATGCCAAACAGGAAGAACTGCATCAGCAGCCCCGAGGTGATCAGCAGGCCGACGTTGCCGCCAAACACCGCGCTTTGTCCGTAGAGAAACGCCATCACCCCGCCGCCGAGCAGCGTCACCACACACACCGGTTTGCGCCCCCAGCGCTCTACCAGCCAGGCCGCCATCAGGAAGCCGGGAATTCCGCCCAGGGAAATGATCACCGTGTAATACACCGACTGTGTCACCGCAAACCCCGACTGTTGCAGCAGCGCGCTCAGCCACGAGGTCAACCCGTAGAACCCGAGCAGGGCAAAGAACCACACGCTCCAGATCATCATCGTGCGCTGACGGTACTGCGCCGACCACAGCTGGTGGAATGCAGAGAAGAACGTGCCCGGCGCACTCTCAACCCGTGGCAATGCAATCGGTTCGGGCAAGTCCGCGCGGCCCAGCGAATCGCGCACCTTCTGCTCGATCCCCAGCAGCACCTTGTCCGCCGCCGCATGCCGCCCGGCCTGCTCCAGCCAGCGCGGCGATTCCGGTATAAAGAAGCGGATCGCCAGGACAAACACCGCCGGCACCGCCAGCACCAGGAAGATGTCGCGCCAGCCAATCACCGGCAACAGGAAGTAAGACAGCACCCCGGCAGCCACAAAACCCAGCGGCCAGAAGCCGTCCATCAAGGCGATGTAGCGCCCGCGCCGCTTGGCGGGAATCAGCTCCGACAGCATCGACTGGGCAATCGGAAACTCCATGCCCATGCCGATGCCCAGCAGCACACGGAACAAGGTCAGCGCCTCCACCGTCTGCGCTGTGGAACACAGGTAGCTGGCCAGGCCCCACAGCACGATGCTCCACTGGAACACTGGCTTGCGGCCGAAGCGGTCCGCCAGCATGCCGGACAGGGACGCGCCCACCACCATGCCAAAAAAACTCGAGCTGGCGAGCAACCCGGCCTGGGCCGTGCTCAGGCCAAACTCGGTTTTGATCGAGCCCAACAGAAAGGTCATCATCGCCAGGTCCATGGAGTCGAAGAAAAACGCCAGGGCGATGATGATAAAGATGACGCGGTGATAGCCGCTCAAAGGTAACCGTTCCAGCCGTTCCGCCGCGCTATAGCCTTGCCTGCCCATGCTGCACCCCACCGTGTGAAATTCCCCTCGGCGAGTGTGCGGCATCGTATTGGCGGGCTATTGCTGGATGCGACCTGACTGAAACCCTGAACGACGCCAACCGTCTCAGGCCTGGGCCGGTTCGGCCAGGCGGGCGATTTCCAGCAGCCCCATGGGGCTTACCAACAGGCCGCGCGACTCATGCGTGGCGCGGATCCAGTTCGACTGCAAAAACAGCTGCATCAGCCCCGCCCCCAACGCGCCGCCCAGGTGCGGTTGCTGCTGACTCCAATCGAAACAATCGCACACCAGCGGCGTGCTCAGCGCCTGGGTGAAAATCCCCAGGCCGGCCAGTTGCTGCGCGCCCTTGGGCGTGACTTCGACGCGCTGCTCACAGCGCTCGATCCACCCCGCCGCTATCATCCGTTGGTACAACTGCGCCGCCAGTTCACCGCCCAGATGGCCGTGACACAAACGCGCGTGGCGTAACAGCGCCGGCGCTGCCAACGACACGGGCGCCACCTGGGGTGAACAACGCGCGGCACTGGCCATGGTGGTGCTGGCCAGGGCGTCGATGGCCAGGCTGACGTCGGCGGCGGCAACGCGGAAGAGGCGCCGGCCACGCCGCACCTCGACCCGCAGCAGGCCGCTGCCGGTCAGTCGCGCCAGGTGCGCATTGGCCGAGGTCGACGACACGCCCGCCAGCGTCGCCAATTCCTCCGACGACCTCGCCGAACCGTCCATCAATGCCCAGAGCATGGCGGTGCGCTTGGGCTCGGCCAGCAAGCTGGCAATACGACTGATGCATGGTGCCTGTTCCATCTATCCACTCCCTGTTGACGCATTTTTCTGATGCGGTTGCCGCCAGAGTACAGGCACCCAAAGTGCCGGTTCCATGGGGTCTTACAGTATGGATAGGGACATAAGCTGAGTGAAATTTCCGACATTGATGGAAGGTTTTACGTCGCACGCATTCATCCGGGCATTTGCGCCGTCAATGTCGCACAGCGGGACACGAGCATTTCCCGCAGCAGGTTGATGGGCTTGCTCAATTGCGCACGGTGTGCGCACAGCAGATTGAGGGGCGTGCGCTCGCCGCGCAGCGCCGGCAGGATCAGGCGCAGGCGCCCGGTCAGCACCTCGGCGCTCACATCCAGCCAGGACTTGTAGGCAATGCCCATGCCCGCCACTGCCCAGCGCCGCACCACATCGGCGTCGTCACTGAAGCGATCGCCCGTAACCGTCAGGCCGACCTTGCGCTTGCCGTCGTGAAAGCCCCATTGATCGTGCACGCGGGTGCCGAGCATATACAGCAGGCAATTGTGCTGGGCCAGTTGCTCCAGATGCTGCGGCTCGCCATGCCGCGCGAGATAGCTGGGCGCGGCGCAAAGCACGCGGATATTGTCCGGCGCAACAGGCAGCGCGACCAGGCTGGAATCCTCGGGCTCGCCATAACGCAGGGCAATGTCCACCGGCTGGCGAAACAGGTCGGCAATACGGTCGCCCAGCAGCAGACGGATATTCAGTTGCGGGTGCTCGCGCTGGAACTCATCCAGCCACGGCAACAGCAGGTTGCGGCCGAAATCCGAAGGCGCCGACAGTTGCAGCACACCGCTGACGTGGTCCTGGCCGCTGGTCAGGTGACGCCGTCCGTCCTCCAGCGCACCCAACGCGGTGCGCGCGTAGTCCAGAAAGCCCTCACCCTCGGCCGTCAGGCGCAGGCTGCGGGTGGAACGCGCCAGCAAGCGCGCGCCCAGTTGCTGCTCGATGCGCTTGAGGGCGGCACTTGCCACTGCCGGTGACAGGTCCATCACCCGCGCCGCCGCCGACAGACTGCCCAGGTCCGCGGCGCGTACAAACAGCTGCAAATCATCAAAACGCAGCATCAAACCCACCCATTATCAAAATTATATTGAAACAGACCTCTGTTTTAGCGGCTTTTATCCGCCCTGCAAATAGCCAATCATCTGTGCATCCCGCTCATCACGTATCTGGAGTCGACCATGTCCACCGCCTTTAACGTCATTGCCACGCTGATCGCCAAGCCCGACCAGCAGGACACCCTGGAAAAACTCCTGCGCGAGCTGTTGGAGCCCACCCGCCTTGAAGCCGGTTGCGAGCAATACGACCTGCACCAGGACCTGCAACACCCGCAGACCTTCTACATGCTCGAACGCTGGAGCGACGACGCCGCCCTGGCCGACCACGACCAGAGCGCACATATCCAGAGCTTTCGCGCCAAGGCCGCCGATGTGATCGAACATTTCGAACTCAAGCGCCTGACATTGCTCGCCTGATCACCGCACCTTCCCATCACCCTTTTGCGGAGCCCCCATGAAAGCCATCGCCTATTACGCTTCACTGCCGATCAACGATCCAAAATCCCTGCAGGACATCGAACTGCCCGAACCCGTCGCCGGCCCGCGCGACCTGCTGGTGGAAGTCAAAGCCATCTCGGTCAACCCGGTCGATACCAAGATCCGCCAGAACGTCACCCCGCAGGACGGCGCCGCCAAGGTGCTGGGCTGGGACGTGGCGGGCGTGGTCAAGGCGGTCGGCAGCGACGTGACGCTGTTCAAGCCCGGTGACAAGGTGTTCTACGCCGGCTCCCTGGTGCGCCCGGGCGGCAACAGCGAGCTGCACACCGTCGACGAACGCATCGTCGGGCACATGCCCAAAAGCCTGAGTTTCGCCGAAGCGGCCGCCCTGCCCCTGACCGCCATCACCGCCTGGGAACTGCTGTTCGAGCGCCTGCAGGTGCGTGAAGGTCAAACAGATGAAGGCCAGAGCCTGCTGATCGTCGGCGCCGCCGGGGGCGTGGGCTCGATCCTCACCCAGTTGGCCAGCCGGCTTACCGCACTGAAAGTGATCGGCACCGCCTCGCGCCCGGAAACCCAGGCCTGGGCCAAAGACCTCGGCGCCCACCTGGTGATCGATCATAGCCAACCGCTGAGCCAGGCCCTGCAACAGGCCGGCCACCCGCAGGTGACCCACGTCGCCAGCCTGACCCAGACCGAGCATCACCTGGAGCAACTGGTGGAAGCGCTGCAGCCCCAGGGCAAACTGGCGCTGATCGACGACCCCAAGGCGCTGGACGTGAGCACGCTCAAGCGCAAGAGCCTGTCGCTGCACTGGGAGTTCATGTACACCCGCTCGATGTTCGAAACACCGGACATGATCGAGCAACACAACTTGCTCAACCGCGTCGCCGACCTGATCGACAACGGCACCCTGAAAACCACACTGGGCGAGCACTTCGGCGTGATCAACGCCGACAACCTGCGCCGCGCCCACGCGTTGCTCGAAAGCGGCAAGGCCAAGGGCAAGATCGTGCTCGAAGGGTTCTGATCGGTCAGACCTGCGCCTGCTCGGCCCGCGCCCGTTGCAGGCGCTGGGTCGACACGGCAATGGTCACCGCGAGTACACCGCACAGGCTGATGACCATCGCCATCGGCAGCGCGGTGCCATCGTGCAACACCCCCACCAACGACGCGGCCCCCGCCGCCACGCCGAACTGAATGCACCCCAGCAACGCCGAAGCACTGCCGGCCCGGGCGCCCTGCCCGGTCATGGCACAGGCCGAGGTGTTCGGCAAAATACAGCCCAGGCTGGCGATGCAGATAAACAGCGGCACCAGCAACGGCCACAGCGCCTCGGTGCGCAACGCGGCGATGCCCAACAGCGTCAGCGCCGCCAACGCATACAACCATACGGTACGCGACAGCAGGAACGCCGGCCCACGCTTGGCCAGCAGCCGCGCATTCACCTGCGCCATCAGGATAAAGCCCGCCGCATTGGAGCCGAACAGCCAGCCGTAGTGCTCGGGTGCCACGCCATAGAGCTTGATGAAGACGAAAGGCGACCCGGCGATGTAGGCAAACATCCCGGCAATCGAGATACCGCCGGTCAGCGCGTAACCGAGGTAGACACGGTCCGAGAGCAGCGCGGCGTAACGACGCAACGATCCGGACAACGGTTGGCGCGCTTGATGGGCCGGGAAGGTTTCCGGCAACCCCACCGCCACCGCGATGGCGGCCAGTGCGCTGAACAGCGACAACGCCAGAAAGATCGACTGCCAGCCCCACAAGCCGACCATGACCCCGCCCGCCAACGGCGCCAGGATCGGCGCCAGGCCGGTCACCAGCATCAGTTGCGAATACACCTTGGCCGAGCCTATGGCATCGCACTTGTCACTGACCACCGCGCGGGAAATCACCATGCCCGCGCACCCGCCCAGGGCCTGCACGAAGCGCGCGCCAATCAGCCATTCCAGAGACGGCGCATACGCGCAGGCGCAAGACGCGAGGGTAAACAGAATCACGCCGCTGAGCAGCGGCACCCGGCGCCCGAAGCGGTCGGCCAGCGGGCCGTAGATCAATTGACCAATGGCCAGGCCTGCGAAATACACCGCCAGGGTCAGCTGGATATGCTTTTCATCGGTGGCAAACGCCGTGGCCATCGCCGGAAAGCCCGGCAGGTAAAAATCGATCGACAACGGCGCGAAGGCGCTCAAGGCGCCCAGGATCAGGATTATGCGAAGGTTCATCAGACACCCAAGTGAGTCGGCAGCCCGATAGTCTAGCTGCGGGTGAGTTTCTTGGATAGAACGATAGCTCGCTAACTATTGACGTTCAGACGCCCCTGTCGCCTTCTTCCCATCAAGTTCCAGCAACATCGGCCGGGCTGGTATTTGCACGCGCGGTCGGCCAAGCTGCACCTATCTTTGCATCTGAACCACGGAGCATTCGCCATGCGCTGGTCGTATTTCGCCGTTGCCGGCCTGCTGAGCCTGTCTACCGCTGCGCCCCTGGCCAGTGCCGCACAGGATTACGCAGTGCTGATCATTTCCCGTGAACGCCTGGAAGTGCCGACCACCTGCGAAATCGGCCTCTACATCCAGGACCAACTGGCCGGCCGCCTGTTCCAGGAAGAGTCCACCTCGTTCAACCTGCCGCCGGGCGACGTGTCGCTGCGCCTCAAGCTGCTGCAGGGCCAGGCCCCGGGCTGCCTGCCGGGCCTGCTTGCGCCGCCCGCGCAGAACATCACGCTCAAGGCCGGCGACATACGCAAGTTGCGTATTGCCCAGGGGCCGGACGGCATGTACCTCAAGGCGGCCGAACTCGATTACTGAAACATCAACCTTGACCTTCCCCACAGGTCAAGGTTGATGCTTGGGGCCACTTCCCTTGGAGGACTGCCCCATGAACCGATCCACCACCTTCGACCTGCCCATCAGCGGCATGAGTTGCGCCAGTTGTGCCGGCCGGGTCGAACGCGCGCTGGGCCAGGTGCCGGGGGTGCACAGCGTCAGCGTCAACCTGGCCAACGAACGCGCCCATGTCCAAGTACTCGGCCCAATGGACCCTGGCGTATTGATCGCCGCCATCGACAAGGCCGGCTACACCGCCACCCTGCCCCAATCCGACATTGATACTCAGGCCGACCAGGCCCGGCGCCTGCACCGCGAGCGTTGGGCGTTGCTGCTGGCGATTGCGCTGGCGTTGCCCCTGGTGCTGCCGATGCTGATGCAACCCTTCGGCCTGCACTGGATGCTCCCGGCCTGGGCACAGTTCGCCCTGGCCACGCCGGTGCAGTTCATCCTCGGCGCGCGTTTTTACAGCGCCGCCTGGAAGGCCGTGCGGGCCGGCAGCGGCAACATGGACCTGCTGGTGGCCATTGGCACCAGCGCCGCGTATGGCCTGAGCATTCATCAGTGGCTGAGCGCCACCGCGCCGCACTTGTATTTCGAAGCATCTGCGGTGGTGATCGCCCTGGTGCTGCTCGGCAAACACCTGGAAAGCCGCGCCAAGCGCCAGACTGCCAGCGCCATCCGTGCCCTGGAGGCGCTGCGCCCGGAGCGGGCGGTGCGCGTGCGGGACGGACGTGAAGAAAGCGTCGCCATCCACCAGCTCAAGCGCCACGACCTGGTCATGGTCAAACCCGGCGAGCGCTTCCCGGTGGACGGTGAAGTGGTGGACGGCCACAGCCACGCCGATGAAGCACTGATCAGCGGCGAAAGCCTGCCGGTGCCCAAACAGCCGGGCGACCCGGTTACCGGCGGCGCCATCAACGGCGAAGGCCGCCTGCTGGTGCGCACCCTGGCCCTTGGCGCAGAAAGCGTGCTGGCGCGGATCATTCGCCTGGTGGAAGACGCCCAGGCGGCGAAGGCCCCCATCCAGAAACAGGTGGATAAAGTCAGCCAGGTGTTCGTCCCGGCGGTGCTGGCGCTGGCGTTGGTCACCCTGGTGGGCTGGTGGCTGTACGGCGCGCCGCTGGAAACCGCGATCATCAATGCGGTCGCCGTGCTGGTGATCGCCTGCCCCTGCGCCCTGGGGTTGGCCACGCCCACCGCGATCATGGCCGGCACCGGCGTCGCCGCGCATCACGGCATTCTGATCAAGGACGCCGAAGCGCTCGAGCGCGCCCATGCCGTAAGCACTGTGGTGTTCGACAAGACCGGCACCCTCACCAGCGGCGCGCCAACCATCGCGCACCTGGTGGCGGTGGTGGGCAACGCGTCACAGCTGCTGCAACAGGCCGGCGCGTTGCAACGTGGCAGCCAGCACCCGTTGGCCAGGGCGGTACTGGATGCCTGCAACGAACAGGGACTGCCCGTCGCCGACGCGAGTGCCAGCCAATCCCTCACCGGGCGCGGCATGACCGGCACCGTTGACGGTCGGCAACTGGCGTTGGGCAACACGCGCATGCTGCAGGAACACGGCTTGAGCGCAGGCGAACTGGCAACCCGCGCCAGCGCTTGGGAAGCCGAAGGCCGCACACTGTCCTGGCTGATCGAGCAAGGTGCGCAACCGCGCGTGCTCGGGCTGTTCGCCTTTGGCGATACGCTCAAGCCCGGCGCGCTGGCGGCGGTGCAGGCGCTCAAGGCGCAACACATCGGCTGCCACTTGCTCACCGGCGACAATCGCGGCAGCGCGCAGGCCGTGGCCCAGGCGCTGGGCATTGAGGACGTGTACGCACAGGTGCTGCCCGCCGAGAAGGCCGCCATCATCGCGCAACTGAAAAAAACCGGCGTAGTGGCCATGATCGGCGACGGCATCAACGACGCCCCGGCCCTGGCCGCTGCCGATATCGGCATTGCCATGGGCGGTGGCACCGATGTGGCCATGCACGCCGCCGGTATCACCCTGATGCGCGGCGACCCGCGCCTGGTGCCGGCGGCGCTGCAAATCTGCCGCAAAACCTGTGCAAAAATCCGCCAGAACCTGTTCTGGGCCTTTGTGTTTAACGTAATCGGCATTCCGCTGGCGGCATTCGGCCTGCTCAACCCGGTGATTGCCGGCGCGGCGATGGCCTTGTCCAGCGTCAGCGTGGTGAGCAATGCGCTACTGTTGAACACCTGGAAACCGCAGCACCTGGAGGACAAACACCCATGAACATCGGCCAAGCCGCTCGCCACAGTGGCCTGAGCGCAAAGATGATTCGCTACTACGAAGCCATCGGCCTGCTCGAAGCCGCCCAGCGCACCGACAGTGGCTACCGCGTATACGGCGCGCAGGACCTGCACACCCTGGCGTTCATCAAACGCTCGCGGGACCTTGGGTTTTCATTGGAAGAGGTCGGCAAGTTGCTGACCCTGTGGCAGGACCGGCAACGCGCCAGCGCCGATGTAAAGGCACTGGCGCGGCAGCATATCGAGGCGTTGAACCAGAAGATTCTGGAGCTTGGGCAACTGCGCGACACCCTGCAGGACCTGATGGATCACTGCCAGGGCGACCACAGGCCGGACTGCCCGATCCTCAAGGAATTGGCGTCCGGAAGCTGTTGCGCCTGAAGATCTTAATGACACACCACGAACCAATGTGGGAGGGGGCTTGCTCCCGATAGCGGCGGGCCAGTCACAGATTGGCTGACTGACCCACCGCTACCGGGAGCACGCCCCCTCCCACATTTTTAATCTTCATTTACCTGAAGATCACTGCATCCAGGGCGGCGGCGGTGGCTCGTCGGATCCCTTGCTCGGTGGCGCATCATCCGCCGCCCGAATCGCCTGCTTGCGCGCTTCGTCCAGCCGCGCCGCTTCGATCTCGCGGATCACACCGCCCACGTCCGCCAGCTCTTCCGGCTCGTCGAACTCACCGGTCAATACGCTGGCCGGGTGCAGGGTGCCAGCTTCGTACAACGCCCACATTTCCTTGGCATATTTGGTCGCCTTCAACTCCGGGGCGAAACGCCCGAAGTAGGACGCCATGTTGCCTACATCGCGCTCGAGCATGCTGAACGCGTGGTTGTTGCCCGCCGCATCCACCGCCTGGGGCAGGTCGATGATCACCGGGCCCGTCGGCGTGAGCAGTACGTTGAACTCGGACAGGTCACCGTGCACCAGGCCGGTACACAGCATCAGTACGATCTGGGAGATCAGGAAGGCGTGGTATTCGCGCGCCTGATCCGGGTCCAGGGTCACGTCGTTCAGACGCGGCGCCGCATCACCGTATTCATCGGCCACCAGTTCCATCAACAGCACGCCTTCGAGGAAGTCGTACGGCTTGGGCACGCGAACGCCCGCACCGGCCAGACGGAACAATGCCGCCACTTCCGCGTTCTGCCAGGCGTCTTCGGTTTCTTTCTTGCCGAACTTGGAGCCCTTGGCCATGGCCCGGGCCTGGCGGCTGTTGCGGACCTTGCGGCCCTCCTGGTATTCGGACGCCTGACGAAAACTTCGTTTATTCGCCTCCTTGTAAACCTTGGCGCAACGCAATTCGTTGCCGCAGCGCACCACATAAACAGCTGCTTCTTTACCACTCATCAGAGGGCGCAGCACTTCGTCGACCAGACCGTCTTCGATCAGGGGTTCAATGCGTTTAGGAGTCTTCATCAGCTTTTATTGTGGGTCCTTTATTACCAAATACGCGTATGGCACTCGTTATACGGCAATCGGCGCGCCGGTGGGAGAGGCGACCGACCTTTGACCACCCAAGAATGCATCCTGTGTGCCAATTTCACTGCCCATCAGCGTTCAATGATGGCAGTCACCCCCTGCCCACCTGCGGCGCAGATCGAAATCAAGCCGCGCCCCTTGCCCGCCGCGTCGAGCAACTTGGCCAGGTTGGCGACGATCCGCCCACCGGTGGCTGCAAACGGGTGCCCGGCGGCCAGGGAGCTGCCCTTGACGTTCAGCCGGCTGCGGTCGATAGCGCCCAGCGGCGCGTCCAGCCCCAGGTGCGTCCGGCAATAGTCGGCGTCTTCCCAAGACTTGAGCGTGCACAGCACCTGGGCGGCGAACGCTTCGTGGATTTCGTAGTAATCAAAGTCCTGCAGCGTCAGACCATTCCTCGCCAACAGGCGCGGCACCGCGTACACCGGAGCCATCAACAGGCCTTCGGCGCCGTTGACGAAATCCACCGCCGCCGCTTCGCCGTCGCGCAGGTACGCCAGAATCGGCAAGCCGCGCTCACGGGCCCAGGCTTCGCTGCCCAGCAACACCAGGGATGCACCATCGGTGAGCGGCGTGGAGTTGCCGGCGGTGAGCGTGCCTTTTTCACTGCGCTCGAAGGCAGGCTTGAGCGCGGCGAGTTTTTCCAGGGTCAGGTCGGGGCGCAGGTTGTTATCACGGGTGAGCCCCATAAACGGTGTGAGCAAATCGTTGTGCCAGCCTTCGGCATAGGCGGCGGCCATTTTCCGGTGACTCTCAAGGGCCAGTTGGTCCTGCTCGGCGCGGGGGATCTGCCAGGTCTGCGCCATCAATTCACAGTGCTGGCCCATCGACATTTTGGTGCGCGGTTCGCCATTGCGCGGCAGCTCGGGCTTGAGGTGCTGCGGGCGAAGTTGTAACAGGACTTTTAATTTATCCGCCATGGACCTGGCGCGATTGGCCTGCAGCAAGATCTTGCGCAGCCCTTCATTCACGCCAATCGGCGCGTCCGAGGTGGTGTCGACGCCGCCGGCAATACCGCACTCGATCTGGCCCAGAGCGATCTTGTTGGCCACCAGCAACGCCGCCTCCAGCCCCGTGCCGCAGGCCTGCTGGATGTCATAGGCCGGCGTCTGCGGCGACAGCCGCGAGCCCAGCACGCACTCGCGGGTGAGGTTGAAGTCGCGCGAATGCTTGAGCACAGCGCCGGCAACCACTTCGCCAATGCGCTGGCCGTGCAGGTCGTAGCGTTCGATCAGGCCTTCCAGCGCAGCGGTCAGCATCGCCTGGTTGCTCGCCGTGGCGTAAGGGCCATTGGAGCGGGCGAACGGAATGCGGTTACCGCCAATGATCGCCACACGGCGCAATTGAGTCATAAGAAGCTCCCTCTGTCGGTTGCGGGCTGGATCACTGAGCCTAGTCGAACGACTGCTACCCTGGAATGGTCAACCTTTTGAACCCCAGCCTTCGGAGAGCGTTCCATGTCTGACCGTTATATCGACTTCGCCAACTCAAGCCTCGGCCATCGCCTGGTCGCCGCCATTGGCCTGCCGTCACCGGTGCGCCTGGAACGCTGGCAAGCCGGGCGCCTGCGCCCGGTGGAGGGTGCGCTGTTGCTGAGCGGCGGCGCGCTGGCCGACAAGGTGCAGGCGTTTGCCCACAAATTTACCGACGCCACTTACCGCTATGGCACCGAGGCCTCGACCTGGATTCCCGGCCACGGTCCCAAACTCAAGGCAGTGGTGTTCGACGCCAGCGGCTTGCAGCACACCGATCAGCTCAAGCAACTGCGCGAGTTCTTCCAGCCGCTGCTGAAGAACCTCGACCACAGCGCCCACCTGGTGATCCTCGGTCGCGCGCCGCAAAGCCTCGACGATCCGTTTGCCGCCAGCGCCCAGCGCGCCCTCGAAGGGTTCAGCCGTTCCCTGGCCAAGGAGTTGCGCAGCGGCGGTGTGCTGCAGTTGCTGTATGTCGGCGCGGGGGCTGAAGACCAGTTGGAAGGTGCGCTGAGGTTTTTCCTCTCGCCCAAAAGCGCCTACATCTCGGGCCAGGTGCTGCGCCTGCAAGCCTGCGCAACGCCAGTGGAGGACTGGACGCGCCCACTGGCCGGGCGCAAGGCACTGGTCACCGGCGCCGCACGCGGCATTGGCGCCTCCATCGCCGAAACCCTGGCCCGCGATGGCGCCGAGGTGATCCTGCTGGACGTGCCCCAGGCCAAGGCCGACCTCGACGCCCTGGCCGCGCGCCTGAGCGCGCGCACCATCACCCTGGATATCTGCGCCGAAGACGCCGCCGCCCAGTTGATCGAACACCTGCCCGACGGCCTCGACATCCTGGTGCACAACGCCGGCATCACCCGCGACAAGACCCTGGCCAACATGACCCCGGAATACTGGGACGCCGTGCTGGCGGTCAATCTCAATGCGCCGCAGGTGCTGACCAAGGCCCTGCTCGACAGCGGCACCCTGCACGACAACGCGCGCGTGGTGCTGCTGGCCTCCATCAGCGGCATCGCCGGCAACCGCGGGCAGACCAACTACGCCGCGAGCAAGGCCGGCCTGATCGGCCTGGCCCAGGCCTGGGCACCGCTGTTGCAGCAACGAGGCATCAGCATCAATGCCGTGGCGCCGGGGTTTATCGAAACCCAGATGACCGCGCATATTCCGTTCGGCCTGCGTGAGGCCGGGCGACGCATGAGTTCACTGGGCCAGGGCGGCCTGCCCCAGGATGTCGCCGAAGCCGTGGCATGGCTTGGCCAGCCGGGGTCCGGCGCGGTCACCGGCCAGGCCCTGCGGGTCTGTGGGCAAAGTCTTCTGGGAGCGTAAGCATGGATTGGCAAACACTGGACAGCCCGCCGTTTCTTCCGCCGCTGTACTGGCGCGCGGCGCTCAAGCGCAAGATCAGCGGCAGCACGCTGCCCGACAAGGGCCTGCGCTGCCGGGTCAGCCTTGAGCCACGGCACGTGGCGGCGTATCGCAAGGTCTGCGGTTTTGCCGACGGGCCGATATTGCCGGCGACTTACCCGCATATCCTCGCGTTCGGCCTGCAGATGCAACTGCTCACCGACCGGCAGTTCCCGTTTCCCTTGCTGGGGCTGATCCACCTGAGTAATCGCATTCGCCTGCATCGGCCCCTGGGCAGTGTCAGCGAGCTGACCCTGGCGGTGCATGCCGAAAATCTCCAGCCCCACGCCAAGGGTGCCACTTTCGATCTGGTGACCACCGCCCACGATGCCCTCGGCCTGCTGTGGCAAGCCGAGAGCCGCATGCTGTGCCGAGGCGTCAAGCTCGACGGTGAAGCGCCGGATGACACGCGGCCTGCGCCCTTGGACGTCAGCGAACTGACCCGCTGGAAAGCTCCGGCCGACATAGGTCGACGCTATGCACGGGTGTCCGGCGACTACAACCCGATCCACCTGAGCGCGCTCACCGCCAAACTGTTCGGCTTCCCCCAGGCTATTGCCCATGGCTTGTGGAACAAGGCGCGCCTGCTTGCCGCGCTGGGAGAGCACTTGCCTGCGGCGAATGTGGAGATCGACGTGGCGTTCAAAAAGCCGGTGCGTCTGCCCGGCGAAGTGACGCTATCTGCCAGCGCACCGGGGGCCAGCGGTGAATTGCAGCTCAAAGGTGCGGGTGATATCGAACACATGGTCGGCACCTGGCGACCCATTGCTTGAATGTGGGAGGGGGCTTGCTCCCTCCCACATGAACCCCATTCACATACTGGAGCTGGGGTGTCTTTAACGGGGCGGGTAGCTGGAGAGGATTCGCGCCACCGTGGTGCGTATGGCTTTGTCGCGATCCTGCGGGTTGGGCGAGCTGGCCATCAGTTGCTCGTCGCTGCCGCGCCACACCAGCTTGCCGTCCTTGCCGTCGAGCAGATCGATCTGCAGGGTCGCCACCTTGTAGGTGAGGTTGCGCGTTTCGTTGTACATCGGCGCGCCCCAGTAGCCGTTCCACGGGTTGCCCCACGGGCCGCCGTAATTAGTGGTGACTTGTTGCTGGCGATCTTCGACGATCAGGTAGGCCTGCACACGCAGGTCGGCCCGCGCGCCTGGCGCGGCAGCGCGCAGGCCGCGCTGGTCCAGTTGCTCGCCCACGGCCTGGCGGATGCGCTGTTCGGTGAGGTCGCTCTTGATGCGCGGATCATCCGGGCTGTATTGCAGGGCCGGGTCTTTCCAGGCCCAACTGCGGTAGGCGCCGAAGTCTCGGCTGGCGTCAAAATCGTGGTTGACCTGGCCGCTCTGGCAACCGCCCAGCAGCAGGACAACGGCAAGCACAGCGATACGTCCAAACATGGTGATTCTCCCAGACCCTAGCGTTAATGCGGAGGATACGCCGTCAGCGCCTTTTGCACCGCCTGGCGCAACGCATCGGCGCGCTCGCCCAGGCTGCCCGAGCTGCCGGTCTCCGCGCTGGCACTCCACACCGGCTGGCCGCTGCGCGCGTCGAACAGGTCGACCCGCACCACAACCACCTGCACTTCATAGGTGCGCACCAGCGGTGCCGAGTTGTACATGCCGTAGCGATTGCCATAGCGGTTGTAACCGCCGTAGCCGCCGCCGTAACCCCCGCCGTATTCATAATCATCGCGCACCTGCCGCAGGCGCCTTTCCGTGTGCACGTCGGCGCTGACCAACAGGTCCGGCGCACGGTTATCATGCAGCGGGCGCAAGCCACGCTGGTCCAGCGCACCGCTGACCGCCTCGGCAATCTGCGCCGAATCCGCCCAGGCACTGCCCGCCGGGAGCTGGCCGTTGCGCCAGGCCCAATTGCGGTAGGCGCCGTAGTCGCGCACGGGCGCCGGATACGCGCTGGCATCGAACACGTTGGCCGCCTGCGCAGGTGCCGGCGGCATCGGCGCCGAACTGGCCACGTAAGGGTTGGGGCTGGAACAGGCGCCCAACCCCAGGGATAACAGGATCAAACCGAGACGACGCATTTGGACCTCCGCACACTGGCGTGCTTAAACCGGACGGCACATCCAGTGCAAATAGCGCCCAAGTCCGGCAAAGGCTGGGTGACGACGATGAGCGAGCTCCATCTCGACCAGGTCCTGCAACTGGGCGCGGGCCTGGAATTCCACCGGCATGTAATCGTGAAACACTCTGACACCGCTTTGGCTTTCGACCTGCCACGCGCCGGCGAGTTGCGCCGCCAGTTCCCGTGGATCGAGGGGTTGCTGGGGGGTGAGGCTCTGCTTCTCACCGGCCATGTCATTGTTGCGCATCTTGCGAAAGTGGCCCTTGAGCAGGTTGCGGTAGATCAGCGCATCGCGATTGTAGAACGCCAGCGACAGCCAGCCACCCGGCACGGTCAACTGGTGCAGCACCGGCAGGATCGCGTGAGGTTCGGCCAGCCACTCCAACACGGCGTGGCACAGCACCAGGTCGTAGCGCTCGGTGAGCTGGCCGGGCAGATCCTGCCAGGGCGCATGAATGAAGGTTGCGCTCTGCCCGGCCTCGGCGAAACGCTGGCGCGCGCCGTCGAGCATTGGCGCGGCGGGTTCGGCCAGCGTCACCGTGTGGCCGCGTTCGGCCAGCCACAGCGACATGTGGCCCAGCCCCGCGCCGATGTCCAGCACCCGCAATGGACGCTGCGGCAAGGCCTCGGCGAGGTCTGCCTGGAGCACCGCCAGGCGGATGGCGCCTTTGGCGCCGCCGTAGATCTTCTCGGCGAAGCGCGTGGCCAACTGGTCGAAGTGGCGGTCACTCATGGGCAAACCGCCGTTCGCTGTCGGCCAGCTTGGCGCGCACCACCGCGTCCATGTCCAGGCCCAGTTCGCTGCACAGCAGCAGCAGGTACAACACGATATCGCCGACTTCCTGCCCGGCATGGGCGAGCTTTTCCGGCGGTAGCTGGCGCGACTGGTCTTCGCTGAGCCATTGGAAGATTTCCACCAGCTCGGCCATTTCCACACTGGCAGCCATGGCCAGGTTTTTCGGGCTGTGGAACTGCTTCCAGTCGTTGGTATCGCGGATGCGGTGCAGGCGTTCGGTGAGGTGTTCGAGGTTCATGCTGGGCTCCTGAAGGGGTATAGCTTCAGGGGGATGGGGCTTGAAGGCAAGTGAATAGCCTGCGCTGGCCTTCAGGACACTATCGGGAGCAAGCCCCCTCCCACAGTTGAAGGTATTCACACCACACAATGTGGGAGGGGCTTGCTCCCGATGAGGCCTTAATCAACAACGCTGAACTCAATCCTGGCCGTCTGCCCGGCCTCATCCAGCACACTGAGCTGATAACGCCCGAGCCGATCAAAGCTGGCATTGATGCTGTCCTGATTGGCACTGTCCCCCAGCGGCGCACCGTTGAGGAACCACCAGCGCCGACCACTGCCCCCCAGCGCCGATAGCTTCAGGCGCAGCGCCTGCTGGCTGGCGGCCGGCAGGCGCAGCTGGTCACCTTCGCGCACGCCGACAATCGACAACGGCGACGCCGCCGCCAGTGCCGGCGGCGGGCAATCCGGGTCCGCCGCCGGAATCCGCGCTTCACGGCGCTCCACCTTCGGCAGCCACGGTTCCAGCGGCGCGGGCCACAGGGCAATGTCCCGGGCAACCGCGCCGGGGCAATGGGCGTCGACGCGCAAGCCCTTGGCGTTGACCCACACGGTTTCCTTGAGGCCCACGCTCAGCGGCTGGTCCAGCGCCTGCAGGGTCGGCGGCGTGGTGTTGTCCAGCGTCCAGGCAAAGCGCTGGCGCCGACAATTGGGGTCGCTGCGGCTCATGGGCTGGCCCAGCGGCCAGCAGATCGCCGCGACCCCGACATTGGCCGGCACCGGTTTGACCGGCGCACTGATGCCGCGCTGGCTGTCGCGGTTGGCCAGCACATCATGCACCTGCAACATCAACGGCGCCGCCGACGCCAGGCCGAACTGCCCCGGCACCGGCGTGCCGTCCGGCCGGCCGATCCACACGCCGATCAGATAGCGCGGCCCCACGCCAATCGCCCAGGCATCGCGAAAGCCATAGCTGGTGCCGGTCTTCCAGGCCAGCGTCGGGCGTTGCACCAGCTCGGCACGCGGGTCACGGTCGGGCCGCGCCTGGCCGCTGAGGATGCGGCGCACAATCCAGGCGGCCCCCGGCGACAGCAACGGACGCTCGCGCAAGACGTCGTCCGGCTGCAAACGGAGGGTCGCGCTTTTGCCGTCGCGGGCAAACGCACTGTAGCCACTCACTAAATCCTCAAGGCGACTGCCCGCGCCGCCGAGGATCAGCGCCAGGTTTGGCTCGGCCAGCGCAGGCAATGCCAGGGGCACGCCGCCGATGCGCATCTGCGCGGCAAACCGCTTGGGCCCGTAGGCTTCCAGCAACTGCACCGCCGGCAGATTCAACGAACTGGACAGCGCGGTACTGGCCGGCACCGCGCCGGTAAAGCCCATGGAAAAATTGCCCGGTCGATAATCGCCATAGCGCCGGGGCACGTCCTGCAACAGCGATTCGGAATGAATCAGCCCCTCGTCCAGGGCCATGCCGTACAAAAACGGTTTCAAGGTCGAGCCGGGCGAGCGCAGGGCGCTGATCATGTCCACATGGCCGAAGCGCCTGGCGTCGTTGATGTCCACCGAGCCCAGGTAAGCGCGCACGGCCATGGTTTCTTCCTCCACCACCAGAATCGCGGCCGAGGTGTGCTCGGGCAGGCGCGCGCGCCAGCCCAGCAACAGGTCTTCGAGACGTCGCTGCAGGGTGGCATCCAGCGTGGTGCGGATCAGCGGCGGGCTGTCCGGGCGGTTAAGGCGACGCGCGAGCAACGGCGCCAGGCTCGGTTCCAGGCGCGGCGCCAGCAGCAGCGGTTCTTCCAGGGCCTCATCGACCGCCGCCTGCGGCCACACCTGGAACTCGGCGAGGCGGCGCAGCACTTTGTCCCGGGCCTGCTGGGCACGCTGTGGGTGGCGGTCCGGGCGCAGGCGGCTGGGCGCCTGGGGCAATACCGCGAGCAAAGCGGCTTCGGCACGGGTGAGCTGCGCCGGAGACTTGCCCAGGTACGCCCAACTGGCCGCCGCCACGCCCTGCAAGGTACCGCCGAACGGCGCGCGGTTGAGATAGAGGTTAAGAATCTGCTCCTTGGACAGGTGCCATTCCAGCTGCGCGGTGCGCCACAGCTGACGCAACTTGCCGTGCCAGGTGCGCGAATGCGGGTCGAGCAGGCGCGCCACCTGCATCGACAGGGTGCTGCCGCCCGACACCACCCGTGCGCCGGTAAGGTTCTGCCAGGTTGCGCGCACCAGTGCCAGCGGGTTTACGCCGGGGTGCTCGTAGAACCAGCGGTCTTCGTAGGTGAGCAGTGCATCGAGGTAATACGGCGAGACTTCACCGGTTTGCACGGGGTAACGCCATACCCCGTTGGCATCGGCAAAGCGCCACAAGGGCGTGCCATCCTCGGCCAGCACCACACGGGCGAGGTCGTCGTGGGGCAGCGGCAAGGGCCAGAGGCGGTCGGCCAGCCATAGCAGCGCTATCACCAACAACACAATCGCAAAGGCCCAGCGCAGCACCTGTGGGAGGGGCTTGCTCCCGATGGCGTCCTTCCAGCCAACTTATTCACCGCTGACACACCGCTATCGGGAGCAAGCCCCCTCCCACGTTGAATTGCATGATTAATCGAAAACTCAAACCGCCAAACCTCTATGCTTGCAGGGAACTAGCCCGCGTTATCGGCAACCAAAGGCACACACACGCCCACCTTCTCATCAGGACACACACATGCAGGTAGAAAGCTTCTTCGAATGGTTGGGCCAGGCACTGGGTTCGGTGATCCGGTTTATCGTCGACGGCCTCAGCGGCCTGTTCGGGGCGTTGACCCATGCCGGCGGCAACTTTGTCGAAGGCCTGTCGCGCACCCTGGGCATGGACACCTCGATCATCAGCATCATCACCCTGATCATCGGCCTGATGCTGCTGTACTCGGCGGTACGTGCGTTCATGCGCGCCTCGATCATCATGGGGATCATCTGGCTGATGCTGGGGTTGTGGTTGCTCAGCTGGGTGGTGCACTGATCCCCTGTGGGAGAGCGCTGGCTCCCTCCCACATTTGCCCCCTTACACATCGGGCCGTCAGCGGCCCTTGATCACCATGTCTGCCGGGGTCTCGCCCACCGCCTGCCAGTTCGGCCGGTACATCGACTCCACCTGCGGCGGCGGCACACGGTAGGTGCCCGGGGTGACCGCACGCGCCAGGTACAGCAGGTGCGTGGCGCCGTAGCCGTCCAGGTTCAGCGCCGCCACATAGCGGTCATCGCGGAACTCCTGATGTTTGAGCGATGCGTTCTGCATCGACTCGCGCCATTCCTTCACCTGGCTGCTGGCGTTCTCAAGGCTGGCGGCGCTTTGCGCCAGGTTCTGGTTTTCCAGCTCCAGGCCGGCCGGCAGCAGGTCCACCACCAGCGCATCCGGCACGCGCTGTTTGGCACCGACCGTCAAGTGCACCAGCACCAGGTCGCCGCTGTTGAGGTTACGCAGGTTCAACGGCTGCCCGTTCATGCCCAGGTATTCGCGGTGGATACTCAGGTTGTCGCCGCCCGGCGCCGGTGGCACTTGTGGATAACCCGAAATCGTCAGTTGCTGATACACCGGCGTTTCACCCCCGTTGCTCAGGCTGAGGTCGCCCGACAGCGACTTGTCATCCAGTTGCACAGTCGAGTGCTGGTTGTTCAGTGCCTGCGCACCGCCGCTGCCGGTCAAGGCGACCTGCCAGTTCGCCTCGGGTTGGGCAAACCCGAGCCGCCCGGCCAGGAACAGTGAATTGCGCTCCTGGGTCGACAGGTACGGACTGGCCGCCAACTGGTCCGACAAGCTGAACAGGCGCTCTTCACGCGTACCCTTGGCCAAGTCATTTTCCTCCAGCAACGCCAGGATCATCGCCTGATCGCGCAGCGGGCTGCCGTAGTCGGCCAGCCATTCCTTGGCGCCGCGCTGGGCGGCGAGCCCTGCCTGCAATGCCTGATCGGCACGCGGCTGGTCACCCATCTTCTGCAACGCGATGGACAATTGCACCAGCGGCAACCCGGAGCGCGCGTCGCTGCGTCGCTCGAAAATGCTGCGCAATGCGCCCAACGGCGCCTGCTGACTGCGCGCCAGCACCATGCCGGCGTAAGCCTGCACGGCAAAGCGGGTGTGTTCGGCATTGTCGCTGTAGTCCACCTCGATCAGGTTGCGCTCCTGCACATAGCGCAGCAGGCGCTCACTGGCTTTTTTCAAGGCGTCAGGCGGCACGGCAAAACCCTGGTCGCGGGCGCGCAGCAGGAAATCGGTGACGTAGGCGGTCAGCCAGTATTCCTCCTCGCCATCGGCGCCCCACAGGCCAAAGCTGCCGTTATAGCGCTGCATGCCCAGCAGACGCTCGATGCCCAGCTCGATCTTGCGCTTGCGCTCGGCGTCCGGTTCGCCCTTGATGCTCAGGCGTTTGAGCAACGCCTCATCGGCATACAGCGAGGGATACAAGCCGCTGGCGGTTTGCTCCAGGCAACCGTAGGGATACGCCTTGAGCGCCGCGATTTGCGCGCCCAGGTTCAACGGCGGCCGGCTCGACAGGCTCAACAGCGCCTCACGCCCGGAGGCATCGAACTGATCCAGCGCACCCGCCGGCAAGCTCCACGGCTGGTCCTTGAGCACCGCGCGGTAGTGTTTGAGCAACGCCGGGTAGGCCGGGCGCACGCCCAGGGTCCATTCGCGGCTGAACGGCGGCAGGTTTTCGCCCGGCAAGTCCAGGCCATTGACGCTCACCTTGACCTTGCCCTGCCCCAGGCCGCCCCAGGCTTTCACCGGAATGCGCAACGTGGTGCGCTGGCCCTGTTTCAACTCGACGGTTTGCGCACCGCCATTGACCAGCTCCAGTTGCCCTTCGGCGCTCAACTGCACTTCCAGCTTCTGCGCCTTGCCTGACAGGTTGGACAGGTCCAGCGCCAGGCTGGTCTGGTCGCCACCGGCCAGAAAGCGCGGCGCCGACAGTTCAGCGATCAGCGGTGCGGCGATCACCGTCTTGCCCTCGGCCATGCCGTAGCGGTCATCGCTCCAGGCCTGGGCCATCAGGCGCAGTTCGCCGTTGAAGTCGGGGATATTGACGCTGACTTCGCCCTCACCCTGCTCGTTCAAGGTGACCGGCGCGCTTTGCAGGGCGACGATGGTCACGCTGGTGTCCGGGCGCTTGCCGCCCTTGGCCAGCGCGGCGTCGCCACCGAACGCCAGGCTGGCCAGACGGCCCTGCCCGGCTTCGATCAACTGGCCGTAGATGTCGAACTGATCGACCCCGTAGGCCTTGCGGCCGAACAGGCTGGAGTACGGGTCGGGCGTCGGGTATTCGGTGATATTGAGGATGCCCACGTCCACCGCCGCCAGCAGCACATGCACCTGCCTGGGTACGCTGCCGTCGGCATTTTTGGCGGCGATCTTCACCGTCAGCGGTTGTTTGGGGCGCATTTTTTCCGGCGCGGTGAGGGTCAGGCCGAGTTTGCGCTGGGTGCGATCCAGCGGCAGGTGCAGCAGGCCCACGGCGCGCTTGGGGGTGATATTGGCCTTGCGCTCGCCGGGACGAACCACCAGGGCGCTGACGTACAGGTCATGCCGCGCCCATGTCGGGTCGAGTTTAACGGCGAAGCTTTTGCCTTCGGCCGGCACGTCGATTGCCTGCCACCACAACGGCCCTTCGGCGGATTCCACCAGCAGGTAGCCCTTACCGGCCGCCGGCGGCGTCACCGTGACGTTGGCGGTGTCGCCGTCGCCATAGGCGGGCTTATCCAGCGCCAGCTTGACCTGATCCGGCCGCACGGCGCCGCCTTCGGTGTTGTCCTGGGCCTGGTAGCCGGCCCAGAACCGCAGGCTGCTGACCAGCCCGGTCTGCGGGTCTTCAACCTCGACGCGGTAAGGGCCCCACTCCACCTGGAAGCTGACCCTGGCGGTATCGCCGGCCTTGATATTGAGGGTCTGTTCGTCGAGGTTGAGGAATTTTTCGTTGAAGTGATAGCTCCAGCCGTCGTTGTCGGAGTAGTTCCAGTAGTAGTCACGACGCTCGCGCACCAGGCGCACCTTGAGGTTCTGCGCGGCGAGTTTCTGCCCCGCCTGGTTGGCCACCAGCACTTCGAATTCCGCCGGGCCGTCACCATTGGTTTCCTTGCCGTCAAACAGCCCGCGCAGGCCCGGCAGTTGCTCGGCCGGCCAGATCGGCTGCACCAGACGCCGGGTGATCGGGCGTCCGCCGGACTCCTGCAGGCTGGCCTGCACGATCAGCTGCAGCGGTGATTTGGCCTCGGCCCATTTGCTTTCCAGGGTCAACGCCTGCTGGCCCTTGGCGTCGAGCACGCTTTCGTCCAGCTCGAAATCCTGGCTCAGCTCTTCTTCGGTGACCGAGCCGAACTGGTAACCCGGCAGCGACTTGACCGCTTCGCGCAACGGGCGCACGTAGACCTGGCCGCTGACCCGATTGCCCGACGCCGGGGCGCCGTACAGGTAGCGCCCATTCACCTGAATGACCGGGTTGTCCGCCGGGCTCAGCGCGGTGTCGCTGCCCTTGAGTTCCAGCGCCAACCGCTCGGGCAGGAAATCCTCGACGAGAAATTCATACAACTGCGGTTTGCCGTCGCCCAGGTCGAACACCAGTTGCCAGCGCCCGGTCGGCGCTTCGCCGGCCAGTTGCAAGGGGTATTGATAGAGGCCAGAGGCATCGGCCTCCCACAGGAATTTGCGGCTCACCTGTTCGTCCGGGCGGCGCACCTCGACGCTCACCGGCTGCGGCTTGACGGCGTTGCCGTCCTTGTCGCGCAGCAGGGCATTGAGCAGCACGGTTTCGCCGGGGCGATACAGGTCGCGCGGGCCAAACACAAAAAACTGCAACGGGTGTGACGGTTGCCCGCCGATATCGAATTCGGCCAGGTCCAACGCCGCACTGTCCAGACGCAACAGGCTGGTTTGCTCGCCCTGTTTGGCCAGCAGCACCTGGGCCTTTTTCGGCAGCGGCAACTCGGCGTGGCCGCCCTGTTCGGTCTTGCCCTGGCCCAATACGCGGCCCTCGGCGTCCAGCACTTCAAGCTCGACGCCCTCCAGCGCCTTGCCGCCTTCCAGTGCCTGGGTGAACACATCCAGACGATTGGCGTAGCGGTGCACCGACAGGCCGATATCACTCAAGGTGAACAGCGTGGCCGGTTGCGAATAGTTGTAGGTGCCCGACGCGCGCATCACCGCCAGGTACACGCCTGGCTGCTGCAATTGCTTGAGCCCGGCGATCGGCAACAACAGGGTTTCACGGGTGTTGCGCGCCGGATTCAGGTCGAAGCGGCCGCCGTAGACCAGGTCGGCCAGGGGCAGCAGCTCCTGGGATTCATAGCTTTGCAGGCTGGTGTTGCGCCCCCATTGCGCGAGGAACGTGGGCAGGGATTCGGGCTTGATGCGGAAGAACTCCACATCGATCTTGTCGACATTCAGCGCGATCACCGGCAAACCTTCGGCCAGACGCGTGGGCAACAGGGTGCCGCGGCTGGCGAAGCCGACAGTGGCCTGCAGGTCACGGGTTTCCAGGCGCGCGCTGTATTCGGCGGGCAGCAGATTGTTGTTCACCGCCTTCACACCGGGGTCGACGGTGAGCACCAGTTTGCGCTGCGGCTCAAGATGACGCAGGCGCAGTTCCATGAGGTTGTCGGACAGCTCCCAGGCGCCATCGACCTTGCCGGACTTGCTGTCGACCAGATGCAGCTTGTCGGCGAATTTCTGGTCCGGATCCAACGGGATGGAAAAGCTCACCGACAAGGTACTGGCCCCGTCCAGCTGTACTTCGGACACGTCCACCACGCTCAACTCGCGCCCGGCGTAGCGTTGCTTCAACGCCGCCACATCCGGCGCCGCCTTGGCCGACTTGGGCACCGCCGCCGCGCTGGGCGCAGACGGTGCAGCCGGTTTATCGGAGGAATCGCAGGCGCTCAGCAGGGCCAGCGCACAGGCCAGGAACAATCCTTTGTTAAGCATGGGGCACTCGTAGTGAGAGGGAACCGGGTGTGAACTATATATCAGCCGTAGCGAGACTGCCGCTGGAGATCAAAAGGTGGAGAGACCCTTTATCAAACACAAAATAACGGGTTGATTTTAAAACCTGAAACGTCAGGCAACCCCACTCCTGTGGCGAGCGGGCTTGCCATAATGCCGTTCAGTTAAGCGCAGATTCCCTGTGGCGAGCAGGCTTGTCCTGCGCTGGGCTGCGCAGCAGCCCCAAAGCCAGGCGCTGAGCCGTATCAGGTACACCGCGTTTTGCTCGATTGGGGGCGCTTCGCACCCCAACGCGGGGCAAGCCCGCTCGCCACAATAAGCCCACACATTTTCCTTAACTGAACGGCATTAGGGCTTGCCACAGAGACTCTGTTTGCTGCGCGACACTGCCTCCCACATTGGTTCCTTGGTGTGGTTAATACGAGGTTACAATGCCGCTCCCCGAAGGAGTCCCCATGCCGACCTTACTGAACGACTGGCGCGACCGCCCCACTCATCGCCGTGTCTGGGCGCTGGCGGCGCCGATGATTCTTTCGAATATTTCCGTGCCGCTGGTGGCGCTGGTGGACAGCATGGTCATCGGCCACTTGCCTCACGCCCATCAGTTGGGCGCCGTCGCGGTCGGGGCCACGCTGTATACCTTCCTCGCCTGGGCCATGGGCTTTCTGCGCATGGGCTCCACCGGCTTTGCCGCCCAGGCTGCCGGGCGCAATGACGGCGCGGCGTTGCGGCAAATTCTGCTGCAGGGTCTGCTGCTGGCGCTGGGCCTGGCGATGCTGCTCGGCACCGTGGGCATACCCCTGAGCCATCTGGCGCTGGAATGGATGCAGCCCTCGCCCGAACTGGGCCAGCTCACCCGCGAGTTTTTCCACACCCGCCTGTTCGGCCTGCCTGCCGCGCTGGCCAGCTACGCCCTGGTCGGCTGGTTTCTCGGCACGCAGAACGCCCGTGCACCGCTGGCGATTCTGCTGACCACCAACCTGGTGAACATCGCACTCAACCTGTGGTTCGTGCTCGGCCTGGATTGGGGCGTGGTCGGCTCCGCCCGCGCGTCGGTGATCGCCGAATGGACCGGCGCCCTGCTGGGCCTGGCCCTGACGCAAAAAGCCCTGCGCGCCTACCCCGGACAGATCGCCTGGGCCGCGCTCAAGGTGTGGCAGAACTGGCGGCCGCTGCTGGCGGTCAACCGCGATATTTTTATCCGCAGCCTGGCCTTGCAGTCGGTGTTTTTCATGATCACCGTGCAAGGCGCGCGCTTGGGCGATGCCACGGTGGCAGCCAATGCGCTGCTGCTCAATGGCCTGTTGCTGACTGCCCACGCGCTGGACGGCCTGGCCCACGCGGTGGAAGCCCTGTGCGGTCACGCCATCGGCGCTCACGACCGCCAGGCCCTGCGCCGCTCACTGATCGTCGCCTGCGGCTGGTCACTGATCGCCAGCGTCGGGTTCGCCCTGCTGTTCACCTTCGCCGGCCATCTGTTTATCGCCATGCAGACCGACATCCCCAGCGTGCGCGACACCGCCGACCGCTACCTGCCCTATCTGGCCGTGCTGCCGCTGATTGCGGTGTGGAGTTACGTACTCGACGGGCTGTTTATCGGCGCCACCCGCGCGCGGGAGATGCGCAACGGCATGCTGCTGACGGTGTTGATCCTGCTGCCCATCGCCTGGCTGTTGCAGGGTTACGGCAACCACGGCCTGTGGATCAGCTTCCTGCTGTTCATGGCCGTGCGCAGCCTTACCTTGTGGGCAATTGCCTGGCGCTTGAATCGACAGGGTCGCTGGCTTGGATGAATGCCGTGACGCGCTCCAGCACCGGCGCCAGCCAACGCAGGGGTTTGGACAGGGCCGCCACCAGCGTCTGGTGGTTGGTGCGACCGAAGTAGAACGTCTGCACCGGCACGCCTGCCGCCGCCAGTCGTTCAGCCAGCCCACCGGTATTGCGCGTGGGATTGACCAGGTTGTCATCGTTGGAAGCAATCAACAGGCTGGGCGGCGCCGCAGCGCTGACATGGTTGATCGGCTGCGAATCCGGCGGTGAATCAGGGAAGAAAAACACCGGTTTCACGTCCGGATTTTCAATCGGCAGAAAGTCATAAGGCCCGGCCAGGCCAATCCAGCCTTTGAATACCGACGGTGCCAGGCCCACCTCTTTCAGCCAGCGTGCATCCAGCGCCAGCATCGAAGCGTTGTAGGCGCCGGAGCTGTGGCCCATCACGTAGAGGCGCCTAGGGTCGGCGCCGTAGTCCGCGCTGTGCTGAACGGCCCAGGCCACTGCCTTGGCGCCGTCCTGAAGAAACGCGGGGTAACGCACCTGCGGGTAAAGCCGGTAATCGGCAATCACCACCACAATGCCGCGCGAAGCCAGGGCTTCGCCGACAAAACCGTAATCTTCTCTGGAGCCACTGTTCCAGCTGCCACCGTAGAAAAACACCACCACGGGGGCATTCGAGACGGCCGGGAGTGGCCGGTAGACATCGAGCTTCTGCCGGGGGTCGCTGCCATAGGCGATTGCGGGTGTTTTGGTGAAGGTGCTGGAGGGCGTGAGTGCGTTGAGCACTTTGATGGGCGAGCAGGCGGCCATGAAGGCAGCCATCGCCAGGGTGAACATTTGCAGCCATTTGCGCGACATTGCTCAGCCCCCACAAAATTTCAGGATCAGCAGTGCTTCAAATGTGAGAGGGGGCTTGCTCCCGATGGCAGTGTGTCAGTCAACACATGCATCAACTGACAAACGGCAATCGGGAGCAAGCCCCCTCCCGCATGGGTTACGAGGACAGGTACGAAGAGCGCGTCAGGCCCAAACGCAACGCGTCCAGGAACTGCGTGCGTTCCGACGCGGAGATCTTCGCGCTCGCGCACTTGTCGCGGTAGTGGGTCATCAACTCCTCAGGCGACAAATGCACATAACGCAGCATGTCTTCGATGGTGTCGTGGGTCTCGATGCCGGCGCTGTACACCGAACCGTCTTCGCGCTGGTAGATGTTCACCGAGTCGGTGTCACCGAACAGGTTGTGCATGTCGCCAAGAATTTCTTGGTATGCGCCCACCAGGAAGATACCCAGCAGGTAGTCTTCGCCTTCGTTGAGGGCGTGCACCGGCAGGCTGGTCTCGATGCTCTGTTCGTCGACGTACTGCTTGATCTTGCCGTCGGAGTCGCAGGTCAGGTCCTGCAGCACCGCGCGGCGCAGCGGCTCTTCGTCGAGGCGGTGCAACGGCAGGATCGGCAGCACCTGGCCGATGGCCCAGGTGTCCGGCAGGCTCTGGAAGACCGAGAAGTTGCAGATGTACTTGTCGGCCAGCTTGTCGTTGAGTTCGTCCAGCACCTGGCGGTGGGAACGCTGACGCGCCTTGAGCGAGTTGTGCAGGCGGCGGCACACGGCGAAGTAGCATTGTTCGGCCAGGGCTTTTTCGGCCAGGGTCAGTTTGCCGTCGGCGTACTGGGTGGCCACGTCGCTCATGTAGTGGGTGGCGCGCCAGTAGGTCTCGGTGACCATCTCGATGTCGGTCGGCCCCAGCAGGTCCACCAGCCATTGCACGGTTTCCGGCAGGCTTTCCTTGTTTTCGATGGTCGGGATTTCGTCGTTGTGTTTCTCGACGTCGGTGACCTGCACCACTAGCATGGCGTGGTGGGCGGTCAGCGAGCGGCCGCTTTCGGAGAAGATGTTCGGGTGCGGCAGGCTCTGCGCGTCGCAGAACTCCTTGAGCATGCCCACCACCACGCCGGCGTAGTCATCCATGTCGTAGTTGATGGAGCTGGCGTTGCGCGAGTGGGTACCGTCGTAGTCCACGCCCAGGCCACCGCCAACGTCGATGTGGTCCACCGGCAGGCCGAGGTTGCGCAGTTCACCGTAGTAACGAATGGCTTCCTTGAACCCGTGCTGGTAGTCGGCCAGGTTGGCGATCTGCGAGCCCATGTGAAAGTGCAGCAGGCGGATGCCCTGGTCCAGGCCGGCCGCGCGGAAGCGCTCGACCACCGACAGCAATTGCGCCGCCGACAGACCGAACTTGGACTTCTCGCCACCGGTGTCCGCCCACTTGCTCGACGCCAGGGACGACAGGCGCACGCGCAGGCCCACCTGTGGCTTGACCTTCAGCGACGCGGCCTCTTCGATCACCAGCTCAACTTCGGATTCTTTCTCGATCACGATAAACACGTTGTGACCGAGCTTCTGGCCCATCAGCGCCAGGCGGATGAACTCGCGGTCCTTGTAGCCGTTGCAGACGATGGTGCCGCCTTTTGGCGCCAGGGCCAGCACGGCCAGCAGCTCCGGCTTGGAACCGGCTTCCAGGCCGATGGACACATTCTGGGTGGCGATGATGTTTTCGATCACCGCTTCCTGCTGGTTCACCTTGATCGGGTACAGCGCGGTGTATTTGCTCTGGTATTCCAGGCGCTCGATGTTCGCATCGAAGGCACCGGTGAGCTGGCGCACGCGGTCTTGCAGAATATCGGGGAAGCGCACCAGCAACGGCAGCGACAGGCCGCTTTTGCGCAGTTGGTCGACCTGCTCGTAGAGGTCGACGGGGGTGCTGTTCGGGCCGTTCGGACGGACTTCGACGCGACCGGCTTCATTGATCGCGAAATACCCGGCCCCCCAATGGCGAATCCCGTAAACGCTGCGGCTGTCCGCAACGGTCCATTGGCTGCCATCGTCTTTGCGTGTGCGTCGTACGGACATCGAAGTCCCCTATAAATGAAGGCGAAAGCGCCACCTCAAGCGGAGGCTGGCGCAGTCTAAAGAATGAAAATGACGATTTGCCTGTAAGCAGGTGAGACCTCGCCTGCGGGGCAGAGTTTAGACACAGGTTGGCAAGCGGCCTTCAGCCGCCGGACTTCCTGGCCTTGTAACCGAGCTTGATCAGCTCGGCCAACAGCAGTTCGACGTGATCGCCCTGGATCTCGATGACCCCGTCCTTCAATGCGCCGCCGGTGCCACAACGCTTTTTCAGCGTGGTGGCCAGCTCCTTGAGCGCGTCTTCGGCCAGGGGCACGCCGGTGATGGTGGTCACCGTCTTGCCGCCACGGCCTTTGCTTTCGCGGCGCACGCGGGCAATGCCGTCACCTTCGGGGATCAGGGTTTGTTTGCAGAGGCAGGCGTCCACGGGCTGGCGACAGTCCGGGCAGTGTCGACCTGCGTCGGTGGAAAATACCAGGCCACCGAGGGCGGCGAAGGATGCGGCTTTTTTGGCCACCGGCAATCCTCTTGGGAGGATGGAGACTGATCGACGTTAGCACAGGGCGAATATCGACCGCGAAGCCCCACTCAGGCAGGGGCAGCGCTACCGAATCGCCAAGGCGGTTCGGGTGAAAAGGCGCGCAGTGTAACGGCAAAAACGCAGCTTGCTAAGGGCCAAATGGCGCCAATTCATGCCGCTTTAGCGACGTGAAGCCAGATAGCGTCGCAAGCCCTCCTGGGCGTCCGGGCAGTAAGGCTTTTGCTCAGCCTCTGCGAGCACGGCTTCCAGGGGCAGAAAGCGCGCTTCCATGACCTCTTCGGGCTGCAGCAACAGCGGTCCGTCCCATACGGCGGAATAGGATGTGCACCACAGGCGGCTGTCGCCGTCTTCGAAATAGAAGTGATCATGTTCGACCAGTTCGACCCCGCTCACCCCAAGCTCTTCTGCAAGCTCGCGGGCCGCCGACACGGCGTAGCTCTCCCCTGCCGCCACCATGCCGCCGGCTGCCGTGTCCCAGAACCCGGGATACAGCGCCTTGCTGAGGGTGCGCCGATGCACACACAGCTCGCCTTTGGCATTGAACAGAAAGATGAAGGTGCAACGGCCGATCAGGCCGCGCTGGCGAAGGTCGGAACGTACAAGGTGGCCGAGCAGGTTGTCCTGCTCGTCCACCCAGCAGATCAATTCAGCATCCGAGGCCGCTCGGTGTGCGGCCTCTTTTTGAATAGCGTCCATCATCAACCCTGATTGAGGAGCTGACGCAAATCGATCACTGCAGCGTTTGCTCGGGAAATATAGTTGGCCATCACCAGCGAATGATTCGCCAGTACCCCGAAGCCACTGCCGTTAAGAATCATCGGACTCCACACCGGTTCCTGCGAGGCCTCCAGCTCACGAATGATCTGGCGCACGCTGACGGTGGCGTTTTTCTTGGCCAGCACGTCGGCAAAATCGACTTCGATGGCACGCAGCAGGTGGGACAGGGCCCAGGCCTGGCCGCGCGCTTCGTAGAAGACGTTATCGATCTGCATCCATGGGGTTTCCACCACTTCTTCGTCGACCTGCGGCACTTCACCTGGCGCCAGCGCCTCGGTTTTCAGCGCGGTGTTGAGTTTCACCCGGCCCACGCTGGCCGACAGGCGTTGCGACAGCGAGCCCAGGCGCGTAGCAACATCGCCCAGCCAGTTGTTGAGGTTGTCGGCACGCGCATAAAACAGCGCGCCGCGCTGGTTCGGGTCGGACAGACGCGCTTCGTAGCGGCTCAGGGAGTTGATGCCTTGCTGGTATTCCGACTCGCTGGAGGGCAGCACCCAGCTCTTGTTGTCGAAGTTGAAGCGCGGCTCGGCCTTGGCCAGGTCAGCGTCTTCGGCCGATTGCGACTGGGAGCGGGCAAAATCCTTACGCAGGGCACGGGTCAGGTCACGCACCTGCACCAGCACGCCGTATTCCCAGCTCGGCATGTTGTCCATCCACAGGCCGGGCGGGAAGCGGTCGTTGGAAATGTAGCCACCTGGCTTGTTCAGCAAGGTGCCGACAACGGTCTTGAGGGTTTCGACGGTGGTGTAACCGATCACCATCTGCTTGCCTTCCTGCTCGGCGGCAAGCTGGGCATTCTGCTGCACCGGAAACAGCGCAGGCTCTTCGCTCCAATACCAGCCCAGGGCACCGGTGACCAATAGGTACAAGCCGAGCACAGCGAGCACGGCGCGGCTCATCAGTACGCTGCGCAAATAGCCGCGTTGGGTCGAGTTGGGCTCAGGGGCGGGGCCTTTGGCACTGCCTGCGCGGTTTTTCCAGTCCAGCATGGCGATATCCTTTCAATCACTTGAGTTCATGCACTTCAAAAGGCGGCGTGCGTTCAAATATTCCGACCACAACCCTAACCCATCGTGCCCGTCAGTGCGCAGGCTTTGCGCAAACTGGCGGTTGCCGGGCAGTCGACTATAAAGGATGCACGCTTTTTTTTGCGCGACGCGACGAGCAGGACCGTGACTGAATATCAGCGGCGCGCAGTTTATTGACATACAACACTCATCCGACCGAAAGAGGTGCTAGCATAGCGCCATCAGTCGACCTCAGCATGCAGCCTAACTAGTAGTCAGGATATGACCGAGTCAGAAGACCCCAGCCGTGAACGCCTCAAGCAGCATTTTGCCCAGCGGGTAATTCATCAGGCGCGTCAAATTCTCGAGATCTGGCAGCGCCTGCAACGCAGCGAATGGTCCGAGGCTGACTTTTGCGAACTCAGCGAGGCCACCCTGCGCCTGCTGCGCTTTGCCGAGCGCTTCGAACAGCCCGAGCACTGCCAGTTGGCGCGGCATATCGGTGAATCGCTGAAAGCGGTGGACGCAAATCGCGGCCGCCTGAGCAGCCACCTGATCACCGATCTCAACCGCCTGATGCAGCGCCTGTCGCGCACCGGCCTGCGCCAGGGCGACCAACTGGAGCAGACGTTCCTGCCGCCGATGCGCAAGCCGATCTACGTGATGCTGGCCGATCACGACCGCGCTGAACGCCTGGCCAAGCAGCTGGAATTCTTTGGCCTGAGCGCGCAATCCCTGGACAGCGTGGCGGCGTTTCGCTCGTCCATGGCCGAGCGCCTGCCATCGGCGCTGGTGATGGACGTGGACTTCTGCGGCGCAGGCCTGGGCCTCAAGCTCGCCGCCGAAGCCCAGGAGGGACTGGAGCAGAAACTGCCGCTGCTGTTTTTCAGCCTGCATGAAACCGACACCCCGACGCGCCTGGCGGCGGTGCGTGCCGGCGGCCAGGAATTCCTCACCGGCACCCTCGAAGCGTCGAGCCTGCTGGAAAAGATCGAGGTGCTCACCTGCGTCGCCCAGTACGAGCCCTATAAAGTGTTGATCATCGACGACTCGCGGGCCCAGGCGCTGCACACCGAGCGGCTGCTCAACAGCGCCGGCATCGTCACCCGCACGCTGATCGAGCCGATCCAGGCCATGGCCGAGCTGGCCGATTTCCAGCCCGACCTGATCATCCTCGACATGTACATGCCCGCCTGCACCGGCACCGAACTGGCCAAGGTCATCCGCCACAACGACCGCTACGTGAGCGTGCCGATCATCTACCTGTCGGCCGAAGACGACCTGGACAAGCAGCTGGACGCCATGAGCGAAGGCGGCGACGACTTTCTCACCAAGCCGATCAAGCCGCGCCACCTGATCACCACCGTGCGCAACCGCGCCGCCCGCGCCCGTAACCTCAAGGCGAGGATGGTGCGCGACAGCCTGACCGGGCTGTACAACCACACCCATATCCTGCAATTGCTCGAAGACTGCAGCTTCCGCGCGCGCCGCGAGAACAAGCCGCTGAGTTTTGCCATGCTCGACATCGACCACTTCAAGCGGGTCAACGACAGCCACGGCCACCCCATGGGCGACCGCGTGATCAAGAGCCTGGCGCTGTTTCTCAAGCAGCGCCTGCGCAAGACCGACTACATCGGGCGCTACGGCGGTGAAGAGTTTGCCATCGTGATGCCTGACACCGACCTGGAATCGGCCAGCAAAGTGCTGGATGAAATTCGCGAGCGCTTCGCCGAAATCCACTACCCGGCCAAGCCGCAGGATTTGTGGTGCACCTTCAGCGCCGGGCTGGTGGAGCTGTGCGATGATTCCGACAGCCTGATGATGGCCGCCCAGGCCGACGAAGCGCTGTACCGCGCCAAGCACGCTGGACGCAATCGTGTGCATGCCGCGCATGCACCGAATCAAAGTGCCATCTTTTCACCGGAATCGACTGATTCCGTCATAAGGATGTAATGGAAACGCAATAACTTCAGGCGCTTACCTTTTGCTGTCGGTAGAAACCCCGCATGCGCCTGAAGCTGCTGACCAATCTTAATACCCTGCTGCTGGTGGCCGT
Source organism: Pseudomonas sp. MH9.3 (assembly GCF_034354675.1). Taxonomy (NCBI): domain Bacteria; kingdom Pseudomonadati; phylum Pseudomonadota; class Gammaproteobacteria; order Pseudomonadales; family Pseudomonadaceae; genus Pseudomonas; species Pseudomonas sp. MH9.3. The sequence continues at coordinate 4,432,547 of NZ_CP133785.1, read as the reverse complement.
GTGCCTGGCGCTGGGAGCGACGCTGTGGTGGTCGCAACGCGCGCTGGAGCGTCCCTATTTGCTCATGGAGCGTTACCTGGGCCTGTCACAGACGTTCCAGAACCAGGCCGCGCGCAATATCGACGACTACCTGGCCAGCGGTGATGCCCTGCGCCTGAGCAGCGCCAGCCAGAGCCTGGAAACCCTGTTGCAACAGCTCGACGAATTGCCCGCCGAGCTTGCGCAAAACCTGCGCCCCAGCCTGACCAACCTGGAAGCCTTCAGCAGAACCGAGCTGCTGGCCGCCGGCAAACTGGCCGGCGACCCGCAGGCGCTGTTGCTGCAAGCCGAGCGCGAATTGGGCGCCAACCTTGACCAGCTCAGCCAGTACGCCAGCGGCATAAACTCGGCAGATGCCGCACGCTACCTGCCGCCGCTGCTGGCAGCGTCGCAACACCTGGGCCGGTTATCCCTGACCCGCGACAAATTGGTGAGCAGCGGGCGCGCGGAACTGGCCGACGATGTGGAGCGCGAAGTCGGCAATATGCGCACCCAGGCCGAGGTGCTGGAACACCTGCCGCTGCTGGGCGTCAAGGCCAGCGCCGACTCCAATACCGACGATTTTTCAGCGCTGATGGGTTTGGAAAACACCACGAAGACCGAAACCCAGGACACCGGCGTCGACCTCAAGCGTGAACTCAACAGCCTGCTCACCCGCTACCCCGCCGAACTCAAGCGCACCCGCGAACAGATCCAGCAACGCACCGACCTCAGCGCCGCCACCCACCTGAAAATCGCCGCGGTGCAGCAGGCCATTGCCGGGCTGGAACCGGTGGTGCGCGCCCAGCACGGCAAGATCCAGGGCGAGGTGCGCCTGATGCAAGGGCTGATGATCGGCCTGATCCTGCTGATTGCGCTGCTGATCGACACCCTGCAACGGCATCTGGCGCGCAAGCTGACCAGCCTGGCACCGGCCCTGTCGACCTGGGCCGAAGGCGACTTCAGTCAGCCGATTGCCTTGGGCAGGACCAACCGCGAACTGCATGACATCGAAGCGTCTCTCAACCGTCTGCGCACGTACTTGGTGGAGCTGGTGGGCACCATTCGCGGCAATGCCGAAGCGGTGGCCGGCACCAGCCGCACCCTGGCCGAGCTGAGCAGCGGCCTGCACGACGGCGCCGAACGCCAGGCCGGGGACACCGCGCAGATTCGCGATTCGCTGGGCGAACTGGAGGCAACCATCCAGCAGGTCGCCGACGATGCCAGCCAGGCCGCCGGCGCCAGTCGCAGCGCCGGCCAGGCGGTGGAACAGGGCCAGCGCGTGATCGGCCTGAGCCTGACCGGGCTGCATGCGCTGGTGGACGAGGTACAGCAGAACGCGCAGATGATCGAGAAACTCGCGGAAGAATCGGCCACCATCGGCGGCGTGCTCACGGTGATCCGCTCGATTGCCGACCAGACCAACCTGCTGGCGCTCAACGCGGCCATCGAAGCCGCGCGCGCGGGTGAGGCCGGGCGCGGGTTTGCCGTGGTCGCCGACGAAGTGCGCTCGCTGGCCCAGCGCACCGCCGGCGCCACTGCTGAGATCCAGAGCCTGATTGCCGGCCTGCAGACCGCTGCCCATCAGTCGGTGCAAGGCATGCGCGCGCAGGTCGAACACGCCGAGGCCACCGCCCAGCAAGCCCAGGCGGCGGATGGAGCACTGGATGAGATCGTCGAGGCGATCCAGACCATTTCCGGGACGGCGGTGCGCATTGCCGACGTGACCGCACAGCAAAGTGGCGCGGTGAGCGAGATACGCGACAACAGCGAGCGGATTCACCAACTGGGTGAGGACAATCTGCTGCGTATCGGCCAGGGCCGCAGCCAGGGCGAGCACTTGCTGGTGCTCGGCGGGCAACTGAACACGGCGGTCAAAGCCTTCCGCGTCTAACCTGCCCACTGCTGATCCAAAACTCAATGGAGGTCAAAAGGTGGCAGGGGGCTTGCCCCCGATTGCAGTGTGTCAGTCTCAGTATCTGTAGCTGATACACCCCTATCGGGGGCAAGCCCCTCCCCCAATGTGATCTCCACAGAATTGGAGACAATGTTACCGATGACTGGAATCAAGCTCTTAGTCACAAATTTTTCGCTATCCTCGCTAATCGTGCTGCCTACTGCATAGAACTGGACAGTCACAAAGGCTTTGCGGCATAGTCGCCGGGTTCTGCCGTACCCACATCAATAACAAGGAACAGCCGATGGCGACCTTTCTGGTTCTTCACGGACCCAACCTGAACCTGCTTGGCACCCGCGAACCGGGCGTCTACGGGGCAGTCACCCTGGACCAGATCAACCTCGACCTGGAACGCAGGGCCCGTGAAGCCGGCCACCATTTGCTCTACCTGCAAAGCAACGCCGAGTACGAACTGATTGATCGCATCCATGCCGCGCGTGGCGAAGGCGTGGATTTTATCCTGATCAATCCCGCCGCTTTTACGCACACAAGTGTTGCATTACGTGACGCGCTGCTGGCGGTGAGCATCCCATTCATCGAAGTGCATTTGTCGAACGTGCACAAACGCGAAGCTTTCCGCCATCACTCCTACTTCTCCGATGTAGCGGTAGGTGTGATCTGCGGCCTTGGCGCCAGCGGTTACCGGCTGGCCCTGGAGGCCGCCCTGGAACAACTTGAACAACCGGCCAAGCGCCCCTGACCGACCCTTGGGAGTTGATGATTCATGGATATCCGTAAAGTCAAGAAACTGATCGAACTGCTGGAAGAATCCGGTATCGACGAGCTGGAAATCAAGGAAGGCGAAGAGTCCGTACGGATCAGCCGTCACAGCAAGACCCCGGCCCAACAGTTCTACGCGCCGCAAATGCAAGCGCCGGCTCCGGCCGCTGCTGCTCCGGCCGCCGCACCTGCTGCCGCTGCGCCTGCCGCACCGGCAGAGCCTGTGCTGAACGGCTTCGTGGTCAAGTCGCCAATGGTCGGTACCTTCTACCGCACCCCGGCACCGACCTCGCCAGCCTTCGTTGAAGTCGGCAAGACCGTGAAAGTGGGCGACACCATCTGCATCGTTGAAGCGATGAAGATGATGAACCACATCACCGCTGAAAAAGCCGGCGTCATTGAATCCATCCTGGTAGAAAACGGTCAGCCGGTTGAGTACGACCAGCCGCTGTTCACCATCGTTTGAACCGCGGAGCGCCTTCGATGTTGAAACCTGCGAAGAAACTGCAAAAAGTCCTGATCGCCAACCGCGGCGAGATCGCGCTGCGTATCCTGCGCGCCTGTAAGGAAGAGGGCATCAAGACCGTCGCTGTTTACTCGACGGCCGATACCGAATTGATGCACGTGAAACTGGCGGACGAAAGCATCTGCATCGGCCCGCCGCTGGCCACGAACTCGTACCTGAAAGTCTCGAACATCATCGCGGCCGCTGAAGTGACCGGCGCTGATGGCATCCACCCGGGCTACGGCTTCCTTGCGGAAAACGCCGACTTCGCCGAACAGGTGGAAAAATCCGGGTTTGCCTTCATTGGCCCGAAAGCCGACACCATTCGCCTGATGGGCGACAAGGTCTCGGCCAAGGACGCGATGATCGCCGCTGGCGTGCCAACCGTTCCAGGCTCCGACGGCCCGCTGCCGGAAGACGAGGAAACCGCCCTGCGCATTGGTCGCGAAGTCGGTTACCCGGTGATCATCAAGGCCGCCGGTGGCGGTGGTGGTCGCGGCATGCGCGTGGTGCACAAGGAAGAAGACCTGATCGAAGCCGCCAAGCAGACCCGCTCCGAAGCAGGCGCCTGGTTCGGCAACCCGATGGTCTACCTGGAGAAGTACCTCACCAACCCACGTCACGTGGAAGTGCAGGTACTGTCCGACGGCCAGGGCCACGCCATCCACCTGGGCGACCGCGATTGCTCGCTGCAACGTCGTCACCAGAAGGTACTGGAAGAAGCCCCGGCACCCGGCCTGGACGAAAAAGCCCGCCAGGAAGTACTGGCTCGCTGCGTCAAGGCGTGCATCGACATCAACTACCGTGGCGCCGGTACTTTCGAGTTCCTCTACGAGAACGGCCGCTTCTACTTCATCGAGATGAACACGCGTGTGCAGGTAGAGCACCCGGTGTCGGAGATGGTCACCGGTATCGATATCGTCAAGGAGATGCTGAGCATCGCCGCCGGCAACGTGCTGTCCTTCACCCAGGACGACGTGAAGATGCACGGTCACTCGCTGGAGTGCCGGATCAACGCCGAAGACCCGAAAACCTTTATCCCAAGCCCTGGCCTGGTCAAGCATTTCCACGCGCCCGGCGGCAACGGCGTACGTGTGGATTCGCACCTGTACAGCGGCTACAAGGTTCCGTCCAACTACGACTCGCTGATCGGCAAGCTGATCACCTGGGGTGCCACCCGCGACGAGGCCATGGCCCGCATGCGTAACGCTCTGGACGAAATCGTGGTCGACGGCATCAAGACCAACATCCCGCTGCATCGGGATCTGGTGCGCGATGAAGGCTTCTGCGAAGGTGGTGTGAACATTCACTACCTGGAACACAAGCTGGCCAACCAGTAAGAGCTCCAACCAACAAAGCCGCCTTCGGGCGGCTTTGTTGTTTTTGAGGGTTGGCAAAATACCTGTGCCGAGCGGGCTTGCCCCGCGTTGGAGTGCGAAGCACTCCCAATAGGGCATTCCCGGTTTGCCTGCCTAACCGAGAGTGCCGATTTCAGGGCCGCTTCGCGCCCCAACGCGGGGCAAGCCCGCTCGCCACAAGCCCGCTGCTCGCGTAAACTTGCGCGCTTTCGCAGCCCCCTCCCCGCTGCACACTCATTTTTCCAAAGGTGCCCGCCATGCCTTGGCTGCAAGTCCGTCTCGCCATCAGCCCAGAACAAGCCGAAACCTACGAAGACGCGTTCCTCGAAGTGGGTGCCGTGTCGGTGACCTTCATGGACGCCGAAGACCAGCCGATCTTCGAACCCGAACTCAATACCACCCCGCTGTGGTCCCACACCCATTTGCTGGCGCTGTTCGAAGACGGCACCGATGCCGCCACCGTGCTGGCCCATATGCAGCTGCTCACCGGCAGCCCGCTGCCCGAGCATCACAGCGAAGTGATCGAAGACCAGGACTGGGAGCGCAGCTGGATGGACAACTTCCAGCCGATGCGCTTCGGCCAGCGCCTGTGGATCGTGCCGAGCTGGCATGCCGCGCCTGAACCCGATGCAGTCAACCTGCTGCTGGACCCGGGTCTGGCATTCGGCACCGGCACCCACCCCACCACCGCGCTATGCCTGGAATGGCTGGACGGCCAGGACCTGACCGATTGCAATGTGCTGGACTTCGGCTGTGGCTCGGGGATCCTGGCCATTGCCGCACTGTTGCTGGGCGCCAGGGAGGCCGTGGGCACCGATATCGATGTGCAGGCACTGGAAGCGTCGCGCGACAACGCCGGACGCAACCACATTGCCGAAGGCAAATTCCCGCTGTACCTGCCCCAGGACCTGCCGCAGGTGCAGGCCGATGTGCTGGTGGCCAATATCCTCGCCGGGCCGCTGGTTGCCCTGGCGCCGCAGTTGTCGAGCCTGGTCAAACCGGGCGGGCGCCTGGCGCTGTCAGGTATCCTCGCCGAGCAGGGCGAAGACGTTGCCGCCGCCTACGCGAAGGATTTTGAGCTGGATCCGATCGCCAACCGCGATGGCTGGGTACGCATCAGCGGGCGTCGGCGCTAGAATGAGCGCTTGCCTGAATCGGATGGCCGCATGACCGACAGTTTCGTCACCCAGTGCCCGCATTGCCAATCGCGCTTTCGCGTCAACCACGCTCAATTGAGCGCGGCTCGCGGCGTGGTGCGTTGCGGATCGTGCCTTCAGGTCTTCAACGCCCTGCGCCAACTGCTCGAGCAGCGCGCCGAGGCGGGCGACGCCGACCTGCCGGTGGCCGTTGAACCGACGCCCGAATCACCGCGCGCCATCAGCCAGAAACAGTGGAACGCTGAAGAGCTGGACCTGGACAACCTGGACCTGGACGAAGAGCTGGCCAAGCTGGAGCTGCGCGAAAAACCGCTGGGCGCGGAGCGTCGTCACGCCGGCTCCGACCGTCGCCAAAAGGACGATGCCCTCAGCGCCAGCCGCAACACCGTGAAGGCCGAGGAAGAAAAATGGGCCGCCAGCCTGTTCAGCGAGCCGCCGCAGGAACGCGCCCCGGTTGTCGACGAGCCCGCGGAGCCGAGCAGTGGCCGGCAGCGCACCGAACCGTCGATGTCGCGGCGCGCCGAAGCCCTCGACGACGAACCCGCCCTGGATGATGAAAATCCCGACCCACCGTTCACACTCCTGACCCACGCGGCCGAGCCGCAGGAACAACGCCCGCCGCTGCGCCGCAAGCGCCCGCGCGCCGAAACCCGTGTTCACGACGAGCAACTGCTGGACCTGGAAGACGACCCGCTGCACTTGTACGCGCAGAAACGCGCATCGACACCGGGACGTCGCCTGCTGTGGATTCTGCTGGTGCTGATCGCCGCTGCCGGCCTCGCCGGTCAGTTCATCGCCTACCAGTTCGACGACCTCGCGCGCCAGGACGCCTACCGCCCGTGGTTCCAGCAAGTGTGCCCGGTGCTTGGCTGCAAGGTGCCATCGCGGGTCGATATTGCGCACATCAAGAGCAGCAACCTAGTGGTGCGCAGCCACCCTGAGTTCGCCGGGGCGCTGGTGGTGGATGCGATCATCTACAATCGTGCGGCGTTCTCCCAGCCCTTTCCCTTGCTGGAACTGCGTTTTGCCGACATGAACGGCGGCCTGATCGCCAGTCGTCGCTTCAAGCCCGCCGAATACCTGAGCGGCGAGCTGGCCGGAGTGAGCGAAATGCCATCACAAACGCCGATCCACATCTCGCTGGATATCCTCGACCCCGGCAACAAAGCCGTAAATTACAGCCTGAGCTTTCATTCGCCCGAGTGAAACGGCCCGCTCTGCGGGGCTTTGGTGGCAGATACCTGCCAGAATCGCCGGTTACCGAACCGACGGCGATAAAGAAATAACTGTTCAGATTTTATCCAATTCAGCCTTTATCCAGTCATCGAGAGCGGGTATCATGCCAACCCTTTTTCGAACTCTAATGATCCGGCCCCACTACAGGGAAGTCCTATGTCGGCGGTACGCATCGGCCCATACACATTGCAGAACGGCTTGATCCTCGCCCCGATGGCGGGCGTCACCGACCAGCCCTTTCGTCAGCTGTGCAAACGTTTGGGTGCGGGTCTTGTAGTCTCGGAAATGGTCACCAGCGACATGAGCTTGTGGAACACCCGCAAATCGAGGATGCGCATGATCCACGAAGGTGATCCCGAGCCGCGCTCGGTACAGATCGCCGGTGGCGATGCGCAGATGCTGGCGGACGCGGCCCGGGCCAATGTGGAACTGGGTGCACAGATCATTGATATCAACATGGGCTGCCCGGCCAAGAAGGTCTGCAACAAGGCCGCCGGATCCGCGCTGTTGAAGGACGAGCAGTTGGTTGCCGAGATCCTGCAGGCCGTTGTGGCCGCAGTCGATGTGCCGGTCACGCTGAAGATCCGTACCGGCTGGGACCGGGACAACAAGAACGGCCTGACAGTGGCGAAGATCGCTGAACAGGCAGGCATTACGGCGCTGGCGGTGCATGGTCGTACCCGCGCCGATCTGTACACAGGTGTTGCCGAGTACGACACCATTGCCGCGATCAAGCAGGCGGTGTCGATGCCGGTGTTTGCCAATGGCGATATCGACTCGGCCGAGAAAGCCCGGCGCGTGCTGCACGCCACCGGCGCCGATGGCCTGTTGATTGGCCGGGCCGCCCAGGGGCGGCCATGGATCTTTCGTGAGATCGAGCATTTCCTGCGCACTGGCGAGGTATTGCCGGCACCGGAGTTGCCCGAGGTGGAACGTATTCTGCTAGAGCATCTGGCGGCCCTTCACACGTTTTACGGCGATGTGATGGGCGTGCGTATTGCTCGCAAGCATGTGGGTTGGTATCTCGCAACCCTGCCAGGCGCCAGGGAGTTTCGCGCCGGGTTCAATCGTTTGGATGAAACGCAAGCACAGGTCACCGCCGTTCGTGAGTTCTTTACCGAGCGAGACAAGAGCCTGAGAGCAGGGGACGGAGAATGGGTGGCCGCATGACGATGATGACCGAGACTTTAGTGAGTGGAACAGCACCCGTGAGCGACAACGTCAATTTGAAACAGCACCTGAACACGCCGAGCGAAGAAGGCCAGACCCTTCGCGGGAGTGTGGAGAAGGCGCTGCACAATTATTTCGCCCACCTTGAGGGCGCTTCCGTCACGGACGTGTACAACCTGGTGCTTTCCGAAGTCGAGGCGCCCCTGCTCGAAAGCGTGATGAACTACGTCAAGGGTAACCAGACCAAAGCCAGTGAGCTGCTCGGCCTCAACCGTGGCACCTTGCGCAAAAAGCTCAAGCAGTACGATTTGCTGTAAGCATTCAATCAAACCAGAAAGGCGCCCGCGTAGAACCGGTCGCCTTTTTTGCTGACTCCTTTGCTTTTGATGGAAATTGAAATGACCGACCAGACTACCCGCCTGCCGATCCGCCGCGCCTTGATCAGTGTTTCCGACAAGACCGGGATCCTCGAATTTGCCCGGGAGCTGGAAGCCCTGGGCGTGGAAATCCTCTCCACGGGCGGGACCTTCAAACTGCTGCAGGACAACGGCGTGGCCGCAGTGGAAGTGGCGGACTACACCGGTTTCGCAGAAATGATGGACGGTCGGGTCAAGACCCTGCACCCGAAAATCCACGGCGGTATCCTCGGCCGTCGCGGTATCGACGACGCCATCATGAGCGAGCACGGCATCAAGCCGATCGACCTGGTGGCCGTCAACCTCTACCCGTTCGAAGCCACCATCAACAAGCCCGGCTGCGACCTGCCGACCGCCATCGAAAACATCGACATCGGCGGCCCGACCATGGTCCGTTCGGCGGCCAAGAACCACAAAGACGTGGCCATCGTGGTCAACGCCGGCGACTACGCCCAGGTGCTCGAAGGCCTCAAGGCTGGCGGCCTGACTTACGCCCAGCGCTTCGACCTGATGCTCAAGGCCTTCGAACACACTGCGGCCTACGACGGCATGATCGCCAACTACATGGGCACTGTGAATCAGGCCGCCGACACCCTGAGCACCGAAGACCGCAGTCAATTCCCGCGCACCTTCAACAGCCAGTTCATCAAGGCTCAGGAAATGCGCTACGGCGAGAACCCGCACCAGAGCGCGGCGTTCTACGTGGAAGCCAAGCCTGCCGAAGTCGGCATCGCCACCGCGACCCAACTGCAAGGTAAAGAGCTGTCCTACAACAACGTGGCCGACACCGACGCCGCGCTGGAATGCGTGAAGAGCTTCGTCAAGCCAGCCTGCGTGATCGTCAAGCACGCCAACCCGTGCGGCGTGGCGGTAAGCCCCGACGCGGAAGGCGGGATTCGCCAGGCCTACGAACTGGCCTACGCCACCGACACCGAGTCGGCCTTCGGCGGCATCATTGCCTTCAACCGTGAGCTGGACGCCGAAACCGCCAGGGCCATTGTCGAGCGTCAGTTCGTCGAAGTGATCATCGCCCCAAGCGTCAGCGCAGAAGCCCGCGCCATCGTGGCAGGCAAAGCCAACGTGCGCCTGCTGGCCTGCGGCGAATGGTCGGCCGAGCGTGCCGCTGCCTGGGACTACAAGCGCGTCAATGGCGGCCTGCTGGTACAGAGCCGCGACATCGGCATGATCGGCAGTGACGACCTGAAAGTCGTGACCCAACGCGCGCCGACCGAGCAGGAAATCAACGACCTGATCTTCGCCTGGAAAGTGGCCAAGTACGTTAAATCGAATGCCATCGTCTACGCGAAGAACCGCCAGACCATCGGTGTCGGCGCCGGCCAGATGAGCCGCGTGAACTCGGCGCGCATTGCTGCGATCAAGGCTGAGCACGCCGGTCTGCAGGTGGCGGGTTCGGTGATGGCCTCCGACGCGTTCTTCCCGTTCCGTGATGGCCTGGATAACGCCGCCAAGGCAGGCGTGACCGCCGTGATCCAGCCGGGCGGCTCGATGCGTGATGCTGAAGTGATCGCCGCTGCGGATGAGGCCGGCATTGCCATGGTCTTCACCGGCATGCGCCACTTCCGTCACTGATCCAACTTGATCGAAATGTGGGAGCGGGCTTGTGTGGGAGGGGGCTTGCTCCCGATGGCGGTGCATCAGTCAACTAATGTGCTACTGAACCACCGCTATCGGGGGCAAGCCCCCTCCCACATTTAAAAGCGCTCCTGCAGCGCCTACAGAATTTGAGGTTTTTGAAATGAATGTTTTGATCATTGGCAGCGGTGGCCGTGAACACGCCCTGGCCTGGAAAGTTGCCCAGGACCCACGCGTCCAGAAAGTCTTCGTGGCACCCGGCAACGCCGGTACCGCCATTGAAGCCAAGTGCGAGAACGTCGCCATCGACGTACTGGCCCTTGAGCAGTTGGCCGACTTTGCCGAAAAGAACGTTTCGCTGACCATCGTCGGCCCGGAAGTACCGCTGGTGGCGGGCGTGGTGGATCTGTTCCGCAGCCGTGGCCTGGATTGCTTCGGCCCCACCGCTGGCGCCGCGCAGTTGGAAGGCTCAAAAGCCTTCACCAAGGATTTCCTGGCGCGTCACAAGATCCCCACCGCCGACTACCAGAACTTCACCGAAATCGAGCCGGCCCTGGCTTACCTGCGGGAAAAAGGCGCGCCCATCGTGATCAAGGCCGATGGTCTGGCCGCCGGTAAAGGCGTGATCGTCGCCATGACCCTGCAGGAAGCCGAAGACGCGGTACGCGACATGCTCGCCGGCAATGCCTTTGGTGACGCAGGTTCCAGGGTAGTGATCGAAGAGTTCCTCGACGGCGAAGAAGCCAGCTTTATCGTGATGGTCGACGGCAAGAACGTGCTGCCGATGGCCACCAGCCAGGACCACAAACGCGTCGGCAACGGCGACAGCGGTCCGAATACCGGCGGCATGGGCGCCTACTCCCCTGCCCCCGTGGTCACCAGCGAAGTGCATCAGCGCGTCATGGACCTGGTGATCTGGCCGACCGTGCGCGGCATGGCCGACGAAGGCAACGTCTATACCGGTTTCCTGTACGCGGGCCTGATGATCGACAAGGCCGGCAACCCGAAAGTCATCGAGTTCAACTGCCGCTTCGGCGACCCGGAAACCCAGCCGGTGATGCTGCGCCTGCAGTCCAGCCTGGTGCTGCTGGTGGAAGCCGCCCTGGCCCAGGCGCTGGACAAGGTTGAAGCGCAGTGGGACCCGCGCCCGAGCGTCGGGATTGTGCTGGCCGCCGGGGGTTATCCCGCCGACTATGCCAAGGGCGACGTGATTGGAGGTCTCGAAGACGCTGCTACGCTGGAAGGCAAGGTGTTCCATGCGGGCACTGCGCTCAAGGATGGCAAGGTCGTGACCGCCGGTGGCCGCGTATTGTGCGCCACCGCGATGGGTGCCAGTGTCGACGCCGCGCAGCAACAGGCGTACAAGCTGGCGGCGAAGATCGACTGGAAAGGCTGTTTTTACCGTACGGACATCGGCTACCGCGCCATTGCCCGTGAACGTGGCGAGAACGCGTAACCGCTATCCGTTCGGTTAGGTGAGGGCCTGCGGCCCTTGCCGTACTCATGCCTCCCCGCGCATAGTTCACCCGTGCACCAACCTACGAAGGGATTTCGCCTTGCGCTGGCTCAGGATCGCCATAGGTTTCACTGTCAGCCTGCTGACATTGCTCTGCTTGTTCCCGGCCCAGGCGGCCGCACAAGGCAGTGGTTGGGCGATATTGCTCGACGAACAGGCCGACCTGCAACTGAGCGACATACGGTCCCCGCGCTACACCAATCAATTCAGCCCCACCGAACTGGACCGGATCACCGCTGCTCCGCCGGACGGTGCACTGTGGGTACGCTTCAAGCTGCAACCCGGCAAGCACGAGCAACTGCTGCGGGTGTTCGCCCCTGACCTGTCGCACCTGAGCCTGTACGTGCTGGACGGCGACGCCCTGGTCGAACAGCAGAACACCGGCACCCGCCAGCCGCAATCGGAGCGCCCGCTGCCCAGCAGTGACTTCATGCTGCCGATGCCCCAGAGCCAGAAGCCTCTGGAGGTGTACCTGCGCATGGTGTCGGAACACGAACTGCGCCCCTATATCACCCTGGAGCCGGCGGTACTGGCCGCCGCCAACCAGAACCAGACGCTGATCTACGGCCTGCTGTTCGGCGTACTGGCGATGTTGATCCTGCATAACCTCACGCGTTTCGCCTATCACCGCTCGCGCAGCAGCCTGTGGCTGGCGGCCTGCGAAGTGCTGTTGATGCTCAGCCTGGCGCTGCTGCTCAACCTGGTGGGACCGTGGCTGCCCAACTGGCACGCGATCCAGACCCCCGGCGCCTACCTCGCCCTGCTGCTCACCGCCCCTTGCGGGCTGATGTATGCCTACCGTTTCTTCATGCCGCTGGGCCCGCACCCGCTGAACAAGCTGTTGATGGCCGATATCCTGGTGATCGTGCTCTGCGGCCTGTTGCTGCTGTTCGTCAACACCCTGCCGCTGAACATCATCACCTACGCCCTGGTGGCCCTGGCCGGCCTGAGCATGCTGTTCGTCTCGGCCTATCACTGGCAAAAAGGCTACCGCCCGGCGCGCCTGTTCGTGGCGGCGATGGTGGTGTTCAACATCGGCACACTGATCATCCTGCCCGCCCTGCTCGGCCTGACGCTGGTGGCGCCGCAGGGGCTGATCGTGACATTGCTCGGTTTTATCTGCCTAAGCGGTCTGCTGATGAGCCTGGCGCTGGGCGAACGCCAGCGCGCCATTGTCGAAACCCGTTTCAGTCTCAGCCGCGACCTGGCCGCGAGCAACGCCGAAATCGCCGCCAAGGCCGAGTTCCTGGCAAAGATCAGCCATGAAATCCGTACCCCCATGAACGGCGTGCTGGGCATGACCGAGTTGCTGCTGGGCACGCCGCTGTCGGTCAAGCAGCGCGACTATGTGCAGACCATCCACAGCGCCGGCAACGAACTGCTCACGCTGATCAACGAGATTCTTGACATCTCCAAGCTCGAATCCGGGCAGATCGAGCTCGATGACGTGCAGTTCGACCTCAACGCACTGATCGACGACTGCCTGAGCATCTTCCGCGCCAAGGCCGAACAGCAGAACGTCGAGCTGATCAGCTTTATCCAGCCTCAGGTCCCCCGCGTCATCAGCGGCGACCCCACGCGCCTGCGCCAGGCAATGCTGAGTCTGTTGGAAAACGCCCTGCAGAAAACCGACGAAGGTGAAGTGCTGATCGTGATCGCACTGGAAGACCGCAACACCCAGCCACGCCTGCGCATTGCCGTGCAGGACAGCGGCCTGCCGATGGATGCCGCCGAACGTGACGCCTTGCTGCACAGCGAACTGCACAGCAAGAACTTCGTGTCGGCCACGCGCCTGAGCGGCCACCTGGGCCTGGTGATTGCCCGCCAGCTGATCCTGTTGATGAACGGCGAGTTCGGCATCAAGAGTGGCACGCACCAGGGCAGCACCCTGTGGCTGACCCTGCCGCTGGACCCGCAGCGCCTGCAACACCCGACCTGCGACCTCGACGGCCCGCTGCAGGATGCGCGCGTGCTGGTGGTGGACGACAACGACACCTGCCGCAAGGTGCTGGTGCAGCAATGCAGCGCCTGGGGGCTGAACGTGAGCGCCGTGTCGTCCGGCAAGGAGGCCCTGGCGCTGCTGCGCACCAAGGCGCACCTGCGCGATTACTTCGACGTGGTGCTGCTGGACCAGAACATGCCCGGCATGACCGGCATGCAGCTCGCGGCGAAGATCAAGGAAGACCCGAGCTTGAACCACGACATCCTGCTGATCATGCTCACCGGCATCAGCAACGCGCCGAGCAAGATCATCGCGCGCAACAGCGGGATCAAGCGCATCCTCGCCAAGCCGGTGGCCGGTTATACACTCAAGACCACCCTGGCCGACGAACTGACCCAGCGCAACAAAGGCAACACTCAGCCACGCGCGCAACTCAGCGCACCGGCCGCGATTACCGTGCCGGCCGACTTCCGCATCCTCGTGGCCGAGGACAACAGCATCTCCACCAAAGTGATTCGCGGCATGCTTGGCAAGCTCAACCTCAACCCGGACACCGCCAGCAACGGCGAAGAAGCCCTGCAAGCGATGAAGGCCCAGCGCTACGATCTGGTGTTGATGGACTGCGAAATGCCGATCCTCGATGGCTTCTCCGCCACCCAGCAACTGCGCGCGTGGGAAGTCAGCCACCAGCGCATCCGCACGCCGGTGGTGGCGCTGACTGCGCATATCCTCTCGGAACACAAGGAACGCGCACGCCAGGCCGGAATGGACGGGCACATGGCCAAGCCGGTGGAGTTGTCGCAGTTGCGTGAGCTGGTGGAGTTCTGGGTGGCGCAGCGCCAACAGCGCCCGGAACACACGCCTTCCTGACGTCAACGGGGTTGTCTTGCAGCAAACTCTAGCCGCTGTGGCGAGCGGGCTTGCCCTGATGCCGTTCAGTTAAGTGCAGATTGGGAACGGCGGTACGACTTGCCCGCGAACGCGGTGGGTCAGTCAACATCAATGTTTGCTGGACTACCGCCTTCGCAGGCAAGCCAGCGCTTATCAAACACAAAATAGCTTATTGATTTTAAAACCTGAAGTTTCAGACAGCCTCATTCCTGTGGCGAGCGGGCTTGCCCCGCGTTGGGGTGCGAAGCGCCCCCAATCAAGCAAAACGCGGTGTACCTGATACGGCTCAGCGTCTGGTTTTGGGGCTGCTGCGCAGCCCAACGCAGGACAAGCCTGCTCGCCACAGGGAATCTGCGCTTAACTGAACGGCATTAGGGCTTGCCCCTCTCACCGTTGGTCCCACAGGCCTGATAAATGCCTCAGATGCGGTATCTGGCGATAGCCGACTGCACCTTGTCTCCCGCGCTCTCGCGCATCAGCTGGATGGTTTTTTCGTTGACCAGCGAGGTATTGAGCACCAGGCAGGTCTGCCCGCTGAAGGCCTCGAACGAGGAACTGTCCCATTCCAGAAACGGCAGCCCTACCTGTTTGCTCACGCCCTGGCTGCTGTAGGTCACCAGCACCATCATCACTTCGCCGTTGGCTTCGGTGCACGACGCCACGCCAAAGTCTCCGCCCTGACGCAGCGTACTGTTGCGTTTGAACAACTCGAACGAGGCGGGTTGCTGCTTCATGGCCTCCAGCGCATCCGCCGCCAGCTTGGGCAAGGCCGCCAGCACCGGCCCGGCCAGTGCGGTCGAGGCGAGCATCGCGGCAATCATGTTCAGCACCGCCAGTTGCACCGTCAGGCCCTTGCCGCTGCTGGAGACCCGCTCGAAGCTGCTGCGCATCGGCAGCCAGCCCAGGCTGATCATCACCTTGATGAACTCGTCATACCACGCCTCGGTGCCGCGATGAATCTTCAACACATCGCTGACATAACTGCTGGCCAGCAAGTAACTTTTGCGAATGTATTCGCGGCTCAGGCCGGACAGGCCCTCGGCAAACGAGATCACGCTGTTATTGACCACCGCCGCGTTCGAATCGTCGTCGGGGTCGGGCGCCGACAAAGCCTGCGCACCGAACGCCGCCGGAAGCTTGTAGGCCGCAATCAACTTGCGCCTTTTTGTACTGTTGATCCTTCTATGATGTCGCTCCATGTTCAGCTCTCCACAAGTGCCCCACATTGGGGCTGCCTCCACCCTAGTCCAGTGACGGGCGCGCTTGCCAGACGACACTTATCCCTTGCCTGCGCGCACCGCAACACGCCGCCCAGCAATTGCCGGGCGCAGCGTCAGGTCGCGCCTGTTTCATCGATGAAAAAAGAAAAAGCCCCGACCACCCACCGGTATGACCCGAGAATCAATCGGAGCTTTCCCACGGTATCAGGCGTTGGGTTTGTCGCCGTACCAGCGCGGCGTGTACACCCACTCACCGCCACCGGCACGCGGGAATGTGCAGGTGGTGGACGAGCCGATCAGCACCATCGTGCGCATGTCCACCTGCTCGGGCGTGAGTTGCCCCAGGGTGGTGACGCGCAGGGTCTGGCCCGGTCGCCCGATATCGCGGCCGAGCACCACCGGCGTTTCGGGCGTGCGGTGCTGTGCGACGATGTCCAGCGCTCGCCCCAGTTGCCACGGCCGTGCGCGGGAGATCGGGTTGTAGAACGCCAGCGCCAGGTCGGCCTGGGACGCGAGGTCCAGGCGTTTTTCGATGATCGACCAGGGCTTGAGGTTGTCCGACAGCGACATCACGCAGAAGTCATGACCCAGCGGCGCTCCGGCCTGGGCGGCGGTCGCCAGCGAGGCGGACACCCCCGGCAAAATCTGCAGGTCGACCTGATGCCACGCCGGGTCACTGGATTCGTGCAGCGCCTCGAGTACAGCCGCGGCCATGGCAAATACGCCCGGGTCGCCGGACGACACCACCACCACCGAACGGCCTTGCACGGCCAGTTCGAAGGCGTGCCGTGCGCGCTGCATTTCTTCGCGGTTGTCGGTGCAGTGCTGCACCTGATCGTCGCGGAACGGCCCGGCCATGCGCACATAGGTTTCATAGCCCAGCACATCGGTGCAGCGCGCCAGCTCGGCCTTCACCGCCGGCACCATCAACTCGGCGGCGCCGGGGCCAAGGCCGATCACTGCGAGACGACCACGCGCGCGACCGACCAGGGACAGCTCCAGCGGCTGCTCGGCAACATCGATCACGATATCGGCGTCCTCGCTGACGCTGGCGAACCGCAGCGGCACCGCCAACTGCGTTGCGGCTTCGTGCAACGACGCGTCCGCCATCTGCGTGTCACTGGCCAACAGACAGGCCAGCGATTGCAGCGCGATGCCGGCCTGTTGCAGCGCGGTGCGCACCCGCTCGGCCAACTGCGCGCCCGGTTTGCAGGTGACGCTCACATTTTTCGGGTAGATCAGCAGTTCATTGGCCGCAGGCGCGCGCGCGGCGCTGCCCACGTGAATCGCCAGATGAGCCTGTTGATCCTGGGGCAGATTCGCCTCGTTCAACCATGGCGCCGCCCCTTCGATGCGCACACGTTCACCGGCCAGCAGATCGCTGACAAAGCGCTTGCCCAGCGCCAGGTCTCCCAGTTCATAACCCTGGGGCGGGTTGAGCAGGCAGGTGCCGAAACGCAGCTCGCCACTGGTGGTGATCGCCGCCGCCACGTTCAACGCCGCCGCGATCTCGCGCGCCATGACATTCACACCGCCCAGGCCACCGAGCAGCGGCACCACCGCACTGCCGTCCTCGGCCACCGCCAGCACGGCGGGCTCTTCGCCCTTTTCCAACAACAGCGGCGCCAGGGTGCGAATCACAATGCCGGCAGCGCACAGCGCAATCAGCGGCGTGCCCTGCTGGTAGAGCTGGCGCAACGTGGCGCCGAATTCGCTGTAATTTACGTCCGCGCCGTCGACGCGTCCGGCCAGGCCGTGGATCAATGCAGCGGGGTACACCTGCTGGATAGCGCGCGCGGTGGCGAGGCTGCCCTGGCCAAGGATGACAATCGCGGGATCGATCACCCTTGCCACCGTTCACCGGGCACGATGATCAGCGAGAAATACGGCGACGACATCGGCACCACCTGGTCCAGCGGCACGATTTTCTGATTGGCCATGGTTGCGCGCTCCACGTACAGCGCACGCTCAGCGAGCCCGAGCTCTTCCAGCACCTGGCGCACCTTGGGGAAATTGCGGCCCAGCTTCATGATCACCGCCGCGTCGGCATCGGCCAGCCGGCGCTTGAGGTCTTCATGGGGCAATACGCCCGACAGCACCGACAGGCTCTGGTTGCGGTACACCAACGGCGCACCGAGCACCGAAGCGCCACCGAGCATCGAGCACACGCCGGGGATGACCTGTGCTTCGTAGCGCTCGGCAAGGCGGTCGTGCAGGTACATGTAGGAGCCGTAGAAGAACGGATCACCCTCGCAGATCACCGCCACATCGCGGCCGGCGTCCAGATGCGCCGCCACGTGCAGGCTGGCGGTGTCGTAGAAGTCGCTGATCACCTGTTCGTAGGACAGCGGCGCCGGCAACGCTTCGGTGGTCACCGGGTACACCAGCGGCATCAGGGTCTGCTGGGGCACCAGGTGGTCCTCGATGATGCTGAACGCGTTGCCTTTCTTGCCCCTGGCCACGAAGTACGCCACCACCGGGGATTCGCGCAGCAGGCGCAGGGCCTTCACGGTGATCAGCTCCGGGTCGCCGGGGCCGACGCCCAGGCCGATCAAGCGTCCGCGTGCCGGCATCACTCCACCTCCGTGGCAAGCGCATTGACGGCGGCGGCAGCCATGGCGCTGCCACCGAGGCGACCCTGCATGATCACGAAGGGCACGCCACGGCTGTCGGCGGCAAGCATCGCCTTGGATTCGGCGGCGCCGACGAAGCCGACAGGGAAGCCGAGGATCAGCGCCGGTTTCGGCGCGCCGGCATCGAGCATCTCCAGCAGGTAAAACAGCGCGGTCGGTGCGTTGCCGATCACCACCACACTGCCTTCCAGGTGCGGGCGCCACAGCTCCAGCGCGGCGGCAGAGCGGGTGTTGCCCAAGTCACGCGCCAACTGCGGCACGCTGTCGTCACGCAGGGTGCAGATCACCTGATTGTTGGCCGGCAGGCGCGTGCGGGTCACGCCTTCGGAGACCATCCGCGCGTCACACAGGATCGGCGCGCCGGCCGCCAGCGCAGCGCGCCCGGCCTTGCCCGCACCTTCGGAGAACTGCAGGCCGTCGATGGCGCCGACCATGCCGCACGCATGAATCACCCGCACCGCGAGTTTTTCCAGGTCGGCCGGGATGCGCTCCAGGTTGGCTTCCGCGCGAATGATGGCGAAGGAGTTGCGATAGATCTCCTGACCGTCGCGGATGTAATCAATCATCGGTGTTGCTCCGTGGACGAGCGCGCAGCACGGCGCCCGCCGCTTCAATGGAAAGGTTGCGCGCGTGCAGCCGGCCGAAACCCGGCTGGGCTGCATCGCGAAAATAGAGGTCGTAGTGGCCGCGGCTCACCGCCAGCAAGGTGACTGGCGCGATGTGCGCAGCGGCGCAGGAGCGCGAGCAGCCGGACAGGTGCACGTCATGGCCGGGCGGCAGGCCGAGGGCGTCGGCCTTGGTGTCGGCCAGGCCCTTGGCGCAGCCGCTGGAACCGGTGCAGGCGATCACCTGGGCCAGGGGGGCGTCGGCCGAGCAGAGAAAGCCCAGTTGCGCCAAACCTGCAGTCACCGCTTGAGGTTGTGTGAGGTTGGGCAGCAGCACGCCTTGCCAGGGGGTGAAGCGCAAGGTGCCGTCGCCGTGCTCGCTGGCCAGTTGTGCGGCGCCGTTGAGCATCGTCGAATCCAGACGACCCAACGGCGCCACGGCGGCGACATAGCACCGGTTTTTCTGCCGTTGTGGATAACTGCCCAGGTGCAGCAAGGCGCTACTGGCCGCGCGTTTGAAGCCATCTGCCGGCAACAGCGGCAGGCTCAGGCGGCTCACCAGGTTATCCACAGCCAGATGACGCATGCGTGTTTGCTGCGGCGTCGCCAGCGCCAGAAACGCTTCCAGCACGGCGACCACCAGGGCATGCCCCTGCTCAAGACGCACGGCCGCCAGTGGCGCATCCAGCCCCGGGCACCCGGCCAGGCCGAACGCCAGCAAGGTATCGCCGCCGCGTTCAAACGCCGACAACCACACGTCGTGCGGGTGTTCGAGCATCGCCAGGGCCTCGCCGCCGTCCAGTTGCACGGCGAATTTGGCCGACAGCTCATGAAAGCGCGGATGGTTTTCCAGCGTGGCGAGGATCTGCGCGGCCAGCGGGCGGGTGTCGAACAGCATCTGCGGGTCGATGCCGGCACTGGGGCTGAGCATCAGGTTGCGCACGTCGTCACCCGCCGCATTATTCGGCCCAAGGCCTGCAGCCAGCAGGGCCGCGATCAAGGCGTCCTGCTCGGCGCCGATCCCGCGAATCTGCAGGTTGGCGCGGTTGGTCGCCTCGATCACGCCGCCCGCGTAGGCCCGGGCCGCGTCCGCCACGGCGTGGGCCTGGGTGGCGGTGATCGAGCCGCCGGCCAGTTTGATCCGGCAGATGCCGCCATCCAGCGCCTGGACGATACGCAGCAACCCCGGACAAGCCGAGGGGCGCAAGGTGTTCAGGGCGGGCGATGGGTTCACGGGGCTACCGGTTGACGGGTAAAGGCGCGGTATTATGCCTGCTTTGTCCGGCGGCATGAAAAGCCTGCCCGTCGGATGTCGCTCAAGGAATGGATATGTCGCCCTGGCTGACGGTTGTAGGCATCGGTGAAGACGGCTTCAAGGGGCTGGGCAAAAACGCCCGGCACGCCCTGTTGCGCGCTACGCGGATTATAGGTGGTCAGCGCCAGTTGGACCTGCTGCCGGTGTGTATTCGCGGCGAGCGGCACGTGTGGCCGAGCCCGTTTTCCCTGGCGCCGGTGCTGGCACGGCGCGGAGAGCCGGTGTGCGTGCTGGCCAGCGGCGATCCGATGTTCTACGGCGTGGGCGCCAGCCTGGCGCGGCAGGTGCCGGCTGACGAACTGCTGGTGTTGCCGGCGCCGTCGTCCGTCTCGCTGGCGGCGGCGCGGCTGGGTTGGCCGTTGCAGGACGTGGTGACGTTATCCGTGGTCGCCCGGCCGCTGGCGGCGCTCAACGCGCATCTGGCCAGCGGCGTGCGTTTGCTGGTGTTAAGCAACGACGGCAGCAGCCCTGGGTTGATCGCCGCGTTGCTGGCACAGGCCGGATTTGGATCGAGCCGACTGAGCGTGTTTGAACACCTGGGCGGCGCGGATGAGCAGCGCATCGATGGGCTCGCGCAGTCGTGGACGCTGGACCGGGTCGCCGATTTGAACCTGGTCGCCATCGACTGCCAGGCCTGCAGCGACACGCCGGGGCTGTCACGCCTTGCCGGCCTGCCGGATTCGGCGTTCCGGCACGACGGTCAACTGACCAAGCGTGACGTGCGCGCCATGACCCTCGCGCGCCTCGCGCCGCTGCCCGGCGAACTGCTGTGGGACGTGGGCGCGGGCAGTGGCTCCATCGGCATCGAATGGATGCGCACGCACCCGAGCTGCCGCGCGTTGGCGATTGAAGCAGATACTGGTCGCCAGGGCCTGATCGAACACAACCGTGATGCCCTTGGCGTGCCGGGCCTGCAACTGATTCGCGGCAAGGCACCCGAGGTTCTGGCGGGGCTTGCGGCGCCGGACGCGATCTTCATCGGCGGCGGCGTCACCCGCGAGGGCGTGCTGGAAACCTGCTGGCAGCAATTGCGCCCAGGCGGGCGGCTGGTCGCCAACGCAGTAACTCTGCAAAGCGAAATGACCCTGATGAACTGGCGCGCCCGGCATGGCGGCGAACTCACGCGCATCCACGTGGCCCAGGCGCAGCCGTTGGGGGAATTCGATACGTGGCGCCAGGCGCTGCCGATCACCCTGCTGGACATGGTCAAGCCGTCATGAACAGGATTTTGCTGCTGGGCGGCGTGACCGAGGCGCTGGCCATCGCGCGGACGCTGGGGCCGCAGCATATCTACAGCCTGGCGGGGGTTGGGCGCGTGCCCACCGACCTGACCTGCCAGGTGCGCGTGGGCGGTTATGGCGGTGCGGACGGCCTGGCGCAGTTTGTGCGCGCCGAAGGCGTCAGCCTGATTCTCGACGCGACCCACCCGTATGCGGCGCAGATCAGCCACAACGCGGCCCAGGCGGCGCGCGCCTGCGGGGTGCCGTGCTGGGCGCTGCGGCGTCCGGCCTGGCAGCCGCAGCCCGGGGACGACTGGCGCGAAGTCAGTGACTGGACGCAGTTGGTTGAAGCGTTGAAACCGTTCAAACGACCGTTGTTCACCCTGGGCCGCGAGCCGTTGCAGCACCTCGACGAAATCCCTGACCACCAGTTCTGGACCCTGCGCGCGCTGGAGGTGTACCCGGGCAATGAGCGCTGCGAAGTGATCGGCGCGCGCGGGCCGTTTCTGCTGGAGGATGAGCGTCAGTTGTTTGCGCGCCAGCGAATTGATGTGCTGATCAGCAAAAACAGTGGCAGCACGGCCACCGAGCCGAAGCTGGAAGTGGCGCGGGAGTTGGGGGTGCCGGTGCTGGTGTTGAAGCGGCCAGTGTTGGCAGGAGTGGATCGAGAATTCACAGCGGTGGATGCGGTGCTGCAGGCAATCCACTCTCACTGAGAAATGCGCATCCACTACGGTCCTGGATATCGGGTGTACTTCAAGCGCATAGATGAAGTTATTTACCTGCTGTTGATGGGTGGCGATAAATCAACGCAAAAACGCGATATACAACGCGCGAGACACATCGCAGCTGAATTTGAAAAACCGGAGTGACGCATGACCAGGTTCAAAGATTTCGATCCACTGCCATCTGATTGCACTGCGCCACCCCACCACACCAGCCCTTTTTACTTATCCACCCCGTTCAGGCTAAATACCCGCCTGATCGCTTACCCTCACGGATTTGTCCGCCATGGCCCGTCAACGCTTTGCACTTGCCTGGATCGCCTGTCTTGCAGTGCTGTTCAATGCGTTTGCCATGCCGCTGACCAATGCGATGCAGCCAGCGCACGATCCGGTCAAGCAGCTGTTCTGGGGCGGGTTCTGTTCGTCCACTGGTGCAAGCCTCAAGACCGTCGCCCTGGGCCAGTTGGAGATCCCGGCGCCGCAGCAGGACGATCACTCCACGATGCAGCATTGCTGGTGCTGCTCGGGCTCGACGCCATGGGTGGCGCTGCCGGGGCATGTGCCGCAGTTGTACGTCGCTCGTTTTGAAGCCTCCCAGGGCCTTTCACCGCCGTCGCCACACGCCCCAAACCCGCGCCGTCAATGGCCGAGCCTCAACCCGCGCGCCTCTCCCACGGTCTGATTTGCTTCGCTCGTGAACTGCGTTCAAAACCGTTCTGGAGAACTGTCATGCTCAAATCTTCCCTGCTGCTGGCCGCATTGCTGATGCCCGTGTTCAGCGCCGCCAATGCCGATGACTACAAGGCCGGCGAGCTGCTGGTCAGCGACCCCTGGTCCCAGGAGCTGCCACCGAATGCGCCCACCGTCGCAGCGTATTTCGTGATCCATAACGACGGCAAAACCCCGGACCGCCTGCTCGGTGTCGAAACCCCCGTGGCCGAAAAGGCCGAGTTGCATGAGCATGTGATGCAGGGCGACCTGATGAAGATGCAGCAAGTGACCAGCGTCGCGGTGCCGGCCAACGGCGAGCTGACCTTCGCGCCCATGGCATATCACGTGATGCTGCTGGGCCTCAAGGACCGCAGTTTGTTGGCCGATGGCAAGCACTTCCCGCTGACCCTGACCTTCGAAAAGGCCGGCAGGGTCGAGGTGCAGGTGTCGGTACAAAAGGCACCGCCCCACGCGCATAACCACGCCCAATAGGTCGCTGATCGATGGGCGCCCCTCGCGCCGGGTTGTCTGCACGCCACCGCCTGACACGCGGCGGCTGGGTCAGCCTGTTCGCCATGCTGATGATCTTTATCGGTCCGCTGATTTCCCAGGCGATGCCGATGAATCATCACGTCGGCATGTCCATGGACATGCCGGCACACCACGGCAACTCCCATCACCCTCAAGCCCCCGACGATCATCACGCACTCTGGGCAAAATGCGGCTACTGCGACCTGCTGTTCAGTTGCCCTGCCCTGCCCGGCGACGTGTCCTGGGGCGCCCTCGACACGCCACCGCCGATAGCCGCCCTTACCCCCGCTCCGCGCCTGGGCCATGCCCGGCAAAGTACCTTCCCCGGCGCCCGTAGCCGCGCTCCGCCCGCTGCCGCGTAGGCCCTTCACACCCTGTGCTTGTAAAAAGCATCGGGAGCCAGCCCCCTTCGCACCTGTAAATGTGTGGGAGGGGCTTGCTCCCGATGACGGCCCAATCGGCATCCAATATTCATGGCTTGCGGAGCCCCTGATGACCCCCCAAAAAGTATCCTTCTACAACCTCGCCTGGCGCTGGCACTTCTACGCCGGCCTCTTCGTGGCCCCGTTCATGGTGCTGCTGGCCCTCACCGGCATCATCTACCTGTTCAAACCCCAGCTCGACCCGCTGATGTACGCCGACCTGCTCAACGTAAAAAGCGCTGAACACGCCCTCAGCGCCGATGAACAGTTGCAACGCGCCAGGGCCGCCTACCCGCAGGCGACGATCAGCAAGTACCTGCCACCGACCGACGCCACCCGCAGCGCGCAATTCGTCATGCACAACAACGGCCGCGAAATAACCGTGTTCGTCGACCCCTATCGCGGCAACGTGCTTGGCGAGCAGGACGCCAAATACAACCTCCAAGCCATCGCCCGTGCACTGCACGGTGAATTGATGATCGGCACCACCGGCGACCGCCTGGTGGAGCTCGCCGCCGGCTGGGGGGTCATGCTGGTGGTGTCCGGTCTGTACCTGTGGTGGCCGCGTGGCAAGTCATCGGCTGGGGTCTTGTGGCCGCGCCTGAACGCCAGGGGCCGCCTGCTGTGGCGCGACCTGCACGCCGTCGCCGGCTTCTGGGGCGCGGCCTTCCTGCTGGTGATGCTGCTCAGCGGCATGACCTGGACCGGCTTCTGGGGCAAGCAATACGCCGCCCTGTGGAACACCTTCCCGGCGGCGATGTGGAACAACGTGCCGCAGTCCGACCAGCAGGCGCGCATCCTCAACAGCGCCAGCCAGCAGACGGTGCCGTGGGCGATGGAAAACACGCCGATGCCGATGTCCGGCGACCATGCCGAACACGTGAACCACGGCGCCATGCATGCAGGCCCCGCCGCGCCCGGCGTGCGCCTGCAACAGGTGGTCGACCTGGCCACTGCGCGCAAGGTCGAACCCGGCTACAGCATCACCTTCCCCACCACTGCCACGGGCGTGTTCACGGTCTCGGTGTTCGCCGACGACCCGCGCAATGACGCCACCCTGCACGTGGACCAGTACACCGGCAAGGTCCTCGCCGACGTGCGCTGGCAGCATTACAACCTGGCGGCACGCGCCACCGAGACCGGTGTGATGCTGCACGAGGGCAAGATGTTCGGCTGGGTCAACCAGCTGATCGTACTGCTGATCTGCCTGATGATTCTGCTCAGTGCGGTCAGTGGCGTGGTGATCTGGTGGAAGCGCAGGCCCATGGGCGGGCTGGGCGTTCCGCCGCTGCGCCATGACCTGCCGAAATGGAAAACCGCGATGCTGATCATGCTCGGCCTGGCGATCATTTTCCCGTTGGTGGGCGCTTCGTTGATCGCCGTGTGGGCAGTCGATCGCCTGGTGCTGTCGCGTCTTTTTGCTCAAGGTGAATCCGCCTCAGGTTCTGCATGAAACCGGCGAGATGCCCATGCCACAAGGCTTGTGTAGGCTGCGCGGACGTTAGTCACGCAGCCGATAATTGTTAACTTATAACACTTTGTGCGTTATCGTTGCTCGCCGCACCCTGCGGCGAGCACACCCCAGGAAGACTGATCGACCGATGAACAAGTACCTAGCGTCCGGCCTGTGCCTGCTCGCCTTGCACAACAGCGCCCAGGCCCTGACCCTGCCCGCCAGCCCCGTCACCGCGCCCGCCGTGGATGACGAACGGGTCGACCTGAACACCCCGACCACCGCTGGCTCGCGCCTTAACCTCAGCGCCCTGCAAACCCCGGGCAGCGTCGAAAGCCAGACCGGCACGCAGATTCGCCAGCGTGGCGATGCCAGTGTGCAGGACGCCATCTCCCGTGCCACCGGCATCAGCCGCACCGGCTCGCCGGGCGACGGCGGCACCTCGTTGTCGGCGCGCGGCTTTACCGGCCAGGGTTCGGTGATGCAGTTGTACGACGGCAACCGCATGTACATGGGCATGGGCACTTCGACCTTCCCGGTGGACACCTGGTCGGTGGAGCGCGTCGACGTGCTGCGCGGCCCGGCTTCGGTGCTGTACGGCGAAGGCGCCACCGGCGCGGTGATCAACACGGTGCCGAAAAAACCGTTCGAAGGCGAAATCGAAAACCACGTGCGCCTCGGCTACGGCTCCTACGACCGCCAGCAGCAAGCCCTCGACAGCGGCGGCTCGCTGAGCGACACCTTGAGCTACCGCCTGAACCTCAATCGCCTGCGCAGCAACGGTTTCATCGACCGTGGCGATTCGGCCAGCGACTTCGTCAGCGGCGCCCTGCGCTGGCAAGCGGCGGACACCCTGAGCTTCACCCTCGCCAGCGACTACGGCGACCAGCAACCGCAAAACTACTTCGGCACCCCCTTGATCAACGGCCAGTTGCACAAGGGCCTGCGCGACAAGAACTACAACGTCAGCAACGACACCCAACACTACAACGACCAGTGGACGCGCCTGACCAGCGAGTGGCAGATCAACGACAGCGTCAGCGCCACCAACGAGTTGTTCTACCTGAAAAACCAGCGCCGCTGGCAGAACGCCGAGAACTACAACTTCACCAACGGCCAACTCACCCGCAGCGGTAACTTCGGCATCAAGCACAATCAGCAACAGGTGGGTGATCGCCAGACCTTCACTTTCAAGCACACGCTGTTCGGTCTCGACAGCCAGACCGTGACCGGCATTGAGTACAACCGCATCCGCTTTCGCCTGGCCAGCAACTCGCCGTTTGACGACACCTTTGCCAACGGCCAGCCCATCGACGTGAACCACCCGCAACCGGGGCCGTTTGCCAGCGCCGATCCGTTCGAACCGCTGTTCGCCACCACCACCAAAACCGTCGCAGGTTTTGCCGAAAACCGCCTGCAGCTCACCGACCAGCTCGCACTGGTTACCGGCATTCGCCGCGACTACGCCCATGTCGATCGCGATGATTTGCGCGATGGCAGCCAAACAAGCAGAACGCTGACCGGCAACAACTGGAAGGCCGGGCTGGTGTATGCGATCACGCCGGACACCTCGCTCTATGGCCAGTACGCCACCAGCACCGACGGCGTCGGCGGCCTGATCTCGCTGAGCCCGGGCCAGCAGCAGTTCGACCTGTCCACGGCCAGACAAAGCGAAATCGGCATCAAGCAGGCGTTCTGGAGCGGACGCGGCGACTGGACCCTGGCGGCCTACCACATTGTGAAAAAGAAGCTGCTGACCGACGTTCCGGGCAACCCGAACCTCAAGCAGCAAGTCGGCCAGCAATCCTCCAGTGGCCTGGAAGCCAGCCTCGACCTGCAACTGCCCAATGCCTGGCAGCTGCAAGCCAACGCCGCCCTCGTGCGTGCGCAGTACGACGACTTCCAGCAGGACGTCGGCGGTGTGCAGGTATCGCGCGACGGCAACCGCCCAGTGGACGTGCCGCGCCGTACCGCCAACCTGTGGCTGAGCAAGGCCGTGAGCGATAGCATCCGCGCCGGTGCCGGCGTGCGGTATGTCGACGCGCGCTATGCCGACATGGCCAATCAGAACGAGCTGCCGAGCTACACCGTGGTGGACGCCAGCGTGTCATGGAAGGCCCTGCGCAACACCACCCTGGGCCTGCAACTGAACAACCTGTTTGACCGCACCTACGCCGTCAGCCAGTACAACGACGGCCAACAGTGGATCCTAGGCGAGCCGCGCTCGCTGTTCGTCACGGCGGACTACACCTTCTGACCGGCATTACACACAGCCCCCTCCCACCTTTAGCCCCTGCACTGCACCTGAGAAAATTGATGACCGCACTGAGCCTCACCCACCTCACCTGGACCCCACGGGACCACGGCAGCTGTCATCACCAGTTCCACCTGTGTGACGCCAGCCTGCACGTCGCCGCCGGTGAATTCGTGGGGCTGATAGGCCCCAATGGCAGCGGCAAGACCAGCCTGCTGCGCTGCGCTTACCGCTTCTGCAAACCGGACCAGGGCGACGTACTGCTGCAACATCAGAACGTGTGGAAGCAAAGCGCCAAATGGTGCGCGCAACGCATCGCCGTGGTGCTGCAGGAGTTCCCCGATGCCTTCGGCCTGCGCGTGGATGAAGTGGTCGCCATGGGCCGTACGCCCCACAAGGGCCTGTTCGATGGCGACACCGTGCACGACCGGCAGTTGGTGTGCAACATGCTCGAATCAGTTGGCATGCAAGGCTTCGAAGACCACGCTTTCGCCACCCTCTCAGGCGGCGAAAAGCAGCGTGTGATCCTCGCCCGCGCCCTGGCCCAGGAGCCGCACCTGCTGATCCTCGACGAGCCGACCAACCACCTCGACCCGCGTTACCAACTGGAGCTGCTGCGCCTGGTCAAGCGCCTGCACATCGGCACACTGGCCAGCATCCACGACCTCAACCTGGCCGCCGCGTTCTGTGATCGCCTGTATGTGATCGACCACGGCCGCATCATCGCCAGCGGCACGCCCCATGAAGTCCTCACTGCCGAACTGCTGCACGACGTGTTTGGCGTGCAGGCACTGATCGACACTCACCCCTTGTCCGGCTACCCCCGAATCACCTGGATAACTCAACCATGATGCTGCGCTCACTGCTGTCTCTCGCCCTGCTGTTCGGCACCGCCCAGGCGTTCGCCGAGGCCACCCATTACCCGGTGACCATCAAGAGCTGCAACCGCAACGTGACCTTCCAGGAAGCGCCGCAACACGCAGTCAGCCATGACATCAACATGACCCAGATGATGCTCGCCCTGGGCCTCAAGTCGCGCATGGCCGGCTACAGCGGCGTCACTGGCTGGAAGTCGGTCACCCCTGAAATGGCCGCGATCCTCGACGGCCTGCCGGAACTGGCGAGCAAGTACCCGTCGGTGGAAACCCTGCTCAACGCCAACGTGGATTTCTTCTTCGCCGGCTGGGACTACGGCATGCGCGTGGGCGGCGACCTCACGCCCGCCACCCTGCAACCCCTGGGCATCAACGTGTATGAGCTGACCGAGTCCTGCGCGTTCGTGATGAAGCGCAAGGCCGCGAGCCTGGACGACACTTACAACGACCTGCGCAACCTGGGCAAGATCTTCGACGTGCAGGACCGCGCCAATGTGCTGATCGCGCAGATGCAGGCGCAAGTCGCCGAGGTGCAAAAAGACCTGCCGGCCGACAAGCCCCGCGTGTTCCTCTACGACAGTGGCGAAGACCGCGCCATGACCTCCGGGCGCCTGGGCATGCCGCAGGCGCTGATCGCTGCCGCTGGCGGGCGCAATATCCTCGACGACATTGACGCCAGCTGGACCCGCGTCAACTGGGAAACCGTGGTGGAGCGCAACCCGCAGGTGATCGTGATCGTCGACTACAGCGAAATCACTGCCGACCAAAAGGAACAATTCCTGCTCAACAACCCCGCGCTGCAAGGGGTGGACGCGATCAAAAACCAGCGCTTTATCGTGATCCCTTATGTGCAGGCCACGCCGGGCATCGACAACGTGCAGGCGGTGGAAACCCTGGCCAAGGGGTTCCACGGCGAATGATCAGTCGTCGCTACGCCCTGTTGCTCGCCGCCCTCGGTGCGCTGTTGCTGGTGTCCTGCGTGATCTCCCTGGGTTTTGGCCCGGCGCGGGTGCCGGTGGACGTGGTGTGGCGCATCCTGCTGCACAAGGCCTTTGGATTCGGCGAGGTGAACTGGCCGGCCGGGCAGGCGCATATTGTCTGGCTGATCCGCGTGCCGCGCATGCTGCTGGGGGCGCTGGTGGGTGCCGGCCTGGCGCTGATCGGCGCGGTGTTGCAGGCGGTCACGCGCAACCCGCTGGCCGACCCGCACCTGCTCGGCGTCACGTCCGGCGCCACCCTCGGCGCGGTGATCGTGGTGCTGCATGTGGGTGAAATCATCGGTTTGCTGACCCTGCCCATCGCCGCATTCATCGGCGCGCTGGCGAGCATGCTGGTGGTGCTGGCGGTGGCCAGTCGCAATGGCCGGCTGGAGAGTGATCGCCTGTTGCTGTGCGGCGTGGCGGTATCGTTCGTGATGATGGCCGCCGCCAACCTGCTGCTGTTCATGGGCGACCATCGCGCGGCGTCGGCGGTGATGTTCTGGATGCTCGGCGGCCTCGGTTTGGCGCGCTGGGAATTACTGACGATCCCCGCCGTCACGGTACTGCTGGGCTTGCTGATTCTGCTGGGCATGGCCCGACCGCTCAACGCATTGATGGCCGGCGAACAGACCGCCGTGACCCTGGGCCTCAACGCGCGCACGGTGCGCCTGAAGGTGTTTCTGGTGGCCTCGCTGATGACTGGCGTGCTGGTGGCCATCAGCGGCTCCATCGGCTTCGTCGGGCTGATGGTGCCGCATATCGCGCGGCGCCTGGTCGGCGCCGAGCATCGTCGTCTGCTGCCGGTGTGCGCGCTGCTGGGCAGCTTGTTCCTGGTGTGGGTCGACGTGGCCGCACGCACCCTGATCGCCCCCGAAGACCTGCCTATTGGCGTGGCCACGGCGGCGATTGGCGGGTTGTTTTTCATCGGGTTGATGCGCAAGCGCTAACGGCTCACAGTTCGTCCTTGTCCGGGACGAAACTGCCATTCACATCCTTGAAATCCGCCTCCACCTTGCCCTGCAGCCTCCAGAAGCGTCCCGGGTGAATCACTTGCAACTCGCCAATGCCTGCCAGCTCGATGACAACCCTGGAAGGGGCTGGTGCATCGGCTGAGTAGCCCTCGTCTTTCGACCACTTGGCGGCAGTGTCGAATAGCGTGGCCTCTTCATTGCTGAACCGCGGCATGTAGCTCAACAACGCACCATCGCGCACCGATAGATAGACTCGGTTTACAGGCAGCCCCTTGCGTTTCAACTCATGAAGGTAGAACCCCAGCTCACGCCAGGAGACGAAGTACTGTCTGTACTCACTTTCACCGACCGCTTCAGGCTGGTCGAGCCCCGCATGAAACACCAGGTGAGCAGCATTCAACTGGTAACCCTGAGGCAACTGCGGCAGCGGGAACGCAAGGGAGGGGCTCGGTCCGCCCGCAAAGCGCGCCTGAGGAAACAATCGCTCGGCCACTGCCGAGGGAAAACCGTCGTCGGGCTGCGCAAGCACTGGCAGGTAGCAAAGACCGTCCTGGCTCGCCAGTTGAGCACCCAGATACTGTTCGCCGCTGAATGTCCCCGCCCGTCCATGGATATAGTGCGCGGCATCTTCGGCATGGGAATGAATCGGTCCCAGCACCAAACGGCTGTCGCGCGGGTCTGCAACGGCTCGTGTATGGCCCAGTTGCCAGTCGTCGCCGACCACGCCAAGCCCTGGCCAATTTGCGCTGGAGCGGAGCACCCGCAGCTCCCCGGCCGACGCCATGCGGCGAATATAATCACGCGGACTCAACAACCCCAGCCTTAAAAAGAGCAGGTCATTGGGCTTGATAAACTGCCTGTCCTGTATCACGAACTTGAGCAACGCACCGTCCGCACAGGAGATATAGAGCGGCAGGGCCGCGCGCGACGCGGTGGCATGCAGAAGCGCAAGCGCACTTTTCAAATCAGCAGGCGAGAACAGCCCCAGGTACCGGCTGGCCCCCGCCACCGACGACCCCGCCGGATGAAAGTCAGCGTGCTGCGGCACGCAAAAATACAGCCCGGCCATTTCATAGCGGTAGGGGTAACCGACGTCGCTGAACACCCGGCGATGAGCAAACCTGGCGCCCCTGTCGGCCACCGGCAACGTCGCGGTGAAGTTGCCGTTTTTCATGGACTTGAGCAGGTAACCGAAACTCAGTTCGGCACGCGTCGTCACTTGCTGGTGTACACACAGTGCGGCGTCGTCCGGTTGGGCGCAGATCGCGCTACAGGACGGATCAGTTTGAGCCATGGGGTAGCCCCGATCGGTACTGGCGGCCGAAGCGAACGGGAGCCACCAGTTCGATACCTGGCCCGGCTCACCCCACATCCGGCTGCCCACCACCACCACCACCTGCAATGGGTAGGTCCCGGCGACTAGTTTCACATACTCCAAAGGCGTCAACTCGCCGGAGCGAAGCTTGCGCTCAAGCTCTCCATGCAGCCAATCGTGGCGGCCTTGCGGGTGCAATACCACATTTTGACGGCTGATCAGCCTGGAGCGAGGTGTTATCAGCAGGCTGATCAATGATCCGTCCGCCCCCAATGAATAGTGATGCATGTGATCGGCTACGGCGGCCATGGCCTGGGCCAGGACCCGCGTGGAAAACATGGCGCTGTAGATCACTGCCTGCTCGGCTGTCAGCAGGAACGGCATGTGCCTCGCAGGTTTTGAGTGATACAGCGCAACCACCGAGGTGAGAACAGGATGAAGCCCCAGGTCGGCCAACCTGTCAGGAAAAATCTGCTTGATATCGAACACTTCATTGAGCACCACAACCGGCTCGGTGGCCAGGAACCAGCCATCGTCGCGTCGCAGGATCGCACCGCCGTAGCAAACGCGCGCTGTCACCGGCACACGCCGACGCACATACCGCGCAGCATCGTCCATCGACAGGAAAGCGGGGCTCAAGCGGCGACGCTGAATATGCGCGTAGGGCTGCCACTGCCCCGTTACCTTGCCCAGGCGGTCCCAGCAATGACTGTAGCGGATGACCTGCAGGTCACCCGAATTGGCCACCTTGTGGACAAACTCCGGTGCAGAGAGGGTACCGCTATCCAGCTTGGCCTGGACCGTCTCAAACGTATCGCCTTCGCTTTGCGCTTCAAACAAGGCGCTGGTAGAGGGTGAGCGATAGCGTAGCAATACACCTTCGGGCGGTGCGATATACAACGAAGGCTGCCGGGTCGACGGCGACTGGGCGTTACGTAACTGGGTAATCGCAATACTCAAATCCTGCGGCGCGATAAAAAAACGTTCCAGCCATTTCGTCTTGCCTTCATTCGACCATTGCTGGGAGTAGTACACACCACAGCAACCAAAACCTTCAGGCACCGGGTTTGCGGATACGTCCGCGAGGGACAGCAGCGGTGTCTTGCGCGTGGTCGCCACGAGCTCGCTGGCGAGGTACTCCTGTTTTTCTTCGTGCTTGAAAATAAAGGCGAAGTACTGATCGGCATAGCGCTGCTGCTCCCGCTCAGGCCGACGATGGTAGACATCCAGCGCGGCCGCATCCGCCGTTTCGAATAGCCCACCGTAACTCAGCTCGACCGGGCGCTGAAACTCCAGCACGCGAACAAAAGGCCCCCAGTCCACTGCCACTTTCTCGGCCGGCCCCCACAGCGCCGTGCCGGTCATGACCCGCAAGGTGCCCCCCTCGGCAAGGGAGCGGACCACGTCGGCTGGCTTGATCTTGCCGTCTTCGAGTTGCCTGGCGATGGGGCTCATCCCGCCGGCTGCATCGGCTTGCCACTGCTGCCGCCAATTGCCTGGGGCGGGACCTGGCTGGAAGCTGATCAAGCTGTCCTGTGTCCCTGACAAATACCCCGGCAACCCGGACTGAACAATCGCCTCGACCTCCTGATCGGTGAACATTTGCCCATACAGTTCGGCTTCCTGGTGCGTCCACTTGAGCCGGGCACTATTGGCCGTCTCCATCGTCGACAGTCCTGGACAGGCGCCGTAGCGCCCTTTCAAGCGATGGCCTGCATGCAGAATAATCATTTTCCCCAACCGGCCCTTTGGGTACCAGCCGTCATGCAGCAATCCCCGCACAGGCGTCTCAACAGGTTCTGTGACCACAAAGCGACCGTCACTGCGTTGCAAAACGAGCCCGCCGGACATCTTGTCCCGACGCCCGCCGATACTGGCGTGAGCGTAGCGAACCGCATCGTCGGCCGTCAGAAAACGGCGACTGAGCCCCGGCAACGGAAAATCGGCGTAGGGCTCCCACGTCTCCTCGACCACACCGAGGCGGTCCCACAGCGCACTGGTCTTCTGCACCGACAATTCACCTGCCTGCGCCACCTGGCGCACGAACGCTCGAGTCAACAAGGTGCCGGCCTTGAGTTTGGCCTGGTGCCCGTTGTCATTGACTGTGCCGTCGCTGCCCGTGTCGAACAGCTTCGACTCGGCGGCCGAACCAGAGAAGCGGTAGTACAGGATCGCCTCATCACGTAGCCGGATGAACAGCGAAGCACCGAGGTTTGATTGCACGCTGCGGGCAAAATGTCGGTAGTGGGCGATGTGCCGGGCCAGCTGCATCGGGCTGATGAAGTTTTTGTACAGCCAGTCTTCCAGTTCAGGGTAATTGCCCGGCAACGGTCGCGCCTGCACGTAGAAGCCGCGTACGTAGCAGCCGGCAGGGAGCGGCGGCAGTGGATCGAACAGCGGCTCGACCGCGACGGGTTCGCTGGCGATGTAACGCTCCGAGAGCGTCTGCTGCAGGATCACCACCTGTTGTTGCAACGCGGGCTGGCGCTGAATGCGCTGTTGAGCGTAGTTCAGCGCCAGGTCCTGCGAGGGAAACACCGGCCCGCAGGGCAAGGTCAGCGGTTCGCTGGCGAACGGTCTGAGCGGTTGCCAATCCTGCGGCACCTCGCCGACGGAGCCGCCCCATGACGGGCTGGATACCAGGAACGTCAATTTGCCCACACTGGCGAGCTTTTTGAACGCGCCTTCCAGGGTCCCATCGGGCGCGTCAGGTGAGGTCCAGGGACCCTGCGTCTTCAACCAATTCACATGGCCTTCGGCAGCCTTGACGTCGTGCACCTGATACTTGAGCAAGGCGCCGTCCGGGCCAGACAAATAGGCCAGCCTGAATCGCGCGCGCTCGGTGAAGTTGAAAATGATATCCGGCTCGGAATAGAAACTGAGAAACGCCTTGACCTGCGGCATCGACCACGACGGGTTCAATTGACTGGTGGACTGAACGATGTCCGGGTGGGAATGCAGGCTGGCCACGATCCGGTAGCCGGTCGGGTCAATGAAGTCTGCGGTGGGTCCGGAGCGATCCAGCAGTTGGGTCCAGTCAAACGTGCTGGCGCGGCCAACAACAGGTTGCGAGGCGACAAACAGATCATCGGACAGCCGCTGCAGGATCACGCTGCCGTACTCGTGCTCGGCGGTGCGCGGGATACGCTCGTGCACGTAGCGTGCAGCATCATCGGCGCTGAGAAAAGCGGGGGTCAGGGTGCCGAGAGTGGCGCGCTTTTCCCGGGAGAGGGGTGCATCCATGACATAAACCTCGAAACGCAATATGGATAAGCGTTTCATCCTCTCCCTTCGCCAACGCCGCGGGCGCTACATAGTTGCTCTCGCTGACACTGTGCGGTTCGTACCCCACGGTGTCCTGCTGCAAACCTGGCTTGAACATAGCTAACGCGCGTCATTTTGGCGCTTGGCAGCGCACCATCAATTGCGCCTGCCCGCTTGTGGTGCGCCATCGCGCCAGGCCCCCTGGCGAAACGACCGACAGGTGCTCTTTTCCGACTAGGCACACCCCTTGCAATGCCTCCTGCATCTGCCCTTACAACACCAACAGGTTCTCGGAGATCGCACCATGAAGCGTCGCAGCTTGATCAAGGCTTTCACTCTTTCCGCCTCCATCGTCGCCATGGGCCTGACCTGGACCGCACAGGCCGCAGAGACCATCAAGGTCGGCATCCTGCATTCGTTGTCCGGCACGATGGCGATCTCCGAAACGTCCCTTAAAGACATGGCGCTGATGACCATCGACGAGATCAACGCCAAGGGTGGTGTGAACGGCAAGATGCTTGAGCCGGTGGTCGTGGACCCGGCGTCGAACTGGCCGCTGTTCGCCGAAAAGGGCCGTCAGTTGCTGACCCAGGACAAGGTCGCCGTGGTGTTCGGTTGCTGGACCTCGGTGTCGCGCAAATCGGTATTGCCGGTGTTCGAAGAGCTCAACGGCCTGCTGTTCTACCCGGTGCAATACGAAGGTGAAGAGATGTCGCCAAACGTGTTCTACACCGGTGCGGCGCCCAACCAGCAGGCGATCCCGGCAGTGGAATACCTGATGAGCGAAGAAGGCGGCAGCGCCAAGCGCTTCTTCCTGCTGGGCACCGACTACGTCTACCCGCGCACCACCAACAAGATTCTGCGTTCGTTCCTGCACTCCAAAGGCGTGGCGGACAAGGACATCGAAGAGGTCTACACCCCATTCGGCCACGCCGATTACCAGACCATCGTCGCCAACATCAAGAAATTCTCCGCCGGCGGCAAAACCGCCGTGATCTCCACCGTCAACGGCGACTCCAACGTGCCGTTCTACAAAGAGCTGGCCAACCAGGGCCTGAAAGCCACCGACGTGCCGGTGGTGGCGTTCTCGGTGGGCGAAGAGGAACTGCGCGGCATCGACACCAAGCCGCTGGTGGGCAACCTCGCCGCCTGGAACTACTTCCAGTCGGTGGAGAACCCGGTGAACAAGAAATTCGTCGCCGACTGGAAAGCCTACGCCAAGAAACACAACCTGCCGGGCGCCGACAAAGCGGTGACCAACGACCCGATGGAAGCCACCTACGTGGGCATCCACATGTGGGCGCAGGCAGCGGAAAAAGCCAAGTCCACCGACGTCGACAAAGTGCGTGAAGCCCTGGCCGGCCAGACCTTCGCCGCGCCGTCCGGCTTCACCCTGACCATGGACAAGACCAACCACCACCTGCACAAGCCAGTGATGATCGGCGAGATCCAGGCCGACGGGCAGTTCCAGGTGGTGTGGCAGACCGAAGAGCCGATCCGTGCCCAGCCGTGGAGCCCTTACATTCCGGGCAATGACAAGAAGCCGGACTATGCGGTGAAGAGCAACTAAAGCCGCACCACAGGTTAAAAATGTGGGAGGGGGCTTGCCCCCGATGGCGGTGCATCAGTGACAGAAGTTTCACCTGACACTCCGCTATCGGGGGCAAGCCCCCTCCCACACTGTCCACGCATGATCAGGACATTTGTTTATGCCCACTGCCCTCACACGCTATCTCCTGACGCTGCTGCTATTGCTGCCCTTCGCCGCACACGCCGGCGACGCCGAAGACTTCCTTGCCGCCAACCCGGCGCAGCAAGCCAAATTGCTGCAGGACTGGGCCGCCCAGCCTGACCCGGCGCGCATCGAGCTGGTGGACGCCCTGCAACAAGGCCAGCTCACACTCAACGGCGAAACCAAAACCGTACGCCTGAACAATCGCCTGCGCAGCCTGATCGATAACGTACAGGCCAGCCAGCAACTGCTTGCCGCCGATCCCAAAGTACGCCTGGCGGCCGCCCGCACCCTGCAAAAAAGCGCCGTGCCTGCACAACTCAAATTGCTCGACCAGCAGGTCGCCGCCGAGACCGACGAGGGCGTGCACACTGCCCTCAGCCTGGCCCTGGCCAACCTGCAACTGGTCGACAGCGACCCGCTGGTGCGCCTGGCCGCCGTGCGCCTGCTCGGCGGCACCGGCGATCCGCTGGCCCGCACTCGCCTCGAGGCGCTGCTGGCGCCCGGCGTGGAAACCGATGCCGCCGTGCACACCGCCGCCGAGACCAGCCTGGCCCAGGTCAAACGCAAGCTGATGTTTGGCGAGATCCTCGGCCAGGCGTTCAGCGGCATGTCCCTGGGCTCGATCCTGCTGCTGGCCGCGCTGGGCCTGGCGATCACTTTCGGCCTGCTCGGGGTGATCAACATGGCCCACGGCGAAATGCTGATGCTCGGCGCCTACTCCACCTATGTGGTGCAACTGCTGATGCAGCGCTACGTGCCCGCCGCCATCGAGTTTTACCCGCTGATCGCACTGCCGGTGGCGTTCTTCGTGACTGCCTGCATCGGCATGGCGCTGGAACGCACGGTGATTCGTCACCTCTATGGCCGCCCACTGGAAACCCTGCTCGCCACCTGGGGCATCAGCCTGATGCTGATCCAACTGGTGCGCCTGGTGTTCGGCGCGCAGAACGTCGAAGTGGCCAACCCCGCGTGGCTGTCCGGTGGCATTCAAGTGCTGCCCAACCTGGTGCTGCCGTACAACCGCATGGTGATCATCGCCTTCGCGCTGTTCGTGGTGGTGCTGACCTGGCTGCTGCTGAACAAGACGCGCCTGGGCCTCAACGTGCGCGCCGTCACCCAGAACCGCAACATGGCCGCCTGCTGCGGCGTACCCACCGGGCGCGTGGACATGCTCGCCTTTGGCCTCGGCTCCGGCATCGCAGGCCTGGGCGGCGTGGCGCTGAGCCAGATCGGCAACGTCGGCCCGGACCTGGGCCAGAGCTACATCATCGACTCGTTCCTGGTGGTGGTGTTGGGCGGCGTCGGCCAGTTGGCCGGTAGCGTCATGGCCGCGTTCGGGCTGGGCATCGCCAACAAGATTCTGGAGCCGCAGATCGGCGCGGTGCTCGGCAAGATCCTGATCCTCGCGCTGATCATTCTGTTTATCCAGAAACGTCCGCAGGGACTCTTCGCACTGAAAGGACGGGTGATCGACTGATGAACCAGCCATTGATGCTCACGGCCACGCAAAAGGCCGGCCCCAAGGTGACGATTGCGGTGGGCGTGGTGATCCTCGCGGTGCTGCTGGCCCTGCCGCTGCTGTCATTGTTGCCGCCGGAAAACGCCTTTCATGTTTCCGCCTACACCCTGACGCTGGTGGGCAAGATCCTTTGCTATGCGATTGTCGCCCTCGCCCTGGACCTGGTGTGGGGCTATGCAGGGATGCTGTCCCTCGGCCATGGCCTGTTCTTCGCCCTCGGCGGTTATGCCATGGGCATGTACCTGATGCGCCAGGCGTCCGGCGATGAGCTGCCGGCGTTCATGACCTTTTTGTCGTGGACGGAATTGCCCTGGTACTGGGCCGGCACCGACCACTTCCTCTGGGCCCTGTGCCTGGTGGTGCTCGCTCCCGGGCTGCTCGCTCTGGTGTTCGGCTTTTTCGCGTTTCGCTCGCGGATCAAAGGCGTGTATTTCTCGATCATGACCCAGGCGCTGACCTTCGCCGGCATGCTGCTGTTCTTTCGCAACGAGACCGGCTTTGGCGGCAATAACGGCTTCACCAATTTCCGCAGCATCCTCGGGTTCGGCATCACCGAGCCCGGCACCCGCGCGGCGCTGTTCATCGCCACCGTTCTGCTGCTGATCGCCAGCCTGTACATCGGCTGGCGCCTGGCGCAAAGCAAGTTCGGCCGGGTACTCACCGCCCTGCGCGATGCCGAGAACCGCCTGATGTTCTGCGGCTACGACCCGCGCGGTTTCAAGCTCTTCGTGTGGGTGCTGAGCGCGGTGTTGTGCGGCCTGGCCGGGGCCTTGTATGTGCCGCAGGTGGGCATTATCAACCCCAGCGAAATGTCGCCGACCAACTCGATCGAAGCCGCCGTGTGGGTGGCACTGGGCGGACGCGGCACGCTGATCGGGCCGCTGCTCGGCGCCGGCGTGGTCAATGGCATGAAGAGCTGGTTCACCGTGGCCTTCCCGGAATACTGGCTGTTCTTTCTTGGCGCGCTGTTCATCATCGTCACCCTGTACCTGCCCAAGGGCGTGATCGGGCTGCTGAAAAAATGAGGAACGTCATGCTGGAACCTATCTTCGATGCGGGCAGCGGCCGCGATGCCATCGGCCTCGGCCAGGCCGCAGGCAAGGGCCTCAATACGCGCCACGGCACGATCCTGACCCTGGAAGACATCAGCGTCAGTTTCGATGGTTTCAAGGCGCTCAACGACCTGAACCTGTACATCGGCGTCGGCGAACTGCGTTGCATTATCGGCCCCAACGGCGCAGGCAAGACCACGCTGATGGACGTGATCACCGGCAAGACCCGCCCCAGCCACGGCAAGGCCTGGTTCGGCGAAACCCTGGACCTGACCAGCATGAGCGAAGTGCAGATTGCCCAGGCCGGCATCGGTCGCAAGTTCCAGAAGCCCACGGTGTTCGAAGCGCTCAGCGTGTTCGAAAACCTGGAGCTGGCGCAGAAGACCGACAAGTCGGTATGGGCCAGCCTGCGCGCGCGCCTGAGTGGCGAGCAGAAGGACCGCATTGAGGAAGTGCTCGAGACCATTCGCCTGACCGCCTCGGCGCAGCGCCCGGCCGGGTTGCTGTCCCACGGGCAAAAACAGTTTCTGGAAATCGGCATGCTGCTGATGCAGGACCCGCAACTGCTGCTGCTGGATGAACCGGTGGCAGGCATGACCGACGCCGAAACCGAGTTCACCGCCGAGCTGTTCAAGCGCCTGGCGGGCAAGCATTCGCTGATGGTGGTGGAGCACGACATGGGCTTTGTCGGTTCGATTGCCGATCACGTGACCGTGTTGCACCAGGGCAGCGTGCTGGCCGAAGGGTCGCTGGAACAGGTGCAGGAAAACGAGCGGGTGATCGAGGTTTACCTCGGTCGCTGAAAAGTGCGTGGTATGCACACCTGCTTGCCACAGAAGCCAGGCCCCCGCACGATTTGAGGAGTATTTGAACATGCTGCAAGTCGACAAGCTGCACCAGTACTATGGCGGTAGCCACATCCTGCGCGGGCTTTCGTTTGACGTGAAGATCGGCGAAGTCACCTGCCTGCTCGGACGCAACGGCGTGGGCAAGACCACCCTGCTCAAGTGCCTGATGGGCCTGCTGCCGGCCAGGGAAGGCGCAGTGAACTGGGAAGGCAAAGCCATCACCGGCTACAAGCCGCACCAGCGCGTGCACGCCGGCATTGCCTACGTGCCCCAGGGCCGGGAAATTTTCGCTCGATTGACGGTGGAGGAGAACCTGTTGATGGGGTTGTCGCGTTTTCCTGGCGCCGAGGCCAAGGAAGTGCCGGCGTTCATCTACGAGCTGTTCCCGGTGCTGCTGCAGATGAAACATCGACGCGGCGGCGACCTGTCCGGCGGGCAGCAACAGCAATTGGCAATCGGCCGCGCCCTGGCCAGCCGTCCGCGTCTGCTGATTCTTGATGAACCGACCGAAGGCATCCAGCCGTCAGTGATCAAGGAGATCGGCGCGGTGATCAGAAAACTCGCGGCGCGCGGCGACATGGCGATCCTGCTGGTGGAGCAGTTCTACGACTTTGCCGCCGAATTGGCCGACCAGTACCTGGTGATGTCGCGGGGTGAAATCGTGCAGCAGGGCCGTGGCGAAAATATGCAAAGCGAGGGTGTACGCGGCCTCGTAACCATCTAACCTGTGGCGTCCCGACACTAAGCCAGAAACCATGAACCTGCCCGTTTCCCCTGCCCTGTTCACCCCCAGCTGGCACGCCGCGCTGGACCTCGGCTACGCGCGTTTCGGCGATACCACGCGCCCGGTGATGCGCCGGCACAGCGGCCCGCTGCGCGTGCAAAAGCACCTCTACGCCGAAGGCCCCGAGGTGTGCCAGCACATCATCGTGCACCCGCCCGGCGGCATTGCCGGCGGTGATCGGCTGGATATCCGCGCCCACGTTGGCGAAGGGGCGTGGGCACAATTGACCAGCCCCGGCGCCGCCAAGTGGTACCGCGCCAGTGGTCCGGCGTATCAACAGCTCGAACTGACCGTGGAGGCCGGCGCCACGCTGGAGTGGCTGCCCCAGGAAACCATCGTGTTCAGCGCCGCCCAGGCCGAGTTGACCACACGCATTGAGCTGCAGGGCGATGCACGGTTGCTCTACTGGGACGTGGTCGCCCTCGGGCGCCCGGCCAGCGACGAGCGCTTTGACCTGGGCCACTTCCAGTCGCACCTGGATATCCGCCGCGACGGCCAGTTGCTCTGGCATGAGCGCCAGCGCATTGTGGGCGCCGATGGCCTGCTCGACTCACCCATCGGCCTGGACGGGCAACCGGTGTTCGCCACCCTGCTGCTCACCGGCGACATCGATCCTGACTTACTTGAAGCCTGCCGCGCCCTGCCCCATGCGGTGCGCGGCGACCTGACCCAACTGCCCGGGCTGCTGGTGGCCCGCTGCCTGGCCAGTGAAGCGCTGCAGGCGCGGGCCTGGTTGATTGATTTATGGCGTTTGCTGCGCCCGGCGGTGCTGGGACGGGAAGCGGTAGCACCGAGAATCTGGAGCACATGAAGATCAACACTGTGGGAGCAAGCCCCCTCCCACAGGGATCTCCAGTGTTTTTATGAATGTAGTCTGAAGGACCTTGAACCATGGATCTGACCCCACGGGAAAAAGACAAACTGCTGATCTTCACCGCCGGCCTGGTTGCCGAGCGCCGCCTGGCACGCGGGGTGAAGCTCAACTACCCGGAAACCATCGCCTACATTTCCGCTGCGCTGATGGAAGGCGCGCGCGATGGCCGCACCGTCGCCGACCTGATGCACTACGGCACCACCCTGCTCAGCCGCGAACAGGTGATGGAAGGCATCCCGGAGATGATTCCGGATATCCAGGTGGAAGCCACCTTCCCGGACGGCACCAAGCTGGTCACCGTCCACCAGCCCATCGCGTGAGAGGCCGGCCATGATTCGTGACGCCATTGAAAGCGACCTGTCGGCGATCTGCGCCATCTACAACGATGCGGTGCTCAACACCACGGCGATCTGGAACGAGCAACCGGTGGATCTGGCCAACCGCCAGGCCTGGTTCCAGGCGCGACAGGCCCTGGGCTATCCGATTCTGGTGTCGATCGAAAACGACGAGGTCACCGGCTACGCCTCGTTTGGCGACTGGCGGCCCTTCGAAGGCTTTCGCTACAGCGTCGAACACTCGGTGTACGTGCGCAACGACCAGCGCGGCAAAGGCCTGGGCCCACGGTTGATGGAAACCCTGATCGAACGCGCGCGCACCTGCGGCAAGTACGTGATGGTCGCGGCCATCGAAAGCGGCAACCTGGCCTCGATCCGCCTGCACGAACGCCTGGGGTTCGTCACCACCGGGCAGATGCCGCAAGTGGGCATCAAGTTCGGCCGCTGGCTGGACCTGACCTTCATGCAACTGGCCTTGAACCCGGGCGCCGAACCGCCCAAGGAGTGACATCGATGAGTACTGCGCAACTGCGTCGAGTCAATGCTGAAAGTTTTGCCCACTACCGCCTGGGGTTGATCGATCTGTTGCTGGACGCGGTACAGCATGGCGCCTCGGTCGGCTTCATGGCCGACTTCGACGAGGCCCAGGCCCGCGCCTACCTGACCGGCGTACAAGCCAGCATCGAAGACCAGAGCCTGCTGCTGTGGGTAGTGGTGCGCGACGAGCAGGTGATCGCCAGCGTGCAATTGGCGCTGTGCCAGAAAGCCAACGGGCGCAAC
The DNA here is from genome assembly GCF_034354675.1 of Pseudomonas sp. MH9.3. Taxonomy (NCBI): domain Bacteria; kingdom Pseudomonadati; phylum Pseudomonadota; class Gammaproteobacteria; order Pseudomonadales; family Pseudomonadaceae; genus Pseudomonas; species Pseudomonas sp. MH9.3. The sequence goes on along the minus strand of NZ_CP133785.1, from coordinate 4,389,647 downwards.
CGCGCCGAAGTACAAAAGCTGCTGGTACACAGCAGCGCGCGCCGCCATGGCCTGGGCCAGCAGTTGATGAACACGCTGGAACTCGCCGCGCGCCAGCACCGGCGCGGCCTCTTGTATCTGGACACCGAGGCCGGCTCCGGCGCGGAAGCTTTCTACCAATCGCTGCACTACACCAAAGTCGGTGAACTGCCCGACTACTGCCAAAGCCCGGACGGGCGCTACAGCCCGACCGCCATCTACTTCAAGACCCTGGGGCAACCTGCATGATTCCTGGTGAATATCAGATCCAGCCTGGCGAGATCGAACTGAATGTCGGCCGCCGCACCGTCACCCTGAGCGTGGCCAACAGCGGCGACCGGCCGATTCAGGTGGGCTCGCACTATCACTTTTTCGAGACCAACGACGCGCTGACCTTCGACCGCGCGGCAAGCCGGGGCATGCGCCTGAATATTCCGGCGGGCACGGCGGTGCGCTTTGAGCCGGGGCAGAGTCGCGACATCGAGTTGGTGGACTTGAGCGGTGGGCGGCGGGTGTTCGGGTTTGCCGGCCGAATCATGGGTGATCTTTAGGGCCTCATCGGGAGCAAGCCCCCTCCCACAGTTGAAATACGTTCCCTGTGGGAGGGGGCTTGCTCCCGATAGCGGTTTCACATTCAACACATTTTTTCAGGGTTCACACACATGAAAATCAGCCGCCAAGCCTACGCCGACATGTACGGCCCCACCGTCGGTGACAAGGTCCGCCTGGCCGACACCGAGCTGTTCGTCGAAGTGGAACAGGACTTCACCGTCTACGGCGAAGAGGTCAAATTCGGCGGCGGCAAGGTGATCCGCGACGGCCAGGGCCAGAGCCAGCTGCTCGCCCACGAAGTGGTCGACACGTTGATCACCAACGCGCTGATCATCGACCACTGGGGCATCGTCAAGGCCGATGTGGGCCTCAAGAATGGCCGCATCCACGCTATCGGCAAAGCCGGCAACCCGGACATTCAACCCGGCGTGACCATGGCCATCGGCGCCAGCACCGAAGTGATCGCCGGCGAAGGCATGATCCTCACCGCCGGCGGCATCGACAGCCACGTGCATTTCATCTGCCCGCAGCAGATCGAAGAGGCGCTGACCAGCGGCGTCACCACCATGATCGGCGGCGGCACCGGGCCGGCTACCGGCACCAACGCCACCACTTGCACCTCCGGCCCCTGGCACCTGGCGCGCATGCTCCAGGCCAGCGATTCGTTCCCGATGAACATCGGCTTCACCGGCAAGGGCAACGCCAGCCTGCCCGAACCGTTGATCGAACAGGTCAAGGCCGGCGCCATCGGTTTGAAGCTGCATGAAGACTGGGGCACCACACCGGCCAGCATCGACAACTGCCTGAGCGTGGCCGACCAATACGACGTGCAGGTGGCGATTCACAGCGACACCCTCAACGAGTCCGGCTTCGTCGAAACCACCCTGGCCGCGCTCAAGGGCCGCACCATTCACACCTACCACACCGAAGGGGCCGGTGGCGGCCACGCGCCGGACATCATCAAGGCCTGCGGTTTCCCCAACGTGCTGCCCAGCTCCACCAACCCGACGCGACCGTTCACGCGCAACACCATCGACGAACACCTGGACATGCTGATGGTCTGCCATCACCTCGACCCGAGCATTGCCGAAGACGTGGCCTTCGCCGAAAGCCGCATCCGCCGCGAGACCATCGCCGCCGAAGACATCCTGCACGACCTCGGCGCGTTCTCGATGATCAGCTCCGACAGCCAGGCCATGGGCCGGGTCGGCGAGGTGATCACACGCACCTGGCAGACCGCCGACAAGATGAAAAAACAGCGCGGCCCGCTGCCCGGCGACGGCCCCGGCAACGACAACTTCCGCGCCAAGCGCTACATCGCCAAGTACACCATCAACCCGGCGATCACCCACGGCGTGAGCCATATTGTCGGTTCGATTGAAGTGGGCAAGTGGGCCGATCTGGTGCTGTGGCGTCCGGCGTTTTTCGGTATCAAGCCGACGCTGATTCTCAAGGGCGGCGCGATTGCCTCAAGCCTGATGGGCGACGCCAACGCGTCGATTCCCACGCCGCAGCCGGTGCACTATCGCCCGATGTTCGCAAGCTTTGGCAGTTCGCTGCACGCCACCAGCCTGACCTTTATCAGCCAGGCGGCGCAGGACGCCGGATTGCCCGAGGCCCTGGGCTTGAAAAAGCAGATTGCGGTGGTCAAGGGCTGCCGTGACGTGCAGAAAACCGACCTGATCCACAACGATTACCTGCCGGACATCGAAGTGGACCCGCAGACGTATCAGGTCAAGGCGGACGGCGTGCTGCTGTGGTGCGAGCCGGCCGAGGTGCTGCCGATGGCGCAGCGGTATTTCCTGTTCTGACTCGGCCTTGGCGACCCTGAATACCAGGCGGTGTTCAGGGCCGATGCCTCACGCAAATTTGTTCTTGATCATGTTTTCGGTGTAACCGTAATCCATCCGCAGTTCCACACCTGCCGGGATATCTTGCGTGGCAAACATCGTATTCAACCGATAGGTCGTTCTCTTGCCTGGCGCGCTGGTGGCGTGCTCGGCTTCCACCTGGAACGGCACGCACTCTACGTTGTACCCGCCGGTGGCCTGGCGTACCGGCGTGCCTTGAGCATCGTATTCGAAGTTCGTGTTGATCCTGGAGGTGATGGTGTCGCCGATGATAAAGATCGGATCGGCGCGAAACGCGCCGGCGTCCGGGAGCATTTTATAGGCAACGACCATGCCGAACGTGCTCTCCGAGCGCACCGACATGTCGTAGGGGATCACCACCCCGCCGTACAGGCCGATGATTTCGCCCTTGGCGATCCGCCGGTTGGCCACCACCATGGACTGCCCGATCAAGGCTTTTTCTCCGGGCACTTTCACGTCATCGGCGGTGAACGTGCGCCATTGCAGTTTCTCTTCATACAAGGCCGCCACGCGCTCATACCCTTCAAAGCGGATGTAGGGTTTGATCTGGGTCGAGGCATAGGTCGTCCCGGCGTCCATCCGGGCCTCTCGCTCCAGGCTGCGGATACGAATCGGCCGACCTTGCAGGTCCCTGAGAGGATACTTGCCGTTGTTGGCCCGGTTGTATCGCCCCAGCACGTTCTTCTGAGCCGAAAAGTGCACGGCCTGACGCATGAAGGCGAGTTCGTCAGCGCTGTAGGGCGTGACCGGCATGGACTCCGACGCAGACTCGTACTCGTCCTCGGAAACGCCCCCGCCTTTGAGGCCCCTGCGCTTCCACACCCCCGCCGCATCCGGCTTGGCGATGATGCCGCTGTTGGCCAGTTCATAAGGGTTGTCCGAGCGCTGCACGCGCAACAGATAATGCTGCCCATCCCCGGCGTCCGGCAGGCTTGCGATGAAATACTGTTTGCCCTCGAATTCGATGGCCTGGGCGTTCGAAAACTGCAAGGTGAGCTGACTGAACACCGGTTCGTTCAAGGTTTGAAGCGGCTCCCTGGGGAGCAGGTGCGCGGCGATCTCCTGGCGGGTCAGGGTGTCGATCAGCGCGGCATCATCAATCGCCAGTTGGGCTTGCAGCGCCCTGGCCTGCGTGTCGTAGGCCGCTTCGGCCAGGGTGCCGTCAGAAAACCTGTCGTGCAAAGCCGCCATCCGGTCCTGATACGGTTTGCTCTGTGCCTCGAACCGGGGCCGATATTTCTGCGTCACGTAGTCCTGCCAGAATTCCCGGGCCAGCAAGGCCTGGAACATCTGCGCCGAATTATCCAGTGCCACAACGCGGGTGTAGGCAGCGTCCAGCATGGCCGGGGTTACGTTGCCCAACTGGGTGAACTTGACGTCCAGGGGTTGCCCAGGCAGTTGCAGGCGGTCCTTGAGGCCGTAGCGATAGGCCAACCTGATTTCAACCTCCTCCAATAGCGCCAGGCGCGTGTATTTTTCGGCCGCCGTCAACGCCGGGTCGGCATTGATCGTGGCGCGACGTTGATCAATATCGCGCAGGGCAATCCGCTCAACCTCGTCCAGGCGCAGCAATCCCCTGGACAAGCTCGACAGCGCCACGCCCTGGGTCGCGTCCAACGCCTGGAGCCGGGCCTTGTCGACCAGCGACATGACTTCCAGGTTACTGAACGACAACGCCGCCCGGTCGCAGCATGCCGCCCTGCCCGCCCACTCGAACATTTGCGCGCGCAGGCTTTCCGACTGGGTGGAGTTGGCCGTGATGGAATCGATCACCGCCCAGACGCGGCGCTGCAGGTCTTCCTGCCCGTCGACAGTGGTTTGCAGGTCCCGGAGCATGTCGAAGAACCCTTGCGAGCCGGTCTGCCCACGCAGGCCTTGCCACTGGATCTGGCGGGCGGCCGCCTCGGTTTCGGACAGGCCGACGGCCCAACGCCGAAAGACCGCATCGTTGCCCCCACCCCACGCCACTCGCCCCGTGCTGCGCGGCGCTGTAGCGACCAGCCGGTTCGGGCGCTCCGGCGAAGCCAGGCCCGCGCGTTCAAGCCGCTCGCCGTAAGCGCGCGTGGCCTGCAAGGTCGCGTCGGTCCAGGGGTTGTCGCTCGCATCCGTCACGTTGTTGACCTGCGCGGTGGTTGCCAGTTGTTCGTCGGAGGGCGCGATGATCGAGGCGGGAATGGTCGTCAGCCGGTTGCCTGAAAGGTTTATCCCTTCGAGCAAGGGTTGCTCAAGCAAACCCGCCGGCCAGGTCTCCAGACCGGTGTGCGCCAGGTTGAGGGAGCGCATATCGGTGATTTGAGTGAAGTCGGGGGTCAAGCCCAGGTCGTTGTAGCTCAGGTCCAGGGCGCGCAAGGTGACGCGCTCAGACAGAATGCCGGCCGCCTCGGGACTCAGGCGAATACTGTTGAATTGCAGGAACAAGCGCGTCAAGCCGTGCATTTGGCCCAGGGCTGGCGGTAGTTCTCGCAGGTGGTTGCCCGACAAATCCAGCCAGCGCACCCCGCGATAGCGCGAGAGAAAGCCCTCCGGGGAGGTGGTCAGGTTCATGTTGTTCAACTTGAGCGAGCCCACATGGCCAAGGTCCGCTTCCAGGTCAGGCAGGCTTGGCAGGTTCAGGCCGCTGAGGTCCAACTCCAGGCCAATTGGCGTGCCATCGGTGGCCAGCATCTGCGGGGTTTCCTTGCGCCAGCAGCGCAAAATGCGTTCCCGGGCTTCGTAGCGTCCACTGTGCACCGCCATAGTCATTTGCCATTGCTGCGGCCTGACATAACGCTGCTGCGCGCCCACACCCGAGAACGTCCAGGCGTCCAGTTGAGATTCGAGCAGATTGAACTCGCGCTCCAGCGCGATCAACTCGGTGCCTGCGCCGGTCCCCAGCTTCCAGATAAAGTCCCTGATCTGCTGGGCGCTGTAGTTCGGGTAGAGCCTGCGCATGATCGACTTGCCCGTGCCCATGCCGCTATCGAAAGCGTCGTGCAGTGCACCGGCGGCCAAGTCGGGACGGGACTCACCCAGACGCTTCCAGTAAGCATCGAAGACTCGCCAGTAGTCCCCGGGAAATGGGTTGCCGTCCAGCAACGTGACACGGTTGATCCTTGCCATGGTTTCGACCTGTTCAGGCGGCGGGTTCACGTGTGCCTCGGGAACCTGGCGCAGGTTATTGTTGCGCAGGTCCAGAAGTTCCAGCGAGGGCGACAAGCCGGTTGGCCACCGCTCCATCTGCGTAGCATTGAGCGTGACGCGCTTGAGCGCGGGCATCGTACTGAAATCGAGAGGTACGCCCAGCGGATTATGGCCCAGGTTGAGCGTTTCCAGGCTGGTGAGCGAGTTCAGCGCCGTCGCGCTTTGCGGGGTAAGGCGAATGTCATTGCCCTCCAGTTCCAGCGAGGTCAGGGCCTTCATGTCGGCGACGGCCAAAGGGACATCAGCCAGAGCACCGCTCACCTTCAAATGCTTGAGATGAGTGAAGTTTTTTAAAAACGTGTCGACACCGCCACCTGCGCCCACGTTATAGAGATCGAGCGTCTGGACATGGCTGAAGTCGCCGCTGATGGCCGGCAACTTTGCTGCTCGTGTGTTGAGGCTTAGATGCTCTGTCCTCCATCCCCGGCGCCAGCAATACAAAATATCCGAGGCCTCGCCAGTGATTAATGAAACCACAGAGGCAAAACCGCTGCCTGTGGGTTGCGGTGTATTTTCCTTGACCCAACGCTTCAACGTGCGCTCAAGCGTGTCCAGTTCAAGCTCGCGCCGAGCCAGGCTACTCGATACATCGCTACCCAGCGACTGAATGAATTCGGTGACCATCGCCTCACTGAACGTTGGAAACAGCCGGCGCACCCTCGCCTCGGGAGAACGCAGCACCTGCGCCGTCCTTGTGAGCAGTTGCCGGAAACCCGGGCCACCGCCGAGCAAGTGCAAACCACGATGGTAGGCCGGTTTGCGCACCGGATGTTTCAACAGGACCTGGCGCAGGGGCTCACGCGGCAACGGCGATTGCTGGATCGCTAGCTTGAGTTGCGAGGCATCGCTCAACCCCATCTGTCGCCACTGGGCAGGCGGCAATACCTCCCATGCCGCGCTGTAGAAATCCACGCCCAGCGGCGCTGAAAACAGTCCGTCGTCCTGCAATACCAACGCCTTGCCCAGCGGCGCGTCTGCGGCGCCGATGGCATCCAGCAGCGGCCCATCAGTCCGATAATGGCGCAGTTCCACACGCGTGCCGCTCGACCATCCTGGCACGGTTTGGAGCGTATGCAATGCCAGGCGATGGCTGTCGATCACGTTCAGCGTGTCCAGATGCAGCCCTTCGTAGGCGCGGGACACACGGGTTTCCTGTGCGCACCAGCGCATCTGCTCGGCGAGGGTGCCGGACAGCCGGCCGGTGGCGTGAAAGTGTTCCAGGGCAGCGGCGTCCAGGCCTTCGAGCATGTGCGCAGCCATTGGGGCGGAAAGCCCCGGGTAATCGGCCTGCACGCGTTGAACGTTGGGATCGCTTGAGCGGGTGGAAGCTGCGTAGCGCTCGTCCATCAGGTTACCTTTGAGCTCGCCGACCGTGCGGGCAATGAACCTGCGCAACAGGCGCGCGCGCACCGACAACGGATCTTGAGGGGTACCGGGTATTTCCAGCAGTGACGGGTCAACACCTTGCAAGGTGTAGAGCACCCCGTCGAGCAGTTGGCCGCTGTCGAGCTCGGCCTGGCTGATCGGCGCAATGCGACGTTCGGCGGACGCTGGAGCGACGCTTTCCCAGAGCACTTTGCCGCTTGGGTCGAGCACCCGCAGGGATGAGCTTTGCGGCAGCATGCCGCGCCGCTGCATGATGTCGAGCTGCAGCACCGGGTCTGCCTGTGCGTAGACCAGGGGATCGCTGCTGCTCATCTGCTCTACAAAGGTGCTGAGTTGCTGATGGATTTGGAAACGCTGGATCGTCTCGTCCAGCACCATCGGCAACGGCTCTTGGCTCATAAAGGTTTCGCGCAGGGTGGGCGCTTCGACGCCGCTGATGCGCACCTGATCCACGTAATGCTCCAGTCCAAGGCGCCGGTACAGCGTGTGCTCATCCCAGGTCAAGGGTTCTTCAACTTCATGGCTCCAGCCGCCCTGAGGGTGACGTGCGACTTTTGGCGTGTAGGCCTTGGGCCGCTTCGGGTGCTGGATGCGGTACTCGCCGGTCTGCGCGTCCGGGCTTACCTGATAGGACTTGCCCTCAATGGACAGCAACGTCTTGCCCTCGTGCACGTGCAGGCCAAGCGCATCGGGTTTGACGTCGGGTGCCGGTTTGATCGGTGACTCATAGGGTTCAAGGTCGGCCTTCCACAACATCCGCTTGCCCTTGGGCATCGTGACCGGTTTGTAGCGGTCCAGCACATTCACGTACTGGACATGGGGCAGCACTTTGGCGCCGCCAGCAAAGAACGCCGCATTCAGAGCCACCGAGGAAAAGTGTGCCCACATCTCGCGAACTTCGCCCTGCTCCGCCGCTTCGATGCCTTCGAAGACCTCACCGCACATTTGCGCAGCACCCACGGCCAGCATCACCGGGCCCAGCCCTGGCACAACGAAAGCCGCCAGGTTCAAGAAGCTGACCACCGCATCCAGATAGCTCTCCAGGCGTTCGTTGCGCGCCTTGATGTCTTCGTCGCCTGTCGGCACGGCAACCGCCCGGGCATCGCTGAGCGTCTTGTCGACAAACGCGTTGGCCTGGTGCGCCCACAGTGTTCCGGTAACGACCGCCTCGCCCAGGCTCAAGCGTTCCGAATCGGGCTGGTGCGGGAAGTCGAGGGACGCGGCGCTGTTATCGGCAGGTTGGTACAGTTTGTTGAATTGTTTAAAAAATGCCCCTTGGTCGCGCTTGGGTATAAAGCTGCTGAAAAAGCGCCGATAGGAAGCACTGTGCAGGCGCGTACGCAGGTCGGCCATGAAATCGGCGCTGGACGCATATTCCTTGAGGGGTTGCTGCGGGTCGTTGGGGATAAACACCAGCACCCGTTCACCACGGTCGCTGTGCAGGCGATCCGGGCCGATCAGAATGGGGCCGACCAGTCGGATATCGAAGACTTTCAAGGCGGCGAACGTCACCGGGCGGCCGTCCAGGTTGGCGCCGGGCGTGTCGGACAGTACACGCTTGAGCATGCGGTAGGCTTCGTCACTCACGCCTGAGTCGATTTCGCCGTTGCCTGGTACGCTGGCCACTTGCAGGTGCGCCATCTCAACGCTCACGGCCAGTTGTTGGCGGTAGTAATCCTGCAGGCGCTGCTGCACTTTATCGCGCTCGTACGTGACCGATGGGCGCAGCACGCTGTTGAGGTGCTCCAGATAACGCTCGCCCAGGTCAAGCGTGCGGCACAGTTTGGCGAAGGCATGCGGGGTGATGGGCACGGCCTGGCGCTGGAGTGCCTCGAACGATGGACTGGCCTCGCCATCAAACCCGCTGTAGCGGGTAATAATGTGGCAATCGTCGCAGGCTGCAGGGATTTCTTCGTCGGGTTCGAAGTTGGCCAGCGCCGCTTCCAGCAATGAAACACCACGGTAGCGGTAGCCAAGCGCGGGGTCGTCCTGGCGCTCAAGGGTGAATGCACCAAACAGGTCGGTACGCCCGGTTGCATAGGCGTACTTCCTGGCGAAGTAGACGTTCTTGACATCCAGATCGAGGTTGAAGGTGCGCTTGATCGCCGCTGTCAGGGCCTCTTCGGCGAAGGCCTGGATATCGGTGATGTCGCCCAGCGTCTGCTCAAGCGCATTGAGCGCCTCGCGGTAGCGGGTGTGGTTGGCCTCCAGCACGCGCCGGGCCTGGGGCAGTGCCGCCTGATACCAACTGGGTAACTGGTGCAGTTCGTGGCTGGCGAGTTCTTGCTGGCGCCGGGTGCTGGCTTGGTTGAACCAATCGGGTACTCGCGCCTTGAGAAAGTCGTAGTGCGCGCCGCGCAGGTCGACATTGAAGACGCCATGGGTGGGGAGTGTGACAAGCTGAGGTGACATAAAGGGCCATCCTTGAAGGCTGTGAAAAAACAGCCTATCGAATGGCCCTGGCGGGAAAGCCTACCTATTTATCGGCGCTCAGAAATGCTCTCGCGGGTTGAACGCCGCTTTTTTGGCCAGCTCCTGCCACAACGCCTTGACCTCTTCGTCGCTGCTCTTTGGCATCACGGCCTTGAGCTGCACAAACAGATAGCCACGCTCGCCGGCCTTGTTCAGCAAGCCATGCCCCCTGGCGCGCATGCGCTGGCCGTTCTGGCTGCCGGCCGGCACCTTGAGGTTGATTTTGCCGGTGAGGGTCGGCACCGCCACTTCCGTGCCCAGTGCCAGTTCCCACGGCGCCAGCGGCAGGTTGATGATCAGGTCGTTGCCATCCACTTCAAATTTTGGATGCGGCGCAAACCGGATGATCAGGTACAGGTCGCCATTGGCACCGCCACCGATGCCGGGCGCGCCCTGGGCCTTGAGGCGAATGCGCTCGCCGTCGGCCACGCCGGCGGGGATCTTCACGTTGAGGCTCTTGGTGGTGTTGCTGACGTGGCGACCGGAGGCGTCGTATTGCGGCACCTGGAAGCTGATCTGCTTGGACTCGGTGGCCAGTGTCTCTTCCAGCGAAACCGTCAGCTGCATCTCCACGTCCTGGCCCTTGCGCCCGGCAGGACGACGCTGACCGCCGCCAAAGCCGTCGCCGCGATTGCCGAAGATCGAGCTGAAGAAGTCGGAGAAATCCTCCGTGCCGGTGCCGCCACCGCCAAAGCCGCCACGGCTCTGCCAGCCCGGCGGGCCCTGGAACGGCTGGCCGTGCTGGCCATATTTGCGCAGCTCGTCGTATTCGGCGCGTTTGTCGGCGCTCTTGAGCGCTTCATAGGCTTCGGACGCGTCCTTGAATTTGGCTTCAGCGTCTTTTTCCTTGCTCACATCCGGGTGATATTTGCGTGCGAGCTTGCGATAGGCGGACTTGATTTCCTTGTCATCGGCGCTCGGCTCGACACCCAATATCTTGTAGTAGTCTTTGAAATCCATCGGCGGTTCACCTTCCTTAAATCGAGATCGCACCGCCGGCTCTACACCGTGCGATGGTTTGCACATGTCGAGTGGTGTGGCCGGGGGTGCGTCAAAGTGTTATCGGCGCATGCCGTATGCAGCAGATGTGGGGGCGAATCGCGCCGTTTCAAGCACTATTTAACGGATGGTCGGCCTACGCATCCGCCCCCGACTGGCATACACTGCGCGGCCGTTTTGCAACCGGAACCCGATAGACATGAAAAACCCAGCCCCAGCCCGTGCCTGCGGTATCGACTTCGGCACGTCCAACTCCACCGTCGGCTGGATCCGCCCCGGCGAGGAGACGCTCATTGCGCTGGAGGACGACAAGATCACCTTGCCGTCGGTGGTGTTCTTCAACTTCGAGGAGCGTCGCCCGGTTTACGGCCGCCTGGCCCTGCACGAATACCTGGAAAACTACGAAGGCCGGCTGATGCGCTCGCTCAAGAGCCTGCTGGGTTCCAAGCTGATCAAGCACGACACCAGCGTGCTCGGCACCGCGATGCCGTTCACCGACCTGTTGGCGCTGTTTATCGGCCAGCTCAAGAGCCGCGCCGAAGCCACCGCTGGCCGCGAGTTCGAGGAAGTGGTGCTGGGCCGCCCGGTGTTCTTCGTCGACGACGACCCGATGGCCGACCAGGAAGCGGAAAACACCCTGGTGGACGTGGCGCGCGCCATCGGGTTCAAGGATATTTCGTTCCAGTACGAGCCGATTGCGGCGGCGTTTGACTACGAGTCGACCATCCAGAAGGAAGAGCTGGTGCTGATCGTCGACATCGGCGGTGGTACGTCGGACTTCTCGCTGGTACGCCTGTCGCCGGACCGCCGCCACAACGACAACCGCCAGAGCGACATCCTCGCCACCGGCGGCGTGCACATCGGCGGTACCGACTTCGACAAACAGCTCAGCCTGCAAGGGATGATGCCGCTGTTCGGCTACGGCAGCCGCATGAAAAGCGGCGCCTACATGCCCACCAGTCACCACATGAACCTGGCCACCTGGCACACCATCAACTCGGTGTACTCGCAAAAATCCCAGCTGGCATTGGGCAGCATGCGTTACGACATTGAAGACACCGGCGGCATCGACCGCCTGTTCAAGTTGATCGAGCAGCGCGCCGGGCACTGGCTGGCGATGGAAGTGGAAGAAACCAAGATCCAGCTGACCCATGAAGACAGCCGCCATGTGGCGCTGGACCGCATCGAAAAAGGCCTGAGCGTGGACTTGAGCCGGGCTCTGTTCGAGTCGTCCATCGACAATTTGCTGGAACGTGTGCGCGGCAGTGTCACGCAGTTGCTCAATGACGCCTCGGTGAGCGTCGAGCAGGTGGACACGGTGTTCTTCACCGGCGGCTCCAGCGGCATCCCGGCGCTGCGCCACAGCATCTCCGCGATGCTGCCGAATGCACGGCATGTGGAAGGGAACATCTTCGGCAGTATCGGCAGTGGTTTGGCGATTGAGGCGAGCAAGCGCTACGGCAGCTGATGTCCCAAACGTTGCGGATAGGCAGGTGGGAGGGGGCTTGCTGCCGATAGCGGCAGGTCAGTGCCAGAGGCGCTGACTGACACACCTCCGTCGAGGGCAAGCCCCCTCCCACATTTTGGTCCTGTCGAGAGACTGCTCAGCGCGGATAAAACATCCAGAGTCTCAAAACCGTCAGGCACCAGACAGCGATACCCGACACGATCACCAGGTAATTCCACGCATTGAAGCGGTCATTGCTCTGCCCGTCGGGATCGCCCGCAGCGAAGTTGATCACTCATCGCTGGCCGTCCCCTAATTCCCTTTAAAGTCCAAGAAGCAAATGCGCCTGGGTTATTGCCTCAGACCATCCCACCCAGCTTCAGCTCACTCTTGAGGTACGCATAGTAAATCGGCCCCGCCACCACACCTGGCAAGCCGAACGCGGCTTCAAACACCAGCATCGCCAGCAGCAATTCCCACGATTTGGCACTGATCTGCCCGCCGACGATGCGGGCATTGAGAAAATATTCGACCTTGTGGATCACGATCAGGTAGCCCAGCGCGGCCAATGCCACCCAGATCGACAGCGACAGCGCGACGATGGTGATCAGGGTGTTGGACATGAGGTTGCCGATCACCGGCAGCAGGCCGAGCAGGAAGGTCAGCACGATCAGGGTTTTGGTCAGGGGCAGGTGGATGCCGCACAGCGGCAGCACCACGGCCAGGAAGATCGCGGTGAAAGCGGTGTTGAGCGCAGCGATCTTGATCTGCGCGAAAACGATGTTGCGAAAGGCCTGCACCAGCAGGTGCAGGCGGTCGAACAGCGCGGCGGCCAGGGGTTTGCGTTTGGTCAGGTCGGGCACGCGCTGCAGGGCAATGATGGCGCCGAGTACCATGCCGATCAGCAGGGTGACAAACATGTGCGCAGCGTCTTTGCCCACCAGTTGCAGTTCGCTCAGGTGCTTGCTCAACCAGTCGCCGATGGCAACGCGAAATTCGGCGGCGCTGGCGGGCAGGTAGGCGTCGAGGAACGGCGGCAACTGGCCGCGTGCACGGTCAACCACGCCCATGAATTTGTCGAGAGAGGCGCCGGGATTTTCCGCTTCGTGCAGCAGAAAGCTGATGGCGCCGGCGAAGATCAGCGCCAGCACGCTGACGATCAGCGTGCCGAGCAACGCCACCGCCAGCCAGCGCGCGCGGCGACCCTCTATCAGCCGCTGCAGTTGGGGGGTGAGCATGTTGACCAGTTCATAGACCAACAGGCCTGCCAGCAGGCTGGGCAGCAACTTCAGCGGCAGCACCAGCAGCAACCCGCCGAGAATAATGATGTAGCTGGCCAGCAATATCACGTGACGCTGAGAAAACGTTGGCATACAGCCTCAGAACGAACGGCGATAAAAGGATGGGCAGTCTGCCAGCCTTGAGGGAATCAAGCGAGGGGGATGCGATCAAGTGTGGGAGGGGGCTTGCTCCCGATGGCGGTCAGTCAGCCAGCACATCTTTTACCTGACATCCCGCTATCGGGGGCAAGCCCCCTCCCACACTCGATTGCCAGTGGCTACAAAAGCGTCGTCAGCCCTTGAGGCAGGTGCTCATGTAGGCCTTGCGCGCATCGCCGGCCAGCGCCTTGGTTTTTGCTGACGCGTTGCAGTCCTTCATCTTTTGCTGCTGCGGCGTGACAGCCTTGGCGTCATTGGCGGCCGGGGCCGACAGGCAGGTCTTCATAAAGGCCTTGCGCTCGTCGCCCTTGAGGGTCTTGGTAGTGGCTTCGGCGTTGCAGGTGGTCATCTTGTTTTGCTGGGCAGTGGCGGCAAAGCCTTGGGAACACAGCAACAGTCCCATCATCAGCAAAGGAATACGCAGCATCTTCATGGAGTTTTCTCCCGGTTACCGCGCCGACGGGCACGGCCTTGGCAGAGTGTAGTCAAACCCTGTTACACCTTCCTGCGCGGACGGTGGATAATCCTCGCCCATCCATCTATACGGCGATGTTCATGCAATACGCGTATCCCCTGCTGGCCATTTTTATCTGGGCCGGCAACACCGTGATCAACAAATTGGCGGTGGGCTCGATCTTCCCGGCCGAAATCGGCTTTTACCGCTGGTTGCTGGCGGCGCTGCTGTTCACCCCGTTCATGCTTAAACCGGTGATTGCCCACTGGCCGTTAATCCGCCCTAACCTGGGCAAGGTCTTCGTGCTGGGCGTGCTGGGCATGGCGGTGTATCAGAGCCTGGCCTATTACGCAGCGACGCTGACCTCGGCGACCAACATGGGCATCATCCTGTCGCTGATGCCGTTGATGGCGCTGACTGCCGCGATTATCAGCCTGGGCCAGCGCCTCACGTACGGCGCGCTTGCCGGGGCGATGCTGTCGTTTGCCGGCGTGGTCGTGGTGGTGTCGTCCGGCAGCCTGGGCGCGCTGCTGCAACACGGGGTCAACCTGGGCGACGGCATGATGCTGGTGGCCACCCTGGCCTACGCGGTCTACAGCACCCTGCTGAAAAAATGGCAACTGCGCCTGCCGCCTTTGGTGTTGTTGTACTTGCAGGTGCTGGTGGCGGTGGTGGTGCTGTTTCCGCTGTTCCTGTTCTCGCCCAAAACAGGGTTGGGCTGGGCGAACATTCCACTGGTGCTGTACGCCTGTTTGCTGGCCTCGATGCTGGCGCCGCTGGCGTGGATGCATTCGGTGAAGACCCTGGGCCCGAGCCGCACAACGCTGTTTTTCAACCTGCTGCCGTTGATCACCGCGCTGATTGCAGCGGTGGTGCTGAAAGAGGAACTGGCGCTGTATCACTTGCTGGGCGGCTTGCTGACCCTGGGCGGGGTGATCCTGTCGGAGCGCTGGACGACACCGGTGAGCCAGAACCGTCAGCCAGGCCCTCGTGACACATCCGGTAAAATCCGATAAAACTTTTTGCCCTGGCCGCGACTCACAACCTGTAGCGATCACGCCGACAGAGCGTGGCGTACAACCGGATTAGCACCAGGAGATTGAGATGACCGAAGCAAACTTGACTGACGTTGCGACCCTGCGCAGCCGCGCCCGCCAGAACGTCGAAAACGGTGCCGTGACCGAAGGCTACAACGCCGACCGCGAAGAGATCATTCGCCTGCTCAACACATCGCTGGCCACTGAGCTGGTGTGCGTGCTGCGCTACAAGCGTCACTACTTCATGGCCAGCGGCATCAAGGCCTCCGTCGCCGCCGATGAATTCCTCGAGCACGCGACCCAGGAAGCCGAACACGCCGACAAACTTGCCGAGCGCATCGTGCAACTGGGCGGCGAGCCGGAGTTCAACCCTGACCTGCTGTCGAAAAACTCCCACGCGCAGTACGTGGCGGGTAATTCGCTGAAGGAAATGGTCTACGAAGACTTGGTGGCCGAGCGTATTGCCGTGGACAGCTACCGCGAAATCATCCAGTACATCGGCGACAAGGATCCAACCACCCGCCGTCTGTTTGAAGAGATTCTGGCTCAGGAAGAAGAGCATGCCGACGACATGGCGGACATTCTCGAAAGCCTGTAAGTCGTCGCACGAAAAAGTCGCACAAAAAAGAGGGGGGAGAGCCGGTTAAACGGCTCTCCCCTCTTTTTTTGCCACACCGAAAATAAACGGTGGGAGGGGGCTTGCTCCCTCCCACATCGGACCATGCGCCGTCAGTTATTTAACGGTCTTGGGCGCCTTGCCTTCCTTCATCTGCTGCAGCAACGGCGCACACTCGTTGGGCTCGCCGCCGCTCGGCGCCACCAGCGCGAGCAGGCCGGCAGCCGGACCTGCGATGACGCCCAATGCCACCATCCCCGCGCCACGCAGGGCCAGCGGGATGGCTTTGACGCCAGCGTTAGGCTTGATAAACGGCCCGTTCACGTACAGCGGCGAGCGCAGCGAGAACAGACGGAAGCCCTTGGATTCCGGGGTGATCGTGAGATCAAGCTGCTCGGTGGCCATGTTCGCGGTGCCATCGATGTAGATGATGGCGTTCTCGGTATCGAACACGAACAGCCGGGTGGTCGCCAGGCCCGTCTTGATGCCGAAGTCCGCCGCCGCACAGTTGATCTTCACTTCCTTGTCGCCGAACAGGCGGCCAACCACGTAGTTACCCACGTTGAGCCCGGCGATCTCCATCAGCCCACGGCTGATGGCGCCGTCGTTGATCAGCATCTTCAGGTCACCGTTGGAACTGCCCAGCAAGGCTGCGACCGAGTTGCCGCGCCCAGCGATGTCGGCATCGCCGTTGAGTTCGCCAAAGCTGGTTTTCATCGGTTCAAAGGTCGGGAACAGCTGCTTGAGCTTGAAGTTGCGCGCGCTGAGTTTCGCGCGGCCTTCCATCGGAGTGATGCGGCCGTTGAGGCGAATCTGCGCATCGAGCTTGCCGCCGGCCACGCCGAAACGCAGCGGCTCCAGGCTCAGTTCGCCATCGTTGAGCACCACATGGGTGTAAAGGTCGGTGAAGGGCAGGTCGGCGCTGTGCACGATGCGCTTGCCGGTGAATTCCACATCGGCATCCATTTCACGCCAGCGCTGGGTACGGAACTCTTCCACTGGCAGCACCCGGGTGGCCGGCTGCTTGCTCGCACCGCCACGGGCCTTTTGCTTGGCGTTGGAGTCGGCGCCGATCAGCGGCGCAAGGTCGGTCATCAGCAACTGGTTGGACAACAGGGTGCCGCTGAGCTTGGGCCGTGGCTGGCTGGCGACGTAGGCCAGGTCGCCGTGGATATCGCTGTTGCCGATCTTGCCGTTGAAGTTTTCATAGCGGAACGACGCACCGCTGGCTTCATGCAGCTTGGCGATCAGGTGACCGTCGGTGGAATAGGCCGGCGAATCCGGCAGGGTCACGCCGGTGAGCGGGTAGAGGTTGCCCAGGCTCGCGCCAGCGAGTTTGAGGCGCAGGTCAAGCGCACCGAGGTTGAGCGGGTCGGTCAGGGTACCGGCCACGGCAATGCTGGTGTCGCCTATCTTGACCTGGGCTTGCAGGGGAAACGGTTTGGCCGCGTCCTGCAGGGCCAGCAGGCCGCCGATCTTGCCGCTGCCATCGAGTTTCTGCCCATGGTATTGGCCTTTTACCTTGAGGCCGAACGCGTAATCCTGCGGCGCAGCGCCTTTTTCCAGGGCCTTTTTGGCATCGGCGTCGCCGACGATTTCGGCAAAGGGAATCGGCTGGCCCAGCGGGTCAATGATCACATCGAGCTGGGTGTTGAGGGTCTGGTCGTCGAGGGTCACGTGGCCCTTGTCGAACTTGATGGCGCCGATGTCGACCACCCAGTTGGACGGCTCGGCGTCCGGGTCCTTGGGGTCGAACGTAAAGGTCCAGTTGGCGCGGCCATCGGCCAGGCGCTGCAACTGGGCACTCGGTTCGGTGAGGTCGATACGCGGAATCGCTACGCGCTGCGCCAGCAAGGCCAGCGGCGAAATGCGCAGCTCGACTTTTTTCAAGGTGACCATCTGTGGCTGCTTCGACCAGTCCGGGTTACCCAGGGTCAGGTCCTCGGCGATCACATGGGGCCACGGCACCCAGGCGCGCCAACCGCCTTCCTCGGGTTCGCGCTGCCACACCACCGCGAGGTTGCCATTAATGGCGAACGGACGATGCAGCTCTTCGGAGACTTTGGCATTGAGCGGCGGCTTGATGCGGTTCCAGTCGAAAAACACCAGGAACACCACCACCACGGCGATCAATACGGCGAAGCCGGCGCAGCACCAGGCGACGATTTTACGAGTGCGCGTCATTGCACAGAACTCCTGAACACGGATAGCTGGAATACAGCTCATAAGGGTACGACTGGCAAACCTCAGCAGGGTTTAACCCATTGATGGATTTAACCGCAGAACGCTTTTTTTCTGACCGGACCGACAGATTTCGCCTGCTCGCCTGCACCATTGCTACCCGCCATTGTGTCGAAAATACCCACTTGGGTGCAAAACCGCGTGCTTGAGAGGCCCGATCTAGAGCCCTCCGCTTGAACCATCAATTGTGTTGATTATTACCATTGCGTTTATGAACTTTTATATCGATATATCGAGAGTAGCATGAGTCCTGTACCCACTTTATCGCCCTCCCAAGGAGCAACCATCATGAAACGCCAAGTACTCGCTACCGTCCTGTTGTCTGTCCTGGCTTCCAGTGCCTTCGCCCTGCCAGCCGCCGAGCAGACTATCCCGCAACACCAGGCTCAGGCCGTTCAGTCCAGCCAGACTCTGGCCCGCAGCGGCTCGCAAGAAGATGAGAACCGCGACTACGCCAAAGGCGTTGCCGAAAACGGTTCGGAGCAAGCCAACAAACGCGCTTACACCGAAGGCCTGAGCGAAAACGGCCGGCACCGCCTGGAAGAAAAACGCCTGGTTGAAGGCGGCGCCGAGCAAGCCAACGAGCGTGCCTACACTGAAGGCGTTGCCGAAGGTGGTGCTGATCGCCTGCAAGACCTGCATCAAGCACAGAGCTGAGCCTGTGGTGGCCCAGACAGCTCGCTCCGACATCCGTAGGAGCGAGCTTGCTCGCCAACGTCACTAACGTCTGCCCCCCCCGATTTCACGCAACGCCCTCGCTTCATACCGCCAAGTTCGACGCCGGCAAAGCGCTTTTGCTAGAGTGCGTCGCTGTACTTGCCGACAAAGCTCACCCGCCATGCTGCCCCGTGCCGAACAGAAGCAACAGACCCGCCTCGCCCTGATGGACGCAGCCCGCCATCTGATGGAGTGCGGCCGTGGGTTCGGCAGCCTGAGCCTGCGCGAAGTGGCCAAAACCGCCGGGATCGTGCCTACCGGTTTCTATCGGCACTTTGCCGATATGGATCAGCTCGGGCTCGTGCTGGTCAGCGAGGTCGGCCAGACCTTTCGCGCCACCATTCGCCTGGTACGCCACAACGAATTCGTGATGGGCGGCATCATCGATGCCTCGGTGCGGATCTTTCTCGACGTGGTATCGGCCAACCGTTCGCAATTCCTGTTCCTGGCCCGCGAGCAATACGGCGGCTGCCTCGCCGTGCGTCAGGCCATCGCGGCCCTGCGCGAAGACATCACCCGCGACCTCGCCGCCGACCTCACCCGCATGCCCAAGCTGGCGCACCTGCAGGCCGACGGTTTGCACGTGATGGCCGACCTGATCGTCAAGAGCGTGTTCGCCACCCTGCCCGATATCATCGACCCGCCCGCCCACGCCCTGCCTGAACACCTCACGCCCCAGGCGAAAATCACCCAGCAGTTGCGCTTTATCTTTATTGGTCTCAAGCACTGGCAAGGCCTGGGCAGCACCGAATAGGCCGCCAGGCAAAAACGCCCTCATCCAGTGCCCTAGCACACGCAATGCACCACATTGAGTCACGCCCTGAACAAGCCGCCGCCCTATTCGGAGGCACAACGGCGCGCGCCGACAGGCAATTCCTACAACCCGCCCCGGGTTGGCAAGCCCCTTGCTCTAGCTCCGTTATCGCTCATAGCTGGAAGCCCTCTGATGCTGGTGATCCACCGCCGAATCGCCCCCCAGGCCCAATGGGCCGCCGAGCTGCTGCTCAACTTCGAAGCCCGCAGCAAAAGCCGTCTGCGCTGTTTCAGTGCCGACGGCGAAGACGTCGGCCTGTTTCTGGAGCGTGGCCAGCCACCGCTGCATGACGGCGAATACCTGCAGGCTGAAGACGGCCGGGTGGTACGCGTGTGCGCACGGCCAGAACAGCTGCTGCACGTCACCTGCAGCAGCGCGTTTGAACTGACACGCGCCGCCTACCACCTGGGCAACCGCCACGTGGCCCTGCAAGTCGGCGATGGCTGGTTGCGCCTGCTCGATGACTACGTGCTCAAGGCGATGCTTGAACAGTTGGGCGCGCAGGCCGAAACCATCGAGGCGCCGTTCCAGCCGGAACACGGTGCCTACGGCGGCGGCCATCATCACTCGCGCCATGGCGATGAAGATTTCAACTACCCGCCCAAACTGCATCAATTCGGCGTGCGTACATGAATCCAGCCTGGGCATTGCTGCGCCTGGCCAGTCCGCAATTGCCGATTGGCGGCTACAGCTATTCCCAGGGCCTGGAAATGGCCGTGGACAACGGCCGCGTGCCGGACGCCGCCAGCGCACGCCGCTGGATCAGCGACCAGTTGCTGCTTAACCTGGCGCGCTTCGAAGCGCCGCTGCTGCTCGCCCACTGCCGTGCCGCCGCTGTTGATGACTGGTCGCAACTGGCGCACCTGTGCGAAGAGCACCGCGCCAGCCGTGAGACCCGCGAGCTGTACCAGGAGAGCCGGCAGATGGGCTACTCGCTGCAGCAGCTGCTCAATGGCTTGCCCGAACTGGATGACGCGGCCCGAGACTTTCTCGCTCTGCGCGCCGAACCTCACCTGGCCCTGGGCTGGGCCCTGGCCGCGCGCGCCTGGCACATCAGCCCCGACGACGCCCTCGCCGCCTGGCTGTGGAGCTGGCTGGAAAACCAGCTGGCGGTGCTGATGAAAACCCTGCCCCTGGGCCAGCAAGCCGCGCAGCGCCTGACCAGTGAACTGCTGCCGCTGCTGCAGCAGGCCCAGCAGGACGCCGCACGCATCGACCCCAACTCAACAGGCAGCGCCGCGTTCGGCCTGTCTCTGGCGTGCATGGCCCACGAACGCCAATACAGCCGCCTGTTCCGTTCCTAAATTCCCTTGATGTGGAGAAGCACATGAACTCACAACCCCTGCGTGTCGGCATCGGCGGCCCGGTGGGCTCCGGCAAGACCGCCCTCACCCTGGCCCTGTGCCTGGCGCTGCGCGATCGCTACAACCTGGCCGTGGTCACCAACGATATTTATACCCGCGAAGACGCCGACTTTTTGGTGCGCAACCAGGCCCTGGCGCCGGAGCGCATCATCGGTGTGGAAACCGGCGGCTGCCCGCACACGGCGATCCGCGAAGACGCCTCGATCAACCTCGAAGCGGTCGACCAGCTCAACCGGCGCTTTCCCGGCCTGGACCTGATCCTGGTGGAGTCCGGCGGCGACAACCTGTCGGCCACCTTCAGCCCGGAACTGTCAGACCTGACTATCTACGTGATCGATGTGTCGGCCGGCGACAAGCTGCCGCGCAAGGGCGGGCCCGGTATTTGCAAATCCGACCTGCTGGTGATCAACAAGATCGACCTGGCGCCGCTGGTGGGCGCCTCGCTGGAGCTGATGAACAGCGACACCCAGCGCATGCGCAACGGTAAACCTTTTGTGTTCAGCAACCAGAAAACCGGCGTCGGCCTGGACGAGATCGTCGCCTTCATCGAACGCCAGGGCCTGCTGACCGCCGCCTGATCAACCCATTACGGAGCCTGTTTATGAGCCTCAACAAACTGTTCGCCGCCGCCGCACTGCTGCTGGCCCCTGCCCTGGCCTTCGCCCATCCGGGCCATGGCGACAACGGCCTGGTGGCCGGCATCAGCCATCCTCTGGGCGGCATCGACCACTTGCTGGCCATGCTCGCGGTGGGCCTGTGGGCCGCCCAGCAAAAAGGCGCGGCACGCTGGGCGCTGCCGTGCACCTTCGTCGGCACCATGCTGATCGGCGGCGTGCTGGGGTTTGAAGGCCTGGCATTGCCGGCGCTGGAAAGCGGCATCGCTGCCTCGGTGCTTGCACTGGGCCTGGCGGTGGCGCTGGCGGTGCGTCCGCCGCTGTTTGTGGCAGTGGGTGCGACGGCGCTGTTTGCGCTGTTCCACGGCGTGGCGCATGGTCTGGAACTGCCGGAGATGTCCAGCCCCTGGGCGTATGCGGCGGGGTTTGTCGGTGCGACGGCCCTGTTGCATGCTGCCGGTTATGCCGTGGTGCGCGTGCTGCCGGCCGCGGCGGCGCCGTTGGTGCGGGTGGCTGGGGCGGCTTCGGCGGCGACTGGCGTGTGGTTGCTCGCGGGCTGATTTCGGCACCTGTGCCGGCCCCATCGCAGGCAAGCCAGCGCCCACATTTGAGCGGATTCGCCATTCAAAAATGTGGCAGCGGGCTTGCCCGCGATAACGGTGGCGCAGACACCACCGCACCCAAGCCTGCTACCATGCGCGCCTACACCCCTGCCGTGACGACGCCAGCCGATGCCCAGCGCTTCCCAACCGCTTTTGAATACCGTGCTCAACCATTTCCATGATCTGATCGTGCCACTCTGGCAAGGCCCGGGCTGGAATGCCGAGCTGGCGCTGCCCTACGAGGCACTGGACGCCGATCACCAGCCCTTGCCGCCCCAGCGCTACCGCGCCATGGCCTGCGCCCGTCAGTTGTACCTGTTTGCCAGCCTGATCGGCGAGCCCGAGGCCGGTTTTGCGCACGCGCGCGCAGCTGCGCTGTTCCGCTCCCTGCAACAGCACTTCCATGACGCCGAACACGGCGGCTGGTTCTACAGCATCGACCCGGCGGGCCAACCGCTGGATACGCGCAAAGACCTCTACACCCATGCCTTCATCATCTTCGCCTGCGCCCATTACTGGGCCAAGGTGCGCGAGCCGCTGGTGGCGTCGGTCCTCAATGCCGCGCTCGAAGTGGTTGCCCAGCGGTTCGCCAGCGGTGACGGCCTGTACGACGCGGTGCTGGAGCGCGACTGGTCGTCACTCTCGTCCGGCCCGCTGCAAAACCCGTTGATGCACCTGGCCGAAGCGTTCCTCGCCACCCTGGCGGTGCGTGAAGACGCACACGTGCAAACCGCCCTGCTGAACCTGGCGACGGCCATGCAGCGGCGCTTCATCGACCCGGGGCACGGCGTGATGCTGGAAAAGCCGCTGGGCGCTGTGGACAACTGGTTCGAGCCGGGCCATCAGTTCGAATGGTTCTTCCTGCTCGACTCATCCGAGGTGCTGCGCGGCACGCCGCTGCATGCATCGCTCAGCCGGGCGTTTGTCTACGCCGAGCAAAAGGGTGTGGATAAGCTGAGCGGCGCCGTGAGCGGCATGCTCGACCTAGACGGCAATGTGCGTGACGGCACTCAGCGTATCTGGGCCCAGGCCGAATACCTGCGCGCGCTGACGTTGCGGCCGGGCAGCGAAGCAGTGTTGCAGCGCCAATTGCTGGCGTTGCAAGACCATTTCCTGCATGCAAAAGGCTGGCATGAATGCCTGGATGCCAAGGGTGTCGTGAGCCGACGGGATATGCCGTCGACCACCCCTTATCATTTGGCGACTTGCTATCAGGGGCTGATCAAGCATCTGCGCTGACCTTTCGGGCCTCATCGGGGGCAAGCCCTAATGCCAGTCAGTTAAGCGCAGCTCCCCTATGGGAGCGGCGGTGCGACGATTCGACTTGCCCGCGAAAGCGGTGGGTCAGTCAACATCAATGTTTGCTGGGCCGACGCCATCGGGAGCAAGCCCCCTCCCACATTTTGTACAGAGTTCGCAAACCATTCCGGTCGGCTCTCAGGCCGCCGCGCTCTTGATCTTGATCTTAGGCGCCCCGTCAAACACGCTGGCTTAACTGAACGGCATTAGGGCAAGCCCCCTCTCACACTTGACTGTGCTGAATGTGGGAGCTGGCTTGCCTGCGATTGCCTCACCGCGGTCTAACCGGCCTCATGCAATCCACTTGCGATCCCCGGTAAAGCTGATCGTCAGCCAGCGCGCCGCATCCGGCGTGCCGAGCCCTGTGGATATCTCTTCGCGCAGCCTGTCGAAGGTGGCCACGTTCTCCACCGGGTAATCCGCCGGCAACACCACATGAATTTCGATAAACCGCGCGCGCCCGTGCTTCTGCACGTAGGACACGTAGTCGTCGAAGCCATGTCTGGCCTGGGCCGCGTCCATCACTTCACGCACCTTGTCGTCCAGGTGATCCGGAGCGATCCCCAGCACCTCGCGCAACGCCGGACGCAGGATCTTGAAGGCCGGCGCCAGCATGCTCAGGGCCAGCAGGATCAGGATCGCCGGGTCGACATACACGGCCCACTCGCCATAGCCCCGGGACTTGAGCAACAGCGCGGCGAGGAAGCTGAACAGCAAGCCTATCGACAGCATCGCGTCCACCAGCCAGCTGATGTTGTCGAACTGGATCAGCGATGATTTGAGCGTGCGATTGCGGTAGCGCACATAGAAGAAGTAAGCGAACTCGACGACGGTAAACACCGCCGCATAGATGATCACCAGCCCCAACTCGATCTCGCGCCCGCCGTTGATAATGCCGAACACCCCGTTGAGGAATGCATAGAGGGCGATCAGCAGCAGGAAACTGCCTTCGATCAACAACACCATCGGCTCCAGGTGCCAATAGCCGAACTGGAAACGCTCGTTGCTTTTCCTGGCGATCAGCTTGGCCGTGATCAGCATCAACACCTTGATGGCGGTGGCGATCAGCGAGAAGAAGCCGTCGAACAGAATGGACTGGGCGCCGGATATCACACCCGTGACAATTCCGGCGATCGCGACCGCGAACATCAGAATCGTCGATTGTTTGAGCAGTGCCTGCTCACCTCGGTTACTCACATTTCCTCCCGTCAAAACCTTTGAACCGCCGGGTGCGGTGGGGTTTTCAGGGTGGGAGTGTACCTTATGGCCTGTTTTGGCCGATTTGACGCCATCGGGGCAAGCCCGCTCCCACAGGGGACTGAGTTCTCACATTCAAACGTGTGAACACCGTCAAGTGTGGGAGGGGGCTTGCTCCCGATGGCAACGACCCGGTTTAAAGCCTTACTTACCGCCCCGCTCAATCGCAAACCCAGCCCAGGTCTGGCTCACCGGCATCAGCTCCAGGCGGTTGATATTGACGTGCGCCGGGGTGTTCATCACCCAGAAGATCGTGTCGGCGATGTCCTGCGGCTGGATCGGCTCGGCGCCGGCGTAAGTGGCGTCGTAGCGCGCCTGGTCACCACCGAAGCGCACCAGCGAAAACTCGCTCTCACACAAGCCCGGCTCGATGTTGGTCACGCGCACGCCGGTGCCCTGCAGGTCGCAACGCAGGTTCAGCGAGAACTGCTTCACGAACGCCTTGGACGCGCCATACACGTGGCTGCCCGGGTAAGGGTAGTTGCCGGCGATGGAGCCCAGGTTGATGATGCCCGCGCCTCGCCCATGGGCAATCAGGCGCGGCAGCAGCAGGTTGGTGGTGGTCAGCAGGCCCTTGATGTTGGTGTCGACCATGGTCTCCCAATCGTCGAGGCTGCACTTGGGCGCAGGGTCGGTGCCCACGGCCAGGCCGGCGTTGTTGATCAGCCCACGCAGGGTCGCGAACGACGGCGGCAGGTTGGCGATGGCCTCTTCCATGCCCTTGCGGTCACGCACGTCCACCACCAGGCCGTGTACTTCGGTCTGCTTGGAAAGCTCTTCGACCAGCGCATTCAAGCGTTCGGCACGGCGACCGGTGAGCACCAGTTTCCAGCCGGCCTCGGCAAAACGACGGGCACAGGCTTCGCCGAAACCTGAGGTGGCGCCAGTAATAAACAACGTGTCGGACATGGTGGTCTCCTTGCGAACATCGGGAAAAAGTTGCCAGCAGAATGCCCGTACACGGCGCTTGCGGCAACCGCCAGGCACACCAACTGATCATTTTTTGATCGATTTATTCAACGCCTTATGAACCGTGGCTTGCAGCCATATGCGCGCAGGTTATCCACAACTGCGCCCACAGTCTTTGGGGGCAAGTCGAAAAGGCTCCAGGCCGCTGTACACAAGGCCCGCAGGCGATTTTAGAAAGTTTTTTGCTTGACCTGGACCGGGCCGTATGTAGGCCTGGGTGAAAAGGCAAAAACCGAACGATGGCTCCAGGCCAGTTAATCCGGCCCCTACGGAGGTCTTTCCAGAGTTTAGTCACAGACTTATCCACAGGCTGATCCGACATCAATCGGTCATATACCTGTGTCTTTAAACAGGTTGACAAACCCCTCGACAGGCCACGAAAAAACCGCTGATCAATAAACGACCACCGCGCTGAAAGCCACGGCGTTAAAGGCTTTCAGCCAGCTACACCCACGTTACCCACAGCCGGTTCCACAGCGAATGGGGACAAGTCAAAACTGTGACAAAACAGGGATTTGCGGCGGCTATATGTCGCGGTTTGGAGGGCGGCTGGATTTGTTTTCCACAATTTCGAAAGGGGTCTTGCGGACCACACAAAACCCGTGTGGGAGGGAGCAAGCCCCTCCCACAGCGATCAGTGCCCGCCGAGGTAGGCGCTGCGCACGTCCTCGTTCACCAGCAACTCCTTGCCGGTGCCCGTCAGGCGAATCTCGCCGTTGACCATCACATACGCGCGGTCGGACAGGCGCAGCGCGTGGTTGGCGTTCTGTTCCACCAGAAAGATGGTCATGCCGGTGGCCGCCAGCTCGCGCAGCGTGGAGAAGATCTGCTTCACCACAATCGGTGCCAGGCCCAGGCTCGGTTCGTCCAGCAGCAGCAGCTTGGGCCGGCTCATCAGGGCACGGGCGATGGCGAGCATTTGCTGCTCGCCGCCGGACATGGTCATGGCGCGCTGGTTGCGCCGCTCCTTGAGCCGTGGGAACAGCTCGAACATGCGCTGCATGTCTTCCTGCGCGAACTTGTCGCCGATGGGGATGGTGCCCATCAACAGGTTTTCCTCGACCGTCATGTCGGGGAACACCCGCCGCCCTTCCGGCGACTGTGCGATGCCATTGGAGGCGATGTAGTGGGACGACTTGTGGGTAATGTCGACGCCGTTGTACAGAATCTGCCCGGATTCTGCCCGTGGTTGGCCGAAGATCGACATCAGCAGCGTGGACTTACCCGCGCCGTTGGAGCCGATCAGGCTCACGGTTTCGCCTTCGTTGATGTGCAGCGAGACTTTTTTCAGGGCCTGGATCGGGCCGTAGAACACGTCCAGGTCCTTCATTTCGAGGATAGGCCCGCTCATACCAGCTCCTCTTCGTCGGCGCCCAGGTAGGCGGCAATCACTTTCGGGTCGTTGCGGATCGCTTCCGGCCCGCCTTCAGCGATCACGTTGCCGTGGTCGAGCACCACGATGTGGTCGGAAATACTCATCACCATGCCCATGTCGTGTTCGATCAGCACCACCGTGAGGTCGTGTTCGTCGCGCAGCAGGCGAATCATCGCGCTGAGGGCTTCGGTTTCCTGCGGGTTAAGGCCGGCGGCCGGTTCGTCCAGGCAGATGATCTGCGGCCGCGTGCACATGGCGCGGGCGATCTCCAGGCGGCGCTGCTGGCCATAGGAGAGTTCGCCGGCGAGGCGATTGGCGCAGTCCACCAGGTCGACCACCTCCAGCCAGTAGAAGGCGTGGTCGAGCGCATCGCTCTCGGCCTTGCGGTAGCCCCTGGTGTTGAGGATGCCCGCGAGCATGTTGCGGTTGACCCACATGTGCTGGGCCACCAGCAGGTTTTCCAGCACCGACATTTCCTTGAACAGGCGAATGTTCTGGAACGTACGGGCCAGGCCTGCGCGGTTGACCAGGTGGGTGCCGCCGAACATCTTGTAGTACACGCGACTGAAGAAGCTTTTCGGCGAGACGAAGTCGGTGACCTTGAAGCGTTCGCCGAGCAGTTGGATCACGTTGGTCTGCTTGCCGCGGATGTTGAGTTGGATCTTGCCGCCACTGGCCTTGTAGAAGCCGGTGAGGCAGTTGAACACGGTGGTCTTGCCGGCGCCATTGGGGCCGATCAGGGCGAAGATCGAGTTGCGTTCGACCTTGAGGCTCACATCGCTCAAGGCCTTGATGCCACCGAAGTGCATCATCAGGTGTTCCACGGACAGAACGACTTCCTTGCTCATGGCGCCACTCCTTTGCGTGGGGTCACACCGGTTCGGCTGATGCGGATCAACCCGCGTGGTCGCCAGATCATCATCACCACCATCAACACGCCAAACAGCAGCACGCGGTATTCCGAGAAGCTGCGCAGCAACTCAGGCGCCACGGTCAATACGAACGCCGCGATCACCACGCCCACCGTCGAACCCATGCCGCCCAGTACCACGATGGCGAGGATCAGCGCCGACTCGAAGAAGGTGAACGACGACGGGTTCACAAAGCCCTGATAGCTGGCAAAGAACACCCCGGCCAGGCCGGCAGTCGATGCACCGATGGTGAACGCCGAAAGCTTGACCAGCACATGGTTCAGGCCCATGGAGCGGCAGGCGATCTCATCTTCACGCAGGGCTTCCCAGGCGCGGCCGACCGGCATGCGGGTCAGGCGGTGCTTGATGTAGAGCACGGCCAGCACCACCAGGAACAACACGATGTAGATGAACAGGAATTTGATATTGGGGTTGTAGTCAATGCCGAAAAATTCGTGGAAGGGTATCCCGCCGTCCTTCGCGCGCCGGCCGAACTCCAGGCCCAGGAAGGTCGGCGACGGCACGGGCATGCCGTTCGGCCCGCCGGTGAACGACAGCCAGTTGTTGAGCACCAGGCGGATGATTTCACCGAAGCCAAGCGTCACGATGGCCAGGTAGTCACCGTGCATTCGCAGCACCGGGAAGCCGAGTATGCACCCCGCTAACGCCGCCGCGATGGCTGCCAACGGCAGCACCGTCCAGAAGCCCAGGCCGAGGTATTGATAACCCAATGCCAGGCCGTAGGCTCCGATGGCGTAGAACGCCACGTAACCGAGGTCGAGCAGACCGGCCAGGCCGACCACAATGTTCAGGCCCAGGCCGAGCAGCACGTAGATCAGTCCGAGGATCACCACGGTGAGCAGGTACTTGTTGGCGAAGATCGGGAACACGATGGCGATCACGATCAGCGCCGGGATGATCCAGCGCAGCCGCGATTTATAGTCCGGCGCCCGCACGTGCACGCCGGAGCCGCTGCTTTCGAAGCCCTGCAGGATCTTCAGGCCCCTGGGGGTTTGCAGGAACAGGCTCATGGCAAAGCGGCCGACCATCACGATGGCCACCAGCAGGCCCACGCGGGCCGGTTCCAGATTGAAGCTGTAGCCGTCGAGGACCACGCCGACGATCGGACCGAACACGATCAACGAAATCAGCCCGGCAAGGATCGTATCGACCGCACTTTTCTTGATATCGATAGGTTTGGCAGCAGACATGTTTACACCTTAGCCACGAGTGGGCGACCCAGCAGGCCCTGGGGACGGAAAATCAGAATCACCACCAGCAGGGAGAAACTGAACACGTCTTTGTAGTCGGAGTTGATCAACCCGGAGAACAGCGACTCGGAAATCCCCAGGATGATCCCGCCGAGCATCGCCCCAGGCAGGGAGCCGATGCCGCCGAGCACCGCTGCGGTAAATGCCTTGATGCCGATGATGAAGCCGGCATAGAAGTCGAAGGTGCCGTAGTTGAGGGTGATCAGCACGCCGGCCAACGCAGCCATGGCGGCACCGATGACGAAGACATAGGAGATCACGCGGTCGGTGTTGATACCGAGGATCGAGGCCATCTTGCGGTCTTGCTGCGTCGCGCGGCACATGCGGCCCAGCTTGGTGTACTTGATGATGTAGGTGAGCAGGGCCATGCCGGCAAACGCCGCCACGAGAATGAACACTTTGGTGTAGGTGAGTTGCACGAACCCGCTGCCGATATCGACGCGCCAGGCGCCGGCCAGCAGGGTCGGGATGCCTTGTTGCTTGGCGCCCTGGGCGATCTGTGCGTAGTTCTGCAGGATCAGCGAAATCCCGATGGCGCTGATCAGCGGGGCCAGTCGGGTGGAGTTGCGCAGCGGTTTGTAGGCAACCCGTTCGATCACCCAGCCGTACACGCCGGTGACGACCACGGTGAAGATCAGGGTGCCGAGAATGAGCAGCGGGAAGGATTCGATGCCGAAGTAAGCCAGCAGTGCCAGACTGATCGCCGCGAGGTACGCGGAGATCATATAAACCTCGCCGTGGGCGAAGTTGATCATGCCAATGATGCCGTAGACCATTGTGTAGCCGATGGCGATCAGGCCGTAGACCGACCCGAGGGTCAGGCCGTTGACCAGTTGCTGCAGGAAAATACCATCCATAACGCAAATCTCACGCGGTGAGCACCTGCACACCGGGTGGGTGTGCGGCGCTTCTGGAGGAAAAAACAGATCTCGATAACAGCCCCGTCTCCTGTGGGAGGGGGCTTGCTCCCGATGACGGTGGGTCAGTCATGCAGGTGTTGCCTGACATACCGCTATCGGGAGTAAGCCCCCTCCCACAGTGGAGCTGTGGTGCTCAGGCTTACTTCTGTTTTTCCAGCTGGTGGTATTTGCCGTCTTTATCCCACTGGTAAACCACGTAGTCGGAGATTTTCAGGTCGCCCTTGGAATCCCAGGCTTTTTCGCCCATGACGGTTTTTACCGGGTGAGCCTTGAGCCACTTGGCAGCGTCTTCGCCCTTGTTGGACTTGGCGCCATTGAAGCCGGCCGCCAGCGCCTGGACCGATGCGTAGGCGTACAGGGTGTAGCCTTCCGGCTCGTAGCCGCTCTTCTGGAACTCTTCCACGACGGTCTTGCTGTCCGGCAGTTTGCGCGGGTCGGCACCGAAGGTCATGTACACACCGTCCACGTACTGCTTGCCGCCGGCGGTGGCGACCAGTTCGTCGGTGACGATGCCGTCATCGGACATGAACTTGACGTCCTTGAGGCCCGCTTCACGGATCTGGCGCACCAGAGGGCCGGCTTCGGGGTGCAGGCCGCCGAAGTACACGACGTCGGCGCCGGTGGAGCGAATTTTGGTGACCAGGGCGCTGAAGTCTTTCTCGCCACGGGTGAGGCCTTCTTCCAGCACCGGCTTGACGCCGCGCTTGGTCAACTGGGCAGCGGTGGCGTCGGCCAGGCCTTTGCCGTAGGTGTCCTTGTCGTTGATGACCGCGACTTTCTTGCCCTTGAGCACATCGACGATGTAGTCGCCGGCGACGACGCCCTGCTGGTCGTCACGCCCGCACATGCGGAACATCGCGCCCAGGCCACGTTCGGTGACTTGCGGGTTGGTGGAGCCCGGCGTGATCGCAATGATGCCGGCCTCGTCATACACCTCGGACGCCGGGATGGTGTTGGAGGAGCAGAAGTGCCCGACCACGCCGATCACTTTGTCCTGGTCGGCCAGGCGGTTGGCCACGGCCACGGCCTGTTTGGGCTCACACGCATCATCGCCAGCCACCAGCACGATTTTTTCGCCGTTGATGCCGCCGGCCTTGTTGATCACATCGGCCGCCGCCTGGGCACCTTTCATGTACTGCTCACCGAAAGCGGCGTTGGCGCCCGTCATCGGGCCCGCCACGCCGATTTTCACATCAGCTTGAACAAACGTAGAAACACCCAGCGCCGCTGCAACGGCGAGGGCCAGAAAACCTTTCTTGTAAAACGTCTGGGACATGAGTGGTGCTCCGTATTTTTGATTTTAGGCACGACGACTTGCATTCCATCCTTTCACCGAAAGCTCAGAGCAAGCCGCGTGCCATTACTTTTTTATTCTTCAAAAAGACACCGTGTCATTGTTATTGCAGGCGTTTCGGCGCCGCTTGCCAGTACGTGCAACCCTCTGGCCGGCATAGGTGCAACCAGCAGGCAAGAAAAGTACAACCCGACCCGGTGGCACCTGCAACCGGACCCGCAAACGACAGCGCCTGCACCTGTAACAACAGGCGTAACGGAACTGCACATTTACAGTGCGCGATTGCTACGACTTGCACCAATACAGATGGGAAGCCTGCCAGGAAGAGGCAGGCTTTTACACGCCGGGTCGCTGTTCAGATCACGATTCGCAGGCATTGCCCGGCGTGATACAGCGAGAATCCCGCTTCATACAGACAACTGCGCACGCCCACACCAGCCAGGGGCTGCATCGGCGCAAACGGTATCGGCAAGGCCTGGGGATTCTGGTGACACAGGTAATCGGCAAACGCCTTGCCGACCACACTGCCGGTGGTGACGCCGCGCCCGTTATAGCCGGTGACGGCGACCAGGCCCGGCGCCGGTTCGAACAGGCGCATCAGGTGATCCGGGGTAAACGCGATGCAGCCGGTCCAGGTGTATTCCCACTGCACCGATTTGAGGTACGGGAAGTAATGCTGTTGCACCCGATCAGCCCACGCCTTGAGGAACCAGCCCGGCTTCTGATTGCCGTTGCCCAGGCTACCGAGCAACAGGCGGCCATCGGCATCGCGGCGAATGCTGCTGAGCACCTGACGGGTGTCCCATGACCCCTGGCCGCCGGGGAGGATTTGCCGGGCGGCATCATCGGTGAGCGGCGCGGAGGCGACCTGATAGTAATAACCGGGGAAAAAATTGCGCCGCAACTCGGTCCATTCGCCTTCGGTGTAGGCATTGGAGGCGATCACCACCTGGGCCGCCTGCACCGAACCCTGGGCCGTCTGCACCGACCAGTTCGCGCCCTGGCGTTCCAATTGCGTCACCGGGGAATGGTCGAACATCTGCCCGCCCAGGCCGGCCGCGGCATTCGCCAGCCCCGTGGTATACGCCATCGGGTTCAACGTGCCGGCGCGCTTGTCGAGCAGGGCGGCGGAAATTTTGCGGGTGCCGGTGGCCTGTTCACAGGCCTGACCGGTCAGCAGCTCGACCGGCGCGCCACGGCGCTTCCACTGTTCTTCACGACTGCGTAAATCCGCCTCGCCCCGGGCGTTGTGCGCCATGTGCAAGGTGCCCTCGCGGCGCAATTGGCAATCGATGTTGTATGTGTCGACCAGGCTGAACACCAGCGACGGCGCCGCACCCAGCATACGGTTGAGCTGGCTGCCCACCGCTTCGCCAAAACCGGCTTCGATCTCGTCCGGCGGGATCCACAGGCCCGCATTCACCAGCCCGACGTTACGCCCAGAGCCGCCGTGGCCGGTGCGATGGGCTTCGAGCACGGCGACGCTTTTGCCCTGCTCCAGCAGGTGAATGGCTGCCGACAACCCGGTGATGCCGGCGCCGATCACGCACACATCCACCTTGACCTCGCCCTTGAGCGCGGCGCGGTCGGGCCGGCCGGGGGTGAGGTGTTCCCACAAACATGCTTCGCGCAGTGCCATTGCCAGACTCCGATGAGACCCAACAAACAACCATTCTTGATGTGCAAATGCGATCAACTGTGGGAGCAAGCCCCCTCCCACATTGACCGCGCTCCGCCTTGGGGAATCAGTCGAAGGTAATGCCCTGCGCCAGCGGCAGCTCCAGCGAGTAGTTCACGGTGTTGGTCTGGCGACGCATGTACCCGCGCCAGGCATCCGAACCCGATTCACGCCCGCCGCCCGTTTCTTTCTCGCCGCCGAACGCGCCGCCGATCTCCGCGCCGCTCGGGCCGATGTTGACGTTGGCGATGCCGCAGTCGCTGCCCACCGCCGACATGAATTGCTCGGCTTCGCGCACATCAAGGGTGAAGATGCACGACGACAGGCCCTGGGGCACGGCGTTGTTCAGGCGCAGGGCTTCGGCAAAGTCACTGTAGCCAACCACATAAAGGATCGGCGCGAAGGTTTCGGTGCACACCACGTCGCTCTGCTCAGGCATTTCCACAATGGCCGGGGACACGTAGTACGCATTGGGGAATTTGTCCTGCAACTGGCGCTGGCCGCCGAACACCTTGCCGCCTTCGCTCAACGCCTGTTCCAGGGCGTCCTGCATGGCGTCGAAACCGTGTTTGTCGATCAGCGGGCCGATCAGGTTGCCTTCCAGCGGGTGGCCGATGCGCACCTTGGCATAGGCGGCCTTGAGGCGGGTGACGATTTCCTCCTTGACCGACTCATGGGCGATCAGGCGGCGCAGGGTGGTGCAACGCTGGCCGGCGGTGCCGACGGCGCTGAACAGGATGGCGCGCACCGCCATGTCCAGGTCGGCGCTGGGGCCGAGGATCATCGCGTTGTTACCGCCCAGCTCGAGGATGCTGCGGGCAAAGCGTGCGGCGACTTTCGGCGCCACTTCGCGGCCCATGCGCGTACTGCCGGTGGCGCTGATCAGCGCCACGCGTGGGTCATCCACCAGCGCGGCGCCCGCATCGCGACCACCGATGATCACCTGGCAGAGGTACTCCGGAGCGCCGTCGAAGGTCTTCAGCACGCGCTCGAACAATGCCTGGCAGGCCAGGGCGGTGAGCGGGGTCTTTTCCGACGGTTTCCAGATCACCGCATTGCCGCACACCAGCGCCAGGGCGGTGTTCCACGCCCACACGGCCACCGGAAAGTTGAACGCACTGATCACGCCGACCACGCCCAGCGGGTGCCAGGTTTCACGCATGTGGTGGCCGGGACGCTCGGAGGCGATGGTCAGCCCGTAGAGCTGACGCGAAAGGCCGACGGCGAAGTCGCAGATGTCGATCATCTCCTGCACTTCGCCCAGGCCTTCCTGGGTGATCTTGCCGGCTTCCCAGGACACGAGTTCGCCCAGGTCGGCCTTGTATTGGCGCAGCACATCACCAAACTGGCGCACCAGTTCGCCGCGACGCGGTGCCGGCACGTTGCGCCAGGCGTCGAATGCATGCTCGGCGCGACTGACCTGTTGCTCCACCTCGGCGGCACCCTCCCAGTGCACACTGCCGATCAGGCTGCCATCAATCGGCGAATGCACGGGCTGTTTACCCGCCTGGTACAGCGCCGGGCTCACCCCGAGACGATCAAGCAATGCGGCAACCATGGGTCACTCCTTCAATCTGCACACAAAAAATCGCGCCGCCACACGCACGGCAATTCAGGGCCTATTTGTAGCTGGCCCAAGACTTGCCAACAAACGACGATTAGGCGAGATATCATTCCGTTTATTCATGCAAAGAATAAAAAGAGGCGTGCCGTGCTGAACAAACGCTATTTGCCCTCGATCACCGCCCTGCAGTGCTTCGAAGCGGCCACCCGCCACCTGAGCTTCACCCGCGCCGCCGAGGAACTCAACCTCACGCAAAGCGCGGTGAGCAAGCAGGTGGCGCAGTTGGAAGAGTTGCTGCAACACCTGTTGTTTCGCCGGGTGCGCCGCCGCTTGCAGATGACCCCGGCGGGGGATCTTTACCTGGTGGAAGTGCGCAAGATCCTCACGCAGGTGGAGATGTCCACCCACTACCTACGCTCCTACGGCGGCGAGACCGAAGTGCTGCGCGTGTCCACGCCCTACACCTTCGGCGCGCGCTGGCTGGTGCCGCGCCTCAAGGGCTGGCGTTTGCGTCACCCGCAGATTCATCTGGACCTGTGCAACGAGCAGGAACCGGACGAACTGCTGCAAGGCAAGGCCGATATGGCTTTCTACTTCGGCCAGGGCTCGCGGCCCGGCACCGAGAGCCTGAAGCTGTTCAGCGAGGAACTGGTGCCGGTGTGTGCCCCGGAAAGCCTGCCCGCGACGCCGTTCACCGACCCCACGCAATTGAGCGACCTGGTGCTGCTGCAAAACGCCTCACGCCCGCAGGGCTGGCATGACTGGTTCGCCGATCAGGGGCTTCATACCGAACACGGCTATCACGGGCCACGTTTTGACACCTTCTACATGTGCATTCGTGCCGCGCAGGTCGGTTGTGGCGTGGCCTTGTTGCCGAGGTTTCTGGTGGAAGAGGAACTGGCCGAGGGCAAGCTGGTAATTCCCTGGCAGCATGCGATGCCCAGCCAGGATGCGTATTACCTGGCGTATCCGGAGCATTCGGCAGAGGTGCCCAAGGTGCGCGAATTTGTGAAGTGGATGATGGAGCAAGTCATTTAGTGCGTGGAATACCGCTATCGGGAGCAAGCCCCCTCCCACAGTTGACCGTGTACTCATGTGCCAACCCGGTCAAGTGTGGGAGGGGGCTTGCTCCCGATAGCGCCAGTGGCCTCAGCAAAAAAAATCGCTGGCAAAACCCTACAGGTCTATGCGCCACTAGCTCTTTCCTCAATTATGCGTAAAGGCCGGCGCCCATCGCCGACCCGTCTGGAGATTCCCGTTATGAGCGAGAGTGTGTTTGCCGATCGCATCGTGCAGAACCTGCTCGACACCGACTTCTACAAGCTGACCATGATGCAGGCGGTGCTGCACAACTACCCGAACGTGGACGTTGAATGGGAGTTTCGTTGCCGCAACAGCGAAGACCTGCGTCCGTACCTGGCGGAAATCCGCTACCAGATCGAGCGCCTCGCCGAACTGAGCCTGAGCCCCGACCAACTGGGCTTTCTGGAACGCATCAGTTTCATGAAGCCGGACTTTTTGCGCTTCCTCGGGCTGTTCCGCTTCAACCTGCGCTACGTGCAGACCGGTATCGAAAACGGCGAGTTGTTTATCCGCCTGCGCGGGCCGTGGCTGCATGTGATCCTGTTTGAAGTGCCGATGCTGGCGATTGTCAGCGAAGTGCGTAACCGCTACCGCTACCAGAGCGTGATCCTCGAACAGGCGCGCGAGCAGCTGTATCGCAAATTCGACTGGCTGACCGCCCATGCGAGCAGCGAGGAGCTGGCGGAGCTGCAAGTGGCGGATTTCGGCACGCGCCGACGCTTTTCCTACCGCGTGCAGGAAGAAGTGGTGAGCGTGCTCAAGCACGATTTCCCCGGGCGCTTCGTGGGCACCAGCAACGTGCACCTGGCCCGCGAATTCGACATGAAGCCGCTGGGCACCATGGCCCACGAGTGGATCATGGCCCACCAGCAACTCGGCCCGCGCCTGATCGACAGCCAGATCGCCGCGCTCGACTGCTGGGTGCGCGAATACCGTGGCCTGCTCGGCATCGCCCTGACCGACTGCATCACCACCGACGCGTTCCTCGGCGACTTCGATCTGTACTTCGCCAAGCTGTTCGACGGCCTGCGCCACGACTCCGGCGACCCGGTGCAATGGGCCGAAAAAGCCATCGCCCACTATCACAAACTGGGCATCGAGCCGATGAGCAAGACCCTGGTGTTCTCCGACAGCCTGACGTTGCCCAAGGCGCTGGAGATATTCCGTGCGCTGCGCGGTCGCATCAATGTGAGCTTTGGTATCGGCACCAACCTGACCTGCGACATTCCAGGGGTGGAGCCGATGAGCATCGTGCTTAAAATGACCGCCTGCAATGGCCAGCCGGTCGCGAAGATTTCCGATGAAGCGGGCAAGACCCACTGCACCGACCCCAATTTCGTCGCCTATTTGCGTCACGTTTTCAAAGTACCTGCCCTATCCAGCAAGGAGTGAACCATGCAAGCCGTACAGCGTGAAATTGCGCAGCAGCTCAAGGTCCAGGCGCCGTTCAACGACCAGGCGGCCCTTGAGGCCGAAGTGGTCAGGCGCATAACGTTTATCCAGGACTGCCTGCGCAATTCCGGACTCAAGGCCCTGGTGCTGGGCATCAGCGGCGGCGTCGACTCCCTCACCGCAGGCCTTTTGGCCCAGCGCGCGATGCAGGAACTGCGCGCCAGCAGCGGCGACGAGGCCTATCGCTTTATCGCGGTGCGTCTGCCCTACGAAACCCAGTTCGACGAACTCGATGCCCAGGCTTCGGTCGACTTCATCAACCCGCACGAGCGCCACACCGTGAACATCGGCCCGGCGGTGAAAGCCCTGGCCACTGAAGTGTCGGCGTTTGAAGACAAGCCCGCCGCGTCCCGCGACTTTGTGCTGGGCAACACCAAGGCGCGCATGCGCATGGTGGCGCAGTACACCATCGCCGGCGCGGCCGGTGGCCTGGTGATCGGCACTGACCATG
Organism: Pseudomonas sp. MH9.3; assembly: GCF_034354675.1. Taxonomy (NCBI): domain Bacteria; kingdom Pseudomonadati; phylum Pseudomonadota; class Gammaproteobacteria; order Pseudomonadales; family Pseudomonadaceae; genus Pseudomonas; species Pseudomonas sp. MH9.3. The sequence continues at coordinate 4,352,300 of NZ_CP133785.1, read as the reverse complement.
CGGCGGAAGCGGTGATGGGTTTCTTCACCAAGTTCGGCGATGGCGCCTGCGACCTGGCCCCCTTGAGCGGGCTGGTGAAAAACCAGGTGCGCGCGATTGCGCGTTACTTCGGCGCGCCGGAGTCGCTGGTGGAGAAAGTGCCGACGGCGGACCTGGAAGATTTGTCGCCGGGCAAGCCGGATGAAGCGTCACATGGCGTGACCTATGCCGAGATCGATGCGTTCCTGCACGGTGAGCCGGTGCGCGAAGAGGCGTTCCGGATTATCTGCGAGACGTATCGCAAGACCGAGCACAAGCGGGTGATGCCGTTTGCGCCGTGAGGTGAGTCAGGTAGTTTTGTGTTGACTGTCAGATAGTCATCGGGGGCAAGCCCCCTCCCACACTTGGAATGCGGTCGAATGTGGGAGGGGGCTTGCTCCCGATAAACGATAACGCGGTGTTACTTGACCACCACCGTACCTTTCATCATCGAGATGTGCCCCGGGAACGAGCAGAAAAACGCATAGTCAGTACCCGCAGCCAGCTTCGACACATCAAAAGTCACCGAATCCTTCTCACCGGCACCGATGATCTTGGTGTGCGCGATGATGCGGGTGTCGCCTTCTTTCAGGTAGCCATTGTCGATACCGGCGGCCATGCCGTCGCTGGCGATGCCAGGCATATCGGCGGCAGAACTCAGCACCCAGTTATGACCCATGACGTTTTTTGGCAAGTTGCCCGAGTGCTCCAGGTTCACCGTGAAGGTCTTGCAGCTTTTGTCGATCGTGATTTCCTTGGTGTTGAAGGACATCTGATCGGTGGAATCAACAGTGACCGCGCACTCTGCTGCAAGCAACTGGCCGCTGGCCAGAGTGAGCAGGGAAACAGCAACGATTTTGGCAAACATGTGAATCTCCATGGCAAGGTTTTAAAACGCGTAATACCGCAAAGGGCGCCTCAGACAGGCTTGAATTCTTATGATCTGCACCGGCAGATTGTATACAACTTTAGGCTATCAGACTGCTCAGCACAATCTGCCAGCCGCCAACCGCGCCGCTAAGCTGCTACCATAGCGACCCAAAGGCAGCTGCGCGCCGCCCCCCTCCCCTTCGACCCTAGAGGATCGCCCATGGCCAAACCTAATTACTCCTTCGCCAAACGTCAGAGAGACTTGGCCAAGGAACAGAAGAAAGAGGAAAAACTGCAACGCAAAAAAGCCGCTGCAGACGAAGAAGCCGGTGGCGAGACCCCGGATGCAGATGCTGAAGTAACGAGCGACGAGAGCGAAACACCAAAAGATCCGGCTGAATAAGTATTCCCCACACTGTGGCAAGCGCGCTTGCCACAGTTATTCCAGCGGCATCACCGTCACCCGCACCTCCGGGTCATGGCTCCCCCCTCCCAGAATCACCCCCCGCAACGGCGACACATCGGAGAAATCCCGGCCCCAGGCCAGGGTGATGTGCTCCAGTGCCGGCTGCACGTTATTCGTCGGATCAAAATCGACCCAGCCCGACACCGGGCAAAACACCGAAACCCACGCGTGGGACGCGTCGGCGCCGATCAGCCGTGGCTGGCCGGGCGGCGGCTGGGTGAGCAGGTAGCCGCTGATGTAGCGCGCCGGCAGGCCACGCGAGCGCAGGCAGGCGAGCATCAGGTGGGCGAAGTCCTGGCACACGCCGCGTCGACGTTCCAGCACTTCCACCAGCGGCGTGGCGACCTGGGTGGCCTCGGCATCGAAGGTGAACTCGCTGAAGATCTTTTCCATCAATGCCTGCGTGCCTACCAGCAACGGCGCGCCGGGCGGGAAACAGCTGGCGGAGAACTCGACGAAGATTTGTTTGAGGTGCACGTAAGGCGATTCGAACCGGTAGCGACAAGCTTCGATCCGCTCTGGCGACAGCGGCTGGCTGCTGTAGGCCAGGCTGTCACGGGTGCGGTCCCAGGCCGGCGACTGCCGAAAATCCAGCGCCGGCCGCGCCAGCACTTCCACGCTCAGGCTGGCATTGACCAGCAATTCATCGTGAGGCCGCTCGAACGCCAGGCGGGTGATCGGGTTGCCGAACACATCCAGCTCGTCGCGCCGCGAGGACGGCTCGGGGCTGATGTCCAGTTGCTGCGAGCTGCAACGTTGCCAGGCGCAAGGCCGGGGCCACAGGTGGGCCAACTGCTGGGCCAGGGACACCGGGCTGTCATAGTGGTAGTGGGTATCGTGAAAAATCTGATAGCGCGCGCTCATTACACCGACACCGTCTGCTGGCTGACATCATCCACATGGGCAAAATGGCGCAGGGCCAGGCGATCCGAGACTTGCCCGCTCTCATCGGCGACCGCCTGCAACAGGTCGGCCAGACCGTTCAGTGCGGCGCGCACACCGGGCTCGCCGAACAGCGGGTTCTCCAGGCACGCCAGGTCGAAACGCGCCAGACGCTCCACCAACGGCGCCAGGCCGGTTTCGCGCGGCACGCCGAAGTCGTCGTTCAAGCGGCGCAAGGTACGGCTCACCAGTTTGAGCTGGAACAGCACCGCATGGGGGTTCTGCTCATCGAGCAGCAACAGGTCGAGCACCGGGATCAACTGCGGCACTGCCAGGTAGCGCGAGCGGTAGGTGATGCTGCTGTTGCCCAGCTCCAGCAACCACTCAAGCCCGGCCTGATCGAACACCGCCACGCCGCGCAGGAACGCTGCCAGGCTGCTGCTCAGGAACTGCAGGCGCTCGATGCGCCGCCCCATCATCAGAAAGCGCCAGCCTTCGTCGCGGGTCATGTCGTCCAGGGCAAAGCCGGACAGCGCCGCCAGGGACATCACCAGGCGGTTGAGGAAGTCCAGCAGCTCGCCCACATCCGCAGCGTCGCGCTCCAACTCCATGGCTTCGCGCTGCAGCTCCACCAGCGCCTGCCAGTTTTCGCGGGACAACTTGCCGCGCACCTGGGACGCCGCCCACTGCAAGCGTTGCAGGTTGGCGCGCAGGCTTGACGGCCAGTCATCTCCCAGCAAGGCCGCGAGCAGGCGCTCCGGCAACTCGCCCTCCTCCGGCAGCAGGCGCAGGTTTTCTCCCAGCTCCACCGCCGCCTGCAAGGCCAGCGGGTCGTCGCCGTCGACATAGCGCGCGAGCACGATACGCAACCAGCGCGCGCTGTTATCGCAGCGCTCGCAATAGCGGCCGAACCAGAACAGGTTTTCCACCACGCGCGAGGGCAGATAAGGGTCTCGGCGCACCAGGTCATGGGCGCCAATTGTGCGTTGTGCACGCCACAGCTCACCAGCGGCGGCGCGCTCGCCGAGCACCCAGGTGTCCTTGCTCGCGCCGCCGCGCTGCATCGACACCACTTCAGCGTCGGCATCGGCCGCCACGCGGGTCAGGCCGCCGGGCAGCACGCGATAACCGTCCTCACTGGCCACGGCGTACACGCGCATGCCGATGGCGCGGTGTTGCAGGTGGTCGTCGACGGTGTGCCACACCGGCGCCTGGGACAATTGCGCCAGCTCCTGGGCGACGTAGGCGTAGGGCCGCGCGCGCATGCGCTCGGCCAGGGCCTGGCGTTGTTCGGGGTTGAGGTCGCGGCCGAATACCGGGGCGAAACTCTGCGAGGGAAACGCCGGTTTGATCAGCAACTCGGGCAGTTTCTCCAGGGCTTTGGCCAGCACCGGCGCCTCGCCGCACCACCAGGTGGCAATCGACGGCAGGATCAGTGTTTCGCCGAACAGGAACTCGTTGATCTTCGGCAAAAAGCCCAGCAGCCCAGGGGACTCCAGCACACCGCTGCCCAGGGCATTGGCCACCAGCACATTGCCCTGGCGCACGGCGTCGAGCAGGCCGGGCACGCCGAGTGCCGAGTCGGTGCGCAGCTCCAGCGGGTCGCAGAAGTCATCGTCCAGGCGGCGCATGATCGCGTGCACCCGGCGCAGGCCGCTGAGGGTTTTGAGAAACACGGTACTGTCGCGCACGGTCAGGTCGCCGCCTTCCACCAGCGGGTAGCCGAGCTGGCGGGCCAGGTACAGGTGTTCGAAATAGCTTTCGTTGAAGCGCCCCGGGGTGAGCAGCACAATCAGTGGCGGCTGGTTGTCGCCCGGTGCCTGGCGCGCCAGGGTTTCCTGGAGTGTGCGAAAAAAACCGGTGAGGTGCTGCACTTGCAGGTCGCGGTACAGGTCCGGGAAGGCGCGGGACACAATGGTGCGGTTTTCCAGGGCGTAGCCGGCGCCCGAGGGGGCCTGGGTGCGGTCGGCCGTCACCCACCAGCGACCATCCGGCGTACGCGCCAGGTCGACGGCGTACAGGTGCAGAAACGCGCCGTCCGGCGGCTGGATGCCCTGGCACGGCCACAGGAAGTTGTTATGCCCGAACACCAGCTCGGCCGGCAGCAGGCCTTCGGCAATCAGGCGTTGCGGACCGTACAGGTCGGCGAGCACGGCATTGAGCAGGCGCGCACGCTGGGCGATACCGGCCGCCAGGTGCTGCCATTCATCGGCAGCCAGCACATGGGGCAGCAGGTCCAGCTCCCACGGGCGGTCGGCGCCCTTGGGGTCGGCGTAGACGTTGTAGGTCACGCCGTTTTCCTGGATCTGCCGGGTCAGCAGCGCCTGGCGCTGGGCCAACTGGTTGGGCGTGCTGCGTTGCAGGTGGTCGAGCAGGCGCCGCCAATGGGCACGCACGGCACCGCTGTCATCCAGCAGTTCGTGATAGGTGCCCGCGGTCAGCGGGTAACGGTCGAGCAAATCGGACATGGAACGCTCGGCAGGGCAAAGGGGGATCAGTGTAATTCAAACTTGCCGCAATCCAATGTAGGAGGGGGCTTGCTCCCGACGGCGGCGGATCAGTCACTTATGTATCGGCTGATATACCGCGATCGGGAGCAACCCCCCTCCCACAGGTTGAATTGCATTCAGTCATTTTTATTGGGGAAGCGGCGCAGATCGAGCGTCATCGGCAGTTCATCGTTGAGCACCACCGTAGGCACGGCGAGCTTCCCAGGGCTGTGCCCCAGACGGAAAAACCGCGCCATGCGCCGGCTCTCGGCCTCATTGGCATTCACCGGCAGGCTGTCGTAGTTGCGCCCGCCTGGATGGGCGACGTGGTACTGGCAACCGCCCAGCGAGCGTTGCATCCAGGTGTCGAGCAGGTCGAACACCAGCGGCGCATGCACCGCGATAGTCGGTTGCAGGCAGTTGGCCGGTTGCCACGCGCGATACCGCACGCCGGCGACGAACTCGCCAACGCGGCCGGTGGGCTGCAGCGGCACGGGAATGCCGTTGCAGGTCAGCAGGTAGCGCTGCGGCGCCAGGCCGGTCAGCTTCACTTGCAGGCGTTCCAGCGACGAGTCCACATAACGCACCGTGCCGCCCACCGCGCCCTCTTCGCCCAGCACATGCCAGGGCTCCAGGGCCTGGCGCAACTCCAGCTCGATGCCGCTGACGGCGTAGTCGCCGACTTTGGGGAAACGGAACTCCAGGTGCGCGGCAAACCACTCGGCGCGCAGCGGGTAGCCAGCCGTGTTGAGCTCGTCGATCACGTCGGCAAAATCCTGCGCGATAAAATGCGGCAACAGGAAGCGGTCATGCAGCTCGGTGCCCCAGCGCGCCAGTTTCGCCGGCGCGTAAGGCTCACGCCAGAAACGCGCGACCAGGGCGCGCAGCAGCAATTGCTGGGTCAGGCTCATGCGCGCATGGGGCGGCATCTCGAACGCGCGCAGCTCCAGCAGGCCCAAGCGTCCGGTGGCGCCGTCCGGAGAGTAAAGTTTGTCGATGCAGAATTCGGCGCGGTGGGTGTTGCCCGTCACGTCGATCAGCAGGTTGCGCAGCAGACGGTCGACCAGCCACGGCGGGCATTCTTCGCCCGGTTCGGGCATTTGCGCAAAGGCGATTTCCAGCTCATACAACGCGTCGTTGCGCGCTTCGTCCACCCGTGGCGCCTGGGAGGTCGGGCCGATGAACAGCCCGGAAAACAGGTACGACAACGACGGGTGATTGTGCCAATAGCTGATCAGGCTGCGCAGCAGGTCGGGCCGGCGCAGGAATGGCGAGTCCTTGGGTGTCGCGCCGCCGAGCACTAAGTGGTTGCCGCCACCGGTGCCGGTGTGGCGCCCGTCGATCATGAACTTTTCCGTGGTCAGGCGGGTTTGCCGCGCCTCTTCGTAGAGAAATTCGGTGCGCTCCACCAACTCGCTCCAGGTAGAGGACGGCTGTACGTTGACCTCGATCACCCCTGGATCGGGTGTGACGCGGAAGTTGCTCAGGCGCGTATCGGCCGGCGGCTCGTAACCTTCGAGCAGCACCGGGCACTGCAACTCCTCGGCGGTGGCTTCGATGGCGGCCACCAGTTCCAGGTAATCTTCGAGCCGTTCCAGCGGCGGCATGAACAGGTACAGCCGCCCTTCCCGGGCTTCGGCGCACAGCGCGGTGCGCGTCAGCCAGTCGGCGGACTCGTCCACCTCGGGCACGCGCTCATCGCTTGGCGCGGGTTCGCCGTGATGGTGCAGTTGGGCGGTGGTGGGTAACGCCGGCAGATCCTGATTGGGGTCTGTGGGGTGCACGAACGGGTACTCGGCTGCCGTCACCCAGGGTTGCGAGGCCAGCGGCAGGCGGTAACCCAATGGCGAATCACCCGGCACCAGGCGGCAGTGGTTGTCGCGCAGGTACCAGCGCCCGCTCTGCCAGCGATCATTGGCGGCGGTGCGCGCCAGCGGCAGCACCTGGCCGATAACTTTATCCAGGCCCTGGGCGAACACTTTGCGCAGGCGTTCGCGTTCCAGCTCATCGCTCAAGCGCGGGTCCTGGGCGGTGACGTTCTGCGGCAACGCCCCTTCACGCCACAGGTAGTAGAAGTTGTCTTCGAAGGCCGGGAACACGAAGCGCGCCGGCAATTTCAGACGTTCGGCCACACTGGCCAGTAAGCGCCCGGCCAGCTCGCCGTCGGCGCCATAGTCCTGCTGCTCATCGGCGATCAGCGCGCTGTTGTGCCAGATCGGCACGCCATCGCGGCGCCAGTAGGCATTGAGCGACCAGCGCGGCAATTGCTCGCCGGGGTACCACTTGCCCTGACCGAAGTGCACCAGGCCCTGCGGCGCATAGTGCTGGCGCATGCGCTGGAACAGTTCGGCGGACAGGCGCCGTTTGTCCGGGCCCAGGGCGGCGGTGTTCCACTCGGCGCCGTCGGGGTCGTCGATGGACACGAAGGTCGGCTCACCGCCCATGGTCAGGCGCACGTCGTGCTTGAGCAGGTCGCTATCGATCTGTTGGCCCAGGGCCTGGATCTCCTGCCACTGTGCTTCGGTGTAGGGTTTGGTCACCCGTGGGGCTTCCCAGATCCGCTCTACCGACATCTCGTGGGTGAATTCGCAGCCGCACGGTTCCACCAGGCCACTGATCGGCGCGGCGGACGATGGATCGGGACTGCAGGCCAAGGGGATGTGGCCTTCACCGGCGAACAGGCCGGACGTCGCATCCAGACCGATCCAGCCGGCGCCGGGCAGATACACCTCGCACCAGGCGTGCAGGTCGGTGAAGTCCACCTCGGTGCCGGACGGGCCGTCGAGGGCCTTGACGTCCGCGGTGAGCTGGATCAGGTAGCCGGACACGAAGCGCGCGGCCAGCCCGAGGTTGCGCAGCAACTGCACCAGCAGCCAGGCCGAATCGCGGCAGGAGCCGGAGGCGTTCTGCAGGGTGAATTCCGGGGTCTGCACCCCCGGTTCCATGCGGATCAGGTAACCGATATCGGCGGCCAGACGCTGGTTGAGGCCCACCAGAAAATCCACCGCTGGCAAGGGCGTGCGGTCGATACCGGCCAGGTAGGCGGCAAACGTTGGCGTCAGCGGTAGGGTTTCCAGGTACGGCGCCAGCTCGCGCTGCTCATCGGCGGCGTAGCTGAAGGGGATGTTCTCGGCGTAGGGCTCAAGGAAAAAGTCGAACGGATTGAACACCGCAATCTCGGCGACCAGGTCGACCTCGATGCGCAGCTCGGCGGTCTTTTCCGGAAACACCAGGCGCGCCAGGTAATTGCCCTGGGGGTCCTGCTGCCAATTGATGAAGTGCTGCTCGGGCTGCACGTTGAGCGCGTAAGACAGAATCCGCGTGCGGCTGTGGGGCGTGGGGCGCAAACGCACGATCTGCGGGCCGAGTTCGACAGCGCGGTCGTAGCGGTAATGCGTAACGTGGTGCAACGCGACATGAATCGACACGGCGGCCTCCTGCGAGCCAAAGCATGGGAACAACGCGCGCAAGACTTATGCCAGCGCGGCGGTCATTGCGCTTTCTCAATGGACCCGGTGCAGTACAGCACCAAAACGGCGCCAACGGGTGGGGAGTGGTGCGAGCGTTGCACGTATTTGTGGCGCCCGTGTGGCGATCAGTGGCGAATCTACCCAACTAGCGAGCTTTGCGGGTGGCGATGATGGCTTGCCGCAGCCGCCGTACTTCGACCAGTTTGCGGCGCATTACACGGTGACGCTTGCTGTTGAGCAGCAGCAATCCCAGCAGGGGAAACAGCAGGCTCAAGCCAAACGAAAGCCAATGTGGACCGCAAGCGATCGTGGGCAGCACCGCCAACATGCAGAGTACCAGCAGCGTCGCCAGCGGCCGTACCCACTGCGGCCGACCGCGCGCGATCATGAAGTTGCACTGCACCACACCCCACGTCAGCGCCAGGCCGCCGAAAAAGCAATACCGGAGGTTGTCCTCCAGCGGCAGGCGCGGGAAATAGCTGTCGACCACCAGCGGGACCGTGAACAAGGGGGTTGCCCATGGGGTGATCTTCCTTCAAATGGGCGATTCGTTGCACGCGCTGCACATACTTATGGCGCGCGTGCGAGGCTGGGGGGGGTGAATCTACCCATTCAGCGAGCTTTGTGCTTGGCGCTCTTGGCTTCACGCAGGTGACGGATTTCCCGTAGCTGACGGCGCATTGCCCGATGACGCTTACTGTTGAGCAACAGCAGTCCCAGCATTGGAAACAGCAACCCAATGACATAGGCAGCCATATGGGGCCGATAGCCATAGGTTGGTAATACGATCAAAAAACACACCGCGTAGAAGGCGACGATGGCCCAAACGCCCCAGGCTCTCCCCCGAATCATGAAGAAGTGACTGACCGCCAAGAGCAGCCCCAAGACTACCGCCGCCACAAAGGAGTAACGCGCTCGCTCTGGTTCACCCCGGAAAAAGGTACTGGATGCCAATGAAATGGCAGCGGACAGGGAAAAACAGGCAAGGAAAAATGCACAAATAAACGCAGGGAAGTAGTCAGCCAAAAAAGCTTTTAACGAGACTTGGCGCACCATCACTCAAGCTCCTCGTACAACCCTACTGCGATGGTTCGAATGTTGCCGGACACTGCACTGCCGGTGAAACCAATAGCGGCACCGAGGGAGTCCCTGATCTGCGTAATAGTCGCGTGATTGATCTCGGTCGCCGAATAGCGCTTCACCAACTCACCGGAGCGCTGGCGCAACTTCAGCAGCTTATTGCTCAGGCTTGGGTCTTTCAGGCTTAGCAACTCTTTGGTGAGCGCCTTACGTTGCTGGCGGGTCAAACCCTTGGACAGCTCATACCAGCTTCTACCGGTCGTTGCTTTTCGAGCCTGCAACAGTCGAACAGTCGTCAGGGTAGAGGCGCCGGCGCCCAACAGCGAGGCCGCGTCCAATACCGGCATCGCATAGCGATACCATTCCTCGTTGTCCATATCGTCGTTGGCGGTCGGGTCGTTGAGTTCGTTGAACGTTCTCATGCCTCCCACCACGCACTGCGCGGTACTGGCCGCGGCAGCGGTGGCGCCCAGGCCCGCCACCACCAAGCTCGCGCCACCCGTGAACGGTACGGCGACAGTGCCGCTGAACACCACAATCCAACCCAGAATCGCGCCGGCACATGACAATGTCGTATTGACGGCCTCCCCCACGAGTCGAGACTCACGCGGATTGTTGGTTACCTGATCGGCAAACTGCGCGGGGGCTATGTACTTCTGCGCCTCACGCAAAATGATGCGCTTGGGCTTGATGCTGCAGATGGGCTTGAATTCGCGCAGCGTCACGACATTAAAATCAGCGTCGATGTACACGACACCCGCGCCGACGATGCCGGGGTCGCCATCGATGGCCGCAAACAGGCGGGGCAGATTGAGTTGGCTTTCGATGCGCTGGCGGGCCAGGAACTGGGAGCGGTTGAAGTCCATGCCGATGCCGGCCAGGGGGTTGCCCATGGGGGTGCTCTTCCTTGAAGGGGGGTGACTGAACTGACGCTATCGGGAGCAAGCCCCCTCCCACAGTCTGAACGGTGAATACATTCAAACGGTGGGAGGGGCTCGCCCCCGATAGCGATCCAATGCCCGCCACCTTATCAAACAGACTACCCAGCGCCTAGAAAGCAAAACGCCAGCCCTTAAGGCTGGCGTTTTGTATTTCAGGCTGCGATCAACGCGGCACTACCGGCTTGCGCGTTGGCTTGCCGCCTTTGCCCTTCGCCGCATCCGTGCGTTCCTTGGCCACCTGTTTGTTGCGCGCTTGCGCGGCAGCCTTGGCCTGTTCGCGCTTGTCCCAGGGGTTGCTGCCGTCGCTGCCACGCGGCGGCAGGCCGGTGTGCTGGGTGAGGATTTTGGTAGTGGTTTCCTTGGCAACCTTGTGGCTGCCGGCCGGCGTCGAGTTCTTGCGCCGGGCGCTCTGGTAGCTGTCGGTGCTCGGCTGGTGCAACGGAATCAATTGTTCCTTGCCCGGCCCGATCAGGTCGGCGCGGCCCATGCGGGTCAAGGCTTCACGCAGCATCGGCCAGCCCTTCGGGTCGTGGTAGCGCAGGAAGGCCTTGTGCAGACGGCGTTGCTCTTCGCTCTTGACGATGGTCACCGCGTCGCTCTTGTAGGTGACCTTGCGCAGCGGGTTCTTGCCCGAGTGGTACATCGCGGTGGCGGTGGCCATCGGCGAGGGGTAGAACGCCTGCACCTGGTCGGCACGGAAGCCGTTGCCCTTGAGCCACAGGGCGAGGTTCATCATGTCTTCATCGGTGGTGCCGGGGTGGGCGGCGATGAAGTACGGGATCAGGTACTGCTCCTTGCCCGCTTCCTTGGTGTACTTCTCGAACATGCGCTTGAACTTGTCATAGCTGCCGATGCCCGGTTTCATCATCTGGTTGAGCGGACCTTCCTCGGTGTGTTCCGGGGCGATCTTGAGGTAGCCACCGACGTGATGGGTGACCAGCTCTTTCACGTATTCCGGCGACTCGACGGCCAGGTCGTAGCGCAGGCCGGAAGCGATCAGGATCTTTTTCACACCCGGCAACGCACGGGCGCTGCGGTACAGCTGGATCAAGGAGGAGTGGTCGGTGTTCAGGTTCGGGCAGATACCGGGAAACACGCAGGACGGCTTGCGGCATGCGGATTCGATCTCCGGGCTCTTGCAGGCGATGCGGTACATGTTCGCGGTGGGGCCGCCGAGGTCGGAGATCACGCCGGTAAAGCCCGGCACTTTGTCGCGGATCTCTTCGATCTCGCGAATGATCGACTCTTCGGAGCGGTTCTGGATAATGCGGCCTTCGTGCTCGGTGATCGAGCAGAAGGTACAGCCACCGAAGCAGCCGCGCATGATGTTCACCGAGAAGCGGATCATGTCGTAGGCCGGGATCTTTTCCTTGCCGTACGCCGGGTGCGGCACGCGCGCGTAAGGCATGCCGAACACGTAGTCCATTTCTTCGGTGGTCATCGGGATGGGCGGCGGGTTGAACCACACGTCCACTTCACCGTGCTTTTGCACCAGGGCGCGGGCGTTGCCTGGGTTGGTTTCCAGGTGCAGCACGCGGTTGGCGTGAGCGTAGAGCACCGCGTCGCCACGGACTTTTTCCACCGAGGGCAGGCGGATCACGGTCTTGTCGCGGGTCATGCGCGGGCTGGCCAGGATCTGTACGACCTTGGCCTCTTCCGGGTCTTCAACCGGCCCCTTTTCCTGCTCGATAGCGCAGGCCTGGGTGTCCTGGGTGTTGACGTACGGGTTGATGATCTTGTCGACCTTGCCCGGGCGATCGATACGCGTGGAGTCCACTTCGTACCAGCCCGCCGGGGTATCGCGGCGAATGAACGCGGTGCCGCGCACATCGGTGATGTCTTCGATCTTGTGGCCCCACGACAGGCGCTGAGCCACTTCGACGATGGCCCGCTCGGCGTTGCCATACAGCAGGATATCGGCGGCGGCGTCGATCAGGATCGAGTTGCGCACGCGGTCCTGCCAGTAGTCGTAGTGGGCGATGCGGCGCAGGGAGGCTTCGATGCCGCCGAGCACGATCGGTACGTGCTTGTAGGCTTCCTTGCAGCGCTGGCTGTACACCAGACTCGCACGGTCCGGGCGTTTGCCGGCCATCCCGCCGGGGGTGTAGGCGTCGTCGGAACGGATTTTCTTGTCGGCGGTGTAGCGGTTGATCATGGAGTCCATGTTGCCGGCCGCGACGCCGAAGAACAGGTTCGGCTCGCCGAGCTTCATGAAGTCTTCTTTGGACTGCCAGTTCGGCTGGGCAATGATCCCCACGCGAAAGCCCTGGGACTCCAGCAGCCGGCCAATGATCGCCATGCCGAAGGACGGGTGGTCCACGTACGCATCACCCGTGACGATGATGATGTCGCACGAATCCCAGCCAAGCTGATCCATCTCCTCCCTGCTCATCGGCAGGAATGGCGCTGGACCGAAACATTCGGCCCAGTACTTGGGATAGTCAAATAACGGCTTGGCTGTTTGCATGACGATAACCGGTGTTGAGATGAAAAATCGCGGGCGCGGAATATAGCACAAATTTTGACCAATTCCGACGACAGTGGTCGGCTTTTCCATGAACACCCAACTGGGGCTAACGGGCTAGGGCCCCGTCAAAAAAATCATGGATAGCCTGAGAGCGACCAACCACAGCCCATGAGGGCTCGATCCATGCCCCAACACGTTTCGGCAATGCACACACCCGCCTCGCCCCTGACGCCCCACCTGGACTTCATCAAGAATCAGTTGCCCTCCTGGCTGAGCGAAGCGCCGGAGCAGTTGCGCCGGAGTTTTCGCAGCAGCCTGATCAGCAGCAACCAGGCCAGGCACGACCTTGACGCCCTGCTCGATGCAATACAAAGCCCGGAAGCGTTTGCACGCAAGTTGTTGCGCGAGAAAATCCGATCCTGGTTCTTTGGCCTCGTTACGAACGAAGACGCCGTCCTGTCCCGCGAGTGGAAGAATCATCACCTGCTGGGCTTGATCAAGAACCACGCAAAAACCACCCGGCAGACGCTCCTGGAGGCTGCACTGCAGAAATTCGAAGCCTCGGAGGCAGAGGCGGGAGGCATGGAAATCGGCACGGCGATTTTCAATCCGACTGACTCGGGAGAGGTGCCGAGTGCGGTTTGCGCGACCGCGTTCGCACGCTTTTGTCGCAAGCTGGATATCGGCGGCCAGTATCTAAAACACATCAGCGATGTCCTTGAGCCTGCGTCTGCTGACAAGGTCCGGGGGCTATTCAGGGCCCAGGCGCGGCATGCCTTCGGTGTTGCACTGCACAGCAGCAACATGCGCCAGAAGATAATAGCTCGCCAGCATTTGCAATTGCAGGTCCTCCAGGAAGCGGGAAAACACCTGGAGATAACCTGCAACCACCTGACCCTCAATGAGGTGGTACTGCCCAGTGTTTTGGTGATCAAGGCCGAGAGCATCGGTATCCCGTTCCTGCTCTACACCCCCGAGGACCCGCACGCAGCGCTGCGTCAACACGCCTCCCTGGCTGAGCTTGTGGCAGAGCTGGCGACGCGCCTGCTTAAACCGGATTACCAGGCCTTCTTCAAACACTTGGTGCCGTTGCAGCATCAAGGTAATCTGCTGGAAGTGACTGTGGCCCGCCTTCGCCATCCCGAGGCGCCAGCCCTGCAGAAAAAGCTGCCAGCCACACTCAAGGCGGCCATCAGCCTCACGGCAGTTGAAGGCGACCTTTTCAAAGCCATTGCCCGGCAGCGAATCGACCAGATCAAAAGCGATGCACGCATCGTGGCCGTGCCCACCGCCGACGTCGACCTGATCAGCCGGCAAAAACGTCTGCAGGGCTGGCTCGACCTGGGCAAGTCCGCGCTGTTTTTTGCAGCGTCTTTCATTCCCGTGGTGGGCGAAGTGTTGTTGGTCGTCACCGCTGCACAGGTGATCGGCACCGTGTATGAAGGGTTCGCGGCCTGGAGCCGTGGCGACAGCGATGAAGCCTTGAATGACTTGCTCGACCTGGTGGACAGCGCCGCTCTGGCGGTGGCCACGGCGGGCGCGGTGCGCACCGTCGGCTTCGGCACCCGGCTGGTCAAGGTCAAGGTGCGCAACAAAGGCTGGCGTTTGTGGAACACCGACCTCAAACCCTACCGCCATCACGAAGCATTGCCCAGCCATGTGGTGGCCGATAAACAGGGAATTTACAAGGATGGGCAGCAGCACTACCTGAAACTGGACGATCACGCCCATGCCATACAACGCGCCGCCGATGGCCAGCAATGGGAGCTTTCACACCCCACCGATCCGGATGCCTACCAACCCGCTCTCCTGAGCAATGGAGCCGGCGGTTGGCGCCACGCCCATGAAACGCCACACGACTGGGACGAGCTTAAACTGATCAAGCGCCTGGGGCCTGACGCCGCAACTATCACCCTGCCCAAGGTTGAGCCCATCCTCCTGCTCAGCGGCCTGGACAAGACCCAGCTGCGTGAAGTCCACCAGGATATGCAGCGCCCGCCGCCCCTGCTGCTCGATACGGTCAGGGACTTCAACCTGGACCAGGAGCTGACCGACTTCAACCTGGAGCGCGCCGAAGGCACAGCGGTGACGCCCTGTTCACCACAGATTCAATTCCACCTGCTTACATCGCTGCCTGAATGGCCAGCCAACCATGTGCTGAAAATTGTCGGCGAACAACAACAGGTCGTGATGAGCCACGGCACCGGAACAGTCGAAATAAAAATCAGCGAAGCGCGCTTCAGAAAGGGCGAGCTGCTGCATGCGCTGGAAGAGCAGATGCCACAGCTCGAATTCAACAAGCTGCTACCCAGGTTCTATGTCGATTATTTAACCAAAATCGAAAATCTGGCAGTACGGCTGGCGGATGACGTTCCGCGTAAAAAGCAGCGACTGCTTTCCTTGCTCGACGAGTCCGGTGAAACAGCGGTCACGACGATGGAAAAACGCTTGCCGCCGCCCCTGGAAATGGAGGTAAAGGCCACCAGTGACGCTGCGCAGGCAGCCCGTTTGCAGGCCGGTATTTTTCTCGAGGCCAGGCGCAGCCCCGAGAGCGTGCCATTGGTTCTCTATGCCCTGGAGCAAACGCCCGGCTGGCCAAAGGCACGAAAAATCAGCGTACACGACGCCAGTCCCGACGGCCCGTTGCTGGGCAGCATCGGCGATCCAGATAGCATCACCAGCCACGTACTGGTTCGTGAAGGTGAGCTGTACGCAGAACAACCTGCTGCACCGACCGACCTGCTTGGCGCTATCGAGGGCACGCTCACCGACTCCGAACGCACTGCGCTCTTGACCCGGGCAAACGCCACTTCCCTCGAAGCCGCGCTGCACAAGACCGGCGCGTCGCTGATCGCCGGGCCTGCCGCGGCCTATCGGGGCCACATGCTCTTGAGGCACGCGCCAACAGAGCCAGGGTTGCCACTTGATCCATCATTTGCACAAACAAGCCCCCCGACCGGGCTGACGTTGCGCGCGGACGGCCTTCATCAAAGCCGTCCCGCTTCAGACGGCAGTTATCGCTACTACCTTCAGGACCAGCAAAGGTATTACGAAGTCAAAGCTGACCCGCAGGGATGGCGACTGATCGATGCCCGCAATCGTTTCCGCGCCTATCAGCCCTACGTTCGTCAAAAAACCGGGGGAGGCTGGGAAACTGATCAAGCCACTGGGTTACTGCTCGGCGGCGGAACATCACCTGCACCGTCACTTCAAGGCATGGAGTCCAGCGACGAGTTTGAGTCGACGCAGTCTTCCAGCGATTACGGATCAGCCGAAGGGGACAGCGTGCAGCCGGCTTACACCGCACAGGAACTGACCAGCATGCGCAGCGAACGAGGCTATCAGCACAGCTGGAACTACCGGTGCATCTACGACCGAGCCAACAACGGTCGATATCCGTTACGTGACCAGACAGGTCAGCCCATGCGGATCCGGCATCTGCAAATCCAGGGGAAGTCGTTAACGTCCGACGTGGTATACGCAAGCGCGTCGATCCGGCCTTACATCCAGTGGGAAGGTTATGAAAACGTCGCGCGCCTTTACGAGGACAAGCTCGAAGTAACGCCTTTCACAGCGGCGCATCAGAAGTTTGCGCAGGAATCTGCGCTGATCGGGCAGGCCACCGTCATTACCCGCAAACCGCTCAGGAAAGGCGAAGCCTTGGGCGTGTATGGCGGGGAAGTGCTGCCTTTGTACGTTGCACACGCTCGGCATGACCCGTATCTGATGGCCATTAAAGAAGTCCGGCCCGCCTCCCCTTACGCCGTCAACACTCAACCGATCCTGTCGGGCGACAACGCGTTGTCGAGGATAAACACGATTTTCGAATACGAGGCAGGCCATCCGGTGCGGCAGGCCAGTACGGGCTACAACGTTGAAGCCGCGCACTTTCGGGTGAATACCCAGGTCGGCGATGCGCCACAGGAACAAATGATTCTGACCGGCATGTTTGCCAGCGAGGATGTCCCCGCAGGCGCCGAACTACGCTGGAACTATCAATACAGTGAAGCCACCGTCAGGCAACTGTTCCCATTGCCGCCGGGGTGACTACTCGTCGTCGAAGTTGTAACTGCCAGGCGCAAGGTTTTCGAAGCGCGTGTATTTACCGATAAAGGCCAGCCGCGTCGTACCGATAGGGCCGTTACGCTGCTTGCCGATGATGATTTCGGCGATCCCCTTGTGTTCGGTTTCCGGGTGATACACCTCATCGCGGTAGACGAACATGATCACGTCGGCATCCTGCTCGATCGCTCCGGATTCACGCAGGTCGGAGTTGATCGGGCGTTTGTTCGGACGTTGTTCCAGGGAGCGGTTGAGCTGGGACAGCGCCACCACCGGGCAATTGAATTCCTTGGCCAGGGCTTTCAGGGAGCGGGAAATCTCGGAGATCTCGTTGGTACGGTTGTCGCCGCCGGAGCCCGGGATCTGCATGAGCTGCAGGTAGTCGATCATGATCAGCGCCACGTCGCCGTGCTCACGCACCAGGCGTCGGGTGCGCGCACGCATTTCCGAGGGGCTGATGCCGGCGGTGTCATCGATGAACAGTTTGCGGTCATTGAGCAGGTTGACCGCCGACGTCAGGCGCGGCCAGTCGTCGTCTTCCAGGCGGCCGGCACGCACCTTGGTCTGGTCGATACGGCCGAGGGACGAGAGCATCCGCATGATCAGCGATTCGCCTGGCATCTCCAGGGAGTACACCAGCACGCTCTTGTCACTGCGCAGCACGGCGTTTTCCACCAGGTTCATGGCGAAGGTGGTCTTGCCCATGGACGGACGGCCGGCCACGATGATCAAGTCCGCCGGCTGCAGGCCGCTGGTCATGCCGTCAAGGTCGGTGTAGCCAGTGGAGAGGCCGGTGATGGCGTTGTCGGTGTTGAACAGGGTGTCGATACGGTCGATGGCCTTGGTCAACAACTCGTTGACCCCCACCGGGCCGCCGGTCTTGGGGCGCGCTTCGGCGATCTGGAAGATCTGCCGTTCGGCCTCGTCGAGGATTTCTTCGGCGGTGCGGCCTTCGGGGTTGAAGGCGCTGTCGGCGATCTCGGTGGCGATGCCGATCAACTGGCGCAAGGTGGCCCGGGCGCGAACGATCTGCGCATAGGCCTTGATGTTGGCGACGGACGGCGTGTTTTTCGCCAGCTCACCGAGGTAGCCCAGGCCGCCGACCTGGGAGGTCTGGCCCTCCTTGTCGAGTTGCTCGGCCAGGGTCACCACGTCGATCGGTGAGTTCAGGTCGGCCAGCTTGGCGATGGCACGGAAGATCAGGCGGTGGTCATGCCGATAGAAATCGCCGTCCGAGACTTGATCCAGCACGCGTTCCCAGGCGTTGTTGTCCAGCATCAGGCCACCGAGCACGGCCTGTTCGGCCTCGATGGAATGCGGCGGCACCTTCAGGGCAGCGGTTTGCAGATCGTATTGCTCGGGAGCTGAAATATCGTTCATGGCCACTTGGAATTTGGGGAGTGTAGAAAAACAAAAGGCACGACCTGTAAACAGGATCGTGCCCGATGTTAACCGGCTGGCACGCGAGGTGCCACCCAGTTAGGTGCTGCTTAAGCTGCTACCACGACAACGCGTACGGTGGCTTCAACTTCGGCGTGCAGGTGCACGGCTACGTCGAATTCGCCTACGTTGCGGATGGTGCCGTTCGGCAGACGAACTTCGCTCTTCTGCACTTCAACGCCGGAGGCGGTCAGTGCATCAGCGATGTCGTGGGTGCCGATCGAACCGAACAGCTTGCCTTCGTCACCGGCAGTGGCAGTGATAGTCACTTCCAGCTCAGCCAGTTGGGCAGCGCGAGTTTCGGCCGAGGCTTTTTTGTCTGCTGCGGCTTTTTCCAGCTCAGCACGACGCTCTTCAAACGCAGCCAGGTTGGCAGCGGTTGCAGCGGTGGCTTTGCCGTATGGCAGCAGGTAGTTACGACCGTAACCGGCCTTAACATTTACTTTGTCGCCCAGGTTGCCCAGGTTGGCGACTTTTTCCAGAAGGATCAGTTGCATGTGAAAATCCTCTAACTTTTAACCTTCACCGTTCGCGTTGTCGGCGTCTTTCGGCGCCAGACGACCGCGAAAATCAATCAGGCCGTCGACAATGGCCAAAACCACGAGTAACGGATAAATCAGCTGCATGAACAGCACCAGCGTCACGTACAACCCCACCAGCCAGAACCTGGCCAGGCGCTTCTGCGCCACCAGCCCATGAATCAGAGCCAGCCCGGAAAACACCAGCGGTACGCTGCAAAACAGCAACAACAGGGCGGCCTGTGGACCGAAGTTCGGTCCGACCACCATGCATGCCAGCAGCAACATCGCCGGGCCCGCAGGGATTCTGATGCTGCGAAACTCGCGACCAAAACCACCCGGGTTGTACAACAACGCCTGCCAATAACGCCCAAGCATCAGGCTCAGCAGGCTGACGACCTGCAACACCACCGCCATCAGGCCGATCAGGGCCGGTGCTATCAATGCTGCGAGACGCGCTCGCTCGTCTACCGACAATTGCTGGTAGAGCTCCCCGAGAGCCGACGGCAGGACCTTGACGATCTCTTGCGCCAGCGCCTCGATTTGCGGGTGGAAAGCCGCGCCGAGCAACACTGAATACACCAACCCCACTGCCACGCTGACCAGCAGCGTGCGGACCCAGGACTCACTTGCGCGCAAGACCAACGCAAGGCTCGACGAACCCAACAGCACCATAAGCACCTTGGGTTCGCCCAATTGCAGCCACCAGACAAGGCCGGCCAACAATCCCAGGGCCAGGACGCCAATGGCATCCTGTAAACCGCGCCGCAGGAGCACAAGGCATCCGGCGGCAGCACCCAACCAATACAACAACGGCAATGCCGCACAGCCGGCCACTACCAGAGTGGCCTGCATACGACCGCGCATGATGAACTCAGCTAAGGCGCGCATGCATTTAATCCCTTACTACTTGTCGACTGCCCGGTCTCAGCGGCCGTGGCTGTCGGTGTAGGCCAGCAGGGCCAGGAAGCGGGCGCGCTTGATAGCGGTGGCCAGCTGACGCTGATAACGTGCTTTGGTACCGGTGATACGGCTTGGAACGATTTTGCCGGTCTCGGATACGTAGGCTTTCAGAGTGTTGAGATCTTTGTAATCGATCTCTTTCACGTCTTCAGCGGTGAAGCGGCAGAATTTACGACGACGGAAGAAACGTGCCATTTGATAGGCTCCTTAAAAGGTCCGTGGATTACTCGTCAGCGTTATCGCTGTTGTCGCTGTCATCACTGTCAGCGCTATCAGCGCCTTCGTGCTCAGGACGGTCGCGACGCTCACGGCGCTCACTGCGGTTTTCTTCAGCCTTGAGCATCTCGGATTGGCCGGTAACGGCTTCTTCGCGACGGATGACCAGGTTACGGATCACTGCATCGTTGTAGCGGAAGTTGTCTTCCAGCTCGGCCAGGGCCTTGCCGGTGCATTCAACGTTCAGCATCACGTAGTGAGCCTTGTGAACATTGTTGATTGCATAGGCCAGTTGACGACGGCCCCAATCTTCCAGACGGTGGATTTTGCCGCCGTCTTCTTCGATCAGCTTGGTGTAACGCTCAACCATGCCGCCGACTTGCTCGCTTTGATCCGGGTGGACCAAAAAGATGATTTCGTAATGACGCATGAATGCTCCTTACGGGTTGTAGCCTGCCGCTCAAAAACGGTCAGACAAGGAGTGAATGACACTTATGGATCTTGCCGCAGGGGAGGCACATGCGTGCCTGCCGGGTGGGCAAGGGGCGCAATTGTAGAGAAGGGGAGGAACAGGCGCAAGGTGATTGGTGATTATTTGAACAATCTCCCAATCGCCGCAAAACAACTGTGGGAGGTGGCTTGCTCCCGATTGCGGTGGATCAGCAACATTATCTATTACTGACTCACTGCTATCGGGAGCAAGCCCCTCCCACATTTGCATCTATGCCAGGCTAAAAATTACTTCTTGGCCTTGGCCTTGGCGCCACGCTGACGCCGCGCTTCGAACAGGCATACACCGGTCGCGACCGACACATTGAGACTGCTGACACTACCGGCCATCGGCAGGTGCACCAGGTAATCGCAATGCTCACGCGTCAAGCGACGCATGCCTTTGCCTTCAGCGCCCATGATCAGGATGGTCGGGCCGGTGAGGTCCTGGTCATAAATACTGACCTCGGCCTCCCCCGCCGTGCCCACGACCCACAGGCCGCGCTGCTGGAGTTTTTCCAGGGTGCGCGCCAGGTTGGTCACGGCCACCAGCGGAATCACTTCCGCCGCGCCGCAGGCAACCTTGCGCACCACAGGCGTCAGGGTGGCCGACTTGTCCTTGGGCACAATCACCGCCAGGGCGCCGGCGGCATCTGCCGAGCGCAGACAGGCGCCGAGGTTGTGCGGGTCGGTCACGCCGTCCAGCACCAGCAGCAGCGGCGCACCTTCGGTACGGTCGAGCAGCTCGTCGAGCATGGCCTCGCCCCACACCTGGCTCGGGCTGACGTCAGCAACCACGCCCTGATGCACACCTTCGACCCACACATCCATTTCACGGCGCTCGGCCTGGCCGATGGCGACTTTATTCTGGGTCGCCAGCTCGACCAGCGCCTGCACGCGTGGCTCGCTGCGCCCTTCGGCCAGCCATACCTGCTTGACGCGCTTGGGATGGTGACGCAGCAGCGCTTCTACGGCGTGGACGCCGTAGATTTTTTCCAGACTCATGACTTGGCCTTAGGTTTGCGCGACCCGCTGCTTTTGGCAGGGGTCGAACCCGTCTTGGACGGGCCTTTACGGTGTTTACTGGTCTTGCTCGAGGTTTTTTCCGCCGTTTGGGACTTTCCCCCAGACGCCGCTTTACCACCGCTTTTGGCTTCGTTGAGCAACTGCTGCTTCAACTCGCGGCTCTTGCGCAGCTCGGCGTTTTTCGCCGCGGCATCGCTCGGGCGATAGGCTTCTGGGGCCTTATCCTTGGCAGAGGAACGACGGCCCGACTTGGCAGGCGCAGACTCTGTCGCCGCGGTTGTGGCAGCCGCTTTGCCTTTCGCGGTCGGCGCTGTGGTGTCGCTGCCGCGTTTTTTACGGCCGGTCGGCTCGGTCGGCTTGTCAGGCATGCCGAAGTCGATCTTGCGCTCATCGAGGTCGACGCGCATGACCTGCACTTCCACCGTGTCGCCCAAACGGAAGCTGCGACCGGTGCGCTCGCCCGCCAGGCGGTGATGCACAGGATCGAAGTGGTAATAGTCGCCCGGCAAGGCGGTGACGTGCACCAGGCCCTCGACGTAGATGTCGGTCAGCTCGACAAACAGGCCAAAGCCGGTCACGGCGGTGATCACACCCGGGAACGACTCGCCCACGCGGTCCTTCATGAACTCGCACTTGAGCCAGTTCACCACATCGCGTGTGGCCTCATCGGCGCGGCGCTCGCTCATGGAGCACTGCTCGCCGAGCTGTTCCAGGGCGGCTTCGTCGTACGGATAAATCCGCGCTTTCGGAATGCTCATGGCACCGGCGCGCTTGACGTGCGGGGTGTCCTGTTTGGAATGGATCACGCTGCGGATCGCCCGGTGCGTGAGCAGGTCCGGGTAACGGCGGATCGGCGACGTGAAGTGGGTGTACGCTTCGTAATTGAGGCCGAAGTGGCCCTGGTTATCGGCGCTGTACACCGCCTGGCTCAGGGAACGCAACATCACGGTCTGGATCACGTGGTAATCCGGACGGTCCTTGATGCTGGCCAACAGTGCCTGGTAGTCCTTCGGCGTCGGGCCGTCCTTGCCTTTGTGCAGAGACAGACCAAGCTCACCGAGGAACGCGCGCAGTTTTTCCAGACGTTCCGGCGGCGGGCCATCATGCACTCGGTACAGCGCAGGGATCTCGTGTTTTTTCA
The DNA here is from genome assembly GCF_034354675.1 of Pseudomonas sp. MH9.3. Lineage (NCBI taxonomy): Bacteria > Pseudomonadati > Pseudomonadota > Gammaproteobacteria > Pseudomonadales > Pseudomonadaceae > Pseudomonas > Pseudomonas sp. MH9.3. Next base: position 4,329,762 of record NZ_CP133785.1, on the reverse strand, counting down.
GGAATTCAGCGGTGGCCACGTTGGCCGCCAGCATGCATTCCTCGATGAGCTTGTGCGCATCGTTGCGGGTGGTCGGGGTGATTGCGGCGATCTTGCGCTCGGAACCGAAGACAATTCGGGTTTCCTGGGTTTCAAAATCGATCGCGCCACGCACATGACGAGCACCCAGCAATACCTTGTAGAGCGAGTAGAGCTGCTTGAGGTGCGGTACCACGCCAGCGTATTCGGTACGCAGAGCCTTGGCTTCGCTGGTTTTCGGTGTTTCCAGGATGGTGCTGACCTTGTTGTAGGTCAGGCGCGCCTGGGAGTGAATCACCGCCTCATAGAACTGGTAATCGGTCATTTCACCGGTTTTCGAGATGGTCATCTCGCACACCATGGCCAAACGGTCGACTTTCGGATTCAGCGAGCACAGGCCGTTGGACAGCTGCTCAGGCAGCATCGGTATCACGCGCTCAGGGAAATACACGGAGTTGCCGCGCACCTGGGCTTCGTTATCCAGCGCAGAACCGATTTTCACGTAGCTGGACACGTCGGCAATCGCGACATACAGCTTCCAGCCGCCGGAGAACAAGCGCAATTTGCCAGGCTTGGCTTCGCAGTAGACCGCATCGTCGAAGTCGCGGGCGTCTTCGCCATCGATGGTGACGAAGGGCAGATGGCGCAGGTCGATGCGCTTCTCTTTGTCCTTGTCTTCCACTTCCGGCTTGAGCTTGCGCGCTTCCTTGATGACCGCTTCGGGCCATACGTGAGGAATATCGTAGGTGCGCAGCGCAACGTCGATCTCCATGCCCGGCGCCATGTAGTTGCCGACCACTTCAACGATATCGCCCTGAGGCTGGAAGCGCGCCGTTGGCCAGTGGGTGATTTTCACCTCGACAAACTGGCCGACCTTGGCGGCGCCATTGCGGCCCGGGGTGATCAGCACTTCCTGCTGGACCTTGGGGTTATCCGGGACAACAAAGCCGATGCCGCCTTCTTCGAAGTAACGGCCGACGATGGACTCGTGGGCGCGGGACACCACTTCGACAATCACACCTTCGCGGCGACCGCGACGGTCCAGCCCGGAAACACGTGCCAGGGCACGGTCGCCATCGAACACCAGGCGCATTTGCGCCGGGCTCATGAACAGGTCATCGCTGCCGTCATCCGGGATCAGGAAGCCGAAGCCGTCACGGTGACCGGCAATGCGGCCCAGGATCAGGTCGAGTTTGTCCACGGGCGCGTAGGTGCCACGGCGGGTGTAGATCAACTGAGCGTCGCGTTCCATGGCACGCAGACGGCGGCGCAGGGCTTCGAGCTGGTCTTCGGTGGTCAGACCGAACTCTTCAACCAGTTGCTCGCGGCTAGCAGGCGAACCCCGATCGGCGAGGTGCGCCAGGATCAGTTCGCGGCTAGGAATAGGGTTTTCATATTTTTCCGCTTCACGAGCGGCCTCGGGATCGAGGGACTGCCAATCGGCCATTAGAGAGTTTTCACCTTGTCTATATAGGGGTTAGTTTGGCATACGCGTATTGAAACGGGAAATTTCAGGCGTCAACAAGCCCTTAAAAGGCCTTTTGTGCCATCGGTTGCACACCTTGCACGACCATTGGCGAAGTTTTCCAGAGTTTTTTGATAGCGGGGGTTTACAGCGTAAATTCGGCTCCGTATAGTGCGCGCCATCGACGACGGCAACGTGGTTGATGCTGCCCAGGTGGTGAAATTGGTAGACACGCCAGCTTCAGGTGCTGGTGATCGCAAGGTCGTGGAAGTTCGAGTCTTCTCCTGGGCACCAAAATTCAGATCAAACCCGCGAAAGCGGGTTTTTTCGTTTCAGGCCTTTGATTTTTAACGAAAAAATTGATTTATATTTTTCGAGCCAGGGGTTTACAGATTAAAAAGCCCGCCGTATAGTTTGCCCCATCAACAGCGGCAACGTTGCTTGATAATGCCCAGGTGGTGAAATTGGTAGACACGCCAGCTTCAGGTGCTGGTGATCGCAAGGTCGTGGAAGTTCGAGTCTTCTCCTGGGCACCAAATTCAGATCAAACCCGCGAAAGCGGGTTTTTTCGTTTCCGGGGTTTGAAAACTTCCCGGCGATTCAGCCCTCGCCCGTACTTGAGAAGTTTTATCGTTTATCCTTGCAAAGATTTGTTGCATTCAAGCGAGGAAACCGTCGGATGACTATCCGCTCTACCCATCTCAAGACATCCCTTCTGCGTGGCCTGACGCTCACTCTACTCAGTCTGACCCTGCTCTCCCCTTCGGCTCACAGCGCCGACAAGGTCTCACTGACCCTCTACAACGGCCAACACAAAGAAGTCGGCGATGAACTCGCCAAGGCCTTCGAAGCCAAAACCGGCATTCACGTCAACGTGCGCAAAGGCAGCAGCAACCAGCTGGCCAGCCAGGTCGTCGAAGAAGGTGAGCGCTCCCCGGCCGACGTGATCTATACCGAAGAATCCCCCCCGCTCAATAAACTGGGCGAGCAAGGCCTGCTGGCCAACATCGACGCCAGCACCCTCGACGTACTGCCCAAGGACTACGTGGGCAGCAACGGCAACTGGATGGGCGTGACCGCCCGCACCCGCGTGGTGGCCTTCAACCCGAAACTGATTGCGGAAAAAGACCTGCCCAAATCGGTGCTGGATTTCGCCGGCCCCGAGTGGCAAGGCAAAGTCGGCTTCGTGCCTACCAGCGGCGCATTCCAGGAACAGGCCGTGGCAATCCTCAAGCTGCACGGGCGCGAGGCGGCTGAAGAATGGCTGACCGGCCTGCGCGCCTTTGGCAAGGTGTACAGCAACAATATGGTTGCGCTCAAAGCGGTGGAAAATGGCGAAGTCGCCACCGTGCTGGTGAACAACTACTACTGGTTTGCCTTGAAGAAAGAAAAAACCAACCTGGATTCGCAACTGCATTACTTCACCGACGGCGATGCCGGCGGCCTGATCACCGTGTCTTCGGCAGCCGCACTCAAATCCAGCAAACACCCGAAAGAAGCCCAGCAGTTGCTGGCATTCATGGCCAGCGAAGACGGCCAGCGTGTGATCACCAACACCTCAGCCGAATACCCGCTGCGCAAGGGGATGCAATCGAGCCGTGGCCTCAAGCCATTCTCTGAGCTGCAACCGCCGAAAGTCACGCCTGCCGACCTTGGCAATGCCGAGGAAGCCCTGGAGCTGGAACGCGAGGTTGGCTTGAACTGATGAGCCCATCGCTATCGGCGCCGGGGTTCATGCCCCGGCGCAAACGTCCGTCGATCTGGCTGCTGTTGCCCGTGTTATTGCTGGTTGGCCTGAGCCTGCTGCCGCTGGTCTACGTTGGGCTCAAAGCCTGGCAGGCGGGCTGGGCGCAGGCCCTGCACCTGCTGTGGCGGCCTTACGTGTTCGGCCTGCTGCGCAATACTTTGGCGCTGATGGTCGGCGTTACCCTGGCGTGCGGCGTGATCGGCCTGTCCCTGGCCTGGCTGCTCGAACGCAGCAACCTGCCGGGACGGCGCATCTGGGGCGTGATCCTGTGCCTGCCGTTTGCAGTGCCGGCGTTTGTCAGCAGCTTTACCTGGGTGTCGCTGAGCGCCAATTTCGAAGGGCTCGGCGGGGCGATCCTGGTGATGACGCTGTCGAAATACCCGCTGGTGTTTCTGCCAGTGGCGGCAACCCTGCGCAACCTGGATCCGTCTCTTGAAGAGTCGGCGCGCACGCTGGGACACAATCGCTGGGGCGTGTTCGTGCGCGTCACCCTGCCCTTGCTGTGGCCGTCCCTGCTGGCCGGCGCATTGCTGATCGCGCTGCATATGCTGGTGGAGTTCGGCGCCCTCTCGATCATCGGCCTGCAGACCTTCACCACGGCGATCTACCAGCAATTCGAACTGGAGTTCAGCAATGCCAATGCCGCGATGCTGTCGGCAGTGTTGCTGGTGATGTGCCTGACCCTGCTGTGGCTGGAGCTGCGTGTGCGCGGCAAGGGCCGACACGTGCGCATCGGCCAGGGCGCGGCGCGGCATGCCGGGCAGGTGAAGCTGGGCCAGTGGGCGCCGTTGGGCCAGCTGTGTTGCCTGGCGCTGGCGGTGATCGGCAGCGGCATTCCGCTGGGCATGCTCGGGTATTGGCTGGCGGTGGGTTCGTCGGCAGCGTTCCCGCTGGCCGAGATTGGCGAGGCGCTGCTGTCGTCCCTGGCGCTCTCGCTGGGCGGCGCGGCGCTGTGCCTGCTACTGGCGGTGCCGGTGGGGCTGCTGGTGGTGCGCTACAAAGGCCGACTGGCGATCTGGGCCGAGCGTCTGCCCTATCTGCTGCACGCTCTGCCTGGGTTGGTCATCGCCCTGACGCTGGTGTATTTCGCACTGCATTATGTGCCAGTGCTGTATCAAACCTCGGCGCTGTTGCTGATCGCTTATGCGCTGCTGTTTTTACCGCTGGCCCAGGCGCCGATTCGTACGGCCCTGAACAAGGCTGCACCGCAGCTGGAAGAGGCGGCGCGCACGCTGGGCGCGTCGTCGTTCAGTGCGTTCTGCCGGGTGACCCTGCCGATTATTTTCCCGGCGCTGGGCGCAGCATTTGCGCTGGTATTTCTGGATGCGATGAAGGAATTGACGGCGACGTTGCTGCTCAGTCCGACCGGGCTGAATACCCTGGCGACTGCGGTGTGGGCGCATACCTCGAATATAGAATTTGCGGCGGCGGCGCCTTATGCGGCGTTGTTGATTCTGGTGTCGGGGTTGCCGGTGTATTGGCTGACGACTCGGATGTATCTGAGCCGCTGAAATCGCTATCGGGAGCAAGCCCCCTCTCACATTTGAAGGTCTTCACACATCAAAATGTGGGAGGGGCTTGCTCCCGATAGCGCCAGCACTAGGCCCGAAACTGTCCCAGGCTGGCCTTAAGCTGCGCCGCCAACCCATCCAGCACCTTGCCACTGGCCGTGGTCTCCACCACCGCCTGCGCCGCGCGCTCGGCCTGGGCATGGATCACCTCCACCCGCCCACGCACCGCATGCGCCCCCTGGGCCTGATGCTCGGCCGCGCGCGTCGCCAGGCCGATGGCCGCGTGCACCTGCTCCACCGAGGCCTGCACCGTCTGCTGCAAGCGCACACTGTCACGCAACACCAGCAAACCTTCGCTGGCCTGGCGCCCGGCCTTGCCGATGGTTTCCACCGCCTCGCGCGCGCCCTGCTGCAACGCGACGATATGCGCCTGGATGTCACCGGTTGAGCTTTGGGTCTTGCTGGCCAGCGCACGCACCTCGTCCGCCACTACCGCAAAGCCGCGTCCGGTCTCACCGGCACGCGCCGCCTCGATGGCCGCGTTGAGCGCCAGCAGGTTGGTCTGTTCGGCGATGCCATGAATCACGGTCAGCACCACTTCGATCTGCTCGCTTTGCTGCGCCAGCCGCTCGATGACCTGGGAACCGGCCTGCACCTGCCCCGCCAGCGCCTCGATCAAACTGCCGACTTCGGCCGAAGTGCGCGCGTTTTCATCGGTGGCCTGACGAATATCCACCACCTGCTGCAACGCCGCCTGCATCGCCTGGCTTTCGGCCTGGGCTTCATCAGCCATCTGCGAAAGCTCGCGCAGGCTCTCGGCCACCTCATCGCGCTGCAAGCCGGCCGCGGCATCGGCGCCGGCATTGCGCAGGGTCATGGCGCCGATTTCCACCCCGGTGCGCTGGGCCACATCGCCCGCTTCGCGCACGATCGGCTGCAACTTATCCACAAAGCGATTGACCGCCGAAGCCATGGCGCCGATTTCGTCCTTGCTGTTGATTTGCACGCGCCGGGTCAGGTCGCCGTCCCCCGCCGCCAAGTCATCCATGGCGGCAATCAACAGTTTCAGGCGATTGACCACGCGCCGCCCCAGCACGATGGCGATCAGCAGCAACACCGCCAAACCCACGATGGCGAGCCCCATACCGATGCGCCAACGCAGCGTGCCCGCCGCATCCTGCACGGCATCGGTGGTGTTGGCGGTCATCTGGTTGGCGGTGGCCTGGGCCGATTGCAGACGCGCGCCCATGGCGGACGCGCTGTCAGCGGCTGCGCCCTTGAGGCTGTCGCCCACCAGTTGATCGCCGCTGGCAATCAACGCGGCAAAGCGTTTGTCGAGGGCTTGCAGATTCGCCTCCACCGAGGCGGTCGAAACGCCCATGCGCACCTTGCCGATCTCGACCCCATTGGGGCTGATGGACGCTTCGACGTAGTACACGGCAGGATCGGACCTGGCCGCATCCAGCACTTTGTCGAGGGCGCGCTCACCGGCGCCCTTGGCCAGCAGCGCCTGGTTGATCGGGTTTTCACGATTGAGGTAGCGGGTCAGATGCTCACCGGTGGCGTCGTCGTAGACCACGAACAACACGTTGGGATTGCGCTGGGCGCGCCGGGCGAATTCGGACAACGTCGGCACATCGCTGTCCCACATGGCGCGCGGCGCCACCGAGGCCAGCAATTGCGCCATGTCGTTGGCGGAGTCTTGCAGGTCTTTTTCCAGGGTCGCACGCAGTTGCTTCTGCTCTTCCTGCAGGCGTGTTGAAAGCCCCGCAGTCAGACGCTGACGCGTGCTGGTGGACAAGCTCTCCAGACTCGACGTGACTTCCTTGCCGGCCTGGGCCAGTTCGCCTGAGAGCTTCTGGCTGTCGATGCCCAGACGCGCGGCCAAATCTGCCTCCAACGCCGTGACCGTGCTCCGCGTCAGCGCGACGGCGACCAGCACTTGCACCAAAAGGGCGATACCCAGAGTAACGAACACCGGACGCAACAGACGACTTTGTAACACTGAGAGAACGGCAGACATCGGTAATCCCTCGACCACGGGTGCCATTATTTTGATAGCACCGCGAAAGAGAGAATAACAGCAAGTGTCGTGCCGTCTGGCAGACGCCCATGAAAAAGGGCTCCCGAAGGAGCCCTTTGCTTTTCACATCAATCGCTTATCAAGCGAACGGGTGGCGCAGAACGATGGTTTCGTTGCGGTCCGGCCCCGTCGAAATAATGTCGATCGGCGCACCGATCAACGCTTCAACACGCTTGATGTAGGCACGGGCGTTAGCCGGCAGTTCTTCCAGGGTCTTGGCGCCCACGGTCGATTCGGTCCAGCCCGGCACTTCTTCGTACACCGGCTGCAGGCCTACGTAGCTGTCAGCGTCGGTCGGTGCGACGTCATTGCCTTGCGCATCCTTGTAGCCGATGCAGATGTTGATGGCTTCCAGACCGTCGAGTACGTCCAGCTTGGTCAGGCAGATGCCGGAGATGCTGTTCACATCGATGGCGCGACGCAGGATAACGGCGTCGAACCAGCCACAACGACGGGCGCGGCCGGTGGTGGCGCCGAATTCGTGACCCTGCTTGGCCAGGTGCGCGCCCACGGCGTCGAACAGCTCAGTCGGGAAAGGACCCGAGCCCACGCGGGTGGTGTAGGCCTTGGTGATGCCCAGGATGTAGTCGAGGAACATCGGGCCAACGCCGGAACCGGTGGCAACGCCGCCGGCAGTGGTGTTGGAGCTGGTCACGTACGGGTAGGTACCGTGGTCGATGTCCAGCAGCGAGCCCTGTGCGCCTTCGAACATGATGTCCTTGCCGGCGCGACGCAGGTCGTGCAGCTCGGCGGTCACGTCCAGCATCAGCGGCTTGAGCAGCTCGGCGTATTCCTTGCACTCGGCCAGGGTCTTGTCGAACTCGATGGCCGGCTCTTTGTAGTAACCGACCAGCATGAAGTTGTGGTAATCCACCAGTTCACGCAGCTTGTCTTCAAAGCGCGGCATGTTGAGCAGGTCGCCCACACGCAGGCCACGACGGGCAACCTTGTCTTCGTACGCCGGGCCGATGCCGCGACCGGTGGTGCCGATCTTCAGCTCGCCACGCGCCTTTTCACGGGCCTGATCCAGGGCAACGTGGAAGGACAGGATCAGCGGGCAGGACGGGCTGATGCGCAGGCGCTCGCGCACCGGCACGCCTTTTTCTTCCAGCTTGGTGATCTCGCGCAGCAGGGCGTCGGGAGCTACCACCACGCCGTTGCCGATCAGGCACTGCACACCTTCGCGCAGCACGCCCGACGGGATCAGGTGCAAGACGGTTTTTTCGCCATCGATGACCAGGGTGTGGCCAGCGTTGTGGCCGCCCTGATAGCGCACTACGGCGGCAGCATGTTCGGTCAGCAGATCAACGATCTTGCCTTTGCCCTCATCACCCCATTGGGTGCCCAGGACTACGACATTCTTACCCATAACACTTGTCCTCATTCGCGCAAACTTGGTGCCGGCGATGGCCGGCAGGAAAACTCAAGAAGCCAGTGGCGATACTTGCCAAAGCCCGTTCTGCTGAATCAATTGCCGGTCGCAGTCCGCTTCACGGGCGGCGGCCAATGGCTGCCCAGGCAAAGCCTGGACCACACGCTGACCCTCACTGCGCAACTGGCAAACCTGCTGCCAGAGTGCTGCGTCCGTACTGTCGGGCATCCAGATGCCACCAGACGGCAGCTCGACCTCAGCACGCCCCAGGGTCACCAGGGTTTTCAAATCGGTGGAAAAGCCGGTAGCCGGACGCGCGCGACCAAAGTCAGCGCCGATATCGTCATAACGACCGCCCTGGGCGATGGCCTGGCCAACACCCGGTACGAATACGGCGAACACCACACCCGTGTGGTAGTGGTAGCCGCGCAACTCACCCAGATCAAAGTACAGCGGCAACTGCGGGAAACGTGCCGACAGGCGCTCGGCAATCGCCAGCACGTCGTCCAGCGCGGCCAATACCGACGCCGGCGCATTGGCCAGGCGCTCACGCGCGGCCACCAGCACTTCACGACCACCGCACAGGTTGACCAGCGCACGCAGCATGCCGGCAAGGTCTGCAGGCACGCCTTCGGTGAGGGCAATGACTTCATCGATGGCCTTGCGTTGCAGGGCATCGAACAACTGCTGCTCCACTTCGCCGGACAACCCGGCGGCACGGGCCAGACCACGGTAGATACCCACGTGACCCAGGTCCATGTGCACATCCGGCACATCAGCCAGTTGCAACATGGCCAGCATCAGGCTGATCACTTCAACGTCGCTGCTCGGGCTGGCGTCGCCATACAGCTCGGCCCCCAGCTGGATCGGGCTGCGCGAAGACGACAGGGCACGCGGCTGCGCATGCAGCACACTGCCGGCGTAGCACAGGCGGCTCGGGCCTTCGCGGCGCAGAGTGTGCGCGTCGATGCGCGCAACCTGTGGCGTGATGTCGGCACGAAAGCCCATCTGCCGGCCCGATTGCGGGTCGATAACCTTGAAGGTGCGCAGATCCAGGTCCTGGCCCGCGCCGGTCAGCAGGGATTCCAGGTACTCGATATGGGGAGTCACGACAAACTCGTAACCCCAGCTCTGGAACAGATCCAACACCTGGCGACGCGCTACTTCAATGCGCGCAGCCTCTGGTGGCAGTACTTCTTCGATGCCATCTGGCAGCAGCCAGCGGTCTACCGTTGCCATTACGCCATTCCCCTTTGATCCGGGCGGCCAGCCCTCGGCCGAGCCTTGAGTGAAGCAGAAAACACCCGCCCCTTGCATAAACCACGCGCAAGAGCGACGTGACGAACGGCCTGTCAATGGCCTCGTCGGGCACTTTCCTCGAAAAACCGGTGGCGCCTGCTCGACCATCAACAATCAAACATGCAGACGCAAAAAAGCCGGGAATTTCCCGGCTGCCGCATCATACACCCGTTTTCTGAAAGGATCACCCCGCCCGGCATTTTAGCCGCCCGACGGAGTGGTTCCTGCACAGTGACGAGCTGATTACTTGGCTTTTTCCAGGTAGCGGAAGAAATCGCTGCTTGGGTCCAGCACCATGACGTCGGTTTTGTTCGCGAAGCTTTCGCGGTAGGCACGCAGGCTACGATAGAACGCGTAGAACTCCTGGTCCTGGCCATAGGCCTTGGAGTAGATCGCCGCCGCTTGCGCATCGCCATCACCACGGGCCTCTTCAGACTCGCGATAGGCTTCCGCCAGCAGGACACGACGCTGACGGTCGGCATCCGCACGGATCCCCTCAGCCAGTTCGTTACCCTTGGCGCGGTGCTCACGTGCCTCACGCTCACGCTCGGTGCTCATACGCTCGAACACGCTGCGGTTCACTTCCTTGGGCAGATCAATGGCCTTGACGCGCACATCGACCACTTCGATACCCAGTTCCTTTTCCGCCATGGTGTTCAGCGAGCGGGTGATATCCGCCATCAGCGCATCACGCTCGCCGGATACCACTTCGTGCAGGGTGCGCTTACCGAACTGGTCGCGCAGACCCGACTCGAGACGACGCGACAAACGATCATCGGCAAGCTGCTTCTGGCCGGAGGTCGCGGTGTAGTACCGCTCGGCATCCTTGACGCGCCACTTGGCGTAGGCGTCAACCATCACGGCTTTCTTTTCCAGGGTCAGGAAGCGCTGCGTCGGTGCATCCAGGGTCATCAGGCGACCGTCGAACTTGCGCACCTGATTGACGTAAGGAACCTTCACATGCAGGCCGGGCTGGACATCCGCCTGGACCACGCGACCGAATTGCAGCAGCACCGCGCGCTCGGTCTGAGCGACGATGTAGAAGCAGTTCCAGGCAGCGATGACCACGACGACGCCCACAATCAGGGCGGTCAGCGATTTATTGCTCATCAACGACTCTCCCTGGTACGTGTTTGCTGTTGCAGCAGGTCAGCGGCCGCACGGGCGCTGGCTTCGTTGGCAGCGGCGTTCGAACCGGTCGACGGCGCGCTGGCGCCACTACGACCACCTTCGATCATCTTGTCCAGCGGCAGGTACAGCAGGTTGTTCTGCCCGCCCTTGCTGCCGGTCACGAGAACCTTGCTGGTGTTGCTGAAGACTTCCTGCATGGTGTCCAGGTACAGACGCTCACGGGTGACCTCGGGTGCCTTGCGATACTCGGCGACCAGCTTGGTAAAGCGATCCGCCTCACCCTTGGCGCGCGAGACCACTTCGTCACGGTAGCCGTTGGCATCTTCAAGGATGCGCTGGGCCTGACCACGGGCTTCCGGCACGACGCCGTTGGCGTAGGTTTCAGCCTGGTTGCGCGAACGCTGCTCGTCTTCACGGGCGCGGATCACGTCGTCGAAGGCTTCCTGCACTTCACGCGGTGCCGCTGCGCTCTGCACGTTCACCTGGGTGACGGTGATACCGGTGCGATAGGTATCGAGGAACCGTTGCAGACGCTCCTTGATTTCGCTGGCCATCAACTCACGGCCTTCGGTCAGCACCTGATCCATGGCGGTGGAACCCACCACATGGCGCAAGGCGCTTTCGGTCGCGTGTTGCAGGCTGATTTCCGGCTGGTCGACGTTCAGCACGAAGTCCTGCAGGTTGGTGATCTTGTACTGCACGGTCAGCGGCACTTCGACGATGTTTTCGTCTTCGGTCAGCATCTGGCCCTGCTTGGTATAGGAACGCTCACGTGTGACGTTCTCCATGTACTTCTTGTCGATCGGCGGGAAGTAGATGTTCAGGCCCGGCCCGACCGTCTCGTAGTACTTGCCGAAGCGCAGCACCACGGCTTGCTCCTGCTCGTCCACCACGTAAACGGCGCTGTACAGCCATACGGCCGCCAGCACGACAAGACCCAGGCCCAGCAGGCCATAGCCACCGCCCTTGCTTGTGCGACCGCCGTCGTCACCACCCCGTTTTTTCCCACCACCGAACAACCCATTCAGGCTTTCCTGCAGCTTTCGGAAGGCCTCGTCGAGATCTGGAGGCCCCTTGCGGTCGCCATTATTGCGGCGCTTACCACCCCAAGGATCCTGATTATTCGAGTTGCCACCCGGCTCATTCCAAGCCATAGCGCTCTCCATCTGATAAAGCAAAGACGCGCCCACGGCGCGCCGACCAATGCTACAGAATGCCTGCCATTGCGGCACAACCGCTTTAGGAGGCTTTTATTGCAAAGTGTGTTGTTCGATGAACTCCGCTGGCACCTCACCCTCGCGGCTGACCAGCCGATTGAGCTCCGAGCGCGGCAACCGAACGGCCAGCAAGCTGACACCTTCTTCGTCGTGTTCTTCTTTCTGTACCGCGCCCAGTTCGAAAAACTGTGCACGCAGTCGAGCAAAACGCTGCGGCAAGCGCAAGGTGCCGACGAACAAATCACTGCCGAGCAGTTCGGCAATCGCTTGTTCAAGCAGCTCCAGACCACTGCCATCACGCGCCGACAGCCACACCCGCTGGGGTACGCCGTTCTCGTCGCGCTGAATTTGTGGCTCAACGCCTTCAAGCAAATCGAGTTTGTTATAGACCTCGAGGATCGGCAAGTCCTGGGCACCAATCTCGCCCAGTACCACCATCACCTGTTCAATCTGCAGCATGCGGTCCGGTTCGGCCGCATCGATCACATGCAGCAGCAGGTCGGAGTTGCTCGACTCTTCGAGCGTAGACCGAAAGGCCTCGACCAGCTTGTGGGGCAAGTGACGAATGAAACCTACCGTGTCGGCCAGGACAATCGGCCCCAGGTCGCCTATATCAAGGCGGCGCAAGGTCGGGTCGAGAGTGGCGAACAGTTGGTCGGCCGCATACACGTCCGACTTCGTCACATTATTGAAGAGTGTGGATTTGCCGGCGTTGGTATAGCCCACCAGCGACACGGTAGGAATATCCGCACGCGAACGGCCTCGACGCGATTGCTCGCGCTGGCTGCGTACCTTCTCCAGGCGCCCCTTGATCTGGCGCAGGCGCACCCGCAGCAGGCGTCGGTCGGTTTCGAGTTGGGTTTCACCCGGACCCCGCATGCCGATACCGCCCCCCTGACGCTCAAGGTGAGTCCAGCCGCGCACCAGACGCGTACTCATGTGGTCAAGCTGGGCCAGTTCGACCTGGAGCTTGCCTTCATGGGTGCGGGCGCGCTGGGCAAAAATATCGAGAATCAGACCGGTACGGTCGATCACGCGACACTCGAAAACACGTTCGAGGTTGCGTTCCTGACTGGGCGTGAGGGTGTGATTGAAGATCACCAGATCGGCTTCTTCGGCGTGGACCAGGTCGCGCAGTTCCTCGACCTTGCCGCTGCCGATCAGGTATTTGGCGGTTGGCCGATGACGCGGCACGTTAAAAAACGCAACGGTCTCGGCGCCGGCCGAATTTGCCAACTCCTGAAACTCCTGCGGATCTTCGCGCGCCTCAGGGTCCTGTCCATCCAAGTGAACGAGGATTACTCGCTCACCACCACCGTGGCGCTCAAAGAACAAAGGAGACTCCTATCAGGCGTTACCTGGCTCAGCGTCAGCTGCATCATCACCGGCTGCGCTAGGCAGACGGATTGGACGGACTGGAACGACTGTCGAGATAGCGTGCTTGTAGACCATCTGGCTGACGGTGTTTTTCAGCAGGATCACGAACTGGTCGAACGACTCGATCGTGCCCTGCAGCTTGATACCGTTGACCAGGTAGATGGAAACCCCCACTTTCTCTTTACGTAAAGTGTTCAAGTAAGGGTCTTGTAGCGAATGCCCTTTTGACATGTGTCGCACTCCTTTAAGGATCAATAATTAAAAAATCGGAAAATGGGTAGCTTATGGCCGTCACACCCCCAAGGATAGACGGCAATTGCAAGGACTCAGCTCAATATGGAGACCGACCCCAGGTATTTCAAGGCGCGTGACAGATTGTCGCTGTCCAGGCTGTCCAGCCAGTGCAAATCGCTCCAGCTGCGCAGCCAGGTGAACTGGCGCTTCGCCAATTGGCGCGTGGCGATGATGCCGCGCTCCTGCATGTCGGCTGACGTCAGCTTGCCATCCAGGTAATCCCAGACTTGACGGTAGCCTACAGCGCGTATCGAAGGCAGCCCGGCATGCAGGTCACCTCGGGAACGCAAAGCTACGACCTCGTCCACAAACCCCTGTTCCAACATAATCGTGAATCTTTGCGCAATTCGTTCATGCAGCACTTGGCGATTTGCCGGGGCAATGGCCAGATTCGCGACAGTATAGGGCAATTGTGATTGACCCGACGCGTCTGCATCAGCACTTTGCGCAGTTTGTTTCAGCCTGTGTTCAGTCATGGTCTGGCCGCTCACACGCCAGACTTCCAGCGCGCGCGTGAGGCGCTGCGGATCGTTGGGGTGAATACGCGCGGCAGACACCGGGTCTACCGCCGCCAGTTGGTCGTGCAGGGCTTGCCAGCCAAGGCGGGCAGCGTCGTCCTCAAGTTCGGCGCGCACCTGGGCGTCGGCGGGCGGCATGTCGGCGAGCCCTTCCTGCAAAGCCTTGTAGTAGAGCATTGTGCCGCCCACCAGCAGCGGGATATTGCCCCGCGCGGTGATGTCGGCCATGGCTGCCAGGGCGTCAGTGCGAAAATCCGCAGCCGAATAGCTCATCGACGGGTCGAGGATGTCGATCAGGCGGTGGGGATGTTCGGCCAGCAGCGCTTTGGAAGGCTTGGCGGTGCCGATATCCATGTCCCGGTAAACCAGGGCAGAGTCGACGCTGATCAGCTCGCAGGGCAGCACCTTGCTCAGCTCGATGGCCAGGTCAGTTTTGCCGGCGGCCGTGGGGCCCATCAGAAAGATCGCGGGGGGCAAGGCACTCATCAGCGGCCGCGCAGGAACAGTTTGTCCAGATCGTCCAGGCCCATCTGGGTCCAGGTCGGCCGGCCGTGGTTGCACTGGCCACTGCGCTCGGTGTTTTCCATGTCGCGCAGCAGGCCGTTCATTTCCGGCAGGGCCAGGCGGCGATTGGCGCGGATCGCGCCGTGGCAGGCCATGGTGCCGAGCAGCTCATTGATGTGCGCCTGGATACGGTCACTGGTGCCGTATTCCATGAGGTCGGCCAGCACGTCGGCCACCAGGCGGTTGGCCTCGGCCTGTTTGAGCAGCGCCGGAATCTGACGGATCGCAAGGGTTTCCGGGCCCAGGCGTTGCAGTTCAAAACCGAGTTTCTGGAACACACCATGGTGTTCTTCGGCGCAGTCGGCTTCCCGCTGACTGACGGCCAGGGATTCGGGCACCAGCAGCGGCTGGCCGCTCAGGCCTTCGCTGGCCATGGCGATCTTGAGGCGCTCGTACATGATTCGCTCGTGGGCGGCGTGCATGTCCACCAGCACCAGACCGTGGGCGTTTTCCGCGAGGATGTAGATCCCCTTGAGCTGGGCCAGCGCATAACCCAGCGGCGGGATATCACCGCCACCTTCGGGCAACGCAACGGCGGCGCCCGGCTCGGCACCCGGCAGCGGCGCGAAAAATTCGCGATAGGCCGCCTGGGCCTCGGCCACCGGCACAGTCGATTGCGGGCGCGGCGTGTATTGATACTGATAGCCCGCGCCAGCACCCGAGCCCGGCGCGGTGTACGAAGGCTGTGGCTGCGGCGATTGCAGCAGGTTGGCCGCCAGGCTCATTTCGCCCTGCGGCCCGAACTCACCGGCCTCGGGGCCGGTCGGCCGCACCACTGCCGTCACGATCGGCGCCGACAGTTGATCGTCCGGGCGCACATCGCCCAGGGCACGGTGCAAGGTGCCATACAGGAAGTCATGCACCATGCGCCCATCACGGAAGCGCACTTCATGCTTGGTCGGGTGCACGTTGACGTCGACCACCGAAGGGTCGACCTCAAAGAACAACACAAAGGTCGGATGCCGACCGTTGAACAACACGTCGCGATACGCCTGACGCACCGCATGCGCCACCAGTTTGTCGCGCACCGCACGGCCATTCACGAAGAAATACTGCAAGTCCGCCTGGCTGCGCGAGAACGTCGGCAGGCCCACCCAACCCCACAGACGCAGGCCATTGCGCTCGATCTCGATCGGCAGCGCCTGCTCCAGGAAACCCGCGCCGCAGATCGCCGACACCCGTCGGGCACGCGCAGCATCGTCATGGGCTTCGTGCAGGCTGAGGATGGTCTTGCCGTTGTGACGCAGGTGAAACGCTACGTCGAAACGTGCCAGGGCCAGGCGCTTGATGACTTCCTGCAGGTGATCGAATTCGGTTTTCTCGGCCTTGAGGAATTTGCGCCGGGCCGGGGTGTTGAAGAACAGGTCGCGCACTTCCACCGACGTACCCACCGGATGCGCCGCCGGCTGAACGCGCGGGGCCATGTCGCGGCCTTCGGTTTCCACTTGCCAGGCCTGCTCGGCGTCGCGGGTGCGCGAGGTCAGGGTCAGGCGCGCCACGGAGCTGATCGACGCCAGGGCCTCACCGCGAAAACCCAGACTCATCACCCGCTCCAGGTCTTCGAGGTCGCGGATTTTGCTGGTGGCGTGACGGGCCAGGGCCAGCGGCAGGTCATCCGAGGAGATACCACTGCCATCGTCGCGTACGCGCAGCAGCTTGACGCCGCCCTGCTCCACGTCGACATCGATGCGTTTGGCGCCGGAGTCGATGCTGTTTTCCAGCAGCTCCTTGATCACCGACGCCGGGCGTTCAACCACCTCACCGGCGGCAATCTGGTTGGCCAGGCGCGGGCTGAGCAATTCAATGCGCGAGCCACTGTTCAACAAGGACTCGCTCATTACTGCGCCGCCAATTCAGTGCCGGGGATGGTCAGCACCTGGCCGACTTTCAGTTCGTCGCTCTTCAGGTTGTTGGCACTGCGCAACGTGGCAGGCGACACCTGGAAGCGCACCGCCAGCATGGCCAGGGTGTCGCCGGGCTGCACGCGATGGTCGCGCGGGCCCTGGGCGATTTTGCCGGAATCACGCAGCCAGGCAATGTAGGTACCCGGCGGCGGATTCTGCTGGAAGAACTGCCGTACGCCGGCGCTGATGGAACGCGCCAGGGCCTGCTGATGGCTGGCACTGGCCAGCTTGGAGGCTTCGTTGGCGTTGGAGATAAAGCCGGTTTCGACCAGGATCGACGGGATATCCGGCGATTTCAACACCATGAACCCGGCCTGCTCCACGCGCTGTTTGTGCAGCGAGGTGACCCGGCCGATGTTGCTCAGGACTTTCTGGCCGACGTTGAGGCTGGAGGTCAGCGAGGCGGTCATCGACAGGTCGAGCAGTACGCCGGCGAGCATCTTGTCCTTGTCGTCGAGGGACACGTTGCCGGCCCCGCCGATCAGGTCGGAACGGTTTTCACTGTCGGCCAGCCAGCGCGCCGTTTCGGACGTGGCGCCGCGATCGGACAGGGCAAACACCGAGGCACCGAAGGCGGCGCTGGACGGCGCAGCGTCGGCATGGATCGAAACGAACAGGTCGGCGCCCTTCTTGCGCGCGATTTCCGTACGGCCGCGCAGCGGAATGAAGTAGTCACCGGTGCGGGTCAGCTCGGCGCGATAGCCTTTCATGCCGTTGACCTGGCGCTGCAGCTCGCGGGCGATGGCCAACACCACGTCTTTTTCATGCTGGCCGCGCGAGCCGGAGGCCCCCGGGTCTTCACCGCCGTGGCCGGCGTCGATCACCACAATAATGTCGCGCTTGCCCGGCGGCGCGGGCGGCGGCGGCGGCAATTTCACCTGCGGTTGCGATGGGTTGACCGGTATCGCGGGCACGGTCGCCACGCTCGGCGTCGGCGCAGGCGTCGGGTTGGCGTCGGCGGCATTGTCGAACAGGTCGACCACCAGGCGGTTGCCGTACTGGGCGTTGGGCGCCAGGGAAAAGCTTTTCGGGGTCACGGCCTTTTTCAGGTCGATGACCACGCGCAAGTCGGTGGGCGTACGCTGGGCCGAGCGCATGGCGGTGATCGGCGTGTTGGCGGTGGACACCTTGAGCGGTGCGGCCAGGGTCGCACCATTGATATCGATCACCAGGCGATCAGGCGCCGCCAGGGTAAAGACGCTGTGCTGGACAGGGCCAGACAGGTCAAACACCAGTCGCGTGTTATCCGGCGCTCGCCACAGGCGAACACTTTTCACCTGTGAAGCAGCCAGAGCATTGACAGTCATTGCCGCAAGCAACACTCCCACGACAGCAACCAACGCGCGAAAGCGCATACCTAACCCCACCAATTATTTGAATTCCAATGCCAAAGCGGCGCACCACGACTGGCCACGCGCGCTCTGGGGCAACAACTTCAGCTGACGTCCTGTTTCATGCGGCGTAATGGTAATGGTCATGTCCGGCTTTGGCAAAAAGCCTGCACCTTTATCTGGCCACTCGATCAGGCACAGCGCATCTTCGTCGAAGTAATCACGAATGCCCATGTATTCCAGCTCTTCGGGGTCGACCAGGCGGTACAGATCGAAGTGAAAGGCGCGCACGTCGCCGATCTCGTAGGGTTCGACCAGCGTAAACGTGGGACTTTTCACCGCGCCAGCGTGCCCAAGCCCACGAATAATCCCCCGCGACAGCGTGGTCTTGCCCGCGCCGAGGTCGCCTTCGAGGAAGATCAGCCCGGCGCCTGCCGTGACGGCGGCGATACGATTCCCAAGCGCCACCATGGCATCTTCATCGGCCAGGAACAGGGTTACGTCAGACACGGCGACTGCTCCTCCAGCAATTGACGAATGGCGGGGATCAGGTCGCTGGCCGCCAGCCCGCGACCGAAGGTGCCTTGACGATCACCTGCCGTAGCGTGCAGCCACACCGCCAGGCAGCTGGCGTCATAAGCCGGCATGCCCTGGGCCAGCAATGCACCCACCAACCCGGCCAATACATCACCCAGACCGGGCGCAGCCATGGCGGGATGGCCCTGATCACAACGGGCAACGTCCCCATCGGGGCTTGCAATCAGACTGCCAGCTCCTTTGAGAATAACCACGGCATTTAATGTGAGGCTCAGCGCGAGTGCCGCAGTGAGGCGATCAGCTTGAACCTCGGCGGTGGTAATGCCCAGCAAACGCGCGGCCTCGCCCGGATGGGGGGTGATCACGCAATTGGCCGGCAAGTCGACATGGCCTGCAGCGAGCAGGTTCAATGCGTCCGCGTCCCACACCTGCGGCAGTTTGGCGTTGGCCGCCACCGACAACAGGCTTCTGCCCCAGGCTGATTCGCCCAGGCCAGGACCCATGACGATGACCGAGGTTTTTTCCAGCAGGCCCATCAACTGGTTGGCCGAGCTAACGCCCAGCGCCATGACCTCCGGCAGTCGCGCCAGCGCCGCCGGCACATGCTCAGGCCGGGTCGCCAGGGAAACCATGCCGGCGCCACTGCGCAGGGCACTTTCGGTGCTCAGCAGCGCGGCGCCGCCAAAGCCATGGTCGCCGCCAATGACCAGCAGATGGCCAAACTGGCCTTTATGGGCATCCGGGGAACGTGCAGGCAGTTGCGGCAAATTGCCGGGCAACAGTGGCTGAACGTCGGTTATTTCGTGTTTTGTCTGAGGCATGCGTCTTCAAGCTCCGATGTCTGGCAGAATTATACCCATCTAACCTGTGGTTTCTTGTGTCTCATGCCTGCCATTACCTCCGATCTGCCCGCGCTTGCCCAATCGATCAAAGACTGGGGCCGCGAGCTGGGCTTCCAACAAGTGGGCATCAGCGGCCTGGACCTGGCCGAGCATGAGCAGCACCTGCAACGCTGGCTCGACGCGGGCTATCACGGCGAGATGGACTACATGGGCGCCCATGGCAGCAAACGCTCCCATCCCGAGCAACTGGTGCCGGGCACCCTGCGCGTGGTGTCGCTGCGCATGGATTATCTGCCCGGCGACACCCAGATGGCTCACTTGCTGGCACAGCCGGAAAAAGCCTACATCTCGCGTTACGCCCTGGGCCGCGATTACCACAAGCTGATCCGCAAGCGTGTGCAGCAACTGGCCGACCGCATCCAGGCGCAGATCGGCCCGTTCGGCTTTCGTGCCTTCGTCGACAGCGCGCCGGTGCTGGAAAAAGCCATTGCCGAACAGGCCGGTCTCGGCTGGATCGGCAAAAACACCCTGGTGCTCAACCGCAAGGCCGGCAGTTACTTTTTCCTCAGCGAGCTGTTCGTGGACCTGCCGCTGCCGGTGGATGCGCCCCACAGCACCGAACATTGCGGCCGCTGCACGGCGTGCCTGGATATCTGCCCGACCAATGCCTTCGTCGGCCCCTACGTACTTGACGCCCGGCGCTGCATTTCCTACCTCACCATCGAACTCAAGAGCGCCATTCCCGAGGACCTGCGCCCGCTGATCGGCAACCGCGTGTTTGGCTGCGATGACTGTCAGATCGTTTGCCCATGGAATCGTTTCGCCCGGCCCACCGCCGAAAGCGATTTCAAGCCACGGCACAATCTGGATAACGCAGAACTGGCCGAACTGTTTCTGTGGGACGAGGACAGATTCCTCAGCAGCACCGAAGGCTCACCGCTGCGGCGCGCCGGTTATGAGCGCTGGCTGCGCAACCTGGCAGTGGGCCTGGGCAATGCGCCATCGAGCATTCCGGTGCTGGAGGCGTTGCAGGCGCGTCGCGATTACCCTTCAGAGCTGGTGCGCGAGCACGTGGAATGGGCGCTGAAGCAGCACGCCGGACGTCAGTGAACGTCGTCGTTATAGACGAACTTGGGCATTTCCCAATGAAAGCGGATCGCCAGCAGGCGCAACAGAAAACCGCTGAACAGCGTCAGCAGAATGGCCTGTTCGCTGGGCAACTCGAGGTAAAGGCACAGCAGGTAGAACCACGCGGCGAGAAATGACACGCTGGCGTACAGCTCACGGCGGAACACCAGCGGGATGTCGTTGCAGAAAATGTCCCGCAGGATGCCGCCGAACACCCCGGTGATCACGCCGCTGACCGAAGCCACCAACATGCCATGGCCCATTTCCAGGGCGGTCATGCAGCCGATCAGGGTAAAAGCCACCAGCCCCACGGCATCCAGCGCGAGAAACAGCGAGCGCAGGCGGCGCATCAGCGGTGCGGCGAAGATCGTCACCAGCGCGGCGATCGAAGTCAGTATCAGGTATTCCGGGTGTTTGACCCAGGTCAGCGGGTAGTGGCCGAGCAACACATCGCGCACCGAACCGCCTCCCAGTGCCGTCACACAGGCAATCAGCACCACGCCAAACCAGTCCATGCCGCGCCGACCGGCGGACAGGGCGCCGGTCATGGCTTCGGCGGTGATGGCGATGAGGTAGAGCATCAGCAGCATGCGGGCGATCCTTGCATGGGCATCAAAGGTGACCGAGTCGCGGCCATCGGGAGCAAGCCCCCTCCCACAGTTGACTGCGTTCGCACATCAATGCGGGAGGGGGCTTGCTCCCGATAGCGCCAGGCCAGTCAATACCTCTTCAAGCCTTGATGAAATGCTTGCGGTAATGCTGCAACTCGGCAATCGACTCGCGAATGTCATCCAGCGCCAGGTGCGTGCTGCCTTTATGAAAGCTGTCTTTAACCTCGGGCGCCCAGCGCGCGGCCAGCTCCTTCAAGGTGGACACATCCAGGTTGCGATAGTGGAAGTAACTCTCCAGCCCCTTCATGTGGGTATAGAGGAAGCGCCGGTCCTGGCAAATGCTGTTGCCGCAGATCGGCGACTTGCCCTTGGGCACCCACTTTTCCAGAAACGCGATGGTTTCGGCTTCGGCGTCGGCCATGCTGATGCGGCTGTCGCGCACGCGCTGGGTCAGCCCGGAGTTGCCGTGGGTGCGGGTGTTCCACTCGTCCATGGTGGCCAGCACCGCGTCGCTGTGGTGGATGGCGATCACCGGACCTTCGGCCAAGGTGTTGAGGTTGCTGTCGGTGACAATCGTCGCCATCTCGATGATGACGTCGGTGTCTGGGTTCAGACCGGTCATTTCCAGATCGATCCAAATCAGGTTCTGTGGGTTCAGCATGGCTTGATTCTCTTGGCACCTTGGCGTAGCCGCGCAGTTTAGCAGGCGGCGGCGTGCTAGACTCGCGACCGTTTCACCCTATCTTTGCATTATCGACACGGAACACCAATGGCCAAACGCCAGCTCAATCGTCGCCAAAACTGGCGCATCGAAAAGATTCAAGGCGAACGCGCCGCGCGCGCCGCCAAACGTGAATCCTCCGCCGTGGAAGCACTCGAGGGTGGCGACCTCGGCCCGGAACAGACGGGCCTGGTGATCGCGCACTTTGGTGTGCAGGTCGAAGTGGAGGCGCTGGAAGGCGAACTCGCCGGCTCAGTGTCACGTTGCCACTTGCGCGCCAACCTGCCGGCGCTGGTCACTGGCGACAAGGTCGTGTGGCGTGCCGGCAACCAGGGCATCGGCGTCATCGTCGCGCAACTGCCGCGCACCACCGAGCTGCGCCGTCCCGACAGCCGTGGTCAGCTCAAGCCTGTGGCAGCCAACGTCGACATGATCGTGATCGTGTTCGCCCCGCTGCCCGAGCCCCATGCCAACCTGATCGACCGCTACCTGGTCGCGGCCGAGCATGCCGGCATTCGCCCGCTGTTGCTGCTGAACAAATTCGACTTGATCGACGATCAGAACGCCCCCGCGCTCAACGCGCTGCTGGCGGTGTACCGCACCCTGGGTTACCCGGTGCTGGAAGTGTCGGCCCATCACGGCGACGGCATGGAACAACTGCAACAGCAGCTGGACGGGCGTATCAGCGTGTTCGTCGGCCAATCGGGCGTGGGCAAGTCGTCGCTGGTCAACAGCCTGCTGCCGGAAGTCGACACCCGCGTCGGCCCGCTGTCGGAGCTGTCCGGCCAGGGCACGCACACCACCACCACCGCACGCTTGTTCCACTTCCCGGGCGGCGGCGAGTTGATCGACTCCCCCGGCATTCGTGAATTCGGCCTGGGCCACGTTAGCCGCAGCGATGTGGAAGCGGGTTTTATCGAGTTCAACGACCTGATCGGTACCTGCCGCTTCCGCGACTGCAAACACGACCGCGAACCTGGGTGTGCGTTGCTCAAGGCACTGGAAGACGGACGTGTGCAGCAGCAGCGGATGAACAGCTATCGGTCGATTATTGCGAGCTTGCCTGAGAGCAGTTACTGAACGTATTGGCGAGCGGGCTTGCCCCGCGCCGGGCTGCGCAGCAGCCCTCATCCAAACGGCTTATTTATTCCAGAAATGATTTATCAGGCTTTGGGGCTGCTGCGCAGCCAAACGCAGGACAAGCCTGCTCGCCACAATAAGCCACAGCCTATTTAGCTATGAACCCGTCCCAGGCACCGTCGGATCCTTCACCCCACCGTCATCGAACAAATTCAGCTTCTGGCGCAGTTCATGGGCCGGTAACGGCTCCTGCCCCGGCGCAATCGCATTCGGGTCGGTGGGCACTTCACCCGGTGCGCCTTCACCCTGGGCGGGTGCCGGTGGCGGCTGATCGCCTTCAATCGCGCGCTGGGCCTTTTTGGTCAGTACGACGATATCGATGCGGCGGTTGACCGGATTGAAGGGGTCCTTGTGATCAAACAGCTGCGAGGAGGCAAACCCCACCACGCGCGCCACTTGCGGGTCCGGATAACTGCCGGCGACCAGCGCACGCCGGGCGGCGTTGGCGCGGTTGGCCGACAGCTCCCAATTGCCGAAGTCGCCCTGGCCCGCGTAGGGCTTGGCGTCGGTATGGCCGCTGATGCTGATCTTGTTCGGCACCGCCTTGATGGTGTCGGCCATGGCCAGCAGGATGTCTTCAAAGTACGGTTTGAGGCGTGCGCTGCCGGAGTCGAACATCGGCCGATTGGCGGCGTCGGTGATCTGGATGCGCAGGCCTTCCGGGGTGATTTCGAACGAAATCTGATCCTTGAACTTGAGCAACTGCGGGTTTTCTTCAACCTTGTTCTGCAACTCCTGCAGTAACAGTTCGAGGCGTTCCTGCTCGACCTGTTCGGCCATGCTCTCGACGGTATCGCGCTCCACGGGAATCTTGTCCTGCGGCGACTCGGTCTGCACCTCCGGGTTGATGGTGCGCTCCGGCGCCAACTGCGGTGATCCACCCAGGTCGATCACAAAGGGCGTGCCGCTTTCCGAGAAGCCGATCGGGTCCTTGAAGTAACCGGCAATGGCGATCTTCTGTTCCGGCGTGGCGGTGGACATCAGCCATAGCACCAGGAAGAACGCCATCATCGCCGTGGCAAAGTCGGCGAAGGCGATCTTCCAGGCGCCACCATGGTGCCCCGCAGCGAAGCGCTTGACGCGCTTGATGATTATCGGCTGGTTGTTTTCCATGGCTTAGCGACCGCGAACCGCTTGCTCCAGCTCGGAGAAACTCGGGCGATGTTTGGGGTAGAGCACCTTGCGCCCGAACTCCACGGCCAGCGACGGCGGCATGCCGGACGCCGACGCCACCAGGCTGGCCTTGATCGCTTCGTACAGATTCACTTCTTCCTTGGCGTCGTGGGCCAGGCAGGTGGCGAGCGGGCCGAAGAAGCCGTAGGCCGCCAGGATACCGAAGAAGGTGCCCACCAGCGCCGCGCCGACGTGCATGCCAATGGCCGCCTGGTCACCTTCGCCGAGAGAAGCCATGGTCACCACGATGCCGAGCACTGCCGCAACGATACCGAAACCGGGCATGCCGTCGGCGACGCCGGTCACGGCATGGGATGGATGCTCCAGCTCTTCCTTGAGGCTGAACAGCTCCATGTCGAACAGGCCTTCGAGTTCGTGGGGAGCCATGTTGCCGGAGGACATGATGCGCAGGTAATCACAGATATAGGCGGTCAGGCGCTCGTCCTTGAGCACCGTCGGGTACTTGGCGAAAATCGGGCTGGCCGCGGCGTCTTCGATATCCCCTTCAATGGCCATCATGCCTTCGCGACGACTCTTGTTGAGGATCTCGTAGACCAGACCCAGCACGTCCAGATAGAAGGTGTGAGAAAAGCGCGAGCCGAACATGCCCACCGATTTCTTGATCACGTGCATGGTCATGTAGCCGGGGTTGGCCTGCAGGAATGCGCCAAACGCAGCACCGCCGATAATCAGCACTTCGAAAGGCTGGATCAACGCGGCAATTTTACCGTGGGACAAGACGTACCCACCGAGCACACTTGCGATGACGACAATGATGCCGATAATTTTAGCCATAGGGGATCTGTACTTGCGCCGTCGGGTTCATGGACATAGTGGGTGCAGCTGAAAACTCTTGTTCTACTTATCGGCAAAACTGCGCCAGACTATAGCCCGTTAAGGCGAAAAGCCAACTCAGCCCGTTCCGGGCGTATTGAACGCAAGTGATGATCACGCCCCAATGATGGCTAATGAAACCAGCGTCCCAAGTGCCAAACCCGCCACCCTCGCCGCCTGGATCAAGCGCCTGGACGATGTGCTGCTGCCCGTGCCGCAGGCCGCCCATGAGCGCGTGTGCAAGGCCATTCGCGACAGCCGCAGTTCGTTGCGAGACATTGCCGAGCTGATGCAGAACAGCCCGGCGCTGGTGCTCAGCGTGATGCGCGAAGCCAACGGCCACACCCAGGGCAGCATGACGGAACCGGCAGAAAACCTCGAAGTGGCGCTCAACCGCCTGGGCCTCAAGCGCGCCGAAGAACTGCTCGCGCGGCTGCCCTCGGTGCCCGCCCAGGACATCCCGCTGGCCTTGCGCCAATTGCTGCTGGTGAGCCAGCACGCGTCCCAGCAGGCCAGCGGCTTGTTCGCCAGCCGCCTGGCGCGCCTGTGGCAGGACATTCATTGGGGCAGCCTGCTGTTTCTGTCACCGCTGTGGCCGATGGCCGTGGCCTATCCCAAGCTGCTGGAAGAATGGGAGCTGCGGGTTATCCATAAAGGCGAGAGCGCCCGCGCGGTGGAGCAACAGGTGTTCGGCGTGCGCCTTCTGGACCTGTGCCTGGGCCTGACCGAAGCCTGGCACCTGCCGGTCTGGGTGTCCCAGGGTTATACCTTGCTGCGCAACGAGAAACGCCTGCTGGTCAAGGCCTTGCGCATCGCCCGCGAGGATGACGCACTGCGCCACCAGCAATTGCTCGACGCCGAACCCAACCTGCGTCGCTGGCTCAACCAGCCGGCCAATACCGTGCTACTGGCCAACGGCCTGGCGATGTCGGCCCAGGAGTCCTGGACCTGCCCACACGCCGAGCGCTGGCAATACCTCACCGCGCTGTACCTGCAACAGCCGCTGGCCGATGTGCAGCAACAGGCTCACCAGCAGGCCGTCACCAGCGCCCGTACCACCTTGATGCCCGACCTCTGGCACCCGGCGCTGTCGCTGATCTGGCCGTGGCATGTGCAGAAGGTCCATCGCGGCCTGCTGCCGGCGCCACCGCCCACCGCCGAAGCCCTCGCTGTGTGGCGCAGGCACTGCACCGAGTTGTTGCTGGAGCCGAGCCGTTTCGCCAACGCCATGCACCTGACCACCTGCGCCCGGGACGCTCTGGTGGCCAGCGGCATGCAGCGGGTGATGCTGATGATGACGGATCGCGCCCAGAGCACCTTGCGCGTGCATCAGGTTGACGGCCTGCCCCGGGACGCGGCCAACCTGAGCCTGGACGTGGTCAACAGCACGCTGCTGCAGCGCTTGCTGGAGAAGTCCGCCCAGGTGCGCCTTACGCCCGACAACCATGCGCAATTCTCGGCCCTGCTGCCGCCGATCCTGCGCCGCCTGTTCGCTGGCGAACACCTGCTGCTGCGCTCGCTGAGCTGCAATGGCAAGGTGGTGATGCTGATGATCGCCGACCAGGGCGGCGGGCCGTTTTCGGAAACCACCGTGCAGGCCTTCGGCAAAACCGCCCAATGCGTCGAGAAAGCCCTGCACTGCTTTACCAACCGCAGCGCCTGATGCTTGCGCTACAATCGCCCTCCTTTATCACCCACTTTTGTGCCCAGGAGACCTCACATGCCTGACTTCTCTGGCTTGCCGCTGGTGATCGAGTCCAGCGACCTGCTTGGTCAACTGGATGCCGAGCACCTGATTGTGGTGGACCTCACCAGTGCCGCCCGCTACGCCGAAGGGCATATTCCCGGCGCGCATTTCGTTGACCCCAAACGCACCCAACTGGGCCAGCCACCGGCACCGGGCCTGCTGCCGGACAAGGCCGAACTGGAGAAGCTGTTCGGCGAACTGGGCCACACCCCGGACGCCACCTACGTGGTCTACGACGACGAAGGCGGCGGTTGGGCCGGGCGCTTCATCTGGCTGCTCGACGTGATCGGCCACCAGAAGTACCACTACCTCGATGGCGGCCTGCTGGCCTGGCTGGAAGCACACTACCCGCTGTCCACCGAGGCACCCGCCCCGGCTGGCGGCCCGGTCAGCCTCACACTGCACGACGGCCCCACCGCCACCCGCGAATACCTGCAAAGCCGCCTCGGCGCTGCCGATCTGGGCATCTGGGACGCACGCGGCCCGCTGGAGTATTCCGGCGAAAAGGTGCTGGCAGCCAAGGGCGGGCACATCCCCGGCGCCGTCAACTTCGAATGGACCGCCGGCATGGACAAGGCGCGCAACCTGCGCATTCGCCGCGACATGCCGCAGATCCTCGAAGACCTGGGGCTTACCCGCGACAAGGAAATCATCACCCACTGCCAGACTCACCACCGCTCTGGCTTCACCTACCTGGTGGCCAAGGCGCTCGGTTATCCGCGAGTCAAAGGTTATGCCGGTTCCTGGGGCGAATGGGGCAACCACCCCGACACCCCCGTTGAGATTTAAGGTTTAAGGACAGTTAATGAAAAAGCAGTTGTTTATCCTCAGCCAGTACTTGCTGCCGCACCACTTGCTGTCGCGCCTGGCCGGCTGCATTGCCGAGTGCCGTGTGCGCTGGTTCAAGAATGCCTTCACCACCTGGTTTGCCAAGCGCTATCAGGTGGACATGTCCCAGGCCCTGGTGGAAGACGTGACGGCCTACGAGCACTTCAACGCCTTCTTCACCCGTGCCTTGAAAGACGGCGCGCGCCCACTGGACCAGACGCCGGGCGCGGTGTTGAGCCCGGCCGACGGCGCGGTCAGCCAGCTTGGCCCAATCGAACACGGCCGGGTCTTCCAGGCCAAGGGCCACAGCTTCAGCGTGCTGGAGCTGCTGGGCGGTGACGCGGCCGTGGCTGCGCCGTTCATGGGCGGTGACTTCGCCACCGTGTACCTGTCACCCAAGGACTACCACCGGGTGCACATGCCACTGGCCGGCACCCTGCGCGAGATGGTCTACATTCCGGGGCGCATCTTCTCGGTGAACCAGACCACCGCCGAAAACGTGCCCGAGCTGTTTGCGCGTAACGAACGTGTTGCCTGCATTTTCGACACAGAGCGCGGCCCGATGGCGGTAGTGCTGGTCGGCGCGATGATTGTGGCGTCGATTGAGACCGTGTGGGCAGGCCTGGTTACGCCGCCCAAGCGTGAGCTGAAAACCTTCCGTTATGACGAAGCCGCGCGGGCGCCGATTCATTTGGAGAAAGGCGCTGAATTGGGCCGCTTCAAGCTGGGTTCGACGGCGATTGTGCTGTTTGGGCCCGACCAGGTGAAGTGGGCGCAGGAATTGGTGGCCGGCTCGCCGGTGCAGATGGGCCAGGGTATCGGCTCACCCAAAGCCTGACACCGCTCTGAATGTGGGAGGGCGCAAGCCCCCTCCCACATCTTTACTGCATGTCTGCAGTTGGAAACCGCTTAACCCTGCCCGTCGCGTTCGCGAAAGCCCAGCAGATACAACACCCCATCCAGCCCCAGCGTCGAAATCGCCTGTTTGGCCGACTGCTTCACCAACGGCTTGGCGCG
Source organism: Pseudomonas sp. MH9.3 (assembly GCF_034354675.1). NCBI lineage: Bacteria > Pseudomonadati > Pseudomonadota > Gammaproteobacteria > Pseudomonadales > Pseudomonadaceae > Pseudomonas > Pseudomonas sp. MH9.3. The sequence continues at coordinate 4,301,353 of NZ_CP133785.1, read as the reverse complement.
GAACGCCACACCCAGGCCAGCAATTGCCAGCATCGGCAAGTCATTCGCGCCGTCGCCCACCGCAATGGTCTGTTCCAGTCGCAAACCTTCCTTGTGCGCCAACTCCCTGAGCAAATCAGCCTTGCGCTGCGCATCGACAATCGGCTCGACCGCCACGCCGGTCACTTTGCCGTCCTCCACTTCCAGCTCGTTGGCGAACACATAGTCGATGCCCAGCTTGACCTGCAATTGCCTGGCAAAGTAGGTGAAGCCGCCGGACAGGATCGCGGTCTTGTAGCCCAGTCGCTTGAGTTCGGCGAACAGGATTTCGGCGCCTTCGGTCAGGCGCAGCGAAGCGCCGATGGCGTCCAGCACGCTGACATCCAGCCCTTTGAGCAACGCCAGGCGCTCCTTGAAGCTGGCGCGAAAATCCAGCTCGCCGGCCATGGCACGCTCGGTGATGGCCGAGACCTGTTCGCCCACGCCGGCGGCCTTGGCCAGTTCGTCGATGACTTCGGCCTCGATCAGCGTGGAGTCCATGTCGAACACCGCCAGACGGCGGTTGCGCCGGTACAGCGAGTCTTCCTGGAAGGCGATATCGATATTCAATTCCTGCGCCGCACTGAGGAACTCAGCACGCAGGGCCTGCGGGTCGGCCGGTTCGCCGCGCACGGAGAACTCGATGCAGCCCTTGCCCAGGTCGGTCGACGTGTCCAGGGGCATGCGCCGCGACAGGCGGTCGATATGGTCGATATTCAAAGCGTGATGGGCGGTGATCGCGCTGACGCGCTGCAACTGCTCGGCCGTGACCTTGCGGCTCAGCAACGTAACGATGTGGCGCTTATCACGCTGGCCGTCCACCCAGTGCTGGTAGTCCGCTTCGGACAGCGGGGTAAAACGCACCTGTTGATCCAGTGTTTGCGCGGTAGACAGGATTTGCGTACGCAGGGACGCAGCCTGTTCTTCGCTCGGGATTTCCACCAGGATGCCGAACGACAGGGTGTCGTGAATCACGGCCTGGCCGATGTCGAGAATGTTCACACCACCCTGGGCCAGAACGCCGGTAATGGCCGCGGTAAGACCCGGGCGGTCAACGCCGGTGATGTTTATCAGGACAATTTCGCGCAAGGCGCACCCCCAGGCTGGAAAAAAACCGCATTCTACCCACTTTCAGTGACCATCGGGCACAGCGAGCGCTTTGCCGGTACAGGGCCTGTCGCTATACTGCGCGTCAACTTCACGGACCAAGAGCCGAGCGCAAGTGAACCGGCCCACGCCAGTAAAAACCGATAACTTCTTCCTGCTGATCTTCCGGGCACTGCGCCATCGCCGTGTGCCGATAGCATTACGCATCGCCAGCCATAACGTGATCCTGGTCGCTCTGGCCCTGGTGATCTACGCCTGCGTGATGGGCTTGCAGTTCAAGCAGGCCATGCACGAGCAGGCTGACGCCCTGGGCGAGAGCCTGACGACCCAGACCGCCACCTCGGCGACCGAGCTGCTGGTGTCCAACGACATCCTCAGCCTCAACGTGCTGCTCAACAACCTGACCAAGAACCCGCTGGTGGCCCACGCCGCCATCTACAGCGTGGACAACCGGATCATGGCCGAAGCCGGGCAACGCCCGAAGAACGGCCTGCTGGGCGAAGCCGAAGGTCTGTACCAGAGCAATATCACGTTTCAGGATGTGAAGGCCGGCCAGTTGCGCATCAGCCTGGACATGCAGCAATTCCAGCAGCCGATGACCATCAGCCTGCAAAGCATGGGCATCCTCAGCGCGATTCTGCTGGCGCTGGCGCTGGCCTTGAGCCTGCGCCTGGGGCGGCATATCTCCACGCCGTTGATGCAACTGCGCATCTGGCTGCGCGATATCGACGAGCACACCCCGGCCACCGACCGCCAGGATGAAATCGGCGACCTCGCGCGCCAGCTCCACGCAAGCTTTGCGCCGGAACCGGTGGTGCCCGAGGTTGAACCCGAGCCCGAATACGACGACACCGATTACGACGACGAACCCGAGTTTGAAGTACGCGACCTGCGCGACCCAGGCTTTGACGAAAGCGCCCCGGTCGCCAGCGCCAAACCAGCACCGCGCCAGGTGATCAGAGCCCAGGAAGACGAACTGGACGACGAAGACCCGTTCGCCGACCTGCGCGACACGTCGGCTGCCAGTCCTGCCGTGGCGCCAAAAGCGGCGGTGGTGAAAAACACCGAACCGCAGCACAGCGCCGTACTCGCCGTGCAACTGGGCTCTCAGGAGCAACTGCGCCGCCTGCCCCGCGCACGCCTGACCGAACTGCTGGAACGCTACCGCGATTGCCTCGATCAGGCTGCCTCGTTGTACCAGAGCGAGCTGCACACCCTGAACGACGGCAGCACGCTGATGCTGTTCCACAGCGAAGACAGCGGTGAGGACTACCTGACCAATGCCATTTGCTGCGGTGAGCTGCTGCGCGCCCTGGGGCATGAACTGCAGATCGAAGTGGCCGACAGCGGCATAACCCTGCAATTGCAGCTGGGCCTGACGGTCGGCGACGATCTGTTCGGCATGAGCCAGATCGACTTGCTGCTGACCGAAATCGCCCAGGATGCGCTGGCGCTGTCCCAGCACAGCCGCAACCTGCTGCTGGTGGAACGCAAGATCAGTGAAGACGGGCTGATCCGCCAGCGCGCGCGCATTCGCCCGATTGCCAGCCCTGAGGGAGCGAGCTGCGTGGAGCGGTTGATGGAGCCGTACCCATCGATGCTGGAGCGGCAGCTGGCGCGGATGCATGAGACCCGTAGCAAGCCCTGAACAACACGGTAAAACCACAATGTGGGAGGGGGGCTTGCTCCCGATAACGGTGTATCAGTCACCAATGAGTTGACTGACCGACTGCTATCGGGAGCAAGCCCCCTCTCACATTTGCCTGGGTGCCAGGACTTGAATCCTGGCCAAACAAAAGGCCCGCTTACTCAGCGGGCCTTTTTGTTGGAGCGGTTTTGGCTCAGAACCTGAACACTTCCATATCCGTACGAATCGGCGTGGCCATCGGCATCTTCGGCTTTTCCGGCGCGGCCGGCTTGGCCTGCGCGGGTGCTTGCCTGCGCGTGGCTTCGGCAATCGGCGGCTGGTTGGCCAATGGCTTGAGAGCCACCGACAACTGCTGCGCCAACTGCTGCAACAACACGCCCTGAGCCTGGACCTGGGACGCGGTGGTGCCGGCATGCTCTTCCTGCAGGTGCACGATGCGGTTATCGCGCACCTGACCACGGCGGTCGATCAAACGCCACTGCGCATCGAGGATCGCCGGCTGCGACTTGCCGGAGTCAAGCCGGGTGATGGTCAACAGCACCTGCACATCCGGGGTGAAGCCGGTGGGCGCAGGCGCCAGTACCACACGCTGGCTGTCGAGCTGACCGGCCACCTGGCGCAGCATCAACTGGTTGATGTCGGACGACAGGCTGCCCGCCCAACGACCGTCCAGGGAACCTTGCAGGCTGCCGTCGCTCTGACGTTGCAGCAGGGTTTCGCGTTGCAGGTAGTCGGCAACCACCACCGGACCCAGTAATACAGCCATGCCAGCAGTTTGTGCCGGCTGAGCTGGACTTCCGCTGTCCAGCTGGTACAGCGACACCGGCTGGTGCGTGCTGCAACCCGCCAGCCCCAATAGGCCAGCGAGCATCAAAAATAGAGGAAGGCGTGGAGCAGTCATCATCCCATCCAGGTGGCTGCCACAAGGCGAACCACAATGTAATACTAAAAATAACCTAAACACGCTCGGCCACGCCGGCGCTGGAAAGGCCATATCATCCGTGAATATGCGCCATGACTCCAGCGCCAAAGCACCGATCTACCGGTTAAATCGTAGATCAAGGGCTCTAAACCGCGTTAAACGGGCGTTTCCACAAGCAAAGCATCCACACGCTGGAAGCCACGTGGCAATTTGTTACCACGGCGACCGCGCTCCCCCTTGTAATGTTCCAGGTCGTCAGGGCGCAGCGACAACGTGCGCTTGCCGGCCTGGAGCACCAGGGTGGAACCTTCAGGGATCACCGCGATGTCGGTCACGTATTCTTCGCGACTGGCCACCCGCTCCCCTGGAATACCAATGATCTTGTTGCCCTTGCCTTTGCCCAACTGCGGCAGATCGCTGATCTTGAACACCAGCAGACGCCCTTCGGTGGTCACCGACGCCAGCCAGTTGCTTTCGCGATTGTCCACCGGACGCGGCAGAATCACCTTGGCGTTGTTCGGCAAGCTCAGCAGCGCCTTGCCCGCCTTGTTCTTGGCCTGCAGGTCTTCCCCCTTGACCACGAAACCGTAGCCGGCGTCGGACGCGATCACATACAGCGAGTCGTCATCGGGCAGCAGCACACACTCGAAATTCGCCCCCGGCGGCGGCGTCAGGCGCCCGGTCAGCGGCTCGCCCTGCCCGCGTGCAGACGGCAAGGTGTGGGCCGGCACCGAATAGCTGCGCCCGGTTGAGTCGATAAACACCGCAAACTGGTTGGAACGCCCGGCCGCAGCGGTCTTGAAGCCATCGCCGGCCTTGTAGGACAGGCCTGTAGCGTCAATATCATGCCCCTTGGCGGAACGAACCCAGCCCTTTTCCGACAAAACGACGGTAATTTTCTCGTTCGGCAACAGCTCGGTTTCTGTCAGGGCTTTGGCCTCGGCGCGCTCGACAATCGGCGAGCGGCGGTCGTCGCCGTAGGTTTCAGCGTCCTTGATCAGCTCGCTGCGCACCAGCTTCTTGAGCTTGGCTTCGCTGCCCAGCAGCGCTTGCAGCTTGGCCTGTTCCTTGAGCAGCGCATCCTGCTCGTCGCGCAGCTTCATTTCTTCCAGTCGCGCCAACTGGCGCAAGCGGGTGTCGAGGATGTAGTCGGCCTGGATCTCGCTCAGTTCGAAACGCGCGATCAGCTCGGCTTTCGGGTGCTCGGCGGTACGGATGATATGGATCACTTCATCCAGGTTGAGGTAGGCGATCAGCAAACCGTCCAACAGGTGCAGGCGGCGCTCGACCTTGTCGAGGCGGAATTGCAGACGGCGACGCACGGTCTGCACGCGGAACTCCAGCCATTCCACCAGCAGGTTGCGCAGGTTTTTCAGCTGCGGCTTGCCGTCCAGGCCGATGATGTTGACGTTGACCCGGTAGCTGGACTCCAGGTCGGTGCTGGCGAACAGATGCTGCATCAGCACTTCATGATCGACCCGGCTGTTGGTCGGGATGATCACGATGCGGCACGGGTTTTCGTGGTCGGACTCGTCACGCAGGTCGGCAACCTGCGGCAGTTTCGACGGCTTGGCCTGCATCAGCGCGGCAATCTGCTCCAGTACCTTGGCCCCGGAGACCTGATGCGGCAGCGCGGTGACAATAATGTCGCCGTCTTCGACGTGGTACACGGCGCGCATGCGCACCGAGCCCTTGCCGGTCTCGTACATCTTCAGCAGGTCGGCGCGCGGCGTGATGATTTCCGCTTCGGTCGGGTAGTCCGGGCCCTGAATATGCTCGCACAGCTGTTCGACCGTGGCCTTGGGCTCATCGAGCAGACGCACGCAGGCGGTGGCGACTTCGCGCAGGTTGTGCGGTGGCACGTCAGTGGCCATGCCGACCGCGATGCCAGTGGTGCCATTAAGCAGGATATTCGGCAAACGTGCCGGCAACACCAGCGGTTCGTCGAGGGTGCCGTCGAAGTTCGGCCCCCAGGTCGCCGTGCCCTGGCCCAACTCGCTGAGCAGCACTTCGGAATAGCGCGACAGGCGCGCTTCGGTGTAACGCATGGCCGCGAAGGACTTGGGATCATCCGGCGCCCCCCAGTTGCCCTGGCCGTCCACCAACGTGTAGCGGTAGCTGAACGGCTGGGCCATCAGCACCATCGCCTCATAGCACGCCGAGTCGCCGTGGGGGTGGAACTTGCCGAGCACGTCACCGACGGTACGCGCCGACTTCTTGTGCTTGGAATCGGCGTCCAGGCCCAACTCGCTCATGGCGTAGATGATGCGACGCTGCACGGGCTTGAGGCCGTCGCCGATATGCGGCAAGGCCCGGTCCATGATCACGTACATGGAGTAGTTGAGGTAGGCATTTTCGGTGAAGTCAGCCAGCGATCGGCGTTCTACGCCATCTAAGCTGTCTGCGAGGATGTCACTCATGCGGGCCTCATCATGGTCTGGTAAGGCGCGGTGGCAAGGCCACTGCGCCGGGTCAATTCAAGTGTTTGGTGGTTCATGGCTGGGCACTCCAGCCACCGGCCGGGGCGGCAAAACGGTAGACCACCGGGCGTTTTTCACCATCGGCGCGCGGGCCGAAGTTGTTGTCGATGCCCAACCAGGCACCGTCTTCGTCAATTACCAGGGCTTCGGCCAGGCCATAGGGCTGGGCGTAGCGCCGCTCGGGCTTGAGGGTTTCGTCGGCAAACGACCAGCACAGCTCGACCTTGGCCGTAACCGCGTCACGCCGGCAGATCTGGAACGCATTGCGCTCAAGGGTGAACAGCTTGCCCTTGAACAGCGCCAGGTCGGCAAAATCCCTGGACACCGCCTTCGCGTTGGTGAACTGGGCCGGCTGCACTTCCTGGCCGGCTTCGCTGAGCAACACGCAGGCGCCGTCACAGTCCCACAGGCTATGCGGGCGCTTGATGGACATCAGCCCGCGCCGCTCACGCTCGGCGGCGAGCCAGATCTGGTTGCCCTCGGGGTTCACCGCCAGGCCTTCAAACAGCGCATTGAAGTGCAGCAACATGCCGCTGGCCCGCGCTTCGCGCACCATGCGCGGGGCGATCTGCAGCCATTGCGGCGCACCTTCCACCGGCACCTGCAGCACCGCCGCATGGGCTTCGCTGACGATGTAGCGGTTACCTGCGGCATCACAGCTGATGCCTTCAAAATCCAGGTCGCCGCCGCGAATGAACGACGCCGCCGTGGTGCGCGAGCGCAAGCCCCAGGGCAAACCGGACTCGGGCACCGGCGGCACCTCGATCTTTACCGTTTCGGCCTGCCACACGGGCGCGCTGATATCCAGGCGATAGATCTGCTCGTCGTCGCGGTCGGACACCGTCCACAAATCCTTGCCGCACAGCGCCAGGCCCGACAGGTTACCGCCGCGCATGCCGTCCACGGCGTGTTCGGACACCAGTTTGAGCTCAGCCACGGGGGCGGCCAGTGCTTCGCTGGCCGCCAGCCCGCTCACCATCAGGATCGCCAGGGCGATGCCTGTGCGCATCAGCCCAGCACCTCGGCCAGGTTGCCCTTGGATTCCAGCCAGGCTTTGCGATCCGGAGCGCGTTTTTTTGCCAGCAACATGTCCATCATTTCCGACGTGCCGGCGAAGTCTTCCAGGGTCAACTGCACCAGACGCCGGGTGTTGGGGTCCATGGTGGTTTCGCGCAGTTGCGGCGGGTTCATTTCGCCCAGGCCCTTGAATCGCGTGACCTGTGGCTTGCCGCGCTTCTTCTCGGCCACCAGGCGGTCGAGGATGCCGTCGCGCTCGGCTTCGTCCAGTGCGTAGAAAATCTCCTTGCCCAGGTCGATGCGGTACAGCGGCGGCATGGCGACGTACACGTGACCGGCATCCACCAGCGGGCGGAAGTGCTGCACGAACAGCGCGCATAGCAGGGTGGCGATGTGCAGGCCATCGGAGTCGGCGTCGGCGAGGATGCAGATCTTGCCGTAGCGCAGCTGGCTCATGTCCGCCGCGCCCGGATCGACGCCGATGGCCACAGCGATGTTGTGCACTTCCTGGCTGGCGAGCACTTCGCTGCCATCGACTTCCCAGGTGTTGAGGATCTTGCCGCGCAACGGCAGGATCGCCTGGAATTCCTTGTCCCGCGCCTGCTTGGCCGAACCGCCGGCGGAGTCACCCTCCACCAGGAACAGCTCGGAGCGCATCGGGTCCTGCCCGGCGCAGTCGGCCAGCTTGCCGGGCAGTGCCGGGCCCTGGGTAATGCGCTTGCGCTCGACTTTCTTGCTGGCCTTGAGGCGACGGCCGGCGTTGTTGATCGCCAGTTCCGCCAGGGCCAGGCCCAGCTCCGGGTGTGCGTTGAGCCACAGGCTGAAGGCGTCCTTGACCACACCGGAAACAAACGCCGCCGCTTCACGGGACGACAGGCGCTCTTTGGTCTGCCCGGAAAACTGCGGTTCCTGCATTTTCATCGACAGCACGAACGCGATGCGCTCCCACACGTCTTCCGGCGCCAGCTTTACACCGCGCGGCAGCAGGCTGCGGTACTCGCAGAATTCGCGCATGGCATCGAGCAGGCCCTGGCGCAACCCGTTGACGTGGGTGCCGCCCTGGGCCGTGGGGATCAGGTTGACGTAGCTTTCCTGCACGCTGTCGCCGCCTTCGGGCAGCCACAGCAGCGCCCAGTCGACCGCTTCCTTATTACCCGCCAGGCTGCCGCAGAACGGCTCGTTGGGCAGGCGCTCGAAGTCGCTGACGGAATCTTCCAGGTAGGAACGCAGGCCGTCTTCGTAATGCCATTCGACCTTCTCGCCGGTGCCTTTGTCTTCAAAAATGACCAGCAGGCCCGGGCACAGCACGGCCTTGGCCTTGAGCACGTGTTTGAGGCGGCTGATGGAGAATTTCGGCGAATCGAAGTATTTCGGGTCCGGCGCGAAGTACACGCTGGTGCCGGTGTTGCGCTTGCCGACGGTGCCGACCACTTGCAACTCGGTGGCTTTGTAGCCATCGGCAAAGGTCATTTCGTACTCGTTGCCGTCGCGCTTGACCTTGACCCTGACCTGCGTGGACAGGGCGTTGACCACCGAAATACCCACGCCGTGCAGGCCACCGGAGAACTGGTAGTTCTTGTTGGAGAACTTGCCACCGGCGTGCAGCTTGGTGAGGATCAGCTCGACGCCCGACACGCCCTCTTCGGGGTGAATGTCCACCGGCATGCCACGACCGTCGTCGGACACTTCCAGGGAGTGGTCGGCGTGGAGAATCACGTGCACCGACTTGGCGTGCCCGGCCAAGGCTTCGTCGACGCTGTTGTCGATGACTTCTTGGGCGAGGTGGTTCGGCCGACTGGTGTCGGTGTACATGCCGGGGCGTTTACGCACCGGGTCGAGGCCCGAGAGGACTTCGATGGCGTCTGCGTTATAAGAGCTAGCGCTGGGAGTGGCCATGGGGTCTCGTCTAGAGTCTTGCGATTAAAAAGTACCCTGGGATTTCACAATGCGCTGAAATCGAAGGATTGATACTGATCTGCACCGATGCCGGCAAAGCTGAGCAAGGCCGGCAATTGTCGGGCGAAGCCCTGGTAACCATGGTCGCCGCCGGCCTGGATGCGCAGGGCGCAGGCCCGGTAGTACTGCTGGGCGAGGCGATAATCCAGGGTTTCATCCCCGGTCTGCAACCACACCTGATAACGCGCAGCATCCTGAGGCGCCGGCACTTCCAGTTCGGCCAGCGCCGTGACGTGGTCGTGGGTCAGCTCCCAGGTTTCATCGGTATAGAGGTTCTTCTGGGTGCCCAGGTAACCGTCGAACATCCGATGGGGGCTGACCGCCGGGTTGACCAGCAGCGCCTTGAGGCCATGGCGTTCGGCAAGATGGGTTGCATAGTAGCCGCCGAGTGAGCTGCCGACCAGCAGTGGCCGACCCAGTTGGACAATGGTCTCCTCCAATTGAGGAATCGCCTTGCGCGGGTGGTGATGCAGGGCCGGCACGCGCAACTGATCGGTCAGGCCGAGGCTGTCCATCACGGTTTTCAGCTGGCGGGCCTTGTTGGACACCGGCGCGCTGTTGAAACCGTGGATATACAAGATCGAAGCGGACATGCCGGGGCTCTCCGTGACTCAGCCAAAGAGGCGCAGTTTACAGGGAATATGGGCAAACGAGGATCGAATGTGGGAGGGGCTTGCTCCCGATGGCGTTGCATCAGGGCGTACAGGTGCCGACTGATACAGCGCTATCGGGAGCAAGCCCCCTCCCCCCAATGTGTTTGGTGTTTGCAGCTTTTAATAACCGTTACTGCCGTAATCGACAGTAAACGCAAAGTCTGTGACACGCTCCACCCCGGTCTCCAACCGCCCGTCGGCATGCAGGCACAGCCAGCGATAACCCGGTGCCTGTTCGTTGACCGCAAAATCCTCGCTGCCCGGCGTGAACTGGATGCAGGTGGACGGCGATGCCAGGAGCCGCACGCCGTTACGCACTTGATCGATCTCCTGATGCACATGCCCCCACAGCACCGCCCTCACCTGGGGGAAGCGGTCGAGCACGGCAAACAGCGCTTCCGGATTGCGCAAACCAATGGGCTCCATCCACGCGCAGCCAATGGGCACCGGATGATGGTGAAAACACACCAGGTGATGTTGATCAGGCGCTTCGCTCAAGGCCTGGGCCAGCAGTTGCAGTTGCTGGTTCTCCAGGTAGCCCGGCACCGAGCCGGGCACGGCGGAATCGAGCAGTGTGATGCGCCAGTTGCCGACATCGACCACCGGTTCCAGCAGGTCACTGTTCACGGCGGCCTGGGTCATGACCTGTGGTTCGTCGTGGTTTCCTGGAATCCAGCGCGTCGGTGCGCCAAGCGGCGCGGTCATAGCGCGAAATTGCTGATACGACGCCAGCGTGCCGTCCTGGGACAAATCTCCCGTGGCCAACACCAGATCGACACAGGGCTGCTGCTCGCGCACGAGCGCGATCACCCGATGCAGGCTGTCACGGGTATTCAAGCCCAGCAGCGCGCCATCGCTCTCGGCAAACAGATGGCTGTCGGACAGCTGCACCAGCAACGCAGCGTCAGGGTTCACAGTGGGTACGCGGGGCAAGGCGCTCTCCCTGGCGATCACAGTCATGGATAGGTGTGGCGATTATGCTGAAGCGGGGTCTAGCGCACCACTTCGAACTCATGGCCCAGGGCCAGGCAATGGCTCAACCACTCGCCGAGGAACACATTGAGCTGTGCTTTCTCATCGGGCTGGTGCATGAACACATTCGGGTAGGGATAGATGCTGCGAAAACGCCGCGCATGTTCGGCGCTGATCACCTCGGCCATGCGCGCATCGTGGTACACCTGCACCTCCAGCTGCGGCACCGGCAGCCACGGCAGGCTGTGCTCCTGGCGCACACGCAAGGTGGTGGTGTAGGGGCAGTTGACGATGACTTCCAGGGCCAGCACGCCGAGCATCTGGTCGCCATGGGTCACCCCGATGCGCCGCGCCTCGGGGGCGTGGCGCATATCGGGAAGCAGGCGCATCAGCCGCGCATAGTTGGCCTCGCAGGCCGCCTGCAACCCGATCAGATCAACGCGATAGCGTTCCCGTGCCTTTACTGCCATAACCCCCTCACTTCCGCGCGGTTCAGCGCGAGCCACTGCAGGGCGATAATGCTGGCTGCGTTGGAAATTCTGCCGTCGCGCACGGCTTGCAGGGCGTCTTCGAATGCCCACACCGTGACGCGGATATCTTCTGCCTCTTCTTCCAGTCCATGGACGCCACCGGCTCCCGCGCTGTCGCAACGACCCAGGAACAGGTGCACAAATTCGGTACTGCCACCGGGCGACGGGAAATACTTGGTGATCGGCCACAGCGCGGAGAACGTCAGCCCAGCTTCCTCCTCGGCCTCGCGGTGTGCAACCTCCTCCGGTTCTTCGTCCTTGTCGATCAGCCCGGCAACCATTTCCACCAGCCACGGGTTACCGGTACGCCCCATGGCGCCGACGCGAAACTGCTCGATCAGCACCACTTCATCGCGTTGCGGGTCGTAGGGCAGCACGCAGACAGCATCGTGACGCACGAACACTTCGCGGTTGATCACTCGGCTCATGCCGCCATCGAATTTTTCGTGGCGCAGTTGCACGCGGTCGAGCTTGTAGAAGCCTTTATAGGCATTGTCGCGCTGAACGATTTCGATTGTGCTCGGCGTCGATTTCGCAATGTCCGTCATGTCCCATCCTCGATAAGCCTGCGCAATGGGCGCCATCCTAACGCGCTCCTGCCCTCGGATGCAGCCCCTTTCCAGTTGCCGGGATAGACGGCTGGCGTCAAACTCACTCTAATCAGCTTAGTGGCGAACTGACTGCCTTGCCGGTAGTCGAAGCTCCACGAATTTCGCTCTTATCGACGGAAGAAGACCTTACATGTCGCTCTTGAAAATCGCCTCCGTGGCGTGTATCGCATTGACCCTCGGCGCCTGCCAGAGCCTGTTCCAGCCCGCGTGGCACACACCTCTGGAAGCGACCCGCGACACCAGCGAGCAAAGCAAGCCGGGTTGCACCAGCGCCGATTGCCCGCTGGTGAATATCGACACCGTGCATTTTGCCAAAGAGCCCAAGCTGGACGCGCTGATCGAACAGCGCCTGCTGGAAATGACTCAAACCAACGCCAGCGACCCGCTGCCGACCAGCCTGGACACCTACCGCGAACAATTCCTGAAGACCGCCGCCCCACGCAACAGCATGTACTTGCAGGCCAAGGTACGCGAGCAGCATGACGGCTTGGTGATCATCGAACTGTCCAGCTACCTGGACCAGGGCGCCACCCACGGCGAACCCGGCCGTGCCTTCATCAACTATTCGCGCCAGCAGCAAAAGGCCCTCTCGCTCACCGATATGCTGTTGCCCGGCAAGGAAGAGGCCTTCTGGAAAGCCGCCCAGGTGGCGCACAACAGCTGGCTGATCAGCACGCGCCTGAGCCTGGAGCCGGAGTTCGTGAAGAAATACCCCTTCCAGAAAACCCCGAACGTGGCGCTGACCTATGGCGGTGTGATCCTCAAGTACCCCACCAGCACCATCGCGCCGTACGCCCTGGGCCACGTCGAGTTGCAGATCCCCTACTCGCGCCTGGAAGGCATCCTCAAGCCTGAGCTGGTGCCCGCACGCCGCTGAAGGCTCGAACCAGGACAAATTGCAACATCCCTGCCAGCACCAGCGCCGGCAGGGTTGCGCCGATGTCCGGATACAGGTTGGCCAGCAAGTGGTAAGTGGCAATGCCCCCCAGCCAGGCCACTAATGCCGGCCAACGCAACCCAACGACCGCTCCCTGGCCGCGACGGCGCAGGATGAAGTGATCCACCAGCACCACGCCAAACAGCGGCGCAAACACCGAACCGATCAGCAGCAGGAAGTTCTGGTACTGGGCCAACGGCGCAACGCAAGCGATCAAGGTGCAGACCACCCCAATAGCCAGCGCCAGGTGCTCGACCTTCAAACGCACCAGCATCGCGCTGGACACCGCCGCCGAGTGAATATCGGCGAACGCGTTTTCCGACTCGTCCAACAGGATCAGCAGCAGCGGAATGCCAAGACCCGCTCCGGCCAACGCCAACAGCAATGCATTGACCTCACCGCTCGGCGCAAACGCCAGGGTGTAGGCCACGCCCAGGCTCATCAGCCAGACATTCCCGATAAAGAACCCCACCGCCGTACCACCGAACACGCTTTTCGCGCGTTTGCCGAAGCGTGAGTAATCGGCAATCAACGGCAGCCACGACAACGGCATGGCAATGGCGATATCAAAGCCCACCGCAAACGGCAGCGAACCATCACCGGGCCGAGCCCAGAGCGCGGCAAGGTCGGCCCTGGCGAACAGGTTCCAGGTCAGCCACAGGCAGGCGGCGAGCAACAGCCAGATGCCCCACTTGCGCAGCACCTGCCGCACGAAGGTCAGCGGGCCGCTCACCGCCAGCAGCGTCGCCAGGCCGCCGAAGAACAGGGTCCACAGCAGCGGGCTGGCGAACACACTGCCGTCGCTGAACGCCCGCGTGCCCAGCAGGCTGGCGGCGTCGCGCATCACGATGATTTCGAACGAGCCCCAGCCAATCAACTGCAACAGGTTGAGCAGCGCCGGCAGGCTCGCGCCTCGGCTGCCGAGGCTGAGCTTGAGCGCGGCCATGGCGGACAGGCCGGTGTCGCTGCCGATCACGCCGACGGCAGCCAGCAGCAACACGCCGACCAGGGTGCCGAGGAAGATCGCCAGCAATGATCCCGACAGACCGAGGCCAGGCGCCAATAACGCGCCGGTCTGCAGGACCATCAGGCCGATGCCGAGGGAGAACCACAGGGAGAACAGGTCGCGGGCGCCGAAGACGCGTTTGTCGGCGGGCACGGCGATGTCGGGGGAATAGGTGCTGGGTTGAATGTTCAAGGGAGATTGTCTCTGAGAGGCACTTGTTGTGTTCAAGAGGGTTATCGGGAGCAAGCCCCTCCCACAGTTGGCATGCATTCAACTGTGGGAGGGGCTTGCTCCCGATGAGGCCGGTACAGACCACTAAAATCCCGAATCAGACCTTTTTATACAGCTGACTGCCTTCCTGCTTGAACCGCTCCGCCTGCTCCGCCAAGCCTCTGGCCACGTCCACATCCACCGCTTCAATGCGCTGGTTGGCCGCGTACTCGCGCACTTCGTGGGTCACCTTCATCGAGCAGAACTTCGGCCCGCACATCGAGCAGAAGTGCGCGACCTTGGCCGACTCCTTGGGCAAGGTCTCGTCATGGAAGGCCCGCGCGGTGTCCGGGTCCAGGCCGAGGTTGAACTGGTCTTCCCAGCGGAACTCGAAGCGCGCCTTGCTCAAGGCGTTGTCGCGAATCTGCGCGCCCGGATGGCCCTTGGCCAAATCCGCCGCATGCGCCGCGATCTTGTAGGTAATGATCCCGGTTTTCACGTCATCCTTGTTCGGCAAGCCCAGGTGTTCCTTGGGCGTGACGTAGCAGAGCATGGCGCAGCCGAACCAGCCGATCATCGCCGCGCCGATGCCGGAGGTGATGTGGTCGTAGCCCGGGGCAATGTCGGTGGTCAGCGGGCCGAGGGTGTAGAACGGCGCCTCGTCGCAGCATTCGAGCTGTTTGTCCATGTTCTCCTTGATCAGCTGCATCGGCACGTGACCGGGGCCTTCGATCATGGTTTGCACGTCGTGCTTCCAGGCGATTTTGGTCAGTTCGCCGAGAGTTTCCAGCTCGCCGAATTGCGCGGCATCGTTGGCATCGGCCACCGAGCCCGGGCGCAGGCCGTCACCCAGGGAGAAACTGACGTCGTAGGCCTTCATGATTTCGCAGATTTCTTCGAAGTGCGTGTAGGCGAAGTTTTCCTTGTGGTGCGCCAGGCACCACTTGGCCATGATCGCCCCGCCCCGGCTGACGATGCCGGTAACCCGGTTGGCGGTCAGCGGCACGTAGCGCAGCAGCACACCGGCGTGGATGGTGAAGTAGTCGACGCCTTGCTCGGCCTGTTCGATCAGGGTATCGCGGAACAGCTCCCAGGTGAGCTCCTCGGCCATGCCGTCGACTTTTTCCAGGGCCTGGTAGATCGGCACAGTGCCAATCGGCACCGGCGAGTTGCGGATGATCCACTCGCGGGTTTCGTGAATGTGCTTGCCGGTGGACAAATCCATGATGTTGTCCGAGCCCCAGCGAATGCCCCAGGTCATCTTCGCCACTTCTTCCTCGATGGACGAGCCGAGGGCGCTGTTGCCGATATTACCGTTGATCTTCACCAGGAAGTTACGGCCGATAATCATCGGCTCCAGCTCGGTGTGGTTGATGTTGGCCGGGATGATCGCGCGGCCGCGGGCGATTTCCTCGCGCACGAACTCAGGGGTAATGATCGTCGGAATGCTCGCGCCAAAGCTGTGCCCGGCGTGCTGCTGCTTGAGCAGGCCGGCGGCGCGGGCTTCTTCGAGCTTCATGTTTTCGCGGATGGCGACGTATTCCATCTCCGGCGTGATGATGCCCTTGCGCGCGTAGTGCATCTGGCTGACGTTGGCGCCGGCCTTGGCGCGGCGCGGGTTCTGCAGGTGGGCGAAGCGCAGGTAGGCGAGGTCCGGGTTATCCAGGCGTTCCTGGCCGTAGCGGGAGCTCAGGCAGCTCAGGCGCTCGGTGTCGCCGCGTTCTTCGATCCACGGCGAGCGCACATCGGCCAGGCCTTTGCGCACGTCGATAATGACAGTGGGGTCGGTGTAAGGGCCGGACGTGTCGTAGACCACCACCGGCGCGTTGATTTCGCCGCCGAATTCGGTGGGCGTCACGTCCAGGCTGATCTGGCGCATGGGCACGCGGATATCGGGGCGCGAGCCCTGCACGTAGATCTTCTGCGAGCGGGTAAACGGCTGCACGGAGCCGGAGTCGACCTTGGCCGATTCACTCAGGTGCACAGTATTTTTTGATTTTTGGCTTTGTAGTTCAGTGCTCATCACAGGCTCTCCAACTTATCCAGGCGGTGGATTGTTGTCGGAGCGAACCTGGGACGGATGGACGCACTGATAGCAGTGCTGTGCTTTGTGCACGAGGGCGTTCGATGGTCGAACAGCATCCCGGACGAAGCACAAGAGGACTCGCCGGGTGACGAGAAATCTTGTTCCCTACGCAGGCGTTAACCTGATCAGGTTCAACGGGATCCGGTATTTACCGATCTCAGCCTTCCAACAAGGCACCCCGACAAGAACGCGGCCAGTCTAGACCATGGCGTGGGCAAATTGCCAATAACGGTGGATCAAGCGTGATGAATGGCGTGATTGCAGGATTGTTGTGCCGAGGTCGCGCCACTACACTCCAGAGCGGCCTCAAGGCTTGACGCTCTACAAGCGCCACCGTAGCCTTGGGCGATTAATTATCAGCGTAATATTTATTCAGGGATCGCCTCATGCTGCGCAAACTCTCACTGGCCCTTGCCGTGTCTTGTGCGACCAATGGATGGGTCTGGGCAGCTGAAGCGCCCTTGTCCGTCAACACCGATCTGGTCAGCGTCTACCAGGAGGCGGTGAACAACAACGCCGACCTGGCCGCCGCCCGCGCCCAATATGGCGCGCAAAAGGAAGTGGTGCCCCAGGCCCGCGCCGGCTTGCTGCCCAACCTCTCGGCCGGTGCCGACAGCAATAATGTGCGCACCCAGCTCGACCAGCCGGCGGCCACCGTCAACCGCGACGCCCACTCCTGGCGCGCGACCCTGAGCCAGCCACTGTTTCGCGCCGACCGCTGGTTCCAGCTGCAGGCCGCCCATGCGGTCAACGAGCAGGCCTCGCTGCAACTCTCGGCGACCGAGCAGAACCTGATCCTGCAAAGTGCCGAAAGCTACTTTGCGGTGCTGCGCGCCCAGGACAACCTGGCCTCGACCAAGGCCGAAGAAAACGCCTTCAGGCGTCAGCTGGACCAGTCCAACGAACGCTTCGACGTGGGCCTGTCGGACAAGACCGACGTGCTGCAATCCCAGGCCAGCTACGACACGGCCCGCGCCAACCGCATCCTCGCCCAGCGCCAGGTCGACGACGCCTTCGAAGCGCTGATCACCCTGACCAACCGCCAGTACAACGCAATCCAGGGCATCGTCCACAGCCTGCCGGTGCTGCCGCCGATGCCGAACGACGCCAAGGCCTGGGTCGAAACTGCCGGCCGTCAGAACCTCAACCTGCTGGCCAGCAACTACGCCGTCACTGCCGCCGAAGAAACCCTGCGCCAGCGTAAGGCCGGCCACTTGCCCACGCTCGACGCGGTGGCGCAGTACGAAAAGGGTGACAACGACGCGTTGGGTTTCGGCAATCCGAACCAATTGCCGATTCCTTACGGCGGCGATGTGTCCCAACGCACCGTCGGCCTGCGCCTGAACATTCCGCTCTACAGCGGCGGCCTTACTAGCTCGCAGGTGCGCGAATCCTATTCGCGCCTGGACCAGTCCGAGCAACAGCGCGAGGGCCTGCGCCGCCAGGTGGTGGAAAACACGCGCAACCTGCACCGCGCGGTGAACACCGATGTGGAACAGGTGCAGGCGCGCCGCCAGTCGATCATCTCCAACCAGAGCGCGGTGGAGGCTACCGAAATCGGTTACCAGGTGGGGACGCGCAACATCGTCGACGTGCTGGACTCGCAGCGCCAGCTCTACGCGTCGGTGCGCAACTACAACAACAGCCGCTATGACTACATTCTCGACAACCTGCGCCTGAAGCAGGCCGCGGGCACCTTGAACCCGGGTGACCTGCAGGAGCTGACGCGCTACCTCAAGGCCGACTACAACCCGGACCGCGATTTCCTGCCACCGGACCTCGCCAAAGCCGCCGCCGAACAGCTCAAGGCCCGGCCCGGTAACTGAACATGTGAGAGGGGCTTGCCCCAATGCCGTTCAGCTAAGCGCAGAGTCCCTGTGGCGAGCAGGCTTGTCATGCGTTGGGCTGCGCAGCAGCCCCAAAACCAGGCGCTGAGCCCTATCAGGTACACCGCGTTTTGCTCGATTGGGGGCGCTTCGCACCCCAACGCGGGGCAAGCCCGCTCGCCACAATAAGCCCACACATTTTCCTTAGCTGAACGGCATTAGGGCTTGCCCCAATGCCGTTCAGCTAAGCGCAGATTCCCTGTGGCGAGCAGGCTTGTCCTGCGTTGGGCTGCGCAGCAGCCCCAAAGCCAGGCGCTGAGCCGTATCAGGTACACCGCGTTTTGCTCGATGGGGGCGCTTCGCACCCCAACGCGGGGCAAGCCCGCTCGCCACAATAAGCCCACACATTTTCCTTAGCTGAACGGCATTAGGGCTTGCCCCAATGCCGTTCAGCTAAGCGTAGATTCCCTGTGGCGAGCAGGCTTGTCCTGCGTTGGGCTGCGCAGCAGCCCCAAAGCCAGGCGCTGAGCCGTATCAGGTACACCGCGTTTTGCTCAATTGGGGGCGCTTCGCACCCCAACGCGGGGCAAGCCCGCTCGCCACAATAAGCCCACACATTTTCCTTAACTGAACGGCATTAGGGCTTGCCCCAATGCCGTTCAGCTAAGCGCAGATTCCCTGTGGCGAGCAGGCTTGTCATGCGTTGGGCTGCGCAGCAGCCCCAAAACCAGGCGCTGAGCCCTATCAGGTACACCGCGTTTTGCTCGATTGGGGGCGCTTCGCACCCCAACGCGGGGCAAGCCCGCTCGCCACAATAAGCCCACACATTTTCCTGAACTGAACGGCATTAGGGCTTGCCCCAATGCCGTTCAGCTAAGCGTAGATTCCCTGTGGCGAGCAGGCTTGTCCTGCGTTGGGCTGCGCAGCAGCCCCAAAGCCAGGCGCTGAGCCCTATCAGGTACACCGCGTTTTGCTCGATTGGGGGCGCTTCGCACCCCAACGCGGGGCAAGCCCGCTCGCCACAATAAGCCCACACATTTTCCTTAGCTGAACGGCATTAGGGCTTGCCCCAATGCCGTTCAGCTAAGCGCAGATTCCCTGCGGGAGCGACTGTGTAACTTGCCCGCGAAAGCGGTGCCTCAGTCACATCAATTGATCAGTCGGCCAAGGCCGTCCAGCAACCGCTGCAACGCGCCCTGATTGGCCTGCATCACTTCGAGCCCCGCCTGCGCCATGCGGCGGGCATCCTGCGGCAGTTCGAACAGCTGGCGTACCGCCTCAGCCAATCCGTCAGCATCATCCACCTCACGCAACGCCCCGGCCTCGCGCATCATTGCGGTGATCTCCAGAAAGTTGAACAGGTGCGGCCCCATGATCACCGGCAACCCCAGCGCCGCCGGCTCGAGCGGGTTATGCCCACCGGTCGCTACCAGGCTGCCGCCGACAAAGGCGCTGTCGGCCAATGCATACAGAAACAGCAACTCGCCCATGGTATCGCCAAGCAACACGGCGGTTTGCGCCGTGACGGGTTCGCCGCTGGAACGGCGCACCGTGGCAAAGCCCTGTTGCTCGCACAGCTCGAACATCGGACCGAAGCGTTCCTGATGGCGCGGCACCAGAATCAACAGCGCATTGGGATAGCTGTCGAGCAGTTGACGATGAGCCGCGAGCACCACCGCATCCTCGCCTTCGTGGGTGCTGGCGGCGATCCATACCGGGCGCTGGGTGGCGCCCCATTGCTCACGCAGGGCCGCGGCGCGTACCGGTAATTGCGGGTCGATGGTCAGGTCGAACTTGATCGAGCCGGTCACCTCCACCGTGTCCGCTCGCGCGCCGAGGCTTCGGAAGCGCTCGGCTTCGGTTTGCGTCTGCACGGCCAACAGGCTCATCTGCGACAGCATCGGCGCGGTGAGCTTGGCAAACCGCGCGTAGCCCTTGGCCGAGCGCGCCGACAATCGCGCATTGGCCAACGCCACCGGAATGCCGCGCCGGGCGCAGGCGTGGATATGGTTGGGCCACAATTCGGTCTCCATAATGACCGCAAGCCTGGGCTGCACGCGATCAAGAAAGCGCTTTGCCGCGCACGGCACGTCATAGGGCAGGTAGCAATGCTGGATGCGCGGCTCGTTGGCGAACAGCGCCTGGATACGCTCGGAACCGGTCGGTGTCATGCAGGTGACCGTGATCGGCAACTGCGGATAACGCTCCAGCAGCCCACGCACCATCGGCGCGGCGGCAATGCTTTCACCCACCGACACCGCATGCACCCAGATCCCGCCGGGCTGCATCGCCGGCAAGCCAAGGGAAAACCGCTCGCCCACGCGCTTTGCATAGGCCGGAGCCTTGCGTGCACGCAGCCACAGACGTAAAGCCACCAACGGCAGCGCCAGGTAAAACAGACAGCTGTAGAGAGTTCTATTCATGGCGGCGGAGTTTATCGGCTTTTTCAATAGTGAGCCTATAGAATGCCCATCCTGATACCGCCGCACGCCGAGGACTCCCCATGAATGCCGCCTACTACTACCTGGCCATCGCCATCTGCTCGGAAGTGATCGCCACCGTGTCCATGAAAGCCATCAAGGGCTGGAGTACGCCGATCCCCCTGCTGCTGGTGATTGTGGGGTATGGCGTGGCGTTCTGGATGCTGACCCTGGTGGTACGCACGGTGCCGGTGGGCGTGGCGTATGCCGTGTGGGCCGGGATGGGCATTGTGATGGTGAGTATCGCGGCGTTGTTCATCTACGGGCAGAAACTCGATGTACCGGCGATGCTGGGGATGGGCTTGATTGTGCTGGGCGTGGTAGTGATCCAGCTGTTCTCGAAAACCGCCGGGCACTGACCGCCACGCTACAGCCTGTATACTGCGCCCCTTGTCTTGAACACTGAGGTCGCCCATGCCATCCGATATTTCCACCGACGTCCTGATTGTCGGCGCCGGGGTTGCCGGCCTCTGGCTGAATGCGCGCCTGCGCCGCCAGGGTTTTTCCACGGTGGTGGTGGAAAGCGCCACCCTGGGCGGCGGGCAGAGTGTGAAATCCCAGGGGATCATTCACGGTGGTGCGAAATATGCGCTGCACGGCGCGCTGACCGGCGCCTCCGAGGCGATTGCCGACATGCCACGCCGCTGGCGCGAAGCCCTGGCCGGCAGCGGCGAGCTCGATTTGTCCGGCGTGCGCCTGCTCTCCGAGGCCCACTACCTGTGGTCTCCCGGCACCCTGGCCGGCAACCTCACCAGCTTTTTCGCGAGCAAGGCCGTGCGCGGCCGGGTCGATCAGGTCAAGGGCGACGAGCTGCCGCCAGCCCTGCAGGACCGCCGCTTCAAGGGCAAGGTCTATCGCCTGGCGGAGCTGGTCGTCGACGTGCCCAGCCTGATCGAACGCCTGGCGCAACTGGCCGGTGACGGGCTGCTCGCCGGGCAACGGATCGAGCCGCTGCGCGAGGGCAATACGCTGGTGGGTCTGACGGTGGATGGCCGTGAGATCCGCGCCCAGCGCATCGTGTTGAGCGCCGGCGGCGGTACCGCCGAGCTGCTGAAGGCCCTGGGCCTGAGCACACCGGCCATGCAAAAACGCCCGCTGCACATGATCATCGCCAAGGGCCCCGGCCTCAAGCCGCTGTACGCCCACTGCCTGGGCGGCGGCACCAAGCCGCGCATCACCATCACCACCCACCCGGCCGCCGATGGCAATTGGGTGTGGTACATGGGCGGCGACATCGCCGAGGCCGACGGCGTGACGCGCACCCCACAGGAACAGATCGCCACCGCGCAAAAAGAGCTGGCGCAACTGCTGCCGTGGATCGACATGAGCCAGACCCGGTGGGCCACCCTGCGCGTCGACCGCGCCGAACCGCTGCAGTCCGGCCTGGTGCGCCCCGACAATGCCTTCCTCGCTGAAGAGGGTCGGCTGCTGGTGGGCTGGCCGACCAAACTGGCGCTGGCGCCGGACTTTGCCGATCGCGTAATCAACAGCCTCGAACGTGACGGCATCCGGCCTGCCGGCGGCGAGCCGCTGCCCGCCCTGCCGAAACCTGCCATCGGCGTACCTGCCTGGGAGCACCTGTTGCCATGAGCCTGCCAACCCTGCACGACCTGCACCGCCCCCTCGGCAGCACCGGCCTGCTGGTCTCGCCGCTGGGCCTGGGCACCGTCAAACTCGGCCGCGACCAGGGCGTGAAGTACCCCAACGGCTTCCAGATCCCCAATGACGAGGAGGCGCGGATGTTGTTGCGCCAGGCGCGCCAGTTGGGCATTAACCTGATCGACACCGCGCCGGCCTATGGTTTGAGCGAGGAGCGCCTGGGGCCGCTGCTGCGTGATCAGCGCAAGGACTGGGTGATCGTGAGCAAGGTCGGCGAAGAGTTCGAGAACGGCGTTTCCCGCCACGACTTCAGCGCCGCCCACACACGGCTGTCCATCGAGCGCAGTTTGAAACGCCTTGAAACGGATTTTATCGACCTGGTGTTGGTGCATTCCGACGGCAATGACTTGCACATCCTCAACGACTGCGAAGTGTATGAGGCCCTGGCCGCGCTGAAAAAAGAGGGCAAGATTCGCGGTTTCGGCTTCTCCGGCAAAACCGTCGAAGGTGGCATCAGGGCCCTGGAACAGGGGGACTGCGCGATGGTCACTTACAATCTGAACGAACAATCGGAGAAAGCCGTCATTGATTATGCGGCGGCCCACGGCAAGGGCATTCTGGTGAAAAAAGCCCTGGCCAGCGGCCATGTGTGCCTTGACCCAGGAATGGATCCAATTCGTGCCAGTTTCATGTTGTTGTTTGCGCAAACGGGCGTCGCCAGTGCTATTGTCGGGACCATTAATCCGCTGCACCTGGCCCATAACGTGGCGACCGCTGCCCAGGTCATTCGTCAACTCTGATGCCGCCGACGCGGCCGACCCCGTCGCAAGAAGGAGCCGACATGCCGCGAACGCTCATAAGAAAAAACCCGAGTAACTTCAAGACCCTGCCCCTGCACGTCGAAGCCAGCCCCGAAGGCCTGAGCTACCAGAGCGTCGGCATGCCGCTCAACTTTGCGCAGACCCTGCAACGGCGCAAGCCAGTGGAGGTGGCCGACCCCGAGCGTTTCGCCCTGGAGCTGGCCAATCTGGGCGTGTCGGTACGCCTGACGTTGCACTGGCAAAACAAGGACTACTGGGTGCTCGTGCGCCAGCGCCGCCAGGACCGTGGCGATGTAGTGCTCAAGCTGATCTCCGGCTACGTGCCTGCCCACGAACTGAACCTGCCGCTGCACACCGCCATCCAGGAAATCGCCGAGGAATGCCTGCTGGAAACACCGGAAGGCTGGCTTGGCGGACGCTTCAACGACACCTGGCTGCCGGCGCCCTACTCCGCCGCCCTGCACTACCGCGAAGCGCTGCCGTTTCGCTTGAGCCCGCTGTCCGGCGCGGCCCGTCCGGTGCGCTGCGCGACCATGCAGTTGATCGAGCGCCCCCGGGCCTATGTGCACTTGCCCACGGCCTCGCTGCAATTGATCTACGACCTGCGCCTGGAAGTGCCCAGGGAGGCCAAGTCCCTGAGCCTGTTCCATGTGGATGAGCGGCTGGAAGGCGATCAACTGGTCGCGCGCCTGGACCGCCAGCGCCCGGATCTGTACCTGATGCCGCTCAAGGACGGCCAGCCATTGGCCGAGCTCTATACGTTGAAGAAAGACCAGTTGTACCCGGCCAGCACTCGGGGCCTGTACCTGGCGGAAAGCTTCGCCCAGCAGGACGGCTGGCTGGTACGCGACGAGCGGATTCGCTGGAAGGACTGGCTGCGCCAGCAAGGCCTGGCAGAGCCGGAAAAGGAATCCAAACTCAAACGCCTGGCGAAGCGCGTACTGCGCAAGATGGTGCCGAAGAAAACATAAGGTGGGAGCCCCCGCCAGTTCTTCGACTTGGCACTCTCGCCCAGCAAACTGAAGCCTCTGTGGCGAGCAGGCATTGCCCCAATGCCGTTCAGTTAAGCGCAGATTTCCTGTGGCGAGCAGGCTTGTCCTGCGTTGGGCTGCGCAGCAGCCCCAAAACCAGGCGCTGAGCCGTATCAGGTACTCCGCGTTTTGCTGGATTGGGGGCGCTTCGCACCCCAACGCGGGGCACGCCCGCTCGCCACAACAAGCCCGCTGGCCACAGGGATTGCGGTCAGACGTTGAGCAAGCGCTCCAGGCCCACCTTGAGCGGGGTCGGTTCGGGCAGCTTGAAGCTGGCCAGCAACCGTTGGTTATTGGCTCGCGAATGGCGAATGTCCCCGGAGCGCGCCGGGCCGTAGGTGATCGTCGGCAACGTGCCCACCACTTGCTCAAGCGCCTGCAATACTTGCTTGAGCGTGGTGGTGCGGTTCCACCCCACATTGATCGCACCCAACGGCGCTTGCGGCGCTTCGATGGCCTGCACCAGCACATCCACCAGGTCTTCCACGTACATGAAGTCGCGGGTTTGCTCGCCATCGCCAAACACGGCAATCTGTGCGCCCGTTTGCACGCGTTCGCTGAAGATGCTGATCACCCCGGAGTACGGCGATGACGGATCCTGGCGAGGCCCGAAGACATTGAAGAAGCGGAAGATCACCGGCTCCAGGCCATGCTGGCGGCGGTAAAAGTCAAAGTAATGTTCACCGGCCAGCTTGTCCGAGGCATAGGGCGTCAGCGGCGCCTTGGTGGTCTCTTCGTCAATCGAAGCACCCTCGCCATTGTTGCCGTACACCGCCG
Organism: Pseudomonas sp. MH9.3; assembly: GCF_034354675.1. Lineage (NCBI taxonomy): Bacteria > Pseudomonadati > Pseudomonadota > Gammaproteobacteria > Pseudomonadales > Pseudomonadaceae > Pseudomonas > Pseudomonas sp. MH9.3. The sequence continues at coordinate 4,276,666 of NZ_CP133785.1, read as the reverse complement.
CGCTGGAGGCAAACACCACGCGCTTCACCCCGGCCTTGCGCATGGCTTCGCAGACATTCAGCGTGCCGACGAAATTGCTCTGGTGCGTGCCCACCGGGTCGTCCACCGAAGCCTGCACCGAGGCCACCGCGGCCAGGTGCACCACGGCGCTCACGCCAACGGCGGCCTGGGCCACCTGTTTGGCATCGGCCACATCGCCTTCCAGCAGTTGCACCCGTGGGTTGTCCAGCGGCAGATTACTGCGCTTACCGGTGGACAGGTCATCCAGCACCCGCACCGAGTAACCCTTGGCGAGCAACGCATCGACCAGGTGCGAGCCAATAAAACCCGCGCCCCCGGTAATCAGTACGCACGCGTCACTCATGGCTGCGGATCTTCTCGACAATGGCGGTGGTCGAGCTGTTCTCGACCAGGCCCAGCACTTTGACCTTGCCACCATAGGCACTGACGATATCGGCGCCCACGACCTGATCGACCGAATAGTCGCCGCCCTTGACCAGCACGTCCGGCTTGACCTGCGCCAGCAGGTTTTCCGGTGTGCCTTCGGAGAAGCTGATCACCCAGTCCACCGCGCCCAGCCCGGCCAGTACGGCCATGCGTCGGTCGACGCTATTGATCGGTCGGCCCGGCCCTTTGAGACGGCTGACCGAGGCATCGTCGTTCACCGCGACGATCAGACGATCGCCCTGGGCGCGCGCCTGCTCGAGGTAGGTCACGTGACCGGCATGCAAAATGTCGAAACAGCCGTTGGTGAACACAATGCTTTCGTTGTGCGCGCGCGCATCGTCGATGGCCAGCAGCAATTGCTCGATGGTCAGCACGCCACGCTCGGAGCCTTCGGAGCGCTGGATCGCACGGCGCAGCTCAGGTGCGCTGATCGCTGCGGTACCCAGTTTGCCGACGACGATGCCGGCCGCCAGATTGGCCAGGGCCACCGCGTGGGGCAGTTCTTCGCCAGCGGCAATGGAGGCCGCCAGGGTGGAAATCACGGTGTCGCCCGCGCCGGTGACGTCGAAGACCTCACGGGCCCGCGCCGGCAAGTGCATGGCCGGATGGTGGGGGCGCAGCAGGGTCATGCCGTGCTCGCCACGGGTCACCAGCAAGGCACCCAGGTCGAGGTCGGCCATCAGCGCTGCGCCTTTGGTCACCAGGTCGTGTTCGTCGACGCATCCGCCAACGATGGCTTCGAACTCGCTGAGGTTCGGCGTGATCAGGCTGGCGCCTCGATAGATCGAGAAGTCCTTGCCCTTGGGGTCGGCCAACACCGGGATACCCCTGGCCTTGGCGGCCTGGATCAGCATCTGGTGGTTCTGCAACGCGCCTTTGCCGTAGTCGGAAAGCACCAGCACCTTGATGCCTTCGAGCAGCGCCTCGACCTGACCGCTCAGGGCCAGGGCGTCGGTGGCGAAGGGTTCTTCGAAATCGATACGCAGCAATTGCTGGTGACGGCTCATCACGCGCAGCTTGACGGTGGTCGGCTGATGGGCAATCCGCTGGAACAGCGCACGCACTCCGGCACCGCGCAGGCTGTTGGCCAGGCTGTCGGCGGCTTCATCGTCGCCGGTCACGCCTACCAGGGAGGCCGGGGCGCCGAGGGCGGCAATATTGAGGGCAACGTTGGCAGCGCCGCCCGGACGGTCTTCGATTTGCTCGACCTTGACGACCGGCACTGGCGCCTCAGGGGAAATCCGTGAGGTTCCGCCATGCCAGTAACGGTCGAGCATGACATCGCCGACTACCAAGACTGGGGCTTGATCGAATCGCGGCATGGACAACTTCATGGAGCAACCCACTACAAAATGAACAGGGGCGCGATATTAGCACAGGGTTATAGAAGGCTTGTGGAGCACCGCAAGCAAATGTGGGAGCAGGCCCCCTCCCACAACAAGCCTCACACAGACGCCCTGTGTGTCCCCATCGAATCAGGTGATGTCGGCCGACACCGGGGCATCCAGGCCCATGGCATGCAGGCGGGCGTAGTAACCGTTCTGCGCCAGCAGCTCGCCGTGGGTACCACGCTCGACAATACGGCCATCGTCCATCACCAGGATCAGGTCGGCCTTCTCGATGGTGGACAGGCGGTGCGCGATCACCAGGGTGGTGCGGCCTTGCATGACCTTGTCCAGCGCCGCCTGAATGTGGCGCTCGGACTCGGTGTCGAGGGCCGAGGTGGCCTCGTCGAGAATCAGCAGCGGCGAATTCTTCAGCAGCGCCCGGGCAATCGCCAGGCGCTGGCGTTGGCCGCCGGACAGCAGCACGCCGTTTTCACCGACCTGGGTGTCGAAGCCCTTGGGCAACTGGTCGATGAAGTCCTTGGCATTGGCATCGGTCGCCGCCGCTTCGACATCGGCCCTCGGCGCGCCGGCCAGGTCGCCATAGGCAATGTTGTTGGTCACGGTGTCGCTGAACAGGGTCACATGCTGGGTGACCTGCGCGATGTGCTTGCGCAGGTTGAGCAGCTTGTAGTCTTCGATCTCCACGCCGTCGAGCAGGATCTCGCCGCTTTCGTGGTGATAGAAACGCGGGATCAGGCTGGCCAGGGTCGACTTGCCGCTGCCCGAACGGCCCACCAGGGCGATCATTTGCCCAGGCTCGGCGGTAAAGCTGATGTCCTTGAGCACATGGCGTTCGGTGCCGGGGTAGGTGAAGTTCAGGTTGCGCACTTCCAGACGACCGCTGACCTTGTCACGCTCGATGGTGCCGTGGTCGATTTCGACGTCTTCGTCCAGTTGCTCGAAAATGCTCTCGGCACCCGCCACACCCTTCTGGATGGTGGAGCTGACTTCCGACAGTTGGCGAATCGGCTTGGGCAACAGGCCGGCCAGGGTGATGTAGGCCACCATGTCACCCGCCGATGCATCGCCACGCAGGTACAGCACCAGAAACATCAGCACGGCCATGGCCGTGTAGATCACCAGTTGCAGGGCCGGGGTGTAGATGGCGCCCGTGCGGGTCATGCGCAACTGCTTGTCGGTATTGCTCTGGCTGGCCTTGAGGAAACGCTTTTCCTCGTAGACCTCGCCGCCGAAGCTGCGCACCACGCGGTAGCCCTGGATGGTTTCCGAGGCCACATGGGTGACGTCGCCCATGGCCACCTGGATTTTCTTGCTCTGCTTGCGAAATTTCTTGCTGGCCGTGCTGACCATCACCGCAATCAGCGGAAGAATGGCGATCATCACCAGCGTCAGGCGCCAGTTCATGTACAGCAGCGAGGCGAACAGGAAGATCACCGTCATGCCTTCGCGGATCACCACCTTGATCGCATCGGTGGCCGCCCCCGTGACCATGGTCACGTTGAAGGTGATGCGGGAAATCAGGTGCCCCGAGTTGTGGTTGTCGAAATAACGGTTGGGCAGGGTCAGCAGGTTGTTGAACAGCTGCACCCGCAGGTCGTGGACCAGGCCCAGGGACACCTTGGCCAGCAGGTAGTTACCCAGGAACGAACCCAGGCCCTGCCATGCCGCGATCAGGATGATCAGCAGCGGCACGGCCTGCAGCAGCTGCAGGTCGCGCAGGAACGGCACGCTGGGGAACAGCACCGCTTCGGGGTTGGACAGGCCGTCGACGAAGTACTTGAGGATGTACCCCAGCATCGGCTGGGTCGACGCGAAAATCAGAAATCCGAGGATACTCAGTGCAAACAGCCCCGCGTAGGGCCTGACGTAGCTGAGTAGACGGAAGTATATTTTCAAGCTCGAAGGGCTTGCGCTCGGACTGGAATCGGTCATAACACGCGGCGTTTTGAAAAAGGAGGCTGACTTTAGCACAGCTTCTCTGTTGTACTTGCACCCGGCATGACCCGCGCGCCCGCGCTTGCTGCCGACGACAACCAATAACGCCTGCTTTACGATGGTCGGCTTTCTTTCTCTGGAATGGCTTTTGCGTATGCACTCCAAGCGTCTCAACTACGGCTCAAATCGCGTTTTCGACTTTCTGGTCATGTGGATTTTGCCCATTGGCTTATTGCTGCTGCTGAGTGCGCTGTTCCTTGTCTCCAATCGTAATGTGCTGCATCGAATCGTCTACCTCCTGTTTACTGTGCCGACCTTGTTCATGCTGTTCCAGCGCCCCAGGGAGTTCCGGGAACTGCTGCGCGAACCGCTGGCGATCGCTTTTCTGGTGTTTGCCGCCTGGGCCCTGACCAGCCTGCTGTGGAGCCCCGAACCGAGCATCGATACCGACCTGTTCAAACGCCCGCTGAACACCTTCATGCTGTTCGGCGGCTGCGGGCTGCTGCTGCATTATCGCAACGACCTGTTCAAGCCGATCTTCTTCGCCGCTGCGGTGATCGCGATGGTGGTGTGCGTGCTCAACCTGGTGGCTTTCGCTAAGGGTTTCCAACCCGGCATGCGCATGATCGGCGGCCGTGGCGCCCTGGATAACCCACTGCTCAGCTCCCACCTATTCGGTTTTTTCTGCGTGTACTGGCTGTACGTGTGCATGACCACACGGCGCGCCCATGTGCTGTGGTTCAGCGTGCCGGCCCTGACAGTGATGACGGCGGCGGTACTGGCGACCGGTTCGCGTACACCCCTGGTCGCCATGACCCTGGCCATCCTGTGGATGAGTTTTGTCAGCCGCAACCGTCGCTCTGCCGTGCTGATCGCGGCGCTGGTGGTGAGTGCCATTGGGCTGCTGCTGGTGTACCCGGAACTCATCACCCAACGCGGCAGCTCATTTCGGTTCGAACTGTGGAGCATGTCGCTGGAGCGAATTGCAGCCCATCCGTGGATCGGCCACAGCTACGATTCGGAGCTGTACCTGACCCTGGCGGACGGCTACGTGCTGCGCGAGCCGCACAGCTTCGCCCTCGGCGTGCTGTATTACGTCGGCATCATCGGGTTCATCCCGTGGATATTCATGCTTGGCTGGGGCCTGTACAAAAGCTTCAAGGAGCGCGCGCAACCGCTGTTCATCCTCGCCTCCTCCCTGCTCGCCTACGGCATCGGCGCGGGCCTGACCGAAGGCGGCGGCATCCTGTCGCGGCCCAAGGAGCACTGGTTCCTGTTGTGGATTCCGCTGGCGCTGATCGCCGGTTTGAGCATTGCCAAACGCCGCCACAGCCTGCTGCGCCTGCCCGTGCACAGCCTCAAGCCTGCCGCTTTTGAAGCGCTGTGCAGCGATGCCCAGGTGATCGAAGCCGATGGCCTGGGGCCGAAAGTCCTGCGCCTGGTCGACGGCCGCTTTCTCAAGGTGTTCCGCGCCCGCCGCTGGTACACCTCGGGCAGCTTCAACCCCTACTCGGAGCGGTTCGCCAGCAACGCCGAACAACTGCGCAGCCTGGGCATTCCCACGCCGCAGATACTTGCGATCTACGCCCTCGCAGAGGGCAGCAGCGCCGTCACCTATTCGCCACTGCCCGGCCTGACCCTGCGCCAAGCCCTGCAAAGCCTGGACAGCAGCCTGCGCGAGTCATTGATCGAACGCTTTGGCCAGTTCATGGCGCAGTTGCATGAGCGCGGCGTGTACTTCCGCTCGCTGCACCTGGGTAACGTCCTGCTGATGGACGACGGCGAGTTCGGCCTGATCGACATTGCCGACCTGCGCATCTTCCCGTCGCCCCTGCGCAACGCCTTGCGCCAACGCAACCTGCGCCATATGCAACGCTATCCGCAGGATCGCAACTGGCTGTTCGATACCCACTTCGAACAGTTGACCAAGGGTTACGCGACCGTTGCCAGCGCAGGCGCCACGGCGAAGATCCGCGCGCACGTACTGGCCGCGCCCAGCGCTTAGGAGCGCAGCGGCGTCAGGTAGAGCCGCACCAGGCCACGCAAGGTCTTGCGACCCCAGAATTTGAGCGGGATCTGCTTGAGAATCTCCCGTGCCAGCGGTCGGTCACGATCGGCGGTCTTGAGGAACATCGAGTTCAGGAAGTTGTAGCGCACCGCGTCATAGGCCGGGTGATGGCTGAAGTGGGCATAGGTCTTGAGGATGTTCTCGATCATGTAGCGATGGTTCTTGTAGGTGTTGCTCGCATGCTGGCGGTACTGCGCCATCACCACGCCAAGGGCGTCGATGGTGTAGCCCGCTGCCGTGACTTTCAACTGAATGAGCAAGTCTTCCAGGGGGATCAGCGGGTCGAAGCCACCGACCTCCTCCAGCACATGCCGGCGAATCAGCATGGTCGGCGCCGGCGGGAACGGCTTGCGATCCATGAACATGTCATCGAAATCCAGGCTGCGAAACGGTACGTCGCGGCGCTGTTTTTTCTCCGGGTGCAGGTTGCCGTCGCCATCGATCAGCTCGATATTGCCGGCGCAGATGCCCACCTTCGGTTTGTCTTCCATATACGCCACCTGGGTGGCAATACGGTCCGCCAGCATAATGTCGTCGGAGCCGAACGGTGCGATCAGGCTGCCCTTGGCCCGCGCAATCGCTCCGTTTAGGGTCGCGGTGAGACCCTGGTTCTGCTGCACCTGGAAGTCAAAGCCATGCTCGGCCTGCAGACGCCGGATGCGCTCGACGCTGTCATCCTTAGAGCCGTCATCCACCACCAGCAGTTCGATATTCGGGTACGTCTGACCGAGCACGCTGAGGATGCTCTGCTCGATGTACCGGCCGTGGTTGTAGGACGCGATAATCACCGAGACCAGGGGTTGTTGCGTTGTCATGCTCTACCTACTTGTTTCAAACCGGTGTCGATAAGGTCCAGGTACTTCTGCTGGAATTCTGCCAGGGCGTGATGCTCTTCGAGATAGCGAAACACCTGCTCGCCCTTGGCGCGCAGCTGTTCGTCACTCATGGCCAGGTAAGTGTCCAGGGCCGCGCTGAGTTGCTCGACATTGCCCGGCTCGTGGGACAGGCCACCCGCCCCTTCCACCAGCGGCAGCATGGCCGGGACGTTGGAGGCGATCACCGGCAGGTGCCCGCTCATGCCTTCGAGCAACGCCAGGCCGAGGCCTTCCTGCAGCGACGGCATGGTCCAGATATCGAAGGCGCGCACGTACTGGAGACCGTCCTCGCGAAAGCCCAGCAGGTGCGCGCGGCCGGTGAGACCAAGGCGTTCGATGTCGGCGCGCAGGTCAGCTTCCGCGCGGCCGGAGCCAATGATGCCGAGCTGCGCGTGGGGATACTTGTCCTTGAGCCGTGCGAACGCCTGCAACAGGTGCGTATGACCCTTGATCGGCACCAGTCGCCCCAACGCGCCAATGATCCGCGCGTCGGGCGCCAGCCCGAGCGCCTGGCGCGCCTGCTCGCGCGGCAACTGCAAGGCTTCGGCCTGCGGAATGTCGATGGCATTGGTGACGAAGGTGGTGTTCTCGCGGGTAAAGCCGCAGCCCAGGCCCACCAGATAATCACGCACTGCCGCCGAAACCCCGACAAACCGCCACGCCGGGCTGACCAGACGGCGCGTCTGGCGCCGGCGATAAGCACGCTCATATTCGCCAAAGCCATGGGAAATGCCGATGCACAACGGGATCTTCAGCCAGCGATTGAGCGACAGCATCATGTTCACCGACTTGAAGCGGTTGCAGATGACCACGTCGAACTGCTGCTCACGGCAATACTTGTAGATTTCCCACATCGCGCCCAGACGAATGCCCTTCAGGGCTTTCTCGGGAAATTGAAAATACTTGGAGTGATCGGCGACGCTCAACGGCTGGCCCGGTTGCGGGTGCCCGCTGAGGAATGCCGAGGTAACCTCGAAACGCTCAGGCGGCAACGACTTGACGATTTGCTCACCGAGGTCGGCAAAATCGTTGAGCTTGACGTTGTAGTCCGGCTGTAATTGCAAAACCTTGAAACGAGGCTTCATAACACTCCATGGGGCAATCGGGCCGCTGCAAGCCGCCCGACGATAAAGTCAATTTCAGTCCTGCTTCAGCACCCAAAGCAGTTCGTGACGGCGCACGGCCTTGCGGAAAAACTCGTTCTCGCCGTAGGGCGATGGACCACGATCCGCCAGCAGTTGTTGCAACAGGCGTCGGACGCGGCGCTTGAACGGCGCGCGCGGTTGCAGGTCATGCATCATGCCCAGCGCCATGGCCTTGTCCACTTGCTGGCTGTGGCTGAGCACGCGGCAATACGGCTGCAGCACCCGGTCGGCATCGAACTGCGGCGGCAACGCCACACCGGCGCCCGAATCGCCCATGGGCCAGCGGTCGTTATCGTGCAAATGGTTGGCGTAGCCCAGCAATGTGCTCGGCTGCCACTCAAGGCCCTGCAAAGCCTCGATGACGGCGTTGTAGGCGCAGATGTGATCCGGGTGTGGATCGAGCAGCGGCGTCGGCAACACGATCACCTCGGGACGTGCCTTGAGCAACAGCGCGCGCAGGTCGGCGAGCAGGTTGTGCCAGGTCGGCAAACCGTCCGCATCGCTGGGCAACGCAAGCCTGTTGAACTGGCGAAACAGCCGCGTATCGGCGCATTGCGCCTCGCGCGAAGCCTGGGGCTGATCCGGCGCGGCCTGCATGGCCGGCAGTTGCAGGCAGAAGTAGCCCAGTTGCACGCACTGCGCCTCGGGCACCCCGGCCCAGCGCGGCACGGCAATGCTGTCCCAGGCGCGCAGGCGCCCTTTCAGACGCGCAGCATCGGCCTGCGGCAGGCCCATCTGTTGATAATGTTCGGCTTCGATCTCACCGGCGGTGAGGGTCACGATCCAGCTTTCATCCGCCTGGGCATACAGGCCAAACGCAGCCAGCTCGGCATCGTCGGCATGGGGCGCGATCACCATCACGCGCTGGCGCGCCGGGTCCGGCTGGCGGAACACCCAAAGCGTCGGCTGACCGACAATGCGACAGAATCGCCCACGCACGCGAACCTCACCCGCAGCCAGGGCCGCCGCTGCACCGGTGAGGTTGAGGTAACGCGTGCCAGCAACACCGCGCTCGAAGGCCTGGCGATCACCCGCCAGCTCAACCGCAGGGTCCAGGAAACGTCCGAGCCAGCTGCTTTCAAGCTGCACCTGGACGATCAGGGTTTCATCACCCGCAAGTTCCAGCGGTGTGTCCGAGAGCAAACGCCCAGCCTCCAGGCGCAGGTCGCCGTGACGGCTGTGCGGGGCAAAGCGGTACTGGTAGTCATCCTTGGGCGAGTAGAACAGATGGTCGGCAAACCAGGCTTCGTGGGCCACCCACAGCAGCACTGCGAGGATCAACGGCAGCCACCAGGCCACCAGCACACCCACCGCGATCAACAGCAACAAGCCCACCAGCAAGGCGATGCGTTTGTTGCGCCGATGGCGCTTGAGCAGTTGCTGTTTGCGGCTCATAGGCTGAACACCGGCACCGGGTTGCACCAGCGCTCTTTATATTCGCGGTCGGCGCGCCCAAAAGAGAAACGCAGTGGCTTGTTGAGCGTGCGAGCCTGCTCCCAGGCACTTTGGGTGTTGAGAAAGCTCAACACGCTGCCGGGGCTGAACGCACGGGTTTCGGGGTCGACGCCGCCGTTGACGTATTCGATGCTGACCCATTCGGGCGCCTCGACGCGATACACCAACTGCACGGCAATTGGCGCATCGTTGAGAAACAGCACCGAACCCACCAGAAACTCCTGGAGCAATGCCAGCACTTCGGCCAGGCGTTCGGCGCCGGTGGCGGCAAAGCCCCAGCGACGCTGGAACAGGTCGCGATAAATCGCCGCCAGCTCCGCACTGGAAAACTCACTCACCGCCCGCACCACGCCGCCCGCCTCTTCCAGCAGGCGCAGTTCGCGGCGCTGGTTGTAGCGAAACTTCTTTGACAGGTCTTCCGGGGTGCGCGCCATGGCCAGTTGCTCGGCCTGGGGCTTGAGGGTACTCACGCGCCCTTCGTTCAAGGCCGACAGGTAGCGCCCGCGATGGCGCACCGGCAACTGCGCATCGGCGGCAATCGGCAGGATGATCTCGGCATTACCGAGGTCAAACAGGCCCTTCTTGCCGTGGCGCTTGAGCACGTCCTTGGACAGCGCCAGGTCGCGCCCCCAGGTGGCAATTGCGCCCTTGAGTTCGCCGTCTTGCTCCCAGCCCAGGTAACGCACCGGAATCTGCGCCAGGCCGGCCAAACGCTCGACGACCCGAGGATGGGTCGCCACGCTGCCACCAAATCGCTGCCAGGCTTGAGCGTAAGCCTCGGCCTCGACAGGCACCCAGCCTCGCTCACGCCAACCCTGGAAGCGGTTCAGCATTTAGACCACGGCGTCATAAGGGTCCACACCGTCCTTGACCACGAGGATGTCTTCCATGATCAGGTACTGCAGGTCGGAGCCGAAGAACATGTCCAGCGCGTCCTTGGGCGAGCAGATCATCGCTTCGCCACGGCGGTTGAGCGAGGTGTTCAGGGACACGCCATTGCCCGTCAGCACTTCGAGCTCTTTCATCATGTCGTAGTAGCGCGGGTTGTACTCGCGCTTGAGCACCTGGGCGCGGGAGGTGCCGTCTTCGTGCACCACTTCCGGTACGCGGGTTTTCCATTCTTCCGACACTTCAAAGGTGAAGGTCATGAACGGCGCCGGGTGGTCGACCTTGATCATCTGCGGGGCCACGGTGTCGAGCATCGACGGGCAGAAAGGCCTCCAGCGCTCGCGGAACTTGATCTGGTGGTTGATGCGGTCGGCCACGCCGGTTGCACTTGGGCAACCGATGATCGAACGACCGCCCAACGCACGCGGGCCAAACTCCATACGGCCCTGGAACCAGGCCACCGGGTTGCCGTCGACCATGATCTTGGCGATGCGCTTGGGCATGTTTTCGATCTTGCGCCATACCGGCTTGCTCTCGTGTTTGGCGCAGGCAGCGATCACGTCTTCGTTGCTGTAGGACGGGCCGAGGTAGACGTGTTCCATCTTCTCCACCGGCACGCCACGGGCGTGGGACACGTAAGCAGCAGCGCCAACGGCAGTGCCGGCATCACCGGAGGCCGGCTGTACGAACAGCTCTTTCACGTCGTCACGGGCGATGATCTTCTGGTTCAGCTTGACGTTCAGCGCGCAACCGCCCGCGAAGGCCAGCTTGCCAGTGTCCTTGAGGATGTCGCCCAGGTAATGGTCGATCATCTGCAAGGCCAGCTTCTCGAACAACGCCTGCATGCTGGCGGCGTAGTGGATGTACGGCTCGTCGGCGATGTCGCCTTCGCGCTTGGGGCCCAGCCACTCGATCAGTTTCGGCGAGAAGTAGAAGCCCTTGCCCTTCTCTTTATAACGGCGCAGGCCGATGACGTTGGCGTAGTCGGTGTTGATCACCAGCTCGCCGTTTTCAAAGGAGGCCAGGCGCGAGAAATCGTACTTGCTGGCATCGCCGTATGGCGCCATGCCCATGACCTTGAACTCGCCGTCGAGCATCTCGAAACCGAGGAACTCGGTGATCGCGCCATACAGGCCGCCGAGGGAGTCAGGGTCGTAGAATTCCTTGATCTTGTGGATCTTGCCGTTCTCGCCATAGCCGAAGAACGTAGTGGCGTACTCGCCCTTGCCGTCGATGCCGAGGATTGCGGTTTTTTCCTGGAAGCCCGAGCAGTGGTAGGCGCTGGAGGCGTGGGCCAGGTGGTGTTCAACCGGTTCGATCCTGATTTTCTTCGGATCGAAGCCCAGTTGCTCCAGGCACCAGACGATCTTGTTGCGATAACGCTTGTAGCGACGGTTGCCCATCAGGATCGCGTCGAGGGCGCGGTCCGGGGCGTACCAGTAACGCTTGGCGTAGTGCCAGCGCGCCTCGCCGAACAGGCTGATCGGCGCGAACGGAATCGCCACCACATCAACGTCGCAAGGCTTGATGCCAGCCTGTTCCAGGCAGAACTTCGCCGACTCGTAGGGCATGCGGTTCTTTGCATGTTTGTCGCGTACGAAGCGCTCTTCTTCGGCGGCCGCGATCAGCTTGCCGTCGATATACAGGGCTGCGGAAGGATCATGGCTAAGGGCGCCGGACAGGCCAAGAATCGTCAATGCCACAGGGGTCTAGCCTCTTTTAGTCTGCATGCAGGCGGGTTGCGCCTGAAAAAAGTGTGCCTCCTGCCTGGGCAGGAAACAGCTAAAGGGCGGGATTATAGCTTAAAAGCAGGGGGGAGCTGTTAGCGGCAAGCGGCAAGGCAAAAGCGGGCGGTGTAGAGCCCATCACTGGGGCCTACCTGAGTTCGATGCTGCCGTCGGTGCTTTGCCGGTAGACCGTGTAGGGCAGGACGAGGGTATCCAACACGCCGGAGGCCACTACATCGATGAAAATCAGCGGCACGAAATTCACCCACACACCGGTGGTGGTCGAGGGGGGAGCGTGCAGTTGACACAGGTCATAGGCGACCCCGCTGTAGACGCGGGTGATGGACTGGCAGTAGGTTTTCTGCTTTTTGAGCGCCTGCACGGCGACATGGTCTTCGCGCATGACTGTGTTGACGGTGCCGCAGCCGAACAGGCTCAGTGCTGATGCCGCCAACAGAATTTTGAGTGCAGTGTTCATTCGGTGACCTCCGGTAGGTCACGCACGCTAGCATTACGGCCCTGTGCGATATAGACGGAATAAGGGCATGCAAGCGTGGGAATTTTCCGATGCCGATGCCGATGCCGATGCGGTGCTGGGCTTGTTTGGTTGTGTACATATCCATTGCTTCGGTAACGGCTGCTTGGGGTTCCGCTCTTACAGCGGCTCACTTTTGAAAAGCGCAAAAGTAAGCAAAACGCTCTTGCCCCACCACTCGGCACCTCGCCTAGGCTCGGTGTGCCCGCACGCAGGCTTGAATCCGTGGGCCGCCGCAATGGGCCATCCCTGGCCCAGTGCAGCTAACCCGGCGTCCTGCCGGGTTACCCACGGATTCAAGCCTGCGTGCGGCCAGCGTGGTTAACGGGGCGCCTGAGATCAAGATCAAAAACAAAGCAGATCAAAAGCAAAGCAAAAGCAGTGTGATACCCATCAAACAAATGGGGACCAAAATGTGGGCATCAGGCTCGCTCGACCAGCCGCCGGCTGGCAAAACTGAACGTCAACACCACAAAAATCAACACCCCCGTCGCCACCTGCTGCCAATAAAAATTCCAGCCAATCAACAACAACCCATTGGCAATCACGTTGATAAACAGCACCCCCAGCAACGTCCCACACACATTCGCCCGGCCCTGTCGACTCAACGTCGTGCCCATAAACACCGCCCCAATCGCATTCAGCAAAAACGCATTCCCCGACAACGGCACATACGCGCTCACCGTCGCCGCGAGTAACACCCCGGCTACCCCGCACGCCAAGGCCGTAGCCAGCGCCACCACGGTCACGATCCGTCGCACCGACAACCCCGAGTAATACGCCAGCAACGGCTGCGAGCCCTGCGCCAGCAATTCCCGCCCCAGGCGCCCTCGCGCCAGTAAAAGACCGTAAAACAACGCCAATCCCAGCACGATCAGCAACGGCGTGAGTCCCGCCACCCCCGGTTTCAATCCCTGGGCTATGTAGATCGGCTGCCCTCCGTCCGAGAGCAGTTGCTGCGCACTGGTGCCGATAAACAAGGTGCCGAGGGTGGCCAGGAACGGGCTGATGCGCAGCCCGCCAATCAGCACAGCATTCACCAGCCCCACCAGTAATGCCGCGGCCAATGCGCCCGCAGTCGCCACGGCCCAGCCATGCCCGCCGTTGAGCAGCACCACACAGCTGAAACTGGCGAAGTCCAGCGCCGTTCCCACCGACAGGTCGATGCCGCCCGCCGCCACTGCGTAGGTCATGCCGATGGACACAATCGCCAGCAGCACAAAATTGTTCAGCACCAGGCTTTTGAGGTTGCCGGCGCTGAGGAACCCCGGCGCCTGCACGGCAAACACCAGCACAATCACCACGAACACCAGCGGCAAGGTCAATGGCAACAAGGCACGCAACTTCATGGACGGCTCCCTCGACTCAACGCGCTGGACGCGGCCACCACCAGCAGGATCAACACTCCCTGCACGCCGTTGACCCAGAAACTCGATACGTTGAGCAGTTGAAAACCATTGATCAGAAAGCCGATCAACAACGCCGCGAACAGCGTGCCGGGGATACTTGCCACCAGCCGCCGCGAAAACACCACGCCCAGAAACGCAATCGCCACCACCGACAGCAGCATGTCGCCGGACCCGGTGGTGCTGCCGCTGAAAAACGCCGCCGAACACAACGCAGCAACAGCGGCGCACAGCCCCGCCAGCAGATAACTCGACAACATATAGCGCGCATTGCGCAGCCCCGCGGCCTCGGCGGCCTGCGGGTATTCGCCCACTGCATGCAAACGCAGCCCGTAGGGCGAGTGCTGGATCAGCAAGGTCAGCAGCCCCGCTGTCACCAGCAATACCCAGGCCAGCGCCGGCACCCCCAGCCAGGCGCCGCCGCTGAGCAGGTCCAGCAGCGGCGAGTCGGTAGACACCACGGTATTTTCGGTCAGCACCAGCTCGAGTCCGGCCAGCACATTCATGCTCGCCAGGGTCGCCAGCAGCGGCGGCAGGCGCAATAGCACCACCGCCAGGCCATTGACCAGGCCGACCACAACGCCGCACGCCAGGGTCAGCGACACCGTCAGCAAAAGCTCCAGCCCGGCGTTGTTGAGGCGGCTGAACACCGCCGCACACAGCCCCAGGTTGGCCGCCAATGACAGGTCCAGCCCACCGGCGAGCACATTCGAGCCGCCGCCGATGATCACGCAGGTCAGCCCGAACGCCAGCACGCCGAGGATCGCCGACTGACTGAACACATTGGCCAGATTGCCCACCGAGAGAAAATTCGGCGCGGCCACGGCAAACCCCAGCAGGATCGCCAGGAACACGCCGACCGAACCGCGTCGCAGCAGCGCCTCAAGCATGCTCCACCTCCCGCGTCCGCAACGCTGCGGCGGGCACCGCCCCGGTGGCACACGCCAGCAACCGATCGCTATCGGCCTCGCCGGCACGAAACTCACCGGCGATTTCACCGCGATGCAGTACCAGAATGCGGTCGCTGATGCCCAGCAGTTCGGGTAAATCCGATGACAGCACCAGCACCGCCGCGCCCTCCTGCACCAGGCGCCCGATCAAGCGATAGATCTCGACCTTGGCGCCCACGTCCACCCCCACGCACGGCTCGTCGAGCAGGTACACGGCCGAGCGGCGGCTCAGCCATTTGCCCAGTGCAACCTTCTGCTGGTTGCCCCCACTGAGCTGGCTGACCGCCGCGTGAGGCCCCGGCGCCTTGATCGCCAGCTCATCGATCAGCCGCGCCGTTTCCGCCTGCTCCCTGGCGCGGCTCAACAGGCCCCAGCGACTGAACCTGCCCAGCCCGGCCAGCGTCAGGTTTTCCAGCACCGACAATACCGGCGCAATGCCCTGGCTGCGCCGCTCTTCCGGCACCAGCGCGATCCCGGCGGCAATCGCCTGGCCCGGTGAACGCAGGCGCAGCAGGCGACCTTGCAGATGAATACTGCCGCTGTCGGCCTGCTCGATGCCAAACAGCGTCTTGAACAATTCCTTGGCCCCGGACCCTACCAACCCGGTGAGGCCGACGATTTCTCCGCGCCGCACCTGCAGGTCGATGTGACGATAACGCCGCGCCAGGCTCAGCGACTTCACCTGCAGCAACGGCTCGCCCACTGCCACACGGGTTTTGGGGTACATCTCCTGCACCTCCCGATTGACCATCAGCCGCGCGATCTCGGCACTCGAGGTATGCCGAGGCTCGACCACCGCCACATCGCGCCCATTGCGCAGCACCGTGACCTCATCGCACAGGCTGTCGATTTCCTGCAGGTAATGGGAGATGTACAGAATCGACAGCCCCTGATCGCGTAAACGCCTGACGATGTGCAACAGTTGGTCGACCTCGCGCTTGACCAGCGCCACGCTGGGCTCGTCGAACACCAGAATCTTCGGCTGGCGAATCAGCGCACGGGTGATCTGCAACACCTGACGCTCGGCGCTGTTCAGCTCGCTCACCAAGGCGCCAGCCGGCAATTGCAGGTCGAAATAGTCCGCCAGCAAACGCTGCGCCTCTCGGTGCTGGCGGCGCCGATCCACAAACGGCCCACGGCGCAGCTCATGCCCGAAAAACAGCGCCTCGCCCACAGTGAAACTGGCCGGCAAGAGCCGCTCCTGATGGATGAACTGCACGCCCAGCGCGTCCACCTGACGCGGTGACAGCCTGTCGTACGACTGCCCGTCGATGCTCACCTGCCCTGCGTCGGCGGTGTGGATACCGGCCAGGATCTTGATCAGGGTCGACTTGCCCGCGCCGTTCTCGCCTACCAGCCCGTGGACCGTACCGCGCTCGACCTTGAGGCTCGCGCCATCCAGCGCCAGGGTGGCGCCAAAGCGTTTGTGCATCTGCTGCAGGTGTAGGGCCGGCATCAGTCACCTCGCAACTGTTGGACCTGCGGCA
Organism: Pseudomonas sp. MH9.3; assembly: GCF_034354675.1. Taxonomy (NCBI): domain Bacteria; kingdom Pseudomonadati; phylum Pseudomonadota; class Gammaproteobacteria; order Pseudomonadales; family Pseudomonadaceae; genus Pseudomonas; species Pseudomonas sp. MH9.3. The sequence continues at coordinate 4,260,399 of NZ_CP133785.1, read as the reverse complement.
GGTTTGCGGCGGTGGTCAGCAGCGTCGCCACATGGGTTTCCCTGGGCAAGTCACGCTGCCCGGCGAGGTAGCGCGCCACGTTCTGCACGGCGGTCTTGCCGATCAGCGCCGGCTGCTGCGCCACCACCGCGCCCACTGGCGAATGGTCCTGGCCGAGCAGCGCCAGCACTTCCGGCGTCCCGTCGACGCCGTAGGTCTTGATCTCGGTGCGCCCGGCGTCGATCAATGCCTTGCTGGCGCCCAGCTGCGGAATATCCCACGCCGACCAGATCGCCGAGAGGCTGCCCTTGGGGTATTTGTTGAGCAGCGCAGACACTTGGGAATAGGCGTCCTGCACGGTGTTGGGAATCACATCGCGCAACTCGGGCTGGATGATTTCCAGCTGTGGATAATCCTTGAGTGCCAGCTTCAACTGGTCATAACGAATCGCGCACACCGGCACGCCGTAGAAGCCGTTGAACACCAGAATTTTGCCCTTGCCGCCGGCGTCCTTGATCAACTGATCGGCCAGGGCTTTGCCGGTGGCGACGTTATCGGAGGTGGTGTTGTTGAGGCTGTACTGCGACGGCGCATCAATGGTGAACAGCGGGATGCCGGCCTTGCTGATGCGCTTGAGCCAGGGGTCGATCACGCTGAGGGTGCCCAGGGTCTGGATCACCGCATCGGGCTTCTGGGTGACCACGGTTTGCAGCTGGGTCACCAGGTTCCTGTCATTGCGCCCGGCGTCCAGGGTGATCGGCGTACCGCCCAGGCGCTTGATCTCATCGACCTGTGCCTGGAATGCCTTGATATCGAAATAATGACTGGTGCCGGTCATGCTCACGGCGATGCGCTTGCCGGCAAGCGACGGCACCTCATCATCGGCGTGAGCCGTGCACACCTGGCCCAGCAACAGCGCAGCGCCAAGGCAGATCAAACGGGAAAGCGAGGAAAGGCTGGTGGGCATACAGGGCTCCGCTGAGGCGACCGGTGAATGGGTTCACCGATTGGCATTGCAGAGTGCGTGCCAGGATTTTTATCTATTTAAATCAATGAAATAAAGGAAAAAAGCAAACGCCGACTGTTCTTGCGCAACACCAACTGCCCCATTGCTGTTGCCCAGGCAACATATACATGGATCCATCTGACATGAATCATTCCAGTCAAGGAGCCTGCGACAAATCTTCGACTTGGTGCTGCCGCGCAGCAAACCGCAGCCTCTGTGGCGAGCGGGCTGGTCCCGCGTTGGGGTGCGAAGCGCCCCCAATCGAGCAAAACGCGGTGTACCTGATACGGCTCAGCGCCTGGCTTTGGGGCTGCTGCGCAGCCCAACGCAGGACAAGCCTGCTCGCCACAGGGAATCTGCGCTTAACTGAACGGCATTAGGGCAAGCCCGTTCGCCACAGGAATGTGCTTGCCTGGAACTTCAGGCTTTAAATTACACGTTGTCTTTGTGCTTAATAAAAAGGGGCCTCGCTCCCGATAGCGGCGGGCAGTCAACTCAGGTACCGACTGACACATCCTCATCGGGAGCAAGCCACCTCTCACCCTGGATCTCATGCGACCGTGCGAGTGGGTAAGCGCTGATCAATCAGTTGATGCAAGGCACTTTCCGCCGGCCAGTTGCGCATGAACCGCGCGCGGTCCCTGGCAAACGCCGGCGCAAAGCTGGCATCGGAGGCGTGTTGGCACATCGCATCCAGGTCGATCAGCGACCACCGATCCCCGGCCCAGAACAGGTTGTGGCCTTTGAAATCCCCATGGCTGATGCGCTCGCGGATCAGTTCGGCAAACAGTTGGTCCAGCGCCTGCAACTCGGCTTCGGGGGCGTCGCCCTTTTCCACGTAAGGCGCAAAGCGCTCGATGATGTCCGGGCCTGGCAGGTACTCCGTCACAAGATACGCTCGGCTGCGCAGCCAGAAAAAGCGTTTTTCCAATACCGCCAACGGCTTGGGCGTGGCGATGCCGAGGAATGCCAGGCGGTTGCCCTCGCGCCAGGAATGCCAGGCGCGGCTCGGGCGCCAGAAGCGCTTGAGCCAATGGGCGAAGCCCTTGATGTTGTAGCGCTTGATCACCAGCGGCCGGCCGGCCACTTCGACCCTGGCCACGCTGGCCGCGCCGCCGGTCTTGTACAGGTGGCCCCCGTCCAGCAGTGCATCGGCCTGCTCCAACACGGGCAACATTGCCGCTTCTTCTTCGCGACGAATCGCGCGCAAGCCAAAGGCGCCGCGTTGCACGCTGAACAGCGTGCACTCGCGGCCCACTTTGCCGAGGAAGTCCTTCAGGCGCCAGGCGCTGACCTTGCGCACCTGTTTTTCCAGCGCCTGCAGCGGCAATGCGTGCTCGCCGTTGCTCAGCAGGTAATACACCAGCAATTCTTCGGTAAACGGCTCGAGGTTCTTCGGCAGTTGGGCAAAAAACACCCCGAGATTCTCCAGCACGCGGTTGCGCGACAGCGGCTTGCCCGCCTCTTCAACCCGCACACCGGCACCGTCGATCAGGTACAACGTGTCACCCTGGCGCAGCAGGTTGTCCAAGTGCAGGTCTTGCTGCCACACGCCTTTGGCGTGCATCTGCGCAATCGCGCCCAGGGCTTGGGCCAGCACCGCCGTCTGCTCGTCGGCCAACGGCGGCAAGCCTTCGACCGCGCGCCAGGCGTCGGCCAGGCTTTGGGCGCCCTCGATAAATTCGAACAACAGCCAGCCGCCCTCGCCTTCCTGCAAGCCATCGGCGAGCAGCAGCGGCGTGGTCAGCCCTTGTTCGGCCAGCAGGCGCACACCGCTCAACTCACGCTGAAAGTGCCGCGCGGCTTTGCTGCCCACCAGCAACTTGGCCAGCACCGGGCGCCCGCGCCAGACCGCCGCGCCCACGTAGCGCTCGCCCGGCAACACGCGTAACAGGCTCAGCAGTTGCAACTGGCCGGTGCCGGCCGCATCCGCCAGTTCGATGGTCAGCGGCAGGCTTGGGCGGCGCCCGGCCTGTTTGAGTTCGGACAAACGCATCAGCGGTTCTCCTTGTGGCTGCGCCGTGCAGTGAGGCGCTGGTACCAGGTGTCGACCAGCGCGCTGTCCTGCGGCTGCTCGAGATACGCCGCCAGCAGTTGCCGCACCTGGGCCTGCGACCATTGCGGCGCGCGGCGCAACAGCGGTTCCAGATCCTTGACCCGGTCACGCCAGCCGAACAGCAACGGCCGGGTTTTCTCCAGGTCGATCAACTGCGCGGCGTAGCCGTCGCCGGTCGCCTGCAAAAAAATATGCTTGGGGTAAAAGCAGCCGTGTACCTGGCCCACGCTGTGCAGCTGACGCGCCAGCCGGCCGCAGGCCAGCAGGATCGCGTGGTGCTGGGCGTCGCTCAGTGACGACCATTGCTCCAGCAACGAATCCAGGTCGTTCCAGCCGTCCAGCGCGCGGGTCAGCAGCATCGCACGGCGTTCGCCCGCGACCTTGCGCTCACCAAAAAACGCCGCTTGCAGTGCCGGAATGCCCAGCGTTCGATAGCGGCTGATATTGCGAAACTCGCGGGCAAAGCTCGGCTCGCCCAGCGGGCTGTGCAGAGTGCGCGTCAGGTAATTGCTCTGGCGCTTGAGGTAGTAACCGTGGCCGTCGAGCTCCAGACGAAACACGCTGCTCCAGCCGCCACGGCTGGTGTTCGGCTCATCCACCGCGTCCAATTGCTTGGCCCACAGGGCGTCGAAAGTGGCCAGGCCATTACGCTCAAGCAGAGCGCGGTCCTCGGCCGCCAGGAAGTCACTCATTCGCGTCCCTCGAAAAACTTCACCACGTGGCGAATCCGCAGTTTGTCCGACACCGTCAGGTGCGTGCGTTGGCGATATTGCATGTAAAAGCGCAGGCGTTGGGTGGCCGACAGGTGATACTTGGCCACTTTGTCCAGGCATGCCAGGTCCTTGGTGATGCGGTACTTGAGCCAGAAGCCGCGCCAGAAATCACCATTGGGGCAGTCGATCAGGTACAGCGTGGCCTGGTCGTCCACCAGCAGGTTGCGCCACTTCAAATCGTTATGGGTAAACCGGTGCTCGTGCATCGTCCGCGTGTATTCGGCGAGCTGGCGGCTGACCGCATTGACCCAGCGGGGGTCCTTGAGGCGCGCGTCCTTGTGCTCGGCCAGCGCCGACAGGTCTTCGGTCCTGGGCAGCTCACGGGTGATCATCGCCCCACGGTCGTAGGCCAGGCCGTTACGCTCCAGGCCCCAGGCAACCACGTCGGCGGTGGGAATGCCCCACTTGGCGAAACGCTTGAGGTTCTGCCACTCGGACTTCACCCGGGGCTTGCCCAGGTAGCGACGCAAGCCCTTACCGGCACCCACGTAGCGCTTGACGTAGTAATTGACCCCACCGCGCTCCACACGGATCACTTCCGACAGCGGGTCGCGGGTCAGCCGTTCGCCCTGCAAGTCGAACACCGCCTCCAGGCTGCCGAAGTCCTCCGCGAGGTTGGCGTACGCAGGTTCCAGGTTCCAACCCGCCATCAGAGCGCATCCCCGTAGCGCTGCTTGCGGGCATACAACTTGTCGGCCTTGCCCTGCAGCCACTGCAGCAGGGCGCTTTCTTCGGCCAGGATGCGGCGCAGCGGCTGCTGGAAGTAGCCCTTGAGGAAGCGCAATTTGTCGCGGCGGGTAAGGCCGATGTCCAGCGCCGAGAAGTACAGCGCGGCCAGGTCCTTGTTGCGCCAGCGATGGCTGATTCTGGCGCGGGTCTGCGCGCGGTGCAGGTCGATAACCGACAGCTTGAAATGCTCGGCGGTCACCGGCGTGTCGGTGTGCAGCAGGAAGTGGCAGATGTAGCAATCGCGATGGTTGACGCCGCCGCGATGCATCATGCCGGTCATGCGCGCCACTTCGGCGATCAGTGCGCGCTTCAGACGCGGCTCGGGCGGCTGCCTGACCCAGTCGATGCTGAAATCTTCAAGGCTGATGGTCGGCGCCAGTTCCTCGGTGATGATGAACGAGTGCTGGTCGGCAGGGTTGCTGCCACGCTCGCCGTAGGCGATGGCGGTCATGGTTGGCACGCCGACTTCCTGCAGGCGCTGGATCGCCAGCCACTCCTGGCCCGCGCCGAGCACCGGCAGCTTGACGGTGACAAGGTTCTTGACGATCTCGCCCCAGCCGATGCCCCGGTGAATCTTCACGAAATAACCACGCCCCGCGACCTCGGTGCGCAGCGTGCGACGAGCTTCGAGTTCGCGGTACACCTCGCCCTCCAGACGCTCCACTTCGGCGAACGCATCGCGCCCGGCCCAGAGGGTCTTGAACGGTTCGGCAAGCATCAACTTCATGGTTTTGGCTCCGCCAGAATCACATCCGCCGCGTGCTGCGGCATGCTGTAGAGGTCGGCCGTCTCGGCGTAGGCCAGCCCATTGCGGCCCCAGGCCGCGCGCTGTGCAGAGTCGGTCAACATGCGAGCCAGGTACGCGTTGAGCTGGATTTGTTCAAACGGCTCATCGAGCACCAGGCCGCTGTCGGCCTCGGCAATGTAATGGGCGTAGCCACACACCGCCGACACCAGCACCGGCAGACCGGCCACCAGTGCCTCGAGCAATACGGTACCGGTGTTTTCGTTGTACGCCGGGTGGATCAACAGGTCGGCGCCCAGCAGGAAACGCGGGATATCGCTGCGCCCCTTGAGAAACTGCACATTGTCGCCCAGGCCCAGGGTGGCGCTCTGCAATTGGAATACTTTGGGGTCGTCCTGGCCGATTACAAACAGGCGCGTGCGTTTTTTCAGTTCGGCGGGCAATGCGGCCACAGCCTTGAGGCTGCGGTCGACACCCTTGGTCTTGAAGCCCGAACCAATCTGCACCAGCAGCAGGTCGTCATCGCCGAGGTTGAATTCCCGGCGAAACCCCTCGCGAATCTCGGCCGCGTTCGGCGGTGCCCGGCGGTCCTGGGCAATGCCCGGCGGCAGCAGGTGGAAACGCTCAAGCGGGGTGTCGTAGTGCTTGATGAACAGTGGCTGCTGAACTTCGGAGATCATCAGCACTTCGGTCCTGGCGTCCCTGGCGAACACGGCGCGCTCATAGTCGGCAAAGTGCTTGTAGCGCCCGAAATAGCGGTACAGCGAATGACGCAGGTTTTGCGCCTTGTCTTCAAAGCAGCCGTCGGCGGCGTAGTACACGTCCAGGCCGGGCATCTTGTTGAAGCCGATCAAGCGGTCCACCGGACGTTTGGCCAGGTCGGCTTCCATCCAGGCGCTGAGCTTTTCATTGCGCCGATGGTTGAGGAACGCCTTGACCGGCGCCACCAGCACTTCGAAGCCCGGCGGGATATCGCCCTCCCAGATCAGCGTGTAGACCCGAATCCGATGGCCGCGCTGCTGGCACTCCAGGGCGATGCGCATGAAGTCGCGCTGCAGGCCACCGAAAGGGAAATATTTGTACAGAACAAATGCCAGTTGCATCAGTGCAGCTCCTCAGCCAGTAACAACGTGCTCAGTCGGCTTGCCACACGCTCAGGGTTCAGGCGCGTGAAGCACAGGGGCGACTCGCGCTGGAGGTCGAACCGACGCAGGTCGTCGGCCGTCGGTTGATAGGTACAGTGTTTTTGCAGGCAGGGCGCGCACGGCCAGTCGCTGGCCAGGTGAATCTGGCCCTTGCCGTAGGCACCGGTCAGGCCCGGGTTGGTGGGCCCGAACAGGGAAATGGTCGGCACATCCAGCGCGGCGGCGAGGTGACCGAGGCCGGTGTCGACCGCCACGCACGCGCGGGCGCCGGCCAATACGCGGGCGACGCCGGCCAGGTTGAGTTTGGGCAGCACCTGGGCATTGCTCAAGCCTAGGGCCAGGCGTTCGGCGCGGGCCTTTTCGTCGGCATTGCCCCACGGCAGCTTAACGTCGACGCCGAGGCGCCCCATGCGCTCGGCCAGCTCGCGCCAATAGGCTTCGGGCCAGTGCTTGGTGTCCCAGGTGGTGCCGTGCAGCAGCAGCACAAAGGGCTTTTCCGGCGGCAGGCCAAGCAGTTTTTCCACACTCAGGCCGTAATCGCCCAGGCCTTTGGGCAGGTCATAGCCCAGGGCCACGGCGAACAGCTGGCGCAGCCGCTCCACCGCATGCTGCCCACGGGCCACGGCCAGGCGCCGCGAATAGAAACGCGCCGCCATGGGTTCGCGGGCCGAGCTTTTGTCGAACCCGGCTACGGGCGCACGCACGTAGCGGGTCAGCCAGGCGCTTTTGAGCAGGCCCTGGGCGTCGATCACCAGATCGTATTTGGTCGACTGGATGCTCTGCTTGAAACGCCGCCACTCGCCACTCTTGATGGTTTGCCAAATATTCTTGCGCCAGCGGCGAATAGCCACCGCAATCACCTTGTCGACCGCCGGGTGCCAGGTGGGGATTTCGGCAAAGCCTTCTTCCACCACCCAATCGAACCGGATGCCGGGGATGGCCCGCGCCGCATCGGTGAGTGCCGGCAACGCATGGATCACGTCGCCCAGGGATGAGGTCTTGATCACCAGTACCCGCAACTCAGTGAACCTCGACCGTGTCGCCCTGCAACCGCTGCAACGCATCGGTCACCGGCTGCGGCAGCAATTGGCGCAGGCAATTGTAGTGGCCGAACCGGCAGGTGCGCTCAAAACACGGGCTGCACTCCAGCCCCAGGCGCACCACTTCGACCTGGTCGGCCAACGGCGGCGTAAAGCCCGGCGAGGTAGAGCCGTACACCGCCACCAGCGGACGGTTCAGCGCGGCGGCCACGTGCATCAGGCCGGAATCGTTGGACACCACCGAATCGGCGCAGGAGAGCAGGTCGATCGCCTCGGCCAGCGAGGTCTCGCCACTCAGGTTCACCGCTTCTTCACGCAGGCCGGGAATCAGGCGCTGGCGAATGTCTTCGCCTACCGAATGATCGTTTTTCGAACCGAACAGCCACACCTGCCAGCCTTCGCGAATCTTCGTTTCGGCGACCTTGGCGTAATGCTCCGACGGCCAGCGCTTGGACTCGCCAAACTCCGCGCCTGGGCACAGCGCCAGCACCGGCCGATCCAACTGCAGGCCAAACTTGCTCAGCGCGGCATCGCGGGTCAACGGGTCGATTTGCAGGCTCGGCCGTGGATACCGCGTGGGCAGCTCGGCACCCGGCGCATAGGCCAGGGCCATGAAGCGCTCGATCATCAGCGGGTAGCGCGCCTTGTCGAGGGTGCGCACGTCGTTGAGCAGCACGTAGCGAAACTCGCCGCGCCAGCCGGTGCGCTTGGGGATGCCGGCAAAATAGGGCACCAGCGCCGACTTGAGCGAGTTGGGCAGCAGGATCGCCTGGTCGTACTGGCCGGCCAGCGACTTGCCGATGCGCCGGCGCGTCGCAAGCTCAAGCGCGCCGTGGCCAAGCGGGAAGCTCAAGGCCTGGCGCACTTCGGGCATACGCTCAAGGATCGGCCGGCTCCACTCGGGGGCGAGCACGTCGATCTGGCAGTCTGGATGGCGCTGGCGCAGGCACTGGAACAGTGTCTGTGCCATCACCATGTCACCGACCCAACTGGGCCCAACGATCAGAATATTCATGTAGTTTCCACAAACGATGCGGGGAGGCTTATGCCTCCCCGCATCGACAATTACCCTAGGTTGCGGTAGCCACGGAACCGCTTTGTGTGGGAGCGGGCTTGCTCGCGAAAGCATCACCGCTGTCCGCCAGACAGATCGCAGCGCCTGCTTCGCGAGCAAGCCCGCTCCCACGTAAAGCCGGTTTCCACATTAAATTGGCATCGCTCAATTAATCGAGTATCAGCTTAAACCCAGCTCACGCCAGATTCGCATCACCTGCCGCCGCTCGTCGGCAAACTGCTCCCCGCTCACGGTGCCGGCCTCGTTCTGCAAGGCCTGGCGATGTGCCGCAGAACGGTAGGCCTTGTACACCTCGCGCAGCAAATGGGCATCGGCGGCGGGCATCAGCCCGACCTGCTCCAGGCCCTCCAGAATGCGGATATTGTCGGTAAAGCGCAGCAACGCAGGATGTTGCGCAGACCACGCCAAAGCCGCGTATTGCACCATAAATTCAATATCGACGATACCTCCGGCGTCCTGCTTGAGGTCGAACACGGCCGTGGCCTCGAAGGCATTGGCAGCGGTCCCGGCTGTCGTGGCCCTGGTGCCCAGGTTGTCACGCATCTTGGCGCGCATCTCACTGACCTCCTGGCGCAGCTTCGCCAGGTCGCGTTCACGCCCCAGCACCTTGGCCCGGACCTGCTCGAATGCCTGCCCCACATCCTGGCTGCCCACCAGCACGCGCGCGCGGATCAGGGCCTGATGCTCCCAGGTCCATGCTTCATTTTGTTGATAGCGGTCGAATGCCCCCAGCGAACTGACCAATAGCCCGGACGCGCCGGAAGGTCGCAGGCGCATGTCCACTTCGTACAGTTGGCCGGAGTTGGTCTGGGTGGTCAGCAGGTGAATGATGCGCTGGCCCAGGCGGGTAAAGAACTGCGCGCCGTCAATCGGCTTGGCGCCGTCGGTTTCGGCATGGGGGTCGCCATCGTGGATAAACACCAGGTCCAGGTCCGAGCCATGGCCCAGTTCGATACCGCCGACCTTGCCGTACCCGACGATGATGAACCCCGGATTGCACAGGCTGCCGTCCAGCCGCTGCGGCGAGCCGTGGCGCGCGACGGTCTGGCGCCAGGCCAGGGCCAGCACTTGTTCGAGAATGGCTTCGGCGAGCCAGGTGAGGTAGTCGCTGACTTTCATTAACGGCAGGCTGCCGACGATTTCCGAGGCAGCCACACGCAGGCGGTGAGCCAGTTTGAAGTGGCGCAGGGCTTCCATCTGCTGTTCGAGGTCGTCCTCGGGGATACGCGTGAGGCGCTCGCGCAGCTCGGCGGCCAATTCCGGCGCCAATGGCGGTTTAAACAGGCGGCCTTCGTTGAGCAATTCATCCAGCAGCAGCGGGAAGCGCGTGATTTGCTCGGCGATCCACGGGCTGGCGGCGCACAGGGTCAGCAGGCGGCGCAGGGCGTCGGGGTTTTCGGTGAGCAGCACCAGGTAGGCCGAACGGCGGGCGACGGCCTCCACCAGCGGCAATACCCGCTCCATCACCAGGTCCGGGTTGGCGTGCTCCACGGCCTGCGCCAGCAGGCGCGGAATAAACGCATCCAGGCGCTCACGCCCCAGACGCTGCATGGCCCGCAATTGCGGGCTGCTGCGCAGGCCGGCCAGGGCCTTGAGCGCCTTGGGCGCATCGGTGAAACCGCCTTCGGCCAGTTGGCGGCAGGCCGCGTCGTCATCCTGGGACTCTTCCCACAATGGCAGCCACTCACCGCCCACGACCAACTCGCTTTCTTCACCCTCCTCCTCATCCGGATCGGCAATCACCTGGCGGAAGTGCCAGTCTACGCGGCCACGCCAGTGCATCAGGCGCTCATGGAACGCCGTCCAGTCGGCAAACCCGAGCATAAAGGCAATGCGCGCCTGGTCTTCCGGGCTGTCGGGGAGCATCTGCGTCTGGCGGTCGGCAATCGCCTGGATCGCGTGTTCGGTGTAGCGCAGGAATTCGTAACCATTGCGCAACTCGGCGATTACCGCCGACGGCAGGTAGCCCTGGCCTTCGAGGGTGCCCAGCACGTTGAGCAGCGGCCGTTGTTGCAGGCTCAGGTCGCGGCCACCGTGGATGAGCTGGAACGCCTGGGCGATAAATTCCACTTCGCGAATGCCGCCCGAGCCCAGTTTGATGTTTTCGGCCATGCCCTTGCGCCGCACTTCCTGCTGGATCAACTGCTTCATGGTGCGCAGCGCTTCGATGGCCGAAAAATCCAGGTAACGGCGGTAGACGAACGGTCGCAGCATATCCAGCAGCACCGTGCCGGCCACCTGATCGCCCGCCACCACCCGCGCCTTGATCATCGCGTAGCGTTCCCAGTCGCGGCCCTGATCCTGGTAATACTGCTCCAGCGCGTTGAAGCTGAGCACCAGCGCGCCGGCAGAACCATAGGGGCGCAGGCGCATGTCGACGCGAAAGACAAAACCATCGACGGTCATCGGGTCCAGCGCCTTGATCAACTTCTGACCCAGGCGAATGAAAAATTCCTGATTGTCCAGGGAGCGCTTCACCCCCACCGTCTCGCCGCCTTCGGGGTAGGCGAAGATCAGGTCGATATCCGACGAAAGGTTGAGCTCCACCGCACCGAGCTTGCCCATGCCGAGGATGACCATGTGCTGGGCTTCGCCGCTGCGCCGACCGGTGGGCGTGCCGAACTGCACGCAGTGGCGCTGGTACAGCCATTGATAGGCCTGGTCGATGCAGGCGTCGGCCATGTCGGAGAGGTCGCGGCAGGTTTGCACCAGGTCGGCCTGGCGGGTCAGGTCGCGCCAGATGATGCGCACTTGCTGGCGCGTGCGCTGGCGCCGCAGGAGACGACCCAGTTCATCTTCCGTTTGCGCCTGTTGCACGGCACCGGCGATCTGGCTGCACAGCTCGCCCGGTGCAAAGCCGCGATCCAGCTCGCCCCAGGCCACCAGCTCAAGCAACATCAAAGGGTCACGAACGCTTTGTTCAATGACAAAATCACTGGCGGCGCATACACGGGTAAACTCTGCCCACCGTTGCGGCGTCCACGCACACAGTCCATTATCGTCGTCCAGCGCGGCCACGGCGTCACGAAATGACTGCTCGGCCCGCTGGGCAAATGGCAAGAGAATGGCAGGCAGTTCGGCCAGCGTTGGAAGGCTCATGGTCTATCCTTGATCGGCGTGTAAATGGCCTGTAGAGGTGAACGCGAGAACCGCGCTCGGTGAAGAACTGTCGAACAAAAGTTAGAAATAGCTGAAATTAAATTAATCTTGGCAGGTAACATCAAACTTGAACCTTTTCTTGTTCGCAAAAGATCAACATTAACGATTATGCTCACCAGCCAGACCGAGCCATACGCTCGGTCTTGTGTAGTTTTACTACTCGTATATACATTCGAAAGGCTGAAATGGCCGACGATTTGTAGTAAAACTACAGGACGCCGAAGCAACCTTCGGCCATCCAAGAATTTATGTCGTCTGCCCACAAGGCCAGTCGCAAACTTCAGGCAACCGATTCTGGTAGCCTTTCCGCCCTGGAGCAAGCCATGCAAGACCTCGATCCCGTCGAAACCCAGGAATGGCTGGACGCCCTGGAATCGGTTCTCGACAAAGAAGGCGAAGACCGTGCTCATTACCTGATGACCCGTATGGGCGAACTCGCGACCCGCAGCGGCTCGCAGTTGCCTTACGCCATCACCACGCCATACCGCAACACCATCCCCGTTACCCACGAAGCACGCATGCCTGGCGACCTGTTCATGGAACGCCGCATTCGCTCGCTGGTACGCTGGAACGCCATGGCGATGGTAATGCGCACGAACTTGAAAGATTCGGACCTGGGCGGTCACATCTCCAGCTTCGCTTCCAGCGCAACCCTTTATGACATCGGCTTCAACTACTTCTTCCAGGCCCCGACCGACGAACACGGCGGCGACCTGATCTACTTCCAGGGCCACACCTCCCCAGGCGTTTACGCCCGTGCGTTCATGGAAGGCCGCATCAGTGAAGAACAAATGAACAACTTCCGCCAGGAAGTCGACGGTCAGGGCCTCTCGTCCTACCCGCACCCTTGGCTGATGCCCGATTTCTGGCAGTTCCCAACCGTTTCCATGGGGCTGGGCCCGATCCAGGCGATCTACCAGGCACGCTTCATGAAGTACCTGGAAGCCCGTGGTTTCATCCCGGAAGGCAAGCAGAAAGTCTGGTGCTTCCTGGGCGACGGCGAGTGCGACGAGCCGGAATCCCTGGGCGCCATCTCCCTGGCCGGCCGCGAGAAGCTCGACAACCTGATCTTCGTCATCAACTGCAACCTGCAGCGCCTCGACGGCCCGGTTCGCGGCAACGCCAAGATCATCCAGGAACTCGAAGGCGTGTTCCGTGGCGCTCATTGGAACGTGACCAAAGTCATCTGGGGCCGTTTCTGGGACCCACTGCTGGCCAAGGACGTCGACGGTATCCTGCAACGTCGCATGGACGAAGTCATCGACGGCGAGTACCAGAACTACAAGGCCAAAGACGGCGCGTTCGTGCGTGAACATTTCTTCAACACGCCTGAGCTCAAGGCGATGGTTGCCGACCTGTCCGACGACGAGATCTGGAAACTCAACCGTGGCGGCCACGACCCGTACAAGGTCTACGCGGCGTACCACCAGGCGGTCAACCACAAAGAGCAGCCGACCGTTATCCTGGCCAAGACCATCAAGGGTTATGGCACCGGTGCCGGCGAAGCGAAGAACACCGCGCACAACACCAAGAAAGTCGACGTCGACAGCCTGAAGCTGTTCCGTGATCGCTTCGACATTCCGGTCAAAGACGAAGAGCTGGAAAACCTGCCGTTCTTCAAGCCAGAGCCAAACAGCGCCGAAGCCCGCTACCTCAGCGAGCGTCGCACCGCACTGGGCGGTTTCGTACCGCAGCGCCGCGCCAAGTCGTTCGATATTCCTACGCCTCCACTCGATACCCTCAAGGCGATCCTGGACGGTTCGGGCGACCGGGAAATTTCCACTACCATGGCCTTCGTGCGCATCCTCGCGCAACTGGTCAAGGACAAGGAAATCGGTTCGCGTATCGTGCCGATCATCCCGGACGAAGCGCGTACCTTCGGTATGGAAGGCATGTTCCGTCAGTTGGGCATCTACTCCTCGGTCGGCCAGCTCTACGAGCCAGTCGATAAAGACCAAGTGATGTTCTACAAGGAAGACAAGAAAGGCCAGATCCTCGAAGAAGGCATCAACGAAGCGGGCGCCATGAGCTCCTTCATCGCTGCCGGCACCTCGTACTCCAGCCACAACCAGCCAATGCTGCCGTTCTACATCTTCTACTCGATGTTCGGCTTCCAGCGTATCGGCGACCTGGCGTGGGCAGCGGGCGACAGCCGTACCCGTGGCTTCCTGATCGGCGGCACCGCCGGCCGCACCACGCTGAACGGCGAAGGCCTGCAACACGAAGACGGTCACAGCCACATCCTCGCGGCCACCATCCCGAACTGCCGCACCTTTGATCCAACCTACGGCTACGAGCTGGCGGTGATCATCCAGGACGGCATGAAGAAGATGACCGAGCAGCAGCAGGACGTTTTCTACTACATCACCGTGATGAACGAGTCCTACCAACAGCCAGCCATGCCGGCCGGTGTCGAGGAAGGCATCATCAAGGGCATGTACCTGCTCGAAGAAGACACCAAGGAAGCAGCGCACCACGTGCAACTGATGGGCTCCGGCACCATCCTGCGCGAAGTGCGTGAAGCGGCGAAGATCCTGCGTGACGAATTCAACGTCGGCGCCGACGTGTGGAGCGTTACCAGCTTCAACGAACTGCGTCGCGACGGCCTGGCCGTGGAGCGCAACAACCGCCTGCACCCAGGCCAGAAGCCGCAACTGAGCTATGTCGAAGAATGCCTGAACGGCCGTAAAGGTCCGGTCATTGCCTCCACCGACTATATGAAGCTGTTTGCTGAACAGATTCGCCAGTGGGTCCCGTCCAAGGAATTCAAAGTCCTGGGCACCGACGGTTTCGGCCGCAGTGACAGCCGCAAGAAGCTGCGTCACTTCTTCGAAGTTGACCGTCACTTCGTGGTGTTGGCAGCCCTGGAAGCCTTGGCTGACCGTGGTGAGATCGAACCCAAGGTGGTGGCTGACGCCATCGTCAAGTTCGGGATCAACCCGGAAAAACGCAACCCACTGGACTGCTGAGGAGATTTTTTGTGAGCGAACTCATTCGCGTACCTGACATCGGCAGCGGTGAAGGTGAAGTAATCGAGCTGTTTGTGAAGGTCGGCGACACCGTCGAAGCCGACCAGAGCATCCTGACCCTCGAGTCGGACAAGGCGAGCATGGAAATCCCTGCTCCCAAGGCCGGTGTGGTCAAGAGCCTGAAAGTGAAGCTGGGCGATCGCCTGAAAGAAGGCGACGAACTGCTGGAGCTGGAAGTCGAAGGTGCTGCCGATGCAGCCCCTGCCGCCAAGGCTGAATCGGCCGCCGCCCCCGCGCCGGCCGCGGAAAAACCTGCCGCTGCCGAGGCCCCTGCGGCCCCGGCTGCTGCACCCGCAGAAGCCACGGTCCAGGACATTCACGTCCCGGACATCGGTTCGTCGGGCAAGGCCAAGATCATCGAGCTGCTGGTCAAGGTGGGCGACACCGTCGAAGCCGACCAGTCGCTGATCACCCTGGAGTCCGACAAGGCCTCCATGGAAATCCCGTCGCCGGCTGCCGGCGTAGTGGAAAGCATCGCGGTCAAGCTGGAAGACGAAGTCGGCACTGGCGACTTCATCCTCAAGCTGAAAGTACAAGGCGCTGCACCGGCTGCCGCTCCAGCACCCGCCGCCGCTCCGGCTGCTGCAAAGGCTGAAGCTGCTCCGGCCGCTGCCGCCCCGGCACCGGCTGCAAAAGCCGAGGCCGCACCGGCCCCGGCTGCTGCCGCACCTGCGCCAAGCGGTGCCAAGGTTCACGCCGGCCCTGCGGTTCGCCAACTGGCCCGTGAATTCGGTGTCGAGCTGAACGCTGTGTCGGCCACTGGCCCGCATGGTCGCGTGCTGAAGGAAGACGTGCAGGTTTACGTCAAATCCATGATGCAGAAGGCCAAGGAAGCTCCGGCTGCCGGCGCTGCCACCGGTGGTTCGGGCATTCCGCCGATCCCGGTCGTGGATTTCAGCCGCTTCGGCGAGACCGAAGAAGTGCCGATGACTCGCCTGATGCAAATCGGCGCGTCGAGCCTGCACCGCAGCTGGCTGAACATCCCGCACGTGACCCAGTTCGACCAGGCCGATATCACCGACCTCGAAGCTTTCCGCGTTGCGCAGAAAGCCGTGGCCGAGAAGGCCGGCGTCAAGCTGACCGTGCTGCCACTGCTGCTCAAGGCGTGCGCGCACCTGCTCAAGGAGCTGCCGGACTTCAACAGTTCGCTGGCGCCAAGCGGCAAGGCGATCATTCGCAAGAAGTATGTGAACGTCGGTTTTGCGGTTGATACCCCGGACGGCCTGCTGGTGCCTGTGATCAAGAACGTTGATCAGAAGAGCCTGCTGCAACTGGCTGCCGAAGCGGCTGCACTGGCTGCCAAGGCCCGTGACAAGAAGCTCACCGCCGACGACATGCAAGGCGCCTGCTTCACCATTTCCAGCCTCGGTCACATTGGCGGCACTGGCTTCACGCCAATCGTCAACGCGCCGGAAGTGGCGATCCTGGGTGTATCCAAGGCGACTATCCAGCCAGTGTGGGACGGTAAAGCGTTCCAGCCGAAACTGATGCTGCCGCTGTCGCTGTCCTACGATCACCGCGTGATCAATGGTGCCGCGGCTGCGCGCTTCACCCAGCGTCTGAGCCAGTTGCTGAACGACATCCGCACCATCCTGCTGTAAGCATCACCCGGCCTCTCCCTCATCGGGGAGGCCGGGTTGCACCGATTTTCGAGCGCCACGCTCGTACCTCAACCCCGCCACATGGCGGGGCTTTTTTTGCGCGTACGCCGCACAGGCAATGGCTTTGCAAACAGGTTTGTACACCTTTGATCAACCCGACTGCAGAAATCCCCCAGCCGGCCGATAACAGCCTTATAGCACTTAGCCTTCATCCTCTCTTGTCAGCCTGTGCTGCATGATGCAACCTTGCCACAAGCAACAGTCAAGAGGGCGTGAGCCCGGCGCCAAGTGCGTTATTTCAAGTGAGCTTCCCCATGAAAAGCCAGCCCGATGCCGCCCGTATGGCGGCCGAGGTAGTGACGCAATTACCCGTGCCTTCGCGCCTGGGTATGCTGCGTTTCGAGCGGCTGAATGAGGCAAGCTGGGCCCTGCTGTACCTGGACCCCAATTGCGAACGCCAATTCGGCCTGTCGGCGGTGGAACTGTGTGCCCTGCTCGGCACGCCCTACGCCAGCCTGATGGAGCCACAGGCGCGCTATCAACTGCACGATGCCATCCAGCAACAGCTGAGCCAGAGCCCTCACTACCTGGTGCGCTATACCCTGCACACCAACGACGGCCCGCTGAATCTGCTGGAAATGGGCGAGGCCTACAAACAGCACAACCGCCACCTGCTGCGCGGCTACCTGATGGTCGTGGACGGCCTGTTCAACGAGCTGCCCTCCACCGCCCCGACTGTCGACCTGGAAAGCCAGAACAGCCGCCTGCAGATCGCCCTGGAACTCAACCAGCGCGCGCAACAGGAACAGCTGCAACATCTTGAGCGGGTGCGCGCACAGCAGGAGCTGATCCTGCTGCTGGCCCGTCAGCGCTACACCACCCCCAATTCGCTGCAGGAAGCCGCCGAGCTGATCACCCGCAGCGCCTGCGATATCTACCAGATCGATTTCGCCAGTATCTGGAACCTCGAAGGCCAGCGCCTGGTGCCGATCTCGGCGTACAACCATGCCGAAGGGCGCCACCACCTGCCCGATCCGATTGACGCCAGCGGCTTCCCCGACTACCTGGAGGCCCTGCATACCAGTCGCGCCATCGACGCCAACAACGCCATGCGCGACCCGCGCACCCGGGAAATGGCCGAGACCCTGCGCGCCAATGACACCTACGCCATGCTCGACGCGAGCATTCGCGTGGACGGCCAGGTGGTGGGCGTGCTGTGCCTGGAACAGGGCGGCAGCCCGCGCGCCTGGCAGTCCGATGAAATCGCGTTTGCCGGCGAGCTGGCGGACCAGTTCGCCCAGGTCATCAACAACCACAACCGGCGCACCGCCACCAGCGCACTGCACCTGTTCCAGCGTGCGGTGGAGCAAAGCGCGAATGCCTTCCTGCTGGTCAATTGCGACGGCGTGGTGGAGTACGTCAACCCCAGTTTTACCGCGATCACCCAGTACAGCACCGAAGAGGTCCACGGCCACCGCCTGGCGCAGTTGCCGGCCCTGGAAAACCTCAGTGAGCTGCTGTTCGACGCGCCCTCGGCCCTGGCCAAGAGCAACAGCTGGCAGGGCGAGTTCAAGAGCCGGCGCAAGAACCTGGAACCCTACTGGGGCCAGCTGTCGATTTCCAAGGTGTACGGCGACAACCGTGAGCTGACCCATTACATCGGCATCTACGAAGACATCACCCAGACCAAGCTGGCCCAGCAGCGTATCGAGCGCCTGGCGTACACCGACAACCTGACCAACCTGGGCAACCGTCCGGCGTTCATCCGCAACCTCGATGAGCGCTTTGCCCGAGACAGCGACAGCCCGATCAGCCTGCTGCTGGTGGACATCGACAACTTCAAGCGCATCAACGACAGCCTCGGCCACCAGACCGGCGACAAGCTGCTGATCAGCCTCGCCCGGCGCCTGCGCAACAGCCTGAGCAGCAGCGGCAGCCTGGCGCGCTTTGCCAGTAACGAATTTGCGGTGCTGCTCGACGACACCGACCTCGAGAGCGGCCAGCAGGTCGCCAGCCAACTGCTGGCCACGCTCGACAAGCCGATGTTCGTCGACAACCAATTGATCAGCGTCACTGGCTCCGTGGGCCTGGCCTGCGCGCCGTTGCATGGCCGCGACCCGCAGACGCTGATGCGCAACGCAGGCCTGGCCTTGCACAAGGCCAAGGCCAACGGCAAACATCAGGTACAGGTGTTCACCGAGGCGTTGAATGCCGAGGCCAGCTACAAGCTGTTCGTGGAAAACAACCTGCGCCGCGCGCTGACGCAAAACGAGCTGGACGTGTTTTATCAGCCCAAGCTGTGCCTGCGCAGCGGCCGCCTGCTGGGCATGGAAGCGCTGCTGCGCTGGAACCACCCGGAAAAAGGCATGATCCGCCCCGACCAGTTCATCAGCGTGGCCGAAGAAACCGGTTTGATCATCCCTATCGGCAAATGGATCGCGCGCCAGGCCTGCCGCATGAGCAAGCGACTGAGCGCCGCCGGCATGGGCAACCTGCAGGTGGCAATCAACCTGTCGCCCAAGCAGTTCTCCGACCCGGACCTGGTGGCCTCCATCGCCAGCATCCTCAAGGAAGAAGAACTGCCGGCCAATCTGCTGGAGCTGGAACTCACCGAAGGCCTGCTGCTGGAGGCCACCGAAGACACGCGCCAGCAACTGGACCAGTTGAAAAGCTTCGGCCTGACCCTGGCCATGGACGACTTCGGCACCGGTTATTCGTCGCTGAGCTACCTGAAAAAATTCCCCATCGACATCATCAAGATCGACCGCAGCTTTATCCATGAAATCCCGGACAACCAGGACGACATGGAAATCACCTCGGCCGTGATCGCCATGGCCCACAACCTGAAACTCAAGGTGGTGGCCGAAGGCATCGAGACCGCCGAGCAGTTGGCGTTCCTGCGCCGGCATCGTTGCGATGTGGGGCAGGGCTACCTGTTCGACCGGCCGATCCCGGGCTCCGAGCTGCTCGAAAAGCTCAAGCGCTACCCACGCGGGCCAATCGCCTGACAGCGCTGTAACACTCGGGCACACTGGCGGTCCGATTCTTACCCAACTCAATCTGACTGAGAGGACTGATCATGGTCTTGCGCTCGGAAATTCTGGTGAACAAAAACGTGCTGCCGACTCAAGAACAAGCATTGCCTGGCCGTGAAACGCCAATGACCCTGCCGGAAACGCACTTCGTCAACGGCAACCCGCTGCTGGGCCCGTTCGTCGACGACGTTGGTTTTGCAATCTTCGGCCTCGGTTGTTTCTGGGGCGCCGAGCGCAAGTTCTGGGAACGCGACGGCGTGGTCAGCACCGTGGTGGGTTACGCCGGCGGCTACACGCCCAACCCGACCTACGAAGAAGTGTGCTCGGGCCTCACCGGCCACAGCGAAGTGGTGCTGGTGGTGTATGACCAGGCCAAAGTGAGCTACGAAGATTTGCTGAAGATGTTCTGGGAATTGCACAACCCAACCCAGGGCATGCGCCAGGGCAACGACATCGGCACCCAGTATCGCTCGGTCATCTACGCCACCACACCGGAACAACTGGCGGCGGCGCACGCCAGTGCGCAGGCGTATCAGCAGGAACTGACCAAGGCCGGGCTGGGCGAGATCACCACGGAAATTGCAGAGGCGCCGACGGTGTATTTCGCCGAGACGTATCACCAGCAGTACCTGGCGAAGAATCCGCAGGGCTATTGCGGCATCGGCGGCACTGGCGTGACTTGCCCGATCTAAGACGTGCGCAACTCAAATGTGGGAGCGGGCTTGCCCGCGAGTGCGGTGTATCAGTCGACCTATCCGTTAACTGACACCCTGCTTTCGCGAGCAAGCCCGCGCTTATCAAACACAAAATAACTTTTCGATTTAAAAACTGAAATTTCAGGAAGCCACAGTCCTGTGGCGAGCAGGCTTGTCCTGTGGCGAGCAGGCTTGTCCTGCGTTGGGCTGCGCAGCAGCCCCAAAACCATGCTCCGGGCAGTGTCATGTACACCGCATTTCCCTTGACCGGGGGCGCTGCGCGCGCCAACGCGGGGCAAGCTCTAATGCCGTTCAGTTAAGCCAACGTGATGCTCGAAGCAACGAGCGGTGCGATTTTTCGGTGTACCTATCCGTTTCTGCGGTAACGACGACTTAGGGTTCCGCCCTTACGGCGGCTCACTTTTGAAAAGCGCAAAAGTAAGCAAAACGCTCTTGCCCCAACACTCGGCACCTCGCCTGGGCTCGGTGTGCCCTCACGCAGGCTTTGGAGCGTGGGCCGCCGCGATGGGCCATCCTTGGCCCAGCGCGGCTAACCCGGCGTCCTGCCGGGTTACCCACGCTCCAAAACCTGCGTTCGGCCAGCGTGTTTGACGGGGCGCTCCAGATCAAAAGCAAAAGCAAAAGCGTGGCGGCCTGAGAGCCGACCGAAATGGTCTGCCGAACGCTGTACAAAATGTGGGAGGGGGCTTGCTCCCGATGGCGTCGGCCCAGCAAACATTGACGTTGACTGACCCACCGCTTTCGCGGGCAAGTCGAAGCGTCGCACCGCCGCTCCCACAAGGGAGCTGCGCTTAACTGACTGGCATTAGGGCAAGCCCGCTTGCCACAGAGCCTCCAGTTTGCTGCGCGACAGCGCTAAGTCGAAGACTGGGCAGAGCCGCACATTTGGTTTGGTGCCTGGCTTGAGCGCCAATTATTCAGCGATGAGCCAATCCATCTGCCAGCCACCCTGGGTCTGGCCGAGCTTTTTGGACAGCCACGGCAGCAGCTCACGCAACTCCTCTTCCAAACCCCACGGCGGGTTGGCAATCGCCAGGCCCGAGCCGGTCAGGGTGTTGGGCGTGTCCAGCGGATGCACCAGCAATTCCACGCGCAGCAACTTCGGCGCGCCGGTGCCGGCCAGGTCCTGATAGAAGCGGCGCAACATGCGCTGATCCTTCACCGGGTACCAGATCGCCGCGACCGTCTGGCGCATGCGACCGATTGCTTCCTTGAGGGATGCGGCGCAACGCTGCATTTCATCGAGCTGTTCAAACGGCGGATCGATCAGCATCAACGCACGTTTTTCCGGTACCGGCAGCAGGGCACGCGGCACATGCCAGCCTTCGCCCAGGTGCACTTTGACCCGGCGATCGCCCTTCATGTTGTCCTTGAGCATCACGCCGTCTTCCGGGTGTTTTTCGTTGAGCAATACGCGGTCCTGCGGACGTGTGAGGCGGCGAGCCAGCTCGGGAGAGCCCGGGTAGTAGCGCAACTGGCCATCGGGGTTCATCTCATGCAGCACGCGCATGTAGTCGGCGGTCAGTGGCGGCAGGTCGCTGGCGCCCCACAAGCGGGCGATGCCTTCGAGGTACTCACCCGTGCGGTTGGCCTGATCACCTTGCAGGTCGTACAGGCCGATGCCGGCATGGGTGTCGAGGTAGGCGAACGGCTGCTCCTTGCGCGACATCAGGGCGATGAGGCGGGTCAGAGTCAGGTGTTTGAAGACATCGGCGTGGTTGCCGGCGTGAAAGGCGTGACGATAATTCATGGTTGCTCCTGCGCAGGGGGCGAAGTTTACCTTCTGCGCGGGCAAAGGTGCAGGGCCGTGTGCCGGGCGGTGCTCAGGGCGTCAGTTCCGTACTGAGGTAGTCGATCAGTGCCGCAACGTCCAGCTGCGGCCCGCGCACGAAGTACGACAGCTTGTGTTGCAGGGTCGTCGGGGTAAATGCGCCGTACAGGTCCGGGCGCTGTTCTTCCAGCCATTGCAGCAGGTTGTCGATCAGGGTCTGGGGTGACTGCGCGGCCAGATGCTCAAGCAGCGCCGGCGGTAGCTGCCACCAGGGACTGGTTTTGGCGGCGGTCACCGCACCCGTCATCACCGTAAGCGGGCAGCCATTGATCAGGTAACGCTTAAACACCGGCAATACCTTCGCGGCGCCATCGCCCAGGTGTTGCAGCAGCGGCAGAAACCGGGCGCCGTCCCAGTAGCGCAGAAACACAGCCTGCCCCTCGGGCAGCAGCACCTTGGTCAGGCCCTGCAAATGGGCGATCACGGCGTCCAGCGGGCTGCACGACACCGCCAGCCATCCCCAATCCGTCGATTCGCTGGCGGCGATCCAATCGAGAAAGGCGCTGCCCGGCTCGACAATAGCCACGTAAGGCATGACCTCACCCCACTGCGCGTAGGCCGTCCCTGCCCATACCGCATGAGGCGCAGGCCCGGCAGCCCTGGCTTGCCAGACGGCAAGCGGCCTGGCCTCGCTGGCATTGCCCAGCACCGCATAGAGGGTTTCACCAGCCTGCAAAGGCCACTGCGCCAGCCAGGCACTGGGCGTCAAAGGGATAGGCATCAGGGGAGTTTCCTGTCGACGTTGGCATGTTCGGCGATGTCACACTGCCCGTTTTTGCAGCGCTCGCACTCTTCACAAAACGGCGCGCTGCGCTTCAGGCTCGCCACTTGCACGGGGCTTAGCGGTAACAGCATGACGGCCTGCAGTTTTTCCTTTAAGCCAGGCAGTAACGGTGCCGCACCTGGCGCAGGTCCACCACCGATCTGAATCGGCACACTGCTGAAAATCCCGGCGGCAGACAGCGTGATCGTCTGACCTGCGGCCTGAATCGTGACCGTGGCACCGGCATCGATGACCACGCTTTGCCCTGCGCCAATGCGGATGGTGCCCCCAGCCTGCATCTGCTGCGAACCGCCGACCACCAGGTGATCATCCTGCTTGAGTTCGGTGAGCCGGTTGCCGTGGGTGATGCGTTGTTCTTCGCCCTGCAACTCGTGGTGCGACTCGCCGCCCACCTTCACCCGCCGATGATTGTCGACCTGCACCTGCTGGTCATTGAGCACATGCTGGGTCCAGTCACGCTGGGCACGCAGGTAGATTTCCTCGGCGCCCTTGCGGTCCTCGATGCGCAGTTCGTTGTAACCACCGCCCCCGGGGCTGCTCTGGCTGCGGAAAATGCTGCGGGTCTTGTCGGCCGGCAGGTCGAGGGGCACGGGTGTGGCGGCATTGGGCAGGCAGCCCATGACGACCGGCATATCACTATCGCCATTGACGAAGCCCACCAGCACTTCCATGCCAACCCGAGGAATCAGCACCGCCCCATAACGATCATGGGCCCAGCCGCTGGCAACCCTCAGCCAGCAACTGGAATGCTCGTTATGCTGGCCATCGCGATCCCAGGCCATCTGCACCTTGACCCGGCCGTATTCATCGCAATGAATCTCGCTGTCGACGGGCCCGGTGACCACTGCATTCTGGAAGCCGGATATGTGCGGCCGCGACATAATCAGCGGTGTTCGAAACATCACCTCCCACGGTGTTACAACGAAGTCGTTACGGTAACCCTGAGAGGATTCGTCGCCATAGTCATCAGGCGCAGCCTCCTCCAGCACTTGCGGCTGATGCCCTTCATGGTGCAACTGGGTGATCAGCCACAGATCATTCCATTCCTCACGCGGATGCCCGGCCATCTTCAGGAACTGCCCGCAGACCAAGGCCGGCTGGTCGCTCAACCCCCTGGCCTGGCGATAATCACTGCGATGACGCTCCAACAGGCGTCGCGCCAGGTAGTTGCCGTGATCGCGATCCATGAAGTGCCCAGGATAGGCCTGCTCGTTCAGGTCGGGGCGCTGCTCTCCCGAAGCTGCGCTTTCCAGTACCAGGCTCGGCTTCCGGAAATCGTAGTCCCGCAGGTTCACACCCGTGGTGCGCGTTTCCATCTGCAGGATGAAGCGCTTGATTGCAGGCGTGTCGGCCACCATTCCGGAACCCGGCGAGTACGGGGTGGTTTGATCCGGCTGGGCGAACACGCTTTGATCATCGCCAAACACCAACAAATGGCGCTCGGGGCTGTGCTGAAAGTGATAGTGGATACCCGACTCGACGCACAAGCGCTGGATGAACTGCAGGTCGGTTTCATCGAACTGAACACAGTACTCACGCTCGGGATACTTCCCGCTCAGCTGGAATACGAAGTTATCAGCCTGGATGGCCTGGGCCTCCAGCACCAGCGCAATGATCTGCGGCACGGTTTTTTTGTGGAACATACGCTGGTGGGTGCTGTGCTCCAGATAAGCCAACTGCGGCACCAGGGCTATCTGATAGCGGGTCATACGCCTGCCCGAATCACCTTGTGCCACTCGATATACCTGGCCGTGAACGCCTCGGCCCTGGGGGTCAAACGCCAGGAAGGCCTGCCGGTGCAGCAGGCTTTCAATGTCCAGATCAGGTTGTTCGCAGACCAGTTCGAGGTCGAAGCGAAAAGGCAGGCTGATAAATTCATCCCCCGAAAACCCCTGAACCTTGAGTTCACTGGGCTCTCCGTCGAGGGTCAGGGTAAATGCACTTTGATTGGCGAGAGCGAACATCCGGTGTTTCTCTGCGAGGGAGTAGGCGAGCGATTCTGCACCACTGCCCTGCCCCACCGAACACGTGCCAGGCAAATCAGTAAAAGCCTACGTGGGCACGTGTGAATTTTCGCCAACCCCAGGTAAACCGCACATAAAAAAGCCCGCCATCCAGAGGATGCGGGCCTTTGTGCTAACTCAACGGACGCTTAACGCCCGGCGAATTACTTGTTGAGATTGTAGTCTTTTTCCGCAGCATCAAAACGCTCGACCATCGCAGCGGTCGGCGCGCCCATCTTGCTCACGAAGTAGATCGCCAGGCTGGCGAAAATAAAGCCTGGGATGATTTCGTACAGCCCCAGCAACTCGAAGTGCTTCCACACGATCACGGTGATCGCGCCCACCAGGATACCGGCCAGTGCGCCGTTGCGGGTCATGCCTTTCCAGATCACCGAGATCAGCACCACCGGGCCGAACGCAGCACCGAAACCGGCCCAGGCGTAGCTCACCAGCCCGAGTACACGGTTTTCCGGGTTGGCGGCCATGGCGATGGCGATCAACGCCACCACCAGCACCATGATCCGGCCGACCCACACCAGCTCAAGCTGGGAAGCGCCCTTGCGCAGGAACGCCTTGTAGAAGTCTTCGGTCAGGGCGCTGGAACACACCAGCAGCTGGCAGCTCAGGGTGCTCATCACCGCGGCTAGGATGGCCGACAGCAGGACACCGGCGATCCACGGGTTGAACAGCAGCTTGGCCAGCTCGATGAACACACGCTCAGGGTTTTCGGTCACGGGACCGGCCACTTCCGGGTGCGCCGAGAAATAGGCAATGCCGAAGAAGCCCACCGCCACAGTGCCGCCCAGGCACAGGATCATCCAGGTCATGGAGATGCGACGTGCGTTGGCGATCGACTTCACCGAATCCGCCGCCATGAAGCGCGCCAGGATATGCGGTTGGCCGAAGTAACCCAGGCCCCAGCCCATCAGCGAGATGATGCCGATGAAGGTGGTGTTTTTGAGCATGTCGAAGTTGGTCGGGTCCTGGGCTTCAATCGCCAGGAATGTAGTGTCGACACCGCCGGTGGCCAGCAGCACGATGATCGGTGTGAGGATCAACGCGAAGATCATCAGAGTGGCCTGCACGGTATCGGTCCAGCTCACCGCCAGGAAACCACCGATAAAGGTGTAGGCAATCGTCGCCGCCGCACCGGCCCACAACGCCGTCTCGTAGGACATGCCGAAGGTGCTTTCGAACAGCCGGGCACCGGCCACGATGCCGGAGGCGCAGTAAATGGTGAAGAACACCAGGATCACCACCGCAGAGATGATGCGCAGCAGGCCGCTGTTGTCTTCGAAGCGGCTGGAGAAGTAGTCCGGCAGGGTCAGGGCATCGCCGTTGTGCTCGGTCTGAACCCGCAGGCGACCGGCCACGAACAGCCAGTTGAGGTAGGCACCGACGATCAGGCCGATGGCGATCCAGCTTTCCGACAGGCCGGACATGTAGATCGCGCCCGGCAGGCCCATCAACAACCAGCCGCTCATATCGGAAGCACCGGCCGACAAGGCGGTTACCACGCTACCGAGGCTGCGGCCGCCAAGGATGTAATCGGAAAGGTTGTTGGTGGAGCGATAGGCCATCAGGCCGATCAGCACCATTGCTGCGATGTAGATCACGAACGTGATCAGGGTAGGATTGCTAACGCTCATAAGAGTGACGCCCTGGCATTGTTTTTATGTAGCGACGGTTGCGCACGCTACCCACTGTGTAGCGGATAGACGAACCTGCGTGCCGCGCATTTATGACTGGCGTTTCCCCAGGAAAGCCGCCAGCCGATGAACCGAACCTCGAAGGTGGTTGCACCTTGGCCGCGAATGCTATTCAACAAAGTAAATAAGGTGCAACCAGTTTCTTGAGAATAAGTTGCACCTCGATGTGTTTCAGCTTCAAATCCGCTTTTTTTGCTCCTTTTCGGAGCAAGCAATGCGTACCTCAGAAACAAAATGCACCAGCAAGAAACACCGGTGCCCCTTTCAGATGAACCGTCGAATGTTTCATGCATAAAAAGGGTTGCACCCGGTTGCACCTTCGCCTGCGCTAACGCTAATCTTGCCGCCAGCAGATGCCACTCGGTTAGTGGCACCCATGAGGATAAGAAAATGGCTACGACCACCCTTGGGGTCAAACTCGACGACCCGACCCGCGAACGCCTCAAGGCTGCCGCGACCTCCATTGATCGGACCCCGCACTGGCTGATCAAGCAGGCGATTTTCAATTACCTGGAGAAACTGGAGGGTGGTGCAACCCTGACCGAACTCAACGGTTTGAGCAGTAAGGACGCCGATGAAGCGGGCGAGGTCCAGGCCGACCACGCGCACCAGTGCTTCCTCGAGTTCGCCGAAAGCATCCTGCCACAGTCCGTGCTGCGCGCCTCGATCACCGCCGCTTACCGCCGCCCGGAGCCGGAAGTGGTGCCGATGCTGATCGAACAGGCACGCCTGCCGGCGTCGATGGCCGAGGCCACCAATAAGCTGGCCGCTTCGATTGCCGAGAAGCTGCGCAATCAGAAAAGCGCCGGCGGTCGTGCCGGGATTGTTCAGGGACTGCTGCAGGAGTTTTCCCTGTCGTCTCAGGAAGGCGTGGCGCTGATGTGCCTGGCCGAAGCGTTGTTGCGGATCCCGGACAAGGGCACCCGCGACGCGCTGATCCGCGACAAGATCAGCACCGGAAACTGGCACCCGCACCTGGGCAACAGCCCGTCGCTGTTCGTCAATGCTGCCACCTGGGGCCTGCTGCTGACCGGCAAGCTGGTCGCCACCCATAACGAAGCGGGTTTGACCTCGTCCCTGAGCCGCATCATCGGCAAGAGCGGCGAGCCGATGATCCGCAAGGGCGTCGACATGGCCATGCGCCTGATGGGCGAACAGTTCGTCACCGGCGAAACCATCGCCGAAGCCCTGGCCAATGCCAGCAAGTTCGAAGCCAAGGGCTTCCGCTATTCCTACGACATGCTCGGTGAAGCCGCACTCACCGAACACGATGCTCAGAAGTACCTCGCGTCGTACGAGCAAGCCATTCACTCCATCGGCAAAGCGTCTCACGGCCGTGGGATTTATGAAGGCCCGGGCATCTCCATCAAGCTCTCCGCCCTGCACCCGCGCTACAGCCGTGCGCAGTACGAGCGCGTGATGGACGAGTTGTACCCGCGCCTGCTCTCACTGACGCTGCTGGCCAAGCAGTACGACATCGGCCTGAACATCGACGCCGAAGAAGCCGACCGTCTGGAGCTGTCCCTGGACCTGCTCGAACGCCTGTGCTTCGAGCCGCAACTGACCGGCTGGAACGGCATCGGCTTTGTGATCCAGGCCTATCAGAAGCGTTGCCCGTACGTGATCGACTACGTCATCGACCTGGCGCGCCGCAGCCGCCATCGCCTGATGATCCGCCTGGTCAAAGGTGCGTACTGGGACAGCGAGATCAAGCGCGCCCAGGTCGAAGGCCTCGAAGGCTACCCGGTGTATACCCGCAAGGTGTACACCGACGTGTCCTACATTGCCTGCGCCCGCAAACTGCTGTCGGTACCGGAAGCCATCTACCCGCAGTTCGCCACGCACAACGCCCACACCCTGTCGGCCATCTACCATATCGCCGGTCAGAACTATTACCCCGGCCAGTACGAGTTCCAGTGCCTGCACGGCATGGGCGAGCCTTTGTACGAGCAAGTGGTGGGCAAGGTTTCCGAGGGCAAGCTGAACCGTCCGTGCCGCGTGTACGCCCCGGTCGGCACCCACGAAACGTTGCTGGCCTACCTGGTGCGCCGCCTGCTGGAAAACGGCGCCAACACCTCGTTCGTCAACCGCATTGCCGACCAGTCCATCTCCATTCAGGAGCTGGTGGCCGACCCGGTGGCCAGCATCGAGCAAATGGCCACGCTGGAAGGCGGCTTCGGCCTGCCGCACCCGCGTATCCCGTTGCCGCGCGACCTGTACGGCAGCGATCGCGCCAACTCGGCCGGTATCGACCTGGCCAACGAACACCGGCTGGCGTCGCTGTCCTGCGCCCTGCTCGCCACGGCCCACAACGACTGGAAAGCCGCGCCGATGCTCGGTTGCGCCTCCAGCGATCAGGCGGCGGCGCCGGTGCTCAACCCGTCCGACCTGCGTGACATCGTCGGCCATGTGCAGGAAGCCACCGTCGAAGACGTCGACAATGCAATCCAGTGCGCCATCAGCGCCGGCCCGATCTGGCAGGCCACCCCGCCCGCCGAACGTGCTGCGATCCTGGAACGCGCCGCCGACCTGATGGAAGGCGAAATCCAGCCCCTGATGGGGCTGCTGGCCCGCGAAGCCGGCAAGACCTTCGCCAATGCCATTGCCGAAGTGCGCGAAGCCGTGGACTTCCTGCGTTATTACGCGGTGCAGGCGCGCAACGATTTCACCAACGACGCCCATCGCCCCCTTGGCCCGGTGGTGTGCATCAGCCCGTGGAACTTCCCGCTGGCGATCTTCAGCGGTCAAGTCGCTGCCGCACTGGCCGCCGGCAACCCGGTATTGGCCAAGCCAGCCGAGCAGACGCCGCTGGTCGCCGCCCAAGCCGTGCGCATCCTGCTCGAAGCCGGCATACCTGAAGGCGTGCTGCAACTGCTGCCGGGCCAGGGCGAAAGCGTGGGTGCCCGTCTGGTGGGCGATGAGCGCGTCAAAGGGGTGATGTTCACCGGTTCCACCGAGGTCGCACGCTTGCTGCAACGCAATGTCGCCGGTCGCCTCGATGCCCAGGGCCGCCCGATCCCGCTGATCGCCGAAACCGGCGGCCAGAACGCGATGATCGTTGACTCTTCGGCGCTCACCGAACAAGTGGTGATCGACGTGGTGTCCTCGGCCTTCGACAGCGCCGGCCAACGTTGCTCGGCCCTGCGTGTGCTGTGCCTGCAGGAAGATTCGGCAGACCGTGTCATCGAAATGCTCAAGGGCGCCATGGCTGAATGCCGCCTGGGCAACCCGGAACGCCTGTCGGTGGACATCGGCCCGGTGATCGACGCCGAAGCCAAGGCCGGCATCGAGAAACACATCCAGGCCATGCGTGACAAAGGCCGCAACGTGTATCAGGTGGCGATTGCCGACGGCGAAGAGATCAAGCGCGGCACCTTCGTGATGCCCACCCTGATCGAGCTGGAAAGCTTCGACGAACTGCAACGGGAGATCTTCGGCCCGGTGCTGCACGTGGTGCGCTACAAGCGCAAGGAGATCGACCAGCTCATCGGCCAGATCAATGCGTCCGGCTATGGCCTGACCCTGGGCGTGCACACCCGCATCGACGAGACCATCGCCAAGGTGATCGACAACGTCAATGCCGGTAACGTCTACGTCAACCGCAACATTGTGGGTGCCGTGGTCGGCGTGCAGCCGTTCGGCGGCGAAGGCTTGTCGGGCACTGGTCCGAAAGCCGGTGGACCGCTGTACCTGTACCGCCTGCTGTCGACCCGTCCTACGGATGCCATCGAGCAGTCCTTCGTACGTTGCGACAACCTGGCCGCCCCGGACGTACGCCTGCGCGATGCCATGAGCCAGCCACTGAACGCCCTGAAAAGCTGGGCTGACAGCCACACCTTCAGCGAACTGAGCGCCCTGTGCACCCAGTTCGCCGCGCAATCACAAAGTGGTATCACCCGCCAGCTGGCCGGCCCGACCGGCGAACGCAACAGCTACGCCATCCTGCCCCGCGAGCACGTGTTGTGCCTGGCGCAAATAGAGGGCGACCTGTTGACCCAACTGGCGGCGGTATTGGCGGTAGGCGGCTCGGCGGTATGGCCGGAAACCGACCTGACCAAGGCCTTGTTCCCACGCCTGCCGAAGGAGATTCAGGCGAAGATCAAGCGCGTGGCCGACTGGACCAAAGACGAGGTGGTGTTCGACGCGGTCCTGCACCATGGCGACTCCGACCAACTGCGCGCGGTCTGCCAGCAAGTGGCGCAGCGTGGCGGGGCGATTGTCGGAGTGCATGGCTTGTCACAGGGCGAAACGTCGATTGCCCTGGAACGCCTGGTCATCGAGCGCGCGTTGAGCGTGAACACCGCCGCGGCAGGCGGTAACGCCAGCCTGATGACCATCGGCTAACTGACGAAATGCGCTAAAAATGTGGGAGGGGGCTTGCTCCCGATGGCAGTGTGTCAGTCACCCTTGTAAGACTGACACACCGCCATCGGGAGCAAGCCCCTCCCACATTGGGTCTGCGTTCTGCCCTTCCATCACGCAAATCAATCTTGCTATCCAGCCTCTATTGGCGCACTTAGACTCAGGCCATTCCCTTAGAAGGTAAGCCGCCATGTCCGAGACGCTGCTCAGTTCCCGCAATCTGGCTTTCGAGCTGTATGAAGTCCTCGATGCCGAGGGCCTGACCCAGCGCGAGCGGTTTGCCGAGCACAACCGCGAAACCTTCGATGCGGCCATCAGCACCGCGCGCTCCATCGCCGAAAAGTACTTCGCGCCGCACAACCGCAAAAACGACGAAAACGAACCGCGCTACGAAGACGGCAAGGCCATCCTGATTCCGGAAGTGAAACCGGCGGTGGATGCGTTCCTCGAAGCCGGCTTTCTCAACGCAGCACGCAGTTTCGAAGCGGGCGGCATGCAACTGCCCACCCTGCTGTCGCAAGCCTGTTTCGCGCATTTCCAGTCGGCCAACGCTGCGTCCACCTCCTACCCGTTCCTGACCATGGGCGCCGCCAACCTGATCGAGAGTTTCGGCACTGAGGAGCAGAAGCAGCGCTTCCTGCAGCCGATGATCGACGGGCGTTTCTTCGGCACCATGGCCCTCACCGAACCCCACGCCGGTTCGTCCCTGTCGGATATTCGTACGCGCGCCGAGCCTGCGGCTGACGGCAGCTACCGCCTCAAGGGCAACAAGATCTTCATCTCCGGCGGCGACCACCCGCTGTCGGAAAACATCGTGCACATGGTGCTGGCCAAGCTGCCGGATGCGCCGGCCGGGGTGAAGGGCATTTCGCTGTTTATCGTGCCCAAATTCCTGGTCAACGACGACGGCAGCCTGGGCGAGCGCAACGATGTGCTGCTGGCCGGGCTGTTTCACAAGATGGGCTGGCGCGGCACTACATCAACCGCGCTCAACTTCGGCGATAACGGGAACTGCGTCGGTTATCTGGTGGGCAAACCGCACCAGGGCCTGAGCTGTATGTTTCAGATGATGAACGAAGCGCGGATCGGCGTGGGCATGGGCGCCGTGATGCTCGGTTACGCCGGTTATCTGTATTCCCTGGACTACGCGCGCGAGCGCCCGCAAGGTCGTCTGCCGGACAGCAAAGACCCGGGCACCGCGCCGGTGTCGATCATCCAGCACGCCGATATCAAGCGCATGCTGCTCACCCAGAAAGCCTACGTCGAAGGCGCCTTCGACCTGGGCCTGTACGCTGCGCGGCTGTTCGATGACACCACCACGCTGGCCACCGACACCGAGCGCAAACAGGCCCATGAGCTGCTGGACCTGCTCACCCCCATCGTCAAATCCTGGCCGTCGGAGTTTTGCCTCAAGGCCAACGAACTGGCGATCCAGATCCTCGGCGGCCACGGTTATACCCGCGAATACCCGGTGGAGCAGTACTACCGCGACAACCGCCTGAACCCGATCCACGAGGGCACCCACGGTATTCAGTCGCTGGACTTGCTGGGGCGCAAGCTCGCGCAGAATGGCGGCGCAGGCCTCAAGCAGCTGATTCGATTGATCGCCGAGACGGGCGCACGGGCCCAGGAACATTCGTCACTGACCGCGCTGCGTGAACCGCTGGAGCAGTTGGTCACCCGTCTGCAAGGCGTAACGCTGGGACTGCTCACCGACCTCGGCCAGGGCAAGGTCAACAGCAGCCTGGCGAACTCGGCGCTGTACCTGAAAGTGTTCGGGCACACGGTGATCGGCTGGCGCTGGCTGGAACAGGCGATTCGCGCCGAGGAAGGGCTGGCCAAAGGCAATGCCGCGGACGCAGCCTTCTATAAAGGCAAGCTTCAGGCCGCCCGGTATTTCCTGACCTGGGAAGTACCGGGTTGCCATCACGAACTGGACATTCTGGAGGCGCGCGACGACACGTGCCAGGGGATGCAGGATGAGTGGTTCTAGGACTGGATCGCCTTGGAAATCACCTCGACCGTGGCGCTGACTTGCTCTTGGTAACGGTCGAGTTCCTGCTGGTGACGCTGCTGCATCTCGATCTGCTCGGCGCACAGATTGAGCGCGGCCAGTACCAATAACTTGTCACCGATCAGGGTCGGGTACTTTTTCTTGGTAGTGGCCAGGGATGCCTTGAGCATCGTCACGGCGTGCAACAGGGTCTGGTCTTCCCCGGCCGGCGCCTTGATCGAGTAATCCTCACCGAGAATCGAAACGACCTTTATCCCATCGTTCATGCGCTGACAGGCCCTGCGCTTACACGCTCAACGAGTGCCTGGATGCGCGCGGCGGTAGCGCCGTGCTTTTCTTCCTGCTCCATCAGGCTCAGTTGCAGGCTGTCGTTTTCATCCCTGGCGCTGGCCAGTTCGGCCTTGAGGGATTCGTTGTTGCTCAGCAGCTCTTGATTGTGCTGTACCAGGTCGCTGACCAGTTGTTCCAGTTGGCTGAGGGATGCTTCTAACATTTTGATTTCTCGAGCTTTTTAAAAGGGCGGTGACGATAAAGAAAATTCACCTCGGATGCCAGGGTTATCCCCCGGCGCGCAGCCCGATATTCCGGGGCCGGGCTGCGCTTTCGAGCCTTAGTGACTGCAATTACCCCATCTGGTTCCTGAATCGGTCAACGCCCTGACCAGCTGCGACAAAAGCGCACGCCCGCTTCAGACTTCGGCCACTGCGCCGATAGCGCATGCACACCCCGTCTCATGGCCGCATGGATCGCGCTTCACCCCAGGACTCCAGCATGTCTCTTCGTAATATGAATATCGCGCCGCGCGCCTTTTTGGGCTTTGCGCTGATTGGTGCACTCATGTTGTTTCTCGGCGTGTTCGCCCTGAACCAGATGAGCAAGATCCGCGCGGCCACCGAAGACATCACCCTGGCCAGCGTGCCCAGCATTCGCGCCCTGGATGACTTCACCCAATTGACCCTGCGCCTGCGGGTGCTGTCGTACCGCCTGCTGACCAACCGCGAGCCGGACGTGCAGCAGAAAACCCTGGAAGCCTTCGAACTGCGTAACCAGCAGATCCGCTCGGCCCAGGGCATTTATGAAAAACTGATCGAAGGCCAGGAAGAACGTGCCGCCTACGACGAATACGTGCGCTTGCTCGGCCAGTACCGCCAGATCGAAGAACGCATGAAGAGCCTGTCCCGGGCCAACCAGACCGATGAGCTGCGCGTGCTGCTCAACACCGAGCTGCTGAGCAACTCCGAGCAGGTCAACGCGGTATTGGCGCGCTTGCTCGACCTCAATAACAAGATGGCCCTGGCCACCAATCAGGAGGCTGCGGACCAGTACAGCTCGGCCTTCAATCTGGTGGTGGGCCTGCTGGCGATCACCACCCTGATGACCGTGTTGTTCGCCTGGCTGCTGACCCGCAGCATCACCTCGCCGATCTCCCAGGCCCTGGATGCCGCCGAAGAAATCGCCGAAGGCAACCTCACGCGTCCAATCAAGGTCGACGGCAACGACGAAGCCGGTCGCCTGCTGGCGGCCATGGCCAAAATGCAGGAAAAACTGCGCGACACGCTGCAACGCATTTCCGGCTCCGCCACCCAGCTTGCGTCGGCAGCCGAGGAGCTGAACGTCGTGACCGACGAAAGCGCCCGTGGCCTGACCCGGCAGAACAACGAAATCGAACAGGCCGCCACCGCCGTCAACGAGATGACCAGCGCCGTGGAGGAAGTCGCGCGCAATGCCGTCAGCACCTCCGAAGCGTCGCGCAACGCGACCGCCTCCGCCGGTGACGGCCGTGATCTGGTGCAGGAAACCGTCAGCGCCATCGAGCGCATGAGCGGTGATGTGCAAGCCACCGCCACCTTGATCGGCGAGCTGGCCAATGAATCGCGCGATATCGGCAAGGTGCTCGACGTGATCCGTGGCCTGGCCGACCAGACCAACCTGCTGGCGCTGAACGCGGCGATTGAAGCGGCGCGTGCCGGCGAAGCCGGGCGTGGCTTTGCCGTGGTGGCCGACGAGGTGCGCGCGCTGGCCCACCGCACCCAGCAATCGACCAGCGAAATCGAACGCATGATCGGCAGCATTCAGGCCGGCACCGAGCACGCGGTGGATTCGATGCGCAACAGCACCGAACGCGCCGAATCGACCTTGAGCATCGCCAAGGGCGCGGGGCTGTCGCTCGATACCATCAACACGGCGATTGTGGAAATCAACGAACGCAACCTGGTGATCGCCAGCGCCGCCGAAGAACAGGCGCAGGTGGCGCGGGAAGTGGACCGCAACCTGGTGAATATCCGTGACCTGTCGGTGCAATCGGCGACCGGCGCCAGCCAGACCAGCGCGGCAAGCAGCGAGCTGTCGCGCCTGGCGGTGGACTTGAACGGGATGGTCGGCCGCTTCCGCCTCTGACTGACTGCACCGGTTCAAAAATGCGGGCCCCTCAAAATCTTCGAACGGTGGCGAGCAGGCTTGCCCTAATGCCGTTCAGTCAAGCGCAGATTCCCTGTGGCGAGCAGGCTTGTCCTGCGTTGGGCTGCGCAGCAGCCCCAAAACCAGACGCTGAGCCGTATCAGGTACACCGCGTTTTGCTCGATGGGGGCGCTTCGCACCCCAACGCAGGGCAAGCCTGCTCGCCACAGGGATATGGGTTTCCTGAAATAGTTAGTCGATACATTTGATACCGACACACCGCTATCAGGCGCAAGCCCCCTCCCATATTTGATCTGTGCAAATCAGAAAAAGCTTTTTGACAGCGCAGCAATTCAACAGGTTAGAATCCCTGGCACGCAGACTGCATGGTCAGTTTGCGCCTTGTCCTTTTTGCTCACGGAGTAACTGCCTTTGAATGCGACAACCATCAACAGCCTGTTCTTGATCGGCGCGTTGCTGGTGAGTGCGAGCATTCTGGTGAGTTCTCTTTCGTCCCGCCTGGGCATCCCGATCCTGGTGATCATCCTGGCCGTGGGCATGGTCGCCGGCGTCGACGGCGGCGGCATCATCTTCGATAACTACCCGACCGCCTACCTGGTGGGCAACCTCGCCCTCGCCGTGATCCTCCTCGACGGCGGCCTGCGCACGCGGGTGGCGAGCTTTCGCGTGGCGCTGTGGCCGGCATTGTCGCTGGCCACGGTGGGGGTGCTGATCACCACGGGCCTTACCGGCATGGCGGCGGCCTGGCTGTTCGACCTCAATATCATTCAAGGCTTGCTGATCGGCGCGATTGTCGGCTCCACCGACGCCGCCGCGGTGTTTTCGCTGCTGGGCGGCAAGGGCCTGAACGAGCGGGTCACCGCCAGCCTGGAAATCGAATCCGGCAGCAACGACCCGATGGCGGTGTTTCTCACCGTCACCCTGATCGACATGCTCGCCAGCGGCCAGACCGGCCTGCACTGGAGCCTGCTGACACACCTGGTGCGCGAGTTCGGCATCGGCGGCATCATCGGCCTGGGCGGCGGCTGGTTGATGCTGCAGATGGTCAACCGCATCAACCTGGCGGCGGCCCTGTACCCGATCCTGGTAATCGCCGGCGGCCTGTTCGTGTTCGCCCTGACCAACGCCCTGCACGGCAGCGGCTTCCTCGCGGTGTACCTGTGCGGCCTGGTGATCGGCAACCGGCCGGTGCGCAGCCGTCATGGCATTTTGCATATGCTCGACGGCATGGCCTGGCTGGCGCAGATCGGCATGTTCCTGGTGCTGGGCCTGCTGGTCACACCCCACGACCTGCTACCGATCGCCCTGCCCGCCCTCGGCCTGGCGCTGTGGATGATCCTGTTTGCGCGGCCGCTGTCAGTGATCGTCGGCCTGCTGCCGTTCAAGGCCTTCCACGGCCGCGAAAAAGCCTTTATCGCCTGGGTCGGCCTGCGTGGCGCGGTGCCCATCATCCTCGCGGTGTTCCCGCTGATGGCCGGCTTGCCCCATGCGCAGCTGTATTTCAACCTGGCGTTCTTTATCGTGCTGGTGTCGCTGCTGGTGCAGGGCACCAGCCTGCCGTGGGTGGCCAAGCTGCTCAAAGTCACCGTTCCGCCAGACCCCGCGCCTATCTCCCGTGCCGCCCTGGAAGTACACGTCACCAGCGAGTGGGAGCTGTTCGTCTACCGCCTGGGCGCAGAAAAATGGTGCATCGGCGCAGCCCTGCGCGAGCTGAAAATGCCCGAGGGCACGCGGATTGCCGCGCTGTTCCGAGGCCAGCAACTGCTCCATCCGTCGGGTAGTACGGTGCTGGAAGTCGGCGATCTGCTCTGCGTAATCGGCCATGAGCACAACCTGCCGGCCCTCGGCAAGCTGTTCAGCCAGGCGCCGCAACGGGGCCTCGACCTGCGCTTCTTCGGCGACTTCGTCCTCGAAGGCGACGCCCAGCTGGGCGCGGTCTCGGCGCTGTACGGGCTCAAGCTCGACGGCATCGACCCGGACATGCCGCTCAGCCGCTTCATCACGCAAAAGGTCGGCGGCGCGCCGGTAGTGGGCGACCAGGTGGAGTGGAACAACACCCTGTGGACAGTCGCGGCCATGGACGGGAACAGAATCGGAAAAGTCGGCGTCAAATTCCCCGAAGGAAGTCGCCCGGGTCCCGGACTCTTCCTCTAAACTGCGGGGCCACGACGCCCCCCGATTTTTCACCTAGCACGACCGGTCTCTATGCCAACCCTGCGCACTTTTTTTGCCTCTGCCCTGCTCGGCCTGACCCTTTGTGTCGGCACCGTCAACGCTGCCGAACCGCCCAGCGCCGACGCCATCCAGCAAACCCTGGACAAGCTGCCCGACCGCAAGCTGCCCGACGCCGACATGAAGGCGTTGCAGGGCATCCTGCAACAGACCCTGACCTACCTGGGCAACCAACAGGATTACGAGCAGCGCCTCGCCGACCTCAAGCGCCAGCTGGCCGAAGCGCCGCGCGAGACCATCGACAATCAGCGCGAGCTGGCGCGCCTCAAGGCCACCAAGCCGATCCCCGTGGCCCAACGCTACGCCAACCAGCCCGTGTCGCAGCTGGAGCAACTGCTGGTGCAACGCACCACGCAGCAAGGCGATCTGCAAAAGGCCCTGGCCGACGCCAACAGCCTGACCATCGCCGCCCAGACCCGCCCGGAACGCGCCCAGACCGAGATCAGCAGCAGCCAGACGCGCATCCTGCAGATCAATTCGATCCTCAAGACCGGCAAGGACAACGGCAAGGCGATCAACGCCGACCAGCGCAACCAGCTGAACGCCGAACTCGCCGCGCTGAATGCGCTGATCCCCCTGCGCCGCCAGGAGCTGGCCGGCAACAGCCAACTGCAGGACCTGGGCAACAGCCGGCACGACCTGATCCAGGAAAAAACCGCACGCCTGGAGCAGGAAATCCAGGACCTGCAAACCCTGATCAACCAGAAACGCCTGGCCCAGTCGCAGCAGACGGTGACCCAACAGTCCATCGAAGCGCAGAAAGCCGGTGGCAGCAGCATCCTCGCGACCGAAAGCGCCGAGAACCTGAAGCTCTCCGACTACCTGCTCAAAAGTACCGACCGCCTCAACGACCTGACCCAGAAAAACCTGCAGACCAAGCAGCAACTGGACACCGTCACCCAAAGCGATTCGGCGCTGGACGAGCAGATCAACGTGCTCAAGGGCAGCCTGCTGCTCTCCAAGATTCTCTATAAACAGAAGCAGGCCCTGCCCCACCTCACCGTGGACCGCGACCTGGCCGACGACATCGCCAACATTCGCCTGTACCAGTTTGAGGTCAACCAGCAGCGCGAGCTGATCAGTTCGCCCACTGCCTATGTGGATAACCTGCTGGCCAACCAGCCACCGGATGATGTCACCCCGCAACTGCGGCGCACCCTGCTGGAACTGGCGGTGACCCGTAGCGACCTGCTCGAACGCCTGAGCCGCGAGCTGAGCGCCCTGCTCAATGAATCCATCACCCTGCAACTGAACCAGAAACAACTGCTGAGCACCGCCACCACCCTGCGTGCCACCCTCGATGAGCAGATGTTCTGGATCCCCAGCAACAAGCCGCTGGACGCCGAGTGGCTGGAAACCGTGCCGGCACACCTGAGCAAGCAGGTCACCACGCTGCCATGGGCCTCCAGCGTCAGCGAACTGTACGACGGCCTGACCCAGCGCCCGCTGCTGTTTCTGCCATTGCTGCTGTTGATCGGCGCGCTGTTGTGGCGGCGCAAGGCGCTGTACCACCGCTTGAACCGGGTCCACCTGGACATCGGCCACTTCAAGCGCGACAGCCAGTGGCACACGCCGCAGGCCATCCTGATCAATATCCTGCTGGCGATGCCGGTGTCCCTGGGCCTGGCGCTGTGCGGCTATGCGCTGCAGATCGACGCCCGTGGGCAAAACGCCAACCTCGGCTCGGCCCTGCTGCAGCTCGCCCAGGCGTGGCTGGTGTTCTACACCGCCTATCGCATCCTCGCGCCGGGCGGCGTGGCCGAACTGCACTTTCGTTGGGAGAAACCCCAGGTTCAATTCCTGCAAGGCTGGGTACGCAAGCTCGGGCTGGTGGTGCTGGCGCTGGTGGCGGTGGTGGCGATTGCCGAACACCAACCGGCGGCGCTGGCCGACGATGTGCTGGGCATCGGCGTGGTGCTCACCTGCTACGCCTTGATGGCCTGGCTGCTGAGCCGCCTGCTGCTCAACAGCCCGACCCACGAAAAAGCCTCTCTGTTTCGCAAGGTCGCGGGCATTCTGTTTACCGCCCTGCCCGTCGCGCTGTTTGTCGCGGTGTGCTTCGGCTATTACTACACCGCGCTCAAGCTCAGCGACCGCCTGATCAACACCCTGTACCTGCTGATGTTGTGGCTGGTGATCGAAGCCACGTTCGTGCGCTGGCTCAGCGTGGCCGCGCGGCGCCTTGCCTACGCGCGGGCCCTGGCCAAACGCCAGGCCGCCAAGGAAGCCGGTGAAGGCGAAGCGGTGGTTGAAGAGCCGACCCTGGACATCGAGAAGGTCAACGAACAATCCTTGCGCCTGATCCGCCTGGCCCTGCTGGGTGGCTTTATCGCCGCGCTGTACTGGGTGTGGTCGGACCTGATCTCGGTATTTTCCTACCTGGACAACGTCACGCTCTACGAATACACCAGCGGCACCGGCGCCAACATCAGCATGGTGCCCATCAGCATCGGCGACCTGCTCGGCGCGCTGATCATCGTCGGCATCACCTTCGCCCTGGCGCGCAACCTGCCCGGCCTGCTGGAAGTGCTGGTGCTGTCCAAGCTGGAGCTGGCCCAGGGCAGCGCCTACGCCATCACCACGTTGCTGTCCTACGTGATTGCCGGCTTCGGTATTGTGTCCACCCTCGCCACCCTCGGCGTGAGCTGGGACAAGTTGCAGTGGCTGGTCGCGGCGCTGTCACTGGGTATCGGTTTCGGGATGCAGGAAATCTTCGCCAACTTCATCTCCGGCATCATGATCCTGTTCGAGCGTCCGGTGCGCATTGGCGACACCATCACCATCGGCAACCTGTCGGGCACGGTGAGCAAGATCCGCATCCGCGCCACCACCATCACCGACTTCGACCGCAAGGACATCATCGTCCCGAACAAAACCTTCATCACCGGGCAACTGATCAACTGGTCGCTGACCGACACCATCACCCGCGTCACCTTGAAGCTGGGCGTGGACTACGGCTCCGATCTGGACCTGGTGAAGGAATTGCTGCTCAAGGCCGCGCGGGAAAACCCACGGGTGTTGAAAGACCCGGAACCCCACGTGTACTTCCTCAACTTCGGCGAAAGCACCCTCGACCACGAGCTGCGCATGCACGTGCGCGACCTGGGCGACCGCAACCCGGTGCTGGACGAGGTCAACCGCTACATCAACAGCGAATTCAAAAAGCAGCACATCAACATCTCGTTCCGCCAGATGGAGGTGTACCTGAAAAACATGCACGGTCAGGAATACAAACTGGTGCCCGTGGAAGACGAGCGCAAGACCCTTGTCGGCCCGGTTCCGGAGCCTGAAGTACCCGAGCCGCCTGCCGCCAACGTGGTGGACGCACCGGAACCGCCGCCGAGCAAACTCGACTAAACCGCCCTTCCCCAGCAGAATGCTCGGACATTCTGCTGGAGATGGCCGGTGAAAGCCCTCGACGAACTGACCTTCGACAACCGCTTCGCACGCCTGGGCGATGCGTTCTCAACCCACGTGCTGCCAGAACCCCTCGACGAACCGCGCCTCGTGGTGGCGAGCGATGCCGCCATGGCGTTGCTCGACCTCGACCCGGCCGTGGCCCAAACGCTGGTATTTGCCGAACTGTTCAGCGGCCATAAATTGTGGGAGGCCGCAGAACCGCGGGCGATGGTTTATTCCGGGCATCAGTTCGGCGGCTACAGCCCGCAACTGGGCGATGGGCGCGGACTGCTGCTGGGCGAGGTGTATAACGCGGCGGGCGAGCACTGGGACCTGCACTTGAAGGGCGCCGGCATGACGCCTTACTCACGCATGGGCGATGGTCGCGCCGTGCTGCGCTCCTCGATTCGCGAATTCCTTGCCTCCGAAGCCCTGCATGCCCTGGGCATCCCCAGCAGCCGCGCGCTGTGCGTGATCGGCTCCAGCACGCCGGTGTGGCGCGAAAAACAGGAACGCGGCGCGATGGTCCTGCGCCTGGCCCCGAGCCATATCCGCTTCGGCCATTTCGAATACTTCTACTACACCAAAAAGCCCGAGCAGCAGGCCGAACTGGCCGAACATGTGCTCAACCTGCACTACCCCGAATGCCGCGAGCAGCCCGAGCCGTACCTGGCCATGTTCCGCGAAATCGTCGAACGCAACGCCGAGATGATCGCCAAGTGGCAGGCCTACGGCTTCTGCCATGGCGTAATGAACACCGACAACATGTCGATCCTCGGCATCACCTTCGACTTTGGCCCGTTCGCGTTTCTTGACGACTTTGATGCGCACTTCATCTGCAACCACTCCGATCACGAAGGGCGCTACTCCTTCAGCAATCAGGTGCCCATCGGCCAATGGAACCTCAGCGCACTGGCCCAGGCACTCACGCCATTTATCAGCGTGGATGCCTTGAAAGAGGCGCTGGGCCTGTACCTGCCGCTGTACCAGGCCCACTATCTGGACCTGATGCGCCGCCGACTGGGGCTCACGACCGCCGAAGAGGATGATCAGAAACTGGTAGAGCGGCTGCTCGCGCTGATGCAGAACAGCGGCGTGGATTACACGCTGTTCTTCCGCCGCTTGGGCGATGAGTCGGCCGCACTGGCCGTGGCGCGGTTGCGCGATGATTTTGTCGACCTGGCCGGCTTTGATGCCTGGGCCGAGCTGTACAAGGCACGCGTTGCGCGCGATGGCGAGTACAGCCAGGCGCAACGCCGTGAGCGGATGCACGCGGTCAACCCGCTGTATATCTTGCGCAACTATTTGGCCCAGAACGCCATCGCCGCCGCCGAGTCAGGCGATTACAGCGAGGTGCGCAGGCTGCATGACGTGTTGAGCCGGCCTTTTGAAGAGCAGGCCGGGATGGAGCAATACGCACAGCGCCCGCCGGATTGGGGTAAGCATTTGGAGAT
Source organism: Pseudomonas sp. MH9.3 (assembly GCF_034354675.1). Classification (NCBI taxonomy): domain Bacteria; kingdom Pseudomonadati; phylum Pseudomonadota; class Gammaproteobacteria; order Pseudomonadales; family Pseudomonadaceae; genus Pseudomonas; species Pseudomonas sp. MH9.3. The sequence goes on along the minus strand of NZ_CP133785.1, from coordinate 4,218,105 downwards.
TAGTTGTTCGTCGTAAGGAGACGGATGGTGAGATTTTCCGACATACCAGCAGCACTGTTACGCAGCACCCATTTACAGCTTGCCGCGCCGACAATCGCCAAAGCAGCCAAACGAATCGACCTCACCACCGCCCGCCGCAATACCCGCAGCATCAACGTGGCAGAGCGATGCGGGTTCGAATGCGAGGCGGTGCTGTCCAATGCGCGGATCGACAATGCAGGGGTGGTGGACGACACCTGTGTGTATGTGTTCAAAGGCGCGTCTAGATAAAAGTTTCCACCGACACGCCAAAACGATCCGCCAGCCAGCGGATCTGCCGCAGGTTGAGCTGGCGTTTGCCGCTCAGTACTTCAGAGACCACTGATTGGGCGCCAACACCCGGCAAGTCGCTCTGAGTGAGGTTGTGCTCGCGCATCATATAGCGCAGAACATCGACGCCACTGGCCACAGGCATAGGACGATGCTCTTGATCGTAGGCCTCGATCCAATCGCTGAGGATGTCCACCAGGCTCATCAGCGGACTGTCCCCATCCTCGCCGATCAGACTCAATAACTCGTCTAATCCGCACACCAGAGCGTCGTAGTCCGCCTCGTTTTCCGGCTTTCGCAGCACGGGTGAGACAAATTGCCAGTGGTCGGCAGCGACCCGCATAAGCGCACTCATCTGATTTTTTCCTTCCATTTATCTTTCTCATAATCGCGATGATCAAGCAGGTGCTTGATGTAAACGCGTTGCACCCGATAGTCCACACAAGCAATCAATCTCAGCTTGTTGCCCCAATATCAAACACATGAAAATCGCCGACCTTGTCAGTGGCGGGAAACATGGTCTTCATTGCTGCAAAGTCCTTGGGGTGGTTTCGCTTCATAACCCGATACCACTGATCCAAAGCTGTTGCTGAACGGGGCCACTGTTCCTTTGCTTCCCAGATCCTTTTCTCGCTGATCACTCGCATGCAACATCCCTATCGCATCTTGCTATGGAGATTAAGCCCGAACGCAGACTATCGCAATTTGCGATAACGCCAAACGGGCCAATGGTGCTGTTTCGAACAAGCACTCCTAGCCTAGATAGGCCAGCGAGGATCAACACGGACGATTCTGTGAGCATATGCTTCACCGCAGCCGTGCTTGATAAAGTCCACGCCTGACGCCAAATAGAAGGATTGGCCACACTCAAGGAGCCCACCATGTCCGAACCGCTTGTAATCCCCTGCCCTCATTGCAATGGCCTCAACCGCATCCCCGGTGAACGCCTGAGCGATGCCCCAAAATGCGGGCGCTGCAAACAGCCGGTGTTGCTGAAAAAGCCCTTTGAGCTGAAACAGGGCGATTACGCCAGCCAGATCAAGGGCGACTTGCCGTTGCTGGTGGATGTGTGGGCCGAGTGGTGTGGGCCGTGCAAGTCGTTTGCGCCGGTGTTCGAGCAGGCGGCCGGGCAGCTCGAGGGCAAATGCCGGCTGGCCAAGCTGGACAGTGAAGCGAACCAGCAGTTGTCGGCGCAGTTGGGGATTCGGTCGATTCCGAGTTTGATCCTGTTCAGGAATGGCCGGGAAGTGGCGCGCCAGAGTGGAGCGTTTCCATTGCCGCAGTTGATGAGCTGGCTGCGAAGCCAAGGGGTGTAACCCGCCCTTGAAACCGGCGCAGGCCAATGTGGGAGGGGCTTGCTCCCGATGACGGTGGGTCAGTCAGCACACCGGTAGCTGATCCACCGCCATCGGGAGCAAGCCCCCTCCCACAGTTTTTTGCGTTGTGTCTGAACCTTGCCTCAAGTGCTCTCAAGCAAGTTATGCAACTGCACAAACTGCTGCGTCAGCTTGTGCCGTGGGTCCAGGTGAATCAGCGGCTTGCTCTCCTGGTGCGACTCGCGCATGCGCACCGAGCTGGCCAGGTACACGGGCAACACCGGCAACCCTTCGGCAATCAACTCGTCCAGCATCTGCTGCGGCAGGCTCGCCCGGGCCTGGAACTGGTTGACCACGATGCCTTCCACTTCGAGGCTTTCATTGTGGTCCTCCTTCAATTCTTCGATTTCCGCCAGCAGGCCGTAGAGGGCCTGGCGCGAAAAGCTGTCGCAGTCGAAGGGGATCAACACACGGTCGGCAGCGATCAGCGCCGAGACCGCATAGAAGTTCAGGGCCGGCGGCGTGTCGAGGTAAATGCGGTCGTAATCTTCGCTCAGTTCGTCCAGCAACTTTCGCAGTTTGTTGATCTTGTGCTTGGCTTCGAGCTTGGGTTGCAGGTCGGCCAGCTCCGGCGTTGCGGTAATCACATGCAGGTTGTCGAACGGCGTTTCGTAGATATCCACCTTGTTCTTCTTGGAAAACGGTCCGGAAGACAGGGTTTGCTTGAAAAAATCGGCGATTCCCATGGGGATATCGTTGCCGGTCAGCCCGGTGAGGTACTGGGTGGAGTTGGCTTGTGCATCGAGGTCCACCAACAGGGTTCGATAGCCTTCGCTGGCGCTGACCGCCGCCAGGTTGCAGGCGATGCTGGACTTGCCGACCCCACCTTTTTGATTGAACACCACACGCCGCATGGGGAAACCTCCGGGTATCAATGAATGCCCGAGTGTAGAGGGCAAAAGCGCCTGTTAGCTACCTCGCTGATCAATGCAGTGCAAGCCGGCTCCATATGAGCAAATAAGAAAGGTCCGACAATCCAATTCCGTCTGCGCTCAAGCACAATCCGTAACCCTTCCCAGGCAAAATTCAATCAACCGTGAACAATTATTTACCAATGTTTGCTAGAACCCCGCAGCACCGGGATAATGCGCGCCATTCGGCCCTGCGCTGTCCCGGAAAACCGGGGCATCGGTGGCACATGGAAGCCCGCAGGGGCGGGATAACTTCTCAGTGATCAACTTCAGCATCGCCCAATGGCGCGCCTGGGCTCCGGGCCTCGACAGCGCGGACGACTGGCACGCCTGGTGCCGGGCCCCGGTGTTGCTGCCCGCCAGCGAAGCTTGCCCTGACGTGTCATTTTTACCGGCCATGCAGCGCCGGCGCCTCAGCCGCCTGGCGCGCATGGCGTTCAGCGTGGGTTGGCCGCTGGCAGAGGGCCTGCAGGACCTGCCGCTGGTGTTCATTTCCCGGCATGGCGAAACCCCGCGCACCCTCGACATCCTCAGCGACCTGGCCAATGACGAACCCCTGTCGCCCACCCAGTTCAGCCTGTCGGTGCACAACGCGGTGGTGGGGCTGTGGTCGATCCTGCGCAATGAGACCAGCGAAATGACCGCCCTCGCCGCCGCCGGCGACGGTCTCGAACACGGTGTGCTCGAAGCCGCCGCACTGCTCAACGAAGGCGCGCCGGCGGTGTTGCTGGTGATCACCGAAGAACAGCCGCCAGCCGCCTACGCCGGCTGGATCCACGACGTACCGTTCCCCTATGCGCTCGGCCTGCTGCTGACCCCGGGCGACGAGTGGCAGCTGGAACTCACCGACAGCACTGTCCAACCCTCGACCGCCGCCCAGTGGCCCCACGCGCTGAACCTGCTGCGCACCCTGCTCACCGAACAGGGGGCCTGCCAACATGCCTGGAAGAACCGAGTATGGAATTGGCAACGCAAGCTGTGACCGACAAACCCCGGGACGCCTACTACTGGCGCCTGTTCGCCACCGCCGCGAGCTTTTTTCTGTTCGGCCTGGGCGGCCTGTGCCTGCGCCTGCTGGTGTTTCCGCTGCTCAGCTGCCTGCCCGGCGGCGCGACGAAGCATCAACGCCGAGCCCGCCACACCATCAGCCGGCTGTTCTGGTTCTTCATTCGCCTGATGCAGCGCGTCGGGGTGCTGACCTACAGCGTCGAAGGCGCAGAAAAACTCGGGCGCCCCGGCCAGATGATCGTCGCCAACCACCCGTCGCTGATTGATGTGGTGTTCCTGATTGGCCTGATGCGCCAGACCAACTGCGTGATCAAACGCAGCCTGTTTCAAAATCCGTTCACCCGCGGCCCGGTGCGCGATGCCGGCTACCTGAGCAACGACGGCAGCGCCGACATGCTCGATGCCGCCGCCGACGCCCTGCGCGCCGGCCAGACCCTGATCATCTTTCCCGAAGGCACCCGCACCACGCCGGGCGCGCCGCCGGCCTTTCATCGCGGCGCCGCCGCCATCGCGCTGCGGGGCGCATCGGTCATCACTCCCGTGGTGATCAAGGTCAGCCCCACCACCCTGACCAAGGCCGAACCCTGGTATCGCATTCCCAAACGTCGATTTCACTTCAGTTTGCGCGTGGGTGCCGATATAGAACCACAGGCGTTCGCCTCACTGGGGCCCGCGCCCCAGGCCTCGCGCAAGCTCAACGATTACCTGCACCACTATTTCATTAAGGAGCTCGCCGAAGATGAGCGACCAACAACGCCTTGAGCGCGACATAAAGATGCTGATCATCGAGGCCCTGGGCCTGGAAGACATCAGCGTCGACGACATTGGCAGCGAACAGACCCTGTTCGGCGAAGGCCTGGGCCTGGATTCGGTCGACGCCCTGGAACTGGGCCTGGCGATCCAGAAAAAGTACGGCATCAAGATCGATGCCGACGCCAAGGACACCCGTAACCACTTCACCAATGTGGCCTGCCTTGCGGCGTTCGTCACAGCCAGACAGGCAGCTTGAGACCGGACCATGCAAACTCGTGACGATATTTTCAACACCCTGCGCGATGCCCTGGTGGAGCTGTTTGAACTGCCGCCGGAGCGCGTCACCCTCGACGCCAACCTGTATCAGGACCTGGAAATCGACAGCATCGATGCCGTGGACCTGATCGACCATATCAAGCGCCAGACCGGCAAGAAGATCGCCGCCGAGGAATTCAAGGCGGTGCGCACCGTCAACGACGTGGTTGAGGCGGTGCACCGCCTGGTCCAGCCCGCCGCATGAGCCGGTTGATCGGCCTTGGCCTGTTGCTGGCGGGGCTGCTGTACCCGTTTGCGGTGTACTACGGCACCGAGCACTTTGCCCCGTGGCAGTTCGGCCTGCTGCTGGGCAGCCTGTGGCTGTTGCGCGCCGTTACCGGTGCGCGACGCCCCGGCAGCCGCTGGATGGCAGTAGCGGTGATCCTGTTCTGTGTGTTGCTGGCGTGGTTCGACAATCCGTACCTGCTGCGCTGGTACCCAAGCCTGGTCAGCGCGTTCATGCTGGCGCTGTTCGGCCTGAGCCTCAAATACGGCCCGCCGATGGTCGAGCGCATTGCGCGCATCACCGAGCCTGTGCTGGCGCCCAAAGTGGTTGCGTACACGCGCCAGGTCACCGTGGTGTGGAGCGTGTTTTTTCTGTGTAATGGCTTGCTCGCCGCTGCGCTCACCCTGTGGGCGCCGCTGAGCTGGTGGACGTTGTACAACGGCCTCATCGCCTACGGGCTGATGGGACTGTTGTTTGCCGTGGAATGGCTGATACGACAAAGGGTTCGAGGCCGCTTATGAAAGGTTTGAAACTTGAGCACCTGCTGCTTGAGCCACTGGAGCAACGCCTGGTCACCACCGAGCCTGCGATGCACCATGCCCAACTGCGGGCGCACGCCTTGAGCCTGGCGGCAGGCCTGCAGGCGCGCGGTATCCGCCGCCTGGCGGTGCACCTGGAAGACGCCGGCGTGCTGGCGATTGCCCTGCTGGGCGCCTGGCGCGCCGGCGTGAGCGTGCTGCTGCCCGCCGACCTGCAACCGCACACGCGCCAACGCTGGGACGCATCCGTTGATGCCTGGCTGACCCAGGCTTCGGACCTCGACGCGTTGTACCAGGCGCCCCTGCCCGGCGGCGCCCTCGACCTGGACGCCTGCCAACTGAGCCTGTGCACGTCCGGCTCCAGCGGTGAACCCAAGCGCATCGACAAGACCCTGCGCCAGTTGGCCAACGAAGTCGACGCGCTGGAAGCCCTGTGGGGCGCCGACCTCAAGGACGCCTGCATCATCGGCAGCGTTGCCACTCAACATATTTACGGCTTGCTGTTCCGCGTGCTGTGGCCGCTGTGCGCCGGGCGCTGCTTTGGTCGCACCCAACTGGCGTTTTCCGAAGACCTGCAGCGCGCCAGCCGCGAACATCCCCGGTTCGCCTGGGTCGCCAGCCCCGCGCTGCTCAAGCGCATGGGCGACAACCTCGACTGGCCGGCGCTGAGCCAAGTGTCGCGGGTGTTTTCCTCCGGCGGCGCATTGCCCGTCGAGGCCGCCGGCAGCCTGTACGATCGCCTGGGGCAATGGCCGACGGAAATCCTCGGCAGTTCGGAAACCGGCGGCATCGCCTGGCGCCAGGGCGCACAACCCTGGCAGCCCTTTGCAGGCGTTGAGCTGAGCCAGGATGCCGACGGCGCGCTGCGTATCGCCTCGCCTTATTTGCCTGCCGGGCATATCGAACACACCGCCGACGCCGCACGCATCCATGCCGATGGCCGTTTCGAACTGCTGGGGCGACTGGACCGCATCGTCAAGCTGGAAGAAAAACGCATCTCCCTGCCGATGCTCGAACAGGCCCTGATGGCTCACCCCTGGGTCAGCGAAAACCGCTTGGGCGTGGTCCAGGAAAACCGTGCTTCCCTGGGCGCCCTGGTGGTACTGAGCGCCGAGGGCCTGCATGCCCTGCGCAATCAGGGCCGACGCGCGGTGACTCAAACCCTGCGCCAGCATTTAAGCCTGCATTGCGAAGCCCTCGCCTTGCCACGCCGTTGGCGCCTGCTGCGTCAGCTGCCGCTCAACAGCCAGGGCAAGCTGCCCCAGGCCGAGATAGACGCGCTGTTACTGGCGCCCCGGCCCAAAGCGCCCGACGTACTGGAGCAGGTCGACGCCGACGGCGAATGGACCCTGCAACTGAGCATCCCGCCGGACCTCGCCTATTTCAGCGGTCACTTCCCGGTCACACCGGTGTTGCCGGGCGTGGTGCAGGTAGAGTGGGCATTCAACCTGAGCCAACAACTGATGGACGTGCCGACCCGGTTTGCCGGCATGGAAGTGCTCAAGTTCCAGCAACTGGTGCGCCCTGGCGATTCCATCGAACTGCACCTGCGCTTTGACGCGCAACGCAGCAAGCTGTATTTCGCCTATCGCAATGCCGACACCGCCTGCTCCAGCGGCAGGATCCAGCTGGAGATGGCGAATGATTAACCTGTCGCAGCTGTTATGGCTAAAGGGCTTGTTGTGGCGAGCGGGCTTGCCCCGCGTTGGGCTGCGCAGCAGCCCCAAAACAGGCGACGGAGCTCTGCCTGATACACCTCGGCAGCCTTATGGGGGCTGCTACGCAGCCCAACGCGGGGCAAGCCCGCTCGCCACAGGGCATTTGCCCGCACGGTGGGAGCCCCATGCATAACCCTTGCGCCCTGATCCCCGTCTACAACCATGAAGCCACCGTGCCCGCCGTGGTGCGCAGCCTGCTCGCCAGCGGCCTGCCCTGCCTGCTGGTGGACGACGGCAGCAGCCCGGCCTGCGCGGCGGTGCTGGTGCAATTGGCGACCCTGGAACACGTCACCCTGATCACCCTGCCCCACAACCTCGGCAAGGGCGGCGCCGTCATGGCCGGCTTCCGCGAGGCCGCACGCCTGGGCTACAGCCATGCGCTGCAAGTCGACGCCGACGGCCAGCATGATCTGCGTGAAGTCGAGACCTTTATCGACACCTCGCGCCGGCACCCCGACGCAATCATCTGCGGCTACCCCGAATACGACGACAGCGTGCCCAAGGGCCGCCTCTACGCGCGCTACCTCACCCACGTATGGGTATGGATCAACACCCTCTCGCTGCAGATCCGCGATTCGATGTGCGGTTTTCGCGTGTACCCGCTGGCACCGGTGCTGGCGCTGATGGACTCGGCCTACATCGGCACGCGCATGGATTTCGATTCGGACATCCTCGTACGCCTGGCCTGGCGCAACCAGCCGATGCGCTGGCTGCCGACCCAGGTGCATTACCCCGCCGACGGCCTGTCGCACTTTCGCCTGTTCCACGACAACCTGCGCATCAGCGCCATGCACACCCGGCTGTTTTTCGGCATGCTGGTGCGCGCGCCGATGATCTTGTGGCGACGGTGGCAGGCATGACCGACAACACCAAACACTGGGCCGACCGCGAAGAACGCGGCAGCTTCTGGCTGATGAAATTCACCGCCGTCGCCGCCCGGGTGCTCGGCCGACGCCTGCTGAGCCCATTGCTGTACAGCATCGTGTTCTACTTTTTTCTGTTCGGCCGCACCGCGCGCCAGAGCGCCTGGCAATACCAGCAGCGCCTGGCGCAGTGGAGCGGGCGCGATGAGCTGCGCCCCACCCGGCGCAAGGTATTCGGCCAGTTCATGGCCTTCGCCGACTCCCTGCTCGACAAGCTCGACGTGTGGAACGGCAAACTGCGTCTGGAACAGATCGAAATCAACGACCCGGCGCAACTGCGCGGGCAATTGCGCGGCGAGCGCGGGCAGATGCTGGTGGGCGCACACCTGGGCAACCTCGAGGTGTGCCGCGCGCTGGCGGAGATCGGCGAACAGGTGACCATGAACGTGCTGGTGCACACCAAGCACGCCGAGCGCTTCAACCGCCTGCTGGGCGAGGCCGGTGCCACCCACCTGCGCCTGATCCAGGTCAGCGAGCTGGACCCGGCCAACATGCTGCTGCTCAGCCAGCGCCTGGACGATGGCGAATGGCTGGCGATTGCCGGCGACCGTGTACCGCTGCATGGCGGGCGCACGGTGCGCGTGGACTTTCTCGGGCATGCCGCCGCGTTCCCCCAAGGCCCGTGGCTGCTGGCCGGCCTGCTCCAATGCCGGGTCAACCTGCTGATGTGCCTCAAGCACCAGGGCCGCTACCGCCTGACCATCGAGCCCTTCGCGCAACTGATCGAATGGAAGCGCAGCACCCGCGAACAGGTAATCGCCCTGTGGACCGCGCGTTACGCCGCACGCCTGGGCGAGTTCTGCCTGCAGGCGCCCCAACAATGGTTCAACTTTTACCCCTTCTGGAAGACCCATGATCCCGCATCCTGAGCCGGTCACCTTTGGCGAACGCCCCCTGCGCATCGAAGACGTGCTGGCCCTGGCCAACCGTCAGGTGCCCACGCAGTTGCAGGAAGACGCAGCCTATCGCCAGCGCATTGCCAGGGGCGCGCAGTTCCTCGACTCGCTGCTGGACAAGGAAGGCGTGATCTACGGCGTGACCACCGGCTACGGCGACTCCTGCGTGGTGGCGGTGCCGTTGCAGCACGTCGAAGCGCTGCCGCGTCACCTGTACACCTTCCACGGTTGCGGCCTGGGCAAGCTGCTCGACGCCCAGGCCACGCGCGCGGTGCTGGCGGCCAGGTTGCAATCGTTGTGTCACGGCGTGTCCGGGGTACGCGTGGAGTTGCTCGAGCGCCTGCATGCCTTCCTCGAACACGATGTGCTGCCGCTGATCCCCGAGGAAGGCTCGGTGGGCGCCAGCGGTGACCTGACGCCGCTGTCCTACGTGGCGGCCACCTTGTCCGGTGAGCGCGACGTGTTGTTCCACGGCGAACGGCGCCCGGCCGCCGACGTGCACCGCGAGCTGGGTTGGGCGCCACTGGTGTTGCGTCCCAAGGAAGCCCTGGCCTTGATGAACGGCACTGCGGTGATGACCGGCCTCGCCTGCCTGGCCTTCGCCCGCGCCGATTACCTGCTGCAACTGGCCACGCGCATCACCGCACTCAATGTGGTGGCCCTGCAAGGCAACCCGGAACACTTCGACGAACGCCTGTTTGCCGCCAAGCCACACCCGGGGCAGATGCAGGTCGCCGCGTGGCTGCGCAAGGATTTGGCGATCGACGCGCCCACCGCGCCGCTGCACCGCCTGCAGGACCGTTACTCGCTGCGCTGCGCGCCCCACGTTCTCGGCGTATTGGCCGACAGCCTGAACTGGCTGCGCTCATTCATCGAGATCGAGCTGAACAGCGCCAACGACAACCCGATCATCGACGCCGAGCAGGAACGCGTGCTGCACGGCGGGCACTTCTACGGCGGGCATATCGCCTTCGCCATGGACAGCCTCAAGACCCTGGTGGCCAACGTCGCCGACCTGCTCGACCGGCAGCTCGCGTTGCTGGTGGACGTGCGTTACAACCACGGCCTGCCGAGCAACCTGTCCGGCGCACCGGCCGACCGCGCGATGATCAACCATGGCTTCAAGGCCGTGCAGATCGGCACCAGTGCCTGGACCGCCGAAGCCCTGAAAAACACCATGCCGGCCAGCGTGTTCTCACGTTCCACCGAGTGCCATAACCAGGACAAGGTGAGCATGGGCACCATCGCCGCCCGCGATGCGATCCGCGTGCTGGAGCTGACCGAACAAGTGGCCGCCGCCGCCCTGCTGGCCGCCAATCAAGGGGTGTGGCTGCGCGCCCGGGCCGAGGATGCGCGCCCGCTGCCACCGGCCCTGGCCGCCATGCACGTCGAGCTGGGCAAAGACTTTCCGCCCGTGATCGAAGACCGTGCCCTGGAAGGCGAATTGCGCCTGTGCCTGCAACGCATCGCCGCGCAGCACTGGAGGCTGCATGCGTAGCCCCGGCGTGTTGCACTGCAACACTGAAATCCTCGTGCCGTTTTTCGACGTCGACACTATGCATGTGGTGTGGCACGGCCATTACGTCAAATACCTGGAAGTCGCACGCTGCGCCTTGCTCGACAGGATCGGCCACAACTACAGCGCCATGCGCGAGGCGGGCTACGCCTGGCCGGTGATCGACATGCAATTGCGCTACGTGCGCGGCGCGGTGTTCGGCCAGACGATCAACGTGCGCGCCAGCCTGGTGGAGTGGGAGAACCGCTTGAAGATCAACTACCTGATCACCGACCTCGCCAGCGGCGAGCGCCTGACCCGCGCCAGCACCGTGCAGGTGGCGGTGGAAATCGCCAGCCGCGAGATGCAACTGGCCTCCCCCACAATCTTCACCGACGCCGTCGAGAGGGCCTTGAAATGAGATGTCCTGTGGGAGCGGGCCTGCCCGCGAAAATCGCCAACGTTAATGCGATCCGCCATGCACTGCGCAGCGTCCTCAGGTTTTTCGTGGGCAAACCCGCTCCCACATTGATCGGGCTGTTGCTGAGCTTCAGCGCCCACGCTTTCGACCTGCAACAACTCAGCGATCAACTGGCCAAACCCTCCGTGATCCACGGCAGCTTCACCCAGGAAAAACACCTGCGCGCCCTGCCCCAGCCCCTGGTCAGCAAGGGCACCTTCGTGCTTGCCAAGGACCACGGCCTGCTCTGGTTGCTGAAAACCCCGTTGCAACAGGACTACCGCATCAGCGCCCAGGGCATCGCCCGGCGTGAAGGCAATGGCTGGCAATGGCTGCCGAACAAGAGTGCCGGAGCTGAGCAGAACCGTCTGTTTCTCGCCGTGCTGCAGGGCGACAGCAGCGGCTTGCAGCGTGATTTCGAGCTGCACCTGCAAGGTGAGTCCACGCAGTGGAAGCTGACCCTGATTCCGCGTTCGCTGCTGCTCAAGCAGGTGTTCAACCAAATCAACATCGACGGCGGCGCGCTGGTGCACACCATCGAACTGCAGGAGACCCAGGGCGACAGCACCGTGCTGCGCATGCAGGACAGCACCGCGAGCCTGCCCCTGACCGACGCGGAGCAACATGACTTTGCCCAGTGAGCGCCTGCTGCCGCGCCTGTTCCTGATCCTGCTGGTGGCCGTGCTGGCCTTGGCCGGCTGGCAATGGCGCCAGGGTGCGCCGCTGTCGGCCAACCTGATGGAGCTGGTGCCGGGCAGTGCGCCGGATGCGCTGGAACAGCAAGCCGAACAACGCATGCAGGAGCCGCTCAACCGCGAGATGCTGGTGCTGGTGGGGCATGCCGACCGCCAGCAGGCGGTGGCCGTGGCGCAACAGCTGGGCGCGCGCTGGCAGGCCAGCGGGCTGTTTGAAACGGTGCAGTGGAACCTGCAGGCCGACCTGCCGGCACTGCGCGAGCAACTGCTGCGCGGGCGACTGGCGATGCTCGCGGCCAAGGACCGCGAGCAACTCATCGAGCATCCCGAGGCGTTTATCCAGCAGCGCGTGCAATCGCTGTTCGACCCCTTTACCGGCTTCAGTCTGGTGCCGAGCCAGGATGACTGGCTGGGCCTCACCGGGCGCATTCAGAACAGCCAGCCACAGCATGGCTCGGTGCAACTGGATATCGGCAGCGGCGCGCTGATCGCCGATGCCGACGGCAAAAGCTGGGTGCTGCTGCGCGCGCGCACCACCGGCAATGCCTTTGATATGCACCTGCCGCTGCAAGTGGCGGACCTGCTCCAGGCCAGCCGCGCAGAGGCCGCCGAGCACGGCGCGCAACTGCTCGCGGCCAGCGGCCTGCTCTACGCGGCCAATGGGCAGCAGCAAGCCACGCGGGAAATCACCTGGGTCGGCGGCGGCGCGACCGTCGGCATTCTGCTGTTGCTGCTTCTGGCCTTCCGCCGCTGGCGCGTATTGCTCGCCTTCGTGCCGGTGGTCACAGGCATGCTGTTCGGTGCGGTGGCTTGTGTGGCGCTGTTCGGCCATGTGCATGTGATGACCCTGGTGCTGGGCTCCAGCCTGATCGGCGTGGCGGTGGATTACCCGCTGCATTACCTGTCCAAAAGCTGGAGCCTGAAGCCGTGGCAAAGCTGGCCGGCGTTGCGCCTGACCTTGCCGGGGCTGAGCCTGAGCCTGGCGACCAGTTGCATCGGTTATCTGGCGCTGGCCTGGACACCGTTTCCGGCGCTGACGCAGATTGCCGTGTTTTCCGCCGCTGGGCTGGTGGGCGCCTACCTGTGCGCCGTGTGCCTGCTGCCGGCGCTGCTCAAGGGCATTGAATTGCGCCCGGCGCAGTGGCCGCTGCGGATTGCCGAGGGCCTGTGGCGGCTGCGCGAATCGTTGCTGCAGCGCGTACCGAGCCCGCTGTTGCTGGCGCTGGTGCTGCTGTTCTGCGCCGGCGGTGTATGGCACCTGAACAGCAAAAACGACATTCGCCAGTGGATCGGCGCACCGCCCCACTTGCTGCTGGAAGCCCAGGCCGTGGCGCGGATTACCGGCTTTCAGCCCACCAGCCAGTTCTTCCTGGTGCGCGCAGACAACCAGCAACAGTTGCTGGAGCGTCAGGCCGCGCTGGGCCAGCGCCTGGAGCAACTGGTGAATATGGACAAGCTGCAGGGTTACCTGGCGCTCAACCAACTGGTCAGCTTGCCGGCCGCGCAACAGCAACTGCGCGATGCGCTGGGCAACCTGGCGCAACACTGGCAGCCGCTGGTGGACCTCGGTGTGCCGGCCAGCGCCCTGCAAGCCGAAGTGGCGCAGTTGCAGGCGCTGCCCACCGAAGATATCGACGCCGCCCTCAAAGGTCCGCTGGCCGAACCCTGGCGCACGCTGTGGCTGGGCCCGGTCAACGGCGGCGTGGCGGCAATGGTCAGCCTGCAGGGCCTGAACAATCCGGCGCTGCTGCGGGTGCAGGCCGTGGACTTGCCTGGTGTGCAACTGGTGGATCGCCTGGGCGACCTGAACCGCGTGTTCGCCGCCACACAGATCAGCGCCGCCGAACTCAAGTTACTGTCGTGTGTGCTGATCGTGTTGCTGCTGATGGTGCCGTTCGGCTTCGGCGGGGCCTTGCGCATCGTCGCCCTGCCGTTGCTGGCCGCGCTGTGCAGCCTGGCCAGCCTGGGCTGGCTGGGCCAGCCGCTGACCCTGTTCAGCCTGTTCGGCCTGCTGCTGGTCACGGCCATCAGCGTCGACTATGCGATCCTGATGCGCGAGCAGATCGGCGGGCCGGCGGTCAGCCTGCTGGGCACGTTGCTGGCGGCGTTGACGACCTGGCTGTCGTTCGGTCTGCTGGCGGTATCGAGTACGCCAGCGGTGAGTAATTTCGGCCTGTCGGTCAGCCTCGGCCTGGCATTCAGCTTTATGCTGGCGCCCTGGGCCGGGCCGCGCAAACCCGCCCTATGAATGTGATTATCGCCCATGCGGCAAGGAGCCTCAGTGCCCACAGTTGAAATGGAACGTCGCCAGGTGGTGGTGATCGGTGCCGGTCCGTCCGGTGCCATCGCCGCCGCGTTGCTCAAGCGCAAGGGCCATGACGTCGTGATCATCGAGCGCGAGCATTTCCCGCGCTTCTCGATTGGCGAAAGCCTGCTGTCGCACTGCATCGATTTTATCGAAGAAGCGGGCATGCTCGAGGCGGTGCAGGCAGCCGGCTTCCAGGTGAAGACCGGCGCCGCGTTCGCCTGGGGCGAGCGCTACAGCGCGTTCGATTTTGGCGACACGTTCAGCAACGGCAAGCCGACCACCTACCAGGTGCAGCGCGGCGAGTTCGACAAGCTGCTGGCCGATCAGGCGGCGCTGCAGGGCGTAGACATTCGCTATGGCCAAACCATCGTCGGCGCGGATTTCAGCGGCGAATGCCGTTACCTGCATGTGCGCCGGCAAAACGGCAGCGAGTATCACCTCAAGGCCAGATTCGTGCTCGACGCCAGCGGTTACGGCCGCGTGCTGTCGCGCCTGCTCGACCTGGAGGCGCCGTCGAATTTCCCGCTGCGCCGGGCGGTGTTCACCCATGTTGAAGATCGCATCGAACACCCAGGTTTCGACCGTAGCAAAATCCTCATTACCACCCACCCTGTAAAGCGCGACATCTGGTTCTGGACCATCCCGTTCAGCAACGGCCGCTGTTCGGTGGGCGTGGTGGCGGCGCAGACGCATTTCGACGGCCGCGACAGCGACCTCGATGCCTGCCTGCGCGGTTTTATCGCTGAAACCCCAAGCCTGTCCGGCGTGCTGCAAAACGCGGTGTGGGATACCCCGGCGCGCAGCATCGGCGGCTACTCGGCCAACGTCAAAACCCTGCACGGCCCCGGTTTTGCATTGCTGGGCAATGCGGCGGAATTTCTCGACCCGGTGTTTTCGTCCGGCGTGACCATCGCCATGCGTTCGGCGAGCATGGCCGCCGGCGTGCTGCATCGTCAGCTCACGGGCGAACCCGTCGACTGGCAAACCGAATTCGCCGAACCGCTCAAGCGCGGCGTCGACACCTTTCGCTGCTACGTGGAGGGCTGGTACGCCGGGACCTTCCAGGATGTCATTTTCCACCCGGGCAGTTCGCCGGAGATTCGCCGCATGATCAGCGCGATCCTCGCCGGTTATGCCTGGGACGAGCGCAACCCGTTTGTCAGCGAGCCCAAGCGACGCTTGCGGATGTTGTCGGAAATCTGTGCGAGTGATCCGGTATGAGCAGCCAGTACCTGAGTAAACATTACGTCGAAGAAACCCGCTTCGGCCTTTGGTTTCTGCGCAGCCGCACCTGGCAACACTATGTGTTGCGCGTGGCCATCGACGACCTGCGCAGCCTGTTCAGCGAGCCTGTGCCGCACGCGCCGGTGTTGCTGGACGCCGGCTGCGGCCAGGGCAAATCCTTTGCGTACCTGCAACAGGTGTTCGCCCCGGAACGGCTGATCGGCCTGGATGCCGACCCCCACAGCCTCGACCAGAGCCAGGCCGAAGCGGCGCGCCAGGGCCTGGCCATCGAGCTGATCGGCAGCGACTGCGCCACCCTGCAAGTGCCGGACGACAGTGTCGATATTCTGTTCTGCCACCAGACGTTCCACCATCTGGTGGAGCAGCATCGCGCCCTTGCAGAGTTCTATCGCGTGCTCAAGCCCGGCGGCTATCTGCTGTTTGCCGAGTCCACCGAAGCCTATATCGACACCTGGGTGATTCGCTGGCTGTTCCGCCACCCCATGCAAGTGCAGAAAAGCGCCGAGGCGTACCTGGCGATGATCCGCGAGCAGGGCTTTGAATTTGGCCCGCAGAACGTTTCCTACCCCTATCTGTGGTGGAGCCGTGCCACGGATTTCGGCCTGCTGGAGCGTCTGGGCCTGCGCAAGGCGCCGCCGGTGGGCCAGCGTGAAGAAACCCTGGTCAACTGCGTGGCGCGCAAGCCGCTGGCGAGCAGTGCACCATGATGCGCCTGCTGCTGATCGGCTGTCTGTTGCTGCTGAGCGCGTGCGCCAGCCAGGCGCCGTTGCCGGAAAAAATCCCGGCCCTGAATTTGCCGCTGCAATTGCATGTGCAGCGCATGGAAGGCAATCAGCGCCAGGACTGGCTGCTGGTGATTCAGCGCGAGGGCGCTGCCATTCGCTGGTCGATGATGGACCCGCTGGGCATTCCCCAGGCGCGGCAAAAGTTGCTCGATGGCGCGTGGCAGGCCGACGGCTTGCTGCCGCCCAATCCGCAGGCACGCGAGCTGTTCGCCGCCCTGCTGTTTGCGCTGGCCTCGGCGGACGACCTGCGCGCCCTGTACCCGGGCGCCCAGGCCAGGGACCTGACGCGCACCCTGCCAGGGCATTGGCAAATCGTTTATCAGTCCTCCGAGGTGTTCAGCGTGAACATGACGGGCCAGCCGCTGAGCTATCGCATCACGCCGCTTGGGGTTGAGCGATGACCGCCTATCTCAATGCCCTGGGCGTGATCTGTGCCCTCGGCCGTGGGCAGGCCGAGGTCGCGCGCAGCCTGTTTGCAGGCGACTGCGCCGGCATGCGCGCCGAGAGCGGCTGGGTGCCGGAGCGTGTACTGCCGGTGGGCGCCGTGCACGGTGAACTGGCGCCGATCCCGCTGCAACTGGGCCAGCAAAGCAGCCGTAACAATCAGCTGCTGCTGGAGGCTGCACTGCAAATAGAGAACGAGATGCGCCAGGCGATCCAGACCTATGGCGCCTCGCGGGTGGGGGTTGTGCTGGGCACCAGCACCTCGGGCATCGACGAAGCCAGCCGTGGCATTGCCCAGTACCTGCGCGACCGGCAGTTCCCCGGCAATTACGACTACCAGCAACAGGAACTCAGCGCGCCGGCCAACTTTCTCGCCGACTGGCTGCACCTGAGCGGCCCCGCCTATGTGATTTCCACCGCGTGCACCTCGAGTGCCCGGGCGCTGATGAGCGCCCGGCGCCTGCTCGACCTGGGCGTGTGCGATGCGGTGATCTGCGGTGGCGTCGACAGCCTGTGCAAGCTGACCCTCAATGGCTTTACCTCGCTGGAAGCGGTGTCGGGCGAGCGCTGCAATCCGTTTTCGGTGAACCGCAACGGCATCAATATCGGCGAAGCGGCGGTGCTGTTCCTGATGACGCGCGAGCGAGGGCCCATTGCCCTGCTGGGCAGCGGCGCGAGCAGCGACGCGCACCATATTTCCGCGCCGGAACCCACCGGCAAAGGCGCGTTGCAAGCCATGCGCAAGGCCTTGAGCAGTGCCGCATTGAACCCCGAACAGATCGGTTACCTGAACCTGCACGGCACCGCCACCCAGCATAACGATGCCATGGAAAGCCTGGCCGTCGCTCAACTGTTCCCGCACGGCGTGGCGTGTTCGTCGACCAAGCCCATGAGCGGTCACACCCTCGGTGCAGCCGGTGCATTGGAGGCGGCGTTCTGCTGGCTGAGCCTGGCTCACGGTGTGGTGCCGCCGCACGTGTGGGACGGCCAGGCCGACCCGGCACTGCCCGCGTTGCAGTGGGCACGCGGCGGTGACGCCCTGCAACACCCCCGCCTGATGAGCAACTCGTTTGCCTTCGGCGGCAACAATGTCAGCCTGATTATCGGAGAGGCCCCATGATTGATTGGCCACTCGCCGAACTGCTGCCCCACGCGGGCGACATGATCCTGATCGACCAGGTGCTGTCGTTCGATGAAGAGCAGATTCATACCTGTCTCACCGTAAAGCCCGGCGGCCTGTTCAACCGCGCGGACGGCAGCCTGCCGGCGTGGGTAGGCATCGAACTGATGGCGCAGAGCGTCGCCGCCTATGCCGGTTGCCGCGCACGCAAGAACGGCGAAGCGGTGGAACTGGGCTTCCTGCTCGGCACACGCAAGTTCGAGTGCAACGTGGATGGCTTCCCGGCCGGCGCCGAGCTGACCATCCACGGCCGGCGCTCGCTGGAAGACGACAACGGCATGGGCGTGTTCGAATGCCACCTGACCGGCGACGGCATCCAGGCCAGCGCGCGCCTGAACGTATTTCGACCGCCCCAGGCGGCCAATTATTTAGCTGAATCGAAGGACGCAACGTCATGACTCAATCCGTACTGGTCACCGGCTCCAGCCGAGGCATCGGCCGCGCCATCGCCCTGCGCCTGGCCCAGGCCGGGCATGACATCGTGCTGCACTGCCGCAGCGGGCGCGCCGAAGCCGATGCGGTGCAGGTCGAAATCCAGGCGTTGGGACGCAGTGCCCGCGTGCTGCAATTCGACGTCGCCGACCGCGCCGCGTGCCGCGAAATACTCGAAGCCGACGTAGAGCAACACGGCGCCTATTACGGCGTGGTGCTCAACGCCGGACTGACCCGCGACGGTGCGTTCCCGGCCCTCTCGGAAGACGATTGGGACGTGGTGCTGCGCACCAACCTCGACGGTTTCTACAACGTGCTGCACCCGGTGATGATGCCGATGATTCGTCGTCGCGCGCCCGGGCGTATCGTCTGCATCACTTCCGTTTCAGGACTGATCGGCAACCGTGGGCAGGTTAATTACAGCGCGTCCAAGGCCGGGCTGATCGGTGCGGCCAAGGCGCTGGCCATCGAGCTGGGCAAGCGCAAGATCACCGTCAACTGCGTCGCCCCCGGTTTGATCGACACCGCCATGCTCGATGAAAACGTGCCGGTGGAAGAACTGATGAAGATGATCCCGGCGCAGCGCATGGGCACCCCGGAGGAAGTCGCCGGCGCCGTGAACTTTCTGATGTCGGCCGAAGCCGGCTACATCACGCGCCAGGTATTGGCCGTGAACGGAGGCCTGTGCTGATGAAGCGCGTCGTTGTCACCGGCATGGCTGGCATGACCTCCCTGGGTTGCGACTGGGAGACCATCGCGGCCAACTTTCGCGCCAACCGCAGCGGCATCCGGCGCATGGATGAGTGGGACCGTTTTATAGAGCTGAACACGCGCCTGGCCGGGCCGATCGATGATTTCGTAGTGCCCGCGCACTGGACGCGCAAGCAATTGCGCAGCATGGGCCGCGTCTCGCGCCTGGCGGTGTGGGCGGCGGAGCAGGCGCTGCAGGACGCCGGGCTGCTGGGCGATCCCTCCATCAAGGACGGGCGCATGGGCGTGGCCTGCGGCTCGTCCACCGGCAGCACCGATGAGATCAAGGCGTTCGGCAATATGCTGCTGAACTCGGTGGCCGAGGGGCTCAACGCCAACTCCTACGTGCGCATGATGCCGCACACCACGGCGGCGAATATCAGCATCTTCTTTGGCCTCACCGGGCGGCTGATCCCCACCTCCAGCGCCTGCACCAGCGGCAGCCAGGGCATCGGGTATGCCTACGAGGCAATCAAGTTCGGCCGCCTGCCGTTGATGCTCGCCGGGGGCGCCGAAGAGCTGTGCCCCACCGAGGCCATGGTGTTCGACGCCCTCTACGCCACCAGCTTGAAGAATGACGCCCCACAGACCAGCCCACGCCCCTACGACAGCAGCCGTGACGGCCTGGTGATCGGCGAAGGCGGCGGCATGCTGGTGCTGGAGGAGCTGGAACACGCCCTGGCGCGCGGTGCGCATATCCATGCCGAACTGGTCGGCTTCGGCAGCAATGCCGACGGTCAGCACACCACCCGCCCGGAGCAGAAAACCATGCGCCGCGCCATGGAACTGGCCCTGGAAGACGCAGGGCTCGCGCCGTCCGCCATCGGCTACGTGAATGGTCACGGCACCGCCACCGACCAGGGCGACATCGCCGAAACCCTGGCCACCAGCAGCCTGTTCGGCAGCCGCATGCCCATCAGCTCACAGAAGAGTTTCCTCGGCCATACCCTGGGCGCGTGCGGCGCGCTGGAATCATGGTTCAGCATCGAGATGATGAACCGCGACCAGTACGTGCACACCTTCAACCTGGACACCGTCGACCCGCAATGCGGCGAGTTGGATTACCTGCAAGGAGGCTTTCGCGAGATGCACCACGACTACGTGATGAACAACAACTTTGCCTTCGGCGGGGTGAACACCTCGCTGATCTTTCGGCGCTGGTGCTGACTTTTTAATCGATTGGAGAAAACGGAATGTCCTCCCTGCTACGCGCCACCCTGATCGCCCTGGCCCTGTTGACCACCGCCGGTTGCACCAGCAAACCGGTGCTCAACACCCAGCACGAGCTGCCGGCCACG
The DNA here is from genome assembly GCF_034354675.1 of Pseudomonas sp. MH9.3. Lineage (NCBI taxonomy): Bacteria > Pseudomonadati > Pseudomonadota > Gammaproteobacteria > Pseudomonadales > Pseudomonadaceae > Pseudomonas > Pseudomonas sp. MH9.3. The sequence continues at coordinate 4,198,039 of NZ_CP133785.1, read as the reverse complement.
CCCCAGCTCAGCGAAGAAAAAATGAAACAGGTAATCGTCGCCGCCCTGCAAAAACGCGAGTGGACGGTACAACGCCTGAGCCCGCAGTTGGTGCAGGCCGACATCACCGTGCGCGGCAAGTTCTATGCCGCCATCGACATCCGCTACACCCGCAACAGCTACGCCATCAGCTACCGCGACAGCCGCGAACTGGGCTACAAGGACGGCAAGATCCATCGCAACTACAACCGTTGGGTGAGCATGCTGGATCGGGATATTCTGGCGGGGTTGCGCGCGGCGGGGATGCAGTAAGCCAGAAACGACAAAGGGCGCCTTTCGGCGCCCTCTTCACAAACAGGTTGGCTTGTCATCGCCGCTTCCTGCCTGGCTCTGCGATGGCCAGTTGCCCAGGATCCTCAGAGTCTCACAAGCCCCTTTCGGGAACTCGGCCAGTATGCCTGAAAACAGGTTGCCTGCAATCAGTGGCAAAACGCCGTCCATCCAGATGCTGCTTTATCGCAAGCCGAGCGCATTGCGCACCGCCGCTTTTATCGCCACAAACTGGTCATGGGTAAGCTCTGCAATTTTGTAAGTTCGTTTGCCATGACGATCTTTAGTTTTTATTCGATCCAATCGACCCAGGCTCACTGTCGCGACAATGTCGCATTTAGCCCAGCATGTCGGACTCGCGCCTTGAAGGTGACTATCAAGCTGCAAATGATGCTCCAACACCTGCTGTGGAGCCGTAGTGCTTAGCGGCACCACCGTTACGAGCAGCTTATTGGTTCGGTGTTTGCGTATCACAATAACGGGCCGAATCTTGATGATTTCCGGAACCTCATAACCGCGAAAATCACAAATCAACACGCTGCCCTCCTTGGGCTGGTAGAGAAGTGCCATCCATATCACTCGGTTGAGAAAAAGTGATTCTGCGCACATTTCCGGCCAATCACTAAGCTGGTTGCGTTACCTGATATGTGAACATACCTACGCCACCGCCCTACGCGTCAACAATTCCACAAACGCCCTCGCCATCGGCGTCTGCGCGCCCTTGCGCTGCACCAGCCATACCGCCGTCACCGCTTCCGGGTCCAGCACCGTGCGATACACCACGCCGTCGATCCGTATCCGTTGATAGGACGCCGGCAGCACCGATACGCCCAATCCCGCCGCCACCAGACCGATGATGGTCATCGCCTCCCCAGCCTCCTGGGCGAAATGCGGGCTGAAGCCGGCGTCACGGCACAGGCTGAGCAGTTGCGCATAGAGACCGCTGCCGTAGGTGCGCGGGAAAAACACGAACGGTTCTTCTGCCAATTGCGCCAGGTGCAAGCCGCGCTCGCTGCCCTGCGCCAACGGGTGCCCGGAGTTCATTACCGCCACCAGGGGCTCGCGCATCAACTCGACCACACACAGTGAGTCGGGCAACGGCAAAGGCCGCATCAGCCCGACCTGGATCGACTCATCCACCAGCGACTCGGCCACCTCGGTGCTGCTCATTTCCTGCAGGCTCAAGTGCACGGCTGGAAAGGCTTGGCGAAACGCAAAGATCGCCTGCGGGATGCTGGCGTTGAATGGCGCCGACGAGGTGAATCCGATTTTCAGCTCTCCCAGCTCTCCCATCTGCGCCCGCCGCGCGACGTCCGCCGCTTTATCCACTTGCGCCAGCACCAGGCGCGCCTCGTGCAGAAACAGGCGTCCCGCTTCGCTCAGCTCGACCCGACGATTGGTCCGCTCAAACAACCGCGCCCCCACCTCTTGCTCCAATGCCTGGATCTGTTGGCTCAGTGGCGGTTGCGAAATGCCCAGCACCTGCGCGGCGCGGCCAAAATGCAGTTCTTCGGCGACGGCGATGAAGTACCGCAGATGACGTAATTCCATGCACACCTCATTAGGTCGTAGAACCTATCAAACAGGTCGAACAATATATTGGAAAGAATCATTAGTCAGCTATATTCTTTTTCGTATTGTCAGTCCTGGCAGATTTTCCTCCCCGAGGTCCCCGTGAATCCTGCTGTTGCTCCGCTTGCCCAACACACCCCGCCTTCAGCCCTCGATGACGTGGTGGCGCAGCTCAATGACGAGTACATCGAAAAAGGCACGCCGATGTTCATGCGCACGGTGCTGGCGCTGTTCTCCGGCGGGTTTGCCACCTTTGCCCTGTTGTATTGCGTACAGCCGATGATGCCGGCGCTGTCCCACGAATTTTCCATCAATGCCGCGCAAAGCAGTCTGATCCTGTCGGTCGCCACGGCGATGCTTGCCTTCGGCCTGCTGATCACCGGGCCGATTTCCGACAGGCTGGGGCGCAAACCGGTGATGGTCGCCGCGCTATTCTGTGCAGCGCTGGCTACCATCGCCAGCGGCTTGATGCCGAGCTGGGAGGGCATCCTGCTCATGCGTGCGCTGGTGGGCTTGTCCTTAAGTGGCCTGGCCGCCGTGGCCATGACCTACCTGAGCGAAGAGATCCACCCGCAGCACATCGGCCTGGCAATGGGCCTGTACATCGGTGGCAATGCGATTGGTGGCATGAGCGGGCGGTTGATCATCGGGGTATTGATTGACTTCGTCAGTTGGCACACCGCCATGCTGATCATCGGCGGCCTGGCGCTGATCGCCGCGACGGTGTTCTGGAAGATACTCCCGCCATCGCGCAACTTCCGCGCCAGCAGCCTCAAGCCGCGCAACCTGCTCGATGGCTTCGTGATGCACTTCAAGGACGCGGGCCTGCCGTGGTTGTTCCTAGTAGCGTTCCTGCTGATGGGCGCGTTTGTGACGCTGTTCAACTACATCGGCTATCGCCTGCTGGCCGACCCGTATGACCTCAGCCAGGCCGTGGTCGGCCTGCTGTCGCTGGTGTATCTGTCAGGCATCTACAGCTCGGCGAAAATCGGCTCTCTGGCCGACCGCCTGGGCCGCCGACGCGTGCTGTGGGCCACCATTGTGCTGATGCTCGCCGGCATGGCCCTGACGCTGTTCACCCCGCTATGGCTGGTGGTGCCGGGCATGCTGATCTTTACCTTCGGCTTCTTCGGCGCACATTCGGTGGCCAGCAGCTGGATCGGGCGGCGTGCGGTGAAGGCCAAGGGACAGGCGTCGTCGCTGTATCTGTTTTGCTATTACGCAGGGTCAAGCATTGCCGGGACGGCGGGCGGGTTCTTCTGGCACTTGGGCGGATGGAACGGGATTGGCGGGTTTATCGTCGCGCTGCTGATTGGCGCGTTGCTGGTGGCGTTGAAGCTGGCGAAGTTGCCGCCGTTGCATGGAGCTAAAAGCGCGTAACACCTGCGCCTCTAGCGGTTCTGCCGAGCCAAGGTACACTGACGGCATTCGTCAGTCTTGGTAAAGGAAAGCCAGATGCGCCTGGACCAGCTCCATATTCAGAATTTTCGTTGCTACGATGAGGCTACTTTTGACTTCCAGCCCGGGTTTAATCTGGTCGTGGGGGTTAACGGGAGCGGCAAGACTTCGTTGTTGCAAGCGGTGGCATCAAGCCTTTGCAACTTCTCAAATGCCATGGGCAGACACGAGGCCCAAATATCGGATCAAGATGTACGGTTTACCGTTCACCAATTCAATGAACGTTTCAGGTATGAGCACATCTACCCACTGGTATTGAGTGCTACAGGTTCTGCATTTGGCCTCACCGATTGGAAGATTTCCAAAGATCGTAAAGATCAGTCACAAAGCCAAAGCTATGAAATTCATACGACCGTTTCCAAAAAAATCGACCACTTGGATTCAGAGCACATCTTCGATCTTCCATTGTTTACTTTTTACCGGGCGAACCGCCGATGGACCTCTGCTCAGGTGTCTCCTGAATTTGCAGCAACGCAGAAATCTTCAAGACTCGATGCTTATGTAGATTGGTTTGATGCGGCTGTAAATTTACAAAATTTTGAAAGTTGGTTCATAGGAAAAACTTTGGAGCGCCTACAACGTATTTCCCGATCAGACTCTTCACGGGATTTTGACGACGAACTTCATTGGGTAAATACAGCGCTAAAATTTGCATTACCTGACTCGAAAGGCATTGAGTACGACTTGGCGCTTCGTACATTGTTGGTGCACTTCGACGAACAAATTAGTTTGCCTTTTAGCAGCTTAAGCGATGGGCAACGCGGCATGATCGCTCTGGTTTCAGATATTGCCAGACGCATGTGCCTTCTAAACCCTCATATGGGGAGTCAAGTTTTAGAAAACACCTATGGCATCGTTATTATTGATGAACTCGACATCCACCTGCATCCCGGATGGCAGCGCAGTATTGTTTCAGCACTGAAAAACGCATTCCCGAAGATCCAATTTATTGCTGCCAGTCACTCACCGCAAATAATCGGTGGTTTGAAGCCGGGTGAAATCATGCTCCTGAATAAAAGGGATGCATCACATCCCCGCGTTTCCTACGGGCTTGACTCCAGCAGAGTTCTGGAGGAAATCATGGGAGTATCCGAACGCGAACCAGAAATTGAGACGCTCCTCAGCGAACTCTTCAGTACCCTCGAAGACAATGACTTTCAAAAAGCTAAAGCTCAGCTCCAAGCGCTCAAGAAAAAAGCTCCCGGCCTTCCCGAGTTTTTAAGAGCTGAGGCCCTTCTCAAGCGTAAGGAGATGATTGGTCGATGAAGCGAGTTATCAAACGAACTGAACCCGCATCATTTACTGAGTGGAAGGCGATGGCGAATGAAGAGTGGTCCCCGACCTACTCAGAGCTACGACATCCACAAAAACAAGAGCTACACGCCAGCCTGCTGAACGAACAAGGTTATGCCTGTTGTTATTGCGGAGACAAAATCACTCTGGACTCTAGCCATATCGAACACTTTCGCCCCCAGAAAAACTATGGTCATTTGGACTTGGAATACACCAATCTCCACGCATCCTGCCAAGGTGAAACAGAAACGCCCAAGCCGGCCCATTGCGGCCATAGCAAGGGGAGTGACTTCTGCGAAGATTCTCATGTATCTCCGCTAGAGGAGAACTGCGAAAGCCGTTTCAGATTTACCTTACTGGGTGAAATCAAAGGCAGTAACGACGATGCTCCTGCCGGAGCTATGATCGAACTGCTCGCACTCGACATTGAGTTCTTGAATAGCCGCCGCAAGGAAAAGCTGGAAGGTGTTTTCGACAACGACTTTCTAGCTGATTTCACGACTGATGAACTTCAGAAAATCATCCAGCGATCCCGTCAGCCCCTCAGCGGTCAACACGAAGCTTTCGATCATGTCGTTGCCCGCTACGCAGAGCAGTTACTCGGACATTAATGACCAACAAAAACGCCCGGCATAAGCCGGGCGTTTTTTATTGAGCAACAATCAATCGTGGTATTGTGCCGACAGTTCATGCACCGCGCGCAGGAAGGCACCCGCGTGCTCCGGGTTCACTTCCGGGGTGATGCCATGGCCGAGGTTGAATACGTGGCCGGTGCCCTTGCCGTAGCTGGCAAGGATGCGGCCGACTTCGGTGCGGATCGCTTCCGGCTTGGCGTACAGCACGGTCGGGTCCATGTTGCCTTGCAGCGCCACGCGGTTACCCACGCGCTGGCGCGCTTCGCCGATATCGCAGGTCCAGTCCAGGCCCAGGGCGTCGGCACCCGCGTCGGCGATGCTTTCCAGCCACAGGCCGCCGCCCTTGGTGAACAGGATGACCGGCACTTTGCGGCCTTCGTGTTCGCGAATCAGGCCGCTGACGATCTTGCGCATGTAGGCCAGGGAGAATTCCTGGTACGCCGCCGCCGACAGGTTGCCGCCCCAGGTGTCGAAAATCTGTACGGCCTGGGCACCGGCCATGATCTGGCCGTTGAGGTACGCCGTGACCGACTGCGCCAGCTTGTCCAGCAGCAGGTGCATGGCCTGCGGATTGTCGTAGAGCATGGCCTTGGTCTTGCGGAAGTCTTTCGACGAACCACCTTCGACCATGTAGGTAGCCAGGGTCCAAGGGCTGCCGGAGAAGCCGATCAGCGGCACGCGACCATTGAGTTCGCGGCGGATGGTGCTGACGGCATCCATCACATAGCCGAGATCCTTGTGCGGATCGGGAATCGGCAGGGCCTCGATGTCGGCCAGGGTGCTGACGACTTTCCTGAAGCGCGGGCCTTCGCCGGTCTCGAAATACAGGCCCTGGCCCATGGCGTCGGGGATGGTGAGGATGTCGGAGAAAAGGATGGCCGCGTCCAGTTGCGGGTAGCGATCCAGCGGCTGCATCGTGACTTCGCAGGCGAATTGCGGGTTCATGCACAGGCTCATGAAGTCGCCGGCATGGGCGCGACTGGCCCGGTATTCCGGCAGGTAACGACCGGCTTGACGCATCATCCACACAGGCGTGACGTCTACGGGCTGCTTGAGCAGGGCACGAAGGAAACGGTCGTTCTTGAGGGCAGTCATGTCGGCATCCGCAAAAAAAGTGCGGGCATTTTCTCAGAGCACGACGCAAAAGGCACGGAATGCACCGTGCCTTTTGTCTATCGGGTCAATTTGTCGCGGTAGCTTGAATACACCGCAAGACAAATGTGGGAGGGGGCTTGCTCCCGATTGCGGTGTATCAGTCACCAAACTCATTGGCTGACACACTGTCATCGGGAGCAAGCCCCTCCCACATTTTGATCCCGTTTCAATTTGGGATCAGGAGTCAGACCTGCAGGTAGTCCAGGATCCCTTCGGCGGCGTTGCGACCTTCGAAGATCGCCGTCACCACCAGGTCAGAGCCGCGCACCATGTCACCACCGGCAAAGATTTTCGGGTTGCTGGTCTGGTGCTTGTATTGACCTTGTTCCGGGGCCACCACGCGGCCCTGGCTGTCGGTCTGGATGGTGAACTGCTCGAACCACGGCGCCGGGCTTGGGCGGAAACCGAAGGCGATGACCACGGCGTCGGCCGGGATGATCTCTTCGGAACCCGGGATCGGCTCGGGGCTGCGACGGCCACGGGCGTCCGGTTCGCCGAGACGGGTCTCGACCACCTTCACGCCTTCGACACGGTCTTCACCGACGATGGCAATCGGCTGGCGGTTGTAGAGGAATTTCACGCCTTCTTCCTTGGCGTTCTTCACCTCTTTGCGCGAGCCCGGCATGTTGGCTTCGTCACGGCGATAGGCGCAGGTCACCGACTTGGCGCCCTGGCGGATCGAGGTGCGGTTGCAGTCCATCGCGGTGTCGCCACCGCCGAGTACCACGACCTTCTTGCCCTTCATGTCGACGAAATCTTCCGGCGCCTTTTCAAAGCCCAGGTTGCGGTTGACGTTGGCGATCAGGAAGTCGAGCGCGTCATACACGCCCGGCAGGTCCTCACCGGCAAAACCGCCCTTCATGTAGGTGTAGGTGCCCATGCCCATGAACACAGCGTCGTATTCGGCGAGCAACTGCTCCATGGTGATGTCCTTGCCGATCTCGGTATTGAGACGGAACTCGATACCCATGCCGGTGAACACTTCACGACGGTGGCTCAGTACGGTCTTTTCCAGCTTGAATTCGGGAATGCCGAACGTCAGCAGCCCGCCGATTTCCGGGTTCTTGTCGAACACCACCGGGGTCACGCCACCACGCACCAGCACGTCGGCACAGCCCAGGCCAGCTGGGCCTGCACCGATGATCGCAACGCGCTTGCCGGTGGGCTTGACCTTGGACATGTCCGGGCGCCAGCCCATGGCGAACGCGGTGTCGGTGATGTACTTCTCGACAGAACCGATGGTCACCGCACCGAAGCCGTCGTTGAGGGTGCAGGCACCTTCACACAGACGGTCCTGCGGGCACACCCGGCCGCAGACTTCCGGCAGGGTGTTGGTCTGGTGCGACAGCTCGGCGGCGGCAAGGATGTTGCCCTCGGCCACCAATTTCAGCCAGTTGGGAATGAAGTTGTGCACCGGGCACTTCCATTCGCAATACGGGTTACCGCAGCCCAGGCAGCGGTGGGCCTGGTCGGCCGAGTGCTGGGGCTTGAAGGGTTCGTAGATTTCCACGAACTCTTTCTTGCGTTGACGCAACAGTTTCTTCTTCGGATCCTTGCGCCCGACATCGATGAACTGGAAGTCGTTATTCAGACGTTCAGCCATGTTAAAACCTCATCAAACTCTTCAGGCGCATATCACTGCGGGTTGGCACGGATGCTGGAAAGCAACGATTTCAAGTTGGCAGCCTTGGGCTTGACCAGCCAGAAACGACGCAGGAAATCATCGAGGTTTTCGGCGAGGTTACGCCCCCATTCGCTGCCGGTCTCTTCGACGTACTCGTCCAGCACATGCTGCAAGTGGTTACGGTAGGACTCCATGGCTTCGCCGCTGATGCGCTGGATCTCGACCAACTCGTGGTTGACCTTGTCAACGAAGGTGTTGTCCTGGTCGAGCACGTAGGCGAAACCGCCGGTCATGCCCGAACCGAAGTTGTAACCGGTCTTGCCCAGTACCGCGACAAAGCCCCCGGTCATGTATTCGCAGCAGTGATCGCCAGTGCCTTCCACCACGGTGTGGGCACCGGAGTTACGCACGGCGAAACGCTCACCCGCAGTACCGGCGGCGAACAGCTTGCCACCGGTAGCGCCGTACAGGCAGGTGTTGCCGATGATTGCACTGTCCTGGCTCTTGTACACGCTGCCCGCAGGCGGAACGATCACCAGCTTGCCGCCGGTCATGCCCTTGCCCACGTAATCGTTGGCGTCGCCTTCGAGGTACATGTGCAAACCGCCGGCATTCCACACGCCGAAGCTCTGGCCTGCGGTGCCCTTGAAGCGGAAGGTGATCGGCGCTTTCGCCATGCCCTGATTGCCGTGCCTGCGCGCGATTTCGCCGGAGACGCGGGCGCCGATGGAACGGTCGCAGTTACAAATGTCCAGAGCGAATTCGCCACCGCTGGCGTCATTGATCGAGGAGCCGGCCATATCGACCATCTTCTCGGCCAACAGGCCCTTGTCGAACGGCGGGTTACGCTCCACGCCGCAGAACTGCGGTTTGTCGGCCGGGATGTGATCGCTGCCCAACAGCGGCGTGAGGTCCAGGTGCTGTTGCTTGGCGGTCTGACCCTGAAGGATTTCCAGCAGATCGGTGCGCCCGATCAGTTCTTCCAGCGAGCGCACGCCCAGCTTGGCCAGCCACTCACGGGTCTCTTCGGCGACGTAGGTGAAGAAATTCACCACCATGTCGACGGTGCCGATGTAGTGGTCCTTGCGCAGTTTTTCGTTCTGCGTGGCGACGCCGGTGGCGCAGTTGTTCAGGTGGCAGATGCGCAGGTATTTGCAGCCCAGGGCGATCATCGGCGCGGTGCCGAAGCCGAAGCTCTCGGCGCCGAGGATCGCGGCCTTGATCACGTCGAGGCCGGTTTTCAGGCCGCCGTCGGTCTGTACCCGCACCTTGCCGCGCAGGTCGTTGCCGCGCAGGGTCTGGTGGGTTTCAGCCAGGCCCAGCTCCCACGGTGCACCGGCGTACTTGATGGAGGTCAGCGGCGATGCGCCAGTGCCGCCGTCGTAGCCGGAGATGGTGATCAGGTCGGCATAGGCCTTGGCCACGCCGGCGGCAATGGTACCCACGCCGGCTTCCGCCACCAGTTTCACCGAGACCAGCGCCTGCGGGTTGACTTGCTTGAGGTCGAAAATCAGCTGCGACAAGTCTTCGATCGAATAGATGTCGTGGTGCGGCGGCGGCGAAATCAGCGTCACGCCGGGCACTGCGTAGCGCAGCTTGGCGATCAGGCCGTTGACCTTGCCGCCCGGCAGTTGCCCGCCCTCACCCGGCTTGGCGCCCTGGGCCACCTTGATCTGCAGCACTTCGGCGTTGACCAGGTATTCCGGGGTAACGCCGAATCGGCCGGTCGCCACCTGCTTGATCTTCGAGCTTTTCAGCGTGCCGTAGCGCGCCGGGTCTTCGCCGCCTTCGCCGGAGTTGGAACGCGCACCCAGGCGGTTCATGGCTTCGGCCAGGGCTTCGTGGGCCTCGGGCGACAGGGCGCCCAGGGAAATACCGGCGGAGTCGAAGCGCTTGAGGATCGATTCCAGCGGTTCGACTTCACTGATGTCCATCGGCGTGTCCAGGGTCTTCACCTTGAACAGGTCGCGGATCATCGACACCGGGCGGTTATCAACCAGGCTCGTGTACTGCTTGAACTTGGCGTAGTCGCCCTGCTGCACGGCGGCTTGCAGGGTGCTGACCACGTCCGGGTTGTAGGCGTGGTATTCACCACCGTGCACGAACTTGAGCAGGCCGCCTTGCTGGATCGGCTTGCGCGCGCTCCAGGCTTCAGCTGCCAGGGCTTTCTGTTCAGCTTCGATGTCGACGAAGCGTGCACCCTTGATGCGGCTCGGCACACCACGGAAGCTCAACTCGCAGACTTCTTCGGACAGGCCAATGGCTTCGAACAACTGCGCGCCGCGATAGGACGTGACGGTGGAGATGCCCATCTTCGACAGGATCTTCAGCAGGCCTTTGGTGATGCCTTTACGGTAGTTCTTGAACACCTCATAGAGGTCGCCCAGCACTTCACCGGTACGGATCAGGTCGCCCAGCACTTCGTAGGCCAGGAACGGGTACACCGCCGAAGCGCCGAAGCCGATCAGCACCGCAAAGTGATGCGGGTCACGGGCGGTGGCGGTTTCGACGAGGATGTTGGAGTCGCAACGCAGGCCTTTTTCGGTCAGGCGGTGATGCACAGCGCCGGTGGCGAGCGAGGCGTGGATCGGCAGCTTGCCCGGCGCGATATGACGGTCGGTCAGCACGATCTGGGTACGTCCGGCACGCACGGCTTCTTCGGCCTGATCGGCGACGTTGCGCACGGCGGCTTCCAGGCCAACACTCTCGTCGTAGTTCAGGTCGATGATCTGGCGGTCGAAGCCCGGACGCTCCAGGGTCATCAGCGAGCGCCACTTGGCCGGGGAAATCACCGGCGAGCTGAGGATCACGCGGGAGGCGTGCTCAGGCGATTCCTGGAAGATGTTGCGCTCGGCACCGAGGCACACTTCCAGGGACATCACGATGGCTTCGCGCAGCGGGTCGATCGGCGGGTTGGTCACCTGGGCGAACTGCTGACGGAAATAGTCGTACGGCGTGCGCACGCGCTGGGACAGCACGGCCATTGGCGTGTCATCGCCCATGGAACCGACTGCCTCATAGCCTTGCTCGCCGAGCGGGCGCAGCACCTGATCGCGCTCCTCGAACGTGACCTGATACATCTTCATGTATTGCTTGAGTTGGTCTACGTCGTAGAAAGCCGAGCCGTGGTCGTTGTCTTCCATGGTCGCCTGGATGCGCAGGGCGTTCTTGCGCAGCCATTGCTTGTAGGGGTGACGCGACTTCAAGCGGTTGTCGATGGCGTCAGTGTCGAGGATCTGCCCGGTTTCGGTGTCCACGGCCAGGATCTGGCCAGGGCCCACGCGGCCTTTGGCGATGACGTCTTCAGGCTTGTAGTCCCACACGCCGATTTCCGAGGCCAGGGTGATAAAGCCGTTGGTGGTGGTGACCCAACGCGCCGGGCGCAGACCGTTACGGTCGAGCAGGCACACCGCGTAGCGGCCGTCGGTCATGACCACGCCGGCCGGGCCGTCCCACGGTTCCATGTGCATCGAGTTGTACTCGTAGAATGCACGAAGGTCCGGGTCCATGGTTTCGACGTTCTGCCACGCAGGCGGAATGATCATGCGCACGCCACGGAACAGGTCGATGCCGCCGGTGACCATCAGTTCGAGCATGTTGTCCATGCTGGAAGAGTCGGAACCCACGCGGTTGACCAGCGGGCCGAGCTCTTCGAGGTCCATCAGATCGTTGGCGAACTTGGTGCGACGGGCCACGGCCCAGTTGCGGTTGCCGGTGATGGTGTTGATCTCGCCGTTGTGGGCGAGGAAGCGGAATGGCTGAGCCAGCGGCCATTTCGGCAGGGTGTTGGTGGAGAAGCGCTGGTGGAACACGCAGATTGCGGTTTGCAGGCGCTCATCGCTCAGGTCCGGATAGAAGGCGGCGAGGTCCGCCGGCATCATCAGGCCTTTGTAAATGATGGTCTTGTGGGAAAAGCTGCAGATGTAGTGATCAGTGTCGGCGGCGTTGAGCACCGACGAACGACGACGCGAGGTGAACAGCTTGATCGCCATGTCCTGGTCGCTCAGACCGTCGCCTGCGATGAACACCTGTTCGATCTGCGGCAGGCGCTCGTTGGCCAGGCGGCCGAGCACGCTGGTGTCGATCGGCACTTTGCGCCAGCCGATCAGTTGCAGGCCGGCGGCGACGATCTCGCGGTTCATGTTTTCGCGAGCGGCTTCGGCTTTGACCGGGTCCTGGTTGAAAAACACCATGCCCACCGCGTATTGCTTGGGCAGGTCGACCGAAAAATGCTGTTTGGCCACAGCGCGCAGGAACAGGTCGGGCTTTTGAATCAGCAAGCCGCAACCGTCACCGGTCTTGCCGTCGGCGTTGATCCCACCGCGGTGGGTCATGCAGGTCAGGGCCTCGATGGCCGTTTGCAAAAGGGTATGACTGGGCTCGCCCTGCATGTGGGCTATCAGGCCGAAACCGCAGTTATCCTTGAATTCATCGGGTTGGTACAGACCTGCTTTCATAGACACTTTCTCACCAGGCTGCCTCTTATACCGAGGCAAATTTCTTTTCAATTCAACCGGTTACCTTCCACGCCGAACGTACGCCGGCTTAGCGGGGGCAAAAGGGAGGTCATTGTACACACCGACACGAACGCTCACAAATTTAGCGACGAAATGTCGCAAATCTATGTCGCATTTATGAAAGGTTTAAAGCGATATGCTGTGCTAGTCAAAACTTTTTTAATTTTGACTGCCACGACTCAAAAGCTACCGTGACGCAGACACCACAAAGCGCGCGGCCTTCAGGGCTGCACGCTGTTGTAGTTTTTTTGAGGTGCCGGGAGGGCGGCCTGGGTAAGGCCGCCGGATCTTCAGCGAGCAGTTGCCAGTTCTTGTTGAACGCTGGCAACGGTGCGAGGCCAAGGTTTACCAGCCTGAACCTTCGCTGGCAAGGTTTTGATCGCGGAATCAGCCGCGGCACGGCTGGTGAAGTTGCCGTAAGTGATCACGTAGAGAGGCTTGCCGTTGAGCACTTTCTTGAAATAACGGTACTCGCCGCCCTGCTCTTTCACGAACGCCTGGGCATTGGCTTCGGAGCTGGTGCCCAGGATCTGCACCACGAAATTGCCGGTAGGCTGGCTGGCGTACCAGCCGCTGCCGGCGGCGCTGGCCTTGGCGACAGTGGCTGGCTTCTCGGCCGGCTTGGCGGCGGTGGTCGGCGCGGGCTTGGCGGCAGGTGCAGGCGTGACCGGCTTGGTCACCGGCGCGGGCTTGGCGGTGGCGACCGTCGGTGCCGGAGTCGGGGTTGCGGCAGGTGCCGGTGCAGGCTTGCCCGCCGGTACGCCGGCTGGCGGTGCGGTGGTGGTGACGGTCGGCGGAGTGGCGCTGGAGCCTTCCACCGGCACGCCGTCGTCACCTTCTGAGATGCCACCGGCTTCTTCGGCGAGCGGACCGCGCATCACCGGCTGGCCGACCATCGGCAGGTTGGTCGGTTGACCGGAGTTGGCGAACTCGACGTTCGGTGTGGGCTTGCCCAGTGGCAACTGCGCCTGTTCCGTTGGCGCGCCGGCCGTGGTCGGCGCCTTGCTGCGGCCCGGGATCAACCAGGCGGCGGCAACGGCGACCACGACAACAGCGGAAATGGCCAATACGTGCTTCTTAGGCATAGTGAACCCCATCTTTGGACGCTTGACCGCGGAGCGGCTGGCAATCATGGCTTCGATCATCGCATCGCGGGCAACCTGATTGATGTTTCCAGGCCAGCCATCGGAGCTTTCGTGAATATCAGAGATCTGATTTGCCGTGAAAAGTTCGATACCCGCCCCGGCGCCTTCGAGGCGCTGGGCCAGGTATTCGCGGGTTTCTTCTTCTTCGTAGGGCTGCAACTCGATAACGTGGAACAGCTCCTGTTCGCCGCTGATCTGCTCCAGATCGGCGATCAACGACGACTCACCAAACAGGAACACATGCGGGCGGCCTTCCGGCGTACCGGCGGCCAGCGCCAGCAGCGCCTCAAGGGCGGATTCGTCGAGCTGCTCGGCGTCGTCCACCAGCAGGTAGACTTCCTGACCGGTCAGGCCCAACTGCACCACCTGCTTGAGAATGGCATTGGGCTCGGCGTTTGCCACGTCCAGCGCCTGGGCGACCTGACGCAACACACCCGCCGCATCGCCGGCACCACGGGCCGACACCACCACACTCTGCACCGACTGTTTGTTGGTGCTGGCAACCAGCGCCTGGCGCAGCAAGGTCTTGCCGCTGCCCAGCGGGCCCGTCACCACCAGCAGTAGCTGGCTGTAGCGCGCAAGGTGATGCAACTGACCCAGCACCGGCTTGCGCTGGGCCGGGAAGAATTTGAAACCAGGCACCCGTGGAGCGAAGGGGTCGTGGCTCAACTGGTAGTGGCCGAGGAACGCCTCGTCGGCATGCAAACTAGTCATCGCGATCTTATTAACCTTTAAGCTGGGCCAGGGCGCGGTAATCCGCTCCCAGCGTGGCCTGTAAAATCTCTTTCGGATAATCGTCGGTCACCACCGCTTCGCCCATGCGGCGCAGCAGCACCAGTCGAAGTCGACCGTCGATCACTTTCTTATCTACCGCCATATGTTCGAGGAAGTCCGCCTCGGTCATCTGCGCGGGTGGAATCACCGGCAAACCGGCACGCTGCAACAGACGGATACCGCGATCACGCTCCTGGGCGCTGATCCAGCCCAGGCGCTGGGACATCTCCAGTGCCATTACGGTGCCAGCCGCGACAGCCTCTCCATGCAACCACACACCATAGCCCATGTGCGTTTCGATCGCATGGCCGAATGTGTGGCCCAGATTGAGGGTGGCGCGCACGCCGGACTCTCGTTCATCGGCATTGACCACCAGCGCCTTGGCCGCGCAGGAGCGCGAAATGGCTTCGGTGAGCGCCACTTGATCGAGGGCGCGCAGAGCGTCCACATGCTCCTCCAGCCAGGTGAGGAACGGTTCGTCGCAGATCAGCCCGTATTTGATGACTTCCGCCAGCCCCGCCGACAGCTCGCGCGGCGGCAAGGTGTTGAGCGTCGTGGTGTCGATCAGTACGGCCTGCGGCTGGTAGAACGCGCCGACCATGTTCTTGCCCAGCGGGTGGTTGATGCCCGTCTTGCCGCCCACCGACGAATCGACCTGGGACAGCAAGGTGGTCGGCACCTGAATGAAATCCACGCCGCGCTGGTAGCAGGCGGCCGCGAAGCCGGCCATGTCGCCTATCACGCCGCCGCCCAAGGCGACCACGGTGGTGCGGCGGTCATGCCGCGCGGACAACAGGCCATCAAAGATGAGCTGCAGGGTTTCCCAGTTCTTGTGGGCTTCGCCGTCGGGCAGCACCACGGAAATTACCGAGTACGCCGAAAGGCTGCGGCTCAGACGTTCAAGGTACAGCGGCGCGACCGTTTCATTGGAGATGATCGCCACCTGCCGCCCGGCAATGTGCGGCGTGAGCAAGTCAGGCTGGTCCAGCAGGCCTTCACCAATATGGATCGGGTAGCTGCGCTCGCCTAAATCGACCTTAAGTGTCTGCATGTGTCCCCGCGTGAGAGATGGATTGACGACCGGCAACGTCCGCTGCCTGATGGCTCCACGCCACACCTCAAGGTGATGACGCGCCGCCGAGAATAGCGCATTTCGGGCCAGGCTTTAACGGGGTGGCAGCCGATGCAGGCGTTCAAGAATCTCGACCACCACCATCCGCGGCGGCCGTTCATCGGTTTGCACCACCAGATCGGCTATTTCCCGGTAAAGCGGATCACGCAGGGCAAGCAAATCCCGCAGGGTTTTTTCCGGGTTGGCCGTGCGCAACAACGGGCGATTACGGTCGCGGGCGGTGCGGCCCACTTGCTGCTCGACCGACGCATGCAGATACACAACCCGACCACCGGCATGCAGTGCTCGACGATTCTCATCACGCATCACCGCGCCACCACCGGTTGCCAATACCACGCCGTCGCAATCGCACAGCTCGGCAATCATCGCCTGCTCGCGGTCGCGAAAGCCCAGTTCGCCTTCCCTGTCGAAGATCCATGGGATATTGGCGCCCGTGCGCAATTCAATTTCCTTGTCGGAATCTTTGAACGGCAGGCGCAGCTCTTTGGCCAGCAAACGGCCGATGGTGCTTTTTCCAGCGCCCATCGGCCCTACAAGAATCAAATTTCGCACAGAATCAACGACTCACAGCAATCGCCTGGTTATTCATGATACGCGGAGTCAGGAATACCAGCAGCTCGGATTTTTTCTCCGCCAGCACATCACGCCGGAAAAGGCGGCCAAGATACGGCACATCGCCCAAAAATGGCACTTTATCTACCACTTTGCTCTGGGTATTGGAGAAAACCCCACCGATGACGATGGTCTCGCCGTCCCGAACCAGCACCTTGGCGTTGACCTCGTTTTTCTTGATCGGCGGTACGTCATTGAGTTTGTTCAAATAGTCGGGCTCATCCTTGGTGACTTTCACTTCCATGATCACATGGTCGTCGGGGGTGATCTGCGGGGTGACTTCCAGCGACAGCGAAGCCTCCTTGAACGACACCGAGGTGGCACCGCTGGAACTGGACTCCTGATAGGGAATCTCGGTGCCCTTGAGAATGCGCGCAGTCTCCTTGTCGGAGGTGACCACCTTGGGCTGTGAAACGATTTCGCCATTGCCGGTTTTTTCCATGGCGCTCAGTTCCAGGTCCAGCAGGAAGTTATCGGTGATGAAGGCGATGCCCAGCCCGGACGCGCCGGCGAGCGAGCCAAGGTCGACGAAGGGTGAGGCGGATGGGCTTTCCGGCGGCTTCGCGCCTTCGGCCAAGGATTTCGGGATACCGCCGGCGCCCCAGTTGCCGCGACTGAGCCGCCCGCCCCAACGCACGCCCAGGCTTTTGTCATAGTCGACATTGGCCTCGACAATCCGCGCCTCGATCATCACCTGGCGCACCGGAATGTCCAACTGCGCCACGATGCGCCGCAGCTCTTCGAGCCGTTCACCGGTCTGGTAGGCAATGATGTTGTTGGTGCGATCATCCACCGCCACCGAGCCGCGTTCGTCGGGGGTGCCTTCGAGGCCGTTCACCGACTGGAACAGCTTGGCCAGGTCGGCCGCCTTGGCGTAGTTGACCTGCAACAGCTCGCGGCGCAACGGCGCCAGGTCGGCCATCTGCCTTCGCGCCTCCAGGGTCAGCAGTTCGCGCGCGGCCAGCTCGTCGGCGGGCGCCACCAGCAACACGCCGGCTTTCATCCGCTTGTCCAGGCCCTTGCTTTGCAGCACCAGGTCCAGCGCCTGGTCCCAGGGTACATTCTTCAGGCGCAGGGTGACCGAGCCTTGCACCTCGTCACTGGCAACCAGATTGAGACCCGCCACGTCGGCGATCTGCTGCAACGCGGCGCGCAGGTCGATGTTCTGGAAATTGAGGTTCAGTGT
The DNA here is from genome assembly GCF_034354675.1 of Pseudomonas sp. MH9.3. NCBI lineage: Bacteria > Pseudomonadati > Pseudomonadota > Gammaproteobacteria > Pseudomonadales > Pseudomonadaceae > Pseudomonas > Pseudomonas sp. MH9.3. The sequence goes on along the minus strand of NZ_CP133785.1, from coordinate 4,180,627 downwards.
GTCGCCGGTATAGGCGCCCGACGCTGCGCCACCGGGTGGCGGCAACTGGATCAGGTCTACACGATTGGGCACAGCAGCAGCCATCGGTGCCGTGAACGCTATCCATAGCGCCACACCGAAGGACCAGAAAGTCCTTTTCATTGTTCGATTCCGTTATGAGTTGACGTTCAACACAAGGGTTCGTGAGCGCTGCAGCCAGGCGCCCTGTTCATCGGGAAACAACTCGGCCAGCTCGACTTCGCCGTCATGGATGGCCGTGACGCGGCCGTGGTTCGGCCCCAGGTAGTCGCCGACCGCCAGGCGGTGCACGCTGGAGGCCGCGCGCAACAGGACGAAACGTTGAACACCACGGGACAGCGTGCCGACCATTTCGAACTGGTCGACAGCCAGGCTTTCCAGCACGCCGCGCGGCCGTGAAAGGTCCGGCGCGGACGCAGGTTTGCCGGGCGCATGCTCAACCTGCATAGCCGAGGACTGGAACGGGTCACGCAGGGCCGCAGCGCTGTAGGCAAAGCGCGGCCCCCACTGCGCGACCGGCCCAGGCTCGCCGTGGGGCGACAGACTGCGGTAGGTCTTGGCCAACAGCTCCAGACGCAGCAAGGCCCCGTCAGACGCAAGCGCAAGATCATGCACGGTGACAATCCGCGCCAACCCGCCCAGGCCGCTCACAAAGGTCGCCAGGTCATGGTAGGTGCCAAGCATGCCAACCTGCACCGGCGCTTCGATATAAAACGGCCGAGGCTGTTCGTCCAACACCTTTACGCCTTCGACCAGCAGGCCATTACCGGCGGCCAGCCGGGCGATGTCTTCGAGCAGGCCGGGCATATCGGACTCAGCGGATAATTGCCGGAACAGCCCGCCAACCCGCGCCTGCATCGCCTGGGCCTCATCGCTGCGACGCTCAAGGTTTGCGGCAAGATCGGTGTTTTGCGCGAGCGCCTGTTGCAAGGCCACTTCCTGCGTCTGGAGCACCTGCAGCCGCTCGCGGGACGGCGCCAGGACCACACTATTGCCCACCGCCAGCACCAGCCCGGCCAGCGCGCAGCCAAGCAAAACCTTGCCGGGCAAGGGCCATTTGGCAGCGTGGTGAGTGAGTGCAGAAAGATCGAGCCTGGGCAGGCTCATGGCTGGGCCTCGGTGGATGCCCCCTGGCGCACCATCAGTTGAAATTCATTGCGGCCATCCGCGCCTTCCGCCCGCACATGCTGCAGCCGGGTAGCGTGGGCACCCGCGGAAGCCTCCAGGCTGCGCATCAACTGGGCAATATCCTGGCTGGATTCGGCGCTGCCGCTGATGCTCACGCTATCGCCCCGGGCAACCACCTCGTGCAGATGCACACCCTCGGGCACGGCGCGGGCCAACTGGTCCAGCAACTGCGTGCCGGCGGAACGGGATTGGTGCAGGTCCTGCACGACCTTCATGCGCTCGGCCAGTTGCTGGCTCTGCTCCTGCAGGTCGTCGATGGTCTTGATCCGTGCATCCTGGGCGGCCACGTCCTTGCCCACATGGCTGTTGCGCGTTACCTGGCGGTCGATGGCCTGGTCGATGACCTGATCCGCCAGCCACACTGCCGCCAGCGCCACACAGGCGAACGCCAGCAAAAATACCAGGAAGTACTTGCGCCGACGCTGCGCCAGCGCCTGGCGCCAGGGCAAAAGATTGATTCGTGTCATCCAGCGAAACTCCTCAGGGCCAATCCGCAAGCCACTCCCATCCCGTGGGCATCCGCAGCCCATTGTGCGCCATCGACACGACGGCCCGGCGTGAAGCTGGCGAAATCCTGACTGCATGCGCGCTCCAATGCAAACCCTTCGACATCCACCACCCTCGGCACCAGCCCCGCCAGGGCCAAAACTGCCTCGCGGGTTTCGACCTGTTCCTTCAGGCACGCCGCCAGTAATACCTGCACCCGCTCGGGGTTGTCGGCACAAGGGCCGCGCACTTGAAAGTCGATGGCGACGTCGTCCAGCGGGTAAGGAATGTACTGGTCGGCTTCCAACTGGATCTGCCGGGCCATTTCCTGCTCGCTGAGCCGTGCCTGCAGGTCGATTACCCGCGTTATAACCGAGGAGCTCGCCACCGCCACCGCCGCCTGCCGGGCCGAGGTGCGCAGGCGCGGCAGAACCTGGTGCAGGGCCCGGCCGATCAGTTCAAGGTCGAGCAGGCTGCCATCGACCACCGCCCGGCTCGGCAGCGATTGCGTGGCATAGCCTTCGACGGTATAGCCGCTGGCCGAACGGCTCAGTTCAATCAGTTTGATCCCGCTGTCATTGATGTCGACGCCGAGCACGGTGTCGACTTTTCGCCTGAAAAATCCCTTTCCCATAAAACTCCCTAAACCTTTGCCTGTCTTACCGCCTGATTGGCGCCGGGCATCGTGCATTCGGTCGACTTGTTGAACCGGCACGAATGACGCCCCAAGTCGAAAAATGCTTTAATGCCCAGCGTTTTTTTCCGCTTTTATCTGCTGCCCGGGTCGATCCATCGTTTGTCATGCATGCCCCGGCGCCTAACTCATTCTTTTCTCTGGAAATCCAAAAGCCTTGATTCGTCTGCTGAAGTTTTTCGGGTACTCCATTGTCGCCATCGTTTGCGGGCTCCTGCTCGTCCTCAGCGGGGCCTATCTCTACCTTAGTCCGGGTTTGCCCTCCGTAGAGGCACTCAGAAGTATCCAGTTGCAGATTCCTTTGCGGGTCTACAGCAGCGATGAAAAACTGATCGCGGAGTTCGGCGAAATGCGCCGGACACCGATCCGTTTCGCCGACATTCCGTCCAATTTCATTAGCGCGCTGTTGTCGGCAGAAGATGATAATTTCGCCAATCACTACGGCGTGGACCCCAGCAGCCTGGTGCGCGCCGCCACACAGCTGGTAAAAAGCGGACACATTCAATCCGGTGGCAGCACCATCACCATGCAGGTGGCGAAGAACTTCTTCCTCACCAGCGAGCGCAGTTTTTCGCGCAAGGCCACCGAGATCCTGCTGGCCTTGCAGATCGAGCGTCAGCTGACCAAGGACGAGATCCTCGAGCTGTACGTCAACAAGATCTACCTGGGCAACCGCGCCTACGGCATCGAAGCCGCGTCGCAGGTGTACTACGGCAAGTCGATTCGTGACGCCAGCCTGGCGCAGATGGCGATGATTGCCGGCCTGCCCAAAGCCCCTTCGCGCTTCAACCCCCTGGCCAATCCGGCGCGCAGCAAAGAGCGCCGCGACTGGATCCTGGGGCGCATGTACAAACTGGGCAAGATCGACCAGGCCGCCTACGAAAGCGCGGTGGCCGAGCCGCTGAACGCGAGCTACCACGTGCCGACGCCGGAAGTGAACGCGCCGTATATCGCCGAAATGGCCCGCGCCGAAATGGTCGGCCGGTATGGCAGCGAGGCGTACACCGAAGGCTTCCGCGTGACCACTACCGTGCCGAGCGACCTGCAGGACATCGCCAATGAGGCGGTGCACTCCGGCCTGATCGCCTACGACCAGCGCCATGGCTACCGCGGCCCCGAATCGCGCCTGCCGGGCAAGACCCTCAGTGCCTGGACCACCGAGCTTGGCAAGCAGCGCACGATCAGCGGCCTGGAGCCAGCCATTGTCACCCAGGTGAAGAAAGACGGCGTGCAGGTGCTGACCCGCACCGGTGAAGCACACGTGGCCTGGGACAGCATGAAGTGGGCGCGACCGTTCCTGAACACCAACAGCATGGGCGCGCTGCCCAAGCAGCCGTCGGACGTGGCGCAGGTGGGTGACTTGATCCGCGTGCAACGCCAGAAGGACGACAGCCTCAAATTCAGCCAGGTACCGGTCGCACAGGGCGCCCTGGTGTCCCTGGACCCGCAGAACGGCGCGATTCGCGCGCTGGTCGGCGGCTTTGCCTTCGAGCAGAGCAACTACAACCGCGCCACCCAGGCCAAGCGTCAGCCCGGCTCGAGCTTCAAGCCGTTCATCTACAGCGCCGCGCTGGATAACGGCTACACCGCCGCCAGCCTGGTCAACGATGCACCGATCGTGTTTGTCGACGAGTACCTGGACAAAGTCTGGCGCCCGAAGAACGACACCAACACCTTCCTCGGCCCGATCCGCATCCGCGAGGCGCTGTACAAGTCGCGCAACCTGGTGTCGATACGCCTGCTGCAGGCAATGGGCGTGGGCAAGACCATCGATTACATGACGCGCTTCGGCTTTGCCAAGTCGGACCTGCCGCCCAACCTGTCCCTGGCCCTGGGCACCGCGACCCTCACGCCGATGGAAATCGCCACCGGCTGGAGCACCTTTGCCAACGGCGGTTACAAGATCGCGCCGTACCTGATCGACAAGATCGAGAGCCGCAATGGCGATACGCTGTTCACCGCCAACCCGCCACGCGTGCCGGGTGACGTGGTCAATGGCGTGGCTGCCACCGATGGCCTGGCCGCGCCGAGCAACGGCGGCATCACCATCGAGCCGACGCCGGGCGCAGCACCGGCCACGAATGCCGGCAACCCGGCCGAACCCCAGGCACCTGCGGTGGCCGAGCGCATTGTCGATGGCCGTACCACCTATATCCTCAACAGCATCCTGGAAGACGTGATCAAGAAAGGCACCGGCCGCCGCGCGCTGGCCCTGGGCCGCGCGGATATCGCGGGCAAGACCGGCACCACCAACGAATCCAAGGACGCCTGGTTCTCCGGCTACAACGGCGACTACGTGACCACCGTGTGGACCGGCTACGACCAGCCGGAAAGCCTGGGTCGCCGCGAGTTCGGCGGCACCGTCGCGCTGCCGATCTGGATGAGCTACATGGGCGCCGCGCTGAAGGACAAGCCTTTGCACACCCAGCCGGAACCGGAAGGCATCCTCAGCCTGCGGATCGACCCGGTGAGTGGCCGCGCCGCATCCCCGAGCACGCCGAATGCGTACTTTGAACTGTTCAAGAGCGAAGACACGCCGCCGTCGGTCAACGAACTGGGTAACGGCGTCGCACCGGGCAGCCCGCTGCCGGCGGATGAGGCCGCGCCGATCGACTTGTTCTAACCCGACCTGCGGCCTGATACAGATCCAATGTGGGAGGGGCTTGCTCCCGATGGCAGCGTGACAGTCACTGGATGTATTGACTGATCCACCGCTATCGGGAGCAAGCCCCCTCCCACACTTGGATCTCCACAGGCCTCAAGTTAATCGCCAATTGTCACAAAAAAGCCCCGACTCATCCGAGCCGGGGCTTTTTGTTGGTGCGCTACAACGGCTTAGCCGTTGAACACATCATCCACGCTTTGCAGCGGGTAGTGCTTCGGATACGGCAGGGTTGCCACACCGGTCTCGATGGCGGCCTTGGCCACGGCGTCGGAGATCAAAGTGATCAGACGCTTGTCCATCGGTTTCGGAATGATGTACTCACGACCGAACGCCAGCGGAGCACCACCGTAGGCGTCGCAGACGTCCTGTGGCACCGGCAGCTTGGCCAGTTCGCGCAGGGCATTGGCGGCGGCGACTTTCATTTCTTCGTTGATGCGCTTGGCACGAACGTCCAGGGCGCCACGGAAGATGAACGGGAAGCCCAGTACGTTGTTGACCTGGTTCGGGTAGTCCGAACGACCGGTGGCCATGATCACGTCGCTGCGGGTGGCGTGGGCCAGCTCAGGCGCGATCTCGGGGTCCGGGTTGGAGCAGGCAAACACGATCGGGTTCGGCGCCATGGACTTGAGGCCTTCAGCGCTCAGCAGGTTCGGGCCAGACAGGCCAACGAACACGTCGGCACCGTTGAGCGCGTCAGCCAGGGTGCGCTTGGAGGACGGGTGGGCAAACATCGCCTTGTACTGGTTCAGGTCGGTACGCTCGGACTGGATCACGCCCTTGCTGTCGACCATGTAGATGTTTTCGAGCCTGGCGCCCATGCTGATGATCAGCTTCATGCAGGAAATGGCGGCGGCACCGGCGCCCAGGCAGACGATTTTCGCCTCAGCCAGGGTTTTGCCGGCGATTTCCAGAGCGTTGATCATGCCGGCTGCGGTAACAATCGCAGTGCCGTGCTGGTCATCGTGGAATACCGGAATGTCGCACTGTTCGATCAACGCCTTTTCGATCTCGAAGCACTCAGGTGCCTTGATGTCTTCCAGGTTGATGCCACCGAAGGTGATGGAAATGCGCTTGACCGTGTCGATGAACGCCTGCGGGCTCTCGGAGTCGACTTCGATGTCGAACACGTCGATGCCGGCAAAGCGCTTGAACAGCACGCCCTTGCCTTCCATGACGGGCTTGGACGCCAGCGGGCCGAGGTTACCCAGGCCAAGAATCGCGGTGCCATCGGAAATCACTGCAACCAGGTTGCCTTTGCCGGTGTACTTGTACGCCAGTTCAGGATCGCGGGCGATTTCACGTACGGGCTCGGCAACACCAGGGCTGTAGGCCAGCGACAGGTCGCGAGCAGTGGCAGTGGCTTTGGTGAGCTCTACACTCAGCTTTCCTGGACGAGGATGGGCATGATATTCGAGAGCGGCAGTTTTCAAATCAGACATATCGGCATTCCGCTTTTACTGTTGGTCGACGGACCGCCGAGGATACGCGCGAAGCAATTTCCCTACAAGACTGGGCAGTCACGGGCCTCTAGTCCCCGCAATCAAGCACTTTAGGCGCAGCCCACGGGATACAAGGGCGCAACTGTTCACAATTGCACCTTTTAAATGTCTACAATTTTTATCAGTGAGACGACTTGAGCATTGCCGGATCGCTCAACGGCAGCAGCCAGCGCGCCTGGCCGTTTTCAAGACGGCCACGTCGAGCGCGATCCTGCACCCAGCCACGCGCTTCGACAGTCTGGCCTTGCAGACCACTGAGCGTGGCTGCGTCGAACTTCCCGGCCACATTCGGCGCAATGCGCACTACCAGCGAACCCGGCAGTTGAATCCAGATGCCACCGCGATTGCGTTCGACCTTTTTCACCCGGCCGCTGATCAGGGCAAACCCTGCGCGCCTGACCTGCGCCACGCTGCGCACGGGCGATGTGCGCCACAGCCCCAGGCGACGCTGGCGCGCGACGTTTTCAGCCGCCTGCTGGCACGCGATGAGATCGACATTGGGGCCGACGCCCACCTGAAACCCCAGGCCCTCGGCGAGCAACTGCGCTTCCAGATTGTTGCCATCGGCGCCGTACAGATGGGCCAGGGTCCGGCCGTAGTGGTCCTTGCGCTCGCGCCCCGGCACCAGCCCCACGCGACCGCCACTGGCGCGCACCAAGGCTTGCAAACGCTGACGGGCAGCGACGGCATAGGGCTCGTCAGGGCGACCTTTCCTGGCGGCTTCCGGTGCATTGAGACCGATCATGCGCACGCTGCGGCCATCCGTAAGGCGCACCGTGTCGCCATCCACCACGCGCTTGACCTGCACCTGGGCCACGGAGGCCGGCGCCGGACAGAACACCTCGGCCTGGGCGGCGGACAGCCAAATTCCGGGCACAAAAAAGGCGCCCACAAGGGACGCCTTTTTCAACAGCTGGCAAAAGCCCATAAGGCTTTTGAACCTTACTCTGCCGGAGTGGCAGCAGCAGGTTTCTTGCCGAAAGCACCAAAGCGATCTGCGAAGCGCTGTACACGGCCGCCGGTGTCCAGAGTTTTCTGCTTACCGGTGTAGAACGGGTGGCACTCGTTGCATACGTCAGTACCCAGTGGCTTGCACAGGTTCGAACGGGTTTCGAACTTGTTGCCGCAGCTGCAGGTGACTTCGATAGTTTCGTACGCTGGATGGATATCGGCTTTCATGGCACTTCCTCGGGCTAGCGTGCCGCCACTCGACACTATTGTCGAATACCGCACGTAATTAGGCCGCGGATTCTAACAGACCTTTCAAATCGCGCAAGCGGCGCTGACAACCCAGAACTGCCCTTTCATCAGAAAACTGTCGGCTACCCCAAGCCTCCCCCTGTCTGCTAGGCTCGCCCCCCTGCATCACCGCATGCCTTTAGATGAGACCTCTCGCGTGCCCGACGCCATTTTGCGCCTAGCCCTGCCCTCACCCCTGCGCCGCCTGTTCGATTACCGCGCGCCGGCCGGTGTGCTGCGGGCGCAGTTGCAGCCGGGCATGCGCGTGCGCGTGCCGTTCGGTCGCCGGGAAATGATCGGTATCCTGGTGGAAATTGCCGACCACAGCGAAGTCCCGGCCGAAAAGCTCAAGCCCGCAGTGGCGATCATCGACGCCACCGCGCCACTGCCACCGGCGCTGTTCAAGCTGTGCCTGTGGACCGCCCAGTATTACCAGCACAGCCTTGGCGACACGTTGAGCTGGGCGCTGCCGGTGCTGCTGCGCCAGGGCGAACTGGCCGAAGCGCGCCAGGAACGCTTTTGGTCCACGGTGCCCGGCGCGCGCCTCGACGACCCGCGCATCGCCCGCGCCCCGCGCCAGCGTGAGGCTCTTGCCACCCTGGCGCAGCACCCCCATGGCGTGGCGCATCAGCTGTTAAGCAAGCTGATGCTGAGCAAGGACAGCCTCGACCTGCTGCTCGCCAAAGGGCTGGTGCAGGTCGAAATCCGCAAACATGCGCCCGACCCACGCCATGAACACTGGCTGGCCCAGCCGGAGCTGCCGCTGAACCCCGAGCAACGCGCCGCCTATGAAGCGATCCGCGCAGGCTTCGACAGCTTTCACGCGTTCCTGCTGGCCGGCGTCACCGGCAGCGGCAAGACCGAAGTCTACTTGCAGTTGATCCGCGAGACCCTGCAGGCCGGCAAACAGGCGCTGGTGCTGATCCCCGAGATCAACCTGGGCCCGCAGACCCTGGCGCGCTTCGAGCAGCGCTTCAACGCGCGCATCGCTCTGGTGCACTCGGCGGTCAACGACCGTGAGCGCCTGGAGTCGTGGCTGGCGGCGCGGGACGGCGAGGCCGACATTATTATCGGCACCCGTTCGGCGCTGTTTACGCCGATGAAAAACCCCGGGCTGATCATCATCGACGAGGAGCACGACGGCTCCTATAAACAGCAGGAAGGCCTGCGTTATCACGCCCGCGACCTCGCGCTGGTGCGCGCGCGCCAAGAGGACATTCCGATTGTGCTGGGTTCGGCCACGCCGTCCCTGGAGAGCCTGCACAACGCCTACACCGGCCGCTATGGCCTGCTGCGCCTGAACGAGCGCGCCGGCGGCGCCAAACAGCCACGCTTCCTGCGTCTGGACGTAAAAAGCCGTCCGCTGGACAGCGGCATTTCCGGGCCGATGCAACAGGCCATCGGCCAGACCCTCGCCGCCGGCCAGCAGGTGCTGGTGTTTCTCAATCGACGCGGCTTCGCACCAACGCTGTTGTGCCACGACTGTGGCTGGATGTCCGAATGTGAGCGTTGCGATGCGCGCATGACCGTGCACCAGCGCCACGGCGAGCTGCGCTGCCATCATTGCGGCCATGTGGAGCGGGTACCGCGCCACTGCCCGCAGTGTGGCAAGGTCGACCTGCGCCCCGTCGGCGCGGGCACCGAGCGCGCCGAAGAGCGCCTGGGCATCCTGTTTCCGGATTACCCGGTGCTGCGGGTAGACCGCGACAGCACCTCGCGCAAAGACGCCATGAATCAGCTGTTTGCTACCATCCAGAAAGGCCAACCGTGCATTCTGGTGGGCACGCAGATGCTCGCCAAAGGGCATCACTTCCCACGGGTCACCCTGGTGTCGATCCTCGATGCGGACGGTGGCCTGTTCTCCGGGGATTTTCGCGCCAGCGAGCGCATGGCGCAGTTGATCGTGCAGGTCGCCGGCCGCGCCGGGCGCGCCGAAGAGCCGGGCCGGGTGATTATCCAGACACACCTGGCCGACCACCCGCTGCTGATCCAACTGACCGAACAGGGCTACTTCGCCTTCGCCGAACAGGCCCTGAGCGAACGCCGCTCCGCCGGCCTGCCGCCGTTTGCCCACCTCGCCCTGCTGCGCGCCGAAGCCCATAAACCGGGGCAGGCCGAAAGCTTTCTCGATGAGGCCTGCAGCGCCGCTGAACGTTTGCTGACAGAGCTGGGTCTGAGCGGCATCGAGCTGCTCGGCCCGGTGCCCGCCCCCATGGAGCGCCGCGCCGGGCGTTATCGCGCCCAATTGCTGTTGCAGGCGACCTCCCGCGCACCGTTGCACCGGCTGTTGAGCAACTGGTTGCTGGCCCTGGAGCAAATGCCCGGCGGCCGGCAGGTGCGCTGGTCGCTGGATGTGGATCCGGTGGATTTGTATTGATAGCCAGATCGCTATCGCAGCCAAGCCAGCGCCCACAGTTGAAATGTGAATACCTTTAAATACAGGAACGGGCTTGCCCGCGATGAGGCCCGCAGGTCCGCCATACGGTCTGAACGGTTGGCAAGCTCGCCCTCGCCACGGATAATGCCCAGTTTTTCCACCTGCGCATCGCGCGCCGCCGCTTGCGGTTGAAAGAGAACACCATGAAAGACACCATTCGCCAGCTGATCCAGCAAGCCCTCACCCAACTCGTCAACGAAGGTGTGTTGCCTGAAGGCCTGTCGCCGGCGATCCAGGTGGAAAACACCCGCGACAAGACTCACGGCGACTTCGCCAGCAACATCGCGATGATGCTGTCCAAGCCGGCCGGCATGAAGCCGCGCGACCTGGCAGAAAAAATCATCGCCGCGCTGCCCGCCGACGCCAGCGTCACCAAGGCCGAAATCGCCGGCCCGGGCTTTATCAACTTCTTCCAGAACACCCAGGCCCTGGCCTCGCGCCTGGATGCAGCCCTGGCCGACGCCCGCATTGGTGCACGCAAAGCGGGCGACAGCCAGCGCGTGGTCGTCGACCTGTCGGCGCCCAACCTCGCCAAGGAGATGCACGTCGGGCACCTGCGCTCGACCATCATCGGCGACGGCGTGGCGCGGGTGCTGGAGTTTCTCGGCGACACCGTGATCCGGCAGAACCACGTAGGCGACTGGGGCACCCAGTTCGGCATGCTGATGGCCTACCTGCAAGAGAACCCGATCACCAGCAACGAGCTGGCCGACCTCGAGAACTTCTACCGCGCGGCCAAAAAACGCTTCGACGAGTCCGAGGCGTTTGCCGACCGCGCCCGTGGCCTGGTGGTCAAGCTGCAAGCCGGCGACGCTGAATGCCTGGCACTGTGGAACCGTTTCCGTGAAATTTCCCTGTCCCACTGCCAGGACATCTACGAGCTGCTCAACGTCAAACTGACCATGGCCGACGTAATGGGCGAAAGCGCCTACAACGACGACCTGATCAACGTGGTCAACGACCTCAAGGCCGCCGGCCTCCTGGTGGAGAGCAACGGCGCGCAGTGCGTGTTCCTCGAAGAATTCAAGACCGCCGACGGCGAGCCGCTGCCGGTGATCATCGTCAAGGCCGACGGCGGCTACCTCTACGCCACCACCGACCTCGCCGCCGTGCGCTATCGCAGCGGCGTGCTCAAGGCCGATCGCGCCTTGTACTTCGTCGACCAGCGCCAGGCCCTACACTTCCAGCAGGTGTTCGAAGTGGCCCGCCGTGCAGGTTTCGTCACCCACCCGATGCACATGGAGCACATGGGCTTCGGCACCATGAACGGCGCCGATGGCCGCCCGTTCAAGACCCGCGACGGCGGCACCGTGAAGCTGATCGACCTGCTGACCGAAGCCCAGGAACGTGCCTACACCCTGGTGAAGGAAAAGAACCCGGAGCTGGCCGAGGCCGACCTGCGCAACATCGCCCGCGTGGTCGGCATTGGCGCGGTGAAGTACGCCGACCTGTCTAAGCACCGCACCAGCGATTACAGCTTCAACTTCGAGCTGATGCTCAACTTCGAAGGCAACACCGCGCCTTACCTTCTCTACGCCTACACCCGCGTGGCCGGCGTGTTCCGCAAGCTGGGCAAGGATTTCAGCGAAGTTCAGGGCCAGATCAATCTTCAGGCCCCCCAGGAACACGAACTGGCGGCCAAACTGGCGCAGTTCGGCGAAGTGCTGAACAGCGTCGGCGAAAAAGGTACGCCGCACATCCTGTGCACCTATCTGTACGAAGTGGCCGGGTTGTTCTCCAGCTTCTACGAGAACTGCCCGATCCTTACCGCCGCCGACGACGCCCAGAAGCACAGTCGCCTGCGCCTCGCCGCACTGGCTGGACGGACCCTCAAGCAAGGCCTGGAACTGTTAGGCCTGGAAACCCTGGAGCGTATGTAAGTTGGCTGCCAAGAAGAAACCAGCACCCAAGCGCGGCGCGAGCCGCTATCAGGCCCCGGCAAAGAAGCCGATTCCGGGCTGGCTGTGGATGGCGATCGGCCTTACGGTCGGCGCGTTTGTAGTGTTCCTGATGAAGCTGGACCCGGGCCAGGGCGACGACGTCAAACGGGTCAAGCAGGAACAGCAGAAGGCCAGCAAGATGGCCGAAGCCAACAAGACCGCGCCCAGTCCGACCGCACCGGTGAAGCCGAAATACGACTTCTACACGCTGCTGCCCGAGTCGGAAGTGATCGTGCCGCCTGATGCCGTGCCGGAAAAAACCCTGCCGACGCCGCAGGTGCCGACCACCCCGGTGACCCCGGCGGAAGCTGCAAAAATCGACACCGCCCGCGCCCAGGCGGCGCTGGCCGGGATCACTCCGCCGCCGGCACCGCCAGTTGCCGAAACCAAGGCAGCACCGGTGACCAAGTTCTTCCTGCAGGCGGGCTCGTTCCCGAAACAGGCGGATGCGGAGCGCGTTCGCGCGCAGATCATCCTGTTGGGCCAGACCGTTTCGGTGGAGTCCGGCACGGTGAAGGAAGCGACCTGGTATCGCGTGCTGGTGGGGCCGTTCAGCAACCGTGAGCAACTGACCGTGGCGCAGAAGCAACTGGCTGGTGCGGGCTTTAGCAACCTGCTGTTACAACAACGCCAGAGCCGCTGATCCAGACGTAACGCTAATCAAAGTGTGGGAGGCTTGCTCCCGGTGGCAGTGTTTCAGTCAAGCATTCAGTGACTGATGCACCGCCATCGGGAGCAAGCCCCCTCCCACATTGGATTTTCATTGATCGTCAGAATGAGTCCGACACTGCCGCTTGTCCGCACAAAGCCCTTATAGTTGAAATCCCCACCACCACCCCCATATCAGTTTCCATCAGGGCATTTTCGCCCCGCTGCGTGGAGACTCTCCCCTTGACCACCATCGTTTCAGTACGTCGCCACGGCAAAGTCGTCATGGGCGGCGATGGCCAGGTTTCCCTGGGTAATACCGTGATGAAAGGCAACGCCAAGAAAGTGCGTCGCCTGTACCACGGCCAGGTGCTTGCCGGTTTCGCCGGCGCCACCGCCGACGCCTTCACCCTCTTCGAGCGTTTCGAAGGTCAGCTGGAAAAACACCAGGGCCACCTCGTGCGCGCTGCGGTCGAGCTTGCCAAAGAATGGCGCACCGACCGCTCCCTCAGCCGCCTCGAAGCCATGCTGGCGGTCGCCAACAAGGACGCGTCCCTGATCATCACCGGCAACGGCGATGTGGTTGAGCCTGAACACGGCCTGATCGCCATGGGTTCCGGCGGTGGCTACGCCCAGGCGGCAGCCAGTGCACTGCTGAAGAAGACCGACCTGTCGGCCCGCGAAGTCGTCGAGACCGCGCTGGGTATCGCCGGCGATATCTGCGTGTTCACCAACCACAACTTCACCATTGAGGAGCAGGACCTCGCCGAGTAAGCCGTAGGCTTATTTGCGCTTGAGGCCGCCAAACACTATGTCCATGACTCCCCGCGAAATCGTCCATGAACTCAACCGCCATATCATCGGCCAGGACGACGCCAAGCGCGCCGTCGCCATCGCCCTGCGTAACCGCTGGCGCCGGATGCAACTGCCCGAAGAACTGCGCGCTGAAGTAACGCCCAAAAACATTCTGATGATCGGGCCTACCGGCGTGGGTAAAACCGAAATCGCCCGGCGCCTGGCCAAGCTGGCCAACGCACCGTTCATCAAGGTCGAAGCGACCAAGTTCACCGAGGTGGGCTATGTGGGCCGCGATGTCGAGTCGATCATCCGTGACCTGGCCGACGCTGCCCTGAAGATGCTGCGCGAACAGGAAGTGACCAAGGTCAGCCATCGCGCCGCAGACGCCGCCGAAGAACGCATCCTTGACGCCCTGCTGCCTCCGGCACGCATGGGTTTCAACGAAGACTCGGCGCAGTCGACCGATTCCAATACGCGTCAGCTGTTCCGCAAGCGTCTGCGTGAAGGGCAACTGGACGACAAGGAAATCGAGATCGAAGTCGCCGAAGTTTCTGGCGTCGACATCTCCGCACCGCCTGGCATGGAAGAAATGACCAGCCAGTTGCAGAACCTGTTCGCCAACATGGGCAAGGGCAAGAAGAAAAGCCGCAAGCTCAAGGTCAAGGACGCGCTCAAACTGGTGCGCGACGAAGAAGCCGGGCGCCTGGTCAATGAGGAAGAACTCAAGGCCAAGGCCCTGGAAGCGGTCGAGCAGAACGGCATTGTGTTCATCGACGAGATCGACAAGGTGGCCAAGCGCGGCAACTCCGGTGGCGTCGATGTGTCCCGCGAAGGCGTGCAGCGCGACCTGCTGCCGCTGATCGAAGGCTGCACCGTGAACACCAAGCTGGGCATGGTCAAGACCGACCATATCCTGTTTATCGCCTCCGGCGCGTTCCACCTGAGCAAACCGAGCGACCTGGTGCCGGAGCTGCAAGGCCGCCTGCCGATTCGCGTGGAGCTCAAGGCGCTGACGCCGAGTGACTTCGAGCGCATCCTCAGCGAACCGCACGCTTCGCTCACCGAGCAGTACCGTGAACTGCTGAAAACCGAGGGCCTGGGCATCGAGTTTCAGCCGGACGGTATCAAGCGCCTGGCCGAAATTGCCTGGCAGGTCAACGAGAAGACCGAGAACATCGGAGCCCGTCGCCTGCACACATTGCTTGAGCGTTTGCTGGAGGAAGTCTCGTTCAGTGCCGGCGACCTGGCCGGTGCGCAAAATGGCGAAGTGATCAAGATCGACCCGGATTACGTCAACAGTCACTTGGGCGAACTGGCGCAGAACGAAGATTTGTCGCGCTACATCCTGTGACCGCCCTGCTCTAAGTGTGGGAGGGGGCTTGCTCCCGATAGCAGTGTGTCAGTATCCGATAAGCTGACGGACACACCGCTATCGGGAGCAAGCCCTCTCCCACATTTTGGAATATCGCCAATGTCTAAATTCCCTACCGCTGTAAACCTGCACAAAACCTCCAACACTCTCGGCCTCACCTATGGGCCGGATGAAACCTACCAGCTGCCCGCCGAACTCCTGCGGGTGCACTCGCCTTCCGCCGAGGTCCAGGGCCACGGCAAACCGATCCTGCAATTCGGCAAGCTCCACGTTAAGTTGATCAAGGTGGAACCGGCCGGCCAGTACGCACTGAAATTGACCTTTGACGACGGCCATGACAGCGGACTGTTCACCTGGGATTATCTCTATCAACTGGCCGTGCGTCAGGAAAACCTGTGGGCCGACTACCTGGCCGAACTCAAGGCCGCCGGCAAAACCCGCGACCCAAGCGAGTCGGTCGTGCGGCTGATGCTCTAGCTCAGGCTTCCTGCGCTTTAGAGGGCATTTTCTAATTTCATCTGCTTGAATGCTCTGTTGCGTGGTCAATGATTGGCCCGCTTGCGGAAAAAATTAAACTCGGGTAACCAATGGAACTGGCAAGTTCCCTGCATTTGACGATGCGGTATCAACGGTCACCCAAGTTGCAGTACCTGGTTTGTGCCGTGTATCGAAACTGGACGCTCGGGCATGACTGGTACTCGTCTTTCGGACAATGGAGCGTCGTAGATGAGTGACAAGAACAACGATGACTTGAAACGCCAGGCCTCGGAAAACACCCTGGGGCTGAACCCGATCATCGCGTTACGCAAAAAGGACTTACTCGCCTCGGCGAAGATGGTGCTGACCCAGGCCATCAGGCAACCGCTGCACAGCGTCAAACATGCCGCCCACCTTGGGCTCGAGTTGAAGAACGTGATGTTCGGCCAATCCGCGTTGGTGCCGGAGCACGACGACCGTCGCTTCAGCGACCCGGCCTGGAGCCAGAACCCGCTCTATAAACGCTATCTTCAAACCTATCTGGCGTGGCGCAAGGAACTGCACGACTGGATCGACGACAGCAGCCTGTCGCCCCAGGACATCAGCCGCGGTCACTTCGTGATCAACCTGATGACCGAAGCCATGGCCCCCACCAACAGCGTGGCCAACCCGGCGGCGGTCAAACGTTTCTTCGAGACCGGCGGCAAAAGCCTGCTCGACGGCCTGTCCCACCTGGCCAAGGACATGGTGCACAACGGCGGCATGCCCAGCCAGGTCAACATGGGCGCCTTCGAAGTGGGCAAGACCCTGGGCACCACCGAAGGCGCGGTGGTGTTTCGCAATGACGTGCTGGAGCTGATCCAGTACAAGCCGATCACCGAACAGGTGCACGAGCGCCCGCTGCTGGTGGTACCGCCGCAGATCAATAAATTCTACGTATTCGACCTGAGCCCGGAAAAAAGCCTCGCGCGCTTCTGCCTGCGCAATAACCAGCAGACCTTTATCGTCAGTTGGCGCAACCCGACCAAGGCCCAGCGCGAGTGGGGCCTGTCCACCTACATCGAAGCGCTCAAGGAAGCGGTGGACGTGGTCAGCGCGATCACCGGCAGCAAGGACATCAACATGCTCGGCGCCTGCTCCGGCGGCATCACCTGCACTGCGCTGCTGGGCCACTACGCGGCGCTGGGCGAGAACAAGGTCAACGCGCTGACCCTGCTGGTGAGCGTGCTGGACACCACCCTGGATACCCAGGTGGCGCTGTTCGTCGACGAACAGACCCTGGAAGCGGCCAAGCGCCATTCCTACCAGGCCGGCGTGCTCGAAGGCCGCGACATGGCCAAGGTGTTTGCGTGGATGCGCCCCAACGACCTGATCTGGAACTACTGGGTCAACAACTACCTGCTGGGCAATGAGCCGCCGGTGTTCGATATCCTGTTCTGGAACAACGACACCACGCGCCTGCCGGCTGCATTCCACGGCGACCTGATCGAGCTGTTCAAGAACAACCCTCTGGTGCGCGCCAATGCCCTGGAAGTGTGCGGCACGCCCATCGATCTCAAGCAGATCACCGCCGATATCTACTCCCTGGCCGGCACCAACGACCACATCACGCCGTGGCAGTCCTGCTACAAGTCAGCGCAGTTGTTTGGCGGCAAGGTGGAGTTCGTGCTGTCGAGCAGCGGGCATATCCAGAGCATCCTCAACCCGCCGGGCAACCCCAAGGCGCGCTATCAGACCAGCGACGGCCTGGCGGGCAAGCCGCTGGAGTGGCAGGAGAATGCGACCAAGCACACCGATTCGTGGTGGCTGCACTGGCAGGCGTGGCAGGCAGAGCGCGCCGGAAAACTGAAGAAAGCCCCCGCGAAACTGGGCAATAAAGCCTACGCCGCAGCCGAAGTGGCGCCTGGAACCTATGTGCATGAACGCTAAGCCACACAGGTTGTTTAGACTGAAATGAGATCCAAATGTGGGAGCGGGCTTGCTCGCTCCCACACTGATCTCCCTCCGGCTGTAAGACTTCACAGGGCTTGAGCATGTCGCAACCGTTCATCTTCCGCACCATCGACCTGGGCGGCCAGACCCTGCGCACGGCGGTGCGCCCGGGCAAGCCGCACATGACGCCGCTGCTGATCTTCAATGGCATCGGCGCCAACCTGGAGCTGGTGTTTCCGTTCGTGCAGGCCCTGGACCCGGACCTGGAAGTGATTGCCTTCGATGTGCCCGGCGTCGGCGGCTCTTCGACGCCCAACCGGCCCTACCGCTTCCCGGGCCTGGCCAGGCTCACCGCGCGCATGCTCGATTATCTGGACTACGGCCAGGTCAACGCAGTAGGCGTGTCCTGGGGCGGCGCGCTGGCGCAGCAGTTCGCCCATGACTACCCGGAACGCTGCAAGAAACTGATCCTGGCGGCCACGGCGGCGGGTGCGGTGATGGTACCGGGCAAACCCAGGGTGCTGTGGCTGATGGCAAGCCCGCGCCGCTATATCCAGCCGTCCCACGTAGTGCGTATTGCGCCGATGATCTACGGCGGCTCGTTCCGCCGCGATGCCAGACTGGCTGCCGAGCACGCGAGCAAAGTGCGCTCGGCGGGCAAGCTGGGGTATTACTGGCAGCTGTTCGCGGGGCTGGGCTGGACCAGCATCCACTGGCTGCACAAGATCCGCCAGCCGACCCTGGTGCTGGCCGGCGACGACGACCCGCTGATCCCGCTGATCAACATGCGCCTGCTGGCCTGGCGCATTCCCAATGCGCAGTTGCATATCATCGATGACGGCCATCTGTTCCTGATCACCCGGGCCGAAGCCGTGGCGCCGATCATCATGAAATTTCTGCAGGAGGAGCGCCTGCGCGCCGTGATTCACCCGCGACCTGCTGTGTAAGCACGCACTGCCGGCCACCTGTGTGCGCCTGCGCTCTACTCAACGATCAACCAAGAAGACCGGATGAAGACCCGCGACCGTATCCTTGAATGTGCCCTGCAGTTGTTCAACCACAAGGGCGAACCCAACGTGTCGACCATGGAGGTGGCCAACGAAATGGGGATCAGCCCCGGCAACCTCTACTACCACTTCCATGGCAAGGAGCCGCTGGTACTCGGGCTGTTCGAGCGTTTTCAGGCCGAACTGGCGCCGCTGCTCGATCCGCCCGCCGACGCGCACCTGGAGCCCCAGGATTACTGGCTGTTCCTGCACCTGATTGTCGAGCGCATGGCGCATTACCGGTTTCTGTTCCAGGACCTGTCCAACCTGGCCGGACGCCTGCCCAAGCTGGCCAAGGGCATCCGCCACCTGCTCACTGCCCTCAAGCGCACCCTCGCTTCGTTGCTGGCGCGGCTCAAGGCCGACGGGCAACTGGTAAGCGATACCCAGGCGCTGGGGCAACTGGTGGAGCAGATCACCCTGACCCTGCTGTTTTCACTGGACTATCAGCGCGTTCTCGGCCGAGTCGGTGAGGTGCAGGTGGTGGTTTACCAGATCATGATGCTGGTGGCGCCGCACCTGTTGCCGCCTGCACGCCAGGCCACCGAACGGCTGGCAATGCGTTACCTGCAAGACCCGGTTTAACGGGCACTTAATTCAAGCGCTGTGTTTCGAACACAAAAAAAACGCCCGACCTTCGCAGGCCGGGCGTTTTTGCGTGCCCCAAAAAAATCAGGACTGACTGGTTGGCGTCGGGGTGACCGGCGTCGCCGTCGAGGTTGCCGCCGGTGCAGAGACCGAGTTGGCTGCGGAGGCGGTTGATGCCGAGGCTGCCGGCTTGGCAGCGGCGGGTTTCTTCGCAGCGGCTGGTTTCCTGGCGGCAGGTTTCGCAGCAGGTTTGGCGGCAGCAGGTTTTGCAGCAGCGGTTTTTGCAGCAGGTTTTGCAGCGGCCTTCGTCGCGGGCTTCGCAGCGGTCTTCGCTGCCGGCTTGGCCGCTGCTTTAGCCGCCACCGGTTTGGCCGCTGGCTTGGCTACTGGCTTGGCTGCTGCGGTTTTTGCAGCAGGCTTGGCAGCCACCTTGGCCGGGGCCTTGGCGACAGGCTTGGCCTCGCTTTTCGCAGCAGGTTTGGCGGCGGCCGTTTTAGCAGTCGCCGGCTTGGCAGCAGGCTTGGCCGCCGCTGTCTTCACGGGAGCCGCCTTGGCGCCAGTGAGTTTTTCAATCTGCCGGGTCAAGGTATCGACCTTGCTGTGCAGGGTCTTGAGTTCTGCCTTGCTCGGCACGCCCAGACGCGAAATGGCACTGTTAAGGCGCTTGTCGAAAGTCTCTTCCAACTTGCTCCACGTGTCGGAAATGCTCGACTTGGCGGAGCCGGCGCTGGCCTTGGCCGCGTCGACTTTTTTACCCACTGTGGTCTTGGTCAACTTCTCGGCTTTTTCGCCGTCCTTGACCAGGGTCTCGAAGTATTTGCCGCCGTCACTGCTAACCTTCGAATACACGCCTAAACCAGCAAGCCAGATCTTGCGGGAATATTTTTCAACTTCCCCGACCCACGAGCTGCTTTCTTTCTGAGTAGTCTTTTTAACAGCCATTCCGGTGTCTCCTTAGTGTTTACGCGCGACACGTTCGAGCAATGCCGTCAGCGCTTCGAGCTTAGCAGAGAGTGTCTCAACATCATGTTTAGACGCAATGCCGATTCGATTCAAGGCACTTGCAACACGCGAGTCAAAAGCGTGTTCAACTTTATCCAATTGAACTTCAACCAGGCCTTTGATGCTTGAGAGATGACGCTTGACTTGATCAATCTGACTGTTAGCCGCAGCCACTTGTTCAACGGCAACTTTTTTACTTCTACTTTCAACATGTTGACCGCTCTTGACGAGTTCATTGAAGTACTCGCTGCCCTCGCCGCCGACCTTGGCATAGACACCAAGACCTGCCAGCCAGATCGTGCGGGCGTAGCGTTTAACGTCACTGAAGACAGCCGGCTGAACATCGATTTTTTTTCGCAGCATAACGTTGGCCATGGTGCACCTCACATCAATCAGGGCGGGAATCGGCCCGCAGGAGTTGAGGGCTTGAGCACAAAGTAGGCTGGAAAATTAGAATCGGCACCCTAAGTACAATCGATCAGGCCAGCGCCTTATCCAGTGCCTTTTCGATCTCGGTTTTAAGCGTGCCGCTCATGGCCGACATCAACAGTCCCAGTTCCACGTCAATACGCAGCAAGTCTTCATCCACCCGAACCGTGCCCTTAACCCCCGAGCGTTTGAGGTTCAAGGTATCGCCAGACCAGAACGACGCCACGCCGTACTTGTCCTGGAGTTTCTGCGCCAGCGTGTCGGCCTTCGCCCGCGCCCCTTCCTTACCCAGGGAATGCTCACGCTCAACGGTTATACGGGCCATGCCAATGACTCCTTTCAAGAGGGGCTGAGAAACCTTCAATGCGGCAAAAGGTCTCGATAAGCACC
The DNA here is from genome assembly GCF_034354675.1 of Pseudomonas sp. MH9.3. Classification (NCBI taxonomy): domain Bacteria; kingdom Pseudomonadati; phylum Pseudomonadota; class Gammaproteobacteria; order Pseudomonadales; family Pseudomonadaceae; genus Pseudomonas; species Pseudomonas sp. MH9.3. Next base: position 4,159,779 of record NZ_CP133785.1, on the reverse strand, counting down.
TATCTTACCTGCAGCCTTGCCAAGACAAAGCAGGCCTTGGGGATTATCATGTGCCGCATTCTCTTTTGGTGACAGCGATATGACTGATCAGCGCAAAGGCAGCGATGCCGAACCCACCACTCACTTCGGCTTCAAGAACGTCCCGCAAAGCCAGAAAGCGGAAAAGGTCGCTGAGGTGTTCCACTCCGTGGCGGCCAAGTACGACCTGATGAACGACGTGCTGTCGGGCGGCATGCACCGTCTGTGGAAGCGCTTCACCATCGAGTTGTCGGGCGTACGCACCGGCAACCGCGTGCTGGACATTGCCGGCGGCACCGGCGATCTGGCGGCCAAGTTTTCCAGGCTGGTCGGCCCCACCGGCCAGGTGGTGCTGGCGGACATCAACGGCTCGATGCTCAAGGTCGGCCGCGATCGTCTGCTGGACAAGGGCGTGGCCGACAACATCAAGTTCGTCCAGGCCGACGCGGAAAAACTGCCGTTCCCGGACAACCATTTCGACTGCGTGACCATCGCCTTCGGCCTGCGCAACGTGACCCGCAAGGAAGACGCGATCCGCTCGATGCTGCGCGTGCTCAAGCCCGGCGGTCGCCTGCTGGTGCTGGAGTTCTCCAAGCCGACCAACGCGCTGATGTCCAAGGTCTACGACACCTACTCGTTCGCCTTCATGCCGCTGATGGGCAAGCTGATCACCAACGATGCCGAGAGCTATCGCTACCTGGCCGAATCGATCCGCATGCACCCCGATCAGGAAACCCTCAAGTCGATGATGGTGGAAGCCGGTTTCGACCGTGTCACCTACCACAACATGACCTCAGGCATTGTCGCCCTGCACCGCGGCATCAAACCCTGATGCTGCTCGCGGGCCTTCTTGCCGGCGTCGAACACGGCCTCAACCGTGTACTGCGCCTGGACAGTACCGCCCTGGCGCGGCTGGGGCACTTGAACGGCAAGGTGATTGCCGTCGATTGCACCCGCCCGGCCCTGCAGCTGTTCATCCTGCCCAGCGATGAAGGCCTGCTGCTCGCCACACAATGGGCGGCCGAAGCCGATTGCACCCTGCGCGCGCCGGCCTCCAGCCTGTTGCACCTGGCGCTGAGCCGCAACAAGACCGCCATCCTGCACAGCCCGCAGGTGCACCTGGAAGGCGAAAGCGCGGTGCTGATGGACCTGGCCGCCGTGTTGCAGGACCTGGAGCTGGACTGGGAATACGAGCTGTCGCGCTGGCTTGGTCCAGTGGCCACCCCATTGATCAGCGGGCACCTGCGCAGCCGCGCGCAGTGGTATCAGCAGGGGTTTGCCAGCCTCAACCAGAACCTCGCCGAATACCTGAGCGAAGAAGCGCGCACCCTGGTCGGGGAGCGAGAAGCGCAGGCGCGCTTTCGTGAACTCGACAAGGCCAAAATCGACCTGGAACGCCTTGAGGCCCGCTTCGAGCGCCTGAGCCGTTCCCTTGATCCAAGCGATAACGCATGAAGCTGCTCGCCGTCCGCCGTTTGTTCCGTATCCAGCGCGTGGTCATGCGCTACCGCCTCGATGACCTGCTGTTCGCCTTGCCGCTGCCTTGGTTGTTGCTGGCGGTGCGCTATGTGCTGCCGTGGCGCTGGCTGCCGCGCAAAAAGCTCGAGCTGAGCCGTGGCGCGCGCCTACGTCTGGCATTGCAGGACCTGGGACCGATCTTCATCAAGTTCGGGCAGATCCTCTCTACCCGCCGCGACCTGCTGCCCGAAGACATCGCCGACGAACTGATGCTGTTGCAGGACCGCGTACCGCCGTTCGACTCACAGCAGTCGATGGCGCTGATCGAAGCCCAGCTGGGCAAGAAGATCAGCGAAGTGTTCCGGCGTTTCGACGTCGAGCCGCTGGCCTCGGCCTCGGTCGCGCAAGTGCACGCCGCGCAGCTCAAGACCGGCGAAGAAGTGGTGGTGAAAGTGATTCGCCCGGGCCTCAAGCCGATCATCGGCCAGGACCTGGCATGGCTGTTCGTTCTCGCCCGCGCCGCCGAACGCTTCTCTGCCGATGCGCGCCTGCTGCACCCGGTGGATGTGGTCGCCGACTACGAAAAAACCATCTACGACGAGCTCGACCTGCTGCGCGAAGCGGCCAACGCCAGCCAGCTGCGACGCAATTTCGAAGGCTCGCAGTTGCTGTATGTGCCGCAAGTGTATTGGGACTGGTGCCGCCCCAAGGTGCTGGTGATGGAGCGCATCTACGGCCTGCAGGTCACCGACCTCGCTGCCCTGGCCGACCAGCGCACCGACATGAAAATGCTCGCCGAGCGCGGCGTGGAGATCTTCTTCACCCAGGTATTTCGCGACAGTTTCTTCCACGCCGACATGCACCCCGGCAATATCTTCGTCAGCACCGTCACCCCATGGAGCCCGCAGTACATTGCGATCGACTGCGGCATCGTTGGCAGCCTCACCCCGGAAGACCAGGACTACCTGGCGCGCAACCTGTTCGCCTTCTTCAAGCGCGACTACCGCCGCGTGGCGCAGTTGCACATCGACTCGGGCTGGGTGCCGGCGGAAACCAAGCTCAACGAATTCGAAGCGGCGATTCGCACGGTGTGCGAGCCGATCTTTGAAAAACCGTTAAAAGATATTTCCTTCGGTCAGGTGCTGATGCGCCTGTTCCAGACCGCGCGGCGCTTCAATATGGAAGTGCAGCCGCAGTTGGTCTTGCTGCAAAAAACCCTGCTCAACATCGAAGGCCTGGGCCGCCAGCTGTACCCGGACCTGGACCTGTGGAACACCGCCCAACCGTTCCTGGAACGCTGGATGCGCGAGCGCATGAGTCCGAAAACCATGATCGGCAACATGTACAGCCAGATGGAGCAACTGCCCCATCTGGCCAACATGACCCGTGACCTGCTGGAGCGCATGTCCCAGCCCCATGCCAAGGACCCGGAGCCGCCATGGCGCAAGCGCAAGGACGACTGGTTCCTGCGCCTGCTCGGTGCCGCGCACCTGGTGGGGGGCGTGATGCTCGCCATCGGCGGGCCGTTGAACGAGCTGGGCTTCTGGCCGGCCGGGGTCATGGTGGCCGTGGGTATTTATCTGATCGTGCGTCGATAGCCAATCCGGTTATACACTGTCGCAAATTGCCGGAGCCGAACATGAAAGACTGGCTGGACGAGATCAAGTGGGACAGTGACGGCCTGGTGCCGGCCATTGCCCAGGACTACAAGACCGGGCGCGTATTGATGATGGCCTGGATGAACCGCGAGGCCCTGAGCCTGACTGCCACCGAGCAGCGCGCCATTTACTGGTCACGCTCGCGTGGCAAACTGTGGCGCAAGGGCGAAGAGTCCGGGCATGTGCAAACCCTGCACGAGCTGCGCCTGGACTGCGACGGCGATGTGGTGATCCTCAAGGTCGAGCAGATCGGCGGCATCGCCTGCCACACCGGGCGTCACAGCTGCTTCTACCGCGTGTTCGAGAACGGCGAGTGGAAAGTGGTGGAGCCGGTGCTCAAAGACCCGCACGCCATCTACTCGGCAGGACACTGAACATGAGCGATACCCTCAACCGTGTGGCCCAGGTGCTGGAAGCGCGCAAAGGCGCGGACGCCGACAGTTCCTATGTTGCCAGCCTCTACCACAAAGGCCTGAACAAGATTCTGGAGAAGCTCGGCGAAGAGTCCGTCGAGACGATCATTGCCGCCAAGGATGCGCAGATCAGCGGTGATTGCAGCGATGTCATCTATGAAACCGCAGACCTGTGGTTCCATAGCCTGGTCATGCTCGCCCAATTGGGGCAGCATCCACAGGCCGTGCTGGATGAACTGGACCGCCGCTTCGGCTTGTCCGGGCACGCCGAAAAGGCCTCGCGCCCGTCCGCTTGAATAACTAAGACTGGAGGATTTGCAGCATGGGCATTTTTGACTGGAAACACTGGATCGTCATTCTTGTGGTGGTGGTGTTGGTATTCGGTACCAAAAAACTCAAAAACCTCGGCACCGATGTCGGCGAGTCGATCAAGGGCTTTCGCAAGGCCATGAACGACGATGAAAAGCCCGCCGACCCTGTGGTCAATCCTGTGCCGCCGGCCCAACCCGTGCACCCGCAGGCCACCCAGCCGATCACCGAGCGTCGCACCTTCGACGTGCAGGCTGAGAAAGTCGAAGAGCCGACCCGCAAAGATCTGTGAGTACTGACTAATGTTTGGTATCAGCTTCTCTGAACTGCTCCTCGTCGGCCTGGTTGCCCTGCTGGTGCTGGGGCCGGAACGGTTGCCCGGTGCAGCACGCACGGCGGGCCTGTGGATCGGTCGCCTGAAACGCAGTTTCAATGCGATCAAACAGGAAGTTGAGCGGGAAATCGGCGCTGATGAAATCCGCCGCCAGTTGCACAACGAACACATCCTGTCGCTGGAGCAGGAGGCGCGCAAGATTCTGACGCCGGTGCAGGAGCCCGCCAAACCGGCGGAGCCTGCGGCCAACAGCATCGCACCGGTGGTTGAAACCCCGCCCGCGCCGCCGACCGTTCCCACAGAACCCGCGCCGGCGCCTGTTGCAGCGCCCGCTCCCCATGACCCTACATTGCCGCCGCGAGCCCCATGAGCGCTGATAAACCGGAAACCGACCAGCACATGCCGCTGGTCTCGCACCTCACCGAGCTGCGTACCCGCCTGCTGCGTTGCGTGGCGGCGATCTTCATCATCTTTGCCGGGCTGTTCGCCTTCACCCAGCAGATCTACACCTTCGTCTCCACGCCTCTGCGCCAGTACCTGCCGGTGGGCGCGACAATGATCGCCACCGATGTGTCGTCGCCGTTCCTCACGCCGTTGAAGCTGACCATGATGGTCTCGCTGTTCCTCGCGATCCCGGTCATCCTGCATCAGATCTGGGGCTTTATCGCGCCGGGCCTGTACAAGCACGAGAAGCGCATTGCGGTGCCGTTGCTGGTGTCGAGCATCCTGCTGTTCTACACCGGCATGGCGTTTGCGTACTTTCTGGTGTTCCCGCTGATCTTCAAGTTCTTCGCCGCCGCCACTCCGGCCGGGGTGGAAATGATGACTGACATCACCAGCTACCTCGACTTTGTAATGACGCTGTTCTTCGCCTTCGGCGTGGCTTTCGAGATCCCGGTGGCCGTGGTGCTGCTGGTGTGGATCGGCGTGGTCGACGTGAAGTACCTGAAGAAGATCCGCCCGTACGTGATCATCGGTTGCTTTGTGGTGGGCATGATCCTCACGCCGCCGGACATTTTCTCCCAGACCCTGCTGGCCGTACCAATGTGGATGCTGTTCGAGATCGGCATCCTGTTCAGCGGTTTGATCAGCAAGCGGGGCGAACACCCCGAAGACCAGCCTGACGACGACCAGCCGCCAGCGACCCAGCCGTGAACCTGCTGCTGCTTGAGGAGGCCGACTTCATCGCGGCCGACCGCGTGGTGCTGCGCGACCGGCGCCTGGTGCACATGCAAGACGTCCACCGCGCCGCCGTTGGCGACAACCTGCGCGTTGGCCGCATCGGCGGGCTGATGGGCAACGCGCAACTGCTGCGCCTGGAAGCCGCCGAGGCAGAGCTGCACGTCAGCTTCGACCAGCCGCCGCCGGCCAAACTGCCGCTGACCCTGCTGCTGGCCCTGCCCCGCCCGAAGATGCTGCGCCGCGTGCTGCAAACCGTGGCGGCCATGGGTGTGCCGAGGGTGGTGCTGCTCAACAGCTATCGGGTGGAAAAAAGCTTTTGGCAGACGCCTTTCCTGGAGCCAGAGGCGGTACGTGAGCAGCTGATTCTCGGCCTGGAACAGTCCCGCGACACGGTACTGCCGCAGATCATCATCGAGAAGCGCTTCAAGCCGTTCGTCGAGGATCGCCTGCCGGCCATGACCGAAGGCACCCTCGGCCTGATCGGCCACCCCGGCGACTACCCGCCCTGCCCACGCGGCCTCGACGAGCCCGTCACACTGGCCATCGGCCCCGAAGGCGGTTGGATCCCCTACGAGGTGGACCTGCTGACCAAGGCTGGCCTGCAACCGGTGCAACTGGGCGCGCGCATCCTGCGCGTCGAAACCGCCGTCACCGCCCTGCTCGCCCGCCTTTTCTGAAAAAACCCTGCGACAGCGGGTATGCACGGCTACAGAATCCCGAGCCCCTGCCGATAGCCCCTGAATAAGTCCAAGCCTTGTTCCAGGGGAGTTTGCAACATGTATCGTCAGTTAGCCGAAAAGCTGGGTAATGTCAGCGTCAAAACCAAGCTGGCCGTGGGTTTTGGCCTGGTATTGGTGCTGACATTAATGATCACCTTCACCGGCTGGACCAGCTTGGGCGATGTGATTGGTCGGGGTGACAAGCTGGGTTACATCTCCAGCCTCAACGGCGTGACCAAAGACCTGCGTCTGGCGCGCCTGGACTTCGAAATGCGCCGCGGCGAGCAAGGCACCGGCGCGGTCGACAGCCTGATTGCACAATTGGACGACGGCCTGAAAAAAGCCGCGCAGTTGATCGAGCAACCCGACGACAAGGCCCTGGTCGAACAGCAGCAGGAAGCCTTGAGCCAGTACAAAAAGGCCTTCGCCGCCATAGTCCAGGCCGGGCTCAAGCGTGAAGGCGCGCGCAGCAAGCTGGGCGATACTGCCGACAACGCCGTGGCCAAAATCAACGAGATCGAAGCCGCGCTGCTGCAAGGCGACAGCGTCAGCCAGTTCAACAGCGTGGTGAGCCTGAGCAAACTGATTCAGCAGGCACGCTTTCAGGTACGCGGCTACACCTACAGCGGCAAGGTCGAGGCCGAACAGCCCGCGCTGGACGCCATCGACAACGCGCTCAAGAAAGCCAGCGAACTCGAAGACCAACTGCCGGCGCAGTACCTGACCAACCTGCAACAGGCCGGCGTGTCGCTGCAGGCCTACCGTGCCGCCGTCAGCCAGTACCGTGACTCCCAGACGGCCGCCGCCGCTGCGCTGAAGACCATCAACGCCCAGGGCGAGATCCTGATGGGGCACAGCGAAAAACTCACGGTTTCACAGACCGCCGTGCGCGACCGCGATGCCGCGCAAGCCAAATACCTGCTGCTACTGGCCGCCGCGCTGGCATTGATCGTGGGCCTGTTCGCCGCCTGGGCGATCACGCGCCAGATCATCATCCCGCTCAACCAGACCCTGCAGGTCGCCGAGCGCGTGGCCTCGGGCGATTTGAGCCACAACCTCGAGTCCGGCCGCAAGGACGAACTGGGCCAACTGCAACGGGCCATGCAAAGCATGACCCTGGGCCTGCGTGAGTTGATCGGCGGCATCAGCGACGGCGTGACCCAGATCGCCAGCGCGGCCGAGCAGTTGTCGGCGGTTACCGAACAGACCAGTGCAGGGGTCAACAGCCAGAAGGTCGAGACCGACCAGGTGGCCACCGCCATGAACGAAATGGCCGCCACCGTGCAGGAAGTGGCGCGCAACGCCGAAGAGGCTTCGGAAGCCGCTGTGGCCGCCGACCAGCAGGCCCGTGAAGGCGACAAGGTGGTAGCGCAAGCCATCGCCCAGATCGAACGCCTGGCCGCCGAGGTGGGCAGTTCCACCGAGGCCATGGGCCATCTGCAGCGCGAAAGCGACAAGATCGGCAGCGTGCTCGACGTGATCAAATCCGTGGCCCAGCAGACCAACCTGCTCGCGCTCAACGCCGCCATCGAGGCCGCGCGGGCGGGCGAGGCCGGACGCGGTTTTGCCGTGGTCGCCGACGAAGTGCGCAGCCTGGCGCAGCGTACCCAGAAGTCCACCGAGGAGATCGCCGAGCTGATCGTCGGCCTGCAGAGCGGCACCCAGCAGGTGGCAACCATCATGGACAACAGCCGTGGTCTGACCGACAGCAGCGTCGAGCTGACCCGTCGCGCCGGCACTGCGCTGTCGAGCATCACGCTGACGGTGTCGACCATCCAGGCGATGAACTCGCAGATCGCCACCGCCGCCGAGCAGCAAAGCGCCGTGGCTGAAGAGATCAACCGCAGCGTGCTGAACGTGCGCGACATCTCGGAGCAGACCGCTGCGGCCAGCGAAGAAACCGCCGCTTCGAGCACCGAACTGGCACGCCTGGGCACCCATCTGCAAGCATTGGTCAGCCGCTTCCGGGTCTGACGCACTTGCCTGTGCGGCGACCGGATCTCGGTCGCCGCCGGCCACCTCTGAAATTTCCTACGCGTTTATCAGGCCCGCCTGACCATCAATGGGACTAGCGTTTAACCACGCCGGTTACGTTCCCGTTGGAGGTCGATCATGCTTCGTCGAATGACTCATCTGCTGGGTGACCTGAGTGTCACCTTCAAACTGATCCTGGGGTTTTCCCTGGTACTCGCCCTGAGCCTCGTGATTGCCACGACGGGCTGGCAAGCCCTGGAGGCGTCTCTCTACCGCTCGCAGACGCTAACGCTGCTGTCGCAACTGGCGGTGGCCGGTGAAGAATTGCGCGCGGACCGCATTGTTTACCGAACCCTGAACGATGCCGACAGCCTCAACAAGTTGGGCACCGGCATGCAGAAAGTCGATGACCTGCTGAGGCAGCTTCCCAGCCGACTCAAGGCGCCCAAGGCGGCCGAGTACCAGCAGGAGATTACCCGTATTTCCGGCACCTTCAAAACCCGCCTCAAGGAGGTGCCGGCACTGGTTGAGCAGCGCGAGACCGCCCGCGCGAAGCTCAAGGAAAATTCCGCGCAGACCGGCGACGTGCTGACGCAACTGGCCAGCGACCTGCCCGATCAGGACGATCAAAAAGCCCTGGATGCCGTGGAAGACCTGCGTCAGGCCATCGAACAGGCCGACGACCGTGCGCAAAGCCCGGCCTGGGCCGCCAGCTCACTGGAGACCTACGCGCAATCGGTCAGCGATGCCGAACGCGACCTGGAACAGGCTCAGGCCGCCGTGGCGAAGTTGCCGGTCAACAGAAACCTGTTGAACACCACCGTGCTGGGCATCCGCACCCATCTCACACGGCTCAAGGACACGCAACTGAGCACCGAAGCCCGGCAAAACCAGTTGGAGCAACTGCTGGACCAATTGCTCGCGCAAAGTGATCTGCTAAGCCAGGACCAGACCCAGCGCCGCGACGGCGAGGCCGAGCAGGCGCGCACCCATACCTTGCTCATCACCGCTGCCGCCTTGCTGTTCGGCGCGCTGGCGGCGTGGCTGATTGCCGGGCAAATCGTCAAGCCGTTGCGCAAGGCACTGTCGATGGCCAACCGCATTGCCCAGGGCGACCTCAGCGACGACCTGCAAACCCGACGCAAGGATGAGCTGGGGCAGTTGCAACGCAGCATGAACCAGATGACGGCGAATTTACGCGGGCTGATTGGCAACATCAGCGACAACGCACGACAAGTCGCCAGCGCGGCCGAGGAGCTGTCCACGGTCACCGAACAAACACGCGCCGGGGTGAACCATCAGCGCGCGGAAACCGAGCAGGTGGCGACCGCCATGAACCAGATGCTGGCGACCGCCCAGGAGGTCGCGCGGCATGCCGAACAGGCTTCAATTGCTGCCAGTGCAGCCAATCAACAGACCGAAATCGGCGATCAGGTGGTGACCGATGTCGTGGCGCAAATCGAACACCTGGCCCATGAAATGGCGCGCTCAAGCCAGGCCATGCTGGCGCTGCAACGGGAAAGCCAGAAAATCGGCAGCGTGCTGGACGTGATCAAGTCCGTCTCGCAGCAGACCAACCTGCTGGCGCTCAACGCCGCCATTGAAGCGGCACGCGCCGGCCAAGCCGGTCAGGGGTTTGCGGTGGTGGCCGACGAAGTCCGCACACTGGCCCAGCGCACCCAGCAGTCCGCCGAGGAAATCGAAGGGCTGATCAGCGGCCTGCACAGTGGCACGCAACAAGTGGCCGACATCATGGACCACAGCCGCACCCTCACCGACAGCAGCGTCGGCCTGGCGCGCAACGCTGGCGATGCGCTGACGGAGATTGCCCGCACCGTCGCGGTTATCCAGGACATGAATCCGCAGATTGCGGCAGCGGCCGAACAGCAGAGCGCGGTGGCCGAAGAGATCAATCGCAGCGTGTTGAAAGTGCGCGACGCCTCGGAGCAGACCGCCACCGCCAGCGAACAGACGGCAGCGGCGAGTGTTGAACTGGCACGGCTGGGCGTGAGCCTGCAGCAGTGCGTCGAGCAGTTCAAGGTCTGACCGCTACAGGACCTGACGCAGAAACGCCTGGGCACGCGGGTCCCTGGGCGCGGCGAAGAATTCGGCCGGGGCCGCGTCTTCGAGCAACTTGCCGTGGTCGAAGAACAGCACCCGGTCCGCCACTTCACGGGCAAAACCCATTTCGTGGGTGACGCAGACCATGGTCATGCCTTCCAGGGCCAGGGTCTTCATCACGTCCAGCACTTCGCCGACCATTTCCGGGTCCAGCGCCGAGGTGGGCTCGTCGAACAGCATCACCTTGGGCTCCATGGCCAGGGCGCGGGCAATCGCCACCCGCTGTTGCTGCCCGCCGGAGAGGCGTGAGGGAAACTCATTGGCTTTCTGCGCAATGCCGACCTTTTCCAACAGCGCCAGGGCCTTGGCTTCGCGCTCCTTTTTACCGCGCTTGCGCACCACTTTTTGCGCCAGGCAGAGGTTTTCCAGCACGGTCATGTGGGGGAACAGGTTGAAGTGCTGGAACACCATACCGACCTCGCGGCGGTAGGCGTTCACATCGGTCTTGGGGTCGGCCAGTTGCAGGCCGTCGATGCTCACCGAGCCCGAGTCGAAGGCTTCCAGGCCGTTAAGGCAGCGCAGGAAGGTGGACTTGCCGGAACCGGACGGACCGATCACTACCAGCACCTCGCCCCTGGCCACCTGGGTGGTGACGTGATCGACCGCACGCACCACCTGCCCACGGGTATCAAAGACTTTTACCAGATCGCGGACTTCAATCACTTTGCGCGAGCCTCCGCTCAAGCCGGCTGGCCATTTTCGACAGCGGCAGGTTGATCAGCAGGTACAGGCCTGCGACGCAGAACAGGATTTCAAACGGCGAAAACGAGGTGGTGATCACCTCACGGCCGCTTTTGAGCAGTTCGGTGATGGCGATGACCGAGACCAGCGACGTGTCTTTCACCAGGCTGATAAATTGCCCGGCCAGAGGCGGCAGTACGCGCTTGAAGGCCTGCGGCAGTACCACGTGACGCATCGACTGGCTGGCACTCAGGCCGAGGGAACGCGCGGCCTCGTCCTGGCCACGGGTGATGGACTGCACGCCGGCCCGCACGATTTCCGCCACATAGGCGCCGGTGAACAACGACAGTGCGGCGATCCCGGCGAACTCCCGGGACAGGTTGAGCACCGTGCCGATGAAGAAATAGAAGATGAAGATCTGCACCAGCAGCGGCGTGCCACGCACCAGTTCGACGTAGAGCGTCGACAGGTCGCGCAAGGTGGGGTTGCTGGACAGTCGGCACAGTCCGGTCGCCAGGCCAATCGCCAACCCGAGGACCCCGGAGACCACCGACAGCCACAAGGTTGTCCACAAGCCCCACATCAGCGGGCCAAGTGCCCAATGGCGGTTCACCCCAATCACATCGCCTTCGGCCACATCATCGCCGCGCGCCACTTGCAGGCTGTTGTCTGCCACGCTCACGCGTTGCTCGGCGCCGGCGTCATTGCGCAGGGTCACTTCAGCGATGTCGCCCTTGCGCACCAGGTCGATAACGGTGGAGATGTCGGCAGCGCGCTGGGCTTCTTCGGCCTGATAGGCGAAGTACTGCGGCACGCGGTTCCAGCGCCACTCGTAGGCCATCAGCGAGGTGGCGTAATACAACGCGCCAGCCAGGCCGACCAGCACGACCACGGTCAACAGGTGCCAGGGCCATTGGGCTTTTTTCTGTTTCATTTCACTTTCCGAAAGATTTTTCGCCTGTGATGCCGTCTTCGCGAGCAAGCCCGCTCCCACCGTTGGAGTGCGTTCCAAGTGTGGCAGCGGGCTTGCTCGCGAAGGCCGCGACGCGGTGCTCAGCCAGGCTTATTCCATGTCCTTGAGCCACTCGGCGCTCTTGAACCACTTGTCATGGATGCGATCGTAGGTGCCGTCGTTGCGGATCTGGTGCAGAAAATTGTTGATGTAGTTGAGACTGTCGTAGTCGCCCTTCTTCAGGCCGAACGCCAGGGGTTCAAAGGTGAAGGGTTCGTCAAGGAACACCAGCTTGCCGTTGCCGACCTTTTTCTCGGCGACCACGTTGTACGGTGCGTCGTAGACGAACGCGTCGGCCTTGCCATTGACCACGTCCAGCACGCCTTCCTGTTCGTTGTCGTAGCCGTGGTACTTGGCTTTGGCGATCAGCTTTTTGGCGACCATCTCACCGGTGGTGCCGAGCTTGGAGGTCAGGCGGTACTTCTCGTCGTTGAGGTCTTTGTAGGACTTGATGGTGCCTTCCAGCTCCTTGCGAATCAGCAGCGTCTGGCCGACCACGATGAAGGGTTCGCTGAAGTTCAGGCGCAGGTTGCGCTCCTGGGTCAGGGTCATGCCGCTGCCGATCATGTCGAACTTGCCGGTGAGGAAGGCCGGGATGATACCGTCGTAGCCGGTGGACACCAGCTCCAGCTTGACGCCCATGGACTTGGCCATGGCCTTGAGGATATCGACTTCGAAACCGATGATTTCACCGCGCTTGTCGGTCATCTCGAACGGCATGTAGGTCGGGTCCATGCCGACCTTGAGCGTGCCGCGCTTGACCGCATCATCGATGGCGCCGGCCTGGGCCGCCGTGGCGGTTACCAGCGCAGTGACGCCGAGCATCAGCATCGACAGATACTTTTTCATCATCAAGTCCCCTGAACCATTCTTGTAAGGTCGGCGTGCAAAAAGGGCTGCACCATTTCGGGGTGCGATCCTAACTCACTCGCTGCCTGTCACAAAGGTTTCACGGGTAAATCTTGTCGGCGTCATGACCTTCACTCGACGTCCGCCATCCAGTCAGTGTCCTTGAACCACTTGTCGTGCAGGTGATCGTAGGTGCCGTCCTGGGCCACCTGATTGAGAAAGTGGTTGATCCAGTTGACGCTGTCGTAATCGCCCTTTTTGAGGCCGAACGCCAGCGGCTCAAAGGTGAAGGGCTGCTCCAGGGCCAGCAACGTGGCGTTTTCCGGACGCGCCATGGCAATCAGGTTGTAGGGCGCATCGTGAATGAACGCATCGGCCTTGCCCTCCACCACCTGCCGCACACCTTCCTCGGGGGTGACGAAACTGCTGAACCGGGGCGTGCGCAAAAAACGTCGCGCGGCAGCCTCGCCGGTGGTGCCCTGATTGACAGCGATGTGATAACCCGCCTCGTCGAGGTCTTCGATGCTGGACACCTTGCCGGCCAGGCGCGGATGCAGCAACACGGTCTGGCCCACCACGATAAAGGAGTCGCTGAAGTTGAGCGCGAGGTTGCGCTCCTGGGTGACGGTCATGCCGCTGCCGATGAGGTCGAATTTCTTCGCCATCAGCCCCGGCACCAACTCTGTATACGGCACCACGACCAGCTCCAGCTCGACACCCAGGGCTCGGCTCATGGTGCGCAGCAGGTCGATCTCGAAACCGACAATGCGTCCCTGCCTGTCCTTCATTTCGAAAGGGGTGTAAGTGGGCGTGGTGCCTACTTTGAGCACGCCACGGCGCACCGCGTCGTCCAGCGCACCAGCCGCCGACACGCCGGCGTGCGTCAATGCGACAGCGCCGATCAGCAGTGCCGAACAAAACCTTTTGATCATGAGTGCCCCGTGGCGCATTGAATGTGGGGGGCGATGCTACCCCAGCCACAGGCGCCGCAATACGTCTCGAACAAAGGTCTTTTGTTTCGAAATAACAAGGGGTTAATGCTTAAAGGAAGAAGCCGGAAACGCTGTAGGATCCGCGCTGGAAACGCCCCCGAGAAGAACCCTCGGGGCGTCTGAATCAGGCCGGTTGGGCCCGCGACACTTGTGGCTGCAGTGGCAGCAAAGGCGCGTGCGGATCAGCCTTGATCGAGGCACGCCAGGCGTCAAGCCACTCGGCATGACCTTCGCTCCATACCTGTTCATGCAGGCGAGCCAGGGCGACCGGGTCGCTGAGCAAGGCCACACGCTCGGCGTTGGTCAGGCCGGCAGGGCCGACTTTCAACGCATGGCGCACACGCTCGACGCGCAGGTACTCGATCGGCTCCGCTTCACGGTGCCGCGAGGTCGCCAGGGCACAGGCGAGGGCGTTCTGCTGCGGGTCGACCACCGAACGCACGAACCCGTCATTGAGGGCGTGCCAGCGGTTTTCGTGGGTGTACTTCTCGGTCGACAGCAGCGCCTGCGGCGGGTTGTATTCCTCTGGGATGAGGAACAGGCTCTCGTCGCGGGATTTGAGACCCAGGTTGACCCGGCTGGATATCACCGACACCGGAATCGACAGCATCAGCGACCCGACAATCGGCACCAGCCACCACAGGAAGCTTGGGTTCAACCACACCACCAGCAGTGCCCACAGGAAGCCGAGCACGGTTTGCGGACCGTGGCGCTTGACCGCTTCGCTCCAGGGTGTGGAGTCGTCGTCACGCTGCGGCGAATTCCAGGTCGCAGCCCAGCCGAGGAACGCGGCGAGCACGAAGCGGGTGTGGAAGATCATGCGCACCGGCGCCAGCAGCATGGAGAACAGCATCTCCAGCAGCATCGACAGGGTCACCTTGAACTTGCCACCGAACTCTTTCGCGCCCTTGGCCCAGATCAGGATGATGCTCAGCAGTTTAGGCAGGAACAGCAGCACGATGGTGGTGGAGAACAGCGCCACCGCCTTGTCCGGATGCCATTGCGGCCACAGCGGATACAACTGGCGCGGCGCCATGAAGTATTGCGGCTCCATCAGCGTGTTTACCGCCAGCAACGCGGTGGACAGCACCAGGAACAGGAACCACAGCGGCGCCGACAGGTAAGACATCACGCCGGTGAGGAATACCGCACGGTGCACCGGGTGCATGCCCTTGACCAGAAACAGGCGGAAGTTCATCAGGTTGCCGTGGCACCAGCGACGGTCACGCTTGAGTTCGTCGAGCAGGTTAGGCGGCAGTTCTTCGTAGCTGCCCGGCAGGTCGTAGGCAATCCACACGCCCCAACCGGCACGGCGCATCAGCGCGGCTTCAACGAAGTCGTGAGACAGAATGGAACCGGCGAACGCGCCTTTGCCCGGCAATGGCGCCAGGGCGCAATGCTCGATAAACGGCTTCATGCGGATGATCGCGTTGTGACCCCAGTAGTGGGATTCACCCAACTGCCAGAAGTGCAGGCCGGCGGTGAACAGCGGGCCATAAACACGGGTAGCGAACTGCTGCATGCGCGCATACAGGGTGTCCATGCCCGACGCACGCGGCGCGGTCTGGATAATCCCGGCATCCGGCGTGGCTTCCATCAGGCGCACCAGGCTGGTCAGGCATTCGCCGCTCATCACGCTGTCGGCGTCGAGCACCACCATGTACTTGTATTCACCGCCCCAGCGACGGCAGAAGTCGTCGAGGTTGCCGCTCTTGCGCTTGACGCGACGACGACGACGGCGATAGAAAATCTTGCCGAAACCGCCGGCTTCGCGGCACACGTCGAGCCAGGCTTGCTGTTCGGCGATGCAGATGTCGGCTTCGTTACTGTCGCTGAGCACGAAGAAGTCGAAGCGATCCAGGTCACCGGTGGCGGCCACCGATTCGAACGTGGCGCGCAAACCCGCGAATACACGCGGCACGTCTTCGTTGCAGATCGGCATCACCAGCGCAGTGCGCGCGTCTTTCGGAATAGGCTCGTCGCCGGCGCTTTTACCGGAGATCCGGTATTTGTCGTGGCCGGTCAGCAATTCGAGGAAGCCCATCAACGCGGTCCAGAAACCCGCCGACACCCAGCAGAACAGAATCCCGAACATGATCAGGATGCTGGTTTGCAGGGCGTAAGGCAGGACCTGGGTGGCGGTTTGCAGCAGGGTCTGGTTGCGGATCTCGTCGAAGTCGACCAGCGACCAGCCCTGGTACGGCATGATGCCTTTCATGTACCAGCCGGCCACGATGGTCTGGCCGAGCATCAGTACCAGCAGGATATAGCGGCGGATCGAACCCACGGTACGCCAGCGCGCGGCCGGCAATACGCGCTCGTCCTTGGGTGGCGCGGGCGGGTTGGAGCGCCCGGTGATACGGCGCCAGCCGCGCACCAGGATATTGGTGCGCCATGGCTCCGGCACGACCTTGGTGCGCCGGATCGGCGGCGTGGCCTTGAGGCACACGCGACCGCTGGCATCGAGCGCGAGCATTTCCGCGTCCTGCAGCTCTTCGGCGCTGTTGAGCGTCAGGCGCCGGCCAACCGACGCCTGGGCGGCGTCGACCGGTGCGTCGAAGGTGGCGGACGACAGGCGTTCGTGCAGCTCGCTGAAGGATGAGCAACCGGCCAGTTCGGCCCGTTGCTCAGCGGTCATCGGCAGGTGCGCCAGGTACTCGGACAACGTCTCTGGCTTGGCTTGAGAATTACTCATCGGCTGGCAACTGGTAGCTCCAGGTCTCGCTCAGGACTTGTTCGGTCTTGATCGGCTCTGGTGTGACTGGGGCGGCGTCCGGCTGCTTGGCTTCCTTGTCTTTCGCTTCCTTGGCGTCCTTTTTAGCCTGTTTTTCGTGTTGCTTGGCCAGCACTTTGTCAGCCTTGAGCACGTGACTGGTGTCCTGCTCGGGGGCAGGCGGGGCAACATCCTGCACCAGTGCGGCACGCATTTCGGTCGGTTTGCCTGCGTCCTTGATCTTCATGCGCAGGGTCAAACGCCAGCCTTTGGTGTGCTCGTTGTAGCGCACGCTGTTTTCAACCAGTTCGGCGTTGTCGCCAACGCTCACCTGGCTGCGCACCGGAGCATCGGGCGGCAGGTTCTTCAGGGACGGACCCTCGAAGTCCACCAGGTAGGCCACGGTGCCATCCGGCTGACGGATCAGGTTGGACTGCTTGACGTCGCCGGTCGAACGCAAGGTCTGCTTGACCCAGGCGCTGTCGGTCGGGTGCAGGGCTTTTTCGTCCATGGTCCAGTGCAGGCGATAGGAAACGTCCAGCGGCTCGCCGACTTTCGGCAGCTCGGCCGGGCTCCAGAACGCAACGATGTTGTCGTTGGTCTCGTCAGCGGTCGGGATCTCTACCAGGTCGACGGTGCCTTTGCCCCAGTCGCCTTCAGGCTCGATCCAGGCGCTTGGGCGCTTGTCATAGTTGTCGTCGAGGTCTTCATAGTGGCTGAAGTCGCGGCCACGTTGCAGCAGGCCGAAACCACGCGGGTTCTCGACGCCGAAGTTGCTGACCGACAAGTGTTTTGGATTGTTCAGCGGGCGCCAGATCCACTCGCCGTTGCCGGCATGGATCGACAGGCCGCTGGAATCATGCAGCTCGCGGCGGTAGTTGAGCACCTTGGACGGCTGATTGGCGCCGAACAGGAACATGCTGGTCAACGGCGCAACGCCGAGCTTGCTGACCTTGTCACGCAGGAACATCTGCGATTTGACGTCGACAATGGTGTCGCTGCCAGGGCGCAGAGTCAGGCGGTAAGCGCCGGTGGCGCGTGGCGAGTCGAGCAGCGCATAGATGACCAGTTGTTTTTCACCGGGCTTGGGGCGTTCGACCCAGAATTCGGTGAAGCGCGGGAACTCTTCGCCGGACGGCAGGGCAGTATCGATCGCCATGCCACGCGCGGACAGGCCGTAGGTCTGGCCCTTGCCGACGACGCGGAAATAGCTCGCGCCGAGCATGGTCATGATTTCGTCTTGCTTGTCGTTCTGGTTGATCGGGTACAGCACACGGAAACCGGCGTAACCCAGTTGTTCGGTGGCCTTGGGATCAAACTTGACGTCGCCGAAATCGAAGCGCGTCGGGTCGTATTTGATTTCCTGAACGCTGTCGGCGGTCACTTCGTTGATTTTCACCGGTGTATCGAAGTGCATACCCTGGTGATAGAAGGACAGCTTGAACGGGGTGTTCTGATCGGCCCATTCGGCTTTCTCGTTGCGGAAACGAATTTTCTGGTAGTCCGCAAATTTCATTTCACGGAATTCGTTCGGCAGATTGCTGCGCGGAGCTTCGTATTTCTGCCCAGCCAGCTCTTTAGCCTTGGCCGACACATCGTCCAGACTGAATGCCCACAGTTGACCCGCGCCGAACAGGCAAAACAGGGCAGAGCCCGTTACCAGTGCGTTTCGTAACCGTTTGGCAGACAATTTTGGTGCATTACAGGGACTAACAATCACGAGCAACCCTCGCCGAAAACAGATCAAAAAACCAACGGCCAGCTATCTAAATGCCAGGTTGGCGAGCATTGTTCCGACTCCCATGGGGGAAAATGATTCCCCGCTGGTGGTCAGACAAGTCTCTACCTAAGTCAAAATTGGACCAAACCACGCTGATCCCCGTAGCGCGCGATTATCTAGTAGCCCGCGAGACAACGCATCAGGGACAACAAAGTATTTATAGCGAAACCCCACGATTTTTGGCCTTGAAGTCGTTTTTAGTACATTCACGTCTGTAACAGGAAGGTCACAGGGCCATCATTGACCAAATGCACCTGCATATCGGCGCCGAAACGCCCTGAAGCCACCCTGCCATGCAATTGTTGCGCTTGTAACAACAAGTGATCAAAAAGCGCCGCGCCCAGGGCCGGCGGTGCCGCGGTGGTGAAGCTTGGCCGCAACCCGCTTTTGGTATCCGCCGCCAGGGTGAACTGCGACACCAGCAGCAAGCCGCCGTCAACGTCCTTCAACGACAGGTTCATCTTGCCCTCGTCGTCGCTGAACACCCTGTAGTTAAGCAGCTTGTGCAGCAATTTGTCGGCGCTTTGCGGCGTATCTGAAGGCTCGACCGCCACCAGCACCAGCAAACCCTGGTCAATGGCCCCTACGACTTCACCGGCCACTTCGACCCGGGCGCCACGCACCCGTTGCAGCAGCCCTTTCATGCTTCTTCTGGCGGCAGATCAAGCAGGCGCCGTGCCATCTCGCCGGTCGCGCGCACCAGAGCATCGGTGATGCCGGGCTCGGAGGCCGCATGCCCGGCTTCGCGGATCACTTGCAGCTCGCTGTTGGGCCAGGCCTGATGCAGCTCCCAGGCGTTATCCAGCGGGCAGATCATGTCGTAGCGACCGTGAATGATGACGCCAGGCAGATGGGCGATCTTGTGCATGTCGCGAATCAGCTGGTTGGGTTCCAGGAAGGAATTGTTGGTGAAGTAGTGACATTCGATACGCGCGATGGACAGCGCCCGCTGCGGCTCGGAGAACCGCTCCACATGTTGTGGGCTCGGGCACAGGCCGAGCATGCGCCCTTCCCAGCCGGACCAGGCCTTGGCCGCGTGCATCTGGGCGATCTGGTCGTTGCCGGTGAGGCGCTTGTGGTAGGCCGCAATCATGTCGTGGCGCTCGTCCGCCGGGATCGGCGCGAGGTAGTCCTGCCAGTAGTCGGGGAACAGGCGGCTGGCGCCTTCCTGGTAAAACCAGTGAATGTCCTGCGGGCGCGCCAGGAAAATGCCGCGAACGATCAGCCCATGCACGCGCTCGGGGTGGGTCTGGGCGTAGGCCAGGGACAACGTCGAGCCCCAGGAACCGCCGAACAGCACCCATTTGTCGATGCCCAGGTGCTCGCGGATGCGCTCAAGGTCGGCGACCAGGTCCCAGGTGGTATTGTTTTCCAGGCTCGCGCGGGGGGTGGAGCGCCCGCAGCCGCGCTGGTCGAAGGTGACGATGCGGTACAGGTTCGGATCGAAATAGCAGCGGCTCTGCGCATCGCAACCGGAGCCCGGGCCGCCGTGAATGAACACCACAGGCAAGCCTTCGGGGGAGCCACTTTCATCGACATACAAGGTATGGGTGTCATCGACGGCCAGATCGTGCCGGGCGTAGGGTTTGATCTGCGGGTACCAAGTCTGCATTGCGCGCTCCGTAGGGGGTCGGGTTCATCCCTGGGGGGACGTCTTTTATTTTGCCGTCTGGCACTATAAACCCGAATTGTGCAATGAGCATGTCCTTGAGCAGGCAACGCTGTGAATACCCTGCAATGTGGGGCACTTAGCGCTGCCACGGCGCAAACTGGAGCCTCTGTGGCGAGCGGGCTTGCCCCGCGTTGGGGTGCGAAGCGCCCCCTATCAAGGAAAACGCGGTGTACCTGACCCTTCGCAGAGCATGGTTTCAGGGCTGCTGCGCAGCCCAACGCGGGACAAGCCCGCTCGCCACAGGGATGTGGTTACCTGAAAGTCAACGTTAGCGGGCTTTCTCCCTTCCACAGGCGTTCTGTGTTGTGTCTATGCATAGCGCGCCTGACCCCAGGCCAGCATCTGCTCAAGCAACTGCCTGAGCACCACCCGCGTCGGTTCCGCCAGGTCAGGGCGATAGCGGAACGGTTCAACCTCTTCCATGTAGGTGCTCTGGCACAGCTCCAGTTGCACCGCGTGGATATCCTGCGCCGGGTTACCGTAATGCCGAGTGATATGGCCACCCTTGAAGCGTCCGTTGAGCACATGGGTGTACTGCGGGTGACCGGCGCAAACGGCTTCCAGCCGGCCGGCCAACGCCGGGTCGCAGGCGGCGCCGTTGAAGGTGCCGAGGTTGAAGTCGGGCAACTTGCCGTCGAACAGGTGCGGGATCACCGAGCGGATCGAATGTGCGTCGAACAGCAACGCATAGCCGAACTCGGCCTTCAGCCGCGCGAGCTCTTCCTGCAGTTGACGGTGGTAAGGGCCCCAGATCTTTTGCAGGTAGGTCACGCGCTCCTCGTCGGACGGCACCTGCCCTTCCAGGAACAACGGCACACCATCGAACAATGTCGCCGGATACAGCCCGGTGGTAGCGCCGGCGTAGAGCGGCTTGTCGTCCGACGGCCGGTTCAGATCGATGACAAACCGCGAGTACTCCGCCGAGAGGGTGCTGGCTCCCAACGCCTCGGCAAAGTCGTACAGCGTGGGGATGTGCCAGTCGGTGTCCGGCAGGCTTTGTGCCTCGGGGATCAACCCGGCCTCGACCGCAGGCGTGAGACGCAGGCCGGCGTGGGGCATGCTGATCAGCAGCGGCGTGCGGCCTTGTTTGAAGTTCAGAACCTTATCCACAGCAATGCTCCTTACACAGTGACGTCGACGCCGTGGCGCACCACGCGTTTGTCCAGGTCGCCGCCCAGCCAGTAGGCCAGGTCGGCGGGGCGATCAATCTGCCAGGCGACAAAATCGGCGACCTTGCCCACCTCCAGCGAACCATGGGTGTCGCCCATGCCCAGCGCGGTGGCCGCATGCCGGGTGGCGCCGGCCAGGGCTTCTTCCGGCGTCATGCGGAACAGGGTGCACGCCATATTCAGCATCAGGCGCACCGACAGTGCCGGCGAGGTCCCGGGGTTGAGGTCGCTGGCGATGGCGATTTTCACGCCGTGTTTGCGCAGGGCGTCCATCGGCGGCAGCTGGGTTTCGCGCAGGAAGTAGAACGCGCCCGGCAGCAATACCGCGACAGTGCCAGAGGCGGCCATGGCGATGGCGTCTTCCTCGGTCATGAACTCCAGATGATCGGCCGACAGCGCGTGGTAGCGTGCCGCCAGGCTGGAGCCGTGCAGCGACGACAATTGCTCGGCGTGCAGCTTCACCGGTAAGCCAAGCTGCCGGGCAACCTTGAACACGCGCTCCACCTGCTCGGTGGAAAACGCCAGGTACTCGCAGAACGCGTCGACCGCATCCACCAGCCCCTCTGCTGCCAGGGCCGGCAGCATCTCGTTGCAGATATGCTCGATGTAATCGTCGGCACGGTCCTTGTACTCCGGCGGCAGTGCGTGTGCGGCCAGGCACGTGGCGCGCACGCTCACCGGCAGCGCGTCACCGAGGCGACGGGCCACGCGCAGCATCTTGCGTTCGTTGGCCAGGTCCAGGCCGTAGCCGGACTTGATCTCCACCGTGGTCACGCCGTCTCTCAACAGGCTGCGCAGGCGCTTGTGGGCGCTGGCGAACAGCTCGTCTTCGCTGGCGGCACGCGTGGCGCGCACGGTGCTGGCAATGCCGCCGCCCTGAGCGGCGATCTCGGCATAGCTCACGCCCTGAAGGCGCTGCTCGAATTCGCCGCTGCGGTTGCCGCCGAACACGGTGTGGGTATGGCAGTCAATCAGCCCGGGGGTGACCCAGGCGCCTCGCAGGTCATGCACCTGAGCGTAGTCCGCCGCCGGCAACTGGCTGCGCGGGCCGATCCATTCGATCAGCGAATCGGCGGTGACCAGGGCGGCATCCTCGATGATCGAGTAGGTGCCGTCAGCCATGGTTGCGACGTGACAGTGTTGCCAAAGGGTTTTCATCCAACCTCCTCGTTACAGGCTCGGCAGCAACTGCGCCGGCACCAGCTCGTTCAGGCAGCGACCGGCAAGCAGTTCGCTGGCGGCGATGATGTCCGGAGCGAAGAAGCGGTCCTTGTCGTAGAACGCCACTTTATCGCGCAGCAAGCCTCGGGCCTGTTCAAGTACCGGCGAGGTGTTGAGGCCTTCGCGCAGGTCCAGGCCCTGGCAGGCTGCCAGCCATTCCACGGCAAGGATGCCTCGGGTGTTCTCGGCCATTTCCCACAGACGCTTGCCGGCGGCCGGGGCCATCGATACGTGATCTTCCTGGTTGGCGGAGGTGGGCAGGCTGTCGACACTGTGGGGATGAGCGAGGGCTTTGTTCTCGCTGGCCAGCGCGGCGGCTGTGACCTGAGCGATCATAAAGCCTGAGTTGACCCCGCCATTGCCCACCAGAAACGGCGGCAATTGCGACATGTGCTTGTCCATCATCAGCGAGATGCGCCGCTCGCTCAGCGCGCCGATCTCAGCCAGCGCCAGCGCCATGTTGTCGGCGGCCATCGCCACCGGCTCGGCGTGGAAGTTGCCGCCGGAGATCACATCACCTTCGGCGGCGAACACCAGCGGGTTGTCCGACACCGCGTTGGCTTCGACCGCCAGCACCTCGGCCGCCTGGCGCAACTGGGTCAGGCAGGCGCCCATCACTTGCGGCTGGCAGCGCAGGGAATAAGGGTCCTGCACCTTGTCGCAGTTCTGGTGCGACTGCGACACCTGGCTGCTGTCGCCGAGCAGCGATCGGTAAGCCGCCGCCGCATCGATCTGCCCACGCTGGCCGCGCGCAGCGTGGATTCGCGCGTCGAACGGTGAGCGCGAGCCCAGTACCGCTTCAACCGTGAGGCCACCGCAGACAAGCGCGCCGGCAAACAGGTCTTCGCCTTCGAACAGCCCGCGCAAGGCGTAGGCGGTGGACACCTGGGTGCCGTTGAGCAGCGCCAGGCCTTCCTTGGCGGCGAGGGTCAGCGGCGTGAGGCCGGCGATTTTCAGCGCGTCCACGGCCGTCAGCCATTCGCCTTTGTAGCGCGCCTTGCCCTCGCCCAGCAGCACCAGGGACATGTGCGCCAGGGGCGCGAGGTCGCCGGAGGCACCCACCGAACCCTTGAGCGGAATGTGCGGGTAGACCTCGGCGTTGATCAGCGCGATCAGCGCGTCGATCACCTGGCGACGGATCCCGGAAAACCCGCGGCTCAGGCTGTTGACCTTGAGCACCATGACCAGCCGCACCAGCGCGTCGCTGATGGGTTCGCCGACGCCGGCGGCGTGGGACAGCACCAGCGAGCGCTGCAGGTTTTCCAGGTCTTCGCTGGCGATGCGGGTCGAGGCCAGCAGGCCGAATCCGGTGTTGATGCCGTAGGCGGTGCGGTTCTCGGCGAGAATCTGTTCCACGCAGGCGACGCTGGCTTCGATCTGGTTCGATGCACTGTCATCCAGGCTGAGGGTGACCGACTGCTGGTAGACGGTGCGCAGTTGGGCAAGGCTCAGTTGGCCTGGAATCAGGTTGAGTGCAGTCACGTTCATGCTCCTTGTGAATTATTTTTTGATTTCAATGCAAATTCGGTAATGCAGTGTCGGTGAGCACCCTGGCGGCGGCTTCAATGTCCGGCGCCAGCCAGCGGTCCTGCTCATACGCGGGGACCACCTCGCGCAGCAGACGCCAGGCGCGATCGGTGCCTGCGCCGAAGCGCTGGTCCTTGAGAAACTCGAACGCCTGGGCTGCCAGCAGGTATTCGATGGCCAGAATCCGCGTCACGTTGGCCAGCAGCTGGTGCAGCTTGAGCGCGGCGTTGGTGCCCATGCTCAGGTGGTCTTCCTGCAGGCCCGAGGTGACGAAGTTGTCGAGCACCGCCGGTTGCGCCAGCTGGCGGTTCTGGCCGCACAGCGACGCGGCGACGTATTGCACGATCATCATTCCGGAGTTCACCCCGGGATTGCTCACCAGAAAGGCCGGCAGGCCGCTGACGTGCGGGTTGATCAGGCGGTCCAGGCGCCGCTCGGCCACCGCGCCGATTTCGGCCATGGCGATGGCGAGCAGGTCGGCGGCCATGGCCACGGACTGACCGTGGGGGTTGGCCTGGGACACCACGCGGTAATGGTCCGGCGTGCCAAGCAGCAGCGGGTTGTCGGTGGCGCCGTTGAGCTCGGTTTCGATCTGGCGGGTCGCGTGCTCCACCTGATCGCGCGAGGCGCCGTGGATCTGCGGGATCGAGCGCAGGCTCAGGGCGTCCTGGGTGCGGATGCCCCTGCTGCCGGCGATCACTTCACTGCCGGCGAGCAGCGCGCGCAGGTTGCTGCCGACGCGCTGCATACCGGGGTGGCGCTTGAGGGCGAGGATCTCTTCGTCAAACGCATCGAGCTGGCCGCGCTGGGCCTCGAAGCTCATGGCGCCGATCACGTCGGCCCATTGCAGCAGGTGATGCGCGTCGGCCAGGGCCAGGCAGCTCAGGCCGGTCATGCACGGCGTGCCGTTGACCAGGCACAAACCATCCTTGGCGCCGAGCATCACGGGCTGCAAATCTTCTGCTTTCAGTGCGTCCTGCGCCGGGACGATCCGGCCGCGATAGCTGACGTCGCCAATTCCCAGCAACGCCACGCCGACATGGGCCATATGGGTCAGGTAACCCACCGATCCCTGGGACGGCACTTGCGGGGTGATGCCGTGGTTGAGCAACGCCAGCAGCGCTTGCACCACCTGCCGATGCAGGCCGGAATGGCCGTGGCTGTAGTTGATGATGGCGGCGCAGATGATCGCGCGGGTCTGCTCGTCACTCAGCGCCGGGCCGACGCCGCAGGCGTGGCTCAGCAGGGTGTTGCGCGACAGCTGGCTGAGCTGTTCGCCCTCAAGCGAGACATTGCACAGCGCCCCCAGCCCGGTGTTGACGCCATAGGCGCGCTCGCCGCTGGTGACGATGCGCTGCACGATGGCCTGGGCATTGTCGATGCGCGCCCAGGCCTGGCCCGACAGTTCGAGCACGGCGCCGTGGCGGGCGACGGCGACCACGTCCTGCCAGCGCAGGGGAGCGTCGGCGATGAGGATTGTTGCTGGCTGGGGCATCTTTGTACCTTCTTCAATGTTTGTGCAGCGTTGCCGGCCCTATCGGGAGCAAGCCCCCTCCCACAGGGAAGCGCATTTCAAATGTGAGAGGGGGCTTGCTCCCGATGAGGCCAGTCGCCTCACCACAAAACCCTGATCAGACCACCGCCGCCCGCCGCTGAACAAACCGGTCCACATACTCATCGGCCGGCGAGTGCAGAATCTCGCGCGGCGTGCCGACCTGGATCAGCTTGCCGTCCTTGAGGATCGCAATCCGGTTGCCGATGCGCACGGCCTCATCCAGATCGTGGGTGATGAACACGATGGTCTTGTGCAGGGTCTTTTGCAGCTCGAGCAATTGGTCCTGCATCTCGGCGCGGATCAGCGGGTCGAGGGCGCTGAAGGCTTCGTCCATCAGGATGATGTCAGTGTCGGCGGCCAACGCGCGGGCCAGGCCGACGCGCTGGCGCATGCCGCCGGAAAGCTGGTGCGGGTATTTGTTTTCGTAGCCCTTGAGGCCTACGGTGTCGACCCAGTGCGCTGCACGTTCGGCGCACACCTGCCTGCTTTCGCCGCGCACCTTGAGGCCATAGGCGACGTTGTCGAGCACACTCTTGTGCGGCAGCAGGCCGAAGCTCTGGAACACCATGCTGATCTTGTGGCGACGCAATTGGCGCAGCGCTTCCATGTCCAGCTGCAGAATGTCTTCGCCGTCCACCAGGATCGCGCCGCTGGTGGGGTCGATCAGACGGTTGAAATGGCGCACCAGGGTCGATTTACCGGAACCCGACAGGCCCATGATCACGAAGATCTCGCCGGTGGCGATGCTCAGGGACAGGTCATTGACCCCGACCACGCAGCCGGTCTCGGCCAGCACCTGGTCCTTGGTCTTGCCCTGGCCGATCAGCGCCAAGGCCTCCCTGGAGCGGTTGCCGAAAATCTTGAATACGTTGCGCACTTCGATTTTGCTGACGCTCGTCATTTGCTCGCCTCATGCCGTGGACGACCATAGGCCTGGGTAATGCGGTCGATGACCACCGCGAGAATCACAATCGCAAGGCCGGCTTCAAGGCCACGGCCAACGTTGAGGGTCTGGATGCCGACCAGTACGTCTTCACCCAGGCCACGGGCACCGATCATCGAGGCGATCACCACCATCGACAGCGCCATCATGGTGGTCTGGTTGATGCCGGCCATGATGCTCGGCAGGGCCAGCGGCAATTGCACGCCGAACAGTTGCTGCCAGCGGTTGGCGCCGAAGGCGTTGATGGCTTCCATGACTTCGCCGTCAACCTGGCGAATACCCAGGTCAGTGAGGCGAATCAGCGGTGGCGCGGCGTAGATCACCGTGGCGAAGATCGCCGGCACCTTGCCCAGGCCGAACAGCATCAGCACCGGGATCAGGTACACGAAGCTGGGCATGGTCTGCATGATGTCGAGCAGCGGCATCAGCACCGACCGCAGGCGATTGCTGCGCGCCGACAGGATGCCCAGCGGAATGCCGATCAGCACCGAGATCACCGTGGCGACCATCATCAGCGCCAGGGTTTGCATCAGCTTGTCCCACAGGCCCACGGCGCCCACCAGAAACAGCAAACCGACGATCACGGCGGTGGTCACCACCTTGCGCGTGGCGTGCCAGGCAATGGCGCCGACAATCGCCAGCATCAGCCACCAGGGCGCGGCGCGCAGCAGGCCTTCCAGGTTGACGATGGCCCACAGCAGGGTGTCGGAGATGTGCCGGAACACATCGCCGTAGTTGGTGACCAATGCGTCCACCCACTCGTTGACCCAGTCGGCGATGGAAAACGTAAAACTCTCAGGAAACATAGCGTGCTCTCGATCCAATGGGGTGTGGCCAGGCGCCCGGCCAGCCTTTCAGGGTAGCCGGACGCGCTTGACCTACAAGGCCGCGTCGATTTTTTTGGCGGCCTCGTCGCTGACCCAGGCGTGCCAGACCTCAGGATGTTCCTTGAGGAATATTTTCGCCAGTTTCGGCGATTCGATGCGCTCCTTGGCCATACGGCCCAGGTTCTGGTTGAGCAGGTCGATGGGCAGGTTGACCTTTTCCAGCACGGCCACCAGTTCCGGCGCCTGTTCATGGAATGCCTTGGACAGGCCGACCTTGATGCTCACGCTTTTATCCACGCCGGGTTTTTCCTGCAGCTTGACCAGGTCGACCTGACCCATCAGCGGCGTCGGCGACCAGTAGTAGAACAGGATCGGCTCGCCACGCTTGTAGCTCGACAGCACCGCCGCATCCAGCGCCGGGCCGGTGCCCGGGCGGAAGTTGGTGTAGGTGTTCTCCAGGCCGTAGCTTTTCAGCATTTCGCTGTTGTCCAGTTCGCAGGTCCAGCCGGCCGGGCAGTTGTAGAAGCGGCCCTTGGACGGTTCTTCCGGGTCCTTGAACACCTGGGCGTACTTGGCCAGATCTGCGATGTTCTTCAGGTCCGGCGCCTTGGCGGCAAGCTTGCGCTTGGCGTCGCCTTCGATCACGTAACGCGGCACGTACCAGCCCTCGATCGCACCGACGATAGGCGCGCCGACGCCCACGACCTTGCCGGCCTTCTCGGCCTTGTTCCAGACTTCGCTGCGGCCCACCCACTCTTCGGCGAACACCTGAATGTCATTACTGCCCAGGGCGTTTTCCATGGTGATGGAGTTGCCCGGCAGGCTGTCGGTTTTGCAGTCGTAGCCTTTTTCCAACACGGTTTGCAGGATATCGGTCAGCAGCATGCCGCTTTCCCAGTTGAGGCCTGCGAACTTCACCGGCTTGCCGGATTCGCACCAACCGGCCGCCTGGGCGCCGGCGCTTGCCAGAAACAGAGTGGCCAGCAGGGTCTTATGTATTTTCATTGTGGTGACGCTCCCAATCTTGAAATGGATTACGGCAGTCAGTAGGCGTCCTGCCCTGTCCACGTCCCATCAGGCCTGTGCAACCGGCCTGGTTTTTATTGGCGCAGCGCCCTGCTCTGGCGGCAGGATCAGGTGGTCAGGTACCGCGCTGTGCCATTTTTTTGCGCACAGGTAATACAGGCCGGCGGGCAGCACCAGGCCGATGATCCAGGAGATATCCACGTTACCGAGGGCGGCCACCAGCGGGCCGGTGTAGAACTGGGTGGAAATGAACGGCAACTGCACCAGCACGCCAAACACATAGACGCTGATGCCCAGCAGGTTCCAACGTCCGTAGCGTCCGTTCGGATCGGCCAGGGCCGGCACGTCATAGCGCTCGCGGGTGATGCAGTAATAGTCGACCAGGTTGATCGCGCTCCACGGCGTGAAGAACGCCAGCAGAAACAGGATGAACGACTTGAACGCACCGAGGAACGAGTGCTGGCCGAGCAGCGCGATCAGGGTTGCCGCGCCGACGATGACCAGCACGAACCCCAGACGCTGCCAGCGCGTGACTTCGAGGCGACCGCGAAAGCCGCTGATGATGGTCGCGATGCACATGAAGCTGCCGTAGGAGTTCAGGGTGGAAATCGTGACCTTGCCGAACGCGATGCTGAAATACAGCAACGCAGCGGTAGCCCCCGTGCCGCCCAGGCCGACGATGTAGGCCACTTCGTGACCGGCGAATTGCCCGTTGGACAACGCGGCGGCGAACACACCGAGGATCATCGCCACCTGCGCGCCGATCACCGAACCGGCACCGGCGGCGAGGAAGGTTTTCAGTGAGGACGTACGGCTCGGCAGGTAGCGTGAATAGTCCGCCACATACGGGCCGAACGCGATCTGCCAGGAGGCCGCGAGCGACACCGCCAGCAGGAAACTGCTCCAGCTGAAGTGACGGATTTGCAGGAGCGCGCCAACGTCGGCCTGGCTCATCAGGCGGCTGAACAGATAGACAAACGCCACCCCCCCAATGACGCTGGCGACGCGGCCGATGAAATGGATCACCCGATAGCCAAGCACCGTGACCAGCACGATGACACTGGCGAACATCAGGATACCGGTGCTGTCACTGACGCCGAACAGCTGGCCCAGCGCCTGGCCGGACAGCACGGTGCCGGTGGCGGTGAAGCCCAGGTACATCAGGCACACCAGCACAATCGGGATGGCCGCGCCGTACACCCCGAACTGCACACGGCTGGAGATCATCTGCGGCAGGCCGAGCTTGGGCCCTTGCGCCGCATGCAGGGCCATGACGCCGCCGCCGATCAGTTGGCCGATCAACAGACCGATCAACGACCAGAACACATCACCGCCCAGCACCACGGCCAGGGCCCCAGTGACGATGGCGGTGATCTGCAGGTTGGCGCCGAGCCACAGGGTGAACTGGCTCAAGAGACGACCGTGTCTTTCCGCTTCCGGGATGTAGTCGATCGAACGTTTTTCGATCAGCGGGGTGCTGCTTGCACGAGCGTCATTTACAGCCATTGTTGTTCAACCTCTGATGGATTGTTCTGCATGCGCATTGCTCTTCTGTGGGAGCTGGCTTGCCTGCGATGGCATCACCTCGGTCTTACTGACAAACCGAGTCGCCTGCATCGCGGGCAAGCCCGGCTCCCACAACAACCGAGCCGGTCTTTATTTGATCATCGGCAGGTTCAGGCCCTGCTCTTTGGCACAGTCGATCGCGATCTGGTAGCCGGCGTCCGCATGCCGCATCACCCCGGTGGCCGGGTCGTTGTGCAATACCCGCGCGATGCGTTCGGCCGCTTCATCGGTGCCGTCGCAGACGATGACCATGCCCGAATGCTGGGAGAAGCCCATGCCCACGCCACCGCCGTGGTGCAGCGAGACCCAGGTCGCGCCGCTCGCGGTGTTGAGCAAGGCGTTGAGCAGCGGCCAGTCGGACACGGCGTCGGAGCCATCCTGCATGGATTCGGTTTCGCGGTTGGGGCTGGCGACCGAGCCGGAGTCGAGGTGGTCCCGGCCAATCACCACCGGCGCCGACAGCTCGCCGCTGCGTACCATTTCGTTGAACGCCAGGCCCAGCTTGGCGCGCTGGCCCAGGCCGACCCAGCAGATACGCGCCGGCAGGCCCTGGAAGCTGATGCGTTCACGCGCCATGTCCAGCCAGTTGTGCAGGTGGGCGTCGTCCGGGATCAGCGCTTTGACTTTGGCATCGGTCTTGTAGATGTCCTGCGGGTCGCCCGACAGCGCAGCCCAGCGGAACGGGCCGATGCCACGGCAGAACAGCGGGCGGATATAGGCCGGCACGAAGCCCGGAAAATCAAAGGCGTTTTCCACGCCGACTTCCTGGGCCATCTGGCGGATGTTGTTGCCGTAGTCGAACGTCGGGATGCCCTGTTTCTGGAATTCGAGCATGGCTTTTACATGCACGGCCATCGACTGCTTGGCGGCCTGGATCACGACGGCCGGCTCGGTTTTGGCGCGGGCGCGGTATTCGTCCCAGGTCCAGCCGGCCGGCAGGTAGCCGTTGAGCGGGTCGTGGGCGCTGGTCTGGTCGGTGACCATGTCCGGGCGCACGCCGCGCTTGACCAGCTCCGGCAGGATTTCGGCAGCGTTACCCAGCAGGGCGATGGAAATGGCCTTGCCTTCCTGGGTGTATTTGGCGATACGGGCCAGGGCGTCGTCGAGGTCGGTGGCCTGCTCGTCGACATAGCGGCTGGCCAGACGGAAATCGATGCTGACCTGCTGGCATTCGATGTTCAGCGAGCAGGCACCGGCCAGCGTGGCCGCGAGTGGCTGCGCGCCACCCATGCCGCCGAGGCCGGCGGTGAGCACCCAGCGGCCCTTGAGGTTGCTGTCGTAATGTTGGCGACCGGCTTCGACGAAGGTTTCGTAAGTGCCCTGGACGATGCCCTGGCTGCCGATGTAGATCCAGCTGCCAGCGGTCATCTGGCCGTACATGGCCAGGCCCTTGGCATCCAGTTCGTTGAAGTGTTCCCAACTGGCCCAGTGCGGCACCAGGTTGGAGTTGGCGATGAGCACGCGCGGCGCGTTGCTGTGGGTTTTGAACACGCCGACCGGCTTGCCCGACTGCACCAGCAGGGTTTCGTCGTCGTTCAGATGGGTGAGGCTCTCGACGATCTGGTCGTAGCACTCCCAATTGCGCGCCGCACGGCCGATGCCGCCGTACACCACCAGTTCTTTCGGGTTCTCGGCCACTTGCGGGTCGAGGTTGTTCATCAACATGCGCAGCGGCGCTTCGGTCAGCCAGCTTTTAGCGGTGAGCTTGTTACCGCGGGCGGCACGGATTTCGACATCACGGAACTGGGTAGGCTTGGTCACAACGCTGACTCCTGGGCGATCGATGCGCGAACAGGTGCGTGGGGAAGAAGAGTCTTACGCACACACCTTTACTTGTATGTACAAGCATATGCAATCGAGCGGCCAACTTGATGAGGCGGTCAGGGAGAATTTTTTATCGAATACACGGGAGCCTTGAGCATTAAGGCTTTGGGGGCTTTGTGAAATTTCCTGGGTGGGTGTTTTCAACGAGGGCGAAACACTGGAGTTGCATCACGCTGGGGCATTCGGTAACAAATTGGTGCACCGTTTTGTAAACACCGCCGAGAAATGTGGGAGGGAGCGAGCCCCCTCCCACATTTTTTAACCGCGCGCGGTCAGTTCGATAATGCAGCTACGGCCTGCCACGGAAATATCCAGCAAGCCGGTATTACCCTCCACTTGCAGGCAATCGTGATGGCCCAACTTCTGGTCCAGCACCTTCACTTCATCCGCCACGCTGAACACCAGCACCGTCTGCGCGGTGCTGAAAAAGCGCTGCACGCCGTCCACCCATTGCAAACGCGCGTGGTAACGCTGGGGCGAATAGATCAGGTTGAAATCGCGAATCGGCCCGGTGATCAGGCGGCAGGACACCTGACTGTCGCCACTGAAGGCGAAAGGTTGCAGCGGCAAGAGGCCGCGCTGCTCCTCGCCGTCCACGGTCAGCACCATGCCTGCGCCCTTGATCACGGTGATCACGCGCTGGTAGCCGGCGAAGGTGGAGAAACCGCCCGATTCGGCAATATCGGCAATCGACAGACGCCAGCCAAACCCCTCCAGGCCTTCGCCTGCATCACGGGTGATTTCTTCGGTGCTGCCGCCGCCATTTTTCCAGGGCATGCGCACATAGTCGGTGGCGCGCCACACGCTGACTTCACTCATTTGCTGAAACGCCCTTCGAGGCTGTGCCGGGAACCGGGGTGGATCAAGCGTGCGGCGGTTACCGGCTGACGGCCCGACCAGGTGCGCCGGCGAATCAACAGGCAGGGTTCGCTCGGCTCGATCTGCAGCAGTTTGCATTCGGCGGCGTCAGCGAGAATCGCTTCGACCACGTGCTCGCCTTCGGTGAGCGGCGCCACCTGGTTGAGGTACGCGTAGGGGGTTTGCTGGGTGAAGTCCTGCTGCAGGTAGTCGGGCGCGACTGCGGCGTTGACGAAGCGGTCTTCGATCTGCACGGGGATATCGTTTTCGTAGTGCACGATCAGCGAGTGGAACACCCGCCCGCCTTCACGCATTTCCAGCGCAACGGCGCGCTCGGAACCGGCAGCCTCTTCGCACAGGTGGATGACCTGGCAGGTATGACGATGGCCGCGCGAGGCAATCTCATCGGCAATGTTGTGCACTTCGAACAGTGCCGACTGGCTCTTGGGTTCAGCGACGAATGTGCCCACGCCCTGCATGCGCACCAGCAACCCTTCGGCGGTGAGTTCGCGCAGGGCGCGGTTGATGGTCATGCGGCTGAAGCCCAACTGGCTGACCAGTTCGCTTTCCGACGGCACGCGGTAATGGGGCGGCCAGTTACCGTTGAGAATCTGCTGGCTGATCATCTGTTTGACGCGGGCATACAAGGGCGCCGGACTTTCGTCCATGTGGGCAGCCAGCGAAGACTTGGCAGGCGGAGTCGGCACAGGGAATCCTTGCAGGGAAAAAAGAAGCATAGATTGCCGGAGTTTACCGAGCAGGCAAACGTCTGTATATGTATATACAAATAAACACACGACCGGAGTCTTCTGATCATGTCCGCATTCTTTGCCGAACGCGCGCTGCTGCCTGATGGATGGGCCAACGATGTACGCCTTGAGGTGGGCGTCGACGGACTGCTGACTCGGGTCGAGGCCAATGCCGACGCAGACGGCGCCGAGCGGCTCAGAGGCCCGCTGTTGGCCGGCATGCCGAACCTGCATTCCCATGCCTTCCAGCGCGCCATGGCCGGCCTGGCGGAAGTGGCGGGCAACCCGAATGACAGTTTCTGGACCTGGCGCGAGCTGATGTACCGCATGGTCGGCAAGATCAGCCCGGACCAGTTGCAGGTGATCGCGCGCCAGCTGTACATCGAAATGCTCAAGGCCGGCTACACCTCGGTGGCCGAGTTCCATTACGTGCATCACGATGTCAGCGGCCAGCCTTACGCCGACCGCGCCGAGCTGTCGCGGCAGATCAGCCAGGCGGCCGCCCACAGCGGTATCGGCCTGACGCTGGTGCCGGTGCTCTACACCCACTCGGGGTTTGGTGGCCAGGCGCCGAACGAGGGCCAGCGGCGGTTTATCAACAGCACCGACAGTTACCTGGACCTGCAGACCCGCTTGCGACCGATGCTGGCGGCACAACCGGCGCAGCAGCTGGGGCTGTGTTTCCACTCGCTGCGCGCGGTCACCCCGCAGCAGATCCACGACGTGCTGGCAGCCGGCGACAAGGCGTGCCCCGTGCATATCCACATCGCCGAGCAGCAGAAAGAAGTTGACGATTGCCTGGCCTGGAGCGGCAAGCGTCCGCTGCAATGGCTGTATGACAACGTTCAGGTCGATGAGCGCTGGTGCCTGGTGCACGCCACCCATGCCGATGCGGACGAAGTCGCGCGCATGGCCAGAAGCCGTGCGATTGCAGGGTTGTGTCTGACCACTGAGGCGAATCTGGGTGACGGGATTTTCCCGGCGGTGGATTTTCTCGCCCAGGGTGGGCGCATGGGCATCGGCTCCGACAGCCATGTGTCGCTGAGCGTGGTGGAGGAATTGCGCTGGCTGGAATATGGCCAGCGGTTGCGGGATCAGCGGCGCAATCGTCTGTATCGCTCCGATCAGCCGATGGTCGGCCGCACGCTGTTTGATGCCGCGCTGGACGGTGGGGCCCAGGCGCTGGGGCAACCGGTGGGTCGATTGGAAGTGGGCAAGCGGGCGGACTGGATCGTGCTTGACGGTAATGATCCGTACCTGGCCACGGCGAGCGGAGATGGGATTCTCAATCGCTGGCTGTTCGCCGGAGGAGATCGGCAGGTGCGTGATGTGCTGGTGAACGGCAAATGGGTGGTGCGCGAGGGGCATCATGCCGACGAAGAGGAAAGCGCGAGGGCCTTCACGCAGGTGTTGAGGACTCTACTCGGATAAAAAATGTGGGAGGGGGCTTGCTCCCGATTGCGGCATGTCAGTCATGAATATAGCGACTGATGCACGGCTATCGGAAGCAAGTTTCCTCCCACATTCGGTTCAGGGTGTTGTCGAGGTTATTGCGAGGTCTTGGCCATCTGCTTGTCCGAGGTGCGGAAGATCAGGCGTGTGGTGTCATAGCCCTGTTGCCGCGCCCTGCTGAGCAGGTCTTCACGAGTTTCAGCGCTCACCGTTGGTGTACGCGACAGGATCCACATGTAGCGACGGCTCGGGCTGCCCACGATGGCGGTCTTGTAGTCATCGCTGACGTACAACACCCAGTAGTCGCCCTTGGCAACGCCCGGCAGCAGCGCAGTAAACCAGTTATTGAATTCCACCCAAAGCTTGTCGGTCTTGCCCGGCACTTGCGGTGTGGCGGTGCCCTTGGCTTCTTCCCACTTCCACTCGGTGGTCAGGCAGCGATTGAACACCGACATGTCGCCATCCGGCAGCAGGTTGTAGCGGGCTTCCGACTGCGCGCAGTTGCGCTGGAAGTACATCGGCAATCGAGCCAACTCGTACCAGGTGCCCTGGTAACGTTTGAGGTTGACGTTGCTCGCGGTCTTGGGTTGCAGATCATCGCCAGAATGGCTGGCGCAGCCTGCCAAAAACAGGCTGGCGCAAAGGAACAAAACAAAACGCATCATTCTTCTTCTCCCGCAGGCTTGCGCCCCGGTTTACTTCAGGCCTTGCCCGGAAAACAACACAACCTTGTCACCGGCATATTGAACGCTGATAAAACTGTTTTTATCGCCCCAGGTGCAGCTGGACATGCCCAGTGCGCCGGAACAGTCAGTCGGCGTGCCCAGCAACGACTCCACCTCAGCCTTGGGCATCCCGGCCGACAACTTTGCGTAATTCTCTTGATTGACCTTGCTGCAAGCGGCCAGCAGCACGCAAAAAGTCAGCAAGGCGAGACGACGTAACGACATGGATAAACTCCTGGAAGGGCGAAGCAGCGTGGGTATCTGCCAGAACCTTAGAAGGGAAAAGGGGGGTCTGGTTCCCGACGCGCAAAAACAAAAAAAGCCCCGAAAACGCTGAAACGTTTCGGGGCTTCTTCAACGGTGATCCGCCTCACAACACGGCGGATTGTTTATCGCACGCGCTTACTTCTTGTGATACGACGTCACGCGCTCAACTTCTTCCTTCGAACCCAGGAACACCGCCACACGCTGGTGCAGGCCTTCAGGCTGGATGTCGAGGATGCGCTGGTGACCGTCGGTGGACGCGCCGCCAGCCTGCTCAACCAGGAACGACATCGGGTTGGCTTCGTACATCAGGCGCAACTTGCCCGGTTTGGACGGCTCGCGGCTGTCGCGTGGGTACATGAACAAGCCACCACGGGTGAGGATACGGTGCACGTCGGCCACCATTGCAGCCACCCAGCGCATGTTGAAGTTTTTCTTCAGCGGGCCTTCTTCGCCAGCCATCAGCTCGCCAACATAGCGGGTCACCGGCTCTTCCCAGTGACGCTGGTTGGACATGTTGATCGCAAACTCCTGGGTGGACGCAGGAATGGTGATGTCTTCGTGGGTGAGTACGAAGCTGCCCATTTCGCGGTCCAGGGTGAAGCCTTTTACGCCGTCGCCCAGGGTCAGCACCAGCATGGTCTGCGGGCCGTAGATCGCGTAGCCGGCAGCCACCTGCTCGGTGCCTGGCTGCAGAAAGGCCTTTTCGTTCAGCGCTTCGTTCTGGCTCAGGTATTCGTTGGGGCAACGCAGTACCGAGAAGATGGTGCCGACCGGTGCGTTGATGTCGATGTTGGACGAGCCGTCCAATGGGTCGAATACCAGCAGATAGGCGCCCTTCGGGTATTTGCCCGGGATCTGGTAGGCATTGTCCATTTCCTCGGACGCCATGCCAGCCAGGTGACCGCCCCATTCGTTGGCTTCGAGCAGGATCTCGTTGGAGATCACGTCGAGCTTCTTCTGCACTTCGCCCTGCACGTTTTCAGTGCCCATGCTGCCCAGGACACCCCCCAATGCGCCTTTGGACACGGCGTGGCTGATTTCCTTGCAGGCACGCGCCACCACTTCGATAAGGAAGCGCAGATCGGCAGGCGTGTTATTGCTGCGGGTCTGCTCGATCAAATAGCGACTCAAGGTAACGCGGGACATGTAAGGCTCCGGACAATGGGGGGCTGAAAACCCGCGCAGTTTAGCGCGAGTCGGGGCTTAAATCCTCTCATCAGAGGATTTAAGCGCAATAGAGTTCATGGTCTGGCAACAGATCCAATGCGGGAGGGAGCAAGCCCCCTCCCGCACTGTGCATTGCAGCGTTTAGTCGAGCGCTTTCCAGATTTCGGTGGCGTACTCGCGGATGGTGCGGTCCGAGCTGAACCAGCCCATGCGCGCGGTGTTGAGCACCGCCGAACGCCACCACGCCTTGGAGTCGTGCCAGTGCGCTTCGACCCGTGCCTGGGCGTCCCAGTAGGAATCGAAGTCGGCGCACACCAGGAAGCGGTCGTAGTCGATCAGCCCGTCGATCAGGCCCACGTAGCGGCCCGGATCATCCGGCGAGAACACCCCGCCGCGAATCGCCTGCAGCACGTCGTTGAGACGATGGGATGCAGCAATGTCCGGCCCGGCGCTGAATTCACCGGCGTGCTTGCGGGCTTCCACCTGCTGCGCGCTGAGGCCGAAGATGAACATGTGCTCGGCGCCGACCTGCTCGTGCATCTCCACATTCGCGCCATCCATGGTGCCGATGGTGAGCGCACCGTTGAGGCCGAACTTCATGTTGCTGGTGCCCGAGGCCTCGAAGCCGGCGGTGGAAATCTGCTCCGACAAGTCCGCCGCCGGGATGATGCTTTCTGCCAGGCTCACGTTGTAGTTGGGCAGGAACACCACCTTGAGCAGACCACGTACGGTCGGGTCGTTGTTCACGGTGCGCGCGATGTCGTTGGTCAGCTTGATGATCAGCTTGGCCTGGTGATAGCTCGCCGCCGCCTTGCCCGCGAAGATCTTCACCCGCGGCACCCAGTCGGTGCCCGGCTCGGCACGGATCGCCTGGTACAGCGCCACGGTGTGCAGCAGGTTCAGCAGTT
Organism: Pseudomonas sp. MH9.3; assembly: GCF_034354675.1. NCBI lineage: Bacteria > Pseudomonadati > Pseudomonadota > Gammaproteobacteria > Pseudomonadales > Pseudomonadaceae > Pseudomonas > Pseudomonas sp. MH9.3. The sequence goes on along the minus strand of NZ_CP133785.1, from coordinate 4,122,110 downwards.
GGCGCTTGTACTCGTGGATACGCTTGACCTGTACGTCGAACATCGCCGCCGGGTTGACCGAAATGCCCAGGCGCTCATGGATGATCTCGGCCAGCGCACGCTTGCTGTGCAGGCGCTGGTCGGCGAAGGCTTTGCGGAAGGCCTGTTTCTCGGCGAAGGTTTCAAGCTCCGTCAGGCGGGTTTCCATGGTGTCGAGAATGTCCGGCCCCAGCGCTTCCACCAGCATCTGCGTGAGCTTGGGGTTGGCCTGGTACAGCCAGCGGCGGAAGGTAATGCCGTTGGTTTTGTTGTTGATGCGTTCCGGGTAGAGCTTGTGCAGTTCGGAGAACACGGTGCTGCGCATCAACTGGGTGTGCAGGCCGGATACGCCGTTGACGCTGTGGGAACCGAGGAACGCCAGGTTGCCCATGCGCACGCGGCGGCCGTTGTCTTCTTCGATCAGCGAAACGGCGCGCAGCACGTCGAAATCGTGGATGCCTTTGGCGCGCAGCGAGTCGATGTGCTGGGCATTGATCAGGTAGATGATCTGCATGTGCCGGGGCAACATGCGCTCCATCAAGCCGACCGGCCAGGTTTCCAGGGCTTCAGGCAGCAGGGTGTGGTTGGTGTAGGACAGCGTTTCGACGGTCACGTCCCACGCGGCTTCCCAGGGAATGTCGTGCAGGTCCACCAGTTGACGCATCAGTTCGGCCACGGCGATGGACGGGTGAGTGTCGTTGAGCTGGATCGCGGCGTGTTCGCCCAGGCTCAGGACCGAGCCGTGCATGTTCTTGTGGCGGCGCAGCAGATCCTGCAACGAAGCGGAGACGAAGAAGTACTCCTGGCGCAGGCGCAGTTCCTGCCCGGCTTCGGTGCTGTCGGCCGGGTAAAGCACGCGGGAAATACTTTCGGCGCGGGCCACTTCGGCGACGGCGCCCAAGTGGTCACCGGCGTTGAAGCGCTCCAGGTGCAAGTCCTCAACGGCGCGCGCACGCCACAGGCGCAGGGTATTGACGCTGGCACCGCGCCAGCCGACCACCGGCGTGTCGTAGGCAACCGCGCGCACGGTTTCGCCGGGCGTCCACACCTGGATCATCTTGCCGGACGCATCCGGCAGGGTTTCGACGCTGCCGCCAAAACCAATCGGGTAAATCACTTCGGCGCGTTCGAATTCCCATGGGTTGCCGAAATCCAGCCAGCGTTCGGTCTGCTCCTGTTGCCAGCCATCGACAATCGCCTGGCGGAACAAGCCGTGCTCGTAGCGGATGCCGTAACCATGCCCGGCGATGCCGAGGGTGGACATGCTTTCCATGAAGCACGCGGCCAGACGCCCCAGACCACCGTTGCCGAGCGCCGCATCGGGCTCCAGCAGACGAATGCGCTCAAGGTCGACGCCCAGCTCAGCCAGTGCGTCGCGCGCGATCTCCAGTACGCCCAGATTGCTCAAGCTGTCGTAGAGCAAGCGGCCAATAAGAAATTCCAGCGAGAGGTAATACACCCGCTTCTGGCCTTTGCGGTAGATACGCCGCGTGTGGTCCATCCAGTGGTCGACCATCTGGTCGCGGGCGGCCAGGGCAATGGCTTCGAACCAGTCGTGGTCGAAGGCGTGATCCGGGTCCTTGCCCACCGCGTAAGTGAGTTTGGTCAAGACGGCATCGCGAAATGCGGCTACCTCTGCTTCTCGTGCAAGTGGTTCCTGAGACATCAATTGCGACCTCGGGCGAGATAGAAGGAGTTGCTAGAGCCTAGACCGTCTGACAGACGGTAGCGGCTGCGGTTCGTCAGTTTTTTAACTCATTAACGGTTTGGTGAATTTGATGCAGGCGCCGTGCCCGCTTTTGGCTCAGGCGTGCCTTTTGGCTGAAACCCGCAAAATATTGTTCAAAAAACCACCAATCCCGGTATGATCGCGCGCCCTGCTACCGCCCCACCCTGGAACCTTGATGAAGCCTCAACTGATCGCCGCCGCGGAACTCGACCGTCTGGAAACCTGGCAGAAATATTCCGCCCACATGTGCGGCGGCTGCGTGTCCAGCTGCTGCACGCTGCCGGTAGAGGTGAAGATCAAGGACCTGATCCGCATTGGCATCGTCGACGAATTCGAGCGCGGTGACCCGCCGAAGAACATCGCCAAGCGGTTGCAGAAGGAAGGCATCGTGGAGCGCTACAACAACAAATCCGAGATCTTTACCCTGCAGCGCATGAGCAACAACGATTGCCTGTACCTGGATCGTAAGACGCGCTTCTGCACTATTTATGACAAGCGCCCGGATACCTGCCGCAACCACCCGAAAATCGGCCCGCGGCCGGGGTACTGCGCGTACAAGCCGAAGGAAGTGGTGCGCGAGACCAAGTTCAAGACCCTCGATAAGTTCTGATTCGGGTTTTGTGGGGCTGTTGAGGGCCCTATCGGGGGCAAGCCCCTCCCACATTTTGATCTGTGAACACATTCAAAGGCGGGAAGAGGCTTGCCCCCGATGAGGCCAGTACGGCCACCACCAAAACTGCAGGCATAAAAAAACGCCCCCGGCCTTTCGACCGGGGGCGTTTTTATTCAGCCTGAGTTAACTCAGTTCTTGGATTTCTTGGCAGCGCGGGTACGCTCGCCTTCGTCCAGGATCTTTTTACGCAGGCGGATCGACTTAGGCGTCACTTCGCACAGCTCGTCGTCCTGGATGAATTCCAGGGCCTGTTCCAGGGTGAAGCGAACAGGTGGGACCAGAGCGATGGTTTCGTCTTTGCCCGAAGCACGCATGTTGTCGAGCTTCTTGCCTTTGGTTGGGTTGACGCCCATGTCGTTGTCACGGCTGTTCAGACCAACGATCTGACCGTTGTAGATCTCTTGACCGTGTTCAACGAACAGCTTGCCACGCGCCTGGAGGGTTTCCAGGGAGTAGGTCAGCGCCTTGCCGGTTTCTACCGATACCAGAACACCGTTCTGACGACCGGACATGTCGCCGGACTTCATGGTGTCGTAGCGATCGAAGATCGAGGTCAGGATGCCAGCGCCGTTGGTCAGGGTCAGGAACTGGTTACGGAAACCGATCAGACCACGAGCAGGGATGTTGTATTCCAGACGTACACGGCCCTTGCCATCCGGCACCATGTTGGTCAGGTCGCCCTTACGCAGGCCCATCTCTTCCATGACCTTGCCCTGGGATTCTTCAGGGGTGTCGATGGTGACGTTTTCGAACGGTTCCTGCTTCACGCCGTCAACCTGACGGATGATCACTTCCGGACGACCAACACCCATTTCGAAGCCTTCGCGACGCATGGTTTCGATCAGTACCGAGAGGTGCAGCTCACCACGGCCGGAGACTTTGAACTTGTCAGCCGAGTCGCCTTCTTCAACGCGCAGTGCAACGTTGTACAGCAGCTCTTTGTCCAGACGCTCCTTGATGTTACGGGAGGTCACGAACTTGCCTTCCTTGCCGCAGAACGGCGAGTCGTTCACCTGGAAGGTCATCGAAACGGTTGGCTCGTCAACGGTCAGAGGCTTCATCGCCTCGACAGTGTCCGGCTGGCACAGGGTGTCGGAGATGAACAGCGAGTCCATGCCGCTGACGCACACGATGTCGCCGGCAAATGCTTCTTCAACGTCGATGCGGTGCAGACCGTGGTGGCCCATCAGCTTCAGGATACGACCATTACGCTTCTTGCCGTCGGCGCCGATAGCCACAACCGGGGTGTTCGGCTTGACGCTGCCACGGGCAATACGGCCAACGCCGATAACACCCAGGAAGCTGTTGTAGTCCAGTGCCGAGATTTGCATCTGGAACGGACCTTCACGGTCAACTTTCGGCGGCGGTACGTTGTCGACGATCGACTGGTACAGCGGGGTCATGTCTTCAGCCATGTCGGTGTGGTCAAGACCAGCAATACCGTTCAGGGCCGAGGCGTAGATCACCTGGAAATCGAGCTGTTCTTCGGTGGCGCCCAGGTTGTCGAACAGGTCGAAGATCTGGTCCAGAACCCAGTCCGGACGCGCGCCTGGACGGTCAACCTTGTTGATGCACACGATCGGACGCAGGCCGGCTTCGAACGCCTTCTTGGTCACGAAACGGGTTTGCGGCATAGGGCCGTCTTGAGCGTCAACCAGCAGCAGCACGGAGTCGACCATCGACATTACGCGTTCTACTTCGCCGCCGAAGTCGGCGTGGCCCGGGGTGTCCACGATGTTGATGTGGTAGCCGTTCCAGTTGATTGCGGTGTTTTTCGCCAGGATGGTAATACCGCGCTCTTTTTCCTGGTCGTTGGAGTCCATCACGCGCTCGTCGTTGAGCTCGTTGCGCTCCAGGGTGCCGGATTGACGCAGGAGTTTGTCTACCAGGGTGGTTTTACCGTGGTCAACGTGAGCAATGATGGCGATGTTACGTAGATTTTCGATCACTTGTGTATCTCGATCAGAGGATTCGGTGTGCTGACAGGTCGTGGCAGCGATTAACAGTAGAGTCAGGCCTTGCCGTTACAGCTTGACGGCAGAGTCGGGGGGCCGGTGACGCAGGCCACAGGCAAACAGCCCCGGGCTCTTAGCTCGGTCGATAAACGCGCACATTGGCATGCCCCTCACTGAGCAAATGGTGGGCATGCAGGCGACTCATCACGCCTTTGTCGCAATACAGCAGGTACTGACGGCTGTTATCCAGTTCCTTGAAACGCGCGTTCAATGCATAGAACGGCAGCGTTTGTACGTCGATGCCGGCGATTTCCAGCGGCTCATCCTCGGCGGCATCCGGGTGACGGATATCGACGACGATCTGACCGGCCAGGGCTTCGCTGACTTCTTCGATCTGCACATCCTGGCCCAACTCGTCGATCACGCGATCGATCGGGACCAGTTTGGCGTTCTCGAGCGCACGCTCCAGAACCGCCATATCAAACTGTTGTTCTTCATACTCCACGCGGTTGCGCTTGGCGTGGGTCTTGGGGTTCACCGAGATGACCCCGCAGTATTCCGGCATATGCTTGGCGAAATCGGCGGTGCCGATTTCTTCGGCCAGGTCGATGATGTCCTGCTTGTGGCTGGCGATCAGCGGGCGCAACACCAGCTTCTCGGTCACGCAGTCGATCAGCGACAGGTTGGGCAGCGTCTGGCTGGCCACCTGGGAGATCGCTTCGCCGGTCACCAGCGCGTCGATCTGCAACTGATCGGCAATGCGGGACGCAGCGCGCAACATCATACGCTTCAAAACCACGCCCATATGACTGTTATCGACTTTAGCGAGAATTTCGCCCAGCACTTCCTCAAACGGCACGCTCACAAACAGCACGCGCTGGGAGCTGCCGTACTTCTTCCAGATAAAGTGCGCGACTTCCATCACGCCCAATTCGTGTGCACGCCCGCCCAGGTTAAAGAAGCAGAAGTGGCTCATCAGGCCGCGGCGCATGATCTGGTAGGCCGCCACCGTGGAGTCGAAACCACCGGACATGAGCACCAGGGTCTGTTCCAGGGCGCCCAGCGGGTAGCCGCCGATGCTGTTGTGCTGGCTGTGGATCACAAACAACCGTTGGTCGCGAATCTCCATGCGCACTTCAATTTGCGGCGCTTTGAGGGAGATTCCGGCCGCGCCGCACTCGCGACGCAGCTTGCTGCCGACGTATTTCTCCACATCCATGGAGCTGAACGGATGCTTGCCGGCGCGCTTGCAGCGTACCGAAAAAATCCTGCCTTCCAGCTCATCGCCAAAGTGCAGTTTGCACTTCTCGGTGATGTCATCGAAGTCGCCCAGCGGGTACTCGTCCACCTGCAGGAAATGCGCGATGCCCGGCATGCAGCTCAGGCGCTCGGTCATGTCCTTCAGGGCTTTGGCGTCGGTCAGGCGGGTTTCCAGCTCGAGGTTGTCCCACACACCGTTGACCACCACAGCCGGGTCCAGATCGCGGAGCACGGCACGGATGTTCTTGGCCAACTGACGGATGAAACGCATCCGTACCGGTCGGCTCTTGATGGTGATTTCAGGGAAGACTTTTACGATTAATTTCATGGAAACAGCGCGTGCCGGGCCTGCTGAAAAAGGGGGGCGCGGATTATAGCGGAAATCGCTCAAGGTTTAACCAGTTAATATGCACTGCACTTGACGCGCACTAAATGCGTGCATTTTCATCGGGCAACGCTACATTGCAGTGCGCATCTTTTTGCCATTTGTCGTTATGCACCTTTATAGGGTCGCATTTGGAGCACAAAACCCATGTTGGCGCACTGGCATGCAATTTGCTCTCTTGTGAGGCAGGTTGCCATGGCGGACTATCCGCGCCGGCATCACCCACATTCTAAGGGCTAACTCCACTACCCCAGCCCGAAGCCACCCGGAGGACACCATGTCGAAGTCGGTTCAACTCATCAAAGATCATGACGTTAAATGGATTGATCTGCGCTTCACGGACACAAAAGGCACTCAGCACCACGTGACCATGCCGGCTCGCGACGCGCTGGATGATGCTTTCTTCGAAGAAGGCAAAATGTTCGACGGTTCCTCCATTGCTGGCTGGAAAGGCATCGAAGCTTCCGACATGATCCTGATGCCGGACGACAGCACTGCCGTACTCGACCCGTTCACCGAAGAGCCTACCCTGATCCTGGTATGCGACGTGATCGAGCCTTCGACCATGCAAGGCTACGACCGCGACCCGCGTGCGATCGCCAAGCGTGCCGAGGAATACCTGAAGTCGACCGGTATCGGTGACACCGTATTCGTGGGCCCGGAGCCAGAGTTCTTCATCTTCGACCAAGTGAAGTTCAAGTCCGACATCTCCGGCTCCATGTTCAAAATCTACTCCGAGCAAGGCTCCTGGATGTCCGACCAGGACGTGGAAGGCGGCAACCATGGCCACCGTCCAGGCATCAAAGGCGGCTACTTCCCGGTGCCACCGTTCGACCACGACCACGAAATCCGTACCTCCATGTGCAACGCCATGGAAGACATGGGCCTGGTCATCGAAGTGCATCACCACGAAGTGGCCACTGCCGGCCAGAACGAAATCGGTGTGAAGTTCAACACCCTGGTAGCCAAGGCTGACGAAGTTCAGACCCTGAAATACTGCGTACACAACACCGCCGTTGCCTACGGCCGTACCGCGACCTTCATGCCAAAGCCTCTGTACGGCGATAACGGTTCGGGCATGCACGTTCACCTGTCCATCGCCAAAGATGGCAAGAACACCTTCGCTGGCGAAGGCTATGCCGGCCTGTCCGACACCGCCCTGTACTTCATCGGCGGCATCATCAAGCACGGCAAGGCCCTGAACGGCTTCACCAACCCGTCGACCAACTCCTACAAGCGTCTGGTCCCAGGTTTCGAAGCGCCGGTGATGCTGGCCTACTCGGCCCGTAACCGTTCGGCCTCGATCCGTATTCCTTACGTGTCCAGCCCGCGCGCTCGCCGTATCGAAGCACGTTTCCCGGATCCGGCAGCCAACCCGTACCTGGCCTTCGCTGCGCTGGTCATGGCTGGCCTGGACGGCATCCAGAACAAGATCCACCCTGGCGACGCCGCCGACAAAAACCTGTACGACCTGCCGCCTGAAGAGGCCAAGGAAATCCCGCAAGTGTGCGGCAGCCTGAAAGAGGCCCTGGAAGAGCTGGACAAGGGCCGTTCGTTCCTGACCAAAGGCGGCGTGTTCAGCGACGACTTCATCGATGCCTACATCGAGCTCAAGAGCGCTGAAGAAATCAAGGTGCGCACCTTCGTACACCCACTGGAATACGAGCTGTACTACAGCTGCTGATCCGGTAGCGCCGCCTAAGGCGGCGTGATGAAAAAAGACCTCCTTCGGAGGTCTTTTTTTTGCCTGAGCATGAAGAATGCGGGACGGGGCATACCCCGATGGCAGAGTGTCAGGCAATACCTGTATAACCTGACCCACCGCCATCGGGAGCAGGCCCCCTCCCACAAGGAGATCACCTTTGAAAGTACGTTTTTTGTTTGCCTTGATGTTTGCCAGCGCCACCGCCAGTGCCGCGCCGCCCACCCTTGAGCCGCTGCTCAACAGCATCGCCGAGCGTCTGGAGATCGCCGACCAGGTGGCCCTGAGCAAGTGGGACAGCCACAAGCCTGTGGAAGACAGGAAGCGCGAGCAGGAAGTGATCGCCAGCGTTGTCGCCCAGGCACCGAGCTACAAGCTCGACCCTGCCGCCGCCGAGCAGTTCTTCTCGGCACAGATCGAAGCGAACAAACTGGTGCAGTACACCCACTTGTCCGACTGGCAGTTCCAGGGCAAGGCGCCCGACGATCCGCGCCCTGACCTGGTCAAGCAAATCCGCCCGCAATTGGATGAGCTGCAAAAGAGCCTGCTCAAGCAACTGGCTGATTTCACCCCTCAGCGCACGGATCCGCAGTGCCCGCAATGGCTGGCCGAAGCCGTGCATGAACCGCTCAACGACCCGCTGCGCCAGTTGGCGATGATCCGCGCCACGGCCGAGTTGTGCATCTACAAAGGCTAGGCCTGTAACCCGATTAAAAATGTGGGAGGGGGCTTGCCCCTCCCACATTGGCCTGTATGCATTCAGGACCCTCTCTGACACCTTCCTGAACAACCTTCACAAAATCGCACTATATTAGTGCGACAGTCTGCACCCTACCCATTCGCCGATCCCATTTTGGTTCGAAACTTCCCGCTCAAGCTGGCAGAACGCCACAGTTTCGCGCCTGAACCCCCTATTTCAGGGCCTGCGCGCTTCTTTTCGGAGCCTTGGTTTGGTTTTTGCATTTTCCTTGTATCAGCGTGTGCCTCAAGCCTGCGCCTTGCTCCAAAAGAGGTCCTGATGACCATCAGCGATGCACTGCACCGTTTGTTACTCGACAACCTGACCACCGCGACCATCCTGCTCAATGCCGACTTGCGCCTTGAGTACATGAACCCCGCGGCGGAGATGCTCCTGGCCATCAGCGGCCAGCGCAGCCATGGGCAGTTCATCAGCGAATTGTTCACCGAGTCCGCCGAAGCCCTGAGCTCGTTGCGCCAGGCGGTCGAGCAGGCACACCCGTTTACCAAGCGCGAAGCGATGCTCACCGCCCTCACCGGCCAGACGCTGACCGTCGACTACGCCGTAACCCCCATCCTGAGCAACGGCGCCACTCTGCTGCTGCTGGAAGTGCACCCGCGTGATCGCTTGCTGCGCATCACCAAGGAAGAAGCCCAGCTGTCCAAGCAGGAAACCAGCAAGATGCTGGTGCGCGGCCTGGCCCATGAGATCAAGAACCCCCTCGGCGGTATTCGCGGCGCAGCGCAGTTGCTCGCGCGCGAGCTGCCCGAGGAGCATCTCAAGGACTACACCAACGTCATCATTGAAGAGGCCGACCGCCTGCGCAATCTGGTGGACCGCATGCTCGGTTCCAACAAGCTGCCGTCCCTGGCGATGACCAACGTGCACGAAGTGCTCGAACGCGTCTGCCAACTGGTCGAGGCCGAAAGCCAGGGCTGCATCACGCTGGTGCGCGACTACGACCCGAGCATTCCCGACGTATTGATCGACCGCGAACAGATGATCCAGGCGGTACTCAATATCGTGCGCAATGCCATGCAGGCCATCAGCAGCCAGAACGAGTTGCGCCTGGGCCGCATCAGCCTGCGCACCCGCGCGTTGCGCCAGTTCACCATTGGCCACATACGCCATCGCCTGGTCACCAAGGTCGAGATCATCGACAACGGCCCGGGCATTCCTGCGGACCTGCAGGACACCATTTTCTTTCCCATGGTCAGCGGCCGTCCGGACGGTACCGGACTGGGCCTGGCCATTACCCAGAACATCATCAGCCAGCATCAGGGCCTGATCGAATGTGAGAGCCATCCCGGCCACACCACGTTCTCGATCTTTCTGCCACTGGAACAAGGAGCCCCATCGACATGAGCCGTAGTGAAACTGTCTGGATCGTCGATGACGACCGTTCTATCCGCTGGGTCCTGGAGAAAGCCCTGCAACAGGAAGGCATGACCACCCAGAGCTTCGACAGCGCCGACGGCGTCATGAGCCGCCTGGCGCGTCAGCAGCCCGACGTGATCATCTCCGACATCCGCATGCCCGGCGCCAGTGGCCTGGACCTGCTGGCGCGGATTCGTGAGCAGCACCCGCGCCTGCCGGTGATCATCATGACCGCGCATTCGGACCTGGACAGCGCTGTCGCCTCCTATCAGGGCGGGGCTTTTGAATACCTGCCCAAGCCGTTCGACGTGGACGAGGCGGTGGCGCTGGTCAAACGCGCCAACCAGCACGCCCAGGAACAGCAGAATCAGGAAGCGCCACCGGCCCTGACCCGCACCCCGGAAATCATCGGCGAAGCGCCAGCGATGCAGGAAGTGTTTCGCGCCATCGGCCGCTTGAGCCATTCCAACATCACCGTGCTGATCAACGGCGAGTCGGGCACCGGCAAGGAACTGGTGGCCCACGCCCTGCACCGTCACAGCCCTCGGGCAGCGTCGCCGTTCATTGCATTGAACATGGCCGCCATCCCCAAGGACCTGATGGAATCCGAACTGTTCGGCCACGAGAAGGGCGCGTTCACCGGCGCGGCCAACTTGCGTCGCGGACGCTTCGAACAGGCTGACGGCGGTACGCTGTTCCTCGATGAAATCGGCGACATGCCGGCCGATACCCAGACCCGCCTGCTGCGCGTACTGGCGGACGGCGAGTTCTACCGGGTTGGCGGACACACGCCGGTCAAGGTAGATGTGCGCATCATCGCTGCGACCCACCAGAACCTGGAAACCCTGGTGCATGCGGGCAAATTCCGTGAGGACTTGTTCCACCGCCTCAATGTGATCCGCATCCATATTCCGCGCATGTCGGACCGTCGCGAAGACATCCCCACCCTCGCGCGCCACTTCCTCAGCCGCGCTGCCCTTGAGCTGGCGGTTGAGCCGAAGTTGCTGAAAACCGAGACCGAGGAATACCTCAAGAACCTGCCGTGGCCGGGCAACGTGCGCCAGCTGGAAAACACCTGCCGCTGGATCACGGTGATGGCGTCCGGGCGCGAAGTGCATATCAGCGACCTGCCGCCGGAATTGCTGAGCCTGCCGCAGGATTCAGCCCCGGTGACCAACTGGGAACAGGCCCTGCGCCAATGGGCCGACCAGGCGCTGGCACGCGGCCAGTCGAACCTGTTGGACAGTGCGGTGCCGGCGTTCGAGCGGATCATGATCGAAACCGCGCTCAAGCATACGGCCGGGCGTCGTCGCGACGCGGCGGTGTTGCTGGGTTGGGGACGCAATACCCTGACGCGCAAGATCAAGGAGCTGGGGATGAAGGTGGATGGCGGGGACGACGACGAGGGCGATGACGCCTGATACTTGTCAGCATCCATCACCGTTCAAATGTGGGAGGGGCTTGCTCCCTCCCACATTTGGATCTGCATACACATTCGGAACGTGCACCGCTTCAATGCACCATGAACCGGCATCGGGCATGAACACCGCGCCCAAAAACCAGACCCATTGAAAAAAAGTTTAAAGCTGAAAACACCAAAGCCCCGTATTCCGGGGCTTTGCGCTTTATGGCAAACGTTTTTAGCAAACCATGCAAACTCTGGCACGCGCCCTGCAATAACCCTTGTACAACCCAGTTTCGGGGACCTTGGTACAGGCAGGCCGAGAATCCCCTCTTTAACACCGAAGCCTCTGGCTTCACCCCGTTTTGGGAGCCCTGGTACAGGCAGGCCGGGAACTCCCTCTTTTATTGCTCCTGGAGATGGACCTCCAACCGCCAGCGGTCGTCGAACGACTCGCCCTTCCACTCCCCGCGCAGCGGCCGAGCTGACACCAGGTTCAGCAGCAGGCCACCATCGGTCTTGCGCACGCGCCAGTTCACCAGACTTTCATTGACCTGCAATTGCCCTCCGGCAGACTTGCCCTGCGCGCCGAACAGCAGTGCCACAGTGCCGTCGATGTGTTCGCCATGCAGCTTGGGTTCGCGGTTGAACCACACCACGACGCCGTCAGCGACAGTCTCCACCCGCAGCAGCTCCACCGGGTCCGGAATGGTCAGGCGACCAATCATCAACCCCACCATCAAGCCGACAATGGCCAAAGAGCCCATCACACGCGGCAATAGCTTCGGCCTCGGATCGTCTTCAGGGGTAGAATGCAGCGCATCTTTGCCTTCGGAGCCGTGCATGTTTCACGTCATCCTTTTTCAACCAGAAATTCCGCCGAATACCGGCAACGTTATCAGGCTGTGCGCCAACAGTGGCTGCCACCTGCATTTGATCGAGCCTCTGGGCTTCGACATGGACGACAAGCGCCTGCGCCGCGCCGGGCTGGACTACCACGAGTACGCCACGCTCAAGCGCCATGCCGACCTTGCCAGTTGCCTGGAAAGCCTGGGCCACCCCCGGCTGTTCGCGTTCACCACCAAGGGTTCGCGGCCCTTCCATGATGCCAGTTTTGCCGACGGCGACGCGTTCCTGTTCGGCCCGGAAAGCCGTGGCCTGCCGGCCGAGGTGCTCGACGCGCTGCCCGAGGGTCATCGCCTGCGCCTGCCGATGCGCGAGGGCTGCCGCAGCCTGAACCTGTCCAACACCGTAGCCGTCGCCGTGTACGAAGGCTGGCGCCAACTCGGTTTCAAATAACACACATAACAAATGTGGGAGGGGGCTTGCCCCCGATAGCGGTGGATCAGCCAGCTTATCTGTAGCTGACCCACTGCAATCGGAGGCAAGCCCCCTCCCACATTTTTACGGCATCGACTTATTGAACGGTCGACGTGCCTTCCTGTTGCATGCGCTGCAGCTCTTGCGCGTACAGCGCATCGAAGTTCACCGGAGCCAGCATCAGCGCCGGGAACGAGCCACGGGTAACCAGGCTGTCCAGGGTCTCACGGGCATACGGGAACAGGATGTTCGGGCAGAACGCGCCCAGGGTGTGGCTCATGGACGCTTCGTCCAGGCCCTGGATCAGGAAGATACCGGCCTGTTGCACTTCGGCGATGAAGGCCACTTCTTCACCGTTCTTGACGGTAACCGACAGAGTCAGCACGACTTCATGGAAGTCACCTTCCAGCGCCTTTTGACGGGTGTTCAGGTCCAGCGCAACGCTTGGGGTCCATTCCTGACGGAAGATGGCCGGGCTTTTCGGCGCTTCGAACGACAGGTCACGCACGTAGATGCGCTGCAGCGAAAATTGTGGGCCTTGGGCTTCTGCTGCTTCGGTGTTCTGTTGGTCAGTCATCGCAGGTCCTTGATCTTGGGGGCTGTTAGGGTTGGGAGTCAGGCGAGCAGCGCATCGAGCTTGCCGCCGCGCTCAAGGGCAAACAGGTCGTCGCAACCACCGATGTGCTTGGCGCCGATCCATATCTGCGGCACGGACGTGCGCCCCGCCTTCTGGGCCATTTCGGCGCGCACCTGGGGTTTGCCGTCGACCTTGATCTCTTCGAAGGCAACGCCCTTCTTCTCCAGCAAGGCCTTGGCCCGTATGCAGTAAGGGCACCAATCGCTGGAATACACGACAACCTGGCTCATATCACTTCACCAGCGGCAGGTTATCGGCCTTCCAGCTGCCGATACCGCCAGACAGCTTGGCGGCGGTGAAACCAAGCTTGAGCATTTCGCGAGCGTGGGTGCCGGCGTGCTGGCCCTGGGCATCGACCAGAATGATGGTCTTGGCCTTGTGCTTTTCCAGCTCGGGCAGGCGCGCGATCAGCTTGTCCTGAGGAATGTTCAGGGCACCGACGATGTGGCCGGCGGCGAAATCCTTGGCCGGGCGAATGTCCACCACGACGGCCTCGTCCTTGTTGACCAGCGAGGTCAGCTCCGACGTGCTCAGGCTGCGGCCACCACGGCTCATCTCGTGAGCGATCAGCAGCGCCAGCAGGATGACGAAAGCACCCACGAGCAGATAGTGGGCAGTGGCAAATGCAATCAGGTGATCAACCATCAAGGAGGTTCCAGGGCGTTAAAATGGCGGTAAGTATACACAGCCGTCAGGGGGGGCCAACCCCTGTAAAGCGGTGACTCAGTCTGAACTTCGCTTTAAACTGCCACTCACTTTTCAAACGCCTTCCTTTATTACCGCCGCGAGAGGATCTATGACTACCACGCCTAAACCTTTGGTCCTGATAATTCTCGATGGCTTCGGACACAGTGAAAGCCACCACGACAACGCGGTATACGCGGCGCGCAAGCCGGTGCTGGACCGCCTGACCGCCACCGTGCCCAACGGCCTGATCTCCGGATCGGGCATGGACGTGGGCCTGCCGGACGGCCAGATGGGCAACTCGGAAGTGGGCCACATGAACCTCGGCGCCGGACGAGTGGTATACCAGGACTTCACGCGCGTCACCAAAGCGATCCGCGACGGCGAGTTCTTCGAGAACCCGACCATCTGCGCAGCGGTCGATAAAGCAGTGGCCGCCGGCAAGGCCGTGCACTTCATGGGCCTGCTGTCCGACGGCGGCGTACACAGCCATCAGGACCACCTGGTCGCCATGGCCGAGCTTGCCTTCAAGCGCGGCGCCGAGAAGATCTACCTGCACGCCTTCCTCGATGGCCGCGACACTCCGCCAAAAAGCGCGCAATCGTCCATCGAACTGCTGGACGCCACCTTCGCCGCCCTGGGCAAGGGCCGCATTGCCAGCCTGGTCGGGCGCTACTTCGCCATGGACCGCGACAACCGCTGGGACCGCGTCGCCCAGGCCTACAACCTGATCGTCGACGGCCAGGCCGAATTCAATGCCGCCACCGCCCAGCAAGGTCTTGAAGCGGCCTATGCGCGTGGCGAGAGCGACGAGTTCGTCAAGGCCACCACCATCGGCGAGCCGGTGAAGGTCGAAGACGGCGACGCTGTGGTATTCATGAACTTCCGCGCCGACCGCGCCCGCGAGCTGAGCCGCGTGTTCGTCGAAGATGGCTTCAAGGAGTTCGAGCGCGCGCGCCAGCCCAAAGTCCAGTACGTGGGCCTGACCCAATACGCCGCCAGCATCCCGGCCCCCGCCGCCTTTGCCGCGAGCAGCCTGGACAACGTGCTGGGCGATTACCTGGCCAAAAATGGCAAGACCCAGCTGCGCATCGCCGAGACCGAGAAGTACGCCCACGTAACTTTCTTTTTCTCCGGTGGGCGTGAAGAACCATTCCCGGGCGAAGAACGCATCCTGATCCCATCGCCAAAAGTGGCCACCTACGACCTGCAGCCGGAAATGAGCGCGCCTGAGGTGACCGACAAAATCGTCGATGCCATCGAGCACCAGCGTTATGACGTGATCGTGGTCAACTACGCCAACGGCGACATGGTCGGCCACAGCGGCAACCTGCAAGCGGCGACCAAGGCCGTGGAATGCCTGGACCTGTGCGTGGGTCGCATTGTGGATGCGCTGGAAAAGGTCGGCGGCGAAGCCCTGATCACCGCCGACCACGGCAATTGCGAGCAGATGTCCGACGAATCCACCGGTCAAGCCCACACCGCCCACACCACCGAGCCGGTACCGTTCATCTATGTGGGCAAGCGCGATTTCAAGGTGCGTCACGGCGGCGTACTGGCAGATGTGGCGCCGACCATGCTGATGCTGATGGGGATGGAGAAGCCCAAAGAGATGACCGGGACCTCGATCCTGGTTTAAGTCTATAAAACACCAAAGGACAGTGTGGGAGGGGGCTTGCTCCCTCCCACCTGTACTTCCAGTGTTTAGTCGATATCTTTTCGCCACACTCGCGCCACTCGGCGCATAACTTGCTCGCGAGTCCCAATTGGGCGTTTTTTTTGCCGCGCTTGGCGGGCATACTAGGCCGTCCATTTCCCTGGTGTCGCCCGCCTCTATGCTTCGCGCCTTGATTACCCTTGCTCTTGTCTGCCTGCTCCAACCGGCGTTTGCCGATGAGCGCGCACAAACCCAACAACAGTTGGACGCTACGCGTCAGGACATTACCGAGCTGAAAAAACTGCTCGGCAAACTCCAGGAAGAAAAATCCGGGGTGCAGAAAGACCTGCGCGGTACGGAAACCGAGATGGGCAAGCTGGAGAAGCAAGTCCAGGAGCTGCAAAAAGAACTAAAGAAGAGCGAGTCGGAACTGGAGCGACTCGACGCTGAGAAAAAAAAACTCCAGAGTGCACGCGTTGAACAGCAACGCCTGATTGCGATCCAGGCCCGCGCCGCTTACCAGAGCGGCCGCCAGGAATACCTCAAGCTGCTGCTCAATCAGCAGAACCCCGAGAAATTCGCACGCACCCTGACCTATTACGATTACCTGAGCAAAGCGCGGCTGGAGCAATTGAAAGGGTTCAACGAAACCCTGCGCCAGTTGGCCAATGTCGAACAGGAAATCGCCGACCAGCAATCGCAGCTGCTCGACCAGAAAACCGTCCTCGATACCCAGCGTGACCAGCTCGACAAGGTACGCAAGGAACGCCAGCTGGCCCTTGCCAAGCTCAACGACGACGTCAAGGCCCGCGACGCCAAGTTGCAGGCCCGCGTGCAGGACCAGGCCGACCTGGCCAAGGTGCTCAAAACCATCGAGGAAACCCTGGCCCGCCAGGCTCGCGAGGCTGAAGAGGCGCGGCAAAAAGCGCTGATCGCCCAGCAGGAAGCCGAAAAAAAGCGCCAGCGTGAGGCCGAACAGGCGGCCACCACCGACGCGCCAGCGCCGCGTAAACCGGCGCGTGCAGCGCCCGGCCCGCTGGTTTCCAGCACCGGCGAGTCGTTCGGCGGCCCTTTTGCTTCAGCACGCGGCAAACTTCCATGGCCGGTTGATGGTCGATTACTGGCACGCTTTGGTGAAACCCGTGGCGATGACACCCGCGCCAAGTGGGATGGCGTGATGATCAGCGCCGCTGCCGGCAGCCAGGTCCACGCCGTTCACGGTGGGCGCGTGGTGTTCGCCGATTGGCTGCGCGGCGCTGGCCTGCTGGTGATTCTTGACCACGGCAATGGCTATTTGAGCCTTTACGGCCACAATCAGACATTACTCAAGTCGGCAGGTGATGTTGTAAAAGCCGGTGAATCCATCTCCACTGTGGGTAACAGTGGTGGCCAGGACACCCCGGCGCTGTACTTCGCTATTCGTCAGCAGGGCCGCCCGAGCGACCCTGCACAATGGTGCCGTTCCCAAGGATAGGGCCGTACCTACATTAGGAGTTCGTTCGACATGCTGCATTTGTCCCGCCTCACTTCGCTGGCCCTGACGATCGCCCTGGTGACCGGCGCGCCGCTGGCTTTCGCCGATCAGGCCGCTGCGGCCGCACCCGCCGCCACAGCCGCGACCTCTGCCGCGACCACCAAGGCGCCGTTGCCGCTGGACGAGCTGCGCACCTTTGCCGAGGTCATGGACCGCATCAAGGCAGCCTATGTCGAACCGGTAGACGACAAGACCCTGCTGGAAAATGCCATCAAGGGCATGCTCAGCAACCTCGACCCGCACTCTGCGTACCTTGGCCCGGAAGATTTCGCCGAGCTGCAGGAAAGCACCAGCGGTGAGTTCGGTGGCCTGGGCATTGAGGTGGGCGCTGAAGACGGCCAGATCAAAGTGGTCTCGCCAATCGACGACACCCCGGCGTCCAAGGCCGGCATCCAGGCCGGCGACTTGATCGTCAAGATCAACGGCCAGCCCACCCGCGGCCAGACCATGACCGAAGCCGTCGACAAGATGCGCGGCAAGCTCGGCCAGAAAATCACCCTGACCCTGGTGCGCGACGGCGGCAACCCGTTTGACGTGACCCTGGCCCGCGCGACCATCACGGTCAAGAGCGTGAAGAGCCAATTGCTGGAGTCGGGTTACGGCTACATCCGCATCACTCAGTTCCAGGTCAAGACCGGCGACGAAGTGGCCAAGGCCCTGGCCAAGCTGCGCAAGGACAACGGCAAGAAACTCAACGGCATCGTGCTCGACCTGCGTAACAACCCGGGCGGCGTGCTGCAATCGGCGGTGGAAGTGGTCGACCACTTCATCACCAAGGGCCTGATCGTCTACACCAAGGGCCGCATCGCCAATTCCGAGCTGCGTTTCTCGGCCACCGGTAACGACCTCAGCGAAAACGTGCCACTGGCCGTGCTGATCAACGGCGGCAGCGCCTCGGCCTCGGAAATCGTCGCCGGTGCCCTGCAGGACCAGAAGCGCGGCGTGCTGATGGGCACCACCAGCTTCGGCAAGGGCTCGGTGCAAACCGTGTTGCCGCTGAACAACGAGCGCGCCCTGAAAATCACCACTGCGCTGTACTACACGCCGAACGGGCGCTCGATCCAGGCCCAGGGCATCGTGCCGGACATTGAGGTGCGCAAGGCCAAGATCACCAACGAGATCGACAGCGAGTATTACAAGGAGGCCGACCTGCAAGGTCACCTGGGCAATGGCAACGGCGGCGCCGACCAGCCTACCGGCAGCGGCGCCAAAGCCAAGCCGATGCCACAGGACGACGACTACCAGTTGGCCCAGGCGTTGAGCCTGCTCAAGGGCCTGAGCATCACGCGCAACCGTTGATATGCGCCTTGCCCTGATTATCGCCGTGCTGTGCAGCCTGGCAGGTGTCGCCCACGCGACGCCTGCCGGCGAATCTCAAAAGGCCTACCTGACCCTGATCATCGACGACCTGGGGCAAAACCTGCCACGGGATCGGCGTGTGCTGGCCCTGCCTGGGCCGGTCACCACCGCGATCATGCCCGACACGCCCCACGCCGCCGAATTCGCCCGCGAAGCCCACAAGGCCGGCAAGATCGTGATCCTGCACATGCCCATGGACCCGGCCACCGGCCCGTTCGCCTGGCACCCTGAATTGCCCATCGAGGAACTCGGCAAGCGCCTCGACGCCGCCTTCGAAGCCGTGCCTTTCACCGCTGGCATCAACAATCACATGGGCAGCCGCATGACCGCCCAGCCGCAGGCGATGGCCTGGCTGATGGGCGAGCTGCAGCGTCGTCACAAGTTCTTTGTCGACAGCCGCACCAGCGCGCAGACCGTTGCCGCCGCCGAGGCGCAAAAGATTGGCCTGGCCAGTGTCTCGCGGGATGTGTTTCTGGATGACGAACGCACCGAAGCGGCCATCACCACCCAACTGCAAACCGCGATCAAGCTGGCGCACAAGCAGGGATCGGTGGTGATGATCGGCCACCCTTATCCGCAAACCCTGGCGGTGCTGGAGCGCGAACTGCCCCGGCTCAAGGCACAAGGCGTCGAATGGATCGATATCAAATCGATGATCAGCCTGCGCAGCAATCAGGCCATGGGCCGCCATGGCAAGAACGGCCAGTACCGTTAGCCAAGATGGCGACATACCACTGTGGGAGCAGGATTGCCCTAATGCTATTCAGTTAAGAGCAGACCCCTATGTGAGCGGCGGTGTGCCTGGCCTGCGAAAGCGGTGCGTCAGTCAGCATCCATGTTTACCGGGCCGACGCCTTCGCAGGCAAGCCAGCTCTTATCAAACACAAAATAACGTATTGATTTTAAAACCTGAAGTTTCAGTCAGCCACATTCCTGTGGCGAGCAGGCTTGTCCTGCGTTGGGCTGCGCAGCAGCCCCAAAACCAGGCGCTGAGCCGTATCAGGTACACCGCGTTTTGCTTGATTGGGGGCGCTTCGCACCCCAACGCGGGGCAAGCCCGCTCGCCACAGAGGCCCCAGTTTGCTGCGCGACAGCGCTAAGTCGAAGACTTGGCGGAGCCTCCCACATTTTTGACTGTGTTTGTCCCGCTGATTGCCGTGCTGCAGTCGTGGGAGCTGGTGACTGCAGGTTAAAGGTAGCGCGCCATGATCTCGTCGACCACGCCGTCTTTACGCAATTGATCCAGCGTGGCCTGAAGCTTCGCCACCAGTTCATCCGACACGTTCTTGTTCAACGCGAGGTAGAGTTGAGCGCTATTGAAGCGCAGCACCGTCTTGAGCCCCGTCACGCCCACCTGACGCGCCAGATAACGCCCGGCGGGATCGCCGGTGGCCCAGAGGTCGATCTGGCCGTCCATGAGTCGTTGCGCATTGTCCTGATCGCGCAGCACAACCAGCGGCTTTAGGCCTTGCCTGTCCAGGGTCTGGGCAATGGCATCACCCTTGTAGGCACCGATTTTATAGCGGCGCGCCTGCTCGAGGCTGCTGAGCTCAATCCTGCTGTCGGCCTTGGCCAGCAGCACCCAATCATCCGGGCCGATGGGGCCTACCCATTTGAACAACGCTTCACGCTCGGGCAGGCGCGCCATCACGAAAACGCCGTAGCCGGGTTTTTCCAGGGTGAGTTTATAGATGCGCTCCCAGGGGAACCGCAGGGTGAGGTTGTAGGCAATGCCGGCACGCTTGAAGGTCTCGCGCACGATATCTGCGGCGATGCCTTCGATGTTCTCGTCCCTGGCGAAGTTCTTGCCGTTTTTCGCCATGTTGTAGGGCGGAAAATTTTCCGTCAGCAACACCAGCGCGGCGTCAGAGGGTTCGTCGGCGTGGGCCGCACCAGCCAACAGCAGGGACGTGGCAAGCAGGAGTTGTTTGAACATGTAGGCTACCGGAATCCATGGCAAGCGCAGAGAGTGCCGCGCGCCTGCCATGCTGTCCAGCAGCGTTTAGCGCACCACGATACCGCGCGCGGCCATGTAGGCCTTGGCCTCGGGAACGGTGTATTCGCCGAAGTGGAAAATGCTCGCCGCCAGCACTGCGCTGGCGTGGCCTTCGATCACGCCATCGGCCAGGTGCTGCAGGTTGCCGACGCCGCCGGAGGCAATCACCGGGATGCCGAGCGCGTCGCTGATGGCGCGGGTCACGCCCAGGTCGAAGCCGTTTTTCATGCCGTCCTGATCCATGCTGGTCAGCAGGATTTCGCCCGCACCCAGGCCTTCCATCTTCATCGCCCACTCCACCGCGTCCAGGCCGGTCGGCTTGCGCCCGCCGTGGGTGAAGATCTCCCAGCGCGGGGTTTCGCCGGGGCCCGAGACTTTCTTGGCGTCGATGGCGACCACAATGCACTGCGAGCCGAAGTGCTGCGCAGCCTCGCCGACGAACTCCGGATTGAACACTGCGGCGGTGTTGATCGAGACCTTGTCGGCACCGGCGTTGAGCAGGTTGCGAATATCCTGCACGGTGCGTACGCCACCGCCCACGGTCAGCGGGATGAACACCTGGCTGGCCATGCGCTCGACGGTATGCAGCGTGGTGTCGCGGCCGTCGACGCTGGCGGTGATGTCGAGAAAGGTAATCTCGTCGGCACCCTGCTCATCGTAGCGACGGGCGATTTCCACCGGGTCGCCGGCATCCCGGATGTTCTCGAACTTGACGCCCTTGACCACGCGACCGTTGTCGACGTCCAGGCAAGGGATGATGCGTTTGGCCAGCGCCATGGGCTTATCTCCGATAAGAGTTGCAAGCTTTGAGCTGCAAGCTGCAAGTAGAAGCGGGTCTGCTTTTACTTGCAGCTTGCAGCTTACAACTTGAAGCTGGCCTCATAGCCATCACACAGGGCCTGAGCTTCGGACACATCCAGGGTGCCCTCATAAATCGCACGGCCGGTGATGGCGCCGATGATGCCAGGCGCCTTGGCGTCCAGCAGCGACTTGATGTCGCCCAGGTTGTGGATACCGCCAGAGGCGATCACCGGGATTTTCGTCGCGGCGGCCAGCGCAGCGGTAAACGGCACGTTGCAGCCCTGCATCATGCCGTCCTTGGCGATATCGGTATAAACGATGGCGGAGACGCCGTCGGCTTCGAACTGCTTGGCCAGATCGATCACCTGCACGGTGCTGATTTCAGCCCAGCCGTCGGTGGCGACGAAACCGTCCTTGGCATCCAGGCCCACGATCACCTTACCGGGGAACGCGCGGCAGGCCTCGGCGACGAAGGCCGGGTCTTTCACGGCCTTGGTGCCGATGATCACGTAGCTCACGCCCGCCTTGACGTAGTGCTCGATGGTTTCCAGCGAACGGATACCGCCACCGATCTGGATCGGCAGGTTGGGGTAGCGTTTGGCGATGGCAGTGACCACCTCACCATTGACCGGCTGGCCTTCGAAGGCGCCGTTCAGGTCCACCAGATGCAGGCGACGGCAGCCCCCTTCCACCCACTTGGCGGCCATGCTCACCGGGTCATCGGAGAACACGGTGGAGTCTTCCATGCGGCCCTGGCGCAGACGTACGCAAGCGCCGTCCTTGAGATCGATAGCGGGGATAATCAGCATCTGGCAAACCTTATTCGATATTCAGCAATGCTTGGGAAATCAGGGTTTCTCAAGCGACCACAAGTCGCTTTCGAGGCTTTCGAACCTTTCTTTAAGGAGCGTCTGCGTGTCGAAAATCGCCCTGTTGTAATAGTGCGGCGCCACCTCAAGGGTGAACAGCTCAAGAATCTCGGCCACTTCGAACGAGCCCAGCGTGAGCTCGAAACGGTCCTGCATGAAGCGCTTGATCTTGTCGGTGGCCTCACGCTCCTGCTCGGGCGTGAGGGTCAAGATCGGTGCTTTGGCCTTCCTGGCCATTACCAGCGGCCATCCCACGCGGCGAAGTTCTGCAGCAATTGCAGGCCATGGGTATGGCTTTTTTCCGGGTGGAACTGCACGGCAAAACGCGAGCCTTCGGCCAGCGCGGCGGCGAAGTCGACGCCGTAATGCCCGCCGCCTGCCACCTGGCCGGCTTTACCGGCGGCGATGTAGTAGCTGTGCACGAAGTAAAAGCGCGCCATGTCCGGCACCTCATGCCACAACGGGTGATCCAGCGTCTGGCGCACTTCGTTCCAGCCCATGTGCGGGACTTTCAAGTGGGCGCCGTCTTCGTGCAGGTCTTTGCCGAAGAACTTCACATCGCCGGGGAACAGGCCGATGCAGTCGACGCCATTGTTCTCTTCACTGCGATCCAGCAGGGCTTGCATGCCCACGCAGATACCGAGGAAAGGACGGTCCTGGCTGACTTCACGCACCAGGCTGTCAAAGCCCAGGCGACGAATCTCGGCCATGCAGTCGCGAATCGCGCCCACACCGGGGAACACCACGCGGTCGGCTTCGCGAATCACATCGGCATCGCTGGTGATCAGCACCTTGCCGGCACCCACGTGTTCGAGGGCCTTGGCCACCGAATGCAGGTTGCCCATGCCGTAGTCGATAACCGCGACCGTCTGCATTACAGGACGCCCTTGGTCGACGGCATTTGCCCGGCCATGCGGTCGTCCAGCTCCACCGCCATGCGCAGCGCGCGGCCGAAGGCCTTGAACACGGTTTCGATCTGGTGGTGGGTGTTGGTGCCGCGCAGGTTGTCGATGTGCAGGCTGACGAGTGCGTGGTTGACGAACCCCTGGAAGAATTCCTGGAACAGGTCGACGTCGAAGCCGCCTACGGTGGCGCGGGTGTAGGGCACGTGCATCTGCAGGCCCGGGCGACCGGAGAAGTCGATGACCACGCGCGACAGCGCTTCATCCAGCGGCACATAGGCATGGCCGTAGCGACGGATGCCTTTTTTGTCGCCGATGGCCTTGGCAAAGGCCTGGCCGAGGGTGATGCCCACGTCTTCCACCGTGTGGTGGTCGTCGATGTGCAGGTCGCCCTTGCTGACGATATCCAGGTCGATCAGCCCGTGACGGGCGATCTGGTCCAGCATGTGCTCAAGGAAGGGGACACCGATATCAAATCGGGCCTTTCCGGTGCCATCCAGGTTGATCGAGGCTTTGATCTGGGTTTCCAGAGTGTCGCGCTCGACGGACGCCATACGTTCGACCATCACCAGCTCCGCAAATCATTGGGCGAAAAAGGTGGCCATTATAGGGGTGCGGGCGGCAAACAGAAACATCGGAGGGGATAAGACTGATGGAGTGTCGGGGATAGACATGTGCATACAACTGGAACCCGCTGATGCGAACTCGGCACCCCCAATGTGGCAGGGGGCTTGCTCCCGATAGCGGCGGATCAGCCTGCACATAGGCAACTGACCCATCGCCATCGGGAGCAAGCCCCCTCCCACAAGTTATTGCGGCGTTATCAGTGGAACAGTACCGCCGTCTTCTGCAGGGTTACCCACACACCCCACGCCAACGGAATACCCACCACCAGCCAGGCGGCAATCGCCAGCGGCTTGCTGCCAGGGGAGGCTTTCCACTCCAGCACGGTGGACGCATCAGCGCCCTTGTCATGGCCCAGCGCCTGTTCGGCAGCCAGTTCGGCGTCGCTCATGAAGTACTTGTCGGCCACCGGGCGCACCAGCAGGTTGCAGATGAAGCCCAGCACCAACAGACCGGCGAGGATGTACAAGGTGATGTCATAGGCCGCAGCGCGTTCAACGCCAATGCTCAATTGATATTCACGCAGGTAGTTCACCAGCACCGGGCCCAGCACGCCGGCCGCAGCCCAGGCGGTCAGCAGGCGACCGTGGATCGCACCGACCATTTGCGTACCGAACAGGTCGGCCAGGTAAGCCGGCACGGTGGCGAAGCCGCCGCCGTACATCGACAGGATCACGCAGAACGCCGCCACGAACAGCGCCACGTTGCCCAGGTGCCCCAGGTTCGGGATCAGCGCGTACAGGGCAAAGCCCAGGGCGAAGAACACGAAGTAGGTGTTTTTGCGGCCCAGGTAGTCAGAGAACGACGCCCAGAAGAACCGGCCGCCGATGTTGAACAGGCTCAACAGACCGGTAAAGCCCGCCGCAATCGCAGCAATCGACGCCAGTTGCCCGGCATCCAGTTGGCCAAACGGCACATTCACGCCCAGCAACTTGCCGCCGAACACTTCCTGCAGCAGCGGCGAAGCCATGCCCAGGATGCCGATACCGGCGGAAACGTTCAGGCACAGCACCAGCCACACCAGACGGAATTGCGGGGTTTTCCAGGCCACGTTCACGTGCACGTGACGGTGGGTGATCATCGCATTGCTGGCTTTTTTCGCCGGCGCCGTCCAGCCCTCAGGCTTCCAGCCGGTCGGCGGTACGCGGTAGGACAGTGCGCCGCCGATCATGAACACGAAGTAGATCGCAGCCATCACCAGGAAGCTCTGCCACACGCCCACGCTGGTTGGCGAAGCGAAGTGACCCATCAGCGCTGCGGCCAGAGGTGCACCGACCATCGCGCCGCCGCCGAAGCCCATGATCGCCATGCCGGTGGCCATGCCGCGCTTGTCCGGGAACCACTTGATCAGGGTCGAAACGGGCGAGATATAGCCCAGGCCCAGACCGATACCGCCAATCACGCCGGAACCGATCCACATCAGCCAGATCTGGTGGGTATAGATACCCAGCGCCGAAATCAACAGGCCACCGCACCAGCACAGGGCCGATACAACGCCAGCCTTGCGCGGCCCGGCGTGTTCCAGCCAGCCGCCCCAGATCGCTGCCGAGCAGCCCAGGAAAATGAAAAACAGGGTGTAGATCCAGCCCAGCATGGAGATGGGCCAGTCACACTGGGACGAAAAGACCTGCGTGATAAAGCTCATGTCCGGTGCACACGCAACCGGCGCGGTAATACCCAGCGCTTTGGACAGCGGCAGCCAGAACACCGAGAAGCCGTAGGCCATGCCGATGCACAGGTGGATGGCCAGGGCGGCCGGTGGAACCAGCCAGCGGTTGAACCCCGGTTTGGCGATAATGCGCTCCTTGGACAGGAACGCAGGCTTTGTGCTCATTGGTGTTTCCCCCAGTTGTTAGTGTGTGTCCGTCAGGCGCTCTCCCCCTCGGCATTGCACGCAAAGCGTGGCCGTGGTGGTCGAGTAAAGCTCCATTTTGGCGCGACGATAGGTCGCAGAAGGCGGACGAACGCGCAGAGATTAGCACCTGTAGAGACAAGAAAAACCAAACTGATATCACTTTTTCAGGAAATTCGTTTTTTCTGACGCCAAATTCCTGTTCTTCTCGATCTGGATACAATGTAACGATCGCTGAACTGACTCAGGCCGTCGGGCGTTATACTCTGCGGCTAAATTTTGAAATCGACATACAAGGACTCGCCCATGAAAGCGTTCGGCAAAATCCTGGGTCTGGTACTCCTCGGGCTGTTGCTGATCATTGTGGCTCTCGGCTTTGCCCTGACCCACCTCTTCGATCCCAACGACTACAAGGAAGAGATTCGCCAGATTGCCCGCGACAAGGCCCACATCGAGCTGACGCTCAATGGCGATATCGGCTGGAGCCTGTTCCCCTGGCTCGGTCTTGAACTGCATGACGCCAGCGTGGCAACCCTGACCACCCCGACCCAGCCATTCGCCGATCTGCAGATGCTCGGCCTGTCGGTGCGCGTGCTGCCCCTGCTGCGCCGCGAAGTGCAGATGAGCGATGTGCGGGTCGAAGGCCTGAACCTGCGCCTGAACCGCGACAAGCAGGGCCATGGCAACTGGGAAGATATCGGCAAGAACGTGACGGTGGCGACCACCACCGGCACCCCTGCTCCGGCGGAACAACCGGCCGAGGCCGAGCCGGAGAAACCGGCCAAGCCGATTCGCCTGGACATCGACAGCCTGACCGTCAACAACGCGCGCGTCGAATACAACGATGAGCAGACCGGCAAGCAGTTCAGCGCCGAGAGTATCCAGCTGAGCGCCGGCGCCGTGCATGAAGGCGCAAGCATTCCGGTGAAGCTCACCGCGTTCTTCGGCAGCAACCAGCCGGTGATGCGCATCAAGACCGAGCTCAACGGCAACCTGCGCATCCAGCGCGCCCTCAAGCGTTACCAGTTCGAAGACATGAAGATCTCCGGTGAAGCCACCGGCGAGCCGCTGCAGGGCAAGACCGTGACCTTCTCCACCCAGGGCCAGTTGCTGGTGGACCAGGCGGCGAACATCGCCGAATGGACCAACCTGAAACTGTCGGCCAACCAACTGCGCGCGCTGGGCGAACTGAAGGTCAACGACCTGGACAAGACCCCGCAGCTCAGCGGCGCCCTGTCCATCGCCCAATTCGACCTCGCCAAATTCCTCGACAGCGTCGGCCACCCGCTGCCGCCGATGGCCGACGGCAGCCTGAGCAAGGTCGAGCTGGTCAGCCGTCTGAAGGGCACGCCCACCAGCGTGGCGCTCGAAGACCTGAACCTGAAGCTCGACGGCAGCACCTTCACCGGCCGCATCGCCGTGGAAGATTTCGCCAAACAGTCGCTGCGCATGCAGCTCAAGGGCGACACCTTCAACGCCGACAACTATTTGCCGGCCAAGTCCGAGTCCGCCAAGGGCGCCACCGCCGCCCGCCAGGCCGAAGTGCAAAACAGCGAAGCCGGGGCCATGGCTGCCGGTGGCACCACGCCGCTGCCCGACGCGCCGACCAAAAGCGCCTGGAGCACCGACAAGCTGCTGCCGCTCACCCGCCTGCGTACCCTCGACGTGAATGCCGACCTTGCCTTTGGTCAGTTGACCTTGAGCAAACTGCCGATCCAGAACGCCGTGCTGAAAGCCTCCGGCATCGACGGCCAGCTCAAGCTCGACGCCCTCAGCGGCGGTCTCTACAACGGCACCTTCCAGGCCAACGGCACGCTCGACGTGCGCCAGGATATTCCGCTGCTCGCGTTGCAAAGCCATATCAGGCAAGTGCCGGTCGAACGCATCCTGCAAGCCCAGGGGCAAACCCCGCCGGTGAAAGGCCAGGTCACCCTCGACAGCAACCTCAGCGGCCGCGGCAACAGCCAGAAAGCGCTGATCGACAGTCTCAACGGCACCGCCAGCTTCGTGATCAACAACGGCGTGCTGCTCAATGCCAATATTGAGCAACAAGTGTGCACCGGCATCGCCCTGCTCAACCGCAAGACCCTGAGCAACACGCCTCCGGGCAAGGACACGCCGTTCGAGGAACTGCGCGGCAACCTCACGTTCCGCAATGGCGTAGCCAGCAACCCCGACCTGAAAGTGCGCATCCCGGGCCTGACCGTCAACGGCAACGGTGACGTCGACCTGCGCGTGCTGGGCATGGACTACCGCGTCGGCATCATTGTCGAAGGCGATCAGCGCGAAGTGCCGGACCCGGCGTGCCAGGTCGGTGCCAACTTCCAGAACATCGAAGTGCCGCTGCGCTGCCGCGGCCCGCTGGAGCTGGGTGCCAAGGCCTGCCGCCTGGACAAGGACGGCCTCGGCCAGGTCGCCATCAAGGCCGCCGGCAATCGCCTCAACGAGAAACTGGAAGAGAAGCTCGACAAGGTCAACCCGCAGCTCAAAGATGCTTTGAAAGGCCTGTTCAAACGATGAGAAACGAGCAGTTTTCAGAGGCCGTACTCGACTGGTACGACCGCCATGGTCGCCACGACCTGCCCTGGCAACAGGGCATCACGCCTTACCGGGTGTGGGTCTCGGAGATCATGCTGCAACAGACCCAGGTGAGCACCGTGCTCAATTACTTCGACCGGTTCATGGCCTCGCTGCCGACGGTCGAAGCCCTGGCCGCCGCGCCGGAAGACGAAGTGCTGCACCTGTGGACCGGCCTGGGCTACTACACCCGGGCGCGCAACCTGCAAAAGACCGCGAAGATCGTGGTGGCCGAGTACGGTGGCGAGTTTCCCAGGGATGTCGAAAAACTCACCGAACTGCCCGGCATCGGCCTGTCCACCGCCGGCGCCATCGCCAGCCTGAGCATGGGCCTGCGTGCGCCGATCCTTGATGGCAACGTCAAACGCGTGCTGGCGCGCTTTACCGCGCAGGAGGGCTACCCGGGCGAGCCCAAGGTGGCCAAGCAGCTATGGGCCACCGCAGAGCGCTTCACGCCCCATGAACGCGTCAACGCCTATACCCAGGCGATGATGGACATGGGCGCGACCCTTTGCACCCGCAGCAAACCTAGTTGCCTGCTGTGCCCGCTGGAAAAAGGCTGCGAGGCCCACATGCTCGGCCTGGAAACGCGCTACCCGATCCCCAAGCCGCGCAAGACCATCCCGCAGAAACGCACACTGATGCCAATGCTGGCCAACACCGAAGGCGCCATTCTGCTTTATCGCCGCCCCTCCACCGGACTGTGGGGCGGGTTGTGGAGCCTGCCGGAGCTGGATGACCTTGCCGACCTCGAACACCTGGCCGAGCAACACGCGCTCGAACTGGGCAAGCATCAGGAACTGCCGGGGCTGATCCACACCTTCAGCCACTTCCAGCTGGCCATCGAACCCTGGCTGGTACAGGTCGAGGAATCGGCCCATCACGTGGCCGAGGCCGACTGGCTCTGGTATAACCTCGCCACCCCGCCGCGCCTGGGCCTTGCCGCCCCGGTCAAGAAACTGCTGAAGCGCGCGGCCGACGTATTGAATGCAGGAGTGTCGTCATGACCCGCACCGTAATGTGCCGCAAGTACAAAGAAGAATTGCCAGCTCTGGACCGCCCTCCGTACCCGGGCGCCAAGGGCCAGGACATTTACGACAATGTCTCCGCCAAAGCCTGGGGCGACTGGCTTAAACACCAGACCCTGCTGATCAACGAAAAACGCCTGAACATGATGAACGCCGAAGACCGCAAATACCTGGCGGGCGAAATGGACAAGTTCTTTTCCGGCGAGGAATACGCCCAGGCCGAGGGCTACGTACCACCTGCTCAATAATTGAGCAAAAATCGGGGTCAGCACGTAAGCGACGGTAATAATTAAATATTTTTCTAAAACTTGCTTGACGACCCCCTGAAAAACCCGTTTAATGCGCCCCGTTGCCCAGATAGCTCAGTCGGTAGAGCAGGGGATTGAAAATCCCCGTGTCGGCGGTTCGATTCCGTCTCTGGGCACCACTAATTAGTTTCAGGTGGTGCAACTATCATCCGAAACACAAAAAAACCCGCCTTGTGCGGGTTTTTTGTTGCCTGCGATTTGAGCAGGCCCTATACCACCCCTCAGGCACAGGCCCGCTGACGAAGGATCACCTGGCCAAACCCACTTGCGCCCCTCAAGCTTTTCACTTATCTGAATTGTGTTTTTGAGATAACGTAGTCCCTATTGAGGCCCTGAAACCGCGTTTTACGGGCATCAGAGCGCTCATTTTTTGAGATAATAAAAAATCGATTAGAGATATTTTTCGACATGGCAGAGTTTTTTCACCACGATCTTGAGCTTCTGAACCCTTCATTCGACTCAGGTCTGGTTGACGTTCTGAGTGAACTGGAACATCTGCGCCGCCTGGAACTGGGGGGCGATACGCCACCTGCCGTTTTTTTCCAGCTTAAGGACCTGTTTCACACGCTGGAGAGCCTCGGTTCCGCTCGTATTGAGGGCAACCATACGACCCTCGCGGACTACATCGAAAGTAAAGTCGATGGAAAAGCAGAAGACTCAGATCAATTGCGAGAGATCGCAAATATCGAAAAAGCCATGGACTACGTTGAAAGCATCGTGAAGCCTGGCGTAGACCTCTCCGAGTTTGCAATCCGGGAACTTCATTCGATCACGGTTCAAGGACTGACGCGCGAAGGTGATCGCACGCCAGGCGCATACCGTGAAGCTGGAGTACGTATAGCCCAATCAGACCACTTGCCTCCCGATGCCGTGCTGGTACAGGGATATATGCAAGAACTGATTGCCTTCGTGAATAAGCCGGATGCGCCCAAATATGACCTGATGAAGGTCGCCCTGGCCCACCACCGATTCGGCTGGATTCATCCCTTCGGGAACGGCAATGGCCGTGTCGTACGTCTTCTCACCTACGCACTGTTAATCAAGTACGGCTTCAACGTCAGCGCGGGCGGTCGAGTCCTGAACCCTACGGCTGTGTTCTGCATTGATCGGGAAAAGTACTATTCAATGCTCTCCAGTGCCGATACAGGCACCAAGGAGGGACTCGAAGCATGGTGCATCTACGTTCTCGCGGGGATCAAAGACGAACTGGAGAAAGTAAGCAGACTGACTGATTATGGCTATCTGATCAGGCACGTCCTGGCGCCCACCATAGCCATGGCAAAAGAGCGAGAATGGATCACGCCAATTGAGGAAAAAATTCTGACCACGGCGGTTCAACTGAAGGTCGTCAAATCAAGCGACATTGCCGATGTACTGCCAAGCCTGTCCGCCGCACAAAGAACCTACCAGATAAAAAAACTGGTCGATCAGGGCATGCTTCTTCCCGTTAACCCAGGTGCACGGCATTACACCATCGGGTTCTCCAACAACTACCTGATCAGAGGCGTTATCAAGTCACTACGCGAGGAAGGATTCATCCCTGAGCAGCTGGACAGGCCTTATGCATGAAGACTTGTCCAGACAAGGTCGCACTCACTTCAACAAAAACACCATCAACGGATTGTCATTCAATCGCCCGTTGAACGCCGGAGCCAGATGCTCCACCGGCGAGCCCTTCAGCAAGACCGTTTGCGTGCGTTCCACAATCACCCAGGACGGCCTTGGCAGCGCGTTCAATTTCTCCAGTTCATGGCGCCCTACGAACAACGGTCGCTCGTCGTGATCCAGGTTCATCATGTAGCGCACGCCCCAGGTGTCCTGGCCAAGATCGACGAACACCAACGGTCCAGGGGTGACGGCGCGTAGCGATTCGACCTGACCGACAAACGTGCGGGTGTCGAATTGCAGGTCCTTGGACGGCTCTACCACCGCCACCAGCAGCAGCCATTGCGCCGCCAGTGCGATCAGACTGAGCCACACCAGGCGCGCCGCCCGATGCCAGGCGAACAGCACCGCCACCTGCAGCAACACCAATACGCTGAACAATAGCGGCAACGATACGTCCGGCCAGTAGCCATGTTTCTGCCACGCGTGCCGACACACCAGGACGGCAATCAGGCACAGCGTTGGCAGCGCCGCGACAAGGCCTTCGTAGCATCGGCGCACGCCAGCGAGCCAGCCCTGCGCATGCAGTAGCCCATAGGCGGCGACAGCGGCAAACATCGGCACCATCGGCAGGATGTAATAGGCGCGCTTGAAATGCGGCACCGACAGGCCGAGCAGAATCATCAAGCCGCACGCACCGAGACGCACCACCATTTGCACGTCTTCATCGGTCCGTCGTAGCGCCCAGCGATGGCGCAGCGCAAACAGGGTCGCCAGGGCCAGCGGCACCACGGGAAAGTAACGGTACAAACTCAACTGGAAGTAGAAATAGAACGGCTCACCGTTTTCATCGAGGCGCCCACCCACCTGCATCTTGAATACCTCGTCGGCAAACGCATCGCCTCCGCTGATCCGCGCCAGCTTCATCAGCAGCCACCAGCAGGCCGCCAACAGCACCAGGCCGACCACACCGTGAATCAGCACCTGCCTGACCCGTTCGCCGGGACGGCCGAGCGCCCAGTAAACGCATGCCACGCCGCAGACCTCGATCAGCCCCAACGGGCCGCGAATCGCAAACGCCAGGATGAACAACGGAAACACCGCCAGTTGCCGCCAGCGCGAACCCAGGCGCTCACCACTGTGCAGCAGATAGAAGCTGCCCACGCAGAGCAGCGCGACCATCTGATCGAGGCAGACCGAGCGGGACTTTTCCAGCAGTTGTGTGGTGAGCAAGGTCAACAGCACAGTGAGCAGCGCCCATTGCCGGCTGCGAGGGGCCAACAGCCGGTAGATCACGGCAATCACCCCGGCGGATGCCAGCGCGGTGGGCAAGATATTCGCCAGGTGATTGGGCGCACCGAAGACTCGGGCAAACACAAAGCTGAAGAACGTCGCCGTGCCGGGGTAGTCCGCGTAGGGCTGGCCGTAGGTAGTAGGGAAAAGACTCGCGCCATGGCGAAACATTTCCTGCAGGAACAGCGCCCAGCGACCGTCAAAGCCCTGGGGCTGCTGGTCCCAGATACCCAAGATGAACAACAACAGGGCGATCAGAAACAGGCCCAGGGATTCCAGGCGAAAACGGTTGCGGTGATCCATCGGTTGACCTGTCAGGTGTAAGGCGCCGCTCATGGTGCACAACGCACCCCTGAATAGCGCCTGAACAGACCTGAAACTTCATGCGTTTACCGATTGTTGCGCCACACCACTGCGGGAATCAGGCGCACGTAGAACAACTGGGCAACCAACTCGACCAGGGTCTGCAGGATCACCGCCGTTGCCGCCAACCCGCGCACGTCTTCCGGCAGCGCCAGTGCCAACGGCAGCACCACCAGCGAGTTACGCGTGGCGGCACTGAAGGTCACCGCACGCGCCGCCCCCGCCGGCAACGCGAACAATCGCGCGGCCAGCATCCCCAGCAATGGCGCCAGCAACACAAAACCCAGGTAAACCGGAATCACCGGCAGCAGCAGGTTGAGATCGCGCACCACCGAGGTGATCTGCGAACCGATCACCACAAACAGCACCAGCGCCATCGCCGGCACCGGCAACCAGGCCCAGGCGCTGTTCCACGCACTGATGACAGCAGATCGTCGCGCCAGGGACGTCGTCAGTACCGCCAGCAGCAGCGGCACCACAATCAACCACACAAACGCCGCGACAAACGGCCCGACCTCAACCACCACCTCAGACTGCGTGCCCAACATCAACCCCAGGTACACCGGCAACAGCGCCAACTGCAACAGCAGCAACACCGGCGTCGCCGCCAGCATCAACCGCGAATCGCCCTTGCCGATGTGGGTGAACACCACCACATAATCGATGCACGGCGTCAGCAACACCAGCAACGCCCCCACCAGCAGTGCCGGGCGCTCCACAAGGCCTCGGGTCAGTGCCCAGACCAGCAACGGCACAAGAATGAAATTGGCCAGCAGCAGCGCCGCCATGAAGCGCTTGCTGCCCACCCCCTGACGCAGCTCCAGAAACGGGATCTGCAGGAACATCGCATACATCAGCACGGCGATAGCGGGCGTGACCAGAGCGACGAGGCCATGCCCCAGCGAAGGCGCGAACAGGCCCAGCGTGGCAGCAAGAAGGACCGCGACGAAGTAGAGGGGGATCTGCTTGTGTTCGAGGGTTTCGCGGGTCATGAAGACGCTCTAGGCCGATGCAAAGACGCGAGCGTATTAGCAGCACAAACAAGGAGCAATAGCAGCACCGCGAATCGCCCCTTCCACACAACCCCTTGGGATTTACCCCAACCTGCGCTTCAATACCCCCCCCAAACCCAAGGAAGCCGACCGATGGCCTCGCCGAACAAGCAACAGAAACGTGCCCATCGGGCCAAGGCCAAAGCCAAGCAAAACCGCACCCAGCGCGCCGTGGCGGCCAAGCCGGATGCGTTTGCCGGTGACGACGACCGTATCGACCTTGAGTCGGTGGATTTGACCGAACTGTTCCTGGAGATGCGCGTTGCCAGCGAAGTCAGCCAACAAGCAATGTGTGCAGCGTTCCTGGCGCACCCGTTGCTGGCGCTGGTGCTGGAGCAGGAAGGCGAAGAAGAAGCCACCGACTTTATCCTGGCCGCGCTGATCGAGTATCGGCAATGGACCACGGACAGTGACGATGAAGCGGCGGCGCTGGCGTGGATTGAATCTGCAGAGTTCCAGGCCGATTACGTGGCGGCGTCACAGTCACTGGTGAATTCCCAGGACTGACGCAAAACAAATGTGGGAGGGGGCTCGCTCCCGATAGCAGCCTGTCAGTCAGCACACCTGATGCTGACACACCGCTATCGGGAGCAAGCCCCCTCCCACACCTGAACTACATCCACTCAACCATCAGTTAAGCACGGCAGCACTCGCCCGCTGAGCCTTGCGCCGGCTCGCAACAACGAGCCCCGCAGCCACCACCAGCAAGCTCAACACGCCAGTCGCGATAATCTCGACCCGGTGCGCTTCCTGGAACAGCATGATGGTCAAGGTACCCACGATAAACACCATCACCGCATAAGTGAGGCCAGGGAACAGCCACATCTTGAATTCGAGCTTCTCACCCGCCGCCACACGCTTCTGACGCATGCGCAGTTGCGACACCGCGATCACCAGATACACCAGCAACGCAATGGCGCCGGAGCTGGCCAGCAGGAATTCAAACACCGCCGCCGGTGCCACGTAGTTGGCGAATACCGCCAGGAACGCAGCCCCGGTCGACAGCAGCACCGCCCAATAAGGCGTGCCGCTCTTGTTGGTGCGCTTGGCCACAGCCGGAGCATCACCGCGACGGCCCAGGGAGAACAGCATGCGCGACGCGGTGTACAGCGCCGAATTCAGGCAACTGGTCACCGCCACCAGCACCACCAGGTCGACGATCAGCTTGGCATTCGGGATGCCCATGCGCTCCAGCACAGTCTGGTAGGAACCTACCGCCGCCAGGGTCGGATCGTTCCACGGCACCAGCGACACCACGATGAAAATCGACAACAGGTAGAACAAACCGATCCGCCAGATCACCGAGTTGGTGGCCTTGGTGATTTGCTGGCCGGGATTCTTCGATTCAGCCGCCGCAATGGTGACGATCTCGGTTCCCATGAACGAGAACATGGTGGTGAGGATGGCCGCCAGCACCGCGCCCATGCCGTTGGGCATGAAACCTTGGGTATCGAACAGGTGCGACACGCCGCTGACCTGGCTGGTGGGCAACACGCCGAAAATCGCCGCCA
Organism: Pseudomonas sp. MH9.3; assembly: GCF_034354675.1. Classification (NCBI taxonomy): domain Bacteria; kingdom Pseudomonadati; phylum Pseudomonadota; class Gammaproteobacteria; order Pseudomonadales; family Pseudomonadaceae; genus Pseudomonas; species Pseudomonas sp. MH9.3. The sequence goes on along the minus strand of NZ_CP133785.1, from coordinate 4,086,898 downwards.
GGCCGAGGATGACGAAGGCCACGATCGCCACAACCTTGATCAACGCAAACCAGAACTCGAACTCGCCGTAGTTCTTCACGCTGAACAGGTTGGTCGCCGTCAGCAGCAAGGTGATGATCAGGGTAAAGGCCCAGATGGCCACGTCGGGGAACCACGCATGCAGGATGGTCGCCGCCGCGTTGGCCTCCAGTGGAATCACCAGCACCCAGAACCACCAGTACAACCAGCCGATGGTAAAGCCGGCCCAGTGCCCGATCGCGCGGTCGGCGTAAGTGGAGAACGAACCGGTGTCCGGCGACGCCACGGCCATTTCGGCGAGCATGCGCATCACCAATACCACCAGCGTGCCCGCCGCGGCATACGCCAGCAGTACGGCAGGGCCAGCGGCAGCAATCGCGTGGCCGGAGCCGACGAACAACCCGGCACCGATGACGCCGGCAATTGACAGCATGGTGACGTGACGCGGTTTGAGCCCCTGTTCGAGGTCATTGGAGCTTTGCGTACTACTCATTGACACACCTTTGCGAGGAATTGCGAAAACGGTCCGCCCGGCCTGGATGCTTTCTCGTGAAAAGAAACCAACAGGGGCGTTCTTTATTTTTTACGCAAGATTTGCGCCAAAATGTTACGAATCCACAGCCGGCGCGGCCTGTAGGACGCTTCCGCATAAATCGCAAGTCATTGAGAACAATGGCATTTCGCTATAGCGTTACCGTGCACCCCATATTCAAGACGTTTGAGCGCACCAAAAACACACACAAAAAGTGCGTGACGCCCTATTAAAGGGCTGATATGCACCGTTTGCCGGTTTTACCCTTCCAACACTTGGCCAAAGCTGGCACCATCGCGCCCTTTTTACGCAAAGCCTGCGCATATTCCGGGGCAAACGGTTGTTCGGTTGTTGATGGCGCGACACGCCGCTGTGCCGATGCGACACCCTGCCGCAGACCACCGTTTAACCGCCCGCAGCGCTGTTGGCTGTCATCCAGACGCTATGCTAGCTTGGCGCCTCGCCAGAAGGTGGCCCCGCAGCGCCGCATGCAACGAACACAATGAGGACCCCCCATGGCCGAGGCCACGCCCGCGCTTGAAATCCGCAACCTGCATAAACGCTATGGCGAGCTGGAGGTGCTCAAGGGTATCTCGCTGACCGCCCGCGACGGCGACGTGATCTCGATCCTGGGTTCTTCCGGTTCCGGCAAATCCACACTCCTGCGCTGCATCAACCTGCTGGAAAACCCGCACCAGGGCCAGATCCTGGTGGCCGGCGAAGAGCTCAAGCTCAAGGCCGCAAAAAACGGCGAGTTGCAAGCTGCCGACGGCAAGCAGATCAACCGCCTGCGCAGCGAAATCGGTTTTGTGTTTCAAAACTTTAATCTGTGGCCGCACATGAGCATCCTCGACAACATCATTGAGGCGCCACGCCGCGTGCGCGGCCAGAGCAAGGCCGAAGCGATCGAAGTGGCCGAAGCCCTGCTGGCCAAGGTCGGCATCGCCGACAAGCGCCACGCCTACCCTGCGCAATTGTCCGGTGGCCAGCAACAACGCGCGGCCATCGCGCGCACCCTGGCGATGCAGCCCAAAGTCATTCTGTTTGACGAGCCCACTTCCGCGCTTGACCCGGAAATGGTCCAGGAAGTACTTAATGTGATCCGCGCACTGGCCGAAGAAGGCCGCACCATGCTGCTGGTCACCCATGAAATGGGGTTTGCCCGTCAGGTGTCCAGCGAAGTGGTGTTTCTGCACCAGGGCCTGGTCGAAGAGCAAGGATCGCCACAGCAGGTGTTTGAAAACCCGCTTTCGGCGCGCTGCAAACAATTCATGTCCAGCAACCGCTAACGGAGCAACCTGCATGCAGAACTATAAAAAATTCCTTCTGGCCGCGGCCGTCTCGATGGCGTTCAGCGCCACGGCCATGGCGGAAACCTTGAAAATGGGGATCGAAGCGGCCTACCCGCCGTTCAACAATAAAGACGCCAGCGGCAACGTGGTGGGCTTTGACAAGGACATCGGCGACGCCCTGTGCGCCAAGATGAAAGTCGAGAAGTGCGAAGTGTATGTGTCCGACTGGGACGGCATCATCCCGGCCCTGAACGCCAAGAAGTTCGACTTCCTGGTGTCTTCGCTGTCGATCACCGATGAGCGCAAGCAGGCCGTCGACTTCACCGACCCGTACTACTCCAACAAGCTGCAGTTCATCGCGCCGAAAGCCACTACCGACTTCAAGCCCGATGCCGACTACCTCAAGGGCAAGATCATCGGTGCACAGCGCGCAACGCTGGCCGGTACCTACCTTGAAGACAAACTGCCGGACACCGAAGCCAAGCTGTACGACACCCAGGAAAACGCCTATCTCGACCTGACGTCCGGTCGTCTGGACGGCATTCTTGCCGACAAGTACGTGCAATACGAATGGCTCAAGAGCAAAGACGGTTCGGCCTATGAGTTCAAGGGCGACCCGGTGGTGGAAAGCGACAAGATCGGTATTGCCGTACGCAAGGGCGACCCGCTGCGCGAGCGCCTGAACAAAGCCCTGGCAGAGATCAAGGCCGACGGCACCTACAAGAAAATCAACGACAAGTACTTCCCGTTCAGCATCGAATGACCTGAACGGCCTGCCCGGCGCGCTCCCGTGAGCGCGCCGGCTTTTGCATTGCCTGCCACGATATGAAAACACCATGAATTTCGATCTCTACGGATTCGGCCCCGCGCTTGCCGCCGGTGCGCTGATGACCGTCAAACTGGCGCTCACCGCCCTGTGTCTGGGGCTGCTGCTGGGCCTTGCCGGCGCCCTGGGCAAGACGTCCCCCTACAAGCCGTTGCAATGGCTGGGCGGGGCCTACTCGACCCTCGTTCGCGGGATTCCCGAACTGCTGTGGGTGCTGCTGATTTATTTCGGCACGGTCAACCTGATGCGTAGCCTGGGCGAGACCTTCGGTATCCCCGATCTGTCACTCAGCGCGTTCGCCGCTGGCGTCATCGCCCTGGGCCTGTGCTTTGGCGCCTACGCCACGGAAGTGTTCCGTGGTGCGATACTCGCCATTCCCAAGGGCCACCGCGAAGCCGGTGTGGCGTTGGGGCTGTCCCGGTTGCGGATTTTTACCCGATTGATCATGCCGCAGATGTGGCGCATCGCCCTGCCGGGCCTGGGCAACCTGTTCATGATCCTGATGAAGGACACTGCGCTGGTATCGGTGATCGGCCTTGAAGAAATCATGCGCCACGCGCAGATCGGCGTGACCGTCACCAAGCAACCGTTCACCTTCTTCATGGTCGCGGCACTCATGTACCTGGGCCTCACGGTGCTGGCCATGAGCGGCATGTACTTCCTGGAAAAACGCGCCGCCCGCGGCTTTGCAAGGAGCACCCAATGAGCGGCGACTACAGCTGGCTGGCGCATTTCGACCTGGGCCTGAACTGGGCGGTGATCATCAAGTGGCTGCCCAAACTGGCACAGGGCGCCACCCTCACCCTGGAGCTGGTGGCCATTGCGGTCATCGCCGGCCTGCTGCTGGCGATCCCGCTCGGGATCGCCCGCTCATCGCGCCTGTGGTACGTGCGCGCCCTGCCCTACGGCTACATCTTTTTCTTCCGTGGCACGCCGCTGCTGGTGCAGTTGTTTCTGGTGTACTACGGCCTGGCGCAGTTCGATTCGGTGCGCCACAGCTTCATGTGGCCGTACCTGCGCGATCCGTTCTGGTGCGCCACCGCCACCATGACCCTGCACACCGCTGCCTATATCGCCGAGATCCTGCGCGGCGCGATCCAGGCGATCCCGCCAGGCGAGATCGAAGCGGCGCGTGCCCTGGGCATGTCCAGGCCGAAGACGCTGTTCTATATCATCCTGCCGCGCGCCTCGCGCATCGGCCTGCCGGCGTACAGCAACGAAGTGATCCTGATGCTCAAGGCCAGCGCCCTGGCCAGCACGGTGACCCTGCTGGAACTGACCGGCATGGCCCGTACCATCATCGCGCGCACCTATTTGCCGGTGGAGATCTTCTTCGCTGCCGGGCTGTTCTACCTGCTGATGGCCTACATCCTGGTACGCGGCTTCAAACTGCTGGAACGCTGGCTACGCGTCGATGCCTGCCAGGGACGTTGAGGCGCGCTTCCACGCGCTGGATGCGTTCCTGATCGAGCACCAGGGGCTGTGGCGACCACGGCCCTTTGTTCATCGCCATTTGCCTTGGGAAACCGAGCACCCGCAACTCGCCGCCTGGCTGCGCCAACGCACCCTGGGCGAGGCGCAAGACAGCCACAACCAACCCCACGATTTACCCGCACCGGCGCCGTTTCCACAGCTCGCGCGACAAGCATTGCAACTGAGCGCTGTGGATAAATTACCAGCCCACACCCTGGCACCTGCCCGACCTCGTCTGAACGTCGACGTACCGGGCCGCAAATGGCAACAGATCGAAGCCTTCGGCGCAGCCCTGCACTTTGCCGACACGCCCAGGCATTGGCTGGACTGGTGCGCGGGCAAAGGTCACCTTGGCCGCCGCCTGCTGCACACCGGGCAAACGCTGACGTGCCTCGAATACGACCCGAACCTGATCGCGGCCGGGCAAGCCCTGAGCGATCACCATCGGCTGCCCGCCACCCATCGTCTGCAGGACGTGATGGCAGACGTGGCAATCGGCCCCGAGCACACGCCCGTCGCCCTGCACGCCTGCGGTGACCTGCATGTGCGTCTGCTGCAAGTGGCCAGCGCCGCTGGCTGCAGGCAATTGGCGCTGTCGCCCTGCTGCTATAACCGCATCAATGCCGATCGCTATCAGCCACTCTCGGGCGCAGGCCGTGCCTCGGCACTGCGCCTTTCGGTGGATGACCTCGGCTTGCCCCTCACCGAAACCGTGACCGCCGGCAAGCGCGTGCGCCAGCGGCTCGACCGCTCCATGGCCTGGCGCCTGGGCTTCGACCCTCTGCAACGGCAACTGCGCGGCGTCGACGACTACCTCGCCACTCCCTCGTTGCCTGCCAGTTGGCTGGACAAACCCTACGCCGACTACTGCAAGGAGCTGGCACGCCTCAAGGGTTTATCCACAGGAGAGCAACCGTGGGAAACGCTGGAGGCGTACGGCTGGCGTCGTCTGGCCGAAGTCAGAAACCTCGAGTTGCTGCGTGGGCTGTTTCGCCGGCCATTGGAAGTATGGCTGGTGCTGGATCGCGCGCTGTTTTTGCAGGAACAAGGCTACGCCGTTGAACTGGGCACCTTCTGCGAACCCTCGCTGACGCCGCGTAACCTGATGCTGCTGGCCGAGCGCGATTAAGGGGCAGCATTTACCCGCACGCCCTGTGGATAACTCTGTTGATGAAATCTTTACAGAGGCTGTAGCCACCTACCCTACAGCCCGCAAGCGGTGCTGGTCATTTTTTGTTCACATAATAAAACGCACGCAAAACAGGCAGTTGCAACGTAACGCGAACAAAGCCGCACCATGGCTGTTTTGTGACAGGTGGCACCGAACGATTGTGCATAAGCATCTGGCGTTACGCGTATAAACCGCGACTTATGGACGTTTTTTACGGGCAATCAACAGCCGGCACAGGCCGTTGATATCGTCGCCAGCCAGGCTCACGCGTATGTTATCCAGCGGGTCGGAGGCGAACGCCAAGGCTTCGCTGATGGATGAATCGTGGTGGATCACATGAACGGATCTGTCACCCAGACGTTGCTTGAAAGCCTCGAACATCTCCAGGCTGAACGCCGACTTATCATCCATTTGATTGATCACAATGTGGCAACGCGGCGCACGCTCAAGGCACGGCGCCAGCAATTCATCCACTTGATCCAGTGTGCCGAGGCAGGCGGCATTGGGCTGCGTGACCACCAGCACGATATCGGCCACGCTCAATGCCTGCTGCAAATAGACGTTATTGCCTGCCGGGGTATCGATGATCACCAGGCCGCGCTCATCCAGCGCCAGTGCCGACAAGCGCTGCGCCAGCCACTTGGGCTCACGCGTAAGCCAGCGCTGCAGGCTTTCCTTCTGATGGCTGTCGGTGTCGCCAAACGGGATGACCTGGCACCCGGCAAACCCGGATTGCACGACGCTCGTCCACGGTGCATTAAGCAGGCTGGCACGGCCCAGGCCAGGTTGCTCGGCCTCTACGCCGAAGTGGTGGCGCAGCGCGTTCTGTGGGTCCAGATCCAGGGCCATCACCGACTCGCCGAGTCGTTGCAGGCCGCTGCTCAACGCCGTGACCAGGGTGCTGCGCCCCACGCCGCCGTTGATCGACACCACCGCCACCACCGTTGGGCGGGCAACCTGCTGCTCGCCCGGCTGGAATCGCTCCTGAGGATGACTACGGTAATGCGAGCCGTCTCTCTGGTTCACCCGCGTGCCATCGTCAAACGGCACGGTGCCGAAGAAGTGCAGCCGAGCGTTTCTTCCCTCAGGGTCGCGGGAAACGCTCTTGCCGAACAGGGCAAATAGATAATCGGTGCGGCTCATGGCCGGAACTCCTTAACAGCGCCGTGTAAAGACGTGAAAGGTCGGCAAGATACTGGCTTCACCGCAGGTCTTCTTGTAGGCATTTTGATGGCTCATTCTCCGACAGCGAAGCGCAAGTGTCATTATTTTGATCAAATTGCCAGCATTCTTTCGGACGAGTGGAAAATAGCCAATTAAATGACGAACACTTTCTGCAATTCATCAAAAGTGATTCCACTGTGCCATTGTCTTTTGCAGGGTATCGCCTCACCATTGCCGCACCTTCCATGCTGCATGCCTGGGTAATCGCAGTGGCGTTACGCTTCAAACTCCCTCGGGTCCTCTACGGTTTCGCCGTCACGCTGCTGTTGGCGGGCGGGCTGCTGGGCGATTTGCTGGCCGATTGGGATTTCAGCCAGATCAGCCGACGCGCCGAAACGCTGTACGGTCCACTTGGCGCCGGGCGCCAGCGCATCGATGCGTGGCAACAGTTGCTGTCCACCCAGAAACAGGTAAGCGAGGCCGAGCAGCTCAAGGTGGTCAACCTCTTCTTCAATCGGCAGTTGCACTACGAGGAAGACATCGACCTGTGGCACGAGGTCGATTACTGGGCCACCCCCATTCAGTCGCTGTGGAAAGGCGCGGGCGACTGTGAAGACTACGCCATCGCCAAGTACTTCAGCCTGCGCCACCTCGGCGTGCCGGCCGAGAAATTGCGCATTACCTACGTCAAGGCGCTGCGTCAGAACCGTGCGCACATGGTGCTGACGTATTATGCGAGCCCCGAGGCCATGCCCCTGGTGCTCGACAGCCTGATGGACGCGATTCTGCCTGCCAGCCAACGCCAGGATTTGCTCCCCGTGTATGCCTTCAACGGCGAAGGCCTGTGGCTGACCGGCGCGGCGGGCAACAAGAAAGTCGGTGACACCAAACGCCTGTCACGCTGGCAGGATGTGTTGAAAAAAATGACCGCTGAAGGGTTTCCGGCCAGTTCGGACAATTAACAGGAGCTACGATGTCACTGTTCAAACAATTGCTGATCGCTATCTGCGTGTTCCTGATAGTCGCGTTCAGCGGTAGCTTCATGGTCAGCCTGGAGAGCTCGCGTACCCAGTACGTCAACCAGCTGCGCTCCCACGCTCAGGACGCGGCCACCGCGCTGGCCCTGTCGCTGACCCCGAACATCGATGACCCGGCGATGACCGAGCTGATGGTCAGCTCGATCTTCGACAGCGGCTACTACGCCAGCATCCGCGTGGTGGACCTGAGCAATAACCAGGTACTGGTGGAGCGCGCCGCCGAGCCGGATGCCAGCAACGTACCGGCGTGGTTCGTGAAGATGATCGGCCTGGAACCGGCCGGCGGTGATGCCATCGTCAGCCGCGGCTGGCAGCAGGCAGCACGGGTCGAGGTGGTCAGCCACCCGATGTTTGCCCTGGCCAAACTCTGGCAGAGCGCCCTGGGCAGCCTCGGTTGGTTGCTGGTGTGCGGGGCGGTGAGCGCGGTGCTCGGCGCCCTGCTGCTGCGCCGGCAGTTGAAGCCGCTGGACTACATGGTCGAGCAGTCCCATGCGATTGCCCGTCGTGAATTCCTGAGCCTGCCCGACCTGCCGCGCACCCCGGAGCTGCGCCGCGTCGTGCAGGCGATGAACCAGATGGTGGAGAAGCTCAAGGCCCTGTTCCATGAGCAGACCGAGCGCAGCGAGAAGCTGCGCGTGGAGTCCTACCAGGACAGCCTCACTGGCCTTGCCAACCGTCGCTATTTCGAGATGCAGCTGCAATCGCGGGTCAGCAACCTGGAGGAATCCAGCTCCGGCTACCTGCTGATGCTGCGCGTCAACGACCTGAGCGGCCTCAACCAGCGCCTGGGCGGGCAACGTACCGACCAGTTGCTGCAGGCGGTCAGCCAGCAACTGGTGCGCACCTGCGCCAAGTACCCGGAAACCCACAACCTCATCACCCGCAGCCGTGGCGGCGAATTCGCAGTGCTGGCCCCGGGGCTGGTGCGCGACGAAGCCCTGCAGTTGGCCCAGGCGCTGGAGGCGACCCTGCAAAGCCTGCACGAAACCGGCGCCACCGACATGCCGACCGTGGCCTTCATCGGCCTGGCGCCGTACAACCCGGGCGACGCCTCCGCCGACCTGCTGATGCTGGCCGACCAGGCGCTGACCCAGGCCGAAGCCAGCGGCGGCCAGAGCTGGGTGTGCCTGGAACATCAGGTCACCGGCACCGTCAGCGATGACCCGCACAGCTGGCACACCTTGCTCGATGACGCGCTGAAGCAAGGCCGCTTCCAGTTGTTTTTCCAGCCGGTGGTCAGCAGCGGCGACACCCGGCAGGTGCTGCATTACAAGGTGCTGTCGCGCCTGCTCGACAACCAGAACCAGACCATCGCGGCTGGCCACTTCCTGCCCTGGCTGGAACGCTTCGGCTGGACCGCGCGGCTCGACCACCTGATGCTGGACCTGGTGATCAAACACCTGAGCCAGCACCCCGTCTCAGCGGCCTTGAACCTGTCGGCCGCGACCCTGCAGGACCCTCAAGCCCTGGAGCGGGTATTCGAACGCCTGGCCCAGCACCCAACGCTGGGCGCACAGCTGACGCTGGAGATCGGCGAGGAGCAAGTGCCCGAACAGACCGAACTGGAGCGCCTGACCCGGCGCATGCGCAACCTGGGCTTCAGCCTCGGCCTGCAGCGTTTCGGCGGGCGCTTCAGCATGATCGGCAACCTGGCGAACCTGGGGCTGGCCTACCTGAAAATCGACGGCAGCTACATCCGCGCCATTGACCACGAAAGCCACAAGCGCTTTTTCATCGAAGCCATCCAGCGCGCCGCCCACAGCATCGACCTGCCGTTGATTGCCGAGCGCGTGGAAACCGAAGGTGAGTTGCGGGTGATCCGCGAGATGGGCATCGAAGGGGTGCAAGGCCGACTGGTCGGTGAACCCGCGCCCTGGAAGTGAAGCGCTGACACCTGGAACCTCCTTGACGGCCACGCCGTAAAGGAGGTGGCCGGGGTCAGATCAAGCCGGTTTCATCGTCGTTGATCAGCTCACTCAAGCCGCCCAGCGCGGCCCGCGCCTGGGTGCGCTCAAGAAACTTGACCTGCGCCGCCGGCGGCAGATCGGTGATGCTCATCACGTTCTTGGTGATCAGCACCTGAATCAAGTCATCCAGCACTCGAATCATCTCAAGGTCACTTTGCTTGAGCTGCTTGAGGCTGTTGTCCACCGCATCACCGGCAAACCACGCCTGGATCTCATGGTGGTCGGCCGGCAGTGTCTCGGTGGCCTCGCTAAAAGCCTGCGCCTCGACGCGAACCAGCGCGTTGTATTGATCGCGTTGCACGTAGAACATCAGCGTTCTCCCAATAAAAAATCCCTGCAGGCATCGCGCACGGCGCCCACAGAGATTACACAGATTTTCCCGAAGCTGATGCCCGGCGGCGCCAATCCTTATGGATGGGTGCCGCCTGGGTGATCAGTCGTGATGCTTGACGGTCAGGTCGCCACCGGCGATCAGGTTATTGATCGCGGCGCTGCCACTGCCCCAGCTGGCGCCGTCGACCTTGATCGTGACATCGGCCGTGCCGCCGCCCGAGGCGGTGAACGTGCCCGCGCTGCTGACGCTCAGCGTCGAGGTGCCCGACGCATCGGTGGTCAGCTTCAGGTAGTTGGACAGGTTGTTGTCGTTATTGCCTTGCAGCAAGTCGGACAGGTCCAGCTTGTCGCCTTCGCCGTGCTTGAAGTCGGTGATGCGATCGAAGCCGCCGCTGGTGTTGGTGTCGCCTTTGAGCCACACGAAGGTATCGGCACCCGCACCGCCGCTGAGCACATCATCGCCCTTGCCGCCCACCAGGATGTCGTTGCCGGCGCCGCCGGAGAGGCTGTCGTTGCCGCCCTGGCCGAACAGAATGTCGTTGCCGGCATTGCCGATCAGCGTGTCGTTGCCATCCTTGGTGCCGTAGATGTTCGACGCGTTGGCCAGTGCGCCGATGTCCTGCACGTGCTCGGTGATGTACTGGTGCAAGGTGCGGTCGTCGATGTGGTCGACGGTGGTGGCCAGTTTCTCGGCGGCGAAGGACTTGAGCGCAGCGCTGCCTTCCTGGCCTTTGTAGGTGATCAAGTCGCCGAACAGAATGTCGTTGGCCGAACCGCCGGTGAGGTTGTCGGCGCCCGCATCGGCGGTGTGGCCGGTGATGGCATCGGCCAGCTTCGCCGTGTCGATGGTGGCAACCACCTTGTCGGTGTCGAACTGCTTGAGCACCGTGGTATCGATGCTCGACCCCAGGCCGATGGCCTCGACCGTGACCTTGCTGTCCACCGCGTTGACCAGGTTGGCGTAGGCCGCCTTGGCGCTGGCCAGGGCGGTGTCGGAGTCCTGATAGACCGCCGCCACGTCAAAGCCGCCCTTGGCGTTGGCGACCACGGTGCCTTCATAGATCGCCTGGCCCCAGCCGTTGTAGGAGTAAACCTTGCCATCGCCGTCGACAATCATCCGCGACCAGCCGTTGATGGTGGTGTAGACCGCGCTGCCCTGGCCCAACACGTAGTTGGAGCTGTTGACCACGCTGTCGAAGTAAACGTTCGAGCCCCAGAACGTGCTGGTCGTGCCCAGGTAAGGGTTGCCGTGCACCTCGGTAAATACGTTCGGCGAACCGTCGGTAATGAAGTACGTGAGGTTGGTCGCGCCCTTGTTACTGGTGGCGTCGCTGCTCTTGAACCAGTTGGTGGCCGCGTCGAACGCATCCTGATAGTTGGTCATGTCGCTGGAGTTGGAAGTCATCTGGGTCAAGACCGCCTGCAAGGCCGCCTTGGCAGCGTCCTTGTCGGCCAGATTGACCGAGACCTGAGATTCGATACGCGTGTCGAAATCGACCAGCAGCACTTTCACCACGCCCGAGTCTTTATTGCCGGCATTGGCAATCAATGTATTGAACACGCTGTTCAGCTGGCTCTTGATCGAGTCCATCGCACTGGTGCCGATGCTGCCCGAGGTGTCGACCAGGAAGGCAATGTTGTAGTTGCTGCCCTGGGTGACCACGCCGGCCTTGTCGCCGACCACCACGTTGTTGACCGACGAGCTGCTCAAGTTGATGACATCGGCCACGCCAGTGCCTTCAGTCACCAGGTAGGCCTGCGGCGTTACCGTGATGGTGCTGGTGGCGATGCTGGAACTCAGGCTGTTGCCGCCTTCGTTGTCCATCACCGAGACCTCGATGGTGCGGTCGCCGGTAGCCGGGTACTTGCTGGTGCTGGAATATTGGAACGATTCCAGCAGCGCCTTGTAGGTCGCCGCATCCGCCGCGCCCGACAGGTTCAGCATGATCTTGCCGCTGACGTCAGTGCCGACGCTGGTCAGGGTGATGCCTTTGTAGGTGCCGCCCACCGTCACCAGGCTGGAGGTCAGTTGATCCCCGGCACTGGCGTTTTTGAGGGTGATGCTCGCGCTCTGCATCTGGCTGCTGTCGACGTCGCCGATGGCCACGCTGCCGGTAATCGCCACGCCGCTGGTGCTGCGTTCGTTGTAGGTGGCGGCGAAGCCGGTGGCGACCGCGCCGTCGGCCGTGCTCAGGTCCAGGGTCGGGGCGTCGTTGACCGCAGTGACCACGATGCTCACTTTGCCGGTGGTGACTTGCGCAACGCCGGTACTCAGTTCGGTGGCCGTGGCTTTCACGGTCAGGTCGAAGCTGGCCGTCGAGTCCTTGAATGGGTTGACCGTCAGGGTTTTCAGGTTCCAGGTGCTCACATCGTAGAACGCGGTAGCGCCAGTCGAGGTGAAGCTGTGACCGCTGGTGCCGTCGGTGATCACGGTGCCGGCCGGCAAGCCGCTGATTTCCACCTTGTGGGATTCCGAGCCGTCGTTGTCGACGAACGTGGTGGTGATCGGCGCGACCTTGATAGTGGTGTCTTCCAGCCCACGGTTGTAGACGTAGCCGGTGTAGTAGCCTTCGCCATTGACCACATGGCTGTCGCCCAGCACCGCACCTGCGGCCTTCAAGGCGTCCACGCCGGTGTAGGTCTGCACGCCGCTGTTACCCAGCGACATCGACGGGCCGTTGTTGATCGACATATTGATGTCGTAGTTGCCTGCGGCGGCCTGGTTGTAGTGGTAGATGTCGAGGGTGTAGTAACCCGACTCGGTCGGCGTGTACGCCGTGCCGGTAATCGTGCCGCCCTGTTTACTCCAGGTCTCGCTGGCCACCAGCTTGCCGCCCACGGTGATTGCCAGGCTGTCATCGGCAGTGCCGGTGAAGCTGTAGCTCTTGCCGGCTTCCAGGTAGATCAGGCCGGAGACTTTGGTTGCCGTGCCCTCCGCCACATTGCTGTTGCTGACGCTGCTGACCACACCTGTGGAGATTGCGCTGGCAGCCGTCTTGGCGTCGATCACACGGATCAGGTCGCTGGACAGCGCAACGCCGTTGCCGCTGTTGCCCAGGTCCTTGGCCAGCGTGCCGCCGGTCCAGGTCTGCAGGGTCAAACCGGTTGGCACCGCGCCGTATTGGCTGACACCTACCACCGGCACGTCCGTCACCGGGTGAATATCCACGGTGATGATTTTGGTGTCGCTGTAGGCGCTGCCGTCGTAGGCCTGGAACTTCAGCTGGGTGTAGTCGCTTTGCTTGTTGCCCACACCGGTGCCGCCGAAGCTGTTATCGCCCGACTCGTTGGCCGCCGGGGTGTAGCGCACGTTGTGGCTGTCGAAGTCAGCCTGGCTGAACGCCTTGCCGGCCGAGGTATCGGTTTTCAGGTCAGCGGTGGTCAGTTGCGTCCACACGCCGTTGACTTTGTACTCGATGGCGCCGGCAGGCAGGCTGGTGAACACCACTTTCGGGTTGGCGGAGTCCACATCGTTGACGCCAAAGGTGGCCCAGGTCAGTTCGACCGAGGTGTCTTCGTTGCTGGCGATGTTGCCGTTGGTAGCCGTGGGCGCGTCGTTGACCGGCGTAATGGTGATGGTGCCGTTGACGGCTGGCGAGGTCAGCACGTTACTGCCGTCAGCGTTGCCGCTGTCGGTCGCGGTGTAGGTGAAGTTCACCGTGCCGTTGAAGTCGGTAGCCGGCTTGAAGTAAACGGTGGCCTCGCCATTGCTGGCGGTGATCGGGCCGGTCACTTTGGTGGTCATCGCGGCATCGGTGTAGAAGGTGCCGTTGCTTGGCGTGCCCACGCTAAAGGATTTCACGTTCGCCAGGCCGTCTACGTCGGTAGCACTCAACTTGACGGCGATGCCGCTGGTTGGGTCTTCGGCACCGGTCGCAGTGGTTGCAATGGCAACCGGCGCGTCGTTGACCGGGGTCACGGTGATGGTGCCGTTGACGGCTGGCGAGGTCAGCACATTGCTGCCGTCAGCGTTGCCGCTGTCGGTGGCGGTGTAGGTGAAGTTCACCGTGCCGTTGAAGTCGGTAGCCGGCTTGAAGTAAACGGTGGCCTCGCCATTGCTGGCGGTGATCGGGCCGGTCACTTTAGTGGTCATCGCTGCGTCGGTGTAGAAGGTGCCGTTGCTTGGCGTGCCCACGCTAAAGGATTTCACGTTCGCCAGGCCGTCTACGTCGGTAGCACTCAACTTGACGGCGATGCCGCTGGTTGGGTCTTCGGCACCGGTTGCGGTTGTAGCAATGGCGACCGGCGCATCGTTGACCGGGGTCACGGTGATGGTGCCGTTGACGGCTGGCGAGGTCAGCACGTTACTGCCGTCAGCGTTGCCGCTGTCGGTCGCGGTGTAGGTGAAGTTCACCGTGCCGTTGAAGTCGGTAGCCGGCTTGAAGTAAACGGTGGCCTCGCCATTGCTGGCGGTGATCGGGCCGGTCACCTTGGTGGTCATGGCCGCGTCGGTGTAGAACGTGCCGTTGCTTGGCGTGCCCACGCTAAAGGATTTCACGTTCGCCAGGCCGTCTACGTCGGTAGCACTCAACTTGACGGCGATGCCGCTGGTTGGGTCTTCGGCACCGGTCGCGGTGGTTGCAATGGCGACCGGCGCATCGTTGACCGGAGTCACGGTGATGGTGCCGTTGACGGCTGGCGAGGTCAGCACATTGCTGCCGTCAGCGTTGCCGCTGTCGGTGGCGGTGTAGGTGAAGTTCACCGTGCCGTTGAAGTCGGTAGCCGGCTTGAAGTAGACGGTGGCCTCGCCATTGCTGGCGGTGATCGGGCCGGTCACCTTGGTGGTCATCGCGGCGTCGGTGTAGAAGGTGCCGCTGCTTGGCGTGCCCACGCTGAAGGACTTCACGTTCGCCAGGCCGTCTACGTCGGTCGCGCTGAGCTTGACCGCGATGCCGCTGGTTGGGTCTTCGGCACCGGTTGCGGTGGTTGCAATGGCCACCGGCGCATCGTTGACCGGAGTCACGGTGATGGTGCCGTTGACGGCTGGCGAGGTCAGCACGTTGCTGCCGTCAGCGTTACCGCTGTCGGTCGCGGTATACGTGAAGTTCACCGTGCCGTTGAAGTCGGTAGCCGGCTTGAAGTAAACGGTGGCCTCGCCATTGCTGGCGGTGATCGGGCCGGTCACTTTGGTGGTCATCGCGGCATCGGTGTAGAAGGTGCCGTTGCTTGGCGTGCCCACGCTAAAGGATTTCACGTTCGCCAGGCCGTCTACGTCGGTAGCACTCAACTTGACGGCGATGCCGCTGGTTGGGTCTTCGGCACCGGTCGCAGTGGTTGCAATGGCAACCGGCGCGTCGTTGACCGGGGTCACGGTGATGGTGCCGTTGACGGCTGGCGAGGTCAGCACATTGCTGCCGTCAGCGTTGCCGCTGTCGGTGGCGGTGTAGGTGAAGTTCACCGTGCCGTTGAAGTCGGTAGCCGGCTTGAAGTAAACGGTGGCCTCGCCATTGCTGGCGGTGATCGGGCCGGTCACTTTAGTGGTCATCGCTGCGTCGGTGTAGAAGGTGCCGTTGCTTGGCGTGCCCACGCTAAAGGATTTCACGTTCGCCAGGCCGTCTACGTCGGTAGCACTCAACTTGACGGCGATGCCGCTGGTTGGGTCTTCGGCACCGGTTGCGGTTGTAGCAATGGCGACCGGCGCATCGTTGACCGGGGTCACGGTGATGGTGCCGTTGACGGCTGGCGAGGTCAGCACGTTACTGCCGTCAGCGTTGCCGCTGTCGGTCGCGGTGTAGGTGAAGTTCACCGTGCCGTTGAAGTCGGTAGCCGGCTTGAAGTAAACGGTGGCCTCGCCATTGCTGGCGGTGATCGGGCCGGTCACCTTGGTGGTCATCGCTGCGTCGGTGTAGAAGGTGCCGTTGCTTGGCGTGCCAACGGAGAACGATTTCACGTTGGCTAGACCGTCTACGTCGGTAGCGCTCAGCTTGACCGCGATGCCGCTGGTTGGGTCTTCGGCACCGGTCGCGGTGGTTGCAATGGCGACCGGCGCGTCGTTGACCGGAGTCACGGTGATGGTGCCGTTGACGGCTGGCGAGGTCAGCACGTTACTGCCGTCAGCGTTGCCGCTGTCGGTGGCGGTGTAGGTGAAGTTCACCGTGCCGTTGAAGTCGGTAGCCGGCTTGAAGTAGACGGTGGCCTCGCCATTGCTGGCGGTAATCGGGCCGGTCACTTTGGTGGTCATCGCGGCATCGGTGTAGAAGGTGCCGTTGCTCGGCGTGCCAACGGAGAACGATTTCACGTTGGCTAGACCGTCTACGTCGGTCGCGCTCAGCTTGACCGCGATGCCGCTGGTTGGGTCTTCGGCACCGGTCGCAGTGGTTGCAATGGCAACCGGCGCGTCGTTGACCGCAGTGACCACAATGCTCACTTTGCCGGTGGTGACTTCTGCAACGCCTGTACTCAGCTCGGTGGCCGTGGCTTTCACGGTCAGGTCGAAACTGGCCGTCGAGTCCTTGAACGGGGTGACCGTCAGGGTTTTCAGGTTCCAGGTGCTGACGTCGTAAAGCGTGTTCGCGCCGGTCGAGGTGAAACTGTGGCCGTTGGTGCCGTCGGTGATCACGGTGCCTGCCGGCAGGCCGCTGACTTCTACCTTGTGGGATTCCGAGCCATCGTTATCGACAAACGTGGTAGTGATCGGGCTGACCTTGATGCTGCCGTCTTCCAGGCCATGGTTGTAGACATAGCCGGTGTAATAGCCTTCACCATTGACCACATGGCTGTCGCCCAGCACTGCGCCGGAGGCTTTCAAGGCGTCCACGCTGGTGTAGGTCTGCACGCCGCTGCTGCCCAGCGCCATGGACGGGCCGTTGTTGATCGACACATTGATGTCGTAATTGCCCGGGCCGTTCTGGTTGTAGTGATAGACGTCGAGCGTGTAGTAACCCGACTCGGTCGGCGTGAAAGGCGTCGCAGTAATCGCGCTGCCCTTGCTCCAGGTCTCGGTCGACACGACCTGACCGCCCACCGTTACCGCCAGGCTGTCATCGGCAGTGCCGGTGAAGCTGTAGCTCTTGCCGGCTTCCAGGTAAATCAGGCCGGAGACTTTGGTTGCCGTGCCCTCCGCCACATTGCTGTTGCTGACGCTGCTGACCACACCTGTGGAGATTGCGCTGGCAGCCGTCTTGGCGTCGATCACACGGATCAGGTCGCTGGACAGCGCAACGCCGTTGCCGCTGTTGCCCAGGTCCTTGGCCAGCGTGCCGCCGGTCCAGGTCTGCAGGGTCAAACCGGTCGGCACCGCGCTGTATTGGCCAAGGCTCACAACCGGCACGTCCGTCACCGGGTGGATATCCACGGTGATGGTTTTAGTGTCGCTGTAAGCGCTGCCGTCGGTGGCCTGGAACTTCAGCTCGGTGTAATCGCTTTGCTTGTTGCCCACACCGCTGCCGCCAAAGCTGTTGTCGCCTGACTCGTTGGCCGCCGGGGTATAGCGCACATTGTGGTTGTCGAAGTCGGCCTGGCTGAACGCCTTGCCGGCCGAGGTATCGGTTTTCAGGTCAGCGGTGGTCAATTGCGTCCACACGCCGTTGACTTTGTACTCGATGGCACCGGCAGGCAGGCTGGTGAACACCACCCCTGGGCTGGCCGAATCCACATCCTTAACGCCGAAGGTCGCCCAGGTCAGTTCGACCGGGGTGTCTTCGTTGCTGGCGATGTTGCCATTGGTGGCGGTGGGTGCGTCGTTGACCGCCACGATATTCACGTTCAGCGTGCTGCTGGAGCCGGTGTTGGTGGTGTAGCCGATTTGCGGTACATCACCGTTGAAGTCTTTGACCGGTGTGAAGGCGTAGGCACCGTCTGCGCCGATGGTGATTGAGCCAACGCCCGCAATAACGGCCGTCTGGCCGGCGGCGTAACTGGTGCCACCGACGTTGAACGTGGCGACAGTCAGTACGTTGTCGACGTCGACGTCATTCGAAAGCACGTTGCCGGTGGCAACGTTATCTTCCAAGGCACTGCCGGTATCTGCCTTGAGGACGCTCGCGTCATCAACCGCGTCGATCTTCACATCCAGGGTGCTGCTAGAACCGGTGTTAGTGGTGTAACCGATCTGTGGCACGTCACCATTGAAGTCTTTGACTGGCGTGAAGGCGTACGCGCCGTCGGCGCCGATGGTAATAGAACCAACGCCCGCGATGATCGCAGTTTGACCTGCGGTATACGTGGTGCCGCCGACATTGAACGTGGCAACAGTCAGAGTGTTGTCGACGTCGACGTCATTGCTCAACACATTGCCAGTAGCAACGTTATCTTCCAGCGCACTGCCGGTGTCGGCTTTGAGGACGCTCGCGTCATCGACAGCGTCGATCTTCACGTCCAGCGTGCTGCTGGAACCCGTATTGGTGGTGTAGCCGATTTGCGGTACGTCGCCGTTGAAGTCTTTGACGGGGGTGAAGGCATAGGCGCCGTCGGCACCGATGGTGATTGAGCCAACGCCTACGATGGTCGCGGTCTGGCCGGCGTTGTAAGTGGTTCCACCGACATTGAACGTAGCAACAGTCAGTGTGTTGTCCACATCGACGTCGTTGCTCAACACATTACCAGTGGCAACGTTATCTTCCAGGGCGCTGCCGGTGTCCGCTTTGAGGACGCTGGCGTCATCAACCGCGTCGATCTTCACATCCAGGGTGCTGCTGGAACCGGTGTTGGTGGTGTAACCGATTTGCGGCACGTCACCGTTGAAGTCTTTGACCGGTGTGAAGGCGTAGGCGCCATCAGCGCCGATAGTGATGCTGCCCACACCCGCGATCACGGCGGTCTGGCCGGCGTTGTAACTGGTGCCGTTGACGCTGAAGGTCGCAACGCTCAACACGTTGTCCACATCGACGTCGTTGCTCAGCACGTTGCCAGTGGCAACGTGATCTTCCAAGGCGCTGCCGGTGTCCGCTTTGAGGACGCTCGCGTCATCAACCGCATCGATCTTCACGTCCAGGGTGCTGCTGGAGCCGGTGTTGGTGGTGTAGCCGACTTGCGGCACATCACCGTTGAAGTCTTTGACCGGTGTGAAGGCGTAGGCGCCGTCAGTACCGATGGTGATGCTACCCACACCTGCGATCACAGCGGTCTGGCCGGCGTTGTAACTGGTGCCGTTGACGCTGAAAGTCGCGACGCTCAACACGTTGTCCACATCGACGTCGTTGCTCAGCACGTTGCCGGTGGCAACGTTATCTTCCAGAGCACTACCTGTGTCCGCTTTCAACACGCTCGCGTCATCGACCGCGTCGATTTTCACGTCCAGCGTGCTGCTCGAACCGGTGTTGGTGGTGTAGCCGATTTGCGGTACGTCGCCGTTGAAGTCTTTGACGGGGGTGAAGGCGTACGCGCCATCAGCACCGATAGTGATGCTGCCCACACCCGCAATCACGGCTGTCTGACCAGCGGCGTAACTGGTGCCACCGACGTTGAACGTGGCAACAGTCAGTACGTTATCGACGTCCACGTCATTCGAAAGGACATTGCCAGTGGCGACATTGTCTTCCAGAGCGCTGCCGGTATCTGCCTTGAGGACGCTCGCGTCATCAACTGCCTCGATCTTCACATCCAGCGTGCTACTGGAGCCCGTGTTGGTCGTGTAGCCGATTTGCGGTACGTCACCGTTGAAGTCTTTGACCGGTGTGAAGGCATAGGCGCCGTCGGCACCGATGGTGATTGAGCCAACACCCGCGATAACAGCGGTCTGGCCAGCGTTGTAACTGGTGCCGTTGACGCTGAAAGTCGCAACGTTCAACACGTTGTCCACATCGACGTCGTTGCTCAGCACATTGCCAGTGGCAACGTTATCTTCCAAGGCGCTGCCGGTGTCGGCCTTGAGGACGCTCGCGTCATCAACTGCGTCGATTTTTACGTCCAGCGTGCTGCTCGAACCGGTGTTGGTCGTGTAGCCAATTTGCGGCACGTCGCCGTTGAAGTCTTTGACGGGGGTGAAGGCATACGCGCCGTCAACACCGATAGTGATGCTACCCACACCTGCGATCACAGCGGTCTGGCCGGCGTTGTAACTGGTGCCGTTGACGCTGAAAGTCGCGACGCTCAACACGTTGTCCACATCGACGTCGTTGCTCAGCACATTGCCAGTGGCAACATGATCTTCCAAGGCGCTGCCGGTGTCAGCCTTGAGGACGCTCGCGTCATCAACTGCGTCGATTTTTACGTCCAGCGTGCTGCTCGAACCGGTGTTGGTCGTGTAGCCAATTTGCGGCACGTCGCCGTTGAAGTCTTTGACCGGTGTGAAGGCGTAGGCGCCGTCGGTGCCAATGGTGATTGAGCCAACGCCCGCAATAACGGCCGTCTGGCCGGCGGTGTAACTGGTTCCACCCACGTTGAACGTGGCAACAGTCAGTACGTTGTCTACGTCAACGTCATTCGAAAGGACATTGCCGGTGGCAACGTTGTCTTCCAGCGCACTGCCGGTATCGGCCTTGAGGACGCTCGCGTCATCAACCGCATCGATCTTCACGTCCAGCGTGCTGCTCGAACCGGTGTTGGTGGTGTAACCGATTTGCGGCACGTCGCCGTTGAAGTCTTTGACGGGGGTGAAGGCATACGCGCCGTCAACACCGATAGTGATGCTACCCACACCTGCGATCACAGCGGTCTGGCCGGCGTTGTAACTGGTGCCGTTGACGCTGAAAGTCGCGACGCTCAACACGTTGTCCACATCGACGTCGTTGCTCAGCACGTTGCCAGTGGCAACATGATCTTCCAAGGCGCTGCCGGTGTCAGCCTTGAGGACGCTCGCGTCATCAACTGCGTCGATTTTTACGTCCAGCGTGCTGCTCGAACCGGTGTTGGTCGTGTAGCCAATTTGCGGCACGTCGCCGTTGAAGTCTTTGACCGGTGTGAAGGCGTAGGCGCCGTCGGTGCCAATGGTGATTGAGCCAACGCCCGCAATAACGGCCGTCTGGCCGGCGGTGTAACTGGTTCCACCCACGTTGAACGTGGCAACAGTCAGTACGTTGTCTACGTCAACGTCATTCGAAAGGACATTGCCGGTGGCAACGTTGTCTTCCAGCGCACTGCCGGTATCGGCCTTGAGGACGCTTGCGTCATCTACGGCGTCGATCTTCACGTCCAGCGTGCTGCTCGAACCGGTGTTAGTGGTGTAGCCAATTTGAGGCACGTCACCGTTGAAGTCTTTGACCGGGGTGAAGGCGTAGGCGCCGTCGGTGCCAATGGTGATTGAGCCGACACCTGCAATAACGGCCGTCTGGCCGGCAGTGTAACTGGTTCCACCCACGTTGAACGTGGCAACAGTCAGGGTGTTGTCTACATCCACGTCGTTGCTCAACACATTGCCAGTGGCAACGTTATCTTCCAGAGCACTACCTGTGTCCGCTTTCAACACGCTCGCGTCATCGACCGCATCGATTTTCACATCCAGCGTGCTGCTCGAACCGGTGTTGGTGGTGTAACCGATTTGCGGCACGTCACCGTTGAAATCTTTGACTGGCGTAAAGGCATAGGCGCCGTCGGCGCCGATGGTGATTGAGCCAACGCCAGCAATGGTCGCGATCTGGCCTGCGTTGTAAGTGGTGCCATTAACGTTGAAGGTCGCAACGCTCAACACATTATCCACATCGACATCGTTGCTCAGCACGTTACCGGTAGCAACGCTGTCTTCCAGCGCGCTGCCGGTGTCGGCTTTGAGGACGCTTGCGTCATCTACGGCGTCGATCTTCACGTCCAGCGTGCTGCTCGAACCGGTGTTAGTGGTGTAGCCAATTTGTGGCACGTCGCCGTTGAAGTCTTTGACCGGAGTGAAGGCGTAGGCGCCGTCGGTGCCAATGGTGATTGAGCCAACGCCCGCGATAACAGCGGTTTGACCTGCGGTATACGTAGTGCCGCCAACATTGAAGGTCGCAACGCTTAAGACGTTGTCGACGTCCACGTCATTCGAAAGAACATTGCCGGTGGCAACGTTATCTTCCAACGCACTGCCGGTGTCGGCCTTGAGAACGCTCGCGTCATCTACAGCATCGATCTTCACGTCCAGCGTGCTGCTCGAACCCGTGTTGGTGGTGTAGCCGATTTGCGGTACATCACCGTTGAAGTCTTTGACTGGCGTAAAGGCATAGGCGCCGTCGGCGCCGATGGTAATAGAACCAACGCCCGCGATAATCGCGGTTTGACCTGCGGTATACGTAGTGCCGCCGACGTTGAAGGTCGCAACGCTCAACACGTTATCGACGTCAACGTCGTTGCTCAGCACGTTACCGGTGGCAACGTTATCTTCCAACGCACTACCGGTGTCCGCTTTTAGGACGCTCGCGTCATCAACAGCGTCGATCTTCACATCCAGCGTGCTGCTCGAACCGGTGTTGGTGGTGTAGCCGATTTGCGGCACGTCGCCGTTGAAGTCTTTGACTGGGGTGAAGGCGTACGCGCCATCGGCGCCGATGGTGATCGAACCAACACCAACGATGGTCGCGGTTTGACCTGCGGTATACGTGGTGCCGCCGACGTTAAAGGTCGCAACGCTCAACACATTATCCACATCGACATCGTTGCTCAGCACGTTACCGGTAGCAACGCTGTCTTCCAGCGCGCTGCCGGTGTCGGCTTTGAGGACGCTTGCGTCATCTACGGCGTCGATCTTCACGTCCAGCGTGCTGCTCGAACCGGTGTTAGTGGTGTAGCCAATTTGAGGCACGTCACCGTTGAAGTCTTTGACCGGGGTGAAGGCGTAGGCGCCGTCGGTGCCAATGGTGATTGAGCCGACACCTGCAATAACGGCCGTCTGGCCGGCAGTGTAACTGGTTCCACCCACGTTGAACGTGGCAACAGTCAGGGTGTTGTCTACATCCACGTCGTTGCTCAACACATTGCCAGTGGCAACGTTATCTTCCAGAGCACTACCTGTGTCCGCTTTCAACACGCTCGCGTCATCGACCGCATCGATTTTCACATCCAGCGTGCTGCTCGAACCGGTGTTGGTGGTGTAACCGATTTGCGGCACGTCGCCGTTGAAGTCTTTGACCGGCGTAAAGGCATAGGCGCCGTCGGCGCCGATGGTAATAGAACCAACGCCCGCGATGGTCGCGGTTTGACCTGCGGTATACGTGGTGCCGCCGACGTTGAAGGTCGCAACGCTCAACACGTTGTCGACATCGACGTCGTTGCTCAACACGTTGCCGGTAGCAACGTTGTCTTCCAGGGCGCTGCCGGTATCGGCTTTCAACACGCTCGCGTCATCAACCGCGTCGATTTTCACGTCCAGCGTGCTGCTCGAACCTGTGTTGGTCGTGTAGCCGATTTGCGGTACGTCGCCGTTGAAGTCTTTGACGGGGGTGAAGGCGTAGGCGCCGTCAGTACCGATGGTGATTGAGCCGACGCCCGCGATAACAGCGGTTTGACCTGCGGTATATGTAGTACCGCCCACATTGAAGGTGGCGACGGTCAGTGTGTTGTCTACGTCGACATCGTTGCTTAGCACGTTGCCGGTGGCAACGTTGTCTTCCAGCGCACTACCGGTGTCTGCTTTGAGGACGCTCGCGTCATCTACAGCGTCGATCTTCACATCCAGCGTGCTGCTGGAACCGGTGTTGGTGGTGTAACCGATTTGCGGCACGTCGCCGTTGAAGTCTTTGACCGGTGTGAAGGCGTAGGCGCCGTCAGCACCGATGGTGATAGCGCCCACGCCTGCGATAGTTGCAGTCTGGCCAGCGTTATAGGTAGTGCCACCCACGCTGAAGGTAGCAACAGTCAGTGTGTTGTCTACGTCGACGTCATTCGAAAGGACGTTGCCGGTGGCAACGTTGTCTTCCAGGGCGCTGCCGGTGTCCGCTTTGAGGACGCTCGCGTCATCTACAGCGTCGATCTTCACATCCAGCGTGCTGCTGGAACCGGTGTTGGTGGTGTAACCGATTTGCGGCACGTCGCCGTTGAAGTCTTTGACCGGTGTGAAGGCGTAGGCACCGTCTGCAGCGATGGTGATCGAGCCAACGCCTGCGATGATTGCGGTCTGGCCGGCGGCGTAACTGGTGCCACCGACGTTGAACGTGGCAACAGTCAGTACGTTGTCGACATCGATGTCATTCGAAAGGACGTTGCCGGTGGCAACGTTGTCTTCCAAGGCGCTGCCGGTGTCCGCTTTGAGGACGCTAGCGTCATCAACCGCGTCGATCTTCACGTCCAGCGTGCTGCTGGAGCCGGTGTTGGTGGTGTAGCCGATTTGCGGTACGTCGCCGTTGAAGTCTTTGACCGGGGTGAAGGCGTAGGCACCGTCGGCAGCGATGGTGATAGCGCCAACGCCTGCGATGATTGCCGTCTGGCCGGCGGCGTAACTGGTGCCACCGACGTTGAACGTGGCAACAGTCAGTACGTTGTCGACATCGATGTCATTCGAAAGGACGTTGCCGGTGGCAACGTTGTCTTCCAAGGCGCTGCCGGTGTCCGCTTTGAGGACGCTAGCGTCATCAACCGCGTCGATCTTCACGTCCAGAGTGCTGCTGGAACCTGTGTTGGTGGTGTAGCCAATTTGCGGCACGTCACCGTTAAAATCTTTGACCGGGGTGAAGCTGTACGCGCCGTCAGCACCGATGGTGATAGCTCCAACACCTGCGATGGTTGCGGTCTGGCCAGCGGTATAGGTGGTGCCGCCCACATTGAAGGTCGCAACAGTCAGTGTGTTGTCTACGTCGACGTCATTCGAAAGGACGTTGCCGGTGGCAACGTTATCTTCCAGGGCGCTACCGGTGTCTGCCTTGAGGACGCTCGCGTCATCAACAGCGTCGATTTTTACGTCCAGGGTGCTGCTGGAACCTGTGTTGGTGGTGTAGCCGATTTGCGGTACGTCGCCGTTGAAGTCTTTGACCGGTGTGAAGGCGTAGGCACCGTCTGCAGCGATGGTGATAGCGCCCACGCCTGCGATGATTGCGGTCTGGCCGGCGGCGTAACTGGTGCCACCGACGTTGAACGTGGCAACAGTCAGTACGTTGTCGACATCGACGTCGTTGCTCAACACGTTGCCGGTGGCAACGTTGTCTTCCAAGGCGCTGCCGGTGTCCGCTTTGAGGACGCTCGCGTCATCAACCGCGTCGATCTTCACGTCCAGGGTGCTGCTGGAGCCCGTGTTGGTGGTGTAGCCGATTTGCGGCACATCGCCGTTGAAGTCTTTGACCGGGGTGAAGGCGTAGGCACCGTCGGCAGCGATGGTGATAGCGCCAACGCCTGCGATGATTGCCGTCTGGCCGGCGGCGTAACTGGTGCCACCGACGTTGAACGTGGCAACAGTCAGTACGTTGTCTACATCGACGTCATTCGAAAGGACGTTGCCGGTGGCAACGTTGTCTTCCAGCGCGCTACCGCTGTCTGCTTTGAGGACGCTAGCGTCATCAACCGCGTCGATCTTCACGTCCAGAGTGCTGCTGGAACCTGTGTTGGTGGTGTAGCCAATTTGCGGCACGTCACCGTTGAAATCTTTGACCGGGGTGAAGCTGTACGCGCCGTCAGCACCGATGGTGATAGCTCCAACACCTGCGATGGTTGCGGTCTGGCCAGCGGTATAGGTGGTGCCGCCCACATTGAAGGTCGCAACAGTCAGTGTGTTGTCTACGTCGACGTCATTCGAAAGGACGTTGCCGGTGGCAACGTTATCTTCCAGGGCGCTACCGGTGTCTGCCTTGAGGACGCTCGCGTCATCAACAGCGTCGATTTTTACGTCCAGGGTGCTGCTGGAACCTGTGTTGGTGGTGTAGCCGATTTGCGGTACGTCGCCGTTGAAGTCTTTGACCGGTGTGAAGGCGTAGGCACCGTCTGCAGCGATGGTGATAGCGCCCACGCCTGCGATGATTGCGGTCTGGCCGGCGGCGTAACTGGTGCCACCGACGTTGAACGTGGCAACAGTCAGTACGTTGTCGACATCGACGTCGTTGCTCAACACGTTGCCGGTGGCAACGCTGTCTTCCAAGGCGCTGCCGGTGTCCGCTTTGAGGACGCTTGCGTCATCAACCGCGTCGATCTTCACGTCCAGCGTGCTGCTGGAGCCGGTGTTGGTGGTGTAGCCGATTTGCGGTACGTCGCCGTTGAAGTCTTTGACCGGGGTGAAGGCGTAGGCACCGTCGGCATCGATGGTGATAGCGCCAACGCCTGCGATGATTGCCGTCTGGCCGGCGGCGTAACTGGTGCCACCGACGTTGAACGTGGCAACAGTCAGTACGTTGTCGACATCGATGTCATTCGAAAGGACGTTGCCGGTGGCAACGTTGTCTTCCAAGGCGCTGCCGGTGTCCGCTTTGAGGACGCTAGCGTCATCAACCGCGTCGATCTTCACGTCCAGAGTGCTGCTGGAACCTGTGTTGGTGGTGTAGCCAATTTGCGGCACGTCACCGTTAAAATCTTTGACCGGGGTGAAGCTGTACGCGCCGTCAGCACCGATGGTGATAGCTCCAACACCTGCGATGGTTGCGGTCTGGCCAGCGGTATAGGTGGTGCCGCCCACATTGAAGGTCGCAACAGTCAGTGTGTTGTCTACGTCGACGTCATTCGAAAGGACGTTGCCGGTGGCAACGTTATCTTCCAGGGCGCTACCGGTGTCTGCCTTGAGGACGCTCGCGTCATCAACAGCGTCGATTTTTACGTCCAGGGTGCTGCTGGAACCTGTGTTGGTGGTGTAGCCGATTTGCGGTACGTCGCCGTTGAAGTCTTTGACCGGTGTGAAGGCGTAGGCACCGTCTGCAGCGATGGTGATAGCGCCCACGCCTGCGATGATTGCGGTCTGGCCGGCGGCGTAACTGGTGCCACCGACGTTGAACGTGGCAACAGTCAGTACGTTGTCGACATCGACGTCGTTGCTCAACACGTTGCCGGTGGCAACGCTGTCTTCCAAGGCGCTGCCGGTGTCCGCTTTGAGGACGCTTGCGTCATCAACCGCGTCGATCTTCACGTCCAGCGTGCTGCTGGAGCCGGTGTTGGTGGTGTAGCCGATTTGCGGTACGTCGCCGTTGAAGTCTTTGACCGGGGTGAAGGCGTAGGCACCGTCGGAGCCGATGGTGATTGAACCAACGCCCGCGATGGTCGCGGTTTGACCTGCGGTATATGTGGTGCCGCCGACGTTGAAGGTCGCAACGCTTAAGACGTTATCCACATCGACGTCATTTGAGAGCACGTTGCCGGTGGCAACGTTATCTTCCAGCGCACTACCGGTGTCTGCCTTGAGGACGCTCGCGTCATCTACAGCGTCGATTTTCACATCAAGCGTGCTGCTCGAACCGGTGTTGGTGGTGTAGCCGATCTGCGGCACGTCACCGTTGAAGTCTTTAACCGGTGTGAAGGCGTACGCACCGTCGGCACCGATGGTGATCGAACCAACACCAACGATGGTCGCGGTTTGACCCGCGGTATATGTGGTGCCGCCGACGTTGAAGGTCGCAACGCTTAAGACGTTATCCACATCGACGTCATTTGAGAGCACGTTGCCGGTGGCAACGTTATCTTCCAGGGCACTACCGGTGTCCGCTTTGAGGACGCTCGCGTCATCAACCGCGTCGATCTTCACGTCCAGCGTGCTGCTGGAGCCGGTGTTGGTGGTGTAGCCGATCTGCGGCACGTCACCGTTGAAGTCTTTAACCGGGGTGAAGGCGTAGGCGCCGTCGGCGCCGATGGTGATTGAACCAACGCCCGCGATGGTCGCGGTTTGACCTGCGGTATATGTGGTGCCGCCGACGTTGAAGGTCGCAACGCTTAAGACGTTATCCACATCGACGTCATTTGAGAGCACGTTGCCGGTGGCAACGTTATCTTCCAGCGCACTACCGGTGTCTGCCTTGAGGACGCTCGCGTCATCTACAGCGTCGATTTTCACATCCAGCGTGCTGCTCGAACCGGTGTTGGTGGTGTAGCCGATCTGCGGCACGTCACCGTTGAAGTCTTTGACCGGCGTGAAGGCATAGGCGCCGTCGGCACCGATGGTGATTGAGCCAACGCCAGCAATGGTCGCGATCTGGCCTGCGTTGTAAGTGGTTCCACCGACATTGAACGTAGCAACAGTCAGTGTGTTGTCCACATCGACGTCGTTGCTCAGTACATTGCCGGTGGCAACGTTATCTTCCAGAGCGCTGCCGGTGTCCGCTTTGAGGACGCTCGCGTCATCAACCGCGTCGATCTTCACGTCCAGCGTGCTGCTCGAACCCGTGTTGGTGGTGTAACCGATTTGCGGCACGTCACCGTTGAAGTCTTTGACCGGCGTGAAGGCGTACGCGCCGTCAGCGCCGATAGTAATCGAGCCGACGCCAACAATAGTCGCGGTCTGGCCGGCGTTGTAAGTGGTGCCGTTGACGCTGAAAGTCGCGACGCTCAATACGTTGTCGACGTCGACATCATTCGAAAGCACATTGCCAGTGGCAACGTTATCTTCCTGCACCGTGCTGGTGTCCGCTTTCAACACGCTCGCGTCGTCGACCGCCACCACGTTCACATTCAGCGTGCTGGTCGAACCGGTGTTGGTGGTGTAGCCGATCTGCGGCACATCACCGTTGAAGTCCTTGGCCGGGGTGAAGGTGTACGCGCCATCGGCGCCGATGGTGATGCTGCCCACGCCGGCAATAGTCGCGGTCTGGCCGGCATTGAAGGTGGTGCCGCCCACGTTGAAGGTGGCAACCGACAGCACATTGTCGATATCGCTGTCGTTGCTCAGCACATTACCGGTCGCAACGCCGTCTTCGGCGAGGGTGGCGGTGTCGGCCACCAGCACGCTCGGGTTATCCACAGCGATCACTGTGGTGGTCGCCGCTTGCGGGTTGATCGCGAGGTTCTCGTAGTTGCCACCGCTGGCGGCCGTGATGCTCGCGCTGACGGTCAGGTCCTTGCCATCGGCCAGGTTCGCCGGGGTGTCGACGCTGACGGTGCCGGTGGTTTTGCCGGCTTCAATGGTGATGGTGGTGTTGTTGGACAGCGTGACGGTGACGTCGGTCTGCGCGGCGTTGGTCACCGTGGCGGTGTAGACGATCTTGCCGCCCTCATCCACCGAGGCGGCGGAGGTGAGGGTCACGGTGGTGGTGTCGATGGTGTCGTTGACTTGCGTCACCGCAGGCGTCGGATCCGTGGTGACGACCACGTTGCCGCCGCCGGAAGTGCCGGCGATGGTGGCGGAGATCGACGAGGCATCCAGGTACGGCGTGTCATTGCCGGCGAAGGTGACGTTCAGCGCGCCGGAGGTCTGGCCGGCCGCGATCACTACGGCCAAGCCGTTGGACAAGGTAACGGTGAGGTCGCTGGTCGGCGCCTGGGTGGCGAATGCGGTGTAAACCACCACGCCGCCGGCTTCGGTGATGGTCGGCGTGGCGGTCAGGGTGACGGTGACGTTTTGCGCAGTGGCGCCGTTGTTAGTGTTGCCGGCGGTAAGCGGCGCAGCGCCGGCATCCGCAGCGTTCAGGCCGTTGGTCGGATAGCCGATGGTAGGGTCGACCACGCCTGCGGTCGCGTCCAGCACCACGAAGCTGTGCCCGCCCCCGACAGCGCCGTCTGCACCGGCCGCGCTCGGGCCGGCGGCGGTGGCTTCGAGGTCCTGGGTCGGGTCGGCGCCGGCGGCGATGGCTTGCTGCAGCTCGGCAACGGACGGTGCGGCCTGGGCAGTGGCGGCGCTCAGGTCAGTGGACGAGTCAGGCGCGTCGGCGCTCCACTGGCTGTCGCGGCCCAGGTCGATCACGCGGCCATCGGTAAGCTCCAGCGACACGGCGCCAGCGGGGCCGGTATCGACCTGCTCCCCGGCGAACAGGCGATCACCTTCTACAAGCAGGCGACGAATCCCTTCCGGGGATACCGCAAACACTTGACCGACAATGCTTTTGACGACCGCAACGCTGCTCATAAAAAATCTCCGAAATACCGTTCAGGGGGCATCCATCAAGGAGACCGGCCCTACCGCTGGTGCCGATTCAATAGCTGGAGTACTTGAATTTCTGCGTAAAAATTTTGGCGTCAATATTTTGATGTTTTTCCGGAAAAATTACTTTTCCGTCAAGGTATTGACCTATTGGGCGCCATCCTAAACAATCCGCCCCGTAATGTCACATTGATATTTAAGCGGCCTCGCGACTTTCTGTTTGCGCCCTCCGGCGCCCAATAAAAACGGGCATTTCGAGTTGCCACTCCCATGCAATATTCCAATTTTGTTGCAGCTTTGCAGGCAACCAGATCTCCGGGGAAACATCAGAATGCGTTTGCACTTTTTCATCGCCGTGCCGTTCGCTCTCGCCGCCAGTTTCGTGCAGGCCCAAACCCTCCCTGAGGCCATGCAAAAGGCAGTGGACGTGCACCCGGAGATCCAGGCTGGCGTGAACGCGCGCATCGCTGCCGACTATCAAGTGCGAGCGGCCCAGGGCGGCTACCTGCCTAAAGTGGACTTACTGGGCGGTTATGGCCGTGAAAGCTCCGACAACATCAACACCCGCGCCGCCAGCAACAGCCATGACTGGAAAACCCTGAACCGGGGTGAGTCGAGCATTCGCCTGCAACAGAACCTGTTCCAGGGCTTCGGCACGCAAAATGAAGTCAGCCGCCAGCAAGCCACCGCCAATTCCCGTGGCTATGCGTTGCTCAACACCACCGAGCGCACTGCCCTGACGGTCGCCCAGGTTTATCTGGATGTGCTGACCCGTCGCGAGATGGTGCAACTGGCAGAAGACAACCTGAAAAGCCACGAACGCATTTTTGACCAGATCAAACTGCGCACCAGCCGTGGCGTCGGAAGAATGGCGGACATGGACCAGGCCGAAGCCCGACTGGCTCAAGCGCGTAACAACCTGCTGACCGAGCAGACCAACCTGGAAGACGCCAAGGCCAACTACATCAGCGCCGTCGGCCAGGAGCCCGATCAACTGGAACGACCGCAGGGCTTTGTCGCCCTGATGCCGGCCAACCTTGAAGAAGCGCGCCGCCAGATGGTGGAGAGCAGCCCGGTATTGCGCTCGGCCGAATCGGACATCGCCGCCGCCGAAAAGCAGTACGAAGCCGCCAAGTCGACCTTCTACCCGCGCTTTGATGCCGAACTGCAGCGCTCGGCCAACAACAATGTCGGCGGCGAAGAAGGCCATGACAATGGCTACTCCGCCATGCTGCGCATGCAGTTCAACCTGTACTCCGGCGGCAGCAACAAGGCCGACCTGCAGTCCAAGGCCTCCCAGGCGTCCCAGGCGCTGGATATCCGCAACAACGCCCTGCGCGAATTGAACCAGGAATTGAGCCTGGCGTGGAACGCCTACAACAATGCCACGGCGCAGGTACCGATCGCCCAGGAGTACGTGGACCGCAGCACCCGCGTGCGCACCTCTTACCAGCAGCAGTTCAGCCTCGGTGAGCGTACACTGCTCGACCTGCTCGACAGCGAGAACGAACTGTTCACCGCGTCGCAGCGTCTGGCGCAGATCAAGAACCTGCAGTTGTACACGCAATACCGCATCAAGGCCGACATGGGCCAACTGCTGAGAAGCCAGGGCATCGTCGCCCCGCTGGCCTCGGTCGTGCAAAACGAAGTCAAAACGAAAGTGAACCTGCCAGGGATGAACTGATTTTTTACGGAGTTGGAGCACTCAACGCATTAAGAGAGAGTCAGCTTGAATTCTGATATCGATGTGGCGCAGCTCAACCATGACCCGCGCAGTCAGCACGACGATCCTTTACTGGATGGTCTGCTGACCCTCTGTTCCCTGCATTACAAACCCGCCAGCCGGGCCATGCTGACCACCGGCCTGCCCCTGGCCGCGCAACGCCTGAGCGCCGAGCTGCTGCCACGCGCAGCCGCCCGCGCAGGTTTGCAGGGGCGGTTGCTGCAACGCAAGCTGGAACAGATTCCGACGATTGCCCTGCCGGCCATGCTGCTGCTCAAGGAGGGGCGCAGTGCGGTGCTGCTGGGCTGGGACGGGGACACGGCGCGCCTGCTGCTGAGCGAAAGCGACGGCGGTGAGGTTCATGTCAGCCGTGAGCTGTTGAGCCAGGACTACAGCGGCCGGGTGTTCTTCGCTCAGCCACAGCACAAGTTCGATGTCACCAACGGCACGCTGATCCCGCGTGCGCGCTCGTGGTTTCGTGACACTCTAAAACGCTCACGCTGGCTGTACGCCGACGCCATCGCCGCGAGCCTGGTGATCAACCTGATCGCCCTGGCCGCGCCGCTGTTCGTGATGAACGTGTACGACCGCGTGGTGCCGAACCAGGCCACCGCCACCCTGTGGGTACTGGCCATCGGTATCTGTGGCGCCTACCTGTTCGACCTGCTGCTCAAGAGCCTGCGCAGTTTGTGCCTGGACCTGGCGGGCAAGAAAACCGACCTGATCATTTCCGCGACGCTGTTCGAGCGCATCGTGGGCATGGCGATGAAAGTGCGGCCGGCACGGGTGGGCAGTTACGCGCAAAATATCCATGAGTTTCAGGGGATGCGCGACTTCCTCACGTCCCTGACCCTCACCAGCCTGATCGACCTGCCGTTTACCCTGATCATCCTGCTGGTGATCGCCCTGCTCGGCGGCCACCTGGTGTGGATCCCGATCATCGCCTTCCCGTTGGCGCTGGGTATCGGCCATATGCTGCAGAAGCCGCTGACGGCGACCCTGCAACGCACCATGGCGCTGGGCGCCGAGCGCCAGTCGAGCCTGATCGAAACCCTCGCCGGGCTCGATGCGGTGAAGGTCAACAACGCCGAGAGCGAGCGCCAGTACCAGTGGGAACAGACCATCGGCACCCTCAGCCGGCTCGAACTGCGAGTGAAAGTGCTGTCGGGCCTGGCCATGAACATCACCTTGCTGATCCAGCAAGTGGCGGGCGTGGCGATGATCATTTTCGGTGTGTACCAGATCATCGACGGCAACCTCAGCATGGGCGGCCTGGTGGCGTGCTACATGCTCAGCGGCCGCGCGCTGGGGCCGCTGGCCCAACTGTCCGGGCTGTTGACCCGTTACCAGCAGGCCAAGGTGACGATGGTGTCGGTGGACGAGATGATGGAGCTGCCGCAGGAGCGCAATTACGACGAGCGCCCGCTCAGCCGTAAAGCGCTGCAAGGCGCGATGGCGTTCCGTGAAGTCGACTTTACCTACCCGAACCAGCAGACCCTGGCGCTGCGCGGTATCAACCTGAACATCCGCCCCGGCGAGAAGATCGGCATCATCGGCCGCAGCGGCTCGGGCAAAAGCTCGCTGGCCAAACTGCTGGTCGGCCTGTATCAGCCGGACGCCGGCTCCTTGCTGGTGGACGGCGTGGACATCCGCCAGATCGACGTCAGCGAACTGCGCCACAACATCGGCTACGTGGCTCAGGACATTCAGTTGCTGGCCGGCACGCTGCGCGACAACCTGGTGTCGGGTGCGCGCTACGTCGACGATGAAATGGTCTTGCAGGCAGCCGAGCTGGCCGGCGTGCATGAGTTTGCCAGGCTGCATCCGCAAGGCTACGAGCTGCAAGTGGGCGAGCGCGGGCAAAACCTGTCCGGCGGCCAGCGCCAGAACGTTGCCCTGGCCCGTGCGCTGTTGCTCAACCCGCCGATTTTGTTGCTGGACGAGCCGACCAGCGCCATGGACAACACCGGCGAAGAGCGCCTCAAGCAGCGCCTGCAGTCGGTGATCGAAAACAAGACGGTGATTCTCGTCACCCACCGTGCTTCGCTGCTGAGCCTGGTCGACCG
The DNA here is from genome assembly GCF_034354675.1 of Pseudomonas sp. MH9.3. NCBI lineage: Bacteria > Pseudomonadati > Pseudomonadota > Gammaproteobacteria > Pseudomonadales > Pseudomonadaceae > Pseudomonas > Pseudomonas sp. MH9.3. Next base: position 4,053,477 of record NZ_CP133785.1, on the reverse strand, counting down.
TCTGCTGGTGATCGACCGCGGGCAGATCCTCGCGGACGGCCCGAAAGCGGCCGTTATGGAAGCGCTGAAAAAGGGGCAGATCAGTGTCGCTTAAATCCGGACCACGTCGCCTCAAAGACGTCATCGTCGGTTATTTCAGAGGCACCGACTCCCTCGACGACCAGCCCTTGCCCGAAGTGGAAAAAGCCCTGGTCGACGACGCACCGCGCATCGTGCGCCTGACCATCTGGGGCGTGATCGGCTTCTTCGTATTCCTCGTGCTGTGGGCGCACTTCGCGATCATCGATGAAGTGACCAAGGGCGAAGGCAAGGCCATCCCGTCATCGCGCATCCAGAAAATCCAGAACCTGGAAGGCGGCATCGTCGCGCAGATCTACGTGCACGAAGGCCAGATAGTCGAACCCGGCGCGCCGCTGGTGCGCCTGGACGACACGCGCTTTGCCTCCAACGTCGGCGAAACCGAAGCCGACCGCGTGGCCATGGAGCTGCGCGTGGAGCGCCTGAGCGCGGAAGTGGAAAACCGCCCGCTGAACATCACCGAAGATGCCCGCAAGGCCGTGCCCAATCAGGCCTCGAACGAAGAATCGCTGTACCTGAGCCGGCGCCAGCAACTGGCCGACGAGATTGGCGGACTGCAACAGCAATTGCTGCAGCGTCAGCAGGAGCTGCGTGAATTCAGCTCCAAACAGGAGCAGTACCGCAACAGCCTGAGCCTGCTGCGCCAGGAGATCGGCATGTCCGAACCGCTGGTGCAGCAGGGTGCTATTTCGCCAGTGGAAGTGCTGCGCTTAAAACGTTCGGAAGTTGAAACCCGTGGCATGCTCGACGGCACCACCCTGGCCATCCCGCGTGCCCAGGCAGCCATCAACGAAGTGCAGCAGAAGATCAACGAAACCCGCGGCAAATTCCGCAGCGAAGCCCTGGCCCAGCTCAACGAAGCACGCACCAACCTGAGCAAGGCCCAGGCCACCTCCAAAGGCCTGGAAGACCGCGTGAGCCGCACCATGGTCACCTCGCCGGTGCGCGGCATCGTCAAGCAGATGCTGGTGAACACCGTGGGCGGCGTGATCCAGCCCGGCAGCGACATCGCCGAAGTGGTGCCTCTGGACGACACCCTGCTGGTGGAAGCACGCATCCGTCCGCAGGATATTGCCTTCCTGCACCCGGGCCAGGAAGCCATGATCAAGTTCACCGCCTACGACTACACCATCTACGGCGGCCTCAAAGGCAAACTCGAACAGATCGGCGCCGACACCGTGCAGGATGAAGAGAAGAAAAACACCTTCTACGTCATCAAACTGCGCACCGAACGCAGCCACCTGGGCACCGATGAGAAACCACTGCTGATCATCCCGGGCATGGTGGCGTCGGTGGACATCATTACCGGCAAGAAAAGCGTGCTGAGTTACCTGCTCAAGCCGATCATCAAGTCACGGGCCGAGGCATTGCACGAGCGTTGATGGCTTTGGATTTACGCGGTGTGCGTAGGGAATTGGAGAAAACTGAGGATTTCGCAAAAATAGTCAGTTTTCAGGGGTTTACAGGATCTCGCCAATCGCTATAATCGTCGCCCTAACACGCCGGTATAGCTCAGTTGGTAGAGCAACTGACTTGTAATCAGTAGGTCCCGGGTTCGACTCCTGGTGCCGGCACCATTCAAAACAAGGGCTTGCAGCGATGCAGGCCTTTCGTTTTTCTGTAGAACGTAACAACAGACGTAACAAGGCGACTATTTAGCCTTTGCAAAACAGGGCGGTTTACTTCAAAAGGAAGTGCTTATGGCCTGGAAGACTTGGGACTGGAAGTTTATCGCCACGACTGTTATCGCAATCGCAGCTTTGGTCGTCCCGCAGATAGACCTTTCATCCCGCTCACTCACCGTCCGCCTGCTCTCTTCGTCTGCTTTGCAGCCCGCTTTAAACATCCAAAATCTTCAAATTTCGCTGAACGGGCAAAATGTCGAATCGCCCTACGTATCGACCATAGAACTGGTTAATACCGGTTCGAAACCGATTACTAGCGCGGATTTTGACGGCGTCCTACAGATCATAATGGCTAATGACGCAAAATTGGTGAGCGCCGAAATCACGAGCACGACACCAAAGAATATCCCCGTTCAGGTAACCGCGTCGGCAAACAAAGCGGCTATTTCTCCGTATCTATCCAACCCCAAAGATGTCGTGACCATCGCTGCGATCACCTCCGGAGCACGACCGGTATTCGAGGTAAGGGCTCGGATTGTGGGAGTCAATGAAGTTGCGTTTGAAGACAGCACAGTCCGACGTAGCAGCTATTTGTCATCCTTCTATGGTCTAGCAACGTCCTCTGCTCTTCTTTTCCTGTACTTCGTCTTTGGCCCACTTTCCCTCCGCAACAAGACGATCATCATCCCCCGAGGCCTCGGTTTATGCACCTCCGCGGTCTGTGCCCTTGCTGGTGCCAGATTGATGAATGTCAGCTTAAGCAAGGAGACTTTTGCGGGCTTGCCTTACCCAGAAACCTTGGCATCAGGAGCGACGCTCGGTGCCATCACCATACTGGGATTCCTAGCGTTCAAATATGTGAAGCGGTTGATCAGAGCTAACCGTGTAAGGACATGAAATTCAGGAATAACGCCCTAGAACACTCAGAGAGTTGCAGGCGTTTCTATGTGAGCGCGCCACAGAAGAATGCCCCCTAATGCGAAGCGGAAAAAAATTAGGTTGACCCCTTAAAAGCTTGTCAGTTTTGTCAGATTTATATTCATCTACTCTGTAACCCTTGTATTTCAAGCCTTTCAGCGATTTGCATCACTGTCAGAAAGCTGTCAGCGACCTGTCAAAACCTGACAAAACAGCAGTGTCAGATCTGCTGTTTTCAAGCGCCTGATTTACAAGGGTTTTTTATTTTTGAGGGAGAAACTGACACAAACATCCAACCCCGCTGTCAGAGCTGAACCCCAGTAAACACGGGGGCTGCAGGGCACTCCCTGACAGATATCCATGATCTGACAGGGATTTGGGGGTCAACCTAAATAAACATTAATGCGGACGCCTCGAAGCTAATGCTCAGCCGCGCACTGATCAAAGGAAACAAGCATGCGTAAGCCAGCGTCCCAAGCAGCGGAACCCATCATCGAAATTAAGAAGAACAGTTCGACCTGGGAGGTTCATTGGGATTACCAAGAAGCCCCTGAAAGCTCCGTACTGTTCAAAAGGCAGGAATATCTGGGCGGCTACATTGACGGTTCCATGGATATGTTGAGCATCCTCCCCGCCAACGTCCTCTGCGCCAGCAGCGTTACTGGCTCGGTTAAAAAGTTGACCGAGGAGCAGGCAACAAAGCTTCGTGACGCGCTGGAACGCCTGCTGATTCCTGTTGTGAGGAATGAATTCACGCGCCTGCAGAAGCTGAATGAGCTGCCCCACCTTCGCTTGGCCGCCTCCGAATCGGTGTGAAATTCTCTGTAACGGGGCACATCAGCTACAGCCCTCATCATTCGCGGGCTCCAGCGGAAAACGCGTTTCGGCCATCGCTCAGCGAGGCGCCTCTAAAAGAGCCTGTCAGAGAATGAAAACCCACGAATTACGGTGTTTTCATTTTTTCGCCCAATGGGGCCGGGGACTTCAGTTTTCGGCTACTGAAGCACGCCCATAGCAATGTTGTGCAGCCGCACTGCATTTATCTTCAAAACTTTGCAATCTGTGAAATTGCCGATCGCCTGCAGAGTCCCACGGCCCGCTTGGGCTGCAGCTTCGTTTGCACTACTTCCGACTTTGCACAAAAAAAGGACACAAACCCCGTCGGCGGGAGGGGGATAAGTGCTTTTTCTTCCATTTTTTCTTTACAGAATAAATTCCTACGCAATCGTCTCGCCCTTCGTCGGATCTAGGAGCTGGAAGTGAAGCGCGGCCATATACTGTTCGCATATACAGTATTTTCAGGATTTATCTATGAGCACAGCCACCTCATCCCAGGACTGGACCGTTGAGACATGGATGATATTTCTGCAGAACCAGTCAGCACTGCTCCAGCATCCAGGTGCCCACCATAAAACCCTCTTGCTCCAGGCACACGAGTTGTACAGAGCGCAGTTGATCGAGCGAGACGATCTCTGCGACCTGCTTGAGCTAGCCGACAGTGCTTTGGCTTATGCGGTGGAAACGCGCCTCGAACAGTCAGGCAACGTCTGAGCGAGAGGTGGTCTATGCATATGCTGGTCACACCTATGCGGTGTAAGGGCGTGCCGCTCACCCCTCAAGAAAGGCGACGTTATCCGGCCATAGCGGGAGACGTTCGCGTAAATCCGGAGATCTCCGACGAGTTAGGACGCAGCTCCAATATAGCCATATTGCATAAAGGGATGCCGCGTGAGCCCAGCCCACTACCTAAGCTGCTGGACGCGACGCTCTCGGGGATGGCTCCCTCGGGGTTTGTGCTGACTGGTATTGAATACATCGATGGATGCGCCTACGCGCAGTCCTGGTGGTGCAGACTTGGATGAATACAGCGCCTCGCAAAAGAACAGAGACCGAAGTCTCTGTTCTTTTACTGCTTTATACCTGCTGAAGGATTTTGAACCAACGATAAGCCCAATAGGCCGTCTGCAGGATTCGTATCATTTCTTCAGGAAGATAACGCATTATTAACGTTTTCATCTTTTCACTCCAGAGCTATGAGCCATGCCCTTATGAGCATGGGGTATCCACGCAGCTGGTCATTTATCACCAACTTCAATATCACTCACCCAACCATAAGCGTTATTTACGAAATTAACATTTAGGTCAACAACCCTATTAACGACATAACTAACGGCATAACTAACGATTGTTTTAACAGTGATTGAGCTTGACGGTGCCTGCTGTGGGCCATAGGCTTTGAGTTCTCTAGGTTCAAAGCTATACCGAAAATCTGCAGTACCGGCGCTCAGGAACGAATCTAACACAATTTTCTCCTGTGCAAACCAGATCAACGACAGCCCCAAAGGCCCGCCAATGCGCGGGCCGCGTCTTTTTCAGGTCCGGCCGCAAATAGCCCCCCTCGAAATTCCTCGCTAACTACCGAGGTTTCTATAGGTCGTTGATCAAAAACGATACGCCGCTATTCAACAGTTAGTTGACAACAAATAGGGTATTCTTCGGCCAGCCTTTCAGACGGGCGGTATTAGCCGCACTTTGATGGTGTGAAGATTTTATGCCGCTTTCGACGAGCGCGGCGCCGCAGACTGTAAGCCACACGATAAAAGTACGACTTTTCAAACCATTAGTACTTTCCACCTAGTCCTACTCTCCACCTAGTAACACTCTATGACTTATAAAGTGATTGGTTTTAACAGACCTTTCAGCTGCAACACTTCGGCGGCCTTGCCAGTAAAAACGGCGGCATTACCAGGTACCGGTGTCGGACCATGTGTATGGCTGGCTAGTTGGACGTTCATCTGCTGGACCAGGTCGAGCAAATCGCAAAGCACCTGCAGCACGTTCACCCCTTCAGATCCGACCCATGTCTTGGGCGCCACCAGCCTTTGGCTGACTTCTGCCACGCTCTTACGTAACCCCTGAATCCTTTCCTCCATATCACCACCGACAGTGACGTTGCACTTCTGCCCTACCACTAGGTTCAAGTCCCGTCCGGTCGCCTGGTGCAGATCGCCCACCGCCGCCAGGCTCGCTGATCCGCCCGACAACAGCTTGAGCGCGCCCAGCGCCTCGATCGTCTTGATCCCACCCACTGACTCAGTTGAATGGTCGTCCACCGTCCTGGTGTGATTCTGGAACGTCTCCGTGTTCCCCATCGCCTCCACTTCCCGCTCGATCGCCTTGTCCAGGATCTTGCCGTCAGTCTGGCGCAGCCAGTTGCCATCGGCGTCCACACGCTGCTGACACGCCTCGCTGTGCTGCCACACCTGGTCACCCTTCGGCACGCTCGGCATGCTCAAGCCGTGGGGCAGGATAGTTTGGATATACGGCTTGTGCGGCAGTCCATAGGCAAAGCACACCACAACTTGGGTGCCCTCCTCCGGGAAGGCATAGATGCCCATTTCCTCGCCGCCGGTGGGTAGGGGCAGCGGTACGCCGGCCAAAATCGGCAGCTTGGGATCTGGCTCGCCGTCCGGCCCCATGACCTCAATGTCGACCGCATAGCGCGGCCGGAAGTCGTCACAGATGCCGGCGCCGGCCGGGGCGTCGGCCACGGCGACAACCCGGGCAAAGCGCGGCAAGTGATAACCGCCGGTGAGTTCGGGAAATTGTCGTTCTACGCTGCGGCGGATTGCGTCGTCCATCGGATGGCCATCTGGTTGTCGATGAGCGCCACACTGGTGATGCGCTCGCCGTGGTTGATCGTTGCACCTGGTCGCAACCCGGGAAGGGCTGCAATCATTGCGCTTTGGTTGCCCTGGTAGTCGTCGAACAGCTCCACCGGCAGCTGCAGCGGCGCACGAACGCCAAAGAAGCTGTCGGCCCAACTGCCCACGAACACCTCCCCATCACCCTGCTGCTGCCAGATGAAGTCGGGGATGTTGAAAACCCGGGCCAGGCTGTCCATGGCTTGATAGCCAGCAGCCAGGCTGTAAAAGAACGGAGCTTTCACGCCGGCGTAGGGCTGATCCGGGACGCGGAACCGCAACCCGGTGTGCTGACCGATCTCAACCAGCACGGCGCGCAGGTCGACGTGGCGAAGATTCAGCGGCAGCGGGTTGGCGAGGATCGCGGCCAGCTCGCGGCAGAACAGCACCTGCTGGCCGCTGCTGGCTGTGGTGGAGCGTTCGACGTAGCCGATGAAGTGGCGCTGCAGCGTGTTGCCGTTGTAGCCGATATCGAGCGTCACCAAGCCCTTGACCGGCGCAGAGGCTTGAATGGTGAATGTCGCCCGCCCAGGGCTCTTGGCATCCAGCCGCACTTCGTTTTTGACCAGGACGTATGGCTGGCCGTTGATAGCCAATTCCTTGTGCAGTTTCATGTCTGCGGGCTCCCGCCCAACCAGGTGTCGACCTTTTTCAGGGTCGCTTCAAATCCTGTCAGTTCCTCCGGGCCACCAGGTGAGTCGCCACCAGCACCGCCGGCACCACCAACCGCTGCGCCCGGGCCAGACTGCGCCGTCACCGCGTTGCCTGATCGCCTGCCCTCGACCTTTTCAGGATTGGACAATTTCTCTGTCAGGGTGAACTGGATCAGCCAGCCACGCAGGTTGTCGTCCTCCCGGGCGCTGACGCCTTCGGTGAATGTCACCTGGCGCATGCCGAACGCGGCGGCGGTATCGTTGACGATGCGGTAGGTCTTGAGCTGGCCACCGCCCTCAGTGGCTTCCACCAGGCGCATCAGGTCGCGCAGTTGCAACTGGTCAACAAATGGAATCATCAGGCTGACCGTCAGGGTTTTGGGCTTAAAGCCCTTGTGGCCCTTGTCGGTGTTGCTGGTTTGCCCTGACAAATCGTCGCTCTCAATGCGCAGATTGCCGGTGACTTTCAGGTTCTTCCCGCGAACCTCTTGCCCGTCAAGTAGCAGCGTCATAGGCCCACCAACTCACGAACGAAGCTCAAGCCCTTTTCAGATCCCACCAGCAGCGCGCCGGCGCACAACACCCATTCATGTCCTGGGGCATCACCAGTCAGCAGGGCCTGGCGCAGCTCAACAGAATTACCTGGGCCAATCAGACGTGCGCGCATGCTGCTATCGGCGTTACTGCCAGCAAGCGAGGCTTTAAGGTCGGCCACCTGCTGGTCACGGCTCCGTTGCTGGGCGGCTTTGCGGGTGGCCAACGCTGATAGGTCAGCCATGGGCGAACGGTCGGCGGCATAACCTTCCAGGACCGCGATCTGCCCGGCCATGGATTGCTGTGCAGCTTTCACCACCGTGCAGCGCTCAAGCGGCAGCGCTTGCCAGCGCGGCAAAGCACCGGCGGCGGGGATCTCCCACTTCTCGGTCTCCAGCTTGGACAGGTGCCGTGCACGGCGCTCAGCCCGAACCAGGTCCGGCATCGGCAACAGCGCGTTGAAGCGCGCCAGACTGTCGGCCAACTGATCAAAACGGGTCGCAAGGAACATCAAGCACAGCGCGAACTGAGGGCCATCCGGCCGGCCGATGTCGCTCACGTCTACCAGTTTGCCGGCCAGCTGCTGCAGCAAGTTCGGTGCAGATAGGAAACGCTGGTAGCCACGGCCCTGGCCAACTCCACTTTGAAATGGCGTCACCACCAAACATGCCGGGGCTTCGCCCGTCTGCTCGGCGAGCGCCGTACGGCCTGCAGCGATCGGCGCCTTGGCAGCCTCCCCCACCGGGCCTGGGCTGGTGGTGGTTTTACCGTTGAGATCGTCCAGCCGCTTGGTGGTGCCCACAAGCTCGTTGCCGGCCAAGCCATGGGCATGTGATAGATCGCCCATCCATTGAGTGGCTTGCTCGGGCCAGCGCATTTTGACCGCGCTCCAGGTCATGCCGGCGGAGCCCATTGAATGGACTTCATCACCTTGAGCTTTTTGCCTTTGAGCGCGGTGGCCAAGTCCTGTTTGAGGTTATCAGCGTGCTGCAGCGCCGACTGCTTGAAGCGCACGAGATCCTGACCAACCTGGTGCAGTTGTGCCGCTGTGTGAGGCCGGAAGCCTTTGACCTGGTCAGCGTCAAAACAGGCGTAGCTGGCGTCCAGGCCACTCAACACCATTCCAGTCAGGTTGATTTGGTCATCCATCTGGCTGTTATATCGGTGCGGCTCACCCAGCGCACTGGACATAAAACCGGACTCGATATGGTTGTTACAGCCAGCGTTGATCTCGTGCAGTTTCTGTTCGTACAGCGCGACCAGAATGGCGCCGATATCGTCTACCCACTCGCCATTCTTCCAAACTTGATCAGGTCCTGGTTTTTTCACGGTGTAGCCGCTGGGGATCGGACCGAGGCCGGTGACGGTCAGAGGCTCGCCCGTGGTGATGCTGTAGACAATCAGGCCGTCGAAATACTCGACCAGGCTCCACTGGCCGCCACTCCAGCAGGCTGCTTTGTTGGCCGGAATCTTCGGCGGTGCCGTTTCTACGCACCCACCTGGAATCAGAAAAACACCTGGCTCCAGGGGCGATTCTTCGGCTTCAGCCAGGCCGACATAGAGGCCCAATTGATTGGTTTGGTAGACCGTTTTAGCGTTCATGTTGGACCTCAGTATTTGATGCAATACACCATGGCAACGTTGACCGGGCGTGCTTCGATACCGCCCGATGCGTCGACTGTGATGTTGTGATTGTGAGCGCCGGCGGATCCGCTGTTTGCCGAAAGCGAGGCACCTACCGAGTAGTGCCCACCGCCCTGGCCGGTGGTGATGTTGAGCGCGATCGGCCAAATGCCGTGACTGTGTGCGCCTTGTACGTCGCTAGACGCGCCGTGCGTGTGGCTTGCGTTCTGACTGCCCTGCAGGGTCCCCAGTCCTCGATTAGCATCGAGTCCGCGACTGTCGTCCCAACCGCGCAAGAATGTGCCGCGAAGGTCTGGCAGATTGAACGTATTAACGCCGTCCCCTGCCCCGTAGCTCGTGCCAATCTGCGCGAACAAAGCCCCGTACGTGATTCGAGACACCGCTGCGCCGTTCGCTTTGAAAAAGCCCGGCGGAGGGGTCGCCATGGCAAACGCCACGATCGATCCTGGAGGCACGATGCTCGAGGGATTGAGGTTGCCGCTGTGCCATAGCTCACGTGTGGGCGTCCAGTTGCCCGCGTTGTTCACTGATCGAATGAGCGCCCGGGGTTCGGGCGTTCCCTGCTGGAGGCCGATCTGACCTGCGTAGGCACTGCTCCCATACGGAATGTTCAGGACGCTGACGTACTGCTCAAAGCTCGTCTGCCCAGTGCCAAAGTAGTGAAACCCACCTGGCAGACCGATGGTATCGATCGAACTTAGCGGCGCGGTGGATGATGCCAAGCCACATTTCCCGGTCTGGATGCCGTCGAGGATTCCGTAGCCGGAGAGGGTCGTAGCCTTATCGGCCTTGGTGCCGGGATCAAAGTTACCGGTGTGCCAGAGTGTCGAGCCGTTCCAGCAAAGCTGACCGCCGACAGTCATTGCCAAATCACCAGAGGTTTTTCCGCCCCAGTGAAAAACCATGCGCGGCGCGTAACTGAAGTCAGTTTTTGCACCTTGCACCAATTGCACTTCCCGGATTTCCAACGCGCCATACTGGTAGGAGCTACCAGGTAAAGGCCCATAGAGCTGTGGGCGCTTGTCAGTATGTCCCAGCGGAACCGCGTTGGTGATGCCATATCCTTCCAGCGTGGAGGGCTTTCCACTGGTGATCTTCGACCAGTCCAACACGGGAATATCTGCAGCTTGGAGATACTCACCACTGACCACCAAGCCTTTGGAGTTGACCGTTACCTTGGTGTATTTCCAGGCGGCGACGATATCCGGCATCGTCAGCCGGATATCAACGTCTGCAGTGCCATCAAAATCCACGCTGCCGGCGCCGGCGCCGCTGATCGATAGCTTTCTCGCGGTTTCCAACTGCTTCGCCTTGCCCACCGGCGTAGTGCCGTTGATCAGCTTTTTGATCGCGTCCTGCAGCGCCAAACGAACGGCGTTAACCGCCTTGGTCGTTGCCAAAATCAAGCTGTCGTTGGTGGTATCGTCGTCGCTGATCGCGTTCGGAAGGTTGCCCAGCCCCACATCGCTTTTGGTCGTCGCACGAGCGCGCAGGTTCTGATAATCACCGTTGCGCGCAGCCAGGTGTTGAATCAGCGGCCCATTGATGGCCTCAACCGTCCGGCGATCGCTCACTGCCGAGGCGGTCAGATCGGCCAGGGGCACGCAGTAGACTTGGACACCGTCAGAGGTCACATAGTCGACTTGGTCCGGCGCGAACACCACTTTCCAAGAGGCCACTACATCGTTCAGCTCCCGACGCAATGAGACCTGCAGCCAGCTCTGAGTGGGAATTTGTGTCGGCACAACTGGCGAGACCTTGGCCAGCTCGATGCGTACACCTTCGATGTACGCCACGCCTGGATTCAGTTGATAGGCAGATCCCACCTTTTCAACTTGAAACGCACTGCCAAAAAAGCAGGCACGGCCAAACACATCCCGGTTACTCAGGCGCTCACGCTCATCAATGCCTTTGAGGCGCACGGTGAAGTCATGCTGCCAGGTACTGGCATCAATGGTGATGCCAGTGAGTGCCTGGGCACCATCAAACACCACCAGGATGTTGCGGGTTACGTTGTTGCCCAGTTGCAGCGGGGGAATGTTCTTGCGCTTCTGCTGCAGCGGCACATAGGCCACGGCCAGCAACACATTCTCGGCAGTTTCCAGGCCGATCCAGTTCCAATCAAAATCCCCGACATCGCTGCCCAGCATCGAGCTGTAAACCACCTGGTTGGGGTTCACATACCCCACGTTTTGCTGGGGAATGGTGTAGCTGTACACGATCTGCGCGGCCGGGGGCTTCGCGGCGGCACGATTGACCGGTGCGTTCGGGTTGAGGTCTGGCACGTTGGCAAACACAAAGCGCACGACTTCGAGGCGTTGTTGCGATCCCATTTTCTGGGCAATCAGGCTTTCACCTGCAAGGGTAATACTGGCTCCCATGAGGGCTCCTACAGGCTGGCGATCAGCGTTTGCTGGTCGTCGTTGAAGTCCACTGCGACGATGCGCAGCGATACAGGGGTGATGGTCACGAAGTCATAGCGCCGGCAGGTGCGGCCGTACTGCTGAATCAACACGCGAAGCAGCTCGGGGTTCTGCGACAGCTGCGAGTCGGAGAGACGCAGCAGCACCACGTCCCAGTCCCGATCGGCCATGCGCTCGTCAATCTCGACATAACCCACGCCCAGGCGCTGCAGGATGCGTTTGAGTCCGGCCGTGCTGCCGGCGTCGACGGCATTGATGAATGCGTATTTCACCCGCAGGCGGTACAGGTTTTCCGGCTCGTCCTTGAAGCGGCTGATATCGCGCTGCCAGGCGAGCAGGTCCAGTACCATCAAGTGACAGGTTTCCGCATCCATCTGCAGCAGCGGCCAGTGCAACCAGCCCTCGACCGTTTCCCACCAGGACTGCGCTGCAGCTTTCAACTTGGCCAGCTGCGGACCATCGAGCCAGAACGGCAAACCGAGCTTGATCATGGCAACACCACCTGCAGGCTGCTGATCCGTGGAATCGTCAGTTCCGACACAATGTCGGCATTGTCGAAGTGCAGCGACTCAATGCCGGCAAACTGCTGGTGAAGTTCTTCGCCCAGGCGGCTGAATGAAAAGCGCGCCTGTGGGTAGGTCAGGGTCGGCTGGTAATCGCCGGTACCGCTCTCGCGAAAGGCTGCCCGGATGAACTGCTCGACCTCGGCCTGCAGCTTGGTGCGCTGCTCGCTGGTCAGCACCGGGCGCGGCCACAGCAGCACACGCAGGGCGTGCTGCGTCTCAGGCATCACCAACACCAACAGATCGTCGCCGTGGCCATGGTTGCCCTGGTCGCGGATATGGGCGTTGATTTGCTCCAGGTAGGTCGCGGCCGGCACGTCGGCCTCAAACAGCACATAGGCATTGGCGCTGCCTGGGCCCCGGGGCGCACCGTGCAGGAAATACACGCCATCGGGGCGCACGCCTGGAAAAGCCGAGATCATGGCGCGATACACCGCATCGGTGTGCCACTGGTTGACCGCCGAGAACTGGTTGCGCACGCGCAAACGCAGTTGATCGTCTGGTTCTGGATCTGCACCTGGTGCAATCAGCCAGCCGTCCGCGTTCACCACCTGGACGATGCCAGCAATGGGCACCGGTAAAATGGCGTAATAACCCGGCGCCAGGTTGTAGCCGCTGCCCACTTCCTGCGCTTGTGCGGGGATCTCCAGCTGCAGCACACCGTCCGCAAAGGTTGCCGCCTGGGTTGTGACCAACTGATAAACATGGCCGTTAATAGCGGCGGACTGAACCTGTATGCCGGCAGGCAGCTGCAGCACGCCGCCGGCGACGTCACGGGTGAATAGCAACATACCCTGGGCCTTGGTCGCGCCCTTGCGCTCCACGTTGACCGCCCAGGCCAGCATATCGAGCCACTTGTCTTGGGCCGTTTTCACAAAGAAGTTGGGCAGGATCGTGCCGCTGATGAAGTTGATCAGCCACAGCACCGGCTTGGTTACCAGGGCGGTGATCACCCGCCAGAAAGGTGAATAGGCACTGGTGTTGCTCATCTTGCTGCCCTGGGCGGCCACTTCCTTTTCCCAAGCCTTGCGCAACCCGTGCTCGGTGATCGGAATGCCAGCGTCTGCGAGCGCCTGTTTAAAATCTACGTCGCTCACAACACCACCTCGATATCGCCGAATTTCAGCGTTTTGGCTGTGACCAGGTACTGGCCGGACCGCACCTGGTTGATCAGCGCCGTCCCGGGCACCAGGCGCTCGTCGGCCTCTACCAGCAGCTCCAGTTGCTGAATGCAGTCGCGCTGACGCAACTTGCTGCGCTCTGCCACCAGCGTGACCAGCAAGCCGCTCTCACGGATCATGTGTGCAATGTCCTGGGCGATGCTGGCCCGGTCCTCGATCAGCAAAGGCTGACGCGAGGGGTCCAGCACCAGGTCGTTTTCCACAATCAGCAGGTCGATGTAATCGCTCATCCGCCCACCGCCATGGCCAACATGCCTTCCAGCTCCAGCGGGTTCATGGTTTTACCGGTGTGAATGTTGACGTTCTCCACATGGGTGCCCTTGTTTTGGGTTTGGTTGTTGTTCTGGATGCTGGACAGCAAGCCGCCCCGGGGCACCGCGTCCGGCCGTTTGGGTGACAGGCTGGTCACTGCACTGTTGATCCGTTCCTGGCTTTGCTCGGCCTTCTCGGTGGGTTTGGGCGCTGTAACCAGGGCGGGCGGCTGCATAGGTTGGGGAACACGCAACTGCGGCCCGATCGGCGCGGGCGTTTTCAAGGCCGGCGCAGCCACCAGTGCCGGTGCCGTACGCGGCGCTTGGGGCGCGGTCAGCGGTTGCGCGACCGGCGCCGGTGTTTTCGGCACCGGTGCCAGCACCAGGGCCGGCGCTTGAGCCTGGGGCTGCAGCGTGTTGAGCGTGGGCATTGCCGGCGTCGCTGCCTTTGGCGGTGCAGCCAGTACCAGCGGCGGTGCCTGGATCGGTGGCTGGGGTGCGCTGACCAACTGCGGCAGCAACGGCGCCTCGACCTGGGGCGCGCTGATTGTCGGCAGATCCGGCGCGGCCGGCATATCACCGAACGCTGCATCGATACTCACACCGGGGATCTTGTTCAGCATCTCGACCAAGCCATTGATCGCGCTTTTGAAGATGTTGACGATGGCGTCCCACGCGGCGCTGGCCATGCTCGACCAGCCGCCCATCGAATCGAACCAGTCCGACAGCGCGGTCAGTTGGCCACTGACCCACTGGAACGCCTCGCTGTTGAGCAGCGCGCTGGTCCACTGGTCCCAATAAATGATCGCCGCCGCGACGGCCGCGACCAGAGCGACAATGCCGATCACGATCCAGGTCACCGGGTTGGCCAGCAACGCGGTGTTGACCAGCCAGATCGCGCCTTGCCACAGCAGCATGGCGCCCTTGACCAGGCCCATCCAGGCGACCATCAGCACCAGGCCGGCGACAAAACCGATCACCATGACGGTGTGATACAGGAACATGGCCACGCTGCGCAGGCCGGCCATGGTCAGGAGTTTCCACACCGTTACCATGCCCAGCCAGACCATTTTCGAGATGCCAACCGTCATGGTAAGCAGGGACATAGCGGCGATGATGCCGAACACCACCAGCACCGTGATGCCGATTGCGCGGGTGATATTGGGGAACAGCTGGGTCCAGCGGGTCAGCGTACTGGCGATGGCCACCAGGCGGTCCATCAGCGGGGCCAGAATCGGGATCAGTGACTGCCCGAAGGCGATACGCAGCGCCTGCACAGCGGCGCCAAACTGCTGCCACGGGTCCACCATGTTTTTGGCCATGCGCTCGGCGTTCTCCAGGCCGCGCACGTTGCCAAGTTGCTCCATGCCGTTTTTCAGGCGGCCGGTGTCGCCCATCAAGGTGGTGATCAACCGCGCCGCTTCGCCACCGAAGGCGTCACGCAGCTTCTTGCCGTTGGCCTCAATAGACAGATCCCCGAACTTACCCTTGAGCTTGTCCAGGATGTCCATCATCGGCAGCAACTTGCCCTGCTGGTCGACAAAGGACATGCCGAGCTTTTCCGAGGCGCCGCTGACATTCTCGAAAAACGACTTATAGAGACCACCGGCCTCCCCGCCGTCCATGGTGCTGCCCAGCGTGCCCAGTACCGCCATTTGCTCGGCCAGGCTCACTCCGGCGGTGCTGGCCAGGCCGCCGGCGGATTTGAAAGCCTCGCCGATCTGCTCGCCACTGGTGCGAAACAGCTGCACCGCGGTGGCCGTCTGCCCCGCCAGATTTTCCACCCACTGGCCCTTGCCCATGGCGTCGGCCTGGCCCTTGAACAGGTTGTACATGGTGCCAACGTAGGTGCCCATGGTGTCCGCATCGGACTTGGTGGCCTTGGCCAACACGGCACTGGCGTTGGTGAAGGTCGCCAGCTGACTGCCCGCAAGGCCTTTGATAGCGCCCTCGATGTGGTACGCCGAGGCGACAAAGTCACGGGCGTTCTCGCCGTAGTTCACCGAAAACTCCAACGACTTGCGATTGAGCGAATCCAAGGCATCTTCCGCAACGTTCAGCGATCGGACCTCGCCCAGCGCCCGGTTCATCTCCAAGGCTGGTTCCAGCGATTCGGAGATGGCCACGCCGGCACCCACCATCCCAGCCAGGCCAACGCCCATTTGGGTGATGTTCTTCTGGCCTTGTTCAGCCAGGTCAGAAAAGCCCATTTTGACCTTGCCCAGCGGGGCGGTGACCTTATCGGTCAGGCTCAAAATGAAGGCCAGCCGGGCGCTTTTGTCAGCCATCTGTGTTTATCCGTTGAGTGCGTGGGCGATGCCGTTGGCAATGGCGATTTCCATCCGGCGCCAATGCTCGTCCTCCAGCCACTTGGCCGTGCCCATCACCTCGGCGGTGGGCTCGGCACCAGGTAGCCAGCGGCTGGCCAGGGCCACCAGTTGGCCAAGGCCGTTTTCGGTCAGTCGTTCGGCGTGGTCGAGGGCTTTTTTACGGTGATTTCAACGTCCGGGCCGTACTCCTCGAGGAGCGCGCCGGCCAGTTGCATGACCAATACCGGGTTGCCCAGCAAGGCCTTGAGCGTGGCGCGATCTTCCTGCTTAACGGTGGTCACCAGCAGGTTGTTGGCCGGCGAAACCTTGTTGGTCTGCGTCACGGCATTGAAGTACTTGGTCACGTCCTGCGGGGTCAGTGCGAAGGTGAATTCCTTGTCGCCGACTTCCAAGGTGATATCGCGTGTATCGGTCATGGTGTTGCTCCGTTGAGGTTGGAAAGTGCTGAATCAGCGCAGGCATACCCTGCGCACGTGGTCCTGCAGGCCCAGGATCATTTGCCGGCTGAGGGCGAGTTGATCTCTGAGGGTGAAATAATCCTGTCGAGCGTCTGCTGTGAGTTCGGCGGTGGCTGCATCAACCACGCGGCCGGCGCCGGCCGCTGGGGTGGCTGGGGCGCTGCAGGTGGCGTTGAGGCGCAACCGGTTAAGGCCAGCGTCAACAGCGCGGCGCAAGCCGTCGTTTTCGATGCGTTCATCGTTAAGTTCCTGGGTACGTTGGAGGTCAATGGCGTCACGCGCGGCCAGCATTTCGCCGCTGATACGCGCCGCCTCTCGCAGGCCGCTGACTTCAAGCAGCGCGGCGTCTCGCTCGCTGCGGGCGGTGTTGCGTTGGCCTTCCAGCAGGTCGAAACCGAACCAGCCCACCAAACACAGCACCAGAATGAAAATGCCGTCGCGCATCACAGCCCCGCCTCGCACAGCGCCGCTTCGGCCAACCGACGCGCGTGCAGGCCAGGGATAAACACCTTTTTGCCCTGGCCGCTGGTGACAAAGGCCCACACCGGCGTTTTGCCGTCTGGCGCCCAGGCCAGCGCCTGGCAGCCGTCTTTTATTCTGCCGGCGTTGATCAGGCCCACGGCGCGACTGGCGCAGGTGCTGGCCGTGCCAAAGTTGTGGCCATGGCTGCTCAGGGCGTCAAAAGTGTTCTGGCCCACATCCTGATTGGTGATGCAGTCGACCAACTGCAGTTGGCCTTTGCTGATCACCAGCTGCTCCACCTCGTTGCAGCGAGCGTCCGACCAGTAATCCCCCACAACCACCGGGTAAGGGCTGGTGTGATGGGTGATGCCCTTGCACACAGTCGGCAGGCCACCGGCCAGCTTGTCCGCATACACGGTGTTCTGGCCGTTGCCTTCCCAGGTGCCTAGGAACAGCACCAACGTGGAGCTGCAAAGCGCGATGGCGCCGGCGGCGATCTTGCCGCGCAGGCTCATGGAAAAACCACGCGCAGCAAGGCTGGGCCCAGCATCTGCAGGATGGCCCACAAGGTGCTGGCCACCGCCAACGCCCAGGTGATTTTGGTGCCGAGGCCGGAAACCACACTTGTCAGCTTCTGCTGGCCCTCGTTCAACTCCTCCAACTGGCCAGACATATGCTCAAAGCGCTGCTCCAGCGTGGTCAGCCGGGTGGGCACGGATTCGTTACGTCGCTCCAGGTCCAGCATGCGGTGATCCAATACGGCAAAGCTTCGCTCCAGATGGCTTAAGCGGACGTTGCTCATGACCGCCCTCCTTTCTCGAAACCGGCTTGGCATGGGGTGCAACGTTTTTTCCCTCCCAGAGCGCGGCGCGCTTCGGGGATCTCGCTATCACAATCCACGCAGTGGGTAAGGCTTGGGCCCGCTGACTCACGCCGGGCCTGGGCCAACTGGGCATTGATAGCCTGGTCCCGCTGACGTTGTTCCAGGGCTTGGGCGCGATCGAACGGGCAGACCATCAGCTAATGCCCTCGATCTCAGTGGCATCCAGGTACGGCACGCCGTTGATACGGATGAAGTCCGGGCTGGTGACCTCGAATGGCACCTTGTGCTTGGTCTTCTCGCCGCCCTTGGGATCGATGCTCAGCAGGCTGGATACCTTCAACTTGCAGCCGAAGGCCTCAATGCGCAGCTCGTCGTCGCCGGCCTTGGCGAAAAACACCGCGTCGAAGGCATCGAGCTTGCGGAAGCTGCCGGCGTTGCGCGCCGCCTCGATCAGCAGATTGAAGTTGGTGGAGTCCAGCTCCAGTTCACCGGCTGCCGCCACATCGCCGTCGACGTAGCCGTCAGGCACGCCCCGGGTTTGCGCAGTCTTGCTGTTGTCGGTGATATCCAGGGTGCAGCTTTCGACATGAACCTGCAGATCGCCCAGGTTCACGTCAAAGTTTTTGCCGCCAATACGTGACATGGGGGTTACTCCGAATCGTCGTTGGAAAGGTCCAGGGCGATGTTCGCCGTGAGGTCTTTCGGGCAGTTGTGGGGCTTGATCTTGATGAACGCCTCGACGGAGGTTTTGCTCTTCCAGACCAGCACGATGTCCCCGTCTTTTGGCGATTCGATCTCGCCCGGGAATACCTCGCCGGCGAACTTCACCGACTTGGCCATGCGGCGCAGCGGAGCCATCAACGCGGTGACGTTTACCGCCATGCTGTTGGGTGTACTGTTCAACCGGCGATCAGCAACGCGGCGGATTAGAAGTGGACGCACCAGGCGCGCGGCCTTGTCCGCCAGTCGCAGATATTCAATGACTTGGTAGTCGCTGGCCGGGGTATCCAGCATGTTGCCGTCGCCCCAATACACGCCGGGGTAATCGGGATAGGTCTGGGAGACGGAGAAGCGTGCTTTGTCCAGTTCAGCGCGGATCGAGGACGGCAACGGGATACCGTCTTTGTCGATAGGCACGGCACCAAGGCCCAGCACCGCACCGGTGGCCACACGCATAGGGCTATCGGCGATGCTCACCGCAGCATTGGCCAGGCGTCCGGCCAGCACGCCCAGGTCATTGCCATGCAATTGAGGGACGACCAGCACCCTGGGCGCGGCCAAGCCGTCCACGATCGCTTTCTGGTCAACCAGGTATTCGGACCAGGCCTGCAGTGGCGTAGGGCTGGACGTGGAGGCCATAACGAAGACGCGGCGCCCGTAGACATTGCCAAGCGCGACAGCGGCGTCGTGCATCGCTGACAATTCAGCGGCCTTGACCACCGGTTGCGTGATGACAACCGCCTCAACAGAGAAACCCTGCTGCTGTGACTGCTCCAGGGCGGTCTTCCAGTCCCCTTCGGCCCCAATCGGCGCCGCCAGGCACGCCCAGCGATCGCCGCCGTTCAGGCGTGCAGCAGTGATCTGGGTTTTCAGGTCACTGGCTGGCAGCCCCAGAGAGGCGTCCAGGTCGCTGTCGGTGTTGAGGGGCATCAATTTGCCGACATTCTTCGGGCCGGGACCGATGAAGAGAAAATAGCGCTCGATCTCAGTCACGGCGCCTTGGCCCAGATTGAGATTGTTAACGCTGACTTTGCCAATTGCCATTCTGTGCCTCGTTAGCGGGGTGAATTAAGGATTTGTTGGAAGACCTGGTTAACCAGCTCGCGCGTTTCGGTCCCGGTCTCCACGCCGAGGAACTGGCGTTTGGGCAGGGTGATATCCCAGCTTTGCGCGCCGGTGGTCTCGGTTCTTTCATCGTTCAAAATGCGGATCAGCAAGCCGGCCTTGGCGTAGTTGACGTGTTCTTGAATCCAAGCCACTGACGGCCTGGCCAGCGCTTTTTTGCCCTTCTGCCGCACGCGAAAGCCCAGCCGTCGCAGGCGTTTTGCCTGTTTTTCGGTGCATGCAATTCCTGGGGGGACTTTGTTCCAGCGGCGCATCTGCGCGGCGGTGCGCCGCTCGCTGACGCCGTTGTGCTGCTGGGAGGCGACCCATCGGGTGAGTGCGTTTTTCCAGCCCAATTCGGCCTCATCGGAACTGACACGCGTGACCTGCAGCAGCTTGGCCAGGCCGGCTTCCATCTTCTTTTTTCCCTTGGCACTGCCCTTGCGTTGCTCAAACGGGCTGCCGTCCAGGTTCTTCTGCTCCCGTACGCGCTTACGGCTCATCGTCCGTACACGCTTGGTCACGTTGTTCAGCAGTCGCCGGCGCAACTGAGGAGGCAGTTCGAGCAACGCCAGCTGCGCGTCAACGTTGAGCAAGCCGCGAATATCCAGATCGAGTGCACTAGCGGCCATCGCTGCCCACCTCGCCCTGCTCGGCTGTCCACAGATCAAATGGGACGAACGCCCAGGTCTTGCCGAACGCCTCGATCTCGCCGCCTGGATCTTCGGCCAGGTATTGGGGCTCAACGAACTCCAGGGACAGGTCGACGTCGAAGCTGTCAGCGTCCAGCGGCTCAATCGCAAACAGCGGCGCCGGCAGTTCGTGGCGGTCCCGATCGGGGTCGTGGGTTTCAAGCCAACTGCCGACCAAGGCCATCAGCCTGCCCGGGTTACCGGTGAATCGCTCCAGGGAGAAAGCAGCGCGATAGCGCATGTCAGCCATGTGAAGGCCATCAAGGTCGGGCTTCCAGATCAGCTCCAGGCTGACCTGTTCGGTCCAGCTGTCGAACTGCTCCGGCTCCACCAGGTTGCGGGCCATCAGGTAGGCGGTCAGCGCCTTCAACTGGATCACTGCAGCGCCGCCGTGATGCGGCCACGGCCCTGCAGTACGCGCACGGCCTGTTGGCTGAATGCCAGGAACGTTTCGACACGCTCAGGGGCTTCCTTGCCGGTGTTCTCCGCGCTCTCGCGACGATTGACGGTGGCGAACTGCGGCAGTGAGTGGGCTTTGGCGCGGCAGTAAACCGCACGCTTGTAGAGCGTGATTTTATGAGCGTAGGCCCATGCCGCAGGGGTGCCCGCACCCGCCGCTGCCGTCAGGCTCGATACGCCAGCGCCCTGCAGGGTAGCTTTCACGCGGGCCAGGTCGGTGTTCACCTCAACCATGGCGCTTTTCAGTGTGTCGACCAGCAGCTCTACCAGGTACTCCGCCGGCAGGCGTTGTTCCTTCTGGAATTCGGACACAGAGAGGTCTGGCCAAAAGCCGTCGTTCTCGATCGTCTGTTCCACAAAGGTGGTGGTTTTCCCGGAAAAGCTCATTGCTGGCCGCTCAAATAGGGCGGGGAGCCTGTTTTCAGTGGGACGGTCCATAAATGGGCGGCTCACTTCCACAGGTCCCCGCTGGGGGGGTAGTCGGTTATTCGGTAGCCGGGTTAGCGGCCGCTTGTTTTTCCAAGGCCCTGCGGACCTTTTTGATGCGGGTGTCGTTGCCGGCTTTCGGGTACAGCTCGGTGGAACGCTCCAAATGCTTGAGCGCGGTCTCCCACTGCTCAGCCTCCATAGCGCGCATGCCGATCAACTTGTGGTAGTTGCTCGGGATCTGCTCAGGCAGGTCCCATTCGCCGTCAACGCGGGGCAACAGGTCGGATAGGTAGGGCTCAGGGCTGCGGCCCGCGTTGTATTCGTCATAGGCCCAGTCGGCGATCGCATCAGCAACAAAGGTCTGGATGTCACGGCGCTTGAACCGCTCCGGCATCTTCTGGCCCTGCTCCATCAGGAAGTCGGCCAGCTCCAGTGCGTCTTCGAACTGGGTCGTGTCGAACAGCCACACCATCACCTGCACCGCAACGCGATTGGGGAAGTTCAGACCCGACTCGCAGTAGCGCTGGACGTATTCCTGGTACTTGGGCAGCAGCTCGTCGCGCTTGAGCAACTGGCGTCCTGCCAAAGCTCCTTTCATCGCGCTCAGGCGCTCCAGATCCTGATCCAACGCGGCTTCCTGCAGTAGCAAGTGTTTGCGCGCATTGGCGGGGCTACTCAGGGCTTCCGCCGGCGAGTAAGGCAGAGCTGCGGAGACGGCAGCCGCCACAACGGCGGCGCCCCCCAGCGCGATGGTGCGGCGCTTATGCGCTAGGGCCAGACTCACGCGACCAGCTCCACGTTTTCGGTCATGGCGAACTTTTCCAGCTGCTCGATCACATAACCTTCATTGCGGCTGTTGAAGTCCTCGACGCGGGAGCGCTTCGGATTGTCGATGGTCTGCTTACGCCAGCTGGAGTCCTGGAAGTAGATCGAAAGGTTGTCCCAGCTGGTAACGACCACACCGTTGACCGGGAAGAACGGCACGCTGAAGCTCGGCAAACCGCCATAGGTGGCGATCACTTGGGCTTCTTCGATGCGCTCTTTTTCGGTCGGGGTGTCACCCTGCTTCGAATACAGCTTGGCCTTGTCAGCAGCCAGCAGGTCGGTGCCGATGATCGCGATCAGGTCGCCTGCATCGCGCAGACGCTCGTCCACCAGTTGTTTGGTGTCGTGCACCAGGGCATCAAGGTTGGCATAGTCGCCACCGACGCCGAGGGTGACCTTACCAGCAGCTTTGCCTTCCTTGAGGACCTGGGCCGGGATCTGCTCGCGAGCCTGTTGCAGCCAACCTTTGTTGACGTCTTGCAGCATCGGATACTGGGCAATATCGGTTTGCACTGCAGCGTGGGTGCCGTGGAAGCCAACCATAATGCGGTCCAGCGCGATCTGCTTTTGCACAGCAGCTGAATAGCGCTGATGGAAGTCCGGGAACTTGGCCCAGGCGTCGATCTTGGCGTACGGCAAGCCCACATCGGATTCAGTGGAAGACAACTCGTAGGTGGACTGATCCAGCGACGACGCGTCCTTGGCTTCGCGATCGGTGGTCTTGGTGTTGGTGCGGCCAGTGACCGGACCGGAAACGCCGATGAACACCTTCTGACCCTTGATCTCGGTCACCGGAATGACGTTGATACGGCCCAAGAAGTCGGACTTGGCCGTGATGGCGTCGTTCAGCTCCTGGGCAATGGTCGGATCGACGCTGAACATCTTGGTAGCCAGGTCGACGCCATAGCTTTCCGCGATGGCGACCTGCAGTTCTGCGAACATTTGGGCGCCAAAGGCGCTCAGGGAGTAGGCCATGTTAGAGCACCCGCTTTTTGACGGTGGTTACCGGACCGGGATTGCGCGGCAACTGGCGACCGGTTGAGTTGTTCTGCAGCGCGCTGAACTGCTTCTGCAGCGCATCCAGCTTGGCAAGTACGGACTGATTGCCCTTGCGGCGAAATTCCCGCTCTTCCTCGGCGGTGGCAACGATGTCGTCCACGGCCGTGCTGACGTCATCGATCAGGTCTTGATCGGGCTCAGGCGCATCGGCGGCTGCAGGCTCAATGACGGCTTGAAGGCCGGCAGCGACAACCAGCAGCTGCGCAACCAGGGCTGTCAAAGCCGTTGCTGTAGCTTCATCCATTGGGGGTTTGCTCTCTGTTTGGGGTGGAGTGGTTTCGGCGGGCAGCACACCGGTGGCGAAACGCTTGAAGAAGCCGGTCAGGGCCTCGATCAGTCCGGTTTCGGCGGTGTTTGGGCTGTCGTCCTGCAGGCGGCCGAGCTCGACCGACGCGGCGTAGTAGGAGGCGCGGTTGTTCTTGTGGGAGAAGTAGAGTTCCTGGGTGCCCACGCTGGCCGGCTGGTCGGTAACGCCTAAACCGGTCAGGTACGCTTTGCCCTTGCCACGGAAGTCCGGGGTGATTTCGATGCTGCTGAACAGCTTCTGGCCTTGGTCATTCAGATACAGCAGGCGGTCGTTGGGCTTCAATTGCGCTTCCAACGCCACTTCGCCGGGTTCCAGGTCTTCAGCTTCTTCCACAAGACGCACCGCGTAGACGGTGCCGTGGGAGCCTGGCCAACGTTCGTGGTCGCACCAGATCACAGCCGTGTAGAAGGACGGTTTGTAGGTTTCAGCGATATCGCGCAGTTCCTGGGGAAGGATTACGCGCCCATCAACGGTGGCTCCGCTGGTGGCGACACGTTTCCAGAACGAAACAAGGGAACGGGGCATGGATTTGACTGCGCTCAATCACTGAATGAGCCGCCAAGATAGGGAGCCGCGGAGCCTCAAACAAACGGTTCAAATGCGCGTTTCTCCTATATTCGCGATATAGGCGGATCACGGAATTTAACCCCGCGTTTCCAGCGTTTTCGCCGCATAGACTGCGGCCCATGTACTACTCGACCGAAGTTAAAGAAGCCGCCAAACGTCTGTTTCTGCGCCGCTGTAAGGCCAAGGAAATTCAGGTGCAGCTCAACCTGCCCAACATCCGGATCGTCTACTACTGGATCCGCCAGGGCGGGTGGGAAGACATGCTGTCGGACGAAGAGCCGCTGACTGCCGTCGGCCGGCGGATCACCCTCCTCCTGGACAAGGTTGGCAGCCTGTCCAAAGACGACCTCAACGAACTGGACCGACTGACCATCGTTCGCGAACGCCTGCTGAAACAAGCGGCCAAGCCCGCACCGGTGGCGGCATCGAACGGCGACGACATGGGCGAGCCCCAGGAACCGCGCAGGCGGCCGCGCGGCGAACGCTCCAGCCGTGGCGAGGGTGGCGACAGGAAAAAGGAAAAGAAGGCCAAGAACGACATCAGCGGTCTGACCGAAGTCGACTTCCTAGATAAGTTCATCAGCAAGATGTACCGCTATCAGCAGGAGCTGTTCGCAGCCAAGCAAAACCCGCTGACGAGCCGGATCCGCAACATTCTCAAAAGCCGCCAGGTAGGCCTGACCTACTACTTCGCCGGCGAAGCATTCATGGACGCGGTGTTGACTGGTGACAACCAGGTATTCCTTTCGGCCAGCCGCTCGCAGTCAGAGATTTTCCGCAGCTACATCATCCAGTTTGCCAAACAGTGGTTCGATATCGAGCTGACCGGCAACCCGATCACGCTCAGCAACGGCGCCGAGCTGCGCTTCCTGTCGACCAACAGCAGCACCGCCCAGGGCTACCACGGCCATGTGTACGTGGACGAGTACTTCTGGATCCGCGACTTCGAAAAGCTCAGCACCGTGGCCAGCGCCATGGGTACCCACAAGAAGTGGCGCAAAACATACTTCTCGACGCCCAGCGCAGTGTCGCACCAGGCATATCCGTTCTGGTCGGGGGAGGAATTCCGCAACAGCAAGCGCGGCAAGAAAGCCGGCGGCACCTGGCCCACCGAGGCGTCCTACACGCAGGGCGCGCTGTGCCCAGATGGTCAATGGCGCAAGACCATCACCATTCAGGACGCGATCGATGGCGGGTGCGATCTGTTCGACCTGGAGCAGCTGCAGCTGGAGTACGACGAAGACAAATTCCAGCAGCTGTTTTACTGCAAGTTCATCGACAGCAGCCAAAGCGCGTTCGGTCTCAAGGATCTGGAGCGGTGCTATTCCGACCTGTCGTTGTGGGAGGACTACGACCCGGAGCTGGATCGACCTTTCGGCAACAGTCCGGTGTGGCTTGGCTACGATCCGAGCCGCACCCGCGACGACGCCACATGCGTGGTGGTTGCCCCGCCGCTGGAACCCGGGGCGAAATTCCGCATCCTGGAAAAGCACAGCTGGCGGGGACATTCGTTCAACTACCAGGCCACCCAGGTCAAAAAGCTGACCGAGCGTTTCAACGTCCAACACATCGGTATCGACATCACCGGCGTGGGTTATGGCGTGTTCGACCTGGTGCGCGACTTCTACCCGAAAGCAACGCCGATCCATTACAGCCTTGAGACCAAGAACCTGTTGGTAATCAAGGCGCAGGACACGATCCAGGGCAGCCGCATCGAATGGGACGCCGGCTGGACCGACATCGCCCAGGCGTTCCTGACCATCAAGCGCGGCACCACTACCAGCGGCCAAGTGACCTACAGCGCTTCGCGTACCGACGCCACCGGCCATGCCGATATCGCCTGGTCGATCATGCACGCCCTGTTCAATGAACCCCTCAACACCAACAAGCGGCGCCGTAGCCGCTACGTCACGAGCGGAACCAATGCCCAAGCCACGACACAAAAAGCCCCAAACCAGCCAACAGGCGCGACAGCCGCAGCCCATGCGGGCGTTCACCTTCGGGGAACCCGAACAGGTGCTGTCCGGCAACATCGGCGAGTACCTGGGGGTGTTTCTCAGCGACGACGGCGAGATCTACAAACCGCCAGTGTCGCGGGCGGGCCTGGCCAAGCTGCTTCGCGCCAACGCGCACCACGGTGCCATCCCCAAGTTCAAGCGCAACCTGCTGCTGCGTGAATTCATCCCGTCCGAAGGCTGCAGCACGCAGACCATGGGGCGGGCCAGCCTGGACTACATGGTGTTCGGGGAGGCGTATTTCTACCGCGATACCAACGCCTTCGGTGAGGTGCTGGAGATGCAGCACCTGCCGGCCATCAACATGCGGGTGAAGGTCGACGGCGGGTTCAGGATGCTGCTGCCCGATAGCAAATTCATGGACTTCGAACAGGAAGAAATTGAACACGTTCTGGACTATGACGTGGAACAGAACATTTACGGCGTGCCCGACTACTTGGGCGGCCTGCAGGCGCTGTTGCTCAACGAGGCCGCAACACTGTTCCGCCGGCGCTACTACAGCAACGGCGCGCACGCGGGATACATCTTCTACACCAACGACCCGGACTTGACCGAGGAAGACGAAGAGAACCTGCGCGCGCAGATCAGCGCGAGCAAGGGCGTGGGCAACTTCCGCTCGATGTTCGTGAACATCCCCAACGGCAAAGAAAACGCGATCCAGATCATCCCTGTGGGGGACTTCCAGGCCAAGGACGAACTGGAGAAGGTGAAGAACATCACTCGTAACGACGTGATCGCTGCCTGGCGAATGAACCCTGCCCTGGCCGGGATCATCCCGGAAAACAGCGGGGGTTTCGGGGATATCGAGAAGATCGATCGCGTGTACACCAGCAACGAGATCAGGCCGATTTGCCAGCTGTTCAACCAGTTGAACGACACGCTGCGACGCGACAGGAAAATATCGTGGCAAGAAACCAAAACACCAGTTGATAACACTAGGCAAACGTCTTAAAGCAGCTATTGCCACTACAAATTATGGCAAAATAGTGGCTATTGGCTGCCCTGGGGAGGGACACAATGAGAGTTGTATGCAAATGCGGGAACAAGGGCCGGATTGCTTCACGCGAAGAACTATCGCGGGATTTTGCCAAACTCTATTGCCAGTGCCTCGACGCAACGTGCGGGCACACATGGGTAGCGAATCTGACGTTTTCACACACGCTCAGCCCTTCCGCTCAATCCTACGAAAGAATGCTGTTTGATCGTTTGAGGGATATGCCCAGAGCGAAACAACGGGAGTTATTCGATCAGTTGGGCGCGGCATGATCGGGGCGGAAGCGCCAGCCCTAGGGGCCAGCGCCTAGGGATAGAAGCGATCTGGTTAGGTGGTTGGTTTGTCGAGGTGAGAAGCGTTGGGAATTTCCAAAAGTAGTTCTGACATACGCCTCACATGATTCTGGTCTTCTACAGGCATACGTCGGTAAAGCTTGATCAACCGTAGCTCCGTCGAAGTAAGCGCGTGCCAATCAAGTGCATCAGATTTTGTGTAATTGCCTTCAAATTTTGCTCGATCCAACATGCGTACGACTCCATTGGTGCATGAATGAGTCGACGTTATCGGGCGGACCTCCGCCGAGACACAGAGGTGAATGCAACCAATGTTAACAATTCGTTACAGCTCAATCGTGGCTGCGAGACTCCATGACAGCCATCGCTTCCAGCATCCGACGAATCATTTTTTGGTCGTCTTCAGGAATGTTTCGGTACTGATCGATTATTTGAGCTTCTACTCCACTCAAATCCGATATCTGTTTTTGGCCGGTAAGTACAAAACTAATGTCTATACCAAGGCCTGCAACCGCCATGAGGTAAGCCGTATCAGGGTTCCGAGCCCCGCGTTCATAGCTGCCCTGGGTGTTTCGATTTACGCCGCCGGCCAGTGCTAAATCTTCCTGACTTAGACCTAACCTAACCCGCTCATCGCGCAAGCGGTCCCCTGGGGAGCGATCGCTCTCAGGACTGACTGAACAATTTTTCAAGCTATCCCTCTGTACAAGATCAAATTAGCGTGCATAATCACCACCTATGAACACGAAACAACTCATATCAACAGGAGTGAACGCACTATGCACGCGCCAGTTACACCGGAGCAAGCCCGCGCGGCGCTTGATCGAAAGGGGATGAGCATTGCGGAATTCAGCCGTATCCATAGCCTGAACAAAAATTTGGTTAGCGACCTTTTAAACGGGCGTCGAAAAGGTCGCCGTGGGGAGGCACATCGCGCCGCCGTGTTGCTGGGCATCAAAGACGGCGTGATTGCACAGTAATGGCCAGCGTACTGAGGGAACAGCAGAAAATGAAAAGTCGGGTTCTAAAAACACGTAGGGAAGTGGTCAGCGCAATCATCTGCGACTACTCAGGTGGCCGCGAATGTGCCGCAGCCCGGATCGGTCTGCCGCTCAAGAAATTCGACAATCACGCATATGAAAACAATAACTGCCGCCCTTTGACCGATGCGCAGATTTTCCAGCTGGAGCAAGTCACCGGCACTCAGCATCTGCCCAACTACGTTGCAGCAATGTACGGCGGCATGTTCGTTCCAGTCGCCCATCCAGAGAGCCTGGATAACGTCGAGATGTATACGCGTGCCATGCAGAGTTCAGCCAAGCAGGGAACGGTCGACCAGATCATTGCCCAGGCGCTTGAAGACGCAGTGATCACTGACGAAGAAGCCGAGCTGATCCGCAACGCCCACACCTTACACATGGCAGCTCGCACCGCCGAAGTATTCGCCGCAATCGACCTCTACCGCGTCAAATCGGGGAAAGCCAAATGAACGATGCCTCCACGGACCTGGATTATCGCAGCACCATTCGGGCCGCTGCGCTTACCTTCCTGGAACGCCACCAGGGCGAACACCTGGGCGATCAGGGCCAATTCATTGAGCGAACAGTCAACCACCTGGTGGAAAGCTTCCAGGCTGACAAGTCCATGGCACTGCGCCTTACTTGTGAGGCCCTCGGCGAGCTTGCTGAAATCAATGCTCGACAGCGCGTCGACCTCCACGCCAGCGAATCCCATGCGGTGGTCATAACTGACCCCGTGCGAGGCTGCGCCTGGTCAGTTCCCGTCTACCTGATTTACGAACACCTGATATCTGCCGGCCGCGCCACCCGCGTTTAAAACCCCTTTACCGATTCCCGCCCCACACCCCGTGGGTTTGGGTGAGCTATGCCCGAATTCGAGGTTCAACGATGGTAAACGATGTAATTGTTACCACCCAACTGCCGCCAGACGAGGCCGAAGCGTTACTGGCTGCGCTGCGTGAACAGTATCGCTTGAGCCTCAATGAATATTGGTACGACGACCAGTTCCGCCTCGTTGCAGACGGTCTGCGCCACGGCGCAATCCTCGCCCACGTCCCGGTAATGGCAGCACAAAAACGCCTGATGGCCGCGCTCTCTCACAGCTTAAAAGCAGCGAAATAATGTCAATGATGAATGAAGATATCCGCACACAACTACTTCAGCGGCTGGAAGATGACTTCGGCCTGAAGCTACGTTTAGGCACGAATTACATGCGTGGCGGGGTTTGCCCTGCCTGCAACAAGAAAGAGCTGTATGCCCGCCACGACAAGCCCTGGCAGATCCGCTGCGGCCGGCCGGAGCGCTGCGGCCATATCGAGCACGTCAAAGAAATCTATGAGGACCTGTTTGAGGACTGGAGCAAGCGCGCGCCGGCTACTGACAACGATCCGACCGTAACCGCACGTGCTTACTTGGAATTTGCTCGGGGCTTGAACGCCGGAGCCATGACCGGTTGGTTCACCCAAGAGAACTACGTCAACCACGAAACGAGAGAGTCTAGTGCCACGATTCGATTCCCCCTGCCGAACGGTGGCTACTGGGAACGCCTGATCGATCGCCCTTCCCGCTTCGGCAAGATGAAAGCCCGTTTTAAGCCCCAATATAGCGCCCAGGGTGAGTTGTGGTGCCCGCCGAGCGTGGACCTGGCCAAGGTGAAAGAGCTGTGGATTGTCGAGGGCATCTTCGACGCCACCGCCCTGGTGCAAAACGACGTCGACGCGGTGTCGGCCATGTCGAGTGTGAACTTCCCAGTAGAAGCGCTGAAACGTCTGGTCGAACAGCGCCCGGGCAACTTGCCCACGTTGGTATGGGCCCTGGACAACGAGCCAACTGCTCGCGGCTACTTGCTGCGCTGGGTCAAACAAGCACGTGAAATGGGCTTCACCTGTAAGGCGGCGCTGATTCCCCAGCGGGATAAAAAAGTCGACTGGAACGACCTGCACCAGCGCTGGCAGTTCGAAGAAGAAGGTAAAGCGCGCAATGACAAGCGCAAGCGTGACCTGGATGCCGCGCGCCATGAGGGTGACATGCTGTTGGCTCCCTCGCCGAAAGAAAAGGCGCTGCTGATGTACACCTGGGAGGAAGGTTTCCCAGAGTTCGCTTTTGACTTCAGCAACCAAACCTACTGGGCCAAGTTCGATTTGTCGAAGCTCGAGGAAGAACAAAAGGCACTGGCAACCAGCGAAGACCACGAAGATCAACAGCTCAACGACAAGGCTGCACGCCGCAAGGTGCTGCAGAACGTCTGCAGCTTGAAGCTCTTGGCCAACTGCCGTTTTGAAGCGCTGTACAAGCAGGTGAACGACGTCACCAACGAGGCGTGGTTTTACTTCCAGGTGCTGGGGATCCACGACGACCATGGCGAGAATTACACGTTCACGCCGAAGCAAATCTCCTCAAGCAGCGAGTTTAAGACCCGCTTGATGTATTCGGGCGCGACCTGGCTGGGCACTCAGAAGCACCTGGACCAGATCATTATCCGTCAAACCGAACGCCTGAAAACCGTCGAGACCATCGACTTCCTGGGCTACAGCCGCGATCACAAGGCGTACATCTTCAACGACATCGCCATCCACGGCGGGTCTATTTACAAGGCCAACGACGAGGACTATTTCGAGTTCGGAAAGCAGCGGGTCAAATGCCTGATGAAGTCGGTAAAAATAAAAATGGCCTTGGACAGTAAGGGTTATCGCGAAGACTGGCTGCCGAACCTATGGACTGTCTTTGGCGAGAATGGCGTTCTCGCCCTCACCTATTGGTTTGGCTCGCTGTTTGCCGAACAGATCCGGGCCGAACATGAGAGCTTTCCATTCCTGGAAATGTCGGGTGAGCCCGATTCGGGCAAAACCACGCTGATCAAGTTCATCTGGAAGCTCTTCGGGCGGACCTACGAGGGTTTCGATCCGGCCAAAAGTTCTTTCTCAGGCTTGAGCCGAGCAATGGGCCAGGTGGCCAACCTGCCATTGGTGCTTCTTGAGGCTGACCGAAACACGAACGAGGACAATACCAAGGCCTTCGAGTGGGACCAGTTCAAGGACTTCTATGGCGGCGGCACCCTGCGCACCCGGGGCGTCAAGTCCAACAGCAACGATACCTACGAACCGCCTTTTCGCGCGTCCATCGTAATTGCTCAGAACGCCATCGTTACCGGCCACGAAGCGATCATCAGCCGTATCGTCCGCTTGCCGTTTCTCAAACCAGTGATCACCGATAAAAGCCGTAAGGCTGCTGATGCAATCGTTCAGACAGAACTGGAGCACGTCAGCCACTTCATGGTGAAGGCAATGCGCGCCGAGCCACTGGTGCTCAAGCGCTTCGCGGAACTGTATCCCCAATACCGCGCCGAGCTTTGGGCCACCCGTAACCTGGCATCCGATCGGGTCATCAAGAACCATAGCATGATGCTGGCCCTGCTGGACTGCCTGCAACTGGTCATCGCTATCCCGGACCACATGGTCCAGGCCTGCCGCAAATACCTTCTGAAAGCGGCCAACGAGCGACAGGCGGCGATCAGCACCGATCCGAAGGAAGTGAACGAGTTCTGGCAGGTGTTTGATTATCTGGAATCGCTGCCCTCGGCCCCGATGGTCAACCACAGCAAAAAGCCAGGCTTGATCGCCATCAATCTTAACCAGTTCGCCGAGGTCGCCCTGGAGCACCGCCAGCGCATTCCGGACCTAGCTGTGCTGCGCCGACTGCTCAAAGACTGCCGTGCTCACCAGTGCCTGGATACTCAGAAACGAGTGGAGAGTGCGATACGAGCGCGTCAGCAGGATATGGCTCCGACGGCTCACATCCCGTCGACCATGCGCTGCTTCGTCTTTCGGGAGTGACCGCCATGCACATCAGATTGATTGTTGAGCGGGACAAGGACAACGCAGCGGAGGAGATCCGCCGGATCAATGCGGTAATGGTTCGACTGGGCTACGAGGGCAGAACCGTGTTTGCCGAAGCCTACGGCGCTGGCGGCCTCGTCCAGATCCTTGAGGTTCGTGCCACCGGTGGCCAGAGCGAGATTTTCGTCATGGACTGCTCCCGCGAACAAGTGCAGGCCGTGCTGGAGTGGCAGTCCTGCAACGACGAAAGAGAGTTTGAAGACCTGGTTATTCACCTGGTGCGAAAGGCATAAGCCTAATCACCGAACTGGACATCGGCTATGCCGGCAAATGAAGGGCACCGAGGAGTTACAGCTCCCCGGTACCAACCACCACTGAGGGCAACACCATGCAAGCAGAGCACCAAAGCAGCAGCGACCCGAAGGCTACCACAGTGCCAACAGAACGAATGCAGGCGGCGCGGCACCTAATGGCTATCCGAATCGTCGGTACCGCGCTTTTCGATTACCAGGTTAACAAGACGCCCGACGCCCGGATCCGTCTCGAGGCGGTCACCAATATGGCCCACCTACAAGGTGATCTCACTGCAGGTGAAAAGGCATTTGTGTCCCATCTCCTGGCCAATCAATAGTTCCAGCAGTTTGATCCCCAATTTCTAATAATCATGCCCCGGCTGCGGCGCTAGACTGCCCGGGGTGCTCCAGCTCACAGAGGGTTAGCAATGAACTCCCGATCGGACAACGTCCTGGTATTCACCGACCTGCAGCGCATCACCGGCTATCAACGCCGGTCTGATGTTGAACGGTCGCTGGTTGACCAGGGCGTTCGCCTGTTTCGTGGCCGCACAGGACCATGGACAACGCTGGACCTTATCAACCAAGCCGCAGGCATGAAGCCTGTCGCTGCAGAGCGATACGACGCAGACATCCTATGAGGAAAGCAAGGAAGCGGAAGCATAATCCGCACATTCCCGCTCACATTGACCAGGCCGCTCTCCCAGCGGCTGTTTACTTCGACCAGCGAAACGAAGGGGTTTGGTACACCCTTCACCGTGACGAAACCGGCACACAACGCCGGCGCAACATTGCGCCGGCGACCGTTTCACTGGCAGAGCTGCACCAGATCATGGACGAGACTTCAAACGTTGACCGGGGAACGCTTCGCTACGTTTGTGCACAGTTCCACGATAGCGATCGATACAAGAAGCTCAGTTCAAAAACCCACGACGACTACCGCTATTCCCGCGATGTTCTTTTGAAGATTCCCACGAAGCTGGGAAAACCGCTGGGAGATCTGGCTGTTCGAAAATTCACTTCTGCCCTGGTGCAACGAATCGTTGATCGACTGGCGGACGAAGGCACGCCATCGAAAGCCGCCCATGTGCTGCGCTACCTGCGCCGTGTACTGCAGTGGGGCCGCAATCGCGGCTTCCTGGAAGTGAACCCAGCCCTCGGTATTGAAGCGCCGGTAGAGCGCAAACAGCGCCGCCTGCCGAATCACCTGGTTATGGATGCTCTCATCGACCGGGCAATTGCCAGAGGTTTGCTGCAGCGCAACGAAAAAGGTAGCTGTCCCGAATATCTTGGCTACGTGATGGAGCTGGCCTACCTCTGCAGGTTGCGCGGCATCGAGGTTGTGACCCTTACTGACGAAAACGAGCTGGAGAGCGGGATTCTAACCAATCGCCGTAAGGGCAGCCGTGACAATATCGTTCGCTGGACGCCACGGCTGCGCAGAGCGTGGGACAACGCGAAGGCCTATAGGGCCAAGATATGGG
Source organism: Pseudomonas sp. MH9.3 (assembly GCF_034354675.1). Classification (NCBI taxonomy): domain Bacteria; kingdom Pseudomonadati; phylum Pseudomonadota; class Gammaproteobacteria; order Pseudomonadales; family Pseudomonadaceae; genus Pseudomonas; species Pseudomonas sp. MH9.3. The sequence continues at coordinate 4,019,734 of NZ_CP133785.1, read as the reverse complement.
CCAAACGCAACAGTGTGGTCCCGATCCTGCCATCTCGTCGGCACGTAATTGTGGCCAGTCACGGTGGGCCGCTTCGCAAATCTAGCCTCGACACAGCTTGGCAGCGCTTCATAACCCTGGCACTCGTTGAAGAGATGATCACGTCAGATCAAAGGTTCGGCCTGCATGACTTGAAGCGGCGTGGCATCACCGACACAGGCGGAACACGTGCGGACAAGCAAGAGGCCAGTGGGCATCGAGACCCGAAAATGATGGACGTTTACGATTTTAGTATTCCGGTAGTATCCCCATCGGTTATTTGAAGTAGCACAGCCGGACCACCAGGAGAAAAATATATGGACGAAGATAACGAAGATGATTCATCTGCGGTGGATGATGACGTCTTTGGAAACTTGAACGCACTAGGGCCTTTTCTAGATGAGCTGGACGATCGAGGTCTGGTTTTATCCTTGGCCTCTTTTGCAGAAGAGGCCCTCGGTAACCTGCTCAAAGCGTTCATGCTCCCAGGGCCAACTACGATAGCTTTGGTCGACGGATTCAATGCTCCGTTAGGGAATTTTTCTTCACGAATCAAAGCAGCGTTTTCATTCGGGCTTGTGTCGAAAAAGCAATTCAATGATTTAGAGCAACTGCGTGCAATCAGGAATTCCTATGCACACACGTGGAAACCCATAGCCCTAACAGACCAAAAAATCTCCGGACATATCAGGTCTATGAATTACGCGCCCTTCCTGCAGGCGTACCCGGCTATAGCCGAAGAAAAATTGCGCTCATCGGGGTATGCGCTTCTCCTGAATCTCATCGCTAGCGCCAACGCCATTAACCAAGAAGGCCGGCGAGTAGAAGAGCCGAAAGCAGAAATCATGTTCGGGTTCGCGGGAGAAGCCAGTGAACAAATTCAGAATGCCAGGGACCAGTTGACCGAAGTTTATGATCGCATGCGAGACACCAGCGGTGCTGAACTGGAATTTTATCGGGAGGTGCTAGTGAGATTTCACGCGCGAACCGCGTTCATTGGGGGCGCCTTATCCCCTACTGACAGACAATCACTTCGACTACTAGAAAAGGAAATTGAAGAAAAAATAGCCAGCATACCTTCCCCTAGGAAACCGCGACGCAAGCACGGTATTCGGACGTAACAAGCATAGAAAGGGTCAACGTTTACGGGCCTCAAGCTCATACGCCACGTAACAGATATAAACGTAACTCATTGATTTTTATATTTTGTTTTACTAACTTGTAATCAGTAGGTCCCGGGTTCGACTCCTGGTGCCGGCACCATATCTCAAAGCCCCGCAACGCGGGGCTTTGTGGTTTCTGGAAGGTTTAAACCTCCTGGAAGCTGGGTAAAGGTCGCCGCCGCATTATCAGCATCGACAGACAAACCTTGCTCGCGCGCCTGCCGTTACAATTTTCACGTCAGTGCAACGTTGACCGTCTCTTACACCTACCTATAATGCACCCCAACACACCCGCCAAGCCTAGGTTGACCCAGTCATCAAGCTCAAATCGTGCGGGTTTTTTTTGCCCTGAGAAAACTACATGAGGCCCTTCGATAAACCGGCTCTCAGCGTAGAACAGCAATTGGAACTGCTAAAGCAACGAGGCCTGCACATCGCCAACGATGATCGGGCCATGCGTTTTCTCGAAGTGGCCACGCTGTTTCGCCTGAGTCCCTACATGCGCCCCTTTCAGGAGCCAGACCCTGAACACACTTTCAAGCCCGGTAGCACACTGAAGGCGATCGTCGAGATTTACCGCTTCGATGGTTCTTTGCGGCGCATCACCATGGATGCCATCGAACGTGTTGAAGTCGCCATACGAGCGACCATCAGCAATCATATGTGTCCAAAATACGGGCCTGACTGGATAGCTGACGCGTCAGTTTTCTCCTCGTCATACTCTCACCCCGATCTGTTGCGTCCGTTACGGGAGCAAATGAGTAAGGAGCGCAGCAAACTCAGACGTGATATCGACCGCATCAAAAAGGGCCGACAAGCCGATGGGCTCCAGCAACAGCGGATCGAAAACCGCATGCGTGACAACTATTTCCGCTACTACGGTGCAACCTACGCCCACCCTGAGCTGCCGCCCGCTTGGGCAGTCCTGGAAGAACTCAGCCTTGGGACCGTATCTACCCTCTTCAATGCCATAGGCAAAAGCGCCGACAAGAAAGCCATCGCTACCCGATTCAGTCTGCCCTTCGAAGTATTGGCCTCCTGGCTGCACACACTGACCTTCATTCGCAACTGCTGTGCCCACCACTCACGGTTATGGAACCGAGAGCTCTCGATTCGACCATCCTTACCGAAAGAATGGGCCATCCCAACGGCTCCCGCCGACCGGCCGCAGCCCAAACAGCGGCTATACGTTGTATTGACGATGCTCGCCTACCTGACCGACTTGATCAGCCCCGACAGCCAGTGGAAGCTTCGCCTGGCCGAAATCATGGATCAGCAGGAAGTGGATCATCTGCTACTCATGGGATTTCCAAATGATTGGAAAGATCAACAGCAATGGGGTCTAGCGTAAGTCTGGCATTGGTGCAGAGAGGAGGAATTGATATGGATATCTCAACCGCACAAAGCATCAAGCTCGCCATTGTGGCGCCAACCGGACTGTCAAAAGACGCGCTGCATATCTATTTGGGCATGGCGGTCTATTTAACGTTGATCGTTGGCACCCGACGACTCAGGCCATACCTTGGCTGGCTAGTTGTTTTAATCATTGCGTGTGCTGGCGAGTGGGTAGATCGGCGAGACGATATTGGAAGCTTCGGATACTGGCGCTGACAGGCAAGCGCTCACGACGTTGAGGGTGTCAGGTACATCGTGTTTTCCTCGATTAAGGGGGGCGCTTCGCACCCCAACGCGGGGCAAGCCCGCTCGCCACAACAAGCCGGCTCTCGCCACAGAGGCTCCGGTTTGCTGCGCGTCAGCGCTAAGTCGAAGATTTGGCGGAGACTCCCACATAAGCGATGCACTGCAGCGCAAACCGTGGCACTTCGCCACTTTTCCAATTGACACCCCCGCCCCACTCCGTTAAAACCCCCGCCTTGCTTTTGCTTTCCTATCGAGACATGGATGTTGTCGACTCCACCGCTGTTAAATAAACGTCGCTATTTACTGGCGGTCATCATCGTCGCGCTTGCGATTCTCGACCCTTTCGGCCTGGCCAGTTCCAGCGATAAGGCGTCGGCGCAGTGGCTTAACCGCATGCTCTCCAGCAGTTACCCCAGCTTTGGGCAGCAGCATGTGGCGGTGGTGTTGATCGATGATGAGTACCTGATGCGCAACGGCACTTCGTGGCCGATGCCCTATGGCGAGCAGAGCAAGCTGTTCAAGCGTTTGCTCGCCTACAAGCCCCAGGCGGTGTTTGCGGATCTGCTCTACAGCCATGATCATTCGTTGGGCGACCCTGCGCGCGGCAGTCAGTTACTGGCGAATGTGTTTGAGCGCTATCAGCGCCAGGGCATTCCGTTGTGGCTGGCCAATACCGGGCAGACGCGTGGCGAAGAAGGCCAGGCCAACACGCTGGCACCCTTTACGCAGGTCAGTCGCCCGGCGCTGGTGAAGTGGGAAGGTGTGGACGACCAGTACCCGCTGGCGGTGCACACGCAGGTGGGTCTGATGGAAACGCCCGCGCTGGCGCTGTACCGCGTGTTCTGCGCAACGCGGCACTGCGACACGCCGCCGTTGGACGCCGAAGCCGCCGCGCAGCGCCAGCCGATTGCGGTGCAATGGGGGCTGAAGCTGTCGCCGGACCAGGCGCGTATCGCTGACATCGCCAATGCCACGCCGCCGCGACATTTTCTGCTGGACGCCGTGATGCAGTTTTTCCAGGCGGTGTTCTGGAAACTGGATGACTCGAGCCAGCAAATCTACCCCTACACGCTGACGCTGACCGCCAGCGACCTGGAAGTCACCAGCCCCGAAGATCAGGCCCTGATCGCCGAACTGCTGCGTGGGCGCCTGGTGCTGGTCGGTGCCCATATTGAGTCCACCGGCGACTTGGTGGAGTCACCCGTACACGGCCAACTGCCCGGCGTGTATCTGCATGCCATGGCCCTGGATAACCTGATCAACAAGGGCATGGACTACAACCATGAACCCGCCGATCTTCCCAGCCTGCCTGTCAATGGGCTAGACCTGTTGGAACTAAGTCTTCTGGCGTTGATTACCTTGCTCAAAGAGCTTCAGACGCGCAGGCAGGCAGGCCACAGCACCTTTACCTTTTGCCTGCGCCAGGAAGCATGGTTTTTCTCCTCACCCTACCCGTCCTGGCTATTGGTGATGTCATTGCTCATTGCTTTGAGCATTGTGCTGAGCTGTAACAGCATCACCCCAGTCAACGTGCTGGGCATCATTTCGCTGTCATTGGTGTTGTTCAGCGAGCGCATCAAAGCCTTCTTCGATGGCGAGCGCTCTGAACCGGCCGCTACATGATTCAACTCAAGGAACCCAAGGATGAACAGAAGCCTCATCGTATTGCTCGCCGCCCTCTTCACTCAGGGCGCCTGGGCAGAAACCCACACCATCAACGCGTTCCTCGCCGACCCGGTGACTGTGCTGGATGAACAAGGCGCACCTCAGCGCGACCTGGCGAAAAAAGACGCACCCACCCAACCGCTGACGGTGCTGCAGTACAACTCAGCGCTGGAAATCGTGCAGGTGGAACTGGCTGGTCAGAAGGTGTGGCTGGATACCATGGATCTGCGCATCGAGCCGCCCCTGAAGGTGGTGGGCCTACCCTGCGAAGGCCTGACCAAAAGCCAGGCAAAAAGCAGCCGCAATCATTCCACCATCGGTTTCGGTGCCGGCTGCAATCAATAACAAAGGAGTGTCAGGGTGAAGGGATTTCTCGTGGCAACCAGCCTGCTGGCAAGCGCGCTGCTCAGCGGTTGCGCAACCTTGAAGGGCGCCGACCAGGCGTTCCTCAACCTGGTGGGGCCGTCGACCCAATCCAGGGTCCAGGGCCACTACGTGGACAACACCGACGTGCGTCAGTACTACAAGCTCGACCCGCAGCGCCAGAGCAAGCAGCGCCTGAGCTACGACGGGCGCGCAGTGCCGGCCGCGGAAGCGCGCCAGCAGAACCTGGTGGATATCCCGATGCTGCAGGTGTATTTGCAGGGCATCGTCACGCGTCTGTCCAAGGGCTGGCCGGGCGAGCTGCCGACCTTGCAGGTGAAGATCACCGACAGCTACAGCTTCGGGCCGGCGGCTGACCCGTACGGCAACCTGTTCGTGCCGCTGGGCATGCTGGACAACGTCGCCAGCGAAGATGAAATCGCTGCGATGCTGGGCCACGAGATGAGCCACATTTTGCTGCATCACCACGACCGCATGGCTGCGTTCCAGCAGCAGAAAGAGATGTTCACTACCGTGGCGTCCACTGTCGCCCTGGCCACCATGGCCGCCGACACCCGCGTGGACCGCAGCTCCGGCACCATGAAGGTGTTCAGCAAGGACCCGGCCGGCACCCAGAAGACCATCGGCAACACCGTGCTCTACACCGCGCTGGCCAATACCTTTTCCGATCATGTATGGAGCACCGCCTGGGGCCGCAGCCAGGAAGACCAGGCCGATCTGCTCGGCACCGACCTGATGATTCGCGCAGGCTATGCGCCGCGCGCTGCCACCCACAGCCTGGAGCGCCTCAACGATTTCCAGGGCAAGCAGAAGCCGTTGCTCGCGGGCTTTCTCACCGCACGCAAAAACGCCATGCAGGACTCGTTGCAGCAGTTCAATCTCAGCCAGTTTCAAAAGGAGCTGGACGTGCTGATCAAGGACGGCCTAGCCACCAGCATCACCGCCACCACGCAGTACTTCAACCGCTCACACATGGCGGCGATGGACCGCGACACCGAGCTGCGCCAGTACCTGCAGCGCGAATATCGTCAGGAACGCCGCGCACGGGTCAACCCCAAAAGCTGGGCGATGATGAAGAACACGCCGCAGGTGGCGAAGGCGATGCAGGGCTACAAAGACGCGTACTTTGCCAATGACGCCCTGGAAAAAAACAAGGTGCCCGATGCCGATGCGTTTATCCGCAAGGCACTGGCGTCGCCGGTCAAGGATCAGCCAGGTATTCGACGCACCGCGTACACCGTGCGCCTGGCCCAGGGCAAAGGCAGCGAAGCGGTGAAAGAGTTGCAGGCGATCAAGGACTGGTCCCTGGCCGGCCCTTCCACCTACGACTTGATCATCAGCTACCACCTCAAGCGTGGCGACGGCCAGGCGGCGCTGGCGATGATCGACAAGGCCGAGCGCAACCTGGGTTCGGAGGAGCTGTTCATCACCGAGAAGCTGTTGGCCAACCAGCTGCTCAAAGACACGCAACAGGTGCAAACCGTGCTGCGCAAGTGCGAGCAATACCCCACACGCAAGGAAAACTGCAAGAAGCTCGCCCCGCAAAAAGCCTGACGCCGAACAGGCAGGCATAAAAAACCCCGAACCAGTCGGGGTTTTTATCGCCTTGAATCAAGCACTACGCCCAATCAATCAGAAAACATTGATCGGGTAATCAGCAAACAACCGGATTTCATTACCGCCCACGTTGTACTGATCGGCGTTGTTCGACACCCGCAACCAGGACGCACGCGCACGCAGGCTGAGGTCTTTGGCCGGGCCGCTCTGGACCACGTACTTGAACTGGTTCCAGATTTCACGCTCGGTGCCATCGCCACGGCCGGTGCCGTCGTCAATGTTGGTGCCGCGCACGTAGGCAACGTTGTAGGTCAGGCCCGGCACACCAAAGGTGGTGAAGTCGATACCGTAGCCGACTTGCCACGAGCGCTCGTCCTTGCCGTTGAAGTCTGACCAGTAGGAGTTGGCCAGCAGGATGGTGTTGCCGCCATCGCCGATGCCGCCTGCGTTGCGATAACCGCCGTACAGGTAGCCGGTGTCGCCGGTGCTGCGCTGGTGAGCGACGGTGAAGCTGTGCGCGCCAACGGCCCAGGTCGCGCCCAGGCTCCAGATCTTGTTGTCGCGGGCGTCAGCGTCTTTCTGGTTTTCCAGGGCGAAGCTGCGGTCCAGCTTGGTTTTGTAGCCGTTGAAGTCAAAGGTCAGCGACTGCTTCTCTGGCAGGGCCAGCACGTAGTTGACGTTGACGTATTGCTTCTTCAGCACGTCCTGCATGTGGGACGCATACAGCGCGGCCGACAGGCTTTCGGTGAATTTGTAGCTGCCACCGATATAGTCGATGTTCTTGAGGCGGCCGCTGTCGGTGCCTTCGGCACTCTTGCGCGCTTCCTTGGTGAAGTGACCGGCGTCCAGTTGCAGGCCGGCAATTTCTTTGGAAACGATCGAGGTACCGGTGTAGGTTTCCGACAACAGGCGCGAATTGTCGTACTGCAATACCGGCACGGCCGGGAACTGGTCCCCGTACTTGAGCACGGTGTTGGACACACGGAATTTCACCGCCGCGCCGCCCTTGGCCAGGTCGTGGGGTGCGGAGCCCGGGTTATCGGTGGTGCCGTTACCCTGTTTGAAGAAGTCGATACCGCCGGCGCCGGCGCGACCTTTACCGCCATCCAGACGAATGGCGTACTGGCCGATCACGTCCACACCCACACCCACGGTGCCTTGGGTGAAACCCGATTCCAGCTTGCCGATAAAACCCTGGCCCCATTCGGCTTTGTCCTGCTTGCCGTTTTTATAGTCACGGCTGATGTAGGCGTTACGTGCGGCGATGTTCAGGTGGCTGTCTTCGACAAAACCCTTGGATTGCTCCTGGTCGTTTGCCATGGCTGCCGATGCGCTCAAAATCCCCAGAGCGATCAGACTCATCCGTTGCTTCAACATTTTTTATATTCCTTATTACCGTTTGAGTACGCGCTGTGACACCAGGCCCCGTATCGCTTTTTCTGGTGTCGACTTTGTTCCAAAAAAAAGAAGGCCCGCGGACGACTGAACTGCCGCGGGCCTTTTTTTATTGGATGAGTCATGGCGGTTAGCCACAGGCGTTGGGCGCAATCCTAGTCGCGCGTTGAACTTTGTGTCAATTTCGTGAATGTTCTGAGTTCAGACGAAAAGATTCTAAGCCGCGGACTGCGCTCCTTGAGCCACCACCAGTCAAATCTGAGAAGGGCTTGCTCCCTATAGCGGGGCGTCAGTTACAAACAAGCCAACTGAGCCACCGCAATCGGGAGCAAGCCCCCTCCCACATTTTTTTGATACTGGTGTTTTCTTCAGTTACGTGCCAGCTCGCACAGCGCCTTCATCTCGTCCTCGCTGAATAGCCCCGCCGGGTAGCGGTCATTCATCAGGCTACGCAGGTCGGGCTGGCGCGAGTCGTTTGCCTTCAACCACTGTGCCAGCGCATGAATTGCATCGCTATTCACCCGCGCCGGGTGATGCGTAAACGTCTTGATCGAATTGCTCTCGGCATTCATTTCTACGCTCTCCCTACTGCGTGAGCGGCTAACTTACTCAAGGTTTATGACAGAACAGCACCGTCATCCACCTTGAGCCACCGTTACAACCGCGATACAAGAGCTATGCCAATGTCCCCGGCGCGTAGGCATCCAGACACAGAAAAGCCCGCGACCCTGCCAGGTCGCGGGCTTGCTGAAACGCTGCGAAAACATGGCTTCAAGCCACTACTCGCAACGCTGTTACAACTGCACTCAGTTTTTGTGCGGAGCCGGTTGCTGTTGGGTCAGACAGTGGATATTACCGCCGCCCAGTAACAGTTCACGCCCCGGTACCATCACCACTTCGTGCTGCGGGAACAGGCCCTGAAGAATGTCCCTGGCCTGGCTGTCCAGCGGGTCGTCGAAGCTGGGGGCGATGATGCCGCCGTTGACGATCAGGAAGTTCACGTAGGAGCCGGCCAACCGCACGCTCGGGTTGCGTTCCTGGCTGCCATCCACCGGATCCACACCGGCGCACTCGTCCTCGGTGGCATACAGCGGCCCCGGAATCGGCATTTTGTGCACGATAAACGCGCGGCCCTTGGCGTCAGTGCTGCTTTGCAGCACATCCATGGCGGCATGGCAGCGTGCGTAGTTGGGGTCTTGCGGGTCGTCGGTCCAGGCCAGCAACACTTCACCTGGGCCTACGTAGCAGCAAAAGTTATCCACATGGCCGTCGGTTTCGTCGTTGAACAGGCCGTCCGGCAGCCAGATGATCTTGTCCACAGCCAGGTGATCGCTGAGCACCGCCTCGATCGCCGCGCGGTCGAGGTGCGGATTGCGATTGCGGTTCAGCAGGCATTCTTCGGTGGTAATCAGCGTGCCTTCGCCGTCGACGTGAATGGAGCCGCCTTCCAGCACGAAGCCTTCGGTGCGGTAACGGGACATGCGCTCGATCTCGAGAATCTTGCCGCCCACCTGCGCGTCGCGGTTCCACGGCGCATACAGACCGCCGTCAAACCCGCCCCAGGCATTGAAATCCCAGTTCACGCCGCGCACTTCGCCACTGTCATTAATGACAAATGTAGGGCCGGTGTCGCGAACCCAGGCGTCGTCGCTGGACATTTCCACCACACGAATATTCGGCACATCCAGGCGGGCGCGGGCGTTTTCGTACTGGCCGGCAGACACGGCCACCGTCACCGGCTCAAACCGTGCGATAGCCTTGGCCACGGCCACGTGAGCCGCCTGCACCGGCTTGCCACCCAGGCGCCAGTTGTCCGGGCGTTCGGGCCAGATCATCCAGGTCTGGGTCTGTGGCGCCCATTCGGCGGGCATATGGAAGCCATCGGCGCGAGGTGTGCTGTGCAAAGTGGTCATGGCAATCATGGCTCCGAATGGGGTGAAGGCCGACTTTATAACGGATAAAAATCGGCTTTAACAGAAATCAAAGAGGGTAGACGAAAAATATGACGGAAAATAACCGATAACAATCGGGATCAACGTGGCAAGCAGTACTGTGACGACCCCGGCATTTTCAGGCATGTATATCGCCATTGTTCAGGGGGGTAAGGCAACCCCTGTGCGCACGTTACGCTTGCGCCACCTGACGCCACCACTCAAGCTATGCTTCATCCGCTTAATGTCCGTCTAAGGAAAAGGCCCCCGACATGCGCATTCTCGTTACCGGCGGCGCCGGTTTTATTGGCTCCGCCCTGATTCGTCACCTGATTCAACACACCGAGCACGAAGTGCTCAACCTGGACAAACTCACCTACGCCGGCAACCTGGAGTCGCTGACCAGCATCGCCTCCAACAGCCGCTATGAGTTCGTGCAGGCCGATATCGTCGATCAGGACGCCGTCAGCGCGGTGCTGGCGCGTTTCGAGCCGCAGGCCATCATGCACCTGGCGGCCGAGTCCCATGTCGACCGCTCGATTGACGGCCCGTCGGATTTCATCCAGACCAACATCGTCGGCACCTATAGTCTGCTGGAAGCCACCCGCGCCTACTGGCAGAAGCTGGCGGAGCCTGCCAGGAGCGCGTTCCGTTTCCATCACATTTCCACCGATGAAGTGTATGGCGACCTGCACGGCGTGGACGACCTGTTCACCGAAACCACGCCCTACGCCCCAAGCTCGCCCTATTCGGCCAGCAAGGCCGCGTCCGACCACCTGGTTCGCGCCTGGCAGCGCACCTACGGCCTGCCGGTGCTGCTGACCAACTGCTCGAACAACTACGGGCCGTTCCACTTCCCCGAAAAACTGATCCCGCTGGTGATTCTCAACGCCCTCGCAGGCAAGCCATTGCCGGTGTATGGCGACGGGTTGCAGGTTCGCGACTGGCTGTTCGTCGAAGATCACGCACGCGCGCTGCTCAAAGTGGTGACCGAAGGCGTGGTAGGCGAGACCTACAACATCGGCGGACACAACGAGCAAAAGAACATCGACGTGGTTCGCGGCATCTGCGGCCTGCTCGAAGAACTGGCGCCACAGCGCCCGGCCGGCGTAGAGCAATTCACCGACCTGATCACCTTCGTCAAGGATCGCCCCGGCCACGACCAGCGCTACGCCATCGACGCCGGCAAGATCGAACGTGAACTGGGCTGGACCCCGGAAGAAACCTTTGAAACAGGGCTGCGCAAAACCGTGCAGTGGTACCTCGATAATCTGCAATGGTGCCGCAGGGTCCAGGACGGCAGTTATCAGGGTGAACGATTGGGCAACACCGACGTGAAGGATTTGATCGCATGATGAAGGGAATCGTATTGGCCGGCGGCTCCGGCACCCGTTTGCACCCCATCACCCTGGGCGTGTCCAAGCAACTGCTGCCGGTGTATGACAAGCCGATGATCTACTACCCGATCTCGGTGCTGATGCTGGCGGGGATCAAGGACATTCTGATCATCTCAACGCCGGTCGATTTGCCGCAATACCGCAACCTGCTGGGCGATGGCAGCCAGTTTGGCGTGCGCTTCACCTACGCCGAACAGCCCAAACCGGACGGTTTGGCTCAGGCGTTCATCATCGGTGAAGAATTCATCGGCAAAGACCCGGTTTGCCTGATCCTGGGCGACAACATCTTCCACGGCCAGCATTTCGGTGAGCAACTGCGTGCGGCTGCCGAGCGTCCGTCCGGCGCTACCGTGTTCGGCTATTGGGTCAAGGACCCGGAGCGTTTCGGCGTGATCGACTTCGACAAGGAAGGCCGCGCCCTGTCCATCGAAGAGAAACCGGCCAAACCCAAGTCGTCTTACGCGGTGACTGGCCTGTATTTCTATGACAACGACGTGATCGAGATCGCCAAGGCTGTCGAGCTTTCTCCACGTGGAGAGCTGGAAATCACCGACGTCAACAACGCTTACCTCAAGCGTGGCGATCTGCATGTTGAGCGCTTTGGCCGTGGCTTTGCCTGGCTGGACACCGGCACCCACGACAGCCTGCTTGAAGCCTCGACGTACGTGCAGACCATCGAGCACCGTCAGGGCCTAAAAGTGGCGTGCCTCGAAGAAATCGCCTACGAAAATGGCTGGATCAATCGTGACTATTTGCTTGAGCGCGCAAAATATTTTGGCAAAACCGGCTATGGTCAATACTTGTACAAACTCGCCGGGGACAATGAATGAATGTGACCGCTACTGAGCTGCCGGGTGTATTGATCATCGAGCCCAAGGTTTTTGGCGATGAGCGCGGTTTCTTTTACGAAAGTTTCAATGCGCGCGACTTCGCTCAAGTCGCAGGACTGGAACAGCAATTTGTGCAGGACAACCACTCGCGCTCGCAAAAAGGCGTGTTGCGCGGTCTGCACTATCAGATCGAACATGCCCAGGGGAAACTGGTGCGCGTGACGGCGGGCGAAGTGCTGGATGTGGCAGTGGATATCCGTCGCAGCTCGCCCAATTTCGGCAAGTGGGCCAGTGTGCGGTTATCAGCCGACAACAGCCGACAACTGTGGATTCCACCAGGGTTCGCCCATGGCTTTGTGGTTCTCAGCGACTACGCGGAGTTTCTGTACAAAACTACGGACTACTACACTCCGTCGGCAGAACGCTGCATTCGCTGGGACGACGCCGAGCTGGGCATCGACTGGCAAATGAGCGGTGCACCGACCTTGTCCGCCAAAGACCAGAACGGCAAAAGTCTGAAAGACGCTGACGTGTTCCCATGAGCGGCGCTCTCAAAATTCTGATCACCGGCCAGCATGGCCAGGTTACCCAGGCGCTGCAACAGCAGTTGGGGGGCCTGGGCGAACTCATCGTGTTAGGCCGCGATCAGTTGGACCTGGCCAACGCTGACCAGATCCGCCAGCAAGTACGCGCCCACCGCCCCAACCTGATTATCAACGCAGCCGCACACACGGCCGTCGATCAGGCTGAAAGCGAGCCGGATGCGGCCTTTGCCATCAATGCCATCGCGCCCGGTGTGCTTGCCGAGGAAGCCAAGGCGCTGGGCATCCCGCTGATTCACTACTCCACTGACTACGTGTTCGACGGCAGCAAGCCTGCGCCGTACACCGAGGCGGACGCGACCAACCCGCTGGGTGTCTACGGCCAGAGCAAATTGGCTGGAGAGCAGGCAATCGCGGCCGTGGGCGGTGAGTACCTGGTGCTGCGGACCAGCTGGGTTTATTCCACCACCGGTAAAAACTTCCTGCTGACCATGCAGCGGCTGCTGCAAGAGAAACCGCACATGCGCATCGTCGCCGACCAGATCGGCGCGCCGACCTGGGCCGGGACCATCGCCAGCAGCACCCGCATGCTAGTCGAGCGCTGGCAGGCCGGCCAGGCGGGCGATTGGGGCGTGTATCACCTGACGGCACAGGGCGAAACATCGTGGTTCGGCTTTGCCCAGGCCATTGGCGAGCAGTTGCGGGCCGCCGGCAAACCCTGCGCCGAACTGGAAGGGATTCCCTCCAGCGCCTACCCGACGCCCGCCAGGCGCCCGTTGAACTCGCGCCTGGATTGCAGCCGTCTGCAGCAACAGTGGCAGGTCAGCCAACCGCAGTGGCAGGATGCATTGCGCGAGTGTCTTGCCGGTCAGCACTAGGCATAATGCGCCTGTACCCACAGGCGCACGGTCCCCATGACTCCACCCCTTCCGCGAAGACCCCGCTGGCGCAGCCTGGCGCTGCTGGCGTTGTGCCTGGCACCGCTGTTGTGGCCGCTGGAGCACCTCGCCGAGCGTTATTACCGCAACGAACTGGCCGGGCAGAACCGTCAGACCCTCGACCTCTACGTCGCCAACCTGCTCGGTACGCTGCATCGCTACGAGGTGCTGCCGCAGATCCTCGGCGACTTGCCAGCCTTGCGTACCGCGTTGGAGGCGCCGCAGGTCAGCACCAACCTGGTCGGCGCCAACCTGCTGCTCAAGGACGTCGCCGCCCAGGCCGGGGCGGAAGTGATGTACCTGATGGACACGTCCGGCAAGACGCTCGCCGCGTCCAACTGGGACAAACAGGACAGTTTCGTCGGACGCAACTTCTCGTTCCGCCCGTATTTCAGTGAGGCCATGGCCGGGCACCTGGGACGCTTCTTCGGCCTGGGCACCACCTCGGCCAAGCGCGGCTACTTCTTCGCTGCCGCCGTGCGCGACCACGACAAAATCATTGGCGTGCTGGTGGTCAAGGTCGACCTGGACCACACCGAAAGCCTGTGGGGCAACACCCCGGAACAACTGCTGGTGACCGACCACAATGGCGTGGTGATCCTCACGTCGCGCCCGCAATGGCGCTTTCGCGCCACGCGGCCCCTGAGCGCCGAAGAGCGCCAGGCCATCAGTGCCATTCAGCCCTACCCCACTCGCGACCCGCAGCCGCTGAGCCTCAGCAATACGGCCTGGCTGCGTCAGTCCACGGCCATCGCCGAGACCGGCTGGAACGTGGAAATCCTCGCGCCACAATCCTTGATCAACCGCCCGGTACGCACCGTGGTGGCAGTCGGCGGTGCCACGCTGCTGGTGCTGATGCTGCTGCTTGGGCTGCTGATGCAGCGCCGTCGCCATTATCTGGAGCGCATCGCCTTCGAAGCGAAGGCGCGCCGCGAGCTGGAAATGCGCGTGGTCGAGCGTACCAGCGACCTTGAAGGCCTCAACCGGCGCCTCAAACAGGAGGTGCTGGAACGCGAACACGCCCAGCAGGAACTGGTGCGCGCCCAGGATGACCTGGTGCAGGCCGGCAAGCTCTCGGCACTGGGCACCATGTCGGCGAGTATCAGCCATGAACTCAACCAGCCATTGGCGGCGATTCGCAGCTACGCGGAAAACGCCGAAATCCTGCTTGATCATGAACGCACCAGCGATGCCCGTGGCAACCTCAAGCTGATCAGCGAACTGACCGGGCGCATGGCCTCGATCATCGCCCACTTGCGCGCGTTCGCCCGTCGCGACCGTCACGCGCCGGAGAGCGTGGCGCTGCAGCCGGCGCTCGACGACGCGTTGGCGTTGCTGGCCAAGCGGCGTCGGTCGATGGAGGTGGAGCTGATCCGCGACCTGCCGGAAGCCACCTTGTGGGTGCAGGCCGGCGAAACCCGCTTGCGCCAGGTGCTGGGCAACCTGCTGGCCAATGCCCTCGACGCCCTCACCGAAAAAGGCCCGCCGCGCAAACTGTGGCTGAGTGCCGAAACCACTGCGCAAGGCGTCAACCTGTACATCCGCGACAACGGCCCGGGCTTTTGCATGGAAGCCCTGGGCCGCGCCAGTGAGCCGTTCTATACCACCAAGACGCGTACTCAAGGGCTCGGCCTGGGCCTGGCGATCTGCGAAACCTTGATGCGTGCCTTTGGCGGCGAACTGCTGTTCGCCAACCACAGGGAAGGCGGCGCGCTGTTAACCCTGAAATTGCGCGCCGGCTCGCCGGGCGTGAGTCTGCAACCGTCCGAGGACCGCAGTGTATGAGTATCGATAACCAGATCCAGGTGGTGTTGATCGACGACGATCCACACTTGCGTCAGGCCCTGTGCCAGACCCTGGACCTGGCCGGGTTGAACGTCCTGCCGCTGGGCGAAGCCAATGGCCTCACCGCGCGCCTGTCCCGCGATTGGCCAGGCGTGGTGGTCAGCGATATCCGCATGCCCGGCATGGATGGCCTGGAGCTGCTCGCCGAATTGCACGGCCAGGACCCGGACCTGCCGGTGCTGCTGATCACCGGCCACGGCGACGTGCCGCTGGCCGTGCAGGCCATGCGCGCGGGCGCCTATGACTTCCTCGAAAAACCCTTCGCCAGCGACGCCCTGCTCGACAGTGTGCGCCGCGCCCTGGCCCTGCGCCGGCTGGTGCTGGACAACCGCAGCCTGCGCCTGGCCCTCAGTGACCGTCAGCAGTTGAGCACGCGCCTGGTCGGCCATTCGCCGCAGATGCTGCGCCTGCGCGAACAGATCGGTGCCCTGGCCGCGACCCGTGCCGACGTGTTGATCCTCGGCGAAACCGGCGCCGGCAAGGAGGTTGTGGCGCGTGCGCTGCATGATCTGTCGAGCCGGCGCAGCGGGCCGTTCGTGGCGATCAACGCCGGGGCACTGGCCGAATCGGTGGTCGAAAGTGAACTGTTCGGCCACGAACCGGGCGCGTTCACTGGCGCGCAGAAACGTCGGATCGGCAAGTTCGAGTTCGCCAACGGCGGCACGCTGTTTCTGGATGAAATCGAAAGCATGAGCCTGGATGTGCAGGTCAAGCTGCTGCGCCTGTTGCAGGAGCGCGTGGTCGAGCGCCTGGGCGGCAACCAGTTGATCCCGCTGGACATCCGCATCATCGCGGCCACCAAGGAAGACCTGCGCCAAGCCGCCGACCAGGGGCGCTTTCGGGCCGACTTGTATTACCGCCTCAACGTCGCGCCGCTGCGCATTCCGCCGCTGCGCGAGCGCGGTGAGGATGCGTTGATGCTGTTCCAGCACTTTGCCGACGAGGCCAGCAGCCGCCACGGCCTGCCGCTGCACGAACTGCAACCGGGCCAACGCGCGTTGCTGTTGCGCCATAGCTGGCCGGGCAACGTGCGCGAACTGCAGAACGCCGCCGAGCGCTTCGCCCTGGGCCTGGAACTGGCGCTGGACAGCACGCCGGGCAATCCTGGCGCCAGCGTGCTGACGTCCACATCGGGCGGCTTGAGCGAACAGGTCGAGCAGTTCGAAAAAAGCCTGATCGCCGCCGAACTCACCCGCCCTCACAGCTCCCTGCGCAGCCTTGCCGAAGCGCTGGGCGTACCGCGCAAGACCTTGCACGACAAACTGCGCAAGCACGGCCTGAACTTCGCCGACAGCGCCAGCCACAGCACTGACGACGAATGACCCCGTCCACCTGCCAAGAGACTGCCATGAGCCGCGACAGCCGTTACCTGGAATCCATCCTTCATCACGACATCCCCCTCACTCGGGAAATGGGGCTCAAGGTGTTCGACTGGCAACACCACCAGCTGCAACTGCATCTTCCCTTGCCAGCCAATATCAACCACAAGAGCACCATGTTTGGCGGCAGCCTCTACTGCGGCGCCGTCCTGGCAGGCTGGGGTTGGTTGCACCTGAGACTGCGCGAACACGGCATTGAAGACGGGCACATCGTGATTCAGGAAGGACAGATCAGTTATCCGTTGCCGGTGACGCAGGATGCCACGGTGATTTGCGCGGCGCCGGAGGAGAAGGTGTGGAAGCGTTTCGTGGCGACCTACAAACGCCATGGCCGGGCGCGGTTGACGCTGGACACATGGATTGTGAATGAGGGCAGCGAAGACCGCGCAGTGACTTTTACCGGCCAATACGTCCTGCACCGCTAGTCGTTATTACACAAAGCAAATGTGGGAGCAGGCTTGCCCCCTCCCACATTTTTAATTTGCGCAGGTCTTAAGACCTGGCCAGGCTCAACAGGCGATCGCGCCACGCCGCCTTCGCCGGTAACGCCAGAAAGAAAGGGTTGAGCAACGATTCCCGCGCCGGATAACTGAACCGCTCGCCGTTCAACTCCAACACCTCACCGCCCGCGCCTTCCAGTACACCCTGAGCCGCCGCCGTATCCCACTGCGACGTGGGCGCCAGCCGTGGGTAACAATCGGCGCTGCCTTCAGCCAACAGGCAGAACTTCAGTGAGCTGCCGATATTCGCCAGCTTCAACTCACCCAGGCCCTGGCTCAAGCCGTCCAGCAAGCGCTCCTGCTCGGGACTGCTGTGGCGGCGGCTGGCGACGACGGTAAACGCTTCGCCTGCAGCCGGGGTCTTGCGTACCTGGATCTGCCGGGGCGCTTCGTTTACATCCGAACGCCACGCGCCCAGGCCTGCACCACCGAAGTAGCAACGACCGCTGGTGGGCATCGACACCACGCCAAACACCACGCGGCCCTGTTCGATCAACGCCACGTTGACGGTAAACTCTTCACTGCCGCTGATGAACTCCTTGGTCCCATCCAGCGGGTCCACCAGCCACCAGCGCTGCCAACCGGCGCGCACGCTCTGGTCGATATCGGCGTCCTCTTCGGACAACACGGGAATACTCGGGTCCAGCGCAGTCAGGCCGGCGAGGATAAGGTGGTGAGCGGCCAGGTCCGCCGCCGTCACCGGCGAATCATCTGCCTTGGCGGTGACCGCCACATCGGCGCGCCAATACGGCAGGATCACCTCACCGGCCTGGCGTGCCAACTCAATCACGGGGGCGATCAACGGGTGGCCTAAAAACAGTTCGCTCATGCGCTGAACGCTCCTCGCTGGGTCAACAGGTCTCGTACCAGGTACAGCGCAGCCAATGCACGGCCTTCGCTGAACTGCTCGTTTTGCGCCAGTTGCGACAGCTCGCGCAGGTTGACCCTGTCTACACGCATCGGCTCGGGTTCATCGCCTTCCAGGCGTTCTTCGTACAGCTCGGTGGCCAGTACCACCTGGATTTTCTGGCTCATGTAGCCAGGCGACAACGACAGCTCGGTAATGTGCTCCAACTGCCGCGCGCCGAAGCCCGCTTCCTCCTTGAGCTCGCGGTTTGCCGCCGCCAGTACGTCCTCGCCAGGCTCGATCAATCCCTTTGGCAAGGAAAGCTCATACTCGTCGATCCCGCCACAGTATTCCTCGATCAGCAGCGCGTGGTCCGCATCGATCATCGCCACGATCATCACCGCGCCATAACCGGCGCCGCGTCCAACCAGACGCTCGTAGGTCCGTTCAACGCCATTGGAAAAGCGCAGTTGCACTTCCTCCACGCGGAACAAACGGCTACTGGCGACGATTTCGCGGGCGAGGACGGTGGGTTTCTGGCGCATGAGAGGCTCCTTGGCGTGATCGGGTTACTATACCGTGGCTTTTCCGATTGTCTGTGTCGGATATCTTTACTTACATGAGACCGCCCCATGCCCGCTTTGCCCTGGCACGCCATCGACACCGTCCTGCTGGACATGGACGGCACCCTGCTCGACCTGCATTACGACAATCACTTCTGGATGGAGCACCTGCCCCAACGCTACGCTGACCTGCACGGGGTGAGTCGGGCCATGGCCGCGATGGAGCTGCAGCCTCTGTTCGAGCGTAACGCTGGACAATTGCAATGGTATTGCCTGGACTTCTGGAGCACCGAACTGAAACTCCCGGTGCGCGAACTCAAGCTGGAAACCGCCGACCTGATCGCCCTGCGACCGGATGCCGACACGTTTCTGGCGGCGATCAAACAGGCCGGCAAGCGGGTGATCATGATCACCAACGCCCATCGTGACTCGTTGTCGCTGAAGCTGGAGCGCATTGAACTGGCGCCGTATTTCGAGCGATTGATCAGTTCCCACGACTATGGTTTCGCCAAGGAAAACCCACAGTTCTGGGATGCCCTGCAGGCCGATATCGGCTTCGATCCCGCACGCAGTCTGTTTATCGATGACACCTTGCCGATTCTGCGCAGTGCGCGGGATTTCGGCGTGGGGCATTTGTTGGCGGTGAAAGAGCCGGACAGCAGGAAGGGACCCAAGGACACCGCTGAATTTACCGCGGTCGACGATTACCGCGATCTCATTGCCGGGCTCTGACCACTGCGGGAAGGGGCTTGCTCCCGATAGCGGTGCATCAGAATCACCTCGGTGACTGACACTGTGCTATCGGGAACAATCCCCCTCCCACATTTTTGATTTGCGTATTACTCGGGAATACGCAGTGTCTGGCCCGGATAGATTTTGTCCGGATGCGACAACAGCGGCTTGTTGGCCTCGAAGATTTTGTTGTACTGGTTGGCGTTACCGTACACCGCCAGGGAAATCGCGCTGAGGGTGTCGCCTTTTTTCACCACCACGAAACGGGCGGCAGCCACAGCCGGGCCGGATACGGTGATCTGATCATCGACGCTCGCAACGCCTGCAATATTGCCGGCAGCCAGAAGGACTTTTTCCTTCTCTTCCTGACTGGCAACGGTTCCCGTCAGCGTGACCTTGTCACCTTCGACAGTGGCGTGCACGTCCGGATTGCCCAACCCGACCTTCTCGATGTGTTTTTTCAAATCATCGCTGGCATTGGCATTACCCGGTGTGAGCAGGTCGATCAGCTTCTCGCCTGCTTCCTTGACAAAACTCAAAAGACTCATGGTGCGCTCTCCTTGGTAGTTGTGTTCCAGATTGCTCAAGACTAGACCCGTCCACACCTGGATGGGTTCCGGCCCGAGCACAGACCCAAACGCGCTAGAATCCCCTGCCATTGGAATAAGCCCCGGAGCGAAGATGGACATCAAACAGTTGAAATTCCTCATCGCCCTCGACGAAACCCGTCACTTCGGCCAGGCGGCGGCGCGTTGCCACATCACCCAGCCGACGCTGTCGATGCGCCTGCGCAGCCTGGAAGACGAGTTGGACCTGCCGCTGGTCAATCGCGGCCAACGTTTCGAAGGCTTCACCGCCCCCGGCGAACGCGTGCTGGCCTGGGCCCGTACCGTGCTGGCGGCGTATGACGGCTTACAGGCCGAGGCGGCCGCCTGTCGCGGCAATCTGGTGGGTACGCTGCGCCTGGGCGTGGTGCCGCTGTCGAGCTTTGACCCATTGGCGCTGATGCAGCAACTGCACAAGGAGCACCCCAGCCTTCGCTTTGAATTGTCGGCCCTCAGCTCCGAACAGATTCTGGAACAACTGTCGAGCAACCGGCTGGACCTTGGCGTTTCGTACCTGGAGCGCCTGGACAACGAACGCTTCGACTCCCTGGTCCTTGGCGAAACGCGCATGGGTCTGCTCTACGATCAACGCTTCTTCAGCTTCGGCGATACGCCGTTGAGCTGGGAGTCGCTGATTGAGCTGCCCCTGGGCATGCTCACCAGCGGCATGCACTTTCGCCAGTCCATCGACCACAACTTCCACAGCCGTGGCCTCAACCCACAGCCGTTGTTACAGACCGACGCCGTTCATCAGTTGCTTCAAGCGGTGCACGGCGGGCTGTGTTGTGCAGTGATGCCACTGGAGGGCGGCCTGGATGCGCTCACCGAGCATCTGCGCCTGCAACCCATCGAAGATGCCCACACCCTCGCGCGCCTGGGGTTGATCATGCGCCGCAGCGCACCGCGCTCGGCCCTGGCGGAGGCCTGCTTCGCACTGCTTCAGAAATCGCCGACAGCTTCTTGATCGACGTCATCTATCGGCAGATCAGTACTGGCGATTAGACGCGACGCTTTGTCGCGCCTAGTCTAAGCACTGACCAATCCGCCGATGGTACTGCCCCATGAACGCCAAGCACCCGGTCTGCGCGGCGCCCGCTCTCGACACACCTGCGCCCGCGGCCAGCCAGAGCTACCAGTTCTGCAATCTTGAACACACTGAAGTCGCCAGCACCGCGCTGGCCGAAGAAGTGGCGTTGGCGATTGCCTACAACGACATCAGCCAGGCCGTCATGCTGGTGACGCCAACGGACCTGGAAGACTTTATCGTCGGCTTCAGCCTGGGCAGCGGCATCATTGCCGACGTCAGCGACATTTATGACCTCAAACTCAGTGGTTCCGGTTCGGCGCAGTACGCTCAGGTGCAGATTTCCAGCCGTGCGTTCTGGAACCTCAAGCAGCAGCGCCGCCAACTGGCAGGCACCAGCGGCTGTGGGTTGTGCGGCGTCGAAGCGGTGGAACAAGCCTTGCCGGACCTCAACGTACTGCCCGGCGCGCCGTTGCCGCCTGCTGACTGGCTGAACGGTCTGCGTCAACGCATCAGCGCATTTCAGCCGTTGGGCCAGCACAGCGGCGCCGTGCACGCAGCGGTGTTCATGAACGGCCAGGGCGAGTTGCTGCTGGGCCGCGAAGACATCGGCCGGCATAACGCCCTCGACAAGTTGATCGGTGCATTGATTCGCCAAAAGATCCCTACCGACGGCGGCCTGGCGATTGTCACCAGCCGTTGCAGCCTTGAATTGATTCAGAAAGTCCTGCGCGCGGGCATCCAGACTCTGGTCAGCCTGTCGTCGCCCACCGGCCTGGCCCTGCAATGGGCGCGCCGGCACAACCTCAATCTCATCCACCTGCCGCAGAAAAGTGCGCCGCGGGTCTACAGCCCCGCGATGGAGAACCAGCCGTGAGCAATCATCATCAAGCCGACCAAACCCCGACCCCGCGCTACAAGCCCTACAAAGGCCCGGCCGGCGGCTGGGGCGCACTGATCAGCGTGGCCCAGGCGTGGTTGACCAGCGACAATGCGCTGAAAAACCTGCGCATGATGCTCAAGACCAACCAGAACGGCGGATTCGACTGCCCGGGCTGCGCCTGGGGTGACTCGCCGGAAAGCGGCATGGTCAAGTTCTGCGAAAACGGCGCCAAGGCGGTCAACTGGGAAGCCACCAAGCGCCGGGTCGATGCGGCATTCTTTGCCAAGCACAGCGTCACCGCGCTGCTGGAACAGAGCGACTACTGGCTCGAGTACCAGGGCCGCCTGACTGAGCCGATGCGTTATAACGCCGAAACCGACCGCTATCAGCCGGTCAGCTGGGAAGCGGCATTCGACCTGATTGGCAAGCATCTCAATGCTTTGCCCAGCCCGGACATGGCCGAGTTCTACACCTCGGGCCGCGCCAGCAACGAAGCGGCGTACCTGTATCAGCTGTTCGTGCGCGCCTACGGTACCAACAACTTTCCGGATTGCTCGAACATGTGCCACGAGGCCAGTGGCGTAGCCCTGGCGCAAAGCGTGGGCGTCGGCAAAGGCACCGTGACCTTTGATGACTTCGAACATGCCGATGCGATCTTCGTGTGGGGCCAGAACCCCGGCACCAACCACCCGCGCATGCTCGAACCGCTGCGTGAAGCGGTTAAACGCGGGGCCCAGGTGGTGTGCATCAACCCGCTCAAAGAGCGCGGTCTGGAACGCTTCCAGCACCCGCAGCATCCGCTGGAAATGCTTACCAACGGTGACAAACCTACCAACACCGCCTACTTCCGTCCGGCGCTGGGCGGCGACATGGCCATCCTGCGCGGCATGGCCAAGTTCCTGCTGCTGTGGGAACGCCAGGCCCAGGCCGAAGGCAAGGAAGCGGTGTTCGACCACGACTTCCTCAACGAACACACCGCCAACGTGCTCGATTACCTGGCCAGGATCGACGACACCTCGTGGGATGAAATCGTTGAGCAGTCCGGCCTCCCCCTGGTCGAGATCGAGCAGGCCGCGCGCATGTACGCCAAGGGCAAGAACGTGATCATGTGCTGGGCGATGGGTATCACCCAGCATCGCCATTCGGTGCCGACCATCCAGGAAATCGCCAACCTGATGCTGCTGCGCGGCAACATTGGCCGCCCCGGCGCTGGCTTGTGCCCGGTGCGTGGCCACAGTAACGTGCAGGGCGACCGCACCATGGGCATCAACGAGCGCCCACCGGTGGCGTTTCTGGACTCCCTGGAGCGGCGCTTCCAGTTCCAGGTGCCACGCACCAACGGCCACAACGTGGTGGAAGCGATTCACGCCATGCTCGAAGGCCGCTCCAAAGTCTTCATCGCCCTGGGCGGTAACTTCGCCCAGGCCACGCCGGACAGTTCGCGCACCTTCGAAGCGCTGCGCAATTGCGACCTGACCGTGCAGATCAGCACCAAGCTCAACCGCAGCCACCTGATGCATGGTAAGGACGCGCTGATTTTGCCGTGCCTGGGCCGTACCGACATCGACATCCAGGCCGACGGCCCGCAGGCGGTAACGGTAGAGGATTCGTTCAGCATGGTTCACGGCTCCAATGGCCAGCTGCAACCGCTGTCGAAGCTGATGAAATCGGAGCCAGCAATCATCGCCGGCATCGCCGCCGCCACTCTGGGCAGCAAGCCGGTGGACTGGAGCTGGCTGGTGGCCGACTACGGGCGCATTCGCGACCTGATCGCCGACACCATCCCAGGCTTCAAGGACTTCAACGAACGCATCAAGCACCCCGGCGGTTTCTACCTCGGCAACTCGGCCGGCGCGCGTCGCTGGAACACCCCGCTGGGCCGCGCCAACTTCCGTGCGAACATTCTGCCCAAGGACCTGATCCACGAACGCACCCACGCCACGGGCCGGGTGCCAGACCTGATCATGCAATCGATGCGCTCCCACGATCAGTACAACACCACCATTTATGGCCTGGACGACCGTTATCGTGGAGTGAAAGGCCAACGTGACGTGCTGTTCGTCAACGAAGCGGACATCATCCGCCTGGGCTTCAAGCCGGGGCAGAAGGCCGACATCGTGTCGCTGTGGGAAGACGGCCGTGAGCGCCGCGTAAAGGGCTTCACCCTGCTGGCCTTTGATATTCCGGCCGGCCAGGCCGCCGCGTACTACCCGGAAGTGAACCCGCTGGTGCCGCTGGAAAGCACCGGGGATGGCAGCCATACGCCAACCTCGAAGTTCGTGGCGATCCGCCTGGAAGCGGCGAGTGACAACGGCTTGATCATGGCCCGCACCGCATAAATCACAGGCACAAAAAAGGCCGCTTTTGTATAAAAGCGGCCGTTCCGAAGTCAATAGAGACTGGCTAAAACGACTTAAGTTCCCTATACAAAACAGCAAGTTAGCGAATTGTATACAACTATAGCCACTGGTCGGATTTCGATTGTCAGCACTCTCCCACGACCTCAGGATCGCGGCGTCATCCTCTTGAGGTCTCCCTATGAAGTTCTCCTCGATTCTCTTGCTGTCCTTTAGCCTCGCCAGCGGCGCAGCCATGGCAGGTGGCACCACCGAAGCCGGTGTGGGCGGCGCATTGGGTGGGGTTCTGGGTTCGGTTGTAGGCCAGCAGATCGGCGGCAACACAGGTTCGGCCATCGGCGCAGCCCTGGGTGGCGCGGGCGGCAGCGCGGTGGGCGCCGACAAACGCAGCCGTGGCGAAGCCGCCATCGGCGGTGCGTTGGGCGCGGCCGGTGGCAACGTGGTAGGTCGCAGCGTTGGCGGCAACACCGGCAGCCTGGTCGGCGCAGCCGCCGGCGGCGGTGCTGGCGGCGCGCTGGGCAACTACATGGGCAACAAGAGTGATGACGATGATCGCCGCTACCGTGGGCGCGACAATCGCCGTTATGACCGTGATGACCATCGCGGCCGTGGCCATGCCTATGGGCATCGCAAGCATCACCATCGCCACCGCTGAGGTCTGAAGACCACAGCACTTCCAGGGTGGGAGGGGCTTGCTCCCTCCCACATCTGGATCGGTGGTGTTGCGGCTAAATAACCAATCGCTGCAGCGCATCGCGCAACTTCTGCGCGATCGTCACAGGTCGGTTCGAAGCCCGATCCACGAATACATGCACAAACCGCCCCGCCGCACAGGCCTCTTCCTCGCCGGCCTTGAACACCGCCAACTCATACTGCACCGAACTGTTGCCCAACTTGCCCACGCGCAGACCGACGTCGATGCGCTCGGGAAAGGCAATCGACGCAAAATAATCACACGCCGAACTCACCACAAAGCCCACCACCTCGCCGTCATGAATGTCCAACCCGCCTTGCTCGATCAGGTAGGTATTCACCGCCGTATCGAAAAAGCTGTAGTAGGTGACGTTGTTCACATGGCCATACACATCATTGTCGTGCCAGCGTGTGATGATCGGCTGGAAATGAGCGTAGTCGGCGCGTTGCGGCACTGAGTCAGGCATTGGCAAATCTCTTCAAGGTGGCTGTTTACAGGTCCTGCAAATGGGCATCGGCCCACTCGCGAACCTCTGCGTAGGGATACTCCTCCAGCGCGGCAAACCCGGGAATGCTGCGCGCCTTCAACCGAGTAAACAACGGCACGCTGATGCCGCCGAGAAAACGCGTAAGCCGTTCGGCGCCCGGCAAATCGCCGGTGTGTTCATGATGCCTGTGGATAAAATCACCGCTCAGGCCCATGAAGTTTTTATCCACAAGCGGCGCCAGGCCAGGCGGCGGTGGGAGGTGAGCAATATGGCCGTGGCACACCGAGCAATGTCCACAACGCTGCGGCGCCTGGTCATCGCCGAAATACTGTGCCAGACGCTGCCCCAGGCAGTGTTCGGTGGCGAACAGATCAAGCATGGCGTGAATACGCGCCACTTCCGTCACCTCGTGTTGCTTGAAGCCTGTGTATAACTCGGTGCTCAATACCTGCGGGTCGAAATCCGTATTCAGCAAACTGTAGACCTCGGTCATCTGCTTGCTCTCCAGCTCGATCAGCCCCTGCTCCTGGAAGTAATCCAGGGCCTTCACCACCCGATTGCGCTCAGCGCCATGCTGTTGATAAAGCGCATCGAAATCCACCGTCGCCCAGGTTTTGGCGCGCTTGCACACCTGGATGATTGCCGCAACAAACTGCTGCCGCTCGCCGGAAAAACGCGCCAGCAAGGCCTCGGGCTCAATCAGGTATTTGAAACGGTACTCGGCATAAAACGCATAGCGCGGCGCGATCACGCCCTTGAGTTCGAGTTGTACCAGCAAGGTCTTGAGCGGCAACTCGCGGATATTGCTGTGGTCCGACAGCGAGCGCAGCAAAAACTCCCACTGCCCCTCGCTGCGTGACGCCTGCAACTCGTCCAGCACACGGCGGATGCCCTCTTGCTCTGGCGTGTCGCCGTACACGAAATTTTCCAGCACGTTGAGGCTGTCACGGTTGGCCAGCACCAGGCAGTCCGATGGCTGCCCGTCACGTCCTGCGCGGCCGATTTCCTGGCTGTAATTCTCGATGGACTTGGGCAGGTCGAAGTGCACCACGTTGCGGATATCACTCTTGTCGATACCCATGCCGAACGCGATGGTCGCGACGATGCAATTGGAGCGCCCGCCCATGAATCGCTGCTGGATGCCCTCGCGTTTATCGTGCGGCAAGCCGGCATGATACGCCTCGGCCTGGATGCCGTTGCGGTTCAGGTGCTCGGCGATCTGCTCGGCGGTTTTTTGCAGGGTGACATAGACGATACTCGGCTGGTTGGGCCGCTCGCTCATCCACTGCACCAGGCGCCAGCGTTTGTTCGCGCCGCTCACCGGCTCCACCAGCAGGTTGAGGTTGGGCCGATAGAAGCCTGTGGTGATCACATCGCCGGGCGCAATGGCGAACTTGGCCTGCATGTCGGCAATCACCTTGGGCGTTGCCGTAGCCGTCAGCAGAAGGGCTTGCGGGATATTGAACTGGCGTAGGTAGTCCGGCAGCTTCAGGTAGTCCGGACGAAAGTTGTGGCCCCACTCGGAAATACAGTGGGCTTCGTCCACCACCAACAATGAAATCGGCACGCTTTGCAGGAAGTTACGAAAGCGCTCGTTCTTCAGGCGCTCCACGGAAATCATCAGGATCTTCAGCTCACCGGAGCGCGCACGCGCCATCACCTCATTGGCGTCCTCGCGACTTTGCGCCGAATCGATGCTGCCGGCTGAAATCCCGTGGCGCTGCAGAAAGCCCAACTGATCCTGCATCAACGCCAGCAGCGGTGAAACCACCAGCGTCAGGTGCGGGAGCAAAACCGCCGACAGCTGATAGCACAGGGATTTACCGGAGCCGGTGGGGAAAATAGCAGCCGCCGAGCGCCCGGCCAGCACGGCGCTGACCACTTCTTCCTGGCCCGAACGAAACTGTGGATAACCAAAGACCTGCTGGAGGGTGTCGTGCATAGGCTGTCACTCCATTGACCGCTGAGGGTGGCTTAAAAACGTAGCTCACCCGGGTCAGCGAATCGAGAAAGGTCGCGTGGAAAAAAGAGACAGGATGATACACAGCGTGGTGGAAAGCAGGACTATTCGCGCAAGCCTGTAGGAACAACTACCATATCTTGCCTATCCAAAGACTGCCTTCGCGCAGACGCATTGCGCTACAATCAAGCCTTGCTACCTAGGAGTACGCTGCGATGAGCGAACTGACGTTTGAGCAAAAACAGGATCATTACCACAAGATCCGCCGTTCCAATTACTTGGCCAGCTTGCGCCTGGAGGGGTTCGACACCCAGCCGGCGGACGTCGACAAACCGCTGCCCACTCGCGAAGCCGTCCTTGCCAAGTACCGCAATACCCCGCGCTGATGCTCGACAAATACGGGGTGGGCCAGGATCCTTACTGCTATCCCGGTAGCAGCGTCCTGCGCAACCGCCTCGATTTGCTCGATGAAGCACGCTTGCATGAAGCCGAGCGGGAACTGTCCGAAATCGCCATAGGCAATCTTCCCCTCTTCCCGCCGCCCTACGACCTTGATCGCCTGCAAAACATCCACCGCACTTTATTTGGCGATATTTACGACTGGGCCGGCGAACTGCGCAGCGTCAATATCCAGAAAGGCGACACGCTGTTCTGCACGCCCGAGCGTATCCTTCCGGAAGCGGAGAAGATTATTCGGCATATGGAAGAGGCGAACTGGTTTGTCGGCGCCCCCCAGGCTGAACTGGTGACTCGAATCGCTGAAGTTTATGGCGACCTCAACGTCATCCACCCTTTTCGCGAAGGCAATGGCCGGGCACAACGGATCCTGTTTGAACAAATCATCGTAAATGCGGGGTTCTCGGTGAACTGGTGGCTGGTAAAAGACGTTGCGTGGATACCTGCGAACATCGACGCGGTGGCGTGTGATTACAGGGGGCTGGAAACGATTTTCAAGCGCTGCATAAGCACACCTGCAAGATCCTGATCGCTCCCATAGTTGGGCAGTTGCGGCCGAAAGATCGACGCCAAGCTGAAGATGCCGATAATCACTGTAGGAAAAGACGAAATACCGCGCAATCCGCTTCCCAAATTGCAAAAAACACCTGCTTACCCCTCTATTGAATATCCCTCTTACTGACCGAAACTAACGTCCTCTCCACTTTCTCGGTAAAGCCCGTGAACATCGAAAGGACTCAACACAGCGACCGTTGCGGTTTCAAATTTGCCGTGATTCGCCCTTCAAGAACAATCCGACAACGCCAGGGCGGTCACTTCAATGACTGAATATATCTTCTGGATCAGTCTGACTCTCTTCCTGGTTATTTCTGCCCTGATCACCCGAAACAGATACCGCCAACGACGTAATGCTCATCCACTGCTGCGAACCCACACCATGAACCTGGCTCCCAACTTCCCCGAAGACTCCGACATGCAGCAACTCCTGCAACTGCTGCACGAAGAAATTGGATTGCCGCAACATAAAACCCTTCGCCTGCAAACCGCGATCAATCTCGACCTGGGCTGCGACGGCGGCGACGCCAGGCAATTGATGGAGGCGCTGGAGCAGGATTTCGCCGTCGACCTGGGCGACTACGATGCCTACCGTTACTTCCAGCCGCCGGTGTTTGACGTCTTCCTCAAACACCGCGCCAAAGGCCGTGGTGAAAAGATCCCGCTGACCATCGGCATGCTCTACCTGGCCATCAAGACCCACAGCTGGGACACGCAGACACTGGAAAACCTGAGTTAAGTGCATCACAGATGAAAACTGTGGGAGGGGGCGTGCTCCCTCCTGCCACTGAATCCATATTGACCTGGCGAGCAGGCACAAAAAAGCCGCCCAATGAGGGCGGCTTTTTCATAACGATCGAGTCTTACAACTTGGGACCCGCCGCCTTGATCGCATCACTCACTTCAAACTTCTTGAAGTTCTCGACAAACAACCCGGCCAGCGCCTTCGCCGCTTCGTCATAAGCAGCCTTGTCGGCCCAGGTATTACGCGGGTTCAGCAAACCGGTCTCGACACCCGGCACCGCCAACGGCACGTCCAGGTTGATGGTGTCCAGGTGCTCGGTCTCGGCACCGATCAACGCGCCGCTCTGGATGGCGGCGATCACGCCGCGAGTGGTCGGGATGTTGAAGCGTTTGCCGACGCCGTAGCCGCCGCCGGTCCAGCCGGTGTTGACCAGGTAGACCTTGGAGCCGAAGCCGCGGATGCGCTTGATCAGCAGCTCCGCGTACTCGCCGGCCGGGCGCGGGAAGAACGGCGCGCCGAAGCAGGTGGAGAAGGTCGACTTGATGCCGCCGCCGGAGCCCATTTCGGTCGAGCCCACCAGAGCGGTGTAGCCGGACAGGAAGTGATAGGCCGCTTGTTCTTCGCTGAGGATCGACACGGGCGGCAGTACGCCGGTCAGGTCGCAGGTCAGGAAGATCACCGCGTTTGGCTCGCCGCCCAGGTTCTTTTCGGAACGCTTGGCTACGTGCTCGAGTGGGTAGGCCGCGCGGCTGTTCTGGGTCAGGCTGACGTTGGTGTAGTCGGCGTGCCCGGCCTCGTCGATGACGACGTTTTCCAGCACGGCGCCGTGCTTGATGGCTTTCCAGATCACCGGCTCGTTCTTCTCGGATAGGTCGATGCACTTGGCATAGCAACCGCCTTCGATGTTGAACACCACGCTCTCGCCCCAGCCGTGTTCGTCGTCACCGATCAGGTAACGGCTTTCGTCGGCGGACAGGGTGGTCTTGCCGGTGCCCGACAGGCCGAAGAACAGCGTCACGTCGCCTGCTTCGCCAATGTTGGCGGCGCAGTGCATCGGCAGCACGTCGGAGGCCGGCAGCAGGAAGTTCTGCACCGAGAACATGGCTTTCTTCATTTCACCGGCGTAGCGCATGCCGGCGATCAGCACTTTTTTCTGTGCGAAATTGAGGATCACGCAACCGTCGGAGTTGGTGCCGTCACGCTCAGGCACGCACTCGAAGTTGGCCACGTTGAGCACTTGCCACTCTTCACGGCCGGCCGGGTTGTACTGGGCCGGGTTGATGAACAGGCAGCGACCGAACAGGTTCTGCCAGGCCGTCTGGGTGGTCATTTTCACGGCCAGGTAGTGGTCTTCTGCGGCCCCTACGTGAACGTGGGAAACGAAGTGCTCTTGCGCGTTGTTGAATGCCTCGACGCGAGCCCACAGGGCATCGAACTTGTCGGCCGGGAACTTGCGGTTGATCGGGCCCCAGGCGATGGAAGCCTGAGTGGAAGGCTCTTCAACGATGAAACGGTCGACCGGCGAACGGCCGGTACGGTGACCGGTTTCAACGACCAGTGCGCCAGTATCGGCAAGCACGCCTTCACCGCGCTGCAGGGCTTCTTTAACCAGATCGTCAACACTCAGATCGGTGTATACGGCGTTGTTGGCTTGCGTCATGAGGTTCCCCGTCGGCCTATGGCCGAGTGCTCCAAACGTTTTGTAGTAGAAAGTTGCGCACTACTACCGCGAAAAAAGTGGGCCGGATTATGCCAGAAAAGCCCAAAAAGAGTAGGGCCCTCCCGTCAGAACAGCGCTATCTCGGCATTTCTCAGGTGATTTACCTGTGCTTAAACGTTTTAGTGGCGGGTGTCGGAAGGGGTATCGATGCCTGCGCCGGCGAATAATTGAGCAACATCGGCCGCATCGAACAGGTAGCGCTGGTTGCAGAACTGGCAATCGATCTCGATATGGCCGCCGTGTTCGACTACCAGATTCTGTGCATCTTCCAGTCCCAGGCTGACCAGCGCGTTGCCGGAACGCTCGCGCGAGCAGCTGCAGTGGAAGCGCAGGGTTTGCGGGTCGAACAGGCGCACGGCTTCTTCGTGGTAAAGGCGGTGCAGGATGGTCGGGTTATCCAGGCCCAGCAGCTCTTCCGCCGTGAGGGTGCCGGCCAGGGCGGTGAGGTTGCGCCAGCTTTCGGCGCGGTCATCGTCGTCCTTGATGCGGTCCGCCGGCAGTTGTTGCAGCAGCAGGCCACGGGCGCGCTTGCCGTCGGCGTTGAGCCAGAACCTGGTGCCGACCTGCTGGGACATCACGAAATAGTTGGTGAAGCAGTCCGACAGGGTGTCGCCGTCGAGGTCGACAATGCCTTGATAGCGCTGGCCGACCGTGGGATCGACCGTCAGCGCCAGCACGCCGTTGGGCATCAGGTCGCTCAACGTGGCGTCAGGGGCGATCAGGTCGGCGTCGTAACGGGCCAAGCCACGGATGTCGCGCTCGCTGGAACACTCGATCATCAGCAAGGGAATCGGGCCTTCGGAGCGGGCCTGCAAAATCAGCAAACCATCGAACTTCATGGTGCCCACCAGCAGCGCCGCAGCCGCCATCAACTCACCGAGCAATTGCGCGACCGGCTCCGGATAGGCGTGCTTGGCGAGGACTTCGGCATAGCTGCGCTCCAGCGAGACCAGTTCGCCGCGGGCGTCGTTCTCGTCGAAGATGAAGCGTTGGGTGAAGTCGGTATCCGGTAGATCAGTCATAGGTCTGGGTATCTGAATTGATGACAAAATGATTACAACGTTTATAAAATTAAACGCTTTAGCACCATCTTGGTGCGGTTTTCTCCTGGAAACAGAGAACTTACTAGAGCGAAGAGGGACAGTTTATGAACAATCCGGGTTTGTTCCAAGCCAAGTGGAACCTCCGGCGATGGGCCCTTTGCAATCTACTCGCTATCGGACTGCTGTGTTTTTGGCTGTGGCCCACGGGCCAGATGCTGTGTGTGATTTTCGACGAATGGCTGTTTCACCTGCTCAATGACCCACTGGCGACCAGCGCAACCTGGCTGCACATGTGGGCCGTGGCCAGTCTGCGCCCTTTTGATGCGGTGGTTGGCGTGATTTTGCTGGCGCTGCTGGTTCGCGGTGACTGGGTGTTCAAGACGGTACAGGTACGCCAGGCTTTCTTTGGCTTTCTCGGTATTCTGCTGTTGCTGCTGTTTATCCGCATGCTGTTTTCCAAACTCGCCGCGCACATGGGCTGGCAACACAGCAGCCCGTCGATGGTGATCGGCGGTGCCGTGCAGATGAGCGACTACTTCCCCGGGCTTGAGAAAACCTGGGAGCTGAAGGACCGTTCGAGCCAGAGTTTCCCAGGGGATCATGCTTCGGTGCTGCTGATCTGGGGCATGTTCATGACGGTGTTTGCCCGTAACATCGGCCAGGTGCTGGTGATCTGGGGCCTGGCGCTGCTGTTCATGATGCCGCGCCTGGTGGCGGGCGCACATTGGGGGCAGGACGATTATATCGGTGGCGTTTTGCTGGCATTGCTCGCATTGGGATGGGGGTATTACACGCCTTTTGCGGCGAAGGTGTCGGGGGCGTTGCTGCGCGTGACGACGCCGATCTTCGGGTTGCTGGGTAAGCTGCCGGTGATCGGGCGATTGAGTGTCATACGACAAACTGCGTAACGCCGAGCCTGTAATGTGGGAGGGGCTTGCTCCCGATGAGGGAGTGTCAGGGCATGCAAAGGTGACTGATACACCGCAGTCGGGAGCAAGCCCCTCCCACATTTGAACCGCGAGATCAGCGCGATCAGTCGTCATTACCGCTGCCGCGAAACTTGAACAGATCGCGACGCTGCTTCTTGCTCGGCTTGCCATCCGTGGTCAGGCCTGACGCCCCGGCCTTGCGCATGGCCGCAGCGTTTTCACGTTTGGCGATGCTCGCCTCGGTCTCGGCGTACAGTGCCTGCGCTTCGGGAGCGCCACGGCGCACAATGGAAAGCGCCTGCACCACGATGGTTTTTTCATCAAACCCTGTACGAATCTGAAACTCGTCACCGACACGCGGTTCCTTGCCCGGCTTGCAGCGTTCGCCGCGATGGTGCACCTTGCCGCTCTCGATGGCAGCCTTGGCCAGGGCACGGGTTTTATAGAACCGCGCCGCCCACAGCCACTTGTCCAAACGGACCTTTTCTTCCTCTTCCTGCTTCTGAGCCACTTGAATTCCTCGCTCTGAAAAATGTCGCAACCTTACCGTCGAAACCCTTCGACGCATAAACCCCAAGGCTCACCTAAGATACGCCGGGTAGCACCCTGTTTTCGCGAGGATACGCTGTGACCGACTTCCCCACTTCACTCACCTCGCCCAATCAGCGTTGCGTGGGTTGCCAGCAAAGCGAGCCGCTGAGCTTCGACTTTGCCTTCGCCTACCAGCCTATCGTAGACCTGCGCGATCATTCCATTTTTGCCCACGAGGCGCTGGTGCGAGGCCCTCACGGTGAAGGCGCGCTCTCGGTGCTGAACCAGGTCAATGACGGCAACCGCTACCGCTTCGACCAGCGCTGCCGCACCCAGGCCATCGCCCGCGCGGCGGCGCTGGACATGCAGAGCCATCTCTCAATCAACTTCATGCCCAACGCGGTGTATCGGCCGGAGCTGTGTATCCGCAGTACGCTGGAAGCGGCGCGGGCACACAATTTTCCGCTGAATCGGCTGATTTTCGAGACGCTGGAAAGCGAGTACGTCGATAACTATCGCCATTTGACCAATATTCTGCGTGAATACCGCGAATTCGGCTTCAAGACCGCCATCGACGATTTCGGCGCGGGCTATTCGGGGCTGAATCTGCTGGCCGATTTCCAACCTGACCTGATCAAACTCGACATGGCGCTGATCCGCGATATCGACAAGGACCGTGTCCGTCAGGTGATCGTCCGGGGGATTGTCACAATCTGTGAGCAGTTGGGGGTTACTGTCATCGCCGAGGGCATCGAAAGTGCCGGCGAGCGCGATTTCCTGTCCGACTGTGGAATATTTCTGATGCAGGGCTACTGGTTCGCCAGGCCCGCATTCAACGCCCTGGCCAAGGTTGCTCCTCAAGCCTGGGCGAATTGACCGGTTATCTATATTGAAGACATTTGACCATTTGACCGTTGTGGGTCTGCGTGAATGGGTGGCCCTTCCCGATCTGGGGGTGGCGGGCCTGCGCGCGAAGATCGACACCGGGGCCAGTACCTCGAGCCTGCACGCCACCGATATCGAGCCGTTTGAGCGCGATGGTGCGCAGTGGGTACGCTTTACCGCACACCTGGGCACCGTCGTGCAACTGCGTCATCGCCGCTGCGAGGCGCCGCTGGTGACCATGAAGACCATCAAGAGCTCCAACGGTCACGCGCAGGTGCGCTATGTGATCAGCACCACGCTGGCGTTGGGTGATCGGGTGTGGCGCGTGGAGTTCACCCTGGCTTGCCGCAAAGCCATGCGTTACCGCCTGTTGCTAGGCTCCAAGGCGCTGATTGACGGCCAATTGGTGGTCAGTCCCGGCGTCAAGTACGTTCAAGACAAGCCGGTGTTCCCGGTCTCTACTATTTCTGCCCCAGGTGCTGCATGAAGATTGCTGTGCTGTCGCGAAACCCGCGTCTGTATTCCACCCGCCGCCTGGTTGAGGCCGGCACCGAACGTGGCCACGAAATGGTGGTGATCGACACGTTGCGTGCCTATATGAACATTGCCAGCCACAAGCCGCAGATCCACTACCGGGGCAAGCCGCTGGAAGGGTTTGATGCAGTGATCCCGCGCATCGGCGCATCGGTGACCTTCTACGGCTGCGCGGTGCTGCGCCAGTTTGAAATGATGGGGGTGTTCCCCCTCAATGAGTCCGTGGCCATTGCCCGCTCGCGGGACAAGTTACGCTCGCTGCAACTGCTGTCGCGCCGTGGCATCGGCCTGCCGGTCACCGGTTTTGCCCACTCACCCGACGACATCCCGGACCTGATCGAAATGGTCAACGGCGCACCGCTGGTGATCAAGGTGCTGGAGGGGACCCAGGGCATCGGCGTGGTGCTGTGTGAAACGGCGACTGCCGCCGAGTCGGTGATCGAGGCGTTTATGGGCCTCAAGCAAAACATCATGGTGCAGGAATACATCAAGGAGGCCGGCGGCGCGGATATTCGCTGCTTCGTGGTGGGTGACAAGGTGATTGCCGCAATGAAGCGCCAGGCCAAACCGGGCGAATTCCGCTCCAATCTGCACCGTGGCGGCAGCGCCAGCCTGATCAAGATCACCCCGGAAGAACGCATGACCGCATTACGCGCAGCCAAGGTGATGGGGCTGGCCGTGGCGGGTGTGGATATCCTGCGCTCCAACCATGGCCCGCTGGTGATGGAGGTGAACTCATCGCCAGGGCTGGAGGGGATCGAGACCACCACAGGCAAGGACGTGGCGGGGATCATCATTCAGCACCTGGAAAAGAATGGTGGCCCGAACATGACCAGGACCAAGGGCAAGGGCTGAAACCCTTCCTCCTCTGACACACCATAAAACCAAATGTGGGAGGGGCTTGCTCCCGACAGCAGAGTGTCAGTCAAACATTTTTGACTGAGACATCGCTATCGGGAGCAAGCCCCCTCCCACGTTTCAATGAGTGTTGTTGGTTAGACCGCATCTCGGGGCAGCATCAAACCAAGCGGCAAGCGCACCCGCGCCTCCAACCCACCGTCCTCACGGTTGCGCAGTTCAACATTGCCGCCATGCATCGACGCAATCCGCCGCACAATCGCCAGTCCCAGCCCCGTGCCTTTGCCGCCACGGGCACGGTCACCACGGGTGAAGGGGTTGAAAATGCCTTCCAGTTCGGCGGGATCGATACCGGCGCCACGGTCCATCACGCTCAGCACCACATAGGGTGCCGTACTGTCCCCGGACACATAGGCCGCCACCTCCACATCGGAACCGGCATGGTGCAAGGCGTTGCCGATCAGATTGTTCAGCAGGCGCTTCATCGAAACCCTGCGCAAAGCAAACGGCTGGATCGGCTCCAGGCGCGTGCGCACCTGTTCGCCGTTCTGGTTGTAGGGCGCCACGACTTCACGTACCAGGTCCGTCAGGTCGACTTCTTCAACCAGTTCATCACGGCCGTCGCGGATAAACGCCAGAAACTGATCCAGAATCGCATCCATGTCCTCGATGTCGCGAACCATGTCGTCCGTCAGGTCGCTGTGATTGCCCATCAATTCCAGCGACAGCCGCAAGCGCGTCAGCGGCGTTCGCAGGTCATGGGACACCCCCGCCAGCATCAGTTCCCGCTCGCGCCCGGCCTGTTCGACGTCTTC
This sequence comes from Pseudomonas sp. MH9.3, assembly GCF_034354675.1. Taxonomy (NCBI): domain Bacteria; kingdom Pseudomonadati; phylum Pseudomonadota; class Gammaproteobacteria; order Pseudomonadales; family Pseudomonadaceae; genus Pseudomonas; species Pseudomonas sp. MH9.3. The sequence continues at coordinate 3,983,326 of NZ_CP133785.1, read as the reverse complement.
CGCCATCTGGTTGAACGCACCGTACACCTCGGTCATTTCGCTGGGTGTGTCACTCACCGGTAGCCGCACACTGCGTCCCTGGCCGAGTTGGCGGGCGGCGAATACCAGGCGCTTAAGCGGCTGGTTGAGCTGACGCACAAAAATCCACGCGGAGGCGGTGGAGAGCAAACCGATCGCCAGAAACCAGCCAAGCACGTTCCAGATCTTCTGGCCGCGCAACGGGTGCGGATACAGCGGCACTTTCAGCCAGTCTTCACCCAGACTCGGCGCACGCACCCACAAGGCAGGCGACACATGCATGCGCAAGCGCACCTCGGTGTCTTCACCGAGCTCGGCCTGCATCTGGCGCTGATAGATTTCGCTGTAGGGCCAATGCTGCTCACCCTCCGGCACGCCTGCACCGGCAACACGCACCAGCGTGGCGGCCTTGGCGATCTTCTCGCGGTTTTCGGGGTCGGCCGCCCAATAGGCACGCAGCGTCAGCGCGACGCCGTGGCTGTATTGCCGGTCCACCAGCACGTCCTCGTTCATCAGCAGATAAACCAGTGTGAGTGCCTTGGAAAACAGAACGACGATCAACACCAGCCAAAGGGTGCGCGAGAAGAAACTTTGTGGGAACCACAATGGGGTTTTCATAAAAGACAGCTGGACACCTGGCAGGAAAAAGCAGCGCTCGCAGAATTGCAGACGCCGAGCATCCCGTCGACCCTCAAGGGGTCAAACGCCGGGATACCCGTACCTGCAAGTCATCGGTCACTTGGTCGCTGTGCCATCCGGCACAAACACGTAACCCACACCCCAGACTGTCTGGATATAGCGAGGCTTGGACGGGTCCGGCTCGATCATCCGGCGCAGACGGGATATCTGCACGTCGATGGAGCGCTCCAGCGCGTCCCATTCCCGACCACGGGCCAGGTTCATCAGCTTGTCGCGGGTCAGCGGCTGGCGTGCGTTCATCACCAGGGCCTTGAGTACCGCGAACTCGCCGGTGGTGAGCATGTGTACTTCGTCGCCACGCTTGAGTTCACGGGTCGCCAGCGACAGCTCGTAGTCGCCAAAGGTAACGCTTTCGTCTTCGCTGCCTGGCGCGCCCGGTACCGGGGCTGCCTGGCGACGCAATACGGCCTTGACCCGGGCCATCAGTTCGTCAGGGTTGAACGGCTTGGCCAGGTAATCATCAGCGCCCAGTTCAAGGCCCTTGATGCGACTCAGCTCATCGCCCTTGGCGGTGAGCATGATGATCGGAATCTGGTTGTTCGCGCCACGCAGGCGTTTGCAGGCGGTGAGGCCGTCTTCGCCGGGCAGCATCAGGTCAAGTACGACCAGGTTGAATACTTCGCGCCCCAGCAGACGGTCCATCTGCTCGGTGTTCGGCACCGCGCGGGCACGGTAGCCCTTGGAGTTGAAGAAGCGCTCCAGCAGGCTGCTCAGCCCCGGATCGTCGTCAACGATGAGAATTTTTTCGCCTTCAGCAGTTTGTGCAGTGCTGCTCATTGGATGCTCCTCTTATCTCGGCGCGCATTATGGCCTAGCTGCCGTTATACGCACCGTGTGCATTGTTAGCAGATTTTTCCTCGACCACCAGCAGACCTGCGTCCTACAACCACTGGCGCAGTACCCCTCAAGGACAGAACGCTGGTTATAATGCGGCGCCGTCTTGCAGAGCAACGTCAGATCGTTTCCGTTTACTGCCGGCTTTTTTTACCCGCTTGACGCGACTTTTTCGATTTCGAGGGTCAATTGGCTGCCTCTTGACCCAGGCAGCGGTGCCGGTCGGGCCGCTCAACCAGTCTTTCCGGGCCTTGTTCTGCGGGCCCGCGAGCTGCTTTTCAGAATTTCAGGTGGTTTTATGGACAGCATCAACAGCCGCATCGCCGAAGAACTCGGCGTACGCCCCCAACAGGTCGAAGCGGCCGTCGCTCTACTGGATGAAGGCTCCACGGTGCCTTTCATCGCCCGCTACCGTAAGGAAGTGACCGGCAGCCTCGACGATATCCAGCTTCGGCACCTGGAAGAACGCCTGCGCTACCTGCGAGAACTCGACGAACGGCGTATCAGCATCCTCGCCAGCATCGAGGAACAGGGCAAGCTCACCCCGCAACTCGAACGCGACATCAAGCTCGCCGACACCAAGACCCGCCTCGAAGACCTCTACCTGCCCTACAAGCAAAAGCGCCGCACCAAGGGCCAGATCGCCCTGGAAGCCGGCCTTGGCGAGCTGGCCGATGGCCTGTTCAACGACCCGTCGCTAAGCCCGGAAACCGAAGCCGCACGCTTCATCGATGCCGACAAGGGCGTTGCCGACGTCAAGGCCGCCCTCGAAGGCGCCAAATACATCCTCATGGAGCGCTTCGCCGAAAACGCCAACCTGCTGGAAAAACTGCGCAACTACCTCAAGCAGGAAGCCGTGCTCAGCGCGCGCGTCATCGCCGGCAAAGAGGAAGAAGGCGCCAAGTTCCGCGATTACTTCGAGCACGACGAACCGCTCAAGAGCATGCCGTCCCACCGTGCGCTGGCGATTTTCCGCGGGCGCAACGAAGGCATTCTGAGCTCGGCGCTCAAAGTCGGCGACGAACTGCCGGGCACCATGCACCCGTGCGAAGGCATGATCGGGCAACAATTCGGCATCCAGAATCAGAACCGTCCTGCGGACAAGTGGCTCGGTGAAGTCGTGCGCTGGACCTGGAAGGTCAAGCTCTACACCCACCTGGAAACCGACCTGCTGGGCGAACTGCGTGACGGCGCCGAAACCGAAGCGATCAACGTGTTCGCCCACAACCTGCACGACCTGCTGCTGGCCGCCCCCGCCGGCCCGCGCGCCACCCTGGGCCTGGACCCCGGCCTGCGCACCGGTTGCAAGGTCGCGGTCGTCGACGCCACCGGCAAGCTGCTGGACCACGCCACCGTGTACCCCCACGTTCCGCATAACAAGTGGGACCAGACCCTCGCAATCCTGGCCGCCCTGTGCGCCAAGCACTCGGTGGACCTGATCGCCATCGGCAACGGTACCGCCAGCCGTGAGACCGACAAGCTGGCCGCCGAACTGATCAAAAAATACCCAGCGATGAAGATGACCAAGGTCATGGTCTCCGAGGCCGGCGCTTCGGTGTACTCGGCGTCGGAACTGGCGTCCAGGGAATTCCCGGACCTCGACGTGTCGATCCGAGGCGCAGTGTCCATCGCCCGTCGCCTGCAGGATCCGCTGGCCGAACTGGTGAAAATCGACCCCAAATCCATCGGTGTCGGCCAGTACCAGCACGACGTGTCGCAGCTGAAACTGGCGCGTGGCCTGGATGCGGTGGTGGAAGACTGTGTGAACAAGGTCGGCGTGGATGTGAACACTGCCTCGGTCGCGCTGTTGGCGCGTATCTCCGGCCTGAACACCACCCTGGCACAAAATATCGTGACTCACCGCGACGAAAACGGCGCGTTCAAGACCCGCGCCGCGCTGAAAAAAGTCGCACGCCTGGGTGAAAAAACCTTCGAACAGGCCGCCGGCTTCCTGCGCGTGATGAATGGCGACAACCCGCTGGATTCGTCCGCCGTCCACCCGGAAGCCTACCCACTGGTGCAACGCATCGCCGCCGAAACCGATCGCGATATTCGCTCGCTGATTGGCGACGCCGCGTTCCTCAAGCGCCTGGACCCGAAGAAATACACCGACGAAACCTTCGGCGTGCCGACCATCACCGACATCCTGCAAGAGCTGGAAAAACCCGGCCGAGACCCGCGTCCCGAGTTCAAGACCGCCGAGTTCCAGGACGGCGTCGAGGACCTCAAGGACCTGCAACCGGGCATGATCCTCGAAGGCGTGGTGACCAACGTGACCAACTTCGGCGCGTTCGTGGACATTGGTGTACATCAGGACGGCCTGGTGCATATCTCCGCGCTGTCGGAGAAATTCATCAAGGACCCGCGCGAAGCGGTCAAGGCCGGTGACGTGGTCAAGGTCAAGGTCATGGAAGTCGATATCCCGCGCAAACGCGTGGGCCTGTCGATGCGCATGAGCGATACCCCCGGCGAGAAAGTCGACGGTGCCCGTGGCGCACGCCCGGGTTCGGCACCGCGTCAGTCGCAGAACCGCTCGGAAAACAGCCAACCGCGCAAGGAAACCGCGACGGCAGCGCCAGCCAACAACGCCATGGCGTCGCTGTTCGCCAACGCCAAGCAGTTGAAAAAGCGCTGAGGGTCAAATCAACGTCTTGTAGGTAACTGCATGCAAAACATGTTGTAAAAGCGCAGGGCACCTTCGCTGCCCTATAGCTCCCCACCCTCGATTTGAGTTAATTTCGGCGCTGCAATCACAGCGTCGGAATTTTCTTGATGCGCTGTAGCCCAATTCATGGAGTGAAGGAGGCTTTTTCAATGCGGGTCATCTCGACTCAAAACCAGGCGATAACGCCAGTTTCCACTTCACCCTTGTAGACCGTCCTGCCCACCCCCATATTGGGGCGACTGACGCGTGAAGGAATCCAACTTGAGCGAACTTCTCAACCGCCGCCTGGCCCTGCTCGGCAAGCGCGAACACCTCTCCCTGCTGGAGCAATGCTTGCACGGCATCGAGCGGGAATGCCTGCGCGTCACCGGTGAGGGTCGCCTGGCGCAAACGCCGCACCCCGAAGCTCTGGGCGCTGCACTGACCAACGAATTGATCACCACCGACTACTCGGAATCGCTGCTGGAGTTCATCACCCCGGCGCTGCCCAACCCGGCCGATACCTTGAGCAGCCTGGACAGGATCCACCGCTTTGCCTACACCAAGCTCGGCAGTGAATACCTGTGGAGCCCGTCGATGCCGTGCCCGTTGCCGGCCGAGGAAGACATTCCGATTGCCTATTACGGCACCTCCAACATCGGACAGCTCAAGTACGTGTACCGCAAGGGTCTGGCCCTGCGTTACGGCAAGACCATGCAGTGCATCGCCGGTATCCACTACAACTTTTCCCTGCCGGAACAGCTGTGGCCGCTGCTCAAGGACACCGAGGGCTTTGTCGGCACCGAGCGTGACTATCAGTCCACGGCCTACATCGCGCTGATCCGCAACTTCCGCCGTTACAGCTGGCTGCTGATGTACCTGTTCGGTGCCTCGCCGGCCCTGGACGCCGGGTTTCTGCGCGGGCGCTCGCACCAGCTCGAAGTGCTGGACGCCGACACGCTGTACCTGCCCTATGCCACCAGCCTGCGCATGAGCGACCTGGGTTACCAGAGCAACGCCCAGGCCGGTCTCACGCCGTGCTACAACGACTTGAGCAGCTACACCGACAGCCTGCGCGAAGCGGTGGCAACGCCCTACGCGCCGTACGTCGAAGTCGGCACGCACAAGGACGGTGAGTGGGTGCAGCTCAACACCAACATCCTGCAGATCGAAAACGAGTACTACTCCAACATCCGCCCCAAGCGCGTGACCTACACCGGCGAGCGGCCGATCCAGGCGCTGGTGGCCCGTGGCATCCAGTACATCGAAGTACGCTGCCTGGACATCAACCCGTTCCTGCCAATGGGCATCGACCTGCCGGAATCGCGCTTTCTCGACGCGTTCCTGCTGTATTGCGCACTCAACGACAGCCCGCTGTTCGCCAACAACGAATGCGGCAACGCCACCTCCAACTTCCTCAGCGTGGTCAAGGAGGGTCGTCGTCCGGGCCTGGAGCTGCAGCGCGATGGCGCGGCGGTGGACATGAAGCAATGGGCCACCGAGCTGCTGGAACAGATCGCGCCGCTGGCCGCCCTGCTCGACGAGAGCCACGGCGTCAGCGAACACAGCCAGGCACTGGATGCCCAGTTGGCGAAAATCCAGGACCCGTCGCTGACCCCGTCGGCCCAGGTACTGGCAGCGATGGCCGAGCGCAAAGAGAGCTTTGCGCAGTTCTCCCTGCACCAGAGCCAGTTGCATGCCGAGTATTTCCGCAAGGAGCCGCTGGCAGCTGACGAACAGGCGCGCTTTGAAGAACTGGCGCGCAAGTCGCTGGCGCAACAGGCGGAGCTGGAGCAAACCGAAGTGGGCGACTTCGATGTGTTTGTCGGGTCGTACCAGGCGAGCATCCTCGCCATCAGTAATTAAGGACCTACTCTGTCCACTGTGGGAGGGGGCTTGCCCCCGATAGCTGTGGGTCAGCTACAGATAAGCTGACTGATCCACCGCCATCGGGGGCAAGCCCCTCCCACATTTGCCTGCACCAGACTGAAGATTGGCGTTCGCTTCTCTTCTAATAAGCTAATTCGAAAACGTTATTTATTTTCGGATTCTTAGATCATTTAGTCTCCTCACACGCCGACCTCCGGCCGCCTGATTGAGGAGCTTCCCCCTTGAAACTGCTGACCCCTCTGCGCCTCCTGGCCGCATTGTCCCTGGCCGGTGCCAGCCTGTTTGCCCAGGCGGCGGATGTGACCATCGCTTACCAGACCACCGTCGACCCGGCCAAAGTCGCCCAGGCCGACGGCGCTTATGAAAAAGCCACCAACGCCAAAATCGACTGGCGCAAATTCGACAATGGTGCCGATATCATCGCCGCCCTCGCTTCCGGCGACGTGCAGATCGGCTACCTCGGTTCCAGCCCACTGACCGCTGCGATCACGCGCAAGGTTCCGGTGGAAACCTTCCTCGTCGCCACCCAGATCGGCGGTGCCGAAGCCCTGGTAGCGCGCAACGGTGCGGGGATCAACCGCCCGCAGGACCTGATCGGCAAGAAAGTCGCCGTGCCGTTCGTGTCCACCGGCCACTACAGCCTGCTGGCCGCGTTGAAGCACTGGAACATCGACCCGTCGAAAGTCACCATCCTCAACCTCGCACCGCCGGCCATTATCGCGGCCTGGAAGCGTGGCGATATCGACGCCACCTACGTGTGGGACCCGGCCCTGGGCGTGGCCAAGGAAAACGGCAAGGTGCTGATTACCTCCGGCGAGCTGGCCAAGTTCGGCGCGCCGACCTTCGATGCGTGGATCGTGCGTAAGGATTTTGCCGAGAAGCACCCGGAAATCGTCACGGCTTTCGTCAAGGTCACCCTGGATGCCTACGCCGCGTACCGCAAGGACCCGCAAGCGTGGCTAGCCGACAAAGGCAACGTCGACAAACTGGTAAAGCTCTCCGGCGCCAAAGCCAGTGACATCCCACTGCTGCTGCAAGGCAACCTCTACCCGCTGGCCGCCGACCAGGTAACCCTGCTGGGCGCACCGACCACCAAGGCTATCACCGACACCGCTGCGTTCCTCAAGGAACAGGGCAAGGTCGACGCCGTGCTGCCGGACTACGCGCCTTATGTCAGCACCAGGTTCATCACTCAATAAGGAATTCAGTGCGATGACCTTGCTCAAGCTGGAGCGCATCAGCGCACAGTACCCAGGCGCCACAGAACCGGTACTGTCTGACATTTCACTCGAGCTTGGGCCCCAGCAATTGCTGGTGGCCCTCGGCCCGTCCGGCAGTGGCAAAACTTCGCTGTTGAACCTGATTGCCGGCTTTGTCGAACCGTCTGCAGGGCGCATCAGCCTCGATGGCGTGCCGGTCCAAGGCCCGAGCGCCGAACGTGGCGTGGTGTTCCAGGACGACGCCCTGCTGCCCTGGCAGGACGTGTTGGCCAACGTCGGCTTCGGCCTGGAGCTGGCTGGTGTGCCCAGGGCGCAACGTGAAATCCGCGCCCGGGAAATGCTCGCGCTGGTCGACCTGGCGGGGTTCGACAGCCGGCGTATCTGGCAGCTTTCAGGCGGCCAGAAGCAACGCGTCGGCCTGGCCCGCGCCCTGGCCGCCGACCCACGCGTGTTACTGATGGACGAACCCTTCGGTGCCCTCGATGCCTTTACCCGCGAACAGATGCAGGAGCTGCTGCTGCAAGTCTGGCGGCGCACGGCCAAGCCGGTCTTCCTGATTACCCACGACATCGAAGAAGCGGTATTTCTCGCCACTGACTTGATCCTGCTGGCGCCCAACCCCGGCCAGATCGTCGAACGCCTGCACCTGGACTTCGGCCAACGCTACGCCGCCGGTGAGTCGGCGCGGGCGATCAAGTCCGACCCGCGCTTTATCGAAACCCGCGAACACGTGCTGGGCAAAGTCTTTTCGCAACGGCAGGTGAGCGCATGAGCAGCTATGAACTACCCGCCAGCGCCGCCAAGCCGGTGGCACACGCGGTTATCCCGGTGCGCCGCAGCTTGAGCACGCGCTGGATCAGCCTGCTCACGCTGGTCGCCTTGCTGGCGATCTGGTGGGCCGTGACCGCCACCGGCCTGATCGAGCCGCTGTTCCTGCCGCCACCCTCCGCCGTGCTGCAAAAAGGCTGGCTGCTGGCGACCACGGGCTATATGGATTCCACCTTGTGGCAGCACCTAAGCGCGAGCCTCAGTCGTATCGGCCTGGGCCTGGGCTTTGCCGTGCTGACCGCCGTTCCGGTGGGGATTGCCATCGGTTCGAACCGCATTGCGCGTGGCATCCTCGACCCGCTGATCGAGTTTTACCGTCCAATCCCGCCGCTGGCCTACCTGCCATTGATCGTGATCTGGTGCGGCATCGGCGAGCTGTCCAAAGTGCTGCTGATTTACCTGGCGATCTTTGCACCGATCGCCATCGCTACGGCGACCGGCGTGCGCACCGTTGACCCGGCCAAGCTGCGGGCCGCGCAGTCGTTGGGGGCGACGCGTGCCCAGCTGATTCGCCATGTGATCCTGCCGAGCGCCCTGCCCGACATCCTCACCGGCCTGCGCATCGGCCTGGGGGTTGGCTGGTCGACGTTGGTTGCGGCCGAGCTGATCGCGGCCACTAGCGGCCTGGGTTTCATGGTGCAGTCGGCGGCGCAGTTCCTGGTCACCGACGTGGTGGTGCTGGGCATCCTGGTGATCGCCGTGATCGCATTCGCCATGGAAATGGGCCTGCGCGCCCTGCAGCGCAAATGGGTGCCGTGGCATGGGCAGGCACGCTGAATGCACGCGCCATTTCAGGCAACCACATCCCTGTGGCGAGCAGGCTTGCCCTAATGCCTTTCAGTTAAGCGCAGATTCCCTGTGGCGAGCAGGCTTGTCCTGCGTTGGGCTGCGCAGCAGCCCCAAAACCAGACGCTGAGCCGTATCAGGTACACCGCGTTTTGCTTGATTGGGGGCGCTTCGCGCCCCAACGCGGGGCAAGCCCGCTCGCCACAGTAAGGCCGCTTGCCACAATAAGCGCGCTCGCTACTTATTCAGCGCTGGAAGGCTTTTCCCACAGGTTGATCCCGCCTTCCTGCGCAAATCGATCAATCTGCGCCAGTTCCTCTGCGCTGAAGCTCAGATTTTTCAACGCCCCAACGTTCTCAGTGATCTGCTCCGGCCGGCTTGCGCCGATCAGTGCGCTGGTCACCCGTGGGTCACGCAACGTCCAGGCCAATGCCAGTTGGGCCAGGCTTTGGCCGCGTCGCTGGGCGATTTCGTTGAGGGCGCGCACGTGGGCGAGGTTGGCTTCGGACAGATGCCCCGCCTGCAGCGAACCACCGCCCGGGCGGTTGACCCGTGCGTCGGCCGGCACGCCATTGAGGTACTTGTCGGTGAGCAGACCCTGGGCCAGTGGTGTGAACGCGATCACGCCGACGCCGAGTTCTTCGGTGGCGTCGAGCAGGTCTTTCTCCACCCAGCGATTGAGCAGGTTGTAGGCCGGCTGGTGAATCAGCAGTGGCACTTTCCATTCTTTGAGCAGCGCTGCCATTTCACGGGTTTTCACCCCGGAGTACGACGAAATACCGATATACAACGCCTTGCCCTGCTGCACGGCAGTGGCCAGGGCGCTGGCGGTTTCTTCCAGCGGCGTGTCGGCATCGAAACGGTGCGAGTAGAAAATATCCACGTAGTCGAGCCCCATGCGCTGCAGGCTCTGATCGAGACTGGCCAGCACGTATTTGCGCGAGCCGCCGCCCTGGCCGTATGGGCCGGGCCACATGTCCCAACCGGCCTTGCTGGAGATGATCAGTTCGTCGCGGTAGTGCTTGAAGTCTTCGCGCAGCAGACGGCCGAAGTTGATCTCGGCACTGCCATAGGGCGGGCCATAGTTGTTGGCCAGGTCGAAGTGGTTGATCCCCAGGTCGAACGCGGTGCGCAGCAGGGCGCGCTGAGTGTCGATCGGGGTGCTGTCGCCAAAGTTGTGCCACAGCCCCAGGGACAGGGCGGGCAGCACCAGGCCACTGCGGCCTGTGCGGCGATACGGGATAGATTCATAGCGGTTTTCGGCAGCAATGTACGTCATCGAATCCTCTCTGGGCTGTTGGGTGTGGTTTCCCTTTTACAGCAATTTACTCCCAGAGTGGACGCGCCGATGATCGTTCCCACGCCGAGCGTGGGAACGATCACAGGGCTCAGCGCACCAGATGCAGGAACTGCAAATGCCGCTCGTACTGATCGAGGATGTCGTTGATGATCTGCTCCTTGGTGTAGCCCACCAGATCGTAGTCCTGGCTGCCCTCGCTCAAGTGCACTTCCGCCCGATAGTAGCGACGGTTGTTGATCTGTTTGGAGCCCATGCCGCCACGGGCGAACGACGGTGTGAAGTAACCGCGCATCTGCACCTGGTAGATGAACGGGTGTTCCTCGCCATGGCCGATCTCGAGGCTGACGCTGTCGTTGGCCGGGTCCGGCTGGGTGACCACCGAAAGGCCCTTCTCGACAAACACCGCCGTCACTTCTTCAATCGCCGGGCGCACCGTCGACTCGAGGAAGCGGTATACCTCGTCCCGCGACGGGAAGTGCACCGCCTGGCTCAAGCGCTGGCGCCAGCCGCCTTTGCCCTTGCGTGAAGCCGACACCGGCGCCAGCGAATGCAATTGCGCGATCTGCTTTTGTGATTCCAGATGGAACGCCTTGTGCAGCCCCCACATCATCAACAGCAGAATCATCGAGAACGGCAACGAGGTGAGTACCACCGCCGATTTCAGCGAATCGATGCTGCCGGCAAACAACAAGGCACTGGTGACCAGCGCGGTCATCGCGCCCCAGAACACCCGCAGCCACTTCGGCCCGTCTTCATCGGCGTTGCCGCCCTTGGACGACAGCGTCGACAGCACCACGGTGCCGGAGTCGGCGGAGGTGACGAAGAACACGAAGCTGATAAACACCGTGACGGCGATCACCGTCTTGCTCCACGGATAGGTTTCCAGCAGCAGGTACAGGCTCATCGACGGGTCATCGATGGCCGACTGACCGAGCGCGGTCATGCCGTGGTTGAGCACCTGATCGATGGCACTGTTGCCGAAAATCGACATCCACGCCAAGGTAAAGCCCAGCGGGATCAGCAGCACACCGAACACGAATTCGCGGATGGTACGGCCACGGGAAATCCGTGCGATGAACAGGCCCACGAACGGCGACCACGCGATCCACCAGGCCCAGTAGAACACCGTCCAACCGCCCAGCCAGTCGCTGGGCTTGTCGTAGGCGTACACATCGAAACTCTTGGTCGGCAAGGCGCCGAGGTAGTCGCCGATGTTCTGGATCAGGGTGTTGAGCAAATGCTGGGTGGGACCGGCGAACAACACGAACAGCAGCAGCGCACAGGCCAGCAGCATGTTGATGTCGGACATCACCCGCACACCCTTGTCGACGCCGGCCACGGCCACAAGAATCGCCGCGCCCATCATCAGGGTGATCAGGCCGACCTGAATCCACTGCGTATGGGCAATGCCGAACAGGTAGTCCAACCCGGAGTTGAGGTGCAGCACACCAAAGCCCATGTCGGCTCCCAGGCCGAACACCGTGGCGATGATGCCGAAGCCGTCCACCGCGTAGCCGATGGGGCCGTTGATGCGCTTGCCGATCAGCGGGTACAGCGCCGAACGCAACGCCAGCGGCAGGTTATGCCGGTAGGCGAAGTACGCCAGGGCCATGCCGACAAAGGCAAACACGCCCCAACCATGCAGGCCCCAGTGCAGAAACAGAATCTGCATGGCCTGGCGCGCTGCATCGGCGTTCAGCGGCGCGCCCTGGGGCGGTTGCACCAGGTGCGTCAGCGGCTCGGACACGCAAAAGAAGAACAGCGTGATGCTGATGCCTGCGGCGAACAGCATGCCGGCCCAGGACAGGTAACTGAATTCGGGCTCGTCGTGGTCGGCACCGAGCTTTATCTTGCCGTAGCCCGATAGCGCGGTGACCACCACGAAGACCAGATACAGGGTCATCGCCAGCATGTAGTACCAGCCGACCGTATTGGCCGCCCAGTTTTGCGCAGCCAGCAGCCAGGCACCGGCCTGTTGCGGGATCGCGATAACGGTGATGCCAAACAGCAGAATGAAGGTTGCGGCAAAGTAGAAAACGGGCGCATTCATGCGCACCAGGCCGCTGGAAGGGGTGGACGATGCACTCATGAACGATGCACCCCGAGGGTTGGGTATGTGGCTGTAAATAACGGACTCAGCAAAGGTAAGCCTCCTGTTGTGAGCGGGCAGCGAACCACCGGTTTAACTTGAACGAGCGTTCAATTTAAACATGAATAGGCGTTCGGGGACTAATCGCAGGGCCGAGTGGTAGACAATTCCTACGTCAAGCCAAGGCCTTGTATGACGGATAAGGATCACAAAACGTTCAGCGATAAACAGCTCATGTGTGAGACACGGATCAAACTGTGGGAGCTGGCAAGCCAGCTCCCACAATTGAAAGGTGTTCGGCGCTGGGGCTATTTTTGCGCGCCATCCTCATGCTGCAGATTGGCCTGAGTGATGTTCACCCCCGCCGGCACGCTGCGCGTCAGCCACACATTGCCGCCAATGGTCGAGCCCTTGCCGATGGTGATGCGCCCCAGAATGGTCGCCCCGGCATAGATCACCACATCGTCTTCCACGATCGGATGCCGTGGATGCCCCTTCTGCAACTGTCCGTCTTCGTCCGCCGGAAAGCGCTTGGCGCCCAGCGTCACCGCCTGGTAGATACGCACGCGCTCACCGATGATCGCGGTTTCACCAATCACCACACCCGTGCCGTGATCGATAAAGAAGCTCGGGCCGATCTGCGCGCCGGGGTGGATGTCGATGCCGGTGGCCGAGTGGGCGATTTCTGCGCTGATCCGTGCCAGCAACGGCAAGCCCGCGCGGTACAGGTGATGGGCCAGGCGATGGTGAATCACCGCCAGAATGCCGGGGTAGCACAGCAGCACTTCGTCGACGCTGCGCGCAGCCGGGTCGCCGTGGTAGGCGGCCAGCACATCGGTATCCAAGAGGCTGCGCAGGGATGGCAAGGCCAGGGCGAAACCCTGGATCAGGCGGATGGCATGGGCATCGATCTGGCTGTCGTCCTGCCCGCCCTGGCGCGCGGCATAACGAAGCTCCAGGCGCGCCTGGGCAAGCAAGGCGTTCAGCGCGACATCCAGAGTGTGGCCGACGTAGAAATCTTCACTTTCCTCACGCAGGTCCACCGGCCCCAGGCGCATCGGAAACAGCGCACCACACAAGGCTTCGAGGATCTGCGCCACCGCCTCGCGCGACGGCAGTTCACGCCCGCCATGCTCGCCGCTCAAACGGCCATTGCGCGTGCGCCACTGATCGCGGGCGCTGCGCAGCTGGCTGACGATGGTCTGTAATTGCCAATGACTGGAACGCTCACTCACGGTCTTTACTCCTGACGTAATGGCCGCCACTTTACGGTATGCACCCCGGCCGCCCTTAAGAACCAATGGTGTGATGCCAAGCACTATCGGCTATAAGCGATTGGCGGTTGCCTGCGCAAAAGGGCCTGCCTATAGTCGGCCCATTCCTCAGCAACCGTGCGCAACCATGATCAAGCAACAGCTCGACCGCTTTAACCGCCTGGACCTGCTGGGCGGCGCCACCGCCCTGGAAAAACTCGAACGGCTGTCGACATGGCTGGGTCGCGACGTCTACGTCAAGCGCGACGACACCACGCCGCTGGCCATGGGCGGCAACAAACTGCGCAAGCTTGAATACCTCGCCGCCGATGCCATCGCCCAGGGCGCCGACACCCTCGTGACCGCCGGCGCCATCCAGTCCAACCACGTGCGCCAGACCGCTGCGCTGGCCGCCAGGCTCGGCCTGGGCTGCGTCGCGCTGCTGGAAAACCCCATCGGCACCGAAGACCCCAACTACCTCGGCAACGGCAACCGCCTGCTGCTCGAGTTGTTCGACGCCAAAGTGGAGCGGGTGGAAAACCTCGATAACGTCGACGACCAACTCAATGCCCTCGCCGACCGCCTGCGCAGCAATGGCAAGAAGCCGTACCTGGTGCCCATCGGCGGCTCCAATGCGCTGGGTGCGCTGGGCTATGTCCGGGCCGGCCTGGAACTGGCCGCGCAGATCGACGCCAGCGGCATCGACTTCGCTGCCGTGGTGCTGGCCTCCGGCAGCGCCGGCACCCACAGCGGCCTGGCGTTGGCCTTGAGCGAAGCCTTGCCCCATCTGCCAGTGGTGGGTGTGACCGTGTCGCGCACCGACGAGGCCCAACGCCCGAAAGTGCAGGGCCTGGCCGAACGCACCGCCGAGTTGCTGGGCGTGGCCCTGCCGGACGCGTTCAAGGTGATCCTGTGGGACGAATATTTCGGCCCGCGCTACGGCGAGCCGAATGCGGGCACTTTGTCGGCGATCAAACTTTTGGCCAGCCAGGAAGGTCTGTTGCTGGACCCGGTGTACACCGGCAAGGCCATGGCTGGCTTGCTGGACGGCATCGGGCGCCAGCGGTTTGAGGACGGGCCGATTATCTTCCTGCATACCGGCGGGGCACCGGCGCTGTTTGCCTATGACTCCGTATTTAACTGAGTCCGCACCGACCCATGTGAGAGGGGACTTGCTCCCGAAGGCGGTGTATCAGTCACAGATGAGCTGGCTGACACCTCGCGATCGGGAGCAAGCCCCCTCCCACCTTGAAACTTTCTATATTCAAAAATAGAATATCAGTCTGAATTTATATTATTTTCAAGTCTTAAAAACCGGCCTTATAGTCGCGCGCTTTAAGGCAGGATACGACCACTGCGTCACCTGCTTCGCTCACCATAAAAACACAGGGGCTCTTCATGACTATTTCTGCATTGCGTCGCACATTACTGGTTGGCACCTTGGGCCTGGCGCTGGGCGCCGGTCTGCTTGGCCAGGCCGTTGCCGGTGAGCAATTGAGCAACATCAAGAAGGCGGGCGAGATCAAGATCGGCCTGGAAGGCACCTACCCGCCGTTCAGTTTTGTCGATGAAAGCGGCAAGCTCACCGGTTTCGAGGTGGAGCTGTCCGAAGCCCTGGCCAAAGAGCTGGGCGTGAAGGTCAAGCTGCAGGCCACACCCTGGGATGGCATCCTTGCCGCCCTGGAATCCAAACGCCTGGACGCCGTGGTCAACCAGGTGACCATCTCCGAAGAGCGCAGGAAAAAATACGATTTCTCCAAGCCCTACACCATTTCCGGTATCCAGGCGCTGGTGCTGAAGAAGAACGCCGGCGAGATCAAGACCGCCGACGACCTGGCCGGCAAGAAAGTCGGTGTGGGCCTGGGCACCAACTACGAACAGTGGCTCAAGGACAACCAACCCAAAGCCATCATCAAGACTTACAACGATGACCCGACCAAGTTCCAGGACCTGCGCATCGGCCGCATCGACGCAATCCTGATCGACCGTCTGGCTGCGCTGGAATACGCCAAGAAAGCCCCGGACACCGCCGCTGCCGGTAATGCGTTCTCGCGCCAGGAGTCGGGCATTGCCCTGCGCAAAGGCGAGCCTGAACTGCTCGACGCCGTGAACACTGCCCTCGACAAGCTGCGCGCCGACGGCACCTTGAAAAAGCTGTCCGAGAAGTACTTCAACGCTGACGTCACTCAATAATGGAAGCAGGCTTCCAACTCGCGCTGGACTCCGCGCCCTTTCTGCTCAAGGGCGCGTACTACACGGTCATTCTCAGTCTGGGCGGGATGTTCTTCGGTTTGCTGCTGGGCTTCGGCCTGGCCTTGATGCGCCTGTCGCGCTTCAAGCTGCTCATTTGGACCGCCCGCGTCTACGTGTCGTTCTTTCGCGGCACGCCCTTGCTGGTGCAGCTGTTTCTGATCTACTACGGCTTGCCGCAAGTGGGCATCGAGCTGGATCCGATCCCGGCGGCCATGATCGGCTTTTCGCTGAACATGGCCGCTTACGCCTGTGAAATCCTGCGGGCCGCCATTGCGTCCATCGAGCGGGGCCAGTGGGAAGCCGCTGCCAGCATCGGCATGACCCGCGCGCAGACCCTGCGCCGGGCCATTCTGCCGCAGGCGATGCGGACCGCCTTGCCGCCGTTGGGCAACAGCTTTATTTCGCTGGTCAAGGACACCGCGCTGGCCGCCACCATCCAGGTGCCCGAGCTGTTTCGCCAGGCGCAGTTGGTGTCGGCGCGCACCTTCGAAATCTTCACCATGTACCTGTCCGCTGCGCTGATCTACTGGATACTGGCCAGCATCCTGGCGCATTTTCAGAATCGCCTGGAAGACCGGGTCAACCGGCATGACCTGGAGTCTTGAAACATGATCGTGGTTGAAAAGCTGACCAAACAATTCAACGGTCAGGTGGTGCTCAACGGCATCGACCTTGAGGTCAAGGCCGGCGAAGTCGTCGCGATCATCGGCCCCAGCGGTTCGGGCAAGACCACCTTCCTGCGCTGCCTGAATTTCCTCGAAGAACCCACCAGCGGCCGTATCAAGGTGGGCGACGTCGAGATCGACGGCAGCAAACCGCTCAACCAGCAACAGGGCCTGGTGCGACGTCTGCGCCAGCACGTGGGCTTCGTGTTCCAGAACTTCAACCTGTTCCCCCACCGCACGGCGCTGGAAAACGTCATCGAAGGCCCCATCGTGGTCAAGAAGATGCCACGCGAAGCCGCCACCGAGCTGGGTCGCAAGCTATTGGCCAAAGTCGGCCTGGCGGGCAAGGAAGACGCCTACCCACGGCGCCTGTCCGGTGGTCAGCAACAGCGTGTGGCGATTGCACGGGCGCTGGCCATGGAACCGGAGGTGATTCTGTTCGACGAACCTACCTCGGCCCTCGACCCCGAACTGGTGGGTGAAGTGTTGGCGACCATTCGCAGCCTCGCCGAAGAAAACCGCACCCTGGTCATCGTCACCCACGAAATGAGCTTTGCCCGCGATGTGGCCAACCGGGTGATCTTTTTCGACAAGGGCGTCATCGTCGAACAGGGCGAAGCCAAGGCGCTGTTTGCCAACCCAAGGGAAGAACGCACCCGCCAGTTCCTGAGCAAATTCCTCGCCCACTGACAGGCTCAATCAATCCCATCCCTCTGGCGAGCGGGCTTGTTGTGGCAAGCAGGCTTGCTGTGGCGAGCGGGCTTGCCCCGCGTTGGGCTGCGCAGCAGCCCCAAAACCATCCTCTGCGCAGTGTCAGGTACACCGCATGTTCCTTGATGGGGGCGCTTCGCACCCCAACGCGGGGCAAGCCCGCTCGCCACATTGACGCAGCCTCCCACCCTACAGCGCGTCGACATTCCTCTCGGTAAAACACCCCGCCGCGCCCACGCAAAAATCCCCCTCCCGGTCAGACCCTTCTGAATCTGCACCGCCACACCGTTTAGCCTTTTGCCGCCATTGACTGACCCTGGCCAACCCTCTTATCTAACGTCCAGAGGATTGGATCCTATCCCGGCTATTTACTGAATCGTTCCTTTCGGACCGCTTGCGCACCCGCGCCAATGGCTCGGAACGAGCGCTGCTGGCTGCATCAAGGAGATGACTTATGACGCGCACTGCAACCCCGGCCATGTTGACCGCCCCAACCCTGCCCCAGGCCCTTGGAAACGGCATCAATGCCCACGCCGCCGCCCACTTGCAGGTCGATATCGCCCCCTACCCCGGCATGGAGGAAGGTGACCTGATCGAGCTGTTCTGGAACAACTGCTTCGCTGCCTCACGACGGATAACCGCGTGCCGCATCGGCCAGCCGACCCACCTGCGTATCCCGCAAAGTTTCGTACTCGATGGCCCCGCGCGCGTGCATTACCAGGTCATGCAGATCGGCCACGGCCCGGCACGCTCGGCCACCACCCAGGTACGCGTCAAAACCGACTGCCCGGGCGGACAGCCGCCCAACCTGTACAGCGACGAAAACCAGAACCTTGCCCCGGTTGGCCTGCCCGAGACGATCCGTCGCCAGGGTGTCAACAGCCGCCAGGTGCAACGCGGCATTCCCTTGACCATCGAGCCCTACCCGAACATGAGCAGCGGCGATGCGATCACCCTGCGCTGGGGTGACGTGCGCATGGACCTGCCAAAAATCACCGCCAGCGGCGTCGGCCTGGCCGTGCAGGTGTGGGTGCCGTCGAGCGTGATTGTCGAAGGCGGCGATGACTGCCGGCTGGACGTGACCTACTGCGTGCTGGACCGCGTCGGCAACAATTCGCGCTGGGCGCCCACCCGCACCGTGCGCATTGCAGCGCTGCTGCCCACCCGTCCGGCGACAACCACGCCGGTCTACCAACCCCGTCCGCTCGGCTAACCCTGCAAACCTGGGTGATCGCCCTTCTATGCATATTCCCAAAAGTTAGTTTATTTAAATATTTAACACGCTTAGGGTATATGCACCGGACCACCGGACATTCCTGATTTTTCTGTTTTTATTTCATTGAATGCGAGGTCGGTATGATCAAAATTACCCCGGTGCATAACGCCAGGGCATTACGTGCAGCCAAGGAGCGGCGCTGATGCCTAACGTGGCTGCAACCCCCCCCCAAAGTGATCTGGACGAAGCCCCCCTGCTGTTGCCGGCCGCCGTGCTGCGCAACGATGCAGAGGCGCTGAGCGCCGCCCACACGCTGGCTCAGGCGGCGCGGCAGCACGCCGCCAAGCGTGACCAGCAGCGCAAGTTACCGTGGGCGCAGCTCGAGCAGTTCACCCGCAGCGGTCTGGGCAGTATTTCCATTCCCCGCGAATACGGCGGGCCCCAGGTGTCCTTCGTGACCCTGGCCGAGGTGTTCGCCATCATCAGCGCGGCGGACCCGGCCCTCGGGCAGATCCCGCAGAACCATTTCGGCATCCTGCACCTGGTGCAGGGCACCGCCACCGAACGCCAGAAGAAGCAGCTGTTCCAGAGCGTCCTCGACGGCTGGCGCATCGGTAACGGCGGCCCGGAACGCGGCACCAAAAACACCCTTGAACTCAAGGCGCGCATCACCGCCAAGGGCGACGGCTACGTGGTCAGCGGACAGAAGTTCTACTCCACCGGCGCGCTGTTTGCGCACTGGGTCGCGATCAAGGCGCTCAACGATGACGGCAAACAGGTCCTGGCGTTCGTGCGCCGTGGCAGCGAAGGGCTGCGCATCGTCGATGACTGGTCCGGCTTTGGCCAGCGCACCACCGCCAGCGGCACCGTGCTGCTGGACGAGGTGGCAGTCGACGCCGAGCTGATCATCGACAACTGGCGCATCGGCGAAAGCCCGAATATCCAGGGCGCGGTCTCGCAACTGATCCAGGCCGCCATCGATGCGGGCATCGCCCGGGGGGCGCTCGACGACACCCTCGCCTTCGTGCGCGAACGCTCGCGGCCGTGGATCGACGCCAAGGTCGAACGCGCCAGTGACGACCTGTACGTGATCGCCGATATCGGCAAGCTGAAGATCGAGCTGCACGCCGCCGAAGCCCTGCTGCGCAAGGCTGGCCGGGTGCTGGATGACGTCAGCGCGGCACCGATCACCGCGCAGTCCGCGGCACGCGCGTCCATCGCGGTGGCCGAGGCCAAGGTGCTCACCACCGAAGTGGCGTTGCTGGTCAGCGAAAAGCTCTTCGAACTGGCCGGCAGCCGCGCGACGCTGGCCGAATTCAATTTCGACCGCCACTGGCGCAACGCCCGGGTGCACACCCTGCACGACCCGGTACGCTGGAAGTACCACGCCGTCGGTGCCTATCGCCTGAACGGCACCCTGCCAGCTCGCCATTCCTGGATTTGACCATGACCCTTTCTCATCACGTCGCGGTCATCACCAGCGACGAGCACGCCCTGATTATCGCCAGCGACCTGGCCGAAGACTTTCGCCGCGACAGCGCCCTGCGCGACCGCGAACGCCGCCTGCCGCTGCCCGAGCTGGATGCTTTTTCGCGCTCGGGCCTGTGGGGCATCAGCGTGCCCCGCGAATACGGCGGCGCAGGCGTGTCCAACGTCACCCTGGCCAAGGTCATTGCACTGATCGCCCAGGCCGATGCCTCCCTGGGCCAGATTCCGCAAAACCACTTCTATGCGCTGCAAGTGCTGCGCGTGAATGGCAGCCCCGAGCAGCAACAACGCCTGTACGCCGAGGTACTGGCCGGCCAGCGCTTCGGCAATGCGCTGGCCGAACTGGGCACCAAAACCGCCCATGATCGCGTCACCCGGCTCACCCGCGACGGCGACGGATTCCGTATTACCGGCCGTAAGTTTTACTCAACCGGCGCACTTTACGCCCAGCGCATCCCCACCTCGGTGGTGGATGAACACGGCGTGCAGCAATTGGCCTTTGTGCCGCGTGACAGCCAGGGTCTCAGCGTGATCGATGACTGGAGCGGCTTCGGCCAGCGCACCACCGGCAGCGGCTCGGTGGTGTTCGATAACGTGTGGGTCGCCGCCCGTGACGTCATCTCTTTCCAGAGCGCCTTCGAGCGCCCGACCACCGTCGGCCCGCTGGCGCAGATCCTTCACGCCGCCATCGACACCGGCATCGCCCGCGCCGCCTTTGAAGATGCGCTGCACTTTGTGCGCACCAGGACCCGCCCGTGGATCGACGCCGGCAGCGACAAAGCCAGCGAAGACCCACTGACCTTGAAGAGCTTCGGCCACCTGAGCATCCGCCTGCACGCGGCCGAGGCACTGCTTGAACGGGCCGGCGAATTCCTCGACCGCGCCCAGGCCGACAGCAATGCCGAGACGGTTGCCGCCGCCTCGATTGCGGTGGCCGAAGCGCGCGCCCTGAGCACGGAGATTTCCCTGGCCGCCGGCAGCACCCTGTTCGAACTCGCCGGCAGCCAGGCCACCCTGGCCGAGCATGGACTGGACCGTCACTGGCGCAACGCACGGGTGCACACCCTGCATGACCCGGTGCGCTGGAAGTATCACGCAGTAGGCAATTACTACCTCAACGACGAAAACCCGCCGCTGCGGGGGACCCTCTGATGGCGAAGAAAAAGATCCTGCTCAATGCCTTCAACATGAACTGCATCGGGCATATCAACCACGGCCTGTGGACCCACCCACGGGACACCTCCACCCAGTACAAAACCATTGAGTACTGGACCGACCTGGCAAAAACCCTGGAACGCGGTCTGTTCGACGGCTTGTTCATCGCCGATATCGTCGGCGTGTACGACGTCTACCAGAATTCCGTCGACGTGCCGCTCAAGGAGTCGATCCAGTTGCCGGCCAACGACCCGTTGCTGCTGGTGTCGGCGATGGCGGCGGTCACCCGAAACCTCGGCTTCGGCCTCACCGCCAACCTCACCTACGAGCCGCCGTACCTGTTCGCCCGGCGCATGTCGACGCTGGATCACCTGAGCCGTGGCCGCGTGGGCTGGAACATCGTGACCGGCTACCTCGACAGCGCGGCCAAGGCCATGGGCCTGACTGAGCAGGTCGAGCATGACCGGCGCTACGACCAGGCCGACGAGTACCTGCAGGTGCTCTACAAACTGTGGGAAGGCAGTTGGGAAGACGACGCCGTGCTCAACGATCCGGCGCAACGGATCTACGCGCAGCCGGGCAAGGTGCACAAGGTCGAGCACCACGGCGAGTTCTATCGGGTGGAGGGCTATCACCTGTGCGAGCCGTCGCCGCAGCGCACGCCGGTGTTGTTCCAGGCCGGCAGTTCGGACCGTGGCCTGCTGTTCGCCGGGCGCCACGCCGAGTGTGTGTTCATCAGCGGCCAGACCAGGGCCGCAACCAAAGTGCAGGTGGACAAGGTGCGCGCCAGTGCCGTGGAGGCCGGGCGCAATGCGCACGACATCAAGGTGTTCATGGGCCTCAATGTGATCGTCGGCGCCACCGAGGAACTGGCCTGGGCCAAGCACGCCGAGTACCTGAGCTACGCCAGCGCGGAGGCCGGCGTGGCGCATTTCGCCGCGTCCACCGCGATTGATTTTGCCGCATACGCATTGGACGAACCGATCCAGTACGTGAAGAGCAACGCCATCCAGTCGGCCACCAAAAACCTGCAGAACAACGATTGGACCCGGCGCAAGTTACTGGAGCAGCACGCCCTGGGCGGTCGCTATATCACCCTGGTGGGCTCGCCCGAACAGGTCGCCGATGAACTGGAATTGTGGATCGGCGAAACCGGGCTGGATGGTTTCAACCTGACGCGCATTGTGACGCCGGAGAGCTACGTGGACTTTATCGACCTGGTGATACCGGAACTGCAAAAGCGCGGTTCGTACAAGACCGAATACGAGACCGGCACGCTGCGCGAAAAAGTGTTCGGCACCGCGCTGCTGCCAGCGCAACACACCGGCTCCACCTACCGCCATTGAATTAGAAATGTGGGAGGGGGCTTACTCCCGATAGCGGAGTGTCAGTGAACCCATCCTGTGACTGACCCACCGTCATCGGGAGCAAGTCCCCTCCCACAGTGGATCTTCATTGTTTGCACCTGCACCTTATGACTGGAAATCGACCATGAAAAAAACACTGCTCTCCCACCCAGTCAAAGCACTGGCCCTTGCCCTCGGTGTGTTCAGCTCGTCGGTGTTCGCCGCCGATGCGCCACTGAAAGTCGGCACCACCGCCGCCTTCGCCATTCCTCTGGAAGCCGCCGTCGCCGAAGCCGGCAAGCAGGGCCTGAACGTCGAGCTGGTGGAATTCACCGACTGGATCGCGCCCAACGTCAGCCTGGCCGCCGGCGATATCGACGTGAACTACTTCCAGCACATCCCCTTCCTGGAAAACGCCAAGGCCGCCGCCGGTTTTGACCTGGTGCCGTACGCGCCGGGCATCATCAACAACGTCGGGCTGTATTCGAAAAAATACAAAGCCATTGCGGACCTGCCCGAGGGCGCCAGCGTGGCGATTGCCAACGACCCGATCAACAGCGGACGTGGCCTGCAACTGCTGGCCAAGGCCGGGCTGATCACCCTCAAGCCGGGCGTAGGCTACAAGGCCACCGAAGAAGACATCGTCAGCAATCCGAAAAAGCTGAAGATCCTGCAAGTGGAAGCAGTGCAACTGGTGCGCACCTATGACGACGCCGACCTGGTGCAGGGCTACCCGGCATATATCCGCCTCTCGAAGACCTTCGATGCCGAGTCGGCGTTGCTGTTCGACGGCCTGGACCATCCGGAATACGTGATCCAGTTCGTGATCCAGCCCAAGAGCAAAACCGACCCGCGCGTGATCAAGTTCGTCGACATTTACCAACACTCGCCGGTGGTGCGCGCGGCTCTGGATAAATCCCTCGGCACGCTCTACCAGGTAGGCTGGGAAGGTAAAAAATGAGCGCCGCCAATGCCCGACTTCGCGCCCTGGGCACACCGCTCAGGGACGCCGAACAGACCCAACTGCACCCTGAACTGAACCGCGCCCATGTGCGATTCATCAACCTGGGCAAGACCTACGACGGCACGGTGCAGGCCCTGCACGGCATCGACCTGGCGATCCAGCGCGGTGAAGTGTTCGGCATCATCGGTCGCAGCGGCGCCGGTAAATCCTCGCTGATCCGCACCATCAATCGTCTGGAACAGCCCAGCAGCGGGCGCGTGCTGATCGATCAGGTGGACATCGGCGACTTCGACGAAGACCGCCTGGTGGCGCTGCGCAGGCGCATCGGCATGATCTTCCAGCACTTCAACCTGATGTCGGCCAAGACCGTGTGGCAGAACGTCGAATTGCCACTCAAAGTGGCGGGCATCCCCAGGCCGCAGCGCGAGCAAAAGGTGCGCGAGCTACTCGAACTGGTGGGTTTGCAGGACAAGCACAAGGCCTACCCGGCGCAACTCTCCGGCGGGCAAAAGCAGCGCGTGGGCATCGCCCGTTCGCTGGTGCACGACCCCGAGATTCTGTTGTGCGACGAAGCCACCTCGGCCCTCGACCCGGAAACCACCCAGTCGATCCTCGCCCTGCTGCGTGAGATCAACCGGCGCCTGGGCCTGACCATTGTGCTGATCACCCACGAAATGGCGGTAATCCGCGACATCTGCGACCGCGTAGTGGTGCTCGAACACGGCAAAATCGTCGAGCAAGGCCCGGTGTGGCAAGTGTTTGGCAACCCGCAACATGCGGTGAGCCAGACCCTGCTGGCGCCGTTGCAGCATGACTTGGCGCCAGAGCTGCAAAGTCGCTTGCAGCCGACGCGGGTAGCGGCTGACGCGGCTGTGGTGCTGCGCTTGCAGTTCACCGGCAGCGCCACCGACGAACCGGACTTGGCCGCGCTGTTCAGCGCCCTCGGCGGGCGCGTGCGCTTGCTGCAGGGCGGCGTGGAACGGATCCAGGGCCATGCCCTGGGGCAATTGCTACTGGCGGTGAATGGCTCGGCCCATAGCGCCGAAGAACTGCGCAACCGCGCCGCGAACTGGGCGCAACAGGTGGAGGTGCTGGGCTATGTGGTTTGATCGTTTGGTGCAGGGTGCCATCGACACCTTGTTGATGGTTGGCGTGTCGTCGCTGATCGCCTTGCTGGTAGGCATTCCGCTGGCGGTGTTCCTGGTGACCAGCGACAAGGGCGGCATCTATCAGGCCCCGGCGTTGAACCGCGTGCTGGGGGCGTTCGTCAATCTGTTCCGTTCGATTCCGTTTCTGATCCTGATGGTGGCGCTGATCCCCTTCACCCGCCTGATCGTGGGCACCACCTACGGCGTCTGGGCGGCCGTGGTGCCGCTGACCATCGCCGCCACGCCGTTCTTTGCACGCATCGCTGAAGTGAGTCTGCGTGAGGTCGATCACGGGCTGATCGAAGCCGCACAGGCCATGGGTTGCCGGCGCTGGCACATCATCCGCCATGTGCTGTTGCCGGAGGCGCTGCCGGGTATCGTCGGCGGGTTCACGATTACCCTGGTGACGATGATCAACTCATCGGCCATGGCCGGGGCGATTGGCGCCGGTGGCCTGGGCGACATTGCCTACCGCTATGGGTATCAGCGCTTTGACACGCAGATCATGCTCACGGTGATTGTGCTGCTGGTGGTGCTGGTGGCGGTGATTCAGCTGGGTGGGGACCGGTTGGCGCGGGTGCTCAACAAGCGGTGAGGTATAGTCGAGGCCTCTCAGCACCCGGTACCGCAGCTCATGCCTCTCAAGCCCGAAGACCTCAACCAGATCACCTCCACCACCCTGGGCCACTACAACCAGGTGGCCGAGGACTTTCGCGAAGGCACCCGCGACCACGATGTGAGCCAGAACATCGATGCGCTGCTGCGCCATATTCAGGGCGAGGCGCCGTTTACCGTGCTGGATTTCGGCTGCGGGCCGGGGCGCGATCTGCAGACGTTTACGCGCATGGGCCATGTCGCCGTAGGCCTGGACGGCTCCGAGCGCTTTGCGCAGATGGCGCGCGAGGACAGTGGCTGCGAGGTCTACCAGCAGGATTTCCTCAAGCTCGACCTGCCCGCCGCACGCTTCGACGGGATCTTCGCCAACGCGGTGCTGTTTCATATCCCCAAGCAGGAATTACCGCGCGTACTCAAGCAATTGCAGGCTGCGTTGAAACCGGGCGGCGTGTTGTTCAGCTCCAATCCACGCGGGGACAACCGTGAAGGCTGGAATGGGCCGCGCTATGGTGCCTACCACGACCTGGAGGCGTGGCAATCGTTGCTGACCACAGCCGGGTTTGTGGAACTGGAGCATTACTACCGCCCGGCCGGGCTACCTCGCGATCAGCAACCGTGGCTGGCGAGTGTCTGGCGCAAGCCTTAACACCACCCCTCCCACATTGGGTTGCCCATATGGTTTGAGGTCAGCGTTGCTTCATGGTCGTGGAATCCAGGATGAACACTGGCTGCAAACTCTCCGCCGATTGAAACTGTGGGAGGGGGCTTGCTCCCGATAGCAGTGGGTCAGCCAAATAATCGGGTGGCTGACCCACTGCTATCGGGAGCAAGCCCCCTCCCACATTTTTAACCGCGTTTTTCCTGCTGGTCCTGCTTCGGCTCACGAATCTTGTACCAGGCCACATACAGCGCCGGCAAAAACAGCAGCGTCAGCAGCGTGGCAATGATAATCCCGCCAATCATCGCGTAAGCCATCGGCCCCCAGAACACTTCCCGCGCAATCGGGATCATGCCCAGGCTGGCTGCCGCAGCGGTGAGCAGGATCGGCCGGCGCCGGTGCTCGGTGGCTTCCACCACCGCATCCCATGGCGTGTAGCCGGCCACTTCATATTCGTGAATCTGCGTCACCAGAATCACCGAGTTGCGGATGATGATACCGATCAGCGCCAGAATGCCGAGGATCGCCACAAAGCCCATGGGCGTGCCGGTGGGAATCAACGCCAGCACCACGCCGATCAGCCCCAGAGGGGCCACGCTGGCCACCAGGAACATCTTCTGCACGCTGTGCAACTGGATCATCAGGAAGGTCGCCATCAGGAACAGCATCAGCGGCACCACGCGGGCAATCGGTCCCTGGGCCTTGCCGCTTTCTTCCACGGTGCCGCCGGTGGCGACCTTGTAGCCCACCGGCAGGCCGGCGCTGAACGTGTCGATCTCGGGTTTGAGCTGCTTGACCAGGTCGGTGGGCTGTATCTCATCGCGTACCGAGGCCTTGACCGTGATGGTCGGCTTGCGGTCGCGGCGCCACACCAGCGGCTGCTCCAGCTCGTAGCGCACGGTGGCGAACGCCAGCAGCGGAATCGAGGTGCCGTTGGGCGTGACAATCTGCAGGTTCTGCAGGGTTTCCGGCGTGCCGCGTTCGGCGTCTTCGGCGCGACCGACCACGTTGATCAGGTAGATGTCGTCGTGCACCTGGGTCACCGAGGCACCGCTGACCACGCTGTTCATCAACTGCGCCACGTCTTCCGACGACAACCCCAGTTGCCGCGCCTTGTCCTGGGCAATGTCGATACGCAGCACTTTGCCCGGCTCGTTCCAGTCGTAGATGATCTCGCCCAGGTGATCGTTCTGGTCAAGCAGGGTCGCCAGTTCGATGGCGTGCTTGCGCACCTGGTCGGTGTCATTGCCCGACACGCGATACTGCACCGGCCGCCCTACCGGCGGGCCCATTTCCAGCGGCTGCACATAGCTGCCGATGCCGACAAAGTCATCGCGCAGGCGCTTTTGCAGACGCGCGATCAACGCGCCACGTTCTTCCA
The DNA here is from genome assembly GCF_034354675.1 of Pseudomonas sp. MH9.3. Taxonomy (NCBI): domain Bacteria; kingdom Pseudomonadati; phylum Pseudomonadota; class Gammaproteobacteria; order Pseudomonadales; family Pseudomonadaceae; genus Pseudomonas; species Pseudomonas sp. MH9.3. Next base: position 3,956,165 of record NZ_CP133785.1, on the reverse strand, counting down.
GGCCTTTGCTGACAATCACCAACTGCGCGTAGTACGGATTTTCCAGTTGCTGGTCGAGGGGCAGGTAGAAACGGATCGCGCCCTGCCCGATGTAGGTGCTCCAGCGCGCGATATCCGGGTCGTCCTTGATGATCGCTTCGAGGCGGTCGACGGTCTTGCGGGTTTCGTTGATCGAGGCGTTTTGCGGCAGGTTCAGGTCGACGAGCACTTCCGGGCGGTCCGACGACGGGAAAAACTGGTTCTGCACGAACTGCATGGAAAACACCGACGCCACGAACAGCCCCACAGTGATGCCGATGGCCCACCAGCGATTACGCATCGCCCACAGCATGCCGCCGTTGAAGGCACGGCCAATGCGTCCCGGCTCACCGTTGTGCGGTTTCACATTGGCGCTGAGGATATGCACGCCGATCACCGGCGCAAACAGCACCGCCACCACCCACGACACCAGCATGGCCACGGCAATCACCGCGAACAGCGTGAAGGTGTATTCCCCTGCCGAACTGGCGTTGAGGCCGATAGGCACAAAGCCGGCCACGGTCACCAGCGTACCGGTGAGCATCGGGAAGGCAGTGGAGGTGTAGGCGTAGGTCGCCGCCTGCTCCTTGGTTTCGCCTTTTTCCAGCCGCGTGATCATCATTTCCACGGTGATCATCGCGTCGTCCACCAGCAGGCCGAGGGCGATGATCAGCGCGCCCAGGGACACGCGCTGCATGGTGATGCCGCTGTATTCCATGAACACGAACACCAGCGCCAGCACCAGCGGAATCGAACACGCCACCACCAGGCCCGCGCGCATGCCCAGGCTGATGAAGCTCACCACCAGCACGATGATCACCGCTTCGAACAACGCGCTGGTGAAACCGCCGACGGCTTCTTCCACTACCTCAGCCTGGTCGGACACCTTGTGTACGCCCACGCCCACCGGCAGGTCGGCGGTCAGTTCGTCCATGCGCGTGTGCAGCGCCTTGCCGAACGACTGGATATTGCCGCCCTTCTGCATGGCAATCGCCAGGCCGATTGCCGGTTTACCGTTGAAGCGGAACATCGGCCGCGCGGGGTCGACGTAGCCACGGCTGATCTCGGCGATATCGGCCAAACGGTAGAAGCGGTCATTGAGGCGCAGGTTGACGTTGGCCAGGTCCTTTTCCGAGGCGAACTGCCCGGAGGTGCGCACGGAAATCCGCTCCGGCCCGGCCTCGATCACCCCGGCGGGGGTCACCGCGTTCTGCGATTGCAGGCTTTGCACCACCTGGCGCTGATCAACCCCGAGGGCGGCCAGTTTGCGCGTGGAAAAATTGAGGTAGATCACTTCGTCCTGCTGGCCGATCATCTCGACCTTGCCCAGCCCCGGCACCGAACGAATCTCGGCACGCACCTGCTCCACATAGTCGCGCAGCTGGCGCATCGACAGGCCGTCGCCGGTAAAGGCATACACCGAACCGAACACGTCACCGAACTCGTCGTTGAACGAAGGCCCCTGCAAGCCCTGGGGGAAGCTGCCGCGAATGTCGTCGATCTTCTTGCGCACCTGGTACCAGGTGTCCGGGATGTCCCTGGCGCTGGTGGTGTCCTTGAGGAACACGAACACCGTGGACTCGCCCGGTCGCGTGTAGCTTTTCACGTAGTCGAGGGCATCGAGTTCTTCGAGTTTTTTCTCGATGCGGTCGGTGACCTGCTTGAGGGTTTCTTCCTGGGTCGCGCCCGGCCAGCGGGTCTGGATCACCATGGTCTTGATGGTGAACGAGGGGTCTTCCTCACGCCCCAGGTTCATGTACGAGAACACGCCCATCAGCAGCGCGACGAACATCAGGTACCAGACGAAGGACTGATGCTTGAGGGCCCAGTCGGATAAGTTGAAGCTGCGTTTCATCGCGGGCTGTCCTTGTCGATTTTGACTTTCTGCCCGGGTTTCAGGCTGTTCACGCCGGCGGTGACGACGCGCTCGCCGGGCTTGACCCCGCCCTTGAGCAAGACGCTGTCGCTGTCACGGCTGAGCACCGTGACATCGCGCGGCTGCACCGTCTGGCTCTGGGTGTCGAGCAGCCAGATGCGGGTGGTGCCGTCGACCTCCTGCAAGGCACTCAGGGGCAGCTCGATACGCGGCGCAATGGCGCTGCTCAATGTGACGCTGATCGCCGTGCCCAGGCGAAAGGCGGGCGGTGTCTCGGCCAGGGTCAGGCGCGCGCGACGGGTGCGCGTGGCGCTTTGGGCCTGGGGTTCGATCTCGCGCACGACGGCGGTGGTATTGACGCCGGGGTCGAGCTGCCCGGCCACCAGAAACACCACGTCTGCCGGCAGACGCTCGGCGAGGCCCGCCGGCAGGTCGATCACCGCTTCCTTGATGTCCGGGCGGGCCAGGGTCACCACTTGCTGGCCGGCCGTCACCACCTGGCCAGCCTCGGCGTTCCAGGCCGTGACGATACCGGCGTGGTCGGTGCGCAGTTCGGCGTAGTTGAGCTGGTCCCTGGCCTGGTTGACCGAGGCCTGGGCTTGCTCAAGGGTGGCGCGGGTGGTTTTCAGGTCGGTCTGCGCCACGTCCAACTGGGCCTGGGCGCCGACGCCGCGGTTGAACAGTTCCTGCTGCCGACGGGCGTTGGCCTGGGCGTTGATGTACTGCGCCTGCACGCGGGCGAGGTCGCCCTGGGCGGCGCGCAGCTGGTTTTGCTGATCGGTGGGGTCGAGCACGGCGAGCAGGGCGCCCTTCTCCACTTCGGCGCCCACGTCCACGGCGCGCCGCGCAATGCGGCCGGGCACGCGAAAGCCGAGGTTGCTTTCATAGCGGGCCTGGATGGTGCCGGCGAAGCGGCCGAAGGTTTCCTGGTCTTCAGCCTTCACTTGCATCGACAGCACCGGGCGCACCGGCTCGGGCGGCGCTTCTTCCTTGGAACAGGCCGTCAGCAACAGGCTGGCGGCCAGCAGAGCGGTCAGGCGCTTCATGGCTGCGCTCCTGGCTGGGCAATCTCGACAAGCATGCCGGGATGCAGCAACTGCCCACCCGCCACCACGACTTTTTCGCCGCCCTTGAGGCCGTCACCGATGATCACTTTGCCGGTGAGGTAGCGCGCCACGCTGACCTTGTGCAACTGCGCCTTGCCGTCGCCGTCGACCAGCCATACGGCGGGGTCGTTGATGTCTTTGGTCAGGGCCGACCAGGGCAGCTCGACACTGGGCGCGGCCTTGCCCTTGGCGGTCGCGCTCACCACCGAACCCAGTTGCATGCCCTTGGGCAGGCTTTGCAGGGCAATCTTGACCTGCACGGTGCCAGTGTTGGCAGCCACGGCGGGGGTGACTTCACGCACTTTGCCCACTGCCTGAATGCTCGGGTTGTCGAGCAGGCTCACGGTGATCGGCGTCTGTGGCGCAGGCTGCCCCAGCAGCGACTCATAGACGTTGAACACGGCATCGCGCTCGCCATCGGTGGCCAGGCTGAAAATCGGCATCGTGGCCTGCACCACCTGGCCCACCTCGGCCTGGCGCGCGGTAATCACACCGGGGGCGTCAGCTATCAGCGCGGTGTAGCTCAGTTGTTCGCGGGCGTTGGCCAACTGCGCCTGGGCGGCGGCCAATGCGCTTTGGCTGCTGCGCAAGGCGGCCTGGGCCGAATCGTATTCACTGCGGCTGGTGTAGCCCTTGGGCAGCAGTTTTTCCTGGCGCACGAAGGCGGCGGCGGTCTGCTTGACCCGCGCCTGCTCGGCGACCACCTGGGCCTGGGCCGAATCGACGTTGGTCTGCAGATCCTTGGGATCGAGCCTGGCCAGCACTTGTTTGGCCGTGACGCGATCGCCCACATCGACCATGCGCTGGATGATCTTGCCGCCCACGCGAAAGGACAGGTCGGTCTGTACACGGGCCTGGATATCACCGGTCAGGGTCACCGCTGCGGCGAAATCCGCCGGCGCAACGGTTTGCACAAAGACCCGGGAATGCTGCTTGGGCTCGGCGTTTTCTTCACTACAGCCGCTCAGTAGCGCCAGTAGGCCAAATCCGAAAATACAGGTGGAAATACGACCGCCCATGCAGGCTCCTTTTGCGTGATGCCGACTTGCCAGTGAGTATGCGACTGTGAGCGTAGTTCAGGGTTCCTTATCTGCATGGAGGCTTACATACTCCGATGGTTCCCAAGCCGAATGAATCCCCATGCTCAAGACCCTCGCGGTGGCCAATTACCGCTCGATCAATAAATTGGTGGTGCCGCTTGATCGCTTGAACCTGATCACCGGGGCCAATGGCAGCGGCAAATCCAACCTCTATCGAGCCTTGCGCCTGCTGGCCGAAACCGCCCAGGGCGGGGTGATCAATGCACTGGCGCGCGAGGGTGGGCTGGATTCCACATTCTGGGCCGGGCCGCAGACTATCAGCCGGCGCATGCGCAATGGCGAGGTGGCGGTCGAGCCCAGCGTACGCCAGGGCGTCAAACGCCTGCGCCTGGGCTTTGCCGCCGAAGACTTCAGCTATGCCATCTCGTTAGGGTTGCCTGAACCCAGCGCGTCGTATTTCTCGCTGGACCCGCAAGTGAAAAAGGAATGCATCTGGGCCGGGCATATTTACCGCCCGGCCAGCCTGCTGGTGCAGCGCTCCGGGCCAATGGTGCGCGCCCGTGACGGCCGCGCCTGGGATGTGCTGGCCCAGCACACGCCGAATTACCAGAGCCTGTTCGACCAGGTCGGTAATTTGCGCGGCTCGCCGGAGGTGTTACTGCTGCGCGAGAGTATTCGCGGCTGGCGCTTTTATGATCACTTTCGCAGTGACGTGGATGCGCCGGTACGCCAGCCGCAACTGGGCACGCGGACACCGGTGCTACATCACGACGGGCGCGATCTGGCGGCCGCGTTGCAGACCATTCGCGAGATCGGCGACCCCGAGGCGTTGCAGCACGCGATCAGTGATGCATTTCCCGGTGCGCGGCTGAATATCGAGCCGTTACAGGGTGGACGCTTCGCCATCGAGTTTTATCAGGAAGGGTTGCTGCGGCCATTGTCGGCGGCTGAGTTGTCCGACGGCACCTTGCGCTATCTGCTGCTGATCGCCGCGCTGCTGACACCCAGGCCGCCGAGCATGATGGTGCTGAACGAGCCGGAAACCAGCCTGCACCCGGATTTGCTGCCGGCGTTGGCGCGCCTGATCATTCAGGCATCGCAGCAGTGCCAGGTGTGGGTGGTGTCCCATGCCAGCCGGTTGATTGCCGCACTGGAGCAGGATGAGGGGTGTAACTCGATTGTGCTGGAGAAGGTGATGGGGCAGACGCAAATTGTCGGGCAAGGGATGCTGGATGCACCGGCGTGGCATTGGCCGGAGTAGTCTTGGCATGCACCGGCCTTATCGGGGGCAAGCCCCCTCCCACACTGGATCGGGTTCACAGATTCTGATGTGTGAATACCGTCAAATGTGGGAGGGGGCTTGCCACCGATGGGGCCATGACCATCAATGAATAATCAGCCCTTCCACTTGCCGCCTTCGACAATCACACTCTCAGGCTTGGTGTCATCGCTCAATTCCTTGCGCACATATTGGTCGTACAGCTTGAGCAAAAACTTCTCCTCACCCAGCTTGGCCAACTCCACATTCACCCAGTCACGCAGTTCGATATTGCCCTTCTTCACCGCCGGTGCAATCGACGCTTCATCACCGAGTTTCTCGTCCAGCACGCGGTAGCCCGGGTTCTGCTTGGCCCAGCTGAACAGCACCAGGTTGTCCTGGGCATACGCATCGCCACGCCCGGCCGGCAGCGCGAAGTACACAAAAAACAGCTGGATCAGCAGCGGCGTGTTGCGCGCCAGCTCCACATACCACGCAACCAGGCGCGCCAGATACGGCGTGCGAAACACCAGCAGCGCGGCGTTGATCAGCGCTACCAGCAGGGAAGTGGCAATGGCGATCAGGCCCACTTGCAACGTCACGCCCACGACTTTGAGAAACGTTGCCAGGGTGCCGAGGATAAAAGCGGGAGGGGGCTCGCTCCCGATGACGGTGTCTCGGTTATTACTTGAGTGACTGGAACGCCGCTATCGGCAGCAAGCCCCCTCCCACAGTTTTGATTGGGTCTTAAACAAAAAAACGCCGACGCTGTAGAAGCCGTCGGCGTTGAAACCTTGAAGGGGTTTTGCGTTACATCAGAACGCCGGCACGACCGCGCCGCCGTATTTTTTCTCGATGAAGGCTTTCACTTCCGGGCTGGTCAGCGCCTTGGCCAGTTTCTGGATGGCGTCGCTGTCCTTGTTGTCCGGACGGGCTACCAGGAAGTTCACGTACGGCGACTTGGCGTCTTCGATGATCAGCGCGTCCTTGGCCGGGTTGAGGCCGGCTTCCAGAGCGTAGTTGGTGTTGATCAGCGCCAGGTCAACCTGGTCGAGCATGCGTGGCAGCAGTGCCGATTCCAGCTCGCGGAACTTCAGGTGTTTCGGGTTGCTGGCGATATCTTTTGGCGTGGACAGCGCATTGGTCGGGTCTTTCAGGGTGATCACGCCGTTCTTTTGCAGCAGCAGCAGGGCACGGCCGCTGTTGGAGCCCTCGTTCGGGATGGCAACGGTGGCGCCGTCCTTGAGGTCTTCGATTTTCTGGATCTTTTTCGAGTAAGCGCCGAAGGGTTCAACGTGCACGCCGATCACGGTGACCAGGTTGGTGCCCTTGCCCTTGTTGAAGTTTTCCAGGTACGGCAGGGTCTGGAAGTAGTTGGCGTCCAGACGCTTCTCGGCCACTTGCACGTTGGGCTGTACGTAGTCGGTGAAGACCTTGACCTGCAGGTCCACGCCTTCCTTGGCCAGGGTCGGCTTGACCAGCTCGAGGATCTCGGCGTGCGGCACCGGCGTCGCGGCCACCACCAGTTTCTCGTTGGCCTGGGCGAAGCCGGCACTCAGGGCAGCCGCCAATGCGGTAAACAGCAAAACCTTTTTCATGCAGTGTCCTTAATCGAAAGTGCGGGGCGTCTCTGACGACCGTTTTTATGTAAGGTGCCAGCGATGTGCTATCGCGGCGTGAAGCGGACAATACCGATATTTTTTATTCCCGAACAATATCTTTTATTCACGTTGATATTCCATTTTGCTCATGCAGGAATTTCAGCAGGGTTTCCTGCTCGGCAGGGCTGGCGCTCTGGTAAATCCGTCGTACCTGTTCCAGCGCAGAACCGGCCACCGGCAGGTTCAAATGCTCCGGCAGGATCTCATCGCCGCTGCTCACCAGTAACGCGAAGTGAATAACGTTTTCCAGCTCACGGGTATTGCCCGGCCAGCTGTGTTGCTCCAGCACGCGCTGGGCCGCTTCGCTGATCAGCGGCACCGGCAACTCCAGGCGTTGACTGTAGATGCCGAGGAAATATTCGGCCAGGGACAGGATGTCGCCCACCCGCTCGCGCAGCGCCGGCAACTCCAGCTTGCCTTCGCTCAAGTAATGAAACAGCCGCTCATTGAATTTTCCGGCCGCCACGGCCTGGGCCAGGTCGATGCTGGTTGCCGCCACCAGGCGCACGTCCACCGGGCTTGGCTGCTGGGCACCGACGCGGGTGACTTCATGGTTTTCCAGGGCCGCAAGCAACTTGACCTGGATCGGCAGCGGCAGGTCGCCGATCTCATCCAGGTACAAGGTGCCGCCATTGGCCGAGCCAAACCAGCCAGCGCGGCTGCTCACCGCGCCGCTGTGGCTGCCGGCGGCATAACCGAACAATTCGGCATCGGCGTAGGTGGGGCTGATCGCGCCGCAGTTGACCGACACAAACAGCCCGCTGCGATCACTGCCTCGGTGGATATGCCGCGCCAGCAGCTCCTTGCCGCTGCCGGTCTCGCCGCGAATCAACACGGGCAAGGCGCGTGGGGCCAGGCTTTCGAGGTCTTCGCGCAATTGCCGTGAACGTGGGTCGACAAACACCAGTGCCTTGGCGCGGATGCTCAGCGGGCTCTTTTCGGCGTCGGGGAAGGTCAGCAGTGGCTGGCCGAAGGTTTCATGCAGACTCATGGCAGGCTCCCGCCCCAATCCACTCAGGGACGGGGCGTTGAAAAATTTATGCGCTACGCCGGGCGTGGTGCTCAAGGCGACTTTGCAGGCGATAGAGGTAGGCGAAGCCCTGCTCCCAGCGCCGGTGACCAGACTTCACATTGATATGCCCGGCACCGGACAAGATGCCCGCTTCGGCACCCCAGTTGCGGGCCAGTTCCAGGGCACGCGGGGCGCTGACGGCACTGTCGTTGTCGGAACTGACCACCTGGCTGGGAAACGGCAGCAAGTCGGTCGGAATCGGCGCGAAGTTGCGCAGGGCCGGGGCGCAAGCCGGGCGCTCTACATCGGCCGGCGCCACCAGCAGGGCACCGCGCACCTGCCGCAAAAAGTGCACCGGCGCGGTGGCCGCCCAGTGAGCGACGGTGATGCAGCCCAGGCTGTGGGCGATCAGGATCACCGGCGTGCTGTCGGCCGCGATGGCTTCGGCCAGTGCGGCCACCCAGTCTTCACGGCGCGGGGTGAGCCAGTCGGCCTGCTCCACGCGCGCGCTGTTGGGCAGGCTGTTCTGCCAGTGACTTTGCCAATGATCTTCTGGCGATCCTTGCCAGCCCGGCACGATCAGGTAACGAATCGACTCGCTGTGCATGGGTGTGCCCTCCTGCAGCGTTTAGCGTTGCTGGACAGTATAGGGATGGGGTTTATATCCGTTAAGGAATAAGAAGCTATTTATTAATAACTAAAAGACATAATCAAGTTTTTAGCTGCAAGCTGCAAGTTGGGGTCGGGCTCTTCATACTGGGTGTTTTTGATGTTCAGGGACGGATCTGCATGGCGCTTAATTCTTCACTCGCGGGCCGACTTGCTGGCTGGGGCCTGCTGGTGGTGCTGGGTCTTAACCTGCGGCCGATCCTCAGTTCCATCAGCCCACTGCTCGGCGAGATTCGCCAGGCGACGGGCCTGAGTTTTCAGAGCAGCGCCCTGCTCACCAGTTTGCCGGTGGTGTGCATGGGCCTGGTGGCACTGGTGGGGGTGCGTGTGGAGGCGCGCTTGGGTGAGCGCCGTGGCATCGCCCTGGGCCTGATGATGATTCTGCTGGCATGCCTGGCGCGCTGGCTGCTGGGCCAGGCATCGGCGCTGCTGGTGACGGCGCTGCTGGGCGGCGCGGGGGTGGCGCTGATCCAGACGCTGGTGCCGGCAATGATCAAACGTGAATTTCACCAGCGCGTGCCGGTGGCGATGGGCGTGTACTCGGCCTCGCTGATGGCCGGCGGCGGGCTGGCAGCGTTGCTCAGCCCGGTGGTGGCCACGCATTTCCAGCAGTGGCAGGCGGGGCTTGGCGTATGGCTGCTGCCCGCGCTGGGGGCGTTGCTGTTGTGGGCATGGTTGCCCCTGGGCGCGGCGAGAAATGCGCAAGTGGCACCGGTTTTCAAAGGGCTGCGCAATCGTCGCGCGTGGCTGCTGGCGCTGTATTTCGGTTTGGTCAATTGCGGCTACATGAGCCTGGTGGCCTGGCTGCCCGCGTACTATCAGCAACTGGGCTGGGACGTGCTGCCCAGCGGTTCGCTGCTGGCGTACATGACGATCTTCCAGGTGCTTGCCGCGCTGCTGATGCCGGTGCTCGCGCAACGTGGCAGCGACCGTCGCCCGCTGCTCGGCATAAGCCTGTCGGCACAGGCCATCGGTTATCTGGGATTGATCCTCGCGCCGCAGACCCTGCCGCACCTGTGGGTAGCGCTGTGCGGCTTCGGCCTGGGCGCGTGTTTTGCCCTGAGCCTGCTGCTGACCCTCGACCACCACCGCGACCCGCGCCAGGCCGGGCAACTGGCCGCGTTCGTGCAGGGTGTGGGCTTTTTGATCAATGCGATTTCGCCGTGGCTGACCGGTTGGCTGCGCGAACTCACCGGCCATTTTGTCAGCGCCTGGATCGTGCTGACCGTGACGGTGCTGGCGATGCTGCTGGTAACGCGGCTGTTCAGCCCGGCGAGCTGTGCGGATGGACCTTTAACGTCCAACTGATCTTCCAGTGGCCAGCGGGCTTGCCCCGCGTTGGGGTGCGAAGCGCCCCCAATCGAGCAAAACGCGGTGTACCTGATACGGCTCAGCGTCTGGTTTTGGGGCTGCTGCGCAGCCCAACGCAGGACAAGCCTGCTCGCCACAGGGAATCTGCGCTTAACTGAACGGCATTAGGGCTCGCCACACCTGCATTTCGGCAATAATTCTTTCAAGCGTGCGCAGTCGGCTCCAGCCGATTGGCCCGCGCAAACGTGCCGAAATCATTGAAGCGCACACCCATCTCGGCCATCACCTTATGCCCCACCTTGGCGGTCATCTGGCGGATGTAAAACGGCTCCTTCACTACAAAATGGTGAATCCCGTGGGTGCTGCCGAAATTGAAGCAGAACGCCTGCATCGGCCATAGCCACCAGGGGTTGAGCACCTGGGTCTGCTGGAGCACATTGCCCAGCTCCACATCGCCGTAGTAGTGCATGTTGGAGCTGACAAAGTGCAGGCAGAACGTGCGAAGCACGTTGGGACCGATGATCACCACAGCAGCAATGTCGATCACCTGCATCATCTGCAAGGTGCCGGCCGACCAGTCGATCGGCGCGCCCAACAGGCTGGCGATGCCATTGGCGGCATGGAAGCCGAGGAAGACATACCACGCGCCCCAATGCAGCAGCGCCAGCGGCGCGTAGACCCACACAACGCGCTTGAGGATCTTGAACTTGTGGCCCCAGGTGTTGGCGCGCAGCAGGCGGATCAACGCCGACATCAGGTTATCGCCCACCATCAGCAAACGCGCAAAGCCCCAAGGCTCGCCATTGGTGATGGCGCGCTCTTCCATATCGGCTTCGGTGCCGGAGAACTTGTGATGGTTGAGGTGCAGGTGCCGGCGTATCCACGGGTTGATGGTGCTCGGGCGCGCCAGCCACACCAGGCCCATCATCAGGTTGTGGGGCACACGCTGCTTGCGAAAGTACATGCTGTGGATCAGGTCATGTTCCAGCTCGTGGGTCAACGAGGCCAGAAACGCATTGAGCAGCAGGCACGCCCACCAGGCCATATACCCGGTGATATACAGCGCCGCCGAACCGATCATGCCCAGCAAAGCGAAGGCCAGGATGCCCGCGCCGAGGGCGTCCTGATGCGACAGCCAGGGGTGCTGCCGGCGCAGACGCACGCCTTCGGCCAGCACCACTTCACGGATATGCGCGGCACGCTGTTGCGCGTTCATCTGCCGGGGGCTTGCAGAAGTACCGTCCATGCTCCCATCCTCTGTTTATTGATGGATGTATCCTGACTCACGCGGTACGTCAGGGCATCAGCCCCACACGCCAACCTGTTGACCGCAAGCGCCAATCGCCATGACCGAACCCACGTCCCTCGCCAGTTGGACCCGCGCCCTGCGCAAGCAGCTCGATGCCCTGGGCCTCGACAGCGCCGCGCTGTGCATGCAGGCCGGGCTCGACCCGCAGCAGATGGACGACCCCAATGCGCGTTATCCGCTGTCGGCCACCACGCGCCTGTGGGCGCTGGCGGTGCAGGCCAGCGGTGACCCGGCGATTGGTTTGCGGGTGTCGCGGTTTGTCAGTCCCACCACGTTTCACGCGCTGGGTTACGCACTGGTGGCCAGCGGCAGTCTGCGTGAGGTGTTCGAGCGCATCGTGCGTTATCACCAGGTGGTCAGCGATGCGCTGAGCCTGGAGTTGACCCGTCACGGCGATCACTACAGCTTTCGTCTGCTGCAACCCGAAGGCAGCCCGGCACCGGCACCGGAAGCCATCGATGCGTTTGCGGCGATCTATGTGCGCACCTGCCGCAACCGCCTGGGCCGCGACTATGCGCCGTTGGCCGTGTACCTGCGCCGCGCCGAACCGGCCGATGCCGGCCCGTGGCACACGGTGTTCCGCGCACCCGTGTTTTTTGGCGCTGAGGAGGACCGTCTGGAGTTCGCCGCCCACGATTTCGACAGCCACCTGGACGACGCCAACCCGGAGCTGGCCGAACACAACGAAACCGTGCTCAAGCGCACCCTGGCGCAACTGCAACCGCTGACCTGGGAGCGCAAGGTACGCGCCGCCATCGAGGCGCAATTGCCCGACGGCGAGCCGGGCGCCGAGCGCATTGCCCAGGCGCTGCACTTGAGCCTGCGCAGCCTGCAGCGGCATCTTGCGGATGAGGGGTGTCGCTTTGATGCGCTGCTCAATGAGTGCCGGGAGAATCTGGCGCTGCAGCATTTGCGCGATCCGCAGTGCTCATTGGCTGAGATCAGTCATCTGCTGGGGTTTGCCGACACCAGCAGTTTCAGCCGGGCGTTCAAGCGCTGGACGGGGATCACCCCGGGGCAGTTCAGGGATGGGTTGCGGTAGCGGGATGTGGGGTGTTTTTGGGGGCCTCATCGGGAGCAAGCCCCCTCCCACATTTGACTGTATTCACAAAGCTAAACAGGGAAAACTTGCTCCCCACTTGAATGTGTTCACAGATCAAACTGTGGGAGGGGGCTTGCTCCCGATAGCGATGGCCCAGGCATTCACCGCCCGCGATCACGCCGCAACAGCTTCCTCACCCGCGCCACCAACGTCCTGGCCTCGAACGGTTTGAGCAGGTAGTCATCCTCATGCAACTCCAACCCGCGCAGGCGATCTTCGATCCCGCCCGGCGTGGTCAGGAACAGTACCGGCGTGTCGCCGCGCTGCCGAATGGCCTGTTGCAGCTTCCAGGCGTTCAGCCCGGGCAGCATCACATCCAGGATCACCAGGTCGTACACGGTGCTTTCCACAAACCGCTGCGCCGCCATGCCGTTGGCCGCGACTTCCACGCCGAAGCCCGCTTCGCTCAAGCCCTGGGCCATACGCTGCGCCAGCTCGGGCTGGTCTTCCACTAACAACACCTGCATGCCTTACCTCTGGGTTTGATTACAAACCTGTCATCAAATTGTGCGGCTTCTGACCACGTTCACTGGCTACCGTGACGGCCTGCTTTCTGGAGCCATCACCATGCATCGCACTGCCCTGTTCCTCAGCCTCGCCGTCTGCACCGCAGCCCTGGCGACGCCGCAACTGCCCCGCTACGCCACGCTGGATTTGCACACCGCGCGCCAACTGGCCGATGCGAGCCTCACCCATTGCAGCGCCGCGCTGACCGTACTCGACCGTGGCGGCAACCTGCTGCTGGGTCTGCGGGCGGACGGCGTCGGGCCGCACAACAGCTTCGCCAGCCAGCGCAAGGCGTACACCGCGCTGTCGACCAAAACGCCGACCCGGCTGTTTGCCGAACGGGCGCGCAACAACCCCGAAGCCGCCAACCTTAACAGCTTGCCCGAGTTGCTGTTGCTCGGTGGCGGCGTGCCGTTGTTCGCCGACGCTGAGCTGGTCGGCGCGCTGGGCGTCGCCGGTGCCGGCGGCGCAGCCCAGGACGAGTCCTGCGCACTACAGGCCGCCGAGCAACTGGGCCTGAAAACTTCCCTCTGATTCCAACTCCCTCAAAAGGACTTCTCGATGAAAACCCTCAGCATGACCCTCGCCGCCCTCAGCCTCAGCGGCCTGTGCACCCTGGCCCAGGCCGACGGCAACCCGTTGAGCGTACATGTGCTCAACCTGGAAAACGGCCTGCCGAGTGCCGGCGTGAACGTCACCCTGGAGCAGCACGTGGGCGATCAATGGCAATCGCTGTCTGCAGGCGTCACCAACCCGCAAGGGCGCATCGCCGAACTGTTCCCCGCCAACCGCAGCATGACGCCGGGTGAATACCGCGTGGTATTCAAGACTGGCGACTATTACAAAAAGGCCAACCGCGAGACGTTTTTCCCGGAAGTCCCGGTGATTTTCCAGGTCAAGCAGGCCGACCAGCATTACCACATCCCGCTGTTGCTGAGCCCTTACGGGTTCTCTACCTATCGCGGCTCGTAGGTTATGCTCAAGCCTCCAACAGGAGGAACAACAATGAAAAGCCTCGTCGACCACCTCAGCCAATACGCCGCCTATCACCGGGACCCACGCAATATCGCCAGCCACTTCATCGGTATTCCGTTGATTGTGGTGGCGGTGGCCGTACTGCTGTCGCGCCCCGAATGGACAGTCGGCGGTCTGTGGATTTCACCCGCGGTGATCGTGGCGTTGTTTTCGGCGTGGTTTTACCTGCGCCTGGAACTGGCCCTGGGCGTGCTGATGACGGTGCTGATGGGCTTGTCGGTGTGGGCCGGGCACGCGCTGGCCGCGCAGAGCACGCTGGTGTGGCTGAGCAGCGGCATCGGTCTGTTCGTGGTGGGCTGGGTGATTCAGTTTGTCGGGCACTACTACGAAGGCCGCAAGCCCGCGTTTGTGGATGATGTGTCGGGGCTGATTGTGGGGCCGTTGTTCGTGGTGGCGGAGGCGGCGTTTTTGCTGGGGTTGCGACGCGAGCTGAAACAGCAGATCGAAGCGCGCTCCGGGCCAATGGCACGCCGTGATCTAAAACCGAGTGAAATCTGAATGTGGGAGGGGGCTTGCTCCCGATGGCAGTGGGTCAGCTGCTGAACAGGTGGCTGATACACCGCTATCGGGAGCAAGCCCCCTCCCACATCGGCCCGATTTTCACATTGGGTATGGCGGGGTTGTCAGGCTTTTTGCCAGACCTTGGGTTTGAAGAATAACGTCTCCCCGCGCGCCAGGCCGGTGAGGCTGTCGTGGTCTTTCACCACTTCGGCTTCGATCAGCTCGCTCTGGCCTTCGACCTTCAACGTCACCCGCGTAGTCGCGCCCAGCGGGCGAATATCGCGCACCTCGGCCGCGTGGTGATCCTCCAGCTCATGGCGTGACAGCGACACCTCATGCGGGCGGAACAGCACGTGCTGGTCTTCGCCCAGGTGCAGGCGGTTGGAGTCACCAAGGAAGTGATACACAAAATCGCTGGCCGGATTTTCGTAGACTTCACCCGGTGAGCCGATCTGCTCGATCACGCCCTTGTTCATCACCACGATGCGGTCGGCGACTTCCATCGCCTCTTCCTGGTCGTGGGTCACGAACACCGAGGTCAGGTTGATGTCTTCGTGCAGGCGCGCCAGCCAGCGGCGCAGCTCTTTACGCACCTTGGCGTCGAGGGCGCCGAACGGCTCATCCAGCAGCAGCACCTTGGGCTCGACCGCCAACGCGCGCGCCAGGGCGATGCGCTGGCGCTGGCCGCCGGAGAGTTGTTCCGGGTAGCGATCCGACAGCCAATCGAGCTGCACCATGTTGAGCAGCTCGTGAACCTTGGCGGCGATCTGGCTTTCATTCGGGCGCTGGTTTTTCGGTTTCATGCGCAGGCCGAAGGCGACGTTGTCGAACACGGTCATGTGGCGGAACAGCGCGTAGTGCTGGAACACAAAGCCGACGTTGCGATCGCGCACATCGTGGCCGGAGACGTCTTCGCCATGGAACACGATGCTGCCGTCATCCGGGGTTTCCAGCCCGGCAATGATGCGCAGCAAGGTGGTCTTGCCGCAGCCGGACGGGCCCAGCAACGCCACCAGCTCGCCACTCTGGATGTCCAGATTGATGCTGTTCAGAGCCTTGAAAGCGTTGAAGTTCTTGCTGACATTACGGACTTCGATCGACATGACTTATTCCTCACCGGCGCTGTTGCGCAGGCGGTTGATACGGTTCTCGCTCCACTGCTTGAGCAGCAGGATGAAGAGCGCCAGGATCAGCAACAGGCTGGCCACCGCAAACGCGGCAACGTGGTTGTATTCGTTGTAGAGAATCTCGACGTGCAGCGGCAGGGTGTTGGTGACGCCGCGAATGTGCCCGGACACCACCGACACCGCGCCGAATTCGCCCATGGCCCGCGCAGTACACAGCACCACGCCGTAGATCAGGCCCCATTTGATGTTCGGCACGGTCACGTGCCAGAACATCTGCCAGCCATTGGCGCCGAGCAGGCGCGCGGCCTCCTCTTCCTGGGTGCCCTGCTCCTGCATCAGCGGGATCAGCTCACGGGCCACGAACGGCACCGTGACAAAAATGGTCGCCAGCACGATGCCGGGCAACGCGAACACGATCTGAATATCGTGCTCCTGCAACCACGGCCCGAAGAAGCCCTGGGCGCCGAACATCAGCACGTAGACGAGGCCCGCGATCACCGGCGATACCGAGAACGGCAAGTCGATCAGCGTCACCAGGATGCTCTTGCCACGGAACGAGTACTTGCTCACGCACCAGGCCGCGCTGACGCCGAACACCACGTTGAGCGGCACCGAAATCGCCACGGCGATCACCGTGAGTTTCAGCGCCGACAGCGCGTCGGGTTCGAGGATGGCCGCGAAAAACGCGCCGAGGCCGTTCTTCAGGCCCTGGGACACCACGATAAACAGCGGCAGCAGCAAAAACAGCGCAAACACCAGCCAGCCAAGGCCGATCAGGATACGCCGCGACACCGCGCTGCCACGCCGGGCCGCATTGGCCGAGGACGCGGCGGAAATAGACGATTGGGACATGTTCCGCGCCTCCTTATGGACGTTCGATGCGCCGCTGCAGCAAGTTGATCAGCAGCAGCAACACAAAGGAAACCACCAGCATCAGCACACCGATGGAGGTGGCACCGCGGTAGTCGTACTGGTCGAGCTTGACCATGATCAGCAGCGGCAGGATTTCGGTCTTCATCGGCATGTTGCCGGCGATGAAGATCACCGAACCGTACTCACCCACGCCTCGGGCAAACGCCAGCGCAAAGCCGGTGAGCCAGGCCGGCAGCAGCGCGGGCACGAGGATGTAGCGGAACACCTGCAGCGGCTTGGCGCCCAGGCAGGCGGCGGCTTCTTCGATCTCCCGGGGGATGTCGGCGAGTACCGGCTGCACCGTGCGCACCACGAAGGGCAGGGTGACGAAGGTCAGCGCCAGGGTGATGCCCAGGGGCGTGTAGGCGATCTTGAAGCCCAGGTCGGCAGCGAACTGCCCGACCAGGCCGGTCGGCGTGTACAGCGCGGTGAGCGCGATACCGGCCACGGCGGTGGGCAGGGCGAACGGCAAGTCGATCATCGCATCGATGATCTTGCGACCGGGGAAGGTGTAACGCACCAGCACCCAAGCCAGCAGCGTGCCGATCACACCGTTGATCAGCGCGGCGTAGAGCGCGGTGCTGAAGCTCAGTTTCAACGCCGCCAGCACGCGCGGAGCGGAGATGATGGCCCAGAACTGATCCCAGGTGAGTTGAGCGGCGTGGACGAACATCGCCGCCAGGGGGATGAGCACAATCAGGCTGAGGTACACCACGGTGTAGCCCAGCGTCAGCCCGAAGCCGGGTATGACGGGGGAGATACGACGCGACATGAGAGTCCTTGGTTAAAGGGTAGATACCACTGCAGGAATGAGTTTTTGTGGGAGCGGGCCGCATTCCACAGGGAGGCCGGTATGTTTATTGCGCCGTGTAGATCTGGTCGAACACGCCACCGTCGTTGAAGAATTTCGGTTGGGCAGTTTTCCAGCCGCCGAAGTCTTTGTCGATAGTCACCAGGTCCAGTTTGGGGAACTGCTGGGCGTATTGGGCGGCGACTTTTTCATCGCGTGGGCGGTAGAAGTTCTTCGCCGCAATCTCCTGACCAGCCGGGCTGTACAGGTGCTTGAGGTATTCGGTGGCGATCTCGGTGTTGCCCTTTTTCTCGGCGTTCTTGTCGACCACGGCCACCGGTGGTTCGGCGAGGATCGACAGGGACGGCACGACGATGTCGAACTTGTCGGCGCCGCCGTCTTCTTTCAGTGCCAGGAACGCTTCGTTTTCCCAGGCCAGCAACACGTCACCCTGACCGTTGTTGACGAAGGTGATGGTCGAGCCGCGCGCCCCGGTGTCGAGGATCGGCACGTGTTTGAACAGTTCCTTCACGTATTCCTGGGCCTTGGCTTCGCTGCCACCGGCCTTGAGGCCATAGGCCCAGGCGGCGAGGAAGTTCCAGCGCGCACCGCCGGAGGTTTTCGGGTTCGGCGTGATCACCGACACGTCTTTCTTGATCAGGTCGCCCCAGTCCTTGATGCCCTTGGGATTGCCCTTGCGCACCAGGAACACGATGGTCGAGGTGTACGGCGTGCTCGCGTCCGGCAGGCGGGTCTGCCAGTTTTCCGGCAGGGTTTTGCCCAATTTTGCGATTTCGTCGATGTCGCCGGCCAGGGCCAGGGTCACCACGTCGGCACGCAGGCCGTCGATCACAGCACGGCCCTGCTTGCCCGAACCACCGTGGGATTGCTGGATCTTGACGGTGTCGCCGGGGTGGGACTGCTTCCAGAAGTTGGTGAACTCCGCGTTGTAGTCCTGGTACAGCTCACGGGTGGGGTCGTACGAGACGTTGAGCAACTCGTAGTCCTTGGCAACGGCGGAACCGGCAAACACGGCACTGGCCAGCGCGGCCAGGGCATAACGGCGAATCGACGACATGGAAGCTCCTAGAATTCTGGGTGTTGGCTTTTTCTTATGGTTGCGGGTGTTGCGAATCGCCGTGGCTGCCTAGCTCGGTTTGTTACCCGGGTTCTGCAAACGGAATTTCTCTTTACGTTCGATCTGTACCACCTGTGCGTTGTGCACAGTGATTTCCACCGCGCCGAACCGCAGGTCGCGCAGCGCGCTCTGGATCTCACGCAAAATGGCTGCTTCGTCCTGGCCGTCGACGCTACGAAGAGATGCGCTCATGGTCTCGCTCCTGAAATGAATAGTGCCTGGCAGTGGCGGAACTGCTTGCGGCGTGGGAGCGATAGTAGATAAGCGCGGATATTCTTAAAAATACTATTTAAGAATGTTTATATAACTAAAAATTCAATTCGAACGAAGATGCAATTGTGGGAGGGGGCTTGCTCCCGATGGCGGCGGATCAACTGATCAATGTGCCAACTGGTAAACCGCAATCGGGAGCAAGCCCCCTCCCACAGTCGACTGGGTTTCAAGTTCGAATCGCGAGGGAGTTTGACCATTCAATGTCTGTGGCCGGCTTGGGCTTGCCAAACCAGTATCCCTGGCCCATATCGCACGCCTGCGCCAGCAGGAACCGCGCCTGCTCCACCCGCTCGATGCCTTCGGCGTGCACCTGCATGCCCATGCTTTTGGCCAGGGCGATCACCACGCGTACGATGGCAACGTCATCGTCATCCTCCGGCAACCCGGCGACGAAACCCTGGTCGATCTTGAGTTTGTGCACCGGCAGGCGCTTGAGGCGCAGCAGGGAAGAATATCCGGTGCCGAAGTCATCGATGGCCAGGCGCAGGCCCAGTTCGCGCAGGCGGTGCAGCTGTTCCAGGGCCATGTCCGGGTCGTCCATCACCGCGCTTTCGGTGACCTCCAACTCCAGGAAAGCCGGGTTCAGGCCGGTGTCGTGCAGCACCCGCGCCACGTGGTCGTACAGCTCGCGCCGGGCGAACAGCCGGCTGGAGACGTTGACCGCCATGAACCCCAGCGGCCTGCCCTCGGCCAGCCATCGGCACATCTGCCGACAGGCCTGGAGCATCACCCACCCGTCGATATCGGCAATCAGCCCGGTGCGCTCGGCGATGGGGATGAATTCGCCGGGCGCTACCAGGCCGCGCTCGGGGTGCTGCCAGCGCACCAGCGCTTCGACACCGATCAGGCGGCCGTCCTGCAGGTTGTGCACCGGCTGGTAGTAGACGCGCAGTTCGTCGCGGTCGAGGGCGCGCCGCAACTCGCCGGCGATTTCCACCCGGCTTTGCGCGTGGGCGGTGAGCTCTTCGGTGTACAGCGCGAAGCCTTCGCGGCCCGCGCTCTTGGCCTTGAACAGCGCCGAATCGGCGTTGCGCAGCAGTTGTTCGGCGCTCAGGGCATCGCCGGGAAACAGGCTGATGCCAATGCTGGCGCTGATAAACAGCTGGTTGCCATCGAACACGAACGGATCCTTCATCGCCGCGAGCATGCGGTGCGCCAGGGCTGCCGCCTGGGTCACCTGTGGACAGTTTTCCGCCAGCACGGCGAACTCATCCCCGCCCAGACGCGCCAGGGTCACGCCGGGGCCGAACAGGCCCGCCAGGCGCTCGCCCACGCGCTTGAGCAACTGGTCACCGACGTTGTGGCCAAGGCTGTCGTTGATGATCTTGAAGTGGTCCAGGTCCAGCAGCAGTAACGCACAGCCACGTTTGTGCACCTGCGCCGACGCCAGCGCCTGTTCGGCGCGGTCGCTGAACAGCAGGCGGTTTGGCAGGTCGGTCAGCGGGTCGTGATGGGCCAGGTGCGCCAGTTCTTGCTCGGAGTCCTTGATGGCACTGATATCGGAAAACACCGCGACGTAATGGCTGACATGGCCGTCGTCGTCATGGATGACCCGGATGGTTTGCCACTGCGGATAAATCTCGCCGCTTTTGCGCCGGTTCCAGATTTCGCCGCTCCATTCACCCTCTAGTTCGAGGGTCTCGAACATCTGCCGGTAAAAATTCGACGAATGGCGCCCGGACTTGAACAGGCTCGGTTGCCGCCCCAGCACCTCTTCACGGCGGTAGCCGGTGATGGTGATAAACGCGCGATTGACATGCACGATCTGGCCCGCGCTATCGGTGACCAACACGCCTTCGCGGGTGCAATCGAACACAGCGGCAGCCTGGCGCAGACGCTCGCGGTTTTCCTTCAAGGGGCGCAGCAGACGGTTGGTACGGGCAGCGCGGGCGCAGATCAGGCAGATCAGCAGCGCGCTCAGCGCCACCCATATAGAGCCGCTCACCTGAAAACCGTACTGCAATGCCGGTGGTTCATCGAGAAAGTTGATCAATAAAAGGGGGCTGAGCAGCAGCCACGCGATGGAAACCAACAGGTAGACCAGCCCCGTCAGCAGGGCACCTCGGTACGAAAACAGCATATGCCCAGTAATCCTTACCCAAAAAACAGCATCGCCCTACAAAGGTTACGGATTATAGAATAAGAAACATCCAGTCACTCCTATCTGAAAGGGTGTCTGGTTTTCTGTGTAGGCTTAGTGATAATGCGTGAGCTGTTCTTTTCTTTATCTGAGGGCCATACAGCCTATGTGGTACAACGGTTTTCTCGATCTGTCAGCCTGGCAACTGGTGGCAGTCACCCTGTTGATGACCCACGTGACCATTGTCGGGGTCACGGTTTATCTGCATCGCTATTCAGCCCATCGCTCCCTGGAGCTCAATGCCGGTCTGAAACACTTCTTCCGTCTCTGGCTGTGGCTGACCACGGCGCAGAACACCCGCGAGTGGACCGCTATCCACCGCAAGCACCACGCCAAGTGCGAAACCGTCGATGACCCGCACAGCCCGGTGATCAAGGGCCTGTCCACCGTCATGCGCAAGGGCGCCGAGCTGTACCGCGCAGAAGCGGAAAACCCGGAAACCCTGCGCATCTACGGCAAGAACTGCCCGGACGACTGGATCGAACGCAAGCTCTACACGCCCTACCCGCTGCTGGGCGTGGCGATCATGGGCGTGATCGACCTGCTGCTGTTCGGCACCATCGGCATCACCATCTGGGCGATCCAGATGATGTGGATTCCGTTCTGGGCCGCCGGCGTCATCAACGGTCTGGGGCACGCCGTGGGCTATCGCAACTTCGAATGCCGCGACGCCGCCACCAACCTGGTGCCATGGGGCATCATCGTTGGCGGCGAAGAGCTGCATAACAACCATCACACCTACCCCAACTCCGCCAAGCTGTCGGTGAAAAAGTGGGAGTTCGACATGGGCTGGGCCTGGATCAAGGTGTTCAGCTTCCTGCGTCTGGCCAAGGTGCAGCGGGTTGCGCCGATTGCCCATCGCGTCGAAGGCAAGGGCCATCTGGACATGGACACCGCCATGGCGATCCTCAACAACCGCTTCCAGATCATGGCCCAGTACCGCAAGCTGGTGATCGGCCCGCTGGTCAAGCAGGAGCTGGCCAGGGTCGACCATTCGGTGCGCCACCAATTCCATCGCGCCAAGCGCCTGCTGTCCCGTGAAACCAGCCTGCTGGACGATCGCCATCACCTGCGCATCCAGAGCCTGCTGGAACACAGCCAGGCCCTGAAAGTGATCTACGAGAAGCGTCTGGCGCTGCAACAGATCTGGCTCAAGACCAGCTCGAACGGTCATGACATGCTGGCGGCGATCAAGGAATGGGTGCACGAGGCCGAGGCCAGCGGTATCCAGTCGCTGCGCGATTTTGCCCACCAATTGAAGACCTACTCGCTGCGTCCTGCGGCGGTCTGACGGTACCGTGGGAGGGTCCGCCCTCCCACTTATCCTGTTTCTGACGTCATTTTCCGGGCACCGACAATCCGTGCCGTTCATGGAACTTCGACGCATTTACCCTCTCTCAAAGAACACTTCGCCATCATGGTGGCCCCTTGTTGTGACCGCTGTTCCACCTTGCGGCGCGCCCAGAGAGAGTTGTGCCGATGGTTCACGAAAAGCCCCTTTCGCCTGACCTTCCAACCGCTGAACCGCCCCGCCCGGCGGCGGCTGCCACCCTGCTTGCGCTGATGCATGCCCAGGGTGAAGTCGAGCGTCTGAGTGAGCGCGAGAAGTTGCTGAGCTCACTGCTGGTGAGCGTGAATGCGGTGCTGTGGGCTGTCGACTGGGAAACACGTCGCGTGCTCTATGTGAGTCCGGCCTACGAGCGGGTTTTTGGACGAGCGGCAAGCCTGCTGCTCGCCGACCACCGTGAATGGCGCAACAGCATTCACCCCGAAGACCTCGACTACGCCGAACAGAGTCTGGCCCGCGTGCTGACCACTGGCGCCGTGGAAGACCGTGAATACCGCATCATCACCGCCGACGGGCAAATTCGATGGCTCTGCGACAAGTGCTACATCAATCAGCAGGCCGATCCCGATAAACCGCTGATCGTGGTGGGCATCGCCGAGGACATCACCGAAAAGAAGCAGTTGGAGCTGGAGTTGCACCGCCTGGCCACTACCGACGTACTGACCCAGAGCAGCAACCGCCGGCACTTTTTCGAATGCGCCAACCAGGCCTTCGACGTCGCTTGTGCCCAGGGCGCGCCGCTGGCGTTCCTGTTGCTGGACATCGATGACTTCAAGGACATCAACGACACGTACGGCCACCTGGAGGGCGATCAGGTGCTGCGGCGTATCGCCG
The DNA here is from genome assembly GCF_034354675.1 of Pseudomonas sp. MH9.3. Classification (NCBI taxonomy): domain Bacteria; kingdom Pseudomonadati; phylum Pseudomonadota; class Gammaproteobacteria; order Pseudomonadales; family Pseudomonadaceae; genus Pseudomonas; species Pseudomonas sp. MH9.3. Next base: position 3,933,198 of record NZ_CP133785.1, on the reverse strand, counting down.
AAAGCGGCCGAGGGGTATTGCGCCGTGGCGACCTGTTCGGACGCATTGGAGGCGAAGAGTTCGCCGCCGTGCTGCCCGGTTGCGCACCGGAGATGGCGCTGCAGGTGGCGCAGCGCCTGGGCAGAGAGATCCAGGCGCTGAGCTTCAGTTATGACGGCCGCGCCTTCAACGTGACAGTCAGCCAGGGCCTGGCGAGCCTGCGCGACAGCGACTCGACCCTCGACAGCCTGTTCGCCCGCGCCGACGCCGCCATGTACGAGGCCAAACGCCTGGGCAAAAACCGCGTGATCGCCGACTGATGTGATGCCGGGCACAAAATAAATGTGGGAGGGGGCCTGCTCCCGATAGCGGTGTGTCAGCCCTCTATTTGTTGGCTGATAGACCGCTATCGGGAGCAAGCCCCCTCCCACAAGGGTTCATCTGTGTAATCAGATGCTTAGAGCTCGGAGAAACACTCTTCGATGATCGCCAGGCCCTTGTCCAGTTGCTCGTCCGGCGAGGTCAGCGGTACCAGCACGCGCAACACGTTGCCGTAGGTGCCGCAGGACAGCAGGATCAAGCCCTTGTCCCGCGCCTTGGCCACCACGGCGGCGACCGCTGCAGCGTTCGGCTTGTGGCTGTCGCCGTCTTCGAACAGTTCCAGCGCGATCATCGCGCCCAGGGCGCGCACTTCACCGATCACCGGGTACTTGGCCTGAATCGCCTTGAGGCCGGTCACCAAACGCTCACCCACCGCTTTGCAACGGTCCAGCAGGTGCTCTTCCTCGAACACCTCCATTACCGCCAGCGCAGCCGCGCAGGCAATCGGACTGCCGGCGTAGGTGCCGCCCAGGCCGCCCGGAGCGATGGCGTCCATGTAGTCAGCCTTGCCGCACACACCGGCCAGCGGGAAACCGCCGGCGATGGACTTGGCGAAGGTGGTCAGGTCGGCGGCAACGCCCATCTGTTCCATGGCGAAGAAGGTGCCGGTACGGCCAGCGCCGGTTTGCACTTCGTCGGCGATCAGCATGATGCCGTGCTTGTCGCACAGTTCGCGCAGGCGCTTCATGAAGGACTTGGGCGCAACATAGAAACCGCCCTCGCCCTGCACCGGCTCGATGATGATGGCGGCGATATCACGCGGCTCGGCATCGTTCTTGAAGATGCGCTCGATGCTGGCGATGGCATCGTCGTCGCTCACGCCGTGCAGCTCGTTCGGGAACAACGCACGGAACACGCCGCCGGGCATCAGGCCCATACCGGCCGAGTACGGCACGACTTTGCCGGTGAGGCCCAGGGTCATCATGGTGCGGCCGTGGTAAGCGCCGGTGAAGGCGATCACGCCGGCACGGCCGGTGGCGGCGCGGGCGATCTTCACGGCGTTCTCAACGGCTTCGGAACCGGTGGTGACCAACAGGGTTTTCTTGGCGAAATCCCCCGGCACCTTGGCGTTGATTTTTTCACACAGCTCCACGTACGGCTCGTACGCCAATACCTGGAAGCAGGTGTGCGTCAGCTTGTTCAGTTGCTCGGTCACGGCGGCGATGATTTTCGGGTGCACGTGGCCAGTGTTCAGCACGGCGATACCGCCGGCGAAGTCGATGAACTCGCGACCTTCAACGTCGGTCACGGTGGCATTCTTCGCGGACTCGGCGAAGATCGGGTGAATCTGGCCAACACCGCGCGGTACAGCGGCTTCGCGGCGTTTCATCAGGGAAGCGTTGGTCTTGCTCATAAAGTCCTCATTCGCCACTCATCGGGTGGCGCTGTGCAAGGAAATACGTGGCGGGGAAGCCACTGCGGCAGCATGCGATGATCGACTGCCACAGCGTTCCCGGCCACTGCGAATAACGGTGTGAAACACGCAAAGGGTCAGCGCTCTCGTGCCCCTTGCGTTACTGCAATGCCAAACCGGGGCTTAGATGCCCAGGCAGAGGTATTTGATTTCCAGGTAATCCTCGATCCCGTACTTGGAGCCTTCACGGCCCAGGCCCGACGCCTTGATGCCGCCGAACGGCGCCACTTCGTTGGAGATCAACCCGGTGTTGACGCCGACCATGCCGTATTCCAGCGCTTCAGCCACGCGGAACACACGGCCCAGGTCGCGGGCATAGAAGTAGGACGCCAGGCCGAACTCGGTGTCGTTGGACATCGCGATCACTTCGGCTTCGTCTTTGAAGCGGAACAGCGGCGCCAGCGGGCCGAAGGTTTCTTCCTTCGCCACGGCGGCATTCCTCGGCACATCGACCAGAATGGTTGGCTCGAAGAAATTGCCTTCCATCGCCTTGCCACCGGCCAACAGCTTCGCGCCTTTGCTCAGGGCATCAGCGATGTGCTCCTTGACCTTGGCCACGGCTTTTTCGTCGATCAGCGGGCCGGTGGTGGTGCCGTCTTCCAGGCCGTTGCCGATCTTCAATTTGGCCACGGCCACTTTAAGTTTTTCGGCGAACGCGTCGTACACCGAATCCTGAATGTACAGGCGGTTGGCACAGACACAGGTCTGCCCATTGTTGCGGTACTTGGAGATGATCGCGCCTTCGACGGCCTTATCCAGGTCAGCGTCATCGAACACGATAAACGGCGCGTTGCCGCCCAGCTCCAGGGACACTTTCTTGATGTCCTTGGCGCATTCGGCCATCAGCTGGCGACCGATTTCGGTGGAGCCGGTGAACGACAATTTACGCACGATCGGGTTGCTGGTCAGCTCACCGCCGATGTCGCCGGCGCTGCCGGTGACCACACTCAGCACACCGTTCGGGATACCGGCACGGTGCGCCAGCTCAACCAGAGCCAGGGCCGAGAACGGCGTTTGCGACGCCGGCTTGATCACCATGGTGCAACCGGCGGCCAGGGCCGGGCCGGCTTTACGGGTGATCATCGCGGCCGGGAAGTTCCACGGGGTAATGGCAGCGGTCACGCCGATAGGCTGCTTGATCACGATCAGGCGCTTGTCGGGCTGGTGGCCGGGAATCACATCGCCATAGATGCGCTTGGCCTCTTCGGCAAACCACTCGATAAAGGACGCGGCATAGACGATCTCGCCCTTGGCCTCGGCCAGCGGCTTGCCCTGCTCCAAGGTCATCAGGCGAGCGAGGTCGTCCTGGTTTTCGATCAGCAGCTCGAACCAGCGGCGCAGCTTGTTCGCGCGCTCCTTGGCGGTAAGCGCACGCCAGGCCGGCAGCGCCTTGTCGGCGGCCTCGATGGCACGGCGGGTTTCCGCGGCGCCCATCTTTGGCACGGTGCCGAGAACCTCGCCCGTGGCCGGGTTATTGACCTTGATGGTTTGACCGTTGTCCGCATCCACCCAAGCCCCATCGATAAAGGCTTGCTGGCGGAACAACTGGGTATCTTTGAGCTGCATGTCGGCTTTCCTTAACAGCACCGCGCGCACGCGGAGCGAATTAGAGTTGTAGAAAGGCGCCTTGTGGGCTGCCGTCAGGGAAATCAGCCCCAGCGCGCAACGTGAGTGAAACGGCGCACGGGAGACAGAGCGTTTGAAATCTCAAACGAATCCTAGGAGCAATGGGGGTGCAGGGCAATAGTCTGTTCGAAAAAAAGAACGAAAAGCGCCCGCGTGTCCGGTGAGTCTGATCAGCGTGTGAGAACAGCGTTCCACCCCATCGACCACCGGCCCCCGCCGCAGAGCCCTGGCGGGAGGGTTTCCTACGATCCAGCGGCCAAACCCAGCATGGACGCCCAAGGTCGACATGGGTATGATGGCGCCCGCACAAGCATCCGTAGCTCAGCTGGATAGAGTACTGCCCTCCGAAGGCAGGGGTCGTGGGTTCGAATCCCGCCGGGTGCACCATCTTCTTTCCCTTGTATTACAAGGGGATAGCGCTCCTGACAGAAACCTGTCCTAGTCCTGAAAGTCGTTTTTGCCACAAATTTGCCACACTTGAACGTGGCGGGAATGGTCGAAATGGCAACAATTAGGAATCGCGGCGAGTATCAGTGGGAAGCGCAAATCCGCCGTAAGGGCTATCCGGCCCAGCGCAAAACCTTCGAAACCAAATCCGATGCCCAAGCCTGGGCACGCATGATCGAAAGCGAAATCGACCGGGGTATTTTTGTCTCTCGCGCCGAGGCTGAACGCACCGCCTTTCATCAACTTATTGATCGCTATATCTCTGAGATTGCTCCGAAGCACAAAGGTGCGTATTCGGAAATCAAACGTCTGGAAGCGCTCAAGCGCCACCCGCTGGCGACACGCATCGTCGCCACCCTCACCTCCTCCGATTTTGCCCGCTATCGTGATGAACGCCTGAAGATCCGCAAGGGCAACACGGTTAAGCGCGAACTCGCATTGTTTCAGTGTGTGATCGAGGTTGCTCGCCGCGAGTGGGGAATTCATCTTGCCGAGAACCCCGTCAGGATGGTCAGCCGTCCCAGCTACAACGACGAACGCTCGCGGCGGCTCGACCCAATTGAAGAGGAATACATCCTAAACGCCCTGGAGCTTCGTGAGCGCCGTGCTGACGGCACCTATGCCGACGCCTCACACAATCCATGGATACGGCCCATCGTCCAACTGGCGATTGAGACAGCCATGCGCCGTGGCGAAATTTTTGAGCTCCGCTGGAAGCATGTGAATCTGGATCGTAGAACCGCCCATCTTCCCGCGACCAAAAACGGTCTGCCCAGAACCGTTCCGCTTTCACCGAAAGCTATTCAGTTGCTAAAGAATTTGCCGCGCTCGCTGTGCGGGCGAGTCTTCCCCACAACCGCTGAGGCGCTCAAGAAGGCCTTTGGGCGAGGCATGGAGCGAGCCAGGCTGAAATACTTGGGAGATTGCGAAGTGGCGCGGGTAATGCCTCAGGAAGACTTCCTAATCAATCTGCGCTTCCACGACCTGCGGCACGAAGCGACCTGTCGGCTTGCGACCAAGCTACCGAATTTGATCGAGCTTGCTAGCGTGACGGGACATCGAGAGGTGAACATGCTGAAGCGTTATTACAACATCACAGCTGAGGAGCTAGCGGCCAAACTAGCATGATTAGTCGAACTCAAAACCCAGTTCGATAGCATCTCCTTTAAACTTACTATCTGATGCCGCGCGCTTCACCGCCGCGGCAAGCCTCTCGCCTTCCTGCGACCTATAAGCCTCGTCAAAAGCGCTAAGCAAATCCTCTTGCGTCAGGGTAATAACCGTTTTTTGTCTTCTGGTTTTCTCCGCTATCGCCCGCACTGCAAGCTGGGCTGCCTCTCTGTAAAATGACTGCAAAATTAGAAACTCGAAGATGTGCGCTCGAAGCCAACCTTCGTTGAAAGCCCACAGAAGCATCCTCTGATAGGTCGACCACGCCATTTGTGTTTGACCGCTGATGTAACGCCGTACTGTTCTCCCATCAGCGTCTTTGAAGCCATAAATCTGCCAATCAGTCAGTTTCTGCTCAAGCCCCACCTTCGTCAGGCCCGACGCACGCAATACCGCCCTGAAAAAATAATCTATCTGGTCCACAGAAGCCCGAACCAAAAAGCTCTTACGGCCCGATTGCCTATGCCTGTCCAATTCAGCGGCTACAAGATCCAAGGCATCGTCTTGTGGGAGGTCGGGTAGAAGTAGCTGACGCTGGGTCCTCGGTATCATCAAACGAATGCCCCCCTTTACCAAAAAGCTGTCCTAGTGACTGCGAGCTTGATTAGCGAAAACTGGAGTCATTCCAGAGTAATCGAGCGGAACCAAGATGACAGTAGATTACGAAACAATCCTGAAAATCCAGAAACTTGGAGATGACGTTCTCATTGGTGTCGCGGAGGTAGCAGCGCTAACCGGGTTCAGCTTGGTGACAGTACGCCAACGAAAACTGCCAGGGCTTGAGCCCGTTCCTGGTCTCTCTCGCTTGAGATGGAGGCTGGGTGACTTGAGGCAGTGGATGCGTCATGGGGCGGTGGCCACATCTGCACGAGGTTCGCCTCCACCCCAAGTAACTGATCGGCGCACTGTCGGACGCCCGACCAAAAAGGCTCAGGTGGAGGGGCGAAAATGAGCAATCTTGAGATATCGGTTGATACCAGTGATCGACAAGGCCCAGAGGATCAACTGAAGTCTAATACCCATTGGTTTCACATTTTCCAGGCCATGGTGGATCACGAGCTCGCAAAGCTTGGGCCAGATGCCTTTGCGGTCTACTGCGTCATCAAATCCCACTGTGATCTCAGAACAGGTTTATCAATTCCCTCAGTCCAGACCATCGCGAAGAAAGCGGGGATCAGTGAGCGTCAGGTAATGCGTAAGATCAAATCGCTTGAGGACCAAGGCTATATCTGCAAGTCACGTTCTCGAAAGTACAACCAGTATCATCTGAAGGAAAAAATTGTGATTAGCGACTCCCAGGGCAGGCATCGTGGTCACGCGCAATGGGAGTATCGACCAACACAGATCAAAAACGCAGTGGAAGAGCTAAAGCGCATGCTGCTCAGCAAGGAAACTCAAGGCCACAGCATTCATATCGAACACCTACAAATCATCGAGAACCAGACCAACATAGGCTTCCAAATCAACCAAGCCGATCTGGACCATTTGGCTGAGAGTAATCCAGACATCTACAACAAGTTGCTATCCATCCGAAGCGCAATACATGAGCGCAACCGAATGAAAGAGTGAGTTATACACAGGACTGACAGTCACCTGACTGGGTGGCATGCAAGGCATCGTTTTGGCTGACTGTGTGGCACGTAAAACACGGTTTGAGGTGACACAGGGTCACCCATACAAGAAGAGAAAAAACCATAAGGCACGGCACGACTGAAAACGAGATGTCGGTAGCTCGTGCGCGTACCGTCGGCATGCGACCTCGCTGTCAAAAACTCAGCCCCACCAGTTAACAGTTATGCCTAAGCGTAACAAATGCCCAGCTAGATAATTTCCAGTGGAAGGAGCGAAGCAATGATATTCAGCCCACCGATCCCCCTATATCAATTGGCCAACCGATGTCGGACATTTGCAACAGGCCTGCGTACAGGATCAGAGACACGCGAAGGACCTCAAAAAAGGACGACTGACGAGTACCTGAGACTGGCTACGACCTTGATAAGACGGTCGTTCGAGGCACCCGGCGGATTGTCCGAGGCACTACAAGCAACGGAGTCTCGTAGCACCTTCTACAAGCGGCTAGCGGCGGTTCAATACGCTCTACTCCAACATCATGAAATGCTGATGGCCCGCCTGACTGAGACAGCTGATGCAACCCAATCCGAGCGTTTGATGCACCAATTAACATTGCATTTGAGGCAATTGGAACAGTTACGCGAAGCACGTGACATTGGCTTCATCTCTCCAAGACGCAAGCGTAGCAGTAAACGCAAAGCTCTCCGGGGATTGCCATCCTGTTGGCGGCATGACCTGTATCAGCGTGCCAACCATGGCAAATATGCCTTACCAATACTCGTCGCCGCTTTGACAGGCTGCCGCCCTGCGGAGCTCTGTTACGGAATAGCCGTATGCAGAGAAGCTCATCCAACGACCGGTGAAGAATTTATTGCGTTTTGTATTCGGGGTGCCAAGGTAAAAGCCGGCCAAGGACAGCCGGGCCGCATCATTAAATACAGCGTGGACGATCCTCACCCCCTTATTCGAGAAATATGCAAATTCGCATACTCTAGCGAAGAGGTGCCCGTGCAAGAAGTCAAAATTGAAAGTGCAGTGAATTTTACCGTTGAGGTACGACGCTTAGCCAAAGACCTATGGCCACAGCACAAGCAGCCCGTCACTGCGTACTGTTTTCGGCATCAGTGGGCGGCTGATATGAAGACTTTCAGTGACGGAGATAGCGTTAGCCGTGGGTTAGGTCATGTGTCAGCTAAGACAAGGCGTACTTATGGGACAGCCGCCCAAAGCGGCCCTGGTGGCTTGACGCCCATAAGTACCGAAGCGACGAAACCAGTTCGGCAATTAACAAGTCATCGTAGGTTAGCGCACGCACTACAACTCATAGAACCGTGGTGAAACAGATAGAGTCAAAACTACCGCAATTGGATTATCCACCTATTTACCCAGCGCCATGTTTGTACGCCGACGCTGCCGAAAAATATCCCATTACGGATTTCAGTTGACCTTGATTATTGAGCACACTCCGTAATTCCATGAAGAATCAAAAACGAAATCTTTTCGCATCAGTACACATTCGCTGTATCAGTGCCTCCGATAGTAAGGGGTCACCTAGATCCTTAGCGCGGCCTCGCAATACCCTTAGGAGATGTGCATATTCTTGGCGCAAACCGGTTGCGAAGATACCGGGATTATCGGAGCCGATCACTATTGCAACAGAGCTCTTCATCGGATGCTTACCTAAACCCAGCCAGTTACTTGCATGATGTTCGTCATACCCCTCATGAATACTGATACGTACGTTACTGGTAGGAAGAGTTTCGATTGCAATGGTGCAGTCCGCAAGACGCTTAAGTATCGCCTGCTGCAGGCCACGTAATACTTTGGGGCTTAGAACGTCATCCTTTCTGAAAACAACGATTTCTTCCTGACACCGCTGCAATTGTTGCGTTGTTGCGCCAATCCCATGCCTCAGCAAAAATTGGGCATGAGCCTCCGGATGCCGATCACGAGCCTCTGCATAACGCAGTGCTTCATTTCGACGATTCGGATCTACGTCACTGCTACCGGTCTCCTTTGCTAAAGGATCTAAAGTTCGCAGTTTCCAAGCCATGGAGAGAACATCCGGAGTGAGAGTCGGGTTCTGCCAGATCCTCATGGTCAGCGAACGGATCTCAGCCTCAATCAGGGTTATGCTTTCTATGTGAATCCGAGCATTGACCATGGTATCCCAAGCGAACACAAGGTCATCAAGGCGCTCTTCCAATGGCAACACCACGTAACCTTGCACCGAGCCCCACCACTTTTTCGGGCTCACGCCCGCCGCGGTACCATGACCAATTCGGCATCCTGCATCTAGGCCGAGATACATCACCGCTTCGCTTATAGCCCGTAAGCCAGAAGCCAAATGCGCAAAATCCTCTCCTACGTGATATGTGAAACGGCGAATGCCGGCGGCACGCATCCGCCGAAACACCGGGGCGAACACCTCCGGCCCAGCATGCCGCTCATTGCTAGCAGCATCGATTCCACGGATTAGGCCTTCTAGGCCTCGCGTTCGCTGGAGCAATGCTATTAGCGCCCGTGCACTATGATCGGTCTCACGGCGTAGTCGAACATCGCGGCAAAATGGACGGACATCATTGTTTGAAAAAAAAGAGACTCGCTCGCTGTATGTCGTCTGCTTTATAAAGTGCGGTACCAGCCCTAGTCGCAAGCGTCGGATCGATTGAGGAACTTCAGATCGACCCCTTTCAAGCTCCTGTACCCGCTCTATCAAGTCAGACAAAGAGCCATATTGCGACGAGCCTTGCTCAGACGATACTTGACCATCTTCATCTTCACTCAGAAACTTTAAATAGCCGCGCAAGATCTTACCAATCAGCGCCGCAGTCTTGTCTGGATGATTTTTCGGGGCAAAGCGGCCTTCTAGAAAGTCCACAACCTGCTGATGACCGCGCTCAATCTGTCGGAAGCGTTCGGCGTAGTCCTGCTCCGTAGCTTCCCGTAACTCATTAAGAGTTATATATTGAAACTGGTCAAAACCTTTATGCTGCGCTTGTTGCACCAATAGTCTGCAAAACTGAGCTCGGATAAGTGCGTAATGCCAGAATACGTAACCCAGATGGTCGGACAAGGTACGATTATTAAAGCTCGTGAGCAATGTGACCAACTGCCAAGCCTCGGTCACAACCGTTCCCAATCGTCGAGTAGAGTGTGGTAGACACATCTCCCGCGCCTTGCTAAGAGCGCCTTGTGCTGACATCACTATTTCCTGTATACCTTGCGTCGCCGCCCCCTCAACCGCACAGCGTAACAGTAGAGCCTTTAGCGTCGCCGCAACTTCAACACGTAGCATCAATGTGGTCGGTTGAAGTTCGTAGTCCTCCTGCCGCAATAAACGATCAACACCATTGCCTATTGCCACATGCAGACCAAATTCACGCTCGAGTGTTTTATAAGTCAGCCCACCTACTACTTTCTGCGGGCTAACTAACGCATCGCACCATACTTTTTCCGCCTCGGTTGTACCATTCAGATGCAAGTGAGTTTCATCCAAGCCCTGCGTCCGGCATAGGTGATCGAGAAACGGGTCGTCATCAAGCGGCAACGTCGAATCGCTAAGCCAACGCTGAAAACGGAAGATCGCGCCCTTTCGGTCTTGATAGTCAAACGGGCTATGTCCAGACCATTTCAACTGCTTAGCGATCCAGGCTGAGGTGACCAACAAAGGCGGCACAACGAGAATGAGGGCTTGCCAAGGCTCTAACAGGCGCGTTCGGACACGGATGGAGCCATCGCTTCCTTCACACAAAAACATCTCAGCTAGGCGACTAAGCAAAGGTGGCAATTGAACGTGAGCGTCGCCCAACGAGAGCTCCCGGACGGTTCTCATCAGGCGCTTTTCCAGTACGTCATCCGTCACCTGAGGATTCAGTCGGCTCATTTGCATGAAGCGGCCCTGGTTAAAACTTTTTAGCCAACTTTCGGCCTGGACCCGTGTGAGGCCCTCTTCGTAGAGGCAAGCGACATGGGTATCGCAACCTTCTCGGACCATATCTTCCATTGAACGTAATAAGTCGACGTTTAGAAATACAGCCTTTGCATAAGTCACTATTTCCCAAGCTTGGAAGAGTTCTGACTCAGTAGAGTGATACAAGCTTGAGTTACTTGGCGGCATAACGCGGCACAACGTTCAGCAGCGCATAAAAACTCACAATCTCAATCTTATAAGAACTTCCGCGAGTAGGACCGATCAAGACTTCTATAGATTCATTTTCAAATCCGGTGAGATAGGCTTCTGGGGTGTGACTATCTGTCGCCATACGTTTTAGTGCGTTAGTCGCGGCATCGAAAAGCGTGTGCTTACAACCCAACCCTATAGGGTTCAGAAACATCCATACAAGCGGACAGGATAATAATACGGCAGCTAGCACCGGCATATCCTCATCAAAAAATCGCCTTAAAAGATCAACAAACGCCTGATCAGAGGTCTTAGAAGTTTCCTTGCGCCCCTGCATCGATGAAGAAGTTGCCAGAACTCCATGTAATATGCAAATTATCTGCCTATGCAAAATCTCCCCGCTCCGCCACTTAGCCGTTACTTTCTCGTCCAAACTCAGCAGGTCGTCATGAAGCCGCAAAGCGATTCGACCCAATAATGCGGGAGACATTTTCATTTCAAGACTACGCGCATAGTGATGCCAACGCCTCATGCTTGCTTTGAAAATATCGTAAGCTTCTTGATTTTTAGTATCGGACTCGTCATCACCTTCATCTAGCTCATCGTCCTCATCAAGATCATTGTCAGATGTATTAGAAGTTGTTTCGACATCCTCAAATGGTGGAATTACGTCAAACTGACCAAATGTGTCTAACTCCTCGATATCATCAGCTGTCAGAAGATCCGATATAACACCAAACAATGAAAGAGCCGAGATAGAACGCATCACTTCTCCGCGCTCATTAAAACGCTTACTTACTGGAAGCCTAAGCACCTCTCCAAGTCTTCCACAGCGAACTTCTATTAAGTCATCAATGAAGAGCCAACCAGTTCCATTGCGCAACTGCAAATCTTGAGCCTCAGAACCAAATGGCTTTAGCCAACTCTTAGAGTGCTCAGATAAAACCTTCGAATCTATTACGTTTTTCACGTAAGGCTTCCCTTCGCTCACTCCATACCAAGCATGCAACATAAACCTGGAGTCAACTTTATTGGCTAGCCCTACCGAACCGAATGATGATCCTCGCAACTTATTGGCTCGCTCATTACTACGATCAACAGCTCCCAATCTCGCCGCTAACTCTGATGCGGTTACAGTTGATTGACTCCACAGAAAACGAAATAGCGCACTTCTAACTCCTACGTCCAATAACACGGGCCGCCTCATCATCGCTAGGGGCAAGGCAAGACCTAAGAGCGCTTTCAGAGCGTTACCCACATGCCCTTTAAGTTTCTGGGCCAGCGCCAATGCTAAGCAATGCACGACAATCGCGCGACTGACATCAGAGGACACGCCAAATCTTACGAGGTCAGGTGCGTCCTTTTGCTTGCTCATCCATTCAAGAACTACCCGTAATGAGCTGTCTAAATCGCCCTTAGAAATTAGATCGGCCGGAATTCCTTGAGCGTGTAAGCGAGTCGAGAAGGCTGTGAATACCTCGCTATATCGTCTTTCATCCTTAGCATCAAGCGCCCGCATATATCCGATAACGAGCCGCAGCGGTTCCATAGCGACTATGTTGAAGAAGGGGTGAGTGGAGACGTATGGCGTCTCGTGCATCAACTCACTAATACTTTCACTGGCCCACCTCCTTACTTCCACCTTGGTAACCGATTTTAGATTGCCACCTACCAGTACAACTTCAATCGCCCCCTCGGAATATTGCTTAAGGCCGCCCAACGGCACCATTGAAATTCGGTTCTGAGGTGGCGCAATCTTGAGAAGATACTGTTCTTCGAGCTCTAATACAGCTTCTCCCACTCTTTGATTACTCAAGCCCATCAACACCGGATCGAACTTTAAAAGTTGTTCGCCGAATGCCATGTAAATATTTTTGCGTAGCAGACGGCCATAAAGCTCAATATCACCTGAAAGTATGATAACCAAACCTGGATGGGTCAGATACTTTCTAACCGTTTCTAAAATCACGTATCCATGAGCAAAGTTCGTATCTACATCATCGAAAGTCAGAACGAACGCTTTCTTTTTTAGAAAATCCAGTGCGCACTCTATGTATACGCCTAACTTCTTCTCAAAATCTCGTCCTTTTTTTGCTTTTCGTAAGCCTTGGCTCATAACCCATTTAGCATCCTCCCATTCAGATCCGTAGACTGAACTAGCCCCAATCCCATCAAGAAGTCCCAGCCCCTCCGCGAGACCCTCACGAGCTTCATCTAACGCTCTAGCGTCACCTTGAACTTGGGCGAGAGATGTCTCAATCGCTGAAAGAATAACAACGACGATATTTTCTTTCGTTTCTATCAGAGTAGGATCGATAAGCCTCAGCACGTTTAGCTGCAACTCTTCGTCTCGCTTGAGTTTTTCCATTGACTTTAGTAGAAATGTAGTTTTTCCGCTGCCACGGCTGCCTTCGATCAAGATCGCGTTATGCACTCTTTGGTAAGTTATATCCGTATCTTTGATGTCTCGGTAGGAGAACGTTCCGAGGCTATTGAGTTGCTTTTCGATCCCGCCCCTCAATTTTTGATATGCCCCATGCTGAAGCTGCTCCGCGGAGTCTTCTAGCACGCCCGCCTCGTTGGCAGAAAGGTCTATCACTACACACTTATCGTTCATGGATCTGTCCTTGATCAATCTATCGGGTCTTCAGCAAATGGCGCTTACGACGCACGGCTTGAGTAGCGGATGCTGGTTAGATGTCTTTAGCAAATTCACTCCGGATCAAACGGTTGTGCCAACGTCAACATCTAGGTGCATTTATTGCTGATATCGCCTAGCTCATCTGCTGGGGCCGTCGGTGCAGAATGGAAAACGAGGCGGTGAGAAACACAGACCTAGAGATGGCCTATTGCTATATTAGGATTTACTGACAATGTCAACAAACTCTTGGTCTCCCAATTCAGAGGACCAATAAATGCCTAGGTTTTGAAGGAAATGACATACCAACTGTGGCACCATCAAAATTTCGCCTGTAAAAAAAAATATGCCGCATTCTCCCAGGCTGCCTTCTAAGCGCAGCTCGTGAGGTTCAACCGGTTTGTATAGCAGTGAAAACTGATCGTTGAGTATGCGGAATAGCCTACGCAATGCTGCCCCCATCTCACCGCTATGTGCCCATATACCTGCCAAGATCTCGACCAATATGTAGCCGCACTGCTCCCATATTTCAACCATTATGGTTACACACTGATGGCTTGACTTTACCTTGGACGCAGCCCTTTGATTCCCTGTCCCCATAAAATTTCACACATTCTTTGTGCTGGCCCGACCAAGCACAAAGAATGTGGCCGCTGAGACTGATTTCGGTAGAAATTAGTCTCAGCGGCCTTGGGGACAACTTATGATTTCAATGCGTCCAACCCGCGTTTACCTGGAACCCATTGCAGCCATGTGCTGGATTGCCGCCCAGAGCGGCCTTGGCTCCAAGATACCTCGAAACGACCAATGCCTGATGTCACTCCAAGATCGTTCCTATGCTGATCGAACTTATGAGCCCTTTTCTATAGCGCAGCGGAGTACCGATTATTTCGATGCTGGCGAGGGAATTTACGATACTAAGTAACGACACGATTCCAGTCGATGGAATGCATATAAATCCGCGTAGCTGTCCTTCACATGCAGACATCGATCCTATGCCGTTAGGCCGACTCGCTGATTGCCTCAACTTATAATCAGACATCAGATCCAGAGTAACATCCGGGTATTTGAAGTGCTCAGGCATGCAGACCCTCCCTTTGAGGGTAAGGGTAGAGAACTCGTCAAAATACCCGGCCTTCTTCCATTCGTCCTGAGATGGAACCAGGCTGAACGACCATCCAAATTCCCAACCTGTGATCTGAATTTGGTAGAGCGTGAATAGGGTTTCACTTTTGGGGCGACCACGGCGGTTTGAGCGTATGGATCGAGATGGGGTTTTCATCGCTACCCTCCTTCGCTGACTAGAGGAGACTAGCGCTGAAATCGCTCGTTCACTTTGCCGCTGGAGGATCCAGCAATGACCCTGGTGTGATCGCCAACGCTTCTGCAAGCCTGTAGATGTTCAGCAACGCGATATTGCGCTGACCGCGCTCCACGCCTCCGAGATAGCTACGTGCTAAGCCGCTTTCCAGTGCTAGCCGCTCCTGGGACCAACCTTTCGCCTTCCTAATCTCAATCAGACGTAAGCCGAAGGCTGTACGTGGGTCAGTCGTCATCATTCTCTCTCACAAAGGAGAGGATGCTATGAGTACCCCCACTATCGGACCACGCCCTATGAGTTCACGCTCTATAAGTGACAATTGAACATTCATAGCCTACGATGTCTCCTATAAGTGACATTGGAGACATTTATGAAAAGCGTTTTGAATACAGTCAGAACCAGAATCGCTGGTGGTATCGCCATCCCCGCAGCTGGGTTCTCGGGGTTCGCGACGATAGGGTCCTTGATGGGCATGCTGCTTTCGACCGAGAACCGTACAGTCAACGTATTTCAATTTTTCCTGGTTGCCCTTTCAATTCTTTGCCTTGCCATATGGCACTTGGTACGGCAGCAGAGACGAGCAAAAGCCTTCGTCGTATCCGTCAACCAAAAAGAAGGTTTGAACTTTGACAATACTCAGCTGCTTGGCTACCCAAGCCCGATATTTGTCGTCTTCGACCACTCCAGCCGGAAACTCGCTCAATGCCAAAGCGATACCGGTGACTATCAACTCCGAGACTTCTCATGGGTAATAGGCTGGCGGTGTGAGTGGCGAGAGGTTGATACAGTGGAGATGGGTGGTAGTGCCCGAGTAGTCAATGTGACAGGCATGAGCGTTCCATCTTTCGAACGCACGCGTCGATTCAAAGATTTCGCATTGGTTTTGGAGGTTGCTGATGCAAGCCATCCGTCCTTAAGTTTTCCAATGAGCCAGCGCGCAGCGCAAGAGTGGTGTACTCGGTGCAACGCACTTTTCCATTGCTAAAAATTAAGAGTTCCGTCAGAAAAAATGACCGGAAGAGCCGATGCTGTGCTCAGCGCTAGAGTGCTCGTACCACACGTTACCGAGACGCTTCAGACCTAGATCAGTGAGCAGGCCTTATGTTAGAACGAATACAGTTTGCGTGGTGCTTCGATCCGGAGGCACAAGAATTTCACGGCGTTGCTCCCCCTAAGGTTCGAAAAGATCCCGGCAAGTACTACGTCATTCGTGACGGGTATGGTGATTTGTGGGTGCATGACCCTTGGGGCCGTGAGTGCCATGCAAATTTTGATTTTGTAGAGGTTCACGGAATGAAATTCGCTAGAGGTCAATTTGACCCGGAAAAGATGGATGAACTACGCACGAGTAAGGAGCCACCAATCCGGTCGCTGTTTACCCTTTCACCCAAGGAGATAGACGACTTGCGTGCTGAAATGAGGCGGGATGGCGCATATATGCGTGAGTGTTTGCAAAAACTGGGTAAGTTGAGGCTTATTAAAGACGGCCAATCATCTTAGATTTCGTCTCTTATATGGCAGTTGCTGCTGTTGTGTCCTGTGTTAGGGCAGACGTCACGAATCCCGTAAGTGTCGTTTCAAACATCCTCGGTTAGCACCGCAGTCCAAATGCGCTTCAGTGGTAGCTCCGATTTGATGCCTTCATCCAATCGGTCGTAGTTTAGGAATAGGTGCTCCAGCAAGTCATCTTGGCTCCATAGTCGCAAACGAAAGAAACTGGAAGCCAGTTCCTTCTGCACATTGCTACGGTAACCGCCCCAGGCAACGAACAAGCCCTGGCTGGCGTTGAATTTGCTCATAGCCCCCAACAGCTTATCCACCGTCGACCGGTCGACTAGACCGGTACCGGACTTCACCTCGACACAGAGGTTCTGTTCGCCAAAGCCCATCAAGCCATTGCTGGCCAGGATATCCACGCCACCATCGGCACCTTCCGGGCTTTGCCAGATACTAAAGCCCTGCGCGCGTAGTATGGCCGCTACCAACGTGGTCAACCGGTGACCTTTGAAGCGGCGCTCTATTAGCCGCACAATATGATCTTTGCCGGTGCGCTCCAGGTCAGTTTCCGCCTGTTCTACCGCGACTTCGTCCGACGCAGTTACCTCGTCCTTGACTAAATCCTGCAAGGATTCCGGCTGCCAGCCATTGGCTGCCATGGCCTTGAGCCGACCTTCGGCGTTATTACGCTGAATCCGGCAAATAGTCATAAAAGCACCGAAGCTGTAGAGTAAATCCTGAGAGAAGTTCGAGCGAGGAATAGCCTCACCAATCCACTTTAATGAACGCCAGTGGAAGAATGGATTTAAACTATCACCAGCAAACTGGTAGTCCCCAATAATCTCACCTATATAAATTACCGGTTGAGTTTTGAGAGGCACCACCACCCAATCACCCAACTGCATACGCTGAGCGAAAGGCCAGATCTGGCTGGTCCAGTTCTGCAATCTTTTAGGCTTGGCATCGGGGAAGCGCTCAGCCAAGGCAGTATTTAGTTGCTCACGATGTTGGAGATCGCCGAGATTCACGTCCAAGTCAGCCCATGTCACATAGACTCGGCGCTCGCCGATAAACTTTTCCTCGAACTCCCCGGCGGAACCCGCTCGCACTAGCCAAATGGCCATCCGCACTACCTCCTTAATACATTGCCTTGCCCGTTACGGGCGCTTGGATCAGTTTGTTGCTGCACTCTTTCGCCCACGCCGCACCTTGGGTTGCGATTCCCGCTGGGCACGGATACGTGCCAGCAATATGCTCGCCGGCTCGTCGCTAGGATCTTGTGTCACTAGCTCACCACGAAAGGCCTTCGCTAGAATGCTCTGGGTCAATAGGTCGATACGTGTCTTGGCAGTTTGAACTTTGCTCTCAAGCTGGCCTGCAAAGGCGAAGAGTTGTTCTACACGACGGACTATCTCGGCTTGCTCCTCTCTTCCTGGTTTCGGAAGATTAATGTCGAGTAACTCTTTCTGGCCGATATTACGCATAGATAATTGATTACCTGTCGACCTAGCCTCTATTTCCTTTCGTCCGGAGTGAGAACGGAGAAATATTGACAGCCATTGTTTATAACTTTCCGGCATTACGAGTCGAAGAACTTTATCGCTCAGCATCAAATTTTTAGAAACTTTGCCAACTATCACGGGATTCCCAAGTAGTTCTAACGTGTTAGCTCTAGAAATTAGAAAATCACCGGGCATAATTCTTCGGGTCTCTAAAAATAAGGATTTTTCTGGGAGAGTTTTGCTTTCCTCCTCGTCATAAACCCCCCAAGTGACAGCGCTAATTTTGATGATTCCGTACTCACCTGCAACCGGAGGACGCTCATAGCACTTTAGGCTTTTTCCAGCCTCGATTCGCTCTACAAAGTCTCCGACCTTACAAAAGCCCCATTCTTCTGCCTTTTGGGACTTTCGCCACTCCTCCGTCAGCTGCCCAGAAACGGCGGTAAAAAGGATTGACTGGCGAAAACGTTTAAGCAGCTGCGTAATAGACTCAAAACGGGCTTTAAGCGTGTCGACTTGAGCTAGCAGATCATCAATTTTTTCAGCAACCTTGACTTGTTCTTTACTTGGCGGAAAAGAAACAAGTGTTTTTTCAAATGTCCCTTTGGTCACATGACGGAGCCCTACTCCTCCTTGAGCAGAGCCAATGAGTTCCTCAAGCTTTTGATTAATTGCATAACGCAAAAAACGGCGTTCAATTGCCTTGCCATCAAATTCTATCTTGAAAATATGCTGATTTAAGGCGGCACGTCCCCCATGCCAAATATGAGCACCAAAAGAAGTGCCAGGTGTGCCAGACCAAGCGAAAAGCAAATCACCTTTTTCCACCATGTGATTATATGATAAATCGCCTTGGAAATAATTGAACTTAGCGGCAGCATTGTTCAGATTTTGAATACGAATTATCGGAAGTCCCGATGCAGACCACTCCTCCGGCTTAAAGGCTCGACCATTAATAAGGTCGCAAATTTGACCTATTTCGGCCTGCACCCATCCACGCGGTAACTCATTCATTTGCCTGAGCCTCAACCATCTCCAACCCCAACATCTCCGCCAGCAGACGTTTCTGTTCTATGGCCTCATCCCCTGCACCCAACGCCTTCATTAATTCATCAAGCTCGTGCAAGGCCTCTGTCAGTTCAGCCATAGCTTCGCCGGCCAACACTTCAGGAGCCGGCAGAGAGCTTGCATCAAGGCTGTCGGCATTTTTCAGCCAACTGATATCCAGGGAATCATTGCGCTCATTCCGAATATATTCGCGGCTAAAGCAGCGAAAGCGGCTCAGCTCACCGATGCCTTCGACATTCTCGGCGCGGGTACTATTGCCATTGGGATCATCACCGTAGGCCTGCTCAAAGGGTCTGAGTTGGGCGGCACCGAACGGGGTGCGCTTGCCGAAGCTGGGCATATTGTTGCGCATATCGTAGACCCAGGTGCGTTGGGTACACCCTTGATCCTGGCGCGGGTCACTAATGCTGCCCTTCTGGAAGAACAGCACATTAGTCTTTACTCCCTGAGCGTAAAAGATACCGGTCGGTAGACGTAGAATGGTGTGCAGGTTGCATTTATCCATCAGATCACGGCGGACATCAGCACCAGTACCGGCCTCGAATAACACATTGTCCGGTAGCACCACGGCAGCGCGACCACCAGGCTTGAGGCTACGGTAGATATGCTGGAGAAACGCCAACTGCTTGTTAGCTGTTGGGTAACGCAGGTCTCCGCGGCTAGGCAGCCCGCCGCCCTTTGCAGTACCGAAAGGGGGGTTGCTGAGAATCAGGTCTGCCGGCGGTAGGCTCTCGCCATCCGGAGATAGGGTGTCACCAAAGCGTACGCCAGTCTCACCGTCGGACTGCAGGTTGTGCAGCATTAGGTTCATCAGTGCCAGTCGGTGGGTGTCCAGCACCAATTCGATACCGTGGAACTGACGGCGGTAACGCTGGAACTCCTCGACGCTAAGACCACTCACATCGCAATGCTCAGCCAGATAGTGGTTGGCGGCAATGAGGAAGCCCCCGGTGCCCGCAGCGGGGTCCTGAATAGTCTCGAACAGACGCGGCTTTATGCATTTGACGATACTGTCGATCAAGGACCTCGGGGTGAAATACTGACCGGCACCGGACTTAGTCTCCCCCGCGTTTTTTTCTAGCAAACCTTCATACAGGTCACCCAAGCCTTCCTGGCGAGCGGAGTACCAGTCCAGTTCGTCGATGGCTTTGACCAAACTGGTCAATGTGGCCGGTTTACGAATAAAGGAGCCGGCGCTGGCGAAAATTTGCCGGGTGATGGCGCTGCCTTGGCTGTCCTTACTGCCGAGGTGAATTAACAACGCACGGTAGAAATCCAAATCGGCACGTGCTGCTGCGGCCTCCAAGTCATCCCACCGGTAGCTTTCAGGCAGCTGATCTTCACGGCCGGTTTCCTTGGCCATTTTGAGAAACAGCAGGTAGGTCAGCTCGGTGACATATTGATGATATGTGACACCATCGCTGCGTAATACATGGCAGAGGTTCCAGAGTTTCTGGACGATATCGTGGGTAACTTGGCTCATGGGGCTCTCTAATACTTAGCCCAATCGGGCGTAAAACGAATGGGCGCACCGTAAATGGTGCGCCTTATAGCATTGTCAGGCTTGCTGTGCCCATACGGCTTCGTTGAGCTCGGCCAGCAGTTCCTGCAGGTGACCATCGAAGAAGCGATCAATACGCCCGAAACCGCCTTCCTCAGCCAGCGGCCCGGTGTCCAGCACATCTCGGTCTAGCACAACATTACGTTTGAGTTGCTTGCCGAGCTTGTCCAGCCATTGTTTCTGCAAAGAGCTGAACTCTGGGTGGCGCTGACGAATGCGGTTTAACGCCTGGTCGACACGGTGCTCGAAAGGTACTAGAGGGTCGCCCAGGGCCGCTTGACGGATAAAACCAAGGATGCCGGCAGCGATGGACTCGTTGCTACGGTGCGCCCAGGCGGTGCCAAGAGAGCGTTCATCAAAGCCGGCAATTTGGAGTGTAACTGCGAGCTTTTTCAAATCGGCGCGAGTCAAATCACGCGGGCGCTGCAACACGGCAACCAGTGCCGGAATCTCGTTGCCGTGTTCCTTGAGATAACTTGCGAAACGATCCAGGTAATCATCCGCAGCGCCAAAATAAGGAGCGACATCGACGATTCTATCGGGCTGCTGAGAGATCGGAATGGCATCACGTGGCTTGCCCGATTTTGCATCCAGTAGCTCCCCGAGCCAAGGGTTATCACAAAAACATTGGGCAATCTTTACCAGTGGGGTTTCTTTGAGGAATTTGCCAAATTCTTGGGGAGTCATGCCGACGCCTTCTTGCAACAAGGCCTGCTGGCGGTCATCTAAGTGACGAGCCTTGCGCTGGAACTTAGCCAAGAACTGATCACGGATCAGCGCCTGGGCCTGTTCTCCTTGCTGCTCACGAAATTCCTCACTGAGTTGGTTGAAGCTGATATTCGGGTTGACCACCACTGGACGCATGTTGGTGTTCTGCAGCATATCGCTGTACGTACCTACGGCATCGAAGACGCGGAACTCTTCCTTGTTTATGGACTCGCAGCGGCGGGTAGCGCGACCGAGCATCTGCTCGAAGAGAATGCGGCTATTCACCTTGCGCAGGAATACCAGGTTGCAGATAGCAGGGACGTCGATACCGGTAGTCAGCAAATCCACGGTTACGGCGATAGCGGGCAGGCGCTCGTTACGGAAATTGCGAATCTGCTGCAATGGCTTGTCCGACTGGCCTGTAATCTTGCGGATGTGATCATCGCCAATCTCGTCGGGGTAATGCTGGGCCATGACCTTTTTTAGCCTATCAACCACTAGGTCAGCATGCTCGTCAGTGACGCAGAAGATCAGGGTTTTGTCCGGGCCGAACGGGTTGATATGCTTTACCAGCTCGCCGCATACGGCCTCATTAAAAGGCGCAGTGATAACCTTTCTGTTGAATTCGGCGACCTCAAAGGAGAGCTCGTCCGGGGTATCGAACAACTCAATCTCCTGAGTATCCGGACAGTAGACCTGCACCTTTTCGCCAGCTTTCCAGTGAATACCGTTTTCCGAGAGTTCGGTCTTGATCACCAGTGGTGGGTCGTAGTCAACCAATACCCCGTCCAAAACTGCCTCGCGGTAACTATAGAAGTACACCGGATGTCCGAAGATCTCTGAGGTATGTAGGGCAGGAGTGGCGGTCATGCCGATACGTACGGCATCGAAATGTTCGACCACCTTGCGATACTTGGAGATGTAGTCCTGCTGGTCACGAAAGCTAAATTCGGTTTCCGAGAGCTCGCGGTCGAGTAGATAGCCACGGTGGCATTCATCGATAATCACGCAATCGTAAGCATCCACTGGTGGAACCTTGCTCGGTTCGTTACCGAGAATACGCGCCACCATGCCCTGTACAGTGGCGATGTGCACACATGTTTCCGGGTCAGCCAGCGCCTCGTCGATCTCCTTGATGCTGAAGGCGTCGGCAAAGGTCTGTAAGGTATCAACGCGTGTGTCCTTGAAGCTGTTTGCAGCCTGTTCGCCCAGAGCAGCACGGTCTACGAGAAAAAGTACACGGCGGAAGCGGCGAGTTTTTAACAGGCGATAGATCAATGCAATGCAAGTCTTGGTCTTGCCGGTACCGGTGGCCATGGCCAGCAAACAGTAGCGCTTACCCTCACGCAGACTCTCTTCAACGGCCTCAATGGCTTTGCGCTGGTAACCACGGAGATCGAAACCGAATTCGAATGGCATTTGCCCCAGCTCTGTTTCCGCGCGGGGGATGTCTTGTTTGAACAGCTCCCATAGCCCTTCTGGGCTATACCATCCATCCAGAGCGCGACGTAGATTGCTGGCTTGGCGCAAGTCACAAAACCAGATACCGGAAAGATGTTCCAGCTGTTTGAGGTACGGGCGACCGTTACTGGAAAAAACAAAGGGCACATTAAACTCACCCCAAGGACCGCCAGGTAGTTTGCAATCGGTTGCGGTCACACCACAGGCATAGCGCTTGGCCTGGTCGATGTCCCCAGAAACGTTACGACTCTGGCGTTTGGCCTCAACCAAGCCAAGCAGCTCTAACCCATGAAACAGTGCGTAATCTGCTGGGCCATTCTTCGTTGGCCATTCCGCGATGGCTTTATATTGACCGGCTTCTGGGCGAGCTCCTTTGCTGTAGCGCAGATTCACTGTATCCACCTGCCAACCTGCGGCGGCAAGTTGGCCGTCGATTAGCACGCGAGTAGCAGATTCGTCCATCTCTACCAACTTTGCTGCAGCAAATGCACGCTGCAGGAACTGTTTTGAGTAAGAGATATCAGCAACACCTTGCACCTGAAGCTCAGCTAGCTTGGCCTGCAGTTGCTGTTTACTTGCCTCTTCCTCTGAGGCAAGAGTCGCCCAGAGTTGAGCCTCTTCAGCTAATGCTTCAGCACGTAGACTGGCTGCGCTAGCCTCGGATTGGACGGCCGTAAGTTGGGCGTCTAGCTGCGCTTTGTGCTCGCGCAGCTTGGCCAATTCCATTTGTACCTCTTCAGGAATGACCATGGGTGCTTCAGGAATGACGAAAGCTTTAGCCTGAATGCCCTCCCGACCAAAAGTGCGCTGAAACCATAGGCCTAGTTGGGCTGCGAATTTAAGTGCTTGGAGGGCTAAACGTAGATCATCAGCAAATTGGTGATTAGCTCGATTACCCAGCTTTCGAATAACGTGAAATAAATCAGTCACTTCACGCGGGACACCAAGACGGCTGAGCGTCTGGATTAGCTCCAATTGGGTTTGCTCTGCTTCGACTTTGTATTTTCCAAGACGCGCAGCAGTCTCCTGAGCGAGCAACTCACCGAATTGGCGTGACTTGAGCAGGCTTGTGTTCGGATCGTCTTTGAAATACTGCTCGGCTCGTGATCCTAGCTTTGCCAGCTCTGGGCTCAGCGTTACTAGGTGAGAAAAGTTAGATTGTCGATCCGTCATTACAAGCTTCCTGGAGGCTGACCTGCATCCCATTCAGCTTAAAATAACTCAAATACAAAGTGCCAGCATCAAAGGACTCGACAGATATAAGTATTGAAGGCGGGCGGCTACCAGAAAAAACATTCTAAATTGCCACAAATTTGCCACACCCGCTCCGCTAAACGTGGCTAAAACCAGCTAACCTTAGCGAACACAACCCGTTGATTTCCCTGCTAATCCCCGCTAACGTATTGATTCTAAACGTCGACTTTTAGGACTCCGAAGGCAGGGGTCGTGGGTTCGAATCCCGCCGGGTGCACCATATAGCTGTTTAGACCTGTCTCAGACAGTCTACGAATCACCTCAAGAAGCCCGCCTAGTGCGGGCTTTCTTGTTTCTGGCTATCTCTCCTTGCCTCTCCCTATATCTTCCCTTCGTGTACCCCTTCATGTACCTTTTAAAATAATTGAAACTGAGGGGTACAAGAAACATGAAGCGCAGCGAGATAAAACGCCGCCCTTTAGCCGACACCGTGCTAGCCACACTGGAGCCAGAAGCCAAGGAATACCGGGAGCTGGACGGCAACGCTCTGTATCTGCGAGTGCGCCCAGACGGTAACAAGTCTTGGCAATTGCGCTACAAGAAGCCAGACGGCAAGTGGTCATGGCTTGGCTTGGGCGGCTATGGCACGGGCGACCACCAGCTATCCGGCTCACAGGCCCGACAGAAAGCGGCTGTGCTTAGAGAGGACGCCGCCAAGGGCGGAGACCCCCTTGCCACCAAGCGAGCCAGAAAAACCGCAGAGGCTGAAGCCTCTAGCCAGACCTTCGAAGCGCTAGCGCGGGAATGGTACGCGTCCAAGCGCTTGAGCTGGACAGCCGGTACCGCCGTGCGAATGATTGGCGCGCTCGAACTCCACGTCTTCCCGGCATTCGGTAAGCGTATCTATCGTGAGATCCTGCCCATGGAATGGATGGAGTTCCTGCGTTCCATGGAACAGAAGGGCATCATTGAACAGACCAGCCGCGTACGCGGCATGTGCCGGGAGATTTACGACCTGGCCCGAGTAACAGGCCGAGCCACTCACAACCCGCTGGAGGGGCTGCATAAATTCCTCCTGACCAAGCCTGCCGAGAACTATGCCCATGTATCCCTTGATGAGCTTCCGGCTCTCTTGCGCGCAATCAGGGCATACGGCACCGCTGACGTGCGGATCGGCCTGCACTTGCTTTCCATGCTCGCCTGTCGACCGTCTGAACTGCGCGAGGCGCGATGGTCGGAGTTCGATCTAAATAAAGCTCTGTGGTCGATCCCGGCCGAGCGCATGAAACGCCGACGCGAACATCTAGTGCCGCTGCCAATTCAGGCAGTCGAACTACTGCGAAATCTGCAGGTGCTCACTGGTGCCTACCCGATGTTGTTCCCTGGACGGAGCGACACCACCAAGCCCCGCAGCAACACGGTCTTTCTGATGGCTCTACGTCGTCTCGGCTATGAAGGCCGCCAGACCGGGCACGGTTTTCGTCATATCGCCTCGACGATTCTGAACGAGCACGGGTTTGACGAAAACCACATCGAGGCGCAGCTATCGCATATCAAGCAAGGCATAGCTGGCGTTTACAACAAAGCCCAGTACCTCGCCCAGCGCGCCACCATGATGCAGTGGTATGCCGACTATCTGGACAACTTGGCCAAGGGTAATGTCGTGTCGATCAAGCGGGCCTGATGCGGGCCTTCCATTGTCCGCATAGACGTATATAGACTGAAAGCCACCACTGTCCAGATAGCCAGTATTCATAAGACGGCCCCAATGGGCCTAATGCGACGGAGCGATAGGTAGACGACCTCTTCGCCTATGAGCCCGATCTATCCAATATGCGGTCGCCTGGGAGGGCAGAAGGATGGCAAAGATTGATCGAATAAACGACTTGCCCGACTGGTTCGATCTCTCTAAATACCAGGGGTGCGAATCATTTGGTGCCGCTGAGTGGCTCGAGCAAGTAGAACGCCGTCACGACTTACTCGTGTTACACCCCCTCTACAACGAAAGGATCTCTCAGCACGGCGAACAACAGTGGCTGGAATTTGCTCTAGAATTCTGGGCACTGACCATAAATGAGTCAGCTAAGCGTGTTAGAGAAAGACCTGTCGACAGCCCTTCAAAGGGAAAAATCAGTGAGTGGATGGCACATGCCGACAATCAGCCAATCAGATCAGTACGCGTCATGGACTTGGTATGGCAAGGGACCAGAGACCTAGAAGCAGAGCGGAACGGCAGAGCAGCAAAAGGGATCAGCAAAAGATGGGCGGCGATTAACCCTAGCTCCATTTCGGTGTGGGATTCTGTTGAACACGCTACGTCGCCGTTGTCGCTGAACTATTACGATGAAGAGGGCAGCCATTACAGTGGAGGCGGGAATGAGATTCCTATCGTCCAGGTTGACCTTGGCGCTTCAGATGCCGCTCTAAAAGAAGCATTTTCCACATGGCTGAGAGACGCTAGAGCCGGCCAAAAAAAATCAAGCCCAAAAAGAGGCAAGCCCCTCTACGACCGGTGGGCACGCTATGGGTTGCTGCCTTACCTTGACTTAAGAATCTGGGAGATGGAAACAGACAACGATATTCCCGATCGCATAATGTCAGCTGCGATCAGCAGATATGATGCGGGAGAGAGCAACTTACGCAAGACTGTGGCGCCGCTAGCCGATGGGCTGATGCGCGATCTGTCAGAGATTAAGTCTCTGGTAGCCGTCGAAGCGGCCTCTCGGGCGAGGACCAATCCGGAAACTTTCTCAAGCTGAAACCTTCCGGAAACTTCCACCCGCCCAAACTCGGATCGAAGGCGTTCACCTATCTCCTTAACCTGTTCCCGTCCTCATCAATAACGGGAAACAGATATGAGCAACCTACGTCATCTTGAAGTTGCCTCCGCTACAGGGTTCGATCCTGCGAATACCATCATTCGTTTCCCTGAAGTAGAAGTCATCACCGGCCTCGCCCGCGCCACTGTCTACAAACGCCTCAAAGACGACCCGACCTTCCCCCGTCCTGTGCCGCTGAGCAACAGTAAGTCGCGTGGTTCGCCAGTTGGCTTTGTGCTGGCTGAGGTCCACGCCTGGGTGCGCCAGCGCATCGCCTTGCGAGGGGAGGCGGCATAAATGGCCGACCAAAAAAAAGGCCAACCCAATAAGGCCAGCCCAGAAAAAACTCACCTCTACGATACCAGTAACCACGCCCAACTAGTACGGCTTGTTCCGCGTCTTCGCAAGGGCCCTGCTGACACGTTCACCATCATGCGCGAGTTGAACATCTGCCGTCCTGGTGCCCGTATCTGCGACTTGCGCAATGCCGGCTACAAGATCATCACCAACCGCATCACGATGACGGACGAATGGGGCCGAATCCACCGTGGTGTTGCCGTCTACACATTAATCGCGGAACCAGGTGCGAAGGTGGCGGCATGAGCGCCCGTATTGTCCCCCTCTCATACGAGGGCCAGGCCATCAACTTCAATGCTGACGGTTGGATCAACGCGACCGTTGCAGCTGCCCGCTTCGATAAGGTTCCCAACGAGTGGCTGCGTCTCGGCTCCACCGAGGAGTACATAGAGAAACTGGCGAGCAGGATGATTGAGAGTAATACGGGAAAATCCCGCATTACTCTTGTTACGACCCATCGAGGCAATACTGCCAACAGCGGTACCTGGCTCCATCAGAAGCTGGCGGTGAAATTCGCTCGCTGGCTCTCTGTGGACTTTGAGATCTGGTGCGACGAGCAGATCGACGCTCTGGTACGTGGTGACCAGACCAAATGGCAACAGGCCCGCCAGCAATCGGCCGTCGGCTATCGCGGCCTGTGTGATGCGCTGGCAATCGCGTACGAAGAGAGCGGTAAAACTCCCCAGCGCCATCACTTCATCAATGAAGCCAAGCTAATCAACCAGGTAATCACCGGACAGTTCGCCGGCCGCAATCGCGACGAACTCAGCGCCCATGAGCTGGTGCTGGTCACCCTAATCGAGATACGCGACGTGCTGCTGATCGGCCAGGGCAAGGACTTCGCAGCCCGCAAAGCATCCCTGTTGCGCTACGTCCAAAGCCTAACGGCCAAGCACCTCCGGAGTGTTGCGGTATGACAGCTATGCTCATGATCAGCGATAAACGGTCGATAACTTTTGTTGCAAGCAATCGTGCTCGTCGGTATGGTTTGCCCGTCGCTGCAAATTCAGCGACCGGGTTTTGCAGCCCGACTATCGTTAGGCGCATAAGCGCCACCGTCTCGAAAGCTGGCGCTTTTTTCATGGCCGCTATTTCGCTTTATGGTGGCTGTGCGTGGGGCGCTCTCGAGCGCGCCGGGTTCCTAACGTCCCGGTCTGCAAACCTGCGTACAGCCGCCACCCAATTCTGTTTTGCAGCAGGTAGTGGCGGTTCCTCAACGTTAGGAGCCGTACCGATGAATCACGCCCTTATTCCGTCCGCAATCCGCGCCTTTGCTCACCGCCGCATGGCCCTGAGCGCCCTCCGCGCAAACTCATCACTCTCCGTTCGCCTCGCCCGTTACAACTCCCACATGGCCATCGCTCGTACCCTGGAGTCTGCCGGCGGTGCGCAATGAATAATCTCGCCCTTACCATCCAAGAAATCGCCCACGACACGCTTGAGGATCTCGAAAGCGCCCAGATCGCCCTGCGCAAGGTTGAGGCCGTTCTCTATGCCGCATTGGCAGACAAGGGCACGAGTCAGCACGTCCGCAATCTGGTAGATGTCGCGTGGAACCTAGCCGCTGACGGCGCCAACACCGCCGACTGCAACCGCGAGGCAATTTCCGCCGCTCTGTCCGGGTTCGCTGGCCTGGGCGCCGGGGGGGACCTATGAGCCGTTCCTACAAGCAAATAGCCGAGACCGGCGTCCAGGATCTGTACGAAGTGACCAGTGCGCTCGAGAGCGTGCGCGCAATCTTCACGCTGATGCTTGAGACCTTCCCCGAAGACAGCACGCCTCACGCCTTCGCGCAGTTGGGCACCATCGAAATAACCGACTGGAACACCAAGGTTTACCAGTGGTGTGAGTGCATGGAAAACGAGCTGGATGATGCGAACGGCGAAGTGCAGAAGGCAGCGCCATTGCCGCACTACCTGCAGGACCAGCGCAGTAACGAGGTGGCCGAGGCGATTTCTGCCGAGCGTACACACGCTACCCGGTGGTGGACGCACTTGAACGAGATGCGGCGCCGCAAGGAACTGCCTGACTGGGTGGCGGCGGGCGTCGGCACGCACGATGAACACGATCTGATGCTGGAAAGCCGGAAGGCCGTCAATCAAGCCCTATTCGGATCGGACGACCTGGGCGGCGCTCAGCAATACCGCGAGGTCGCCCTATGAGCCAGCACACGCGTTCACATTCGATCCTTTTTATCAGCCCCACATTTTGTACAAAGCCACCGCGCACTCACGTGAAGCGCCGACGCCCTG
Organism: Pseudomonas sp. MH9.3; assembly: GCF_034354675.1. Lineage (NCBI taxonomy): Bacteria > Pseudomonadati > Pseudomonadota > Gammaproteobacteria > Pseudomonadales > Pseudomonadaceae > Pseudomonas > Pseudomonas sp. MH9.3. The sequence goes on along the minus strand of NZ_CP133785.1, from coordinate 3,904,108 downwards.
ACCTAAGAGGTTAAGCATGAAAATTCAAAACGGCGCATCTGCGTCGACGGGATCGGCTTGCCTGAAAAAAGCCACCGAACTGTTTTACGTCACTCACCCGAAGGCGCCCAAGGCTTTGCTAGGGCCGTTCTTGAGCGAGGCCGACGCAGAGTGCGGGCGCGTAGTTATGCGTAGTGCTGGTGCCCAAGTGACGGCCTGCCTGGTTGATTCAATCGACAACATTACCCGCTGGCACGGCGTGAACAACGGTCAAGTTTGCCGGGCCTTTGCTGGCGCTGATCGCCGGGAGGTCGGCCATGGGTAATGTGACCCCAATCAAGCGCAAGGGCAGCGACGTACCGCCCACCACGGGCGCCCACATCGACAGCACCAGCTATGCCCTGCTGGTGGAAACCCTGATCGGCTTCCTAGAGCTGCGCATCTCGGAAGGCGACCAAGGCCGCCACTGCGATGAGCTGGAGCGCCTGACTCAGAAACTGGAGAGCTTGGCCAAGCGGTTTACCCCGCCGAAGGGGGCCGCATGACAGACGCAACGATCCAATTCCGTGATGCGCTCCAGGCCGTCTATGGCCCTCTCGACTGGCTACCATTGCCCGACGGTGCAATCCACCGGTTCCGTGTGCCAGAGGATAAGCCTGGCTCGCTCAACGGCTGGTATGTGCTGTACCTGGACGGCATTGCATCAGGCGCTTTCGGCAGTTGGAAAGCCGGCGGCGCCAGCACCTGGTGTAGTCGCGAACCGGCGGACGCCCGCGAAGCGGCCCAGATCCGCGAGCGAGTTGACCAGGCCCGGCGCCAGCGCGAAGCCGAGCAACACCGGCGCCAGCAGCAGGCCGCCGAGAAGGCCAACCACTGGTGGCGCAATGCGCGCCGGGCCGCGCCCGACCATCCGTATTTGGTCGCCAAGGCGGTTCGTTCCTACAGCCTGCGCCAACGTGGCGCTGACCTGCTGATTCCGCTGTACCTGGATGGGCGCTTGGTCAACCTGCAAAGGATCGGGCCGGACGGCGACAAGCGCTTCCTGTTCGGCGGCCGGATCAAGGGCACCTATTCACCGCTGGGCATCATCGAGCCAGGTTCTGTGCTTTGCATCTGCGAAGGGTGGGCGACGGCCGCCAGCCTCCACCAGCACGGCGGCTATGTCGTTGCCGCTGCCATGAACGCGGGCAACTTGATCCCGGCGGCGATGGCACTTCGCGCTCGCTACCCGGGCCAGCCAATCGTCATCGCCGGCGACGACGACCGGCTCACCGATGGCAACCCGGGGCGCGCAGCGGCAAACGCAGCGGCGGCGGCCGTGGGTGGCCAAGTGGCTTTCCCTGAGTGGCCGGAAGGCGCCCCCGATGACCTCACCGACTTCAACGACCTCGCCAACTGGAAACTCGCCCATGTCCAAGCCTGACACCAACGTGATCAACCTTCGGCCGGACGCCGCGACCATTGCGCCAGATCGCCCCTGCTGGGCGGTGTATGAGCATTGGGTAATCAACGAGAAGGGCCGAAAGCTGCGCCCGGGCGTTTACTGGCATAGCTTCAAGCGCGCAGCCGCTGACCAGGACGACGCCGAGGGCGATACCGGCGACCGGCCTATCACTGATGAGTGGATCTCAAGCCCCGTCACCGTCGTCGCCCGCACCACCAACAGCGACGATGGCAGCGAAGGCCGGTTGCTGCGCCTGGTCACAGAGGGCGGCATCAAAGAATGGATCATCGCCATGGAGGTGTTCGGCGGCAGCGGCGAAGACGCCCGGCGAGCCTTGTTCGGGATGGGCGTCATCATTGCCCTCAAGAAGCGCGGCACGTTCATGGAGTACCTGCTCGACCAGCATCCTGCAGAAGTGTTTGCCACCACCAGCCGGCCGGGTTGGCATGAGTCGGGCGCGTTTGTGCTGCCTGGGCGAACCATCGGTAGCGCCAATGTGCGGTACCAGGCCAGCAACAAGGCTCAGGTACTTTTCAGCCGGCGTGGCGAGCTGGCGCTGTGGCAATCAGAGGTGGCCGCCAAGTGCGCGGGCAACCCGGTACTGACGCTGGCGATCGGCTGCTCGCTGGCAGGCCCGTTGCTGAGTTTGGTGGGTGTGCTGGGCGGTGGTGTTCATCTGGTGGGCGACAGCTCAAGCGGCAAGTCACTGGCGCAACTGATCGGATCGTCGGTATGGGGCGACCCGGGCGTGTTCGCCGCCAGTTGGGACATGACCAAGGGCGGCCTGGAGATCGAGGCATCGAGCCGGAATGACACCATCCTGCCCTTGGATGAGATCAAGCGCGCCGACCCCAAGCGCGTACAGGAAATGGCGTATTCCCTCGCCAACGGCCAGGGCAAAGGCACCATGACCCGCGAGCGCGAAGGCCGCGCCAAATTGAGCTGGCGCCTGCTGACACTCTCCAGCGGCGAGCGCTCACTCTCTGAACACGCGGCCATATCCGGCAATGCCGCACACGCTGGCGCCGAGTTGCGCATGGTCGACGTGAACGCCGGCACACGGACACACCGGGCCTTTGACGAATTGCACGGGCTTGAGGGAGCGGACTTTCACCGACAACTCACCGTGGCCGTCGGCGCCCACCATGGCCACCTTGGGCCAGTCTTTGTCGAGAAGCTGCTCGAAAGCGACGACCGCACAGGCCTGCTGGAAGACTTCGCCGGCGTTCGCGCCAGCTTTGTGGAAGACAACGCCCAGGCAGGCCGGGTGGCTGATCGGTTCGCCGTGATCGCGCTTGCCGGCGAGATGGCCATCGCCTACGGCCTGCTGCCATGGGTGCCGGGTACGGCCCTAGCTGACTGCCGCTTACTGTACGGCGAATGGCTCAGCAGGGTGGGTAGCGGCAACGCGGAAGACCGGCAGATCCTGGCCGGCATCTTGGACTTTATCGACCGCCACGGTAGCAGCCGCTTTTCAGATGTCGACGATCAAACGCCTGACACCAAGGTTTTCAACCGGGCCGGTTACTGGGAGCTGGTGGGCGCCAACCGCCTATACCTGTTCAACAAGCCGGCGCTTATCGAGGCGGCGCACGGCTATGGCCTGTCTCGCATCATCAAGGCTCTGGAGAGCGCTAACGTCCTCGCACGCCGCGACAACGAGCGTAAAACCAAAAACTACCGACTCCCTGGTGGTGGCCAGGCTCGTCTCTATGTGATCGATCCAGACATCATGGATCGTGAAGGCGGTGGCGTATGAACGTCACTCAAAGACCAGCAATCCAGATTGCCCAAGTTCACAGGAACCTAGAATCACTGGCAACAGTGGCAACACCGGCAACGGCCTTGTGTGGCGTGGCTTACAGCCGTTGCCACCCTATAAATAAAGTGGCAACAACTGGCAACGCACACCTCACTTCCAACATAAGAGATCCGCTCTCTCCTTTCATTTGGTTATCACTGTTGCCGGTAAAAAACCGGTGGCAACAGTTTGGCAGCATCGGCAACGTCTGGAGGCCACGGTTTACGGGGCTGTTGCCATTGTTACCGCTGTTGCCGGTGTTTTTAGAATCACAGGAACAATGGATCACCGGCGATCAGACCGAGGTGACGCCATGAGTCTCCTTTCCGGCCTGCTCGATCACATGCCGCCAGCTATCGCCGGAGTCGACTCGCCAAAAGTGGATGGCCGGCCTCGCCCGCGGCTGGTCCTGGCCAGCCCTGTCGAGCGCACTCCACCGCTCATTACAAGCCCACACGCAAGCGCTGCCACTGCCACACTTCAGTGGCGACAAGCCCGTGACCGCTACCTCAACCACATCATGGTTTGTCGGAGCTGCTACGCACCCACCAGCCGCCATTGCACGGCTGGCGCCGACCTGCGCGCCAGCTACGACGCCACACCTCTGGAGGCGCACCAATGACGCCCAGCCTTATCACCCGCTTGTGCAACATCGGTATGAAACCCGGCAGCAGCGCCGCCACACAGCTCATCACCACCCGGCGAATCTGTCGCGCCATTGCTGAACAGCTCGACGTTATCCGCAGTGAGCGGCGAGCCCTTCGTCGGCAGGCGGGAAAGTTGAAAGCATTCCTCCCCTTCACCCGGCAGGCCATTGCTGAATTGGAGGAGCGAGCCCAGGAACACCAAGAGGCCACCCGCAGCGGAGCGTGGAGCGCACTTGCTGGGTTTGGCCAATCCCTGATGTTCGACCGCGAGGGGCTGGCGCAGGCGTTGGGCTTCGACCAGATGTGCGACCTGCTGGGCGTCAACCCAGTACATCGCCAGCAGGCCAGCGCAGACGATGACACCAGCCTTCGCGGATTGGCCTACCTATCCCAGCTAGAGGACAGCGCCGACCGCAAGAGCGAGGAATGGGGCGCCGGTGGCCCGCTGTATCAAGCCTGCCACGCCGCCATGATCCGGTTCATCAGGGAATGCCCAGAAGACCAACTGCCAGATCCATTCGCCCCTGGTGCGCCGTTCGGCCCAAAGCTGCCGCCCGCCCTGAGCATCGTCGGCAAATGACTATTTTCCGCGCCACGTTTTGCGAATCACGAAAACGTGGCGCGACACCGAGCAACACCACCGAGCACCAGCCCACGACCAGCGCCAGCGGCGCACAGAGGAAACCATGACAGACCAAGACAGCAACACCGCGGACCACACGCCCACCTATCAGGAGCGATTCACCGACGCATGCAACACACTTAAATTCAAACCCTACGAACTGATTCAGGGGCCGGACGCAGGCTACTTGGTGTGGGAGGTCCAGCACGTCCGCAATGGCCAGCAAGTGACCATCGATGGCCCCTACTTCACCGAGGAAGAGGCCCGGGTTTCGGCGGATCTGATGCGGGGAACATTCCGCGGTGCCAGGGCAAGCGAAACGATCTACAACCGGGTGTGGAACTACGACCCGCGCCAGGAACAGCTGACCATCGACCAGGCGCATATGTCACGCGCAGTGCTCGCCATTCGCCTTGGGCTACCTGCCCCTTCGATCACCGTATAGGAGGCCACATGGCCGCTACCGCATTCGATAACTCCCCTATGACCACCATCAAACTCTACGGACAACTCCGGCAGTTCGGCAGGTCCTACGACCTTGCCGTGCGCACGCCAGCGGAAGCCTTGAAAGCGCTGTGCATGCAGATTCCCGGCCTTGAGCGATTCATCTCAAACGCCAGGTCGCGCGGACTTGTGTTTGCTGTTTTCCGAGGAAAGAAAAACATCGGGGAGAGTGAGCTAAATTATCAAGGCCATGGCGACATCATTATCGCCCCCGTGATCGTCGGCAGTAAGCGGGCAGGTATCTTGCAAACGATCATAGGGGCCGTACTGATCGTTATGAGCCCTTTCACAAATGGCGCAACACTTGCGCCGGGCATCGCGCTGGCCGCCGGCGGCGTAATTCAGATGTTGAGCCCGCAAGCACAGGGCTTGAAGTCTAGCGCCGCGCCCGAGAACACTCCTGGCTATGCCTTTGGTAGTGCAAAAAACACCGTTGCATCAGGCTTGCCCGTACCTCTTTGCATCGGCCATCGCCGCTGGGGTGGCGCGATCATCAGCGCTGCTATTTACGCTGAGGATCGGGTATGACTGCCATCGAATATTCACCGCGCACAACCATTCTGCTCAGTGGTTCACTGGCCAAAAAGTACGGCCGTAGACACACCTATGCCCTATCCGCTCATGGCGACACCAGGGAGGCGCTGAGGGCAATAGATGTGAATCACCCAGGGCTCCTGAGCGATATCGCGCGAGCACGCTCCATCGGTCTGGAGTTCGCAATTTTCCGCAACAGGAAGAATGTTGGCGAATCCGAGCTGACACTCGGCGGAGCCAGGGAGATACGGGTCGTCCCCGTGATCACCGGTAGCAAGCGTGCTGGGATACTTCAGACCATCATCGGAATTGTGCTGATCGTGGCCAGTCCGTTCACCAACGGCGCTACGCTTGCCCCAGGGATTGCTCTCGCTGCTGGTGGTGTTATCCAAATGCTCAGCCCCCAGGCGGGCGGCCTAAAGACCAGCGCCGCGCCAGAGAACACCCCCGGCTACGCCTTTGGCAGCGCCAAGAACACCACCGCCTCCGGCAACCCGGTCCCGTTGTGCTACGGCAAGCGTCGAGTTGGTGGTGCGATCATCAGCGCCGCGATTTACGCCGAAGACCAGATGTAGGGGGCTGGTGTAAAGTGATCCATCAACCACGGAGGAAGAAACATGCACAGGATTTTGCTCGCCACCGTCACCTTCGCACTACTGGCTGGATGTTCAAGCACACCAGTAGCGCCTAGCGCTGCAAAGCGGGTGCCTGCCGACAGGGTCTACGCCTATCAGTCAGACGTTGCTGGTGGTGCGACACTGGCAGTTAGTCGAGACAATGGTTTTTGGGCGTCTGGCGGCTGCTTAGCCACCGTGCTCATCGACGGAAAAAAGGTCGCGCGCATCGACACCGGCGAAATTGTGAAATTCAAGGTCAAGCCAGGTCGGCATATCGTTGGCATCGCCGGCGATGACGAAGGCAACGGCCTCTGTGCAATGCAGATCGGTCAGCCTGTGAAGGAAACGGCAGCCGAGGTCAGCTCAGGAGAAACCCAAAAATTCAGGATTTCGGGTACTCAGAATGGAACGGACATACGCCCAAGTTCCATTTAGCTGACTGGTCGAGACAGACGATATGGTCTCATTCAGACCAAATCGTCTGTCTCGCTCACCACCTCGCAGACCGCTGGTAGCCACATCGGTAACCACCGTTAGTAACCATTCATGGGAGTTGAAAATGAGTGCGGATGAACGGAGTGTAAAGCTCCACCAAAGCGCGAGCACTGAATCTGCCAACTTTGACCGCTTCGTCCTCGGAGCCTCAATGGCGGCTTGCGCCTATCTGGCGCAGACAATGCCTTTTGGTCCTATAGGCATGAACGTATCAACGATGTACTTGGCAACCCTATTAATCATGGCATTGAGCGCCGTATTCGGATTCCTACGCATTGAGGCTACGATTACTACAACAAACGCTAACTCGGCTTATCTGCACGGAATCGAGATGGGAGTGTTAAACGATCACTCGGCGCGGATGCTTGCGAGAATGTCTGTTGAAAAATACGCCAGCCGGACGCAGGCCATGTACAGGCTGCGCAACCTCACGATGATGCTTTCGTTTTTCTTGTATGTCGCTACGAAGGTGTATGCCGCCTACCCTATATGAGGGCCTACGGAGCTGAGCATTTGTAACAAAATAAGGAATGACCCTACCCGTAAAATGTCACATGCTGCAGACGTGAGGGACAATTATCATTTAGTGAATGACAATAAATCTCGAAAGACTTTCCAAAAAGCTCAGGTAAAACGCCCCTTAAAAACTTATCTATTTTTCAAGCTGCAGAACCGACACAAACCAAGCCATGTCATTTGCAAGGATTGCAGGAAATGCATAAAAGCGAAGTTATAGATCCAATAGCAAATGCAGAAGCCGAAATCGATTCGGAGTTCTTAAACACCCCTTTGATGCAGTTACAATACAACCAAGCAATTTGGACACTTCTGTCAACGGTCGAAGATAGGTATTTGAAGATCGCCGCCATCAATCCTTTACCGAACGAACAGCAAAGCGCATATATTGACACACTTGTAAACGCTATCGCGCATCCAGCTCGAGCACTTTTCCATAAAAGACTCATGCCCAATTCCAGGCTAACAAAGGATTTTATAGACGAGCACTACGAGTGGGCGCAAAACTGGATCGAGTCTTCGATAACATACAACGCCTTCAACCTAATCTTCCCCTTATGGCGTCGAAAAAAAATAACACTCGCACTTACAGACAACTACATTGATACCGGCGACCTTGAAATTGAAAGCAATAAATATGGATATGAGGCGTACAATCGAATAGTGCAAAAAGATGGAAATCATGACGATAAGTTCTTTGACGTAGAAGCTGTAGCAGCACAAGTCATGCAAAACACCTCCGTAAAAGACCAGGCATTCACGCTCAACTTCAACCCTAAACTAGTAGCACTACTACGAAAAACATATAGCGATAGCTTGGGAGAAAGGTACGTTCTACCTCCAGACTGGACTATTGGCAAAGTAACTTTCAATGACTTTAAAATTGTCTTTACGACTATACAAGCAATGCTCTATGGATGGTTTATTGCTAGGGTACACGTCGCAGCGCAAGGCTTACTTGGGATGGGTTACTCATCATCGCTATGGCTCATAGGTCATGACGACCTCGTTAACAGACTAGCCAGATATACCTCATTAGACAGCAAAGCCGTTGCCACAATCCTAGATTACTTAAAATTCGGAAGCCGAGAAATCCGAGATCCAGACATTGCCGTTCAGCCGCTAGTAGAGATAAGCAATAATCAGCTGGCGCTATCTCCATTGCTCTGGATAAACACCAATGCTGAAAGAAATTTCTGTACACTTTTAAACAAGATACCCGCCGAACGACAAACCTACTTAAATCTTACCCTAAACAAAGAATCAGTACTTTACGAGGAGTTGAAGGGCGCTTTAGAGCACTTAGGCTACGAAGTCACGCGTGGTGTCTTAGCCTCAACAGATATCGATATTGCCATCATAGATCGAAAAAACAAAATATGTGCATGCATTGAGCTCAAGTGGTTTATTGAACCGTCCGAAATAAGAGAAACTATAGAGCGCTCACTGGAACTTGAAAAAGGCATTAAGCAATCAGAAAAAATATCCCTTCTGCTCAAATCGAGAGACAAACAACTAACGCAAACTCTTTTGAACATCGACGATACGTATCGCACTGCATCTTTTGTCGGCGCAAGAAACTGGATCGGTCATAGCGACATTCAAAGCCAAGAAATTCCAATAATTAAAATCTGGCATTTCGTAAAAAAACTTATTGAATTAGAAAGCCTGGATAAAGCCTTAAACTGGTTAGAGTCAAGGAGTTATTTACCACAAAACGGCAAGGATTACTGGGTCGTCCCAGTTGACTTAGACACGGGATCTTGGAGAAGCAGGTGGTATGGAATTGCAGTTTGGCCACCAAGCATGCCGCCAACTATTTAACCTTGACAATTATTAGCCGGGTGACGGGTTGCCATACCTCCCGAGAGACTAACTTTTGCTAACAGGCAGCGAGCTTTGCCACAGGCCCAGGCCGGCCTAGTGTCAACATCGCGCCTGGCCCCGCACTCGATTCGATATCAGGTTTTATAAGGTTATGGTGCGTGCTCGATTACAGGTTCTCGACCTGAAAAAAGGTTAAGTTTTGTTAAGTCGGTGGCGCTGACTTAACGGAAGGATTTGGCCAGAAGCGGCCGGCGCCGACCGGCCGCAACCAGCCAGAGGAGAGCACTTAACCCAACACCATATCTGATCTAGATATCTATAGTGGCAGCTTGATATTTTCCCGAGGTAGTCTCCCTGCTCGAAACGTGGAGAGGTGCATGGATGACGTACATTGCTTTCCACGGCCGCAACGGAGACCAACAATGCTGGACTATTTAAAAGACTTCCCAATTTCAGCCGAATTTCTGCCTGCCCGCTTCAGGGCGCTTCTTGAGCCAATTGGCATTCAACCATCCCTGAAGGTCGACGTTGGCAGCTTCACCGAGCACGATCTGTACGGCCCAACCAGCGAAATTGTCCTTATGGCAATGGCGGTGGTGCCCGATGACGTCGCTCCTCCTCCAGTGCTCTACACCGAGCAAGGTCTGGTCGCTTACTCGGTGCCTGAGCTCGGTGAAAAAGGTACCCGCAAGATTTTCACTCCCAGCATCAACGGCCATGACTACATCGTCGCATCCTGGGGAAGCGGGCTTTTTTCCACCTATAACCTTGCAGAAAAGGTTTGGATGGCGTTGGGACTGACCCCACGTTGTATCGGTAATGAACAGCAGCGCATTATTTACGATGACCCGAAGCTGCCTGAGTTTGCTGTCGCAGAGGGCGAAATATCCAGCCAGTTCTACTTCAAAGCATCACGAAACGTCCGGTGGACGATGTCCAACGAGTATTTACGAAAGTACCTTTGGTTAAGAGGTGCTCGTGGAGTCAGGCAGTTTTACTACCAGGCAACGCTGCCTGACTCGGCATTCCTGAAAGGTCTGGTTGGGGATCAAAAGGTTCTTGTTCTTGGCGACGAAGAAAAATGGTTCAACGGTGATCTTCGAAAGGACGAGGAAGGGAACGGATATCTCCTTCAAGTCTGGGCAACTGTCGAAGCAGTTTCTTGTCAATTGAGCCCTACACCTAGTGCGGAAAAGCTGATTTGGCCGGGTATGGAAAAACCAGTCACGGCTCATACGGCTCGAAATGACATGTTCGGGGAAGCTGTTTACCTAAGTGATCGCTTTCTGGAGAAGTACGAGCAAAACAGTCTTTATGACAGCACGCCCGCGGGGCAAGCGAAGCTTTGGTACAACAACCCGTCATACTCCGGACAATGGGCATTTTCTGGCTGCTTGAGAGTGGGCAGAAATCTCATCAGAGTTCCAATACGAGAGCTTTATACCGGTGTGCCCACGCGTGAACTACTCCATGCGCATTCCAATGCTGTTTTACCTGAGGTTGCCGAGGCCTTCGACAAAGCGGAGGAGCATGTTGTCTCCCTGACCGACCGATTTGCTCACCAGTTGTTAGCGTTAGGTAGAAACTTGTCGGCCTTGGCTGGAAGTGTTGGCATCGCCAAAGCCGGTCAAGACATCGTTGGTCTTTCAGATGACCAAGTCAAAAATGAAGGGTGGTGGAGCTACCCGTACTTAGCGAGACTTGCACACGTCGCCCCTCTTGAAATGACCCAGCGAGAGTTTCTTTCGCGCTGTAAGTCCATCCACGAGGTGTACCAACGGATACCCGACGACTTTCTCCGAAAGCTTCTCCAGGCGGCGGGGGTGCCGAGAGATAAACTGGTGAAGTTGAAGAGCCTCAAACTGCTGGAAGCCCTTGTGAATGTCCTGACTCTATTGGATGCCCAGGAAGATCCTCTGGATGCGTTTTCAAACGAAAATGAACCCGAAGGGTGGAACAATAGAAACTCTAGAATTGCAATGCTATTCGTAGCTAGCGACCTCCGAAATGCCTATGCCCACGATAGTTCGGGAGCTGAAGTCATGGTCAGACTACAAGATCAAGGATTCGACACGGCGTCCCTAAGTCAAGGACACGGTTTGGCACTGGATGTGGTTTTCAAGGGTGTCATCGAGGCGTTGATTGCGATCAACCATCCCCTGCAGCGAATTATAGCGAGGGCATAATGCATTGCCCCTGAATCGCCCCTAGTTTCATAGAGTTCACAGAATCAAAAAGTGAGGCCGCTCATTACTACCCGCACTAGTCCGCTTTTGGCCGAAAACTGCCGGTCTCCAAACAGGTATCCACGGATGGGTGCTGATCCAAGATGGATAACCTGGTCGGAGACCACGATCAGTGATCAATTGGTGCTGGTCACTACCACAAGACGCCCAATTTGCGAAACAGCTGCATGGAAGGCTGGCGTCAAGTGGCGGTTGACCGGCTTTCGCGCAGTGTTTCGCGCACGCCCATCGCGCACCCGGCGTGCGCGAAGCTCCTGGCATGATTTCACGCAGCATATTCACGCGCTGGAGCCGTGTAATAGCAGGCGTAACAGCAGATAGAGTTATGTCGTGCGACGATGTAGAGGCCCCAGCGCCAGCAATGGCCCGCCGGTTTACTGCGCAGCAATTGCGCAAAATGCGCATAGGAAGTACGCAGTTCAGTACGCACGGTTGGTATGCATTTGGGCGCGTATCGATAGCAGGTTCGCACTGAGGTTCGCACTTCTGGTTCGCAACCATCAAGGCGCGAACCAGGCCGCCGGATTGTTTATCAAAAACCATGGTTGCCAAGCGCTGGTTTCCACTTTGGTTTCCAGGGTTTTGCTGCGGCGTTCACTGGCAACCTTGCCAATCGCGAAACACTCCTATGGAAAAGGTTCGCTATTTCAGCGCCAAGTGTTGACCGGCGGGATGATGGAGTAGAGGGATAACTAGCTTCTCACCCAGCACTAATCAGCCGTGAAGACTGTCGGCTTACGTAACCGCCTAAGGATATTCATCCTGACACATCAATAGGTAGTTAGACTCTTGTATTTATCTGCAGGAAAACTCACCAAAACTTTCTGATTATTTTCCGCCATGAGAAGCCATACTTCAGCTTCAGTTTTATAAATAACACATCCCGTATGCAGACCATCATCAGTATCGATTACTACACGGGTGCAGCTTTTCTCATTTGCGACCTTTATTCCGGCAGCCCCCCCACGCTCGAAAGATATGGAGGTAATAATAGATATGCCGATGAAGCCAAACACCCACCAAAACTCTTTCACAACCCCATAAACACTTGTTTTGGCCACAGTTTGCCCAATGCCATGAAGTTTTCGACTTCCACACATCTGAAAAGCCGTACTAATTAAACCGACCACCAAGAGAATTACAGCGAACCAGCACAGTGGAATAAAGACAAGATCTAGTAACTGCCGCCCACCTTCAAAAATGACTCTCTCCATAGATACTGTAAAGAGATCGGGAGTTGCGTGAAGCTTTCGGAAGTACGAATTAAAATAAGCGGTTCCCGTAGCATAGGAAACTGCCACTACAACAAATGTTCCGCCAGCGACATCTATTACATTACTCTTCATACTAATCAATCCTCGACACTTTGACTCCACCTTTCTCTTCAAGGACGGAAGTATCATAATCAGGTATAGTTAGTTTAAGCTTCGACTTAACCTTGATAGCTTTCTGGCGTTTCTTAATCTGCTCTAGCTGTGCAGCGTTCCCTTTTACTAACTCACCCAGCATTCTACCTACGTTATCTTCACCACTAGGCTTTAGATCTCTTTCCTTTATCATTCCACCCGGTGTATAAATGGATGAAGTTGAATCCCCCTCATCTAACTGCTCGGCTGCTGCCTCCGCTGAAATTAAACCAATATTGATTAAAACAAGTACTGCTAAAACCTTAGCCGCCAATTCTTTAGCGATACCAGCCGGCAATGGAAGCTTGCTCGAAATCCCGCCAGGAGACATGAAAAAAGCTTTCGTTGTTAAATCAAAACTTTCCCACGCGAGCTCCAACTCATCATTAACTAGCGCATCCACAAACGCATCAGTTATGACTCCATTTAACATCTCATCAAGCAGAGGTTGAACATTGGATAGATTAGAAAACAGCTTGCTAATTACTTTTCCATTTATTTCCTCTCTGGTTCCAATAAACTGAGAGAAGTACAAGCTCTCACCATCGGTAAAAAAAGGATAGATAAGACTAAATACTTCCTTCCAGTGCTTATCAAGTCGAGATATTGTATGAACGGCCTGAAATGGAGCTCGTAATAGGCCCGCAGCTCTAGAGCGTGGAATTCTTGGCCCCCACTCAACCTTTTTACGAAGTGTATGAGGCAGCTTTGTAGTAGATCCGCCTTCGGGGTCAGGCTTGTTGAGACCTCTTTTACTAAAAAATGCTTTAGAGGATCTACATACACCGATAACGACGACATTATCATCTAGAGAAACAATCAAATCACCGCGCTTGATATCGTGCAGGAAATGCATAATTTGATTGTAACTACGTTGACCTGACCCATTAAGCTTTGGTGTTTTTGAATTTTGATCTCGATAATTTGCCTTGGAAAGAATCGACTTCCGGATAGCCTCATCTGAAGGAATATCTTTTGTGTCATGGTCAGAAAAGTTATAAAAAATGTCTAGATGCTTAATTGATATTACTGATCCAAACATGAAATTTTCGAGGTACTGGCCACTATCGGCACGAACCATCCAGATTTTTTGCCCTTCTTCATAGCGGGCAATTTTAATTTGAGATAAATCCATTTTACTCTCCAATCTGATTGAACCGTCAGCATACGTTTGTGCCTCATCGTAGGGCAATCAAAATGCCAGCAAAATGACATCTTTGCAGGTCTGATGAAGAGTTCGCGTAGCTCTCGATTCGGCAAGCGGCTGTATTCAAAGGTCTTATCAAGCGGGCACGAATATATTTCTGGCTTAGGAGCGCTCTCCTCCAACGAATTCGGTGAGGCTTAGGGTTCCGTCTAGAGCCTCTCAGTGTCGCGATACAACCAATCCCAAATATCACGCTTTGACGGAATGTAAGACAGGTATGAGACGAAACCGGCGCTGGGTGGCCGTCTGAGGCTTATCCCGTGCGGAGGCCGTCAAATTAAGGGCTTTTCCGTCTCATACCCCTGACAGACCCCTGACGGATTCTGGACAGGCTCTGGACAGATGTGGAGGCCGCGGATCATCCAAGTCCGCCCAGCAACCAGCGCCTGCGCCGGCTGGCGGCAGATCCGGTAGGCGACCGGATAGCTACCTCGTCCAGAATCGGGGAGAGCCGCGACGGTAGTTTGCGTGACCAGTGGCCCAGAATCGCACCAGGTAAACGCCTCCAGAATCCTTGACCAGCCTTGACGCAACATTGACGAAATTCTTGACGGATTTATCTGGCGCCAGCAGTAGCTGGAGCGCTGAAAGCCACGCAGGGCAAGGCTTTTCGGGCATTCTCGCAGCTTGGCCAGCACCAGCCTCGTCAAGAATTTATGAGGTGCCCGTCAAGGTAACTTCCCGATCAATAGCAAGGCCCACGCCGGCCAGATGGGGTGGTGAAATACCGGGCCAGACAAATCCTTAGCGCGCCAGGCAATACTAGACAGGCTCTAGACGGATTTTTGCCGACAGACCATGGGGGAATTGTCCGCTACCCAAGCAATGCGCAGCTTCCAGCGTTAAAGGTGGCGTGCTGGTGCTTGATGCTCGTCAAGTATTTGCCGTAGCTTCCAGCAGCCTGACAGCAGGTCGAAGCAGGTGGTGAACGAGTTGTTTACCCTGGAGCGGAAACCGGTCGGCTCGCCAGCTTGGTCAACTTCCCGGATTCCAGATAGTTGCTCGCGTTCCGCTGGTAACATCTGCAGTTCATCCACTGGCCCCGATTCGTTCCGGCGCCAGCATCAACCGCGCACCGAGGATAGGACCGTGTCCGTTATCGACTGTGATTATCTACACTCCGACAAAGTGATGCTTCCGCCGGAGCTGGCGCTGCTGATTGTCAGGAAGGCCAGCGCAATGGCGGCGGCATTCGAGGAGCAAGCGCTCGACCAACTCACTAAGGACGCCCGGCGCGCGCTTTCGCGGGGAGCTGATCCAAGGCGAGTAATCAGGGAAATGCGCTTGTAAGACATTCCTTAATAGCTAGCGCTCCTCACTATTCCGTACCCATCGCATAAGGATGCACGATGTATGCGAGCCCCATATATTCCCCATGTGTTTGGCGAAAAAGTTCGTGAGAAATTACAGAGTAGAAGGGGTTGGTTTTGCGCGGCAGTTGCGTCGTCAGTACCTTGGCCAAAAAAAGACGTCTGGATTCAATACGGAGGAGACGACTTTATTCTACGCGGAACTGAGAACGAAGCTGAGCCTACTGCTCCATCAATTTCGGTGCCCAAGGGGACATTGTCGGCTGAAGAAATTCTTGCGAAGGTCTACCGACTATCGTCAGTTCTAGGCTGGTTTCTGGGTGGCTATGTCGATGTGGTGTCACACATTCATGGCAGTCATCCCATGACTTTCGGCGCTCAAATGCGGCAGGCATTTAGCACGGTTGGGCGATTTGGAAATAAGGCATTTAACTGCAATCACATGCCCATCATAGAAGATGAAAATGTGCGGATAGCTCTTGCTTTTTGGCGTGAAGGTGAACGCCTGACTGGAGTTCACGATAGCTACGCGTTTCTCAGCTATTTCAAGGTCATTGAATCCCAGTTCCAAAACAGCAACGCTCGCGTAGCTTGGTTTAATCAGAATATTGATCAGGTAGGCGGTGACGCTGCGGCTCGCGTCACGGAGCTTCGATCTAGCGGTGCCGATGTTGGAGTACACCTCTACAACAGCGGTAGGTGTGCCGTCGCACATGCAAGTCTCGGCAGAGACATCGTAGATCCCGATATTCCTAGAGATCGCCAAAGAATCGCATTGGACCTCGTGCTGATGCGTGAGCTGGCTAGGCGATTCATTGCCTTGAATTTAGAGGTACCAACAGCCCAAAGCACTTTTACATCTCGTGACCGCCTTTCACCGTGGGATTCTCTCATTGCTAGTGAAGCATTAGAGACGCTCCGAGCGGGCGGAACTCCGGATGTACCACTGGGTATCGACCGGCAACAGGTGACTGTGCGGCTCTGGCCCGATGGTCCAATCACCGGATTAGAAACGATGGACATGCATGTTGACGTCGTTCACGAGGGACAGGTACGTGTGGTGTTATTCAATCCCAATATGACTTTGATGTTGTTATTCATTTTGGATTACCGTAATGGCCGCGTTCATAACTTACTCGATCATGGAAGCCTTCTAGAAAATGACCGTCATCCCATATGTGAAAACGACGTACGCGCCTTTGCTACCGTTTTCCACAGCGTTATAGGAAACGCTGTCGTCGAGCTATGTATAGACGGCCTCGAACCTGTGGACTGCGAGGTAGTTCTTCCCGTAAACATAATTCCTCGAATTCCATCCGAAGCTGTCGAGGAGGCGATTGACGCGTTCCGACTCCAACAAGGGAGATCCACGGAGTAACGGTGAATCTCCAGCAATACACCATCAAAAAAGGCAGGAGCGCTTAGAGCCTGTGTCGACTGAGCTCGGTCCGGCCCCCCATGAATGACCACTACCCTGATCCGGGGTGATGCTGCCGCGAGGGAATGGCAAGAACGCCTCAGTGTGGGGGAAGCACCACACGGCGCTAGCGCAATCGCCGCGAAATTGTGGCGATGCCTCCTTAAAAGCGAGGAACGTGATAATCAGGCCACTTTTGGACTGATCCATCAAAGGAGTGGTGGTGACGACCATACCTTTGCACTATGGCGGGTTATCGCGATGACGTTACCGTTCGTCGGGGACGGGACAACGTACCTCGACGGCTTTTTCAGCCAGCGTGAAACGGGCCAAAAACGCCCCAGCAGACAGCGTCGTGTATCCCCTGGTGTATCCCTTTGAAACGACAAGAAGACAAAACCCTTTAAACACGGGGGCAATACCTCCAGGTTCAAACGGCGCCGGGGCACCAGATATAGATGAAGAAGCCCCAGGTCGAAAGGTCTGGGGCTTTTTTGTGGGTGCTATCCCAGTACTCAAAGAAAGGTCGCAACTCCTGGGTGATTAGTGCCGTACGCAGGCCACCCTTGAGACCCGGTCGTCGCAAGCGCATTGCTTGTTCCGCTAGAACCCGCCAGTTGAACGCTTAATTTGTTGCAGGTTAGCGCTTGACATACGCCACCTTATTGTCGCTTGGTGCGATGCTGATTTATTGAAGATTCAGGTAGTTATATGCTGATTATTTTCTCGCTAATAAGCGCTGTGATTTTGGCGCTCGCAGCAAAAGGCGCTGCCTCGTTAATAAATGAAAAGTATGATCGCAACATTCAAGGCAAGCATTTGCACATGGTTGTTCTGCCATTAATAATCGCTTTCGTTATTTTCTTAGCCCCAAAACTTACAATTTATCTTGGTGGTTATTAATTTCTGCTGCCTGAAATACAAGAATCAAGAGTCCCTCACAAAGTCGCATTTTTCATAACGCCTCGCTCACCGCCAGGCGATTCAACGCCCTCGCACCCCCTCCAACAACCCCGGCAAATCCTCCTGCGGAAACCGCTCATGCAACGCCAGCAGCTTCTCATCCGCCGCTCTGCTTGCTCCCGCCTCACGTAGCGCGACAATCTCGCGCAACCCCTCCTCCAACGTAGGCCCCGCCACCGGCGCGTGCTTGCTGAGCTGTCGGACTGCAGATTGCCCCACCATCGCCCCTGCACTCTCATCCCCGGGCGCCATCGCAATCCGAGCCATCGGTGCCTGCACAGAAAACGTCGCAGTGGATATCTCGTTATGCGCCACCGGCTCACGCATCACCACCCCCACCATCAACGCCAGCCCGGCCACGGTGGCGAATGCCACTTGCCAGCGCGGTTGTTTACAGACGTTGCGCCAGCGTTGCCACACGCTCATCTGCGGCGTTGGGGCCTCACGTCGGGCGGTGTCGAGGAGGAAGGCGTCGAGGGCTGCAGGCGGTTCGCCCGGGCTGTGTTGGCGATAGTGCTGCAGCGTGTCATCGGGATCCGGTGTGGCGCGTTTGTCGGTCATGCGGTGATCTCCTCGGCCAGCAGGCGGCGCAGTTTCTGCTGGGCGTAGCGCAGGCGGCTTTTGACGGTTTCCAGCGGGGCGTTGGTGAGGGCGGCGATTTGCGGTACGTCGAGGTCGCCGTGCAGGCGCAGCAGGAAGACTTCGCGCTGGTCGTCGGGCAGGCCTTGCAGGGCGGCGTCGAGGCGGGCCTGGTCGCGGCTCAGGCTCAGTTGCTGCTCGGGGCCGGCGTCATGGTCGGGCTGGGCGTGCAGTTGTTCGTCGTAGCTGTCGTGCAGTGGGCTGTGGATGCCGTGCTTGCGCCAATGATCGATCAGGCGGTTGCGGGCAATCTGGAACAGCCAGGTGCGAAAACTCGCGCGGCCCTGTGGCTGGGTGGTGCTGCGGATCAGGCTCAGCCAGGTTTCCTGATAGATCTCTTCGGCCAGTTCGGCCTTGTTGCACAGGGCCACGAGAAATCGGTAGAGGCCCTGGCGGTGACGTGCGTAGAGCGCTTCGAACGCAGCGGCGTCACCGGTTCGATAGCGGACCAGCAGCGATTCGTCGCTGGGTGAGGCAGCCGGGGTGGGCATGTGAGGGGCGGGCTCCTGTTGGTCGCGGCGTGTCAGTCAGACAATTCAGTGAATGGCATACCGCTATCGGGCGCAAGCCCCCTCCCACACTGGATTGTGGAGGGCCGGGATATTGGCTTAAACGAGCGTGTGAATGGCTCGCTCACTTGGCTCAGATGCAGCAATTCACCCGGTAGGTTCATTCGCCGGTCAATCTGGATAGATTCCACGGACTCGGCGGCACGGCCAGCAGCGACGGGGTCGAGGGTTGAATTTGAATATTGCATAAACACTTTGCCCTCTGCCCAACCGTCCAAAAAAGTCTTGTTCGGACACATAACCACCTTTGGAAACTCTTTCCCGGGCTGGCAGTTTTACCCCCTGCACAGGGAATCTGCGGCATCGTTCAAGTAAGGAAAGGTGACAGCACCCAGTGGAAAATACCATCGTGAGAATACATTTCAGCGCGCCCTTTTATGCCTATCAACCGTACGTTCAACCCGCTCTGCGACCTTTCAATCGGTGGATTGGAACGCTCTTTCGGCCATTTATGCAGCCGTTTATTCCGCACCGCTATGTGCGCAAGCCACCACTGCCTTATGTGCAGCCGAATCACCGCCCGCACCCTCCAACCAACAGTACTCACAACGCCAACTACGACCAGACCCTGCGCCGGGACGATCCGCACGCGGCCAGGATCCACAAGCGCTCGCTCAACAAGCAGCAAGCCGTGGAGCAACTCACCCGGAACACGGACAAGTGGCATGACCGGGATCGGAACGGCAAGACTGAAATTGCCTATACCTTCAACACCCATGCGCGACGGTTCAACGAAGCTCAAAAGCAGAACGCCCGACGCTCCATGCAATCCTGGAGTGATGTCGCCAACCTGGAGTTCACTCAGAGCGATTGCCAGACAGAAGGTCGATTGAGCTTCGGTATTTCCAGACACGTCGGCACTGCAGTGGGCTTTTTCCCCGGGCACTTCTGGAACAGCGGCAATACGCTTTACAACCCACGCCGAGTGACACGCCACGATCTAACACACGAAATTGGTCACACCTTAGGGCTGACTCATCCGGGCCATTACGACGGTTGGACCGGGGCAAAGGCGCCTCGCCACGTACAGGACTCCAGAGCTCATAGCGTCATGAGTTACTTCGGCGCCGAACACTGCGGCAAACAGCTTGGAGAAAAGCCGAAAGCACCAATGATGGACGACATCAGCGCCGTGCAAAAAAGGTACGGGGCCAATCATCACATTCGTCGGGAAGACAACACCTACGGCTTCAATTCCAATAGCGGCAGGGATTACTACTCCCTTCGAAATTACCGGGACAGCGCCGCGTTCTGCGTCTGGGACGGCGGGGGCAACGACACGCTGGATGTCTCGGGTTACGGCAACGACCAGGTCATCAACCTCAGGGCGGGTTCGTTCTCCGATGTGGGGGGCTTGCGAGGCAACGTTTCCATCGCGCGCGACTGCACCATTGAAAATGCCGTCGGCGGTTCCGGCCATGACACCTTGATCGGTAACGACGCTGCTAACCGGCTCACGGGCCGCAGCGGTGCGGACCGGCTGCGCGGCGGCCGAGGCGCCGACACGTTTGTCTATGAACGCGCCAGCGATTCCACGCCTGAGGCACCGGATGAAATCATGGACCTCACCACCGGCGTCGACAAAATGGACCTGCGCGGCCTGGAGAACGAGGCCAATACGCACCTCAAACTCGTCACTGCCTTCACCGGGCGCGCCGGCGAAACCATCGTCAGTTTCGACCCGACTATCCATCGCTATTTCGTCGCCATCGACCTGACCGGCACAGGCAAGCCAGGGTTCCGGGTGAACAGCACGCAATTGATCAAGCCCAAGGACATCCTGGTGAACTGAACCGCAAAAGCCTGCGCTGACCGGGCGGCCAGGCAGGGCTTTTAAAACACCTCAGTCGGTGCCGTATTTCGGATTACGCGGGCCGTACAGAATGCCGGTGCGTTGCCCTGCCGACAGCAGGCGAGCGCTGGTAATCCCGGCAATCGGGTGCGCCGCATCGGTGGAGCTGTTGATCACCTGCTTGACCGCCGCCGTGATCAGCATGCCCACCAGGCCGCCGCCGTTGTTGTTGCCTTCCTCGCTGGACGCACGCGCCGCGCCGGTCCACAGGGTGGTGCCGGTACGCAGGTCGACCAGTTTGGCCGAAGCCGTCACGGAGGTGTCGCTGGAGATCAGCATGTACTTGGTGCCGTACTCGCTGACCGTAATGTACAGCGCTGCGTCGGCACCAAAGATGTCATGCAGTTTGGTGGGCGGCACGGCCTGGATATCGTTGGCGGTGGTCAGGCCGTTCTGGCGGAAGGTTTCGTCCACCAGCGCGATCGGCAACACGTAGTAGCCGGCTTCGGCCAACGGGTAGGTCACCTGCGACACAAGGCTGTAGGAGGCCTGCACTTCTGGCGACTCATTGATCGGCGGCAGCACCAGGATCGACTTGGGCCGCGCCTGTTTGTAGGCCGTGTAATCAATGGTCTTGGGCGCCGCGCAACCGCCGAGCAAAGCCAGGGCCAGCAAGGCGCCGGTGAGTTTCAAGAGGTTCATTTGAGGGCGACTCCGGCCTTGGCGTTTTTCAGCAGAAAGTCCATGTATGCGGCGGACTCAGGGAACAAGGCCTTTTCGGTACGCAGCTCCTGCACCATCTGGTCATCCTTGCCCATGCTCATGTACAGCATGCCCAAATGCGCGTGGTAACCCGGCGGCGCCTTGCGGCCACTGGCGTTGATCTTCTGCAGATCGCGCTCGAGTGCCTCGACTTGCGCCTCCTTGGGCTCGCCCTTGAAGTACTCGTAAACCTGCGGCTGGTAGCTTTCCCATTGATACAGGGGCTGGGGCGCCGTCTGGCAACCGGCGACCGCTGCGATTGCTGTCAGCATCAGCGCCAACTTCACTGCCTTGCTCATCCGTGTACTGCTCCTTGTGGTGTGGCTGATCAGTTGCGCGGGTTCCAGGCGCCGGCGTTGATGCCGTCGACCAGGCGGTTGATCGCTTCGCGCATGGCCAGGTCCAGCACCTTGCCATTGAGGGTGGAGTCGTAGCTGGCGGTGCCGCCGAAGCCGATCACTTCACGATTGGACAGCGCGTACTCACCGGCGCCCTGGGTGGAATACACCACTTCGGACGTGCTGATGTTGACGATATTCAGAGCGACTTTGGCGTAGGCCACCTGGGTTTTGCCACGGCCAAGAATGCCGAACAGCTGGCGGTCGCCGGTCTCTTTGCGACCGAACTCGGTCACATCGCCGGTCACTACGTAGTCAGCGCCCTTGAGCTTCTGCACGGTGCCTTTGATCGCGGCTTCCTGGGAGATTTCGCCCATGTTGTCGCGGTCCAGCACGTTGAAGCGGTTGGTCTGCTGCAGGTGGGTGATGAGGATGGTCTTGGCCTGGCCACCGAGGCGGTCGACGCCATCGGAGAAAATGCCGCGCATGTAGCTGGAGCGGTTATCGAATTTGCCCACGGCAATCGGCACGCGCACGCCGGAATAGGCGATCTTGGCGCTGGCGACCTGCTCCACCGGCATCGCGCGGTTGCTCTCGGTGGCGCAACCGGCCACGGTCAACAGCGCTGCGGCGGTGAGGCCAGACAGCAGGATTTTGGAGAGTGTCTTCACGTGTTGCTCCTGAAATGGAAAATCGGCAGAGCTGAGGCCTGCGGCGATTCCGGGAGGAGTAACACGTGCGTCTGCATTCGTCCCTGAACCTGTAGTGCCGCAACGGCTGGCGCATTTTACGGAGTTAAGGGGGGTTCTCAAGTTGTTTCGCGCGGATATGTGAACCCTGCAGAACATGAAGATCCACTAGGCTTACTTGAGCTCCTTCACCAGATACTGGCCGGAGATCTGCGTGATCCCAGTCAGCGCCCGGCGCAAGGCCTCGGGGTCGGTGCGGTAGGTCAGCGGCGTGTAGCCATACACATTCTGGCCATTGAACGGCGTGATCGTCTCAAACGTGCGCCAGATCATCTGGTCGCCACGGTCCATCTGCGCAATCACCGAAATGGTCGGGTAGATCACGCTGCTGAACCCCTGGGTCAGGCGAAACCCCCATTCGGTCACCGTCAGCTGAATCTGCGCATCGGCGGGCTCATCGTCACCCACCACCTTGAGCGTTGACGTCTTGCCCAACGCATCGACAAAGCCCTGCTTGAGCAATACACCCACGTCGATGTTTTCGGCGTCCATCACCGTCAATATCGCTGCCGGCGTCGACATTTCAGCCAACTGCCCAAGCTTCATGCCGGCGGCAAACCCGGCACCGCTCAACGCCGCGGTCCCCACCTTCGACGCCCCGCTCGCCATGCCCACGCCGGCACCCAGCCCGGCTCCCAGCGCCGCGCCCCAGGCCTGTTCACGACCGAAATACACCATGTTCTTGCCCCACTTCACGGGCAGCACTTTCACCGTTTTGACCTGCGCGCGATTTTCCGGTGTGAGCGGATGGCTGACGCAGCCGCCGAGGATGACGGTGGTGAGGAGAATGAGGAGAAGGTTTTTCACGGCAGTCCCTTGGTGTTTTGGGTGTTTATGGTTGGATGCGTTTCATGCCTCCAGAGTATGTCGGCAACTGTTTGGAAGACTGTAGGGTTGAAAGCTCTTGCCAATAGAACAGCGTTTTGATGCCTTGCAAAAGCACCCCGCTAAAAAATAGAATTTCTACAGATCAGCGACGCCAAATGGCAACTGCCACGCTTGCCGATGTTGGCTTTTTCGATGTGTTCGCGCACCAGTTGCGTCAGGCGGTTGGGGCTGAATCCTTCGCCCTGCTGGGTCAGGAACAAAACGCCATCGCTACCCGAAGTGCCGTAAGGGACTTCTTGCCCATTTTTATAACTGACTTGTGGGCGAGCTCCGGCACCAAGATCAGCGCCGACATCAATCTCAGATTTTTGGGGCGTGGGACGAACAGGTGTCCCAGTAGAGGCAAGGTCATCTACCTTTCCGGCAGCGCCACCATTTGCTTTTGCACCAATTCACCTTTTCTCTTTGAGGTGATTTCGCCACGGTATAAGCAAACCGTCCAGCAGGACTCGATCAATAACACCGTCCTCAATAGCGCCAACGAAATTAGTATCTAACTGAAACTCAAAGGAAAGACTTTCTTTTTCAGATAGCTTTTTTACGGCACCTACCAGCGCCTCTACGTCATCTAGGTTTTTTGAGTCCATCTCAACAGGAAGCATGTTTGGCGGCAAAGCCGAATAAATCTCCAAAATCCCACCTACTACTTCCGCGCCACTTTCGTCTATCTCGTCAATAAAACTTGGCGGAGTAACGCTCCATATTCTTGACGCAGCAACCTCATTCACAAACTGCTGCACATTAGATCTAATAGACGGGTCCAAATCCTGAGCCACGTAAAAAATTAACTTTTGCTTCGCAAGCTCTAGCGGCATGGAATGCATTACTCAACTCCTTTTTTCGGTGGGTATGCCGGGAGAGCTGACCCTGGACCGCCCGGATTATATCTAAATCCTCCTGGCATATGCGCGTCCAGATGCCGTGTATCAGGCAGTGGCACAGTAGGAGATATCTTCACCTAGGTCACCAACCTGCTGATTGGTTAGCTTCGAAAGATCTTTACCTCGGGTGGCTGAAAACAGATCAAGTGTCGTACCCGACGTAACGGCTCCACCTGTCTGACCTAGCCCTTTTGCACCTGTATATTTTATTAGCCCTATGAAAATCTCCGCCCGCACAATAATTTTACCGCAGAGACCAGTCATGTATTGATATAAACCTGATAACTTGTTCTGGCGCATCTTCCAAGGAAGCTCTGTAGTCCGTAACAAAGCTAACCCCAGTCAATATACTTTCCTCTTTCTTTAGAAGGAAATCATCATCAGCATCATTAAATACAACCAGGCACAACTGGAGCATCCCAGGCTACAGAAAAATTTTCTAGCGGCTTCATTTGGAAATCCACGTATTGGTGGCAGGGTTGAATTCCACTTTCTGGCCTTGCGGATTCAAGTATGTCGTATTTGCATCATAAATGGGCTTAGAAGGCCCCTGAAATGTCGGTCTGTAGGTCGCAGGGTCAATAACCTTAGCCTTACTACCATCAACGTATGTAATTTTATAGTACTCACCCACATGCACTGATTTAGCCGACGCATCAACAGTGGATGGACTACATTGAATTTCTTTAATACCAGTTGTGCCACCGTCAACTTTGTATACCTGCACGTTACCAGATGTTCCAGTTTTTGGCGGCACATATGTGAGTTTGGCACCATCCATCCTGAACGACTGCTGAAGATCATCAATGGATTTCCCCCAAACATTCGCCGGAGCTTCCACCATATTTCGAGGGATTACAGCTTGCGCCGCAAGGTCTTCCCGCAGTCCTACCCGTGCACTTGCAGACGTAGCCGGTACTTCAGCTGCACCAGTCGCTTTTGGACCGACTAGCTAGAATAGGAAGACATCAAGGCCTTTGCGATTATACATTCCGCGGTGCAACCGGATGCCAGCTCGGCCAACTCATCCATCGAGATCAAATTTGCGTTTAAATACTCGTAAAAACCCTCTTGAATCTCTGATTTTTTCACAGCAACAACGCCAAATTCCTCATATGCGCTTTCAAAGGCAACCCATTTGCACGCGCTATCGCATAGAACTATTGGATAACCAACCGCTCCATCAAAAAAACTTTCAAATTTTTTACTCAACCAACGAGCGTCTTTCTCTATATCGCTTCCATCGAAAGAAAAACAAGAGTTCCCTAATCGTTCACGTCCTGAAAACTTTACAATTACATCCGACTTAAAGCTGGAAACGCTATTCAATACCAATCCCGAAAAAATTTCAAAAAAGCAGAGCAATGGTCTCTCAAAAAACCAAAACAAAAACCCACCACCAACAAAAACATTTAGCGGCAAGTCTTTATTAAAATTTATGACACCTGACAGCTTATCAAGAAAAGAATTTAAATCTTTATCTTCAACTTTCAAAACAGCCATGACTACTCTCCTGAAAACCTGATTTTCGCAGTTGGTTTTTTCACCCCGTCTATAGTCAACGACGCGGAAGGTTGCCCTGTGGACGTTGAAGACGGATAGAATCGATAGGTCTTCTCTCCATTAGTTAACACAGTAACTGAGCCATCCTGAGAAATTGTCTTTTTATAGCCATTAGACTCAAGGGCCTTTATGGCGCTGCCCTGAGTAATGTTGGCCTCTATCTGTCCTGCACTATTGCGCGTAACCTTCGGCAAAAACTCAATCGATGTTGCTTTTGGACCCGCGAAATCCGCATCGTTAGCAGCAACCTTAGCCGTGACCTTCTCCGCCAGCAAGGCGCCCCCCTTCACAAGCCCACCGCCAACTGAAAGGACCGCAGCCATATCGCTGATCAGCCTCCCAGTTTCAACCCCGGCTTGGTAAGAACCACTGGCCCCGGCTTCTTCATACTGCGCTTGCAGTCGGTCTATGCGATCAATATACGGCTGCTTGACCGCGTCCCAAACACCGCCGCTCTCCACTACAGATTTCAGCGCCGCATAGGTCTCCTTGAGGCTGCCTGCAGTGTGCACGATGCCGTCAACAATATCGTTCAGCACCAGCGGCAGCACCGACTGTAAAACTCGCATCCTGCGCGATGTCGATCGCTGTCCACTTCGTTGCTGTGCCTGTACTGCAGACCAACGTCGGACACTCCCCCATTTCCTTGTCTCTCTGAGCCTTCTGCGCCTTGCTCAGGTAGTTGTTCTGGACCGCATTAGTGCCCGCTTGCGCTCCGGTCACCGCCCCACTCAGGTCACCGCCCGCAATCCCCCCAGCCAGTCCTGCCGCCAAGCCGGACAACGCCGACACGGTCTCCTTCTGCTCCTGCGTCAGATCCGCCGTTGCCACTCCCGGATACATCTGGTGCGCAATGTACTCACCCGTCGCTGCGCCAGCCCCGCCGGCCAGTGCCGAGTTGCCTTGCGCCTGCGCTACCACCGCACCCAAGACCGCGTGAGCCATGGTGTTGAGGGCCGCGTTGTCTCCGGTGGTTTTTTTGATGACTTGGGCCAGGTACGGCGCCGACGCGCCGGCGATGGCGGAACCGATGTCACCGCCGACCAGGCCTTGCAAGGCTGCTGTTACGGCTTGGGCGACGCGGGGGTAGTCGCCGCCGACGCCGTAGTCGGCCATGATTTTTTTGTATGCGGCGCTGGCGTGGATCTGGTCGCTCGATGGGTTATCAATGTTTTGCCTGGCCAGTTCTTCGCGTGCCGCCTTGTTGGCGTTGAGTTCGCCCTGGGTCCGAACGATATCGACCGTTTGCGTGCCAATATCGGCGATAAGCTGCACCTGCCGCAGGCGTTTCTGCTCTTTCTCCTTATCGAAAATCGGGCTGATGCTGCCGTTGGCGTGCTCGACGTCGTGGCTGAGCGTAGCGACGTCCTGCTGTTGTTTGGCAGGGTCGCGGATGTCGAGGGTGCCGTTGGAGATGGCCGAAGAGGTAGTGCCGCTGTCGCTGTCGCCGTGGTTGAAGGCGATCAGGGTGCCGGTGGGCATGTTGCTGATGAAGGCGCCGGAGCCATCACTGCCCGTGCTGACGCTGGCGCTTTGCAGTTTGCTGCTGTACTCGGCCTTGTTCTTCAACACGCTCCAGCCGAGGGTACTGGTGCTCAGACGGTTTTTGTCTGGCGTGGCGGTGCTGGCGATCACGCTGCCGTCGAGTTGGGTGTGGTTGCCCACGTCGACCTGGTAACCACCCTTGCCGGCGAACAGGCCGGTTTGCTCCTGCACGCTTTGGTATTTGGAGTCGAGCTTGCTTTTGCTGACGCTGAGGTTGGCGCTGCCGCCTGAGCCGATGATGGCGTAGCTGACGCCGGCGCTCGCATCGGTCTGCCTGGACTTGTAGTTGTCGCTGTCTTGCAGACTTTGCAGCGTGAGGTCACGACCCACGGTGGCGGCGATTTTGTCTGCGCTGACCTGCGCGCCTTTGAGGGCAGTGTCTCGTCCGCTGATCAGGCTGACCTGGTTGCGGCCGTCCAGCAAAATAGGGGGCTGACCACTATTCTTCTACAAAAAATAAATCATATTTTTAAAAAGCAACTCTGATGAATTCTAAAAAACGCAAAAACATGGTCTGACTCCTATTCCACTATTCCATACTCCGATAGCCAGAGTAAGTTTTGACGTAAATAAATTCCTTGTTGACTCCTGCATCCGTCCAGGCTGTTTTCACGACATCGTTCATCTGGATTCCTCAGGGTCAGCCCCCTACTCTCCAAAACCTGTCCTTAACTCCCTTACCTCAGAAGCGGAGCTGGCTATTTCAAACCCAACGTTAGTCTAGACAAAACATCTTTTTTATCAAACTGAAAATGTAGAGTGTAGCTGCCCATCTCATATCTCACCCAGCGATCAATATAACCAAGTAGCATATCCAACTTACCCCCACCCAAAGATGAAGGCGTGCCCAATAGATGAATCACTTTAGATTCTGAACTATCAGGAGGAACTGGCAACTGCCCCTTAAATATTGAAAACCCTTCATCCGCCCTAGTATAAAAAACGACCTGATCTACTCTGTTGTTTTCTAACAAGAGAAGAATACCCGAGCTAAAAAATGAGTAATACCTTCTATCGCCTAGAACACCCTCTTCAAAATTAGGCAACTCATTAAGAGTTTGAGGAAGGCGAACAAATTTACTATCCGCCTCCGAGCACCCTAATACTTCAACAAAACCATCCCACGTCAGCATCACTTAATCACCCCCGTCTGACGGTTTCTATCAACAATTTTCTTTATTGCTTCATCAACTAGCTTGGGGTCATAACCTCGCTCTAGCATGTTAATCCTCAACGCATCTGTATCACGACATACTGCACCACAAAGATCCATTGAATCTTGCTGAACCTGAGCTGCTGTATTCTTCCCACCATAGGTTGGCCCAGCCTGGTGAACATCTCTCGGAACTTCCACAGCGGTGGCATTTTGATATAGCATTTTTTCTTCTGTTGGAGTCAGTTTTCTGCCCAACTCAATTTCCTTCGCTTTTCTCAAAGCGGAGAAAGACGGAATGTGATCATGTTCTAATCCGTCTCCAACAACTTCCCCTTTTTTAAGATCCTTATATGATCCGACATCAAGAGGCTTAACACTCTGAATCTCATTGCTGGCGTTGCTAATCAGCTTCGATGCTTCGCTGAGATCGCCCCTACTCAGCGCTTTCCTTGCCATTTTCAGGGTAGCAGCAGCAACCCGCTCACCCGGTATAAGAGCCGCTGATGCCTCCAAATAGTCAAGCGCACTTTCTGCTTCTACAACACTTTTGATTGTACCAACCACCGGCACAAAATCAGCTCCCTGCAATAGGGTAGCTTTCAGTTCCTCACGTCGCTGATCATACATCTTGACCGAGCAGGCCTCCGCGCTCATCCCGGCACAATTTTCTTTTTTATACTGCTCGTTTTGTGCTTCGACACGATCTCCAGCCAGTTGCTGAGGTGTCTTTGTAGTGGTCTAATGAAACCGGACACCCATTTAGGCGAGAATGCTCGCCAGAACGAGGTGTCAGATGACCAAACAACGCCGTACCTTTTCCCCTGAATTCAAACGCGAGGCTGCCGACCTCGTTCTCAAGCAGGATTACAGCTTCATTGAGGCCAGCCGCTCGCTTGGTGTCGGCGAGTCGGCTTTGCGCCGATGGGTCGACCAGGTGCAGCAAGAACGCATGGGCGTGACCCCGCAGAGCAAAGCGCTGACCCCGGAGCAGCAGAAAATCCAAGAGCTGGAAGCCCGAATTACTCGCCTTGAGCGGGAAAAATCGATCTTAAAAAAGGCCACCGCGCTCTTGATGTCGGAAGATCTCGAGCGTTCGCGCTGATTGACCAGTTGAGCATCCACGAGCCGGTTGATTGGCTGTGCAAGGTGTTTGAAGTGACCCGCTCGTGCTACTACGCTCGGCGTCTCAGGCGCCGCACACCGGATGTAGAACGCCTTCGATTGCGCAGTCGGGTGAGCGAGTTGTTCACCCAAGGCCGCAGTGCTCCCGGTAGCCGTAGCATCATGGCCATGATGCAGGACGACGGCGAGCAGATCGGGCGATTCAAGGTACGCAGCCTGATGCGCGAGCTGGAGTTGGTCAGCAAACAACCGGGATCGCATGCTTACAAAAAGGCGACGGTCGAGCGGCCCGACATCCCTAATATTTTGAACCGAGAGTTTGATGTGCCCGCTCCTGACCACGTCTGGTGTGGCGATATCACTTACATCTGGGCTCAAGGGAAATGGCAGTATCTGGCGGTTGTGCTAGATCTTTTTGCCCGCCGTGTTGTGGGTTGGGCGTTGTCGGGAAAGCCGGATGCCGACTTGGTCATCAAGGCCTTGGACATGGCTTACGAGCAGCGAGGGAAGCCTCAGGGTTTGCTGTTCCACTCCGACCAGGGCTCGCAATATGGAAGCCGGAGTTTTCGCCAGCGCCTTTGGCGATATCGCATGCGTCAAAGCATGAGCCGGCGAGGAAATTGTTGGGATAACGCGCCGATGGAGCGGGTGTTCAGGAGCCTGAAAACCGAGTGGGTACCGACCATGGGCTACGCGACGGTCCAACAAGCTCAGCAGGATATCAGCCATTTTTTGATGCACCGGTACAACTGGATTCGACCGCACCAATTTAATGGTGGGCTGCCACCGGCTCAGGCCGAGAAAAAACTTAACGTCGTGTCCGGGATTAGTTGACCACTACACCTGCCTGCCGCGAGTGCTTCAGCAAGGTCACTGAGCGAGTTGTTCTCTACCGCATTGCTTCCCGCTTGCGCGCCGGTCACCACCCCACTCAGGTCACCGCCCGCAATCCCCCCAGCCAGTCCTGCCGCCAAGCCGGACAGCGCAACCACCGCCTCTCTCTGCTCCTGTGTCAGATCCGCCGTTTTAGTGTTTGGGTACAGTTGGTGGGCGATCAGTTCGCCCGTCGCTGCCCCGACACCGCCGGCCAGTGCCGAGTTGCCTTGCGCCTGCGCTACCACCGCACCCAAGACCGCGTGAGCCATGGTGTTGAGGGCCGCGTTGTCTCCGGTGGTTTTTTTGATGACTTGGGCCAGGTACGGCGCCGACGCGCCGGCGATGGCGGAACCGATGTCACCGCCGACCAGGCCTTGCAAGGCTGCTGTTACGGCTTGGGCGACGCGGGGGTAGTCGCCGCCGACGCCGTAGTCGGCCATTATTTTTTTGTATGCGGCGCTGGCGTGGATCTGGTCGCTCGATGGGTTATCAATGTTTTGCCTGGCCAGTTCTTCGCGTGCCGCCTTGTTGGCGTTGAGTTCGCCCTGGGTCCGAACGATATCGACCGTTTGCGTGCCAATATCGGCGATAAGCTGCACCTGCCGCAGGCGTTTCTGCTCTTTCTCCTTATCGAAAATCGGGCTGATGCTGCCGTTGGCGTGTTCGACGTCGTGGCTGAGCGTAGCGACGTCCTGCTGTTGTTTGGCAGGGTCGCGGATGTCGAGGGTGCCGTTGGAGATGGCCGAAGAGGTAGTGCCGCTGTCGCTGTCGCCGTGGTTGAAGGCGAACAGGCCGGTTTGCTCATGCACGCTTTGGTATTTGGAGTCGAGCTTGCTTTTGCTGACGCTGAGGTTGGCGCTGCCGCCGCTGCCGATGATGGCGAAACTGACGCATCCACTGACATCCGTTTGCTTGGACTTGTAGTTATCAGTGTCCTGCAGGCTTTGCAGCGTGATGTCACGACCCACGGTGGCGGTGATTTTGTCTGCACTGACTTGCGAGCCCTTGAGGGCAGTGTCTCGTCCGCTGATCAGGCTGACCTGTTTGTCGGCGTCCAGCAAAATAGGGGGCTGACCACTACTCTTCTACAAAAAATAAATCATATTTTTTAAAGAGCAACTCTGATGAATTCTAAAAAACGCAAAACCGTGGTCTGACCCATTCCACTTTTGGACCAAAGTCAAGCAACTAAACCCATTTACCTTCCATTCAAACTACATATGGACGCCTATCTCATCTGCGAATGCTCTCAATCGCATAGAGACATCAATAATATCACCCTTATTTAACCCGCAATATGTCGACAGAGAGTTCTCTGGGACATTTTGAATTAATGCTAATCCGCATGAAATAAAGTACCGCAGTTCTTTTGGCGTGACTTTCAAATCAATGGAATCAAAGCTTTTAATTTGCTCACTCATTTCGGCACCTGAGATTTAATATAGTTATCCCAACCGACACCACCTTGTGTCCGGTCTGAAAGCAGTAGCCTCACCTCTCTGCGCACTAATCACAATGGTCTTCGTTGAGTTATCAAGATAGTAGGTTGTGCCATCAATGGATTGGCGGCGTTCAATTTCCGGATTAGAAACAATTTTCTCCACAAAGCTCTGGAACTGACTTTTAGTACTGATACCAAGATCAGCGAATTCCTGCCGCTCAACCACATGCTTCTCAAAAGTATGGCCATTCGCGACCTCTTCAGCTAAGAGCTGGGAGTTAAGTTTTCCTTGGTTGATTGCGCTCTCGGCCCCGGTACTGCCTTTTACATCGCCGCTAACAACATCCGCCCCAACCGCTCTCGGCTCATTACCCAGGTAACGCTGCCAATCCGGATGGTAAGGATCAGCGTTCATCTCGTCCGTAATAGTGGTAAGGCTAGCAGGCTTGGGAGCTTCCGCTGTCGCTTTTGCACCGAGTAAAGAGACTAAAATTAAACTTTGGTCGCACCAAACATTACAGGATCGAAACCTTCAGGCCAAACTGTCCATTCGTTATATATAGCACCAGTAAAAAAAGCACTTTCTATTCTTTTAACGTCAAAATTAACATTGCATAAATTAGCTCTTATGAAACTAGCACCACAAACATCTGCATTTTTCAGACCAGACGATGAAAGGTCTGCCTCGGTAAAGTCAGCCCCAACTGCTATAACATTTGAAAGATCCGCCCCCTTCATCTGCACGCCAACTAGTGTCGCGTTCATAAGAGCGGCACCATGCATTATTGCCCCATTCAATATAGAGTAATTAAAAGACGCATTTCTCAAATTCGAGTTTGTAAAATCCGCTCCCGAAACATCAAAATTGTCGAAAATTGCACGATGAAGCTCCAGCCCACTAAATATTGAATTAGCTAGACCATCCAAAGGCAAATCCAGGGTCTCACCTGTCTCAAAGCAGATAGTTATCATCTGTTCCCCCAATCTACCGGATCAATTTTTACATCTGATACAGGTTTGGTCTGTCCAGCTTTGCTGGGCGACAAGGTTCCTGGAGCCACCTCTGGACTTCGCCCTAATATTTTCGCAGCGATATAACGATGATTCCCATCAACAATTATATTGCCATCCATCTTAATTGGAGGAGCGACATCCCCCTTAAGAAGACGATCAACATATCTCTGAACCGCAGGTAATGAAACAAAATTTTGACCGCTAATAGCAGGATCACCTTGTAATGCTTTTTGAATGATCTCTGGCGTTACATCTGCCCCTTTAGAAACCAAAGGCCCCTGCACTGTCGCTTTTGTACCAATTGAAGCACCTGCCCTAGAAAGACCAGACACTTTAGTCAGAGTAAAATCAACCACCCCTTTACCCAACTGAGCCAAAGAACCAATCGCAACCTGGTTTTCAAGATCAGTGATAAACAAAGCAAAACCTGTCCATTGCGGGCTGTTAAGGTCTAATTTCTCCAGATCCTTACCATTCCACTCCTGCACATAGGCCTTGGCTTCATCACTGCTCATCACGTCCACGCCGACGTGACTTAGCCAATCCGGACGTTGGGTCGTCTCGATCCCGCCGAGCGCCAGTTCTTTATCCTCTCCCACCGCGAGCAGCGGATGGTCCTTCAACCTCCGGTCTACTTCCGCACTGCGTTCGTCACTGATCCGCTTCCATTTATCAATCACGCCCTGGCAATCAGGTTTACCGGATTTGCGGCAGTCAGAGAGTTCTTTATCAAAGGTTAACGATTGCTCTTGGCTCAGATAGTTGTTCTGAACCGCATTTGTACCCGCCTGCGCCCCCGTAACCGCCCCGCCCAGATCGCCTCCCGCAATCCCACCGGCCAGTCCTGCCGCCAAGCCGGACAACGCCGACACGGTCTCCTTCTGCTCCTGCGTCAGATCCGCCGTTGCCACTCCCGGATACATCTGGTGCGCAATGTACTCACCCGTCGCTGCGCCAGCCCCGCCGGCCAGTGCCGAGTTGCCTTGCGCCTGCGCTACCACCGCACCCAAGACCGCGTGAGCCATGGTGTTGAGGGCCGCGTTGTCTCCGGTGGTTTTTTTGATGACTTGGGCCAGGTACGGCGCCGACGCGCCGGCGATGGCGGAACCGATGTCACCGCCGACCAGGCCTTGCAAGGCTGCTGTTACGGCTTGGGCGACGCGGGGGTAGTCGCCGCCGACGCCGTAGTCGGCCATGATTTTTTTGTATGCGGCGCTGGCGTGGATCTGGTCGCTCGATGGGTTATCAATGTTTTGCCTGGCCAGTTCTTCGCGTGCCGCCTTGTTGGCGTTGAGTTCGCCCTGGGTCCGAACGATATCGACCGTTTGCGTGCCAATATCGGCGATAAGCTGCACCTGCCGCAGGCGTTTCTGCTCTTTCTCCTTATCGAAAATCGGGCTGATGCTGCCGTTGGCGTGTTCGACATCGTGGCTGAGCGTAGCGACGTCCTGCTGTTGTTTGGCAGGGTCGCGGATGTCGAGGGTGCCGTTGGAGATGGCCGAAGAGGTAGTGCCGCTATCGCTGTCGCCGTGGTTGAAGGCGATCAGGGTGCCGGTGGGCATGTTGCTGATGAAGGCGCCGGAGCCATCACTGCCCGTGCTGACGCTGGCGCTTTGCAGTTTGCTGCTGTACTCGGCCTTGTTCTTCAACACGCTCCAGCCGAGGGTACTGGTGCTCAGACGGTTTTTGTCTGACGTGGCGGTGCTGGCGATCACGCTGCCGTCGAGTTGGGTGTGGTTGCCCACGTCGACCTGGTAACCGCCCTTGCCGGCGAACAGGCCGGTTTGCTCCTGCACGCTTTGGTATTTGGAGTCGAGCTTGCTTTTGCTGACGCTGAGGTTGGCGCTGCCGCCTGAGCCGATGATGGCGTAGCTGACGCCGGCGCTCGCATCGGTCTGCCTGGACTTGTAGTTGTCGCTGTCTTGCAGACTTTGCAGCGTGAGGTCACGACCCACGGTGGCGGCGATTTTGTCTGCGCTGACCTGCGCGCCTTTGAGGGTCGTGTCGCGCCCGCTGGTCAGGTTGATCTGGTTGCCGGCGTCCAGCGTGGTCTCGGTCCAGGTGGTGCCGTTGCCTTTTTCGTTGCCTGTGCCTTTGTTGGCATTGGCGAAGATACTCAGCCCGCCGCCGTCGGAGCCTACGCCCAGGCTGATGCCCACCGCCCCGCCGCTGCTCTTGTTGTTGCCCTCGAGTTTCTGGTTGTTGGCTGCCGCTTCCAGGCGAATATCGCGCTCGGCTGCCAGTTGCATCTGGTTGCCGGCCTGCAGCTTGCTGCCTTGCACACGAATATCACCCGCGTCCCCGGGCGTGCCGTTGCCGTCGGCCACGATGGTGAGGTTGTTGCCGGCGGTGAGGCTGCTGCCCTGGCTGAGGGTTTGTTCCTGGGTCTGTTTGGACTCGGACTTTTGTGAGCCCAGGGAGAGGCTGATGCCCACGAACTGCGCGACGTTTCCGCCGTTGATGCCCCCGTCCTTCTGCGCCGCCTGCCACGCCTGCACACCGGTCAAGCCGGCCTTCACGCCTTGCAGCGCTGACAGGCGAGTGTCGTCCTCGTTCCTGGCCTGTTTGGCGGTCTGGTAGGCGCTGTCCACCGCGCTGCCCACGGTGCCGGACAACGCCAGGGTCAAGCCGCTGGATTTGCTCTTGGCGGTCTGCTCACTGCGGTTGTTGTTCTCGGACGCCAGGATGCTGACATTCTGCCCGGCCAGGCTGATGTCCTTGCCGGCCACCACGTCGGAGCCACGCAAGGTCAGGTCCTTGCCGGCCTGGATGTTCACGCTGCCCAGCACGCTGCCAACATTGCTGGCGCGGGTGGTTTCGGTGCTGCTGGTGGTGGTGTTTTTGTTGCTGCTGGAGCCTAGCGTGACGCCGATACCGCCGGTGCTCAGCAAGCCCGATTTTTTGACCGAGGACGAATGGCTCTGCTCGAAGCTTTCGGTGGCGCCGTCGATCAATACGTTGCGCCCGGCCTGCACGCTTGTGGCGTGGGTGGACACCACATCGCTGGCCGTGGTGCCGATGTCTCGACCGGCACTCACCACCACCGTGTCGCCGCTGATGGAAGAGCCTTGCTGGGCAATCTGGTTGCTGCTGTCGATGCGTGTCTTCTGGCTGCTGGAGAGCAACCCGCTGCTGGTCTTGGTTTTGCGGTAATAACTGTAGTCGCTGTTCTGCGCGGCGTTCAGCGCCAGGTCATTGCCGGCGTACAGGTACGCTTGCTGGCCGGCACTCGCGCGGCTGGCCGTGGCGGTCAGGTCGTTGCCGGCGCTCAGGGACAGGTTGTCGCCGGCCACCAGCGAGGTGCCCACCTGTTGAACGTGGTCCTCTTTGCTGGTGACCTTCTTCGAATTGAATGCCGAATGCTGCTCATTGGTGACCGCGCCGAGATTCACATTGCCCGTCGCCGCCATCGCCAAATCACGCGTGGCATTGAGCTGACTGCCCACCGCGCTGATATCGCGCCCCGCCACCACATGCAGATCCCGGCCCGCCTCGACCACCGAGCCCTGCTGGGCCAGGGTGCTGAAGCTCGAGCGGCTACCGATGTTGCCGCTGTTCAGGGTGTGCGAAGCGGTGACGTTGACGTCGCCCTTGGCCTGGACGATGGTGTCGGCGCCGCTCTTGAGTGCGCCGCCGACGTTGTTGATGTTGCCGCCCGCTTGCAGGGTGAGCGCGTTGGCCGACTCAATGCGCGCGGCGTTGTCGACGAAGTCGCTGCGTTCGGTGCGGTAACCGCTGGCGCTTTGGTGAGTGGTGACAGTGCGCTGGTTGAGCAGGTCGGCGCCGGCGGCGAGGTTGACGTCGCGGCCGGCAAGAATGCCGCCGGCACGGTTGCTGAGGGTGTTGCCGCTGAGCAGGTCGAGGCGCCCGCCGGCTTGCATCAGGCCACTGTTGGTGAGGTTGCCGCCGGCGCTGGCGAACAGGCTGCTGGTGGCGCGCAGGGTGCCGACGTTGTTGAGGTCGGCGCCGGCCATCAGGCTCAGATCGTTGCCGGAGATCAGTGCGCCGTTGGGCGCCAGGCGGTTGCTGGCCTGGGCCAGGTACAGCACGGGCACCAACACTTGCTGGCCGGCGACGGTGGCGTTTTCCAGCCAGACGATGTCATGGGTCAGCGCCGCGACCTGCTCGGCAGTAAGGCTCACGCCCACGGACAGGTTGAGCGCGGTTTTGCTGGCGACGGCGTTGTCCATCAGGCGCTGGTACAGGGCGGCGTCGCTGGTCAGGCCATCGATGAACCGCTGGCCGGTGCGGGCGAGTACGGCTTGCTGGATCAAGCGTTGTTCGTAGAAGCCGTCACCCAGGCGCTTTTGTGCCAGGTCCGGGTTGAAGCCCAGCTTGGCCAGCAGGTAATCCGACCCCAGGAACTGACGCATGTCGGTCAGCGCCGGGTTGGTTTCGATCAGGTACTTTTGCGGGTTGGCCGCGAACTGGCTGCTGGGCAGGCCGCTGGCGCCGGTGCCGTCGTTGAGGTGGAACAGGCCGTTCTGCCCGGTGGGCAAGCCAAAGCCCGGCAGGCCGAGGGGGTTGACCTGTTGCTGGGCGACGTCCGGCGGCAGTTGCGGGTTGAGGCTGACCAGGGTGGAGTAGCCCGGCGCGCGAGTGTCGGTTTTGACGCCGCTGCCCACGTAGGTGTAGCCGCCGCGCACCACGCTGTTGTCGATGCCGGCCTGGGCTTTCACATTGACGGCGCCGCCGGCCTGGATCACCGCTGCGTAACGCGGGTCGGAAGGCGCCAGCTCGGTGGTCTTGAGGGGCACCCACTCGCGCTCCATGGTGCCGATAAAGGCAGCCATGGCGGCCTCGACGCCGCTCATGTTGTTGGGGTCGTAATTCGCCCCGCCGATGGAATAACGCTGGTTGAACGCAGCCGCAGGCTCGGCCCAGATTTCCGGGTGACGGCTGCGCTCGGAGGCAAAAATACGTTCGCTGAGGGTGTCGTGGGTCACCAGGCCCACGTTGTTCAACTGGTTGACGACGGCAGTCAGGTTGCCGCCGGCGGCGATGCTACTGCTGCTGTTGAGCAGCTCGCCACCGGTCAGCAGCATGTTGCCGCCCGAGGTGATGCTGGACGCCGCGCTGGCTTGCGTCACGATCAAGTGCTCACGCTGGGCAATCAGGTACGGGCGGTTTTCCTTGCCGCCGTCACAGTCGCCGCCCGTGACATTGAAGATGCACGCGGTGGGCGTGATGGAAGCGCTGTAGATGCCCGATTCGCTGGTGAGCAGCGTGCGGATGTTCTGAAGGGTGCTGGCGGCGAGGGTCAGGTTGGCGTCGGTCTGGATCGTCGAGGAACTGTTGACGATGCTGTCGGCCAGGCCGCCCTGGCCGTCGCGGTCGATGCGCAGGTTGCCCAGGGCGTAAATGTTGGCGGCAAGGTTTTTCAGGCGCTCGACGCGCAGGCTCATGTCGCCGCCGCTGAAGATCAGGCCATTGTCATTGAGCAGGCTAGCGGCGGTGACGGTCGTGGCCCCGCCGCTGCCGAGGGTGCCGAGGTTGTTGACGGCTGCGGCGCGCAGGCTGAGGTCGGTGGCGGCGGTCATGCGGCCGCTGTTGTTGAGCGTGCCGCCCAGGGTGAGGTCGAGGGTGCCGTTACTGGCCACGGCGCCGGCGGTGGTCCAGTCCTGGCCGCTGCCCACCAGCCGGGTGCCGGCCAGCAGTTTGCCGCTGGCGGTCTGGTTGAGGGTGCCGACGTTGACGGTCAGGCGCTCGGCCTGGATCGTGCTGCTGTTGGTCCAACGGGCTTTGTCGAGGGTCAGGTCGCCGTGGCTGACCAGGCTGCCGCCAACCTCATCGAGGTTGATGCCGCTGAGATCGAACACGCCCCTGCCCACATGCAGCACGCTGCCGCCGGTGTTCTGGAACGCGCCAGCAGCAAGGCTCAACTCGTTGTTGGCCGCTTCCAGAGCGCCGCTGTTGCTCAACAGGCCGCCGATGACGTAACGCGTTTGACCGGCGCTGCCCAGTGCCCGCATCTGGCCGCTGTTGCTCAGGCTGGCGGCGCTCACATCCAGCGTGGTAGCGCTCTCGATCAAGCTGCGGTTGTTGAGTGCGCCGCGCAGACTGACGTCGATGGCCTGCCCGGCGATCTGCCCGGCGTTGTCAACGTCGCCGCCACGCAACGACACACGATTGCCGGCGAACACCGCGCCGGTGCCGTTGCTGAACTGGCCGGCGTCGATCAGCACGTCCCCGGCTCTGGACGACAGCCGACCACCGTTGTTGTCCAGGCTGCCGGCGCTGAGGGTGAGGCCGGCGTTTTCGCTGTGGATCAAACCGTTGCTGCCGTTCTGCAGCAGGCCTCTGGTGGTGACCGTCACGCCGTCGTTGGCGGCCAGGGTGCCGTTGTTCTGGTTGTCGAGGCTGTTGGCGAACAGGCTCAGCAGCCCCTGGCTCGCGAGCTTGCCGCCCTGGTTGTCGACATGGCCGGCGCGCTGGACCAGCAGCGGCCCGGCGCTGGCCAGCTTGCCGTTGCGGTTGATCAGGTCACCGAGCAGGTCGAGGGTGATGGCCGCGCCGCTGGTGAGGCTGCCGGCGCTGTTGTCCAGGGACTGGCCGTGCAGCGCGATGGCGCCGCTGCTGTCGATCGAGCCGCCGGCGCTGTTGTCGAGCAAGCCGCTGACGTTGAGGGTTTGCGCGCCGTCGCTGGAGATAATGCCGGCGTGGCGATTGTCGAGCTGGGCCGTGTTGACCACCAGCGCGTTATCGCTGAGCAGACGGCCCTGGTTCTGGTTATCCACAGCCGCCGCGTTCACCGTCAGCGCCTGTTTGGCGCTGAGGGTGCCGCCCTGGTTATTCAGAGTTTGGGCGACCGTGGCGGTGAGCGCGCGGTTGGCGATCAGCGTGCCGGTGTTGGTGATGCGCTGGGCGTTAAGGGTGACGTCGCCGCTGGCATTGCGGGTGTTGTCGGCGTTGACCCCGGCTTCGACGATGCCGTTGTTGGTCAACTGGCCGTTGCTGGCCAGGCTGATGCTGTCGCGGGCGGCGAGGGTTTTGCTATTTCTCAGCTCGCCGCGGGTTTGCGCCTTGAGCGTGCTACCGGCGTAGACCGCGCCTTTGGTCTCAAGGCTGGCCGCGTTGATGTTCACCGCGGCGCTGGCCGCCGCCTGGGCCATGCTCAAGTGGCCGTTGGCATCCAGCTGGATGTCGCCGCCGCTGGCCGCCAGCGTGCCGTCGAGCTTCACGCCCACGCCAGCCTCGGTGCCCACTAGTTTGATTGCACCGGCGTACATGCCGCCCAGGGCCGACGAGTCGATGGCCAGCTCCGGCTTGGCGCTGCCGTCATCGGCGCGCGGGGTGGCGTTTAAGGTTTTGGCGTCGACGTCATTGCGCCCGGCAATCACGTTCAACTCGCGTGCATTGATTTGCGCGTTGATTTTGGCGGTACGGGTGATGATCTCGAAACGGTCGACATTGCTCGCGTTCAGGCCCTGACCGTCGATGGTCACCGCGCCGCCGTCGACCTGATAGCGCTGCAACTGGCCGCTGGCATCGAGCACCGGCTTGCCGGTGGTCAGCGTCACGTTCGGCGTGTTGATGAAGCCGCAGCCGCTGCAGGTAACGCCATACGGGTTGGCCACGATCACCTTGGCCGACTGCCCCGCCACCTCGGTGTAACCGCGCAACTGGCTGGGGCTGCCGCCGTTGACCTCGTTGAGAATCACATTGGCCGCGCCGGCCTTGAGGTTAGGGTTGCCGACAATGATGCCGCCCAACTGCGTGTTCTGCAGCGGCGCGCTGGCGTTGTTGAGGATCACCCCATTGGGG
Source organism: Pseudomonas sp. MH9.3 (assembly GCF_034354675.1). NCBI lineage: Bacteria > Pseudomonadati > Pseudomonadota > Gammaproteobacteria > Pseudomonadales > Pseudomonadaceae > Pseudomonas > Pseudomonas sp. MH9.3. The sequence goes on along the minus strand of NZ_CP133785.1, from coordinate 3,863,474 downwards.
CCGACGTTGTAGTCGCTGAACTGGTTATGGGACAGGCCGCTGCCATTGGGCGTGGCGATATTCACCACCGGCACGCCATTGCCCGCCTGGCCGACCGTAGTGCCGGGGCCGTTCACCACAATCCCCTCGGCCTGGGCCAGCAACGGCTGCCAGAACAGCAGGTTGGCCAGGATCAAAGCCAAGCCACGTTGGCACAGGCGTTTCAGGGCAAAGGCGGGGCGAGCGTCCATATTCAAAATCTCAAGGCGACGGAGCGATAGAGACTGTTCGATCCGTCGAAACTTATTGGGTGGCACACAGGCATCGAACTTGCCGGGTTGAGTGCAGGGCCGAGCGACTGGGCACGCAATTTTTTGACTAATAACAACTTCACATCAGCGTAAAGATGAAATTCCGGTTGTTGGACGCGTTATTCCGACAAGCGGCAGCTGTATTGAGGGCAGTTTGTTTGCGGGCTGATGATTAGTTGCCATTATTTAGCCAGCAAACTGCCGTCGAGATAGATTAGTACCGGGAAGGTTGGAAAAGTTCTTGGGGGGATTGTGAAACGGGTCGCAAATAGTGGAAGTCCCGTGACGCGGCCTTTGATGCCTTGCGCGGTTTTGATCGGGCGGCTTATAGTCCCGCCGTCGCTCAACAGAGCGATGGGATTTGGCGATCCGTAAACGAGTGCAAAAACGGTCTGCGTTTTTTTGCAGGCATTTTTGCACCCGCAAAGTCGTGTTATGGCGGCTGTGCGCGGGAGACCTTCGGGTCTGCCGGTTACTCGTTTCCGGTTCGCCAACCTGCGCACAGCTGCCACCTGACTCGTTTGGCGACGATGGGGTGATGGCTTTCATACCATCAAAACGAGACTTCACATGAATAGATACATGCCTCTTACCGGCCACGACTGCACCGTCCCAGCGCTGATTATCGACACCCAGGCACCGCTGGATGTACTCCACGACGCCGCCGTATACCGCATCCGCGCTGTTACCCAATTGCTGGAGAACCTGGCGTTTCGCGATCAATTGAGCAGCGATGCGGTGGTGCTGCAAGATTTTGCGCAGTTGCTGGCAACTCCGCTGCGCGATGGGTGTGATGTGTTGGATGTGATCAGTCGCGGGCTTAATGCGGATCCGGTCTGAGTGAAAGTCGGGCGGCCGTAGTGTCGCCCGTTTTATGCGTGAGCAGTACAACCAAATAAATTCGTCCCTTTTTTCATCCCGGAATTCTGAGCTCTGAAATCAGATCTAAGAATTCAGACTTAGTCAGCTCAAACGCTTTCCCTTCTTCCATTGCCATCAATGAGAGAAGTATTCGATCTTCCGGATGAGTAATTTCTTACCCATGATGCTGATAAATTTCAAACGCAAATTTAGAAATGCTGAATACGTCGAAATCTGCGGACAGTTTCTTCTCAAGATCATTAGCTATGATCATATCGTGTGTACATTAATGCCCAACCTTCAACTCTGCAACTGCAAGGAAAACCAAACAAAACGGACAGATTTATTAAACCACTTTCTACTATCAACTCAAATTAAAATAAAACTCTCCTTTTTCATTCTAGAATATATAACAATTTTCAAGGTAACTAGTTTCATGCTGCCATGAGACTATCTTACTTTCGGGCGATACAAGTACCGAATAGCGGCAATCTCTGGCCCAAGTTATAGATTAGCGTGCAAAGCTGCTTTCCTTTGTTAACCTATCGAACGTTTTATCGTTGTTGGCGGGAGACCAAAACGGATCAGTACATGTATGTGGCGTGCTGGAGCAAATGCTGTATACGTGAGAATCAAAGCTGGACCCGATCCATCTATGCTTACTGGACAGCCACACTGAGCGCGAGGGCGCGCATCCCGCGACCAAAAACATAAATACCATTGCGACGATAACTTCGCTCATGCTTTTTCTCCGCTTCAGAAAGCAGCTAAAATACATAACATCCTTTTACGTTAGAGGTTTCGTACCTCCATGACTTTATTGACCGATCGACAGCGACAAAAACCGAATATCGACAATCCCTAATCCAGGTTATGTAATACCGCTTGCCTCTGCTTTCATCAACAACCTTATCAAACGTCCGCTTATTATTTACAGGCGACCAATATGAGTCGCCACATCCTCGTGTGCAGTGCTTGTAAAGGTGGGAATCGAACTGAGTACCTACCCTGAGGTTCATTCCATTTTCCCAATTGGAACGGGAAGGTGCGCAGCCAATTAAGGCTACCAACAATAAGATCAGTAACCATATATAAACTTTCACAATTTTCTTCCATTCAATAAAAAGGGGGAATAAAAGGATATATTATTTAATTTTCTTCATCCATGACAGCGTCAAAATGCCTATCCCAACAGGGATCGCGTAAGCGAAAACACCCGGAAACAGATCTGCAATATCAGCCCAACCAAAATTCCAAACTCCAATTTTTGAATAACTAACCAGCGAACCTATAAACTTTCCAATAACCCCTATCAAAAAAAACAAAAAAACCACATAAATCAATAGCAATGAAAATGCCTGTAATCTGGACTTTGGTTTAATAACTTTTTCTCTCCTGCAGCACTATTAATTTCCGGATCTCGCCATCATGTACATTTAACAAAAGATAAAAGCACAGCATTAGCCGTTGGACAGAGATACGGAAAACCTGTGACCTCATAATTGACTCTCTAAAAATGCATCAAAACGGCTTAGCTTTTTATCTAGCTGAAAATGGTATATGGCTAACAACCCACGTTCCGCCACAATATATTATGCAGGAACAAGGAAGCTCCATCTAGCATAACGGTCTGGATACACGCACCTTATAGCTTAGGTTTACCGAACACCTAACTCTCAGAGTAAATCTTTTCACTCCAAAGAAAAAGTTTTAGCTATCACATATACAGCGACACCTACAGAATGGAAAAACAATCTATAATGAGTATAATCGGAGATACCAGACTTTTCTTTATCTATATCTACCATCTCTGAGCAACCATACTCGACCAAACAATTAAGAAGCTCTATGCCTTCATCACTTGAACAGCTAAAGGGGCTGTACCCAGGGAACGGCAACTTATAAAAGTATTTTGCCTTTTTAAATCGAAACGTTTTTTTTCGTCGGAACCCCCATCATCGGGCTCAAAAAAAATTTATGATCAGTTCTGTTCCTTCATAAAGTATTTCAATACTACTCTCACCATCGAGGGGCAGAAAACTATTCATATCAACAAGCTTTTTAGGACTAGATAATTTCATTTTGTTTATTTTCTCGCCTTCTCTACAGAGCCTTCATAGTTTTTATTTCCCGCCTTTGCAAATTTAACTATGAGAATATTTCGGGAAAGTCCAAAACGATAACAGTCCGGTGATTAACGCGCTTCCAAAAAAAGCAATTGAAGCAGGAAGCACGCTGTCCACAAAGCTGTAATCATAACTATTACGAAGCAAGTAAAAGTCCGCCAAAAACATCCAAAACGAAGCAACCACAGCTCCGCAGATCGAAACATTCCGGCAAGCTTTAAAAGTTTTAGCTGGCTTAAAAAAACTTATACAACATGCAAATACAAGGGAAGGAATAAAAAACACTAACTGCGTAAAAAACGGAGCAGTCAACAGGATTGAAAACGCTTCTCCCCCTCTGACTTGCCCCAGCAAACGAGCATCACTAAACAGACCTATCAGCATAATGATAAGAGAAATTGGCCCTATGATTAGACCTGCGAGAAAAGGACAAAATAAAAATACGAAAAATATTTTTATTGTCGGGTATTTCTTGACACTCATGGCGCGCACCCTTGGCTTGCTGAATAACCGAGCAACTTACATCCAAACTTAACTCTTGACTTATAATCCAAGATATCAACACCACCCTCTATGCGCTGGGTTTCCACAAAAGGGATATATTTCATAAAACCATCGACGCTGGTGGCTTCCTTGGTCAGTTCTACAAACCGCGTATGATCCTGCAAGTATGCTTCATGAATAGGCTGGAGAGTTGCCTGCTCATTTTTTAGCTGATTTATATCCCACGCTACTGGGTCGGTCGCCTTTTTATCGTAAAGGGCTTTAAAGTTATCGTAACCGCCAGCCATAAGAGCATCTCCTGCCGCCTTGCGCCAGTCATACACAGGTGCTAACGCCCATCCCGCTCCAAAGGTCAAATATGACGCATTCCCGTCCGCCCCCAGCCCGGTAATAGGTGCACGCGAAACAGTATCTGCGCCTCCAAACCATTTTGCACCAATACCCAATTGATGTTCATAGGTATCACTGGCACTAAAAAAGTTTGCTCGATTATCAATTGTATTGAAATAGGATACAAAGGAGCCTTTTCCTTCCTCGGTATTATATAAATAATCGAATGTGTTTTTTGATGAGCGCTCAACGTCTTCGTGCATCACATTCCATGCATCTTTAATAGCAGTATACTTTATTGCAGAGCTCACTGCCGTCCGGCAGCTATCGCTACCGGGGTTTTTGGAGCATATATCGTTCATTTCGTCATCCAAAAACTTACTTAGTCTTTCAGCCTCTGTTTTCGCAGCAGTTTTTTCAGCGTCTGTCGAGCAGGTCCTACCCGATATGCAATCTCTGACTTCATCAAATTTTTGATGGGTTAAGTAATTAAACGTAGTCGCCTTTTGTGCTACCTGTGCGCCCTTTTCCAGGTCGCCATCTACCGCAGCCGCGGCCACCAAACCGGTCAGCTGTGAAAGCATTAACATGATGTCTTTATTATCTTGGGCTGCCCAAGCTAACTGATTAATTAACGCTTCGTTCAATCCTGCAGCCGCAGCCCCAGTTTTGAAATCACTGCCCGTCGCTTCAGCCAGCAATCCCCCCATCAAAGCATGCGCAATAATCTTCTGAGGACTCCCATTAGGGAACGTGACGTAATCACCCACCCAATTAAACCCGGTAGCCATGGCAACGTTGCCAGCCTCTCCCAGCAAGGCAGCATTGAAATTGTCGCCGAAACTTCCACCTTGGACGGCCGTTGAAATCCCGCTAGAGATTACCGCCCGGCCTCCCGTACGCAGCGCGATATCACCCGCTGACGTCCAGGTGAAAATATCTTTGGAAGAGTTAGTAACCGCCAAGGTTGAGCCCGTACTTGGGGTAACACCTTGGACGGTAGTTGTGCCTGCACCTGCGCCGTCAGCACCAGCGAACCAGTTGGTGTCGGCATACTCAAGGGCACCCGCCGTAAACCCAGCGACTGCTGCGCTTTTCAGGCTATTGGCGCTGGCCGTTTCCTTAAGCGCTGCACCTAAATTGCCCTTGTTGTTGATGGTGCTGGTGACTGCCGTCGTACTCAGGCTGGTGCTCACCGCTAGGGTGGCGCCCTGCAACCCGAATCCTACCGGCCCCATAATCGCCGCCATCATGATCGCAATCGCAATCTTGGCACCGGCGCCCAACCCTGAGTTGTCGTACTTGAAGCTCTCGTGAATCTCTTTCACCTGGCGCCAATCAATGTCGCCACGTGCCTCAGCTTGCTTGAGCCAGGCTAAATTAGGATCAGCCTTGACCATCGCATCAACGGTCTGGCTTACGGTCTGCTGATCGACCTGTTTAACATCGATACGAATGCCTTCGGCGGCCTTAATGACAAGCTGTCCTTGGGCAACCAACTCGCTCTGACGCAAGGTTTCATCGGTGTTTCCTTTACCCTTGGCACTGAACCAGGAGAGGTCGCTTTTGCTTTTGGTATGGCTCTCATCGTGCAGGTCCTTTACCCCTTCAAAGACGACTGCACCGCCGCTATCGAGGATCATGTCCTTACCGCTGTTGAGCTTGGCGACTTGGTACAACTGGTCGCCGCCACTTTTCAGAACTAGGTTGCCACCCGTCTTGATCTCGGTACCTACCTGAGTGGTACGAGTAACTTCATCCATCTGCGCCTTTTTAGCGCCCCAGCTTCCTTTCTCCTTCATGTCATACAACGTGTGCGTACTGTCCTGCGCCGCCAACAAACTCAACTTATCCCCGCTATACAGATAAGCCTCATTCCCCGCACTGATCTTGCTCGCAACAATCGTCGTGTCACGCCCGGCCTGGCTGACAAAATCCCCACCCGCCGTCAGTACGCTCGCCACTTGGGTGGTCTGGTCGTCCGAGGTCTTGATGCGTTTCTTGCCGTGTTTCTCCTTGCCTTCGACGTTGTGCATGTCGCTGACCGACGCGACGTTGAAGTCGCGTCCGGCTTCGACCGTGAGGTCTTTGCCGGCGGTGGCGCTGCTGCCGATGATGTTGACGTCCTGCCCCGCTTTCATCGTCAGGTTGCCGCCCGCCGTGACGCTGGCGGCGAGGTTTTTGACGTCGGTGGTGATGCTGGATTTTTCGCCGCCGTCACGGATCTCGTGTTTGACGCTGGTGTCGCTGGCGGCGATCAGGTTGAGGTCGCGGCCGGCGCGCAGGGTGGCGTCGTTGCCGGCGACCAGTGCGCCTCGGTTGGTGAGGTCGCGGCCGGCGTCCATGGCGAGATTTTCGCGGGCGACGATGGTGCCGGCGCTGGTGTCGGTGAGGGTGCGCATGCCGGCACCGTCACGCACCTGGATGGCGGTGGTGTCGTTGGTGATGTCGCCTTTGAGGGCGGCGAGGCTGACTTGTTTGCCGCGAATTTCGCCGGCCATGGCGTTGCGGATGCTGTCGTCGGCCAGCAGGCTCAGGTTATTGCCGGCTTCCACGAGGCCGCCGGTGTAAATGCTGCCGCCACGGCTGGCGGCGGTGAGGTTGTTGCTGGCGCGCAGGGTGCCGACGTTGATGAGGTCGCCGCCGGTGACCAGGTTGAGGTCGCGGCCTTGGATCAGACTGTTGCCGCGCACGTTGCGCGATTCGGCCTGGGCCAGGTAAAGCACGGGCACCAGGACGGTCTGGCCGTCGATAACGCGGTTTTCCATCCACACGATGTCGTGGGTCAGGGCACCGACTTGCTGGCTGGTGAGGGTGACGCCCAGGCTCAGGCGCAGGGCATCCTTGCTGGCCAGCGCGTTGTCCATCAGGTAGCGGAACTGGTCGGCGTCGCTGTAGAGGCCGCCGGCGAGGAAGCGTTGGCCGGTTTGCGCGAGCACGGCGTCGCGGATCAGGCGGGTTTCGTACTGGCCGTCACCGAGGCGGCGCCAGGCGTTGTCGCCGGTGAAGCCGAGTTTGCCGAGCATGTAGTCGGAGCTGAAGAAGCCCGACAGCGAGGTGAACTCGCGGTTGGTCTCGATCAGATAACGGCTGGTCGGGTCGGGATTTTTGACGAACAGGCCGTATTCGCCCTTGGGCAGCTGGAAGTTCGGCGCGGTGGTGGGATCGACCGGGGCGAAGGCGGTGCCGGTGTAGTCCACGGGCACGAAGCCGCCGCCGGGGGCGACGGCAGCCACTGGCAATACGCTGCCGGCTGCTTGGGCACTTGGGTCGTTGGCGTGTTTGCTCAGGTTGATGTTGATGCCACCGACCGGGATGCCGGTCTGGTCATCGCCCAGGCGTCCGGTGAGTTGGGCCAGGGTGTTGTCGTGCAGCGTGCCGTTTTGCAGGGTGCGGGTGACGTTGAGGTTGACGGTGCCGCCAGCTTGCAGGGTGGCGTCGTAGCCGGGGCCGCTGTTGTCGGTCCAGGTGGTGACGTCGCTTATGTAGGCGAAAGGAAAGCTATTGGGTGAGCGGTTTTTCAGCTCTTCGAAGCGCGCCTTATCGAAATGCCCAGCCGCCGTGGCCGCATTAAAAGCGGGAACGTCGACATGTTGCATGCTTTCAAACAAATCGTCGGAAATGCGACCTGGCGTGCTGACGACAATCTTGCGCTGCCCTGTGCGCGTGGCGGCGCCCTGGTTGAGCAGGTCACCGGCGGTGATACTCAGGTCGCCATTGGCAGCCATCAGGCTGTAGCGGTTCTGCACATTGTCGCCTTGCAGCAGCATGTTTTTGCCAGCCACCAGGCGCGCCGCCACCGAATCTTTGGTCGCCGCCTCAAGGTACGTCTCGTAGATGGTGATCAGGCCTTTTTCCCAGCTGTCTTTCTCACCGCAGTGCTGGCCACAGACCCAACTCAAGCTGCCTGTGGTCAGCGTCTGCCCGAGTTCGAACTCATCTTTGGCGTTTTCGATAAAGCCTGCATTGATGCCGATCGAGCCTTCGCTTTCCACGGTGCCGGAGCGGTTGCTGAACAGCACGGCACGCCCGCCATCCTGTGCGGCGAAGCTCAAGTTGCCCTTGCTGTAGACATCGCCATAGAGGTTGCTGAAACCATTGCTGCGCAGGGTCATGTCGCCGCCGCTGAACAACAGCGAATCGGCAGCATTGGTGATGCCGTTGACGGCAGTGAGGTTCAGCGCACCCTGGGCACCGAGGGTGCCACGGTTGTTGAGCTGTGCGGCGGCGATATCCAGCTGCTGGCGCGCCGTGAGGAAGCCGAGGTTGTCCAGGGTGCCGCTCAGGTTAAGCCGCGTATTGACGGCCGCCAGACGCCCGCCGTTCTGGCTGAGGTTATTGGCCGTCACCGTCAGGTTTTGCAGGGCCGAGACGCGGCCGCTGTTGGTGATGTCGCCACCGGTGGTGATGCTCAGGTCACCGTCGCTGAGCAGTTCGCCGCCGTTGTCCAGACTGGCTACGTCAAGCACCAGGCCCTTGCCGCTGGCCAGGCGGTCGCCCGCCTTGAGGGCCAGGCCCTGAGCGCTTTTGTAGGTGAGCGCTTCGTTGAGCTGCACGCTGCCCAAACCGTCGACCTTGCCGAAGGCCCAATCGGCGGTGCCCATGCCGTTGATGCGGCCCAGACTGCCGCTAAGGCTGGCGGTGTTGAGGTGGAACAGGCCCAGGCCCGCGTGCTGCACCTGGCCGGACTGGTTGTTCAGGCTGGCAGCATCGAGGCTGAAGGCGGTGCTGCCGAATTCGAGGGCGCCGTTCTGGTTGTTGACCGCGCCGCTGAGGTTGAGGCTGCTGCTCGCCCCGCCCAGCGCGCGCAGTTGGCCGCCGGCGCTGTTGTCGAGGTTGCCGCCGCTGAGGGTCAGGCCCTGGTTGGCTTCGATCAGGCCGCCACGGTTGTTCAGGGTGTCGCGTGAGGTCAGGGCGATCCGGTTGCCGCTGATCTGGCCGTTGCCACTGTTGTCGAGAGTGGCACCGCTGACGGTCACCTGCTCTTTGCCGAACAGCTTGCCGCCGGTGTTGACCAGCGCTTGGACCGTCAATTGCAGGTCGCCCACCAGGCTCGCCATCAGGCCGTCGCCGCTGTTGTCGGCCTTGGCAGCGGTCACGTTGAGCGTGTCGCCTTGCACCGTGCCGCCCTGGTTGTCGAGGGTTGCGGTGTTCAGTTCCGTCAGGGCGCCGCCGCTGAGGATCAGGCCTTTGCGGTTGCTCACGTCCTGGCCGTTGTAGCTCAGGCCCTGGTTGCCGGCCAGCAGTTGGCCGGCGTCGTTGTTCAGGTGCTGGGCGGCGATGTCCAGGCGCTTGCCGCGCAGGGTGCCGGCGTTGTTGTTGAGGGTGGTGAGTTGCTTGACCAGTACGCTGCGCTCGCCGGCATCGATGACGCCGTCGACGTTGGTCAACAGGTCGCTGACGTTGAAGGTGATATCACCGCCATTGCTGACCAGCGCGCCCTTGCTGCTGTTGTTCAGGGTTTGCGCGGTCACTTCGACGCTGTTGCCGAGCAGGATGCCAGCGCTGTTGTCCAGGCGCTCTCCTTGTAGCTGCAGCAGGCCTTCGCTCTGGATGCGGCCCTGGGCGTTGAGCAACTGGCCGGGGCCCTTGAGCAGCAGGCTCACGCCCTGGGCGCCACCGGCGAGCAGGCCGGCCGCGCGGTTGTCGAGGCCCGAGGCGCGCACGTCGAGTTGGTCACCCAGCACGCGGCCGCCACGGTTGTCGATCTGCCCGCCACTCACATTCAGCAGCAGTTGCTTGCCGGTGATCACGCCGCTCTGGTTGTCCAGGTTCGCGGCGCCCAGTTGCACGTTGCCCTGCCCGGCCTGCAAGCGGCCCAGGGCGTTGTTGAGCTGTTGCGCGACGGCGAGGGTGAGCGTGCCGGTGTTGGCGCTCAACACGCCATCGGCGTTGCTGCTGAGCGTGCCGGCGGTGAGGTTGAGGTCAGTGGCGGCCTGTGCAAAACCCTGGCTGTTGTTGAAGGCGTTGGTGGCGTTGAGGTTAAGTACGCCGCTGTCGGCTTGCAGCAGGCCCTTGAGGCTGTTGTCGATGTTGCCGGCGTTTACCGTAAGCGCGTTGCCCAGCAGCACGCCGTTCTGGTTGTTCAGATTGCCTGCGTTCACCGTCACCTGGCTGGCGACGATTTGCCCACCGCTGTTGTTTAGCTCGGTGCTGTTGAGCGCCAGGCTGCCGCCGGACATTTCGATGCGGCCCTGGCGGTTGTCCAGGTTTGCGCTGGTGAGCGTGGCGGCCTGGCCGTCACCAAAGCGGATCAAACCGCCAAGGTTGACGATGGCCGGCGCGTCGACCACCAGCGCCTGCTCGCCGAACAGACGCGCGGTGGCGCCCTGGTTGCTGACGCTGGCGCTGCTGACGTTGACCGTTTTGGCCTGGATGATTGCGCCCTGGTTGGTCAGCGCCTGCGCGGCGGTGATCGCCAGTGCACGGCTGGCCAGGAGGTTGCCGCTGGTGTTGACGGTTTGCGCGTTGATCGTCAGATCGCCGCTGCTGTTGCGGCTGTTGTCGGGGGCGACGCCGGCTTCGATGATGCCGGCGTTGGTGAGGTTGGCCGCCGTGAGGTCGATGCGTTGGCCGGCGGCGATGCTCTTGCGGTTGACCAGGGCCTGGGCGCTGGTCACCTGCACATTGCCGGTGGCGTAGACCTTGTCGGTGAGGTCGACCGACTGCGCGGTGACCTTGACGTTGCCGGTGGCGGCCGCCTGCGCCATGCTCAGTCGGCCGTTGGCGTCCAGTTGGATGTCGCCGCCGCTGGCGGCCAGGGTGCCGTCGAGCTTCACGCCCACGCCAGCTTCGGTGCCCACCAGTTTGATTGCACCGGCATACATGCCGCCCAGGGCCGAAGAGTCGATGGCCAGCTCGGGCTTGGCGCTGCCGTCGTCGGCGCGCGGGGTGGCGTTCAGGGTGTTGGCGTCGACGTCGTTGCGACCGGCGATCACGTTCAGCTCACGCGCGTTGATCTGCGCGTTGATTTTGGCCGTGCGGGTGATGATTTCGAAGCGGTCGACGTTGCTCGCGTTGAGGCCTTCGCCGTCGATGGTCACGGCGCCGCCGTCGACCTGGTAGCGCTGCAGTTGACCGTTTGCGTCGAGCACCGGCTTGCCGGTGGTGAGGGTCACGTTGGGCGTGTTGATAAAGCCGCAGCCGCTGCAGGTAACGCCGTAAGGGTTGGCCACGATGACCTTGGCCGATTGCCCCGCCACTTCGGTGTAACCGCGCAACTGGCTGGGGCTGCCGCCATTGACTTCGTTGAGGATGACGCTGGCCGCGCCGCCCTTGAGGTTCGGGTTGCCGACGATAAAGCCGCCCAATTGGGTGTTGGTCGCCGCACCATTAGCGTTGTTGAGGATGACGCCGTTGGGGCCGACGTTGTAGTCGCTGTACTGGTTATGGGACAAGCCCGCGCCATTGGGCGTGGCGATGTTCACCACGGGCACGCCATTGCCCGCCTGGCCGACCGTGGTGCCGGGTGCGCTCACCACGATGCCCTCGGCCTGTGCCAGCAACGGCTGCCAGAACAGCGCGTTGGCCAGGATCAGCGCCAGCCCGCGCTTGGGCAGGCCGAGGAACGCGTCTCGGCGTTTCAGGGCAGCAGAAGGTTGGCGGGCCAGGAAGGCAAATTGGCGAACATCCATTTCAAAATTCTCGTTGCAGCGGGGCGTTTAATTACAGGAAGAAATCCAGGCGGAAGTAGATCGGCGCTTCGCGCTCGGTGACGACGCCAGGTCGTTCTAAAGAGTGGGCAAAGGTCACGCTGGTGCTGACGTTTTTGCCACGGGCGAACAGCTCCAGGGAGTTGCTGGACACCCGGCCGTGGTTGTCGTCGTTGTAGCGGTCGTTGGTGATCACGCCCTGGTCGTAGCCGACACTGGCCCCATATTCGGCAAAAGCCGGGCGCATCCAGTCGAGGGTCACCGGGCGTGCCCAGCGCACTTCGTTGCGCCAGTAGCCGCCGCTGTCGCCGGTCAGCAGTTGGTCCTTGAAGCCGCGCACCGAGGCCGAGCCGCCGAGGCTCATGCGTTGCGGCGAGAACAGGATGTCTTCGCTGCGTTGGCCGGTGGCCAGGCTGCTGAAGCTGAACGACTCGCCCCACAGGCTGAACGGTTGCAGGTAGCTGACGGTGGCGGTGTATTTGCGGTAGCGCGAATTGGGCTGGCGCCGGCCAAGCGGGTCGCGTTCCTCCTGGGACTGGGCGTCGAACAGGCCGATGCCGTTTTGCATGCCCAGGTCCAGGTTGACGAACGCGGTGCCAATACGCCGCCCATGGTTGATGCCCAGTTGCAGTTCGCTGAGGCGGTTGCTGCTGGGCGCGGTGCGCACGTCGAGGATGTAGTTGTTGGTGCGCAGGTGCGCCAGGCCGACGTTGACCGAGGTCTTGCTCACGTCATCGCGGTGGATCACTCGCTCGGCGCGCAGTTGGTGGTTCTGGTTGTCACCGTCCTGCTTGAACTTGAAATTGTCGGTCACGCCGAAGGTGCGGTAGTCGCTCTCGCTGTAGGTGTAGCTGAAGTTCCACCAGCCCCACGGCACGTTGTAGTAGAGCATGGTGTTCTTCGAGGTTTTCTGGTGGTCGCTGATCGCGTCGTGGCCGCCGCGCAGAATCAGTTGGTCGGCCAGGCCCAGCGGGCTGTCCCACTCAAGGCCGGCGCCCCATTGCTGCTCGCCGGTGCTCTTCTGGCCATCGTTGTTACGCGACAGGCTGGCGCGCCAGGGCTTTTGCGGGGTGTTCTTGACCACCACGTCGCTACCGCCGATCTGCTGGCCGGGGGTCAGTTCCATTTGCGCTTGTTTGGACGGCAGGCGGTTGAGCTGGTCCACCAGTTGCTCGACTTCGCGCAGGTTCAGCGGCTCGCCGAGTTTGCCGGGAAAGGCCATGGCCAGCTCGCGGTCGGTCACCGTGCTGCCTTCGGCACTTTTGAGGGCTTCGAGTTTGCCTTCGACCACCAGCACCTGCAGGTGGCCGCTGGAGAGGTCTTGTTGCGGCAGGTAGGCGCGACTGGTGACGCGGCCTTTGGCGATGTAGTAGTCAGTGATGACCTTGAGCAGTTCATTGAGCTGCGACACGCCCAGGCACTGGCCAAGGTAGGGCTTGAGCAGCATGGCGCGGTCGCTGGCGGGCAGGCTGTCGGCGCCTTTGAGCTCGATGTCCTGGATCGGAAAGCAACGGCTGTCGGCGGGCGCGGCCGGAGCATCAGGCTTGGCCTCTTTGCCGGGCAGGTCCTTGAGTTCCTGCAGGCGCCGCTGCTGTTCTTCGAGCAGGCGGTTCTGCCGATCGCGGATCAGGTCTTGATCCCCAGGCGTGGGAGCGGCGAACGCGCTGTTCTGGCTCATACAAGAGAGCAGGAGGGTGCACAGCAACAACCGAATCCGGGGCGATAAGGACATGTTCGATCCATCGAAAATCAAGGGTCGGCAAACTACCATCGAAGCGGCGTCAATCCAATGAATGGGATTTGACGGCACGCGGCACCGGCAGAGTTGCAACATCTTGATAAATAAAAATAAAAAACGTAATCGTGCCGTGACTGAAACGATTATTCCGACAGACGGATACGCTTTTGATTATGAATCGGCTGATAACCAATGACTGCCACTAAATAGCCATTATGAAATTGCCGAGCTAGGGCTTAGTACCGAAGGATGCCGATAAGTTCGCGAGGGGAGTGTGAATTGGATCGCATAAATGGCAATTGCAGAGGTGATTCAGCTGTGCTGATTACTCTGGGAGGGTACGTGTTGTGGCGAGCGGGCTTGCCCCGCGTTGGGGTGCGAAGCGCCCCCAATCAAGCAAAACGCGGTATACCTGATACGGCTCAGCGCCTGGCTTTGGGGCTGCTGCGCAGCACAAAGCAGGACAAGCCTGCTCGCCACAGGGAATCTGCGCTTGACTGAACGGCATTAGGGCAAGCCCGCTCGCCACGACAGGCCCGCTCGCCTATGGCTTTGGGACAAGCCACCTCCCCCCATTTGGATCTTTATTGGCGGGTGGCTCCGCGCACGTCGCGGTTTCTTTCCTGCCCCGGCACCAGCGTCGGCGGCGAGCGCTCCACGTCACGGGAGACGTGGGATTTCACTTCGCCCACACCGCCCTCTTCGTCGTTGTGAATCACCAGCACGCCCGGCCTGCGCAGTTGCTCGAGGTCGCCCTCGGCCAGGTTGAAGCTTTCACTCAGGTGCTGGTCGCTCAGCGCATTGGCCTGGGCGCGGCGTTGGGCGAACTTGCGGCCCTTGCGTTGCTGGTAACGCGCCCAACTGACCAGGATCAACGCGTTGAACACGGCGATCCACAGGTAGATCTGCAGGGTATTGAGCGCGGCGAAGATCGGCGCTTCGATGCGCGGTCCGCCATGGGTTTCCAACATGGCGTCGATGCCGCGCGCCAGCAGCCAGACCAGGCCGCCCCACGCAAGCAGGGTCAGCGCCACATCGATGAGCCACATCACGGCATGCTGGCGAGTTCTGACAAGTTTCATGTCACGCCTCCTTATTCAATTGGTTTGATGCCACGGTCCGGGCTCACCCAGCGCGCGCGTTTCTGGTGCTGGTTGAACAGCACCTTGGGAAAGCTGACCAGCGTGGTAAACAGGCTGACCAGCCAGAACACCATCGGGTACCACACGGTCCAGAACAGGGTTTTCCACAGGTCCTTTTCGTAACGCCGGTCGATCAGGATGCTCACGGCGAACTGCAGCAGGCACACCATCGCCAGCACCAGCCCGGTAAACGCCGGCGGCATCAGGGAGTCGACCGCGATGGCCTGGGGCAGCGGGATGAATTTGCCCACACCCCAGAAGATCACCGAAAGCATGAAGGTGAAGGCCCACCCGGTGGACAGGCAGTATTCGAACAGCAGCGGCCACAGGTAGCGATGGCGCCATTGCCAGATGCCACGAATGTTCTTGAACAGCACTTCGGCGCCGCCCTGGGCCCAGCGCAGGCGCTGCTTCCACAGGCCGCCGACGGTCTCGGGCATCAGAATCCAGCACAGTGCACGCGGCTCGTAGAAGATCGCCCAGTGATCGAGTTGCAGCTTCCAGCTGACGTCGATGTCCTCGGTGATCATGTCGGTGCTCCAGTAATCGATGCGGTCCAGCGCCTTCTTGCGAAACGCCACCACCACTCCCGATACCGTGAAGATCCGGCCGAACACCCGCTGGGTGCGCTTGATCAAGCCGATGATCGACGAGAACTCGCCCACCTGCACGCGGCCGATCAGGGTCGAGCGGGTGCGGATGCGCGGGTTGCCGGTGACGGCGCCCAGGCGCGGGTTGTCGAGCATCGGCGCGACCAGGTAGGCCGCCGCGTTTTTGTCGAGCAGCGCATCGCCGTCGATGCACACCAGGTATTCGCTGCGCGCAGCCACTGCGCCCATGCGCAGGGCCACGGCCTTGCCCTGGTTCTGCGCCAGGTGCAGCACGCGCAAACGCGGGTGTTGCAGGGCCAGCGCGTCGAGCAGCGCAGCGGTGTTGTCCTTGGAGCCGTCGTTGACCGCGATCACTTCGATGTTCGGGTACAGCTGGTCCAGCGCGGCGTGGATGGTCTCGCCAACGTTATCGCCCTCGTTGTAGCAAGGGATGATGATCGAGATCAGCGGGTTGCCGGCCAGCGTCGGCGCGGGGGTGTCTTCTTCCCATGGCCAGTGGCGCTCCCAGTGCAGCCAGAAGTACAGACCGCCGGCGATCCACAGCGCCGACATGAACAGCGGGTAGAAAAACACGAAGTCCATCAGGAACTGCCCGGTGACCAGGAAGATCAGGCCCAGGGGCACGCCCAGCACCAGCGCCAGCACGAATAAAGCCAGGATTCTGTCGAACATGGTCAAGGGTTCCATTGGTTGGAAAGGGCCGGACGTACCGTGTTCAGGTCCGGGGAATTTTCCAGAAAGTTGTCCGGGTAGTAGCCGAAGCTGGTGACGCCCTGGCGCTTGAGCACGCCCATCCATTGCGCCATCTGTGCGCCGTCGATATCCGGCGCGGCCTGGGTCCGCCAGTCTTTGGCCTGCAGCTCGAACACGGTGCGTTCAAGCGCACCCGGACGGGCCTTGACGGTGGCCACCAGTTTCTCCAGCCAGGCATTGGATTGCTTCAGCGTCTGGCCTTCCATCAACGGCATGGCCATGGGTGCGGTCCAGTCGTAGGCCTGGAGGAAATCGTCGAGGTTCTGCGCGAACCACGCTTCGCTGTCGGGGTTGAGCATCGGCTCGGCGAAGATATTGCGCGCGGTCTGCACCTGCGGGCCGCCGATGGCGCGCACCCTGGCGGTCAACTCCTGGGTGAAGTCGATCAGGTAGCGGCTCTTGAAGCGGGTCCAGCGTTGCATCACGGCCGGGTCGGCACGCAACGCGGCGATGTTGCCGGGCAAGCCGTTGGCGGCGTAGACCTTGAGCGCGGCGGGGCTGGCGTCTTCGAAATCCGTCAGCACCGCGTCGTCGTGGTAGAGCACGCCGTCGATGGCACTGTTGCGCGCCAGGTCCTCGTAGATTTCACCGATGAGCCTGCGTACCTGCGGGTCGAACGGCGACAGGCGTTTGTATTGATCGGCGTCCGTGGCCACCTGGCCGGTGTGCGGATCCCACCGCGTAACACGCGGCAGCTTGGGGTCGAGGGCGAAACTCAGCACCGGCATCCACGCATACACGCTGGCATGGGCGCGGGTGCGCAGTTGCCAGGCGACGCGGTTGAACAGGTCGGCGCGCACCGGCAGGTGGCGGTTGGGGAAGTACAGCGAATGCACCAGGCCGTCGCCCTTGGGGTCGGCGAAGGCTTGCAGGAACACGGTGCCTGCGCCCATGTCCACCACGCGCTGCACCAACTGGTCGAGGTTGCGCGCCTGCTGGGCTGGGTCCGGGTCGTAGACGTTGTCCAGGTCCACATGCAGCACGCGCATCGGCGCCTTGGCCTGCACGGCGACAATGCTGTTGGCGAAGTGCTCGCCGTCCGGGTCGGAGGCCACCAGAAAGCGCGGGCTGTCCATCAGGTTGCCCAGGCTGTCGAGGCCGTCTTCCAGGGTCAGGGCCATCTGGTAGCCCTGCTCGCCGACCACCGCCAGGGACGTGCCCTTGGCCGCGCCATAAGGCCATACCCACACCCGTGGCGCCTTGCCGGTCACGCTGCGGATTTTCTGGCTGATGGCCGCGACGTCAGCGCGCATCCGTGTCTGAAACTGGGCATCGGTTTCGTAGCGGCCGGTCGCCGGGTCGTAGCGCATCGACGTCGCCGCCGGTTCCAGGTTGCCCTGGGGGTTGGCCAGGATGCCTTTGTGATTGTTGTCGGTGTGCGCGGCGATTTCCACCAGGCCCGACTGGGACACTTCGCGGATCTGCTGCCAGGTGAGGAATTCACCCCGCGGTCGTGGCGCGCCGGCAAAGTCCACCGGCTTGTCGAGCGGCGTATCGATCCAGTAGCCCACCGGCGCCAGCAACGCCGGCCAATGGTAAGCGCGCAAAATCGGCATCACCCGGGTGTAGAAGCTGGCGTAACCATCGTCGAAGCTGAGCATGATGGCTTTGGGCGGCAAGGCCGGCCCGCCAAGGCGCGCGGCCAGAATCTGATCGACGCTGACCGCCTGGTAGCCGTTCTCGCGCAGCCAGGCCAGTTGCTCGATCAGGCGCTCGGTGCGCACCGCCACCACGGTCTGGTCGGGATCGCGGTCACTGACGTCGTGGTAGGCGATGCCCAGGAAATGGTTTTTCGGCCACGGCGCTTCGTTGGCCGGTGTCGGCCGTTCGGCGGGTGGAGTGAATGGCGCGGGTTGCTGGGCGCAGGCACTGGCCAGCACTACACCCAGGACCAACAAGCAACGGCTAAGGACGGTCATGGTCGGGCTCTTTTAGAAACGGTAGGTAAGGTCGACGAGCAGGCGCAGATCGCGTTCGCGATCACCGTCGTAGGGGCGGCTGATCAGGCTCAGGTTGGCGCCGACGTCCAGCACGTCGTTCCAGCGAAAGCGTTGGCCGTAGCCGACCAGCCCCACCCCGCCGGTGGAGTAATCGCGCTGGCTGTAGGTGCCTGCGCCGATCTGGAACTGCTGGCTCCACTGCGTCTCGTAGCGGTGATAGAGCACATGGTTAATGTTGAGCACGGGCAGCACCGTGAGGTCGGACCTGGGGTTGAAATACACCACGTCCTGCTTGCTGTTGCGGCTGGCGCCCACTTCCAGGCCCAGGTCCACTTGCACGTGCGGCGCGCTGTAGAGGCCCTGACGGCCGCTGAGCAAGGCTTCGAAACGGTCGTTGCCATCGCTGAAATGGGACGGGCTGAGGGTCAGTTTCCACTCGCGGCTTTCATTGGCACGCCAGCGGATAAAACCACTGCCGCCGTTGGCCGTGACCCCGTCGTTGAGTGCGCGCAGCGGCGTGGTGCTGAGCAGGTAGCCGAGGCTGCCGCCGTATTGCCAGTTGTCGTTGATGTCGCGCGCAATCGACACGGCGGCGCCTTGCTTGGCGCCATCGCCATAGGAATGGTTGGACACCTCGGCCTCGATGGTCATGTCGCGGGTACGCCGCTCCACGCCCACGCGCTGCCAGCGGTGCTGGCCGGTGCCTTCGGTGAAGTCTGCGGTGGCATAACCGGCGCCGGCGAACAGGCGCCAGTCTTCGTCGATGGGCGGCGTGTAGATCACGCTTTCGATGCCCCAGTCGCGGCTGCCGGTGGCGGCACCGGCGTCTTCGTTGGGACCACCGCCGAAGCTTTTGCCGGTGTAGGCCTCCACGCGCAGTTCGGCCATGTCGTGCACGTCCCGCAAACGGCTGAGGCGCTGCACCTGACGGTTGTCCGGGTTGCGCGCGAGCACATCGTCGGTGAGCACATCGAGCTGGCGCCACTCCTGCAGATCCATCGCGGTGTAGGCCTGGGACACTTCCAGGCCAATATCGCGCGGGGCCTGGGCCTCGGTTTCCTTGAGTACGCTTTCGGCGCGCCGAGGCAAATCACGGGCGCGGTACATGTCGGCCTGGGCCAGGCGCAGGCCGACGTTGCCGGGGGCCTTGGCCACCAGGGCCTCCAGACCGCTTTCGCTGCCCGGCAGGTCGCCGCCGTACGTGCCGGCCTGGGCGGAGAGTTGCTGCGCGTCCATCCAGTTGTCGTTGGGGTTGCCGATGGGCAGGCCCTTGAGTTCGACCCGTGGTTGCTGTTCGTTGGCCAATTGCGCGGCGACGTCACGCGCCTGCTGCACCTGGTCACTTTCCAGCAAGGCATAGAACAACGCGGTGCTGTCGTCGACGCGGTAACTGGCGTCGGCATCCGGCGCGGTCAATACCTGGCGATACAGGGTCTGGGCGCGTTCGGGCTGGCGCTGTTCGAGGTAGGCACCGGCCACCCAGCGCAGGGCATAGGTGGGCAATTGCACGCCTTCAGCGGTGAGGGTTTCGTACTCGCGCACCACGTCGGCGGTGCGCGCGCGGGCCTTGAGCGCCCCCAGGCGGTCGATGCGCCAGCGCACCACGTCGTCGCGGGCGCTGGCGTCCGGGGCCCAGCGGGTGATCAGTCGGTCGTAGTCCTGCAGCGCGCGGTCGGCCACCACGTAGCGCTCTTTCTCGGAGCGCGTGGCGTACTCGGCCAGGCGCACGCGCTCGGCGGCGAGGTCGCCTTCGAGACGGCGCTGGGTGACCGCGTCCACCAGGCCGGGACGCTGGGCCGACAGGCGCAATGCAGCTTCTGGCAGGCGCGCCTGTTGCAGGGCGATGAGGTATTCGCGGGCGACTTCAGGTTTGTCGCCGGCGCGGGTGAAGGCCTGGTCGAATTCGAACAGGGCGTCGTAGTTCAAACCGGCGCGGGCCAGCGCGTAGCCCAGGGCCATGCGCCGGTTCGGGTCTTCGGGCTTGGCCGCCACCAGCGCGCGGGTGCGCTGCACGGCTTCGGTGGCTTTGCCGCCGTCGGCCTGGGTAAGGGCCAGGCCCAGTTGCAGGTCGATGTTGTTCGGCTCGCGCAGCAACGCCTGGCGATACACCGCTTCGGCCTGGGCCCACTGCTTCTGGTTGCGGTAGGTACGCGCCACCGTGGCAAGTGCCTGGGTACTGAGGTTGCGATTTTTGCCCTGGGCTTCGTACACCTTGAGCACTTCGGCATCCTGGCCGGCCCACGCGGCGATGATCAGGTGATCGCTGACCTGGCCGGGCGTCTGGCGTTCGGCGGACAACTGGCGCAGCTGGGTCAGGGCGGGGGTGAAGTTGCCATTGCGTGCCTGAATGATCAGCGCGTCATAGGCCGGGTCGGCCGAGGCAAAAGCGGGCATCAGTAATTGGCTGCACAAGGCGACCCCGATCAGCAGACGCAACCGGCCTGAGGCACTGAGTGGTAGGTTTCGCAACATATCGTGAGCTTCCTTACACACGGAAAGCGTAACGATAGGTGTCCTGAGCAAAGCGCTTCAGGGTGCGGCGTCCACTGACGCGGCCTAGCTTTCCTGGGCGAACTATCGCTCAGGAAAACGGGGTGATGGCCAAATCGGAACAATTGTTCAGAATTGGGCTCCGTCGGGCAGCAAACTGGAGCCTCTGTGGCGAGCGGGCTTGTCGTGGCGAGCGGGCTTGCCCCGCGTTGGGGTGCGAAGCGCCCCCAATCGAGCAAAACGCGGTGTACCTGATACGGCTCAGCGCGTGGCTTTGGGGCTGCTGCGCAGCCCAACGCAGGACAAGCCTGCTCGCCACAGGGAATCTGCGCTTAACTGAACGGCATTAGGGCAAGCCCGCTCGCCACAACAAGCGGGCTCGCCAGAGGAATGTGATTGCCTGAAACGTCTTGGCTGCGTTGATCCTTACTGGGCGCGGCTGACTGCGCCGACTTTGCCCATCACGAAGCCGATGAATTGCTCGACGGTCATCTTCTGGCCGTTGAAGGTCACTTCGTTGTTGGCGTAATGCAGCTTGGACACCACGTCAGTCCCGACCACTGTGGCCAGCTGCGTGCCGACCGCCATGCCGCTGATCATCTGCGACGCCATCTGCGCTTGCTGCTCGATGGCTTTAGGATCGGTCACGCCGCCGAGCTGCGCCTGCAGAGCGGCGACGTCGGCGATCATTGGCTTGGACAGCGTGAGGTTGGCGTCCAGCAGCGACACCATCTGCTTGCCCAGTTCAACCGGCGGCAGTTCCATGCTGGCGGGTTTGGCCAGGTCCAGCACGAGGTTGAACTTGCTTTCGCCATGGGTGGTTTTCAGCGACAGGTTCTCTACCGCCACTTGCGGCTTGGCGGCCAGCAGTTGGTTGACGTTGGCCTCGGCCAGGGTCTGTTCGGCTTCAGTCAGTTGCAGCTCCGGCGCCGGCTCGCCCGCAGCGGCGGCCGCTTGCACGGGTTGCATTTTTTCCTGATAGAGCTTGGTGAGCACCACCATCGACGGGATGTCGACATCCTTCATGCTCACGGCCATGGCGGCCGAACCCACGGGTTTGCCCTGGTAACCGATCTCGTCGATCTTGTAGTCGACGCGGCCGGCCAGGTTGTTGTCCTTGATGTTGCTCGAATCTTTCTGCTCGAAACCCTTGAGGGTGAGCACGCTTTGCTGCGGGCCAAAGGTGAACTTGGCGTCGGTCAGCTCCACGGTGTTTTGCCCGGTGTAGAAGTCAAAGGTGGACTTCTCCAGGTTGCTGGCCACGGTCAGGCCGGCCAGATCCGCTGCGAGCGGCGTGCCGTTGGCGTCCACTGCCGCCACCTTGAGGCTGTTCATGTAACCGTCGAGCTTGACCTTCTTGCCTTCGGCGGTGCTGTCGAAGTTGAGGTTGAGGCCGGAGAAACTCGCCGACGACTTGTCGTCCTTGAACTCCAGGGGCAGCAGTTCGACGTTGCCGTTGACCGAGCGGGTGTAGCCGATATTGGTCACGCCTTTGAGCGGCGACACATCTTTGGCGGCGGCGAACCATTTTTCGCTGGTGGGGTTCTTTTCCAGCTCAAAGTGACTGGTGGCCATCACCGGCAGCCATTTCAGCGTGACCAGGCGCGAGAACGGCAGCGGGCCGTGTTCGATATGGTCAACGAACAGCAACTCGGGGTTGGGGTTGTCTTCACCGAAGACCGCGCCCTGCGCCTTGAGGCGGTAGTGGGCGGTGCTGCTGAACACGCCACGGTCGAGCGAGACCAGCTCCAGGGAGACGTTGCCATCGACGCCGGCCATGGAGGTCTGCAGTTCCTTGTTGGCGTTCTGGATTGCGGTTTGCAGCACCGGCTCCAGTTGCTTACCGGTGTACCAGGCGCCGCCTGCACTGACGACGCCAACGGCGACCACAAAACCCAAAAGAACGACTGCTGGCTTATTCATGAAGTGACCTGATCAAATCCTGTGAGAAGTGGGCTGTCTTCCTTGAACCCTGTAGGGGTTGGCTCAAGCCCGCCGAAAACGGGGGAAGATTAGCACTGGCGGCCACGAACGGCCCAGCCTTTCAGAGGGGCTTGGCCAGCGGGAGTTCACGCGGACGCCCTATCAATCTCATACGGTGGGCGACAGACGGGCCGTCCCGGTGTACGCCAGCGCCCCGAACTCAAGGTGTGTCAAGGCGTTGCCGGGGCCTGGGATGCTTGCGTTCGTGCGTTTTCCCAGCCGCCACCCAGCGCCAGGAACAGGTCGATCTGGCTCATGGCAACCTGGGTGTTGGCGGCCGCCAGTTGCGCGCGTACATCGGTGTAGGTGCGCGTGGCTTGCAGGTCGGCCAGGAACGACGCGCGACCGGCCTGGAAGAAACGATGGGTCTGCCCCGCCGCTTCCCTGGCGGAGTCGCCGGCTTCGGCCAGCGCGTCGCGGCGCTGCAACATGGCGGTGTATTGCGCAAGGCCGGTCTGGGTTTCGCGGATGGCATTGAGCACCACCCCGTCGAAATGCGCCAGGGCGCCCTGAGTGGCCGCCTCGGCTTCATGGATGCGGGCGCGGGCGCCGTTGGTGGGGACGGTCCAGCTGATCATCGGGCCGAAGCCCCAGCGGTTGGTCGCCGGCGTGCCGAGGTCGTCGAGCAGGCCCACGGTGCCGACAGAGGCGCCGATGGCGATGTCCGGGTACAACGCGCCGGTGGCCACGCCGATGCGCGCGGTGGCGGCGGCCAGCTGGCGTTCGGCCTGGCGTACGTCGGGGCGGCGTTTGAGCAGGGCGGCGCCGTCGCCCACCGGCAGCAACTGGGCAATGTGTGGCAGCTCGGCGCAACTGGCGGTGCCGGCCGGTAATTGATCCAGCGGCCTGGCCAGCAGCATCGACAGGCGGAACAACCCGGCCTGGCGTGCGGCTTCATAGCGCGGCATGTCGGCGCGCAAGGATTTGTATTGGGTCTGCGAGCGGGTCACCTGGGTTTCATCACCGCGACCGGCATCGCGCAGGCGCTGAGTGAGCCGGGTGCTCTGGCCTTGCAGGTCAAGGGACTCGTGGGCAATCGCCAGTTCCTCGTTGGCCGCGCATACCCGCGTGTACGAGCGCACCACATCGGCCACCAGGGTGATGCGGGCGATATCGGCCGCGGCCTGGGCTGCGTCGGCATTGGCCTGGGCGCTTTCGATGCCACGTTGCAAGGTGCCGAACAGGTCGAACTGGTAGGAGGTGGTAATGCCCACGCTGCCGATGTTGTCCACCGGGACCTTCTCGGGCTGCAGGAACGCCTCGCCAGACTCCTGCAGGCGCTGGGCTTCGGCCTTGGCGCCGGCACTCCAGCCGCCGGCGGACTCGGCCTGCTGGCTCTGGAAACGCGCGCGCTGCAGGTTGGCGGCGGCCACGCGCAGGTCGGTGTTGGAGGCCATGGCCTGGCGCACCAGTTCATCCAGGCGCGGGTCCTTATACAGCTTCCACCAATCGGCCGGCACCGGCGCCGACACCACGTTGTCGCCCTCGCCCGCCATCGGCCCTTGCAGGTCTTTGCGGTTGACGGCGGCCGTGTCCGGCAGCGAGTAATCCGGGCCCACCACCTGGCAGGCCGACAGCAGCAACCCCAGCGCGGACGTGGCCAGAAGCCGTTTCATGGTTGCTCTCCGTCTTTAACCTTGTCGCCAATGATCGACACCGTGGCCGTGCGCCCGGCGATCATGCGAAAGTCGGCCGGCACGTCGTCGAAGGCGATGCGTACCGGAATCCGCTGGGCCAGGCGCACCCAGCTGAACGCCGGGTTGACGTTGGGCAGCAGGTTGGAGCCGCTGCTGCGGTCGCGGTCTTCGATGCCGGCGACGATGCTCTGCACATGGCCGCGCAGGCGGGCGTTGTCGCCGATCACACGGATGTCCACGGCCATGCCGACATGGATGCCGTCGAGCTTGGTCTCTTCGAAATAACCGTCGATGTGAAAGGAGTTGCTGTCCACCACCGACAGCACCGGGCGCCCGGCGGTGACGAATTCCTGGCTGCGCGGCGCGCGGTCGTTGACGTAGCCGTCCACCGGGCTGCGGATCACCGAGCGATCCAGGTTCAACTGAGCCGCGTCCACCGTTACTTGCGCTTCGGCCAGGGCAGACTGGGCGCGGGCCACACGGGACTGGCTTTCTTCGAGTTGCTCGCTGGGCACGAGGTTGCCCAGGCCACGGTTACGCTTGTACTCGCGCTGGGCCTGGGCCAGGGTTTCCTGGCGGTCGGCCACGGCGGCACGGGCCTGGCGCAGGGCGAGTTTGAAACGGTCCTGGTCGACGGCGAACAGCACCTGGCCCTTGGTCACTGGCTGGTTATCGTGCACGTCCACGCGCTGGATCAGCCCGGACACGTCCGGCGCAATCTGCACGATGTCGGCACGGATGTGCCCGTCGCGGGTCCAGGGGGCAAACATGTAGTACATGACCATGCGCCACACGACGACGACCGCAAACGTCACGATCAACAGCGTGAGGACCACACGGCCGATGGTCAAAAAAGGTTTTTTCATGTCATCAGGTATCGACTGAGTGAGTCCACCGCGCCCAGCATCAGCGCGTAGAGCCCCACATTGAACAATGCCCGGTGCCAGACCAGGCGATAGAAGTGCATGCGCGTCAACAGCCCGTGCACCACCAGAAACAACAGGTACGTAATGCCCATCAGCACCAGCAGCGTGGGCAGGAACACCCCGCTGATATCCAGATCACCGATCATAAAGGTGCTCCATCCGGCAGCGGCGCTTCCAGCTCCGTGCCACCAATGAATTCAACCCCCGGCAGCAGCGCCAGGCGCAGGCCGGCCAGGGCGTGCAGCAGGTGCAGGCGGGTGTCGTCGGCGTCCTGCAGGCCCTGGCCGTTGAGGGCGCGACGGGTGCGGTCGAGTGTCATCAGCAGACCGCCGGGCGCGGGCAAGCGTTCACCCGCCTTGAGGCAGGCCTTGAAGTAGCCGCCCACGCCTTCCACCACCTGGTTGAGCAGCACCCGCGGCACGCCGAGGATGCGCGGCGAGTAGGCCAGCAGGTCGAGCAGGTTCAGCGCCACGCGCAAGTCGCGCAGGGCGATGCCGGTGTCCTGCCCGGTGAGGGCCAGGCGCGGCAGGTGTTGCATCAGGCGGTCGAGCATCTGCGCGGCCATATGCCGGTGCTCGGCGAGGGTGGCGGGTTCGGTGAGGCTGACGATGTCGCGCCAGCTGAACCGGGTCAGGCGCTTGGCCGCCAGCTCGGCGCCGAAGGGCCGCGCGATCAGCGTCCACACAAAGGCAAACAGCAGGCCCACGGGCCCGGCCAGATTGACGTTGGCGAAGTTGAGAAAATCGGCGTCGTAGGCGCCCTGGATGCTGATGAACGACGAGGTGTTGACCAGCGTCAGCAGCATGCCCAGGTAGAAGCGCGGCTGGACCGTGAGGGTGCCGATGCAGATGAACGGCACGGCGAAGGCCAGCACCAGCATCGGGAAGTCATGCAGGTTGGGCAGCACCAGAAACAGGTACAGGCTGGCGAACAGCACCGACATGGCGGTCCAGAAAAAGAACCGGTAAATCTGCGGCGCCGGGTCGTCCATCGTGGCGAAGAAGCTGCATGCGACGGCGGCGAGGATCACCGCGCTGCCGCCGTCGGTCCAGCCCAGCAGAATCCACAGCACCGAGGCGACGATGATCGCGCTGACGGTGGAAAACGCCGAATAGAACATCAGGCCCCGGTCGAGGAACGGCGTGAGCCGGCCCAGGCGCCAGTGACGGTACACGGCGCGCCAGGTGTCCTGGCTTTCGCACTGGATGGCGGCTTGCAGGCTGCGGCAGTCCTGCCACAGGTCGACCCACTCGGCCAGGCGATAGAGCGCGTTGGAGAACAGCAACGTGTGGCGGTCGTTGAGTGCGTCGCCCTGGGGTTGCGCGGCGTCGATCTGGTCGCGCAACAAGCGCCAGCGTTCGAGGGGCGCGGTGTCGGTGGTGCCTTGCAGCCAGGCGTCGGCCGCTTGCAGCAAGGGCATGAGGCGCTCGATAAACTCGGGGGCGCGATGTTCGATGGCGTACACCGCGTCGTCCAGCGCGTCGATCACCGGCAGCAGGTGAATCATGCGCCCGCGCAGTTCCTTGGTGTTGCGCACCGTCTGTGGCCGCGCGCCTTCATGGGGCAACTGGCCGATCATCAGTTCGAGGGTGTTGAAGGTGGCGACCATGCCGCCACGCAGGTTGCTGACTTCCTCGGTGTCGACGTTGCGCGTGAGAAAGCGCTGGCTGTAGACCTGCGCGTCGGCAAACCACTTGGCCACCGAACCGTCGAACACCGGCATCAGGCGACGCGGCCAGAACATCGCGCCGACCACGGCGGCCACGACGATGCCGAGGAAGATTTCTTCGGTGCGCGCTTCGGCCACGTCCCACACTGCCAGGGGGTTATCCACCACGGGCAGCGCGATCAGCGGCAGCGTGTAGCCGGCGAGCATCAGGGCATAGTTGTTGGCGGTGCGCAGGTGCATGGAGAGGAACAGCAAGGTGCCGGTCCACAGTGCAATCACCACCACCAGGATGTAGGGCGACTGCACGAACATCGGCACGAACAACACCGCCGCCGCCGCGCCCATCAGGGTGCCGATGGCGCGGTACAGCGCCTTGGAACTGGTAGGGCCGACAAACGGGCTGGAGACAATGTACACGGTGGCCATCGCCCAATACGGACGCGGCATTTGCATGAGCATGGCGATGTACAGCGCGATCATCGACGCCGCGAAGGTGCGCACGCCGTAAAACCAGTCGCGGGCCGGCGGCATGCCGGTAAAAAATCCGTTCAAGGCGCCACCGCCCCCGCCGCTTCGAAGGCGCGCAGCACGCGCAACGCGGCTTCGAGGTCGTTGCGCGGAATGTCGGCCAGCACTTCGCGGCGCAGGCGCACCAGTTGCGCTTCCACCGCCTGCACCAGCTCACGGCCGCGCTCGGTGAGGCTCAAGGCCTTGGCGCGGCGGTCGTGGACGTCTTCGGTACGGCACACATAGCCGCCGCTGCACAGCTGGTCGAGCAGGCGCACCAGCGACGGGCTTTCCATGCCGGAGGCCTGGGCCACCTTGACCTGATGCACGCCGTCGCCCAAGCGGCCGATCATCAACAGCGGCACGGCGCAGGCTTCGGAGATGCCATAACTCACCAGCGTGGCCTGGCAGATTTTGCGCCAGTTGCGGGCGCCCACCACCATGCTGCTGCTGAGGTTCATCTGAAGGTGTTCAAGGGATTGGGACACAGGATTGTTCGCATACAGTTAGTTTGCTAACTATCAATATGGTGGAAGCTGGCTTGAGCGTCAAGTTTTGAAACAATTTGACGGATGGGTGGTGGCAAAAATGTGGGAGGGGCTTGCTCCCGGTGGCGCTGGGTCAGTGTCGGATGAGCTGACTGACACACTGCCATCGGGAGCAAGCCCCTCCCACATTTGGATCAGTCTTGGCTCCGGGGCTGTCGCGTAGAAGCCCAAGCCCAGTCTAGGGACAGCCCTCGGGCAACATCGACGGCACATTGCACAACACAAACAAGCGTGCCCTGGCACCCCCGCCGTCCTGGCGACTGAGTTCGTGCCAGCCCTGGGGCAGTGGCGCAAATTCGTCCGGCGCTTCGTTGCTGCTGATCAGCCATACGCGCCGGGTGCCGGCGGGCAGTGACGAGAGGTGGTCGAGGTAGATGCGCCCGCCGTCTTGATCCACCAGGGTGCCGAAGCCGTAGGCGTTCGGGCGCGTTGACGTACCGTCGGGCCTGGGCGGGGTATAGAGCTGCAGTTGGGCGTCGGTCTGGTCGTAATAGACATAGCTGAGGTACCACAGCATGTCGCTGAGCACGATGCGATCGTCTTCCTGGTAGTTGCGATTGACGAACTCCACCGGCACGTTGAACTGGTCCTGCTCGTCCACCGTGAAGTTGTTTTTCAGCCCAACCAGTTCCACCCCCACCAGCAACACGAACAACGCCGCGCCCCACCACGACCCGCGGTCGATGAGCAGCGCCAGCAGGATCGGCAAGCCCAGGGCATACACTGTGAGATAGCGCTCAATGAACACCGGCGAGATAAACGACACGGCGTAGACCAGCAGCAGCGGCAGCAGGAAAAACAGCGCCAGCAGGCTGGCAGGTCGATAGGGTTGGCGATCACGCCAGACGCTGACGCCAACCAGCGCAATCAATAGCAGGGGGAACCCCCAGAACAGCGGTCGCCATAGCGCCAGGCCTTCATCCTGCAACATGAATTGCCAGACCATCGATGGCACAGACAGCGCATTGACCGGATCTTCCCAGCCAATGTCACCGCCCACCTTGAGCTGGTCGACGTGCTGCACCAGGTCCAGCAGGCCTGGCAACCAGGGCAGGTACGCCAGCACAATCGCGACGTTGGTCGCCCACCATGCCCGACGCGTGATCAGCCGCTGACCGCAGGTGCCCAGCACCCCCAGATACGCCCAATGCACCAGCACGCAGAGTGCGGTGAAGTAATGGGTGTAGAAACCTGCGGTCATCAGCAGCCCATAGGCCACCAGATAGCGCGTGCGTTCGGGTTGGCGCACCCAGTACACCAGCGCCAGCGTGGCGCCCAGCAGCCAGACGCCCAACAGCGAATACATGCGCACTTCCTGACTGTACCGCACCGCGGTCGGCAGCAGCGCCAGCAGTATGCCGGCCAGTACCGCCGCGCGCCGGGTGGACAACTGCCGCGTGAGCCAGATGCCCAGGCCCACGGCGAGCGCGCCCGGGATGGCGCTCATGGCCCTGATCGAGCCGATGCTGTCGCCGAACAGTTCGATCCAGCCGCGCAGCAGGAAGAAGTACAGCGGCGGGTGTACGTCATGGGCCGCGTGAAACCACAGGTCGTCCACGGCGTATTCGCTGAGCAACAGGCTTGAGCCCTCATCGCCCCAGATGGCCGACGCCGTCAGGTTGTAGAACCGCAGGGCCATCGCCAGCGCCAGGAGCGGTACCCACCAAAGCTGGCTGATCCAGCCGGCACGTTCCCAGCCCAGTCGGTTGAGCGCGGGCAATGCCGCGACTTTCTCGTTTTGCTCTACCACAGACCGACGCACCTTGATTCCCCTGCCACTGCTCTGATTGCCGACACGCAAACCAACGCCACTTTAGGACAAATGCCCCTGATTCGCTTGTGCAATCGGACAAATCGGCCAATTGCGCAGGACTTCACCGAAGCGCTGGTCGGATCACGCTATGATTGCCCTCCTCCAAGGACTCAGGCTCAAGGACACCACATGCGCATCGGTTTTCTGTCACCCCTGGCACTGGCACTGCTCGCCGGTATTTCCCAGCAGGCGTTGGCCAGCTCGGACGACTCGTGCTACCCGGACTGGCGGGTGTCGCGTGACAGCCTGGACCCGTGCAACAACCTGCCCTTTCTGAGCCCGGGCAACGACAGCCGGGTCAACCTGCGCCTGCTGCTGTCCGACAAAAAGGTCGCACCGCTGGCCCCCAATGCCCTGGACGACACCGACCGGGCCGAGGGATTCGGCCAGGTGCCGTTTGCGGTGTATCGCCTGAGCCCTGCGCCTGCCGGTGACGACGAACCCGACGACAAGCCCGACGACTCGCGCACCGCTGAACTGGACACGCTGCTCAAGACCCTGGGCATCAAGCGCGAGGACTACAAAACCGCCGGCGAAGCGTTTTTGAGCGGCGAAGGCAGCCGCTGCCGCAGCAACGACGATGACAGCGCCACGGCGTTTGTCAGCCAGGTGATCAAGGCCGATATGCCGGATACCGAACGCGTGCTGCTGGCCAGGGCGCGCCTGCAATTGCTCACCGCCTGCAGTTGGGAGGGCGCGGTGGTCACCGGCGAAATCGAGTCCTCGAACGGCCGCCTGCTGCGCACCTACCTGCAAGCCGCCGCCGATTTCTACAGCGGCCGCTTCAGTGAGGCCGAACGCGGTTTTGCCGCCGCCAGCGGCTCAACCCTGCCGTGGCTGCAGGAAACCGCGCTGTACATGACCGCGCGCACCGCGCTGAATCAGGCCCAGGCCGAAGCGTTCGACGAATACGGCATGCCGCAGCGCGAGCATGTGGATAAGTCCGCGCTGGGCAATGCCGAAAAGGGCTTGCTCGGCTATCTGAACACTTATCCACAGGGCCAGTACGCGACTTCCGCTCGGGGCCTGTTGCGCCGCGTGCATTGGCTGGCCAATGACGATGGCAAGCTCGCCGAGGACTTCGCCTGGCAAATGACCGAGGCCACCGCCGAGCAGCGCAATGTGTCCCTCGATGACCTGGTGCAAGAGGCTGATCTCAAGCTGTTGATCGACAGCAATGGCAGCCTTGAGAACCCGATGCTGCAGGCGGTCAACGACCTGATGCTGATGCGCGCCGAGACGCCGCCCAAACTCACCCGCGCCGACCTCGACAAACAGAAGGCCACGTTTGCCGACGAGCCGGCGCTGTACGCCTACCTGCAAGCGGCGTTTGCGTTGTACGTCGAGCATCAGCCCGAGGCCGCCCTGAAACTGCTGCCCAAGGATGTGCCGTCGAGCCTGGATTACTTCGCCTTCAGTCAGCAGACGCTGCGCGGCCTGGCCCTGGAAGCCGGGCAGAATTGGAAAGCGGCGCAAGCCCTGTGGCTGCAACTATTGCCGCTGGCCAAACAGCCTCTGCAACGCGACCAGCTGGAGCTGGCCCTGGCGATGAACTACGAACGCAGCGGCGAGTTGGCCAAGGTGTTCGCGGCGGACTCGCCGATCAGCGCCAACAACGTGCGCTACCTGCTGCTGCGCAGCGTCGCCGGCCCCGACCTGCTGCGCCAGCAGATCGCCAAGGCCAGCGACCCGGTGGAGCGCCACACCGCGCAATTCGTGCTGCTCTACAAGGACCTGCTGCGCAGCCAGTTCGCCACCTTCGCCGACGACCTCAAACAACTGCCGGCCACGCCGCCTGAAGACAAACTCGACACCAGCCTTGGCTACACCTATGGCGGCGGGCAAACCTTGAAACTGTTCCAGTGGAACGGCGACAAAGCCGCGTCCGGCTACACCTGCCCGAGCATCGCGCAAACCGCCGCGACCCTGCAGAACGACGCGAAAAACCCGCAGGCGCTCAATTGCTTCGGTGAGTTCATCCTGCGCAACAGCCTGGACGGCATGCCACTCGAGCAAGCCCGCGCCGCCGGCAGCCTGGGCAGCAGCGCGTCGAACTTCAGCGGTGAAACCTTCTCGCGTCTGGACGGCTACAAACAGGTGATCGCCAACCCCAAGGCGCCGAAAACCGACAAGGCCTACGCGCTGTTTCGCGCCATCAACTGCTACGCGCCCGCCGGCTACAACAGCTGCGGCGGCGAAGACGTCGCGCCGGCCGTGCGCAAAGCCTGGTTCCGCCAGCTGAAGACAGGCTTCGGTGACACCCAGTGGGGCAACGCCTTGCAGTACTACTGGTGAAACACCTGTGGCTGGGCCTGCTGTTGCTGGCAAGCCCGGCCTTCGGCGCCGTCGACGCCCGCGACTATGACGCCTTCTGGCTGTGGAGCGGCGTCACGCCGCAGCCGGTACTCAAACAGGCGAAGACGCTGTACATCCTTCAGGGCCAGATCAACTCCACCCGCCGCACGCCCACCGTGCGTTTGATCGCCCAGGGCATGAGCGTGCCGCGTATCACCCAGGGCGAGGTCTGGATCGTCTACCGCGCCCACACCCTGCACTGGCCGGAGCGGGTCTACGCCCAATTGCTCGGCCAGGTGCAACGCTGGCGCGACGCGGGCAATCCGGTGGTCGGCATACAGATCGACTTCGACGCCCGCACCCAGTACCTGCACGAATACGCGGAGTTTCTGCGCGACCTGCGCCAGCGCCTGCCGGCCGACCTGCGTCTGAGCATCACCGGCCTGCTGGACTGGGGCAGCAACGCCGATCCCGCTGCCATCGCCCAACTCAAAGGCGTGGTGGATGAAGTGGTGGTGCAGACGTACCAGGGACGGCACAGCATCCCGGATTACGCGGCGTATCTGCCGAGGGTGAGTCGGATGGGGGTGCCGTTCAAGGTTGGGTTGATTCAGGGTGGCGAGTGGCAGGCGCCGGCGTACTTGCGCGAGAACGAGTGGTTTGGCGGGTATGTGGTGTTTTTGCGCAATCCTTAGCGCCGCAAATGGGCTATTTCAGACACCCCCATTCCTGTGGCAAGCGAGTGTATTGTGGCGAGCCCTAATGCCGTTCAGTTAAGCGCAGATTCCCTGTGGCGAGCAGGCTTGTCCTGCGTTGGGCTGCGCAGCAGCCCCAAAACCAGGCGCTGAGCCGTATCAGGTACACCGCGTTTTGCTGGATTGGGGGCGCTTCGCACCCCAACGCGGGGCAAGCCCGCTCGCCACAACAAGCCTAGTCACCACAGAAAGCCTGGTCACCACAAAAAAGCCCGCTCACCGTAATAGTCACAAAGCGCGCCAAGGCTCAGCGCTGGGCTGTTTGCACCGGATACACCGACGCCCACCCGCCACCCAGCGCCTTGTACAAACCGACCATGGCCAGCGACACGTCGGTGGAACTTTGCACCCATTGCTCCTGGGTCGCCAGCAACGCGCTCTGCACGGTGAGGACGTTGACGAAATCCGCCACGCCTTCGACGTACTGGTGTTGCGCGGTGGTCAGGGCGATCTGGTTCTGGCGCACGGCTTCGGCGAGGCTGTCGCGGCGCAGCTGGCTGGCGTTGTAGCGGGTCAACTGGTCGTCGATCTCGTGCCAGGCACGCAGCACGGTGTGCTGATAGGCCAGCGCTGCCTCCTGCTGCTGGGCTTCGCGCAACGTCAACATGCCTTGCAGGCGTCCGCCGTTGAACAACGGCAGGCTGAACTGCGGGCCGAAGGCAAACGCGCGCGAGCCCCAGGAGCCGAAATCCGCCAGTTGCAGAGCCTGGGAGCCGAGGCTGCCGGACAGGGTGATACGCGGGTAGAAATCGCCCTTGGCCACGCCGATGTTGGCGGTAGCGGCATGCAGGCGCGCCTCGGCCTGGCGGATATCCGGGCGGCGTTCGGCCAACTGTGACGGCAGGCCAATGGCGACCTGGCGCGGGGTTTGCGGTACGGCGGCGTCTTTGGACAGTTGGGCGTGCAGGGCCTGGGGCGGCTCGCCCATGAGCAGGCTGAGGGCGTTGATCAACTGATCCTGACGTTGTTGCAGCTCCGGCAGGCGCGCTTCGATGGTGGCGACCTGGGCGGCGGCTTCGGCCACGTCCAGGTCGGTGGCAACGCCATCGGCGAGGCGCAGTTGCGAGAGCTTCAGGCTATGCCGGGCGACGTCGAGGTTCTGCTCGGTGACGTCGCGGGTGTTCTGCACGCCGCGCAGTTGGATGTAGTCCTGGGCGATCTCGGCCAGCACCGACAGCAGCACGGCGCGGCGGTCGTCTTCGGCGACTTGCAGGGTGGCATCGGCGGCCTCGGTCTCGCGCTTGACGCGGCCCCAGAAGTCCAGCTCCCAGGCGGCGGAGAAGCCCGTGTCCCATTGGTTGAAGGCCGAGCGGCCGTTTTCTCCGGAGGGGTCGTTCAGGCCTTCGCCACTGTTGCGCTTGCGCTGGTAGCCACCGCCTGCCGCGAGGTTGGGGTAACGCCCCGCCGTGGTCACCTGGCGCACGGCTCGGCTTTGTTGCAGGCGGCTGCCGGCCAGTTTCAGGTCGAGGTTGTCGGTGAGGGCGCGGCGTGTGAGGGCTGACAGTTGCGCGTCATGGAACACGTCCCACCAGCGCTCCTGCAGCGGATCGGCCACGGCGCGGCTGTCGGCCTGACGGCCCTGAGGTTCGCGCCAACGCTCGACGTGCGGCCCCTGGGGCGTGTGAAAGTCCGGGCCGACGGTGCAGGCACTCAGGCTGATGACGCTCAAGGCGAGCCAGGCAAAACGTATCATTGCTGGGCCACCTCACGCGGCTGCGCGACGGGCTGGGTGTCGACGCTGGCCTCCACCGACATGCCCACCCGCAGACGTTCGGTGAGGGGCTGGCCGGGTTCGAGGATGATCTTCACCGGGATGCGCTGCACCACCTTGGTGAAGTTGCCGGTGGCGTTGTCCGGCTTGATCGAGGCGAACGTCACACCGGTGGCCGGCGCCAGGCTCTCCAGATGACCGTTGAGCAACTCGCCATCGAGGCTGTCGACGCGCACCTGCACGGGTTGGCCGGCATGCATGTGCGACAGCTGGGTTTCCTGGAAATTGGCCACCACATAGGCCTCGCTCAGCGGCACCACAGCGAGCAGCTTGCTGCCCGGCGTCACGTAGGCGCCGACCCGCACCGCGCGCTCACCGACCATGCCGTCCACCGGCGCGACGATGCGCGTATAGGACAGTTGATAGCTGGCCATTTCCAACGCCGCCTGGGCGCGCTTGAGCCCGCCTTCGGCCGCATCGAGCTGGGCACTGAGGATTTCCACCTGCTTGCGTTCGGCCGCCAGCACCGCGGTGGATTTGGCCAGGCGCGCGGTGGCCTGGTCGATGCGGGTTTTGGCTTGCTGGGCGTTCTGCACGGTGCCCGCGCCCACGCCGGCGAGGTGGTTGTAGCGGTTCAGCTCGTGCTCGGCGAACGCCACTTCGGCGCGGTCTGCCGCCACGGTGGCCTGGGCCTGGGCGATCACCGAGCTTTGGCGCTCCAGGGTGGCGCCGGCGTTTTTAAGCTGGGCTTGGGCGACCAACGCATCGGCATCGGCGGCCTGGGCGGCGGCGCGAA
The DNA here is from genome assembly GCF_034354675.1 of Pseudomonas sp. MH9.3. NCBI lineage: Bacteria > Pseudomonadati > Pseudomonadota > Gammaproteobacteria > Pseudomonadales > Pseudomonadaceae > Pseudomonas > Pseudomonas sp. MH9.3. The sequence goes on along the minus strand of NZ_CP133785.1, from coordinate 3,828,397 downwards.
AATCGCGGTCGTCGATCAGCGCCAGCAGTTGGCCGGCCTTGACCTGCTGGTTGTCTTCCACCAGCACCTCTTTGATAAAGCCGGCCACACGCGGGGCGATCAGGGTGAAGTCGGCGGCGACGAAGGCATCGTTGGTGGTCTGACGCGCGTTGCCCAACAGGCCCGGCGTGACCAGATACACCAGCACGCCAACGGCAAATACAGCGATAACGGAGACGGCAATTTTGTCTTTGCGTTTCATGGGGAGTCCTTGAGGCTATGTCGGTGCGCGAGGCGGATAAATCCGCGTGGGCATCCAGAAAATCAGCAGGATCAACGCCACCGCGACACCGGCCATGACGACATACAGATCCGACGAGGTGAGCACCACGGCCTGTTCGTGCAGGCGGTGGGCCAGGCCCGGCGCATCGCCGTCGGCCAGGGGTGAGTTGCCCAGGCGATCCACCAGCATGGTGGAGTGGAAGTGTTCACGGCGGGTGGTCAGGGTTTCGAGCACTGCGGCGGCGATCACCGCAGACAGGCCTTTGATGGTGTTGAACCAGGCCGAAGCGAACGGCCCGTCAACGGGCTGGATGCTGCCGGTAGACAGCATCAGCAACGGCAGAACCGCCATCGGTTGCCCGATGATTTGCAGCAGGTACCAGCCATAGAAATCGTCGCGAATCCACGCCGAGGTCAGCTGCGAACTGCCCAGGCAACTGAGCACCAGCAGGCTCAAGCCGAGCCCCAGCACCCAACGGCAATCGACCCGGCGCAGGTTGCACAGCGCCGCCACCAGCGGCAGCGCGATCAATTGCGGCAGGGCCATCAGCAACATCACCGGCGCGGTCTGCAGCGGCCTGTAGCCCTGCACCTGGGCGAGGAAGCTCGACGGGATGATGATCACCGAGGTCAGCACCATCAGCACGCCGGCCAGTACGATCAGGGCAAACGCCAGGTTGCGCAGACCGAGCATCTGCACGTTGAAAAACGGCAGCGGCTGCGACCACTCATTGAGCAGGAACAGCACCAGCAACAGGGTGCCGCCGCTGAGCAGGAAAGTGATCAGGCCGGACTCGAACCAGTCCAGGCGGTTGCCTTGCAGCAGGCCGATCACCAACATGCAGATCGCCGGAAAGCCCAGCAGCAGGCCGCGCCAGTTGAACTGCCTGAAGCGCTCCAGGCGCAGCGGGTCCTGCGGCAAACCGTAGGCCACCGCCGCCATGGCCAGCAGGCACGGCGCGACGATCTGCCAGAACGCCCACTGCCAGCCCACGTACTCGGTCCACAGCGCCGCCAGGGGCGTACCGAGGCTCGGGCCAAAGGTGGCGGTGAGCGCGTAGCCGGCCAGGCCATACAGCTTGATGTTGGCCGGCAGAAAGCGCAGCGCCACCGACATCAGCATCGGCGGCAATGCGCCGCCAGCCAGGCCTTGCGCGGTGCGCAGCAGCAGCAGGCTTTGGTAATTGGGCGCAAACGGGCAGAGGATGCCCAGCAGGGTGAACAGGCCGATGGCGCACAGGGTGAAACGGCGCAGGGAGAAAGTCACCGCACACCAGGGCGCGAAGGCCATGGCCGCCACGGAGGTGGCGGTGTAGGCCGCGACCAGCCAGGTGCCTTCGTCATAGCCGATGAACAGCGCGCCGCGGATATCGGCGAGGGCGATTTTGGTGACCATGTCGTTAAGGCCGGACACCAGCACCGCCAGCAGCACACCGACCAGGCCGATGATGATGCGCAGGCCGAACACCGGCGGATTGAGCGCGACAGGTTTGGCTGCGGCCTGCAGGGCGGGGGCAGCGAGGGAGGTCATGTACGGGTAACTCGGAATGATAGATACCCGAGCAGTTTAAGCAGCTACACACATGACAAAAAGTTACTTATTGGCAGGGTATAAGTGCACGCAACGCAATCTATGCGGCAGCAAGCCCCCTCCCACAGTTGATTGTGAAATGCTCAGGTGGGCTGGGCTTCGAGCCAGGTGGCCTGGCAGCTTTCGCGAAAGGTTTCGCGCAGCCATTTGTGCGCCGGGTCCTTGTCGAAACGCGGGTGCCAGGATTGGGTCAGCATCAGGGTCGGCAACGAGATCGGCAGGGCGAAGGCGCGCAGCGGCAGTTTCAGACGCTTGACACTCAGGAGGGCTTCCTTGGGCACCGGCAACAGCAGGTCGGAGTCGGGCAGCATGAACATTGCGCCGTGAAACCCAGGGGCGATCATCGCGACGCGGCGCTCCAGGCCCTGGGCGTTCAAAGCAGTGTCGATGGGCCCGCGCGCGATGCCACGGCGCGAGATGCTGATATGGGAATAACCGGCAAACCGTGCGGCGGTGATTTCCCCGTCGAACAACGGGTGGCCTTCGCGCGCCAGCCCGACGAAGGTGGTGGAGAACAGGTTCTGCACCTTTACCTCAGGGGTGACGGGCAGCGTGTTGCTCACCCGCAGGTCCAGGCGCCCTTCGCGCAGGGCTTCGTCGTCGGTGTCGCCTTCGGGCACGAAGTACAGCTCGCACAGTGGCGCCATGCGCTCCATGGTGTCGAACAGCCGGCCGCCATACACGCCGATGAAGAAGTCGTTGGCGCGCACGCTGAAGCGACGCCGCAAGGTGCTCAAGTCCACCTGGTCGGCCGAGCGAAACAGCAGCGCGGCCTGCTCCACGACATTACGCACCTGGCCTTGCAGTTGCATCGCCTTGGGCGTGGGCACCAGGCCGCGTCCGGCGCGCACCAGAATCGGGTCGCCCACCGCCTCGCGGATACGCGTGAGGGTGCGGCTCATGGCCGCCGGGCTGAGGTTCATCCGCCGTGCGGCGCCGACCACGCTGCCTTCATCGAGCAAAGCGTCGAGGGCGACCAGCAGGTTCATGTCCGGTAATTGCATGCCAGGCACTCGCGGTCGTAAAAGCGTGAATTGGCCGCAATCCTAACAGGGATGGCCGGCCTAGCGCTGCATGCCCCAGCGTTTCACCGTGAGCCGCTCGAAGGTGTCGAACACCAGGTTTTCCACCAGCAGGCCGATCAGAATCACCACAGCCAGGCCGGCGAATACCTTGTCGGTGTACAGCTCGTTGCGGTTCTGGAAGATGTACCAGCCCAGCCCGCCCTTGCCGCTGGTGGCGCCAAAGACCAGCTCGGCGGCGATCAAGGTGCGCCAGGCAAAAGCCCAGCCGATTTTAAGGCCGGCAAGAATCGACGGCAGCGCAGCCGGGATCAGAATGAACAGCACGAAGCGCATGCCCTTGAGGCCATAGTTGCGACCGGCCATGCGCAGGGTTTCGGACACGCCAAGGAACCCCGAATAGGTATTGAGCGCCAGCGCCCACAGCACCGAATGCACCAGCACAAAGATCAGGCTGTTCTGGCCCAGGCCGAACCACAGCAGCGCCAGCGGCAGCAACGCAATCGCCGGCAGCGGGTTGAACATTGAGGTCAGCGTGCTCAACAAGTCGCGGCCCAGTTGGGTCGAGACGGCAAGCGTGGTCAGGGCAAAGGCCAGCACGATGCCGATCAGGTAGCCCTTGATCAGCACGGCCAGGGAGATGCTGACCTTGCTCAGCAGTTCGCCGCTGAGCAGGCCGTCGTAGAGCGCGTGGAAGGTCTGCAAAAAGCTCGGCAGCAGCAGGTCGTTGTTCTGATAGCGCGCCACCGACTCCCAAATGACTGCCAGCACGATCAGGATCAGGCCTTTGCGCAGCCAGCCTTGTTGCCACAGGCGCTGACGCAGCGGCAGTTCGCGTTCCACCGGCACGCTGAGCAGCGGTTCGAGGGTTATTTCGTATTCCTGGCGCATGGGGCGACCCTTTAGTAAGCGATGCGAATGTCGGCGAAACCCAACTCACGTTCGGCCTCGGGGGCTTCATCGAACAGCAGGCGATGAATGCGCCGCGCCGAGGCCTGGAAGTCCACACCGCCGAGGCTGTGCAGGTCGTATTGATGGCTGTGGATTTCTGCGCGCACGCGCCCCGGGTGGGGCGACAGCAGAAGGATGCGGTTGCCGACCACCAGCGCCTCTTCGATGGAATGGGTGACGAACAGCAGGGTGAAGCGCACTTCTTCCCAGAGCCGCAGCAGCTCTTCCTGCATCTTGCGTCGGGTGAGGGCGTCCAGGGCGGCGAAGGGTTCGTCCATCAGCAGAATTTTGGGCTGCATGGCCAGGGCGCGGGCGATGGCCACGCGAGCTTTCATGCCGCCGGACAAGGTGTGCGGGTAGGCATCGGCGAAGGCACTGAGGCCGACTTTGTCGAGGTAGTGCAGCGCGCGTTCTTCGGCTTCGCGGCGCTTGAGGGTTTTGGACGCCAGCAGGGGGAACATGACGTTCTGCTTGACGGTTTTCCAGGGCGGCAACTGGTCGAACTCCTGGAACACCACGATGCGATCCGGGCCAGGTTGTTCGACCTTTTGCCCCAGCAGGCGAATCTCCCCTTCACTGGGCTTGATAAACCCGGCGATGGACTTGAGCAACGTGGATTTGCCGCAGCCCGAAGGGCCGAGCAACACGTAGCGGTCGGCCGGGTCGATCTCGAAGCTGACCTGGTGGGTGGCGCGCACTACTCGCTCGGGGGTGCGGTACTCAAGGCTGACGTTGTCCACCGCCAGCAACGGTTGGGCGGTGCTCAGGTTGCTGGCCGCGTGGCCTGGCAAAGGCGCGTTCATTTCAACTCTCTTGCGATAGGGTTCAGAAAGGCGCATCGCCCTGGATGGTGGTGCGGAACAATTTGCGCCGCAGATGGCTGGGGCAACCGGCGGCGAGATGAATCAGCGAGCGGTTGTCCCAGAACACCATGTCGTGGGGTTGCCATTGGTGGCGGTAGATGTTTTCCGGCAGCACGCTGTGGGCATAGAGCTGGGCCAGCAGGTCGCGGCTTTCGTCTTCGGGCAGGCCGACGATGCGGGTGGTGAAACCTTCACTGACGAACAGCGCCTTGCGGCCGTTTTCCGGGTGGGTGCGCACGATGGGATGAACCACTTCGGCTACCTGGGCCAGTTGCTCCGGGGTGAGCGTCGGGCGCCAGTTACCTTCGAATTTGGTTTCGCTGTAGCGCGCCGTGTAGGAGTGCGCGGCGCTGCGGCCTTGCACGGCCTTGCGCAGGTGCTCGGGCAACTGGTCCCAGGCTTTATGCATGTCAGCGAACAGGGTGTCGCCGCCCTCGGAGGGCAGCTCCTGGGCATGCAGCATCGAACCCAGGCTCGGCAGTTCCTTGTAGGAGAGGTCCGAATGCCAGAATTTACCCGCATCTCCGAGGCCGATGGATTGACCGTTTTCCAGGATGTTGGAGACGATCAGGATTTCCGGGTGATTGGTCAGCAGAAACTGTTTGAGCACGTGAATCTGCAACACGCCGAAACGGCGGCTGAAGGCGATCTGCTGTGCAGGGGTGATGCGCTGGTCGCGGAACACCACGACGTGATAGTCCAGGTGCGCGCGGTGAATGCGCGCAAACTCTTCGTCGCTGACCGGGCGGGACAGGTCCAGGCCAATAACCTCGGCACCGACGCTGCCGGACAATGGGCGAATCTCGAATGCTTGTGGGGTAGCGGTCGCTGTTGGAACAGTAGAGGCGGCGGACATGAAGTGACTCCCGGTCGGACAGGAGAGTAACTTTATAGACATAAGAAGGTCAGTTTAAATACCATTAGTGAATATCTATAGACGTTAATGTGTTCATCAAGAGGCTGGACCGGCTACGCTGAGCGAGTAAGGAAAGGTGGCGAATCATTCAGTTGTTGCTGGCGTGTAAGACGTCGCAAAACCACGGTGTGGGCCTGGAGAACCCCGTGTTTAAGCACTTACAAGCCGAAAACCTTGTTCGTTTGACAAGCTTTTGAGCTGTCTCTAGTGTGCTTTGGATCCAATTAGCCATACTTATTTTAAAAAGGGAGGAGAGCGTAGCCGTGACGCAGAAGCCGAACCTGTTGAACAGCATTAAGGTCAGCGGACCTATCCCCGCTCATCTTGCTCGTTCCGTAATTGAAGAAACCTTGCGCAACGCCATTCTCGATGGCCGGTTGCCCTGCGGCACCGCCATGCGCCAGCAGGAACTGGCCAGCCTGTTCGGCGTCAGCCGCATGCCGGTGCGTGAGGCCTTGCGCCAGTTGGAAGCGCAGTCATTGCTGCATGTGGTGACGCACAAGGGCGCCGTGGTGGCGCCCTTGATCGAGGACAACTCGGCTGAAACCTACGCCTTGCGCATACTGCTGGAGTCCGAAGCCCTGCGCCTGTCGATCCCCTTGCTCACCGAGGCCGACATCGCCGAGGCCGAGACATTGATCAATGCCCTGGAGCGGGAAAAAGACTATACCGAGATTGGACGCCTGAACCGCCTGTTCCACATGGCGCTGTATGACAAGGCGCCCAATCAAAGGCTGCTCAAGCTGGTCGAACATGGCCTGAATGAAGAAGAGCGCTTCCTGCGCTTCAACCTGGAGGCGATGGGGCTCGGCGAGACGTCCCAGGAAGATCACCGCACACTGCTGAGCCTGGTGGCGCAGAAGAAGACCGATGAGAGCATTCTCACCCTGCGCAATCACCTCACGCGCGGGATGGAAGTGATATCTGCCTATCTCAACGGCCTTGAAGCGGCCGGCAAGTAAACCTCATGCCGTTCGGGGCCTCCTTTTTATCAGGGGAAAGCCCCCGCGCCGATACAACTTGATTGAGCCTGCGCAGGTTAAAGAAACTTCCCACACTTAAGCAATTAACTTACTCACAACATGTATTTTCTCGAAAAACTTTTAATACATTTGCAAGCTCATCCAAACGTTTAATCCGCTTATTATCCTGCGCCACTAAACCAGACACTCAAACCGGCCGCGCAATCCCTTGCCCAAGTGCGGCTACACGCTCGGCCCGGCAAAAATCCTGACTGTCCATTTCAAGCTTAATAACAGTCCTTCTGTCTTCAGCGCAGTCGCAACAAACTTATAGGCATCAACCATGCATCAAACTTTACTAGAGCAGAAAAAACTGCAACTGTGCAGTCATCCTTTATTTAATGAAATAACTTCACTCAGCAAGTTACAACTTTTTATGCAGAGCCATGTATTTGCTGTGTGGGACTTCATGAGTCTCACCAAACGCCTGCAACGGGACCTGGCCGGCACACAGGTGCCCTGGCTCCCCCCAACCGATCCTCAGGCCGCTCGGTTGATCAATGAGATCGTGCTGTGTGAGGAGTCGGATGAACGTCCAGGGGGTGGTCATTGCAGCCATTTCGAGTTGTACCGTGGGGGCATGCTTGAAACAGGTGCCAGTACTGTCGCCATCGATCGGTTCGTCATGCTGCAACGCCAGGGGGTAGACGCTCAGGTAGCGTTGCAAACGTTAGAGAGTCTGCCCGGCACGGCACGGTTTGTCGGCAGCACGCTGCACACCGTACTCGACGCACCTACCCATTGTGTTGCGGCGGCCTTCCTGCACGGCCGTGAGAGCGTCATACCGACCATGTTTGAACGCCTGTTGCAAGGCAGCGCAGCGTGGATCGGCCAGGCGCCGATGCTGCGCCATTACTTCAACCGACACATTCAATTGGACGCCGAGGACCATGAACCCGGCGCGCGGGCGATGCTCGAGCGCCTGATCGATGGGGACGTGCATCGCCGGCAACAGGCTGACGCGTTCGCCTTGAGCGCGGTTGAACAGCGCATCCATTTCTGGGACGACCTGCGAGCCTCGCTGCAGGAGGTGCACCCATGAGCATCACGGATTACTGCTCCATCGCCGACGACTGGGAGCGCCGCGCAACCATCCGCACGCGCCCGCGCCGTCTGCTGGAAGACGATGACAAATTGATCTTCCCGCTGTGCCGCCAGCCGCTGGTATTGAGTGCGACGTTTGTCGAACACTGTGCGCAATGGCGAGACTTTGTGCTGGTACAAAGCTTTTACAAATACATTAATGACGTGGTGATTTTCGAGACCGAAATTGTCGACAGGACCGCCCGCAGCATTGCCAAGAACCGCTTCACACTGCCCTTCCCCCTTGCCTGTCGCTACGACGCAATGTCCGTCGTGGTGGACGAGGATTACCACGCAATGGTGGCGTTGGACTTCCTGCATCAGACGGTGAGCATGACCGGCATCCAGCCCCTCGACCTGCCCAGGCAGATCGAACTCAGCCGCGCGCTGCCGGCAGCGCAGGCACAGGCGCCCACTCATCTGCGCGATGCCGTGGAGCTGATTGGCGTGGCGATTGCCGAAAACACCGTGACCCATGAGGTGGCGGCGTTTTCCAGGGACGACAGTGTCAAGTCGTCCATTCGCGGCATGATGGCCGATCACCTGTTTGACGAAGGCCGCCATGCCCGTTTCTGGACAAGTCTGGTGCATCTGTATTGGCAGGCGGCCAGCCCGGCAGATCGCGACAGCATCGCTCAGGTGCTGCCGACGTTTCTGATGCACTACCTGACCAACGATCTGCAAAAAACCTTCGACCTGCAATTGATCGAACACCTGGGCGTAAGCGCGCGCATCCGTGAGGCCTTGAGAGACGAGGTGGAGGCACTGGCGTTTCCCATCACCCGCCAGCACCCTCTGATTGGCAACATCATGAAGTTTTTGCAGCACAGCGGTTTGCTCCAGACGCCAAGCGTGGCAGCGGCCATGAATGACTATCTGTCGCCGGCGGGGAGAGCGGCATGAAGTGCCTGACAGTGGGATGGGTCGGCACGAGCAAGGCGCTGACCGAAGTGCGGACGGAGCTCGAAGCATATGGTCATCGGTGCGCAGACGAGGGCGCTGATCTGGTGATCGACGACGGCAGCCAGCCACTGCCGATGCGTTGGGCCTGCACGCCGCGCCTGAGCCTGCGACTGGGGATCGGCTCAGCGACCGAGTCCGGATTGCCTGTGCTGCAAATGCGCAGCTATAACCATGACCATCGCCTGGTGGACGTGCTGGACGTGGCTGAAGAACCCAGCGGGAACGGCCAACACTTGTGCCGCCGGACGACACGCGCGCTGGTGGAGTGGGTGGCTCTGCAGGTGAGTCGCTTTGCACGCGACCCGCAGTTGTGTGTATCGCCTACCTTTGCCAACGACTGGCCTGACCTGGACTTGCAAAGCCTGGATGCGCTGGCCTACCTGCATCGGTTCAATTGCACGGCAGATCCGGAACTGCTGCGGGCGGCGCAAGTGCCGATTATCGAGCGACTGCAGACCAGCCTCATCACCTTCGCTGAGCGACCGGCGCTGAATGTAGCGGGCGAGGTTGTCACTTACCGGCAACTGCAGACGCACGCCTGGGCGATCCAGCAACGACTGGCGGCAGTGCTGGAGGGTGTTGAAGGTTCAGCGATCGTCGGGGTCTGCCTGGAAAAGTCTGCTGCGCTGTACGCGAGCATCCTGGCGATTCTCGGCTGCGGCGCAGTCTACCTGCCACTGGCTGCGCAGCTTCCTCTTCGGCGCCAGCAGGTCATGCTGGAAAGCGCAGGCGCCCGTGTTTTACTGGATGAGGGCAGCCACCCGCTGCGTGAACGCTTCATGGCGCTGGATGTGCGTGGTGCCGATCGGCAAGACGCCTCGCAACCGCTGCCGCACCCTCGGCCAGACCCGAGCGCACCGTGCGTCGTGCTCTTCACGTCCGGCACCAGTGGCAGACCAAAAGGCGTGCGGCTCAGCCAGGGCAACCTGGCGCACTTTACTGCCTGGTTCGGTGGCTGCATGGAATTGAGTGAACAGAGCCGCGTGCTGCAGTTCGCCGCATTGAACTTTGATGCTTCGCTGATGGATATTTTCCCGAGTCTGATTGCCGGCGCGCAGTTGATCATTCCCGGCGAGGCGCAGCGGCGTGACCCGCAGCAATTGGTGGAGTTGATTCGCCAACAGCACATCACCCACGCGTTCCTGCCACCGGCGCTGCTCGGTATCCTGCCGCTGGATGAGCCGCTGGGCCTGACTCACCTGCTAACCGGTGGCGAAGCGTGCGAACCCCATGTCATCGAACGTCTGGCCGGCCAATGCCACCTGCACAACCTCTACGGCCCCACCGAAGCCACGGTACTGGTGACGCATCGCCTGCTGCAGCGCAAAGATGGCAACACCCGGGTGGGCCGGCCAATCGCCAACAGTCAGGCGCTGATCCTCGACGAGGACATGCAGCCGGTGGATGAGCAGGTAATGGGTGAGTTGTATATCGTCGGGCCTGGGGTGAGCCTGGGGTACTTGAGCACCGCGCCGGTACTCGACAGTCCCTTTGTCGAGCTGACACTGCCGGACGGTCAGGTTGTCAGGGCCTACCGCAGTGGCGACCTCGCGAAATGGACGGACGACGGTATAGAACTCGGTGGGCGCCGTGATGACCAGGTAAAGATCCGCGGGGTGCGGATCGAGCCGCGGGAGATCGAGCAGTGCCTGCGCGACAGTCGGCTGTTTCGTCAGGTTGCGGTGGTGATCGAGCGTGACGGCAAGATTCGGGGGGTGGTCGCCTATCCGGAGGCCGGTGCTACGCTGGTCGATCTCAAGCAACACGCGCGGCAGTGGTTGCCTGATTACCTGCAACCACAGGTGTGGGCCGAACTGTCTGCCCTGCCCTGCTCCGGCAGCGGGAAGATTGACCGTCAGGCCTTGCTGGCATTGCCGATTCAAGCCTCACTGGCTGGCAATGGCCGCACTGCGCATACGCCCCTTCAACGGCAACTGGCGCGGCTATGGAGTGAATTGTTGCGCGTGCCTGTGGATGATTTGAGGCTGGACGACAGCTTCTTCAACCTCGGTGGGCACTCCATTTTGCTGTCGACTTTGTTGCTGAGCATTCGTGAACAGTTCGGCCGCAGTGTACCGCTGAACCACTTCTTCGAGAGGCCGACGATCAGTACGCTCGCCTTGCTGATGCAGGACAGTGCACTGCCAGACGCAGCGTACGGCCAGGCCGTGCGCGATGCTCAGCGTGAACAGGCACTGAGGGTGCTGCCCGAGACTCGAGCTGGTGATCGACGCAAGGTGATTGTGACGGGGGCCAACAGTTTTATCGGCGTACATGCCGTCGAGGCATTACTGGCAGGCGGTGCAACAGCGGTAGCGTGTCTGGTGCGTGAGTTGCCGGGTCAACCGGCAGCCAGCAGGTTCAGCGAGGCACTGAAGGAGTACCGCCTGGAACATCTGGACACGAGCCGGGTGCGGGTGTATCCGGCCGATGTCAGCCAGCCACGCCTGGGGCTGGCGTGCGAGGTGTATGACGCGCTCGCGAGGGACTTTGGCGTGCTGGTGCACAACGCTGCACAGGTCAATCATGTGATGGACTATGGGTCGCTGGTGCCGGACAACGTCGACCCCGTGCGGGAATGTTTACGCCTGTGCGAGACCCACTGCAAAAAGGTTCTGAACTTCATCTCGACGCTGTCCGCCTGCAGCAGCATTGATGCCGAAGGCTACGTTCTGGAGTTACCGGCCGCGGCGACACTGCCGATCTACATCAAGAATGGCTACAACCTCTCCAAGTGGGTGGCCGAGCGGCTGTTGGGACGTGCGGTGGCGCAAGGCGCGTGGGTCAATATCCTGCGTCCGGGCAACATCAGTTTCAACAGCCGCAACGGTGTTTGCCAACCCCGGAAAAATCGCCTGATGCTGATGCTCAAGGGATCGCTGCAATTGGGTCTGATGCCCCGTCAGGAGGTGAACTTCGACCTGATGCCGGTGGACTTTTTTGCACGCTTTCTCGCGTTTCACTGTGGCCAGTTCGACAGCGAGCGCAGCGTTTTCAACCTGCACAACCCGCAGCCGCTGAGTTGGGACGACTACCTTAATGCGTTCAGCCAGGCGGGGCATGCCTTCGACCGCGTCACTGTTGTGCAGTGGCAACAGGCCTTGCGCACAGTTGATCGCGACAACGCGTTGTTCGGGGTACTCGGGTTTTACATGGATGGGCCGGGCGAAGACATCGGCGACACTTCAATGATCCGTTTCGACAACGCACGTCATGGCGTGGAACAAATGGGAACGCACTACCCCGAGAAAAGTCCCGCCCTGCTGCGTCAGGGCTGCGAATACCTGAAGGCTGTGGGCTTTCTTTGAACTGCTTTTAAGGACCTTTCTCATGAAACCACTGCAACCCGATACGCTGATTCGCAATCCCTGTACCACACCAGTGCAGGCCTGTGTCGTTGTCGAGTGCGAAGCGGCTCGCTTGTGGGCCGTAGTCGGTCACTTTGCAGGCTTTGATGCGTTCATTCCGGCCCTGTCACATATCGAAATGACCGGCACGGGTGTCGGAGCCTTGCGTACCAAGTTCTTCCATGATGGTCACTGCGTGGTGGAACAACTCAACAGCCGGGATGAAGACGCCATGTGCATGACCTGGACTACGGTCTACAACACCTTGGGCGTGGCGCGCCTGTGGGCGGCGATGAGTGTTGAGGCGGTTGACGCCGGCCGTGCCAGGGCGACCTGGACGATCATCGGCGAACCTGTCGGAGACACCCAGGTGGAATTTGATGCGTTTGCACAAGCGTTTGCCGACAGTGCGCTGGAGAATGTGCGCCGGATGCTTGGCTGAACGCAGGAGCGAGCGTGCTCGCTCCTGCTTTGCACTCAAAAGTCAGAGCTTGAAGCTGTCAACCAGTTGCTTCAATCGACTGGCCTGCTGGGAGAGCGCATCGCAGTCTCTCAGCGTTTCATTGAGGTTGACCACGCCTTGCTGGTTCAGCAGGTTGATCTGGTTGATATCCACGTTGAGGCTCTCAACCACGGCAGTCTGCTCCTCGGTAGCGGCAGCCACCGATTGGTTCATGCCGTCGATCTCGACAATCCGCTGCGTCACGCTGATCAGGCGCTCGCCGGCCTGGTTGGCCACTTCAACGCTCTCTTCGCTGGAGGCCTGGCTGGCGTTCATGGTAGTTACCGCTTCACGGGAGCCCACTTGCAGCGAGGTGATCATTTTATGGATCTCTTCAGCCGACTCCTGGGTGCGGTGAGCGAGGTTGCGCACTTCGTCAGCGACCACTGCAAAGCCACGACCTGCCTCGCCGGCCCGTGCCGCTTCGATCGCGGCATTGAGCGCGAGCAGGTTGGTTTGCTGAGAGATACCTTTGATCACATCGAGAATGTGGCCGATGTTGTCGGTACTGGCATTCAGTGTTTCGATCTGGGTGCAGGACAGGCTGATTTTTTGCGACAGCTCCGACATTGCCAGGATGGTTTGCTCAACCACTTTGCGTCCGCCATCCGCTTGCTCGCTGGCACCGCTGGCATGTTGCGAGGCGTCGGCCGCGTTACGTGCAATTTCCTGGGTGGCGGCGCCCAGCTCATTGATAGCGGCGGCTACGCTGTTGGTGCGCGCGCTCTGCTCGTCGGAGCCAACGATGGAGGCATTGGACGAGGCCATCACTCGCTGGGACAGATCGTGTACCTGGCGCGTCGCCGAGGACACTTCGGAAATGGACGCGTGGATTCGCTCGACGAATTGGTTGAAGGCACTGCCCACTTCGCCAAATTCGTCCTTGCTGGTCACATTGAGGCGACGAGTAAGGTCGCCTTCACCTTGGGCAATGTCCTTCATCGCCGCGCCCATGGTGGTCAAGGGCCGCAGCAATACTTGAATCAGCAGGCTCAAGAGCACGGCAATCGCTACCACGGCGATCAGCATTGCAATCAGCGCTGAAGTGCGGAATTTACCCAGTGGTGCGTAGGCTTTGTCTTTGTCGATCGACAGACCGATATACCAATCCGCGCCTGGCAAGCCGCTGATAGGCGTGAACGACAGGATGCGCTCCTGACCGTTGAGGACGACATCCTGGTTGACCTTGTCGATACGCAGGCTGATGCCTGGATAGATATCCTTGAGGTTCTTCATCACCTGGTCCCCGTCCGGACTAACGATGACCTGGCCATCGCCGCTGACCAGAAACCCGTGACCAATGCCGCCGAAGTCCACGGCATTGATGATCTTCACCAGGGTTTGCAGGCTCAGGTCTCCACCGACGACACCCAGCAGCTCACCGTTCTTCTTGACCGGCATGGCGATGGTAACGATCTGCCCACCTACTGCGGCCATGTAGGGCGGTGTAAGCATGGGCTTATCGGCAGCGACGGCTTGTTTGTACCAGGGACGCTGACGCGGGTCGTAGCCATCGGGCATCTTGGCGTCGGGGCGCTGCGTGAACACGCCGTTGGTTTGGCCAACGTAGGTGAATTGAAAATTTGAAGTGAGCGCAGGCTGATCAACCAGACCCGGAAGGTCGGCAGTTGCGCCTTGGTGTGCGATGTTCTGTGCCAGGTTCTCGAGGACCAGTACGCGGCCACTTAGCCAGTTCTGCACACTGCTGGCGGTGAGTTCACCTGACTGCTGGATGGACGACTCCAGATTTTGCTTGATCGTGCTGCGCTGCAGGTAGTCGTTGTAGAGCGTGAATAACGCGAAGGCCAGGACAACGACGCCTGACGCGGCCAGCAGGATTTTATGACTGAACTTCAGATTCATTTCGTCGACTTCTTTTGCCAAAGGGGATGAGCGTGCCGCGTGGAACATTCCATGTAGCGCTATAAGCAGGCTCTTCGGCCGCTCTATCTCGGGGCACGCGTGGCTCGTCAGGCTTTCGGCAGGGAGTGCGGAAATCTTGAGATGTATTCTCATCCCCTACAGGGCAGCCGACCAATGGTTATCGTACAAGTGCAAGCATGTAAGCGTGATATGGGACCAGGTAAGGCGAGCACCCTGTCCAAGTCCCTAAACGACAAAACCCCTGTCTGCGCTAGCAGACAGGGGTTCTGGAATTCAATCTTGACGATGACCTACTCTCACATGGGGAAACCCCACACTACCATCGGCGATGCATCGTTTCACTGCTGAGTTCGGGATGGGATCAGGTGGTTCCAATGCTCTATGGTCGTCAAGAAATTCTGTATACCAGAGCGTTGTTCAAACAACACGCCGGTGAAAATTCATGGACTTCTACAAAAACAAAACCCCATCTGCTTTCGCAAATGGGGTTTCGGAATTTAATCTTGACGATGACCTACTCTCACATGGGGAAACCCCACACTACCATCGGCGATGCATCGTTTCACTACTGAGTTCGGGATGGGATCAGGTGGTTCCAATGCTCTATGGTCGTCAAGAAATTCGGGTACTGAGTCGTGGCCAGACGGCCTCGCTTCAGCAAATTGGGTATGTGACAGCTGTCGGTGTTTTGTGAGCGTCGAACTTTCGGTTCATCTCGTCTTCACACACCGCAATCTGATGCTTCTACTTGTTTCCAAGTCAGGAGTAGTCAAATTGCTTGGGTGTTATATGGTCAAGCCTCACGGGCAATTAGTATTGGTTAGCTCAACGCCTCACAGCGCTTACACACCCAACCTATCAACGTCGTAGTCTTCGACGGCCCTTCAGGGAACTCAAGGTTCCAGTGAGATCTCATCTTGAGGCTAGTTTCCCGCTTAGATGCTTTCAGCGGTTATCTATTCCGAACATAGCTACCCGGCAATGCCACTGGCGTGACAACCGGAACACCAGAGGTTCGTCCACTCCGGTCCTCTCGTACTAGGAGCAGCCCCTCTCAAATCTCAAACGTCCACGGCAGATAGGGACCGAACTGTCTCACGACGTTCTAAACCCAGCTCGCGTACCACTTTAAATGGCGAACAGCCATACCCTTGGGACCGGCTTCAGCCCCAGGATGTGATGAGCCGACATCGAGGTGCCAAACACCGCCGTCGATATGAACTCTTGGGCGGTATCAGCCTGTTATCCCCGGAGTACCTTTTATCCGTTGAGCGATGGCCCTTCCATACAGAACCACCGGATCACTAAGACCTACTTTCGTACCTGCTCGACGTGTCTGTCTCGCAGTCAAGCGCGCTTTTGCCTTTATACTCTACGACCGATTTCCGACCGGTCTGAGCGCACCTTCGTACTCCTCCGTTACTCTTTAGGAGGAGACCGCCCCAGTCAAACTACCCACCATACACTGTCCTCGATCCGGATAACGGACCTGAGTTAGAACCTCAAAGTTGCCAGGGTGGTATTTCAAGGTTGGCTCCACGCAGACTGGCGTCCACGCTTCAAAGCCTCCCACCTATCCTACACAAGCAAATTCAAAGTCCAGTGCAAAGCTATAGTAAAGGTTCACGGGGTCTTTCCGTCTAGCCGCGGATACACTGCATCTTCACAGCGATTTCAATTTCACTGAGTCTCGGGTGGAGACAGCGCCGCCATCGTTACGCCATTCGTGCAGGTCGGAACTTACCCGACAAGGAATTTCGCTACCTTAGGACCGTTATAGTTACGGCCGCCGTTTACCGGGGCTTCGATCAAGAGCTTCGCGTTAGCTAACCCCATCAATTAACCTTCCGGCACCGGGCAGGCGTCACACCCTATACGTCCACTTTCGTGTTTGCAGAGTGCTGTGTTTTTAATAAACAGTCGCAGCGGCCTGGTATCTTCGACCGGCATGAGCTTACGGAGCAAGTCCTTCACCCTCACCGGCGCACCTTCTCCCGAAGTTACGGTGCCATTTTGCCTAGTTCCTTCACCCGAGTTCTCTCAAGCGCCTTGGTATTCTCTACCCAACCACCTGTGTCGGTTTGGGGTACGGTTCCTGGTTACCTGAAGCTTAGAAGCTTTTCTTGGAAGCATGGCATCAACCACTTCGTGTTCTAAAAGAACACTCGTCATCAGCTCTCGGCCTTAAGATCCCGGATTTACCTAAGATCTCAGCCTACCACCTTAAACTTGGACAACCAACGCCAAGCTGGCCTAGCCTTCTCCGTCCCTCCATCGCAATAACCAGAAGTACAGGAATATTAACCTGTTTTCCATCGACTACGCTTTTCAGCCTCGCCTTAGGGACCGACTAACCCTGCGTCGATTAACGTTGCGCAGGAAACCTTGGTCTTTCGGCGTGGGTGTTTTTCACACCCATTGTCGTTACTCATGTCAGCATTCGCACTTCTGATACCTCCAGCAAGCTTCTCAACTCACCTTCACAGGCTTACAGAACGCTCCTCTACCGCATCACTTACGTGATACCCGTAGCTTCGGTGTATGGTTTGAGCCCCGTTACATCTTCCGCGCAGGCCGACTCGACTAGTGAGCTATTACGCTTTCTTTAAAGGGTGGCTGCTTCTAAGCCAACCTCCTAGCTGTCTAAGCCTTCCCACATCGTTTCCCACTTAACCATAACTTTGGGACCTTAGCTGACGGTCTGGGTTGTTTCCCTTTTCACGACGGACGTTAGCACCCGCCGTGTGTCTCCCATGCTCGGCACTTGTAGGTATTCGGAGTTTGCATCGGTTTGGTAAGTCGGGATGACCCCCTAGCCGAAACAGTGCTCTACCCCCTACAGTGATACATGAGGCGCTACCTAAATAGCTTTCGAGGAGAACCAGCTATCTCCGAGCTTGATTAGCCTTTCACTCCGATCCACAGGTCATCCGCTAACTTTTCAACGGTAGTCGGTTCGGTCCTCCAGTTAGTGTTACCCAACCTTCAACCTGCCCATGGATAGATCGCCCGGTTTCGGGTCTATTCCCAGCGACTAGACGCCCTATTAAGACTCGCTTTCGCTACGCCTCCCCTATTCGGTTAAGCTCGCCACTGAAAATAAGTCGCTGACCCATTATACAAAAGGTACGCAGTCACCCAACAAAGTGGGCTCCCACTGCTTGTACGCATACGGTTTCAGGATCTATTTCACTCCCCTCTCCGGGGTTCTTTTCGCCTTTCCCTCACGGTACTAGTTCACTATCGGTCAGTCAGTAGTATTTAGCCTTGGAGGATGGTCCCCCCATATTCAGACAAAGTTTCTCGTGCTCCGTCCTACTCGATTTCATGACCAAGAGATTTTCGCGTACAGGGCTATCACCCACTATGGCCGCACTTTCCAGAGCGTTCCGCTAATCTCAAAGCCACTTAAGGGCTAGTCCCCGTTCGCTCGCCACTACTAAGGGAATCTCGGTTGATTTCTTTTCCTCAGGGTACTTAGATGTTTCAGTTCCCCTGGTTCGCCTCTTACGCCTATGTATTCAGCGTAAGATAACCATCTTATGATGGCTGGGTTCCCCCATTCAGACATCTCCGGATCAAAGTCTGTTTGCCGACTCCCCGAAGCTTTTCGCAGGCTACCACGTCTTTCATCGCCTCTGACTGCCAAGGCATCCACCGTATGCGCTTCTTCACTTGACCATATAACCCCAAGCAATCTGGTTATACTGTGAAGACAACATTCGCCGAAAATTCGAATTTCTCAGTTAAGAGAACTCACAAATTTTACCTTAGCCTGATCCGTTACCAGTGAAAGTAACGTTCAGTCTATCTTTCTATCACATACCCAAATTTTTAAAGAACGATCTAATCAAAGACTAGAAATCAACATTCACCATCATCACAATGGAATGCTCATTTCTAAGCTTTCATACAACAGAAGCAGTAGTGGTGGAGCCAAACGGGATCGAACCGTTGACCTCCTGCGTGCAAGGCAGGCGCTCTCCCAGCTGAGCTATGGCCCCGTATTTCTACAGGCGTTTCCCACACAAAATTGGTGGGTCTGGGCAGATTCGAACTGCCGACCTCACCCTTATCAGGGGTGCGCTCTAACCAACTGAGCTACAGACCCAATTTCGGGCTGCTTCTTATCGTCTTCTTCAATGAATCAAGCAATTCGTGTGGGAACTTATGGAGCAGCTGATGTCGTCGATTAAGGAGGTGATCCAGCCGCAGGTTCCCCTACGGCTACCTTGTTACGACTTCACCCCAGTCATGAATCACACCGTGGTAACCGTCCTCCCGAAGGTTAGACTAGCTACTTCTGGTGCAACCCACTCCCATGGTGTGACGGGCGGTGTGTACAAGGCCCGGGAACGTATTCACCGCGACATTCTGATTCGCGATTACTAGCGATTCCGACTTCACGCAGTCGAGTTGCAGACTGCGATCCGGACTACGATCGGTTTTGTGGGATTAGCTCCACCTCGCGGCTTGGCAACCCTCTGTACCGACCATTGTAGCACGTGTGTAGCCCAGGCCGTAAGGGCCATGATGACTTGACGTCATCCCCACCTTCCTCCGGTTTGTCACCGGCAGTCTCCTTAGAGTGCCCACCATTACGTGCTGGTAACTAAGGACAAGGGTTGCGCTCGTTACGGGACTTAACCCAACATCTCACGACACGAGCTGACGACAGCCATGCAGCACCTGTCTCAATGTTCCCGAAGGCACCAATCTATCTCTAGAAAGTTCATTGGATGTCAAGGCCTGGTAAGGTTCTTCGCGTTGCTTCGAATTAAACCACATGCTCCACCGCTTGTGCGGGCCCCCGTCAATTCATTTGAGTTTTAACCTTGCGGCCGTACTCCCCAGGCGGTCAACTTAATGCGTTAGCTGCGCCACTAAAAGCTCAAGGCTTCCAACGGCTAGTTGACATCGTTTACGGCGTGGACTACCAGGGTATCTAATCCTGTTTGCTCCCCACGCTTTCGCACCTCAGTGTCAGTATTAGTCCAGGTGGTCGCCTTCGCCACTGGTGTTCCTTCCTATATCTACGCATTTCACCGCTACACAGGAAATTCCACCACCCTCTACCATACTCTAGTCAGTCAGTTTTGAATGCAGTTCCCAGGTTGAGCCCGGGGATTTCACATCCAACTTAACAAACCACCTACGCGCGCTTTACGCCCAGTAATTCCGATTAACGCTTGCACCCTCTGTATTACCGCGGCTGCTGGCACAGAGTTAGCCGGTGCTTATTCTGTCGGTAACGTCAAAACAATCACGTATTAGGTAACTGCCCTTCCTCCCAACTTAAAGTGCTTTACAATCCGAAGACCTTCTTCACACACGCGGCATGGCTGGATCAGGCTTTCGCCCATTGTCCAATATTCCCCACTGCTGCCTCCCGTAGGAGTCTGGACCGTGTCTCAGTTCCAGTGTGACTGATCATCCTCTCAGACCAGTTACGGATCGTCGCCTTGGTGAGCCATTACCCCACCAACTAGCTAATCCGACCTAGGCTCATCTGATAGCGCAAGGCCCGAAGGTCCCCTGCTTTCTCCCGTAGGACGTATGCGGTATTAGCGTCCGTTTCCGAACGTTATCCCCCACTACCAGGCAGATTCCTAGGCATTACTCACCCGTCCGCCGCTCTCAAGAGAAGCAAGCTTCTCTCTACCGCTCGACTTGCATGTGTTAGGCCTGCCGCCAGCGTTCAATCTGAGCCATGATCAAACTCTTCAGTTCAAACATCTTTGGGTTTTTAAGAAACCCTAAACTTGGCTCAGCAATCGTTGGTTATTCTTTGATTTCTCGCGGAGTAACTTGTGATGCTGATAATCTTGTTGACTATCAGTCTGACTCCACAAGCACCCACACGAATTGCTTGATTCAGTTGTTAAAGAGCGGTTGGTTAAGATGTTTCGTCTCAACCGAGGCGCGCATTCTACAGCAGCCTCACTTGCTGTCAAGTGATTATTTTCAGAAGTTTTCGAAGAACTCTTCAACAACTTCAACCACTTGCGCTTCCGATCTCTCGTTAGCGGGAGGCGAATTCTACAGCGTTACACGCTGCTGTCAACACCTCTTTTTCTCCGCTTTCGACCGAGAAGATCGAAACGTTAATAGCGCCAAACAACACCGCACTATCAACTTCTTCTGGACTTCGATGAACTGAAGCAACTCGCTGTCGAATCTTGCATAACTACTTGTTTACCAAGGAGTTTTCCGTTTCGACTGCGCCGGAAGTGGGGCGAATTATAGACGTCCAGAATCTGCCGTCAACCCCTAAATTTGCATTCCCTATCAATTAGTTGAGGTTGATTAAAAAGTCATCAATTACCCACTCCTCTATATAGAAGAGAAAGGTCAGATAACGCCAGCCTCTTTCAGAACAGCGACTTTCTCAGGACTCATCCCCAACAAAGCCTGCAGCACCTGGGCCGTATGCTCCCCTAATAGAGGAGGGGGGCTGCGATATTCAACAGGCGTCTTGGACAGCCGCATCGGGCTGGCAACCTGAGGCACTCTGCCGGCCAGTACATGAGACAGCTCCATCGCCAGACCACGCGACTTGACCTGCGGATCGGCAAACACCTGCGCAAGATCATTGATCGGCCCACACGGCACACCGACACGCTCCAGCGATGACACCCACTCGGCTGTCGTCTTGAAAACGGTGACCTGGCGAATCAACGGGATCAACTGCGCTCGGTTGGCCACCCGCATCTGGTTGGTGGCGAAACGCGCATCATCCGCCCACTGCGACTGCCCGGCAGCTTCAGCGAACTTGCGAAACTGCGCGTCATTACCCACCGTCAGGATAAAATCGCCGTCGGCCGTGGGGAAGTCCTGATACGGCACGATGTTCGGATGAGCATTACCCAGGCGTTTGGGCGAAACACCTGTGGTCAGGTAATTCATCGCCTGGTTGGCCAGGCAAGCCACCTGCACATCCAGTAACGCCATATCGATATGTTGTCCCCCACCGTCGTGGTCGCGGTGCGCCAGCGCCGCCAGGATCGCCACGCTTGAGTAAAGGCCCGTCAGAATGTCCGTCAACGCCACCCCAACCTTCACCGGCCCCGCCCCCTCATCATCCTCCGACCGGCCGGTCAGGCTCATGAGCCCACCCAACCCCTGGATCATGAAGTCATAGCCCGCGCGCGACGCATACGGCCCCGTCTGACCAAACCCCGTAATCGAGCAATAAATCAGCTCCGGGTTGATCGCCTTGAGCGACTCATAGTCCAGCCCATACGCGGCGAGGCCACCCACCTTGAAATTCTCGATCAGAATGTCGGACTTGGCCGCCAGCTCCCGCACCAGCTTCTGCCCCTCCGGCCGGGTGAAGTCGATGGTCACCGACTCCTTATTGCGGTTAGCCGACAGGTAATACGCCGCCTCACTCGTGTTCTCGCCGTATGCGTCCTTAAGGAACGGAGGCCCCCACGCGCGGGTGTCATCACCCTTACCCGGCCGCTCAACCTTGATCACCTCAGCCCCAAGGTCCGCAAGAATCTGCCCAGCCCAAGGGCCTGCAAGCACTCGCGATAAATCCAGTACCCGTAAATGCGAAAGCGCGCCCATGCCCATGCTCCTATTAATAGAAAGCCTGGAGACCGGTTTGCGCACGCCCAAGAATCAGAGCGTGCACATCGTGGGTGCCTTCATAGGTGTTGACCACCTCAAGATTGACAAGGTGACGCGCCACCCCGAACTCATCGGAGATCCCGTTGCCGCCCAACATATCCCGCGCCATACGCGCGATATCCAGGGACTTGCCGCACGAGTTGCGCTTCATGATCGATGTGATCTCGACCGCAGCCGTGCCCTCGTCTTTCATCCGCCCCAGACGCAGGCAGCCTTGCAAGGCCAGGGTGATTTCGGTCTGCATGTCGGCCAGCTTCTTCTGAATCAACTGGGTGGCGGCCAACGGTCGCCCGAACTGCTGGCGATCAAGGGTGTATTGGCGAGCAGTGTGCCAACAGAATTCCGCGGCACCCAATGCGCCCCACGAAATGCCGTAACGCGCCGAGTTGAGGCACGTAAAAGGCCCTTTCAAACCGCGCACGTCGGGAAAAATGTTCTCTTCCGGCACAAATACGTTTTCCATCACGATCTCACCGGTGATGGAAGCCCGAAGCCCCACCTTGCCGTGAATCGCCGGAGCACTCAGGCCCTTCCAGCCTTTCTCCAATACAAATCCACGGATATCACCGGCATCGTCCTTGCCCCACACCACGAACACATCCGCGATCGGGCTATTGGTGATCCACATCTTGGCGCCGGTCAGGCTGTAGCCGCCTTCCACTTTGCGTGCACGGGTAATCATCGCGCCAGGGTCGGAACCATGGTCAGGTTCCGTCAGGCCAAAACAGCCGATCCACTCGCCGGACGCCAGCTTCGGCAGGTACTTCTGTTTCTGCGCCTCGGTGCCGAACTCATTGATCGGCACCATGACCAGTGACGATTGCACACTCATCATCGAGCGATAACCCGAATCGACACGCTCCACTTCGCGAGCAATCAACCCGTAGCTGACGTAATTCAAACCGCTGCCACCGTACTGCTCGGGAATCATTGCACCGAGCAATCCGGTCTCGCCCATTTCACGGAAGATGGCAGGGTCGGTCTTTTCATGGCGGAAGGCTTCAAGAACGCGCGGCGCCAGCTTGTCCTGCGCGAATTGCTCGGCCGTGTCGCGCACCATGCGCTCCTCTTCGGTGAGCTGTTGATCCAGCAGAAGCGGATCGATCCAGTTGAAGCTTGCCTTGCCAGCCATGAATAAGTCCTCGGTGAGAGATTCAGAAGTCGTGCATGCAGCGTAGGTCGGGCAAGAGGAGACGGCAAACGAGGTTTCCGCATAGCCTTGTGATAATTTGTCACTTCGTAATACTCAAGATCGCCGCAGACGCGCCTTTGATGTGAGAGCACGGTACATGCGCAGAAAAATCCCCAGCACCACCGCCCTCGTCAGTTTCGAAGCCGCGGCCCGTCACGAGAGCTTTACCAAGGCGGCCTACGAGCTTTCCATTACTCAGGGCGCCATTTGTCGACAGATTGCCAGCCTTGAAGAGTTTTTGAGTGTCGAGCTGTTTCGTCGCTCGCGACGCGGCGTCAAGTTAACGGAAGCCGGGCTGTCCTATAGCCGCAGAGTTGCCACGCAACTGGATGCCGTAGAACGCGACACTTTGTCGGTGATGGGCCAGCAGGGCACCAATGTCATCGAGCTGGCCGTGGTGCCGACTTTTGGTACGCAATGGCTGATCCCCCGCCTGAAGGACTTTCAGCACCAGCACCCGGAAGTCACCGTCAACCTGACCAACCGTACGCGCCCGTTCCTGTTTGCCGACACGGAATTCGACGCGGCCATCTACTTTGGCGACGCCGACTGGTCCGGTACCGAATCCCACAGGTTGATGGGCGAAAACCCCGTGCCGGTCTGCAGCCCAGGACTGCTCGGCACGCGCAAATGTTTCAGCCCGCAGGAAATAGCGGAACGGCCGCTGCTGCAACAGACCACGCGCCCTTATGCCTGGCGCCAGTGGTTCAACGCCCAACAGCTGAATGTACCTCGCGACATGACAGGCCCCCGTTACGAGCTGTTCTCGATGCTGTCCCAGGCAGCCATGCATGACATGGGCATCGCCCTGATTCCGCCCTTCCTTATCCAGCGAGAGCTTGAAGAACAGCGATTGGTGATCGCCAACCCTGAAGCGCTGGCCAGCACCAAAGCCTATTTCCTCATGATTCCCGAGAGAAAGGTCGGATCCGCCTCATTACATGCTTTCAGAGACTGGCTGATTGAGCAGTCACGGCGTTACAGCCCCAGCATTTAAAGGGAAACAGCAATTTGCTGACCTTGTAGTCAAATATTTTAAAGCCCTACAGATATATTTATATGTCGCAATTGAGCCGACTGTATTCCCCATCCAAAAAAAGCTTCAACCTCATTATTTTCAAGGGTTGCAGCGACTCTCAATGTTCAATCCACGACGTTTCATAGCAGTCCTGAAAAAACACGCTATAAACACAGTTACCCGTCTAACTATATGATGTTGAACAGGTTAATCCATCATATTGCGACAATCAGTCACACGGTGACTTGTAGTTAATTATTCGTCACCCGTCATAATCCCTTGAAGGCCGTAAAGTTCGCCTGCAAAATGCCGCGCCCCGCTGTCATTTCTGCGGGGTCGTGCTGATCGGCCGCCCCAGTTGCGCCACTCGCGGTGCACTGGCCTTTTTACAAAAAGATCAAAAGCAAAAAGATCATGCAGGAGATTTGACGTGCACATTGGTGTTCCTCTCGAAACCCAGACCGGTGAAACGCGGGTGGCTGCCACCCCGGAAACCATCAAGAAGCTGATCGGCCAGGGCCACAAGGTCACGGTACAAAGCGGAGCAGGCGCCAAGGCCAGCATCGTCGACAGCGCCTATGAAACGGCCGGCGCAACCATTGGCAGTGCCAACGATGCCTTTGGCGCCGAGCTGATTCTCAAGGTCGTGGCACCCAGCGACAGCGAACTGGCGCTGATCAAAAGTGGCACCGTCCTGGTGGGCATGCTCAACCCGTTCAGCAACGAAACCATCGCCAGGCTCGCCGGGCACGGCATCACTGCCTTCGCCCTCGAAGCGGCGCCGCGTACATCACGCGCCCAAAGCCTCGACGTGCTGTCCTCCCAGGCCAACATCGCCGGTTACAAGGCCGTGTTGCTGGCCGCGCACCACTACCCGCGCTTCATGCCGATGCTGATGACTGCCGCAGGCACCGTGAAAGCGGCGCGCGTGTTGATCCTTGGCGCCGGCGTCGCAGGCCTGCAGGCCATCGCGACAGCGAAACGCCTGGGTGCGGTGATCGAAGCGTCCGACGTGCGTCCGGCAGTAAAAGAACAAATCGAGTCCCTCGGTGCCAAGTTCGTTGACGTGCCCTACGAAACTGATGAAGAACGGGAATGCGCGGTCGGTGTCGGCGGTTACGCACGCCCGATGCCCGCCAGCTGGATGCAGCGTCAGGCCCTGGCCGTGCATGAACGCGCCAAACAGGCCGATATCGTCATCACCACCGCCCTGATCCCCGGCCGCAAGGCGCCAACCCTGCTCAGCGCCGAGACCGTTGCGCAGATGAAGCCTGGCTCGGTGGTTATCGACCTCGCCGCCGCCCAGGGTGGCAACTGCCCACTGACCGTCGCCGATCAGGTCGTCGTGGAAAACGGCGTGATCATCTGCGGCCCGACCAACCTCGCCGGCGCCGTGGCCGCCGACGCCTCGGCCCTGTACGCGCGCAACCTGCTGGACTTCCTGAAGCTGGTGTTCACCAAGGAAGGGCAGTTTGAAATCAACCTCGAAGACGACATCGTCGCCGCGTGCCTGATGTGCCGCGACGGCCAAGTCATCCGCAAAAACGCCTAAGCAGGGATTCAGACAATGGAAGAGCTTATCTCCCCGGGTATCTACAACCTGATCATCTTTGTGCTGGCGATTTATGTCGGTTACCACGTGGTCTGGAACGTTACACCCGCGCTGCACACGCCATTGATGGCGGTGACCAACGCGATTTCGGCAATCGTGATCGTCGGCGCCATGCTGGCCGCCGCCCTCACGGTGACGCCGCTGGGCAAGACCATGGGCACCCTGGCCGTGGCCCTGGCGGCGGTGAACGTGTTCGGTGGTTTCCTGGTGACTCGTAGGATGCTTGAGATGTTCAAGAAGAAAGCGCCCAAGGTTAAAGAAGAGGTGCAGAAATAATGAGCATGAATCTGGTGACGACGCTCTACCTGATCGCGTCGATCTGTTTCATCCAGGCCCTCAAAGGCCTGTCGCACCCCACCACGTCACGACGCGGCAACCTGTTCGGCATGCTCGGCATGGCGCTGGCGGTACTCACTACCGTGGGCCTCATCTATAAGCTCGGCGCTGAACTCGCGACGGCCGGCATCGGCTATGTGATCGTCGGCCTGCTGATCGGCGGCACCGCCGGCTCGATCATGGCCAAGCGCGTGGAAATGACCAAGATGCCAGAGCTGGTGGCGTTCATGCACAGCATGATTGGCCTGGCTGCGGTATTTATTGCAATTGCCGCTGTGGTCGAGCCGCAATCGCTGGGTATCGTCAAACAACTGGGTGATGCGATTCCTGCCGGTAACCGCCTGGAACTGTTCCTCGGCGCAGCCATCGGCGCCATCACCTTCTCCGGTTCGGTGATCGCCTTCGGCAAGCTGTCGGGCAAGTACAAATTCCGCCTGTTCCAGGGCGCGCCGGTACAGTTCGCCGGTCAGCATAAGCTGAACCTGGTGCTTGGTCTGACAACACTGGGCCTGGGCCTGCTGTTCATGCTCACCGGCAACCTCACAGCTTTCGCGCTGATGCTGGCCCTGGCGTTTGTACTGGGCGTGCTGATCATCATCCCCATCGGCGGCGCTGACATGCCGGTGGTGGTGTCGATGCTCAACAGCTATTCCGGCTGGGCGGCGGCAGGTATCGGCTTTTCGCTGAACAACTCGATGCTGATCATCGCCGGCTCGCTGGTCGGCTCCAGCGGCGCGATCCTGTCGTACATCATGTGCAAGGCCATGAACCGTTCCTTCTTTAATGTGCTGCTCGGCGGTTTCGGCAATGCGCCGGATGCCGGTGCGGCGGCAGGGTCGAAAGAAGCGCGCCCGGTGAAGTCCGGCTCGGCCGACGACGCGACTTTCCTGCTGACCAATGCCGACACCGTGATCATCGTCCCAGGCTACGGCCTGGCCGTGGCACGCGCGCAGCATGCGCTCAAGGAACTGACCGAGAAGCTCACCCACCGCGGCGTCACCGTAAAGTACGCGATCCACCCCGTGGCCGGCCGTATGCCAGGGCACATGAACGTACTGCTGGCCGAGGCGGAAGTGCCTTACGACCAGGTGTTCGAGATGGAGGACATCAACTCCGAGTTCGGCCAGGCCGACGTGGTGCTGGTGCTGGGCGCAAACGACGTGGTCAACCCGGCCGCCAAGAACGACCCGAACTCGCCGATTGCCGGCATGCCAATCCTCGAGGCATTCAAGGCCAAAACCATCATCGTCAACAAGCGCTCGATGGCCAGCGGCTATGCCGGGCTGGACAACGAACTGTTCTACCTCGACAAGACCATGATGGTCTTTGGTGATGCCAAAAAAGTCATTGAAGATATGGTGAAGGCCGTCGAATAACCTGCTCCAGCGCAACACACCAAACCCCGGCCTGTCGTAGGCTGGGGTTTTTTAATGCGCGGGTAAAACCGACCAAAGGCTCTACATCAAGCGTTGGCATGCGACCATGGTAGCGCGCCGAAACTTTTTGAAATGACTAAACTGCGCACCTTGCCTCCGTAGCCCGAGATAACTATCCATGTACCGTGATCGTATCCGCTTGCCTTCATTGATGAACAAGGTCATGAGCGCGGCCGACGCCGCCGCACTGATCGAGGACGGCATGACCGTCGGCATGAGCGGCTTCACCCGCGCCGGCGAAGCCAAGGCCGTGCCCCACGCCCTGGCCGAACGCGCCAGAATTTCACCGCTGAAAATCACCCTGATGACCGGCGCCAGCCTGGGCAACGACCTGGACAAGCAATTGACCGAAGCCGGTGTGCTGTCCCGCCGCATGCCGTTCCAGGTCGACAGCACCCTGCGCAAGGCGATCAACGCCGGCCAAGTGATGTTCATCGATCAGCACCTGTCGGAAACCGTCGAGCAATTACGCAACAACCAGCTCAAGTTGCCGGACATTGCCGTGATCGAAGCGATCGCCATCACCGAGCAGGGGCATATCGTGCCCACCACGTCGGTGGGCAACTCGGCCAGCTTTGCGATTTTCGCCAAACAGGTAATCGTCGAAATCAACCTGGCGCACAACCCGAATCTGGAAGGGTTGCACGACATCTATATCCCGACCTACCGACCGACCCGCACACCGATCCCGCTGGTGAATGTCGACGATCGCATCGGCAGTACCGCGATTCCGATTCCACCGGAAAAGATCGTCGCCATCGTCATCACCAACCAGGCGGATTCGGCTTCGACCGTGACGCCACCGGACAGCGACACCCAGGGCATCGCCGATCACCTGATCAACTTCCTCAAGCAGGAAGTCGACGCCGGGCGCATGACCAACAGGCTCGGCCCGCTGCAGGCCGGCATCGGCAATATCGCCAACGCGGTGATGTGCGGCCTGATCGAATCGCCGTTCGAAGACCTGACCATGTATTCGGAAGTGTTGCAGGATTCGACATTCGACCTGATCGACGCCGGCAAGCTGAGCTTCGCCTCCGGCAGCTCCATCACCTTGTCGGAACGTCGCAATGCAGACGTATTCGGCAACCTGGAACACTACAAGGACAAGCTGGTACTGCGCCCACAGGAGATTTCCAATCACCCTGAAGTGGTGCGGCGCCTGGGTATTATCGGTATCAACACGGCGCTGGAGTTCGACATCTACGGCAACGTCAACTCCACCCACGTTTGCGGCACGCGCATGATGAACGGCATCGGCGGCTCCGGCGACTTCGCGCGCAATGCGCATCTGGCGATCTTCGTCACCAAGTCGATTGCCAAGGATGGCGCGATTTCCAGTGTGGTGCCGATGGTCAGCCATGTGGACCACACCGAGCATGACGTCGATATCCTCGTGACCGAAGTCGGCCTGGCCGACCTGCGCGGCCTGGCGCCACGGGAAAGGGCGCGGGTGATCATCGACAACTGCGTGCACCCGGCGTACCGCGATGCCCTCAACCGTTACTTTGAAGCTGCCTGCGCTATCGGCGGGCATACGCCGCACATCCTGCGCGAAGCACTGAGCTGGCACATTAACCTGGAAGAAACCGGGCATATGCTCAAGGCGTGATGGATACAGATTCGAGCTGATGCAAACACAGTTTGCTCAGCTCGCAGCCAACGCCCGCAGTTATGTAAAAAACTGTACTGCTGTACTGGTCATTTCTTACCGAAATATCCTACGCCTCAGCTCGAAATTACTTATTTCGCACTGTTTCAGTGCGGACAGGTACAGTTGCCCCATTTCCGTACAGTACAGCACCTTTAAACAGTTAACTGGGCCCTCACAATACAGGTGAACTGTATCTGGAGAGTCTTGCGCCCGAGGAGGATCATTGGCATCAGTTAAACCACTACCTAATCCCGCCATAAGCGGAAGGATGCAATCATGGAACGTACACTCAGTTCCGAACTGTTCTTCGAAGAAAAAGCTGTAAATAACCAGGCTTCCATGCCTTTGCGCGTTCTGGCCAACCTGATGTTGTGGCAGCGCCGCATCTCCAGCCGCCATCAACTGGCTCGCCTGGATTCGCGTCTGCTGGCTGACGCAGGTATCAGCGAAGCTCAACGCTACGAAGAGCTGAGCAAGCCGTTCTGGCGCTGATTGGCGCTCGCTGGCCCTGACCTTCCGGGTCCAACGCCAGCAATCTGATTTGTCAAAACAAAGCCCGCCCCGGGAGACCGGAGGCGGGTTTTGTTGTATTCGGCGTTTGGATCTGAAAACGATTTACTTCGAAAACAGTACAGTTCTTATAAACTAAAAAAGCACCAGTACAATTCAAGCAGCGATATAAAATTACCCGAACACTCAAGCGGCAGCCTAATATCCCGCTACTACGTGGCGAACCGTGCAGAGCTGACGTCTGATTGCTCGATGGCAACATTGCCCACAGCGCAGAGGTCCTGCGCCACCTTGATTGTTCATCCACAGGAGTCACCCCATGTCCCGTCTTCGTCTATTGAGCGCTGCCACGCTTCTCGTTGTGGCCGCCAATGCTCACGCCAGCAGCTTTATCGTCACCACCGATTCCATCGTCGGCGCGCTGAAAGCCACATCCGATGCAACCTCCGACGCCACGTCCTCCCTGCGCGACAACAAAGTCGTACGCGCCGCCCGTGACGACGCCGCCAGTTTTGTCGCCAGTGAAGGTGCTATCCGTGGCGTGAAGCTGGAGAGCGCCCTGGCGCAGATCCGCCAACAGGCGCCGCAGCTCAATACCGCAACCGATGCACAACTGGCCCAGGCGATCCTGGCCATCTGATAACCGCGGTGTAGGAAAAGGGAGCGCCAGCCGCTCCCAAACGCCGCTGCGCTGGCTCTCGCCGGGGCATTGCGCTAGCCTTGGCGCTCGTTTTCAAGCGTCGAGTCCCATGGCTTTTTCTTACCGACTGTTCACTGTTGCCGCGTTGATGTGTGCTGGCTGGTCACCGTTGGCTTCGGCCTTTGACGTGACCGTGCAGAGCACCGTCGTCAGCGTGTACGCCACCAGCAAGGTGACGTCCGCCCCCTTCGACAGAAAAAGAGTACTGGCCGCACGGGATGATGCTGCCGCTTTCATTGCCACTGACGGCCAATGGCGGGGCGCACGCCTGGAGTCTGCGCTGGATTACCTGCGCCGCACCCGGCCAAAACTTCATGCAAGCGACCTTGAACTGGCGCAGGCAATTCTCGTCCAATCATCATCTTAATATTCTGGAGCCATTCCATGCGTAGCCCGCTGATCGTCGCCGTCCTCGGCCTGCTGTTCCTGGCGGATGTCGCCCAGGCGCAAACCCTCAAGGCCACCAGTAACATCGTCGTCCGTGCCTCAGCGCGCACCATCGACTTCACCTCGGACACCACCACCTCCATCCGCGACTCCAAAGTCGTGCGTGAAGCCCACGATGATGCTGCCAGTTTCGTCGCCACCCATGGCGAGATCCGCGGCGCACAACTCGAAGCCGCCTTCGACACCCTGCGCACCCGCGTGCCCGAAGCCCGCGACGCCACTGACCAGACCCTCGCCGAAGCTATTCTCGCTCTGTGAGGCGCCTGCTCGCCTGGCTCCTGGCCGGGACTGTGCTGCTGTGTAGCGGCGCAGCCC
This sequence comes from Pseudomonas sp. MH9.3, assembly GCF_034354675.1. NCBI lineage: Bacteria > Pseudomonadati > Pseudomonadota > Gammaproteobacteria > Pseudomonadales > Pseudomonadaceae > Pseudomonas > Pseudomonas sp. MH9.3. The sequence continues at coordinate 3,797,137 of NZ_CP133785.1, read as the reverse complement.
AGGCCAGCCTGCAACTGCGGCTCAAGACCGAAGGCCTGAGCCCCGCCGAACAGCAGGCCAGCCAGGCGCTGCTCGATGAAGCGATGCGCGCCTTGCCGCCCCGTTTTATCGAGCAACTGGACCGCCGCATCGATGTCGGCTGGACCGACCAGATGCCCGAAAACGCTTACGGCCAGGCCTCGCTGGTGTCCGAGCTCGACCTCAACCGCAACCTGCTCGCCAGCCTCACCGACGGCAGCGCTGCCACCCAGAAGACCCATCGCCCGCACGGCACCGTGCGCCGGGAAATGCTCGCCACCGTGCTGCATGAACTGACCCACATCTACGACCGTGCGCGCCTGTGGTCCAAAGACGAGCGCGCGCTGATCAACCGCTGCAGCCGCCAGAACAGCATCACCGGCCTGATCGGCCTGCCCGACCAATGCCGGGGTCAGAACAACCGCCGCTTCACCCTCAGCGATGATCCACGCCTGCTGGACATCGCTGGCTGGCCGCAATATGTGGGCCGTCGCGGCGAACGCGAACAACACAACCGCCAGATCGCGCGCAGCCCGGACATCTACGAAACCACCAGCCCGCTGGAGTTCGTGGCGGTCAACATGGAGTACTTCCTCCTCGACCCAAGCTACGCCTGCCGTCGCCCTTCGCTGTTCCGCTATTACAAAGAACACTTCGGCTGGGCGCCGCCCCAGCAGGACGCCTGCGAAAAGACCTACGCCTTCCTCAACGCCGGCAATGACTTTGCCAAAACGCCACTGGGCCACGTCGATCCCGAGCGCGTCTACGAAATCGACTACCTGCTCGCCGAAGCCAACCAGAATTTGGTCAGCCGCTGGGGGCATAGTATGTTGCGTCTGGTGATCTGCGCCCCCGGGCGCCCTCGTGGCCCGGATTGTCGGCTGGACCTGGACCAGCATCTGGTGTTGTCCTACCGCGCATTCGTCGGTGACGTACAACTGTCGAGCTGGGACGGCCTGGTGGGCAAGTACCCGTCACGCCTGTTCGTGCTGCCGCTGGCCCAGGTGATCGACGAGTACACCAAAACCGAGCTGCGCGGCCTGGCCTCCGTACCGTTGAAGCTGTCGCGCCAGGAGATCAACGACACCGTCGAACACGCCGCCGAGATGCACTGGAGCTACGACGGCAACTATTTCTTCATCTCCAACAACTGCGCCGTCGAAAGCCTCAAGCTGTTGCGCAGCGGCAGCGCCAACCCGCAACTGACCGGGCTGGACAACATCACCCCCAATGGCCTGCTCGAAGTGCTGCAAGCCCGGGGCCTGGCGGACACCAGCGTACTGGACGACAAACGCAAGGCATTGCGCCTGGGTTACCACTTCGACTCGTTCCGTGAGCGCTACCAGGCGATGTTCGATGTGCTGCGCAAATACCTGCCGATCAAGCAGACCGAGGTCGAAGACTGGCTGTCGCTGAGTGCCCAGGAGCGCCGTCAATGGTTCGACCAGGCCGACCTGCGCACCAGCGCCGCGTTGCTGCTGCTGGAGCAGGCCAGCTTTCGCAGACAGTTGATGCTGGCGCAGGACGAAGTCAAACAACGCTACCTCGGTGCCCGCGAGTTGAAGAACGGTGGCATGGAGAAGGCCAACGCCACGCTGCAACAGATCCTCGCCAACAGCGGCTTCCTCAGCCGCCCGGCGGAGCTGCTTGGCAGCAGCGGTTACGGTCTGCCGCAGCCGTCGGAAGCCAAGCGTCTTGAATCGGAGAGCGCCGAACGCCAGAAACAACTGCAATCGCTGACTGGCGAGCTGGATAAAGAGGTGAGGGCGCTGCTGGAGCCATCCCGCGCCGCCGAGATCGCCGCGTGCGAGGCGAATCTCAAGCAAGTCGGCGAGCACCTGCGCAGCCTCCATAAAGCCGCTGGCGGCCTCGAACTGCCGTAGACCCTGTGTTGCACCACAATCCAGATCTGGGAAGGGGCTTGCTCCCTCCCACATAAAGCCAGGCTATATAAATTCAAGCAGTGTGAAATTTTTTACCGTGTGTCCCCCGTTTCCCCGGCGAAAGCTGGCTGAAAGCTTACGCGTCTAGGATCGCCCTCACTGTCGGCAACAGACCGACTGTTAACAACAACAATGGTGATCCCTGATGTCCGCTAGTAACCGCCTGCTTGCCCTCACTCCCCCCGTACGCCTCGTGCCTTTCGTTCTGCGCTGACCCCAACCGGTTCGCCATTCCCTAGCCGCGCTACGCCTGGAGTATCCCTATGCTGACTTTCCTTGGCTTTGCCATGGTCATCACGTTCATGTTCCTGATCATGACCAAGCGCCTGTCCGCGCTGATCGCCTTGATCATCGTGCCGATCCTGTTCGCGCTGTTCGGCGGTTTCGCACCGAAGATCGGCCCGATGATGCTCGAAGGCATCACCAAGCTTGCGCCGACCGGCGTGATGCTGATGTTCGCCATCCTCTACTTTGCCCTGATGATCGACTCCGGCCTGTTCGACCCGGCCGTGCGCAAGATCCTCAAGATGGTCAAGGGCGACCCGCTGAAAGTGTCCGTGGGCACCGCCGTGCTGGCGTTGGTTGTGTCACTCGACGGTGACGGCGCCACCACCTACATGATCTGCGTGGCGGCCATGCTGCCGCTGTACAAACGCATCGGCATGAGCCCGCGGATCATGGCCGGCCTGATCATCCTCGCCGGTGGCGTGATGAACATGACCCCCTGGGGTGGCCCGACCGCCCGTGCCGCCAGCGCGCTGCATGTGGACCCGTCCGACATCTTCGTACCCATGATTCCGGCCATGGCTGCCGGCATCGTGGCGATCCTGGTGATCGCCTATATGTACGGCAAGCGCGAACGTGCACGCCTGGGTGAGCTGCACCTGCAGGGCGACGACATCGACCACAGCGACATCAGCGTGTCGCAATTCCCCGACGCCCGTCGTCCCAAGCTGATCTGGTTCAACGGCGCGCTGACCCTGGGCCTGATGTGCACACTGATCGCCGGCCTGTTGCCGCTGCCGGTGCTGTTCATGGTGGCGTTCAGTATCGCCATGATCGTCAACTACCCGTGCCTGCAACAACAGAAAGACCGCGTCGCCGCCCATGCCGGCAGCGTATTGGCGGTGGTCGGGTTGATCTTCGCCGCCGGTATCTTCACCGGCATCCTGTCGGGCACCGGCATGGTCGACGCCATGTCCAAGAGCCTGCTGGCGGTCATCCCGGAAGCCCTGGGTCCTTACCTGGCAGTGATCACCGCGCTGGTGAGTATGCCGTTCACGTTCTTCATGTCCAACGACGCGTTCTACTATGGCGTGCTGCCCGTACTGGCCGAAGCCGCCAGCCACTACGGCATCACCGCCGTGGAAATGGCCCGCGCCTCGATCGTTGGCCAACCGGTGCACTTGCTCAGCCCGCTGGTGCCTTCGACGTACCTGCTGGTGGCTCTGGCCGGTATCGAATTCGGCGATCACCAGCGCTTTACCCTGAAGTGGGCAGTGCTGGTATGCCTGTGCATAATGTTCGCCGCATTGCTGATGGGGATTTTTCCGCTGTTCAGCACTCTATAATCCTACCGACTCACTCACCGCGCGGCGCTGCAGCTTGCGCGGTTTAACATTTGCTCAAAGGAATACACATGGAATGGCTGACCAATCCGGAAATCTGGATTGCCTTCTTCACCCTGACGGCCCTCGAGATCGTCCTGGGCATCGATAACATCATCATGATTTCGATCCTGGTCAGTCGCATGCCCAAGCACATGCAGGCGCGCACCCGGATCTTCGGCCTGGCCCTGGCCATGGTCACGCGCATCCTGTTGCTGCTGTCGATCACCTGGGTCATGCAGCTCACGGCCGACCTGTTCGTGGTGTTCGGCCAGGGTATTTCCGGTCGCGACCTGATCCTGTTCTTCGGTGGCCTGTTCCTGCTGTGGAAAAGCTCCCAGGAGATGTACCACGCCCTCGAAGGTGAAGACGAATCCCAGGACGAACCCGGTGGCAAGGGTGGCAAGTTCATCTACACCATCATCCAGATCGCGATCATCGACATCGTGTTCTCCCTGGACTCGGTGATCACCGCCGTCGGCATGGTCTCCCATGTGCCGGTGATGGTCGCGGCGATTGTGGTCGCGGTGCTGGTGATGATGCTGGCGGCCGGCACCATCAGCGCGTTCATCGACAAGCACCCGTCGCTGAAGATGCTGGCGCTGTCGTTCCTGCTGGTGGTGGGTACCGTGCTGATCGCCGAATCCTTCGACGTGCACGTGCCAAAAGGCTACGTCTACTTCGCCATGGCGTTCTCACTGGCGGTGGAAGCGGTCAACATCAAGATGCGTACCGCCATCGCGAAAAAGAAGAAACAGCAGGACCCAGTGAAACTGCGCAAGGATGTTCCGGGTCAATAATCCCCGAGCCGCTGCTGAACGCTCCCACACTCCGCGTGGGAGCGCTCATCATGACAGTTTTGTTTCAATCCCTGATGTAGCTATGCGATGCTGGCGCGGAGCCTATTCGCCAACTACAGCTTAAGTACAAGACGTAGAACGGCACGCGGCACCTTTCCTTCGCTCTTCATGGAGCACACCCACACGGGGGGCCGAGCATGCTGACCTTGCTCAATCTGCTTTCCGCCGTGACCCTGCTTATCTGGGGCACGCACATCGTCCGTACCGGCATTCTGCGGGTCTACGGTTCCAACTTGCGCCAAGTCATCGGGCAGAACATGTCCAAACGCTGGCTGGCCTTCGTCGCCGGTATTCTGGTGACGGCCATGGTGCAAAGCAGCAACGCCACCGCGATGCTGGTGACGTCCTTTGTCGGCCAAGGCCTCATGGGGCTGGTGCCCGCACTGGCGACCATGCTCGGTGCCGACGTCGGTACGGCGCTGATGGCGCGGGTGCTGACCTTCGACCTGTCCTGGTTGTCACCGCTGCTGATTTTCCTCGGTGTTATTTTTTTCCTGTCGCGCAAACAGACGCGCGCCGGCCAACTGGGCCGCGTGGGCATCGGCCTCGGCCTGATCATCCTCGCCCTGCAATTGATCGTCGAAGCCGCCGGACCGATCACCCATGCTCAGGGCGTCAAAGTGATCTTCGCCTCGCTGACCGGCGACATCCTGCTCGACGCCCTGATCGGCGCGCTGTTCGCCATGATTTCCTACTCCAGCCTGGCCGCCGTGCTGCTTACCGCCACCCTGGCCGGTGCCGGCGTGATCGGCCTGCATGTGGCCATCGGCCTGGTGATCGGCGCCAATATCGGCAGCGGCATACTGGCCTTCCTCAGCACCAGCATGCAGAACGCCGCCGGGCGCCAGGTGGCGCTGGGCAGCCTGCTCTACAAACTGATCGGCCTGCTGCTGATCATCCCGGTGCTCGACCCGCTGGTGCTGTGGATGGACAGCCTGGACTACAGCGCCCAAGGCATGGTCATCAGCTTCCACCTGCTCTACAACGTCAGCCGCTGCCTGATCCTGCTGCCCACCATCGGCCCGATGGCGCGGCTGTGCGAGTGGTTGCTGCCGGAGCGCGAAGAGGTCAACGGCAAGGCCAAGCCGCGCCACCTGGACCCAGCCGCCCTCGCCACACCGAGCCTCGCCCTGGCCAACGCTGCGCGGGAAACCCTGCGCCTGGGTGACCTGATCGACAACATGCTGATGGCCATGCAGGAAGTGCTGCGCGGCAAACAAACCGCCATCACCCAGGAAATGCGCAGTCTCAGCGACGACGTCGAGGCGCTGTACAGCGCGATCAAGCTTTACCTGGCGCAGATGCCGCGCGAAGACCTGGGCGAACACGACAGCCGGCGCTGGGCCGAGATCATCGAGCTGTCGATCAACCTGAAGCTGGCCGGCGACCTGATCGAGCGCATGCTGCGCAAGGTGCAGCAGCAGAAGACCTCGCAGCGCCGCCAGTTTTCCGAGGTCGGCCTGGAGGAGCTTTCGGGCCTGCACAGCCAGTTGATCGCCAACCTGCGCCTGGGGCTGTCGGTGTTCCTGAGTGCCGACCCGGAAAGCGCCCGCCAGTTACTGCGCGAGAAACGCCGCTTCCGCGCCCAGGAGCGTCGCCTGGCTCACGCCCATGTCAGCCGGCTGCAACACAAGATCGTACAGAGCCTGGAGACCAGCTCCCTGCACCTGGAGCTGATTGCCGACATGAAGCGCCTCAACTCGCTGTTTTGCAGCAGCGCCTATGTCGTGCTGGAAACGTCCGACACCGGCGCACTCTCCTCCGACGATATTGCCGACATCACGCATTCACCCTGAACGGATGGTGGCCCGTGAAGTCAGTTAAAGCTGACCTCACTCGCCAGGAAGCTTGTTATGCGTCGCCTGTTGTTCGCCTGCCTGCTCATGGGCTCTGCCCATGCCTTTGCTTTTGACCGTTTGCAAGTCGAGGGCTACACCTTGCCCAACGGCCTGCAAGTGCTGCTCAAGCCAGGCACCGAACGCGGGCATGTGGCGATTCGCCTGGTGGTTGGCGTGGGCCTGGATGACTTCAGTTGTGAGCAAAAAGAGCTGCCGCACCTGCTCGAACACCTGTTGTTCAGCGGCATCGACGGTGGCGGCGAAGGTGATCTCGAAGACCGCATGCAAGCCCTGGGCGGCGAGTGGAACGCCTACACCAGCAACGCCGACACCACCTTTGTGATCGAGGCCCCGGCACACAACCAGCGCAAGGTGCTCGACCTGCTGCTGGCCATCCTCACCCGCACCGAACTGACCGACGCCAATATCAATGCCGCCAAGCGCGTCGTCGAGCGCGAGGACGGCGGGCATTACTCGCACCTGCAGCGCCTGCTCGACCGTCAGGACCTGGGCCACACCGCCAGCAATCAACTGGCGGTCGAGCTGGGCCTCAAGTGCGCCGAACGGGCCGAGGTCGGTCAACTCACGCGCGATCAATTGGAGACACTGCGCAAAAACTGGTACGCCCCCAACAACATGACCCTGATTATCGTCGGCGACCTCGACAAACTGCTGCCGGCCTACCTTGAGCGCACCTACGGCGAACTCGACCCGGTCGAGCCGACCGACCACCTGGCCCTGCCCGAAATCCAGCACGCCGCCGCTCATCGTCGCGACCTGATGCGCGGCTGGGTCGGCGACGGCGCCAAGTTGCACTGGCTGTTTCCCGAGCCGATGCTGGACGATCAGCACGACGAAACCTACGACTTGCTCAAGGATTACCTCGACTGGGCGTTGTATCGCGAACTGCGCCTCAGGCACGGTTTATCCTACGGCCCCTGGAGTGAGCGCGAAGTACTCGGCAGTGTCGGCTTCCTCAGCCTGAATGCCGATCTTGAACGCGAAGACCTCCCCGAGGCCCAACAGGTGCTGCACGACCTCACAGCCAGGCTGCTCAAGGACGGCCTCGAGCCGGCCGCCTTCGCCCGCCTGCAACAGGCCGCCGTCGCCCGCCAGGCCTGGGCCGTGCAGGGCAACAGCGCCTTGGCCGACTATTATTGGAGCGCGTCCGGCGAGTACGCCAACGGGCGCTTCAGCGACCCGGTCAAGCGCATCAAAGCGGTCAGCCTGGAACAGACCAACCAGGCCATGCGCCAGGTGTTCAAGCAACCGGGCTACTGGCGCATCGAAAAACCGCTGCTCAGCTACGACGCTCTGAACTGGATCGGCGCCGGCGTGCTCGGGCTGATCGCGATTGTGTTGATCGGCGTGCGCGGTTATCGCAAACGGATCGCGCAGTGAGTCACCGCACACGCGTACCGAGACGCTATTCTGTCCGGGATCTTTTCCTACACCTACTGCGAATCGCCGAATGCCAAACCTGAGTCACGTAATCCAGCGCATCCTCGAACTGATGAAGCGCTACCCAGGGGTGATCGCACTCGGCGGCTTCATCTCGGGTGTGGGCAGCTTCATTCTGGTGGACCGCCAGCAGGGCATGGCCAGCTGGATCGCGGTGATCATGCTGGTGAGCTGGTTGTGGCTGATGCTGGAAAACAGTTTTACCCAACTGTTCGCCAAGCTGTTCAAGCGGGAAATCCCCGAACCGCTGTTGCGCTATGCCACCCAGATGATTCACCAGGAAAGCCTGTTTTTCGTGCTGCCGTTTTTCTTCGTCACCACCGCCTGGAACAGCGGCCAATCGGTGTTTACCGGCCTGCTGGGCGCGGCGGCGCTGGTGTCGATCATCGACCCGCTGTACTACAAATGGCTGGCGCCCAAGCGCTCGCTGTTCCTGGCCCTGCACACCCTGACACTGTTTGCCGCGCTGCTCACCGCGCTGCCGATCATCCTGCACCTGACCACCGCCGAGAGTTACAAGCTGGCGCTCGGCGTGGCCATGGCGCTGTCGATTCCCAGCCTGGCGTTGAGCCTGCCGCTGCGTAGCCTCAGGGGCTGGGCGATGCTGCTGGGGGTCACGGCCGCCATCGGCTGCGCCGGCTGGTTCCTGCGCAGCTGGGTGCCGCCCGCCACGCTGTGGATGACCGAAGTGGCCATCAGCACGCAAATGCAGGATCGCACGCCCGGTGACGACCTCAAGGAAGTCAACGCTGCCCAGTTGCGCAGCGGCGGGCTTTACGCCTACACCGCCATCAACGCGCCGCGCGGGCTCGATGAGCGGATCTACCATGTGTGGAAATTCAACGGGAAAGAAGTCGACCGCATCGCCCTCGATATCCATGGCGGACGCAAGGAAGGCTACCGCGCCTGGACCCACAAACAGAACTTCCCCGGCGACGCCGTAGGGCGCTGGCAGGTGCAGGTGCTCACCGAAGACGGGCAGGTGATCGGCGTGCTGCGCTTCAAAGTGACGGACACCGCACAAACGGACAACCCAACGTAGACGGTAGTGTGCTATTACGTAGCCATTGCGAAATAGCAGACAAGCTCGGAGCTTATGACCAGCAGTCCCACGCCCGGCGCAGCCCACCTCGATACGTCCATCTCGCCGCCACAGTTGCGGATTACGGGGGACTGGACACTGGCCCACTACGCAAGCCTGCGCACACTGTCAGCCAGGCTCGACGGACAGTACGACGCCGCCGCACGCATCGACCTCAACGGCCTCGGCGCGCTGGATACTGCCGGCGCGTCGCTGCTTGTGGAATTGCTCGGCCCCACCCGCATCGAGCAATCGGCCGAACAGACCGATTGCAGTTTGTCCGCCGCCGACCGCGCGTTGCTCAAGACCGTCTACCGCTCCCTCAACGATTTCTGCGTGCCCGATAAAGGCCCGGAAGAGGCCACCAGCGTCCAGTTGCTGGCGCGTATCGGCCGGGCGGTGGACACCGTGTGGCAGGACAGCAAACAGCTGCTGGGCTTTATCGGCCTGATCCTTGAAACCTTCGCCCGCGGCATGCTGCGCCCCAAACGCTGGCGCCTCACGCCGATGGTCGCGCACCTGGAGCAGGTCGGCCTCGACGCGGCGCCCATTGTCGCCCTGCTGACCTTCCTGGTGGGCGCAGTGGTGGCGTTTCTGGGCGCCACGGTGCTCAAGAGCTTCGGCGCGACGATTTTTACCGTGGACCTGGTGGCGTTCTCTTTTCTGCGTGAATTCGGCGTATTGCTCACCGCCATCCTGATCGCCGGCCGCACGGCCAGCGCCTTTACCGCGCAGATCGGCTCGATGAAGGCCAACGAAGAAATCGACGCCATCCGCACCCTGGGCCTGGACCCGATGGAGCTGCTGGTGTTGCCGCGCGTCATGGCGCTGCTGGTGGCGCTGCCGATGCTGACGTTTCTGGCGATGCTCTCGGGCATTGTCGGCGGTGGCGTGGTGTGCGCCGTGGCCCTGGATATTTCGCCGGCAATGTTTCTGTCGCTGCTGCAATCGGACATCGGCGTGCAGCATTTTATGGTGGGCCTGGTGAAGGCGCCGGTGTTCGCGTTTCTGATCGCGGCCATTGGCTGCCTGGAAGGTTTCAAGGTCAGCGGCAGTGCCGAGTCGGTAGGTGCCCACACCACCTCCAGCGTGGTGCAGTCGATTTTCGTGGTGATCGTGCTGGATGCGGTCGCCGCACTGTTCTTTATGGAGATGGGCTGGTGAGCCGTCCACTGCGCGCACCCGCCGAGGCGGTGATTGAAGTGCGTGGCTTGTGCAATCGCTTTGGCAGCCAGAGCGTGCACGAACACCTCGACCTTGATGTGTACAAGGGCGAGATCCTCGCCGTGGTCGGCGGCTCCGGCAGCGGCAAGTCGGTGCTGCTGCGCAGTATCGTCGGCCTGCGCCGGCCCAGCGCCGGCGAGGTGCGTGTGTTCGGCCAGAACCTGCCGAACCTGCCCGAGCACGAACGCTCCCTGGTGGAACGCCGCTTTGGCGTGCTGTTCCAGAAGGGCGCGCTGTTTTCGTCACTCACCGTCACCGAGAACGTCGCCCTGCCGCTGATCGAACACGCCGGCCTCAGCCGCGCCGACGCCGAGCACCTGGCGGCGGTCAAGCTGGCCCTGGCCGGCTTGCCGCTGTCGGCCGCCGACAAATACCCGGCATCGCTGTCCGGCGGCATGATCAAGCGCGCGGCCCTGGCCCGTGCCCTGGCACTGGACCCGGATATCCTGTTTCTCGACGAACCCACTGCCGGCCTCGACCCGATTGGTGCGGCGCAATTCGACCAACTGATCCTGACCCTGCGCGACGCGCTGGGCCTGAGCGTGTTTCTGGTCACACACGACCTGGACACGCTGTACACCATCACCGACCGCGTGGCGGTGCTGGCGCAGAAGAAAGTGCTGGTGGCCGACGCCATCGATGTCGTCTCGGAAACCGACGACCCCTGGATTCACGACTATTTCCACGGCCCACGGGGCCGCGCGGCATTGGATGCCGCTCAACCGCTCAACGAGGTATGACATGGAAACCCGCGCCCATCATGTGATGATCGGTCTGTTCAGCGTGATCGTGGTGGTCGGCGCGATGCTGTTTGGCCTGTGGCTGGCCAAATCCAGCGTCGACAGCGCCTTCCAGGATTACGAAGTGATCTTCAACGAGGCGGTCAGCGGCCTGTCCCAGGGCAGCTCGGTGCAGTACAGCGGGATCAAGGTGGGCGACGTCACCAGCCTGCGCCTGGACCCGAAAGACCCGCGCCGCGTGCTGGCGCGCATCCGCCTGGCCGGGCAGACACCGATCAAGGAAGACACCCAGGCCAAGCTCGCGCTGACCGGCATCACCGGCACCTCGATCATCCAGCTCAGCGGCGGCACGCCGCAAAGCCCCGAACTCAAGGGCAAGGATGGCGAGCTGCCGCTGATCATCGCCTCACCGTCGCCCATCGCGCGGCTGCTCAATAACAGCAATGACCTGATGACCGGCATCAACCTGCTGCTGCACAACGCCAACAATATGTTTTCTTCGCAGAACGTCGACCGCCTGAGCAAGACCCTCGACAACCTGCAGCAAACCACTGGCGCCATTGCCGATCAGCGCGGCGATATCAAGGTGGTGATGCAACAACTGATGCAGGTAAGCAAGCAGGCCACCGCTGCGCTCGAGCAGACCACCGTGCTGATGCGCAACGCCAATGGCTTGCTCAACGATCAGGGCAGACAGGCGTTCGGCAGCGCCGAGCAGGCAATGAAATCCCTGCAGCAAAGCACCGCCACCATCAACACCTTGCTCACCACAAATAAGGATTCGGTGAACAGCGGCATGCAGGGCCTCAACGAACTGGCGCCGGCCGTGCGCGAGCTGCGCGAAACCCTCGCGTCGCTGCGCGCCATTTCCCGGCGCCTGGAAGCCAACCCCAGCGGCTACCTGCTGGGCAGCGACAAAAACAAGGAGTTCACGCCATGAAGCGTGCTTGCCAACTGATCGCTCCACTGGCCCTGGCACTGCTGAGCGCGTGCTCGATCCTGCCCAAAGCGGACCCTTCGGACGTGTATCGCCTGACGGCAACGCCCGCCGCCACACAAGGCGCCCCGCTGAGCTGGTCGCTGCGCGTGACCAAGCCCCAGACCAGCGAGTTTCTCGACAGCCCGCGCATTGCCGTGGTGCCCAATGGCAACCTGATCAGCAGCTATGCCCACGCGCGCTGGAGCGACCCGGCGCCGGTGCTGCTGCGCAATCGCCTGCTCGACGGCTTCCAGCGCGATGGGCGGGTGACGCTGCTGAGCACCGACGAGACCAACCTACAAGCCGACTATGAGCTGGGCGGACAGCTGCAGGCGTTTCAGAGCGAATACCAAGGCAGTGCGGTGCAGGTGGTGATTCGGTTGGATGCGCGGGTGGTGCGGGGCAGTGATCAGCGGATTATTGCCAGCCGGCGGTTTGAGGTAAGGCAGCCGGTGGCCGATACCAAGGTGCCGGCGGTAGTCGCCGGGTTTGGATTGGCGGGGGATCAGTTGAACAGGCAGGTGGTGGATTGGGTGGTTGAGCAGGGCAGTAGAGCAACGAATCGCTGAGGGCCTCATCGGGAGCAAGCCCCCTCCCACATTTTGACCTGTGGACGCTTTCAAAATGTGGGAGGGGGCTTGCTCCCGATAGCGACTTCAGCCTCAGCCAAAGAACCAGTAACACACCGCAATCGCCGCAACCACACCGGCAAACTCCGCCAGCAACGCGCACCCCACGGCATGCCTTGCCCGCTGAATCCCCACCGACCCAAAGTACACCGCCAACACATAAAACGTGGTCTCGGTACTGCCCTGAATCGTCGCCGCCACCAACGCGGGGAAGCTGTCCACGCCCTGGGTCTGCATGGTCTCGATCAGCATCGCCCGCGCCGCGCTGCCTGAGAACGGCTTGACCATCGCGGTCGGCAAGGCGTCGACAAACCGCGTGTCCATGCCGGTCCACGCCACCAGATGACGGATGCCTTCCAGGCCGAAGTCCAGCGCCCCGGAAGCACGCAGCACACCGACTGCGCAGAGCATCGCCACCAGATAGGGCAGCAGGTTTTTCGCCACATCGAAACCTTCCTTGGCCCCTTCGACAAACGCCTCGTACACCTTGACCTTGCGCAGCGCGCCGATCAGCAGAAACAGCATGATCAACCCAAACAGCGTCAGGTTGCCAAGGATCGACGACAGCCCGGCCAGCGCCGTGGCGGACAGAGTGGCCAGCAACGCCATGAAACCACCCAGCACCAGCGCACCGGGAATCAGGTAGGCCAGCACCACCGGGTCCCACAACCGCAGGCGCTGCATCACCGCCACCGATAGCAGGCCTACCAGCGTCGAGGCGCTGGTGGCCAGCAGAATCGGCAGGAAGACCAGCGTCGGATCGGCGGCGCCTTGCTGGGCGCGGTACATGAAGATGGTCACCGGCAACAGCGTCAGCGACGAGGCGTTAAGCACCAGAAAAAGGATTTGCGCGTTACTGGCGGTGTTGGGAATGGGGTTGAGTTCCTGCAGCGCCTTCATGGCCTTCAGGCCGATGGGCGTCGCGGCGTTGTCCAAGCCCAGGCCATTGGCGGCGAAGTTGAGGGTGATCAGGCCGATGGCCGGGTGGCCGGCGGGCACTTCGGGCATCAGCCGGCGAAACAGCGGCCCGAGGGCCTTGGCCAGCCAGTCGACGATCCCGGCTTTTTCGGCGATGCGCAAAAAACCCAGCCATAAGGTCAGGGTGCCGAACAGCAGCACCATGACTTCCACTGACAATTTGGCCATGGCGAAAATGCTTTCGACCATCGCCGCGAAAATCCCGGCGTTACCGCCCACCAGCCATTGCGCCAGTGCTGACACCATTGCCACGACAAAGAAGCCAAGCCACAGGCCATTGAGCATCAGTTAAATCCCCCGAAAGATGGGGCGAATGATAACGGGGCTGACAGAAACGACAAACCCCGGAATTTTCCGGGGTTTGTTTCAGCGCCTGAGGGCGATCAGCCGCGAGTGGCCTGGGCGGTCGGCACTGCTGTCCGGGTGCGCCAGTGCGGCAGCGAGTTCCAGTAGCGCTCGCCTTTGGCATCGTCGTACATGCCTTCCCAGCGAGAAATCACCAGCACGGCGAGGGCATTGCCGATCACGTTGAGCGCGGTACGCGCCATGTCCATGATGCGGTCGACACCGGCGATGAAGGCCAGGCCTTCCAGCGGAATGCCCACGCTGCCCAGGGTGGCCAGCAGCACCACGAAAGACACGCCCGGCACGCCGGCAATCCCTTTGGAGGTGACCATCAGGGTCAGCACCAGCATCAGTTGCTGGCCGATCGACAGGTCGATGCCATACAACTGGGCGATAAAGATGGCGGCGATGCTCTGGTACAGGGTCGAGCCGTCAAGGTTGAACGAGTAACCGGTCGGCACCACAAAGCTGCAGATCGCCTTCGGCGCGCCGTAGGCTTCCATCTTCTCGATCACGCGCGGCAGCACGGTTTCGGAACTGGCGGTGGAGTAGGCCAGCACCAGCTCATCCTTGAAGATGCGCATCAGCTTGATCACCGAGAAGCCGAACAGGCGAGCGATCAGGCCCAGCACCACAAAGGCGAAGAACAGGATGGCGACGTAAACCAGGATCACCAGCTTCGCAAGCGGCAGCAGGGAAGCGAAGCCGAAGTTGGCGACGGTCACCGCGATCAGCGCGAAGACACCGATGGGGGCGTACTTCATGATCATGTGGGTGACTTTGAACATGCTCTCGGACACGCCCTGGAACATGGTCACCAGCGGCTCGCGCAGCTCGGGCTTGAGGCTCGACAAGCCGAGGCCGAACAGCACCGAGAAGAAAATGATCGGCAGCATCTCGCCACGGGCGACGGCGGCGAAGATATTCGAGGGGATCAGGTTGAGGATGGTCTCGATGAACGCATGTTCATGCTGCACCTCGGCGGCAGTCGCCTGGTACTTGGAGATATCGACAGTGCCCAGGGTACTCATGTCGATGCCTGCGCCCGGATGGAACAGGTTGGCCAGCAACAGGCCGACAACAATGGCAATGGTGGTGACGATTTCGAAGTAAAGAATGGTTTTGACACCGATCCGACCCAGCTTTTTCGCGTCACCGACCCCGGCAATGCCGACGATCAGCGAGGAAATCACAATTGGGATCACGATCATCTTGATCAGGCGGATAAAGATATCGCCTGCCGGCTGCAAGACGTTGCTGATCCACCAGGCCTTTTCAGCACTGAAATGGTTGAGCACCGCACCGATTGCAATCCCCAGGACCAGACCGATGAGGATCTGCCAGGCGAGGCTTAGTTTTGCCTTCTTCATGTCATTACCCTTACTTCACGTGAACTTAAGGCGAATGCGCCAGCCGCAACGCTCGAGAGCGAAAAAGTGTGTGCACAAGCCTCCATGGAAGGTCACCGCCGCATGGCCGAAATGGCTTACTGGCAGGCGAAAAAAGGCGCAACTATTCCCATGCAAGGGAGCAACGTCTAATGCCGTAAACGCCTACCCTATGCCGAATCGGCATGGCTTTTTTGGGAAATAACTGTCCGAACGGTCAGTTCGATTACGCCAATCTGACGGGCAAACGTGCCGTGAACCTGCCAATACAGGCTTGCTCAGAGAGACAGACGCGCGCTGAAGGGCTGGCACAAACGCCCGTAAATTAACGGAGTATGCGTCAGAAATATCCTATGGAGGGGGCAAAACTTTCTCGATAGGTGGTCGCGACGACACAACCAGTAATGGTTGGTAAAGAGCGAAAACGAAATATTCGGCTAAGGCCGGTATGGGAAGCAGTCCATCAGAGCAACGAGCCCGCCGCAAGTTCAGCAAGCTTGAGGACTTGTGAACTTGCGTCGCAGCTTTTCACCTGACCCGGCCCTTGCGCAGGCACTCCCTGTACCCGTAGGTCACGCCGATCTCGATTGATCAGAGCAACCCGGCCCCCTGGTCATGCATCGCCCTTGGCGAGCGATGCAGACAGAAAAAAGCGACGGGCTTCTTTCTATGGACGCCGGCCCCGCAGACGCTGAGTGCGTCAAACGGAACCTAGTACCAATTCGGATCTTTCTTGAGCTGTTCCATCAACAGCTTTTGCATGCCTTCGTCCGGCTTACCTATAAACCGGTAATCGGCGTGCCGCGTCGGCGATTTGTCCTTCGGCAAACCGGCCGGGACTTCCACCAACAGGGCGTAGGCATCTTCCTTGTCAAAGCTGACGGCTACGATCAGACGCTTGTTCAGGCAGGTGTCTGCAGTCTCGCAAAGCGGCCCGACCAGGTACTTGTCGCCATCTTCTTCAACTGCGGTCATCTGTTGTTCGGCCGAGCCGGACAGGTTCATCACCCATTCCGGCAGGCGCTCTTCTTTCTTCACCACGTCTCGCCAGGTTTCACGGTACTGCGGGTCCGCACTGAGCAATTCGTTGGCTCGGGTCTGACCGTCATTGGCGGCCATCGCCAAACCGCTGCCGCCCAACAACAGGGCGACAGTAATGGCTTTAAAAGAAAGAGTGGTCATCTTCAGCCTCGGCCTTTACGACCAAAGAAGAACGAAGCGATGAACATCACCAGGAAGACAACGAACAGGATCTTGGCGATACCTGTGGCGGTGCCGGCGATGCCACCGAAGCCGAGGACTGCAGCCACAATGGCGATGATCAGAAACGTGATTGCCCAACTCAACATGGTGATTCTCCTTACGCTTTCATAGGGGGTAACAGCTTTAGTGCAGTGCGGTCGCTCAGTACGGCGCCCGATTTATTGCCTAGAACACCCAGCGCTCTTGCGTAGGCAGCGCGTCCAGGGTGGAATCCTGGTCGACCACACGCAATTGCGGGGCAGTCACATCGGCAGTCGCGCTGGCGATGGAACGAAAATGGTTTTGCGTCATGGCCGGACGGTCGAATTGCGGGACTTGCTGCTGACTCTGTTGCCAGTGCTGCAACTGCTGGCCGCCAATCAACGTGATCATCAGTGCCAGGCTGGCAAACAGACCCTGTTGCAGGCGCAGTGGCGATACACGCAATTGGCTGAGGCTTTGGCGAGTCATGCTGCATTTCTCCCGCATTCTGATTATTGGTTCATGACACTCTTGGGAGATGTATTGCAGAGCGCATGCCAGCTTTTTTTCAAAATAAATATTAATAAAATCAATGATTTAAGATTGAACCCAATACAAACGCCCCAGCATCCTGCACGATGCCCCCTTGCAGGCCGTGCGAAATGCACGATGGCCAGTGGTCGGGTCAAGGGATAGAACCCGCCGCAGCGGTTGCCGAAGTGGCACGAAGGGCTAAAAACGCCACTAGCCTGGGGTGCTGTAAGAAGGTGCGCAGATAGCTGCGCGAAGTCGCCTTTTATCGATCAGAATAAACCATGCAACTTGCCCGATTATTCCGGGACTAATCACCATCATCATTTAAAGTTAAGGAGCGCGGGACAGATGGAATCAGCCAAGGAACTTCAAGGCCGCATTCTTTTAGTGGATGACGAATCCGCGATTCTCCGCACCTTCCGTTACTGCCTGGAAGACGAAGGCTACACCGTAGCTACCGCCAACAGCGCCGCCCAGGCCGATGCCCTGATGCAGCGTCAGGTGTTCGACCTGTGCTTCCTCGACCTGCGCCTGGGCGAAGACAATGGCCTGGACGTGCTGGCGCAGATGCGCATTCAGGCGCCGTGGATGCGCGTGGTGATCGTCACCGCGCATTCGGCCGTCGACACCGCCGTGGATGCGATCCAGGCCGGCGCGGCCGATTATCTGGTCAAGCCGTGCAGCCCGGACCAATTGCGTCTGGCCACCGCCAAACAGCTGGAAGTGCGCCAGCTCTCCGCGCGCCTGGAGGCGCTGGAGGGCGAAGTCCGCAAACCTAAGGACGGCCTCGACTCCCATAGCCCGGCAATGATGGTGGTACTCGAAACCGCACGCCAGGTGGCCGGCACCGACGCTAACATCCTGATCCTGGGCGAATCCGGCACCGGTAAGGGTGAGCTGGCGCGGGCCATTCATGGCTGGAGCAAGCGCACCAAGAAATCCTGCGTCACCATCAACTGCCCGTCTCTCACGGCGGAACTGATGGAGAGCGAGTTGTTCGGCCACAGCCGCGGCGCCTTCACCGGGGCCAGCGAAAGCACATTGGGTCGGGTCAACCAGGCGGACGGCGGCACGCTGTTTCTCGATGAGATCGGCGACTTTCCGCTGACCCTGCAGCCCAAGTTGCTGCGCTTTATCCAGGACAAGGAATACGAACGCGTCGGCGATCCGGTGACCCGCCGCGCCGATGTGCGCATCCTCGCGGCCACCAACCTGAACCTGGAAGACATGGTGCGTGACGGCCGCTTCCGTGAAGACCTGCTGTACCGTCTCAACGTCATCACCTTGCACCTGCCGCCGTTGCGCGAACGCAGTGAAGACATCCTGACCCTGGCGGACCGTTTCCTGGCGCGCTTCGTCAAGGACTACGCACGACCGGCGCGAGGTTTCAGCGACCAGGCTCGCGAAGCACTGCTCAACTACCGCTGGCCGGGCAATATCCGCGAACTGCGCAACGTCGTGGAACGCGCGAGCATTATCTGCCCCCAGGAAAAAGTCGAGATCAGCCACCTGGGGATGGCGGAACAGCCGACCAACAATGCGCCGCGCATCGGTGCGGCGTTGAGCCTGGATGAGCTGGAAAAAGCCCACATCGGCGCGGTACTGGCCACCAGCGACACCCTGGATCAGGCGGCCCGTACACTGGGTATCGACGCCTCGACGCTGTACCGCAAACGCAAACAGTACAACCTGTGAGCTTTGCCCTATGAAGCTTGCGATGAAACTGCGCACTCGGTTATTCCTGAGCATCTCCGCACTGATCACCGTGGCCCTGTTGGGCCTGGTGCTGGGGCTGGTCAGCGTGATGCAAATGGCAAAGAGCCAGGAATCCCTGATCCGCAGCAACTTCATCACCCTGGACCTGGGGCTCAAGCTGCGTCAGAGCCTGGGGGACCAGTTGATCCTGATGCTGGAAGAGCAACCCGACGCCAAGGCCCTGGAGACGTCCAAGCAGCAATATTTTGCGTTGCTGGACGAAGGTATCGCCCATGAAAAGCGTGATGGACGAATCAACGGTTTCAGCCAGGCGCGCATCGACTACCTGAACTTTCTGAAAGCGTTCGACGAAGCCCAGCGATCGCCACTGGCGAACAAAAAAAATCAGAAACTGACCGATAGCTTCAACGCCTTGCGCAATGGCCTGATCGCCGAACACAAACAAGCCCTGGAAAACATCAACGCCAGCGAACACAAGTCGCGCAACCGTGCATTATTGATCGCTGCGGCGCTGGGGGTGGTTGGACTTGCCGTGCTGATTATCGGCTTCATCACCGCCCATGGCATCGCACGACGCTTTGGTGGGCCGATCGAAGCCCTGGCCAAGGCGGCCGACAAGATCGGGCAGGGCGATTTCGAGGTGACGCTGCCGATCTCGTCAGCGGCGGAAATGAACCAGCTGACCCGGCGCTTCGGCATCATGGCCGAGGCGCTGCGCCAGCATCAGGCAACCAATGTCGACGAACTTCTGGCCGGCCAGCAGCGCCTGCAGGCGGTGCTCGACAGCATCGACGACGGCCTGCTGATGATCGATCGCCAAGGCCGCCTTGAGCACCTCAACCCTGTGGCACAGCGTCAACTGGGCTGGGACGAGGAGCGCCTGGGGCAGGGACTGGGCGAAGCGCTGGTGCGCCCGGAACTGGATGAACAATTGCAGTTGGTGCTGCGCGGCGGCAACCTGGAGCGGGCGCCGGATGATCTGGAAGTGGACGTCGAAGGCGAATTGCGCCTGCTGACCTACAGCCTTACGCCGGTGAGTCATACCCAGGGGCATATCCTCGGCGCGGTGATGGTGCTGCATGACGTCACCGAGCAGCGTGCCTTCGAGCGGGTGCGCAGCGAGTTCGTATTGCGCGCCTCACACGAGTTGCGCACGCCGGTGACCGGCATGCACATGGCGTTTGGTCTTTTTCGCGAGCGCGCGAAGTTTCCGGCAGAGTCCCGTGAGGCGGACCTGCTGGATACGGTCAACGAAGAGATGCAGCGCCTGATGCAGTTGATCAACGACTTGCTCAACTTCTCGCGCTACCAGAATGGCCTGCAGAAACTCACGCTAGGGCCATGCGACGTGACGGACCTGCTCGAGCATGCGCGCGCGCGCTTTGCCGAGACGGCAAACGCGCAACATATTGAATTGCTAGTGGAAGCCCAGGCCGACGTGCCACGGCTGTACGCCGATCAGGCGCAACTGGAGCGGGTGCTCGACAACCTGCTGGCCAACGCGCTGCGTCATACCGCCGAAGGCGGGCAAATCCACCTGCAGGCGCGACGCCATGGCGAGCGGGTGATTGTCAGCGTCGAAGACAATGGCGAAGGCATTGCCTATGGCCAGCAAGGGCGCATCTTCGAACCTTTCGTGCAGGTGGGCCGCAAGAAAGGTGGCGCAGGCCTGGGGCTGGCACTGTGCAAGGAAATCGTGCAATTGCACGGCGGACGCATGGGCGTGTACTCGCGGCCGGGGCAGGGTACGCAGTTTTATATGGCGTTGCCCCTCTAGTTCGAACGCTTCGTCGGGAGCGAACCCTGTGGCGAGCGGGCTTGCCCCGCGTTGGGCTGCGCAGCAGCCCCAGTCAGGCACCGCGTTGCGTCAGATAAACCGTGTTGTTTTGATTAGGGCTGCTGCGCAGCCCAACGCGGGGCAAGCCCGCTCGCCACAGGGCCCGCTGCCACAGAGGCCGCTCACCATAAAGGTCGCTCGCCACGCGCCTGCCTGGGGTTTAGCGTTGGTTCAGAGCACTCAGGATCGCGGCGCTTTCGGCGTCTGGCGTGCCGTCGAACAGCGACGCACGGAAGTGCATCTGAAACGCCGCGATCACATGCCGCGTGGCCACGTCCAGTTCGCCGGTCTGCGGCGTCGGGTAGCCCAACTTCGCCAACTCTTCCTGGAACCAGGTGATGCTCGGCAGCTGCGTTGCGTACTGCTGCCGGAAGCGGGCGACCGCCTGGGCGTCGGGCCACTGGCCCAGGCCTTCGTCGGCCAGACGCTTCCAGGGGAACAATGGACCAGGGTCGAGTTTGCGCAGCGGCGCGATGTCGCTGTGACCAATGATGTTCTTGGGATCGATGCCGTTGCGTTTACTGATGTCCTTGAGCAACACCACCAAGGACTTCACCTGGGCCTCTGAATAGGGGTACCACAGGCGACCGGTCGGCGTGTCCGTGTACCCGGGGTTGACAATTTCAATACCGATGGAGCTGGAGTTGAGCCACGTGCGGCCCGCCCACTGGCTTTCCCCGGCATGCCAGGCGCGCTGGCTCTCATCCACCAGCTTGTAGATGGTGGCGCTGGCGTCGTCGCCGATCAGGTAGTGGCTGCTGACCTGGCCGTGGGTGAGCAAGGCCAGCGAGCGCTCAAGGTTGGTGGAGGTGTAGTGGACGATCACGAACTGCACGCGATTGTCGTGGTTGACCGAGGGATGGTTGGTGTCAATGCGCGGACCGCTGGCGCAGCCGGCGAGCAGAATGAACAGGAAGGCGAAGTACAGGGTTTTCATAGGGAGTGACGTCACGCTGAAGACGGTAATGCAACAGTGTAACGTAAGGTGTGTGACACAGCGCTCAAATCATGAAATGGAACATTTTTACGCCGCCTGCACCTGATTGCGCCCAGCGGCCTTGGCGCGATACAACGCCTCGTCGGCGCGTTTGAGCGCCACGTCGCTGCGCTCCCCCGGCTGGAACTGCGCCACGCCCATGGACAGCGTGATCGTCACCGGCTCGCCCTTGAAGTGGAAGGGGCAGGCCTCGATGGCCGACCGCAGCACTTCGCCCACAGCCAGCGCCTGAGTGAGTGAAGTGTCGGGCATCAGCAACACAAACTCTTCGCCGCCAAAGCGCGCAATAAAGTCGCGGCCATGCAGGTGCTTGCGCAGCACGTTGGCGATGATCTTCAACACCTTGTCGCCGGCCAGATGGCCGTAGCCGTCGTTGACGCGCTTGAAGTGATCCAGGTCCAGCATCGCCAGCGACAGGCTGTTGCCGCGCTGATGCCAGGCGTTGACCTCGTGGTCCAGACGCTCGCTCCACGCCGCGCGGTTGGGCAGGCGGGTCAGCGGGTCAATCAACGCCTTCTGACGCTGCACCTCCATATGTTCGCGATAGCCCAGCGCTTCCTGCTCCATGTGGGCGACGCGTTCGGCCAGCCCCTGGAGCCGCGCTGCCACTTCCTCTTCGCGCTGGTCCCGTTGCTGGCGGTGCTCGTCCATGGTGCCGAGCAAGCCTTCGATATGGCTTTCCAATACCTGCTTGAGGCTGTCCAGGTCGGCCGCTTCCTGCACGCTGCTTTGCAAGCCGTCGACCTGTTCACGTATCTGCGTGTCAAGCTGGCGGGCGGCGGAGCGGCTGTCGAGGTGGTCATCGCTGGCCACCTGCAGATGGCCCTGAAACGCTTCAAGACGTTCGTTGAGGTGCTTGAGATAAGCCTCGAACTCATGCTGGCCGCTGTCGGTGACCGCCAGCATCAGCACCGCCAGGTCATCGAGAATCGGCAGCAACTCGTACCAGTTCAAACCATTGGCCAGGCGCTCGCGCATGGCTTCGGCCTGGGGCCGGTGGCGCTCTGGGAGGCTCAGGTCTTCCAGCAGGCCGAGCAAGGTGCTTTCGATATGCCGGGCCACGGAGCTGTAGGAAGGCTCCGGCGAGTCGGGCAGGGCATAGCCGCTTTCCCCGGGCTGCTCGTCGGCTTCTTCGTCCTCAAGAACGGGCGGCAGCGACAGGCTGCCGATGCTGGTCTCCTCCGGTGTATCAACCAGCACTTCGGGGGTTTCAATAAAGGCCGCGAGCGCGCTTTGGTTGGGCGGCTCTTCGGCTTCAGGTTCGGGTTCAGG
The DNA here is from genome assembly GCF_034354675.1 of Pseudomonas sp. MH9.3. Lineage (NCBI taxonomy): Bacteria > Pseudomonadati > Pseudomonadota > Gammaproteobacteria > Pseudomonadales > Pseudomonadaceae > Pseudomonas > Pseudomonas sp. MH9.3. Next base: position 3,774,466 of record NZ_CP133785.1, on the reverse strand, counting down.
ATCAGCGGCAGGTTCGGCGACGGCGATTTCTGCAAGTGCCGCTTCGACCCTGGGTTGTGCGGCGACTTCAACCGCAGGCGCTGCTGTCAGCGATTGCGGCAATGGCGCAGGGGTCGGCAAGACTTGGGGTGGCGGTTCGGCAGGTGCAGCGGCCTGCTCTTCAGTCACAGGCTCTGGAGCAACCGGTTTTGACGTCGGCTTTACCGGAGGCTCATCGGCCACCGTTTCGGGAGCGACCTCCTTGGCGCTCCCGAACAAGCGTTGCAGCAAACCTGGACCAGGCCGTGGAGTTTCGCCGTCAGCCTCCAGATTATTCAACGCCTGCCCCTGCAGGCTGCTCAATTCGCTGAGCAGCAGCGGAATCTCACGAGCCTGGCCCACGCGACTGTCCAGTTGCTTGGCGAAGGCTTTGAGCGGGCGCGCCACCTCGCGCGGCAGTGGCAATTGCTGCAGCTGGGCGACCAGGGCGGTGAGCGCGGTGCTGATCTGGTCGACACGGGTCTCGCGGCGCTGCTCTGAATCGAGCACGGCTTTTTCCAGGCGCGGCAGCAAGGCGGCGAGGGCGGCGTCCATGTCGTCGGTGCGCACCACATCGCGCATTTCCTTCATGCATTGGTCGACGGCGCGGTCGGTGCCTTCAGCGGCCAGCGTACTGCGCACCAGGCCCCGGCGCAGCAGGTCGAGGCGGGCGGCCCAACGGCGTTCGAGCTTGTCCTGCTGCTCGATGCTTAACAGGTATTTTTCTTTCCAGCGCTCGGCGTCGTCGCTCATGCAAGGGGTCCGCGAGGGCTGGTGCTCAACGCGGGCAATGCATCAACCGTGAGCGAACCCGGCAGACGAATCTCTACCGCGACGGGCAGGTGATCGGAAATGGGCTGCGCCAGGACCTGCACACTTTCCAGCGTGAGGGTCGGGCTGAGCAGGATATGGTCCAGGCAGCGCTGCGGGCGCCAGCTGGGAAACGTCGCTTCGACCTGCGGCGCCAGTAGCCCGAGGTCACGCAACGGTGAATTCAGAAGCAGGTCGTTGGCGTGGGTGTTCATGTCCCCCATCAACACCTGGTGCTTGTAGTTGCCGATCAGCTCGCGCACGTAGGCCAGTTGCAGGTTGCGCGTCCGCCCGCCGAGGGCAAGGTGCATCATCACCACTACCAGCGCTTCCGGGCCTTCGCCGAATCGCACGAGGATTGCGCCGCGCCCCTTCGGGCCTGGAAGCGGGTGATCCTCGATGGCCGTCGGCTTCAGGCGGCTGAGCACACCATTGCTGTGCTGCGCCAGACGCCCGAGGTTTCGATTGAGTTGCTGGTACCAGTAGGGGAAGCCGCCGAGCTGGGCCAGGTGTTCCACCTGGTTGATATAGCCCGAGCGCAGACTGCCGCCGTCAGCTTCCTGCAATGCGACCAGATCAAAGTCATTGAGCAGGGTGCCGATCTTCTGCAGGTTACCGGTGCGCCCTTTGTGGGGCAGCAGGTGCTGCCAGCCACGGGTCAGGTAGTGCCGATACTTCTCGGTACTGTTGCCCACCTGGATATTGAAGCTGAGCAAGCGCAGACGGCTGTCCGCCGGCAGGCCCGTTGACTCCAGGTGATGTTCATTGACCTGCGGTTCGTGCAGGCCAATGCCACGTTCGGTTCCCCAGCGGCGCATGACGAGCCCCTTACTTGGCTGCACGCTCTTTGGCGATCAGTTGGTCAGCGACATTGAGGGTCGCTTCAGGACCACCAGTGGAGCCCAGGTCGAAACGGTATTTGCCGTTGACGATCATGGTAGGCACGCCTTGCACCCCGTACTTCTGCGCGAGTTCCTTGGCCTGCTTGATCTGGCCCTTGATGGCGAAGGAGTTAAAGGTAGCGAGGAATTTTTCTTTGTCGACACCCTGGGTGGCCACGAAGTCAGCCATTTCGTCCGGCTTGGTCAGACGCTTGCCTTCCTTCTGGATGGCGTTGAATACGGCGTTATGCACCTTGTGCTCGACACCCATGGCTTCCAGGGTCAGGAACAATTGGCCGTGGGCATCCCAAGGGCCGCCGAACATGGCCGGGATGCGTTTGAAGTTCACGTCTTTGGGCAGTTTCTCGACCCAGGGATTGATGGTCGGTTCAAATGCGTAGCAATGCGGGCAGCCATACCAGAACAGCTCCACCACCTCGATCTTGCCTGGTACCGAAACCGGCACCGGGTTAGCCAGCTCGACGTAGGTTTTACCGGCTTCAAGCGGCACATCGGCGGCCTGTGCGGTCATGCCGAAAAGACTGGCAGTGACGAGAGCGGCGCTGAGGATCAGATTACGCATGCTTTACTCCTGGACAAATAAAGTCGCCTCACGCGACCTTTAGTTGTGACAGGTCTACGCGGACATGAGTTCGTTAGTGTAACGGCAGCGGCCACAAAAAAGGGCGGCCCGGGCCACCCTTTTTATGCTTGCATCGCGGGATTAATCGAGTGTTAACGTCGCGGCCCGTCAGTGCAGACCCTCGATGTAACTGGAGAGGGCCGCAATGTCCTCATCGCTGAGCTTGCGGGCGATGGTGCGCATAGTCATCGCCTCGCCATCGTTGGCCCGGCCTGCGTCTTCCTTGCGAAAATCAGTCAGTTGTTTGGCGGTGTACTGCGCGTACTGACCGCTCAACTGCGGAAAGCCCGCGGCAGCATTGCCTGTGCCATCGGGCGCGTGGCAACCGGTGCAGGCCGGCAGGCCCTTGCTCAGGTCACCGCCGCGGAACAGCTTTTCGCCACGGGCGACCAGCTTGGGGTCAGCGGCGCCCACGCTGCCTTTCTGGGCGGCAAAGTATGCCGCGAGGTCGGCGATGTCCTGGTCGCTGGAGTTGGCCAGCAAGCCGGTCATTTCCAGCACCGTACGCTTGCCGTCCTTGATATCGTGCATCTGCTTGGCCAGGTAGCGCTCGCCCTGACCTGCCAACTTGGGAAAATTCGGCACCGGGCTGTTGCCATCGGGCCCGTGGCAGGCCCCACATACGGCAATTTTGGTCTGGCCCGCCTTGGCGTCACCCGCAGCCTGGGCAACACCGGTGATGCCCAGGGCCAACAGCAGACTCACGATCAGTTTATTCATCAGCTAATCCAACTACTCATCCAACTGCGGCCAGAAGTTTTAAACGTTATCTACCGGGTTTACTCATCATCAACGGATCGACGACCTGGTGATCTCCAGCCTTGCGGCCCTGCATAAAACCACGCGCGGTATTGCCTTTGAACACAAACTCGGTTGTACAGCGCCTGGGGTTCCTGTGTAGCCTGAGCGCCATGAAAGCACACACAAAATCTGCGGCATCATATACTCGCGTTACTTAAACGGAAACGACACCGCTTGCCGCCCCCTTTTTCGGCACCGCTCACATCGGAAATCTCATGCAACTCAAGAATCCCATCCTCGGTCTGTGCCAACAGTCCACCTTCATGCTCAGCGCCGCCAAAGTGGACCAATGCCCCGATGACGAAGGCTTTGAAGTCGCCTTTGCCGGCCGCTCCAACGCTGGCAAGTCCAGCGCACTGAACACCCTGACCCACGCCAGCCTGGCGCGCACCTCGAAGACCCCGGGCCGCACGCAACTGCTCAACTTCTTCAAGCTGGACGACGAGCGTCGTCTGGTCGACCTGCCAGGCTACGGTTACGCGAAAGTACCCATCCCGCTGAAGCTGCACTGGCAGCGTCACCTGGAGGCCTATCTGGGTGGCCGCGAGAGTTTGAAAGGGTTGATCCTGATGATGGACATCCGTCATCCAATGACCGACTTCGACCTGCTGATGCTCGACTGGGCTGTCGCCAGCGGCATGCCGATGCATATCCTGCTGACGAAGGCCGACAAGCTCACCTACGGCGCGGCCAAGAACACCTTGCTCAAGGTGCAGGCCGAAATCCGCAAGGGCTGGGGTGACACCATCACCATCCAGCTGTTCTCGGCGCCAAAGCGCATGGGCCTGGAAGACGCCTACACCGTGCTGGCCGGCTGGATGGAATTGGCAGACAAGGGCGCAGAAATCGCCGAATAGCTTTTCTGCAGGCAAAAAAAACCCCGGACTTCGTATGGGGAGGGGAAGTTCGGGGTTCAAGTTCCGGACCGCTAGGGCGGAGTCCGGATATCTGCCAACACTTAACACAACATAGGAGCTTTGAAGGGCTTCACCACCCATTCAGAGACTCTGAGTAGCAATTCACAGGTTAAGTTCCGGCTCGCTCGAAAAACTGTGAAACACCTGAAGGCTATTTCCCACGTCAAACGCTGTGCCACCGCCCGTTGCCGGTGGCGAACGCCCGCCGTCAGTGCGCTTCGTCCCAGTTGTTGCCCACACCCACTTCCACCAGCAGGGGCACGTCCAGTTGCGCGGCAGCGCTCATGTGCTCACGAATCCTCTCGCTGACTTCGGCGACCAGATCCTCACGCACCTCCAGCACCAATTCATCGTGTACCTGCAGAATCACCTTGGCATCCAGACCCGAGTCGGTCAGCCAGTTATCCACGCGCACCATGGCTTTCTTGATGATATCGGCGGCGGTGCCCTGCATCGGCGCGTTGATCGCCGTGCGCTCGGCGGCGGCGCGTTCCTGGGGTCTGTTGGAATTGATATCCGGCACATACAGGCGGCGGCCGAAGAAAGTTTCCACGTAGCCCTGGTCGGCAGCCTGGGCGCGGGTGCGCTCCATGTACTCGCGGACCCCGGGATAGCGGGCGAAATACACGTCGATATAGGCCTTGGCGGTCTTGGTATCGACGCCAATGTCCTTGCCCAGCTTCTGCGCGCCCATGCCATAGATCAGGCCGAAGTTGATCGCCTTGGCACTGCGGCGCTGGTCGGAGGTGACCTCGCCCAACTCCACCTTGAACACCTCGGCCGCGGTGGCGGTGTGCACATCCAGATTGTGACGGAAGGCATTCATCAAGCCTTCGTCCCTGGACAGGTGCGCCATGATGCGCAGCTCGATCTGCGAATAGTCCGCTGCCAGCAGCTTGTAACCTTTGGGCGCGACAAACGCCTGGCGGATGCGCCGCCCCTCAGCGGTGCGCACCGGGATGTTCTGCAGGTTCGGGTCGCTGGAAGACAGGCGCCCGGTCGCGGTCACCGCCTGGTGATAAGACGTGTGGATACGCCCGGTGCGCGGGTTGATCTGTTCCGGGAGGCGGTCGGTATAGGTGCTTTTGAGCTTGCTCATGCTGCGGTACTGCATCAGCACCTTGGGCAGCGGATAGTCATCCTCGGCCAGTTTGGCCAGCACTTCTTCCGCCGTCGAGGCCTGCCCCTTGCCGGTCTTTTTCAGCACCGGCATGCCGAGCTTGTCGTAGAGAATCGAGCCGAGCTGTTTGGGAGAACCCAGGTTGAATTCCTCACCGGCGATCTCGAATGCCTGGCGCTCCAGTTCGACCATCTTGTGGCCCAATTCGATGCTCTGGATACCCAGCAACTCCTTGTCCACCAGCGCGCCCTGACGCTCGATGCGCGCCAGCACCGGTACCAACGGAATTTCGATATCCGACAGCACGCTGGCCAGGCTCGGGATCGCGGCCAATTGCGCGTGCAGCGCCTGGTGCAGACGCAAGGTCACGTCGGCATCTTCGGCTGCGTACGGGCCGGCCTGTTCCAGTGCGATCTGGTCAAAGGTCAGTTGCTTGGCGCCCTTACCGGCGATGTCCTGGAAACTGACGGTGTCGTAGTCCAGGTACTTCTTCGCCAGGCTGTCCATGTCGTGCCGGGTGACGGTGGCATTGAGCACATAGGACTCAAGCATGGTGTCGAAAGCAATGCCGCGCACGGTGATGCCTTGCGCCGGGTCGCCGCCGATGGCGCAGTTGGCGAGGATGTTCATGTCGAACTTGGCGTGCTGGCCGACCTTGAGTTTGGCCGGGTCTTCCAGCAGCGGTTTCAAGGCAAGCAGCACGGTGTCACGGTCCAGTTGGTCCGGCACGCCGATGTAGGAGTGGGTCAGCGGGATGTAGGCCGCTTCATGGGACTGCACGGCGAAGGACACCCCGACCAATTGCGCTTTTTGCGCGTCGATGCCGGTGGTTTCGGTGTCGAACGCGAACAACGGTGCATCCTGGAGCTTCTTCAACCATAGCTCGAAGGTCGGCTGGTCGAGGATAGTGGTGTAGGCCGTTTCCAGGGGAGCCGTGGGTACAGCCTCGACCACCTCGACCGCCACGGGCGCCGCGCTCAGCTCGACGCGCTTGGCATCGCGCTGAATCTCGTCGTACCAGCTCTTGAACTCGAGCAGGGTGTACAGCTCAAGCAGCTTTTCACGGTCCGGTTCGATCAGGTGCAGGTCGTCCAGGCCGATATCCAGCGGCACATCGATCTTGATCGTGGCCAACCGGTACGACAGGAACGCCATCTCGCGGTGCTCCTCCAGCTTGGCGCGCAAGGTCTTGGCGCCGCGAATCGGCAGGCTCGGCACAATGTCCAACTGCTCATAAAGCTCTTTGAGGCCGCCATTGACGCCCACCAACAAGCCGGAGGCAGTCTTGGGACCAATGCCCGGCACGCCGGGAATGTTGTCGGACGAATCGCCCATCAATGCCAGATAATCGATGATCTGCTCCGGAGCGACGCCAAATTTCTCCTTCACGCCCTCTACGTCCATCGCGCTACCGGTCATGGTGTTGACCAGGGTAATGTGCCCGTCGACCAACTGCGCCATGTCCTTGTCACCGGTGGAAATCACCACCGGCCGGCTGGCGGCCGCGCTGCTGCGGGCGAGGGTGCCGATCACGTCATCGGCTTCGACGCCTTCGACGCACAGCAACGGAAAGCCCAGAGCGATCACACTCTGGTGCAGCGGCTCGATCTGCAGACGCATGTCATCGGGCATGCTCGGACGATTGGCCTTGTAATCGGCATACATGTCATCGCGAAAAGTCCCACCCTTGGCGTCGAAAACCACCGCGAACGGGCTGTCTGGGTACTGCCGGCGCAGACTCTTGAGCATGTTCAGCACGCCCTTGACCGCGCCGGTCGGCAGGCCTTTGGAGGTGGTCAGCGGTGGCAGTGCATGGAAGGCGCGGTACAGATAAGAAGAACCGTCCACCAGGACGAGGGGCGCTTGGCTCATGAGCAGGATCAACCTTTTCGGCGGGTCAGGCGCTAGAATAGCCGGACCAATGAAAACAAAGGGACAAGGTTATCATGCGTACATTCAATCGCCTGCTGTTGACTGGCCTGATTGCACTCGCTCCGATGGCTGCCATGGCGGCAGACGATGCGCCATCGGCCGACCCGGAAGTGACCATTCGCACGGAAGGCGACAAGACCATCCAGGAGTACCGCCAGAATGGCTTTCTGTATGCGATCAAGGTCACGCCCAAAGGTGCACCGCCGTATTTTCTGGTGCGCGCGGACGGAACCGACGCGAACTTCATCCGCTCTGACCAGCCGGATATGCTGATTCCGTCATGGAAGATCTTCGAATGGAAATGATTTCCCCACTTTAATCGACGCTGCAATTCGCAGCGTCCGTAACGGCAGTTTACCCATGTCTGTGTTTACCCCCCTGGCTCGGCCCGAGCTGGAAACCTTTCTCGCGCCCTACGGGCTCGGCCGCCTGCTCGACTTCCAGGGGATTGCCGCTGGTAGCGAAAACACCAATTTCTTCATCAGCCTGGAACAGGGCGAGTTCGTCCTGACCCTGGTTGAGCGCGGCCCTGTGGCAGAAATGCCGTTTTTCATCGAGCTGCTCGACGTACTGCACGACGCCGACCTGCCGGTGCCCTACGCGCTGCGCACCACCGACGGCGTCGCCTTGCGCGAGCTGGCCGGCAAACCGGCGCTGCTGCAACCGCGCCTGGCCGGCAAGCACATCACGCACGCCAATGCGCAGCATTGCGCCCAGGTCGGCGAACTGCTCGGCCATCTGCACCAGGCCACCCAGGGCGACAAGGTGCTGGAACGCAAGACCGACCGCGGGCTGGACTGGATGCTCAGTGAAGGTGCACAGATTGTTTCGCACTTGAACGCCGCGCAGCAAAGCCTGTTGCAGGACGCGCTGGCCGAGATCCAGGCGCACAAGGCCGACATCCTGGCCCTGCCGCGGGCCAACCTCCATGGCGACCTGTTCCGCGACAACGCGATGTTCGAAGGCACCCACCTGACCGGCCTGATCGACTTCTACAACGCCTGCTCCGGGCCGATGCTGTATGACGTCGCGATTGCGCTGAATGACTGGTGCTCGAACGCAGAAGGCGCAATCGATGGGCCGCGGGCCCGTGCGTTGCTGGGCGCCTATGCGGGGCTACGACCGTTTACCGCGAAGGAAGCCGAACTGTGGCCGACGATGCTGCGGGTGGCGTGCGTACGGTTCTGGCTGTCGCGCCTGATTGCTGCTGAGTCGTTTGCCGGGCAGGATGTGCTGATTCACGATCCAGCGGAGTTCGAACACCGCCTGGCGCAACGCCAGCGGGTCAGCGTCCACCTGCCGTTCGCCCTCTGAAGCCTTACCGGATCAAAAAATGTGGGAGGGGGCTTGCTCCCGATAGCGGCGTATCAGGCAACTTATGCATGCCTGGCACACTGTCATCGGGAGCAAGCCCCCTCTCACACTTGATCTTCGCTTGGTCTTAAAGCGATTCCAGGCACCCCGCCAGGTCGTTACCCAGCTTGTCCAGCACTTGCTCGTAGCCATTAGCGGTGGCCGGTGTATAACCGCCCAGCGCATCCAGCTCCGCCAGTTTTACCGGCAGACCCGCCACCAGGGTTTCAGCCAGACGCGGGCGCAGCGGCGGCTCGCTGAACACACAGGTCTTGCCCACTTCCTGCAGACGCGTGCGCATCGCCGCGACATGCTGGGCGCCCGGTTGCACTTCGGCGGCAACGCTGAACACGCCGGCATGCTTGAGCCCGTAAGCCTCTTCGAAGTAATCGAAGGCTTCGTGGAACACGAAATAAGGTTTGCCGGCGATCCCTGCCAGGCGCTTTTTCAGACGCGCATCCAATGCGTCCAGACGCTCGTCAAAAGCCTTCACGTTGCTCTTATAACGGCCGGCGTTCTGCGGGTCGGCGGCACTCAGGTCAGCCGCCATGCGCGCTGCGATCACTCGCGCATTGACCGTGGACAGCCACACGTGCGCATCCAGGCTGCCCGGACGGTGATCGTGGTCATGCTCGTCGGCATCGTCGGCGTGAGAGTGGCTATCTTCGGCGAAGCGACGCAGTTTCATGCCAGGCAGGTCCTGCACCGCCACCGTTGGCGCGCTGCGGCCCTTGAGCACGCGCGGCAGGAAGCTTTCCATGTCCGGACCGATCCAATACAGCAGGTCCACCGACTGCACGCGCCGTACGTCGGATGGGCGCAACGCGAAGTTATGCGGCGACGCACCCGGCGGCAACAACACCTCGGGAACCGCCACGCCGTCCTGCACAGCGGCGGCAATCAGCTGCAACGGCTTGATGCTGGTCAGCACCTTGACCTCGGCCTGAGCGGCCCCCGCAACGAAAAAACTGGCGATAAATATGACAAAAACTGGAAAAAGTCGGGACACGATGACCACTCAATGGCGTAGGAACGGGTAACATAATAACGTCTCTATCAAATGTCTGTCGCCGCTCATGCCTAAAACACCGCTTGCCAGCCGTCCCCACGACCATTCTCACTGCGTGCACACCGCGCTGGCGGAAGCCGACACCCTGTGTGCGCAAAAGGGTTTGCGCCTGACCGCCCTGCGTCGCCGCGTGCTGGAACTGGTGTGGCAAAGCCACAAGCCGCTGGGCGCCTACGACATTCTCGGCGTGCTCAGCGAACAGGACGGCCGTCGCGCCGCGCCGCCTACCGTGTATCGCGCGCTGGATTTCCTGCTGGAAAACGGCCTGGTGCACCGCATCGCCTCGCTCAACGCCTTCGTCGGCTGCAACCACCCCGAACACGCGCACCAGGGCCAGTTCCTGATCTGCCGCGAGTGCCACGCCGCCATCGAGCTTGAACAAAAAAGCATCAGCGACGCGATCATCAAGAGTTCTGCCGAGGTGGGCTTTCAGGTCGAAGGGCAAACGGTCGAAGTGGTCGGCCTGTGCTCGGGCTGCCAGGGGGCTTGATGAGCAACGCGTTAATCCGCCTGGAGCAGGTCGGGGTCACGTTCGCCGGGCAAACCGTGCTGGATAACATCGCCCTGAGTGTCCAGCCACGGCAGATCGTCACCCTGATCGGCCCCAACGGCGCCGGCAAGACCACCCTGGTGCGCGCCGTGCTCGGCCTGCTCAAGCCCGACACCGGTAGCGTGTGGCGCAAGCCCAAGCTTCGCGTGGGCTACATGCCGCAAAAATTGCACGTCGATCCGACCTTGCCGTTATCCGTGCTGCGCTTTTTGCGCCTGGTGCCCGGCGTTGACCGCGCCCGCGCCAAGGCCGCGCTCAAGGAAGTCGGCGCCGAGCAGGTGATCGACAGCCCGGTGCAAAGCATCTCCGGCGGCGAAATGCAGCGCGTGCTGCTGGCCCGCGCCCTGCTGCGCGAGCCCGAACTGCTGGTGCTCGATGAGCCCGTGCAAGGCGTCGACGTGGCCGGTCAGGCCGAGCTGTACAGCCTGATCACCCGCCTGCGCGACCGCCATGGCTGCGGCGTGCTGATGGTGTCCCACGACCTGCACCTGGTGATGAGCACCACCGACCAGGTGGTGTGCCTCAACCGCCACGTGTGCTGCTCCGGCCACCCGGAACAGGTCAGCGGCGACCCGGCCTTTGTCGAGCTGTTCGGCAAGAACGCGCAGAGCCTGGCGATCTATCACCACCATCACGACCACGCCCACGACCTGCATGGCGCCGTGGTCGACGACCCTTCTGCACCCCACGTGCACGTTCACGGAGATAGCTGCAAGCATGGCTGATTTTCTGCTCTACGCCCTGCTGGCAGGCTTGGCTCTGGCATTGGTGGCGGGCCCGCTGGGCTCGTTCGTGGTGTGGCGGCGCATGGCGTATTTTGGCGACACCTTGTCCCACGCCGCCCTACTCGGCGTGGCCATGGGCTTTTTGCTGGATGTGAGCCCGACCATCGCCGTCACCGTGGGCTGCCTGCTGCTGGCGGTGCTGCTGGTAACCCTGCAACAGCGCCAGCCGCTGGCCTCCGACACCCTGCTGGGCATCCTGGCGCCGAGCACCTTGTCCCTGGGCCTGGTGGTGCTGAGCTTCATGCATGAAGTGCGCATCGACCTGATGGCCTACCTGTTCGGCGACCTGCTGGCGATCAGCCCGACCGACCTTGCGTGGATCCTCGGCGGCAGCGCTGCCGTGCTGATGCTCCTGGTGACGCTGTGGCGCCCGCTGCTGGCGATTACCGTGCACGAGGAGCTGGCCAAGGTCGAAGGCTTGCCGGTGCCGGCCCTGCGCATGGCCCTGATGTTGTTGATCGCGGTGGTGATTGCTGTCGCGATGAAGATTGTCGGCGTATTGTTGATCACGTCGCTGCTGATCATTCCCGCCGCCGCCGCCCAGCGCCACGCCCGCTCTCCGGAGCAGATGGCAATCGGCGCCAGCCTGTTGGGGATGCTTGCCGTCTGTGGGGGCCTGGCGTTGTCCTGGTTCAAGGACACGCCGGCCGGGCCATCGATTGTGGTCGCGGCCGCGGCCCTGTTTCTGCTGAGTTTTGTCCTGCCCCGTCGAGGGGTGTAGACTTGCTCGCTTTTTGCGCAATTAGAGAGTCGCAGGAATGAAGCCGTTCACCGCCCGTTATCTGCTCCTTGCCGCATTTTCCCTGCTGCTGGGCGCCTGTCAAAGCACACCGCCCGCCGCCCTCGCGACGCCGGACGCTCGCGCTGCGGCCATCGCGCAGCTGGAGCAAAACCTGGCCAGCAGCGAGCTGGCAACCGCCGAGGACCAACTGGCGGCCTTGCAGGCACAAACACCCAATGACCCGGCGCTGGAGGCTTACCAACGCCAGTTGGCCGAAGCGTACCTGCAGCGCAGCCAGATCGTCCTGCAAAAGGGCGACGTCAACGCTGCCGCCACCGCCCTGAGCCGTGCCCGTGCGCTGATGCCCAAGGCGCCGGCCCTCACCGGCGGCGTCAACAGTGCGATCAGCCATGCGCGCAAAGCCGAGCTGGACAAAGCCGAGGCCGCCTTGAAAGCCGCCGAAGCCAAGCCGCCCGCCAAGGTCATCGACCCGGCGGCGCCCAGCACCACGGTGGCGTTGAACCTCACCGATATCGAAGCCCTGCGCCATCAACTGGATGCGATTGCCACCGATGTGGTGAATTACCAGTGCGACGTGAGCATCCAGGCGCCGCGCACCGAGGATTACCCGTGGCTGGCCACATTACTGACCAAACGGGTGAAGCGGATTGATTCGGGGTATGAGCTGAAGATCCACCGCCAGATCCTGAAACACATTCCGGCGCAGGTTGTGCTGATTCCGCGCAAGGCGGACTAACGCAAATCGGGAGCAAGCCCCCTCCCACCCCTGGAACGCATTCCAGGGGTGGGAGGGGGCTTGCTCCCGATTGCGGTTTAAGAAACAACCAATAAGTTAAGCCGGAATTGCCTTGGCCTTGGCCTCACGATCCCAGACCCGATGCTCGGCAATCGCCGCAAAGAACGCCTTGAACGCCTTCGCATCCGCGCCCACGATCAGCCCCTCGTCCGCCTCCAGCTTCAGCAGATCCAACAGCGGCTTCACGTCACTGGCGACCGCAATCGCCTTCAGGTGCTTGTACGCCTCCAACACATAGTGCAGCGCCACACCGTCACCGCTCAGCGCGTCCACCGAAGCTTTACCGCCCGGGATAAACACCGCGTCAAAGGCAATCGACGGCATGCCTTCCATCGACGCATCCACCGGCAGCGCCTTGCCATCTGCCGTCGTCACCGGCGCCGAAGTCGGCCCCAGCAACTTGGCGTGGGCACCTTCTGCCTCCAGCGCTTTTTTCATTGCATCAATCGCTGCGCCGTCCACGCCATTGGCCGCCAGAATCGCCACTTTGCGCGTCTTGATATCACCCGACAGCAGGTTCACCTGGCTCAAGGCCGGCGATTTTTTAACCGAGGTCTCACGCACAGGCACGGTGCCTTTGGCCGGCGCCGGCAAGCCCAGGTTCTGCGCAACGCGCTTGGCCAGTTCCAGGTCGATGTTGGCGAGGATCTCGTTGACCTGGCGGGCACGGATGTACTCGCGCTCGACCTTGCCCAACTCGAAGCTGTAGGCCGCGATGATGTGCTCTTTCTCGTGGTGGCTCATGCTGTTGAAAAACAGGGTGGCCTGGGAGAAGTGATCGCCGAACGACTCGCTGCGCTCACGCACCTTGTTGGCGTCAACACGCTCGTAATAGGTTTCGAAACCGCCGTCAGTCGGGCCTGCCGGTGTTTCTTTCGGCCAGCCGCCGTCGATGGAGTTCGGCTCGTAGGCGGCGCGGCCCTTGTCGATCACGGTGCGGTGCTGCGCGTCGCGCTGGCCATTATGGAACGGCGCAACCGGACGGTTGATCGGGATCTCGTGAAAGTTCGGCCCGCCCAGTCGGCTGATCTGCGTATCCGTGTAGGAAAACAGACGGCCTTGCAGCAGCGGGTCGTTGGTGAAATCGATACCCGGCACGATGTGGCCTGGGCAGAACGCAACCTGCTCGACCTCGGCGAAGAAGTTGTCCGGGTTGCGGTTAAGCACCATCTTGCCCAGCGGGGTGATCGGCACCAGCTCTTCGGGGATGATCTTGGTCGGGTCAAGCAGGTCGAAATCGAAGTTATGCTCGTCTTCTTCTGCAACGATCTGAACGCCCAGCTCCCACTCAGGGTAGTCGCCGCTCTCAATCGCTTCCCACAGGTCGCGACGGTGGTAGTCGGTGTCTTTACCGGCCAACTTCTGCGCTTCGTCCCACACCAGGGAGCAGGTGCCAACCTTTGGCCGCCAGTGAAACTTGACGAAGCTCGACTTGCCTTCGGTGTTGATCAAACGGAAGGTGTGCACGCCAAAACCCTGCATGGCACGCAGGCTTTTTGGAATCGCACGGTCGGACATGGCCCAGATCACCATGTGCGCCGATTCCGGTTGCAGCGACACGAAGTCCCAAAAGGTATCGTGGGCCGAACCGCCAGTAGGAATCTCGTTGTGCGGCTCAGGTTTTACGGCATGCACAAAGTCAGGAAATTTGATCGCGTCCTGAATGAAAAACACCGGCATGTTGTTGCCCACCAAATCGAAGTTGCCTTCCTCGGTGAAGAACTTCACGGCAAAACCACGCACGTCACGCACCGTATCGCCGGAGCCGCGCGGGCCCTGCACGGTGGAGAAGCGCGCGAATACCGGCGTTTTATGCTCCGGCATACGCAGGAAACCAGCCTTGCTAAGCGCAGAGTGGTCTTCGTAAGTCTGGAAGTAACCATGGGCGCCGGTACCACGGGCATGCACGATGCGCTCTGGAATGCGCTCATGGTCAAAGTGCGTGATCTTTTCACGCATGATGAAATCTTCGAGCAGCGAGGGGCCGCGAGCGCCCACCTTCAAGCTGTTCTGGTTGTCGGAAATCTTCACGCCCTGGTTGGTGCGCAGCGCCTGGCCGGTCGCGTCGGAACGGAATTCTTCCAGGGCCTGCAATTTGGCGTTGGTGTTGCCACGGTCAAGGGTATCGGTGCCCGCGAGTTCACTCTTCGGCGGGGTGGCTGGCTTCTTGTTACTCATCAGTCAAAACTCCTTATTCAAAGTGGCCAGAGCGTTCCCCGGCTCTTTTGAGCAAAACCCCAGGCACGGCACCTGGGAAATCGAGTTGCTTAAGTAGTGACTGATGAGGTTTTGGGCCGTTCCTTTTTTATGACCTTTGATCGCGTTATTGCCAAATCGCTGGTTGAATGCGAAATAAATGCTAAGAAAGACTATACGGACAGGCTAAAATGCGCGCCCGGCTAACCGCTGATCCCTTTTCCATGCGCCCCACAAGGTTCGCTACGTGATCGAGTTTCAAAACGTCCATAAAACCTACCGCGTCGCCGGTAGGGATATCCCCGCCCTGCACCCCACCAGCCTGCGCGTCGAAAACGGCCAGGTGTTCGGCCTCATCGGCCATTCGGGTGCGGGTAAAAGTACGCTGCTGCGCCTGATCAACCGCCTCGAAGAACCGAGTGGCGGGCAGATCACGGTCGACGGCGAAGAAGTCACCGCACTGGATGCCAACGGCCTGCGCCGCTTCCGTCAGCAGGTCGGGATGATTTTCCAGCACTTCAACCTGCTGGCGTCCAAGACCGTCGCCGACAACGTGGCACTGCCGCTGACCCTGGCCGGCGAGTTGTCGCGCAAGGCCATCGACCTGCGCGTGGCCGAGTTGCTTGCCCGCGTGGGCCTGTCGGACCACGCCAAAAAATACCCGGCGCAGCTGTCCGGCGGCCAGAAACAGCGCGTCGGCATCGCCCGCGCCCTGGCGACCAAGCCAAAAATTCTGCTGTGCGACGAAGCCACCAGCGCCCTCGACCCGCAAACCACGGCGTCGGTGTTGCAACTGCTGGCCGAGATCAACCGCGAGCTGAAGCTGACCATCGTGCTGATCACCCATGAAATGGACGTGATCCGGCGCGTGTGCGACCAGGTGGCCGTAATGGACGCCGGCGTCATCGTCGAACAAGGCTCGGTGGCCGAGGTGTTCCTGCACCCCAAGCACCCGACCACCAAGCGTTTCGTGCAGGAAGCCGACCAGATCGACGAAAGCGAGCAGCGCGATGATTTCGCCCACGTGCCAGGCCGCATCGTACGCCTCACATTCCAGGGCGAAGCGACCTACGCGCCATTGCTGGGCACCGTCGCCCGCGAAACGGGGGTGGACTACAGCATCCTCGCCGGTCGGATCGACCGCATCAAAGATATCCCTTACGGGCAACTGACCCTGGCCGTCACCGGCGGTGACATGGACGCGGCATTTGCGCGATTTACCGCTGCCGATGTCCATATGGAGGTGCTGCGCTGATGGACGTTTTCCTGAGTTTCTTCGCCAATATCGACTGGTCCGAGATCTGGCTGGCCACGGGCGACACCATGACCATGCTGTTCGGTTCGCTGTTCTTTACCGTGCTGCTGGGCCTGCCGCTGGGCGTGCTGCTGTTCCTGACCAGCCCGCGCCAGCTGTTCGAGCAGAAAGGCTTGTACGCGCTGCTGTCGCTGATCGTGAACATGCTGCGCTCGCTGCCCTTCATCATTTTGTTGATCGTGATGATTCCGTTCACCGTGTTGATCACGGGCACGTCCCTGGGCGTGGCGGGTGCGATTCCGCCGCTGGTGGTCGGTGCCACGCCGTTCTTCGCGCGGCTGGTGGAAACCGCCCTGCGTGAAGTGGACCGCGGCATCATCGAAGCCACCCAGTCCATGGGCGCCAGCACTCGCCAGATCATCACCAACGCATTGCTGCCCGAGGCACGGCCCGGCATCTTTGCAGCGATTACGGTGACGGCGATTACACTGGTGTCCTACACGGCCATGGCCGGTGTGGTCGGGGCCGGTGGCCTGGGTGACCTGGCGATCCGTTTTGGTTACCAGCGCTTCCAGACCGACGTGATGGTGGTCACCGTGGTAATGCTGTTGATTCTGGTGCAAATCCTGCAAACCGTCGGCGATCGACTGGTGGTGCATTTTTCTCGAAAATAACGGCCATTGCCGGCCCGAAGCCGGCAATTAACCGAACAAGGAGCTTGCTGCATGAAAAAACTACTGGTCGCTTTTGCCGCCGTTGCGGCGTTTTCCGCCCACGCCGAAACCCTCACCGTTGCAGCCTCGCCGGTGCCGCACGCGGAAATCCTCGAGTTCGTGAAGCCTGCCCTGGCCAAAGAAGGCGTGGACCTGCAGGTCAAGGTCTTCACCGATTACGTGCAGCCCAACGTGCAGGTGGCAGAAAAACGCCTGGACGCCAACTTCTTCCAGCACCAGCCGTACCTGGATGAATTCAACAAGGCCAAGGGCACTCACCTGGTGAGCGTTGGCGGCGTGCACCTGGAACCTCTGGGCGCATACTCCAGCAAGTACAAGAAGCTCGACGAGCTGCCGGACGGCGCCAACGTGGTCATCCCCAACGACGCCACCAACGGCGGCCGCGCCTTGTTGCTGCTGGCCAAAAACGGCCTGATTACCCTGAAGGACCCGACCAACATCCTGTCGACCATCAAGGACATCACCGGCAACCCGAAAAACCTGAAATTCCGCGAACTCGAAGCCGCGACCCTGCCGCGCGTGCTGACCCAGGTTGACCTGGCGCTGATCAACACCAACTACGCCCTGGAAGCCAAGCTGGACCCTTCCAAGGACGCGCTGGTGATCGAAGGCAGCGACTCGCCTTACGTGAACATCCTGGTGACCCGCGAAGACAATAAGGACTCGGACGCCGTGAAGAAACTGGTAGCCGCCTTGCACACCCCTGAAGTGAAGCAATTCATCGAAGAGAAATACAAGGGTGCGATCAAGCCAGCGTTCTGATTCGTCCGTAAATCTGCGACCTCCAACCTGATGGAGGTCAAAAAAGTGGGAGGGGGCTCGCTCCCGATAGCAGCGCTTCAGTCAACTGATAGGTCGACTGACTCACCGCTATCGGGAGCAAGCCCCCTCCCACTTTTTTTGTGCCGGCCTTACTTGCGCAGCAACAACCCCGGCAACTGTGCCACCAGCTTCTGGTTGTTCAACGGCGCGCGGATAAACCCGCGCTGGGTGCCGTCCGGCCCGATAATCGCGAGGTTGCCACTGTGGTCGACGGTGTAGTTGGGCTTGCTGGTGTCAGCTGGTATGAAGGGGATGCTCACGGCATTCGACACCTTCTGCACATCATCCACAGTCGCACCGGTCAGGCCGCGGAACTGCGGATCGAAGTAACCCAAATACTGCTTGAGCTGCGCCGGAGTGTCGCGATGCGGGTCGACACTGACCAGAATCACCTGCAACTTATCCACAGCCTCCTTGGGCAACTCACTCTTGATTTGGCGTAACTGGGCGAGGGTAGTGGGGCAGATGTCCGGGCAGAAGGTGTAGCCGAAGAACAGCAGGCTCCACTTGCCTTTCAACTCGTTGATCACCACTGGCTGGCCGTTCTGATCTTGCAGGGTCACTGGCGGCAGTTGGCGGCTTTGCGGCAGCAGGATGATGCCTGCGTCGATCAACGCCACAGAGTCAACCTGACCCCTTCCCGAGATCGCCTTGTTAACGATCAGGCCCAGGATCAACGCCACCAGGGCAATCAGCATGAAGACAGTTTTTTGAGTTCGAGTCATAGGGTCAACAGTAGGAGTGGTTTATGAGCAGGGCGATAAACGACAGCAACAGGTGCCGGAGTGTAAAGCAGGAGAAGCAGCTGGGTGTAATGCTGCTTCAGGTTATGTAGTACGTATCATGATTGAGCATGTATTTGCCTCCGTTATGGAGGGGGCAAACAGTAGCTAGCCCTCGCCACGCAGGGCTACAGGCGATGAGTGAGCAGTGATATCGAACAACGTGTAAGCCAGCGTTATATGCGTCACATCCCGGGGCATGTCGCGGTCGACGATGAAACGTACCGGCATTTCTATGCGCTCGCCGGGTTGCAGCACTTGCTGGGTGAAACAGAAGCACTCGGTCTTGTGGAAGTACGGCGCGGCTTGCGCCGGGGAAATGCTCGGCACCGCCTGGGCGGTCATGGGTTTGTCGGTGGGGTTGTAGGCCACGAACAGCATCTCGCTGACGGCGCCTGGATGGACCACGACCTCACTGGCCTTGGCATGAAAATCCCACGCCATATTGGCGGCATTGGTGGACTGAAACTGCACCCGCACCTGGCGCATCGAGTCCACCACCTGCGATCCCCTGTATTGCCCGGTGGTCCCGTCGTTGAGGCCGAACGCGCTGGACAGCGCATCGTAGATGGGCACCAGAGCAAAGCTGAAAGCGAACATCGCCACCGCGAGGATTAGCACGCGCGCAATAAACCGTTTGAGCGGAACAGATTCAGCCATAACACCCACCCAGTATCCGCAAGGGCCACACAGTCGAGGACACCGTCGAGTATAGGCAGCGTTCGTAAACTCGTGATGTAGCCGGGAAAATCAGTGAAAAACGATCAGTCCCACCCGATAAAGTCAGGAGCGGAAACGTTTTTGCGACTAAAATTTGCGCTGGGATATAGCGCACGCGCATAACCATGAAGTAATTATGACAAATGCATCTTAGGCGCTCGGATAAACGGGCTAACTTCTCCTCTTTCCTACACCTGCTTGACTGGAGCCACCATGAACACCGCCGCATTGCGCGAGCAGATTTCCCGTGCCCATCACCACGAAGCCAGCACGGGCCAACTGGCCCTGCAACTGGAAAAACAATTGCCGCACCTGCACTCGGCCATTTCCCTGGCTGAAAGTGATCGCAACGGGGTCATGACACGCTTCGTCACGGCCTACATCGACCTCGTCCCGGACCTGCTGGACGCCGCCAATGACGTGGCCCGCGCAGCCGGTATCGAAAGCCAGATCAAACCGGTACTGAAGATCGCCGAGCATTTTTTCCTGCAGCCACCGTCAATCCTCGCCGGGCACGAGGGCCTGGAAAGTTTGCTCGATGAGGCTTACCTGGCGCATCGCCTGGTGGAAGAAGTAAACGATCTGTATATCAAGCATTTCGGTCAGCCGTTGATACCGGCGGATACCACCGTGGCCAACCTGATTGCCCACCAATTGATCGGCGAAGCCTTCGCCAACCAGTTGGACGAGGCGGTACACCTGGCGGTGGATGAAATGCTCAACGAAGAGAGTTTTGCGCTGGAGTCGGTAGAGCGCTACCGGGAAAAGCTGAGAAGCCCGAACACCGAAGCTGCGTGGAAGCGCTGGCCGTGCCTTTCACGGCAGTTGGGCGTTGAACTGGCCCTGGATCAGCCTGCCTGATCTGCACAGCCAAAAGATCAAATGCGGGAGGGCGCAAACGCCTTCTTAGCAAACAAAAATAACGTGTTGATGTTAAAGCCTGAAATTTCACACTGCCCATGAGCAGTCAACCACACCCTTGTGGCGAGCGGGCTTGCCCTAATGCCGTTCAGTTAAGCGCAGATTCCCTGTGGCGAGCAGGCTTGTCCTGCGTTGGGCTGCGCAGCAGCCCCAAAGCCAGGCGCTGAGCCGTATCAGGTACACCGCGTTTTGCTCGATTGGGGGCGCTTCGCACCCCAACGCGAGGCAAGCCCGCTCGCCACAATAAGCCCACACATTTTCCTTAACTGAACGGTATTAGGGCTTGCCACAACAAGCCCTCTCACCTTGACGGAGCCGCCCTGGTGTTCAAGCCGGGGCGGATCCAATCCCGGTTGTGGTCCTTATCCGCCCTTCCAGACGACGCTTCAGCCCCCGCGCCTCAATCACCAGCTTCGAGCCCTTCGCCGCATTTGCGCGGCCCCATTCCTCCAGCAACTCCAGGCATGAATGGTCGATGTAGCTCAGGTTATTGAGCGGCACATGCACGGTGGTCCCCGCCGGTACCGTCGACAGCACCTGGGTCAGCGCCGGTACCTTCAGGAAGGTCGCCGCACCGGTCAGGCGCAGTTCCATCTCGGCGTCCTGCGGCAGGTCGATCAGGCTGACTTTCAAGCGTGAGGCCTTGAACGCGAGCTTGAGCAATGTCAGACCGAAGCCCACCAGCACGCCCGTCAGCAAATCGGTGAAAATGATCGCCAGGGCCGTGGCCGCGTAGGTGAACATCGGCATCCGCCCATAGCGCCCCAACGCCTTGAACGCCTTGATGTCCACCAGCTTGATCCCGGTGTATACCAGCACGCCGGCCAAGCTCGCCACGGGAATACTTTGCAGCACGCTCGACAGCAGCAGCACGAAGCCCAGCAGCCACAGGCCATGGAACATCGCCGACAGCCGCGTGGTGGCGCCGGCCTGGACGTTGGCCGAGCTGCGCACAATCACGCCGGTCATCGGCAGGGCGCCGACCAGACCGCAGAGCATGTTGCCTACACCTTGAGCAGACAATTCCTTGTCGAAGTCCGAGCGCTGCCCACTGTGCATACGGTCAACCGCGGCGGCGGACAGCAGGGTCTCAGCGCTGGCGATGAATGCCACGGCGAACGCCGCGATCAACAGCTGCGGATCGGCCAGGTTGAGCAGGTCGCTGGGACGTAGCCAATCGATGGCGTCCGCCAGGTTTTCCGGTACTTCCACGCGCTTGACCTGCAACGCCAGCACCAGGCTGGTCACGGTCGCCAGGCCCACACCGAGCAGAGCACCGGGCACAAAGCGCAGTTTCTGCGGGCGCAATTTGTCCCACAGGTACATCACCAGCATGGTCGACAGCCCCAGCAGACCGGCCTGCCAGCCAAGGCCGCCGCCCAGCGTCGGGATCGCTTCGACCAGCGCCGCCGGGAAGCCCGTGAGGTTGTCCAGCCCGGAAGGCTTGGGCGCACCGTCGAGCATCACATGCACCTGCGACAGCACAATCAATACGCCGATACCCGCGAGCATGCCGTACACCACTGCAGGCGCCGTCACGCGGAACCAGCAGCCCAGGCGCAAACGTCCGGCCACCAATTGCAGGAAGCCCGCCAGCAGCAGAATCGGCCCGAGCATCAGCATGCCGTGCTGACGCACCAGCTCGAACACCAACACCGCAAGGCCCGCCGCCGGGCCGCTGACCTGCAGCGGCGACCCCGCCAGCCAGCCTACCACCAGCCCGCCGATGATTCCGGTGATCAGGCCCTTGGCCGGCGGCATGCCGGACGCGATCGCGATCCCCATGCACAGGGGCAGGGCGACCAGAAACACAACCACGGAAGCGAGCAGCTCCCGTGGCAATACAGCTTTCAATTGAGCAGCACGCATGATGACTCTCCCGAGGCATTCGCCGGGCGCGGTAAAGCCTGGCTGCATCCATGGCAGCCACCGCTTTACCCGGCAGGGAAGTGTGTTAGAAGCGCGCTTTAGGCGTCGCGGACGGAATCGGACCTTCACCGCCCAACGGTCGGAATGCCGACTGATCCGCGTCGTAGGCGCGGATCTCGCTGGTCTCGATGTTGTAGATCCAGCCGTGGATAAACAATTGGCCATTGGCCATGCGCGAAGCCACGGACGGGTGGGTGCGCAAATGCTGCAACTGGGCGATGACGTTTTCTTCGGTCAGCACCTGCATGCTTTCGCCTTCGTTGGCGCAGTCGCAGTTGTCATGGACCATGGTCTTGGCGACCTCGGCATGCCGCAGCCAGGCCTTGACCGTCGGCATCTTCTCCAGGCTCTGGGGGTTGAGCACTGCGCGCATGGCGCCGCAGTCGGAGTGGCCGCACACGATGATGTGCTGCACGCCCAGGGCGAGTACCGCGTACTCGATGGCGGTGGATACGCCGCCGTTCATCTGGCCATAGGGCGGAACCACGTTGCCGACGTTACGGGTCACGAACAGGTCGCCAGGGGAGCTTTGGGTAATCAGCTCGGGCACGATGCGCGAATCGGCACAGGTAATGAACATCGCACGTGGGCTCTGGGCCGTGGCGAGTTTCTTGAACAATTCTTCCTGCTGGGGGAAGACGTCGTGATGGAAATGCAAAAAACCATCAACGATGTGCTGCAGCGCTGCATCGGCGGACTCCGCCACTTGAGGGGCTGAAGCCGACGCAGCCAACGGCTGTTTATCGTTATCACTCATGATTCATCCTCATACTTTATGCAGGGGCAGGGTTCAGCTCAGTTCGACGCCAGAGCCGTGAAATAGTTGTGCAATTGCCACAAACCAGGTCACCGACTCATTGGTCACTCGCTGAACAAGGTAACCATCGAAACTTAACTCAAGCTGAATGAACCGCTCTAGATCAAGGGTTTCATTGATATCAAAACGCGACTATTCCTACAGTAACGATGTACCTCACCGGATCAGTCTATAACAGTGCCATCTGTCTACCCGGTGGACAGAACGCCGTGCAATCGAGGTTATACCCCTCCCGACGATCCAGGCCCAGGCGCTTGAGCGCCTTGCTGAACCGCTGTGCCAACAGGTCTGCAAAGGGCCCCTCGCCACGCATGCGCACGCCGAACCGACTGTCGTACACCTCACCCCCGCGCACCTGGCGCACCAGGCTCATCACGTGGGCCGCGCGCAGCGGGTAATGTGCCGCCAGCCACTCCTCGAACAGCGGCGCCACCTCCAGCGGCAGGCGCAGCATCATGTAGGCCGCACTTTGCGCCCCGGCAGCGTGGGCTTCGGTGAGCAGGTTTTCCAGCTCGCTGTCGTTGATCATCGGAATCATCGGCGAGCACAGCACACCCACCGGAATGCCTGCCTCACGCATCACGCGAATGGCCCGCAGACGCGCCTTGGGCGCCGCCGCGCGCGGTTCGAGGATGCGCTTGAGTTCGTCGTCCAGACTGGTGAGGCTGATCATCACCGCCACCAGCCGTTGCCGGGCCAGTTCGGTGAGCAGGTCGAGGTCGCGCAGTATCAGTGAGCCTTTGGTGATGATGGTCACCGGGTGCCGATAGCGCAGCAGCACTTCCAGGGTTTGCCGGGTGATTTTGTACTCGCGCTCGATGGGCTGGTACGGATCGGTATTGGAACCCAGGTTGATCGGCGCACACACATAGCCGGGCCTGGACAGTTGCTGCTCGAGTACCTCGGCGGCATTGCTCTTGGCGATCAGGCGGGTTTCGAAATCCAGCCCCGGCGACATGTCCCAATAGGCATGGCTGGGCCGCGCATAGCAGTAGATGCAGCCATGCTCGCAGCCGCGATACGGGTTGATCGAACGATCAAACGGCAGATCCGGCGAGTTGTTGCGCGTGATGATGGTTTTGGCCGTTTCGATGCGCACTTCGGTGCCCTGGGTCTGCGGCACTTCCTGATGCCAGCCGTCGTCTTCAGCCACGCTGACGGTGGGCGCAAAGCGGTTGTGCAGATTGGTGGCCGTGCCCCGGCCACGGGGCGGCAGCGCAGTCGTCATGAAAATGCCTCGACACTGTTTTTATGTACAGTATCGAGACACAAGCGTTATGACCAGTGCCGTCCGGCGGTCAGTGCTTTTGCGTGACCTGCCCCAGGTCATCGCCCGAGGTGCTGCGCATATCGCTCTTGCGCAGGTCGGCCACCTCGCTGGCGCTGATCGGCGTGCCTTTATTGCCCCAGCTGCCACGAATGAAACTGACAACGTCCGCCACTTCCTGATCCGACAAACGCCAGGCAAACGCCGGCATGGTGAAGGTCGATGGCGCCGCGTGGGTGGCTGGCAACGTACCGCCGTTCAACACGATGTTGATCAACGACGTGGCATCCGCCGTCTGCAGCACGGGATTGCCTGCCAGCGCAGGGAACACTCGCGTGTAGCCATGGCCATCGGTACGGTGGCAAGCCGCGCAATTGTCGATGTACACCGACACGCCCGGCTTGCTGTCATCGCCCTTCCACAGCGCCTCGGCCACCTGTTTATCGTACTGATGCGGCTGGTCCTTGGGATCGACCGCAGGCAGGCTCTTGAGGTAACGGGCGATAGCGGTCAGGTCGTCTTCAGACATGTACTGCATGCTGTGGACGACAACGTCACTCATGCCGCCAAACACCGCGCTGCGGTCACTGCGACCGGTCTTGAGAAACTGCACCAGTTGCTCTTCGCTCCAGCTGCCGAGGCCGTCCTTGTGATCGCCGCGCAGGCTCTTGGCGATCCAGCCTTCCAGCGGCGCGCTGCCGGACAGGAACGCGTTGCCATCGGCAGCGCTCAGGGCTTTTTCCTGCATGGTCAGCGCACGCGGCGTATGGCACGCGCCACAGTGACCGAGGCCTTCCACCAGATAGGCGCCACGGCTGATCACCGGATCGGCACCCGCCGGCGCCTGGTAATCCGCCACCTCAGGCGCAAACATCCAGCGCCACGCCGCCAATGGCCAGCGCATGCTCAGGGGCCAGGGAATGTCGCTGTCGCGGTTTTCCTGGGCCACCGGCTCCACGCCTTTCATGAAATACGCGTACAACGCCTGCATGTCGCTTTCGCTGACACGCGCGTAAGACGGGTAGGGCATCGCCGGGTACAGCGTACTACCGCTCTTGGCGACACCATGGCGTACGGCCTTGTCGAAGTCTTCGAAGCTGTAGTCGCCCAGGCCTGTTTTATCCGGGGTGATGTTGGTGGAATAGATCACGCCGATGGGCGTTTCCATCGGCAGCCCGCCGGCGAACGGCTTGCCGTCCCTGGCGGTGTGGCAGGCCACGCAGTCACCGGCACGGGCCAGGTATTCGCCCTGCTTGATCAGATCGGTTTCGGCAGCGCTCACCGAGCAACTGCTGAACAGCGCCAGGGTCGCGATAACAAATGCTTTCATGGTCATCGCTCCTTATGCCTGAACCAGCGGGCCGGGGTTTTTCAGGTACTGCTCGCGGATCGCCCGGGCCGACCAGTAGGTCAACGCGGCCACCAGGCCGGTAGGGTTGTAGCCCAGACCTTGTGGGAAAGCGGACGCACCGGGGACAAACACATTGTGTACATCCCAGCTCTGCAAATAGCGGTTCAACGCGCTGGTCTTCGGGTCGGTGCCCATGATCGCGCCGCCGTTGAGGTGGGTGGTCTGGTAGGACGCCGTATTGAAATGCTCGCCGACTTTCTTGCCGAGCAAGGCAATCGACTTGGGGTTCATCGCTTCGGCGAC
Organism: Pseudomonas sp. MH9.3; assembly: GCF_034354675.1. Taxonomy (NCBI): domain Bacteria; kingdom Pseudomonadati; phylum Pseudomonadota; class Gammaproteobacteria; order Pseudomonadales; family Pseudomonadaceae; genus Pseudomonas; species Pseudomonas sp. MH9.3. Next base: position 3,748,952 of record NZ_CP133785.1, on the reverse strand, counting down.
CTTGCTCATTTTCTCGACCATGAAGCGGTTCATCTTGATGTCGTTTTCCTGCCAGTCGAACGTCATCCGCAGCAAGGGCAGGCCGTAGGCATCGCGGTACACCGGGTCCAGATCGAGGTAGTTGCCTCGGTAGGATTGATGGGCGCCGTGAGCATCCATCGACACCTGATGGGTATAGTAATCGGCGGTAGCGCGCTTCCACGCACTGCCCCAGGCCGGAGTGCCCGGGGGGTTGGACGTGCCGGCAATCGGCCGGCTGCCCGCCTGGTTGACCCACATCGGCGAGCCGCCGACAAAACCATGGGGGCCATGGTCGAAGTTGTCCGCGTTGAAATCATCAATGGCCACGCCATTGCCACCCGCACCGATAAAGTTATTGGTGTGGGTGTCCTTGTCGAAAAACGCCTTGATGGTGGCCATGTTCTGGTAGGCGAAGTTGCGGCCCACCACGCCCTCGTTGGTGATCGGGTCGTAGGGCTTGCCGATGCCCGACAGCAGCATCAGCCGCACGTTGTGGAACTGGAAGGCACCGAGGATCACCAGGTCCGCCGGCTGCTCGCACTCGCGGCCCTGGGCGTCGATGTAGGTCACGCCGGTGGCTTTGCTTTTGGTGCTGTCGAGATTGACCTTGAGCACGTGGGAATTGGGCCGCAACTCAAAGTTGGGCACCTGGCGCAACGCCGGCAGGATGTTCACGTTTGGCGATGCCTTGGAATACATGTAGCAGACGTAGCCGCTACAGAATCCGCAGAAGTTGCACGGCCCCATCTGCGCGCCATAGGGGTTGGTGTAAGGCCCCGAGGTATTGGCCGACGGCAGGTTGTAGGGCTTGTAACCGACCTCGGCAGCCGCTTTCTGAAACAGCTGTGCGGAGACGGTGTTTTTCTGCGATTGCAACGGGAACGGATTGGAGCGGTCCGGCGCATACGGGTTGCCGCCACGCCCTTCGCCCACCAACTGACCGTTGACGGTCCAGGCCTGGCCGGAGGTGCCGAAGACTTTCTCCGCATAATCGAAAAACGGCTCCAGCTCTTCGTAGCTGACGCCGAAATCCTGGATGGTCATGTCCTTGGGAATGAAGTGTTTGCCGTAGCGCTCCTCGTAATGGCTGCGCATGCGCAACTCGATGGGGTCGACGCGAAAATGCACGCCCGACCAGTGCAGGCCCGCACCGCCGACGCCGTTGCCTGGCAGGAAGGCGCCAAGCTGGCGGTTGGGCAGGGCGACGTCATTCACGCTGTGGCGAATGGTCACCGTCTCCTTGGAAATGTCCTGGAAGAGTTTTTTACGCACGCTGTAGGTCAGTTCGTCGATGACCTGGGGATAGTTGCCGTCCGGGTAAGTGTCCTGCATCGGACCGCGCTCCAGCGCTACCACGTTCAGGCCCGCTTCCGTCAGTTCCTTGGCCATGATTGCACCGGTCCAGCCGAAGCCGACGATCACTGCATCGACTTTCTTCATGATGGTCGCCACGTTTATGCCCTCTCGCCACGGATGGAAACAGCCGGGAAGGGGTATTGCTCGTTGCGTTCCACCCAATCCATGAAGTCGGCGCGGGCGCCGGGGAAGCCGATCATGGTCCAGCCGACCATGCCTTTGTTGCCGCCGTGGATCGGGTCGCAGAAGAACCCTTCCTTGGTGTTTTGCAGCAGCAGGTTGAAGAACATCTTTGGCGGCACTGCCCCAAAATGCGCAGAAACTTCACCGCCGCCTGCTTCGAGGCGCCGAAGCATATCGTCTCGGGTAGCGCTGTCTTGCGCAGCAAAAGCTTTACCGTTGAACGCCTTCGACCAGGCATCCGTGGCGGCAATGCCCAGGCGATAGATCTCCCGGGGCACCAACTTGCTCTGCCAGCCCATCTCCGGCGCGGCGTCGGCATTGAATGGGCCTTGCATGAACCACAGGGCTCCGCTGGCGTAAGGCGTGTTCATCTGGCGGTCGATGTATTCCGGCGCACCGGCTTCCAAAGCACCTGGACCCTGCGCATCGGCAGGAATCAGGCGCTCGACGGCGGCGTTGATAAACGCCCACTCTTCGGCCGTGAAATAACTCGGCTCGTAGGCTTTGTCGCTGGCTACAGACTTGGCAGACGCGGCCTGCACAGGCTCGGGCGTGGCCATCAGCATCGAGCCGCCAAGGCCGGTACTGGCAACCGTGACCACCGGGATCAAGGTCAAGGATTTGCGCAAAAAATCACGCCGGGGGTTGTCTTGATCTTGATCAGACATGGGTGCACCTCATCATGTGGTCACGGGTTTGGCCACCGCTTCTGGAGAGCGGCTCGGGCAATCATTGGTTACAAATGATAGCAGGCTAAGCATCCGTAGACCTCGTTAAGCGCCGAACAAAAAAATGTGGGAGGGGCTTGCTCCCGATAGCGTCGTGTCAGTCAGCCTGTCTTTCAGCTGATCCACCGCCATCGGGGGCAAGCCGCCTCCCACATGTTGAGTCGGGTACGAGGGTTTTAGTCTTTCTTCAACTTGGGGTTGGGAAAGAACTGCACCGCCTGCACCTTGGGGTCGGCCGGCGCTTTGAGCGCCGAGGTATTGACCCGCGTGCCCAATTCCCTGGGCACCGACAAGCCCTGGTCATTCAACGTGTCGGTATACCCGCAGGCCACGCATTCGCGGTGCGGCACGTCGTCTTCGGTCCACATTTTCAGCTTGTCCGGCTCGCTGCACGCCGGGCAGACCGCCCCGGCGATAAACTGCTTCTTGGTGATCACCGTCATGCTGCTGCGTCCTCACTCAGGCCGCTGTGGCGCAGGAGCGCATCGATGGTCGGCGCGCGCCCACGGAAGTCGACGAACAGCACCATCGGTGCCTGGGAACCACCGCGCGCCAGGATCGCCTCGCGGAAGGCGCGTCCGGTGTCGGCGTTGAGCACGCCGTCTTCTTCGAATTTGGAGAACGCATCCGCCGACAGCACTTCAGCCCACTTGTAGCTGTAGTACCCCGCCGCGTAACCGCCGGCGAAGATGTGCGCAAAGCTATTGGGGAAACGGTTGTAGGCCGGCGGACGCATCACCGAGACCTCGTCACGCACACCTTCGAGCACCTGCGCGACACTGCGGCCATCGCCGTGGGTAGCGTGCATTTCGAAGTCGAACAGCGAGAACTCCAGCTGACGCACCATCATCAGGCCGGATTGGAAGTTCTTCGCCGCCAGCATTTTTTCCAGCAGGTCCTGAGGCAGCGGCTCGCCGGTCTCGTAATGACCGGAGATCAGCGCCAGGCCTTCGGGCTCCCAGCACCAGTTCTCCATGAATTGGCTCGGCAACTCCACCGCATCCCAGGCCACGCCGTTGATGCCGGACACGCCGGCATGCTCGACGCGGGTCAGCAGGTGGTGCAGGCCATGGCCGAATTCGTGGAACAGGGTGGTGACTTCATCGTGGGTCAGCAGCGCAGGCTTGCCGCTGTCGGCCGGGGTGAAATTGCACACCAGGTTGGCCACCGGGCTTTGCAGCACGCCGTCGAGGGTGCGGCGACGGTCGCGCGCGCCGTCCATCCAGGCGCCGCCACGCTTGTTGGCGCGGGCGTACAGGTCGAAGAAGAAACGCCCGACGTGCTGGCCGTTTTCCTTGATTTCGAACAGGCGCACGTCCGGGTGCCAGGTGTCGAAGCCTTTCTGCTCGGCGATCTCGATGCCATACAGGCGCTGCACAATGGCAAACAGGCCGCTCAGCACCTTGTCGATCGGGAAGTACGCACGCAGGGCTTCCTGGGACACGCTGTAGCGTTGCTCGCGCAGTTTTTCGCCGTAGAAACCGCTGTCCCAGCTTTGCAGGTCGGCGCAGCCCTGTTCGGCGGCGTAAGCCTTGAGCTGTTGCAGGTCCTGGGCGGCAAACGGTTTACTGCGCTTGGCCAGGTCACGCAGGAAGCTCAGCACCTGGTCGCTGGACTCGGCCATCTTGGTGGCCAGGCTCAGCTCGGCGAACGACGCAAAACCCAACAGCTGGGCCAGTTCCTGACGCAGATCGAGGATCTGTTCCATCACCGGGCCGTTATCGTTCTGACCGGCATTCGGGCCCTGGTCCGACGCCCGCGTGCAGTACGCGGCGTAGACTTCTTCGCGCAGGGCGCGGTCGTGGGCGTAAGTCATTACCGCGTAATAACTGGGAAATTCCAGGGTGATCAACCAGCCGTCGAGGCCTTTGGCCTGGGCAGCGGCGGCCATTTGCGCCTTGGCCGAGTCGGTCAGGCCGGCGAGGGTGGCTTCATCGGTAACGTGCTTGGTCCAGGCCTGGGTGGCGTCCAACAGTTGGTTGGAAAACTTGCTACCCAGCTCCGAGAGCTTGCTTTGCACTTCGGCGTAGCGCTTCTGCTGTTCTGGCGGCAGGTCGATACCCGACAGGCGGAAATCGCGCAGGGAATGCTCCAGAATGGTTTTTTGTGCCACGTCGAAACCGGCGGCTTCCGGGCTGTTGGCCAGGGCTTCAAACGCCTGGAACAGCGCGCGGTTCTGGCCCATCTCGGTGGAATAAGCGCTCAACGCCGGCAGGCAGCTTTCGTATGCTTCGCGCAGCTCGGCGCTGTTGCACACGGCGTTCAGGTGGCTGACCGGGCTCCAGGCGGCGCCCAGGCGGTCATTCAGTTCGTCCATCGCCAGGACCAGGCCTGCCCAGGTAGGGTTTTTACCCTGGCTTTGCAGGATGCCTTCGATGGCAACGCGGTTGTCGGCGAGGATCTGTTCGATGGCCGGTTGCACGTGCTCGGCACGGATCGCTGAGAACGGCGGCAGGTCGTAGGACTGCAGAAGCGGGTTGTTCGCGCTCACGGTGGGCACCTTGGCTGAAGAAAACGGATAAGACAAAGATGGGGCCATCTTAATTACAATCAACACCCACCGCAGCTATCAGCACACAAGAGAGAGGCTATCGTGACCCTTCGCACCTATCAGAACCACACGCCAACCCTCGGCGCCGGGGCTTTTGTCGATATTTCGGCGGTGGTGATCGGCGATGTCGAAATCGGCACCGACAGCTCGGTCTGGCCGCTGACCGTGATTCGCGGCGACATGCACCGCATCCGCATCGGCGCGCGCACCAGCGTGCAGGACGGCTGTGTGCTGCACATCACCCACGCCGGGCCGTTCAACCCGGACGGCTTCCCGTTGCTGATCGGCGACGATGTGACCGTCGCCCACAAAGTCATGCTGCATGGCTGCCGCGTCGGCAACCGGGTGTTGATCGGCATGGGCAGCATCGTGATGGATGGCGCCGTGGTGGAGGACGACGTGATCATCGGCGCCGGCAGCCTGGTGCCGCCGGGCAAGACCCTCGACAGTGGCTTTTTGTACGTGGGCAGCCCGGTCAAACAGGTCCGCGCGTTGACGGACAAGGAGCGCGCGTTTTTCACCTACAGCGCCGCCAACTACGTGAAGCTCAAGGACCTGCACCTGGCAGAGGGGTTCGACCAATGAGCCTGCGTTACTCCACCGTACTGTTCGATCTCGACGGCACCCTCACCGACCCGCGCGAAGGCATCACGCGCTCGATTCAATATGCCCTTGGCAAACTGGGGATTGATGAGCCGGACCTGACCCGGCTTGAACACTTCATCGGCCCGCCGTTGCTGCAGGCGTTCATGCAGTTCTACGGCTTCGACGAAGCCAAGGCCTGGCAGGCGGTGAATTTCTACCGCGAGCGCTTCAAGGTCACCGGGCTGTATGAAAATCGCGTATTTGACGGCGTGATGCCGTTGCTGGAAGCGCTGAACCAGCAGGGACGCCAGCTTTACGTGGCCACCTCCAAACCGTGGGAATTTGCCCGGGAAATTGCGCGACACTTCGACTTTGCCAGGCACTTCAAGGTGATCTACGGCAGCGAGCTGGACGGCACGCGCACCGACAAGGTCGAGCTGATTGCGCACCTGATGCGCGAAGAAAGCCTGGACCCGGCGGCAACCCTGATGATCGGTGATCGCAAACATGACCTGATTGGCGCGCGCCGCAACGGGCTGGATTCGGCAGCGGTGGGGTATGGGTTCGGCAGTTTTGAAGAGCTGAATGCCGAGGCGCCGACCTGGCATTTCGAAACGCTGGATGAGATGCATCAGGGGTTTTTGCAGCGCTTTTGAGCCGCTATCGGGAGCAAGCCCCCTCCCACATTCTGACCTGTGAACACCCGGCTAATGTGGGAGGGGTTTGCTCCCGATGAGGCCAGCACTGGCAACACCCTCCAACTGCCTGAGCGCCGCCTTGCGCTGCGCCACCGGCAACCCACCCAGTCTCTCGACCGCCGCATAAAACTTCACCCAGTCCCCACCTTGCTGCCTGAACAACCCGGCAAACGCCGGCACCCACTGGTCATACAGGCCGAACGGCAGCAACCGCGCGTTGTTCAGCGGCTGGTCGATCCACGCGTCATAACGCTTGTCGCCTGCCCATTGGCTGTCGCGCATCTGCCGATACTGGCTGCGCAAACGCTCGAACTCCGCCGCCTTGGCCTGGCGCATCGCATCGACGGCCAGGGGCTGTGTGTAGAGCGTTTCCAGGCGCGTGCGGGTGTCGAGAACCAACCGGATAAACTGGTCACGCTGCTGCGACGCCGCCTGGCTGAGCGGCGCCAGCCCTCTGGCGGCACGCCATTGGCGGGTGCCTTCCTGCTCGACGAAGGTGGCAAATGACTCGTTGAATTCGGTGTCGTCCTTCACATAGAAACGCTGGTGCGCCAGTTCATGGAAGATCAACGTGGCCAGGCGCTCGTCGCCCCAGCTCATCATCGAACTCATGATCGGGTCATTGAACCAGCCCAGGGTGGAATAGGCCTCGACGCCACCGATGGCGACATCCAGGCCCTGTTGCCGCAACAACGCCGCCTCGCCGCGCGCCGCGCCCTGGTTGTAGTAGCCGCGATAGGCCACGCACCCGGCGATAGGGAAGCAGTGGTTCTGCGGTGACAGGGAAAATTCCTGCGTGGCGAAGACATTCCACACCACATACGGTCGGTGGATGTCGGCGTACAGCCGGTAACTCTGATTGTCCGGCAGGTGCAGGTGCTCGCTGGCAAATGTGCGGGCTTTCTGGGATTGAGCGAGGTGGTCACGCAAGACCTGGGGTCGGAACGGGTCGGCAATCACGGCGGCCACCGGCTCCCGTGCGCGCAGCAATTGCCACTGGCCGTCGGCCAATTGGCTGTAATAACCAACGCTGGAACAACCACCAAGCAACACGAGCAGCACTGCGGGAAATAAACGCCTGACCATGCGGTGGCTGCTCCTGGAAGTGGGGCCGCCAGACTATCGCGCTTGAAGGTGATTTTTCCACGCGATGACGTGTTTATACTCAAACTTCGTCCCGCGTTGAGTTCCTGCCATGCGCCAGCTTCTGATTCCCGCCGCCGCCCTGTTGCTCAGCGCCTGCGCGTTGACGCCCTTGCCGGCCGTCGACCCGCAGCAGGCCTGGGTCGATTTCACCACGCCCACGCCCGGCGCCAAACTGGTGATGGCGGAGCGTCTGGACGGGGAGAAACTCAATGACGGTCGCTTCTTCCAAATGCCCCCCGGCCCTCACGAGCTGATGGTGCGCTTTGATTTTGAAGTGCCCGCCGGTGGCGGATTGGGCGGCCTCAGCCAGATGATGTACCGCACGTGTTTCATGACGCTGCAGTACGACCACTTCCAGGCCGGCCAGCGCTACGTGCTGGAAGGGCGCTCGCTGGCGTTCACGCCAAACATCCGCCTGTATGACCCGGCACGTCAGTTGCTGGCCGAAGAGCGCAGCGTGAACTGCCTCTGATCAGTCGTTGTTTTTCTGATAGAGGATGCGCTTGGTGCCGTTTTCGCACGAACCGACAATCATGGCGCTGTCGTGATTCCTGGCTTCTTCGGCAGTGATGATTTCCAGGGTGTAGGACGGAATCGCCTTGGCCTGGATATTCACTTCGATCTCTTTTCTAAGCTCTTCACAATCTTTTGGTGCGGCCACAGCCGACGTGGCCAACGCACCGCAGATGATTGCCAAGGCAAAACGTTTCATGTGTGTAGCTCCCTGAATGCATGCGCACGGGTGTGCGCCTAGGCTGCATAGGCTATAGGACCACATTTGCGAAACGGGAGTTCTGATTTAACGCACAACTGAACGTGTGGAAAAATGAGGGAGGGCTTACCCCTCCCACATTGAAGCGGCTGCATCAGTTAACGAGCGTGCCGTCCAGGGTAATGGTGGCGTTCAACAGCTTCGACACCGGGCACCCTTCCTTGGCCTTCTTGCTCAGCTCATCAAACTGCGCCTGGCTGGCGCCGGGGATTTTGGCCTTCAGCACCAGGTGCACCGCAGTAATGGCGAAGCCGCCTTCAACCTGATCCAGGGTCACTTCTGCCTGGGTGTCGATGCTGTCAGCCTTGAGGCCAGCGTCGCCAAGAATCATGGAAAACGCCATGGAGAAACAACCGGCGTGGGCGGCACCGATCAGTTCTTCAGGGTTGGTGCCCTTGCCGCCTTCGAAACGGGCCTTGAAGCCGTAGGGCGCTTCGCGAAGTACGCCGGTTTCCGTGGAGATGGAACCCAGGCCAGTCTTCAGATCACCTTCCCAATGCGCGGATGCTTTTTTAACGATACTCATAGCGGTTTCCTCGAACGGTGGTTTTACGTCGTCAAGGATTCTGAGGTTAGACGGCGCGGCAAAGTTCATCTTGTCGGAAAAACCTAGCGAATTAGTAGGAAATTTCCTAGCCTGCTATTGAATCTCGGGTATATGCCCTCATTTCACAGAGCATGCACATGAAGCGGCAGGTTTGGTTCGTCTTGAAAGCCTGCGCCCCTATTGGAGAAGCAGGCTTATGAAATCGCTGTCCGACGTAAAGTTCTCGACCCTCGACCTGGTACCCGTGCGCGCCGATGGCAGCCCGGCGCAGTCGCTGCGCAACTCCCTGGACTTGGCCCAGCACGTGGAAAAATTCGGCTACAACCGTTTCTGGGTGGCCGAGCACCACAACATGGACGGCATCGCCAGCTCGGCCACCTCGGTATTGCTCGGCTACCTGGCCGGGGGCACCTCGACCATCCGCGTCGGCTCCGGCGGCGTGATGCTGCCCAACCACGCACCGCTGGTGATCGCCGAACAGTTCGGCACCCTCGAAAGCCTCTACCCTGGCCGCATCGACCTGGGCCTGGGCCGCGCGCCCGGCTCCGACCAGATGACCGCCCGTGCCCTGCGCCGTGAGCGCTCCGGCAGTGCGGATGACTTTCCGCAGGACGTGGCCGAACTGATGGCCTACCTCGGCCCACGCACCCCCGATCAGCGCGTGATCGCCATGCCCGGCACCGGCACCCACGTGCCGGTATGGCTGCTTGGTTCAAGCCTGTTCAGCGCACAACTGGCCGGTGAGCGCGGTTTGCCCTACGCCTTCGCCTCCCATTTCGCACCGCGCCTGATGCACGAGGCGGTGCGCGTGTACCGCAATCACTTCCAGCCTTCAGCCGTGCTGGACAAGCCCTACGTGATGCTCGGCATTCCGCTGGTGGCTGCTGACACCGACGAACAGGCCGAGTACCTGGCCACCTCGATGTATCAACGCATCCTCGCGTTGATGCGCGGGCAGAGCCTGGTGCAGCGCGCACCGGTAAACACCATGGATGGCCTGTGGCTGCCCCACGAAAAAGACGCGGTCGGCAGCTTCCTCGGCCTGGCCATGGTCGGCGGCCCGGCGAAAATCCGCGCCAGGCTGGAGGTGCTGATCGAGCAGACCGGCGCCGACGAGCTGATCTTCACCAGCGACCTGTACGAGCATGCCGACCGGATTCATTCCTACGAGCTGCTGGCGCAGGTAATGAAGGGCTGAACCCCAGGCGTAAAAAAACCGACGCACCTGCGTCGGTTTTTTATGTCTGGAGCACGAGATTAACCGCGCTTGTAGACGATTTCCTTGGTGCCGCCTTCACAGCTGCCAATCACTTGGGCATCGGCCGCTGCGCCTTTCTCGACGACATCCAGCGAGTAATGCTGAACGCCTTTAGCGTCAAGCTTCGCTGCGAGTTCGCTTTTCAGCTCATCACAAGGCTTGCCCGCCGCCAGAGCTGTGCCTGCAATGCTCAACAAACCTACTGCCAACAGAAACTTTTTCATCCGTTACTTCCTTGCGCTGATCAAATTGAGCGTGCCGACGCCAATGGCGTCGGCACCCAATGTGTGTAGCGCAGGTTATGGCAATCGGCCAGCGAGCAAAGTTCAACTCACCCGATTAACTACTGGCAATACGGAATCCCACCTTGAGGGTGACCTGATAATGGGCCACCTTGCCGTTCTCGATATGACCACGGGTTTCAGTCACCTCGAACCACTCCAGATGCGTCAGGCTTTTGCTGGCTTCAGCCAATGCGTTGTTGATCGCATCTTCAATGCTGGTGGTGGACGAACCCACCAGTTCGACTTTCTTGTAGGTGTGATTACTCATGGCGTTTCTCCTAAAGGTCGTCAATCAAGACTAGCAGTGAATGTTCTTACTGCTTCAGGCGACCATTCGCAGGAGAAAGTTCAGAATTACTGCACTTTCTGAAACGGGCGCAGTCGGTATCTACACACGCCACTCAATCACTTTCAGGAGAGTTCACATGGCCAACACTTCTTTACGCAAAGCGTCGCTGGAAAGCATGGAAGCCGAGATTTCGAGCCTGCTCAAATCCCTTGAGAGCCTCAAGGATGACGCGTCCGATGAGTCGCGCAAAACACTGAAGGCCTTGAAAAGCAATGCCGAGAACGCCCTCAAGCACTCTCGCCACCTGATCACCGATGCCTACGAAGAAAGCAAGGTCAAACTGCGCGAAACCGGCGTTGCTACCCGTGACTACGCACAAGAGCACCCATGGACTACTGCCGGTGTTGCCGTCGGTGCACTGGGCCTGCTGGCAGCCTACCTGCTGTGCAAACGCGGTGACTAATACGTGGTCTGGCGCGCCAGCTCAGCCTTGAGCCACTGCGCCAATTGCCCTGCGCGCCCGTCTGCGGCGCGCTTGGGCAGCCACAACGCCAGGTGCGCCGGGGTTTCACTGAAACCCCATGGCGCCACCAGCCGACCCGCACGCAGGTCTTCCGCCACCAGCGGCTGCGGTGCAATCGCTACCCCAAGTCCCGCCACTGCTGCTTCCAGCAAATAATACAAATGCTCAAACCCCTGGCCGAGTTTCAACGTGCCGGGCTCGATGCCGTGTGGCTGCGCCCAACTGGGCCAGGCTTGCGGGCGCGAGGTGGTGTGCAACAGCGGTTCGCCACACAAGGCAGAAGCCGGGGCCTGGCGCAGTCTTTCGTAACCGGCATAACGCGGGCTCATGACCGGCCCGATGCGTTCGCTGGCCAGCTCGAACACCTGCATGTCGGCCGGCCATGGTGGTTCGGCAAACACCAGCAGGGCGTCGAGACCCGGTCGACGCGGATCGAGATCGCCATCACCCGCCGAGAGGTGCAGACGCAGGTCCGGCAGATCGGCATTCAAGCGGCCCAGGCGCGGGATCAGCCAGCGCGCGAGCAAGCTGCCCGAACAACCCAGCACGAAGGGTGCGTCGGCGCTGTGGCGGGTCAATTCGTTGCACACATCGCGCAGTCGCTCAAATGCCTCGGCACTCACATCACGCAGCCGTACACCTGCATCTGTGAGTTTAAGGCCACGACCCTCCTTGACGAACAGGCTGACGCCCAGGTGTTCTTCGAGCACTTTGAGCTGGCGACTCACCGCACCGTGGGTCACATGCAGCTGCTCAGCTGCCTGGCTGACGCTGTTTAGCCGTGCTGCGGCTTCAAACGCGCGCAAGGCATTGAGCGGTGGGAGGTCTCGGCTCATCTGTGAGTTTTCCTGACAGGTTGCGGCGATCTTATCGGTTTTCAGCCTGGAGCGTGAGGGGTAGAGTGGACCTCATTGCATCTCTCAACCCCTATTCCCTGGAGCGTCCCATGATTGAGTCCCAGACCGACCTGCGCAACGGCCCGGACCTTAACGGCCTGTTTGGCGGCTTCGGCGGCCGCTACGTTGCAGAAACCCTGATGCCGTTGATCCTCGACCTGGCCCGCGAATACGAAGCGGCCAAGATCGATCCGGCTTTCAATAAGGAACTGGCCTACTTCCAGCGCGACTACGTCGGACGCCCGAGCCCGCTGTACTTCGCCGAACGCCTGACCGAATTCTGCGGCGGCGCCAAGATCTACCTCAAGCGCGAAGAGCTCAACCACACCGGCGCGCACAAGATCAACAACTGCATCGGCCAGATTCTGCTGGCGCGGCGCATGGGCAAAAAACGCATCATCGCCGAGACCGGCGCCGGCATGCACGGCGTGGCCACCGCCACCGTGGCGGCGCGCTTCGGCCTGCAATGCGTGATCTATATGGGCACCACCGACATCGAGCGCCAACAGGCCAACGTGTTCCGCATGAAATTGCTGGGCGCTGAAGTCATCCCCGTGGTGGCCGGCACCGGCACGCTGAAGGACGCGATGAACGAAGCGCTGCGCGACTGGGTGACCAATGTCGACGACACCTTTTACCTGATCGGCACCGTGGCCGGCCCGCACCCTTACCCTGCCATGGTGCGTGACTTCCAGGCCGTGATCGGCAAGGAAACCCGCGACCAGATGCAAGCCCAGGAAGGCCGCCTGCCGGACAGCCTGGTGGCGTGCATCGGCGGCGGTTCGAACGCGATGGGCCTGTTCCACCCGTTTCTGGATGACAAGAGCGTGGACATCATCGGCGTCGAAGCGGCCGGCCACGGCATCGAGACCGGCAAACACGCCGCCAGCCTCAACGGCGGCGTACCAGGCGTACTGCACGGTAACCGCACCTTCCTGCTGCAGGACGACGATGGTCAGATCATCGACGCCCACTCGATTTCCGCAGGCCTGGACTACCCCGGCATCGGCCCGGAACACGCGTGGTTGCATGACATCGGCCGCGTCCAGTACACCTCGGTGACCGACGACGAAGCCCTCGAGGCGTTCCACAAATGCTGCCGCCTGGAAGGGATTATTCCTGCGCTGGAAAGCGCCCATGCCCTGGCCGAAGTGTTCAAGCGCGCACCGAACCTGCCCAAGGATCACCTGATGGTCATCAACCTGTCGGGCCGTGGCGACAAAGACATGCAGACCGTGATGCACCACATGGGACATGCTCAACCAGAGCATGCCAAGCAGGAGACACACTGATGAGCCGCCTGCAAACCCGCTTTGCGCAGCTGAAAGAACAGAACCGCGCCGCCCTGGTGACCTTCGTCACCGCCGGCGACCCGGGGTATGACGCTTCGCTGGCGATCCTCAAAGGCCTGCCTGCGGCCGGCGCCGATGTGATCGAGCTGGGCATGCCCTTCACCGACCCGATGGCCGACGGCCCGGCGATCCAGTTGGCGAACATCCGCGCGCTGGAAGCCAAACAGAACCTGGCGAAAACCCTGCAGATGGTGCGCGAGTTCCGCAAGGACAATAACGACACGCCGCTGGTGTTGATGGGTTACTTCAACCCGATCCATAAATACGGCGTGCCGACGTTCATCAGCGACGCCAAGGACGCCGGAGTCGATGGCCTGATCGTGGTCGACATGCCGCCCGAGCATAACGCTGAGCTGTGCGACCCGGCCCAGGCCGCCGGCATCGACTTTATCCGCCTGACCACGCCGACCACCGACGATGTGCGTCTGCCTACCGTGCTCAACGGCAGTTCCGGCTTTGTGTACTACGTGTCGGTGGCCGGTGTGACCGGTGCCGGCGCCGCCACCCTGGAACACGTCGAAGAAGCCGTGACGCGCCTGCGCCGCCATACCGACCTGCCGATCAGCATCGGTTTTGGTATCCGCACGCCGGAACAGGCCGCTGCCATCGCTCGCCTGGCGGACGGTGTCGTGGTGGGCTCGGCATTGATCGACCACATCGCCAACGCCAGCAGCCATGAGCACGCTATCGATGGGGTATTGAGCCATTGCGCGGCGCTGGCCGAAGGCGTGCGTAACGCGCGTAAGTAAGCGTCCCGTCAGCGCTAGGTAAAGTTCCTGATACAGAGGAATCAACCGGCGCGGGCACGGCCTAAACAGCAAGACCCAGGGATTTCGAACCTCGTTCGAAATCCCTTTTTTGTGTGTGCCCTGAGGAATCCCCGATGAAAATGCCCAAATCCGTGATTGCAGGTCTCGGCGTGCTGGTACTCGGCGCCAGCGCCTTGGTGCACGCCGCGCCGCCCGACCCGCGCGGTGAAGGCCCCGGCCGTGACGGCCCGCCGGCCCCCCATGAGCAACGTGGCCCGCAGGACGACCGCCGAGGCGGCCCACCCCGGGATTTCGGCCCGGTGCGCCAGATCATCCACGACCACCACGACCAGTTCGCACGCGGCGCGCCACCGCCACCGGACGTGCGCCTGGAACGCGGCCGGCCATTGCCCCCCGGCTACTACGGCGAGCGCCTCGGCCCCCGCGAACTGGAGCGCCTGCCGCGCTACGACGGTTACGAATGGCGCCGCTCCGGCCCGGACGTGGTGCTGATCGCAGTGGGCACCGGCATCGTCTACGAGATCCTTGCCAACGTACTCAACTAAGCAGGCTTTTTGTGGCAAGCGGGCTTGCCCTAATGCCGTTCAGTTAAGCGCAGATTCCCTGTGGCGAGCAGGCTTGTCCTGCGTTGGGCTGCGCAGCAGCCCCAAAACCAGACGCTGAGTCGTATCAGGTACACCGCGTTTTGCTTGATTGGGGGCGCTTCGCACCCCAACGCGGGGCAAGCCCGCTCGCCACAAACAAGCCCGCTCGCCACAACACAAAAAGCCTGCTAGCCACAGAAGCCCGCCCGCCACCACAGGCGGGTCAGGGTTTACAACTCGATCCGCTCGACCTTGCCCACCAGCAGCACGTAGGACAACGCGCCAAGCAGCGCCAGCACGGCGATGTAGGTTATTGCCGGCGCAAACGAGTCGCCGCTGGCCAGAAAGCCGATCACGATTGGCGTGGCAATCGCCGACAGATTGCCGATGAAGTTGAACACCCCGCCCGTCAATCCCAGCAAATGCGCGGGGGCCAGGGTCGACACCAGCGACCAGGTGATCGATGCCAGGCCATTGCCGAAGAACGCCAGCGCCAGGAAGGCAATCACCCACGCCGTCGAGTCCACGTAGTTGGCGCCGATTATCGCAGTGGAAATCAGTAGCCCGCTGATGATCGGCAACTTGCGTGCAAAGCCCACCGACGCTCCCCGGCGGATCAGCCAGTCGGAAAAGATCCCGGAACACAGCACACCGACAAACGCCGCGAGAAAGGGCAGCGAGGCCAGCAGGCCGGACTTGATGAAATCCATGCCACGGTATTTCACCAGGTAAGTGGGGAACCACGTCAGGAAAAACCACAGCGTGGAGTTCAGGCAGAACTGGCCCAGGTAGATGCCCCAGAGCTTACGCTTGCTCAGCACAATGCCCAGGTCGACCCAACTGAACGGCGCCTTTTTGGTCTGCGCCTGCATGTCCACCAGGCCGCCGCCGTCGCGGATCAGTTGAATTTCCGCCGCATTGGCGCCGTTGAAATCCTTCGGCTCGCGGTACACCGCGTACCAGATCAGCGCCCACAGAATGCCCACGCCGCCCGTGGCGACAAACACCATGTGCCAGCCGAACCGGTGTTGCAGCCAGGCCAGCACCGGCGTCAGAAACGCCAGCCCGACGAACTGCCCCGAGGTATAAAAGCCAATCGCCGTGGCACGTTCGCGCTCGGGAAACCAGGTGGTCACCACACGGCTGTTGATCGGATAGGCCGGGGCCTCCAGTGCGCCGACCGCCATGCGCAACACAAACAGCGCGATAAAGCTGGCGGCAAAGCCCAGCATCACCGTGGCAATCGACCACAACAGCAAGGCGGCGGTGTAGAGGATGCGCGGTGGCACCCGGTCGACCAGCCAGCCGCCGGGAATCTGCATGGCCGCGTAGGTCCAGCCGAACGCGGAGAAGATCAGCCCGACATGCACCGGGTCGATCCCCAGGTCGCTGGTCAAAGCTGGCGCGGCAATCGACAGGTTGCTGCGGTCCAGGTAGTTGATCACCACGGTGATGAACAGCAGCAGGCCGATGAAGTAGCGCTTTCGGCTAGGCGTGACGAGAGAAGCCTGTCCGGTGAGGGATTCAGGTTGCATGGGGAGTGCCTCTTTTTATGTTTATTGAGGACTGGGTGGGAGGGGGCTGGCTCCCGATAGCGGTGAATCAGCCACTGAAAATGTCGACTGACACCCAGCTATCGGGAGCAAGCCCCCTCCCACCTGTTTAACCGCATTCTTTCAGTCAGAGCGTGCTTACCACTCGGCAAAGCTGCCGTCGGCATGGCGCCAGATCGGGTTGCGCCAGCGGTGGCCGATGGCCGCGCGTTCGATCACGTATTCCTCGTTGATCTCGATGCCCAGGCCCGGGCCGTTGGGGATCTTCACAAAGCCCTGGTCATAGTCGAACACGCCCGGGTCGCGCACGTAGTCGAGCAGGTCGTTGCTCTCGTTGTAGTGAATGCCCAGGCTTTGTTCCTGGATAAACGCGTTGTAGCAGACCGCGTCCAGTTGCAGGCAGGCCGCCAGGGCAATCGGGCCCAGCGGACAGTGCAGAGCCAGCGCCACGTCGTAGGCTTCGGCCATGTTGGCGATCTTGCGCGTCTCGGTGATGCCGCCCGCGTGGGAGGCATCCGGCTGGATGATGTCGACGTAGCCCTCGCTGAGCACGCGCTTGAAGTCCCAGCGCGAGAACAGGCGCTCGCCCAGGGCAATCGGCGTGCTGGTCAGCGGCGCCAGCTCTTTCAGCGCTTCATAGTTTTCGCTGAGCACCGGCTCTTCGATAAACATCAGCTTGTACGGGTCCAGCTCCTTCATCAGCACCTTGGCCATCGGCTTGTGCACGCGGCCATGGAAGTCGACGCCGATGCCCACGTTGGGGCCGACTGCATCACGCACGGCCGCCACGTTGGCCAGGGCCAGGTCGACTTTGTCGAAACTGTCGACGAACTGCAGTTCTTCGGTGCCGTTCATTTTCACCGCGGTAAAGCCACGGGCCACGGCCTCTTTGGCGGCACGCGCGGTGTCAGCCGGACGGTCGCCGCCGATCCACGAATACACGCGAATCTTGTCGCGCACCTGGCCGCCGAGCAGGTCGCTCACGGACACGCCGAGGGCCTTGCCCTTGATGTCCCACAACGCCTGGTCGATACCGGCCAGGGCGCTCATGTGCACGGCGCCGCCACGGTAGAAGCCGCCGCGATAGAGCACGGTCCAGATGTCTTCGATATTGCGTGGGTCTTTGCCGATCAGGTAGTCGGACAGTTCTTCAACGGCAGCCGCCACCGTGTGGGCACGGCCCTCGACCACCGGCTCACCCCAGCCGGTCACGCCCTGGTCGGTCTCGACCTTGAGGAAGCACCAGCGCGGCGGGACGATAAAGGTCGTCAGTTTGGTGATTTTCATCTGTTATCTCTCTTATCGATGCGGCGCCTGCGGGCGCGGAACTTGATATCAGCTCAGGGCTTTCCAGGCGGCGACATACGCCTGGGCGCGGCTCGCGACCTGATCCACTGTCATACCCGGTTTGAACAACCCGGAACCCAACCCGAAACCCTTGGCGCCGGCGTCGCTGAACACCTGCATGTTGTCCGGGGTGATGCCGCCCACCGGCAGCAGCAGGGTGCCCGCCGGCAATACCGCGAGCCACGCCTTGATCACCGCCGGGCCCATTTGCTCGGCCGGAAACAGCTTCAGCACATCGGCGCCTTCGGCCAATGCCGCGAACGCTTCGGTGGGCGTCGCCACACCCGGCGACAGGTACAGGCCGGCCGCTTTTGCCGCACGCAGTACCTTGGCATCGCTGTGGGGCATGACGATCACCTGGCCGCCGGCCGCCTTGACCTGCTCGACCTGTTCCGGCGTCAACACCGTGCCGGCACCGATCAGGCAATCGGCGGGCAAGGTGTCGCGCAGGGTGCGGATGCTGGTGTAGGGGTCGGGCGAATTGAGCGGCACTTCGATCACGCGAAAACCGGCGTCGTACAACACCAGTCCGATGGCCAGGGCTTCGTCCGGGCGTACGCCGCGCAGGATCGCGATCAAACCGTTTTGTGCCAGTGCGTGCTTGAGCATGTCAGGCCTCCGTTGCTGGTTGAGTGAGCCCGGCCGCCACGGCCAATTGCCACAGGCCGCGCTCGGTGGCTTCCTGCGCCAGGCTGACATGGGCGAAGCCGCAAAGGGCGAGGGCGCGTTGATAGCGGGTGCAAAGAGCAGCGGCGCCGACCAGGATGATCGGCTGGTGTTTTGCGCTGCCTGGCAGGCCGGCGAGTTCATGGCCGATCATCAGGCCGGAAAGATAATCCGCTTGTTGCTCGGACGAGAGTTCGGCGGTGAGGCCAAGGGTACGGGCGCTGAACAGGGTGGACAGCAAACCGCGCTGGCCATCGGCCGACAGCGCCACGTGTACGCCTCGGTCAAAGGCTTGGGCCTGGAACTGCTCACAGGGCTGTTGGGTACGCCCCAGAATGCTGTGTTTGCTCAATATCGCGAACAGCTCACCGGTCATGAAGGTGTCGAAATGGGTGATGCGGCCATCGACCACCTTGACCCATTTGCAATGGCTGCCGGGCAGGCCGATCAATACGTCAGCGCCCGCCGGCAGGCTTTGCAGCACGCCCAGCACCTGGGTTTCTTCGCCGCGCATCACATTGGGCAAGCCGTCCGGCTCGATCACACCGGGCACGATGTGCACCTCCACACCGCGCAGGCTGCGCACCCGGTGCAAGGCCTGGCCCAGGCTGGAGACGTCGACGGGTGTAGCGCGATAGGCCGCTTCGCTCCAGCCCTGGGCGCTGCCGACCATGCCGCAGGCGATCACCGGCAGATGGGGCGCCGCATCGAGCCAGTCGCCACAGGCCGCGTCAAAGGCCAGCTCGAAACCATCGGTGCAGCGCACACCGGCGATAGCGCGGGCCTCGGTGGGCAAATGCATGATGCCCGACGCCAGCGCGCGCTGTTCCAGCACCACGCCTGCGGGGCCGAGTTTGTAAGCACGAAGGGAGCTGGTCCCCCAATCGAGCGCGATCAATTGCGCCTGCATCGCTTCACCTGAGTGTTCTGAGCGGATGGGCGAATATAAACCCAAGGCGGCGCGAATCTCAATATATAAATATCTGTCCCATATATAGGGAATAAACGGCTATTTATTTAAATGCGCTCAGGTTCAGCTCCCGCATCGCCCCCATCCAGATCGCGTAGTCGGTGTGGTCCTTGAGGTCGTCACCGGTGTCCGGATGCAGGAACACCACCAGGCCATTGCGATGGATCACCAGCCAGGGCAGCACCACACCGATGTATTCGACGTCGAACGCCAGCTGACAGCTCCAGTCCGGGTGCGGGCCCACCGGCCGTTGGTGCATGCGCCCCATGCGCAGCGGGAACAGTGCGGCGGCGTCTTCACACAACGTGCGGGCCTGATCGAGGGTGTCGGCGTCGAAGTAGATATGGGCGTGATAGCCCTTGATGCGTTGCATGGCGGCCTCCGCAGCGGATGTGCGCCAAATGCTAGACGGCAATCGAGGGCAGGGCCAGTCCGGTCAGCGATTGCGCGCTACTGGCCTGCTCCGCCAGCAACCAGTCGACAAATCGCTCGACCAGTTGCCCGCGTCGTTTACGTTGTGGCTGCACCACGTAGTAGCCGAAGCGCGAGATCACCGTGTCGCTGATCGGCCGGCACAGCCAGTTCTGCTCGAGCAGGTTATCCACCAGGTGCCGCCAGCCGATGGCCACGCCCTGGCCGGCAATCGCCGCCTGGATCAGCAGGGTGTAGTTGTCGAAACGCAACTGGCCGGGCGTGGGCGCTACGGCGATCCCCAGCTCGCGGAACACGCCAGCCCAATTGAACCATTGGCTGTTGGTCTCCTGACGCAGGTGCAGCAGCGGGTACTCGGGCAAGGTCTGCACGCTCAGTGGCCGGGCCTGATCCTTGAGCCACTGGGGGCTGCACACCGGGAATACTTCCTCGTTGAATAGCCACAGGCTGTCGCCCTGCTTGAAGCGGCCGTCGCCAAACAGCACCGCCACGTCGATGTCGCTGCGCAGGCTGGCGTGGTTGCGTTCGCTGGTCACCAGGCTCACGTCCACCTGCGGGTAGGCCTCATGAAAACGGTGCAGGCGCGGCATCAGCCAGTAGGCGGCGAAGGCAAAGTCGGTGGCCACCTGCAGCACTTCGTGCTGGTCCTGCTGGGTGATCGCGCTGAGGCCCTGATTGATGCCCTGCAAGCCGCCCTGCACATGCTCGAACAACAGCGCGCCGGCGTCAGTCAGTTCAATGCCGCGGTAGATGCGATCAAACAGGCGGATCGCCAGCTGTTCTTCGAGGCGTTTGATCTGCTGGCTGATCGCCGGTTGGGTGGCGCCCAGCTCCATCGCCGCCGCCGTAAAGCTGCGGTGGCGCGCAGCGGCTTCGAAGGCGCGCAGCAGGTCGAGGGACAGGTCGCCGAGGGCTTCATACATAAGCTGTGCTTATCCTAGACATTGCTTTTCATGGGCTTTACCCCACTTTTCATGGGCTGCATGCTCACTGGCATAAACACCGCCTATGGAATGCCGATAGATCATGAAGCGCAAGAACATTCTTTTCATCATGGCCGATCAAATGGCCGCGCCGATGCTGCCGTTCTACGGACCTTCCCCAATCAAGCTGCCCAACCTGAGCCGTCTTGCCGCCCAGGGCGTGGTGTTCGACGCCGCCTATTGCAACAGCCCGCTGTGCGCACCGTCGCGCTTCACGCTGGTCAGCGGCCAGCTGCCGAGCAAGATCGGCGCCTACGACAACGCGGCGGACTTTCCCGCCGATGTGCCGACCTACGCCCACTACCTGCGCCGCCTGGGCTACCGCACCGCGCTGTCGGGCAAGATGCACTTTTGCGGCCCCGACCAGTTACACGGTTTTGAAGAACGCCTGACCAGCGATATCTACCCCGCCGATTACGGCTGGGCAGTGAACTGGGACGAACCGGATGTGCGCCCCAGCTGGTTTCACAACATGTCATCGGTGCTGCAGGCCGGCCCGTGCGTGCGCACCAACCAGCTGGATTTCGACGAGGAGGTGGTGTTCAAGGCCCAGCAGTACCTGTTCGACCACATTCGCGAGGACGGCGACCGGCCGTTCTGCCTCACCGTGTCGATGACCCACCCTCACGACCCGTACACCATTCCCAAACCGTTCTGGGACCTCTACGACGACAGCGACATCCCGTTGCCCGTGACGCCTGCGCAGAGTGACCTCGACCCGCATTCCCAACGGCTGCTCAAGGTGTATGACTTATGGGACAAGCCGCTGCCGGTCGACAAGATCCGCGATGCGCGCCGCGCCTACTTCGGCGCCTGCAGCTACATTGACAGCAACGTCGGCAAGCTCCTGCAAACCCTGGAAGACACCGGCCTGGCCGACGACACGATCATCATCTTTTCGGGCGATCACGGCGACATGCTCGGCGAGCGCGGCCTCTGGTACAAAATGCACTGGTTTGAAATGGCTGCCCGCGTGCCGTTGCTGGTGAGTGCGCCAGGGCAGTTCGCCGCCGGCCGCGTCACGTCGGCTGTGTCCACCGCCGACCTGCTGCCCACCCTGGTGGAACTGGCCGGCGGCGCACTCGACCCGCGCCTGCCGCTGGACGGCCGCTCGCTGGTATCGCACTTGCAAGGGCAGGGCGGGCACGACGAAGTGTTTGGCGAATACATGGCCGAAGGCACCATCAGCCCCTTGATGATGATTCGCCGGGGCGCCTGGAAATTCATCTACAGCGAAGACGATCCGTGTCTGCTGTTCGATGTGCACAACGACCCGCACGAGCGGGAAGACCTTGCCCAGTCACCGGAACACCGGCCGCTGTTCGAGGCGTTTTTGAAAGAGGCGCGGGCCAAATGGGACATCCCGGCGATCCACCAGCAGGTGCTCGCGAGCCAACGCCGTCGTCGCCTGGTGTTCGAGGCACTGACCCAGGGCACGCTCAAGAGCTGGGACCACCAGCCGCTGGTGGACGCCAGCCAGCAATACATGCGCAACCACATCGACCTCGACGACCTGGAGCGCAAAGCACGTTATCCACAACCCTGCCAGAACCAATAAACAGACAGAGGGAAGGTCATGCAAAAATTGACGGTGATACTGAGCATTCTGGCGCTGGCCAGCGCCAATGCGTACGCAGACACACGTTGCGAAACGGTAAAAATGGCTGACCCGGGCTGGAGCGACATTGCCGCAACCAACGCCATTACCGGTTTCTTGCTGACGGGCATGGGCTACACACCCAAGGTCGACACCCTGGCGGTGCCGATTACTTTTGGCGGGCTCAAGGACGGCAAAGTGGATGTGTTCCTCGGCAACTGGATGCCGGCGCAGCAAGGCTTTTACGACAAGTTCGTGGCCAATGGCGATGTGGTGCAACTGGCGAAGAACCTCGACGGCACCGAGTTCACCCTGGCCGTGCCGGATTATGTGTGGGATGCGGGGGTGCATGATTTTGCCGACCTGAACGCATTCGCCGACAAGTTCGACAAGAAGATTTACGGCATCGGCTCCGGCGCGCCGGCCAATATCTCGCTGCAGGAGATCATCAAGAAGAACGACTTCAACCTGGGCCAGTGGAAACTGATCGAGTCGAGCGAACAGGCGATGCTCGCCGAAGTGTCGCGGGCGGTGAAGAAGCAGCGCTTCGTCACCTTCCTTGGCTGGACGCCGCACCCGATGAACGTGCAGTTGAAGATGCATTACCTCAAGGGCGGCGAGCAGTACTTCGGCGATACCGGCAGCGTCTACACCCTGACCCGCAAGGGTTATGCGCAGGCCTGCCCGAACGTGGGGAAACTGCTGACCAACCTGAGTTTTACCCAGGACATGGAGAACAGCATCATGGCGCAGGTGGCCAACGACAAGGTCAGCAACGCCGAGGCCGCGAAGACGTGGATCAAGGCCAACCCTGCGGTGCTCGACAAGTGGCTTGATGGGGTGAAGACCGTGGATGGCAAGGACGCATTGGCGGCAGTCAAAGCCCAGCTCTAAAGCCCCACCGCTGCCACTTTGTGGGAATGAGCTTTTGTGGGAGCTGGCTCCCACAGGGGCATGTGGGTGCTGATAATCTTGAGCCAAATCTTTCAAGCCGAGTTACAGATGCCCCGGCCCACTCGCTACACACTCTTTCCCTTCCTCGCCTGGCTGGCGAATCAAACCCGCGCGAGCGTCGGACGGGACGCACTGGTCGGTCTCAGCGGCGCCGTACTTGCCCTGCCACAGTCGATTGCCTACGCGCTGATCGCCGGCCTGCCACCTGAATACGGCCTGTACGCAGCCATCATCCCGGTGTTGATCGCTTGCCTGTGGGGTTCGTCCTGGCACCTGATCTGCGGGCCTACGGCGGCGATTTCCATCGTCCTCTACGCCAGCGTCAGCCCATTGGCCGTGCCGGGCTCGCGGGACTACATCAGCCTGATCCTGCTGCTGACGTTCCTGGCTGGCGTGTTCCAGTGGCTGCTCGGCCTGCTGCGCTTCGGTGCGCTGGTGAATTTCGTCTCGCACTCCGTGGTACTCGGCTTCACCCTCGGCGCCGCCGTGGTCATCGCATTGGGGCAGTTGCCCAACCTGCTGGGGCTTGAACTGCCGAGCCAGACCACCGCCCTCAACAGCCTGCTGGCACTGATCGAACATCGCGGCGAGTGGGACCACGCCTCGCTCATCCTGGGCCTCGGCACCTTGCTGCTGGGCGCGTTGCTCAAGTACCGGGTGCCGCGCTGGCCGACGCTGTTGATCGCCCTGACCCTGAGCAGCCTGGCCGCGTGGCTGTGGCCGGCGATGTTCGGGCACGTAGCGCGGGTGAGTGGGTTTATCGGCAAGCTGCCGCCGTTCAGCCCGTTGCCGATGGACCTGGACGTGATTCTGCGCCTGCTGCCCGGCGCCGTGGCGGTGGGCATGCTGGGGCTGGTGACCAGCCTGTCGATTGCGCGCGCCTTGTCGGCGCGCTCGCAGCAATTGCTCGATGCCAACCAGGAAGTTCGTGCGCAGGGTTTATCCAATATGGTCGGCGGATTTTTTTCCGGCTATTTGTCGGCCGGTTCCTTCACGCGCTCGGGCCTCAACCTTGAGGCGGGCGCCTGCTCACCACTGGCCGGGGTGTTTTCGGCGCTGTGGGTGGCGTTGTTCGCGTTGTTTGGCGCGGCGTTGATCGCCCGGATCCCGATCCCGAGCATGGCGGCGAGCATTCTGCTGATTTGCTGGGGCCTGGTGGACCGTCGCGCTATTGGCGCGTTGTTCCGGGTCAGTCGCGCGGAATTCGTGGTGATGAGCCTGACACTGCTGGCGACTTTGCTGCTGGAGTTGCAGACGGCAATTTATGCGGGGGTGCTGGCCTCGCTGTTTTTCTACCTCAAGCGCACGTCACAACCCAGCGTCCAGCACTGGCGCGACGGTGAAGATGATGTGCTGCGGGTGGGCGGCTCGATCTTTTTTGGCGCCAGCCATTACCTGCAGGTGCGCCTGCAACGACTCGCGGGGAAACGGGTGGTGATCGAGGCGCAACAGATCAATTTCATCGACTATTCGGGGGTGGAGATGCTGCACCAGGAAGCACGGCGGTTGCAGGGGTTGGGACGCAGCCTGACCTTGCGCCGGGCTCGGCCCCAGGTGGTAGAGGAGCTGAGAAAGCTGGAAGGCGCCGACCGTTGCCCCATCCATTTCGAAGACTGAGCCCCTCCCATAATTGGATGGGTGTCAGGCCAACTGTCGGCGCAGTTCAGCCAGCACCGGCGCCGAATCCGGGCGCACACCGCGCCACAGGAAGAATGCTTCGGCCGCTTGCTCAACCAGCATGCCCAGGCCATCCATCGCGATCGCCGCGTCGTGTTCGCTGGCCCAGCGACAGAACGCAGTAGGCTGCTGGGCATACATCATGTCGTAGCAGAATGTCCTGCCCGGGTCGATCAGGCTGCCCGCAATCGGCGGTACATCGCCTGACAGGCTGGCCGAGGTGGCGTTGATGATCACGTCCACCGGCTCACGCAGCCAATCGAAACCGCTGGCCGACACCGGGCCCAAATCGTCGAACAACTCGGCCAGTGATTCGGCTTTCTCCACGGTGCGGTTGGCGATGATCAGCGACGCGGGTCGCTCGGCCAGCAATGGCTCCAGCGCACCACGCACCGCGCCACCGGCGCCCAGCAACAGGATGCGTTTGCCTTCCAGCGTCAGCCCGGCGTTGACCGTGAGGTCGCGCACCAGGCCGGCGCCATCGGTGTTGTCGCCCAGCAAGGTGCCATCGCCCAGTTGGCTCAGGGTGTTGACCGCACCGGCGCGCCGCGCCCGCTCGGTCAGGCTGCTGGCCAGGCGGAACGCCTCTTCCTTGAACGGCACGGTGACATTGGCGCCCCGCCCCTGCAGGAAAAACTCACGGGCACAGCCGGCGAAATCCTCCAGTGGCGCAAGCAGGGTGCTGTAGTCCAACTGCTCGCCGGTCTGCTCGGCGAACATACGGTGAATCAACGGCGACTTGCTGTGGCCGATGGGATTGCCGAACACCACATAACGGTCCATCACAGTGCTGCCTTGGGCGGCGCAATACCCAGCCAGTCACGGTCCTGCAGGAAGTAGTCGGTGAGGCGCGCTTCTTCACTGCCGGCCTCGGCCTTCCAGTCGTAGCTCCAGCGCACTTGCGGCGGCAGCGACATCAGGATCGACTCGGTACGCCCGCCCGATTGCAGGCCGAACAGGGTGCCACGGTCGTAGACCAGATTGAACTCAACATAACGGCCCCGGCGGAATTCCTGGAATTGGCGCTGCTGCTCGGTGTACGCCATGGCCTTGCGGCGCTGCAGAATCGGCAGGTAGGCGTCGATGTAGGCATTGCCGATGGCCTGCATGAACGCAAAGCAGGTGTCGAAATCCCACTCGTTCAAGTCATCGAAGAACAGCCCGCCGATGCCGCGCGGCTCGTTGCGATGCTTGATGTGGAAGTAGGTGTCGCACCAGGCCTTGTAGCGCGGGTACACGTCCGGGCCGAACCGCGCGCAGGCTTCTTCGGCCACGCGGTGCCAGTGGATGCAGTCTTCCTCAACGCCGTAGTAGGGCGTGAGGTCGAAGCCGCCACCGAACCACCACACCGGCTCTTCGCCTTCTTTTTCAGCGATGAAAAAGCGTACGTTGGCGTGGGACGTCGGCACATGCGGGTTGTGCGGGTGGATCACCAGCGACACCCCCAGCGCCTCGAAGCCGCGCCCGGCAAGCTCCGGGCGGTGGGCACTGGCGGAGGGCGGCAAACCGCTGCCGAATACGTGGGAAAAGTTGACGCCGCCTTTTTCGATCACCGTACCGTTCTCGATCACACGGGTGCGCCCGCCGCCGCCGGCAGGCCGGGTCCAGGCGTCTTCGATAAAGCGAGTGTCCGTCTCGAAAGCTTCCAGAGCGCTGCAGATGCGGTCTTGCAGATCGAGCAGGTAGGCTTTGACAGCCTCGGTGCGGGTAGTCATGAGGTCACCTTGAATCGGGCAAAGCAGCGCGAAGCCATGGGGCGTCGGCGGCAAATGGGCGCACAGGATAACACTGCACCTGCCGCCGCCGCAGTTGACGAAGGTCAAGCTTAGGAGTCCGATAGGAGGCTACGCGAATTCGAACCTGAGGAGATGTGCAGATGGCCAAACGTATCCAGTTCAGCGCCCATGGCGGCCCCGACGTGCTCGAGTACGTGGACTACACGCCTGCAGAGCCCGGCCCACAACAGGTGCGGGTGCGCAATGAGGCCATCGGCCTGAACTTCATCGACACCTATTTCCGCAGCGGCCTTTACGCACCGCCGGCCTTGCCATCGGGCCTGGGTGCAGAAGGTGCGGGCGTGGTCGACGCGGTGGGCAGCGAAGTCAGCCAATTCAAGGTGGGCGACCGCGTGGCCTACGGCAGCGGGCCGCTCGGCGCCTACAGCGAACTGCATGTGCTGCCGGCCGCCAACCTGGTGCACCTGCCGGACGACATCAGCTTCGAACAGGCGGCCGGCGCGATGCTCAAGGGCCTCACCGTGCAATACCTGTTGCGCCAGACCTATGAGGTGCAGGCAGGCGACACCATTCTGTTCCACGCAGCCGCCGGTGGCGTGGGCTCCCTGGCCTGTCAGTGGGCCAAGGCTCTGGGCGCGAAGCTGATCGGCACCGTCAGCTCGCCGGAAAAGGCTGCACTGGCCAAATCCCTCGGCGCCTGGGCAACTATCGATTACAGCAAGGAAAACGTCGCACAGCGTGTGCTGGAATTGACCGACGGCAAAAAGGTGCCGGTGGTGTACGACGGCGTGGGCAAGGACACCTGGCTGACGTCTCTGGACAGCGTGGCGCCACGGGGTCTGGTGGTGAGCTTCGGCAATGCGTCGGGTGCCGTGGACGGGGTGAACCTGGGGATTCTGTCGGCGAAGGGCTCGCTGTATGTCACCCGGCCGACGCTGGCGACTTATGCCGGCAACGCGAAGGACTTGCAGGTGATGGCCGATGACCTGTTTTCGATGATCAAGAGCGGCAAGGTGCGCATTGATATCAACCAGCGCTATTCGCTGGCGGAGGCGGCGAAGGCGCAGACAGAGCTGTCGGGGCGGCGGACTACAGGGTCGACTATTTTGTTGCCTTGAGGGCCTCATCGCGGGCCAGCCCGCTCCCACCTGTTGACCGAGTTGGAATGCGATCAAGTGTGGGAGCGGGCTTGCCCACGATAGGCGCGACGCGGTCTCAGGAAGGCCGCACCACCTCACCCGTGACCAGGTTGCGAATCAGGCTCGGGTTCTTGCGCCCACCCAACGCGCCCCCCAACACCCGATCCACCTGCCCACGAAAATACTGCTCCACGCGAATCCGCGAACGGGCAGCCGGGCGGCCCTGGGGGTTGGCCGAGGTGGAAATCAACGGACCCACCAGCGAGCACAGGTCCCGCACCAGCGGGTGATCGGTGACCCGCAGCGCCACCGTGTCGTGCACACCGGTCACCCATTCCGGCAATAAATCCTGATGAGGCACCAGCCAGGTGTTCGGCCCTGGCCAGGTGCTGGCCATGCGGTCGATCCAATCCTGCGGGAAGTCTTCGAACAGAAAGTCGAACTGGCGAATCGTGTCCGCCACCAGAATCAGGCCTTTGTCCACCGAGCGGTTCTTGATCGCCAGCAGGCGGTCCACCGCTTCTTCGTTCCACGGGTCACAGCCCAGGCCCCAGACGGCTTCGGTTGGATAGGCAATCACCG
The DNA here is from genome assembly GCF_034354675.1 of Pseudomonas sp. MH9.3. Classification (NCBI taxonomy): domain Bacteria; kingdom Pseudomonadati; phylum Pseudomonadota; class Gammaproteobacteria; order Pseudomonadales; family Pseudomonadaceae; genus Pseudomonas; species Pseudomonas sp. MH9.3. The sequence goes on along the minus strand of NZ_CP133785.1, from coordinate 3,720,773 downwards.
CGCCTGCGCGAATTTCCCGTGCGGTTTCCAGCACACGCCACCTGTTGACCATTTGCTCACTCTCCAGACAAAAGCTCTGCGCAGTTTACCGATCTTCCTTACAAAACCCAGCTACAAAGCCTGGCAGCGCGCAAGCCAACGCCCGCTCTCGCTGATCACCTGACCTTCGAGCTCCAGTTCCGTGAGGGTGGCAAGTACCTGGGACAACGGTCGTCCGCTGGCAATCGCCAAAGCCTCGCTGGTGTGCGGCGCGGCATGCAGCAACGCTACCAGCGGATGGGTGACCGGCAGCGGCGCAGGGCGTGACAAGGCCTGCCAGCCGCGCAATCCTTCGAGGATATGCTCGATGGTTTCCACCAGCATCGCGCCATCGCGGATCAACTGATGACAGCCCTTGGCCCCGGGATGATGGATGGACCCCGGAATCGCATAGACCTCGCGCCCTTGCTCGGCCGCCAGTTTCGCCGTGATCAGCGAACCGCTGGCCATGCTCGCTTCCACCACCAGCACCCCCAGGGACAGGCCACTGATGATGCGATTGCGCCGCGGGAAGTTGCCCGCCTGGGGCGCGGCGTCCAGCGGGAACTCGGAAACCACGGCGCTGCCCTGGTCAATCATCGCGGCGGCGAGCCGCCGGTGGCGCTGTGGATAAAGATTTTCCAGGCCGGTGCCGAGCACGCCGATTGTCTGGCCTCCCACGTCCAATGCGGCCTGATGCGCAGCGCCATCGATTCCCAGGGCCAGGCCGCTGGTGATGACAAAACCGGCGCTCGCCAGGCTGCGGGAAAACGCGGCAGCGGTGTCCATGCCGGGACGCGAAGCACGACGGCTGCCGACCATCGCCAGTTGTGGTTTTTCCAGGATCAGCGGGTCGCCGGCGACGAATAACAGCGGTGGCGCGCTATCGATCTCGGCAAGCAAGGCGGGGTACTCGGGTTGGTCCCACATCAGTAAATGCTGGCCCGCACGCTCAAGCCAGGCCAATGCCACAGCGGCGCCCTCACGGACTTCGGGGCTGCGCCGAGCGTCGGCGCTGCTGGCCGGCAACCCGAGTGAACGCCAGGCACTGGCCGGCGCACTGATGGCGCTGGAGGCCGAGCCGAACGCTTCGATCAGCAGCTGAAAACGCTTCGGGCCCAGTTCCGGCAGCCGGTGCAGGCGCAGCCTTGCTTCCAGTTCTGATGGGGATATTTCGTTGCGGTTTATCGCGAGCATAGGATCATCCTTGACCGGAACAACTTGTGGATAACTCTGTTGGTAACTTATTTAGCAACCTATTCATTGTGTTTGACGGCTGTCTCAAAGCGGTCCTGTACGGCCAGCGGTTGGGAGGCCTTGAGCACCAGGCCGTAGCTGAGTTTTTCGTAAGTGCGAAACACCAGCAGGGTGCCCGCACGTGCATCGGGAAGGGTCACCAACGCGCCGGTAAGAACGTCGCGCACGCTGGCGCCGGCTTTGATTACGCTGAGCACCTGGCCTTCGATCAGGCCGTCCCGGCGCCCCTTGTTCAGGGTCACGGCGTCAAGTACGCCGATCTGGGTCACACCCTTGGGGATATCGATGATCGTGCCTTCGATGAAAGGCCCAGGCTGCGCAGCGTCCAGGCGTTTCAGCGCAATCGGCGACGGTGCGCGGAGCAGGCGGTCGCCAGGACGTATCTCCTGAGTGATCCGCTGAACGGCAAGCGTGCTGAGGTCGCCGGCGGTTATAAAACGCGCAGTGCCGATGTCGTCGGCGTTGACGCCCAACAACTCCTGGGTTCGAGGATCGGTGTAGGCCTTGCCGCGTCGGAATATTCCGTAAATGGGCTGGGAAGGGTCCAGGTTGCCTCTGGCATGCACGCGCTCATCGTTGGCGCCCAACACACGGCCGGCGCCCGCCGCGATGATGTAGGGTGCATTGTCCAGGTCCTGGGGTGAGTCAAAAATGCGGTTGTGCAACAAAAACCGCTGGATGGCCCGTTGCGTGGTGTGATCCAGGCGTGGGCCAGGCGGGGGGATCAGGGCCGTGGCAAACGGGGCCCAGAGCAGCAAGACGAGTAGCGATTTCCTCATGGGGTGAATCTCCTTTATTATGTGCGTTCGCGTGAAACGTCAGCGCCTTCGCGGCTTTCGAACGTTTCACACCGGCTGCCTGGGTCCATCCCACCGCCGATTTGCCTCTACCTCACATGTGCAGCAATTACGCTTATGGCTATTTTGAACATCCTCGAATTTCCCGACTCGCGCCTGCGCACGATCGCCAAGCCGGTGGCCGTAGTGGACGACAAGGTTCGTCAGTTGGTCGATGACATGTTTGAAACAATGTATGAAGCGCCGGGCATCGGTCTCGCCGCGACCCAGGTCAATGTTCACCTGCGCGTGGTGGTCATGGACCTGTCCGAAGACCGCAGCGAGCCGAAGGTGTACATCAACCCCGAGTTCGAGCCGCTGACCGACGAGATGGGCGAGTACCAGGAAGGCTGCCTGTCGGTGCCGGAGTTCTACGAGAGCGTCGAGCGCCCGCTGCGCGTGAAGATCAAGGCCCTGGACCGCGACGGCAAGCCCTTCGAACTGATTGCCGAAGGCCTGCTGGCGGTGTGCATCCAGCACGAATGCGACCACCTCAACGGCAAGCTGTTTGTCGATTATCTGTCCACGCTCAAGCGTGATCGGATCAAGAAGAAGCTGGAAAAAAAGCATCGCCAGCAAGCTTGATGCCTCCTTCCAAAGGCTTGCTGCGGCAAGCCTTTTTCTTTTGTGACTGTTTTTAACCGAGACCTCCCATGACCGAGCCACTGCGCATTGTTTTTGCCGGTACACCCGAATTTGCCGCCGAACACTTGAAGGCGCTGCTTGCCAGCCCTCACGCGATCGTCGCGGTGTACACCCAGCCGGATCGCCCGGCCGGTCGCGGGCAAAAACTGATGCCGAGCCCGGTCAAGCAACTGGCACTTGAGCACAACATTCCCGTGCTGCAACCGCCGACTTTGCGCAACGCCGAGGCCCAGGCCGAACTGGCCGCGCTCAAGCCCGACCTGCTGGTGGTCGTGGCCTACGGCCTGATCCTGCCGCAGATCGTGCTGGATATCCCACGCCTGGGCTGCATCAACAGCCACGCGTCGCTGCTGCCACGCTGGCGCGGTGCGGCGCCGATCCAGCGCGCCGTAGAAGCCGGTGACAGCGAAAGCGGCGTCACCGTGATGCGCATGGAGGCAGGCCTGGACACCGGCCCGATGCTGCTCAAGGTCACCACCCCCATCACCGGCGAAGACACCGGTGGCAGCCTGCACGACCGCCTCGCCGAACTGGGCCCGCCCGCCGTGATCCAGGCCATCGCCGGCCTCGCCGACGGCAGCCTGCAAGGCGACGTGCAGGACGACAGCCTGGCCACCTACGCCCACAAGCTGAACAAAGACGAAGCGCGCATCGACTGGAGCCGCCCGGCCGTGGAACTGGAGCGCCTGGTGCGTGCGTTCAACCCGTGGCCGATCTGCCACAGCACGCTCAATGGCGAGGCGTTGAAAGTGCTGGCCGCTACCCTGGCCGAAGGCGAGGGCGCGCCGGGTGAAATCATCGGCGCCAGCAAGGACGGTCTGGTGGTCGCGTGCGGTGAACAGGCGCTGTGCCTGAACCGTCTGCAACTGCCCGGTGGCAAGGCGCTGAACTTCAGTGATTTGTTCAACAGCCGCCGTGAGAAATTTTCCCTGGGCACCCTCCTTGGGGTGGCCGCGCAATGAACCCACGTCTGGCCGCCGCCAAGGCCCTGGCCGCCGTCCTCAACGGCAAGGCTTCGCTGAACAGTTCTCTGCCGCCCCAGTTGGACAAGGTGGAAGACCGCGACCGCGGCTTCACCCAGGACCTGGCCTTTGGCACCGCCCGCTGGCAGCCGCGTTTGTCGGCGTTGGCGGCCAGACTGCTGCAAAAGCCGTTCAAGGCTGCCGATGCGGACGTGGAGGCGCTGCTGTTGGTGGGCCTTTATCAACTGCTGTACACCCGTGTGCCGGCCCACGCTGCCATCGGCGAAACCGTCGGTTGCGCCGACAAGCTGAAAAAACCCTGGGCCAAGGCGCTGCTCAACGCCGTGCTGCGCCGCGCACAGCGTGAAAGCGAAACGCTGCTGGCCGAGCTTGAGCACGACCCGGTGGTGCGCACCGCCCACCCGCGCTGGCTGCAAAAATCCCTCAAGGCGTTCTGGCCCGAGCACTGGGAAGCCATTTGCGCCGCCAACAATGCACACCCGCCGATGATCCTGCGGGTTAACCGTCGCCATCACCGCCGTGACGCCTATTTGCAGTTGCTGACCGATGCCGGCATTGCAGCCGCTGCCTGTGTGTACAGCATCGATGGCATCGTGCTCGAAGCGGCTGCCGATGTACGCAGCCTGCCGGGCTTCGCCGACGGCTGGATCAGCGTGCAGGATGAAGCCGCGCAACTGGCCGCCAACCTGCTCGACCTCGCCCCCGGCCAACGCGTGCTCGACGCCTGTTGCGCCCCCGGCGGCAAGACCTGTCACATCCTGGAAGTTGAAAAAGACCTGGCCGGTGTCGTCGCGGTGGACCTCGAAGCCAAGCGCCTGGTGCGCGTGCGGGAAAACCTCGCGCGTCTGGGCCTGAGCGCCGAGCTGATCGCCGCCGATGGCCGTGACACCGCCACCTGGTGGGACGGCAAGCCGTTCCAGCGCATCCTGCTCGATGCGCCATGCTCGGCCACCGGTGTGATCCGCCGTCACCCGGATATCAAACTCACCCGCCAAGCTGACGACATTGCTGCCCTGGCCGTGCTGCAAGGCCAATTGCTCGACGCGCTGTGGCCGACCCTGGAAGTGGGCGGCATTCTGCTCTACGCCACATGCTCCACGTTGCCGACCGAAAACACCGAGGTTATCCAGGCCTTCCTCGCGCGCACCAGCGGTGCGCGCGAGCTGGACCTGGCCACCACGGCCGGCATCAAGCAGCCCCACGGCCGTCAACTGCTCGCGCAGGAAGGCGGACACGATGGTTTCTACTACGCCAAACTGATCAAGATCGCCGCCGCGCGCGGCTGAACGGTTTTAAGGGAGTGACCGGATGAAAATCATCATCCTCGGGGCAGGGCAGGTGGGTGGCAGCCTGGCCGAACATTTGGCCAGCGAAGCCAACGACATCACCGTGGTCGACACCGATGCCGAGCGCCTGCGCAACCTCGGTGACCGCCTGGACATTCGCACGGTGCAAGGGCGTGCGTCGTTCCCGACGGTGCTGCGTCAGGCCGGTGCCGACGATGCCGACATGCTCGTGGCCGTGACCAACAGCGACGAAACCAATATGGTCGCCTGCCAGGTCGCCCACACCCTGTTCCACACGCCAACCAAGATCGCCCGCGTGCGCGAAGCGGCCTACCTGACCCGCGCCGGCCTGTTCGACAATGACGCGATTCCGGTAGACGTGCTGATCAGTCCGGAACAGGTGGTCACCCACTACATCAAGCGTCTGATCGAAATTCCCGGCGCCCTGCAGGTGATCGACTTCGCCGGCGGCAAGGCGCAGCTGGTAGCCGTGAAGGCCTACTACGGCGGGCCGCTGGTCGGCCAGCAACTGCGCCAGTTACGCGAGCACATGCCCAATGTGGACACCCGCGTGGCCGCTATTTTCCGCCGCGACCGGCCGATTCTGCCCCAGGGCGACACCGTGATCGAGGCCGACGACGAGGTGTTTTTCATCGCGGCCAAGGCGAATATTCGTGCCGTGATGAGCGAAATGCGACGGCTGGATGAGACCTACAAGCGCATCGTGATTGCCGGTGGCGGGCAGATTGGTGAGCGCCTGGCCGAGGCCATCGAGAGCCGCTACCAGGTCAAAATCATCGAGATGAGCCCGGCGCGCTGCCGGCATTTGTCCGACACCCTCGACAGCACCGTGGTGCTGCAAGGCAGCGCCTCGGACCGAGACCTGCTGATGGAAGAGAACATCGCCGACGCCGATATCTTCCTGGCGCTGACCAACGATGACGAGGCCAACATCATGTCTTCGCTGCTGGCCAAGCGGCTGGGCGCCAAGAAGGTGATGACCATCATCAACAACCCAGCGTATGTCGACCTGATTCAGGGCGGCGATATCGACATTGCGATCAGCCCGCAACTGGCAACCATTGGCACCTTGCTGGCCCATGTGCGCCGTGGCGACATCGTCAGCGTGCACTCCCTGCGCCGTGGCGCGGCGGAGGCCATCGAGGCGATTGCCCACGGTGATTCGAAGTCCAGCAAGGTGATCGGCAAGGCCATCCGCGATATCGGCCTGCCGCCGGGCACCACCATTGGCGCGATCATTCGCGACGAGGAAGTGCTGATTGCCCACGACGACACGGTGATTGCCAGCGGCGACCACGTCATCCTTTTCCTTGTGGATAAAAAACATATTCGTGATGTGGAGAAGCTGTTCCACGTGGGCTTGAGTTTTTTCTGATCGAACGGAGTGGCTGCGATGCTCGAATCCCTGGAAAAAATGCTCGCCAAGGGCGTGGATAATTCACTGCTGCGCTTTGGCTTGGGCAAGGGTTATCTGGACTTGAAGGACAATGCCCGCGCGGCTGAGCATCTGCATAAATGCGTTGAGTTCGATCCAAAGTATTCAGCGGCGTGGAAGTTGTTGGGCAAGGCCCATGCAGGCTTGGGTGATAGCGCTGCAGCGCGGCTGGCGTGGGAGAAGGGCATCGAAGCGGCTCAGGCCCATGGCGACAAGCAGGCCGAAAAAGAGATGACGGTGTTCCTGAAGAAACTCGACCGCCAGATTTAACCGGAACCCAATGTGGGAGGGGGCTTGCTCCCGATAGCGGGGTGTCAGCCAATCTATGTCTAGCTGACAGACCGCCATCGGGAGCAAGCCCCCTCCCACACTGGTTTTGTACCTACCTTGAATCAATACCAGCGCGCTTCACCCGGCGGGCGTTTCTTGAAGCGCTTCATGCTCCACATGTACTGGCTCGGGTAGGCGCCGACATAACGCTCCACCACTTTGCTCATCGCCGCGCAGGACGTGGCGGTGTCGGTGCTGTACATGTCTTCGGGCGCCGCTTCCAGGATCACTTTGTAGCCCGAGCCATCCGGCAGGCGCAGGGCGTGCAGGAACACGCCCACCGCTTTGTGGCCTGCCAGCATGTTCGGCACGAACTTGCTGGTCAGCGCCTGGGTAGCGAAGAACGGCACGAAAATCCCGGCCGATTCCGCCGGCTCGGGGTCCGCAGGGATGCCCACCTGGCCGCCTTTACGCACTTCCTTGATCACGCTGAGAATGCCTTCCTTGGTCGACGCCGCCACGCGGTTGCCCAGCTGTACGCGCTGTTTGCGCAGCAGATCATCCACCGCCTTGAGCTTGGGCGGACGATAGAAAATGATCGGTTTGCATTGGCTGCAATAGAAGTGATTGAGCACTTCCCAGTTGCCCAGGTGGCTGGTGATGCCGACCACGCCTTTGCCCGATGCCAGCGCCTGGTGCAGCACCTCCAGGCCCTCGACCTCCCGCACCAGATCGATGGAGCGCTGCGCCGGCCAGATCCAGGCGCAGGCGCTTTCGGTGAGGGACTTGCCGATGTCCATGAGGCTGCGGCCCACCAGTTGCTCGCGCTCGGCGGGGTCCATGGCCGGGAAGCACTTGGCGAGGTTGATCCGCACCGTGTCGCGGGAGCGGTTGGGGGTTTTCCACATGATCCAGCCAATGGCCGTGCCGACAGCCTGGACAGCGCGCCAGGGCAGCAGGGCAAACAATCGCAGAGCGCCTACCAGCAAGGCGCCTTTAAACTTTTCCACAGGTCACTCCTGATCGTGTGTGGTGCGCAAAGCCGGCATTCTAACCGGCGTTGGCCAGGTCCGCGTAACGGTCGCAGTCCACGGTGTGGTCCATGACCATGCCCGAGGCCTGCATGAACGCGTAGCAGATGGTCGGGCCGACAAAGGTGAAACCGGCTTTCTTCAAGGCTTTGCTCATGGCTTCGGCCTGCGGCGTAATCGCCGGGACCTCACTGCGGTCCTTGAAATGATTGACCTTGGGCGCGCCGTCGACAAACGACCACAACCACTGCACCGGGTCTTCCAGCGCCAGCCAGGCCGCGGCATTGCGGCGGGTGGCGTTGAGCTTGAGACGGTTGCGCACAATGCCCGGGTCGAGCATCAGCGTGTCGATTTCAGCATCGCTCAACTGCGCCAAGCGCTGCGCGTCAAAGCCGAACAACACCTTTCGGTAGTGTTCACGCTTGCGTAAAACCGTGATCCAGGACAGGCCTGCCTGGAACCCTTCGAGCAAAAGCAACTCGAACAAGCCCTGCGCATCGCGCAGCGGCGTTCCCCACTCCTGATCGTGATAAGCCATGTACAGCGGATCTTCAGAACACCAAAAGCAGCGTGGCATAAGGCTCCAGGGGATGGTGGCGCGGCCGAATCGGGTATACTCCCGCTCTTTAAATCGCAGCCCAAGTAACAGGTGAATTTCGTGAGCCAGCCTACGCCAGCCGTGCGTACCTTCCAAGACTTGATCCTCGCCCTCCAGCAATACTGGGCCGAGCAAGGTTGTGTGGTACTTCAGCCCTACGATATGGAAGTAGGCGCCGGCACTTTCCACACCGCCACCTTCCTGCGGGCCATTGGCCCGGAAACCTGGAACGCCGCTTATGTGCAGCCCAGTCGTCGCCCGACTGACGGCCGCTACGGCGAAAATCCGAACCGTCTGCAGCACTACTACCAGTTCCAGGTGGTGTTGAAGCCGAACCCGGACAACTTTCAGGAACTGTACCTGGGCTCGCTCAAGCATGTGGGCCTGGACCCACTGGTGCACGACATCCGTTTCGTCGAAGACAACTGGGAGTCGCCAACCCTGGGCGCCTGGGGCCTGGGCTGGGAAGTCTGGCTCAACGGCATGGAAGTGACGCAGTTCACCTACTTCCAGCAGGCCGGCGGCATCGAATGCTACCCGGTCACCGGCGAAATCACCTACGGCCTCGAGCGCCTGGCCATGTACCTGCAAGGCGTGGACTCGGTCTACGACCTGGTGTGGGCAGACGGCCCGTTCGGCAAGGTGACCTACGGCGACGTGTTCCACCAGAACGAAGTGGAGCAGTCCACCTACAACTTCGAACACGCCAACGTCGAGAAGCTGTTCGAACTGTTCGACTTCTATGAAAGCGAAGCCAAGCGCCTGATCGAACTCGACCAGCCGCTGCCATTGCCAAGCTATGAAATGGTGTTGAAGGCGTCCCACACCTTCAACCTGCTGGACGCCCGCCGTGCCATCTCGGTGACCGCGCGCCAGCAATACATCCTGCGTGTGCGCACCCTGGCGCGTTCCGTCGCCCAAGCCTACCTGCTGGCTCGCGCCAAGCTGGGCTTCCCGATGGCTACCCCGGACCTGCGTGATGAAGTGTTGGCTAAGCTGGAGGCTGCACAATGAGTGCTCAAGATTTTTTGGTTGAACTGGGCACCGAAGAGCTGCCACCCAAGGCACTCAACACCCTGGCCGATGCATTCCTGGCTGGTATCGAGAAAGGCCTGCAAAGCGCCGGCCTGAAGTTTGAAGCGAAGAAAGTCTACGCCGCGCCGCGCCGTCTGGCCGTGCTGCTGACCGCGCTGGAAACCCAGCAGCCGGACCGCAGCATCAACCTCGACGGCCCACCGCGTCAGGCGGCTTTCGATGCTGAAGGCAATCCGACTCAAGCGGCCCTCGGGTTTGCCAAGAAGTGTGGCGTCGAGCTGAGCGAGATCGACCAGAGCGGCCCGAAACTGCGGTTCAGCCAGGTGATCACCGGCAAGCCGACCGCCAGCCTGTTGCCGACCATCGTTGAAGATTCCCTGAATGACCTGCCGATTCCCAAGCGCATGCGCTGGGGGGCGCGCAAGGAAGAGTTCGTGCGCCCAACCCAGTGGCTGGTGATGCTGCTCGGTGACCAGGTCATCGACTGCACGATCCTCGCCCAGAAGGCAGGCCGTGATTCCCGTGGTCATCGCTTCCACCATCCTGAAGCCGTGCGCATCACCTCACCGGCCAACTACGCCACTGACCTGCGTGCCGCCTACGTGCTGGCAGACGCCAATGAGCGTCGCGAACTGATCAGCAAGCGCACCGAAGAGCTGGCCCGCCTGCAGGAAGGCACCGCCATCGTGCCGCCAGGCCTGCTCGACGAAGTGACCGCGCTGGTGGAATGGCCGGTGCCGCTGGTGTGCTCGTTCGAGGAACGTTTCCTCGATGTGCCACAGGAAGCGCTGATCACCACCATGCAGGACAACCAGAAGTATTTCTGCCTGCTGGATGCGGACGGCAAATTGCTGCCGCGCTTTATCACCGTAGCCAACATCGAAAGTACGGACCCGCAGCAGATCATCGCCGGCAACGAGAAAGTCGTCCGCCCGCGCCTGACCGACGCCGAATTCTTCTTCAAGCAAGACAAGAAGCAGAAGCTCGAAGACTTCAACCTGCGCCTGCAGAACGTGGTGTTCCAGGAAAAACTCGGCAGCGTCTACGACAAGGCCGTGCGCGTTTCCAAACTGGCGGCCTACATTGCCCAGCGCATTGGCGGCGATGCAGCCTGGGCGGCGCGTGCCGGCCTGCTGTCCAAGTGCGACCTGGCCACCGAGATGGTCGGCGAGTTCCCTGAGATGCAAGGCGTGGCGGGTTACTACTACGCCCTCAACGACGGCGAGCCGGGCGATGTGGCGCTGGCACTGAACGAGCAGTACATGCCGCGCGGTGCTGGCGCCGAACTGCCAACCACCCTCACCGGTGCGGCCGTGGCCATCGCCGACAAGCTGGACACCCTCGTCGGTATCTTCGGTATCGGCATGCTGCCCACCGGCAGCAAAGACCCGTATGCCCTGCGCCGTGCTGCCCTGGGCGTGCTGCGTATCCTGATCGACAAGAAGCTGGACCTCGACCTGACTCAGGCCGTGGTGTTTGCTGTCGGCCAGTTCGGCGCCAAGGTCAAGCAGGCTGGTCTGGCCGAGCAAGTGCTGGAGTTCGTGTTCGACCGCCTGCGTGCGCGTTACGAAGACGAAGGCGTGGACGTTTCCGTGTACCTGTCGGTGCGTGCCCTTCAACCAGGTTCGGCACTGGACTTCGATCAGCGTGTGCAAGCCGTACAGGCCTTCCGCAAGTTGCCCGAAGCCAATGCGCTGGCCGCCGTGAACAAGCGTGTGTCCAATCTACTGGGCAAGGCCGACAACCTCGGCACCGCCGAAGTCGACCCGGGCCTGTTTGCCGATGCCAAGGAGTTCTCGCTGAACTCGGCCATCGCCAAGGCAGAAAACGCGGTGAAGCCGCTGATCGCCGAACGCAACTACGCCGAAGCGCTTGCGCGTCTGGCCACCCTGCGTGAGCCGGTGGATGCGTTCTTCGAAGCGGTGATGATCAATGCCGAAGATGCCGGTGTGCGGAAAAACCGCTACGCCATGCTGGCGCGTCTGCGTGGACTGTTTATCAACATCGCTGACATTTCCGTACTGGGCTGATCATGTTGAAACTGCTGATTCTCGATCGGGACGGGGTGATCAATTACGACTCCGACGCTTACATCAAATCGGTGGCTGAATGGATACCACTGCCCGGCTCGATCGAGGCCATCGCGCAGTTGAGCAAGGCCGGCTGGACGGTGGCAATCGCCACCAACCAGTCCGGCATCGCCCGCGGCTATTACGACATTGCCACCCTGGACGCCATGCACGCGCGCCTGCGCACGTTGGTGGCCGAGCAGGGCGGTGAGGTGGGGCTGGTGGTGTACTGCCCCCACGGGCCGGACGTGGGCTGCGACTGCCGCAAACCCAAGCCTGGCATGTTGAAAATCATTGCAGAACATTACAAGGTACCGTTGGCTGGGATATGGTTCGTCGGGGACAGCCTCGGTGACCTGGAGGCGGCCAAGGCCGTCGACTCTCAGCCAGTTTTGGTGAAGACCGGGAAAGGCGAAAAGACCCAGGCGAAAAACCTGCCGGTAGGCACCTTGATTTTTGACGATCTGGCGGCGGTTGCCGCAGAACTTATCAACAACTAGCAGCAGCCCTCGACTTCCTGGCCAAGGACTGTTCGGGAGTGCGCTTTAAACAGGCGGGCCGTGTCCCGCAACGGTAAATGCCGCCATGTCGATTTTGCAGGCCATCAGAACCTTTTTCTTTTACCTGCTGTTGGGCACCAGTTCCTTTCTCTGGTGCACCCTGAGCTTTTTTATCGCGCCTTTCCTGCCATTCAAGGCGCGCTACCGCTTCATCAACGTCTATTGGTGCCGCTGCGCGTTGTGGCTGTCCAAGGTGTTCCTGAACATCCGTTTCGAGGTCAAGGGCGCAGAGAATGTGCCGGATCAGCCTTGCGTGATTCTGTCGAACCACCAGAGCACCTGGGAGACTTTCTTCCTGTCGGCGTACTTCTCGCCGTTGAGTCAGGTGCTCAAGCGTGAGTTGCTCTACGTACCGTTCTTTGGGTGGGCGATGGCGATGCTGCGTCCGATCGCCATCGATCGCGATAATCCCAAGGCCGCGCTCAAACATGTGGCCAAAAAAGGTGATGAGCTGCTCAAGGACGGTGTGTGGGTGCTGATCTTCCCCGAAGGCACTCGCGTGCCCTATGGCACCGTGGGAAAATTTTCACGCGGTGGCACCGCGCTGGCGGTCAACGCCAACCTGCCGGTGCTGCCGATTGCGCATAACGCCGGCAAGTTCTGGCCGAAAACTGGCTGGGCCAAACGCCCAGGCACTATCACCGTAGTGATCGGTGAACCGATGTATGCCGAAGGCGAGGGCCCGCGTGCCATTGCGGCGCTGAATGAGCGTGCGCAGGCGTGGAACCAGGCGCAACAGAGGGCAATGGGTTCGTTGCCACCCGAGCCCATCGTGGTGGATACGCCAGTGATATGAGGTTCTGTGGATAACCTGTGTACGGTTTGTTGGCTAATCGGCTTTTTATGCATATAAATATCTGATTTATATACATATTTCATCAGCCAATAAAAAAGCGAAAAACGTGCATAAGTTTTTTCGGCATTAAAAAACCGGTCCTTGTGACCGGTTTTTTATGCACAGGACAAAAGCTGTCTCAGAAGTCATCCAGCAGGGGAAGGCGCAGACTGAAGGTAGTGCCTTTGCCAAGGGTACTTTCGCAACTGATATGCCCTTTATGCCGTTCAACGACCGCCCTGACCATGGTCAGTCCCAAACCGAGGCCCTCACTGCCCTGAGCGGACTCGAAGCGCCGGTACTGGCTGAACAGCTCGGGCAAATCTTCGGCCGCGATACCTGCACCCTGATCGCTGATATGGCATTCCAGCCAGCCCAGAGTGCTACTGTGGCGCAATCTTACGGTGGTGCCGGAAGGAGAATATTTGATCGCGTTCTCCAGCACGTTGAACAACGCCCGGGTAAGCAGCGATTGATCGGCTGACACCATGCCGTCGTCAGCCTCGTCCAGGTCATGGAGCAGGTGGATGCCCTTGAGTTGAGCGATCACTGCCACTTGATCGAACGCATCCATCACCAGCATCGCGAACAGGGTCGGCTGGAAGTGATAACCATCGGCCTCGGCTTTGGCCAACTGAACAAATGACTCAGTGAGGTTCAGGGCGCGTCGCACCTGTTGCTCGATCTGGGCGAATACCGGGGAAGCACCGCTGTGTATATCCAGCAGCGCAAGAATCGCCGAATGGGGCGCACGCAGGTCATGGGACAGGAAGCGCAGCATGGTTTCCCGGTGCTGCTGGGCCTCGCGTTCTTTGCTCAGGTCGGTCAGGCTCAGCAACCAGCCCAAGGCGACATCACCTTCTGCAGGTAGCAAAGGCGCAATCTCCATGCGCAAGCTGCGTTGGTGGATATCGCGAAACTCAACGAGTTCGAGCGCCGAAAGGGCAGGGCGCACGCCATTGTGCAGGGGCGGGTAACCCAGGTCCGCCAGTTGCTCAAGCAAATTGTGGCTCACCAGCTCATTGCCGAATACTTCCCGGGCAATGCGGTTGGCCAGCAGGATACTGCCCCGCGGATCAGTAATCAGTGTCGCCACCGGCAAACATTCCAGGCCATCGGCCATGAAGCGGCGGGTGTCACGCGTACGGCTGACGGCCTGCTCGAGCGCAAAGATCCGTCCCTGCAACACATCCCCCTTACTGGCAGGCGCACGGCGGCGTTCCGGCAGCACTTTGGGTTCATCATCCAGGCGCGCCAGCTCCCAGCCGAAATAGGCGAGCACCGCACTCAAACGGCGCCAATTCCAGATCAGGTAGCTGAGCAGCAATCCAATCAGGCAGGCGCCAGGCGACCACCAATGGCCCATGCGCAACAGGGCCAATGAGCCAAACACTGCAGTGGCCATGCAACCCAGCGTCATCCACGACGCGTATCGCGGCCGGTAGAGCAATAGACCGAGCAGCAAGGCCACCAGCGAGGTCGACATCAGTGCTGCCAGCCAACCGGGCACCTGCGCGATAGTGCGCCCACGCAGCAGACCACCCAGTACGTCGGCCTGAATCTGCATGTCGGCAGAGGACAGCGCGGCGAGCCTGCGAAGGCCGTCATACAACGGATTGTCGAGGGCAAGGAATGGGTTAAGGGATAGATAGGCTGTGAGAGGCAACAACAGTAGGCCTATCCAAAGCCACTCGCGAACCAGGCCGTTGAACAAGCGTTGGGCGTGGGTGGGTTGGCGCTTTTCCGGCTGGCCCCATAGCTTCATCGGTTGGCCACCGCAGGCCGACATATAGATGGCAGGCGTGTGATAAGGAATGTCATAGACCTCGGTTTCTCCTTCCAGGCCATGCTCGTCGCAAGCCAACAAGTGGGCGTGATTTGAACCCAGTGAAACGTATTTCCAGTTCACTGAATAGGCTATTCGATACGGGCGTATCGAACCCTCCCGATAATGTGTCGGCCGAACCTTTTACTTGCCAGCAGTAGTCGGTATCTTTCCTACACGCGCTCGAGGATTTAGTCCTTGAAGCAGCGTATCGCCAGAAGCTGAGGGCCGTTCAATCTGACCACAATTATTCAGATTCAACGTCCCGCATCTGCGCAGTATGTGCCCCTGTTTGTGTGGGGCCGTCAGTTGCTGTATTTCTTGTGAAGGGACCCACACCATGCGTGTCGCGATATTGGATGACGAGCCCGCTGAGTTACGCCGGGTGGAACAGACACTGCGACAGATCCCCCGGCCATCGGACCAGCCGTGGTCTGTGCATTGCTTCGAGCGGGGAGAAGACCTGCTGCGCCAACTGCGTCGGGAAAACTTCGATCTGTTGATACTCGACTGGCAATTGCCCGATATCACCGGTATCGCACTGCTGCGCTGGACCCGTGAACACATGGAATCACCGCCTGCGGTAATCATGCTTACCAGCCGCGATGCCGAGAGCGATATCGTCGCCGCGCTAAACAGCGGTGCCGATGACTACCTGAGCAAGCCCTTTCGCCCCAATGAACTTAAAGCTCGAGTCACCGCCGTGCTGCGCCGCCATGGCCTGCAAAAATCCGCGACGCCTGAGGTGCAAAGCTTTAACGACCTGACTTTTGACGACGCCCAACTCACCGTGACCCGAGCGGGTAAGCCCATCAACCTGACCGAACGTGAGTACCGTCTGGCCAACTGCTTGTTCGCTAACCTGGCACGGCCGTTATCCCGCGAATACTTGTACGAGCGGTTCTGGACCCATGAAGAGATGGTGTCGTCACGGCCATTGGACACACACATCTATCGCCTGAGAAACAAGCTGGGGCTGACGGCGGATCGCGGGTGGCAACTGTTGACGATCTACGGGTATGGGTATCGGTTGGAGAGTGTGGGCGTGGCGTCTGAAGGGTAAAAATCGGGATGTTCCACGTGGAGCATTTGGTAAAGACGAGGTAATAAAAAAGGCCAACGCTGAGCGTTGGCCTTTTTCGTACGGGTTTGCCTGATCAGAAATCCAGGTTGGAAACCGCCAGAGCATTGCTTTCGATGAAGTCACGACGAGGTTCAACTGCATCACCCATCAGGGTGTTGAAGATTTGATCCGCGCCAATGGCGTCCTCGATGGTTACGCGCAGCATGCGACGCTGAGCCGGGTCCATGGTGGTTTCCCACAATTGATCCGGGTTCATTTCGCCCAGACCTTTGTAGCGCTGGATAGTGTGGCGTTTGGTGCTTTCAGTCATCAACCAGTCCAAGGCTTCCTTGAACTCCTTGACGGCTTTCTTGCGCTCGCCACGCTGAATGTAAGCGCCATCGTCCAGCAGAGTGCTCAGTTGCGCGCCCAGAGTGACCACAGTCTTGTAGTCGTTACTACCGAAGAAGTCGCGGTTGAACGTGACGTAGTTCGACAGCCCATGGGAGATGAGTTCGACCTCTGGCAGCCAGACGTTACGTTCACGGTCCTCACGCAAGCTGGCTTTGTATACCAGGCCAGACTTCTCGACGGTGCGCAGGCGGGCTTCGTACTGCGCCAACCACGCCTGCATGTGTGCGTGATCGCCCAGCTGCTCCAGGCTGATCGATGGCAGGTAGATGAAGTGCTCGGTCAGTTCCTGAGGGTACAGACGCGACAAGCGCTTGAGCGTCTTCATCACCATGCGGAAGTCGTTTACCAGGCGCTCCAGCGACTCACCGGAGATGCCCGGTGCTTCGTCGTTCAAGTGCAGGCTCGCATCTTCCAGCGCCGACTGCGTCATGTACTCTTCCATGGCGTCGTCGTCTTTGATGTATTGCTCTTGCTTGCCCTTCTTGACCTTGTACAGCGGCGGCTGGGCGATGTAGATGTAACCGCGCTCGATCAGCTCCGGCAACTGACGGAAGAAGAAGGTCAGCAGCAGGGTACGGATGTGCGAACCGTCGACGTCGGCATCGGTCATGATGATGATGTTGTGGTAGCGCAGCTTGTCGATGTTGTATTCATCGCGGCCAATACCGCAACCCAGCGCCGTGATCAGGGTGCCGACTTCCTGAGAGGAAATCATCTTGTCGAAGCGCGCCTTCTCGACGTTGAGGATCTTGCCCTTCAACGGCAGGATAGCCTGGGTGCGACGGTTACGGCCCTGCTTGGCGGAACCGCCAGCAGAGTCACCTTCCACCAGGTACAGCTCGGAGAGGGCAGGGTCCTTCTCCTGGCAGTCAGCCAGTTTGCCGGGCAGTCCAGCGATATCCAGTGCGCCTTTACGGCGGGTCATCTCACGGGCTTTACGCGCCGCTTCACGGGCCCGCGCAGCGTCGATCATTTTGCCGACAACCAGCTTGGCTTCGTTCGGGTTTTCCAGCAGGAAGTCGGAGAAGTACTTGCCCATCTCCTGTTCCACGGCGGTCTTCACTTCGGAAGATACCAGCTTGTCTTTGGTCTGGGAGCTGAACTTGGGGTCCGGCACTTTTACCGAGATGATTGCAGTCAGGCCTTCACGCGCATCGTCGCCAGTGGTGGCGACTTTATGCTTCTTGGCCAAACCTTCAGCTTCGATATAAGTGTTGAGGTTACGCGTCAGTGCCGAGCGGAAACCTACCAGGTGAGTACCGCCATCGCGCTGTGGAATGTTGTTGGTGAAACACAACAGGTTCTCGTTGAAACTGTCGTTCCACTGCAGGGCGATTTCCACGCCGATACCGTCGTCGCGCTGGATGTTGAAGTGGAATACCTGGTTGACCGCAGTCTTGTTGGTGTTCAGGTATTCAACGAATGCACGCAGGCCGCCTTCGTACTTGAACAGCTCTTCCTTACCGCTGCGCTCATCTTTGAGGACGATACCCACACCGGAGTTCAAGAACGACAGTTCGCGAATCCGCTTGGCCAGGATGTCCCAGCTGAAATGGATGTTTTTAAAGGTTTCATCAGACGGTTTGAAGTGGATCTGCGTACCCGTGGTCTCACTGTCGCCAACGATTTTCATCGGCTCCTGTGGAACACCATGGACGTAGGTCTGCTCCCAGATTTTGCCGCTGCGGCGTACTGTCAGGATCAGCTCTTCGGACAGCGCGTTCACTACTGACACGCCTACACCGTGCAAACCGCCGGAAACCTTATAGGAGTTGTCGTCGAACTTACCGCCAGCATGCAGCACGGTCATAATGACCTCGGCTGCCGATACGCCTTCTTCTTTATGCACATCGACCGGAATACCGCGACCATTGTCGCGCACGGTGATGGATTCATCCGGATGGATGATGATGCTGATGTCGTCGCAGTGACCGGCCAGAGCTTCGTCGATGGAGTTGTCGACCACCTCGAACACCATGTGGTGCAAACCGCTGCCATCATCGGTGTCGCCAATGTACATACCGGGACGTTTGCGTACGGCATCCAAACCTTTCAGCACTTTGATGCTGGTCGAGTCGTACGTTCTTTCTTCGCTCATGCCTTCACTCCCGATGGTCGTGGGTCTGGGTGATACGGCCTTGTTCCACGTGGAACAAAGCGACTGGCGTTTCCGTCTGCCAGCCTTCCCTCAATAATTCGTGGTCTACACAGGTGATAAACACCTGGCAGCGTAAGTCTTCCAACAAGCGGCATAGCGCGCGGCGATGTTGCTCGTCGAGTTCGGACGGCAAGTCATCCACCAGATAAATACACTGCCCGCGTCGGGCCTGGCTGACCAAGTGCCCCTGAGCAATACGCAGTGCGCACACCACCAACTTCTGCTGACCCCGCGACAGTATGTCTGCGGCATTGTGTGCACCTAATCTAAGGCGCAAGTCAGCGCGTTGTGGGCCGGCCTGGGTGTGGCCAATTTGCTGATCACGTTGCAGGGAGGTTGCAAGCACTGCACTCAGCTCACGCTCTTTGTCCCAACCACGGTAGTAGCTCAGCGTCAGCCCCTCGAGTTCCAGCAACTCACTCAAGGTCTGCTCAAAGACTGGTTTCAAGGCTTTGATATAGGCGCGGCGGTATTCATCGATTTCGTCGCTGGCCAGGCACAGTTCACGGTCCCAAGCCGCCTGCGAAGCGGCGTCAAGTGTACCATGCCGCAGCCATGAGTTCCGCTGCCGCAGGGCCTTCTGCAGACGCTGCCACGTGGCCATAAACCGTGGTTCCACGTGGAACACGCCCCAGTCGAGGAACTGTCGGCGGATTTTTGGTGCGCCCTCCAATAACCGGAAGCTGTCGGGATTGATCAATTGCAATGGCAGGATTTCGGCAAGTTGCGCGGCACTGCGTGCATTCTGCCCATCGATGCGAATTTGAAAGTCGCCGCCCCGATCACGGGAGATCCCCAAGGCGCTATGCCCACCTTCCGCCAATTCGACCTGGCCAAACACGGTGCACGCCAATTGCTCGTATTGGATCACCGGCAGCAGTCGCGCACTGCGAAACGAACGGGCGAGCCCCAGCAAGTGAATAGCTTCCAGCACGCTGGTTTTGCCACTGCCGTTGGCGCCATGGAGGATATTGATGCGAGGGGAGGGAGAGAAGGTCACCGGGTGCAGATTGCGCACCGCGGTGACCGAGACACGACTGAGGGACATCTAGCTTGCGCTGAGCATGATTACAGACGCATCGGCATAACAACGTAAGCCGAGTCGTCGTTATCGGATTCTTGCACCAGGGCGCTGCTGTTGGAGTCCGACAGGATCAGGCGAACCTGTTCAGTAGTCATCACACCCAGCACGTCCAGCAGGTAGCTCACGTTGAAACCTATCTCGAGCGAGCCACCGTTGTAGTCAACGCCCACTTCCTCTTCCGCTTCTTCCTGCTCCGGGTTATTCGCCTGGATCTTCAATTGGCCGTTTGCCAACTGCAGGCGGATGCCGCGGTACTTCTCGTTCGACAAAATCGCCGTGCGGCTGAAAGCTTCACGCAGGGCCTGACGGTCACCGAGTACCAGCTTGTCACCCCCCTTAGGCAGTACGCGCTCGTAGTCCGGGAACTTGCCGTCGACCAGCTTGGAGGTAAAGGTGAATTCGCCAGTGGTGGCGCGGATATGGTGCTGACCGAGAACAATGCTGACGATACCGTCCGGCTCGGTCAGCAGGCGCGCCAACTCCAGAATACCTTTACGCGGCACGATCACCTGGTGGCGATCCGGCTGACCGATATCGGCACGCATCGAGCACATTGCCAGGCGGTGTCCGTCGGTGGCCACGGCGCGGATGATACCTTCCGAGACTTCCAGCAGCATACCGTTGAGGTAGTAGCGTACGTCCTGCTGGGCCATGGCGAAGCTGGTGCGTTCGATCAAACGACGCAGCTTGCTCTGCTCCAGACTGCAGGTCAGCGAGCCCGGGCCTTCTTCCACGGTAGGGAAGTCATTGGCTGGCAACGTCGACAGGGTAAAGCGGCTGCGGCCGGCCTTGACCACCAGCTTCTGCTCATCGACCTTGATATCGATCAGCGCATCGTTCGGCAGGCTTTTGCAGATGTCCATCAGCTTGCGTGCCGGCACGGTGATCTCGCCAGGTTCGGCAGGCTCTTCGAGCTGCACGCGCCCAACCAGTTCGACTTCCAGGTCGGTACCGGTCAGAGACAATTGCTGGCCTTCGACCACCAGCAATACGTTGGAGAGCACCGGCAAGGTCTGTCGGCGCTCGACGACGCCTGCGACCAGTTGCAGGGGTTTCAACAGGGCTTCGCGTTGAATGGTGAAATGCATGGTCTAGTCCCTTGCCTTAATAAGCTGCGCTGGTGACATCACGTCGTGAGCGTACGCAGCAGGTTCTTGTAGTCCTCGCGAATATCCGCGTCGGATTCCTTAAGTTCATTGATCTTTCGGCAGGCGTGCAGGACGGTCGTGTGGTCGCGACCGCCAAACACATCACCGATTTCCGGCAGGCTGTGGTTGGTCAACTCCTTGGAGAGGGCCATGGCCACCTGACGCGGGCGCGCCACAGAGCGCGAACGGCGCTTGGACAGCAGGTCGGAAATCTTGATCTTGTAGTACTCGGCCACAGTGCGCTGAATGTTATCCACACTCACCAGTTTGTCCTGCAATGCCAACAGGTCTTTCAGGGACTCGCGGATCAGCTCGATGGTGATATCGCGGCCCATGAAGTGCGAGTGCGCGATGACCCGCTTGAGCGCGCCTTCGAGTTCACGCACGTTGGAGCGGATACGCTGGGCGATGAAGAAGGCCGCATCGTGGGGCAGATCAACTTTTGCCTGATCGGCCTTTTTCATCAGGATCGCCACACGGGTTTCCAGCTCCGGCGGCTCAACTGCAACGGTCAGGCCCCAGCCGAATCGCGACTTCAAGCGTTCTTCCAGACCTTCGATCTCCTTCGGATAACGGTCGCTGGTCAGGATGACCTGCTGACCGCCTTCGAGCAGGGCGTTGAAGGTATGGAAAAACTCTTCCTGTGAACGTTCCTTGCGCGCAAAGAATTGAATGTCATCGATCAGCAAAGCGTCAACGGAGCGATAGAAGCGCTTGAACTCGTTGATTGCATTGAGCTGCAAAGCCTTGACCATGTCGGCCACGAAGCGCTCCGAGTGCAGGTATACAACCTTGGCATTCGGGTTCTTCTTTAACAGATGGTTGCCGACTGCATGCATCAAGTGGGTCTTACCCAAGCCAACCCCGCCATACAGAAAAAGCGGGTTATAGCCGTGCTTGGGATTATCCGCGACCTGCCAGGCGGCCGCGCGCGCCAACTGGTTGGACTTGCCTTCAACGAAGTTCTCGAAGGTGAAGGTACGGTTGAGGTAGCTGGTGTGCTTGAGCGCACCTTCGACCTGCACCGTGCGCTGTTCGGCACGTACCGGCGCTTGCTGGGAAGCGGCGCCAGCCATCGGGTCAAAGCTGTCGCGAGACGGCTCTTCATTTATGGGCGCGTTTTTCTGCGACGCGGGTTTTGAAGCCGCCTGCGCAACCGGTGCCGCCAAGTTATTAACAGGGGCCGCAGCGGCCTGAGCCTGCGAGGCACTCGCCGCGAGCGGAGCATTCGGTGCAGCACGAGGTACAGAGCTGCGTTTGCTGCCTATCAATAAGGAGAGCACGGGCGCGATACCGTTGCCGTGTTCGTCGAGCAACTCGAGCACACGGCCCAGGTACTTTTCGTTGACCCAGTCGAGAACAAAACGATTAGGCGCATAGACACGCAACTCGTCGCCTTCGGCTTCGACCTGTAGTGGACGGATCCAGGTGTTGAATTGCTGGGCAGGCAGCTCTTCGCGCAAAAGCTCTACGCACTGCTGCCAAAGTTCCACTGACACGGATATCCCCTAAGTTGAAAGCCGGTGAGGCAAAAACAGCCGCCATTGTAGCGGCCAGCCGCCCACTTATCCACATGTAGGTTGCTCACAGACAACCCAAAATCAACGCCTTATCTGTAAAAAAGAAGACAGATGGTCTGTGCATAAGCTCTGTGGATAAGCGCCCCTGAGCCCGTTGTACAAGTGGGGGTGAAAGTCTGTGAGTAACTGGCCTGTGGATAAAACCGTCTTCCACCCACAGCTTATCCGACAGCGCAGCACAGGAAGGACACCGTTTTCCCCTGTAGTTGTCATCCTCTGTACATCACGTGAAATATGGGCTTGGGGCAGTTATCCACAGATAGACGCTGGCCTAGCTTTTATAAGCTTTACAGAAAAGCTTTAAATAACTTCCTTCTTTATATTTATATCTATGCCACTGCTCGTCGACGCCACTCACACGGAAAAGCCCAAACGGGCTGGCGAGATCTAATTAAAGGAAAAGCTGGTTGGAAATTGACCTAGAGCCTTGCTTTCTCTAGAATCGCCGGTCTCTTAAAACGGGGGCCATTCCGGCCCGTTGTGGACGAACCAGGTAACAACGCCATGAAACGTACTTTCCAACCAAGCACCATCAAACGCGCCCGCACTCACGGTTTCCGTGCTCGCATGGCTACCAAGAACGGCCGTGCTGTCCTGTCGCGTCGCCGCGCCAAAGGTCGTGCGCGTCTGGCAGTTTGATAATCCGGTACTGGTGGTGAGTCAGGACTTCAGTCGGGAAAAGCGTCTGCTTACCCCCCGGCACTTCAAGGCAGTCTTTGACTCCCCCACCGGCAAGGTTCCGGGGAAAAATCTCCTGCTCCTTGCGCGTAACAACGATCTTGATCACCCACGTCTCGGGTTGGTGATCGGCAAGAAGAGCGTAAAGCTCTCCGTTGAGCGCAATCGCCTCAAGCGTCTGATGCGCGAATCGTTTCGCCTCCACCAGGACACTCTGGTTGGTTGGGATATTGTTATCGTCGCGCGCAAAGGCTTGGGGGATGTAGAAAACCCCGAATTGATTCAGCATTTCGGCAAGCTATGGAAGCGTCTGGCGCGTACCCACAAACCAGCACCAGCAGTCGTCGAAACTGTAGGGGTAGACAGCCTTGATGCGTAAACTGGCCATCGTTCCGATCCAGTTTTACCGCTATGCCATTAGTCCTCTGATGGCCAACCACTGTCGTTTCTACCCCAGCTGTTCCTGCTACGCGTTAGAGGCCATAGAAAATCATGGTCTTCTGCGCGGTGGCTGGCTGACCTTTCGTCGTTTAGGTCGCTGTCATCCGTGGAATGCCGGTGGTTATGACCCGGTTCCACCTATCCCTACCTCCCGTTCTTCTTCGATGGCCGAGTAATCATGGATATTAAACGCACGATCCTGATCGTCGCCCTGGCAATCGTGTCCTACGTCATGGTCCTTAAGTGGAACCAGGACTATGGCCAGGCTGCCCTGCCGACTCAGAATGTTGCTACCAATCAGGCTGCGCCGGCTATTCCGGACACCCCGCTGGGTAACAATGCGTCCGCGAGTGCCGATGTTCCCAGCGCGAATGGCGAGACTGCCGCACCTCTTGAAACGCCAGTGGTCACCAACAAAGACCTCATCCACGTGAAAACGGATGTGCTTGACCTGGCTATCGATCCACAAGGTGGTGATATCGCGCAGTTGAAACTGCCGCTGTATCCACGTCGCCAGGACCATCCGGATGTGCCGTTCCAACTGTTCGATAACGGTGGTGAGCGCACGTATCTGGCACAAAGCGGCCTGACCGGCACCAATGGTCCGGATGCACGTGCTACCGGTCGTCCGGTTTATTCGACCGAACAGAAGAGTTATCAACTGGCCGATGGCCAGAATCAGTTGAATGTCGACCTGAAATTCAGCCTCGATGGCGTCAACTACATCAAGCGCTTCAGCTTTACCCGCGGCCTGTACGACTTGAAGGTCACTTACCTGATCGACAACGAAAGTGCCAAACCGTGGACCGGCAACCTGTTTGCCCAGCTCAAGCGTGATGGCAGCTCCGATCCTTCTTCCAGCACCGCCACCGGCACCGCGACTTACCTGGGCGCAGCCCTGTGGACAAGTGGCGAGCCGTACAAAAAAGTGTCGATGAAAGATATCGACAAGGGCGCACTGAAAGAAAATGTTCAGGGTGGCTGGGTAGCCTGGCTGCAACACTACTTCGTGACCGCCTGGATTCCGAACAAGGCTGAAGCCAATCTGGTTCAGACGCGTAAGGACAGCCAGGGTAATTACATCATTGGTTTTACCGGCCCGGCGTTGACCGTGGCGCCAGGTGCCAAGGCTGAAACCAGCGCTACCCTGTACGCCGGTCCGAAAAGCCAGGCAGTGCTCAAAGAGTTGTCCCCAGGTCTGGAACTGACCGTGGACTACGGCATTCTGTGGTTCATTGCTCAGCCGATCTTCTGGCTGCTGCAACATATCCACAGCATTGTGGGTAACTGGGGCTTCTCGATCATCTTCCTGACCATGCTGATCAAAGGGATTTTCTTCCCTCTGTCGGCCGCCAGCTACAAGTCGATGGCGCGCATGCGTGCCGTGGCGCCGAAGCTGGCTGCTCTGAAAGAGCAACATGGTGATGACCGGCAGAAAATGTCGCAGGCCATGATGGAGCTGTACAAGAAAGAGAAGATCAACCCGCTGGGTGGATGCTTGCCGATTCTGGTGCAGATGCCGGTATTCCTGTCGCTGTATTGGGTACTCCTGGAAAGCGTCGAAATGCGCCAGGCGCCGTTCATGCTGTGGATAACTGACCTGTCGATCAAGGACCCGTTCTTTATCCTGCCGATCATCATGGGCGCGACCATGTTTATCCAGCAGCGCTTGAACCCGACTCCGCCGGACCCGATGCAGGCGAAGGTAATGAAAATGATGCCTATCATCTTCACCTTCTTCTTCCTCTGGTTCCCAGCTGGTCTGGTGCTGTACTGGGTGGTCAACAACGTGTTGTCGATCTCTCAACAGTGGTACATCACGCGTAAAATCGAAGCGGCTACCAAAAAAGCCGAAGCGTAATTTACTCTGTGGGTAACCACTCAAGACGCCCCCTAGTGGGGCGTTTTGCTTTCCGTCATTTTTGTTCTGGAACCTGCTGATGAGCGCACCTCGTGAAACCATCGCTGCCGTTGCGACCGCTCAAGGTCGCGGCGGTGTCGGTATCGTTCGAATTTCCGGGCCGCTCGCCGGCAGGGCGGCACAGGCAATCAGCGGCCGCGAGCTGAAGCCACGCTATGCCCATTACGGTCCGTTCCTCGACGCCGACAACAGCGTGCTGGATGAAGGCCTTGCCCTCTATTTCCCGGGGCCCAACTCATTCACCGGTGAAGATGTCCTGGAGCTGCAGGGACACGGCGGTCCGGTGGTACTGGATATGCTGTTGCAACGTTGCCTGCAGCTGGGTTGTCGTCTGGCTCGCCCGGGCGAGTTCAGCGAACGTGCCTTTCTCAACGACAAACTAGACTTGGCCCAGGCTGAAGCGATTGCCGACCTGATCGAGGCAAGTTCCGCACAAGCTGCCCGGAACGCTTTGCGCTCGTTGCAGGGTGCTTTCTCGCTGCGCGTGCATAACTTGACTGAGCAACTGATCAGCCTGCGTATCTACGTTGAAGCAGCAATTGATTTCCCGGAAGAAGAAATCGACTTCCTTGCCGACGGCCATGTTCTTGCGATGCTCGATAAGGTTCGTGAAGAGTTATCCACAGTACTGCGCGAAGCGGGGCAGGGCGCCTTGCTGCGCGATGGCATGACGGTGGTAATTGCCGGGCGTCCGAATGCCGGCAAGTCGAGCCTGCTCAATGCACTTGCAGGGCGTGAAGCTGCCATCGTTACCGAGATTGCCGGCACTACGCGGGATATTCTGCGCGAACATATCCACATCGATGGCATGCCATTACACGTGGTTGACACCGCCGGGCTGCGCGACACCGACGACCAGGTGGAAAAAATTGGCGTGGAACGGGCGCTCAAGGCAATCGGCGAAGCGGACCGCGTGCTGCTGGTCGTGGACGCCACGGCGCCGGAAGCTGTGGATCCTTTTGCCTTGTGGCCCGAGTTCCTCGAACAACGGCCGGACCCAGCCAAGGTCACCTTGATCCGTAACAAGGCAGACCTCACGGGCGAAGCCATCGCAATGGAGACCAGCGAGGATGGCCACGTCACGATCAGCCTGAGTGCGAAATCAGCGGGTGAGGGGCTGGAACTGCTACGTGACCACCTCAAAGCCTGCATGGGCTACGAACAGACCTCGGAAAGCAGCTTCAGCGCTCGCCGCAGGCACCTGGAGGCGCTGCGCCATGCCAGCGCGGCGTTGGAGCACGGCCGGGCACAGCTGACCCTGGCGGGCGCCGGTGAGCTATTGGCGGAGGATTTGCGTCAAGCGCAGCAGCTGTTGGGTGAGATCACCGGCGCGTTCAGCTCCGATGACTTACTCGGACGGATTTTCTCCAGCTTCTGCATCGGTAAATAAACCTTACGCCGACTCCAGACAGGCCATTCGTGCCTGTCTGCTGCGCTCGTTTCAGAGCACTCCACCTCAAAACCTGAATTTCTATCGATAGGCACGGCATTTTCGTGGGCGCTATTTGCGCTTTGCGCTGCTTTTCTGTGGATTAAGCCCTGTGAATAACCCTACCTGTGCCCAGTTGATAACAGGGCTCAAAAACTGCGTATAAGGGCGGCTGTGGATAACCAGCTGTTTAATCCACAGGCTTAGCGCAGTTATCCAAGGGCCTCATTGGCACCTGACCACAGACTTTTGAATCGCTATACACAACGTGAATAAAGGGCTGTAGAGATCTATCCACAGAAAACATGCTCAGTAGAAATAAACATAAAAACAAAGATTTAATAAATTTCTCTCTTTTAATTTCTATTGTCCGTGATTCATCCACAGCTGGTTAAATTTTGTGCAAAGGGTTCTTTAGGGAAGGCTAAGTCCCTATACTTGCCGCCAAGCTCAAAAACTCTTTCAACCAACAATTCCTGATTACCTACATAAGCAGGCACGAGGTGCGTGGTGGATTTCCCTTCCCGTTTTGAAGTGATCGTCATCGGCGGCGGTCATGCCGGTACCGAGGCAGCACTGGCGTCAGCACGCATGGGTGTTAAAACCCTGCTGCTCACGCACAACGTGGAAACCCTCGGCGCCATGAGTTGCAACCCCGCCATTGGCGGGATTGGCAAAAGCCATCTGGTCAAGGAAATCGATGCCCTGGGTGGCGTCATGGCCATGGCTACCGACAAGGGTGGTATTCAATTTCGCGTGCTCAACAGCCGCAAGGGCCCGGCCGTGCGTGCCACCCGGGCACAAGCTGACCGCATCCTGTACAAAGCGGCAGTACGTGAAACCCTGGAAAACCAGCCGAACCTGTGGATATTTCAACAGGCCGCCGATGACCTGATCGTCGAGCAGGACGTGGTGAAAGGGGTTGTCACCCAAATGGGCCTGCGTTTCTTCGCAGAGTCCGTGGTGCTGACCACCGGGACGTTCCTCGGCGGACTTATCCACATCGGTATGCAGAACTATTCCGGTGGACGCGCGGGTGATCCTCCCTCGATTGCCCTGGCAAAACGCCTGCGTGAATTGCCGCTGCGGGTCGGTCGCCTTAAAACCGGAACCCCGCCGCGTATCGACGGGCGCTCCGTGGATTTCTCGGTGATGACCGAACAGGCTGGCGATACACCGATTCCGGTGATGTCGTTCATGGGCTCCAAGGAGCAGCACCCCAAGCAGGTGAGCTGCTGGATCACTCACACCAATGCGCGCACCCACGAAATCATCGCAGCCAACCTTGATCGCTCGCCGATGTACTCCGGTGTGATCGAAGGCATCGGTCCGCGGTATTGCCCGTCGATCGAAGACAAGATCCACCGCTTTGCCGACAAGGAAAGCCACCAGGTCTTCATCGAGCCCGAAGGCTTGACCACACACGAGCTGTACCCCAACGGGATTTCCACTTCCCTGCCGTTCGATGTGCAAATCCAGATCGTGCAGTCGATTCGTGGCATGGAGAACGCGCACATCGTGCGCCCCGGCTACGCCATCGAGTACGACTACTTCGACCCGCGCGATTTGAAATACAGCCTGGAAACCAAAGTGATCGGCGGGCTGTTTTTCGCCGGGCAAATCAACGGCACCACCGGTTACGAAGAAGCCGGCGCCCAGGGTTTGCTGGCAGGGACCAACGCTGCGCTGCGTGCACAGGGCAAAGACAGCTGGTGCCCGCGTCGCGATGAGGCGTATATCGGCGTGCTGGTTGACGACCTGATTACCCTGGGCACCCAGGAACCGTACCGGATGTTTACTTCTCGGGCCGAATACCGCCTGATCCTGCGTGAAGACAACGCAGATCTGCGCCTGACCGAGAAAGGCCGCGAGCTGGGCCTGGTCGATGATGCGCGTTGGGCCGCGTTCTGCAAGAAACGCGAAAGCATCGCGCTCGAAGAACAACGGCTGAAAAGCACCTGGGTTCGCCCGGGTACCGAGCAGGGCGATGCGATCGCCGAAAAATTCGGCACGCCTTTGACCCACGAATACAACTTGCTCAACCTGCTGTCACGTCCGGAAATCGACTATGCCGGCCTGGTCGAAGTGACCGGCCAGGGCGCAGAAGATCCGCAGGTTGCCGAGCAGGTCGAGATCAAGACCAAGTACGCCGGTTACATCGATCGTCAGCAGGACGAGATCGCTCGTCTGCGCGCCAGTGAGAACACCAGACTGCCTGTGGATATCGACTACACCGGGATTTCCGGGCTGTCCAAGGAAATTCAAGGCAAACTGGGGATAACTCGGCCGGAAACCCTCGGCCAGGCGTCACGCATTCCCGGTGTCACCCCGGCAGCCATTTCGCTGTTGATGATTCATTTGAAAAAACGCGGCGCGGGCCGTCAGTTGGAGCAAAGCGCTTGAGTTCGTTGGTCACCTCGCAACACGCCGAAGAGTTATCCACAGGTGCTCGCCAGTTGGGCGTTGACCTGACCCCGGCCCAGCACGACTTGCTGCTGGGCTACCTGGCCCTGTTGATCAAATGGAACAAGGCGTACAACCTCACGGCAGTACGTGATCCTGACGAAATGGTCTCGCGTCATTTGCTCGACAGTCTGAGTGTGATGCCATTCATCAAGAATGGGCGCTGGCTCGATGTAGGCAGTGGCGGCGGTATGCCAGGCATTCCGCTGGCCATCCTGTTTCCCGAGTCGCAGGTCACCTGCCTGGACAGCAATGGCAAGAAGACCCGCTTCCTCACCCAGGTCAAACTCGAACTCAAGCTGGATAACCTGCAGGTTATCCACAGCCGCGTCGAAGCCTTCACGCCTGAACAGCCATTCAACGGAATTGTTTCCCGGGCATTCAGCAGCATGGAGAACTTCAGCAACTGGACCCGCCATTTGGGCGACCTCGATACGCGCTGGCTGGCAATGAAGGGCGTCCATCCAAGCGATGAGCTGTTAGCATTGCCGGCGGACTTCCACCTCGATAGCGAACACGCCCTGGCCGTACCCGGTTGCCAAGGCCAACGCCATCTGCTGATACTGCGCCGCACGGCATGATTGGGAACACAAGCAAGAATGGCTAAGGTATTCGCGATAGCGAACCAGAAAGGTGGCGTGGGTAAGACCACCACCTGCATCAACCTCGCAGCATCGCTGGTCGCGACTAAGCGCCGCGTGCTGTTGATCGATCTCGATCCACAGGGCAACGCCACCATGGGTAGCGGTGTGGATAAACACGGCCTGGAAAACTCGGTCTACGACTTGCTGATTGGCGAGTGTGACTTGACCCAGGCCATGCACTATTCCGAGCACGGCGGTTATCAACTGCTGCCGGCCAACCGCGATTTGACCGCAGCGGAAGTGGTGCTGCTGGAAATGCAGATGAAAGAAAGCCGTCTGCGCAGCGCCCTGGCGCCGATTCGCGAGAACTACGATTACATTCTGATCGACTGCCCACCGTCGCTGTCGATGCTCACGCTCAACGCGCTGGTGGCGGCTGACGGGGTGATTATCCCCATGCAGTGCGAGTACTACGCGCTGGAAGGATTGAGCGACCTTGTGGATAACATCAAGCGTATCGCCGAGTTGCTCAATCCGAACCTGCAGATCGAAGGGCTGCTGCGCACGATGTTCGACCCGCGCCTGAGCCTGATGAACGATGTGTCGGCCCAGCTCAAGGAACACTTTGGCGAGCAGCTGTACGACACGGTGATCCCGCGTAACATCCGCTTGGCCGAAGCCCCTAGTTACGGCATGCCGGCGCTGGCGTATGACAAATCATCGCGCGGTGCCATTGCCTATCTGGCCCTGGCCGGCGAGATGGTCCGCCGTCAACGCCGCAACCCACGCACCGCTGTTGCCCAGCCAACTTAAGGAATCCCCATGGCCGTCAAGAAACGAGGTCTCGGACGTGGACTGGATGCACTCCTGAGTGGTCCGACCGTCACTTCGCTTGAAGAACAAGCGGTGCAGGCCGACGAGCGTGAGCTGCAGCACCTGCCCTTGGACCTGATCCAGCGCGGCAAATATCAGCCACGGCGCGACATGGACCCGCAGGCGCTGGAAGAACTGGCGAACTCGATCAAGGCCCAGGGTGTGATGCAGCCGATCGTGGTGCGCCCGATTGGCGGCGGCCGCTTTGAAATCATCGCCGGCGAACGTCGCTGGCGTGCCAGCCAGCAGGCCGGCAAGGACACCATCCCGGCGATGGTGCGCGATGTGCCGGATGAAACCGCCATCGCCATGGCATTGATCGAGAACATCCAGCGTGAAGACCTCAATCCGATCGAAGAAGCGATCGCCTTGCAGCGTTTGCAGCAGGAGTTCCAGCTGACCCAGCAGCAAGTGGCCGAGGCAGTGGGTAAATCCCGCGTGACCGTGTCCAACCTGTTGCGCCTGATTGCGCTGCCGGAAGTGATCAAGACCATGCTGTCTCACGGCGACCTGGAAATGGGTCATGCCCGTGCCTTGCTCGGTTTGCCGGAAAATCAACAGGTTGAAGGGGCGCGACACGTTGTCGCACGAGGCCTGACGGTGCGTCAGACCGAAGCCCTGGTTCGCCAATGGCTCAGCGGCAAACCGGCACCGGTCGAGACGCCGAAGGCCGACCCGGATATCGCGCGGCTCGAGCAGCGCCTGGCCGAGCGCCTGGGCTCTGCGGTACAGATTCGACATGGCAAGAAGGGCAAAGGGCAATTGGTTATAGGATATAACTCGCTCGATGAGCTTCAAGGCGTCCTTGCCCACATTCGCTGAAACATTTACTCATGTAGCGTGTGATCGGAAATCACTACCCGGCAGTTGAATAGGGGCAGAACCGCCCCTATACTCTGCGCGCATTTTGTCGGCACAAATTATGCCAAGTTATTGATTTGCGGCAGCCGACCATTGAGGAGCAAGAGTGATGGAAACCCGCACGCCAAACACGTTGCCGTTCCATCGCTTGGCCGTTTTTCCGGTTTTATTGGCTCAATTTGTCATCCTGCTGATCGCCGCATTGGCGCTTTGGTATGGGCATGGAGTCGTAGCCGGGTATTCAGGACTTTGCGGAGGCCTGATAGCCTTGCTGCCCAATATGTATTTTGCTCACAGGGCCTTTCGGTTTTCCGGCGCCCGAGCAGCCCAGGCTATCGTCCGGTCCTTTTATGCCGGCGAGGCGGGCAAACTGATTTTGACGGCAGTGCTGTTCGCACTGACCTTTGCAGGTGTGAAGCCATTGGCGCCGCTGGCTGTATTCGGCGTCTTCGTGTTGACCCAACTGGTCAGCTGGTTCGCTCCCCTGCTAATGAAAACAAGACTTTCGAAACCTTAGGGCGTTTGAGGCAACCATGGCAGAAACAACCGCTTCGGGCTATATCCAGCACCACTTGCAGAACCTGACCTTCGGTCAGCTTCCCAACGGCGGCTGGGGCTTCGCCCACACCGCAGCAGAAGCCAAAGAGATGGGTTTCTGGGCTTTCCACGTCGATACGCTCGGCTGGTCGGTCGCACTGGGTCTGATCTTTGTCCTGATTTTCCGCATGGCGGCAAAAAAGGCGACTTCCGGTCAGCCAGGTGCCTTGCAGAACTTCGTTGAAGTATTGGTCCAGTTCGTCGATGGCAGCGTGAAAGACAGCTTCCATGGCCGTAGCCCGGTGATTGCACCGTTGGCGCTGACCATCTTCGTGTGGGTGTTCCTGATGAACGCCATCGACCTGATCCCGGTCGACTGGATTCCTCAGTTGGCCATCCTGATCACCGGTGATGCGCACATTCCATTCCGCGCCGTTTCCACCACAGACCCGAACGCTACCCTGGGCATGGCCCTGTCGGTGTTCGCGTTGATCATTTTCTACAGCATCAAGGTCAAGGGCATCGGCGGCTTCATCGGCGAGCTGACCCTGCACCCGTTCGGCAGCAAGAACATCTTCGTTCAAGCCCTGCTGATCCCGGTGAACTTCCTGCTGGAATTCGTCACCCTGATCGCCAAGCCGATTTCCCTGGCGCTGCGACTGTTCGGCAACATGTATGCCGGCGAGCTGGTGTTCATTCTGATCGCTGTGATGTTCGGCAGTGGTCTGCTCTGGCTTAGCGGCCTGGGCGTTGTTCTGCAGTGGGCGTGGGCTGTGTTCCACATCCTGATCATTACCCTGCAGGCGTTTATCTTCATGATGCTGACCATCGTCTATCTGTCGATGGCGCACGAAGAGAACCATTAAGACCAGCCTCGGCCAGTCTGATGTCCTTCCCGGTTAAACGGGAAGGTGGCCCCCAGGGGCTATGAAACGATTTGTTTTACCGCTTTAAAATCTAAAAAACCTAAACCATACGACGTAAAAGTCGGGAGGAAAGATGGAAACTGTAGTTGGTCTAACCGCTATCGCTGTTGCACTGTTGATCGGCCTGGGCGCCCTGGGTACTGCCATTGGTTTCGGCCTGCTGGGCGGCAAATTCCTGGAAGGCGCAGCGCGTCAGCCAGAAATGGTCCCAATGCTGCAAGTTAAAATGTTCATCGTCGCCGGCCTGCTCGACGCCGTGACCATGATCGGCGTTGGTATCGCTCTGTTCTTCACCTTCGCGAACCCCTTCGTTGGTCAACTCGCTGGCTGATCACTCGACTTTTCGAGTGATTGGAGTGATGGACAACGAATGAGCGAGGTGTTGGCGTGAACATTAATGCAACCCTGATTGGCCAATCCGTTGCGTTCTTCATTTTTGTAGTGTTTTGCATGAAGTTCGTGTGGCCTCCGGTCATCGCGGCTTTGCACGAACGTCAGAAGAAGATCGCGGATGGTTTGGACGCTGCCAGCCGTGCAGCTCGCGACCTGGAGTTGGCCCAAGAGAAAGTGGGTCATCAACTGCGCGAAGCTAAAGCACAGGCAGCTGAAATCATTGAGCAAGCCAAGAAGCGCGGTAACCAGATCGTCGAAGAGGCTGTTGAAAAAGCCCGCGTCGAAGCTGACCGTGTGAAGGCTTCGGCTCATGCCGAGATCGAACAGGAACTGAACGGCGTCAAAGACGCGCTGCGTGCCCAACTGGGTGCTCTGGCGGTCGGCGGTGCGGAGAAGATCCTCGGTGCCACAATCGATCAAAACGCGCACGCGGAGCTGGTTAACAAACTGGCTGCTGAAATTTAAGCGAGGGCGATCATGGCAGAACTGACCACGTTGGCTCGACCTTACGCTAAGGCAGCCTTCGAGCACGCCCAGGCCCACCAGCAACTGGCCTCTTGGTCAGCCATGCTCGGCCTGGCTGCAGCAGTGTCGCAAGATGACACCATGCAGCGCGTGCTCAAGGCCCCGCGCCTGACGAGCGCAGACAAGGCCGCCACTTTTATTGAAGTGTGCGGCGACAAGTTTGATGTGAAAGTGCAGAACTTCATCAACGTCGTTGCCGAAAACGACCGTCTCCCGCTTCTGCCGGAGATTGCCGCTCTGTTCGACCTGTACAAGGCCGAACAAGAGAAGTCGGTAGACGTTGAAGTCACCAGTGCTTTCGCATTGAACCAAGAACAGCAAGACAAACTCGCCAAGGTTCTCAGTGCACGACTCGACCGGGAAGTGCGCCTGCAAGTTGCGGAAGACAGGTCCCTCATTGGGGGCATTGTCATTCGCGCCGGCGACCTGGTTATCGATGGCTCGGTTCGCGGCAAACTCGCGAGCCTTGCCGAAGCATTGAAATCTTGAGTTTGAAGGGGCAGCAGAGCAATGCAGCAACTCAATCCTTCCGAAATAAGTGAAATTATCAAGGGCCGCATCGACAAGCTCGATGTGACCTCCCAAGCCCGTAACGAAGGCACTGTCGTCAGCGTATCTGACGGCATCGTGCGGATTCACGGTCTGGCCGACGTCATGTACGGCGAGATGATCGAGTTTCCGGGCGGCGTCTACGGTATGGCCCTCAACCTGGAGCAAGACTCCGTAGGTGCCGTTGTATTGGGCGCGTACACCAGTCTGGCCGAAGGCATGAGCGCCAAGTGCACAGGCCGCATCCTCGAAGTTCCGGTTGGTAAGGAACTGCTGGGTCGCGTAGTCGACGCACTGGGTAACCCTGTTGACGGCAAAGGTCCACTGGGCAACACCTTGACCGACGCGGTCGAGAAAGTTGCTCCAGGCGTGATCTGGCGTAAGTCGGTAGACCAGCCTGTACAGACTGGCTACAAGGCTGTCGATGCCATGATCCCGGTCGGCCGTGGCCAGCGTGAGCTGATCATCGGTGACCGTCAGATCGGTAAAACCGCTCTGGCGATCGACGCGATCATCAACCAGAAGAACAGCGGCATTTTCTGCGTCTACGTAGCCATCGGTCAGAAGCAATCGACCATCGCCAACGTGGTTCGCAAGCTGGAAGAAAACGGCGCCCTGGCCAACACGATCATCGTGGCTGCCAGTGCTTCGGAATCTCCTGCGCTGCAATTCCTGGCACCGTACTCCGGTTGCACCATGGGTGAATTCTTCCGCGACCGCGGTGAAGACGCACTGATCGTTTATGACGATCTGTCCAAGCAAGCAGTGGCTTACCGCCAGATTTCCCTGCTGCTGCGCCGTCCACCCGGCCGTGAAGCTTACCCAGGCGACGTGTTCTATCTCCACTCCCGTCTGCTGGAGCGCGCATCCCGCGTTTCCGAAGAGTACGTAGAGAAGTTCACCAACGGCGCAGTGACCGGCAAAACCGGTTCCCTGACCGCACTGCCGATCATCGAAACCCAGGCTGGCGACGTTTCCGCGTTCGTTCCGACCAACGTGATTTCCATCACCGACGGTCAGATCTTCCTGGAATCGGCCATGTTCAACTCCGGGATCCGTCCTGCTGTGAACGCCGGTGTTTCGGTATCCCGTGTGGGTGGTGCCGCTCAGACCAAGATCATCAAGAAGCTCTCCGGTGGTATCCGTACCGCTCTGGCTCAGTACCGTGAACTGGCGGCATTCGCCCAGTTCGCGTCTGACCTGGACGAAGCGACCCGTAAGCAACTTGAGCATGGTCAGCGCGTTACCGAGCTGATGAAGCAGAAGCAATACGCCCCTATGTCGATCGCTGACATGGCGTTGTCGCTGTATGCCGCTGAGCGTGGGTTCCTGACCGACGTTGAAATCGCCAAGGTCGGCAGCTTTGAACAAGCGCTGATTGCTTACTTCAACCGCGATCACGCCGAATTGATGGCGAAGATCAACGTGAAGGGTGACTTCAATGACGATATCGACGCTGGCATGAAAGCCGGTATCGAGAAGTTCAAGGCCACCCAAACCTGGTAAGCCGCAGCGGGAGCCGCAAGGTTCCCGCTTGCTAACCTGATAGGTGTTACATGGCAGGCGCAAAAGAGATTCGCAGTAAGATTGCGAGCATCAAAAGCACGCAAAAGATTACCAGCGCCATGGAAAAAGTGGCGGTGAGCAAAATGCGCAAGGCACAAATGCGCATGGCTGCCAGCCGTCCTTATGCGGAGCGTATCCGCCAGGTAATTGGGCATCTGGCCAACGCCAACCCGGAATACCGCCACCCGTTCATGATCGACCGCGCCGTAAAGCGTGTGGGTTATGTGGTAGTGAGCAGTGACCGTGGTTTGTGCGGTGGTCTGAATACCAACCTGTTCAAGGCCCTGGTCAAGGACATGGCGGTAAACCGCGAAAACGGCGTCGAGATCGATCTGTGTGTGGTGGGTAGCAAGGGTGCGGCCTTTTTCCGCAACTTCGGCGGTAACGTCGTTGCAGCTATCAGCCACCTGGGTGAAGAGCCGTCGATCAACGATTTGATCGGCAGTGTGAAGGTGATGCTCGATGCATACCTGGAAGGCCGGATTGACCGCCTCTCCGTGGTATCCAACAAGTTCATCAACACCATGACCCAGCAGCCGACCGTGGAGCAATTGATTCCACTGGTGGCGACTCCGGATCAGGAACTCAAGCACCACTGGGACTACCTCTACGAACCGGACGCCAAAGAGCTGCTTGACGGCTTGATGGTGCGCTACGTGGAGTCGCAGGTGTACCAGGCGGTGGTCGAGAACAACGCAGCTGAACAAGCGGCGCGGATGATCGCGATGAAAAACGCTACCGATAACGCCGGTGATCTGATCAGCGATTTGCAGCTGATCTACAACAAGGCGCGTCAGGCTGCGATCACCCAAGAGATCTCGGAAATCGTCGGCGGCGCTGCCGCGGTTTAACGGTTCAAATATTCAGAGGATCCAGCTATGAGTAGCGGACGTATCGTTCAAATCATCGGCGCCGTTATCGACGTGGAATTCCCACGCGACAGCGTACCGAGCATCTACAACGCGCTGAAAGTACAAGGCGCGGAAACCACCCTGGAAGTTCAGCAGCAGCTGGGCGACGGCGTGGTTCGTACCATTGCGATGGGTTCCACCGAAGGCTTGAAGCGCGGTCTGGACGTTATCGACTCTGGCGCAGCCATCTCCGTACCGGTCGGTAAAGCGACCCTGGGCCGGATCATGGACGTATTGGGTAACCCAATCGACGAAGCTGGTCCGATCGACACCGAAGAGCGCTGGGGCATTCACCGTCCAGCACCTTCGTTCGCCGAACAAGCGGGCGGCAACGACCTGCTGGAAACCGGCATCAAGGTTATCGACCTGGTTTGCCCGTTCGCCAAGGGCGGTAAAGTCGGTCTGTTCGGTGGTGCCGGTGTAGGCAAGACCGTCAACATGATGGAACTGATCCGTAACATTGCCATCGAGCACAGCGGTTATTCCGTGTTCGCCGGTGTGGGTGAGCGTACCCGTGAGGGTAACGACTTCTACCACGAGATGAAGGACTCCAACGTTCTGGACAAAGTGGCACTGGTTTACGGTCAGATGAACGAGCCGCCGGGTAACCGTCTGCGCGTAGCCCTGACTGGCCTGACCATGGCCGAGAAGTTCCGTGACGAAGGTAACGACGTTCTGCTGTTCGTCGACAACATCTACCGTTACACCCTGGCCGGTACCGAAGTGTCCGCACTGCTGGGCCGTATGCCTTCGGCAGTAGGTTACCAGCCGACCCTGGCTGAAGAGATGGGCGTTCTGCAGGAACGTATCACTTCGACCAAGGAAGGTTCGATCACCTCGATCCAGGCGGTATACGTA
This sequence comes from Pseudomonas sp. MH9.3, assembly GCF_034354675.1. Classification (NCBI taxonomy): domain Bacteria; kingdom Pseudomonadati; phylum Pseudomonadota; class Gammaproteobacteria; order Pseudomonadales; family Pseudomonadaceae; genus Pseudomonas; species Pseudomonas sp. MH9.3. The sequence goes on along the minus strand of NZ_CP133785.1, from coordinate 3,683,107 downwards.
CCTGCGGATGACTTGACCGACCCGTCGCCTGCCACCACCTTCGCCCACTTGGACGCCACCGTCGTTCTGTCCCGTGACATCGCTTCCCTGGGTATCTACCCGGCGGTCGATCCACTCGACTCGACTTCGCGCCAGCTGGATCCGAACGTGATCGGCCAGGAGCACTACGACACCGCTCGCGGCGTTCAGTACGTGCTGCAGCGTTACAAGGAACTGAAGGACATCATTGCGATCCTGGGTATGGACGAGCTGTCGGAAACCGACAAGCAGTTGGTAAACCGTGCTCGTAAGATCCAGCGTTTCTTGTCGCAGCCGTTCTTCGTGGCTGAAGTCTTCACCGGTGCCTCGGGTAAATACGTTTCCCTGAAAGACACCATTGCTGGCTTCAAAGGCATCCTCAACGGTGACTACGACCACCTGCCAGAACAAGCGTTCTACATGGTCGGCGGCATCGAAGAAGCGATCGAGAAAGCCAAGAAACTGTAATCCTGGCGCCCGGCGACGGGCGCTCATCAGGTTGAGGCAATCAGATGGCTATGACAGTCCATTGCGATATCGTCAGCGCGGAAGGGGAAATCTTCTCCGGTCTGGTAGAAATGGTGATTGCACACGGCGAACTCGGTGACCTGGGTATTGCCATGGGCCACGCGCCGTTGATCACCAGCTTGAAGCCAGGTCCGATCACACTGACCAAGCAAGGCGGGGAACGTGAGGTGTTTTACATCTCGGGTGGTTTCCTCGAGGTTCAGCCGAACATGGTCAAAGTACTTGCCGACACTGTGCAACGTGCTGGCGACCTGGATGAAGCCTCCGCTCAGGAAGCCGTCAAGGCTGCCGAGAAGGCGCTGAACGAAAAAGGCGCAGACTTCGACTACAGCGCTGCTGCAGTCCGTCTGGCCGAAGCCGCAGCCCAGCTGCGGACGCTCCAGCAGATCCGCAGGAAGTAAGCGGCCACGCCGTAATGCTTATGCGCGATTGATTAAAAAGGGTAGCCTCGGCTACCCTTTTTCTTTTTTTGCAAAACACTTCTCTGGTCTGAACCCGGACCGCCCAGGATTGGTAGCCATTCATGTCTCTTGAAATCGTCATTCTCGCCGCAGGCCAGGGCACACGCATGCGTTCGGCCCTGCCCAAGGTGCTGCATCCGGTCGCGGGCAACTCCATGCTCGGCCATGTTATCCACAGTGCCCGGCAGTTGGACCCGCAACGCATCCATGTAGTGATCGGCCACGGTGCCGATGCTGTGCGCGAGCGCCTGGCGGCGGATGACCTCAATTTCGTGTTGCAAGACAAACAACTCGGCACCGGCCACGCCACTGCCCAGGCAGTGCCGTTCATCACCGCCGACACTGTGCTGATCCTCTACGGCGATGTGCCGCTGATAGAAGTCGAAACCCTGCAACGCCTGCTCAAGCACGTAGTGCCTGGCCAGATGGGCCTGCTTACCGTTGAGCTGGACGACCCCACCGGCTACGGACGCATCGTGCGCAACGCTGACGGCAAGGTCGCCGCCATCGTTGAACACAAGGACGCCAGCGAAGCCCAGCGCGCCATCACCGAAGGCAATACCGGAATCATGGCCGTGCCGGCCAATCGCCTGGCGGACTGGATGAGCCGCCTGTCCAACAACAACGCCCAGGGCGAGTACTACCTCACCGACGTCATCGAGATGGCGGTGAGCGACAACCTGGTAGTTGCCACCGAGCAGCCCCACGACCCGATGGAAGTGCAGGGCGCCAACGACCGCAAGCAATTGGCAGAGCTGGAGCGCCACTATCAGTTGCGCGAAGGCCGCCGCCTCATGGCTCAAGGCGTCACCCTGCGCGACCCGGCCCGTTTCGATGTACGCGGTGAAGTCACCGTCGGCCGCGACGTGCTGATCGACATCAACGTGATCCTCGAAGGCCGTGTGGTCATCGAAGACGACGTGGTAATTGGGCCCAATTGCGTGATCAAGGACAGCACCCTGCGCAAGGGCGTGGTGGTCAAGGCCAACAGCCATATCGAAGGCGCCGTGATGGGCGAGGGCAGCGATGCAGGCCCGTTTGCGCGTCTGCGTCCTGGCAGCGTACTGGGCGCCCAGGCCCATGTGGGTAACTTCGTCGAGTTGAAAAACGCTCATCTTGGCGAAAGTGCCAAGGTCGGTCACCTGACTTACCTGGGCGACGCCGTTATCGGCGCACGGACCAATATCGGCGCCGGCACCATCACCTGCAATTACGATGGAGCCAACAAATACCAGACCACGATTGGTGAGGACGTATTCATCGGCTCCAATAACTCGCTGGTCGCACCCGTCACCATTGACGACGGTTCCAACACGGCGGCGGGCTCAACCATCAACCAGAATGTGGACAAGTCCCAACTGGCCGTAGCCCGCGCCCGCCAACGCAATATCGATGGCTGGAAACGCCCGGTCAAACTCCCCAAGACCTGAGTTATCCACAGTGTCAGCAGCAACATGAAACCCAATGTGGGAGGGGGCTTGCTCCCGATAGCAGTCATTCACTCACTGATGCATCGACTGAAACAGCGCTATCGGGAGCAAGCCCTCTCCCACAATCGTCTTGTCGTCGCATTCAAAAATGCACTTGACGAACTTTCACCAATAGGTTTTGATTGCCTTCGTTATCTTTCGAAACGAAACTTATAATTACCATGTCGAAACGAAATACCCCTCAACGTCGCCACAACATCCTCACCTTGCTCAATGAGCAGGGCGAAGTCAGCGTGGACGAGTTGGCCAAGCGTTTCGAAACCTCGGAAGTCACCATCCGCAAGGACCTCGCCGCCCTCGAAAGTAACGGCCTGCTGCTGCGCCGTTACGGTGGCGCAATCACCATGCCCCAGGAACTGGTCGGCGATGCAGCCCAACCCATCTCGGCCCACAAACGCGCTATCGCGCGTGCCGCCGTAATGCGTTTACGCGAACACGCCCGCATCATCATCGACAGCGGCAGCACCACTGCCGCGATGATCCCCGAGCTGGGTCACCAGCCGGGTCTGGTGGTGATGACCAACTCCCTGCACGTCGCCCGCGCCTTGAGCGAACTGGAACACGAGCCGGTGTTGTTGATGACCGGTGGCACCTGGGACCCGCACTCGGACTCGTTCCAGGGGCAGGTCGCCGAGCACGTGTTGCGCTCCTATGACTTTGACCAGTTGTTCATCGGTGCCGACGGCATTGATCTGGAGCGCGGCACCACCACCTTCAACGAGCTGCTGGGCCTGAGCCGGGTAATGGCCGAGGTCGCCCGGGAAGTGGTGGTAATGGTCGAGTCCGACAAGATCGGCCGCAAGATTCCCAACCTGGAACTGCCCTGGAGCAGCGTCCATACCCTGATCACCGATGATCGCCTGCCGCTCGAGGCCCGCGACCAGATACAAGCCCGCGGCATCACGCTGATATGCGCGGCAATCATCTAGGAGACATACCATGTGTGGAATTGTAGGCGCCGTCGCCGAACGTAACGTTACCGCCATCCTCATCGAAGGCCTCAAGCGCCTCGAATACCGCGGCTATGACAGCGCCGGTGTGGCGGTTTTCACCAACGGCGGCAAGCTGGAGCGCATGCGCCGGCCCGGCAAGGTCAGTGAATTGGATCAGGCCCTGGCCGGTGAGCCGCTGGTCGGCCGTCTGGGCATCGCCCACACTCGTTGGGCCACTCACGGCGCGCCGTGCGAGCGCAACGCCCACCCGCATTTCTCCGGCGACCTCGCTGTGGTGCACAACGGCATCATCGAGAACCACGAAGCACTGCGCGAACAGCTCAAGGGCCTGGGCTACGTGTTCACCTCGGACACCGACACCGAAGTCATCGCCCACCTGCTCAACCATAAGCTCAAGGACCACAGCGACCTGACCACCGCCCTCAAGGCCACGGTCAAGGAACTGCATGGCGCCTACGGTCTGGCGGTGATCAGCGCCAGCCAACCCGACCGCGTGGTCGCCGCCCGTAGCGGCAGCCCGCTGGTGATCGGCCTGGGTCTGGGCGAGAACTTCCTCGCCTCCGACCAACTGGCCCTGCGTCAGGTTACCGACCGCTTCATGTACCTGGAAGAAGGCGATATCGCCGACATCCGTCGTGAAAGCGTGGCGATCTGGGACGTGGACGGCAACTCTGTCGAGCGCGAAGCCGTGCAATACCGCGACGGCGCCGAAGCCGCCGACAAGGGCGAATTCCGCCACTTCATGCTCAAGGAAATCCACGAGCAGCCTTCCGTGGTGCAACGCACCCTCGAAGGTCGCCTCAGCCAGAACCAGGTGCTGGTCAACGCCTTCGGCCCGCAAGCCGCCGAGCTGTTCGCCAAGGTGCGCAACGTGCAGATCGTCGCCTGCGGTACCAGCTACCACGCCGGCATGGTTGCGCGTTACTGGCTGGAAGAGCTGGCCGGCATCCCGTGCCAGGTCGAAGTCGCCAGCGAGTTCCGCTACCGCAAGGTGGTGGTGCAGCCCGACACCCTGTTCGTGACCATCTCCCAGTCCGGCGAAACTGCCGACACCCTGGCCGCCCTGCGCAATGCCAAAGAGCTGGGCTTCCTCGCCAGCCTGGCGATCTGCAACGTCAGCATCAGCTCCCTGGTGCGTGAATCCGACCTCACCCTGCTGACCCAGGCCGGTCGCGAAATCGGCGTAGCCTCCACCAAGGCGTTCACCACGCAGCTGGTCGGCCTGCTGCTGCTGACCCTGTCTCTGGGCCAGGTGCGCGGCACCCTTGCCGAAGGCGTCGAAGCCACGCTGGTGGAAGAACTGCGCCGCCTGCCGACCCGCCTGGGCGAAGCCCTCGCGATGGACAGCACCGTGGAAAAAGTCGCCGAGCTGTTTGCCGACAAAAACCACACCCTGTTCCTCGGCCGTGGCGCGCAATACCCGGTGGCGATGGAAGGCTCCCTCAAGCTCAAGGAAATCTCCTACATCCACGCCGAAGCCTACCCAGCCGGCGAGTTGAAGCACGGCCCGCTGGCCCTGGTGGATGACGACATGCCGGTGGTCACCGTCGCGCCGAACAATGAACTGCTGGAAAAGCTCAAATCCAACCTGCAGGAAGTACGTGCCCGTGGCGGCCAACTGATCGTGTTCGCCGACGAAAAAGCCGGCATGACCAACGGCGAAGGCACCCACGTCATCAACATGCCGCACATCCACGACACCCTGTCGCCGATCCTCTACACCATCCCGCTGCAGTTGCTGTCGTACTACGTGGCCGTGCTTAAAGGCACCGACGTTGACCAGCCGCGTAACCTCGCCAAGTCGGTGACGGTGGAGTAATAAGCCGCGTGCCTGGAGGCCGTAGACCTGTGCATCTTCGAAGCTGATGCCTGGATTCGGGATGAAAAAGGGATGAGGTAGGCCGGAACGCAGGTTTTACACTTTGCTTAAACCGTGAAAGCACCACACAACCCAATGTGGGAGCGAGCAAGCCCGCTCCCACATTTTTTGATCTTCGTTTGAGTTGGAGACGGTGAGGTCAGGTCCACCAGTAGCGCACCAGATGAAAGAAAATCGGCGCCGCAAAGCACACCGAATCCAGCCGATCCAGCATCCCGCCGTGGCCTTCGATCATGTGCCCCCAATCCTTTACACCCCGGTCGCGCTTGATCGCCGACATCACTATCCCGCCAGCGAAGCCCAGCAGGTTGATCAGCAGCGCAATCAGGAACGACTGCCACGGGTTGAACGGCGTGGTCCACCACAGTGCTGCGCCGATCAGCGAGGACAGCAGGATCCCGCCAACAAAGCCTTCCACGGTTTTCGAGGGTGAGAGGTTCGGCGCGATCTTGTGTTTGCCGAACAATTTCCCACAGACGTACTGGAGCACATCCGACAGTTGCACCACGATCACCAGGTAGGCGATCAACAGCAGGTTGCGGCCTTCGTAGCCGGGAATATCCAACGTGAGCAGGGCGGGCACGAAGGATACGCAGAACACCGCGATCATCAGTCCCCATTGCACCTTGGATGCGCGTTCCAGGAAGTGGGTGCTGTCGCCGCCCAGGGAGGCGAGGATCGGCAGCAGCAGGAACACGTAGACCGGGATGAAGATCGAGAACAGCCCGTACCAGTCGGCGTAGATCAGTACGTATTGCAGCGGCAGTGCCAGGTAGAACGCGGCCACCAGCGCCGGGTAGTCGCTACGCCGGGTTGGGGTGAGGGTGAGAAATTCGCGCAGGGCGTAGAACGACACCGCGTAGAACAGCAGGATCACGGCAGCGGTGCCGAGCCAGAAGGCGATGCCGATCACCACCACCATCACCCACCACGCGTTGATGCGCGCGTTGAGGTTTTCCACTACCGCATTCGGGGCGCCACGGGTGCGCAGCTTGAGGATCAGGCCGATCAGCGAGGCCAGCACCAGGATCGCGCCGATTCCGCCGAACAGCATCAGGGTTTGGCTATCCATGTCAGACATGCTCCGGGGCAAGGGCCAGCAGGGCGTCGCGGGTGCGCGCAAGAAACAGCGCCTTGTCTTCGCCGTCTTCCAGTTGCAGCGGGGCGCCGAAGCTGGTGGTGCACAGCAGGGGCAGCGGCAGGACGCGGCCCTTGGGCATGACCCGGTTGAGGTTGGCAATCCACACCGGAATCAACTCGGCCTGTGGGTAACTTTTTGCCAGGTGATACAGGCCACTCTTGAAGGGCAGCAGGCCATCCTCAAGATTGCGCGTACCTTCCGGGAAGATGATCAGCGAGTCGCCGCCTTGCAGCGCGGCGAGCATGGGCGTCAGGGGGTTATCCACAGGGTCCTTGCGCTCGCGGTCGATCAGCACACCGTTGAACACACGGTTGATGATGTAGCGGCGCAGTGCACTTTTGTTCCAGTAGTCGCTGCCCGCCACCGGGCGCGTGAATTTGCGCAGGTTCTGCGGCAGCGAGGCCCACAGCAGCACGAAGTCGCCGTGGCTGCTGTGGTTGGCGAAGTAGATGCGCTGCACCGGCACGGGCGCGCAACCGAGCCACAGACTGCGGGCGCCGGTGACGGTGCGGGCCATCGACGTAATCAGCGTGGCGACCACGGGTTCGAACATGGGAATTCCTTATCCGGCGAAAGGCAGCCAGGGGCTGGCGAGGATGACGCCCAGGGTCAGCAGCGCTTGCGCGCCCAGCAGCCAGGCTTGTTTACGCAGCAGTTTCAGCGCGCCCCGGCGGCGCTCGATCCAGGGCCGTCCGGCGCGCCTGGCCGATTGCAGGCCAAGGGCTTGCAGGGCCTGGTCGAGGTCGGCGGTGCGCCCGGTATCCCGAGCCAGCAGGGCGAACAGGTCGGCATCGAAGGCCACGCGCAGTGCCCAGTATTTTTGCAGCAGCCCGAAGATAACCATCCACAGGCTGAGCAGCAGGCAGATCGGCGAAATGCTCGCCATCAGCACTTGCGCCAGCCCGAACAGCACGCCCAGCAGCGTCAGGCCTGTGGATAACTGGTCCAGTGAGCGACCACGTCGCAGCAGACTGGCGACGACCTGGAGTTCCATATCAGCGGGCATGGGGCAAACCCTCCAAAGCTTCTCGGTGAGCGGGGTGCAGGACCACTTCGGGCCGTGCTGTACGAATGATAGCCAGCGCCTGATCCACCGTGGCGGCGCGCCCGCTGTGCAGCAGCCAGGCGGCGACGGCGGTGGCGCTGCGCGAATAGCCCAGCGCGCAACACACCAGCAAGGGTCCGCTGACGCGCAGGCGTTCGATGGCCTCGGCGGCGTGTCGGCATTCGGCGGGCGTGGGGGCGATCAGGTCCAGCACGGGGATACACTGGTAGGCTCGACCCTGTGGATTAATCGGCAACTCTGCACACAGATCGACCACTGCACTGAACGAGCCTTGCTCAGCGGCCGTGGGAATTCGGCCCAGCCAGACGTTATCCACAATCAGATCGGCCTGTGGATGCCTGCGCGTCCACAGCCGTGAATTGATCCAGGCTCCGGCCAGATACGGCGCGTACAGCCAGCGTGCGGCGGGTGTTAACCGGCCATCCGCGCGCTTCTGAAAACCCTCTGCGCCAAGCACGCAGTAATTCAACGTGACCAACGCCAGCGACACTGCGGGCCACGCCAGCCACAGCCACCAACCGCCCAACAGCAGCGCCAGGCTGAACAGCACGAGGGCCCCTACGGCATAACGCATACCCAACCACCAACGCTTGGGATCGCGCGCCAGTCGACTATGCAACAGGGGACTCGGATGCTCCACAGGCCATAGCCACACACACAGCCATCCCGCGAGGGCGCCTGTGGGTAAGTCAATAAAGTGATGTTGATAAGTGGTCAGCACCGAAATACCGATCAAGGCGAACCAGCCATGCACCAGCCAACGCCACATGCCCTGGGTGTGACGCTGGAACATGAGCCACAGAATCACCAGTAACGCGATGTGCAGCGACGGCGCCTGGTTGAACGGTTTGTCGAACCCTGCCAGCACCGCGAACAGCCAGCCGAACACGCCATCCAGCGCGGGCCGTTCGAAGGTAAACCGCAGCGGCCAGATCAGAAAGCAGCTCACGGCGATCGCCTGCGCAGTCAGCAGGCGCAGCGCGTGCTGCTTGAGTTCATGGCGGGTGTTGGGCAGCAGCAGCGAGAACCCGTAAAGCAGGTCGATGGACCAGTAGGGCACGATGGTCCAGGCCCAGAACGGCATGTGGGTTTCCCAGCCGAACACCAGCGTGCCCACGTCGCTGCGCTGAGCCGTGACCCAGGTGGCGAAGCCGTAGGTGCTGAAGAACAGCGGTGCCAACAGCAGCAGCCATAACAGCGCTGGCTTGAATAAACCGGGTTCGCGCATGTTCAGAGCTTCTGCGCCAGGGACACGGTGAAAATGCCCCATTCATCCACACGTTGGGTGATCTTGCGAAAGCCTGCCGCTGCCACCAGCTGATCCATTTCCGCCTGACTGCGACGGCGCATCACCCAGGCCTGGCCCTGGCGATGGCTGGTGAGCGCGCGGGCGATCAGTTCCAGCTGCGGGTGCCACGGCTGACCGGTGTACACCAGGTAACCACCGGGCTCCACCGCCTCGGCCAAGCCGGCCAGCGAATCACCGACCCTGCCGTTATCGGCGAACAATTCATACAGCCCGGACACCACCGCCAGGGTCGGCCTGGGCGCAAGCGCTGCCAGGTCGGCCCGGTCAAACGCGTCGCCTTTGACGAACTGCGCGATATCCCCCAGGCCTTTCTCGCGAATCAGCGCGCCACCGTCACGCACATTGATGTCGCTGTAGTCACGCAGCAGGATCGATTCCGGCAACGGTGAGACGCCCTGCAGGGCTTCGAGAATGTAACGGCCATGGCCGGCGGCGATGTCGACGATGCGCACTTCGCGCTGCTCATCGCGCAATCTGGCCATGGCCAGGCGCAGCAATTCCTCGACGTTCACTTTGCGCTGGCGAATGCCGCGCCAGCCGATGGAGTTGAGGTAGTTGGTGTCGATCATCCGTCCCACACCGCCCTTGCCGGTGGGCGTGTTGCGGTAGACGTAGTCCAGGGTGCTGCCGGAGTCGAAACCGGTATCGAAACCCAGCTTCACGCCGGCCGACAGGCGTTGGCCCAGGCCCATGCTGGCGCGGGTCATGCGCCAGTAAAGGTCGCGCAGGGAATTGCGCGGCAGCGGCGCGGCCAGAGATTCGGATTCGGCGCAGGTGGCGCCCAGCCTGTCGGCGTCCAGCAGCGAGGCGCGGTCCAGCGGGTGGCTGAAGTTCTGCAGGATAAAACGCCTGGCGCTGCTCAGCGCCACCGCGCGATCACGTTCGCCAAGGGTGTCGTGAAAGAATCCGGGGAGAATATGCAGCTCTTTTTTCAGGCTGCCCAGGCGGTCGAAGAACTGCTGCTGAGGCTTGCGGTGCACCACGAAGTCGGAACCGGACACCAGCAGTTGGGTCGGCACCTGGATCGCCTGGGCATCGGCGACAACGCGGTCGGCCGCTTCGTACAGGCCCAGCAGCACATTCACCGAAATGGCCTTGGTGATCAGCGGGTCGCTGTCGTAGGACGCCACCCGCTCGGGGTCATGGCTGAGAAACCTGGCCTTGACGTAACTGTTGACGAAAAAGTTGCCGCGAAACCGGCGCATCAAGGCCAGGCCCGGGCGGGCGAAAGGCACGTACAGCTTGACCTTGAACGCCGGGGAGGCCAGCACCAGGGCGCGGATGTTGGGGGCATAGTCGTGCACCCAGGTGGCCGCAATCACCGCGCCGACGCTTTGGGCGATCACCGCAAGGTTTTGCGCCTCGATGCCAAACGTGGCTTCGATATGTTCGCAGAAGGTCTGCACGTCGCGGGCGCTGGTGGCGAAGCTCGGGCTGTCACCGCGTGCGCCGGGTGATTGGCCGTGGCCACGGGCGTCCCAGGCGAAGAAGTCGAAACCGGGCAGGTCCAGTTCATCCACCAGATGGGCGATACGCCCGGAATGCTCATGGCCGCGATGAAACAGCAGGATCGCCTTGCGCGGTTCGCCATCCGTTGCAGCGGTGGCCGGCCAGTGCCGATAGAAAAGCTCGACGCCATCATGGGTACTGAATGTCTGTGCCTGCTGTTCGCGCATCGCAAAAATCCTTATGCAATCGGTGAAGTGGCGGAGTGTTCCTTGAGGCCCTGGCGCACCCGGTTGACCAGGGTATAGGCGAGCAGGGCGGCGACCAGCCACATCACCGCGCTCACCCAGGCAGCGCCCAGCCAGCCCAGCGCCACGCCCGTGGCCAGCACGCCGAGGACGAAGGCGCGATCGCTCTTGCCCATCGGCCCGTCATAGCGCCGCGAGGCACCGACCATCGGCCCCAACACCCCTGCGTATTCGCTGAACACCGCGAGCAGCGTCACCAGCAGCACTGGCGCCAGGCTCACCTCGGGGATCAGTGCAAACGGCAGGATCAGCGCGCTGTCGGCGATCACGTCGCACAGTTCATTGAGGTAGGCGCCCAGGCGCGATTGCTGGCCGAATTCGCGGGCGAGCATGCCGTCGATGGCGTTGAGGGCCATGCGCACGATCATCCACAACGGGATCAGCGCAAACAGCCACAGGTGCTGGGCGAACCCGCCAATCAGCAGGCCTACCAACAGGGAAATCACCCCGGCCAGCACGGTGATCTGGTTGGCGGTGGTGCCATTGTCGTAGAGGCGCTGCACCAGCGGGCGCAGCAGGTTCTGAAAGCGTGGCTTGAGCTGATAGATCGAAATCATGGGAGATGACGCTTCCTTGTCCGTGAACCCGTGAAAAGCTGTGCTGGAGTGTGCCGATTATTTGTAGCCCCTACCAGTGATGTCTCCTGTTTATAGGGGGTTAGTGCAATTGTGAGTGCGATAACGCTAACTGTGGGAGGGGGCTTGCTCCCGATAGCGGTGGATCAATGAGTACATGTACCGACTGACCCACCGCTATCGGGAGCAAGCCCCCTCCCACATTGATTTTTCGGTGTTAAACAAACAAATATTTCACGCCCCGTGTTATATCGTAACGAACTGTGTGTTATCGGGCGTTGAGTGGATGCAAGTGGATCTGGAAGCTGACGGCGCGCGGGCTGAAAGCCTGCCGCGTTTTCAGCAAGGGCTGTTCCATGCCCGTCGATTGAGGCTAGCCGGTATCAGCCTCACCGCCGTGGGTGTCAGTGGTTGGGTGTTGGCGTTGTTTGTCGCGCTGTTTGCGCCGCTGTCGATCTGGCCGGTGGTGTTGATCAATTGCGCCTCGGCCTTGCTGCTGCTGGTGGCCGGCTTGCAGTCGGCGTGGTGGGTGGCCGACTGGCGCGCCCAGGCACTGGAAGCACCGCCGGTTGACGTGCCGGCTGAAGAAACGGGCCGCTACGCGCGCTTGATGGAGCGCTTTATCGCGCAGATCGGCACACCGGTCTTGTGGCTGTGCGGTTGGGCGTTGCTGGCGCTGATCAGCATCATCGAATTCTGGAACCTGGCCCTGCCTGCGGCTGCTATTGGCCAGTCCGCCAGCATCGGTGCTGCGCTGGGGTTGGCCCTGGCGTTTGGCTTGCTGGTGTTCGAACGTCGCCTGGCTCAGGAAAGCGACACGCAATGGCCTGAGGCTTCATCCCTGGCCCAGTTGTGCCGCTTGGCCATCGGTTGTTTGCTGGTGAGCTCGATCTGCCTGCTGTTTGCGAGCGCCGAATCGGTGTGGCCGGTGCGCCTGGCCGTGCTGATGGGCGTATTGCCCGCGCTGGTGGCACTGGAGTTTTTGATCAGGGGCGTGCTGTCACTGTTCAGCCCGCGCCAGCCGCGCCTCGAACCGCGCCTGATGGCGCAAAGCTTCATTGCTGACCTGCTGCGCTGGCCACCCCAGCCCTTGCTCGCCTTGCAGCACGAACTGCACAACCGCTACGGCATCGACCTGCGTCAGATATGGGCGTTCACCTACATGCGCCGGGCATTTTTGCCGGTGCTGTTGGTGGTGTTGGCCGTAGGCTGGGTGCTGACCGGCGTGCATGAAGTGCCCCTGCAAGGTCGTGGGATTTACGAGCGCTTCGGCAAGCCGGTGCAGGTGTTCGGGCCCGGTCTGCATAGCGGGCTGCCATGGCCGTTGGGCCGTGTCATCAACGTGGAAAACGGCGTGGTGCACGAGCTGGCCACCAGCGTCAGCCAAGCCGGCCCACCCGAACCGGCGCCGGCTGAAGGCCCACCGCCAGCCATCGCCAACCGTCTGTGGGACGCCAGCCATGTGAATGACAAATCCCAGGTCATTGCCAGCAGCAGCGGCGACAAGCAAGGCTTCCAGATCGTCAATATGGATGTGCGTTTCGTCTACCGCATCGGCCTCGGCGATCAGGCCGCACTGGCCGCCACCTACAACAGCGCCGACGTACCGACCCTGATTCGCAGCACCGCCAGCCGCATCCTGGTGCACGACTTCGCCTCGCGCACCCTTGACGAACTGCTCGGCGAACAACGCACGCGGCTGGCCGACGAGATCGGCCGCAGCGTGCAGGCCGACCTGCAGAAACTCGACAGCGGCGTAGAGATTCTTGCCACGGTGGTGGAAGCCATCCACCCGCCGGCCGGTGCGGCTAACGCCTATCACGGCGTGCAGGCCGCGCAGATTGGCGCCCAGGCCCTGATCGCCCGCGAGCGCGGCGCCGCCAGCGAACAAACCAACCAGGCCTTGTTGCAAGCCAGCACCGCCCATGACCAGGCCGTGGCCAGCGCCCGCGAAGTGAATGCCGGCGCCCAGGCCGCAAACCTGCGCTTTGACGCCGAACAAAAAGCCTACGCCAGCGCTGGCCGGGCCTTCGTGCTGGAACAGTACCTCGGCCAACTCAGCCAGGGCCTGGCCCACGCCAACCTGCTGATTCTGGATCACCGCCTGGGTGCCAACGGCGCTCCGACGATCGATCTGCGTTCTTTTACCTTGCCGGCCGATCCAGTGGCGCCGCGTAAAGCCGTTCAATAAGGAGTCTGTCTGTTGGGCGCTCATTCTCACGATCATCATCACGGCCATCACCACCACCCTCATCACGGCGATGAGCAGGCGGCGGGCCCGTTTCCGTGGCGGCGCATGGCCTGGGCCGCGCTGCTGGTGCTGTTTGCCGTGGCGGCGGCGAGCCTGGTGCAGGTGCGCTCCGGCGAGGCCACGGTGATCACCCGCTTCGGCAACCCGTCGCGGGTGCTGCTGGCGCCGGGCCTTGGTTGGCGCTGGCCGACGCCGTTCGAGGCAGCCATTCCGGTGGACCTGCGCTTGCGCACCACCTCCAGCGGCCTGCAGGACGTGGGCACCCGCGATGGCCTGCGCATTATCGTGCAGGCCTACGTGGCGTGGCAGGTGCAGGGCGATGCCGACAACGTGCAGCGCTTCATGCGCGCGGTGCAGAACCAGCCCGATGAAGCGGCGCGGCAGATTCGCACCTTTGTCGGCTCGGCGCTGGAAACCACGGCCGCCAGTTTTGACCTGTCCAGCTTGATCAACACCGACGCCGGCCAGGTGCGTATTGCCGAATTCGAGGCGCAGTTGCGCCAGCAGATCGATCAACAATTGCTTACCACCTATGGCGTGCGCGTGGCGCAAGTCGGCATCGAACGGCTGACGTTGCCCTCGGTGACCCTCACCGCCACCGTCGACCGCATGCGCGCCGAACGCGAAACCATCGCCACCGAGCGTACCGCCGTGGGCAAGCGCGAGGCCGCGCAGATTCGCTCGGCGGCCGAGCGCGACGCACGCATCATGCAGGCCGATGCCACGGTGAAAGCCGCTGACATCGAAGCGCAATCGCGGGTTGAAGCCGCACAGATCTACGGCCGCGCCTATGCCGGCAATCCCCAGCTGTACAACCTGCTGCGCTCGCTGGATACCTTGGGCACGGTGGTGACACCGGGCACCAAAATCATCCTGCGCACCGACGCGGCGCCGTTTCGTGCGCTGGTCGATGGGCCCAGAGACGTCCAGCCATGAGCGAGCGTGACGGCCCGGACGGCCCATGGGTCCAGGCCGGGCGCCTGACCTTTTTTGCGCTGTACGCGGTGACGGTGTTGGCGGCATTGGCCTGGGCATTTTCCAATGTGCGCCAGATCGACCCGCAGAACCGCGCCGTGGTGCTGCACTTCGGCGCCCTGGACCGCATTCAGAACGCCGGCCTGTTGTTGGCGTGGCCGCAACCCTTCGAGCAGGTGGTGCTGCTGCCGGCCGCCGACCGCGTGATCGAGCGCCGGGTGGACAACCTGCTGCGTTCGGATGCGGCGCTGCAGGCCGACCGCGTGGCCAGTTTTGCCACGCCCTTGAGTGACGCCCTGGCCGGCTCCGGCTATCTGTTGACCGGCGATGCCGGCGTGGTGCAGCTGGATGTGCGAGTGTTCTACAAGGTCAGCGAACCCTATGCGTTCGTGTTGCAGGGCGATCATGTGCTGCCCGCGCTGGATCGGCTGGTGACGCGCAGCGCCGTGGCCCTGACCGCCGCGCGCGACCTGGACACCATCCTGGTGGCGCGCCCGGAACTGATCGGCAGCGATAACGGCGCCGCCGAACGCCGCGAGCGGCTGCGCGGTGACCTGGTCCAAGGCATCAACAAGCGCTTGGCCGAGTTGGCCGCCAGCGGCCTGGGCCTGGGCATCGAAGTGACCCGTGTCGACGTGCAGTCCAGCCTGCCGGGCCCGGCGGTAAACGCCTTCAACGCGGTACTCACCGCCAGCCAGCAAGCTGACAAGGCCGTGGCCAATGCGCGCACCGACGCGGAAAAACTGACCCAGGCCGCCAACCAGCAGGCCGACCGCGTGGTGCAGGTCGCCCACGCCCAGGCCAGCGAACGTCTGGCCAGCGCCCAGGCGCAAACCGCCACCGTCGCCAGCCTGGCCCAGGTCAAAGACCCTGGGTTGATGCTGCGCCTGTATCGCGAACGCTTGCCGAAGATCCTCGGCCAGGCCGGTTCCGTGACCACGGTCGATACCAGGGACGACTCCCGCTTGATCATTCAGGGCGCCGAGAAATGAGCGATTCCATGCTGACGTCCGCCGAGCAGCGCAGCGCCGCACGGCAATTGACCCTGGCGATGCTGGCTTTGGGCTTGCTGATATTGGGTCTGGTCTGGCGCTGGCTGGCCCCCGACCAGAGCGGTGTCAGCCAACTGCTGCTGGGCGTGGCCTCGCTGCTGGTGGCTGTGCCGGTGATGCGTTCGGCCTGGTACAGCCTGCGCTTCCCCAGCCTGCACGGCATCACTGACCAATTGATCGCCCTGGCCATGCTCGGCGCCTGGGCCACGGGCGATCTGCTGACCGCCGCGCTGCTGCCGATCATCATGATTTTCGGGCATGTGCTGGAAGAGCGCAGCGTGATCGGCTCCCAGGAGGCGATTCATGCCCTGGGCAAGCTCACCCGCAGCCAGGCGCGCCGGGTGCAGGCCGATGGCAGCATCGTGGAAGTGGATAACGGCACGCTCAATACCGGCGATATCGTTGAAGTGCGCGCCGGCGACCGCGTGCCTGCCGATGGCGTGGTGCTGTCGGGCCAGGCCAGCCTGGACACGGCGCCGATTACCGGCGAGTCGGTGCCCCTGGAGGCTTCGGCCGGGGTGCAGGTGTTTGGCGGTGCGATCAACCTCGACGGCCTGCTGCGCCTGGAAGTAACGCGCACCGGCGATGAGTCGACCCTGGGCAAAGTCATCGCCCTGATGCAGAACGCCGAGCGCGCCAAGCCGCCGATCACTCGGTTGCTGGAGCGTTACGCCGGCAGCTATATGGTGCTGGTGCTGTTGCTGGCGGCCGTGACCTGGTTTGTGACCAACGACGCCCAGGCGATGCTCGCGGTGCTGGTGGCGGCGTGCCCCTGCGCCCTGGTGCTGTCGGCGCCGGCCACGGCGATTGCCGGCATTGCGGTGGCGGCGCGCCATGGCATTCTGATTCGCAGCTCGGCGTTTCTGGAGGAATTGGCCGATCTCACCTCATTGGTGGTCGACAAGACCGGCACGCTGACCTTTGGCACCCTGCGGTTGCAGTCCATCGAGGGTGCATCTACGGACCGCGCGGCGGTGCTCAACCTGGCGGCCAGCCTCGGGTCGGCCAGCAGTCACCCGGTCAGCCGTGCGTTGGCGGGGCTGGGCACGCAGTTGCCGGCGCTGACCGATATTCGCGAGCGTCAGGGCCTCGGTGTGGTTGCACAGACCGGGGAGGGCGAAGCCGCGCTGGGGCGGCCGGAATTGTTCGAGCAGTTGGGCATCGTGACCACGCCGGTTCCCCGTCACGATGGCCCGATTGCCGGGCTGGCGCTGAACGGGCGGTTCCTGGCCTGGCTGCTGCTGGCCGACAGCGTCAAGCCGGAAGCGCGCCAGGCCCTGCAGGAACTGCGCGAGCTGGGCCTGGGCCGGCAATTGCTGCTCACCGGCGACCGCCAGAGCGTGGCCGACAGCCTGGCGGCGCAGGTGGGCATCAGCGACGTGCAAGCCCAGGCCCTGCCGGAAGACAAGCTCAACCGTGTGCTGGGCGAAATCGGCAGCGGCTTTCGGCCGATGGTGGTGGGCGACGGCATCAACGACTCGCTGGCGCTCAAGGCGGGTGTGGTCGGCGTGGCGATGGGCGCGGGGGGCGCGGATATCGCCCTGGCCTCGGCGGACGTGGTGCTGATCGGCAGCGACCTGCGTCGCCTCGGCACCTGCGTGCGGCTGAGTCGCCAATGCCGGCGCACGTTGCAGGTCAACGTGATCATCGGTCTGGGCTGGACGCTTGCCATTGTGGTGTTCGCCGCGTTTGGCTGGCTGGGCGCTGCAGGCGCCATGATTGCGGCGGTGCTGCATAACCTCAGCACCTTGCTGGTGCTGGGCAACGCCGGGCGTTTGCTGCGTTTTCAGGAGCCACTGTTGAAGCTCGAAGAGGTTGCCGGTAGTCCGTTGGCAGATAGATAGCCTCCTACTTTGTCTGCGGATGGTCTACCCTCAATTCGGACTTCTGAACAAGGGGGGACTACTCATGCTCGCGCAACTTCCACCGGCCTTACAGAATCTTCAGCTCCCGCTGCGTCTGCGACTCTGGGATGGCCATGAATTCAACCTGGGCCCCGAGCCCAGTGTGACCATTGTGGTGAAGGACCCCACTGTCGTCACACAGCTGACCCACCCCACGCTCGACTCGCTGGGCGAAGCGTTCGTCGAGGGCAAGCTCGAGCTGGAAGGCTCCATCACCGACGTCATCCGGGTGTGTGACGAGCTGAGTCACGCCCTGATCGACGATGACGAAGACACTCGCCCGGTGCGCTCGATCCACGACAAGGCCACCGATGCGGCGGCCATTTCCTACCATTACGACCTCTCCAATGAGTTCTACCAGCTGTGGCTGGATCAGGACATGGCGTACTCCTGCGGCTATTTCGAAACCGGTAGCGAATCCATCGACCAGGCCCAGCAGGACAAATTTCGCCACCTGTGCCGCAAGTTGCGCTTGCAGCCCGGCGAATACCTGCTGGACGTAGGGTGCGGCTGGGGCGGACTGGCACGGTATGCCGCGCGTGAGTTCGGGGTGAACGTGTTGGGCATCACCCTGAGCAAGGCGCAATTGGCCCTGGCGCGTGAGCGGGTGAAAGCCGAAGGACTGGAGGACCAGGTCGACCTGCAACTGCTCGATTACCGCGACCTGCCCCAGGACGGGCGTTTTGACAAGGTGGTGAGCGTGGGCATGTTCGAACACGTCGGCCATGCCAACCTCACGCAATACTGCAAGACGCTGTTTGGCGCGGTGCGCGAAGGTGGCCTGGTGATGAACCATGGCATCACCGCCAAGCACACCGACGGTCGCCCGGTGGGGCGTGGCGCCGGTGAGTTTATCGGGCGTTATGTGTTCCCCAACGGTGAGCTGCCGCATTTGGCGATGATGACCGCCGAGATCAGTGACGCTGGGCTGGAAGTGGTCGACGTCGAAAGCCTGCGTCTGCACTACGCGCGCACCCTGGACCACTGGAGCGAACGCCTGGAAGACAACCTGGAAGCGGCGGCGCGGATGGTGCCGGAGCAGGCGCTGCGCATCTGGCGCTTGTACCTGGCCGGATGCGCATACGCGTTTGCACGGGGTTGGATCAATCTGCATCAGATTCTTGCGCTCAAGCCCCATGCGGACGGCAGCCATGAACTGCCGTGGACGCGTGACGATATTTATCGAGGATGAGGCAGGTCGTCCCACGAGATATCGCGTGGGTCGACGATGTCATTCGGGTGTATCTGAAAGGTGCCGTGCTGCTTGGGAATGTTCGGGTCTGAAGGCAGGTAGGCTTGCTGCCCGAACGTCATCGCGGGTTTGTCGAAGGTGAGCGTGTGCAGCGCGACGTTGTCGTACCAGTCGGCATGGGGCAGCGAGATGAAGGTCATCTCCCAGGTGCCGCCGTCCACGTGCCCCTTTGTGACGTAGACGCCGTAATGGTTTTCGCCAGGCGAGAGTATTTTGTACACGCCGTTATCGTAGAGAAGCAGCACTGCGTCCGTGAACGGTTTGGCTTCGTAGAGCACGGCGTAGAGCAAATCGATTTTGTAAGTGGGCGCACCCAGTTCCACAGGGATCGTGACAGCGTTGTCTTGCATGGTCTGCGTTCCTTATCGAGGGAGACGGCCTGATTCTAAACCGCCTCTGTGGTGAGCGTGCCTATTGTGGCGAGCGGGCTTGCCCTAATGCCGTTCAGTTAAGCGCAGATTCCCTGTGGCGAGCAGGCTTGTCCTGCGTTGGGCTGCGCAGCAGCCCCAAAGCCAGGCGCTGAGCCGTATCAGGTACACCGCGTTTTGCTTGATTGGGGGCGCTTCGCACCCCAACGCGGGGCAAGCCCGCTCGCCACAACAAGCCCGCTCGCCACGACAGCCCGCTTGCCACAGGGTGTGGTTGCCTGACATTTCAGGCCCCCTCCCACAGGACGTTGGGTTGGCGGTTAGAGAATCGGTGAAATAAGCCGCGCGATCCGCATGCCCAGTTGCTGCAGGCGCCGGGTCTCGCGGCTTTCCGCCAGGCTCATCTCATGGGCCTGGGCGAAATCTTCCAGCAGCATCTGCTCCACCTGTTTGGCGAAGGCCTCGTCAACCGTGAGCAACATCACCTCGAAATTCAGCCGGAAAGAACGGTTGTCCATGTTCGCGCTGCCGATGGCGCTGATTTCGCCGTCCACCAGCACCACTTTCTGGTGCAGAAAACCGGGCGTGTAGCGAAACACCCGCACGCCGGCGCGCACCGCTTCGATGGCGTACAGGCTGGACGCGGCATACACGATGCGATGGTCGGGGCGCGATGGCAGCAGGATGCGCACATCGACGCCGCGCAGTACCGCCAGGCGCAGCGCAGCGAACACGGCTTCGTCGGGGATGAAATACGGGGTGGTGATCCAGACCCGTTCGGTGGCGGCATGGATGGCTTCGACGAAGAACAGCGAGCAGGTTTCATACGGGTCTGCCGGGCCACTGGCGAGCAGTTGGCAGAGCACGCCGTCTTCGGGGTAGGTGTCCGGCAGGATCAGGGGTGGCAACTCCCGCGCGGCCCAGAACCAGTCTTCGGCGAATGACTCCTGCAGGCACGCTACCACCGGGCCGACAACCTGCACGTGAGTATCGCGCCAGGGCGCCAGCGGCGGCTTTTTGCCGAGGTATTCATCACCCACGTTATGCCCGCCCACAAACCCGGTAACGCCATCCACTACCACGATTTTGCGGTGGTTACGGAAGTTGACCTGGAAGCGATTGAGCCAGCCGCTGCGAGTGGCGAACGCCTTGACCTTCACTCCGGCGTCACGCAGCGACTGGACGTAGCGGTGGGGCAGGGCGTGGCTGCCGATGCGGTCATAGAGCACATGGATATCGACCCCTTCGGCGGCCTTCGCCTTGAGCAGGGCGTGCAACTGGCGGCCCAGCGCATCGTCGTGAATGATGAAGAACTGGAACAGCACGGCGGATTTTGCGCCGCGAATGGCGTCGAAAATCGCGCTGAAGGTAGCCTCGCCGTTGATCAGCAGGCGCACCTGGTTATTGGCCAGGCACGGCATGCGTCCCAGTTTGGGCATGGCACGCAGGGAGGTGTAGGCGGCGGAATTGCGCGCGGCCAGGGCCTCCTCGACCCACGGGCGCCAGTTCAGCTCATTGATGGCGGTGTGCATTTCCTGGTTGGCCTGGCGACGCGCCTGGATGTACGCATCGAACGTGCTGCGGCCAAAGATCAGGTAGGGGACAAGCGTGAGGTACGGCATGAACATCAGCGACAGCGCCCAGGCGATCGAGCCTTGAGCGGTGCGCACCGTCAGCACCGCGTGGATCGCGGCGAGTGTCCCGAAAAAATGCAGCGTGGCGATGAAGTAGGCGAGCAGGTGCGGGCCAAAAAAATCCATGAACGGCGATACTCCAGACAATCCAGTGCAGTGCGTAACAGACCATGTTCGGCCACGAATGTCGCTATTTTATTTGCCGTGCAACACTGTCACGTCCGCGGCGTCTAACGCCCACAATTACCCAGGAGTTACCCGATGAAGGCTCGTCTGCTGTGTTTGTCCATGGTTGTTGGTTTGGCGCTGCCGGTGGCGGCACAGGCGCAAATGCTGGCGCCGGGCTTGTGGGAATTGACCACCAGCAATATGAAGGTCGATAACCAGGACCTGCCGGACCTGTCGCTGATCCTCGGTCAGCTCAAGCAACAGATGACCCCCGAACAGCGCGCCATGCTCGAAAAGCAGGGCATTACCATGGCCGGTAAAGGCGTGCAGGTGTGCCTCACGCCCGCCCAGGTGGCGACCGACTCCATCCCGCTGACCGACCCACAATCGGGTTGCAAGCAGCAAATCACCGAGAAGACCGGCAACCAGTGGAAATTCCGCTTCAGTTGCCCGAAAGCTCAAGGCACTGGCGTGGCGACCTTCCAGAGCCAGAAGGCCTTCACCACCACGGTCAACGGCACCTTCAATGCCACCGGCATCCAGCAAAAAGGCAGCCTGGACAGCCACGCCCAATGGCTGGGCAATGACTGCGGCACCGTCAAGCCTCGCGCATAACCGGCTGCGCCTACCTCAGCCTACCTCAGGAAGTGCAGCGGTAAACCCTGGCAGCTCTCGACCACCTGGCCGTTGTGCCACGCCAGGTGACCGGAGACCAGGGTGGTGCTGACGCTGTGGCGAAAGCGGCGCTCGGCGAATGGCGTCCACCAGCATATTGCCGGTGGACGCGCCCATGAACACCTTGACCCCGGCCACTTCGCGCGGGTCCAGAGCCGCCACGGTGTCGAGGTTGTCGTTGCTGACGCCAAAGTGAAAACCATAGTTGGCCACCGAATGCAGGCCGGCGCGGCGTTTCTTGTCGGCCAGCGCTTCGAGGGTCAGCGTGGCCGGACGGGTATTGGGCATGTCCATGAAGCTGGTGATGCCACCGGCCACCGCTGCCCTTGATTCGCTGTAGAAGCTGCCTTTTTCCGGCGCGCCAGGTTCACGAAAGTGCACCTGATCGTCAATCATGCCCGGCAGCAGCCATTGACCCTGAGCGTCAATCGCCAGGGGCGCCTTACAATCCTCGATGCTGCTGGCGATTTTCTCGATGCGGCCATTGGCGACCCATACATCGGCGTCGAATGCCTGGCCTTCGTTCACCAGGCGGGCGTTGCGGATCAACAGGCGGGTCATGGTTCAGAACTCGTTTTGCAGGGCTTTATAACCTCGCACCAGGTCGACGTTGGTACGGGCCACGTCTTCGGAAAACTCCGAGGCGCTGACACTCACCGGCGGGAATTGCGACAGGTCGGTATTCGGTCCGATGCGGGTGGTGGAGGGTACGTAGAACGCGTCGGGCAAATCGCGACCGTCGACCACCGAGTTGTGGCGCACCACGCAGCCGTCGCCGACGACGCAATTGAACAGCACGCTGTTGAAGCCGATAAACACGCGGTCACCCACCGTGCAGGGGCCGTGCACGATGGAGCGGTGCGCGATGGACGTGAACTCGCCGATGGTCACCGCCGCACCGGATTTGGAGTGGATGACCACGCCGTCCTGGATGTTGGAGTTGGCGCCAATGGTGATGGGGTCCATGGCGCCGCTGGCGTCGACTTCGTCGGCGCGGATCACGGCGTAGGGGCCGACGAACACGTTCTCGCCGATGATGACTTTGCCGCAGATGATTGCGGTCTTGTCGACGTAGGCCGATTCGGCAATGACCGGCAGGTCGCCCGAGGGATTTTTACGGATCATGGTTTGCTCAACGCTGCACAAAGCGTGTTGAGGTTGTATTCGAACAACCCGGTGAAGGTGCTGGCAGGGCCTTCGGCGGCCAAGGCGTCTGAGTACAGCGTGCCGCCGATCTGCGCACCGCTTTCGTCAGCGATCTGCTTGAGCAGGCGCGAATCCTTGATGTTTTCCATGAACACGGCCTTGACCTTGTCTTTGCGGATCTGCGTGATCAGCGCAGCCACTTCGGCGGCGGACGGTTCACGCTCGGTGGACAAGCCCTGGGGCGCGAGGAACTGAATACCGTAGGCCTGGCCCAGGTAACCAAAGGCGTCATGGGAGGTGACGATGCGGCGGTTACCCGCAGGCAGTGCGCCGAACTTGGCCTTGGCTTCAGCCAGCAGGCGGTAGATTTCTTTCAGGTAGGCCTGGCTGTTGCGCTGGTAGTCGGCCTGGTTGGCCGGGTCGGCAGCGATCAGGGCCTTGGTGATGTTGTTCACGTAGATTTCGGCATTGGCCAGGTTGTGCCAGGCGTGCGGGTCGGGAATGGTTTCGCCGTCTTCGTCCATGGTGTGGGAAATCACGCCTTTGCTGGCGGTGACCACCGTGGCCTTGGTTTCGGTGCTGGTGATCAGGCGGTCCAGCCACGGCTCGAAGCCCAGGCCGTTCTTGATGATCAGTTTGGCCTTGAGCAGCGCCTTGGCATCATCCGGCGTGGGTTCGTAGGTGTGGGCGTCGGCGTCGGGGCCGACCATGTTGCTGATCTGGATGTGATCGCCACCGATCTGGTGGGTGATGTCATCGAGAATACTGAAGCTGGTGACCACCTGGAGTTTGTCGGCGGCATGGGCCATCGACAGCGGCAGCAGCAGGCTGAACAGCACGAGTAGAGCGCGCATCGGGAAACACCTCATTGGGATGTAAGCAAGGGCGGGCGGCGCAGCAGGCCGTGCACCGGACCAAAGACCACGGACAGCAGATACCCGCCGCCAGCCACCAGCACGATGGCCGGGCCGCTGGGCAGCGAGTAGTAAAACGACAGCAACAAGCCAAGCCATACCGACAGGCATCCCAGCACCGCCGATATTGCGATCAACACCGGCAGGCGCCTGCTCCAGAAACGTGAGGCGATGGCCGGCAGCATCATCAGGCCCACCACCATCAATGCGCCGATGGCCTGGAAGCCGATCACCAGGTTCAGCACCACCAGGGTCAGGAATAAGCCGTGGGCCAGGGGCCCCAGGCGGCTGACGGTTTGCAGGAACAGCGGATCCAGCGTGTCCAGCAGCAGCGGTTTGTAGATCAGTGCCATGGCGAGCAGGCTGAAGCTGGAGACCCAGAGCATGCCGGTGAGGGTGGTTTCGTCCACCGCCAGGGCGGAGCCGAACAACAGGTGCAGCAGGTCCAGGCGTTTGCCGGCGATGCCGAGGATCAGCACGCCGGCGGCGAGGGAGATGGGGTAGATGGCGGCCAGGCTGGCGTCTTCGCGCAGGCCGGTGCGACGGGTGATCCACGCCGACAGGCCGGCCATGCTCAGGCCTGCGCCGAGACCGCCGATGGTCAGCGCGGGCAGGCTCAGCCCGGCGAACCAGAAGCCCAGTGCCGCGCCGGGCAGGATGCCGTGGGCGACGGCGTCACCGATCAGGCTCATACGCCGCAGGATCAGGAACACCCCCAGCGGCGCAGTGCTGCAGGCCAGTACCAGGCCGCCGATGAGGGCGCGACGCATGAACACAAAATCGAGAAACGGCATCCACAGGTGAGCGGCAAAATGCATCAGGCCACCTGCATCTGAGGTTGCGCGCGAATCAGCTCTTTGCTCGAGCCGAACACGCAGCCGTTGCTTTTGATCTGCAGCACCTTCTGGGTGTGATGACGCACCGAGGCCAGGTCGTGGCAAACGACCACCACCGTGCGACCTTCGGCATGCCAGGCGTGAATGTGATTCCAGCACAGCGCCTGGCCTTCTTCGTCGAGGGCGGCGTGGGGCTCGTCGAGCAGCAGCACGGGCGAGTCGGCCAGGCTCATGCGGGCAAGCAGGGCACGTTGCAATTGGCCGCCGGACAACGCCATCAACGGGCGCAGCTCCAGGCCGCTGAGGCACCAGTCTTCGAGCACCGCTTGCAGGCGTTCGCTGCGCTGCGCAGCAGAAAGCCGCGCGCCCCAGAAACCGGCGGCGACCAGTTCCTGCAGGTTGATCGGGAACTGGCGGTCGAGCTGTTGCTGCTGGGGCAGGAACGCCAGGCCGCCACGGCGTGGCACTTCCACGACGACTTTCCCGGCCAGCGGTTTCTGCAAGCCGGCGATGACTTTGAGCAGGCTGCTCTTGCCGCAGCCATTGGGGCCTATGACGCCGGTGAGGCTGCCTTTTTCCAGGGTGAAATCGATGGCGGGTGTGAGCGGTTGGCCGGGGGCGCCCCAGCGCAGGGCAGTGCAGGTGATCATGCAGGGTTTCTCGTCCAGCGGCTTTCGGCCACGGCATCGTGCGCGTGCAGGCTTTCGGCGTGGATCACTTTGAGGTGGAAGGCTTTGACGGCGTCCGAGCGTTTCAAGGCGAGGTTCAGGCGGCGGGCGGCGTCTTCGCAGAACATCAGGTTCTGCCCATTGGCCAGGGCGAAGGCTTGTTCGTCTGCACGCTTTACGGCGGTTTGTACGGCGGTGCCAAGGGCGGCTTCGGCGCCGTTGATCAGGTCGACCAATGGCAGGTGCTCGCCTTGCAGTTCGACATGCAGTTGCGCACTGCTGCGTTGGCTGTGGGGCGTGGCAACGATGCCATTGGCGCTGCCGAGCCAGGTCATTACGGCTTCGTGCTGCAGCGGCTTGTCACCGAAGTCATCAAGAAACTGTCGTTGAATCAACTGCCTGGCGAGGGCAGCGGAGCAAGGGCAGGTTGAGGAGTAACTCACGTCAATTTTTAGTTCCACGTGGAACATCTGATTTTCCAGACGCGCTTCGATGCTCACCGGATAGCTTTTCCAGCCTGCCAGAGGGCTGACCAGGGCCGGGCGTTTGAGCAGCAAATCGGTGTGGATGCGCAGGTAGGCGTTCTTAGATAAATCTTCATGACTGTCGAGAAAGCGCTGCAGTACATTGCGCAGAAGTGCAGGCGTGAGGGTTTGCTGGTCGAGCAGCTCCAGCGCCAGGTACAGGCGTGACATGTGAATGCCACGGGCGGCGCCGTCATCCAGGCTCACGCCGGCGTCGGCGGTGGCAGGCAGACGTTGGCCGTCGAACAGGATGGGCAGGGCGATGCCGCACATGCCCACCCAGTCCAGTGGCATGGCCTGGCGTGAAGCCTGCGCGGCAATATCCGGCAGAGTCAGCGCATTCATGAGCAGGTCCGTCGTTGGAAATATTTAGACATGTTATAGTATAACGACAAGGTCGACGATTAATTTTCTGCTCCAGGTTTTGCTCAGTCATGTCGAGCAGGGACGCTCCTTTATTTGCGGTATAGGTCATGCACAGACGTCAGCTCCTCAACCTGCTCCTGGTCAGCCCGTTATTTACCCTGCCGTTCGCGGCCCACGCCACGCAGATTCGCAACGCCCGCTTGTGGCGCTCGGCAGACAAGCTGCGGCTGGTGTTCGATCTCAGCGGGCCGGTGCAATACAAGACCTTTTCCCTGACTGCCCCGGAGCGCGTGATCATCGACTTGAGCGGCGCCGGTCTGACGGGTGATTTCTCTCAGCTGATGCTGAAGAACAGCGGGATTACCTCGATTCGCTCGGGGCACTTCGGCACCAACGACACACGGATCGTGTTGGACCTGGCCTCACCGATGCAGCTCAACAGCTTCCTGTTACCGCCTCAGGACGGCCAGGGCCATCGCCTGGTGCTGGACCTCAGCGGCATTACCCATGCACCGCGGCAGATCGCCGCCGAACCCGCGCCGTGGGTGGCGCCTGTGGATAAAACCCACCCCCGGCGCGACATCATTGTGGTGGTCGACCCCGGCCATGGCGGCAAGGACCCGGGCGCCGTGGGCTCCAAGGGCCAGCGCGAAAAAGACGTGGTGTTGTCGATTGCCCAACTGCTGGCCAAACGCTTGAAGCGCGAGAAGGGCTTTGACGTGAAGCTGGTGCGCAACGACGACTTCTTCGTGCCCCTGCGCAAGCGCGTGGAGATTGCGCACAAACACAATGCCGACATGTTCATCTCGGTGCATGCGGATGCGGCGCCGCGTATCACCGCGTCGGGCGCCTCGGTGTATGCGTTGTCCGAAGGCGGCGCC
Organism: Pseudomonas sp. MH9.3; assembly: GCF_034354675.1. Taxonomy (NCBI): domain Bacteria; kingdom Pseudomonadati; phylum Pseudomonadota; class Gammaproteobacteria; order Pseudomonadales; family Pseudomonadaceae; genus Pseudomonas; species Pseudomonas sp. MH9.3. Next base: position 3,656,319 of record NZ_CP133785.1, on the reverse strand, counting down.
ACGTCCGCCACCGCGCGGTTCATGGCGCAGCGGGAAAACGGTGCCGACCTGCTGGGCGCCACCAGCCTGCTGAACCTCAAGGACAAGGACCCGATGCTGGCCGGGGTGATTCTCGACATGTCGATGAACGCCACCATCGCGTCCAGCCTGCAACTGGGCCACTCGATCCTGGGCAGCCTGGAGGGTATTACCAGCCTGCATCAAAAGCGCGTGGAACAGGCAGGATTTGCGGTGCTCAAGTCACCTGACGTGCCATCGATCCTGGTGGAAACCGGGTTCATCTCCAACGCACGGGACAGTGCGCGGCTGGTCACGGCGCGTCATCAACAGGCGGTGGCGGATGGGTTGTTCGAGGGCCTGAAAAAATATTTCCAGAAGAACCCGCCCATGAACAGCTACATGGCGTGGGCCCAGGAACAGAAGAACGGCCAGGTCTAGCAGCCGGTTATCCGGCTGCAGGTGAATTTAGCGCTGGCCCCACCTGAACTGGAAAACCGGTTGATCGTCGTCCAGCCCACGCGCCGCGTGTAGCCCACCCACGCCTCGCCATCGGAGGCCAGCCCGGTAAAGAACGTCAGTTGCCCGTAACGGCTGTTGGTCTGTGCCCAGTAACGTTTGCCGATCACCTCGAACCCGCGCAGATACGTGGTGCTGCCCACCGTGGCCACGCTGTAGGCATTGCCCAGCGGATCGACGCAGGCCAGCAGGGTGGCGCTGCGCGTGCAGTTGGCCAGCAGGTTCGGAACCTCGGCACAGGCCGGTCCTGCCGTTGCCAATAACAGGGCGCACACCAGGTATTTCATAAGGTTTCTCGGGAGTGAACAGTGGGCAAGCATTGCGCCCTTCGTCGCCGCAGACAAGGGGATTGGCTTATTTGAGTTGTTATACTATAACATTAAAAGCCAGCCCCACGCGTGAACCGCTGCCCATGACTGAACAAGAACTCCTGGCCCAATCGCCTGACGATTACATGAATGAAGCCCAGCAAAGCTTCTTCCGTGCGTTGTTGATGGCCCAACGCAAGGCGTTGCAAGTGCGCATCGAAGCCGAACTTTTGGTGCTGCGCGAGCAGGAAACCAACAGCGACCCCGCCGATGTGGGCAGTGCCGAAGAACAGCGCCAATGGCAACTGCGCCTGCTGGAGCGGGAAAAGAAGCTGCTGGACAAGATCGACGACGCCTTCGAGTTGCTGGCGCGCGGCGAATACGGCTGGTGCCGGGAAACCGGTGAACCGATCGGCCTGCAACGCTTGCTGCTGCGCCCCACCGCCACCCTGTGTATCGAAGCCAAAGAACGTGAAGAGCTGCGCGAACGCCATAAACGGGCTGTTTGACCGGCCAACCCTGATGAGGAAAACCTGATGCCCAATCGTCTCCCCGTGACCGTGTTGTCCGGCTTTCTCGGCGCCGGTAAAAGCACGCTGCTCAACCATGTCCTGCGCAACCGCGAAAACCTGCGGGTGGCGGTGATCGTCAACGACATGAGCGAAATCAACATCGACGGCAGCGAAGTTCAGCGCGACGTCACCCTCAACCGTTCCGAAGAAAAGCTGGTGGAGATGAGCAATGGCTGCATCTGCTGCACCTTGCGTGAAGACCTGCTCGAAGAAGTCACCAAGCTCGCCAAAGAGGGCCGGTTCGATTACCTGCTGATCGAGTCCACCGGCATTTCCGAACCGCTGCCGGTGGCTGAAACCTTCACTTTTCGCGATGAAAACGACCAAAGCCTGGCGGATATCGCGCGGCTGGACACCATGGTCACCGTGGTTGATGGCATGAACTTCCTGCTCGATTACCAGGCGGCTGAAAGCCTGGCCTCACGCGGCGAAACCCTGGGCGAAGACGACGAGCGCTCCATCACCGACCTGTTGATCGAACAGATCGAATTCGCCGACGTCATCCTGATCAGCAAGATCGACCTGATCAGCAGCCACGAACGCGAAGAGCTGATGGCCATCCTCGAACGCCTGAACGCCCAGGCCGAAATTATCCCGATGGTCATGGGCGACGTGCCGCTGAACAAGATCGTCAACACCGGCCGCTTTGACTTCGAACGCGCAGCCCAGGCCCCAGGCTGGCTGCAGGAGTTGCGCGGCGAGCATGTGCCGGAAACCGAAGAGTACGGCATCGCGTCCACCTCTTACCGCGCGCGTCGCCCGTTTCACCCGCAGCGCTTTTTCGACTTTATCGACCGTCCCTGGGTCAACGGCAAGCTGCTGCGCTCCAAGGGTTTTTTCTGGTTGGCCAGCAAGCATCAGGATGCGGGCAGTTGGTCCCAGGCCGGTGGCTTGATGCGTCACGGTTTTGCCGGACGCTGGTGGCGCTTCGTGCCGAAAAGCCAGTGGCCCGAGGACAAGGAAAGCGTCGCAGCGATCATGGGCAACTGGCAGCTGAGCACCGGCGACTGCCGTCAGGAACTGGTGTTCATTGGGCAGAACATCGATTTCGCACTGATGCGTGCCGAGCTGGATGCCTGTTTGCTCACCGACGAAGAAATGGCCCTGGGCGTCGAAGGATGGCGCGTGTTGGCCGATCCATTTGGCCCCTGGTATGAAGAGGCCGCCTGATGCTTGCGCCGATCATCCAACTGCGTCCCGTAGTGCGCCAGACGCGCGGAGAAACCCCGCTGGCGCTGTCCGATATCCTCGAAGACGGCGTGAACCTGGCGCTGTGGCAGCGTCAGCTGCCGCTGCATATTGCTGAATTCGGGCAGTTGCTGGTGGCGCTCGATGAGCCGCTGGCCGATTCCATGGTCATCGAACTCAGTGATGAAGACGCGATGCCGAACTTGCAGGGCCTGGCGTCCAGTTGCAGCGATCTTGAAGGCTATGAGGGCTTCATCGCCGATGTGTCATGGCTGGTCAGCGCGTTTGCCTGCCTGCTCGGGGCCAAACGCATCGGCGTGCGCCTGCGGCTGCTGGACAAAGCCATGTGCCCGCGCTTTCACGTGGACCATGTGCCGGTGCGGCTGATCACCACCTACGCCGGTATCGGCAGCCAATGGGTGCGCGAGGGCGTGATGGACCGGCGCGCACTCGGCCAGCCGGAGGCCGAACCCAGCGAGCGCATCGAACAGGTCCAGTGCGGCGAAGTGGCCCTGCTCAAAGGCACCCAATGGCATGGCAACGAAGCGCACGGTCTGATTCATCGCTCGCCCGCCCTCAAAGCCGGCGAGCGCCGATTGATCCTGACGCTGGATTGGCTGGCATAACCGCGTAGGATCAAGCGCTTTACACGGCCTGAACGATGCCCACGATGCTGCAGAACATTCCCACCCATGTGATCGCCGGGCCCCTGGGCGCCGGCAAGACCAGCCTGATCAAGCAGCTGCTCGCCCAGCGTCCGGCCAATGAGCGTTGGGCGGTGCTGATCAACGAGTTCGGGCAGATCGGCCTGGACGCTGCCTTGCTCACCCAGGACGACGACGGTATTGCCTTGGGCGAAGTGGCGGGCGGCTGCCTGTGTTGCGTCAATGGTGCGCCGTTTCAGGTAGGCCTTGGCCGCCTGTTGCGCAAGGCCAGGCCGGACCGGTTGTTTATCGAGCCCTCAGGCTTGGGCCACCCGGCGCAGTTGCTCAAACAACTGCGCGAGACGCCGTGGCGGGACGTGCTGGCGGTTCAGCCTTGTGTGCTGGTGCTGGATGCCCAGGCGCTGGCGTCGGGCAAACCCCTGCCGCCTGCGCAGCAGGAGGCATTGGCCAGCGCGGGTCTGTTGGTGTTGAACAAGGATGAGGGGCTGGAAACCGAACAGCGCCAGGCCATCGAACGGCAATTACCCGATTGTGAAGTGTATTGGACGCGCCAGGCGCAACTGCCGATTGAGTATCTGCCCGGTTTGAACACGCAGGCCGAAGCGGCTGTGGATAACGTCGAAGTGCCCAAGGGGTTGGCGCAACTGCCGGCGATCTGGAGCGATCCCGCACTGCCCATCTGCTTGAGCCAGGGCCAGGAGGGCGGCTGGAGCATCGGTTGGCGCTGGCATCCGAGCCAGCGCTTTGACGTTGAGCGCCTGCAGCACTGGCTGTCAGGTTTGGATTGGCGCCGCGCCAAGCTGGTTATCCACAGCACCCAAGGCTGGGTCTCGGCCAACGCTGTGGATAACAGCGTGCTCGTCTGGCAGACCAGCGAATGGCGGCGGGACTCGCGTATCGAATTGATCTTCAGCGAACCTCAGGCAGTCGCCGCGTTGCAGACTGCACTTGCCGCCTGCCGTTATTGACGGTTCTTGGCCGGGTGATCCTGGCGCCATTGGCTCAGCTCGATCACCTCGGCACTGGGCAATGGCTCTTTGGCTTCGAACGGGTAGGGCGCCAGCTCGATTTGCGCGCTGTGAGCGCCGAACTGCGTGATGACACCGGCGTGGCGGGTTTCGCCGGTCACGGTAAATTCAAAATTGTAGATCCGCGCCAGGCGCCGTCGACCGTTGGCGTCCTTCACAAAACCGATGCGCTTGAGCGCCACCGCGCCATCGAGCAGTTCGATGTCGAGCCGGGCGCAATGCTGCTTGACCCGCGCCAGCGCACGCTCGCGCAAGCCGTGGTTGTGCCAGACCCAGGCGGCGCCGGTCGCCAGCAGCATCAACACGAAGATGTTTCCCAGGGTCAGCATGCGATGAACTCCAACAAAGTGAGAGCAGCTTAACTGTGTCGCCGGTCTGTCGTACAGGCTGCGTTTAGTCGCATACTGCGCGGCCGGAATTTCAACGGCTTTATGGACATTTCCTGCATGAAACGTACACCCCATCTGCTTGCGATCCAGTCTCATGTGGTCTTTGGCCACGCCGGAAACAGCGCCGCCGTATTCCCCATGCAGCGGGTCGGGGTGAATGTCTGGCCGCTCAACACGGTGCAGTTCTCCAACCACACCCAGTATGGTCAGTGGGCCGGCGAGGTGCTGGCGCCGCAGCAGATTCCGGCGCTGGTGGAAGGCATTGCGGCGATTGGCGAACTGGGCAACTGCGACGCCATTCTTTCTGGCTACCTGGGCAGCGCCGCTCAGGGCCGCGCGATCCTCACCGGCGTGGCGCGCATCAAGGCGATCAACCCCAAAGCCCTGTACCTGTGCGACCCGGTGATGGGCCATGCGGAGAAAGGCTGCGTCGTGCCTCAGGAGGTCAGTGATTTCTTGCTGGATGAAGCTGCCGCCATGGCCGATTTTCTCTGCCCCAACCAGCTCGAGCTGGACAGCTTTGCCGGGCGCAAGCCGCAGTCATTGTTCGATTGCCTGGCGATGGCCAAGGCCTTGCTGGCGCGCGGGCCAAAGGCGGTGTTGGTCAAGCACCTCGATTACCCGGGCAAGTTGCCGGACGGCTTCGAGATGCTGCTGGTGACCGCCGACGGCAGCTGGCACTTGCGTCGGCCGCTGCTGGCATTCCCGCGCCAACCGGTGGGCGTGGGCGACCTGACCTCGGGGCTGTTCCTGGCGCGGGTGCTGCTGGGCGACAGCTTGCTGGCGGCGTTCGAATTCACCGCTGCGGCGGTGCATGAAGTGCTGCTGGAAACCCAGGCCTGCGCCAGTTACGAGTTGGAGCTGGTGCGGGCCCAGGATCGAATCGCCCACCCGCGCGTGCGGTTTGAGGCCACGCCGATCGGTCTATAAGCACGCAGAAAAATGTGGGAGGGGGCAAGTCCCCTTCCATATTTTGATTCGGTGAGCCTGTCAGCCTTTGATTTCCTGATAGCGCTTTTCCAACTCCTGGCGAATCTGCCGGCGCTGCTGGGCCTGCACGAAGCGGCGCTTGTCTTCGCTGTTCTGCGGTTGCAGCGGCGGCACGGCGGCGGGTTTGCGCTGGTCGTCCACTGCCACCATGGTGAAGAAGCAACTGTTGGTGTGGCGCACCGAGCGTTCGCGGATGTTCTCGGTCACCACCTTGATGCCCACTTCCATCGAGGTATTGCCGGTGTAGTTGACTGACGCGAGGAAGGTCACCAGTTCGCCGACATGAATCGGTTCGCGAAAAATCACCTGGTCGACCGACAAGGTGACTACATAACGGCCGGCATAACGGCTGGCACAAGCGTAGGCCACTTCGTCGAGGTACTTGAGCAATGTGCCGCCGTGGACATTGCCTGAGAAGTTGGCCATGTCTGGGGTCATCAATACCGTCATCGACAGTTGGGCGTTTCCGGGTTCCATAGCACACTCACGGTTGTAGGCATTGGTTGGGGAGGCACCTCTGCGGGTGCTGGAATCATTTGCAGCGCTATCGGTAACGGGACGCCGACGGGCGGCTTGCCGTCACGCCCCGCAGCGATTGTTTCCATATATTGCACCGGCTTTTCACTGGAAGTCGCGGTGTTAACCTTCAAACGCCCATCTCAGGGCATTTCTTACGTTCAAGGTAGACTTTCTTCCGCTCTTGGCGACTGCTCAGCGGCGCGAGCGGAAGTGGGAAAAGCGCCAGTACCCTCAAGGAGCCCCTCGCCATGCACGCCATCAGCTTTATTCAGGACCTGGCCGTGATCATGCTGGTGGCAGGGGTGGTCACCATCCTGTTTCACCGACTCAAGCAGCCGGTGGTACTCGGTTACATCGTCGCCGGCTTCATCATCGGCCCGCACACCCCGCCGTTCGGTCTGATCCATGACGAAGACACCATCAAGACCCTCGCCGAGCTGGGGGTAATCTTCCTGATGTTCTGCCTGGGCCTGGAATTCAGCCTGCGCAAGTTGTTCAAGGTGGGCGCCACGGCGTTTATCGCGGCGTTCCTCGAAATCATCCTGATGATCTGGATCGGCTACGAGATCGGCCAGTGGTTCGACTGGAACACCATGGACTCGCTGTTCCTCGGGGCAATCCTGGCCATTTCCTCGACCACCATCATCGTCAAGGCGCTCAATGACCTGAAGATGAAGAACCAGCGCTTTGCCCAGCTGATTTTCGGCGTGTTGATCGTCGAGGACATCCTGGGTATCGGCATCATCGCCTTGCTGTCGAGCATCGCCGTCAGTGGCACGGTCAGCTCCGGCGAGGTGTTTTCCACGGTCGGCAAGCTCTCGCTGTTCATGATTGTGGCGCTGGTGATCGGCATTCTGCTGGTGCCGCGCTTGCTGGCCTATGTGGCGAGGTTCGAAAGTAACGAAATGCTGCTGATCACCGTGTTGGGCCTGTGTTTCGGCTTCTGCCTGCTGGTGGTCAAGCTGGAATACAGCATGGTGCTGGGGGCGTTCCTGATTGGCGCGATCATGGCCGAGTCCCGCCAGTTGATTAAGATCGAGCGCCTGATCGAGCCGGTTCGCGACATGTTCAGCGCTATCTTCTTCGTAGCGATCGGCTTGATGATCGACCCGCAGATCCTGCTCCAATACGCCTGGCCGATCGCGGTGATCACCGTGGCGGTGGTGCTGGGGAAGATGCTGTCCTGCGGCCTCGGGGCGTTTATTGCCGGCAATGACGGCCGCACCTCACTGCGCGTGGGCATGGGGCTGTCACAGATTGGTGAGTTTTCCTTCATCATCGCCGCGCTGGGGATGACGTTGCAGGTAACCAGCGACTTTCTTTACCCGGTGGCGGTGGCCGTCTCGGTGATCACCACCTTGCTCACGCCCTACCTGATTCGCAGTGCCGACCCGCTTTCACTGAAGATTGCCGCCGTAATGCCCACGCGCTTGAGCCGGGTGTTTGGCCTGTACGGCGAGTGGTTGCGCAGTATCCAGCCGCAAGGCGAGGGCGCGATGCTGGCGTCGATGATCCGCAAGATCATCCTGCAGGTGGGGGTGAACCTGGCGCTGGTGATTGCGATTTTCTTCACCGGCAGTTTTTTTGCGGCGCGCATCGGAGGTTATCTGGAAGGCTGGATCAGCGATCCAAGCTGGCAGAAGGCTCTGATCTGGGGTGGGGCGTTGCTGCTGTCGCTGCCGTTTCTGATTGCGGCGTACCGCAAGCTCAAGGCACTGTCGATGTTGCTGGCCGAGATGAGCGTGAAGCCGGAGATGGCCGGGCGGCATACCCAGCGTGTGCGACGGGTGATCGCGGAGCTGATTCCGATTCTGTCGCTGTTGGTGATTTTCGTGCTGCTGGCAGCTTTGTCAGCCAGCATTTTGCCGACCAATAAGTTGCTGGTGTTGATTGCCGTGGTGACGGCGGCGGTGGCAGCGGTGCTCTGGCGCTGGTTCATCCGCGTGCATACGCGGATGCAGGTGGCGTTGCTGGAGACGCTGGATAACCATAAGGATACGTCGGAGCACTGAGGATGCGCTGAGTATCCAATGTGGGAGGGGCTTGCTCCCGATGTCAGTGTGTCAGTCACTGAGGGTGTTGACTGATCCACCGCTATCGGGAGCAGGCCCCCTCCCACATTTGAATCGGCTTGGCTGTGCCCATGCAGTCGCGATCAGCTTTCCAGCCAGACGTCCCGCGCCCAGTGCCACACCGATTCCCAGGTTTCTTCCTGGACCAGTTCTTCTTCAGCGGACCACAGCACCACAGTGCCGTCTTCCTCGACGCAGTAATAGTCGTCGCCGTCCTGACAGATCGGGATCAGGCTGCGGTCCACGCCGGCATCCCAGGCGTTGGCCGCCACTTCCGGAAGGTAGGTGTGCGATTGGGGGTCGGTGACGGTCACCGGCTCCAGGCTGCCGTACACCACGTCGCTGACGGTGAGCAGGAATTCGCGGAAGACGAACGGGATGTCGATGAACAGTTGTTCCTCGATTTCCACCAGTTGGTCTTCGTCAGGCAGTTCCAGAGGAACCGGTACGGGCTCGTTGGCTTCACGCAATTGTTCGATGATTTCTTCCACGGCCGGGATCCTCTTGCTAGATGGCGCGGTTAATAGGGGCGTTTTATACAGTAGCTCGCTATAAGTGCAACCGTGAAATAGAAAACCCCGGACAAGTCCGGGGTTTTTTATTACCGCATGCTCAAGCGTGCGGGTATCAGCTGTTCTGGCGGATACCGGCGACCAGCCATGGCTGGTTCTCGCCCTGTGGACGTTCCATGTTCCAGCTTTCGCTGAACGCTTCGCCCTGGTCGAAGCGCGAGGTCTTCGACACACCGCTGAAGGTCAGGGTGGCGATGGTCTTGTCGGCGCGATCATCCACACCGTCCAGCTGGACGCGCAGGTCGTCGATGTAGGTCGACTGGAACGCATCGCCAATCTCGGCACGTTCGCGCTTGAGGAACTCCAGCAGTTGCGGGGTCACGAACTCGGCGATCTTGTCCATTTCGTTGGCGTCCCAGTGCTGCTGCAGGGACTGGAAGTGGCTGCGGGCCGCTTCGACGAAACGCTCCTCGTTGAACCAGGCCGGTGCATTGATCACCGGACGAGCGGGAGCCTGTGCTGCCGAACCACCGAAGATCGAACCCATTGCCGCAGGCTTCTGCTCGAAGACTTCACGCTGCATCGGCGCGCCGGCCGGGGCCATATGCTCCTGCTGCTTGCGGCGACGGGCGGCGATGAAGCGGAAGATCACAAAGGCGATGACCGCCAGGATCAGGATGTCGAAAATCTGCATGCCCTGGAAGCCGCCGCCCATGAACATGGAGGCCAGCAGGCCACCGGCTGCGATGCCGGCCAGAGGGCCGAGCCAGCGCGACGCACCGCCGGCTTTGGCAGCAGCGCCAGCAGCACCGGCTGCACCTGCGGTAGCTGCAGCACCGCCGGCACCCGCGGAAGGAGCCATTTGGCTGGTTTGGTGAGTCGGTGCCGAGCCCATGCTTTTGCCGCCACCGAAGCGTTTGGCGTTAGCGTCGATGCTCATCGTCAAACCGATGCACAACGCCATGGCGATGCTAAGAAAACGTTTCATAAAGGGAATTCCCATTTGTGGATTGCACGCGCGCCATGTTGCACAGGTGTTGTGGCAGTGGCTAGCGGCAGAGTGTTTCGGGCTTTTGCGTAGGACCTATTCCGAAGGGTCTGTAGGACTAGTTACAGATATTGGCCCGCGCTCGTTAAAAACAAGGGCGGACCAACAGCCTTCATGTAGGCAAATGTGTCAGACCGCCTCGAGCTTGGCATAACCCATCATCAGCCACTTGCTGCCTTCGGCGAAGTTCACCTGCACCCGAGCCTGGGCGCCGGCGCCTTCGAAGTTGAGGATCACCCCTTCGCCGAAAATCGAATGCCGCACCTGCTGGCCTAGACTGAACTGGGTTTCGGGAATCTCGGACCCTGCAAACAGGGTGCTGCTGTTCTGTTGCTGGCCACCGCCGAACGGGCGGCTGACGCTGTTGGACAGGCGCACTTCCTGAATCAGCCCCTTCGGCACTTCACGTACGAAGCGCGACACCTTGTTGTAGGTCTCGCTGCCATACAGGCGCCGGGTCTCGGCGTAGGTCATCACCAGGTTCTGCATCGCCCGGGTGATGCCCACATAGGCCAGACGGCGCTCCTCCTCAAGGCGGCCCGGCTCTTCCAGGCTCATCTTGTGCGGGAACAGACCCTCTTCCATGCCCACCAGGAACACATACGGAAACTCCAGACCCTTGGCGCTGTGCAAGGTCATCAGTTGGACGCTGTCTTCATGCTCGTCGGCCTGCGTGTCGCCGGCCTCCAATGAGGCATGACCGAGGAACGCGGCGAGCGGTGTAAGGTCTTCTTCGGTCTCGGCATTTTCGAACGCCCGCGCGGCGCTGACCAGTTCCTCAAGGTTTTCTACCCGGGCCTGGCCTTTCTCGCCTTTTTCCGCTTCGTGATAGGCGATCAGCCCGGACTGTTCGATCACGGTCTGGGTCATCAGGTGCAGGGGCATTTCCATGCACTTGGCGGCGAGGGTCTCGATCAGCTCGACAAACCCGCCCAATGCCCCGGCCGCACGGCCGGTCAGGCCTTTATTGGCGATCAGCAAGCGCATGGCTTCCCACATCGATACATCGGCGTGGCGCGCATGGTCGCGGATCGCTTCAACGGTTTTTTCACCGATGCCACGCGTCGGGATATTGATCACCCGCTCCAGCGCCGCATCGTTGCCACGGCCTTCCAGCAGACGCAGGTAGGCCATGGCGTTCTTGATTTCCGCGCGCTCGAAGAAGCGCTGGCCGCCATAGATGCGGTACGGGATACGTTCGCGCAGCAAGGCTTCTTCCAGCACCCGCGACTGGGCGTTGGAGCGATAGAGAATGGCGATGTCGCTGCGCGCCAGGCCGGTTTTCAGCGCGCTTTCGATGGTTTCCACCACGTAGCGCGCTTCATCGTGCTCGTTGAACGCGGCGTACAGGTTGATCGCTTCGCCTTCGCCGCCGTCTGTCCACAGCTCTTTGCCCAGGCGCCCGGTGTTGTTGGCGATCAAGGCATTGGCGGCTTTGAGGATACCGGCGGTGGAGCGGTAGTTCTGCTCCAGGCGGATGGTGGCCGCGTCCGGGAAGTCATCGGAATACTGGTAGATGTTCTCGATTTTCGCGCCGCGCCAGCCATAGATCGACTGATCGTCGTCGCCCACTACCATCAGGCTGTCACCGCCCTTGGCCAGCAGGCGCAACCAGGCGTACTGCACGGCGTTGGTGTCCTGGAACTCGTCCACCAGAATGTGGCGAAAGCGTTTCTGGTAATGCGCCAGCAGGCCCGGGTTGTCGCGCCACAGGTCGAGGGCGCGCAACAGCAATTCGGAGAAGTCGATCACGCCGGCACGCAGGCAGGCGGCCTCGTAGGCTTCATAAACGCTGCGCATGGTGGCCAGGAACAGATCGCCGCTGGCTTGAATATGCTGCGGGCGCAGGCCTTCGTCTTTCTGGCCGTTGATAAACCACTGCGCCTGGCGCGCGGGCCAGCGCTGTTCGTCCAGGCCCAGTTCGCGCATCACCCGCTTGACCAGGCGTTGCTGGTCGTCGCTGTCGAGAATCTGGAAGGTCTGGCTCAGGCCCGCTTCCTGCCAGTGCGCGCGCAACAGGCGGTGCGCCAGGCCGTGGAAGGTGCCCACCCACATGCCGGCCGGGCTGATGCCCATCAACTGCTCGATGCGGTGGCGCATCTCGGCAGCCGCCTTGTTGGTGAAAGTCACCGACAGGATGGAGTGCGGCGACGCGTTCTCGACCTGGATCAACCAGGCGATACGGTGCACCAGCACTCGGGTTTTACCGGAGCCAGCACCGGCCAGGACCAACTGACGGCCAACGGGGGCGGCTACGGCCTGGCGTTGGGCATCGTTGAGGGAGTTCAGCAGAAGGGAGAGATCATCGCGCATCGACGCATTCTAGGGTGCCGGGGGGAGTCGGGCAAATCCCAATGCCGCTCGGTCGACGGAAAACCTGCGGCGCGCTGTGGTCCGGTAAACATTCTTTCGCATGGGATGACCGGTAAGTCATGGCCACAGCCCGCGCTGCGTCTCGCTGAAGGCCTCTGGACCCAGCTTTGCGTGCCTTTGACAGGTGATTTTTATCGCACAGGGCGGTTTGGCCCGGGCACTTGCTTGTGTATGCTCCGCGAACGTTCGGGCTCACCATTATAAGAACATCGCCTATGACCCTCAGCACTGACCTGTCTGGCCTCACGGCCGCGCCCGCGCAGGTTATCCGCAAGCACTACGCCACCGAGATGGCGGTCGAGCGCACACGCCTGCTTTATCAGGGCTCGCTGCTACCGACCCTATTGATGTTGGTGAACGGTCTGGTCTGTGCCTGGCTGCTGTGGAACCCCCGGCAATACCTGCTCGACAGCCTCTGGATGGTCTGGTTGCTTGCCCTGGTGGCGATGCGCGTGATTCAGGTGGCGGCGTTTGATTCGGCGATGCCCAGTCGGCAGGCGCAACCGGTATGGCGGCGCATGTTCATGCTCGGCTCGGCGGTCAGCGGCCTGACCCTGGCCATCGCCGCCATCGCCCTGGTGCCCAAAGACAGCTTCATGCAGCAGGCCTGGGTGTTCGGCCTGCTCGGGGCGGCCACCTTGTCGGCCAGTGTGGCCTACGCCGTGAGTCTGTCGGCATTCCTGTCGTTTGCCTTGCCGTGCCTGGTACCGGCCATTGCCTATCTGTTCTGGGACGGCGCAGCGCAGCAACGTGGCTGGGCCGTGCTCGGGCTAATTCTGCTGGCATCGCTCAGCCTGGTCGCCTGGCAGGTCAACCGCCTGATCCAGCGCGGGCTGGTGCGGCGCTTCCAGAACCAGGCCTTGATCGAACACCTGCAACAGGCCCAGCAGCGCAGCGAGCAGCTCAATCAGGACCTGGTGCGCGAAGTCGAGCAGCGGCGCAAGGTCGAACAGGACCTGCGCGAGGCGCAAATCGGCCTGCAGGACCGTGTGGCGCAACGCAGCCAGGAACTGGATGCCGCCAGCCTCGCCCTGAATAAGAGCGAAGAGCGCCTGGCCATGGCCCTGCAAGCTAGCGAACTGGGCCTGTGGGACTGGAACCTGCAGACCGACGAAGTCCACCACTCCCACCTCAAGGAATTGTTCGGCCTGGAACCCGAGTACATCACGGCCATGCTCAGCCATCTCAAGCCGCGCCTGCACCCCGAGGATGTGCCGCTGCTCAAGCGTGCGCTGGTGGATCACCTCAAGGGCCGCAGCGAGGACTATCAGGTGCAATACCGCGTGCGCCACGGCGATGGCCACTGGGTGTGGATCGAAGACCGTGGCCGCGCGGTGGAACATTCACCCAGCGGGCGCGTGATCCGCATGCTCGGCACGCGCCGTGATATCAGCGCCGACAAGGTCCTGGAGGAGCAGCAGCGGCTGGCCTCGACGGTGTTCGAGGCGGCCAGCGAAGGCATCGTGATTCTTGACCCGAATTACGCGCTGATCGCTGTCAACCAGGCCTTCAGCCGGGTCACCGGCTTCGATATCGACGACATGCTCGGCCGCAACGTCGTGGAGCTGCCCTGCAGCCGCGACGCTCGACGCCACTTCCCGCTGATCCATCAGGCGCTGCTCAGCCATGGCACCTGGCAAGGTGAACTGGTGGAAACGCGCAAGAACGGCGAGTTGTACCCGCAATGGCTGCAACTGAACGTGGTGCGCGATATTCGCGGCAAGGTCAGCCATATCGTGGGCTTCTTCGCCGATCTTTCCGCCAGGCGTGAATCGGAGGAGCGCATGCGCTACCTCACTCACTACGACGAATTGACCGGGCTGGCCAACCGCTCGCTGTTTCGCGAGCGCCTGCGCGAGGCTCATCAGCGGGTGCGTCAGGGCGGCCGCAGCCTGGCGTTGCTGCATATCAACCTGGACCGCTTCAAGTTGCTCAACGACAGCCTGGGCCATGAAGTGGCCGACCAGTTGTTGCAAAAGATGGCGAGGCGCCTGATCAATGCCTTGCCCGAGGCCGATACCATCGCGCGCCTGTCCGGTGACGAATTCGCCGTGCTGTTTGACGCCTACGGCAACCTCTCCAGCCTGGCCCGGGTGGCCACGCGATTGTTGGCCAAGCTGCGCGTGCCGGTGACCGTTGAGGGGCATGAATTGGTGGTCAGCGCCTCTATGGGGGTCAGCCTGTTGCCGGATAACGCGCGGGAAATTTCCGAGCTGGTCAGCCAATCGAACATGGCCATGCAACACGCCAAGCACCTGGGCGGCAATAACTTCCAGTTCTACACCGACAGCCTGCAAGCCAGCACCCTGGAGCGTCTGCAGCTGGAAAACCACCTGCGCAAGGCCATCGAAGAGCGTCAGCTCACGGTGTTCTACCAACCCAAGCTGTGCCTGGCCAGCGGCACGCTCAATGCGGCCGAAGCGCTGGTGCGCTGGGAGCATCCGCAGTGGGGCATGGTGCCGCCGGGGGATTTTATCGGCCTGGCCGAAGAGACCGGCCTGATTGTGCCGCTGGGCGAGTTCGTGCTGCGCCAGGCCTGCTGGCAAGCCTGTGAGTGGCAGCGCCAGGGGCTGGCGCCGATCCGGGTGTCGGTGAACCTGTCGGTGCATCAGTTGCGCCAGGGCAAGCTGGTCAGTCTGGTGCGCCAGGTACTCGAAGAAACCGGCCTGGACCCGCAATACCTGGAGCTGGAGCTGACGGAAAGCCAGTTGCTCGACAGCGTCGAGCACATCATCGCCACCTTCCAGCAACTGCGCGACCTGGGGGTGAAGCTGGCCATCGACGATTTTGGCACCGGCTATTCGTCCCTGAGCTACCTCAAACGCATCCCCGTGGACTACGTGAAGATCGACCAGACCTTTATTCGTGGGCTGGGGCAGGGGCGCGAAGACGCGGCCATCACCCGCGCAATCATCGCCATGGCCCACGGCCTGGCGCTCAAGGTGGTGGCCGAAGGCGTGGAAGATCAGCAGCAACTGGATTTCCTGCGCGCGCAACAGTGCGACGAGGTGCAGGGCTACCTGATCAGCCGGCCGATCCCGGCTGAACAGTTCGCGCAATTGTTACGCGAGAATGCAGATTTTCCTTAACGACGTCGGGTCCGCCCCTGGTGCTACATGATGTGTGGCCTCAGATTCACAGGGGAAGGGGGCGATTTAGTGAAGGATCAAACGGGCAAAACGACAATTCCTGTAGTATAACTACAAGCTTGCTACATCCCTGGCGCCTGCCAATAACAAGAGTCCTGCCCTGTGAATCTGCTGCAACATATCGCCCAGTCGCGCCACCTGTTACGCAAATCGGAACTCAAGGTTGCCGATCACGTGCTGCTTGACCCCGCGGCCGTGATGCACAGTTCCATGGCCGACCTGGCCCACAGCGTGGGCATCAGCGAGCCGACCATCGTGCGCTTCTGCCGCGCCATCGGTTGCTCGGGGTTCCAGGACCTGAAACTCAAGCTGGCCCAGAGCCTGGCCGCCGGTGCGAGTTTTGGTCAGTTTGCGATCCACGAAGACGATTCGGTCGCCGACTACAGCCTTAAGATTTTTGACACCACTCTGCATACCCTGATGGAAGTGCGCGAGAAGCTCGACCCGGTGGAGCTGCAAAAGGCCGTGACCGCCATGTCCCAGGCCCAGCGCGTGGAGTTCTACGGTTTTGGCGCCTCGGGTGCGGTGGCGGCCGACGCCCAGCACAAGTTCTTCCGCTTGCTGCTCACCGCAGCTGCCTACAGCGACCCGCACATGCAGGCGATGTCGGCGGTGACCTTGAAGCCTACCGACGTTGCCATCTGCATTTCCCAGTCCGGCCGCTCCAAAGACCTGCTGATCACCGCCAACCTGGTGCGCGAAAGCGGCGCCTCGCTGATCACCCTGTGCCCGAGCCAGACGCCATTGGCGGAACTGTCCACGGTCAACCTGGCGATCGATGTGCACGAAGACACCGAAATCTACACGCCGCTGACCTCGCGTATCGCCCACCTGGTGGTGATCGACGTACTGGCCATGGGCGTTGCCATGGCGCGCGGACCGAGCCTGGTCAACCACCTCAAGAGCGTGAAGCGCAGCTTGCGCAGCCTGCGGTTATCGCCCAAGTCGGTCAAAGCCCTGGACGACTGACCTCAGTTCAAACCCATTCCAAATGTGGGAGGGGGCAAGCCCCCTCCCACATTTTGATCTCCAGTGTTTTTAGAATCTTCACCGAGCTGTCACAGTCGTGTCATCCCCCAGGACCATCCTGAGCTCCCGTACTCGCATTGGGAGACTCGAAATGGCCCGGCACTACGAAGAAAGCAGCAGCTCCGTCAAAACCCGTCGTCAGCAGGAAGACCAGCGCCGCATGGCGTTCCGTCGCGCGATCGAAGACCGTTGTGACCAGCGTCAACTGTTGCAGAGCATCAGTGACTACCCGGAACTGCATTGGCAGGCACCCGCGGCCGCCCAGCGAAACGCTCAGCCAGCGCGCTGATCTGCAACCGCTCGCTGCGGATAAAGCCCAGGAAGGCATGGGCTACCGGTGACAGGCGCTTGGCCTTGGCCTGCACCAGGCACCAACTGCGGTACAGCGGCAGTTCCTCCACCGGCAGCTCCCTGAGCCCGCCGGTGGCCAGTTCCATGTTGACCGCATGGCGCGTCAGCAGCGCCACGCCGAGCCCGGCGCACACGCATTCGCGTTGCGCCTCGGCCGAAGCCACTTCCACCGTCTGGGTGAAGTGCACGCGTTTTTCCTTGAAGTATTCCTCACAGGCCATCCGGGTGCCGGAGCCCGGTTCGCGCAGTAGCAGCGTGTAAGGTTCCAGGTCCTGCAGGCGCAGCGGGCCCTTGAGGCTCAACGGATGATCCGGTGGCGCCACCGCCACAATCGGGTTGTTGAGGAAGGGCAGGAATTCCAGGCCCATGTCCTGAGGCACCATGGACATGATCACCAGGTCGTCGCGGTTGTCCGACAGCCTGCGAATGACCTGCGCGCGGTTCACCACTGTGAGGTGCAGTTGCACTTCCGGATGCTGGCGCTTGAAGGCGGCAAACAGGTGCGGCACGAAATACTTGGCGCTGGACTCCACCGCCAGTTTCAGTTGGCCCTGCAGCGACCCCTGCATGTCCGACAGCTGCATGTCGAGGTTTTCCAGGCGCCCGAAAATATCGCGGCTGGCCCGCTGCAGCGCTTCGGCGGCCTCGGTCATGTAGAGCTTTTTGCCGACATAATCGAACAGCGGCTGACCGATCAGCTCCTCAATCTGACGAATTTGCAGGCTGACGGCCGGTTGTGTGAGGGACATTTCCTCGGCTGCGCGGCTGTAGGACCGCAGATCACACACCTCATTGAAGATTTGCAGCTGACGCAATGTCAGTCGCATCAATGACTTACGCATTTTTAAAGCACCCCGGCCAACCCTGATGCAGTGACTATAAGCATTTACTTATACACAGCCCAATAATTATTGATTTTTGTTAATCCCTCCAGCGGCTTAGTGTGTGTCTCGCGACTGTCATGAAACATTTGGTCACGCGCCGGCCCCGCTTCATCGGGTCGATGACGCAGCAATCGGCTCAAGGGAATTTCCAAGTGATAAAAAAGATCCTGATCGCCAACCGTGGGGAAATTGCCGTCCGCATCGTGCGTGCCTGTGCCGAGATGGGTATTCGCTCGGTCGCGGTGTTTTCCGATGCCGACCGTCATGCGCTGCACGTCAAACGTGCCGACGAAGCCCACAGCATTGGTGCCGACCCTCTGGCCGGTTATCTCAACCCGCGCAAGCTGGTGAACCTGGCCGTGGAGACCGGTTGCGACGCGCTGCACCCCGGCTACGGCTTCCTGTCGGAAAATGCCGAACTGGCCGACATCTGCGCCGAACGTGGCATCAAGTTCATTGGCCCTTCGGCTGAAGTTATCCGCCGCATGGGTGACAAGACCGAAGCGCGCCGCAGCATGATCAAGGCCGGCGTGCCGGTTACCCCCGGCACCGAAGGCAATGTCGCCGATATCCATGAAGCCCTTATCGAAGGCGACCGCATTGGTTACCCGGTGATGCTCAAGGCCACGTCCGGCGGCGGCGGGCGCGGCATTCGTCGGTGCAACAGCCGTGAAGAGCTCGAACAAGCCTTCCCCCGCGTGATCTCCGAGGCCACCAAGGCTTTCGGTTCGGCGCAAGTGTTTCTGGAAAAATGCATCGTCAATCCCAAGCACATTGAGGCGCAGATCCTCGGTGACAGCTTTGGCAACGTGGTGCACCTGTTCGAGCGCGATTGCTCGATCCAGCGCCGCAACCAAAAGCTCATCGAAATTGCCCCCAGCCCTCAACTCACCCCTGAACAGCGCGCCTACATCGGCGACCTGTCGGTACGCGCCGCCAAAGCCGTGGGCTACGAGAACGCCGGCACCGTGGAGTTTTTGCTCGCCGAGGGCGAAGTGTATTTCATGGAGATGAACACCCGGGTGCAGGTGGAACACACCATCACCGAAGAAATTACCGGCATCGATATCGTCCGCGAGCAGATCCGCATCGCCTCGGGCCTGCCGCTGTCGGTGAAGCAGGAAGATATCCAGCACCGTGGTTTCGCGTTGCAGTTTCGCATCAACGCCGAAGACCCAAAGAACAACTTCCTGCCCAGCTTCGGCAAGATCACTCGTTATTACGCACCCGGCGGCCCTGGCGTGCGCACCGACACGGCGATCTACACCGGCTACACCATCCCGCCGTTCTACGACTCCATGTGTCTGAAACTGGTGGTGTGGGCGCTCACCTGGGAAGAAGCCATGGACCGCGGCCTGCGTGCCCTGGACGACATGCGCCTGCAGGGCGTGAAGACCACCGCCGCCTATTACCAGGAAATCCTGCGTAATCCGGAATTCCGCAGCGGCCAGTTCAATACAAGCTTTGTGGAAAGCCACCCTGAGCTGACCAACTACTCGATCAAGCGCAAACCCGAAGAGCTGGCCCTGGCCATCGCCGCCGCCATCGCCGCCCACGCAGGCCTGTGAGGAATACAACAATGTCCAAGAAAATCTTTGTAACCGACACCATCCTGCGCGACGCCCACCAATCGTTGCTGGCCACGCGCATGCGCACCGAAGACATGCTGCCGATCTGCGACAAGCTCGATAAAGTCGGCTACTGGTCCCTGGAAGTCTGGGGCGGCGCGACCTTCGACGCCTGCGTGCGCTTTTTGAAGGAAGACCCGTGGGAGCGCCTGCGCCAACTGCGCGCCGCGTTGCCCAATACGCGCCTGCAGATGCTGTTGCGCGGGCAAAACCTCTTGGGCTATCGCCATTACAGCGACGACGTGGTGAGGGCGTTTGTCGCCAAGGCTGCCGTCAACGGCATCGATGTATTCCGCATCTTCGACGCAATGAATGACGTGCGTAACCTGCGCGTGGCCATCGAAGCAGTCAAAGCCGCCGGCAAACACGCCCAGGGCACCATCGCCTACACCACCAGCCCGGTGCACACCGTCGAAGCGTTCGTGGCCCAGGCCCGGCAGCTGGAATCCATGGGTTGCGACTCGATTGCGATCAAGGACATGGCCGGCCTGCTGACCCCCTACGCCACCGGCGAACTGGTCAAGGCGCTGAAAGCCGAGCAGAACCTGCCGATTTTCATCCACTCCCACGACACCGCCGGCCTGGCTGCGATGTGCCAGCTCAAGGCCATCGAAAACGGTGCCGACCACATCGACACTGCGATCTCCAGCTTCGCCTGGGGCACCAGCCATCCGGGCACCGAGTCGATGGTCGCCGCGCTTAAAGGCAGCGAATTCGACACCGGCCTGAGCCTGGAGCTGCTGCAGGAAATCGGCCTGTATTTCTATGCGGTGCGCAAGAAGTACCACCAGTTCGAAAGCGAATTCACCGCCGTCGATACCCGCGTGCAGGTCAACCAGGTGCCGGGCGGGATGATTTCCAACCTGGCCAACCAGTTGAAAGAGCAGGGCGCCCTCAACCGCATGAGCGAAGTGCTGGCCGAAATCCCGCGTGTGCGTGAGGACCTCGGCTTCCCGCCGCTGGTCACGCCGACCTCGCAGATCGTCGGCACCCAGGCGTTCTTCAACGTGCTGGCCGGCGAGCGCTACAAGACCATCACCAACGAAGTGAAGCTCTACCTGCAAGGCGGCTACGGCAAGGCGCCCGGCACCGTGAACGAGAAGCTGCGCCGCCAGGCCATCGGCAGCGAAGACGTGATCGATGTACGCCCGGCCGATTTGCTCAAACCGGAAATGACCAAGCTGCGCGGCGAAATCGGGGCGTTGGCCAAGTCCGAAGAAGACGTGCTGACCTACGCCATGTTCCCGGATATCGGTCGCAAGTTCCTCGAAGAGCGCGACGCCGGCACCCTGGCGCCGGAAGTGCTGCTGCCGATCCCTGAAGCCGGCGGCGTGGCCCGCGCAGGCGGTGAGGGCGTGCCGACCGAGTTCGTGATCGACGTGCACGGCGAAAGCTACCGCGTGGACATCACCGGTGTGGGCGTGAAGGCCGAGGGCAAGCGGCACTTCTACCTGTCCATCGACGGCATGCCCGAAGAAGTGGTGTTCGAACCGCTCAACGACTTTGTCAGCAGCGGCGGCAGCAAGCGCAAGCACGCCACCGAGCCAGGGCACGTCAGCACGGCAATGCCGGGCAATATCGTCGATGTGCTGGTCAAGGAAGGCGACGTGGTCAAGGCCGGCCAGGCGGTGCTGATTACCGAAGCGATGAAGATGGAAACCGAAGTGCAGGCATCGATTGCCGGCAAGGTGAGCGCTGTTCATGTGGCCAAGGGCGACCGGGTCAATCCGGGCGAAATTCTGATTGAAATCGAAGGCTGACACACAGCCTTCGACCGCTACCGTTTAATCCTCGGGGGAGCAGGTGCTCCCCTTTTTTTTGCCTGTGATTTGGCGGCCGCGGCGCTTAAAAACTCATCGTCCACTGCCCCATCAGGCCCTGGTTGCGGCTGTGTGTACCGGCCTGGCCGCTGTAGCTGAGGCCGACGGTGTGTTGCGCGGACAGCGCAAGGTCGAGGCCGGCTTGCAATTCCAGGCTGTCGCGGTCGAGTGAGGTGCCGGTGATGGTGAAATCGTCAATCAGCCCCGGGGTGTGGCGATAGGACTGACGCACCTGGCTGTCGACCGCGCCGTAGAGGTGTTTCCAGCGGGTGCTGAGGTGGGGAGTGAGGCTGACCTGGTGATCGAACCGATACTCCGTCGCCAGACGCAGGCCAACGGTGCTGTTCAGGTTTTGCTGGGTTTGCGAGCCGACGTTCAGCGCGGCCAGCCCGCCGCGCTCCTTGAAGCTGTCGCGATGATAGCGCTGGTAGCCCAGCCCGATGAACGGCTCGGCGCTGACATCCGCGCTGCCCAACCGGTAGCCCAGCTCAGAGAAGAGGGTTTGGCTCTGGGCGTCGTAGCTCCCCTTGAGTTGTTCCTCATAGTCGAGCAGTTGAATGCGGCGCTTGTTGGTGCCGGCATGGCGGCTGTAGATGCCTCCCAGGCGCAGCGCCAAGGGCCCGTCCTGCCGGACTGCGTAGCCACCCAGGTGCCAACTGTCGAGGTCGGCGTCGAAGCGCTGGGCATCGAAGCGGCTGCTGGTCTTTGCGCCCATCACACCCACGCGCCAGGCCTGGTCCAGGGCCCAGTCGGCACCCAGCATCAAGCCTTGGGTGTCGGTGCTTACGCCGGCGCTGCCGCCTTGCCTGGCCAGGCGACCTTCGTTGCGCACGCCTTTGGTCCAGAAGTGGCCCTCATCGGTGTCGGGCAATGCCAGCAGGGTTGAAAGCAGCTGGCTGCCAAGCTGCTGCGTAGTATTTTGAGTGGCGGCGGCGAGGTTGGCGTTCTGACTGCCGGCCAGTTGTTCAAGGGCGGCACCCATTCCTCCGGGGTCCCGGGTGAGGGCGTCAGCGATTTTTTCCAGTTCTTCTTCCTCCTCCGATGTCAGTTCGGCGTCCATCAGCTTGGTGAGCGCGGGATCGAGCACGGCAGCGAGCTGCAAACCGTTGTAAGAGGTGGCCTTCTGGATCAGATAACCGTCCACCAGCGGCGTGTCGACCTCAGGCACTTCATACCACTCGGCATCCTCTGTGTCGTCGGGTTGCGAGTGGTGGTGCAAGTAGTCGAACTCACCTTGTGCATAGGCGGGTGAAAGGCTGACCGTGCTGATCGCGAGGGCCATGACCAGGGCAAATCTGTGGGGTGTAAGAAGCATGTAATCCCAACCTCTGATAAATGAGGCCGGGAATTTAGCGAGATGGGCGGGTTATAAATGTCAGGCTGGCGACTGCTGTTTCGCGGGAGTTGTCCCTACTTGGCGGCGATTAAAAACACTTCAAGCCCTAGATGCTCGTTTGCATTAAATTGCGTTTTTTACGAGCTTTTGCAAAAAAAGTGCATTTTAATGCGTAAATATGGCCGCTATTTACTCTATAAATGCACTATATTGCAGTAACGCTGTGTAATTTGCCAGGCAGGTGCACCAAATTGCAGATGGAAACTACTTACCTTTTAATGTTGCAGATTTTCACCGACGGTCATTGGCGTGACGCTATGGTCCTCGAGTTCTCTGAGCCTCAAAAGGGGCTGGAGGGGGCCTGCAGGTTTCACTACCGACAGGATTATCTCGTCGACAACATTGAGGCCATTCAACAACCTTTTTCCAGGTCCGTCAGCGCACGGTTTCCACTGACCTGGGATGTTGCGGGGCTTTCATCAGCGCCCGCCTTTTTGCACGATATCGTCCCATCCGGTGCGGCCAGACGTTCCTTGATGAAACGCATAGGCCACGAAAAACCGCAGGACTTGAATGCCGATCTGTTTCTACTGTGGCGCAGCACACCGGCACCCATCGGCAACATGCGTATCAAGGAATCGGTGCAAGCGGTGGACGGCGAAGTGCCAGTTGGTTTTCCCCGGCATGAGGTGGTCGCTCGCGATAACAGCTTTTTAGAATATGCCTATGAGCAGGGTGCAGCGATCGGCGGTGCTACCGGAGCAGGCGGCGAGGCGCCGAAACTGTTGATGACCCAAGGCAGGGACGGCTTGCTGTATCCAGATGCTGTGCTGAATGACGATGACGTGACTCAACACTGGTTCATCAAGTTCGCTCGCAACCAGGCTACACAGCATGACCAGGTCATCCTTAGAAGCGAATATCACTACTACAAAGCGCTTCAGGCACTTGGCATAAACACCGTCGCTGCCGATGGCCTGGCACTGGAAGAGGCCACCAAACCCAGCCTGTGGATGCATCGTTTTGACCGCAGAGTCGGCAAAAACGGCGTGGAACGCCTGGCTGTCGAATCGATCTACTCCCTGGCGGGCGTGACCACGCCAGGCAGCTATATGGATCACCTGGAAGTCATCAATCTGCTGGTTGAGCAATGGCGCGCTGTGGGCCAGCACTCTCAGATAGCTGAGCTGGTTGCCGAGTATCTACGTCGGGACTTGCTCAATAAAGTGCTGGGTAACTCGGATAACCACGGGCGAAATACCTCAATTATCCGTGAACGCGACGCCCTTCGCCTGGCACCCATTTATGACCTGGCGCCCATGGTGATGGATGACGAGGGCGTCACCCGAACGACCAAGTGGCCCAAACCCCTGGAAGTGGCGGGCGACATCAATTGGCGGGGTGTCTGCGATGCGCTGGGCGACATTCTCGATCCCGAACTGGCGTTTGAACGACTGCGCCAGGACGCCGAACAGTTGCGTGCGTTACCGGACATGCTCGCGGCTGGAGGACTGCCTGCCGTGACCTTGAATCACCCCAGTATCCCACTGGGCAAACTGGACCTGCGGCTCAAGCAGTGGGGGCTCAGATGACGACCAGCATGGATGCCCGTGCCTTGTTGCTGCAAAGCATTGAACAAGGCCTTGCCGACGGTTCACTGCAGATAGGCGAAGCCGTACGCCGCCTGCGCACTGAGGTCACCGGGCTGCACCAGAACCAGTTTGCCAAGATGTGCAAAATCTCGGTGCGCACCCTGGTGCATATCGAGCATGGCGAGGGCAATCAGACCCTCAAATCGCTGAACGCGGTGTTTCGCCCCTTCGGTATGCAGATGGGCGTAGTCAGGATACGCCGCAACTACTGAAGCGCTTCAACCGCGCCGCATATACCCCTTGCCGAAGTGCCGCTCCATGCGCGCCTGGATCAACTCCAGTGCCAGGGACATCACCCAGTAGATGATCGCCGCGGTGGTGAGCATCTCGATGTAGCGATAGCTGGAGCGGCCGTAGGACTGCGCGAGGAACATCACTTCCCACACCCCCATCACCGAGATCAGCGACGAGTCCTTGAGCATCGAGATGAACTGGTTGGTCGCCGGCGGGATGATGGTGCGCATGGCCTGGGGCAGGGTGACGTGCCAGAAAATCGCACTGTTGCGCATGCCCAGGGCCAGTGCGGCCTCGCGTTGTCCGTGGGGCACGCCGAGGATGCCGGCGCGGAAAATCTCGCTCAGGTAGGCGCCATAGTTGAGCGACAGCGCAATGATCCCGGCAACGATGGCGCCCGGCACCAGGCCCAGTTGCGGCAGACCCAGGTAGATCAGCAAAATCTGGATCAGCAGCGGCGTGCCGCGAAAGAACGACGCGTAGAAACTGGCGATGCCAAATGCCACCGCGCTTTTCGACAGGCGCCCCAGGGCCGTGACGAAACCCAGCACCGACGATGCCAGCATTGAGCACAGGCACAGGAAAAGCGTGAGTGCGGCGCCTTGCAGGAACCCGTTGGGCGCCAGATGCAGGCCGATCAGGTTGGGCAGCTTGTCGAGGATGATCGAAAACTTCAGGTCGAAGCTCAGGAAAAAACTCGCAAAAAGAACGAACAGCGCTGCCCAGGTCAGGTAAAGCCGTGTGCGAAAACTCATTGGCTGATGTCGGCGCCGATCCATTTTTGCGACAGCTTGCTCAAGGTGCCGTCCTGTTTGAGCTGGGCGAAGACCTCACGCACCTTGCTGTCCCACTGCGGGTCGCCTTTCTCGATGGCCACCGAGTTGGGCTCCGAATACAACGGCGCGCCGGCCAGTTTGAAGCGTTTGTCCTGGCTCAGGCGCGGCTGTGCAGTGACCAGGTTGGTGAGGATCGCATCCAGGCGCACACCGGCGCCCAGGCCCAGGTCCTGGAAGGCCACGTTGTCGGTATCGTACGGTGCGATCTGCACGTCTTCGAACGGGTATTGCAGCTGCGTGTCTTCGGCGCCTTCGATCACCAGGTTCTTGTTCAGGTAGCTTTCGTAGCTGGAGGCACTGGTGAGGCCGACTTTCTTGCCGCTCAGGTCCTTGGCCTCGTGGATGCGGTCATCCTTGGCATTGACCACGATCACGGCAGGCGAGGCGTAGTACTCCACCGGGAAGTCGAACACCTCGGCGCGCGCCTTGCTCGGGGTCATGGAGCAGATGCAAATGTCATAGCGACCGCTCCAGCGGCCGGCGGCGATCACGTCCCACGAGGGGGTTTCCAGACGCAGTTTCACGCCCAATTTCTGCGCCACGGCCTTGGCCACATCCACGTCGAAACCGTCGAGCTGATTCTGGTCATTGAGGAACGAAAACGGCGGGTAGCTTTCCATCAGCACGCCGACCAGTTCCTTCTTTTGTTCGATGCGGTCCAGTGTGGCGCCGCCAAAGGCTTGGGTGGAGGCAGCCAGCAGTGTCAGGCCCAGGGCCAGCAGCGGTTTGATTTTCAAAATTGAACACCTGAATAAAAAAGAGGTTGTTATTAATCGGATGGTACGCATTAAATAGTTATAAGAACGACTCTCATAGTGAGTTATTTTCATAAGCATATGAGTAAAAAGCATATGGGCGCAGCAAGCACAGTAATTCTCGACGGCGGCATGGGCCGCGAACTGCAACGCCGTGGCGCGCCGTTTCGCCAGCCGGAGTGGTCGGCACTGGCCTTGAGCGAGGCGCCGCAAGCGGTAGAGGCGGTGCACGCGGCGTATATCGACAGCGGCGCCAACGTGATTACCAGCAACAGCTACGCCGTGGTGCCGTTTCATATCGGTGAAGCGCGGTTTGCCGAGGAAGGCCAGGCACTGGCTTCCCTCGCCGGAGAACTGGCACGGCGGGCGGTGGACGCTTCGGGCAAGGCTGTGCGCGTGGCGGGCTCGCTGCCGCCGCTGTTCGGGTCTTACCGCCCGGATCTGTTCCAGGCCGAGCGTGTGAACGAACTGCTGAGCCCGTTGGTGCGGGGTCTGGCGCCCCATGTGGATCTTTGGCTGGCGGAAACTCAGAGTTCAATCGTCGAGGCGCGGGCGATTCATGCCGGTTTGCCGCAGGACGGCAAGCCGTTCTGGCTGTCGTTTACCTTGAAGGATGAAGACACCGACGACGTCCCGCGCCTGCGCTCCGGCGAGCCGGTGACGGAGGCGGCCGAAGCGGCGGCGCAGTTGGGCGTGCAGGTGCTGCTGTTCAACTGCAGCCAACCGGAAGTGATCGGCGCAGCGATTGATGCCGCCCGGCACACCTTCGAGCGGCTGGGGGTGGCGATCCAGATCGGCGCTTACGCCAATGCTTTCCCGCCGCAACCCAAGGAAGCCACGGCCAATGACGGCCTGGACCCGTTGCGCGACGACCTCGACCCACCGGGCTACCTGCACTGGGCCGCCGATTGGCAGGCGCGGGGCGCGAGCCACCTGGGCGGCTGCTGCGGGATTGGGCCGGAGCATATTGCGGTGTTGGCCGAGCAACTGAATCGCTGATTCACCACAGGCTGAAAATCCAGGAGGCTGCGTGACGAGCGGGCTAATTTTTGTGGCGAGCGGGCTTGCCCTAATGCCGTTCAGTTAAGCGCAGATTCCCTGTGGCGAGCAGGCTTGTCCTGCGTTGGGCTGCGCAGCAGCCCCAAAACCAGACGCTGAGCCGTATCAGGTACACCGCGTTTTGCTTGATTGGGGGCGCTTCGCACCCCAACGCGGGGCAAGCCCGCTCGCCACAGGCGTGTGGCTGCCTGAAACTCCAGGCTAAAATCGACACGTTATTTTGTGTCTAACAAGAGGGCGCAGGCCCCCTCCCGTGTTGTGTTCAGGCACGGCACTCTGCCAGGGTTTTCAGTTGGCTGGCGCCTGACTGGTTGGCCTCTGACAACCACGCTTCAAATCCTGCACCCACCGTCGGCCACTCCGAGTCGATGATCGAATACCACGCTGTATCGCGGTTGTGGCCCTTGATCACGGAGTGCTGGCGGAACACCCCCTCAAAACTGAATCCCAACCGTTCGGCTGCGTAGCGGGAGCGGTCGTTGGCGTTGTTGCATTTCCATTCCAGCCGGCGATAGCCCAGGTCGAACGCGTGCCTGGCGAGCAGGTACACCGCCTCGGTGCTTTTGGGCGAGCGTTGCATCGGTGCGCCAAAGGTGACGTGGCCGATTTCGATGCGCCCGTGTTCGGGCACGATGGACATCAGGCTGAGGATGCCTTGGGCGCGGCCGCTCGCGCGGTCGATCACAGTGAAAAAATACGGGTCGCTGTGCGCGGCATGATTGTCCAGCCAGGCGTTGAAGGCGCCGCGCTCGGGGAACGGGCCGTAGGGCAAGTAATCCCACAGCCTGGGGTCGGCGCCGGGGCCTTGCAGCGCGTCGAACAGGTCGTCGCCATGCTGCGCCGGGTCGAGTTTTTCCAAGTGGATGAAACGCCCTTCGAGCCGTTGCACGGCAGGCGCCGGGACGCCTTTCCAGTCGGGGAGGGAAGTGGACATGCGGCGCTCCTTAAAGGGCTTGGCGAAATTGGATGAGGCCTGGGCGTTCGGCGATACGTTCGTAGAGTTGGATCGCCGTGGCATTGGTTTCATGGGTCAACCAGTGCACCTTGGCACAGCCGTCGGCCCTGGCGGTGGCATACACGAACTCGATCAGCTTGCGACCCACGCCGGTACCGCGTTGGGACGGCGCCACCAGCAGGTCCTGCAGGTAGCAGGCATTTTCGATGCTCCAGTTGGACCGATGGTAGATGAAGTTGACCATGCCCACGGCCTCGTCATCCTGCCAGGCCAACGCTGAATGAGTCGGTTCGCCGGGGTCGATCAGGCGTTGCCAGGTGCTGTGACTGACGGCCTGCGGCAGCTCGGTGTTGTAGAACTTCAGATACGCCTGCCATAGCGGCAGCCAGGCGTCGTGGTCGGCGGCAGTGACGAGGCGGATATCGATCGGGCTCATTCTGAGACTCCCTGGGGAATAAGGCGGGACACAGTTTGGTCACGCACCTCGTCGCTGGCCGCCAGGCCCTCGCGTACGCCAGCGATGTCGGCCGGGCTGCGGTTTTGGCTGAGTTTGCGTTTGCCGATCAGGCGTTCGATGGGCAGCGCGAAGCCGACGATGGCCTTGAGCATGCTGTCAATATAGTCGGCCGGCGCGTCGCTGACTTGCCATGGCTGCTCACGCCGGGCCTCGTGGCGATCAGTCAAGGCCGTGACCACCTTGAGCAGGCGCGCCGCATCGCTGAACACCTCGGCTTTGCCGTAAGCGTGCACCGCCAGGTAGTTCCAGGTCGGCACCACTTTGCCGTGTTCGGCCTTGGCCGGATAGAACGACGGACTGATATAGGCCTCGGCACCGGCAAAAATCACTAGAGCCTCGGCGCCATTTTGCAGGTCGCGCCACTGTGGATTGGCCCTGGCCAAATGCCCGTAGAGCGTGCCATTGGGGCTCTCATCGGCGTTGAGCAGCAGCGGCAGGTGGCTGGCCAGCAGACCTTGCTCACCGAACGTCACCAACTGGGCCAGGCGGGTTTGGCGGATCCATTGCTGGAGTTCGGGCAGATCATCGACGGCGAAGGCGCGGGGTGTGTACATGGAAGTTTTCCTTGGCGAATGCCTGCATCCTAGGCAGGCTAATGGTTCGTTGTAAGAGCCATCTCCGGCCCATTTGATAGGTCCAATGCCATGCCCGCCATCGAGCCGCCCCTGTCGTTCAACCCCATCGGTATCGAACTGGACCGTCGCCAGGGCCTGACGCGCCAGTTGTATCAGGCCCTGCGCCAGCGAGTGCTGGATGGACGCCTGGTCAGCGGCACGCGGCTGCCGGCCAGTCGCGACCTGGCGGCAGTGTTCGGGATTTCCCGCAACAGCGTGGTGCGCGCTTACGACCAGTTGTATGCCGAAGGCTTCATCGAAACGCGGGTCGGAGACGGCACCTACGTGGCCCGGTTACCGCGTGCAGCCACGCCGGCTAAAAAACTATCCACAAAACTGTCCACAAGCTTATCAACAGGCTTACCCACAGCTTTATCCACAAATTGTGCAGATTCAGCGTCTGCTGCCTGCGCGCAAGTTATCCACAGCAGCGCCTTGGAACGCGTGCAAAAGCACCCTCTGGCACACCCGCCCGGTGGCCCGCCACGTGCGTTTCGTGTGGGTGTGCCGGCATTCGATCTGTTTCCTTTTGAAGTGTGGGCCAAGCTGAGCGCGGCTTTCTGGCGCAGGCCGGACCTGCAACAGCTCTGCTATGGCGATCCGGCAGGGGATTTGCGTTTACGCGGCTTGATCGCCGCCTACCTGCGCAGCGCCCGTGGCTTGCACTGCACGGCTGAGCAAATAGTGATCACCAATGGCGCGCAGCAGGCCATCAGCCTTTGTGCACAGCTGCTGGTGGAGCCGGGTGCCTCGGTTGCCATCGAAAATCCGGGGTACCAGGCCGCCGCCCGTGCGTTTGCCGTGGCCGGTGGCCGATTGCACGGCGTGGCGGTGGACAGCGAAGGTATCGACTGTGGTGCGCTCAATGCCCTTGAGCATTGCCGCCTGGTCTATGTCACCCCGGCCCATCAATATCCGCTGGGCGTGGTGATGAGTCTGGCGCGACGCCTGGAACTGCTGGCCTGGGCCGAGCGTACCGGCGGTTGGGTGATCGAGGACGACTACGATGGCGAATACCGCTACAGCGGCGCACCCCTGGCGCCGTTGGCGGCGTTGGACCGCAGCGGGCGTGTGCTCTATGTCGGCACCTTCGGCAAGGTGGCCTTCCCGGCATTGCGTCTGGGCTACCTGGTGCTGCCGCCGGGTCTGGTGCAACCGTTCTCCCGACGCCGTGCCGTCGACATGCGCCACTCGGAGGTCAGCACCCAAGTGGTGATGGCCGAGTTCATGGCGGCAGGGCATTTCCAGCGGCACATCCGGCGCATGCGCCGCGCCGCACTCAGCCGCCGTGATGCGCTGCTCAGCGGCTGGCCGGGCCCATTGCCAGGCGTGAGCTGCCTGCCCACGGTCGCCGCCGGCCTGCACCTGAGCGTGCGGGTGGACAGCGTCGCCCGTGAACAGCAATTGCTGACGCAGGCCGAGGCGGTTGGGGTTGAGATCACCGGCCTGAGCAAATACTGGTTACCGGATTCCAGCACCCCGTCCGACCAACGCGCCGGGCTGGTGCTTGGATTTGCCGCGGTGCCCCCGGCGCAGATCGCGCTAGCCCTGGCGCGTCTGCGCCAGGCATGGGGTGGCTAAATCACCGTAGGAGCGAGCTTGCTCGCGAAGAACGTTAACGATAACGCGTGCATCCCGATTCAACGCGTTGCCTTGAAGGCTTTCGCGAGCGCCCCCGCTCCTGCAACGGGTGGGGTAAAAAACAGTGATCGGGCTGCGTATGTTATCGATCTTCGACGGGCTGATCACTGCGCCGGTCGCCTGCGTATTCAGGTTATGCGTGGGCAGCAGGGTGGGTGTTTGAGTGGCGAAAAAGTCGATGCCACCGGCGCCGGTGAGGGTCTCTCCAAATGGCTTCTGGGGAATGAGCTCGCCATTCACCACCGTCCATCTCGGGGTCCTGACGATGGCCAGATTCGGGTCGATATCCAGTGTGGGGTACAGCTCGTGCAGTGCCGTTTTCAAGACGATTGATGCCACTTCACGCAGGGATGGATGGGTGGTCAATTGCGTCAGCAGCGTTTCGCTGTCGGTCAATACGAGGTCGTTCATAAAGGCACTCCTTGGCCTGTTGAAAAAGTAAGCAGTTGGCGTGCGCTTTATCAGTTGAAGAACAGCTGCCGGGCTTGTTCAAAGGTGATTTCACTGCGGTAAAGCGCTAGCCTTTGTGCCTGGCTCGACTCATTGCTCAGGGTATCGGCGGCGGCATCCAGGCGTTGTTCTTCCACGGTTTTCAAGCGCGCCGAGAGGTAGGAGCGCGCCGGAGTCCAACTGGCGCTGTAATGAAAATGCGCGTACCAGAGCACCTGGCGGGTGCCGCGGTCGGTGATGGTGTATTCGTCCAGATAGTCGGGCTGCAGGCGTTTGAGGCGGCGTCGGTTCAGGGTTTTCTTGATGGTGATCGCGTTATGGCGTTTAAGCCATTCCACAGCGGAGGGGGTGGGCGGACGCCGCTTGAACATCGTCAGCACCTGCTCGTTGCTCTGACGATAAAGCTCAGGCACCGCTTCAGTCAGCGCCTTGTTGACCGTACTGGCGGGCAGCGATGCCAAATCGGTGGCATTGCTTTGGGTCAACGCGCGCTTGATGGCACTGTTGGCCTCCCTGAGCCTCTTGGCCTGCTGGTTGTAGGCCCATTCGATACCGAGGGGACTGCGTTCTGGCTGTTGCACAAGGCTCTGCATGCGCTCTCGGAATGTCGGCAGTTCATCGAGCAGTGCCTGGCCGGCGCGGATACTGGTTTGGGCATCGATCAAGGCCGGGCTGACCCGCGTGGGAGTCAGATGCTTGACCCACACACCCGATGTTTTTTCATGGTAGGTGGCGACGACTTTATGGGTGAACGGCGACAGGATGTCCACCATGCCTGTATCGAGGCCGATATCACTCAAGCGCGGCTCGCCGATCAGCATCCCGTCGAAGCGTGTACGAATGAACTTCTTCTTCGGCCGTGGCGGTGTTACGGGCGGGATGGGGCGTTTTCTGAGGGCTTCCCTCTCGGCACTCAGCACAGCAAGCTGTGTGATGGCGCGCTGGTTGAACTCCTTCAGTTGGCGGCGCAGGTTGTCGAACGGTTCAACCTCGATATGCAAGGTGTGCTGCGCGTGGAAATCCTGCAGGCGCTCGTTTATCAGCTCAAATTGCTCGATCAGGCTGCTCAGGGTATCAAAGCGCTCGTCGAGGCGGCCTTCACTGCGTTCGTCCAGAGTGTCGCGCAGGCACTGGATCGCAACTTCGGCGCTGTCGACGATGCTACCCAGGGTCTTCCAGGCATCCGGCAGGGTATGCCGGGTGTCGGCTGACAGGCACAGGTCACGGCCGAGCAGCACCTGCAAGGCCTTGAGGTAGTCGCTTTTGAAGACCGGCAACGAGCCCTTGATCGTGGCGATCAGGCGTATGCCGTCACGTTGCAGTCCGCGCAGCTCGTCAAAGCGTCCCTGCATATAGTCCAGGCGCTGGATCATCTGCCGGTTCAACTCACTCATTTCCTGTGCCTCGGCGATGTAGCGTTGCTGCGGCTCGACATCCTCTCGCTCTATTTGATCAAGCACGCTGCGCAGCCTGGGCGTGAAGCGGGTCATGGCTTCGCGGATATCCTCGCAACTGAGTTCGGTTTGCGCCTTGAGGTAGTTGAGCGCCTTTTGGGCATAATCCGGGGTGGGCGCGTGCACGTTCAGCTCCTTGAGTTTCTGCAGGGCAGTTTCATAGGCGTCGCGCTGGGTGGTGAGGGTTTGCTGGTACGCCTGGCGCCGGGCCTCGGCGGAAGTGGAGGGCGCCTCGTCCATGGCCTGGCGAGCTTGCTGCAGTTCGGTCTGGGCGTTTTTCTTGTCCTTTTCGAACGCACTCAACTGTTGACGCAGTTCCTCGGCGCGTTTTTGCGCCAGCGCCTTGGCTTTGCGGATCTGTGCTTTTGGCCCGCCGCCACGCAGGCGCAGCCGGGTGTCGATAAACCAGGCACCCTGGCGGTTGCCGATCAACGGTGGGCCGTTGCGCTCAGGGGAGGCGGGGTCGACGATCCGCACCGCGTCGCCCTCGTCCACCTGTACCTGGAACCAGCGCTCGCCGACCGGGGCGTAGTAGCCATCGCCATTGGTGTAGAGGTTTAAATACGGGCCTTGGGTACTGATCGGCTCTCCCAGGTCACCGGGCTTGGCGACTTTGAAACTGTCGAGCACCTCACTCAGGCGAGGCTTGGTGCGGTTGATGGCGCCAGCGGCCAGCAACGGTCGGATGGAAACGGCGCTCGGGCTGTCGGCAGAGATATTCGCCAGTTGCTTGATCTGCACAGGCCTGGGCGGTGAGGGCCTGGATGGCGGCGCAGGGCGTTTGGTTGCTGCGCGTCGCTGTGGCGTCGAGCGGGTGACGACGAGCAATGAGATGGCCATGCCGAGGTTGAGCAGCAAGTCACTGAAGGCGGCCCAGGGCGACTGGCGGTGTGCCTGGGCGTCAACCACCGCTTGCAGTTGGTCCATGATTTGCCAGATCCACGCGGCGGCGCCAACGGTGGAGCCCATGAACGGCAAGGCGGCGTTGAAGATCAGCCAGCCGGCGCGCTTGAAGGTTTCCCAGCGTGCCTGAGCGTTGGACACCGACTGGTGTTCGGCCAGGGTCAACAGTGCCGTGGCGTTGGCGGTGTACAGGGTGGCGAAGATATCGCCATCAAGGGCGTGCCCTCCCAGTGCCATGGGCCCACTCAGGATCCACAGTTTGAGCGGTTCGACCAGGAAGTCCGCTACTGCCCAGGGCGATGGCAGCGCGCCGGGGAAGACGTAGCGGCTGTAGTCCGCGCGCACGTCGTCGGGTAACCAGGCCAGCACCGATTCACGCAACTGCGACGATTGCTGGATGGCATACAGCGCGTTGGCCGCTGACGGATACTGGATCAGCGGCGGGTCAAGCAGCGGCCGGTAGAGCAGGCAGGGGCCGGCGCCGGGATCCCTGGGCCCGATGATGTACATGTTGGTCACCTTGTCCGGCGCAGCGTCGGTGCGACGTTGCGGCGCAAACGCCAATTCACGGATCACGATGGGTTGCTCGTCCACCAGGCCCTCCGTAGCCTGGGCTTGCATCAGCGTGGCTACATAGCGGTACCCGCGCTCATCGATGCCGTGTTCCCCGCGTATTTTGCATTGCAGGGCCAGCAGCGGCAGTTGCACTTTCAGGTGCTGGTTGTAGAGCATGCGGCGGCGCCTGGATTCATCGGCATCCTGCAACAACAGACGGTTGATCAGGGCCGGGTAAGTGCTGCCTATATCGGCGCGTTTGACCAGGCTTTCCACATAGTCGACGGTGAGCCAGGCCGGCAGCCCGCCGCCATTGGTGCGCCGTACGGTCTTGTTGCCCAGGGGTACGGCGATCAGGTTTTGCAGGGCCAGCTCCGTGAGGCTGAACACTGTCGTGTCCACCTGCCCTGGCAGGGTAAAGGCGCCCCACACCACCGGACTCTTGACCACCAGTTCGACCTTTTCCAGCAGGTGTTGGCTGGTGTCGGGATGGTCCCTGAGCATATCGGCGTTCAGTTGGTGGAGGGCATAGGCCTGGATCGGCGCGATCCCGTCCAGGTGGGTCCTGCCCTCATTGAGACGATGCAGGGTCGCCAGGTCCCTGAGATGACGCGAGCCGGCATTCAGGTCCGAGATGCTGGCCGACCTCAACCAGTCGGGCAGGGCTTGCTCGTAATGCTGCAGGTCGGCGTCTGCACCGGCCACTGCAGCGCTGGGCGGCACTGCGAGCGGCGCGGCGCTGGCGTGGCCGCCGCGTACATCGGAAAAATCCAGCGCGTCGATGGCTTCGATCTGCACCGCAATCAACGCGCACGCCAGGTAATCGAAATAATTGCCGGCCGGTTCCACCAGTCGCCACTGCATCTTGTCGTGGGCGGTCGACGTATGCAGGGTGGTTGGCAGCGCGGCGCCCAGTTGATCGAAGGACGTGAACCGATCAAAGCCATCGAGCAGCGAGTGGGTGAGAATCACCGTGTTACTGTCCTGGGTGCCGACCAGTACCGTGATCAGGTGTTGGTAGAGGTGTCGAGCCTGGCCCTGCTCATCGATGTCTTCCATTTCTATCAGGTAGGCGCGGGTGGCGTAGGGGGCCTGGGCGCTCCTGGTCGTCAGGTCCGGGGCGCGGAACAGCTGGCGGGCCATGATGCAGTCCGATTCAGCCCAGCCAACGATGCGATCCACGTTCCACATTTGCCGCAGGGTGTTGGCCAGTTGCTGCCAGTGGGGCGTGCTGTTGCCGTTGTCGGCGTTCCAGTACGCAAGTTGCTGGTCCTGGTAGCCACTGATCATCACGGGCGCCAGCACATTGATCAGGCCGGCGATTTCGTCGATGCGCACCGGCAAGTGCACGGGCGGGTCGGCCACGGGTTGCCGGGTGAGGAAGTGTTCGCCTTCGATGTAGAGCGCCGGTACCGCCAGCACCGCCTGCCTGGCCAGTACATTGGTCAGTGCCTGGAACTGTGGCGGGCGGGCCACCACCTGGTCTTCGATGATTTCCCACACGGGGGTGCCGACCAGTGTGTTTTCGGGGTCGATGTCCAGTGTCGGGTAACGCTCGCGCAGTTGCTCGCGCAGCAACACGGCGGCGACGTCTCGAAATGAGGGGCCGACCGACAGTTGCGCCAGCAGCGTGGCGGCGAGGTTGGGGCGTGGGGGAAGCGTTGAAGCCATGGAAAACTCCTGACGAGCCTGAGTATGGAAACTGGGGGGTTTCCATACTAGGAACCGCTCGGTCAGAAAGGGCGGTGATTATGTAAGGGCGGGCCTCAGCCCAATTCGCCGCACAGGTTGGCTTCCACCAGGCGCCGCACTTCGGCGTGATCCAGCCCGGCGCCGAGCAGCGCGTTGAGCTTGCCGAACGCCGCTTCGCGGGTCATGCCGCCTCCGGACAGCACGCCCACACCGCGCAGGCGGCTGCCGGCTTCGTAGATGTCCAGTTCCACGCCGCCTTCATGGCATTGGGTGATCGCGACCACGGCAATTCCCTTGTCCTGCGCACGCTGGAGGCTGGCGAGGAAGTCGGGGTTGTCGCTGGGGCCGGTGCCGCTGCCGAAGCATTCGAGAATCAGCCCGTGAATGCCGCTGTCGATCAGGCCGTCCAACTGCGCTGCGCCGATGCCCGGCACCAGCGGCAGCACGCCGACGCTGGCCAGGGTTTTCGGCTGGCGATAATCCAGCGCCGCCGGGAGAGCGGTAGCGCGTGCCACGCCGCCCTGACGCTTGAGGGCGGCAAAGGGATTGCGCCCGAAACTGCGGACTTTCGCGCACGCGGTGGGGGCCAGCAGCGCGCCGTGAAAGTGCAGGTGCACACCCGGCGCCAGGCCTGTACCGAGGGCGGCCAGGGCGCCGCTGACGTTCTCCCAGGCATCGCTGTCGGGCACGCCCGCCGGCAGCATCGAGCCGGTGAACACCACCGGCACCGGCAGGCCCAGCAATTGGAAGCTCATGGCGGCGGCGCTGTAGGCCAGGGTGTCGGTGCCGTGCAGGATCAGCACGGCGTCGCAACCGGCGTCCGTCGCTTCGATCACTGCGCAGCGCAGGCGCTGCCAGTAGGCTGGGGTCATGTTGGCGCTGTCGATCAGCGGCGCCATTTCCTGAAAGCACCACGCGGGTACTTGCGCCTCGGCAAGCTGCTCACGCATGCGCGCTTCAAAGCCCGAAGCAGGTGCCAGGCCGTTGGCGCTGGACTGCATGCCGATGGTGCCGCCGGTGTAGAGCACCATCACGTTGTTGGCTGATTGCATCAAAGAGTCTCCTGAACGAAAAACGCCGCCGGGCCCCGAGCATGCCCAAGGCCGGGCGGCGTGTCATCTATCTAGGCTCAGCGCTGTGGGTGCGCGCTCAGTTCAGCCGCTGGCGCCTGCTGCGGCGTCACGGGATTGGCCGGCCAGGCGCTGCGATCCAGGTCCAGGTCCGGGAACTGGCTGGAGTCGAACACCGGCGTCTTGATGCCCGCTGCGCGCTGGTTGTCGTAGTCGTTCAGGATGCGCATGGCGATCTTGAACAGGAACGCCAGGGCGAACAGGTTGACGAACGCGAGCAGGGTCATGGTGATGTCGGCGAAGGCGAATACGGTGCTCAGGTTCTCGATCGAACCCCAGAAGATCAGCACCAGCACCAGCGCGCGATAGCCCATCAACACCTTGCGGTTATTGCCGACCAGAAAGCGCAGGTTGCTCTCGCCCAGGTAGTAGTTGTACATGATCGAGGTGAACACGAACAACGCCAGGGCCACCGAGATGAACATGCGGCCCCAGTCACCGACCACGGCGGCCAGGGAGTTCTGGGTCAGGGCAATGCCGTCGCCTTCAAAGCCCGGGGTGTAGAAGCCGGAGAGCAGGATCAGCAACGCGGTGCAGGTGCAGATCACGAAGGTGTCGAGGAACACGCTGAACGCCTGCACCACGCCCTGGGCAATCGGGTGCTCTACCGAAGCGACGGCGGCCACGTTGGGCGCACTGCCCAGACCTGCTTCGTTGGCGAACACGCCGCGTTTTACGCCCATGATGATCGCACTGCCCACCAGGCCACCGAAGGCCTGGTCGAGGCCGAACGCGCTCTTGACGATGGTCGCGAGCATGGCCGGTACGTGGTCGAACTGCAGCACGATCACGTAAAGGGTTACGGCGATGTACACGAGGGTTTTGACCGGCACCAGCAGGTCGGCGATCGAGGCGATGCGCTTGATCCCGCCGATGAACACCAGGCCCAGCAACACCGCCAGCGCAAGGCCGGTGTAGGTGGTGTCGAGGCCGAAGGCATTGTTCAGCGAGTGGGTCACGGCGTGGGCTTGCAGGCCGTTGAAGGCAAAGCCGAAGGTCACCAGCAGCAGGAACGCCATGACCATGCCCAGCCAGCGTTTGTGCAGGCCGTGCTGGATGTAATAAGCCGGGCCGCCACGGTAGGCGCCGTCAGCGTCGGTGCGCTTGTACAACTGGCCCAGGGAGCATTCGATAAAGCTCGACGACATGCCCACCAGCGCGGTGACCCACATCCAGAACACGGCGCCCGGGCCACCCAGGGTCACGGCAATGCCGACGCCGGCGATGTTACCGGCACCGACGCGGCCCGCCAGGCTGAGCATCAGCGCCTGGAACGAGCTGAGTTGGCCGGAGCTGCTCTTCAGGCTGTCTTTGAATACCGAGAACATGTGGAAAAAGTGGCGCAACTGCACGAAACGCGAGCGAATCGTGAAATAACCACCGAGCCCGACAATGAGCACGATCAGTACTTTCCCTGAGAGGAAGTCGTTGATGACTTCGAGCATGGAGTGTTCCTCGCTGATTTTTTAATGGCAAACGCAGGACGGTTCGATGCATCGCTCGGCACCAGGCAGTGCACGATGCTTCGACCCCAATCCTTTTGCGGGTGTTGTTATTCATGCGCTTTCGCGTTGTTGCGGGCCTCGTTACCGATGGCCGCAGACGCGATGAGGGGCGGCACTATACCTAGGCGCGCGTGATCCGTCTG
This sequence comes from Pseudomonas sp. MH9.3, assembly GCF_034354675.1. NCBI lineage: Bacteria > Pseudomonadati > Pseudomonadota > Gammaproteobacteria > Pseudomonadales > Pseudomonadaceae > Pseudomonas > Pseudomonas sp. MH9.3. Next base: position 3,617,847 of record NZ_CP133785.1, on the reverse strand, counting down.
CACGGGCCGATTAAAGGTTTCAGCAGCACTGAATCGGACAGGTCGGGTTTGCAGGGCGATGTTGGATTTTTTATAGGCGTCATTTCGCAACCTCAAGGCAAAAAAAAGGGCCTGAAGAACGAGCCTTCAGGCCCTCAAAAGGTGAGAGGTGTCTAGTCCCTCAACCTGGTGAGCAGTGCAACGGACATCAGGCCTTCAACGGGACCAGACGTGGAGCGATCATGTTTTCGGGGCGCAGGATGTCGTCGAGCATGGCGTCGTCGAGCAAGCCTTCTTCGCGCACCAGTTCCAGCACGCCGCGACCGCTTTCAAGGGCGATGCGCGCAATGCGGGTGGCGTTTTCATAGCCGATGTAGGGGTTCAGCGCGGTGACCAGGCCGATGGAGTGTTCCACCAGTTCGCGGCAGCGCGCTTCGTTGGCGGTGATGCCGACGATGCAGTGTTCGCGCAGCATGTCCATGGCGCGTTGCAGCAGGCGGATCGAGTCGAAGATCTTGAAGGCGATCAGCGGCTCCATCACGTTCAGCTGCAGTTGGCCGCCTTCGGCCGCCATGGTCAGCGCCAGGTCGTTGCCGATGACCTGGAATGCCACCTGGTTGACCGCTTCCGGGATCACCGGGTTGACCTTGCCGGGCATGATCGAGCTGCCTGGCTGGCGGGCCGGCAGGTTGATCTCGTTGATGCCGGTGCGTGGGCCGCTGGACAGCAGGCGCAGGTCGTTGCAGATCTTCGACAGCTTCACGGCGGTACGCTTGAGCATGCCGGAGAACAGTACGAAGGCGCCCATGTCGGAAGTGGCTTCGATCAGGTCCGCGGCCGGGACTACTGGCTGGCCACTGATAACGGCCAGGCGTTGTACGGCCAGGGCCTGGTAACGCGGGTCGGCGTTGATGCCAGTACCGATGGCGGTGCCGCCCAGGTTCACTTCGGTCAACAGCTCTGGCGCCAGGGTTTTCAGGCGGGCCAGGTCTTCACCGAGGGTGGTGGCGAAGGCGCGGAATTCCTGGCCAAGGGTCATCGGCACGGCGTCCTGCAACTGGGTGCGGCCCATTTTCAGCACATGCCCGAATTCCACACCCTTGGCGGCGAAGGCCTGGATCAGGCTGTCGAGGCTGGCCAGCAGCGCGTCATGGCCCAGCAGCAGACCCAGGCGGATCGCGGTCGGGTAGGCGTCGTTGGTCGACTGCGCCATGTTCACGTCGTTGTTGGGATGCAGGTACTGGTATTCGCCCTTCTGGTGACCCATGGCCTCCAGCGCGATATTGGCGATGACTTCGTTGGCATTCATGTTGGTTGAAGTGCCGGCGCCGCCTTGAATCATGTCCACCACGAACTCTTCGTGGAAATCGCCGCGGATCAGACGGGCACAGGCTTCGCTGATGGCCGCGTGCTTGGCTTCGCTGAGCTGACCCAACTCGCGGTTGGCATCCGCTGCCGCTTGCTTGACCATTGCCAGACCGACCACCAATTTCGGGTAATGCGAAATCGGAACGCCCGAGAGGCGGAAGTTGTTCACCGCTCGCAGGGTCTGGATGCCGTAGTACGCTTGAGCGGGTACGTCGAGTACGCCAAGCAGGTCTTTTTCTGTGCGGAATGATGCAGCGGAGGACATGACGGAAATCATCTCGATAGGGGCCCGGAACAGGCCGGAACGCTGCGAATGCTAGGCGTGTGGACGTTTTTGGGCCAATGCTGTTAAACACTGGGCTATGCACAAACGGCATAATGTCGGCGTGACCCGGCTATCATGACGGGCGTGTGTGCCAAATGGGTGCGTGGCCTTGGGAGGCAGTGATGAACCTTGAGAGCAAATGGCTGGAAGACTTCAGCGCCCTGGCGGCGACGCGCAGCTTTTCCCAGGCGGCGGAGCGGCGGTTCGTCACCCAGCCGGCGTTCAGTCGGCGTATCCGCAGCCTGGAGGCCGCGCTGGGCCTGACGCTGGTCAACCGTTCGCGCACACCGGTGGAACTGACGGCGGCGGGGCAACTGTTTCTGGTCACCGCGCGTACGGTGGTCGAACAGTTGGGTGAAGTGCTGCGCCATTTGCATCATCTGGAAGGCGGGCAGGGCGAAGTCATGCAAGTGGCCGCCGCCCACTCCCTCGCGCTGGGCTTCTTCCCGCGCTGGATCGCCCAACTGCGCAACGAAGGTTTGAACATCGCCACGCGGCTGGTCGCCACCAACGTCGGCGACGCGGTGCACGCCCTGCGCGAAGGCGGTTGCGACCTGATGCTGGCGTTCTACGACCCGGATGCCGCGATGCAGATGGACGCCGAAATCTTCCCTTCGCTGCACCTGGGTAACACCGAAATGCTCCCGGTGTGCGCTGCCGACGCCGACGGCAAGCCGCTGTTCGACTTGGAAGGCGAGGGCAGCGTGCCGTTGCTGGCCTACAGCGCCGGCGCATTCCTCGGCCGTTCGGTGCACCTGCTGCTGCGCCAGCGCGCGCTGCGTTTTACCACCGTGTACGAAACCGCGATGGCCGACAGCCTCAAGAGTATGGCGCTGGAAGGCCTGGGCATTGCCTGGGTGCCGCAACTGAGCGTACGGGCAGAATTGGCCCGAGGCGAGTTGGTGGTGTGTGGCGGGCCGCAATGGCATGTGCCGCTGGAGATTCGCCTGTATCGCTGCGCGTTGGTGCGCAAGGCGAATGTGCGGTTGTTGTGGCGCAAGCTCGAAGGTGGCGCCGCGCAAAACACCTGAGTTCAATCTCGGGCCCAACACAGAGCAAAATGTGGGAGGGGGCAAGCCCTCTCCCACATTATTTCGCGGTGCTTTGGACTGACTCTTAAGTCAATAAAACCGCTACTTTGCACCGCTGGACAGATGGTCATCCAAGGGGCTGTTTATCCCGATTATTACGGTATACTGCGCGGCCTTCGGCCGGTCCAACCGGCCTTATTTCGTACACCAAGCCACGCCGGATTTCCTGCGTGGCTTGTTGTTTTTTGACGCGCCTGCGGGCGCCCAGAGAGAAGAGGCACGACGATGAGTGCATTGGTTGGCGTGATCATGGGCTCCAAGTCCGATTGGTCCACCCTTAGCCACACCGCCGATATGCTGGAAAAACTCGGCATTGCGTACGAAGTGAAGGTGGTCTCCGCCCACCGCACTCCGGACCTGCTGTTCCAGTATGCCGATGAGGCAGAATCCCGTGGCATCGAGGTGATCATCGCCGGTGCCGGCGGTGCGGCGCATTTGCCAGGCATGTGTGCGGCCAAGACCCACCTGCCTGTGCTTGGGGTGCCAGTGCAGTCGTCGATGCTCTCGGGCGTGGACTCGCTGTTGTCCATCGTGCAGATGCCCGCCGGCATCCCGGTGGCGACCCTGGCGATCGGCAAGGCCGGCGCGATCAACGCCGCCTTGCTGGCGGCCAGCATCCTCGGCGCCAAGCACCCGCAGTTCCACGCGGTGCTGAAAAAATTCCGTGCCGAGCAGACAGACAGCGTGCTGGACAATCCAGACCCACGCATTGCCTGAGGTTGTTATTGATGAAAATCGGTGTAATCGGTGGCGGCCAACTGGGTCGTATGCTGGCTCTGGCGGGCACCCCGCTGGGGATGAACTTCGCTTTCCTGGACCCTGCGCCGGATGCCTGCGCGGCGGCCCTGGGTGAACACCTGCGCGCTGACTACAGTGACCCGGATCACCTGCGCCAACTGGCCGAGGAAGTCGATCTGGTGACCTTCGAGTTCGAAAGTGTCCCGGCTGAAACGGTGGCGTTCCTGTCGCAATTCGTGCCGGTGTACCCGAGCGCCGAAGCACTGCGCATTGCGCGCGACCGCTGGTTCGAAAAGAGCATGTTCAAGGACCTGGGTATTCCGACCCCGGACTTCGCCGACATTCAGTCCCAGGCGGACCTGGACGCCGCCGTCGCCCGCATCGGCCTGCCGGCGGTGCTCAAGACCCGCACCCTGGGTTACGACGGCAAGGGCCAGAAAGTGCTGCGCACCGAGGCCGACGTGGTGGGCACCTTCGCCGAGCTGGGCAGCGTCGCCTGCCTGCTGGAAGGCTTCGTGCCGTTCACCGGCGAAGTATCGCTGATCGCCGTGCGTGCCCGCGATGGCGAAACCCGTTTCTACCCGCTGGTGCACAACACCCACGACAGCGGCATCCTCAAGCTGTCCGTGGCCAGTACCGATCACCCGTTGCAGGCCCTGGCCGAAGACTATTCCAGCCGCGTGCTCAAGCAGCTGGACTACGTCGGGGTGATGGCCTTCGAGTTCTTTGAAGTGGACGGTGGCCTCAAGGCCAACGAAATCGCGCCACGGGTGCACAACTCCGGGCACTGGACCACCGAAGGCGCCGAGTGCAGCCAGTTCGAAAACCACCTGCGGGCGGTGGCGGGCTTGCCGCTGGGCTCTACGGCCAAAGTCGGCGAGAGCGCCATGCTCAATTTCATCGGTTCGGTGCCGCCCGTGGAGCGTGTGATCGCCATCGATGATTGCCACCTGCATCACTACGGCAAGGCCTTCAAGGCCGGGCGCAAGGTCGGCCACGCCAACCTGCGTTGCAAGGACCGTGCGACGCTGCAGGCGCAGATCCTCAAGGTCGAAGCGCTGATCGCCGAACAATAAGCCTGGCGATGACGGGAACCATTGGTTGCCGCCGTCCCTCTGATTGCAGGATGGCAAAGCCTGACCAGGCTTTGGCATGACTCACACCAATCAGAGGGAAATGCCATGGGTATCATCGGAACCATCTTTATCGGCTTGATCGTCGGCCTGCTGGCGCGCTTCCTCAAGCCCGGCGACGACAGCATGGGCTGGATCATGACCATCCTGCTGGGTATCGCCGGCTCCCTGGCCGCGACTTACGGTGGTCAGGCGCTGGGTATCTACCAGGCCGGTCAGGGCGCAGGCTTCATCGGCGCACTGGTCGGTGCCATCGTGCTGCTGGTGATCTACGGCTTGATCAAAAGGAAGTAATCAGCCGACAAAGTCCTCTGCGCTGCGCAGGCGCAGAGGGCTAGAATACTCGGCACTTGAATTTGCCGAGCTTCTCCATGCGCCGTCTACTGTTGACATTCCTCTTGCTGGGCTCAGGCCTGGCGCACGCCGGTGAACTGCCGGAAACCGACTGGCTCGACCTGATGCCCCTGTCGGACCAGAAAGCCCTCGAAGCCATGCCCGAGATCGACCATAACTCCCCCGAAGCCCAAGGCACGTTCACCGACAAGGGTGGCCTCAAGCAAAGCAAGGGGTTGCCGGCGGTGATGTATTCCACCAAGACGGTGGCCGCCATGAACGGCAAGAACATCCGCATCGGCGGCTACCCGGTGCCGCTGGAAACCGATGCAAAGGGTCGCAGCACGCTGTTCTTCCTGGTGCCATACCCGGGCGCCTGTATCCACGTGCCGCCACCGCCGCCCAACCAGCTGGTGCTGGTGCGCTATCCCAAGGGGCTGAAGCTGGATGATATCTACACGCCGCTGTGGGTCACGGGAACGTTGAAGGTGGAGAAGGTGAATAACGATCTGGCGGATGCGGCGTATGCGCTGGACGCGGGCAAGGTCCGCGTAGTGAAGGAATCCGACCTGTAAGAAACCTGCCCGTGCGGGAGCTGGCTTGCCTGCGATGCAGACGCCTCGGTGTGTCAGTAATATCGAGGTGATGCTATCGCAGGCAAGCCAGCTCCCACAGTTGAATCGGGTTTACAGGGGGAGGGTTGTGATGCTCACGGCCAGGGTGTGGCTTTCGCCCGGGGCCAATGCCACCACATCATCCAGCACATTCGCCGTCTCGATGCACAACATGCCCGTCCAGCCATCGTTGGCCATGTCGTCGAAGGCTTTGGCGCGTTCGGTCCAGGGGTTCCAGATGACGGTGGAGTGGGAGCCCTGGCTGGTGAGCTGGATGCGGCGCTGCCAGTCTTTGTCGACGATGTTGAGCTGCGTCGGAGTGTCGAGATAGATACGGTCGGTCTCGGCGGCGAACGGTAGTAGGCCGGACTGCTGTTTCTCGGTCCAGCCATCGGCGGTATCGAGATACGTCAGGCCATCCAGACCCTCAACCTGCACATTGCGCACATCGCTGACCGCGAAATAGGTGTGCAGCGCCTGACTGAGTGTCACGGTGTGGTCGTCACGGTTGTGGCTGGTCAGGCGGATGTGCAGTTGGTCGTCCAGCAGCAGGCTCAGCTTCAGGTCGACCTGATGGGGCCAGCCAGGAAAGCCGCCGACAGGCGCTGGCAGGACCAGGTCCACACGCAGTGCTTCACCTTCGAGTTCGGTCGCAGCCAATTCCCAGATCGCAGTTCGCACAAAACCATGGGCACCGGCCGGCTGTTCGCTCTGGCGCATCGCCTTCACGCTCTGCGGGTTGCGGTCGAACACGCCAAACCATGGCCAGCACACCGGCACACCGGTACGAATGCCTTTGCCTTGCTTGAACACCGCGTCGGGGTTCGGCCATATCAGCGGCTGCTCGCCCTGACGCTGATAGCTGAAGATATGCGCGCCCTGTTGGGCCACCATCAGTTCGGCGCCGTTGTGGCGAATACGCCAGCAGTCCAGCTCGTCGATCTTTACGGTTTCAACGTGGGGCGTCGGCATGTCACAGCTCTCTCAATGGCAGGCAATGGGGCAATGGACCGTCAAAACCGCGCGAGGTTTAACGCGCGCGTGACGGCACCGAGCGGGTGCGACCACTGCCATCGATGGCGACGAACACGAAGACCGCCTCGGTCACCTTGCGCCATTCACTGGACAGCGGGTCGTCGCTCCACACTTCGACCATCATCTGGATCGAGCTGCGGCCGATTTCCAGGGCCTGGGTATAGAAGGACAACTGCGCGCCCACCGCCACCGGTACCAGAAAGGCCATGCGATCAATCGCCACGGTGGCCACGCGACCACCGGCGACCTTGCTGGCCATTGCCGTGCCAGCCAGGTCCATCTGCGCAACCAGCCAGCCGCCGAAGATATCGCCAAAACCGTTGGTTTCACGGGGGAGCGCGGTGATTTGCAGGGCGAGATCGCCTTGCGGGATTGGATCTTCTTGTTCGAGTTCGATCATGCCGAGGGTGCCTCTGACCCGTGACGCTTCATGGGTATTTCAAATGGATAGCCGTCTTGCGAAAAAACGTTTCAGCACCAACATACACCGCTCGATGCGTTTCTCGTAAGGCGTACTGAAGGGAAACTCTGCCAAATCGGCTGGATGGCACCCAACGGCGTTTTGGCACAGCAGCCCGTCAAGACTGCGGGTCTTGCACTTGCAAGGGCCGAGTATATCCACAGGTTGGCGTCACTACGACCTCCGGGGACTCATTTGGTCATTAATCAAGCGCTGTACGGGGGCTTTTGCGCGCAACTGTTCTCCTGGCGCTGTGCTTTTACAAGCGATTTGCTATCTTGCCAAGCCGCCGCCCGTCACGGCGTGTGTCCTTCATTACGCTGATTACTATAAGAGAAGCCTTGCCATGTCCTCCGTGCCCGCAAGCAGTGCGCCACCTTCGCGCCCGCTGACCCGCAACGACTATAAAACCCTGTCGCTGTCTGCCTTGGGCGGGGCGCTGGAATTCTACGACTTCATCATCTTCGTGTTTTTCGCCACCGTGGTCGGAAAACTGTTCTTTCCCGTCGACATGCCCGAATGGCTGCGCATGATGCAGACCTTCGGCATCTTTGCGGCCGGCTACCTGGCGCGCCCGCTGGGCGGCATCATCATGGCGCACTTCGGCGACCTGCTGGGCCGCAAGAAGATGTTTACCCTGAGCATCTTCATGATGGCCGTGCCGACGCTGATCATGGGCCTGCTGCCAACCTACGCGCAGATCGGCCTGTGGGCGCCGCTGTTATTGCTGTTGATGCGCGTCATCCAGGGCGCGGCCATTGGCGGCGAAGTGCCCGGCGCCTGGGTGTTCGTCTCCGAACACGTTCCGCCGCGCCACATTGGCTACGCCTGCGGCACCCTGACCAGCGGCCTCACCGCCGGCATCCTGTTGGGGTCGCTGGTGGCCACCGCCATCAACACGCTTTATAGCCCCGAGCAGGTCTCGGATTACGCCTGGCGTATCCCGTTCCTGCTTGGTGGGGTGTTCGGTCTGCTGTCGGTGTACCTGCGGCGCTGGCTGCATGAAACGCCGATCTTCGCCGAGATGCAGCAACGCAAGGCCCTGGCCGCCGAGCTGCCGTTGCGTGCGGTACTGCGCGACCACCGTGGCGCCATCGTGCTGTCAATGCTGCTGACCTGGTTGCTGTCGGCCGGCGTCGTGGTGGTTATCCTGATGACCCCGACCGTGCTGCAAACCGTCTACCACTTCAGCCCGACAGTTGCGCTGCAGGCCAACAGCCTGGCCATCGTAACCCTGAGCCTGGGTTGCATCGCTTCCGGCGCACTGGCCGACCGCTTCGGTGCCGGGCGCGTGCTGATCAGCGGTTGCCTGCTGCTGCTGGCGACGTCGTGGACGCTGTACCACAGCCTCATCGAGCACCCGAACTGGCTCTTCCCGCTGTACACCCTGACCGGCCTGTTTGTCGGCGTGATCGGTGTGGTGCCTTACGTCATGGTCAAAGCCTTCCCGCCGGTGGTGCGTTTCAGCGGGTTGTCGTTTTCCTACAACGTGGCCTACGCCATCTTCGGCGGGCTGACGCCGCTGGCGGTGTCGTTGCTGATGAAGGAAAGCCCGATGGGTCCTGCCTACTATGTTGCCGCGCTGTGTGTGATGGGCGCGCTGGTGGGCGGGTACCTCTGGAAGCGTGGACGCTGATTGATGGGTCCCACGCTTGCGTGGGAATCCCCTTGGGACGCTCAAGTCCCCCCTTGCTTGCGATAGTGGCCTTTCATCTAACTGTCATATTCTCGACATAGAGTGTTCACACGGCCTCTCGATACTTGGCCCCGATCCAACTATCCCTATCTGCTAGGAGCAAGGCATGAAACTGAAGCGTTTGATGGCGGCAATGACTTTTGTCGCTGCTGGCGTTGCGACCGCCAACGCGGTGGCCGCTGGTGTTGACCCGGCAATCCCGGCTTATGTTAAGACCACTGGTGTGTCGGGCAACCTGTCCAGCGTCGGTTCCGATACCCTGGCTAACCTGATGACCCTGTGGGCCGAGGGTTATAAGAAGGAATACCCGAACGTCAACATCCAGATTCAAGCTGCCGGCTCCGCCACTGCACCCCCTGCGCTGACTGAAGGCACCTCCAACCTGGGCCCGATGAGCCGCAAGATGAAGGACACCGAGCTGGCTGCCTTCGAGCAGAAGTACGGCTACAAGCCCACCGCTATTCCGGTGGCCGTGGATGCCCTGGCTGTGTTCGTGCACAAGGACAACCCGATCCAGCACCTGACCATGGAACAGGTCGACGCGATCTTCTCGTCGACTCGCCTGTGCGGTGCCAAAGCCGACGTGAAAACCTGGGGCGACCTGGGTGTGACCGGCGACCTGGCCAACAAGCCGGTGCAACTGTTCGGTCGTAACTCGGTCTCCGGCACCTACGGCTACTTCAAGGAAGAAGCCCTGTGCAAAGGCGACTACAAGCCTAACGTGAACGAACAGCCTGGCTCGGCTTCGGTTGTGCAGTCGATCAGTTCTTCGCTCAACGGCATCGGTTACTCGGGCATCGGCTACAAGACCGCCAGCGTGAAAACCGTGGCTCTGGCCAAGAAGGGCAGCACGGACTTCATCGAAGACACCGAAGAAAACGCCCTGAACGGCAAGTACCCGCTGTCGCGTTTCCTCTACGTTTACGTCAACAAAGCCCCGAACAAGCCGCTGGCACCGCTGGAAGCCGAGTTCGTGAAGCTGGTACTGTCGAAGCAGGGCCAGGAAGTTGTCGTGAAAGACGGCTACATCCCACTGCCAGCCAAGGTTGCCGCCAAGGCACTGGCTGACCTGGGTCTGAAAGAAGGCAACTAAGCCCGTAATACCGGGTGTAGATGCACGCTTCTCTGTGGGAGCGGGCTGCCCGCGATGCTGGCGACGCGGTTTAACGTTGAACCGTGTTGATGCCATCGCGGGCAAGCCCGGCTCCCACACAAGCGGCCTGCACCAAAAATTCTTTTATCCGCTGCCAGCCCCGCTGCGCGGCGGATTTCCTGCGTCACCGCATTGTCATCTTTCTGTCATACAGGACCGCTAGGGTGTGCGCATGAATGATCTGGCCAATTCCACCATGACGACGACTTCCCCCCCCAAGCGCATTGATTTCAATACGCCTGAGCTGCAACGCAAGCGCCGCATTCGCGCGCTCAAGGACCGCCTGACCCGCTGGTACGTGTTGGTCGGCGGTCTCGCCGTCCTCGGCGCCATCACGCTGATTTTCTTCTTTCTTGCCTATGTAGTGGCACCGCTGTTCCAGGGCGCCTCGCTGACCAGAGAAGACGCACTCACCCCGGCCTGGATCCAGGACGCGGGCAAGCCGCTGATGATTTCCCTTGAGGAACAGAACCAGGTGGCCATGCGGGTTTCCGACAAGGGCCAGGCGCTGTTCTTTGACATCACCACCGGCGCAGAACTCAAGCGTGTCGACCTGCCGCTGCCGGCCGGTGCCAGCGTGGCATCCATCGGTGAAGACCAGCCCGGCAGCCCGCTGGTGGTGCTCGGCCTGTCCAACGGTCAGTCTCTGGTGTTCCGCCACACCTATAAGGTGTCCTACCCGGACGGCAAGAAAACCATCACCCCTGCCATCGAATACCCGTACGGCGAAACGCCGATCGTATTGGATGACGCCGGTCGCCCGCTGGAGCACGTGGCCCTCAACGCCACCGACTCCACGCTGGTGCTGGCCGGTTCCGCCGGCTCGTTCCTGAACGTGCTGTCCCTGAGCCGCGAAGAAAACATGATGACCGGCGAAGTCACCAGCGAGCAGAAGCGCATCGAGCTGCCGCAGATGACCGAGCCGGTGAAGGCGATCTTCATCGACCCGCGCCAGCAATGGCTGTACGTGATTAACGGCCGCGCCCTGGCCGATGTGTTCAGCCTGCGCGACAAAAACCTCAACGGTCGCTACAAATTGCTCGAAGACGGCAACGCCGAAATCACCGCCAGCACTCAGCTGGTAGGCGGTATCTCGCTGATCGTCGGTAACTCCAAGGGTGGCCTGGCCCAGTGGTTCATGGCCCGCGACCCGGATGGCGAGCAGCGCCTGAAGCAGATCCGCACGTTCCAGATGGGCACCTCGCCCATTGTGGAAATCAGCGCCGAAGAGCGTCGCAAGGGCTTCACCGCGCTGGATGCTTCCGGCCAGTTCGGCGTATTCCACAGCACCGCGCACCGCACCCTGCTGGTCGATCCGGTGGTCGACGGCCAGGGCGTGTACGGCCTGTCGCCTCGGGCCAACCGGGTGATCGTTGAGGCCGGTGGCAAGCTGCAACCGTTGCTACTCGACAACCCGCACCCCGAGGTTTCATGGAGCGCGCTGTGGAGCAAGGTCTGGTACGAGAACTACGACGAGCCCAAATACGTCTGGCAATCGACCGCCGCCAATACCGATTTCGAACCCAAGATGAGCCTCGCACCGCTGACCTTCGGCACCCTGAAGGCAGCGTTCTACGCCATGCTGCTGGCCGCGCCGCTGGCGGTGGCCGCAGCGATCTACACCGCCTACTTCATGGCGCCGAGCCTGCGCCGCAAGGTCAAGCCGGTGATCGAGTTGATGGAAGCCATGCCGACGGTGATCCTTGGCTTCTTCGCCGGTCTGTTTCTCGCGCCGTATGTGGAGGGGCATCTGCCGGGGATTTTCAGCCTGCTGATGCTGCTGCCGATTGGCATCCTGGTGGCCGGTTTCGTGTTCAGCCGCCTGCCTGAGTCGATCCGCCTGCGGGTTCCCGATGGCTGGGAAAGCGCGATCCTGATCCCGGTGATCCTGTTTGTGGGCTGGCTGTCGCTGTACATGAGCCCGTACCTGGAAACCTGGTTCTTCGGCGGTGACATGCGCATGTGGATCTCCCACGACCTGGGCATTACCTACGACCAGCGCAACGCACTGGTGGTGGGCCTGGCGATGGGTTTTGCGGTGATCCCGAACATCTACTCCATCGCCGAAGACGCCGTGTTCAGCGTGCCGCGCGGCCTGACCCTGGGCTCGCTGGCGCTGGGCGCCACGCCGTGGCAGACCATGACACGCGTGGTGATCCTGACCGCCAGCCCGGGGATTTTCTCGGCGCTGATGATCGGCATGGGCCGCGCCGTGGGCGAGACCATGATCGTGCTGATGGCCACCGGCAACACCCCGGTGATGGAGATGAACCTGTTCGAAGGCCTGCGCACGCTGGCGGCCAACGTCGCGGTAGAAATGCCGGAGTCGGAAGTGGGCGGCAGTCACTACCGCGTGCTGTTCCTCTCGGCGCTGGTGCTGCTGCTGTTCACCTTCGTCATGAACACCCTCGCCGAGCTGATCCGTCAGCGTCTGCGCAAGAAATACTCGTCGCTTTAAGAAAGGTAGAAGTCTGTGAAACAGAACTCCCTGAACGGATGGTTCAAGAGCGGCGCCCCCGGCGTCTGGATCAGCGGTGGCGCGGTGTCCATCGCGGTCATCATGACCCTGGGTTTGCTGGCCGTGATTGCGGTGCGTGGCCTGGGTCACTTCTGGCCGGCCGACCTGATCCAGGCCAGCTACAACGTGCCGGGCCAGGAAAACCATATCGTCATCGGCGAAGTGGTGCAGAAGGAAGAAGTACCGCGCGAACGCCTGAAAAGCGCGGGCCTGCCGGTGCCCGATGCGGGCCCGGAGTTCATGACCCGTGAGCTGATCAAGGTCGGCAACCGTGACCTCAACGGCAATGACTTCACCTGGATTGTCGGCGAATGGTTGAAGGACCAGACCACGCCGAAGAACCTCATGACCATTGAGCGTCGTGAGTGGGGCAATTTCTACGGCACTCTGGTCAACGTCAAACAGGACGGCAAGGTGATCGCCGAAGGCGAGGCTGCGTGGCCGGAGCTGCAAGCCCGCGTCGACCGTGTGAACGCACTGGCCGCTCAGCTCAAGACGCTGGAGAAATCCGACATTGGTGCGATCAACGCCGGTCTCGAACGCATCCGCCTGCACGGTCGCAAGCTGGAACTGGAAGGCAAGCTCGACGCCGCCGCCCAGGCCGACATGGAGGCTGACCGCGCTGAGCTGAACGCGCGTTATCAGGATATCGAGGCGCGTCTGGCTGACCTGCATGCCCAGTTCAACCGCGATGCGCTGACGGCGCGCGACGGCAATGGCAAGGAAATTGAAATTGGCATCGGCAAGGTGGTGCACGCCTACCAGCCGAACGCGATGGGCACGCTGACCAAGATCGGCTTCTACTTCAGCAAGGTCTGGGAATTTCTGAGCGATGACCCACGGGAAGCCAACACTGAAGGCGGGATCTTCCCGGCGATTTTCGGCACCGTGATGATGACGCTGATCATGGCGATGATCGTGACGCCGTTCGGCGTACTGGCGGCGGTGTACCTGCGCGAATATGCCAAGCAGAACACCCTGACGCGGGTTATCCGCATCGCCGTGAACAACCTGGCGGGCGTCCCGGCCATCGTCTATGGCGTGTTCGGCCTGGGCTTCTTCGTGTATGTGCTGGGTGGCTCGGTGGACCGCCTGTTCTTCGCCGAAGCCCTGCCGGCACCCACCTTCGGCACGCCGGGCCTGCTGTGGGCCTCGCTGACACTGGCGCTGCTGGCAGTGCCGGTGGTGATCGTGGCCACCGAAGAAGGCCTGGCGCGCATTCCGCGTACCGTGCGTGAAGGCTCTCTGGCGCTGGGTGCAACCAAGGCGGAAACGCTGTGGAAGATCGTGCTGCCAATGGCCAGCCCGGCCATGATGACCGGCATGATCCTCGCCGTGGCCCGCGCCGCTGGCGAAGTGGCGCCGCTGATGCTGGTGGGCGTAGTGAAACTGGCGCCGTCGCTGCCGGTGGACGGCAACTACCCGTACCTGCACCTGGACCAGAAGATCATGCACCTGGGCTTTCATATCTACGACGTTGGCTTCCAGAGCCCCAACGTCGAAGCGGCACGCCCGCTGGTGTACGCCACTGCGCTGTTGCTGGTGCTGGTGATCGCCACGCTCAACCTGTCGGCGGTGTGGATCCGTAACCACCTGCGCGAGAAGTACAAAGCGTTGGACAGCTAAAGCCATTAGCCACAAGCGGCAAGCTACAAGCCGCTTTTGCTCAAATCTTGCAGCTTGCAGCTAGACGCTGGCAGCTACGAACGGAGTGAGACCATGCAACATGAAACCCAATCCCACGGCATCAACATGTCCGCCCTGGGTCGCGACAAGCAGAGCCTGAGCCTGGCCCAGGAAACCGTGGCCATCGAAGTGCCCGGCCTGAGCCTGTACTACGGTGAAAAGCAGGCGCTGTTCGACGTCAGCATGAACATCCCCAAGCAGCGCGTGACCGCCTTCATCGGCCCGTCCGGCTGCGGCAAGTCCACGCTGCTGCGCACCTTCAACCGCATGAACGACCTGGTGGACGGCTGCCGTGTGGAAGGCGCGATCAACCTCTACGGCACCAACATCTATCGCAAGGGCGAAGACGTGGCCGAGCTGCGTCGTCGCGTCGGCATGGTGTTCCAGAAGCCCAACCCGTTTCCCAAGACCATCTACGAAAACGTGGTGTACGGCCTGCGCATTCAGGGCATCAACAAGAAGCGCGTCCTCGACGAAGCGGTGGAGTGGGCGCTCAAGGGCGCGGCACTGTGGGACGAGGTCAAGGATCGCCTGCACGAATCGGCACTCGGCTTGTCCGGCGGCCAGCAGCAGCGTCTGGTGATCGCACGTACCATCGCCGTGGAGCCGGAAGTGCTGCTGCTCGACGAACCCTGCTCGGCCCTCGACCCGATCTCCACGCTGAAAGTCGAAGAGCTGATCTACGAACTCAAATCCAAATTCACCATCGTCATCGTGACCCACAACATGCAGCAGGCGGCACGGGTTTCCGACTACACCGCGTTCATGTACATGGGCAAGCTGGTGGAATTCGGCGACACCGACACCCTGTTCACCAATCCGGCGAAGAAGCAGACCGAGGACTATATTACGGGACGGTATGGCTAGTTGGAGCAGCTGCGAGCCGCAAGCTTCAAGCGGCAAGTAAGAGCAGTTCAATGCAACGACACCTATCAACTTGCAGCTTGTAGCTTGTGGCTTACAGCGTTTGCGGAGCAAACCCATGATTAGCAAAGAAGGCCTCACCCATCACATCTCCGCGCAGTTCAACGCCGAGCTTGAGGAAGTGCGCAGTCACCTCCTGGCGATGGGCGGGCTGGTAGAGAAGCAAGTCAACGATGCGGTCACCGCGCTGATCGAGGCCGACTCGGGCCTGGCCCAGCAAGTGCGCGAGATCGACGACCAGATCAACCAGATGGAACGCAACATCGACGAGGAATGCCTGCGCATTCTCGCCCGTCGCCAGCCGGCGGCCTCCGACCTGCGTCTGATCATCAGTATTTCCAAGTCGGTGATCGACCTTGAGCGCATCGGCGACGAAGCCACCAAGATCGCGCGCCGGGCCATCCAGCTGTGCGAAGAAGGCGAAGCGCCGCGCGGCTACGTGGAAGTGCGCCACATTGGCGATCAGGTGCGCAACATGGTGCGCGATGCCCTCGACGCATTTGCCCGCTTCGATGCCGATCTGGCGCTGTCGGTGGCGCAGTACGACAAGATCATCGACCGCGAATACAAGACGGCCCTGCGCGAGCTGGCCACCTACATGATGGAAGACCCACGCTCTATCTCGCGGGTCCTGAACATTATCTGGGTGCTGCGTTCGCTGGAACGCATCGGCGATCACGCGCGCAATATCTCTGAATTGGTGATTTACCTGGTGCGCGGCACCGACGTACGGCACATGGGCCTCAAGCGCATGAAGGCCGAAGTTGAGGGCACTGCCGATCAAATGCCTAATGTTCCGGGCGAACCTGACGATAAGTAAGGTTGCCCGTGAAATTAACGCCCGGCCATTGGCCGGGCGTTTTCGTTTGGGGCCAGTTGAATGTTATTGCGCCAAAGGCGAAATAAAGTCCGAACGTAATTGCAGAGTTTTGGCAAAATGCCATCAGTCAGGCGTGCTGCCAGCCAAGGTTTTTAAAGGATGAAGGGTCGATGAGTAAAGTCAGTGTATTGGTGGTGGATGACGCCTCGTTTATTCGCGACCTGGTGAAGAAGTGCCTGCGCAATTACTTCCCGGGGATCAAGCTTGAAGACGCGGTAAACGGCAAAAAGGCGCAATCCATCCTGATGCGCGAAGCCTACGACCTGGTGTTGTGCGACTGGGAAATGCCGGAGATGTCCGGCCTGGAGTTGCTGACCTGGTGCCGCGAACAGGAACACCTGAAGGCCATGCCCTTCGTGATGGTGACCAGCCGTGGCGACAAGGAAAACGTGGTGCAGGCGATCCAGGCCGGTGTTTCCGGCTACGTCAGCAAGCCGTTTACCAACGAACAGTTGCTGAGCAAGGTGCGTCAGGCGCTGCACAAAGTGGGCCGCCTCGACGCGCTGATCGCCAGCGCACCGACCAGGATGAGCTCGGCCTTCGGCAACGATTCCCTGAGCGCCCTCACCGGCGGCAAGCCCGAAGCCGTCCGGGCGGCTCCGGTGGCGGCGCCGAGCAAAGGCCTGCTCAACACCCCACCGCCGGCCGCCCCGGCTGCTTCGCCTGCCAGCGGTCGTGGCCAGGGCCAGTTGCGTCTGTCCAGCGGCACCCAGCAGTGCGTGATCAAGGCCCTGAGCATCAAGGAGGCGCTGCTGGTGGTGCGTCGCGGCGAAGTACTGCCCCAGGTGCTGGAAAGCGCCGTGCTCGACCTTGAGCAGGGCGACAACGCCGAAGTCGCGCGCCTCAACGGCTACCTGCACGCCATCGCCGCCTTCGAGCCCAGGCCCGACAGCGACTGGCTGCAACTGACCTTCCGGTTCATCGACCAGGACGCGCAGAAGCTCGACTACATCTCCCGCCTGATCGCGCGCGGCACGGCGCAGAAGCATTTTGTGCCGGGTGCCTGATCTTCCCATGTGGGAGGGGCTTGCTCTCTCTCATCATCAAGCGCCGCGCATGAGTATTTCCAGCCGACCACCTCTCTGTGGCAAGCCCTAATGCCGTTCAGTTAAGGAAATTTTGTGGGCTTATTGTGGCGAGCGGGCTTGCCCCGCGTTGGGGTGCGAAGCGCCCCCCATCGAGCAAAACGCGGTGTACCTGATACGGCTCAGCGTCTGGTCTTGGGGCTGCTGCGCAGCCCAACGCAGGACAAGCCTGCTCGCCACAGGGAATCTGCGCTTAACTGAACGGCATTAGGGCAAGCCCGCTCGCCCCTCGCTACACAAGATTCAATCCAGCATCACAACCTTGGCCAGCACGATCTTCGGCCCTTTCATCTTCTTGATGATGATCCGCAGGCCTTCCACCTCCAGCACTTCTTCTTCTTCCGGCACCCGTTTCAAGGTGTCGTAGATCAGGCCGGCCAGGGTTTCGGCTTCGATGTGGTCCAGGTCCACGCCCAGCAGGCGTTCGACCTTGAACAGCGGGGTGTCGCCGCGCACCAGCAGTTTGCCCGGCTGGTAGGCCAGGATGCCGCGCTCGGCCTTGCGGTGTTCATCCTGGATATCGCCCACCAGCACTTCCAGCACATCCTCCATGGTGAGGTAGCCGATAATGTTGCCGTCGGCTTCTTCCACCAGGGCGAAGTGCGCGCCGCCCTTGCGGAATTGCTCCAGCAACTGCGACAACGGCATGTGTCGCGACACGCGCTCCAGCGGACGCGTCAGCTCGGCCAGGTTGAATGACTCGGGGATGTGATCGAGCGCCGCCAGCTCCAGCAGCAGGTCCTTGATGTGCAGCAGGCCGACGAATTCATTGCGCTCGGCGTCATACACCGGGTAGCGGCTGAATTTGTGGCGGCGAAACAGCGCGAGGATTTCCTTGAGCGGGGCATTGAAGTCCAGGGTTACCAGGTCTTCCCGGGAGTTGGCCCAGTCGACCACCTCCAGCTCGCCCATCTCCACGGCCGAGGCCAGTACGCGCATGCCTTGGTCGCTTGGGTCCTGGCCACGGCTGGAGTGCAGGATCAGCTTGAGTTCTTCACGGCTGTAATGGTGCTCATGGTGCGGGCCAGGCTCGCCCTGGCCTGCGATACGCAGGATAGCGTTGGCGCTGGCGTTGAGCAGGTAAATCGCCGGGTACATCGCCCAGTAGAACAGGTAGAGCGGCACTGCCGTCCACAGCGACAGCAGCTCGGGCTTGCGAATCGCCCAGGATTTGGGCGCCAGCTCGCCGACCACGATGTGCAGGTAGGAAATCACAAAGAAGGCGGCAAAGAACGACACACCCTTGATCACTTCCGGCGATTCGACGCCTGCGGCACCCAGCAAGGGCTCGAGGATATGCGCAAACGCCGGCTCACCGACCCAGCCCAGGCCGAGGGAGGCGAGGGTGATACCCAGCTGACAGGCCGACAGGTAGGCGTCGAGCTGGCTGTGCACGGTGCGCAGGATCTGCCCGCGCCAGCCGTTGGTGTGGGCGATGGCCTCCACCCGGGTGGAGCGCAGCTTGACCATGGCAAATTCCGCGGCAACGAAGAAACCGTTGAGCAGTACCAGGACCAGAGCAAAAAGAATCATGCCGAAATCGGCGAAGAGTGTGGCGAAGGTGATACCAGGGGAAGGGTCCATGATGGGGTTTTGCGGGTTCCGTGTGTTCAATTAGGGATGGCAGGCAGGCCCCGAAAGGCAGGCGCAAGGCGGCCAATGTAGCGGCTGGCGGGGCGCTTGCCTAGTACCCGCTGGCGCGCGGGCTCTGGAATACCGCTTCCAGGGCAACACAATTCCAATGTGGGAGGGGGCTTGCTCCCGATAGCGGTGGGTCAGAGCCACACAGGCTGGCTGATCCACCGCTATCGGGAGCAAGCCCCCTCCCACAGGGGATCTACAGTGTTCTTGGGTTACAGGTCTTCGTCGACCAGGGGCGAACGCGTCACCTGCGTCGGCGGAAAATGGCAGGTGAACGTGCTGCCATGCCCCAGCACGCTGCTGATTTCCAGGCGTGCGCGATGGCGCAGCAGCACATGCTTGACGATGGCCAGGCCCAGGCCGGTGCCGCCGGTATTGGAGTTGCGGCTGGAGTCGACGCGGTAGAAACGCTCGGTCAGGCGCGGCAGGTGCTTGGCGTCGATGCCGATGCCGGAGTCCTGCACGCTCAGGTGCGCGCCGTGTTCGTCGGCCCACCAGCGGACGCGGATGTTGCCCTTGTCCTGGGTGTACTTCACGGCGTTGAACACCAGGTTGGAAAATGCACTGCGCAACTCGCCTTCGCTGCCCTTGAGCAGGATCGACGGGTCGGCTTCCAGGCTGATCTGCTGCCCGCGCTCGCCGGAGAGGGCCTGGGCGTCGTTCTTGATGGTGTGCAACAGGCTTTTCACCACCACCGGATGGTTATCCGAGGGGTAGTCGGTGGCTTCCAGCTTGGCCAGCAACAGCAAATCGTTGAGCAGGGTCTGCATGCGCGAACCCTGCTGCTGCATCTGTTGCAAGGCGCGGGTCCAGCGCGGGTTGATCCCGTCGACGTTGTCCAGCAGCGTCTCCAGGTAGCCGCAGATCACCGTCAACGGCGTGCGCAGTTCGTGGGAAACGTTGGCAACGAAGTCCTTGCGCATCTGTTCCATCTGGTGGATGCGCGTGACATCGCGCACCAGCATCAGGTGTTCATTGTTGCCGTAACGCGTCAGGTACAGCTGGATGCGCACCCGGTCGTTGGTGGGCGAGGGGATTTCCAAGGCTTCTTCGAAGTTGTCCTGCTCGAAATATTCCTTGAAGCGCGGGTGGCGCACCAGGTTGGTGACCGGCTGACCGCTGTCCTGGGGCGTCTTGAGGCCCAGCAGGGTCTCGGCGGCGCGGTTCCACCATTCCAGGTTGCCGTCGCTGTCGAGCATGATCACCGCATCCTTGAGCGCGGCGGTGGACTCCTGCACTCGGTCGATCACCGCCTGCAGGCGCCCGCGCACCCGTTGGTCGCGGCGTTGCAGGTGGTAGATGCTGTCGAACACCTCACCCCACAGGCCGTAGCCGTCGGGGGGCGCTTCGTCGGGTTTGTGCTGGCGCAGCCATTCGTGCAGACGCAGCAATTGCTTGAGGGTCCAGCCCAGATACAGGGCGATACCCACCGCCAGGCTCCAGCCGTAATAACCGCTGATCAGGCCCACCAGCAGGCAGGCGGTGATCAGCAGCAGCATGTGGCGGATCAGGGTGCCATGCCAGTTTTGATTCACTTGAACATGCGTCCTTGTCAGCGGTTAAGTCAGGCGCTTAAGTCAGAGGCGGGGCTCAGCCCTTGGTGGAAAACCGATAGCCGGTACCGCGCACGGTTTGTACCAGATTCTCGTAGGCATCGCCCAAGGCTTTGCGCAGGCGGCGGATATGCACGTCCACGGTACGCTCTTCCACGTACACATTGCCGCCCCACACCTGGTCCAGCAACTGGCCACGGGTGTAGGCACGTTCCTGGTGCGTCATGAAGAACTGCAGCAGGCGGTATTCGGTGGGCCCCATCTCCGCCGGTGTGCCGTCGATGGTCACACGGTGGCTGATCGGGTCCAGGATAAGGCCGCCGACTTCGATTGGCGCTTCACCATCGGTCGGCCCGGCGCGACGCAGTACGGCCTTCAGGCGCGCGACCAGCTCGCGTGGGGAAAACGGCTTGGTGATGTAGTCATCCGCGCCCACTTCCAGGCCCTGGATCTTGTTGTCCTCTTCGCCCTTGGCGGTGAGCATGATGATCGGGATGTCACCGGTCAGCTCGTCACGCTTGAGGCGGCGGGCCAGTTCGATGCCGGAGGTACCGGGCAGCATCCAGTCCAGCAGGATCAGGTCCGGCTTGCGGTCGACGATAATGGCATGGGCCTGCTGGGAGTTTTCCGCCTCCAGGCAGTCGTAGCCGGCCATTTCCAACGCAACGGCGATCATCTCGCGGATGGGCGCTTCGTCGTCGACGATCAGAATGCTCCTGCCAACCATGCTCGAAAATCCTCTTGTCATTTAACTGTCTTGCGCCGCATTAGATAACGGAATTATTGCAGTCGTGTGACAGTAATTTCTTCGCCTGGGCAATTCACGGCACTCTGGACTACCCTTTGGGTCCGAATCCTGACAACCACAAGAGGAAGGTTCCGATGACGTACCGCACTGTTTCCTGGAAAGCCCTGCTGGTATCGGCTGCACTGGCGCTGCCTGGCCTGGCATCCGCAGCAGAGCCTGCAATGACCAAAGACGGTCTGCTGGTGGACCACAAGGGCCTGACCCTCTACACCTTCGACAAGGATGCCGATGGCAAATCCGCGTGCAAGGACCAGTGCGCAATCAACTGGCCGCCGCTGAAGGCGGAATCCACCGACACCAAGGCCGGCGACTGGACGGTCATCACCCGTGACGATCAGACCAGCCAGTGGGCCTACAAGGGCAAGCCGGTGTACACGTTCAAGGGTGACACCAAGGCCGGGGAAAAGACCGGTGATGGCAAGGGTGGCGTCTGGCACGTCATCAAACCTTGAGACTGCGCCGCTGGTGAGCGCATCGGGAGCAAGCCCCCTCCCACATTTTGATCTGTGAATGCATTCAAATGTGGAAGGAGGCTTGCTCGCGATGGCCTCCGAACCGTCGCCGCAAACACCTCAGCGAACCGCGTAATCCAGCACAATCCCCACAAAAATCGCCAATCCCGCCCAGTGGTTGTGCAAAAACGCCTTGAAGCATTTCATGCGGTCCCTGTCCCGCGTGTACCAGAACTCCCACACAAAACAGCCCGCCGCCGCCAGCAGCCCCAACTGGAACCAGCCGCCCAGTTCGAACCGCGCGCCGGCCAGCAACAGGCACACCAGCGACAGGCCCTGCAGGGTGAGAATGATCACACGATCGGCATCGCCAAACAGAATCGCCGTGGATTTCACCCCGATCCTCACATCGTCGTCGCGGTCGGTCATTGCATAATAGGTGTCATACCCCACCGTCCACAGCAGGTTGGCGATATACAGCAGCCAGGCGATGGCCGGCAGGTGGCCGGTTTCGGCGGTAAACGCCATCGGCATGCCCCAGGAAAACGCCGCGCCCAGCACCACCTGCGGGTAATAGGTGTAGCGCTTCATGAACGGATAGCTTGCCGCCAGCGCCAGGCCGCCGAGGGACAGCAGGATGGTGCTGGCATTGGTCAGCAGCACCAGCAGGAAACTGATGCCCATCAGCAGCGCAAAAAACACCAGTGCCTCTTTCGAGCTGATCCTGCCGCTGACCAGCGGGCGTTGTTCGGTGCGCTTCACATGGCCGTCGACCTTGCGGTCGGCCCAGTCGTTGATCACGCAGCCGCCCGCACGGGTGAGCACCACGCCGAGCACGAAAATCACGATATTGAGCAGCGACGGCGCGCCCTTGCCGGCGATCCACAGCGCCCACAGTGTCGGCCACAGCAGCAGGTAGATGCCGATGGGCTTGTCCATGCGCGTCAACTGAATGAAATCCCAGGCCCTGGGGTTCAGGCGATTCAGGGACTTGAGCACACGTTGATACATCAGCAACTCTCCGGATGGTCATGCAGCGCCTGCCAGAAGCCGGGCAGGAAGGTTTCCGCCACCAGCACGCTCAATGCCCCGCGATCAAAGCGCGAGCGGCGTGCCCACAGTCTGTCGGCCTGGTCCGGCATGGGCAGCCACTGGCGTGGGTAATGGCAGACTTCAATGGACTGGCGGGTAAACGCGTGGTCACAGAACAACAACTCACCCAGCGAGCGGCTGCCCAGCGCATCCATGTGCAAGCCGTCCCCCTGCAACGCACTGCGCGACGCTACGCTGCGGGCAAATACCCACGGCTGGCCGTGCCCGCGCAGGTACACCTCCCGCACCCAGCCGAGCGTGGCTGGCGGCAGGCCCAGCGCCGCGCATTCGTCGTCCCGCAGCGCTTGCCAGCCTTCGACCAGCGGCGTCACGCTGAACGTGTCGTTGGAAAACCCTGTCAGCCGCCGCGTGAGCGAGCCTTCGTCGAACAGCCAATCGAGGATCAGGGGCGCGGGTGTCGGGCGCAGAAGGCTCTGGGGCAGCCATTGGCAAGCATCGGAAAGGGCGATTGAGTGCGGCACGGCGAGTCAGTATGGGCAGTAAAAGAGGCGCCGAGCTTATCATGGCGTCCCGACCTTTTGCCGGGCTGAACTGGCCGTTTGCGCCGAACGTGCTTGCATCCGGCGGCCCCTGTCAGTACAAAACGCCCTGAGCCGTGCGGCAATGCAGAATATGGACCGCCGGCCAAAATGCCTGGACCCTGAGGAAGCAAGTAATGAAGAAGTGGCAATGTGTAGTCTGCGGCCTGATCTACGACGAAAAGGACGGCTGGCCGGATGACGGAATCGCGCCGGGCACCCTGTGGCAGGACGTCCCGGAAGACTGGCTGTGCCCGGACTGCGGCGTGGGCAAGATGGATTTCGAAATGATCGAAATCGGCTGATTCGAAGTTTGAGAAATGTATTACAAGGAGAAAGGAATGAACGCACCTGTCGTGATCATCGGCACAGGACTGGCCGGTTACAACGTGGCCCGGGAGTTTCGCAAGCTCGACAGCGAAACCCCGTTGCTGCTGATCACCGCCGATGACGGGCGCTCCTACTCCAAGCCCATGCTCTCCACCGGCTTTGGCAAGAACAAGGAAGCCGATGGCCTGAGCATGGCTGAACCGGGCGCCATGGCCGAGCAACTCAAGGCCGAAGTGCGCACCCACACCCGCATCAGCGGCATTGACCCCGGCCACAAACGCCTGTGGATCGGCGAGGAAGCGGTGACCTACCGCGACCTGATCCTGGCCTGGGGCGCCGAAACCGTGCGCGTGCCGGTCGAAGGCGATGCGGCTGAGCTGATTTTTCCGATCAACGACCTCGAGGACTACGCCCGCTTTCGCGCCGCCGCTGCGGGCAAACGTCGCGTGCTGGTGCTCGGCGCCGGCCTGATTGGCTGTGAATTCGCCAACGACCTGATCCTCGGCGGCTATGAAATCGACCTGGTGGCGCCGTGCGAACAAGTCATGCCGACTTTGCTGCACCCTGCGGCGGCCGCTGCGGTACAGGCCGGCCTGGAAGGCCTGGGCGCGCGTTTCCACCTGGGCCCGGTGCTCAACCGCCTGCAACGCACGGCGGATGGTCTTGAGGCCCACTTGTCGGACGGCAAGGTGATCCCGTGCGACCTGGTGGTCTCGGCCATCGGCCTGCGCCCGCGCGTCGACCTCGCCGCCGCCGCCGGCCTGCAGATCAACCGTGGAATCATGGTGGACCGCCACCTCAAGACCTCCCATGCCAATATCTATGCCCTGGGCGACTGCGCCGAGGTCGATGGCCTGAACCTGCTGTACGTGATGCCCCTCATGACCTGCGCCCGCGCCCTGGCCCAGACCCTGGCCGGCAATGCCACGGCGGTCAGCTATGGGCCAATGCCGGTTACGGTGAAAACCCCGGTTTGCCCACTGGTGGTGTCGCCACCGCCACGGGGTACCGAAGGCGTGTGGAGTGTCGAAGGCGAGGGCGCCAACATCAAGGCCCTGTGCCGCGACGCCAGTGGCCGCCTGCTGGGTTACGCGCTGACCGGCAGCGCCGTGATGGAAAAACTGGCGCTCAACAAGGAACTCCCGCCTTTGCTGGCGTAAATGCCTGTCGTTCTGTCGGAATAAGCACGTTTTTGCCTAGAGAAAGGTCGCCGCGAGGCTGGCGCGGCGTCTGTGGGCATGCCATCCTCACTCCCGTCTGCCGCAGAGTAGAGCCTGCGGCGCTTTGGGCGCCGTTCCGCCAGAGAGTGGCACGGACATAACAACAAAAAACCGTCAAAGAGGCTTCATCTATGCGTAAACCAGAACTCGCAGCCGCCATCGCTGAAAAAGCGGACCTGACCAAAGAACAGGCCAACCGCGTGCTCAACGCCGTCCTCGAAGAAATCACCGGCGCCCTGCACCGCAAGGACAGCGTCACCCTCGTTGGTTTCGGCACCTTCCTGCAACGCCACCGCGGCGCCCGCACCGGCAAAAACCCGCAGACCGGCGAGCCGGTGAAAATCAAGGCGAGCAACACCGTTGCGTTCAAGCCGGGCAAGTCGTTGAAGGACAGTGTTAATCCGTAACGGGCAGTACTGCCTCGAAGGGAGGCGGGGTGGTACGGAAAAAAATGGGCACGCCGACTGGGTCGGGTGCCCATTTTTGCTGCGTAAAAACAGCAGTTGGCTCTGGATCAGGTTGCCGAGTTCGTCGTAGTGGTGTTGCAGGTTGCCGCCGGCACTCTGTTCGCCAAGCAACTGACCGACAGCGTCGTAGGCGAAACCCAGGGCTTGGCCGTTGCCTTGCAAGTCGGTGAAGGGATAAAGGGGATGAATTTATTTAACTATAAATTCTAAATGTCCACCTCGCTTAACTGCTAATCAACAAACTTTGGTGATGGTGTGGAACGTTTTTTATTGTCATCAAAATATGGGCCAATCAATTTTTCGTCGAAATACCTTTGGTCTTCATTAGAGCGCGATTTCAAAAACTACTTTGCCAAAGCGATTTTTGATTTGGTAAGAGTTTTCATTGATTTCCGAACTTTTAAAGAGGTCGCTTCGGTCAATAAAGCCGGGAAGCTCATGCATCCAGATTTTATTCGCTGTCGGGCTGTTTTCTTCGTAATACCAGCCTTCACCCACTTGCGCATTAAGCAGTCTGTAAATATTTATTTTGCGTTTTTTGTCTTTGCTGATTTTTGACAGCTTTTTAATCGGAGTTTCTAGCTCAAACTGCAGTTCTGACACCGCTTCAGCAGTTGAGTTTATGATCTCCACAGATGCGCTGTTACTATCTTTCCGTATTGCAATAGCAACAAGTGCCAGTCGTAACTCTTCCAGTAGTTTTTTGTCCTGGTTGAGGCGGTCCAGAGAGAGAAATTTTTTGAAATCAAAGTCCTCTATAAAAATGTTTGTCACGCCTAGGACGTTATCAAATAGATCTTCGTCGCCGCGTGGGCCAAGTGAAACAACTATTTTACTGCTGCCGTTTATTTCGACCTTGGGCAGTAATGTCATGAATATCTGAGTAATATGATGACTCAGTTGGCGTATGCGAACACCGTCTGTCAGAGCGGACGCATCACTTTCTTGCAGAGTAAGCATGTTCAAATTCATTGCGGTGCTCACTTCGAAAAACTAACGGTTATCAGGCATGCCGTACAATTTAAGGTAGCCATCTCTTGTGTCAACCTGTGGTAACGGGTTTTTGTGGAT
This sequence comes from Pseudomonas sp. MH9.3, assembly GCF_034354675.1. Classification (NCBI taxonomy): domain Bacteria; kingdom Pseudomonadati; phylum Pseudomonadota; class Gammaproteobacteria; order Pseudomonadales; family Pseudomonadaceae; genus Pseudomonas; species Pseudomonas sp. MH9.3. The sequence goes on along the minus strand of NZ_CP133785.1, from coordinate 3,591,656 downwards.
CGGTGAAGGCATGTCGCCGTTATTTCTCGCCGCATGTTTGTCCGTGATCTTTTGCTCAGTAGCTTTGGCTTGAAGTCGTGTCTTGTTTTTTTCGACGATCACTGCCTTGTAGCGCCCAGCTTGAGGCTTGTTCAGCGCATTGACCTGTTGGTTGGCACGCGGTGATGTACCATTTTTATTTAGCGGACGCCCGCTGATCCCCGGCTTCATCATTCGTCCTGTTTTTGTATCAACGATGACGTAGACGTGATTAGGATTTTTGCTCGAATGGCTGTTGCCGTGGACTTTTCCACTGCCTCCACACGTGAGACCTAATGGATCGATCCAGCCAAAGGGATTGTCGGCATAGAGGTAGGTATTGATCCCCCCCGCCAACCCAATCGGATCCGGCGTAGTAAACCTTCCCACATCCGGATCATAAAACCTGAACGTATTGAAATGCAGCCCCGTCTCCCGGTCCAGGTACTGCCCCTGGAATCGCAGGTTCTGCTCCTCAATGTAATAAGGTTGGCGCACTTCCTCCAGCGTGTTGCCCCACACCCGATACGTTGCGCACCAGACCTCATGGCCCTCCGCCTCGGTCAGCTGTTCCGGCAACCCATTCAGGTCGTTGTGGTAATAGCGAATTTTTTGCAGCGACCCAACGCCATCGACACGAGCCAGAGGCTCATATCCGCCGTCATCTTCATAAACATAAAGACTCGTCTGGCTGTGTTTATGCTCCTGCAACAACCGCAGGCCATCCCACGTAAATCGCGTCTCCCCCAACGGATACCCATCACTGCCGTGCTCGGTTTTTTCAATCCTGCGCCCCAGCGGGTCATAGGTCATCCTGACCACGCGGCCATCTTCGTTGCGCACTTCTATCAGCCGGCTTTCAGCGTCATATGCAAACCGCTGCACACCGCGCTTGGCGCTGCGTTTCTCGATCATCCGGCCAAACGCATCGTAGCGATAACGCTTGTCCTGATAGGTCAGCAGTTTGTTATGCACCACCAGTCCGGCACCTGCCTGCGGGCCGTCGAGCAGGTTGGCGGCGGCGTCGTAGGCGAAGGTTTCGCGCTGGCCGTGCAGGCTGTCCTGGCTGGCGATGATGCGGCCGGTGGCGTCGTAATGCAGCAGTTGGCGATGTTGTGCGGCGGGTTGCTGGTCGAGTTTGCCGATCAGGTTGTCGGCAGGGTCATAGTCGAACTGTTTTTGCGCCGCAGCGGGCAGCAGGGACGGCTGGTTGGCGTGACGGCGCTGGCGTGAGCGCAGTCGGCCGCTGCGGTCGTATTCGCTGCGGGTGCTGAGCTGGCCCTGTGTGCGCAGTACCTCGCGGTGCAGGCGGTCGCGTTCGAAGTCGCTGATCACCTGGCCGTCAAGGTTGATCTGGTGCAGATGGCCGCTGCCGTAGTACAGGCGATTGAGCCAGCGACCGTCGGGCAGTTGGCTCTGGATCAGGTTGCCGAGTTCGTCGTAGTGGTGTTGCAGGTTGCCGGCTGAACGCTGTTCGACCAGCAGTTGGCCGAGGGCGTCGTAGGCGAAGCCCAGGGTTTGGGCGTTGCCTTGCAGATCCGTGAAGGTGACCGCCGTGAGCTGATCGACCGCATCGTAGGCGTACTCGGTACGGCCATCGTCGGTGGTCTTGGCGATCAGTCGGCCAACCGAGTCGCGTTCCAGCTCATGCACGATAGGAGCTGGCGGGGTTTGCGGGACTACCGCCAGGCCACTGCCCTGCGGGGCGGGAATAGCGGTCACCGCAATCACATTATTCAGTGGGTCGTAGCTGTAACGCTTGGCGCTGCCGTCGAGATCCTGCTGTTCTGTCAGCCGATCCCCGGCATCCCAGGCGAATCGGTAGCGCTCACCGTTCTCGTTGATCAGCGCTTGCAGCCGCCCATAGCTGTCATAGCCGAACTGCACCTGTCGGCCGTGGGCGTCGGTACGCTGGCGGACCTGGCCGCGACGGTTGTGCTGATAAAGCGTGGTGTGCCCGGCCGGGTCGGTGTAACCCAGCAGTTGCCCGCTGACGTCGCGCTGGTATTGCTCGGTGCGTCCGTCCGGCAGTTGGCTGCTGAGCAGGCGGCCCTGGGCGTCATAGCTGAACAAGGTGCGCTCGCCGAGGGCGTCAGTGATCACCTGCAAGTTGCCGCGCGTGTCGTAGCCAAAGCGGGTTGGATAGCCCGAGCAATCAACGTGTTCCACCAACTGCCCGAACGGGTTCCAGCGCAGCTTTTTGCTTTTGCCGGTGGCGTCGATGATTTCCACCGGCTGGCCGTGGTCGTCATAGCGGTAGCGGGTGACGTAGCCCAGCGGATCGGTTTCGGCGACGCAGTTGCCACGCGCGTCGTAGCGATACTGCCAGCTGTTGTCGGCCGCGTCGGTTTCCACCAGTGGCAAGGCCCAATGCTCCAGCCACAACGTCGAATCACTGCGCCCCAACGGGTCGCTCTCGCCGATCAGGTTACCGGTCTCGTCATAGCTGTATTCATAGCGCCCGCCTTGCGGATCGGTGGCGCTGAGCAATTGGCGTTCGTCGCTCCACTCAAACAGCCAAGTCTGGCCGAGGTTGTCGCTGTACTGAATGATCTGGTGCTGCGTGTTCCACAAACGGGTGCTGACCCGCTGCAAACCGTCGGTGATACGCGTGAGACCAGCCTGCAAGTCATAGTCGAACTGGTAAGCGTCGCCCTCATCGGTCCAATGTCGGACCACACGCCATTCCAGGTTTTCAATACAGGCCCACTCATAAAAACAGCGCAACCCGGTGGGCAGTTGATGCTCCACCATCCGCAGGCCGTTGTCGTAGGCAAAACGCCGCTGTACCTGGCCGGTCGCGTCGCGTACTTCAGCCAGGCTCCCGGCCATGTCATAGCCGTAGCTGACCAGCACTTCACGACGCTGATCGGGATACAAACGTTCGATGCGCGCCAATTGGCCCTGTTCACGAACCAGCTCAACCTGCACCAGATCGAACGTATCGCGCAGTCGTAGCAGATGCCCAGCTTCGTCGTAGTCGATATGAATACGGTTGTCATTGCGGTCGCCGAGTTGGCTCAGACGCAGCCGCGCGGGGTTGGCAGACGGCTCGAACAACCGGTACAGGCCATCGTCGCTTTCGATCAGCAACTGCCCATTGAGATGGCGGCGCACCGCGAGCCCTTCACCGGCGCTGAATACCGCGCCGCCCAAAGGAATCGAGCCCATGTCGATTGCTCGGCCCTGCTCGTCGGTGTAGATCAGCGTTTCACCACCCTCAGGATGGGGCAGAATTTCGACGCACACTTCATAAGCCACGCTCCAGCCAGCACCCAACAAGCTGCCCGCGCGTTCATCGCGGCTGTTGTAGACCCGTTGCCAGGTAATTGGCAGGATGCCGGGCAGCACGAAGTCCAGTTCCTCGACATCGCCCAGCACTTTCGCGCCAGTGGCGGCGTGGACGGGGTTCGACGAGCCCATCGCCGCATTCGCCATCGCACCCATCGCGCTGCTGACGGCCATCGACGTCGCACCGCTGATCAGCATGCACGGCAGCTTGCTGAAGAACTTGCCCTTGCCGCCCTTGAGCATCAACAGCGCCGTCACCGCCAGCCCCACGCCCGGCGTCTTGCCGCTGCGAATCTCGCGCACCACCACCGAGCCGCCGCCAATGGTCACGTTCGACGAGATCAGCCCGGAGGACACCACGGTGGCATCGCACGTACTGCGGTCACCGCTGCGTACCGCCGGCTGACCATTGATCGTGACTTTGTCCGAACCCTCGGCCAGAAACTGCGGCGGCATTGGCGGGTGCTTCATGCACACCACCAGGTCCAGTGGCTTGGGCACAGCGCCGGGCGCCGGTGTAGCGACAGTCGGACGCCACATCTGTGAGAAGAAACCCTCGGCCATGTCCAGGTAGCTGGCTTCTGGCTCCGTTTCGGGCTCTTCCAGCTCGGTACCGGCCGGCGCGACATGGGAGCTGATTGCTCCTGCTGCTCGCGCGGCCGGAATGTTGTTGGTCAGGGTGTCGGTGGAGCCGGTGAGAATGTTGGCCTGCACCGTGGGTGGAAACAGGGCGTTGCTGAAGCTATCGCATAAATTCGTTAAGCCTTTGTCGGCTCCGGTCTTGCTCATGGCCAGCCCGACAATCGTGCCCACCACCGCGCCCAGCAAAAAGCAGCCGAGGCCGCCGGTGGCCACGGTAATGCCAGTGGCCGCAACCACGGCGGCGGTCGCTACGGCGGTGATCGCGATATTGGCCGCCACCTCCAGCACCCCGCCGAGGATGTCCGCCATCATCGAGGTGTGGGACAGCGCATCGCCCATTCGGGCCGCCCACAGTGCGTCAGACATGCGCGGTGTCCAGGGACGTGTCAATTCTATCGAGACTTTCCATCGTCAGTCAGCTGCCCCCGTGTGGTTACGGCATGCTCATCAAAGCTGTTCGCAGGCGCTTGATCAGCCGCGGATCCTCAAGGCAGTCGACAGGCCGTACGTTGTCGAGGGCAGGAACTTTGCGCTCGATCCACCACAGCCCTTCCTTGAGCCCACGCCTGCCACGCAGCACAACGGCCAAGTCCAGGTCGCCGCCCAGTGCTTGCGCAAGGGTGTGCGCGTCTTCGTCGAGATAGTCTTCCTTGTACAGCTCTACCGTACTTTGCCAATCGGCATCGCCGGGGTATTCATCTTCAAGTGGCATGATCAGAACCCTGCAAATGATATTAAGTTGCTGCCGGTCGGGTTTCGCGCGGATGGGGCAAGAATCCCATCATAGCCATTGGCTTTCGCCCAACTGCCGATCTGGTGAGTTTCGGTGTATTTGTCACCCGTAATGCTTTTGAGTGATACACCTAATTGTTTGCGCACGTCGGCGCGCGTCAGGTCCAGCACGTTGTTTAACTGCACCTTTTTGCTGACCAGTACTCGTGAGGACAGGTCCACACCCCAATGGGTGACTTCGCCCAATGCGGTCTTGCGCGAGTTGGCGCCATACACGCCACCCAGTCCCTTGGCCGTGTATCGGTGTCGGGACTCCACATTCCACTTATGTGCCTGCCAGGTCGTACCGATGCGTCCAGGCTCCTCGAATCGATACACCGTGCGATTGACCTTGCGGCCTTTGGGTGGGCTTGAGCATTTCATCAGGCCCAAGGGGTCGATCCAGCTGACCGGGTTGGGCGCGTATTGGTAGAGATTAAGTCCGCCTGCCAGACCAATTGGATCGGGTGTAGTGAAGCGCCCGATATCGGGGTCATAAAAGCGCAGGGTGTTGTAGTGCAGTCCAGTCTCCCGGTCCAGGTACTGGCCCTGGAACCGTAGGTTCTGCTCTTCGACGAAATAGAGTTCGCGTACTTCCTCGACGGTATTGCCCCAGACTTCGTAACTCGCCTTCCATACCTCATGGCCGTCGCTTTCCGAGAGTTGCTCTGGCAGACCGTTGAGGTCGTTGTGGTAGTAGCGCACCTTTTGCTGGTCACCCAGACCATCAATCCTGGCCAGGGGCTCATAACCCTCATCGGCATAGAGATAGAGACTGGTCTGCGGGCCTTGGTGCTCCTGCAGCAGTTGCATCGCATCCCAAGTGAAACGGGTCTGGCTCTGCTGCGTACCCTGGCGGTCGAAGGTGGTCTTGGCGATGCGTCGACCCAGCGGGTCGTAAGTCATCTTGACCACAGAACCATCGTCATTGTGTACCTGGGCCAGGCGTTGCTCTGCGTCATAGCTCAAGCGCTGGGAGCCGCGCCGAGCGCTGCGTTTTTCAACTACCCGGCCAAAACCATCGTAACGGTAGCGCTTGTCGCGATAGCTCAGTAACTGGTTGTGGGCCACGCGTCCCGTGCCGTCCAATAAATTGGCGGCTGGATCAAAGGCGAAGACTTCCCGCTGGCCCTGAAGGTTGTCCTGGCTGGCGAGAATGCGTCCGGTAGCGTCGTAATGCAGAAGTTGGCGGTGCGTTGCGCCTGGCTGGCTGGCGACGCGTTCCACCAATTGATCGCTGGTGTCATAGCCGTATCGGGTTTGTACCGCTGGCAGCAGTACCGACTGCCCCTGTTGCCGACGCTGGCGAACACGAATCCGACCGCAACGATCGTACTCGCTGCGGGTGCTGACACGTCCCTGGGTACGCAGCACTTCGCGGTGCAGCCGGTCGCGCTCGAAATCACTGATCACCTGGCCATCCAGGTTTATCTGATGCAGGTGCCCACTTCCGTAGCGCAATCGGTTGAGCCAGCGTCCATCGGGAAGCTGCGTCTGTATCAGGTTGCCCAGCTCGTCGTAGTGGTGTTCCAGGCGGCCGCCGGTACTCTGTTCAAAAATCAGCTGGCCGAGGGCGTCATACCCGAACTCCAGGCTTTGTTGCCCGCCGTCATGGCCGGTGAAGTGGATGGCTGTGACCTGATCCTGTTCGTCATAGCTATATTCTGTGCGCCCGTCTGCGGTGGTTTTCGTGATCAGTCGCCCGGCAGCGTCTCGCTCCAGGTCGTGAGTGATGGAGCCTTCGGCACCAGTTGAAGCAACCGTCTCCACGCAAGTGACATTATCCAGCGGATCGTAGGCATAGCGCTTGAGCGTGCCGTCCAGGCGCTGCTCCAGGGTCAGTCGATCACCGGCGTCCCAGTCGAAGCGATAGCGCTCGCCGTTCTCGTTGGTCAGGTTCAGCAGGCGACCGTAGGCATCATGACTCAGCTCCACACGGCGGCCGTGGGCGTCCGTACGCTGGCGCAACCGTCCGCTTGGCGAGTGTTGGAAGTGCGTGGTGTGCCCGGCGGGGTCGCTGTAGCCGACCAATTGCCCACTGGCGTCACGCTGATAGTGCTCACTGCGGCCATCTGGCAACTGTTTGCTGGTCAGTCGCCCCTGATCGTCATAAGCGAAGCTCGTGCGCTCGCCAAGGGCGTCGGTACTGCTGAGCAGCAGCCCACGCTTGCAGTAACTCAAGCGGGTCGTCAGGCCCGAACAGTCGGTGTGCTCGCTGAGTTGACCCAAAGGCGTCCAGCGCAAGCTCTTGCTTGCACCGCGCGCGTCGATAATTTCCAGGACTTGTCCGTGAGCGTCGTGACGATAAGTCGTCACGTGGCCCAGCGGATCGGTTTCGCCGATGCAATTGCCACGTGAGTCATACCGGTACTGCCAGGCGTTGCCGGCGGCGTCGGTCTCCACCAGCGGCAGCGCCCAATGTTCCAGCCAAAGGGTTGACTCACTGCGCCCCAGTGGGTCGGTGGTCTCGCTCAGATTACCGGCTTCATCGTAGCTGAACTGGTATTGCCCACCGCTTGGGTCGGTCGCGCCCAGCAGTTGGCTTTCAGCATTCCATTGGAACGCCCAGGTACGTCCCAGAGCATCGATGGACTTGATGATCTGGTGCCGTGCATCCCAGTGGCGGGTGCTGACGCGCTCCAACCCGTCGATGATACGGGTGATACCGTTGTCCAGCTCATAGTCGAATCTGTAGGTGTCGCCGCTATCCGTCCAGTGCCGAACCACGCGCCATTCGCGCTCATCCACCCACGCCCACTGGTAGAAACAGCGCAGCCCGGTAGGTAATTGATGCTCGGTCATGCGCCGGCCGGAGTCATAGACAAACCGGCGTTTCACCTGCCCGTCGGACTGTCGCACGGCTGCCAGGTCGCCGCAGCTGTCGTAGGCGTAATGCATCAGTACTTCACGGCGCTGATCAGGGTACAGCCGCTCGATATGACTGACACGGCTTGGCCAGGTGGCGTCGTAATTCAGTTCGACCTTAACCAGATCGAAGGTGTCTCGCAGCTGCCGCAGCCGTCCGTTGTCGTCATAGTCCAGGTAAATACGGTTGTCATTGCGATCGCCCAGTTGGCTCAGGCGTAGCAGCGAAGTATCCTGCGGCGCTGGTTCAAACAGTCGATACAAGCCATCAGCACTTTCGATCAGCAGTTGGCCACTGAGGTGGCGTCGCACGCTCAGCCCCTCGTCAGCACTGAACAGCGCGCCGCCCAAGGGAATGAACCCCATGTTTATGCGCCGGCCCTGCTCGTCGATGTATAGCAGTTGCTCACCCCCCTCAGGGTGGGGGAGACGCTGGACGCTGACCTCGTAGGAAACGCTCCAGCCAGACCCGAACAGACCATCGCGGCGTTCGTCCCGGCTGTTGTAGAACCGCTGCCAATCGATCGGCATGATGCCGGGCAGGGCAAAGTCCAGCTCTTGCGGGCCGCCCAGCACCTTGGCCCCGGTGCTGGCATGCACCGGGTTGGATGAGCCCATGGCCGCATTGGCCAAGGCGCCCATGGCCTGACTGACGACAAATGAGTTGACGCCCGCCAGCAGCATGCAGGGCAGATTACTTAGAAATTTGCCCTTGCCACCCTTGAGCATCATCAGTGCGGTCACAGCCAGGCCCACTCCCGGCGTCTTGCCGCTACGAATCTCGCGTACCACCACTGAACCACCGCCGATGGTCACGTTTGGCGAAATAGGTCCCGCTGACACAACCGTGGCATCACACGTGCTGCGGTCGCCGCTGCGCACAGCCGGCTGGCCGTTGACCGTAACCTTTTCAGATCCTTCTGCAAGAAACTGCGGTGGCATCGGTGGATGTTTGGTGCAGGTCACCAGATCCAGGGGTTTGGGAACGGCACCTGGTGCGGGTGTGGCGACAGTGGGGCGCCACATCTGGGAGAAAAAACCTTTGGCCATATCCAGGTAGCCTGGTTCTTCTGCATCGTCAGACGCGGGGTCAGGCGCTTGGTTTTCGGTGCCCGCCGGGGCGACGTGGGAGGGTATGGCCCCGGCAGCTCGCGCCGCAGGTATTGAGTTGATCAGGGTATTTGTCGACCCGCTGATGATCGTTGCCATGACTGCGGGAGGGAACAGCGCGTTGCCGATACCCTCGCACATGGCGCTCAGCCCTTTGTCAGCTCCGGTCTTGCTCATGGCGACGCCGACAATAACGCCGACGACGGCGCCCAATACGCACGCGCCAAGCCCACCTGTCGCGACGGTGATCCCGGTGGCCGCTACTACGGCAGCCGTGGCCAACGCCGTGATCGCCACGTTAGCGGCGACTTCGAGCACGCCGCCAAGGATATCGGCCATCACAGAGGTATGGGACAAGCCATCCCCCAACCGTGCGGCCCATAGCAGAGCGTCAGACATCCAGAGGTTTCGTCACTGTGGCACGTCGAACGACAGCGAACTCTTGATCAATGCCCAATGCGCCGCCTCAGCATCCCCAAGCGCGTCCGCCTTCACATAACTCAAGGCAAGCATCTTGCGCGTGCCCGGAATCACCAGTGCCAGTTGATACTGGAACACCTTGTCATTGCCCTTGTTGAACTGGCTGCGCAGTTCGATGCCTTCGACTTCCTGCGCCGCACCCAGGCGCACGTCGACGCCCGGCTGATAACGCAAATTCTGCACCTGTTTTTCCAGGCGCTGGAGTTGCTCGTTGAAGTTGCTGTGCAGGGTTTCGCCATCGGCCAGCAAGCTGCGGCTGACGATCAGGGAGGTGCCCAGCTCGGGGAACTTGAGGATGTTGATCGTCGCGTCCTGCAACTCGGCGGCCGGCAGTTGAAACTGGAATTCGTTGATGCGGTACGTCATGGCAAGCAGTCTCGTCAGGAGCTTTTGGGGGCGGGGAAGGCGGCTTTGATATTGGCATCGATAGCGGCTTTAACGCCCTGGCCATCAGGTGTTGCGCCAGCGCCGCCGCCGTTGTTCAGGTGCAGCACGCCGCCGGTGTTGAACTCTGCGTCGCCGCTGGCGTAGAAGCTGATTTGCACGCCGGTGAGGTTGATCTGACCGCTGGCGTTCAGCTCCAGGACGCTTTCGCCGCAGACCAGACGCAGGTTTTCACCCACTTCGATCACGTAGCTCTGGCTAATGCTGTCGGTCTTCTTTTGGCCGACCGAAAGAATGTCTTCCTGTTTGACGATGCGCAGTCGGTTGTTGCCGATGGTCACTGTCTCGTTGTGGCCGATGCTCTTGTTGCGGTCATGCCCCACCGAGTGGCTCTCGTCCACCTCCACCACCATGTCCTGATTGCGCTCGGCATGGATATACAACTGCTCCAGCCCCTTCTTGTCCTCCATGCGGATTTCATTGAAGTTGGCCGGTGTGCCGCCCTTGCTCGAACGGCTTTTCATGCCGCTCTGGGTGGCATTCTCCGGCAGGTCGTAAGGCACCGTCTGCTCGGCGTTGTACACCCGCCCGGTGATGATCGGGCGGTCCGGGTCACCTTCCAGAAAGCTCACGATCACTTCCTGGCCGATGCGTGGAACCTGCATCGAGCCCCAGTTCTTGCCGGCCCAGGACTGCGACACACGAATCCAGCACGAGCTGTTCTCGTTGGACTGGTCATGACGGTCCCAGTAGAAATGCACCTTCACGCGGCCGTACTGGTCGGTCCAGATTTCCTCGCCCTTGGGGCCGACCACCAGCGCCGTCTGCGGGCCTTTGACGATGGGCCGATGGGTGTTGGCCAGCGGGCGGAAGCTTTGCTGGGCGGCGATGCAGGTCAGGCTGCTTTCGAATTGCGCCGAACCCGAGCCGCCGCCGCTTTCCAGGCTTTCCTGGGTGATGTAATAGCGGCAGCCGACGATCAGGTATTCGCGGTTCTGGTCCTGGCGGCTGAAGCCGGTGAGGCTGAACAGATGGCCTGACCCCAGGCCCCGGGCATTGCCGGCGAACTCGATCTGCTCGTGCAGGGTTTGCAGCGCCTCGATGCGGGTGCGCGCGTAGTGTTCGCCATCGGCGCTTTGCACGTAAGTGCCGGGGTAGTCGTACAACGGGTAGTCGCCGGCGGCGTGCGGGCGTGGCATCGCCGAACGCACGTCGATGCTGGCGCTGGGGCGCTGGAAGTCGTAGTCGTTAAGCTCCAGCGAGCCCGGCTGCACTTCCTGGGCGAGGTGCCAGTTGTGCATGTGGTCGCGCTCGCGCTGCTGCTCGTCTTTGGGGTAGTACGGAATTGATGCGTAGCCGGGCACCGTGGTGTGGGCGCCATAGGCGTCGGCCAGCACCAGCACGTGGCGGCCCTGTTCATGGCGGAAGAAGTAGTAGATCCCTTCCTGTTCCATCAGGCGGCTGACGAAATCAAAGCTGGTCTCGCGGTACTGCACGCAGTATTCCCACTCGCGGTACGGCCGGCTCAGGGCGTCTTCGAAGTCGGAAAAACCCAGGTCGCGAAACACCTGCTTGATGATCTGCGGGATGCTCAGGTTCTGGAAAATCCGACAGTCCGAGGTACGGCTCAGCAACCAGAGCCATGGGCGCAACGTCACCTGGTAACTGGCGAACTGGCCCTGGTCGATGTTCTGGCTGCAGCGCGCGACGATGCCGTGGAAGTGTCGCTCACCGCCGTCCGCCAGTTGCACGCCCACGCTCATCGGTTTGCCGAGCAACTGGTTGAGGTCGATGTTGGCGTCCAGTGACGTCAGTTGCAGCTCATAGTTGAACAGCCTTCCCAGCTCTTCACCGCCGCCCATTTCATTGAGCAGCAGCACATCCGGCCCGAGGGGGCTGGTGATCCTGGCCAGGCGTGAGGCTTGGTTGAATAGCATCGGTTGTCCTGTAATAACTGAATAACTGAAGAAACCGGATCAAGTATGGGAGGGGGCTTGCTCCCGATTGCAGTGCGTCAGTTGATACATGGAGTGACTGATTCACCGCTATCGGGAGCAAGCCCCCTCCCACAGTTTTAACCGCACTCTGTCAGCCAAACTGATAGTGCAATTCGTTATCCCGACTGCTGATCCGCACCCCCGCCAGCGCCTTGCCTTCAAGGATGCGCGTGAGGAACTCACGGCTCATGTCCGGCAGCAAACTGTTGGTGAGGATGGTGTCGATCATGCGTCCGCCGCTCTCGGTTTCGGTACAGCGCGAGACGATCAGGTCGACCACCGCGTCGTCGTAGTCGAAGGCGACTTTGTGGGTGTTTTCCACGCGCTTCTTGATGCGGCCCAGCTGCAGGCGGGTGATCGCCTTGAGCATCTCGTCGCTCAGCGGGTAGTACGGGATGGTCACCAGGCGGCCGAGCAGCGCCGGCGGGAAGATCTCCAGCAGCGGCTGGCGCAGGGCCTTGGCGATTTCCTCGGGTTCGGGGATGTTCGCCGGGTCTTTGCAGACCCGGGAAATCAACTCGGTGCCGGCGTTGGTGGTCAGCAGGATCAGGGTGTTCTTGAAGTCGATCACGCGGCCTTCGCCGTCTTCCATCACGCCCTTGTCGAAGACCTGGAAGAAGATCTCATGCACGTCCGGATGGGCTTTTTCCACCTCGTCCAGCAGCACCACGCTGTAGGGTTTGCGTCGCACCGCTTCGGTCAGCACGCCGCCTTCGCCGTAGCCGATATAGCCCGGTGGCGCGCCCTTGAGTGTGGACACGGTATGGGCTTCCTGGAACTCGCTCATGTTGATGGTGATCACGTTCTGCTCGCCGCCGTACATGGCTTCGGCCAGGGCCAGGGCGGTTTCGGTCTTGCCCACGCCGGAGGTGCCGGCGAGCATGAACACGCCAATCGGCTTGCTCGGGTTGTCGAGGCCGGCGCGGGAGGTCTGGATGCGCTTGGCGATCATCTGCAAGGCGTGGTCCTGGCCGATGATGCGTTTTTTCAGGTGCTGGTCGAGGTTGAGCACCGTCTCCAGCTCGTTGCGCGCCATGCGGCCCACCGGGATGCCGGTCCAGTCGGCGACCACCGAGGCCACGGCCTGGTAGTCCACGGTCGGCAGGATCAGCGGGGTTTCGCCTTGAAGGGCGGTGAGGCGCTGTTGCAGGTCGACCAACTGTGCACGCAACTGGTCGTTGCCGCTGTCCACCACGCCAGCTTTTTCACGCAGGGTCGCGCGGGTCGCCAGCAGCTCGTCCACCAGGGTTTTCTCTTCGGCCCAGCGGCTTTCCAGGGTCGCCAGACGCTCGCGTTCGGCACTCAGCAAGGCTTCGCTGTTGCTCTGGCGCGCGCCGATGTCGATGCCGATGGCATGCTCGCGGGCGATGATTTGCAGCTCGGTTTCCAGCGCCTCGATACGACGGCGGCTGTCGTCGACTTCGGCCGGTACCGCGTGCAGGCTGATGGCGACGCGGGCGCAGGCGGTGTCCAGCAGGCTCACGGATTTGTCCGGCAACTGGCGTGCCGGAATGTAGCGGTGCGAGAGCTTCACCGAGGCTTCCAGGGCTTCGTCGAGGATCTGCACCTGGTGGTGTTTTTCCATGGTCGAGGCCACGCCACGCATCATCAGCAGCGCCTTGTCTTCCGACGGTTCGGCCACCTGTACCACCTGGAAACGGCGGGTCAGGGCCGGGTCTTTCTCGATGTGCTTTTTGTACTCGGCCCAGGTGGTGGCGGCCACGGTGCGCAGGGTGCCACGGGCTAGGGCGGGCTTGAGCAGGTTGGCCGCATCACCCGTGCCGGCAGCGCCACCGGCACCCACCAGGGTGTGGGCTTCGTCGATAAACAGGATGATCGGCTTGGGCGAGGCCTGCACGTCTTCGATGACCTGGCGCAGGCGCTGTTCAAACTCGCCTTTCATGCTCGCGCCGGCTTGCAGCAGGCCGACGTCAAGGCTGCGCAGCTCCACGTCTTTGAGCGCGGGCGGCACGTCGCCGGCGACGATGCGCAGGGCGAAACCTTCGACCACGGCAGTCTTGCCCACGCCGGCTTCACCGGTGAGGATCGGGTTGTTCTGGCGGCGGCGCATGAGGATGTCCACCAGTTGGCGGATCTCTTCGTCACGCCCGACGATAGGGTCGAGCTTGCCGCTGCGCGCCTGTTCGGTCAGGTCGACGGTGAAGCGCTTGAGGGCTTCCTGCTTGCCCATCGCGCTCGGCGCCATGGCACCGCTGGCTTCGCCCGGCACGCCGGCGTTGAAGCCATCGCTGGCACTCAAGGCATTCTCGGGCGAATCGCCGACGTACTCGTCAAACCGCTCGCTCAGGGCTTCGGCCTTGATCTTGTCGAACTCCGACGACAAGCCCAGCAGCGCGTGGCGCAGGCTTGGCGTCTTCAGAATGCCCAGCACCAGGTAGCCGGTGCGCACCTGGCTTTCGCCGAACATCAGGCTGCCGTAGACCCAGCCGCGTTCCACGGCTTCTTCCACGTGGGAGGACAGGTCGGTGATCGAGGTCGAGCCGCGCGGCAGGCGGTCCAGGGCTTCGGTGAGGTCGCGGGCCAGGCGTGCCGGCTCCACGTTGAACTGGCGGATGATTCGGTGCAGGTCCGAGTCCTGCAGTTGCAGCAACTGGTGAAACCAGTGGGCCAGTTCCACGTACGGGTTGCCCCGCAGTTTGCAGAACACCGTGGCGGCTTCGATGGCCTTGTAGGCCACGCTGTTGAGTTTGCCGAACAGTGCGGCGCGACTGATTTCACCCATGCTCTGGATTCCTTGAGGTGGTGGCGTGGTCGGCGTAATGCCGGGCCAGGATTAGGTCGTTGGCGTCTCGCTCGGGTTGGCCGAGCCAGGTGTTGAAGCCCAGGCGGAACTGGCCGTTAAGCTGCAGTTTCGGAACTTCGGGTTGTTGCAGAATCAGGTTCAAGTCCCAGTCCAGTTCATGGCCCAGGTACTCGGCCACCCAGGCCACCAGCTCGTTGAACGGCTGACCGCCTGGGAGCATGCCCATGTAGTCCTGGAGCGTGAGCGGGCCCAGGCGGATGCGGAATTTATGCTGGCGGTCCCACACATGACTGCCCAGGCAGAAATCCACGCCCAACTGGTTGGCGCTGACACCCACACGGCTGCGCTCGGGCAGCTCCAGCCATTGGCCGACGTATTCCTCGATTTCCACCGGCAGGCCGAAATACTCGCTGAGGATGGCTTTCAAACCGTCCGGGTAGCGGGTTTGCGCTGACAGGTGGCCGCTGTAATGCAGCTTCGCCGTGTCGGGGATCAGCCCCTGATTCAACAGGCTCGGCATGCCTCGTCCGCTTAACGCCGCCAGGCGCGCGGACCAGTAGTCATCGTCCGGGCGGTCGTGGCTGACCGTCGGCCGCGCCTCGGCCCAGGCCCGGTAAAACAGGCTCAGCAGACGATGATGGAACACATCCAGGAACTGCTTGCTGGTGCTGTCGGCGTTGTTGCGCTGACGCTCGCGTACGTACTCGGTGATGTGCAGCGGCAGCGGGCCGTTGGGGCCGCCGAGGCCGAAGAAGAACTGTTCGAGCCGTGCCGGTTTGCCGTCGCCGCCGGGGTCGACCGAGGCCAAAGTGGCCGGGGCGAAGGTGCAAGCGGCCTGTTGCCCGAGGCGCAGCGGGTCGTCCGCCAGGCGCAGGGAATGGCCCAGGCGCGGCAGGTCCGGCGATTCGCACTCGATACGCCGCAGCGCCTGGAAGAAGTCATATTCCCAGGGCGCCTGGTGCATCGCCTCCAGGGTACTCACAGGGTCGGACGCCGTCCGGGCGTGGCTTTCCATCGCATGATCTCGCCGCGTTCGGTGGTACGGATCACCGTCTCGGTAAAACTGTTGATCGACACGTAGCGTGCCAGGAAGCGTTCGAGCACCGCACCGAGCAGGAACACGCCGGTGCCGCGAAACGCGTTTTCATCGAATTCAAGGGTGATCTCCAGGCCGCGCCCGAACACAATCGGGCCGGGCATCGGCAAGCGCCGGGTCACGGCTTTGCTGCTGACCTCGCGCAGGCCTTCGATCTGCAATGGCAGGGCGGCGTCGTTGCTGTCGCCATACAGACGCAGAAGTTCGCGCAAGGCGCCGGCGCCCTGGCCTTGCTCGCTCAGGGACAGATAATTGAGCGACAGCTGGCTGATCAGCCGCCACGCCTTGGCATCGTGGGCGTGGCTGGCGCGCGGACGGCTTGGCCCGGCCACGCAACGCACGGCCAACACCGGCGCGCTGTCGGCGAGGGTGAAGTCAGTCTTGCCGTTGCCCACGCTCATGAACAGCGGCAGGTCGCGGTTGGTGCACAGCGCGGTCACGCCCAGTTGACGCAAGTCGTGGCCATAAGGCGCCTGGCGGCTGTCCACCAGGCTGACGAAGGTTTCGCTGCCCACGTAGGTGGAGCGCGGGCCGTTGCGGCGCTGGTCGCTGGACAATACACGGGGCTCGCGGCGCACCGTGTAGTACGCCTGATCACGGCCGTAGCGCGACGGATCGCGCACCGCGTAAAACGGCAGGAACGGTTGCTCCGGCCCGGTACCGTGGCCGGTGATGCCGCTCAAGGAGTGAATCTCGAAGTCCATCGGCCGCGTGCGGTCGGCGATCACGTGGTGTTCGTTGACGCGGTCGGACAAATGGATGCGGTCCACGCGCTTGGGGAACAGGTTGATCGCCGGCGTGCAGAACGGCAGGAACTGCGCCGCACCGACACTGCCTTCCAGGCTCGGCTCGTGACGGTCGAACAGCACGATCAGCTCCAGCTCCTGGCCGTCGCAGCGTTTGACTGCGCGGCTCAGTTCGGCGAACTCGACGAACAGAAAGCGATGGGGCAGGGCGAAGTATTCCTGCAGCAGGCGATAGCCCTGAAACGCACGCGCCACCACCGGCATTGCCGCGTCGGCATCGTCAAAGCCTCGCGAGCGCAGCGCATCTTTGGGCAGGCGCTCGACCCAGTCGCCACCCGGCTTGCGCGCAAACACGGCGCAGGCATTGCCGAGCAATTGTTCGTAGAGGCGGAACGGTTGCTCGTCGGCACCGCTGAGGTACAGCGGCAGGTTGTCCAGGTCGAGGCTGTTGAACGGCAGTTCGGCGCCGGTGCGCAGGGTCAGGCGCAGGCCGGCCTTGGCTTTCGGCTCGCTGGCAGCCAGGCGGCCGAGTACGGCGGCGGGGTTGCCGAAGTACTCGGCGTTGCTCACCTGCAGCGGCCACAACGTCACCGGGTGCGCAGTGCGGTACTCGCAGCAGGTCTGGGTTTCGCGGCCCAGTGCGGCGCGCAATACGGTGTCGCGAGGCAGGGGAAAGCCGCTGGCCAGAGAGCCTTCGTCGGGGTCGGTCTGCAGCTGCACCACGGTCATCGACGGCGTTGGTGCCAGATAGTGGGGGTAAGCGATTTCCAACAGGTTGTGGGTGAAGGTCGGGTACTCGGCGTCGAGCTTGAGCTGCACGCGGGCCGTGAGGTAGGCAAAGCCTTCGAGCAGGCGTTCGACGTACGGGTCGGCGCAGTCCATACCGGACAACGTCAGCCGACTGGCGATCTTCGGGTATTCCCGGGCGAACTCGGCGGCGCTTTCGCGCACGTGGTGCAGTTCCTGGTTGTACAGCTCCAGCAGGCGCGGGTTCATGGGCGTCTCCGCTGGTCGGCGTTGACCACACGCACATGGCCGGATTCAAGATCGAGGTCGGTTTGCAGCAGCAGGCGCAACGGCACCGGCTGCGCCCACAGGTCGCCTTCGATCTCGAAACTCAGCGCGTTGTGGTTCATCTCGCCATGCCCGACCCGCGCCTTGACGCGCAGGGTGTGGCGCAAGATACGTGGCTCAAAGGTGGCAATCGCCTGGTAGATCAGGGCTTCGAGCGCCTTGATATCCAAGCTGGAAACGCTGTTGCCCGCCAGCGCCGGCAGGCCGTAATTGACCACCGACGTACCGGCCGGGGTGTGCAGCGTGGCATCGGCATCCAGCAACGACGTGGTGTTGAGCAGCCACGCCAGGTCGCGCAGCACCGAGGCTTTTAATTGGGTCAGGGACAGCACGCGTTTGTCGGCGCTTTCCTTGGGATTGGTTGGGTCGTCGTCGGTCAACCGGTCCAGCAGGGACGGTTGCAGACGGTCGCGGGAAGCGATTTCAGTTACCACCAAAGCAGCTCCACGGACGGGTTGCGAGAGGAACAAAAACCTTTGGGCCGCAGCGCGAGGCCGCGGCCACAAAGGCTATCAACGCTTGGTGTTGGACCGGATGTTCCAGCCGAACTTGATCGGGCCGCCGTCTTTGGTGCCGTCGGCTTTCTGTGGCTGGTAGTCGACCAGCACCTGGGCGAAGTTCAGCGTGACGTTCTCGGTCAGGCGATCATCGCTGCCCGAACCGCCGGTGCTCAGGGACGTGACCAGCACTTCTTCCAGGTTGATCACCATGTACTCGACCTGGCTCTCGCCACCGGCCTTGCGCACGGTCAGCTTGACCTTGTCGATGTGCTTGCCGCTGGCGCAGTGCATCATCAGGTTAGGTGACGCCTTGTCGACGTACTTGGTCAGCGACAGGTCCTGGATATTCACCTTGCCGGCGCCTCCGCCACCGCCCACGTGCATGTTGCCGGACTGAGCCATGCCCCAGCTCCAGTTCAGCACGTCGATTTCGTCCTTGTGGGCCTTGTCCATGGACTCGCCCTTGATGTCGCCGATCTTGATGAAAATATCAACAGCCATGTTTTCTCCCTGTGTGGCCCAGGCCACTGAATTTGTTATGCCCCGAAAGGGGCAGTGCTTCTCTGTGGGAGGTGGCTTGCCCCCGATGCAGGCAACTCGGTCTGTCAGGCCGATCGAGGTGATGCCATCGGGAGCAAGCCCCTCCCACAGAAGAGCTAGCTCAACGTTGGGTCAAGCGCTTTTCGCCGAAGGCAGCTTCGAGACCAGGCGCAACGACACCGTCAGCCCTTCAAGCTGGTAGTGCGGGCGCAGGTAGAACCTGGAGTTGTAGTAACCCGGGTTGCCCTCGACGTCTTCCACGATCACTTCGGCGGCAGCCAACGGGTGCTGGGCCTTGGTGGTTTCGGTGGAGTGCGCAGGGTCGCCGTCGACGTAGTTGAGAATCCAGTCCTGCAACCAGCGCTGCATCTCGTCCTTCTCTTTGAAGGAGCCGACCTTGTCGCGCACGATGCACTTCAAGTAGTGCGCGAAACGGCAGGTGGCGAACAGGTACGGCAGGCGCGCGGCGAGGTTGGCGTTGGCGGTGGCGTCCGGGTCGTCGTATTCGGCCGGTTTTTGCAGCGACTGGGCGCCGATGAATGCGGCGAAGTCGGTATTTTTCTTGTGCAGCAGCGGCATGAAACCGTTTTTGGCCAGTTCCGCTTCACGGCGGTCGCTGATGGCGATTTCGGTCGGGCACTTCATGTCCACGCCACCGTCGTCAGTCGGGAACGTGTGCGCCGGCAGGTTTTCCACTTCGCCGCCGGACTCGATGCCACGGATGCGCGAGCACCAGCCGTAGTGTTTGAACGAACGGTTGATGTTCACCGCCATCGCGTACGCGGCGTTGGCCCAGGTGTACTTGGAGCTGTCGGCGCCGTCGGTGTTTTCTTCGAAGGCGAAGGCCTCCACCGGGTCGGTCTTGGCGCCGTACGGCAGGCGCGCGAGGAAGCGCGGCATGGTCAGGCCGATGTAGCGCGAGTCTTCCGATTCACGCAGCGAGCGCCAGCCGGCGTATTCCGGGGTGGTGAAGATCTTGGTCAGGTCGCGCGGGTTCGACAGCTCCTGCCACGAGCCCATGCCCATCACGGTCGGCGAGGCCGCAGCGATGAATGGCGAGTGCATGGCGGCGCAGACTTTCGACAGCTCGCCCAGCAGCTCCACGTCCGGTGGCGACTGGTCGAAGTAGTAGTCGCCTACCAGGCAGCCATAAGGTTCGCCGCCGAACTGACCGTATTCCTCTTCGTACATCTTCTTGAAAATCGGGCTCTGGTCCCACGCGGTGCCCTTGAATTTCTTCAAGGTCTTGTGCAGTTCGGGCTTGGAGATGTTGAGCACGCGAATCTTCAGCTGCTCATCGCTCTCGGTGTTGTTGACCAGGTAGTGCAGACCCCGCCAGGCGCTTTCCAGTTGCTGGAAGTCCTGGTGGTGGATGATCTGGTTGACCTGGGCGGTGAGCTTGGCGTCGATGGCGGCGATGATCGATTCGATCGACTTGATCGCGTCGTTGGACACCAGATCGGTTTGCGCCAGGGCCTGTTCGGCCAGGGTGCGCACGGCGGTTTCCACGGCTTCGCGGGCACGCTCGGTCTTGGGCTTGAATTCCTGCATCAGCAGGGATGCGAACTCGCTGGTTTCTTCGGTGGCGCCCAGGTTGAGCGCGCCTTCGCGAACGGTAGTGTCGGTCATGATTACTGATCCCCTGCAGGCTTCGGCGCGCTGGCAAGTGCCTGGAGCAGTGCCGGGTCCTTGATCGCCTTCATGATGATTTCTTCAGCGCCGGTCTTGCCGTCCATGTAGGTCAGCAGGTTGGCCAGTTGGGTGCGCGCTTCGAGCAGCTGGTTCAGCGAGTCGACCTTGCGTGCCACGGCGGCGGGGCTGAAGTCGTCCATGCTTTCGAAGGTGATGTCCAGGCTCAGGTTGCCTTCGCCGGTCAGTTCGTTGGGGACATGGAACGCTACGCGCGGCTGCATGGCCTTGAGGCGCGAGTCGAAGTTGTCGACGTCCACTTCAAGGAACTTGCGGTCGGCGACTGCCGCCAGAGGCTCGGCAGGCTTGCCGGC
The DNA here is from genome assembly GCF_034354675.1 of Pseudomonas sp. MH9.3. NCBI lineage: Bacteria > Pseudomonadati > Pseudomonadota > Gammaproteobacteria > Pseudomonadales > Pseudomonadaceae > Pseudomonas > Pseudomonas sp. MH9.3. The sequence goes on along the minus strand of NZ_CP133785.1, from coordinate 3,571,375 downwards.
GAGGTCGGCCATCACGCCCATCACGAAGGGCAGCTGGACCTTTTTCTCGGCGCCGTAAAGCTCGACGTCGTACTCGATCTGCACCCGAGGCGCGCGGTTGCGCGCGATGAACTTCTGAGAACTTTGCTTCGCCACGTTGCTGCTCCTGGTCGCTTGAGCGACGGTGTTGTTACTGCTCAGTCAAGCGGCTTACTCGCCGTCCGGGCCGCGCAGGTTTTCAAATTGGGACATGCCGTCGGGAATCAGATTGCGCACGATGGCCGCGAAATCGGCGTGCACCAGATTCTTTGCGCGATTCAACAGCACCGGCAGCGGGCTTGAAGGCTCGTGCCGGGTGTAATACGCAAGGATCTTGTCGAGGCTGCGCAGCACGTCATCGCGACTGGCGATATCGCCAGCCGGACGCGGTGCGGCCGGGGCTGCGGCGAAGTCGACCGAGGGGGCATTGTCGTCACTGACGGCCTCGGGTTCGCGGCTGCTGTCGGTGCCGGGCACCGCTTGATTGAGCAGGTGTAACGCCTGTTTGAGCGGCTGCTTCAAGGCGCTGAGGTCCACGCCCTGGGCGGAACCGACCTGATCGTTGACCTGTTGTTCGATGGCTTCGCAGGCGGCACGCGCCGCGTTCAGGGCGTCGCGGGTGGCTTGCAGCTGGTCGGGATCGCTGTCGAGGAACGCAGCGTTGAGTTGCTGCGCGCCGAGTTGCTCATCGGGGAAGCTCAGCAGGCCGCTGGCATTGAGCGCGGCGCGCAGGGTCACCGGGCCGAAGGTGCGCGAGCGCGTGAGGATGCTTTCGCGCAGCAGGCGGACGGTGGTGTCGCTGGCCAGGCCGGAGAGCGCGTTGATGCGCACGGTCGGGTCGTTGTCGTCGTCGGCATCCAGGCGCGGATGCAGCTCGGCCCAGTATTGGCGCAGCAGCGCATCGATCAGCGTGAGGACGTCGGCCAGCCCCGAGACACCCTGGAGGGCGAGGGCGCTTTGCAGCAGAAAGTGGGTGATGCGCAGGTCTTTGCTGCGCTGCAGCAAGTCGAGACTTTGCTGCTGGATGCTACGCCATTCCGGGGGTTCGGCGGGCAGGATGGAATCGCCCATGCTGCGCTCGGGCTGGCCCTTGGCATCACGTTCCAGTTGGAGAAATTGCGCGTCATATTCCATGTCTTCGCCACACGGCGAGTTCGCGGAAACGGCGGTGAGCAGCAACGGCACATCCACTGAAATTGATCTCCCTATCAGCCCGCTGGAAGGCGAGCAATTCATGCATTAGTTACGCGAGGAACTTTGCATGGTTTCTTTGTCATATAAATCGAATGCCACTAATGTGACATCACATCTATGCAAGAAGTTGTGCATTTTTGGTGTAGTAGTTACGCCTTGTCAAGGTAAGCTATTCGCCCTCTGTGACAGATGTGCGGTGTTTAACAACTTGCGCGACTGGCGGGTCGAGTGAAGCACCCCCGCAGGATTTTTGTCACAGAGCCCGGTTAAGATCAGCGATCATGCTGACAAAAGCAGGTTCCGAAGGTCGGTTGCGCGACCTGAAGGTGAATCTCGGGAAACGCTGCCCCGGGAATCGACTGCGCGGCGAAGTATCAGCAAGGAGGCAAGATGTCGCTGTGTTTGACTATCACTAGTTATCACAAGATCACCCCTGGGCAGTGCCCCGAAAAGTCCATTAATCAGGGCTCGATGGCGATCGGCCGCAGTTCGGAAAATGACTGGGTATTGCCCGATCCAGAGCGCCTGGTCTCTTCACAACATTGCGTTATTCAATACAAGGATGGCCGTTATTATTTAACCGATAACAGCACCAATGGTGTGGAGTTGGTTAACGCCGGCATTCGTATGCGGCGCGGTAACAGCGAGCCGTTACAGGACGGCGAGTTGATCCGCATTGGTGATTACGAAATCCAGGCGCGCATCGATTTCAATGTGCAAGCCATTGAAAGCCAAGCCTTTGCCGGTGACTCGCCGAACAGCTTCGAGTCGCTGATGGGCGCCGTCGCGAACACGCCCAAGGCCACGCCTGCGATTGCACCGCAGTTTCAGGGCGCCTCGTCGATGGACACCCTGCCGGACCTGTTCGACTTTCTCTCCCCCGCCGCCGTACCACCGCCGACCCTGGCCGATCATGTGCCGTCCGAGCAACACGATTTCCGCCCACCCGCGCCCGTCGTTGCGCCGCTTGTCGAACCGGCAGGGGCGTCGGCTGCAGTGATTCCCGAAGACTGGGACCTGCTCGGCGATGTGCCGCCCCGCGCACCCATTATCGCGGCGCCACCTGTGGTCGAGCCTGTGCTCCCCGTGGCCGAAACTCCGCCCCAGCCCGACCTTCTGCAAGCCTTCCTGCGCGGTGCCGGCCTTGACGCGCTGCGCCTGGACAACGCCGCCGCCAGCGCCCAGATGGAGAGCATCGGCCGCAGCTACCGGCTGATGGTCGAAGGCCTGATAGACGTGTTGCGTGCCCGCGCGAGCCTCAAGGGCGAGTTCCGCATGCAGCAGACCATGATCCAGCCCGCCGAAAACAATCCGTTGAAATTTGCCCCGAATGCCGACGAAGCGTTACTGCTGTTGCTGCGTCATGGCAACCAGGCGTTCATGGCGCCGGATGTGGCCGTGCGCGAGAGTTTCGATGACCTGCGCGCGCACCAGTTGGCGGTGATGGCCGGCGTGGAAGCGGCGATCAAGCACTTGCTGGCGCGCTTTGAGCCGGCGCAGTTGGAAGAGCGCATGGGCAAGCCCGGCGGGCTGTCGAGTCTTTTCAATGGTTCGCGTCAGGCCCAGTACTGGCAGCAGTTCACCGAGCTCTACAGCAATATTTCCCGCGAGGCCCAGGAAGATTTCCAGGACCTGTTCGGCCGCGAGTTCAGCCGGGCCTACGAGGAGCACAGCGCACGACAGCGTCGCTGACCCCGACGCGACCCAGGATTCAACGGATAGCCAAGTACGTCATTGAGGACACAGGATGATTTTCAGGTTTTTACTCGCAGCCGCCACCGCGCTGCTGCTGACGGCGTGTGCGAAGGATGCGGCCAGGCCCGAAAGCGCGGCTGAAGCCGACGCGAACAGCGCCGCCATCACGTTGCATTTTCACGCCATTGCCGGGCTCAACCCCGGCGCCAATGGCCAGGCCGCGCCGGTACGGGTGCGCATTTTCGAACTGAAAAACGCCGCCACCTTCGCCCGCTCCGACTACTTCGCCCTGGCCGACCGCGCGCAGTCCACCCTCGGCCTCGACCTGCTGGACCAGGACGAAGTGATGGTGCAGCCCGGCCAGCAACTGAGCATCCGGCGCAACCTCGACCCCGCCACGCGCCAGGTCTGCCTGCTGGTGGGCTATCGCGAACTGGACCGCGCGCAATGGCGCACGGTGATCAACGTGCCGCCGCGCCAGAATACCGAATACCAGATCAGCCTCGATGTACGTGCCGTGCGCGCCGACGTCGTGGCTCCCCCCTCCAGCCCTGCCCAATAAGAAATCATCGGAGCTCCCATGTCCTGGAACAATCGCGTGGTCTGGTCGGAAGGCATGTTCATCGGAACGCAGCACTTCCAGCAGCATGACCGTTACCTCGAGAACCTGATTGATGCTCGCAGCCGCCCGCTGTCTGCCGGCGCCTGGGGCTTTTCCGAGCTGCTGATCGACCAGGGCCTGCTGGCCCAGGGCAAGCTGGCGATTGTCTCGGCGCGGGGCCTGTTGCCCGATGGCACGCCGTTCAATATTCCTCAGGATGACCTGGCGCCAAGCCCGCTGAACATCGACGACAACCTGCGCGACGGCCTGGTGTACCTGGCCTTGCCGCTCAAGCGTGCCGGTGCGCGGGACACGGTGGAGGCGGGCGAAGCGCTGGAAGCAGCGCGTTACGTGAGCCAGGTGCGCGAAGTGCGCGACGATAACGCACCGTTCGAAAACCGCACACCCGTGGCGGTGGGCGCGCGAGCCTTGCGCCTGCTCATCGCCGAAGATGGCATCAGCGACTACGCCGCCGTGGGCCTGGTGCGCATCAAGGAAAAACGCGCCGACCGCGCCTTGGTGCTCGACGACACCTACATCCCGCCGGTGCTGGACGTGGCCGCCAGCAAACCGCTGAGCGCGTTTCGCAGTGAATTGCTCGGCCTGCTGCACCAGCGCGGCGAAGCCCTGGCCGGACGCGTGGTGGCTTCGGGCGCTGGCGGCGCCTCGGAGATTGCCGATTTCATGCTGCTGCAACTGGTCAACCGTGCGCAGCCGCTGATCCAGCACCTGACCCAACTGAGCCCGCTGCACCCGGAGCGGTTCTTCAGCGAACTGGTGAGTCTGGCCGGTGAATTCTCCACCTTTGCCACCTCGGGTCGACGTCCCCAGGAATACCCGCACTACCAGCACGACGACCTGGCTCTGAGCTTCGCCCCGGTAATGGCGGCGCTGCGTGAAGCGCTGTCGATGCTGATCGACAGCAAGGCCACGCCGATCCCGATTGTCGAGAAAGCCTACGGCGTGCATGTTGCCATGCTGGCGGACAAGACCCTGCTCGACAGCGCCAGCTTCATCCTCGTGGTGCGCGCCGATGTGCCCGGCGAAACCCTGCGCGCGCGCTTCGGCCAGCAGAGCAAGGTCGGTTCGGTGGAGCACATCCGCGACCTGGTCAACCTGCAACTGCCGGGCATCGGCCTGCTGCCCCTGCCGGTGGCGCCGCGCCAACTGCCGTACCACGCAGGCTCCACCTACTACGAGCTGGACCGTGGCAGCGAACACTGGCAGCAACTGGGTAATTCCGGTGGGTTCGCCTTTCATATCGCCGGGCAGTTCCCGGGCTTGAACCTGGCCTTCTGGGCGATTCGAGGATAAACCGCGATGCATCCCAATGACGATGACCGCACCCAGTTCATGCCGCGCCCGGGAGGCCGCGCGCCGGAACCTGCGCGTGCCGAGCCTGCCCCGTTGGCAATGCCGGCGGCGCCGATCCTCACCGGTAAAAGCCAGGGCCTCAACCCACTGGAAAGTGCTGCCGGCCCGCTGTTGGCGCTGCTGACGCGCCTGCGCAACACGATCGCCCACCCGGCGCCGGCCAGTCTGCGCGCGCAGTTGCTGGCCTACCTGCGCCAGTTCGAAGAGCGCGCTGAAGCCGCCGGCACCCCGCGCAACGAAGTGCTGCTGGCGCGTTACGCGCTGTGCACCGCCCTCGATGAAGCCGTGCTCAGCACGCCGTGGGGCAGCACCAGCGACTGGGGCAAACAGAGTTTGCTGATCACCGTGCACAACGAAGCCTGGGGCGGCGAAAAGGTTTTCCAGTTGCTCGACCATTGCCTGCAAAGCCCACGGGAACGCCTGTACCTGCTGGAGCTGCTGTACTTGTGTCTGTGTCTGGGTTTCGAAGGTCGCTACCGCGTGATGAACGACGGTCGCAGCCAGCTCGAAGCGCTACGTGAGCGCACCGCCGCAGCGATTCGCAGTGCCCGTGGCGAGCATGAGCGCGAGCTGTCGCCGCACTGGCGCGGCGTGACCGTGGCGCGCGATCGCCTGGCGCAGTTCATGCCGCCGTGGATCGCCGTGGCCATTGGCCTGGCGCTGCTGCTGGCCTTGCTGTTCGGCTTGCGCCTGAAGCTGGCCTCGGACGCAGAGCCAGTGTTCAAGAACATCCACGCCCTGGGCGAGATCCCGGTGCAGGCCATCGACCGTCCGGTGGCGCAGCCCAAAGTCATCGAACGGCCGCGCCTGGCGGGCTTTCTGGCCGAAGACATCAAGGCCGGTCGCGTTGCGGTGGAGGACAAGGTCGACCGCTCCGTGGTGACGATCAAGGGTGACGAGCTGTTCGCCTCGGCCAGCGCGAGTATCGTCGACAACTACCAGCCGTTGATGCTGCGCATCGCTGACGCCATCCGCAAGGTCAAGGGCCAGGTGCGTGTTACCGGCCACAGCGACAACCGCCCGATTGCCACGCTGCGCTTCCCGTCCAACTGGGCCTTGTCCGAAGCACGGGCCAAGTCGGTGCTGGAGATTCTCGCCGCCAAGACCGGCCAGGCCGAGCGCTTCAGTGCCGAAGGCCGCAGTGACACCGAACCGCTGGCGACCAACGCGACCGCAGAAGGCCGTGCCCGCAATCGCCGGGTTGAAATCACCGTATTGGCGGAGGGCGTCGAGTGAAGGCGTTTTTCAGTTTCATGATTCGCTGGGTGATCCCGCTGCTGGGCCTGATCGCCCTGAGCCTGATCATCTGGTTCGTCGGACCGTTGCTCGACGTGCTGGTGCCCGAAGGCCGGCGCTGGGCGCTGATCATCCTGGTGTTTGCGGTGTGGGTCGCCTACCGCGTGTGGCGCATCATCCAGGCCCGCCGCCAGGCTGCCGAAGTGCTGCGCAGCCTCGCTGCCGACACCCCGGCGGACCCTAACAGCGTGGCCACTGCCGAAGAATTGTCGACCCTGCGCCAGCGCATGGACGAAGCCCTGGCGTTGCTGAAAAAAGCCAAGCTGGGCGGTGATGAGCGGCGCAACCTCTACGAGCTGCCGTGGTACGTGATCATCGGGCCGCCGGGGTCGGGCAAGACCACCGCGCTGGTCAATTCCGGCCTGCATTTTCCGCTGGCCGCCCAGCTCGGCGCCGGTGCGGTACGTGGGGTCGGCGGCACGCGCAATTGCGACTGGTGGTTTACCGATCAGGCGGTACTGCTCGACACCGCCGGCCGCTACACCACCCAGGACAGCAACTCGACGGTGGACAAGGCCGCCTGGCTGGGCTTTCTCGACCTGCTGAAAAAACAGCGCTCGCGTCGCCCCATCGACGGTGCGTTCATCGCCATCAGTCTGTCGGATTTGCTGCTCGGAACCGACGCCGAGCGCGCCGCCCACGCCGCGGCAATCCGTCTGCGTATCCAGGAGCTGTACACCCAGTTGGGCGTGCGCTTCCCGATCTACCTGATGCTGACCAAGCTCGACCTGGTGCCGGGCTTCATGGAGTTCTTCGACAACCTGAGCAAGGAAGAACGCGCCCAGGTGTGGGGCATGACCTTTGCCCTGGACGAGGGGAAAAACAGCGACAGCCCGCTGGCCCATCTGCAGAGCGAATTTGCCGGCCTGGAACAGCGTCTCAACGAGCGTCTGGTGGAGCGCCTGCAACAGGAGCGCGACCCGGCGCGGCGCGACCTGATCTACGGCTTCCCACAGCAGTTCGGTGCGCTGAAGGATTGCCTGCAAAGCTTCCTCGAAGGCGTGTTCAAGCCCAATGCGTTCGAAGAGCGCGTGCTGTTGCGCGGCGTTTACTTCACCAGCGGCACTCAGGAAGGCAGCCCGATCGATCGCCTGATCGGTGCGATGGCCCAGAGCATGAACCTGGACCGCCAGCACCTGGCACGTCAGAGCGGCACCGGGCGCAGCTACTTCATCGAAAAACTCTTTACCGCCGTGGCGTTTGCCGAGCGTGGACTGGTTGGCGTGAACCCGAAGGTCGAGCGGCGGCGCAAATGGCTGGCGCGCGGCGTTCTCGCGGCCACCGTGGCGCTGGTCGTTGTGGTCAGCGCTGTGTGGTGGGTGAGTTATCGCGCCAACCAGGCCTATATCGCCCAGGTCGACCAGAAGGTCGAGCCCCTGGGCCAGACCGTGCAGAACCTCAGTCCGGCACAGCGTGACGTGCTCGCCGTACTGCCGCTGCTCAATGCGGTGAAGAACCTGGCGGGCGACTCGCCCAGTTGGTCCGAAGGCTTGGGGCTGTATCAGGGCGACATGCTCGGAGCCGAATCCGCCAGTGTCTACCGCAAGCTGTTGATCGCCGTGTTTGCGCCCCGTCTGGTGACGCGCATCGAAGAGCAACTGCACGGCGGCGGCAATTCGGACTTCCTGTACGAAGGCCTCAAGGCCTACCTGATGCTGGCTGACAGCGAGCATTACGATCCGGACTTCATCAAGGCCTGGATCGCGCTGGACTGGGACCGCAACCTGCCACGGGACCTGCCGGCCGATCAGCGCCAGGCGCTGGCCGGGCATTTGCAGGCGCTGTTCGACCGCCATCCGCCGAATGCGCGACTGGACCCGCGCCTGATCGACGACTTGCGTCGCCAGTTGCAGCAACTGCCGGTGGCCCAGCGCGTGTATGACCGGGTCAAGCGCCAGAAACTGCCCGACGGCATCCCTGACTTTCGCCTCAACGAGGCGGCCGGGCGGGATGCCGCGCTGGTGTTCAGCCGCAAGAGCGGCAAGCCGTTGGGCGAGCCATTGAGCGGCTTTTTTACCGCCAAGGGTTATCGCCAGGCGTTCCTGCTGAGCAGCCTCAACCAGACCGGCACCCTGGCGGAAGAGCAATGGGTACTGGGCAATGAACCGGCCGATCAACAGAATGTGGTGAGCCTGGCCGCCGATGTGCGCCGTCTGTACTTCCAGGATTACCAGCGCCAGTGGGATGCGTTGCTCGCGGACATCGACTTCGTGCCGATCACCAGCGTGGCCCAGGCGGCCGATGTGCTGCGGGTGATCTCCGGGCCGACATCGCCACTGAAAAAACTGCTGGTGGCGGTGGCCAGGGAAACCGATCTGCAAGCCGAAGAGCGTCAACTGGTGGCCAAGGGCGTGCCGGTGGAAGGCGGCGTCGACAAGCTCAAGGAGCGCCTGGGCAGCCTGCTCGGCCAGGAACAACCGACCGCCAATACCCCGGCGGCAGTGGATGATCCGGTAACCGCGCATTTTGCTGAACTCAACAGCATCGTCAGCAAGAACGAAGGCGAACCCGCTGCCATCGACGGCCTGCTCGCGGACATGAACGCGCTGTATGTGCAGGTCAGTGCGATGGTCGGCGCCAGCGGCGATGCGCTGCTCGGCGAGGCCAAAAACCAGGCCGCTGCTGCGGCCACGCGGGTCAGCCTGAATGCCGAACGCCAGCCGCCGCTGGTGCAGGGCATGGTCAAGTCGGTGGTCAACTCCACTACCAACAGCATGATGGGTGGGGTGCGTAATCAACTGAACGCGGCCTGGGCCAGCGAAGTGGTCAATGTGTACCGCCAGTCGTTGGCCGGGCGCTATCCGATGTCGCCGGGCAGCGCGCGCGACGCGACCCTGGATGACTTCGGCCAGTTCTTCGGCGTGGGCGGGGTGATGGACAACTACTTTCGCAAGTACCTGCAGCCTTATGTGGACACGTCGAGCCAGACCTGGCGCTGGCAGCCGGGCGCGGCGCAGAAACTCGGGATTGCCCCGGGCGTGCTGCAAACCTTCCAGCGTGCGGCGGCGATTCGTGACGCGTTCTTTAGAGCGGGGGGCACCCAGCCCATCGTGCGCTTTGAACTCAAGCCGGTGTCGATGGACCCTACGATCACCCAATTCCTGCTCGACCTCGACGGCCAGCAATTGAGCTACGACCACGGTCCGAGTCGCCCGGTGGCGATGCAATGGCCGAACCCCGGCAGCATTGGCGTGGTGCGCATTTCCATCATGCCGCCGTCGGCCAGTGGCCGCTCCGGTGTGACGCTGGACGGCCCGTGGGCGTGGTTCCGCCTGCTGGAGCAATCGGACCTTACCGCCGGCAACTCGCCGGACCGTTTCAACCTGCGCCTGCGGGTGGACGGTGCGAGCATCGCCTACGAACTGCGTGCCAACAGTGCGTTCAACCCGTTCAAAAGCCGCGTACTCAGTGGCTTCAGCCTGCCGGAGCGGCTATGACCACCCTGGGCTTCTACGGCAAGTTGGCCAGCCGTGGCGATTTTGTCAGCCGCGCCTTGCCCCAGAGTTTTGTCGGCCCGTGGGATAGCTGGCTGGCGGCGGGCCTGCTCGCGAGCCAGAACAGCCTGGGCGGCGACTGGCTCAACGTCTACCTGGTGAGCCCGCTGTGGCGCTTTGTGCTGGCGCCGGGCGTGTGCGGGCCGGATGCAGCGGCGGGTGTGGTGATGCCCAGCATTGATCGGGTGGGGCGCTATTTCCCGCTGGCGGTGGTGGCCTTGCTCGATCACGACACCAACCCGGCCTCGCTGGTGGGTGGGCCGGATGCCTGGTTCGAACAGGCCGAAGAACTGTTGCTGAGCACCCTGGATGCCGGCGCCACCTTCGAAGGTTTCAATGCCGGGCTCGACCGGCTTGGCGTGCCGGCGACCGAACCGCGTGCGGTCGACAGCCGTTTCGCCGGCCTGCAACGGGTGGCCGCGACCTCGCCCCACGGGCGACTGGCCGCGCTGGCCGAACAGGCCTGCGAGGGTGCCAGCCTGTGGTGGGGCCGTGGTTCGCAGCGGACCGCCCCCGGTTTATTACGGTGCCAGGGCTTGCCTGCCACCGACGATTTTGCGCAGTTTTTGCTCGGACAAGAAGGTGTGGTGTAGATGGGGTCGACGTACAAATCCGCGAGCAAAAGCCATGTGGGCATGGTGCGCCAGGTCAATGAAGACGCGTGCCTGGACCTGCCGGAAAACCGCCTGTGGGTGGTGGCCGACGGCATGGGCGGGCACGCGGCGGGGGACTATGTCAGCAGCCTGATCGTCGACAGCCTGCGCAGTGTGGCGATGGGCCGGTCCCTCGACGAATACACAGCGGCGCTGCGCAACGACTTGGTCCGCATCAACACGGCCGTGCGCGAAGAAACCGTCAACCGTGGCGTCAGCCTGATGGGCAGCACCGTGGTGCTGCTCGCCGCCCGTGGCCTGCGCGGCGTGTGCCTGTGGGCCGGCGACAGTCGCCTGTATCGCCTGCGCGACGGCGTGCTCGACAGCATCTCCCGCGACCACAGCTACGTGCAGGACCTGCAGGACAGCGGCCTGCTCAGCGAAGCCGATGCCCGCACGCACCCGCGCGCCAATATCGTCACCCGCGCCGTGGGCGTGGAGGCCCAGTTGAACCTGGCGGCGGTGGAGCTGCTGATCGCTCCCGGCGACAGTTACCTGTTGTGCAGCGACGGCCTGACCAAGACCGTCGAAGACCATGAAATCCGCGAAGTACTCGGCCACAACGCACCCGATGAAATCGTGCGCAGCCTGGTGCACCTGGGGCTCAACCGGGGCGCGCCGGACAACATCACCGCCATCGTCGTGAAGGTATCGGCATGAACATCCTGATCCCGGGTTACGACATCGACGGCGAGATCGGCGAAGGCGCCATGGCCAGCGTGTACTTGGCGACCCAGCGTTCGCTGGAGCGCAAGGTCGCCCTGAAAGTGATGGCGGCCGCACTGGCGGCCGACCCGAGTTTCTGCGAGCGCTTCCTGCGCGAGGGCAAGACCCTGGCGCGGCTGTCGCACCCGCACACGGTAACCATCCATGACATCGGCAATGTCGGTGAGCTGTATTACATGGCCATGGAATACCTGCCCAACGGCACGCTCAAGGAGCGCATCGCCGCCGGCATGACGCCGGAGCAAGGGGTGACGCTGATCCGCCAGATTGCCTCGGCGCTGGGGTATGCCCATGCCCAGGGTCTGGTGCACCGCGACGTCAAGCCGGCGAATATCCTGTTTCGCGCCGATGGCACAGCGGTATTGTCGGACTTCGGCATCGCCAAGTCCCTCGACGACCGCACCCAGTTCACCCAGGCCGGGTTTGCCGTGGGCACGCCGAGCTACATGAGCCCGGAGCAGGCGCGGGGCCAGGAGATCGATGGCCGCGCCGACCTGTACGCGCTGGGCGTAGTGCTCTACGAAATCCTCGTTGGCAAGCTGCCCTACAACGGCACCGACGCACTCTCCACGGCGCTGGCGCACCTCACCGAACCGCTGCCGGAATTGCCGGTGCACCACGGGCGTTATCAGGGTGTGCTGCGCAAGCTGCTGGCCAAGGACCCGGCCGAGCGGTTCGCGGATGCGGCGGCGTTGCTGGTTGCGCTCGATCAACTGCCGATGGATTCCCCGGAGGCCACCCTGGTGCGGCCGTTGCCGATGCCGATGAGTTTCGACCTGGCGGGCATCACGCCCGAATCCATCGAGATCCCGACTGCCAAGCCGCAGCCGCAAGCGGTGCGTCAGCCGGTGGTGACGCCGACCCAGCATCGCGCGGTGTCCGAGCAGCGCCGTGGGCCGGTGTTGGCCCTGGCCGCCGTGGCGGTTGCCGTGGCGCTGGCCATTGGCGGCGCGAGCTTCTGGTGGTTGAGCGGCAACGATGAGCCGGCTACGCCGCCAGCGGCCGCAGTGCCCGAGGCCGTCACGGCACCTGCGGCGGTGGCCGAGGTGGATGGCGGCCAGCGCCCGCTGTTGATGGCCGGCAAGAAAACCCTGTTCCAGCGCGTGCTCAGCAAGCCCGGGGCAACGCTTGCAAGCGACGCCGGCGGTGCGTCCGGCAAGGCGCTCCCGGCATTCTCCGTGCTCTACGTGTACCAGCGCAAGACGGCCGGCGGCCAGCCCTGGGTGCGCGTTGGCGCCGCCACCGATGGACGCAGCGACGGTTGGTTGCCGGCCTCCCAGGTCAGCGACTGGAAACAGAGCCTGGTGCTCAAGTTCACCGAACGTTCGGGCCGTGCGCCGGTGATGTTCCTGCGCCAGCCCGGCGAGGTGGAAAAGCTGCTGGCGGACCCGTCCGCCGCGAAAAGTGCACTGGCCAGGGCGCAGAAAAACAGCGACGACAATCAACAGGTGCTGGCTCTTGAACCGGCCGCCAGCGCCGTGCCGCAGAACCAGTTCTACCTGTTACCGATCTTCGATTCCAAAGAGAGCTTCGACGAAAACGGCCAGCCGGTGCAGTTGCTCAACGTGGCGTCCATCGACCCCGGCAGCAGCGCCGTGGCGAGGCCCGCCGCGCCTGCAATCAAGGCCGATGCTTTCCGCACCGCGGTGGTGATGGTGGTGGATACGACCGTGTCGATGCAGCCCTACATCGACCAGATTCGCGACGTGGTGCACGAGTTGCAAACCCGCATCGCCGAGCGCGGCGAGCTGGACAGCGTCAGCTTTGGCCTGGTGGGCTTTCGCAACAGCATCAAGAAAACCCCTGGCCTGGAATACGTGGCCAAGACCCTGATCAGCCTCGATCAGGGCCGCGACCCGCAGCGGTTTCTCGACATGGCGCGCCAGGTCAAGGCCTCCACTGTGTCGAGCCATTCGTTCAACGAAGACGCGTTTGCCGGGGTGATGCAGGCAGTGGAAGGCATGGACTGGTCCGGTTACGGCGGGCGCATCATCCTGCTGGTGACCGATGCGGGCGCGCTGCGCAAGAACGATCCGTTCGCCGCCACCCAGATGAACGAAGCCGAAGTGCGCCAGGCCGCGTTGGGCAAGCAGATCAAGGTCTACGCCCTGCACCTGCGCACCGATGTTGGCAAGAAAACCCATGCCGGTGCCGAGAGCCAGTACCGCATCCTTACAGCCGACGCCAACCCGCAGATCGGCGACCTGTATACGCCGGTGCCCGGTGGTGATGTGCGCAAACTGGGCGAGCGGGTCGATGAGATCGGCACGGTGTTCGCCAACCTGGTGCACCAAGTGCGCAGCAACACGCCGCAGCCGGTGCCGTTGTTGAGCGCTGCGCCGAGTCTGGCGGACAAGTCGGCAGCGGTCGGTTATGCGATGCACATGGATTTCCTTGGCCGCAAGGCCGCGAGCCAGGCACCGCAACTGGTGAGCGCCTGGACCGCCGACCGTGACCTCACCAACCCGGCGCTGCCGGCGTTCCAGGTGTGCGTGATGCTGACCAAGTTGCAGCTCAACGACTTGCAGCAGTCGCTGAAACTGATCGTCGATGCCGCACGCAAGACCCAAACCTCGCCCAGGGACTTCTTCCAGGAAATCGCCAGTGCTTCGGCCTACATGAGCCGCGACCCGCAAGCCTTGCGCAAGGGCGGCAACCTGGCCGACGGCGGCATTCTGGGTGAATACCTTGAGGGCCTGCCGTATCGCAGCAAGTCGCTGAACATGACTCAGGACCTGTGGTTGTCGTTGAGCGTGGCCGAGCAGGAAGACTTTATCGACGAGCTGGATTCGAAAATCCGCCTCTACGAAACCTTCCACAATGACGTGGCGAACTGGGTTCGATTCGGCGATGCCGAGCCGGGCGACGCGTTGTACCGCGTGCCTTTGTCGACGCTGCCGTGATGTTGAACCTTTGCGCGGTGCACAAGAGCCGGGGCGTCGGCAGCCAGCGCTACAGCCTGTTGATTCCGGCGCTGGCGTTGCGCGCCGGTGAGCAGGTGGCGATTGTGGGCCCCAGTGGCTGTGGCAAAAGCACCTTGCTGGACCTGCTGGCGCTGGTGCTGGCGCCGGACCAGGTGGGCCAGTTTCAATTTTATCAACAGGACATCGGCGGGTTGTGGCGCGCCGATCGGCAATCGGCCCTGGCCGCGCTGCGCAGCCGTCACCTGGGCTATGTGCTGCAAACCGGCGGCCTGCTCGGGTTTCTCGATGTGCGCGGCAATATCGCCTTGCCCCGGCAACTGCTGGGGCTCGAGGACGACGGCAGCGTGGCGCGGTTGGCCGAGCAACTGGGCATCAGCGACCAGATGGGCAAGCCGCCGGCCGCGCTGTCGGTGGGCCAGCGCCAACGGGTGAGCTGCGCCCGCGCCCTGGCCCATGCGCCGCAATTGGTGCTGGCGGACGAGCCGACCGCTTCGCTTGACCCGCTGAACGCCGAGCGGGTGATGCAGGCGCTGCTGGACCGGGCCCGTGAACAGCGCGCCGCCTGCGTGATCGCCACCCATGACGAACCGCTGGCCCGCGCCAGCGGCTTGCCGGTGCGGCGCATCAGTTGCCGGCGCGATGCCGATGGCGGCGTCACCGCAACCCTCGGGGAGGCCTGCTGATGCGCATCGCTCTGGTGGCCTCGCTCGCCTGGCAGGACTACCGCAGGGACGCCTGGCTGTCGGCCTGTTCAGTGCTGGCGCTGGTGGCGGTGATCGCGCCGTTGCTGGTGTTGTTCGGCCTGAAATTTGGACTGGTCAGCAGTTTGACCGAACGCCTGGAGACGGACCCCTCCACCCGTGAAATTATTCCGCTGGGTGGCGGTCGATTCAGCAGCGCATTGATCGAGCAACTCGGCCAGCGCCCCGATGTTTCATTTGCCATCCCGCGTACGCGGCAGATTGCGGCGACGGCGCAGGTGGGCGCGCTGGTGCTGGAAATGCTGCCGACCGCAGCGGGTGATCCATTGTTGGATGGTTTGCCAATCCCGAAAGGTGTGGGCCAGATCGTGTTGAGCCATACCGCTGCCGAAAGGCTCGCGGCGCGGCCGGGGGATCTGTTGGAAACTCGCTTCGCACGTCAGGTAGCGGGGCGTGTGGAAGAACAGCGCACACGGGTGCAGGTGCTGGCGGTGTTGCCGCTGGAGGCATTCACCCGTGACGGTCTGTTCGCCGACCTGACCTTGCTCGAAGCGGCGGAAGATTACCGCGATGGCCGCGCGGTGCCGGCATTGGGTTGGCCGGGTGATGAGGTGAGTGCAGTCGAGCAGCGGGTGTATCCGGCGTTCCGCCTGTACGCGCGCAGCCTCGCCGATGTGGAGTCGCTGCGGGTGTATTTCGCCGGGCAGAACCTGTTGGTATCGACCCAGGCGAACACCATTGCCCAGGTGCAGTCGTTGAGCCGCAACCTGTCGATCGTATTCTGGATCATCGCCGGGTTGGCCCTGGCGGGTGCGTTTGCGGCGATTCTTGCCGGTGCGTTGGCGGCGGTGGCGCGTAAGCGGCGCGAATTGTCGGTACTGCGCCTGTTGGGGTTTTCCACCGCCGCGCTGTTGTTGTTTGTGATGGTGCAGGCGCTGTACAGCGCAGGCATTGCCGCCGTACTCAGTGCCGGGCTGTATGGCCTGGCCGAGACAGGTTTGAATCGGTTGTTCGTGCAGGTGCCGGGCGAGCATGCCAGCTACTTGCTGGCGCGGCATTACGGCTTGGCACTGGTGGCCGTGCTCGGCGTAAGCGCCGTGGCGGCGGCCTGTGGCGGTTGGCGAGTGGCACGTATCCAGGCTTCTGAAGGAATCAGAGATGTATAAGTTACTGGGCGCCTGCGTGGCGCTGAGCCTGGCCTCGCTGGCCTGGGCCGATGAGGCAAGCGACAAGCTCGACAATCCAAAACCGTTGCCGGACGACGTCAGCCTGCCGCTGCCCTGCGACGGCAACATGGTGTTCCGCTACGCCTACGTGCTGGCCCAGGGCACCCTGGACGACCGCGAGATCAGCCTCGGCTATCCCTTTGCCGAAGGCGAGGCCGGCTACCAGCAGTCGTTTATCTCCGGCTACCGCCGCGACTTCATCAACGGCCAGTTCACCCTCAAGGATTTGCCGCAGGGTTGGAACAAGGTCATCGCGCCCTTGATGCCCAAGACCGACGCCAAGACCCCGCTCAAGCCGATGCTCTACTTCATCGGCAAGTACGAAGTGACCGCGCGCCAATACGCCCAGGTCATGGCCCAGGCGCAGTCCCTGGCCAGTGGCGAGCCGGCGCCTGCGTGCGATGCGCCCAGCGGCATGGCCGGGCGTTTGCCCAAGGTGAAGCTGTCGCGCTTTGAGGCCGAGCGCTTCTCGGCGGTGTACAGCGCCTGGCTGATGAAATACCACCGAGACCTGCTGCCGGTGAGCGGTCGCGGCACCTCGGCCGAGGACGGCGGCCTGGGCTTTGTGCGGCTGCCGACCGAAGTGGAATGGGAGTTCGCCGCACGCGGTGGCCAGGCGGTGAGTCGCCAGGACCTGGAAGGGCGGCTGTTTCCGCGTCGCCTGGAAGGCAGCGAAAGCGATGGCCCGCTGGCCGATTGGGCGGTGTTCAATCAGGTTGCCGGCGGCACCGGCCAGGCTGCGCGGCTGATGCCCATCGGCACAAAGTTGCCCAACCCCATCGGTCTGTTCGATGTGATCGGCAACGCGGCAGAAATGGTCCAGGAATCCTTCCAACTGGTGCACGCCGGCCGCCGCCAAGGTACCTATGGCGGCTTTGTGGTCAAGGGCGGCAACTACCTGGAAGGCGAGGGCACGCTGTTTACCGGCATGCGCCGCGAATACCCGCTGTTTGCCGCCGACGGCACCGAGCAAAGCAACGAGACCACGGGTTTTCGCGTGGCGATTGGCGCGCTGTCGGCGCCGCGTTCTCGCTACAAGGAACTGTTTGCGCAGTGGCAGAAAGAAGGCCGACTGGCTTCGCTGACCGACGCCATCGACGACGCCCAGGACCCGACCAAGCGCCTGGACAGCATCATCGCCACCAGCGTCGATCCCAAGCTGCAAGCCGAGCTGGGGCTGGTCAATGAAGAGCTCAAGCGCAACGTCTCGCTGATCGCCCAGCAACGCGAGCAAGCGGCGGGCAACCTGATTCAGTCGGCGGCGCTGGTGGCCGAGACCATCGGCAACTACAACATCCGCCTGGCCAACCTGCAGAAGAGCCGTCAGCAGGCGCTGGACAACAAGGACACCGCCAGCGCCGAGCTGTTGGCCATGGCGATCACCAACGGCCGCAGCGCCCTCGACGGCGCGGTGGCGATCTACATCGATAACCTGGCGACCGGCACGCGCTACACCGATGCGGTGATCCAGGCGCAGTTTCAACGGATCAAGGAAGAGTTGGATCGCAAGCCAGTGCTCGGCAAGAGCCTGGTGACGCGCGCGACACTGTTCGTTCGCCATGTCGGCAACTACCGCAAGCAACAGCGGGCCGATCCGGCGGCGATCTTGAAGGAATTGCTCGCAGCGAGCGGTCAGCGGTCTTGACCGTTGGTTGCCGCGAGCTTGGAAGGGACTCAGACGGCGTTGGGCCGTGCTGGGCATGTCAAACTTAAAAGAGAACACAACCTATGCTTTTTTCCCGTAAGGCGGTCTCCAAGCGTCACCTGCTGCTGATCGCGGCCGGTTTCAGCACAGTCCTCACCGGTTGCGCCACGTCGCCGGCCGGCAAAGTCGCGTCCACCACCAAGGTCGAGTACTACCCCAACTGCTACGAGCCGGTGCAGCACTTGCGTGCCACCGACTCGAATATGACGCGGTCAGTCGTTACCGGTGCAGCCATCGGCGCCGCCGGCGGTGCACTGCTGGGCGCCCTGACCGGCGACAAGGAAAAGCGTGGTCGTAACGCCGCCATCGGCGCAGCGGGTGGCGCCCTGGCCGGGGGCGCAGCGGGTTACTACACCGAGCGCCAGAAGCAGATCAGCGATGACAACCAGCGCATCGCGTCGTACTCGACCGACTTCAACAAAAGCGCCGCCGACATCGACCGCAGCACCGCCTATGCCAAGGCTTCGCAACAGTGCTACCAGAGCGCATTCACCAAGCTGGTGGCCGACCGCAAGGCCAAGACCGTCAACGACACCGAAGGCCGCAAGCGCCTGGCGGAAATCGTCTCGGGCCTGAAGGAATCCAATGACCTGATCGTTGCGGTCAACGGCAAGGCCAGTGAAGACCTGAACAACTACACCCAGGCCTACGAAAAAGACCTGCAGCAAGTGGGAGTGCAGCGTAACGACGTGGTGACGGTGGCGACCGCCGATACGACGGCCCCTGCGGCGGCCTCAGGCAAGAAAAAAACCGGCGGCAAAGCCGTGACCAAGCGTCCTCCGCTGCCGGTGGTGCCGAAGGAAGCCGTGACCACCGAGAAGAGCATCCAGTCCGTGCAGACCAAGCAGGCTGAAAGCAAGCAGGTGGCCAACGCCGGTAAAACCCAGATTGAAGGCACATGCCGCGATCCGAACCTGGCCGATTGGGCACCAGTGCCTTGCCCGGCTGTTTAAGCAACATGCTGCTATAAGCGTCAAACGCCAGCCGATCTTCCGCTATTGCGGCAGATCGGTGGCGTTCTTTTGGCAAATCGTTAAACTGCTGCGGCCACTCAATAATTACACCGAGGCCGTGTGCATGAAATTTCGTCTCCTGCTGTGGGTGCTGGGCCTGATGATGGGCAAAGCCAGCCGCACCAATCCTGCCTTCCAGCAACAGCTGGGCGATAAAGACCTGGCCTTCCAGTTGCAAACCCTCGACGGCAAGGTTGCCCGTCACTTCATCGTCAAAGACCAGCGCATCACCAGCCGCTCGGGCGTGCACCCCGCGCCGGCGTTTGCGATTGCGTTCAAGGATGCCGCCTACGGCTTTGCCACGATGCAGGCGAAGAACAAGCAGCTGGCGTTTATGACGGGGATTCAGGACAAGTCGATCCAGATCAAGGGCAACCCGGCGCTGGTGATCTGGTTTCAGGGGCTGACCAAGTATTTGAGGCCGAAGAAAAAGAAGTAGGGTTTCGGACAGATCGAGTTGAATTCATCGCAGGCAAGCCAGCTCCCACAGGGGGCCGTATTCCAAAGCTGGAACCCGGTCGACTGTGGGAGGGGGCTTGCTCCCGATAGCTATCTGAAAGTCGGCAGAGTTATCCCTGGCTGAACTGGGATGCCAGCTCACGCAGCAGCACCTCGGCATCCAGCACCTTGCCCACCACCTCTTCCGCCTTTTCGCGGCTCAGCCCGAGCCGCGCCAGCAGCGCATCCGGAATCGCTTCATCCGGCCCGGAGCCTACGCCCCGGCTGCGCAGCAGGCGCACGGCCAGGCACACCAGATTCGGGTATTCGGCGTACTGACCGTCATAGGCTGGATCGTGCTGAAAGCGCAGCGCGGTGGACAGTTCGTCCGGCATGTCCCAGAAGCGCATCAGCCAGGCGCCGATCTGTTCGCGGCTGATGCCCAGCAAGTGTTGCTCCACATAGCTGTGGCACAGGTGCGGGTTGACTTCCAGGTGCCGGCAGATCAGTGAGAAATGCGGCGGGAACACGTGCGCCAGCAGCAGGTAACCGAAGTTGTGCAGCAGGCCGGCCAGATACGTCAGGCCGGCTTCCGGTCGCTGGGCGCGCGGCATGGCGCGGGTCAGACCTTCGATGACGGCGGCGGTGTAGATCGACTGGTGCCAGTACGGCGTGGCCTGGTGTGGGTTGTCTTTGGGCAGGCTGAGGGTCTTGCCCAGGGCCAGGCCCAGCGCCAGGTTGATCACCAGGTCAAAGCCCAGCACGCGCACGATGGCGTCTTCCACCGAGCGAATCTTGCCCGGCGAGGCGTAGTACGGCGACGCGGCCCAACTGACGACCTGGGCGGCCAGGGCCGGGTCGGTTTCGACTACGCCGGTGATGTCATCAATGGTTGCATTGGGGTCGACACGCAGCTTGATGATCTTCTGCGCGGTGTCGGCCAGCGGCGGGATTTCGATGGTCGCTTCCAGGCGTTGCTGGATACGGCGGGCGGTGAACGCCTGCATCGCCTGGGTGATTTCCTCGCGGTCGTCATTGGGGCGGTCGAGGTTGGGACGGATATTGCGCAGCGGCTCGCCGAACTGCGCGGCGCTGGCTTTGGTCAGCAGGGTCTTGAAGGCGTCGGTGGGGATGTCCAGCAGCAGACCGGCTTCGCCCGAATGCACCAGCAGGCTGGGCTCATTCAGCAGGCTGCCTTCATACAGGCACGGCGAACTGGTCAGTGGCGGCAGGCCCGGCAGCAGGTTCAGGTCGTGTTTGCTGAGCATGCGTTTGACGCGGTCCGGCGCTACGGCCGTAAGGCGCCGGCCGGTGAGTTCGGCGAGGCGGTTGAGGTCGAGCAACTGGTTCTGGGGGAACAGCACCATCAGGGCGCCTACCGCGTCTTCCAACAAGACTGCCTGGACCTTTCGCGCTGGGTTCAGGCCCGCGTGTTCGGCGACTTCCGTGTAGGGGATGGCGAGTTTTGCGAGCAGCGCCTGAATAACCGACGGGGCGGTCAGTGGGGCGGAGGCGAGGGCGACTTCTGACATGGCCTGATCCAAATTCGTACAGTCACCGAAGTATAACCAGCTTGTTACGGGTGAGGGTTGGATAACTGCGCCAGCCGTTACACTTGGCCGTATTGCTGCCCATGCCGCAACCAGCGATCCAGCAGCGGGCTGACGTGCTCGGGCCAGCGCTCCAGCAGCGCTTGCGCCGCATCGCGCACGGCGGGCAGCAAGTCGGCGTCGCGCATCAGGTCGGCGACCTTGAATTGCAGCAGGCCGGTCTGGCGGGTGCCGAGCATTTCGCCGGGACCGCGCAGTTCGAGGTCTTTTTCGGCAATCACAAAACCGTCGTTGGTCTCGCGCATGATCCCCAGGCGCTGGCGGCCGATCTGCGACAGCGGCGGGTGGTACAGCAGCACGCAATGGCTGGCGGCGCTGCCGCGGCCCACGCGTCCGCGCAGCTGGTGCAGTTGCGCCAGGCCCAGGCGTTCGGGGTTTTCGATGATCATCAGGCTGGCGTTGGGCACGTCCACACCCACCTCGATCACGGTGGTGGCGACCAGCAGTTGCAGGTTGCCGGCCTTGAACTCAGCCATGACCGCGGCCTTTTCCACAGGCTTCATGCGCCCGTGGATCAGCCCGACCTTGAGCTCACCGAGGGCGCTGGTGAGGTCCTCGAAGGTGGTTTCGGCGGCCTGGCAGGTCAGCTCTTCGGACTCTTCAATCAGCGTGCACACCCAATAGGCCTGGCGCCCTTCGGCGCAGGCGCCGCGCACGCGTTCGATCACTTCGACGCGCCGCGTGTCGGTGACCAGCACGGTGTTGACCGGCGTACGGCCGGGCGGCAGTTCGTCGAGGATCGAGGTGTCGAGGTCGGCGTAGGCGCTCATGGCCAGCGTGCGTGGAATCGGCGTGGCGGTCATGATCAACTGGTGCGGGTTCATGCGCCCGCCCACGCCTTTCTGACGCAGTGCCAGGCGTTGCTGCACGCCGAAGCGGTGTTGTTCGTCGATGATCACCAGGGCGAGGTTCTTGAACTGCACTTCGTCCTGGAACAGCGCGTGGGTGCCGACCACCATCGGGGCGCCATTGGCAATCTGCTCCAGCGCGGCTGCGCGCACCTTGCCCTTGAGCTTGCCGGCCAGCCAGGCAACTTCCAGGCCCAGGGGTTCGAGCCAGCGCTTGAAGGTAATGAAGTGTTGTTCGGCGAGGATCTCGGTGGGCGCCATCAGCGCCACCTGATAACCGGCTTCCAACGCCTGCAGGGCGGCGAGGGCGGCGACCACGGTCTTGCCCGCGCCCACGTCACCCTGGATCAGGCGCAGCATGGGTTCGTGCTGGCTGAGGTCGTAGGCGATTTCATTGCCCACGCGCTGTTGCGCACCGGTCGGCGCAAAGCCCAGGTTGGCCAGGTATTGCGCAGGCAGGCGCGTGGCCTTGGGCATCGCCGGCGCGCGCAGGGAGCGCATGCTTTCGCGCAGGCGTTGCTGGGACAGCTGGTGGGTCAGCAGCTCTTCAAAGGCCAGGCGATGCTGGGCCCAGTGGTGGCCGAGGGCGAGTTCGTCGACATCGGCATCGGCCGGTGGGTGATGCAGGTAGCGAATCGCATCGGCCAATGGCGCCAGTTGATAGTCGCGGGCCAGCTCCAGGGGCAGCCAGTCGGGCAAGCTCTGGGGGCCGAGCATCGTCAGCGTCTGCATGCACAACTGGCGCAGGCGCTGTTGGGTGAGGCCTTCGGTGAGCGGGTAGATGGGCGTGAGGGTGGTGTCCACCGGCGGTGGTTCGTCGCCGGTAATGGCGCGGTATTCCGGGTGATAGATTTCCAGCCCGGAGGCGCCAGGGCGCGCTTCGCCGTAGCAGCGCACGCGGGTGCCGCGCTTGAGGCCTTCCTTTTGTGCATTGCTGAAGTGATAGAAGCGCAGGCTCAGGCCGCCAGTGCCGTCCTGCAGGCGCACCACCAGGCTGCGGCGCTTGCCCATCACCACATCGGCGCCGCTGACGGTGCCTTCGACCACCGCGTCCTGCCCGGGGCGCAGGTGGCCGATGGGCACGACGCGGGTGCGGTCCTGATAACGCAGGGGCAGGTGGAACAGCACATCCTGGAGGTTTTCCAGGCCGACCTTGGCCAGTTTCTCGGCCATGGCCTCACCGACACCCTTGAGTGCCGTCACCGACACCTGCGACAGCTCAGTCATACGTCTGCTTAGCTCGCCGCGGGCGGCTTGGCCACCGAACACAGGCGGATCGAGTCGGCGAGGATCTCAATGGCCTTTGGCCGTGGGAAGCTGGCACGCCAGGCGATCGCCACGGTGCGGAACGGCACCGGCGGCGTGAGTGGACGCACTTCGATCACACCGGGGGCGTAGTGATGGCTGTCCACCGCCGACAGCGGCAGGATCGAGATACCCAGGCCGGACGCGACCATATGGCGAATGGTCTCCAGGGAGCTGGATTCAACGGTGGTGTGCTTGGCGCCGTCGTTGCCCTTGGTCAGGGTCGGGCAGGCCTCGAGCACCTGATCGCGGAAGCAGTGGCCTTCGCCGAGCAGCAACAGGCTCTTGTCGTTGAGCAGGCCGGCGTCGATGGTGGCCTTCTGCGTCCAGGGGTGGGAAGCCGGCATCAGCACATAGAACGGCTCGTCGTAGAGCGGCAGGGTCAGTACATCGGCTTCATTGAACGGCAGGGCGATGATGATCGCGTCCAGCTCGCCGTTGCGCAGTTTGTCGCGCAGCACGTGGGTGAAGTTTTCTTCGATGTACAGCGGCATCTGCGGCGCGACGCGGTGCAGTTGCGGAATCAG
This sequence comes from Pseudomonas sp. MH9.3, assembly GCF_034354675.1. Lineage (NCBI taxonomy): Bacteria > Pseudomonadati > Pseudomonadota > Gammaproteobacteria > Pseudomonadales > Pseudomonadaceae > Pseudomonas > Pseudomonas sp. MH9.3. The sequence goes on along the minus strand of NZ_CP133785.1, from coordinate 3,548,027 downwards.
GTGGGGGAACAGGTACGGGCCGACGGTGTAGATGGCGCCGACCTTGAGCGGTGCGGTCAGCTGGTTCTTGCCGGCCTGGGCCAGTTCGCGAATGCTTTGCGCCTGCTCCAGCACCTTCTGGGCCTGGGCGACGATGCCTTCGCCTACCGGCGTGAGGCGCACGGCGCTTTTGCTGCGCTCGAAAATCAGCACACCGAGTTCGTCTTCAAGCTTTTTCACGCCCACCGACAGCGTCGGCTGGCTGACGTGGCAACGCTCGGCCGCATGGCCGAAGTGTTGCTCCTGGGCGAGGGTCACGATGTAGCGTAATTCTGTAAGAGTCATAGCGGGCGTCCATGAAGTTGCGGGCCAAGCATACCGACTGCAATCGATAGACGCACGTTATCAGAAGTTTGTTGGGGATTGAGCGAGGACTGTCAGAGATGTGCTGAAAAACAATGTGGGAGGGAGCAAGCCCCCTCCCACAGAAGCATCGCTTACCGGCGACGCTTTTCGATGTTGTAGACAAACGGCGCGACGATTTCGACGCTACCGCCTTTCAACATGTCGGCCGGCGGTTTGGGCAGCGGCTGGGCACGACGGATCATGTCCAGGGTCGCGCGGTCCAGATCGGCGTTGCCGGAGCGGCCTACCAACTCATAGGACAGCACGTTGCCTTCGCCATCGACCACGAAGCGCAAGCGGTTCAGGCCTTCCTTGCCACGGGCCTGGGCGCCTGGCGGGTACTTCTTGTACTTCTGCAAATGCGCCAGCAGTGTGCCTTCCCAGGAAGCCTTGGCCGCCAACTGTTGCGGCGATGGGCCGGGTGTGGGCTGCGCCGATTTTTCAACCGGGGCGTTGTTCTGCGGCGCGTCACTCGGCGGCTGATCGGAAGGTTTCTCCTTGGGCGGCTCGGGCTTTTTCTCCACCGGCTTGGGCGGCTGCGGTTTGGGTTTGGGCTTGACCGGCTTGGGCACCTGGATGGTCGGCTTGGGCGCTTCGGCCAGTTTCGGCAGCGGCGGTTCTTCCACCGGTGCCGGTGGCGGCGTTACCACTTTTGGCGGTGCCGGTGGTGGCGGCGGCGCAGGCGCAGGCGCCAGGTCGATGACCATGGCTGCTGGCGGCAGCACTACCGTACGCGGGGCCGACCAATGGAGCGCGATGGCAATCGCGACGGCATGCACGCCCAGTACGACGGCGAGGCTGGTGCCATAACGCGTCAGTTTGTGGCGCGTCGTGATCATTTTTTGGCTGCCGTCTCAAGTCCGACCAGACCTACCTTGAGGTAGCCGGCTGCCCGCAGGGCATCCATCACGCTCATCAAGTCGCCGTAGTCCACGCCCTTGTCGGCCTGGAAGAAGATCGTCGTATCTTTCTTGCCCTGGGTCTTGGCGTCGAGCACCGGTCCCAGGGACTCAGGCTTGACCTCTTCTTCGCCCAGGAACAGACGCTGGTCTGCCTTGACGCTGAGGAAAATCGGCTTCTCCGGACGCGGTGCCGGCTTGGCGCTGGACGCGGGCAGGTCAACCTTGATATCCACGGTGGCCAGAGGCGCCGCGACCATGAAGATGATCAGCAGCACCAGCATCACGTCGATAAACGGCGTGACGTTGATTTCGTGGTTTTCGACGAGCTCGTCGTCGCCTTGATTCAAATGCAGGCCCATGGCCGATTACCCCACTTTTACCATCTGCGGTTGCGAGCTGCGCTCGGGAGGCAGGTGATCGAGGTCGCGGCTGACCAGCAGCAGGACTTCTGCCGATGCGTCCGATACCTGGGCCTTGTAGCCGGCAATCGAACGGGCGAAGACGTTGTAGATCACCACCGCAGGGATTGCCGCAACCAGGCCCAGGGCCGTGGCCAGCAGGGCTTCGGCGATGCCGGGGGCAACGACGGCGAGGTTGGTGGTCTGGGTTTTGGCGATGCCGATGAAGCTGTTCATGATGCCCCACACGGTGCCGAACAGGCCGACGAAGGGCGCGGTGGAACCGATGGTCGCCAGCACGCCGGTGCCGCTGCTCATGTTGCGGCCGCAGGCAGCTACCAGGCGCTCGAGGCGGAAGGCCACGCGTTCCTTGATGCCTTCTTTTTCGCGGGCGTTGGCTGACAGGCGCATTTCTTCGAGCGCGTCGTGCACCAGCGTGTTGGCCAGGGTGCCCTTCCTGGTCGCCGTTTCACTGGCTTCCTTGAGGGTGGTGGCTTTTTTCAGGTGGACGATTTCAGTGCGCAGACGACGTTTGGCACCCAGCAGCTCGAAGCCTTTGGCGATCCAGATGGTCCAGGTAATGATGGAGGCGATGGCCAGGCCGATCATCACGGCCTTCACCACTACGTCGGCGTTCTGGTACATGCCCCATGGGGACAGGTCGTGGGCCATGCCCAGGGTGTTGTCTTCTTCCAGTACGACGCCGGTGCCATCGGCGGGGGCTGGCGCAGCAGGGTCGGTTGCTGCCGGCGCGGCGGCGGGTGCGGCCGGGTTCGCGGCATTTTGCTCGGCAGCGGCGGGCGCTGCGGGAGCGCTGGCATCAGCGAATGCGGCGGTCGGTGCCAGCATTACGCTGAACAGCAACGCAGCAATCGCGCGCCAGGCGCGGGATGGGCTGTGCAGCTTGGTTGGCGAAGCGGGGGTTGTAATACGTGTCATGCTGGCCGGACCTGATGAGAAGAAAAAATGGAGTGATCGTCCTTCCAGACCCGTCGCGGGCCGAGGACAAATGGGCGGTCATTATTGCAAGTAATTCTTGTTAACTAAAGTGCCAGTGTTACTTTATTTCTATTTTTACTGGCCGCTGAACCCCGAGCGCAGCTAACCTGCGCCTTTGAGAATGGAGTTTTGTGATGTCTGCGCCTTCTGTTGTGATTGCCGGTTGCGGCGATGTGGGTAGTCGGCTGGCTAGCCAATTGCTGGCCTCGGGATGGGAGGTTCATGGTCTGCGGCGCGATATTTCGCGCCTGCCCGAGGGCGTCATTGGCATCGCCGGCGATCTGTTCAAAAAGGATTGTCCGGACACCTGGCCGATTGGCGGGGTGGATTACCTGGTGTACTGCGCCGCCGCGACCGACCACGACGAGGCCGGCTATCGTGCGGCTTACGTGCACGGTTTGCAGCATGTGCTGGAGTGGCTGGATGACTATGGCCAGCAGCCCAGGCATCTGCTGTTTGTCTCCAGCAGCAGCGTTTACGGTCAGCAGCATGGTGAGTGGGTCGACGAAACGTCCGACACCCAGGCGCAGGGCTATTCCGGTCAGGTGATGCTGGAAGCCGAGCAGGTGGCACTCAACAGCGCCATCCCGGCGAGCGTCGTGCGCTTGACCGGCATTTATGGCCCGGGCCGTGAGTGGCTGCTGACTCAGGTGCGCAAAGGTTATCGCGTGGCGACTGATCCACCTTTATATGGCAACCGCATCCACGCGGACGACGCGGCCGGTTTGCTGGCGTTTTTATTGCGCCATGTGGAGCAGGGCGGTTCGCTGGACAAGGTCTATATCGGCGTGGACAACGAGCCTGCGCCGCTGGCCGATGTGGTGGGCTGGTTGCGTGAGTATCTGGGAGTGACCGAGTGGTCCGAGGACGCCAGTGTGCGGCGCGCGGGCAGCAAGCGGTGCAGCAATAAGCGGGTCAAGGCGTTGGGATGGGAGCCGACCTACCCGACTTATCGTGAAGGTTATGCCGCGATCCTCAAAGGCTGAAAAACACGGTCAAAAAATGTGGGAGGGGGCTTGCTTCCGATGGCAGTGTGTCAGTCAAACCATCTGTGACTGATACACCGCTATCGGGAGCAAGCCCCCTCCCACATGTTGATTCGAGCTTTGGTGCTTGTTACTTTTCAAGCAACCATTGACGAGGGCCAGGGGTAAACGACGGCACTTCGTCCGCCTGTGCAGTATTCACCGCCTGAAAAATCTCCAGCTGCTTGCCCTTGCGCGCAAAAATCCACGGGTTGCCCTGGCCGTTCAGTTGTAGCCAGATGCTGTCGTAGCCGCCGCTCATTGAGGCGCAGTCGCCTGCCAGGCACAGCGAGTAGCGATCTACGCCGGGCAAGCCGGCGACCTTGCCGTCCGCCTGGAACTGCACCGTGGCGCCGTCGCCGAAGCCGTCGGTGATTTTCCAGTCGCCGCCCATATAGGCCCCGTACAGGGCGCGTTCGAAGTTGGCGCCCAGTGGCGCGCCTTCCGGCGCAGGGTCCTTGGCGCGGGCAAACAGCTGCTCGGGCTCGTTGTCATTGGCCACTTGCAGCAGTTGCCGGCCTTTGCGCTTGAGTTCGGTGGCGGAGCTGCCGTAGAAGTCCACGCTCCAGGCGCCGGATTTCTCGCCGGTCAGCTTGCCTTCGGCCACTTCAAAGCCGTTGTAATAACGCGCCTGCGCGGCCTTGGTGTTGACCTCCCATTCGAGGTTCGGGCCAAAGCGTTGCAATGCTTCACGCAAAGGACCGCCCTTGGCTGCCGCGTCGATGGCGACCTGATTGATCCAGGTGCCGCTTACATCCCGGTCGGCAGGGTTGCTGGCACAGCCGCCGAGCAACAGGGCGAGCAACGAAGAGGCTACAAGCGCTTTGCGCATCATGAAATCCTTCTGAAACAAAGTCGGCGCGGCCTCTTGAGAAGGCTGCGCCGGGTGTTTTATTCGATGACCAGGATCGCGTCCATTTCGACCTGTGCGCCCTTTGGCAGAGCAGCAACGCCGATGGCCGCGCGTGCCGGGTAGGGCTGTTCGAAATATTTGCCCATGATCTCGTTGACCTTGGCGAAGTGGCTCAGGTCGGTAAGGAAGATGTTCAGTTTGACGATGTCCTTGAACGAACCGCCTGCAGCTTCGGCCACGGACTTGAGGTTTTCGAACACCTGTACGGTCTGTGCTTCGAAGCCTTCAACCAGTTCCATGGTCTTTGGGTCCAGCGGGATCTGACCCGACATGTAGACGGTATTGCCCGCCTTGATCGCCTGGGAGTAGGTACCGATGGCGGCCGGGGCTTTGTCGCTGGTGATTACGGTCTTGGTCATGTGTGACTCCTTGTTAGAGGTGGGTTAGGCACGCATACGGGTGATGCGGATAACCCCGATCAAAGCGCGCAGCTTTTTGATCACGCGGGCCAGGTGCGCGCGGTCGTGCACGCTGACCACCAGCTGGACCACGCTGATACGGCCATCGCGCTCGTCCATGCTGATTTTTTCGATATTGCCGTCGGCCGCGTTGACGCTGCTGGCCAGCAGGGCGATCAGGCCACGCTGGTGTTCCAGCTCCACGCGCAGCTCGACATTGAATTCGCCGGTGACATCCTTGGCCCACGAGAGCTGGATGCATTTTTCCGGATTGTGGCGGATTTCGGTGATGTTGCGGCAGTTGTCCAGGTGCACCACCATGCCCTTGCCTGCCGACAGATGCCCGACAATCGGGTCGCCCGGGATCGGTGTGCAGCACTTGGCATAGCTGAGCACCAGGCCCTCGGTGCCGCGAATCGCCAGCGGGCCTTCCGGACTCGGCAGTTGTTCGCCTTCGCCGAGCAGGCGACGCGCCACCACATAGGCCATGCGATTGCCCAGGCCGATGTCTTCCAGCAGGTCTTCGATGGTTTCCTGGCGATACTCGTGGAGCATCGCTTTCACACGCTCCTGCGCGATCTTGTCCAGAGCACTGTCGAAACCGTTGAGCACCTTGTTCAGCAAGCGTTCGCCCAGGCTGATCGATTCGGAACGGCGCTGCAGTTTCAGCGCATGGCGGATGTGCGTGCGTGCCTTGCCGGTGACCACGAAATTGAGCCAGGCGGGGTTCGGGCGGGCGCCCGGTGCGCTGACGATCTCCACCGTGGAGCCACTTTGCAGCGGCTCGGACAGCGGCGCGAGACGGCGATTGATCCGACAGGCAATGCAACTGTTGCCGACGTCGGTGTGCACCGCGTAGGCAAAATCGACCGCCGTGGAGCCTTTGGGCAGCTCCATGATGCGGCCTTTGGGCGTGAACACGTAGACCTCGTCCGGGAACAGGTCGATCTTCACGCTTTCGATGAATTCCAGGGAGTTGCCGGCCCGTTGCTGCATTTCGAGCACGCCCTTGACCCACTGGCGGGCGCGGGCATGGGTGCCTTTGGGCTGCTCGTCGCCGCTGGATTTGTACAGCCAGTGGGCGGCGATGCCGTTATTGGCCATTTCTTCCATTTCGCGGGTGCGGATCTGGATCTCGATCGGCACGCCATGCATACCGAACAACGTGGTATGCAGCGATTGGTAGCCGTTGGCCTTGGGAATTGCGATGTAGTCCTTGAAGCGGCCCGGCAGGGGTTTGTACAAATTATGTACAGCGCCGAGCACGCGGTAGCAGGTGTCGACCTTGTCAACGATGATGCGGAACGCGTACACGTCCATGATCTCGTTGAAGGCCCGACGCTTGCCGCGCATCTTCTTGTAGATGCCGTAGATGTGCTTTTGCCGCCCGCTGACCTCGCCCTCGATTTCGTCGATTGCCAGGCAATGGCTGAGGGACTCTTCGATCTTGTTGACGATTTCCTTGCGGTTGCCCCGGGCGCGCTTGACCGCCTGGTAGATGCGTGCCGAACGCATCGGGTGCATGGCCTTGAAGCCGAGGTCTTCGAATTCGATACGAATGGCGTGCATGCCCAGCCGGTTGGCGATGGGCGCGTAGATTTCCAGGGTTTCCTTGGCGATGCGCCGGCGTTTTTCGCCGGACAGCACTTCCAGCGTGCGCATGTTGTGCAGCCGGTCGGCCAGCTTCACCAGGATGACCCGAATGTCGCGGGCCATGGCCATGGCCATTTTCTGAAAGTTCTCCGCCTGGGCTTCGGCCTTGGTCTCGAAGTTCATCTGGGTCAGTTTGCTGACCCCGTCGACCAGTTCGGCCACGGTTTCGCCAAATTGCGCATTGAGCGCTTCCTTGGCAATGCCGGTGTCTTCGATCACGTCATGCAGCATCGCGGCCATCAGGCTCTGATGGTCCATGTGCATGTCGGCAAGAATATTTGCCACCGCAAGAGGATGGGTGACATACGCCTCGCCACTGCGGCGGCGTTGGCCGTCGTGGGCTTGTTCGGCGTAGAAATACGCCCGGCGGACCAGGTTGACCTGGTCTGGACCGAGGTAGGCCGATAAGCGATCGGCGAGGGCGTCTATGCTCGGCAAAGTGTGAACTCCTGCCGAAGGCTGTGACCCCGCGCCGTGCTACGTCGACCAGGCATAGGCTTAGACGGCCTCGTTGGACTCGTCCTCGAACGCTGCGAACAGCGGTTCGTCTTCAACGATTTCGGCGTTGGCGATGAACTCGTAGCTCATCAGGCCTTCGGCGATTTCGCGCAGGGCTACAACGGTGGGCTTGTCGTTTTCCCACTGGACCAGAGGCTCTTTGCCGCCAGTGGCCAGTTGACGGGCACGCTTGGTAGAGAGCATGACCAGCTCAAAACGGTTATCCACGTGTTCTAGGCAGTCTTCAACGGTTACGCGGGCCATGGTATTCCTCGGAGCGAATGCAAGATGCGCGCTGCCCGGCTGGGCGAGCGGACTGAGCAGTTTAAAAAAACACCAGCGTTTAGGGAAGCGCTGATTTTCGCGACACCTTCGCAAAACCGCTGCAAGTGCCAATGTAAGGCCCTTGCGGCGGTTTTGGGAAGCGTCAATCAGCCGAGCAGTTCGGCCAGTAACTTGCCGAAACGTTGCTGCTGGCGCTTTTGCTGGAGCTGATTGGCACGGAAAATCGCCTTCAAGTCGTCCAGCGCGTGGGCAAAATCGTCATTGATGATCAGGTAGTCGTAGTCGACGTAGTGGCTCATTTCGCTGACGGCTTCGCGCATGCGGCCTTCGATGATCGCGTCGCTGTCCTGGCCACGGTTGGTCAGGCGCTGGTGCAAGGCTTCGAGCGAGGGCGGCAGAATGAAGATCGAACGTGCCTTGGGCATCAATTGGCGTACTTGCTCGGCGCCCTGCCAGTCGATTTCCAGGATCAGGTCATGGCCTTCGTCCAGGGTCTGCTGCAGGTGACTTTGCGAGGTGCCGTAGAGGTTGCCGAACACTTCGGCGCGCTCCAGAAAGTCGCCGTGTTCGATCATCCTGACGAACTCGGTACGCTCGACGAAGTGATAGTGCACGCCGTTCACTTCGCCCGGGCGCATGGCGCGGGTGGTGTGCGAGACCGAAATGCGGATCTGCTGGTCAGCGTCGGTCAAGGCTTTGACCAGGCTGCTCTTGCCCGCGCCCGAAGGGGCGGAAATGATGTAAAGGGTGCCGGTGCTGTGGGTCATGAAGGTTGCCTTACTCAATATTCTGTACTTGTTCGCGCATCTGCTCGATCAACACTTTGAGGTTGACCGCGGCGGTGGTGCTGCGCGGGTCAAACGCCTTGGAGCCGAGTGTATTGGCTTCGCGGTTGAGTTCCTGCATCAGGAAGTCCAGGCGCCGACCGGCGGCGCCGCCGGACTTGAGCACGCGGCGCACTTCGAGGATGTGGGTGCTGAGACGGTCGAGTTCTTCGGCGACGTCGCTTTTCTGCGCCAGCAGCACCATTTCCTGCTCCAGGCGCACGGGGTCGAGGTCGGCCTTCATGTCGGTGAAGCGGTCGAGCACCTTCTGGCGCTGGGTGGCGAGCATCTGCGGCACCAACTCGCGCAGGATGATCACGTCGGCTTCGATGGAGGTCAGGCGCTCGCTGATCAACCGCGCCAGCTCGGCGCCTTCGCGTTCGCGGCCGGCCTTGAGCTCCTTCAAGCCCTGGGTGAACAGCGCGAGGGCTTGGGCGTTGAGGGCCTGCGGGTCACTGGCGTCGGCCACCAGCACGCCGGGCCAGGCCAATACTTCAAGCGGGTTCAATGCCGCCGGCTGCTTGATCAGGCCGGCGATGGTTTCGGCGGCGGCGACCAGTTGCGCGGCGCGCTCGCGGTCCACTTGCAGCGGCTTGCCGGTGGTTTCTTCGGTAAAACGCAGGGTGCATTCCAGCTTGCCCCGGGAGATGCCCTGGCGCAGGGCTTCACGCACGGCGCCTTCGAGGTCGCGGAACGATTCCGGCAGACGCAGGTGCGGCTCCAGGTAGCGGCTGTTGACCGAGCGCAGCTCCCAGCTCAGGGTGCCCTGGGCGCCGGCTTGTTCGACGCGGGCGAAGGCGGTCATGCTGTGCACCATGGAGGTACCTCGCGTTGCAGCCCGCACACACGGGCTGATGGTTAAGAAGGCGCAGGATTGTAGCGCAGTGGGGCGGATGCGCCCAAACCCGAGCATTCGTAACCGGATTTTAAGAAGTGCCCCGAATCGGTTCGCGGCTCTATAATGCTCGGCAGTTTTTCGTCCTCAGTACAGGAATTCCCTATGAAACGTCCAAGTGGTCGCGCTGCCGATCAGCTCCGCTCGATCCGCATCACCCGCAACTACACCAAACACGCCGAGGGATCCGTACTGGTCGAGTTTGGCGATACCAAGGTGATCTGCACCGTCAGCGTCGAGAACGGCGTGCCGCGTTTCCTCAAGGGCCAGGGCCAGGGCTGGTTGACCGCCGAGTACGGCATGCTGCCGCGCGCTACCGGCGAGCGTAACCAGCGTGAAGCCAGCCGTGGCAAGCAGGGCGGCCGTACCCTGGAAATCCAGCGCCTGATCGGCCGCTCCCTGCGCGCGGCCCTGGACATGTCCAAGCTGGGCGATGTGACCCTGTACGTCGACTGCGACGTGATCCAGGCCGACGGCGGTACGCGCACCGCGTCCATCACCGGCGCCATGGTGGCCCTGGTGGATGCGCTCAAAGTCATCAAGAAGCGCGGTGGCCTCAAGGGCGGTGACCCGCTCAAGCAGATGATCGCCGCCGTGTCGGTGGGCATGTACCAGGGCGAGCCTGTGCTGGACCTGGACTACCTGGAAGACTCGGCCGCCGAGACCGACCTCAACGTGGTGATGACCAGTACCGGTGGCTTTATCGAAGTACAGGGCACCGCTGAAGGCGCGCCATTCCAGCCGGCCGAACTGAATGCCATGCTGGCCCTGGCCCAGAAAGGCATGACCGAGATTTTCGCACTGCAGAACGCCGCCCTGGCTGACTGAAATCCGCCTCAAGGAGAAGCGCCATGAATGACCAGCAACTACCGGTGCCCACGCCTTCGTACGAAGTGCGCCAAGCAGCAATGTTGTGCCATCTCGCGGCGTTTCTGGGGTTCGTTTTCCCCTTCGGCAGCGTCGTGGGGCCGCTGATCCTGTGGCAGATGAAGAAGGAAGTGGACCCGTTCATTGATGATCAGGGCAAGGAAGCCTTGAATTTCCAGATCACCGTGGCCATCGCCTGGATCGTCTGCATCGTGCTGGCGTTTGCAGTCATCGGGTTTTTCCTGATGACCGCCCTGGCCATCGCCAGCGTGGTGCTGACAATCATCGGTTCGATCAAGGCCAACAAGGGCATCGCTTATCGCTATCCCTTGACCTGGCGACTGGTCAAATAATGAGCGCCCACAAAAAAACCGACAGCGATGTCGGTTTTTTTGTGCCTGGAAAAGACCTCAGATGGTCAGGGTCCAGTCGTAGTCCACGATCAGCGGCGCATGCTGCGAGAAGCGCGGCTGACGGGGCAGGCGTGCGCTGCGAACGAACCGACGCAGCCCCGGGGTCAGCAACTGGTAGTCGAAACGCCAGCCCAGGTTGAGCATCTCGGCCTGTTCGTTATCCGGCCACCAGCTGTACTGGTCGCCTTCACGGCTGACTTCGCGCAGGGCATCCACATAGCCCATGTTGCCGACAATCTCGTCCATCCAGGCCCGTTCCGGCGCCAGGAAACCCGGGGATTGCTGGCTGTCGCGCCAGTTCTTGATATCCAGCTTCTGTTGCGCCACGTACAGCGAGCCACAGTAAATGTACTCGCGACGTTTGCGTCGCTGTTTATCCAGATAACGGGCGAAATCGTCCATTAGCTTGAACTTCTGGTTCAAGTCTTCATCGCCGTTCTGCCCCGAAGGGAGCAGCAAGGTCGCGATGCTGACCTTGTCGAAATCGGCTTGCAGGTAGCGCCCGTAGCGGTCGGCTGTCTCAAAGCCCAGGCCGCTGATGACCGCCTTGGGTTGCAACCGCGAGTACAAAGCCACGCCACCTTGGGTGGGCACTTCGGCATCGCAGGCATAAAGGAAGTAGCCATCCAGTTGGAAGGCTGGGTCGTCCAGTTCAAAGGCGGAGGCGCGGGTGTCCTGCAGGCAGATGACGTCGGCATTCTGTGCTTGCAGCCAACTGAGCAAACCACGCTCGACTGCAGCCTGAATACCATTGACGTTCACACTGATGATCCGCATAAATGGCCCCAAAAATCGCGTGCGTGTATGATACACGCCGTCTACCTAATTAGCTAAATCCGTGGTATCTGAGGCTTTTTTCATGCAGGCGTATCAACGCGATTTCATTCGTTTTGCCATCGATCGCGGCGTTTTGCGCTTCGGTGAGTTCACCCTGAAGTCCGGGCGCACCAGCCCCTACTTCTTCAATGCAGGCTTGTTCAACTCGGGTTCGGCCCTGGCTCAGTTGGGTCGTTTCTATGCGGCGGCCATCGTTGAAAGCGGGATTTCCTTTGACGTGCTGTTCGGCCCGGCCTACAAGGGCATCCCCCTGGCCGCCGCGACCGCTGTGGCCCTCGCCGAACACCACGGACAGGATCTGCCTTGGTGTTTCAACCGCAAGGAAGCCAAAGCCCACGGTGAAGGTGGCAGCCTGGTGGGCGCACCGCTGACCGGCGACGTGCTGATCATCGACGACGTGATCACCGCCGGCACCGCAATCCGCGAAGTGATGCAGATCATCGCTTCCCAGGACGGCGCCAAAGCCGCCGGCGTGCTCATCGCGCTGAACCGCCAGGAGCGCGGCAACGGCGAGTTGTCGGCCATCCAGGAAGTGGAGCGCGATTTCGGTATTCCGGTGGTGAGCATCGTGTCGCTGAACCAGGTGTTGCAGTTCCTGGAAGATGATCCGCAGCTCAAGCAGCATTTGCCGGCGGTGCGTGCATACCGCGAGCAATTCGGCGTCTGACACCGATAGCTCTGTATCAGAAAGACAATGTGGGAGGGGGCTTGCTCCCGATGGCGGTGTATCAGTCAACATCTTCGGTGACTGACCCATCGCCATCGGGAGCAAGCCCCTCCCACATTTTGATTACGGCGTTGTTCAGGGACGCTTGCGATTACTGATCAGGGTGCCCACACCGGTATCGGTGAAGATTTCCAGCAGGATCGCATTCGGCACGCGGCCATCCAGGATCAGCGAGCTGCCAACGCCGCCCTGCACGGCTTCCAGCGCACAACGAATCTTCGGCAGCATGCCGCCGTAGATGGTGCCGTCGGCGATCAGATCGTCTACCTGTTGCGTGGTCAGACCGGTCAGCACCTTGCCTTCCTTATCCATCAAGCCGGCGATGTTGGTCAGCAGCATCAGCTTTTCAGCCTTCAACGCTTCAGCCACCTTGCCCGCCACCAGGTCGGCGTTGATGTTGTAGGACTCACCGTTTGCGCCCACGCCGATGGGCGCGATCACCGGGATAAAATCGCCCTTGACCAGCAGGTTCAGCAAATCGGTGTTGATGCCGATCACTTCGCCCACCTGGCCGATGTCGATGATTTCCGGTTGAGTCATCTCCGGCGTCTGCCGGGTCACGGTCATTTTTTTTGCCCGGATCAGCTCCGCGTCTTTACCGGTCAGGCCGATGGCGCTGCCGCCGTGGCGGTTGATCAGGTTGACGATGTCCTTGTTGACCTGGCCGCCAAGGACCATCTCCACCACGTCCATGGTCTGCGCGTCAGTGACGCGCATGCCATCGATGAAATGACTCTCGATCGACAAGCGCTTGAGCAGGTCGCCGATCTGCGGGCCGCCGCCGTGTACCACCACCGGGTTGATGCCCACGGCCTTCATCATCACGATGTCGCGGGCAAAGCCGGTTTTCAGCTCCTCGCTTTCCATGGCATTGCCGCCGTATTTGATCACCAGCGTCTTGCCGACGTAGCGTCGAATGTAGGGCAACGCTTCGGACAGGACCTTGGCGGTATTGGCAGCGGCTTCGCGTTCGAGGGTCATTCAGGGCTCCGGGCAAAAAATCAGAACGGTAATTGGAGATCAGGGGCAACACGTTTCAACTGGGCGTGGAACACGTCCTTGATGCGCTGCAACTCAGCCTCGGTATCCGCCTCGAAACGCAGGACCAGCACCGGCGTGGTGTTGGACGCGCGAACCAGGCCCCAGCCTTTGGCGTAATCGACTCGCACACCATCAATGGTGGTCAGGTTGGCACCTTCGCCCCATTGTGCATCGTGCAATGTGTCAATGATGCTGAATTTGCTCTCCTCGGTCACATGGATATTGATCTCTGGCGTGGAAATATCATTCGGGAAGGTCTGAAACAGCTCTTCGCAGGTGGATTTTTCCTTGCTGAGGATCTCCAGCAGACGCGCAGCGCTGTAGATGCCGTCGTCGAACCCGAACCAGCGCTCCTTGAAGAACACATGACCACTCATTTCGCCGGCGAGCAGAGCGCCGGTTTCCTTCATTTTCTTTTTGATCAACGAATGACCGGTCTTCCACATTAGCGGACGACCGCCGTACTCCTTGATCAACGGCGTCAGGCGGCGGGTGCATTTGACGTCGAAGATGATCTCGGCGCCAGGGTTGCGCGCCACTACGTCGCGGGCGAACAGCATCAGCAGGCGGTCCGGAAACACGATCTCGCCGGTTTCAGTCACCACACCGACACGGTCGCCGTCACCGTCAAAGGCCAGGCCTACATCGGCGCCGACTTCCTTGACCTTGGCGATCAGGTCCACCAGGTTTTCAGGCTTGCCCGGGTCCGGGTGATGGTTGGGGAAGTGGCCATCGACGTCGCAGAACAGCGGGATCACTTCGCAGTTCAGCGCTTCGAGCAGTTGCGGGGCGATTACGCCGGCCGCGCCGTTGCCGCAGTCCACCACCACCTTGAGGCGGCGTGCGAGTTTGACGTCACGGGTGATTTCATCGGAGTAGCGCTGCAGGATGTCGACCCGGGTGATGCTGCCCTGGCCGCTGGTCAGGTCATTGGTCTTCAGGCGCGTGTGCAGGGCCTGGATCTGTTCGTTGGCCAGGGTGTCGCCGGCAATGACAATCTTGAAGCCGTTGTAGTCGGACGGGTTGTGGCTGCCGGTCAGCATCACGCCGGATTTGCCGGCCAGTACGTTGGCCGCGTAGTACAGCGCTGGCGTGGGCACCAGGCCGACGTCACTCACATGACAGCCGCTGTCGGCCAGGCCCTGGATCAGCTGCTCCACCAGCTCCGGGCCGGACAAGCGTCCATCGCGGCCTACCGACACGTTCGGCTCGCCCTGGGCCAGGCTCTGGGCGCCGATGGCGCGGCCGATCCAATAGGCGGTTTCGGCGGTCAGGGTCTTGGGCACAACGCCACGAATGTCGTAGGCGCGGAAGATGCTGTCGGGAAAGCTCGGGGCGACGCGGGGTGCGGTACTCATCGCGGGGGGAATCTCCATTGGAAAGGGGCAAGGCTGGCCTTTAACTGACTGACCGGCAGGCTCAAACTGAAGGGTATGACGGCGTTTTCGGCGGGGAGTTCGTAGTGCAAAAAGGCCATCGGCGCGTCGGTGCCTGCCTTGTTAAAGCGTAATGCTTTGATTTTGCTGTGAAAATCTCGCTGATTAAAACCGCGCATTCTTCTTCCTGAAAAGCCATGCGGTGGCGTCTGGCCGGATAAACGCATCCGGCCAGGTTCAGCTTAGTCAGTGGCTGCCGGAATGCCCAAAACCACCTGCGCCGCGTTGTGTTTCGTCAAATTCCTCGACCAGTTCGAATTGCGCCTGCACCACCGGTACCAGCACCAGTTGGGCGATGCGCTCGCCTATGGCGATGTTGAACGCGGTCTGGCCGCGGTTCCAGCACGACACCATCAGTTCGCCCTGGTAGTCGGAGTCGATCAGGCCCACCAGGTTGCCCAGCACGATGCCGTGTTTGTGGCCAAGACCCGAGCGCGGCAGGATCAGCGCGGCCAGGCCTGGGTCGCCTACGTAGATCGACAGGCCGGTAGGAATCAGGATGGTCTGGCCAGGCTCGAGAACAGTGTCCTGCTTGAGCATGGCGCGCAGGTCCAGGCCGGCTGAACCGGGAGTGGCGTAGGCGGGCAGCGGGAAGTCGGTGCCGATGCGGGGATCGAGGATCTTGGCTTGCAAAGCGTGCATGGAGATTAAACCTGGTTCAGCCGTTGGGCGATAAAGGAGATCAGTTGGCGGGCAATTTTGCCCTTGCTGGTCTGGGCGAAAAGGGTGGCATGCAGCTCGCGGTCAATCACGCTGCAGGCGTTTTCCTCGCTGTTGAAGCCGATGCTGGGGTTGGCGACATCATTGGCAACGATCAGGTCGAGGTTTTTGTCTTTCAGTTTGCGAGCGGCGTAGTCGAGCAGGTGCTCGGTCTCGGCGGCGAAGCCGACGCTGAAAGGGCGGTCCGGGCGGGTGGCGATGGTGGCCAGGATGTCCGGGTTGCGCACCATTTGCAGGAGCAGGCCGTCACCGCTCGTAGGGTCTTTCTTGAGCTTTTGCGGGGCGATGACTTCCGGGCGGTAATCCGCAACCGCTGCCGAGGCGATAAACAGGTCGCACGGAATCGCGGCTTCACAGGCCGCCAGCATGTCCCGGGCGCTGACTACGTCGATTCGCGTGACGCGATCGGGGGTCGGCAAATGCACCGGACCGGTGATCAGGGTGACGCGTGCGCCTGCCTCGACCGCCGCTTCTGCCAGCGCAAAGCCCATTTTCCCTGAGCTATGGTTGGTGATGTAGCGCACCGGGTCGATGTTTTCCTGGGTCGGGCCGGCGGTGATCAGCACGTGTTTGCCGGTCAGGGCCAGGTGCTGGAAGCACTCGGCGGCGCACAGCGCCAGGTCGTTGGCTTCGAGCATGCGGCCCATGCCGACGTCGCCGCAGGCCTGGCTGCCGGACGCCGGGCCGAACACCTTCAGGCCACGGCTTTGCAGGAGTTGGGTGTTGGCCTGGGTGGCCGGGTCGCGCCACATGGCCTGGTTCATCGCCGGGGCGATGGCGACGGTGGCGTCGGTGGCCAGTACCAGGGTGGTCAGCAGGTCATCGGCAATGCCCTGGGCCAGGCGGGCGATCAGGTCAGCGGTGGCCGGGGCGATCAGCACCAGGTCGGCCCATTTGGCCAGTTCGATATGACCCATGGCGGCTTCGGCGGCCGGGTCCAGCAGGTCCAAGTGAACCGGGTGGCCGGACAGGGCCTGCATGGTCAGCGGCGTGATGAATTCGCTGCCGCCGCGGGTCATGACCACGCGCACTTCGGCGCCCTGGTCCAGGAGCCTGCGAACCAGCTCTGCGCTCTTGTAGGCGGCAATGCCGCCGCCGACGCCGAGAACGATGCGTTTCCGATACAGACGCTGCATTGGTTTGCCTTTCCAGTTCAGTGAAGCCAGTTCAGTGACGCCTGCGATGCCTGCTCCCCAGGTGAAATCGCAGGCAAAAAAGAGGGCCTACGATAACACAGCGCCCGTCTGGCAACAGCGGCGCGCAGGGTGCATATGGAGAGGGACGTGACATGAGTATTCGCGATTGGCCAGCCGCTGAACGGCCGCGAGAGAGGCTTCTGGAATGGGGCGCGGCGAGCCTGTCCGACGCCGAATTGCTGGCAATCTTCCTGCGTACCGGGGTTTGTGGCCTGAGCGCGGTGGACCTGGCGCGCCATTTGTTGACGCGCTTTGGCGGCCTGCGCCCGTTGCTGGAGGCCAGTCAGACCCTGTTTAATCAGCAATTGGGCCTGGGCCCGGCAAAATACGCCCAATTGCAGGCGGTGCTGGAAATCGCCCGGCGCCATATGGCCGAGGGTTTGCGCCATTATTCGGTGCTGGAAAGCCCCGAAGCCGTGCGTAATTACCTCAAGGCGCTGCTGCGTCATGAGCCTCACGAGATTTTTGGCTGCCTGTTTCTCGATTCAAGGCACCGCGTGCTGGGTTTCGAGGCCTTGTCCCAAGGCACCATCGACAAGGCGCAGGTTTATCCCCGGCAGGTGGTCAAGCGTGCACTGGCCTACAACGCGGCGGCGTTGATCCTGTGTCACAACCATCCTTCGGGCAGTGTCGAGCCCAGCGCGGCTGATCGAAAATTGACCAGGACCTTGCAAGATGCCCTGGAAATGGTGGATGTGCGGGTGCTGGATCACATCATCGTGGGTGACGGTGATCCATTGTCGATGGCGGAGTACGGGTGGATGTAATGCCACCCGCTGCAGCGATTACGGTTTGACGTTGACCCTGGAGAAATCCTGCCGGCCAAACGGACTCACCTGGTACCCCTCGACATTCTTGCGCGTCAGGGCAAACGCTGTTGGATGTGCCAGCGGCAACCACAGCGCCTGCTGCTGGATCTGCGCCTGGGCCTGCTGATACAGCTTGCTGCGCACCCCTTGCTCGCTGGTGGTCTTGCCGGCGCTGATGAGTTTGTCCAGCGCAGGGTCGCAATAGCGGGCGAAGTTGGTGCCGGATTTGACTGCCGCGCAGGAAAATTGCGGGGTCAGGAAGTTATCCGGGTCGCCATTGTCACCGGCCCAGCCCATGAACAGCAGGTCATGCTCTCCGGCCTTGGCGCGGCGGATCAGTTCGCCCCATTCGATCACGCGGATTTCGGCCTGAATGCCGACCTTGGCCAGGTCCGCCTGCAACAGTTGTGCGCCCAGATTAGGGTTGGGGTTCAGCAGGCTACCGGTGGGGCGCGTCCAGATAGTGGTTTTGAAGCCGTCCTTGAGCCCGGCACGCGCCAGCAGGGCCCTGGCCTTGGTGAGGTCCTGTGGATAACCCGGCAAATCCTTGGCGTAGCTCCAGGTGTTGGGCGGGAACGGACCGTTGGCTGCTTCGGCAGTGCCTTCAAACACCGCTTTAAGGTAGCTGTCCTTGTCGAAGGCCAGGTTGATGGCCTGGCGCACTTCCGGTTTGTCCAGCGGTGGATGCTGGCTGTTGATGGCAACGAAAGCGGTCATGAACGCTGCGGTTTTTTCCACCTTGAGCGCCGGGTCTTTCTCGGCTTCGCCCACATCCAGCGGCTTGGGCGACAGGGCGATCTGGCATTCGTCACGGTGCAGTTTCTGCAGGCGCACGTTGGCGTCCGGGGTAATGGCAAAGATCAGGTTGTCCACCGCCGGTTTACCGGCGAAGTACTCCGGGTTGGCCTTGTAACGCACCACGGCGTCCTTCTGGAAGCGCGTGAAGATGAATGGGCCGGTGCCGATGGGCTGGCTGTTAAGCTTCTCCGGGGTGCCGGCCTTGAGCAGTTTGTCGGCGTATTCGGCCGGGTAGATCGAGGCAAAGCCCATGCTCAGCGCCGCGAGGAAGGTCGAGTCGGCGTGATCCAGGGTAAAGCGCACCGTCAGCGGGTCGAGGGCATCGATCTTCTTGACCAGCGTGGGCAACTGCAGGGATTGCGCGTGGGGGAAGCCGCTCTGGGCGATCTTGTGCCATGGGTTGGCCGGATCGAGCATGCGTTCGAAGCTGAAGCGCACGTCTTCCGCCGTGAGGGTGCGGCTCGGCGTGAAATATGCGGTGCGATGGAATTTCACGTCAGGGTGCAGCTTGAAGGTGTAGGTCAGGCCGTCCGGCGAGACGTCCCAGCTGTCCGCCAGGCTCGGCACCAGCTTGCCGCTGGCTGCGTCATAGTCCACCAGGCGGTTCATCAGCACATCGGCCGAGGCATTGGTGGTGGTCAGCGAGTTGTACTGCACCACATCGAACCCTTCGGGACTGGCCTCGGTGCATACGCTCAGGTTGGTGGCAGCAGACGCCAGCGGGGCGATGAAGAAAGGGGCTAGCAGGAGCGGTAGGGCAGCGAGGCGCATAGTCGGTTTCCTTTGCAGATCGAAGGCCCATCTGCGAGTGCAGTCTGGAAAAGTCCTACCGTAGTGGTCTGATGAATAAATGACTAGCCCATTTTTGCCTGTGCTTTTGCCGCAAATGCTGTTTTGATGGCGCCTCAGACGGTTTCGCGCTGCCCTTTGCGGTGCGCGCGAGCGCTGGAAATCATTCTGTGCGACGAGCGGTCGGCTGTGACAGCGGCCCCTCCTGGCAACGGTTCAGGCGACAACGGCGCAGATTTACTCCGGTAAAAACATACGGGCTGTTGTTGCGCCAGGGTCTTTCTGGTATAAAGCAGCGCTCTTTTCTAGGGGCCCGGTTCCTTCACTGTAGGTGTAGCCGGTAAGACCCTTAAAGAAACGCGGCGCCTGGCGCCAAATGACTGAGAGATTAAGCGGCCAACCCATGCCGGGTTGGGCATGTGGTTTTAGAGGGCTGAGGCATGTCGAGAGTCTGTCAAGTTACCGGTAAGGGTCCGGTGACTGGGAATAACATTTCCCACGCAAATAACAAAACCCGTCGTCGTTTCCTGCCGAACCTGCAGCATCACCGCTTCTGGGTTGAAGAAGAGAAACGTTTTGTTCGCCTGCGTGTATCTGCCAAAGGCATGCGTATCATCGACAAGCGTGGCATCACTGTCGTGCTGGCCGAAATCCGCGCCGCCGGCAAGATCTAAGGAGCTCTATCATGCGTGAATTGATTCGAATGATCTCTAGCGCCGGTACTGGTCACTTCTACACTACCGACAAGAACAAGCGTACTACCCCGGACAAGCTCGAAAAGAAAATGTTCGACCCGCGCGTTCGCAAGCACGTGATCTACAAAGAAGGCAAAATCAAGTAATTGGTTTTCCTCCTTGTGAAAAAAGCCCGTCTCTCACGATTCGGGCTTTTTTTTGCCTGGGATTTGCCTGATCAGGCTTTCTGTTCGAACACCACGTAGATCTTTCGGCACGCCTCCAGCACTTCCCAGGTGCCGCTGAAGCCGGCCGGTATGACGAAGCGGTCGCCGGCGCGCAGGGTTTTGGCGTTGCCGTCGCCATCGCGCAATACCGACACACCCTGCACAATCTCGCAGTACTCGTGCTCGGTGTAGTTGACCTTCCACTGCCCGACTTCACCTTCCCACACCCCGGCGCTCATCTGGCCGCACGGACTGTTGTAGTGGTTGTAGAGAGTCTGTTCGGGATCGCCTTTGAGGATTTTTTCGGCGGCAGGGCGATAGCGTTCGGGGGCGGTGCTGGCTTGGCTGAAGTCGACGATATCCTGGATGCTCATGTGCGTGTCCCGTCTGGCCTGCGGTAGGAGAGCCCAAAGTCTATGTTTATTAAAATGAACATCGCAAGGGCGTTTTCCGGCGTTATGTCAAATATATTGAAACATCACCAGCCGCTGGTTTAGGGTGGCAGCTGCCTTGAGCCGAACAGCAGGCTGGCCGGGCACGCATTCTTTAAGGCCGCCGGGCATAGCCCGGCCCTTGTATTCATAAGAGGAGGACACTCGCATGACCACCCTGACCCGTGCCGACTGGGAACAACGCGCCAAGGACCTGAAGATTGAAGGTCGCGCCTACATCAATGGCGAATACACCGATGCCGTTTCCGGTGACACCTTCGAATGCATCAGCCCGGTCGACGGCCGCCTGCTGGCCACTATCGCCAGCTGCGACGTCGCCGACGCCCAGCGCGCCGTCGAAAACGCCCGCGCTACCTTCAATTCCGGTGTCTGGTCGCGCCTGGCGCCGGCCAAGCGCAAAGCCACCATGATCCGCTTTGCCGCGCTGCTCAAGGCCAATGCCGAAGAGCTGGCGCTGCTTGAGACCCTGGACATGGGCAAGCCGATCAGCGACTCCCTGAACATCGACGTGCCCGGCGCCGCCAATGCGCTGAGCTGGAGTGGCGAGGCGATCGACAAGATCTACGATGAAGTCGCCGCCACCCCGCACGATCAATTGGGTCTGGTCACCCGCGAGCCGGTCGGCGTGGTTGGCGCAATTGTGCCGTGGAACTTCCCGCTGATGATGGCCTGCTGGAAACTCGGCCCTGCGCTGTCCACCGGCAACTCGGTGATCCTCAAGCCGTCCGAAAAATCCCCGCTGACCGCCATCCGCATCGCCGCCCTGGCCGTTGAAGCCGGTATTCCCAAAGGCGTGTTCAACGTGCTGCCGGGCTACGGCCACACCGTGGGGAATGCGCTGGCGCTGCACATGGACGTCGACACCCTGGTGTTCACCGGTTCGACGAAGATTGCCAAGCAACTGCTGATCCGCTCCGGCGAATCGAACATGAAGCGCGTGTGGCTGGAAGCCGGCGGCAAGAGCCCGAACATCGTGTTCGCCGATGCGCCGGACCTGCAGGCCGCCGCCAAATCCGCCGCCAGCGCCATCGCCTTCAACCAGGGCGAAGTCTGCACCGCCGGTTCGCGCCTGCTGGTCGAGCGTTCAATCAAGGACAGCTTCCTGCCCCTGGTGATCGAAGCCCTCAAAGGCTGGAAGCCAGGCAACCCGCTGGACCCGGCCACCACTGTCGGCGCGCTGGTGGACACCCAGCAGATGAACACCGTGCTGTCGTACATCGAAGCCGGCCATGCGGACGGCGCCAAGCTGGTCGTTGGCGGCAAGCGGATCCTTGAGGAAACCGGTGGCACCTACGTCGAGCCGACGATCTTCGATGGCGTGACCAATGCCATGAAAATCGCCCAGGAAGAGATCTTCGGCCCGGTGTTGTCGGTGATCACCTTCGACAGTGCTGAAGAGGCGGTCAGGATCGCCAACGATACCGTCTACGGCCTGGCCGCCGCGGTGTGGACCGCCGATATCTCCAAGGCTCACCTGACCGCCAAGGCGCTGCGTGCGGGCAGTGTGTGGGTCAACCAGTACGACGGCGGCGACATGACCGCGCCGTTTGGTGGTTTCAAGCAGTCGGGTAATGGTCGCGACAAGTCGCTGCATGCGTTCGACAAATACACCGAACTGAAGTCGACCTGGATCAAGCTCTAACCAGCACAGCAGTAGAAATGTGGGAGGGGGCTTGCCCCCGATAGCAGTGTGTCAGGCACCACGAGTGCTGGCTGATTCACCGCTATCGGGGGACAAGCCCCCTCCCGCACTGTTTTGTGTGTACTCAAGAATTATCCACTGGAGCATGGCAATGCGTTGGGCGACCTACTTCGCCGTGTTGGCCTCGGTACTCAGCGTCGGCCTGGCGTTGGGCGTGAGCATGCCGCTGGTGTCCCTGCGCCTTGAAGGCTGGGGCTACGGCAGTTTCGCCATTGGCGTGATGGCGGCGATGCCGGCGTTTGGCGTGCTGCTTGGCGCCAAGGTGTCCAGCCGGCTGGCGGCGTGGCTCGGCACGGCCAACCTGATGCGCCTGTGCCTGTGGGCAGGGGCCGTGTCCATCGGCCTGCTGGCGATTCTGCCCAGCTACCCGGTATGGCTGGTGTTGCGGCTGATGATCGGGGTGATCCTGACCATCGTGTTTATCCTCGGCGAAAGCTGGATCAACCAACTGGTGGTGGAGCAGTGGCGCGGCCGGCTGGTGGCGCTGTATGGCTGCAGTTATGCGCTGAGCCAATTGTCGGGGCCGCTGCTGTTGGGCGTGATCGGCACCGGGCATGACTATGGTTTCTGGGTGGGCGTGGGCCTGCTGCTGGTGGCGCCGCTGTCACTGCTGGGCCGCTCCGGCGCGCCGACGGCGGATGCTTTCAGCGTGACCTTCGGCGACTTGTGGCGCTTCTGCCTGAGCCTGCCTGCGATTGCCTGGGCGGTGGCGCTGTTCGCCGCGTTCGAGGCGATGATTCTGACGCTGCTGCCGGTGTATTGCCTGCAGCAAGGCTTCACCGCCGAGGTCGCGCTGGCGATGGTCAGCACGGTGGTGGTCGGCGATGCGCTGCTGCAATTGCCCATCGGCGCCCTGGCGGATTACCTGCCACGGCGCACCTTGTTCCTGAGTTGTGCGGTGCTGTTGCTGGCATCGAGCCTGGCGATTCCCTTGGTGATGCATACGCCGCTGATCTGGCCGGTGTGGGTGCTGTTTGGTGCGAGTGCGGGTGGGTTGTTTACGCTGTCGCTGATCCTGATCGGCGAACGCTATCGCGATGATGCGCTGGTGCGTGCCAACGCCCACGTGGCCCAGTTGTGGGGCATCGGTTGCCTGATCGGGCCGCTGGTGGCCGGTGCGGGCAGCCAGTGGATCAGTGGGCATGCGCTGCCGTTGCTGATGGCGGCAGGGGCGCTGGGGTTGGTCATACTTTTGCTGCGCCAAGGCGCATTCGGCACCGCCCAACCCGCCTGATCTGTATTGCTTTTAGAGCATGCGTTCCAGGCCAACGCTGGTGGCAAACCAGGCATTGAAGCGCCGCCACCAGTTGCCCGGCTCGCGGGTCAGGGTGTGCATCTGGCCGTTATCCTCGGTCACCCACACCACGTTGCCACCCTGCAGTTGCGCCTCATAACTCAACGCTGGCGCCATGCCTTGCAGCGCCAGGTTGCGCACGTGTTCGGCCAGCTCCGGGCTGTCGACCAGTACGCCCACTTCGGTGTTCCACAGCACCGAGCGCGGGTCGAAGTTGAATGAGCCGATAAACGACTTCTCCCGATCAAAGATCATCGCCTTGCTGTGCAGGCTGGAGTCCGAGCCCCGGAAACTGCCGCGCCGGAACAGGTGCGGCCCGCTGCCGGCACTGGGGTCGCCGGGCTGGCGACGCAGTTCATAGAGTTTCACACCGTGTTCCAGCAACGCCTTGCGATAGGGCGCGTAGCCGCCGTGCACGGCCGGCACGTCGGTGGCTTCCAGCGAGTTGGTCAGCAGGCTCACCGACACGCCGGCGTCGGCGCGTCCGGTCAGGTACACCAGGCCCGGCTGGCCGGGCACGAAGTACGCCGAGATCATCATCAGCTCTTGCTTGACGCCTTCCAGCTCCGGCGCCAATTGGGTGGTCAGCAGCAGGCGCGGGTCCGGGTCGGCCTTGGCCAGTACCTTGCTCGGCGCGTCCCACAGCGCCTGGTTCCAGGCCCAGATCAGTTCGCGCCGCCAGATGTCCATGCGCGGTTGGGTCTGGTAGGTGCGCAAGCGGTTGTACAGCACGTGATTCTGCTGGCGTGACTCGGCCAGCGAGGCCTCCAGCCGCTTGCGCGCAACCGCCAGGTCACCTTTGGTGGGCACGTTGGAGACAAACTCATCGATGGGTTTGCTCAGGGCGCTGTTCCAGTACTGATCGAAACTGTGGCCCAGTTGCTCGGCCACCGGTCCAACGCTGAGCATGTCGATGTCGGTGAAATTCAGGTTCGGCTCGGCGTCGAAGTACTCGTCCCCCAGATTGCGACCGCCCACGATGGCCACGCTGTTGTCCGCCAGCCATAGCTTGTTGTGCATGCGCCGGTGTTGCAGCGACAGGTTGAACAGGCGGCCCATGGCCCGGGTGACGCCGGTGCTGCGCCCCAGGTGCAGCGGGTTGAACAGGCGAATGTCGATTTTGGGATGGGCGGCGAGGGTGGCGATGATCTGATCGAGGCCATCGCTGGTGGTGTCATCCAGCAGAATGCGGATGCGCACGCCACGGTCGGCGGCCTTGAGCAGCTCATCCACCAGCATGCGCGTGCTGATGCCGTCGTGAACGATGTAGTACTGCAGGTCGAGGCTGCTCTGGGCATTGCGGATCAGCTCGGCGCGGGCCATGAAGGCTTCGCTGCTGTTGGGCAGCAGCCGAAAGCCCGACTGACCCTGATGCGGCGCCGCCTGAGCCTGGATCGAGCGGCCGAATGACGATTGCGCGGCGGGCAGCGCGTCGCTGGGGATACGCGGTGCACTCGTGGTGGCGCAACCGCCCAGCGCCAGGGCGCCCAACAGGCAAAACGGTAAAAGCCGTCGAATCATCAAGGGCGTGGTTTCCAGATCAGGGCGGTTGTCGACATCTGACGGCGAGTTTACGGGAAAGGTCAGTGCGCCGCCTCGGCCAGCAGGGTGATCGCGGCGGCGCCGACCTTGCGCACGGCTTCTTCAATCTGCGGCGTCGGCCTGGCAGCGTAGTTCATGCGCAGGCAATTGCGGTACTTGCCCGACGCAGAAAAGATGCTGCCCACCGCTACCTGCACGCCTTGTTCGACGAGGACGCGGTTGAGCTTCAAGGTGTCGAAGCCCTCCGGCAACTCTATCCACAGCATGAAGCTGCCCTGCGGCCGGCTGGCGCGGGTGCCAGCGGGGAAATAGCGGCTGACCCAGTCGAGCATCAGGTCGCGCTGGCGCTGATATTGCGCGCGCATGCGCCGCACGTGCGGTTCGAAATACCCGCCCTTGAGAAATTCGGCAATCGCAATCTGCGGCTGGGTGGCGGTAGAACCGGTGCTGATGTATTTCATGTGCAGCACCCGCTCCAGGTAACGGCCCGGCGCCACCCAGCCAATACGCAGGCCCGGCGCCAGGGTTTTGGAGAACGAACTGCACAGCAGCACGCGACCGTCTTCGTCGAAGGACTTGATGGTGCGCGGGCGCGGGTAGCTGTAGGCCAGTTCGCCATACACGTCGTCTTCGATGATCGCGACGTCAAAGCGCTGGGCCAGGGTCAGCAGTGCGCGCTTGCGTGCCTCGGGCATGATGTAGCCCAGCGGGTTGTTGCAGTTTGGGGTCAGTTGAATGACTTTGATCGGCCACTGTTCCAGGGCCAGCTCAAGCGCTTCCAGGCTGATACCGATGAGCGGGTCGGTGGGGATTTCCAGGGCTTTCATGCCCAGGCCCTTGAGGGTCTGCATGGCGCCGTGAAAGCTGGGCGAGTCCACCGCCACGATATCGCCGGGTTCGCAAATCGCGTGGATGCTGGCCGACAGCGCTTCATGGCAGCCGGTGGTGATCACAATGTCGTCGGCGGTCAACTGGCAGCCGGAATCCAGTGACAGCCGCGCAATTTGCTCACGCAGCTCCATACAGCCGAGGATCGTGTCGTAATACAGGCCCGGCAGGTCCTGGCGCCGACTCACGCGGGCGAGGCTGCGTAGCAGCGGTTTGAGGGTGGGCGACAATACATCCGGCATGCCGCGCCCCAGCTGTATGACATCTTTGCGCGGCACTGCGCGGATCAGTTCCAGCACCTGATCCCACTGCGAGATCTCAACCGGCCGCTGCGCCGGGCGGCCCACTTCGGGCAGCGCCGGCAGCTCGCGGCTCACCGGTACGAAGTAGCCCGACTTGGGCCTGGGCGTCGCCAGGCCGCTGTCTTCCAGCACGCGATAAGCCTGTTGCACGGTGCTCAGGCTGACGCCGTGCTCCACGCTCAAAGCCCGCACTGAAGGAAGACGGTCGCCGGGGCGGTAGAAGCCCTGTTCGATCCGAGTGCCGAGCAATTCGGCAAGATTGACGTAAAGCGTCATGACGGCCATTCCCGGAGACCAATACAGATAGGCGAAAAATACAGGATTCAGCCACAAATAGGCAGCGTCTGTATGGATTTAATAAAGCTGTGTTGGATCTGTATTGGTTTTGCCGCAACGCCCATGCTTGTCACTCAAGGCAGCGAGCCAACAAAGGGGCAGCAATATGAACGGGATCTGTGATGTGCGGCTGGCGCTACAGGGTCAGGAACTGGAAGCCGGGCAGCGGCGCGTGCGGTCGGCGCCTGCCCGCGAGCGCTGGGATTTGTTCTGGCTGCGTCGCCATACCCGCAAGGCCCTGCTGACGCTGACCCGCGAGCAATTGCGTGACATCGGCCTGACCGAAGAACAGGCGCGCGAGGAAGGACTCAAGCCGTTCTGGCGCGACTGATCACACCAGTTCTTTGAGACGATGCCAGAGCATGCCAAGGGCCAGCAGCGGTGAGCGCAAATGCTTGCCGCCGGGGAAGGTCATGTGCGGCACCTGGGCGAATAGGTCGAAGCGCCCCTGTTGCTGGCCGCTGATGGCTTCGGCCAGCAGCCTGCCGGCCAGGTGCGTGGCATTGAGGCCGTGCCCCGCGTAGGCCTGGGCGTAATACACATTGGGTTGGTCCGCCAGCCGGCCGATCTGCGGCAGACGGTTGGCGCCGATGCCAATCATGCCGCCCCATTGGTAGTCGATCTTCACGTTGGCCAGTTGCGGGAACACCTTCAGCATCTTGGGCCGCATGTAGGCACCGATATCCTGGGGATCGCGCCCGGAATAGTGGCAGGCACCGCCGAACAGCAGGCGGCGGTCGGCAGACAGGCGGAAGTAATCCACTGTCACCCGTTGATCGCATACAGCCATGTTCTGCGGCAACAGCCTGGCAGCCTGCGCCTCGTCCAACGGTTCGGTGGCGATGATGTAGCTGCCGGCGGGCAGCACCTTGCCGCTCAAGTGCGGGTTGAGCCCGTTCAGGTAGGCGTTGCAGGCCAGCACCAGGGTCTTGGCGCGTACCTGGCCGTGGGCGGTGTGCACGGTGACCTCGGGGCCGTAGTCGATGCCCGTGACCTCGGATTGTTCGAACAGTCGCACCCCCAGTTGCTGCGCGGCGTTCGCTTCGCCCAGCGCCAGGTTCAACGGGTGCAGGTGGCCGGAACCCATGTCGATCATGCCGCCCACATAGCGCTCGGAGCCGATCACACTGCCCATCTCTGAGGCTTGCAGCAGGCGCACTTCGTGGCGATAGCCGAGACTGCGCAGTTCTTCGGCGTCTTCGGCCAGGCCTTGCAGGTCGCGGGGCTTGTTGGCCAGGTCGCAATAGCCCCAGGTGAGATCGCAGGGGATCTGAAAGCGCTCGACGCGCTCACGCACGATTTCCACCGCTTCCAGACCCATGAGTTTCATCTGGCGCACGCCGTCGCTGCCGATCACATTGGCGAACTGATCCAGGCCATGGCCGACGCCGCGAATCAGCTGACCGCCGTTGCGCCCGCTGGCGCCCCAGCCGATTTTGCGCGCTTCCAGCAACACCACGCTGAAGCCGCGCTCGGCCAGCTCCAGCGCCGTGTTGAGCCCCGAATAACCGCCGCCGATCACGCACACGTCGGCGCTCGCGTCGCCTGCAAGCGCCGGGTAATCGGGCTGCGGCACGCTGCTGGCGGCGTAGTAGGACGTGGTGTGCCGGGCGCTGATGGTCATGGGAGCCTCCCTGTGTGAAAAATTTGACGCAGGATACAACGGTCGGGCGGAGCTGTCTGTGGGCGGCGTTTTGCGGCAGAATCCACGCCTGTTCGCCGTTTGGTATGGGTTTCGATGAGTTGCAATAGCCAGAAAATCAGCGCACTGCGCAAGCAGATTCCTTCGTTCGAGTGCGTCCCCGGCTGCCATGATTGCTGTGGGCCGGTGACCACCTCGCCCGAGGAAATGTCACGCCTGCCGCGCAAGACGGCTGCCGAACAGGACGCGGCAATGGATGAGCTGAACTGTGTGCACCTGGGCCCCAACGGCTGCACCGTGTATGACGAGCGCCCGCTGATTTGCAGGCTGTTTGGCACAACCAAAACCCTGCCTTGCCCCAATGGGCGGCGGCCGGTGGAGTTGATCCATCCACGGGTGGAAAAGCAGATTCACGCCTACATGGCCAGCACTCGCCAGGTGCTGGTCTAGCAATTGAATGCGCGCGGTTAGTCCGGAATCGGCAGGTTCAGGCTCTCCTTCACCTCTTCCATCACGATATAGCTCTTGGATTCGCGCACATGGGGCAGCTTGAGCAGGATGTCGCCGAGCAATTTGCGGTACGACGCCATCTCGGAAATCCGCGCTTTCACCAGGTAATCGAAGTCGCCTGACACCAAGTGGCACTCCAGCACATGGGGCAGTTTCAGCACCGCGCGGCGGAACTCCTCAAAGGTGTCGCCCGACTTGTAATCCAGGCTGATCTCGACAAATACCAGCAAACTCCCCTTCAAATGCTGCGGATTGAGCCGCGCGTTATAGCCCATGATGATCCCCTCCCGCTCCAGGCGCCGCACCCGCTCGGTGCAGGGCGTGGTCGACAGCCCGACCTTTTCCCCCAGCTCCGTGAACGAAATACGCCCATCGGCTTGCAGGATGCGCAGGATATTGCGGTCGATCTTGTCCAGCTCCCGCTTGGTCTGGGTGTTGGTACGCATAGGGGATACGCCTCTGTGAAAAGGGTTTTTGCCGAGAATTGTCGCCAAATATAGGCACTTATATAGTGAAATGCACTGGAGATTCTTTTTTACACTGCGCCCATCATTGCTCCAATAACACACGTCAGCGGCTGAGCCCGCGATGAGGATAAAAAATGCGCGTTCTGGTTTTGGGTAGCGGCGTCATTGGTGTGACCAGTGCCTACTATTTGGCACGGGCCGGCTATGAGGTGGTTGTGGTCGACCGTCAGCCTGCCGCTGCCATGGAAACCAGCTTCGCCAACGCCGGCCAGGTGTCGCCAGGTTATGCCTCGCCATGGGCCGCGCCGGGTGTGCCGCTCAAGGCGATCAAGTGGTTGCTGCAACGCCACGCGCCGCTGGCGATCAAGGCCACTGCCGATATCGACCAATACCTGTGGATGGCGCAGATGCTGCGCAACTGCACGGCCAGCCGTTATGCGGTGAACAAGGAGCGCATGGTGCGCCTGTCCGAGTACAGTCGCGATTGCCTCGACGAATTGCGCGCCGAAACCGGCATTGCCTACGAAGGCCGCAGCCTGGGAACGACGCAGTTGTTCCGCACCCAGGCGCAGCTCGACGGCGCTGCCAAGGACATCGCCGTGCTGCAGGAGTCGGGTGTGCCGTTCGAGTTGCTCGACCGCGCCGGCATCGCCCGCGTTGAGCCGGCCCTGGCCAGTGTCACTGATATTCTTGCCGGCGCCCTGCGCCTGCCGAACGACCAGACCGGCGATTGCCAGCTGTTCACCACGCGCCTGGCTGACATGTGCAGGCAATTGGGTGTGGAGTTCCGCTTCGAACAGGATATCCAGCGCCTCGACTGGGCCGGCGACCGCGTCAATGGCGTGTGGGTCGACGGCAAGCTGGAAACCGCCGACCGCTACGTACTGGCGTTGGGCAGTTACTCGCCCAAGCTGCTCAAACCGCTGGGGATCAAGGCGCCGGTGTACCCGCTCAAGGGTTACTCGTTGACCGTGCCGATCACCAACCCGGCGATGGCGCCAACGTCGACCATTCTCGACGAGACCTACAAGGTCGCGATCACCCGTTTCGACAACCGCATCCGCGTCGGCGGCATGGCCGAAATAGCCGGTTTTGACCTGTCGCTGAACCCGCGTCGACGCGAAACCCTGGAGCTGATCGTCAACGACCTTTATCCTCAGGGCGGCGATCTGGCCCAGGCGAATTTCTGGACCGGCCTGCGCCCGACCACGCCGGATGGCACGCCGATTGTGGGTGCCACCCCGTTCAGGAACCTGTTCCTCAATACCGGCCATGGCACCCTCGGCTGGACCATGGCCTGTGGCTCCGGTCGCTTGCTGGCCGACCTGATCGCGCGTAAAACTCCGCAGATCAGCGCCGAAGGCCTCGATATTTCCCGTTACGGTAGTCACCAGGAGTCCGCAAAACATGTCCATCCAGCGCCAGCTCACCAATGAGCGCATGAGTCAGATTGTGGTCCACAGCGGCACTGTCTATCTGGCGGGGCAGGTCGGCGACGACATGAGCGCCGGTATCGAACAGCAGACCCGCGAAACCCTGGTCAACATCGAGCGTTTGCTGGACCTCGCCGGCACCGACAAAACCCGGTTGCTGTCGGTGACCATCTACCTCAAAGACATCAACGCTGATTTTGCCGGCATGAACGCGGTGTGGGACCAGTGGCTGCCCAAGGGTGTCGCCCCGGCTCGCGCCACGGTTGAGGCCAGGTTGTGCGAACCGGACATTCTGGTAGAGCTGTCCGTCGTGGCTGCGTTGCCATAACTACCGATCCGGCGCCGACGCGTTCAGTCGGTGCCGGTTTTTTTTCACCTTGCCGCCTACTGGATAGAAGCCCGCCGCCATGCGTCCTGCCCGTGCCCTCATTGATCTCCAGGCCCTGCGCCACAACTACCAATTGGCCCGTGAGGTCGCGGGAGCTAAGGCCCTTGCGGTGGTCAAGGCCGACGCCTATGGCCACGGCGCCGTGCGCGTGGCCCAGGCGCTGGAAGCCGAAGCCGACGGGTTTGCCGTGGCGTGCATCGAGGAAGCGCTGGAACTGCGAGCGGCCGGCATTCGTGCGCCGGTGCTGCTGCTGGAAGGGTTTTTCGAAGCCGACGAACTGCCGCTGATCATCGAGCATGATTTCTGGTGCGTGGTGCATTCGCTGTGGCAACTGGAGGCCATCGAACAGGCCCCCTTGAGCAAACCACTGACTGTCTGGCTCAAGCTCGACTCGGGCATGCACCGCGTCGGCCTGCATCCCGAGGATTACCCGTCGGCTTATCAGCGCCTGCTGGCCAGTGGCAAGGCGGCGAAGATCGTACTCATGAGCCACTTCGCCCGTGCCGATGAACTCGACTGCGTGCGCAGTGATGAACAGGTGGCGGTGTTCGAGGCGGCGCGCCAGGGCTTGTCGGCCGAGGTCAGCCTGCGCAACTCACCGTCGGTGATGGGCTGGCCACAGGTCTCCAGCGACTGGGTACGCCCCGGCATCATGCTGTACGGCGCCACCCCGTTTGGCGAAGACCAGGCCATCGCCGCGCGCCTGCAGCCGGTGATGACCCTGGAGTCGAAGGTGATTTGCGTGCGTGAACTGCCGGCCGGCGAGCCGGTGGGTTACGGCGCCAGGTTCATCACGCCCAGGCCGATGCGCGTCGGCGTGGTTGCCATGGGTTACGCCGATGGTTACCCGCGCCATGCACCTACCGGCACGCCGGTGCTGGTGGCGGGCCAGCGCAGCCAGTTGTTGGGGCGTGTGTCCATGGACATGCTGTGCGTCGATCTCACGGATATCCCGCACGCCGGCCTCGGTTCCACCGTGGAGCTATGGGGCAAACACATTCTTGCCAGTGACGTAGCCGCTGCCGCCGAGACCATCCCCTATCAGATCTTCTGCAATCTGCGCCGCGTGCCAAGGCTCTATTGCGGCGCTTGATCGCAAGCGAGCGAGACGGCCGTCCGGGATTCAGGCCCAAGTGTTGTAAATACTGAACGCTGTCGCCATGATAACGCTCAACTACAACAAAGCCTGAATCCCAGGAGGCACCAGCATTGGACGTCGGCGAACGACTGCAATCCATCCGTAAACTCAAAGGTCTTTCCCAGCGTGAGCTTGCCAAGCGCGCGGGTGTCACCAATAGCACCATTTCGATGATCGAAAAAAACAGCGTCAGCCCCTCGATCAGCTCCTTGCGCAAGGTGCTGGGCGGCATCCCCATGTCCATGGTCGAGTTCTTTTCCGAGGAGATTCTCCAGGAAGTCCCCACGCAGATCGTCTACAAGGCCCACGAGCTGATCGACATTTCCGACGGCGCCGTCACCATGAAGCTGGTCGGCCGGGCGCACCCCAGCCGGGCGATTGCGTTTCTCAACGAGATCTACCCGCCGGGCGCCGACACGGGCGAAGAAATGCTCACCCACGAAGGCGAAGAAACCGGGATCCTGGTGGAAGGGCGTCTGGAGTTGGTGGTCGGTCTTGAAACGTTTGTGCTCGAAGCGGGCGATAGCTACTACTTCGAGAGCAGCAGACCTCATCGTTTTCGCAACCCGTTCGACGTGCCGGCGCGACTGATCAGCGCAGCCACCCCCGCGAATTTTTAAGCAACGAGGCGCGCTGCCTGCGAAACCCTGGCCGCAGGCGTGAACAGCCACCATGAGGGTGAACGCGTGAACCGGATCAGCAGAATGCTGGCTGCACCAGCCACTTTATTGGCCCTGTGGGCGTTCAGCGCCCAGGCGGCAACCGACGACGACATTGCCAAGCGCCTGGAGCCTGTAGGCCAGGTGTGCGTTCAGGGTAAGGCCTGCACAGGCACGGACGTTGCCGTAACAGCGGGCGGCGCCAGTGCGAGAACGCCGGATGAGGTGATCGCCCAGCATTGCACCGCATGTCACAGCGCCGGCCTGTTGAACGCGCCGAAAATTGGCGATGCGGCAGACTGGGGTAAACGCGCCCAGGAGCAGGGAGGTCTTGATGGCTTGCTTGCCAAAGCCATCACCGGTATCAATGCCATGCCGCCCAAGGGCACCTGCGGGGATTGCTCGGATGACGAACTCAAGGGCGCCATCGAGAAAATGTCTGGGCTGAAATAGTCCGATCTTCGTCAAAAAGCCGCTGCGCCGTGGCTTTTTTGTGGGCGTCATTTTTGTTTCGATGCTGTTCATTGCAGCAAAGACCCGGCAATCTCGGTCCAACCCCACATCATGGAATGTCAGGAGGGTCGGATGGTGCAGTTGTGTTCAATCGAGCAAGCAGTTGACGACGTACTGGCGCGGTTGCCGGCGCATATCCACCTGGGCATCCCCCTGGGTCTGGGCAAACCCAATCAGTTCGTCAATGCGCTTTACCGGCGCATCGCCACGCTGCCGGACCGCGCCTTGACTGTCTACACCGCACTCAGCCTGGGCCGCCCGACGATGGGCGATGGCTTGCAGAAACGTTTCCTCGAACCCTTCATCGAGCGCGTGTTTGGCGATTACCCTGAGCTGGATTTCCTCGCTGACCTGAACAAGGACAGCCTGCCGAAGAACATCCGCGTGCAGCAGTTTTTCATGCAGCCCGGCAGCCTGCTGCACAGTGCGGCCGCGCAGCAGGATTACGTCAGCAGCAACTACAGCCACGCGGCGCGCGATATCAACGCCGCCGGGCTGAACCTGGTGGCGCAACTGGTCGCCAGCAGCCCTGAGCATCCCGACCGCCTGAGCCTGAGCTGCAACCCGGATATTTCCCTCGACCTGTTGCCGATGATCGCCAAGCGCCGCGAAGCCGGGGAAACCATTCTCGTCGTCGGCCAAGTGCACAGCGATTTGCCCTACATGCCCGGCGATGCCGAGCTGGGCATGGACGCCTTCGATTACCTGCTCGACGAGAAAGACAACACCACGCTGTTCTCCACGCCCAATATGCCGGTGGGCTTCCAGGACCACTTTATCGGCGTGCATGCCAGCACCCTGGTGCGCGATGGCGGCACGCTGCAGATCGGCATCGGCTCCATGGGCGACGCATTGACCGCCGCCTTGCTCGCGCGCCAGGCCGATAACGAGGCCTACCGTCTGCTACTTACCGACCTGAATGTGTACCAGTGGGCGCGCCTGATCAGCCGTGAAGGCGGTGTCGATCCCTTCGTCCGTGGCCTCTACGGCTGCAGCGAAATGTTCGTCAACGGCCTGCTGGTGCTGGCGGATGCCGGGATCATACGGCGCAAGGTCTACCCGGATGTGGCGACTCAGGAGCAGGCCAACGCCGGCCTGCTCGATGATGCGGCGCAGCCCGACGGTGTGTCGGTTCACGGCGGCTTCTTCCTGGGCCCGCGCAGTTTTTACCAGCGCCTGCAGGAAATGACGCACGCCAAGCGCCTTGAATTCAACATGACGCGCATCAGCTACATCAACGAACTGTATGGCCAGGAAGAACTCAAGCGCTTGCAACGCCTGGATGCGCGGTTCATCAACAGCGCGATCATGGTGACCCTGCTCGGCGCCGGCGTGGCTGACCAGCTTGAAGATGGCCGGGTACTCAGCGGCGTCGGCGGGCAGTACAACTTCGTCGCCCAAGGGCATGCGCTGGAAGGTGCACGCTCGATCCTGATCCTGCGCAGCTGGCGCGAGTCGGCGGGGGAGGTCAGCTCCAATATCGTCTGGGAATATGGCCACTGCACCATTCCTCGGCACCTGCGCGATATCGTCATCACCGAGTACGGCATCGCCGACCTGCGGGGTCAGACCGATGCCCAGGTGATCGAGGCGCTGCTCAATATCACCGACTCACGGTTTCAGGGTGACCTGATCGAGCGCGCGCAAAAGGCCGGCAAGTTGCCCAGGGATTTCCAGCTGGATCCGCGCTTTCGTGACAACACGCCGGAGCGCTTGAAAGCGATTCAGGCACGGCATGGCCGGTTGTTCCCTGAGTACCCGCTGGGCACTGATTTTACCGACGAAGAACGGGATCTGTTGCGCGCGCTGAATTGGCTCAAGAGCAAATTCAAGCTGACGGAGATTCTTGAGTTGGGCCGTGCGGCGCTGGATGCGCCGGAGCCGGAGGCCTTTCCCAGGCACCTGGAGCGGATGCGCCTGAACAAGCCCGAGGGGTTAAAAGAAGACCTGTATCAGCGCCTGCTGCTCGCGGGCCTCCAGGCCACCGCACACTGAAAGACTCACGTGCGAGGGGGCTTGCTCCCGATGGCGGTGTATCAGTCGTCCATCCGGCGACTGACACCCTGCTATCGGGAGCAAGCCCCCTCCCACTTTTTAGAGCGGTGTTGGCTCAGATGAAGGTGACGACACCACCGGCCAGGGATTTCACCCGCGCCAGCGATTCAACCCGATAACCCTGCGCATCGAGTTCCGCACGGCCGCCCTGGAACGACTTCTCGATCACGATGCCCAGCCCGGCAACGGTCGCGCCGGCCTGCTTGATGATCGAGATCAGTGCCTGGGAGGCCTTGCCATTGGCCAAAAAGTCATCGATCACCAGTACGCGGTCGCTGCTGGTCAAGTGGCGCGGCGAAATGGCCACGGTGCTTTCGGTCTTCTTGGTGAAGGAATATACGGTCGCCGACAGCAGATTTTCAGTCAGGGTCAGGGACTGCTGCTTGCGGGCGAAAATCACCGGCACGCCGAGGTTCAGGCCGGTCATGATCGCCGGCGCGATGCCCGAGGCTTCGATGGTGACGATCTTGGTAATGCCCGAATCCTTGAACAGCGCGGCGAACTCGTCGCCGATCAGTTTCATCAGCGCCGGATCGATCTGGTGGTTCAAGAAGGCGTCGACCTTGAGAACCTGATCGGAAAGCACGATGCCTTCTTCGCGAATTTTCTTGTGCAGTGCTTCCACGGAAAGCTTCCTCTAATGGCGCGGTCTGCGCCGAAAGTAGATTAAAAAGTAGTCGATTCTAGCGCTTTAACATCGCGCGTATGTCGGCCAGGGCAGTGTTGCCGCGAACGGCCTTGACCTCGGTCGGGGTGTCGTCGTTGCCTTCCCAGGCCAGATCGTCCGGCGGCAGTTCGTCCAGGAACCGGCTGGGGGCGCAATCGATGATTTCGCCGTATTGCTTGCGCTTGGCGGCAAAGGTGAAGGCCAGCGTCTGACGTGCGCGGGTAATGCCCACATAGGCCAGTCGGCGTTCTTCCTCAATGGTGTCGGCTTCGATGCTGGAACGGTGCGGGAGGATTTCCTCCTCCATGCCCATGATGAACACGTAGGGAAATTCCAGGCCTTTGGAGGCATGCAAGGTCATCATCTGCACGCCTTCGGCGCCGTCTTCCTCTTCCTGCTGGCGCTCGAGCATGTCGCGCAGCACCAGCTTGCCGATGGCGTCCTCGACGGTCATTTCGCCGTCTTCGTCTTTTTCCAGGGTGTTCTTCAGCGCGTCGATCAGGAACCAGACGTTGCCCATGCGGTAATCCGCGGCCTTGTCGCTGGAGCTGTTGGTACGCAGCCAGTTCTCGTAATCGATGTCCATGACCATGCTGCGCAGGGCGCTGATCGGGTCTTCGCCGGCGCATTGTTCACGCACCTTGTCCATGAAGCGCTTGAAGCGCGCCAGGCGATCGGTGAAGCGCGTGTCCAGGTGCTCGCCC
Organism: Pseudomonas sp. MH9.3; assembly: GCF_034354675.1. Lineage (NCBI taxonomy): Bacteria > Pseudomonadati > Pseudomonadota > Gammaproteobacteria > Pseudomonadales > Pseudomonadaceae > Pseudomonas > Pseudomonas sp. MH9.3. Next base: position 3,511,627 of record NZ_CP133785.1, on the reverse strand, counting down.
AGGCCGATTTCATCGGTGGCGGCGTACATCGAGATCTTGCGTTCGGTGGCGTAGTTACCGAGCTTTTCCAGCGTAGTCGAGCCAATTTCCCGGCGTGGGACGTTGATCACGCGCAGGAAGGCATTGTCGTCATCGGGGTTCACGATCAGCCGGAAGTAGGCCATCAGGTCTTTGACTTCCTGGCGCCCGAAGAAGCTGTTGCCGCCCGACAGGCGATAGGGAATCTGATGGTGCTGCAGCTTCAACTCGATCAGTTTGGCCTGGTAGTTGCCGCGATACAGGATGGCGAAATCGCTGTAGGGCCGGTCGGTCCGCAGGTGCAGCGTGAGCAGTTCAACCGCCACGCGCTCGGCTTCGGCGTCTTCGTTGCGGCAGCGGATCACGCGGATCTCGTCGCCATGGCCCATCTCGCTCCACAGCTGTTTTTCAAACGCGTGAGGGTTGTTGGAGATCAGCACGTTGGCGCACCGCAGGATGCGGCTGGTGGAGCGGTAGTTCTGCTCCAGCATGACGACTTTCAACGACGGGTAGTCGTCCTTGAGCAGCATCAGGTTTTCCGGGCGGGCGCCGCGCCAGGCGTAGATCGACTGGTCATCGTCGCCGACCACGGTGAACTGGTTGCGCGTGCCGATCAGCAGCTTCACCAGCAGGTACTGGCTGGCGTTGGTGTCCTGGTATTCGTCCACCAGCAGGTAGCGCACCTTGTTCTGCCACTTTTCGAGGATGTCCTTGTGTTCCTGGAACAGCTTTACCGGCAGCAGGATCAAGTCGTCGAAGTCCACCGCGTTGAACGCCTTGAGCGTGCGCTGGTAGTGGGTGTAGACGATGGCGGCGGTCTGCTCCTTGGGATTGCGCGCCGCTTCCAGCGCCTCGGCAGGCAGGATCAGGTCGTTTTTCCACGACCCGATCATGTTCTTGATCTCGTCGACGCCGTCGTCGCCCGCGTATTCCTTCTGCATGATGTCGGTCATCAGCGACTTGACGTCCGTCTCGTCGAAGATCGAAAAGCCCGGCTTGTAGCCCAGCCGCGCATGCTCCTTGCGGATGATGTTCAGCCCCAGGTTGTGGAACGTACACACGGTGAGCCCACGGCCTTCGCCACCCTTGAGCAGGGTGCCGACGCGCTCTTTCATTTCCCGCGCCGCCTTGTTGGTAAAGGTCATGGCGACGATGTACTGGGCACGGATGCCGCAGTTCTGGATCAGGTGCGCGATCTTGCGGGTGATCACGCTGGTCTTGCCGGAGCCCGCGCCGGCGAGCACCAATAGAGGGCCGCCGACGTAGTTCACGGCTTCTTGCTGCCGGGGATTGAGTCGGGACATACAGAATTCGGGAAGTCGTTGTTCAAAAGGGCGGGCATTTTAACAGGCTGGCAAGATTCTGCTGCTCTGGATCGACGGTGTGACGTACCACTCGATCTAAATTTGCCGGTTTTGTTACTTTGCCGCAGGATGTGACGCGTTTTCAGGACTTTTTCTGACAACTTGCGTATTTGATAACCCCTATCATTGGTGATTATCAGGCCGCACGTCATAATGCCCGCCGCCAACGAAATTTTGCAGAGTCTAGGGAGCTAGCTTGGCTACGCCTGTCGAACCCTTGCGTTTGCTGCTGCTGTCCGATGCGCCTGAGTGGGCAGCCTTGTTGCGCGAGTGCCTGGCGCCGATGGGCGACGCAGCTGTGTTGATCAGCGCGCCCAACTGGGACTCGGTGAGCCGTCTGTTCGATGACGACCACAGCGCCGTGTTGTTGACCACCCCCGGCCTGCAACCCGGGCCAGGCCGCTGCAGCCTGCCGTGCGTATTGTTGCTGGAGCAGGAGCCGCTGGTTTCACCGCTGGGGGTCAGTGACTGGCTGGTGCGCGATGCACTGGACGCCGGCACGGTGCGCCGTTGCCTGCGCCATGTGCGTGAACGTGGCGTGCTCGAACACACGCTGCAGCGTCTGGCCGAGCAGGACCCGCTCACCGGGATCGCCAACCGCCAGGGCTTCCAGACCCTGTTGGCGGCGCGGCTGGCCGATAATGAAGGACGCGGCCTGGCGCTCGGTCATCTGGACCTCGACAACTTCCGCCATGCCAACGACGCCCTAGGCCATCAGGCCGGCGACCGGCTGATCCTGCAAGTGGTCTCACGGCTCAAGAGCCAACTCGAAGCCGGCGACCAGTTGGCACGCCTGGGCAGCGACGAATTCGCCCTGTTGATCGACACCCGCCGCGCCCCTCAGCGCGCCGAATGGATGGCCGAGCGCATCACCGAGGTCATGGCCGAGCCGTACTGGGTAGACGGTGAAAGCCTGCTGATCGGCTGCAGCCTGGGCGTGGCCCATGCCCGCGCGCGCGCTGGCGCCGACCCGTTGATGTGGCATGCGCACATCGCCATGCAGCAAGCCAAGAGCACCCAGGGCTGCACCTTTCATATCTTCAACGAGCGCATCAACCGCAATGCGCGCAGCCTTGCCGACCTCGAAAGCGAACTGCGCCGCGCCTTGCGCCGTGACGAGCTGGAACTGCATTACCAGCCGCGCCTGGACCTGGGCGACGGCCGTATCGTCGGCCTCGAAGCCCTGGTGCGCTGGCGCCACGGCGAGCGCGGGCTGCTGGCGCCCAGCGAATTCGTGCCCCTGGCCGAACAGAGCGGCCTGATCGTGCCGCTGGGTTACTGGGTGATCTCCCGCGCCCTGCGCGACATGCAGGACCTGCGCGAACGCGGCCTGCCGCCGCTGCACATGGCGGTCAACCTGTCGTTTCGCCAGTTCCAGGACAGCCAGTTGCTGTCCACCCTCAGTCGGCTGATCACCGAGCGTGGCGTGGAAGCGCAATGGCTGGAATTCGAGCTGACCGAAACCGCCGTGATGCGCCGCAGCGACCTGGTCAAGCAGACCATGGACGCCCTCGGCCGCCTCGGCGTGCGGTTTTCCCTGGACGACTTTGGCACTGGCTTTTCGTCGTTCGTGCACCTCAACAGCCTGCCGATTGCCTTGCTGAAGGTCGACAAGAGCTTTGTCGGCGGCATGGAGGAGCGCGAAGAGAACCGCAAGCTGGTCCACGCCATGATCAACCTGGCCCACAACCTCAACCTGGAAGTGGTGGCCGAAGGCGTGGAAACGCCGGAGCAACTGGCGTTGCTGCGCCTGTTCGGCTGCGACCAGGCCCAGGGCTACCTGATCAGCAAGCCGTTACCGTTGCCGGAGTTGGTGCAGTATTTGACTCACGGCAAGGGCCAGCAGGCGCAACTGGGCTGACGTGCAAACCCCATAAACGGTGGGAGAGAGCAAGCCGCTTCCCACCGTTTTAACCAGGCAGTGCCGCCTGCCGAATCATCCGCTTGATCTTCGCTTCAAACGCCCAGGTCAGGCTCACCGCCGCACACGCCAATCCCAGCGCCAGCCCCCACCACACCCCTGTCGGCCCCCAGCCAAAGGTGAACGCCATCAACCACGCCGACGGCGCGCCGATCAGCCAGTAGCAACCGAGCCCCACCAGAAAGGTGGTCTTGGCGTCCTTGAGCCCACGGATGCAGCCCATGGCGATGGTTTGCACACCGTCGAACAGTTCGAACCAGGCCGCCACCGCCAGCAGGCTGACGGCCAGTACGATCACATCGTGGAACGCCGGGTCGTTGTGGTCGAGAAACAGACCAATCAGCGGGTCGGAATACAGCCACAAAACCCCGGCAAACCCCAGCATCACCACGCCGCCAAAGCCCATGCCTACGCGCCCGGCCGTACGCACCTTCAGCAATTGCCCGGCGCCGTAGTGCTGGCCGATGCGCATGGTCACCGCGTAGGACATACCCGCCGGGACCATGAACGCCACCGAGACGATCTGCAGGGCAATCTGATGCGCCGCCAACTGCGTGCTGCCCATGGTGCCCATGCACAGCGCCGCAAAGGCGAACAGCCCGACCTCCACCGCATAGGTGCCGCCAATCGGCAGGCCCAGGCGCCATAGCTCGCGCAGGTAATGGGTATTGAGGCGCAGCAGGCCGGTGCTCAGCGGGTAGGCGGCATAGACGCGGTTGCTGCGGATGTACGCCATCAGGGCCAGCGCCATGCCATTGGCGACAATGGCAGTCACCAGGCCGATGCCCATCAGGCCGAGCTTGGGCAGGCCGAACATGCCTTCGATCAATGCATGGTTGAGCAGGTAGTTGACCACCGTGCCGCCCAGGCTGATCACCATCACGGGCGTCGCCTTGCCGATGGCGCTGGTGAAGCCGCGCAAGGCCATGAAGCTCAGGTAGCCGGGCAGGGCGAACGGCAGCAGGGTCAGGAACTGCCCCGCCGAATGCACGTTGGTTTCGGTCTGGCCGAACATCAGCAGCACCGGCTTGAGGTTCCACAACAGCAAGGCCGCCGCCAACGCCATCAACCAGGCGAGCCACAGCCCGGCCTGGGTCAGGCGGGTGGCGCCTTCGATATCCCCTGCACCATGACGAATGGCGACCAGCGTGCCCACCGCCGCAATCACGCCGATGCAGAAAATCGCCACGAACGAATAAGTCGCCGCGCCCAGGCCACCACCGGCCAGGGCTTCCGGGCTCAGGCGGGCCATCATCAAGGTGTCGGTCAGCACCATCAGCATGTGCGCCAGCTGTGAGGCGATCAACGGCCCAGACAGCCGCAGAATGGCCCAGAGTTCGGTACGTGCCGCAGGCTGCATGATCATCACACTCGAAAAGGCGGAAGGATGGCGAAGGGGGATTCTCGGTGCTTTGCGCGCAATTGTAAAAAGAGATGAATGCAATCGTTTGCGTAATGCCCCCTTGATTCTCTCAAGTATTGGCAAACCCCGCCGAAGTAGGTGTGTCGGACCTTCACCCCGACGTTTCCCACTAGATAATTTGCCGAGCATCGCTATGAGATCAGGATGATCCTGGCCTCGGTCAGGAGCTGTCATGTCTCAACCTCGCGCCCGGATTGCCTCACAGTTAGGTCTCGCACTGGCCGTGATTCTGGCTGTCGCCATCGGCGGCAGTACCGTTTTCGCCTTGCGTTCTCTCGACTCCGCCAACCTTGCCACCCGCGAGGAGCATCTGGCCAGCGAGGCGCGATTGCTCGCCGATCAGCTCAATACCTTCCACAGCACCCTGCGCGAGAGCACGCAGCGCCTCACCGGCCTGTTTGAAAAGCGCTTCAGCGCCGGGTTGAGCGTGCGCGCCGATCAGATGATCGCCGTGGGCGGCGTGCAGACCCCGAGCCTGTTGCTGGGCAGCGATGTGCTCAACAACAACTTCACGGAAGTGGATGAGTTCAAGCAGATGTCCGGCGGTGTGGCCACGGTGTTCGTGCGCAGCGGCGACGACTTCATCCGCGTCAGCACCTCCCTGACCAAGCAGGACGGCAGCCGCGCCATCGGCACCGTGCTGGACCGCCAGGGCCCGGCCTATCAGCGCGTGCTCAATGGCCAGGTCTATATCGGCCGCGCCGTGTTGTTCGACCGCTCCTACATGACTCAGTACAGCCCGGTGCGCGACAGCAGCGGCAAGGTCATCGCCGTGCTGTTCATCGGCTTTGACTACACCGATGCGCAGGCCGCGCAGTTCGAAAACCTCAAGCGCTTCCGCATCGGCCAGACCGGTTCCCTGGCCCTGCTCGACGAACAGAAGCACTGGCTGGTGCCGCCCGCTGGCGTGCAGGCGCCGGATCAAGCAGTGCCGGTGATGCTGGACCTGGCGAAAAAGCCTGGCGCAGGCCGCTTCTGGAGTGACAAAAACGAAGATTTCTACAGCGTGTCGGTGCCCTTCGAGGGCGGCCCCTGGGCCGTGGTGGCGAGCATGCCGAAAGCCGAAATTCGTGCCGTGACCTGGGAAGTCGGCATGCGGCTGGTGATCGGCAGTGTGCTGGCGATGTTGCTGGCGGTGGGCGCAATCGTGTGGCTGTTGCGCAGCAAGCTGGCGCCGCTGAGCGACCTGGTGCGTCAGGCCGAAGCCTTGGGTGCGGGCGATTTGAGCGCACGCCTCAACGTCTCCAGCCATGACGAGATCGGCCAGTTGGCGCGCAGCTTCAACCAGATGGGCGAAGCGCTGTCGACCATGGTGTCGCAGATCCGCAAGGCGGCCGAAGAGGTCAACAGCCGTGCCCAGGCGTTGTCCGGGTTGTCGGGCAGTGCCTATGAAGGCATGGAGCAGCAGTCGGGTGAGATCACCAGCATGGCCGGCGCGGTGGAGGAGTTCAGCGCCACCTCCCTGAACATCGCCGACAACATGGGCAACACCGAGCGTCTCGCCCAGGAAAACGCCCAGCAAACCCGCATCGGCCGTACCTCGATGCAAGAGGCGTCGTCGTCTCTGGAACATATCGCCACCGCCCTGAACAGCACCGCCACGGTGATCAATACCCTCGGCCAGCGCTCCGAGGAAATCGGCGGCATTGTCGGTGTGATCACCGCCATCGCCGAACAGACCAACCTGCTGGCGCTCAACGCGGCCATCGAAGCTGCCCGCGCCGGTGAGCAAGGCCGTGGCTTCGCCGTGGTCGCCGACGAGGTGCGCAACCTGGCCTCGCGCACCCGCCAGGCCACCGATGAAATTTCCGTGATGATCCAGAGCATCCAGCAGGAAACCGGTAACGCCATCAGCACCATGGAACAAGGCAATGTCCTGATGCAGGAAGGCCTGTCGCGCAACGCCGACGTGGCCTCGGCCCTGGCGCGTATCGACGAGCAAAGCCGCTCGGCCGGTCAGCAGTTTGCCGCCATCACCACGGCTACCCAAGAGCAGAGCAGCACTGCGACGCTGCTCAGCAGCAATCTGCAGAGCATTGCGATGGCCAACAGCGAGCAGCGCGAAGTGGTGTCGAACCTGGCGATTACCGCCAAGGAGCTGGAGACGTTGGCGGCAGGCTTGCGCCATGAAGTGGACCGGTTCCGCTAAGACCTTACAGACACAATCAACTGTGGGAGGGGGCTTGCCCTAATGCCCCCTGTAGGAGCGGGCTTGCCCGCGAAAGCGGTGGATCAGTCAACGTCAATGTTGGCTGGGCCGACGTCTCCGCGGGCAAGCCCGCTCCCACAGTTGAGCCTGCGCCAAGGCTCAAGTGAGTGCTGCCGGGCGGTATTGCAGTGCCTCTTGCAGATGGTGACGCGCGATGGCGTCTTGTTGTTCCAGGTCCGCCAGCGTGCGCGCCACCTTGAGCAGCCGATGCGCCGCACGCAGGGACAACGTCAGCCGTTCGCAGGCCGTCTCCAGCCAGCGCTCGTCGACCTTTGTCAGCGTGCAGTGCTCGCGCAATCCCGGCAGGTCCAGAAAGGCATTTGCACACCCCTGGCGTTGCTGTTGACGCTCACGGGCCTCGGCTACTCGCGCCGAGACGGTGGCTGTTGTGTCACCGCCGTGTTGAATGGGGTTGAGAGCTGTGGTCTCCCGTGCCACGGTCAGGTGCAGGTCGATCCGGTCCAGCAACGGTCCGGAGAGCTTGTTGCGATAGCGCTGAACCTGTTCCGGCGTACAGCGACAGCGACCACTGGGCTCACCCATATACCCGCAGGGGCACGGGTTCATCGCCGCCACCAGTTGAAAGCGCGCCGGGAAGCTCACGCGGTCGCGGGCACGGGAGATCACGATGTGTCCCGACTCCAAAGGTTCGCGCAGCACCTCCAGCACCTTGCGATCAAACTCCGGCAATTCATCGAGGAACAGCACGCCATGGTGCGCCAGGGTGATTTCACCCGGTTGCGGTTTTGACCCACTGTGACATATGGCAATAGATGCAACGCAGCTACGCTGCTACCCGCATTCTGTCGTATGATTTACCCGAATAATATGCAACTCAAACCTATCAATAGGTGCAACTGGCCAGATTATGGATAGCAATAGCTGCAACCAGCCTCGGTTCTCAGTTGCGAGGCGCATAAAATCTACGACGCGTAGCCTTTCTGGAGTGTTTGCTTTTCGCGGACAGGGCGTTGCTTTCGAATCCATGCTTGAACGCGACTTCCTCAGTCGCATGGATTTCAGGAAGGACGTTCTGACTGTCGTATCGCAGCCGGTGCAACTGGATTTCGTTGCTCGCAGCGGCCGGTCTTACACCTATACCCCCGATTATCTTGTCCATTTCCATTCCCACACCCACCAGCTCCCCATGCTGGTGGAGGTCAAACCGGCTGAAAACTGGCGTGAGAACTGGCGCGACCTGTTACCAAAATGGAAGGCAGCGTTGCGGTATGCGAAGGAGCGAAGCTGGCGCTTCCATATCTATGACGAATCGCGGATCAGAGGCCAATCGCTGAAGAATATCCAGTACCTGGAACGATTTAAGAATGCGGATTACGCGGATCAGGATCTGGACGCCATTATTCGCACGGTCGCTTTCAAGGGCATTGCATCAATCAGCTATCTCTTGGCACTGCACTTTCAAGGCGCTGAAGCCTTGGGCAAGTCCCACATTTTTCATCTCATCGCGACCCGTGAGCTGGATTGCGACATTTCTGGGCCTCTGAGCGATTCCCTAGAGGTCATGGTGGCCGAATGAATGAATACGTGGTTGGACAGCCGCAGAGCGGGAAGATCGATCGGTCGTTCGTCAATATCGCGCCGGGCGAGCTTGCCTGCTACCAGAAAGAGGTATTTCGGATCACTCAGGTATTGGATTTTCAATCCGTGCTTGCGATCAATGTCGAAACCGGGCAACCGAAGGTGCTGCAAATCGGCGAGCTCAAGCCCTTTCTTGGAGACAAGGTTAAAGGACCGTATGCCGATTACGACTTGGAGGACATCGGTGCCGAGGAATGGGCCATTGCACAGAAACGCTACGCCGTCATTGCACCTCTTCTGGGCATCGACGGTCAGTCACGTAGCGTGGTCGAGCAACGTGCGAAAGATGCCGGTGTTGATGCCGTTACGGTTTACCGATGGCTGCGCCGTTACAAAGAGCAAGGCGAAGTGACCGCACTCATTCCGTTCAAGCGTGGATGGGGCAAAGGTCGTTCCAGGATCTCTGAAGGCGTCGAGAAGGTTATTGCGTCAACTATCGAAGATTTTTACCTGACCGAGCAACGCCCGGATGTTGCCTCGACAGTTTATGAAGTCCGAAAGCGTTGCAAGGCTTTGAAGCTGTCTCCTCCAACCGTGTCGACGGTGCAGGCGCGCATCAAGAAAATTCCTGATCGTATGCGTTTGCGAAGACGCGGCGATAAAGAGCTCGCGGGCAATAAATATGACCCGCGTCCGGGCGGGCTCAACACTGAGTACCCACTCCAGATCGTCCAGATCGACCACACGCCTGCGGACATGATCATTGTTGACGACGTCTACCGGCGTCCCATCGGTCGTCCTTGGTTGACTCTAGCAATCTGTGTCTACTCGCGAATGGTGACCGGCTATTACCTGTCGATGGATGCCCCCTCTGCGGTCTCGGTGGCAATGTGCGTTGTTCATTCCATCCTACCCAAGGAAAAGTGGCTGGCACTTCATGGGGTGGATGCTGAATGGCCGGTTTGGGGCAAAATGGGCACCCTGCACAGTGATAACGGCGCTGACTTCAAGACCAACAGCCTTGTGCAGTCTTGTGTGAATCACAATATCCGTCGTGACTTCAGGCCAAAGAGAAACCCGCAATGGGGCGGACACATTGAGCGCTGGATGGGCACGTTCGCCGGCATCAACAAAAAAGACCGGGGCGCTACCTTCAGCAATCCTGCCGAGCGTCGTGAATACGACTCTGAGAAGCAGTCGATCTACACGTTTGCAGAGTACGAGCAGCGGTTGGTCAGAAACCTCATCAAGTACAACAACAAGTTCCATGAAGAGATCGATATGGCACCGATCAAAAAATGGAATCTGGCGTTCTTCGGAGACAAAGAGCACGACCCTATTGTGCCGCTACCGCCCAGGGTCGCGGATCCTTGGGGTTTCCAACTCGACTTCTTGCCCTCGAAGCTGCGAACCATCCATCCCTATGGTGTGGAAATGGATGCGATGTATTTCGCTGAAGCACTTCGGCCGTGGATAGGTGCAACCGATTCCAAAACAGGCAAGGCCCGAAAATTCCTTTTTCGGCGCGACCCTCGGGACATCAACCGGATCTGGTTCTATGACCCAGCTTTGAAAGAACACTTCGAGGTGCCGATCATTCGAGGCCGATACGCCGGCGTTACGGTTGGTGAATACGTCAATGCCAAGAAAAAAGCGAGGAAAGCAGGACGCGACGCGGTGAACCACGACGTTATCGAACGGATGTTGGACGAGAACAAGCAGCAGGAGACTGAGGCTGCTGTGCGCACCAAGCAGGCCCGAAAAAGTGCTCAAAAGCGTACGAACAACACCAAGCAAACTACGCCGGCGCGGCCCACGCCACACGTTGAGCCTAAGTTTCCACCTACTGGTTTACCTGAATCGCCGCAGTTGTTGTCGGTTGATGAAGTGGATACGTTTGGAGAAGTTTGGTGACCGATTACGCTCATATCACACCCCAGTTCAGAGACGTGATGCAAAAGTCCGATCTTGATCGGCTCGCATTTCTGGATGAGCCGCGCTGGGTTGATTACCAGGCGGCTAATAACCTGATGGACATCCTCAACGGCCTGTTACGTAAGCCCGAGCGTCCTCGTATGCCAAACCTCATGCTTGTCGGTGAATCCAACACTGGCAAAACCACAGTGGTCACGCGGTTCAAGGAGCTATCAGGGCAGCCCTACATCAGCGATGATGCAGTGAGCGTGCGGCCCGTGATTTGCGCTGAAGTTCACAAGCCCGAGGAGCGAGAGCTTTATAACGCCATCCTCCGAGAGTTTTGGGCACCTCACAACCCCGTCGCGCCGTTGGAAAAACTTCGACATCAGGCTATCCATCTCTTGCGTGATGCGCGCACTCGCATGCTCATCCTTGACGAAGTGCATACGATTAATAACGGATCGGCTGCCAAACGTATGGATGTTATGAACGAGTTGAAGATGCTCTCGAACATTCTCCACATTCCTTTGGTGTTGGTCGGCACTCGAACGGCACTTCAGCTATTGGTGCTGGATTCGCAGTACTCAAGCCGGTTTGAGGTGGTCTCGCTGCCCAACTGGTCGGTCAATGTCGAATTCCAACGTTTCCTGAAAAGCTTTGAGTCAGTGCTCCCGCTCAAATTCGCTTCAAAACTGTACTCGCCGGAGCTCACCCCGCTCATTCACGCGATCTCCAATGGCAACACGGGCAACATCGAATACCTTTTACGTGAGTGTGCAAGAGAGGCGATCCGAAACGGCTCGGAAGTGATTGACCGTCGATTGCTGGAGAAAAACCAATGGATGCGTCCTACCAGCGCAGATGGGGTGCGGGAGCGAGTCCTGTAAATGCCGTGTGGCCATTGGTGCCACCTCTTCTCCAGGACGAGGTCATCTCATCTTGGTTGATGCGATGCGCTTTGGCGGAGGGGTGCGATGGAACAACGCTCACAGGCGAGGTCTGGCCAAGGCTGAGATTCTGGTGCCGCGATCCGGACAGGGAGTTACCCCTTGAGCAAGCCCACTGCTTAAGTCTGGTTTCGGGCATACCTGCAGCTGCGCTTCAGGCGGCCACTCTACAGCCGCTGTACGAGGCGATGACGGGGACACTCAACTTTCCAAGAGGCATAGCTCCCTGGTTTCTTTGTCTGGGATCTCGAAACCGACGCCGATGTGGCGGCCTTCAATACTGCCCAGAGTGCTTCAAGGAACAAATCCCTCATTACTTGATTCAGGATCGACTGGCCTGGCACAGCACATGCCCGGTGCATCAGGTGATCCTGCTTGATCGCTGTGAATGCTGCCAGGCACCTTTGTGCCCCCAGTTAATAAGCCCACCGAAAGAGACGCTTGGTCGGTGTCATCGGTGTGAATATGAGCTGCGCTGCGCGTCAACGGAGGGGGCAGAGGTCAATGCGCTGAGTTTTCAACGGGCAACCGACGGCCTATTTTCCCGACCAGCGCTACACTATGGCGATCACCTTCTGCTGCTGAAAGAATGGCTTGCGCTATCACGCTGGATGATTGCTATATTGCGCACCGCAGCGCGTGCACCCAGCTCCTGCGCGCAGATGTTTTTTCGTGAGCTTGGTGTCAACTTGACCGATCTTAAGCCCCCACCGACAGGCCTGCCGTTCGAGTATTTGTCACCCGCAGACCGCGCAAGCCTTCTGGCCAACGTGTGGAGCATGCTGGAAGTCGGTCCCGAACGATTGATGGCAGTGGCCGAACGCGAGCGCATCCGGCCGTCGCTGTTGCTGCCACGCGCTGGTGAATTACCCGTCTCACTTTCTGGGCTGGATGCAGTGCTGAAAAGCATGCGACACCGCAACAACCGCCAGTCTCCAATCGATAATCCGCGCTCTGTCAAAAGCGTGTTGATGAGGTGGCAACGATTGCTCAGGAAGTTTCAACGATGACGCCCTCTGAATTGTCGCTGCAATGCGATGAATGCCAATGCATCGCAACGAAGATTCATCGGGTCCACAATGGGCGGCGATTCTGCAACACTTGCTATGCCCGACTGTTCAAGCGCCGGTTGTGTTCGTGCTGTGGCAATTTCGGGCGGCTACCGATATTTGAAAAGGATGCAAAATGCATTCGCTGCGAATCGAAGGCGCCTTGTGTACGGTGCAAGCAGATCGGCAAGCCGGTTGGAGTGATGACGCCCTATGGCCCTGCATGCGCTAGCTGCGCTCATCACTTTTCCGAGCCTGAACCGTGTGAACGGTGCGGCAGAGTGTCTACGCGATTAACCCGAGTGCTTGCGACCGACCCCGATGTTCGTTGCTGTCCTCAATGCGCAAGAGAAGGCGCGGCAACATGCCCGGATTGCCGGCATCACCGTTTCTTGGTCCAGTGCGACGATGGTTGCATGCGGTGCAAGTTGTGCGCTGAAAAAGGCGAGGTCCAGTGCGCCACCTGCGCCCGGTTGATGCCGGCGGGACGCAAAAACGAATGCGAGAACTGCGCCTGGGAAAAGAGCCTCGATAGGCGCGCGCGTATTCATGTCGAGGTGTTTGACAATGCCAGCACGCGTCAACGCTTCAATGAGTTCTGTCAATGGCTCAAAAACCAGATGGGAGCTCACAAAGCTGCGCTGAAACTCAAACACTACGTCCCCTTTTTTAGTTTCCTGGATGCGCATCCCGTTGGATTGCCTTCGTACGTTTTTCTGCTTGAGCACTTCAGCGCCGAAGGCCTTCGCCGAATGCAGACCCCGATGCTATGGCTCAATACTCGGTACGGCGTCGCGGCCGATGAACAACTGCGCAAGGAGCATTCCGAAAAGCGCAGAATTGAAGAGATGATCGAATCGACGCCCGCCGGTGTCGGCCTAGACGCGTTGCTAGGATATTGGGCACATCTCCGGGCTAAGCAAGCCGATGGAAGCACGTCGATCAGCTCCGTTCGGCTCTCCTTGCGCGCCGCAAAAAATGTGTTGGCATCTGATTCCCAGCTGTTTGATATGTTGCCCACGCAGAAGACGGTCACGGCCTACCTCACGCAGACGCCCGGACAGCGTGCGGCTGCGCAGGGTTTTATCGGGTACCTGAACCGTACTCATAGTCTGAATCTTAAAACAGAGCTGAGCGAGCGTGCGGTCACACGGGCAAAAAAACATAAGTTGGAAGCGAAGCTGTACGCTCTATATTCCACTAATTGTGAAGGTGAAGCCTTCGAACGTACATGGATCAAGACCGCTCTGATGCTTTTGCACAGAGTGAAAAGCGTGAACAAGAAGGCGCTAACTTACGGTGCTCTGACTCAGCAGGGTGTGGATGGCTTTAACGTGGTGCTCAACGCAAAAGTCTACTGGGTTCCAGGCCCAACATCGGCTCCTTCCTTTGCGACCGAGTCCTCCGAGCGGCCAACTGCCGATTTCGATGAGTAGTTGATGATCTGCTTGGAGTGAACATCCTTGATTCGCCTTCGGTACCTCTCAGCGCTCGTAGGTGCTGAGTCATTTAGTTAGTTGAAAATGGGCAGGGTCGTGGAGAAGGTTTGGCTGCGCTGAGAAAATCAACGCAGCTGAAGTTGCTTTATTCTTGGTTTATAAATACATCTTTTGTTCTTTTTGTTACTTGGTCAGCAATGAACTCAGATAGTTTTTCGTTAGAGGTTAGCTTGGTTGCGCCAAGGCTATATTTTTTAATTATAAATTTTAATTCCTCTTTGTTAAATGCAGTGAGTTCTTTTTCGATTTCACTTTTCTTCTTCTCCTTGAATGAGTCGAAAATATTTAGATCTTCAACTTCTGCTCGGATTAGCTCTTTGGCTTTTTGTTCTTTTTGATTTTTTTCATAAAATGGCCTTAATAAGCTTAGAAGAATTTCTGGATTTTCTTCAATCGTTTCGCCGATTTCAGACAGTACCTTTCCAAATACTTCTATGTCTTTTCTGCTTATGTTTTTCATACTTTAATCTCCTACTCGCTCAAGAAACTCATTAGTGAGTGCGGTGATAATTCCTTTCGTGTCGTGGAAGTCCGGTTTTCTTTTGGCTGTAGCAGATGTTATGAATGGCCTTGAATCTACTGGTGCTTCAGCGACCGAGATTCTTTGAGGGAAATCATTTTTGAAAACGACTTCACTATAGTCGCCTGAGCGTAACTCTGTCATGGTGGACTTGTGCAAGTTCGTTCTATAGTCAACTTTTGTAAAAATAATTCCTGCTAACTCTATTTTGCAACTGTGCTTTCTTTTTTTGAAGGAGTTTATTCTGTTTAGTATCAGGCTTATACCGATTTTTGATAAAATATCTGGGACTGTTGGGACTATATAATAGTCACTAATACTTATTCCGTTTAATGTGATTGCACCAAGATTCGGTGGGCAGTCAATGAGTATGAAATCGTAATTTTCTTTTATGTTTTCAATTATATTGCCAAGCACGTCGACGTGACTGACATATGCTTTGTTGTCCATGTCAGGTATGTCATCCTGGATCTCTACTAGGTGTATGCTTGATGGTAATAAGTCTAATCCGTCTATGTCCCCGACATCGTTGAGTATGGCTTCATCTATGTTGAATTGGTTCTCACCTTTTAACATGTCATTGAACATGTGATATAACGTTTGCCCGCAGTCATGCCGATCTTGCCAGTCCTCCTGGTCGATTAGCGATACAGTGGCATTTGTTTGTGGGTCTAGGTCGATTACTAGAACCTTGTAACCGTCTGTTGCAAGAGTTGCAGCAATATTCACAGTGGTAGTGGTTTTTCCAACACCACCTTTTAGATTGATGAAGCTAACTACTTTTGTCATGACCTAATCCTTGTGGTATGAATTTATTATGATTTACTTTAATTTTAGAAGGTGTTTTTTTATCCGCACTCTCCACTCACTCAGACGCTACTATTTTGATGGCGTGGAGTCTAGATTTTTATGTGCAAAATTTTTAGCGGTATTAGATAGAGCAAAAAATGATCAACACCGCTCCTAGCGTCGTGAGCGGCTAGTTCATTTTCTAACGTGCAGCCACACACTGTGCAACCCTCACCACGAGATGGTTCCAGGCATGCCTCGTCCAATCGCTCCCCTTGCATTGCAACCCGCCGACGTTCTTACGCCTCAAGGCTGGCGGCGCATGGGTACTGTGGAGCAGAGCCTCGCTCAGCGGGCGCTGATACTGCTTTTGCTCAATGACGGGGGCCATCTGTGGGCAGTTACGGATCACGTCACCGACGGTGTCCAAGTGGCGAAAGCCTTAGCTGGAGTCGGGCATCGAAGGCATGAGCGACCTGCCGCGTAGCGGTCAGCCTTTGAAGCTTGGGGCTGAGAAAGTCAAAAAAATCCTGACCCTGACAACGCACCGGGTTCCCAAGGAAGCAACGCATTGGAGCGTCTGGTTGATGGCCAAGTACGCTCGCGTTACCACCTAGCAAGTCCTGCAAATCTGGGCTGCGTCCGATCTCAAGCTGCACCGACTGAATAAATTCAAGATCAGCAACGATGCGCACTTCGCTGAGAAATTCATTGATGTTGTCGAACTCTACCTGCGCTCTGGCAAAGCTGAGCGTGATAAAAATAAGCTAATGAACTAAGCGCTCAGGACAATAGCCTCCAGCGTTGATTAAAGGCATCAAGGCTTGCTGCCTTGGTGCTCGACCATTTTCCGTCATCCCTAAGTCTAGGCTGACAATGCTGCCACTAATCGCATGTACTGTTCTGCCTAAGCGCAGGTGAACTGAAATTATGGAGTTCATAATCTGATACTTATTGCCACGCCGTAGGGGGCACTGATTTACTTGGTCGCGCTTTCGTCAGGCATTCACGTGGTTTATCTGCATAGGATGCCAAAGTGGTAGAAAGCGTAGAATATCGTCGTACCGACATCCGGGTGGTGGCGGAATATGACGTACGGATGTTTAAAGGGTGTTTTCAGATTTCGAAAGTTACCCTTGGTAAATCGAATTTCGCAGCAGATTCTGGAGATCTCGACCAACGCCTCGGCGTCATTATTGATTTCTATCAGTAGCCCTGAAATTTTTTCTTCACCGTACACTGTTCCTTTTCGAATTTTCTTGCGCTGCAGCTCAAACAGATAGAAAGAGCGGCTACCAATCACGGCGCGTGCGACCAATATTCCTCGTCGACGGTTGGCATTTTCTTTGTAAGACAGCCAAGTTCGGTCTCCACCTTTAGGGGCTTCGGAATGGGCAAAGGCCGCAAGTGCCAGTAATCTAAGATCTGCGCTCTGTACGAAACCTTGGCGCTCTGACTGCCAAGCCAAGCTTGAAATGCGGTTATTGTCTTTCAAGCGTTGAAGCGATTCCCATACATCCTGGACTGCACCTCCATCCCCCAGAACGCGCTTCGCGACCGCGGTGAATTTGCCGACGTCTTTGTTGTAGCCCCGAGGGTCCCCGGTGGAGAGCATTTTGGCCGCTCCCGACGGAATCAGGTTGACATTTTTCTTAACGAGCGAACGCTCTTCATATGACACGGCATGGGGGCATTCTGGATGCAGGATTTGGAACCCTGGGTCTGGCTTTGACCAGTGGGCAGATCCTTGATCCGGTTCCTGACGGTCGGTGAGCGCAAAAGGATCCGTTGGCTTTGATACGTCAACCTTGACCCTGATCGTGTCGATAAGGGTCTCATCCTGCTCGGTGTCTTCCTTGGAGTATTTGACCCGTCTTATCTCGTAGGGATGATCCTGCGGCTGGCTCATGCCAGTGATTTCGTAGCACAGAAATGAATTGTTATTGTTGATCCAGCGGCCACGCACCTTCAGTTTTGCAGGGCCTTGGAACCAGGGTTTGACTCGAAGGCTCGTCTCTTTCATGCGCTTGCCGTGTGCATTGTCCAGCTCTGCGTAAATCCGTTTTGCAGTATTTTCTGCGTATTCATCGTATTGAGCATATGCCAGAAATAACCCATCGTCGTTGGGAACATGGGGTTGTGGTCGCACAACCCAAGAGTGGGGATTTTTCGTGGTGTCGGCATAGAGAAGCTCAAGCACCTTTGGCCACGGGTACGTCGTCAGTATTCTGGCCATGTCGGAAGTACTGCCATAACACCGGTACAAGAATTCGATACAGGGAACCAGGAGGTTTTTGTTCCCCGATATGGGGAAGCTGAGAAACTCGGTCAGTACCTTATCCGTTGGTTGGCTTCGAAGCGGATAGTCGTTCTTAAAATATGAAACAGGTTGGTGATTGCCCTGGATACTGATGTAAGACCAGGTGCCGGTAGTGAAGTCCACAGAAAACTCACGGTCTTTACCAAGGTCGGTTTCAGCAATGCATTTTCCCCTTTGCCAAATCGTCCCCAACCGAAAGCTTCCTAGACGGCTCACGCCGATTCGTGCTTCTGTCACGCCTGCGGGATCATCATTACGATCTAGAAACCGAAAGATGACGTCCACGTACGGAATGCTTTCAGCTTCGAAGTTTTTTCTGATGCGCTCGTAAGACCAAACCACCACCGTTCCGTTGCGGATATGCTTAATGGCTTCGCCGTCATTAGTAGTGCATAGATTGTTGCGGGGCGGGACTCGCTTAATTCGTTGGATCAATTCGCAGCTCCGAATATGCAGGGGTATCAAGCTCGTCGCTGATTATTGGCTGACTAAACAAGACTCCTGGCCTACTTCACATATCGTCTTCATTCTGTTTGAAGCTCCTCCAGAGGAGCCGTACGTTACCTGCAAAACGATGCAGCACCAAGTTGTGAGCTGAGGTGCGCGCTGAAGCGCAATGTCCTCATTGATACTCTTATCAACGCACGTCAGCGATTGCGTCTGAGCTTGAGGGTGAGAGTGTTTCGGCTGGTAGTCAAAAGGCATATCTCAAGGCTTTACCTTATAGTGGGACGGTAGCTACTTACACCTTCATCGCGATTAAGGGAGTAACGCATCGGGCGAATGGTGTTGCTCAGTTAGGCTTCGTAGGTTGTATGTCGCAGTCTCACCAAGGGGGCAGTACGTCGGACGAAGGGCCGTGGCCCTTAGCTCTGGGATTAAAGCGTTATGCTGCTTGTCACGAGGCGACTTCGAGATCCGTATCTGATGCGTCTAATAGCATCTCCAGTGCTTCGTAACCCTCATCGCGGCGCATCATGAATCCAACGATGTCTTCCGCATCAAAACTGAATGGCTCGGTAATCATGACCGTTCTGAAGAACGTATTAGCGAGCACGACGCCTCCCTGATTTAGGAATTTTTGTTCGTTCTCGCCGGTTAGCTGCTCAAAGAATGTAGACAACACTGCTGTCGCGAGTGGACGCATATCGATTGACGAGGACGATAGCTCCCAATGCCAGCGACCCTTGGTTGGGCAGAACGTAGGGCCGTCGTCGTTGAGCATGTAATTCCAGTGATCGCTTTCCCACATCCACTGTGCCGGCAGCAATGGATGGGGTGCCGCATCTTGTCGATAAATCATCACCTCGTGGGTGCGGCCATTACCCCAGATCGTCACTGGGCGCTTGCGCAGGAAGTCGAGTGCGCGCTGGCGTAACTTGAAAGCAGCCAGTTGAGAGTTGATGCCGTTTTGTACCTGTGCCGGTTTCATACCTTCGGCCACGCTCATTACAGCCATCCCGAGATCGATGTTCAGTTGGTGTAGGGGTTGCAGATTTAGGTAGAGGCGACCAGCCAGAGGGGCGGGCAGATTGTCAGTACATCCGTTTTCAAGGATGAGAGGGACGATACGAACTCCTGGCTCCTCGGCAATCTTGGCCAGCATCTGCAATTCGCGGAACAGTCCCGAGCCCACTTGATGAGCGGCCCTCACATAGTCCTGGTCACATAGGCACAGGATCAGTATCGGGCGGTTAGCCAATGCCTGAGCAATTACACCATCGATTGATTCCCCATAGGCAATACTGTCGCGATCCCAAAATACGTCGTGGTTCCAATCCACACTGCTAACGATGCGCTGACGTACCCATTCCTTGTTTTCTAATTCATTGCCCCATGCATAGGAAATGAAGATCGAGCCACGGTTTTCTACTTCTGTCATTTTTCACTTTCTGAGAGTTGTTGAGAGCGGCAACAGCCAGGCCGCTTGACTGGATTGACGGCAGAGGAGCAAGCACCAATGAAGGAGATCCTACTTGGAGAAAACTAGAGCAGCTATCGGTGTCATGTGCGCTCGCGAAACGCAAAAGATTTCTCGGAAGAGCGACGTCGGCTCTGCGTCCGTCTACTCAGCGTGCATGGTTACGTGATTAGCGCTATTCTAATTCGTGGATAGCAACGAATTAAAATGGGTATACTCCCGATATGAGATTTGTACCTGCCCAAGTCAAAGAAGCCATCGGAATCTCAGAAGAGACATTCCGGCATTGGCGACAGACACTTTCACCTCTGAAAGGGAAGCGTGGTTACGGCCCTTGTTTTTCCTCTGGCGATCTACTCTCGCTTAAGGTCGTGGCTCAACTGCATGCATTGGGTATTCAAGTGCGCCACGTCGCCCCCTATGCTGATGCTTTATTCCAGAGCTGCTCTCAAGTGGCCTGGTTTGGTCTTGAGGACAAGGCGGTTGTTTTCGATGGGACGTCCGTTGAGTTGATTGGCTTAGCTGCTGAGCCGAAATGGAATGTGTGCGCTCGCATCGTGATACCGCTTAGCCCGTTGATCTCAGCGCTTCGTAAATGTCTCTCTGTTGATGAGGCGAGCCCTCAGTCCAATTTAGTGTTTCCTCCGCTCGAAATGATGAAAGGAAGGCCGGGGTGATGCCAATACAAAGCTGCTCATCACGTTGCTTGCGGGTAGAGAAACCACTCTACACAGTGCAAAAACAGGGAAAAGTTGACGATGTTGCCTGCTGAGTTAACCCGCCAAACCATTGCTACTGCCTTGGGCACAAAGCCTGAGACAGTGGTGACTTTTGCGCAGGCGTCATTTGCACTTCGGCCAGAGCACCTAGATTTCTTGGGTCTGGTCAATGCGTACGCTCGTGAGGAACCTACACCGGATGCAGTGGTGCTTAAGGACGATCAGCCACTGTTTTACATCTGGGATCTTAGACATGAGCCCCTGCAGCATTCTCAAGATCGATGCCGGGACATGTCTCGACTAGCACTCAGGGCGGATGCTCCCTATGTCGTATTTCTGCGTCCTGGCAGTGTGCAGGTTTACGCACTAGGGCAAGCTCGGGATGTAAATGCCTCTCCGCTATTGGAGACTGCAGAGCTGCATCCAGGTCTGCTTGCCAAACTTGCCTTTGGGGATGTATCGGCACGCTCAGACGGTATCAGTACGCACGCCCTAATGCTTGAGTTGCTGAATGTCGTCACTGAGGAGTTGATTGAGTTCCGAGGAGTCAGTGCAACTGAGGCTTTGGCATTGACGGGGCGAGCAATTTTTCTTCGATTCCTGCACGACCGGGGAATTCTTAAGGATCAAAATCCGTTCCCTGGCGTGCCGCGTTTTATGGATTGCTTGTCTACGCCAGAGTTCGCCGCGATCAGTTCGGCGTGGCTTGACGAGACTTTTAACGGCGATTTGCTGACCCTCCCGAATGATGGAAGTGAGTTCTATTTCAAGGGACTGAATGTCATCAACGGTACCTCGGCTTTGGACGATCTGAGCGCGATAATCAGAGGCGACAAGCCGGTGGGTGGTGGTGCTTATCAGACGCAGTTTTCTTGGAGCGATCTTCACTTTGCCTATATTCCCGTAGGCCTCCTCAGTCAAGTGTATGAGGAGTACATCCATCGCTTTGAGACGGCAACTGCCAAAGCGCAGAGTGTCTATTACACGCCCCGGCACTTGGCAGAGTACGTCGTAGACCAAGCATTGGGTATGCTGGGCGAAGAAGCCTACAAGGCCAAGGTATTAGACCCTGCTGCAGGTGGTGGCGTGTTCCTGCTTGCTGCATTTCGACGACTTGTCCAAGGATACTGGCGAGCTACCGGCAAGCAGCCAACTACGAAAGTTATACGGCACATACTGAACAACCAGTTGGTTGGAATGGACATCAACCCGGCAGCACGTCAGTTGAGTGCTTTGGCTTTGTATTTGACCGCTTTGGAGCTGGATCCTGATGTCGCCAAGTTGCAGGATCTAAAGTTTGATCATCTCCAAGGGCGGGTATTGCTTGACGCCGAAAACTGGGTAGATGAGACCAGTGGCCTGCATTTAGGCAGTTTGAGTAGTCCGGCCAACGAGTTCTTGTGCGGACAGTTTGATGTGATCGTCGGTAATCCACCCTGGACCTCCGTTGCCGCGCCCAAGCAAAAGAAAGCGTTTGACCAAGTCTCGCGTCAGGCAATGGTAGAGCGTGGCATCACTCCGGTGGCCAATCCTGATGGGGTGCCAGATTTGCCATTCGTTTGGCAGTCCACCCGCTGGGCAAAGCCCGATGCCGTGTTGGCTTTCGCTCTCCATGCCCGTTTACTGATCAAAACGACACCGCAGGGGCTGGATGCGCGCAAGGCGCTTTTCAGCGGATTGGATGTCAAATACGTTCTGAACGGAATGGAGCTGCGTAATACCCCGGTTTGGCCTAGCAACGCCGCATATTTCTGTCTTCTTTTCGCGCGCAATCGCGCCGCTGAGGCGGGAAGTCAGTTCTATGCAGTGACACCTGCAATTGACCGAGTGCTCAATGCAGAGGGCCGTATACGTATCGATCACAAAGATGCATGGGCATCTGATGCCGATATGGTCGGTCAAATGCCTCATCTGTTTAAAACGCTCGCAAAAGGGAATGGATTGGATGTTGCGTTGCTGGAGAAAATACAGCGTGACGTTAAGCGGTCTCCCAAGAGTTCCGAAAAGCGTGGGCCTGGCGTGCAACCCGATGCGCATCGGCCAACGTTAAGAGCATATGCCGATAGTGTCGGCATCCACCATGGCCATGGATATCAGACCAGTAGCGAAGAAGAAGACGCTGGGTTTCTTACTGGGTTGCCGATGATGCCGGATCCTAGGGATGCGCTATGGCACGTAGTACCAACTCAAGATTTGCTCCCGTTCGAACTTGAGCGCGTGCACCGCAAACGCCATTCCAATATCTATGATCCGCCGTTGGTGTTGCTGAGGAAGTCACCTAGTACTCAGGACAACGCGCCTACAGCAATGCTGGCTCTTGACCGAGTCGCCTATCGCGAATCTTATATTGGATACAGCTGCGCAGCAGTGGCAGAGCCTCATCTTATGTCCGTGTACCTGTGGGCTTTGATGAACAGCAAGCTGTTTCTGTACTACGCATTGATGACCAGCAGCATCTTTGGCTGCGAGCGAGAAGCTATACAAAAATCGGATATCGAGCAATTTCCGGTGATCCCGCTCGATTCGCTACCTAAGAAGAGTATCGATCTCTTACACGAACTCCTCGCGCAGGCCGAATCTCGTGAGTTCGTAATGCGGGACGTTGATTCGATTGTCAGCGCTATCTATCGATTAGCACCGGCGGATATCACTCTCGTTGAGGACCGCCTGTCCACTGCTCTTCCTTTCTCTCGGGTTAAACGATTCGCTGTGTCCCCACCCAATGACGCGGATGTAAACCGATACCTAGAGTCGCTTGAAAAGATCCTTACGCCTTTCGATCTTAGTGATGAACCTCTTGAGCTAACTGCATACCCACAGAGTCCGCTTTCACCATGGCGATTCATAAGAGTCGGGGAACGCAGTCTTGATGACATGCCCAAAACTTCTGATTTGCTTGGGGCGTTGAACATGGCAGATGACATGGGATGTACACTTGTGGAGTTCCATCAGGAGAGCGCTGTCTATTTAGGCATCTTGAATCAGCGTCGATACTGGACCCGAACCGCTGCACGTACGCTTGCTTTGGACTTAATCAAACGTAACGATGCAATCCTCAACCGTGTGACAAGGAGCAGGGTCGCTAGATGATTGGTCCACATGGAAGTCCTGGAAAATTGATCTCGGGTAACGCCGGATTCCCCGTTAGGGTCTCCCCGAATATCTTGGCCGTAGTGATCCAAGCATTGCAGCAGGCATGGACAGTTATCTGCTCAGACCCGACAGAGCACCTCTCGCCTATTACGCCAGGCAATCCAGAGGAAGATCGCTACACGGACGCTCTTTGCGAAATACTTTCTCATTTTCTGGATTCTGATGACTGTCCTATTGATGGTTTTACTTCCGATGTGTTTGAAAATGTGGAGCGCTCACCCAATATTGGAAACTTCGATTTAAAAGTCATCAACAAACAGCCGGACCTCGTGATCCGTCTTGCGAATCGTCCGATCTCTAATACTCGCCGTTACGTTGGCATATTTGCTGAGACAAAAGTCGTATCCCAAAAGAAAAGTCTCACTAATTACACCAGGGAAGGCGTTTCTCGATTTGTGCGTGGTGATTATGCTTGGGCAATGCAAGATGGGCTCATGATCGCGTATCGAAAGCAGCCCCATCGGGGAATAGCTACGCTAGAGGCACCGCTGAAAAAGGATAAGTCATTGCTGGTAATTCAAGACAATGCTCAGCATCTCATTCAGTCCGGGCTGCCGGTGCCTGCCTGTGGCAAGACCACGCATGAGCGTCAGTGGAATTACCAAGCCGGCGGGGAACCTGGGGAGATTAGCCTCTGGCATCTCTGGGCTTTCGATATTCCTTAGCCTTGTTGTCGTCGCGGAGCTTCCCGCAAGTATGTCTGTGAGTAGCTCTTTGTCTTCAATCGATTAGAACTCACGATGCTCCCCGCGCCCGCTCATCGGCTTTCTTGCGAGTTTTCTAGGGGCGGCAGCACGGTGATTACGTCACATCCTTGACCGTGCGCGGGACCAGTACGAAGATTACAGTCGTGGAGAGCCATTCTCAGAGATCCATCGTTTTGTAAGTGCTCTGGCTGTTTTTTAGCTGATCGAAGGTCTGATTTATGAGTAGTCCACGCAAACGACCAAACCCTAGCCGGCCTAAGACAGCTGCGGTAGCTCGCATCGAGAGTTTGAGGCGGGTTGTAGCGAAGTCCAATCGCACGGATATTCAGTTGCTTGATCGATTGGCATGCGCACTGTCGCTCGAGCCTGTGGGGCCTTTGGCAGGTAAAGTTACAAGCGGCTTGGAGAATGATTGTTTGGAATAGGCTGAATTTTTCAAATTGTCTAGAAACGCATCCTTTCGAGAACCTGTGCTTTTATGCCCATTCCCGCGGTCATCTTCGACGCCTTCGGCACGCTCATAAAGATCAGTAAAGGCAGTAGCCCTTACCGAAAAATCCTTAAAATCGGGATTGAGCAGGGGCGCCGCCCTCAGCCACGCGATGGAGAATACATCCTGTCTTTGCCTATGGACTTGCGCCAGGCTGCTGATTTTTTCGGGATTAGTATCGATCCATCAGTGATGGGTTGTTTGGAGTCAGGCCTCAATCGTGAACTTGCTGACATCCAAGCCTACTCGGATGGCATTCATGCCGTTCGACTGCTGCAAGACGCGGGCGTTAAGGTAGCGGTTTGTTCAAATCTTGCAAAACCCTATGCGGCGGCCATTGAACGCCTCTATCCAACACTCGATGGATACTCCTACAGCTTTGAGATTGGCGCTGTTAAGCCCTCTTTCAAAATATACAGCCATGCGATTCACGCTGTATCGGCTTCGCCTACAGAGGTTTGGATGATTGGTGATTCCAAAGAGTGCGATTGCGATGGCCCAAGTGCGTTCGGGATGAGAGGGTTCTGGCTGGATCGGCAGGGCCGAAGCATCTATGGTTCTCTAGATCAATTTGCCGAAGCTGCGCTTGGCTATTAGCTAATACCTATGCCGCTGGTGGAATGCCTTAGTGACCTATGCGCCTTCATACCGAAGAAATACTGGTTGCCCTTCTTGGTTTGATGCATTTCAGGATCGCGTTTGCCTTCCTTGTTATTGGTCGAACTGGGCGCATGGATGATGGTGGCATCGACTATCGTTCCCTGGCGCAACGACAGGCCTTGGTCTCGTAGGTAGTTACTGATGGTTTCCTGAATCGTATCCGTCCGGCCAAGTCATCTACCCAGCCCCGCAAAGCCACGACATGGTGTCCACTTAAATTTAAGTGGGCACCAGTTCTAGCCTTTTAAGCGGGTATTTCATGCAGCCACAACGCCGTTCCTACTCCAAGTCCTTCAAGGCTCAAGTCATTCAAGAGTGTGCCCAGCCAGGCGCTTCTATTGCCAGCATCGCGCTCAGCCATAGCCTCAACGCAAACCTCGTCCATAAATGGATTCGGGTACAAGCGCAGAAAAGCACGGCGCTGCAACCTGCGTTTATTCCGTTACCCATGCAGCTGGCCGGAGTAAATTCGCAAGCTGCATCATCGACTATCTGCGTTGAGATCCAGCACCCGCGTGGCACCGTCAAAGTGAACTGGCCAACTGAAAGTGCTGCTGCGTGCGCGACCTTCCTTCGAGACCTGCTGCGATGATTCGCATCGACTCCATCTGGCTCGCCACCGAGCCGATGGACATGCGCGCTGGCACCGAGACCGCGTTGGCCAGAGTGATCGCGGTGTTCGGTGCGGCGAAGCCGCACTGTGCTTATCTATTCGCCAACCGCCGCGCCACTCGTATGAAAGTTCTGGTGCATGACGGTTTCGGCATCTGGCTGGCTGCTCGCCGGTTGAACCAAGGCAAGTTCCACTGGCCAAGCATTCGCCATGGCTCTGAAATACAGTTGGATACTGAGCAACTTCAGGTCTTGGTGCTGGGCCTGCCTTGGCAGCGCGTGGGGTCTGGCGGCGCGATCACACTGCTTTAACGGCTGCCATTAGCCTATCGGTCTATCGCCGCGAACTGCCTGCTCTGGCAAAATCGGCGCCATGACTTCGCACCCCAATCTCGACCATCTTACTCCTGAACAACTGCGCGCTCTGGCAGCGCAGTTGATGCAGCGTGTGGAGAGTCTCGATCAGACAGTCGAGACAATGGGCAAGAAGATCCACCGCGACCAAACGGTTATCGAGAAGCTGACCCACGAGATCGCGCAACTCAAGCGCTTGAAGTTTGCCAAGCGCAGCGAGCAGTTGAATCCGCAGCAGGCCAGCTTGCTCGATGACCTGATCGATACCGATATCGCGGCGATTGAAGCTGAGCTTCAAGCCTTGCAAACCGCTCCATCGCCGA
Organism: Pseudomonas sp. MH9.3; assembly: GCF_034354675.1. NCBI lineage: Bacteria > Pseudomonadati > Pseudomonadota > Gammaproteobacteria > Pseudomonadales > Pseudomonadaceae > Pseudomonas > Pseudomonas sp. MH9.3. Next base: position 3,485,173 of record NZ_CP133785.1, on the reverse strand, counting down.
TCGAGAAAAAGCAAAAGCCTAAGCGCACTGCGTTGCCGGCAGAGTTTCCACGCACGTTGATCCATCACGAACCGGACAACACTCACTGCCAATGTGGCTGCGCACTCAAACGCATCGGTGAGGACGTCAGCGAGAAGCTGGACTACACGCCCGGCGTATTTACCGTCGAGCGCCATGTCCGTGGCAAATGGGTATGTGATGACTGCGAAACCCTGATCCAGGCACCGGTTCCGGCGCAGGTCATCAACAAAGGCATCCCGACCGCCGGGTTGCTGGCCCACGTCATGATCGCCAAGTTTGCCGACCATCTGCCGCTGTACCGTCAGGAATCGATTTTCGGTCGTGCCGGCTTGGCAATTCCACGTTCAACTTTGGCTCAATGGGTTGGCATGACTGGCGTGCAGTTACAGCCTCTGGTCGACGCGCTGCGCGACGTGGTGCTTGGGCAGCAAGTCATCCACGCCGATGAAGCACCCGTACAGATGCTTGCTCCCGGCTCGAAGAAAACCCACCGTTCTTATGTTTGGGCCTATGCCACCAGCCAGTTCTCGGACTTGGCAGCGGTGGTTTATGACTTCAGCCCCAGCCGTGCCGGAGAGCATGCTCGCAACTTCCTGAAAGACTGGAAGGGCAAGCTGGTCTGTGATGATTTTGGCGGTTACAAAGCCAGTTTTGAACTCGGCGTGACCGAGATCGGCTGCATGGCCCATGCGCGGCGCAAGTTCTTCGAACTGCACGCCACCAACAAGAGCATGCTCGCCGAGCAGGCCCTGCGCTACATCCAGTTGCTTTACGAAATCGAGAGCGAAGTCCGCGACCTGGAACCGGATTTACGCCGTCGAATACGGCAAGAAAAAGCCGTACCGGTGGTGGAGATGCTGCATGCCTGGATGATCGCCCAGCGCGACCTTGTGCCTGAAGGTTCGGCTATCAGCAGAGCGCTGGATTACAGCCTGAAACGCTGGGCAGCGCTGTCGCGCTACCTCGATGACGGGGCTGTACCCATTGATAATAACTGGTGCGAGAACCAGATCCGACCATGGGCTCTTGGACGCAAGAACTGGCTCTTCGCAGGGTCGTTGCGTAGCGGCAAACGGGCGGCGGCGATCATGAGTTTGATCCAATCTGCGCGGCTCAATGGGCATGATCCGTATGCTTATTTGAAGGACGTGCTCACGCGCCTGCCGACGCAGCGGGCGAGTGAAATCGATCAGTTGTTGCCGCATAGGTGGCAACCTATCTCGTTACGCAAGGCTTTACGCAAGGAGGCATACCAATGACATCCATAAATTTCCATTTCATCGACGCGCGTGGCGCGCTTATCGATCACCGTAATTGGCTTCACACCCGCCTGTTAGAAACCTACGAAAAAGCAATTGTGTTGATGCCGTTGCGCCCACTTGATGTGATCGTGAAAGCTGGCACTCATGTCATTCCAGAAAAGGGGCATCTAGGATATGCGCCCGAACCAGGCCTTATTTTTTTGACCGTAGATCCTGCGAGTGACATTTTCAGAGCAAACCAAGAAGCGTCGCTCGAACGAATGTTCGCACATGAGCTTCACCATGCTGCCCGATGGGATGGGCCAGGTTATGGATCATCATTAGGTGAAGCGCTTGTTTCGGAGGGGCTGGCGGGCGCTTTTGCACAGGAAATCTGTGGTGGTTTACCTGAACCATGGGAGCGCCTTGATGTGTCTGACATTCGACGCCATGTCGGAATGGCGGCGAGCTACTGGAGTCGCAAGGATTATGGCCACGACGCGTGGTTCTTTGGTGCATCCGACCTCCCGAGATGGTTGGGCTATTCCCTTGGATTTCAGCTCGTAAAACGATTCCTGCTGGAGCATGAGGGCAGTACCTCTTCTAGTCTCGTGGAGATGGAGGCACAAGCGTTTCGTGGCATGCTCGCAGTTATCTAAGGCGTTCGGGCTTAGGTCATCAAGATGGCCCCGCCAGTCATTGCTTGCCAGGCAATGACATTACGCAAGACGGGATTGCCGGGCGCGTACCCTGAATCCATTCCGCGAGCTGGTGTTTCTCCAGCAGGTGCAGGAAGTTCATGATCGTCGTGTCTTCGGGAATTGTAGCGTTGAGCGCCAGTCCAGCAAACTGGCGCATCGAGGTAATCTCATACAACGCTTCCTCCATGGCCGGGCCGCTCAATGAGAACCAGTTTTGCAGCAGGTGGACACGCAGCATTGTTTCCAATGGGTATGGCTGCGACCACCACCGGCCTTTGGGTAGAGAGGCTCAATCAGCGCCATCAACCCACTCGACGGTACGACCTGCTCCATCTCGGCCAGAAAACGCTCGCGGCGTGTTTGCTTGCGCTTACCGGCGTACTCGAAATCGGAAAAGCTCATCCGACTCATGGATGGAGGACTGACGGGGGCAGTTGAGCGGATGGCTATTTCAGCACAGGTCAGACGGCCTGTGCTGACTTGATCGGAGAATCCTAAGTAATTCACTTAAATATAGGACTGAAGCACTACTACGTTCCGAATTACGCCTGCGGACATCAAGATGTGGGTCAATGGAGTTTACTAGTAATCAGGATATTTGTGTTATTTGAACGCCTGCTGTCTGAAGCAGGTGATACAACGTGGCAATTTTCGTGCGGCCTCCGCGTTTGGCACAATATGTGAAAATTACACGCTGCTTGGCTCGGGTGAAGGCGACAAAAAATCCGGCGGTTGCTTCAATCTCATCGTTGGAAAAACTCCACCATGCTCCGTCGTCCAAGCCAACAAAGATGACAGTGTGATACTCCAGCCCTTTACTTTTGTGAATGGTCATCAGTGGAATGGCGTTGACGCCTTCATAGGTGTCGAGTGCCGAAGACCAACTTGCACATTTGATTGCACAGTTAAATAGATGTGTTGCAGCAGAGTCGAGCACCTTTTCGAGCCATTCTCCTTGCGCGTAAGCAGGGTGTTGGCTCTTGAGGTGGTCAAGCCCAACAAAGCCCATGACCTCATCAACTAGTGATCGTGCGGCTTTCAGCGTAGTTGGTAATCTTGACCGGTTCGCACCAAGCCAGATCGCGCAGGCGTCCAGTTCGAGTGTAAGTTTGGAGTGCCCAATTTCATCGTCGAACTCGACTCCCCGCAACGATGCCATCCATTTTTGGCATTCAGACCAGTAGCGTCCTGCCCGCGATGTCATGGCAAGGCGCAGTAGCGAAACCAGGAGTACCGATACCTCTTCTACAAGCAGCTCCTGCAGCATGATCGCTCCGACCAATCCCGCCTCGTTTCGCAAGCTCAGCCCCTGGGCTGTAAAAGCCGGCTCCAACACTTCGGCATATTCCCCCGCCTTCTGGCGAACAAGGAGAACAAAATCGCGTGGCGTAAACTTGCCAGTCGCGACGTTCGACGCTACGGATATGGCCAGATTGCGTGCTTCTGCATGCGGGCTGGGGAAGTCGAAGATTGAACAACTTTCTCCGCTTATCGTACCTGCCGTCTGGGAAACAGGCGCAACGGCTGCGGCGTCCAAAGCCTGAGCTAGAACGTGCTGGATCCGGACCAGGTCGGGTGAAGAGCGGTAGTTGTTGTAGAGGGATATCCGCTTAGCCGCAAAATCTGCGTCGAATTCGGAGAAAGGATCATCCATGGCCATCGCCCAGCGCATGATTTGCTGTTTGTTGTCACCGACGGCGGTTAACACAGTGTCGGTACCTCGGAAGATGGTGCTTACAAGATCGTATTGGACCTGTGTTGTGTCCTGGAACTCGTCCATGAACAGGTGTGAGTAAGTCAGCCGCAGCGCATCCCGTGCCATGGGATTGACTCGCAGTAAGAGCTCAGCGAGCCTGCCTATCATGGGGAAGGACAAGACGCTTTTCTTCCCACCGTGCAGGGATGCCTGCCAGAACCAATCCGCAGCCCATTGGCCGACAGTCGGACAGGACCATCCATCAATCGGCAGCGGCTGACCGAGCAGATGGCTGCGTTCGAAGGTTTTCGGTCCTATTGCGCGCAGATCAGCCCTTGTGCCAACTGTTGCTGGGGGCAAGCCAACCTCTTGAAAGAGGAAGTCCTTGTAGTCGCGTTCGTAGTAGCTGGTGATGTCGTAATCGGGTCGTGGTCGCCAACGATCGGGCAGTGACTGGCCAAAGCGGTCGACCAGGCTCTTTGCAAACGCATCAAACGTCATGGAATCCAAGCGTCCGGCATGGTCAGGGTGGCAGCGTTTTCGCACTCGCGCGGCGAGGTTGGAGGCAGCATCGCGTTTGAAACTAATCGCAAGAATACGTCTAGGCGCCGGTGCCGCGCCGGTTTGCAACAAATAGGCGGCGCGTTGCGCGAGCAATTCCGTCTTGCCCGCGCCGGGGCCTGCGATGACTGATCGGTTCTCGTGTGAACGAACCACCTCCAGTGCGTGCGTTTCGAGCGATTTTACCCCTATGGGTTTCCAGTCTACTAAGCGGATTCTGCGTGACGATAAGGTCATGTTTAGTCCCGCCTTAACGACGCGGAAATGTGCTTGAGCACTGAAGCAAGCACCTCCGGCATGTTCTCCACCAGTTGCGCCTTTGTGATCCGAGTCAGCGCTGCAAGGTGGGTTGCAGGCTTGCTGTTGGTGAGAAAGTGGTAGCGGTAACTCGGGAATTGAGGGGGATAATTCTCAAAGGGGCCGGTGTAGACTTTTAGCCCGGGGCCTGCCGTTCCTAAGACCACTTCGGCGGCTTTGTCAGCGGCCATGCGAGGACCCCCACCCTCGCGGACGATGGCTGCATAGGCGGCGGGGAATGCTTCCAGCATTGCTAGATCTAAATCCAGCGGTGAGGAGAAATACACGCTATGAGCTTTTAGGTTGTTGTTGATCCATGACAGGAGGACGCTATGATCGACCGAATCAGACCAATTATGCATGTTCGCTAAGTCAGCATCGGACAAGATGCCAGTTGTAATTCTCAGCACTTCGGCTTTCGGTGCACCGAACTCGATCAGCTTTTCGAGCGCCGTTTTGACTCGTCCAAAACCGCCCCCATCGCGCCCTAGGTCAAGATCCAGCAGCGTGGCGTGAGGAATGCCCAGATGTTTAAGCAAGCGCCAAAAATGCTGAACATGGCGTCCACCCAATGGGACAATGGCGACAAAGGCTGGATCGATCAGCAAATCCAGCGCCTCTGCGAGTCTTGGTAAAACAATTCTTTCCGAATCTCCCTCAACCAGCAAAACAAACCGCGCAAAATAAAGCTCTGGGTAGGCCAACATCGCACCCCGTACAAACTTGCTAGCCTCCACGTCGTTGACTGGAAGCTTAATCCGCTTGACCGTAGACACGCGCGTTTTGGGGTCGCATCTACAGTATCGAACTTCCGTCGGATTGACGCGGCTAAGCACGGCCGGTGAGTGACTGGTGACAATGGCTTGCGCGCTGCCATCGGTTGTGAGTGATCGGACTTGGCGGATGATGCGAGCAAGGAAGTATGGCGAAAGGTGATTCTCTGGTTCCTCCAAAGCGAAGATCGTCAACGCCGGTATTCGCAGAGCGTCACTTCGGAAGCCCTCAATTGACCCCGCTACAACCTCACGCTCTAGGTCGAAGACTGCCGCAGCCAGAGCGAAGTAAAAGAGCGATTGTTGACCGTCGCTGAGCGCCTCGATACTGCGTTCCTGACCGTCAGGCCCCTGTTCGAACATGACTGCAATTTTGTTGACGACCTCCTCGAACCTGCGACTTACCAGACTCAGTCGCGGATTAGTGTCGACGACGTCATCATGAAGTGCCGACCACCGCGTCTGCAGAGCTTGTGTGATTGCGGCAATTGCCGCTTCTCCCTCGAAGGCAGAGGCAAGATTTTCGGTAGCGTCATGAACCGCCTCTTCGGTATCGGAAGACCACTCGATCGCGCGTAACAAACGAGCCGCCAATGCTCCGGCTGTCGCCTGGGTCTGAGCAGCAGCGTCTCTGCTTGCCGGTGTGTAATACAACTGAATTAGTCCCCTATCGGCCACGGAGACGGGGTGACACTTGTCTTCTTGCGGTTCATCGTCGAGCGTGTCGACCCAGTGCAGGGTTTGCGAAACCTCGCCTTCCACGGTTCCATCGTCCTCCCACTGAGCATCAAGCCGAAGACGACAGACGGGAGCATCGTCTGGTCGCTCGATTAGCATATGCCGAAATGAAGGTGCGATTGTTTCTGGTGTTGCAGTACCATCAATCAGTTCGGGAAGGGTGATCAGAACCTCAATGTAGAGGTGCTTTGATTCGAGACTGGTGGGATCGTCATCAGGTCCCAGATGAAAGTCCGAGCGACGTACGGTGCGTTGTACCCGAGTCACTCCAAACAGCTTCGCTAACGCGTGTAGAAGTGCAGTTTTCCCTGCCGCGTTAGGGCCGACGATGGTCGTGATCTTTGGCGAGATTGTTACGCTGATAGGACGGGGCGCAAAGCAACGGAAACCAGATAGGACTACAGATTCGATTAGCACAGGATCCCTTCCTCTATGCCGCGACGGATATGAATTTATCGCATGCTGACATAGCTTAGGCAGGAGAAGAGCGTCCTGCAATTAAGCGCGCGGATTTAAAGCACTACGCCAGTCATAGGTGCTCAGCATAGCAATGGCCTCTAATTGAATCGCCTTGCCCGAAAGTTTCATTTATTCTGAAATGTCACAACTGCAACGCAGCGGCTCGATTCTCAAATTCACGCTAGCACTGGTTCTTTGGAGGAAAAAACACGGGTATTTGATGGCACGCAAAAGCAAGCTGATCCCAACGACCTATAGAGACTAGGTCGTGGACTAGGGCGAGCGGGCAGGCTATAGGTGACTTGCTTGAGGCACCGGTTCGCGCTGGACTTGACGGCCTTTGTTCGAATGGCAGCGCGCGAACCAAGCCAGAGAATTGGTGACTCATTCCAGAATCGAACTGGACCCTTCCCCTTCACAAGCGAACTGGGTGCAATTCGCTTGTGAAGGAGGACGCTCAACCACTAAGCTAATGAGTCTTAATGAGGGAAAGGATTTGTTCTGCGCGCTCAGACTTAATACCGTATGTGACAGAAAGCCAACCCTTTCGTGCATTATGAAGTCGTTCTTCGGTTTTAGGCAACTTCAAAATTTTTTTCGGTACTAGGGCTGCGAGCCTTTCGTTCCCTGGATCGAAATCGGCGTCTACGGCTGAAGCCAGGTCGAGGGCCAAACGCGCCAGATACTTAATATCATGAAAGCTGAGAGAGTCAACTTGGCTGGGGACTGATTCCATACCGTAACTGTCAGCGGTGCCGGCAAGTAGTTCTTTATTTTCAGCATAGAATTTTTTTGCTGATGCCTCAGCTTCCTCGCTTGGATGAGCGATGGAGTTACGGACGAGCCTGTAATAATTTAAAGATGCGATGCGTCCCAAACCGAGTCTGCTTTCGTGCACTTGAATTGTCGACGGTGTATTTCGTGCGACCGCCGCAAATGGACTATCACCTTCAAAGTGTTTCCATTGTTTGCCGTGAAGAAGATGGAACTGACCTCGAGTGTCTGCAAAAAACAGATCAAGACCGCTGTAAAGACTGACCAGATTCAGTCGGATCGCGCTACTGAGAACTCGCTCTGATTTAAGTCCCGTAAGCTTTATTTTGTGTTTTTTAGCTACGAATTCCCATGGATCAACTAGCCCGAGTTCATCTATAGAGGGTAAGACTTCCTGTATTCCTATGTAGATACCAGCAGCGGTAGCTGTCAACTCGCCAACAAACGTTTTGAAGGAGCGAAATGCTGCGGTAGAGAATTCTTTCTTCACGGCAATTTTCTTAATGAGATCACGAATCTATTTTCCTTTGTACCATTACATTGATGAAAATATCTAGCTGGATGACTGGGCTGAGCGGTGTCTCGTTCAGCCCCAATCATGGCTAATTCCCAGGGCAACGCCTTCCTACTCAAAAAATCTGATTGTTGAGTTGCGCAAGAGTTGCGCATTTCTTGCTGTATTCTGGAGGGGGCGGACTCATAAGCAATGAGCCTATGAGCTCGAAGCCTTGATCCGGATTGGCTGCATAAAAGCTGGCGGTATTTTGATTTCGTATCCATCCTTTCAGGCAATGGTGCCTTTGAGGTATGTCTTTTCAAGCAATGAGAGCGCCCCGTGACAACACCAGCGTACATTTCGGTCACCAGCGAAAAACAAGGCTTGATCACTGTCGGTCCATTCACCGCCGACTCCGTGGGCAACACCTATCAAGAAGGTCATGAAGGCCAGATCATGGTTCAGGCTTTCGCCCACGATGTGATCATCCTGTCAGCCGAAGAACCGAGGGTCTTTTAGCAGCTCCGCTGACACGCCAACTTGCTTGTAGAGCACATCAAGATGCTTAAGAGCATTGAGCCGATTCGTAGACGAGGTGTTGCCGCTTTTTATCCACATCAGGAATTCAGGATACGAGACGCTGCTGGTGAGTTGAGGGAGTTCGTACTGGAATTCAAACTTGCGCTTCTCGGTGCCGGCGTACGCCTCGAACTGGTGTTCCAGTGACATTCGTATAGCCTGCCTGGGCGTACGTCTGGCGCGTTTGGCAAACATGAGCTCGGAAAAAATCCAGGGAGAGGAAAGATATTGGTCATCTTCCATGAGATCTCTAACCTTCACGGAGTGATCCGTATCCAAAAAAATCAGCAGCTCAGATCGGTCGATCATCTCATGCAACGCTGAATTCAAGATCATATGGACGTTGGATGTGGTCCGATTTCTCAATTCATAAAAATACGAATTTTCTGCCTTTTTGTTAGCGCTGAACTTCTTGTCTACCTTTAGCAAGAGGTCGTCCGCATGGCCCCACACGCACGAATCCACAAACGCAGTCAGCCCGAGTCTCTGAAAAGCGATAGCGAGGTTGATCGCTTTAGCTTGGTCTGCATGAGCGTGTGAGATGAAGATGTCAACATGCAGTTTGGGAAAGAGGTGATCCTCGATCGCTGCGGCATTGAGGTTTTTTTCGCCGTCGACTAGGTACTTCTCCATATCGGCGGTGAGGTTGGCATTTCGCGATTCAAACACCGCAATTTCATCACTGGTGGCGCTCAAACCCGCCCCGGAAAATCCATTTATCTGTAAGTCCAGAAACATATCAACCTCTCGATGAAAGCCAGAAGGCGAAAACAAAACCAGCGATCATGGGGATATGGAACCCCCAGATAGACTTCCTTGCCAATACAGACCAGTAGGCTTCCTTGACAGCATTGATCGTTACCGCATCAATCACGAAACTTACTTCCTTGGAGAGTGGCTGCGCCGCTGCTGCATTGTAGAGCTTTACAAATGCACGTTCCTGCTGCAAAAAGTAGGCGTGGTAACACATGAATATCACGCCTGGCAGAAGGAACATCCAGGCATGAAACGTGACATGTTCTCCGCCGGCGAAGGCTAGCAGTGCACTCAACACTGTAACGCTGGCACCTTTGATGACCGAGGAGCTATTGGCCAAGCGTGAAACTATTCCCTGAACAATGTTCAGGTATGCCACCCGCAGAGCGGCGCTGTCTGGACTAGACATTACTCATCCTTATACATCGAGGTTTTTCACAGTCCCGAACGCTGGGTTACGGGTGGCACATTGGTATCACAGGTGTATGACTTCGTAAACACCAGGCATCGCTGATGTTGTGAAGCTCAAAATAGGCGGAGCCCCCGGTTGCCGTGACCAATGATCGTACCCACGTTTCAGTAGCACTTCTAACCTCGCTGCAGCCCCCGTCTTTAATGGGATTGGCCGGAAGTTCAGTCGTGAGTGCCGGCGTAGCCTCAGTTGCATCTATTTCCGTACAGTTGCAATTATTTTCAATTGTCACACCCACCGCCCACCAGCGCCGGGCCGGATGCAGAGTGATGGGGTTGGCGAAACGGCCGATTGGGCCAGTGGCTCAAGGGCGCCAGGCTGACGACCGATTGAATCGCCGCGACTTCCAGCGCCTCCTGCTCACTCAGCGGGGGTAACAGACCGGGCAGGCGACTGGCGAGCAAGGTCTTGCCGGTGCCGGGCGGGCCGCTGAGCAGCAGGTTATGCGCGCCCGCCGCCGCGATCAGCAAGGCGCGCTTGGCCGAGAGCTGGCCCTGCACTTCGCTCAGGTCAGGATACGGCGTGTTCAGGTACTGCAAGCCGTCTGACTTGTAGGGCTCAATCGGCACATGCCCATTCAGGTGCGCGACCACCTGCAGCAGGTGATCCACCGCTATGACCTTCAACCCCGACGCCAGGCAGGCCTCCTCGGCATTCGCCCGCGGCACTATCAAGGTGCGCCCGGCCTTGCGCGCAGCCAGCGCCGCCGGCAGCACGCCTTTGACGGCGCGCACCTCGCCGGACAACGCCAATTCCCCGAGGCACTCCACGTCATCGAGCATCAACGTCGGCACCTGCACACTGGCCGCCAGAATGCCCAGCGCAATCGCTAAATCAAAACGCCCGCCGTCCTTGGGCAGGTCGGCGGGCGCGAGGTTGAGGGTGATGCGGCGCGACGGGTATTGCAGGGCCGAATTGAGAATGGCGCTGCGTACGCGGTCCTTGCTTTCCTTGACGGCGGTTTCGGGCAACCCCACCAGCGTCAGGGACGGCAAACCATTGGCCATATGCACCTCGACGGTGACGGCGGGCGCTTCGACGCCAACCTGGGCGCGGCTGTGGACGATGGCGAGGGACATGCTCGTTCCTTGAAATGGAGGGCCGCCTTGTGCGGGTTTTTCAAGGGTAGACGAGACTGGACAGAGCGAGGCGAGGAGGTTTTACAGAACGTATCCGGTGCACGACACAGGATAAATGTGGGAGGGGGCTGGCTCCCGATGGCAGTGTGTCAGGCGTCTATGGGGTGTATGACACGCCGATAACGGGAGCAAGCCCTCCCACAATTTTCGCGGTTATTCAGCGGCAGTGGGTGTCAGCCGCGCCTCCAGCTCTGCCACCTTCGCCTCCAGGCTCTCCAACCGCGCACGCGTGCGGGCCAATACCACCATCTGGCTGTCAAATTCTTCGCGGCTTACCAGGTCGAGTTTGCTGAAGCCGCTTTGCAGCAATGCCTTGAACTGGCTTTCGATTTCATTGCGGGGCAGCGGGGTGTCGCCGCTGAACAGGCGAGAGGCGTGGCCGCTCAGGGCGTCGAGGAAGTCTTTGGGCGCGAGCATGGGAAATATTCCGGAATAACTGTTGGCCGGCAGTGTATCACGCAGCGTCTATAGTCTTTTTCAAACGCGCAGACGCACGCTTTTCGCGCATCGCGCCGGGCGGCTGCGCACTGTTTTTGTGCGCATTGCGACCGCCAGGCTCACGTGCGTTGCGGCATAAACGGGCAAATGGCTGATTTAAGTGGTTTTTACGGAGCTGGCAAGGTTTCTGCTTAGTCGATCATGACCCATGCACTGATGCAGTCGTTGTGACGAATGCAGTGCGCCGATGGATCAGGGGTACAGGTTTCGTCACCAGTGGTTTGCTTGCGTTGCAACGGTGAATGCCGAGGCAACGATGCGTTACAAAGCCAGGCACTGCGCTTAGACTTGAGTCGGGTTTGTTTTCCTGGGGCAAGTCCACCAATTCGGGAGAGAGTTTTCATGAAGCTAGTCACTGCCATCATCAAGCCGTTCAAGTTGGACGATGTCCGCGAGTCATTGTCCGAGATCGGCGTGCAGGGCATTACCGTTACTGAGGTCAAAGGCTTCGGTCGGCAGAAGGGTCACACCGAGCTGTATCGCGGCGCGGAATACGTGGTGGATTTCCTGCCGAAGGTGAAGATTGATGTCGCCATTGACGACAAGGATCTTGACCGGGTTATCGAAGCGATAACCAAGGCCGCCAACACCGGCAAGATCGGTGACGGCAAGATCTTCGTGGTCAATCTGGAACAGGCTATTCGCATCCGTACCGGCGAAACCGATACCGACGCAATCTAAGCCGCCAAACCCCAACGCCCCAGGAGAAAACAATATGACTCTGCGTAAACTCGCAGGGCTCGGAGCCCTGTTGTCCATCGTAATGCCAAGCCTGGCCATGGCGGCAGACGAAGTGGCGGCTCCAGTCCTCAACTCCGGCGACACCGCCTGGATGCTGACCGCCACCGCCCTGGTGCTGTTCATGACCATCCCGGGCCTTGCGCTGTTCTACGGCGGCATGGTCCGCTCCAAAAATATTCTGTCGGTGATGATGCAGTGCTTTGCCATCACTGGCCTGATCAGCATCCTGTGGGTCGTCTACGGCTACAGCATCGCGTTCGATACCACCGGTATGGAACAGGGCGTGGTCAACTTCAACTCGTTCTTCGGCGGCATGGGCAAGGCGTTCCTGGCGGGCGTGACCCCGGCCAGCATCACCGGGCCTGCGGCGCTGTTCCCCGAAGCAGTGTTCATCACCTTCCAGATGACCTTCGCCATCATCACCCCGGCGCTGATCGTCGGTGCATTCGCCGAGCGCATGAAATTCTCCGCGATGCTGATCTTCATGGCCATCTGGTTCACCCTGGTCTATGCGCCGATTGCGCACATGGTCTGGAGTGGTAATGGCGGCCTGCTGTGGGACTGGGGCGTGCTGGACTTCGCCGGCGGCACCGTGGTGCACATCAACGCCGGTGTGGCTGGCCTGGTGGCGTGCATCGTGCTCGGCAAGCGTAAAGGTTTCCCGACCACCCCGATGGCTCCGCACAACCTGGGTTACACGCTGGTGGGCGCGGCGATGCTGTGGATCGGCTGGTTCGGTTTCAACGCCGGTTCCGCGGCGGCGGCCAATGGCACCGCTGGCATGGCGATGCTGGTGACCCAGATCGCTACCGCTGCCGCGGCGCTGGGCTGGATGTTCGCCGAGTGGATCGCGCACGGTAAGCCAAGCGCACTGGGTATTGCCTCGGGTGTTGTCGCCGGTCTGGTTGCCGTTACGCCGGCTGCCGGTACCGTGGGCCCGATGGGCGCGCTGATCATCGGCCTGGCGGCCGGTGTCATCTGCTTCTTCTGCGCCACCACGCTCAAGCGCAAACTGGGCTACGACGACTCCCTGGACGCCTTCGGCGTGCACGGTATCGGCGGTATCGTTGGTGCGATCCTCACCGGTGTATTCGCAGCCCCTGCATTGGGCGGCTTCGGCACTGTGACCGACATCGCTGCACAGGTCTGGATCCAGTGCAAAGGCGTCGGTTTCACGGTGATCTACACAGCCATTGTGACCTTCGTCATCCTCAAGGTACTCGACATGGTCATGGGCCTGCGGGTTACCGAAGAAGAAGAGGCGGTGGGCCTCGACCTGGCGCAACACAACGAGCGTGGTTACAACTTGTAAGCATGCGAAAAAAACTGCCCGGCTTGCCGGGCATTTTTTTGTCTGGCGTTTGTCAGTCATAACATGCTGTACCGGTTTTTGCGCCGAGTTTGTAATGGGGCGCACTCGGTGCTTTCAAGGGTGCGAAAGTCTTACAGGCATGTAGGCGTATTCGGCACTTTGTTTTTTCCCAGAGCGCGCTAGAATGCGCGCCGATGGGCGGAGAACTGTATGTGGCAACAGACCCTGATTACCCTGCGGGCCAAGCCTCGGGGCTTTCACCTGGTGACCGACGAGCTGCTTGCCGGCTTGCCTGAGCTGAAGTCGTGTCGCGTGGGCCTGTTGCATCTGTGGCTGCAGCACACCTCGGCCTCGTTGACGGTCAACGAGAATGCCGACCCGGCGGTACGTCGTGACTTCGAACGGTTTTTCAACTCGCTGGTGCCGCAAGGTCGTTCCGGGTTCGAACACAATGACGAAGGACCGGATGATCTGCCTGCGCACTTCAAGGCCAGTCTGCTGGGCTGCCAGGTGAGTCTGCCGGTAAGCGCCGGCCGCTTGGCGATGGGGACCTGGCAAGGTGTTTATCTGGGCGAGCACCGTGATCAAGGCGGTGCTCGAAAAGTCCTCGCCACGTTGTACGGTGACGAGGCGTAAGCCACTGGTTATCCGGTGGATGTGATTTTTTTCCGGCGACCTCGACAGAGGATAAAGCTGGGCTATAACTAATCTGCTTTTCGCAAGTCATGAGGTAGAACATGAGCGACGATGATCTGGAACAAGACGACCTCGAAGTAGGTGATGAAGACGACACCGAAGAAGGTCTTGAGGCAGCGGCTGAAGACGTTGCCGACGAGGCCGATGATGGCGGTGGCGATGATGCGGCGCCCAAGGCCAAAGGCAAAGCCAAGGCTGCCGTGTCGGTAGACGAGTTGCCGAGCGTTGAAGCCAAGAACAAAGAGCGCGATGCCCTGGCCCGTGCGATGGAAGAGTTCCTCGCCAAAGGCGGCAAAGTGGTCGAGGTCGAGCCCAATGTCGTAGCGGATCCGCCGAAAAAACCGGATAACAAGTACGGCAGCCGACCTATCTGAGGTCAGCTACCTGCCTGTAGGAAAAAGCCCGCCGTCGCTGCGGGCTTTTTCATGCCTGATACAAATTTATAAATCAACACAAGGCAATGTGGGAGGGGGCTTGCTCCCGATAGCAGTGGGTCAGCCAACAGGTGTATGGGCTGACAGCCCGCTATCGGGAGCAAGCCCCCTCCCACAATTGATACTCAGTGTTGCAGCAAGCGCGTCACTTCCAGCCTGTGAGCAACCCCGGCAACTCCGTCAGGCTGCGAATCTCGGCATCCGGGTGCTTGTCCGCCTCCCACGCCTTGCCCGTCGGGTTGAACCACACCGCACGCAACCCGGCCTGCTGCGCGCCGGCAATATCATCCCCGGGATGATCGCCCACATGCACCGCCTCACTGGCCGCCACGCCGCCACGTTGCAGCGCTTCCTCAAACAATCGCGAGTCCGGCTTGGCGATGCCGATGTCTTCGGCGCGCAGCGCAAAGTGAAAATAATCCGCCAGGCCCACACGCTGCACGTCGGCGTTGCCGTTGGTGATTACGCCGAGCAGGAAGTGCTGGCGCAGTGCCTTGAGCATGGGCTCGGCGTCGGGGAACACGGTGAGCTGATGCCGTGCGTGGATGAACGCCTCGTAGCAGATGTCGGCCATCTGCGTGGCTTCAGGCTGTGGGTAGCCCGCTTCCTCGAAGGCCAGCATCAGCACGCGGTGGCGCAGCACGCTGATACGGTGTTTGAGCTCCGGATGGCGCTGCAGCACTTGCTGGCGCAAGCTGGCGAAATGCTCCAGGGGCAGGTCGCCGACTTTGGATGCATTGAGCGCCAGCCATTCGCGCATCGATGCTTCGGCGCTGATGATGACGGGTACGTTGTCCCAGAGCGTGTCGTCCAGGTCGAAGGTGATCAGCTTAATACTCATGAGTCGCCGCCCTTGATGCGTTTGGCCCGTGGATGGGCGCTGTCGTACACCGTTGCCAGGTGCTGGAAGTCCAGGTGGGTGTAGATCTGCGTGGTCTTGATGTCGGCGTGGCCGAGCAGTTCCTGGACCGCGCGCAGGTCCTGGGAGGATTCGAGCAGATGGCTGGCAAAAGAGTGCCGCAGCATGTGCGGGTGCAGGTTCTGCCCCAGCTCACGCTCGCCCGCCGCCTTGACCCGCACCTGGATGGCTCGCGGCCCCAGTCGCCGGCCTTGCTGGCTGATGAATACTGCGTCGTCCACCGGATTGGCCAGTGCCCGCAACGGCAACCACAGTTGCAGGGCTTCGCGGGCCTTTCTACCGACCGGCAGGACGCGGGTCTTGCTGCCTTTGCCCAGCACCTGCACCAGACCATCCGCGAGGTCCAGCTGGTCGAGGTTCAGGCCGGTCAGCTCCGAGAGGCGCAGCCCCGAGGAGTAGAAGAGCTCCAGAATCGCCTGATCGCGATGGGCGAGGAAATCATCCTCCACCGCGCCATCGAGCAATTGCAGGGCGCGGTCCGTGTCGAGGGTCTTGGGCAGGCGCCGTTCGCCCTTGGGCGGCGACAGGCCATTGGCCGGATCGTGGTCGCACAAGCCTTCGCGGTTCAGGAAATGGTAAAGGCCGCGCACCGCCGACAGCAGGCGCGACAGGCTGCGCGACGACTGGCCTTGCTGGTGCAGCCTGGCGATCAGGCTGCGCAGTGCCTGGATGTCCAGGTCCTTCCAACTGGTGACGTGCTGCTTTTCGCACCAGGCCAGCACCTTGTTCAAGTCGCGCCGGTAGGCTTCCAGGGTGTGCGGCGACACCTGGCGCTCGTTGCGCAGGTGCGCGCAATAAGCGTCCAGTTGCCCTTGCATGGCTAGCGCACCGCGCGCAGGGCGGTGGTGTAGCGCGGCAACACGCGGCCCAGCACTTCGGCGATGTAGGTCAGAAACAGCGTGCCTACCGAACTTTTGTAGTGCTGCGGGTCACGACTGGCGATGGCCAGTACGCCGTGCAGACCCTGGTGACTAAGGGCGACCACGGCGGTGGAGCCAATCTGCTTGCGCTGTTCGGCACCGAACAGAAAGTCCAGCTCGTGTTCACGCAAGGTGCCGCTGATGCTATTGCCTTCGGACAACAGGCCGCCGATGGCGGTCTGTGCGTCGCTGCCACTGACCCAGCGCCCTACCGGCATCGGGTTTTCGCTGAACAGGATCAGGCTGACAAAAGGCACCTGGAAGTCCTCACGCAGGCTGTCCTCGACGGCCATTACCGTTTCTTCCAGGCTGGCGGCGTCCATCAGGGTCAGGATCAGGCGACGGGTCTTGTCGAACAGGCGATCGTTATCACGGGCCACGTCCATCAGGTGCGAGAGCCGATGGCGCATTTCGATGTTGCGCTCGCGCAGGATCTTCATCTGCCGCTCCACCAGCGACACGGTATCGCCGCGCTGGTGCGGAATACGAAGGGCCGGCAGCAGCTCTTCGTGTTCGACGAAGAAGTCCGGATTAGCCTCAAGGTACGCCGCGACTGCAGCGGCCTCCAGACTTTCGCTCGGGGTAGCGTGTGCGGGTACTCGAGGTTTATCGGTCATTGGCTTGGCTCACTCATAGACGGACCTGTCCTTCGTAGACGCGCGAGGCCGGCCCGGTCATCAGTACCGGGTGGCCCGGGCCTGCCCATTCGATGGACAGGCGTCCACCGGGCAGGTCGATCAGCAGCGGCGAATCCATCCAGCCCTGGCTGATCGCGGCCACGGCGGCGGCGCAGGCACCGGTGCCGCAGGCCTGTGTTTCGCCGACGCCGCGTTCCCACACACGCAGTTGCGCGCGGGAGCGGTCGATCACCTGCATGAAGCCCACGTTCACCCGCGCCGGAAAGCGCGGATGATGCTCGATCTTAGGCCCCAGTTCATGCACCGGCGCGTTGTTGATGTCATTGACCCGCAGCACCGCATGGGGATTGCCCATGGACACGGCGGCGATCTCGACGCTGTTGCCGTCCACGTCCAACGGGTAGCTTGCGGCCTGTGCGTCGGCCTGGAACGGGATGTCCGCCGGCACCAGGCGCGGCGCGCCCATGTTGACGCTGATCTGGCCGTCATTGCGGATATCCAGCTCGATCACGCCGCCTTTGGTTTCGACGCGGATCTGGCGCTTGGCGGTCAGGCGCTTGTCCAGCACAAAGCGCGCGAAGCAGCGGGCGCCGTTGCCGCACTGTTCCACTTCGGTGCCGTCGGCGTTGAAGATCCGGTAGCGGAAATCCACCTCCGGATTGCTCGGCGCCTCGACGATCAGCAACTGGTCGAAACCAATGCCGGTGTGCCGGTCGCCCCATTGTTTGGCGTGCTTGGGCAGGATGTGCGCGTGCTGGCTGACCAGGTCGAGGACCATGAAATCGTTACCCAGCCCGTGCATCTTGGTAAAACGCAGCAGCATGGCTTACTCCGGCAGCAGGCTTTCGCCAGCATACAACTCGGCTACCGTCTCGCGGCGACGCACTTCAAATGCTTGATCACCGTCCACCAGCACCTCGGCGGTACGCCCGCGCGTGTTGTAGTTGGAACTCATGACAAACCCATAGGCGCCGGCCGAATGAATGGCCAGCAGATCGCCTTCGGCGAGCGCCAGTTGACGATCCTTGGCCAGGAAGTCGCCGGTCTCGCAGATCGGCCCGACGATATCGTAGGCGCGCGCTTCGCTGTCGCGAGGGGCCACGGCGGTGACATTCATCCAGGCCTGGTACAGCGCCGGGCGGATCAGGTCGTTCATCGCCGCATCGACGATGGCGAAATCCTTGTGTTCGGTGTGCTTGAGGTACTCGACCTGAGTCAGCAGCACGCCGGCATTGGCGACGATGTAGCGGCCTGGCTCGAACAACAGCGCCAGGTCGCGGCCTTCGATACGCTCGCGCACAGCCTGGATGTAGTCGGCGATCAGCGGCGGCTCTTCGTCGCGATAACGCACCCCCACACCGCCACCGAGGTCGATATGGCGCAGGTAGATGCCGCAGTCGCCGAGGCGGTCGACCAGCGCCAGCAGGTGGTCGAGGGCATCAAGGAACGGTGGCAGGCTGGTCAGTTGCGAGCCGATGTGGCAGTCGACGCCCAGCACGTCCAGGTTCGGCAGTTGGGCGGCGCGGATGTACACGTCTTCGGCGTCGGCAATGGCGATGCCGAACTTGTTCTCTTTGAGACCGGTGGAAATGTAAGGGTGGGTGCCGGCGTCGACGTCCGGGTTGACGCGCAGCGAGATCGGCGCGCGAACGCCCAGCTCGGCGGCCACCACCTGCAGGCGCTCCAGCTCGTCGGTGGATTCGACGTTGAAGCAGTGCACGCCTACTTCCAGGGCGCGGCGCATGTCGTCGCGGCTCTTGCCGACACCGGAGAACACAATCTTGTCAGCCTGGCCGCCGGCGGCGAGCACGCGCTCCAGCTCGCCACGGGACACGATGTCGAAACCGGCGCCCAGACGCGCCAGGACATTGAGTACGCCCAGGTTGGAGTTGGCCTTGACTGCGTAGCACACCAGGTGCGGCACGCCGTTCAACGGGTCGGTGAAGGAGCGGTACTGCGCCTCGATGTGCGCACGCGAGTACACGTAGGTCGGGGTGCCAAAGCGCTCGGCAATTGCCGACAACGCCACGCCTTCCGCGAACAGTTCACCGTCCCGGTAGTTAAAAGCGTCCATGGTGTTCCCTTAGTAAGTGTCGTGCTTGTGCGCTTTTGAAGGCTTCTGCGACGATTGCGCCTGTTCGTTGGGGTCCTTGCTGTCATCGGGCAGGTACAGTGGGCCTTTTTGTCCACAAGCACTAACGAGGCAAGCGACCGCGACGAGCGCAGCAAGGGAAGAGATCAGGCGCTTCATGGCGAAATCCTTGAATATGCATTAATTGCGCCCGAGTATACCGACCACCCGGCAGCTTGCCTATGCGCCGAAATACCCGTCCGGCGGGGGTTTGCCGACTTGTTCGGGAATAGAGCTACGCTGGCCGGTGATAATTCGTACCGTCATCGGTAATGAAATCGGTATCCGTTGCATTCACGCAGGCGCCTCCGTATCGTGCGGCGCTTGAGCAGAACCCGACACTTTTGAGGTTGCCACAATGAGTTTGACCGAAGCCCGTTTTCACGATCTGGTGGATTCTACCCAGCAGGCGCTGGAGGATATTTTCGACGACAGCGGCCTGGACGTGGACCTGGAAAACTCGGCCGGCGTGTTGACGGTCAAGTTCGAGAACGGCACTCAGTTGATCTTCAGCCGGCAGGAACCGTTGCGGCAGTTGTGGCTGGCGGCACGTTCCGGTGGTTTTCACTTCGACTACAACGAAGAAGACAACAACTGGCAGTGCGATACCAGCGATGAGCTGCTCAGCGAGATGCTGGCCCGTCTGGTTCTGGAACAATCCGGCGCCGAGCTGGATTTCGACGAGATTTGACCGTGAGCCAGCCTGCCCCCACGCGTCCGCCCAAGCCGCTGTTCAGTAATGTGAGCCCGGCGGTGCCGTCACCTTGTATCAGTTTGTGTCGCCTGGACGATGAGAAAGTCTGCCGTGGCTGCTTCCGTCACGTGGAAGACATCCGCGAATGGCGCTCCGCCGACGATGCCCGGCGCCGCACTATCTGTGCCGAGGCCGAGCAGCGCCGGGCACTCGCCTGAGGTCGTCTTGTTTATTTGTGACGCTGTGGTAGTGTCCGGCTACGCCTCAACCCATCGAGGCCTGTGAGAACCCCGCCTTTCCTGGCGGGGTTTTGCTTTTTTGTGCAGAAAAAAGGAGTCTGCCTGAATCATGACCACCGCACCGTCCATCATCCTCACCCGTCTTGACGTGCAGCGTCTGGAGCAACTGATCGACCGCCTGGGCGACGAGTTTCCCGGTGTCGAAGCGTTGCAAGCCGAACTCGACCGCGCCGACGTGGTTGGCCACGATGAAGTGCCTGCGGGTGTCGTGACCATGAACTCCAGCGTGCATTGCCGCGAACAAGGCAGCGGCAAGGACTACCACCTGACCCTGGTGTACCCAAAGCACGCGAATGCCGACGAAGGCAAGGTTTCGATCCTGGCGCCGGTCGGCAGCGCGCTGCTCGGCCTGCAGGTTGGCCAGCACATCGACTGGCCGGCGCCCGGCGGCAAGACCCTCAAGCTGGAGTTGCTCAGCGTCGAAGGCCAGCCAAAGGACGGCGGCGCCTTTCCGCTTTAAATCTGGCTGAGTGCCTCGTTCAGCGACACTTCCAGTTCGGCCTTGTAGCGCAGGTACAGGTTGCTCGGACTTTGCACATCACCGAGCAGGCCGGACAGGTCGAGGTCGGTGATGTAGCAGCGGTAGCGCTCGGTTTCCCGGCGTTGCCCGACGATTTCCCGGGCGACCACGGTGAACAGCTGGTCGCCGAACTCCAGTTCGCAAAACTCCCGCTGATTGCAGTACAGGGTAATGCCCACCTGGCCTGGCGCCGCCCTGGCGATGATTGCCTGCACCTCATAAAAGGACGTGTTGGCCGGCGTCGAAGGCGCCGGACGCGGCTCGACCCCGCGCGCGCGGTTGCTGCCCGAAGGCAGCAGTTGGTAATACAGGACGTGGACTGCGCCCTGCGGTTGCTGTGGGTCAAGCGGCGATAACGCGTCACGCCGATAGATGATCGATTGCAGAAAACGCTGCAACGGCGCCAGCAGGCTCTGCTCGTCGTGAAGCGGCAAGCGCTGTTGCCAGAGCGCATTGAACTCATCCAGCACATACAGCTCGGCGAAGCCTTCATTGACCCGGTAGAACACCTGCACGCAATCGGCCAGGCCCATCGGCAGCAACAGCGCCAGGTCGTGACCTTCCAGGGCCATGGCATCCAGGTGCCAGGGACTGTAACTGGCCAGTTCTTCGCCGAGGTAGGCGATCAGTGCTTGCTGAGTCGGCAGCGACACATGGTTGGCCTGGCCAGGCGTCAATTCCATTACGTGATAGTGCTGTTGTACCTGCAGCAGGTAACGGTGGTTGGATTGCCCCAGCATCAAGTGTTGCGCGGTGTCGAAAATCTCCTCCACGCGCTGGGCAATGAACGGCGCACGGTTGTGGCAGAAGCAGCGCACGCGCAGGCGCGGCAGATGGTCGAGAGGCAACTGGTTGAGGTAGTCGCGCAGGCAGTCGAGTAGCGCGTGGGGCCCGTCGTAACGGCTGACCATCACCTCGTTCCAGCTGTTGAGGGTGACCTGGTCCAGGGTCAGCACCAGGTTGTCGCGCACACCGGCGTAACTCAGGGAGTCGGTGCGCTCGGTGGTCATCAGGATATTCAGGTCGCGGTGGTGCTTGAGCGGATCGACGCCGACGTTGATCAGCAGCAACACCTCGTCGGGCACCGCCGAGCGCAGCAGGCGGGTTTCATCGACGCTGGGCAAGGGCAGGGGGAGGGTTTGCTGCAGGCTGCCCAGCAGGTTGAACAGTTCGAACTCGGTCATGTCGCTGGTGCCCGGGTGCAGGGCCAGGCGTGTGCTGCTGTCGATCACGCCGTTGCGGTGGCACCAGGTGAGCATTTCGAGCAGGTCACGGCTGCGCTTGATCGGTGCAAAGTGCTCCCACTCCAGGGCGGTGAGGCTGCCGTTGTACAGGCCCCAGTGGTGCTGGTCGGGCTCCTTGCGGTTAGGCGACTGCACCAGCGTCAGCGTGTCTTCGGCCAGGTCCGGGGCAATGCCGGGGTTGATGAATTCGACCTTGCCGGCCTTGCGCTCGAACGCTGCGTACAAGCGCCGGCCCAGTACATTGAGGTCGCGCCTGTTGATCAGGCTGACGGTCTGTTCGGTACGGGCGAACTGGGTCAGGAACCGGTAACTGTAATTGAGCTCGTTGACCAGGGCGCGGCGCTCGGCCGCCACCTGGCGCACTTTCCACTGGCTGCGGCTGTCCAGCAGGGCCAGTTGGCGCGGGTCCCAGCCCCACTCATCGGCCAGGCGCTCGAGCAGCAAGCGTTGCCAACTGGCGGTGCGCTGGCCGGCGCTGAGCTTGCAGTTGACCTTCAGGTACAGCGCACGTCGTACCAGCTCCAGGCGCTCGGGTTCGTTGCGCGCGTTGAGGTATTCCTCGATACGGCGGTACACCACGATGTATGGATCCAGCTCATCCAGGTCCATACGGTCGGCGAACACGGCGCGTTTGAAGCGCAGGCTCAGGCAGTCCACGTTCGGGTGTTCGCTGGCGTAGACCTCGGTCAGCAACAGCTTGAGCAGCGACTTGTAGGGTGACTCGATACCTTTGAACAGTTGCCAGAGCCCGGCGCCAATGAATTCGCCCGGGGGAATGCGTGCCAGGTGGCCGAGGTCGAGGGTTTCATCGGCGCGGATAAAACGCTTGGAAATAAGCGTGTGGGTGAACTCGGCATATCGCGATTCTTCGTACACCGGCACCAGCCACCAGATCGGGGTGCGACCGGCCAGCCAGATGGCGGTGCGGTAGAACTCGTCCAGCAGCAGGTAGTGCTGAGTGGTGCCGCAATCGTCGGAACTCAGTTGCGTATCGCGCTCCCCCAGCACAAACCGCGTCGGCTCGATCAGGAAGAAATGCGCCTCGGCGCCCAGTGTCAGCGCCCAGGCTTCCAGCAACTGACATTTTTTACGCAGTTCGGCCAGTTCGATGTCGCCAAGGTCTGCGGCATGACACACCCACACGTCCATGTCGCTCTGGTCCGCCTGGGCCAGAGTGCCCAGGCTGCCCATCAGAAACAGGCCGTGGATCGGTCTGGGCTGGTTGCCGGGGCGCGGCTTGTAGGAGAACGAGCGGGTCAGCCGCTGGGCTTCGGCCAGGGCCTGGGCATCGGGTTCGAAATTCGACAGTCCGGCCGGCGTGCTGCCCGATACGTAGCCGGGCAACAGCGGATGGTTGACGTGGAAAAACAGCGGAAGCAGCGTCAATACGCTGTGCTGGCGCGGCGTCAGCCCTTCGACGGCACGGGCCATGCGACCTTCGTTGAGCGCCATGAAACGCCCACGCAGTTGGGCCAGCACCTTGCGGTCGATGCCCTCGTCCAGGTCAGGGCGTATTTCATGGGTGCGGGTCATGTCGAACTCGGTGGCTCGCAGAGCCCGACGCGGGCGGCCGTGTAGGAGTCTACAGTCAGATGCGCAGGAGTTTTAGAGGGGAGTGGTGTTTAGTGCCGGAATTTTTCGCTCACCCACAGCAACGCCCGCAGAATCCGCAGGCAGCGGACTCCATGGGCGGTATCAGGTGTCAGGCGGCTTCTTTTTGGGTGGTGCTCAGGATGGTCAGCAGCCCTTGGGCGTGTTCGGCAGCATCGCGACCAAGGCTGGTCAGATAGCCACCATCGGGCTGGGTAATCAGTTCTTTGTCAAACAGGCGCCTGGCGGCGGCAACGGCAGTGGGGGCGGCGGTCTGATGGACTTTCAGGCCTTCCTGGGAGCTGTCCAGGTTGAAGAGTGCAAGGATTTCCAGTTCGGCAACCAACTCAGGGGTATACGACATAAGGACTCCAGACGTTCTAAATTTATTAGAGGCTAGCAGGCCATAAGGTGAACGCACTTTGCCGAACTGTCCAGCGTGTTGCTGCGTGCCGGGCTTATTCCTTTTCCGGTGGCAGCTCAGGCAGTGCCCGCAACGCTGTTTCGTACCAGTGGGTATCGAAGGGGCGGTCTTCGTCGAGCATCGCGTCGATCTCGAACGCCAGCACATGGGCCATCAAATTCAGGATGTCTTCGCGCTCGTAACCCACCAGCGTCAGCTTGTTGAACACAGCTTTGGCAGCCGGCGGGTTGTCGCTTTCGATCTGGTTTTCGATCGCTTCGATCAGCGTGTTTTCAGTGAATTCTTCTTCGTCGTTGTCGATGTCGGTTGGCTCGCTCATGGCAGGCTCCTCAAGGAAAGGGCGCCAGTCTACCTCCATTCAGGTGGGTGATGCTGCTGGTCAGGCAGGTCGCGAGGATCTATAACGCTTGCAGCCAACCCCGCACACGGCCTGGAGGCTTTGCGATGCTCAAGCTTTACGGATTTTCGGTCAGCAACTACTACAACATGGTCAAGCTGGCGCTGCTGGAAAAGGGGCTGCCCTTTGAAGAGGTGCCTTTTTATGCCGGACAAACTCAGGAAACCCTGACGATCAGCCCGCGCGGCAAAGTGCCCGTGCTGGAGGTAAAACAGGGTTTCATCAACGAAACCAGTGTGATCCTCGAATACATCGAGCAAACCCAGGAAGGGCCGGCGCTGTTGCCGGGCGACCCCTTCGCGCGGGCCCAGGTGCTGGCGCTGTGCCGGGAAATCGAGCTGTACATCGAGTTGCCCGCCCGCGCGTGTTTCGCCGAGGCATTTTTTGGCCTGTCGGTGCCGGAGGCGATCAAGGAAAAGTCCCGCGCCGAGTTGCTGTTGGGCGTTGGTTCCCTGGGGCGTCACGGCAAGTTTGCGCCGTATGTGGCGGGGGAGAGCTTCACGATTGCCGACCTGTACTTCATGTACAGCTTGAACCTGGCGTGTGGCGTGGGCGAGAAGCTGTTTGGCCTGGATTTGCTGGCTGAGTTGCCGAAGGCGAGGGCGTTGCTCGAGCGTTTGAATGACATGCCGAACGCACGTAAGGTCGAGGCGGACCGGCAGGCGGCGATGCCGGCGTTTCGGGCGATGATTGCGGCGAAAAAGTAAGCCAGTGTGAGAGGGGGCTTGCTCCCGATAGCAGTATGTCAGTCAGCACATGTGTTGGCTGACTCTGCGCTATCGGGAGCAAGTCCACTCCCACCGTTGGAATGCATTCCAGCGGGGGAGCTGCTCGCCTGCAATGGTTTCAGCGGCTGGCGAGCAGCGCCTGGCCGCGCGCGACCGCAGCTTTCACCTGTGCCGGTGCAGTGCCGCCGATGTGGTTGCGGGCATTCACCGAGCCTTCCAGGGTCAGTACAGCGAACACGTCCTGCTCGATCTGGTCGCTGAACTGGCGCAGTTCTTCCAGGCTCATTTCTGCCAGGTCCTTGCCGCTGTCCACGCCGTACTTCACCGCATGCCCGACGATTTCGTGGCAGTCGCGGAACGGCAGGCCACGGCGCACCAGGTAGTCGGCCAGGTCTGTCGCGGTGGAGAAACCACGCAAGGCCGCTTCACGCATGATCGCGTGTTTGGGCTTGATCGCCGGGATCATGTCGGCGAACGCGCGCAGCGAGTCGCGCAGAGTGTCGGCGGCGTCGAACAGCGGTTCCTTGTCTTCCTGGTTGTCCTTGTTGTAGGCCAGCGGCTGGCCTTTCATCAGGGTCAGCAGGCCCATCAGCGCGCCGAATACGCGGCCGCTCTTACCGCGAACCAGCTCGGGCACGTCGGGGTTTTTCTTTTGCGGCATGATCGAGCTGCCGGTGCAGAAGCGGTCCGGCAGGTCGATGAACTGGAATTGCGCGCTGGTCCACAGCACCAGCTCTTCGGAGAACCGCGACAGGTGCATCATGGCGATGCTGGCGGCAGCGCAGAATTCGATGGCGAAGTCACGGTCCGACACGCCGTCCAGGGAGTTGCCGCCCACGGCATCAAAGCCAAGGAGTTGCGCGGTGTATTCGCGGTCGATCGGGTACGTGGTGCCGGCCAGTGCGGCGCTGCCCAGGGGCATGCGGTTGGCGCGCTTGCGGCAGTCCACCAGGCGCTCGTAGTCGCGGCTGAGCATTTCGAACCAGGCCAGCAAATGATGGCCGAAAGTCACTGGCTGCGCGGTCTGCAGGTGGGTGAACCCTGGCATGATGGTGTCCGATTCACGCTCGGCCTGCTCCAGCAAACCCTTTTGCAGGCGTGTGATTTCGGCCAGGATCAGGTCGATTTCATCGCGCAGCCACAGGCGGATATCGGTGGCCACCTGGTCGTTACGGCTGCGACCGGTGTGCAGCTTCTTGCCGGTTACGCCGATGCGGTCCGTAAGGCGCGCCTCGATATTCATATGCACGTCTTCCAGATCGACGCGCCAGTCGAACGTGCCGGCTTCGATCTCACCGCCAATGGTGGTCAGACCGTCGATGATGCTGTCGCGCTCGGCATCGGTCAGCACGCCGACCTTGGCCAGCATCGTGGCGTGGGCGATGGAGCCCATGATGTCGTGGCGGTACAGGCGCTGGTCGAAATTAACGGAGGCGGTGAAGCGGGCGACGAAGGCGTCGACGGGTTCACTGAAGCGGCCGCCCCAGGACTGGTTGGTCTTGTCGGTGCTCATGGATTCGCTCGTGGTCTGCTTGAAAGAGGCGTGGAATGTGGCGCCGATAATAACAGGGTTGCCCTTGGAGGCGCTGCTGCGGGTGATCGGCAATTTATTTGTGCCAGAGGTGGCCAAGCGCCTTGCCGCCGGCCGCGTCCGAGACGAGACTGCAAGCGCGGGCTTATTGATACGATATTTGACGATTGAGCAATATCGTTCTGGCGAGCGTCTACAGTTGGACTGACAGTGTATGAACGCACCAAAGTCGGGTAATGCGGTCAGAGGCTGACTGTCCATTGAAAAAGGGGGTATTCGGATTGTGTATCAGCAAACCCTACGAAGATGCCCGGAGGCAGCAGGTCCTGGGCGCTAATGAACAGGTCCGGGTAAACATGGGTGCCGCTGCCGGGGCACTTTTTGCCGTTCGTACCAGTCTTAGCGTGGATCGCTGTGACGCAAGTCACCGCACCTGTCTACGCTATCCTTGTGCGAGACTCACGCAGGAATCCAGCGCAATATGAATGTCCTGATCGTTGATGACGAACCCCAAGCCCGCGAGCGTCTGAGCCGTCTGGTCAAAGAGCTCGAGGGTTATACAGTCCTGGAACCGAGTGCCACCACCGGCGAAGAGGCGTTGACGCTGATCGACAGCCTCAAGCCCGACGTAGTGCTGCTCGATATTCGCATGCCGGGCCTCGATGGCCTGCAAGTCGCAGCCCGCCTGAGCGAGCGCGAATCCCCGCCGGCGGTGGTGCTGTGTGCGGCAGAGGAAGAATTTTCTGCGCAGACCCTGGAAGACAGCGGTGTGAGCTTTCTGACCAAACCGGTGGCCGGCGAAGGTCTGCTCAAGGCCCTGAAAAAAGCCGAGCGCCCGAACCGCCTGCAACTGGCCGCCCTGACTCAGCCTGCTGCCCAAAGCGGTAACGGGCCGCGCAGCCATATCAGCGCGCGTACCCGCAAAGGCATCGAGCTTATCCCACTGGATCAGGTGGTCTATTTTATTGCTGATCACAAGTACGTGACCTTGCGTCACGAGGCCGGCGAAGTGTTGCTCGACGAGCCGCTCAAGGCGCTTGAGGATGAGTTTGGCGAGCGCTTCGTGCGCATCCATCGCAATGCGCTGGTGGCCCGTGAGCGTATCGAACGTTTGCAGCGCACGCCGCTGGGACACTTTCAGTTGTTTCTCAAAGGGCTCAATGGCGATGCGTTGATCGTGAGTCGGCGCCATGTCGCCGGCGTGCGCAAGATGATGCAGCAGCTTTAGCCCCACGGATGGGGTGCTGCCCGTGCTGATTCAAGTCAAGGCGCACTGGCCTGAGCTGTTATTATCTGCCGTATCTACCCAGTACGGATCGTTCAATGTCTCTTCGCGAAATCCGCATCGCCACCCGTAAAAGTGCCTTGGCCTTGTGGCAGGCCGAATACGTCAAGGCCCGTCTTGAGCTGGCCCATCCGGGCCTCAAGGTGAGTCTGGTGCCCATGGTCAGTCGCGGCGACAAGCTGCTCGACTCGCCACTGTCCAAGATTGGCGGCAAGGGTCTGTTCGTCAAGGAACTGGAAACCGCACTGCTGGAAAACCACGCCGACATCGCCGTGCACTCGATGAAAGATGTGCCCATGGACTTCCCTGAAGGCCTGGGCCTTTTTTGTATCTGCGAGCGTGAAGACCCGCGTGATGCCTTTGTCTCCAATACTTACGCATCCTTGGATGAGCTGCCCCTTGGCAGCATCGTCGGCACGTCGAGCCTGCGCCGTCAGGCCCAGTTGCTCACGCGTCGTCCGGACCTGCAAATCCGCTTTCTGCGGGGCAACGTCAACACCCGCCTGGCCAAGCTGGATGCCGGTGAATATGACGCGATCATTCTGGCCGCCGCCGGTTTGATCCGCCTGGGCTTCGAAGACCGTATCACCTCGGCGATCAGCGTCGAAGACAGCTTGCCCGCCGGCGGGCAGGGCGCGGTAGGCATCGAATGCCGCACCGTCGACAGTGAAATCCACGCGCTGCTCAAGCCGCTGGATCACCAGGACACCGAGGTGCGGGTCACCGCCGAGCGCGCCCTGAACAAAC
Organism: Pseudomonas sp. MH9.3; assembly: GCF_034354675.1. NCBI lineage: Bacteria > Pseudomonadati > Pseudomonadota > Gammaproteobacteria > Pseudomonadales > Pseudomonadaceae > Pseudomonas > Pseudomonas sp. MH9.3. The sequence goes on along the minus strand of NZ_CP133785.1, from coordinate 3,456,722 downwards.
ACCTCAACGGCGGCTGCCAGGTGCCCATTGCCTGCTACGCGGTGCTTGAGGGCGAAAACCTGTGGCTGCGCGGGCTGGTTGGCGACCCGGACGGTGGTTTGCTGCTCACCGCCGAGACGCGCGGGCCACAGCGTGAAGCGACGGCACTGGGCATCCAGGTGGCCGAAGCATTGCTGGAAAAAGGCGCCGGCGCCATTCTGCAAAAAGTGTACGGCGAGGCCGGACCGCAGTGAGCGGCTGGCGGGTGCTGCTGACGCGGCCGGCCGAGGAGTCGACGGCCCTGGCGGCGTCGCTGGCCGACGCCGGTATTTTCAGCAGCAGCCTGCCCTTGCTGGACATCGAACCGTTGCCCGTCACCCCCGAGCAGCAGGCGGTGTTCCGTGACCTGGGCCGCTATTGCGCAGTCATCGTCGTGAGCAAGCCGGCCGCCCGCGCGGCCCTGCAACAGATGCAACCCCATTGGCGGCAAGTGCCGTGGTTCAGCGTGGGGGCCGCGACGGCGCAGGTATTGGCCGATCAGGGCCTCAAGGTTCACTGCCCGCAAACCGGCGATGACAGCGAGGCGTTGCTCGCATTGCCCGCTCTGCAGGAGGCCGTCTCACGTCCCGGTGCAAGGGTGCTGATCCTGCGCGGCGAAGGCGGACGGGAGTTGCTTGCGCAGTGTTTGCGCGCCAGAGGTGCTAGTGTCGACTATCTGGAATTGTATCGGCGTTTTCTTCCGACCTATGATTCGCGGGTGCTGGTACAACGCATCCAGTTGGAACGCTTGAACGGGCTGGTGGTCAGCAGTGGGCAGGGTTTTACACACCTGCAGGCCCTGGCGGGCGCCGATTGGCCGCTGGTGGCACAGTTGCCATTGTTCGTGCCCAGCCCGCGAGTCTGTGAGATGGCGCAGGCTGCCGGCGCAGAAAAAGTTGTGGATTGTCGCGGTGCGAGTGCCGCGGCTTTGTTAGTGGCGTTACGGAGTTATCCCGTTCCCACTCTCTGATACGCAAAGGACGGATACGTGAGCGAAACAGCCTTGCCTAAAGATGAGACTCAGCCCGCGCTCGATGCGCCGGTCGAGACACCGGTTACCGCGCCACGCCGTGGTAATGGCCTGGCAATCGTCGCCTTGCTGCTCGGCGCCGCAGGCGTTGCCGTTGGCGGTTGGGGGGTGTGGCAGGTGCGTGCGCTGCAAGCCAGCAGCCAGCAACAGCTGGGCCAGGTGCAGACCCTCGACGACCAGTCCCAGAGCCTCAAGCAGAGCCAGCAGCAACTGGCCGCGCGTCTGGCGCAACTGCCGGCTGCGGATGAACTGGAAGAGCGTCGGCGCCTGGTTGCCCAATTGCAGGGTGACCAGCAGCGGCTGAACCAGCGCCTGGAAACCGTGCTGGGCGCCAGCCGCAAGGATTGGCGTCTGGCTGAGGCCGAGCACCTGATCCGCCTGGCGAGCCTGCGCCTGTCTGCCCTGCAGGACATCAACAGTGCCCAGTCGCTGGTCCAGGGTGCCGACGAGATCCTTCGCGAACAGAGCGATCCTGGCGCTTACGCCGCCCGTGAACAATTGGCCAAGAGCCTGGCGGCGCTGCGCAGCACCGAGCAGCCGGACCGCACCGGGTTGTACCTGCAATTGGCGGCCCTGCGTGATCAGGTGGTGCAACTGTCGGCTATCGCGCCGGAGTATTCACTCACCGAGCCCGCGTCCCAGGGGCGCCCTACCGACGATACGCAAAACCGCCTGAGCCAGTGGTGGGAACAGATTTCCCGTTACTTCCGCATCAACTTCAACCCTGACGACACGATTCGCCCATTGCTGGCAGGCCAGGGCCTGAATCAGGTGCGCCTGGCCCTCAGCCTGGCCCTGGAGCAGGCGCAGTGGGCGGCGCTCAATGGCGAATCGGCGGTGTACAGCCGCTCGCTGGGCGAGGCGCGCAGCGTGTTGCAGGACAACTTCAATCAGGACAATCCGCAGAGCAAGGCCATGCTGGCACGTATCGCCGAGCTTGAGCCCAAGGCCGTTTCGGTGGTGACGCCGGACCTCGCCGCGAGCCTGGCTGCTGTGCAGGCCTACCTCGAGCGTCGTCATTTGTCTGCCGATGAGGCCAAGGCGTCGGCAAGCAAGCCGACGACCCAGGAGTAGAGCCGATGAAGCGTTTCTATGTGATCCTGGTGCTGGCGATTGTCATTGCTCTGACTCTGGCTGTGGGCATTTCGAAACACACCGGCTACGTGCTGATTACCTATCCGCACCTGCTGCATTATGAGTCGAGCCTTTGGGCGACGCTGGTCGCGATCTTTGTGATCGGCCTGGTGATCTACCTGCTGCGGGTATTGCTGAGTCTGGTGATGACCTCCGGTGGTGTGGTCAACCCGTGGTCGCGGCGCAATCGCAGCCGTCGCGTGCAGATCGCAATCGAACAAGGCCAGATGGACCTCGCCGAAGGCCGTTGGGCCAGCGCCGAGCGCCATCTGCACCGCGCTGCCGAGGCGGAGCGTCAGCCTTTGCTTTACTACCTCGGCGCCGCCCGCGCCGCCAACGAGCAAGGGCGTTACGAGGAGTGCGACAGCCTGTTGGAGCGCGCGCTGGAGCGTCAGCCCCAGGCCGAACTGGCGGTCGCCTTGAGTCATGCACAGTTGCAGATGGATCGCGGCGATACCGACGGCGCGTTGACCACCCTGCAGACCATGCATTCACGTCATCCTCATAACGCGCAGGTGCTGCGCCAGTTGCAACGTCTGCATCAGCAGCGTGGCGATTGGTCGTCGGTGATCCGATTGCTGCCCGAGTTGCGCAAGGACAAGGTGCTGCCTGCCGCCGAGCTGGCTGAACTGGAGCGCCGCGCCTGGGGTGAAAATCTCGGTCTGGCCGTACAGCGCGAAGAACAGGGCGAAGCGGGGTTGCAGTCGCTGGAGCGGGCTTGGCAGCAGCTGACATCCGCACAGCGTCAGGAGCCGCAACTGGTACTGGCCTACGCTGAGCAACTGCGCCAATTGGGGGCGGATGCGCAAGCCGAGGAAGCCCTGCGCGGTGCTATCAAGCGCGGCTACGACAGTCACCTGATCCGACTCTACGGTTTGCTGCGCGGCAGCGATCCGGCGCGGCAGCTGAAATTTGCCGAAGGCTGGCTCAAGGACCACCCTGGCGATGCCAGCCTGTTGCTGACTCTGGGCCGCCTGTGCCTGCAGAATAGTCTGTGGGGCAAGGCACGTGACTACCTGGAAAGCAGCCTGCGGGTGCAGCGCAATCCTGAGGCCTGTGCTGAACTGGCACGCCTGTTGGCTCAATTGGGCGATACCGAGCGCAGCAACCAGTTGTTCCAGGAAGGCCTGGGCTTGTTGGACAGCCGGCTTCTGGCGTCTCCCTTGCCGGTCCCCGCACGGGTTTGAAGTAGGAAAAGTGATGTGGGTTGGCTCGGACGATTCTGAGGGTCAACCCATCAATTACCGCGTAACACCTGGTTCAGGTCGCCGCGTAGTAAATTCCTACCGACAGCTTCTTGAAGTCATCCAGGGTCTGACGGCATATCCCTGTGTTCTCGCGGAATTGTCTGCCCCTGCGCGTATTGAAAGGCGGCAGGACTTTCCTCTACCGTAACGACCTATCTCTTGCGGTACGGATAACAATGTCTTTGGCCCCTTCACGCTCCTTGTTTCTTCTGGCCTTCGTGGCCGGTGCGCTGACGTTGGGTGCGTCTTTTTATCTTGAGTACGGTGCGTTGTTACGGCCTTGTTTCCTGTGCCAGGTGCAACGCATCCTGATTGCCACCTTCGTGCTGATCAATCTTCTCGCCGCCCTCCATAATCCAAAACGTTCGGCCAGCTACTTTTACGGTCTGGCGAGCATGGGCTGCGCATTACTCGGTGCCGTTACGGCCGCGCGCCAAGTGCTGTTGCAGAATGCCGCTCCGGAGCAGACAGGCGACTGCTGGCCGAACCTGCAATACATGATTGAAAACCTGTCGCCATGGCAGGCGCTGCAACTGACGTTCAGGGGCACCGCCGATTGCGTCGAGATCAACTGGACACTGTTTGACCTGAGCCTTCCAGAGTGGAGCCTGTTGTTTTTCGTAGCGATGCTGATACTGGGCATCCTGCAGTTTTCACCGCTGTTGTCCGGTCGCCGAGCGGCCGTTGCGAGGCAATGACTGTGCAAGGCTATTCGTAGGACGGGATTAAACGCTTGTATGAACTTTCTGTCCTGCGTACCTTGAAGCCATAGTCATGCGGGCATAATCTGGCCCGCACGCGTCATTGAAACCGATTGTCAGTTGCAGCTTCGTGCGGCTGGCGCTTCACCGTTGAGTGTTGCGCGGCACAAGGCGAACGCATCCCCTAGGGAAGAGAGATCATCATGTTGGAAAGTTGCCGGAATGCCCAGGAACGCTGGGGTGGGGTGCACAAGCTGATAGACAGCTGGTTGAAGGCACGTCACGAACTGATTCGGTCCTTCGATGCGCTAGGCGCCAAGCCCGAAGCGCTGGCCGAAAACGGCGAATTGCTGCAGGACTTCTGCGGTGTGCTGATGGACTACGTGTCAGCCGGCCATTTCGGCGTCTACGATCAATTGACCAAGGAAGCAGAAGCCTTCGGTGATGAGCGTGGGTTGGAGTTGGCAGATACGCTTTATCCTCGCCTCGACGCGATCACTGAGAAGCTCGTTGCCTTCAACGACCTGTGTGATGCGGGCAAATGTGTTGCTGAAAAATTCAAAGAGTTGGGTGCATTGTTGCATGAGCGTTTCGAACTGGAAGATTGCCTGATCGAAGTGCTGCACAACGCTCACAAGGACGAGGCTGTGACCCAGGCCTGACCCTTGGCGGTACAAAAAACGGTGCGCATGTCGCACCGTTTTTTTGGCTCAATGACGCGTGCCCAGCAATTCGATCTCAAACACCAGCGGTGTGTAGGACGGGATCAACTCTCCCGCGCCGTCTGCGCCATAGGCCTGCGCCGATGGAATCACCAGGCGCCATTTTGCGCCCACCGGCATCTGCTGCAACGCACTGCGCCAGCCGCTGATCACGCTGTCCAGGCGAAACCACTGCGGTTGCGTGCTCTGATCGAACACCGTGCCGTCCGGCAACCGACCCACGTATTTGACTTGAACCTGATCACTGGCTGCCGGCTTGTTGCCGTTACCCGGCGTCAGCTCCGTGAGCAGGATTCCATCGGCCAATTCGCGCACACCGGGCGCGGCTTTTTCCTTGGCGAGAAAGTGTTGCTCGGCGGCCAGTGCCTTTTCACTTTGGGGCGCCTGTGCATCGGCCTCAGTCTGTGCCTGGTGCTGGGCAAGCAGTTTTTCGATACGCGCGCTGTCCAGCGCCAACGGCTTGCCTTGATAGGCTTGTTTGAGTCCGTCGATCAGGGCCTGGATCTGCAGGTCGGGGACTTCCTGGCGCAGCCGTTCACCAAGACTGGCGCCCAGGCTGTACGCGAGGTCATGCTGGTCTTGGGTAGCCGCGCTGGACGGCGATTGTTCGCTTGCGTCAGCGACACAAACACTCAAGCCAAGCACAAGAAAAAGGTAACGCGACATGGGCATGCTCCCGCCGAAAGTGCGACGGATTATGCCAGTGTGGAAGGGTAAAAAGTGTCGTGGATTCCGGTCAGGCCGATAAGAATTTTCGCAGGGCGCAACGCAAGTCAATCGATACTGTCAACATGCGCTAGCGGCGGTAAGAGCAGAGGGCTAGTATGAGCCGCACCCACGTCAGTCAGGAGGTAAACCATGTCGGCCAAACAGAAGCCTGTTAATACCCCGTTGCATTTGCTCCAACAACTGTCGGGCAGCCTGCTCGAACATCTGGAAAGCGCTTGTGCCCAGGCCTTGGCCGATGCAGAAAAACTGCTCGCCAAACTGGAAAAACAACGCGGCAAAGCGCAGGAAAAGCTGCACAAATCCCGCACCAAACTGCAAGACGCCGCCACTGCCGGCAAGTCCAAGGCACAAGCCAAGGCCAAAGACGCAGTCAAAGAACTCGAAGACTTGCTGGACGCTCTCAAAGATCGCCAGTCTGAGACCCGCACTTATATTGCCCAACTGAAAAAAGACGCTCAGGAAAGCCTGAAGCTGGCCCAGGGCGTTGGTCGTGTGAAAGAGGCCGTCGCCAAGGCCCTGGGCGCGCGTACGCCAGCCAAAGCGGTCGCGGCAAGCACGGCTAAAAAGCCTGCGAGCAAGGCCGCTGCAGCGAAGGCTCCGGCTAAAGCCGCTGCCAAGCCAGTTGCTAAAACAGCCGCTGCAAAACCTGCTGCCAAGCCGGTTGCTAAAACAGCTGCTGCAAAACCAGCTGCCAAGCCGGTTGCTAAAACAGCTGCTGCAAAACCAGCTGCCAAGCCGGTTGCTAAAACAGCTGCTGCAAAACCAGCTGCCAAGCCGGTTGCTAAAACAGCTGCTGCAAAACCAGCTGCCAAGCCGGTTGCTAAAACAGCTGCTGCAAAACCTGCTGCCAAGCCAGTTGCCAAAACAGCTGCTGCAAAACCGGCCGCCAAGCCAGTTGCCAAAACAGCTGCTGCAAAACCGGCCGCCAAGCCAGTTGCCAAAACAGCTGCTGCAAAACCGGCCGCCAAGTCAGCCGCTAAACCAGCTGCTGCAAAACCGGCCGCCAAGCCAGTTGCTAAACCAGCTGCTGCAAAACCGGCCGCCAAGCCAGTTGCTAAACCAGCTGCTGCAAAACCGGCCGCCAAGCCAGCTGCCAAACCAGCTGCTGCAAAACCAGCACCGGCCAAGCCTGCTGCATCGACCGCTACTTCGACAGCATCCACCGCTCCAACCGCGCCGGCCAGCAGCACCTCTGCACCGGCTGCACCAGGCACCACGCCAACCAGCGCTTCCTAAGTACTGGCAACCACGACGCGCAGTTGCTGGAGCGCGTTGTGGTCAAGGTTGGCGACTTCGGTCGCCAGGCCTTCAAGCCATCCGTAGTGACCCTTCGCCTCATCCTGCGGCCAGCCCTGCGCCAGTTGTTCCAGGCGAGTCAACAGCGCCCGTTCCGCTTCCAGTTCCAGCGCCTTGACCGCCGTGCGTAACGTCTCCAGTTGACCCTCCTGCTGCGCCAATTCACGCCATTGCACGCGTAGCGCTCGCAACGGCTCGACAACCTGTTCGCGCCACGGACGAGCAAGCTGCTGCAACGCCTCCAGACGTTCGGCCTTCGGCGCTACGCCCCGCGCCTCCAGCCAGGCGCCACACAGTAAGAGGCACACATCCGCGCCAGTTTCCTGCAAGCGCAGGCACGCGGCTTCGACGCCGGGACGGGCGTAGGTCGATAGGGCAAAGCTCCACAGGTCAGCGCACATATTCACACCCAAGCCAGCGGCCAACGAAGCTGGTAGACTCCGCCGCCATTATGATCCGACTTCAAAGCCTAACATTACAGCGTGGCCCGCAACGTCTTCTTGAAGATGCCGAGCTGACCCTGCACGCCGGTCACAAAGCCGGCCTGATCGGTGCCAATGGCGCCGGAAAATCCACGTTGTTCGCCTTGTTGCTCGGTGAGCTGACCCCGGATTCCGGAGACTGCCTGCTGCCGGCCGACTGGCGCATCGCCCATATGCGCCAGGAGATCGACACCCTGGACCGCATCGCGATCGACTACGTGCTCGATGGCGACCTGCGTCTGCGTCAGGTGCAACACGACCTCGCCGAGGCCGAGAAAGCCCAGGACGGCGCCGCCCAGGCCCGCCTGCACGCCGAGCTGGACAGCGCCGATGGCTACACCGCCGACGCCCGCGCGCGCAAAATGCTCGCCGGCCTGGGGTTTGCCAACGAACAGATGGACCGCCCGGTCGCCGACTTCTCCGGCGGCTGGCGCATGCGCCTGAACCTGGCCCAGGCGCTGATGTGCCCCTCCGACCTGCTGCTGCTCGATGAGCCGACCAACCACCTGGACCTCGATGCGATCCTGTGGCTGGAAGACTTCCTCAAGAACTACCACGGCACCTTGCTGCTGATTTCCCACGACCGGGATTTCCTTGACGCCGTGGTCGACAACATCGCCCACGTCGAACAGAAGAAAATCACCCTCTACCGTGGCGGCTACACCGCCTTCGAGCGCGCGCGCGCCGAACGCCTGGCCCAGCAGCAACAGGCGTTCGAGAAACAACAGGCGCAGCGGGCGCACATGGAAAGCTACATCGCAAGGTTCAAGGCCCAGGCCACCAAGGCGCGCCAGGCACAGAGCCGCATCAAGGCCCTGGAGCGCATGGAAGAGCTGTCGGCGGCCCACGTGGATTCGCCGTTCGACTTCGTGTTCCGCGAGTCGGTGAAAATCTCCAGCCCGTTGCTGGACCTCTCGGATGCGCGCCTGGGTTACGGCGACAAGACCATCCTGGAGAAGGTCCGGCTGCAGCTTACGCCGGGCGCGCGCATTGGTTTGCTCGGCCCCAACGGCGCGGGCAAGTCGACGCTGATCAAGAACCTGTCCGGTGAGCTCTCGCCGCTGGCCGGCCGCCTCACCCGCGGCGAAAACACCGTGGTGGGCTACTTCGCCCAGCACCAGCTCGACTCGCTCGATTCCAAGGCCAGCCCGTTGCTGCACCTGCAGCGGCTGGCGCCGACCGAACGCGAACAGGTCCTGCGCGATTTCCTCGGCGGTTTCGACTTCCGTGGCGCGCGCATCGATGAACCGGTGCTGAACTTTTCCGGCGGCGAAAAGGCCCGCCTGGCCCTGGCTTTGATCGCCTGGGACCGGCCGAACCTGCTGCTGCTCGACGAACCGACCAACCACCTGGACCTGGAAATGCGCCTGGCGCTGACCATGGCCCTGCAGGAGTTCAGCGGCGCGGTTCTGGTGGTGTCTCACGATCGTCACTTGCTCAAGAGCACTACCGACAACTTCCTGCTGGTGGCTGACGGCAAAGTCGAAGAGTTCGATGGCGACCTGGATGACTACGCGCGCTGGCTGACTGATTACCGTCTGCGCAACGCGCCGGCCAGCAACACGCCAGTCAACCCGGACAAGACCGACAAGAAGGCCCAGCGCCAGGCCGCTGCCGCCTTGCGCCAGCAGTTGGCGCCGCACAAGCGCGAAGCCGACAAGCTGGAAGCTGAGTTGGGCAAGGTGCACGAGCGCCTGGCCAGCATCGAAGCCAGCCTGGGTGACAGCGCCGTGTACGAGGCCGCACGCAAGGATGAGTTGCGCGACCTGCTGGCCGAGCAGGCCAGACTCAAGGTGCGTGAAGGCCAGTTGGAGGAAACCTGGATGGAAGCCCTCGAACTGCTGGAATCCCTGCAAGCGGAGCTGGAGGCGCTGTCCTGATGGAAGCGCTGCAACTGCCACTGCCGGCGCAATGGGTGGCGCCGATCTGGATCGGTGTGCAGATCCTGCTCATTCTGCTGGCCGGCTATTTTGCCCAGCGCTTCGTTGCCAAGGGCCTGACTCGCTTGGGTGAGCGCTACCCGTTCCCGCCCCAGTTGCTGATGCCCCTGCGCGGTGGGCTGCGCTGGCTGATCATGGGCAGTGCGTTGATCTTCGTGCTGGGCCGCCTGGGCGTTTCCGCCACGGTGTTGTGGACGGCGTTGTCAGGGTTCGTGGCGGTGGCGGCGGTGGCGTTCTTCGCCATGTGGTCGGTGTTGTCCAACCTGCTGTGCGCGATTTTGATCTTTACCGTCGGGCCGTTTCGCCTGGGTGACATCGTCGAACTGGTGGACACCGTCGACAAGCCCGGCGTTAAGGGGCGCGTGGTCGCGATCAACCTGCTTTACACCACGTTGATCGAAGTGGAAGAGGCCGGCACCAACAGTGCCATTGTGCAGGTGCCCAACAGCCTGTTCTTCCAGCGTTCGGTGCGGCGCTGGCCCGGCAATATCTCGCCGCTGTAAAAAACTGATAGCCAGCGTTCATTCGGCGGCGTTAGCTTAGGGCACAACAGCAAACTCCCCCTTGAGGTGTGCAATGGCACTCGACACATGGCTGGCGTTTTTCCTCGCCAGTTGGATCATCTCCCTGTCCCCTGGCGCGGGCGCTATCGCCTCGATGTCCAGCGGCCTGCAATACGGTTTTGCGCGTGGCTACTGGAACGCCATTGGCCTGCAACTGGGCCTGGCGATGCAGATTGCCGTGGTGGCGGGGGGGCTGGGTGCCATTCTGGCGACGTCGTCCACCGCGTTCTATGCGATCAAATGGTTTGGCGTAGCGTATCTCGTGTACCTGGCCATCAAGCAATGGCGCGCCTTGCCCATGGACCTCACCGATGACGCCACTCCGCGCCAGATCGGCAAGCCGATGGCCATGATGTTTCGCGGTTTCCTGGTCAATGCCAGCAACCCCAAGGCCTTGGTGTTCATGCTGGCGGTGTTGCCGCAGTTCGTGAATCCGCAGGCGCCGCTGGCGATCCAGTACCTGATCATCGGCGCGACCATGATCAGCGTCGACATGATCGTGATGGCCGGTTACACCGGGCTGGCCTCCAAAGTCCTGCGCCTGTTGCGCACGCCCACGCAGCAGAAGCGCGTGAACCGCACGTTCGCCGGGTTGTTCGTGGGGGCAGCAGGTTTCCTCGCCAGCCTGCACCGCGCCACGGCATAACGTGCACTGAACACAGATCGACCTGTGGGAGGGAGCAAGTCCCCCCACAGTGGTGTGTGGCGGTGTCAAATAAGCTTGAGTCCAATCGGTTAAAGCTGAACAATAGTGTTACTTCGTATTTCCCCCTGAGATTCATTCATGACCGCCCCCTTCCGTTTTCTCGCCTGGCTGCTGTTGCCGGGGTTGATGTCGTGCAGCCTCAATCTGCTGGCCGCCACCGCCGAAGGTGCCCCACAAGCCTTGCATCTGCTGGACTACGTTAGCGCCGACTACCCACCGACCGTGGCGGCGGGCGAGGTGGTGGATCCATCGCGCTACCGCGAGCAAGTGGAGTCTATCGGCGCATTGCAGGGGCTGGTCGCGCAGTTGCCGGAAAAGCCTGAACGCGCCGAATTGGTTACAGGCGTCGATCAGTTGCTGGCCGCTGTCAGCGCCCGTGCGGACGGCGCCACAGTCGCCCGCCAGGCCCGGCAATTGGGCGCCAGGCTGGCGGTGGCCTATGAAATCAGCCAGGCACCGGCCATTACGCCGGACCCGGCGCGCGGCGCGCCGCTCTACGCTCAGCATTGCTCGGTGTGCCATGGCGCCACCGGCGCCGGAGACGGCCCGGCCGCGCTGGGCATGGAGCCTGCGCCTGGTGACCTGCGCGACGCGGCACGTTTCGACCGCCTGAGCCTCTACGCGATCTACAACACCCTTGGCCTGGGCATCGAAGGCAGCGATATGCCATCGTTCGCCGATCAGTTGGACGACCGTCAGCGTTGGGACCTGGCCACCTACCTTGCGGGCTTCACCGCCGACCCGGCCGCGGCCAGGAGCGGGCAGCCCTTCAACCTCGCTGACCTGGCCCGGCAGACCCCCAATGAGGTGCTGACCACCAGCGGCCCGGCCGCCGCCGCGACCTTCCGCGCCCAGCGTGCGCAGCCACCGCAGGTCACGCGCGGCCCCGCGCAATTGCTTGAATACACCGCCACCACGCTGGACAAAAGCATCGCCGCGTTCCGTAACGGTGATCACGAGCAGGCCTACGACTTATCCGTTGCGGCCTACCTGGAAGGCTTCGAGCTGGTGGAAAGCTCGCTGGACAACGTCGACGCCAACGTGCGCAAGGACACCGAGAAAGCCCTGATGGCCTATCGGCAGTCGCTGCAGGACGGCCTGCCGCTGGAACAGGTGCAGCAGCGCCTGGACGTGGCCAAGGGCAAGCTCGGCGAGTCCGCCGACCTGCTCGGCAGCGACGGTTTGAGCTGGTCGCTGAGCTATATCTCCGGCCTGTTGATTCTGCTGCGCGAAGGCCTGGAGGCGATTCTGGTGCTGGCGGCGATCCTTGCGTTCCTGCGCAATACCGGCCAGCAATCGGCGGTGCGCAGTGTCAATGTGGGCTGGGGCCTGGCGCTGGTGGCCGGCCTCGCGACCTGGGCATTGGCGGCGTACGTGATCGACGTCAGCGGTGCCCAGCGCGAACTGCTCGAAGGCTGCACGGCGCTGTTCGCCAGCGTGATGGTGCTGTGGCTTGGCGTGTGGATGCACAACCGCCGTCATGCGGCGGCCTGGCAAGATTACATCAAGAGCAGCCTGGTGGGCGGCGGCGGGCGGTTCGGCTTTGCGCTGCTGGCGTTCTTCTCGGTGTACCGCGAGCTGTTCGAGGTGATCCTGTTCTACGAAACCCTGTGGCTGCAAGCCGGCCCGGCCGGGCACAACGCGGTACTGGCCGGTGGCGCCACGGCGCTGGTGTTGTTGGTGGGCCTGGCCTGGGTGATTCTGCGCGGCTCGGCGAGGTTGCCGCTGGCACTGTTCTTCGGCATCAACGCAGCGCTGCTGTGCGCGCTGTCGGTGGTGTTCGCCGGGCATGGCGTCAAGGCCCTGCAGGAGGCCGGTGTCTTTGGCACACGGCCGGTGGCGTTCTTTGAGTTCGACTGGCTGGGGATTCACGCCGACGCGTATTCGTTAAGCGCGCAGGCGGTGGCTATCCTGGCGATTGTGGTGTTGTACCGCCGCAGCCGGTAAAAAATGTGGGAGGCTCGGCCGGGTCTTCGGCTTAGCGCTGTCGCGCAGCAAACTGGAGCCTTTGTGGCTGCCTGAAATTTCAGGGTTTGAAATCAGCACGCTATTTTGTGTTTGATAAGAGGGGGCTTGCTCCCACAATTGCATGTGTGGAGATGCTGTATGCGCGTATGGATCGATGCCGACGCCTGCCCTCGGGCGGCCAAGGATCAGGTGGTGAAGTTCGCCCTCAAGCGCCGGTTCGAAGTGGTTCTGGTAGCCGGGCAGAGTCAGATCAAGCCAGGCTTTGCCTGCGTGAAGCTGATCGTGGTGCCCAGCGGGCCGGATGCGGCGGACGATTACCTGGTGGAACACGCCGCGCCCGGCGAGTTGGTGATTTGCAGCGATGTGCCTCTGGCCGATCGCCTGGTGAAAAAGGGCGTCACCGCCCTTGACCCGCGTGGCAAGGAATTCAGCCCGGCCAACATGAGCGAACGGCTGGCGGTGCGCAACCTGTTCACCGACCTGCGTGAACAAGGTCAGATGGGTGGCGGGCCGCCGCCCCATGGCGAGAAGGACAAACAGGCGTTCGCCAACTCACTGGACCGTATTCTGACCCAATTGATGCGCCAGTCCTGACCCTCAGTCGTTCTCGTGAGTCAGTTCCAGCACGCGATCCACCAGCTTATTGATGCCCGAAGCCACCTCACTGATGTTCTTGCCCAGCATGTAGGCCGGCGTACTCACCAGCTTGCGCGCGTAGTCCTCGACAATATCCTCCACCGCGCATTCCTGATGCGTGGCGCCCATCTTGTCGAGGGCGGCGGCGGTGTCGGCGCAGTTGCCGATGGTGCAGGTCACGCCCGGGCCATAGATCTTCGCGGCCAGGGCTGGCGAGATGCAGATCAGGCCCACTGGCTTGCCGGCTTCGGCAAAGGCTTCGGCCAGCGCCAGTACCTGCGGGTTGACACTGCAAGCGGCACCTTGCACGGCGAAATTCGACAGGTTCTTCGCCGCGCCAAACCCGCCCGGCACGATCAGCGCGTCAAAGTCGGCGGCGCTGGCTTCAGCAATGTCCTTGACCTCACCACGGGCGATGCGCGCCGACTCCACCAGCACATTGCGCGACTCGAGCATCTCTTCGCCCGTGAGGTGATTGATCACGTGCAACTGCGCCATATCCGGAGCAAAGCATTGGACCTGAGCACCGCGCTGATCCAGGCGCAGCAGGGTGATCACGCATTCCTGGATTTCTGCACCGTCGTACACGCCACAGCCGGAAAGGATCACTGCAATTTTTTTGCTCATGGGCATTTCTCCTGGTTGATGGCGTGGGATGGCGATTGACGGGTAACCGGCACCCCGCGCATGGAACGCTCTCTAGATGGATCGCAACGGCGGCGGGGTGTTCATTATTTGCGGTCGGTTTGCTCGACAGGCGTTTCGGCCGCAACGGGGTCGGCCGCCTCTCGGGCCCTGGCCTGGGCGCATTCTTCGCGGGCAATCCGCGCATTCTTGAAGCGGCGCCGCAGCCACAGCACAAAGCCCAGCAGGATCAGGGCGCCGAGCACCCACAGCTCGTATTTCTTCACGCTGCCCAGCATGCCTTCAAGCACAGCGCCAAAGTGATAGGCCGCTGCGCCCAACGCTGCGGCCCAGATCGCAGCGCCAATGCCGTTGAGGACCAGATAGCGCAGCGGCGGGTACCCCGACAGGCCGATTGCCACGGGCATCACCGTGCGCAATCCGTAGACGAAGCGGAAGCTCAGCACCCAGATATCCGGGTGCTTGCGGATGTGCTCCAGGGCCTTGTCACCCATCAATTGCCAGCGCGGCTTGCGCGCCAGCAATTTGCGGCCGTGCTTGCGGCCCATGTAATACCAAAGCTGGTCGCCGGCGTAGCTGCCGAAAAAGGCCACCACCACCACCAGGTTGATGTCCATGTATTCACGGAACGCCAGGAAGCCTGCGAGTACCAGAATGGTCTCACCTTCGAAGAACGTGCCGAGGAAGAGGGCAAAGTAGCCGAAGTCATGCAGAAATTGTTGAAGCATGGTCTGGGTGCTGGCGAAATGAACGCGCAGCCTACGCCTTCACGAAGATTCATGAAAGTATCGAGATGTGTCACGAAGTGAACAATTCCTACGTGAATGACGAATGTGCCTACAGGTCGCGCCGATAAGCACAACTGTCATTCCTTCGTCATAATGGCCGCTTATAACTGCAACGCTCGCCCGTGAAACGCGGGCTCAGGAGTCTGTCGTGAGCTTTACCCCTGCCAATCGCCTGTTCCCCGCCACTCGTCTGCGTCGCAATCGTCGTGATGATTTTTCTCGCCGCCTGGTGCGTGAACATGTGCTGACGACGAATGACCTGATCCTGCCGGTGTTTGTGCTCGACGGTGAAAATCGCCGGGAAGCGGTGGCGTCGATGCCGGGTGTGGAGCGCTTGACCCTTGATCTGCTGCTTGAAGAAGCGGCGCAGTGGGTTGAACTGGGGATCCCGGCGCTGGCGCTGTTTCCCGTGACGCCGCCTGCGCTCAAGTCTCTGGATGCCGCCGAAGCCTGGAACCCGCAAGGCATTGCGCAGCGCGCTACCCGCGCCCTGCGCGAGCGCTTCCCGCAACTGGGTATCATCACCGACGTGGCGCTAGACCCGTTCACCACCCATGGCCAGGACGGCATTCTGGATCAGGACGGTTATGTCGAGAACGACATCACCGTCGATGCGCTGGTCAAACAGGCGTTGTCCCATGCCGCCGCAGGCGCCCAGGTGGTGGCGCCGTCGGACATGATGGACGGTCGCATCCAGGCGATCCGCGAAGCCCTGGAGCTGGCCGGCCACGTCAATGTGCGGATCATGGCCTATTCGGCCAAGTACGCCAGCGCCTATTACGGCCCGTTCCGCGATGCGGTGGGCTCGGCGCTTAACCTGGGCAAGGCCGACAAGGCCTCGTACCAGATGGACCCGGCCAACAGCCATGAGGCCCTGCACGAAGTGGCGGCCGACCTGGCCGAAGGCGCCGACATGGTGATGGTCAAGCCCGGTATGCCGTACCTGGACATCCTTTACCGGGTCAAACAGGAATTCAAGGTGCCGACCTTTGTCTATCAGGTCAGCGGCGAATACGCCATGCACATGGCGGCAATACAGAATGGCTGGTTGAGTGAAGGGGTAATCCTGGAATCCCTGACTGCCTTTAAACGTGCCGGGGCCGATGGCATCCTGACCTATTTTGCCGCCCGCGCAGCCCAATTGCTTAGAGAGCAACAATAGCCCTCACAGGAACACTCGATGAATACCGAAGGACTTACCGACGTTGCCGTAAAAGACGCTCACCCGGTGGTTGAACAAGTCGCCGAGACCCCGCCGGAGCTTGAGCAGGCCCCGCCTGCCGTGGTCGCCGATGTGCCTGCGCCGGCCCCGGTGGTCGCGGTGACCAACCTGGATGACAGCAGCCTGTACATCCACCGCGAGCTGTCACAGCTGCAATTCAACATCCGCGTGCTGGAGCAGGCGCTGGATGAGTCCTACCCGCTGCTGGAGCGGCTCAAGTTCCTGCTGATCTTCTCCAGCAACCTGGACGAGTTCTTCGAGATCCGCGTGGCTGGCCTCAAGAAGCAGATCACCTTCGCCCGTGAACAGGCCGGCGCCGACGGCCTGCAGCCGCACCAGGCACTGGCGCGCATCAGCGAGCTGGTGCACGGCCATGTGGACCGCCAGTACGCGATCCTCAACGACATCCTGCTGCCGGAGCTGGAAAAGCATCAGGTTCGCTTTATCCGTCGTCGTCAGTGGACCACCAAGATCAAGACCTGGGTGCGTCGCTATTTCCGCGACGAGATTTCGCCGATCATCACCCCCATCGGCCTCGACCCGACGCACCCGTTCCCGTTGCTGGTGAACAAGAGCCTCAACTTCATCGTCGAGCTGGAAGGCATCGATGCGTTCGGCCGCGACTCGGGCCTGGCGATCATCCCGGCGCCGCGCCTGTTGCCACGCATCATCAAGGTACCGGAAGAGGTGGGGGGCGCTGGCGACAATTATGTATTCCTGTCGTCGATGATCCACGCGCACGCCGATGACCTGTTCCAGGGCATGAAGGTCAAGGGCTGCTACCAGTTCCGCCTGACCCGTAACGCCGACCTGGCGCTGGATTCCGAAGACGTCGAAGACCTGGCCCGCGCTCTGCGTGGCGAGCTGTTTTCGCGACGCTACGGCGATGCCGTGCGCCTGGAAGTGGCCGACACCTGCCCCAAACACCTGTCGGACTACCTGCTCAAGCAGTTCAACCTCGCCGAGTCCGAGCTGTACCAGGTCAATGGCCCGGTCAACCTCACGCGGCTGTTCAGCATCACCGGCCTGGACAGTCACCCGGAGCTGCAATACACGCCGTTCACCCCGCAGATCCCCAAGCTGCTGCAAAACAGCGAGAACATTTTCAGCGTGGTGAGCAAGCAGGACATCCTGCTGCTGCACCCGTTCGAGTCGTTCACGCCAGTGGTCGACCTGCTGCGTCAGGCTGCCAAGGACCCGCATGTGCTGGCCGTGCGCCAGACCCTGTACCGTTCCGGCGCCAACTCGGAAATCGTCGACGCCCTGGTCGACGCCGCGCGCAACGGCAAGGAAGTCACGGCGGTGATCGAGCTGCGTGCGCGCTTTGACGAAGAGTCCAACCTGCAACTGGCCAGCCGCCTGCAGGCGGCCGGCGCGGTGGTGATCTACGGCGTGGTCGGCTTCAAGACCCATGCCAAGATGATGCTGATCCTGCGCCGCGAGGCCGGTGAGATCGTGCGTTACGCGCACTTGGGTACCGGCAACTACCACGCCGGCAACGCCAAGCTCTACACCGACTACAGCCTGCTGACCTCCGACGACGCCTTGTGTGAAGACGTCGGCAAGTTGTTCAGCCAGTTGATCGGCATGGGCAAGACCTTGCGCATGAAGAAGCTGCTGCACGCGCCGTTCACGCTCAAGAAGGGCATGCTCGACATGATTGCCCGCGAGACCCAGTTCGCCCTCGACGGCAAACCGGCGCACATCATTGCCAAGTTCAACTCGCTGACCGATCCGAAGATCATCCGCGCGCTGTACAAGGCCAGCCAGTCCGGCGTACGCATCGATCTGGTGGTGCGCGGCATGTGCTGCCTGCGTCCGGGCATCGTCGGGGTGTCGCACAACATCCACGTGCGCTCGATCATCGGCCGCTTCCTGGAGCACACACGGGTGTTCTACTTCCTCAACGGCGGTGAAGAGCAGATGTTCCTCTCCAGTGCCGACTGGATGGAGCGCAACCTCGACAAGCGCGTGGAGACCTGCTTCCCGGTAGAGGGCAAGAAGCTGATCATGCGGGTCAAGAAGGAGCTGGAAAGTTATCTCACCGATAACACCCACAGCTGGAGCCTGCAGTCGGACGGCCGCTACGTGCGCAACACGCCAACCGGCAACCAGAACCCGCGCAGTGCGCAAGCGACGTTGCTGGAGAAGCTGGGTAGCCCGATTTTGTCGGTGAACTAACAGACAATAGGGTCTGAAAATGTGGGAGGGAGCAAGCCCCTCCCACATTTGTTTTGTGGTGTGCTTTAGCGCAGGTTCAGGCTGAACCCCACCCGCGTCAGCCACTCGGCTTCCTGGGCGAAGTCCGCCTGGGTCAGTTGGTTCTCGTCCAGCCAGCCTTCGGGGAACACCACGTCCAGGCTGTCGCCGTTGGCGCGCAGGGTGACCTGGGGCATTTCCTGGGTGCCACGGATGTGGTGGAACAGGATCGCAAAGCGCAGCAGCGCACACAGGCGGATCAGCTTGATGCCGTCGTCGCCGAACTCGGCGAACTTGTCCTTGGGAATGTTACGGCGATGGCCGCGCACCAGCAGCGCAAGCATTTGCTGGTCTTCCCGGGAAAAGCCGGCGAGGTCCGAGTGCTCGATCAGGTAGGCGCCGTGCTTGTGGTAATGGTAGTGGGCGATGTCCAGGCCCACCTCATGCACCTTGGCGGCCCAGCCCAGCAGCTCGCGCCAGACGCCGTCTTCCAGGTCCCAGTCGGCGGCCACCTGGTCGAACGCATGCAGCGCCTTGCGCTCCACGCGGGCGGCCTGTTCCTGGTCGACGTGATAACGCTCCATCAACGAGGTGAGGGTGCGCTCGCGCACGTCTTCGTGGTGATGACGGCCCAGCAGGTCGTAAAGCACGCCTTCACGCAGGGCGCCGTCGCAGTGGTCCATGCGTTGCAGCTCGAGGGCGTCGAAGATCGCTTCGAGAATCGCAAGGCCGGCCGGGAAAATGGCGCGGCGGTCGGGCTTGATGCCGTCGAAGTCGATTTTCTCGATATCGCCCAGCTTGAACAGTTTGCGCTTGAGCCACGCCAGCCCTTCGGCATTCACTTCGCCGGTGCCATGGCCGCCGGCCTTCAGGGCCAGGCCGATGGCGCGGATGGTGCCGGAGGAGCCAATGGCCTCATCCCAGGTGAGGCGGTGCAGGGCATGCTCGATGCTCATGATCTCCAGCCGCGCGGCGGTGTAGGCCTGGGCATAGCGCGCCGGGGTGATCTTGCCGTCCTTGAAATAACGCTGGGTGTAGCTGACGCAGCCCATCTGCAGGCTTTCACGCAGCAGTGGCTCGAATCGCTGACCGATGATGAACTCGGTACTGCCGCCGCCGATGTCCGCCACCAGACGCTTGCCGGGGGTGTCTGCGAGGGTGTGGGACACGCCGAGGTAGATCAGGCGCGCTTCTTCACGGCCGGAGATGACTTCCACCGGGTGACCGAGGATCTCTTCGGCACGGCGGATGAATTCGCCCCGGTTGCGCGCTTCACGCAGGGCATTGGTGCCGACGATGCGCACCGCGCCCAGTGGCATGCCGTTGATCAGTTGGGCAAAGCGCTTGAGGCAATCGAGCCCGCGCTGCATGGATTCTTCGTTGAGCTGGCGCGCGTCGTCGATGCCGGCCGCCAACTGCACTTTTTCGCCGAGCCGCTCAAGGATGCGGATCTCACCGTTCTGGGCCTTGGCCACGACCATGTGAAAGCTGTTGGAGCCCAGGTCTATGGCAGCGATCAGGGACAGATTCTTGGCTTGGGATTGCGGCATGGTTTGGGGCTCTCGGTCGATAACCTTGCCATCGTGCCACGATCGACCGCTGGCGCCAACGCGTAGTGCTGCGGTAATTTTCCTGGGGCCTTTTGCAGAGGGGTGTTGCAGGAAATTTAAGCTGTTGCTCTGTACCTATGTTGAAAGTTGCGGATGACTATGTAGGAATTTTTGACCTTGCGCTGTTGTAAAGCTGACGGCGATTCCGGCTACAACTGCAACGATTAAGTTCTCATCTGTGTTTTGAGTTTGCTTACAGCCGCAGGGCGTTTAAAACGGCAGTTGGTTTTAATGGTTCCCACAGTAATTGACGTGTTGTCTTATTCTTCTGCGGGCTGACAAAGCGACAGACTGTCACTCGGCGATTTTGCCGTGGTGTTATTTATTTATGTTTTTGGAATTCAAAAACAGTAAATGCACCTGATAACTCTCAGTGACAGGATGATTATGAAAAACATTGTTGGAATGACATTTGTTATTGCGTGTCTGGCGGCTGCGGTCAATGCCCAGGCCTCCACCAGTGCCCAGTTGTCTGTCAGGGGGACGATCACACCGGCCTCCTGCAACCTCAGTTTGACGGGGAGCGGTACCATCGATTACGGCGTCATTCGTTCCGGCGAGTTGTCGCAAACGGCGTTCAATCCGCGTGAAGAGCGCACCACCTCGCTGTCGATCAACTGCGGTTCCACACCCGCCAGGTTCGGGCTGGCGTTTACCGACCTGCAAGCCGGCAGCAAGGTCCCTGGTATCCTGGGCGCAGGCTTCACCGAAGCGCAGAACTATGGCCTCGGCTCTGTCGCCAGCAGGCGAACCGGTGGCTACTCGATCACCCTGAAAGACCTGAGGTCTTCGGCCACAACTCTCTATCCCATCATGCGAACCAGCAGCAGCGGTGCCTGGCAAACCAGCGACGGCAAGGTTGCCCAGGTGCCCAGCCAGTATTCGTGGCGCAATAGTTCATCTCTCAGCCCGGTATCGGTGACTCAAATGACCGGCACCATTGCCGTCAAAGCGGTTATCAACAAGGCACAGGACCTGAACTTGAGCAGTGACGTCACTATCGACGGTCGCGCCACGCTGGTGCTGAGTTACCTCTAAGTAACAGTGTGCAGCCGATAAAGAAGCGATTCATTTCTTGTCGGCTGTTTTTATATGGGTGCTTAATTATCGGCAGTGGCTTTGCAAGTCATGGGGAACTCACGTGCGTGGTCTTTCAATAATAAGCAAGGCACTTCTTTGGAGTGCAAGTGTATGTATCTGTTTGTCGACGGTCGCAGTGGCGGGTGGCATGCGACCTGAAAGCACGTTGGTCATGCTGTATGAGGAAGACGGCGAAGCCACGATCAATATCATCAACACCGATGACGGACCGGCGCTTCTTCATTCGGTGGTGGAGAACGTGCCCGAGGATCACGAGCCGTTGGTCATTGTCACGCCGCCTGTCACGCGGGTGGAGGCGGGCGATATTCAATTGGTGCGGTTCATCAGCACCCTGAAAACGCCGCTCAAGACCCAGCGGCTCAAGCGCGTGTCATTCGAGGGCATTCCCCAGGCGCGCGCGGCGGGCGGCGCGACCATTGGCATCACGTTGCGCCAGAACCTGCCACTGATCCTGCACCCCAAGGGTTTGCCTCGGCATGAATCGCCATGGGAGTTACTCAAGTGGACGCGGGTTGGCGAACATCTGTCGGTGCAAAACGACAGCGCCTACGTGGTGCGCCTGGCACCCGAAGTGCGTCTGCTTCCCAAAACGGGCGTGGCGACGTTACCGCGCACTTACATTCTGCCGGGGGAAACCCTGCGCGCCACGGTCGAAGGCGGTATGGCCGGCGTGTCCACCGTCGAGATTCAACCGGCAACGGTCTATGGCTTCTCGGTGGATAACTACCGGACCACGATCAATGCCAGCGGGGGTTGATCGGCGTATGAGCAGACCCAAACGCCGACCCACGATACTTGTCGGACTGGCGACGCTGTGCGGCCTGCCCGGCTTCGCATCGGCGCTGGAGGTGGGAGAAGGCTTTGATCTCGTGGCCCTGAACGCCCATGGCATCGACCCCAGGGTCTCCGACTATTTTCGCAATGCCGCGCGTTTTCGCGAGGGCTCTCAGGTGGTGGGCTTGCGCGTCAACGGCAACCCGTTGGGGTTGGTGGATGCGCAATTCGATTCCAGCGGCCAGCTGTGCTTTACCCCAGGGCTTCTGGCCAAGGCCGGGCTGGTAAAGCCCGCCGGGGTGCTGCGCGAAGGTGCGACGCCGGACCAGGCCTGCCATGACTTCCTGGGCGCCTTCCCAACGACCATGGTGCGATTGCGCCCCGGCTCGGACGAAGTCACGCTGGTCGTGCCGACCCAGTCACTGCGTGCGCCTGAATGGGAGGCCACGGGTTTTTCCAGCGGCGGTGCGGCGGCGTTGTTCAATTATGACGTGCTGGGCTTTGACAGCCGCTCGCGCAGTGGGTCCAGCCGGTATGTGTCGGCCTATACCGAGGCCGGTTTCAACCTGGGCGACTGGATCGTGCGCAGTCGCCAGTTCTATGTGTCCGACGATGGCAAGGCGCGCACCGAGCATCTGTACGCCTACGCCCAGCGAGATATAGCAGCGCTGCATTCCACGTTTCAGGCGGGGCAGTTGTCCAGCAACAGTCCAGTGTTTGGCGGTGTTCAGTTTTCCGGTTTCCAGTTGGCGCCCGACGGTCAGTCACGCACGCCAGCGGGCAGCAATAATGCGGTGGTTGAGGGGCTGGCCCAAAGTCAGTCGCGAATCGAGGTGCGCCAATCCGGGGTGTTGATCCACACCACACTGGTGCCCGAGGGGCCTTTCCGGCTGACCGGTTTGCCGTTGCTCAACGGCACCAGCGACCTGGAGGTGAGCGTCATTGATGTGCGCGGGGCCAGGCGCAGTTTTGTCGTGCCGGCGGCCTCGTTCCAGGGGGCTGCGCAGGCGGCGCCGGGTTACTACCTGTCGGTGGGCAAGGTGCGTGAATCGGCACCCGGCGAAAACCAGACGCCTTCGGTTGTCATGGGCAGCGGCACCTGGGGCCTGGGCGGCTCCACATCGGCGGGCCTGGGTGTGTTGGGCAGCGAGGATTACGGCGCCGTCGGGGCGAGCCTGGGTAGCGTGTTCTTCCAGAAAGTTTCCGTGAGCACCCGGCATAACCTGTCCCGCGACACACGCGACGCGGTGTCCGGAGCGCGCAGCACCTTGTCGTTGAGCAGTCCGGTGTATGCCGACCTTGACGTCACCCTCAGCGCCACCACTCAAAGCCTTGGTTATCGCGAGGTTCTTGAAGCCGGACGATCCTCACGGCTGGATACCCTGGATTCTCGCTTCAAAAACCAGTACACGGCGGGCATGACCTGGGTTGATCCGGCACTGGGTGGTTTCAGCGTGGGATACAGCCGCAGCGCACAATTTGACGGGCAATCGCTCGAGCACGTATTTGCGTCGTGGAACAAAACGTTCAGCGGCGCCGACGTGACCCTGATCGCCGACTCCCGAGTGGGCGGCAGGCAGGCACGTGAGCATACGGCGGCGCTGGAGAACCGCCGGGATCGGGGGATGGACAACGACCTTTCGGTGCGCTTGCAGGTCAGCGTGCCGTTGGGCGATGACCGCCGCCTGAGCAGCTACGTCAGCCGTCGCGGGCAACAGCTCAATGCAGGCACGGCCCTCAGTGAACGGGTCAACGAATCGGTGAACTACGAGGTGGCGGTTGAGCGCGATGTTTCGGCGCGCGAGCAATCGGTTCGCGGCCAGTTGAACATGTTGCCGCGCTATACCCAGGTCGGCCTGGGCGTCAGCCGCGACCCACAGGGCGCCACCTACTCGGGGCAGCTGCGCGGAGGCGTGGTGGCCCACAAGCGCGGCGTGACGTTTTCGCCGTATACCGTACAGGACACCTTCGGCATCGTGTCGGTGGGCGACATTGGCTCGGCCAGGGTCGATACCCCCCAGGGGCCGGTATGGACCGACTTTACCGGGCAGGCGGTGATTGCCGGATTGCCCGCTTACACCCACAGCCGTGTCGAAGTGCAGACCCGCTCGCTGCCCAAACGCGTCGACCTCAAAAACGGCACCCAGGTCCTCACCGCCGAGCGTGGCTCCGTCAGTACGTTGGATTTCGAGGTGGTCAAGGTGCGCCGTGTGCTGGTCCAGGCGCAGGACAACCAGGGCAAGCCGTTGACTCAAGGATCGCCGGTATTCGGCAAGGACAATCGCTTCCTGACCAGCGTGGTCGGCGACGGCATGATCTACCTGAGCGACGTTCAGGGGCCGCAAAGCCTGCGCGTGACGCTGCCGAATGCCTCCACCTGCGTGCTGCGCCTTGAAACCGACAGCAAGCCTGACGACGAGAAACTATATGAAACCACGACGGCGGTGTGTCATGCGCTTTAAACCCATGGCCCTGTGCCTGATGCTCTGGGGCGGCGTGATGAGCCATGCCGCGCGGGCCGACAACTGCCGACTGTCCCTCAGCCAGCCCCAGGTCGAGTACGGCGTGGTTCACCGCGAAAGCCTCGATGACCGCGCCACCGTCGCCCTCGGAACGCGAACGCTGCACTTGAACATCCTGTGTCTTGCGCCCGCGGCCATCGGTGTGCGCTTCAATGGCGCGGCGGCTGACGGGCAGGGCTATCGCTTTGGGCGCGAGGGGCGTTTTCGCCTGAGTCTCAAACATGCGCAGGTGGATGGGCGGCCTGTGCAATGGCGTGCAGCGCAGTCGTCAGGCGAACCCGACGATGGCCGCTTGCTGCCTGGCAAGACCTTGCTGGCGCAGGCCACAGGTCGACGATTGACGGCTCAGGTCGAGATCGACGCCGAACTGCCCGCCGACGCCTTGCAGGTGCGCTACCGGACATTGCTGCAAGGGCAGGGCAGTTTCGAACTGGTCAGCCCGGCTGCTCCACCGAACCAATGAAGTTGGCCAGTTCCGCCGTTTGCGGGTTGGCGAACAACACCTTCGGATCACCCACTTCATGCACCT
Source organism: Pseudomonas sp. MH9.3 (assembly GCF_034354675.1). Classification (NCBI taxonomy): domain Bacteria; kingdom Pseudomonadati; phylum Pseudomonadota; class Gammaproteobacteria; order Pseudomonadales; family Pseudomonadaceae; genus Pseudomonas; species Pseudomonas sp. MH9.3. Next base: position 3,432,160 of record NZ_CP133785.1, on the reverse strand, counting down.
TGCCCTGGTGCATGAACACCAGCTTGTCGCCGACCTCGCGGGCGAAGCGCATTTCGTGGGTGACCATGATCAGCGTCATGCCGTCCCTGGCCAGTTGACGCACCACGCTGAGCACTTCGTTGACCAGTTCCGGGTCCAGCGCCGAGGTGATTTCGTCGCACAGCAGCACCTTGGGCGACATGGCCAGCGCGCGGGCAATGGCGACGCGCTGCTGCTGGCCGCCGGACAGGCGATCGGGGAAAGCGTCGAACTTTTCCCCGAGCCCCACGCGCTCCAGCATCTGCCTGGCGAGCTGCGCGGCTTTGGCCTTGGGCACTTTCTGCACCACCTGGGGCGCGAGCATCACGTTTTCGCCAACGGTAAGGTGCGGGAACAGGTTGAACTGCTGGAACACCATGCCGACTTTCTGCCGCAAGCTGCGCAGGTCGGCGCGTGCCGCATCGATGTATTCGCCATCGACTTCGATCACGCCGTCGTTGATCGATTCGAGGCCGTTGAGGGTGCGCAGCAGGGTGGATTTACCCGAGCCACTGCGGCCGATGATCGCCACCACCTGGCCTTCTTCAACGGTCAGGTCGATGCCCTTGAGGACGTGGTGATCGCCGTAATACTTATGCAGGGCGGAAATTCTAAGCAGAGGCATGCAGTCTCCTTTCCAGGTAGCGCGCACTGAGGGACAAGGGGTAGCAGAGCAGAAAGTAACCAAGGGCCACCAGGCCGTAGACCATGAAGGGTTCGAAGGTGGCGTTGGCGAGCATGCCGCCGGTCTTGGTCAGTTCGGTGAAACCGATGATCGAGGTCACGGCGGTGCCTTTGACCACCTGCACCGAGAAACCCACGGTGGGTGCCACGGCAATGCGCAGCGCCTGGGGCAGGATCACGTAGCGCAGTTGCTCAAGCGGGTTGAGCGCCAGGCTGGCCGAGGCTTCCCACTGCCCATTGGCGATGGAATCGACGCAGCCGCGCCAGATTTCGGCCAGGTAGGCGCTGGTAAACAGGGTCAAGGCAATCGCGGCGGCGAGCCAGGGCGAGATATCCACGCCGAGCAGGGCCACACCGAAAAACACCAGGAACAGCTGCATCAGCAGCGGCGTGCCCTGGAACAGTTCGATATAGCCGCGCGCCACATTGCGCGCAAAGGCCTTGCGGCTGATGCGCATCGTCATCACCAGCAGGCCTATCACGCCGCCGCCGACGAAGGCCACCAGCGACAGCAACAGCGTCCATTGCAGGCCGGTGAGCAGGTTGCGCACGATGTCCCAGAACGAAAAATCACTCATTGGGCGTTCCTCATCACAAAGCGGCGCCCGATCCAGTTGAGCAACTGACGAATCATCAGCGCCATGCACAGGTACACCAGGGTGGTCAGGGCATAGGTTTCAAACGCACGGAAATTGCGCGACTGGATGAAGTTGGCGGCAAAGCTGAGTTCTTCGGTGGCGATCTGCGAACACACCGCCGAACCGAGCATCACGATGATGATCTGGCTGCTCAATGCCGGCCACACCTTGCCCAGCGCAGGCAGCAGCACCACGTGGCGGAACGCTTCGAAGCGCGTCATCGCCAGCGCCGCCGCGGCTTCCAGTTGCCCACGCGGGATAGCCTGGATGCCGGCGCGGATGATCTCGGTGGAATAGGCCCCAAGGTTGATCACCATCGCCAGCACGGCGGCCTGCCATTCGGTGATTTTCAGGCCCAGGGACGGCAGGCCGAAGAAGATGAAGAACAACTGCACCAGAAACGGCGTGTTGCGGATCAACTCGACATAGACGCCGAAGCACCAGGCGAATGGCTGGATCTTCCATGCGCGCACCACCGCCCCGACGATGCCCAGGGTCACCCCCAGGATCGCGCCGATGGCCGTCAGCTCAAGGGTGAACAGCGCGCCGCGTAACAGCAGGTCGGTGTTGGCCAGCACCGGCACGAAGTCAAATTGATACGCCATAACTCAGCTCCGTGGTATCAGAGGTCGGCAGGCAATGGCTCTTTAAGCCACTGCAGTGCGTTCTTTTCCAGGCTGCCATCGGCCTTGGCCGCCGCCAGGATCTGGTTGACCTTCTCCAGCAGTGCCGGCTCGTTCTTGTTCACGCCCACGTACACCGGCGAATCCTTGAGTTTCACTTTCAGCGCCGGCACGCGCTTGGGATTGCGCTCGCTGATTGCCACCATCACCACGTTGCCGCTGGCGATCAGGTCGACCTGGCCGGCGAGGTAGGCAGCGATGGTCGAGTTGTTGTCTTCGAAGCGCTTGATGGTCGCTTCCTTGGGCGCCACGGCGCTCAGCTCGATGTCTTCGATGGCGCCGCGGGTGACGCTGATGGTCTTGCCCTTGAGGTCGTCGGTGGCGCTGACGGCGGCGTCAGGCGGGCCGAATACGGCCAGGTAGAACGGCGCGTAGGCCCGGGAGAAGTCGATGACCTTCTCGCGCTCGGGGTTCTTGCCCAGGCTGGAGATCACCAGGTCGACCTTGCCGGTGGTGAGGAACGGGATGCGGTTGGTGCTATTGACCGGCGTCAGCTCCAGTTTGACCTTGAGCTGGTCGGCCAGCAGCTTGGCAGTGTCGATGTCCAGGCCGCGCGGCTTCATGTCGGGGCCGACCGAACCGAACGGCGGGAAGTCCTGGGGCACGGCGACCTTCAGGGTGCCACGGGCGACGATATCGTCCAGACCGTTGGCCTGGGCGGGCGCCTGGCTCAGCATCATGCTGGCAAACAGGGCAGTGAGCAGGGCGCTGTAGCGCTTGGTCATGGCAACTCTCCGGGAAGGGCGAAGGGGGGTTCTGAATTCGACTGCTGTGCGTGATTGCACAGCCCATGCCAGCCTTCCCTGAATCGTCTGCGGGGCCGCAATTTGCTGAGTTCCGGTGGTCTTACTGGTCTGAACAGTTCGCGGGCTTTTCGCACCTTTTTCGAGCGTCGCCAAAACCGCACGAGCCCCTTTGGGGCGTGGCTTGCCGACGGCCCGGAATAGCTTTACAACTAGCCGCTCAGTTGACTGGAACCTTGAGTTTTTTATGCATTCCATCGCCCAAGCCGTACCGGAAGCGGCCTTGCAGGCCATCCGCAAACTGATCAAGGAGCAAGGCTTCTGCGCGGGCGATGCACTGCCGTCCCAGCGTGACCTGGCGCTGCAGTTGGGGGTGAGCCGCGCGTCGTTGCGCGAGGCGTTGTCGTCCCTGAGTGCCTTGGGCGTGGTCAGTGTGCAGCCGGGCAAAGGCGTGTTCGTGCAGGCGGCGCAGGAGTCGCCCGGGTTCGCCTGGCCGTTTGCAGCGCAGGCCACGCCGCTGGATATCTTTCAATTGCGCTATGCCCTTGAAGGGTTCGCCGCCGGTTTGGCGGCGATGACGTTGACCCTCGATGAACTCGATGGCCTGGAAGACAATGTCGAGGCGATGCGCAAGGTGCTCAGGGCCGGCGATTTCGAAGCGGCGGCGCGGCTGGACTTCGACTTTCACCAACGCATCCTGCTCGCCAGCGGTAACCAGGCGATGGTGAGCATCCTCAGTGCCAGCGCCGAGGTGTTCCTGGAAAGCCAGAAGCTACCGTTCATCCGGCCGGAGAGGGCGATGGAGACCTGGCAGGAACACCGCAGGATCCTGCGCGCCCTGGCCCGGCGCGCGAGCGCAGCGGCGCAGAAAGCCATGCAGGAACACGTACGCAATGCAGCGTTGCGCACCGGGATCGCCTTCGTGACCCCCGTCTCGCCTTGAGTGGCTCATACCCAAACTCATGCGCCGCCATAGCAACACTCAATCAGAGGCGACTTCCTGAACGGGGGAAGGGCGGCTATGATGGGCGACGTTTTTTTGCTTACAACCTGGAGACTTCCATGAGCAGCGATCTTATCAAACACGTTAGCGACGCTAGCTTCGAAGCTGATGTACTCAAGGCTACCGGCCCTGTACTGGTTGATTACTGGGCAGAGTGGTGCGGTCCTTGCAAAATGATCGCCCCGGTCCTGGACGACATTGCAACCACGTATGCAGGCAAGCTGACCATTGCCAAGCTGAACATCGACGAGAACCAGGAAACCCCGGCCAAGCATGGCGTGCGTGGTATCCCTACGTTGATGCTGTTCAAGAACGGCAACGTTGAGGCCACCAAGGTTGGCGCGCTGTCGAAGTCCCAACTGCAAGCTTTCCTCGACGCCAACATCTAAGCGTCGTCAAAAAAGCCCCGCAAATCGCGGGGCTTTTTCGTGAAACAGGGCTGGACGCTCCGAAATTCAGGTGGTACATTCGGCCCCGCACTGGTTTCTCCACTGCCCCCTGCAAGCCGTCGCCGACGCATTCCTTTTCGATTAGTACGCGATCCTGTCGCCTTCTCTGCGGCGCGGCCTCATTAAGCCAAAAGCTTAATTTCCCCCCTCCATAAATGATTACGTCATTCCTATATGAATCTGACTGAACTCAAGCAAAAGCCGATTACCGACCTGCTCCAACTGGCCGAAGAAATGGGCATAGAAAATATGGCCCGTTCGCGCAAGCAGGACGTGATTTTCTCCCTGCTCAAAAAGCACGCAAAAAGCGGCGAGGAAATCTCCGGTGATGGCGTGCTGGAGATTCTCCAGGACGGCTTCGGCTTCCTCCGCTCTGCAGACGCTTCCTATCTCGCCGGCCCGGACGATATCTACGTCTCGCCGAGCCAGATCCGTCGCTTCAACTTGCGCACCGGTGACACCATCGTCGGCAAGATCCGCCCTCCGAAGGAAGGCGAGCGTTATTTCGCCCTGCTCAAGGTCGATACGATCAACTTCGATCGTCCCGAGAACGCGAAAAACAAGATTCTCTTCGAGAACCTGACCCCGCTGTTCCCGACCGTGCGCATGAAGATGGAAGCCGGCAACGGTTCCACCGAAGACTTGACCGGTCGCGTGATCGACCTGTGCGCGCCGATCGGCAAGGGCCAGCGCGGTCTGATCGTCGCCCCGCCGAAAGCCGGTAAAACGATCATGCTGCAGAACATTGCCGCAAACATCGCGCGTAACAATCCTGAAGTTCACCTGATCGTATTGCTGATCGATGAGCGTCCGGAAGAAGTGACCGAAATGCAGCGCACCGTGCGCGGCGAAGTGGTTGCCTCGACGTTCGACGAGCCGCCAACCCGCCACGTGCAGGTTGCCGAAATGGTGATCGAAAAGGCCAAGCGCCTGGTCGAGCACAAGAAGGACGTGGTGATCCTGCTCGACTCCATCACCCGTCTGGCGCGTGCCTACAACACCGTGATCCCGAGCTCCGGCAAGGTACTCACCGGTGGTGTCGACGCCCACGCTCTGGAGAAACCGAAACGTTTCTTCGGCGCCGCGCGCAACATCGAAGAAGGCGGCTCGCTGACCATCATCGCCACCGCGCTGGTTGAAACAGGCTCGAAGATGGATGAAGTGATCTACGAAGAGTTCAAGGGTACCGGCAACATGGAACTGCCCCTGGACCGTCGCATCGCTGAAAAACGCGTGTTCCCGGCCATCAACATCAACCGTTCCGGCACCCGCCGCGAAGAGTTGCTGACGGCTGACGACGAACTGCAGCGCATGTGGATCCTGCGCAAGCTGCTGCACCCGATGGATGAAGTCGCTGCCATCGAGTTTTTGATCGACAAGCTGAAAACCACCAAGACCAACGACGAGTTTTTCTTGTCGATGAAGCGTAAATAACACTTCAGGTCCGTGAGAATGGCGCCCTTTGGGGCGCCATTTTTTTGTGTCACAAATGAGCGGTTCGCGGCATACGTGTCAGTTGAGACACAAAAAAACACGAGTGCGTCTACGCTCATCCCCATTCGTATCTGGCTGACATTGATTTATGACTGTTCTTGCTTACCGAAGAGACATTGATGGCCTGCGTGCTATCGCGGTTCTGGCTGTTGTGTTGTTTCACTTTGGCGTGCCGGGCGTCACCGGCGGCTTTGTTGGCGTTGATGTGTTCTTCGTGATTTCGGGTTTCCTGATCACCTCGATCATATGGCGCGAACGCCAGGCCGGGCGCTTCAGTTTTGTGGAGTTCTGGGCGCGGCGTGCCCGGCGCATTCTGCCGGCGCTGTTCGTGATGATCGTGGCGACGCTGGTGGCGGGCTGGTTCCTGCTGGCGCCCAAAGACTATGAGGAGCTGGGGCGGGCGGCGCACTATCAGGTGATCTTCACCTCCAACCTGCTGTTTGCGCGCCAGCACGGCTATTTCGAGGCGGCGTCCGACATCAAGCCGCTGCTGCACACCTGGTCGCTGGCGGTCGAAGAACAGTTCTATATCCTCTTTCCCTTGCTACTGACCCTGCTTTCAAGCCGCTTGAAGCACTGGCGCCTGGCCCTGTTCGGCGTGCTGCTGGTGTCGTTCGGCATGAGCGTCTGGGCGGTGGAGCATGAACCGCAAAAAGCTTTCTTCCTGTTGCATTTGCGCGCCTGGGAATTGCTCGCCGGCGCCATGCTGGCGGTGCTGCCCGCGCGTGAGTGGCGCGCCTCACCGGCCCTGGCCCAGTGGGTCAGCCTGGGGGCGATGGGGTTGATCTTGATTGCCGTATTCGGCTTCGATTCACAGACAGCCTTCCCCGGCGCCGCCGCTCTGCTGCCGGTGCTTGGCGTGGTCGGACTGATCTGGGCCAACGGGCAGCAATACACCTGGGTGGGCCGCCTGCTGAGCTCGAAGGTGATGGTGGGCCTGGGGCTTATCTCGTACTCCTGGTACCTCTGGCACTGGCCGGTATTCGTGTACGCCAACTACGCGGCGGTCGATGGCTTGAGCGCCACGGAACTGGGCGCTCTGATGCTGCTGAGCCTGGTGTTGGGCTATCTGTCCTGGCGCTTTGTGGAAACCCCCTTCAGGGAGAAGCGTCTGCTGGCAACACGCAAGGCGATTCTCGTTGCGGCAGCGGTTGGCATCCTGTCCATCGGCCTCACGGGCGTGGCGCTGCGCAAGGCCGATGGGGTGCCGTCGCGCTTGTCCGAGCAGGCGCTGCGGTATGCCCAGGCGAAGAAGTGGAGCCCCGAGTTGATGGCCTGCATGGCAGACAAGGACACGCCCGATGAGCGCCTGTTCTGTCACTTCGGTCCGAAAAATCCGGCGGTGTCTGCGTTGGTGTGGGGCGACAGCCATGCCACTGCTTTGATCCCGGCGCTCGAAATCGGCGCGAAGAAGCACGACATCAGCTTGATGGAGGCCAGTTTCGCCGGTTGTGTGCCGCTGGATGGCCTGGAAAACATTGCCCGCTGCGCGCATTTCAATCGACGCGTCGAGAAAGCCATGAGCGAACGGCCGATCAGCGATGTGGTGCTGGCGGCACGCTGGAGCCTGTATCTGTATGGGCAGATGTCCGGTGACAAGGAGCATGCGCTCAAAGACCCGAGCACCGGCCAGTACGTACGCGCGGTAGCTGAACAACGCTTCGCCGACGGCATGCGCGCGCGCATCAAGGGCCTGCGTGCAGCGGGGCACCGTGTATGGCTGGTCAAGGAGGTGCCGCTGCAGGAAATCATCGTGCCGTATCGCCTCAGCCGCCTGGCCATGATGCACCGGCCGGTGGACCGTGAAGGACTGACGATCGCCAAGCACCTGGCGCGCGAGGCATTCATCGCCAACCTGTTCGACGAATTGGCCGCCGCCGACAGCGGTGTAAGGGTGCTGGACCCGGCGCCACAGCTGTGTGGCACCGATGGCCTGTGCCGGGTCGAACTCAATGGGCGCGCGCTGTACACCGACGATAATCACCTGTCCGACGTGGGCGCGCGGCACATCGAGGCGTTCCTGGAGCCCTTGTTCAGTTCGCTCCAATCACGGGGGCTGACGGCCAATTAAGCTGCCAGCCGTCCTCAGAGCAGGTAGGATGTAAGCCTATTTTACGGGTGGCAGGGTTAATGAAATTCAAGGATCTTCGGGATTTCGTGCAGCAACTTGAGCAGCGCGGAGAGTTGAAACGCATCCAGATGCCGATTTCCCCGGTGCTGGAAATGACTGAGATTTGCGACCGCACCTTGCGCAGCAAGGGCCCGGCGCTGCTGTTCGAGAACCCGACCGGCTTTGATATCCCGGTGCTCGGCAACCTGTTCGGCACACCCGAGCGCGTGGCCTTTGGCATGGGCGCCGAGTCCGTGAGCGAGCTGCGCGAGATCGGCAAGCTGCTGGCCTTCCTCAAGGAGCCCGAGCCGCCCAAGGGTTTGAAGGATGCCTGGTCGAAGCTGCCGATCTTTCGCAAGATCATTGCCATGGCGCCCAAGGTGGTCAAGGACGCGGTGTGCCAGGAAGTGGTCATCGAAGGCGATGACGTGGACCTGGCCATGCTCCCTGTGCAGACCTGCTGGCCCGGTGACGTCGGCCCGCTGATCACCTGGGGGCTGACCGTCACCAAAGGCCCGAACAAGGATCGCCAGAACCTCGGCATTTACCGTCAGCAAGTGATCGGCCGCAACAAGGTGATCATGCGCTGGCTGAGCCACCGTGGCGGCGCCCTTGATTTCCGCGAGTGGTGCGAAAAGCATCCCGGGCAGCCGTTCCCGGTCTCCGTGGCGCTGGGTGCCGACCCGGCCACGATCCTGGGTGCCGTGACCCCGGTGCCCGACAGCCTCTCCGAATACGCGTTCGCCGGCCTGTTGCGGGGTAACCGCACCGAGCTGGTGAAATGCCGTGGCAACGACCTGCAAGTGCCGGCCACTGCCGAAATCATCCTTGAAGGCGTGATTCATCCGGGCGAAATGGCCGATGAAGGCCCCTACGGCGACCACACCGGCTACTACAACGAAGTCGACAGCTTCCCGGTGTTTACCGTGGAGCGCATCACCCATCGCATCAAGCCGATCTATCACAGCACCTACACCGGCCGCCCGCCCGATGAGCCAGCCATTCTCGGCGTGGCGCTCAACGAAGTGTTCGTGCCGATTCTGCAAAAGCAGTTCCCGGAAATCACCGACTTCTATCTGCCGCCCGAAGGCTGTTCGTACCGGATGGCCATCGTGACCATGAAGAAGTCGTACCCGGGCCATGCCAAGCGGGTAATGCTGGGTGTGTGGTCGTTTTTGCGACAGTTCATGTACACCAAGTTCGTTATCGTCACCGACGACGACATCAATGCCCGCGACTGGAATGACGTGATCTGGGCCATCACCACGCGCATGGACCCCAAGCGCGACACGGTGATGATCGATAACACGCCGATCGACTACCTTGACTTCGCCTCGCCGGTGTCGGGTCTGGGTTCGAAAATGGGCCTGGATGCCACGCATAAATGGCCGGGCGAAACCACCCGCGAGTGGGGCAGGGTGATCGTCAAGGATGAAGCTGTCACGGCACGTGTCGATGCGATCTGGAAAGAATTGGGAATAGATTGATGCGTGTAACCCTGCAACCTTCCGGCGCTGTATTGGAGCTTGTCCCCGGCGAGCGAATCCTCGAAGGCGCACGCCGCCTGGGCTACGAATGCCCCCAGGCGTGTCGCAATGGCGTGTGCCATGTGTGCGTGGCGCTGCTGGTGGAAGGGCGCGTGCAACAAAATGGCGAGGTGCTCGACCATGGTGAGTTCTACACCTGCATCGCCGAGCCGCTGGAAGATTGCATTGTGTTGTGGGATGGCGTGCTGGCGCCGGGAGAGTTGCCGTTGCGCAAATTGGCGTGCCAATTGAGTGAATGCGTCGAGGTCGGTGGCGATGTATGGCGCGTGCGCCTGCTTGCACCGGCCGGCAAGGCGGTGCGTTACCACGCCGGGCAGTACCTGATGATCGAGCGGGACAATGGCGAGAAAAAGTCGGCGTTTTCCCTGGCGTCGGCGCCCCATTCCGGGCGCGAGCTGGAACTGCATGTGCTGGTGCGCGAGGACAGCGCCCGCGACTTGCTCGAACAATTGCAGCGAGACCGGATGGCCCGCGTCGAATTGCCGTTTGGCGATACGCACCTGGCCGAGCTGCCGGACGGTCCGCTGGTGCTGATCGCCGCCGGCACCGGTATGGCACAGATGAACAGCCTGATCGAGCACTGCCGCGCGTCGGGCTTCAAACACCCGGTGCACCTGTACTGGGGTGTGCGGCGCCCGGAAGACTTCTACGAAATCGAACACTGGGACCAGTGGCTGCAATTGCCCAACCTGTTTCTGCACAAGGTGGTCAGCGACCTGTGCGGCTGGGAAGGGCGCTGCGGATTGCTGCATGAAGCCGTGTGCGAAGACATCACCGACCTTACGGCGGTGCACGTCTACGCCAGCGGTTCACCCGCCATGATCTACGGCACCCTTGATGCGCTGGTCGAAGCAGGCATGGACGCCCACCAGATGCGCGCTGACGTGTTCGCCTACGCCCCACGCCCCTGAGGCTTGGCAGCGTGGACAATGTTCGAGACGCACCGCGTGCCGCTCGCCACATAACCCCTATGCACGGCGGTGAGCCGGGTCTCGGACCTAGAATCGCACGCCCGTGGTCAGCATCACTGCATTGAACCCGAGCAACACCACCTCCGCCGCCACCGGCCCGTAATACGTGCCCACCGACGGGATAACCACCGGCGCCACGCCAAGCCGGTTCAGTGGGATCTTGTCGCGGTATTTACCGCGATAGCCCTGGATCGCCCCGCCCGTGATCTTCAGGTAGACGGGGTAATTCGCCATGTCATAGCGCTGGCCTGCGTAGGCGTAGTACGAACGCTGGCCGAACGAGTTGCGAAACGTCGCCCCGCCATACACAAAACCTGAGGCCTCATTGCGTTCCAGGCCGATCAGATTCTGTTTGTTGTTGTGGTCAGGGTCGGGCGAAAAGTGCCGGGTATACACGCTGGTCTGCGCATACCAGAAGCCTTTGTCGTCTTCGGCCGCTGGCACTTCTGCAGCGAAAGCGGTGGTGGCCTGGGCCAGAAACAGCAGGCCTGGCAGTCGGATCTTTTTCATGGAGGCGACCTCGGTAGTCAGTGTGAGGAGCGGACAACGGGCCGTAACGCGTGCGCCATTCTGGCGCCGGGACGCGTTACAAGGCTGAACCGGGGCTGAAAGTAGCGGAAGTGCCGGGCTCAATCCTGACCAAAGGTGGGCCATGCGCTTACAGCGCTGCGTTCTATTGCGGTAAAGTCCCTCACAACTGGTAATACACAGGAGGCGCACCGCTTTTCGCCATGACCGCCATAGAAACCGATCTTCTGCAATTGGCTTACCCTCCGCGACTCGATCTGGGGCCGCAACTCACTCACGAACAATTGATGAGCTCGATGCAGGCCACCATGGCGCGGCACAAGGGTGGGCCGGTGTGGCTGTTTGCTTACGGTTCGTTAATCTGGCGCCCTGAATGTTCGTCGACCGAACGCGTGCGGGCACGGGTGCATGGCTATCATCGCGGGCTGTACCTGTGGTCCCACGAGCACCGGGGTACGCCGGAGTTGCCGGGGCTGGTATTCGGGCTTGATCGCGGCGGCTCGTGCAGCGGGTTCGCCTATCGCTTGCCGGAAGATCAACTGGAGGCGTCGCTTTACGCCTTGTGGCAGCGCGAGATGCCTTACCCCTCCTACAAGCCGCACTGGCTCAGCTGCCGTCTGGAAGATGGCAGTCAGGTTCAGGCGCTGGGATTTGTCTTGGAGCGACACTTGCCCAGCTATGCCGGCAACTTGCCCGATATCGTGCTCAATCACGTACTGCAGAGCGCTTGCGGGCGTTACGGCACCACTCGCGATTATGTCGAGCAGACCGTCAACGCCCTGCGCAGCCACGCCATGCCAGATAAAAACCTGGAGGCGCGGCTCAAGCGTTGTATCAAGGATTGCGCGGCGGATTAACGCGCCGAGCTGACACTGTTGGTGTGCCACAGGGTCGGGATCAGGAACGCAATCGCCAGCAGGCACGCGCCGATCAGCAACACAAAGCCACCGTCCCAGCCGAAATGGTCCACGGTGTAGCCCATGGCGGCACTTGCGGCCACCGAACCACCCAGGTAACCGAACAGACCGGTGAAGCCTGCAGCGGTGCCGGCGGCCTTTTTCGGCGCCAGTTCCAGCGCCTGCAGGCCGATCAGCATCACCGGGCCGTAGATCAGGAAGCCGATCGACACCAGGGCGATCATATCGACAGTCGGGTTGCCCGGTGGGTTGAGCCAGTACACCAGAGTCGCCACGGTCACCAGGGCCATGAACACAATGCCGGTCAGGCCACGGTTGCCGCGGAAGATCTTGTCCGACATCCAGCCGCACAGCAGCGTGCCCGGAATACCTGCCCACTCGTAGAAGAAGTAGGCCCACGATGACTTGTCGACGGTAAAGTGTTTGGCTTCCTTGAGGTACGTTGGCGCCCAATCCAGCACGCCGTAGCGCAGCAGGTAAACGAAGACGTTGGCAAGCGCGATGTACCACAGCATTTTGTTGCGCAGCACATACTTGACGAAGATTTCCTTGGCGCTGAATTCTTCTTCGTGGCTGGCATCGTAGCCTTCCGGGTAATCGTTCTTGTATTGCTCGATGGGCGGCAGGCCCACCGATTGCGGCGTGTCACGCATGGTGATGAAGGCAAACGCCGCCACCAGCAACGCCACGGTCGCCGGCACGTAGAAGGCTGCATGCCAGTCGTTGAACCAGGCCATGCCCAGCAGGAACAGCGGACCGATCAGGCCGCCACCGACGTTGTGCGCCACGTTCCACACCGACACCACGCCGCCGCGCTCTTTCTGCGACCACCAGTGCACCATGGTCCGCCCGCTTGGCGGCCAGCCCATGCCCTGGGCCCAGCCATTGATGAACAGCAGGATGAACATCATGGTCACGCTGGACGTTGCCCAAGGTGCGAAACCGAAAATGAACATCACACCCGCCGACACCAGCAGGCCGAAGGGCAGGAAGTAGCGCGGGTTGGAGCGGTCGGACACCAGGCCCATGAGGAACTTGGACAGGCCGTAGGCAATCGCGATCGCCGACATCGCCAGGCCCAGTTGACCACGGGTATAACCCTCGTCGATCAGGTAGGGCATGGCCAGGGAGAAGTTTTTGCGCAGCAGGTAGTAACCGGCGTAACCGATGAAAATACCGGCGAAGATCTGCCAGCGCAGTCGTCGATAGGTACTGTCGATCTTTTCTTCAGGCAGGGGCGCCTGGTGCGCGGCAGGACGAAAGAAAGCAAACATTCAAGAGCTCCAGATTTCTTGTTTTGACTGCGGATGCGAATGTTACAGTTTCGTTACCGAAAATAGCGCCGCCTCTCATGGGCAAACACAAGAAATCCGAACACGTCGTAAATGGATAAGTGCGAGTCGTGATTGCGCGCCAGGGCACATCAGCGCTGCAGATGTGGGCGAGGGCTTGCTCCCGATAGCGGTGGGTCAGCAATCGGGAGCGAGCCCCTTCCCGCAGTGATTGCATTTCACTGCATTCAGCGAGTTTGGACGACCACTTTGCCGACAGCCTTGCGCTGCCCCAGGTCGTTGATCGCCTGGGCCGCCTGATCCAGCGGATACATTTTCGACACCAGCGGTTTCAACCGGCCTTCGCCATACCAGGTGAACAACTGCTGAAAGTTCGCCGCATTGTCCTGCGGCTGACGCTGCGCGAAAGAGCCCCAGAACACGCCGACCACCGCCGCCCCCTTGAGCAGTGCCAGATTCACCGGCAGTTCGGGAATGCGTCCGCTGGCAAAACCGACCACCAGCAAGCGGCCGTTCCAGGCAATGGCGCGGATGGCCTGGTCAAACAGGTCGCCACCCACTGGGTCGTAGATCACATCGGCGCCATTGCCGTCGGTCAGGCGCTTGACCTCGTCCTTGAGGCTGGCGTCGCTGTAGTTGATCAGTTCATCGGCGCCGGCCGCCTTGGCCACGGCGAGTTTGTCGGCGCTGCTGGCGGCGGCGATCACCCGCGCGCCCATGGCCTTGCCGATTTCCACGGCGGCCAGGCCCACGCCCCCGGAAGCGCCGAGTACCAGCAGAGTCTCGCCGGGTTGCAGGTTGGCCCGTTGCTTGAGCGCGTGCATCGAGGTGCCGTAAGTCATGCTGAAGGCGGCGGCGATGTTGAAGTCCATGCTCGGCGGGATCGGCAGTACGTTGTAGCCGGGAACGGCGACCTGTTCGGCAAAGCTGCCCCAGCCCGTCAGAGCCATCACGCGGTCGCCGACTTTCAGGTGGCTGACTTTTTCGCCGACTGCGCTGACCACCCCGGCCGCTTCGCCGCCCGGTGAGAACGGGAAGGGCGGCTTGAACTGGTACTTGCCCTCGATAATAAGAGTGTCCGGGAAATTCACCCCGGCCGCGTGCACGTCCAGCAGCACTTCGTTCTTTTTGAACGCCGGGCTTTCGATATCTTCCAGCACCAGGGTTTCGGCGGGGCCGAAGGCTTTGCACAGCACAGCTTTCATCGGACTATTCCTTTTGGCGTCTTGGCCGATAAGTGTAGGAGGGAACGCCCGTGGGTCAACGAGCATGCCCGGGCCTGATGAGTCGCCATAAGCTTGTGCTCTGCCTCGCTGGCGTTATGCTGCTTGGCAACCAAATGTGAGGAATGAATTGTGAAAGCGTGGATCCTGTTGATGCTGGCCCTGACCTTGCCGATGGCGGCTCAGGCTGAAGAGGCCAAGGAAGGTGAGGCGCCGAAGGTCAGTTATATCAGCCTGACCCCGCCGTTCGTGGGCAACTATGGCCTCGATGGCACGGCGAAACTCAAGGTGTTCAAAGCCGATATTGCCCTGCGTGTCACCGGTACCGAAGCGGCTGCGGCGGTCAAGGCCAATGACCCGCTGATCCGTAATCAGTTGGTGGCGCTGTTTACCCAACAGACCAACGAAGCCATGAGCACCGTCGAAGGCAAGGAAAAACTGCGTCAGGAAGCTCTGAAGCAAACCCAGCAGGTCATGAACGATGAGACCGGCAAGCCGATGGTGGAAGACCTGTTGTTCAACAACCTGATCATTCAGTAACCGGCGGCACCTCCCATATCTTCAGCAAGGCTGCGGTAAACGCGGGCTCCAGTACGCGGTTGCCATGGCCACTGAGGTGGTTGGAGTCGAAGAACAACGGTTTGGCGTTTTCCTCGTAGGCCGAACAGGTGGCACCGGGGCATAACAGCGGCAACGGATCCCAGGTATGCAAGGCCGGATAACGCGTCTCCAGTTGTCGCAGCAATTGCATCTGCGGCGCGCGCAGCCGCTCAAGCTGATTGCGCTCCATCGTCAGGCCCGGCTCGCACACCGGGTTCATGCGATTGAACCAGTCCGCGCAACGATTGGGCGCGGCCTTGAACACAGGTTTGGGGGCGTCGATCAGGATGTTGAGCTGCGCCGCCTGCAGGCGTTGCAATAATCGCTCGGCATCGGTTCGCGCCGCTTCCATGTTCTTGTCAGTCAGTTCTTTCAAGGCTTCATCGATTATCGCTGACTCACCTTCGCGCCACGGGCGGGCGGTGAGTTCAGGCATGCGCAGGGAGGCCAGGAACACCACGTCACCCGGCTTGGCGCGGGCCTCGATCTGCTTGAGCTGGGCTTCGCGCGACGGGGCGCAGCGCACGGGGTCCGGCCCGATCAAGCTGGCGACAGCGCAACCCCCTTGTTCATATTCCACCACCGTCACCCCGAGCTTGAGCGAGATCAACTTCAACAAGGTGCGGTAGGCCGCCGTATGCGAGTCCCCCATGACGAACAGCTGGCGTCCCTGCACACGCGGGTCATCGAGGGTTTCAAAGTCTTCCTGTGGATAATGTTTGTAGGCATACCAGGTGTAACTGTCGCGGGTCTGGCTGAGTGACAGGGTCGATGCGTTCGTCGATACCCACTGCGCCCCCAGCCACAGCAGCCCGGTGACGCCCGCAACACTGGCAATCGCAGGCCATGCCTGGCGTTGCACCACGGAGCGGCCGGTGCGAATCGGCATCTCGATCCAGTGGTAGGACGCTGCCGCGAGGGCGAGTACCAGCACCGGGTAAAGCAGTTGCACCGCAAGCAGCTCGAGCCCGGTGGTCCAGCGCAGGAACACCGCGACCGGCCAATGCCACAGGTACAGCGAATACGACAGTCGGCCGAGGTAGGTCACCACCCGGTTTTGCAGCAGGCGTTGCAGCGCACCGGGTGGTTGATCGGCTTGCAGCACGATTCCGGCGAGCATCGAGAGCGCGCCCGCCACGCTGACCATCGCCCAGGGGAACGGGAATTGGCCGGGGTTGGCGAACAGCAAACCGACGATGACCAAACCCAGACCGGCGGCCAACATGGCAGGAGCCCATCGGTTGAAGCGCGGCACCGTGCCGATGAGCTGGAACAGCAGCGCTCCCGAAGCCAGTTCCCAAAAGCGCCCGGGCAGCAGGTAGAACGCCGACAGCGGCGCGGCGTTGACCTGATAGGCCCCGACGATCAACGAAGCAGCGGCCATCAACGGCAGCACGGCCCACACGATCGCAACGCGTTGCCGGTAGCGTAACCAGATAAAAAACAATGCCGGAAAGATCAGGTAGAACTGCTCTTCAACCCCCAGCGACCAGGTGTGCAGGTAAGGGTTGAGTTCGGCAGTGGGGGAGAAATAGGTGTCGGTATTCCAGGCCAGCACGAAGTTGCTCAGGCCAAAGAACGCCGCGAGGCCCGTACGGTCGATCAGTTCGCTGAGCCAGAACTGCGGCGTGAACATCGCCGACAGCATGAAGCTCACAGAGAGTACCGCCAGCAACGCCGGCATGATGCGCAGCAGGCGGCGACGGTAGAAGTCTTTCAGGTACGCGCCCAGAGTCAGGTCACGGCGCTCCCACAGGGATTGGCTGATCACATAGCCTGAGATGACGAAAAACAGGTCGACGCCGGTGAATCCGCCGGGCAGCAGGTCGAGAAAATCCAGGTGGAAAATGATCACGCTGAGCACGGCTATGGCGCGCATGCCGTCGATGGCGGGTAGGTAAGCACAGGTGGAACGCGTCACGGGATCTTCCTTCCTGGACAACGGGGTCGACGATTCTGCCAAACCCTGTGGTCCGCCGCGACTAGCCGTTCGGACAGGTATGCGTCCAGGTGTTGCGTGCGCTCAGCGCAGCGCCAACACGGTTGCCCATTGCTCAGCCGTGACCGGCATCACCGACAAACGGCTGCCTTTTTGCACCAGTGGCAACTCGGCGAGCGCGGCTTGCTGTTTCAGGTAACCCAGGCCCAGCACCTTGGGAAACGTCTGCACATGCGCCACATCGATCGCACTCCACGGATTTTTATCGGCGCAGGCCTTGGCGTCGAAGTAGTGGCTTTCTGGCTCCAGCGCGGTCGGGTCCGGGTAGGCGGCCTTGATGATTTTGCCGATGCCGGCAATGCCGGGCTCTGGGCAGCTGGAATGGTAAAAAAAGAATTCATCGCCCACGGCCATGGCGCGCAGAAAGTTGCGCGCCTGGTAATTACGCACTCCGTCCCAGCGGGCTTCGCCGAGCTTTTGCAGGCCGTCGATGGAGAGTTCGTCGGGCTCGGATTTCATCAACCAGTAGGCCATTGTCGGGTTCCTGAAAAAGGCGTTGGGCGAGCTGTCGGGCAATTCCATGACAAACCGACAGTCGGTTGGCGCCAAGGTTTGCGTGTTGGTTCACGTTACCGCAGAATGCCGGCTTTTAAGCTTGACGCAGCTGCAACGGACTACTTTGGAACGTTGTTGTCATCGTGTACGAGATGCCTGAAGGGGGGCAATCGATGCAACGTAAACCGGATTTACTATGGATTTTGGTGATTTTATTTGGTCTGGGCGTCGTGACCACCGGGTATGCGCAAAGCTTGTGGACAAACAAGACCGATGCGCCGGCTCAGCTCTCTCCCGTGCAGCAACAGTACAAGCGTTAACCCCGCTTCAAGGCGCCGCTGATTCCAGTGGCGCTCCTGCGATATACCATTGCCTGTCAGTGACGGTGCCTGCCAACGGCACATCCCAACTGGCCTGCGCCAGACGATCAACCTTCTGACATTCATGGGCCAGGCCCAGCAGCGTAGGCTTGCGCCAGTGCCTGCGGCGGGCGAGGTAGGCCAGGCTGCGGTCATAGAATCCGCCACCCATGCCCAGGCGTCCGCCAACATCATCGAACCCCACCAGCGGCAGCAGCACCAGGTCCAGCGCCCACACCTTGCGCTGGCGGCGGGCATTCACCCGCGGCTCCAGAATGCGAAAGCGGTTGGGCCGTAATGCCTCCCCAGGACGCACGCGCTGGAACACCATCTTGGTTCGCGGCCAGGCGCTCAGCACCGGCAGGTAGGTGGCCTTGCCCCGGCGCTGGGCCGCACGCAGCAGCAGGCGCGGATCGATTTCGCCGTCCGTCGGCAGATACAGGGAAATATGTTTGGCCCGGCGAAACAGCGGGTGCTGTGCCAGTTGCCGATACAGGCCCAGGGCGGCCTGGCGCTGCTCGCTCGGCGTGAGGGCGTGACGGGCCTTGCGCAACATGCGTCGAAGTTGCGGACGGGAAAGCGGCGCAGGTTCGGTCATGGGTATTCGGCTCATAAAACAATGCCAGTCCGAAGACTGGCATTGAGTTTGGGAATTCAGGCTCCCCGACAGAACCGCTGTCGACTAAGCCCTTGAACCCGAAAGTTCAAGGTGGAAGAAGCAGTAGGCTTTAAGGCTTTCCGTCTAGCGGACATGCACACCAGCCCAACGTGCAACTTCCAGGGTAGTGCGAATCGGCTCCGGGACATCGCCGACTGGCAAGCACGCCAGGGAGTGGGGCGAGTATACCTTAAACAGACTTGGCAATCAGCCCTTGGCTGCGTCCGAATCGCTGGACAGCGCCAGATCGACGCGGTCGAGCAGGTCGCGCACCTGCTCGCGGGTCGAGCCGCTGGCCTGTACATCGGGGCGTTCCTGCTTGTGCAGCAGGTCGTGGGTGATGTTCAGCGCGGCCATCACGGCGATGCGGTCGGCGCCGATCACTTTGCCGCTGCTGCGGATTTCACGCATCTTGCCGTCCAGGTAGCGGGCAGCGCTCACCAGGTTGTTGCGTTCTTCCTGGGGGCAGATGATCGAATATTCTTTGTCGAGGATCTGCACGGTAACGCTATTGCTTGAACTCATGAGTCTTGCTCCAGGGCCTTCAGGCGCGAAATCATCGATTCGACCTTACGCCGGGCGATTTCGTTTTTTTCAATGAGGTGAGCGCGTTCCTCGCGCCAGGTTTTTTCCTGAGCTAGTAGGAGTCCGTTTTGACTCTTAAGTTGCTCGACCCGATCAATTAGCAATTCGAGTCTGGCCATCAGCGCTTGCAGGTCGGTGTCTTCCATTGGGTTCCACTGGATTTGTCTGATGAATGGCAACTGCAGGATAAACGATCTGACGCCCTCGATAGTCTTGGTACGTCTGCCGGTGCTAGGATACAGCGCTCCATTCTAGACATTGCGCCGTCTGGCGCCTAGCTCACCATGCCTATTCAGAACTCCCCGTACGATGCCTTTTCCAAACTGCTGAGCACCAGCGGCCACCCCTGCTCGCCTGCCGAACTGCACGGCGTGCTGTTGGGCCGCAGTTGCACCGGTGTCGGCTTCGATGCCGACAACTGGCTGGCCGATGTGGCCGAGCTGCTGGAGACCGAACCCACCGATAACGTACGCAACGCGTTGATCGGCCTGCAAGAGATGGTCAAAGGCGAGCTGACCGGCGATGACGTCACCGTCGTCCTGCTGCTGCCTTCCGACGACGCACCGCTGGCCGACCGCGCCGCTGCGCTGGGCCAGTGGTGCCAGGGCTTCCTCCACGGTTTCGGCGTGAACGCCGGCGGCCTGGAGCTGAGCACCGACGCCAGGGAAGTGCTGCAGGACCTCGCCGCCATCTCCCAGGTGCAAGATGCCCTGGAAGAATCCGAAGACGGCGAAGGCGATTACATGGAGGTCATGGAATACCTGCGCGTGGCGCCGCTGCTGCTGTTCACCGAGACCAAAAAGTCCGCTGAGCCCGCTGCACCCAAGCCGTCGTTGCACTAAAAAGGAAGCCCCTCTGCCCATGATCCATATCCCCAAAGCGGAATACACCCGGCGCCGCAAGGCGCTCATGGCGCAGATGGAACCCAACAGCATCGCGATTCTGCCGGCCGCTGCGGTGGCCATTCGTAATCGTGATGTCGAGCATGTCTACCGCCAGGACAGCGATTTCCAGTACCTGAGCGGCTTCCCTGAACCGCAGGCGGTGATCGTGCTGATGCCCGGTCGCCAGCACGGCGAGTACGTGCTGTTCTGCCGCGAGCGCAACGCCGAGCGCGAACTGTGGGACGGCCTGCGCGCCGGCACCGAAGGCGCGATCCGCGACTTTGGCGCCGACGACGCTTTCCCCATCACCGATATCGACGACATCCTGCCCGGCCTGATCGAAGGCCGCGACCGGGTGTATTCGGCCATGGGCAGCAATGCCGAGTTCGACCGCCATGTGATGGAGTGGATCAACGTGATCCGTTCCAAAGCCCACCTGGGCGCCCAGCCGCCCAAAGAGTTCGTGGCCCTGGATCATCTGTTGCACGACATGCGTCTGTACAAGTCGGCGGCAGAGCTCAGGGTGATGCGCGAGGCCGCGCGCATTTCCTGCGCGGCCCATGTGCGGGCGATGCAGGCCAGTCGCGCCGGTCTGCATGAGTTCAGCCTCGAAGCCGAGCTGGATTACGTGTTTCGCCAGGGTGGGGCGAAAATGCCGGCCTATGGCTCCATCGTTGCCGCCGGGCGCAACAGCTGCATCCTGCATTACCAGCAGAATGACGCGCTGCTCAAGGACGGCGATCTGGTGCTGATCGACGCCGGTTGCGAGATCGACTGCTACGCCAGCGACATCACGCGCACCTGGCCGGTCAACGGCAGGTTCTCGGCCGAGCAAAAGGCGATCTATGAGATCGTGCTGGCGTCCCAGGAAGCCGCCTTTGCCGAGATCGCGCCGAACAAACATTGGAACCAGGCCCACGAGGCGACCGTGCGCGTGATCACCGCCGGGCTGGTGAGCCTCGGGCTGCTGCAGGGCGATGTCGACGAGTTGATCGCCAGCGAAGCCTACCGCGCGTTTTACATGCACCGCGCCGGCCACTGGCTGGGCATGGACGTGCACGATGTCGGTGAATACCGGGTCGGTGGCGAGTGGCGTGTGCTGGAAGTGGGCATGGTATTGACCGTGGAGCCGGGTATCTATATTTCCCCGGATAATCAGAACGTGGCAAAGAAATGGCGTGGCATTGGCGTGCGCATCGAGGACGACGTGGTAGTGACCAAGAAGGGCTGTGAAATCCTGACCGGCGGCGTGCCCAAGACCGTGGCCGAAATCGAAGCGCTGATGGCGGCTGCGCGATGAGCCGGGTCAACCTGGCGATTGTCGGCGGCGGTCTGGTGGGCGCGAGCCTGGCGCTGGCATTGCAGGCCGGCGCCAAGGCGCGGGGCTGGAAGATCATGCTGATCGAACCCTTCGCCCCGGGCGATAGCTACCAGCCAAGCTACGATGCGAGGTCCTCGGCGCTGTCATTCGGCGCGCGGCAGATCTATCAGCGGCTGGGCGTCTGGCAGGACATTTCCCGCCGCGCCGAGCCGATCAAGCAGATTCACGTGTCTGACCGTGGCCGTTTCTCCACCGCGCGCCTGTCCGCTCTGGAGGAAGGCGTGCCGGCCCTGGGCTATGTGGTGGAAAACGCCTGGCTCGGCCAATGCCTGTGGCAGAGCCTTGATAAAGACGTGGTGAGCTGGCGCTGCCCGGCGGAAGTCACGCGTCTGGAGCCGTTGCCGGACGGCTATCGCCTGACCCTCAACGATGAAACGGTGCTGTCTTGCGACCTTGCGGTGCTGGCCGATGGTGGCCGTTCCAGCTTGCGTGAACAGCTCGGCATCGGCGTCAGAACCCGGCCGTATAACCAGAGCGCGCTGATCGCCAATGTGACCCCGAGCGAAGCCCACAACGGCGAGGCTTTCGAGCGTTTTACCGATGACGGCCCGATGGCCTTGCTGCCGCTGCCGGACAACCGCTGCGCGCTGATCTGGACCCGCATCGGCATGGATGCCCAGCGCCTGGTCGACCTCGATGAGCGCAGCTTCCTCAGCGAACTGCAGAGCGTGTTCGGCTACCGCCTGGGCACGTTCAAGCAAGTCGGCGCGCGTCATTTGTACCCGCTGACTCTGGTGGAGGCTGAAGAACAAGTGCGCTCGCACCTGGCGATCCTTGGCAATGCGGCCCATAGCCTGCATCCGATTGCCGGGCAGGGCTTCAACCTGTCCCTGCGCGATACGGATGCCCTGGCCGAAGCCCTGCTGGCCGGTCCGCAAGTGCCGGGCGACCTCGCGACCTTGCAGGCTTATCGCGACCGTCAGCGCGGCGATCAGCAACTGACCGTGGGCTTCTCCGACCAGGTGACGCGCCTGTTTGGCAGCGGCCAGCCGTTGGTGGCATTGGGCCGTAACCTCGGCCTGCTGGGCCTGGACCTGTTGCCGCCGGCCAAGCGCTGGTTCGCCCGTCAGGCCATGGGCCTGGGCACGCGCTCAGATGTGTGAGTGAATTCTTTATCGACGATGCCTTGCTTGATCAGGTGCGTCGGCAAAACCCTTTACGTGCGGCGCAGGCCGCCAGCGAGGCAGGTTTAAAGCATGGACATGCGCGCAGATGTGCTGATTGTCGGGGCCGGAATGGTCGGAAGCGCCCTGGCGCTGGCGTTGCAGGGCAGTGGCCTGCAGGTGCTGCTGCTCGATGGCAGCCCGCTGAGCGTCAAGCCGTTTGACCCAGACGCAGCGTTCGAGCCGCGGGTGAGCGCCTTGTCGGCCGCCAGCCAGCGCATCCTCGAACGGCTTGGCGTGTGGGATGGCATCGTGGCGCGCCGCGCCAGCCCATATGGCGAAATGCAGGTGTGGGACGGCAGCGGCACCGGGCAGATCCACTTTTCAGCGGCCAGTGTGCACGCCGACGTGCTCGGGCATATCGTTGAAAACCGTGTGGTGCAGGACGCCTTGCTCGATCGCCTGCACGACTGCGACCTGGGCTTGCTGGCCAATGCACGCCTGGAGCAGATGCGTCGTTCCGGCGACGATTGGCTGCTGACCCTGGCAGATGGCCGCAAGCTGCGTACGCCATTGGTGGTGGCCGCCGATGGCGCCAACTCCGCCGTGCGCCGCCTGACCGGCACCGCCACCCGCGAATGGGATTACCTGCACAACGCCATCGTCACCAGCGTGCGCAGTAGCCAGCCGCACCAGCGTACGGCGTGGCAGCGCTTCACCGATACCGGCCCGCTGGCATTTCTGCCGCTGGAGCGGGACGGGCAGCAGGAATGGTGTTCGATTGTGTGGTCGACCACGCCAGCTGAGTCCGAACGCTTGACGGCGCTGGATGATGAACGCTTCTGCCGTGAGCTGGAGCGCGCATTCGAAGGGCGGCTGGGAACGGTGGTCAGCGCCGAGCCGCGCGTCTGCGTGCCTTTGCGCCAGCGTCATGCCAAGCGCTACGTGGCCGAAGGCCTGGCACTGATCGGCGATGCGGCCCACGCGATTCATCCGCTGGCGGGGCAGGGCGTTAACCTGGGGTTGCTCGATGCTGCGGTGCTGGCCGAGGTGCTGCGGGCGGCGAGCGAGCGCGGTGAACGCCTGGCCGAGGTGAAAGTCCTGAGCCGCTACGAGCGTCGGCGCATGCCGCACAACCTGGCGTTGATGGCGGCGATGGAAGGCTTCGAGCGCCTGTTCCAGGCCGATCAACTGCCGTTGCGCTGGTTGCGTAATACCGGGTTGAAGGTGGTCAATCGGATGCCTGAAGCCAAGGCTGTGTTCGTTCGCCAGGCGTTGGGGCTGACCGGGGATCTGCCGGAGTTGGCGAAACCCTGACACTGCCGTGCAACATCTGGTAACGCCTCCACCAAGCGTTACCAAATGTGAGTCCTTATCATTTGCCCTCTTTTTGCAAATGAGCGACCGCCCCCATGTCGGCACCCAAGCGCCTCCTGACTGCCCTGGCACTCACCCTGATCGGCTGCAGCAGCGCCCAGGCAGCCGACGAGGTCGTGGTCTACTCCTCGCGCATCGACGAACTGATCAAACCGGTGTTCGACGCCTACACCCAAAAGACCGGCGTGCAGGTGAAGTTCATCACCGACAAGGAAGCGCCGCTGATGCAGCGCATCAAGGCCGAGGGCGAAAACGCTACCGCCGACCTGCTGCTCACCGTCGACGCCGGCAACCTCTGGCAGGCCGAGCACATGGGCATCCTGCAACCGTTCACCTCGGCGGTCATCAACAAGAACATCCCGTTGCAATATCGCTCATCCGCTCACGCCTGGACCGGCTTGAGCCTGCGCGCGCGTACCATCGCCTATTCCACCGACCGGGTGAAACCGGGCGAACTGACCACCTACGAAGCCCTCGCCGACAAACAATGGGAAGGCCGCCTGTGTCTGCGCACGGCGAAGAAGGTCTATAACCAATCGCTGACCGCCACCCTGATCGAAACCCACGGCGCGGCCAGGACCGAGGAAATCGTCAAGGGCTGGGTCAACAACCTGTCCACCGACGTGTTTTCCGACGACATTGCGGTCCTGGAGGCGATCAACGCCGGGCAATGCGACGTGGGCATCGTCAACACCTACTACTACGGTCGCCTGCACAAGCAGAAGCCGGAGTTGGCGGTGAAGCTGTTCTGGCCGAACCAGGGCGACCGTGGCGTGCACGTCAACCTGTCGGGCATCGGCCTGACCAGGCACGCGCCGCACCCGGACGCCGCCAAGGCGCTGGTGGAGTGGATGACCACGCCTGAGGCGCAGAAGATTTTTGCGGATGTGAACCAGGAGTTCCCGGCCAACCCGGCGGTGCCGCCTTCTGCCGAAGTGGCGACCTGGGGCAAGTTCGTGGCCGATACCTTGCCGGTGGAAGTAGCGGGCAAGCGTCAGGCTGAGGCGATTCGCCTGATGGATCGCGCTGGCTGGAACTGAACGTGTAAAACGCCGCAGATCAAAATGTGGGAGGGGCTTGCTCCCGATAGCAGTGGATCAGTTACTGATGAGTAGACTGACAACCCGCTATCGGGAGCAAGCCCCCTCCCACACTGTGTTTTGCCTTTGGATCGTCATTCGCAGGAAGTTTGCTCTTGGCCCACCCCGCCCAACACCGCTGGTACCTGCCGGTGTTCACCGTCGCCGCCCTGGTGCTATTGCCACTGAGCGTGCTGTTGCTGTCTTGGCAAACTGTTGATGCACAAATCTGGGCCCACCTGTGGGATACCCAGATGCCACGCCTGCTGGGCAATACGCTCACGCTGGTGCTTGGCGTTGGCGTCGGTGTGACCTTGGTGGGCGTCAGCCTGGCCTGGTTGACCAGCCTCTGCGAGTTCCCCGGACGGCGCTGGCTCGACTGGGCGTTGATGCTGCCTTTTGCGATTCCGGCGTATGTACTGGCCTTTGTCTTTGTCGGCCTGCTGGATTTTGCAGGCCCGGTGCAGAGCCTGCTGCGCGAAGGGTTCGGCAGCGGCTTGCGCCTGCCGCGCGTGCGCTCCACCGGCGGCGTGATCATCGTGCTGGTGCTGGTGTTCTACCCTTACGTGTATCTGCTCGCGCGCAGCGCATTCCTGGCCCAGGGCAAAGGCCTGATGGAGGCGGCGCGGATACTCGGGCAATCGCCGTGGCAGGCGTTCTGGCGCGTCGCGTTGCCGATGGCCAGGCCGGCGATCGGTGCGGGCGTGGCGTTGGCGTTGATGGAGACCCTGGCGGATTTTGGCGCGGTCTCGGTGTTCAACTTCGACACGTTTACCACCGCGATCTACAAGACCTGGTACGGTTTTTTCAGCCTGTCCAGCGCGGCTCAACTGGCCAGCCTTTTGCTGCTGGTGGTGATGCTGGTGCTGTACGGCGAGCGGCGCGCGCGGGGCGCGAGCCGACCCGGCAATGATCGGCCACGGGGCAAGGCGCTGTATCACTTGCGCGGGGTCAAGGCGGCGGTGGCCACTGCCTGGTGTGGTCTGGTGTTCGCCTGTGCCTTTGTGATTCCGATGCTGCAGTTGGTGGTGTGGTTCTGGCAGCGTGGCCGCTTCGATCTGGATGAACGTTACACGGGGCTGATCGTGCACACCCTTTATCTGGGTGGTATCGCGGCGCTCATCACCGTCAGCGTGGCGCTGCTGCTGGCGTTCGCCAACCGTCTGGCGCCGACCCGGGCGATTCGCTCCGGCGTCAGCCTGGCCAACGTCGGTTACGCGTTGCCGGGGTCGGTGCTGGCGGTGTCGATCATGTTGGCGTTCAGCTATCTGGACCGCGTGCTGGTGGTGCCGCTGTCCGGCTGGCTGGGCGGTGCGGGCAAGCCGTTGCTGCTGGGCAGCCTGTTGGCGCTGGTGCTGGCGTATCTGGTGCGGTTCCTTGCGGTGGCCTACGGGCCGCTGGAAAACAGCCTGGCGCGCATCCGCCCGTCATTGCCTGAAGCGGGGCGCAGTCTGGGGGTCAGTGGGCCACGACTGTTTTGCAAAGTGTATCTGCCGCTGTTGCTGCCGGGCACCCTGAGCGCGGCGCTGCTGGTGTTCGTCGATGTGCTCAAGGAAATGCCCGCGACCCTGCTGATGCGCCCGTTTGGCTGGGACACGCTGGCGGTGCGGATCTTTGAAATGACCAGCGAAGGCGAGTGGGCAAGGGCGTCGCTGCCGGCTTTGACGCTGGTGTGTGTCGGCCTGTTGCCCGTCATCGGCCTGATTCGTCGCTCGGCCCGGCCAATCGGCTAGGTGCCAGTCCTACAGCTTGCGGCTACAATGCGCGGCATTCGGTGCGCGCCGTCTTTCGGATCGGGTCGCTGTGCGTGGCTGCAGGCCTTGTGATTAAAAGGTGTCCAGCGCATATGGCAAGCCTGCGCATCTTCGCCAAGCCCGGAAGGAGAAACCCATGGGACAGCGTACGCCTCTGTATGACCTGCATCTCGCCCTGGGCGCGAAAATGGTCGATTTTGGCGGTTGGGATATGCCTCTGCACTACGGCTCGCAAGTTGAGGAGCACCATCAGGTGCGACGCGACTGCGGGGTGTTCGATGTGTCCCACATGACCGTGGTCGATGTCACAGGCCTTCAGGCCAGGGAGTGGCTTCAGCGCCTGCTGGCCAATGACGTCGATCGTTTACATGGCTGCGGCCGTGCGCTTTACAGCGCCATGCTCAATGAGCAGGGCGGCGTGGTGGACGACATGATCGTCTATCGCACCCAGACCGGTTACCGGCTGGTGTTCAACGCTGCCACCCGTGACCAGGACCTGGCCTGGATGCAGGCGCAGCTTGGTGACTACCAGGTGCAACTGCATGAGCGCACGGAACTGGCGATGCTCGCCATTCAAGGCCCCCATGCCCGACAGAAAATCGCCGAGCTGGTGACCCAATCCCGCAGCACCCTGATCCACCAGCTCAAGCCCTTTGAAGGCCAGGCCGACGGCGACTGGTTTATCGCTCGCACCGGCTACACCGGCGAAGACGGCCTGGAAATTGTCCTGCCAGCCGAGCAGGCTCCGGGATTTTTCAACGACCTGGTCGGTGCCGGTATTTCCCCCATCGGCCTCGGCGCCCGCGATACCCTGCGCCTGGAAGCGGGCATGAACCTGTATGGTCAGGATATTCATCAGGACGTTTCGCCCCTGGCGGCCAATATGGCCTGGAGCATTGCCTGGGAGCCGGCGGAGCGCGACTTCATCGGGCGCGCGGCGCTGGAAGCCGAACTGGCGGCGGGTGTGCAGTTCAAGCTGGTGGGTTTGGTCCTGGAAGAACGCGGCGTTTTACGCGCTCATCAGGTGGTTCGTATCGCCAATGTTGGCGAAGGAGAGATCACCAGTGGTAGTTTCTCCCCTACGCTGAGCAAATCCATTGCCCTGGCGCGTGTACCGACGGCGACGGCCGACCGGGCCGAGGTGGAAATCCGCGGCAAGTGGTACCCGGTTCGGGTGGTCAAACCGACCTTCGTGCGCCATGGCAAGACACTGATCTAACTATTTCCGGCAGGCCATTTGGCCGCTGACATTCCTTCTAGAGGGCACAGAATATGAGCACTATCCCTGCCGAACTGCGTTTTGCCGAAAGTCACGAATGGGCCCGTCTGGAAGCCGACGGCACGGTGACCGTCGGGATTTCCGACCATGCCCAGGAAGCGCTGGGGGATGTGGTGTTTGTTGAGTTGGCCGAAGTGGGCGCCACGTTTGAAGCCGAAGGGCAGGCGGGGGTGGTTGAGTCGGTGAAGGCCGCCTCGGATATCTACGCGCCAGTGGCTGGCGAAGTGATCGCTGTGAACGAAGAGCTGAGTGGCAGCCCCGAGCTGCTGAACTCCGACCCTTACGGCGCGTGGATCTTCAAGCTCAAGCCAAGCAACCCGGCTGATCTGGATAAACTGCTGGACGCCGCCGGCTACAAGGCTGCTATCGGCGAGTAAACGCAAAGCGTTGAAACAGCACAAACCAGTGTGGGCGCTGGCTTGCCTGCGATGCAGATACCTTGGTGTATCAGTTACACCGCAGTGATGTCATCGCAGGCAAGCCAGCGCCCACATTGGGTTGAGGGGAGCCGGATTTTTCAGTTCGCGTTCAGTACCGCTTTGACCGCCGCTACCGCTCGTTCCACATCCGCCTTGGTCATTGCCGTAAACATCGGCAACGACACAATCAAACGGCCGACTTTTTCCGCCACCGGGAACATGCCTTCCTTGAAACCCTGTGCCCGATAAAGGCTCAGCAGGTGGATCGGTGGGTAGTGGTAACCGATGCCGACGCCATGGGCCTGCATCTGCTCCATGAACGTCGCGCGGGCGGGCAAGCCGTCCTGGCGTTCCGGCAGCACCAGTTGGAACAGGTGCCAGTTGCTGTTTTCGAAGTCCGCTGGCGGTAATTGCGCGCCGTATGCCTGTTCAAAATCACTGCCGAAGCACTGGAAGTAATGCCGCGCCAGATTTTGGCGGTGGGCGGTGATTTTTTCGATATGGGCGAACTGGCCCAGGCCGATGGCAGCGGCGATATCAGTCATGTTGAACTTGCCACCCAACACATCCACGTCCAGGCCGTCAAAGCCGGTGCGGGTAACACCCTGCAGGCGGTATTTTTCCGCCAGGCGTGCTTCCTCGGCGTTGTTCAATACCAGGCAACCGCCCTCGGACGAGGTGATGTTTTTATTCGCCTGGAAACTGAAGGAAACGAAGTCGCCGGTGGCGCCGATTCGCTCGCCATCCCAGCTGGAGCCCAGGGCCTGGGCGGCGTCTTCAATGATGCGCAGGTTGTACTTGTTGGCCAGTGCATAAAGCATTGGCATATCCAGCGGCAAACCGGCCAGGTATACCGGAATGATCGCCTTGGTACGCGGGGTAATGGCCGCTTCCACCTGCGTCAGATCGATATTGCGGGTGACCGGATCGATATCGGCAAACACCGGCGTTGCACCCACTTCCAGAATCACGTTGGCTGTAGCGACCCACGAGATTGGCGTGGTAATGACTTCATCGCCCGGCCCGATACCGGCGATGCGCAAGGCAATCTCCATGGTGCAGGTGCCCGAGTTGAACGTGCGTACCGGGCGCCCGCCGAAATATTCCGACAGCTGTGCTTCGAATGCCTGCACTTTCGGCCCGCTGGTGATCCAGCCGGAGCGCAGCACATCGCCGACCGCCGAGATAGTGGCTTCATCGATGGTGGGTTTGGAAAACGGCAGGAAGGGCTGTTGGCTCATGACGAGGAAGGCATCCGTTTCAGAGTGGCGACGAATAAAGGCTGTGAGTGCCCGGCATGGTTGCACGGTTCGACTGAATATAGCCTGTCGCCGGTGAACGAATTGTCAGCTGGCAGGCAAAAAAATGCCGCTTGAAAAAGCGGCATCCTTTAGAGCAGGTATCACTCGGTAACGGCATTCTTCGCGAGAATGGCGTTGGCCAGTTGCATGTCCGTGGCCTGCAGGCCAGGGTTGTCGGCGCGGACCTTCTGCATGGCGGCTTCCAGGTAAGGGCCGCGGATGCCGCCGTCGCTGGCAACGAAGCTGCCTGCGTCGTCTTGAGCGGCAACCACCATCTTGTGGTCCTTGAAGGTCAGGTACGTGGAGCCGGTCGTGGCACCCGACGAGATGACATTGCGCCAGAAGCTGTCGGCCATGGCTGAACCGACTGGGAGGGATAGCACAGCGAGGGTTGCGACAGCATATTTAAGACGCATGGTAGGTGACTCCGGTGGTTGTCTGTTGGGTTTGATTGTAATCAGACCAATCGAGTTCAATCATGACTAAACAGTTTCGACTTTCAATACCACGCCGTCCTGGCCGATCACCCGCACTTGAGCGCCTGCAGGCGTATCTGGGCCGGTCACCATCCATACACCGTCGCCGACTTTCACCTTGCCCCGGCCATCCACAATGGCTTGATGCACAACAAAGGTGCGGCCGATCAGCTCCGAGCCCCGCTCGTTCAGACCCGGCTGATCGCTCGCCTTGGCGCTGCTGCGCTGACGCTTCCACCAGTACACCGCCGTCAGAATCGACAGCAGGGCGAACAGCAGCAGTTGCCATTCCAGCCCCAGCGATGGCACCACGAACTTGATTACGCCCACCGCAGCGGCCGCGATGCCCATCCACAGCAGATACCCGCCGGCCCCGAACACCTCGAGAATCAACAACACGGTACCCAGTGCCAACCAGTCCCAGAACGACAGATGCTGAAGGAATTCCCACATGGCGATGGTCTCAGCCTTTCTTGTTGTCGAACGTTGCCTTGACGATCTCGCCGATACCACCGATGGCGCCGATCACCTGGCTGGCTTCCAGCGGCATGAGGATCACCTTGCTGTTGTTGGCCGACGCCAGCTTGCCCAGGGCGTCGATGTACTTTTGCGCGACAAAATAGTTGACCGCCTGCACGTTGCCCGACGCGATTGCTTCCGACACCACTTGCGTGGCGCGGGCTTCCGCTTCGGCCTGACGCTCACGGGCTTCAGACTCCAGGAATGCGGCCTGTCGGCTACCCTCGGCCTCGAGGATCTGCGCCTGCTTCTTGCCCTCGGCGGTCAGGATCGCCGAAGCGCGCAGGCCTTCGGCTTCGAGAATCTGCGCACGCTTGATTCGCTCGGCCTTCATCTGCCCGGACATGGCAGCCATCAGGTCTGCCGGCGGGCTGATGTCCTTGATTTCGATACGCGTGATCTTGATGCCCCACGGCGCCGTGGCTTCGTCGACGGTGCGCAGTAGCTTTTCGTTGATGCCGTCACGCTGGCTGAGCATGGCGTCCAGTTCCATGGAACCGAGCACGGTACGGATATTGGTTTGCAGCAGGTTGCGGATGGCGTGTTCGAGGTTGTTGACCTCGTAGGCCGCCTGGGCGGTGTTTACCACCTGGAAGAAGCACACGGCGTCGATCTGCACAGTGGCGTTGTCGGCGGTGATCACTTCCTGGGGCGGGATATCCAGCACGCTTTCCATCACGTTGATCTTGCGACCGATGCGGTCCATGACCGGAATGATGATATTGAGGCCAGGCTTGAGGGTGTTGGTGTAGCGGCCAAAACGCTCGACCGTCCACTGGTAGCCCTGGGGCACCACCTTGAAGCCCATGAAAAGAATGGCGATGGCCAAACCCACGAAAAGAAGCAGTACGGTTCCGATCTGCATTGCGATTCCCTATCTGATGGTGTCGGTAAAACGACGTTCGGCCGATTGTAACGGGGTTGTCGCCGATAAGACGGTTTCATTGTCCGACAATCAAAGGATTATTTCTGAATCTCCAGGGGTGACCCGCAGCACTTCGGCCAGGGTGGTCAGCCCGGCCTGTACCTTCAGCAACCCGGCCATCCGCAGGCTGTGCATGTCTTGCCGCAACGCCGCCTTGCGCAATGCCTGCACATCGGTGCCGGGCGTGATCAGTGTCGTGAGCGCCTCATCCATCACCATGATTTCGTAGACGCCGGCCCTGCCTCGGTAACCGCTGTCACGGCACTCTGCGCACCCCACGGCCTCGCAGCTATCGCCCGCAACGCGCTTGCAGGCGGGGCACAGCAGGCGTACCAGACGCTGGGCCATGACCCCCAGCAAGGTGGCTTTGATCAAATAATGAGCAATCCCCAGCTCCTGCAAGCGGCTGATGGCGCTGGGCGCATCGTTGGTGTGCAGGGTCGACAGCACGAGGTGCCCGGTAAGCGCGGCCTGGATCGCCATTTCGGCGGTTTCCTGGTCGCGTATCTCGCCGATCATGATGATGTCCGGGTCCTGGCGCAGCAGGGCGCGAATGCCGCTGGCGAAGGTCAGGTCGATATTGTGCTGCACCTGCATCTGGTTGAACGCCGGCTCGACCATTTCGACCGGGTCCTCCACCGTGCACAGGTTGACCTCGCGGGTCGCCAGTCGCTTGAGCGTGGTGTAGAGGGTGCTGGTCTTGCCGGAACCGGTCGGTCCGGTGACCAGGATGATGCCATGGGCCTTGCTGGTCATGGCGTGCCAGCGCTGCTGGTCTTCGGGCGACAGGCCGAGCTGGTCGAAGTCCTTGAGCAGCACCTGGGGGTCGAAAATCCGCATCACCAGTTTCTCGCCAAAGGCCGTGGGCAAGGTCGACAGACGCAACTCCACCTCGGCGCCCGCAGGGCTTCTGGTCTTGAGGCGGCCGTCCTGGGGTTTGCGTTTTTCCGCCACGTTCATCCGGCCCAGGCTTTTCAGGCGGCTGACCACTGCCATCGTGACCTGGGGCGGGAATTGATAGACATCATGCAGCAGCCCATCGATGCGAAAGCGCACGCGGCCCTGGTCCAGGCAAGGTTCGATGTGGATATCGCTGGCACGCTGGCCGAAGGCGTACTGCAACAGCCAGTCGACGATCGTGACGATATGCGCGTCGTTGGCATCCGGCTCCTGATCGCTGCCGCCGAGGTTGAGCAGTTCGACATTGGCA
Source organism: Pseudomonas sp. MH9.3 (assembly GCF_034354675.1). NCBI lineage: Bacteria > Pseudomonadati > Pseudomonadota > Gammaproteobacteria > Pseudomonadales > Pseudomonadaceae > Pseudomonas > Pseudomonas sp. MH9.3. The sequence goes on along the minus strand of NZ_CP133785.1, from coordinate 3,399,457 downwards.
GGCGCCGCGATTTTCTGATCCGCGCCGCGCACCGACTTCGCCACGCGGTAGAACTCGCCCATGCAGTGCTCGATTGCCTGGGGGTTGGCGACCACGCGCTTTATCGAGCGTTTGAGCACCTGCGCCAGGCCGGCTTCCCACTCGGTGACATAGGGCTGGGCACTGGCGACGGTGACGGTGTGTGCATCCACGGCCACAGCGAGGATCGCGTGACGTTGGGCGAATGCGTGGGACATCAGCGGCACCACCGTCGCCACGTCGATCTTCAGCGGGTCGATGCGCAGATAAGGTTGTCCGGCCTGCCGGGCGAGCCATTGCGTCAGCGCTTCCAGGTCGGCGCCCTGGGCCGCGATGAGTTCCAGCGGGTGCCGGTTGCCGGCGGGCGATGTCGACAGGCGCTGTGCGACGTCGGCTGCGACCAGCCCGGCCTCGACCAGAGGCGGCAGCAACGCGTGCAATTGCAAACGGTGATCAACAGACATGCAGATTTACCTGAGAAGCGCTGGACGTCTCCTCAGGCTAGTCAGGTGCTGTATTTTTGCCTCTCAGGGTGTATTGCAGGCTTTTACGCTGAACAACGCTAAGGCCGCCACATCCCCGTGGCGAGCGGGCTTGCCCTAATGCCGTTCAGTTAAGCGCAGATTCCCTGTGGCGAGCAGGCTTGTCCTGCGTTGGGCTGCGCAGCAGCCCCAAAGTCAGGCGCTGAGCCGTATCAGGTACACCGCGTTTTGCTCGATTGGGGGCGCTTCGCACCCCAACGCGGGGCGAGCCCGCTCGCCACAGGGCCGTGGTTTGGTATTACAGACGCAGCAACGTTTTCCACGCCCGGTTCTGATACACCGCAATCGCCTGATGCATCCGCGCGTCCAGCGACTCATCGGTGATCGGCTGGTTGGCCAGTTGCACCAGCTTGTTCAGCTCGCCGTACAGGCGGTCCAGCTCGGCAATATCCACCACCTGACGTGCGTGATGCAGCCAGGCCTGGATGCGCTCGATGCGCGGCAGTTGCTCGGCCAGGTCTTCGGGTTGCTGCTGGTAGCGCGGCAGTTGCAGGGCGACGGCATCGTCGGCCAGCAGGCGCGGCAGCCAGTTGGTGAGTTGCGCTGCGCCCTGGCGGTTGCCGCGCACAGTGCGCTCGGCGGTCCAGGTGCGGGCCAGCAGCCAGCGCGAGGTGTTCAATGAGAACAGGCCCCAGCGCACGTCTTCGAGCTCTTCGGCGAACTGCTCCGGCGCGGCTTTGCGAATGTCTTCGTCGTCGTCACCGGCCTGTACCAGCGGGCGCCAGTCTTCGAGCAGGGCATCGAGTGCGCTGCGCAGTTCGCTGGTGGACTGGCGCGGCGCCGCCTGACCGAGGCTGCCGATCAGGGCGCGCAGTTCGCCGAGGTGATCGACCCAGTCCTGCAACAGGCGCCAATGGCCGTTGAACCGGTATTGCTCGGCCAGGCGCTGGCTGCTGCCCAGCAGGTGCCACATGATCGCGGCGAAGGCGTCGTCCAGCGGCATTTCGGCGTGGATCTGCGGCGCCGGCAGGCTCAGGGAGTAGCTGCCGGCGTCGTAAAGGCGGTAGCCGCGCTCGGCCTTGCTGATGTCACACGGCATCAGCGCCAGCGTGGCGGCCAGCTCGGCGGCGAGTTCCAGCAGGGCCGCCGGTTCGCCTTCGCGCAGCTCCAGTTCCAGCTCGCAGATTTCTTCTTTCTGCTTGCCGACCACCACGTGGCCCAGGTCCAGGGCGGCTTCGATCACCACCTTGGCTTTGCCACGGCCCCAGGCGATTTCGGCGCGCTCGCGCACAAAATCGGTAGTGAAGATCGGCTTGAGGGTCTTTTTGTCCAGCTCGGCCAGTTGCTCGGGCCAGCATTCGCCGTCGAGTTTCTTCACGTCGAGCTTGGCTTTGGGCAGGTTCCAGTTGTACTCGTTGCGTTCCGACAGGCCGGCGATGCTTTGGCCACGGGTCTTGAGGGTCTGGATAATCTCGTCACCGTCCTTGCGCAGGCGCAGGGCAACCTTGGCCTGGGCCAGGTCGCGCTCGGGGGTGTCGAAATACTGGTTCATCAACTCACGGCGTTCCCAGCCACTTTTGTTGCGTTTTTTCAGTAGCGGGTGCTCACGCAGCGCAGCGAGGGTTTCGCGGCTGACGCGGAGCTTGATTTCGGTTTCTTTCTGCATGGCCGGAAAATCCAGGATCGGGAGCGCAGCCGGGGAAAAGAGTGGCTGCCAAGGCCGTGCAGTGTACAGGACTGAGCCCGGCAACGCGCCGCAACGGTTTATTGTGTCGTGCAGATGGCTCTATAGTGGGCCCCATCCGTGAAGTCGAGAGGCCGCGCATGCCGTTACCTACCCTGAAAGAGCAATTCGCCGCGCTGATTGCCGCGCCATCGGTCAGTTGCACGCAGGCGTCTCTGGACCAGACCAACCGTCCGGTGATCGATCTGCTCGCCAGTTGGCTGGGCGATCTGGGCTTTGCCATCGACATCCAGCAGGTCAGCCCCGGCAAGTTCAACCTGCTGGCCACCTTCGGCAGCGGTCCCGGCGGGCTGGTGCTGGCCGGGCACAGCGACACGGTGCCGTATGATGACGCCTTGTGGCAGACCGATCCGCTCAAGCTGACGGAAGTTGACGGCCGCTGGGTAGGATTGGGCAGCTGCGACATGAAGGGTTTTTTCGCCCTGGCCATCGAAGCGGTGTTGCCGCTGCTCGACCAGCCGTTCAAACAGCCGTTGCTGATTCTCGCCACCTGCGATGAAGAGAGCTCCATGTCCGGCGCCCGGGCGTTGGCCGAAGCGGGCCGTCCGCTGGGCCGCGCAGCGGTGATCGGCGAGCCCACTGGCCTGAGGCCGATCCGCCTGCACAAGGGCGTGATGATGGAGCGCATCGACATCCTCGGCCGCAGCGGCCATTCGTCGGACCCGAGCCTGGGGCACAGCGCCCTTGAAGCCATGCACGATGCCATCGGCGAACTGCGCGGCCTGCGCCTGGCCTGGCAGCGCGAATACCGCAACCCGCAATTCAGCGTGCCGCAGCCCACCCTGAACCTGGGCTGCATCCACGGCGGCGACAACCCCAACCGCATTTGCGGCCAGTGTTCCCTGGAGTTCGACCTGCGGCCATTGCCGGGCATGGACCCTGAAGTGCTGCGTGCCGCTATCCGGCAGAAACTCGCACCTCTGGCCGAGCGCCATCACGTCCAAATCGACTACGCGCCGCTGTTTCCCGAAGTGCCACCGTTCGAACAGCCCGAAGACGCCGAACTGGTGCGGGTTGCGGAGCGTTTGACCGGCCATCGTGCCGAAGCAGTGGCGTTTGGCACCGAAGCGCCTTATCTTCAGCGCCTTGGTTGCGAAACCCTGGTGCTCGGCCCTGGTGATATCGCCTGTGCGCACCAGCCGGGCGAGTACCTCGAAATGTCACGCTTGACGCCTACAGTGCAGTTATTGCGCGAACTGATCGAACATTACTGCCTCAAACCTGCATAAATTAACCCCTGCCTGTACGTCCATAGAAGGAGAGTGAGCGTGTCGCCAAGCCTGTTCCGACGATAACCATCAGCCCGCCGTGCGCTTTCACGATCCTTCCTTTTTCGGCTGCTTTTTATTACAGGCCCAGGTGTTATGCCCGAATACGTCAATTGGCTTCGTCACGCTTCCCCTTACATCAACGCCCACCGCGATTGCACCTTTGTGGTCATGTTGCCTGGCGACGGTGTGGACCACCCCAACTTCGGCAATATCGTCCACGACCTGGTGCTGCTGCACAGCCTGGGTGTGCGGCTGGTGCTGGTGCATGGCTCGCGTCCGCAAATTGAAACCCGCCTTGAGGCGCGTGGCCTTACGTCGGCTTATCACGAAGGCATGCGCATCACCGATGCTGCCACCCTGGAATGTGTGATCGATGCGGTCGGGCACTTGCGCATCGCCATCGAGGCGCGCCTGTCCATGGACATGGCCTCATCGCCCATGCAGGGTTCACGCCTGCGCGTGGCCAGTGGCAATCTGGTCACCGCGCGGCCCATCGGCGTGCTCGACGGCGTGGACTATCACCACACCGGCGAAGTACGCCGGGTCGACCGCAAGGGCATCAATCGCCTGCTCGACGAACGCTCCATCGTGCTGCTGTCGCCGCTGGGGTACTCGCCCACCGGCGAGATCTTCAACCTGGCCTGTGAAGATGTGGCCACCCGCGCCGCCATCGACCTGGCTGCCGACAAATTGCTGCTGTTTGGCGCCGACCTTGGTCTGATCGACGAAAATGGTCGCCTGGTGCGTGAGTTGCGTCCACAGCAAGTGCCGGCGCACCTGCAGCGGTTGGGCAGCAATTATCAGGCTGAACTGCTCGACGCTGCCGCCCAGGCTTGCCGCGGCGGCGTGGGGCGCAGCCATATCGTCAGCTACGCCGAGAACGGCGCTTTGCTCACCGAGCTGTTTACCCGCGACGGCGGCGGCACGCTGGTGGCCCAGGAGCAATTCGAACTGGTACGCGAGGCGGCAATTGAAGACGTCGGCGGTTTGCTTGACCTGATCAGCCCGCTGGAAGAGCAGGGCATTCTGGTACGCCGTTCGCGGGAAGTGCTGGAGCGCGAGATCGAGCAGTTCAGCGTGGTGGAACGCGAAGGCATGATCATCGCCTGCGCCGCGCTGTACCAGATCGCCGATTCCGACGCCGGTGAGCTGGCCTGTCTGGCGGTGAACCCGGAATACCGCCATGGCGCGCGCGGTGATGTGTTGCTCGAGCGTATCGAGGGCCGTGCCAGGGCCCAGGGCTTGAAGACCTTGTTCGTGCTTACGACGCGCACCGCGCACTGGTTCCGCGAGCGCGGCTTTGAACCCAGCAGCGTAGACCGCCTGCCTTCGGCGCGGGCGTCGCTGTACAACTATCAGCGCAATTCCAAGATCTTCGAAAAGGCGCTGTAAAGACAGCACACATCAAAAATGTGGGAGGTGGCTTGCTCCCGATGGCCTTAGCTCAGTCACTGATGTGTTGACTGATCGAATGCCGTCGGGAGCAAGCCCCCACATTTGTTTCAATACTTCAGAACCGTGAAAGCGCGCCGATACAACAATTGCCAGCGATCAAATCGGCCGCTTGGACAACCAAAGAAATTATTAGTGACACAAAAACTGTAACAAATTGACGCCAGGATAGCGCTTAGCCATGATGGCGCCGCCTTTCTGGTCGTGAATGACGTCTGCAGTGTCCTAAACGATCTAAAAAAGCTCTGAATAATACCCTTTAGGAATTAGGTTGCGCGGCAACTCGTCTACTCTGACCGGTTCGCTGCCCTGCAAAGTCTTATTCCTGAATCGTATGAAAAAGGATGAAATAATTCTTTTTGGGTGTATGAGAAACTCATTACCCTGCACGGACCAAATCAACTGTGATTAGACGAAGGTAGTAGACACACAAGGTTACGATTGACTTGTCAGTCACTAACCGGTGCTAATCGCGCATCTGTGGATCGAGGGCGTCAGACCCGCGACCAAAGAAACACAAAAATTAGAAACGAGAGGAGCGGTACATGAAGAAGTCCACCTTGGCTGTGGCTGTAGCTTTGGGCGCAATCGCCCAGCAAGCAGGCGCTGCCGGTTTCATCGATGACAGTAAAGTAACGCTGGGTGTGCGTAACTTTTACATCAACACCGACAACCGCGACGCGGCTGCCGGCAGTGCTGCCAACAAGGCCGCTGGTGTACAGAGCAAGCAGGAAGAATGGGGCCAGGGCTTCGATCTGCGCTTCATCTCCGGCTACACCCAAGGCACCGTAGGCTTCGGTCTTGATGCCATCGGCCTGCTGGGCATTCGCCTGGATTCGGGCGGCGGCACCAACGGCGCGAGCCCGGCGACCGCTACCAGCCCTGGTTCGTACGGCGGCACCGTGTTCCCGAGCAAGTCCAATGGCGAAGCCGTTGATAACTACTCGAGCCTGGGCCTGACTGCCAAAGCCAAGATCTCGCAGACCGAACTGAAGCTGGGTACGCTGCAACCCAAGCTGCCGGTTATCGTGACCAACGACGGTCGTCTGCTGCCGCAGACCTTCCAGGGTGGCCAGATCACCACCAATGACATCAAGGACCTGACGCTGGTTGCCGGTCAGATCGAAAAGGCCAAGGGTCGTAACTCCAGCAACGTCGACAACCTGTCGATCGCTGGTGCCAACACCCGTGGCGTGAACTGGCGTGACAGCAACAAGTTCTACTACGCCGGTGGTGACTACAAGATCACCAAAGACCTGACTGCCCAGTACTACTACGGCAACCTGGAAGATTTCTACAAGCAGCACTTCCTGGGTCTGACCCACAACTGGGCAATCGGCCCGGGCGTATTGAAGTCTGACCTGCGTTACTTCCACAGCTCCGATGACGGCAAGAACGGCAGCGAAGCGGCCTACTTCTCGTCGGGCAACTACAGCGGCGTGAACTCCGGTCGTGGCAAGGTTGACAACAACCTGTACAGCGGCCTGTTCCTGTACACCATTGCCGGCCACACCTTCGGTGGTGGTTATCAGGTCAGCAACGGTAACAGCGACTTCCCTTGGTTGAACCAGGGCGACGGTTCGTCGGCTTACCTGACCACTGACATGCAGATCGCCAAGTTCGCCCGTGCTGGCGAACGTACCTGGCAGGCTCGCTACGCGTATGACTTCGCCAAGGTTGGCGTGCCTGGCCTGACCGCCGGTATCGTCTACCTCAAAGGTACCGACATCGACACCGTCAACGGCAGCCGTGCCGAGTTCACCGGTCAGTCCGAGTGGGAACGTGACATCACCGTTGCCTACGTGATCCCGGAAGGCCCGCTGAAAAACCTCGGCGTCGCCTGGAAAAACGCTATGTGGCGCAACGATGTTGCCGCAGCGCGCGATCAGGACGAAAACCGTGTAATCGTCAGCTACAGCTACGCATTCAAGTAACAGCGTAAAGCCTTGCCCGGCGCAATGCCGGGCAAGGTGTGTTGCTTCAAGTCGGGCTCAACCCCCGCAAGCCCTTCCTGAATCCCTCTTTGCAGCGTCTCAAGGCCTTCTCGAACCTTGAAATCGATGTTGATCCCCGCGTGCCTCAGCGTCCAGTGAACAGATTTTTAATATTCTTTTATCGTCTGGATAAATCGTTATTTATTCTTTTTAAATAAATGCCGAAGCATGCACAGTGGGCGCCATAAGCACTCACCAGGAGCCATGCCATGAGCCTCAGACTGGGCGATATCGCCCCCGATTTCGAACAGGATTCCAGCGCCGGTAACATTCATTTCCATGAATGGCTGGGCGACAGCTGGGGTGTGTTGTTCTCGCACCCGGCCGACTTCACGCCAGTGTGCACCACTGAGCTGGGCTTCACCGCCAAGCTCAAGGACGAATTCGCCAAGCGCGGCGTCAAGGCCATTGCCCTGTCCGTAGACCCGGTGGACTCCCACCACAAGTGGATCGAAGACATCAACGAAACCCAGCACACCGTGGTCAACTTCCCGATCCTGGCCGACGCCGACCGCAAGGTCTCGGACCTCTACGACCTGATCCACCCGAACGCCAGCGATACCCTCACCGTGCGCTCGCTGTTCGTGATCGACCCGAACAAGAAAATCCGCCTGACCATTACTTATCCGGCCAGCACCGGCCGCAATTTCCATGAAATCCTGCGGGTCATCGACTCGTTGCAGCTGACCGACAACCACAAGGTCGCCACCCCGGCCAACTGGCAGGATGGTGATGAAGTGGTGATCGTGCCGTCGCTCAAGGATGAGGAAGAGATCCAGAAGCGCTTTCCCAAGGGCTACCGCGCCGTGAAACCGTACCTGCGCCTGACCCCGCAACCCAACCGCTGACACACAACCCAATGTGGGAGGGAGCAAGCCCCCTCCCACAGTTTTTGCCGCATTTCACAGCTCACAAAGCAGGGGTTTTTCAGGCCGTTTCGACGGCCTTTTTTTTCGCCTGGCTTTCCATGAATCGCATATGTATTTATGGAATAAACAAATGAAAAAATAAGATTTATAGATATATAAATCTGCTGCTAAGGTCTGTTCCATCTTGGCGCCATCGCCACACAGCGAACGCCGGCACTTGCCCAAAGGAATTCCTGCATGTTGGTCGTAACACTCGGAGGCAGTCCCAGTCAGCGTTCCCGCTCCGGGGTGCTGCTGGAAAAAACCCGTCAGTGGTTGCAAGACAAAGGCGTCGAAGTGGTGAGTTACCAGGTACGGGACTTCCCGGCCGAAGACTTGCTGCATGCGCGCTTCGACAGCCCCAAGGTGATCGACCTGTTGCAACAGGTGGCCAATGCCGACGGCCTGGTGATCGCCACGCCGGTGTACAAGGCCTCGTTCTCCGGCGCGCTGAAAACCGTGCTCGACCTGCTGCCCGAACGCGCCCTGGCGCACAAGGTAGTACTGCCGATGGCCACCGGCGGCAGCATCGCCCACATGCTGGCGGTGGACTACGCCTTGAAGCCGGTGCTGTCGGCGCTCAAGGCTCAGGAATTGCTGCACGGCATTTTCGCTGAGGACAGCCAGATCGCCTACGGCGAGGGCAGTGTCCAGGCGCAACTGGTGCCGGTGCTTGAGGCGCGACTGCGCGAAGCCGTTGAGCAGCTCTACAGCGCCATGGCCCGCCGCCCAAAACCGCTGGATCCGGACGTGTTGAATGAACGTTTGTTGAGTGCTCGCTGGAGCATTTAAGCCTCACCCCGACATCCGGTAACACTCACCTTACTCAGCCGCCAACGGCCAAGCAGGTGCAGCCAACCCCCTCATCGCACTATTTGGAGAGAGCGCCATGCGCACTGTCATCTTGCGTCGTGGTCTGGTCGCACTGTTTGCTGCGGCTGTGTCCTTCGGCGTCATTATTAACGCCCAGGCCGCCGAAACTTTGCGGATCGGCTATCAGAAATACGGCACCCTGGTGCTGCTCAAGGCCAAGGGCAGCCTGGAAAAACGCCTGGCTGCCCAAGGCGTGCAGGTGCAATGGACGGAATTTCCCGGCGGCCCGCAGTTGCTTGAAGGCCTGAATGTCGGCGCCATCGACTTCGGCGTTACCGGCGAAACCCCGCCAGTGTTCGCCCAGGCGGCCGGTGCCGATCTGCTCTACGTGGCCTACGAGCCGCCGGCGCCTACCAGCGAAGCGATCCTGGTGCCCAAGGATTCCACGATCAAGTCGGTGGCCGAGCTCAAGGGCAAAAAAGTCGTGCTCAACAAAGGCTCCAACGTGCACTACCTGCTGGTGCGTGCCCTGGAAGATGCCGGGCTCAAATACACCGACGTGCAGACCGTATTCCTGCCGCCCGCCGATGCCCGCGCGGCGTTCGAGCGGGGCAGTGTCGACGCCTGGGTCATCTGGGATCCGTACCAGGCCGCCGCCGAGAAACAGCTGCAGGCGCGCACCCTGCGTGACGGCACCGGCATCGCCGACAACCACCAGTTCTACCTCGCCACCAAACCCTACGCGCAACAGCACCCGGAGGTGATCAAGGCGCTGGTGGAAGAAGTGCGCGCAGTCGGCGAATGGTCCAAGGCCAACCCGCAGGAAGTCACCGCTCAGGTGGCGCCGCTGCTTGGCCTGCCGGCCGACATCACCCTGACCTCGGTGAAACGCCAGGGCTACGGTGCGCTGTTCCTGACCCCGGAAGTGGTCGCCGCCCAGCAGAAAATCGCCGACACCTTCTACCAGCTCAAATTGATTCCCAAGCCCTTGAGCATCAAGGACGTGATCTGGACACCGCCCGCCACCGTGGCCACAGCGCCGTAATTCGATTTCTTCAGGAGACAACTCCATGAGCCTCAATATTTTCTGGTTCCTGCCTACCCACGGCGACGGCCATTACCTTGGCACCGCCGAAGGCGCGCGTGCCGTCGACCACGGCTACCTGCAGCAAGTCGCCCAGGCTGCTGACCGCCTCGGGTTCGGCGGGGTGCTTATTCCCACCGGACGTTCCTGCGAAGACTCATGGCTGGTAGCCGCCTCGCTGATCCCGGTGACCCAGCGCTTGAAATTTCTCGTCGCTCTGCGCCCCGGCATCATTTCGCCGACGGTGGCCGCGCGTCAGGCCGCAACCCTGGATCGTCTGTCCGGCGGCCGTGCGTTGTTCAACCTGGTGACCGGTGGCGACCCGGAAGAGCTGGCCGGCGACGGCCTGTTCTTGAGCCACGCAGAGCGCTACCAGGCCTCGGTGGAGTTCACTCGCATCTGGCGCCGTGTGCTGGAAGGCGAAACCGTGGATTACGACGGCGAGCACATCAGCGTCAAAGGCGCCAAGCTGCTCTACCCGCCGATCCAGCAACCGCGCCCGCCGCTGTACTTCGGCGGGTCTTCCGAAGCCGCCCAGGACTTGGCCGCCGAACAGGTGGAGATGGTGCTGACCTGGGGCGAGCCGCCGGCCGCAGTGGCAGAAAAGATCGAGCAAGTTCGCGCCAAGGCCGCCAAGCACGGGCGCACCGTGCGCTTCGGCATTCGCCTGCATGTGATCGTGCGCGAAACCAACGAAGAGGCGTGGAAAGCCGCCGACAAACTGATCTCCCACCTGGACGACGCAACCATCGCCCGCGCCCAGGCCTCCCTGGCGCGCTTCGACTCGGTGGGTCAGCAGCGCATGGCCGCCTTGCACGGTGGCAGCCGCGACAACCTCGAAGTCAGCCCCAACCTGTGGGCCGGCGTCGGCCTGGTGCGTGGCGGTGCGGGCACTGCGCTGGTGGGCGATGGCCCGACGGTTGCGGCGCGGGTCAAGGAATACGCGGACCTGGGCATCGACACCTTTATCTTCTCCGGGTACCCGCACCTGGAAGAGTCGTATCGTGTGGCTGAGCTGCTGTTCCCGCACCTGGATATCGAACGGGCCGAGCAGCCGAAAAGCACCGGCTATGTCAGCCCGTTCGGCGAAATGGTCGCCAACGACATTCTTCCCAAAGCCGCGTCACAGAGCTGAGGGGACGCCATGAATGTTGAAAAATTGAGCCATCGCGTGGCGCCGTGGGTGCTGCCGATTCTGTTGCTGGCGGTGTGGCAGTTGTCGGTGTCGGCGGGCTGGTTGTCGACGCGCATTCTGCCGGCGCCCAGCGCAGTGATTGAGGCCGGGGTCAATCTGGTGCGCAGCGGCGAAATCTGGACGCACCTGGCCATCAGTGGCTGGCGGGCCGGCCTGGGCTTCGTGATAGGCGGCGGCATCGGCCTGGCGCTGGGCTTTATCACCGGTCTGTCGACCTGGGGCGAGCGTTTGCTGGACAGCTCGGTGCAGATGATCCGCAACGTGCCGCACCTGGCGCTGATTCCGTTGGTGATCCTGTGGTTCGGCATTGATGAGACGGCGAAGATTTTCCTGGTCGCCCTCGGCACGCTGTTCCCGATCTACCTCAACACCTATCACGGCATCCGCAACGTCGACCCGGCACTTGTGGAAATGTCGCGCAGCTATGGCTTGTCCGGTTTCAGCCTGTTCTGGCAGGTGATTCTGCCTGGCGCGTTGCCGTCGATCCTGGTGGGCGTGCGCTTTGCCCTGGGCTTCATGTGGTTGACGCTGATCGTGGCGGAAACCATCTCGGCCAGCTCCGGCATCGGCTACCTGGCGATGAACGCGCGGGAATTTCTACAAACCGACGTGGTGGTGCTGGCCATCGTGTTGTACGCGATCCTCGGCAAACTGGCCGACCTGGCCGCGCGTGGCCTGGAACGGGTCTGGTTGCGCTGGCACCCGGCCTATCAAGTGCATAAGGGAGGTGCGGCATGACTGCTCAACAACCTCCGCGCCTGCTCAAGGGCATCCCGCTCGCGGTGCGCAAATTGCGCAAGTCCTTTGGTGCGCGGGAAGTACTCAAAGAGATCGATCTGCATATCCCTGCCGGTCAGTTCGTCGCCGTGGTCGGTCGCAGTGGCTGCGGTAAAAGCACCTTGCTGCGCCTGCTGGCGGGCCTGGATAAAGCCAGCGGCGGCCAGTTGCTGGCCGGGTCTGCGCCGCTCGACGAGGCGATCGAAGACACGCGGCTGATGTTTCAGGAAGCGCGCCTGCTGCCGTGGAAAAAGATCATCGACAACGTGGGCCTGGGCCTCAAGGGCAACTGGCGCCCCCGGGCGTTGGACGCGCTGGAAGCGGTGGGCCTGGCCGAGCGTGCCGATGAATGGCCGGCGGCGTTGTCCGGCGGGCAGAAGCAACGGGTGGCGCTGGCCCGCGCGCTGATCCACCAACCGCGCCTGCTGCTGCTCGACGAGCCCCTGGGCGCACTGGATGCCCTGACCCGTATCGAAATGCAGCAACTGATCGAAAACCTCTGGCAAAAGCACGGCTTCACCGTGTTGCTGGTCACCCACGACGTCAGCGAAGCCGTGGCGATTGCCGACCGGGTGATCCTGATCGAAGACGGCGAAATCGGCCTGGACCTCACCGTCGACCTGCCGCGCCCGCGTGCCCGTGGTTCCTATCGTCTGGCCGCACTGGAAGCCGAAGTGCTCAACCGCGTGCTGTCCTTGCCCGGCGTGCCGCCGGAACCCGAACCTGTTTCACCGCTGCCGACGCAATTGCGTTGGGCTCAATAACCCACACAGGAAAAACACCATGACTATCAAAGCCATCAACGTGCGCAACCAGTTCAAGGGCACCATCAAGGAAATCGTGGTCGGCGACGTTTTGTCGGAGATCGACGTGCAGACCGCCTCGGGCATCGTCACGTCGGTGATCACCACGCGCTCGGTCAAAGAGCTGGAACTGGTGATCGGCAGTGAAGTGATCGCCTTTGTGAAATCCACTGAGGTGTCGATTGCCAAGTTGTGAGTGCTCTTGAGGCCGTCATCGGGGGCAAGCCTCCTCCCACATTTTGAATGTGTTCACAGGTCAACGTGTGGGAGGGGGCTTGCCCCCGATGAGGCGCGCCCAGCCACCCTTACCGCTTGGGCAAGTACGCCGGCAAGTAGAGCCCCACATACGCATCAAATACCCGCATCCCTTCCTCCGCCATGCGCGGCGTAATCCGCCCATGCTGATGCACCGAGCGCGCATACACGCGGTCGCTCAACTCCAGCGCCAATGCAAACACGTCCACATCGTTGGGTAGCGTCGGCACCTCGAAGTGGCGGTTGAACACGGCCAGCATCAAATCCCCCAACTCCAGATCATGCTGACGGTCGGCCTGGGTCACTTCAGTGAGCCCGTGCTGGGTGAGGATCAACTGGCGCGCGACAGCATCATGCGCGTAGATGCTAAGCATGCGCTGCTCGACGACAGCGGACAGGTCGCGCCATTGCTTGAGCGAGTCATGCTCGATGGGGGCCTCGATGGCCGCACGGAAGGCCGCGTGCACATCCGCCGTCAACGCTTGCAGCAACGCCGGCACACTGGCAAAAAAGTGGTACACCGACGCCGCCGGAATCTGCGCGCGCTTGGCCACACTGTAGATCGACAAACCGGCCACGCCTTCGGCGGCCAGCAACGCGCGGGCGGCATCCAGGATCGTGTCGATCCGCGCCTGGCTGCGGGCGCGGGGTTTGCGAGTGACGGTGGGGCGGGTGGACATGGAAGTCTCCTACAAGGCAGCAGGCATTGTATGAGTAGGAAGGTGTGTTGTCTGCCAGACCGCTATCGGGGGCAAGCCCCCTCCCACATGTTGAATGTGGTCACAGATCCAGTGTGGGAGGGGGCTTGCCCCCGATGAATCCACCTCGGTCTCCCCGAATAAACCCAAAAAAAACGCCACTGACCGAAGTCAGCAGCGTCTTTTCAACTACCGCAACCGCTTAAACGGTATGCAGGTACCAGTTGTACTCAAGGTCGGAGATGGAGTGTTCAAACTCTTCCAGCTCGCTTTCCTTGCAGGCGACGAAAATATCGATGTATTTGGGATCGATGTACCGCGCCATCACTTCACTGTCGTCCAGCTCGCGCAAGGCATCGCGCAGGTTGTTCGGCAGGCTTTGTTCGTTCTGCTCGTAGCTGTTGCCTTCCACCGGTGCATTCGGCTCGATCTTGTTGGTCAGACCGTGGTGCACGCCCGCCAGGACCGAAGCCATCAGCAGGTAAGGGTTGGCATCGGCACCGGCCACGCGGTGTTCGATACGCACGGCATCGGACGAGCCGGTGGGCACGCGAATCGCCACGGTGCGGTTGTCCAGGCCCCAGCACGGCGAGTTCGGCACGTAGAACTGTGCGCCGAAACGACGGTAGGAGTTGACGTTCGGGCACAGGAACGCCATCTGGGCGGGCAGGGTCTCGAGCACACCGCCGATCGCGTGACGCAATGCGGCGTTCTGCTCGGGATCCTCGCTGGCAAAGATGTTTTTGCCGTCTTTGTCCAGGATCGAAATGTGTACGTGCAAACCGTTGCCAGCCTGGCCCGGGTAGGGCTTGGCCATGAAGGTGGTGTCCATCTCATGGTCGTAGGCGATGTTCTTGATCAGTCGCTTGAGCAGTACCGCGTAGTCGCAGGCCTTGATCGGGTCGGCAACGTGGTGCAGGTTCACTTCGAACTGCGCCGGGGCACTTTCCTTGACGATGGCGTCGGCCGGGATGCCTTGCTCTTTGGCACCTTCCAGAATGTCCTGGAGGCAGTCGACGTACTCGTCGAGGTCGTCGATCAGGTAGACCTGTGTCGAGTGCGGACGTTTGCCGGAGATCGGCGAGCGGGGCGGTTGGGGGCGGCCGTTCACGTTCTCCTGGTCGATCAGGTAGAACTCAAGCTCGAAGGCGGCGCAGATGGTCAGGCCAAGATCGTCGAACTTGCTCACCACCTGGCGCAGCACTTCGCGAGGATCGGCGAAGAAAGGTTCACCTTCCAGTTCGTGCATGGTCATCAGCAATTGCGCGGTCGGGCGCTTTTGCCAGGGTTCATTGCACAGGGTGTCGGGGATCGGATAACAGATTCGGTCAGCATCACCGATGTCCAGACCCAGGCCGGTGCTTTCCACCGTCGAGCCGTTGATATCCAGGGCAAATAAAGAGGCAGGCAGGTTAATGCCCTTCTCGTAAACCTTGTGGAGACTGGTGCGTTCGATGCGCTTGCCGCGCACCACACCATTCATATCCGCAATTAGAAGGTCTACGTACAGAACCTCAGGATGATCCTTAAGGAACGCGTTCGCTTCGTTAAGCTGAACGGCACGCGGGGGTACCGACATGATGCAACACCTTTGTTGTTAAAAATATCAATCATTGATCTTTTCTGGTTTCAGTCAACCCGAACGGCATGCCGAAGTCAAGCGAGGCCTTTTTTGCCCTGAAAAAGCGCCGCGTGGCCTTTTTTGGGGCTTTTTGCGGCGCTTTTTTGGGTTTGCGCGGCTGGGGAGTCGCAGCCTAAAGCGGGCCGTGTTGTATTTTTTACGGGGGTGTTGTGTAAAAAAATGAACAAGGCTAAGCTCGATTCAAACCCATAACAGCAATAATACCGGGGTGCTTCATGTCTCGCCTTCCGCCAGTTGGCGTCTTGACCTGTATCAGACAAGTCCTGTCATCTCTCCATTTATGCCTCGCCAAGCACCGCGCACCGGCCAATATTCTTGACGCCCGGGTCTTCCTCTTTTTTGCCTCCTCGATTGCGATCACGCCGCAGATGACCGCCGCGCCGATCAAAATTACGCACAAGGTTGGCCTGAGGAATGCAACGTTGCAGCAAATGGCAGGTAAGCTCCTACCCTGAACGAAAAAACGACGCGGATGCTGCGTCAACCAACGCCTGGCCTTTAATGGACGCCAGGAAACCCAGCCCAGAGGCATTTATGAGTAACAACCTCGACCAGCTCACCGATTGGTTGAAAGACCACAAGATCACAGAAGTCGAATGCATGATTGGCGACCTCACCGGTATCACCCGAGGCAAGATCTCGCCGACCAACAAGTTCATCGCCGAAAAAGGCATGCGCCTGCCCGAGAGCGTGCTGTTGCAGACCGTGACCGGCGACTATGTCGAAGACGACATCTATTACGAACTGCTCGACCCGGCCGACATCGACATGATCTGCCGCCCCGACCAGAACGCCGTGTTCCTCGTGCCCTGGGCCATCGAGCCCACCGCCCAGGTGATCCACGACACCTACGACAAGCAAGGCAACCCCATCGAGCTGTCGCCGCGCAACGTGCTCAAGAAAGTCCTCAAGCTCTACGCCGACAAAGGCTGGCAGCCCATCGTGGCGCCGGAGATGGAGTTCTACCTGACCAAACGCTGCGAAGACCCGGACTTCCCGCTGCAACCGCCGATTGGCCGTTCCGGGCGCCCGGAGACCGGTCGCCAGTCCTTCTCCATCGAAGCGGCCAACGAATTCGACCCGCTGTTCGAAGACGTCTACGACTGGTGCGAATTGCAGGAGCTGGACCTCGACACCCTGATCCACGAAGACGGCACCGCGCAGATGGAAATCAACTTCCGTCACGGCGACGCGCTGTCCCTGGCCGACCAGATTCTGGTGTTCAAACGCACCATGCGCGAAGCCGCGCTCAAGCACAACGTGGCCGCCACCTTCATGGCCAAACCCATGACCGGCGAGCCGGGCAGCGCGATGCACCTGCACCAGAGCATCATTGATATTGCCACCGGCAAGAACGTCTTCTCCAACGAAGACGGGACCATGAGTCAGCTGTTCCTCAATCACATCGGCGGCCTGCAGAAATTCATCCCCGAACTGCTGCCGCTGTTTGCGCCCAACGTGAACTCGTTCCGCCGCTTCCTGCCCGACACCTCGGCGCCGGTGAACGTGGAGTGGGGCGAGGAGAACCGCACCGTCGGCCTGCGTGTACCGGATGCCGGCCCGCAGAACCGTCGTGTCGAAAACCGCCTGCCAGGCGCCGACGCCAACCCGTACCTGGCGATTGCCGCCAGCCTGCTGTGTGGCTACATCGGCATGGTCGAGCAGCACAACCCCAGCGCGCCAGTGGTGGGCCGAGGCTACGAGCGACGCAACCTGCGCCTGCCGTTGACCATCGAAGACGCCCTGGAACGCATGGAAAACAGCAAGACCATCGAGAAATACCTCGGGCAGAAATTCATCACCGGCTACGTCGCGGTCAAGCGGGCCGAGCATGAAAACTTCAAGCGCGTGATCAGTTCGTGGGAGCGGGAATTCCTGCTCTTCGCCGTCTGATGCGCCGGGCGCGCTGTGCAGACGGCGCGCCCTTCACCGAACCAGGAGACCTGTATGTCCAGCAACAACCCGCAAACCCGTGAATGGCAAGCCTTGAGCAACGATCACCACCTGGCGCCGTTCAGCGACTTCAAGCAATTGAAAGAGAAAGGCCCGAGGATCATCACCAAGGCCCACGGTGTTTACCTGTGGGACAGCGAAGGCAACAAGATCCTCGACGGCATGGCCGGCCTGTGGTGCGTGGCCATCGGCTACGGCCGCGATGAGCTGGCCGACGCCGCCGCCAAACAGATGAAAGCCCTGCCGTACTACAACCTGTTCTTCCAGACCGCCCACCCGCCGGCCCTGGAATTGGCCAAGGCTATCGCCGACGTCGCGCCCGCCGGCATGAATCACGTGTTTTTCGCCGGCTCCGGCTCCGAAGGCAACGACACCATGTTGCGCATGGTCCGCCACTATTGGGCGATCAAAGGCCAGCCGAACAAGAAAACCATCATCAGCCGCAAAAATGGCTACCACGGCTCCACCGTGGCCGGCGCCAGCCTGGGCGGCATGACTTATATGCACGAGCAGGGCGACCTGCCGATCCCTGGCATTACCCACATCGCTCAGCCGTACTGGTTTGGCGAAGGCGGCGACATGAGCCCGGAGGCGTTTGGCGTATGGGCCGCCGACCAGTTGGAAGCCAAGATCCTGGAGCTGGGCGTGGACAACGTCGGCGCCTTTATTGCCGAGCCGATCCAGGGCGCGGGTGGCGTGATCGTGCCGCCTGCGACCTACTGGCCGCGCATCAAGGAAATTCTTGCGAAGTACGACATTCTGTTTGTCGCCGACGAAGTGATCTGCGGCTTCGGCCGAACCGGTGAGTGGTTCGGCAGCGACTTCTACGGGCTCAAGCCGCACATGATGACCATCGCCAAGGGCCTGACCTCGGGCTACATCCCCATGGGCGGGTTGATCGTGCACGACGACGTGGTGGCCGTGCTCAATGAAGGCGGTGATTTCAACCACGGCTTCACCTACTCCGGGCATCCGGTGGCGGCGGCGGTGGCGCTGGAAAACATCCGCATTCTGCGCGACGAGAAAATCATCCAGCGTGTGCAGGATGAAACGGCACCCTATTTGCAGAAACGTCTGCGCGAGCTTGCGGATCATCCGTTGGTGGGCGAAGTACGCGGTGTTGGCTTGCTGGGTGCGATTGAGCTGGTGCAGGACAAGGCCACGCGCAAGCGTTATGAAGGCCGTGGCGCAGGCATGATCTGTCGTAACTTTTGCTTCAACAACGGCCTGATCATGCGTGCCGTGGGCGATACCATGATCATTTCTCCGCCGCTTGTGATCAGCCACGCGGAAATTGACGAACTGGTGACCAAGGCGCGTACCTGCCTGGACCTGACCTTGGCCCAATTGCAGGGCTAAGTGCTAGTCTCAGCACGCATCAAATAACGCAGGCTGTGGCTAATAAAGAAAAAATCGGAGCATCACCATAATGAAGGCATCAGGTTTGAAAAACGCTGGCAAGACCCTCCTCGCCTTGTCCCTGATGGGCGCAATGGCGGGCGCGGCCCAGGCAGACAGTAAAGTGCTGCACGTGTACAACTGGTCCGACTACATTGCACCGGACACCATCGCCAACTTTGAAAAAGAGTCGGGCATCAAAGTGGTGTACGACGTGTTCGACAGCAACGAAACCCTGGAAGCCAAGTTGCTGGCGGGCAAGTCCGGTTACGACATCGTCGTGCCGTCGAACAATTTCCTCGCCAAGCAGATCAAGGCCGGTGTGTACCAGGAACTGGACACGTCCAAGTTGCCCAACTACAGCAACCTGAACAAATCCCTGCTCAAAGCCGTGTCGGTCAGCGACCCGGGCAACAAGCACGCGTTCCCGTACATGTGGGGCTCCATCGGCATCGGCTACAACCCGGAGAAGGTCAAGGCTGCGCTGGGCGTGGACAAGATCGACTCGTGGGACGTGCTGCTCCAGCCCGAGAACATCGCCAAGCTGAAAAGCTGCGGCGTGAGCTTCCTCGATTCGCCCACCGAAATGCTGCCGATTGCCCTGCATTACCTGGGCCTGCCAACCGACAGCCAGAAGAAAGACGACCTCAAGCAAGCCGAAGCGCTGTTCCTGAAAATCCGTCCTTCGATCGGCTACTTCCACTCGTCCAAGTACATCTCGGACCTGGCCAACGGCAACATCTGCGTAGCCGTGGGTTACTCGGGTGACATCCAGCAGGCCAAGTCCCGCGCGGCCGAAGCCGGCGGCAAGGTCAAGGTGGCCTACGACATTCCCAAGGAAGGCGCCGGCAGCTTCTTCGACATGGTCGCCATTCCCAAGGATGCCGAAAACGTCGATGCCGCCTATAAGTTCATGAACTACCTGCTCAAGCCGGAAGTGATGGCGTCGATCACCAACAGCGTGCGTTTCCCGAACGGTAACGAGAAGGCTACCGCACTGGTCGATAAAGACATCACCAGCGACCCGGGCATCTACCCGCCAGCGGACGTGCAAGCCAAGCTGTATGCAATTGCCGACCTGCCGGCCGCTACCCAGCGCGAGATGACGCGCAGCTGGACCAAGATCAAGTCGGGCAAGTAAGCCCTGCTACCCGTGGGAGGGCGCAAACGCCCTCCCACACATTAATTAAATGAAAGAAAGTTTTGCCGGATCGGTTTATCGAAGGTAAGTTGCGCGCCGGTTTTGTTGCCGGGCAACAACTTCAGGGCCAACTATTGAAGAGGACCTCCACTTGCCAATTTCTTTATTTCGCAAAGCCTTGCTGGTGGGTGCAGGTATCACGCTGGCTGTCAGCGTGCAGGCTGCACCGACGGTGCATATTTATAACTGGTCGGACTACATCGGCCCCGACACCCTGGCCAACTTCGAAAAGGCCACCGGCATCAAGCCCGTGTACGACGTGTTTGATTCCAACGAAACCCTGGAAGGCAAGCTGCTGGCCGGACGCACCGGCTACGACGTGGTAGTGCCGTCCAACCACTTTCTCGGCAAGCAGATCAAGGCTGGGGCGTTCCAGAAGCTCGACAAGTCATTGCTGACTAATTATTCCAATCTTGACCCGGCGTTGCTCAAGCGTCTGGAAAAGAACGATCCGGGTAACCAGTATTCTGTGCCGTACCTGTGGGGCACCAACGGCATCGGCTACAACGTCGATAAAGTGAAAGAGGTGCTGGGCGTCGACCATATCGACTCCTGGGCGGTGCTGTTCGAACCGGAAAACATGAAGAAGCTCGCCAGCTGCGGCGTGTCGTTCATGGACTCGGCCGATGAGATGCTGCCGGCGGTGCTCAACTACATGGGCCTGGATCCCAACAGCACCAACCCGGCCGACTACAAGAAGGCCGAAGAGAAGCTGCTCAAAGTACGGCCCTACGTGACCTACTTCCATTCCTCCAAATACATCTCGGACCTGGCCAACGGCAATATCTGCGTGGCGGCCGGTTTCTCCGGCGATGTGTTCCAGGCTAAGGCCCGTGCGGCCGAAGCAGGCAAGGGCGTGAACATCGCCTACGCGATTCCCAAGGAAGGCGGCAACCTGTGGTTCGACGTACTGGCGATTCCCAAGGACGCCACCAACGTCAAGGAAGCCCACGCCTTCATCAACTATTTGCTGCAACCTGAGGTGATCGCCCAGGTCAGTGATTACGTCGGTTACGCCAACCCTAACCCGGGGTCGGACACACTGATGGAGCAATCGATACGCACCGACGCAGCGGTTTACCCACCGCAGGCGGTTCTCGACCGGACATTCGTCAACTTCGAGCTACCCCCGAAGGTGCAACGCTTGATGACCCGTAGCTGGACCAAGGTCAAGACGGGCAAGTAGCGCTCAAACTATCCAGGGTTCGCCCGCATTGGGCGAACTGCACTCTTTTTTTGGGAGTTTCGTAAATGGCTGTTGCCTCCGGCGCCTACAAGAAAGCCCTCGAGGGCGACCAGACACCGAAGAAGGTGCTGGTCAAAATCGACCGGGTCACGAAGAAGTTCGACGAGACGATTGCCGTGGACGATGTGTCCCTGGAAATCAAGAAAGGCGAGATTTTCGCCCTGCTCGGCGGTTCGGGATCGGGCAAGTCCACCCTGCTGCGCATGCTTGCAGGTTTCGAGCGCCCGACCGAAGGCCGCATCTACCTCGACGGTGTGGACATCACCGACATGCCGCCCTACGAGCGGCCGATCAACATGATGTTCCAGTCCTACGCGCTGTTCCCGCACATGACCGTGGCGCAGAACATCGCCTTCGGCCTGCAGCAGGACAAGATCCCCAAGGCCGAAGTCGACGCCCGCGTGGCCGAGATGCTCAAGCTGGTGCAGATGAGCCAGTACGCCAAGCGCAAGCCGCACCAGTTGTCCGGCGGTCAGCGCCAGCGCGTGGCCCTGGCCCGCTCCCTGGCCAAGCGCCCGAAACTGCTGCTGCTCGATGAGCCGATGGGCGCGCTGGACAAGAAACTGCGCTCGCAGATGCAGCTCGAGCTGGTGGAGATCATCGAGCGCGTCGGCGTGACCTGCGTGATGGTCACCCACGACCAGGAGGAGGCCATGACCATGGCCGAGCGCATCGCGATCATGCACCTGGGCTGGATCGCGCAGATCGGCAGCCCGATCGATATCTACGAGACGCCGACCAGCCGTCTGGTGTGCGAATTCATCGGCAACGTCAACATCTTCGAAACCCAGGTGGTGGACGACGCCGAAGGCCACGCGGTGCTCAAATGCCCGGACCTGGACCGCGACATCTACGTGGGCTACGGCATCGCCACTGCGGTGGAAGACAAGTCGGTGACCTACGCCATCCGCCCGGAAAAACTGTTGGTCACCTCAGAGATGCCGACCTGCGAACACAACTGGTCCAGCGGCAAGGTGCACGACATCGCTTACCTGGGCGGTCACTCGGTGTTCTACGTGGAGCTGCCGAGCGGCAAGCTGGTGCAGTCCTTCGTCGCCAACGCCGAGCGCCGTGGCCAGCGCCCTACCTGGGGTGATCAGGTGTACGTGTGGTGGGAAGACGACAGCGGCGTGGTACTGCGCTCATGAACACAAAAAAACTCAAACGGCGCTTGAACCGCCTCGTCCCCAGTGGCAAGCAGGTGGTCATCGGGATTCCGTTCCTGTGGCTGTTCCTGTTTTTCGCACTGCCGTTTTTCATCGTGTTGAAAATCAGCTTTGCCGAAGCCGATGTGGCGATCCCGCCGTACACCGAGATCTACACCTACGTTGAGCAGAAGCTGCAAGTGGTGCTGAACCTGGCCAACTACAGTCTGCTGGCGGGGGACGAGCTGTACATCGCCGCCTACCTCGGCTCGCTGAAAATGGCGTTTTTCAGCACGCTGCTGTGCCTGCTGGTCGGTTACCCGATGGCCTACGCCATCGCCACCGCGCGCAAAGAGATGCAGACGGTGCTGGTGCTGCTGATCATGATGCCGACCTGGACCGCGATCCTGATCCGCGTGTATGCGTGGATGGGCATCCTCAGCAACAACGGTCTGCTCAATGGCTTCCTGATGTCCATGGGGCTGATCAGCGAGCCGCTGCAGATCCTCAACACCAACATTGCGGTGTACATCGGCGTGGTCTATTCGTACCTGCCGTTCATGATCCTGCCGCTGTACGCCAACCTGGTGAAGCACGATCAGAGCCTGCTGGAAGCCGCATCCGATCTGGGTTCGAGCACCTTCAACAGCTTCTGGAAAATCACCGTGCCGCTGTCCAAGAACGGCATCATTGCCGGTTGCATGCTGGTGTTTATCCCGGTGGTGGGCGAGTTCGTGATCCCCGAACTGCTCGGCGGCCCGGAAACCCTGATGATCGGTAAAGTGCTGTGGCAGGAATTCTTCAATAACCGTGACTGGCCGGTGGCGTCCGCCCTGGCGGTGGTGATGCTGGCGATCCTGATCGTGCCAATCATCCTGTTCAACCGCAGCCAGGCCAAAGAGCTGGAGGGCAAGATATGAAACGCTTTCGTTTCTCCAGCTTCATGCTGGTCGCAGGCTTGTTGTTCATCTACTTGCCGATGCTGATCCTGGTGATCTACTCGTTCAACGAATCCAAGCTGGTGACGGTGTGGGGCGGTTGGTCGATCAAATGGTACGTGGGCCTGCTGGACAACACCCAGTTGATGGGCTCGGTGGCGCGCTCGCTGGAAATCGCCTGCTACACGGCGGTGGCGGCGGTGGCGCTGGGTACGCTGGCGGCCTTCGTGCTGACGCGCATCAGCCAGTTCAAGGGCCGCACGCTGTTCGGCGGCCTGGTCACCGCGCCGCTGGTGATGCCCGAAGTGATCACCGGTCTGTCGCTGTTGCTGCTGTTCGTGGCGATGGCGCAGTTGATCGGCTGGCCCCAGGAACGTGGCATCGTCACCATCTGGATCGCCCACACCACCTTCTGCGCGGCGTACGTGGCGGTGGTGGTATCGGCGCGCCTGCGTGAGCTGGACCTGTCGATTGAAGAAGCGGCGATGGACCTGGGCGCGCGGCCGTGGAAGGTGTTCTTCCTGATCACCATCCCGATGATCGCGCCGTCGCTGGCGGCGGGCGGCATGATGTCGTTTGCGCTGTCGCTGGACGATTTGGTACTGGCCAGCTTCGTGTCGGGGCCGGGTTCGACCACCTTGCCGATGGAAGTGTTCTCGGCGGTGCGCCTGGGGGTCAAACCCGAGATCAACGCCGTGGCGAGTCTGATTCTGTTGGCGGTGTCGCTGGTGACGTTTCTGGTGTGGTTCTTCAGCCGGCGTGCCGAAGAGCATCGCAAGAAGGCTATTCAGCAAGCCATCGAAGAAGCCGCCGCCGAAGGCTGGAAACAGCCCGACAAACGCCGCGCGCCGGCTCCAATTTAAAGTGTGGGAGGGGGCTTGCTCCCGAGAGTAGGGTGTCAGTCAATTGAAGTGAGACTGACCCACTGCTATCGGGAGCAAGCCCCCTCCCACCTTTAATTGCATTTCAAGTTGATTACGCTGCCCACGGCGAGGTGCGAATCACCTGTACAAAATTCGTCGGCTTGAACCCCGGCACCTGGTCCAGCAGAACATCGGTCTTTACGTTACCAAACGTGGTCTGCGGACGATGGCGCAAGCCGTCGGCAAATGCACAGATGATGCACTCCTTGAACCCCTCACCGCGTGGATGCGCATGCACCACAGCCTCGCGTTGCGCGCTGCTGAACGCGGCGTAGTCCATGCCCAGCACGTCCATTTCCACACCGGCGGTTACCAGCGCCACCGTGGGGCGCAGATGCTGCGGCACCCCCGGGGTTGTGTGCAGGGCGATGGACAGCCATACCTGCTCGATATCGTCATCGCTCAGCCCGTAAGGCTTGAGAAACTTCGCCGCCGCATTGGCGCCGTCCACTTCGAAGCGCTTGTCGTCGCTGCGATGGCCTTCCATCAAGCCCAGGTCATGGAACATCGCGCCGACGTACAGCAACTCAGGGTTGTACGCCAACTGCTTGCGTTCACCGCTCAATGCGCCAAACAGGAACACCCGGCGCGAGTGGTGGTAGAGCAGGTCGGACTCGATGTCGCGGATGTAGTCGGTAGCGGCCCTGGCCAGGGCGCTGTCGGGGATCTTGATGCCGGCGATGGTCGTGGTCATGGTTGTTCTCCTGTGGGAAGCACCCAGTCTGGTCGCGCACCTGCCGGGCGGCCATCGCGGCGAGGGTGCGATTGCGGCCAATATGCCGACACATCGTGCCAGGGGTGTACTCGGTCGAATGGGGGCGGTGGCTTGCCTGATAGCATCACCTCGATATACCTGATACACCGAGGTGTCTGCATCGCAGGCAAGTCAGCTCCCACAGGGGTGTCGGGTCAGCCCTATAAAGGTGTCGTCATGCATAGAACCGTCGCCATCCTGATCTTCCCTGGCGTCCAGTCGCTGGACGTGAGCGGACCCATGGATGTGTTCTGCGAGGCGAACCGATTCCTGGCGCCCGAGGACCATTACCAACTGGAAGTGATCGGTGTGGGTCACGGCGTGATGGCCGCTTCCAATGGGTTGTCGCTGCAAGCCCACAAGCACTACAGCGAAGCTCTGCAAACCTGTGATCTGCTGCTGGTCGCCGGCGGCCCGCAGTTGCCCTTCGAGGACTTCGGCGCGCAGTTCTATGATTGGTTGCGCGGCGCAGCGGCCCGGTCGCAGCGCTTCGGGTCGATCTGCAACGGCGCGTTCATGCTCGCGCGTGCCGGTTTGCTGGGCGGGAAAACCGTGACAACGCATTGGAACGATGCCGCTGACCTGGCGCGCCTGTGCCCCTCGGCGCGGGTCGAGGCCGACCGTCTTTACGTGCAGGACGGCAACCTCTACACCTCGGCCGGTGTGACGGCGGGTATCGATTTGTCGTTGTACCTGCTGGCCCAGGATCACGGGCCGGAGGTGGCCTTGAGCGTTGCCAAGCGCCTTGTGGTGTTCACCCAGCGTTCGGGCGGGCAGTCGCAGTTCAGCCCATTTCTCACACCCCATGCCGACACCTCCTCGGCGGTGGCTCGGGTGCAGTTGTATGTGTTGGCCAATTTAACCGGGGATTTGACCATCGCCGATCTGGCCAGGGCGGCCAGCATGAGTGCGCGCAATTTCTCCCGGGTGTTCGCCCGTGAAGCGCACATCACCCCGGCGGAGTTCGTCGAGCGTGCACGCGTGGATGCCGCGCGGGTGATGCTCGAAAGCACCCGCGCGCCGCTCAAGACGGTGGCTTATCAGTGCGGCTTTCGCGATGCACAGCACATGCGCAGCGTGTTCAGCCGCCGGCTGGGGGTGACGCCGCAGCGGTTCAGGCTCAACTTCGCCGCACCGGTTTGAGGCACCGGTTTGAGAGTGCCCCTCGACCAATGCCTATCGCGCTGGCAGCAGCTTGAGCGTGCCGCGCGTGTTGGCGGTGACTTCCTCGTCGGTGAAGTGCGCCTGTTCGTAGCCGCCCTCGATGTAGGTTTGTGCCTGGTCGCTGTAATGCGCGTCGAACGGCACGCCGCTTTGTCCGACCGGGTTGATGGTGAGGGCATGGGCGGCATCGGCGAAGTCGATCAGGCGGCGGGTGGAGGGGCCGTAGGTGACGGGCCAGGGCGCCGGGCCGATATTGGCTGACTGGTTGTTCGGTACTTCGTGGGTGCCGGGCGCGGCGAACGGGCCGACGTTAACGATCTGGTCCAGCGGCTGTTGCGAGCCCAGCGGATGGCCGTGGGTCAGGGTGTGCGCCTTGCCCCATTGCCACTGCGTCGGGTCGTCGCCGAATGTAGCCTTGAGATGGCTCAGGCTGTTGTCCCACGCGCGCTTGACGGTGTCGGCGCGCTTGCCGTCCCACCAGGGTGAGTCCGCGGACGCAGCCAGGCGCGGCAGCGCGGCGTCGATCACGCGGGTGCTGAGCAGGGTCTTGAACAGTGCGTCGCCAAGTTTGGGGTGGAAGGCCGCCTCGGCCAGGTTGAACAGGAACTGGTTGAACAGCGTGGCACTGGTGGAATCGAGCGGATAATCGCCTTTCCACGCCGCCAGTTGCTCCACCAGCTGCAACTGGGCCGGGTCCTTGACCACCTCTCGCAGCACCGTCAACAACGGCGCCAGCAGGCGCGGGCCGAACGCCGTGGTGGTGCCCAGTTGCAGAGCCTGGCTGTTGGTGACGTTCCACTTCACGCTGTTGTCGCTCAACTGCGCATTCAACTGCTGGCCACGGTCGGGCAGGTTGTAATAACCAGGGATTTCCATGCCGGTGGGCGATACCGGCTGGGCATTGGCGGACACCACGTAACCCCGCGCCGGGTTCTCTTCCTGCGGGTTGGCACTGAACGGGTAGAAGCCCAGTTTGTCGCCTTCCGGTGTGCTGCCGTCGAGGATCATCCCGGCATTCACGCCCGGCGGCCGCATCGGCAATTGCGCCGCCGCCCACCAGCCGATGTCGCCCTTGGCATTGGCCCACACGATGTTCAGGCCCGGCGCCGACACTTTGGAAGACGCCGCGCGCGCCTTGGCCAGGGTGTCGGCGCGGTTGAGTTCGTAGAAGCCTTCGAGGCTGCGGTTGTCGGTGTCGAGAAACGCCCACCACATGGCAATCGGCGTCGTGCCGCTGTTATCGCCGAGCACACTGTTGATGATCGGGCCGTGGGGCGAGCGGCGCAGGGTGAGGGTGACCGGCTCCTGGCCCTTGACTGCAATCTGCTGTTCGCTGCGGGTCATGTCGACCCATTGGCCGTGGTACCAGACCTGGTTGGGGTTGTCCGGGTTGGTCTTCTCGGCGATCAGGTCGAGGTCATCGTTCTGGAACATGGTCAGGCTCCAGCCGAAGTCCAGGTTGTGCCCCAGAAACGCCATCGGCGACAGCGCGTTGTGGTAGCCGTACAGCTCAAAGCCCGGCGCCGACAGCTGCGCCTCGTACCACACCGCCGGCACCGAAAAACGAATATGCGGGTCGCCCGCCAGCAACGGCTTGCCGCTCTGGGTGCGGCTGCCACTGATGGCCCAGGCGTTGCTGCCTTCGAACTGCGGCAAACCATTGTCGGCCAGGGCCTGATCGCTCAACCGGGCAAGGGCGCCGAGGTGTTGCCAGTCGCTGTCTGCCAGGTTCAGGGCGCCCCTGGGCTGCCAGTCGAGGTCGAAGACCTTCAGGTAGTCGCTGCCCAACCGGTCGTGGATATAGGTCAGCAACGGCTCGGTACGAAACGCGGCGGCAAAGCTGTAGGCCATGTACCCGGCAACACTGACGCTGTCCTCGGCGGTGAACGGCCGCTTGGCAATGCCCAGCACGTCGAACTCCAGGGGGCTGGGGTGGCCGGCCTGATACTGGTTGATGCCGTCGAGGTAGGCTTGCAGGGCTTTCCAGGTCGCGGACTCGTGGTCCATGTGCGCCACGTAGTCAGCGGCGCGCTCGCGAATGCGCAGGCTGCGAAACAGCTTGTCGGTCTCCAGCAGTTTGGGCCCCAGCACCTCGGCCAGTTCGCCACGGGCCAGGCGCCGCATCATCTCCATCTGGAACAGCCGGTCCTGGGCCTGCACATAGCCGAGGGCGCGATACAGATCGGCCTCGTTGCCGGCGCGAATGTGCGGCACGCCACGCTCGTCATAGCGCACCGTGACCGAGCCTTGCAGGTTGGCCAGCGTCTGCGTGCCCTGGCGGGTCGGTTGTTTGCTGTAGACATAGCCGCCAACGCCGGCCATGACGGCGACGATCAGCAGGGCAAGCACGATCAGGCTGCGTTTCATGGACGGTCCTTGGTCAGTCGCCTTCAAAGGTCATCGAAGTCTAATGGGTTTGGCGATGAAATGCCGATTGCCGCCTCGACAGCCGAGGTTCAAGTGGCCCGCGCCCCGCTGGGGCACTATGGCGCGGGATACTTTCGAGCTTTTTTGCCATGACCTGCGCCGTGCAACCGTTACCCGCCCCGCTGCGTCCCGAGGTTGCCTATACCGGCTGCCTGGAAGCCCCCTCGCTGATTGCAGGTTTTTTGCGGCACCCGCCGGTGGGTTTTGACGCGCAGGTTTCCCATCAGGGCCTGCCGTACTTCTTCACCCCCTTCGACCTGCTGACCACCGCCGACGACAGCTTCGTGGAACGTGTGCGCGGCTGGCCAGGCTACGGGCTCTGGCATGCCTGGCTGCGGATCGACAGCTGCTTTGTGGGCACCACCGTCAGCGAATATGCGCCGTTCCCCCAGGGCGTGTCGCCCCAGGACCTTGCCCAGTGGTTGCAGCATGAATGCGCGCCGCAACGTGCGCTCACCATCGTCAAGGACGTGCCGTGCCAATCGCCGCTGCTGAGCGAGGCCGACAACCACTACGCGCAACTCCTGATCGATGACTGCACACGTCGCGGCTTCATCAGTCTGGAAGGCCAGGCGCTGGCGTATGTGCCGATCAACTTCAGCAGCGTCGACGACTACCTCGCGCGTCTGTCCTACAGCCGTCGCCGCAATATCCGACGCAAACTGCGCAGCCGTGAGGCGCTGCACATCGAAGTGCTGCAAACCGGCGACGCGCGCTTCAACGACGACGCCTGGCTGGCGCGCCTCTACGGGCTGTACCGCGCGGTATACGACCAGAGCGAGATCCATTTTGACCTGCTCACCCCGGCGTTCTTTACCGAACTGCTGCGCGACGCCCACAGCCATGGGCGTGTGTTCTGTTACTGGCACTGCGACGAACTGGTCGGCTACAACCTGTGCTACGTGCAGGACGGCAAGCTGCTCGACAAGTACATCGGCCTCAACTACCCGCTGGCGCTGGACTTCAACCTGTACGTGGTCAGCTGGTTCGTGAACCTGGAATACGCCGTTGCCCAGGGCCTGGATTTTTACGTGGCGGGCTGGACCGACCCTGAGGTCAAGGCCAGCCTCGGCGCCAGCTTCACCTTCACCCGCCATCTGGTGTGGGTGCGCAACCCGCTGCTGCGCAAGCTGGGCAACCGCTGGCGTCATCACTTTGAAAGCGACACCCAATGGCATCAGGAACACACGTCATGAAGGCCCTGACACCGCTGATCCTCGATTTTGACGGGGCCGTGAGTGACATTTCCGACGCGGTGCACCTGCCGTTGCAGGCCTGGCAGGAAACCATCCGCTTCGGCTGCCGCTGGAGGCAATTCCACGCGCTGGAAAAAGCCCTCGATACGCGAATGCCCGACGAGCATGGCTGTGTGTTCACCGGCAGCGGCGACTATCACCACCTCAGTCATCTGCTGCTCAAGCGCCTGCCCACGCAGCAGAAATTCCAGCTGATCATCTGCGACAACCACCCCGATAACATGCGCTACCCGTTCGGCATCCACTGCGGTTCATGGGTGTACTGGGCCAGCCGTCTGCCGCAGGTCGAGCATGTGCATGTACTGGGTATCGGCTCGCAGGACATTGGCCTGGGGCACGCCTGGGAAAATCACTGGTCGCCGCTGCTCAAGGGCAAGCTGACCTACTGGAACGTCAACGTCGATACGCGCTGGATGAACTGGGTGGGCTGTGGCCGCGGCAATCGCGCCTTCAGCCATGCCGATGCGCTGATGAGCGCGTTTCTGGCGCAGTTTGATCGAGCGCTGCCGGTGTACCTGTCCATCGACAAGGACGTGCTGAGCCCGGACGTGGTGAACACCAACTGGGATCAGGGTGAGTTTCTGGAGCATCACCTGGCGGCATTGATCGAGGCCTGTCAGGGCCGGATTATCGGCGCCGACATCACTGGCGACGTGTCCGAATACCATTATCAGAGTGCGTTCAAGCGTTGGTTGAGTGCGTCGGACGGCCAGGTGGCGCTACCGCCGGATCAGGTGCAGATCTGGCAGCAGCAACAGAACGCGCTGAACGCGCGACTGGTCCGGCAGATTCATCAAGGTTGGGCTGCGAGGTAACCCTCAGGAGGGCGAGGTTTCCAGCGCCGTCTCGCCGGTCTTGGTCTCGGGGCTTTCCTGGCGCGCCAGACACAGAATGCCCGCCACGATCAGCAGGCCGCCGATGACCTTGGGAAGGGTCAGCGTGTCGTTGAACAGCCACACCGACACCAGCGTCACGCTGATCAGCTCCAGGTAGGACGCCGCGAACGCCGGGCCGATGGGCGCGTGTTTCATCAAGGTCATCCAGGTGAAGAACGCACCGATATAGCCGACAAACGCGCCGTAGATCCAGGGGTGACCAAACACACGGACCAGCCAGGCCACATCCATCGCCAGGGGTTCGGCGTGGATCGAGGCGTACTTGAAACTGACCTGGGCCAGGGTGTCGAAAAAGATCAGCGAGAGAAAACCAAGGATATAAAAACGTTTCATCAGCCGAACCCCACAACGACAGTGCCCAGGGCGATCAGCAGGATGCCGATCAAGCGCCATTTGGTCAGGCTTTCTTTGAACCACAGGCGGCCGGCAATCATGATCACCACGATATTGAACGAGCCGAGCATCACCGCCACCGACAACGGCACCAGCGACAGAAAGGCCAGCCACAGCACGAACTCGATCACGTAGAGGCCGATGCCGATCCAGAACCAGTGGCGCGCCAGCATGTGGCGCCAGTGGGCCATGCCGGAAAATTCCGCGCTGTGGGTGGCGGCGGCCTTGAAGGCCAGTTGGCCGGACGTATCAACGATGACGTTGAGAATCCAGAGGATGAAAGTCAGTTGGCTCATGGGGTCTGTGCGGTGGTCTGGGAGCGGCCAACATACCGCAGCCGGACGCCGCGGTTTTCGAAGTTCGCCGGCGCAACAGCCTACGTTCAGGTTGCCTGTTCAGGGCGCAATACGGGCCGAAGGCCACGAGCAATAGCAGCCCACCGCGAGGGTGTGGGTGGCGTTGACCTCGCGGCCGCCCTCCAGCGCCTGCAGGATCGGTTCGATAAAACTGTTTCTGGCGTTGCACGTGAGCCCTTCGCTGTACGGCCCGAAATAGGCGAGCTTGCCGCTGCGGTCCCAGATACCCACGGCCGGGCTGGCCGGTATCTGCTCGGCGCCGGGCAGCGCGTCGAGGGCTTTGAGCGCCAGCAGGTTGGCGGGCAACTGGCCATGGCTGCCGGGCTTTTGCACGGCATAGAACTCGACGCCCCTGGGCGCGTAGTGCTCGATCAGGTCGCCCAGGTGCTGCTGGTTGCCGACCGTGCACGGGCAGGCCGGGTCCCAGAAGTGCACCAGGCGAATCGGGCCGGGGCCGGCAAGTTCGGCGGGCAGGCGCAGCGCATCGCCAGAGAATACCGCCGTGTGTGCGCTGAAGGCGCGCAGGTAGCGGCCCTGAAACCAGGCATACGCCGCCCACAGCACGCCGGTGCAGAGGACCAGCAACAGGCCGGCGAACAGGGCGGAACGGTAGGGCTGTCGCATTCGGATCGATCCTCAAGGGTCGCGTAGCTTGCCATGCCTGCCTCGACAGATGAATATCGCAGCTCGATCTTCATCTTCACCGTGAGTCTGGAACCCTTTATGCCTGTCACCTTTGACCCCGATCACCTGCGCGCGAGTCTGCGCCCGCTGGTGGATGCGCAACCGCTGTCAGCCGAGGCGCGGGTGTACCAGCGTTTCTACGGGCTTGACTTGCCTTCGCGCAAGGTGGTGAGCCGTCTGGGGCGCTTCGAGGTGGACGGCTTCGAGGTGGTGGCGCAGGTATGGTGGCCGCCGGTGCCGGTGGCGACGATGTTTTTGTTTCATGGCTTCTATGACCACATGGGGCTGTATCGGCATGTGGTGGACTGGGCGCTGGAACAGGGTTTTGTGGTGATCGCCTGCGACCTGCCCGGGCACGGTCTGTCCAGCGGCACGCGTGCCAGCATCGATGATTTCGCGGTGTATCAGCACGTGGTGCATGGGTTGTTCGAGCAGGCCCAGGCGTTGCACTTGCCGCAGCCCTGGCATCTGTTCGGGCAAAGCACCGGCGGCGCGGTGGTGGTGGACCACTTGCTCAGCCACGGCGCCGACAGTCCGGCCCAGGGCAAGGTCCTGCTGCTGTCCCCGTTGGTGCGCCCGCGCGCCTGGGGCTGGTCGCAGCTCAGCTATTACCTGCTGCGGCCATTCGTCAAAGGCATCGCGCGGCGGTTCAGCGAGAACACCCACGACCCCGAATTCAAACCGTTTCTTGAAGCCGATCCGCTGCAACCCCGGCAACTGCCCACCGCCTGGGTGGGAGCGCTGGTGCAATGGATCAAGCGCATCGAAGCGGCGCCACGCAGCGCAAGGCGAGTGGTGATTGTGCAGGGCGAGGAAGACATGACGGTAGACTGGCAGCACAACCTGCAGGTGCTGCGCAGCAAGTTCGAGCAACCCGAGGTGCTGATGCTGGCCAAGGGGAGGCATCACCTGGCCAATGAGATTGCGCCGATTCGCGAAGCGTACTTCCGCTATTTGACGGACCACCTGAAGTAATCCAGCTCGCAATGTGGGAGGGGCTTGCTCCCGATAGCGGTGCATCAGTCGCCTTGGTGTCGACTGGCACTCTGTTATCGGGAGCAAGCCCCTCCCACATTTTTTACGGTGCCAGGCTTGAAGTGCTTTGGCCCACCGCCAATCCTGCCCGGATCGCCGCCAGCGCCGCCTGGTAATACGCCTTGCCCTGCGGTGACTCTGCAAAGGTCGCGAATTCTTCCAGCTCCGGGTCGGACAAATCCCGATAGACGTAGAGCAAGGTGTTGTACAGGTCCTTATCGATCTGCTGCATCAGCCGTTCGCGTTGGCCGTTCAACATGCCCTGGGCCTGCCCGCCGCCGAGCAAGCCGGGGATCATTTGGCTGAGGCTGTCGGCCGCCACGCCGGCAATCGCCAGGCTGACTTCCGCACCGGCTTCACGGGCGGGCAACGCCTGGGCCAGGTGGCCGATGATCAGGCTGCGGGTGGCGTCGGCCTGGATTTTTGGCAGGCCCTGGGCGTTTTTCGCCAGTTGGTCACGGCGCGTGGCGAGCAACTCGGCGGCGACGATCTTGCGGCCCAGCGGCGACTGGAAAAAACTCAGCGCCGGTTGCGGGTCGGCCAGGTGCTTGCGCAATTGCGCCTCGGCCCGCTGGTCCATGGCCTGGGCGGCGAAGCGTTTGTTGCTGTTGTCCACCAGCGCCTGGTACACCGCCGGCGGCAGGCTGTTGCGGTAGCGCTGCTGGGCGGCGCTGAGGGCGTCATTGAAATGCGCACGTTGTTCGGCCCAGCCGGCAACCTTGTACAACTGGTCATGGCTGTCTGCCCAGGCGGGCAACACGCAGAACATCAGCAAGGAAAAAAACAAACGACGCATAAGGACTCCTGTCAGTCGGCCACTATTGTCCGTGTCGGGCGTAGGATTTGTCGAGAAGTCCTATCAGTCACCTGACTAAAGTGTGTTCAGTCGCTCGACGGCGCTGTCGAATTCCCAGGCGTATGGATACTATGCGCGCCATGCAAATACCCCTCGATCACCCCTTGCTGCAACGCATTGTCGACGACCTGGCCGAAAAAGGCTGGTCGCAGCAGCACGCCTTCCTGCCCGAGGTTCTGACCCTGGAGTTGGCGGCTGAGTGCCGTAAACGTGCGGCCGAAGGTGAGCTGGCGCCTGCGGCCGTGGGGCGCGGCCCGACGCAGGAGATTCGTGAGGGGATTCGCGGTGACCATATCCAGTGGCTGGAGGAGGGCGACGCCGCCGTCTGCGACACTTACATGGCCGTGATGGACAGCCTGCGCCTGGCCATGAACCGTGGCCTGTTCCTGGGCCTGGAAGATTTCGAAAGCCATTTTGCGATGTACCCGCCCGGCGCGTTTTATCTCAGGCATGTGGACCGTTTTCGCGACGATGATCGGCGCATGGTATCGGCCGTTATCTACCTGAATGACGCCTGGCTGCCCGAGCACGGCGGCCAGTTGCGCATGTACCTCAAGGGCGGCACCGAACACGATGTGGTGCCCACCGGCGGCAGCCTGGTGGTGTTCCTGTCGGGCGAAGTGCCCCACGAAGTGTTGCCCGCCACGCGCGAACGGCTGTCGCTTACGGGCTGGTTTCGCCGGCGGGGCAATGAGCCTTTCTAAGCACCGACTCGGCCGGGACCCAGCGCTTATCAAAAAATAATGTGCTGATTCAAAGCTTGAAATTTCAGGTAACCACATCTTTGTGGTGAGCGGGCTTTGTGGCGAGCGGGCTTGCCCCGCGTTGGGGTGCGCAGCAGCCCCAAAATCATGCGCAGTGCAGTGTCAGGCACACCGCGTTTTCCTTGATTGGGGGCGCTGCGCACCCCAACGCGGGGCAAGCCCGCTCGCCACAGAGGCTCCAGCGCCTTGCACATTCACCGCG
Organism: Pseudomonas sp. MH9.3; assembly: GCF_034354675.1. Taxonomy (NCBI): domain Bacteria; kingdom Pseudomonadati; phylum Pseudomonadota; class Gammaproteobacteria; order Pseudomonadales; family Pseudomonadaceae; genus Pseudomonas; species Pseudomonas sp. MH9.3. The sequence continues at coordinate 3,364,730 of NZ_CP133785.1, read as the reverse complement.
TGTTACTCAGGCTTTAACCATTTCCGCCACATCGCCTTCAACCGGCCATCGGCCTTCACCCGATGCAACGCGTTGTCCAGGCTCACCTTGAACGCCGGGTTGCCCTTCTGAAACGGAATCGCCAGCTCGGGTTTCTCGCTGTACGCCTCGCTGAAATCGAAACGATCCTCAAGCTCGGCAGTCATAGCGATATGGTTGATGGCCACGTCGTACTTGCCGGTTTCCACGCCCGACAGCATGTCGGCGTCATCGGTGGTGATGAACGAGGGGCGCAGGTCCATCTCCTTGGCCAGTTGTTCGCCCAGCTCCACTTCAAAACCGGTGAGCTTGTCGCCGTCCTTGAAGTTGTAAGGCGGCGTATTGGCTTGCAGGACGATGCGCAGTTCACCGCGATCGTTGATATCGTCGATCAACTCGGCGTGAGCCAAGGGACTCAAGAGGGGTAGCAACAGTAACAGGCCAGGCGAGAAGCGCATGGTCACTCCTAGATTCGAATGTGCGAGGCGCCGATCAGCATCGCTTTGTCAGGGTGTCGAGTGCCTTGGACAGCAATATGTCGCGAAGTTGTCCTGAACCTACAGATTTCATACAAAACTGGAGAAGCGAATGAAAGCCCTTATGTCTCGTACCGCCCTGGCCAGCCTGCTGCTGGGTGCATCGATGTTGGCTGGCGCCGCTGACGGCATCCCGCGCAGCGCTCCACCTGAGGGTGCCAAGGTGTTTATCGTCTCGCCCAAGGACGGCGCCACCGTCGACAAGACCTTCACCGTCAAGTTCGGCATGGAAGGCTTGACGCTGGCCCCGGCCACCGAGCAGGCCGCCGGCACCGGTCACCATCACCTGCTGATCGATCAGAAGGAATTGCCGGACGCCAAGCTGCCGATCCCGGCCACCGACACCGTGATCCATTACGGCAAGGCCCAGACCGAAACCGAACTGACCCTCACCCCGGGCAAGCACACCTTGCAACTGGTGGCGGGCGACAAGCTGCACATGCAATTCAACCCGACCGTGGTGTCCAAGGTCATCACCGTTAACGTCAAGTAAGCGTTGTTCGGCTAAAAAAATGGGAGACCCCTGCGGGTCTCCCATTTTTTTGTGCGGCGTGAAACGTTAGAACAATACGCGGCTGCGGATAGTGCCGGAGATGTGCTGCAGCTTCTCCTGCGCCAGATCCGAGTACTCGGCATCGACGTCGATCACCACGTAGCCGACCTTCTCGTTGGTCTGCAGGAACTGACCGGAGATGTTGATGCCGTTTTCTGCAAACACCTTGTTGATCTCCATCATCACACCTGGAATGTTCTGGTGGATGTGCAGCAGGCGGTGCTTGCCAGGGTGAGCCGGCAGGGCCACTTCCGGGAAGTTCACCGACGACACCGAGGTACCGTTGTCGCTGTACTTGACCAGCTTCTCGGCCACTTCCAGACCGATGTTGGCCTGGGCTTCAGCGGTGGAACCGCCGATGTGCGGGGTCAGGATCACGTTGTCCAGTCCACGCAGCGGGCTTTCGAAGACGTCGTCGTTGGAGCGCGGCTCCACCGGGAACACGTCGATGGCGGCGCCGATCAGGTGCTTGTCCTTGATCGCGTCGGCCAGGGCGTCCAGCTTGACCACAGTGCCGCGCGCGGCGTTGATCAGGATCCCGCCTTTCTTGATTGCGCGGATTTCCTTCTCGCCCATCATCCACTGGGTCTCGGACGTTTCCGGTACGTGCAGGGTGACGATATCGGACATGCCCAGCAGCTCGTTCAGGCTCGACACCTGAGTGGCGTTGCCCAATGGCAGCTTGGTCAGGGTGTCGTAGAAGAACACCTGCATGCCCAGGCCTTCGGCCAGCACCGACAGCTGCGTACCAATCGAGCCGTAGCCGATGATGCCCAGCTTCTTGCCACGGATCTCGAAGGAGTTGGCCGCGCTCTTGATCCAGCCGCCACGGTGGCAGGAAGCGTTCTTCTCGGGGATACCGCGCAACAGCAGGATGGCCTCGGCCAGCACCAGCTCCGCAACGGAACGGGTGTTGGAGTACGGTGCGTTGAACACCGCGATGCCGCGCTCGCGCGCAGCGTTCAGGTCAACCTGGTTGGTGCCGATGCAGAAACAGCCGACCGCCACGAGTTTCTTGGCGTGATCGAAGATCTCTTCGGTCAGCTGAGTGCGGGAGCGAATGCCGATAAAGTGCGCGTCGGCGATCTTTTCCTTCAGTTGGGCTTCCGGCAGAGAACTGGTGATGTACTCAATGCTGGTGTACCCGGCGGCCTTCAGGACGTCGACGGCCGATGGGTGGACGCCTTCCAGAAGAAGGAACTTGATCTTGCTCTTATCGAGAGAAGTCTTGCTCATCTGCGTAAACCTGTATCCCGGAGAAAAATGGCAGGGAATCGAATAGCCGGATGTGCCCTGATTCACCAATACTGTTCCCGTTTGACGGCGCCTGTTGCCGTCATGCTGCGTTGCCGCTCCTCCCCATAGCCAGCTATGAGTCGTCGCGGCGCCTTGCCTGACGACAACAGCCACTCGCCAAACAGAAACGTATTGGTAAATCAGGGCACAGAGCTGACCCGGACGGCAGGAAAGCCGTCACCGCAGAAACGCCCTTTGGGTCTGTCCTGCGGGGGCGGTATGCTAGCATACGCACCCCGCTAAACACCTATTCCTGCGACGTGAAGCGTTCTCAGGATGACCATGAATTGTTCGAGAGTTCTGTCGATGACCCAGGTTGCCCTGATTGATGAGCTGAAGACCCTGGTTGAGCCCGGCAAGGTGCTGACCGATGCCGACTCCCTGGAAACCTACGGCAAGGACTGGACCAAGCATTTCGCCCCGGCGCCCACCGCCATCGTCTTTCCCAAGACCATCGAACAGGTGCAGGCCATCGTTCGTTGGGCCAATGAGCGCAAGGTCGCGCTGGTGCCATCCGGCGGGCGTACCGGGCTGTCGGCGGCGGCGGTGGCGGCCAATGGCGAGGTGGTGGTGTCGTTCGACTACATGAACCAGATTCTCGACGTGAACCTCACCGACCGCACCGCCGTGTGTCAGCCGGGCGTGGTCACCAAGCAATTGCAGAACGTCGCCGAGGAAAACGGCCTGTACTACCCGGTGGACTTCGCCTCGTCCGGTTCCAGCCAGATTGGCGGCAACATCGGCACCAATGCCGGCGGAATCAAGGTGATTCGCTACGGCATGACCCGCAACTGGGTGGCCGGCATGAAGGTCGTCACCGGCAGGGGCGATGTGCTGGAACTGAACCGCGACCTGATCAAGAACGCCACCGGCTATGACATGCGCCAGTTGTTCATCGGCGCCGAAGGTACCCTGGGGTTTGTGGTCGAGGCCACCATGCGCCTGGACCGAGCGCCCAAAAACCTCACGGCCATGGTGCTGGGCACCATCGACTTCGACTCGATCATGCCGGTGCTGCACGCGTTCCAGGGCAAGCTGGACCTGACCGCCTTCGAGTTCTTTTCCGACAAAGCCCTGGCCAAGGTCATGGGCCGTGGCGATGTGCCCGCGCCGTTCGAGACCGATTGCCCGTTCTACGCGTTGCTGGAATTCGAAGCCACCACCGAAGACGTCGCCAACCATGCGCTGGAAACCTTCGAGCACTGCGTGGAGCAGGGCTGGGTGCTGGACGGCGTGATGAGCCAGAGCGACACCCAGCTGCACAACCTGTGGAAACTGCGCGAGTACATCTCCGAGACCATTTCCCACTGGACGCCGTACAAGAACGACATCTCGGTGACGGTCTCCAAGGTCCCGGCCTTCCTCAAGGAAATCGATGCAATCGTTGGCGAGCACTACCCCGACTTCGAAATCGTCTGGTTCGGCCACATCGGCGACGGCAATCTGCACCTGAACATCCTCAAGCCGGAAAACCTGAGCAAGGATGAGTTCTTCGCCAAGTGCGCCACCGTGAACAAGTGGGTGTTCGAAACCGTGCAGAAGTACAACGGCTCGATCTCGGCCGAACACGGCGTGGGCATGACCAAGCGCGATTACCTGGCCTACAGCCGCTCACCGGTTGAAATCGAATACATGAAGGCCGTGAAAGCGGTATTCGACCCGAACGGGATCATGAACCCCGGCAAGATCTTCGCTGTTTAAAACGCACCTGAAGGAGTCGTTCCATGAGCTACCAGCACAAGTATATCGACGGCACCAATATCCACTTCCCGTTGGGCAAAGTGGTGTGCATCGGGCGTAACTACGCCGAACATGCCAAGGAACTGAACAACCCGGTGCCCACCGAACCGCTGCTGTTCATCAAACCGGGCAGTTGCGTGGTCGGGCTGGAGGGCGGTTTCGCCATCCCCACCGAGCGCGGCTCGGTGCACTACGAGGCGGAAATCGCGGTGCTGATCGGCAAGCCCCTGTCGAACAACCCCAACCGTGAAGAAGTGCTGGACGCCATCTCCGGCTTCGCCCCGGCCCTGGACCTGACGCTTCGCGACAAGCAGGCCGAACTCAAATCCCAGGGTTTGCCCTGGGAAATCGCCAAGTCGTTCGACGGCGCGGCGGTGATTGCCCCCTTCGTGGTGAGCAGCACGTACCCGGACGTCACCGACATCGGCATCCGCCTGACCATCAATGGCGAAGTGCGCCAGGACGGCAACAGCGCGCTGATGCTCAACCCGATCATCCCGATGATCCAGCACATGGCCGGCTGCTTCTCGCTGCAGGCTGGCGACGTCATCCTCACCGGCACTCCCGCCGGCGTGGGCCCGCTGAATGTGGGCGATGAACTGGTGCTGGAACTGGCGGGCGGCACCCGCTTCGAAAGCGTCGTTCGCTAAAAGCTTGGTCAAAACCTGTGGGAGGCTCCGCAAATCTTCGCCTTAGCGCTGTCGTGCAGCAAACCGGAGCCTCTGTAGCAAGCGCGCCCGTTGTAGCAAGCGGGCTTGCTGTGGCGAGCGGGTGTGTTGTGGCGAGCGGGCTTGCCCCGCGTTGGGGTGCGAAGCGCCCCCAATCAACAAAAGCGCGGTACACCTGACACTGCGCAGCGCATAGTTTTGGGGCTGCTGCGCAGCCCAACGCGGGGCAAGCCCGCTCGCCACAGCACTACCGTCTTTGCATTTTTTTCACACGCCGTCTGGATAATCCTCGCTTCTAACGCGCAGCCCTTCGCATCCTGTGCTATTCCCTACCGCTGACTTTCCGGAAAAGCGACCCATGGCCGTGCCTCTGCCTACCTCCAAATCCACGCTTCGCCCCCGCCGTTTCATGCGCTGGTATTCCTGGGTATTCCTGGCCGCTGCGGTTCTGTATGGCGTGGCCTGGGCCATGCATTGGGACGACCGGGGCGTGCTGTGGGTGCTGGAACGCTTCGAATCCCCGGCAGAACGCCAGCAAAGCATCTGGCTGCCGGACTATCACGCGGTGATCGATGCCAAATTGCTGCCCGGGATGGAAGGGGATGAGGCGTCGGACGTCTCCTACAATCCGCACAGCAAAACGCTGTTTTCGGTGATGGGCAAGAACCCGTTTCTGGTCGAACTGAGCCTGCAAGGCGACGTGCTGCGCAAGATGCCGCTCAATGGCTGGAACAACCCGGAAGCCGTGACGGTGATGGAAAACGGCCTGATCGCCGTGGTTGATGAGCGTCAGCACAGCCTTACCATCGTCAGGATCGATGCGGGTACCACTGCGCTGAACAAAGCCGATTTCCCCAGTTATGACCTGGGCCCGTCCAAGGACCAGAACAAGGCCTTTGAAGCCGTCGCCTGGGACCCGCGCAACCAGCAACTGGTGCTCGGCGAAGAGCGCCCGCCTGCGCTGTTCACCTGGAAAAGTGATGGCAGCCAGACCCTGGTCGGCGCCAAGCAGAAGCTGAGCAGCAACGAACTGGATGTACGCAACCTGTCGGCCCTGGCGGTCGACCCACGTACCGGCCACCTGCTGGTGCTGTCAGCCGACTCGCACCTGCTGCTGGAGCTGGACGAGCATGGCAAGCAAGTCAGTTTCATGACCCTGCTCGGTGGTTTCAACGGCCTGAAGAACACCATTCCCCGTGCCGAAGGGGTGACCATGGATGACGAGGGCAACCTCTACATGGTCAGTGAGCCCAACCTGTTCTACCGTTTCGAAAAGCATCAATAACCGGCGGATTGCGTCGGTTTGATCCCTGTAAACGGCATTCGCCAGACAGCCGGGCGCGTTTAAGTTTAAATTCAGGCGACCTTGATATCTATTCGCCAGTTTTTTTCTCCGAGCCCGCCCCGATGCGTCGACTTGCCCGTCCCAAACCTGCTTTTCTCATCCTGTTGTTGATCGCCCTGGTGGCCGGCGTGGTCGTCGCCCAGCAGTTTCGCCTGTTCGAACGGGCCTGGTTCAACTGGCAAGTGTGGCGCCAACCGGCCGACCAGCGCTCCATCGGCCTGAACGACTACCAGGTCACCCTCGAAGCGCAGAAAATCGAGGGCCTGGACGACGATGTCTCGGCGCTCACCTACGACCCGGTGCGCAAAAGCCTGTTTACCGTGACCAACAAAAACGCCGAACTGATCGAGCTGTCCCTGGACGGCAGGATCCTGCGGCGTATTGCGCTGGTAGGGTTTGGCGATGCCGAGGCGGTGGAGTTCATCAGCGACAACATCTACGTGATCAGCGATGAGCGCCAGCAACGGCTGATCAAGGTGCACGTGGACGATGACACGCAATTTCTCGACGCGGCCGACGCCGAGCAAATGACCCTGGGCGTGCACATGGGCAGCAACAAGGGCTTTGAAGGCCTGGCCTACGACTCGGTGGGCAAGCGCCTGTTCGTCGCCAAGGAGCGCGACCCGATGCTGATCTACGAGGTCCACGGGTTTCCCCATTTCAAAGCGGAAAAAACCTACTCGGTGCACGTGATCAATAACCCCAAGCGCGATGCCGGGCTGTTCGTGCGCGACCTGTCGAGCCTGCAGTACGACGAGCGCAGCGGCCATTTGCTGGCGCTGTCGGATGAGTCGTTTCTGGTGTTGGAGCTGGATATCGACGGTCGCCCATTGAGCACCTTGTCGTTGCTCAATGGACGCCATGGATTGAAGAAACGCGTGCCCCAGGCCGAAGGGATCGCCATGGACGACCAGGGCAGCCTGTACCTGGTGAGCGAACCGAACCTGTTTTATGTATTCAAGAAACCGGACGCTTGAACCGCTGAAGATCCAATGTGGGAGATCCAATGTGGGAGGGGCTTGCTCCCGATAGCAGTGTGTCAGTCAACACAGATGTGACTGAGCCACCGCTATCGGGAGCAAGCCCCTCCCACATTTAGCGACTGTGTCAGGCTTTGAGGGTTTTCACGCCTTCAGGAGTGCCCAGCAACAACACATCCGCCGGGCGAGCAGCGAACAGGCCGTTGGTAACCACGCCGACAATGGCATTGATCTGCGTTTCCAGCCCCACCGGATCAGTGATCTGCATATTGAACACGTCAATGATGATGTTGCCGTTGTCGGTCAGCACGCCTTCGCGGTACACCGGGTCGCCGCCCAGCTTCACCAGCTCGCGGGCCACGTGGCTGCGGGCCATGGGGATCACCTCCACCGGCAGCGGGAAGGCGCCGAGCACCGGCACCAGCTTGCTGGCATCGGCGATGCAGATAAAGGTTTTGGCCACGGCCGCGACGATTTTCTCGCGGGTCAGGGCTGCGCCGCCGCCCTTGATCAGGTTCAGGTGCTCGTCGCTCTCATCGGCGCCGTCGATGTAGAACTCCAGGTCGCTAACGGTGTTGAGCTCGTACACAGGAATGCCATGGCCCTTGAGGCGCGCGGCGGTGGCTTCGGAGCTGGCCACGGCGCCGTCGAACGCGCCCTTGTGCAGGGCCAGCGCATCGATAAAGCAGTTGGCGGTGGAGCCGGTGCCGACACCGACGACGCTTTTGTCGTCGAGTCTGGGAAGGATTAAATCGACGGCGGCCTGGGCCACTGCCTGTTTGAGTTGATCCTGGGTCATGCGGGCTCCGGAACGGGCGGGGAGTTATCGAGGGCGGCGAGTATAACCCAACAAAACCTCGGGATTCGTGTGGTCCTACGGCCAAAGGCCGGGTTAGACTCATCGGTCCTGTCCCACTCGCCCAGTGATTGCCGCCGATGCTTGAAGACTACGTCAAAAAGATCCTCACCTCGCGCGTTTACGACGTTGCCGTAGAAACCCCGTTGCAGATCGCCCCGCAGCTTTGCGAACGCCTGGACAACAAGGTCTGGCTCAAACGCGAAGACTTGCAGCCGGTGTTCTCGTTCAAGATTCGCGGCGCCTACAACAAGCTCACCCAGCTCGGCAGCGAGGAGCGCGCGCGCGGCGTGGTCACCGCGTCGGCGGGCAACCACGCCCAGGGCCTGGCCCTGGCGGCCAAGGTGCTGGGGGTCAAAGCCACTATCGTGATGCCCAAGACTACACCCGAGATCAAGGTCGAAGGCGTGCGCTCCCGGGGCGGCATCGTGGTGCTGCACGGCGACTCCTTCCCGGAGGCGCTGGCCTACTCGCTCAAGCTGGTCGACGAACAAGGCTACGTCTACATCCACCCCTACGATGATCCGCACACCATTGCCGGGCAGGGCACCGTGGCGATGGAAATCCTGCGCCAGCACCCAGGGCCCTTGGACGCGATTTTCGTGCCGGTGGGCGGCGGCGGGCTGATCGCCGGCATCGCGGCGTACGTGAAATACCTGCGCCCGGAGATCAAGGTCATCGGCGTCGAGCCGGACGATTCCAACTGCCTGCAAGAGGCCATGGCCGCTGGCGAACGCGTGGTGCTGCCGACCGTGGGCCTGTTTGCCGATGGCGTGGCGGTGGCGCAGATCGGCCATTACACCTTCGAAATCTGCAAGGATTATGTGGATGAAGTGATCACCGTCAGCACCGATGAAATCTGCGCGGCGATCAAGGACATCTACGACGACACCCGCTCCATCACCGAGCCGGCCGGCGCGCTGGGCGTGGCCGGCATCAAGAAATACGTGGAGACCCGCGGCGTCAGCGGGCAGACGTTCGTTGCCATCGACTCCGGCGCCAACGTCAACTTCGACCGCCTGCGCCATGTGGCCGAGCGCGCCGAACTGGGCGAGGGCCGCGAAGCCATCATCGCCGTGACCATCCCCGAACGGCCGGGCAGCTTCAAGGCGTTCTGCGAGGCTGTGGGCAAGCGCCAGATCACCGAGTTCAACTACCGCTACCACTCCGGCAGCGAGGCGCACATCTTTGTCGGCGTGCAGACCCACCCGGACAACGACCCGCGCAGCGCACTGATCGCCAGCCTCACCCAGCAGGGTTTCCCGGTGGTGGACCTGACCGAAAACGAACTGGCCAAATTGCACATTCGCCATATGGTCGGCGGGCATGCGGCGCACGTCAGCAATGAATTGGTGTTCCGTTTCGAGTTCCCGGAGCGGCCGGGGGCCTTGTTCAACTTCCTTAATAAACTGGGCGGGCGCTGGAACATCTCGATGTTTCACTACCGTAACCACGGTGCGGCAGACGGCCGTGTGGTCGCCGGCCTGCAAGTGCCGGCGGACGAGCGTCACCTGGTGCCGGCGGCCCTTGAGGCGATTGGCTACCCGTACTGGGATGAAAGCGAGAACCCGGCCTACACACTCTTCCTCGGTTAGCGACTACGCTGCAGGCGCAACCTTTTAAGGAATACGAGCGATGGAAACCCTGATCACCCTGAAAGTTATCCACATTGCTGCCACGGTATTGCTGTTGCTCAGCGGTATTGGCCTGGCGCTGCTGGCCTGGCGCAAACGCAGAGCAGGCCCGGCGGTGACCCTGCAACGCCCGTGGGTGTTTGTATGGTTATTGATGGGGGTGTGCGTGGTGAGCATGCCGTTCACCGGCTGGTGGCTGGCACACCTGACGGGCTGGCCGCTGGGGCAAACCTGGATTCTGGGCTCGAGTATTGTGTATACCGTGGCCGCGCTGGCCTGGTTCTGGCTGGTGGCGCGCCTCAATCGCCTGCGCAGGGGTGAGGGTGGCAGCCTGAACTTCACGCGGGTGCTGGCGGTGGTCAGCCTGGTGGGGTTTGTGGTGATTGCCGGGTTGATGGGGGCCAAGCCGGTTTGAGATTTTTTGTGGCGAGCGGGCTTGCCCTAATGCCGTTCAGTTAAGCGCAGATTCCCTGTGGCGAGCAGGCTTGTCCTGCGTTGGGCTGCGCAGCAGCCCCAAAGCCAGACGCTGAGCCGTATCAGGTACACCGCGTTTTGCTTGATTGGGGGCGCTTCGCACCCCAACGCGGGGCAAGCCCGCTCGCCACAGGAGCAATATCAGCTGCGCAGGGTAATTATCGGCCAGCCACGCTTTTCGGCCTCAGCCCGCAGATTCGGGTCCGGGTCCACCGCCACCGGGTGTGTCACCTGCTCCAGCAGCGGCAAATCATTCATCGAATCACTGTAGAAATAGCTGTCTTCCAGGCTGTAGCCCGTCTCTTCCAGCCAACGGTTCAAGCGCGTCACCTTGCCTTCGCGAAAGCACGGTACGTCGGTGCTGCGCCCGGTGTAACGCCCATCAACCTCTTCGCATTCAGTAGCGATCAGCGTCTCGACCCCCAGCAGTTCGGCAATCGGCGCGGTGACGAAGCGGTTGGTCGCGGTGATGATCACCAGCTTGTCGCCAGCGGCGCGGTGCCTGGCCAGCAGCTGTTCCGCCAGCGGCAGCATCAGTGGCGTGATGCAGTCGCGCATGAAGTCGCGATGCCATTCATCCAACTGGGCCCGCTCGGTACGGCCGAGGATTTCCAGGCTGAAGTTAAGGTAGGCGGCATTGTCGAGCCGGCCGGCCAGGTAGTCCTGATAGAACTCATCGTTACGCGCCTTGTAGGCCACCGCGTCGAGAATCCCGCGCTCGCAGAGGTAATCGCCCCAGGCGTGGTCGCTGTCACCGCCGAGAAGCGTGTTGTCCAAGTCGAATAAAGCCAGGCGCATTGCAGTTACTCGCTGAAAAGTCTGTAAAAAGGCGTCCAGAATACGGACTTTTCACAAGAGTGCACATAAGCTAAGAAGCCTCGTTGCCGCTTGATCAACCTTTGTGGAACAATGCGGCGACATGCGTTTGCGAGGTTGTTGCCGTGATCGACCCCGATGGTTTCCGTCCTAATGTCGGGATTATTCTTACGAATGATGCCGGACAGGTGCTATGGGCTCGCCGAATCAACCAGGATGCCTGGCAGTTTCCTCAAGGCGGAATCAACCCCGACGAATCCCCTGAAGACGCCTTGTACCGTGAGTTGAACGAAGAAGTGGGCCTTGAACGCGAAGATGTGCAAATTCTGGCCTGCACCCGTGGCTGGTTGCGCTATCGTTTGCCGCAACGCCTGGTGCGTACTCACAGCCAACCGCTGTGCATCGGCCAGAAGCAGAAATGGTTTCTTTTGCGCCTGATCTCCAACGAGCAACGGGTGCGGATGGATTTGACCGGTAAACCGGAGTTCGATGGCTGGCGCTGGGTCAGCTATTGGTACCCGTTGGGCCAGGTGGTGACATTCAAGCGCGAAGTGTATCGTCGCGCGCTCAAAGAGCTTGCCCCGCGCCTTTTATCGCGCGACTGACGACGGAGTTCGACCCCGAGCCATGCTCAATACGCTGCGCAAGATCGTCCAGGAAGTTAACTCCGCCAAGGATCTCAAGGCGGCGTTGGGGATTATTGTGTTGCGCGTCAAGGAAGCCATGGGCAGCCAGGTCTGCTCGGTCTACCTGCTGGACCCCGAGACCAACCGTTTTGTGCTGATGGCCACCGAGGGCCTGAACAAGCGCTCCATCGGCAAGGTCAGCATGGCGCCCAACGAGGGGCTGGTGGGCCTGGTGGGGACGCGTGAAGAACCCCTCAACCTTGAGCACGCAGCCGATCACCCCCGTTACCGCTACTTTGCCGAAACCGGCGAAGAGCGCTACGCGTCCTTCCTCGGCGCACCGATCATTCACCACCGCCGTGTCGTCGGCGTGTTGGTTATCCAGCAAAAGGAACGTCGTCAGTTCGATGAAGGGGAAGAAGCCTTCCTCGTGACCATGAGCGCGCAGCTCGCCGGGGTTATCGCCCACGCCGAGGCGACGGGCTCGATTCGCGGCCTGGGCCGTGAGGGCAAGGGTATCCAGGAGGCCAAGTTCATTGGCGTGCCGGGTTCGCCGGGCGCAGCGGTCGGTACGGCCGTGGTCATGTTGCCGCCGGCCGACCTCGATGTGGTGCCGGACAAGACCGTCAAGGACATTGACGCCGAAATCAAACTGTTCAAGACCGCCCTGGAAGGCGTGCGCGCCGACATGCGCAACCTGTCGACCAAGCTGGCCACCCAACTGCGCCCCGAAGAGCGTGCGCTGTTTGACGTGTACCAGATGATGCTCGACGACGCGTCCCTGGGTAACGAAGTCAAGACCGTGATCAAGACCGGCCAGTGGGCCCAGGGCGCACTGCGCCAGGTGGTCACCGATCACGTCAACCGTTTCGAATTGATGGACGACGCCTACCTGCGCGAACGCGCTTCGGATGTGCGCGACCTCGGTCGCCGTCTGCTGGCCTACCTGCAGGAAGACCGCACCACCAATCTGGTCTACCCCGACAACACCATTCTGATCAGTGAAGAACTGACCGCCACCATGCTCGGCGAAGTGCCGGAGGGCAAGTTGGTGGGCCTGGTGTCGGTACTGGGTTCGGGTAACTCCCACGTCGCGATCCTGGCCCGGGCCATGGGCATCCCGACGGTGATGGGCCTGGTGGAATTGCCGTATTCCAAGGTCGACGGCATCGACATGATCGTCGATGGCCATCGCGGTGAAGTCTTCACCAACCCCAGTGAGCTGCTGCGCAAGCAGTACGCCGAAGTGGTGGAAGAAGAGAAACAACTGGCGCTGGGCCTCGATTCGCTGCGCGAACTGCCGTGCGTGACCCTCGACGGCCACCGCGTGCCGCTGCTGGTGAACACCGGCCTGCTGGCCGACGTTGCCCGCGCGCAACAGCGCGGTGCCGAAGGCGTTGGGCTGTACCGTACCGAAGTGCCGTTCATGATCAACCAGCGATTCCCGAGCGAGAAGGAACAGCTGGCGATCTACCGCGAGCAACTGCAAGCGTTTCACCCGTTGCCGGTGACCATGCGCAGCCTCGATATCGGCGGCGATAAATCCCTGTCGTATTTCCCGATCAAGGAAGACAACCCCTTCCTCGGTTGGCGCGGCATCCGCGTGACCCTCGACCACCCGGAAATTTTCCTGGTGCAGACGCGCGCCATGCTCAAGGCCAGCGAAGGCCTGAACAACCTGCGCATCCTGCTGCCGATGATCTCCGGCACCCACGAGCTGGAAGAGGCGCTGCACCTGATCCACCGCGCCTGGGGCGAAGTGCGCGACGAAGGCTCGGACGTGCCGATGCCGCCGATTGGCGTGATGATCGAAATCCCGGCGGCGGTGTACCAGGCCAAGGAGCTGGCGCGGCAGGTGGACTTCCTGTCGGTCGGCTCCAACGACCTTACCCAATACCTGCTGGCCGTGGACCGCAACAACCCGCGCGTGGCCGACCTCTACGACTATCTGCACCCGGCGGTGCTGCAAGCCCTGCAACATGTGGTGCGCGACGCCCATGCCGAGGGCAAGCCGGTGAGCATCTGCGGCGAAATGGCCGGCGACCCGGCAGCGGCGGTGCTGTTGATGGCGATGGGTTTTGACAGCCTGTCGATGAACGCCACCAACTTGCCGAAGGTGAAGTGGATGCTGCGTCAGGTGGAACTGGGCATGGCCAAAGAGCTGCTGGCCGAGTTGATGACCATCGACAATCCGCAAGTTATCCACAGCTCGCTGCAACTGGCGCTGAAAAACCTGGGGCTGACGCGGATGATCAACCCGGGTTCTGCCAAGACGCTCTGATGCTGCAGACGATCCAAATGTGAGAGGGGGCTTGCTCCCGATAGCTGAGTGTCAGTCAACCACTACTTGACTGATAGAAAGCTACCGGTAGCAAGCCCCCTCCCACATTGAATCTGTTTTGGGATTAGAGGTTGAGTTCGATTTCACCCAACCGCCCACCCTGCGGGCCGAAACTGCGCTCCACCATGCGCCGCGTACCGTCGGCATTCACAATCAGCGCTGTACTCACCCGCGTTCCGTAACTGGCGCTGGCGATAAACACGCTGGATAACAGACTCTCGGTGGCCAACCCCACGCCGGTATCCGGCAACTGCGCAAACGGTGCGGTCTGCGGGTCGCTCATGATCGCCAGCAAGGCTTGCGGCTGTGGGTCTTCCAGCAACTCGCGCAGCGCCGCTCTGGCCTTGAGCAACTTCGGCCAGGGTGTGTCCAGGCCGGCATTGGACAAGCCATAAACCCCAGGCTTCAAGCGGGTCGGCTGGCTCTCGTTGGCGTTGTAGTGCCACATCTCGTCCCGCGTACCCAGCAGCAGGTTAAACCCGGCATATTCAATCGAACGGCGATTAACTTCGTCCAAATATCGGTCAATGGGCTGCGAACCACTGAGAAACCGTGCCACCAGCTCACCGCGTGAGGTGCGTGCCGGCGGCTGGTGCGGCTCGCGGATATTGGTCAGGGCGGCAAAGCGCCCGTCGGCACTGATTCCCAGCCAGGTGCCGCCGGCTTCCTGGTCACGGCCGGCGTAAACATCAGGCGCGTCCGGCCATTGGGCCAGCGGCAGAGTGGGGCGGGCGTAGAATTCATCGCGGTTGGCCGCGACGATCAGCGGCTGGGCATGGCCCGGCCGCCAGGCGAAGACAATCAGGCACATCGGGTGATTCCCTGTTGTGTTTTTGGCCACTCTACCCACACAACCGCAGGCGTTCCATGACAACGCAGTTGGGCCGCGCACCTTCCATCCGTTAACATGCCGGGCTGTTGGGCGTGTATGTGAACTTCCTGATTTGATCTGGCCGCTGTAACGCAGGCTTAATCGCGCATCGGCATGGTCCGGTGCGTCATGACTAACTGTATTTAACGAGGAGTCGCAATGCTGCCTTACCCGCAGATCGACCCGGTGGCCCTGGCCATTGGTCCGCTGAAAATCCACTGGTACGGGTTGATGTACCTCGTCGGCATCGGCGGTGCCTGGTTCCTGGCGTCCCGGCGCCTGAACCGCTTCGACCCGACCTGGACCAAGGAAAAGCTCTCCGACCTGATCTTCTGGTTGTCGATGGGCGTGATCGTCGGCGGGCGACTGGGGTACGTGTTGTTCTACGATCTGCCGGCGTACGTCGCCAACCCGACGCTGATCTTCGAGGTGTGGAAGGGCGGCATGGCGTTCCACGGCGGCTTTATCGGCGTGATGATCGCCGCCTGGTGGTTTGGCCGCCGCAACGGCAAGTCGTTTTTCCAACTGATGGACTTCGTCGCGCCGATGGTGCCGATTGGCCTGGGCGCCGGGCGTATCGGTAACTTCATCAACGCCGAATTGTGGGGCAAGCCGACCGACGTACCGTGGGCCATGGTGTTCCCGCCGTTCAGCGACCCGGCGCAACTGCCGCGCCACCCGTCGCAGTTGTACCAGTTCGCGTTGGAAGGTGTGGCACTGTTCCTTATCCTTTATATCTTCTCGCGCAAGCCACGCCCGACCATGGCCGTTTCGGGGATGTTCGCGCTGTTCTACGGGATCTTCCGCTTCATCGTCGAGTTCGTGCGGGTGCCGGACGCCCAGTTGGGCTACCTGGCGTGGGGCTGGTTGACCATGGGGCAAGTGCTGAGCCTGCCGATGATCATCGCCGGCCTGGGCATGCTGTGGTGGGCCTACAACCGCCCGCAAGGCATCAAGAACGCCGCGCTTTAAATACGAATGCCGAGGCGCGCCTCGGCTTCAACGATACAGGTAAGCACATGAAGCAATATCTCGAACTGCTGAACGACGTCGTGACCAATGGCCTGACCAAGGGCGACCGCACCGGCACCGGCACCAAAGCCGTGTTCGCCCGTCAGTATCGGCATAATCTGGCCGACGGCTTCCCGCTGCTGACCACCAAGAAGTTGCACTTCAAAAGCATCGCCAACGAACTGATCTGGATGTTGAGCGGCAACACCAACATCAAGTGGCTCAATGAAAACGGCGTAAAAATCTGGGACGAATGGGCCACCGAAGACGGCGACCTCGGCCCGGTGTACGGCGAGCAGTGGACCGCCTGGCCGACCAAAGACGGCGGCACCATCAACCAGATCGACTACATGGTGCACACGCTCAAGACCAACCCCAACAGCCGCCGCATCCTGTTTCACGGCTGGAACGTCGAGTACCTGCCCGACGAAACCCAAAGCCCTCAGGAAAACGCGCGCAACGGCAAGCAGGCCCTGCCGCCGTGCCACCTGCTGTACCAGGCATTCGTGCATGACGGCCACCTGTCGATGCAGTTGTATATCCGCAGCTCCGACGTGTTCCTCGGCCTGCCGTACAACACCGCCGCGCTCGCGTTGCTCACCCACATGCTGGCCCAGCAGTGCGACCTGATCCCTCACGAGATCATCGTCACCACCGGCGATACCCACGCCTACAGCAACCACATGGAGCAGATCCGCACCCAGCTGGCGCGCACGCCGAAGAAGCTGCCGGAGCTGGTGATCAAGCGCAAGCCTGCGTCGATCTACGATTACAGGTTTGAAGATTTCGAGATCGTGGGCTACGACGCCGATCCGAGCATCAAGGCTGACGTCGCGATCTAAGCGTCGTTCTCGGTCAAGTGTGGGAGGCGGCTTGCTCCCGATAGCGGTGTGTCATTCAAGCATCTGTTGACTGACGCTCTGCAATCGGGAGCAAGCCCCTCCCACATTTGGATCTGGTGTTAATCCTGGCGGTATCAGTGGCCGTGGCTGCGGCCCACGTGTGAAGGCTCCGCTTCGCTGGCCTGCACACTCCCGCTTACCTCCAGCCGCTGCAAAATCCCGCATTCCGGGCCGCCGCCACAGCGCTGGCGCAGGTCGAGCAGCTGTTCCTGCAACGCCAGCAGCCCGTCGATCCGTGCTTTCACGTGGTGGATGTGCTCATCAATCAACGCATTCACGTTTTCGCACTGATCCTGGGGGCTGTCGCGCAGGCCAAGCAGGCTGCGGATTTCTTCGAGGGTCATGTCCAGGCTGCGGCAGTTGCGGATGAAGATCAGCCGCTCGGTGTGCGCCTGGGTGTATACGCGGTAGTTGGCATCGGTGCGCGCCGGGGGCGGCAGCAGGCCTTCCTTCTCGTAGTAGCGGATAGTTTCCACCGCGCAGTCGGTGTGTTTGGCCAATTCGCCGATCTTCATTGCAGCAATCTCCAAATGGGTGCTTGACCCTATAGTGGCTACAGGGTCTTTACTTGGCAACAGGCACCTTATAAGGACGCGACAGAATGAGCGATTCTCTGCACACCCACGATCATGCACCCAAAAAACTTACGCCCGTGCACAACCATGGCGGCGCCTGCTGTTCCAGTGAGCCGGCGCCGGCGCGGGTGCAACTGAGCGAGGCACCCTCGGCGGGCTCGCGCCTGAGCACCTTTCGTATCGAAGCGATGGACTGCCCCACCGAGCAGACGCTGATCCAGAACAAACTGGGCAAGCTGGCCGGCGTGCAGCAGCTGGAATTCAACCTGATCAACCGTATCCTCGGCGTCACCCATGACCTGCCGAGCACCGCGCCGATCGTCGAGGCGATCAAGTCCCTGGGGATGCAGGCCGATCCGATTGAAGAGGGCACGCCGGCCGCCGAGCCGCCGGCGAAAAAACACTGGTGGCCGCTGGCGTTGTCCGGCGTCGGTGCGCTGGGCGCCGAGGTGCTGCATTTTTCCGGCGTGGCGCCGACCTGGCTGATTGCGCTGGTGGCATTGGTTTCGATCCTCAGCGGCGGCCTCACCACCTACAAAAAGGGCTGGATCGCCCTGAAGAACCTCAACCTCAACATCAACGCGCTGATGAGCATCGCGGTGACCGGCGCCGTGTTGATCGGCCAGTGGCCGGAAGCGGCAATGGTGATGTTCCTGTTCACCGTGGCCGAGTTGATCGAAGCCAAGTCTCTGGACCGTGCGCGCAATGCCATCAGCGGCTTGATGCAGATGACGCCGGAGCAGGCGACGGTGCAGCAGGCGGACGGCAGCTGGGTCGAAAAGGAAGTCAAAGGTATCGATCTCGGCGCCATCGTGCGGGTTAAACCCGGCGAGCGCATTGGCTTGGACGGTGAAGTCACCGCCGGCCAGTCTACTATCGACCAGGCACCGATCACCGGTGAAAGCCTGCCCATTGAAAAGACCGTGGGCGACAAGGTCTTCGCCGGCACCATCAATCAGGCCGGCTCTCTGGAATACAAGGTGACGGCCGCGGCCAACAACTCCACGCTGGCGCGGATCATCCACGCCGTGGAACAGGCCCAGGGCGCCCGCGCGCCGACCCAACGCTTTGTCGACAGCTTTTCGAAGATCTACACCCCCGTGGTGTTCCTGTTTGCCTTGGGCGTGGCGATCATCCCGCCGTTGTTCATGGCCGGCGTCTGGGTGGACTGGATCTACCGTGCCCTGGTGCTGCTGGTGGTGGCCTGCCCCTGCGCGCTGGTGATTTCCACCCCGGTGACCATCGTCAGTGGCCTGGCGGCGGCGGCGCGCAAGGGCATCCTGATCAAGGGCGGCGTGTACCTGGAGGGCGGTTACAAACTCGACTACCTGGCCCTGGACAAGACCGGCACCATTACCCACGGCAAGCCGGTGCAAACCGATTACCTGGCGCTGTTCCCCACCGTCGAAGACAGCGCCCCCGCGCTTGCCGCCAGCCTGGCCGGGCGTTCCGATCACCCGGTGTCGCTGGCAATCGCCAATGCGGCTGTGGATAAGAAACTGCCGGTGCACGTTGTGGATAACTTCGAAGCCCTGGCCGGTCGTGGGGTGCGCGGCGATATCAATGGCCAGACCTACCACCTGGGCAACCATCGCCTGGTGGAAGACCTGGGCCTGTGCTCGCCCGAACTGGAAGAAAAGCTGTTCGCCCTGGAGAAACAAGGCAAGTCCGTGGTGCTGCTGCTCGACGCGTCCGGCCCGCTTGCGCTGTTCGCCGTGGCCGATACGGTGAAAGACAGCAGCCGCGAAGCCATCCGGCAATTGCACGAGCTGGGCATCAAGACCCTGATGCTCACCGGCGACAACACCTACACAGCGCAGGCGATTGCCGCCCAGGTCGGGATCGACCAGGCCCAGGGCGACCTGTTGCCCACCGACAAGCTGCAAGCCATCGAAACCCTCTACCAGCAGGGCCACCGCGTCGGCATGGTCGGCGACGGCATCAACGACGCCCCGGCCCTGGCCCGCGCCGAAATCGGCTTTGCCATGGCGGCAGCCGGCACCGACACCGCCATCGAAACCGCCGACGTCGCGCTGATGGACGATGACTTGCGCAAGATCCCGGCATTCATTCGTTTGTCGCGACAAACCTCGCGTATCCTCAAGCAGAACATCGCCCTGGCGCTGGTGATCAAGGCGATCTTCCTGGCCGTCACCTTCCTTGGCATGGCCACCATGTGGATGGCGGTGTTCGCCGACATGGGCGTGAGCCTGCTGGTGGTGTTCAATGGCCTGCGCCTGTTGCGCAAATAAACGATGAGGGGCGGGTGTGCTGAGTGCCGAGCTGAAAGCGTTTTTCATGGTCGCCCGCCTGGGCAGCATCACCCAGGCGGCAAAAAAGCTCGGCCTGAGCCAGCCCACCGTCACCACCCAGATCCGTCATCTGGAAAGCCAGTACGGCATTGAGCTGTTCTACCGTGGCGGGCGCCGCCTGACGGTCAGCGACGACGGCGCGCGGATGCTGCCGATGGTCAAGGCGCTGTTGCAGCAGGAAGCGGATATCGAGTTTTTCCTGCGCAACAACGGTCAGGTGCAGGGCGCGCTGAGAATTGCCGCCACGGCGCCGTACTACATTCTTGACCTGGTCAAAGCCTTCCGCGAGCGCCTGCCGCTGGTGGACGTGTCGGTGGAAATCGGCAACTCGCAGCAGGTGCTTGAAGCGCTGGATGACTACCGCGTCGACGTCGCCGCGTCTTCGCAGCTGCTGGAAGACCCACGGCTGATTCGTCGCGTATTGGGCAGCGACCCGCTGGTGCTGGCGGTGCATCGCAATCATCCGCTGGCTGCGCTCGATCATGTGCCGCTGACGGCGCTGGCCGGGCACACCTTGTTGATGCGCGAAGCAGGCTCCACCACGCGCCGACTGACCGAAGAAATGTTGCAGGGCGCTGGCGTGAGTTACGGCCCGCTGCTGGAAATCGGCAGCCGCGAATCGATCCGCGAGGCGGTGCTGCGCAATATCGGTATCAGCATCATTGCGCGACAGGAAGTGCCCCATGACCCGCAATTGCGCGTGCTGACCATCGAGAATGCGCCGCAGATTCCGGAGTATCTGTACTGCCTCAAGGAGAGGAAGGGCGCGCGCTTGCCGGCGGCGTTTCTGGGGTTGGCGCAGGAAATGTCGCCGCTCTGAGGTTTTGTGGTGGCCCAGACAACTCATTCCTTAAGGCCTACCCAAACCCACCAATACCACTATCACCGGGTTTTGCCTTCCTGCCACACCCGCGACGCATTGCCCCCCTAGCATGGCCTTCATCCGTTTGATGAGGTGCCCCCATGAACACAGCCCTGAACAACCCCGGTGCGCCGATGCGCGTGCGCGGTATCCAGAAACGCTTCGGTGCCTTCACCGCGCTGGACAACGTGTCCCTGGACGTCGCCGCCGGCGAGCTGGTGTGCCTGCTGGGCCCGTCCGGTTGCGGCAAGACCACCTTGCTGCGCTGCATCGCCGGCCTTGAGCGCCAGGACAGCGGTGAGCTTTACCTGGGCGAGCGCGACGTATCGCTGTTGCCGCCCCAGGCGCGGGACTACGGCATTCTGTTCCAGTCCTACGCGCTGTTTCCCAACCTCACCGTCGAAGCGAACATCGGCTACGGCCTCACCGGCAGCGGCCGCGATGAAGTGCGCCAGCGCGTCGGCCAGATGCTCGAACTGGTGGACCTGGTCGGCAGTGAAAAGAAATACCCCGGGCAACTCTCCGGCGGCCAGCAACAACGCGTGGCCCTGGCCCGCGCCCTGGCTCCGGCGCCGTCGTTGCTGTTGCTGGACGAACCCATGTCGGCCCTCGACGCCCGGGTGCGCGAGCACCTGTGCACCGAGCTGCGCCAACTGCAACGGCGGCTGGGCGTCACCACGCTGATGGTCACCCATAACCAGGACGAAGCCATGTTGATGGCCGACCGTATTGCCGTGATGAACAACGGCAAGGTCGAGCAATACGCCACACCCCAGGCGATCTACGACCGTCCGGCCACGCCGTTCGTGGCCGAGTTTGTCGGCCAGGGCAACTGGCTGCCGTTCAGCCGCAACAGTGCCAGCCACGCTCAGGTCGGCGGGTTGAACATGCGCCTGGCCGACGACGCGGGCGTGGCCACCTCCGGGCGGCTGTTCTGCCGCCCGGAAGCCATCAGCGTCAACCCGCCTGTGCATGAAGAAAACCTGTTTCCGGCCAAGGTGCGCGAGATCACGTTCCTCGGCAACCGCTGCCGCATGAGCTTCGAGCTGGAGCACTTGCCCGGCCACCCGCTGCTGGCCGAACTGGCCCCGGAAGCCATGCCGCGCCTGGGCGCCCAGCACATTTGGGTGGCCCTGCCACCGCGCAGCCTGCAGGTGTTCGCCTAAGATGGCGGCGGTCATGACGTTACCGCGCCAAGTGTCCCGCGCTGAAATGGGCGACCGCCTGTTCGTGCTCGGCGGCAAGCTGGTGTGGTTGCTGCTGCTGGGCGTTGCGGTCCTGCTGCCATTGCTGGCGATCTTCTGGCGCGGCTTCAGCAGCGAGGCCGGGCAGGGCGGCGGGCTGGTAGCGGCGCGGGAACTGGTCACCAGCGACAACTTCCACTGGTTGCTGGGCAATAGCCTGAAAGGCTCCCTCAGCGTGGCGGCGATTGTCGTACCGCTGGCCTACCTGTTTGCCTACGCCCTGCAACGCACGTTGATCCCCGCCAAGCCGATCTGGCGCGGCCTGTCGTTGCTGCCGCTGATGGCCCCGTCGATGCTGCCGGGGATTGCGCTGGTCTACCTGTTCGGCAACCAGGGCCTGCTGCGCGGCTTGCTCGCGGACAATATCTACGGCTTCTGGGGGATCGTGCTGGGGGAGGTGATCTATACCTTCCCACACGCCCTGATGATTCTGCTCTCGGCGCTCTCGCTGGCGGATGCGCGGCTGTTCGATGCCGCATCCAGCATGGGCGCCAGCCCCGCCCGGGCGTTTCGCAGCATCACCTGGCCAGCCACGCGCCAGGCAGTGTTCGCGGCGTTCTGCCTGGTGTTTACCCTGACCATCACCGACTTCGGCGTGCCGGTGGTGGTGGGCGGTGATTATCAGGTGCTGGCGCTGGAAGCCTACAAAGCGGTGGTCGGCCAGCAACAGTTTGGGCGCGGCGCGTTGATCGGCATGGTGTTGCTGCTGCCGGCGCTGATCAGCTTTGGCGTGGATACCTGGTTGCGCCGTCGCCATGGCGACGCCATGAGCGGCCGCGCCCAAGTCTTCCGGCCGGCGCCATCGCGGGCACGGGACGCCTGCTACCTGGCCATCGTGGTGCTGATCTGCGCCGTGCTGTTGCTGGTCTTCGGCATGGCGGTGTACTCCTCGCTGGTGAAATTCTGGCCGTACAACCTGTCGCTGTCGCTCAGTCACTACCAGTTCGAAGACACCGCCGGCGGCGGCTGGCTGGCCTATCGCAACAGCCTGATCCTGGCGCTGTGCAGCGCATTGATCGGCAGCGTGCTGATCTTCACCGGCGCTTACCTGATGGAAAAAACCAGGGGGCAGAAGGGCCTGAACCTGGCCCTGCGCCTGCTCAGCTTTGTGCCGATGGCGGTGCCGGGTCTGGTTTTGGGCCTGGGCTACGTGTTCTTTTTCAATCTCAACGGCAACCCGCTGCATGTGTTCTACGGGACCATGACCCTGCTGGTGGTGTGCACCATTGCGCATTATCTGACCACTGCGCAGATGACCGCCACCACTGCGCTGCGCCAGTTGGACGCCGAGTTCGAAGCCGCTGCGCTGTCCCTCAAGGCGCCGCTGTACCGCCATTATTTGCGCGTAACCGTGCCGATCTGCCTGCCGGCGCTGCTGGACATCGTGCGCTACCTGTTTGTGTCGGCGATGACCACCGTGTCCGCCGCCATCTTCCTCTACAGCCCCGACACCATCCTCGCCGCCGTCGCCGTGTTGAACATGGACGACGCCGGCAATGTGGGCGGCGCGGCGGCGATGTCGACCCTGATTCTGTTCACCTCAGGCAGCGTCTCGCTGTTGCTGGCGTGGGCCTCACGTGGCGCGTTGCGCCGCTCTCAAGCCTGGCGCCAGAGCGCGCCCGGCCAATAACCCTTGAAGGAGGTGTTCCATGTTCAAGCCCCTGACGCTGGTCGCTGCCGTCCTCACCGCATTCAGCCTGAATGCCTTCGCCAAGACCGAACTGACCGTGTACACGGCCCTCGAAGCCGAGCAGTTGAAGACCTACAAACAAGCCTTCGAAAAAGCCAACCCTGACGTCGAGATCAAATGGGTGCGCGACTCCACCGGCATCATCACCGCCAAGCTGCTGGCCGAAAAAGCCCGCCCGCAGGCTGACGTGGTGTGGGGACTGGCGGCATCGAGCCTGGCGATCCTCGATCAGCAGGGCATGCTTGAAAACTACGCGCCGAAGGATCTGGACAAGATCGGCAAAAACTACCGCGACGCCGCCAACCCTCCGGCCTGGGTCGGCATGGACGTGTGGGCGGCGACCATTTGCTTCAACACCGTTGAAGCCGAGAAACAGGGCCTGACCAAGCCGGTGAGCTGGCAGGACCTGACCAAGCCCGAGTACAAGGGCAAGATCGTGATGCCCAACCCGGCGTCGTCCGGCACAGGCTTCCTCGACGTCAGCGCCTGGCTGCAAACTTTCGGCGAGAAGCAGGGCTGGCAGTACATGGACGACCTGCACCAGAACATCGGCCAATACGTTCACTCCGGCTCCAAGCCGTGCAAGCTGGCCGCTTCCGGGGAATTCCCGATTGGTATCTCGTTTGAATACCCGGCCGTGCAGTTGAAACGCCAGGGCGCGCCGCTGGACATCATCCTGCCCAAGGAAGGCCTGGGCTGGGACATTGAAGCTACCGCTGTGATGAAGGGCACCGCCCACGCCGACGCGGCCAAAAAGCTCGCCGACTTCTCCGCCAGCCCTGCGGCGATGGACCTGTACAAGGACAACTTTGCCGTGCTCGCCCAACCGGGCATCGCCAAACCGCAGACCGAATTGCCGGCGGACTACGAGCAGCGCCTGATCAAGAATGACTTTGCGTGGGCGTCGAAGAACCGCGACAGCATCCTCACCGAGTGGCGCAAGCGCTATGACGGCAAGTCGGAGAAGGTGGCGGGCCAGTAAGGTTTTCTTTAAGGCTGATGGCCTCATCGGGAGCAAGCCCCCTCCCACATTTGAATGTGTTCGCACAGCAACTGTGGCAGGGGGCTTGCTCCCGATAGCGGTCTCACATTCAGGGCATCACTCCATGACACAACACAGTGATCTGTTAATCGTCGGCGCCGGCATCCTCGGCCTGTCCCACGCCTACGCCGCCGCCAAGCGCGGCCTCAAGGTCAAGGTGTTCGAGCGCAGCGCCACGCCGCTGGGCGCCTCGGTGCGCAACTTCGGCCAGGCCCTGGTCACCGGGCAGCCGCCAGGCACGATGCTTGACCTGGCGCGCGAAAGCCGCGCCATCTGGGGCCACTGGGCCGAGGTTGCCGGGCTGCAACTCAAGCGCAATGGCGCGTACCTGTTCGCCCGCACCGAAGCAGAAGAGCACCTGCTCGAAGCCTTCTGCGCCGGGCGTGCCCGTGAATACGGCTACAACGTCGAGCTGTTGCAGGGCGCTGCGATGCGCGGCCTCTACGACGGCCAGTTCCGCCATCACCGCGCCGCGCTGCATGGCAAGGACGATCAGCAGCTGTATTCGCGCGAAGCGATCCCGGCGCTGATCCACTACCTCAGCCAGGCGCTGAACGTGGAGTTTTATTTTTCCACGCTGGTGCGCGACGTCGAACCCGGCCAGTTGCACAGCACGGCGGGGAGTTTTCGCGGTGAGCAGATCATTGTCTGCTCCGGCCACGACTACCAGACCCTGTTGGCCGAGCCGATCGCCCAACTCAACCCGCATATCTGCCGCCTGCAAATGCTGCGCGCCCGGCCTGCGCGCAATCTGAACCTGCAACATGCCTTGCTCACGGGCCTCAGTTGTGTGCACTACGGCGCGTTTGCCGACTTGCCCGAAGCCGCGCCGGTGCAGGCGCAGATACTGCGCGAGGCGCCGCACCTGCATGAACACGGCATTCACCTGCTGATCAGCCCTACGCCCCATGGCGAACTGATCATCGGCGACTCCCACGACTACGGCAGCGATGCCTCGCCGTTCAATGCCGAGCAGGTCGACGACTGGCTGCTCGAACTGGCCGAGCAGACCCTGGGCTGCAAGGTCCAGGTGGTCGAACGTTGGCAGGGCGTCTATGGCTCGCGGGGGCCGGGTCCGTTTTCATTCCTGCGCACGGCACCGGGCGTAAGCGCGGCATTGATGCACACCGGCGTGGGCATGAGCGTGGGCCCGGCGCTTGGCGAGCGCAATATCACCACGTTGTGGGGGGAGGCGTGATGGACCGGGAGCAGGCGATAGCCGAGGTATTCGGCCTGTACGAGCAGCACGGCACGGCGGATTACATCGGCGAGCCGGTGTCGCAGCTCGAGCACATGTCCCAGGCCGCGCAACTGGCGATGGCCGAGGGTTTTGACGATGAAGTGGTGCTGGCGGCGTTCTTCCACGATATCGGCCACTTGTGCGGGCAGGGCGGCGAGAACATGGGCGGTTATGGCGTGCTCAGCCATGAGCGACTGGGCGCGGACTACCTGCGCCGTGCCGGTTTCAGCGAACGCCTGGCCCGGCTGGTGGAATACCACGTGCAGGCCAAGCGTTACCTCACCTTCAGTCAGCCGGGCTATTACGCGCGGCTAAGCGAAGCCAGCCGGCGCACCCTGGCTTATCAGGGCGGCGTGATGAGCGCCGAAGAGGCGCTGGCCTTTGAACAGGACCCGCTCTGCGCGGTTAGCCTGCGCCTGCGTCATTGGGACGAGCAGGCTAAAGCCGTGCAGGTGCCGGTACTCGACCTCGACCTGCTCAAGGTCAAGGCACGGCAGGTGTTGGCGGGCTAGGGCTCGTCCAGTCGCCCTGCCAGGGCTTCGACCTGTTCGTGGCGTTCGGCCTGGCTCAGTCTTGCGCCGGGGTTGAGGGACGACCATTGCGGGTAGGCGCGGGCCTTGTGCAGTGCGTCCGGCAGCTTGCCTTCGCGCCAGGTTTTGTCCTGGGGCGTGTCGACCTTGATGCTGTGCACCGCCGCATGGCCGCGCAGGTTCAGGGCCTTGAGCAACTGGCGCTGGCGCAACGCGAGCAGACGCAGCACGCTGTCGTCGACGGTCAGTTCGCGCTGGCCCTTGATCTTGCCCAGCAGGCGGCTGCCGTAGCTGCGTGCGGTTTGCAGCGCGCCGCCGGCAATTGCGCCGGCAAGCGCGGCGGCGCCGAGGGTCAGGCCACCGACCAGTAAATCCACGCCAGCACCTGCTGCTGCGCCGGCAGCGATCCCGCCGCCGACGCGCACGCCCAATTGCTTGAGGGTTTGCGGGTTGAACAGGTCATCACCCCAGCGCCCGTCCAGCAGTGGCAGGTCGCTGGCGGCGGCGTCCTGGGGGCGGAAGCCGAACAGCTTGAGCAACGCCTCCACGCATTTTTGTTCGCGCTGGCGCACGGCTTTGCGCAGATCGCCGACGGCTTGCTGCTCATCTTCGGTCACCACGCTGCGTCGGCATGCGGCGCAATCAATCAACAGCTCGGCGATCAAGCGGGCGGCGCTTTGCTGGCGGGCCTGGCGTTGGGCGTCCTGGTCGAGAATCAAGCGTTCCAGTTGTGGTCGAGCGTTTTCCAGCAGCAGGGCCAGGCTTTCGTACAGGCGGCGTTCACCGTCTTCGGGCGGCGCCACGCTGTCGAAACGCACCAGCGCATGCAGGCCGAGGCGCGCCAGGGCTTCGCGCCAGTCGGGCTCGCGGTGCTCGCTGCTGCTGACAAAATTGAGCACCGGCAGCAACGGTTTGCCGCAACTGGCCAGCACCTGCAGCTCATCGCGGTACTTGGCCAGCACCGGCTCGCGGGCGTCAATCACATACAGGCCGGCGTCCGAGGCCAGCAGTTGGCGCAGCACCTTGGCCTCCTGTTCGAAACGCTGGCGCGCTTCGCTGCCGTCGAGGAAGCGGGCCAGACGCGCCGGGCCATCGAGGCGTTCGCCGGGACGGTCGAGGCGTTCCAGATAGTCGAGCAGGGCGATGGCATCTTCCAGGCCAGGCGTGTCGTACAGCTCCAGCAAGGCTTCGCCATCCACCGACAGGCGCGCGCCTTCCACATGCCGCGTGGTGCTGGGGCGATGGGAGACCTCGCCGAACCCCACGTCACGGGTGAGGGTGCGCAGCAGCGAGGTCTTGCCCACGTTGGTGTGGCCGACCACGGCGAGTGTCAGCGGTTTAGTCATGACCGGTCTCCAGCCAGTTCAGTGGCGCGCTGTCGGCGAAGGGCAGTTCCAGCTGTTGCAGCGCGCTGTGCCAATCGCCCAGGCGCTCGGCGTCCAACGCCTGGCCGGGCGGCGCTTGCAGCAGCCACACGCGGGTGGCGGTGGCACTGCGCGCCAGTTCAGCGATCAGCGCCAGGCTACCGCGATCCGGCGAGCGGCGCGGGTCGCAGGCGATGGCCAGGCGTGCGGGCGGAAAGCGCGTGAGTTGTTCCAGCAGCGTGTTGCGCGATTCGCGGCTGTCGAGGATGCCAGCGTGCTTTACGTTGGCGGGCAGTTTGGGCGGCCAGCTGCGTTGATCGTCCAGTTCGATGGCCACCAGCAGCGCGCCGTCGCTCGCCAGGTCGCTGATGCCGCCGGTGATGTGATGCAGCTGTTGCGGCGCGGCATCGTTGACCCCAAGACGCTCGCTGCTCGGCATCAGCCGCTCGCGCAGTTGACTGTAGCCGGGCAGGTTGAGGTCCAGGCTCAGGGCGGCGCGCCCGTGTTTCCAGCGCCACAGGCACAGCAAAGCGAGGACCAGTCTTGGCAGCACGCCGTACACCAGCAACACCCCGACCAGCCAGGCAGCCCAGGCCTGGCGGGCGCTTTCGATATTCAGCGCGGCGTCGCCGCTGGCGCGGATCATCTCGACGTTCGGCACGTTGAAACCGAGCGCGGCGGGCGCGGCGCCAAGGGCCTGGGTCACGGCGACAAAGCTGTCGGCACTGAGGATGGTGGTTTCCCACACGAAGCCGTAGCGGCGGGTGGCGAGCAGTGTCAGCACAATCACCAGGGCGCTGAGCAGGGCCAGCAGCCACAGGCTGTTGACCAGCACGCCGACTGCCCAGCGATTGAGTTTGCGGCGTTGCAACAGCAGCAACAAGGCGGGCGCCAGTTGGGCGACCCTGGCATCGCGTGCAAGTTTTTCGCTGAGCCACAGCCACAGGCGCCCGAGGCTGGCGCTGTGTTCGCCGGCAAACAAAAGGCCCAGTGCCCAGCTCATCAACAGGATCAGGTTCAAGCCGAGCAGGCTGCCCAGGGCCCAAAACACATTCACGGGTACAAGGCCGTTACCCAGCGCGGCAAACCCCAGGCCGGCGCCGCTGATCACGGCCACGATGGCCAGCAATACCAGCGCCAGACGCGCGCCTTGCAGCCAGCGGGTGAGGGCGGCGCTCAGCCCGTCGCGCTCGGCCAGGTGCAGGGCGCGGTGCACAATACGTGTCGGCAGGTCGCCACCGGCCGCGCGGGCCAAGCGGTTGGCTTCGAGGTCTTCCAGGGGGCCGGCGTGTTCTTCGCGCAGGCGCACGGCTTCCGTCAGCCAAAGTTTTTGCAGGGGGGTCAGTGCTGTCACGCGCGGTCCTGTTGAACAAGTGAGCCTGGAGCATAACCGCAGTCTGGCGGGTCTGGTATTCTCGTCGCCATGAAAAAAACTCTCCCTTTAAGCCTGATCGCAGCCCTCGGTGAAAACCGCGTGATCGGCGTCGACAACAGCATGCCCTGGCATTTGCCGGGGGATTTCAAATATTTCAAGGCCACCACCCTGGGCAAGCCGATCATCATGGGGCGCAAGACCTGGGATTCCCTGGGCCGACCGTTGCCGGGGCGCTTGAACCTGGTGGTCAGCCGTCAGACCGACTTGGCGCTCGAAGGTGCGCAAGTTTTTCCGTCGCTGGAAGCGGCGGTGCAGTGCGCTGAACAATGGGCGCTGGCGCAAGGTGTGAACGAGCTGATGCTGATCGGCGGCGCGCAATTGTATGCGCAGGGGCTGGAACAGGCTGATCGGCTTTATCTGACGCGAGTGGCGCTGAGCCCGGAGGGGGATGCGTGGTTTCCCGAGTTTGATCGCAGCCAGTGGACCCTGGTGTCGACTGTCGAGAATGCGGCCGAGGGGGAAAAGCCGGCGTACAACTTCGAAGTGTGGGAAAAAGCCTAAAAGCATCGCAGGCAAGCCAGCTCCCACATTTGAACTGTGAATATATTCAAATGTGGGAGCTGGCTTGCCTGCGAAAGCGATCTGTCAGGCCTGCGCTAACTCTGCATGCTCATCGGCCTCCAGCAAGGCCTTATCCGTCTGCCCCATGATCTGGCTGGTAATCGCGCCGGCCGTCATTGAGCCGTTCACGTTCAGCGCCGTGCGGCCCATGTCGATCAGCGGTTCCACGGAAATCAGCAGCGCCACCAGTGACACCGGCAAGCCCATCGCCGGCAATACGATCAACGCGGCAAAGGTCGCGCCGCCGCCCACGCCAGCCACACCGGCGGAACTCAAGGTCACAATCGCCACCAGGGTTGCGATCCACAGCGGGTCCAGCGGGTTGATGCCCACGGTTGGCGCAACCATTACCGCCAGCATCGCCGGGTAGAGACCGGCGCAGCCGTTCTGGCCGATGGTCGCGCCGAACGAGGCGGCAAAGCCGGCGATGGATTGCGGGATGCCCAGGCGACGGGTCTGCGCTTCAATGCTCAGCGGAATCGCCGCCGCGCTGGAGCGGCTGGTGAAGGCAAAGGTCAGCACCGGCCACACCTTGCGGAAAAACCGCAGCGGGTTGACCCCGGCCAGCGACAGCAGCACGCCGTGCACCACAAACATCAGGCCCAGGGCCAAGTACGACACCACCACGAAGCTGCCGAGCTTGATGATGTCCTGCAGGTTGGAGCTGGCGACCACCTTGGTCATCAGCGCCAATACACCATACGGCGTCAGTTTCATCACCAGGCGCACCAGGCGCATCACCCAGGCTTGCAGGGTGTCGATGGCGTTGACGACCTTGCGGCCTTTTTCCACGTCGTCCTTGAGCAGTTGCAGCGCGGCAACCCCGAGGAACGCGGCGAAGATCACCACACTGATGATCGACGTTGGCTTGGCCCGGGCCAGGTCGGCGAACGGGTTGGCCGGCACGAACGACAACAGCAATTGCGGGATATTCAGGTCGGCGACCTTGCCCGCGTAATCGCTCTGGATCACTTGCAGGCGCGCCATTTCCTGGGTGCCGGCCACCAGCCCTTCGGCGGTGAGGCCGAACAGGTTGGTCAGGCCGATGCCGATCAATGCCGCAATTGCCGTGGTGAACAGCAGCGTACCGATGGTCAGGAAGCTGATCTTGCCCAGGGACGAAGCGTTATGCAGGCGCGCCACGGCACTGAGGATCGAGGCGAACACCAGCGGGATCACGATCATTTGCAGCAGTTGCACGTAGCCGTTGCCGACCAGGTCGAACCAGCCGATCGAGGCCTTGAGCACAGGGTGCCCGGCGCCGTAGATGGCGTGCAATACCACACCGAACGCAACGCCGAGCGCCAAGGCAAACAGCACCTTTTTCGCCAGGCTCCAGTTCGTGCGACGGGTTTGTGCCAGGCCCAGCAGCAGGGCCACGAACACCAGCAAGTTGAGGATCAGGGGCAGATTCATTGAAGCTCCAATGAGAAGGCAGCCAATCGCGAGAGCCTGCGATTGCGAACCGGGAAGGCTAACACCTTGAAATATATTGATTTAATACCGATATGGAATGGTGACTGTCGTTTTTGGAATAAGCATGTGACGTTCAGGCGTATGTGTCTGCCGCAATCACGATGTGCACGGTCGTGCACGACATGGGAACTGTCACAGGGATTTGTTAGGGTCGGTGTCTTTCACTCAGGGAACCAACGCCTATGAAGCTCGCGCCGAAACTTCTTGCCGCCGCACTTTGCCTCGGTCTCGCCAGTCAGGCGTTCGCCGCCACCGAGTTGAAACACTGGCCTGCGCCGGCCGCCAAGCAATTGAATGAAATGATCGCGGCCAACGCCAACAAGGGTAACTACGCGGTCTTCGACATGGACAACACCAGCTACCGCTACGACCTCGAAGAGTCCCTGCTGCCCTACATGGAAAACAAGGGGCTGATTACGCGTGACAGTCTCGACCCCTCGCTCAAGCTGATGCCGTTCAAAGACACCGCCGAGCACAAGGAAAGCCTGTTCAGTTACTACTATCGTTTGTGCGAAGTGGACGACATGGTCTGCTACCCGTGGGTGGCCCAGGTGTTCTCCGGCTTCACCCTCAAGGAGCTGAAGGTGCAGGTGGATGAGCTGATGGCGTCCGGCAAACCGGTGCCGGTCAGCTATTTCGAAGGCGACGTGGTGAAGAAATCCGAGGTGCAGCCGCCGAAGGTCTTCACCGGCCAGGCCGAGCTGTACAACAAGCTGATGGAAAACGGCATCGAGGTGTACGTGATGACTGCCGCGTCCGAGGAGCTGGTGCGCATGGTCGCGGCCGATCCGAAGTACGGCTACAACGTCAAACCCGAAAACGTTATCGGCGTGAGCACCCTGCTCAAGGACCGCAAGACCGGCGAGCTGACCACCGCACGTAAACAGATCGCCGCCGGCAAGTATGACGAGAAGGCCAACCTTGGCCTGGAACTCACCCCTTACCTGTGGACCCCGGCGACCTGGATGGCCGGCAAGCACGCGGCGATCCTCACCTACATCGACGAATGGAAAAAACCGGTGATCGTCGGCGGCGACACACCGACCAGCGATGGCTACATGCTGTTTCACGACGTGGACGTGGCCAAGGGCGGCATCCACCTGTGGATCAACCGCAAGGACAAATACATGACCCAACTGAACGGCATGATGGCCAAGCACGCAGCGGCGCAGGCCAAGGAAGGGTTGCCGGTGACGGCAGACAAGAACTGGGTGATCGTCAAGCCTGACGAGATTCAGTAACTCCGGGTGCACACAGGCAACTGTGGGAGGGAGCAAGCCCCCTCCCACATGTTTGATCCTCATTGCCCGGGGACTTTCTCCAGGCAAAAAAATGCCCCGCAGCTGGCGGGGCATTTTTTGGGCGAGCTTACAGGCCGTCGAGCATCGCCTTGTTACGCACCGCGCCCTTGTCGGCACTGGTGGCCAACAGCGCGTAAGCCTTCAAGGCGGTGGTGACTTTGCGCGGACGCTTCTCCACCGGCTTCCAACCCTTCTTGTCCTGCTCGACCCGGCGTGCCGCCAGTTCTTCATCGCTGACCAACAGGTTGATCGAGCGGTTCGGAATGTCGATCAGCACCTTGTCGCCATCCTGCACCAGGCCAATCGCGCCGCCGGCAGCAGCTTCCGGTGAGGCGTGGCCGATGGACAGGCCCGAGGTGCCGCCGGAGAAACGGCCGTCGGTGAGCAGGGCGCAGGCTTTGCCCAGGCCCTTTGATTTCAGATAGGACGTGGGGTAGAGCATCTCCTGCATGCCTGGGCCGCCTTTCGGGCCTTCGTAGCGGATGATCACGATATCGCCTTCCTTCACTTCGTCAGCGAGGATGCCACGTACCGAGCTGTCCTGGCTTTCGTAGATCCTGGCGCGACCTTCGAACACATGGATCGACTCATCCACACCGGCGGTTTTCACCACGCATCCGTCGACGGCGATGTTGCCGTACAGCACGGCCAGGCCGCCTTCCTGGGAATAGGCGTGCTCGACGCTGCGAATGCAGCCGTTTTCACGGTCGTCGTCCAGGGTGTCCCAACGGGTCGACTGGCTGAACGCGGTCTGCGTGGGGATACCCGCCGGGCCGGCCTTGAAGAAGTGATGCACCGCTTCGTCGTCCGTCTGGGTGATGTCCCATTTGGCGATGCCTTCGGCCAGGGATTTGCTGTGCACGGTCGGCAGGTCGGTGTGCAGCAGGCCGCCACGGGCCAGGGAGCCGAGGATCGAAAAGATCCCGCCGGCGCGGTGCACGTCTTCCATGTGGTACTTCTGGATGTTCGGCGCGACCTTGCACAACTGCGGCACGTGGCGGGACAGACGGTCGATGTCGCGCAGGTCGAAATCGATCTCGGCCTCTTGAGCGGCGGCCAGCAAGTGCAGGATGGTGTTGGTGGAACCGCCCATGGCGATGTCCAGGGTCATGGCGTTTTCGAACGCCTTGAAGTTGGCGATGTTGCGCGGCAATACCGACTCATCGTTCTCGGTGTAGTAACGCTTGCACAGCTCGACGATGGTACGGCCGGCCTGCAGGAACAACTGCTCGCGGTCGCTGTGGGTGGCCAGTGTCGAACCGTTGCCCGGCAAGGCCAGGCCCAGGGCTTCGACCAGACAGTTCATCGAGTTGGCGGTGAACATGCCAGAGCACGAACCGCAAGTCGGGCAGGCACTGCGTTCGTATTCCGCGACCTGCTCGTCAGAGGCGCTGGAATCGGCGGCGATGACCATGGCGTCCACCAGGTCGAGGCCGTGGGAGGCGAGTTTGGTCTTGCCGGCTTCCATCGGGCCGCCGGACACAAAGATCACCGGAATGTTGAGGCGCAGGGCGGCCATCAGCATGCCAGGGGTGATCTTGTCGCAGTTGGAGATGCACACGATGGCGTCTGCGCAGTGGGCGTTGACCATGTATTCGACGGAGTCGGCGATGATCTCGCGGCTCGGCAGCGAATAGAGCATGCCGTCATGGCCCATGGCGATGCCGTCGTCCACGGCGATGGTGTTGAATTCTTTCGCTACACCGCCGGCGCGTTCGATTTCGCGGGCGACCAATTGGCCCAGGTCCTTGAGGTGCACGTGGCCGGGCACGAACTGGGTAAAGGAGTTGGCAATCGCGATGATCGGCTTCTTGAAGTCGTCATCCTTCATCCCCGTGGCACGCCACAGTGCGCGCGCGCCGGCCATGTTGCGGCCATGGGTGGATGTTTTCGAGCGGTAATCTGGCATGGAACACTCCGGGCGGCTAATCAGGTTCTTGAGGGGAGTGAGCTTCTATGGACATCTGACACACTCAGAAAATGGCTGTGTGCGCAAAAGTTGCCTCTCGCGTTGCGGGATCGCCGCATGCTGGGCCTTGAGCTCATAAACCCGCCGGGGGATGACTGGCGATGAATAGCGCCGATTCTACACCGCTGGGGGTTTGAGGGAATGGCCCGGATGTGAAGATAGCGGCTACAGGACGTGCGGACGATCACGGATCAGCGCGTTCAAGCCGAGCCCGACGGCGCTGAGGATTAAGAAGCAGAGGGCGAGGGCCGTGGTCAGGTTGGCGCTGGCCAGGTTGACCACCAGGCTGATCAGGCCGCCGCACATGAAAATCAGCAGGCTGCCGGCGGAGGTCGCTGTGCCGGCGAGCTGCGGGTAGAGCGTCATGGCCCTGGAGTTGGCGATGGGGCGACAAATGGTAGTGCCAGCGGTGCAGATCAGCATGGGGATTAAAACGGCGGCGGCAGACAGGCCCCATTGCCAGGCCAGCCAGAGCATGACCAGTCCCGAAAAAGCGATCAGCAACAGGCCTGCGTTGATCTGCCTGTCGCCGGTCATCCTGCGGTGCAGGATGCTGGCCATGACGCCGCCCAATACGTAAGCCGCGCCGTACAGCAGTAGTGCCCAGGCGAACTGATAGGCCGAGAGGTTCAGGCGCTCCATGAAGATCACGGGTGACATGACGATAAACGAGAAATGGCAGGCAAAAGCCAGGGCGGAAATCAGCCAATAGCCGACGAAACGAAAGTCGGAAAACAGCAGCCAATAGCCGCTGAAAAACTGCCGCAATGAAGGGCGATGAGTGCTGCGCGAGTCGTGCATCAGGCGTGCAGACCAGAGCCATACCGCAGTGGCGAGCATGATGAAGACATAAAAACTCGCCTCCCAGCCGCCGTAAAGTTGTAGCCAGGTGCCCATCAGCGGCGAGCTGGAGATGAAAATCCCGCCGGCGGTGGTCATCCATATTCGAATTCGCTCCAGCTCCCGGCCCGCAAACACGTCCTGGATCAGCGCCTGCGACAAGGCGAACGCCCCGCATCCCACCGCTTGAAGCACGCGAAAGCCGACAAACCAGCCGAACGTCGGGGCCAGCAAGCAACCCACTGCGCCGGCTGCTGACACAGCGATGCCGATCAACAACAGTTTTTTGCGACCGAACATGTCGGACAACGGCCCGATCAACAGCAGCGAAACGGCCAGGCCCAGGGCGAAAATGCTCACTGATTGAGCAACCTCGGAAGGTGTTGTGTGAAATTGACTGGACAGCGCGGGGAAGGAGGGGAGTACCACGTCGAGTGGGAAGACCGCGAGCAGTGTCATGGTCATCAGTAGCGTGACGAAGGATGTTTTTTGCGTAGTTGATGCGAGTGCAGACATGGGGGTTTTCCGGTTTAAAACCAGAGACCGATAGTAGTCTGCGAAAAATCGAATTCAATCAAAACCGGGTGGGAAGCTTCCCTGATTCGCGTAGTGCGCAGCCGTAAGAAAAATCTTCATGGCGCCACATAAGCAGATGTGGGAGCGGTTTGCTCCCACATTTGATCTGCGTTCTATCAGCTGTTAGGCAGCAACCGGCACGTAATGCTCTTGATATACCGCGTCTCGACAATCGCCGGGTGCACCGGGTGGTCCGGGCCCTGGCCGCCGCGTTCGAGCATCTGGATGTTGCGGTCCAGGTGGCGGGCGCTGGTGAGCAGGATGTTTTGCAGGTCGTCTTCCGGCAGGTGCATGGAGCACGAGGCGCTGACGAGGATGCCGTCCTTGCTGAGCAGGCGCATGGCTTGCTCGTTCAGGCGGCGGTAGGCGCCTTCGCCGTTTTTCATGTCTTTTTTGCGTTTGATGAAGGCCGGTGGGTCGGCGACGATTACGTCGAAGCGTTCTTCGCTGGCTTTGAGTTCTTTCAACGCCTCAAAGACGTCGCCTTCGATGCAGGTCATCTTCTCGGCAACGCCGTTCAGCGCAGCGTTGCGCTCCACGCCGTCGAGGGCGAAAGACGAGGCGTCGACGCAGAACACCTCGCTGGCGCCGAACGCGGCCGCTTGCACGCCCCAGCCGCCGATGTAGCTGTACAGGTCGAGCACGCGTTTGCCCTTGGCATACGGGGCCAGGCGCGCGCGGTTCATGCGGTGGTCGTAGAACCAGCCGGTCTTCTGGCCCTGGATTACCGGGGCTTCGAATTTCACGCCGTTTTCTTCCAGCGCCACCCACTCCGGCACCAAGCCGAACACGGTTTCGACGTAGCGGTTAAGGCCTTCGGCGTCGCGCGCGGCGGAGTCGTTCTTGAACAGGATGCCGCTGGGCTTGAGCACTTGGGTCAGCGCGGCAATTACGTCTTCTTTGTGGGCTTCCATGGTCGCTGACGCGATCTGCACCACCAGAATGTCGCCGAAACGGTCGACCACCAAACCTGGCAGCAGGTCGGAATCGCCGTAGACCAGGCGGTAAAACGGCTTGTCGAACAGGCGATCACGCAGGGACAGGGCGACGTTGATGCGGTGCACCAGCAGGGATTTGTCCAAAGGCAACTTGATGTCACGGGACAGCAGGCGGGCGCAGATCAGGTTGTTGGGGCTCATGGCCACGATGCCCAGGGTCTTGCCGCCGGCCGCTTCGAGGATGGCCTGGTCGCCCGCCTGGAAGCCGTTGAGTGGGGTGGCGGCCACGTCGATTTCGTTGCTGTAGACCCACAGGTGGCCGTTGCGCAAACGACGATCGGCGTTGGCTTTGAGACGCAGGCTTGGCAGGGACATGACGTCGCTCCGGAAAAAAGAGCGGGAGTATACCGTGTTGTGTAGGAACTCGCCCCGCCGCCGGACATGTGGGAGCGGTTTCAGTTCGGTATTTGGGTGTCGGCGAAGTCTTCATAAAGGTTAGAATCGCCGCCTAGCCCAGAGTATGTACTTATGTCCCAAGAGCTTTCCGCCGAGCAGATCCAGCAGGCCCTGCAAGGTATCAGCGTACCGCCCCAACCGCAGATCATGGTGGATTTGCAGATGGAGCAGTACATGCCCGATCCGGACCTGGGCGTCATCGCCCGGTTGATCGCCCAGGACCCTGGCCTGTCCGGCGCGTTGCTGAAAATCGTCAACTCACCGTATTACGGCCTGAGCAACAAGATCGCCTCGATCCAGCGCGCGGTGAACCTGCTGGGCAGCCGCTCGATCATCAACCTGATCAATGCGCAGTCGATCAAGGGCGAGATGAGCGATGACACCATCGTCACCCTCAATCGCTTCTGGGACACCGCCCAGGACGTGGCCATGACCTGCCTCACCCTGGCCAAGCGCACCGGCTCGCAGACCGTCGATGAAGCCTACGCCCTGGGCTTGTTTCACGATTGCGGCGTGCCGCTGATGCTCAAGCGCTTCCCCGACTACATGACGGTGCTCGAGCAGGCCTACGCCAATGCCGGCCCCGACTGTCGGGTGGTCGACACCGAGAACAACGCGTTCAACACCAACCATGCGGTGGTCGGCTACTACACCGCCAAGTCCTGGCGCCTGCCGGAGCATGTGACCGACGCTATCGCCAATCACCATAACGCCCTGGCGATTTTCAGCGATGAGTCGTCGCGCACTCCGCAGCTTAAAAACCTGCTGGCGATCCTGAAGATGGCCGAGCACATCTGTTCCTCTCACCGCGTACTGGGCGGTCAGGCAGAAGACCATGAGTGGAATGCCATCGGTCACCTGGTGCTCGATTACGTCGGCCTGTCGGACTACGACTTTGAAAGCATGAAGTTGTCGATCCGCGAGCTGGGCGCGAACTGACCCGTCAGCCAAGAGGTACACATGCCCGAGTTACCCGAAGTCGAAACCACCCGTCGCGGGATTGCGCCGCACCTGGAAGGCCAGCGCGTCAGTCGCGTGGTGGTGCGCGAACGGCGCCTGCGCTGGCCGATCCCGGAGGACCTGGATGTGCGCCTGTCCGGGCAGCGCATCGTGGGAGTGGAGCGGCGGGCCAAGTACCTGTTGATCAATGCCGAAGTGGGCACGCTGATCAGCCATCTGGGCATGTCGGGCAACCTGCGCATGGTTGAAATCGGGCTGCCGGCGGCCAAGCATGAGCATGTGGATATCGAGCTGGAATCGGGCCTGGCGCTGCGCTACACCGACCCGCGCCGTTTCGGCGCCATGCTCTGGAGCCAGGACCCGCACAACCACGCGTTGCTGCTGAGCCTGGGGCCGGAGCCGTTGACCGACCTGTTTGACGGCGAGCGGCTGTTCCAGATGTCCCGTGGGCGGTCGATGGCGATCAAACCGTTCATTATGGACAACGCGGTGGTGGTGGGCGTGGGCAATATCTATGCGACCGAAGCGCTGTTTGCGGCCGGGATCGATCCGCGTCGGGCGGCGGGCGGTATTTCGCGGGCGCGTTATTTGAAGCTGGCGATCGAGATCAAGCGGGTGCTGGCGGCTGCCATCGAGCGCGGCGGCACCACGTTGCGCGACTTTATTGGCGGTGACGGGCAGCCGGGGTATTTCCAGCAGGAGCTGTTCGCCTACGGCCGGGGCGGCGAGGCGTGCAAGGTGTGCGGGACCGAGTTGCGCAATGTGCTGCTGGGGCAGCGGGCGAGTGTGTTTTGCCCCAGGTGTCAGCGCTGATTGCCGGGTGATGGCTGAGATTGCCATCGGGAGCAAGCCCCTCCCACATTGGGTCGCCTTCAACTCGGTCCAGTGTGGGAGGCTGCTTGCTCCCGATGAGGCCCAGCAGGGCAACCTAACTGTTCAGGCCTTGCCGGTAATCAACCGGTACTTCTCCATCAACTGCTCTTCAGTTTCAGGGTGGGCCTCATCCAGCGGAATGCAATCCACCGGGCACACCTGCTGGCACTGCGGTTCGTCGTAGTGGCCGACGCACTGGGTGCACAGGTTGGGGTCGATCACGTAGATCTCTTCGCCCTGGGAAATCGCAGCGTTCGGGCACTCGGGTTCGCAGACGTCGCAATTGATGCAATCGTCGGTGATGATCAGGGACATGGAAACTCCTGCCAGGGCTGTCAGCCAAGGCAACTGAAAACGACTAATGCGCGCAATTGTGCCGCATTGGCGCCCGCAGTGCGAGCGCACATGACCTGCGGCAATAGGCGAGAGACGCCTGGCAGCCCCTACTTCTTGAAGCGCAGTGTCAGCGCATCCGCCACGGCGGGGTGAACGAACTTGGTGATATCTCCGCCCAGCGCGGCGATTTCCCGCACCAGCGTCGACGAAATGAACGAGTAACGCTCCGAAGGCGTGAGGAACAGGCTCTCAACGTCCGGTGCCAGTTGGCGGTTCATGTTGGCCAGCTGGAATTCGTATTCGAAATCCGACACCGCGCGCAGGCCTCGCAGGAACACATTGGCGTTCTGCTCCTTGGCGAAATGCGCCAGTAACGTCGAAAAGCCCACCACTTCGACGTTGGGCAGGTGCCGGGTGACCTCACGCGCCAGTTCCACGCGCTGCTCCAGGGGAAACAGCGGGTTTTTCTTGGGGCTGGCAGCGACCGCGATGATCACATGGTCGAACAGGCGAGAGGCGCGCTCGACCAGATCGCCATGGCCTTTGGTAATCGGGTCGAAGGTTCCTGGATACAACACTCGGTTCATCGCGTCGTCCTGGCGGAGTCCGTTGGGGAACCGGATGGTATCGCAGCCATCCCGGTCGGGAAAGTCAACTTATGTAGATACATGCCGCTGATCGGCGGTTTTTTCATGCCGTTTTCAGACGTTCGGCCAACGCCGTCGCCAGTTTGGCGCTTAAGCCGTACACCGATAATTGCGGGTTGGCGCCAATGCTGGTGGGGAACAGCGAGCCATCGTGGATCGACAGATTGCGCAACTGGTGATGGCGTCCAAGGCTGTCGGCCACCGCGTTTTTAGGGTCTTCGCCCATGGCACACCCGCCCATCACATGGGCGCTGCCCAGGGTGGTCCGGTGCAGTTCCAGGCTCAGTTCGTCAATCATGCGGCGGGCGTCGGCCAGGCTGTTCACATAGCGCGCGTCATGGTGCAGCGGCTTGACCGACCTGGCGCCCGCCGCGAACTGAATCTCGGCCATGCTGTGAAACGCGCGGCGCAGGCCGTCCCAGGCGTAGGGCGAGACCTGATAGTCGAGCACCGGCGTGCCATCACCGCGTAAACCGACGGTGCCTCCCGGGCTGTCGGGGTGAAACCCGTCGCGCAACAGCGCAAGCATGGCGTGGGTGTTGGGTAACTGGCCCATGTCCAGCGCGTTCGCGCTGCCGTAGCCGCCAAACAGCGTGCTGGCCAATCCGGGGTGCAGGGGCGGTGCTTCCAGTTTGTAGGACATTTTCCCGGTAACGCCGTCCTGCCATTGGAAATGGTCGGAATAAATCGACTGCGGCGCGCCGTAGAACGGGTTGATCACCTCATCAAATAGCCCCGCAGAGAAGTTCACCAGGTGCAGAAAGGTGCGCTTGCCGAGCCGCGAATGCGGGTCCGGCGCGTTGGAGCGCATCAGCAGCGCCGGGCTGTTGATGCCGCCGCCCGACAGCACGTAATGCCTGGCTTTCACCGTGATCCTGCGCCCGGTCGGCGCCACGCAACGCTCGTCCATGGCCACGCATTCCAGGCTGCTGATGGCATCGCCGCTGTAGTTGAACTGCTCGGCGCGAGCGAGGTAGAGCAGCTCGCCGCCTTGCTCCAGGGTGGAGGGAATGGTGGTCACCAGCATCGACTGCTTGGCATTCACCGGGCAGCCCATGCCGCAGTAGCCCAGGTTGAAACAACCACGCACGTTGCGCGGGATCACATGCCAGCTGTAGCCGAGTTTTTCACAGCCCTTGCGGATCACATCGTTGTTGGCGTTCGGCGGCAGTGCCCAGGGCGCAATGCCCAGGCGCTGCTCCATTTTTTCGAACCAGGGCGCCATCTCGCTGCTGCTGTGGCCCGTCACCGAGTATTCGCTGGCCCAGTGGGCGAGGGTGGCGTCCGGCGTGCGAAAGCTGGAGGTCCAATTGATCAGCGTGGTCCCGCCCACGGCCCGGCCTTGCAGGATGGTGATGGCGCCGTCCTTGCTCATGCGTCCGATGCCCTCCTGATACAGGTTGGCGTAGGCCTCGTCCTCCAGCAGCTTGAAGTCGCTGCTGGTCTTGAGTGGGCCTTCCTCGATCAGCAGCACCTTGTAGCCTGCGGCGCTGAGGATCTCGGCGGTGGTGCCGCCACCGGCGCCGCTGCCGATGATCGCGACGTCGGCTTCCAGGCTCAGGTCGCGGTCGAGGGCGGCGCCGTTGTGGGTTTTCCAGCCACGGGCCAGGCCGTCGCGGAACAGATCGGGTACGGGCATAGGTGGGCACTCTTGTTTTTGTTGTGCGAAATTGCGGTCACTGTCAGAGGTGAGGCGGGCCGGGGTAGCCGCAATGGGCCCAGGACGCCGGCCGGAAATACCAGGCCATGATCACCAGCTTGAGCAACGAGCCCTGGCCCATGCGCAGCAGGTTGAGGTAGCTGTTCTCCCAGCGCAGCAGGAAGTGACGGATCTGCTCGCTGCTGGCGTTTTCCCAACTGCCCCAGATGCCGGTCAGCGGGCCGCGGGTAATGCCCATGGCGAGGACGTCGAACAACTGCTGGGTGAGCTTGAACATCTCCGGCGACAGGTATTGCAGGCTGTAATCGAGCTTTTTGAGCGCGTCTTCAATCCCGGCGGCGACCTCCTGAACGCTGGCAACACCATCGAGCAACACCGGCATCACCGCCCGCAAAAATGGCAGGTCGCTGCTGCGCAGCATCGCAAAGCCGCTGGCCGGGGTGCTGGCGGAGCAGCCGCTGAGGCTGGCGCCTAGCCCGGCGGTAGCCAGGAAAGCACTGGCGCACAGGCCGATTTTCAGGATGCCGCGCCGTGACAGCGCGGGGGAATCAGTCAGGCTGGGGTTCATTGTTATTGTTGTCCCGTGGGTGGCGGAATCAGCGAACAAACAGCTTCTGAATCAGCTTCTGGATCGATTTGCCGTAGGGCGGGTAGATGAGTTTCGCCGCGTTCAGGCGTTGCTTGACCAACACACCCTTGGCTTTGCTGAAGGTGAGAAAGCCTTCGTGGCCGTGATAGTGGCCCATGCCCGATGGGCCGATGCCGCCAAACGGCAGGTCGTCCTGGGCCACGTGCAGCAGGGTGTCGTTCAGGCAGACGCCGCCCGAATGGGTTTCGTGCAGCACTCGGTCTTGTTCGCGCTTGTTGTAGCCGAAGTAATACAGCGCCAGCGGGCGAGGGCGTTGGTTGATGTAGGCAAAGGCCTGGTCGATGTCGCGATAGGGCACGACGGGCAATACCGGGCCGAAGATTTCGTCCTGCATCACCGTCATGTCGTCGCTGACATTCAGCAGCAGGCTGTGGGCCATGCGCCGTGCCTGGCTCTGGTCATACAGCGGGACCAGCGTGGCGCCCTTGTCGGTGGCGTCCTTTACATAGGCAGTGAGCCGCGCCAACTGTCGTTCGTTGATGATCGCGGTGTAGTCCGGGTTGTCGACCAGCGTCGGATAGAACCCGCGAACCGCCTTGCGGTAGGCCTCCACGAAAGCGTCCACGCGGTGTTCCGGCACCAGCACGTAGTCCGGCGCCACACAGGTTTGTCCGGCATTCAAGGCTTTGCCGAAAGCGATGCGCTCGGCGGCATCCTTGAGCGGCACATCGGCGGAGACAATCGCCGGCGACTTGCCGCCCAGCTCCAACGTGACTGGCGTGAGGTGCTCGGCGGCAGCGCGCATCACATGCTTGCCAATGCTGGTGGCGCCGGTGAACAGCAGGTGGTCGAAGCGCAGCCTGGAAAACGCCACGCCCACATCGGCTTCGCCCAGCACCACGCACACCAGGTCTTCGGGGAAGATCTTCGCCAGCAGCGTTTTGAGCAGCTCGCCGGTGGCGGGGGTGGACTCGCTGAGCTTCAACATCACCCGATTACCGGCCGCCAGCGCTCCGACCAGCGGGCCGATGGCCAGGTACAGCGGGTAATTCCAGGGCACGATCACCCCGACCACGCCGAGCGGTTGGTAGATGACTTTGGCTGACGCGGGCTGGAAGGCAATGCCTACGGCGCGGCGCGACGGTTTCATCCAGCCCTTGAGGTGTTTGCTGGCGTAGTGGATGCCATGCAGGCTGGGCATCAGCTCGGCGAACAGGGTTTCGTCTGCGCTGCGGTGGCTGAAATCCTCGCTGATCGCGCGGATCAACGCCTGGCGTTCATCGCTGAGCAATTCGCGCAAGGCCTTGAGCCATTGCTGGCGCTGCGCAGCAGGCGGCATCGGGTTGGCGGCGTAGGCGCGGCGCTGGGCGTCGAACAGCGGCTGAAGCTGGTCCAGCGCCTGGGAGTCCTGCAGGTAGGCAACAGTGGCAGACATGGTGCAGCCCCGATTGTTATTGGTCTGCCTGGATTTTTAGAGTCATTGCTCTAAATTGTCAAATAACATTGCAGCCCTATGCGGATTTATCCCGGCACGGTTAGGCCGTAAGATGCCCCATTCCGTGTATGGAAGCTGATCCCCCATGGCACCACGAGTAAAGACCAGCGAACGCATTGTGCACACCAGCCTGGAGCTTTTTAATCAGCAGGGCGAGCGCAGTGTCAGCACCAACCACATCGCCGCCCATATGGAAATTTCGCCGGGCAACCTGTACTACCACTTCCCCAACAAGCAGGCGATCATCGCCGTGCTGTTCCGCGAATACGAAGCGCTGGTGGACAGTTTCCTGCGCCCGCCCCAGGGCCGCGCGATGCGTGTGGAAGATAAGCGCTTTTACCTGCAGGCCGTGCTGGCCGGCATGTGGCGCTACCGTTTCCTGCACCGCGACCTCGAACACCTGCTGGAAAGCGACCCCGAAATGGCCACCGGCTACCGGCGATTTTCCCAGCGCTGCCTGACCCAGGGCGGGGCCATCTATCAGGGGTTTGTCGATGCCGGCATCCTCAATATGGACCCGATCCAGACCGAAGCCCTGACCCTCAACGCCTGGATCATCCTCACCTCTTGGGTGCGCTTTTTGTGCACCACCAACGAAAACGCCACCCATTTGAGTGCCGAAGCGATCAAGCGCGGGGTGTATCAGGTGCTGGTGCTGGAGGCGGGGTTTGTCACGCCCCAGGCCAAAGAAGCGGTGGATGGGCTGTTCAAGGAGTTTTACGTGCCGTTGAATCAGGCGCTGGATGAAGTGAAATAGGACCTTTCCCGAATCTGTTTACAG
Source organism: Pseudomonas sp. MH9.3 (assembly GCF_034354675.1). Lineage (NCBI taxonomy): Bacteria > Pseudomonadati > Pseudomonadota > Gammaproteobacteria > Pseudomonadales > Pseudomonadaceae > Pseudomonas > Pseudomonas sp. MH9.3. The sequence goes on along the minus strand of NZ_CP133785.1, from coordinate 3,320,311 downwards.
GAGTCTGTCATGCCGCTTGCCCAACTGATCAGCCCCCAGCACCTGGCCGAGCGCCAAACGCGTGGCGCGTTGGTAATCCTCGATTGCCGTTTTGCCCTGGAAGACCCGGATTACGGGCGTTGCAGCTATGCCGAAGGGCATATCGAAGGCGCGCAATATGCTGACCTTGAACGCCATCTCAGCGGCCCGGTGACCAAAGGCGTGACCGGGCGTCACCCACTGCCGCAGGCGCAGACCCTCGCTGAACAACTGCGCGCGTGGGGCATCAGTGCCGATACCGAGGTGGTGCTGTATGACGACGGCCCTGGCGCCTTTGCCGCCCGCGCCTGGTGGTTGCTGGTGTGGCTGGGCAAGCGGGACGGCGTGTTTATCCTGGACGGTGGCTTGAAGGCCTGGCATGCCGCCGGCTTCCCCTTGAGCCTGGACGCGCCGGTGATCGAGCCGGGCGACTTTACCGGCACGCCCGATCATGGCCTGGTGCTGGATGCCGAGCATCTGCAAAAACGCCTGGGCCAGCCGGGCCTGACCCTGATTGATGCGCGGGCCCCGGCGCGGTTTCGTGGCGACGTTGAGCCCATCGACCCGATTGCCGGGCACATTCCCGGGGCGCAGTGCGCGGCATTCAACGAGAACCTGGGCAGTGATGGGCGGTTTCTGCCGGTCGAGCAGCTCAAGCAGCGGTTTGCCGCGCAGTTGCAGGGGCGGTCGCCCAAGGAACTGGTGGCGTATTGCGGTTCCGGCGTCACCGCCTGCCATAACCTGTTCGCCCTGGGTTTGGCGGGTTACCAGTTGGGCCAGTTATATGCGGGGTCGTGGAGTGAGTGGATCACGGATCCCGCGCGGGCCATTGCCACGGGCGACTGAGCGGCCTGGCCTGTAAACGCAAGCAATTGTGGGAGGGAGCAAGCCCCCTCCCACATTTTTATTGCTGTTGTGTCAGCAGCCATTGGGGGATGCGGCGTTCGAGGTAATAGGTCGGGCGCTTGAGCGAACCGTCCACGAAGCCCACATGCCCGCCCTTGGCCAGCAATTCGAACTCGGTGCAATCCGATAACTCGCTGGCCTCGGGCAGGCTATGGGCAAACACGAACGGATCGTCCGCCGCCTGGATAATCAGGGTCGGCGTTCGGATACCGCCCAGGTAATAGCGACTCGACGCCTTGCGGTAGTAATCCTCGGCGCTGATGAAACCATGCAGCGGCGCAGTCACCCGTCCATCGAAGTCCCAGAACGTGCGCATCTTTTCCAGGGAACCAAGGGCTTCCAGGGTTTTCAGGCCGTCCGTGCGGCCATCCTGCGTGAAGCGGCTTTGCTTGACGCGGATATACGCCAGCATTTCGCGCATGAAGTGCTTCTGATAGACCCGCGAAAAACCCAGGCCGATGCGGTCGGCGCACTGGTCCAGGCGAAACGGCACCGACACCGCCGCGGCGCCTTGCAACCCTGACGCCGCGCCGGTTTCCCCCAGATGCTTGAGCAGCACATTGCCGCCCAGCGAATAGCCCACCGCGTACAGCGGCGCCAACGGCCGCTTGGCCTGCAGATGGGCAATCGCTGCCGCCAGATCCTCGCTGGCCCCGGAGTGATAGCTGCGCGCCAACAGGTTCGGCTCGCCGGAACAGCCGCGCCAGTTCAGCGCGGCACTGGCCCAGCCCTGGGCGGCGAGGACCTTTTGCAGGCCGGCGACGTAGGGCGAGTTGGACGAACCGGTGAGCCCGTGCAATACCAGCACCAGCGGTGCCTTGGCGTCGTGAGGTCCGTGCCAGTCAATATCGAGAAAATCACCGTCGTCCAGCCACAGGCGTTCGCGTTGGCGTTCGAGGTGCGTAGTGGGGCGCCACAGCGGTCCCCACAAGGTTTGCAGGTGGGGGTTGCCGAGGCCGAAAGCGGGTTTGAACAGGTCGGTGGAGGGAGTCATTGCACTCTCTTTGGCGTACAAGCCTGTTGTGGCGAGCAGGCTTACTGTGGCGAGCGGGCTTGCCCCGCGTTGGGCTGCGAAGCGGCCCCAAAACCTGCAACAGTGTTTTGACAGAATAACCGCGGTGTTAGTGACTGGGGCTGCTGCGCAGCCCAACGCGGGGCAAGCCCGCTCGCCACAACAGCCCGCTCGTCAGGGCACGCCCACCAGCCACAAACAGAAACCGCCGGCTCAGACCGCGCTATCGACCAAACGATGCCACAACGCGTAATACACCCGGCCGGACTTCTGCTCCCGGTGCAGGCGCCAACTGCCCGGCAGGCCGAGGGTGGACGGTGCGGTTTCACTCTCGGTGTAGATCCACGCATCCGGCGCCAGCCATTGGCGATCTTCGAGCAGCGTGCACACCGTCGGCAGCAGGTTCTGGTTGAACGGCGGGTCGAGGAACACCACGTCGTATGCGCTGGCCACCTGGGTTTCCAGGTAGCGCAGCGCATCGGCGGTCTGCACCTGGCCGTTGGTGCAGCGCAGGGTGCCCAGGTGTTCCTTGAGGCTGGAGACCGCCACGTTGCTCGCGTCCAGCGCCTGGGCCTGGGACGCGCCACGGGACAGCGCCTCCAGAAACAGCGCGCCGCTGCCGGCAAACGGGTCCAGCACCCTGGCGCCCGCGATGTACGGCGCAAGCCAGTTGAACAGGGTTTCACGCACGCGGTCAGGCGTCGGGCGCAGTCCCACGACGTCGGGGAAGCTCAGCTTGCGGCTGCCCCATTCACCGCCAATGATGCGCAGTTGACCCACACCGTTATGCACGTTGTGGACAGGCTTTTTCGGGCGAGATGAACTGGCCATTAGTGCTCCGGAACCCCGAGCGGCTGCTCGGCGGGTTTATCAGTGGGGGGCGGTAGTGGCTTTTGCGCAATCGTCGGGCCGGCGGTCACGATGACCATCTTGTCGGCGCTCAAGTGTTTGTTCATGGCCGCCTTGACCTGCTCTACGGTCAGGGCCTGGGATTGTTTCATGAAATCTTCCAGATAGCTCAGCGGCAGGTTGTAGAAACCCATAGCGCCCAGCTGGCCGACGATATCGAGGTTGCTCGCGGTGGACAGCGGGAAGCTGCCGGCCAGTTGGCGCTTGGCGTCATCGAGCTCCTTTTGCGTCGGGCCGGTCTTGAGGTAATCAGCCAGCACTTGCTCGACCAGGCGCAGGGTGCCGCCGCTCATTTCGGCGCGGGTCTGCAGGTTGATCATGAACGGACCGCGCACCTGCATCGGCGAGAAGCCCGAGTACACGCCGTAAGTGAGGCCGCGTTTCTCGCGTACTTCGCTCATCAGGCGAGTGCCAAAGCCACCGCCCCCAAGGATCTGGTTGCCCAGAGACAAGGCCGCGTAGTCCGGGTCGGCCCGGTCGATGCCCAATTGGGCGAACAGCAGGTGCGTCTGCTTGGACGGAAACTCGATATGGCTCAGGCCCGCCTTCGGTTCGGTCGGCTGGGCGATCTTCGCCAGCGCCGGGCCCTTGGGCAGCGAGGCAGACACCTTGGCGGTCATGGCCTCGGCTTCGGCACGGGTCATGTCGCCCACCACTGCAATCACTGCGTTGCCCGCCGCATAGGCCTTGGCATGGAACGCCTGCAATTGCGCCTGGCTGATCTTTGGCACGCTGTCGGCGTTGCCTTCGCTCGGATGCGCGTAAGGGTGGTCACCATACAGGCGCTTGAACAGCTCAAGACTCGCCAGTTTGGCGGGATTCTGCTTCTCGTATTCGAAGCCGGCGAGGATCTGGTTCTTGATCCGCGCCAGGGAATCGGCGGGGAAGGTCGGCTTGCCGATCACGTCGTCGAACAGCGCCAGCGCTGCATCGCGCTTGTCGCTGGCGCTCAGGCTGCGCAGGGACACCAGCGCCATGTCGCGGTAGGTGCCATTGCCAAAGCCGGCGCCCAGGCCTTCAAAACCGCTGGCGATCTGGCTGACGTCCTTGCCCGGCACGCCTTCGTTGAGCATGGCGTTGGTCATCAGCGCCAGGCCCGGCACGTCGCCGTCCTGGCTGCTGCCGGCGGCGAACAGGATGCGCATGTCGAACATCGGCAGCTCATGGGCTTCGACGAACAGCGCCTTGGCGCCTTCGGCGGTGGTCCAGCTTTGCACGTCCAGCTTGCGGTTGGTCGGCGCCTTGCCGTCCAGCTCGGCCAGCGACTGCAGCTTGTTGGCGGACTGGGCTTTTTCCAGCGCAGGGCTGGCCACCGATTCACTCGGGCGCAGGAAGTACACGGCAGTGGCCGCCATCAGGGTGACGGCGATCAGGCCGGGCAGGATCAGGCTTTTGCGATCACTCATGAGCGGTCTCCTCAGGCAGAACATGGGCGACGCTCAGACGTCCGCGGGTGAAATAGGTACGTGCAGCCTTCTGGATATCTTCCGGGGTCACGCTTTGCAGGTCGGCAAGCTCAGTGTCCATGAGCTGCCAGGACAGGCCCACGGTTTCCAGGGAACCAATGGCCGTGGCCTGGCTGGTGATGGAGTCACGCTGGTACACCAGGCCGGCGATGACCTGGGCGCGAATTCGCTCCAGCTCTTCGGCGGTCGGTGGCTTGGCTTTCAAGTCTTCCAGCAGCCGCCACAGGCCGGCTTCGGCTTGGGCAATGGTCTTTTTCTTCTGCTGGTTGGGCGTGGCCGACAGGATGAACAGGGTGTCGCCACGGCTGTAGGCGTCGTAGCGGGTGGAGGCGGCGGACACCAGCTCTTCACCACGCTCCAGTTGTTCCGAGATACGCGCGCTGTAGCCGCCGTCGAGCAGGGCCGAGATCAGGCGCAGGGCTTGCACGGAGCGCTTGTCTTCGGCAGTGGCAAGGCCAGGCACGTTAAAACCGAGGATCACGCTCGGCAGTTGGGTCTGCACGCGCAGGGTCAGCAGGCGCTCGCCGGGTTCAGCCAGCTCCAGCGGGATTTTGGCAGGTGGTACGTCACGCTTGGGGATCGGGCCGAAGTAGCGCTGGGCCAGGGTCTTCACCTCGTCCGGGGTCACGTCGCCGACCACCACCAGGGTGGCGTTGTTGGGCACGTACCAGGATTGGTACCAGTGGCGCAGCTCCTCGACCTTCATGCGGTCCAGGTCGGCCATCCAGCCGATGGTCGGCGTGTGGTAGCCGCTGGCCGGAAAAGCCATGGCCTTGAAGCGCTCGAAGGCCTTGGACATGGGGTTGTCGTCGGTGCGCAGGCGGCGTTCCTCCTTGATGACCTCGATCTCGCGGCTGAACTCGTCGGCCGGCAGGCGCAGGCTGGCCATGCGGTCGGCCTCCAGCTCGAAGGCGACGCCCAGGCGGTCGCGGGCCAGCACCTGGTAATACGCGGTGTAGTCATCGCTGGTGAACGCATTTTCTTCAGCGCCCAGGTCGCGCAGGATCAGCGAAGCTTCGCCCGGGCCCACTTTGGCACTGCCCTTGAACATCATGTGCTCCAGGGCGTGGGACAAACCTGTCTGGCCGGGGGTTTCGTAGCTCGAGCCAACCTTGTACCAGACCTGGGAAACCACCACCGGCGCGCGATGGTCTTCGCGCACGACCACTTTGAGGCCGTTGTCGAGGGTGAATTCATGGGTGGGTTGTGGATCGGCAGCCAAAGCTGAAAGAGGCAGACAAACTGTACCGAACAGCAGGCCTGCGGCGCGGCGGGCTAGAGCATTCATTCGTTTTTAAACCTGTTGGGCTACCCGCTTGGTCTTAGCGTCGGCGGGCGAGGAGGTGCTAGGATACTGGTCGGATTTGCGGACGGCCACTGCGGCGGTACCGTTAAGGCCCTATTTAGGCCTTACAAAATGTTGCGCATGAACGAGCTGGCTGAAAAACAGTCTGTTACGCATCGAATTTTATTTACCGACGTGCCCCCTGGCGCATCGCTACCTTGAGATAGCCGTCTCCATGTTTGGTTCCAACGACGACAAGAAGACCCCAGCTGCGGCTGGCGAGAAGAAAGGCCTGTTCGGCTGGCTGCGTAAGAAACCGCAGGATACCGTCGAACCGCAGCCGCAGGTTCACGCTGAACCGATCCCCGAACCTATAGTAGAAGCCGAGCCGGTTGCCCAGACGCCGGCGCCGGTGGTGTTGCCTATCGTTGAGCCGGTGTTGCAGCCGGTGGCCGAGGTGGCGCCGGAACCCGAGCCGGAACCCGAACCCGAGCCGTGGCCCGAACTGCCCGTGGCCGAAGAGCCCGTGGCGCTGGTTGAAGACGTGCTTGCTGAGCACGTTGCGCCGCCGATTCCCGTGGTGGCTGAACCGGTACCTGAGCCCGCGCCCGTCTTCGACGCCGCCGTGCCTGCAGTCATCGCGCCGGAACCCGTTGCCGTCGAAGCCGGCAAGACCGGCTTTTTCGCCCGCCTCAAGCAAGGCCTGAGCAAGACCAGCGCCAGCATCGGCGAAGGCATGGCCAGCCTGTTCCTGGGTCGCAAGACCATCGATGACGAACTGCTGGAAGACATCGAAACCCGTCTGCTCACCGCCGACGTGGGCGTTGAAGCCACAGCGGTAATCATCCAGAGCCTGACCCAGAAGGTCGCGCGCAAGCAACTTACCGACGCCGACGCGCTGTACAAGTCCTTGCAGGCCGAACTGGCCGCGATGCTCAAGCCCGTGGAAGCGCCGCTGGTGATCACCCCGAACAAACCGTTCGTGATCCTCGTGGTGGGCGTCAACGGCGCCGGCAAGACCACCACCATCGGCAAGCTGGCCAAAAAGCTGCAGCTCGAAGGCAAGAAAGTCATGTTGGCCGCTGGCGACACCTTCCGTGCCGCTGCGGTGGAGCAGTTGCAGGTGTGGGGCGAGCGCAACAAGATCCCGGTGATTGCCCAGCACACCGGCGCCGATTCCGCCTCGGTGATTTTCGACGCTGTGCAGGCCGCCAAGGCGCGCAATATCGACGTGTTGATCGCCGACACCGCCGGTCGCCTGCACACCAAAGACAACCTGATGGAAGAGCTGAAGAAGGTGCGCCGCGTGATCGGCAAGCTGGATGCCGACGCCCCCCATGAAGTGCTGCTGGTGCTCGACGCCGGGACCGGTCAGAACGCCATCAGCCAGGCCAAGCAATTCAATCAGACGGTGCAACTGACCGGCCTGGCCCTGACCAAGCTCGACGGCACGGCCAAGGGCGGTGTGATTTTTGCCCTGGCCAAGCAGTTCGGGTTGCCGATTCGTTATATCGGCGTCGGTGAGGGCATCGACGACCTGCGCACCTTTGAAGCCGAACCCTTTGTACAGGCACTGTTTGCCGAGCGGGAGCGTTCATGATTCGATTCGAGCAAGTCGGTAAACGCTATGCCAACGGGCATGTGGGCTTGCATGAGCTGAGCTTTCGGGTGCGGCGCGGCGAGTTTCTTTTCGTCACCGGTCACTCCGGTGCCGGTAAAAGTACGTTATTGCGTCTGCTGCTGGCCATGGAGCGCCCGACCACCGGCAAACTGCTGCTGGCCGGCCAGGACCTGGCCACCATCAGCAATGCGCAGATCCCGTTTCTGCGCCGCCAGATCGGCGTAGTGTTCCAGAATCACCAGTTGCTGTTCGATCGCACGGTGTTCAACAACGTTGCCCTGCCATTGCAGATTCTCGGGCTGTCCAAGGCCGAGATCATCAAACGCGTGGATTCGGCCCTGGAGCGTGTGGCGCTGTCGGACAAGACCGACCTGTACCCCGGTGACCTCTCCACCGGTCAGCAACAGCGCGTCGGCATCGCCCGCGCCATCGTGCACCGTCCGGCCCTGCTGCTGGCGGACGAACCTACCGGTAACCTCGACCCGCGCCTGGCGGCCGAGATCATGGGCGTGTTCGAAGACATCAACCGCCTGGGCACCAGCGTGCTGATCGCCAGCCACGACCTGGCGCTGATCGCGCGCATGCGCCACCGCATGCTTACGTTGCAGCGCGGTCGCCTGATTGGTGATGGGGAGGCAGGCGTATGAGTGCTACACGCAGTCCAAAAGTATCCGAACGCGTGGCGCCGAAACCGGCCGATCCGCAACCGAGCAAGAAAAAACGCGACGACGATGACGGCCCGGACTTCAGCACCCTGCTGCACGCCTGGATCGAAAGCCATCGCGCCAGCCTGCTCGACAGCTTGCGCCGGCTGGGCAAGCAGCCGGTTGGCAGCTTTTTTACCTGCCTGGTGATGGCCGTGGCCCTCAGCCTGCCGATGGGCTTGTCGCTGCTGCTCAATAACGTGGAGCGCCTGGGCGGTTCGTGGCAGCGTGCGGCGCAGATTTCGCTGTACCTGAATCTGGATGCCAGCACCCAGCAGGGTGAAGCGTTGCGCGATGAAATCAAGAATATGCCGGGCGTAGCGGATGCCGAGTACGTCAGCCGCGACCAGGCCCTTGAAGAATTCCAGCAGCAGTCCGGCCTGGGCGAGGCGCTCAAGGAGCTGCCGCAGAACCCGCTGCCGGGCGTGGTGCTGGTGACGCCCGATGAAGTCGACAAGCCGACCCTGGAGGCCCTGCGCCAGAAACTGGCGCAGATGCCCAAGGTGCAACAGGCGCAACTTGATCTGGTCTGGGTAGAGCGGCTGGCCGCGATTCTCAAGCTGGGTGACCGCTTTGTGTTCGGGTTGACGGTGTTGTTGGTGTCTGCATTACTTTTGGTGATAGGCAATACCATTCGTCTTCATATTGAAAACCGTCGCACCGAGATAGAAGTGATTAAACTGGTCGGCGGCACAGACAGCTATGTGCGTCGTCCTTTTCTGTACATGGGCGCGCTTTATGGCCTGGGTGCCGGGTTTTTGTCCTGGGGCGTGCTGGCTTTTGGCCTGGACTGGCTGAATGACGCGGTAACAGGGCTTGCCGGCTTGTACGGCAGTGATTTTGCCCTGGCCGGGGTGCCGGTGGCCGATGGTCTCTCGCTCTTGCTTGGCGCGGTATTGTTGGGTTATATCGGTGCCTGGATTGCCGTGGCGCGGCATTTACGTGAGCTGGCGCCCAAGTAGTTAATGCCGGATTAATGTGGTTTCGTTTCTATTGACCGTATCAGCGGTTTAGGGAACTTGTCCTACGGTTCCCCGGTCAATTTTCGCAGTGCTGAACTGCACGAGTTATGTGAGTCGGAGGTTTTTTCGTATGACCACTTCTTTGCAACCTGCGTATGCCCTGGTTCCGGGTGGAAACCTGGAAGCCTATGTGCACACGGTCAACAGCATTCCATTGCTGACGCCTGAGCAGGAGCGTGAACTGGCCGAGAGTCTCTACTATGAGCAGGATTTGGGGGCGGCTCGGCAGATGGTGCTCGCCCACCTGCGTTTTGTCGTACATATCGCCCGTAGCTATAGCGGCTACGGGCTGGCCCAGGCTGACCTGATTCAGGAAGGCAATGTGGGCCTGATGAAGGCGGTCAAGCGTTTCAACCCCGAAATGGGTGTGCGCCTGGTGTCGTTTGCCGTGCACTGGATCAAGGCGGAAATCCACGAGTTCATCCTGCGCAACTGGCGCATCGTGAAAGTCGCGACCACCAAGGCCCAGCGCAAGCTGTTCTTCAACCTGCGCAGCCAGAAAAAGCGCCTGGCGTGGCTGAACAACGAGGAAGTCCACCGCGTGGCTGAAAGCCTTGGTGTGGAGCCCCGTGAAGTGCGCGAGATGGAAAGCCGCCTGACAGGCCATGACATGGCCTTCGACCCGGCCGCGGAAGCGGACGACGACAGCGCTTTTCAATCGCCGGCCAACTACCTGGAAGACCACCGGTACGACCCGGCGCGTCAACTGGAAGACGCCGACTGGAGCGACAACGCCAATCACAACCTGCACGAAGCGCTGGAAGTGCTGGACGACCGCAGCCGTGACATCCTCTACCAGCGCTGGCTGGCGGAAGAAAAAGCCACGCTGCACGACCTGGCGCAGAAGTACAACGTGTCGGCTGAGCGGATTCGTCAGCTTGAGAAAAGCGCGATGAACAAGCTGAAGCTGTCGATCGCCGCTTAAATAGGTGGGAGGGGGCTTGCTCCCGGTTGCGGTGGGTCAGCTACAGATAAGCTGACTGATCCACCGCTATCGGGAGCAAGCCCCCTCTCACATTGGTTCAGGTGTTGTGTCAGTCGGACCAGGGTGCCTTGCGGGAGTTGTTCAGCTCAAGCAGGTAGCCATCGCCACCGAGTTGATTCATCTGCTGACGAATCCACGCCGCCCGCCGCGCCACATACGCCGTTGGATGGCTGGCGCTCCACACCCGTGGGTTGGGCAACACCGCCGCCAGATAGCTGGCCTGCTGCCGCGAAAGCCCCTTGGCACTCACCCCAAAATGATGCCGCGCCGCCGCCTCTGCGCCAAACACGCCGTCATCCCATTCCACGCTGTTGAGGTACACCTCAAGAATCCGTTGCTTGGGCCACAGCACCTCGATCAGGCCGGTAAACCAGGCCTCCAGGCCCTTGCGCAGATAACTGCGGCCAGACCACAGAAACAGGTTCTTCGACACCTGCTGGCTCAACGTGCTGGCACCGCGAATCGACCCACCGCGCTCGTTGTGCACGATGGCCGCCTGGATCGCGCCGAAATCGAACCCCCAATGCTGCGGGAAGCGCTGGTCTTCACCGGCCATCACCGCCAGCTTGAGGTCGTCGGAAATGTCATCCCACGGCGCCCAGCTGCGTTGCAGGTCAATGGGTTCGCCGTCGAACCACGACTCGACCTTGCGCTCCACCATCAGCGCCGTAAACGGCGGCGGCACGACGCGCAGCAGCAGCACCAGCAAAACGCTGCCGATGGCAAACCATTTCACGACTTTGAGAAAACGACTGAAGAGGACACGCAGCATAGAGATGGCTTGGCCGAACCCGTTGAGCGGGCCATTATACAGACCCTGCCCGATGCGTCTGATTGGAGTTCCACATGCTGCGTAGCTTTCTGATGTTGGCTGCCTTTTTCGGCTTTACCGGCGTGGCCCTGGGAGCGTTTGCCGCCCATGGCCTGAAAAACCGCCTGAGCGCCGAGTACCTGGCGATTTTCCAGACCGGCGTGACCTACCAGCTGGTGCACGCCCTGGCGCTGTTCGGCGTGGCGCTGCTGGCCGCGCATATCCCCGGCCGCATGGTGACCTGGGCGGGCATCGCGTTTGTGGTCGGCATCCTGCTGTTTTCCGGCAGCCTGTACGCACTGACCCTGACCGGCATCAGCAAGCTCGGTATCATCACCCCGTTCGGCGGGCTGGCATTCCTGCTTGGCTGGTTCTTCCTCGGTCTGGCGGCGTGGCGCTTGCAGGCGATCTGACCGAGGGGCTTGGGCCGGCAACGCCAATCAAGCTAGAATACTGGCCCCTAAAAACGATGGCGGCCCCTGGCATGCGCATTCAGTTGAACGGCGACCCCTTTGAACTGCCCGACGGCGCCTCCGTCGAGGCCCTGCTGACCCGCCTGGAACTGACCGGGCGCCGTGTCGCAGTGGAGCTCAATCAGGATATCGTCCCGCGCAGTCAGCACGCCGCCACTGCGCTCGCCGACGGTGACCAGGTCGAAGTGGTCCACGCCATCGGCGGCGGCTAGTCGCCACCTCGCATTCTGCAGAACCTCACCCCATCACGAGGATTTCCCATGAGCATCGTTCGTAGCGACAAGCCCTTCGTCCTGGCCGGTCGTACCTACCAGTCCCGCCTGCTGGTCGGCACCGGCAAATACCGCGACATGGAAGAAACCCGCCTGGCCATCGAAGCCTCGGGCGCCGAAATCGTGACTGTTGCCGTGCGCCGCACCAATATCGGCCAGAACCCGGGCGAACCGAACCTGCTGGATATCCTGCCGCCGGATCGCTACACCATCCTGCCCAACACCGCCGGTTGCTACGACGCAATCGAAGCCGTGCGCACCTGCCGCCTGGCCCGCGAGCTGCTGGACGGCCACAACCTGGTGAAGCTGGAAGTGCTGGCCGACCAGAAAACCCTGTTTCCCAACGTGATCGAAACCCTCAAGGCCGCCGAGACCCTGGTCAAGGAAGGCTTCGACGTGATGGTCTACACCAGCGACGACCCGATCATCGCCCGCCAACTCGCCGAAATCGGCTGCATCGCCGTGATGCCGCTGGCCGGCCTGATCGGCACGGGCCTGGGGATCTGCAATCCGTACAACCTGCAGATCATCCTCGAAGAAGCGAACATTCCGGTGCTGGTGGATGCCGGCGTGGGCACCGCCTCCGACGCTACCATCGCCATGGAGCTGGGCTGCGAAGCGGTGCTGATGAACTCGGCCATCGCCAATGCCCAGCAACCGATCATGATGGCCGAAGCCATGAAACACGCCATCGTCGCGGGCCGTCTGGCTTACCTCGCCGGGCGCATGCCGAAAAAACTCTACGCCAGCGCCTCTTCGCCGCTGGATGGTCTGATCAAGTAAGAGCCATTGATGACTGAATCAAACGAAACGCCGAACACCGTGGACGCTGCCGACGACTCCAAACACCGCCGCATCAAGAGCTTCGTGATGCGCGCCGGCCGCATGACCGAAGGCCAGCAGAAGGGCCTGGAGCAGGGCACGCCTTTGTTCGTGCTGCCCTTGGCCGACGCGCCGGTGGACTACGACCAGGTGTTCGGCCGCTCGGCCCCGCGTTCCCTGGAAATCGGCTTCGGCATGGGTCACTCCCTGCTGGAAATGGCCGCCGCCGCGCCGGAGCAGGACTTCATCGGTGTGGAAGTGCATCGCCCAGGTGTCGGCGCGCTGCTCAATGGCGTGCTCACCCAGGGCCTGACCAACCTGCGAGTCTATGACTGCGACGCGATTGAAGTGCTCAACCGCTGCATCGCCGACAACAGCCTCGACCGCCTGATGCTGTTTTTCCCCGACCCATGGCACAAAGCCCGTCACCACAAGCGCCGCATCGTCCAGGCTTCTTTCGCGGAACTGGTGCGCAGCAAGCTGAAAGTCGGCGGCATCCTGCACATGGCCACCGACTGGGAGCCCTATGCCGAATACATGCTGGAAGTGATGAACGTCGCGCCGGGCTATCGCAACCTCGCTGAAGACGGCAAATGCGTACCCCGCCCGGCCGAGCGGCCGATCACCAAGTTCGAACGTCGCGGCGAGCGGTTGGGGCATGGAGTGTGGGATTTGAAGTTCGAAAAGCTGGCTTGACCCGCCGGCCCTGACTTGAAATGCAATCCAATGTGGGAGGGGGCTTTCTCCCGATAGCAGAGTGTCAGTCGACATTGAAGTGACTGATGTACCGCTATCGGGAACAAGCCCCCTCCCGTTTGTATCTTTGTGCTGAGTTGGAGGTCAGCGACGGTCCGCCACAACCCCAATCAACACCAGCACCACCACCAGCACCGGCGCCAGGCTGTAGTTATTGAACTGGCCCAGCCCGCGCACAATCCACGGCGTGGCGTAGATCAGTGCGGCGCCGCTGCCGATCAGGCACAGCAACGCCATCAAGGGCACGCGCAAGGCGCCGGCGATGCTGCCCAGGCGGCCTTCCACCCAGCCTTTGATGTCGGCGCCGAACAGCACCAGCAAGCAGCCCACAAGGGCCAGTGAGATTTCCGACAGGTTGCTGCGGCTCCAGCGGGATGCGGTGGCGAGCAGGTCGAGTACCAGATCCATTCGATTTCCTTAAGAAGCGTCAGCTCAGAAATTTCTGCAGCAGGTCATTGAGAAAGAGTTGCCCGCGGTCGGTCGCCGCCAGGCGTGACGGTTCGACCTGCATTAAGCCACTTTGTTCTGCGTCGCGGCGCGCCGCGTCGAGGCTGGCCAGGTCGAGGCCGGTGCGTTCGGCGTAGAGCCGGGCGTCGACACCTTCGGTGAGGCGCAGGGCGTTCATCAGGAACTCGAACGGCAGCTCGTCGTTAGTCAGCTCTTTCGCCCCGGCCTGGAAGCTTTTGGCCGGGTTGAGGTAGTCCTTCGGCGTGCGGGTTTTCCAGGTGCGCACGATGCGCCCGTTCGGGTGGCTGAGCTTGCCGTGGGCGCCGGCACCGATGCCGATAAAGTCGCCAAAGCTCCAGTAATTGAGGTTATGCCGCGCCGGGCGGCCCGGTTGGGCATAGGCCGACACTTCATATTGCGCATAACCGTGTTCGGCAAGCAGCGCCTGACCGGCTTCCTGGATATCCCACAGCGTGTCGTCTTCCGGCAACGCGGGCGGCTGGTTCCAGAACACGGTGTTGGGTTCCAGGGTCAACTGGTACCAGGACAGGTGCGTCGGCTTCAGCGCAATGGCCTGGCGCAGGTCGCTCAACGCATCGTCCAGGGACTGGTCCGGCAGGCCGTGCATCAGGTCCAGGTTGAAGTTGTCGAACCCGGCCTGGCGCGCCATACCCGCCGCGCGGACCGCTTCGTCGCCATTATGGATGCGGCCCAGGGCCTCGAGTTTTTGCTGCTGGAAGCTCTGGATGCCGATGGACAGGCGATTGATCCCCAGTTTGCGGTACGCCACGAACTTCTCTTGCTCGAACGTGCCGGGGTTGGCTTCCAGGGTGATCTCGATATCGCTGGCAAACGGGATGCGCGCCTGCACGCCTTCGAGCAGGCGTCCCAGCGCCGCCGCGCTGAACAGGCTGGGCGTGCCGCCACCGAAGAAGATCGAACTCAGTTCCCGGCCGTAAACGGCGTGCAGGTCCTGGTCGAGGTCGGCCAGCAGCGCGTCCACGTACTCCTCTTCCGGTAGCACGGCGCTCGCGGTGTGGGAGTTGAAATCGCAATACGGGCATTTGCGCACGCACCACGGAATATGGATGTACAGCGCCAGGGGCGGCAGCACCGGCAAGGCCGCCCGGGGTGTTTGCGTGCCGCCGTGGATCAGCGGCTGCGCAGAGGTGTTCTGCGTCATTTCAAGCCCAGGCGCTGACGCAGCAACACCATGGCGCGGGCGCGATGGCTGATCTGGTTCTTGTCGGCCGGGCTCAGCTCGGCGCTGGAGACATTGCGCTCCGGCACCCAGAACAGCGGGTCATAACCAAAACCATGCTCACCGCTGGCGGCGTGCAGGATACGCCCGTGCCACAGGCCTTCACACAGAATCGGCAACGGGTCATCGGCATGGCGCACCAGCGCCAGCACGCAGACGAACTGCGCGCCACGCATCGCGTCCGGCACGTCCTTGAGGGCGTCCAGCAGCTTGGCGTTGTTGGCCGCGTCGCCCTTGCCGTCGGCATAGCGCGCCGAGTAGATGCCCGGCGCGCCGCCGAGGAAATCCACCGCCAGCCCCGAATCATCCGCCAGCGCCGGCAGGCCTGAGAGACGTGCTGCGTTGCGTGCCTTGAGGATGGCATTCTCGACGAATGACAGGCCGGTCTCTTCCGGCTCAACCTGACTGAATTCGCCAACCGAGCGCAGTTGCACGGATTCACCGAGCATGGCCTGGAGTTCTTTGAGTTTGCCGGCGTTATGGCTGGCCAGTACGAGTTGGGTGAGGTTCATCATTCGGCCGGGAAAAGTTCTTGGACAAAGTTGAAACTGTGGGCCTTGCCGCCGGTTTCAACGTTGATCGTGAAAGTCTTGTATTCCTGTTGCGGCACCGAGTAGGGCGCGAGGTAGTTGGTCGCGCCCTTTTCGGTGATCTGCTTGAACGTCAGCACTTCGCTCTTGCCGCTCAAGTCCTTGAGGGTGCCCGTCACCTGCGCCGTCACCGGGGTCACGCCCTTGAACACCGACACGTTGATCAAACCCTTGTTCTTGCTGCGTACCACACCCACGGCCTGGGCGGTTTCAGGTTGCAGGAAGCTGGAGGTGAAGGTGTTGTAACGCACGGTGATATCGCCGAATTCCTTGGTGCGGTTGGGATCGATAACGTCGGCGGCCATGGCGCTGGCGCCCAGGCATGCGGTCAATAGAAAAACAGCCAGGCGACTCATGAGCGTTCCTCTTGAAAATGATTAGACGGCAATCTTGTGGTCGGTCAGGCCAGGACTGCTGACCCGGTAGATACCAATTTCGCCCAGCAGGTTGGGCCATAGCTTGCTCGCCCAGCCGTGGCGGTGCTGTTGATCGACGGCAAGGCGGTTGATCACCTTGGCTTCACGCTCGCCGCACAGGGCTTCGAAGTCTTCGAAGGTGCAGAAGTGGATGTTCGGCGTGTTGTACCAGGTGTAGGGCAGGAAGTCCGAGACCGGCATGCGGCCCTTGGTGGCCAGGTACCAGCGGCAGCGCCAGTGGCCGAAGTTGGGGAAGGTGATGATGCACTGGCGACCGACACGCAGCATTTCGTCGAGGATGCGGTCCGGGTAGTGCACCGCTTGCAGGGCCTGGGTCATCACCACGATGTCGAAGCTGTTGCTGGCAAAGTTGCCCAGGCCCTTGTCCAGGTCCTGCTCGATCACGTTGATGCCCTTGGCCACGCACTGGGCGATGTTGTCCGGGTCGTTTTCCAGGCCGTAGCCGGTGACTTGCTTGTGGTCGCGCAGCCAGCTCAGCAGTTCGCCATCGCCGCAGCCCAGGTCGAGCACGCGGCTGCCGGCGGGGATCCAGTCTTGGATGATGTCCAGGTCGGCTCTCATGGCGTTCTCACAAAATGATGCGGTTCATGTAATTGCTGAAGGCCTGCAAGTAACGCGGGATCGGGATCAGGAAGGCGTCATGGCCTTGCGGTGCGTCGATCTCCAGGTAGCAGACATTCTTTTTGGCGGCCATCAAGGCGTCCACCAGTTCGCGTGAGCGTGCCGGCGAGAAGCGCCAGTCGGTGGTGAACGACATCACGCAGAAGCTGGCGGTGACGTGCTCGAAGGTTTTCGCCAGGTCATCGTCATGGTTGGCCGCCGGGTCGAAGTAGTCCAGGGCCTTGGTCATCAGCAGGTAGGTGTTGGCGTCAAAGCGTCCGGAGAACTCCTCGCCCTGATAACGCAGGTAGCTTTCCACCTGGAACTCGACGCTGTGGAAGTCGTAGTTGAGCTTTTCGCTCTTGAGGCCCCGGCCGAATTTCTCGCCCATGGAGTCATCGGACAGGTAAGTGATGTGCCCGACCATACGCGCCAGCATCAGGCCGCGTTTGGGAATCACGCCGGCTTCCTGGAACGAACCACCGTGGAATTCGGGGTCGGTGAGGATCGCCTGGCGTGCCACTTCGTTGAAGGCGATGTTCTGCGCCGACAGCTTTGGCGCCGAGGCGATAGCCAGGCAGTGGCGCACGCGATCCGGGTAAGTGATGGTCCATTGCAGGGCCTGCATGCCGCCCAGGCTGCCGCCGATGACCGCTGCCCACTGCTTGATGCCGAGCAGATCGGCCAGGCGCGCCTGGCTGTGCACCCAGTCTTCCACGGTGAGCACCGGAAAGTCGGCGCCGAACGGCTTGCCGGTTTCCGGGTTGAGGCTGCTCGGGCCGGTGGATCCGTTGCAGCCGCCGAGGTTGTTGAGGCTCACCACGAAGAACTTATGGGTATCGATGGGCTTGCCGGGGCCGATGCAGCTGTCCCACCAGCCCGGCTTGCGCTCGTCGGCGCTGTGGAAGCCGGCGGCGTGGTGATGGCCGGACAGGGCGTGGCAGATCAGCACGGCGTTGCTCGCCGTGGCATTCAGCTGGCCGTAGGTTTCATAGATCAGGTCATAGGCCGGCAGCGACCGGCCGCAGGCCAGGGCCAGCGGTTCGCTGAAGTGCGCCACTTGGGGCACGACCAGTCCAACAGAATCGGGGGGGAAGGCAGCTGACATCGACCCTGCTCTCGTTTAAATGAGGCGTAAGTCTAAAGAGCGGGGGGGCCAGCGGCAAGCAAAGGCCTGCGCCAGTGCACAGATACAAATGTGGGAGGGGCTTGCTCCCGATTGCGGTGGGTCAGTCAGCATGTATTTGACTGATGCATCGCAATCGGGAGCAAGCCCCTCCCACATTTTTTACCGCATTGTCAGATCAGACCGAACAGCTCTTTTGGCATGAACGCATAAAACGCCAGGCGCGGAATCACCCAGCTTTGCAGCAGCTGGATGGCGATAAACGCAAAGATCGGCGAAATATCCAGGCCGCCCAGGTTGGGAATCAGGCGACGGAACGGCGCGAGCACCGGCTCGGTGATCTGATACACCAGCTCCGCGCCCGGGCTGCGACTACCCGGTGCAACCCACGAGAGGATCACGCTGATGATCATCGACCAGAAAATGATCTTCAAAAACAGCGAGAACACCCCGATCAGCGCCCACGGCAACAGCAGCGGTGTAAAGGCCTGATAGCCACTGAGCATCAGGATCACCACGAACAGCAGCATTTGCAGCAGCAGCGCAAGCACCAGCGACGACATGTCCAGGCCGAAGAGGCTCGGGATCACCCGGCGCAGTGGCTTGAGCAGCGGCTGCGTGGCCTTGACCACAAACTGGCACAGCGGGTTGTAGAAGTTCGCCCGCACCAGTTGCAGGATAAAGCGCATCAGCACGATCAGCAGGTACAGGCTGCCCAGGGTCTGGATGATGAAGATGGCAGCGTCATTGATTCCGAGCATGTTTGATTACCTTGGTAAGGGACGACTATTTGCCCAGTTGCTCGGCCATCTCGGCCGAACGATGTGCCGCAGCACTCAGTGCTGTTTCAACCAGGGCTTCAAAGCCCCCGGCCTGGAACGATTCGATGGCCGCTTGCGTGGTGCCGCCCGGCGAGGTCACGCGACGGCGCAGTTCGGCGGCGTCCGCGTCGCTGGCGACAGCCATTTTTGCCGCGCCCAGCGCTGTTTGCTCGGCCAGCTGTTCTGCCACGTCATGGGGCAGGCCCAGTTTGACGCCGGCGGCGGTCATGGCTTCGATCAGCAGGAAAAAGTACGCCGGGCCGCTGCCGGACACGGCGGTGACCGCATCCAGTTGCTGCTCCTGCGCAAGCCATACAGCGATGCCCACGGCAGACAGCAACGCCTGGGCCTGGTCGCGCTGTGTGGCGCTGACTTCGGCGGTGGCGTACAGGCCGCTCACGCCCTGGCGCAGCAGCGACGGGGTATTGGGCATGCAACGCACGATCGGCTGGGCGCCGAGCCAGTGGTGCATGCTGGCACAGGTGATACCGGCGGCAATCGATACCACAAGCTGATGCGGCTGCAGGCTTGGCCGCAGACTTTCGCACACAGCCTTCATGGCCTGTGGCTTGACCGCCAGCACGATGACATCGACGCCTTGTATGGCCTCGGCATTGTCGGCGAAGGTCTCGATACCGTGCTCGGCGCTGACGCGCGCGCGGGTCTCTTCGCCCGGGTCGCTGGCGCGGATCTGCGCGGCGTCCAGGCCCTTGGCCCGCAGGCCGCCGATCAGGCTGGCCGCCATGTTACCGGCACCGATAAAGGCAATACGCGTGTCTTTCATGACAGGTCCTTAGCTAAATGAACGTCAGCCATGTGACGGCTGGCCGTAGTCGCGGGCGCCAAACAGCGCGGTACCGACCCGCACCCAGGTGGCGCCCTGGGCGATGGCCGACGCGAGGTCGTGGCTCATGCCCATGGAAAGTGTGTCCAGCGCCAGATTCAGGCTGGCTTGCAACTCGCGCACGCTGGCGAACGCGGCGTCCTGTGCGGCGCGATCTTCAGTCGGCTCAGGGATCGCCATCAGGCCTCGCAGCGTCAGGTGCGGCAGGGCGCTGATGGCGTTCGCCAGGGCCGGCAGGTCGGCGGGCGTGCAGCCGGACTTGCTGGCTTCGCCACTGACGTTGACCTGGATGCAGATATTGAGCGGCGGCAGGTCAGCCGGGCGTTGTTCGGACAGGCGTTGTGCAATTTTCAGGCGGTCCACGGAATGCACCCAGGCGAAGTTTTCGGCGATCGCGCGCGTCTTGTTCGATTGAATGGGGCCGATGAAGTGCCAACTCAAGGGCAGGTCGGACAATTGCGCCTGTTTGCCCAGCGCTTCCTGCAGGTAGTTCTCGCCGAAGTCGCGCACCCCGGCGGCATAGGCCTCGCGCACGGCCTCGGCGGGTTTGGTCTTGCTCACGGCCAGCAGGTGGATGCTGCTCGGGTCACGTTGCACGGCCTCGGCGGCGGCGCGGATGCGCTGGCTAACCTGGCCGATGTTGTCTGCTATCGTCGACATTCAAGATGCACCCGTGGATATGGAGTCCGCGGCATTCTACTGGAAATGGAAAGCCCTATGGATATCACTCAATTGCTGGCGGCCAGCGTGCGCCGTGGCGCCTCCGACCTGCATCTGTCGGCGGGTCTGGTGCCGATGTTGCGTATTGATGGCGAGGTATGGCCATTGGATTGGCCGGTGCTTTCACCACCGCAAGTAGCGGACTTGTTGAGCCCTTTGCTCAATCAACACCAGCAAAAGGATTTCGAAACATCTCTTGAAACGGATTTTGCGTTCGAGCTGCCGGGCGTGGCGCGGTTCCGGGTAAACGTATTCCAGCAGTCGCGTGGCGTGGGGGCGGTGTTTCGCACCATTCCCTGCGAGGTCCGGAGCCTGCAAAGTTTGGGGCTGGGCGAAGTCTTCCAGCGCATCGCCCGCTTGCCGCGCGGCCTGGTGCTGGTGACCGGGCCCACAGGCTCGGGCAAGTCCACCACGCTGGCGGCGATGATCGATGACCTCAATCGGCATCGGCGCCAGCACATCCTTACGCTGGAGGACCCCATCGAGTTTATCCACCGGCCGAACATGGCCTTGATCAGCCAGCGCCAGGTGCACCGCGATACCCACAGCTTCTCGACGGCGCTGCGCTCGGCGCTGCGCGAAGACCCGGACGTGATCCTGATCGGCGAACTGCGCGACCTGGAAACCATTCGCCTGGCGTTGACGGCGGCGGAGACCGGGCACCTGGTGTTCGGCACCCTGCACACCACCTCGGCGGCCAAGAGCGTGAACCGGCTGGTGGATGTATTCCCGGCGGGGGAAAAGGCCATGGTGCGCTCGATGCTGGCGGAATCGCTGCAGGCAGTGGTGTCACAGGTGCTGGTCAGGAAACCTGGCGGTGGGCGCGTGGCGGCCCATGAAATCATGCTGTGCACGCCGGCCATTCGTAATCTGATCCGCGAGGACAAGGTGGCGCAGATGGTTTCGGCGATTCAGACCGGCGGGGCGGTGGGGATGAAGACGCTGGACATGAGCCTGAAGGCGCTGGTGAGCGAGGGGCTGATCAGCCGGGAGGACGCACGCGAGAAGGCAACGGTGCCTGGGGATATATAGGTCTCAAGGACAATGAAACCCAAATGTGGGACGGGGCTTGCCCCCGATAGCGGTGTACCAGTCAGCTCATCTTTAGCTGACCCACTGCCATCGGGAGCAAGCCCCCTCCCACATTTACTGCCTATGAGCCTGGAAAATCAGCGCTGCACGATCCGCAGGTTGTTGTTCTGCTCTTTGGGCAGCACGCGCTTGGCGATCACGTAGTTCTTGTCCCAGAACGGCTTTTTCAGCGTGTCGATGCTCACCGACTTGCCACGGCGTGGTGCGTGGATGAAGCGGTCGTTGCCCAGGTAAATGGCAACGTGGTTAACCTGGCGGCTCTTCAGCTTGAAGAACAGCAGGTCGCCCGGCTTCAGGTCCTTGCGGTCAACCTTCTGCCCGTGGCCGGCGGCCATGGCGTTGGAGGTACGCGGCAAATCCACCGCCTTGACGTCATTGAAGGCATATTTCACCAAGCCGCTGCAGTCGAACCCTTTACTTGGGCTGCTGCCGCCCCAACGATAAGGAGTACCGAGCACATTCACGGCGCGGCTGAGAACGGTGCTGCTCTGTTTGGCGTTGCCGGCCATCAGCGCTGGAGTGGCTTTACCGTGTGCCTTGCTCAGTTGAGTCGGGCGCTTGACGGTCAGCTTGGCTGATTTGGCGTTGACTGGGGTGCTATGAACTTTAGGGGTGAAACCGTTAACGTTGGGAAGACGTTGCTCACGATTGGTGGCGTGGGCGGCCAGTGGCATTAATAGGCAGATGGTTAGCCATGTCTTGAAGAAAGGTCGCATTCGGCGTGGCTCATATGGGTTAGCGCGCAACTTTATAACAGCTTTTTGTGTCGATCTCAGGCCGTTTGTCGACTGGACCTTGACGGCAAAATCAGGAAAACGGCGACGATTGACGGCCATTGTCGGACACAAGTCAGGTGGCATAAGGCTTTCAGGGCAGGGAAGATACCATTTGCCGTACGTCGGGCGCCTGTAAAAAAGTCACAAAGAAAGTGAAAAAATTTATCTATCGAGGCAAATGAGGTACGCGATGAACACCTATCAACAGATTGGCCAGCAGCAAGACACCCACAGCAAGGTGATCGGTTACCTGCTGTGGATTTTCGGCTTTACCGGCGCCCATCGCTTTTATTACGGCAAACCCGTGACCGGAACGATCTGGTTTTTCACCCTGGGCTTACTGGGTATCGGCTGGCTGATCGACTTCTTCCTGATCCCGGCCATGGACCGTGAAGCCGACCTGCGTTTTACCGCCGGGCCTGTCGAATACAACATTGCGTGGATTCTGCTGGCGTTTCTGGGCGTGTTCGGTGTGCACCGCATGTACCAGGGCAAATGGATCACCGGCCTGATCTACCTGCTGACCGGCGGGTTGTTCCTGGTAGGGGTTTTGTATGACTTCTGGACCTTGAATACGCAGATTTCGATCCGCAATGCCGAGCGCAACAGCGGCCGATAAATCGCGTAACCCTGATGGCGCTCATAAGCCTGATGGAGCTCAAATGTGGGAGGGGGCTTGCTCCCGATAGCGGTGGACCCGTCAGCTCATCTGTTGCTGACCCACTGCAATCGGGAGCAAGCCCCCTCCCACATTTACTGTGCCCACTGTAGATAGGCTTAGGCCTGGTAGCTGATGCGGCCGTCGACCAAGGTATAACGCACCGTCGCCGGCAGGCTATGCCCGATAAACGGGCAATTCTCACCCTTGGACAACCAATGCTCCCCGGCAATCGTCGAGCTGGCCGGGTCAAAGAGCACCAGGTCCGCCGCCGCACCCACTGCCAGTTTGCCCGCCGGCAGGCGTAAGGCCTCGGCCGGGCCGCTGCTCAGGCGTGCCAGTAACGTCGGCAAGTCCAGCAAGCCGTCTTCCACCAGGGTCATCGCCAGGGGCAGCAACAGCTCAACGCTGCTGATACCCGGCTCGGTCGCGCCAAATGGCGCCAGCTTGGCGTCGCGTTCGTGGGGCTGGTGATGGCTGGAAATCGCCGAGACCACGCCGGATTTGACCGCCGCCCGCAAACCCTCGCGGTCGGTCAATGTGCGCAGTGGCGGCTGCACGTGGTACAGGCTGGAGAAGTCGATCAGCGCTTCATCCGTGAGGATCAACTGGTACAGCGCCACGTCCGCCGTCACCGGCAAGCCACGGGCCTGGGCCTGGGCGATCAGGGCAACCCCGCGTGCGCTGGTCAGCTGGCTGAAATGCGCGCGCACGCCGCTTTGTTCCACCAGCAGCAAGTCGCGCGCCAGGGCCACGGTCTCGGCGGTTTCCGGGATGCCGGGCAGGCCGAGGAAGCTGGCCACGGCGCCCTCATGGGCCAGGCCGCCTTCGGCCAGGTCGCGGTCCTGGGAATGGAAGATCACCGTCAGGTCGAACGTGGCCGCGTATTCCAGGGCACGGCACAGGGTGCGGGTGCTGCGAAAGCTCTCCAGGCCGTTGCCGAAGGCCACGCAACCGGCGTCGCGCAGGGCGATCAGCTCTGCAAGCTGCTCGCCGTCCAGGCCTTTGCTCAGCGCGCCGATGGGGAACACCTTGCAATTGCCGGCCTCGCGGGCGCGGTCGAGGATCAGCTCGGTCACCGCCGAGGTGTCCAGCACTGGCTTGGTGTGCGGCGGGCAGCACAGGCTGGTCACCCCGCCGGCAGCGGCGGCGCGGGTTTCGCTGGCGATGCTGCCCTTGCGGCTGTAGCCCGGCTCGCGCAGGGCGACGTTCAGGTCCACCAGGCCCGGCGCGGCTACCAGGCCGTTGGCGTCGATGGTTTGGCTGGGGCTGAAGCCGCCGGGGGCGGCGCCGATGGCAATGATCTTGCCGGCTTCCAGATGCAGATCGGTGACGTGATCCCGGCCACTGGCCGGGTCGATTACGCGCGCGCCAAGAATGCTGAGCTTCACTGGGCGTTCTCCTGCTCGAATTGACGTTGCGCGGTTTGCCCGCTCATGGCCATGGACATCACCGCCATGCGCACGGCGATGCCGTAGGTCACCTGGTTGAGAATCACCGACTGGTTGCCGTCGGCCACCGCCGACTCGATCTCCACGCCCCGGTTGATCGGGCCCGGGTGCATCACGATGGCATCCGGTTTCGCGCCGGCCAGGCGTGCGGTGGTCAGGCCGAACAGGCGGTAGAACTCGCCCTCGCTCGGCAGCAGGCCACCGGACATGCGTTCGCGTTGCAGGCGCAGCATGATCACCACGTCCACGTCCTTGAGGCCTTCGGTCATGTTGGTGTAGACCTTGACGCCGTATTGCTCGATGCCGATCGGCAGCAGGGTCTTGGGCGCAATCACGCGGATATCCGGGCAGCCCAGGGCTTTGAGGGCCAGCATGTTCGAGCGCGCCACACGCGAGTGCAGGATGTCGCCGACGATGGCCACCGAAAGGTTTTCAAAGCTGCCCTTGTGCCGCCGGATGGTGAGCATGTCGAGCATGCCCTGGGTCGGGTGGGCGTGACGGCCGTCGCCGCCGTTGATGATCGCCACCTGCGGGCACACGTGCTCGGCGATGAAGTGCGCGGCGCCGGAGTCGCCGTGGCGCACCACGAACATGTCGGCGGCCATGGCTTCGAGGTTGCGCAGGGTGTCGAGCAGGGTTTCGCCCTTGCTCGCCGACGAGGTGGACACGTTCAGCGTGATCACGTCGGCCGACAGGCGCTGGGCCGCCAGTTCAAAGGTGGTGCGGGTGCGCGTGGAGTTCTCGAAGAACACATTGCAGATGGTCTTGCCGCGCAGCAGCGGGACCTTCTTCACCGCGCGCCCGCCGACTTCGAGGAACGAGTCGGCGGTGTCGAGGATTTCGGTGAGCAGTTCGCGAGGCAAACCGTCGAGGGACAAGAAATGTTGCAACTGGCCCTGAGCATTGAGCTGCAGCGGGCGCTTGGCATCTAGAGGCGTCATCGCGGGGACTCTTTACAAGGCGGTTTAAAGGGCGAGGTCTTGCAGTTCGAGTTCGAGCGGCGTGGGACCGGACAATTTTACCCGCTGGTGGGCAGCCAAAGACAGTGTCGCGCCGACCACGTCGGGGCTGATCGGCAACTCGCCGGCGTCCAGGTCCAGCAGGCACACCAGCGTCACGCTGGCCGGGCGCCCGTAGTCGAACAGCTCGTTGAGGGCTGCGCGAATGGTGCGGCCGCTCATCAGCACGTCGTCGATCAGCACCAGGTGCTGGCCGTCCACCTCAAACGGCAGCGCCGAAGGTTGCACTTGCGGGTGCAGGCCGTTCTGGCTGAAGTCGTCGCGGTAGAACGACACGTCCAGAGTGCCCAGCGGCGACTCGCTGCCCAGCTCGGTCAGCAACGCCTGGGCCACCCACACGCCGCCGGTGCGAATGCCGATGAAGCGCGGTTCGCTGATGCCACGGTGTTCCAGGTGGGCCGTGAGGCATGTCGCCATCTGGGTGATCAGTTCGGCGGGATTGGGCAGGCTCATGGGGGCTCCTTGGTAGGCCTCGCGCAGGCAAGGTCCGGGCTCAAACGTAAAAAGACGCGGCATGCCGCGTCAGTCAGGATGCAAATAAAGCCGTGTTTTCATCCAGCCAGCCCTGCAACAACAGGGCGGCGGCGATGGCGTCTACCGGGTTGTCGCGGTAGCTGCCCTTCTGCCCACCACGGTCGCGGCGTTCACCCTTGGCTTCAAAGGTGGTCAGGCGTTCATCGTGGGTATAGAAGGGCAGGTTGTAGCGACCATTGAGGCGGCGCGCGAATTTTTCGGCGCGCAGGCACATCTCGCTGGGGGTGCCGTCCATGTTCAAGGGCAGGCCGACCACCACCGCGTCGGGCTTCCATTCATTGATCAGGGCTTCGACCTGATTCCAGTCCGGTACGCCGTTCTGGGCCTTCAAGGTGCACAGCTCGCGTGCCTGGCCGGTGATCACCTGGCCGACGGCCACGCCGATCTGTTTGGTGCCGTAGTCAAACCCGAGGATCAAGCGCAAGGCCATCAGGCGTGCCCCGCCTGGCTGGTCAGCAGATTGAGGTTGACCCGCAGCTTGGCGGCGGCCGCTTCCAGGCGCAGTTCGCTGGCGGTGTTGAACAGGATGTCGGCGTCGAACGGGCAGGTCAGCCAGGCGTTGCTCGCCAGCTCCGCCTCCAGTTGCCCGGCTTCCCAGCCGGCGTAGCCCAGGGTGATCACGCTTTGCTCCGGGCCCACGCCGTCGGCGATGGCGAACAGCACGTCCTGGGAGGTGGACAGCGACACACCGTCCAGGTCCACCGTGGCCTGGAACGTCGGCCCGGTCGGATGCAGCACGAAGCCGCGATCGGTCTGCACCGGCCCGCCGATGTAGATCGGCACGTCCTGGCAACGGGCGGGCGCGTCGATGTCCGGGCGCAGTTGCTCAAGGATATCGGCCAGGTTCAGTTCCTGCGGGCGGTTCACCACCAACCCCATGGCACCATTGGCGGTGTGCTCGACGATGTAGGTCAAGGTCTGCGCAAAGTTCGGGTCGGCCATGTGGGGCATGGCGATCAGGAAGTGGTGCTTGAGGTAGGTCGGGCTGACATTTTTCATGTCCGGTAGTGTGGCGGTGGAGGGGCGACCTGACAAGCCGGGGATGAATTGCACAAGGCAATTGTCATCAGTTGCTGTACAGCCGATCACCCTTGGCGAATTTCCAGGTGCGGATGATTTCCAGGCGGTCCACGTCGTTCAGGTCGCCGGAAAACGGCGCAAAAGGCGCGGCCAGGCGCACGATGCGCTGGGCGGCCTGGTCCAGCAGCGGCTGGCCGGAGGACTCCAGCACCTGCACTTCATACAGCGTGCCATCACGGTTGATTGACACCAATAGGCGCAAATTCCCGTAAATCTGCTGACGCCGCGCTTCTTCCGGGTAGTTCAGGTTGCCGATGCGCTCGACCTTTTTGCGCCACTCGTCCTTATACCAGGCACCTTTGTCGCGCATGGTCGAAGCAGCGTTGAGCCGGTAGATACGCGGGCGCTTGGCGTACAGCTGTTGTTCGTGGGCCAGTTCGGCTTCCAGGCTGGAAATCTCGTCGGACAGGGTCGAGCTGTCGAACGTCGGTGCCGGCTTTGCCGGTTCGGGCTGCGGGTCGGTTTTGGTCTTTTCGCGCTGCACCGGCGCTTTCTGCGGTTTGGGCGCGACGGTAGTCACCGCAGGCTTGGGCGCGGCCTGCCTGACCTCGGGCTTTGGCGCCGGCGGCGGGGAGACCTTATTGACCTTGTTGTCCTGGAAGGGCGCCACTTCAGTGGTCTTGGGCACGGCTTTCTTGTCGAGCGTGCCGCTGCCCTGCTGGTTTTCCTGGGCGAGAAAATCGGCCTTCTCGGGCGCCTTTTCGCTCTTGAACGTGGCGAGGGTGATTTCCAGCGTCTGGGTGATCTGTCTGGGCTCGACCATGGTAAAGCCCACACCGAGGATCAATGCCAGGTGAATCAACGCTGCCATAAACAGGGTAAAGCCGAGCCGATCAGCCGGGCGCACGCCGCTGTGGGAGAGTTCTGGGGGCAGTTCGGGCGGGAGCGTCATGACAAAAAAACCAACATCGCGCGTTTCACAGGTGGGGCATGATAACGCAATGTTGGTGTGTGTCCGGCTGTCTATGTCACTTGGATTGCAGCTTGCGCTCAATCGCAGCCATCAGCATTTCGCCGATGTTCGTGCCAAATGCATTATCGATCTCGCGAATACAGGTCGGGCTGGTCACGTTGATTTCGGTGAGGTTCTCACCGATCACGTCCAGGCCGACAAACAGCAGGCCCTTCTCGCGCAGGGTCGGGCCGACCTGCTCTGCAATCCAGCGATCCTTGTCCGACAGCGGACGCGCTTCACCACGGCCACCCGCCGCCAGGTTGCCGCGGGTCTCGCCCGCCGCCGGAATCCGCGCCAGGCAGTAATCCACCGGCTCGCCGTCGATCATCAGGATGCGCTTGTCGCCGTCCTTGATCGCCGGCAGGTAGGCCTGGCCCATGATCTGCTGGGTGCCCAGCACGGTCAGGGTCTCCAGGATCACCGACAGGTTGGGGTCGCCGGCGCGGTGACGGAAAATCGAGGTGCCGCCCATGCCGTCCAGCGGCTTGAGAATCACATCCCCATGTTTGGCGGCAAATTCACGCAGCACATCGGCACGACGGCTGACCACGGTGGGCGGCGTGCACTGCGGGAACAGCGTGGCAAACAGTTTTTCGTTGCAGTCGCGCAGGCTCTGCGGCTTGTTGACGATCAGCACGCCGGCGCGCTCGGCCTGCTCCAGCAGGTAGGTGGAATAGACGAATTCCATGTCGAACGGCGGGTCCTTGCGCATCAGGATCACGTCCAGATCGCTCAGCGGGCTGTCGATTTCGTCTTGCAGCTCGAACCACTTCCCGGGGTTGGCAAACACCTGCAGCGGGCGCATGCGCGCACGGGCCTCGCCGTCGCCCTGGTAAAGGTCGCGCTGCTCCATATAGAACAGCGTCCAGCCGCGTGCCTGGGCGGCCAGCAGCATGGCCAGCGAGCTGTCCTTTTTATAGGAGATGCTGGCGATAGGGTCCATGACAATGCCGACGCGAACGCTCATGGGGGATTTCCTCTGCAGATAGGCGCATAAAAAGTGGCGTCAGAGTGGCGCTGCGGCTGTTGTGGGTCAAGGAAAAACCACCGCGCGGGTGCCTCGATAGATTGCACCCCGAGACTGTGCTAAAAAGACTGCCACGGCGCACCAGCCCTTGAATTCCAAGGCTTGCGGCGCTCATGCTGTGCGTCATCAGGCAGCACGCACGAAAAACCGATTCGCTGTGGCGATGGTAGAGCAACTATGGAACAGCATTCCAACGCCTTGAGAGTGATGGTGATCGACGATTCGAAAACGATCCGCCGCACCGCCGAAACCCTGTTGAAGAACGTGGGCTGCGACGTGATCACGGCCATCGACGGTTTCGATGCCCTGGCCCGGATTGTCGATCATCACCCGCACATTATTTTCGTCGACATCATGATGCCGCGCCTGGATGGCTACCAGACCTGCGCGCTGGTGAAGAACAACCCGGCGTTCAAGGCGATCCCGGTGATCATGCTGTCGTCCAAGGACGGTCTGTTCGACAAGGCCAAGGGGCGCATCGTGGGGGTCGATCAGTTTTTGACCAAGCCGTTCAGCAAGGAAGAACTGCTGGGCGCGATCAAGGCCTGCGTGCCCGGGTTCGCCGCAGTAGAACAAGCACACTGACGCCGCCCCCGTGGGCCGGCGCCGACCAATGTAGTGGGGAAAACCATGGCACGTGTTCTGATCGTCGACGATTCGCCGACCGAAATGTACAAACTCACCGGCATGCTGGAAAAGCACGGCCATCAGGTGCTGAAAGCCGAGAACGGCGCGGACGGCGTGGCCCTGGCCCGTCAGGAAAAACCCGACGCCGTGCTGATGGACATCGTGATGCCTGGCCTCAACGGCTTCCAGGCCACGCGCCAACTGTCCAAGGAGCCGGAAACCAACGGCATCCCGATCATCATCATCACCACCAAAGACCAGGAAACCGACAAGATTTGGGGCGCGCGCCAGGGCGCCAAGGATTACCTGACCAAGCCGGTCGACGAAGACACCCTGATTGCCACCCTCAACAAGGTGCTGGCCGGCTGACGGCACGCCATCATGACCGAGTCGCACACTGCCTTCGAGCTGCTGCTGGACATCGACCGCCGCTGTCGCCTGCTGGCCGCCGACCTGCCGTCCCAGGAAACCCGCCTGCAACGCTGGAGCGGCATCGGCTTTCGCCTGGGGCAGCACTGGTACGTGGCACCCATCGGCGAAGTCGCCGAGGTGCTGCATGAACCGCGCTGCACCTTGATGCCCGGCGTGAAACCCTGGGTCAAGGGCGTGGCCAACCTGCGCGGGCGACTGTTGCCGGTGATGGACCTGGGCGGGTTCCTCGGCCTGCCGCTGTCCAGGGTGCGCAAGCAGCGGCGGGTATTGGTGGTGGAGGTCAACGAGCTGTTTGTCGGTCTGCTGGTGGATGAGGTGGTGGGGATGCAGCATTTCGCACAAGACGCGCGGGTGAGCGATGCCCGCCCCGACGCGCCGTATATCCAGGGCCGCTTCGACGGCGAGCCGCAATGGCAGGTGTTCAGCCCCTTCGCCCTGGCCGAGGCCCCGGGCTTTATGGATGTTGCCGCATGACCACCCCGACCACGCCCAGGCCCCAGGCCGCGTCGCGCAGCCGTTCACAGATCATCGTGCTGTTCATCGCGTTGATCGTGTTCATCATGCTGCTGTTCGCCAACTTCGCGTACCTCAACACCCAGTCCACCTACGACAAACAGTACATCGGCCACGCCGGTGAGCTGCGCGTGCTGTCCCAGCGCATCGCCAAGAACGCGACCGAAGCCGCCGCCGGCAAGGCGGCGGCGTTCAAGCTGCTCACCGAAGCGCGCAACGACTTCGCGCAGCGCTGGGGCTACCTGAAAAAAGGCGACCGCGACACCGGCCTGCCCGCCGCGCCCAGCGCTGTGCGCAACGAAATGCGCGCGGTGCAGACCGACTGGGAAGCGCTGCTGAAAAACACCGACGCAATCCTCGCCAGCGAACAGACGGTGCTGTCCCTGCATCAGGTGGCCGCGACCCTGGCCGAAACCGTGCCGCAATTGCAGATGGAATCGGAGAAGGTCGTCGACATCCTGCTGCAGCGCGGCGCCCCGGCCAGCCAGGTGGCCCTGGCCCAGCGTCAGTCGTTGCTGGCCGAACGCATCCTGGGTGCGGTCAACACCGTGCTTGCCGGCGACGAAACCGCCGTGCAGGCCGCCGATGCCTTCGGCCGCGACGCCAACCGCTTTGGCGTGGTGCTCAATGGCATGCTCAACGGCAATCCCGGGCTGCGCATCACCCAGGTCGAAGACCGTGACGCCCGCGCGCGGCTGACAGAAATCGCCGAGCTGTTCGAGTTCGTGTCCGGCTCGGTGGATGAAATCCTCGAGACCTCGCCGCAATTGTTCCAGGTGCGCGCCTCGGCGAGCAATATCTTCAACCTGTCGCAGACCCTGCTCGATGAAGCCTCGCACCTGGCCATCGGTTTCGAAAACCTCGCCAGCGGACGCAGCTTCGACACCCTAGGCGGCTACATGCTGGGCTTGCTGGCGCTGACCTCGATCATCCTGATCGGCCTGGTGATGGTGCGCGAAACCAACCGCCAACTGCGTGAAACCGCCGAGAAGAACGAGCGCAATCAGAATGCGATCATGCGCCTGCTCGATGAAATCGAAGACCTGGCCGACGGCGACCTCACTGTAACGGCCTCGGTGACCGAGGACTTCACCGGCACCATTGCCGACTCGATCAACTATTCCGTGGACCAACTGCGCGATCTGGTCGCCACCATCAACCTCACGGCGGGCCAGGTGGCCGGTGCCGTGCAAGAGACCCAGGCCACCGCCATGCACCTGGCGCAGGCCTCGGAGCATCAGGCCCAGCAGATCGCCGAAGCCTCCACCGCCATCAGCCAGATGGCCCAGTCCATCGACCACGTTTCGGCCAACGCCGCCGAATCCTCGGCGGTGGCCGAGCGCTCGGTGGAGATCGCCAACAAGGGTAACGAGGTGGTGCACAACACCATCCACGGCATGGACAACATTCGCGAACAGATCCAGGACACCGCCAAGCGCATCAAGCGCCTGGGCGAGTCGTCCCAGGAAATCGGCGATATCGTCAGCCTGATCGACGACATCGCCGACCAGACCAACATCCTCGCCCTGAACGCCGCGATCCAGGCGAGCATGGCCGGTGACGCCGGGCGCGGGTTCGCCGTGGTAGCCGATGAAGTGCAGCGCCTTGCCGAGCGCTCATCGGCGGCCACCCGGCAGATTGAAACCCTGGTGCGGGCGATCCAGGCCGACACCAACGAAGCCGTGATTTCCATGGAGCAGACCACCACCGAAGTGGTGCGTGGCGCGCGATTGGCCCAGGACGCCGGCGTGGCGCTGGAGGAGATCGAAGGGGTGTCCAAGACCCTGGCGGCGCTGATCCAGAGTATTTCCAATGCGGCGCAGCAACAGACGTCGTCGGCGGGGCAGATCTCCCTGACCATGAACGTGATTCAGCAGATCACCACCCAGACCTCCTCGGGCTCGACGGCGACCGCCGAGAGCATCGGCAACCTGGCAAAAATGGCCAGCCAGTTGCGGCGTTCGGTGTCGGGATTCACTCTTCCGCCGCCCAAACCGGTCGACGATTGAAATGCGATTCAAAGGTGAGAGGGGGCTTGCTCCCGATAGCGGTACATCAGTCAATGAATCAGGTGCCTGACCCACCGCCATCGAGAGCAAGCCCCCTGCCACCTGGGATCTCCTTTACTGTCGAGATCTTGGCAACACCAGCAACCCATGAATTCTAAGCGGAGCAGTTATGGTTGATCGGCACGACTACGTGGCCCTCGAATGGGTCAAGGGCGACATTGCCGAAACCCTGAAGCAGGCCCGTTCGGCGCTGGACGCGTTTGTCGAAACCCGCGACGCCGACGCCCTGGGCGAGTGCCTGGCGTGCATCCATCAAGTGCATGGCGCGCTGCAAATGGTCGAGTTCTACGGCGCGGCGCTGCTCGCCGAAGAGATCGAGGAACTGGCCCTGGCGCTGCAGGCCGAGCGCGTCAGCCAGCGCGACGAAAGCCTCCGCCTGCTGCAACAGGCCCTCGGCCAGATGCCGCTGTACCTGGACCGTGTGCACAGCGCCCGCCGCGATTTGCCGCTGGTGGTGCTGCCGTTGCTCAACGACCTGCGCAGCGCCCGTGGCGAAAGCCTGCTGTCGGAAACCAGCCTGTTCAGCCCGCAGTTGCTGTCGATTGCGCCGCTGCCCGACGACGCCCTGGCCCAGCGCGATCAGCCCGAGCTTCACGAGCAATTGCGCCAGTGGCAGCAATGGTTGCAGCAGGCGCTGGCCGGGTTGCTGCGCGAGGATCACGGCCCGAGCAACCTGGAAGACATGGCGCGGGTGTTCGCGCGCCTCGAAGCGCTGTGCCAGGGCGCGCCGCTGTTGCCCTTGTGGCAAGTCACCTCGGCGCTGGTCGAGGGCATGCTCACCGGCGTGATCGCCAACAGCCCAGCGTTGCGCAGCCTGCTCAAGGCCAGTGGCAAACAACTCAAGCGCCTGCTCGCCCAGGGCATTGGCGGCATCAACCAGCCCGCACCGGATGGCTTGCTCAAGAGCCTGTTGTTTTATGTGGCCAAGGTCACCCGGCCAACCCCGCGCATGCAGAGTTTGAAGGAACGCTACGGCCTGGATGACGCCTTGCCCGACAGCGCGCTGGTGGATGCCGAGCGTGCGCGCCTGGCCGGGCCGGACCGCAATGCCATGGGGTCGGTGCTCGGTGCGTTGTGTGAAGAGCTGGTGCGGGTCAAGGAGCGGCTGGACCTGTTCGTGCGCAGCGACCGCCAGCACATCGGCGATCTCGACGCGCTGCTGGCGCCGCTGCGACAGATCGCCGACACCCTGGCGGTACTGGGCTTCGGTCAGCCGCGCAAAGTGATCATCGACCAGTTGGCCGTGGTGCAGAGCCTGGCCCAGGGTCAGCGCGAGCCCAATGATCCGGTGCTGATGGACGTGGCGGGCGCGTTGCTCTACGTCGAAGCCACGCTGGCGGGCATGGTCGGCACCGTGGAGGCGCAGGGCCGCGAGGAGAGCCGCCTGCCCACCACCGACCTGACCCAGATTCACCAGTTGGTGATCCGCGAATCCTGCCAGTGCCTCAAGCAGGCCAGAGAGCTGGTGATCGATTGCCTCGAAGCGGATTGGGACCGCCAGCACCTGGAGTCGCTGCCGGAGCTGCTGAGCCAGGTGCGTGGCGCGCTGGCCATGATCCCTTTGCCCCGCGCGGCGAGCCTGATGCGCGGCTGCGCCGACTACGTGAATGAACAGCTGATGGTCAACGATGGCGCACCGTCCGAGGTGCAGCTGGAGCATTTCGCCGAGGTGATCAGCGGCCTGGAGTACTACCTCGAACGCATGCTCCAGGACCCCGACGCCGACGGCGAACGGGTGCTGGAGATGGCCACCCAGGGCCTGACCGCGCTGGGTTACCTGCCTGCGGCCAAACCCTGGCGCCAGGCGCTGGTGGCGCCGGAGGGTGCGCTTTCGAGCGATGAGGCGCCGAGCCAGTCGCAGTTCGACGCCCTGGCCAGCCCCACCTCACGCCTGAACCCGCCGGCCCGACAACGCCCCGGCAGCCTGTTGCCGCCGCCGGCCGACGAAGCCCCCATCGACGACGAACTGCGCGAAGTCTTCCTCGAAGAAACCGACGAAGTCCTCGAGGTGCTGCACCGTGACCTGCCCAACAGTGCCGACAAAACCGCCCAGGCCGAAATGCGCCGCGCCTTTCACACCCTCAAGGGCAGCGGCCGCATGGTGCGCGCGCTGGTACTGGCCGAGCTGGCCTGGGCGGTGGAAAACCTGCTCAACCGCGTGCTGGAGCGCAGCGTGGTCCTCGGCGCCGACGTGCAAGAGGTGCTGGATGAAACCGTGGCCCTGCTGCCGGAACTGATCGCCGATTTTGCCAGCGGCGACCAGCGCCAGCGCGATGAAGTCGACGCCCTGGCTGCGCGTGCCCACGCCTTGGCCAGCGGCACGCCGACCCATGCGGTCGAACCCCACGACCCGATGCTGCTGGAGATTTTCCGCAACGAAGCCCAGAGCCACCTCGAGAGCCTCAATCACTTTCTGCACCAGGCCGCCGAGCACGTTCCGCTGCACGTCAGCGACGCTCTGCAACGCGCGCTGCACACCCTCAAGGGCAGCGCCTACATGGCCGGTGTGTTGCCCATCGCCGAACTGGCGCGTCCGCTCGATCACCTGACCCGTGAATACAAGGCCCACCGCCTGCCGCTGGACCTGGACGAAGTGGAATTGCTGCTGGAAGCCGAAGGCCTGTTCCAGCAAGGCCTGCGCCAGTTGCACCGCGACCCGCTGGCGCCGATCAAAGGCGCGGCAGCGCTGATCAACCGCACCCAGGCGCTGCTCGACCAGCAGCTTCAAGCCTTGCTCGACGCCCCCGGCACGGGCCTGCGCATCAAGCGCGACCCGCAGTTGATCAGCAACTTCCTGGCCCAGGGCATGGACATTTTGCTGGATGCCGAAAGCCTGCTGCGCCGCTGGCAGCAGCACCCCGGCGAGCGCCAGGAGCTGAGCGCGCTGCTGGACGAATTGACCACCCTGGGGGAGGGCGCGCACCTCGCTGACCTGCACCCCATCGATGCCCTGTGTGAAGCCTTGCTCGACCTGTATGGCGCGGTGGAAGAAAGCAGCCTGGCGGTCAGCGCGCGGTTTTTTCATGAGGCCGAACAGGCCCACGAAGCATTGATCAACATGCTCGACCAGTTGGCCGCCGGCCAGGAAATCAGCCCGGCACCGGCCCGTTTGCAGGCCCTGCGCGAGCTGCTTGACGATGCACTCGACCCGTCCGCCACCGGGCTGATCACCCGCGACGGCCACAACGCCCCGAACATCGCCGAACTGGGCGCCGCCACGGCGCAGTTGGAGCAGGCAACGGCGATGGACGACGAGATCGTCGAGATCTTCCTCGAAGAGGCGGTGGACATTCTCGACAGTGCCGGCCAGTCGCTTAAACGCTGGCTGCTGGACCCGGAAAACGCCGCGCCGCTGTCCTCCCTGCAACGCGACCTGCACACCCTCAAGGGTGGCGCGCGCATGGCCGAAATCGAGCCGGTGGGCGACCTCGCCCAGGAACTTGAGTGCCTGTACGAAGGCCTGGTGGACCGCCGCTACAGCTACTCGGCCGAACTGTCGCGCCTGCTGATGGCCAGTCACGAGCAGTTGGCCTTGCAACTGGAGGAGCTGCACGACCATCAGCCGTTGAGCGACAGCCGCGAACTGATCGACACGCTGCGTGCGTTTCGCCAGGGCAGTACGCCGGCTGCACCGGTTGCCGCACCGCAGGCCGCCAGTGCCGACCCCGAGCTGCTGGATATCTTCCTCGAAGAAGCGGCCGATATCCTCGACAGTTCCGGCGCCGCGCTGCTGCGCTGGCAGGCCGAGCCGGGCGGTCGCCAGGAAGTGGAAACCCTGCTGCGCGACCTGCACACCCTCAAGGGCGGCGCGCGCATGGTCGAGATCGCGCCGATTGGCGACCTGGCCCATGAGCTGGAATTTCTCTACGAAGGGCTGTCGGCCGGGTTGCTTGCGCCGTCGGCCGAGCTGTTCGCTTTGCTGCAAGGCTGCCACGACCGCCTGGCGCAGATGATCGACGCGGTCGCCGATGGCCTGCCGGTGGGCTCGGTGGACAAACTGATCACGCGCATCAGAAGCCTGGTGCAGCCCAGCGCGGAACCGCTGGGGCCGGTGGCGTTGCCGGCGGGCAAGACCGAAACGGCCGTCGACCCCAACGCCGACATGGTGAAGATCTCCGCCGACCTGCTCGACGATCTGGTCAATTTGGCCGGCGAAACCTCGATCTTCCGGGGCCGCATCGAACAGCAGGTCAACGACGCGCGCGCCGCGTTGAGCGAGGTGGAAACCACCATCGAGCGCATGCGCGACCAACTGCGCCGGCTCGACATCGAAACCCAGGGCCGCCTGCTCAGCCGCCAGCAGGCCGAGGCCGAGCGCCTGGGCTATGAAGAATTCGATCCGCTGGAAATGGACCGCCATTCACAGTTGCAGCAGTTGTCCCGCGCGCTGTCCGAGTCGGCCAGCGACCTGCTGGATCTCAAGGAAACCCTTGAGCGCCGCAACCAGGATGCCCATGACCTGTTGCAGCAACAGGCGCGCATCAACACCGCCTTGCAGGAAGGCCTGATGCGCACCCGCATGGTGCCGTTCGAACGCATGCTGCCACGCCTCAAGCGCATCGTGCGCCAGGTGGCGCAAGAGTTGGGCAAGGACGTGGAGTTCGTGGTCGGCAATGCCGAGGGCGAGATGGACCGCAACGTGCTGGAGCGCATGGTTGCGCCGCTCGAGCATATGCTGCGCAACGCCGTCGACCACGGCCTGGAATCGCGTGAGGCGCGCCTGTTGGCGGGCAAGCCCGAGACGGGCCGCATCACCCTGGACCTGACCCACGAAGGCGGCGACATCGTGTTCGACATGCGCGACGACGGCGCCGGCGTGCCCCTCGACGCGGTGCGGCGCAAGGCGATCAAGCGCGGGCTGCTCAAGCCCGATCAGGAGATGAGCGACCGCGACGTGTTGCAGTTCATCCTGCAGCCGGGGTTTTCTACCGCCGAGAAAATCACGCAGATTTCCGGGCGTGGCGTGGGCATGGACGTGGTGCATGAAGAGGTGCGCCAGCTGGGCGGCTCGATGGTGATCGATTCGACCTCGGGAGCGGGCGTGCACTTTCGCATTCGCCTGCCGTTCACCGTGTCGGTCAACCGGGCGTTGATGGTGCAGTGCGCGGACGATCAATACGCGATCCCGCTCAACACCATTGAAGGCCTGGTGCGCGTGCCCCCCCATGAACTGGCCGGGCATTATCAGCAGGACCCGCCGTGTTACGAATACGCCGGCCAGCGCTATGAGCTGTTCTACCTGGGCGACCTGTTGCACACCGTCGGCCGCCCGAAACTGCTGGGCGAGTACCAACCGGTACCGGTGTTGCTGGTGCACTGCAATGAGCGCCGCGTGGCGGTGCATGTGGATGCCATGGCGGGCACACGCGAGATTGTGGTCAAGGGCTTGGGGCCGCAGTTTGCCGGGGTGCAGGGGCTGTCCGGCGCAACGATCCTGGGCGATGGCCGCGTGGTGTTGATCATCGACCTGCTGGCGCATATCCGCGTGCGGCAACCGGCCTTGCCGGCGCAGGCGCTGGACGTGCCGCTGGTGCTCAACGACCCGCTGAAAAAGCGTCCGCTGCTGGTGCTGGTGGTGGACGATTCGGTCACCGTGCGCAAAGTCACCAGCCGCCTGCTGGAGCGCAACGGCATGAACGTGCTCACCGCCAAGGACGGCATCGACGCGCTGGCCGTGCTTGAGGAGCACACCCCGGACCTGATGCTGCTCGACATCGAAATGCCGCGCATGGACGGCTTCGAAGTAGCGATCCAGGTGCGCAACGACCCACGGCTGATGCGCCTGCCGATCATCATGATCACCTCGCGCACCGGCCAGAAACACCGCGACCGCGCCATGGCCATCGGCGTCAACGACTACCTGGGCAAGCCGTACCAGGAGTCGGTGCTGCTGGAAAGCATCGCCTATTGGAGCAAGTCCCATGCTTGACCACCGCGCCAGCCAACTCACCGGCCTGCTGCTGCCCCTGGCTGATCGGCACCTGGTGTTGCCTAACGTCGCCATTGCCGAGTTGATCGACTTTCAGCGTGGAGAGCCGGCCAGTGATGCGCCGCCGTGGTATCTGCGGCAAGTGACCTGGCGTGATCGGCAGATTCCGTTGATCAGCTTTGAAGCGGTGTGCGGCGAAGCCAGCCTGACCGGCGAGCGTTCGCGCATCGTGGTGCTGAACGCCCTCGGCGGGCGGCCAACGCTGAAGTTCATTGCGCTGGTGATCCAGGGCATTCCCCGCTCGTACAAACTCGACAGCGAATTGAGCTACGTCGACGTGCCGCTGTGCCCGCTGGAGCTGGCGGCGGTGCAGGTGGGCGAGCATGTGGCGAGAGTGCCGGATTTGATGGGGCTTGAAGCGCTGCTGGTCGAGTCCGGCCTCGCCTGATGACATGCCGTGTGAAGATTCCATGTGGGAGGGGGGCCGCTCCCGATAGCGGTGGGTCAGTTGCCTATTCATCAACCGATCGCCTGCTATCGGGAGCAAGCCCCCTCCCACAGTGAATTGCGCTCGGCTTCAGCCTTCAATCGATCCGCGCAAACCGCTCAATCAACGGCTGCTCATGGTGTTCTGCCTGCCACAGGTCGTAGGCGCTTTGCATCGATAACCATAGCTGTGCGGTACTCACACCGGCGCGCTCCAACCTGACTGCAAGGTCCGGGCTGATTGGGGCATGGCCATGCAAGATCCTGGAAAACGTCTCACGGGCGAAGCCCAGGCGCCTTGCCATTTCAGTGATGGTGATGCCTACGGCAGGGATCACATCCTCAAGCAAAATTTCGCCTGGGTGAGGTGGGTTGTGCATGCCAATATTGGGTTTAGGGTTCGGATTCATGATGTTCGCCCGTGATGGGTTTGGACGAAAAAAGACTAGAGAGACAGGTTCCGAGTAACAACCTGAAGGTCTTGTCAGAATAGTATGTCATTGCTGTAGGCGTGTTCCGCACTTTGATTTATTGGGTTTTCAGGCGTGAGTGAAGTGGTTAATTTCTGCGCTCCTCACTGCCAGCAAGGACCCGCAAATGGCCGTACCACTTATGCCGCCTGGTGTTTCAATTTTTGAAAACATGGCGATATCCGAATGCAAGCGTATTCATCTTCAGCCAGGCTCGGCATTCGCCTATTCCTGGTTCTATTCCCAGGTCAGGGCTGCCGGGCCATGGAACTACAAGAAGCGAGGGCGTCAGTACGAAGCTTTTGGTAATTTCAATTACGGTGCTACAGGTACGGTATTGGGTATTCCCGAGCATGTGCTGTTACGGGCAGCAGGTGTCGCTCAAACATTCGCAAAAACTACCAGGCCTGAGTTTGGATCATGGTGGGGCGGTGACCCTTTTGGCGATGACCCTCGTGATCAATATTGGATAAAAAGAGGTATTGAATATGCAATTTCTCAGGGCTATTAAGGGGCTCTTGCCGGTCCTGCGAAACTGCTTGCTGGTGGCCTGCCTGATTTACATAGGG
Organism: Pseudomonas sp. MH9.3; assembly: GCF_034354675.1. Lineage (NCBI taxonomy): Bacteria > Pseudomonadati > Pseudomonadota > Gammaproteobacteria > Pseudomonadales > Pseudomonadaceae > Pseudomonas > Pseudomonas sp. MH9.3. Next base: position 3,280,716 of record NZ_CP133785.1, on the reverse strand, counting down.
GGCAATTGGATCATGTCATCCGGTACCCCGGATCTGGACGAAGTGGTTTTGAAATACACCTTGGGCAACGGCAGCTCAATTTATGGGGTACGCGACGGCCAGGGCGGCGCGACAGTGGGATTTTCCTACAGGTACTACGTTCACAAGAACTTGGGTAGCGATCAGGAAATACTGACAACGCTGGTTTCGGCACCCTTCTTTTTGAAAACCAAAGAGCCTGATGTCCAAGTGAGTCAAGTGGATGGAATCACCCACCTCATAGTGCGCGGGGAGGTTTATGAGTACCGCAGCTACCCGCTTGAGGGTTTGGGGGCTTTGAACATAGAAATGAAATTGTAGAGCGGCGGGCTCTCGGAATTTTCCTGCAGGATTTTGGGCTGAGCATGAACTTGTTGAGCACGGCCCGCGCGCCTAGTCTTCGTCCCGTCATCGCAAAAAACGGTGACACGGACGTGCAAGTCCGGTTACATGTCGGCGCATAAACGCCCATAGCCATTCAGCGGGCGTTTTTTATGCCTGCTGTACTTGTTATGGCAGCTGCGCGCGGGAGATCTTTCGAGGTCTGCCGGGGTCCGATATGCCCGGTCTTGCACACCTGCGCACAGCTGCCACCCTTATTCGCGTGCAAGCGGAAAGGGCGCAGCCTCCATCACATATCGGAGCTGTAAATCATGGTAAAACCCACCCCGAGTCCACTCCTCTTTACCGTAACCCCCCAGCTAACCACCGAAACCCTGCTGGTCAATGCCAGCGAAACCCTGTCCTCCCTCAACGCACTCACTTGCACGCTGGCCTTCGACCTGGACGCTTCCCAGCGCGCGATCATGCTCGGCATTCAACAGCTGGCCGAGCTCGGCCAATTGCTGGTCGACAGAGCAATGGAGCAAGTCAGTCCTTCGCCTATCTAAACCACGCCACCGAGCAAATGTGGGAGGGGGTTTGCTCCCGATAGCGGTGGGTCAGTTGCCTATTTATCAACTGACCGCCTGCTATCGGGAGCAGACTCCCTCGCACATTTTGTGCTTGATCGTTCCCATAAAGGGACCTATCGTTCCCTTATTGGGACTCTCCGGCCTTCACCATGCAAACCTTATCGCTCAGTTCCGCGCTTTTCACCGTCACCCAGCAGAAAGTGCTTGGCCTGCTGTTCGGCAAGCCCGAGAAAAGTTTCTTCACCAATGAAATCGCGCGCTGGGCCCAGGTGGGTAAGGGTAGTCTCACCCGCGAGCTGACGCGTTTGCAGCTGGCCGGCATCCTGAGCGTAACGCGCCAGGGCAACCAGACCCATTACCAGGCCAACCCTCTGTGCCCGATCTACTCGGAGATGCTGGCTATCGTGCGCAAGACGCTTGGCCTGGATGAGCCATTGCGCAACGCACTGGCACCGTTCGCCGCGCAGATCACCTGGGCGTTTGTTTACGGCTCCATCGCCAAGGGCGAGGCGCACTCATCCAGTGACATAGATCTCATGCTGATCGGCAAAAGCCTCAACTACAGTGAAGTCATGGAACAGCTCATACCGCTGGAAGAGCAACTGGGCCGCACCATCAACCCGACGCTTTACACCCCTCAAGACTGGATCGGCAAATGGAATGCCGGCAACAGCTTTGTGCAACGGGTCGTACAGCAGGACAAGATCAATCTGATTGGGGGAAATCCCCTGGAATCCATGGATGGACAGCAAGGCAAACCTGGAGAATCTGCAACGTAGTGGTGGCTTGAAAGCCGAGCCGCCGGATCGCAAGGAATGTGATGGGCTGATGCGCTCGGCCCGTGACCGGTTGAAAGACGCCGCAACCGCGCCGCAACCGCGCCGCTATCGTTCGCCAGTCGTTTCGACCTGGCCTACAACGCCGCTCATGCCATGGCGCTTACAGCCTTGCGTCTGCAAGGGTATCGCTCCGACAAACGCTATCTGGTCTTTCAATGTCTGGTACACACCACCGAAGCGAACAAGGTGGAGGTGAGGTTATTGGTGCTGTGCCATGAGCGCCGAAATCTGGCGGAATATGAGGGCTACATGGATGAAGACGAGGCGCTGCTAAGTCAATTGATGAGCGCCGCAATGGCGCTGTTGAAGAAAGTGGAAGAGCTTCTTGCTGGTCATAAATGGGGATAACGCGCCTTTCCTGCGACCGTGATCCACTGAACACCACCGAGCAAATGTGGGAGGGGGCTTGCTCCCGATAGCGGTGGGTCAGTTGCCTATTTATCAACTGAGGCACCGCTATCGGGAGCAAACCCCCTCTCACATGTTGTTCTTCACTCAGCCCAACTCAGCATTTGCTCATACTCCATTACTCCAGCCGTAACGATCCGCCGTCCAACTTGATTGATAGCCCCCCCATTCACTCCTAAGGTAAGCCCACGACAGCAAACCCGTGGAGCAACCATGACAACAACAAGCACCCCGAACGCGCGCTGGACGCGGCGTCGCGACGAGAAACAGCGGCGGCTCGGGCTGGTTTCGCACTACGCAGACGGGGCTGTGTTGCCCGGCGACAGGATCGTCGAAGCACTCGAAGCACTGATCCTGCCCGGCGACCGCGTGGTGCTGGAGGGCAATAACCAGAAGCAAGCCGATTTCCTCTCCCGCTCGCTGGCCAAGGCCGACCCCGCCAAGCTCCACGATTTGCACATGATCATGCCCAGTGTCGGCCGTTCCGAGCACCTGGACCTCTTCGAAAAAGGCATCGCCCGCACGTTGGACTTCTCCTTCGCCGGCACCCAGTCCCTGCGCATCAGCCAGTTGCTCGAAGACGGCCTGCTGGAAATCGGCGCGATCCACACCTACATCGAACTCTACGCGCGCCTGGTGGTGGACCTGATCCCCAACGTGGTGCTATCGGCCGGGTTCATGGCCGACCGCGCCGGCAACATCTACACCGGCGCCAGCACCGAAGACACCCCGGCGCTGATCGAGCCCGCCGCGTTCAGCGATGGCATCGTCATCGTGCAGGTCAATCAGTTGGTGGATGACGTCACCGATCTGCCCCGTGTCGACATCCCCGCCAGTTGGGTGGATTTCGTGGTGGTGGCCGACAAACCGTTCTACATCGAACCGCTGTTCACCCGCGACCCGCGCCACATCAAGCCGGTGCATGTGCTGATGGCGATGATGGCGATCCGTGGCATTTACGAAAAACACAACGTGCAGTCGCTCAACCACGGCATCGGTTTCAACACCGCCGCTATTGAGTTGATCCTGCCCACCTACGGTGAATCCCTGGGCCTGAAGGGCAAAATCTGCCGCAACTGGACCCTCAACCCGCACCCCACGCTGATACCCGCCATCGAAAGCGGCTGGGTGGAAAGTGTGCACTGCTTCGGCACCGAGCTGGGCATGGAAAACTACATCGCCGCCCGCCCGGATGTGTTCTTCACCGGCCGCGACGGCTCGATGCGCTCCAACCGGATGTTCAGCCAGCTTGCCGGCCAATACGCGGTGGACCTGTTCATCGGCGCCACCCTGCAAGTGGACGGCGACGGCCATTCCAGCACCGTCACCCGTGGCCGCCTCGCCGGTTTCGGTGGTGCGCCGAACATGGGCCACGACCCGCGCGGTCGTCGCCACGGCACTCCGGCGTGGCTGGACATGCGCCACGGCGACGCGCCCGAAGCGTTGCTGGAACGCGGCAAAAAACTCGTGGTGCAAATGGTCGAGACCTTTCAGGAAGGCGGCAAACCCACCTTCGTCGACACCCTCGATGCGGTGGACGTGGCGCGCAAAAGCGGCATGCCCCTGGCGCCAATCATGATCTACGGCGATGACGTCACCCACTTGCTCACCGAAGAAGGCATCGCCTACCTGTACAAGGCGCGCTCCCTCGAAGAGCGCCAGGCGATGATCGCTGCCGTTGCCGGGGTCACCGCCATCGGCCTGCGCCATAACCCCAAAGACACCGCGCGCATGCGCCGCGAAGGCTTGATCGCGTTGCCCGAAGACCTCGGTATCCGCCGCACCGACGCCACCCGCGAGCTGTTGGCCGCCAAGAGCGTGGCCGACCTGGTGGACTGGTCCGGTGGCCTGTACAACCCGCCCGCCAAATTCAGGAGCTGGTAAATGCGCGCCCTCAAACTGCATGAACTGAGCCTGGCCGATCGCCTGGCCGATCTGGCCGTCGATGCGCTGATCGATGAAGCCGACCTGTCGCCCAAACCCGCACTGGTGGACCGTCGTGGCAACGGCGCTCACCGCGATCTGCACCTGGGCCTGATGCATGCTTCGGCGTTGTCGCTGTGGCCGATGTTCAAGGCCATGGCTGAAGCGGCGCTGGAATGCGGCGAGGTCGGCGTGCCGCTGCGCGAAGCCCTCGGCCGTATCGGCCGCGAAGGCGAGCAGGCGATGCTCGTCACCACCGATGGCGTGAACACCCATCGCGGGGCGATCTGGGCGCTCGGCCTGCTCACCGCTGCCGCCGCGCTGGAGCCACGCGCCCTCACGCTGAACGCCGCCCGACTGGCCCTGCTCAACGACCGCTACGCGCCGCACACCGCAAGCCACGGCGCCTTGGTTGCTCAGCGCTACGGCGCACGCGGCGCCCGTGAAGAAGCCCAGCTCGGCTTCCCCTCGGTGATGCAACGCGGCCTGCCGCAACTGCGCAAAAGCCGCCAGCAGAACACCGGCGAACAGAACGCGCGCCTGGATGCCTTGCTCGCGATCATGACGGACCTTGGCGACACCTGCGTGCTCTACCGCGCCGGCCTTGAAGGCCTGCAGGCGATGCAGCAGGGCGCCCAGGCCGTGCTCGACGCCGGCGGCAGCGCCAGCCTCGCCGGGCGCCGCCAGTTGCACGCACTCGACCAGCAACTGCTGGCGCTGAACGCCTCCCCCGGCGGCGCCGCCGACCTGCTGGCCGCCTGCCTGTTTATCGACCGCCTCGACGGAGCACTGTGATGGAAACCTTGTCCTTTGAATTCCCCGCCGGGCAGCCGCCCAAAGGCCGTGCACTGGTGGGCTGCGTCGGCTCTGGCGATCTGGAAGTGCTGCTGGAACCGGGCACGCCCGGCACGCTGAACATCCAGGTGCAGACCTCGGTGAACGGCGCGCAGCTGCGTTGGCAGCACCTGTTCGAACGCATCTTTCAGGAACACACGCCGCCGGCGTTGAACATCGATATCCACGATTTCGGCGCCACCCCGGGCGTGGTGCGCCTGCGCCTGGAGCAGGGCTTCGAGGAGATCGGCCATGACTGACTTGCTCAACAAGCACAGCTTCGTCGAACTCGGTGCCCGGCAGCGCGCCAGGGCGCTGCTCGACAGCGGCACGTTCCGAGAACTGATCGATCCGTTTCAGCGCGTCATGTCCCCGTGGCTCAGCCGGCAGGGCGTGGTGCCCCAGGCCGATGACGGCGTGGTGATCGCCAAGGGCAGCATCGCCGGTCTGCCGGTGGTGATCGCCGCCATTGAAGGCAATTTTCAGGGCGGCAGCCTCGGTGAAGTGGGCGGGGCCAAAATCGCCGGGGCGCTGGAGCTGGCGGCTGAAGACAACCGCATGGGCATCGAGACCCGTGCCGTATTACTGCTGGAAACCGGCGGCGTGCGTCTGCAGGAAGCCAACCTGGGCCTTGCCGCGATTGCCGATATTCACGCGGCGATTGTCGACCTGCGCCAGTACCAGCCGGTGATCGGCGTGGTGGCGGGCAGTGTCGGCTGTTTCGGCGGCATGTCCATCGCGGCCGGGTTGTGCAGCTACCTGGTAGTCACCCGCGAAGCACGCCTGGGCCTGAATGGCCCGCAAGTGATCGAACAGGAAGCGGGCCTGGAGGAATACGATTCCCGCGACCGCCCGTTTATCTGGAGCCTGACCGGCGGCGAGCAGCGTTTCAACAGCGGCCTGGCCGACCGTTATGTGGCCGACGATGTGGCGCAGATCCAGCAGACCGTCACCGCGCTGTTGCAGCAAGGCGTGCCCGCGCAACAACGCAGCCGACAGGCCGAGCATTACCTGGCGCGCTTGGACGCGCTGGACGCCACCCCGCAAATCGAGCCGGCGACGGTTCGCGCGCTGTATCAGGGAGAGCGCTCATGAGAGGGTTGCAATGGTTTAACGCACTGAGCACGGGCGCAACAGTGGTCGAAGGCTTGCCGGCCTCGCTGAAAGTCGCTGACGGCGTATTGGGTGGACAGCCGGTGCGCTTTATTGCCGTGGTCACCGACCCGGATAACCGCTTCCCCCGTGCACGCAATGGCGAGGTCGGCCTGCTGGAAGGCTGGGGCCTGGCCAAGGCGGTGGACGATGCCATCGCCCGTGGTGACCAGCGCCCGATCATCGCCATCGTCGATGTGCCGAGCCAGGCCTATGGCCGCCGCGAAGAAGCCCTCGGCATTCACCAGGCCCTGGCCGCCGCCGCCGACAGTTATGCCCGCGCACGCCTGGCCGGGCACCCGGTGATCGGGCTGCTGGTGGGCAACGCCATGTCCGGCGCGTTTCTCGCCCACGGCTACCAGGCCAACCGGCTGATTGCCCTGCGCGATCCGGGCGTGATGGTGCATGCGATGGGCAAGGCCTCGGCCGCGCGAGTGACGTTGCGCAGCGTCGAAGAACTCGAAGCCCTGGCCGCCAGTGTGCCGCCCATGGCTTACGACATCGACAGCTTCGCCAGCCTTGGCTTGCTGTGGGAGACCCTGTCGGTCAGCCAGATCGAACAGCCCACGGCGGACGATGTGGCGCGGGTCGGCGACTGCCTGCTCAAGGCCATCCGGGATGTAGACGGCCGTGACTTGAGCGGTCGTCTGGGCGCCAGCAATCGCGCCGCTTCCAGCCATGTGCGCCAGTTGCTGCGGGAGCAATGGTGAACGCCCACGACCTGCTCTGGGGCATGACCCCGGCGCAGTTGCCCGCGGACGCCCCGACCTGGGCGGTGGAAGCCATCAGCGCCGGCCATCCGGTGGTGGTGCGCCGCGCGCTCGTCGCGCCGGGCCATGTGGCGGTCGGGGTGCGCGGGCGTTTGCGTGAGCAGCGTTTTGCCACGGTGATGCCCCTTGCGCAGGTGACCCGGCGGGTGGTGCCGGAAGCGCTCGGCGCCGTGGTTTCGCCGCGGGATCTCCCCGCGCTGCGTGCGCTCGAGCACCTGCGCCCACTGTTGGGTCAGCACGCGTGGGGCGTCGCCGGCAGCGCCGGATTTGAATTGGCGACCGGCATTGAAGCGCTGCATGCCCACAGCGATCTGGATTTGATTCTGCGCAGCCCCGAGCGGTTTGAGCGCGGCGATGCGCAGGGCCTGCTGGCCGTCCTCGACACGGCGGTATGTGCCGTGGACCTGCAACTGCAAACCCCGTTCGGCGCGGTGGCCCTGCGCGAATGGGCCGGCGGATCGCGCCGCGTGCTGCTCAAAACCAGTGGCGGTGCGCAGCTGGTTACAGACCCCTGGCAGGCCGTGGCATGAGCAGCCTGCTGGTGTTTCCGGGGCAGGGCGCGCAACGGCCACGCATGCTTGAGCAACTGCCCGCCGCTGTGCTGGACGAGGCCAGCGCCGCCCTGGGTGAAGAGGTGCGCCAACTCGATTCTGCGCAGGCCCTGGCGTCGACCCGCGCCGTTCAGCTGTGCCTGTTGATCGCTGGCGTCGCCCACGCACGGCGGTTGCAGCACACGCCGGATTACGTGGCGGGCCTGTCCATTGGCGCCTACCCGGCAGCGGTGATCGCCGGGGCGCTGGACTTTGCCGATGCGCTCAGGCTGGTGGCCCTGCGCGGCGAACTGATGCAGAACGCTTATCCACAGGGCTACGGCATGACCGCGCTGATCGGCCCCGAGTTATCCACCGTCGAAACCCTGCTGGCGGAGATTCACAGCGCCGAAACACCGGTGTACCTGGCCAATATCAATGCCGATAACCAGACCGTCATCGCCGGCAGTGACGAGGCCATGCAGCGCGTCGCCCAGCGCATCAGGGGCAACGGCGTGGCCAGGCGCCTGGCCGTCAGCGTGCCGTCCCACTGCGCGCTGCTTGAACAACCGGCCCAGGCGCTGGCGCAGGCGTTCGTGCCACTGAACAGACCGCGCATTACCTACCTGAGCAGCACCCGCGCGCGGCCGATCCACAACCCCGAGCAGTTGCGCGACGACCTGGCTTTCAACATGTGCCGCATCGTCGACTGGCGCGGCACCGTGCAAAGCGCCTACGAGCGCGGCGTGCGCCTGCAGATCGAACTGCCCCCCGGCGCCGTGCTCACCGGCCTGTCACGCCGCCTGTTTGACCAGGGCACGGTGATCGCCTGCGAAGGCGCGCGCCTGGACACCTTGCAGGCCCTGCTGCAAGAGGAGGAACGCCGCCACCGATAAAGCACTACCCAAGGCTTTCGAAGCACAACAACAAAAACTTTCGAACGAGCACTTTGAGGACAACAACAATGATTATCTACGGTGTGGCATTGCTGGCGATCTGCACGCTGGCGGGCGTGATCATGGGCGACATGCTGGGCGTGTTGCTGGGCGTCAAATCCAATGTGGGCGGAGTGGGGATCGCGATGATCCTGCTGATCTGCGCGCGTTTGTGGATGCAAAAGCGCGGCGGCATGACCAAGGATTGCGAGATGGGCGTGGGTTTCTGGGGCGCCATGTACATCCCCGTGGTGGTGGCGATGGCAGCGCAGCAGAACGTGGTCACCGCCCTGCATGGCGGGCCGGTGGCGGTGCTCGCGGCCATCGGTTCCGTGGTGGTGTGCGGATGCACCATCGCCCTGATCAGCCGCACGCACAAGGGCGAGCCGTTGCCGCCCGAAGAGCCGTTGATCCTCGCTGCGGGAGGTCGCTGACATGTGGGACCTCATCGAGAAAGGCCTGGAACACAACGGTCTGATTACCGCGTTTGCCTTTGTCGGCGTGGTGATGTGGATTTCCGTGGTGCTGTCCAAACGCCTCACGTTCGGGCGCATTCATGGTTCGGCGATTGCTATCGTCATCGGCCTGGTGCTGGCCTGGGTGGGCGGCACGTTGACCGGCGGGCAGAAGGGCCTGGCGGACCTGGCGTTGTTCTCCGGCATCGGCCTGATGGGCGGCGCAATGCTGCGCGATTTCGCCATCGTCGCCACCGCGTTTGAGGTGCAGGCCACCGAGGCGCGCAAGGCCGGGATGATCGGTGTGATCGCGCTGCTGCTGGGCACGATCCTGCCGTTTATCGTCGGTGCGAGCATGGCCTGGGTGTTCGGCTATCGCGATGCGGTCAGCATGACCACCATTGGCGCGGGCGCCGTGACTTACATCGTCGGCCCGGTCACCGGCGCGGCGATTGGCGCGACCTCGGATGTGATGGCGCTGTCGATTGCCACCGGGTTGATCAAGGCGATTCTGGTGATGGTGGGCACGCCGGTGGCGGCGCGCTGGATGGGGCTGGACAACCCGCGGTCGGCGATGGTGTTTGGTGGGCTGGCCGGCACGGTCAGCGGGGTGACGGCGGGGCTGGCGGCGACGGATCGGCGGTTGGTGCCGTATGGGGCGTTGACCGCGACGTTCCATACCGGGCTTGGGTGTTTGCTGGGGCCTTCGTTGTTGTACTTCATTGTGCGGGGGTTGGTGGGCTGAATTCGAGGTGGGTGGTGGCTGGTCTGGCGCTATCGGGAGCAAGCCCCCTCCCACACTTGACTGCATTCCAGCACGAGTACGCGGTCAACCTGTGGGAGGGGGCTTGCTCCCGATAGCGGTGTCTCAGGCTGGCAGCTGCCGATTGGCATACATCCGACACTCCGCCAGCAGGGCGAGCAAGTTCGGATCGCGCTCCTTGGCCTTCAAGAACACCACCCCAATCTGCTGCTGCAACCGGTACCTGGGTTGCAGCGGTATCAGCTTCACGCGGTTCTCGTACACCGCCGCAATCCGCCCGGGCAGCAGGGCATAACCCACGCCGGAACTGACCATGCTCAGCAAGGTGAAGATGTCGTTGACCTGCATCGCCACCTTCGGCTCGAACCCCGCCTGCTTGAACACCCGGTTGCCATCCTGGTGGGTGGCGAAGCCCTGGGTGAGGGTGATGAAAGTGGCGTCGCGCACATCGGCCAGGTCGATCTCCTGCTCGCGGTCGAAGGGTGAATCCGCGGGCGTGGCGAGGAAAATGTCGTCGGAAAACAGCGCGATCTGCTCGCAGTCGGGGTCGTTGGCGTGTTCGTCGAGGGAGATGAGGATCGCGTCCACCTCCATGTTCTTGAGCTTGTAGAGCAGGTCGAAGTTGGAGCCCAGGATCAGGTCGATGTTGAGTTCGCTGCGGCGGATCTTCAGGCCCATGATCAGTTGCGGCACGGTCTTTACGGTCAGCGAGTAGAGCGAGCCCAGCTTGAAACGCTCGGCGGAGAAACCGGCGGCTTCGCGAGTCAGGCGCACGCTGTCGACCACGTCGGCCACCAGTTTTTGTGCGCGCTCTTCGAGTACGTAGGCACTTTCCAGCGGCGTAAGGTTGCGCCCCTCGTGCTTGAACAGCGGGCAGCGCAGGGCGTTTTCCAGGGAGTGAATGGCGCGGTGCACGCTGACGTTGCTGGTGTGCAGCTCGGCGGCGGCGCGGGCCAGGTTGCCGGTGCGCATGAACGCCAGGAAGATTTCCAGCTTCTTGAGGGTGAATTCTTCGTCGATCAGCATGGCCGTGGCTCGGGTTCGAATGCCCTCGATTGTGCCTGCAAAAGCGCAGCGCTCCCAGCCAGGAACAACACACAGCACTTGCACTCTGATGCGCAAGGCTGGACGCTTGCCAGCCTGTTCTTTTGGCTGACGGGAGGTTTACGACAGATGTACCACGGAGAACGATTCAACGCCTGGAGCCATTTGCTTGGTGCGGTCGCGGCGTGTATTGGCGCTGTGTGGATGTTGGTGGTGGCGAGCCTGGACGGCAGCCCCTGGAAGATCGTCAGCGTGGCGATTTATGGCTTTACGTTGATGGTGCTGTACAGCGCCTCGGCGGTGTACCACAGCGTGCAGGGCCGGCGAAAAGAGATCATGCAAAAGGTTGATCACTTTTCGATCTATTTATTGATCGCCGGCAGCTACACGCCGTTTTGCCTGGTAACGCTGCGCGGGCCGTGGGGCTGGACGCTGTTCGGGATTGTGTGGGGGCTGGCGGTGATCGGCATCCTGCAGGAGATCAAGCCGCGCTCCGAAGCACGGATCCTGTCGATTGTGATCTATGCCGTGATGGGCTGGATCGTGCTGGTGGCGGTCAAGCCGCTGCTCGCCGCGCTGGGCACGGCGGGGTTTGCATGGCTGGCGTCGGGCGGGCTGCTGTACACCGTGGGCATTATCTTTTTTGCCCTGGAGGACCGGCTGCGGCATTCCCATGGGATCTGGCACCTGTTCGTGATCGGCGGGAGCCTGCTGCATTTCGTGGCGATCATGCATTACGTGCTCTGATCCATAGACGGCAGGAGCAAGCGCGCTTCTGCCGTTATAGCGTCGCCAACTGTTTTTGTGCCCATTGGCTGGCGATGCTCAGCAACTTCGCCAGCATATGCGGCGGCGGCTCGTCGGCCCGGGTCAGGGCGTAAAGGGTGATCGGCAGCGGCGGGGTGAGTGTGCGGATGCAGGTGGTGGCGGTGGATGCGCCAAGCGCGGTAAAGGGGTCGATAACGGTCAGGCCGGCACCGGACTCGACCATGGCGCGGGCCAGGGAGTAAGTCTGCACCGATATCGTCACGCGCGGCGGCGGGTCGACATTTTCCAGGTAACTGTCGAGCTTGGTCGCCAGTGGGTCGGCGCTGGAAAGGCCGATCAGCGCAGCGCCCGCCAGGTCGGCCAGGGGCAATGGCTGGTTCAGCTCGGCGTCGGGCCAATAACCCTTGGACGCCAGCGCCACCAGCACGCCGTTGGCGAGTACCTGGGTGGTAAGCCCCGGATGGCCGGAAAAATTCAGCGTCAGCGCCAGGTCAATCTCGCGCATCAACAGCTTCTGCACCAGTTCGCGGCTGTGGTCGCTGGACAGCTCGCAGGCGATGTCCGGGTAGTCGCGTCTCCATTCCAACACTGCCGGCGGCAACAACGACAACGCCAGTGCCGGGATCGCGCCGATACGCACGCTGTGTCCCGGCGCGCGGCGCAAACTCTTGGCCAGGCGCCGCACGCCTTGCAGGCTCGCGGTGACTTTCTCGACTTCGCTTTCCAGCGCCAGCGCCTCCGGTGTGGGTTGCAATTTGCCGCGAACCCGCAGGAACAGCGGAAAACCCAACTGCAACTCGGCGTGCTGCAAGACTTTGGTCACCGCCGGTTGCGAGACGTGCAGCAACTGTGCGGCGGCGCTGACGGAGCCGGTCTGGCGGATGGCCTGGAAGATTTCGATATGACGCAAGCGCATGGCAAGTCCATAACCTTTGTTTATAGGTGGACCATCTTTATTCATTGTCGTCAGCCTGTCACCTGCCCCTAGGCTTGAGCGCTCTTAATCAACGGCTGGGGGGGCGGTATGGCCAGGCAGGTTTGCATCATCGGAGGTGGGGTCATTGGCTTGGCGAGCGCGTATGCGCTGGTGCGTGCCGGCCATGAAGTGACCGTGATCGATGCACGCGACAGCCTGGGCAGCGAAACCAGCTTCGCCAATGGCGGGCAGTTGTCCTACCGCTATGTCGCACCCCTGGCTGATGCCGGGGTGCCGCTGCAGGCGATTGGCTGGTTATTGCGTGGTGACTCACCCCTGAAGCTGCGCCCCCGGCTTGATCCACAGCAATGGCGCTGGATGGCGGCTTTTATCGGCGCCTGCCGGGGCTCGGTGAACACGCGCAACGCCGCCCACTTGCTGCGCCTGGCGACCTTGAGCCAAGGCACCTTGCAGCAATGGCGCGAGGAGGATCGCCTGGGCGATTTCGACTGGCGGCGCAACGGCAAGCTGGTGACCTTTCGCAGCGCCGCGACCTTCGCGCATGCACGCAGCAGGGTCACGGATGGCCTGCAGCAGCAGGTGCTGTCCGCTACCGATTGCACGCGCCTGGAACCGGCGCTCGCGGGTGATGATTTTGTCGGCGGGATCTATACGCCCGACGAGGAAGTCGCGGATTGTCATGCCTTTTGCCAGCAATTGGCGGCGCGGCTTGAGGCATCGGGGCGTTGCACGTTTTTGTTGGGCCGCAGGGTCACCGGCATTCGTCACACCCACGGGGCGGTGCACACCCTCGAGTTGGGTGATGAGGTGATGCCGACCGAGCATGTGGTGCTGGCGGCAGGGCATCGCAGCGCTGAGTTGGGCTTGCCGGGGTTATCACTGCCGTTGTATCCGCTCAAGGGCTACAGCCTGAGCGTGCCGATTGGCGCGCAGCACCAGGCGCCGAATGTGAGCATCACCGACTATGAGCGCAAGATCGTCTACGCGCGCATCGGTGAGCAACTGCGCATAGCTGCCATGGTGGATATCGTCGGCTTTGATGCCAGCCTTGAGCCCAAACGGCTGGCCTTGATGAAACGCCAGGCTCTGGAGACGTTTCCGCTGGCCGGCGACTACGCCCACGCGGTCGAATGGGCCGGCATGCGTCCAGCTACCCCGACCGGCGTGCCGCTGATTGGTGCCAGTGTTTATCGCAATTTGTGGCTGAACCTTGGTCACGGCGCCCTCGGTTTTACCTTGGCCAGCGGCAGCGCCCAACTGTTGGCTGAACTGATCAACCAACAGGTTCCTTCCATTGACATGCAGGGCCTGACGCCCCGCGCCGCTTGAGGATGCCCCATGACCATCAACCGAATCAGCAGCAACGAGCGTCTCAGTGGCGCAGTCACTTTCAAGGACCTGGTGTGCCTCTCAGGCCAGGTGCCGGGGGAAGGGCAGGACGTGATGACGCAAACCCGCGAAGTGCTGGCCAAAATCGATGCGCTGTTGGCCGAGGCGGGCAGCGATAAGGATCACCTGCTGAACGCGACGATTTACCTGAAAGACATTGGCAGCGGTTTTGCGCCGATGAACGAGGTGTGGTCCGCATGGCTGTCGCCGGGGCTGGCGCCTACACGCACTACCCTGCAAGCGGAGCTGGCGCGGCCGACTGTGCTGGTGGAAATCAGCGTGATTGCCGTACGTAAATAACTCAAAGACCAACGGAGCATAACAATGAAAAGAATCCTGTTGACCGGCTGCACCCTGGGGCTTTTGTTTGGCGCGCAGGCCTATGCGACTCAAACCCCTTTGGACGGCACGCTAAGCAAGATCGCCAATGCCCGATCCATCACCCTGGGTTATCGCGATGCGTCGGTACCGTTTTCCTATGTGGGGGATAACAGCGGCAAGCCCATGGGCTATTCGGTAGACCTGGCAAGCAAGATCGTCGAGCGTATCCAGCAGAAAATCGGCGGGGCCGACCTTAAGGTGAAATACAACCTGGTGACCTCGCAAACACGTATTCCGCTGGTGCAGAACGGCACTGTCGACCTGGAGTGCGGCTCCACGGGGGTGACCGCCGACCGGCAGAAACAGGTGGCGTTTTCCTACGGGTTTATCTACGTGAAAGGCCAGTTGCTGACGGCCAAAGACAGCGGAATCAAGGGGTTTTCTGACCTCGCTGGCAAGAACGTGGTCACCACCGCCGGCACCACCAACGAGCGCTTTCTCAAGAGTTACAACGCCGAGCACGAGGCCAATATGTTTGTCATCAGCGCCAAGGACCACGGCGAAGCGTTCAAGATGCTCGAGACAGGCCGCGCCGTGGCGTTCTATATGGACGATGCGTTGCTCTACGGCGAGCGTGCCAAGGCCAGGGACCCGCATAACTGGGTGGTGGTGGGCGAGGAGCAGTCGCGAGAGATCTACAGCTGCATGGTGCGCAAGGACGACCCGCAGTTTCTCGCGGTGGTCAACGAGGCGCTCGGCGACCTGTACCGCAGTGGCGAGATCAACGGGATATACCAGCGCTGGTTCGAACAGCCGATCCCGCCGAAGGGCCTGAATCTGGAATTCCCGATGACCCGCGAGTTGAAGGCGATTATTGCCAAACCGGTAAGTGACCCGGTGGAGTGATAACCCAATTCAAATGTGGGAGCGGGCTTGATTGAGTTTGCAAGGCAGGTTAGAAGTCGCCCCATAATTGCTGGGCAACGGCCAGCGCCACCACCGGTGCCGTTTCGGTGCGCAATACCCGCGGGCCGAGGCGGGCGGCGTGGAAGCCGGCGCCTTGCGCGGTTTCGACTTCTCCATCCGTCAGCCCACCCTCAGGTCCGATCAGGAAGGCCAGGCTCGCAGGCCTCGCATGGCTGACCATCGGCTCGGCCACCGGGTGCAGCACCAGCTTCAACTCGGCCTCTGTCTGCTTCAGCCAATCGGCCAGCAACAACGGCGGATGAATCACCGGCACCGTCGAACGCCCGCATTGCTCACACGCGCTGATCGCCACCTGCCGCCAGTGCAGCAGGCGTTTGTCGGCGCGTTCGTCTTTAAGCCGCACTTCGCAGCGCTCGCTGAAAATCGGCGTGATGGCGTTGACGCCCAGCTCGGTGGCTTTCTGGATTGCCCAGTCCATCCGCTCGCCACGCGAGAGACCCTGGCCGAGGTGGATATGCAGGGGCGATTCAGCCTGGCCAGCGAAGTTTTCGGTGAGTTGCACAGTGACGCGCTTTTTACCCACTTCCAGCAGGCTGCCCAGGAACTCCTGGCCGGAGCCGTCGAACAATTGCACGGCGTCGCCTTCGCCCATGCGCAACACACGGCTGATGTAGTGCGCCTGGGCTTCGGGCAGTTCATGCTCGCCAAGGCTCAGCGGCGCGTCGGTGAAAAAGCGGGACAGTCTCATTTCTGTTCTCTGGAAAAGGTGTGAAGGCAATCAACCCGGATCGCGGAAGCCCGGGTGAAAATCGGTTGGCACCGCCACGCTGACTTTGCTGTTGGTCGCGATGTCGATGCCTTCGCTGGCCACTTCGGCCAGGAAGTCGATCTGCTCCGGTGTAATCACATACGGTGGCAGGAAATACACCACGCTGCCCAGCGGCCGCAACAGCGCGCCGCGCTCCAGGGCGTGCTCGAAGACCTTGAGGCCACGGCGTTCCTGCCACGGGTAGGCGGTTTTGGTGGCTTTGTCCTGGACCATTTCGATGGCCAATACCATGCCGGTCTGGCGCACTTCCGAGACGTGGGGGTGGTCCACCAGGTGCGCGGTGGCCGTGGCCATCCGCTGGGCCAGGGCCTTGTTGTTTTCGATGACGTTGTCTTCTTCGAAAATATCCAGGGTTGCCAGGGCCGCAGCGCAGGCCAGCGGGTTGCCGGTGTAGCTGTGGGAATGCAGGAAGGCGCGCAGGGTCGGGTAGTCGTCGTAGAAGGCGTCGTAGACATCATCCGTGGTGACCACCGCCGCCAACGGCAGGTAGCCGCCGGTGAGGGCCTTGGACAGGCACAGGAAGTCCGGACGGATGCCGGCCTGCTCACAGGCGAACATGCTGCCGGTGCGGCCAAAGCCCACGGCGATTTCATCGTGGATCAGGTGCACGCCGTAGCGATCGCACGCTTCGCGCAGCAGCTTGAGGTAGACCGGGTGGTACATGCGCATGCCGCCGGCGCCCTGGATCAGCGGTTCGACGATCACGGCGGCGACGGTGTCGTGGTGCTCGGCCAGGGTCTGTTCCATGGCCAGGAACATCGTGCGCGAGTGTTCTTCCCAGCTCACGCCCTCGGGGCGCAGGTAGCAGTCCGGGCTCGGCACTTTGAGGGTGTCGAGCAGCAGCGCCTTGTAGGTTTCGGTAAACAGCGGCACGTCGCCCACCGACATCGCCGCAATGGTTTCGCCGTGGTAGCTGTTGGTGAGGGTGACGAAGCGCTTTTTATTCGGCAGGCCGCGGTTGAGCCAGTAGTGAAAGCTCATCTTCAAGGCGACTTCGATGCATGACGAACCGTTGTCGGCGTAGAAGCAGCGGGTCAGGCCCTCGGGCGTCATCGCCACCAGGCGCTCGGACAGCTCGATCACCGGCTGGTGGCTGAAGCCGGCGAGGATCACGTGTTCCAGCTGATCGACCTGGTCCTTGATGCGCTGGTTGATGCGCGGGTTGGCGTGACCGAACACGTTGACCCACCATGAACTGACGGCGTCGAGGTAGCGCTTGCCTTCGAAGTCTTCCAGCCACACGCCTTCGCCGCGCTTGATCGGGATCAACGGCAGTTGCTGGTGGTCTTTCATCTGGGTGCAGGGATGCCACAGCACCGCGAGGTCGCGCTGCATCCACTGGTTATTCAGGCCCATCGGTGATCTCCTCGAAGCGGTCCTGCGCCGGGCGCAGGCGAAACAGTCGCGCAAGCCTATGCAATGAGCGGCTGTGTCACAACCCATTACGGATGAATTGGCAGTAAACGCAGGACGGTGTGTCACGTTTATTCGGGATAGTCCTTAATCCGATGTTAATTTACTGTTCATACCCTCCAGATCGCATTTTTCGATATTTCAAAGCAAAATTTTCGGCTTTAATTCGATAGATAAATCGCTAGTCTTGGGCACAGCACTTACGGGATTAAGTACATGCAGTTACGCAATTCTCCGGCCCGTTACGGTTGGGTCAGCATGGTTCTGCACTGGGGCGTGGCCCTGGTGGTGTTCAGTCTGTTCGCGCTGGGACTGTGGATGGTCGGCCTGGACTATTACAGTGCGTGGCGCAAAGAGGCGCCGGACCTGCACAAGAGCATTGGCATCACGCTGTTCGCCATCATGCTGCTGCGCGTGGTGTGGCGCCTGCTCAGCCCGCCGCCGCCGGCGCTGGCCAGCTACAGCCGTATGACCCGTATCGGTGCCGCCTTCGGCCACGCATTTTTATACGTGGGCCTGTTTGCGGTGATGATTGCCGGTTACCTGATTTCCACCGCAGACGGTGTCGGTATCCCGGTGTTTGGCCTGTTTGAAATTCCTGCGCTGGTTTCCGGTCTACCGGACCAGGCAGACACCGCCGGCTGGGTGCACCTGTACCTGGCCTGGGTGTTGGTGGTCTTCGCCGGCTTGCATGGCGTGGCTGCGTTGAAACACCACTTTATCGATCGTGATGTGACCCTGCTGCGAATGCTGGGGCGCAAAGCCTGATGTTCAACCTCGACTCACAAGGAATAGAAAGCATGTTGAAAAAGACCCTCGCTGCTCTGGCAATCGGTACTGCGCTGTTGTCCGCAGGCCAGGTAATGGCCGCTGACTACAAGATCGACAAGGAAGGCCAGCACGCCTTCATCGACTGGAAAATCAGCCACCTGGGCTACAGCTACATCCACGGTACCTTCAAGGACTGGGATGGCTCCTTCAGCTGGGATGCCGCCAAGCCTGAAGCCAGCAAAATCGCCGTCGACGTGAAGACCGCGAGCCTGTGGTCCAACCACGCCGAGCGTGACAAGCACATCTCCAGCAAGGACTTCCTGGACGTCGCCAAGTTTGCCGATGCCAAGTTCGTGTCCACTGCCGTCAAACCCACCGGCGAGAAAACCGCTGACGTGACCGGCGACCTGACCTTCCACGGCGTGACCAAGCCCGTGGTATTCAAGGCCACCTTCAACGGTGAAGGCAAGGATCCATGGGGCGGTGAACGCGCCGGCTTCAACGCCACCACGACGCTTAACCTGACCGACTTCGGCATCAAGGGCCCAGGCCCGACGTCGCAGACTGTCGACCTGGACATCTCGCTGGAAGGCGTGAAGCAGAAGTAATTTTCTCGTCTGAATGCGTTCAGTGTGGGAGGGGGCAAGCCCCCTGCCACATTTTTGATCTGTATCACAGGCAAAAAAATGCCCCGTCTCCAAAGAGCCGGGGCATTTTTTATGGCTTTTTGAAACTTAGCGGTTGCGGGTCAGCAGCGCTGGTTTTTCACCACGAGGACGGCCTGGCAGTTGATCCAACTGCTCGGGTGTCGGAAAGCGGTCGGCTTTGGACTCCTTGTGGATAATCTTCGGCGCCGGGCCGCTGCGCGGGTTCTGCACGGCTGGCTCGGAGGAGCGTTGTGGCTCGTCACGGGCCGGGCGGCGGTTGTTGCTGCGCGAGTCTTCGCGGCGCGCCTGGCCGTCACGCGGTGCGCCGTTGCGCGGGCCGCTGCGTTTGGCCGGCGGAGTGCCGGTGGTGCCGCCGCTGCTGTTGCGCGGGCCGTTCTGGCGAGCGCCCTGCGGCTGACCGCCACGGGGAGCAGAGGCGCCAGCGCCGGCGCCTTGTGCCGGCGCACCCGGACGACGGCCACGGCCCTGGGCCGGTTTGGCCTGGGGCACGTAGTCGACGCGGTTACCGAAGTTGTCCACGTCATCGTCCAGGAACTCGTCCGGGGCGCGGTCCGACGCGGCGCGTGGCGGCTGGCTCGGCTGACGCTGTTCGCGTGCCGGCGTGCCTTCACGAGGCTTCTGCTCACGGGCCGGGCGTTCGCCACGGGCATTGGCAGGCGCTTTGTCCTTGCCGCCCTTGTCCTTGCCCTTGTCGCGACGACCACCGCCGCCGCCGCCACCGTTCGGGCCATCGCCCTTCGGACCGCGTGGGTTGCGTGGATTACGCACGTCCGGACGCTCGCGCACTTCTGGTTTTTCGGCCTCTACGGCGCTCGAGTCGAAGCCCATCAGGTCGCCGTCGGCGATTTTCTGCTTGGTCATGCGCTCGATGCTTTTCAGCAGTTTTTCTTCGTCCGGTGCAACCAGCGAGATGGCCTCGCCCGAACGACCGGCGCGGCCGGTACGGCCGATACGGTGCACATAGTCTTCGTCGACGTTTGGCAGCTCGAAGTTGACCACGTGCGGCAACTGGTCGATGTCCAGGCCGCGCGCGGCGATATCGGTGGCCACCAGGATGCGCACTTCACCGGCCTTGAAGTCGGCCAGGGCTTTGGTGCGCGCGTTCTGGCTCTTGTTGCCGTGGATGGCGACGGCGGTGAGGCCGTGCTTGTCCAGGTACTCGGCCAGGCGGTTGGCGCCATGCTTGGTGCGGGTGAACACCAGCACCTGTTCCCACGCGCCGTGGGTGATCAGGTGCGCCAGCAGCGAGCGCTTGTGGCTGGCGGCCAAGCGGAAGACGCGTTGCTCGATACGCTCGACCGTGGTGTTGGGCGGCGTGACTTCGATGCGTTCCGGGTTGTGCAGCAGCTTGCCGGCCAGGGCGGTGATGTCGTTGGAGAACGTCGCCGAGAACAGCAGGTTCTGACGTTTGGCCGGCAGGCGGGCGAGGACCTTTTTCACGTCATGGACAAAGCCCATGTCGAGCATGCGGTCGGCTTCGTCCAGCACGAGGATTTCCACGTGGGACAGGTCGACGCTGCCTTGGCCGCACAGGTCGAGCAAGCGACCCGGGCAGGCAACCAGCACGTCAACGCCACGGGACATGGCCTGAACCTGCGGGTTCATGCCGACGCCGCCGAAGATGCAGGCGCTGACGAACTTCAGGTCGCGGGCATACAGCTTGAAGCTGTCGTGCACCTGGGCGGCGAGTTCGCGGGTGGGGGTCAGGACCAGTACGCGCGGTTGGCGCGGGGCGTGACGCTGGGATTTGTCCGGGTGACCGTTGGGGAACAACCGCTCCAGAATCGGGAGGGCGAAACCGCCGGTTTTACCAGTACCTGTCTGCGCCGCAACCATCAGGTCGCGACCTTGCAACACGGCGGGAATGGCCCGCTGTTGCACCGGAGTAGGCTCGGTATAGCCCGCTGCCTCGATGGCGCGGACTAAAGCCTCGGAGAGACCGAGGGAAGCAAAGGACATGAGTAATCCTGTTTTAGTTAGGGCTTGGCCCAAAGGGATAATCTTGCCGGGCGTGAATGGCGCTTAGGGGAGCGTAATCCCGTCCGGTCCTGCTGCGTCTGGCGGGCACTCCACCGGCTCGCGCGGGCTGCAAAGCTGCGCTGTAGCGGGGTTGGGTGCCTTTTTCAAGACCTCAGCGGCCGGGCGTAAGCCTGGCGGGAAGGCCGGAGTATAACAGAGCAATCACTTTACGCCGCTTTCCTGCTGCTCAACGGTGCCTTGCGCTGCCGAAATAGCCTGAACTCCGGCATATTTGGCGCTCAGGGCGGCGTAGGCGGGCTCCTGCTTGAAGCGTTTGAGCTCGGCGGCAAAGCGCTGTACCAGCAGGTCCATGCCCGCGCCACGGCGCACGGCGAGAAACTGTGGCTGGCGGTTGACCACCAGCGGTGCCTGGCTGACCTTGTCCTGCAACGCAAGATTCTTGATCAGGTGTTGTCCTACGCGGCGGTCGGTGATTGCCAGGTCGATGCGCCCGAGCAGCAGTTTGCCGAAGTTGGCTTCATGGCTTGCGGCGGGCTCGCGGTTGAACTGCGGGGCGTCGTTGAAGCTGTCCGCGTAGAGATAACCCGGCGACGTACCCACCGTCAGCCCGGCGAGATCATTCAGGGAGTTGGCCGGGTGCGGGCGGTCGTTGGCATAGAACAACACGAACTCCACGGTCGACAGCGGTTCGCTGGGGTAGAGCAGTTGGGCGTCGCGCGTATGATTGCGAAAAATATCCAGCACGCCGTCGGCGTGGCCCTGCTCGAGCATCGCCAGGCAGCGCTTCCACGGCAGGAATTGCCACTGCACTTCCACGCCCAGGCGCTCGAACACAATCACCGTGGTTTCGTAGTCGAGCCCGCGCATGGTGCCCTTGTCGTCGTACACATAGGGCGCCCAGGGCTCGGTGACAATGCGCAGTGTCTCGCCGTAAGCGGCCAGGCTCAGGCAAGTAAGAAGGGCAGCGCTCAACAGCTTGAAAAGGACAGGCATGGCCTGAGGTTACGATGCTCCAGCGCTAAAGAAAAGCGCTGGCACGGGCATTTGCGGCGAGGGCTATTTGCCGGGTGTCGTCATCAGGTGTTGATAGATTGCCGAACGCCGCTCGCCCAGAATCAGGCGCACCACAGGGTTGGCGAACCAGTGTTCAAGCTGGTGGGCATCAATCGGGCGTTTCTGGCGCTCTTCCTGATTCTGCCGCGCCTTGTCCCACCAAACCGGGCCACACGCCTGGTCGAATTCATTCTCGTGTTCGTAGCAACCGTAGAGAATTTCGCGGATGAACTGTTGCTGATGCTTGGGCAGCACCAGCGTGATCAACTTGTACATCAGGCGTTGCAGGCGTGGCGGGCGTGGCAGGTGGGCGGACACCTGGCGCGTGTCGGCCAGCGCCTGGGCACTGGTGGGCGCCGCTGCGTGCTTGGCAATCCACGCCTTGACCTTGGCCCGGAACAGTTGTTTGCGGCTCCAGTAATGGTGGATGAGGTCGGGGCACTCGCGCACATTCACGGTGCGGTAGGCGGCAATCGACAGGCAAAACTCTTCCAGGGTGTAGGCGCCCTGGGCGTGGGGGAACAGCTCGTCCATCAGTTCAATCGAGCGATCCAGCACCGCCGCGTCCTGCCGGGTCAGGCCCATGACCCCGGAGTTGAGGGTCATCATGTCATCGTCCGCCACGCCCATCTCCAGCAGGCGCTGGTGCAGTGCGGTGTAGAGAATGCTTTCGTGGTTGTCGCCGTATCGGGTGTAGAAGGCGTTGCACAGCAGGGTGCCGGGCTGCACGCGTTCGAACAGGGCCAGGGGCGAATGGTGGAAGAAGGTGTCGGTGTCGATCAGCATCGCCACCGGCGACTCTTCGAGCACCTGGCGCAATACCACGTGCTTGGTGCGAAAGTGGTAGCCGTGAGGCTCGCTCCAGCGTTTGCGCGTGGCGTCGTCCAGCGCACGCACGCGCACCGGCAGCAGGCGATAGGGCTCGGGGTTGTCGCTGAATACCTGGATATCCACGGCGTCCGGGGTGGCCTGCAGAAACGCCAGCGCGCTGGCGATGCTGAAGACGGCTTCCTGGTGGTAGGTCTCGGAGCCGAAGACCAGGTACACCAGTTGCGGGCGGGAAGACGGGGACGCTGTATTCATGGACGACGGGGTTCCGTGGGCAGGTAAAACGTCAAAGGCCCTCGTAAAGACGAGGGCCTTGGCACGGTCGGGCAACCTTCAGCGCGGCAGCTTGAGGTTGTTCCAGATGGCCAGGCTGGGCTCGGTCTGGTTCAGGGTATAGAAGTGCAACCCTGGCGCGCCACCTTGCAACAACTGTTCACACATCTGGGTGATGACCTGCTCGCCGAACGCCTGGATGCTCTTGACGTCGTCGCCGTAGGCTTCCAGTTGCTTGCGCACCCAGCGTGGGATCTCGGCCCCGCAGGCGTCGGAAAAACGCGCCAGCTTGCTGTAGTTGGTGATCGGCATGATGCCCGGGACGATCGGGATGTTCACGCCCATGGCTTGAACACGCTCGACAAAGTAGAAGTAGCTGTCGGCGTTGAAGAAGTACTGGGTGATCGCGCTGTCGGCGCCGGCGTTGGCCTTGCGCACGAAATTCTGCAGATCGTCTTCGAAGTTGCGTGCCTGGGGATGCATTTCCGGGTAAGCCGCCACTTCGATGTGGAAGTGATCGCCGCTTTCCTCGCGAATGAAGCTCACCAGCTCATTGGCGTAGCGCAGCTCGCCGCTGGCCATGCCCATGCCGGACGGCAGGTCGCCACGCAAGGCGACGATGCGCTTGATGCCGGCGGCTTTGTATTGGGTCAGCAGGCTGCGCAGGTCGGCCTTGCTGTCGCCCACGCACGACAAGTGCGGTGCGGCGGGAACCTTGATTTCACTTTCCAGCTGCAACACGGTGTTGATCGTGCGATCGCGGGTCGAACCGCCGGCGCCGTAGGTGCAGGAGAAGAAGTCGGGGTTGAAGCTGGCCAACTGCTTGGCAGTCGCCATCAATTTTTCATGCCCAGCATCGGTCTTCGTCGGGAAGAACTCGAAGCTGTAGCGACGGTCTTGGGACATGGGGGAGGGCTCCAGCTGCAAGTTGCAAGCTTCAAGTTGCAAGAGGGGCGGTGCGCCTGTTCTTGTCGCTTGAAGCTCACCGCTCATGGCTGCTTAAAGAGTAAGGAAGTAGCAAGCCCTCGCCGCAAGCGCCTTTACTTGCCGCTTGTAGCTAAAAGCTTGCTGCTGCTGTCAGTACCGGTAAGCGTGCGGCTTGAACGGGCCTTCAACCGTCACGCCGATGTAGTCGGCCTGGGTTTTGGTCAGTTGGGTCACCACGCCGCCGAAGCCGCGGACCATTTCCAGGGCCACTTCTTCGTCGAGTTTCTTCGGCAGTACTTCCACGGTCAGACGCTCGGCTTTCTGGGCGGGCGACAGGTCGGCGTATTTCTGTTCGAACAGGAAAATCTGCGCCAGTACCTGGTTGGCGAACGAGCCATCCATGATGCGGCTTGGGTGGCCAGTGGCGTTACCCAGGTTTACCAGACGGCCTTCGGCCAGCAGGATCAGATAGTCGTCGTTCTGCGGATCAAAGGTGCCAGCGCCGGTGCGGTGAACCTTGTGCACCTGCGGCTTCACTTCTTCCCATGCCCAGTTCTTGCGCATGAAAGCGGTGTCGATCTCGTTGTCGAAGTGACCGATGTTGCACACCACGGCGCGCTTTTTCAGGGCCTTGAGCATGTTGGCATCGCAGACGTTGACGTTACCGGTGGTGGTCACGATCAGGTCGATCTTGCCCAGCAGGGCCTTGTCGATGCTGGCTTCGGTGCCGTCATTGACGCCATCGATGAACGGCG
The DNA here is from genome assembly GCF_034354675.1 of Pseudomonas sp. MH9.3. Classification (NCBI taxonomy): domain Bacteria; kingdom Pseudomonadati; phylum Pseudomonadota; class Gammaproteobacteria; order Pseudomonadales; family Pseudomonadaceae; genus Pseudomonas; species Pseudomonas sp. MH9.3. The sequence continues at coordinate 3,256,292 of NZ_CP133785.1, read as the reverse complement.
AAACCACTTCGAAACCGTCCATGCAGGCTTGCATGGCGCAGATTGGGTCGACTTCGGAAACCTTGACGATCATGCCTTCCTGACGCAGGGACTGGGACGAACCCTTGCCCACGTCACCGTAGCCGATCACCAGGGCCTGCTTGCCCGACAGCAGGTGGTCGGTGCCGCGCTTGATGGCATCGTTGAGGCTGTGACGGCAGCCGTACTTGTTATCGTTCTTGCTCTTGGTCACCGAGTCATTGACGTTGATGGCCGGGATTTTCAGCTCGCCCTTGGCCAGCATGTCCAGCAGGCGATGCACGCCGGTAGTGGTTTCTTCGGTCACGCCGTGGACGCGGTCGAGGATGGCCGGGTACTTCTTGTGCAACAGCTCGGTCAGGTCGCCGCCGTCGTCGAGGATCATGTTGGCATCCCATGGCGCGCCATCCTTGAGGATGGTCTGCTCCAGGCACCACTCGTACTCTTCTTCGGTCTCGCCTTTCCAGGCAAATACCGGGATGCCGGCGGCGGCGATGGCAGCGGCGGCCTGGTCCTGAGTCGAGAAAATGTTGCAGGATGACCAACGCACTTCGGCACCGAGGGCAACCAGGGTTTCGATCAGCACGGCGGTCTGGATGGTCATGTGGATGCAGCCGAGAATCTTCGCGCCCTTGAGCGGCTGCTCAGCGGCGTACTTGCGACGCAGGCCCATCAGGGCAGGCATTTCGGATTCGGCGATAAAGGTTTCGCGACGGCCCCAGGCGGCGAGGGACATGTCGGCGACTTTGTAGTCGTTGAATTCTGCAGGCGTGATTACAGCGCTCATAGAGAGCCTCCATTCGTAGTGTGCGAATGGGCGCCGTTGTGCGTTTAGTATCCAGCCGTGAAACCAGGCCGGGCAACGCCCCATCCGAGCCTGACAGGGTGAACCTGCTGCAGCGCCCCTCGGACAGGTGGCGGGAGAACGGTATCAAGGTGAGATGACCGTTTTGAATCGGTGGGGATTATAGCGGTGTACGTGGCACTTCCCAAGCCTTTCCGTCGGCGGCATGCAGATCGCTCATGGGCGCGATAGGCATTGGTGCATAGAGCTTGGGCGCGGGCTCTGCCATGATGCTGCCCATCATTTGGCCAGACGCTTTGGAGTGACCATGAACTTCCACACCCGCAAATGGGTTAAACCCGAAGACCTCAACCCCAACGGCACCCTGTTCGGCGGCAGCCTGTTGCGCTGGATCGACGAAGAAGCGGCAATCTACGCGATTGTCCAACTGGGCAACCAGCGCGTCGTCACCAAATATATCTCCGAAATCAACTTCGTCAGCGCCTCGCGCCAGGGCGACATCATCGAGCTGGGCATCACCGCCACCGAGTTCGGCCGCACCTCCATCACGCTCACCTGTGAGGTGCGCAACAAGATCACCCGCAAGAGCATCCTGACCGTCGAGAAAATGGTCTTCGTGAACCTCGGTGAGGACGGTTTGCCCGCGCCCCATGGGCGTACCGAGATCAAGTACGTGAAGGACCAGTTCCAGGAAGACGGCCTCAGCGAATAATACTGCCGGGGCCAGTGAACGCTATTGATTGGCCATAGGTCGTACCTGAACATCGCCCCCCGTTCAGGTATCACCATGGCCACGCAAGCAGACGGCAAGACTCCCAACCTGTCGCAGGAAGAGCAGCAGGACGTAGACGAGAACCAGCCGCCCCGCGCGGCGGTACTGCACGAAATCATCCGCACCCAGGGCGATCAGGAACTGGAGCGCAATGTCGCCGCACTCTGGTGGTCGGCACTGGCTGCCGGGTTGACCATGGGGCTGTCGCTGATGGCCATGGGGTTGCTCAACTCACGGCTGCCGGACGGTGAGGCCTTTAAGGTCATCGCCAGCTTCGGTTATTGCGCAGGCTTCCTGGCGGTGATCCTCGCGCGCCAGCAACTCTTTACCGAAAACACCCTGACGGCCGTGCTGCCAGTGATGAGCAAGCCGACGCTGGCCAATGTCGGTCGGCTGTTGCGCCTGTGGTCGGTGGTGCTGGTGGGCAACCTGTGCGGCACCTTGCTGGTGGCCTACGTGATGTTGCACCTGCCGATCTTCGACGCCAAGACCGACATGGCCTTCCTCGAGATTGGCCGCAAGATCATGGAAAACGACGCCGGCCAGATGTTTGCCAAGGGCATCGTCTCGGGCTGGATGATCGCCACCATGGTGTGGATGATCCCGTCGATGGAAAGCGCCAAGATGTGGATCATCATCCTCATCACCTACCTGATGGCGCTGGGTGACTTCACCCACATCGTCGTCGGCTCGGCGGAGGTGTCCTACCTGGTGTTCGCCGGTGAGCTGTCGTGGCACGACTTCTGGCTGGTGTTCGCCGGGCCGACGCTGGCCGGCAATATCATCGGCGGCAGTTTTATCTTTGCCTTGATCAGCCATGCGCAGATCCGCAGCGAAGGCAGCCTGCCCGGCAAACAGGCTGCGGACCCCAGGCATCCGCAGCAGGTCAAGAAGGATCAGTGAGCGTCGGGCGTGGCCTCGGGTTCGCCCCGGGTCACGCGCTTGACCAGTTTGCCGATGCTCAAACCCTGCAACAGGATCGACGACAGCACTACGATATAGGTGATGCTCAGCAGCAGGTCGCGCTCCGGGCCCAACGGCAACGCCAGGGCCAATGCCACCGAAACGCCGCCGCGCAGACCGCCCCAGGTGAGGATGCGAATGGTGCCGCGTGGCACCGTGCGCCAGCGCCGCAGCAGCAGAATTGCCGGCGCCACGGTGAGCAGGCGCGAGAGCAGGATGGCCACCGCCAGCAAACTGGCCGCAAATACGTGCAGCCAGTTGAACGGCAACAGCAGCAGTTCCATACCGATCAGCGCAAACAGCAGTGCGTTGAGCATGTCGTCGAGCAATTCCCAGAAGCCGTCCAGGTAGCGCCGGGTCATGTCGTTCATGGCCAGTTTGCGCCCCAGGTTGCCGATGATCAGGCCGGCCACCACCATCGCAATCGGCGCGCTGACGTGCAATTCGGACGCCATCGCCGAGCCACCGATCACCAGCGCCAGGGTCAGCATCACTTCGATCTGGTGCTGCTCGATGCTCTTGATCATCAGGTACACGAGGTAGCCGATCAGCCCGCCGAACACCACGCCGCCAATCGCCTCATGGGCGAACAGCATCGCGGTGGCGCCGACTGTTGGGGTTTCTCCCAACTGCGCGATGCCCAGCAGCACGGTAAACACCACCACCGCCGTGCCGTCGTTGAACAACGACTCGCCGACGATGGTGGTCTTCAGCGGTTTCGAGGCGTTGGCGGTACGCAGAACGCCCAACACCGCAATCGGGTCGGTGGGCGAAATCAACGCGCCGAAGAGCAGGCAGTACAGGAAGCTGACGTGCCAGCCGAACAGGGCAAAAATGTAATACGCCAGACTGCCGATCACCACGGTGGCGATCAGCACACCGAAAGTCGCCAGCAGGCCGATGGGCCAGCGGTAGCTGCGCAGGTCGTTGAGGTTGACGTGCAGGGCACCGGCGAACAGCAGGAACGAGAGCATCCAGTTCATCAGCAGGTCGCCGAAGTCGATCTGGCCGATGAGCTGCTGGATGCGTTCCTCCAGGCCAGGAAAACCGAGAAAGCTCAGGCCTTGCAGAATCAGGGAAAACAGCATCGCAGTGACCATCACGCCGATGGTGGGCGGCAGGCCGATAAACCGGTAGTTCACATAGGTGAGCAGGGTGGTGAGGCAAATGAAGGCGGCGACAAGTTCAAGCATCCGGGGTCCTTGGAAGACAGGCAAAGTGATTGATGGGGCATGGACAGCAATATCAACATGATGTTGCAGGCCGTGGTGGCGAAAGCGCGATAGAACCTTTGTGTGTGCCATGGCACCTAAGCGGTTAGGTGCGATTGGGCGTTTTTAGTGCTAGAACTCTAATTGCTGCATAAAACGACAAAAGGAATTCAGTGATGACGGTAGCTTTCTGGTGTGTATTGATCGCAATTTTCCTGCCTTACCTGTGCACGGGGGTGGCCAAGTTCAGCGGCGGCAAGTTTGGCCCACGGCAGAACCACGACCCCCGCGCCTACCTGGAAACCCTCGATGGGTTTGCCAAGCGCGCCCACAGTGCGCAACTCAACAGCTTTGAAGTGACTCCGGCGTTCGCCGCGGCGGTGATCATCGCGCACCTGGCCGGCACGGCCGAACTGGTGACCATCAATGTGCTGGCGGTGCTGTTTATCACCAGTCGTCTGCTGTACATCATTTGCTACCTGGCGGACTGGGCGATGCTGCGTTCGCTGGTGTGGGTGGTGGGTATGGCGCTGATCGCGAGTTTCTTCTTCGTCTCGATCTGAAGCCTGATGCAAACCTGCCTGTGTTAGCGGGGCTGATCTGTGGCGAGCGGGCTTGCCCCGCGTTGGGGTGCGAAGCGCCCCCAATCGAGCAAAACGCGGTGTACCTGATACGGCTCAGCGCCTGGCTTTGGGGCTGCTGCGCAGCCCAACGCAGGACAAGCCTGCTCGCCACAGGGGAGCTGCGCTTAACTGAACGGCATTAGGGCTTGCCCCGACAGACCCGCTCTCCACAAGCCTCAGTTTGCTGGGCGATAGCGTTGTCAGGTCCCGGTCGGCGCATCCGGTACATGCGGCAACGCTACGCCTTTGGGCCAGAGCATCCAGATTTGTCCCTGCTGCTTCATGTTTCCTGCCAGTTCACCCGCCGCCTCGCCGGTGCCCCAGAACAGGTCCGCACGCACTTCGCCGGTGATCGCGCCACCGGTGTCCTGCGCGGCCACCGGTCGGGCGATGGGTGAGCCGTCCGGTTTGGTGGTCGACAGCCACAGCAGACTGCCCAGCGGGATGACCTTGCGGTCCACCGCCACGCTGTAGCCGGCGGTCAGGGGCACATTGAGCGAGCCGCGTGGGCCTTCGTTGCTGTCGGGGCGGGCGCTGAAGAAGACGTAGCTGGGATTGCTCGCCAGCAGTTCGGGTATGCGTTGCGGGTTGGCCTTGGCCCAGGCGCTGATGGCGCCCATGGTCACGTCTTCTTTTTTCAGCTCGCCCTGCTCCACCAGCCAACGGCCAATGGGGCGGTAGGGGTAGCCGTTCTGGTCACCATAGCCGACGCGCAGTTGGCGCCCATCGGCCAGTTGAATACGGCCGGAGCCCTGGATCTGCAGGAATTGCAGGTCCATGGGGTTGGTCAGCCAGGCAATCGGCTTGGCCGTGGAGCCCTGGCTGTTGACGGTGGCTGCATCGTCATAGGGCTTGAGCACGCGGCCTTCGAGGCGCCCACGCAGGCGTTTGCCCTTGAGTTCGGGGTAGATGCTCTCCAGATTGACGATGATCAGGTCGTCCGGCACGCCGTACACCGGCACGTGGGCGCTGGCGGTTTCGGTCAGGCTGCCGGGGTAGACCGGCTCGTAATAGCCGGTGATCAAGCCGTTCGCGCTGTCGTCCGCCGAGCGCAGGCCGAACACGTCCAGACGCTCCTTGAGAAAACCGCGTACTGCCACGGCATCGGTGGGCACGCTGGCCGCTGCGGCGCAGGTAGTGCCCCATACCGGGTCGGCCTTGAGGCGTTGGCAGGCGCTGCGCCAGGACTCGAACCCGGCCAGCAGGTCGCTGTCGGACACGGCCGGCAAGGCTTCCCACGGCGCGCCGACATACGTGGCGATGGCATGGGGCTTGGCAGGCTGCGGTTCAACGGCGACGTTGCCGGTGTCTTTGCCCATGTCGCAGCCGGCCAGCAGCGCGATCATCGGTAGGGCCCACGCCAGGCGGCGGCCCCAGGGTTTAACGGTGACATTCATGCATGCACTTCCTGAAAACAATTTTGCGATCACTGGCGGCCGTTATTGGTCGAGCTCTTCCACCGCGTCCTGCAACTCTTTGCGCGACTCGGCGAGCTTGTCCTTGCGCTTGTTGATCTTGTCGGCGTCACCCTTTTTCATCGCCTTGTCGAGGTCGGCCTGACGGCGGCTGACTTCGTGCTTGGCGTCGAGCACCTTGTTTTCACGCTCCTTTTTCAGGGATGCGTCGGTGCAGTTGGCGGTGACTTCACTCAAGGCTTTTTCCAGGCCCGCCTGTTGTGCGCCGTTACCCTGGGCCCTGGCCTGCTCGATCTGGGTGCTGATGGCCTGGCGCTTGGCGGCGCAGCCGGTGAGTGGGTCGGCTTCTTCAGCGGCCAGTAGCGGCATGGTCATGAAACTGGCGACGGTAAACAGCGCGAAAGGGGCTAGAAATTTCATGGGTTACTCCAGGGTCGCAATCGAAGGGGCCGGGCAGGGTTCAAAACCCGTCTATACCGGCCACGCGTAGTGTTTCGGCCAGGCTCAGCACGTACGGATCGCGAAAAAAAGCGCTCAGTTGCGCCGCGCGACCCGGGCCGATGCCATCGATGGCGAGCCAGGCCTGGTGGTCTCTGGCGACCAGCGTCTGCCAGTCGCCGTCCAGATTGTTGCGTGCCGCAGGCGGTACACCCAAGGCTTTGAGCCATTGTGCGAACGGCCGTTGCCGGGCGCTGCGCAGGCTGTCAATTACCCGCGCGCGGCTGCGATCACCGAAGCCGTCAATGTTAGCAAGCTCTGTCGCTTCCAGGGTCAACCAATCGAGCAGGCTTGCGATCAGGCCGGCCTCGATCAACAGGCTCCAGGTTTCGCGGCCCACATGGGGCAGTGCGAGCCCCTGGCTGCCACTCAGCCAGGTCAGGCGTGCGAGCAACTGCTCATCGCACCCCGGATCCAGTTGCCAGCAACTCAAGGCGTGATAGTGACGCGGGTCGGGTACGGCCAGGTCCTCCCTGTGGGTGCTGCGCAGGATGACCTGGTCCAGGTGCGGGATGATCTGCCCGGCCAGGGTGATCGACACCTGGTCGCCAGGGCGGATATCCATGGCCTGCCAGCGCCTCAGCGAGCCGGCACTCACCCGACTGATCTGCCGGTCGTCCAGCCGCACCGGCTCCAGTTCCAGTATGGGTGTGATGCGCCCGGTGCGACCGATCTTGAACTGGACGTCACGCACCAGCGCCAGGGCTTTGGCTGTCGGGTATTTCCAGGCGGCCGCCCAGTAGGGCGGGCTGGCTTTCCAGCGCTCGGCGGGTGCGCGCTGCGCCTGGTGCAGCACCACGCCGTCGCTGGCGAAGGGCAGGGGCTGGTTGTACCAATAGACGCGCCAGTATGCGGCGTCGGTGATGTTCCGGACGGGCTGGCTGTAGCGCCGGGTATCCCCGAAGCCCCACCGCTCAAGGCTGGCCAGGCGTTCGACGAAGGATGCCGGGCCTTCCGGCCAGGCCCAGACGAACAGGCCGATACCGGCGGCCTCGGCGTTGCTCAACTGGCGGCGGTTCATCAGGCCGGCCACCTTGCCGCGATTGTTGAGCCCGCCCTGCGCCGATTGCACGTGGTCGTCGAGACGCCAGTAGAGTTCGCCTTGCAGCAGCAGGTCGAGGGGCTCCGGCAGTTGCTGGACGACGCCGGGAATCCTGCGCGCAGACGCCGACCAGTCCTGGCCGAGCTGGCCATCGCCGCGGCTGATCACCTGCGTCAGGCGGCCTTTGCGGTACCGCAGCGTGACGGCGACGCCGTCGACTTTGGGCTGGACCCACACGTCATGCCGGTTGCCCAGCCAGGCGGCGACGGCCGATTCGTCGGCGAGCTTTTCCAGGCCGGTATGGGCGACCGGATGGCGCAACGTGCCCCGCGCGCTGGCCAATGGCTGGTCAGCCACCGCCGTGGTCCGGGGGAAACACTGGCGCCAGTTGGCCAAACGCTGGCGGGCCTGGTCATAGAGCTCATCGCTGACGGGCGACTGGCCGAGGCGGTGGTAGCTGTCGTCCCACAATCGGATCTGTTCGGCCAGGGTGCCAACCTGAGTTTGCGCTTGTGGGGGGCAGTCTTCGGCCCATGTTCGACAGGCCAGGGTACAAAGTAAGAGAACAATCACCAGACGCATCATGAGCATCCTTGCTCGAAAAGGGTCCTCAGCCTAAATGATTCCCGCGTGTCTAGTCCTGAAATAGGTTTACACCTGTTTCAGTCTCAAAACGCCTGATGCACCGCATCGGGCGTTTTGTATTTCAGGGATAAGTGCGGCCGCTCCCCGTTGTAGATCAGCACCGACTCATCCACCATTTTTACGGCATCCGCCAAATCTTTGGGCCGGTGCAGCAAAAACTCAGTTTTCAAAATCCCGTTTACCCGCTCTGCCATCGCGTTCTGATAGCAATCGTAGCCATCCGTCATTGAGCACTTGATCCCATGCTTGGCGTGCATTTGCTGGTACAGGTCGGAGCAGTATTGGGCCCCGCGATCCGAGTGATGGATCAGCGATTGCTTGGATTTTCGCTGGCTAACAGCTTTCTGCAATGCTTTGACCACCGACTCCGTATGCAGGCTGTCATGTACATGATGACCCACGATCTTGCGTGAGTACGCGTCTGTTATCAGGCTGACGTAAACGACACTTTCCCGCGTGGGCAGATAGGTAATATCTGCAACCCAAACCTGCTCGGGCCTGCCAGCGACAACTTGTTCCGGGCCTGCTTTGAGCAGGTTGGGATGGCGGCGGAACCGATGATGGCTATGCGTAGTTTTATGATAAGCACGCTTTCGAGGAACCAGCTCTCGCGCTTCGCGCAAGATGGAAAAAAGACGGTCTCGACCAACAATTACCTGCACTTCAGCCTCAGTGCTCATCAGATAATGCAGCTTGCGCGTGCCTAACCTCGGCTGGCGACGCCGCTTTTCCAGAACAAAGTCCACTACTTGCTGGTCTTGGTGAGCTCTCGCATCAACGGCTCGGTTACGTTTGTAATACGCTTGGCGCGAAATTCCCATGAACAGGCAAGCCCTGGTAATGCTCAGGTCTTGGATTTGCCCTTGCGAGAGGACTTGCCGGGTCGCTTTTTTACGATGGACACACCGTAATCATTTTTCAAGACGTTCACGACAGCTTCAAAGAACTGGGCCTTTTGATTGCTCAGCGCCAACTGTTCTTCAAGCTCTTTAATCCGCTGCTCGGGTGTCAGCGGGAGGTTGGGGTCGGTCATCGGCCTGCTCCGCGGCGCTCGGATTGAGGCGCCTTGGCTCCAGTCCTGTCGGCCATGCTTGCGTAGCCAAACCAGTACCGTGGACCGGCCCTGAATGCCAAAGCGCCGTTGAGCCTCTTTATAACTCAACTCGCCTTTTTCGACTTGGTCTACGACCGACAATTTAAAAGCTAGCGTGTAATCGCGTTGGCTGCGCCTTTTTCCCGTATCCATTGAGTCCTCCTGAAGAAAGGTCAGAAGGTGTAAACCTTATTCAGGACGGGACAGCGGGCACAAAAAAGCCCCGACAGGGCGGGGCTTTTTACCGGGTATTTCCGCTTGCCGAAGTTACAGGCCGGCGGCGGTGCGCAGGTCGTTGGCGCGGTCGGTTTTTTCCCAGGTGAAGGTAGTGAAGGTGTCGTCGCCGACGGTTTTCTGCGCAGGCGTACGACCGAAGTGCCCGTAGGCTGCGGTTTCCTGGTACATCGGGTGCAGCAGGTCGAGCATGGTGGTGATTGCGTACGGGCGCAGGTCAAAGATCTCACGCACCAGCTTGACGATCTTGTCGTCGCTGATCTTGCCGGTGCCGAAGGTATTCAGCGAGATCGACGTAGGCTGGGCCACGCCGATCGCGTAGGAAACCTGAATCTCGCAGCGCTCTGCCAGGCCGGCGGCCACGATGTTCTTGGCCACATAACGACCGGCGTAGGCCGCCGAACGGTCAACCTTGGACGGGTCTTTACCCGAGAACGCGCCGCCGCCGTGACGGGCCATGCCGCCGTAGCTGTCGACGATGATCTTGCGACCGGTGAGGCCGCAGTCACCCACCGGGCCACCGATGATGAACTGGCCGGTCGGGTTGATGTGGAACTGGGTGTCTTTGCTCAGCAACTCGGCCGGCAGCACGTGTTTGACGATCAGCTCCATCACGCCTTCGCGCAGGTCGGCGTAGGAAACGTCCGGATTGTGCTGGGTCGACAGTACAACGGCGTCGATACCCACGACTTTGCCGCCTTCGTAACGGCAGGTCACCTGGGACTTGGCGTCCGGACGCAGCCACGGCAGCAGGCCGGTTTTGCGGGCTTCGGCCTGACGCTGCACCAACTGGTGCGAGAAGGTGATCGGTGCCGGCATCAGCACGTCGGTTTCATTGCTGGCGTAGCCGAACATCAGGCCCTGGTCGCCGGCGCCCTGGTCTTCCGGCTTGGCGCGGTCCACACCCTGGTTGATGTCCGGGGACTGCTTGCCGATGATGTTCATCACGCCGCAGGTGGCGCCGTCGAAGCCGACGTCGGAGCTGTTGTAGCCAATGTCGGTGATCACGTCACGAACGATCTGCTCCAGGTCGACCCAGGCGGTAGTGGTCACTTCACCGGCGATGATCGCTACACCGGTTTTCACCAGCGTCTCGCACGCCACACGGGCGAATTTGTCTTCAGCAATGATGGCGTCCAGCACCGCATCGGAAATCTGGTCGGCGATTTTGTCCGGATGCCCTTCAGACACGGACTCGGAGGTGAAAAGGGAGTATTCGCTCATCTCGATGATTTCCTGATATTTACCGATGGTGAGTGTCGCCAGCCGGTCGCTGAAAATGGCGGACCTGGATCTGGAAACCATTACGTAAACCTACATAGAGGCTTTCCCCGGGAACGAGTCCCGCAGCGGTGGCCCAACGGGCCAGATCGTCCTGTTCAAAACCCAACCAGAGATCACCGCAGGCCTCCCTGGCCCAATTCTGGTTGTGGCTGCATAAATCCGTAACCAGCAGGCTACCGCCGGGGTGCAGCAACCCGGCCATTTGTTTGAGGGCGTCTGCCGGGGCGGCGAAATGGTGCAGGACCATGTTCAGCACCACGCAGTCGGCCTGCAGGGGCGTGTCGCTCAACGCATCAGCCAGTTGCAGGGTGACATTGCCCAGCGCCTCGCGCTCACACAACTGGCGGGCCAGCTCCAGCATCGCCGGGCTGTTGTCCAGCGCCGTAACCTGCACAAAACGCCGCGCCAGGTCCGGCAGGAAACCGCCGTCGCCGGGGCCTACTTCCAGTGCGGTGGCCTTGTTACTGAAGCTTAACTTGTCGAGCAGCGCCAATACGCTTTCGCGGTACTGAGGCAGGCCGGCAATCAAGTCCTGCTGGGCGCGAAACTTTTCGGCCACCCGTGAGAAAAAATCCTGGCTGGCGGCTGCGCGTTGCCCGTGCACCTCGCTGATGCGTGTCTGCACGTCGCCGGGCAGGCTCAGGTTGTCGACTTCTTCGAGCAGGGCGCCGTGCAGTTTGCCGCCGAGCAACTCGGTGTGGGGTAGGGCGCGCCGGTAAAAAATGGCGTTGCCTTCGCGGCGGGTGGCCACCAGGTCGGCCTGAGCCAGTACCTTCAGATGGTGGCTCATGCCGGACTGACCGATGGCGAAGATCCGCGACAGCTCCAATACGCCAAACGAATCGTTGGCCAGCGCGCGCAATACGTTCAGGCGCAACGGGTCACCGGCGGCCTTGCACAGGGCGGCCAGCTCATCGCTATCGTCGGGACGCAGGGAAGGCACGGTCAGGTTCATAAGGCCAGCAGTCTAGTGACGGGGTGGAGTCATCGCAAGGCCAATATCAAAAAGTTTTGATATTGAACGATAAGTGGCGGTTATAAGCAGCCGCTCTATCTTCTGGACGAGCGGGTGGCGCGGTTCTACAGGGCATTGGCGCGCCAACCACAGGAAAAACGGCCTCATGTGAGTATCGGTCATTGCCCACAGGCGGTGGCTGAGGGAAAATGCCGGTCCTTTTTTGCGTTTCTTTTAATCACTCACTATTCAGAATCCTCAGGAGAACAGCGATGCCCAGCCGTCGTGAGCGTGCCAACGCCATTCGTGCCCTCAGCATGGATGCCGTGCAAAAAGCCAACAGCGGCCATCCCGGTGCCCCGATGGGCATGGCGGATATCGCCGAGGTCCTTTGGCGTGATTACCTGAAGCACAACCCGAGCAATCCCTCCTTCGCCGACCGTGACCGCTTCGTGCTGTCCAACGGCCACGGTTCGATGCTGATCTATTCGCTGCTGCACCTGACCGGCTACGACGTCACCATTGACGACCTCAAGAGCTTCCGCCAGCTGCACAGCCGCACCCCGGGTCACCCGGAATTCGGCTACACCCCGGGCGTCGAGACCACCACCGGTCCCCTGGGCCAGGGCCTGGCCAACGCCGTGGGTTTTGCGCTGGCTGAAAAAGTCCTGGGCGCGCAGTTCAACCGTCCCGGCCATGACATCGTCGACCACCACACCTATGTGTTCCTGGGTGATGGCTGCATGATGGAAGGCATTTCCCATGAAGTCGCCTCCCTGGCCGGCACCCTGGGCCTGGGCAAGCTGATTGCCTTCTACGATGACAACGGCATCTCCATCGACGGCGAAGTCGAAGGCTGGTTCACCGATGACACCCCGAAGCGTTTTGAAGCCTACAACTGGCAGGTGATCCGCAACGTCGACGGCCACGATCCGGAAGAGATCAAGACCGCCATCGACACCGCGCGCAAGAGCGTGCAACCGACCCTGATCTGCTGCAAAACCACCATTGGTTTCGGCTCGCCGAACAAGCAGGGCAAGGAAGACTGCCACGGTGCCCCGCTGGGTGACGCGGAAATCGCCCTGACCCGCGAAGCGCTGAAGTGGAACTACGGCCCGTTCGAAATTCCGGCCGATATCGCGGCCGAATGGGACGCCAGGGAAAAAGGCCTGGCAGCTGAAGCCGAGTGGGACCAGCGTTTTGCCGCCTACTCCGCCGAATTCCCGGAATTGGCCAACGAACTGGTACGTCGTCTGGCCGGTGACCTGCCGGCCGACTTCTCGGAAAAAGCCTCGGCCTACATCGCCGAAGTTGCGGCCAAGGGCGAGACCATCGCCAGCCGTAAAGCCAGCCAGAACACCCTGAACGCCTTTGGTCCGCTGCTGCCCGAGATCCTCGGCGGCTCGGCCGACCTGGCCGGTTCCAACCTGACCCTGTGGAAAGGCTGCAAAGGCGTGTCGGCCGAAGACGCCAGCGGCAACTACATGTACTACGGCGTGCGCGAGTTCGGCATGAGCGCCATCATGAACGGCGTGTCCCTGCACGGCGGGCTGGTGCCTTACGGCGCGACCTTCCTGATGTTCATGGAATACGCGCGTAACGCTGTGCGCATGGCCGCGCTGATGAAAAAACGCGTGATCCATGTGTACACCCACGACTCCATCGGTCTGGGCGAAGACGGCCCGACGCACCAGCCGGTCGAGCAACTGACCAGCCTGCGGACCACGCCGAACCTGGATTGCTGGCGCCCGGCCGACGCGGTGGAATCCGCGGTGGCCTGGAAGCATGCCATCGAGCGCAAGGACGGCCCTTCGGCGCTGATCTTCTCGCGTCAGAACCTGCAGCATCAGGTGCGTACCGACGCACAGATCGCCGACATCAGCCGTGGCGGCTACGTGCTCAAGGACTGCATCGGTGAGCCAGAGCTGATCCTGATCTCCACCGGTTCCGAAGTGGGGCTGACTGTGCAGGCCTACGACAAGCTGACCGCGCAAGGCCGCAACGTACGTGTTGTGTCCATGCCGTGCACCAGCGTGTTCGAAGCCCAGGACGCTGGCTACAAGCAATCGGTATTGCCGTTGCAGGTCAGCGCGCGTATCGCCGTTGAAGCGGCACACGCCGACTACTGGTACAAGTACGTGGGCCTGGAAGGCCGCGTGATCGGCATGACCACCTACGGTGAGTCGGCGCCGGCGCCAGCGTTGTTCGAAGAGTTCGGTTTCACTCTGGAAAACATCCTGGGTCAAGCTGAAGAGCTGCTGGAAGACTAAGGCTGTAGATCGAGGTGGCTGTGCTGGCCTCTTCGCGAGCAAGCCCGCTCCCACACTTGAATGGGTTCACAGTTCCATTGTGTGAACCCGATCAAAATGTGGGAGCGGGCTTGCTCGCGAAGGCGGCGGCACATTCACCCCTTCACCCAAGTTGATCGAGAACCCCATGCCCCAACCGCGTCCCTACAAAGTTGCACTCAACGGCTACGGCCGCATTGGTCGTTGCGTCTTGCGTGCGCTGTTCGAGCGAGGGGCGGCAGCCGGGTTCGAGATTGTCGCGATCAACGATCTGGCCGACATGGCCAGCATCGAATACCTGACACGCTTTGACTCCACCCACGGCCGCTTTCCCGGCGAAGTGCGGGTTGAAGACGACTGTCTGCATATCAATGGCAACTGCGTGCAGGTATTGCGCAGTGCCACCCCCGAAGGCATCGACTGGAAGGCACTGGGTGTCGACCTGGTGCTGGAATGTTCCGGTGTCTATAACACCCGCGCCGACGGCCAGCGTTTTCTCGACGCCGGCGCGCCGCGTGTGCTGTTTTCCCAGCCGATGGCCAGCGAGGCGGATGTCGACGCCACCATCGTCTACGGCATTAACCAGGACTGCCTGACCGGCGCCGAGTTGCTGGTGTCCAACGCGTCCTGTACCACCAACTGCAGCGTGCCGCTGTTGCGCCTGCTGGACCGGTCGATTGGTATCGATTACGTGTCGATCACCACCATTCACTCGGCGATGAACGACCAGCCGGTGATCGATGCCTACCACCATGAAGACCTGCGTCGCACGCGCTCGGCGTTCCAGTCGGTGATCCCGGTGTCCACCGGCCTGGCCCGTGGCATCGAGCGATTGCTGCCGGAACTTGCCGGGCGAATCCAGGCCAAAGCCGTACGGGTGCCGACGGTAAACGTGTCTTGCCTGGACATCACCCTGCAGAGCATCAGCGACACCGATGCCGCGGAGGTCAATCGGATACTGCGCGACGCTGCCACCCGCGGCCCGCTCAAAGGCCTGCTGGCCTATACCGAGTTGCCCCACGCCAGTTGTGATTTCAACCACGACCCGCATTCGGCAATCGTCGACGCCAGCCAGACCCGCGTCTCCGGCCCTCGGCTGGTGAATATCCTGGCCTGGTTCGACAACGAATGGGGCTTTGCCAATCGCATGCTCGACGTTGCCCAGCACTACCTGCAAGTGGCCTCACCCCAACAACCTCAACAGTAATTCAGGAACTGCGACCCATGACCGTGTTGAAGATGACCGACCTCGATCTGCAAGGTAAGCGCGTACTGATTCGCGAAGACCTCAACGTCCCCGTAAAGGACGGTGTGGTCACCAGCGATGCGCGAATCCTGGCCTCGCTGCCGACCATCAAGCTGGCTCTGGAAAAAGGCGCGGCCGTGATGGTCTGCTCCCACCTGGGTCGTCCCACCGAAGGTGAATTCTCGGCTGAAAACAGCCTCAAGCCGGTGGCGCAATACCTGAGCAAGGCCCTGGGCCGTGACGTGCCGCTGGTGGCCGACTACCTGGACGGTGTCGACGTTAAAGCCGGCGACATCGTGCTGTTCGAAAACGTACGCTTCAATAAGGGCGAGAAAAAGAACAGCGACGAACTGGCCCGGCAATATGCGGCGCTGTGTGATGTGTTTGTGATGGACGCCTTCGGCACCGCTCACCGCGCAGAAGGGTCGACCCACGGCGTGGCCAAGTTCGCCAAGGTTGCCGCTGCTGGCCCGTTGCTGGCCGCTGAACTGGACGCACTGGGCAAGGCCCTGGGCTCACCGGCACAACCGATGGCCGCCATCGTCGCCGGCTCCAAAGTGTCCACCAAGCTGGACGTACTCAACAGCCTGAGCCAGATCTGCAACCAGTTGATCGTCGGCGGCGGCATTGCCAACACCTTCCTCGCCGCCGCTGGCCACCCGGTGGGCAAGTCGCTGTACGAACCGGACCTGCTGGATACCGCCCGCGCCATCGCCGCCAAAGTCAGCGTGCCGCTGCCAGTGGACGTGGTGGTGGCCAAGGAATTCGCTGAAAGCGCCGAAGCCACCGTCAAGCTCATCGCTGACGTGGCGGCTGACGACATGATCCTGGATATCGGCCCACAAACCGCGGCTAACTTCGCTGAACTGCTGAAGGCGTCCCGGACCATTCTGTGGAATGGCCCGGTCGGCGTGTTCGAGTTCGACCAGTTCGGCAACGGCACCAAAGTGCTGGCCAAGGCGATTGCCGAAAGCTCGGCATTCTCCATCGCCGGCGGTGGCGACACCCTGGCCGCCATCGATAAATATGGCGTTGCTGATCAGATCTCCTACATTTCTACCGGTGGCGGCGCGTTCCTCGAGTTCGTCGAGGGCAAAGTCCTGCCGGCCGTTGAAGTGCTGGAAACCCGGGCCAAGGGCTGAGGCCTGCCATGATCCGGAAAAGGAGCATTCCCATGATCAAGTCGTTGGCATGGGTGATCGCAGCGGGCCTGTTGGCCGGCTGCGGCAGCACGCCAAGCGTTGCGCCCGAGGCAGAAAAGCCTGGGGCTGCGCCGAAAAAAAGCTGCTACCAGGCCGACTGGCAAGCCGAAACCATGCCAGTGATCAACAAGCGCATCGGCAATGAACGGCTGGAACAATACGACGCCGCGCCCAACGGTCAGGAACAGGGTTGCCCATGACGGGTCTGATCAACTAACCGACAGCAGTGGCGGCCCTTGGGCCGTCGTTCGAGGAGTGGTAATGAAAGGCGTATTCGCCCTGGCAGCCCTGGCCTTGTTGGCCGGTTGCAGCAGCATGAACATGTTCAACAAGGCGCCAGAGCCGGCAGACAAATGGACCACCTGGACCTGCGACAGCAAAGCCGAGGTCAACTGGCGCTTTGCCAATGCAGCCCGTTCCGAAGTGGATGTGCGCCTTGGCGGTTCGGACCAGGTTTATCGCCTCAAGCAAGAGGTTGCCGCCTCGGGTGTTCTGTATAGCGACGGCCAATTGGCGTTTCATACCAAGGGTGAGGAAGGCCTGGTTTACTGGGTCGCCACCGATGATTTGATCGGAAGGGGCTGCAAAGCCAACTGAATCCGACAGCTATAACGATTCAGCAGGCCAGGCTTAACCCCTTGATCTGCAATAACTTGAATAGCAGCCGCCGCTACGGCAGGCTTGCACGATTAACGACCCTCTACCGGGAGAGACAACACAATGGCACTTATCAGCATGCGTCAAATGCTGGACCACGCAGCCGAGTTCGGCTACGGCGTCCCAGCCTTTAACGTCAACAACCTCGAGCAGATGCGCGCCATCATGGAAGCCGCTGACAAGACCGACTCCCCCGTGATCGTCCAGGCTTCGGCCGGTGCCCGCAAATACGCCGGTGCGCCTTTCCTGCGTCACCTGATCCTCGCCGCCATCGAAGAATTCCCGCACATCCCGGTGTGCATGCACCAGGACCACGGCACCAGCCCTGACGTGTGCCAGCGCTCCATCCAACTGGGCTTCAGCTCGGTCATGATGGACGGCTCCCTCGGCGAAGACGGCAAGACCCCCACTGACTACGAGTACAACGTACGCGTCACCCAGCAAACCGTGGCCATGGCTCACGCCTGCGGCGTTTCGGTGGAAGGCGAGCTGGGTTGCCTGGGTTCGCTTGAAACCGGCATGGCCGGCGAAGAAGACGGCATCGGCGCCGAAGGCGTGCTGGATCACAGCCAGATGCTGACCGACCCGGAAGAAGCCGCTGACTTCGTGAAAAAGACCCAGGTCGACGCCCTGGCCATCGCCATCGGCACCAGCCACGGCGCCTACAAGTTCACCAAGCCGCCGACCGGCGACGTATTGGCCATCGACCGCATCAAGGAAATCCACAAGCGCATCCCCAACACTCACCTGGTGATGCACGGTTCTTCCTCCGTGCCGCAGGAGTGGCTGGCGATCATCAACCAGTACGGCGGCGACATTAAAGAAACCTACGGCGTGCCGGTTGAAGAAATTGTCGAAGGCATCAAGCACGGCGTGCGCAAGGTCAACATCGACACCGACCTGCGCCTGGCCTCCACCGGCGCAATGCGTCGCCTGATGGCCACCAACCCGAGCGAGTTCGACCCGCGCAAGTTCTTCGGCGCCACCGTGACTGCGATGCGCGATGTATGTATCGCTCGCTATGAAGCCTTTGGTACGGCGGGTAATGCTTCGAAGATCAAACCGATTTCGTTGGAAGCAATGTATCAGCGGTATTTGAAGGGTGAGTTGAGCGCCAAGGTGAACTAGGCCTTAGGTATCAAAAAAAGCCCGCATGATGCGGGCTTTTTTATGCATACGGACACTCATGAAAAATGAGTGTCCGCCGTACGGGGTGTAACCAGATTAGTTTTTGAGTAGCCTAACTGCGATGGCATCAGGCGAGTATTGGCGAGCTGCTTAAGTAACTTTTTTGCTGCGCCAGTATTAGCTTAAATTAATAGTCATACTGGGTCCCCAGGACGATGCACTGTTTGCGAGTCTACATTGTGCGGTAATGGCTATGGTTTCAGGGCCCTGAAATCTTAATGTGGCAGAAAAGTGACCGTTTTCGTCACAGAAAACACTGGCCAATTCGTATCCGTGATTCGCAATACAAATACTCACGTTAGTGCGAGGTTCTCCTACGCCTGTAACAGGTACATTCGAGTGCGGGTGTGTGCTATGAGGCTCTGGGGATGTAAAGTACGGTGCAATAGTCATGGGATTCTTCCTGATGAGATTTTTTTAAGTCGTCTATCAAGGCCGGTACGACACGATCACCGCCACGTCTGAGCATATTTATTGTGGGGGGCGTGTTCCACTGTGAGTTATGACAGTTCTTTATAATTTTTAGACGCCTGCATTCCGAGATTTAGTCGGAATCTTCATAAAGGCAGGTGTGTCGATATTTGAAGATGGATCCGCGGGATACGGCGCCGTATTCGAGCAACCGCGAATTATCCTGGCAGGCATGGAAAGATGCCTGAACATTAAATATCTTGTAGGGTGAATCCCGTCAGGCATTGACTATTTTCTATTTTTTATGTGCGCCATCCAAGGTGTGATTTTATTCATCTCGAATAGTTTAAGTTCGTGTTTTGAACGCGCATTGAATCTATTTGATGATGGAGAGTTAGTGATGGGATATATCAAAAAAGCCGCTGTCATGATGGCGTTGTTGACAATAGGCACGGCAGCCTTTGCGAAGGAGCGGGTATTCACCGCGTCTGTTGATGCAAAGGGCGTAATAACCGCCCAATCGCCTCTGTGGATAAAGGACGTTAAGTTAACCGCTCAGCCTGATTACTTTTCAGACTACAAGGTCAGATTTGTTCCCGGGACGTTTAAGGAGGTTCCGCGTTTCTGTACGGTCTCGGTCACCGATGTCAGCTCCAATGATCACATTTTCTACGGACACGCCAAGTTGGGCAGCGTTCCGGCGATTAATTACGTTAACGTCTTGACGCTCAAGGTGGGTGACAACAAGCCGGCCGGTGATTCGTCAATGGGCTTCATGTTGATGTGCGTTGAATAAGGTGATCTGACTGAGAAGCCCCGCTATTCACGGGGCTGCTTCCTGGCGTCACTCGTGATCAATATCCAGCTTCGCAAACTTCACCCGCGCGCCTTCCTTGCTGTCGCCGCTGTTGTCCTGCACGTACACCCCCGCCTTGAAGTACAAAGGCTTTGCGCCCCATGCCGCGCCGATGCGCTCGTTCCATTGCCCGTCGGCAGCCTCCACGCTGAGTAGCCCTGCCTTGTTGAGGTTGATCACGTAGGTAAAGCTCTTGTCCAGCGGCACGTTGGTGGCGACGGTGATCACGCGGCTTTCGTCGTCGTCCGGGCGCATGCGCACTTTGGCGACAATGTTGCCGCTCTGGGTTTTTTCCTTGAACTGGTATTCCAGCTTGATCAGCGGTTTCTGGCTGTCGTAGGCATGGATCTGGCCGATCACGACCTTGCCGCTGGAGGGCACCTGGTTCACTTCCAGAGTGGCGCGCAGGAAGTTGTCGGCATCGGGATAGTTCCAGTTGCGCAGGCGGCCGTCGGCGTAGGTTTCGCGCAGTTCGCTGCGGGGGTAGATGGCATTGTCGGTGCGCGTGCCGGTTACCGGTGTCCAGAATTGCACGTTGCTGCCTTCAGCCTGAAAGTACTGGTCCTTGAAGCCGTTCATCAGCTTGGGGGTGTCGATGGTCGAGGGGGGCGAGCCTACCGGAATGCTCAGGTTCCAGGTGGAAAGGTCGATCATGGTGTTGGCCTTTTAAGGAAAGAGAAGGCTTTAGCCCGAGGGCTCCAGAGTTTATTTATAGGCGGAACTCACCAGGTTGTTAATTATTTTGTGGCAAATTTCTGGCGTCAAAGGAATACCAAAAAGCCATGTTCCCGTACCCCGTGGGGTGTAGCGCTCGACCGTTAGTCGGCTTCCCCGGCTTTGGCGCAATGATGGCACCTGCGTCACTTCTGATTTGCAGGTTCCAAGGCTAGAGTGAGGCCTCAGTATTTGTCCGGGTTTTCTGTCGGAAGTGACCGGGTCAGTTCCTAAGGAAGAGACGTAGCATGGAATGCGCTCCACACCACCGCGATGGCAGTTCGGTTCTTCTGGTGGTCGATGATTACCCGGAAAACCTCATCAGCATGCGCGCGCTGTTGCAGCATGACGATTGGCAGGTGATAACCGCCGATTCCGGTGTGCAAGCGCTGGGACTGTTGCTGGAGCACGACGTCGATCTGGTCTTGCTGGACGTGAAGATGCCTGGCATGGACGGCTTTGAAGTCGCTCGCCTGATGCGCGGCAGCCAGCGCACCTGCATGACGCCGATCATCTTCCTGAGTGCCAACGCGCAGTCGCCGGCCTCCGTGCTGGAGGGCTACGCCAGCGGTGCCATCGACTACCTGTTCAAGCCCTTCGATCCGCTTATCCTCAAGCCCAAAGTCCAGGCGTTGCTCGACCACCAGCGCAACCGCCGGGCCTTGCAGCGTTTGAGCCATGATCTGGAGCTGGCCCGCGCGTTCAACGCCTCGGTGCTCGACAACGCCGCCGAGGGCATTCTGGTGGTCGGCGAGGACGGCGTGATTCAGTACGCCAACCCGGCGATCTCGCGTCTGCTCAACGCCACCACCGATGAGCTGCAGGGCCAGGAGTTTCTGCGCTTCCTGCAAAAACCCCATGTGCCGGCCTGGTTCGATTCGCAGATGTACGCCGGTTACCGCAGCGGCGAGACCTGGCGCCTGCACGATGCGATCCTGCGTACCAGCCGAGGCCAGCAGGTGCCGGTGGCGTTGTCCTGCGCGCGCCTGCCCGCCGAGCAGAAGGCCATGGTGGTGACGGTGCTGGACATGTCCGAAGTGCGTCACCTGCATCAGCAACTGGAGTTCCAGGCCGTGACCGACCCGTTGACCGGGCTGTTGAACCGTCGTGGTTTTCAACAGGCGGTGGACAGCATTCTGCTGCGCGGCGAACGCAGTGAGGCGTCGCTGGTGCTGCTCTACCTGGACCTCGACGGGTTCAAGCGGGTCAACGATTCGTTGGGCCATGATGCCGGTGACCGGGTGCTGCGCTGGGTGTCCGAGCAGATCAAGGCATGCCTGGGCTCGTGCGACCTTCTCGGGCGCATGGGTGGGGATGAGTTCACCGCGTTGCTGGAGCTGGAGTTCCCGGAGCAGGCGGCAAAGATCTCAGAGAAGCTGATCGAACGAGTGTCTGTTTGTCATCAGGTTGACGGTTTGGATGTGATGCTTGGGGTCAGCATCGGCATTGCTACGTTTCCCGATTGTGGCTCGGACCTGAACGGCCTGCTGCGCGCGGCCGACATTGCCATGTACGAAGCCAAGCGCGCGGGACGTCAGCAATATCGCTATTACGACCAGGAAATGAACGGTCGCGCACGTTCGCGCCTGATGCTGGAAGACAGCGTGCGCACGGCAATCCACAACAAGGAATTCACCCTGGTATACCAGCCCCAGGTGTCCCTCGACGCCGGTCGTTTGCGCGGCGTCGAAGCGCTGTTGCGCTGGCAGCATCCCAGCGTCGGCGACGTACCGCCGGGGCTGTTTCTGCCGCTGCTGGAAGAAGCGCGGCTGATCAGCCAGTTGAGCGCCTGGATTTACCAGCAAGTCGCCGCGCAACGCCAGGCCTGGCAGACCTGTTTCGACGGTGAACTGGTGCTGAGCGTGAGCCTGAGCGCAAGTCAGTTCAATATGCCCAACCTGGCGACCCAGTTGCAGCAGGTGCTTGACCGACATGGGTTGCAGGGCCGTCAGATGGAGGTGGAAATCAGCGAAGACAGCCTGATGAGCAACCTCGAAGAATCCATCAAACAGCTCAAGCTGTTGCGCCGCATCGGTGTACGGATTGCCCTGGACGACTTCGGTTTGGGCAACTGCTCACTCGCCCACCTGCGCGATCTGGCGTTCGACACCCTCAAGCTGGACCCGCAATTGGTCGCCCGGCTGCCGGATTCGGCGCGGGATGCAGCGATGGCCCGCAGCATTATCGAGCTGTGCACGCATTTCGACGTGCTGGTGGTAGCCGAGGGCGTGGATACCCAGGCGCAGGCCGATTGGCTCAAGGCCAATGGCTGCCGGTTCATTCAGGGCGCATGGGCATCAAAGCCCTTGATGGCCGACGAGGTCGTTGACTGGGCACGCGCTCGGCAACGTTGAATTCGCTACACTGGCGCCCATCCCAAGCCTGTTGCAGACCTCAATGACCACCCTGAAATACCTCCAGGCCTACCCAGCGGCCCTCCAGGAACACGTTCGCCAATTGATCGCCAGGGACCAATTGAGCGCCTACCTCGAGCAACGCTACCCCGAGCGCCACGCCGTGCAGAGCGACAAGGCGCTGTATGCGTACGCCCTGGCCTTGAAGCAGGAGCACCTGCGCAATGCGCCGGCCATCGACAAGGTGCTGTTCGACAACCGCCTGGATCTCACGCACCGCGCCCTGGGCCTGCACACCACGATTTCCCGGGTGCAGGGAGGCAACCTCAAATCCAAGAAAGAGATTCGCATCGCCGCGCTGTTCAAGGAGGCGGCGCCGGAATTTCTGCGCATGATCGTGGTGCACGAGCTGGCGCACTTCAAGGAATCGGACCACAACAAAGCGTTTTACAAACTCTGCGAGTACATGATGCCGGGCTACCATCAGGTGGAATTCGACCTGCGGGTGTACCTCACCTGGCGCGATTTGCAGGGCAAGACTTAAGCACAAGGCGAACGACCATGGACGTGAGCAAGACCAAGAGCAGTTTCTACCGCCGCTTGTATGTGGCCTACCTGATCGACAGCGGGCAGGCCAGCAGCGTGCCGGCGTTGACCGAACTGACGGGCATGCCGCGCCGCACCGCCCAGGACACGATTGCGGCGTTGGCGGATCTGGATATTGTGTGTGAGTTCGAGCAGGAAGACGGCGCCCGCAACCATGCGGGGTGCTATCGGGTGCGCAGTTGGGGGGCGATAGACCGTCAGTGGATCGAGGCAAATCTGGCGTCGATCAAGCGTGTGTTGGGGTATCCCTGAAGCTGGCGGTGGTTGGGCTGACGCCATCGGGAGCAAGCCCCCTCCCACATGTTGACGTGTGAACACCTTTAAATGGGGGGGGCTTGCTCCCGCTAGCGCCCTCAGGCACGCCGCATACCTCTATGTGGAATCCCATCCTCCAGATACTGCTCCCCCTCTGCCACAAACCCATACCGCCCGTAATACCCCTGCAGATGCGCCTGGGCCGATAGATAAATCGGCGTATCCGGCCAGATAGGCTCAATCTGCCTGAGTGTTTCCTCCATCATCTGGTGTCCCAACCCCGTACCGCGCGCCGAGGGCGCCACGACCACCCGGCCGATGACCACATCGCCGCCTTGCAGTGCTGGGTCAAGCAGGCGCAGGTAAGCCACCAGTTCATCGCCTTCCCAGGCCATCAGATGATGGGTGTCACCGTCCAGGTCCTGCCCGTCGATGTCCTGATAAACGCACTGCTGCTCAACGACGAACACCTCGCAACGCAGCCGCAGGATGGCGTACAGCTGCTCCTTGCCCAGGTCGGTGTGATGCTTGCAGAGCCAATCCACTGTCATGATAGATGTCCGATAAATGCCTGGCGCCGATAGTAAGCGGGACGAGCGTTCGTGTCTAAATCAGCTATTTTTGTGAATGACCTCAATTTGCCATCATTGTCTGGGTGCGCCGCCGGTCAGTTTGTGTAATCT
The DNA here is from genome assembly GCF_034354675.1 of Pseudomonas sp. MH9.3. Taxonomy (NCBI): domain Bacteria; kingdom Pseudomonadati; phylum Pseudomonadota; class Gammaproteobacteria; order Pseudomonadales; family Pseudomonadaceae; genus Pseudomonas; species Pseudomonas sp. MH9.3. The sequence continues at coordinate 3,232,274 of NZ_CP133785.1, read as the reverse complement.
GAGCTACTGTTACAGCCTCAGGATTGCCCTGCGCCAGGGCCAAAGCCTGCCTGCCAAGGATTTTGAGCATGCCGCGATTCTCTCGTGCCGTTGCTTTATTTGGAGTGTTGTTGCTGGCCCAGCCCCTGTACGCGCAGCGCTTGCGCCTGACTGCAGATGCGTGGCCGCCGTTTACCGATGCCACGCTGGTCAATGGCGGCCTGGCCACCGATATCGTCACGACTGCTCTGGCCCGCGCCGGCTACGCCAGTGACTTCGAGCAGGTGCCCTGGGCCCGTGCACTCAAGGGCGTGGGCGATGGGCGTTATGACGTGCTGATCAACGCCTGGTATGACGAGGCGCGCACGCAGTTGGGGCAGTTTTCCGCCGAGTACCTGCTCAATCGCGTGCGATTCATCAAGCGCCGCGAAGACCCGATCGAGTTCGAGAATCTGGCGCAACTGCACGAGGCACCCATCGCGGTAGTGCGCGGCTATGCGTATTCGACGGCGTTCGATGCCGACACGCAGTTGCAGAAAATTCCGGTGCACAACTTCGTCATGGCCGTGCGCATGTTGGCGGCCGAGCGGGTGCGGCTGACGGTGGAGGATGAATACGTGGCGCGCTTTTACCTGGCGCGTGAATCCGCGCGGGTGCGCAATGCAGTGGAGTTTCTGCCCAAGCCATTGAGTGAAAACAGCCTGCATATCCTGGTGAGCCTGAAGAACCCCGAGCATGCGCAGATTGTGGCCGGGTTTGATCGCGAGATTGCCAGGATGAAGGCAGATGGCAGTTATGCGCGGTTGATGAAACAGCACGGGATGTAATGTTCTTGAGGACCCATCGGGAGCAAGCCCCCTCCCACAGTTGAAAGGTATTCACACATCAAACTGTGGGAGGGGGCTTGCTCCCGATAGCGATTCAAGCCGCGCGGGTATCCTTGATCAAATGCGCCGCCAACGTGCGCAACGGCCCCAACTGCCGGCAAATCAACGCCAACTGCGTCTGCACCAGTCGCTGCCCTTCATCGATTTCATCCGGCATCTGCTCAAGCTGCGCCGCCAGGGCTTCCTCTGCATCGCTTTGAATCGCAATCGGTTGTTTGTTGGCAAGGCCGCTGGCGATTTCATCGATGCTCGCCGCGAGGCTGTCGCCCGCACCGTCGATCAACTGCTCGCGCATCTGCGGCGGCAGTTGCGTGTCGCGGTGTGCGCCCAACCCCGACAAATAGCTGAGCAAGGTGTGCGACAGCACCAGAAAGCGGAAGCCCACGTCGGCTTCCTTACGAAAGTGCCCTGGCTCCATCAGCATGTTGGCCAGGGTGGTGGACAGCGCCGCGTCGGCGTTGTGCGCGTTGCGTCGGGCCAGGCGGTAGGCCAGGTCGTCGCGCTTGCCGTCGGCGTATTGCTGCATGATCTGGCGCAGGTAGATGCTGTTGCAGGTCAGGGTGTTGGCCAGCACTTTGTTCAGGCGCCGCCCCTGCCAGTCCGGCAGGAACAGGAACACCGCCAGGCCCGCGATCAGGCTGCCCAGCAAGGTATCGAACAGCCTTGGCAGAAACAGCCCGTAGCCATCGCCCACCTGGTTGAAACAAAACAGCACCATCAGCGTGATGGCCGCCGTGGCCAGGGTGTAGCGGGTGGTGCGGTTGATAAAGAACACCAGGCCGGCGGCGATGGCGAACATCGACTGCACCAGAGGGCTGGGGAACAGGTCGAACAGCGCCCAGGCCACTGTGAGGCCGATGGCCGTGCCGATGATCCGCTGGCCGAGCTTGCGCCGCGTCGCGCCGTAGTTGGGTTGGCAAACGAACAGCGTGGTGAGGATGATCCAGTAACCCTGGGACGCGTGAATGGCATGCAGGGTGGCGTAGCCGATGGTCAGCGCCAGGGACAGGCGCAACGCATGCCGAAACAGCAGCGATGTTGGCGTGAGCTGGGTGCGCAGGCGTGTCCACATTTCCCTGAGGTTGCGCGGCGCGCGGTCCAGCAGGTTGCTGTCGGTGGCGTCGGCCAGGGCGTCAGGGTTGCTGGCGTCGCCGAGCAGGCGGTCGAGGGTCGACAGGTTGGCCGCCAGGGCCCGCAGCGAACGCAGCAGGCCGCGCCAGGCCGGATTGCTCTGCAGGCGCAGGTGTTCCAGCGAGGCGTTCAGGTCGCCGAGGGCCTCGGCGAAACTGTCGTCATAGATGAACGGCTGGCGCAGTTGGATCGACTCGCCGAGCGCCTGGCAGGCCTTGCCCTGCTGACGCAACAGGCGCTGGCAGCGGAACAGCACGTCACTGTGGAAGAACGCCTCGGCCAGCGCGTTATACGGGTAGTGGGACGAACTGGCGCGTTCGTGGATGTCCTGGGCGAGAAAGTACAGCTTGAGATAACGACTGACCTTCGAGCCCGGTCGACCATTGCCCACGCGGTGCAGGATGATTTCCTTCGCGGCGTTCAACGCGGCAACCACCCGGCCATTCTGCTGCGCCAGTTCCAGGCGGCGAGCTTCCACATCCAACTGACGGATCGGTTCGAACAGCGACGACTTGAGTTTGAGATAGCGGCCCAACTCACGAAACAACCGCGCCAGGCTCTGCTGCACCGGCTGATTGGAAAACAGCGCCTGCCATAACACCGACAGCACGCCGTACCAGGCCGCGCCGGCCACCAGCAGCGCCGGCTCGTGCCAGAAGTCGGTGACCGCGCCGCCGCGCTGGTCCACGCCGATCATGGTGTACACCGACAGAATCAACGTGGCCGAAGCAATCGCGCCATAGCGTTCGCCCAGCGCGCCGAGCATGGTCAGGCAAAACGTCGCCAGGGCGAGCGAGAGGGCGAAAAACCAGGGGTAGGGGAACAGCAACTCCACCGACAGCGCGGCGATGCTGAAACACACCAGTGTCACCGCCAGGGCGTTGAGGCGGCCCTGCCAACTGTCGTCGGTCTCGGCCAGCGCGCTGGCGATGATCCCCAGGAACAACGGGATCAACAGCGCCATTTCATTCTGATACCAGCACAGCGCCATGCTGCCGGTGAGGGCGATGAACACCCGAATGCTGTAGCTGAATTTATCCAGCGCCCACAGGCGCCGCAGGGAGTGCTTGAACGAGGTCGATGACATGAAGTCGGGCGTCTTCCGGAGCGATGTCGCTAAATTGAGCCAGTAATGACGCCACGGCAAGGGCGGTGATCACATCAGAGGGCAAAATATCTCTCAGGCACACCACCAACCAAATGTGGGAGGGAGCAAGCCCCCTCCCACATTTGATCGAGTACATCCTTCAGGCGTACTGCGCCGCCGCATAACCCGACGCCCAGGCCCACTGGAAGTTGAACCCGCCCAGATGCCCGGTCACGTCCAGCACTTCGCCAATAAAGTACAGGCCCGGGCTTTTCAGGGACTCCATGGTCTTGGACGAGACTTCTCGCGTATCCACCCCGCCCAGCGTCACCTCGGCGGTGCGATAGCCTTCGGTCCCCGCCGGCACCAATTGCCAGTTGCCCAACTTGTTGGCGATGTCGGCAATTTCGGCATGGGTGTACTGCTTCATCGGCTTGGACGCAAACCAGGTGTCCGCCAGCAGGTTGGCCATCTTTTTCGTGAAGATTTCGCCCAGCAGGGTTTTCAGCTCGCTGTTGGGGCGCTCGGCCTGTTGCGCTTGCAGCCAGGTGTGGGCGTCGTGGTCGGGCAGCAGGTTGATCTCCACCGTGTCGCCGGATTCCCAGTACGAGGAAATCTGTAAAATCGCCGGCCCACTCAGGCCACGGTGAGTGAACAGGATGTTCTCGCGAAAGCTCTGGCCGTTGCAGCTGACCAGGCAATCCACTGAGGTACCGGACAGCTCGCCGCACAGGTCCTTGAGCTGGTCGGTGATGGTGAACGGCACCAGCCCGGCGCGGGTTGGCAGCAGCTCGTGGCCAAATTGCTTGGCCACTTGGTAACCAAAACCGGTCGCGCCCAGTGTCGGGATCGACAAGCCGCCCGTGGCGATCACCAGGGATTCGCAGTGCAGCTCGCCCAGGGTGGTCTGCAACCGATAGCCGTTGTCGACCCTGGCGATGGTTTCGATCGAGGTGTCCAGGTGCAGGCTCACACCGGTCTGGATGCATTCGTCGAGCAGCATGCCGAGGATGTCGCTGGACTTGTTGTCGCAGAACAGCTGGCCGAGTTTCTTCTCGTGGTACGGCACACCGTGTTTAGCCACCAGCGCGATGAAATCCCACTGGGTGTAGCGCGCCAGGGCGGACTTGCAGAAGTGCGCGTTGTGCGAGAGAAAGTTGGCCGGCTCGGTGTACATATTGGTGAAGTTGCAGCGGCCACCGCCGGACATCAGGATCTTTTTGCCGGCCTTGTTCGCGTGGTCCAGCAACATGACCTGCCTTCCGCGCCCGGCGGCGGTCAGTGCGCACATCAAGCCTGCGGCGCCGGCGCCAATGATCACAACTTCGGTCGAGCGCACAGCCATGTCCTCACAAAAATATTGATCTGAAATGCAATCAACACTGTGGGAGGGGCTTGCTCCCGATTGCAGTGTGTCAGTCAGAGCATCTGCAACTGATACACCGCTATCGGGAGCAAGCCCCCTCCCACAGGGGGTCTCCACCTGGATGGGAGAGGGTCTTACAGGATACGCACGCGCAGCGAGCGGCCCTTGATCTTGCCGTCGTTCAAGCGCTGCAGCGCCTGTTTGGCGATGCCGCGTTCCACGGCCACGAAGGCCTGGAAATCAAAGATCGCGATCTTGCCGACCTGGGCACCCGGGATACCCGCGTCACCGGTCAACGCGCCAAGGATGTCGCCTGGACGCACTTTGTCCTTGCGCCCTGCGGCGATGCACAGGGTGCTCATCTGCGGCAGCAACGGACCCCCGCTTTGCGGCTTGAGGTTGTCCAGTTGGTCCCAGTTCAGCGGCGACTTCTGCAGTTGCTCGATGGCCTGGGCACGGTGCGCTTCGGACGGCGCCACCAGGCTGATGGCGATGCCGGTCTCACCGGCGCGGCCGGTACGGCCCACGCGGTGGATATGGATTTCCGAGTCGCGGGCCAGTTCGACGTTGATCACCATGTCCAGCGCGTCGATGTCAAGGCCGCGCGCGGCCACGTCGGTGGCGACCAGCACCGAGGTGCTGCGGTTGGCGAACATCGCCAGCACCTGGTCACGGTCGCGCTGTTCCAGGTCGCCGTGCAGGCCGACCGCGGAAATGCCCTTGGCGGTCAGGTGATCCACGGTTTCCTGCACCTGCTGCTTGGTAAAGCAGAACGCCACGCACGACGCGGGGCGGAAGTGCGCCAGCACCCGGGTCACGGCGTCCATGCGTTCTTCCGGCGAGATCTCGTAGAAACGCTGCTCGATCTGGTCATCGGAGTGGAACGCTTCGGCTTTCACCTGTTGCGGCGCGCGCATGAACTTGGACGCCAGTTGCTTGATGCTCACCGGGTAGGTGGCCGAGAACAGCAGGGTCTGGCGGCGTGGCGGGGTCTTGCTGATGATGTCTTCGATGGCGTCGTAGAAGCCCATGTCGAGCATGCGGTCGGCTTCGTCGAGGATCAGCGTGTTCAGGCCGTCGAGCACCAGCGAACCCTTGCGCAGGTGTTGCTGGATGCGCCCCGGGGTGCCGACGATGACGTGGGCGCCGTGCTCGAGGGAGGCGATCTGCGGGCCGAGGGACACGCCGCCGCACAGGGTCAGCACCTTGATGTTGTCTTCGGCGCGGGCCAGGCGACGGATTTCCTTGGCGACCTGGTCGGCCAGCTCACGGGTGGGGCACATCACCAGCGCCTGGCAACCGAAGTAGCGTGGGTTGATCGGGTTCAGCAGACCGATGCCGAAGGCGGCGGTCTTTCCGCTGCCGGTCTTGGCCTGGGCAATCAGGTCCAGTCCCTTGAGGATCACCGGCAAGCTTTGCGCCTGGATCTGCGTCATCTCGACGTAACCCAGCGAGTCGAGGTTAGCCAGCATGGCGGCGGACAGGGGCAAAGTATTAAAAGCGGTGGCGATGGTAGTCACGGGACTGGCTCTGCAAAACAAAATGTCGCGCAGTGTAGCAGCCCTGTGAAATTTTCCCCGCAAGTTCTAGACGAGACGCCCGTCAGTGCTCGAGATCGTGTTCACGGTTGATCGCCCGTTTGCCGTCGCTTGGCGACAACTGCAGGAAGATCGCCGCCGCCAGCATCGCCATGATGCCCACCGTGAGGAAGGTCAGCTGGAATGCGCCAAGTACCGTGTTCACGCCATCGTTGCCGGCGTCGGCGGTGAACCCGCCGAGCAGCGCACCGGCGCAGGCCACGCCCAGGCTCAGGGACAATTGCGCGACCACCGACAGCAAACTGTTGCCGCTGCTGGCCTGGGCGTCATCGAGGTCGATCAGGGTGACGGTATTCATCGCGGTAAATTGAAACGAGTTGATCGCCCCCAGCACCGCCAGCATGGCCAGCAGCAGCGGGTAGGGCGTCTGCTCGCTGACCAGGCCCATGCTCGCCAGCATCAGGCCCAGCGCCAGGGTGTTGCCGGTGAGCACCGCGCGATAACCCAGGCGCTCGATCAGCGGCCGCGCGATGGACTTGGCGAACATCGCTGCCGCCGCCAGGGGCAGCATGCTCATGCCGGCCTGGGACGGTGAATAACCCAGCGCCACCTGCAACAGCAGCGGCACCAGAAAGGGCAGGGCGCCGCTGCCAAGGCGCGCGAACAGGTTGCCCAGGATGCCCACGGCAAAGGTGCGGGTCTTGAACAGCACCGGCGAAAACAGCGGATTTTCGATATGCCCGGCGCGCAGCCAGTACGCCGCCAGGCACGCCAGCCCGCCGAACAGCAGGAGCATCACGCGCAGGTGCGGCAGGTGCAGTTCGCCCAGGCCTTCCATGGCGATGGTGATCAGCACCATCGCCGCGCCAAACAGCACAAAGCCCATACCGTCAAAGCGCGTGCGCTCGCTGCCGCGCAGGTCGGGGATGAATTTCCACACGGCGAAGCAGCCGATGATGCCCACCGGCAGGTTGATCAGAAAGATCCAGTGCCAGGTCATGTATTGCACCATCCAGCCGCCCATGGTCGGGCCGAGCAGTGGACCGAGCAGGCCGGGAATCGTGATGAACCCCATGATCCGCACCAGCTCGGAGCGCGGGTAGGCGCGCAGCACCACCAGCCGACCGACCGGCAGCATCAGCGCGCCGCCCAGGCCCTGCACGACCCGCGCGCCCACCAGCATGCTCAGGCTGCTGGACAGTGCGCACAGCAGCGAGCCGATGCTGAACAGCATGATTGCGCCGAAGAAGATTTTCTTGGTGCCGAAGCGGTCGGCGATCCAGCCCGACGCGGGGATCAGCAAGGCGACGGTGAGCATATAGGCGATCACCACCCCTTGCATGCGCAGCGGGTTTTCCGCGAGGTCCTGGGCCATGGCCGGCAGGGCCGTGTTGAGAATCGTCCCGTCCAGCGACTGCATGAAGAAGGCAATCGCCACCACCCAGGGTAGCCAGCGAGCGGTCTTGGCATCGAGAGGAGCGCGGGTCGGCATGGCAGTCCTTTGGTTAGCTGGCTATGTATCGCCGATTATGCGCCATCCGTCGCGCGTTTTCCCATTGGCGGTTCGTCTAATTCCGACAGCGTCGCGTGTTTGCCGACCAAAAAGTCCAACAGCGCCCGGTGCACTGCCGCTGCCGCCTCGCGCGATTCCAGATCGAGCAGGTGGCCGGTGTGTTCGGCCACGGCAAAGCTGCTGCGTCCCACGTATTGCTTGAACAAGCGGGCGTCGGCGGCCGGCGTGTAGGCGTCCAGCGCGCCGTTGAGAAAGTGCACCGGCGTGTCGATCTGGCGCAGCGCCGGCAGGTAGTTGCCATCGCCCAGTGCCAGCACCTGATGGATATGAAAACGCGCCTGGCGGTACTCGGTGGTCGCCATGTTCGACAGGTGGCGGTGGTTGTTGCGCTTGAGGCGCGGCGACAGGTACTGGCCGACCGTCTCGTTGAGCAGATGGCCGACGGCGGATTTGTCATCGGCCTCGATCAGCACGCGCACGCGTTCCACGTAGTCGAGCATCACGGGGTTGAGGTTGGGTGCCAGGGCCATCACCACCGAGCTTTCGATGGACGGCGGGTTATGGGCCAGGGTCAGCAGCGTGGAGATACCGCCCCAGGACGCCGACACCAGATGGTTGACCGCAAAGCGCTCCACCAGCGCACGCAGGATGTGCACCTCGTCGTCCTTGGTCACCAGGTCGAGGTCGGTGTTGTGTTCGCGCGAGTAACCGGAGAACGGCAGGTCGAACAGCAGCACGTTGAAATGTTCGGCCAGGCACTTGCTGGTGCGCGCAAAGGAACGCGTGGTGGACAGCGCGCCATTGACCATCAGCACGGTTTTCTGCTGCGGGTCGTTGCCCAGTTGCTCTACGTGAATGTTGTAATGCTTGAACAGCTTCTCTATGACGAAACTTCCATGATTCATCGTCGCACTTCCTGTGAGATGGCGGTCTGCCACTAACCGTTATAGCGAGCTTTTAAGCAGACAACAACAGGCTGCACGGGGAGTCATGCAAGTTCGGAAGGAGATGTCAGAAGCAACGCAGGACACTGTGGGAGAGGGCTTGCTGCCGATGGCGGTGTGTCAGTCACCGCATGCATGACTGATACGCCGCCACCGGCAGCAAGCCCCGTCCCCCAAGGATTAGAGGGTCAGGGTGAGGCGTTTGACCAGCGCACCCGGGAGTAGATTGGAAGCGGTGTTGCGCTGGCCGTAGGTGCTCGGCGACAACAGCAATTCCCGCTCTGCCGTGAGCGCTTCCAGCTGCGAGCCGAGCAGGCTGTAGACGCTGTCATCAAAGCGCATGGTGCTGACCGGCGCCTTGATTTCGCCGTTCTCCACCCAGAACGTGGCGAAGCGCGTCATGCCGGTGAGGCGGGCCGCCGGCAGGTCGGAATAGTTCAGGTACCACAGGTTGCTGATGTACAGCCCGGTGCCCAGTTGCTTGAGGATATCGGCCTGGGCGAGCGTGCCCGCCGCCATCTGCAGGGCGCTGGGGGATTCATCACTGCTGGCGCCGTTGGCGGGCAGGCCGTATTCGGCGGCGCTGCGCGAGTTCACCAACTGGTCGCAGGCAGCACCGGCCTTGATCAACGTGACATCACCGCGCGGGTAACCCTCGGTGGAAAACGCCTGGCTCAGCGAGCCACTGATCTGCTCGGTGACGGTCACCAATGGGCTCAACGGCTGCTCACCGGCATAGAGCTTTTGCAGCGAGCTGCCTTTGCTGGCGATGGCCTGGGCCGAAAAACCGCCCCAGGTGATGATGCTGATGATTTCTTCCAGTGCCGCCGGTGCCAGGTAGGCGCGGTATTGCCCGGGCGGCAGCGGGTGCAGCGGGCGATCGAGGAACGCCAACTGCGCGCGCGCCTGCTGCAGGCGCGCGGCGAATTCGGCGCTGTCCCACGTGTGCCCGGCGTAGCTGGCTTTTACCGCTTCACCGTTGGCGTGGAACAGGCTGAAGTCGAAGTTGAAACTATTGGCCTGATGCCAGCCGAACGCGCCGTTCGAACTGGCAAAGCCACGGCTGATTGGGCCTGCGGCGTAGAAACCGACCAGGTCAACGTCGGCTGCGGCCTGGCTGATCTCCTCCAGCACGCGGGCCAGGTCCGGCAGCGGTCTCACGTGTTCATTGTGGCTTTGCCAAGGCTCCTGATTGAGCAGCAGATAAGGATCCTGTGGCAGCAACGGCAAGGTCTCGCGCAGCTGTTGCAGGCCATCGGCGAGGCGCTGGCGATCCAGTGCCGGCGAGCCGGCCAGAGTGATGCCGAGGTCGGCATGCCGGCCATCGCTGATCAGCTTGAGGTTCACGCTGGCCTGCTGCACATGCCCGGCCTGGCGTACCTCGGCGTGGTTGAATCGCACGAATTCGGACGACTCGGCCGCGTAGCCCAGGTGAAATTGTTCATTGTCGGTGACGGCTTGCTGGAGCCACTGCACCAATGCCTTGAAATCGTTCATCAGGCATCTCCCCCAAATACATCCACGTTGCTGAACACACAGGCCGGCGACGCATGGCCGACGCGGATCACCTGGTTGGGCTCGCCCTTGCCGCAGTTGGGCGTGCCCAATACCTGGAACGTGCTGGCGTCGCCCACCGCGCTGAGGTTGCGCCAGAACTGCGCGGAAATGGCCCGGTAGTTGGGGTTTTTCACCACGCCCTTGAGTTCGCCGTTTTCAATCAACTGGCCCCATTCGCAGCCGAACTGGAATTTGTTGCGCGCATCGTCGATGGACCAGGAGCGGTTGGTCGACATCAGAATGCCGTGCTCGATGGCGCCAATCATCTGCGCCAGGCTCTGGTCGCCGGCCTCGATGTTCAGGTTGGCCATGCGGTCGATGGGCGGGCGGTTCCAACCGCTGGCGCGGCTGTTGGCCACGCCTGGCAGGCCCGAGCGAAATTGCGACAAGGCGCCACCCAAAGGCTTGAGCAGCAGCCCTTCGCGGATCAGGAATTGTTTGCTGGCGCGGGTGCCGTCATCGTCATGGTGATAGCTGGCCAGCTGCTCGGGGATGTCCGGGTCGAAGGTCACGTTGAGCAGCGGCGAGCCGTATTGCAGGTGACCAAAGTCGCTGGCCTTGACGAAACTGGTGCCGGCGTAATTGCGCTCATCCCCCAGGATACGGTCGAGTTCCAGCGGGTGACCGATGGATTCGTGGATCTGCAGGATCATCTGGTCGGGCATCAACAGCAGGTCGCGCGGGCCCTGGGGGGTGTTCGGCGCGAGCAGCAGTTGCAGCGCCTGATCGGCGACGCGTGGCGCAGCGCCGATCAGGCCGAAGCGGCTGATCACATCGAAGCCGCCCTGCTGGCCGAAGTTGCTGCCGCCCAGGGTACGGGTCTGGCTGTCGTGGCCATCAAAGGCGGTGACGTTGACGCCGGGGAACACAAAGCGCTGGGCCTGGCGCAGCTCGGCGCCGGCACTGTTGAGGTAGATCTGCTCGACGTGGGTGAGGCCCAGGCTCACATCCCAGCTCACCAGGCGCTCGTCCCTGGGCACGGCGGCGGATTCATCGCCCAGCAATTGGTAGCAGTCGCTGAGGGACGGGAAGGCCTGCTCGAGATTGGGCGACAGGTAATCGGCCACGTCGCTGGACACCGGTTGCTGGTGCAGGTCGAGCAGGGCATGGGGCTTGATCTGGCGGGCTTGCTGTTCGGCGCGCTCGAGGGCGGCTTGCAGGCCGGCGAGGGAGATGTCGTTGGTCGCGGCGTAGGCTTGCACGCCGTTGAGACGCACGGTGAGCATGGCGCCTTCGTCGTGGCTGAGGTGCGGCGGTTCGGCGACGTTCTTGCGGACCGAGAGGTACTGGCCGGATTCGCGTACATAGCGCAGCGAGAAGAAGTCGGCGGTGGTGCGCAGGGCGTTGAAGTGCTGTTTGAGTGTGGCGTGGTGGTCGAACATGGGGCCTTCCTTGTGGGCGGCTCAGCGCGGGCAGGCGAACAGAGTAGGCCTGGGCTGGTGAGCTGATCAAGGAAAGGCAGTGCTTTGTGGCAGGTGCACCGTTGTGGCGAGCCCTAATGCCGTTCAGTTAAGGAAAATGTGTGGGCTTATTGTGGCGAGCGGGCTTGCCCCGCGTTGGGGTGCGAAGCGCCCCCCATCGAGCAAAACGCGGTGTACCTGATACGGCTCAGCGCCTGGTTTTGGGGCTGCTGCGCAGCCCAACGCAGGACAAGCCTGCTCGCCACAGGGAATCTGCGCTTAACTGAACGGCATTAGGGCAAGCCTGCTCGCCACAAGGGGTATCAGTTACTGCGCAATCTCACGCAGCGGTTTGCCGCGCACCGGCGCATCGCCCGCCACGTAGTAGTCGGCAGTGCTGCGTGGCAACGGCTGGCGGTTGCGGATCCTGTCGGCGATTTTCTCGGCGATCATGATCGTTGGCGCGTTCAGGTTGCCGGTGGTGATGATCGGCATGATCGACGCATCCACCACACGCAGGCCCTGCATGCCATGCACGCGGCCTTCGCCATCGACCACGGCCATCTCGTCGGTGCCCATCTTGCACGAGCATGAAGGGTGGTAGGCCGTTTCGGCGTGCTCGCGGATGAACGTGTCGAGCTGTTCATCGGTTTGCACCTCGATGCCCGGGCTGATTTCGCGGCCACGGTAAGGGTCCAGCGCCGGCTGCTGCATGATTTCGCGGGTCAGGCGGATGCCGTCGCGGAATTCTTCCCAGTCCTGCTCCGAGGCCATGTAGTTGAAGAGGATGCTCGGGTAGTCCCGTGGATTCTTCGACTTCACCTGCACACGGCCACGGCTTGGCGAACGCATGGAGCCCATGTGCGCCTGGAAACCGTGCTCCTGCACACCCTTGCTGCCGTTGTAATTGATCGCCACCGGCAGGAAGTGGTACTGGATGTTCGGCCATTCGAATTCCGGACGCGAACGGATGAAACCGCCGGCTTCGAACTGGTTGCTGGCGCCGATGCCGGTGCCATTGAACAGCCACTCGGCACCGATGGCCGGCTGGTTATACCAGAGCAGCGACGGGTACAGCGACACCGGTTGGGTGCATGCGTATTGCAGGTACAGCTCAAGGTGGTCCTGCAGGTTTTCGCCGACACCGGGCAGGTCGTGGACCACCGGGATGTCGAGGCTCTCCAGCAGTTTGGCCGGTCCGACGCCGGAGCGTTGCAGCAGTTGCGGCGAAGCGATTGCGCCGCTGCAGACCAATACTTCTTTACGTGCACGGGCTTCAACGCGTTCTTCGGCGGCACCGATCAGGTAACGCACGCCCACTGCACGTTTGCCTTCGAACAGCACCTTGTCGGTGAGGGCGTGGGTGACGATGGTCAGGGTCGAACGCTTTTTGGCGGTGTCCAGGTAACCGCGCGCAGTGCTGGCACGACGGCCGTTGGGCGTGACGGTGCGGTCCATCGGGCCGAAGCCTTCCTGCTGGTAGCCGTTCAGGTCTTCGGTACGCGGGTAACCGGCCTGCACCCCGGCTTCCACCATGGCGCTGAACAGCGGGTTATTGCCGGCCTTGGGCGTGGTCACACTGACCGGGCCGTCGCCGCCGTGCCAGTCATTCGGGCCGATGTCGCGGGTTTCGGCCTTGCGGAAGTACGGCAGGCAGTCGAGGTAAGTCCAGTCTTCCAGGCCCGGCAATTTGGCCCAGTTGTCATAGTCCATCGCGTTGCCACGGATGTAGCACATGCCGTTGATCAGCGAGGAACCGCCCAGGCCTTTGCCGCGACCGCATTCCATCCGGCGCCCGTTCATGTGTGGCTCGGGATCGGTCTCGTAGGCCCAGTTGTAGCGGCGGCCTTGCAGTGGGAACGCCAGGGCGGCGGGCATCTGGGTGCGGAAATCCAGACGATAGTCGGGGCCGCCGGCTTCCAGCAGCAGAACGGTGACGCCTTCGTCTTCGGTCAGACGGGTCGCCAGGGTGTTACCGGCCGAGCCGGCACCCACAATGATGTAGTCGTATTCTTGGGACATTGGATGCACCCTCGTAAAATTGGGTTCGGCTGCTTTTGTGGCGAGGGGGCTTGCCCCCCGTTCGACTGCGCAGCAGTCGCAAAATCAGCGCTGGAGTTCTATCTGAAAAGACTGTGCCGGGCTGCAATGGGGCTGCTTCGCAGCCCAGCGCGGGGCAAGCCCGCTCGCCACAGGGGGGCATTGCCCCCGGTTTTAGAACACCGAGGCGTAGTCGCCCAGCTCAACCTGTACCGATTTGATGCGGGTGAAGTTGTTCAGCGAGCTGATCCCGTTCTCGCGGCCCACACCCGATTGCTTGTAGCCGCCCACCGGCATCTTCGCGTCGGACTCGCCCCAGGCGTTGATCCAGCAGATGCCCGCTTCGAGTTGATGAATCACGCGGTGGGCGCGGTTCAGGTCCTTGGTCACAAGGCCAGCAGCCAGGCCGAAGTCGGTGTCGTTGGCGCGGCGGATCACTTCTTCTTCAGTCTCGTAGGTGAGCAGGCTCATTACCGGGCCGAAGATTTCTTCACGCACGATCACCATGTCGTCGGTGCAATCGCTGAACACCGTCGGGGCCACGTAGGCGCCTTTGGCCAGGTCGCCTTCGGTCATGCGCTCGCCGCCGCACAGCAGGCGTGCGCCTTGCTCTTTGCCCTTGGCGATGTAGCCCAGCACGCTTTCCATGTGGGCGAAGCTGACCAGCGGGCCGAAGTTGGTGTTTTCGTCCTGCGGGTCGCCGACGCGAATGCGCGCCACACGCTCAAGGATCTTGGCTTCGAACGCCGATTGCAGCTGCTTGGGCACGAACACGCGGGTGCCGTTGGTGCACACCTGGCCGGAGCTGTAGAAGTTGGCCATCATTGCGATGTCGGCGGCGCGGTCCAGGTCGGCGTCTTCGAACACGATCAGCGGCGACTTGCCGCCCAGTTCCATGGTCACTTCTTTCAGCGAAGAGCTGGAAGCGCTGGCCATCACCTTCTTGCCGGTGTCGGTGCCGCCGGTGAACGAGACTTTCTCGATGCGCGGGTGCTCGGTGAGCCAGGTGCCGACTTCGCGGCCGCTGCCGGTGAGTACGTTGAACACGCCTGCCGGTACGCCGGCTTCGGTGTAGATCTCGGCCAGTTTCAGGGTGGTCAGCGAGGTGACTTCGCTGGGCTTGAAGATCATCGCGTTGCCGGCGGCCAGGGCCGGTGCGGATTTCCACAGGGCGATCTGGATCGGGTAGTTCCACGCGCCGATACCGGCCACCACGCCCAGCGGTTCGCGGCGGGTGTAGACGAACGAGGTGTCGCGCAGCGGAATCTGCTCGCCTTCGATGGCCGGCACCAGGCCTGCGTAGTACTCCAGCACGTCGGCGCCGGTGACGACGTCGACGAATTGGGTTTCGGAAAAGGCTTTACCGGTGTCCAGGGTTTCCAGGGCGGCCAGCTCGTCGTTGCGCTCGCGCAGGATATCGACGGCGCGACGCAGGATGCGCGAACGCTCCATGGCGGTCATCGCGGCCCAGATTTTCTGGCCTTTTTCGGCGCTGACCACGGCACGCTCGACGTCATCGAAGGTGGCGCGTTGCACGTGGGCGAGAACTTCACCGTTAGCCGGGTTGATGGCTTCAAAGGTGGCATCGCTGCCAGCGTCGCTGTAGCCGCCGTCAATGTAGAGTTTTTGCGTTTCGAAACGGGCCATAAAGTCCTCGCATGTGCATTAATGGGTTGGCGCGTTTGGGGAGTTGAGCGCGTGTTGGTGCGCTAGCTCGCCTGCTTGGCCAATTGGAAGTCCATGTATTCGTCAGCGATCCGCTGCGCCTGCGCCGTGTCGAAAGCGTCTCCCGAGAGGGCGCCGCGCAACCACAAACCGTCGATCAGGGCCGCCAGGCCGCGGGCTGCGCTGCGTGCTTCGGGCAGCGGCAGCACACGGCGGAACTGGCAGCACAGGTTGGAATACAGGCGGTGATCGTTGATCCGCTGCAACCTGTGCAATGACGGGTGGTGCATGCTGGCGGCCCAGAAGGCCAGCCAGGTTTTCATTGCCGGGCCACTGACCTGGCTGGCGTCGAAGTTGCCGCCGATGATCACCTGCAGGTGTGCACGGGGGCTGTCGTCTTCCAACGCCTGTCGGCGCTCCTGGACGCGCTCGATCAGCACATTCATCAGGTAACGCATGGTTGCCGCGATCAGGCCGTTCTTGTCCTGAAAGTAGTGGCTGATGATGCCGTTCGACACCCCGGCCAGACGCGCGATCAGCGCAATGCTGGCGTCTGCCATGCCGACCTGGTCGATGGCCGTCAATGTGGCCTCGATCAACTGCTGGCGGCGTATGGGTTGCATACCGACCTTGGGCATGTTTCACCTCTTCCTTAGGCCGCTGATGGGCCAAATGCGGCCATCGGCTTGAGGGGCAGTCTATTTTGTTTTGATTGAACGTTCAATCAATAAAAAATCACAGGCTGGAATCGGCACAAAAAAATGTGGGAGGGGGCTTGCTCCCGATGGCAGGCTGTCAGCCACACCCTCTGTGGCTGATACACCGCTATCGGGAGCAAGCCCCCTCCCACAGGTTGTTGTGCAGTGTCTGTCAGCCCAGGTTTTTGCCCAGCAGGGCGTGGTACAGCTCACTGTCTCCGAGGATGCCTACCACCTTGTGGTTGTCATGCAACACCAGCTTGTTGCCGGTCTGGTAGCGAATCTGTAACGCATCGCGCATGCCGATATTGGAATCCACCAGCGTCGGTACCCGCTCCAGGCTTTCCACGGCCTGGCCCGGCGCCCAGTTCTGCAGATTCATGACCACGCCGTTCTGCCGCGCGCCCTGGATGGTATTGCCTTCGGCCAGGTCCAGCCACGAGTCGCCGCCCGGGTCCAGGCACACAGAGCCGTTGACGCGCGTGCAGTTGTCCAGCGTGCGCATCAGGCTGCGGCCGCACAGCACGTTCAGCGGGTTGGTGTGCGCGACGAAGGTGCGCACGTAGTCATCGGCCGGGTTCAGCACGATCTCTTCGGGCACGCTGTACTGGATGATCTTGCCGTCCTTCATGATCGCGATGCGGCTGCCCAGTTTGAGCGCCTCATCCAGGTCGTGGCTGACGAACACGATGGTCTTGTTCAGCTTGCGCTGCAGTTCCAGCAGTTCATCTTGCAGGCCCTGGCGGATCAGCGGGTCGAGGGCGGAGAAAGGTTCGTCCATCAGCAGGATGTCGGCGTCCATCGCCAGCGCACGGGCCAGGCCCACACGTTGCTGCATGCCGCCCGACAGCTCGTCCGGCTTCTTGTTGCGCCATTGCGTCAGGCCCACCAGCTCGAGTTTTTCATCCACCAGCTTGCGTCGCTCTTTCTCCGGGCGACCCTGCATTTCCAGACCAAAGCTGATGTTTTCGCGCACCGTCAGCCAGGGCATCAGGGCGAACTTCTGGAACACCATGGCAATGCGCTGGGTGCGCATCATCTTAAGCTCCGCGGGTGTGCACGAGGCGATGTCGATCTGGCGGCCTTCATGCTCGACGAACAACTGGCCACGGCTCACGGTGTTGAGGCCGTTGATGCAGCGCAGCAGGCTCGACTTGCCGGAGCCCGACAGGCCCATCAGCACGCAGATTTCGCCTTTCTGGATATCCAGGCTGGCGTTTTCCACGCCGACGATCTGCCCGGTTTTTTTCAGAATCTCGTTACGGCTCATGCCCTGGTCCAGCAGCTTGAGCGCTTCGCGTGGGTCCTTGGAGAAGATCACGTCGACCTTGTCGAATCGGATAATGCTCATGCATCACCCCCTGCTTTGGCTTCGGGTTGTTTGCAGATGCGGTCGAGCATGATGGCCAGCAACACGATCGCCAGGCCCGCTTCAAAGCCCAGGGCGATATCGGCGGTGTTCAGTGCGTTGACCACCGGTTTGCCGAGGCCGTCGGCGCCCACCAGCGCGGCGATCACCACCATCGACAACGACAGCATGATGCATTGGGTAATACCGGCGGCAATGCTCGGCATGGCGTGGGGCAGTTCAATGCGCGAGAGCAACTGACGGCGCGAGCAGCCGAAGGCCTTGCCGGCGTCCATCAACTCTTGCGGTACATCGCGGATGCCCAGGTAGGTCAGCCGGATGGGCGCGGCAATCGCGAACACCACCGTGGAGATCAGGCCAGGCACCACACCCAGCCCGAAGAGGGTCAGGGTAGGGATGAGGTAGACGAAGGTCGGTACGGTCTGCATCAGATCGAGTACCGGCCGCATCATGGTGTAGAACATCGGCTTGTGCGCGGCAACAATGCCCAGCGGCACGCCGATGACCACGCAGACCAGGGTGGCGAACAGCACCTGCGCGAGGGTTTCCATGGTTTCCTGCCAGTACCCCAGGTTGAGGATCAGCAGGAAGGAGACGATGACGAAGACAGTCAGTCCCCATTTGCGTTGAATGAAGTGAGCCAGCAGCGCAATCAGACCGATCAATGCCAGTGGATTGAACCAGGTCAGCGCGAACGTCACGCCGTGGATCATCGTTTCCAGTGTCGATGCGATTGCGTCGAAGTAGTTGGCACCGTGTTCGGTCAACCATTCGACGAAGGCAGCGATGTACTGGCCTAGTGGGATTTTCTGTTCAGTCAGCATGGTAGTGAATGTCCACATGCGAAGGGGAAAACATCCCGGGCCAGCGCACCGGCCCGGGGTCAGCGGGGGTTATTTGGCGAGGTAAGCTTTAACGGCGTCGAGCCCGGGTTTGCCGTCGACGGTGGTGACACCGGCGAGCCAGGTATCGAGGACTTGCGGGTTGGCTTTCAGCCAGGCCTTGGCGGCGGCGTCGGGCTTCTGTTTGTCGTCCAGGACCTTGCCCATCAGGGTGCTTTCCATGTCGAGGCTGAACACCAGGTTTTTCAGCAACTGGCCCACGTTGCTGCATTCCTGGGTGTAGCCCTTGCGGGTGTTGGTGTAGATGGTGGCCTGGCCGTAGTTGGGGCCGAATGAATCATCACCCCCGGTCAGGTATTTCATTTTGAAGCGGGTGTTCATCGGGTGCGGTTCCCAGCCAAGGAACACGATGGCCTTGTCGCGCCGGGCAGCGCGCTCCACCTGCGAAAGCATCCCGGCTTCGCTGGACTCGACGACTTTGAAACCGGCGGTCTTGAGGCCGAAGGCGTCTTTGTCGATCAAGGTCTGGATGGTGCGGTTGCCGTCGTTGCCAGGCTCGATGCCGTAGATCTTGCCGTCCAGCTCGTCCTTGAATTTGGCGATATCGGCGAAGTCTTTCAGGCCCTTGTTGTACAGCGCTTCCGGCACGGCCAGGGTGTACTTGGCGTTCTCCAGGTTGGCGCGTACGGTTTCCACGGTGCCGGCATCACGGTACTGCTTGATGTCGTTTTCCATGGTCGGCATCCAGTTGCCGAGGAAGATGTCCATGTTCTTGCCGTCGGCCAGCGACTTGTAGGTCACAGGTACCGAAATCATCGTGGTGCGCGGCTTGTAGCCCAGGCCCTTGAGGATTTCGCTGGTGGTCGCGGTGGTGACGGTAATGTCGGTCCAGCCGACATCGGAGAAGTTGACGGTCTTGCACTGTTCCGGTTCTGCAGCGTGAGTCATGACGGGCAGACTCAGCATGGCGGCCAACAACAACGAGGGTGAAGCTTTCATAGGGCTAGACTCCTGTGTTTTTTCTGGCGGCAATCGCCGCGCTTTATAGGTGTTGCGGTTGGAGCGTGCGATGCAGCTCTGGCACGGTGCCTTGCAAACGAGTCGGGACTGATCATGTACCAGTGAAAATCTGACGCCTACAGGGGGCGTCGTATCCAGTACAGGGAGGGTCGTATCCAGTATTGGTGACGTCGCTTACAGATTTTTCCCAAGGCAAAACCGCAGTTTTCAGCCTTGCGCACCGCAAAAAACGGCCAAAACAGGCGATTGCACGCAGGCGACGCTGGTGAGCATGGTTGCGTCGGTGTGAGACGCCGTGACGGCGGACAAAAGCCTGATGATGCCGCCATCTGGGCGATCTGAGCGTAGCAGCTCCCGGGTGTCCGATTTGTGTCCACCGAGGAGTTTCACGTTAATGGCTATCAGCGTTTTCGACCTGTTCAAGATCGGCATCGGGCCTTCGAGTTCTCACACCGTCGGCCCCATGCGCGCCGCGGCGTTGTTCGTTCAGACACTGCGTGAACGTGACCTGTTGGAACAGGTTTGCCGCGTCGAAGTTCAGCTGTACGGGTCATTGTCGGCCACCGGCATCGGTCACGGCAGCGACACCGCCACCATCATGGGCCTGATGGGCGAGTGGCCGGACGCCATTGATCCGTCGCAGATCGGCATCCGCATCAGCACCCTACGCGAAACCGACACGCTGCTGCTCGACGGGCGTTTGCCGGTGCCCTTCGTGTGGGCGCGGGACATGCGCCTGCTCGACGAAAACCTGCCGTTTCACCCCAATGCCATGACCCTGGTGGTGTTTGACCAGCACGGCGAATTGCACCGCGACACCTACTACTCGGTGGGTGGCGGCTTTGTGGTGGACGAGGCCCAGGCGCAAAGCGGGGTGGCCGACATGGACCGCACCGAGCTGCCCTATGATTTTTCCAGCGCGGCCGAGTTGTTGCAGTTATGCAAGACCCACAACCTGCGCGTCGCCGAACTGATGCTGGCCAACGAAAAGGTGTGGCGCTCCGAAGAGGAAATCCGCAGCGGCCTGATGAAGCTCTGGCGCGCCATGCAGGATTGCGTGGAGCAGGGCCTCAAGCATGAAGGCATCCTCCCCGGCGGGCTGAATGTGCGGCGCCGTGCGGCCAGGTTGCACCGCAGCCTGCAAGAGCTGGGCAAACCGAATGTGATCGGCTCGACCCTGAGCGCCATGGAGTGGGTCAACCTGTTCGCCCTGGCGGTCAACGAAGAGAACGCCGCCGGCGGGCGCATGGTCACCGCCCCCACCAACGGCGCGGCAGGGATCATTCCGGCAGTGCTGCACTACTTCATGAAATTCAGCGAAGACGTCACCGAAGCCAACGTGGTCGACTACATGCTCGGCGCTGCGGCGGTGGGGATTCTGTGCAAGAAGAACGCGTCGATCTCCGGCGCCGAAGTCGGCTGCCAGGGCGAGGTGGGTTCTGCGTGCGCCATGGCCGCCGCCGGGCTGGCGGAGATTCTTGGCGCGACCCCGGAGCAACTGTGCAACGCCGCCGAAATCGGCCTGGAGCACAACCTTGGTCTGACCTGCGATCCGGTGGGTGGCCTGGTGCAGGTGCCGTGCATTGAGCGCAATGCGATTGCCGCAGTGAAAGCGATCAACGCCGCGCAAATGGCCCTGCGTGGCGATGGGCAGCACTTTATCTCCCTGGACCGGGTGATCCGCACCATGCGTGATACCGGCGCGGACATGCATGACAAGTACAAGGAAACGTCGCGCGGTGGCTTGGCGGTCAGCGCGGTTGAGTGCTGAGACCGAGTTGCCTGCATCGGCAGCAAGCCCCTCCCACATTTTGAATTGTGAATACCTTCAAATGTGGGAGGGGGCTTGCTCCCGATAGCGGTCGCTCAGCTGACACTGCTCATAAAGTGAACACCCGGACCCAAAAGCGCCACCTTTTAGCGCGTCGCAAATAGATAAGTAGCTAGCGAACGACTTCCCCCTTAACGACCCGTCACCTGCGCATGGGGTGACAGACTACTCCTACGCCCGCAAAGCGCCTTCCCACAAGTGCTACCGATCTGCTCACCCCTTTTGAACGAGCGCCTTTTTCAGCCGTATCCCGTACTCCCTGCGTGGGCTTGTATAGACGCGTCAACAGGTCGTTTTCAGGATTTATTGAATAGGCATTCAAATTCAGGCACGGCATTTGCTCTAGCAATTCAAAGCCTCTCTTCTTTATGGATGAAGAGCGCAATAACAAGAGCCTCGCCTGAGGCCATCAACTGCTTTGTGTGAGGAGATACCGCGATGACGTCGTTCAACTCAGGGGCCCAACCCCAGAACCGTGCGCCTCAATCCATCGGCTTTTTGCTGCTGGACAATTTCACGCTGATTTCCCTGGCGTCGGCGGTGGAACCGCTGCGCATGGCCAATCAGCTGTCCGGTCGCGAACTGTATCGCTGGACCACCCTGAGTGCCGACGGCAGCCAGGTGTGGGCCAGCGACGGTCTGCAAATCACGCCCGATGCCTCCATGCACAAAGCCCCGGCCCTGGACACCGTTATTGTGTGCGGCGGCGTGGGCATCCAGCGCACCGTGACCCGTGAGCACGTGTCGTGGCTGCAGAGCCAGGCGCGCCAGTCGCGCCGCCTGGGTGCGGTGTGCACCGGCAGTTGGGCGCTGGCCTGTGCCGGTTTGCTCGACGGGTTCGATTGCAGCGTGCACTGGGAATGCCTGGCGTCGATGCAGGAAGCCTTCCCGCGCGTGGCCATGAGCACGCGCCTGTTCACCCTCGACCGCAACCGCTTCACCAGCTCCGGCGGCACCGCGCCGCTGGACATGATGCTGCACCTGATCAGCCGCGACCACGGCCGTGAATTGTCGGCGGCCATCTCCGAAATGTTCGTCTACGAACGCATCCGCAACGAACAGGATCACCAGCGCGTGCCACTCAAGCACATGCTCGGCACCAACCAGCCGAAGCTGCAGGAAATCGTCGCGTTGATGGAAGCCAACCTCGAAGAGCCGATCGACCTGGATGAACTGGCGGTGTACGTCGCCGTGTCGCGACGCCAACTGGAGCGGCTGTTCCAGAAATACCTGCACTGCTCGCCGTCGCGCTATTACCTCAAACTGCGTCTGATCCGTGCGCGGCAGTTGCTCAAGCAAACGCCGATGTCGATCATCGAAGTGGCATCGGTGTGCGGGTTTGTGTCCACGCCGCATTTCTCCAAGTGCTACCGCGAATACTTCGGCATTCCGCCACGCGATGAGCGCGTCGGCTCCAACACCACCCAGCAGGTGGCGATGCTACCGATTCCGCAGGCGCTGTTGTCGCCGTTGTCGGGGCCGATGTCGGCGTTGAGCCAGGCCAGGAACGAGTCGACGTTCGCCAGCGTGAGGCTCTAGACCGCGTCGCCTGTATCGGGAGCAAGCCCCCTCCCACATTTGAAGGTATTCACAATTCAAAATGTGGGAGGGGGCTTGCTCCCGATAGCGCCCTGTCAGGCGCCGGAATTCTGTTTGAATTGCATCAATGCCGGCAGCAACTGCCTGTCAATTGCCTGCCTCACCGCTGGCAGGATCGTCGCACTGCCGCCATACATCCGCTCAACCATCCTCTGGAGCGCCTTCGCCCGCTCGTCACTCAAACCGCGCACCGCACACTCGCAGGCCTGCTCGGCGCTGGCGCCGCTGGACACGTCGAAACCCAGCGAGCGCAGTTGGCTCAGCAGGTCATCCTGGTCAATCAAATCCGCGTGCATCATGACGTTTACCCTGGTTAACGGAGCTGGATTGACTCGGATTCTGGTAGCCCCCCGACCGCTCGGCAAGGGCAGAATGCCCGAATGCCTCGAATGGCTATGAGGGTGTCGTTTTGGGGGCAGGTGGCGAGCGCATGAACCGGCACACTGCACCCAGGCAAGCAGCTTGACGGTTTGGTCACCCTCGGGATGCATGGCTCACACAAGGCACCTCTGCCCCGATTCAGTCACGGCTGGATCGGGGCTTTTTTTGTCGGCAAACCGATCACCCGGCCCAGCAGGGCGGGCCTGGGGAGATCCTTCTGCCCGGCGCTGAGGGCCATGAGTCTTGCCAATGTGACCTCGCTGAACGGCGTCGCGTGCGGGCCGGCCAGGTCGACGTGCAACAGCATCTGCTCGTTGCCTGCCAACTCCTTCTCGTCGCCCACCCAATGCAGGCTGTGATAGAGGTGCAGGCGCTTGGTATCAAAGGCGATCAGTTGGGTGTGCACCTGCACCTCGGCGCCGAGTTTGACTTCGTGCAGGTAGTTCAGGTGCAGCTCCAGGGTGAACAACGAGTGGCCGCTGGCTTCGCGGTTGTCGCTGTCCAGGCCCAGGGTGTCCATCAGCGCGTCGGTGGCGTAGCTGAAAATCAGCAGGTAGAACGCATCGCGCAGATGACCGTTGTAGTCCACCCACGCGGGCTGGATTTTGGTGGTGTAGGTGATCAATGCGGGCATGGAAAGTGGTCCTTTATTCGGCGAAGGTCATGCCGTGTTTTGCCTTGGTGCTCTTCACCGCTTCAAGCACTGCCAGCAGGCAATCATCACGATAGCGCTCCAGCGCCGAAATGCTGTGTTTGCCCAACTGATCGCGGGTGCCATCGACCACATCGTCGATCAGCTTGTCAGTCAATTCCGGTGCGGGCAGGTAAGTCCACGGCAACTGCAACGCCGGGCCGAACTGTGCCATGAAGTGCCGCATACCGGCATCGCCGCCCGCCAGGGTGTAGGTGAGAAACGTGCCCATGAACGACCAGCGCAATCCCGCGCCAAAGCGAATCGCATCGTCGATCTCACCGGTGGTGGCCACGCCGTCATTCACCAGGTGCAACGCCTCCCGCCACAGCGCTTCGAGCAGTCGGTCGGCGATAAACCCGGGGACTTCCTTGCGCACATGCAGCGGGCGCATGCCGAGGGATTCGTACACTTTGATCGCTGCCTGGATGGCCTCGGGCGCGGTGTGCCGGCCGCCCACCACTTCCACCAGCGGCAGCAGATACACCGGGTTGAACGGGTGCCCGACCACGCAACGCTCCGGGTGGGTCGAGCCCTCGTAGAACTCACTCGGCAACAGGCCCGAAGTGCTGGAGCCGATCAAGGCGTTCGGCCTGGCTGCGGCGCTGATTTTGCTGTGCAATTCCAGCTTCAACTCCAGGCGTTCCGGGGCGCTTTCCTTGATGAAGTCGGCGTCTTTCACGCACTCTTCAATGGTTGGCACAAAGCGCAGGCGGCCCTGGGATGCACCGGGTGCCAGGCCTTGTTTTTCCAGGGCACCCCAGGCGTTGGCGACACGTTTGCGCAGTGCCGCTTCGGCACCGGGGGCCGGGTCCCAGGCCACCACATCGAGGCCGTTGGCCAGGGCGCGGGACACCCAGCCGCTGCCGATAACACCGCTGCCGAGGGCGGCGAAGGTTTTGATTTCAGTGATAAAACTCATGGCACATTCCTAAAGAGTTCGCTAATCCCTTGTGGGAGGGGGCTTGCTCCCGATGGCGATGGGTCAGTTGATGGATTTATTGGCTGACACACTGCTATCGGGAGCAAGCCCCCTCCCACATTCTTTAACCGCGTTTGGTCAGACCCATCTTGATTCGGCCCTCGGCGGGGCTGAGGACCCGCGCACCCAGGCGGCTGAGGATCTCGCTGGCGCGCTCCACCAACTGGCCATTGGTAGCAAGCACACCCTTGTCCAGCCACAGGTTGTCTTCCAGGCCCACCCGCACGTTGCCGCCCAGCAGCACCGCCTGCGCCGCCATCGGCATCTGCATGCGGCCGATGCCGAAGCCGGCCCACACCGCGTCGGTCGGCAGGTTGTCGACCATGGCTTTCATGGTGGTGGTGTCGGCCGGCGCGCCCCAGGGGATGCCCAGGCACAGCTGAAACAGCGGGTTATCCAGCAGGCCTTCCTTGATCATCTGCCTGGCGAACCAGAGGTGGCCGGTGTCGAAAATTTCCAGCTCGGCTTTTACGCCCAGTTCCTGGATGCGTTTGGCGCCGGCCCGCAATTGCGCCGGGGTGGACACGTAAATGGTGTCGCCATCGCCGAAATTGAGGGTGCCGCAGTCCAGGGTGCAGATCTCCGGCAACAGTTCTTCGACGTGGGCCAGGCGGGTCAGCGGGCCGACCAGGTCGGTGTTGGGGCCGAATGCCATCGGGTTCTCGCCGCCGCCGATCTCCAGGTCACCGCCCATGCCGGCGGTGAGGTTGACGATGATGTCGATGTCGGCTTCGCGGATGCGCTCCATCACTTCGCGGTACAGCGCCACGTCGCGGCTGAACTTGCCGGTCTCTGGATCACGTACGTGGCAGTGCACCACCGTGGCGCCGGCCTTGGCGGCCTCCACGGCAGCGGCGGCGATCTGTTTGGGGGTGACCGGCACGTGGGGGCTGCGGCTGGTCGTGTCGCCAGCACCGGTGAGTGCGCAGGTGATGATGACGTCGTGGTTCATGGGGCGGTTCCTTACAGGCGTGGTGGTGCCGCTCGCGGTCGAAAGCGACCGCGAAACAGTGATTGAAAACGGGTTATTTACCGGTCAGTTGCAGGTTGGCCGCAGCCGGTTTTCCGTCGAAGGTGGTCACACCTTCCAGCCAGCGTGCCTGGTCCTGCGGGTGGTCCTTGAGCCACTGCCGGGCGGATTCCAGGGCGTCCTTGTGATCCAGCAGCGGCTGCATCATCCGGCTCTCGTCGGCGGCGGTGAAGGTCAGGTTGGTCAGCAGCTTGTGCACGTTGGGGCACTGTTGGGCGTAGGTGGGCGAGGTGACGGTCCACACGCTTGCCATGCCCTCGTTCGGCCCCAGGGCGTCTTCGCTGCCGCTGAGGTAGGTCATCGCAATGTTGACGTTCATCGGGTGCGGCGCCCAGCCGAAGAACACCACGGCTTCCTTGCGTCGCACGGCGCGGTCGACGGCGGCGAGCATGCCGGCTTCACTGGATTCCACCAACTGGAACTTGCCCAGGCCGAACTGGTTCTTGGCGATCATCGCCTTGATCTGCGTGTTGGCGCCCGAGCCCGGCTCGATGCCGTAGATCTTGCCGCCCAGTTCCTTGTCGAACCTGGCGATGTCGGCAAAGGTTTTCAGGCCCTTGTCGGCCAGATAAGTCGGCACGGCGAGGGTGGCGCGGGCGTCTTCCAGGCTGGGTTTGTCGAGGACGTTGACTTGCCTGGCGTCGACGAATGGCGTGATGGTCTGGGTCATCAGCGGGTTCCAGTAGCCGAGGAACAGGTCCAGGCGCCGGTCGCGGATGCCGGCGAAGATGATTTGCTGGGAGGCGCTGGTCTGTTTGGTGGTGTAGCCGAGGCCGTCGAGCAACACTTGGGTCATGGCGCTGGTGGCGATGACGTCGGTCCAGTTCACCACGCCCATGCGCACGTTCTGGCAGGATGCCGCGTCGGCGGCCAGAGCGTTGGTGCTCAAAATGGCGCTGGCGCTGAGTGCAAACACGCAGCGGCTGATCAGTCGGTTCATGGTGGATCCCTCGGCAGGTCGTTATTGTGGGGGCCGGCGTCTTCGTGCACCGTGACGCCACGTTACGGATCTTCGTCGAGCACAAAACGCACAGCGGCGACCGACGCTTGCACTGCAGCGACCTGCCCCCTTGAATCCGCCCGACAACGGGAGTATCACAGTGCCACTTAGCCTGCCGACGAGAGCCCCACCATGTCTCAGGATTTCTACTTCTTGCTGATGCCGGGCTTCTCCGCCATCGGCTTTATCTCTGCGCTGGAACCGCTGCGAGTGGCCAACCGCTTTCGCGGCGAGCTGTACCGCTGGCACATACTGAGCGCCGACGGCGGTGCGGTGCTGGCGAGCAACGGCATGTCGGTCAACGCCGACGCTGCGCTGGAACCGCTGAACAAAGGCGCGACGCTGTTGGTGGTGGCCGGCTTCGAACCGCTGCAGTTCGCCACGCCTGCCCTGGAACACTGGCTGCGCCGCCTCGACCATGACGGCGTGACCCTGGGCGCCATTGACACCGGCGCCTGCGTGCTGGCCGAAGCCGGCCTGCTCGACGGCCACCGCGTGACCCTGCACTGGGAAGCCATCGATGCCTTCAAGGAGTCGTATCCGCACCTGAGCGTGACTCAGGAACTGTTCGAAATCGACCGTCGCCGCATCACCTGCGCCGGCGGCACCGCCTCCATCGACCTGATGCTCGACCTGATCGCTCAGGCCCACGGCCCCGACCTTGCGATCCAGGTCTCCGAACAGTTCGTGCTCGGCCGCATCCGCCCGCGCAAAGACCACCAGCGCATGCAGATCGCCACGCGCTACGGCATCAACAACAAGAAACTGGTGCAGGTCATCGGCGAGATGGAGCAGCACACCGAGCCGCCGCTGAGCACACTGGCCCTGGCCGAAGCGATCAAAGTGACGCGGCGCCAGCTGGAACGGCTGTTTCGCCTGCATTTGAACGACACGCCAAGCAACTTCTACCTTGGCCTGCGCCTGGAAAAAGCCCGGCAGCTGTTGCGCCAAAGCGGCATGAGCGTGCTGGAGGTGAGCATTGCGTGCGGGTTTGAGTCGCCGTCGTATTTCACCCGGAGTTATCGCGCCAGGTTTGCGAAGTGTCCAAGGGAGGATCGGCGACGGGAGGTGGTTTGACGGCTGATTATAGTCAATTATACTCGTTACTATAATTTATAGTCCTTTCCATAATTGAGTATAAAAGCATGTCCAAGAACAGCGGCTTTGTGTTCCGCCGTCCCGACCTGGCAAGCAGCATTGCCGATGGCCTGGTGGGGGCCGGTATTCAGGATTTCACCTCTGGCCTGTTTCTCGCGGCGCCGCGTCGCACGGGCAAAAGTACTTTTTTGCGTGAGGACTTTGTTCCTGAATGCCAGGCGCGTGGTTGGCTGGCGGTGTATGTTGACCTGTGGGCCGACAAGGAAAAAGACCCCGCCGACCTGATCTCCAGCGCCATTGCCGGTGCCCTGGTGCCCTTTGCAAAGGGCATCCGCAAACTGGCCAAGAATATCGGCATTGAAAAGCTCAGCTTCCTGCGCACCTTGTCCTGGGATTTCACCAAGCCGCAATTGCCTGCAGGCGCGACACTGACGCAAGCGCTGGAGCTGCTTCACAGCGCTGCCGAGAAAACCGTCGTGCTGGTGATCGACGAAGCCCAGCACGCGCTCACCACCGAAGCGGGTGTTAACGCGATGTTTGCCCTCAAGGCCGCCCGAGACCAGCTCAACCAAGGTCGTGAAGGCGAGGGCAGCGGGTTGCGCCTGGTGTTCACGGGGTCCAATCGCGACAAGCTTGCCCATCTGGTATTAGGTAAAAGCCAGCCGTTCTTCGGGTCCAGCATCACGCCATTTCCACTGCTGGGCAAAGCATTCACACAGGCCTACACCGTGTACCTCAACGGCCTTCTGGCCAAGACCAACCAGTTCAATGCGGCCGACATCGATGAAGCGTTCGAGCTGGTGGGCCGTCGCCCGGAAATGTTGCGCACCATTATTGGTGAGGTGGCATTGGAACTGGGGGAGGCAAGCAATCTCGGCCAACTGCTGCACAGCCGCGCCGAACTGCTGCGCGCTGGCGTTTGGACCGAATTCGAAAGTGCCTGGAACGCCCTCACCATTCCCCAGCGTGCGGTGCTGGAAGTGATGGTGGAGCGCTCCCAGAACAACGAACCGTTCGCGCCGTTTACCGACAGCACCATCACGGCCGTCAGCAAGGCACTGGAGGACATGGGCAGCGACGTAGTGCCGGGCACCCAGACCATTCAGGCCTGTATTGATGCCCTGCGCGATAAAGAGTTGGTGTGGAAGTCGAGCCGGGGTGGCTATGCTCTGGAGGACAAATCCTTCGGGGATTGGCTGCAGCACCGGCGCCGTACAGTTGCCTGAAGAACACAGAGATCTACTGTGGGAGGGGGCTAGCCCCCTCCCACAGTAGATTTTGGTGTGGCTTATTTTTTCAGCAGTGCCGAACACGCCGCCTTGTACGCTTCATGCTGATACTTGTTCAGCGAAGCCGGCAGGTCAAAGGTGTGCTTCTTGTTCTGTGCATTGATGGTCTGCGGCGACAGCAGCGTCACCTCAACCCCGTCCAGCAACTGAAACACCCCTTCAATCTTGAACGTGGTTGGCCCACCGGCAAACTCACCTTTCTTGCTGCGCTTCTTGATCGCGATGCGGGTGATTGCGTTTGCCTGTACGAAGGCCTTCACCTGTGCGGCGAAGGCTTTGACGTTGGCGGCCTCATCGTCGTCTTCCAGGGCGATTTTCTTTGTGGACAGGGCCACATGGGTCAGCGCCTGGTTATCCAGTGAGGCCACCGCGATGATGGCTTCGCTGCCTTTGATTTCGATGCCGCAGATAGTCATGAATAGCCCTGGATAAGATCAAGTGGGCGCAGATTGTCGCTTATTCCTGCCCAATCGACTCCAAAAACTCCGACCGTTCATCACTCATCCGTGCCAGGCAATCATTCTGCGCAATCGCATACGCTTTGCTGCCATTCACCGCCGGGAAGGTGTCCACGGCGCAGTCGGCGTCGCGCAGTTTTTCCCATTTTTGCTGGGCGTCCTTCAGACGGGCGGTAATGTCGGCCAGTTTGGTCTTGTCGCTGCCGTAGGTCGAACCCATGCGCTCGAGCAGGCCCTGATAGTTGTCCTTGAGCAATTGCTCGGCGGTGGTCTTGTTGTAGGTGGCGCAGGCGAGGGTCTGCTGGTCGTTTTCGATGCCGTCGCACGGCGTGCTGTCGGTGTCTTCGGCGGCGTGGACGCCGGTTGCGATGAGTGCCAAAGCCAGGAAAATCGATTTCATTGCGCCGTCTCATATCAGGTGATGGCCGAATTCTGGCTCAAGCGTAAGACAAAGAACAGCCGCCAGTCAGGCCTGTCTGTGCAGCCTTTGTCGCGGATTGACGCTTTCGGCAATTCCCCTGTCGTTTTTGCACCCGGTCCGTTCAGCCCCGGGGCATATGCTGGCCCCAAAGCGCCGGCAGACGATTCGGCGCATGAATCGCCAATAAGGGGACGCCTGATGAGCCCAGCCGAGTTGCACGCCGACAGCATCGTTATCGACGGTCTGATTATTGCCAAGTGGAACCGCGACCTGTTCGAAGACATGCGCAAAGGTGGCCTCACCGCCGCCAACTGCACGGTGTCGGTGTGGGAAGGCTTCCAGGCCACGATCAACAACATCGTTGCCAGCCAGACCCTGATCCGTGAGAACAGCGACCTGGTGATCCCGGTAAAAACCACCGCCGACATTCGCCGCGCGAAAGAGCTGGGCAAGACCGGCATCATCTTCGGCTTCCAGAACGCCCACGCTTTTGAAGACCAGTTGGGCTACGTCGAGATCTTCAAGCAGCTCGGCGTGGGTGTGGTGCAGATGTGCTACAACACCCAGAACCTGGTCGGCACCGGCTGCTACGAGCGCGACGGCGGCCTGTCCGGCTTTGGCCGTGAGGTCGTCGGTGAGATGAACCGCGTCGGCATCATGTGCGACCTCTCCCACGTTGGCTCCAAGACCAGCGAAGAAGTCATCCTCGAATCGAAAAAGCCGGTGTGCTACTCCCACTGCCTGCCGTCCGGCCTCAAAGAGCACCCGCGCAACAAGTCCGATGAAGAGCTCAAGTTCATTGCCGACCATGGCGGTTTTGTCGGCGTGACCATGTTCGCGCCATTCCTGGCCAAGGGCATCGATTCCACCATCGACGACTACGCCGAAGCCATCGAATACACCATGAACATCGTCGGCGAAGACGCCATCGGCATCGGCACCGACTTCACCCAGGGCCATGGCCAGGATTTCTTCGAAATGCTGACCCATGACAAGGGCTACGCCCGCCGCCTGACCAGCTTCGGCAAGATCATCAACCCGCTGGGCATCCGCACCGTGGGCGAATTCCCCAACCTCACCGAGACCCTGCTCAAGCGCGGCCACAGCGAACGCGTAGTGCGCAAGATCATGGGCGAAAACTGGGTCAACGTCTTGAAAGACGTCTGGGGCGAATAAGCCAACCTCTCTTTTCCTCCGGCATCCGCGCCGGGGGCATCCAAACGAATTTTCTGGAGTTAAGTTTCCATGGCCAAGATCGCCCCGCAATTGCCAATCGAAGTCGACAGCGAAACCGGTGTCTGGACCTCCGACGCCCTGCCGATGCTGTACGTGCCGCGCCATTTCTTCGTCAACAACCACATGGGCATCGAAGCAGTGCTGGGTGCCGACGCCTATGCCGACATCCTCTACAAGGCCGGCTACAAGTCCGCCTGGCACTGGTGTGAAAAGGAAGCCGAATGTCACGGCCTGGAAGGCGTCGCCGTGTTCGAGCACTACATGAAGCGCCTCTCGCAGCGCGGTTGGGGCCTGTTCAAGATCCAGGACATCGATCTGGACAAAGGCACCGCCAGCGTCAAGCTCGAACACTCGGCCTTCGTCTACGTGTACGGCAAGGTCGGGCGCAAGGTCGACTACATGTTCACTGGCTGGTTTGCCGGCGCCATGGACCAGATTCTGCAAGCCCGCGGCAGCCAGATCCGCACCGTCGCCGAACAAGTCTACGGAGGCTCCGAAGAGGGTCACGAAGATGGTTTGTTCACCGTCAAGCCGTTGTAAGCCGAGGACCGTGCCATGGCTTTCGAAGCAATGTTTGCGCCGATTCAGATCGGCAAACTGACCATCCGCAACCGCGTGCTCAGTACCGCCCACGCCGAGGTGTATGCCACCGACGGCGGCATGACCACCGACCGCTATGTGAAGTATTACGAAGAGAAAGCCAAGGGCGGTATCGGCCTGGCCATCTGCGGCGGCTCCTCGGTGGTGGCCATCGACAGCCCGCAGGAATGGTGGAGTTCGGTGAACCTGTCCACCGACCGCATCATCCCGCACTTCCAGAACCTGGCCGACGCCATGCACAAGCATGGCGCCAAGATCATGATCCAGATTACCCACATGGGCCGTCGCTCGCGCTGGGACGGTTTTAACTGGCCGACCCTGATGTCGCCGTCCGGGGTGCGTGAGCCGGTGCACCGCGCCACCTGCAAGACCATCGAGCCCGAAGAGATCTGGCGCGTGATCGGCAACTACGCCAGCGCCGCCAAACGCGCCAAGGCCGGTGGCCTGGACGGTGTGGAACTGTCCGCCGTGCACCAGCACATGATCGACCAGTTCTGGAGCCCGCGCGTCAACAAGCGTACTGACGAATGGGGCGGCACCTTCGAAGGCCGCATGAAGTTCGGCCTGGAAGTGCTCAAAGCCGTGCGCGCCGAGGTCGGTGACGACTTCTGCGTGGGCATGCGCCTGTGTGGTGACGAGTTCCACCCGGACGGCTTGTCCCACGAGGACATGAAGC
Source organism: Pseudomonas sp. MH9.3 (assembly GCF_034354675.1). Taxonomy (NCBI): domain Bacteria; kingdom Pseudomonadati; phylum Pseudomonadota; class Gammaproteobacteria; order Pseudomonadales; family Pseudomonadaceae; genus Pseudomonas; species Pseudomonas sp. MH9.3. Next base: position 3,199,946 of record NZ_CP133785.1, on the reverse strand, counting down.
AGATCGCCAAGTATTACGACGACACCGGCATGCTCGATTTTATCGGCGTGGTGGGCTCGGGGTGTGACACCCACAACACCCTGGCCAACGTGATCCCGAACATGAGCTACCCGCCGGAGCCGTTTCTGCACCTGGCCGCCGGTATCAAGGAAGTGGTCAAGGTTCCGGTGCTGCACGCGCAGAACATCAAGGACCCGAACCAGGCCACGCGCATCCTCGAAGGCGGCTACGTGGACATGGTCGGCATGACCCGTGCGCACATTGCCGACCCGCACCTGATCGCCAAGATCAAGATGGGCCAGATCGACCAGATCAAGCAGTGCGTCGGCGCCAACTACTGCATCGACCGCCAGTACCAGGGCCTGGACGTGCTGTGCATCCAGAACGCCGCGACCTCCCGTGAATACATGGGCGTGCCGCACATCATCGAGAAATCCACCGGACCGAAACGCAAGGTCGTTGTGGTCGGTGCCGGCCCGGCCGGGATGGAAGCTGCGCGCGTGGCGGCCGAACGTGGCCACGACGTGACCCTGTTCGAGAAGAAAGAGTTTATCGGCGGGCAAATCACCACCGCGTCCAAAGCGCCGCAGCGTGACCAGATTGCCGGGATCACCCGCTGGTTCCAACTGGAGCTGGCGCGCTTGAAAGTCGACCTGCGCCTGGGCGTAGCGGCGGACGCCGACACCATCCTCGACCTGCGCCCCGACGTGGTGGTGCTGGCCGTCGGCGGCCATCCGTTCATCGAGCAGAACGAACACTGGGGCGCCGCCGAAGGCCTGGTGGTGAGCAGCTGGGACGTGCTCGACGGCAAGGTTGCGCCGGGCAAGAACGTGCTGGTGTACGACACCATCTGCGAGTTCACCGGCATGTCGGTGGCGGACTTTCTGGCCGACAAGGGCTGCCAGGTGGAGATCGTCACCGACGACATCAAGCCGGGCGTGGCGATTGGCGGCACGTCGTTCCCCACCTACTACCGCAGCATGTACCCGAAAGAAGTGATCATGACCGGCGACATGATGCTGGAGAAGGTCTACCGCGAGGGCGACAAACTGGTGGCGGTGCTGGAGAACGAATACACCGGCGCCAAAGAGGAGCGGGTGGTGGACCAGGTGGTGGTCGAGAACGGCGTGCGTCCGGACGAGGCCATCTACTACGCCCTCAAGGAAGCCTCGCGCAACAAGGGCCAGATCGACGTCGAAGCCTTGTTCGCGATCAAGCCGCAGCCTTGTTTGAGCGAAGCGGGCGAGGGCTACTTGCTGTTCCGCATCGGTGACTGTGTGGCCCAGCGCAACACCCACGCCGCCATCTATGACGCCCTGCGCTTGTGCAAGGATTTCTGACCCGCACACGGTCGAAAAATGTGGGAGGGGGCTTGCCCCCGATAGCGGAGTGTCAGTTGATGCAGCTGTAGCTGACCCACTGCTATCGGGGGCAAGCCCCCTCCCACATTAAAGGCCAGTTTCACTTTAGATTTGTGTGGTCTTTTGGAGCTTCACCATGTTGAACACCTTGCTGCCTATTCTCCTGTTTGCCGCCCTGGGCCTCGCCGTCCTCGGCGCCCTGCGCCGGGCAAACATGTGGCGCCGTGGCCGCGCGTCCAAAGTCGACCTGCTGGGCGGCCTTTTGGCCATGCCCAAGCGCTACATGGTCGACCTGCACCACGTGGTCGCCCGCGACAAATACATCGCCAACACCCACGTCGCCACGGCGCTGGGCTTTGTGCTGTCGGCGCTGCTGGCGATCCTGGTGCATGGGTTCGGCCTGCAAAACCGTATCCTCGGCTACGCCTTGCTGCTGGCCTCGACCTTGATGTTTGTCGGCGCGATCTTCATGTACCTGCGCCGCCGCAACCCGCCCGCGCGCCTGTCGAAAGGCCCATGGATGCGCCTGCCGAAAAGCCTGCTGGCGTTCTCGGTGAGCTTCTTCCTGGTGACCTTGCCGGTCGCCGGCATTCTGCCCGCTGACTTTGGCGGCTGGCTGCTCGCTGCATTGCTGAGCGTGGGTGTGCTGTGGGGCGTGTGCGAAATGTTCTTCGGCATGACCTGGGGCGGCCCGATGAAGCACGCCTTCGCCGGGGCCCTGCACCTGGCTTGGCACCGCCGCGCCGAACGCTTCGGCGGCGGCCGCTCCACCGGCTTGAAACCGCTGGACCTGACGGACAAAAGCGCGCCCCTGGGCGTGGAAAAGCCCAAGGATTTCACCTGGAACCAACTGCTCGGTTTCGACGCCTGCGTGCAGTGCGGCAAGTGCGAAGCGGCGTGCCCGGCCTTTGCCGCCGGCCAGCCGCTGAACCCGAAAAAACTGATCCAGGACATGGTCGTCGGCCTGGCTGGCGGCACCGACGCAAAATTCGCTGGCAGCCCCTATCCGGGCAAACCCGTCGGCGAACACGGCGGCAACCCGCACCAGCCAATCGTCAACGGCCTGGTGGACGCCGAGACCCTGTGGTCATGCACCACCTGCCGCGCCTGCGTGGAAGAGTGCCCGATGATGATCGAGCACGTCGATGCCATCGTCGACATGCGCCGCCACCTCACCCTGGAAAGGGGCGCCACGCCGAACAAGGGCGCTGAAGTGCTGGAAAACCTGATCGCCACCGACAACCCCGGCGGCTTCGCCCCGGGCGGTCGCCTCAACTGGGCGGCGGATCTGAACCTGCCGTTGCTCAGCGAAAAGGCCAGCTGTGATGTGCTGTTCTGGGTCGGCGACGGCGCCTTCGACATGCGCAACCAGCGCACCCTGCGCGCCTTCGTCAAGGTGCTGAAGGCCGCCAGGGTGGACTTCGCCGTCCTCGGCCTGGAAGAACGCGACAGCGGCGATGTGGCCCGACGCCTGGGCGACGAAGCGACCTTCCAGCTGCTGGCGACCCGCAATATCCAGACCCTGGAGAAGTACTGCTTCAAACGCATCGTCACCTGCGACCCGCACAGTTTTCATGTACTCAAAAACGAATACGGCGCCTTCAACGGCAACTACCAGGTGCAGCATCACAGCACCTTCATGGCCGAACTGATCGACGCGGGCAAGCTGAACCTGGGCCAGCACAAGGGCAACAGCGTGACCTACCACGACCCTTGCTACCTGGGCCGCTACAACGGCGAGTACGAGGCGCCGCGTCAGGTACTGCGTGCGCTGGGCATCGAGGTCAAGGAGATGCAGCGCTCGGGCTTCCGTTCGCGCTGCTGCGGCGGCGGTGGCGGCGCGCCGATCACCGACATTCCCGGCAAGCAACGGATCCCGGACATGCGCATGGACGACATCCGTGAGACCGGCGCCGAACTGGTGGCCGTGGGCTGCCCGCAATGCACGGCAATGCTCGAAGGCGTGGTCGAACCGCGGCCGTTGATCAAGGACATCGCCGAGTTGGTGGCTGACGCGTTGCTGGAAGACGCTGCACCGGCCAAAGTCCCCTTAAAGCGTGAACCTGCGGAGGTGCAGTGATGAGCGACATTATCCGCCGCGACCCACGGGCCGAATGGATCGCCCGTAACCGTCTGCATCCCTTGCACGCGGCCATGCAGCCTGTGCAGCAGAGCTGGATGGGGCCCAACGGCGTCATGCGCAAGAACGTGCATGGCGTGGGCTTTATCGGCCCCAACGGCATCAAGCGCATCGACCGCAGCGGCGCCCAGCAGGGCGGCGCGGCCAAGCGTACGGCGGCAGTGGAAGTGCAGTTGCCGTTGCACCGGATTGCCGAGCCTGCGTTTTACATCAACGTGGTGCCGGACATGGTCGGCGGCCGCCTGAGCAGCCACGACCGCGATCTGTTGGGCCTGGCACGGCAACTGGCCGGCCACGACGGCGCGGTGCTGGCCGTGGTGTTTGGCGAGCACAAGGAAAGCGCATTCGCCACCGCTGGCGTCGACCGCCTGCTGGTGCTGGAGGGTCACGAATTCGACGGTTATTCACCGGAGCAACGGGTGCAGGGGCTGCGCGCTGTGGATAACCAGTTCAACCCACGCCACTGGTTGCTGCCCGACAGCCGCAGCGGCGGCGGTGAACTGGGCCGACGCTTTGCCGCCAGCCTCAAGGAACGTCCGGCCACGCGAGTGTGGCAAGTCAAGGACGAACAATGCATCGGCCGCGCCGGTGCCGGCCAGCAGGATGTGGCGCGGCCGTTGCCACGCCTGATCCTCGCCGCCGTCGAATGCGCCGAACCGGTCAGCGACACGCGCCATGAAGTATTGCCGGTGGAGTTATCCACAGCCCTGGCGCGCAGCCTGCCGCGTATCGAAGATTTGGGCGCGGTGGCGGTGGACCCGGCGGCGATTCCCATGGCCGAAGCCGAATTCATTTTCTCCGGCGGCAACGGGGTCAAGGACTGGGCACTGTTTCACCAGACTGCCGCCGCACTCGGCGCCACCGAAGGCGCATCACGGGTGGCGGTGGACGACGGCTTCATGGCGCGTGACCGTCAGGTCGGCGCCAGCGGCACCTGGGTCACGGCGCGGGTGTACGTGGCCGTGGGCATTTCCGGGGCGATCCAGCACCTGCAAGGCATCGGTGCCTGCGACAAGGTGGTGGCGATCAACCTCGACCCGGGTTGCGACATGATCAAGCGGGCCGACCTGTCGGTGATCGGTGAAAGTGCCGCGATTCTGCAAGCCTTGATCGCTGCGGTCGAGGCCCACCGCCACGGCGCCAAGCGCGACGCGGCTTGAGGACATGAGCATGACAACCAATGTAATCAGCCTGGTGTCCATCGGCGCCCATCCCACCTCCGGGCGCGCGCGCCGTGCAGAGCAGGACGCACGCGCTGTCGAGCTGGGCCTGCAAATGGCTGGGGATAAGTTGCAGGTGCTGCACGCCGGCAACATCAATGAGCCCACCTTGCGCAGCTACCTGGGCATGGGCCTGCCGCAACTGCACGTGCTGGAACAACCGAGCGGCGCCGATGCGCTGCCGGTGCTCGGCGATTATCTGCGCGAGGCCGGCGCCCAGGTGGTGCTCACCGGCAGCCAGGCCGAAACCGGTGAAGGCTCGGGCATGCTGCCGTTTTTGCTCGCTGAACACCTGGGCTGGCCGCTGATTGTGGGGCTGGCGCAAGTGGAATCCATCGACGGCGGCGTGGCCCATGTGTTGCAGGCGTTGCCCCGTGGTCAGCGGCGGCGCCTGAAGGTGCGCCTGCCGTTTCTGGCAACTGTGGATAACGCCGCGCCCAAGCCCCGGCAGAGCGCGTACGGCCCGGCGCAACGCGGCGAATTGGCGGCCCATGAGGTTGAAGTCGAAGAAGACGAGTTATTCACAGGCGCCTCGCTGCAACCGGCCAAGCCTCGGCCCAAGCGCCTCAAGGTGATCAAAGCCAAGAGCGGCGCCGACCGCATGAAAGCCGCCACGGCCAAGGCCAGCGGCGGCGGTGGCCAAGTGCTCAAGGGCGTCAGCGCCGAAGAGGGCGCCCAGGCCATTCTCAAGTTGCTCATAGAAGAAGGCGTCGTACGCTGAACCCTGTGTGGGAGGGGCAAGCCCTCCCACCGTTATTTTTGTGATGACGGGGTGCTTACCCACAATCCCTGTTGACCCGTCTGTGGATAACCTGTTCGCGCATGTCCACACCCCTTGTAAATCAGGCCCTGAAGCCTGTCGTACGAAAAATAACCAGGCTAACCTGCGGTTTTTATTGGGTTTTTCCGTTGAGAAAGTTCTGAACTTGCCCCCAAAGTCTGTTGGCGCTTCTGTGGATAAGATGTTCGCTATCGGCTGCAGGCCTTATAAAACGTGGGCTGCGCCGCTCTGATCAAATTCTGATCAATGTCGCCTTTTCAGCGGCCAAAAACCCCTGGATACCCCGGTTTATGAAGCGTTGACATGGTTTTCCACAGCGCTTGCAAAGTTGCCCCCAAAGTCTGTTGGTGCTTCTGTGGATAAGGTGTTCGCGCACCGCTACAGCCCTTGCAGATCGCGGCTTTGATGGGGTTGATCAATAAGTGATCAGTGCGGGATAAAACTGCGTCAACTGAATAAGTCACGGATTTTCTTGATTTAATTTCAGCTGAACGATGCAGTTGCCCACAATTGCTGTGGGTGGCTTTGTGGATAAGTTGTTGGGTAAAGGCTGGAGGGCAGGGCGATAGAGGGTTTGAAGGGGGCTGAGCATTTTTTGAACACTGATGATATCCAATGTGAGAGCGGGCTTGCCTGCGATGGCATCACCCCGGTGCCGCCGAGGCAGCGAGGTGTCCGCATCGCAGGCAAGCCCGCTCCCACAAAAGTCCCACCTTTCTGATCTGTGGGGTATCAGTTACTCGTGTGCAGCCACACCTTTGAGATAAGGCGCTGGCGCCGCACCCAGGTTATTGAGCAACCGCTCGCTGTACCAGTCCACGAAGTTCACCACGCCAAACTCATAGGTCTTGGAGTACGGACCCGGCTGGTAGGCCGTGGAGTTGATCCCGCGCTGGTTCTCTTCGGCCAGGCGACGGTCCTGGTCGTTGGTGGCGTCCCACACCTGGCGCATGCGGTCGACGTCGTAGTCCACGCCTTCCACGGCGTCCTTGTGCACGATCCACTTGGTGGTGACCATGGTTTCCTCGGCGCTGATCGGCCACACGGTGAACACGATGATGTGGTCGCCCATGCAGTGGTTCCAGGAGTGGGGCAGGTGCAGGATGCGCATCGAGCCCAGGTCCGGGTTCTTGATGCGACCCATCAGTTTGGCGCAGCCCTGTTTGCCATCCAACGTCATCGACACAGTGCCCTTGAGCAGCGGCATGCGCACAATGCGGTTGCGCAGGCCGAAGCTGGCGTGGGCGTAAGGGATCTTCTCGGCGTCCCAGGCGGCGGCCGAGGCGGCGACGTGGTCCTTGAAGGCCTGGTCGGCCCGTGGGTCGGTGACGTCGTCCCATTCCAGCAGGGTTTTCAGCAGTTCCGGGTGCGACGCGTTGCAGTGGTAGCACTCGCGGTTGTTTTCCAGCACCAGTTTCCAGTTGGCTTTTTCGAACAAGGTGGTCTGGATCGCCACCTTGGTGTTTTCCATGTCGTAGGGTTCCATGTAGTGGTTCAGTGTCGACAGGAAATCATCGATGGCTGGCGGGTTTTCCGCCAGGCTGATGAAGATGTAGCCGCCGGCAGTCTTCACGTTCACCGGCTTCAAGCCGTACTGCTTCATGTCGAAATCGGTGCCCATCTCGGTGCCGGCGAACAGCAGGCGGCCATCGAGCTCGTAGGTCCACTGGTGGTAGTGGCAGACCAGCTTGGCGACCTTGCCCTTGTCGCTGGTGCACAGGCGCGAGCCACGGTGCCGGCACACGTTGTGGAACGCATGCACCACGCCTTCGGCGCCACGGATCACGATGATCGGGTTCTTGCCGATCTGCAGGGTCAGGTAGTTGCCCTTGGCAGGGATTTCGCAGGTCATGCCGGCGATCAACCACTCTTTCTGGAAGATTTCCTGCATGTCGATATCAAACAGCCGCTCGTCAGAGTAGAACGGCTGCGGCAGGGAAAAGGTGCGCTCACGCTCTTGCAGCATTTGCGCGGTGGCCTTGCGTGCGGGTTCCAGCGGATCGCCCAAGCTTAAGGTTGCGGTGACGTCCATCGTGTGTGTCCTCAAGGCCATTCTGTGTGGCCGGTGAAAGTGGCTACGGTTGTTGCAATGCAAGGCGTAAAGAAAGTGTCTTGTTGGGCGTGAGTGTGGGGCCGGCGTTGCGACGAACCTTATCCATGGGCGACATGGCGCAATCTGATCCCGACGCGCAACCCCCTGTCATTGGGGGCTGGTCGCCGTAAGTATGTGAATGTCGCAGATAGGTAAGTGGGTGGTTCCGGCGTTACGCAGAATCGCCACCATCAGGCCGACCTACGGCTACGGAGAATAAGCATGTCCAACAATTTCCTGAATCCGGTAACGACACAGACCTGGGCCAATGGTCGGCACATCGTCCGTTGCGTCAAAGTCATCCAGGAAACCTGGGACGTGCGCACCTTCTGCTTCATGGCCGACCAGCCGATTCTGTTCTTTTTCAAGCCGGGGCAGTTCGTCACGCTGGAGCTGGAAATCGAAGGCCAGCCGATCATGCGTTCCTACACCATTTCCAGTTCGCCGTCGGTGCCCTACAGTTTTTCGGTGACCATCAAGCGCGTACCGGGCGGCCGGGTGTCCAACTGGCTGCACGATACCCTGCATGAAGGGCAGGAGCTGGCGGTGCACGGGCCGGTTGGTCTGTTCAACGCCATCGACTTTCCCAGCCCCAAAGTGCTGTACCTGAGCGGCGGGGTCGGCATCACGCCGGTGATGTCCATGGCGCGCTGGTTCTACGACACCAATGCCAATGTCGACATGACCTTTGTCCACAGCGCCCGCTCGCCCAAGGACATCATCTACCACCGCGAGCTGGAGCACATGGCGTCGCGGATCGATAACTTCAGTCTGCACCTGATCTGCGAGAAACATGGCCTTGGCGAACCCTGGGCGGGTTATCGCGGCTACCTGAACCACAAGATGCTCGAACTGATGGTGCCGGACTTCCTCGAACGTGAAGTGTTCTGCTGCGGCCCCACGCCGTACATGAGCGCGGTGAAGCGCCTGCTGGAAACGGCCGGGTTCGACATGGCGCGGTATCACGAAGAATCCTTCGGCGCCACGCCACCGGAAGCCCGCGCCGACGCGGTGGAGCAGGCCGAACAGGCTGCCGACGCTCCGGAAGTCGACCTGGCCGACCTGCATCAAGTGGAGTTCATCGCCTCGGGCAAGAGCATCCGCGTGGCCCCCGGCGAAACCGTGCATGCGGCCGCCGCCAAGCTGGGCCTGCTGATTCCGAAGGCCTGCGGCATGGGCATCTGTGGCACGTGCAAAGTGATGAAGCTGGGCGGGGAGGTCGAGATGGAGCACAACGGCGGGATCACCGAAGAAGACGAAGCCGAGGGTTACATCCTGTCGTGCTGCAGCGTGCCGAAGGGCGATGTGCGTATCGAGTTCTGATTTCCCGGGGACGCACTGTTCAAATGTGCAAGGGGGCAAGCCCTAATGCCGTTCAGTTAAGGAAAATGTGTGGGCTTATTGTGGCGAGCGGGCTTGCCCCGCGTTGGGGTGCGAAGCGCCCCCAATCGAGCAAAACGCGGTGTACCTGATACGGCTCAGCGCCTGGCTTTGGGGCTGCTGCGCAGCCCAACGCAGGACAAGCCTGCTCGCCACAGGGAATCTGCGCTTAACTGAACGGCATTAGGGCTTGCCCCCTCCAACACAAGAACTGCGCCGGGGTGGATGAGTCCCCGGCGCTGCCCCTGATCGTTATCGGGTATAGATGTGGATGGCGAACTGATCACCTGAAGGTGTCAGTTCGAACACTTTTCCGGTAATGGTCAAGGTCCTGGAAGGCTCCCTGATGGTGTCACCGACGTTCGCCAGTTTCCTGAAGTCGTCCCAACCTATGTAGGTTGGCGCAAGAGTGCCGAATTGTTTTGCGTTCATTGTGTAGCGTGCAGCGTCTTCCATGGTGTAGCCCTCTATTGGATTTCCGTTTCCTGCCGATTCATTCGGCGGGCGGTCAGCCCCGGAAAGTGGCAGACCGGTCTGCGTTTTCCTTCCGGGTTCCAAGAGGCTAGTCAATGATTTTGATACCGTGGGCTGTCGGAAATACCATAAAACAACCTCGGCAATCGGCCAGTACCCACTCGCCGATTTCCTGCGTCAGGCGTTCATCACTTCCCTGATATCAGCAGCCAATTCCCTTACACGCTCTTCCTCGGTATCCCACGCACACATGAACCGCGCGCCGCCTTTGCCAATGAAGGTATAGAACCGCCAGCCCTTGGCCGTGAGCGCCGCAATCGCCGGTTCCGAGAGTTGCAGGAACACGCCGTTGGCCTGTACCGGGAACATCAACTCCACGCCGGGAATATCCGCCACCAGGCTGCTCAGCAATTGCGCACAGTGGTTGGCGTGGCGGGCGTGCTTGAGCCACGCGTCGTTTTCCAGCAGGCCCACCCACGGCGCGGAGAGAAAGCGCATTTTCGATGCCAGCTGGCCCGCCTGTTTGCAGCGGTAGTCGAAGTCTTCGGCCAGCGCGTGGTTGAAGAACAGGATCGCTTCACCCACCGCCATGCCGTTTTTGGTGCCGCCAAAGCACAGCACGTCCACCCCGGCCTTCCAGGTAAGGTCCGCCGGCGAGCAGCCGAGGAAAGCGCACGCGTTGGCGAAGCGCGCGCCGTCCATGTGCAGGTTCAGGCCCAGTTCCTTGCAGGTGACGCTGATGGCACGGATTTCTTCGGGGGTGTACACACTGCCCACTTCAGTGGCTTGGGTCAGCGTGACCACGCGCGGCTTGGGGTAGTGAATGTCCTGGCGCTTGAGGGCGATCTCGCGGATCGAGTCCGGGGTCAGCTTGCCGTTTTCGGTGCGTGCGGTGAGCAGCTTGGAGCCGTTGGAGAAAAACTCCGGCGCGCCGCATTCGTCGGTTTCGACGTGGGCGGTTTCCGAGCAAATCACGCTATGGTAGCTCTGGCACAGGGACGACAGCGCCAGCGAGTTGGCGGCGGTGCCGTTGAACGCGAAAAACACTTCGCAGTCGGTTTCGAACAGGTTGCGGAAACCGTCGGCGGCGCGATGGGTCCATTCATCATCACCGTAGGCGCGCTGATGGCCCTGGTTGGCTTGTTCCATGGCGGCCCAGGCTTCCGGGCAGATGCCGGAATAGTTGTCGCTGGCAAATTGTTGGCTCTTGTCGGTCATGGCCCGTTCCTGTGGTCGATGTTGGTGCGCACTGTACCCAACATCGGCCGGGGTGCGCACGCGCTGTAAATGCAAAGTCAGTGGAGAATTATGCACGGTACTCACACTACGCCTGTCGGACGAGTCCGTGATGGCGCCCTGGATCTGCTCAAGTGGCTGGCGCTGCTGAGCATGGTGCTCGATCACCTGCGCTACGTCGGTGTGAGCCTGGATGGGCTGTATGTGCCGGGACGCCTGGCGTTCCCGTGGTTTTGCCTGGCGATTGCGGCGAACCTGCACCGTACGCGCAACGCTGTGGTGACCGGCCACTGGCGTTATCTGGGCTGGCTGCTGCTGTTCAGCGTGATCAGCGAAGTGCCGTATCGGATGTTTATCGACGATGCCGATACCTTGAACGTGCTGCCCACCCTCGCGCTGGGTCTGCTGGTTGCCCGAGGATGGCAGCAGAAGGCGTTTTTTGATCGAGGACTGGCGTTGATCGCGCTCGCGTCAGGTGCTGTGTTTTCCCCATATTTGATGTTCGGGGTATTCGGTGTATTGCTGCCGCTGGCGATGCTGCTGGTGTTTCGCCGGCCATGGTATTTCAGTGTGTTGCCGGGTTTGGTCTGTGTGGCGGCTAATCAATGGCAGATTTTGCTCAATAGCGGCTCAATCGTGGCGCTGACCGGGCTGGCTGCGTGCCTGATTGCGCCATTGGCCGGATTGGTCTTGTTGCGACATGTCAAAAATGTCTCGCCGCCGGCCATGCGTCGCTGGGCATATGCTTTGTATCCGGCGCATTTTCTGCTGCTTTTCCTCCTTCGCAAGATCATCGCCTAACCCCTGTGGGAGCTGGCTTGCCTGCGATGCAGACACCTCGGAGCGTCAGTTGCACCGCAGCGATGCCATCGCAGGCAAGCCAGCTCCCACAGAGGCCTCTGCACAATATTCAGGCGATGTCGTAAACGCACCTTTGCGTGGCGTCCGTAGGCATTTGACCTGCACGCCCCAGCCCTACCATCGCATCAAAGGGCCCTGCACGGGCCTCAACAATACGAAAGGCTGGGAGAGACGCGATGTTCAGCAAACAAGACCAGATCCAGGGATATGACGACGCACTGTTGGCGGCGATGAATGCCGAGGAGCAGCGTCAGGAAGATCATATCGAGCTGATCGCGTCGGAGAACTACACCAGCAAACGTGTGATGCAGGCGCAAGGCAGCGGCCTCACCAACAAATACGCCGAAGGCTACCCGGGCAAGCGCTACTACGGTGGCTGCGAGCATGTGGACAAGGTCGAAGCCCTGGCCATCGAGCGTGCCAAGCAATTGTTTGGCGCCGATTACGCCAACGTGCAGCCGCACTCCGGTTCGTCGGCCAACAGCGCGGTGTACCTGGCGCTGATCAACGCTGGCGACACCATCCTGGGCATGAGCCTGGCCCACGGCGGTCACCTGACCCACGGCGCCAAAGTGTCGTCCTCGGGCAAACTGTACAACGCGGTGCAATACGGCATTAACACCGACACCGGGCTGATCGACTACGACGAAGTCGAGCGCCTGGCCGTCGAGCACAAGCCGAAGATGGTCGTGGCCGGTTTCTCCGCCTACTCCAAGACTCTGGATTTCCCGCGCTTTCGTGCGATTGCCGACAAGGTGGGCGCGCTGCTGTTCGTCGACATGGCCCACGTCGCCGGCCTGGTTGCCGCTGGCCTGTACCCGAACCCGCTGCCCTACGCCGACGTGGTCACCACCACCACCCACAAGACCCTGCGCGGTCCGCGTGGCGGTTTGATTCTGGCCAAGGCCAACGAAGCCATCGAGAAAAAACTCAACTCCGCCGTGTTCCCCGGTGCCCAGGGTGGCCCGCTGATGCACGTGATCGCCGGCAAGGCCGTGTGCTTCAAGGAAGCGGCTGAGCCTGGCTTCAAGGTTTACCAGCAACAGGTGATCGACAACGCCCAGGCGATGGCCGAAGTGTTTATCAAGCGTGGCTACGATGTGGTCTCCGGCGGCACCGACAACCACTTGTTCCTGGTCAGCCTGATCCGCCAGGGCCTCACCGGCAAAGACGCCGACGCCGCCCTGGGGCGCGCCCACATCACCGTCAACAAGAACGCCGTGCCGAACGACCCGCAGTCGCCGTTCGTGACCTCGGGCCTGCGCATCGGCACCCCGGCGGTGACCACGCGCGGTTTCAAAGTGGCGCAGTGCGTCGAACTGGCCGGCTGGATCTGCGACATCCTCGACAACCTCGGCGATGCCGACGTCGAGGCCAACGTGGCCAAGCACGTGTCTGCCCTGTGCGCTGATTTCCCGGTTTATCGCTGAGCGCGGTTTTGGAGTAATGACTATGCAACGCTACTCGGGCTTCGGCCTCTTCAAGCACTCCCTCAGCCATCACGAAAACTGGCAGAAGATGTGGCGCACGCCGACCCCGAAGAAGGTCTACGACGTGGTCATCGTCGGCGGCGGCGGGCATGGTCTGGCGACCGCCTACTACCTGGCCAAGGAGCACGGCATCACCAACGTGGCCGTGGTCGAGAAGGGCTGGCTGGGCGGCGGTAACACCGCGCGCAACACCACCATCGTGCGTTCCAACTACCTGTGGGATGAGTCGGCGCACCTGTACGAGCACGCGATGAAACTGTGGGAAGGCCTGTCCCAGGACCTCAACTACAACGTGATGTTCTCCCAGCGTGGCGTCTACAACCTGTGCCACACCCTGCAGGACATCCGTGATTCCGAACGCCGCGTGAGCGCCAACCGCCTCAACGGCGTCGACGGCGAACTGCTCAACGCCAAACAGGTTGCCGACGAGATCCCGTACCTCGATTGCTCGAAGAACACTCGCTACCCAGTGCTGGGCGCCACCGTGCAACGTCGCGGCGGCGTGGCCCGTCACGATGCCGTGGCCTGGGGCTTCGCCCGCGCGGCTGACGCACTGGGCGTGGACTTGATCCAGCAGACCGAAGTGATCGGTTTTCGCAAGGAAAACGGCGTGTGCATCGGCGTGGAAACCAACAAGGGCTTTATCGGCGCCAAGCGCGTCGGTGTGGTCACCGCCGGTAACTCGGGCCACATGGCCGGGCTTGCGGGCTTCCGTCTGCCAATCGAATCCCACCCGCTGCAAGCGTTGGTGTCGGAGCCAATCAAGCCGATTATCGACAGCGTGATCATGTCCAACGCCGTGCACGGCTACATCAGCCAGTCCGACAAGGGCGACCTGGTGATCGGCGCCGGTATCGACGGCTACAACGGCTACGGCCAGCGCGGCTCGTACCCGGTGATCGAACACACCATCCAGGCCATCGTCGAGATGTTCCCGGTGCTCTCGCGCGTACGCATGAACCGGCAGTGGGGCGGCATCGTCGACACCACGCCGGACGCGTGCCCGATCATTTCCAAGACTCCAGTACCGAACATGTTCTTCAACTGCGGTTGGGGCACCGGTGGCTTCAAGGCTACGCCGGGCTCAGGCAACGTGTTTGCCGCCAGCCTCGCCAAGGGTGAAATGCACCCATTGGCCGCGCCTTTCTCCATCGACCGTTTCCACAACGGTGCGCTGATCGACGAACACGGCGCTGCGGCCGTCGCCCACTAACAGGAGAACCACCTTATGTTGCATATCTTCTGTCCTCACTGTGGCGAACTGCGCTCCGAAGAGGAATTCCACGCGTCCGGCCAAGCGCACATCCCGCGCCCGCTGGACCCGAATGCCTGCACCGATGCCGAGTGGGGCGACTACATGTTCTTCCGCGACAACCCCCGTGGTCTGCACCACGAACTGTGGATTCACGCCGCCGGTTGCCGTCAGTACTTCAACGCCACCCGCGACACCGTGACCTACGAAATCCTTGAAACCTACAAGATCGGTGAGCAGCCACAATTCACCGCCAAGGCCTCTGGAGAGAAGTTATGAGCCAGATCAATCGCCTGTCCAACGGTGGCCGCATCGACCGCAACAAGGTCCTGACGTTTACCTTCAACGGCCAGAGCTACAAGGGCTTTGAAGGCGACACCCTGGCCGCCGCCCTGCTGGCCAACGGCGTCGACATCATCGGCCGCAGCTTCAAGTACTCGCGCCCGCGCGGCATTTTTGCCGCCGGCGCCGAAGAGCCGAACGCGGTGCTGCAGATCGGCGCCACCGAAGCCACGCAAATCCCCAACGTGCGCGCCACGCAACAGGCGCTGTATCAGGGTTTGGTCGCCACCAGCACCAACGGCTGGCCGAGCGTGAACAACGACATGATGGGTATTCTCGGCAAGGTCGGCGGCAAGTTGATGCCGCCGGGCTTCTACTACAAAACCTTCATGTACCCGCAATCGTTCTGGATGACCTACGAGAAGTACATCCGCAAGGCTGCCGGCCTTGGCCGCTCGCCGACCGAGAACGACCCGGACACCTACGACAATTTCAACCGTCACTGCGACGTGCTGATCGTGGGCGCAGGCCCTGCCGGCCTCGCCGCGGCACTGGCGGCTGCACGCAGCGGTGCCCGTGTGATCATCGCCGATGAGCAGGAAGAATTCGGCGGCTCGTTGCTCGATTCGCGCGAAAGCCTCGACGGCAAGCCGGCCACCGAGTGGGTCGCCAGCGTGATCGCAGAACTCAAGGCTCTGCCGGACGTGGTGCTGCTGCCCCGCGCCACGGTCAACGGCTACCACGACCATAACTTCCTGACCATTCACGAACGCCTCACCGATCACCTCGGTGACCGTGCGCCAATTGGCGTGGTGCGTCAGCGTATCCACCGGGTGCGCGCCAAGCGCGTCGTGCTGGCGACTGGTGCGTGCGAGCGTCCGCTGGTGTACGGCAACAACGACGTGCCGGGCAATATGCTCGCCGGTGCGGTGTCGACCTACGTGCGCCGCTACGGCGTGGCGCCGGGCAAGAAACTGGTGCTGTCGACCAACAACGATCATGCCTACCGCGTGGCGCTGGACTGGTTCGACGCCGGGCTGCAAGTGGTGGCCGTGGCCGATGCGCGCCACAACCCACGCGGCGCGCTGGTGGAAGAAGCCCGCGCCAAGGGCATTCGCATTCTCACCGGCAGTGCCGTGATCGAGGCCCGTGGCAGCAAGCACGTCACCGCTGCCCGCGTGGCGGCAATCGATGTGAAAGCCCATAAAGTCAGCAGCCCCGGCGAATGGCTGGACTGCGATCTGCTCGCCAGCTCCGGCGGTTACAGCCCGGTGGTGCACCTGGCCTCGCACCTGGGCGGCAAGCCGACCTGGCGCGAAGATATTCTCGGTTTCGTGCCGGGCGAAGCGCCGCAGAAACGCGTGTGCGTCGGCGGTATCAACGGCGTTTATGGCCTTGGTGATTCGTTGGCCGACGGTTTTGAAGGCGGCGTGCGCGCGGCCAGCGAAGCCGGGTTTGCGCCGGTGGAAGGCACGCTGCCAAAAGCCTTGAGCCGTCTGGAAGAACCGACTCTGGCGCTGTTCCAGGTACCCCACGACAAAGTCACTGCACGGGCCCCCAAGCAATTTGTCGACCTGCAAAACGACGTCACCGCCGCCGCCATCGAACTGGCGACCCGCGAGGGTTTCGAGTCGGTCGAGCACGTCAAGCGCTACACCGCACTGGGCTTCGGCACCGACCAGGGCAAGCTGGGTAACGTCAACGGCCTGGCGATTGCCGCGCGCTCGCTGAACGTGACCATCCCGCAGATGGGCACCACCATGTTCCGTCCCAACTACACGCCGGTCACCTTCGGCGCGATAGCGGGCCGCCATTGTGGGCACATCTTCGAACCGGTGCGTTACACCGCGCTGCAAGCCTGGCACGTGAAGAACGGCGCCGAGTTTGAAGATGTCGGCCAGTGGAAACGCCCGTGGTACTTCCCGCGCAACGGTGAAGACCTGCACGCGGCGGTGAAGCGCGAATGCCTGGCCGTGCGCGACAGCGTCGGCCTGCTGGACGCGTCCACCCTCGGCAAGATCGACATTCAAGGCCCGGATGCCCGCGAGTTCCTCAACCGCATCTACACCAATGCGTGGACCAAGCTCGACGTGGGCAAGGCGCGCTATGGCCTGATGTGCAAGGAAGACGGCATGGTCTTCGACGATGGTGTGACGGCCTGCCTCGCCGATAACCACTTCCTGATGACCACCACCACCGGCGGCGCGGCGCGTGTTCTTCAGTGGCTGGAAATCTACCAACAGACCGAATGGCCGGACCTCAAGGTGTACTTCACCTCGGTCACCGACCACTGGGCGACCATGACCCTGTCGGGCCCCAACAGCCGCAAGCTGCTGAGTGAGGTGACCGATATCGACCTGGACAAGGACGGCTTCCCGTTCATGACCTGGAAGGAAGGCCTGGTCGGCGGCGTACCGGCGCGGGTGTTCCGCATCTCGTTTACCGGTGAGCTGTCGTATGAAGTCAACGTGCAGGCCGACTACGCCATGGGCGTGCTGGAGAAAATCGTCGAGGCCGGCAAACAGTACAACCTGACCCCGTACGGCACCGAAACCATGCACGTACTGCGGGCCGAGAAGGGCTTCATCATCGTCGGCCAGGACACTGACGGCTCGATGACCCCGGACGACCTCAACATGGGCTGGTGCGTAGGCCGCACCAAGCCGTTCTCGTGGATCGGCTGGCGTGGCATGAACCGTGAAGACTGCGTGCGTGAAGAGCGCAAGCAACTGGTGGGCTTGAAGCCGATCGATCCGAATGTGTGGCTGCCCGAAGGCGCGCAGCTTGTGCTGGATGCCAAGCAGGCGATTCCGATGAAGATGGTCGGCCACGTCACTTCCAGCTATGCGCACAACTCCCTGGGTTATTCGTTTGCCATGGGTGTGGTCAAGGGCGGCTTGAAGCGCATCGGCGAGCGGGTGTTCTCGCCGCAGGCGGATGGCAGCGTGATCGAGGCGGAGATTGTGTCCTCGGTGTTCTTTGATCCTAAGGGTGACCGGCAGAACATTTGAGTCGCCTGCATCGGGGGCAAGCCCCCTCCCACATTTTGAAATGCATTCCCCTGTGGGAGGGGGCTTGCTCCCGATGAGGCCATCAGCCTCACAACAGAATTCAAACAGGTGCTTTATGACAGCAGCCAATGTTTACCAACAACGCCCCACCACCAGCGCCAAAGCCGAATCCTCGCTGCACCATGCCGACCTCGCCAGCCTGGTCGGCAAGGGCCGCAACAATGCCGGCGTGACCGTGCGTGAAAAGAAACTCCTCGGCCACCTGACCATCCGTGGCGATGGCCATGACGCCGCCTTCGCCGCTGGCGTGCACAAGGCTCTGGGCATTGAGTTGCCGGGCGCCCTGCAGGTCATCGTCAAAGGCGAAACCAGCCTGCAATGGCTCGGCCCGGATGAGTGGCTGTTGATCGTGCCAGGCGGTGAAGAGTTTGCTGCCGAGCAGAACCTGCGCGCGGCCCTGGGCGAGCTGCATATCCAGATCGTCAACGTCAGCGGCGGCCAGCAGATCCTCGAACTCAGCGGCCCGAACGTGCGCGACGTACTGATGAAGTCCACCAGCTACGACGTGCACCCCAACAACTTCCCGGTGGGCAAGGCGGTGGGCACGGTGTTTGCCAAGTCGCAATTGGTGATCCGCCACACGGCAGAAGACACCTGGGAACTGCTGATTCGTCGCAGCTTCTCGGATTACTGGTGGTTGTGGCTGCAGGATGCCTCGGCCGAGTTCGGCCTGAGTGTTCAAGCCTGAGGAATAAACCATGAGCCGCGCACCCGATACATGGATTTTGACTGCCGACTGCCCCAGCGTGCTCGGCACGGTGGACGCGGTCACCCGCTACCTGTTCGAGCAGGGCTGCTACGTCACCGAGCACCATTCGTTCGATGATCGCCTCTCGGGACGATTTTTTATTCGGGTGGAATTTCGCCAGCCAGACGGCTTTGACGAGCAGGGTTTTCGCGATGGCCTGGCCACGCGCGGTGAAGCCTTTGGCATGATCTTCGAGCTGACGGCGCCGAACTACCGGCCAAAAGTGGTGATCATGGTCTCCAAGGCCGATCACTGCCTCAACGACCTGCTGTACCGCCAACGCATCGGCCAGCTGTCGATGGACGTGGTTGCGGTGGTGTCCAATCACCCTGATTTGCAACCGTTGGCCGACTGGCACCAGATTCCCTACTACCATTTCCCCCTCGACCCCAACGACAAACCGTCCCAGGAGCGTCAGGTGTGGCAGGTGATTGAAGAGACGGGCGCGGAACTGGTGATCCTTGCGCGCTACATGCAAGTGCTGTCACCGGAGCTGTGCCGCAAGCTGGATGGCAAGGCGATCAACATCCACCACTCGTTGCTGCCGGGCTTCAAGGGCGCCAAGCCCTATCACCAGGCGTACAACAAGGGGGTGAAGCTGGTCGGTGCCACGGCGCATTACATCAATAACGATCTGGATGAAGGCCCGATCATTGCCCAGGGGGTGGAAGTGGTGGACCACAGCCACTATCCCGAGGACTTGATTGCCAAGGGGCGGGATATCGAAGGGCTCACGTTGGCGCGGGCGGTGGGGTATCACATCGAGCGGCGGGTGTTCTTGAATGCCAATCGGACCGTGGTGCTCTGACTGGCGCCATCGGGAGCAAGCCCCCTCCCACCTTTGGAATGCATTCTCCTGTGGGAGGGGGCTTGCCCCCGATGAGGCCCACAGGAAAAACACAAGGAAACAGCATCTGTACCCGAGCACTTAACGCGCTGCCCACCCAAAGGGGCAACGCAGTTCCATAAAAACAACAGCGAGGTGAAAGCATGTCTGGTAATCGTGGTGTCGTGTATCTCGGCAACGGCAAGGTCGAAGTACAGAAAATCGACTATCCCAAAATGCAGGACCCCCGTGGCAGGAAGATTGAACACGGCGTCATCCTGCGCGTGGTCTCCACCAACATCTGCGGCTCCGACCAACACATGGTGCGCGGCCGCACTACCGCTCAGACTGGCCTGGTGCTCGGTCACGAAATCACCGGTGAAGTGATCGAGAAGGGCAGCGACGTCGAGAACCTGAAAATCGGTGACCTGGTCTCCGTACCCTTCAACGTGGCGTGCGGCCGCTGCCGCTCGTGCAAGGAGCAACACACCGGCGTGTGCCTGACCGTCAACCCGGCTCGTGCCGGTGGCGCCTACGGCTATGTCGACATGGGCGACTGGACCGGCGGCCAGGCTGAATACGTGCTGGTGCCGTACGCGGACTTCAACCTGCTGAAGCTGCCGGACCGCGACAAGGCCATGGAGAAAATCCGCGACCTGACCTGCCTCTCCGACATCCTGCCGACCGGCTACCACGGCGCTGTCACTGCCGGCGTCGGCCCGGGCAGCACCGTGTACATCGCCGGTGCCGGGCCGGTCGGTCTGGCCGCTGCGGCTTCCGCACGCCTGCTGGGCGCAGCGGTGGTGATCATCGGCGACGTCAACCCGATCCGCCTGGCGCACGCCAAGGCCCAGGGTTTCGAAATTGCCGACTTGTCCACCGACACCCCGCTGCACGAACAGATCGCCGCACTGCTGGGCGAGCCCGAAGTGGACAGCGCCGTTGACTGCGTGGGCTTCGAAGCACGCGGCCACGGTCACGACGGCGTCAAGGCCGAAGCACCGGCCACCGTGCTCAACTCGCTGATGGGCGTGGTGCGCGTGGCGGGCAAGATCGGTATTCCGGGCCTGTACGTGACCGAAGACCCAGGCGCGGTGGACGCCGCCGCGAAAATGGGCAGCCTGAGCATCCGCTTTGGCCTGGGCTGGGCCAAGTCCCACAGCTTCCACACCGGGCAGACGCCGGTGATGAAGTACAACCGCCAACTGATGCAGGCGATCATGTGGGACCGCATCAACATTGCCGACATTGTCGGTGTGCAGGTCATCAGCCTGGATGACGCGCCGCGTGGGTACGGCGAGTTCGATGCGGGTGTGCCGAAGAAGTTTGTGATTGATCCGCACAAGCTGTTCAGCGCGGCGTAAATCGTTGTGCCAATGAAAAGGGCGACCTACGGCAGACTGTGTGAAAACGCAGTCTGCCGCTACTTAAAAGCCAATGCCCCGACTTGTCGGGGCATTGGCTTTTCTGAAATCTGAAAAATAATGGGCCTCTCAGCCCATCAACGCCATCAGCTTTTGTGCTCCGAGCACCTTGATCGCCCTTTTCAGGTTGTAGGCTTGTACCGCCAGTGCCGTTTCGGCTCTGACGCCTTTCAGCTGTCGTAGCAAGAACCGGCCATTGCCAAATAGCCATTGCTTGAGATTACCGAAGGGGTGTTCGACGATAGATCGTCGGCTAGCCATCATCTCGGGATGGGCCCGCATTCGCTGCTCCATCCGTTCAAAAGCGGCTTCATGAGCATGGCGCGTGAGGTAGCGGCGGCTCGTTTTGGTACAGCGGCTTTTTAACGGACAAACGCCACAATCGGCGATAGTCGCCTGATAAATCCGATTGCCTTTGCTCATCTGCTTAAGTGTTAGCCATTTACCGCCAGGGCATTGATAAGCGTCGCGTTGTTCCTCGTATTTGAAGTCCGTGCGATCAAAAAACACAGTACCGTCACCTTGATTGTTGACCGAGCGATTAGGCGGTACGAAGGCCATGATGCCGACATCTTCACAGGCTTGAAACTGTTCGCCATTGGAGTAGCCGGCATCGGCCGTGACGCTTAATTGCGATTGATTCAGCTCGGTTTTAGCAGCTTTTGCCATTGGCTCAAGCTGCTGCCGATCAGCGCCATCCTGAGTTACCTCGTGGTGCAGAATCAGACAATGTTCAGCGTCCACGGCGCTTTGGATGTTGTACGCCACGAACTTGCCAGAAGGCGTGCGCATTTTTTGCGCATCGGACTCGCCCACAATGTGTTGAACCAGACCTTGAGCTTCCATGAGCAGTTGGCAAGTCTGGTTATTGGCCTTTTTTACCTGCAACTCCCGAAGCGTCGCCTGCACCGCCGAGCGGTCAATGAATTCCCCTTCCTCGCCACGATCCGCCTCATCGAGCTGCGCCAAATAGCGTGCAATGCGCTTCTCGAGCGCCGCTTCCTGGTGTTTGAGCTTTTTCGGCGTCATATGCTTTCGATTCGAAGCCACTGCCTGAAACTTGCTGCCATCGATGGCCACCAGCTCGCCAGCAATCAGGCCAGCGTGTCGGCAAAACTGAACAAAGGCGCGGCAGGTGGCGCTGAACGCCGCACTGTTGTCACGGCGAAAATCAGCGATGGTTTTGAAGTCAGGGGCCAGTCGGCCCAACAGCCACATGACTTCAACGTTGCGCTGACACTCGGCCTCGAGTCGTCGCGACGAGCGAATACGCTGGAAATAGCCGTACAAATAGAGTTTGAGCAGATCGGCAGGATCGTACGAAGGGCGTCCCGTGGCCTTGGGCCTGGCTTTGTCGAAACCCAACTGCTCAAGGTCCAGCAGGGAAATGTAGGCCTCGATCACCCGAATCAGATGGTCATCGGGGATAAGTTCGTCCAGCGAAAGTGGAAACAGCGCGCTCTGGGAGCGGTCTTCACCTTGGATATAGCGCATAAGCAAAATGCCCGTATCTTGCGATACGGGCATCTTCTTTAACCGGCCAGCAGATTGCTAGGTTTTCACACAGTCTGCTACGGATCGCCCTTTTTGTGTCTTAGGAATTCTATGCTTTCAGCATTTATCGATGCCGCGCTGTTATGGTGCATGCAGGGCAATAAATCACTCTCGTAGTCAGAGCGCGCATCGCGCTTTGGCGGGGCAACATACCTAAGCACGGTTCGCGGAATCATGAAGAACAACTTTTCAGATTACTTGCACTAGTTAAATTTTGCGCCAAGGCTGCTAGCTGCTCATCATCTGCACGTCGCCAATCATGTGAAGAAATATATCCCTCGTACCGGTCGAAAAACCTATCAATATTTGATGAGATTTTTTTAAATTCGCTATGGTTTCCCGTCCCGTGCATTGGGAAGAGTTTCGCGTGAAGATGGTCTACACCATATCCTTCAAAAACCATTGCGGTTCGCCCCACATCCTCCAGTGTGTCATCAAGAATCCTCGCAATTTTCTTCGAGGCAATTACGAGCTCAGCAAGTGGCGCATCATCCTGAGCAAATGCATAGCTGGAA
Source organism: Pseudomonas sp. MH9.3 (assembly GCF_034354675.1). Classification (NCBI taxonomy): domain Bacteria; kingdom Pseudomonadati; phylum Pseudomonadota; class Gammaproteobacteria; order Pseudomonadales; family Pseudomonadaceae; genus Pseudomonas; species Pseudomonas sp. MH9.3. The sequence continues at coordinate 3,177,239 of NZ_CP133785.1, read as the reverse complement.
TAATGTTTCTTTGGAATGACAACTGTAGCGCCAACCGTGTTTGGGAAAATCGAAAGAAATGCAATATGCATATCATCCTCCCAGAAAATGTGTGAAGGCGCTTGTCTATGTACGATTTCGCAAAAAATACATCCTTTATTATGCACGTGTAAACCTCTTCTAGTGGGCTAAGTGGTTCGGGAGTCCCAACGAGCTATACTTGTTTCCTGTGTTCCAAATGAGCATTTAGCTATAGAAGATATCAAGTTTGAACTCAATGCCGCAGCGAGCGATAAATTCATTGGCCCATAGCTGGGCATAATAGCGCTCGGTAGGGCTGCCCATTTTTCGTTCTCAGCCATTTGAGCTGCCTCTTCAACAACGTGATAATCGTGAGGCTCGAAGTGAAATGACGCGCAAAGATGGTGCAGGTAACCACCGGCTACAACTGGAATCCCACAGGTCTTCGATATTTTCCATCCATCTCTGGCCAAGGTAGGAGGATTATCAGCCGTAATAGCGACGCCATCGAAACCTAGTGCAGCCATCTGGCAGAGATGATCCATGTCGGCTTTTGCATCCAGGTAATCGACGCTGATACCTTCAAATCGGGCATCAAGCGCCTGTTTCAATACATGGATTTTCTTTTGCCCGATATCTTTCAGCGTCCAGAAAAATTGTCGATTCAGATTACTCTTCTCGATCACATCAGCGTCTACTAAATAGAAGTTTTTGACGCCGGCACCTGCTAATAACATGCACACAGAACTGCCTATACCACCGCAGCCTACAATCATAACTTTTGCCTGGCTAAGTGCCATCACGTCCTCTATGACATCGCGGCAGCTTTTCGCAGAGCAAAGCAGATAACTGACAGTTCTGCTGGTTATTGGATCAGCAAGTAACTCAATGATACCGCGGACTTCGTCAGGAAGTCCCTCAATCAACGATCCTGCACCGACCAAGGCTTCTCGAAAGCCATCTTCATCACTCGCCGAAATGCGCGAGACGCCTGCTGGCCCACTGATTAAAACTTCTTCTCCTTGGTAGGTAAAGACTGTCGATGGGACGATAACTCCGGAAGGAACGTTTTCAGTAAAGTAAATTAGATCTTCCATGAATGCCTCAAAATGGATATCAGGGGAATAGATCCCCTGATAGCCTACGATTTAATTATTGCAAAAAGGTAACAGTGCAATCATGCCGCGGGTGCATCTCGACCTGTCAAAAGCTGCAATAGTAATTTGGTGGGGGGTTGTTGTTTGTTTTTTTGTGGTTAGTTCTGATATTTCCTTGGCGTCTTTTACAGAAGCGTGAGCAATAGGGGCTCCCATCAGAATTGCCGCTGCTACTCCGAGCATTGTTTTCATTACTTACTCCATTTTTGGTTTTTAACTGAGGTCGTCAGTTTGTGTTGAGGATTTTCAAGGACTTCCTACTGCTCCCCCACTCTCGACTTAGTTATTTTGCTGTTACAGGCTTTTGACCGAGAGAACGCGGGAATGATGTCCTGTGTTTGAGGGTACTTCCTGATCAAAATATGATGGGCATTTAGATTGCGTCGGTCTTGCTTGTGCGGCGGTAGAAGATGCTGTTGATCTGTCTCCGTTGGTTAATAATTGCTCGCGCAACGCCCTAGCATTGCAATATTGTGATAGAAGATTTCGAGCTTAATTTATGTGTGGGTATTTAACGAAAGTCTGTAGCCGAACAGTCAAAGAGTTGGATGTAGTTCAAAAGTAAATGCAGAAGGCCCCTGCATTGTTAGCACCTCTTAGTGAATGTGGCGCACACGACTATAGAAGGCACTACAACTGATGTAAGACGCATGCAGGGGGGGGACTGATGTTTCGGAAACGGGCTACTTAAGTTCAGGTCTATGCCTACGATTGCAGCCGCCGGCTGATCACATCCAGCAAATCACAACCATCCCGCAACGGGATGGCGCAGAGCAGGGCAAAGTCCTGGAGGACGACGTTGTCGGTTTGCAGGCCTTCGCGAAAGGCCAGGTTTTCCATGACTTGGGTGACGGCGCGGATGCGGTAGAGCGCAGCGTCGTGGAGCACGTCCAGCGGGACTTGGGTGTCGATGAGCAGGGAAGGGGTGGTGCTGTCGTGGCCGGTGAGTGGTATGTATCGGTTCATGTTTTAAAACCCATTCAAGTAGAGGTGGGCTACACACGTATTCGTCGCCAAACGAATTGGGTGGCAGCTGTACGCAGGTTGGCGAACCGGGAATGGAACCGGCAGACCCGAAGGTCTCCCGCGCACAGCCGCCATGAAAGCAGCTATTGCGGATACAAAAGAACCTGCAAAGAAGCAGAAGCTTTTGCACCATTCACCGGGTCGCCAAACCCGTATCGCCATGTGGACGACGGCCGAACTATAAGCGTCATCCTCCGCCACGAGCAAGTCACCCAGCCGATGCGGTTCAAATGTGGGAGGGGCTTGCCCCCGATAGCAGTGTGTCAGTCAGCATACTTGTAGCTGATCCACCGCCATCGGGGGCAAGCCCCCACCCACATGGGTTCTGCTGTGTTCAATAGATTTGAGTCAGCGTGTGGCCAATGCGCCCTGATAGACGGTTGGGCCTGTCGGTTGCTTGCTCAGCGAACCGCCCTTGGTTTCCGAACTCACCATCAATTCCACCGGTTTGCTGATGGTTTCCTGCTGGCGCGGGTTCAGGCCGATGATGCCTTTGCCGTCTTCCGGCAACAGCCCCAGGGACACGGGCGTGCCGCCTTCGGGGATGGCCCACAGTTCCAGGCTTTGGTCGGGCGCCGGGGCCGTGGCGGCAATCGGCTGCACTTCCAGGTAATCCTTGTGCGCCATGATCTGCGCGGCCGGCTGCTGGGCGGTGGTGACCAGGGTGGCGGCGGATTTGACGCTGTCTTTGGTGTAGAGCGCGCCGCCGACACCGGCAACCACGACGACACAGGCGCCGATAAACAGGCGCGGACGGCTCCAGAATGGAGGCTTGTGCTCAATCACTGAGGGTTGGATCGCAGTCATAAGTCTCTTCCTGACAAATTTTGTAGTCAGTTCATGGACCTTGCCAATGACGATGGGTTCCGGGGCCCATCGTCGGCGATCTTCGTCAGAGTGATGCCAATTGGCCTTTATATAGCACTGGGCCGGTCGGCTGGCCGCTCGGTGAACCGCCTTCGGGTTCGAGGGTGACGGCGAGGGTGGCCGGGGCTTTGAGCAGCGTTTGCTGTGCCTCGCTCAACTGAATTCGGCCCTTGCCTGCCGTCGGTACCAACCCCAGGGAGATCGGTTTGCCACCGGCGGGAATAACCCATAATTCCAGCGCCTGCGCAGGCGTCAATGCAGCTATTGCGAGTGGTTCAACCTGCAGGTGATCGGCAAACGTGTCGATTTGCAACGCTGGCTGCTGGTCAGCAGCGACTAGCGTGGTGCGGTATGCAAGGCCCGTGTCGCGTGGGTAGAGCATGCCGATCAACACTGCCGCAATCAGGGCGCACGCGGCAGCCAGCAGGCGCCCGTTCCTCCACCACGGTTTTTTCGCCGGTACGTGCAGCCCCTGCGGCTCGATCCGTGCCTGAATGCCTGCCCACACGTGATCGGGCACTGCGCGTTCGGGCAGGCTGCCGGTGAGGCTGGCGAGGGCCTCCTGCCAATGCCCAAGCTCTGCGCGCAGCGCGGCATCATTGAGCAGCAGGGTGTCAAACCGGCGACGCGCGGTGGCCGGCATCAGGCCGATCGCGTAGTCGGCGGCCAGGGCACGGCGCAGGGCGGTGGTGTGGTAATTCATGATTCAAGGCACCTGCGCAGGCGCTCCATGCCGCGACGAATCCAGGATTTGACCGAGCCCAGGGGGGCCGCCAGGTGTTCGGCCAGCTCCGAGCACGACAGGCCTCGAAAGTAAGCCAGGGTGATCGATTGGCGCTGCATGCCGTCGAGGGTGTCCAGGCAACGGTTGAGGGCGCGGGCGTTGCGTTCGCTGTCGAGCTGGTCGTGAGCGCTGTGACCTTCGTCGAGCAGGGCGTCCTGCTGGCCTTCGGTGAGGGGTTGCTCACGGCGTTTGCGCAATTGGTCGATGGCCAGGTTGCGGGTGATGTTCACCATCCAGGTCATGGGCGACGCCAGGTGTGGCTCGTAGCGCGACGCATTGTACCAGATGCGTACGAAAGCCTCCTGCAACACGTCCTCGGCGAGGTCCGCACGGCCCATGAAGCGGTAGGCCACCCCATGCAGGCGCGGCGAAGCGCTGCGGTACAGGGTTTCGAACGCCTGGCGGTTGCCCAGGGCGCATTGGGCCAGCAGCGGGCGTAGTGGGTCAGCATCGGTCAGCGTAATGGGGCTTCTCCAGGCTCTCGAGCGAGGGCGACGGGACTGCGCACGGTGGGCAGAGGGTAATCCAATTTGCGCAGTCATTCCATCCAGCTCCGGGCGGCCTGTAAGCGTTATACGCAGGCCGGGGTGTTTCGGATGCGGTTGGGAACAAGCCCTGTTATCGCCAGTCCAACGCCTGCTTTCGCCCCCACCTGCAGAGGTTGTTTCGATGAAGATTTCACGCGGTTTCGCCCTTTCCTGCCTGATGACCCTGGCAGCGGCCCCGGTGTTCGCCGCAGGGTTCAGCCTTGGTGATGCGGCCAATGCGATTTCCGGCATGCAGGGCGGCAACAACAAGGCCGCTGCCGCCGCGCCGTCGTCCGAGACGGCCGGTCTGCTGAGCGCACTCACCTCGCAACTCAATGTCACCCCCGAGCAGGCCGTCGGCGGCACCGGCGCCATGCTGGGCCTGGCCAAGAACCAGCTGAGCGGCAACGATTATTCGCAATTGGCCAAGAGCGTGCCGGGGCTGGACAAGCTGTCCGGCGACAATGCACTGGGCAGCCTCGGGGCCTTGAGCGGGATGCTCGGCCAGAGCGGCGGCAGCAAGACCAGCGGCCTGGACGGCCTGTTGGGCAACGTGAAGAACACCAACGACCTGAACACCGCGTTCAGCGCCCTGGGCATGGACAGCGGCATGATCGGCCAGTTTGCGCCGGTGATCCTGCAATACCTGGGCAGCCAGGGCGCCAACGGCTCGGTACTGGGCAAGCTGGCCCAGGCCTGGGGCACCGGCAGCTAAGCCTGCTGCGCGCGCAGCTGTTCGATGCGCGCGTCTTTCTCCTGCCAGAGCTGGTTGACCCAGTTCTGGACGGTCTGGCGAAACACCGGATCGTTCTCGTAATCCCCCTGCCACAACGCCGGATCCAGCTCACGGGTGCGGATATCCACGATCACGGTTGGCACGCCGCCGCTGATCAAGTCCCAGAACCCCGGAATTTTCGCCTGCGGGTAAACCACGGTTACGTCGAGGATCGCGTCCAGCTGTTCACCCATCGCCGCCAGCACGAACGCCACGCCGCCCGCCTTGGGCTTGAGCAGGCGGGTAAAGGGTGATTCCTGCTGCACCCGCTTGGCTTCGTTGAACCGCGTGCCCTCCAGGTAATTGACCACCGTCACCGGCTGGCGCTTGAACAGTTCGCAGGCCTGTTTGGTGATCTTCAGGTCCTGCCCTGCCAGCTCCGGGTGTTTGGCCAGGAACGCCTTGGTGTAGCGCTTCATGAACGGGTAGTCGAGCGCCCACCAGGCGAGGCCCAGGAAGGGCACCCAGATGAGTTCTTTTTTCAGGAAAAACTTGAAGAACGGCGTGCGCCGGTTGAGCGCCTGGATCAGTGCCGGAATATCCACCCACGACTGGTGATTGCTGATCACCAGGTAGGAGGTGTCACGTCGCAGGTCGGCGCCGCCGCGAATGTCCCACTGGGTCGGGATACACAGCGAGAAGATGAGCTTGTCGATCTCGGCCCAAGTCTCGGCGATCCACATTACCGCCGCCGAGGCATGGTCGCGCCAGCGCCCCGGCGCAGCCAGCTTGAGCAGCGCGAACACCAGCAACGGGCCGATCAGGATCAGCGTATTGAGCAACAGCAGCAACGTGACGCAACAGCCGGTGAGCAGGCGGCGCATAAGCAACTCTTGGAATTCCTGTGGGCCGCTCATCATAAGCAAGCGCGGTCCAGAGGCCAAATCGCAAATCACCCTACGAATGTTTCACAACGGGCACGCTATGCTCGGTCATCCAACTAAGTGCCGGGTTTGCGGTCTAGAATCCGCCCACCTTCTTTCGAGGAAATCACGCCGTGAAATTGCTCCTTGCCGCGTTCACCCTGGTTGCCCTGCCCGTCATGGCCGCCGAACCGACCCTCTACGGGCGCTACGAATACATCCAGTTGCCGGAGATCGGCGAGACCTTCAAGGCCAAGATGGACACCGGCGCGCTGACCGCCTCGCTGTCGGCCCGCGACATTCAGACGTTCACCCGTGACGGCGACGACTGGGTACGCTTTCGCCTCGGCGGCCAGGACGCGTCGAACAAGGTGTACGAGCACAAGGTCGCGCGTATCAGCAAGATCAAGAGCCGCGCTGACGAGGATGACGACAAGGACGAGACCAGCGTGACCAAGCGGCCGGTGATCGACCTGGAAATGTGCCTGGGCGACGTCAAACGCACCGTCGAGGTCAACCTCACCGACCGCAGCAGCTTCAACTATCCGCTGTTGATCGGCGCCAAGGCCCTGCGCGAATTCGGCGCGGCGGTGAACCCGGCGCGGCGCTACACTGCCGACAAACCGGACTGCTGACGGACCGCCATGGCGCACATCCTGATTGTCGAAGACGAAGCCGCAATTGCCGATACGCTGATCTTCGCCCTGCAAGGCGAAGGGTTCACCACCACCTGGCTGACCCTCGGCCAGGCGGCGCTTGCGCATCAGCGCCAGACCCCGGCTGACCTGGTGATTCTCGACATTGGCCTGCCGGATATCAGCGGCTTTGAAACCTGCAGGCAATTGCGCCGTTTCAGCGAAGTGCCCGTGATGTTTCTCAGTGCCCGGGATGGCGAGATCGACCGGGTGGTGGGGCTGGAGATCGGCGCCGACGACTACGTGGTCAAGCCGTTCAGCCCGCGTGAAGTGGCGGCGCGGGTGCGCGCGATTCTCAAGCGGGTCGGCCCGGTTGCGGCGCCTGCGGTGTTCCAGATTGATCTGGAGCGCATGCAGATCACCTATCGCGGCCAGCCCCTGAGCCTGACCCGCCATGAGTTCCGCCTGCTGCAAAGCCTGCTGGAACAACCCGAGCGAATATTCAGTCGCGAGCAACTGCTGGACGCGGTGGGCGTGCCCGCCGACGCCGGCTACGAACGCAACATCGACACTCACATCAAAAGCCTGCGCAGCAAATTGCGCAGCGTGGCGGCGCAGGCTGAGCCGATCCAGACCCATCGCGGCCTCGGCTACAGCTACAGCCCCGGCAACAGCTGATGCGCCTGGGGCTGCGGATTTTCCTGGTGTATGCGCTGTTTATCGGCCTTACCGGTTATTTCGTGCTCAGCACCGTCATGAACGAAATCCGTCCCGGTGTGCGCCAGTCCACCGAGGAAACCCTGGTGGACACCGCGAACCTGCTGGCCGAAGTGCTGCGCGATGACGTGAAGAACGGCACCCTCGGCCAAAGCCATTGGCCGGAGCTGCTTAAGGCCTACGGCAGCCGCCAGCCGGGCGCGACCATTTGGGGGCTGCCGAAAAACCAGGTCAACCATCGCATCTATGTGACCGACGCCCAGGGCCGTGTGCTGCTCGACTCCACGGGCGAAGCGCTGGGCCAGGATTATTCCCGCTGGAACGACGTGTACCTGACCCTGCGCGGTGAATACGGCGCGCGCTCCACCCGCAGCGACCCCGACGACCCGGCCTCGTCGGTGATGCACGTGGGCGCACCGATCCGCGACAACGGACGGATCATCGGCGTGGTCACCGTGGCCAAGCCCAACAGCTCCTTGCAACCCTATGTCGACCGCACCGAGCGCCGTTTGCTGTGGTACGGCGCCGGGCTGGTGGTGCTCGGCCTGCTGCTTGGCGCGTTGCTGTCGTGGTGGTTGAGCGCTGCCTTGCGGCGCCTCACCGCCTATGCCGAGGCAGTCAGCGAAGGGCGCCGTGCCGAGTTGCCGCATTACCGGGGCGGCGAGCTCAAGCAGTTGTCCACCGCCGTGGAACACATGCGCACGCAACTGGAAGGCAAGGCATACGTTGAGCATTACGTGCACACCCTGACGCACGAGTTGAAAAGCCCGCTGGCGGCGATTCGCGGTGCGGCGGAGTTGTTGCAGGGCGACATGAGCCGCGAACAGCAGCAGCGCTTTGTCGGCAATATCGACAGCGAAAGCGCGCGCCTGCAGCAGCTGATCGAACGCCTGCTGAACCTGGCGCAGGTCGAACAGCGCCAGGGCCTGGAAGAGCAGGCGAGCATTGCGCTGGGGGCATTGGTCGATGAGGTGCTCAAGGCGCAGTGCGCGCGTATTGAAGGCGCCGGGCTGCGGGTCGAGCAGGCCATTGCGGCGGATGTACAGGTGTTCGGCGAGCCCTTTCTGTTGCGCCAGGCGCTGGGCAATCTGCTGGATAACGCCCTGGACTTCACCCCGGCGGGCGGCACGCTGAGGTTCAGCGCGCAGGTGCGGCAGCACGATGTAGACGTCAGCCTGTTCAACCAGGCGGAGCCGATTCCCGACTATGCCCTGCCGCGCCTGAGCGAGCGCTTTTACTCGCTGCCGCGCCCGGCCAGCGGACGCAAAAGTACCGGCCTGGGCCTCAACTTTGTCGAAGAAGTAATGAAGCTGCACGGCGGCGCCATGGCGATCGGCAATGTGCCGGGCGGCGTGCAAGTGGTGCTGCATCTCCACACAGTCTCCACGATGCCCACATAAATCGCCCACATGCGCGGCTCACGCTCTGCCCATCCAAAACAGGGAGAGCCCCATGAACCGAAGCCTGCTTTACAAACTTGGCGCCATTGCGCTGCTGATGTTGCTGTTGCTGATTCCGTTGATGATGATCGATGGCCTCATCAGTGATCGTCAGCAAAGGCGCGATGAGGTATTGGCGGATATCGCCCGCAGCTCCAGTTACCCACAGCGCCTCACCGGGCCGGTGATGGTGGTGCCGTATCGCAGGACCGTGCGCGAGTGGAAGCTCAATGAAAAACTCAATCAACGCTACGAAGAAACCCGTGAAGAACGCGGTCGTCTGTATTTCCTGCCGGAGCGGTTTGAACTCGATGGCCAGGTGCACACCGAGCTGCGTACGCGTGGCATCTACCAGGCGCGACTGTTCCATGCCGACAACCGCATCAGCGGGCGTTTCGAGTTGCCTGAGCAGTTGGGCATTACCGAGCATTTTGCCGATTACCGCTTTGAACCGGCGTTTCTGGCGGTGGGTGTCAGCGATATTCGCGGCATCGAAAATGCGCTGAAACTGGAACTGGGCAGCCAGCGCCTCGCGTTCGCACCGGGCTCTCTGGTGGACTGGCTGGGGGAGGGTGTGCACGTGGCGCTGCCGGCGCTGGACAGCCACAAGCCCGCCGCGCTGGAGTTCGCGTTCGACCTGCGCCTGCAAGGCACCGAACAGCTGCACGTGTTGCCAGTGGGTAAGACCAGCCAGGTGTCACTCGCTTCCAACTGGCCGCACCCCAGCTTTATCGGCAACTTCCTGCCGACGCAACGGGACGTGACGAACAAGGGCTTTACTGCTCGCTGGCAAACCTCGTTTTTTGCCACCAACCTGGAGCAAGCCCTGCAAAGCTGTCTGGACCGCCAGGCCTGTGAGGACTTCAACAACCGCAGCTTCGGCGTGAACTTCATCGATCCGGTGGACCAGTACCTCAAGAGCGACCGCGCGATCAAATACGCGTTGCTGTTCATCGCCCTGACTTTTGGCGGCTTCTTCCTGTTCGAAGTGCTGAAGAACCTGGCGCTGCACCCGATCCAGTACGGCCTGGTGGGCGCGGCCCTGGCGTTCTTTTATCTGCTGCTGTTGTCGTTGGCCGAGCACCTGGGGTTCGCCTTGGCCTACCTGATCTCGGCGAGTGCCGGTGTGCTGTTGATCGGCTTTTACCTGTGCCATGTGCTGCGCAGCCTTGCCCATGGCCTGCGGTTTTCGGCGGGGTTGGCGGCGCTGTATGGCTTGTTGTACGGGCTGCTCAGCGCCGAGGATTATGCGCTGCTGATGGGATCGCTGTTGCTGTTCGCCCTGCTCGGCACGGTGATGGTGCTGACGCGCAAACTGGACTGGTACGGCGTGGGCCGGCGCAAGGGGGTTGAGCAATGATGGGCTTGCGCGAGGATCAACAGTTAAGGGAACAGTTGGTGAGCAGGATCAACACGCTGTTGTGGCGAGCGGGCTTGCCCCGCGCTGGGCTGCGCAGCAGCCCCAAAACCAGCCGCAGAGGAGTGCCTGAAGCACCGCAATCTGCTTGAGGGGGCTGCTTCGCAGCCCAACGCGGGGCAAGCCCGCTCGCCACAGAATGTCAGGCAGGCGGCTGGGTCTGCAGCATCGAAGGCCGCTGGCTGACCTCGGCATACCACTGCGCAAGCCTGGGGTTATCCGCCCGCCATTGCAGGTCCGGATGGCGGAAGTCAAGGTAGCCCAAGGCACAGGCCACGCTGATGGCGGCGATGTCGAAATGGCTGGCCAGCTCGGCCATCGCATCCTGTTCCAGCTCGGCGAGGGTGCGGCGTATCTTAATGCGTTGTTCGTCCAGCCACGCAGCCCAGTGTTTTTCCACCGGGCGCAGGGCGAGCTCGTAGCGCGTCAGCACGGCGGCATCCAGAATGCCGTCGGCCATCGAGGCCAATGTGAGGCGACGCCAGCGGGCTGAGCCGTCGCGAGGGATCAGTGGGTTGCCGACGTGCTGGTGGTCGAGGTAATCGAGGATCACCCGGCTGTCGTGCAGCCTGCTGCCATCGGCCAGGCGCAGGGCCGGGATCTTGCCGACAGGGTTGCCTTGCACCACCTGGGCGTCCGGACTGACCGGCGTCGGCACGCAGTCGTGCAGGGCCACGCGGTCCTGCTGGCCGGTTTCGATCAGCAGCACGCGGACTTTGCGCACGAAGGGTGAAGCGGGGTTGTGGAACAAGGTCATGCTGGGCGTGGACATGGGTATTCCTCGAAGTGGGCTGGGGCCTAGCCTATGAGGTTGGGCGATGGCTGGCGAGGAGATTGTGGTGTTTTTTCGGGCCTCATCGGGAGCAAGCCCCCTCCCACATTTTGAATTGTGAATACTTTCAAATGTGGGAGGGGGCTTGCTCCCGATAGCGCATTCAGCCGCGCCGCGCCAACAACCCCCAGGCGCCAATCACCGCTGGAACCCCCAGCCCCACCCAGCTCAAAACGTCCCAGAGCCCGTCGCCCAGCAGCGCCGCAAACAGCCCGGCGGCACTGAGCAGGCCGATCCCCAGCGGTATACCAAACACCTTCCAGAAACTCGACTGGCGCGGCTTCATGCCTTGCCCGCCTTGCGCCGCACGAGCCACAGGTACACCCCGCTGCCCAGCACAATGATGGTCAGCACATCCAGTACCGCCCACAGAATTTTCATCGTCATGCCGCCGTAGTCACCAAAATGCAACGGCTGCGACATGCCCATGGCGTCCATGTACCACGGTCGTTCGGCGATGGCGGTGACGGTCAGGGTGCGGGCGTCGATCAGTACCGGCGTGAGCAGGTGCGAGGTCAGGTGCGTGCTGCCTTTCATGAACACGGCGTAGTGGTGCTCGCTGGAAAAGCGTGTGCCGGGGAAGGCGATGAAGTCCGGCTGCATGCCCGGCGCGGCCTTGGCGGCAATGCTCAGCAACTCGCTGACCGGTGCGCGCTGCGTCAGCGGCGGGGCGTTCTTGTAGGGTTCGATCATGGCGCTGAGGCTGTCGGTGCGCCAGGCGGCGATGATCAGGTCGGCACAGGCACTGATCACGCCGGTCACGCCCACCACCAGCGTCCAGGTCAGGGTAACCGCGCCGAGCAGGTTGTGCAGGTCGAGCCAGCGCAGGCGCGTGGATTTATCCTGGCGCACCGTGCCGAATTTCAAGCGGCGCATGAACGGCAGGTACAGCACCGTGCCGGAGACAATCGCCAACACAAACAGCAAGCCCATGAACGCCAGCAACAACTTGCCCGGCAGGCCGGCGAACATGTCCACATGCAGGCGCAGCACGAACAGCGTAAAACCGCCATTGGCCGAGGGCATCTCCACCGATTCACCGGTGCGTGCGTCGAGCATGAAGGTGTGCGACGAATTGGGCTCGGTGCCGGCGGTCGCCGCCATGATCGCGATTACCCCGTTTTTGTCGTCCTCGTCCCAGGCCAAATACTGCATGGCCTCGCCCGGGCGATGGGCCTGGGCTTTAGCGACCAGTCGTTCCAGATCGAGCTGCGGCGTGTCGGCCGGCATCTGCGCAAGCGTCGGCTCATTGCCCAGCAGGTGGTCGATCTCATGATGAAACACCAGCGGCAGCCCGGTGAGGGCGAGCAGCAACAGGAATACGGTGCAGATCAGGCTGGTCCAGGTGTGGATGAAGGACCAGCGGCGGATGGTTTTGCTTTTCATTTTTCTAGCCTTCAAACGCACCGAAGCCGTCCCGGAGGACGGCTTGGTGGTTAACTCAGCGGATTACCACTGATAAGTGGCACTGGCGACTACGCTGCGTTGGTCGCCGAAGTAGCAGTAGGAGCCGTCGCAGGTGGAAATGTAATCCTTGTTGAACAGGTTAGTGGCGTTCACTTTCACCGACGCACCCTTGAGGCTATTGTCCAGTCGGCCCAGGTCATAGTGTACGGCGCCGTCGAACACGGTGTAGGCATTGGCTTTGCCGGCCCAGGTGTTGGCCTGGTCGCCATAGGTGTTGCCGGTGTAGCGCGCGCCAAAGCCGATACCGAAACCGTCGAGTGGTCCGGTATGCCAGGTGTAGTCGGTCCACAGCGAGGCTTGCTGATTGGGGATCAGTTGCAGCCGGTTGCCTTTGTACTGGCCCTTTTGCACTTCAGACTTGGCCAGGGTGTAGGCCGCGATTACCTTGAGGTTATCGGTCACGTCAGACACGGCTTCCAATTCCAGGCCCTTGACCTTCACTTCGCCGGTCTGATCGGTGACCGAGGCACCACCGGACTGGAAGCTTGTGACTTGTACATTCTTCTGCGTCAGGTCGTAGACCGCGGCACTGAGCAGTGTGTTGGAGCCGGGCGGCTGGTATTTGATCCCCAGTTCCCACTGCTGGCCTTCGGTCGGTTTGAACGACTGGACGGGGTCTACGCTGGCGTTGCTCGCGGGCTGGAACGACTCGGCGTAGGAAAGGTAGGGCACGAAACCTGAATCGAACACATAGCTCAGCGCCGCGTTGCCACTGAAGTTCTTGCTGCGGTCGGTATTGGTGGCGTCGTTTTTATTGAAGTAGGTTGTGCCCTGGTGTACCCAGTCTTCACGGCCGCCAAGGGTCAGGCGCCAGTTATCGAGGGCCATTTGGTCCTGCACGTAAAGGCCGGTCTGCACGGTTTTCTGGTTGTAATCGTAGAAGGCCGTTGAGCGCGCCGGGCGTACGATCGGCTGACCGTAGACCGGGTTGAAAATGTTGGTGGTGCCGCCGTCGCCGAAAATCGCCAGGTAAGAGGTATCGGTGCGCTGATGATCCAGACCCAGCAGCAGAGTGTGAGTGATGTCGCCGGTGGCGAAGTCAGCCTGGAAATTGTTATCCACTGCGAACTGGCTGATGTCCTCGTCCACGTTGGTCGAGGAGCGGCTGATATTGCCATTGGCATCAGCAGGGGAGAACGCGAAGGAGCCGACCGTCAGTTGTTGGAACGCCAATTCGGACTTGGTGTAGCGTAGGTTCTGCTTGAATTGCCAAGTATCGTTGAAGCGATGCTCGAAAGCATAGCCGAGTGCGTAGTAGGTACGGTCGTAGAAGTCGTAATCGGGATCGCCAAGGTTCTTGTGGTGGGAAACCTCGCCTAGCGGTGATTTGATCTTGGTGCCTTGGATCGGCAGGAACTGGCTGGTGGTGCCGGTATCATCGCGGGTGAACTGTGACAGCAGGGTCAACTTGGTGTCGGTATCGATATTCCAGGTCAGGCTGGGCGCGATGTTGTAGCGCTTATTGTCGATATGGTCGACCTGGGTGCCAGCATCACGCAGCACACCGCTGAGGCTGTAGAGAAACCGGCCTTCGTCATCGATTTTGCCGGTGCTGTCAAAGTTGATCTGGCGGTAGTTGTCACTGCCGTACTGCACCTGCACTGCGTTACTCGGTTCTGCGCTGGGACGCCGGCTGACCATGTCCAGCAGACCGCCCGGCGGGGTCTGGCCATAGACCGACGAGGCCGGGCCGCGCAGCAGGGCGAGGCGGTCCAGATTCCACGTTTCGGCTTTAGGGTTGGCGTACACACCGCGCGGCAGTGGCAGGCCGTCGAGGAATTGGGTGGGTTCGAAGCCGCGTACGCGCATCCAGTCGTAGCGTGTGTCGCTGCCGTAGCTGGCGGACACAATGCCGGGCATGTATTTGACGGCATCGTCCAGGTTCTGAACGTTGCGATCCTGCATCTGCTCGCGGGTGGCAACAGAAATCGAGCGCGGTGCTTCGACCAGTGCAGTGTCTGTCTTGGTGCCGGCGGCGGTGCGCTTGGCCAGGTAACCCTCCACCGGCCCCCACGCACTTTCATAATTGCCCTGCCCGATAACGCTGGTCTGCGGCAACGCCACAACCCCGTCCGGAATCGGCACCAACGTAAACGTCCCTGCCGTGCCTTGCTCCAGTTGCAGCCCCGTCCCGCGCAAGGCTTCACGCAGCGCGCTCTGCGCATCGAACTGGCCCTTGACTGGTGCCGAGGTCTTGCCGGCGGCGAGCGTCGGGTTGAGGGTCAGCGCAAGGCCGGCCTGACTGGCGATCTGGTTGAGGGTGCTGGCCAGGGGCGCGGACGGCAGGTTGTAGGCGCGCACGCTTGCGGCGTGTTCGGCGGCGAGCAGCAAGGGGCTGGCGAGCGGGGCGCCGAAGGCAATGGCCACGGCTAACAGGCTGGGGCGCAACAAGGTGTCGAGCGTGCGGGACATGAAGGGGCGGCTCCTGATGGAAATAGTTCTCGATTGCCTAGGAGCCGGATGAGAATGGGAAAGTGATAGGGCGGGCGGTAAATATTTTTTTGGGTTGTTGTTGAGGGCCTCATCGGGGGCAAGCCCCTCCCGCATTTCAAGGCCTGGCGCGCACCGTCACCCACCACGGTGTGTGCTGCTCGATTTGCACCGGCAGCGTCGGCAGCAATGCATTGAGCGCCAGGTTGGTATCGCGCAGCGGGAAGCTGCCGGTGATGCGCAGGTCGGCCACGTTTTTATCCACGCCCAGGTGGCTGCTGCGGTAGCGGCCGAGCTCCTTGATCACGTCAGCGAGACGCGCGTTGTCGACCACCAGCATGCCGCGCGTCCAGGCGTCGCTGCCGGGGGTGACGGCCAGCAAGGGGCCCAAACCATCGCTGCGCATCAGCACTTGCTGGCCGGCCTTGACCACCTGTGCCTGGTGCTGCGCCTCAGGCTGCGCGGCCACGGCCGACTGCAACACGCTCAGGCGCGTGGCGTGGTCTTCGCGCTTGACGATGAACCGCGTGCCCAGCGCCCGCAGGCTGCCGTCGGGGGTTTGCACGTAAAACGGGCGCGCGTCGTCATGGCCGGTTTCGATCAGAATTTCCCCGGCCTGCAACACGATCAGGCGGCGCTTTTCGTCGAAACGCACGTCGATGGCGCTGTGGGTGTTGAGGTTGATCGAGGTGCCATCGGCCAGTGTCAGCGTGCGCTGCTCGCCGGTGGCGGTGCGTTGGTCGGCGAGCCAGTAATGCAGCGGCACGTAGCGCTCGCCGGCAAACAACGCCAGCCCGCACACCAGCGCGATACTCGCCAGGCCCCGCCCCAGTTTGCGTACGCGTTGGCGAATGCCTTCGCGCGACTGCAGCAAGGCCGCCCGCGCCGGGCCCGAGGCTGCGCTGAAACGCTGATCGAGCATGCCCAGCTGGCGCCAGGCGCGGGCGTGCTCGGCATCGCTGGCCAGCCATCTGCGCAATTCTTCCTGTTCCACCGCGCTGGCGTCGCCCGCGTCGAGGGACAGTTGCCAGGCAATCGCGGCATCCAGCACCCGCGCCGAGACCGGTTTGGCACCTATCACAGCGGCTGGCCGTACAAGGCGATGTAGCACTGGCGAATCCCCTGGGCCAGGTACTGGCGCACGCGGGGCACCGAGACGCCCAGGCGCTGGGCGATTTCGGCGTGGCCCATGCCATCCAGGCGGCTGTGCAGAAACGCGGCGCGAGCCTTGCTCGACAGTTTGCCGAGCAGGCGGTCGATGGCCTTGAGGTCTTCGAGGATCAATTGCTGTTCTTCGGGCGAGGGGTGTTCGCTTTGCGGGATCAGCATCAATTCGGTGAGGTAGGCCTGTTCCAGCGCCGCGCGGCGGAAGTAGTCGAAGAGCAGGCCTTTGGCGATGGACACCAAAAAGGCACGTGGCTCGCGGGGTTCGCGCAGCTCGGCACGTCCCAGCAGGCGCACGAAGGTGTCCTGACTCAAGTCTTCGGCGCGGCTGGCGCAGGCCACGTTGCGCCGCAGCCAGGCCAGCAGCCAGCCACGATGGTCGCGATACAACGCACCAACAAGCTCACTGTGGGGAGGCTGGACTGACGACAAGGCATCACCGGATAAACGAATTGTTTAAACTAACGAGAATTATTCGCGATTGTGGCAGAGGCATCGGATGGGCGCAATTGGCGTTTGTCGGGAGGTGACATTAAAACGATGGCGCGTGTTTGCGCCGTCTCCATTGGCCCAAGCGCTCTTGCAAGGCCTTCGGTGAGTCGATGTGCTGTCGGCGCGCGCGGCTGAACAGAATCAGCATCAGTTCCGCCGTGGCCAGGGCATCGGCGCTGGCGTGATGGCGTTCGCCCACCTGCAGGCCAAAGTGGTGGATCCAGTCGTCCAGCCCGGCTTCACGCAGTGGCGCGTCGGGGCACAGCAGCGGGGCGATCTCGGCCACGTCGAGGAACGGGTGGGCCAGGCGATAGCCCAGGCTGTCCTTGAGCGCGCGGCCCAGCATGTGTTGATCGAACGGCGCATGGAAGGCCAGCAGCGGGCTGTCGCCGACAAACGCCATGAAGTCCAGCAGCGCCTCCACCGGGTCGCTGCCGGCGGCGATGGCGCTGGGGCCCAGGCCGTGGATCAGCACGCTGGGGCTGAGCCGGTTGTCGGCGCGGTGCAGCGTGCGTTCGAACAGTTGCGAGAAGTCCACCGCACCGTCCTCAATGACCACGGCGCCGATGGACAGCACCTGGTCGCGGTTAAGGTTCAGACCGCTGGTTTCCAGGTCCACCACCACCCAGCGCTGGCTGCGCAAAGAACCGTCGCCCAGTGCGCAGGGTGAGGGCAGTTGCACCAGGCGTTGCTGCTGCGCCGCGTCGAGCCGCGGTTTTGTCTTGCGCAGCCAGCTGAACAGGCTCACAGCTGATACCGAAATGTCAGGCTGCTCTGCAGGCGTTGGGCCTGGCGCAGGGATTCGCGCAGGATAAGGCGGTCCAGGTGGTTGAGGCTGTCGGGGTCGACGCGGTTGGAGTACGGCTGGTTTTCCCGGCTTTGCAGTTGGTGCTGCTGCATGCGGGTCTGCTGGATAAAGTGATAGGCCTCTTCATACGCGGCGCCGTCCAGCGGCTCGATCACGGCCTTGATCACCAACTGACGCAGGCGCTCCAGGGTGTTATTGGCGTGAATGCCATTGGCCAGGGCCAGCAGTCGCGCGCCGTCAACGAATGGCGTAAGGCCCTGCACCTTGAGATCGAGTGTGGCCTTTTCGGCGCCGTTGCGCGTCAGCACGAAGTCGCGAAAGCGCCCAACCGGCGGGCGCTGGCGCAGGGCGTTCTCGGCCAGCATGCGCTGGAAGAGGCGGTTGTCGGCGACCTGGTCAAGGACGCCCTGGCGCAGTTGCTCACAGCCCTGCTCATCGCCCCACACCACGCGCAGGTCGAAATAGATGCTCGAGCCCAGCAGATTTTCCGGGGTGGCCTCGCGAATGAACGCCGCAAACCGGCGTGCCCATTCAGAGCGAGACAGGCACAGCTCGGGGTTGCCGGCCATGATGTTGCCCTTGCACAGGCTGAAGCCGCACAGCGCCAGGCTCTGGTTGATCTGCTGCGCCAACGGCAGCAGGCGCCCGCGTCGCTCGGCGGCTTCGGCGGCGTCCCTGGCCTCGAACAGGATGCCGTTGTCCTGATCGGTGTAGAGCGTCTGTTCGCGGCGTCCTTCGCTGCCGAAGCACAGCCAACTGAATGGCACGCCCGGGTCGCCCTTTTCGGCGAGGGTCAGTTCGATCACCCGGCACACGGTGTGGTCGTTGAGCAGCGTGATGATGTGGGTGATCTGGGTGGACGAGGCACCGTGGGCGAGCATGCGCTCCACCAGTTGACCGATCTCGCCGCGCATCGCCACCAGGTTGTCGACCCTGGGCGCGTTACGGATGGTGCGGGCCAGGTGCACCAGGTCGACCCGTTGCAGGGAAAACAGGTCGCGTTCGGACACCACGCCGCACAGGCGCTGGTCCTTGACCAGGCACACGTGGGCGATGTGCCGTTCGGTCATGGCGATAGCGGCGTCGAAAGCGCTGTGGTCCGGGGTGAGAAAAAACGGCGCCTGGGTCATGTGCCCCGCGATGGCCTGGCTGAAGTCACCGGTGCCGTCGGCCACCACCTGGCGCAGGTCGCGCAGGGTGAAGATGCCCAGAGGCGCCTGCTGGTCGTCGACGATCACGATGCTGCCCACTTGCTGTTCATGCATCAGCGTCACGGCTTCGCGCAGCGGTGTCTGCGGGCTGCACATCACCGGATGGCGCATGGCCAGGTCGCCCAGGCGGGTGTTCAGGGAGTATTGGGTGCCGAGGGTTTCCACGGCCTTTTGCTGCACCTGCTGGTTGACCTGGTCCAGCAGGCTGCTGACGCCGCGCAAGGCGAAATCGCGGAACGGGCTGGACAGCGCAAACAGCTTGATAAAGGCCGGCTTGTTCAATTGCAGGCAGAAGGTGTCTTCGGCGGCTTTGTGTTCGGTGCGGGTTGCTCGTTCACCGAGCAATGCGGCCAGCGGAAAGCATTCGCCGGTGGTGATTTCGAAGGTGGTTTCGGTCGAGTCCGGGCGTTCACCCACCACGCGGCCTTGCTTGACGATATAGAAGTGCTCCACCGGCCCGCCCGCCGGTTTGAGGATGCTGTCGCCGGTGCCGTAAAAGCGCAGCTGGCATTGCTCCACCAGAAACGCCAGGTGCGCGTTCTCCATTTGGTTGAACGGCGAAAAGCGCTGCAGGAATTGCAGGGTGCCGTGGATGTTCTGCAAGACGGCGGTTTTTCCCGCCTGGGCGAAAGCATCAGCTTTACTCATAACAGTGACCGCAATGTTTTTGTCGTTATCGTGCTGCATGGTCGGCTGGCGCACGGCGGGTGCCCATTGGACGTAAGTCTAGGTAGCGAAGTGACTGCACGGACTAGGGAAAAACCCTATGGGACTACCGTGCAAACCCCGTGGAACGCCCACTAGGCAAAGTTTCCGACGAAGTGCACATTGAACGCCCTTGCGCAGATGTCTGACGAGTGTGCTGCGAGATTGAATAGAACTGCTGAGAACTGTATGTCCGACCACGATATTTTGAGTGATGCCGAGCGCGAGGCGCTGAGCGCCGTGATGCTGGAACCTGATTTACCGCCACAGCGTGTATTGATTGTTGATGACGACAAGGATGCGCGTGAACTGTTGGCGGAGATTCTGGGGCTGGACGGTATTCGCTGCATGACGGCCGACAGTGGTGAGGCAGCGTGGGAGTTATTGAAAACCAGCAGCTCGATCGGCTTGTTGATTACCGACCTGCGCATGGCTCCCGGGAGTGGTCTTGAGCTGATCCGCCAGGTGCGTGAATCCACCCGCGCGGCGTTGCCGATCATCATTATGTCGGGGGACGCCGAGGCGCCGGATGTGATTGATGCGATGCATTTGAGCGTGGTGGATTTTTTGCTCAAGCCGATTGATAGCGTGAAGTTGGCGCAGATGGTGAAGCGGGAGTTGGGGATGATTTCCTGATGGTGAGGTGACGGTGCTGGCCTCATCGGGAGCAAGCCCCCTCCCACATGTCGAGCTGTGAATACCTTGCAGATGTGCGAGGGGACTTGCTCCCGATAGCGCCACTCCAGTGACCCTGAAACCAAAGAAAAAGCCCTGATCTCTCGATCAGGGCTTTTTCATTTACAGGCCGTTTTTAGCCTTGAACTCCCGACGCCTGCGGTGCAACACCGGCTCGGTGTAACCATTGGGCTGTTTGGTCCCTTCAATCACCAGTTCCACCGCGGCCTGAAACGCGATGTTGCTGTCGAAGTCCGGCGCCAACGGCCGGTACAGCGCATCCCCGGCATTCTGGCGGTCCACCACCGGCGCCATGCGCTTGAGGCTTTCCAGCACCTGGGCTTCGCTGACGATGCCGTGGCGCAGCCAGTTGGCAATGTGCTGGCTGGAAATACGCAGGGTGGCGCGGTCTTCCATCAGGCCAACATCGTTGATGTCCGGCACTTTGGAGCAGCCCACACCCTGGTCGATCCAGCGCACCACGTAACCGAGGATGCCCTGGGCGTTGTTGTCCAGTTCGTTGCGGATTTCTTCGTCGGACCAATCGGTAGAGCCGGCCAGCGGAATCGTCAGGATATCGTCCACCGAGGCGCGTTCGCGCTGGGCAAGTTCCACCTGGCGGGCGAATACGTCGACCTTGTGATAGTGCAACGCATGCAGGGCGGCGGCGGTTGGCGACGGCACCCAGGCGGTGTTGGCACCGGCCAGGGGGTGAGCGATTTTCTGTTCGAGCATGGCGGCCATCAGGTCGGGCATGGCCCACATGCCTTTGCCGATCTGGGCGCGGCCCTGCAGGCCGGCGCGCAGGCCAATGTCGACGTTCCAGTTTTCGTAGGCGCCGATCCATTTTTCCGCTTTCATGGCGGCCTTGCGCACCATCGCGCCGGCTTCCATGGAGGTGTGGATTTCATCGCCGGTGCGGTCGAGGAAGCCGGTGTTGATGAACACCACGCGCTCGCTGGCCGCCTGGATGCAGGCCTTGAGGTTGACCGTGGTGCGGCGCTCCTCGTCCATGATCCCGACCTTGAGGGTGTTGCGTGGCTGCTTCAGCACGTCCTCGATGCGACCGAACAACTCGTTGGTGAACGCCACTTCTTCGGGGCCATGCATCTTCGGTTTGACGATGTACACCGAGCCAGTGCGGCTGTTGCTGCGGCTGCTGTTGCCGTTGAGGCTGTGGATCGCCGCCAGGCTGGTGAGCAGGCCGTCGAGAATGCCTTCGGGCACTTCGTTGCCGTGTTTGTCGAGGATCGCGTCGATGGTCATCAGGTGACCCACGTTGCGCACGAACAGCAGCGAACGGCCGTGCAGCGTCACGTCCTCGCCGTGCACGCCGGTGTAGACGCGGTCGGGGTTCATGGTGCGGGTGAAGGTGGTCCCGCCCTTGGCGACTTCTTCAGCCAGGTCGCCCTTCATCAGGCCGAGCCAGTTGCGGTAGATCACCACTTTATCGTCGGCATCGACGGCGGCGACGGAGTCTTCGCAGTCCATGATGGTGGTGAGTGCGGCTTCCATCAGGATGTCTTTGATGCCGGCGGCATCGGTCTGGCCAACCGGGGTGCTGGCGTCGATCTGGATTTCGAAATGCAGGCCGTTGTTTTTCAGCAGGATTGCAATCGGCGCGGCTGCCGGGCCCTGGAAGCCAATGAGCTGGGCATCGTCGCGCAGGCCACTGTTGCTGCCACCTTTAAGGGCCACGATGAGCACGCCATCGACGATTTTGTAGCCGGTGGACTCGGCATGGCTGCCGGCGCTGAGTGGCGCAGCCTGGTCAAGGAAGGCGCGGGCGAAGGCGATGACCTTGTCGCCACGCACCTTGTTGTAGCCCTTGCCCTTCTCGGCGCCGTCGGCTTCGCTGATGGCGTCGGTGCCATAGAGCGCGTCGTACAGCGAACCCCAGCGGGCGTTGGAGGCGTTGAGGGCAAAGCGCGCGTTCATTACCGGCACCACCAGCTGCGGGCCGGCCATGCGGGCGATTTCGTCGTCGACGTTTTCAGTGGTGGCCTGGAAATCTGCGACTTCCGGCAGCAGGTAGCCGATGTCTTGCAGGAAGGCTTTATAGGCCACCGCGTCGTGGGCCTGGCCGGCGTGAGCCTGGTGCCAGGCGTCGATCTGCGCCTGGAAATCGTCGCGTTTGGCGAGCAGGGCCTTGTTCTTCGGCGCGAGGTCGTGAATGACCTGGTCGGCGCCGGCCCAGAACTGCTCGGCCGTGAGGCCGGTGCCGGGAATCGCTTCGTTGTTGACGAAGTCGAACAGGACTTTGGCGACCTGCAGGCCACCGACTTGAACGTGTTCAGTCATTGCTTGCCTCACTCTGCGGAGCTTATGCGCTTAATCTGATGATCATTATGTAGTGCCCGGTTGGGCATACTACATGATGACTTGTGCTTGTGAATATCAGACTCAATACGTCGTTTAGCGACCCATTTTGATCATGCGGTCACAGCGAAGAGCCGGATGTTCTCAAGAAACCGTTGGATTGTTCCAGATAAAAATAAAAATGGTACACGATTTGTTTTCGAGGGCCTGCGGGTCCACTTTGTAGATTGATTTCCAGAGGGCTTCGCCATGGACCATCTTGTACTCACAATTATCGCCGCCGACAAACCCGGCCTCGTCGAACGCATCGCGCAGAACATTGCCGCCCACGGTGGCAACTGGCTGGAAAGCCGCATGGCGCATATGGCCGGGCAGTTTGCCGGGATTCTGCGGGTGAGCGTGCCGGCCGAGAGCCGACAGGCGCTGGTGGGCGCGCTGGAGGACCTGTCCACCCATGGCATTCGTGTGCTGGTGGGCGAGGGCAGCAGCGGGCAGGCGTCGACGTCCAAGTCGATTGTGATGACGCTGCTGGGCAATGACCGCTCGGGCATCGTGCGCGAGATTACCGCGCTGCTCAGCCGCCAGGGCGTCAACCTGGAGCGCCTGAGCACCGATGTGCGCCCGGCGCCCATGAGTGGCGACCCGCTGTTCAGTGCCGAAGCCCTGCTGCAGGTGCCGTCCGGTTTGTCCCTGGAAACCCTGCAGGAATCCCTGGAGACCCTCGCCGATGACTTGATGGTGGAGCTGCGCAGCGAGGAGTGATCAGCGTTTGCGCGCGTTCAACCCGATATCCACGCTGTACACCGCCAGCCCGGCCCAGATGAACGCGAAGGCAATCAGCGTGGCCGGCGCCAGGTGCTCGCCGAACAGCAGCACGGCCTGGAGCAGCACCAGAGTGGGCGCTATGTACTGCAAAAAACCCAAGGTGGTGTAGGGCAGATGCCGTGCGGCGGCGTTGAAACACACCAGCGGCACCAGCGTGACCGGACCGGCTGCGACCAGCCACCAGGCTTCGGATGTGCTCCAGAATGCCATCTGCGCGCTGTGGGCCGAAGGGTTGAACAGCAACCACGCCACGGCAATCGGTACCAGCATCCAGGTTTCCACCACCAGCCCCGGCAGCGCCTTGACCGGCGCCTGCTTGCGGATCAGCCCGTAGAAACCGAAGGTCAGCGCCAGCACCAGCGACACCCACGGCAAACTGCCGACCTGCCACACCTGCTGCGCCACACCCACCGCCGCCAGGCCCACGGCCACCCATTGCAGGCGGCGCAGGCGCTCGCCGAGGATCAGCATGCCCAGCAGCACATTCACCAGTGGGTTGATGTAGTAACCCAGGCTTGCTTCGAGCATGCGCCCGCTGTTCACCGACCACACATAAGTCAGCCAGTTGGCCGCAATCAACGAACCGCTGAGGGCCAGGATCGCCAGGCGCCTGGGGTTGTCGCGCAGCTCGCGCCACCAGCCCGGGTGTTTCCACACCATCAGCAACAAACCGCCGAACAGCGCCGACCACAACACCCGGTGCACGATGATCTCGACGGCGGGCACGCTGGCGATGGCTTTGAAGTAGAGCGGGAACAGGCCCCAGATGATGTAGGCGCTAAGGCCCAGGATGTACCCCTTGCGGGGGTTGGCGGCGTGCATGCGGAATCCTTGCTCGGGCAACTGACAAAGGCGTGATTGTAAGGATATTTGTCAGCCTGGGGGATTGGCTTTGCTTTATGTGCGAGGGGACTTGCTCTCGATAGCGGTGTGACAGCCAATCCCGCTTTAGCTGACACACCGTCATCGGGAGCACGCCCCCTCCCACCGGTTAAAACAGCTTCAGGGGTTCTTCGTTGAGCGCCGACAGCTGCTCGCGCAACGCCAGCACCTGGTCGCCCCAATAACGCTCGCTGCCGAACCACGGGAAACTGTGGGGGAACGCCGGGTCGTCCCAACGCCGGGCCAGCCAGGCGCTGTAGTGCATCAGGCGCAGGGCGCGCAGCGGTTCGATCAGCGCCAGTTCGCGGGGGTCGAAGTCATGGAATTCCTGATAGCCATCCATCAATTCCGACAGTTGCCCCAGGCATTCCTGGCGATCACCGGCGAGCATCATCCACAGGTCCTGCACCGCCGGGCCCATGCGGCAGTCGTCCAGGTCGACGATGTGGAACATTTCGTCACGGCACATCATGTTGCCGGGGTGGCAATCGCCGTGCATGCGGATGTTCTTGTGCGGCGTGGCCTTGTACACCTCTTCCACGCGCTTGAGCAGGTCGCGGGCGACCGACTCGTAGGCGGGCAGCAGGCTTTTGGGGATGAAGTTGCCTTCGAGCAGGGTGGTGAGGGAGTCGTGGCCGAAGTTCTTCACACCCAGGGCTTCGCGGTGTTCGAACGGGCGGGTTGAGCCCACCGCATGCAGTCGGCCGAGCAGTTGCCCAAGGCGGTGCAGTTGATCAAGGTTACCCGGCTCCGGCGCGCGGCCACCCCGGCGTGGAAACAGCGTGAAGCGGAACCCGGCGTGTTCGAACAGGCTTTCACCGTTGTGGATCATCGGCGCAACCACCGGCACGTCGCACTCGGCCAGCTCGAAGGTGAAGCGGTGTTCCTCGAGGATCGCCTCGCTGGTCCAGCGCTGCGGCCGATAGAACTTGGCGATCAGCGGCTCGCTGTCTTCGATGCCCACCTGATACACGCGGTTTTCGTAGCTGTTGAGCGCCAGCACGCGCGCATCGCTGAGAAAGCCGATGCTTTCGACGGCGTCGAGGACCAGGTCGGGGGTGAGTGTTTCAAACGGGTGGGCCATGCGAACTCCTGCGCGCAGCAGGGCGCCGCGTCGGGCCTCGTATGGTAGCGCACCGGGACTGGGATAGGTGGTTGTCTGTGGCGAGCAGGCTTGTCCTGCGTTGGGGGGCGAAGCGCCCCCAATTCAGCAAAACGCGGTGTACCTGATACGGCTCAGAGCCTGGCTTTGGGGCTGCTGCGCAGCCCAACGCAGGACAAGCCTGCTCGCCACAGTAAGCCCGCTCTCCACAGGGTTTTTGGGTTGGCTGAAATCAAGGTAGGCGGTTGTAGCGGTCAGGCGCCGACAATGCCCCCATCGTCGCGCCGGATCGCGACCACGGAGGACCGCGGCTTGCCATTGGGCAGATGCTCCGGCCAGGTCGAGCCGCCGGTTTCGCCTGGATGCTGAATCCCCACGAACAGCGTTTTCTGATCCGGCGAAAAGCTGATGCCCGTCACCTCGCACGCCACCGGCCCGACCATGAAGCGGCGGATCTCGCCGGTATTCGGGTCGGCGCAGAGCATCTGGTTATTGCCCATGCCCGCGAAGTCGCCGGCATTGCTGTAGTCGCCATCGGTGAGGATCCACAAGCGCCCGGCCTTGTCGAACCCCAGGCCATCGGGGCTGTTGAACATGTTCTGCGGGTTGATGTTGGACGAGCCGCCCTTGGGCTGGCCGGCGTGCACGCCGGGGTTGCCGGCGACCACAAACAGGTCCCAGCTGAATGTACTGCTGCCATGGTTATCGGCATCGGCCTTCCAGCGCAGAATCTGGCCATACACGTTTTTCTCGCGCGGGTTGGGCCCGCCCACCGGCTGGCCGTCTTCGCCGCGCTTGGCGTTGTTGGTGAGGGTGCAGTAGACCTGGCCGTCCGTGGGGCTCACCACGATCCATTCCGGGCGATCCATGCGTGTGGCCTTGACGATACTGGCGGCCAGGCGTGCGTGGATCAGCACTTCGGCCTGGCTGGCAAACCCGCTGCTGGCGTCGATGCCGTTTTTACCGTGGGTCAGCTCGACCCATTGGCCCTTGCCCCTTGGATGATCCGCATCGCCATCGCCTGCGTCGAAGATCGCCACGTACAAGGTGCCGTGGTCGAGCAGGTCTCTGTTGGCCTTGGGGTTATCGTGGATGATCGGGTCGCGGCTGATGAATTTGTAGATGAATTCGCCGCGCTCGTCGTCGCCCATGTACACCACGGCGCGGCCATCGCGGGTTTCGGCCAGGGCCGCGTTTTCGTGCTTGAAGCGGCCCAGGGCAGTGCGCTTGACCGGGGTGGATTGCGGGTCGAACGGGTCAATCTCCACCACCCAGCCGTGGCGATTGAGTTCGTTGGGGTTTTTGGCCATGTCGAAACGCGGGTCATGGGGGTGCCAGTTGATTTCTTTGCTGGCGGCGACCACGCCGTAGCGTTTTTGCGCGGCATCGAAGCTCTGCTGCGGGTTGCTGCTGCCGAAACAGTCGGTGAAATTTTCTTCGCAGGTCAGGTACGTGCCCCATGGAGTCTTGCCGTTGGCGCAGTTCTGGAAGGTGCCGAGGACTTTTTTGCCGGTGTTGTCGGCGCTGGTTTTCAGCCAGGCGTGGCCGGCGGCGGGGCCGCTCAGGCGGATCGGCGAGTTGCCGTGGATGCGTCGGTTGTAGCGCGAGTCCTGAACGAACTGCCAGGTATCGCCGCTGCGCCGCACCTCGATCACCGACACGCCTTCGCTGGCCAAGGCCTTGCGCACGTCTTCGGCCGACTGCGGCGCGCCGCCGTGGGCATAGAGGTAGCGGTAGTTGGTGTACTCGTTGTTGATCGCCAGCAGCGCGCGGTTGTCGTCGCCGGGAAAGGCGAACAGGCTCATGCCGTCGTTGTTGTCGCCGAACTGCTGTTCCTGGGCCTTGGCGCTGCCGTTGCCGGACGGGTCGAACGCCGGGGCGTGCCTGCTCAGCGGCTGGCCCCAGCTGATCAGCACCGAAGCGTTGTAACCCGGCGGCAGGGTGATGGTGTCGCGGGTATCGGCGGCGATGCCGGCAAAGCCCAGCAGCGGGCTGGCGGAGGCGGCGTTGACCGCGAGGGCGCTGCGGCTGAGCAGGTTGCCGCCGAGGAACATCGCGGCCCCGCACAGGGCGCCGGCGCCGATAAAGCGGCGGCGGGTGAGGCCGACCATCTGTTCAAGGTCGGTGGCTTGGTTTTCTTCTAATAGGTTCATTGCAGGCTCCCAGCGGTTTTTGCAGACACCTTAAGGAGCACGCGTGACGAAATTGTTGCAGGTTGAAGACGGTCAGCGCCTACGCGGGCGTGCCGAGCAGGACATTGCCGGGCGCGAACTGCACCTGGATCGGCTGGCCTGCGACGGCATCGAGTGCCTTGAGCGCGGCGGGCTGCGCCAGGGCGCACAACACCGGGCCATTGGGCAGGAGGATGCGCACTTCGCTGGGGCCGTCATCGGCGTCGAGAATCGTCTCGATTCTACCGCTCAGGCAATTGTGTCCAGGTGTTGCGGCGTGCTCCGTTGCCAGCAGTTCCAGCCAACCGGCCTTGATCAGGGCCACCACTTCCACGCCTGGCTCCAGCTCCAGCCGTTGTGTGCTGTCGTGGGTGATGCGCGCGTCCAGAGTGAGCCCGCCGGGCAGTTCCAGGCGAATCAAGTCGTTACGGCCCTGGGCCTGGATGGCGATGACCTGGCCGTGCAACTGATTGCGCGCGCTGGTGCGCAACATCAAGCGTCCCAGCAGGTTGAAGTCGCGGGCGGCCTCGTCCGAACCGAGCACCTCGGCCTGCAAGGCCTGCAAGCGCTGATAGAGGCGCAATACGCGATCGCCTTCAAGCGTCAGCCTGGCGCCGCCACCGCCCTTGCCGCCGACGCTGCGTTCCACCAACGGCTTTTGCGCAAGGTTATTGAGTTCATCAATTGCGTCCCAGGCGGCCTTGTAACTCAAACCGGCCGCTTTGGCGGCGCGGGTGATGGAGCCCTGCTCGGCAATATGCCCGAGCAGGGCAATGCGTTGCGGGCGGCGGATGATGTGCTGGCTGAGAGAGGTGGGCAGAGACATGGGCACACACTGCAGTGGGATGAGCGGACGTTGCCGCCGTGGCGCATGAGAGTCAAGCGCCGGGCTTGGGCGTGCGGGCCAGGCAGTACACGTCGACCCGGCGTGCGCCGGCGCCCATCAACAGCCGCGCCAGGCTGTGGGCGGTGGCGCCGGTGGTGAGGACGTCGTCCACCAGCGCCAGGTGACGGCCTTGCACCTGGGCGCCGGGGGCCAGGGTGAAGGCGCGCAGCAGATTGCGTTTGCGGGTTTTGCCGTCGAGGTCCTGCTGGGCCACGGTTTCGAAGGGCCGCAGCAGCAGGTGGGGGTCGCAGGGGATGTCGAGGTCGGTGCTGAGCCAGCGCGCCAGCATCAGCGCCTGGTTGTAGCCGCGCTCGCGCAAGCGCCTGGGCGCCATGGGCACCGGCAGCAGGCAGTCGGGGCGCGTGAGTTCGGTGGTGTCGAAGCGGTGTTGCAGATAGACCCCGAACAAGCGCCCCAGCATGTGCCCGAGGGGCCAGCGGGCCTGGTGCTTGAAGCGACTGATCAGGGTGTCGACGGGAAAGCTGAACGTCCAGGGCGCGATCACGTGTTTAAACGCCGGCGGTTGCGTGTGGCATTGGCCGCATATCAGGCCGTCCATCGGCAGGGGCAGGGCGCAGACTTCGCATGCATCCATCAGCCAGGGCAGCTCGGTTTCGCAGGCGTTGCACATACAATCGATGGATTGGGTCGCTTCATCGCAGATTAAACAGGTTTGGTTGTTTTTTAACCAGATGTAAACTTCGCGTTTGAGGTTAAGTTGACAGTGCATGAATCTTCCTTAAATATGCCGAGCATCCGTGTCGTGCCTGTGGGTATTGCCCTTCCCGCAGCGTCTGCCCAAGCATAATCAAGGAATCGCCCATGAGCGCTAGCCTCACTGCCACTCTTCGTCACGACTGGTCTTTGGCCGAAGTCAAAGCACTGTTCGTGCAGCCGTTCAATGACCTGTTGTTCCAGGCGCAGACCGTGCACCGCGCGCATTTCGACGCCAACCGCGTGCAGGTGTCGACCCTGCTGTCGATCAAAACCGGCGCCTGCCCGGAAGATTGCAAATATTGTCCGCAGTCGGGTCACTACAACACCGGCCTGGAAAAAGAAAAGCTGATGGAAGTGCAGAAGGTCCTCGAAGAGGCCGCCCGCGCCAAGGCGATCGGGTCGACCCGCTTCTGCATGGGCGCGGCGTGGAAACACCCGTCGGCCAAGGACATGCCTTACGTGCTGGAGATGGTCAAGGGCGTAAAGGCCATGGGTCTGGAAACCTGCATGACCCTCGGCCGTCTCGATCAGGACCAGACCGAAGCGCTGGCCCAGGCCGGCCTCGATTACTACAACCACAACCTGGATACGTCGCCGGAGTTCTACGGCAGCATCATCACCACCCGCACCTACGGCGAGCGCCTGCAAACCCTGGCCTACGTGCGCGATTCGGGGATGAAGATCTGTTCCGGCGGCATCCTCGGCATGGGCGAGTCCCTCGACGACCGCGCCAACCTGCTGATCCAGCTGGCCAACCTGCCGGAGCATCCGGAGTCGGTGCCGATCAACATGCTGGTGAAAGTGGCCGGCACACCGCTGGAAAACGCCGAGGACATCGACCCGTTCGATTTCATCCGCATGCTCGCCGTGGCCCGCATCCTGATGCCGCAGTCCCATGTGCGGCTGTCGGCCGGCCGTGAGGCGATGAACGAGCAGATGCAGGCGCTGGCGTTTTTTGCCGGGGCCAACTCGATTTTCTACGGCGACAAACTGCTGACCACCGCCAACCCGCAGGCGGACAAGGACATGCAGCTGTTCTCGCGCCTGGGGATTTTGCCGGAGGCCCGTGAAGAGCACGCCGATGAAGTGCACCAGGCGGCGATTGAGCAGGCGCTGGTGGAGCAGAAGAGCAGCGAGCAGTTCTATAACGCTGCTGTTTGATTGATTGAGATGAGAGACCAGTGTGCGAGGGGGCTTGCTCCCGATGAGGGCGTGTCAGTCGGTACATGCATTGACTGATACACCGCTATCGGGAGCAAGCCCCCTCCCACAGTTTTGGCCGAGTTGAATCTGATAAAACCGAGGCCTCATGTCCTTCGATCTCGCCGCGCGCCTTGCTGCCCGCCGTGCCGAACACCTCTATCGCCAGCGCCCGTTGCTGCAGAGCCCGCAAGGGCCGCAGGTAGTGGTCGACGGTCAGCCGTTGCTCGCCTTTTGCAACAACGACTACCTGGGCCTGGCCAATCACCCGCAGGTGATCGAAGCCTGGCGTGCCGGTGCGTCGCGCTGGGGCGTGGGCGGCGGCGCTTCGCACCTGGTGGTGGGCCATGCCACGCCGCACCATGAACTGGAAGAAGCGCTGGCCGACCTTACTGGTCGCCCACGTGCGCTGTTGTTCACCACCGGCTACATGGCCAACCTCGGCGCGGTCACGGCGTTGGTGGGGCAGGGCGATACGGTGCTTGAGGACCGTCTCAACCATGCCTCGCTGCTGGATGCCGGTCTGTTGTCCGGCGCGCGCTTCAATCGCTACCTGCACAACGATGCCCAGAGCCTGGCCAAGCGCCTGGAGAAAGCCACCGGCAATACGCTGGTGGTCACCGACGGCGTGTTCAGCATGGACGGCGACCTGGCCGACCTGCCCGCGCTGGCCCGTGCAACCCGCGCCAAAGGTGCCTGGTTGATGGTGGACGACGCCCATGGCTTTGGTCCGCTGGGCGCCAATGGGGGTGGCATCGTTGAGCATTTCGGCTTGAGCCAGGAGGACGTGCCGGTGCTGGTCGGCACGCTGGGCAAGGCGTTCGGCACCGCCGGCGCGTTTGTGGCGGGCAGTGAGGAACTGATCGAAAGCCTGATCCAGTTCGCCCGGCCGTATATCTACACCACCAGCCAACCGCCGGCGCTGGCCTGCGCCACGCTTAAAAGCCTTGAGCTGTTGCGCACCGAGCATTGGCGGCGTGAGCACCTCAACGGGCTGATCCGCCAGTTCCGCCGGGGGGCCGAGCAGATGGGCCTGGCGCTGATGGACAGTTTCACGCCGATCCAGCCGATCCTGATTAGCGACAGCGCCAAGGCCATGCGCCTGTCGCAGCGGCTGCGCGAGCGCGGCATCATGGTGACCGCCATTCGCCCGCCCACCGTGCCCGCCGGCAGCGCCCGGTTGCGCGTGACGTTGACGGCAGCCCACAGCGAGGCGCAGGTGCAACAGCTGCTTGACGCATTGGAAGCGTGTTTCTGCCTGGAGGCCGAGCATGCGTGACCGCCTGATTCTGCTGCCCGGCTGGGGCCTTGGCGTGTCGCCGCTGGAACCGCTGGCCGCCGCCCTGCGGGGCCTGAACGCCCATCTGCAGGTACAGGTCGAGCCGCTGCCGACGCTGGCGTCCAGCAACCTCGACGAATGGCTGGACGAACTCGATGCCACGCTGCCGGACAACGCCTGGCTGGGCGGCTGGTCGCTGGGCGGCATGCTCGCCTCGGAACTGGCGGCGCGGCGCGGTGAGCGCTGCTGCGGTGTGCTGACGCTGGCGAGCAACCCGTGTTTTGTCGCCCACGATGGCTGGCCTCACGGCATGCCCGCCGAGACCTTCGATGCGTTCCTCGCGGGCTGCCACGCCGATTCCCAGGTCACCCTCAAACGCTTTGGCCTGTTGTGTGCCAAGGGCTGCGCGGACCCTCGCGGGCTGTCGCGCTTGTTGGTCAGCGGCGCGCCGCATAGTGCCCCCGGTGTGCTGATGCCGGGCCTGGAGCTGCTCGCCCAAATGGACACCCGCGCCGCCTTGCAGGGATTTCGCGGGCCGCAGTTGCACCTGTTTGGCGGCCTTGACGAACTGGTGCCTGCCGAAGCTGCCGGCCAATTGCTGGCGTTGCTCCCCGATGTGGAAATCGGCCTGATTGAACAGGCCGGTCACGCTTTTCTTCTGGAGGACCCCCACGGTGTCGCGGGGGCCATCCAGGCTTTTTTGCACGAGTGCGTTGATGACTGATCTCTCCCATCCTGCCTTGCCGGGCGCCTTGCCGGACAAGCGCGAGGTCGCCGCCTCTTTTTCCCGCGCCGCTGCCAGCTACGACAGCGTGGCCGAGCTGCAGCGTGCCGTAGGGCATGCGCTGCTGGCTCGTGTGCCGTCTGCCTGCGCGCCACAACGCTGGCTGGACATGGGCTGCGGCACCGGCTATTTCAGCCGTGTGCTGGGCGAGCGCTGGCCTGCCAGTGAAGGCATCGCGCTGGACATTGCCCAAGGCATGCTCAACCACGCACGGCCGCTGGGTGGCGCCTCTCACTTCATCGCCGGTGATGCCGAACGCTTGCCGCTCAAGGCTGACAGTGTGCAGTTGCTCTTCTCCAGCCTTGCGGTGCAATGGTGTGGCAATTTCGAGGCGGTGCTCGGTGAGGCATCGCGCGTGCTGCAGCCGGGCGGGGTGCTGGCCTTTGCCAGCTTGTGCGTGGGCACGCTGGATGAGTTGCGCGAAAGCTGGCGCGCTGCCGATGGCATGGTTCATGTGAATCGCTTCCGCCCGTTCGAGGCCTATCAACGCTTGTGTGCGGCCAGTGGCTTGCGGGTGGTGAGCCTGGAGCGGCGCCCCCATGTGTTGCACTACCCGGATGTGCGCAGCCTGACCCACGAACTGAAGGCGCTGGGGGCACATAACCTGAACCCGGGCCGTCCGGGCGGCCTGACCGGCCGCGCGCGGATGGTTGCGCTGGTGGACGCTTATGAGCAGTTTCGTCAGGCCCAGGGCCTGCCGGCCACTTATCAAGTAGTGTACGCCGTACTGGAGAAACCTTGATGAGCGCTGCGTATTTCATCACCGGCACCGACACCGATGTCGGCAAGACCACCGTTGCCGCCGGCCTGCTGCATGCCGCGCGCCGGGCCGGTAAAAGCACCGCTGCGGGCAAGCCGGTGGCGTCGGGTTGTGAGGTCACGGACGAAGGCTTGCGCAATGCCGATGCCGTGGCGTTGCTGGCCGAATGTTCCGTGCCGCTGAGCTATGCCGAGGTCAACCCGGTGGCCTTCGAGCCGGCCATCGCGCCGCATCTGGCGGCGCGCGAGGCGGGTGTGGCATTGACGGTGCCGTCGTTGCTCGGGCCGATGCAGCAAATTCTTGCGCGACAGGCGGATTTTACCTTGATCGAAGGCGCGGGCGGCTGGCGCGTACCCCTGGCGGACCAGGAAAACCTCTCGGATCTGGCCGTGGCGCTCAAGCTGCCGGTGATTCTGGTGGTGGGCGTGCGTCTTGGCTGCATCAGCCATGCGCTGCTGACGGCCGAAGCAATTGCGCGGGACGGTTTGACGCTGGCGGGGTGGGTGGCCAATATCATCGACCCGGCGACCTCCCGTCTGGAAGAAAACCTCGCCACCCTGGCCGAGCGCCTGCCGGCGCCTTGCCTGGGGCGCGTGCCGAAACTCACGCACGCCGGGGCTGAAGCGGTCGCCGACTACCTGCATTTGCACCTGCTTGACTGATTTTCGCTATCAGCAGGCATTGTGCCATTAGTGTTTTTAGCGGGCCTTTTGCCAGATTGTCTGCTTCAATTCAGCTTCACGATTCTCTAAAGGCAGGCCTACGCCATGGAAATCTCTGGAAGCAGCGCGTTTTACTCGGGACTGAGCAGCATTCAGACCGGGCAAAGCCGTGTCGACCAGGCCGCCGGCAAGATCGCCAGCGCCGCCACCACTCAGCCTTCGGCCGCGCAAAGCGACCGTCTGCAAGCCAACGACCGTGCCCAGGCAACCAATTCGGCGAGCAACATGGTTGAAATGGCCCAGGGTAAATTTCAAGTGGAGCTGGGCGTCAAAGTCGCCAAGGCTTCGGATGAAATGCTGGGTAGCCTGATCGACACTTACGCCTAGTCATTGAACAGCTGAAAGGGGGGTTGCTCCCGATAGCGGTGGGTCAGTCACTGGATGTACGACTGATGTATTCGCCATCGGGAGCAAACCCCCTCTTACATTTGGCGCGGTTTTATCCTGATCATCTCTACACTCAATTTGACGCAGTGGCTTTGCGTGCGCTTCGTCGTGCCTGGCGCTTGGGTGCGTCAAGACAAACGGTGCCCGGACGACCCTTGACAACCCCAGGTCGTAAACGTATGTTTCAAACACCTGTTTGACCGCCCTGGCACTTCCGCGCGGTTTGTTCATCCCAGATTCATCAGCAGAGGTTTATCGCTATGCCTGACTACAAGGCCCCCTTGCGTGATATTCGCTTCGTTCGTGACGAACTGCTCGGCTATGAAGCGCACTATCAAAGCCTGCCGGCTTGCCAGGACGCTACGCCGGACATGGTGGACGCCATCCTCGAAGAAGGCGCCAAGTTCTGTGAGCAGGTGCTGGCCCCGCTGAACCGTGTGGGCGACATCGAAGGCTGCACCTGGAGTGAGTCAGGCGTTAAGACCCCGACCGGTTTCAAAGAAGCCTACAAGCAGTTCGTCGAAGGCGGCTGGCCGAGCCTGGCCCACGATGTGGAGCACGGTGGCCAGGGCCTGCCGGAATCCCTGGGCCTGGCGGTGAGCGAAATGGTTGGCGAGGCCAACTGGTCGTGGGGCATGTACCCGGGCCTGTCCCATGGTGCGATGAACACCATCTCCGAGCACGGTACCCCCGAACAGCAAGAGGCTTACCTGACCAAACTGGTGTCGGGCGAGTGGACTGGCACCATGTGCCTGACCGAACCGCATTGCGGCACCGACCTGGGCATGCTGCGCACCAAGGCCGAGCCTCAGGCCGACGGTTCGTACAAAGTCTCGGGCACCAAGATCTTTATCTCGGCCGGTGAACACGACATGGCCGACAACATCGTCCATATCGTACTGGCCCGCCTGCCGGACGCACCGGCCGGCACCAAAGGCATCTCGCTGTTTATCGTGCCCAAGTTCATTCCAGATGCAGACGGCGCCATTGGCGCGCGCAACGCAGTGAGCTGTGGCTCCCTGGAACACAAGATGGGCATTCACGGCAACGCCACCTGCGTGATGAACTTCGACGCGGCCACCGGTTACCTGATCGGCCCGCCGAACAAAGGCCTGAACTGCATGTTCACCTTTATGAACACCGCTCGCCTGGGCACCGCGCTGCAAGGCCTGGCCCACGCCGAAATCGGCTTCCAGGGTGGCTTGAAATACGCCCGTGATCGCCTGCAGATGCGCTCCCTCACCGGCCCGAAAGCGCCGGAAAAGGCTGCCGACCCGATCATCGTGCACCCCGACGTGCGCCGCATGCTTCTGACCATGAAAGCCTTCGCCGAAGGCAACCGCGCGATGGTGTACTTCACCGCCAAGCAGGTCGACATCGTTAAATACGGCACCGACGACGAAGCCAAAAAACAGGCTGATGGCCTGCTGGCGTTCATGACGCCGATCGCCAAGGCGTTCATGACCGAAGTCGGTTTTGAATCGGCCAACCACGGCGTGCAGATCTACGGCGGCCACGGCTTTATCGCCGAGTGGGGCATGGAGCAGAACGTGCGCGACAGCCGCATTTCGATGCTGTACGAAGGCACCACCGGTATCCAGGCGCTGGACCTGCTCGGCCGTAAAGTGCTGATGACCCAGGGCGAAGCGCTCAAGGGCTTTACCAAAATCGTGCACAAGTTCTGCCAGGCCAACGAAGGTGTTGAGGCGGTGCAAGAGTTCGTGACGCCGCTGGCGGCGCTGAACAAGGAGTGGGGCGAGTTGACCATGAAGGTCGGCATGGCCGCGATGAAAGACCGTGAAGAAGTCGGCGCCGCTTCGGTGGACTACCTGATGTACTCCGGTTACGCGTGCCTGGCCTACTTCTGGGCCGACATGGCGCGAGTGGCGGCTGAGAAACTGGCGGCCGGTACCAGCGACGAGGCGTTCTACACCGCCAAATTGCAGACCGCGCGCTTCTACTTCCAGCGCATCCTGCCGCGTACCCGTACCCACGTGGCTACCATGCTGTCGGGCGCCAACAACCTGATGGACATGAAAGAAGAGCACTTCGGCCTGGCTTACTAAGCCTTCGAAGTTTTCTGAAACCGCCGCCCTCAGGGGCGGCGGTTTTTTTGTGGGAGGAAACAAGTCCCTCCCCCATTCGGTTGATGTTGAATACAGAAAAAACGGAGTCACGTTCAGGGATTGCAACCTTCTGCCGTTAAAGTGATGGCAATTTGATGCATGCACCGCGGAATGTGATTAACTGTCGCCGCCGTGTCTCGATGCCATCCTCCATTTGCGGGTCGGAGCTCAACCCTTGTCACGCGTGTCCGCAGTGCGCTTCAGTCACTTTCTGCCCTCATTGCTGCTGTTGCTGGCGGGGCTTTCGGCTGCGTACCTGAAGGACCTCAATGTGTTCTTCACCTCGCTGTTCAACGTGCTGCCGACCCTGGTGCTGCTGCTGGGCGGCGCGTACTGCGCGGTCTATCGCCGCCAGCGCGAACTGTTCCTGATGATCACCGTGTACATCGTGTATTTCCTGCTCGACACCCAGACCGACTTCTACCGCGACAACGGCCGCGTGCGCGCAGACGCGGCGGTGGTGTTTCATCTGTGTTGCCTGCTGCTGCCGTTGCTGTTCAGCATTTACGCGCTGTGGCAGGAAAAGACCCACCTGTTTCGCGATTTCATCGCACGCTGCGCAGTGTTGCTGGCGCTGGGCAGCGTGGCGCTGGCCCTTGAACAACGTTATCCCCAGGGGCTGCTGGACTGGCTGGCGGAGATTCGCTGGCCAATGCTGCATGGCACCTGGATGAGCCTGATCCAGCTGGCGTACCCGATGTTCCTGGTGGGTTTCGTCACCCTGGCCGCCCAGTACTGGTATCAGCCGCGCCCCTTGCATGCAGCGCAACTGGTGGGGTTGCTGGGGCTGTTCTGGATGCTGCCGCAAACGTTCATTCTGCCGTTTACCCTGAACATCATGTGCAGTCAGGTGATGCTGATGATCGCTGCCGGCGTCGCGCATGAGGCCTATCAGATGGCGTTTCGCGATGAACTGACCGGCCTGCCGGGGCGCCGCGCGCTGAACGAGCGCATGCAGCGCCTGGGGCGCAACTATGTGCTGGCAATGACCGACGTCGATCACTTCAAGCGCTTCAACGACACCCACGGCCACGATGTGGGCGACCAGGTGCTGCGCCTGGTGGCGAGCAAGCTGTCGAAGGTCAACGGCGGCGGGCGAGCCTATCGCTACGGCGGTGAAGAGTTCGCCGTGGTGTTTGCCGGCAAGACCCTGGACGAGTGCTTGCCGCACCTGGAGGAAATTCGCGAGATCGTCGCCCATTACGACATCAAGCTGCGCAACCCGGATCGGCCCAACGACGATCAACAGGGCCGCCAGCGCCGTGCGGACAGCGGTGCGTCGAGTGTGTCGGTGACCGTCAGCATCGGCGTGGCCGAGCGTCAGGCCGAGCAACGCACGCCCGAAGAAGTGCTCAAATCCGCCGACCAGGCGCTGTACGCGGCCAAGGGCGCCGGGCGTAACTGCGTGGTGGCGGCCGGGCAGAACCGGCGCGGCGCGGTACGCATGGAGCGCGCTGCGGGTTGAGTAATGGCGCTGTATTCAGCGGCGCTACAGTGATTGTTCGCGGCAGCGGCCGGCAGTAGGTTGAAACCATCTGCTGCCGGAGAAACTGTCATGCCTGAATACAAAGCTCCCCTGCGCGACATGCGCTTTCTGATCGACAACGTGTTCGACTTCCACAGCCATTACGCCGCCCTGGGCGCGACCGACGCCAGCCCGGACATGGTCAGCGCGATCCTCGAAGAAGGCGCGAAATTCTGCGAAAACGTACTCGCACCGCTCAACCGCAGCGGCGATGAGGAAGGCTGCCACTTTGACAACGGGGTGGTCACCACGCCCAAGGGGTTCAAGGACGCCTTCGCCCAGTATGTGGAAGGCGGCTGGCATGGCGTGGCGGCGGACCCGGCCTACGGTGGCCAGGGCTTGCCGCAGTCACTGGGTCTGGTGCTGAGCGAGATGATCGGTTCCAGCAACACGTCCTGGGGCATGTACCCCGGCCTCACCCACGGTGCGATGTCGGCGATCCACGCCCACGGCACCGAAGAACAGAAAGCCACGTTCCTGAGCAAACTCACCGCCGGCGAATGGACCGGCACCATGTGCCTCACCGAGGCCCATTGCGGCACCGACCTGGGCCTGATCAAGACCCGCGCCGTGCCCCAGGCGGATGACAGCTATGCGGTCACCGGCAGCAAAATTTTCATCTCCGCCGGCGAGCACGACCTGAGCGCCAATATCATCCACCTGGTGCTGGCCAAGTTGCCGGATGCGCCGGCGGGCACCAAAGGGATTTCGCTGTTTATCGTGCCCAAGTTTCACGTCGATTCGGGCGAGCGCAATGCGGTGCAGTGCGGCTCCATCGAACACAAGATGGGCATCAAGGCGTCCGCCACTTGTGTGCTGAATTTCGATGGCGCCAAAGGGTTTTTGATCGGCGAGGCGAACAAGGGCCTCAACTGCATGTTCACCATGATGAACCACGCGCGCCTGGGCACCGGGATGCAGGGCCTGTGCAATGGCGAGACGAGCTTCCAGGGGGCGGTGAAATACGCCAATGACCGCCTGCAAATGCGCTCGCTGACCGGCGCCAAAGCGCCCGAGAAAGCCGCCGACCCGATCATCGTGCATGCCGATGTGCGGCGTATGTTGCTGACCATGAAAGCCTTTAACGAAGGCAATCGCGCGCTGACTTATTTCACTGCGCAGTTGATCGACACGGCGCACCTGAGCAGCGATGCCACGGCGCGCCAGGAAGCCGACGACCTGCTGGCGTTCCTCACGCCGATCTGCAAGGCTTTCATGACCGACACCGGGCTTGAGGTGACCAACCACGGCATGCAGGTGTTTGGCGGGCACGGTTATATCCGTGAATGGGGCATGGAGCAGTTGGCGCGCGATGCGCGGATTGCGCCGATTTATGAGGGCACCAATGGCATCCAGGCCCTCGACCTGCTGGGGCGCAAGGTGCTCGGCAGCCAGGGCAGGTTGCTGCGCGGGTTTACTAAAATTGTGCATAAGTTCTGCGGGGCGAACGCCGAGCATCCGCAGCTCAAGGCGCAGGTGGCGCAGCTCAATCAGTTGAATCAGGAGTGGGGCGAGCTGACGACCAGGGTGGGGATGGCGGCGATGAAGAATCCGGACGAAGTGGGCGCGGCGGCGGTGGATTACCTGATGTACAGCGGCTACATCATCCTCGCGTACCTGTGGCTGCGCATGGCGATTGCGGCGCAGGCGCTGGATGACGCGGAGTTTGCCCAGGCCAAGCTGGCGACGTGCGACTTTTACTTCAAGCGGCTGTTACCGCGTACGGGCATGCACCGGGCGGCGGTGGAGGCAGGCAGTGACTGCCTGATGAGTTTGCCGGCAAATGCGTTTGCGCTGTAACGGTGTGGGAAGGGGCTTGGCGTGACTCTGAAATACTTGGCAGTCACGAACTGACGCTATGTGTCTGAAAAGTTTTTCGGTTACACTTGGGGCCTGTAAAACCGATCCCATTGAATCACTTTTACGTTCTCACGAGGTTTGCCATGGCTGATTACAAAGCGCCGCTGCGTGATATGCGCTTCGTCCTCAACGAAGTGTTTGAGGTCGCCACCACCTGGGCCCAATTGCCGGCACTGGCAGACAGCGTCGACGCCGAAACCGTCGAGGCGATCCTCGAGGAAGCCGGCAAAGTTACCGCCAAGTCCATCGCTCCGATCAGCCGTGGCGGCGATGAACAAGGTTGTCGCTGGGACGACACCGCCGTGTTCACTCCGGACGGTTATCCACAAGCCTACAAAACCTACGCCGAAGGCGGCTGGGTGGGTGTCGGCGGCGATCCTGCCTTTGGCGGCATGGGCATGCCCAAAGCGGTATCGGCCCAGGTCGAAGAAATGATCAACTCGGCCAGCCTGGCGTTTGGCCTGTACCCGATGCTGACCTCCGGCGCCTGCGTGTCGATCGCCACCCACGCCACCGAAGCGCTCAAGGCCACTTATCTGCCGAAGATGTATTCCGGTGAGTGGGCAGGTTCCATGTGCCTGACCGAAGCCCATGCCGGCACCGACCTGGGGATTATTCGCACCAAGGCCGAGCCGCAGGCGGATGGTTCGTACACCATCAGCGGCACCAAGATCTTCATCACCGGTGGCGAACACGACCTCACCGAAAACATCATCCACCTGGTGCTGGCCAAGCTGCCAGACGCGCCAGCCGGGCCAAAGGGCATCTCGCTGTTTCTGGTGCCCAAGTTCATGGTCAATGCCGACGGCAGCCTGGGCGCGCGTAATCTGGTGAGCTGCGGCTCCATCGAACACAAGATGGGGATTCAGGCGTCCGCCACCTGCGTGATGAATTTCGACGGGGCTGTGGGGTTTCTGGTGGGCGAGCCTAACCGTGGCCTGGCGGCAATGTTCACCATGATGAACTACGAGCGTCTGGGCGTGGGCATCCAGGGCCTGGCCTCCGGTGAGCGCTCTTACCAGAACGCGATTGAATACGCGCGCGACCGACTGCAAAGCCGCTCGCCAACCGGCGCCCAGGCCAAAGACAAAGTGGCCGACCCGATCATCGTGCACCCCGACGTGCGTCGCATGCTGCTGACCATGAAAGCGTCGAACGAAGGCGGTCGCGCATTCTCCACCTACGTGGCGACGCAGTTGGACATCGCCAAGTTCAGCGAAGACGCTGCCGCGCGTGAGCGGGCGGACAATCTCGTAGCATTGCTGACCCCAGTGGCCAAGGCGTTCCTCAGCGATCTGGGCCTTGAGACTACTGTGCTGGGCCAGCAGGTGTTTGGCGGCCATGGCTATATTCGCGAGTGGGGCCAGGAGCAACTGGTGCGTGATGTACGCATCACCCAGATCTACGAAGGCACCAACGGCATCCAGGCGCTGGACCTGGTGGGGCGCAAGATCGTCGGCAGCGGTGGCGCGTTCTACACGCTGTTTGCCGATGAAGTGCGCGAGTTCATCGCCTCCGCTGGCGCCGAACTGGGCGAATTCACCCGGCCGCTCGGTAAGGCTGTGGATAACCTTGATGAGCTGACCGCCTGGGTGCTGGATCGCGCCAGAGCCAACCCGAATGAAATCGGTGCGGCATCGGTGGAGTATCTGCACGCCTTTGGCTATATGGCCTACGCCTATATGTGGGCGCGCATGGCCAAGGCGGCGTGGGGCAAACAGGCTGAGGAAGACTTCTATGCGAGCAAGCTGGGCACTGCGCGCTTCTACTTTGCGCGCCTGCTGCCGCGTATTCATTCGCTGAGTGCGTCGGTCAAAGCCGGTAGCGAATCATTGTTTTTGCTGGATGAGGCCCTATTTTAAGGCTTTAAAGGGCGTGTAAGCATTCTCTTACATGACGTGCTGCTATTCGTCCTCTATCGCCAAATTGGATCCATCGATAATCTACTTCACATGGACGTCGCGCAGGAAGCGCAAAGCAACAACACGGACACGTAGGATTCTGCCAGGATGGCGGAGTGAAATGGATGTCAGGGAAACAGTCTGCAAAGCCCCGCTTCGGCGGGGTTTTCTTTCGCCTGCGAAAAAGTCAGGTCGGGCCTGACGATGGCGCAATGCCAGAAACCACTGAACCCTCGCCGACGCCCAAGGTCGATTAGCTACAGGGCTCGCACGAGCCGATTTTCTGGAGCTGACCCATGGATATCATTCGCATCATCATCGCCATTCTACTGCCGCCACTGGGTGTGTTCCTGCAAGTAGGTTTCGGCGGCGCGTTCTGGCTGAACATCCTGTTGACCC
Source organism: Pseudomonas sp. MH9.3 (assembly GCF_034354675.1). NCBI lineage: Bacteria > Pseudomonadati > Pseudomonadota > Gammaproteobacteria > Pseudomonadales > Pseudomonadaceae > Pseudomonas > Pseudomonas sp. MH9.3. The sequence continues at coordinate 3,135,403 of NZ_CP133785.1, read as the reverse complement.
TGTGCGGTTACTTCCCCGGCATCATCCATGCGGTGTACATCATCGCCAAGCGTTAAGGCCTGTCTGTTGCGCTGAAGGTCAAATGCAGGAGGGGCTTGCTCCTGATGGCAGTGGAGCAGTCACTGATAGGTTGACTGAGCCACCGCCATCGGGAGCAAGCCCCCTCTCACCTTTTCAGACCTCATGGTGTTCCTTCAGCCTTTTGCGATCAGCCGTGAATTGCGCTCATTGCGAAACGCCAGTTGTTCGATGGTCTGAGTGGCGTGCTCGGCTTCTTCCCTTGCCTGCAGGATGATGCCGTGGTGCTCGGACTTGCTGCACACCGGGTCGGCATTGCTGGCATCCCCCGTCAGCATGAACGCCTGGCAGCGGCAGCCGCCGAAGTCCTTTTCCTTTTCATCGCATGAACGGCACGGCTCGGGCATCCAGTCATAGCCGCGAAAACGATTGAAGCCGAACGAGTCATACCAGATGTGCTGCATGCTGTGGTCGCGCACATTGGGGAATTGCACCGGCATTTGCCTCGCGCCATGGCAGGGCAGGGCAGTGCCGTCCGGTGTGACGGTCAGGAAGATGCTGCCCCAGCCGTTCATGCAGGCTTTGGGGCGCTCCTCGTAATAATCCGGCGTCACAAAGATCAGCTTGCAGGGATGGCCCTCGGCTTCGAGCCTGGCGCGGTATTCATTGGTGATACGCTCGGCGCGCACCAGTTGCTCCCGGGTCGGCAGCAGTCCCACCCGATTGAGCTGCGCCCAGCCATAGAACTGGCAGGTGGCGAGCTCAACGAAGTCCGCCTCCAGCGCAATGCACAGCTCGATGATACGGTCGATCTTGTCGATGTTGTGCCGATGGGTGACGAAGTTCAGCACCATCGGATAGCCGTGGGCCTTTACGGCGCGGGCCATTTCCAGCTTTTGCGCAAAGGCTTTTTTCGAGCCGGCCAACAGGTTGTTCACCTGCTCGTCGCTGGCCTGGAAGCTGATCTGGATATGGTCCAGGCCGGCTTTCTTGAAGTCGCTGATCTTCTGTTCGGTGAGGCCGATGCCGGAGGTGATCAGGTTGGTGTAGAACCCAAGCTTGCGCGCCTCGCTGATCAGTTCGGCGAGGTCCTGGCGCACCAGCGGTTCACCGCCGGAAAAGCCCAACTGCGCGGCACCCATCTCGCGTGCCTCGCGAAATACCTTTATCCACTGCTCGGTAGTCAGTTCCTTGCCCTGCTCGGCAAAATCCAATGGGTTGGAGCAGTACGGGCACTGCAACGGGCAGCGGTAGGTCAGCTCGGCGAGCAGCCATAGGGGCAGGCCGACAGGCGGTTTTTCAGGCAAGTTCGATCCAGTGCTCAGCACGGGCGACCTCCATGAATTGCTCGATGTCTTCACCGAGTTCAGGCACGCCGGGAAATTGCTGGTCCAGTTCGGCGATGATGGCTGTCACATCACGCTCGCCATCAATCAAGCCGCCAATCAGCGCGGCGCTTTCGTTGAGCTTGATCATGCCTTCCGGGTACAGCAGCACATGGCCTTTTTGCGCAGGCTCGTACTGGTAGCGATAGCCCTGGCGCCACACGGGTTTTTTGCTGCGGTCAAAACTCATAGGGTGATCCCTTTATGCCAGACCCGCTGCGCGGTCACGCTGTGATACGGCGGGCGTTTGAGTTCGTAGGCCATGCTCATGGCGTCGAGCATGCTCCACAGAATGTCCAGTTTGAACTGCAGGATTTCCAGCATGCGTTCCTGGCCTGCACGGGTGGTGTAGTGCTGCAGCGTGATCGCCAGACCGTGCTCCACATCGCGGCGCGCCTGGCCCAGGCGGGTACGGAAATACTCATAGCCGGCCGGGTCGATCCACGGGTAATGCTGGGGCCAACTGTCGAGGCGCGACTGGTGGATCTGCGGCGCGAACAGCTCGGTCAGCGAGCTGCTGGCGGCTTCCTGCCAACTGGCGCGACGAGCGAAGTTGACGTAGGCGTCCACCGCGAAGCGCACGCCGGGCAGCACCAGTTCCTGGGAGCGCAACTGGTCGGGGTCCAGGCCAACGGCTTGACCCAGGCGCAGCCAGGCTTCGATGCCGCCGTCTTCACCCGGCGCACCGTCGTGGTCGAGCAGGCGCTGGATCCACTCGCGGCGGATTTCGCGGTCGGGGCAGTTGGCCAGGATTGCGGCGTCTTTCAGGGGAATGTTCACCTGATAGTAGAAGCGGTTGGCGACCCAGCCCTGAATTTGCTCGCGGCTGGCGCGACCTTCGTACATCGCCACGTGGTAAGGGTGATGGATATGGTAGAAGTCACCCTTGGCGCGCAGGGCTGCTTCGAATTCGGCGGTGGTCAGGGCTGTGTCAGTCATTTCGATAGCTCCTACAATTCAATGCTCATGCCGTCGTAAGCCACTTCGACATTGCGCCGCACCAGTTCCGCGCGCTCGGGGGAGTCCTCATCGAGGATCGGATTGGTGTTGTTGATGTGGATCAGCACCTTGCGCTGCTCGGGCAATTGTTCCAGCACTTCCAGCATGCCGCCGGGTCCGTTCTGCGCCAGGTGGCCCATCTCGCGACCGGTGCGCGTGCCGACGCCGCGGCGCTGCATCTCATCGTCGTCCCACATCGTGCCGTCCACCAGCAGGCAGTCGCTGCCGGCCATGATCTGCAGCAACGGCGCGTCGACCTTGCCCAGGCCTGGGGCGTAGAACAGCTTGCCGCCAGTGCGCAGGTCTTCGACGATCAGGCCGATGTTGTCGCCCGGATGCGGGTCGAAGCGATGTGGCGAATAGGGCGGTGCGGCGCTACGCAGCGGCAGTGGGGTAAAGCGCAGATTGGGGCAGGCCGGGATGGTGAAACTGGCGTCCAGTTCGATGCGGTTCCAGGCCAGGCCGCCGTTCCAGTGGGTAAGCATGGTGAACAGCGGGAAACCGGTGCTCAGGTCTTCATGGACCATGTCGGTGCACCACACCTGGTGCGGGCAACCTTCGCGCAGGCTCAGCAGGCCGGTGGTGTGGTCGATCTGGCTGTCCATCAGGATGATTGCGCTGATGCCGGTATCCCGCAGGGCGCGGCCGGGTTGCATCGGCGCAAAGCCTTGCAACTGCGCGCGAATATCCGGTGAGGCGTTGCACAGTACCCAATTCACACCGTCGTCGGAGATTGCAATGGATGACTGAGTACGCGCGTGGGCGCGCAGGCTGCCGTCGCGAAAACCTGCGCAGTTCACGCAGTTGCAGTTCCACTGCGGAAAACCACCGCCAGCGGCGGAACCTAGAATCTGGACAAACATGGCCGCTCCATCAAGCAAAGCTCAAAACAAAAACGCCCCGGGCGAACCGAGGCGTTGTATTACCCAGCGGATTAACGGCTGGCGAAGTACATGGTGACTTCGAAACCAATGCGCAGATCAGTGTAAGCAGGTTTGGACCAGGTCATGTTCTTACTCCTACGTAGGGATGGGATGTGTAATACATATAGTCCATCTCCTGTCGGAGATGTTCAGATGTGTGCGTGTGAATGTTACGCAATTCTTTTCAAGTTAGCGCTGTCTTGATGGAAAAAGCCTTTTGCAAAGGCAGCAATGATCGCTGTTCAGTTGATCATACGTGGGCCATTGGCCACATAGCGCCAGCCGCCCGCTGCAGTTTGCAACTGCCGGGCGGCGTGCAGCAAGTCGCCCCGGGTGCACGCCAGAATGCGTTGTTGCAGTTGCTGCAAGTAATCCGACGGGTGGCCTGCCAGATGCGCGTGCCAGAGCAGTTCGGCAGCTTGCGCAACGGGCAGCGCCTCGCGGGCAAACTGTTCGGCCAAGGGCCGGTTGCCCAACTCGTCGCTGCGCTCGATCAAGGCCGGCAGCTGCTGCAGGAAGCTGTGCAGGTGCTCGACGATGTCTTCCAATGACGCCGTGGGCGATTGCACACCCAACAGCAGTCCGGTTTGTCCGTTGATCTGTCGGACGCCGCTGAAGATCGCGTAGCCCAATTGCAGCTCGACGCGCAGGCGTTGGTAGAAGGGGGCTTGCAGCAGATGACCGAGCAGGCGCCAGGCCGCTTCATCGGCCAGAGATCCGCTCGGTGTGGGGCAGAACAGCAGCAGGGCGGCTTCGCTCGTGTCGGTTTTTACTGCGTGCCAAACGTGTTGGCCGGCAAGATCTGCAACGTCGTGACCAATAATCGCGGGTTGTCCAGGCAAGCGCGCGGCGGCCGCTTTGATCGCGGTCTCGCACGTGGCTGTCAGCCCTATGCCCAAGCCTTGCCAGCGGGCGTCGGACCAGGACGCTGGCGTCTCATCAGCGCCGGTCGCGTTGGCACAGCAGTCAGGCAGTGCCTTGAGCAGTGCCCGAATGGCGATCATCGGCACCGGCGCGGGAGCTGGCGCTTGCGGCTGTTTCAGCGCATGGGCCAAGGCTTCGAGCACCGCAGGCATTGGCTGTTGAAGACCGATCATCCTCACACGCCAGTCATTGCCCATAGCCTCGAAGGATAATTCGACACCGGCCTGACCGGCATTTTCGCGCAATGCCTGCAGCGTACTGTCCAGTTCGGGGGCGGGCGCGTTGAAGCGCCACTGCAGATACAGCGCGCCTTCATCACTGTCATCGGCCAGCGCATGGCTGAACGTCAGCGCCGATGCGTCCTTGCGGCCCCGTGAACGGTCCTGGGCAAAGGTGCGTAACCCGCGATGGGCGCTGGTCTGGCCGCGAATCAGGCCTGCGCGCTCTTCCTTGACAGGGGGGCGCAGGAAGGGATTGTTGGGAGCAGGCTGCCACCCGTGTTGGGACACGGGCAGGTGCAATGAGTCGAGCATGGCCTTGAGTGCTGCGACCGCAGGTTCCGACAGTGCTTCGCTGTGATTGCGGGCCAGCGCCAGTGCGCCCTGGGTCTGCTGCTGACGAGCGGCCAGCAGGGCGAACTCTTCGCGCAGGGAGGTCCAGTCACTGTGGGCAAAAAAGCTCAGCCAGTCGTACAGCAGTGTCTCGATCTGCGCTGTTTCTTGAGTCTCGACGGTGAAGTCGATAACCAGCAGCGCCTGCCCCGCAAAGTCGTACGGCACTGAGGCGTGCAGCGAGGTGGCCAGTTGCTGCGTTTTCAGTTCAGCCAGCAGCCCGCCCGGTGCCGAAGCGTTGAGCCAGGTACACAGAAATTCCAGGGCTTCGCGAGGGGCTTCGCAGCAAATGACCTGATGCAAGTGATTGCCGTCCAGGTGTTGATAGCTCTGCGCCTGGCCGGGCATCAAAGGCGGCGGCAAGGTTTGCGGGTGCAGGGGGCCTGAAGCCAGGGAGTCACTGAAGCGTTGCGCCAACGCCTCCAGTTCTGCCAACGGCTGTGGGCCTGTAAGGCTCAAGGTCATCTGCCCGCTTTGATAAAAGTGCTCATGGAAGGCTCGCAAGGCCTGTTGAAACGCCTGGCTTTCCACCGGCAGGCTGTCGCGATTGCCTGCGTGAAAACCCCGCAACGGATGATCGGCCGCCAGGCCCTGCAAAAGCGCCACTTGCTGTTGCGCCGCTGCATCCTGGGACCAGGCGATAAACTCTGCGTGCAGCACTTCCCGTTCGCGCAGTTGGTCTTCGCTTGTCAGCCGAGGGTGGGTCAGCATGTCTGCCAGCCGTTCCAACCCATCGGCAAAGGTCGAGACCGGTAGCTCAAAGAAGAAGTCGGTGGCGCGCTCGCGGGTGCTGGCATTGACCTGACCACCATGACGCTGCACGTAGGCCATCAGCCCATCGCTTGCAGGAAAACGCTCTGTCCCCAGGAACAACAAATGCTCAAGAAAATGCGCCAGCCCAGGCCAGGCCAACGGCACATCATGGCTACCGGCAGCCACGCGCAAGGCTGCAGCGCAACGCTTCAAACGCGGCGCATGGCGCAACGAGACGCGCAGGCCGTTGGCCAAGGTCAGGTGGATGGGATGAGATTGGGCCGGCGCAGGCATGGGCACTTCCGAAGCGAGGGAAGTGCCTATGCTAACAAACCCGCTGGATCAGGGCTTGTGCAGCGCGCCGTACAGTTCCGGGCGGCGGTCTTGCAGATAGTGGTTGGCGGTGCGGGCAGCGAGGATCGATTGGCGATCCAGCGCCGCGACGATCAAGGCTTCGTCCAATCCCGCCTGGGCGACGCGCTGACCGTCCGGCGCGGCGATGCTGCTTTGCCCGCAATACTGGATCTCGCCTTCATGCCCGCAATAATTGGCGTAGGCCACGTAGCACTGGTTCTCGAAGGCGCGCGCCCGCACGGTGACGTCAGCCACAAAGTCGAACGGCACCATGTTGGCCGTGGGCACCAGGATCAGCTCGGCACCGGCCAGGGCCAGGCGTCGGGTGTTCTCCGGGAACTCCAGGTCATAGCAAATCAGCAGCCCCAGCTTCCAGCCGTTGAGTTCCACCAGCGGAAAATCATCGCCGCCGGCGCTGAACATCGAACGGTCGAGGTCGCCGAACAGGTGTGTCTTGCGGTAATTGCACAGGCGTTGACCTTGCGCGTCGATCAACTGCACGGCGTTATAGACCTGGCCATCTTCGGCGCGCTCCGGATAGCCGTACACAATCGCCAAGCCGGCGTTTCGCGCAATCTCGGCGATGGCCAGGGCAGAATTCCCGTCCTGCGCCTCGGCCAAGGCACCTGCCGCTTCGAGGCCAATGTTGTAGCCGCTGAGAAACATCTCCGGCAGCACCAGCACATCGGCGCCGGCCGCCTCTTGCGCCACCTGGTGCAGGCGCTTGAGGTTGCCGGCCACGTCCAGCGGCAGCGGCGGGCATTGATACAGGGCGACACGCATGACGCAGCTCCTTGAGTCGGGCAGTTATTCAGGCAGGGCAATCGGCCCGATTTCATCGAACACGTCACCCGGCCCCGGGTTCTCGGGGTGAGTGCTGCCACCAAAGTGATTCATGATGCCCCACACCGCGTTGAGGGAAGTTTGCACCGCGCCTTCGACCCACGCAGGCGTCCAGGACACATCGTCGCCGGCAATGAAAATCCCACGCTGCTCGGCGGGCATGTCCTTCTGCATGAAGTGCGCGTACATCCGCTGGTTGTAGCGATAGTGGCCGGGCAATGCGCCCTTGAAGGCGCCGAGGAAATGCGGGTCGGCTTCCCAGGACACGGTGATCGGATCGCCGATGATGCGCGCCTTGATGTCGACTTTCGGGTAAATCTTGTTCAGGGCGTCCAGCGCCAGTTTCACCCGTTTATCGATGGGCTGCGGCAGCATTTTCAGCGCGTCGCTCATCCACGAGTACGACAGGCAGATGACGCCCGGCTTGTCGTCGCCATTGTCGAACAGGTAAGTGCCACGGGTCAGGCGGTCGGTGAGGGTCATGCTCATCAGGTCGCGGCCGGTTTCGGGGTCCTTGTCCTTCCAGAACGGGCGGTCGACCATCACGAAGGTTTTCGACGACTGCATATAGCGCGTGCGGTCCAAAGCCATCCACATCTTTTGCGAGAACAGGGTTTCGTCGCATTCGATCTGTGTGGTCAGCAGCCAGCTCTGGCAGGTGGTGAGCACCGCAGCGTATTCGCGGGTGTCGCCGTAATTGTCGGTGACCGCGAAACGGCCACCCGCCGCATGGGCAATGCGCTTGACCCCGGCCCGTGGCGCGCCGCAGTGCAATGAGCTGAGGCTGGTGCCGGCCGGCCAGTGGGCGCAACGCTCCGGCACATGGCGCCAGATGCCCATGGGCACCTGCGCCACGCCGCCGACCACCAGGTGCTGGTGATCGTCGCAGTTGGTCATCACCACGCGAAAGATCTCCAGCATCGAGTTGGGGAAGTCCGAGTCCCAGCCGCCGGTGCCGAAACCCACCTGGCCAAACACTTCGCGATGGTGGAACGACAACTTGGCGAACGCCTTCGAGGTGGCCACGAAGTCGTAGAAAGTGCGGTCGTCCCACAGAGGCACCAGCTTGTTCCACAGCGCTTTCAGACGCGGCACATCGCGGTCGCGGATAGCCTGCTGGATATCGCCGAACTGCGAACCGGCCTCCAGCGCATCGGCCCAGGCGTCGGCCACTTCCTGGAACAGCGCCGGCAAGTCCGAGAGTTTCTGCGCGTAGTGAGTCTCGCCTTCCAGATCAATCACCGTGCTGCCGGAGGCCGGCGTCAGCGGGTTGGGAAACGGTTTGGTTTCCAGCCCCAGCTTGTCCACATAGTGATAGAACGCCGTGGACGACACCGGAAACCGCATGCCGCCCAGCTCTGCAATGATGCCCTCGGCGCCTTCGAACGCCTGGGAGCGCAAACGGCCGCCCATTTTCGAGGCTTCGTACACCACCGGCTTCAGACCCAGCTTCATCAGCTCATAGGCCGCGACCAGCCCGGCAATCCCCGCGCCGACAATCGCCACCTCGGCGCCGTGATTGGCAGCAGGAATGCTGCCCAGGCCCGCCGGGTGCTCAATCCAGTCATCAAAGGCAAACGGAAAATCCGGGCCGAAGATAGTGATCGGTTTTTTACCGTCGGCAGGGTGGCGAATGGTCTTGCTGAGGGTGCTGGACGGAATGCTCATGGCTGACCTTGTTGACGACTCGACGGGAAGCGACCCGCTGAGTATAGGAAAAGATGGCAGCCAGTTTAGGGAGTGCAGAGGTCATTAATAAGACGCAATGTGTCGTCATATTGAGCTGGTTTTAGTCAATATGACGAGTCGATCGATCAGATTGGTTGTGCGCGATCCAGTTTGTTGCTGAGGATGATCGACGTGGTGGTTTTTTCAACGCCGTCGACACTGCCGATCTGATCGAGCAGTTGGTCGAGTTGCTCGGGCGAATCGGTGCGCAGCCAGGCCACATAATCGAATTCGCCGCTCACCGCGCAGAGTTGCTGCACCTGAGCCATGGCGCTGAGTTTGCGCAGCACTTCCTTGCCGGAGCGTGGTTGTACGGTGATGCCTACATATGCCTGCAGACCCCCATCGGCGACACGTTGACTGAGGCGAACGCCGTAACCGGTGATCACCTGGGTTTTCTCCAGCCGCGCCAGGCGAGAGGTGACCGTAGTGCGCGCGATGCCGAGCTGCCGAGCGAGCATGGCCACGCTTTCGCGGGCGTTCAGTTGCAGCGCAGCGATGAGTTGGCGGTCGATTTCGTCTAGGGTGGCCAAGGGGGCTCCGGGATGGGGGGCGGTTGGTGGCATGTTACAGGCTTGTGCGGGGAAAAGCCTGAGACCAGAAACGACGAAAGCCGCGCAATGCGCGGCTTTGAGTATGGTGGGCCCAGTAGGACTCGAACCTACGACCAAGGGATTATGAGTCCCCTGCTCTAACCAACTGAGCTATAGGCCCTCAGTAGGTCGCGGATTATAACGACGGTTTCTTCGCTGTGCCATCCGTAAAATTCTCAATCTTCGTACGAAGAAACGCCTCGGCAAAAAGGCCCGGCGGTAATGGCAGGCTCACGATGTAACCCTGCATCTGTTCACACCCTTCCGCCGCCAGGAAATCCTGCTGCGCCGCATTCTCCACTCCCTCGGCGATGATTGTGAATTGCATGCTGTGGCCCAGGGCGATGATGGCGCGGACGATGGCGGCGTCGTGGGGGTCGTCGGGGAGGCCGCGGACGAAGGACTGGTCGATTTTCAGGAAGTCCAGGGGCAGGCGTTTGAGGTAGCTGAGGGAGGAGTAGCCGGTGCCGAAGTCGTCAATTGCCAGTTGCACGCCGAGGTGTTTGAGCTGGTGCAGCACTTTCAGGGCCTCTTCGGCCTGGCTCATGATGAAGTTTTCGGTGATCTCCAGTTGCAGGCAGCCGGGGTCGAGGTGGTAGTCGTGCAGCAGTTGTTCGATGCGCGCCAGCAGGTTGGGGCTGCGCAGTTGTGCGCCGGCGAGGTTGACCGAGAGCGGGCCGAATGTGTCGAAGGTGCCCTGCCAGGCGTGCAGTTGCTGGCAGGCTTGTTCCAGCACCCAGTCGCCGATCTGCAGGATGGTGCCGTTTTCTTCGGCCAGGGCGATGAAGTGTTCGGGCGGCACGTCGCCAAAAGTGGGGTGGTGCCAGCGGATCAGGGCTTCGGCGCCGATCAGTTCCTGGCTCGTCAGGCTTAGCTTGGGTTGGTAATACAGGCTCAGTTCGTCACGTTCGATGGCGCGGCGCAGTTCGTGTTCCAGTGCCACGCGTTCGCTGGCCTGGGTCGTCAGGTCACTGGTGTAGCTTTCGACCCGGTTGCGGCCCTTGGCTTTGGAGCGGTACATGGCGGCATCGGCATTCTTGACCAGGGTGGCGACGTCGGTGCCGTCCTCGGGGTACAGGCTGGTGCCGATGCTGGCGCTGATGAAGAACTCGTGTTCGCCCGCCTGGAACGGCTGCGTGAAGCAGGCGAGCAGCTTGTTGGCCAGGTAGTCGGCGTCGCTGGCGTTTTGCAGGCCGGGCAGCAGGATGATGAATTCATCGCCGCCCAGGCGCGCAACGGTGTCGATGTCGCGCAGTTGTTCTTTGAGGCGCACGGCGATGCCTTTGAGCAGCAGGTCGCCGATGGGGTGGCCGAGGCTGTCATTGATGTGCTTGAAACGGTCCAGGTCGAGGAATAGAACGGCGCCTTGTTGGCCGGTTTCCTGGTGGCCATCGAGAGCGGCCTGCAGCCGGCTTTCAAACAGGGTGCGGTTGGGCAGGCCGGTGAGCGGGTCGTGGTGCGCCTGGTAATCGAGGCGGGCCTGGGCAAGTTTGAGGCTGGAGATATCGGCGAATACGGCAACGAAGTGGGTGATCACGTCGTCGCGATTACGCACGGCGTTGATGGTCAGCCAACTGGGGTACACCTCGCCATCCTTGCGACGGTTGGCGATCTCGCCTTGCCAATGCCCATGGGCGGCCAACTGGTGCCACATCGCAGCGAAGAACGCGCTGTCGTGCTGGCCGGAGGCGAGCAGACGCGGGGTTTGGCCCAAGGCTTCAGCCTCGCTGTAGCCGGTGATTTCGCTGAACGCGCGGTTGACTGCGCTGATGTTCTGCGAGGTGTCGGTGATCAACACGCCTTCGGCGGTGCTTTCGAACACGGTCGCGGCCTGTTGCAGTTTCTCCTGCATCAACTGACGTTCGGTGATGTCGCGGGCGATGGTCAATATGCAGGCTTCATCACCGATGGGCAGGGGCCGGCTGGACACTTCGCAAAGCCGGATCTCCCCGTCGCTGCGCCGTATGTGGCAAATGAAGTCACGCACGAAGCCGTCGCGTCGTATCAGATCCAGCATGTGTTTGCGTTCGTTGAGGTCGACCCAGATGCCCAGCTCCATGGCTGAGTGTTCCAGAGACGTGGCGGAGGTGTAGCCGGTGAGACGGCTGAAGCCTTCGTTGACCTCAATCAACAGGCCGTCCCGCTGGCGACTCAGCAACAAGCCGTCGGGCGAGGCATGGAAGGCCTTGGCGAACTTCTCTTCGGAGGTTTGCAGCTGTTGCTGGGTTTCCTTGAGCTGGGTGATATCGCGCACCACGACGACGATGGCTTCCGTGGTATCGAGCAGGAACGGTTCGGCGGAAATCAGCCCTATGAACGCCTGGCCATTGCTGCGCCGGAAGGGCAGTTCCAGGTTGCGGATACTGGTGGTCTGGACGCGTTTCAGCAACTCCGAGCCGATGCCGGGAATGCCCCAGATATCCAGCTCGGTACCGGCCTTGCCGATTACCTGCTCGGCACTCAGGCCAATCTGGTCTTCGAAGGCTTTGTTCACCTCGAGCAGGCAGCCGTCGGAAAGGCGCGCGATCACCAGGATGTCCGGACATTGCTGGAACACCGAGGCGAATTTCTGTTCGGAACGCTGCAGGGCTTCTTCCGTGCGCTTGGCTTCGCTGATATCGATCATCAACCCGCGCAGCACGGGTTCGTGCCCGTGTTCGATCAGGCTCACGATGTCACGCACCCACAGGCAGCGGCCGTCGGCGGTGATAACCCGGTAATCAATGCTGTGGTCACGGTTGGCGCGCGTTTCACGGTTGCAATAGGCTTCGGCGCGGGTCAGGTCGGCGGGGTGAATGATATTGCGCCAGAAGCCCGGGATCAGCCAATGGGCACGGGGGTAGCCGAGTAAATCCTCAGCGTGGGGCGACACGTAGCTGTAGGTGAAATCGGTAACGCTGGCTTCCCAGGCAATGGCGGAAAGGCTCTCCACCAGGCCACGGTAGTGGTATTCGCTGCTGCGCAGTTCCTGTTCGAGGGCGACGCGGCGGGAAATTTCCGAACTGAGCCGGCGATTGATCTGAATCACGATGGCCAATACGGTGATCAGCAGCAATACGGCGGGTAGGCCGTAGGTCAACAGGTCTTTCCAGAAAGTGCGGTGATCGTTGATGCCGCCTACCCAGCGTTGCTGGATGGCTTCGGTTTCGCCGGGGGTGAGGTCGGCGAGCACCTTGTCGAGGATGCCCACCAGGACCTTGTTGTCGCGCGGCACACCCATTGCCAGTTGATAGCGATAGGGCGTTTCGCCACTGACGTACAGGCCTTCCAGCTTGAGTTGGCGCAGGCTCCAGACGCTGGAAGCCAGGTCTCCGACTACCGCATCCACCTCGTCAGTGGCCAGCGCCTGCAAGGTCGAGCTGACATTGGGCATGGCGACCAGATTGAGGTCGGGATGGTGGCTGCGCAGCAGCTCATGGGGCGCATAGTTTTCCACCACGGCAATCTTCAGCCCGTACAGGTCCTGAAGGTTGCGCGGTTTGGCGCCACCCTCATGGGCCAGGATGACGATGGGGAAGTCCAGGTAAGGCCGCGTGAACGCAATGAAGCTTTGACGCTCAGGGGTGGACATGACGGCAGGCAGCAGGTCGAGCTGATTGTCTTTCGTCAGATCGAGAACCGCCCTCCAACTTCCAGGCTCGATCAGTTTGACCCTGACGCCCAGGCGATCCTGTATCAGGCGAATATAATCGGCCGCAAGGCCCTGGTAACGGTCATTTTCATCACGGTATTCAAACGGTGGCCATAAAGGGTCCACACCGAGTTTCAGCTCCTGATGGTCCGACAGCCAGCCACGCTCTTCATCAGTAAGCGTCAACGCGCCAGCCGTTGCGGTCCAGGTCAGCAGCGACAGCAGTATCACGGTCGGCAGTCTGGGCATAACGGTCTCGTTATGGCACGGGGAATATTTCGAGTGTAGACGGGCAATGCGGGGGGAGGGAGAGGCGAGGCAGTTAATCTGTAGAAAGACATGTACAGAAAGCAAAACCCCCGGCCTGGGCCGGGGGTTCTGGTATCACTCGTCGAGGAAGGAGCGCAGATGCTCGCTTCGCGTCGGGTGGCGCAACTTGCGCAGCGCCTTGGCTTCGATCTGACGGATCCGCTCACGGGTCACGTCAAATTGCTTACCGACTTCCTCAAGGGTGTGGTCGGTATTCATGTCGATGCCGAAACGCATGCGCAGTACCTTGGCTTCACGGGCAGTGAGGCCGGAGAGTACGTCGCGGGTTGCTTCCTTGAGGCTCTCAACGGTGGCGACATCGATTGGCGACTGCATGGTCGAGTCTTCGATGAAGTCACCCAGATGGGAGTCTTCGTCATCACCGATCGGGGTTTCCATGGAGATCGGCTCTTTGGCGATCTTCAATACCTTGCGGATTTTATCCTCAGGCATTTCCATGCGTTCGCCCAGCTCTTCCGGGGTCGGTTCACGACCCATTTCCTGCAACATCTGCCGGGAAATGCGGTTGAGCTTGTTGATCGTCTCGATCATGTGCACCGGAATACGGATGGTGCGTGCCTGGTCAGCGATCGAGCGAGTGATCGCCTGACGGATCCACCAGGTGGCATAGGTCGAGAACTTGTAACCGCGACGGTATTCGAACTTGTCCACAGCCTTCATCAAGCCGATGTTGCCTTCCTGGATCAGATCGAGGAATTGCAGGCCACGGTTGGTGTACTTCTTGGCGATGGAGATCACCAGACGCAAGTTGGCTTCAACCATTTCTTTCTTCGCGCGGCGGGCCTTGGCCTCACCGATCGACATGCGACGGTTGATGTCCTTGATCTCGGCAATCGTCAGGCCGGTCTCGGTCTCAAGCGCGGTCAACTTCTGTTGGCAGCGGATGATATCGGGCTGCAGGCGACCGATGGCTTCGGCGTATTTCGCCTTGCCCTTGGCCAGCGCGTCGGTCCAGCTTTCGTCAACTTCATGGCCTGGGAACTGGCGCAGAAAGTCGGTACGCGGCATGCGTGCATCACGCACACACAGCTGCATGATTGCGCGCTCTTGTGCACGCAGACGCTCGAGGGCACTGCGAACACGCTCAACCAGGCCTTCGAATTGCTTCGGTACCAGTTTGATCGGCATGAACAGCTCAGCCAGGGCCAACAGCTCGGCAATTGCCTGCTTGTTGGAACGACCGTGCTTCTTCAGGGCCTTGCGTGTGATTTCCATTTGATCGGAAACCGCACCGAAACGCTGTGCAGCGATAACCGGATCCGGGCCGCTTTCGACTTCGTCTTCGTCGTCGCTGCTGCCTTCAGTCTCTTCGTCGTCGGTCTCGTCGTCCGCTTTCGGGGCTTTCGGATCGACCGGTGGCGGTACTTCGGCGGCAGGCGGCGCAATGCCATCGTCCGGGTCGATATAACCGCTCAGGACGTCGGACAGGCGGCCACCTTCGGTGGTGACGCGAGTGTACTCGGAGAGAATGTGGTCAACCGTGCCAGGGAAGTGCGCGATTGCGCCCATCACTTCACGGATACCCTCTTCAATGCGCTTGGCGATTTCGATTTCGCCTTCACGCGTCAGCAACTCGACGGTGCCCATTTCACGCATATACATGCGCACAGGGTCAGTCGTGCGACCGATGTCGGTCTCCACCGCAGCCAGCGCGGCAGCGGCTTCTTCAGCGGCTGCCTCGTCGGTGTCGGCGTCGGCCAACATAAGGGCGTCCGCATCCGGAGCACTCTCGTGTACGGGGATCCCCATGTCATTGATCATGCGGATGATGTCTTCCACCTGCTCAGGATCTGAAATATCCTCAGGCAGGTGGTCGTTGACCTCTGCGTAAGTCAGATACTTCTGCTCACGACCAAGGGTGATCAACTCTTTGATACGAGACTGCTGTTGCGCTTTTCCGGACATAACACCCTATCCACTGAAGGTCTTGGCGGGCAAAAAACAAGCCGAGGATTATACCCGAGCTATGACCTCACACGCCAGCTGAGGTCGGGTTTGATGCTGAAACATTCTGTTTTAATAGGTCGCGCATCTGTTTTGCTATCTGAATTTGCTCTTCAGCCGACAATCCTGGCTGCCTTGCTCTCTTGATAAGCTCATCGAGGGTCTGCGTGTGCTGACCCGCAGATAACCTAGTAATGGTGTCTAAAAACTGTTGTTCAAGGTTATCGCCGTCAATTAGCCACTCCTTTTCTGCGAGTGCTTTCAACAAACGGCCCTGTTCGGTGCCATGCCAACGAGCCATCAACTGGATGGAGTTTAGCTTAGGATTTTTCTGCACGGCTTCGATCAGGGCAATCAGCACCTGAGCGTAGGTATTGCTCTCATTGGCAAAATGCTCGGCACTTTCAACCCTGCCCGCCAGTTCCGGGTGGTGGATGAGCGTGCGCAGGGCAATCAGCGTGGGTGCTTCGACGGCGACCGGTGTTCGCGGGGCATAAGCCTCGTCGCGATCACCGCGCTTGAAATTCTTGCTCCAGGGTTTCTTTTCCCACTTCTTGCCGCCGGCACCGGGTTTCTTTGGCGTCCAGTCCTGCTGCGGCGCATAGGCGTCCTGCGGCGGGTGAAAGTCGGCGTAGTCCGGCATGGCATCGTAGTCCATGCCCGGATCATAGGTCGGTGGTGCGGTCTGCGGCGCGCTGTGCACCAGCTGGCTGACGGCCTCGCCGCTCAACCCGGTAATTTCCAGCAGACGCTGGCGCATCAGGGTGCGCAGGTTGGCGCCGGGCACCTTGTCGATCAGTGGTGCGGCGAGGGTGGCCATGTGGGCCTTGCCCTCAAGGGAGCGCGGGTCGGCTTCCTCGGTCAGTTGCTGGAAGAAATAATCCGCCAGCGGCTGTGCATGCTGGTTGATGCGCGCACGGAATGCATCGGTGCCTTCGGCGCGTACCAAAGTGTCCGGGTCTTCGCCTTCGGGCAGGAACAGAAAGCGCGCGCGGCGCCCGTCCTGCAGGCTCGACAACGTAGCTTCGAGGGCGCGCCAGGCGGCGTTGCGACCGGCCTGGTCGCCATCGAAACAGAACAGCACGCTGGGTACCACGCGAAACAGCCGCTTGAGGTGTTCTTCGCTGGTGGCGGTGCCGAGGGTCGCCACGGCGTTGCGCAAACCTTGCTGGGCCAGGGCGATCACGTCCATATAGCCTTCAACCACGATGATCTCATCAAGGTTGCGATTGTTCTTGCGCGCTTCATACAGGCCATAGAGTTCCTGGCCCTTGTGGAACACCGGGGTTTCCGGTGAGTTCAGGTACTTGGGCTTGTCGTCGCCCAGCACGCGCCCACCAAAGGCGATGATACGACCACGGCTGTCGCGGATCGGGAACATCACGCGGTCGCGGAAACGGTCGTAGCGCTTGCCGGTCTCGGCGTTTTCCACCAGCAGGCCGGCATCGATCATGGCTTTTTGCTGGAGCGTGTCGCTGCTCAGGTGCTTGTACAGGTTGTCCCAGCCGGGCGGCGCGAAGCCCAGGCCGAAGTCACGGGCGATTTCGCCGGTGAGGCCGCGGCCCTTGAGGTAGTCGACGGCGGCCTTGCGTTGCGGATGGCTCTTGAGCGCCTGACGATAAAAGTCGGCGGCAGCGGTCAGCAGCGGGTACAGCGGCGAATCGGTGGGCTGGCGCGGTTTGTGCGGGCGGCCACTCTCTTCGCGGGGGACTTCCATGCCGGCGGCTTTAGCCAGGTCCTCGATCGCCTGGGGGAAGTCCAGGTTGTCGTGGTCCATGAGGAAGCCGAGGGCGTTGCCGCCTGCGCCGCAGCCGAAGCAATAGTAGAACTGCTTGTCGGGGCTGACGCTGAACGACGGGGTCTTTTCCTTGTGGAACGGGCAGCAGGCGGTGTAGTTCTTGCCGGCTTTTTTCAATTGCACGCGTGAGCTGACAACATCGACGATGTCGGTGCGGTTCAGAAGGTCGTCAATAAAGCTCTGGGGAATCAGCCCGGCCATGGCGTTCTCGTCATCACTGCGTGTCAATCGGGGTCCATGAAGTGTTCAAGCGCAGCTATCGAGTGCTCGACCAGCTTGCGTCTGCATGGATTGTCAGGAAGTGTATCTGCCGAACATTCTCTGACGTTAGGTTTCTATCAGGAGTCGGCATGGAAATGTTGCCCCGGTATCCGGTCTTGGCCTGCGGGCGGCCTCGGAACTCGTCAATGGGCACAGCCGACACGGTTGATCGTCTGTTTGAAGAATAAGTGTGCTCGTCAGTAGCCTTGTTAGGCTCGTCAGAAGAGACGCGCACCGCTGGCAAAAGAGCCAGTCCTGACGTGTGAAGCGGTTGTATCGGTCGCGTGTGCGGCGTCAACAGTGAAGCATCAAGCGATATCCGCAAATGCCAACAGCCCGGCTGAGGGCCGGGCTTGGCAGAAGCTTGCTACGAACGTCTGTGTATTAGTACAGACGAACGGCGCGGCGCTGTTCGCGCTGAACTTTCTTGGCGTGACGCTTAACAGCGGCTGCTGCCTTGCGCTTACGCTCAGAAGTTGGCTTCTCATAAAATTCGCGGCTACGAACTTCAGCCAGAACACCGGCTTTTTCGCAGGAGCGCTTGAAACGACGCAGAGCTACGTCGAAGGGTTCGTTCTCTTTTACTTTGACGGCTGGCATCCAGAGCTACCTTCTTTCATTACCGGGATTCAACGTTCTCGTCGCAAAAAATTCGCGGCTGAGGTCGTCGGTTTTTAAGGGTTGCGGATGTTAACCCCTCATTGCCCGGAATGCAAAGCCTCTGATCGAAAACCGCTAGGCGGGAGGGGGAGTGGCGACTATTATGCGCGCCTTCGAATTCAGCCTCTACAAGGCGCAAACCCATGCTAGTACTGGGACTTGAAACCTCCTGCGATGAAACCGGTGTCGCACTTTACGACAGTGAACGCGGGCTTTTGGCCGATGCACTGTTCAGTCAGATCGACCTGCACCGTGCCTATGGCGGCGTGGTGCCGGAGCTCGCCAGCCGCGATCACGTCAAGCGCATGCTGCCGTTGATCCGGCAGGTGTTGGACGAGGCCGGCTGTGTGCCGACCGAGATCGATGCCATCGCCTACACCGCCGGTCCCGGATTGGTTGGAGCCCTTCTGGTTGGGGCCTCTTGCGCGCAGGCGCTGGCATTTGCCTGGGGCATTCCGGCCCTCGGTGTGCACCATATGGAAGGCCATTTACTGGCGCCCATGCTGGAAAAAACACCACCGCAGTTCCCGTTCGTCGCTTTGTTGGTGTCGGGCGGCCATACGCAACTGGTTCAGGTCGATGGAATCGGTCAATACACCCTGTTGGGCGAGTCCCTGGACGATGCCGCCGGTGAGGCGTTCGACAAGACCGCGAAGATGATGGGCCTCAATTATCCTGGCGGCCCGGAAATCGCGCGTCTCGCCGAAAAGGGCGTGGCCGGTCGCTACACCTTCCCGCGTCCGATGTGTGATCGCCCGGGGCTGATGTTCAGCTTCAGCGGTTTGAAAACCTCGGCACTCAACACCTGGCAGCAAAGCGTCAGCGCCGGGGACGACAGTGAGCAAGCCCGTTGCGACATCGCTCTGGCGTTCCAGCAGGCCGTGGTGGACACTTTGACCATCAAGTGCAAACGCGCGCTCAAGCAGGCGGGCATGCAGCGCCTGGTGATCGCTGGCGGCGTCAGCGCCAACAAGGCCTTGCGTACCTCGCTGGAAAAAATGCTCGGTGACATGAAGGGCGATGTGTTCTACGCACGCCCCGAGTTCTGCACCGACAATGGCGCGATGATCGCCTACGCCGGCTGCCAGCGCCTGCAGGCCGGGCAGCATGAAAGCCTGGCGATCAGCGTGCAGGCGCGCTGGCCGATGGAGCAGTTGTCACCGTTGTAAGGCTTGCGCATGAACCGGGTTCACCGGGCGTATTTAAAAATGCCGTTCGCGCCCGGCAAACAGGTCGCGTAGATTGCCGCGGTGGCGCCAGACGATCAGCAGCGTCAGCACGCTCATCGGCAACAGCGCTGCCGGCGCCTGCCAGGCCAGCAATGGCAGGGTGAGCGGCGTGGCGATCAGCGCGGCCAGGGAGCTGGTGCGGGTCAGGTAGAACGTCAGCAGCCAGGCCGTCATGGCCAGCAAAGCCGCGGGTGGGTAGATCCCCAGCAGCATGCCGGCCGCCGTGGCGACGCCTTTGCCGCCGCGAAAGCGAAAGTACAGGGGAAACAGATGGCCCAGGACGGCGCATACGCCCACCCAGGCCTGCTGTTGCAGGGCCAGGCCGGCGAGGCTGGCAATCAGCACGGGCACCAGGCCCTTGCAGACGTCACCCAGCAGGGTCAATACGGCAAGTTTCTTGCCGGCCAGACGCAACATGTTGGTGGCGCCGGCATTGCCTGAGCCACTCATTCGCGGATCGGGATTTCCCGTCAGGCGGCTGAGCACAATGGCGAAGGACAGCGAGCCGAGCAGGTAGGCGAAAACCGCCAGTGACCAAAACATGCTAACTATTCCGGGCGAGGACGCCCTGATTCTAACGGGGCATCGCGCCCTTGTCGTGCTGCGGAGAAGAGTGCTTGGACAGAGTGTTTATCGAAGGCCTGGAAGTCGACACGGTGATCGGCGCCTACGACTGGGAGCGCGGCATCAAGCAATGCCTGCGTCTGGACCTGAGTTTCGCCTGGGACAATCGCCCGGCCGCGGCCGGTGACGACCTGACCCTGGCGCTGGATTACGCCAGCGTGTCCGCACGTATCCAGGCCTTTGCCGACGAGTCCCGGTACCAGCTGGTGGAAACCTTCGCCGAGCGCCTGGCGCAGGTGCTGATGAGCGAGTTCCAGATTCCCTGGTTGCACCTCAAGTTGACCAAGCCAGGCGCCGTACCGGCTGCCAGGGGCGTGGGCGTGGAGATCGAGCGCGGATGTCGCTGACTCAGGTTTACCTCGGCCTTGGCAGCAATATCGAGCGCGAGTTGCGTTTGTGTGCCGGGCTGGATGCATTGGCGAGCTTTCTGACGCAGATGCGTTGCTCGGCGGTGTTCGAAAGCCAGCCGGTTGGCATCAAGAGCGGGCCTTTTTTCAACCTGGTGGTGTCGGCATATACCGACCTGCCGCTGAAGGAACTGGACCGCAGGCTGAAACTCATCGAGGCCGAAAACGGCCGCTATGCACCCGGCCGCAAAGGCTTGCCGCTGGACATCGACGTATTGCTGTACGGCGAGCTGGTGGGGGATTTCGACGGTTTGATCCTGCCGCGCGCAGAGATCCTGACCAACGCTTTCGTTCTGTGGCCGCTGTCGATGATGGCACCGGAACGCGTGCATCCACTGGCCCGCAGGACCATGGCCGAGCTGTGGCGTGATGCACAGATCGACCAGGTGCTGGCGCCGGTCGGGTTCGAATGGCAGGGCCAGCCACTCACGCCCGCAACCCTCCTGCAGGCGTGAGGCTCAGGTCTGCAGTGATTTGTAGGCCTGCAGTGCTTTGAGCCGTTCGCGCTTCAATGCCTCGCCCAATTGCGGGCCTTTGAAGCCTTTCTCCAGCAGCGGCGCCACTGGCACCTCGCGCGCCGCCTTCGCTGCGCCGCGTAAATAATCTGCTTGTGGATAACTTCTCTGTTCCAGTCCCTTGCGGCCACGCGCATCCATTTCGCAGCTCACCACAAACTCTTCAAAGCGTTGCGGCCGACGATACACATCAAAACTTTGCAGCAACTCCAACAACGTCGAGGCTTTCAGCTCCAGCGCACGGTGGCCGTGGGTATGATATTGACCCACCAGCAGTGCCAGCTCCTGGCAATCCTTCGGCACCTTGAAGCGTTCGTTCACTGCCTTGATCAGCTTCAAGCCCCGTTGCTCATGGGCAATGTGCTGCGGCAACTTATCCACAGGCGTGTTGCCCTTGCCCAAGTCGTGCAGCAGGCAGGACCAGCGCACCGTCAGCGGTTGATGATGCACGGCGGCCTGTTCCAGCACGCTCAAGGTGTGCACACCGGTATCGATTTCCGGATGATGGGCTTCGGGTTGCGGCACGCCGAACAGGGCGTCCACTTCCGGCATCAGGGTTTTCAGCGCGTCGCAGTCGCGCAGCACCTGGATAAATACCTGGGGCTGATTCTCCATCAGTGCGCGGGAGATTTCTTTCCAACTGCGCTCGGGTATCAGCGCTTCCAGTTCGCCGGACTCGCTGAGTTGGCGCATCAGTTCCAGGGTCTGCGGCGCGACGGTAAAACCCAGGGACGCATACCGTGCGGCAAAGCGCGCCACGCGCAGTACACGTAACGGATCTTCGGCAAACGCGGGGGAAACGTGGCGAAGAATACGGGCTTGCAGGTCGCGCTGGCCGTGATACGGATCGATCACATTACCGTCGTCGTCCTCCGCCATGGCGTTGATCGTCAGGTCGCGACGGATCAGGTCTTCTTCCAGCGTCACTTCGGGGCTGGCGTGAAACACAAAACCGCCATAGCCCCGGCCACTTTTGCGTTCAGTGCGGGCCAGGGCGTACTCGTCGCCGTTCTTAGGGTCAAGGAATACCGGGAAGTCTGCGCCTACCGGCTTGTAGCCTTTGGCGAGCATTTCTTCGGCGCTCGCGCCAACCACCACGCGGTCGACATCGGTAACCTTGATGCCCAGCAAGCGGTCGCGTACGGCGCCGCCGACTGTGTAGATTTTCATGAAAAAGCCTCCATTAGCGCCACAGGATACCGCCTGTGCCTGACCAATGGAGGCTTTGCCGTTTCAGAGATGAACGACTGCCAAATCCAGACGGCCATAGTCGCCATCACCGTGATCGCTGCGCGGTGGCACGTGATGGGTTTTCATCACTTGATCGCCCTGCAGGGTTTCCAGGTGAATGTCGAAGCCCCACAGCCGGTGCAGGTGCTTGAGGACTTCTTCGGTGGACTCGCCCAAGGGTTTGCGGTCGTGCTGCTGGTGACGCAGGGTCAGCGAGCGATCACCGCGCACATCGATGCTGTAGATCTGCACGTTGGGCTCGCGATTGCCCAGGTTGTACTGCGCCGCCAGGGTTTCGCGGATGGTGCGGTAGCCCGGTTCATCGTGGATGGCCGGCACCACCAGATCGTCCTTGAGGTCGTCATCCATGATGCTGAACAGCTTGAGATCGCGGATCACCTGAGGCGACAGGTACTGCAGGATAAAGCTCTCGTCCTTGAAGCTGCTCATGGCGAACTTGATGGTCGACAGCCAGTCGCTGCCGGCTATTTCCGGGAACCAGCGGCGATCCTCCTCAGTGGGGTGCTCGCACATGCGCCGTATATCGCGGTACATCGCGAAGCCCAGGGCGTAAGGGTTGATGCCGCTGTAATAAGGGCTGTCGAAGCCGGGCTGGAACACTACGCTGGTGTGGGAGGTGAGGAACTCCATCATGAAGCCGTCCGTGACCAGGCCTTCGTCGTACAGGTCGTTCATCAGGGTGTAGTGCCAGAAGGTTGCCCAGCCTTCATTCATCACCTGAGTCTGGCGCTGTGGATAAAAATACTGGGCGATCTTGCGCACAATGCGCACGATTTCACGCTGCCAGGGCTCAAGCAGTGGCGCGTGTTTTTCCAGAAAATAGAGGATGTTTTCCTGAGGTTCGGCGGGGAAGCGCGCATTATCCTTGTCGTTGTTTTTGCCGGCCTTTTTCGGAATGGTGCGCCACAGGTCGTTAATCTGCTTCTGCAGATGCTCCTCGCGCTCAGCCTGGCGCAGGCGTTCTTCTTCGGCAGAAATCGGGTACGGGCGTTTGTAGCGGTCGACCCCGTAGTTCATCAACGCATGGCAGGAGTCGAGCAGGTCTTCCACCGCATCGATGCCGTGGCGCTCCTCGCACTGCATGATGTACTGCTTGGCGAATACCAGGTAATCGATAATCGAACTGGCATCCGTCCAGGTGCGGAACAAGTAGTTGCCCTTGAAGAAGCTGTTATGTCCATAGCACGCATGGGCGACCACCAGCGCCTGCATGCAGATGGTGTTTTCTTCCATCAGGTAGGCGATGCATGGGTCGGAGTTGATCACGATCTCGTAGGCCAGGCCCATCTGGCCACGGGTGTAGGATTTCTCGGTGCTGAGGAAGTGTTTGCCGTAGGACCAATGGTGGTAACCCAGCGGCATGCCTACCGAGGCATAGGCGTCCATCATCTGTTCGGCGGTGATCACTTCGATCTGGTTGGGGTAAGTGTCCAGCGCATAACCCGCCGCAATGCGGCTGATTTCCCGGTCATAGGCCTGGATCAGTTCAAAGGTCCACTCGGACCCGGTGGAAAGGGGTTGGCGTCTAGTCTCTTTTTTGGCGGTCATGTCACTAACCTGCGCTGGAAGAGTTCACGGAAGACCGGGTAAATATCGCCGGCCGAGACCAGTTGCTGCTGGGCAAATGTGTCGGCAAAGGCTTCGCCGATGCGCTCATATTCGAACCACAGGGCCTGGTGCTCACGGGGGGTAATTTCGACGTAGGTGTAGTACTGCACGAACGGCATGATCTGGTTGATCAGAATATCGCGGCAGATCGGTGAGTCATCGTTCCAGTTGTCACCGTCGGAAGCCTGGGCCGCGTAGATATTCCACTCATTGGCCGGATAGCGCTCGGCCATGATCTCCTGCATCAGCTTCAAGGCGCTGGAGACGATGGTGCCGCCGGTTTCCCGCGAGTAAAAGAACTCTTCCTCGTCCACTTCCCGGGCGCTGGTGTGATGGCGGATGAACACCACCTCGATCTTGTCGTAGTTCCGCTTCAGGAACAGGTACAGCAGGATAAAGAAGCGCTTGGCAATGTCCTTGGTGGCCTGGGTCATGGAGCCGGACACGTCCATCAGGCAGAACATCACGGCCTTTGAGCTGGGGTTGGGCTGCTTGACCAGCAGGTTGTATTTCAAGTCGAAGGTATCGAGAAACGGCACACGATGAATACGCGCGCTGAGTTTTTCGATTTCCGCCTCGATCTGCTGGATATCGCCGAAATTGTCCGGTTCTTCGCGTTTGAGCCGCGCCAGTTCTTCCTTGGCTTCCCTCAGTTTGGCGCGGCTGCTGCCGGACAGCGCAATGCGCCGCGCGTGGGCTGAACGCAGGGTGCGGATGATATTGATGCGCGACGGGTTGCCTTCGTTGCTGATCCCCGCGCGCACGGTCTTGAAGGTGTCGGTGCCGGTGAGGTTGCGCTTGACCAGATTGGGCAGCTCCAGATCCTCGAACATGAACTCGAGGAATTCTTCCTGGGTAATCTGGAACACGAACTCGTCCATGCCTTCGCCGGAGTTGCCGGCCTTGCCCGCACCCTTGCCGCCACCGCCACCCTGGGGTCGCTGGATATGTTCGCCGGTGGTGAACTCCTTGTTGCCCGGGTGCACGACCGTCTGTTTGCCGCCGCGCCCGTGGTGCAGCACCGGCTCGTCGATATCCCGCCCGGGAATGCTGATCTGCTCGCCATGCTCCATATCGGTGATGGAGCGGCGGCTGACCGCTTCTTCCACGGCCTTTTTGATGTGGTCACGGTAACGCCGCAGGAAACGCTGCCGGTTTACCGTGCTCTTGTTCTTGCCATTGAGGCGTCGGTCGATCACATAGCTCATGGGGCCCCTCCGGGGAGCTTCAAGTCGTAAGCTGCAAGCTGCAAGTTGGAACGGCGTGCGCTGTTCTCTTGCAGCTTGTAGCTAGAAGCTTGCAGCTACTGCTCTCACTGCGATTTCCGGACCCGTAGGTACCATTCCGACAGCAGTCGTACCTGTTTGTCGGTATAGCCTCGCTCGACCATGCGTGTGACGAAGTCGTTGTGTTTTTGCTGATCCTCCTTGCTGGCCTTGGCGTTGAAGCTGATGACCGGCAACAGGTCCTCGGTGTTGGAGAACATTTTCTTCTCGATGACCACGCGCAGCTTCTCGTAGCTGAGCCAAGTGGGGTTCTTGCCGTTGTTGTTGGCGCGGGCGCGCAGTACGAAGTTGACGATTTCGTTGCGGAAATCCTTCGGATTGCTGATGCCGGCCGGTTTTTCGATTTTTTCCAGTTCCTCGTTGAGAGCCACGCGGTTGAGGATTTCGCCGGTTTCCGGGTCGCGGTATTCCTGATCCTGGATCCAGAAGTCGGCGTACAGCACGTAGCGGTCGAAGATGTTCTGGCCGTACTCGCTGTAGGATTCGAGATACGCGGTCTGGATTTCCTTGCCGATGAATTCGATATAGCGCGGCGCCAGGTATTCCTTGAGGAAGCGCAGGTAGCGTTCGCGGGTTTCGGCCTGGAATTGCTCCTGTTCAATCTGCTGCTCCAGCACATACAGCAAGTGCACCGGGTTGGCGGCGATTTCGTGCGGGTCGAAGTTGAAGACCTTGGACAGGATCTTGAACGCGAAGCGCGTCGACAGCCCGTTCATGCCCTCGTCCACGCCCGCGGTGTCGCGGTATTCCTGGATCGACTTGGCCTTGGGGTCGGTGTCCTTGAGATTTTCGCCGTCGTATACGCGCATCTTCGAATAGATATTCGAGTTTTCCGGCTCCTTGAGGCGTGACAGCACGGTGAACTGCGCGAGCATCTTCAGGGTGTCAGGCGCGCAATGAGCCTTGGCCAGGGAGCTGTTGAACAGCAGCTTGTCGTAGATCTTGATCTCGTCGCTGACGCGCAGGCAGTACGGCACTTTGACGATGTAGATCCGGTCGATGAAGGCTTCGTTGTTCTTGTTATTGCGGAAGGTGTGCCATTCCGATTCGTTGGAGTGGGCCAGCAGGATCCCGGTGAACGGAATCGCCCCCAGGCCCTCGGTGCTGTTGTAGTTGCCTTCCTGGGTGGCGGTGAGCAGTGGGTGCAGCACCTTGATCGGCGCCTTGAACATCTCCACGAACTCCATCAGGCCTTGGTTGGCCCGGCACAGTGCGCCCGAGTAGCTGTAGGCATCGGCGTCGTTCTGCGGAAATTCTTCGAGTTTGCGGATATCGACCTTGCCCACCAGCGCCGAAATATCCTGGTTGTTTTCGTCGCCGGGCTCGGTCTTGGCGACCCCGATCTGGTTGAGGATCGAAGGGTAGAGCTTGACCACGCGGAACTGGCTGATATCACCACCGAACTCGGCCAGGCGCTTGGTGGCCCAGGGCGACATGATGGTGTTGAGGTAGCGCCGAGGGATGCCGAAGTCTTCTTCGAGGATCGCGCCATCTTCCGTGGCGTTGAACAACCCCAGGGGCGACTCGAACACTGGCGAGCCCTTGATGGCATAGAAGGGGACCTTCTCGATCAGCTGTTTGAGCTTCTCGGCGAGGGAGGATTTACCGCCACCCACCGGGCCGAGCAGGTAAAGAATCTGTTTCTTTTCTTCCAGGCCTTGGGCGGCGTGGCGGAAGTAGGAGACGATCTGGTCAATGCATTCTTCCATTCCGTGGAAGTCTTCAAAGGCCGGATAGCGACGGATCACCTTGTTGGAGAATATTCGCGACAGGCGTGAATTGTTCGCGGTCTCCACCAGCTCCGGCTCGCCGATCGCCAATAGCAGGCGCTCGGCGGCCGACGCATAGGTGCTGCGGTCCTGTTTGCACAGCTCCAGATACTCTTGAAGCGTGAGTTCTTCCTGCTGTGTGGACGCAAAGCGTTGTTGGAAGTGGCTAAAGATACTCATGACGTCGTCACCTCGCTCGATACGTGGAGCCGACGCCGGATCAATCAGTCGATGCTGGCAACCATTGGCAGACACCAATGGCTGTTTCCCCCCAGAACACCCTGAAACGCTACCGATGACCCGTGCGCCGGTGTACCGGCTCTCCCCTGATTTGGATGGCCTGCGCTTAAGGATAGTTCGGAATTGTGGAGGTCAAGGCGTGATGCGAAATTAGTTTGCCCGCGCCGTTCGTCAGAAACGGCGCAAGCCCAAGCATCACGCGGGGTGGCGGGGTGTGAAAAAAATTATTGCGGATCGCCCGAGGAAATTTCTGCGGGATAGGTCGCACGCCACAGCTCAAAGCCGCCGTCCAGGCTATAGACGTCGGAGAAGCCTTGGCTGACCAAGTAAGCGGCGGCGCTCTGGCTGGAGTTGCCGTGGTAGCAGGCCACGATCAGCGGCACGTCGAAATCGGCGGCGCGGATGAAGTCTTGAATATTGACGTTGTCCAGATGCCGGGCGCCGCTGATGTGAGCAGCGGCGTACGTGGGCTGGTCACGAATATCGACCACCACGGCGCCTTGCTCGCGCAGGGCCTGGGCTTGTGCGGGGGGGATACGTTTGAATTCGCTCATGGCGGGCTCCTAGGGCTGGGCGGCCGTTTGTGGTGGGAGAGGGGATTGGCACTGGCAACGGAGGCGCTCGCCGGTATCGATGTTCATCAGGGTCATGGCGCCGCCCCACACGCAGCCGGTGTCGAGGGCGAATACGCCGGGCTCATCGCAGTTGCCTTCGAGGGCGGCCCAGTGACCAAAGATGATCTTCGTGTCGCGGGTCTTGCGCTCCTTGTGGGCGAACCAGGGCTTGTAGCCAGGCGGCGCGCTGTCAGCGCCCTCCTTGGTCTTGAGGTCCAGTTTGCCGTCGACCGTACAGAAGCGCATACGCGTAAAGTAGTTGGTGATCACCCGCAGGCGTGCCACGCCGGTGAGGTCATTGTCCCATTTGACCGGCTCATTGCCGTACATGCCGTCGAGGTAGGCGGTATAGAGGTTATCGTCGGCCAGGGCAATTTCGACTTCGGCGGCGCACTTGAGGGCTTTCTTCAGCGTCCACTGCGGCGCAATGCCCGCATGCACCAGCGCCATGTTGCGCGCTTCGTCGTAATGCATGATTTTTTGCCGGCGCACCCATTCCAGCAGTTCGGCACGGTCCGGCGCTTCGAGGATTTCGCGCAGGGTGTCGCCCTTTTTCAGGCGCTCGATGTTACGGCCGGCCGCCAGCAGGTGCAGGTCATGGTTGCCCAATACGCACACCAGCGAATCACGCAGGCCATAGAGATAGCGCAGGGTTTCCAGTGACTGCGGGCCGCGGTTGACCAGGTCGCCGACCAGCCACAGGCGATCTTGCGCCGGGTCGAAGGCCACGCGCTCCAGCAGGCGCTTGAGGGGATCCAGGCAGCCCTGCAGGTCGCCGACCGCGTACGTCGCCATCAGTGCAGGGCCCCGGGCACGGCGAGGCGGAACGGCTTGATGATGGCGTCGAACAGTTGGCCGTCGGTGGCTTTCATCTGATACGAGCCTTGCATGGTGCCGACCCTTGAGGTCATCACCGTGCCGCTGCTGTAGGTGTGGCTGGCGCCGCTGTCGATCAATGGCTGCTGGCCGACCACGCCTGCACCGCGTACTTCCTCGACCTGGCCGTCGCCGTCGGTAATCACCCAGTGGCGCGACAGCAGCTTGGCCGGCACCAGGCCGTTGTTCTTCACCGTGACGGTGTAGGCAAAGGCGAAGCGGTTGTGCTCGGGTTGGGATTGGTCCGCCAGAAAGCGGGTGACGACGCTGACGTCGATCTGGTAACGAGGATCGGACATGCAAGAGGCCTTAAAAGCAAAAGCGGAAGACAGCAGATGCGGGTCAGTCTAGGCCAAGAGATGGGCACTAGGCCAGACATGCTGTCCGGGAGGCTTTGAGCAACTGTTGGCATCACTGGATTCAATTGTGGGGGGGCTTGCTCCCTAAAGCGGCGGATCAGTCAACGCATGCATCGACTGACACTCTGCAATCGGGAGCAAGCCCCTCCCACATTTGGATTGTGTCGAGGCTTGAGCCTTATTCCACTGCTGGCGCAGGCTGGATCGCCAACTGGTCGGCCAGCCGCACGAAGGCGGCGAGGTCCAGCTGTTCAGGGCGCAGGCTGCCGTCGACGCCGGCGGATTCGATTTCGGCATTGCTCAGCAGTGCCTTGAGCGTGTTGCGCAAGGTTTTGCGGCGTTGGTTGAACGCTTCACGCACTACCCGCTCCAGCAGTTTGTGATCCTTGGCTGGATGCGGCAGCACGGCGTGGGGCACCAGGCGCACGATGGCCGAGTCGACCTTCGGCGGCGGGTTGAACGCGCCGGGGCCGACGTTGAACAGGTGCTCAACGCGACAATGGTACTGAACCATGATCGATAGCCGGCCCCAATCACCGCCGCCAGGGCCGGCGGCCAGACGCTCGACCACTTCCTTTTGCAGCATGAAGTGCATGTCGCGGATGATCGAGGCGTTGTTGAGCAGGTGAAAGATCAGCGGTGTGGAGATGTTGTAGGGCAGGTTGCCCACTACTCGCAAGCTGTTGGGCGCGGCATTGAGGCTGTTGAAGTCGAACTTCAGCGCGTCGCCCTGGTGCAGGTTGAAGTTGGTCTTGCCGGCGAACTGCTGGTTGAGGATCGGGATCAGGTCCTTGTCCAACTCAACCACATCGAGCTGGCCGCCGCTGGCCAGCAGGCCCTGGGTCAGCGCGCCCTGGCCCGGGCCGATTTCCAGCAGGCGGTCTTCTGGCTTGGCGTGGATGGAGCGCAGGATGCGGTCGATCACGCCAGCGTCGTGCAGGAAGTTTTGCCCGAAGCGCTTGCGCGCCCGGTGTTGGTAATGCTCGGTCATATACGGGTCTCGGCCATCTGATAGGCGGTTTCCAGGGCCACGTGCAGGCTGCCGGTATCTATTTTGCCGCTGCCCGCGAGGTCCAGGGCGGTGCCATGGTCGACGGAGGTGCGGATGATCGGCAGGCCCAGTGTCACGTTGACGGCGGCGCCGAAGCCTTTGTACTTCAGCACGGGCAGTCCCTGGTCGTGGTACATCGCCAGCACTGCGTCGCAGTGCTCCAGATATTTGGGGGTAAACAGAGTGTCCGCCGGCAGCGGGCCGCGCAGGTCCATGCCTTCTTGGCGCAGACGCTCCAGGGTGGGTTCGATGATGTCGATTTCTTCATGGCCCAGGTGGCCGCCTTCGCCGGCGTGTGGGTTGAGCCCACAGACCAGGATACGGGGCCGGGCAATGCCGAATTTGTGTTGCAGGTCGGCGTGCAGGATGCGCGTCACACGCTCCACTCGCTCGGCGGTGATGGCGTCGGCGACGTCCCGCAGTGGCAGGTGCGTGGTCACCAGGGCGACGCGCAGGCCACGGGTGGACAGCATCATCACCACTTGTTCGGTATGGGTCAGTTCGGCGAGGAATTCGGTATGCCCGGAAAAGGCAATGCCGGATTCATTGATCACGCCCTTGTGCACCGGGGCGGTGATCATGCCGGCGAAGTCACCGTTGAGGCAGCCATGGCCTGCGCGGGTGAGGGTTTCGAGTACGAAGGCCGCGTTGGCCTTGTCCAACTGACCAGCAATGACCCTGGCTTGCAAGGGCGTGTCCCACACGTACAGGCTGCCCGCCGGGGCCGGCAGCTCGGGCCAGTTGCCCGGCGCCACGTCCAGCAGTGTGACAGCCACACCCAGCTGCGCGGCCCGCTCAAGGAGCAGGTCGCGGCTGGTTATGGCGATCAGGGGATGCGGCTGGGCGTGCGAGGCGAGCAGCAGGCACAGGTCTGGACCAATGCCGGCCGGCTCGCCGGGTGTCACTGCGAAACGCTGTGGTTTCACTGAGTAGCCTGGTCGGTGCCTGTTTGCTCGGCGCCTGGCAGCTTGTTTTCCACGTAGGCTTCGTCACGGATCTGACGCAACCAGGTTTGCAGCTCTTCGTCGTACTTGCGGTTACGCAGCACGGTCAGCGCTTGTTGCTCGCGGGCCTGGTTGGTGTTGTCGGTAGCGCGACGGCCGAGGACTTCCAGTACGTGCCAGCCGTATTGAGTCTTGAACGGCTTGGACAGCACGCCTTGCGGAGTCTTGGCCATCACGTCCTGAAACTCCGGCACCAGCGCACGCGGGTCGATCCAGTTGAGGTCGCCGCCGTTGAGGGCAGAACCCGGGTCTTCCGAGAAGCTCTTGGCCAGGGTGGCGAAGTCTTCACCGCTTTCGATGCGGTCATAGATCTTCTGCGCCAGTTCCTTGGTTTGCGCCTCGGTGCGGATTTCACTTGGCTTGACCAGGATATGACGTACATGCACTTCGTCTTTGAGCGAAGTCTCGCCGCCACGACGTTCCAGCAGCTTCAAGATAATGAAGCCGCCCGGGGTACGGGCCGGCTGAGTAATGCCACCGACTTGCATGGCGCTCAGCTCACGGTCGAACGGAGGTGGCAGTTGCGCGGCTTTACGCCAGCCCATGTCACCGCCTTCAAGGGCATTGTCGCTACCGGATTGGGCAATGGCCATTTGCGCAAAGTCGGCACCGGCTTTCAGGCGATCATAGATAGCCTGGGTTTTCGCGGCGGCGGCGTTGAGCTGCTCGGAGTTGGCGCTGTCCGGGGTCGGGATCAGGATATTGGCCAGGTGCAGTTCTTCGGAAAGCTGCATCTTGCCCAGGTCCGACGCGAGGAAGTTCTTCACTTCCTGCTCGGATACCTGAACCCGCTCGGCCACACGGCGCTGGCGTACACGGCTGATGATCATCTCGCGGCGGATCTGGTCACGGGCGTCTTCATAGGAAAGACCATCGTGGGCCAGGGCGGCGCGGAACTGGTCGATGCTCATGTTGTTGCGCTGAGCAATGGAACCGACGGCCTGGTTCAGTTCTTCGTCCGAGATACGGATGCCGGAACGCTCGCCGATCTGCAGTTGCAGGTTTTCGACGATCAGGCGTTCCAGTACCTGCTGGTCCAGCACGCTGGTCGGCGGTACACCACCGCCACGCTTGGCGATGGTTTGCTGGACTTCCTTGACGCGCTGGTCGAGTTGGCTCTGCATGATCACGTCGTTATCGACGATGGCCACGACCTTATCCAGCTGTTGAACCGCAGCGTGCGCCGATGCGGCACCCAGGAACAGCGCGCCCAGCAGGAGCGGGCGCAGAGACTCAGAAAGCTTGATCTTCACGTTGACGATAACCTTCAATGCCTTTGTCGAGGAAGCTCTCTACCTTGGCGCCGGTCAGGCCGCCGAGTCCTTTGAGAACGATTTGGAAGAAGAGACCGTGGTCACCCTTTTCGTTAAGTGGGGCGATCTGGCTGTATTCGTCGTTGGAAACCCAGTAACGGTTGATGACGCGCAGTTTCCAGCAGCAGTTGTCGTACTCGAAACCACCGAAGGCTTCCAGAGTGCGGTTGCGGGCGTAGTCATACTGCCAGCGGGTGATCAGGTTCCACTGAGGAATGATCGGCCACATCATCGAGAAGTCGTGTTGCTGGATTTTGTAGTAATCCTTCACGTAGTTCGCAGTGTCTGACGGAACGCTGTAGTCACCACCGAACTGCCATTTGCCGGTCAACTGGTTGTAGACCACTTGGTCGTTACGATAGCGATAGCCAAGGTTGATGATTTTGTTCGGGTTGTCTTCCGGCTGGTAGTGGAACATTGCGCTGCCGGAACGTGGCGAGTGGCTCACCGGGTCCCAGTTATAGTCGGCCGTGGCGCGCCAGTCGCGGTTGAAGCGGAACTCGTAGTCCAGCGCGATCGGCGACACATCGGTCTTGGCGTCGTCACGGTCGGCAGCCAGGATGCCTGGCAGTTGAACCTTGCGATCCTTGAAGTACAGGGCCTGGCCGATGGCCACACGCTGACGTTCAAAGCCGTTTTCTTCGATCCAGCGGCTGGTCACACCCAGGGACAGCTTGTTTTCATCGCCGATCCGGTCATTGCCACTGAAGCGGTTGTCGCGGAACAGCGAGGCGTAGCTGAACGTGTTTTCACTGGTGTCAAAGACCGGGATGTCGCTCTGGTCCTTGTTCGGCACGTAGAGGTAGTAAGCGCGAGGCTCAAGAGTCTGGTTGTATTCTTTGCCGAACCAGTTGGTCTTGCGGTCGAAGAACAGGCCGCTGTCTACGCTGGCGATCGGCACAGCACGGTCTTGAGAACTTTTGAACTCATCGCCCGCTGCAAGCGTGTTCTTGCCGATGGTGTCGAGGTCCAGATCGTACTTGGTATAGACGTACTTAAGCTTTGGCGTAATGAAACCGTAAGTCCAGTTCATCGGGTAGTCGACAGCGGGTGCCACGTTCAGGCGAGTACCGTTTGCACGGGTCAGGCCGGTGACAAAGGTGTCGAGGCGCGCGGATGTAAGGCCGTTTTCATCAGTGAAGGAACCGTTTTGCAGGTCCCGATCAAAACGTACCGCTTCGGTCTCATAAGTAAAGTTCAGCCCGCCCGGATGGTATGGCAGTGCACCGTTGAAGGTGATCTGAGGCAAGCGGTCGTACGGCGTGATTTGCGAGATGGTCGCCAACTGGTACGCCTGGAGATTCAGGCGAGCTGTGTAGTTGTCACCGCGATACGACACAGAGCCCTGCTGATTCAGAGCGTCACGGCTCTCAACGCCTTCTTCAAAGGACTTCAAGTCCTGGAAGTAGTAAGGGTCGCTGATCCGGGTGTAATCCACCTGCGTTGTCACGCGCGAATCCAACCCGCCCTTATGCTGCCAATTGAGCATATAGCGGGTTTTCTCGTAATCGGTCTGCTTGCTGCGCTCGTTGTTGTCGTCGTTCAGGTACGCACCACCGAACTGGCCTTCGCTGGACTTGGTGAGGTAGCGGAATTCGCCTTCCATCAACAGGCCGCGCTTGGTCATGTATTGCGGGTACAACGTGGCGTCGTAGTTCGGCGCCAGGTTGAAGTAGTACGGCGTTACCAGGGTGAAGCCGGTCTCGCTGCCGGTGCTGAAGCTCGGCGGCAGGAAGCCGGATTGACGACGGTCATCGATCGGGAAATAGATGTACGGGGTGTACAGGATCGGGATGTTCTTGACCCGCAACGTCGCGTTGGTGGCCGTGCCGAAACCGGTGGCCGGGTTCAACGTGATGTTGTTGCCGCGCAGTTGCCAGGCGTTGCTGTCCGGCTCGCAGGTGGTGTACGTACCGTCCTTGAGACGGATGATCGCGTTTTCGGCACGCTTGGCGTACAGCGCGTTACCGCGGATACGCGACTTGTGCATCACGTACTCGGCGTTGTCGATTTGCGCCGCACCGGTGTCCAGCTGGACCTCGGCATGGTCGCCGACGATCAGCGCGCCATTGTCGCGCAGACGCACGTTACCGTTCAGCTCGCCACGGTTCTCGGCCTGGTACAGACTGGCTTCCTGGGATTCGAGCTGCATGCTGCCCTGGCGCATGACCACGTCACCGGCGAGGGTCGCGACCTGCGACTCCTGCTCGTAACGGGAGGCCTTGGCGCCGATGAAGGTGGGCGCATCGCTCTTGTCCGTCTTGTCGTTCATGCCAGGACGAATCGGCTCGATGTACGCACCGCCGCAGTACGGGCCGGTTTCGGCCAGTTGGGCTGCGGTCAGCTTATTGCGCGGCACCCAGTCCAGGTGGCTGTAGTCGGCGCTGCGCGAACGCAGGCCACGGCCCTTGGATTCGGTGACCAGCGCCGTCTTCGGCTCGGCCTCGGCAGTGCCACCCGCAGCGGCCTGGGCCGTGCTGTTGGCCGAGCTGACGGCAGCGCCGTCATGCACCGGGCGCGGTGGTAATGGGGCGGCGGCGGTTTTCGGCGCGCAATCCCAGGCACCCGAAGCAGAGACTGAGCAGTCATACTGTTCCGCGGCGACCACGAATGAGGTGGCGAAAGGTTGCATGGCCAGCAGACTGCCGGTTACCAGCAACGGAAATTTTCTACGAAACGCGGGGGATTTCAATGCCATCTTATTAGTCCGGGCTTCCTGCGTGCCATCTGCCCGCGGTTTGGGCCGCACGCCTCTCGATGGTCTGAAAAAGATGCGTGATAATAAAGCATGCCCCGCTTGACGGCTAGCGCCGTCGGAGACCCTTGTAATGCCCGAGCACGATCTACGTTTACAACAGCTGGAAGTCTGGCTGGATGAGCAGTTGCCGATCCTTTTCAACGCTCAGGACTGGGGCGCCGTACCCCCGGCCACATTGACTGCGGCCAGCAGCGACGCGAGTTTCAGGCGTTATTTCCGTTGGGAGGGGGGCGGCCGCACGTTGGTCGTGATGGACGCACCACCCCCTCAGGAAAACTGCAAACCTTTCGTCGATATCGCTTATTTGCTGGCGAAATCAGGAATAAATGTCCCAAAAATTTATGCAGAAGATCTACCGCGCGGCTTTCTTTTGCTCAATGACCTGGGCACAAAGACCTTTCTTGACGTGATCGACACGCAAAATGCCGACGCCTTGTTCACCGATGCCATCGATGCCTTGCTGGCTTTTCAGCAGTTGCCGATGGACGAGCCGCTGCCCAGTTACGACGTGGCCTTGCTGCGCCGCGAGCTGGAATTGTTCCCCGAGTGGTACGTGCGTCGGCACCTGGGTCTGGAGCTGGACCCGCAGCAGCAGGCTCTCTGGCAGCGCGCCAGCGACCTGCTGATCGACAGCGCCCTGGCCCAGCCCAAGGTGTTGGTGCACCGCGACTACATGCCGCGCAACCTCATGCTCAGCACGCCCAATCCCGGCGTGCTCGACTTCCAGGACGCAGTCTACGGCCCGGTGACCTACGACATCACCTGCCTGTTCAAGGATGCCTTCCTCAGTTGGCCCCAGGCCCGCGTGCGTGAATGGCAGCGCGGTTACTGGGAGCGCGCCGTACAACTGGGCATCCCGGTGCAGGCGGATTTCGACGACTTCCTGCGCGCCAGCGACCTGATGGGCGTGCAACGTCATCTCAAGGTCATCGGCATCTTCTCGCGTATCTGCCACCGCGACGGCAAACCGCGCTACCTGGCCGATGTGCCGCGTTTCTTTGCTTATATAGAAGCCGTGCTCGCCGAGCGCCCCGAACTCGATGCGCTGGGTGAGCTGCTTTGCAGCCTGCGCCAGCCTGCCGAGGCCGTGTTATGAAGGCGATGATCCTGGCGGCCGGCAAGGGCGAACGCATGCGCCCGCTCACCCTGCACACGCCCAAGCCGCTGGTGCAGGCCGGCGGCAAGCGCTTGATCGAATATCACCTGGAGGCGCTGGCCAGGGCAGGCTTTACCGACATCGTGATCAACCATGCCTGGCTCGGCCAACAGATCGAGCGCTACCTTGGCGACGGCGCGCAGTTCGGTGTGCGCATCCGTTATTCCGCCGAGGGCGAGCCGCTGGAAACCGGCGGCGGGATTTTCCAGGCCTTGCCGCTGCTGGGGGATGAGCCGTTTCTGGTGGTCAATGGCGATATCTGGACCGACTACGACTTTACCCGTCTCAAGCAGCCGATCCAGGGCCTGGCCCACCTGGTGATGGTCGACAACCCGGCGCATCACCCATCGGGCGGGGATTTTCGCCTGGATGACGGCCTGCTTCATGATGCGGCGCCCGGTGCCGATAACCTGACCTTCAGTGGCATTTCAGTGCTCGACCCACGTTTGTTCGCGGGTTGCAGCGCTGGCGCCTTCAAACTCGCGCCGCTGTTGCGCGAGGCGATGGCCAGGGATCAGGTAACGGGAGAGCACATGACGGGACGCTGGATTGATGTCGGCACGCTGGAGCGTCTGGCGCAGGTCGAAACCCTGCTGACAGCGGGGCACTAGCATGCTGTGGCCAGGGACGCTGATCGGCGCCGGGGCTGGCTATGCCATTGCCAGTATTCCGGGGGCTTTATTGGGCGCATTGCTGGGGCAGGCGCTGGACCGCCGCCTGCAGTTGCAAAGCTGGGAACAGTTGCGTGAACGCCTGGGTGGGCGCCCGGTGTTGCGCAACGACGAATTGTTGTTTGTGCTGCTGGGTCGCCTGGCCAAAAGCAACGGCCGCGTGGTGGATGGGCATATCCAGCAGGCCCGCCAGGAAATGCGTGCATTGGACATGAGCGAGCCGGCCCGGCATCGGGCAATTGCTGCGTTTAATCGGGGCAAGTCCGGATCCGACCGGGTGCGCACCTATTTGCGCGTGCTCAAGGCCCAGCCCCATGCGGCGGAGGGCGTGCTGCGCGCCTGCTGGCGCATGGCCTGGGCGGACGGCAAGGCGGACAACGCCGAGCGCGACCTCATTGATCTGTGGGGCAAATGGCTGGGCTGGACCCCGCAACAGCTGCAGGCGCTGGCGTCCGACTATGCGCCGGAGCGCAAGCCGGTGGCCAACCGGGGCGGTGCCTATCAGGACGCCCTGCGCATTCTGGGGGTGACCGCGACGAGCGAACCGTCTGTGATCAAGCGTGCCTACCGCCGCCTGCTCAGCCGCCATCACCCGGATAAAATCGCTGGCTCAGGCGCCAGCCCCGCGCAAGTGCGCGAGGCCACCGAACGTACCCGGGAGTTGCACAATGCATATGCGCTGATTCGCGAGCGACGGGATTTTCGCTGACAGTGTCCAAATGACAACCCAATGAATACAGGATGAGTTGCTTCCGACCGAAGACCTCTGTGGCGAGCGGGCTTGCCCCGCGTTGGGGTGCGAAGCGCCCCCAATCGAGCAAAACGCGGTGTACCTGATACGGCTCAGCGCCTGGCTTTGGGGCTGCTGCGCAGCCCAACGCAGGACAAGCCTGCTCGCCACAGGGAATCTGCGCTTAACTGAACGGCATTAGGGCAAGCCCGCTCGCCACAATGGCCCCCTGACTACTGGGTTTAAGCATTCAACCTGGTTCTGTGGTGTCAGTCGGCGTTGCCCTGCGGACTCAGCCAGCCGCGAACCCTGCGGTACAACTGCTCCTGCTCGGCCGAGCTGTTGCCGGGCAGCGTCTTGAGCGACACCTGCTTGTAACCCTCATTTTTCGCGCGCTTGGCGGCCTGGTTGCGTGCCAGGGCGTTTTTGCTGGCGGCTGCGCTGTCTTGATAGAAGACGTCCGCCGTCGGCAGTTTTAGCGCCGGTGCCAGTTGCAGCAGGTCCGGCTGGCGGGCCGGCGGGGTCTTGCCGGCCACCATCACCAGTTTCTGCACCTGGGCCGGTTGTTTTTCGCTCAGGTAACGCGCGGCCCACCAGGCACCGGTGCCATGGCCGAGCAGCACCACGCTGCGCGCGCTCTGGGCCTGGGCGAAGGCCACGGCGGCGTCGATACGGTCGAAGATGCGTTTGGCGTCGGTCTTGTCCTGTTCATCCGCACCGGGTACCACGGCCGGGTCGGTGCCTTCGGCCTCGGCGCTGGCGGCCTGTTCGATCGGCTTGGCGGCGGTGCTGCCTTCCTTGCTGCTGGTGTCAACGGCGGCCTTGGGGGATTCCATTACCCGGGGCGGCAGGGTGTCGAGGTTCACGTCCGGCAACGACAGACTGAGCGTGCCCCAGTTGGCGTCCGGCAATTTACGTCGCAGCGGCGCAACTGCCTGCGGCCAGTCCGCCGTTTCCCCGGCACCCGGCACGATAATCACCACACCTTCGGCTTCGGCGCTGTTGGCCGGCTTCCACAGGGCCAGGAATGACTCGCTGCCAGCCTGCAGTTGTTGCTGCTCGCCACGCGGGAGCTGGCGCTCGAGGGCGGCGGACTCTTCCTGGCTGCGCTCCACCAGAGGCTGGCGCTCGGCCGGTTTTTCGGCGGCGGGCGCAGGGGCGTCGGCGGCCTGGACAGAAAAGGCGCTGGTAAATAACAGCGACAGGCACAATGCTGGCACTGCTGAGCGGTTGGGTGATGGCATCGTTGCTTCCCGGCCGGAATGATTCCAGCAGCCTAATGGGTTGGTCAGTATTTGTCAGTGACGTGAGACGTGATCATGGGTTTTCGCTGTGTGCTGTTTATCGGCGGTCTGTGCCTCGCCTTGATCGCCAATGCGGCCCCTGCGCCGGGCGTACCGCAGGCGCAACTCAATGCCGAGCAACGGGAATGGCTGGCCCGTCATCCGCAACTGCGCGTCGGCCTGGTGCTGCAGGCACCGTATGCGCAATACGACCGGCGGTTGCAGCGTTTGTCCGGAGCCAATGTGGAATTGATGCAATGGCTGGCCAAGGCGCTGAATATCGAGCTGTCGTGGCGCAATTTTCCTGCTCAGGAGTCACTCGAAACCGCCCTGCGCGACGGCGAGATCGATATCGCCCCCGGCTTGCAGCAAACCCCGGCCGGCTTGCGCCTGTGGTCGTTCAGCGATCCCTACATGCGTGTGCCGCAGCACATCGTCGGCATCCGCGAGGGCGGCGGTGCGGTGGAGCTGGAAAAGCTCGACAGCCTCTCGCGCATCGCCGTGCGCATGCCCAGCGCAGTGGCCGATTATCTGCGCAGCACTTATCCCGGCCTCAATCTGCAAGGCGTGCCCATGGAGCGCCAGGCCCTGCAATTGTTGGTGAGTCAGCAGGCCCGCTATGCGGTGGTGGACGAAGCGCAGTTGAGCCGGCTGTCGGGCGAAGCGGAGTTCGCCGGGTTGGCGGTGGTGGGCGATGTTGGCCTGCCGCAATTGCTGCGGGTGGCGACGCGCCGCGATTGGCCCCAACTGGCGGGCATTATGCAGAGCGCCCTGCGCTCCATCCCCGCCCGCGACCTCGACCAATTGCACAATCGCTGGCTGCAACCCCAGTATCCACGCCTGTCCGCATCCCCCGGGTTGTGGCAAAACCTCTGCCTGCTGCTGGGCCTGTTGCTGCTTGCCAGCCTGACGCTGGTGGCCTGGCAGCGCCGTCAGCAGCGCGGGCTCGAACGCAGCCTGCTGGCCGCGCGTGAAGAAAGTGCCGCCCGCGCCGCCGGTGCCGAAGCGTTACGGCTGACGCAGTTTTCCATCGATCAAAGCACCGTCGGAATTCTCTGGGTCAACTGGGACAGCCATGTGCGCTACGCCAACCGTGCGGCCGAAAGCATGCTCGGCTACGGCCCCGGCGCGCTGATCGAACGGCCGCTGGCCGCGCTTGATCCCACGCTGGACATGGACCGCTGGCTCAACCTGTGGAAGCGCGCGCGGGCCAACGAAGAGGCGCCACAGAACTTCGCCACCGACTGCACGCGCGCCGATGGCAGCATCGTGCCAGTCACGGTGTCGCTGAGTTTTCTGCGCTTTGCCGAGGCCGAATACCTGGTGGTCTATCTCAATGACGTCACCGAACTGCGCCGCACCCTGGCTGCCTTGCTGCAAAGCGAAGCGCAATTGCGCGAACTCTCCGCCCACTTGGAAACCGTGCGCGAAGAAGAAAAGGCACGCATCGCCCGCGAGGTGCACGACGAACTCGGGCAGATGCTGACGGTACTCAAGCTGGAAACCTCCATGTGCGAGTTGGCCTATGCGCAGCTTGATCCCGGGCTGCATGAGCGCTTGAACAGCATGAAGCGTCTGATCGCCCAATTGTTCCAGCTGGTGCGAGACGTGGCCACGGCCCTGCGCCCGCCGATTCTGGATGCCGGGATCGGCTCGGCCATCGAATGGCAGGCGCGGCGGTTCGAAGCGCGCACGCAGATTCCTTGCCTGGTGCAGGTGCCGGAACACCTGCCGGCCCTGAGTGATGCCAAGGCCATCGGCCTGTTCCGTATCCTGCAGGAGGCGCTGACCAATGTGATGCGCCATGCCCAGGCGCATACTGTCGAACTGACCCTGGCGATAGACGGCGAGTCCCTGCGGCTGAGCATCAGCGATGACGGCGTGGGGTTCGTCCAGACCGGGGAGCGCCCGGTGTCGTTCGGCCTGGTGGGCATGCGCGAGCGGGTGCTGATCATGGGCGGGCTGTTGACCCTAGACAGCGCGTTGGGGGAGGGCACCACCCTGAGTGTCACGGTGCCGCTGGATGCCTAACTACAAAAGGAAACCCCTGTGATCCGCGTACTGGTAGCCGAAGACCACACCATTGTTCGAGAAGGCATCAAGCAATTGATCGGTCTGGCCAAAGACCTGCTGGTGGTTGGCGAGGCCAGCAACGGCGAGCAGTTGCTCGAGACCTTGCGCCATGTGCCCTGCGAAGTGGTGCTGCTGGATATTTCGATGCCGGGCGTCAATGGGCTGGAAGCGATTGCGCGTATTCGCGCGCTGAACGATCCGCCGGCGATCCTGGTGCTGTCGATGCACGACGAAGCCCA
This sequence comes from Pseudomonas sp. MH9.3, assembly GCF_034354675.1. Taxonomy (NCBI): domain Bacteria; kingdom Pseudomonadati; phylum Pseudomonadota; class Gammaproteobacteria; order Pseudomonadales; family Pseudomonadaceae; genus Pseudomonas; species Pseudomonas sp. MH9.3. The sequence goes on along the minus strand of NZ_CP133785.1, from coordinate 3,094,592 downwards.
AATGGCCGCGCGCGCCCTGAAAGTCGGTGCGGCAGGGTACGCCACCAAGGACAGCGACCCCGCGCTGCTGCTGGCGGCGATTCGCAAGGTGGCGGCGGGTGGGCGCTATATCGACCCGGACCTGGCCGACCGGATGGTCTTCGAGGTCGGCCTCACCGACTCGCGGCCGTTGCATTCGTTGCTCTCGGAGCGGGAGTTTTCGGTGTTCGAGCGCCTGGCCCAGGGCGCCAACGTCAATGACATCGCCCAGCAACTGGCCCTGAGCAACAAGACCATCAGCACCCACAAGGCGCGTTTGATGCAGAAGCTGCATATCACCTCATTGGCCGAGCTGGTGAAGTACGCCATGGAGCACAAGCTTCTCTAGCGACTTACCCAATAACGACGACCCGGAAAACCACCGCCGCACCGTTCCTGCCGTGTGCAGCTCGCGCCTTGCCACGGCACTGTCCCATCCCCGCCATCGGTGTAGGGCAATCCCTACCCGCCACCTTCCGTCCGGCTGATGCGATTCTCTCCTGGCCCCCGATTTCCGGGGGCTCGCGCCTGGACTACGCTTGTGCCACAGCAGTCCAAAACACAAAGGTGCGGGTATGAGCGAGGTGGATTCAAAGGATGTGCTGGTCAGCTTTCGTGGCGTGCAGAAGAGCTACGACGGCGAGAACCTGATCGTCAAGGACCTCAACCTGGAGATTCGCAAGGGCGAGTTCCTCACCCTGCTCGGGCCGTCCGGTTCGGGCAAGACCACCAGCCTGATGATGCTCGCCGGTTTCGAGACGCCCACCGCCGGCGAGATCCAGCTGGCCGGGCGCTCCATCAACAACGTGCCGCCGCACAAGCGCGATATCGGCATGGTGTTCCAGAATTACGCGCTGTTCCCGCACATGACCGTCGCCGAAAACCTCGCCTTTCCCTTGTCGGTACGCTCGTTGAGCAAGACCGATATCAGCGAACGGGTCAAGCGCGTGCTGAGCATGGTCCAGCTCGATGCCTTCGCCCAGCGCTACCCCGCGCAGCTGTCCGGCGGCCAGCAACAGCGCGTGGCCCTGGCCCGCGCGCTGGTGTTCGAGCCACAGCTGGTGTTGATGGACGAACCCCTCGGCGCCCTCGACAAGCAACTGCGCGAGCACATGCAGATGGAGATCAAGCACCTGCACCAGCGCCTCGGCTTGACCGTGGTGTACGTGACCCACGACCAGGGCGAAGCCTTGACCATGTCCGACCGCGTAGCAGTTTTTCACCAGGGCGAAATCCAGCAGATCGCCGCGCCGCGCAGCTTGTATGAAGAGCCGAAAAACACCTTCGTCGCCAACTTCATCGGCGAAAATAACCGCCTCAATGGCCGCCTGCACAGCCACACCGGCGAGCGTTGCGTGGTGGAGCTGGCGCGGGGCGAGAAGGTCGAGGCGCTGGCGGTGAACGTCGGCGAGGTCGGCGGCCCCGTCACCCTGTCGGTGCGCCCGGAGCGCGTCAGCCTCAACGGCACCAGCGAACGCTGCGTCAACCGTTTCTCCGGGCGCGTGGCGGAGTTCATCTACCTGGGCGACCACGTGCGGGTGCGCCTGGAGGTCTGCGGCAAGACCGATTTCTTTGTGAAACAACCGATTGCCGAGCTGGACCCGGCCCTGGCGGTCGGCGACGTGGTACCGATTGGCTGGCAAGTCGAGCACGTTCGCGCACTCGACCCACTTCTAGAGGCGAACTGATCGCCCCCTGGCTTCACCAACCCTGCACGTGGAGAGCACAACAATGTTGAAATCCCTTAAGTATTCGGCCCTGGCACTTGGCTTGATGGGCGCCACACAGGCCATGGCAGGCCCCGACCTGACCGTGGTGTCGTTCGGTGGCGCGAACAAGGCGGCCCAGGTCAAGGCGTTCTACGCGCCGTGGGAAAGTGCGGGCAATGGCAAGATTGTCGCCGGCGAATACAACGGTGAGATGGCCAAGGTCAAAGCCATGGTCGACACCAAGAGCGTGTCCTGGGACCTGGTGGAAGTAGAGTCGCCGGAACTGTCCCGTGGCTGCGACGAAGACATGTTCGAGCCACTCGACCCGAAACTGTTCGGCAACACCGCCGACTACGTGAAGGGCGCGATCCAGCCGTGCGGCGTGGGCTTCTTCGTGTGGTCGACCGTGCTGGCCTATAACGCCGACAAGCTGGCTTCCGCGCCAACCAGTTGGGCGGATTTCTGGGACACCAAGAAATTCCCCGGCAAGCGTGGCCTGCGCAAGGGCGCCAAGTACACCCTGGAATTTGCGCTGATGGCCGACGGGGTAGCGCCCAAAGACGTGTACAAAGTGCTGGCCGGCAAAGATGGCCAGGACCGCGCATTCAAGAAACTCGACGAACTCAAACCGTCGATCCAGTGGTGGGAAGCCGGCGCACAGCCGCCGCAGTACCTGGCCTCGGGTGACGTGGTGATGAGCTCGGCCTACAACGGCCGCATCGCCGCCGTGCAGAAAGAGAGCAACCTCAAAGTGGTGTGGAATGGCGGCATCTACGACTTTGACGCCTGGGCCATCCCTAAAGGCCTGGCCAAGGACCGCGCGGAAGCGGCGAAGAAATTCATCGCCTTCTCAGTGCAGCCGCAGCAGCAGAAGACCTACTCGGAAAACATCGCCTACGGCCCGGCGAACACCCAGGCCGTGCCGTTGCTGGCCAAGGACGTCCTCAAGGACATGCCGACCACCCCGGAAAACATCGCCAACCAGGTGCAGATCGACGTGAGCTTCTGGGCCGATAACGGCGAGCAACTGGAGCAGCGCTTCAATTCCTGGGCGGCCAAGTAAGCAGCAGCACCGCTGACCCCCTGTGGTAGGGAGCAAGCCCCCTCCCACAAGGGTGTGCATTTATCTTCAATATCCGGAGTCAGCCATGGCCATCGCCGTTCCCTCGAACGAGGTCAACAGCCCCACCCTCAAGCAGCGCCTGGCGCGTGCCGAGCGGCTCAATCGCTGGAAGGCGCAGGCCTTGATTGCGCCGCTGGTGCTGTTTTTGCTGCTGGTGTTTCTGGTGCCGATTGTCGCGCTGTTGTTCAAGAGTGTCGGCAACCCGGAAGTGGTGGCGGGCTTGCCGCGTACCGTGGTGGCCGTGACGGCCTGGGACGGGCGCGGCCTGCCGGGCGAGTCGGTGTACCAGGCGCTCAGCGAAGACCTGGGCGAGGCGCGTAAAAACCAGACCCTGGGCGACTTGTCCAAACGCTTGAACATGGAACTGGCGGGCTATCGCAGCCTGCTGACGAAAACCGCGCGGGCGCTGCCGTTTGCCGAAACGCCCGGCTCTTACAAGCAAGCGCTGGAAAACCTCGACGAACGCTGGGGCGACCCAGCCTACTGGCAGGCGATCCGGCGCAATACCAGCAGCGTTACCCCGTACTACCTGCTGGCGGCCGTCGATCACCGCATCGACGACCTCGGCGAGATCGCCCCGGCCACGCCTGACCAGGCGATCTACCTGGACATCTTCGCCCGCACCTTCTGGATGGGCCTGGTGATCACCGTGATCTGCCTGCTGCTGGCCTACCCGCTGGCGTACCTGCTGGCCAACCTACCGGCGCGCAAAAGCAACCTGCTGATGATTCTGGTGCTGTTGCCGTTCTGGACCTCGATTCTGGTGCGGGTGGCGGCGTGGATCGTGTTGCTGCAGTCGGGCGGCCTGATCAACAGCGCGCTGATGGGCCTGGGCCTGATCGACAGCCCGCTGGAACTGGTGTTCAACCGCACCGGGGTCTACATCTCCATGGTGCACATCCTGCTGCCGTTCATGATTCTGCCGATCTACAGCGTGATGAAGGGCATTTCGCCTACCTACCTGCGTGCGGCGATTTCCCTGGGCTGTCACCCGTTCGCCAGTTTCTGGCGCGTGTACTTCCCGCAGACCTACGCCGGTGTCGGCGCTGGCTGCCTGCTGGTGTTCATTCTGGCGATTGGTTACTACATCACCCCGGCCTTGCTGGGCAGCCCGAACGACCAGATGGTCAGCTACTTCGTGGCGTTCTACACCAACACCAGCATCAATTGGGGCATGGCCACGGCATTGGGCGGCCTGCTGCTGCTGGCCACCGTGTTGCTGTACCTGATCTACAACCGACTGGTGGGCGCGAGCCGCCTGCGCCTGAGCTGAGGAGACCTTGCGATGCTGAGTCCTTATATGTCCCCGGTGGAGCGGGTGTGGTTCTACAGCCTGCGGGTGCTGTGCGGCCTGATCCTGCTGTTCCTGATTTTGCCGGTGCTGGTGATTATCCCGCTGTCGTTCAACAGCGGCAGTTTCCTGGTGTACCCGTTGCAGGGCTTTTCGCTGCATTGGTATGAGGATTTCTTTGCCTCGGCCGAATGGATGCGCGCGCTGAAGAACAGCATCATCGTGGCGCCGGCGGCCACCGTGCTGGCGATGGTGTTCGGCACGCTAGCGGCGATTGGCCTGACGCGCGGCAATTTTCCCGGCAAGGCGCTGGTGATGGCCCTGGTGATTTCGCCGATGGTGGTGCCGGTGGTGATTATCGGCGTGGCCAGTTATTTGTTCTTTGCACCGCTGGGGCTGGGCAACAGCTTTTTTTCGCTGATCGTGGTGCATGCGGTGCTGGGCGTGCCGTTCGTGATCATCACCGTGTCGGCCACCTTGCAGGGGTTCAACCATAATCTGGTGCGTGCGGCGGCGAGCCTCGGGGCCTCACCGTTGACCGCGTTTCGTCGGGTGACCTTGCCATTGATTGCGCCGGGGGTGATTTCCGGGGCGCTGTTCGCCTTTGCCACCTCGTTCGATGAGGTGGTGGTGACGCTGTTCCTCGCTGGTCCCGAGCAAGCCACCCTGCCACGGCAGATGTTCAGCGGTATCCGCGAAAACCTCAGCCCGACGATTGCCGCGGCGGCGACCTTGCTGATCGGGTTCTCGGTGCTGCTGTTGCTGACGCTGGAGTGGTTGCGTGGGCGCAGCGAGAAGCTACGGACAGCGCAGGTCTAGAGATCAGATAGAGATCCATTGTGGGAGGGGGGCTTGCTCCCTCCCACATTTGAATTGCGTGCATTCAGATGCTGAATGGCAGACAACGCTCATCTGTCAGCTATCCTTGTGCCAGCCCATACCGATAAGAGGCCGCGCACATGAGTACTTCCTCATTCAAGATCGCCCACAAACTGCTCACCGGCGCCGGCGCCATCGAGCAACTCGCCGCCGAACTCACGCGCCTGGATGTGGATAACCCGCTGATCGTCACCGATGCCGCGCTGGTCAAGTCCGGCACCGTGGCGCTGGCGCTCGAACACCTGGGCGGACGCACCTATGAGATTTTCGACCGTGTGCTGCCCGACCCGGAAATCGCCATCGTCGAAGACTGCATGCAGGTCTATCGCGACGGTGGGCACGACGGGCTGATCGGTCTGGGCGGCGGCAGTGCCATCGATATCGCCAAGAGCGTGGCGGCCTACGCCGGCTACCACGGCGCCCTGGCAGATTTGTTCGGCGTCGACCAGGTGCCGCGCAAAGGGCCGCCGCTGATCGCCATCCCCACCACGGCCGGCACTGGTTCGGAGGTCACCAATGTGGCGATCCTCTCCGACAAGGCGGCGCAATTGAAGAAGGGCATCGTCAGCGACTACCTGCTGCCGGATGTGGCGCTGATCAGCCCGCAAATGACCCTGACCTGCCCGCGCAGCGTCACCGCCGCCAGCGGTCTGGATGCGTTGGTGCATGCCATCGAGTCTTATCTGTCGCTGAATGCGTCGCCGATCACCGATGCGCTGGCCATTGGCGCGGTCAAGCTGATTGCCAACGCGCTGCCCAAGGCGTATGCCAACCCGGCCAATCTCAAGGCCCGTGACGATATGGCCACCGCCAGCCTGATGGCCGGCATGGCGTTCGGCAATGCCGGCGTGGGCGCGGTGCATGCGTTGGCGTACCCGCTGGGCGGACGCTTCAACATCGCCCACGGCGTGAGCAACGCGCTGTTGCTGCCCTACGTGATGCACTGGAACAAACTGGCCTGTGTCGAGCGCATGCAGGACATTGCCCAGGCCATGGGCGTGAATGTCACCGGGCTGAGCGCCAATGACGCCGCCGACCAGGCTGTCGAGGCGATGACGCGCCTGTGCGCCGCCGTCGAAATCCCGGCCGGGCTGCACAGTTTCGGGGTGCCCGAGGACGCAATCCCGGCCATGGCGGTGGAAGCGGCGGGCATCGAGCGTCTGATGCGCAACAACCCGCGCAAGCTCAGCGCGGCGGATATCGAGAAAATCTACCGGGCCGCTTTCTGATCCTTGAACGAGGTCACGGTGCGCGCGGCAAAGCATGAGGTATACAATGCGCGCCATCGTGATTTAGCTCAGAAAAGGTGCGTCATGCAGCCCTTCGTCATTGCTCCATCGATTCTCTCCGCCGACTTCGCCCGCCTGGGTGAAGAAGTGGACAAGGTGTTGGCCGCCGGTGCCGACTTCGTGCACTTCGATGTCATGGACAACCACTACGTGCCCAACCTGACCATCGGCCCGATGGTCTGCGCAGCGCTGCGCAAGTACGGCATCACCGCGCCGATCGACGCGCACCTGATGGTCAGCCCGGTCGACCGCATCATCGGTGACTTCATCGAGGCCGGCGCCACTTACATCACCTTCCACCCGGAAGCCACGCTGCACGTCGACCGCACCCTGCAACTGATCCGCGAAGGCGGCTGCAAGGCGGGCCTGGTGTTCAACCCGGCCACGCCCCTGAACGTGCTCGAGTACGTGATGGACAAGGTCGACATGGTGCTGCTGATGAGCGTCAACCCGGGCTTCGGCGGGCAGAAGTTCATCCCCGGCACCCTGAACAAGCTGCGCGAAGCGCGGGCGCTGATCGACGCTTCGGGCCGGGATATCCGCCTGGAGATCGACGGCGGGGTGAACGTCAATAATATCCGCGACATCGCTGCCGCCGGTGCCGACACCTTTGTGGCCGGCTCGGCGATCTTCAATGCGCCGAACTACCAGGAAGTCATCGACAAGATGCGCGCCGAACTGGCGCTGACGCGTCCATGAGCGGCTTCGAGCAGCTGTTTCCCGGCAAGCTGCCACGGCTGGTGATGTTCGATCTGGACGGTACGTTGATCGATTCGGTGCCCGACCTGGCTGCGGCGGTGGACACCATGCTGCTCAAACTGGGGCGCAAGCCGTCAGGGATCGAGGCGGTGCGCGACTGGGTGGGTAATGGCGCGCCGATGCTGGTGCGCCGGGCCCTGGCCAACCATATCGACGCCACGGGTGTCGACGAGGTGGAGGCCGAGCACGCTCTGGAACTGTTCAACGCGGCCTATGAAAGCAGCCATGAATTGACGGTGGTGTACCCCGGCGTGCGCGACACCCTCAAGTGGCTGCACAAAAAGGGCGTGGAAATGGCCCTGATCACCAACAAGCCGGAACGCTTTGTCGCGCCGCTGCTGGACCAGATGAAAATCGGCCGCTATTTCCGCTGGATCATCGGCGGCGATACCTTGCCGCAGAAAAAGCCCGACCCGGCGGCGCTGTTTTTCGTGATGAAAATGGCCAATATTCCGGCATCCCAGTCGTTGTTCGTCGGCGACTCGCGCAGCGATGTGCAGGCGGCGAAAGCCGCAGGCGTGCAGTGCGTGGCCTTGAGTTATGGCTACAACCATGGCCGGCCGATTGCCGAAGAATCGCCGGCGCTGGTGATTGATGATCTGCGCCTGTTAATCCCCGGTTGCCTGGGAGCGGGCGCTGGGATAACGTTGCCCGACATCGACCCGTCCCCTTCTGGAAATGCCATCGTGGTGGTTACCCGCAAACTCTGGATGAAAGTCATCAAGGCTCTGGCCCGCTGGCGTTGGCGCGCCTGACTGCTCCTGGCCGCACCCTGCGGCACGTTTGCCTACCCGACCGCCAGACCCTCATGCCACGAGGCACATCATGACCCGCGAAGAATTCCTGCGTTTGGCCGCTGCCGGCTATAACCGTATTCCCCTGGCCTGCGACACCCTGGCCGACTTCGACACGCCGTTGTCGATCTACCTGAAACTGGCCGACGAGCCCAACTCCTACCTGCTCGAATCGGTACAGGGCGGCGAAAAGTGGGGCCGTTATTCGATCATCGGCCTGCCGTGCCGCACGGTGATGCGGGTGCACGATCACCACGTGAGCATCACCCACGATGGCGTCGAGATCGAAAGCCATGACGTGGAAGACCCACTGGCCTTCGTCGAAAGCTTCAAGGCGCGCTACAACGTGCCGACCATCCCGGGCCTGCCGCGTTTCAACGGCGGCCTGGTCGGGTATTTCGGCTACGACTGCGTGCGCTATGTGGAAAAGCGCCTGGGCAAATGCCCGAACCCGGACCCGCTGGGCGTGCCTGACATTCTGCTGATGGTCTCCGACGCGGTGGTGGTGTTCGACAACCTGGCCGGCAAGATGCACGCCATCGTGCTTGCCGACCCGGCCCAGGCCGATGCGTTCGAGCAGGGGCTGGCGAGCCTCGAAGCCTTGTTGGACAAACTGCGCCAGCCGATCACTCCGCGTCGCGGCCTGGACCTCAGCCGTCCGCCGGCCGCCGATCCGATCTTTCGCTCAAGCTTCACTCAGGATGACTACGAGCGCGCAGTCGATACCATCAAGGAATATATCCTTGCCGGAGACTGCATGCAGGTGGTGCCGTCGCAGCGCATGTCCATTGACTTCAAGGCTGCGCCCATCGACTTGTATCGCGCACTGCGCTGCTTCAACCCGACGCCTTACATGTACTTTTTCAACTTTGGCGACTTCCACGTAGTGGGCAGTTCGCCGGAAGTGCTGGTGCGTGTCGAGGACAACCTGATCACCGTGCGCCCGATTGCCGGCACGCGTCCCCGTGGCGCGACCGAAGAAGCCGACCTGGCGCTGGAACAGGACCTGCTGAGCGACGACAAGGAAATTGCCGAGCACTTGATGCTGATCGACCTGGGCCGTAACGATACCGGGCGGGTCTCGGAAATCGGTTCGGTGAAGTTGACCGAGAAGATGGTGATCGAGCGTTATTCCAACGTGATGCACATCGTCTCCAACGTCACCGGCGAGCTGAAGGCCGGGCTGACCGCCATGGACGCACTGCGCGCGATTCTGCCGGCGGGCACCTTGTCGGGCGCGCCGAAGATTCGCGCGATGGAAATCATTGATGAGCTGGAGCCAGTCAAGCGCGGTGTCTACGGCGGTGCCGTGGGGTATTTTGCGTGGAACGGCAACATGGACACGGCGATTGCGATTCGCACGGCGGTGATCAAGGATGGCGAGCTGCATGTGCAGGCGGGTGGCGGGATTGTCGCCGACTCGGTGCCGGCCCTCGAGTGGGAAGAAACCCTGAACAAGCGCCGCGCGATGTTCCGCGCTGTGGCGTTGGCCGAGCAAACGCCGCAACGCTAAAGGCTGGCATTGAACAAAATGTGGGGGCTGGCTTGCCTGCTCCCACATTTGTTTTGTACCGCTCTCAAGACTGCATCAGAAATCCAGACTCACGCCAACGCTGACGCCTTGCTGGGTCAAACTGTCATCCTTCCTCACGTTATACGCCGCCCGTAGTGCCAGCTCCTGAGTCAGCTTGTGGCTGACGCCCAGGCTCAGGCGATCCGAATTGCTGCGTGGCGTATAGCCGTCCAGCTTGAAGTCGATGCCCTGCACGCTGTTGAGCGACATGTTCACTTTCTGCGTGTCATTTTCGAACTCGTGCTCGTGGGCCACTTCGCCGTACACCTGGGTCTGCGGTGTTACCTGGTAGCTGCCTTGCAGGCCTGCGCCCAGACGTTTGGAGTCGCGTTGCTGGTCATCAAAGGTGAGGGCCGTGGAGCGATTGTCTTTCTCCGAGTAGCCGTTGACTTCGACCCGTGCGTAATCGGCGCTGATGAACGGTGATAGGTGCCAGTCGCTGCCCGGCGCGGCGATGTCGTAGCCCACGCGGCTGCTCAAGGCCCACAGCCAGCCGTCGGTGTCGCCTTTTTCGGAGCCTTCGCTGACGCCCAGGGCGAACTTGCGTTTGAGGCTGTCGAAGTCCAGCTTGCCGCCCGTCAACGCCGCGTCGGCCCACCAGTGGTTTTGCTGATATTGGGCGAAGGCGGTGCCCATGTAGCTGTTGAGCTTGTAGTCCGAATCGTTGGCGCCGACTTCCAGGGTCTGGCGGTACAAGCCGGCCGCCACGCCGACGCGCCAGTCGTCGTTGAGCCGGTAGCTGCCGCCGACATTCAGGTTGTAGCCAGTGCCATCGCCACTCGCGGCGCTGTCCTGGTGGTTGAAGTCCACGTGCTGGCCACCGCCGGCCACAATCGCGCGCCACTGGCCAACCGCTTGCCAACGGCCGTTATCGGCCTGCCATTGGTTGCGCAATTCATCCTGGTGGGCGCGCAAGGTGCCTTGGGCCATTTCGGGCAGCAGGGTCAGTTCCCAGGGCGCCGACAGCAGTGAATAGGCGTAGTCGGCAATCAGGCGTTGCCCGGCGATGGTGGGGTGCACGGCGTCGTTGTAGATCAGCTTGGTCGGATCCGGGGTGGTGCCGCCGATGCCGTAGGTCGGGTTGGCGGTGCAGCCGTTGCCGCTGAAGCAGGTGCCGGTGAGGTTTTGCCCGGTGGCCAGGCCGAAGCGGCCGGGGGCGGCGAAGGTTTCATTGAGCAGCAGCGGAATGTTCAGCGGGATGATCTGCGCGTCGATCTGCGACAGCCGTTGCACCAGCGATTGGTTGAACAGGCTGCTGAGGGCCGAACTCGGCGCCTGCAGCAGTGTGCCGTTGATGGCCGGTGTGAGCCCCAGGTCGGGCAGCATCCACACCATGATGTAGCGGGCGCCGGCCTGTTGCAGGGCCTGGGCGCTGTCGGCCAGGCGGCCGCCTGCAGCGACGGCCTGGCCCGCGCTGAGCACGCGGCCTTGAATGAAGTCGTTACCGCCGCCGGAGAGAAAATACAGCGCGTTTGGATCCGCCCGCCCGCCGTTGGCCGGCAGGTAGCCCTGGCGGCTGCGCAATACCGTACCGCCGCCGGGATTGTTGGGCGGGACCGTGGCGTTGGACACCGAGTTGATCGAGTCCAGGATGTTGTCGGTACGGTAGCCGCCGACCGCCCAGTTGTTGCCGTCGGGCAGGCCCTGGGCCGCGCGAACCGGCGAGGTCGAGGCGTTCAGGTCGTTGGGCGCAACGCCCAGCCGGCTGCCGAGCAAGGTCGATGAGACCAGGCCGAAGTCACCCTGGAAGTTCGGCCCGGTGCGGTTGGTAAAGCGCAGTGTCGACCCGGCGTTGCCATCCGGGAACTGGCCGGCGTCGGCCAGGCTGTCACCGAACACCACCATGGTTGAATAGGGCGAGGAGGCTGCAAGCGCCTGGGCACAGGCCAGGGACAACAGGCAGCCGGCGAGCGGGGCAAGAAGGGCGGGTTTTTGCATGACAAAGTCCATTTGGTTTTGTTGTATCGGAAGCGAAACATTAACCAGACATTGAGAATGTTCTTCAAGTGAAAACAGCTTTTTCCGATAAACCAGGGCAGGTCTACCCGCGTATTTGCGCGACTATATTGCACCGCTCGCGAGGCTACGCTACTGTGCCCCAACGTATGAACGAGACCCTCCCCGTGTTGATCATCAGCAAACTCTTGATGCGCGTCATCAAGGCTCACGCCCGTTGGCGTTGGCGCGCCTGACTGTTCCCTGCCGGCCCCGCCGGACCTGTACCGATTTGCCTTCTTCACCCTTTGTCTGACGCCCCGTGTCGGCTCGGCCGGCCACTGGAACGTGCGTTCGACAGCGGGTCACGCCCTGGAAGGCGGACATTCGAAATCAGTGAATTCAAGAGGTTTGAACCCACATGTTGCTGATGATTGATAACTACGATTCCTTTACCTACAACGTCGTGCAGTACCTGGGCGAACTCGGTGCCGAGGTCAAGGTGGTGCGCAACGACGAACTGAGCGTGGCGCAGATCGCAGCGCTGAACCCGGAACGCATCGTGGTTTCGCCTGGCCCCTGCACCCCGACCGAGGCGGGCATCTCCCTCGAAGCCATTCAGTATTTCGCCGGCAAGCTGCCTATCCTGGGCGTGTGTCTGGGCCATCAGTCCATCGGTCAGGCCTTTGGCGGTGACGTGGTGCGTGCGCGCCAGGTGATGCACGGCAAGACCAGCCCGGTGTTCCACAGGGACTTGGGCGTATTTCAGGCGTTGAACAATCCCGTAACAGTGACCCGCTACCATTCGCTGGTGGTCAAGCGTGAAACCCTGCCCGAGTGCCTGGAACCGACCGCCTGGACCCAGCTGGAAGACGGCTCGGTCGACGAGATCATGGGCCTGCGCCACAAGACGCTGAATATCGAAGGGGTGCAATTTCACCCTGAGTCGATTCTGACCGAGCAGGGTTACGAGCTGTTCGCCAACTTTCTCAAGCAGAGCGGCGGCACGCGCTAAGGATTTTTCATGGATATCAAGACTGCCCTGGGCCGTATCGTCGGCCACCTGGACCTGAGCACCGCGGAAATGAGCGATGTGATGCGCGAGATCATGACCGGTCAGTGCACCGACGCACAGATCGGTGCGTTCATGATGGCCATGCGCATGAAGAGCGAGAGCATCGACGAGATCGTCGGCGCTGTGTCGGTCATGCGCGAGCTGGCGGACAAGGTTGAACTCAAGACCCTCGACGGTGTGGTCGACGTGGTCGGCACTGGCGGCGATGGCGCGAATATCTTCAACGTGTCCACGGCGTCTTCATTTGTGGTTGCGGCGGCGGGCTGCACAGTGGCCAAGCACGGCAACCGTGCGGTGTCCGGCAAGAGCGGCAGTGCCGATCTGCTGGAAGCAGCGGGCATCTACCTGAACCTGACGCCGGTGCAAGTGGCACGCTGCATCGACAGCGTCGGCATCGGCTTCATGTTTGCCCAGTCCCATCACGGTGCGATGAAACACGCCGCCGGCCCGCGCAAGGATCTTGGCTTGCGCACCCTGTTCAACATGCTTGGCCCGCTTACGAATCCGGCCGGTGTGAAGCATCAGGTGGTGGGCGTGTTCAGCGAAGCCCTGTGCCGGCCGCTGGCCGAAGTGTTGCAACGCATGGGCAGCAAGCATGTGCTGGTGGTGCACTCCAAGGATGGCCTGGACGAATTCAGCCTGGCGGCGCCGACGTTTGTGGCGGAACTCAAGAACGACCAAATCACCGAATATTGGGTCGAACCTGAAGACCTCGGCATGAAGAGCCAGAGTCTGCATGGCCTGGCGGTGGAAAGCCCGGCCGCGTCCCTGGAGTTGATCCGCGATGCCCTGGGGCGCCGCAAGACCGAGAACGGTCAAAAAGCGGCCGAGATGATTGTTCTGAATGCTGGCGCGGCACTTTACGCCGCCGACCATGCCTATAGTCTTAAAGAGGGTGTCGCCTTGGCTCACGATGCACTTCACACCGGTCTGGCTCGCGAAAAACTCGAAGAGCTGGGAGCATTCACTGCGGTATTCAAGATGGAGAATGAAGGATGAGTGTGCCAACCGTTCTACAAAAAATTCTGGCCCGCAAGGCAGAAGAAGTCGCTGAGCGCCGCGCGCGCGTGAGCCTGGCCGAGCTGGAAGCGCAGGCGAAAGTCGCCGATGCCCCGCGCGGTTTTGCCAATGCCTTGATCGCCCAGGCCAAGCTCAAGCAGCCTGCGGTGATTGCCGAGGTGAAAAAGGCCTCGCCGAGCAAAGGCGTCATTCGTGAGCACTTCGTTCCGTCCGACATTGCCGCCAGTTACGAGAAGGGCGGGGCGACGTGCCTCTCCGTGCTGACCGACATCGACTACTTCCAGGGCTCCGACCTGTTCCTGCAGCAGGCGCGCGCGGCGTGCAAGCTGCCGGTGATCCGCAAGGATTTCATGGTTGACCCGTACCAGATCATCGAAGCCCGTGCCCTGGGCGCCGACTGTGTACTGCTGATCGTCTCGGCGCTGGATGACGTAAAGCTGGCCGAACTGGCGGCGGTGGCCAAGAGCGTCGGTCTGGACGTGTTGGTTGAAGTACACGACGGCGATGAGCTGGAGCGCGCATTGAAAACCGTCGACACGCGGTTGGTTGGCGTGAACAACCGTAACCTGCACACCTTCGAAGTCAGCCTGGAAACCACCCTCGACCTGCTGCCGCGCATTCCGCGTGACCGCCTGGTGATCACCGAGAGTGGCATCGCCAACCGTGCCGATGTGGAACTGATGGAAATCAATGGCGTGTATTCGTTCCTGGTGGGCGAGACGTTCATGCGCGCCGAGCACCCGGGGGCGGAGTTGCAACGTCTGTTCTTCCCGGAGCGTGGCGTGCCGGTCGGCGGCTCGACACTGGACTGATTGAAACACGGTCAACCTGTGGGAGGGGGCTTGCTCCCGATGGCATTCGTTCAGTTGATGCGTATTTCGACTGATACTTCGCTATCGGGAGCAAGCCCCCTCCCACATTGGGTGTGGGTGTATTCAGGGAGGTGGGCGCATGATTCAACCGATGGCGATGACTGTTGAGGCCGGCCTTGCCGCCGAGCAGGATTTGCTGGCAGCCGTTTGCGCAGGCGAGCAGGCATTCGGGTTGCTGTTCTGGCAGCCCACCGACCAGGCGCTGGTGATGCCGCGTCGCTTGAGCCGGTTGCCGGCGTTCGCGGCGGCGAGCGAGGTGTCGGCGCAGGCCGGTTGGCCGGTGCTGCTGCGCGAAACCGGCGGCGAGCCGGTGCCGCAGTCGGGCGCCACGGTGAATATCGCACTGGTCTACGCGCCACCCCGCAGCGAAGGAGACCAGGGGCGAATCGAAACCGGTTATCAGCGTTTGTGCCAGCCGATCTGCGACGTGCTGATCGAGCTGGGCGGTGATGCCAGTGTGGGTGAAGTCGATGGCGCCTTCTGCGACGGGCGTTACAACGTCAACCTCAACGGTCGCAAGATGGTTGGCACCGCCCAGCGCTGGCGGCAAAGCGGCGGTCGTCCGGTGGGATTGGTACACGGCGCGTTACTACTGGATGACGACCGCGAGGCATTGATTGCGGCAGTCAACCGTTTCAATCAAGCCTGTGGCCTGGAGCAGCGGGTGCGCGCCGACAGCCATATTGCCCTGCATGAAGCCTTTGCCGCGCCCGATGCCATCGGCCGGCTCGACACTTTGTACCGTCAGATGCTTGCCGGTTTCATGCCCGCTTAACGCGTGCCGAACACCACCATCGTCTTGCCTTTGACGTGCACCAGGTTGCGTTCTTCCAAGTCCTTGAGTACGCGACCGACCATTTCCCGTGAACAGCCGACAATGCGCCCGATCTCCTGGCGCGTCACTTTGATCTGCATGCCATCCGGGTGGGTCATGGCATCGGGTTGTTTGCACAACTCCAGCAGGCACCGGGCCACGCGGCCGGTGACGTCGAAGAATGCCAGGTCGCCGACTTTGCGCGTGGTGTCGCGCAGACGCTGGGCGATCTGACCGCTCAGGGCATACAGGATGTCGGGGTCCTGTTGGGACAGTTCACGAAACTTGGTGTAGCTGATCTCGGCGACTTCGCATTCGACCTTGGCGCGTACCCAGGCACTGCGTTCCTGTTCCTTTCCGGCTTGTTCGAACAGGCCCAGCTCGCCAAAGAAATCGCCGGTGTTGAGGTAGGCGATGATCATCTCGCGGCCGTCGTCGTCCTCGATCAGGATGGTGACCGAGCCCTTGATGATGAAAAACAGTGTTTCGGAGCGTTCGCCGGCGCAGATGATGTTGTGCTTGACCGGGTAGCGCCGGCGCTGGCAATGCATCAACAGCTTGTCGAGATTCTTGATCTTGGGTGTGGGAGTAAGGGCAACCATGGTTGTTTCCCGAAAGGCGACGCTAAGGAATTGAAGTTATGCTCTCCGACAGTGGCAATACGCCATCGAATTGGCGCCAGCTTACCAGACACATTCTGTCTCGATTAGCGAATTTATCGGGTAAACGCTTTTATTGATCGCGTTCGCGCCAAACGCTTCCGCTGCCGGGCCCTGTGCTAAGCTGGCGACCCTTTTTTAGCAGTGGAGTCTGGGCGATGAAGGCACGCATCCAATGGGCGGGCGAAGCCATGTTCCTCGGTGAGTCGGGCAGCGGCCATGTGGTGGTGATGGACGGTCCGCCGGAAGCGGGCGGCCGCAACCTCGGCGTGCGGCCGATGGAAATGCTGCTGCTGGGCGTGGGCGGCTGCAGCAATTTCGACGTGGTCAGTATCCTGAAAAAGTCCCGTCAGGCGGTAGAGAGCTGCGAGGCGTTTCTGGAGGCCGAGCGCGCCACGGAAGATCCCAAGGTGTTTACCAGGATTCACATGCATTTTGTGGTGAAGGGGCGGGCGCTGAAGGAGGCCCAGGTCAAGCGGGCCATCGAGCTGTCGGCTGAGAAGTATTGCTCGGCGTCGATCATGCTGGGTGCGGCCGGCGTGGCCATCACCCATGATTACGAGATTATCGAACTGGGTTGAGCGCCAGGAGCGAGCACGCTCGCTCCTGCTAGATACGGTAGGTGCTTTTGGTCATGACTTTGGCCAGCAGGCCCATGCCGAATCGTACCGGCGCCGGGAAGCGAAAACCGCCGGCATCCAACGCGCTGTCCGCGTGGAGGGCTTCATCAATGCGCATCTGTTCGAGGATTGCCCGGGATTTTTCGTCCTCTGCCGGCAATTGCTCGAGGTGCTCATCCAGATGCTTGCACACCTGATGCTCGGTGGCGGCGACGAAGCCCAGGCTCATCTTGTCGCTGATCAGGCCGGCGGCAGCGCCGATGCCGAATGACAAACCATAGAACAGCGGATTGAGCACGCTGGGATGACTGCCCAACTGGCGGATGCGTTGCTCGCACCAGGCCAGGTGGTCGACTTCTTCCTCGGCCGAATGCTCCATCGCGGCGCGCACCTGCGGCAGCTTGGCGGTCAGGGCCTGGCCCTGGTACAGCGCCTGGGCACACACTTCGCCGGTATGGTTGATGCGCATCAGGCCGGCGACATGGCGGGTCTCGGTCGCGCTCATCTGGGCATCGGGCTGCACGATGGCCGGCGAGGGGCGGTGAGGCTGGCCGCTGAAGGGCAATAGCGTGCGCATGGCGGTGTCGGCTTGCAGCAGCAGGCGGTCAATCGGCGAGTAGTGACGTTGGGTAGTCATGCAGACCTCCGGGAAAAATCTCAGCGGCCAGTCTACCGCAAGAGAGAGCGAAGCGTTTGCGTGCAGTCTGGGGCAGCGAGGTCGCGGCCAGCGGCCATGACCTCCCCAAACAGGCTGTTTCAGCCCGGCGGCCAGTTCATCTGGCGCTGACCCAGCACATGCATATGGATGTGATAAACGGTCTGGCCGCCCATCTCGTTGCAGTTCATGACCACCCGAAACCCTTCCTCACAGCCCAGTTCCAGCGCCAGGCGTTGAGCCGTGAACAGGATATGGCCAGCCAGCGCCTTGTCGTCCTCGGTCAGGTCGTTCAGGGTGCGGACGGGTTTTTTCGGAATCACCAGAAAATGTACCGGCGCCTGCGGTGCGATATCGTGGAAGGCCAGAACCTGGTCATCCTCGTAGATGATGTTGGCAGGTATTTCTCTGTTGATGATCTTGGTGAACAGAGTATCCACAGCTGTTTCTCCCTTATTGATGTGCGGGTGAGTGTACCCAGGCGGTCAGCGCAGGCAATAGGCCTTGTTGATTGCGCCGGCGATCTTGCGCGTCAGCCAGCGCGGGCTCAGACGCGGGCTGAACGTCAGCCAGCGATTGCGTCGCCCGGGAATGATGATGGCTTTGTTTTTTTCCAGGGCGCGCACGGTGTACAGCGCGACTTCTTCGGGGCTCATCAGTTGCTGGCTGCGGTCGAGCCTGGCGGTGTCCATTTGTGCGGTGCCGAAGAATGCGGTGCGCGTGGGGCCGGGGCACAACACGGACACTTTGATGCCGCAGGTTTTGAGTTCTTCGCGCAAGCCTTCGGAGAAGTGCAGCACATAGGCCTTGCTGGCGTAATAGCTGCTCATCCACGGGCCGGGCTGGAACGCCGCGACGGACGCCACATTCAGAATCTGCCCGCCGCCCTGCA
Source organism: Pseudomonas sp. MH9.3 (assembly GCF_034354675.1). Taxonomy (NCBI): domain Bacteria; kingdom Pseudomonadati; phylum Pseudomonadota; class Gammaproteobacteria; order Pseudomonadales; family Pseudomonadaceae; genus Pseudomonas; species Pseudomonas sp. MH9.3. Next base: position 3,076,615 of record NZ_CP133785.1, on the reverse strand, counting down.
GTGCCATGGCGTTGCCCAATGCGTGACACAGGCGGGTGAGGGCGAGGATGTTGACTTCGATCAGGTCCTGCTCGGTCATCCAGTCCTGGGCCAGGAACGGCCCGCTGGTGCCGATGCCGGCGCAATTGACCAGCAGGTCGATCTGCCGCTCGCCTTCTTCCAGCTCCAGCAAAAAGCCGGACAAGCGCAGTGGCTCGCCCAGATCGCAGGCTCGAAACAGCACTTCGACGCCAAAGCGTTGAGTCAATTCCAGTGCAATGCTTTCCAACTGATCACGCTGGCGGGCCACCAGAATCAAGCTGCGGCCACGCCGCGCCAGGGCTTCGGCCAGGGCCAGGCCGATGCCGCTGGAGGCACCGGTGATCAGAGCGTAACGGGTCATGCCTTTCTCCATCGCAACGCCGCCGGGCCTGTGACGGAGGCGTCACAAGCGGCGGGCGTTTCTTTACTGTTCCGGAGAGTCTACAGGTTCGCCTGCATCGTCAGCACTTTGCGCGTCTTCATCCTCCATGATGACGCTCTGGTCGCCGGCTTCATCGGTGGTGATCGAACTGCTTTCATAGTTGCTGTCCATGTTGGCCTCGAGCTGATCCAGGTAGCCGTTCATGCCCAAGGTCACCACGATAGCCAGCATCACCGGAATGAACGCCAGCCACAGGGTCGCGAGGACTTTGACCGCGGTGGAGTTGCGCGGAGGCGGTGCGCCATATTGGTTGGCGCCTGCGTTACCTGGCAGTACCAGCATCAGCAGCGGGAACACGCTGTTGACCAGCGGCACCAGGTTGAGCAGGTACAGCCAGCCGGACCAGCCCAGGTCGTGCAGGCGCTGCACACCGATCTGCACGCTGACCACGACCAGTGCGACAAACAGGGCGAAACCGAGCACGCCGCCGAGAATAATGGCCGCTGTCGGCGAGGCGGTTGCCACGGCGAAACTGGCGGTGCTGATGATGCCGCCGGCCACCAGCATGGCGAGGGTCAGCACCAACGTCCAGGCCAGGTAGCGCAGACGCCCGATGCGGCCATTGATGGTGAACACTTTCAGGTCGGCGAATTCCGGCAGGTCATCACCGACAGCGGCGCGTGGTGGCGCATAGGGTGAAGCGCCAGGACGGGAGAAATCTGCAGAGCCGGTTTCGTGGGTTTCAGCCAGGCTGAAAGCAACGGGTTGCTCGGCCTCGATGCGGGCATCGATCCCGGCGTTCTTCAGGGCGGTGAGGTAGGTCTCGGCATCGGCACGCGACAGGTCGCGTTTGAGCGCAACCGGGCGGCCGGTGAAGAGCTTCTCGATCGCAGCCACATCGCTCTTGAACAACTCGGCCAGATTCAGCTTGGCAGTGGTGCTTTCGACACCCGGGAGCAGGGCTCCGTCAAACACAATCTTGAAACGGTTGTCGCTCATGCGGGCATCCTTGTCAGTTGTAAGGGAAGGTGGGCCGGCCTGCTTTATCGGCGGGCCCGGCGAGTGTATCAGCGTGGCCAGCGCAACTGTGCGGCCTGCTCGCGCGCCGTGCGGTATTCGGCATCCAGGCGCGCAACGAGTTCATCGACGCCGGGCAGATCATTGATCTCGCCGACACCCTGGCCGGCGGACCATACGGTCTTCCAAGCCTTGGCCTCGTCGCTCAACGGCTTGAGCGTGGAGCCGCCTTTGCCTTGCAGGGCCGTGAGGTCGAAGCCGGCGTTTTCCAGGCTCTGGCGCATGAAGCTTGCGGGCACACCGGAAACAGCCGGAGTGTGCACGATGTCGGCGGCGTGTGATGTGAGCAGCATCTCTTTATAGGCATCCGGAGCATGGCTTTCGGTGGTGCCGATAAAGCGTGTGCCGAAGTAGGCCAGGTCTGCGCCCAGCATTTGCGCGGCGAGCACTTCGTGCCCATGGTTGAGGCAGCCGGCCAGCAGCAGGGTTTTGTCGAAGAACTGACGAATTTCGGCAATCAGCGCGAAAGGACTCCAGGTGCCGGCATGGCCTCCGGCGCCTGCGGCCACGGCGATCAAACCGTCGACACCTGCTTCGGCGGCCTTTTCGGCATGGCGCCGGGTGGTGACGTCGTGGAACACCAGGCCGCCGTAGCTGTGCACGGCGTCCACGAGCTCCTTTACCGCACCGAGGCTGGTGATGACGATGGGGACCTTGTGTTCGACGCAGATCGCGAGGTCGGCCTGCAGCCGTGGGTTGCTGTTGTGCACGATCAGGTTCACGGCGTACGGCGCAGGGTTATCGAACTGCGCCAGGCCCGCTTCTATTTCCTCCAGCCAGGCCTTGAAGCCGCTGCTTTCACGCTGGTTGAGCGCCGGGAAACTGCCGACCACCCCGTTGCGACAACACGCCAGTACCAGTTGCGGGTTGGAGATCAGGAACATCGGCGCTACCACCAGGGGCAGGTGCAGACGCTGTTCGAGCAAGGCGGGCAGTGACATTGGCGCAACTCCGAGTGATTGAAGTTAGAACGGTTTGACCACGACCAGAATTACGATGGCCAGCAACATCAGCACAGGCACTTCGTTGAACCAGCGATAAAACACGTGGCTGCGAGTGTTTTCACCACGAGCGAAGCGTTTTACCTGCGCGCCGCACATATGGTGATAGCCGATAAGCAGCACTACCAGGGTCAGCTTGGCGTGGATCCAGCCGCCGGATTGAAAGATGCCCGGGTTGAGGACGATCAGCCAGATGCCAAAGACCAGGGAGGCGATCATCGCCGGCCCCATGATGCCGCGGTACAACTTGCGCTCCATGACGCTGAAGCGTTCCTTGCTGACGGTGTCCTCGCTTTGAGCGTGGTAGACGAACAGGCGCGGCAGGTAGAACAGCCCGGCAAACCAGCAGACGATGCTGATGATGTGGAAGGCTTTGATCCATAGATAGAGCATTTCTAGTTATTCCCAGGTTCACGGTAGGGAAGATAGTAGTGGCTGATGCGCCCATACGTCACGTTGACGGTTGTCGCAGGGCGATACGACCCCTATTATCGACGGCTTTCCAGTGGTTCGTTGAGGGCAGGGTTATGGTCAAGGTCGGTATCGTCGGCGGCACGGGTTACACCGGTGTCGAATTGCTGCGTCTGTTGGCTCAGCATCCGCAGGCTGAGGTGGTGGTCATCACCTCTCGATCCGAGGCCGGCCTGGCCGTGGCCGATATGTACCCTAACCTGCGCGGCCATTACGACGGCCTGGCGTTCAGCGTACCGGACGTCAAGACTCTGGGCGCCTGTGACGTGGTGTTTTTTGCCACCCCTCACGGGGTTGCCCATGCGTTGGCCGGCGAACTGCTGGCTGCCGGTACCAGGGTCATCGACCTCTCCGCCGACTTCCGCCTGCAGGACGCCGATGAATGGGCCAAGTGGTATGGCCAGCCGCACGGCGCGCCGCAGTTGCTGGAGGAGGCGGTGTATGGCCTGCCGGAAGTCAATCGTGAGCAGATCAAGCAAGCCCGCTTGATTGCGGTGCCAGGTTGCTACCCGACCGCAACCCAACTGGGCTTTCTGCCGTTGCTGGAGGCCGGGCTGGCCGACGCTTCGCGCCTGATCGCAGACTGCAAGTCGGGAGTGAGCGGCGCCGGTCGTGGAGCGGCGGTAGGTTCGCTGTACTCCGAGACCGCAGAAAGCATGAAGGCTTATGCCGTTAAAGGGCATCGTCATTTGCCGGAAATCCGCCAGGGCCTCTGCCGGGCAGCGGGCAAGGACGTGGGCCTGACCTTTGTGCCGCACCTCGCGCCGATGATTCGCGGTATTCATTCCACGCTGTACGCAACCGTGGTTGATCGCTCGGTCGATCTGCAGGCACTGTTTGAAAAGCGCTATGCCAATGAGCCGTTCGTCGATGTCATGCCGGCTGGCAGTCATCCGGAAACCCGCAGTGTGCGCGGTGCCAATGTGTGCCGGATTGCGGTACACCGTCCGCAGGATGGCGACCTGGTGGTGGTGCTGTCGGTGATCGACAATCTGGTCAAGGGGGCGTCGGGCCAGGCGGTGCAGAACATGAACATCCTGTTTGGTCTGGATGAGAAGCTGGGTCTTTCCCACGCGGGCATGTTGCCTTAAGGCTTTGCTGTAGATACACAAAAGGCCCGCTAATCGGGCCTTTTGTGTTTTTATGAGCGCGTTGCCGATTGATATACCGTAACAATAGTTGACCGCTTTTCTAGGAGAAGCGGATAATGCCGGTCATTACGCATATGACGGCGTTACGCCGGGAGATTATCAGCATGAGCGTTGAATCCTTCACCCCCACGGCTTTGCAATTTACCCACGGTGCTGCGCACAAGGTGAAGAGCCTGGTCGATGAAGAGGGTAATGATCGCTTGAAGCTGCGCGTATTTGTTACGGGCGGCGGTTGTTCAGGGTTTCAGTATGGTTTTACCTTCGATGAAGATGTGGCCGACGATGACACCATCGTCGAGCGCGAGGGCGTGAGCCTGGTCGTGGACCCGATGAGTTTCCAGTACCTGGCAGGTGCCGAAGTGGATTATCAGGAAGGTCTGGAAGGTTCGCGTTTCGTGATCAAGAACCCTAACGCGACCACGACCTGTGGTTGCGGTTCTTCGTTTTCGATCTGATCGATAACCGAGTCTGCATCGCGTACAAAAACGCCGCTTGGCTTTGATCGGCCAAGCGGCGTTTTGCTGTCTGTCGGTTTTGCGGAGCAGTCAGGCGGGGTAGATTGCGCCCAATACTCGCAACCCACGGGCGCCGGTGACGCTCGGGCGATTGGCGGCGATGCCCTCCAGGCAGCAGTGGGCCAGCCAGGCGAACGCCATGGCCTCCACCCAGTCCGGGTCGACGCCATAGGCGGCGGTGCTGCTGACCTGGGTGGCGGGAAGCAGGGCGGCCAGGCGCTTCATCAGCGTGGCGTTATGGGCGCCGCCGCCGCAGATCAGCAGGGTTTCGGTCTGATGTTGAGCTGCCTGCAGGGACTCGACAATGGTCAGAGCGGTCAGCTCCAGCAAAGTCGCCTGCACATCCTCGGGCTGGAAGGCGGGCAGCCGTGCCAGGTGTTGTTGCAACCATGGCAGGTTGAATACTTCTCGACCGGTACTTTTCGGGCCTTGGGTCAGGAAGAACGGATCGCTGAGCAGCGCGCTGAGTAGCGCTGGCTCTACCTTGCCACTGGCTGCCCATTGGCCGTCACGGTCAAAGTGCTCGCCTTGTTGCTGGTGGATCCACGCATCCAGCAGCACGTTGCCCGGTCCGCAGTCGAAACCTGCTACAGGTTTGCCCGTCTCGATCAGGCTGAGGTTGCTGAAGCCTCCCACATTCAACACCGCCCGGTTGCCGGTTCGTTCGCCAAACAGCGCTTCGTGGAACGCGGGTACGAGGGGCGCGCCCTGACCACCGGCGGCCACGTCACGGCTGCGGAAGTCGCTGACCACGGTGATGCCGGTGAGCTCGGTCAGCAGCGCCGGGTTGCCTATCTGTACGGTGAAGCCCCGTGCGGGTTCGTGACGAATGGTCTGGCCGTGGCTGCCAATCGCGCGAATATCCTGCGGCTTGAGGTTTTGCTGATCCAGCAATGCGTGGATGCCCTGAGCGGCAAGCTCCACCCAGTGCCGTTGGGCGATGGCCGAGCGGGCAATTTCGTCCGCGCCACTGGCGCACAGGCTGAGCAACTCGGCGCGCAGGGTGTCCGGCATAGGGATGTAATGGGTGGCGATCAGGTTGATCGCCGAGTCCTGTTCGATCAGCGCGACGTCCAGGCCATCGAGGCTGGTCCCGGACATCACACCTATATAGCGCGGCATACCTTAACGCTTCGCCGAGGCGAGCAAGGTGGTGCGTTCCTGATCCATGCGCGCCATCAGTGGCTGGCTCTGCTGCATGAAGCGCGCTCGCTCGGCCTTGGCGATCGGGTCGGCCATCGGCAGCTTCTGGCCCAATGGATCGACGTGCACGCCGTTGACCTGGAATTCATAGTGCAAGTGCGGGCCGGTGGACAGGCCGGTAGTCCCTATGTAGCCAATCACCTGGCCCTGTTTGACCGAGCCGCCGGTCTTGACGCCTTTGGCGAAGCCTTGCATGTGGCCGTACAGGGTGCGGTAGGTGTTGCCGTGCTGGATGATCACGGTGTTGCCGTAGCCGCCACGACGCCCTGCCAGCAAGACCTTGCCGTCACCTGCCGCTTTGATGGGCGTGCCGCGGGGGGCCGCATAGTCGACACCTTTGTGCGCGCGAATCTTGTTCAGGATGGGATGCTTGCGACCCATCGAGAAGCGCGAGCTGATACGAGCGAAGTCCACCGGTGTGCGGATGAACGCCTTGCGCATACTGTTGCCATCGGCGGTGTAGTAGCTGCTGATGCCCTGTTTGTTGGTGTAGCGCACGGCGGTGTAGGTTTTACCGCGGTTGGTAAAGCGTGCGGAGAGAATGTTGCCGGTGCCCACCACTTTGCCATTGGCGACTTTCTGCTCGTAGATCACGTCGAATTCGTCACCCTGGCGGATGTCCTGGGCGAAGTCGATGTCGTAGCCGAACACGCTGGCCATGTCCATCGTCATGCTGTGGGACAGGCCCGCGCGTGCCGCTGACTGCGATAGAGAGCTGTTGATCACGCCGTGCACGTAGGCAGAGCGCATCACTGGTTTGGTGGTAACTCGATTGAATGCAAAACCTTTGGCGCCTTTGCTCAGGCTGATGCTTTCCAGGTCGCTGAGAGCGGTGTGCAGGTTGTTCAATTGGCCGTCTGGAGTCAGTTCGAACTCAAGCTTCTGACCGCGCTTGAGTTGGGTGAATTGCTTGGCCTGTTTGTCTGTGGCCAATACCTCACCAACGGTGGCGGAAGGAAGGCCGACCTTTTCGAACAGAGTGGAAAGCGTGTCGCCTTTGGCCACGATCACTTCGCGGTGTAGCGGGTTCTTGATGCTGTCTGCCGCAGGCTTTGCCTCGGCCTGCCGGGTATCTTCCGGGGTGTTTTCTATCTGGGCAAATGGCGATTCTGTCGGAACGTTTGTGGCTTGTTGCGCGTCGGAAGCGTCTTGATCTTGTGTCAGTTGATCAGCGGGACTTTCCAGCTCAAGGCTCAGGGAGGTTCGTTTGGCTTCTACGTCACTGGAAGGGAATACCAGGAGTGCCAGGCTAAGAAGGGCGGCGATACCACTTGCGGCGAGCAGGTGGGTCTTCGGGTAAAGCGGTGGCGCTTTAGACGGTTCAGTGGTCATAGGTAATTTTGACTTTGAAGATGAAATGGAAAAGATGAATGACATGATGAAGATGAAATAACTGTATAAAATATAACCAAATCATCTGTGGCGCAAGCTCGCGAACGCTGGGCTTGCTGAACGGTGTCCGTGCGCAGGGCAAAACTTGTAATTAGTCCCTGATCTTGTATGGTTGGTTCCCTTTTGAATCTGAGCCTTGCGGGTCTGTTATGAAGTCGGTTGAAGAGCAGCTAGCGCTGATAAAACGTGGTGCGGAAGAACTGTTGGTCGAGGCCGAGCTGATCGAAAAGCTCAAGCGTGGCCAACCCCTGCGTATCAAGGCTGGCTTTGATCCCACGGCGCCGGATCTGCACCTGGGTCATACCGTGCTTATTAACAAGCTGCGTCAGTTTCAGGAGCTGGGGCATCAGGTCATCTTCCTTATAGGTGACTTCACCGGGATGATCGGGGATCCGAGTGGCAAGAGCGCCACGCGCCCTCCGCTGACTCGCGAGCAGGTGCTCGATAATGCTGAGACCTACAAGACTCAGGTGTTCAAGATTCTTGATCCGGCCAGGACCGAAGTTGCGTTCAACTCCACCTGGATGGATCAGATGGGGCCAGCGGACTTCATTCGCTTGACGTCCCAGTACACAGTGGCGCGCATGCTTGAACGCGATGATTTCGACAAGCGTTACTCCACCAATCAGCCTATTGCCATTCATGAGTTCCTTTACCCGTTGGTTCAAGGGTATGACTCGGTAGCGTTGCGCGCGGATGTTGAGCTGGGGGGCACCGATCAGAAGTTCAATCTGCTGATGGGGCGCGAGTTGCAGCGCGCGTATGGGCAGGAGGCTCAGTGCATTCTGACCATGCCGTTGCTGGAGGGGTTGGATGGTGTCAAGAAGATGTCCAAGTCCTTGGGTAACTATGTGGGTATTCAGGAAGCGCCAGGGGTGATGTATGGCAAGCTGGTGTCGATCCCGGATGCGCTGATGTGGCGCTACTTTGAGCTGTTGAGCTTCCGTTCCATGGATGAGATCAATGGGCTGCGGGCTGAAGTCGAGGCGGGCGCCAATCCACGGGATGTGAAGATCAAGCTGGCGGAGGAAATCGTTGCGCGGTTCCATGGTGAGGAGGCTGCGGCCAATGCTCATCGTGCGGCAGGTAACCGCATGAAGGATGGCGAGCTGCCGGATGACCTGCCGGAGATCGAGTTGACTGCTGCAGAGGCGATGCCCGTGGCGGCTGTCCTTAATAAGGCAGGTTTGGTGAAGAACTCTGCGGTTGCGCGTGATCTGCTGGGGTCCGGTGGTGTGCGTATAGACGGTGAGATTGTTGATCGCACCTTTATGTATGAGCTGGGCGCTACTCACGTTTGCCAGGCTGGAAAGAAGGCATTTGCGCGTATTACGCTCAAAGCCGAATAAACCTGAAATTAAGTGTTGACGGCGAATTATATCTGTCTATAATTCGCCCCACTTCCGGCGCAGTCGAAACGGAAAACTCCTTGGTAAACAAGTAGTTATGCAAGATTCGACAGCGAATTGCTTCAGTTCATCGAAGTCCAGAAGAAGTTGATAGTGCGGTGTTGTTTGGCGCTATTAACGTTTCGATCTTCTCGGTCGAAAGCGGAGAAAAAGAGGTGTTGACAGCAGCGTGTAACGCTGTAGAATTCGCCTCCCGCTGACGAGAGATCGGAAGCGCAAGTGGTTGAAGTTGTTGAAGAATTCTTCGAAAGCTTCTGAAAATAATCACTTGACAGCAAATGAGGCTGCTGTAGAATGCGCGCCTCGGTTGAGACGAAAGATCTTAACCAACCGCTCTTTAACAACTGAATCAAGCAATTCGTGTGGGTGCTTGTGGAGTCAGACTGATAGTCAACAAGATTATCAGCATCACAAGTTACTCCGCGAGAAATCAAAGAATAACCAACGATTGCTGAGCCAAGTTTAGGGTTTCTTAAAAACCCAAAGATGTTTGAACTGAAGAGTTTGATCATGGCTCAGATTGAACGCTGGCGGCAGGCCTAACACATGCAAGTCGAGCGGTAGAGAGAAGCTTGCTTCTCTTGAGAGCGGCGGACGGGTGAGTAATGCCTAGGAATCTGCCTGGTAGTGGGGGATAACGTTCGGAAACGGACGCTAATACCGCATACGTCCTACGGGAGAAAGCAGGGGACCTTCGGGCCTTGCGCTATCAGATGAGCCTAGGTCGGATTAGCTAGTTGGTGGGGTAATGGCTCACCAAGGCGACGATCCGTAACTGGTCTGAGAGGATGATCAGTCACACTGGAACTGAGACACGGTCCAGACTCCTACGGGAGGCAGCAGTGGGGAATATTGGACAATGGGCGAAAGCCTGATCCAGCCATGCCGCGTGTGTGAAGAAGGTCTTCGGATTGTAAAGCACTTTAAGTTGGGAGGAAGGGCAGTTACCTAATACGTGATTGTTTTGACGTTACCGACAGAATAAGCACCGGCTAACTCTGTGCCAGCAGCCGCGGTAATACAGAGGGTGCAAGCGTTAATCGGAATTACTGGGCGTAAAGCGCGCGTAGGTGGTTTGTTAAGTTGGATGTGAAATCCCCGGGCTCAACCTGGGAACTGCATTCAAAACTGACTGACTAGAGTATGGTAGAGGGTGGTGGAATTTCCTGTGTAGCGGTGAAATGCGTAGATATAGGAAGGAACACCAGTGGCGAAGGCGACCACCTGGACTAATACTGACACTGAGGTGCGAAAGCGTGGGGAGCAAACAGGATTAGATACCCTGGTAGTCCACGCCGTAAACGATGTCAACTAGCCGTTGGAAGCCTTGAGCTTTTAGTGGCGCAGCTAACGCATTAAGTTGACCGCCTGGGGAGTACGGCCGCAAGGTTAAAACTCAAATGAATTGACGGGGGCCCGCACAAGCGGTGGAGCATGTGGTTTAATTCGAAGCAACGCGAAGAACCTTACCAGGCCTTGACATCCAATGAACTTTCTAGAGATAGATTGGTGCCTTCGGGAACATTGAGACAGGTGCTGCATGGCTGTCGTCAGCTCGTGTCGTGAGATGTTGGGTTAAGTCCCGTAACGAGCGCAACCCTTGTCCTTAGTTACCAGCACGTAATGGTGGGCACTCTAAGGAGACTGCCGGTGACAAACCGGAGGAAGGTGGGGATGACGTCAAGTCATCATGGCCCTTACGGCCTGGGCTACACACGTGCTACAATGGTCGGTACAGAGGGTTGCCAAGCCGCGAGGTGGAGCTAATCCCACAAAACCGATCGTAGTCCGGATCGCAGTCTGCAACTCGACTGCGTGAAGTCGGAATCGCTAGTAATCGCGAATCAGAATGTCGCGGTGAATACGTTCCCGGGCCTTGTACACACCGCCCGTCACACCATGGGAGTGGGTTGCACCAGAAGTAGCTAGTCTAACCTTCGGGAGGACGGTTACCACGGTGTGATTCATGACTGGGGTGAAGTCGTAACAAGGTAGCCGTAGGGGAACCTGCGGCTGGATCACCTCCTTAATCGACGACATCAGCTGCTCCATAAGTTCCCACACGAATTGCTTGATTCATTGAAGAAGACGATAGAAGCAGCTTTAAGCTCCAAGCTGATAGCTCTTAGCTAATCAGTTACGCGCTCGAAATTGGGTCTGTAGCTCAGTTGGTTAGAGCGCACCCCTGATAAGGGTGAGGTCGGCAGTTCGAATCTGCCCAGACCCACCAATTTTGTTATGGGGCCATAGCTCAGCTGGGAGAGCGCCTGCCTTGCACGCAGGAGGTCAACGGTTCGATCCCGTTTGGCTCCACCATTAACTGCTTCTGCTGTTAGAGCTTAGAAATGAATATTCTGAAGTGAATATTGATTTCTAGTCTTTGATTAGATCGTTCTTTAAAAATTTGGGTATGTGATAGAAAGATAGACTGAACGTTACTTTCACTGGTAACGGATCAGGCTAAGGTAAAATTTGTGAGTTCTCTTAATCGAGAAATTCGAATTTTCGGCGAATGTTGTCTTCACAGTATAACCAGATTGCTTGGGGTTATATGGTCAAGTGAAGAAGCGCATACGGTGGATGCCTTGGCAGTCAGAGGCGATGAAAGACGTGGTAGCCTGCGAAAAGCTTCGGGGAGTCGGCAAACAGACTTTGATCCGGAGATGTCTGAATGGGGGAACCCAGCCATCATAAGATGGTTATCTTACGCTGAATACATAGGCGTAAGAGGCGAACCAGGGGAACTGAAACATCTAAGTACCCTGAGGAAAAGAAATCAACCGAGATTCCCTTAGTAGTGGCGAGCGAACGGGGACTAGCCCTTAAGTGGCTTTGAGATTAGCGGAACGCTCTGGAAAGTGCGGCCATAGTGGGTGATAGCCCTGTACGCGAAAATCTCTTGGTCATGAAATCGAGTAGGACGGAGCACGAGAAACTTTGTCTGAATATGGGGGGACCATCCTCCAAGGCTAAATACTACTGACTGACCGATAGTGAACTAGTACCGTGAGGGAAAGGCGAAAAGAACCCCGGAGAGGGGAGTGAAATAGATCCTGAAACCGTATGCGTACAAGCAGTGGGAGCCCACTTTGTTGGGTGACTGCGTACCTTTTGTATAATGGGTCAGCGACTTATTTTCAGTGGCGAGCTTAACCGAATAGGGGAGGCGTAGCGAAAGCGAGTCTTAATAGGGCGTCTAGTCGCTGGGAATAGACCCGAAACCGGGCGATCTATCCATGGGCAGGTTGAAGGTTGGGTAACACTAACTGGAGGACCGAACCGACTACCGTTGAAAAGTTAGCGGATGACCTGTGGATCGGAGTGAAAGGCTAATCAAGCTCGGAGATAGCTGGTTCTCCTCGAAAGCTATTTAGGTAGCGCCTCATGTATCACTGTAGGGGGTAGAGCACTGTTTCGGCTAGGGGGTCATCCCGACTTACCAAACCGATGCAAACTCCGAATACCTACAAGTGCCGAGCATGGGAGACACACGGCGGGTGCTAACGTCCGTCGTGAAAAGGGAAACAACCCAGACCGTCAGCTAAGGTCCCAAAGTTATGGTTAAGTGGGAAACGATGTGGGAAGGCTTAGACAGCTAGGAGGTTGGCTTAGAAGCAGCCACCCTTTAAAGAAAGCGTAATAGCTCACTAGTCGAGTCGGCCTGCGCGGAAGATGTAACGGGGCTCAAACCATACACCGAAGCTACGGGTATCACGTAAGTGATGCGGTAGAGGAGCGTTCTGTAAGCCTGTGAAGGTGAGTTGAGAAGCTTGCTGGAGGTATCAGAAGTGCGAATGCTGACATGAGTAACGACAATGGGTGTGAAAAACACCCACGCCGAAAGACCAAGGTTTCCTGCGCAACGTTAATCGACGCAGGGTTAGTCGGTCCCTAAGGCGAGGCTGAAAAGCGTAGTCGATGGAAAACAGGTTAATATTCCTGTACTTCTGGTTATTGCGATGGAGGGACGGAGAAGGCTAGGCCAGCTTGGCGTTGGTTGTCCAAGTTTAAGGTGGTAGGCTGAGATCTTAGGTAAATCCGGGATCTTAAGGCCGAGAGCTGATGACGAGTGTTCTTTTAGAACACGAAGTGGTTGATGCCATGCTTCCAAGAAAAGCTTCTAAGCTTCAGGTAACCAGGAACCGTACCCCAAACCGACACAGGTGGTTGGGTAGAGAATACCAAGGCGCTTGAGAGAACTCGGGTGAAGGAACTAGGCAAAATGGCACCGTAACTTCGGGAGAAGGTGCGCCGGTGAGGGTGAAGGACTTGCTCCGTAAGCTCATGCCGGTCGAAGATACCAGGCCGCTGCGACTGTTTATTAAAAACACAGCACTCTGCAAACACGAAAGTGGACGTATAGGGTGTGACGCCTGCCCGGTGCCGGAAGGTTAATTGATGGGGTTAGCTAACGCGAAGCTCTTGATCGAAGCCCCGGTAAACGGCGGCCGTAACTATAACGGTCCTAAGGTAGCGAAATTCCTTGTCGGGTAAGTTCCGACCTGCACGAATGGCGTAACGATGGCGGCGCTGTCTCCACCCGAGACTCAGTGAAATTGAAATCGCTGTGAAGATGCAGTGTATCCGCGGCTAGACGGAAAGACCCCGTGAACCTTTACTATAGCTTTGCACTGGACTTTGAATTTGCTTGTGTAGGATAGGTGGGAGGCTTTGAAGCGTGGACGCCAGTCTGCGTGGAGCCAACCTTGAAATACCACCCTGGCAACTTTGAGGTTCTAACTCAGGTCCGTTATCCGGATCGAGGACAGTGTATGGTGGGTAGTTTGACTGGGGCGGTCTCCTCCTAAAGAGTAACGGAGGAGTACGAAGGTGCGCTCAGACCGGTCGGAAATCGGTCGTAGAGTATAAAGGCAAAAGCGCGCTTGACTGCGAGACAGACACGTCGAGCAGGTACGAAAGTAGGTCTTAGTGATCCGGTGGTTCTGTATGGAAGGGCCATCGCTCAACGGATAAAAGGTACTCCGGGGATAACAGGCTGATACCGCCCAAGAGTTCATATCGACGGCGGTGTTTGGCACCTCGATGTCGGCTCATCACATCCTGGGGCTGAAGCCGGTCCCAAGGGTATGGCTGTTCGCCATTTAAAGTGGTACGCGAGCTGGGTTTAGAACGTCGTGAGACAGTTCGGTCCCTATCTGCCGTGGACGTTTGAGATTTGAGAGGGGCTGCTCCTAGTACGAGAGGACCGGAGTGGACGAACCTCTGGTGTTCCGGTTGTCACGCCAGTGGCATTGCCGGGTAGCTATGTTCGGAATAGATAACCGCTGAAAGCATCTAAGCGGGAAACTAGCCTCAAGATGAGATCTCACTGGAACCTTGAGTTCCCTGAAGGGCCGTCGAAGACTACGACGTTGATAGGTTGGGTGTGTAAGCGCTGTGAGGCGTTGAGCTAACCAATACTAATTGCCCGTGAGGCTTGACCATATAACACCCAAGCAATTTGACTACTCCTGACTTGGAAACAAGTAGAAGCATCAGATTGCGGTGTGTGAAGACGAGATGAACCGAAAGTTCGACGCTCACAAAACACCGACAGCTGTCACATACCCAATTTGCTGAAGCGAGGCCATCTGGCCGCGACTCAGTACCCGAATTTCTTGACGACCATAGAGCATTGGAACCACCTGATCCCATCCCGAACTCAGTAGTGAAACGATGCATCGCCGATGGTAGTGTGGGGTTTCCCCATGTGAGAGTAGGTCATCGTCAAGATTAAATTCCGAAACCCCATTTGCGAAAGCAGATGGGGTTTTGTTTTGGGCGGTTGGAAAGTCTAATGATGCCTCTGCTGCCATTCTCAGTGCCAGTGTTCGGCCTTTCTATGCAATGACTCTGCGCATGGCTATCATGCGTGCCTCTTTGTGAGGCGATACTTGCATGCTGACGTTGTTGAAACTTCTAAAAGATGGTCGATTCCACTCGGGAGAATCGCTTGGCGCTGCCTTGGGGATTAGTCGCAGTGCTGTCTGGAAGCAGCTGCAGAATCTTGAGGCGGAGCTGAATTTACCCATCCATAAGGTCCGCGGCCGCGGATATCAGTTGGCCTCGCCGCTGGTGTTCCTGAATGCTGAAGAGATCGTGCTGAATACGGCTCCTCTGTCATGGGCAGTTCAGGTTTTCGATTCAATCGACTCTACCAACGCCGAGGCCCTTCGCCTTGTCAATGCGGGTATGGAACCTCCATTTATCGTGCTGTCGGAGCAGCAGACAGCGGGTAGAGGCAGGCGCGGCCGCAAGTGGGTGAGCCCATTTGCGCAGAACATCTATTACAGCCTCGTGTTGCGCATCGAAGGTGGGTTGCGGCAACTGGAGGGGTTGAGCCTGGTTGTCGGGTTAGCTGTAATGCATGCCTTGCGAGAATCGGGGGTGCAAGGTGCTGCCCTGAAATGGCCGAACGACGTTCTAGTCGGGCAGAAGAAAATTGCCGGTATCTTGCTGGAGTTGGTGGGCGATCCCGCTGACATCTGTCACGTTGTCTTGGGCATTGGTATCAATGTCAACATGCAGAAGGCCGACGATGTTGATCAGGAATGGACATCGGTGCAATTGCAGACGGGTGTTGCCATTAATCGTAATCACTTGGCCGCGCAACTGAGTCGTCATCTAAACAGCTACCTCGAGCGACACAGGGCCTCCGGCTTTTCGGAGCTTCAGGAGGAGTGGGAGCTGAATCACCTGTGGCAAGGTAAGGCGGTGTCTCTTATTGCCGGTATCAACCACATAGATGGTGTTGTTTTGGGAGTGGATCGTCAGGGTGCTTTGCGTCTGGATGTTGATGGTGTCGAAAAAATATACAGTGGCGGTGAGTTAAGCCTGAGGTTGCGTGATGATTCTTGAGCTCGACTGTGGGAATAGCTTTATCAAGTGGCGCGTGATCAGTTCGGGTAGCGCGAGTGCCTGTGCGGAGGGCATTGTAAGCTCAGATAGCGCACTGATTGACAGTCTGTTGGCCCTTCCGGGCCTGCTCCTTACGCGCTGCCGGCTTGTGAGCGTCCGCGCGTTAGAGGAAACCAACAAGTTGGTCGCGACGTTGGAGGAGGCATTTGGAGTTGTTGTGTGCTGTGCGGCTTCCTCCAGGGAGATGGCCGGGGTGCGCAATGGCTACGAAGATTACGAGCGTCTTGGGCTTGATCGCTGGCTGGCGGTGCTTGGCGGATATAGGCTGGCTACGGGCGCATGCCTTGTACTCGATTTCGGAACCGCCGCAACTGCAGATTTCGTTACGGCCGATGGCGAGCACTTGGGCGGATTCATTTGTCCTGGCATGCCGCTGATGCGCAACCAGTTACGCACCCATACCCGCAAGATACGTTACGACGATGCGGCGGCCGAAAAAGCCCTTGAATGTCTTCATCCTGGTCGAACAACCGTCGAGGCTGTCGAGCGCGGGTGTACTCTGATGCTCCGAGGGTTTGTGCTGACCCAGCTTGAGCTGGCCCGTCACTATTGGGGGGATGACTTTACGGTCTTCCTGACGGGTGGGGATGCGAATCTGGTGGCTGACGCGGTTCCACAAGCCCGGTTGGTTCCTGACCTTGTATTCGTCGGGTTGGCAATGGCATGCCCTTTATCTTGAGGTGATTATGCGTTGGCTGTTTTTGCTTTTGCTCGTTCTCAACATTTTTTATTACATATGGCATCAGCAAGAGGCGCCGCTGCGTGCCAAGGACGTCACTCCGCTGAGTTTGTATCGGGGCACACAGCAGGACATTCGCCTTTTGAGCGAGTCGGCTGATGCTACTGCGCGCGCGGATAGAGCAAAACTGCCAGAAGTGCAAAATACATGTATGTACATCGGTGGTTTCACTGACAAGCGTCAGGCACAGGCCCTTGAGCAGCGACTGATCAGTCTGGATATAAAGGTCAGGATTCAACTGCTAAGTACGACTGATGCTTCGGGTTACTGGCTTAGAATCGCCCCCGAAAGTCGGCGCCTGGCTAACGATCTACCCTTTGAAAACCTTGCTAAGGAATTCAACGAGTTAAAACATAAAATAATGCTGTGCGAAGGCATTGCAACTCGCGAATAGTTTGCATAGAATGGCGCCCGCTTCGCAGTGAAGAGCTTTTAAGAGCTTCAGTGCGAAACACGTCAACGCAGCTAACCTCATATTTTTAAATGAGAAAATGCTTGACAGAAGGCCGGCCTAATGTAAAATGCCGGCTCGCTTAGGAGGGGTTCCCGAGCGGCCAAAGGGATCAGACTGTAAATCTGACGTCTACGACTTCGAAGGTTCGAATCCTTCCCCCTCCACCATTTTTAGCGTGAGCTGCAAGCTCCGCGGGTATAGTTTAGTGGTAGAACCTCAGCCTTCCAAGCTGATGATGCGGGTTCGATTCCCGCTACCCGCTCCAGATTTGCAGGTTGTGCAAGGTGTTTTGCTCTTGTAGCTCAGTTGGTAGAGCACACCCTTGGTAAGGGTGAGGTCAGCGGTTCAAATCCGCTCAAGAGCTCCATATAACAAGGCAGATATGAAAATATCTGCCTTTGTTTTAACGGCTGCCTCGGCTTGGTTGTGTTGCTTCTGGCTTTAAAGGCTGGGTGGATTCAAGTCTCGTGGGGTTGGTTGTTGTAAAGTCTTTTTCAGGCCTGCATAATGGTCGGCCTGATTTTGTTTTAGGTCAGTAGCTCAATTGGCAGAGCGACGGTCTCCAAAACCGTAGGTTGGGGGTTCGATTCCCTCCTGACCTGCCAGATTCACGTAATGTGTCTGGCTTTCTTTTCACAGGATCTTCATAGATGACTCCTAAGGCTGAAGCTCAAAGCTCTCGTTTCGATCTGGTCAAGTGGCTTGTTGTTGTCGCTTTGGTGGTCGTAGGCGTTGTTGGCAATCAGTACTATTCTGCTTCGCCGATCCTGTACCGCGTACTCGCTTTGCTCGCCCTGGCTGCTGTAGCTGCATTTGTCGGTCTGCAGACCGCAAAGGGTAAGTCTTTCGCAGTATTGGTGAAGGAAGCTCGCACAGAAATTCGTAAAGTCGTTTGGCCGACTCGCCAAGAAACCACGCAGACCACATTGATTGTCGTGGCTGTTGTTCTGGTTATGGCGTTGCTGTTGTGGGGGCTTGATTCCCTGCTCGGTTGGCTTGTTTCCTTGATTGTTGGCTAAGGGTGTCCCGTGGCTAAGCGTTGGTACGTTGTGCATGCTTATTCGGGTTACGAGAAGCATGTGATGCGCTCTTTGCTGGAGCGCGTAAAGCTCGCAGGCATGGAAGATGGCTTTGGCGAAATTCTCGTTCCCACTGAAGAAGTGGTTGAAATGCGGAATGGTCAGAAGCGCAAGAGTGAGCGCAAGTTCTTCCCTGGCTACGTGCTGGTTCAGATGGACATGAATGAAGGTACTTGGCACTTGGTCAAGGACACTCCTCGTGTGATGGGCTTCATTGGCGGTACTGCTGATAAGCCTGCTCCGATCACCGACAAAGAGGCGGAAGCGATTCTGCGTCGTGTTGCTGATGGCAGCGACAAGCCCAAGCCGAAGACCTTGTTCGAACCGGGTGAGGTTGTTCGTGTCACAGATGGTCCGTTCGCTGATTTCAACGGTACTGTCGAAGAAGTTAACTACGAAAAGAGTCGTGTCCAGGTGGCAGTGCTCATTTTCGGTCGCTCCACTCCAGTGGAGTTGGAGTTCAGCCAGGTCGAAAAGGTCTAGCTGGCAAAGCATCCCAACCCCGCAGTCTTAGGCTGTGGGGTTTTGTCGTCACTGGGATAAACGCGCAAGTAACCGGGGAGCCTTTCGAGGCGTTCGAACCCGTAATTGGAGTGCCTCATGGCCAAGAAGATTACCGCTTACATCAAGCTGCAAGTGAAGGCCGCTCAGGCCAACCCTAGTCCACCCGTCGGCCCAGCTCTGGGTCAGCACGGCGTGAACATCATGGAATTCTGCAAGGCTTTCAACGCCCGTACTCAGGGTCTTGAGCCAGGTCTGCCGACTCCAGTGATCATTACTGTATACAGCGACCGTAGCTTCACTTTCGAAACCAAGTCGACCCCGGCTTCGGTTCTGTTGAAGAAAGCTGCTGGTCTGACTAGCGGTTCCGCTCGTCCTAACACCGTTAAGGTTGGCACTGTTACCCGTGCTCAGCTGGAAGAAATCGCGAAAACCAAAAACGCGGATCTGACTGCAGCTGATATGGATGCAGCCGTGCGTACCATCGCCGGTTCTGCTCGTAGCATGGGCCTTAACGTGGAGGGTGTGTAATGGCTAAGCTGACCAAGCGCCAAAAGGCTATCGCCGGCAAAATCGAAGCAGGCAAGGCCTACAACTTTGTAGACGCTGCTGCCCTGCTGACCGAGCTGTCGACTGTCAAGTTCAGCGAGTCGGTTGACGTTGCTGTAAACCTGGGTGTTGACCCGCGTAAATCCGACCAGGTCGTTCGTAGCGCTACTGTGCTGCCACACGGTACTGGCAAGACTGTACGTGTAGCTGTCTTCACCCAAGGCCCGGCAGCTGAAGCTGCTCTGGCCGCCGGCGC
The DNA here is from genome assembly GCF_034354675.1 of Pseudomonas sp. MH9.3. NCBI lineage: Bacteria > Pseudomonadati > Pseudomonadota > Gammaproteobacteria > Pseudomonadales > Pseudomonadaceae > Pseudomonas > Pseudomonas sp. MH9.3. Next base: position 3,057,497 of record NZ_CP133785.1, on the reverse strand, counting down.
AGATCGCGTTGGCATGGACGACCTGGCTGCCGAAATGAAAGGCGGCGACCTGAACTACGACGTAGTTATTGCTTCCCCGGATGCAATGCGCGTTGTAGGTCAGTTGGGTCAGATCCTGGGTCCGCGCGGCCTGATGCCTAACCCTAAAGTCGGCACCGTAACTCCAGACGTAGCCACCGCTGTTAAAAACGCCAAGGCTGGTCAGGTTCGTTATCGCACCGACAAAAACGGCATCATTCACACCTCCGTTGGCAAAGTCGGCTTTGACGCCGTCAAGCTGAAGGAAAACGTTGAAGCGCTGATCGCTGATCTCAAGCGTATCAAGCCAGCTTCCTCGAAAGGCATCTACGTCAAGCGCGTTACCCTGAGCACCACTATGGGCCCAGGTCTGGTCATCGACCAAGGCTCGCTGGACGTATAAGACACAGGTTGGCGCAAGTGATTGCGCCAATTGAAAGATTGGGGTCCCTGCCTGGCGGGGGCTATCCAAGACCGTAGGCGACGCAAGTCTTAAACCAACAAGCCTACGCAGATGGTGCTCCCGGTTCCTTACCGAATCAGACACCAAAACGACATCCGGCTCCGGCCAGATGAAACGGTAACAAGCAGGAGTTAAACCCGTGGCAATTAATCTCGAAGACAAGAAGGCCATCGTCGCTGAAGTCAACGAGGCTGCCAAAGCTGCTCTGTCCGCTGTCGTGGCTGATGCCCGTGGTGTGACAGTAGGCGCTATGACCGGACTCCGTAAAGAGGCTCGTGAAGCTGGCGTATACGTACGTGTTGTACGTAACACCCTGCTCAAGCGCGCCGTTGCTGACACTGAATACAGTGTTCTCAACGACGTGTTCACCGGCCCGACTCTGATCGCGTTCTCCAAGGACCATCCAGGCGCTGCTGCCCGTTTGTTCAAGGAATTCGCCAAGAGTCAGGATAAGTTCGAGATCAAGGCAGCTGCGTTCGAGGGCAAGTTCCTCGCAGCTAACCAAATCGACGTACTGGCAACACTGCCGACCCGCGACGAAGCCATTTCGCAGCTGATGAGCGTGATTCAAGGCGCTACCAGCAAGCTGGCTCGTACCCTGGCTGCAGTTCGCGAGCAAAAAGAAGCTGCCGCAGCCTAAGGCTGAGTCACTTCTCTCGCGTATTTTTGTTTATTTCGATGGCCGCGTAGGCCGTCCCCCAATTCAGGAAATACAGCAATGTCTATCTCCCAAGACGATATCCTCAACGCCGTAGCTGAAATGTCGGTTCTGCAGGTTGTTGAGCTGATCAAAGCTTTCGAAGAAAAATTCGGCGTTTCCGCTGCCGCTGCTTCCGCCGGTCCAGCTGCTGCTGCTGCCGTTGTTGAAGAGCAAACCGAATTCAACGTCATGCTGCTGGAAGCTGGCGAGAAGAAAGTAAACGTGATCAAGGCAGTACGTGAACTGACCGGTCTGGGCCTGAAAGAAGCCAAGGCTGTAGTTGACGGCGCTCCTGCCATGGTTCTGGAAGCAGTGACCAAAGATGCCGGCGACAAAGCCAAGGCAACTCTGGAAGAAGCAGGCGCTAAAGTCGAGCTGAAGTAAGCATCGACCTTGCGTCTCCAGCCCAAGCGTCAAGCTTAAGGCTGATGGCTGGTGGCTCTTGCCACCGGCCTTTTTCCGTTCTTGGCTGTCGACTCGGTCGCCGCCATTAACGCGCTGTAGCCACCCGAAGCGGTGGTGCAAACCATGGGGTTTGCAAGATTTTCTGGCTGCTCCCGTCGGAGGGGCCAAACAAGCAGGTGACCAAGCTGGGGAACGCTGATGGCTTACTCATATACTGAGAAAAAACGTATCCGCAAGGACTTTAGCAAGTTGCCGGACGTCATGGATGTCCCGTACCTTCTGGCTATCCAGCTGGATTCGTATCGTGAATTCTTGCAGGCGGGAGCGACCAAAGATCAGTTCCGCGACGTGGGCCTGCATGCGGCCTTCAAATCCGTTTTCCCGATCATCAGCTACTCCGGCAATGCTGCGCTGGAGTACGTCGGTTATCGCCTGGGCGAACCGGCATTTGATGTCAAAGAATGCGTGTTGCGTGGCGTAACGTACGCCGTACCTTTGCGGGTAAAAGTCCGTCTGATCATTTTCGACAAAGAGTCGTCGAACAAAGCGATCAAGGACATCAAAGAGCAAGAAGTCTACATGGGCGAAATCCCATTGATGACCGAGAACGGTACCTTCGTTATCAACGGTACCGAGCGCGTAATCGTTTCCCAGCTGCACCGTTCCCCGGGCGTGTTCTTTGACCACGACCGCGGTAAGACGCACAGCTCCGGCAAACTCCTGTACTCCGCGCGGATCATTCCGTACCGCGGTTCGTGGTTGGACTTCGAGTTCGACCCGAAAGACTGCGTGTTCGTGCGTATCGACCGTCGTCGCAAGCTGCCGGCCTCGGTACTGCTGCGCGCGCTCGGCTACACCACCGAACAGGTACTGGACGCTTTCTATACCACCAACGTATTCAGCCTGAAGGATGAAACCCTCAGCCTGGAACTGGTGCCTTCGCGCCTGCGTGGTGAGATTGCCGTTCTGGATATCCAGGACGAGAAGGGCAAGGTCATTGTTGAGGCTGGCCGTCGTATTACTGCGCGCCACATCAACCAGATCGAAAAAGCCGGTATTACCTCGCTGGACGTGCCTCTTGACTACGTCCTGGGTCGCACTACCGCCAAGGTTATTGTTCACCCGGCTACAGGCGAAATCCTGGCCGAGTGCAACACCGAGCTGAACACCGAGATCCTGGCAAAAATCGCCAAGGCCCAGGTTGTTCGCATCGAGACCCTGTACACCAACGACATCGACTGCGGTCCTTTCGTCTCCGACACCCTGAAGATCGACTCCACCAGCAACCAATTGGAAGCGCTGGTCGAGATCTATCGCATGATGCGTCCTGGCGAGCCACCTACCAAAGACGCTGCCGAGACCCTGTTCAACAACCTGTTCTTCAGTCCTGAGCGCTATGACCTGTCTGCGGTCGGCCGGATGAAGTTCAACCGTCGTATCGGGCGTACCGAGATCGAAGGTTCGGGCGTGTTGTGCAAGGAAGACATCGTTGCCGTATTGAAGACCCTGGTCGACATCCGTAACGGCAAAGGCATTGTCGATGACATCGACCACCTGGGTAACCGTCGTGTTCGCTGTGTCGGCGAAATGGCCGAAAACCAGTTCCGCGTTGGCTTGGTACGTGTTGAGCGTGCGGTCAAAGAGCGTCTGTCGATGGCCGAAAGCGAAGGCCTGATGCCGCAAGACCTGATCAACGCCAAGCCAGTGGCTGCAGCGGTGAAAGAGTTCTTCGGTTCCAGCCAGCTCTCGCAGTTCATGGACCAGAACAACCCGCTTTCCGAGATCACCCACAAACGCCGTGTTTCTGCACTGGGCCCGGGCGGTCTGACCCGTGAGCGTGCAGGCTTTGAAGTGCGTGACGTTCACCCGACGCACTACGGTCGTGTTTGCCCGATCGAAACGCCGGAAGGCCCGAACATCGGTCTGATCAACTCGCTGGCCGCTTATGCGCGCACCAACCAGTACGGCTTCCTCGAGAGCCCGTACCGTGTGGTGAAAGACGCTCTGGTCACCGACGAGATCGTGTTCCTGTCCGCCATCGAAGAAGCTGATCACGTGATCGCTCAGGCTTCGGCCACGATGAACGACAAGAAAGTCCTGACCGACGAGCTGGTAGCGGTTCGTCACTTGAACGAGTTCACCGTTAAGGCGCCGGAAGACGTCACCTTGATGGACGTTTCGCCCAAGCAGGTAGTTTCTGTTGCAGCGTCGCTGATCCCGTTCCTGGAACACGATGACGCCAACCGTGCGTTGATGGGTTCCAACATGCAGCGTCAGGCTGTACCGACTCTGCGTGCTGACAAGCCGCTGGTAGGTACCGGCATGGAGCGTAACGTAGCGCGTGACTCCGGCGTTTGCGTCGTGGCTCGTCGTGGCGGCGTGATCGACTCTGTTGATGCCAGCCGTATCGTGGTTCGTGTTGCCGATGACGAAGTTGAAACTGGCGAAGCCGGTGTCGACATCTACAACCTGACCAAATACACCCGCTCGAACCAGAACACCTGCATCAACCAGCGTCCGCTGGTGCGCAAAGGTGATCGCGTTCAGCGCAGCGACATCATGGCCGACGGCCCGTCCACCGACATGGGTGAACTGGCACTGGGTCAGAACATGCGCATCGCGTTCATGGCATGGAACGGCTTCAACTTCGAAGACTCCATCTGCCTGTCCGAGCGTGTTGTTCAGGAAGACCGCTTCACCACGATCCACATTCAGGAACTGACCTGTGTGGCGCGTGACACCAAGCTTGGCCCAGAGGAAATCACTGCAGACATCCCGAACGTGGGTGAAGCTGCACTGAATAAACTGGACGAAGCCGGTATCGTTTACGTAGGTGCTGAAGTTGGCGCAGGCGACATTCTGGTGGGTAAGGTCACTCCGAAAGGCGAGACCCAACTGACACCGGAAGAGAAGCTGTTGCGTGCCATTTTCGGTGAAAAAGCCAGCGACGTTAAAGACACTTCCCTGCGTGTACCTACCGGTACCAAGGGCACCGTCATCGACGTACAGGTCTTCACCCGTGACGGCGTTGAGCGTGATGCTCGTGCACTGTCCATCGAGAAGACTCAACTCGACGAGATCCGCAAGGATCTGAACGAAGAGTTCCGTATCGTTGAAGGCGCGACTTTCGAACGTCTGCGTTCCGCTCTGGTAGGCCACAAGGCCGAAGGCGGCGCAGGTCTGAAGAAAGGTCAGGACATCACCGACGAAGTACTCGACGGTCTTGAGCACGGCCAGTGGTTCAAACTGCGCATGGCTGAAGATGCTCTGAACGAGCAGCTCGAGAAGGCCCAGGCCTACATCGTTGATCGTCGTCGTCTGCTGGACGACAAGTTCGAAGACAAGAAGCGCAAACTGCAGCAGGGCGATGACCTGGCTCCAGGCGTGCTGAAAATCGTCAAGGTTTACCTGGCAATCCGTCGCCGCATCCAGCCGGGCGACAAGATGGCTGGTCGTCACGGTAACAAGGGTGTGGTCTCCGTGATCATGCCGGTTGAAGACATGCCGCACGATGCCAATGGCACCCCGGTCGACGTCGTCCTCAACCCGTTGGGCGTACCTTCGCGTATGAACGTTGGTCAGATCCTTGAAACCCACCTGGGCCTCGCGGCCAAAGGTCTGGGCGAGAAGATCAACCGTATGATCGAAGAGCAGCGCAAGGTCGCAGACCTGCGCAAGTTCCTGCATGAGATCTACAACGAGATCGGCGGTCGCAACGAAGAGCTGGACACCTTCTCCGACCAGGAAATCCTGGATCTGGCGAAGAACCTGCGCGGCGGCGTTCCAATGGCTACCCCGGTGTTCGACGGTGCCAAGGAAAGCGAAATCAAGGCCATGCTGAAACTGGCTGACCTGCCGGAAAGCGGCCAGATGCAGCTATTCGACGGCCGTACCGGCAACAAGTTTGAGCGCCCGGTTACTGTTGGCTACATGTACATGCTGAAGCTGAACCACTTGGTAGACGATAAGATGCACGCTCGTTCTACCGGTTCTTACAGCCTGGTTACCCAGCAGCCGCTGGGTGGTAAGGCTCAGTTCGGTGGTCAGCGTTTCGGGGAGATGGAGGTCTGGGCACTGGAAGCATACGGTGCCGCATACACTCTGCAAGAAATGCTCACAGTGAAGTCGGACGATGTGAACGGTCGTACCAAGATGTACAAAAACATCGTGGACGGCGATCACCGTATGGAGCCGGGCATGCCCGAGTCTTTCAACGTGTTGATCAAAGAAATTCGTTCCCTCGGCATCGATATCGATCTGGAAACCGAATAACACGTGACGCGAATCGAGAGCGTGGCAGCGATGCCCGCTCTCTGCTCCGCCAGGAGGAAAGGCCTTGAAAGACCTACTGAATTTGCTGAAAAACCAGGGTCAAGTCGAAGAGTTCGACGCCATCCGTATTGGATTGGCATCGCCTGAGATGATCCGTTCGTGGTCGTTCGGTGAAGTTAAAAAGCCGGAAACCATCAACTACCGTACGTTCAAACCTGAGCGTGACGGCCTGTTCTGCGCCAAGATCTTTGGCCCGGTAAAGGATTACGAGTGCCTGTGCGGTAAGTACAAGCGCTTGAAGCACCGTGGTGTGATCTGCGAGAAGTGCGGCGTTGAAGTCGCGCTGGCCAAGGTTCGTCGTGAGCGCATGGCGCACATCGAACTGGCTTCGCCGGTTGCCCACATCTGGTTCCTGAAATCGCTGCCGTCCCGCATCGGCTTGCTGATGGACATGACCCTGCGTGATATCGAACGCGTTCTCTACTTCGAGAGCTATGTCGTTATCGATCCAGGCATGACCACCCTTGAAAAGGGTCAGCTGCTGAACGACGAGCAGTACTTCGAAGCGCTGGAAGAATTCGGTGACGATTTCGATGCCCGCATGGGTGCTGAAGCTGTCCGTGAACTGCTGCACGCTATCGACCTGGAACACGAGATTGGCCGTCTGCGTGAAGAGATTCCGCAAACCAACTCCGAAACCAAGATCAAGAAACTGTCCAAGCGTCTGAAGTTGATGGAAGCCTTCCAGGGTTCCGGCAACCTGCCAGAGTGGATGGTGCTGACCGTTCTGCCGGTTCTGCCGCCAGACCTGCGTCCGCTGGTACCGTTGGACGGTGGTCGCTTCGCGACGTCCGACCTCAACGACCTGTACCGTCGCGTGATCAACCGTAACAACCGCTTGAAGCGCCTGCTGGATCTGTCCGCTCCGGACATCATCGTGCGCAACGAAAAGCGTATGTTGCAGGAAGCCGTCGATGCGTTGCTCGACAACGGTCGTCGTGGCCGCGCTATCACCGGTTCGAACAAGCGTCCTTTGAAATCCCTGGCTGACATGATCAAGGGTAAGCAAGGTCGTTTCCGTCAGAACTTGCTCGGTAAGCGTGTTGACTACTCCGGTCGTTCGGTAATTACCGTAGGCCCGACCCTGCGTCTGCACCAGTGCGGTCTGCCCAAAAAGATGGCACTCGAGCTGTTCAAGCCATTCATCTTCGGCAAGCTGGAAATGCGCGGTCTTGCGACCACCATCAAAGCGGCCAAGAAGATGGTCGAGCGTGAACTGCCAGAGGTTTGGGACGTTCTCGCTGAAGTGATCCGCGAACACCCGGTTCTCCTCAACCGTGCACCGACCCTTCACCGTCTGGGTATCCAGGCGTTTGAACCGGTACTGATCGAAGGTAAGGCTATCCAGCTGCACCCTCTGGTCTGTGCTGCGTACAACGCCGACTTCGACGGCGACCAAATGGCCGTGCACGTACCGCTGACACTGGAAGCTCAGTTGGAAGCGCGTGCGTTGATGATGTCGACCAACAACATTCTGTCGCCAGCCAACGGTGAGCCAATCATCGTTCCGTCGCAGGACGTTGTATTGGGTCTGTATTACATGACCCGTGAAGCGATCAACGCCAAGGGCGAAGGTCGTGTCTTCGCGGACCTGCAGGAAGTTGACCGTGTGTTCCGTGCCGGCGAAGCCGCACTGCACGCCAAGGTCAAAGTGCGGATCCACGAAACCGTCAACGACCGTGACGGCGGCAGTGTGAGCAACGTGCGTATCGTCGACACCACTGTCGGCCGTGCGCTGTTGTATCAGGTTGTGCCAAAAGGTCTGTCGTACGACGTCGTCAACCTGCCGATGAAGAAAAAGGCGATCTCCAAGCTGATCAACCAGTGCTACCGCGTGGTTGGTCTGAAAGAGACCGTGATCTTCGCTGACCAGTTGATGTACACAGGTTTTGCTTATTCGACCATCTCCGGCGTTTCCATCGGTGTTAACGACTTCGTTATCCCGGATGAAAAAGCCCGCATCATCAGTGCCGCCACCGATGAAGTGAAAGAGATCGAAAGCCAGTACGCCTCCGGCCTGGTAACCCAGGGCGAGAAGTACAACAAGGTGATCGACCTTTGGTCCAAGGCCAACGACGAAGTGTCCAAGGCAATGATGGCCAACCTCTCGAAAGAGAAAGTCATCGACCGCCATGGCGACGAAGTTGACCAGGAGTCCTTCAACTCCATGTACATGATGGCCGACTCGGGCGCACGGGGTTCTGCTGCGCAGATCCGTCAGCTCGCCGGTATGCGTGGCCTGATGGCCAAGCCGGACGGTTCCATCATTGAAACGCCGATTACTGCGAACTTCCGTGAAGGTTTGAGCGTACTTCAGTACTTCATCTCCACTCACGGTGCTCGTAAAGGTTTGGCGGATACCGCGTTGAAGACGGCTAACTCCGGTTACCTGACTCGTCGTCTGGTAGACGTTGCACAGGATCTGGTTGTTACCGAGATCGACTGCGGCACCGAACACGGCTTGCTGATGACGCCGCACATTGAAGGCGGCGACGTTGTAGAGCCGCTGGGTGAGCGCGTACTGGGTCGAGTCATTGCCCGTGACGTGTTCAAGCCGGGTACCGAGGAAGTTATCGTTCCTGCTGGCACCCTGGTTGACGAGAAGTGGGTCGAGTTCATCGAGCTCAACAGCATCGACGAAGTGATCGTTCGCTCGCCGATCAGCTGCGAAACCCGCTACGGCATTTGCGCCAAGTGCTACGGCCGTGATTTGGCTCGTGGTCACCAGGTGAACATCGGTGAAGCGGTCGGCGTTATCGCTGCCCAGTCCATCGGTGAGCCGGGTACCCAGCTGACCATGCGTACGTTCCACATCGGTGGTGCGGCAAGCCGGACCTCCGCAGCCGACAGCGTTCAGGTGAAGAATGGCGGTACTGTCCGTCTGCACAACTTGAAACACGTTGAACGAGTGGATGGCCACCTGGTTGCTGTGTCCCGTTCCGGTGAGCTGGCAATCGCTGATGACTACGGTCGTGAGCGTGAGCGTTACAAGCTGCCGTACGGTGCTGTGATTTCGGTTAAAGAAGGTGACAAGGTAGACGCTGGCGCAATCGTGGCCAAGTGGGATCCGCACACTCACCCAATCGTTACCGAAATGAAAGGTACCGTGACCTACGTGGGCATGGAAGAAGGCATCACGATCAAGCGTCAGACCGACGAATTGACCGGTATGACCAACATTGAAGTACTCGATGCGAAAGATCGTCCAGCTGCCGGTAAAGACATCCGTCCTGCCGTGAAGATGGTCGACGACAACGGCAAGGACTTGTTGCTGCCAGGCACTGACGTAATCGCTCAGTACTTCCTGCCAGCCAACGCCCTGGTCGGTGTGGCGGATGGTGCGAAGATCGCGATCGGTGATGTTATCGCGCGTATCCCGCAGGAAACTTCGAAGACCCGCGACATCACCGGTGGTCTGCCGCGTGTTGCCGACTTGTTCGAAGCGCGTCGTCCGAAGGAAGCGTCGATTCTGGCTGAAGTCAGCGGCACCATCGCGTTCGGTAAAGAGACCAAGGGCAAACGCCGTCTGGTCATTACCCCGAACGACGGTACCGATCCGTACGAAGAGCTGATTCCGAAGTGGCGTCACCTGAACGTCTTCGAAGGCGAACAGGTAAACCGCGGCGAAGTTATCTCCGACGGCCCGAGCGATCCACACGACATCCTGCGTCTGCTGGGTGTGAGTGCGCTGGCCAAGTACATCGTCAACGAGATCCAGGACGTTTACCGCCTGCAGGGCGTGAAGATCAACGACAAGCACATCGAGACCATCCTGCGTCAGATGCTGCGTAAAGTTGAAATCGCTGAATCCGGCGATTCCAGTTTCATCAAGGGCGACCAGATGGAACTGACTCACGTACTGGTAGAGAACGAGCGTCTGGGCGCGGATGACAAGTTTGTCTCCAAGTTCACTCGCGTGCTGCTGGGTATCACCAAGGCGTCGTTGTCCACTGAATCGTTCATCTCGGCGGCCTCCTTCCAGGAGACCACTCGCGTACTGACCGAAGCAGCGGTAACCGGCAAGCGCGATTACCTGCGTGGCCTGAAAGAAAACGTGGTCGTGGGTCGTCTGATCCCGGCTGGTACCGGTTTGGCTTACCACAGCGAGCGCAAGCGCCGCCGTGATGCTGACAAGCCGCTGCGCGTAAGCGCCAGTGAAGTGGAAGCTGCACTGACCGAAGCGCTGAACTCAAGCGGTAACTGAGTTCTGCGATAGATGAGACTGGGCCCTGGCAGCCCCATTCGTCGGATCGAGGCATTTATGCCCCAATTCGACGGGCGGGGAGGTCGGGGCCTTGCCTTGACTGGGGGCAAGATCCTCTTTAGACTCTTGTACCCCTAAATTTGGCGGGAATTCGTTCCTGCCATTTTGCTTTTCTTGCAAGACAATAGCGTCGCAAGACAACAGTGGAGCTAGTAGATGGCAACTATCAACCAGCTGGTACGTCAGCCGCGTAAGCGTATCGTCGAGAAATCCGACGTGCCTGCGCTGCAGAACTGCCCGCAACGTCGTGGCGTATGCACCCGTGTGTATACCACCACGCCGAAAAAACCTAACTCGGCACTGCGTAAAGTATGCCGTGTGCGCCTGACCAACGGTTTCGAGGTTTCCTCGTACATCGGCGGTGAAGGTCACAACCTGCAAGAGCACAGCGTGGTACTGATCCGCGGCGGTCGTGTAAAAGACTTGCCAGGTGTTCGTTACCACACCGTACGCGGCTCCCTGGATACTTCCGGCGTTAAAGGCCGTAACCAGGGTCGTTCGAAGTACGGTACCAAGAAGCCTAAGTAGTAGTCGCTTCTTGTAAAACTGAATCATCTTATTTTCTGAGTCGATAAGAGTAAGGTCGGAGGCGCCCCGAAAGGGCACTGATTCCGAACGAACCTGAAGACCGTTTGAGGGCTTATCCATGCCAAGAAGACGCGTAGCAGCCAAGCGCGAAGTGCTTGACGATCCAAAATACGGAAGCCAAATTCTGGCCAAGTTCATGAACCACGTAATGGAAAGCGGTAAAAAAGCCGTTGCCGAGCGTATCGTTTATGGCGCGCTGGAAAAGGTTAAAGAACGAAAGAACAGCGATCCCCTGGAAATCTTCGAGAAAGCTCTCGACGCCATCGCTCCGCTGGTCGAAGTGAAGTCGCGCCGTGTAGGCGGTGCTACTTACCAGGTTCCGGTCGAAGTTCGTCCGTCCCGTCGTAACGCCCTGGCAATGCGCTGGTTGGTAGACTTCGCCCGCAAGCGCGGCGAGAAGTCTATGGCTCTGCGTTTGGCCGGCGAGCTGTTGGACGCTGCTGAAGGTAAAGGTGCTGCTGTTAAGAAGCGTGAAGACGTGCACCGTATGGCTGAAGCCAACAAAGCTTTCTCGCACTACCGCTTCTAATCTTAGCTTCACTAATTTTGCGAGGGCTTTATGGCTCGTACTACACCGATTAGCCGTTACCGTAACATCGGTATCGTCGCTCACGTGGATGCTGGTAAAACCACCACCACCGAGCGCGTGCTGTTTTACACCGGCAAAAGTCACAAAATGGGCGAGGTGCATGACGGCGCCGCGACCACAGACTGGATGGTTCAGGAGCAGGAGCGTGGTATTACCATTACTTCTGCTGCTATTACCGCCTTCTGGAAAGGTTCCGAGAAGCAGTACAAAGATGAGCACCGCTTCAACGTAATCGATACCCCGGGCCACGTAGACTTCACCATTGAAGTTGAGCGTTCCCTGCGTGTACTCGACGGCGCTGTTGTTGTGTTCTGCGGTACCTCGGGTGTTGAGCCGCAGTCGGAAACCGTATGGCGTCAAGCCAACAAATACGGCGTTCCACGTCTTGTTTATGTAAACAAGATGGACCGTGCTGGTGCCAACTTCCTGCGCGTGATCGGTCAGATCAAGCAGCGTCTGGGTCACACTCCGGTGCCAATCCAGTTGGCTATCGGTTCCGAAGACAACTTCCAGGGCCAGATCGATCTGCTGACCATGGAAGCTGTTTACTGGAACGATGCTGACAAGGGTATGGTTCCTGTTCGTAAGCCTATCCCTGCTGATATGCAGGAGCTGGCTGACGAGTGGCGCAACAACATGGTTGAGGCTGCTGCCGAAGCCAATGAAGAGCTGATGAACAAGTACCTCGAAGGTGAAGAACTCACCAACGTGGAAATCAAGGCCGCTCTGCGTCAGCGTACTATCGCTGGCGAAATCGTCCTGGCTGTTTGCGGTTCTTCGTTCAAGAACAAGGGCGTTCCCCTGGTTCTCGATGCTGTGATCGACTACCTGCCGGCCCCGGTTGATATTCCAGCCATCAAGGGTACCGACCCGGATGACGAGACTATCGAGCTGGAGCGTCATGCAGACGACGCAGAACCGTTCTCCGCTCTGGCATTTAAAATTGCCACTGACCCATTCGTGGGTACCTTGACCTTCGTCCGTGTTTACTCGGGCGTGTTGAACTCCGGCGACGGCGTGATCAACTCGGTTAAAGGCAAGAAAGAGCGCGTGGGTCGTATGGTGCAAATGCACGCAAACGCCCGTGAAGAGATCAAGGAAGTACGCGCTGGTGACATCGCGGCCCTGATCGGCATGAAGGACGTCACCACTGGTGAAACCTTGTGCAACGCTGATAAGCCAATCATCCTCGTTCGCATGGACTTCCCGGAGCCGGTTATTTCGGTTGCCGTAGAGCCCAAGACCAAGGATGACCAGGAAAAAATGGGTATCGCTCTGGGCAAGCTTGCTCAGGAAGATCCATCTTTCCGCGTCAAGACTGATGAAGAGACTGGTCAAACGATCATCTCCGGCATGGGCGAGCTTCACCTGGACATCCTGGTTGACCGGATGCGCCGTGAATTCAACGTCGAAGCCAACATCGGTAAGCCTCAGGTTTCCTATCGTGAGCGCATCACGAAGAACTGTGAAATCGAAGGCAAGTTCGTTCGTCAGTCCGGCGGTCGTGGTCAGTTCGGTCACTGCTGGATCCGTTTTGCTCCTGCTGACGAAGGTCAGGAAGGTCTGCAATTCGTGAACGAAGTAGTGGGTGGTGTGGTTCCTAAGGAATACATCCCTGCTATCCAGAAGGGTATCGAAGAGCAGATGAAGAACGGTGTTGTTGCCGGCTATCCGCTGATCGGCCTGAAAGCAACCGTTTTTGACGGTTCTTACCACGACGTCGACTCCAACGAGATGGCGTTCAAGGTGGCTGCTTCCATGGCAACCAAGCAACTGGCCCAGAAGGGCGGTGGTGAGTTGCTTGAGCCAATCATGGCGGTAGAAGTTGTTACACCTGAAGACTATATGGGTGATGTCATGGGCGACCTTAACCGTCGTCGCGGCATGATCTTGGGTATGGAAGACACGGTTTCCGGCAAAGTGATTCGCGCCGAGGTTCCGTTGGGTGAGATGTTCGGTTATGCGACCGACGTTCGCTCCATGTCCCAGGGTCGCGCAAGCTACTCTATGGAATTCAAAAAATACAACACAGCTCCGGCGCACATCGCTGAAACTGTATCCAAAAAACAAGGCTGATTCAGTCCTTTAGGCAAGGAGTTAATTGTCGTGGCTAAAGAAAAATTTGATCGTTCCCTACCGCACGTCAACGTTGGCACTATCGGTCACGTTGACCACGGTAAAACCACTCTGACCGCAGCTCTGACTCGCGTCTGCTCCGAAGTTTTCGGTTCCGCAGTCGTTGATTTCGATAAAATCGACAGCGCTCCAGAAGAAAAAGCTCGTGGTATCACCATCAACACCGCGCACGTAGAGTACAACTCTTCGATTCGTCACTACGCTCACGTTGACTGCCCAGGTCACGCTGACTATGTGAAGAACATGATCACCGGTGCTGCCCAGATGGACGGCGCAATCCTGGTTTGCTCGGCCGCTGATGGTCCGATGCCACAAACCCGTGAGCACATCCTGCTGTCCCGTCAGGTAGGCGTTCCGTACATCGTGGTTTTCCTGAACAAGGCTGACCTGGTAGACGACGCTGAGCTGCTGGAACTGGTTGAGATGGAAGTGCGCGATCTGCTGAGCACTTACGACTTCCCAGGCGACGACACTCCGATCATCATCGGTTCCGCTCGTATGGCTCTGGAAGGCAAAGACGACAACGAAATGGGCACTACCGCTGTTAAGAAGCTGGTAGAGACTCTGGACAGCTACATCCCAGAACCAGTTCGTCTGACCGACAAGCCGTTCCTGATGCCAATCGAAGACGTATTCTCGATCTCCGGTCGCGGTACTGTTGTGACTGGTCGTATCGAGCGCGGTATCGTTCGCGTTCAGGATGCACTGGAAATCGTTGGTCTGCGTGACACCACCAACACCGTCTGCACAGGTGTTGAAATGTTCCGCAAGCTGCTCGACGAAGGTCGTGCTGGCGAGAACTGCGGCGTTCTGCTGCGTGGTACCAAGCGTGACGACGTTGAGCGTGGCCAGGTTCTGGTTAAGCCAGGTTCGGTCAAGCCGCACACCAAGTTCACCGCAGAAGTTTATGTTCTGAGCAAGGAAGAAGGCGGTCGTCACACTCCGTTCTTCAAAGGCTACCGTCCACAGTTCTACTTCCGTACTACTGACGTGACTGGTAACTGCCAGCTGCCAGAAGGCGTTGAAATGGTAATGCCAGGCGATAACATCCAAATGGAAGTTACCCTGATCAAGACCATCGCAATGGAAGACGGTCTGCGCTTCGCGATTCGTGAAGGCGGCCGTACTGTTGGTGCTGGTGTTGTAGCTAAAATCATCGAGTAAGCATCTCTTCTGAGATAGCTTCGGATGTTTGAGAAGGCCCCCGCTCAGCGGGGGCCTTTTTTATTGAGTTGACACCTATCTGGAGCGTCTATAGAATTGCGCCTCCTTTTAACGGGCGTATTGCGCTCGCTGGGAAAAGCAGCCGGAGTCTGAAATCCAATGCAAAATCAGAAAATTCGTATCAGGTTGAAGGCTTTCGACCATCGCCTGATCGACCAATCCACCCAGGAAATCGTGGAAACCGCGAAACGTACTGGGGCTCAGGTGCGTGGTCCTATCCCACTGCCTACTCGTAAAGAGCGGTTCACCGTTCTGGTCTCTCCGCACGTCAACAAAGACGCGCGCGACCAGTACGAGATCCGTACTCATAAGCGCGTACTGGACATCGTCCAGCCAACGGATAAAACCGTTGATGCGCTTATGAAGCTAGATCTGGCAGCCGGTGTGGAAGTACAGATCAGCCTCGGCTAAGACTTGGGTCTTAGTCGTGTAACGCTCTGAAATGGGCGGCCATAGCGGGTGAAAGCCCCGTACACTCATGAGGTTTACAACATGACTATTGGTGTAGTCGGTCGTAAATGCGGTATGACCCGTATTTTCACCGAAGAAGGTGTCTCCATTCCGGTCACGGTCATTGAGATCGAGCCGAATCGCGTCACCCAGTTCAAAACTGAAGAAACCGATGGCTATCGTGCAGTGCAAGTCACTGTCGGCGAGCGTCGCGCTTCGCGTGTGACTGCTGCTCAAGCAGGTCACTTCGCTAAAGCAAACGTTGCAGCTGGTCGTACTGTCATGGAGTTCCGTCTTGAAGACGGCGACTACCAGGCTGGCGATCTGATCAACGCTGAAATCTTCGCCGCTGGTCAACTGGTTGATGTAACCGGTCAGTCCAAGGGTAAAGGCTTCCAGGGTACGATCAAGCGTTGGAATTTCCGTGGTCAAGACAACACTCACGGTAACTCCGTTTCCCACCGCGTCCCGGGCTCTATTGGCCAGTGCCAGACTCCTGGTCGTGTATTCAAGGGCAAAAAAATGTCCGGTCATATGGGCGCTGAGCGCGTGACCGTGCAGTCCCTCGAAGTAGTGCGCGTCGACGCTGAACGCAATCTGTTGTTGGTCAAGGGTGCTGTTCCTGGCGCTACTGGCGGCAACCTGGTTGTACGTCCAGCGGCCAAGGCTCGCGGTTAAGGGGAAGCTGACATGCAATTAAATGTAAATGACGCTCAAGCGATCGAAGTTTCCGAACTGACATTTGGCGGCGAATTCAACGAGACGCTGGTTCACCAAGCAGTCGTGGCCTACATGGCCGGCGGCCGTCAAGGTAGCAAGCAGCAAAAGACCCGTTCCGACGTACGTGGTGGCGGTAAGCGCCCTTGGCGTCAGAAAGGCACTGGCCGTGCTCGTGCCGGTACTATCCGTAGCCCAATCTGGCGTGGCGGTGGTACCACTTTCGCAGCACGTCCACAGGATCACTCTCAGAAGCTCAACAAGAAGATGTACCGCGCAGCTCTGCGCTCCATCCTTGCTGAACTCGTGCGTACTGATCGTCTGGTCGTGGTTCAGGACTTCGTTGTTGAAAGTCCAAAAACCAAAGATCTTCTGGGCAAACTGAACAACATGAGCCTGACCGACGTTTTGATCGTGTCTGAAGCTGTTGATCAGAACCTGTACCTGGCTGCTCGCAACCTGCCACACGTTGATGTACGTGATGTGCAAGGTTCCGATCCAGTTAGTCTGATCGCATACGACAAGGTGTTGATCACCGTGTCGGCCGTGAAGAAATTCGAGGAGCTGCTGGGATGAACCAGGAACGCGTATTTAAAGTTCTGCTTGGCCCGCACGTTTCCGAAAAGGCTACGGTTCTGGCTGACAAGAAAGGCCAGTTCGTTTTCAAGGTTGCAACTGACGCAACCAAGCTGGAAATCAAGAAGGCCGTCGAAAGCCTGTTCAGCGTGAAAGTAGAGCGTGTTACTACCCTGAATGTTCTGGGTAAGAGCAAGCGCACTGCTCGCGGTCTGGGCAAGCGTAATGACTGGAAGAAGGCAGTTATCTCCCTTCAGCCAGGCCAAGATCTCGATTTCAGCAGCAGTGCTGAGTAAGGAAGGGGTGCATCATGGCAATCGTTAAATGCAAACCGACTTCCCCTGGCCGCCGTTTCGTGGTCAAGGTGGTCAACCAGGAGCTGCATAAAGGCGCTCCTCACGCACCGCTGCTCGAGAAGAAATCGAAGACTGGTGGTCGTAACAACAATGGTCGCATTACCACTCGTCACATCGGTGGTGGCCATAAGCAGCATTATCGTATGGTCGATTTCCGTCGCAACGACAAAGATGGCATCTCTGCCACTGTCGAGCGCATTGAATACGATCCAAACCGTACTGCTCACATCGCTCTGCTGTTGTACGCAGATGGCGAGCGTCGCTACATCATCGCGCCTAAAGGCGTGAGTGCTGGCGACCAGCTGATCGCAGGTGCCCTGGCACCGATCAAGCCGGGCAACGCTCTGCAACTGCGTAACATTCCAGTTGGTAGCACCGTACACGGCATCGAATTGAAGCCAGGTAAAGGCGCGCAAATCGCTCGTTCCGCTGGTGCTTCGGCTCAGCTGATCGCTCGTGAAGGTGTCTACGTGACCCTGCGTCTGCGTTCTGGTGAGATGCGTAAAGTATTGGCTGAATGCCGTGCGACCCTGGGCGAAGTCTCGAACTCCGAGCACAGCCTGCGTTCGTTGGGTAAAGCCGGTGCCAAACGCTGGCGTGGCGTTCGCCCAACCGTTCGTGGTGTTGCCATGAACCCGGTTGACCACCCACACGGTGGTGGTGAAGGTCGTACCTCTGGTGGTCGTCATCCGGTATCGCCATGGGGCTTCCCGACTAAGGGCGCGAAGACTCGTGGTAATAAGCGTACCGACAAAATGATCGTCCGTCGTCGCAAGTAAATAGAGGGATACGACAGTGCCACGTTCTCTGAAAAAAGGTCCTTTTATTGATCTTCACCTACTGAAGAAGATCGAAGTGGCGGCGGAAAAGAATGATCGCAAGCCGGTGAAAACCTGGTCGCGTCGTTCGATGATCCTGCCACAAATGGTCGGTCTGACCATCGCTGTACACAACGGTCGCTTGCACGTCCCAGTTCTCGTGAACGAAGACATGGTCGGCCACAAACTAGGCGAGTTTGCCGGTACCCGCACTTATCGTGGGCACGTGGCAGACAAGAAAGCCAAGCGTTAAGGGGTTAGGAAATGGAAGTAGCCGCTAAGTTGTCGGGCGCTCGAATCTCCGCCCAGAAAGCCCGCTTGGTCGCCGACCAGATCCGCGGGAAGAAGGTGGGCGAAGCGCTCAACCTGTTGGCTTTCAGCAGTAAGAAAGCCGCCGAGATCATGAAGAAAGTGCTGGAGTCGGCCGTAGCCAACGCCGAGCATAACGAAGGCGCAGACGTTGATGACCTGAAGGTCAGCACCGTTTTCGTCAACGAAGGGCGTTCGCTGAAGCGAATCATGCCACGTGCCAAAGGCCGTGCTGATCGCATCGTCAAGCGGTCTTGCCATATCACTGTCAAGGTTGCTGACAAGTAACGGAGTCGAAGAGATGGGTCAGAAAGTACATCCCATTGGCATTCGCCTGGGAATCGTCAAGGAACACACCTCCGTCTGGTATGCAGACGGCCGGACTTATGCGGACTATTTGTTCGCTGATCTGAAGGTGCGTGAGTATCTCCAAGACAAACTAAAAAGCGCGTCCGTAAGCCGTATCGATATCCATCGCCCGGCGCAAACCGCACGTATCACCATCCACACCGCTCGTCCAGGTATCGTTATCGGGAAGAAAGGTGAAGATGTTGAGAAACTGCGTCAGGACCTGACCAAGCAAATGGGTGTGCCTGTGCACATCAATATCGAAGAGATCCGCAAGCCGGAGCTCGACGGTATGCTGGTTGCGCAGAGCGTAGCTCAGCAGCTGGAGCGTCGTGTAATGTTCCGTCGCGCTATGAAGCGCGCTGTACAGAACGCCATGCGCATTGGTGCCAAAGGCATCAAAATCCAAGTGAGCGGTCGTCTCGGCGGTGCTGAAATCGCACGTACTGAATGGTATCGCGAAGGTCGTGTGCCACTGCACACCCTGCGTGCCGACATCGACTATGCCAACTACGAAGCTCACACCACTTACGGTGTGATCGGTGTAAAGGTTTGGATCTTCAAAGGCGAAGTAATTGGTGGTCGCCAAGAAGAACTGAAACCACAAGCACCAGCGCCTCGTAAAAAAGCTGCTAAGTAAGGGGTACGCCAAATGTTGCAACCAAAGCGTACGAAGTTCCGCAAGCAGATGACAGGCCACAACCGTGGTCTGGCTCAGCGCGGTAGCAAAGTCAGCTTCGGCGAGTTCGCGCTGAAGTCTGTAGCTCGTGGTCGTCTCACCGCTCGTCAGATCGAGTCAGCGCGTCGTGCTCTGACCCGTCACGTTAAACGTGGCGGCAAGATCTGGATCCGTGTATTCCCGGACAAGCCGATCTCCAAAAAGCCTCTCGAGGTTCGGATGGGTAAAGGTAAGGGTAACGTGGAATACTGGGTAGCCCAGATTCAGCCAGGCAAAGTCCTGTATGAAATCGAGGGTGTAACTGAAGAGCTGGCGCGTGAGGCTTTTGCCCTGGCTGCTGCAAAGCTGCCGCTCGCCACCGCCTTTGTTAAACGGACGGTGATGTGATGAAAGCGAATGAACTTCGTGAAAAATCCGCACAGCAGCTGAACGAGCAACTGCTCGGCCTGCTGCGCGACCAGTTCAATCTGCGTATGCAGAAAGCAACTGGCCAGTTGGGGCAGTCTCATCTGCTCTCGCAAGTTAAGCGTGACATCGCTCGCGTGAAGACTGTGCTCAACCAGCAGGCAGGTAAGTGATCATGGCTGAAGCCGAAAAGACTGTCCGTACGCTGACTGGCCGTGTTGTCAGCGACAAGATGGACAAAACCATCACCGTTTTGATCGAGCGTCGCGTTAAGCACCCGATCTACGGTAAATATGTTAAGCGTTCGACTAAGCTGCACGCGCACGACGAAACCAATCAGTGCCACATCGGCGACAAAGTCACTATTCGTGAAACTCGTCCGCTGGCCAAGACCAAGTCTTGGGCACTGGTTGATGTTCTCGAACGCGCTGTGGAAGTCTAAGGACTAGGGGTCGGAGAAATTATATGATTCAGACTCAATCCATGCTCGATGTGGCCGATAACAGCGGCGCTCGCCGTGTTATGTGCATCAAGGTGCTGGGTGGCTCCCATCGTCGTTACGCTGGTATCGGTGACATCATCAAGGTTACCGTCAAGGAAGCAATTCCTCGCGGTAAAGTGAAAAAAGGCCAAGTGATGACTGCTGTTGTAGTCCGCACTCGTCACGGCGTACGTCGTGCTGATGGCTCCATTATCCGCTTTGATGGCAACGCTGCTGTTCTTTTGAACAACAAGCAAGAGCCGATCGGCACCCGTATCTTTGGGCCAGTGACCCGTGAACTTCGTACTGAGAAGTTCATGAAGATCGTCTCGCTCGCCCCAGAAGTGCTGTAAGGAGATCCGACATGCAAAAGATTCGTCGTGACGACGAGATCATCGTGATCGCCGGCAAAGACAAAGGTAAGCGCGGTAAGGTGCTCAAGGTTCTCGCTAATAACCGTCTGGTTATCGGCGGTCTGAACCTGGTCAAGCGTCATACCAAGCCAAACCCGATGTCGGGCGTGCAAGGCGGTATCGTCGAAAAAGAAGCTCCACTGGACGCTTCTAACGTCGCCATTTTCAACGGCGAAACCAACAAGGCTGACCGCGTTGGTTTCAAAGTAGAAGACGGCAAGAAAATTCGTGTCTTCAAGTCGACCCAAAAAGCGGTTGATGCTTGAACACTGCTAGGTAGAAGACCATGGCACGACTAAAAGAGATTTACTGGAAAGAAATCGCACCGAAACTTAAGGAAGAACTTAAGCTTTCGAACGTGATGGAAGTTCCACGCGTTACCAAAATCACCCTGAACATGGGTCTGGGCGAAGCGGTCGGTGACAAAAAAGTCATCGAGCACGCTGTTGCTGACCTGGAAAAGATCACCGGTCAGAAAGTCGTTGTGACTTACGCTCGGAAATCCATCGCTGGCTTTAAAGTCCGTGAAGGTTGGCCGATCGGCGTCAAAGTGACTCTGCGCCGTGAGCGTATGTATGAATTCCTGGATCGTCTGCTGTCGATCTCCCTGCCTCGGGTTCGCGACTTCCGCGGCCTGAATGCCAAGTCCTTCGATGGTCGTGGTAACTACAGCATGGGCGTGAAAGAGCAGATCATCTTCCCGGAAATCGACTACGACAAGATCGATGCTCTCCGCGGTCTGGACATCACCCTGACCACCACTGCCAAGAACGATGATGAAGGTCGCGCCCTGCTGCGTGCTTTCAAATTCCCGTTCCGCAACTGATTGGAGTAGGACCATGGCCAAGATGAGCATGAAAAACCGCGAGCTGAAACGTCAGCTCACGGTTGCCAAGTACGCCAAGAAGCGTGCAGCACTGAAAGCAATCATCGTGGATCTGAACGCAAGTCCAGAAGCACGTTGGGAAGCGACAGTAGCTCTGCAGAAGCAGCCACGTGACGCAAGCGCTTCGCGCATGCGTAACCGCTGCCGCCTGACTGGTCGTCCGCACGGCGTTTACCGCAAGTTCGGCCTCGGCCGTAACAAACTGCGTGAAGCGGCAATGCGTGGTGACGTACCAGGTCTGGTTAAAGCCAGCTGGTAAGTACGTTCAGCGTCCCGGCGTCCTTTATCGCAAGATACTGACCGCCGGTGGCCTTGAATCTGGAACAAGCCCCTTTTGGGGCTTGTTTCATTTCCGGAGTGTGTCTAAAATACGCGGCTCGCCTGAGCCCGTGTTTTTTATGGCCGGAGATTCTCGGCGACATATGTAGCCGCAAGGCTAATTTTTTTGTATTAGGAGCGTCTAGCCCATGAGTATGCAGGACCCGTTAGCGGACATGCTAACTCGTATCCGTAATGCCCAGATGGCTGAAAAGTCCGTCGTAAGCATGCCATCTTCCAAGTTGAAGGTAGCTGTCGCCAAAGTCCTGAAAGACGAAGGCTACATTGCGGGTTATCAGATCAGCAGCGAAATCAAGCCACTGCTGTCCATCGAGCTGAAGTACTTCGAAGGCCGTTCGGTCATCGAGGAAGTGAAGCGCGTTAGCCGTCCAGGCCTGCGTCAGTACAAGTCCGCTGAAGATCTGCCGAAAGTTCGTGGCGGTCTGGGCGTGTCTATCGTCTCCACCAACAAAGGTGTGATGACGGATCGTGCTGCGCGCGCTGCCGGTGTCGGCGGCGAAGTTCTTTGCACTGTGTTCTAAGGGGGGATAAGCATGTCTCGCGTCGCTAAGAACCCCGTTAAGCTGCCAGCCGGTGTCGAAGTCAAATTCGCAGGCCAACAGCTTTCGGTGAAGGGTGCCAAGGGCACTCTTGAACTGAACATCCATTCGTCCGTTGAGATCGTTGAAGAAGCTGGTGAGTTGCGTTTCGCTGCTCGCAATGGCGATCAACAAACTCGCGCAATGGCCGGTACCACGCGTGCGTTGGTAAATAACATGGTCCAAGGCGTAAGCCAAGGCTTCGAGCGCAAGCTCCAGCTGGTCGGTGTTGGTTACAAAGCGCAAGCAAAAGGCACGGTTTTGAACCTGGCCCTTGGCTTCTCGCACCCAGTGGATTACGAACTGCCGGAAGGCATCACCGCTGAGACCCCTAGCCAAACCGATATCCTGATCAAGGGTATCGATAAGCAGCTGGTAGGTCAGGTGGCCGCTGAGATCCGCGACTTCCGTCCACCAGAGCCGTACAAAGGCAAAGGTGTGCGCTACGCGGACGAAGTCGTCCGTCGTAAAGAAGCCAAGAAGAAGTAGGGCATAGCAAATGACCGACAAAAAAGTTACTCGACTGCGTCGCGCTCGCAAAGCACGCCTGAAAATGCACGAACTCGAAGTCGTGCGTCTCTGCGTGTATCGCTCGTCGCAGCACATCTACGCCCAGGTCATCTCGGCCGACGGCAACCAGGTCCTGGCAAGCGCCTCGACTTTGGATAAAGAACTGCGTGATGGTGCCACCGGCAACATCGACGCGGCCACAAAGGTTGGCCAGCTGGTCGCTACGCGTGCTAAGGCCGCTGGCGTCTCGCAAGTGGCTTTCGACCGCTCTGGCTTCAAGTACCACGGCCGCGTTAAAGCGCTGGCTGATGCTGCTCGTGAAGCTGGGCTGGAGTTCTAAGTTATGTCAAATAACGACCAAAAGCGCGACGAAGGCTACATTGAGAAGCTGGTTCAAGTTAACCGCGTAGCCAAAACCGTTAAAGGCGGCCGTATCTTCACTTTCACCGCGTTGACCGTGGTGGGTGATGGTAAAGGGCGTGTTGGCTTCGGCCGTGGCAAGTCACGTGAAGTGCCTGCTGCGATCCAGAAGGCAATGGAAGCTGCTCGTCGCAACATGATCCAAGTTGATCTGAACGGCACCACGCTGCAATACGCAATGAAGTCCGCCCATGGCGCTTCGAAGGTGTACATGCAGCCTGCTTCTGAAGGTACCGGTATCATCGCTGGCGGCGCTATGCGTGCTGTCCTCGAAGTTGCTGGCGTTCAGAACGTTCTGGCCAAGTGCTACGGCTCGACTAACCCGGTAAACGTGGTTCACGCCACTTTCAAGGGTCTGAAAGCCATGCAATCTCCTGAGTCCATTGCCGCCAAGCGTGGCTTGACCGTCAAGGAGATCTTCTGATCATGGCTACCGTTAAAGTAACGCTGATCAAAAGCATGACCGGCCGCATTCCTAACCACAAACTGTGCGTTAAGGGTTTGGGTCTGCGTCGCATCGGTCACACTGTAGAAGTCCAGGATACTCCCGAGAATCGCGGGATGATCAACAAGGCTTACTACATGCTGCGTGTAGAGGGTTAATCGATGAAACTCAATGATCTGAGTCCAGCGCCGGGTTCCCGTCGCGAAAAGCATCGTCCGGGCCGTGGTATCGGTAGCGGTTTGGGTAAGACTGGTGGCCGTGGCCACAAGGGTCAAACCTCCCGCTCCGGTGGCACCATCGCTCCAGGCTTTGAAGGCGGTCAACAGCCGCTGCATCGTCGCCTGCCCAAGTTCGGTTTCGTTTCCCTGAAAGCCATGGACCGCGCAGAAGTGCGTCTGTCCGAGCTGGCTAAAGTGGAAGGCGACATCGTTACTGTGCAGACCCTGAAAGATGCCAACGTGATCAACGTCAACGTACAGCGTGTGAAAATCATGCTGTCCGGTGAAGTGACTCGCGCTGTCACTATCGGCAAGGGAATCGGCGCCACCAAAGGTGCGCGTTCGGCTATCGAAGCAGCTGGCGGCAAGTTCGAGGAATAAATGGCTAAGCAAGGTGCTCTCTCAGCGCTCGGCAAAGGCGGTATGTCTGAACTTTGGGCTCGTCTGCGTTTTCTGTTCCTGGCGATTATCGTCTACCGAATAGGCGCACACATCCCGGTTCCAGGTATCAACCCGGACCGACTCGCAGACCTGTTTCGACAGAATGAGGGGACCATTCTTAGCTTGTTCAACATGTTTTCCGGCGGCGCGCTGGAACGGATGAGCATCTTTGCACTGGGGATCATGCCGTACATTTCGGCATCGATCATCATGCAACTGATGACCGCCGTCAGCCCGCAACTGGAGCAGTTGAAGAAGGAAGGTGAAGCTGGTCGTCGCAAGATTAGCCAGTACACCCGCTACGGCACTGTCGTCCTCGCCCTTGTTCAAGCTATCGGCATGTCCGTTGGCCTGGCAGGGCAGGGCGTTGCGTTCACTGGTGACTTTGGCTTCCATTTCGTCGCGGTATCCACTTTTGTGGCTGGTGCGATGTTCATGATGTGGCTGGGTGAGCAGATTACTGAGCGTGGTGTTGGTAACGGTATCTCGATGTTGATTTTCGCAGGTATCGTCGCCGGTCTTCCGAGAGCAATCGGGCAGTCTTTCGAGTCTGCACGTCAGGGTGATATCAATATCTTTGCCTTGGTTGCCATCGGTTTGCTGGCAGTAGCGATTATCGGTTTTGTGGTATTCATTGAGCGTGGCCAGCGTCGTATTGCTGTTCACTACGCCAAGCGTCAGCAGGGCCGCAAGGTCTTTGCTGCGCAGACAAGCCACTTGCCGCTGAAAGTGAATATGGCCGGTGTTATCCCGGCAATTTTCGCGAGCAGCATTTTGCTGTTTCCGGCTTCGTTGGGTACCTGGTTTGGTCAGTCCGAAAATATGGGCTGGCTGCAGGACCTCTCTCAGTCGATCGCTCCTGGTCAGCCGTTGAATATTCTGCTGTTTAGTGCAGGGATTATTTTCTTCTGCTTCTTCTATACGGCGTTGATGTTCAATCCGAAAGACGTAGCGGAAAACCTGAAGAAGTCCGGTGCCTTTATTCCGGGCATCCGTCCAGGTGAGCAGTCTGCACGCTACATTGATGGCGTTTTGACTCGCTTGACCCTGTTCGGTGCTCTATATATGACGGCCGTGTGCCTGTTGCCCCAGTTTCTGGTGGTTGCAGCAAACGTTCCGTTCTACCTTGGCGGGACCTCGTTGCTGATCGTGGTCGTGGTTGTGATGGACTTCATGTCCCAAGTACAATCGCACCTCGTTTCGCACCAGTACGAATCCCTGATGAAGAAAGCCAACCTGAAGGGCTACGGCAGCGGCATGTTGCGCTGAGTACCCCATAAGGTTCGAGGAGTTGGTGATGAAAGTTCGTGCATCGGTGAAAAAGCTGTGCCGTAACTGCAAGATTATTCGCCGCGAAGGTGTTGTTCGAGTAATTTGCAGCGCGGAACCGCGTCACAAACAGCGCCAAGGCTGAGTGTGATCCGCTTGAAGCCCGGCAGCTAGTGCGCTGCCGGGTTGATTATTTGTTATTACAGCGATATTATCTCGCGCCCTATTTCTTGGCTTCCGGGGCGTAGGTAGCTGTCAATTGGAGTCCCACTGAATGGCCCGTATTGCAGGCGTTAACATTCCAGATAACAAGCACACTGTTATCTCGCTGACCTACATCTATGGTGTTGGTCGCACTACTGCGCAGAAAATTTGCGCAGACACTGGGGTAAACCCAGCCGCAAAGATCAAGGATCTGAGCGACGAGCAGATTGAGCTGTTGCGTGGCGAAGTGGCGAAGTTCACCACTGAAGGTGACCTGCGTCGCGAAATCAACATGAAAATCAAGCGTTTGATGGACCTCGGTTGCTACCGTGGTCTGCGTCATCGTCGTGGTCTTCCAGTGCGCGGTCAGCGTACCAAGACTAACGCGCGTACCCGTAAAGGTCCGCGTAAGCCGATCCGCAAGTAATCGCCCACGCGAATCGACAGGAAAATTATCATGGCAAAACCTGCTGCTCGTCCTCGTAAAAAAGTTAAAAAGACAGTGGTTGATGGCATCGCCCACATCCATGCATCTTTTAACAACACAATCGTGACCATCACCGACCGTCAAGGTAACGCGCTTTCTTGGGCTACCTCCGGTGGTTCGGGTTTCCGCGGTTCCCGCAAGTCCACCCCGTTTGCTGCTCAAGTAGCTGCTGAGCGTGCTGGTCAAGCTGCGCTGGAATATGGCCTGAAAAACCTCGACGTTAACGTCAAGGGTCCAGGTCCAGGTCGTGAGTCTGCTGTCCGTGCTTTGAACGGCTGTGGCTATAAGATCGCCAGCATCACCGACGTGACGCCAATCCCGCACAACGGGTGCCGTCCGCCGAAGAAGCGCCGCGTGTAATCCAGGAGATTGTAAAGAATGGCTCGTTACATTGGTCCAAAATGCAAACTCGCTCGTCGTGAAGGCACCGATCTCTTTCTGAAGAGCGGCGTGCGCGCGATCGAATCGAAGTGCAACATTGAAGCAGCACCTGGTATCCACGGCCAACGCCGCGGTCGCCAGTCCGACTACGGCACCCAACTGCGTGAAAAGCAGAAGGTACGTCGTATCTACGGCGTTCTCGAGCGTCAGTTCAGCGGCTACTACAAAGAAGCTGCTGGCAAGAAAGGTGCAACTGGTGAAAACCTGCTGCAACTGCTCGAATGCCGTCTGGACAACGTTGTATACCGTATGGGCTTTGGTTCGACTCGCGCCGAATCCCGTCAGCTGGTATCGCACAAATCCGTCAGCGTAAACGGCCAAACCGTTAACGTACCGTCTTACCAGGTTCGTGCTGGTGACGTGGTCGCGATTCGCGAGAAAGCAAAAAACCAACTTCGCATTGTCCAAGCTCTCGATCTGTGTGCCCAACGTGGCCGCGTAGAATGGGTAGAAGTAGACACTGAGAAGAAGTCGGGCGTTTTCAAGAACGTTCCTGCTCGCAGTGATCTGTCCGCCGACATCAACGAAAGCCTGATTGTCGAGCTCTACTCCAAGTAAGGGCTAGAAAATAGGTGCATCCATGCAGATTTCGGTAAATGAGTTCCTGACACCCCGCCACATTGATGTGCAGGTTGTCAGTCCAACCCGCGCCAAGATCACTCTCGAGCCTCTCGAGCGTGGTTTTGGCCACACCCTGGGCAACGCGCTGCGACGCATCCTGTTGTCCTCAATGCCCGGCTGTGCAGTAGTCGAGGCCGAGATTGACGGTGTGCTCCACGAGTACAGCGCCATCGAAGGTGTACAGGAAGACGTAATTGAAATCCTGTTGAACCTTAAAGGTCTGGCTATCAAGCTGCACGGTCGTGACGAAGTTACGCTGACCTTGTCGAAG
The DNA here is from genome assembly GCF_034354675.1 of Pseudomonas sp. MH9.3. Lineage (NCBI taxonomy): Bacteria > Pseudomonadati > Pseudomonadota > Gammaproteobacteria > Pseudomonadales > Pseudomonadaceae > Pseudomonas > Pseudomonas sp. MH9.3. The sequence continues at coordinate 3,030,096 of NZ_CP133785.1, read as the reverse complement.
AAGGGTTCGGGGGTGGTTACCGCTGCCGATATTCAGCTGGATCATGATGTCGAGATCGTTAACCCCGATCACGTAATCGCTAACCTGGCGTCTAACGGCGCCCTGAACATGAAGCTCACTGTAGCTCGTGGTCGTGGTTATGAACCGGCCGACTCGCGTCAGAGCGATGAAGATGAAAGCCGCAGCATTGGTCGCTTGCAGCTTGACTCTTCGTTCAGCCCGGTTCGCCGTATCGCATACGTGGTGGAAAACGCCCGTGTCGAGCAGCGTACTAACCTGGACAAGCTGGTTATTGATCTGGAAACCAACGGTACTCTGGATCCTGAAGAGGCTATCCGCCGCGCTGCAACCATTCTGCAACAGCAGTTGGCTGCGTTCGTCGACCTCAAAGGTGACAGCGAACCAGTGGTAATCGAGCAGGAAGACGAGATCGATCCGATCCTGCTTCGCCCGGTTGACGATCTGGAACTGACTGTACGTTCGGCTAACTGCCTTAAGGCGGAAAACATTTACTACATCGGCGACCTGATTCAGCGTACCGAAGTAGAACTGTTGAAGACTCCGAACCTGGGCAAGAAATCCTTGACTGAAATCAAGGACGTTCTGGCCTCCCGCGGTCTGTCCCTCGGCATGCGCCTCGACAACTGGCCGCCTGCAAGTCTTAAGAAGGACGACAAGGCGACTGCCTGATCGTCGTAATCACCGAACGTGAGTTTGGTAAGGAATGAACCATGCGTCATCGTAAAAGTGGTCGTCACCTGAGCCGTACCAGCTCGCACCGCAAGGCCATGTTTCAAAACATGGCGGTGTCGCTGTTCGAGCACGAGCTGATCAAAACTACACTGCCGAAAGCTAAAGAACTGCGTCGCGTTGCTGAGCCGCTGATCACTTTGGCCAAGACAGACAGCCTGGCTAACCGCCGTCTGGCTTTCGACCGTACTCGCTCGAAAGCTATCGTTGGTAAGCTCTTCAACGACCTGGGCAAGCGTTATGCTACCCGTGAGGGTGGCTACCTGCGCATCCTCAAGTGCGGTTTCCGCGCTGGCGACAACGCGCCTATGGCGTATGTCGAGTTGGTTGATCGTGCTACTGCCGGCGAAGCTGTAAGCGCCGAGTAAGACGACAAGCTGTATCGAAGAACCGGGCCTAGTGCCCGGTTTTTTGTGGGCGTAAATAAACCCACTATCCTCATCAGACTGCCGCGTTTACAAGCCGATATCTATTTGTGCTGTGACGCGTTAGTTATTTTCTATCAAAGACCATGATTTAATGAATTTGATGGTGTCATCTTGATGGTCGATACTCCTTCCAAGCCGATTAGCCGGCAGTTCCATGACTGACCTGAGGAAGATTGAGCATGAGCCAGAACAAAATCCTTACCACCGCCAGCGGCGCGCCCGTCGCGGATAACCAGAATTCCCGCTCGGCGGGGCCACGTGGTCCGTTGCTGCTCGACGATTTTCACCTGATCGAAAAACTCGCTCACTTCAATCGCGAGAACATCCCTGAACGTCGCGTCCACGCCAAGGGGTCGGGCGCGTACGGCACGTTCACCGTTACCCAGGACATCACTCAATACACCAGCGCCAAGCTGTTCGAATCGGTCGGCAAGCAAACGCCTACGTTCCTGCGATTCTCTACTGTGGGTGGTGAACGTGGTTCTGCGGATACCGAGCGTGATCCGCGCGGTTTTGCCTTGAAGTTCTACACCGAAGAAGGTAACTGGGACATTGTGGGCAATAACACGCCCGTGTTCTTCATCCGTGACCCGCTGAAATTCCCGGATTTTATCCACACTCAAAAACGTCTGCCGCAGAGCAACTTGAAAAGCGCCCAGATGATGTGGGACTTCTGGTCGCACTCCCCTGAGGCGCTGCACCAAGTCACCATCCTGTTTTCCGACCGTGGCATCCCGGACGGCTACCGTCACATGCACGGCTTCGGCAGCCATACTTACAGCCTGATCAACGCCCGGGGCGAGCGTCACTGGGTCAAGTGGCATTACAAAACCCAACAGGGCATCAAAAACCTGGCGCCGGCTGAAGCTGCTCGCCTGGCGGGCACCGACCCTGATTACGCCCAGCGCGACCTGTTTGGCGCAATCGAACGCGGTGATTTCCCGAAATGGCGCGTCTGCATTCAGATCATGACTGAGGCACAGGCCAATGCTCACTACGAGAACCCTTTCGACGTGACCAAGACTTGGTCGCAAAAGGAATTCCCGCTGATCGAAGTCGGCGAGCTGGAACTCAACCGCAACCCGCAGAACTACTTCGCTGAGGTAGAGCAGGCCGCCTTCGGCCCAAGCAACATGGTGCCAGGTGTGGGGTTGTCCCCAGACCGCATGCTGCAAGGTCGCGTCTTCGCTTATGCCGATGCTCATCGCTACCGTGTCGGCACCAATCACCAGCAGTTGCCGGTGAATGCTCCACGCAATCAGGTGAACAGCTATCAGCGCGACGGCTCAATGGCGTTTGGCAGCAACGGTGGCTCGGCACCCAACTACGAGCCCAACAGCTACGCCGATGCTCCCAAACAAGCGCCGCAGTACGCTGAGCCTGCTCTGGCACTGAACGGTACGGCTGATCGCCACGATCACCGCGAAGACACCGATTACTACAGCCACGCCGGTGCATTGTTCCGCCTGATGACCGACGATCAGAGAGCGCTGCTTACCAGCAACATCGCCGGTGCAATGGCGGGTGTATCCAGTGATGTGGTTCAGCGTCAGTTGCAGCACTTCTACAAGGCAGATCCTGCTTATGGAGAAGCAATCGCAACCGCACTGGGTGTATCGCTTAACTAACTCTAAACGATAAGCAGAACCGCCCTCATTTGGGCGGTTTTTGCGTTATTTCAGCCACTTTTCTCAGGAAATCTTCACTTTTCTGCCGTTGGTCCCGTGACCAAAACGTCAGCATGGTTCAAACTACAGACTTTCAAGCAGGGAGATGTAGGGCGATGCAAGGTCACCCCGACGTAATCGATTACCTCAACACGTTGCTGACGGGCGAACTGGCAGCTCGTGACCAATACTTCATCCACTCGCGCATGTACGAAGACTGGGGCTTTACCGAGCTCTACGAGCGTATCAATCACGAAATGGAAGAAGAGGCACAGCACGCCGACGCTTTGATGCGTCGCATTCTGATGCTCGAAGGCACGCCACGCATGCGTCCTGACGACCTGGACGTGGGTACCACGGTGCCTGACATGCTCGCCGCCGATTTGCGCCTTGAGTACAAGGTGCGTGCCGCGCTCTGCAAAGGCATCGAACTGTGCGAGCAGCACAACGACTATGTCACCCGGGAAATCCTGCGGGTGCAGTTGAATGACACCGAAGAAGATCACACTTACTGGCTCGAAAAGCAGCTGGGCCTGATCAAGCTGATTGGTCTGGAAAATTACCTGCAATCGCAGTTCTGACTTCAGACGGTAAAAAGCCCCTGACACCGATGAGGTGACAGGGGCTTTTTATTGGCCGATCCATCAGGCCCTGTCGCGCGCCAACAACGGTTTCAAGTAGTAACCGGTGTGTGATTGCGACATCTCGGAGACTTGCTCCGGCGTACCCACCGCAATAATCTGACCCCCCTTGGAGCCGCCTTCCGGCCCTAGGTCCACCAGCCAGTCTGCGGTCTTGATCACATCGAGGTTGTGCTCAATCACCACCACCGTGTTGCCGTGATCGCGCAAGCGGTGCAACACATCCAGCAACTGCTGGATATCCGCAAAGTGCAGGCCTGTGGTGGGCTCATCGAGGATATACAAGGTTTTACCCGTGTCGCGCTTGGACAGCTCGCGAGACAGCTTCACCCGCTGCGCCTCGCCACCAGACAGCGTGGTCGCCGACTGGCCCAGCTTGATGTACGACAAACCCACATCCATCAGCGTCTGCAGCTTGCGCGCCAGCGCCGGAACCGCGTCGAAGAACTCCCGCGCTTCCTCGATCGTCATTTCCAGGGTTTCGTGGATGTTCTTGCCCTTGTACTTCACCTCAAGGGTTTCACGGTTATAGCGCTTGCTCTTGCACACATCGCACGGCACGTAGATGTCCGGCAGGAAGTGCATCTCCACCTTGATCAGACCATCGCCCTGGCAAGCCTCGCAGCGACCGCCCTTGACGTTGAACGAGAAACGCCCAGGCCCATAGCCCCGCGAACGGGATTCCGGCACGCCGGCGAACAATTCGCGAATCGGCGTGAACAACCCGGTATAGGTGGCTGGATTGGAGCGCGGCGTACGGCCAATCGGGCTTTGGTCGATATCGACTACCTTGTCCAGATGCTCCAGGCCCTTGATGCTGTCATGCGCTGCGGCTTCCAGCGTGGTCGCGCCATTGAGGGCCGTCGCGCTTAACGGAAACAGCGTGTTGTTGATCAGCGTGGACTTGCCCGAGCCGGACACGCCGGTAACGCAGGTCAGCAGGCCCAGCGGGATTTCCAGGTCGACATTGCGCAAGTTGTTGCCACGCGCGCCATTGAGGTGCAGCGCCATCTTCTTGTTACGCGGCGTACGCTTGGCCGGTACCTGGATCTTCACGCGGCCAGACAGGTACTTGCCGGTCAGCGAGTCCGGGTGAGCCATGACTTCGGCAGGTGTGCCTTCGGCGACAATGTGCCCGCCATGCACGCCGGCCCCCGGGCCGATATCGACCACATAGTCCGCCAGACGAATCGCGTCTTCATCGTGCTCTACCACGATCACGGTATTGCCGATATCGCGCAGGTGTTTCAACGTTCCCAGCAGACGGTCGTTGTCGCGCTGGTGCAAGCCAATGGATGGCTCATCAAGAATGTACAACACGCCGACCAGACCCGCGCCAATCTGACTGGCCAGGCGGATCCGCTGTGCCTCACCGCCCGACAGCGTGTCGGCGCTGCGATCCAGCGACAGGTAATCGAGCCCAACGTTGACCAGAAACTGCAGGCGCTCGCGGATTTCCTTGAGGATCTTGTCGGCAATTTCCCCACGGCGGCCGGTCAGTTTGAGTCCGCCAAAGTATTCACAGGCATCACCGATCGGCAGGCCGGTCACCGCTGGCAAGGTCTTTTCTCCCACCCACACGTGCCGCGCTTCGCGGCGCAGGCGAGTGCCACGGCAGTCCGGGCACGGCTGGGTGCTGAGGAACTTCGCCAGCTCTTCACGCACGCTCGCCGATTCAGTCTCACGGTAGCGACGTTCCAGGTTCGGTACGATGCCCTCGAACGGGTGTGAGCGCTTGACGATATCGCCTCGGTCGTTGAGGTATTTGAAATCGACGTTCTGCGAGCCGCTGCCGGTGAGGATGACCTTCTGCTGCTCTGCCGGCAGTTGGTTGAAGGGCACTTCAAGGCTGAACTTGTAGTGAGACGCCAACGAGCCAAGCATCTGGAAGTAATAGACGTTGCGCCGGTCCCAGCCGCGTATCGCCCCCTCGGCCAGTGTCAGTTCCCCATTGACCAGGCGCTTGATGTCGAAGAACTGCTTCACCCCCAGGCCGTCACAGGTCGGGCAGGCGCCGGCCGGGTTGTTGAAGGAAAACAACTTGGGTTCCAGCTCGCTGATGGCATGCCCGCAGACCGGGCAGGCGAAGCGTGCGGAGAAGATGATCTCTTCGCCCGGCTCGTCGTCCATCGGCGCCACCAGGGCGATACCGTCCGCCAGCTTCAGCGCGGTCTCAAAAGACTCTGCCAGGCGCTGCTGCAGGTCAGCGCGCACCTTGAAGCGGTCGACCACCACATCGATGGAGTGCTTCTTCTGCTTGTCGAGCTTCGGCGCTTCGTCCAGCTCATAGAGCTTGCCGTTGATCCGCGCGCGCACGAAACCCTGGGCACGCAGCTCTTCGAAAACAGAAAGGTGTTCACCCTTGCGCTCGCGAATCACCGGCGCCAGCAGCATCAGCTTGGCGCCTTCCGGCAGGGCCAGCACCAGGTCGACCATCTGGCTGACGGTCTGGGCCTCCAGCGGAATGTCGTGATCCGGGCAGCGGGGAATACCCACGCGCGCGTACAGCAGACGCAGGTAGTCGTAGATTTCGGTGATGGTGCCCACGGTGGAGCGCGGGTTGTGGGAGGTCGATTTCTGTTCGATGGAAATGGCCGGCGACAAGCCTTCAATGGTGTCGACGTCGGGTTTTTCCATCATCGACAGGAACTGGCGGGCATAGGCCGACAGCGATTCCACGTAGCGACGCTGGCCTTCGGCATACAGCGTGTCGAACGCCAGGGACGATTTGCCCGAGCCGGACAGGCCGGTGATGACGATCAGTTTGTCCCGGGGCAGGGTCAGGTCAATGTTCTTCAGGTTGTGGGTTCTAGCCCCACGAATCAGGATCTTGTCCAAGATGGCCTCGCACGGCGGGCGTAAATAATGCCGGAGTATACGGCTAAAGACTGGATGAATATACACTGTCAAAAGGCCGCTTGCAGCCTTGCATGAAAGCTGCGCGGCAAAGCGCCGCATATACCCTCTCAATCGATGGGACTGGTAGAATCGCCGCCGGTTCACACGAGGTTTTTCCATGCACGATCCCCACAGCGAACGCATGAGTAGCGGCGAGACCCGAGCGGCAAGCGGTCTGGCCCTGGTGTTCGCCTTCCGTATGCTTGGCATGTTTATGGTGTTGCCGGTGCTGGCGACCTATGGAATGGATCTCGCAGGAGCGACCCCCGCACTCATCGGCCTGGCGATTGGCGCCTACGGTCTGACCCAGGCCATTTTTCAGATTCCGTTCGGGATCATTTCCGACCGCATCGGCCGCCGCCCCGTGATTTACCTCGGCCTGATCGTCTTCGCGCTCGGCAGCGTGCTCGCGGCCCAGGCCGATTCGATCTGGGGCGTGATCGCCGGACGCATCCTGCAGGGCGCTGGCGCGATTTCCGCGGCGGTCATGGCGCTGCTCTCGGACCTGACCCGCGAACAACATCGCACCAAGGCCATGGCAATGATCGGGATGACTATCGGGCTGTCGTTCGCCGTGGCCATGGTGGTCGGCCCGCTGCTGACCAGTGCGTTCGGCCTGCATGGGCTGTTCCTGGCCACCGGCGGCATGGCGCTGATCGGCATTGTCATCGTCGCGTTCATGGTGCCGCGCTCTACCGGCACCTTGCAGCACCGTGAGTCCGGTGTGGCGCGCAAGGCGCTGCTGCCGACGCTCAAGCATCCGGACCTGCTGCGCCTGGATTTAGGTATCTTCGTGTTGCACGCCATGCTGATGTGCAGCTTCGTCGCCTTGCCCCTGGCGCTGGTGGAAAAAGCCGGTCTGCCCAAGGAGCAGCACTGGTGGGTCTATCTCACTGCGTTGTTGATTTCGTTCTTCGCCATGATCCCGTTCATCATCTATGGCGAGAAGAAACGCAAAATGAAACGAGTTCTGCTCGGCGCCGTCGCGACATTGATGCTCACTGAACTATTCTTCTGGCAGTTCGGCGACAGCCTGCGGGCGCTGGTGAGCGGCACGGTGGTGTTCTTCACCGCGTTCAACCTGCTGGAGGCGTCATTGCCTTCGCTGATCAGTAAGGTTTCACCGGCCGGAGGCAAGGGCACGGCGATGGGGGTGTATTCCACCAGCCAGTTCCTCGGTTCCGCGTTGGGCGGCATCATGGGCGGCTGGATGTTCCAGCATGGCGGTCTGTCGGTTGTGTTCCTCGGATGCGCCGGGCTGGCTGCACTTTGGCTGGCCTTTGCTGTTACCATGCGCGAACCTCCCTACGTCACCAGTCTGCGTTTACCGCTGTCGCCCGAGGCGATGCGCGAAGCCGGTCTGGCAGAGCGCCTGAAGGCCGTCGTTGGAGTAACGGATGCAGTAGTGGTCGCTGAAGAGGCGGCCATTTACATTAAATTGGACACCGAATTATTGGATCGCGCGACGCTCGAGCAACTGGTCAACCCAGTGCCGACAGCGCGCCCAGCCTAGGAGAACGTTATGGCCCGTGGGGTTAACAAAGTCATATTGGTCGGTACATGCGGCCAGGATCCCGAAGTTCGCTACCTGCCTAACGGTAACGCCGTGACCAACCTGAGTCTGGCGACCAGCGAACAGTGGACCGACAAGCAGACCGGCCAGAAGGTCGAGAAAACCGAATGGCACCGTGTGTCGATGTTCGGCAAGGTTGCCGAAATCGCCGGTGAATACCTGCGCAAAGGTTCGCAGGTCTACATCGAAGGCAAACTGCAGACCCGCGAGTGGGAAAAGGACGGTATCAAGCGTTACACCACTGAAATCGTGGTCGACATGCAAGGCACCATGCAACTGCTGGGCGGCCGTCCACAGGGCGACCAACAGGGCCAGGGCGGCATGTCCAACTCGGCACCGCGTCCACAGCAGTCGCGTCCACAGCCAAGCCAGCAGCCACAGCGTGAGTCGCGTCCAGCGCCACAACAGGCCGCGCCACAGCCGGCTCCGGATTTCGACAGCTTTGATGACGATATTCCGTTCTGATCGACGCCCGCGCTGGCACCCAGCGCTCAGCTGATCCCAACGCCCCTGCGGATTGCAAAATCCCAGGGGCGTTTTCGTATGCGCTCAAATAGTCGCAACGCTCGCCGCCATTCTCCTGCACACAATCATCACACAGCGTTGATATCAACGCGACATCACTTTTCTTCAAGCGTTCCAGAGTTGTACAAATATAAAAAAATGTACAACTTTTCTTAAAGTTCTCAATCTCAATGCCGACACCGAGCATGAAACGATTAGTTACATGCACAGCGTGATTAGCCAAATGTGCCAGACAGAGCCAGGCATTTGAGAGAAAACGGACAGTTCTCACCTATAAACCTTCCACAAACTGTCCCATTGCGGGCTGTGAGAACTGTATGAATATCCTTGCTCCTGCCGTACACCTGGCCAGCCGTTTACGTTTCCCCACCAAATTCGGCGTGCTGGCAATCATCGTCCTGATCCCTCTGGTGCTGCTTGGCTCCCGTATCGTCCACCAGATCAACGAGAGTCTAGAAGTCATCCGCTCCGAACAATCGGGCCAACGCTATCTGTTGGACGTGACCCCTGTGCTGCGCTTGTCGATGTTGCAACGCGCACTCACCAACCGCCTGCTCAGCGGTGACAAGAGCGCGCAGCCCGATCTTTCCGCCAACCAGGCAAAGCTGGAAGACGCATTTTCTAAACTGGCCACCACCGACCGCCAGTTCAACGCCCAGCTCGAAACCGGTGACCGCGTGCAGCGCCTGCGTGCCGGGGCGCAGCGCCTGATTGAGCTGGCCAAGGGCGACGCCAACCCGAGCACTACCTTCGACGAGTGGAACGATCAACTCACCGAAACCCTGAACTTCGTTTATTACGTATCGGCCACCTCGGGCATGGTGCTCGATGAAGACTTTGCCTCGCTGTTCATGATCGACCAGAGCACCTTGCGGTTGCCGCGCCAGATCAATATCGTCGGCCAATTGCGCGGTCTGGTCAGTGGGCTGCATGAGGGGCAGGTATTGAGCCCGGGCACGCGTGGCGTGATCAGGGCGATGCTCAAGAACGAGGTGATGATCCACAAGGAGCTCCAGCAGAGCCTGGACCTTTTGCGTCGTCGCGAGCCGGCCCTGGCCGATCGCATTCAGGCACCGATTACCAGTGCCTTTGCGAGCCTGGAGGGTTTTCGCGCCGATCTTGATCTGATGATTGGCTCCACCACCGACACCATCAGTGGCGTGCAGAACCTGCCGGCCAAGGGCAACGCGGTAGTCGCCGAGTTGTACAAGGCGCAGGACACCCTGCAAGACGCGCTGTTGAAGAGACTGGAACGCCGTGTCCAGGAAAAAAGCGCAGAGCGCCTGCTCATCCTCGGCATGCTGGCCGGGCTTGGCCTGTTGCTGGTGTACGCCTTCAGCGGCATCTACAGCGCCATGCGGCGCACCCTCAACGATGTGTTGAGTGCCACGCAGCTGATTGCCCAGGGCGACCTGAGCACGCGCATTCCGGTGCGCGGCAACGATGAAATGGCCGACGTGGGCAACGCTCTCAACGCGATGGTGCAGGCCTTCAGTGCGTCGCTGTCGCAGGTTGAGCGCAGTTCGCAATCGGTGTCCGAGGCGGCCGCGCGCATGGGGGTGTCCATCGACGTGGCCAAACGCTCGATGAATGTGCAGCAAAGTGAAACCGAGCAAGTCGCCACGGCCATCAACGAGATGACTGCCAGCGTTGCCGATGTGGCGCAGAACACCGAGGGCGCCGCCCATGCCGCCGGGCATGCCAGTCAGTCTTCGATCGCAGGCCTTGCGAAGATGCAGGAAACCCGCGTCACCATCGAAGCCCTGGCCGAAGAAGTGGAGCGCAGCGCGCAGAAAGTCTCCGCGCTGGCCCAGCACAGCCAGCAGATCGGCGGGGTTATTGAAGTGATCCGTAACATCGCCGATCAAACCAACCTGCTGGCGTTGAATGCCGCCATCGAGGCGGCCCGTGCCGGTGAGCAGGGCCGCGGCTTTGCGGTGGTGGCGGACGAGGTCCGAACCCTGGCCTCGCGCACGCAGAACTCAACCGAAGAAATCCGCACCATTATCCAGGAGCTGCAACTGGCGACGTCCGCGGCCGTGGAGCAGATGAAGTCGGGCAAGTTGCGCGCGCAGGCCTGTCTCGAGTCTGCTCAACAAGCCTCGACCAGCCTGGATGCAATCAATGATGGCGTTGATCAGATCGTCGGCATGAACACGCAGATCGCCAGCGCAGCGGTGCAGCAACACGCCGTGTCCGAAGACATCAACCGCAACGTGACCGAAATTCGCAACGGCAGTATCACGTTGATGGAGGGCATCGAAGACAACGCTGCGACGGCGCAGGAGCTGTCGTTGCTGGCGGGGGAGCTGCGTACGGTGGTCTCGCGGTTCAAACTGTAGGGAAACAAAAGGACGCATTTATTGGCAGCCGTCGTGTGAATGAGTTCTGGCAGACTGGTGCAGTTTTTACACCACGCAGAAGGAAAACCGCGATGACCTGGTCTGCCAAGCAATACACCTTGTTCGAGCAACAACGTACCCGTCCCGTCCGCGATCTGGTCGCGGCCATCCCGAATGTCGACGTGCACAGCGCCGTCGACCTGGGCTGCGGCCCCGGTAACTCAACGCAGGTGTTGGCCGAGCGCTATCCGCAGGCGCAGGTCACCGGCATGGACAGTTCCGATGACATGTTGCTCGACGCCCGTCAGCGCCTGCCCAACCTTGATTTCGAGCTGGCGGATATCGGCGCCTGGAACCCTGCGCGGCAATTCGATGTGATTCTCGCCAACGCCTCTCTGCAATGGCTGCCCGACCACGCCACGCTCTACCCGCACCTGGTCAGTCATCTGACGCCGGGCGGCACGCTGGCGGTGCAAACGCCGGATAACCTCGACGAGCCTGCCCACCAACTGGCCCGCGACGTGGCGGCACAGGGGCCCTGGTCGGCGAAGATCGGAGCGTTCAAGCACAATCCGCGTCACCCCGCGAGCTACTACTACGAGTTGCTGAGCCAGCATTGCAGCACCGTGGATGTTTGGCGCACCACCTACCAGCACCCGCTGGCCGACCACGCGGCGGTAGTGGAATGGTTCAAGGGCTCGGGGTTGCGGCCGTTTCTCGCGCCTTTGAGCGATGACGAAAAGGCCGCGTTCCTACGCGAATACCAGACGAGGATTACCAAAGCCTACCCAGCCCTGAGCGACGGCAGCGTGCTGTTGCCATTTCCGCGCCTGTTCATCATCGCCACTCGCTGACGCTTCACAGGGCGGTCACACGGCCGCCGTCTGCGCCTTCAGGTACTCATCCGCCGACACCACGCTCGCATAACCGAACGCCAGCGCCGCCATGTATGCATCATGCACCTGCGTCGCCGGGATGACCTTGCCATTGAATTCAAGATCCCGCGTGGCGCAGGCATCGTGGATCACCGTGACCTTGTAGCCCAGGTCCGCCGCTGCGCGCACCCCCGCATCGATGCACATATGGCTCATGCTGCCGACCACCACCACGTCGGTGATGCTGCGTCGTTCCAGCAGAGCGCGCAGATCGGCTTCGCGAAACGCATTCACGAAATGTTTAAGCACCACCGGCTCGCTGCCTTCGTTGAGTGCCTTGGGGTGCAACTGCGCGCCTTCCGAGCCTGGAGTGAAGAAGGGCGCATCCTCGGCGGTGAATTCATGGCGCACGTGAATCACGGCATCGCCCGCCTGACGAAACGCCTGCAGCACCTGCGCCGCCTTGTCCGCCGCCGCGTCCACGTCGACGAGCGGCCACTTGCCCTGGGGGAAGTAGTCGTTCTGGATATCGATCAGAATGAGCGCCTGCTTGGCCATGGGTTTTGCCTCGTGATGAGTTGAGCAGACCGCTATCTTAGCTGGCGCCCTGGCCTTTCGCCCACTGGATTGGCGCGCTCCTTGTGGCGGTGAATCGTGCAGAACGCCACGCCCTGCACGTGGCGTCGTGCAAAATAAAACAGGCCAACTGCTATCGCCCATTCGGCAACTGATTGATTTTAAAACCCTGCGCCTCAACCGCGCCTTGGCCTGATCCCTGCAACCTCTCATTTACATACCTGGCAGGAAGCAAGGGGGCCGCATGAACGCGACTCAACGCAGGAAACTGGTGGTCGCTCACTCCACAAGAGAGGGCGCGCCGCAGCATGAAGTGGAAACCAACCGTGCACTGGCCCGTTGGCTGGCGCAGATACTGGGGCTGGAGTTCGCCGGCAGCTTCGATCCCAAGGTCCATGCCGGCCGCGACCTTTACATACTGCCCACGCAGACGCTGGTGGGTCCGGCCCAGGCCCGCGCGCTCAACATCCAGGGCCCCGAAGACCTGTGGGGCGGTTATGTCGATCACGACTTCATCTGCACCAAAGCCATCAGCCATGGCCTGCTCGGGCCCGATGCAACGGCGCCGGAGGGCTGGTCGCCGTTGTTCTGCGAACTTGTCAGGCCCGTCGTGCTCGACGGCCTCAGCGTATTTGCCTTGCAGGACGCCCGTGCCGCCGCTGAGCGCCTGCTCTACAGCGGGCCGATTCGCCTGAAACCGGTGCATGCCTGCGCCGGGCGCGGCCAGGTAGTCATTCGCAGCCTTGATGAGTTCGATGCGCTGCTCAAACGGGACGGCGCCGAGCAATTGTTCAGCGATGGCGCAGTGCTTGAGCAGGACTTGCACGAGGTGATCACCCACAGCGTGGGCCAGAGCTATATCGGCGACCATGTGTTCAGCTACTGCGGCGAGCAATACCTCACGCATGACGCAAACGGTGATGAGGTGTACGGCGGCTCCGACCTGATCGTGGTGCCCGGCGACTACGACGACCTGCTCGCCCTCGGCCTGCCCGTCGACGTGCGTGAAGCCATCGAACAGGCCCAGGTTTTCGACAGCGCCGCCGATGAGGCCTACCCTGGGTTCTATGCCTCGCGGCGCAATTACGACATCGCCCAGGGCCTGGACAGCGACGGCCAGCGCCGTAGCGGCGTGCTCGAACAATCCTGGCGCATGGGCGGGGCCAGCAGCGCGGAAGTCGCGGCGCTGCAAAGTTTCATCAACCACCCGGGCCTCAAAGCCATTCATGTGTCATCGGTGGAAACCTACGAGGACCAGCCGCTTCCGGCGCAAGCCATCGAGGTGTATCGCGGCCCGGCCGAAAACAGCGACTTTCTTCTCAAGTACGTAACGGTTAAATCTTATGACGGCTAGAAGCGAAAGCATTGCAATCGAGATAGACGACGAACACATGAGCGGGACATTCCTCAGTCCCAAATCCAAAGTCCCCGGCGTGTTGTTCGTGCACGGCTGGGGCGGCAGCCAGGAACGCGACCTGGAACGCGCCAAAGGCATCGCAGGTCTGGGCTGCGTGTGCCTGACCTTCGACCTGCGCGGCCATGCCGGCGCTGGCATTCCGCTGGCCCGCGTGACCCGCGAAGACAACCTGCGCGACCTGCTGGCGGCCTACGACCGTCTGCTCGCCCACCCGGCCATCGACACCTCGGCCGTGGCGGTGGTGGGCACCAGCTATGGCGGCTACCTCGCGGCGATTCTCACCTCATTGCGCCCGGTACGCTGGCTGGCGCTGCGCGTGCCGGCGCTGTACCGCGACGAAGAATGGCTCAAGCCCAAGCGTGACCTGAACAAGATGGACCTGATGGATTACCGCAGCACCCTGGTGCGTGCAGACACCAATCGCGCCTTGCACGCCTGTTCGGCGTTTACCGGTGATGTGTTGATCGTCGAGTCGGAAACCGACGACCACGTGCCCCACGCCACCATCATGAGTTACCGCGCGGCGTGCCAGCAGACCCATTCCCTGACGCACCGCATCATCGATGGCGCCGACCATTCGTTGAGCGATCCGGTGTCGCAGCAGGCCTATACCTCGATCCTGGTGGACTGGATTACCGAGATGGTGGTGGGTGAACGGTTGAGCATTATCCAGGCTCGATAACCGCCATCGGGAGCAAGCCCCTTCCACATTTGAACTGCATTCAACGTGTGGGAGGGGGCTTGCTCCCGATGGCGGTATGTCAATCACCCACAATCAAGCTGGCGTCTTCTTCACCCGCAGCGCCTTGGCCTTCGCCTCCACGCCCAGGTACATCACCAACGCAATCAGCAACGGGCAAATAAAATAAATCGCCCGATACGCAATCAACCCCGCCAACAAACTGCCCCGCGACGCCTCATGTTGCAACAGCCCGATAAACACCGCCTCGAGCACCCCAAGCCCGGCCGGGATATGCGTCACCACCCCGGCAATCGCACTGATCAGCAACACCCCCAACACCAGCGGGTAATCCAGCTTGGCAGGCAGCAGGGTGAAAATCACCGCCGCCATCAGCGACCAGTTCAATGCGCCCAGCGCCAATTGCAGGCACGCCATGCGCAGCGATGGCAGGTTGATCTCGATGCCGCGAATCGACCACGCGCGCTTCTTCGAGAACTGACAGGCCGCCAGGTAGCCCAGGCTGACCAGCACCAGCAGCGCGCCAATCCCCTGCAAGGCCGTCGTGCTGACCTTCCATCCCGGTGGCATGGTCACCAGCCCGCTGCTGAACACCACCCCGGCCAGGGCCATGTAGCCGAACCAGTTGGTCGCCAGGCTCAGGCCGAGGATCTTGGCGATATTGCCGGTGCTCACCCCCAGCCGCGAATACAACCGATAACGCATGGCGATCCCGCCGACCCAGGCACTCAGGTTCAGGTTGAACGCATAGCTGATAAAGCCCACCGGCAAAATCTGCTTCCAGCGCAATGGCTGGCCGATGTAGGTGCGGCCGATCAGGTCGAAGCACGCGTACACCAGAAAACTGCACAAGGTCAGCCCGGCGGCGATCAGCAAGGTGCGCCATTTGAAATCGCCCAGGGTCTGGATCACTTCGCTCCAGTCGATCCGCCGCGCAAGCAGGGTGAACAGCACAATCAACAGCAGGAAGAAGGCGATGGTCAGTGGCTTCTTCCAGCGCTTGAAGCGTGAGCCTGTGTGGTCAGTCATGGGCCTGGCTCTCGAAAGGTTTCAAGCGGGGTTTGTGCGCTGGCAGCCAGCCGGTCAGCGCCGGGAAGTGGCGCATCACATGGAACACCAGGAAGCCGACGGTCAGGCGCCACAGCCACAGGCGCGGCTTGTGCTTTGCCGGGATGACCTGGCAGTGGTTTTTGCTGAGGGTTTCCAGGCTGTCGTACAGCTGCTGATTGAATGCGCGGTCGCGAATCAGCACGTTGGCTTCCAGGTTCAGCGCCAGGCTTAACGGGTCGAGGTTGCTCGAACCCACCGTGCTCCAGTCGTCGTCCACCAGCGCCACCTTGCCGTGCAGCGGGCGCTGGCAGTATTCGTGGATCACCACGCCGTCCTTGAGCAGATAGTCGTAGAGCATGCGCGCCGCCAGTTTGGCCAGCAGTACATCGGGCTGGCCCTGCATGATCAACTGCACCTGCACGCCGCGCCGTGCCGCATTGCGAATTTCGCGCAGCAAACGGTAACCGGGGAAGAAATACGCATTGGCGATCACCGCGCGTTTTTTCGCCTGGCTCAGGGCGTAGATATACGCTTCTTCGATGTCGTCGCGATGCTGCAGGTTGTCGCGATAGATCAGGCGAACCAAGCCCTCACCGCTGTCGGTGGCCCACGGCGAAGGCCGCTGCTGGCGACGACGCCAGCCACGCCGCGTGCGCACCTGACGACCGCTTTGCGCCAGGGCAAAGTGATGCAGGTCGGCCACCGCCGGGCCTGTCACCTGCACCGAATAATCCTGCTTGGCCTCGGGGCCGAAATCGCCCAGATGGTCGGCCGAAAAGTTGATCCCGCCAATAAACGCGACCTCGGCATCCACCACCACGATCTTGCGGTGCAGGCGGCGAAACCAGTTGGTGCGAATGCCCAGGGTCTTGGACGCCGGGTCGAACATCTGCACCATCACCCCGGCATCTGCCAGCGCTGCAAGAAACACCGCGCTCAGCTCGCCACAGCCGAAGCCATCCAGGCTGACCACCACCTTCACGCCACGTTGGGCTGCCTCGATCAGAATGCCTTGCAGCTCATGGCCGACCTTGTCCTCGAACAGGATAAACGTCTCCAGCAGGATCTCCCGCTGCGCCGTGCGCATGGCATCGAAGACCCTGGGGAAGTATGCCTCGCCGTTCTCCAGCAACTCCACCTGGTTGCCACTCTGCCAGCCGTAATCCAGGTCGCGGGCCTTGGCCTCATCCGGCGGCTGATCGGTCGCGATATGCTCGACCGCAATATTCATAGCTCAATCTCCACCGACAGCGGCACATGGTCTGAGAGGTGGGACCAGGGCCGGGTATTCAGCACGCGGGGGTTATGCACCGTCACGTTGCGCACGTAGATGCGGTCCAGCGCCAGCAGCGGCAAGCGCGCGGGGAAGGTGCGCGCGTGTTTGCCCGAAGACTGCATGAATACTTCCTGCAAGCCGCTCTGGCTGAGGTCGGCACGCTGGCGCCAATCGTTGAAGTCGCCGGCGACCACCAGCGGCGCGTCGGCGGGTATTTCGCCAATGCGCTGCTCGAGCAGGCGCAGTTGCTGCTGGCGATGCACTTCGCGCAGGCCCAGGTGCATGCAGATCGCATGCACCTCCTGGCCGCTGCCGGGCAGGCGCAACACGCAATGCAGCAGGCCACGGTTTTCGTGGCCGCTCTGGGAAATGTCGAGGTTCTCGTAGCGCACGATCTGGAATTTCGACAGCAGCGCATTGCCATGGTCGCCATGGGGGTAGACCGCATTGCGGCCATAGGCGAATTGCGGCCAGATACTGTCGGCGAGAAATTCGTACTGCGGCATGTTCGGCCAATCGCTGTAGCGCTGGGGATGCTGCTCATGGGTGCCGTGGATTTCCTGCAGGAACACCATGTCGGCGCCGACACTGCGCACTGCTTCGCGCAGCTCGGGCAGGATGAAACGCCGGTTCAGTGCGGTGAAACCCTTGTGGATATTGACCGTGAGCACCGTAAGACGGGCGACGGCAACGTCCGGCGCCACCACCGGGAGCGGTTCTGGATGGGTCATGCCAGCACCCCGGGTTCAGGCAGCTGTCCGGGCACTGTGGCCAGGTGCTGGTCCAGGCCGAAACGCTGCAGCAACTGGCGCGCGTCGAAAGGCGCGCGCACCTTGAGGTCATTGTCGAAGAAACAGAACACATCGCGTTGCTTGCGGGTGCGGGGTTTATGCTGCGGGTCGACCAAGTGTGCATCCTCCGGTTGTTTGCCATGGGCCCACCGCTCAATGCGGTCGCCCCAGCGTTCGAGGGCTTCAGGGGTGTAGCCGCTGGCGTACAGCTGCTTGTCGCCGTGCAGACGCAGGTACATGAAGGTGGCGGTGACGTCTTCGATAGACGGCCACTTGCCGGCGGTATCGGCCACCACCAGCGCGACGCCATATTTTTCGAGCATCTTTACGAACGCCGGCACGGCGAAGCTTTTATGGCGAATTTCCACGGCGTGACGCAGGGCTCTCTTGCCATGGGCCTGCATGCTCGCCTTGCCGTTCAGGCGGGGCTCATGCTGGCGGGCGAGGGCGGCGGCCTGTTGCGTGTCGCCGGGCAGTTGCTGCAAAAAGGCTTCGAACAGCGGCGCATCGAATTTAAAGCTGGGCGGGAATTGCCACAGGATCGGCCCCAGTTTCTCCTTCAATTCCAGCACGCCGGATGCAAAGAAATTCGCCAGCGGCGCATGCACATCCTTGAGCCGCAGGATGTGCGTGATATAACGCGGCGCCTTGACGCTGAACATGAAACCCTCGGGTGTATCGGCGTACCACTCGGCGTAACGCTTGGGCGTTTGCAGTGCGTAGAACGAGCCGTTGATTTCGATGCTGTTGACGGCACGTGACGCAAACTGCAACTCGCGTTTCTGGGTCAGCCCCTCGGGATAGAAGTCCCCGCGCCAGGGCGTATAGCGCCAGCCGGATATGCCGATATGAATCGCCGCCATGGTTGGGTCCGTGGGAAAGAGTGCGTGGTTGGATGACTGTGATTTTTGTCGGAAAGTTTCCCGATTCCTACAAACGGCATGCTTCCAATGCAGTAGATCCAGTGTGGGAGCGAGCGAGCCTCCTCCCACAGGGAACGATCAGGGCTCAAACCCGTCAGTTCCTTACAGACCCTTTCCCAGGAGCCCGGTGTTTTGCTGAATCTAAAGACTGCATGGCTACTCGGCGCGCTGCTGTTTTGCGGCAGCGGCGCACTTCAGGCGGCGGCGACCGCACCCGCCACCGCCCCCGAAGCCGAGGCCCCGGCCAAGCCGGAGTTGCTGGTGGAAGGCGGACTGCTCGGCGCGATCAGTTCCAGCATTGACGACGTGCAGCAGAAGCTCGACCTCAATCAGAACTTCATTGACGAGTGGCGTCTGCGCGCCGACCGCGCCGCCAACGAAGTCGGGCGCCTGGTCAATCAGACGTCAGCCCGCTCACCGTGGAGCGTGGCTGGGGATTTCCTGTTGTTGTCCGGCGTCTGGGTCGGCGCCTTTACCCTGTTGACCTTGCTGGGCCGGATGATGGTGCGACGCCTGGGCCAGCGCGCGTTTTTTGAACGGCGCGGGCGGTTGCTGGATGTGCTGGGCTACGTCGTGCCCTATACGCTCCCGGCGCTGATCTGCCTGCCGCTTACCCTGTACGTCAGTCATTTTCTCGCCACCTCCGTGGGGCGCGCGCTGGCGCTGTGCCTTGCCTACGCCACCAGCAGCGGCATCTTTTCCACCTCGATGCTGTTGTGCGTCATCGTCATGTTCAACGTGGGCCACAAGCGTCCGGCGGTGCAGATCATTTGCGACTACTGCCCCAAGCCGCTGTTCCTGATCGGCTTCCTCGCCGCCCTCAGCGATGCCTTGACCAGCCCGCAGATCGCCCGCCAGTTGGGCGGCAATATCACCAGCAGCATCGCGGTGTTCACCGGGCTGTTCGCCACGGTGATCTTCGGCGTGCTGGTGGTGCGCCTGCGCCGTCCGGTCGCCCACTTGATCCGCAATCGGTCGTTGGCCCAACGCATCAAGCACCCGGCGTTGCAGCAATCGCTGCGTATCTTCTCGGGGCTGTGGTACTGGCCGATCCTGCTGATGGTGCTGGTCTCGGCGATCAACCTGATCGGTGCCGGCGACGATAATCAGAAGGCGCTGCGTTGTGCGCTGTTCACCACGATCCTGCTGATCGGCACGGTGTTTCTCAGCACGGTGCTGCAACACTTGTTCAAGTCGCGCAGCCAGGTGGCGATCCAGCGCAGCAGCGCCTACAAGGAGCGCTTCCTCAGTTTGCTGCACGCGATCCTGCGCATCGCGATGGCCGTGGCGTTTATCGAAGTGCTTGGGCGTATCTGGGGCGTGTCGCTGTTCGAGTTCGCCGAGCGCAACTCGATCGGGCGCGCCATCAGCGACTCGCTGAGCAGCATCGGCCTGATCCTGCTGATGACCTGGCTGTTCTGGGTGGTGCTCGACACGGCGATTCAGGAAGCGCTCAAACCGCCGGTCAACAAACGCTCCAGTCGCCAGCCCAGCACGCGGGTCAAGACTATCCTGCCGCTGCTGCGCAATGCGGTGAAAATCATCCTCGTGGTGATCTGCGCGATCACCACCATGGCCAACCTGGGCATCAACGTCGCGCCGCTGTTGGCCGGTGCCGGGGTGGTCGGCCTGGCCATCGGTTTCGGTTCCCAGCAACTGGTGCAGGACGTGATCACGGGCCTGTTCATCATCATCGAAGACACCTTGTCGATCGGCGACTGGGTGGTACTCGACTCCGGCCACGCCGGCACCGTCGAAGGCCTGACCATCCGCACCCTGCGCCTGCGCGACGGCAAGGGCTTTGTGCATTCGGTGCCGTTCGGGCAGATCAAGGCGGTCACCAACCAGTCGCGACAGTTTGCCTACGCGTTCTTCTCGGTGCAGTTCACCTACGACACCGATGTGGACAAGGCCGTGGAACTGATCCAGGAAGCGGGGCAGTCAATCCGCGACGACGCGTTCCTCAAGTACAACCTGCAAGGGCCGCTGGAAGTGTTCGGCGTCGACAAAATGGACCTCAACGGCGTGGTGCTCACCGCGCAGTTCCGCACCGTGTCGGGCGGGCAATATGCAGTCAGCCGCGCGTTTAACCAGCGGTTGAAGAAGCTTGTGGATAACTGTGACGAGGTGCATTTCGCGCAGACTTATCCACAGCAGGTGCTGTTGCCCAAGCGGGTGGGGCAGGCTGAAGAGGTGGTGGAAATTACCGAGCCGCCGCGTAGCCAGTAAGGATGCTATCGGGAGCAAGCGCCCTCCCACACTGGATTGGGTTCACACATCGAACTATGTGAACCCAATCCAGTGTGGGAGGGGGCCTGCTCCCGATGAGGCCCTCAAGACCGCCCAAGCAACTTCTCCTGCACCGCCTGCTGATCCACCTCAACCAGCACCTGCTGCTTGCCGCCAACCATAACCGCCGCCGGCAACCCGTCGCGGTACACAATCCGATTGCCACTCACCGCCGGCACCTTGCTGCCCGGTAACAGCGTGCCCACCAGGTTCAGCGGGTCCGCCCCACACACCGCCACCAGGCTCCCGTCGTGCGCGCGCCGCCGTACCTCGCGCAGCAGAGGAATCGCCTCGGGCAACGCAAACTGCTCACCCGCCAAGCCGCTCACAAATCGCCCGCCGCGGATCTCCCCGCGCGCTTCCAGGCGGTGGAAGGTGCGCAGCAATTCGCGCCAGCTCGGCAACCAGTCCGCCTCGCGTTCAAGCAGGCGCCAGAACACCACGCCGTAGCGGCGCAGCAGGGTCATCGCCACATGCTCAAGCGTCTCTGCCGAATGCGGGCCGGCAGCGCCGGGCGGGCGGCGGATCAAGGCCCAGCGCCCGGCATCGTCCATGCCGCCGATAAACGCACCGCGCCCGCGCCGGCTGCTGCGCGCCTGGCGCTTGCTGGCGGGCGTGGTCAGGGCGCGCAGCCCGGCAAAGCTGTCGGCATTCACCAGGCCCGCGCCCACCAGTTCCTGCAGCACTGTTTCCAGCTCGCTGCGCAGCAGACGGGCTTCGTGCACCAGTTCATCAAAAAACAGCGCGCCGTGCTCGCGCAGGGCCAGGTGGACCTTTTGTGCCTTGGGCGACAGCGCGGTGCTGTCGACGGGGTCGGTCAGGCCGCTCCACAATCCCACCTGGCTGCGCGGCAACAGCACCACCGGCGTGCTGCGCAGGGCCATGGCGCCGGCCTTGTCGCTCAAGCGCATCCACACCAGCTTGCCGCTGCGGCACAACTCATCGAGCCAGGTGGAGGAGTAGTCCTTGATGCGCGCACTGAGCAGGTCACTGTCCCAGGCCGAGGTGGCGGCCGCAAAGCCTTCGAACTGGCCGACGATCTGCGGCAACACCGCGCTGCCCTGGCCACGGGTGGCCTCGGACACGTGCTGCCAGTCGAACAGAAAGCGCATGAAATCCTGCAGCGCCACCGGTTCGATTTCGCGGCGCAGGCGCTTGACCGTGTAGCGGTGAATACGCGCCAGCAGGTGCCGTTCGCACCATTGCTCTGCGCTGGCGCCGGGGCTGAAATGCCCGCGCAACACATAGCCTTCCTGCTCCAGCCGGGCCAACGCCTGGGTCACGGCGGCCACCGGCAACCCGATGGGCGCGGCGATCTCGATCACACTCAACGGACCAAAACCACCGAGGCGCGCACGCAGCACTTCGAGCACTGCGTCCTCGAAGGTCCAGGGCTCATCGAAGCCGGGCAATAACGGCAAATCGTGAGGATAAATCGCCTGCCAACAGCTCAGGCGTTCGACGGCGACCCACAACCCGTTGGGCAATTGACAGGCGCGCCCGGCCTTCGCCAGCGCGTTCAGCCACTGCGCCCATGGCGGCGTGACTTCGCTTTCGGCGATGCACGCCAGGCTCATCAGCGCTTCATGCATTTCGTCCGGGCCATGGGGCGTTGGCCAGGCCTCCTCGCGCACGCCAGCAATGGCCTCGGCATCCAGGGCGCCAAGGTCGTCGGTGCTTTGCGGGTCGCTCCAGCGCCGGTTGAGCACGGCCTGGGTGCGGCGCTCTTCCAGCGGCGCATCGTCGAGAAAGGTGTAGGGCCGCGCGCTGAGAATTTCCGCCGCCATGGGCGAGGGCGCCGGCAAGTCGCGGCTGATCAGGCGCACCTCGCCGCGTTCCATGCGCCGCAGCAGGTCCAGCCAGGCGTCGCTGTCCATGGCTTCGTGCAGGCAGTCGTCGAGGGTCTGTTCCACCAGCGGGTGTTCGGGCACTTCACGTTCGCCGGCGAGGTTTTCCAGGCAGGCGATCTGGTCGGGAAACACGCTGGCGATCAGGTCTTCGCTTTTCATGCGCTGGATCTGCGGCGCCACCTTGCGCCCGCCGGTAAAGCGCGGCAATGCCAGCGCCACCCCGGCATTCCAGCGCCAGCGCACGCCGAACAGCGGAGCGTCCAGTACCGCCTGGATCAGAATGTGTTCGGCGCTGTGGCTGTTGAGGTAACGCCACACCTCATTCAGCTCAAAGCTGTGGCTGGTGGACAGCGACAGCACAATCGCGTTTTCACTGGCCGCCGCTTGCAGCTCGAAGTTGAACGTGCGGCAAAAACGCTTGCGCAGCGCCAGGCCCCAGGCGCGATTCAGACGGCTGCCGAACGGCGTGTGAATGATCAACTGGGTGCCGCCGGACGCGTCGAAAAACCGCTCCATGATCAGCGTGTCCTGGGACGGTAATGCGCTCAGCGCCAGGCGCGCGCGGGCCAGGTAATCGAGGATTTGCTCGGCGCTGGCGCGGTTCAGGCCCAGGGTGTCGGTGAGCCAGTCCTGCGCCGGTTGCAGGTCGCCGGGGCTGGCGCCGAGCAGGCGGTCCAACTGGCCCTGCAAGCGTGCCACGGCGGCGGACAGCTCATTGCTGCGCCCGGGCATTTCGCCGAGCCAGAACGGAATGGTCGGCGGCTGGCCATGGGCATCCTCGACCCGTACCTTGCCGGCTTCGACCCGCAGGATGCGGTAGGAGGTGTTGCCCAGCTGGAAGATGTCCCCGGCGATGCTTTCCACCGCAAAGTCTTCGTTGACGCTGCCGATGTTCAGGCTCTGGGGTTCGAGCAAAACGCTGTAGTCGGCGTTGTCGGGGATGGTGCCGCCGCTGGTCACGGCGGTCAGCCTGGCGCCCCGGCGACCGCGCAGGGTGCGGGTCAGGGCGTCGCGGTGCAGGTAGGCGCTGCGAATGCCCTGGCGCCCGTTGTAGCCCTCGGCGAGCATCTGCAACAGCGCCTGGTAGTGGCGTTCATCCAGCGCGGCGTAGGGCGCGGCGCGGTGGATCAGTGCCAGCAGGTCTTGTTCGGGCCATTCGCGGGCGCTGACTTCGGCAATGATCTGCTGGGCCAGCACGTCCAGCGGCGCGACCGGGATGTGCAGGGTGTCCAGTTCGCCACGGCGCACGCAGTCGAGCAGGGCGGCGCATTCGATCAGGTCGTCGCGGGTGGTGGCGAACAGGCGCCCCTTGGGCGTGCCGCCGACCTGATGGCCGGAGCGTCCGACTCTTTGCAAAAAACCGTTGATGGAGCCGGGCGAGCCGATCTGGCACACCAGGTCCACCTCGCCGATATCGATCCCCAGCTCCAGCGACGCGGTAGCGATCAGCACTTGCAACGCGCCGGCTTTGAGCCGTTGCTCGGCGTCCAGGCGCAACTCCTTGGCGAGGCTGCCGTGGTGCGCGGCCACGGCGGTCTTGCCCAGGCGCTCGCTGAGGTGGCGGGCCAGGCGTTCGGCCAGGCGCCGGGTGTTGACGAAAATCAGCGTGGTGCGGTGTTCGCGGGCCAGTGTCGCGAGGCGATCGTAGACTCGTTCCCAGACGTCATTGGCCATGACTGCCGAGAGCGGCACCGGCGGCACTTCGATGCCCAGGTCGCGCGGGCGGGCATGGCCGATGTCGACAATGGCGCACTCGCGCGCGCTGCCCACCAGAAACCGCGACACCGCCTCGATGGGTTTTTGCGTGGCCGACAAACCGATGCGCGTCAGCGGCTCGGCGCACAGGCCTTGCAGGCGCTCCAGGCTCAGCGCCAGGTGGCTGCCGCGCTTGCCGGCGGCGATGGCGTGGATCTCGTCGACAATGACCGTGCGCGTGCTGGCGAGCATCTGCCTGCCGGAGTCCGAGCCGAGCAGCACATACAGCGACTCCGGGGTGGTCACCAGGATGTGCGGCGCGCGTTTGCGCATCAACGCGCGGTCTTTTTGCGGGGTGTCACCGGTGCGCACGGCGGTGCGGATCTCCAGCGGCGCCAGGCCCTGGCGCTGCAACTGCGCGCTGATCCCGGCCAGCGGGTTTTGCAGGTTGATCTGGATATCGTTGGACAGTGCCTTGAGCGGCGACACGTACACCACCTGCGTCGCGTCCGGCAGGTGGCCACCGTTGGCCAGGCCCTGTTGGACCAGGTCGTCGAGCACCGCGAGGAAGGCCGTGAGGGTCTTGCCCGAGCCGGTCGGCGCGGCGATCAGCGTCGAGCGCCGCTGGCGGATCAGCGGCCATGCCTGGGCCTGGGCGCCGGTGACTGCGGGGAAGGTGCTGCGAAACCAGGCGCTGACGGCGGGGTGGAAACCGTCCAATGCCCTGTCCGTTGATTCAGGAAGGTTCATGCAATGATTGATGCCACCGGCTCCAACAAGTTGCAAAGGCTTACTTTATCCGTGACGGTTGCGCTACAAACCCGCAAAATGCAACGATTCCGGCTACACCCCACGGTATGGCATACACGTCTGCCGACACTAACCATCGTTCCAAACAGACTGGGCCTGCACAATCTATGCGAATGCGCCTTATGTTACTGGGCGGCGGGAATGCCCTCGGGCAGGCGCTGATTCGCCTCGGTGCAGAGGAAGACATCGGGTTCCTCGCCCCCAAACCGCCCCAAGACGGCTGGGATGCCGCGAGCCTCACCCAATTGCTCGACGACACCCGTCCCGATGCATTGATCAACCTCGCCTACTATTTCGACTGGTTCCAGGCCGAGGCCGTCAGCGAAACCCGTCTGGCTGCTCAGGAATACGCCATCGAGCGTCTGGCCGAATTGTGCCAGCACCACAGCATCACCTTGCTGCAACCGTCCAGCTACCGCGTATTCGATGGCTCGCGCGCCACTGCTTACAGCGAAAAAGACGATCCAGTGCCATTGGGCCTGCGCGGCCAGGCGTTGTGGCGCATCGAGCAAAGCGTGCGCGCCACCTGTCCGCAACATGTGCTGCTGCGGTTTGGCTGGCTGCTGGATGACAGCGCCGACGGCACCCTCGGGCGCTTTCTGGCCCAGGCCGAAAAGCCGGGCGAGTTGCCGATGGCCGATGACCGACGCGGCAACCCGACGCCGGTGGACGATGCCGCGCGTGTGATCATTTCGGTGCTCAAGCAACTCGATTGCGCAGCGCCTTTGTGGGGCACGTACCATTACGCCGGCCACGAGGCCACCACGCCGCTGGCGCTGGGCCAGGCGATCCTCACCGAAGCGCGCAACTTCCGTGCGCTGGCCATCGAGTCGCCCGCCGCCCAGGCCCACGCCGCGCGGCCGGACGCGGCGGACGAACCGCAGCACGCGGTGCTGGCCTGCAAGAAAATCCTCCACACCTTCGGCATCAAGCCCCGGGCATGGCGGGCGGGGTTGCCGGCATTGCTGGACCGGTTTTACCGGCATACCTGACACACCACACAACCCAAAAGTGGGAGGGGGCAAGCCCCCTCCCACTTTGGTTTTGTGCTGTCTGTGAACGACTGCTTAGAACTTGTAGCCAATCCCCACCATGTACACCATCGGGTCGACATCCACATTGACCTTGGCCCGGGTGCCCTGGCCCAACGCGTTGTTATCCACTGTCGCCTTGGTGCTGATGTCGATGTAGCGCGCCTGGGCGTTGATCATCCACTTGTCGTTGATCATGTAGTCGGCGCCGATCTGCGCCGACCAGCCCCAGGAATTTTCCGCCTTGAAATTGCTGAAGCCAGCGTTGGAGGCGCGGCTGCCGACGTGCTCGTCGTAGATCCAGGTGTAGTTGATGCCCGCGCCGACGTAGGGTTGGAACGCTGATTTGTTGTCCAGCGGGTAGTACACGACGCTCAGGGTCGGCGGCAGGTGCTTGAGGGTGCCGAGCTTGCCGTTGGCAGCACCGAGGGCGGTGTTTTTGATTTTTACGTCATGCTCGAATGGCGTGGCCGCGAGCAGTTCGAGGCCGACGTGGTCGGTGAGCATGTAGGCGAAGTTCAGACCCAGCTGGGTATCGCTGCTCATGGTCGCCTTGCCGCCCAGGTTGGCACCGGCCAAGGGGCCTTGATCGACCTTGACGCTGCTGCTGTCGGCCTTCGGATTCACAGTGATCGCACCGGCGCGAATCAGGATGTCGCCCGCTTCGTGAGCCTGGGCGAGCGGGGCGGCGAGTGCCAGCGCGAAGAGCGACGCGCCGAGCAGAGACTTGTTCATGGGAGCTCCAAAAGGACGTTAAAAGGTGTACGTCCAATGGTAAAGATCGTACCGTCCGATCTTTTGACTCAGCTCAATGAAAGGCGCTATGCGTGCATTAAAACGGTGGGAGGGGGCTTGCTCCCACCGTTGTTCGTTGGTGTGCTTGGGGGCGGGACTATTCCTGCAGTTCGTACAGGTAGATCTTCTCGGCATCCATCTGGTAACCGGCATCGGCCAGCTCACTGGACGACGGCTTGACCTGCATCGCGCCCTCGATCCAATAAGGCTGGTACAGCTCATCGAGCTTCACGCCGACTTCGCTTTTCACATGCACGATCTGGTTCGACGGCGGCGGCGGCACGTGGATGCACGCGCCGAAATACGGCACCAGCAAGAACTCGGTGGTGCGGCCTTCTTCGCTGACTTCCAGTGGCACGATATAGCCCGGCAGGCGAACGTGCTTGCCGTCCAGGCTCTGCACCACCGGCGCGTTGGGCAGGTCCTGCTTGGCGGCGGGCGCGGCCTCGACGGACAGGGCATCGGCCATGTTCGACAGGTCGTGCAGCGGTTTCATATTGGGGATTTCCGGCGGCGCGTCCGGCGGGATCATCTCCTGCCAGGACAGATCCCTGGGCTGGTCCTGCGCCCAGACGGGCACGCTGATCAGCAGCAAGCATGCAAACAGGGCACGACGCATCAAAGCCTTCCTCATAAACGTATGGACAGGCCATCGGCCAGGGATTGTCGGTAAGCGCGCCAGGCCGGCACGCTGCCCATCAACAACGCCGCGGCGAGAATACCCGCCAGCAGGGTCCATTCATATTGGCTTGGCCAGGACATCGGCAGGTCCAAACCGTAATTGGCCTGCAGGTACCCGCGAGACGCGGCGATGCACACGTACAGCAAGCCGACGCCGGCGATCACTCCGGACAAGGCCAGGGCGAACGCTTCGAAAATCAGCAGGGTTGCGATATGCCAAGGCCGCGCGCCCACCGAGCGCAAAATCGCCATTTCGCGGCGGCGCTCGTTGAGGCTGGTGAGGATTGCCGTGAGCATGCCGATCAAACCGGTCAGCACCACGAACAGCGAGATCACGAACAACGCCTTTTCGGCGGTGCCCATCATGCTCCACAGCTCTTGCAGTGCGACGCCGGGCAGGATCGCCAACATCGGCTCGCCACGGAACTCATTGATCTCCCGTTGCAGGGCGAAGGTGGAGATCTTGTTGTTCAGGCCCAGCATGAACGCGGTGATCGCCTGCGGGGTGAGGTCCATATTGCGCGCCTGATCGGCACTGATGCGGCCTTTGCCCTGGGCCGGCACGCCGTTGTGCCAGTCGATATGGATCGCTTCCATGCCGCCCAGGCTGATGTGCAGCGTGCGGTCGACCGGCGTGCCGGTGCGCTTGAGAATGCCGACCACGGTGAAGGGTTTGTCGTCGTGCTTGACCAGGCTGACCACCGCCACGCCGTGGGCCAGCACCAGTTTGTCGCCCAGTTTGTAGTGCAGTGCGTCAGCCACTTCGGCGCCCAGCACCACTTCGAACGGGTCAGTGGCGAAGGCGCGGCCGCTGGCCAGTTCCAGGTTCTGCTTGCGGCCGTACTGGTAGTGCTCGAAGTAGGATGAGTTGGTGCCCATCACGCGGTAGCCGCGATGGGAGTCGCCGAGGGAAATCGGGATCGCCCATTTCACCTGCGGGCTGGCGGCGAAGTGCTCAAAGCTGTCCCAGCGGATGTTGTTGGTGGCGTTGCCGATGCGAAACACCGAATACAGCAGCAGGTTCACCGAACCCGAGCGGGCGCCGACAATCAGGTCGGTGCCGCTGATGGTGCTGGCAAAGCTGTTGCGCGCCTCGACCCGCACGCGCTCCACGGCCAGCAGCAGGCACACGGAAAGCGCGATGGCGAAAGCGGTGAGCGTCGCGGTGAAGCGGCGGTTAGCCAGACTGGCCATGGCTAGACGGAACAGATACATCTCAAACCTCTGCGGGCATGGCGGCGCGATTGAGTTCGGCCAGCGACAGGTTGCGGTCGAACAGCGGTGCCAGGCTCTGGTCATGGCTGACGAACAGCAGGCTGGCGCCTGCGTCGCGGCATTCGGCGAACAACAGCTGAAGGAACGCCTCGCGAGCGTCGTAGTCCAGGGCCGAAGTGGGTTCGTCGGCGATCACCAGTTCCGGCTGGCCGATCAGCGCCCGGGCGGCGGCCACCCGTTGCTGCTGACCGATGGACAGCGAGTCGGCGCGGCGTTCCAGCAGGTCTTTATCCTTGAGGCCCAGGTGCGCGAGCAGGGCGGCGGCGGCCTTGTCCACACTGCCGTGGCGCTGCCTTGCCCGCTGCGTGCGCACGTTGGAAAAGTGGCAGGGCAGCTCGACGTTCTCGCGCACCGACAAAAACGGCAGCAGGTTGAACTGCTGGAAGATATAGCCGGTGTGGTCGACGCGAAAGCGGTCGCGGGCGCCGGCCGAGAGTTCGGTCAGTTCCTGGCCGAGCAGGCGAATGCTGCCCTCGCTGGGCTTCTGCACACCGCCGAGGAGCCCGAGCAGGGTGGTCTTGCCACTGCCGCTGGGGCCTTTGAGAAACAGGGTTTCCCCGCGTTCCAGGCGGAACGCGGGGATGTCCAGCAACTGCGGGTGACCGGGCCAGTTGAAGCTCAGGTCAGACAGTTCGATCAAGGCGTGGGTCATGGGCAATCAGAACTTCAGGGTGGTTGCTGTGGCCGTTGCGTCGACCCCTTGTTGGCCGCTCGGGCCGATCAGTTGTACCTGAATTTTTTTGGTGGCGGGGAAGGTCTTGAACACCTGGCTCAGGTCCAGGTTGCTCAGCGCCGTCGGCGTGGCGCAGGTGAACTGGTAGTGCGCGTGGATTTCGCTGTGGTCGTGGTGATGTTCGTGGGCCGCTGCGCCCTTGCCGTCGGTGGCGTGGTCATCAGCATCATCGTCATCGTCGTGATCGGCTTCAGGCTTGTCGCCAAACAACGGGCTGTTCAGTTCCTGGGTGCTCACTGCGCAGCCGGCGGCCTTGGGCAGGTTGAACAGCGCCAGTGGGTTCTCCAGCTGCTTGCGCGCGGCGGCGACCTTGGCCTTGTCGGCGGCGGTGGTGGCCAGGTGTTCGAAACCCACCAGGTTCATCGCCGGGCTTTCCAGCTCAAGCTCCAGGGTCTGGCCATCGAGCACGGCGTTGAGGCGGCCCACGCCATGTTCATGGGCGCCGAGGCTGCTGTGTTCGTGGTCATGATCTTCATGGGCATGGGCCACGGCCAGTGGCAGCAGGGCAAACGGCAAAGCGAGCAGCAGACGGCGCA
Source organism: Pseudomonas sp. MH9.3 (assembly GCF_034354675.1). Taxonomy (NCBI): domain Bacteria; kingdom Pseudomonadati; phylum Pseudomonadota; class Gammaproteobacteria; order Pseudomonadales; family Pseudomonadaceae; genus Pseudomonas; species Pseudomonas sp. MH9.3. The sequence goes on along the minus strand of NZ_CP133785.1, from coordinate 2,999,969 downwards.
TGGGAAGGCTCCAGAACATGAAAGGTTTGTTATGTGATCTTATAACAATAGTGCCGAGAGTTTGACCGCGCGCTTGGCGTTGCGCAAGCCGCATGGGAGCATGCCCGTCAGAAAAAATGCAGGAGAAAGACGATGTTGCGAATTCGTGGAACCGTCGGCGACCTGCCGGTGGACTTGACCCTGGAGCTGGACGACGGCGACTGGGCACGGCTGGGCGCGCAATTACAGACCGCTCCGGCGCCGAGTACGCCGGCTGCGGTGCCGCCGGTTAAACAGGATGACGACCTGTGGCAGAACGCCCAGGCGCTGTTGCGCAAGGCCGGGCAGTTAAGCGGCCTGGAATTGCTTGATCAACTGGACGGTTTGGCCGGTGATGCGGCGACGGGCAAGCGCCTGCTGGTGCGCCTGCGCCATAGCGCCAGCGTCAAGGTGAGCAGCGGCGGGGATACGCCGCTGTTCCATTGGGTCGGCGATTAATACAGCGCGGCGAACAACTTGCGGCGGTACACGGTCACCAGCGGGTGTTCATTGCCCAGCAACTCGAACACTTGCAGCAGGGTCTTGTGCGGCAGGCCTTCGCTGTAGCTGCGGTTGCGGATGAACAGCTTGAGCAGGCCTTCGAGCGCCGCGTCGTATTGCTGGCGCGCCAGTTGTTGAATGCTCAACTGGTAGGCCGCTTCGTCGTCCTGCGGGTTCTGTGCCAGACGGCTTTTCAGGTCGGCGGCGTCCGGCAGGTCGGCGGCCTGGCGCAGGAAGGTGATCTGTGCCTTGGCGCCGGCAAGGGCGGCTTTGTGATCGTCGCCGCTGACGGCGTCCAGCACGGCCTGGGCTTCGCCCAATTCACCGCGTTCGGCCAGGCAGCGCGCATACAGGATCAGCGCGGCAGCGTTGGTATTGTCTTCACCGAGCAGCGTCACCAGCAGGGCTTCGGCATCGCTGATACGGCCTTCGGCAAACAGCGCCTGGGCCTGCTCCAGCGGGTCCGCCGCCGCCGGTGGCGGCATCTGCACGTGGGGCTCAAGCATCGCGCGCACCGCCGATTCCGGTTGTGCCCCGGCAAACCCGTCCACCGGTTGGCCATCCTTGAACAGCACCACCGTCGGCAGGCTTTGAATGCCGAAACGCGCGACGATGTCCGGCTGCGCCTCGCAATCGACCTTGGCCAGCAACAACTCACCCCGATAACTCTCGGCGATCTGCGCCAGCATCGGCATCAACGCCTTGCACGGCGCACACCACTCGGCCCAGAAATCCACCAGCACGGGTTTTTCGAAAGAATTCTGAATCACCGCCTGTTCGAAGTTGGCGGTGGTGACGTCGAAGATGTATGGGGAGGGTTCACTCATGGGGCGTCTCGAATAAAGCGGGAATGATGGCAACTATAAGGGCTGGCGCCATTGGCTGAAAGCGCAGTGCATGCAAGACGCTATCGCAGGCAAGCCAGCTCCCACAAAAGAATGCGGCCACCTGTGGGAGCGGGCTTGCCCGCGATGGCCTCAAGCGCGCCGCGAATGGTACAGGCTCACCCTGCGAAACTCCCAAGGCTCGGCCAGGTCCGGCAGTGTCAGCGCGTCAAGGATCTCCAGTCGCCGGTAATCGGCATGCTGAAAGTCCCGCACCCGCGAATCCGCCACCAGTGCTTCCCGGCCTCGGGTGAGGAAGTGATCCAGCAGCGGCAGGTTGGCGCGGTCGTACAGCACATCGGCGACGAGGATCAGATCGAACCGATCGGTTTCGGCAAAAAAGTCCGCCGAATAACCCAGTTCCACGCCGTTGAGTTCGGCATTCGCCCGGCAGGCCGCCAGTGCCAGCGGGTCCAGGTCGCAGGCCACCACTTCCAGCGCGCCCGCTTTGGCCGCTGCAATCGCGGCCACACCGGAACCGGCGCCAAAGTCCAGCACGCGCTTGCCCTCGACCCACTGCGGGTTCGCCGCCAGGTAGCGCGCCAAAGCCAGGCCGCTGGCCCAGCAAAAGCTCCAGTACGGCGGCTCATGGAGGATGCGCCGGGTTTCTTCCTGGCTGAATGCGCGGTCCATATTGTCGGCGTCCAGCAGCCACAGCGACAGCGCGGTGCCCGGCAGCGCGCAGGGCAGCAGTTGCGCGTCACCGATCAGTTCGCTCAAGGCGCGTTGCAGGTCCAGCGGTGCAATCATGGCGCCTTGACGAGTTGCAGGGGGCCGGTGGTCTGGGTGATCGCCTGGGTGATGCGCACGGCGGGCAGGTGCAGGATCAACTGGCCGGACTGGCTGGCGCGGCCACGCAATTCAACCCGTGCACCGGCCGGGAAGGCCTCGGGGTTAAAGCGCAGGCGGAAGGCCAGGGGTTTGCCGTTGCCGGTCAACACGCTGCTGGCGAGCAGTTGTTGCGGGCGCGAACGTTCGTCGATCACCAGCAGAGCCATCTCGACTTCGGCGCCGGCCGGCACGTTGGTCAGGTTGCCGCTGATTTCACGCTGATAGGCGGGCAGGGGGCCGACCTCTTCAATGCCCGGCACTTTTTTCTCCTGCGCGGGCGCAGGCACCGGTGCGGCGGGCTTGGGGGCTTCGCTGCTGCAGGCGACCAGAAAACCGAGCAGAGTGAGCAAAACAAGTGGTCGTAACTGCATGTACAGCTCCAGAAAGGACTAAATCCGTGACGTGAAAGGTAACAAACATATGAGCCTGCCTATATACCGTAAAGGCTATGGCTTGTCTTGCCACGGGGATGCGCTACCATGGCCCTCCCATTTTTTGTTGCCTGCCAACCATGCACTGTCCCTTCTGCGGTGCCAACGACACCAAAGTCATTGATTCGCGTCTGGTCGCCGAGGGCGATCAAGTGCGTCGCCGGCGCGAATGCCTGGCGTCTGGCTGCGGTGAACGTTTCACCACCTTTGAAACCGCCGAACTGGTATTGCCCCGTCTGATCAAGTCCGACGGCAGCCGCCAGCCTTTCGACGAAGACAAACTGCGCGCCGGTATGCAGCGCGCCCTGGAAAAACGCCCGGTGAGTGTCGAGCGCCTGGAAGCGGCGCTGGTGCACATCAAGCACAAGCTGCGTGCGACCGGCGAGCGCGAGGTCAAGAGCCTGGTGGTGGGCGAACTGGTGATGGGCGAGCTGCAAAAGCTCGACGAAGTCGCCTATATCCGTTTCGCCTCCGTGTATCGACGCTTCCAGGACCTCAACGAGTTCCGCGAAGAGATCGACCGCCTGGCGCGTGAGCCGTCCAAACAATGAGCAATGAACAGGCTGTGCTCGACGCTCATTACATGGCCCGCGCCCTGGAACTTGCGCGCAAGGGCCTGTACACCACCCATCCCAACCCCCGCGTGGGTTGCGTGATCGTGCGTGACGGGCAGATTGTCGGCGAAGGCTGGCATGAGCGCACCGGCGAACCCCATGCCGAACCCAACGCCCTGCGCGCCGCAGGTAGCAAGGCGCGCGGCGCCACGGTGTACGTCACTCTCGAACCCTGCAGCCACCACGGCCGCACGCCGCCCTGCGCCGATGCGCTGGTGACGGCCGGCGTCGCGCGGGTTGTGGCCGGCATGCAGGACCCCAATCCGGAAGTGGCCGGGCGCGGCATGCAGCGCCTGGCGCAGGCCGGTATCGAAGTGCGCAGCGGTGTGCTGGAAGCGGAAGCGCGGGCGCTTAACCCCGGCTTTCTCAAGCGCATGGAACATGGCCTGCCGTTCGTGCGGGTGAAGCTGGCGATGAGCCTGGACGGGCGCACCGCGATGGCCAGCGGTGAAAGCCAATGGATCACCGGCCCCGCCGCCCGCGCCGCCGTGCAGCGCCTGCGCGCCCAGGCCAGTGTGGTGCTGACCGGCGCCGACACGGTGCTGGCCGACGGTGCGCGCCTGACCGTGCGCGCCGCCGAACTCGGCCTCGATCCCGAAACCACCGCCCTGGCCATGTCGCGCCCGCCGCTGCGTGTGCTGATCGACGGCCGTCTGCGCGTGCCGCTCAATGCGCCGTTCTTCAAGGCCGGCCCGGCGCTGGTGATCACCTGCGTCACCGCGCAAAACCAATTCCCCCGTGGCCCCGAATGCCTGGTGGTGCCGGGCGTGGAGGGGCAGGTCGACCTGCGCTCGGCGCTGGTGGCCCTGGCAGCCCGTGGCGTCAACGAGGTGCTGGTGGAAGCCGGGCCAAGCCTGGCCGGTGCATTTGCCCGGCAGGGCCTGGTGGACGAATACGTGATTTTCGTCGCCGGCAAGTTTCTCGGCTCCGCCGCCCGGCCGTTGCTGGACTGGCCGCTTGAGCAACTGGCCGACGCCCCCCAACTCAAGATCACTGACATGCGCGCTGTGGGCGACGACTGGCGAGTCACTGCCATCCCTGTGCCAGCAGCGAGCGTATAATTCTGACCGGGCTCAGGCGCCCGTCCCCCGTTTTCAGGAGAACGACATGTTCACCGGCATCATCGAATCCATCGGCAGCATCCGCGCAATGACCCCCAAAGGCGGCGATATCCGCTTGCTGGTTGAAACCGGCAAGCTCGACCTGGGCGACGTCAAACTGGGCGACAGCATTGCGGTGAGCGGCGTATGCCTCACCGTCGTTGAACTGCCGGGCAATGGCTTTGCCGCCGATGTGAGCCGCGAAACCCTGGACTGCACCGCGATGAGCGACCTCAAGGCCGGCAGTCCGGTGAACCTGGAAAAAGCCCTCACGCCGACCACGCGTCTGGGTGGCCACCTGGTCAGCGGCCACGTCGACGGCGTCGGCGAAGTGGTCGCGCGCAGCGAAAACGCGCGGGCCGTGGAGTTTCGCATCCGCGCGCCCAAAGAGCTGGCCAAGTACATCGCCCACAAAGGTTCGATCACCGTGGACGGCACCAGCCTGACCGTTAACGCCGTGAATGGCGCCGAGTTCGAGCTGACCATCATTCCCCACACCCTCAGCGAAACCATCATGGCGTCCTACCAGCCGGGCCGCCGGGTGAACCTGGAAGTGGACTTGCTGGCCCGTTACCTGGAGCGCCTGTTGATGGGCGATAAGGCCGCAGAGCCCACCGGCAGTAACATCACCGAAAGTTTTTTGGCCGCCAACGGCTACCTCAAATCCTGACCAAGGGGGTGCCGCGTGGCGCTCAACAGCATCGAAGAACTGGTTGAAGACATCCGCCAAGGCAAGATGGTCATCCTGATGGATGACGAAGACCGCGAGAACGAAGGCGACATCATCATGGCCGCCGAGGCCTGCAAGGCTGAACACATCAACTTCATGGCCAAGCATGCCCGCGGGCTGATCTGCATGCCCATGAGCCGCGAGCGCTGCGAACTGCTCAAGCTGCCGTTGATGGCGCCGCGCAACGGCTCGGGGTTCGGCACCAAGTTCACCGTGTCCATCGAGGCCTCCACCGGCGTTACCACCGGGATCTCCGCTGCCGACCGCGCGCGCACCGTGCAAGCGGCCGCCGCACGCGATGCCAGGGCCGAAGACATCGTCAGCCCCGGCCATATCTTCCCGCTGATGGCCCAGCCGGGCGGCACCCTGGCACGCGCTGGCCACACCGAAGCGGCCTGCGACCTGGCGCGCATGGCCGGGTTCGAGCCCAGCGGTGTGATCTGCGAAGTGATGAACGACGACGGCACCATGGCCCGTCGCAGTGAACTCGAGACCTTTGCGGCAGAGCACAACCTCAAGATCGGCACCATCGCCGACCTGATCCACTACCGCATGATCCACGAACGTACCGTTCAGCGGATTGCCGAGCAGCCGCTGGACAGCGAACTGGGCCAGTTCAATCTGGTGACCTACCGTGACTCGGTGGAAGGCGACGTGCACATGGCCCTCACCCTGGGCAGCATCAGCGCCGACGAACCGACCCTGGTGCGGGTGCACAACATGGACCCGCTGCGCGACCTGCTGATGGTCAAGCAACCGGGTCGCTGGAGCCTGCGCGCCGCCATGGCTGCGGTGTCCGAGGCCGGTAGCGGTGTCGTGCTGTTGCTCGGCAACCCGGTGGATGGCGATGTTCTGCTCGCGCATATCCGCGAAACCGCCGAACACTCGAAGATCAAGACGCCGACCACCTACAGCATCGTCGGTGCCGGTTCGCAGATTCTGCGCGACCTGGGCGTGCGCAAAATGCGCCTGATGAGCGCACCGATGAAATTTAATGCGATATCCGGATTCGACCTGGAAGTTGTAGAATACGTGCCCTCCGAATAAAGCCTGGCGATTTTTGCCCCTTGTTCGCGGTTAACACATCACTGAGGGACGCATTTTTCGCGTCCCTGCTCTTTAAGAGATTTGTCGAATGACCCTGAAGACCATCGAAGGTACCTTCATCGCCCCCAAAGGCCGCTACGCCCTGGTGGTTGGCCGCTTCAACAGCTTCGTGGTTGAAAGCCTGGTAAGCGGTGCCGTGGACGCCCTGGTTCGCCACGGTGTGAGCGAAAGCGATATCACCCTGATCCGTGCCCCTGGCGCCTTCGAAATTCCACTGGTTGCGCAAAAAGTTGCTCAGCAAGGTGAATACGCGGCGATCATCGCCCTGGGCGCTGTGATTCGTGGCGGCACCCCGCACTTCGAATACGTTGCCGGTGAATGCACCAAGGGCCTGGCCCAGGTGTCCATGGAGTTCGGCGTGCCAGTCGCGTTCGGCGTGCTGACCGTGGATTCCATCGAGCAGGCCATCGAACGTTCCGGCACCAAAGCCGGTAACAAGGGCGCAGAAGCTGCCTTGTCCGCCCTGGAAATGGTCAGCCTGCTGTCGCAGTTGGAGGCCAAGTGATTTCCGACGACGGCGACAACTTCAACCCACGCGACCCGCGCCCTGCGGACGCCGGCAAGCCTTCGAAAAACGAAAAGCGTCGCGCTGCGCGTCAACTGGCCACCCAGGCGCTGTACCAGCGTCAGATGGCGGGCACCTCGTTGACCGAGATCGAAGCGCAGTTTCGCGTCGACAACGACTTCACCTTCGCTGACCTGCCGTACTTCCACGACATCCTGCACGGTGTGCACGCCAACCTGAGCGAGATCGACGCGGCCCTGGCTCCGTGCCTGGACCTGACCATCGAAGAACTCGACCCGGTTGAACTGTGCGTCATGCGCCTGTCCGCCTGGGAACTGCTCAAGCGCGTCGACGTGCCGTACCGCGTGGTGATCAACGAAGGGATCGAGCTGGCGAAAGTCTACGGTTCCACCGACGGCCACAAGTTCGTCAACGGCGTGCTCGACAAGCTGGCCCCGCGCCTGCGTGAAGCCGAAGTCAAGGCGTACAAGCGCTGATGTGCGCTTGAGTCCGGCATGGGCGAGTTCGAGCTGATCCGCAATTACTTCGCCACCGCGCCGTGTGCGCAGGGCGGCGAAGGCATTGCCCTGGGGATCGGCGACGACTGCGCCTTGCTGGCGCTGCCTGCCGGTGAGCAACTGGCGGTTTCCACCGATACCCTGGTGGCCGGCGTGCATTTTGCCGACCCCTGTGACCCGTTCCTGCTCGGCCAGCGCTCGTTGGCCGTGGCGGTGAGCGACCTGGCCGCCATGGGCGCCAGCCCCCTTGCATTCACCCTTGCCCTGACCACCCCGACCGTTGATGCCGATTGGTTGCAACGCTATGCCCAGGGTTTGAACGCCATGGCGCAACACTGCGGCGTTGGGTTGGTCGGCGGCGACACCACGCGCGGCCCGCTGAGCCTGACCCTGACCGTGTTTGGCCGGGTGCCGGCCGGTCAGGCATTAACCCGCAGCGGAGCGCAGCCGGATGATCTGCTCTGCGTGGGCGGCGAGCTGGGCAATGCCGCCGGCGCTTTGCCGTTGGTGCTGGGCCAGCGCACGGCGGATGCCGCCATTGCCGATCCGCTGCTGGCCCATTACTGGTCGCCGCAACCGCAGCTGGCCCTGGGTGTGGCGCTGCGCGGCAAGGCGACCTCGGCGATGGATATCTCCGACGGGCTGTTGGCCGACTGCGGGCATATCGCCAGGGCGTCGGCGGTCAGCCTGTTGATCGAGCGTCAGGCGCTGCCGTTGTCTGCAGCCTTGCTGGCGTTTGTCGGCGATGACGAGGCCCGTGTGGCCGCGTTGAGTGGTGGTGATGACTACGTGCTGGCGTTTACGTTACCGGCGGCCGAGCTGACGCCGTTGCTGGCCGCCGGCTGGCCGATCCATGTGATCGGTCGGGTCGCGGCGGGGCAGGGCGTGACGCTGCTGGATGCCGATGGGCACGACGTTACCCCGCGGGTTCGTGGCTATCAGCATTTTCATGAAGCGCCGTAGTCCGGCGACCTGCGCTACCCTTTAATCCATTAATACCTATGGAAGACCGTCACCATGGATGTGCGCCGCTGGCTGCTGATCCTCCTTTGCGTCGTGGCGCCCCTGGTGCACGCGCACGAATCGCCGGTGCCGGGAAAAATCACGCTGGCCAGTGAGGAGTGGGACAATTACACCAACCGCGACGGTAGCGGCCTGGGTTGGGACGTATTGCGCCAGGTGTTCGAGCCCGCCGGCATCGCCCTGCAAACCCGCAGTGTGCCGTACACCCGTTCGGTCGGCCTGACCCGGCGTGGAGAAGTGGACGGCTGGGTCGGTTCCTACCATGACGAAACCGAAGGCGTGTTGTACCCGGATTTGCCCTTCGACGCCGATCACGTCTACGCCCTGGGACTTTCCACTACACCGGCGCCGACCCCGGCGACGGTGGGCAATTACCGTCTGGCCTGGGTGCGTGGCTATAAATACGAGGATTACCTGCCCAACGTACACCGCTTCAACCAGATTCAGCGGCGCGACGGGATCCTGCCGATGCTGGAGCACGGTCGCGCCGACTTCTATATCGATTCGCTCACCGAAGCCCGATACGTTCTCAGCCAGGCCGACGATCCCGAAAAATTCAGGCTCACCCCCATCATCGAACTGCCGCTCTACGTGGGCTTTGCCGACAACGAGCGCGGGCGAGCATTGATGGCGGTACATAACCAGCGCATGGCCGCGCTGGTTAAAAGCGGCGAGCTGAAGCCGATCTTTCAGCGCTGGAAGCTGCCGTATCCGTTCTGACGTGCATAGAACCGTGGCGAAGGCCAATCGAACCGATTGATCTTGATCAGCGCGTATTCAACTTAAGCGTCTGCCGGAACCTGCTGTACAATGCCCGCCTCTGTGAAATCTGAAATCAGGAGCACACGGTGCCCGTCGTTTTCGTCGCCGCTTCCAAGCTGCCTACCCCTTTTGCCACGTTCACCATGAACGGCTTTCTCGAAGAAGCCACCGGGCGCGAGCACGTTGTGCTGAGCCTGGGCGATATCGCTGATGGCGAGCCGGTGCTGGGCCGTGTGCACTCCGAGTGCCTCACCGGCGACGCCTTGTTCAGCCAGCGCTGCGACTGCGGTTCGCAACTGGAAGCGGCGTTGCAGGCTATCGCCCGCGAAGGCCGTGGCGTGTTGCTGTACCTGCGCCAGGAAGGCCGGGGCATCGGCCTGATGAACAAGATCCGCGCCTATGAGTTGCAGGACGGCGGCGCCGACACCGTTGAAGCCAACGAACGCCTGGGTTTTGCCGCCGATCAGCGCGATTATGGGATCTGCCTGCCGATGCTGGAGCACCTGGGGGTGAAATCCCTGCGCCTGATGACCAACAACCCGCGCAAGGTCAAGGCCCTGACCGAGATGGGCATTACCGTCGCCGAGCGTGTGCCGCTGCACACCGGGCACAACCCGCACAACAAGCTTTACCTGGCGACCAAGGCCAGCAAGCTTGACCACATGATGGGCAACGAGCACCAGGGCGAGGTCGACCGCGCGTGACTCGCGGCCAGGTGAAACGGCGACTGTCCATCAACTGGTGGCAGTACCTGGCCCTGGCCTTGCTGCCGTTGTTCGTGATCAACCTGGTGTTCGGCCGCGCCCAATCCCTGCTGCCCATGCTGCCCATGCCGTTGTTCATTGCCGGCGTGGCCTCGATGTTTCTCAGCCTGCGCTATTTTCATGGCTATAAACAGGCGCTGATCGTCACCTCCAAAGCCCTCGACACCGCCGAAGAACCCGCCGCCTGGATTACCCTCGCGGCCCGTCGACGCACGGCCTTGCTGGTGGCGGCGCTGCCTGCCTGGATCGGCGCGCTGGCGGTGTTCGTCGGTCTGGAGGCGTTGCCGTTGTTCCTGCTGGCGCTGTCGACGACGGTGTTGTTTTATCTCTACCGCATTCCGCGTCAGTTGGGATGAAACGCTACTGGCTGGCGCTGCTGTTGGCATTCAGTGCCCAGGCATTGGCCGCCGAGCGCGTCGTCAGCCTGGCGCCGTCACTCTCTGAAATCATGCTGGAACTGGGCGCCGCCGATGTATTGGTGGGCGTGCTCGATGGCGGCGAGCGCCCGGCGGCGCTGGCGAACGTGCCCTCGGTCGGGCGTTACGGGCAGTTGGACATGGAGCGCCTGCTGAGCCTGCAACCCGACCTGATCCTGCTGTGGCCCGGCAGCGTCGGCCCGGGCCAGCGTGAGCAGCTGCAACGCCTGAAAATCCCCGTGTACGTCGCTGAACCCCACAGCCTTGAGCAACTGGCCAGCCAAGTGCAGACCATTGCCGAGCAGGTGGGCCGTGCCGACGCAGGTCGCCAGCTCGCCACCCGGCTGCGCCAGCGCCTGCTTGAATTGCGCCAGCGCTACCAGCGCGCCGAACCGCTGCGGGTGTTTTATCAGGTATGGAATCAGCCGCTGTATACCGTGGGCGGTGGGCAGATCATCAGTGATGCCCTGGCGGTGTGCGGGGCGCGCAACGTGTTCGACGACCTTACGCTGCCGGCACCGCAGGTCAGCGTCGAGTCGGTACTGCAGCGCAACCCTGAGGTGATCGTGGCGGGGGATCAGCTTCAACTGGAAGCCTGGAAGGTCTGGCCGCAGATCGCCGCGGTAGCGCAAGGGCGCTTGCTGCAGGTGCCCGATAAAGGCCTGGAGCGGCCCAGCGGCCAGATGGTCGACGCGGTGGCCAAACTCTGCGAGTTGATTGCGCCGCAACGTGAGTAGGCACGCACGGTAAACGTTTTCCTACCTGTTATTGAGACTTGTCGGTCGGGTGATTTCGGCGATGTGACGCTACGCTGCTGCGCGCGATGCGTACCGCATAGCGATCGTTCAATAACAGGAGGTGACCATGCGACGTTTGATCATTGGTAGTTGCGCCGCCATATTGCTGACCGGGTGCAGCACGTTGGAAGGTATCTCTACGATCATGAATTTCAACGACCACGCTATTCCCACCAGAATCTACGCAGGTGGCGCCACGAAGCAGGACATGCTTGCGATCCAGCAGCCCCTGCGTGTTATCGCGGCGCGCAACGGTGTTTTGGAGTGCCTTGACTACCAGCTGGAAAACAAAGGCAAAAAACAGGACTTTTACGTCGGCATTACCGACGCGGGCCGTGTTGGCGCGTACGGGTTCATAGGCTGTGAACGGGCAATCAAGGAAGGTTATCTGGATGCCGGCAAGGCGTCTGTCCGCTAGAGGTTGCCGGGTCGCTACAACCGAGGTGTCCAGGTCAGGCCCAGCATCCAGGTGCGGCCTTCTTCGCGGTAGTTCTGGTTATTGGAAAAGTCCGCTGCGTTGTAGCTGTAGCGGGCGCGGGCGTATTGGCGGTCGAGCAGGTTGTCGACGTTGAGCGAAACGCTGACTTCGCGCGTGACCGCCCACCTGCTGCGCAACCCGAGCAGCGCGTAACCGCCCAGGCGGTCCTGATTGTCTTGAGCGTTGTAGCTGTTGCTGATTGCCTGCCAGCTTGCGCCCACGCCCAACGCGTCAAATTGCCGGTCCAGATCCAGGCTTAACGTGCGGCGCGCGCGACGGGCCAGGGTGTGGCCGGTATCGCGATCACGCGGGTCGATGAATGAAACGCCCACATTGCCCTGCCAACCGAACAGCTCCTGCTTGAGCGCCGCTTCAAAGCCATTGATGCGCGCCGAGGCGACGTTCTGCGGTTTGCTGGTGCTGTCCAGAATGATCGCGTCGCTCAAGTTCGTGCGGTACAGCGACGCTTCCAGGCGGGCGTGGTCAGACAGTTGGCTGCGCCATTGCAGCTCGTAGCTCTTTGAGGTTTCGGGCCGCAGGTTGGGGTTGCTGTACTGCGTATCCGGGTAATAGAGGTCGTTGAAGGTCGGCGCGCGAAAGCCTTCGCTGTAGCTCAAGAGCACGTCGTTGTCGGGGTTGATCGGTACGCTCAGGGTGCCGCTCCAGCTGTTCTGGCTGCCGAACTGCTGGTTCTGATCGCGGCGCAGGCCCAGCTCGGTGGAGAACCACTCGCCGTGAAAGCGATGCTGCACAAAGGCAGCGCGGTTCCAGCGGCTGTTTTCGCTGAAGGTGGTGGAGCCGTGGAAGCGGTCCTCGTACCAGTCGCCGCCGAGGATCAGGCTGTTGCGGTCATTGAGCGTCAGGTCATTCTGCCAGTTGAGCGAGTCGCGGTAGGTGTTGAATACGCTGAAATCATCGCTGAGGGTGTCGCGCTTGGTGTCACGGTTTTCGCTGTGGCCCAGTTCCAGGCGCGATTGCCAGCCCTCGCTGAGCCTCGCATCCACGTAGCCGCTGGCGCTGCTCACGGTGTAGTCGGTGTAGGGCTTTTGTCCGACGCTTTGCCCGGTGGCAAGGTCGTAGCGGCCGAAGCTGTTGTCGTATTCCGACTTGCCACGGTTATCCAACAGATTGAAACCCGCTTCCCAGTCATCGCTGAACGAATGGCTGAGGTTCAGGCTGACGGACTGGTTGCGGTAGGCGTCGCGGTCGCCGTCGCTGGCAAACGACTCATGGCTCGAGTTGATGCCAGCCGTTTCATCCAGGCTCGCGCCGAGGTTGAAGCGCGTGTGTTCGTCGCCACCAGACAGACCGACGCTGCGCTCCCAGCTCTGGTTGCTGCCAAAACCCAGCTTCAGGCGCGGTTGCAGGCCCTGCTCGGCGTTACGCCGAGTGAACACCTGGATCACCCCGCCAATCGCATCACTGCCGTAGATCACCGAGCGTGAGCCGCGCAGCACTTCCACCCGCTCAATCTGGTCGACATTCAGGTATTGCAGGCCGCTGTCGCCGGACGTGGCATTGGCAATGCGCTGACCGTCCACCAGCACCAGGCTTTGTGCGGATGTCGTGCCACGGATGTAGACCCCCGGCAAACTGCCACGCCCTCCGGTGCGCGCGATTTGCACGCCTGGGACGCGGCTGAGCAGGTCGGTGAGGCTGGTGGGTTGCAGGCGGACGATGTCGTCGCGGGTGAACACCGTGTTGGCGGCGCTGCTGTCATTGCGGGCCTGGACCTGGCGGTTGGCGCTGATCACCACGTCGGGGAGATTGAGGGCATCGTCACGGCTGGCGGCGAGCAGGTCCGAGGCGGGCAGAAGCAGGAGGGCAAGATGAAGAGGCTTCATGGCTGTCCATAGCATTGAAAGTTAACCCAAAACCAATGTGGGAGGGGGTTTGCTCCCGATTGCGGTGGGTCAGTCAACTCGAATGTCGCTGACCCACTGCTATCGGGAGCAAGCCCCCTCCCACCTATTGGTTCCTGTTTCTACAGGCCCAGCAACGCCATGCGCTGGCGCACCGAGGCTTCGATACCGGCCTCGTCCAGCCCGCATTCGGCGAGCATCTGTGCAGGTTTGGCATGTTCGACATACACGTCCGGCAAGCCCAGGTGCAGCACCGACTTGAGGATATTCTCCCGCGCCAGGCACTCACTGACCGCCGCACCGGCGCCGCCCATGATGGCGTTCTCTTCGAGCGTGACCAGCAGCTCATGGCTGCCGGCGATCTCGCGCACCAGCGCTTCATCCAGGGGTTTGACGAAACGCATGTCGACCACCGTTGCGTCGATCTTCTCGGCGACTTTGAGCGCCTCGGCCAATTGCACGCCGAACACCAGGAAGGCGACCTTGCTGCCCTGGCGACGCACGATGCCCTTGCCGATCTCGATGGGTTCGAGGTCTTTTTCGATCACTGCGTTCGGGCCGGTACCGCGCGGGTAGCGCACGGCGGCGGGGCCGTTGTACAGGTGGCCGGTGCTGAGCATCTTGCGCAGTTCGTTCTCGTCGCTTGGCGTCATCACCAGCATGCCGGGGATGCAGCGCAGGTACGACAGGTCGAAACTGCCGGCGTGGGTCGGGCCGTCTTCGCCCACCAGGCCCGCACGGTCGATGGCAAACAGTACGTCGAGGTTCTGCACCGCCACGTCGTGAACCAGCTGGTCATAACCGCGCTGCAGGAATGTGGAGTAGATCGCCACCACTGGCTTGGCACCTTCACAGGCCATGCCGGCGGCGAAGGTCACCGCGTGTTGCTCGGCAATCGCCACGTCGAAGTAACGCAGCGGGAAACGCTCGCTGAACGCCACCAGGTCGGAGCCTTCCTTCATCGCCGGGGTAACCCCCACCAACCGTGGGTCGGCGGCGGCCATGTCGCACAGCCATTCGCCGAACACTCCGGAATATTTGGGACCGCTGGCTTTTTTCGGCGCGGCGGCGGGGGCGTCCAGGGGGTCGAGTTTGGTGATCGCGTGGTAGCCGATCGGGTCGACCTCCGCCGGCGCGAAGCCTTTGCCCTTCTTGGTGACGATATGCAGGAACTGCGGGCCCTTGAGGTCGCGCATGTTGCGCAGCGTGGCAATCAGGGTGGGCAGGTCATGGCCGTCGATGGGGCCGATGTAGTTCCAGCCCAACTCTTCGAACAGTGTGCCGGGCACCAGCATGCCCTTGGCGTATTCTTCGGTGCGCCGGGCAATTTCCCACGCGCCGGGCAGACGCGAGAGCACCTTCTTGCTGCCTTCACGCATGCTGGCGTACGTGCGGCTGGAGAGGATTTTTGCCAGGTAATTGGACAGGCCGCCGACATTGCGCGAGATCGACATGTCGTTGTCGTTGAGGATCACCAGCATGTTGGCGTCCACTTCCGGCGCATGGTTGAGCGCTTCGAACGCCATGCCGGCGGTCAGCGCGCCGTCACCGATCACCGCAATCGCCTTGCGATCGCTGCCTTGCAGACGGGCGGCAATCGCCATGCCCAGCGCGGCGCTGATGGAGGTGCTGGAGTGGCCGACGCCAAAGGTGTCGTACTCACTCTCGGCGCGGCGCGGGAAGGCGGCGATGCCGTCCTTCTGGCGCAGGCTGTTCATGCGCTCGCGACGGCCGGTAAGGATTTTATGCGGGTACGCCTGATGGCCCACGTCCCACACCAGCCGGTCATCCGGGGTGTCGAAGACGTAGTGCAGCGCGATAGTCAGCTCGATGACGCCCAGGCCGGCACCGAAATGCCCACCGGTCTGGCCGACCGTGTAGAGCAATTCCAGGCGCAGTTCATCGGCCAGGGTTTCCAGCTCGGCTTCAGCCAGTCGACGCAGGCCGTCCGGCGTGGCAGCACGGTCGAGCAGCGGCGTGGACGGGCGTATGCGGGGAATCTCTTGAAACGTCGTGGGCATCAGGCGAATCGTTATAGGTATAGAAGAGGCGGCAGTTTACCTCAAGCATCGCAAACTGCCCACGCGGAGCGCCGAAGTTGAGCGATAGGCGGCGCAAATGGCCGCCGTTGATCAGTGGCGACGTTCGACGATATACCGCGCCAGCTCGCGCAGTGGCGCGGCTGCCGCGTCGAACGGTCGCAGGGCATCCAGGGCCTGATCGCGCAGTTCCAGGGCGTACGCCTTGGCCGCATCGAGCCCGAGCAGTGCAGGATAAGTCGGTTTGTCCCGTGCGATATCGGCGCCCTGGCGTTTGCCGAGGGTGGCGGTATCACTTTCCACGTCGAGAATGTCGTCCTGCACCTGAAAGGCCAGGCCGATGGCCCGCGAGTAGGTCTGCAGCGCCGCCAATTTTGCGGGCTCGGCGCGACCGCTGGCCAGGGCACCCAGGTGCACCGCAGCCTCGATCAGCGCGCCGGTCTTGTGGCGATGCATGTGTTCCAGGGCAGCCTGGTCCAGCTTGAGACTGACCGAACCCATGTCGATGGCCTGCCCGCCGACCATCCCGGCCGGGCCTGCTGCCAGGGCCAGGGCGTTGACCATGCGCAGGCGTGTTTCGGCATCGACGCGGCTCAGCGCCGGGTCCAGCAATGCGCTGAACGCCATGCTCTGCAAGCCATCACCGGCGAGGATCGCATACGCTTCATCAAAGGCTTTGTGGGTGGTCGGCTGGCCGCGCCGCAGATCGTCATCGTCCATGGCCGGTAAATCGTCATGCACCAGGGAGTAGGCGTGAATCAGCTCCACCGCACAGGCCGCGCCGTTGGCCTGCTCGGCCGGCGCGCCCAATGCCTCGCACGCGGCATAGGCCAGCAACGGGCGCACACGCTTGCCGCCATTCATCACGCTGTAGCGCATGGCGTCATAAAGGCGGTTGAGTTCAGGGCCCGGCGCAACAAACAAGGGCGCAAGCGCCGCATTGACCCGGGCTTGGCTACTGGCCTGGTACGCATCGATCATTCGGGCTGTTCCGCATCGAAAGGTTCTTCGGCCAGCTCCCCGTCACGTTCCAGCAGCACCTGCACCTTCTGCTCCGCCTGCGCCAACGCGCTCTGGCAGTCACGGGTCAGGCCGATGCCTTGCTCAAACGCCGTCAACGAGTCTTCCAGCGACAACTCGCCGTTCTCCAGACGCTCGACCAGGGTTTGCAGGTCGGCGAGGGATTGTTCGAAATCGAGTGCAACTTTTTTGCGGGCCATGGCGGCTATTCCGGTAGACGGTAAACCGGCGCGACACTAGCAGACATGGGGATTGTGGGCAAATGAGCGGGGCATCACTCGTCTGCTGTATTGACCTGATAACGCGTGAGGTGGCGGCTTACCTGACCGTCTGTCGCCGTGCCAGTGACGAGCGCACCGAGCCGACATTCGACTGCTCACCCTCAATCGCCGAGCATGCTCAACGGCTTGCCTCGGGCTTGTCCACACTCGCGCAGCAACGCCGCGGGGCGACCGGGTTGCCAGCGGAAGTGCGGCCAGATTCAGTGCGGATGAGCCATGGTGGAATGCCTGGGGTGCGTGAGCCGAATAAAAAAGTTATTCGGCTCATTTGGTGAGCTGATTGTGCTTCGGATTCGGCTCGGGATCTAATTTGAGGGAGGATTCTGGGTGCTCCTTCTAGTTGTTAGAGATTACGCAATATGCCTCGTCAAAAACCGCATCACCCACAATAATTATCTCATCGTCGGCGACTTTTATGATTTTCCTGAGCCGTCGTGAGGTTGCCAAGTCCGGGAGGTTGTCCGCGAACTTAATGCTTTTGTACAGTTTGTTCCAGGCAATTGCTTCCTGAAAAGCTATGTTTTCATTAATTTTTCTAACAAAGGAATCGTGGTCATTTGTGGGTAGAGTATCAAAGTTGATTTTCTGGGAGCTCAGCTCCGTAACTAGCTCGTCATCGAAATAGTTCATTTTTTTTTGCGAGCGTTCCAAGCGGGTCATAACGGTAGTTAGCGGTTTGCCCATTAGGACTATCAATCAGTGTTTCATAGCGTTGGGTGGTCGCTCAAATTTGGATTTTTGGTCTGGAGAGTTTGTTGAGTTTTAGTCATATCTTTTCAACGCTGTATCTGTCTGAGGTCACTGTAAAAATAATCTCTTTGCTGATGGCTGCCTTGAAGCAGTAACTTTCTGTATTTTGCAGAGGGGTAATGCATTTTGCGTCTTGCGAAAGGGTAAGGTGTTCTTCTTCAAAAAGGCCATCTGTTTCAACTCCAATCGCACCATTGCTTTTGAATGCTATGGGGTTGTGAAAGGTAATTAGTAGAAATTCATCTTGCTGGTTGGTAAAAACCACCAGTAATTCGTTACGCTTGCACGTGACTTGTTGAATGGTTCCTTTCGAAACTTCAAGTGCTTTTGTTTCAGGTGTTTTTCCATTCAAGGGTTGATCGGGGTTCCAGAATTTCAGATCGGAAAAGTGTCTCTCTATATCATCCAGTTCATCATCGCCGAGAGAGTCATCAAAGTGTTGAGAAATTATCGTGCGTACCTTTGATAATCGCTGGGTAACGGCGCAATCATCGATAAAGTCAGTGGTCGCTTTGCGATATTCTTCCAGGGCGCCAGGCTTTTCAGCATAATAGCTGCCCATTTTGTGTAGAGATATCAATATAAATTCAACCTCTTTCAAAGCATCAAGAGCCTCTTCGCCTGTAAGTACTATTTTTTTATTCTTCTCTAACATTGCTTTCCTTTGGTAAGTGTTCGCTCAGTTAACGCTTGCTTTGGGTTTTGACGAAGTTATCTATTTTCGGTGGATGTAGGCGTAAATGTCGTTTTTGTTTATTTTCGTAATATTGACATTGCTAAGTGCGTTGTCGGCATATTTTGCATTTTTGGAATGGCAAATTAGTTGTGCTGCTCCGTGTGTTTCCATGTCATAAAATCTGAAGCAGATGGAGTCTTTGTTAGTGAGGATTAGTTTGAGGTCTTCAGTGGTAGATATATTTTTTAAATGACTTAGTTTGTTCCAGGTGTTTTCAGGTTCATAATTTTTATTTTGCATGATGATAATGCTCGTTCGATATGTCGTCAGGCCTGTAGGGTCTATATTTGTGGGATTGGAATTCAGATGCACGACTTCGGAATAAATTGAGGTGGTCTGGTTTTTCTTTAAAATGTCATTAGGACCTGAACGCTTGCTGAACTCCTTCAGCATCAAGTATTCTTGAGTTTTACTGCTAAGGGGAGTCATCGATGTGTTCCACTGGAGAATCGTGGGCCATTTTCGGGTAAGCAGCACACTTAAATCACACCACGTGTTCCAAACATCTGAGAAATTTTGGTTAAGTAAGGTCATTGTTGTGAATTCAGGGTCTGCGTCTGGGTGCAGTTGATCCCAGGGGTGAATGCCGGTTTCCTTGATATATACGGACTCCATCATCTATCTCTTAAAGTAAGTGTGTGTGTCAGTTCCAATCGTTAAAGATATCTTTTTCCCCTTAACGCTTGGCTGGGTATTGAAATGTGGAGCATGGTTTCCTTTTTTATGGCCTAGTGAATGTTCACGAATTTCTACTCTGCGCTCAAGCATTTTAAATACGTATACCCTGCCCTCGGTGTGCTGTTTTTGATCTCTGATGGGCTCTCGATAAACAAGCACCGGCTGCTGGGTTCTTGGGACACCTCCTATATCTTTTGCTCGTTTGAATGCACCATTTCTGGAGAGTTTGCTGTCTGCTCCTCTGGGTAGCTCTACATCGCCCTTATTGACTGAAGCCGTATTTTCCGGGGTGTTGACGCTATAGCTCGGCTTGCAGCCGTCTCCGCCAGGGCAGGAGGTTAGCCCAAGAGGATCTGTCCATCCTGTGGGATTTATTACGTACTGGTACGCATTGATCCCACCCGCCAGCTTCACCGGGTCCGGCGTCAGATAGCGCCCAATATCCGGATTGTAGTAGCGATGGCGGTTGTAGTGCAGGCCGCTTTCCTGATCGAAGTATTGGCCTTGAAAGCGCAGCGGGTTATCGATTTTTCCGACGTCGAGGCGGCTGATGTGGCCGTAGGCGCGGTAGTGCGCGGACCAGACGATTTCGCCGTCTGCGGCGGTGAGTTCCTGTGGCGTGCCGAGGTGGTCGAGTTGGTAGTGGTAGGGTTTGGTGGCGTTGGGGCCGAAGCCTTCCAGCAGGGCCAATGGCCGGAAGCTGTCGGGTTCGTAGAGGTAGCTGCGGTGGCGGTCGGCGTGGTGTTCGGCGATCAGTTTGTCGCCTTGCCAGAAGAACTCCGTCGTTACGCCGTCGACGGTTTTGCTGATGCGGCGGCCAAAGGGGTCGTAGCGGTAGTGGGCGGTTTGTCCGCTGGGTTGGGTGAGGCTGGTTAAACGATGCTGGCAGTCGTAGCGGTATTCGGTGACCAGTGCGTGAGCTTTGCCACGGCGTTCGCGGATCAGGTTGCCGAAGGCGTCGTAGTCGTAATGCCGGTCGCCCTGGATCATCAGGCGATTGCCGGCGACGATGTCCGGGCCGGGGCGGTCGTGCATCAGCAGGTTGCCGGCCGGGTTGTGGCCGAAGCGTTCCTGCAGATCCTGCGAGTGGTCGGCGCGGGTCAGGCGGTGGAGCGGGTCGTAGGCGTAGTGGTGTTCGCCTTTGCGCGTATCGAGGATGCGGGCGAGGTTGCCGGATTTGTCGTAGTGGTATTGGCGGCGGTAGTGGCGGTTTTCCTGTTGCGTGATGGCGTGGGCGTGCAGGCGGTGTTGGTCGTCGTAGTGGTAATGGCTGATTAATTCGCCTTGCTGTCGTTGCTGCTCCTTGCCCGCTTTGAATAGATGCGAGGTGAGCACTTCACCGTTGAGCTGAACCGTCGCGAGGTGACCACCTTTATCGTGGTTAAACGTGACGCGGTTGTTGTCCGGCAGGCGCAGGCGTTGCAGTTGTCCGCAGGCGTCATAGCCATAACGCAAGGTGCCCCAGCCTTGATGCTCGGCGGTCAGGCGGTTTTGTCGATCGTATTCGTAGGCCAGCGCCCAGTGACCGTCTACGACGCTGAGGAGATTGCCCTGGCGGTCGTAGGCATAGTCAACAACGGCGCCGTCCGGCAGGGTTTTTCTGACAAGGCGTCCGGCAGGATCTCGCTCATAACGCGTGATGAGCTGACCGCCATCGTCGCCATGTTCGGTCTTTTCCTGCAGATTGCCGTTGAGGTCATAAACGTAGGCGGTACGCTGGCCATCAAAGCCGATTTCCTGCTCGATCAACCCGTTGGGATGGTAGGCAAGCCGGTAGGTCTCGCCGACCTCGTTTTCAATCTCGGTCAGCAGCAACCGAGCATTGTCGTAGCGGTACTGGACCTGCGTGCCATCGGCATTGAGCCGTCGACTGATCAGGTGCAGCCCGTCGGCATACTCGTAGCGGGTGATATGCCCCAGTTCATCGCGTTCGGCGGTGATTTTTCCGAAGGCGTTGTAGCTGTATTCCCTGCATGCACCGTCCGGCAATATCAGCCGAATCAATCGACCGACGCTGTCCCATTGGTATTGGGTCAGCGCCCCATGCTCATCCTCGCGGGCAACCTCCCGTCCCAGGTCGTCATAGCGATAGCGCTTGATCCCGCCATTGGGCAACTGTTCCTCAAGCAGTTGCCCGCGCTCATTCCACACCAGCCGTTGGCAACTGTGATCGGGATACCAGACGCCAATCAACTGCCCGTGTTTGTTGTAGCTGTAGTCGGTTATATGGCCGTCTGGATCAGTCTTACGCGTTACGTCGCCTTGCTCGTTGCGCTCGTACTTCCAAACCGCCTCACCCCGGCGCACCACCCGTACGAACCCGTTGTCATGCTCGTAGGACGTCGGCTCATCGTCCCCGGGAAATAGCGCCACCAAGCGCCCAGCGTCGTCATACTGATACGCCGTCACCGCGCCGAGTGGGTCCTGCTCAACCGTCAGCCGGCCTTTTTCATCGTAGGATTTGAAGTGTTGAGCGCCGTCCGGATCAACCCGCTGCACCAGCCGCGCCCGCGGGTCATGCACATACACTTCCTGACTGCCATCGGCGTTATGCACGGTGACGCGTCCGTTATCACCCCACACATAGCGCGTGTCTATCTGCGTAAAACTGGCCCAATGCCGTACACAACGCGCCGCCTTGCCGGAACGTTCCCACGCCCAGAAGAAACTCGCCCCACCGGCCAGCCCACGCTCCAGAATCACGTGCTGCTCGTCGTACCGATAAACCTCGCATTCACCTACAGCATTGGTCGCCGACACCAGTCGGCCTGTGTCGTCGTAGGTGTAGGACACAACCGTCTGCTCAGTGACCCACTCGTAAGGCTCACGCCCCTTGGCGCGATGCACCTGATAGTCCACCGCGCCAATCCGGCCCTGCGCATAACGCAACCACAGCGAGCGCCCGGCGCCGTTGTCCAGCCGTTCAATGCGCCCCAGCACGTCGCGGAAAATGCGCAGCCGGTTGTCATACGCATCGCTGATCGACACCAGCACGCCATCACGAAAGTGATAAAACCGCGACGCCTGGGCCAGCACCAGTTCATCCGGTAAATCGCCCAGGAAGATCGCTGCTTCGGCCAGGCTGTTGGTGATCGCCGGTCGCGAAGCGGTCGGCAGCGGAAACTCGGTCGAACGATTCTCATGATCCGTCCACACCACCGAATCGCCGGACACCACCAGCCGCTGCGCCAGGGCGTGACTCCAGCCAAACCCCAGCCCAACGTCGATTTCCACCGCACTGGTGCGATACACCCGCGTCCACTCAAACGGTAAAATCCCGTCCAGCGTGCCGTCGGTGAGGGTGAGCAATTCCTCGCCGGTGACCATCGACACCGGGCAGCCATTGGTCACGGTTTTATCGGAAGAAGCAGACGCATCCCCCGCCGGGTTCTTCGCCGACACCGGCACATCATCCACGGCCTCTTTCTGCCTCAACACTGCGTTCTGCCGCGCCCGCCAGCGCATCTGCAGCGTGCCTTGCCTTAACCCGCCAACCACACCGCGAATTGCCACCGCCTTGTAACGATCCACCGCCTGCATGAACGTGCTCAGAATCGCCAGCACGCTCTTAACAAAGCCAACTGCCGCGTCGAGAATCTGCCCGCCGTACTTGACCAGCCGCATACTCAAATACGCCACGCCCGCCGCAGGCAATGCGATGGTCAGTACCGCGCCGATCACCAGATCGATCAGCAACGACACCACAAACCCCGCCACGACTTCGGCCATCTGTCCGGGCGGCAATGCGTCCAGCCACAGCATCGCCGTACGCACCAACAGAAACAGCGCCGCCTCATCACTGGCCAGCAGCATCGCCTGTTCCATGACTTTGGGCGCATCGATGGCGAGTTGCGCCAGGCTGGTTGCTTGCGCACCGAGTTGCTCGACGTACTTCAGCGGGTCTTCAAGAATGGCCTGGACCCGCTTGATGCTGTCCCACGCATCGCGGATCGCCGCCCAACTGCCCGTCAGCACACCGCTGCCAATCGCACTGGCCGTGGATTGCTGCCAATACGGCTTGAAGCCTTCCCACTGCTTGCGCAGCCATTGCTCCAGGTCTGTCGTCAGCCCGGTGTAGGAGGCGAACAACGCGTCCACCTGTTGCGTCGAAACTCCGCCCTGCACCCGCACCTGATAACGCCCGCCGGCCCCGCAAACGTGTGATCCCTTGCCGTGTTCATCCAGCTGGATCAGCGTCGAACTGCCGTCATCCAGGCCGATCACCTCAACCGTAATATCGCCAATCGGCACGTCATAGACCGACTCGAACGTGCTCTCAATCTTCAGCACACCACCCGCCGGGCAGCGGGCCACGGTGGAAAAGTCAGCATCGGCAATGCTCACGGAGCGCTGGGCATCGCCCACCCGAAGCACCCGGTCCATCCCGAGCAACGACGGCATATCCAGCCCATCGCTCACTGAGTCCAGCGCGCGCGAATACCAGGCGCCCATCTGCTGGCGATAAATCAGCAGGCTCTGATGAAAGTCATTGAGCTCATGCTCGATAAAAGCGATGTGGGCAGCGTGGGTCATCCGTGACGTCTCGGCAGGGGCAAGGCGTCGGATTCTGCCCCGGCGAAATAGGGCTGGATGAACGGTTTGCAAAATCAGAATGGGCTTACGACAGCAGCGCAGAAGTCAGCGGCAACTCATGCTGGACGGCTACTTCAGATAGCGATCCTGCTTATTGACTGACACCGCCACCGCAGTGTCGGAGGGGAGCCAATGAACGATTGCCGTAGGGGTGCCTCTAACCACCGCAGCGCATGCCTGCGGGTGTACGCTGAGGCGTCAGGAAAACAGCGAATATTCGCTGCTGCTACCAAGAGACAGACGGGCACAAGATTTCCTTTGTTTACCTTGCCGGGTCGCAATGCCCTGCGCATCCTTTTCTTTCACGGACTGATCGCGACGTATGCAGATGCCTCATCTTCCTGCCCCGCCTCCTGCCAACGAGCATGAGCGCATCCGGTCCCTGGAGCACCTGGGCATTCTGGACAGCGTTCCTGAGCAAGGTTTCGACGACATCGTGCTGCTGGCGACCGGCCTGTGCGATGTGCCGATTGCGCTGGTGTCGCTGGTGGACAACGAGCGTCAGTGGTTCAAGGCCTGCATTGGCCTGGACGTGCGCGAGACCCATCGCGACCTGGCATTCTGCGCCCATGCCATTCTCGCGCCCGATGAAGTGCTGGTGGTTGAAGACGCCCTGTGCGACCCGCGTTTCGAGCACAGCGCACTGGTGCTGGGGCCACCGTATATCCGCTTTTATGCAGGTGCGCCGATTCGCGATGATCGAGGTTTTGCCTTGGGCACCGTGTGCGTCATCGACACGCGACCGCGCACGCTGACCATTGCGCAACACAGCGCGCTGCAGGCCCTGGCCCGTCAAACGGCCTCGTTGCTGCAGTTGCGCCTGCTCAGCGAACAACGTGAACAACGCGCGCGCAGCCTGGAGAGTGAACTCGCCCAGGCGCAAGCCCTGGGCCGCCAGGCCGAACAGTTTCTTCATCATGCCAAGCGCGTTTCGTCCCTGGGCATGGTAGCCGCCAGCATCGCCCACGACTTCAACAACTTGCTCCAGGCCCTGAGCGCCAGCCTGCAAATGATCCGCCTGCGCGCACGCAGGCCGGCGGATGTCGAACGCTTCAGCGATGCCGGCATGCAAGCCGTGGATCAAGGCCGATTGCTGGTCAACCACCTGCTGACCAGCGTGCGCCACGACAGCCCCAACCTGATGTGCATCGACGTGAACGAGCGTCTGGAGAGCATGCGCGACGTGCTGTTGCGCACCGCTTCGGACGGTGTCGAGTTCTCAATGGCATTGGCGCCGCCGGGCACCGGCGTATTGTGCGAAGAAGCGCAGTTGAGCGCAGCGGTGATCAACCTGCTGACCAACGCCCGGGATGCCCTGGGCGGCAAAGGCCGTATCCACATCACCTCGCGTCTGGTCAACCTGACCCAGGACGAAGCGCTCGCAGCAGGCAACTACCTGTTGCTCAGCGTCAGCGACGACGGCCCGGGCATCCCCGAAGCCCTTGCCGCGCAGATTTTTGAGCCCTTTTTCACCACCAAGTGCGCAGGCAAAGGCACCGGGCTGGGATTATCCCAAGTGATGGAATTCGCGCAGCGCGCGGGTGGCACGGTGAAAGTCCACACGGCATTGGGTGAGGGGACCACCATGAACCTGTACATGCGGGCTCTTGGGCGTATCGATCCACATTTGCTTGTCGATTGAGACGTGAAAAGCCTGCCTTTCAGGGCAGGCTTGGCAGATCACTTACTTCTGCTGGGCTGTCAGCGCCGCATAGCCATTCATCAAGTTGCGATAGTTGGGAATGCGCTGGGATAACAGATTCCCCAGTCCTTCGATATCGTTGCGCCAGTCGCGGTGCAGCTCGCACGCCACCGAGAACCAGTTCATCAGTTGCGCACCGGCCTGTGTCATCCGGCTCCAGGCCGCCTGTTGCACCGTGGTATTAAAGGTGCCCGACGCATCCGTCACCACAAACACCTCGAACCCTTCCGCCAGCGCCGACAAGGTCGGGAACGCCACGCACACATCCGTGACCACACCGGCAATGATGATCTGCCTGCGGCCGGTGGCCTTGATCGCCTTGACGAAGTCTTCGTTGTCCCACGCGTTGATCTGACCAGGACGCGCGATGTAAGGCGCATCCGGGAACATCTCCTTCAACTCCGGCACCAGCGGGCCGTTGGGGCCTTGCTCGAAGCTGGTGGTGAGGATGGTCGGCAGGTTGAAGAACTTGGCAAGGTCGGCCAGCGCAAGCACGTTGTTCTTGAACTCGTTGGGGGAGAAGTCCTGCACCAGCGAGATGAGGCCGGTCTGGTGGTCGACCAGCAGAACGATGGCGTCGTCTTTGTTCAAGCGACTGTAGGTTGGAGTGCTCATGGTTGAAGTCCTTTTTGGTTGGTTGGATGTTTTGTTCAACATGGGCACAGGTTAAAGCGTGGGTGTTGGGGGATAAATCGGGTGGCGGGCGTCTTACTGTCAACTTGAAGGGGACAGTAGGCGGTGGCCGCTTTCTCGCGTATTGAATAGCCAGCAGGTCCGATCCCTTTCATTTGCAGGACGTTTCCTAGAGAATCCCAGCGGCTTGCGCCAGTGAAATCCCGCGACTAGGCTGCGGTCCGTCACTGCCTATTCAGTGATCGGGTTTAGTCGCCCGGATATCGCTAGGCGCACGTGCCATCCCAAATTCAGGTTTCTTCTCGCCTGAACATTATGGTGGCTGTGCGCAGGGCACCTTCGGGTGCGCCGGTGCCTAGCGGCCGGTCGACTAACCTGCGTTCAGCCGCCACCTCTATTCGTTTAGTCGCGAAATGACGGTGGTATCCACTTACTGCTAGGGGTTTTGCTATGGATAACGTTCGTTCGGATTCGCTGTCATCGACTTCAACTAACCCATTCACTGTCAATGAAGAACTGAGCTTTGAAGATGCCTGGTTGCGGGTAGCCGAGCTGCTGCAATGTGCAGTGGCAACTTCGCAGGCGCTCGCACAGCCGGTAGCTGCGCCGCAGCAGGCGGTGATGCATTTGGTGGATATGGCGAAAATGGTGGCGGAGCGGGCTGTGGAGTGCATGCGGCCGGCTTGATGCAACGGCTGGAGTGAGGTTTTTTACAGGCATTAAAAAGCCGGCTTGTGGCCGGCTTCTCGCTGACTGCTTCGGCTTGCTTCTGACAAACCTCACCAGCCTTCAAATCGCTCAGCCCACATCGCGTCGGGCTGAATAGTCGGGGCATCCGCGGGAACTCCTCCGCATCGCCTGGCAGGATAGATAGCGCAAAGCTACCCCCTGCCAAATGTGCGGCGGATGATACCCACATTCACCTCAGTTGCCCACCTCCGGATCCGATTTAGAGCCTTCCCAGCCTAATAAGTGATCGTCCAGCGGCACTGGTGGGCGGCGGTTATTCAGGGTGGACCACCAGAATACCCAGCCCACGATCAGGAAGTTCTGTTCGAAGCGCTCATCGTAGGTGAGGTATTCATCCGGATGCTCGGCGGCATTGTGGCTGCGCATTCGCAATCCGCCGCCGGGCCGGTTGTAGAGGTATTTGATGCGCAGCATGCCGTCATGCTCCACGGCGTAGATTTCGCCGTTGATGATTTGGGTGCGGCCTCGGTCGATGGCGAGTGTGGCGCCTTGCTGGATGATGTCGATCATGCTGTTGTCGACCATGTAGGCGCCTACCGCACGGTCGGGGTTTACGTTGAGGGCGTCAAGGGTGTGCAGGGAGACGCGGATGCGCTCGGTGGAGGTGAACGTGGGGTGGAGGGGGAGTTCCACGTCGAGTTTTTCCGGGAGACAGGCTGGGCCTGTGAGGTATTTTCCGCTTTCCTCGCGGACGTAGGTGAGTCCTTTCGTGGTTCCCGGGCCTTCCAGCAGGAAGTTGGCCGGTGGGTGTTTGGAGCCTTTGCCAGTGCGCAGCCAACGGCTGGAGACGCATAACAGCTCTGCGATCTCGTTGAGTCGGCCCATGGGCACGCCGCGTTTGAACCAGTTGTTCACGTGCTGGGGCGTGACGCCGCGGTTCTTGGCGAAGTCGGAGGCGGAAAGATGAACTTCCCTTAATAGTGCTTTTAAACGATCACCTGATGTATTCATAAACGCAGAGTTTACTGGCCAAGAAAACCAATCAAATAAACCATGCGTTGAATTGCGCCTGTAGGTTTTTACTTAGTTGTGGCCTGATTTTTCAACTTTATCGGTTTGCTAAACTCTGTTTGTTGTTAGTTGAACTTGACGTTTAGGTGCGCCCATAGAAAAGCCCCGAGTGATCGGGGCTTTTTTATGGGCGAGGCAATGAAAATCAGGGATCAGCCTTTGTAGGCAGCCACCGACTTCATGATCTCGGCGCGGGCGGCGTCTGCGTTGCCCCAACCTTCGATCTTCACCCATTTTCCTTTTTCGAGGTCTTTGTAGTTCTCGAAGAAGTGTTTGATCTGCTCCAGCAACAGCGGTGGCAGGTCGGTGTATTCCTTCACGTCCACGTACAGCTGGGACAGCTTGTCGTGTGGCACCGCGATCACCTTGGCGTCGCCGCCGCCGTCGTCGGTCATGTTCAGGATGCCGACCGGGCGGGCGCGGATAACCGAGCCTGGCGTAACCGGGTAAGGGGTCACGACCAGCACGTCGAGGGGGTCACCGTCGTCGGCCAGGGTGTTGGGGATGAAACCGTAGTTGGCCGGGTAGAACATCGGGGTGGCCATGAAACGGTCAACGAACAGGCAGTCGCTGTCTTTGTCGATTTCGTATTTGATCGGCGCGTGGTTGGCCGGAATTTCGATGGCGACGTAGATGTCGTTCGGCAGGTCTTTGCCAGCCGGAATCTTGCTGTAGCTCATTGGGCGTTGCCCCCGTAGTTGGCCATTGAACATGGCCGGATTGGCCTAAAAGTGGCGGCGATTATAGGCATATTCTGACGCCGATGCCATGCGCCAGACGTCGTACGGTCATTCAACCGGCGGCTGGTAGCGCGGGTCGTGGGCTTGCAGGTGGCGCAGGCGGGCCAGGGGATCCTGGCGATAAAAGCGGCTGAGTTGGGTGTACACCTGTGGATAACTGTCGACCAGCAAATCCGGGGCACTGAAAAAATATTCGCTGGTGACGGCAAAGAACTCCGCCGGGTTTTCCGCTGCATAGGGATCAATGACCGTCTCGATGTCGGGATCGGCATCCAGTTGGCGATTGAGGTCATCGAAGGCGTCTTGCATCACGCTGGCCCATTCCTGCACGCGCATATTCTTGTGCAGCGGCGGCAGGCCGTTGGCGTCGCCGGTGAGCATATCGAGCTTGTGGGCGAGCTCGTGAATCACCAGGTTGTAGCCTTCCCAATTGCCGCTGGCCAGCACCCCGGGCCAGGCGAGAATCACCGGGCCCTGTTGCCAGGCTTCGCCACTGTGCTCGCCGTCCCACTCATGCTCCACGCCGCTGGCATCGCGATGGCGCTGGGGGCTGAGGAAGTCGTCGGGGTACAGCACGATTTCGTGGAAGCCTTGATACCAGTCGAGATCGCCCAGGTTCATCAGCGGCAACTGCGCCTGGGCGGCGAGCAGCAGGCGTTGCTCCTGGTGCAGGTCGACGCCGGGCAGGGCGGTGAGGTGTTTGTCGGCAAGGAAGAGGATGCAGGCTTCGCGCAACCACTGATCCTGTTCGGCGGTGAGGCCGTCGAGGAAGGTCAGGTGGCTGCGCACCCGCTGCCAGGTGTCATCGGCGATCGGGTGCCGGGCCAGCAGGCGCCGGCGACGCCAGGCGCTGAGGGACCACATGGCCGGTTACTGCGGCTTGGCTTCGGAGGAAGCGCGACCGAAACGGCTGCGGAACACGCCAATGATCATCGGCACCAGCGACAGCAGGATGATGAACACCACCAGCAGCGACAGGTTCTTTTTGATAAACGGCACGTTGCCGAAGAAGTAGCCCAGGGTCACCAGGCCACCGACCCAGAGAATGGTGCCCAGCACGCTGAACCCGAAGAAGCGCGGGTAGGGCATTTTGGCGATGCCGGCCACAAACGGCGCAAAGGTGCGCAGGATCGGCAGGAAGCGCGCCAGGGTCACGGTTTTGCCGCCGTGCTTGTCGTAGAAGTCATGGGTTTTTTGCAGGTAGTCGCGGCGGAAGATCTTCGAGTTCGGGTTGCTGAACAGGCGTTCTCCGGCGGTTCGCCCGATGACATAGTTGGTGCTGTCGCCGAGGATCGCGGCCAGCATCAACAGGCCGCCGAGCAGTACCGGGTCCATGCCGCCACCGGCGGCGACGGCGCCAGCGATAAACAGCAGGGAATCACCCGGCAGGAAGGGCATGACCACTAGGCCCGTTTCGCAAAAAATGACCAGGAACAGAATGGCGTAAATCCACGGACCGTAGTTGGTTACCAGCATGTCGAGGTAAACGTCGAGATGCAGGATCAGGTCAAGCGGGTTGAAATCCATGGATGGCACCTGTGTGAACGGCCCGACTCGGCAGGCCTCTGCGGAGGCTCGGGCAATAAG
This sequence comes from Pseudomonas sp. MH9.3, assembly GCF_034354675.1. NCBI lineage: Bacteria > Pseudomonadati > Pseudomonadota > Gammaproteobacteria > Pseudomonadales > Pseudomonadaceae > Pseudomonas > Pseudomonas sp. MH9.3. Next base: position 2,970,108 of record NZ_CP133785.1, on the reverse strand, counting down.
GCTACAAGTGACTGTCGCATTTCTTACAACCCTGGAAAGGTCCGCATTATACGGATTGAGCGTTGAAAAGCGTGCTGCTTTTGTAGCGGGGCGTGTCGTGGTTGCCAATGTGGGATAGGCACCCACATTGGCGCTGCGAGAGGCTTTGGCGTCAGTCTTGGTTGATCGGCAGAACGTAATTCTTGAACTCGGTGTCTTCGCGAAAGCCGATCGACTCATAGGTTTTCTGCGCCACTTCATTGTCACTGCTGGTCGACACCCGCAGCCGCACCGCGTGGGTTTCCCTGGCCATTTTCTTCGCGGTGCGCATCAGGTTGTCGGCCACCAGTTGCCGGCGCGCATCCTCGGCCACATAGATGTCGTTGAGGATCCACACGCGCTTGAGCGACAGAGAGGAAAAGCTCGGGTACAGCTGGCAGAACCCCAGCAACCGCTTGTCGTCGTCATCGGCCAGCGCCAGGTAAATCACCGACTCTTTACGGCGCAGGCGCTTTTCCAGAAAGTCCCGCGACGAATCCGGAAACGGCAGCGCGCCGTAGAATTCACGGTATTTGACGAACAGCGGGGTCAACAGGTCCAGGTGTTCCAGGGTCGCTTGAGTAATCCGCATGCCAGGCCTCAACTTCCAAAGGATATGACCACAGGAGCGGCCGTGACTTGATGCTGCCTAACGACGCGAAAAAGCGCAATCGTGCCGCGATCAGTCGCTGGGCGGGCTAAGCAGGAAGTTTCCTTTCATCAGGTCCGGATCGTCGGATTCGAGGGTTTGCACTTGCGCCTCGTCCTTGAGATTGACCCCCGACAGCTGCCGGCGACACGCCTCTCGCATCAAGTAAAGCAGGCGATGGGCCGCCATGCCGTAGCTGAGGCCTTCCAGGCGCACGTTGGAAATGCAGTTGCGATTGGCGTCGTTGAGGCCCACCTTGGGGTTGTAGGTGAAATACAGGCCCAGGCTGTCCGGCGAGCTGAGCCCTGGCCGCTCGCCGATCAGGATCACCGTCATTTTGGCGCCGAGCAGCTGGCCGATTTCATCCGCCACGGCCACGCGGCCCTGCTCCACCAGAATAACCGGCGACAGGGACCACCCCTCGGCGTGGGTCTGTTCTTCCATGCGCGTCAGAAACGGCAGCGTATGTTTATGCACCGCCAGCGCCGACAAACCATCGGCCACCACCACCGCCAGGTCCACGCCGCCGGGATTCGCTGCGGCGTAGTCGCGCAGGTGTTGGGCCGACTCATCACTTAAACGTCGACCCAGGTCCGGCCGTTGCAGGTAGCTGTGGCGGTCGGCGGCGGCGCTGTGCAGCAACAGGCTGTCGCGGCCGCGTTCGGCCAGTTGGCTGCTCAAACCTGCGTGATCGAAGGGCAGGTGCACCGCATCCCGCGCCTGGGCGTGGGCGAATTGGAAGTCCAGTTGCGCACTGGTGGGCAGGCTGGTGCCGGTGCGGCCCAGAGCGATGCGTGCCGGGGTGAGGCGGCGCAATTGCAGCCACGGGTTGTCAGGCAGGTCGAGTGACACGGGTGGCTCCTTCATCCGAGTTGCGCCAGGGCGTGGCGGAACGCCGGTGGCAGGCTGTTGCCAAACTGCACCTTGCCATCGGCCTGGGTAAAGATGCCCATTTTGGCCAGCCACTGTTCGAATTCCGGCGCTGGCTTTAAACCTAATGTTTGGCGTGCGTACAAGGCATCGTGGAACGAGGTGGTCTGGTAGTTGAGCATGATGTCGTCGGAGCCGGGGATGCCCATGATGAAGTTGATCCCGGCCACGCCCAGCAGGGTCAGCAGGGTGTCCATGTCGTCCTGGTCGGCTTCGGCGTGGTTGGTGTAGCAGATGTCGCAGCCCATGGGCACGCCGAGCAACTTGCCGCAGAAGTGGTCTTCAAGGCCGGCGCGGATGATCTGCTTGCCGTTGTACAGGTACTCGGGCCCGATAAAGCCGACCACGGTGTTGACCAGAAACGGCTTGAAATGCCGCGCCACCGCATAGGCGCGGGTTTCGCAGGTTTGCTGATCGACGCCAAAGTGCGCGTTGGCGGACAAGGCACTGCCCTGGCCGGTTTCGAAATACATCAGGTTCTGGCCCAGGGTGCCGCGCTTGAGGCTCAAGCCTGCGTCGTAACCTTCCTGCAGCACGCTCAGGCTGATGCCGAAGCTGGCGTTGGCCGCCTCGGTGCCGGCAATCGACTGAAACACCAGGTCCAGCGGTACGCCACGGTTGATCGCCTCGATGGAGGTGGTGACGTGGGTCAGCACGCAGGCCTGGGTGGGGATTTCGTAGCGCTGGATGATTGCGTCGAGCATCTCCAGCATGGCGCAGATCGAGGCGGTGCTGTCGGTGGCCGGATTGATGCCGATCATGGCGTCGCCGTTGCCGTAGAGCAGGCCGTCGAGGATGCTCGCGGCGATGCCCGCCGGTTCGTCAGTGGGGTGGTTGGGTTGCAGGCGCGTCGACAGGCGCCCGCGCAGGCCCATGGTGCCGCGAAAGCGGGTGACCACGCGGATCTTCTGCGCCACCAGCACCAGGTCCTGCACGCGCATGATCTTGGAGACCGCCGCGGCCATTTCCGGTGTCAGCCCGGGCGCCAGGGCGCGTAGGGAATGTTCGTCGGCTGCATCGCTGAGCAGCCAGTCGCGCAGGCCGCCCACGGTCAGGTGGCTGACCACGGCAAAGGCTTGTTTGTCGTGGGTGTCGATGATCAGCCGGGTGACTTCGTCGCGTTCATACGGGATCAGCGCTTCTTCGAGGAAGTGCTTGAGCGGGATGTTCGCCAGGGCCATTTGCGCCGCGACCCGTTCACCGTCGTTCTGCGCGGCGACGCCTGCGAGGACGTCACCGGAACGGGCCGGGCTGGCCTTGGCCATCACGTCCTTGAGGCTGTCGAAGCGGTAGGTTTGCGCACCCACCGCGTGGGAAAAACTTGTCATACAGTGTCTCCTTGGCGACGCAGGCAGCGCCCGCATCGAGGTTTACGGCAGCTCAGTGCAAGGCGGCCTCTGCGGCCTGGATCGCCGCGAATTCTTCTTCGGGCGTGCCTGCTACCAAGTGATGCCGGCTGTAGAAAGCAAAGTAAGCAATTAATACTCCATAGATGATCGCGGCGCCAATCACCACCCGTGGATCCACCAGAAAGCCCGCCACCACGGCCACGCAGGCCAGTACCAGCGCCACGCCCGAGGTGAAGATGCCGCCCGGCGTGCGGTACGGACGGTCCATTTTGGGGCGGCGAATGCGCAGGGTGATGTGTGCGGCCATCATCAGCACGTAGGAAATGGTCGCGCCAAACACGGCCACCAGGATCAGCAAGTCGCCCTGGCCGGTCAGCGACAGGCCAAAGCCGATGATGCCGGGGATCACCAGCGCCAGTACCGGCGCCTTGCTCTTGTTGGTCTCGGACAACTTGCGCGGCAGGTAGCCGGCACGGGACAAGGCAAAAATCTGCCGGGAATAGGCATAGATGATCGAGAAAAAGCTCGCGATCAGTCCTGCCAGCCCGACCAGGTTGACGAAGCTGCCCATCCAGGTCGAACCGCCGTACGCCAGGGCCAGCGCCTCAACCAGCGGGTTGCCGGATTTGACCAGCGCATAGGTGCCGGCGCCGCCCGGCGCAATCACCAGAATCAACAAGGCAAAACTGGTGAGCACCACAATGGCGCCGATCAGGCCGCGCGGCAGGTCGCGCTTGGGGTTGCGGGTTTCTTCGGCGGCCAGCGGCACGCCTTCCACCGCAAGGAAAAACCAGATGGCATAAGGGATCGCAGCCCACACGCCGACGTAGCCGAACGGCAGGAAGCTGCTGGCGCCTCGCGCTTCGGTCACCGGCATGTCCAGCAGGTTGGCGACACTGAAGTGCGGCACCATCGATACCAGAAACACGCCCAGGGCAATGGCGGCGACGGCGGTGATCACAAACATCAGCTTCAGCGCTTCGCCCACGCCGAAGATATGGATGCCGATAAAGAGGATGTAGAACGCCAGATAAATCATCCAGCCGCCAATGCCGAACAGCGACTCGCAATAGGCGCCGATAAACACCGCGATGGCGGCGGGGGCAATGGCGTATTCGATAAGGATGGCGGTGCCGGTAAGGAACCCGCCCCAGGGTCCGAAGGCACTACGGGCAAAGCCGTAGCCGCCACCGGCGGTAGGAATCATGGACGACAGCTCGGCCAGGGAAAAACACATGCACAGGTACATGGTGGCCATCAGCAACGTGGCGAGGAACATGCCGCCCCAGCCACCCTGGGCCAGGCCGAAATTCCAGCCGGCGTAGTCGCCGGAAATCACGTAGGCAACGCCCAGGCCGACCAGCAGCACCCAGCCGGCGGCGCCTTTTTTCAATTCGCGTTGTTGGAAGTAGTCGCTGTCGACGTTTTCGAAGTCGACGGAGGAGCGAGTGGGTTCGCTGGACATGAGGAAGTACCTTCCATTCTTATTGTTTTTAACTCGGCCTATATAGGCCGAATACACATCGCAAGTACCTGTGGAGATCCAAGTGTGGGAGGGGGCTTGCTCCCGATAGCGGTGGGTCAGTGGCACACAGAGTGGCTGACACACTGCAATCGGGAGCAAATCCCCTCCCACAGGGACTTGCATTGCAGTCAGAAAATCAGAAGAAGCCCAGCGGATTAATGTCGTAGCTCACCAGCAAGTTCTTGGTCTGCTGGTAGTGATCCAACATCATCTTGTGGGTCTCACGGCCCACGCCGGACTTTTTGTAACCACCGAATGCCGCATGCGCCGGGTACAGGTGGTAGCAGTTGGTCCACACACGGCCCGCCTTGATCGCGCGGCCCATGCGATACGCGCGGTTGATATCGCGAGTCCACAGACCAGCGCCCAGGCCAAACTCGGTGTCGTTGGCAATTGCCAGGGCTTCGGCTTCGTCCTTGAAGGTGGTGATGCTCACCACCGGGCCGAAGATTTCTTCCTGGAACACACGCATCTTGTTGGTGCCCTTGAGCAGGGTCGGCTGGATGTAATAGCCGCCGGCCATGTCTCCCGCCAGTTTCTCCACCTTGCCACCGGTCAGCAGCTCGGCGCCTTCGCCCTTGGCGATTTCCAGGTAGGACAGAATCTTGTCGAACTGTTGCTCGGATGCCTGGGCGCCGACCATGGTGTCGGTGTCCAGCGGGTCGCCACGTTTGATCGACTCGACCTTTTTCATCACCACTTTCATGAAGTCGTCGTAGATCGACTCTTCCACCAGCGCGCGCGATGGGCAGGTGCACACCTCGCCCTGGTTGAAGAACGCCAGCACCAGGCCTTCAGCGGCTTTCTCGATGAATTGTGGCTCGGCCTTCATGATGTCGGCAAAGAAGATATTCGGCGACTTGCCACCCAGCTCGACGGTGGACGGAATGATGTTCTCGGCCGCCGCATGCATGATGTGCGAGCCCACCGGCGTGGAGCCGGTAAAGGCAATCTTGGCGATGCGCTTGCTGGTGGCCAGGGCTTCGCCGGCTTCCTTGCCGAAACCGTGCACCACGTTCAGCACGCCCGGCGGCAGCAGGTCGCCGATCAGCTCCATCAGCACGTTGATGCCCAGCGGTGTTTGTTCGGCGGGCTTGAGCACCACGCAGTTACCGGCGGCCAGGGCCGGCGCGAGTTTCCAGGCGGCCATCAGCAGCGGGAAGTTCCACGGGATGATCTGCCCGACCACGCCCAACGGTTCATGGAAGTGATAGGCGGCGGTGTGTTCGTTGATTTCGGCGCTGCTGCCTTCCTGGGCGCGGATGCAGCCGGCGAAGTAGCGGAAGTGGTCGGCGGCCAGCGGAATGTCGGCGTTGAGGGTTTCACGCACGGCCTTGCCGTTGTCCCAGGTTTCAGTGATGGCCAGCAGTTCAAGGTTCTGTTCGATGCGGTCGGCGATTTTCAGCAGCACCAGCGAGCGGTCCTGGGCCGAGGTCTTGCCCCAGGCGTCAGCGGCGGCATGGGCGGCGTCCAGCGCCTTGTCGATGTCTTTGGCGGTGGAGCGCGGAAAGTCGGCGATCGGTTTGCCGTTGACCGGCGAGGTGTTGGTGAAATAGTTGCCGTCGACCGGCGCCACGAATTCGCCGCCGATGTAGTTGCCGTATTTGGCCTTGAACGAAACGATGGCGCCTTCGGTGCCGGGGTGTGCGTAACGCATGGTGGGTATCTCCTGACTTTTATGTTTATTGGAGTACAGCGATGTTGCGCGTGATAAAGCGTAGAGCAAAGGTCGGGCCAGCGCGTGGCAGGTCAGGTAAATCAAGGGGTTGGCGTTTGTTGCAAACCGTTGCTGTCACGCAGGCGGTACAGTCGAAGTGACAGTTTGTGCCATAAACGGTACACCCCATGGGCGCGCGATTGCATTGGCTGGATGGCTGGGGGATGCTGGCCGTTCTCACGCAGGGAGAACAATAAAAAATGCGCAACGATCATTTCAGCCGCCATGCCCGACAAGTCATCACCGTGGCCCATGGCCGCGACCCGTCCAGCGATCCTTCCATCGCGCGCTCCTGGCTGCGCTGCCTGGAGGACTACCACCTCGACCCTGCTCAGACTATCGCCCCCACCGTGCTCGAACACGGCCGCTTGCAGGAAAGCCGCGAGCGCCTGCAACAGGTGCTGCACATCGCCGGCAGCGAGATGAACAGCCTGCACCAGCAACTCTCCGGCGCCGGTCACGCGGTGCTGCTCACCGATGCGCGCGGGGTGATCCTCAACTGTGTCACTGCGCCGTCCGAGCGCAGGATTTTCGAGCGCGCCGGGCTTTGGCTTGGTGCCGATTGGAGCGAGGCGTGCGAAGGCACCAATGGCATCGGCACTTGCCTGGTGGAGCGCCAGTCCGTAACGATTCACCGCGATGAGCATTTTCGTGGCCGTCACACCGGCCTGACCTGCTCGGCGAGCCCGGTGTTCGACCCCCATGGCGAGTTGCTCGCGGTGCTGGATGTGTCATCGGCGCGTGAAGCCGTGTCGCGTCAGAGCCAGTTTCACACGATGGCGCTGGTGAACCTGTCGGCCAAGATGATCGAGAGCTGTTACTTCCTGCGTCATTTTGAGCATCACTGGTTGCTGCGCTTTCATCTGCAGGCCGAGTCAGTGGGCCTGTTCAGTGAGGGGCTGTTGGCGTTCGATGGCGATGGGCGTATCTGCGCGGCCAATCAAAGTGCCCTGAACCTGCTGGGGCAGGCTCGCGGCGGTTTGCTCGGGCACCCTGTGGAAGCGCTGTTCGACTGTACGCTTGACCAATTGCTTGGGCGCGCAAGCGCCAATGCCACCGCGAGCTGGCCACTGCGTACCCGTGAGGGTCGTCATCTATTTGCTGCATTGCGTGGTCAACAGCGCAGCGTGCCGACACCCGCTGCCAGTCCAGAAGTGCCAAGCCTGCCGGGTATTTGTCTGAGCGATCCCGCGCTGCAGGCGGACTTTGGCAGGGCGCTCAAAGTATTCGAGCGCGATGTACCGCTGCTGATCAATGGCGAAACCGGCTGCGGCAAGGAAGCCTTCGCCAAGGCCGTGCACCAGGCCAGTCGAAGGGCCGATAAGGCGTTTGTCGCCATCAACTGCGGCGCTATCCCGGAAAGCCTGATTGAAAGCGAACTGTTTGGCTACCGAGGCGGCAGCTTCACCGGCGCGCGCAAGGAAGGCATGCCGGGCAAACTGCAAGAGGCCGATGGTGGGACGCTGTTTCTGGATGAAATCGGCGATATGCCCCTTGCTCTGCAGACCCGCCTGTTAAGAGTGCTGGAGGACCGTATCGTGGTGCCCATCGGCGGTGAGCCTCAGGCCGTGGATGTCAGAATCATCAGCGCCACCCACCGCAATCTGCTGGAGCGTGTGCAAGAAGGCAGTTTCCGCGAGGACTTGTATTACCGGCTAAATGGTCTGGAGGTGGCGCTGCCGGCGTTGCGTGATCGTGCTGACAAGTCACAGGTGTTGGATTTTTTGTTGATGCAGGAAGCAGGCGGCCAATCGGTGGAGCTCAGTGCTGCTGCACGTGAGGCATTGTTGACGTTCGCCTGGCCTGGAAACCTGCGTCAGTTACGTACAGTCCTGCGCACACTGTGTGCTCTCTGCGACGATGGGAGGGTGTGTGTAGAAGATCTGCCCATGATTATCCGGCAGGTTCAGCCCGAGGGCGTTGCTGAGGCGAGCACGCAGCGCGCCTTGGGTAACGCAGAGCGCCTTGCTCTGCTGGATGTTCTGGAGCGTCAATGCTGGCACATGACTCATACCGCTGCCTGTTTAGGCGTGAGTAGAAATACGCTTTACAGAAAATTGCGAAAGCACGGAATTACCAGGTATTTGGTAACTTAAGCTACAGGTTTTTTAGAATGATCGGCATGTTACTAAGTCATTGAGGTTCATAATGACGTCATCAGCGATTCAGTCACATTTTGTTATGCCTTGGTAAGCTATTGAATTTATAGTGTGTTAGGCAAATAGGTGCCATCGCTTGAAACTTCAAGGTACATTTGTAGGGCGCGTAGCGTGTAAATTGTAGGTCAAGCGACCACTCAGTGTATGAACGGGGAACTACCGTTTCTACAGCGGAGCAGTCAAATGATTTATAACGAGAATATCGCGGTACCAGTTGTTGCTCTTTATGGTGCTCCTCTTATTGAAACGTGCGCCTCGAATGCTGAAAATAAAATATCGTCGTCGTCATTTTCGAGTGTTCGAAGCGCGGATGACGGCGTTATTCGTAAGAAACGCAGTGCCGAGCAGGATGACACTCTTGGTGCCCGCGCAGTGGCTGATGCCGCAGTGGCAAAAGCATTCGCACGCGGGTCGGCTAACCATGTCTTTGAGACGTCGATAAACCCACCTTCTGTTTCAGTTGCTCCAGAGTCCACACTGGGACGCTGGCGTACGACGCTGGAGAGTGCATTAAGCGGCGCTGCTTTCTCGGCATGGGCGAAGGAGCAAGGTCTGGATACGACGAAACTGAGGTTGAATCCTTCCACTGGAGAGCTTGCAGGCAGAGTCGGCGATAAAGAACATACCTTTTCTCTCACGGACGGCTCGGGATGGTCTGAAATCTGCGGAACACTGTTGTCTATCGCGAACGTCATCGCACCTGAACCTGGCCAAACCCTTGATCTACCCTGGCCTGCGGGCGAGGTACCTATGTTCCTGGTGGGGAAATTCTATAACGAGCCTATTGACCTTATGCCTGCACAGGCTCTGCAGAAACTCGCTGGATTACAGGCGGGTTCAGGCTTTTCATTCAAGCAAATGCCCCATGCGTCACAACGATCTCCAGAGTCGCTGGAGCAAAAGCAAACAGCATTGGGTGATGACGCTAACAATCATGCGCTCATTGCTGCGCTGAAGTTACAAGCCAACGATGCCACGGGGAGAATTAACCTGAACAAGGTTTTCATCCCTGTCGATCCCCGCTCCACCTATTCCATCATTGAAGGTAAACCGTGCAGCGAACTCAGTGTGGCCGACATACTGGAGGGCAATGAGCTTTATGTGCCGAAGAACGCCAGAGAAGCCGAAAACCTGGCGAACACGTTGTTCTTTGACCTTGCTGCCAGGGCGCCTCAGTCAAATACAGGTGGCGCGCGGCCTTTGATACGTTCATCAGACTCTGCAGCGCTGAGTGACGACGCGAAAAAGCAGATTCTGAGTGTGGTAGAGCAATGGAAAGCTCAGTCGGAAAATAGGGCAACAACGACTGACGTCGGACCAGGTGTAGAAAGTTTGATGGGTCGGCTGGCCCGCAATCTTCCTGAAAGTACAAGGAAGGCGATAAAAAATAATCCAGCAAAGGTACTGGATGAGCTTATTCGATTGCCGGCCGCAAAAGCCTTGGGCAAAAAAATACAGGAAGAGGTACTGGGAGTTGAAACTGAAACCAGTGCCCTTGAGTTTGCCAGTGCAGCACTGGCACTCGACCTGGATCCTGCTGCCGGTGTATCACGTCACAACTTGATGGGTTACAACGTGTATGCACCAGAAAATATCGGTTTATCGCCCGCCGACATTACGCAACGTCTTATTCGTCATCTTGAAGGTAAGGTAGGCCGTGAGATTGCGCCTGTCGCGGCGCATTTGTTGTTGTCGATTTCAGCGCCAGAGTTTCTGGCGAAAACTCAGCTGCCTAATGTTGTTTATGGTTCCCATACGTGGGCGACTTATTCCATTGATGCATTGCGCATTGAAAAACAGGTCCCGGGTGCCGTGGCCAATATGACACAGGCTCAGGTCACGCTTTTTGGCGCTACTGACCCGATTTCGAGCGAAGGTGATGAGCAGTTGAAGGAAGTCCGGCGGGGGGCGGTCACGGACTGGGGTGTTGCAAATGGGGTAATCAGCGCGCGTGCACATAATGATTATTCTGCACAGGATTACAATCTGGCAGTGACCGCATTGATAAAACAGAAAAAGGAGTTGAGTTGGGCGTCTGGCGCTTTGAACGCGTCGCCTCCTACCCGTAAGGACGTTGCGATTTTAGAGTTGGAGCGGGTTTTTGGTGAGGGGGTGGATTTCGAGAGTAAGGTCATCAAAGATGATAAGGAATATTGGCCGCTGAACTTCAGTTATTCGCTGGTTGATATTTATATGTCTGGAGAACTTAATGCAAAAGTTTGGGTGTCAAGTGATGAAAAGGCCGTACCGTATAATAGTATGCGACGACAGTTTCATAAATTAAATCCAGATATTAATGAAGCGTTTGACACGGAATTTTCGAAGTATCTGGCAAAAAAAGAGACGGCTGTTAGCACGTTGTTCAGGTATCACATGTCCTTGCTGCCTCTGGCTGATAGGGAGATTTTTAATACGTCACCTATCAGCTTTTACGCTGTGCGTAGAACTTATGATGGTACAAATTATGTCAAGGTGCATGGTCGAGAGCGTTTCGTTCCTAATGGCAAGCCCAGCCCTCAAGAGGTTGAAGCACTGACAGGGCTTCATGGCGTGCTTATACAGGCCGATCGCGGTAACGGGCTTTTTGACTACTACAGTTATTTTCCCGCTCAGGCAAAGATAGTCAAAGAGCCAGGTTTATCGAGACCTCTCGTGAGCAGGCCACAAAAACCCTGGGTAAGGCCTTTGCGCAATGATCGTGGTGATGTGCTTCGCATTGACGATAACCCCTACCATGGTGCACCGGCAAAAGGTCATGCCAGATCACGGGTACTGGTCGAACGATTGGCACCACCGGATACGGATTTTTCTGGCGTGCATGTGCCATCTGATATCGCAGATGGCCTGAAAGGCAGTTATTTTTCCAGAAGAAGTCGCGCATTGGGTTCAACGGTTAGTCATCACTTTCTCCCCCCGGATGAACACGCGAAAGCGTTGGCAAAGGGCGTGACAGACAGAGAGCGGGAAAGAATAACCAATAGAAAGCTGGACAGTTTTTTTCTCAGCCTTGCCCCTTTTCATGATGGGATCAAGGCGGCCATTGATGGGAATGCGTCAGAGGCTGTCTTAGAGCTTGGTATGGATATTTTCGGCTTTCTTATACCCACCGCCGGGCATGTTCGAAAGTCCCTTAAAGCGGGGCGCGGCTTAATAAAGTCTGCCGCTTCGGGAGCAGTGAAAGGAATCGCTTCATCTTTCTCGATAGACGATTTTTTAGAAGCACCAAAAAATATAAGAAGTGGGCTAAATGCGTTGCAGAAGGAGACGCGGAATCTGGGTGCTCTCGTGCCGCAAAGATTGTCAAAATCCGTTAAAAATGTTGATTCCAGAAAAACGTATCAACACAATGATATTGTCAGAAACTTTCATCGGAGAGTAACGGGTAAGGCCGAGGATATAAAGCCTGCAACAGCGATCTTTCTCAATGGGGGCTGGTATGCTTATAACGTTATAACTAAAACCCCCTATGGCGTGCAGCTGACCCAGGATGCGGTAGTTGGCGCGGCCACAGCGTAAGTATTTAGAACGTTGCAACGTCTTTTAGTGAATGCCTTGTTGCCGGTGGCGCGTGCCATTTTTACAAACTGTAATAATAAGCTAGATGGCAGTTGTTTATTGTTTTTTTGGAACTTTATGGGTGGGTTTGCCACTTAATTTGTGGAGGAAATGGATGGCTTCCTAATGTAAGTTAATCATTAGGTGAATCATATGAACGTTATAAGCTCAACAGTATCGCAGTTGTCTTTCGCTCAGCAGCAGTTGGCGCCTGAGGCAGCGAGCAAACCATCAGCAGCACCTGTATCACCAGACAACCACGTTACTGCAACAAACGCTAAACGTGCTGGCGATGCTATCGAATATGAGATGTTTGCTGATGAGGGTGACCGCTTCACCAGACCTGCTCGTGGGCGACTCTCCAGGCTTTTTAAGAAAAAAACTGCACCTGCTCCGGCAGATATCAAGGCGCCGGACTCTATAAAGGCATCAGGGAGCGCAGTCAGTACTTCCGAAGCGTCGGGGATTACTCGATTCGATCAGGATTTCGCCAAACAGCAAGCCGAAATCAAGCTGGATGATAATACTGTCAGCAAACTTGGACGGGAAGACGTCGTCATCGTAGAGCCTACTTCCGTACACTTGGCGGTGCCCAGTGCAAATGTTAACGGCAAGGCGGTATCGCCCTTTTCCTCAGACACGTTGAAGAAAGCAAAAAAGGAATTTGAAGAGGCTACAGGGACATCGGATACCGATACACGTCTCAAGGCAGACGTTGAGGACGTCGATGCTAAGTCCGAGGCGATCGCGGAGCCCGAGAAAAAGAAAATTTCGGACACTAAGAAGGCTTTGATCGTTATAGGCGTCGGTGCGGTGGTGACACCCGCGGTTGCCGGTATTGTCGAGGCCTTAAAAAAGGTATTAGCCGACGATCCCGCCGTTAAATTCGCTGCTTCCCTGAAAGATACAAAAATTATCGATAAGACTCAGGAGGAAGTTTTTGCTGTAGCGAATATGTTGACGAAACTTGTTGGGGAGAAAGAAATTAAGGCAGATCTGCAATGGGCTCTTAAAAGCGACGAACAGCGGATGACTTCACTTGAGTCGATCATTATCGAGGCTGAGAAAGGTTTCATTAAACTGGCTGAAAAGTTCAATGTTCCCTTTGCGCTTCCTGAGTACTTTCGCATCGAAGATCCACTTATCGAGTCGCGCGCAAAAGTGATTGAGTCCAGGCTGGCTGTTATCATCGCTCTCAGTGAGGCCGTCACGAATGAAATTAAAGTCAAAACGGCGTAAGGCTGGGGCATCGCTTATTAAAACCTGAGGGGCCACAGTGCTGTTAACGGCACTAGAAAAACCTTGACTACCAATCGCCGTGTTGTTCGAAGAGGTAGTGTGCACGCTTCCTTATCGAGCCCCACGGCGCTTTTTTTCAGCCAGCAATTGCCTGAGATGGCAGGTTTCCATTCATGTAGGTGGGCAGCGTTGAAAATGTCGGTTAAAAACTCTTTTTATGAATTACCTGAAACTTTCATACAGGTTGCGTAGGCCTATTCACAGGAACTGCTCCAGCCCAGCTGCCCACTCAAACAGGGCAGCTGTAAGAGCGATTCACACAATAAAACTCACGCGAGCTAACATGATGATAATTATAAATCCACCTATCCCGATCATTACTTTACAACCTGATGGCGTCGATCATCCCCCTGTGCAATCCAGCCCCCACGAGACTGATCATTTGGATCAACCTTTGGCGCGCAGCAAGCGAGGTATTAAAAGCATAGGCTTTGGCGGGCTTTTCGGACGAAGGTCAACCAGACCAGCCGGTCTTCCAGACACGGTACCGGTCTCCACGCCCAGGCCCAAGCCTGCACCCCCGCTCAAGTCTCAACCCGGCCCCGCTCCGAAGCTTTCGGGAAGCGGTTTCAGGGATGCCGGAAAGACGGTCATTATTGCCAATAAAATCAAGGCAAATGACGAAGTGATGATGACGAACTTGCGTAGGCAGGCGCCGCTCAGTGTGGCTGAGGCCGCCAAGCGGGTTATCGACGCCGAGAGCCTGATCAAGGCCGGTGTGGTGTCGACCGGGCCCAACGCCAGCCGAGTGGCGCGTGATGCGTTTATCAGTGCCGGGATCACCGGCGTTGTCAGTGCGCCTATCAATGTAGCGGCCTATGCCGGTTCCGTGGCCACCGGGGAGACAATCAAGTCTTCATACGCCCCTGGAGTGCTGCCGCCGCCTTTCCTGCCGGGGGCCTCAAGTCAGCCCAAAACTGGCACACCTCTTCAGTCTGAGGCTGAGCACTCGACTACAACAGACTCTGTCAAGGCACGCCTGGAAGACTTCGAGGTAAAGCTGCTCGGCATGGCCTCGGCCGTCATGTTCATGCTGGGCGACACCAGCAGCGTGTTCACCAAAAATGCGAGTTGGCCAAGTGATGACGTCGGGCGCCTGAGCAACCTCGAAAAGTTATTGGGCCTTTCCGAGCAACATTTCAAAAAAGCCGCGCGGCAGAACGGGCTTGTTTTCAAACCGTATAAACCCGGAGAAAAAATACCTGAAGATCCAAAAGAGCGTCTTGATCTGATCGAAAGGAAGTTCAACCCTCTGGCCGCAGCTTATGAAAAACTGCGCTTCCTCGCTGCGATGAAAGCGCAGGAGCGTAAAGCCGAGGCTTCAACTACTGTCTGACGCAGGCCCGCCGGGCGACGTGCGCCAGCATTCATCGTTCGGCGACCCGCCGCATAACAGGTGCGATTTCCCCCTCCCTGCGCTAACCTGCCTCGATGTTCAAGAGGTCAACCATGCACATTCATATTCTTGGTATTTGCGGCACATTCATGGGCTCGATGGCGGTACTCGCCAAAGAACTGGGCCATCACGTCACCGGCTCCGATGCCAACGTCTATCCGCCCATGAGCACGCAACTGCAAGCCCAGGGCATTGAATTGACCCAAGGCTACGACCCCTCACAATTCGACCCCGTTCCGGACCTGGTAGTGATCGGCAATGCCATGTCCCGTGGCAACCCGGCGGTCGAGTATGTGCTCAATAAAGGTCTGCCGTATGTCAGCGGCCCGCAGTGGCTGGCCGACCATGTGCTGCAAGGTCGCTGGGTACTCGCAGTGGCCGGCACCCACGGCAAGACCACCACCAGCAGCATGCTCGCCTGGGTGCTGGAGCATGCCGGCATGAGTCCGGGTTTTTTGATCGGCGGTGTGCCGCAGAACTTTTCGGTGTCGGCCCGTCTGGGCAGCACGCCATTTTTTGTAATCGAAGCCGACGAATACGACAGCGCCTTTTTCGACAAGCGCTCCAAGTTTGTCCATTACCGCCCGCGTACAGCGATTCTCAATAACCTCGAGTTCGATCACGCCGACATTTTCCCTGACTTGCCGGCCATTGAGCGGCAATTCCACCATTTGGTACGCACCATCCCCAGCGAAGGCCTGGTGATCCATCCCACCACAGAGCCTGCGCTGCAGCGCGTGATCGACATGGGCTGCTGGACCCCGGTGCAGACCACCGGCGCTGGCGGGCAGTGGCAGGCCAGGCTGCTGAGCGAAGACGGTTCGCGTTTTGAAGTGCTGTTTGAAGGCGAGGCGCAGGGCATCGTTGCGTGGGACATGACTGGCCAGCATAACGTCGCCAATGCCTTGGTCACCCTGGCTGCCGCACGGCATGTGGGTGTGGTGCCCGCTATGGGTATCGCTGCGTTGAGCGCGTTCAAAAGCGTGAAGCGTCGTATGGAAAAGGTCGCTGACGTGAATGGGATTACCATTTACGACGACTTTGCCCACCACCCCACGGCGATTGCCACCACCCTGGATGGCCTGCGCAAGCAGGTCGGTGATGCCCGGGTTATCGCGATTGTCGAGCCTCGTTCAAACTCCATGAAGCTCGGCGCGCACCGTGATGGCTTGCCGCAGAGCGTCAACGATGCCGACGAGGTGGTCTGGTATGCCCCTGCCAATCTCGGCTGGGACCTGCCGGCAATTGCCGCGCTGTGCACCGTCCCGTCGACGGTGTGCGATTCCATCGACGGCATCATTGAGCACGTCAAACAGCAGGCCGGGCCAGGCACCCACGTGGTGGTCATGAGCAATGGCGGCTTCGGCGGCCTGCACGGCAAGCTGGCCGAGGCGCTCAAATGAGCGGCCCGGAACGCGTTACGCTGGCAATGACCGGCGCTTCGGGCGCGCCCTACGGCCTGCGCCTGCTCGATTGCCTGGTGCGTGAAGAGCGCGAGGTGCACTTTTTGATCTCCAAGGCCGCGCAGTTGGTAATGGCCACCGAAACCGACGTGGCGCTGCCGCCCAAGGTGCAGACGATGCAAGCGTTCCTCACCGAATACACCGGTGCGGCGGCGGGGCAGATCAAGGTGTACGGCAAAGAGGACTGGATGTCGCCGGTGGCCTCGGGCTCCGGCGCACCTGCGGCGATGGTGGTGGTGCCGTGCTCCACCGGTACGTTGTCGGCGATTGCCACCGGTGCCTGCAACAACCTGATCGAGCGGGCGGCGGATGTGACACTCAAGGAGCGTCGCCAGTTGATTCTGGTGCCGCGTGAAGCGCCGTACTCGAGCATTCACCTGGAGCACATGCTCAAGTTGTCGAACATGGGCGTGACCATCCTGCCCGCGTCGCCGGGCTTCTACCACCAGCCGCAGACCATCGACGACCTGGTGGATTTCGTGGTGGCGCGCATTCTCAACCTGCTCAATATTCCCCAGGACATGCTGCCGCGCTGGGGCGAGCACCATTTGAGCAGTGATGAATAAGGCGTTGCTGGTGGTGTTGGCGCTGCAACTGGCCGGCTGCGCCACGGCACGCACGCTGGATGCCGCGCAGCCCGGCGCGCCGGTGGTGTATGCCGGTACACGGTTGGACCTGTACGCGATTGACGGCGGCTGCTGTGCCAAGGACAAGTTCGGGGCTGAGGCGCCGCGCTACCCACATGCAGACCTGCCGGCCAGCGCACTGCTCGATACGCTGTTGTTGCCGCTGTCGGTGTTGACAGTGCTGGGCGTAGGCTTTAACGCGACGGGCGGTCTCTAACAATTGGCGCCTCTGTGGCGAGCCGGTCTGTTGTGGCGAGTGGGCGTTTTGTGGCGAGCGGGCTTGCCCTAATGCCGTTCAGTTAAGCGCAGATTCCCTGTGGCGAGCAGGCTTGTCCTGCGTTGGGCTGCGCAGCAGCCCCAAAGCCAGGCGCTGAGCCGTATCAGGTACACCGCGTTTTGCTCGATTGGGGGCGCTTCGCACCCCAACGCGGGGCAAGCCCGCTCGCCACAATAAGCCCACACATTTTCCTTAACTGAACGGAATTAGGGCAAGCCCGGCGCCGGGCAAGCCCGCTCGCCACAGGCATGTGGCTGCCTGAACTTCAGGCTTTAAAATCAACGCGCTATTTTGTGTTGATAAGAGCGGTTACTTGCCGAGTTTGCGCAACTCATCCGACTCCACCACCCGCACCCCATTCTGTTCCTCCAGAGCCAGGCGCCACATGGCCCGAGCCAGGTCGCACACTTCGATGCCGTGGTACTTGCCTGGAATCAAGCGCGACAACGGCCCGGCCAGTTGTTCGGCCAGACGCGGTTCCAGTCGGTCACCCAGCAGCAGCGAAGGCCGCACGATGGTCAATTGCGGCCAGTCCTGCGCCTTCAATGCCTGTTCCATTTCGCCTTTGACCCGGTTGTAGAACACCGAGGATTTCGGGTCGGCGCCAATCGCGCTGATCACGATCAGGTGTCGCGCGCCCAGTTCCCGCGCGCGTTTGGCAAAGGCCACGACCATGTCCAGGTCGACGGCGCGAAAGGCCGCTTCGGAGCCGGCTTTCTTGATGGTGGTGCCCAGGCAGCAGAAGGCGATATCCACCTGGCCGCTCAGCTGTGGCAGAACCACTGCCGGTTCGCCCACCGGGTTTTCCAGGTGGGGGTGTTCGGCAAGTGGTTTTCGGCTCGGCGCCAGTACGCGGCTGACGGTAGGTTCGTTGAGCAGGCGGTCCAGCAGGTGTTCGCCGGTAAGGCCTGAGGCGCCTGCGAGCAGGATATGCTGAGGTGTCAGGTACATGGTGTTTCCCCCTTATTACACATTACAGCTTAGTTGCCTTTGGCTTCCTTGCTATTCATTGAGACGCTTTCGAGCGCCTTTCGTGCCTGCTGTTTGCGTAAGAGTTGCCAGTGGGCGATCACCCCCTTGGGCGCCCAGATCTGCGGTTCGGAGGCTTCGAAGTTGTCCGCCTGCTCGCGCTCGGTCACGTGCAGTTGCGCCAGTTTGAAGGCTTGCTGCAAATCGTCGGTCTGGTTAAAAGCCTGTGCGAAAAGGGCATCGCCGAAGTAGGTGAAGTCGGCTTCCTCGGAACAGCCGAACGACACGCGATCGGCCCGCGAAGCGGTCATGATCAGCGTGTGTTCGTCTTTCAGCGCCGGAATGAAGCCGCCGGAATAGCAGGCGGAAATCACGATGATCTTGTCGCGGTTTTGCAGCGGGGTGAGCACGGCGGCCAGCTCGTCGGCGGGCAGGTCGGCCAGCTCCATGCGCGGCTGGTCGAGCACCAGTTCATGTTCGTGGGTGCCGTGGCTGGTCAGGTAGATAAACACCAGGTCTTCCGGCCCGCTGCGTTCGGCCAGGGTCTGCACCGCGCGGCGCAGGCTTTCGCGGGTGGCCAGGGGGCGGTCGGTGATGTGGTCGCGATGGTTGACCAGGCGAATCTGCCCACGGGCGCCGAAGCGCGTGGCGAGCATGTTGCTGACGTAATCGGCTTCGCGCAGGAACACGCTTTGCTTGCCGTCGCCGGCCACGGCCAGGGTGTACAGCTCCACGGCAGGGGTGGAGGCGGGCACCGCGGCAAGCGCCTCGTTGAGCAAACGGCCCTGGGCGAGCACGCCGATTTCCAGCGGGTCGGGCAGCAGCTTGCCGTCGGCGTCTCGCACGCGCAGGCCATTGACCCAGGTGCCGGCCTGCACGGCGCCATCGGCGAGCACCAGTGTGCCGCGACCTTGATAATTGTCGCTGTCGAAACCGCCGATATAGAAGCTGCCGTCCGTGAGGTTCAGACGGCCTTCGCCGGTAAAGCGCCAATCGCTGAACTGGCCCACGTAGTGGCTGCCGTCCACGCCGATCAACTCGCCTTTACCGCTCAAGGCGCCTTCCTTGAATTCGCCGATCCACACATCGCCGTCAGCGTTTTCGTAGCGGCCCTTGCCATTGAGCTGGTTCTGTTTGAACTGGCCTACGTAGATGTCGCCGTCGGCGCTGTTGAACGTGCCGTTGCCTTCCAACTGGCCATCGACGAAACGGCCGCTGAACTGGTTGCCGCTGTCGTCGTTGCGCTGGCCTTCGCCGTTCGGCTTGCCGTGGGCGAACTGACCCTGATACTGGCTGCCGTCGGCCAGCTCCAGGCGACCGAGGCCTGAATACTGGTCGTCGAGGAACTCGCCGCGATAGGTCATCTGCCCCTCTTTGAGGGTGCCTTCGCCGTTGCGGCGACCGTTCTTGAAACCGCCCACGTATTGGCTGCCGGCAGTGGTCAGGCTGCCCTGGCCATCGAACAGGCCCTGCTGGAACTCGCCCTTATAGACTTCGCCGTTGCTGCCATGCCATTCGCCCTGGCCGTGCCACTGGCCCTTGTCGAACGCGCCGGCATACCAGCTGCCGTTGGGGTAGTCGACACGGCCCTGGCCTTGCAACAGGCCATTGACCACATCGCCACGGTAACGACCCCCATCGGGCAGACGCGCATCGGGCGGCAACAGCGATTCGCCGTCTCCGCAGGCGGTGAGCAACAGGGCAAGGGCAAGGGGGGCGAGTGGGCGCATAGCGGGATCCGGATAATTGAGCGCCGAGTATGCCGCAGCCGAGAGTTTGATACATAAATTTACATACGCTGTGGAAAGGTTTAGCGCCTCACCACAGGCAGGGCCTTACACGAAGCAGAGCGACAGCGACTCGGCAATGTAGGCAGGTTTTTCCTGGCCATCGATTTCCAGGGTGCAGGTGGCCTTGAGCAGCCACTGGCCGGGCTTTTTCTCGGTGACATCGGTCAGGGTGACCGCCAGGCGCACCCTGGAGTCGACCTTCACCGGCTGGATGAAGCGCACGCTGTCCAGGCCATAATTGACCGCCATTTTCAGGCCTTCGGGCACGATCAGGATGTCTTCGATCAGTTTGGGAATCAGCGACAACGACAGAAAGCCGTGGGCGATGGTGCTGCCGAACGGGGTCTGCGCGGCCTTGACCGGGTCGACGTGGATGAACTGATGATCGCCCGTGGCCTCTGCGAACAGGTTGATGCGTGCCTGGTCGATGGTGAGCCATTCGGAACGTCCCAGTTCCTTGCCGACATGATCATTGAGCTGCGCTACAGGTACATAGGGCATTGCGTCTCTCCTTGGTTCAGCAGTTTTTATCCGCCCGGTAATCGGGGCTTTTTTGCGGATTGCAGACAACCAATGTAGATCATCACGGGCCTTGCGCCCGGTCAATCCACCATGCTTATGGCGAATGCCGGTGTATAGACCTGACGTGCTTATAATGCGGGCGAGCTTTGACGGGGGAGAAAGTGGATGTTGTTACGGGGCCTGACCTGGCTGGTGCTGTTCCAATTGATCGGCACCGCGCTCAATCATTTGCTGTTGCCGGTATTGCCGGGGCCGATTATTGGCCTGTTGCTGATGCTGGGCTTCCTGATCTGGCGCGGCGAAGTCGGCGACCCCTTGAACCTGGCGGCCAGCAGCCTGTTGCGCTACCTGCCGCTGCTGCTGGTGCCGCCCGCCGTGGGCGTGATGGTGTACGCCGGGGAGATTGCCGCCGACTTCTGGGCCATCATCGGCGCGCTGGTATTGTCGCTGGTGATCGCCATGGGCTTTGTCGGGGTGTTGATGCAGCAGATGGTCAAGCGCAAGGAGAAGGGTCAATGACTGTCGACTGGCACGGCGCATGGACGTCTGTCATCCATCACCCGCTGTTCGGCATCGGCATTACCTTGGGCGCTTATCAACTGGTGCTGGCCGGGTTCGAGAAAACCCGCTGGATCTTTCTGCAACCGGTGCTGGTCTCCATGCTGCTGGTGATCGGCGTGCTGCTCACCTGTGGCCTCAGCTACGCCGAATACCGCAAGAGCACCGAGATCATGGGCATCCTGCTGGGCCCGGCAACAGTGGCCCTGGCGGTGCCGCTCTACCTTAACCTGCGCCGCATTCGCCAATTGTTCTGGCCGATTGTTACGGTACTGGTGTTGGGCGGGGTGCTGGTCACCGGCCTGTGTCTGTTGCTGGGCGAGTGGTTCGGTGCCGAACACCGGATGCTGATGACCATGGCGCCCAAGTCGGTGACCTCGCCGATTGCCATGCTGGTGGCCGAGCAGATCGGCGGCGTGGCGGCGCTGGCGGCAGTATTTGTGCTGATTACCGGCGTGGTCGGCGCCATGATCGGCCCGGCCTACCTGACGCGCCTGGGTGTGCACAGCCCCGAAGCGCGCGGCATGGCGCTGGGCATGACCGCCCACGCCGTGGGCACCTCGGTGGCCTTGCAGGAAAGCGAAGAGTGCGGCGCGTTTGCGGCGCTGGCCATGAGTCTGATGGGCGTGGCCACGGCGGTGTTTTTGCCGTTGGCCGTGTCGGTGATTGTTTAAACCCAGGTATGAAGGAAACCTTTATGAGTCTGGCGCTGTTCCCGCTCAACACCGTGCTGTTCCCCGGCAGCACCCTCGACCTGCAGCTGTTCGAGGCGCGCTACCTGGACATGATCAGCCGCTGCATGAAAAAGGGCGAAAGCTTCGGCGTGGTGTGCATCCTCGACGGCCGGGAAGTCGGCATGGCGCCGGACGGCTACGCGCTGATCGGCTGCGAGGCGTTGATTCGCGACTTCAAGCAGCAGGACAACGGCCTGCTGGGGATTCGCGTCGAAGGCGGGCGCAGGTTTCGCGTACGTGAAGCGGGGGTACAGAAAGACCAGTTGCTGGTGGCCGACGTGCAATGGCTGGACGAGCAACCGGACCTGCCGCTCGAAGAAGAGGACGCCGACCTGCTGGCCCTGCTCCAGGCCCTGGCCGAGCACCCGATGGTCGCCTCCCTGGACATGGGCGGCAATGCCGAGGGCCAGCAGGCACTGGGTAATCAGCTCGCGTATTTATTGCCGTTCACCGAGGCGGACAAGATCGACCTGCTGCAAATCGACGACCCGCAGCAGCGCCTGGATGCGATCCAGATGCTGCTCGACGAGTTGCAGGGCGAACTGTTCACTCAATAGGCATAGCGCAGCAAAGCGTGGGACGTGCCGGTGAGGGCGATAAAGCTCATCACCGCCACCAGCGCCGGCAGCAGCAGCCACCAGGTCCTGCGCGACATGGCCGGCAGCGGGCTGCGGTATTCGCTGGCCGTGAGGCTGAATGCGCAGACGGTCATGGCCAGCAGCGTGCCGGCGAGGATGTCCGAGGGCCAGTGAGCGCCAAGGTATACCCGTGACAGCGCGATGAAGACGGCCGGAATGCAGCCCATCAGCATCCAGGTGAGGCGCAGCCGCGTTGGCTGGCCGCGCCCTGCCAACACCGCCAGCGCGAGGAAAAACGCGAAGGCGCCGGACGCGTGGCCGCTGGGCATGCTGAAGCTGGTGAGCGGGTCGGTGAGAATTTCCGGGCGGCCACGGGCGAAAAACAGTTTGGTGCCGGTATTGATCACCGCCGCGCCGGCCAGTGTGGCGCCGACAAACAGCGCATGGCGCCACTGCCACAGCAGCAACAGCAGGCCGGTGAACACGGCGCTGGCGACGAACATCTTTTTGAACTCGCCCAACTGCGTGACCCGCACCATGACCTCGTCCAGCCAGGCGCTGCGATGCTCCTGCACCAGCGCGCTCAGGCCCTGATCGAAGTGATTGAGGTGTGGGTAACCGATAAACACCGCGATCAGCAACACCAGGCTCGCGCAGCCGATCCACAGCGTTGCGCGACGATGGCCGCGCAGGCTGCTGTTCAAGCTCAGGCCCAGCAAAACGGCCAGGCACCCGGCCACGACTGCCGCCTCCGGCCAGAAGCCTTCCGGCAGTGGCAGACGGAATGCGGCACCGGTCGCCCAGCCCGGCAGCAGGTAGGCCACCGACCAGCCGGCCGCCGCGACAACACTCACGGCGGCGAAGCGCGGGAAGGGCATGTCGCACATGCCGGCGACCATTGGCAGCATCGGGCGCAATGGGCCGATGAAACGTCCGACCAGCAGGCTGGCGATACCGTATTTGTGGAAGTAGGTTTCGGCGCCGTTCATCCATTCCGGGTGGTGACGCAAGCCGGGCAGGCGCCGGATGTTCTGGTGGAAATGTCGGCCCAGAAAGTAGGAGACGCCGTCGCCCAGCAGCCCGCCGAGGAAGCCCAGTAACAACGTCTCGCTCAGCGACAGCGCGCCGCTGCCGGCCAGTGCGGCAATGGCGAACAGTAATACCGTGCCCGGCACGATCAGCCCGGCAATCGCCAGGCACTCCACGCACGCGACGATAAACACCGCCACGGCCAGCCACTGCGGGTTCACGGTCAGCCAGCCGGTAATACTATCGAGCCATTGGCCCATACACTCCACTCCCTCTCTGCACTACGTAATCCGGAACACCGAAGGTCAACTGTGGGAGCGGGCTTGCCCGCGAAAGCGGTGGGTCAGTCAACATCAATGTTTGCTGGATACCGCCTTCGCAGGCAAGCCAGCTCCCACAAAGGGCCGCGGCGATATAAGCGCTCATGCCCGGTCGGCTCGAATCAAAAAATAATCCCGGCCTTCGACCTGGCCACGTCGCAGCGGGTTCCGCGTGCAATAAGGCGCATAGCCTGCATCGACGAAACGGTACATCAAGTGCTCATCGCGCCCGCTCGGGATGCCCAGGCGGGTGGTCTGGATAATCTGCGTGGGCGTCTGCCCCACGTCCTGCACATAGAGCAATTCCTGGTCGAACCGCTTGGCGTCCCACATCGGCACCTTCAGCCCCAGGGCTTTGCACAGCAGCGTTTGGCCGGCGCAGAGTTTTTGCGAGGCGCGTGGGCTGCCGTCGGGGTTCGGGTTGTTGAGCAGCATTTGCGCCAGGCTGGCGGGGCCGGAGATTTCATCCACCCACGGATAGGCTGATTTGATCAGCACCGCGTTGCCCGGGCCATGGGCGCTGAAGTTCAGCGAATCGCCGCCCCGGGCGTAATACATGTAGATATGGCCACCATCCAGAAACAAAGCCTTACGCTTTTCTGTGTAGCCAAGTGACGCGTGACTGCCTTTTTCGGCCACGTAATAGGCTTCGGTTTCAATAATTCGCGCAGAAAGCCAGAGATCACCCACGCGATGGCGTATGACTTTTCCGAGCAGATCCCGTGCGAGCACTTGCGCGTCACGGTCGAAGAAGCGGTCGGGCAGGGCGCTGGCGAGGAGTTGCAGGGTCACACTGGGCATAGGAGATCAGGGGAGTGCAGGTAAATGTGACCGAATAATAACAACTCCCCGCTTAATTACCGCTGAACACCCGTTTTTTACAGTTCATTTCGACCATCCGCCCCTCACCGCTGTCAGTCGGGCGGCGTCACAGCTATAATCTGCCGCTTTCCTCTTTGGCCAAGTCTCTCTGACCATGACTGAGTCCGTTCTCGACTACATGACCCGCCTGGGTCGCGCAGCCCGCCAGGCCTCGCGGTTGATCGCCCGTGCGAGCACTGCGCAGAAGAACCGTGCCCTGCTGGCCGCCGCCGATGCGCTGGATGCCGCGCGCGCAGAACTTGCCGCCGCCAATGAACAGGATTTGGCCAGCGGCCGCGCCAATGGCCTGGAACCGGCCCTGCTGGACCGCCTGGCGCTGACCCCGGCACGTATCGACGACATGATCGAAGGCCTGCGTCAGGTGGCGAAGCTGCCTGACCCCATCGGTGAAATCCGCGATATGCGCTACCTGCCGTCCGGCATCCAGGTTGGCAAGATGCGCGTGCCCCTGGGCGTGATCGGCATCATCTACGAGTCGCGCCCGAACGTGACCATTGACGCCGCGAGCCTGTGCCTCAAGTCTGGCAACGCCACCATCCTGCGTGGCGGTTCCGAGGCGATCCATTCCAACCGTGCCATTGCCGCGTGCATCCAGCAGGGCCTGGCCGTGGCCGAGCTGCCCGCCGAAGTGGTGCAGGTGGTGGAAACCACCGACCGCGCGGCCGTCGGCGCGTTGATCACCATGCCGGAGTTTGTCGACGTGATCGTGCCACGCGGTGGCAAGAGCCTGATCGAGCGCGTCAGCCGCGAGGCCAAGGTGCCGGTGATCAAGCACCTGGACGGCGTGTGCCACGTGTTCATCGACGTGGCCGCCGACCTCGACAAGGCGATCCGCATCGCGGACAACGCCAAGACCCATCGCTACGCCCCGTGCAACACCATGGAGACGCTGCTGGTGCACGCCGGCATTGCCGAGCGCGTGCTGCCGCCGCTGGCTGCCATCTACCGCGACAAGGGCGTGGAGCTGCGCGGTTGCGAGCGCACCCGTGCGCTGCTGGGCGCGGACGTGATCGAGGCCACCGAAGAAGATTGGTACACCGAGTACACGGCGCCCATCCTGTCGATCCGCATCGTCGACGACCTGGACCAGGCCATCGAACACATCAATAAATACGGCTCCAAGCACACCGACGCGATTGTCTCCGAGCATTTCAGCGATGCCCGGCGTTTCCTCACCGAAGTGGATTCCGCGTCGGTGATGATCAACGCCTCGACGCGCTTTGCCGACGGCTTCGAATATGGCCTGGGCGCGGAGATCGGCATCTCCACCGACAAACTCCACGCACGCGGCCCGGTCGGCCTGGAAGGCCTGACCAGCGAGAAGTACGTAGTGTTCGGCGACGGTCACGTGCGCACTTGATGGCTAAACGCATCGGGCTGCTCGGTGGCACCTTCGACCCCGTGCACATCGGCCATTTGCGCAGTGCACTTGAGGTTGCCGATGCGCTCGGGCTGGACGAGATGCGGGTGATGCCCAACGCGCGGCCGCCCCATCGCGACATGCCGCAGGTGTCGCCGCAGCAGCGTCTGGAAATGGTGCGCGTGGCAGTGGAGGGCATCGCACCGCTGGTGGTGGACGACCGCGAACTCAAGCGCGATAAACCGTCCTACACTGTCGACACCCTGGAGCTGATGCGCGCCGAGCTGGCCGCTGATGACCAGTTGTTTCTGCTTTTGGGCTGGGACGCATTTTGCGGCCTGCCCTCTTGGCATCGCTGGGAGGAACTCCTCCAGCATTGCCACATCCTGGTGCTGCAACGCCCGGATGCCGACAGCGAACCGCCGGATGCCCTGCGCAACCTGCTGGCCGCGCGGTCGGTAAGTGACCCCTTGGCCCTGACCGGGCCGAACGGGAATATTGCATTCGTCTGGCAGACCCCGCTTGCGGTGTCTGCCACCCAGATCCGTCAACTGCTGGCCAGCGGGAAGTCGGTACGTTTCCTGGTGCCTGACGCGGTCCTGGCCTACATCGATGCGCACGGGCTTTACCGTGCGTCGAACTGAAAAGGCGCGCTTGACCGCACGAACCGTCGTGCAGCAAGCGCCCGAACATATGAGCAAAACGAGTTTTTTATGACGAACAAAGACGTAAGCAAAGTTAAGCGTAAAGGCACCTTCAAAAGCGCCCCGCTGCCGGTTGAAGCCCACGTTGGCCCGGAGCTGGCTGGCGAAGAGCTGGTGAAAGTCGCGGTTGCCGCGCTTGAAGACGTGAAGGCCCAGGATATCCAGGTGCTTGACGTGCGCGACAAGCAGAGCATCACCGACTACATGATCATCGCCACGGGTACCTCCAACCGCCAGATCGGCGCGATGCTCGACAAGGTCCGCGAAGCCGTCAAAGCCCAGGGCGTCAAGCCATTGGGTGAAGAAGGCAAGGGCGACAGCGACTGGGTGCTGCTGGACATGGACGACGTGATCGTTCACATGATGACCAGCAACGCCCGTCAGTTCTACGACCTGGAGCGCCTGTGGAAAGGCGCCGAGCAGAGCCGTGCCGCCGATGGCAAGCACCACAGCCCGGAAGTGGGCCACGCGCACTTCGACAAGCTCAACAAAGACCAGGAATAAGGAACGGCTGTGCGCCTGCGTCTGATCGCTGTCGGTTCACGCATGCCCAAGTGGGTGGAAGAAGGTTGGCATGAGTATGCCAAGCGTCTGCCGGCCGAGCTGTCGCTTGAGCTGGTGGAAATCCCGCTCAACACCCGGGGCAAGAATGCCGACGTGGCGCGCTTTATCCGTCAGGAAGGCGAGGCCATGCTGGCCAAGGTCGGCCCCAACGAGCGCATCGTCACCCTCGAAGTGCACGGCAAGCCCTGGAGTACCGAGCAACTGGCGGTGGAACTGGACCGCTGGCGTCTGGATTCGCGCACGGTCAACTTCATGGTCGGTGGCCCTGAAGGGCTGGCGCCGGAAGTCTGTGCGCGGGCCGATCAGCGCTGGTCGCTGTCGGCCCTGACGTTGCCGCACCCGTTGGTAAGGATTCTGATCGGTGAACAGCTGTATCGCGCCTGGACAGTCCTGTCCGGGCACCCTTACCACAAATAATCTGCGCCGCGCCCGATGACTCAGCCGATCCGCATCAAGGACCACGAGAAAGACGCACGTCTGGTACGCGCTCGGGTCGTGTTTGGTGCTTTTCTGGTGGTGGGGCTGATCGGCGTGCTGGTCGCGCGCCTGTATTTTCTGCAGGTGATCCAGTACGACTATCACTCCACGCTGTCGGAAAACAACCGCGTGCACGTGCAGCCGATCCCGCCGACCCGTGGGCTGATTTTCGACCGCAACGGCGTGGTGGTTGCCGATAACCGCCCCAGCTTCAGCCTGAGCATGACCCGCGAACGCTCCGGCGACTGGCAGCAGGTGCTCGATGTGATCGTCGAGGTGCTGCAACTGACGCCGGAAGACCGGGTGATCTTCGAAAAACGCATGAGGCAGGGGCGCCGGCCGTTCGAGCCGGTGCCGATTCTGT
This sequence comes from Pseudomonas sp. MH9.3, assembly GCF_034354675.1. Taxonomy (NCBI): domain Bacteria; kingdom Pseudomonadati; phylum Pseudomonadota; class Gammaproteobacteria; order Pseudomonadales; family Pseudomonadaceae; genus Pseudomonas; species Pseudomonas sp. MH9.3. The sequence goes on along the minus strand of NZ_CP133785.1, from coordinate 2,942,294 downwards.
TCGAGCTGACCGAAGAGCAGATCGCGCGCATCGCGGTGAACCAGTTCCGCCTGCCCGGCGTGGAAGTGGTGGCGCAGTTGGTGCGTCATTACCCGCAGGGGCCGCACTTTGCCCACTCGGTCGGCTATATGGGGCGCATCAACGAGAAAGAGCTCAAAAGCCTCGATCCGGTCAATTACAGCGGCACGCATCACATCGGCAAAACCGGCATCGAGCGCTTCTACGAGCCCGAGCTGCACGGCCAGGTGGGTTACGAAGAAGTCGAAACCAACGCGCGAGGCCGCGTGCTGCGCGTGCTCAAGCGCACCGACCCGGTGCCCGGCAAGGACATCGTGCTGAGCCTGGACATCAAGCTGCAGGAAGCCGCCGAAATGGCCCTGGGCGGTCGGCGCGGCGCGGTAGTGGCCCTCGACCCGAACACTGGCGAGGTGCTGGCGATGGTCAGCCAGCCGAGCTTCGACCCCAACCTGTTCGTGACCGGCATCAGCTTCAAGGCCTACGCCGAGTTGCGTGATTCCATCGACCGACCGCTGTTCAACCGCGTGCTGCGCGGCCTGTACCCGCCTGGCTCGACCATCAAGCCGGCGGTGGCGATTGCCGGCCTGGACGCGGGCGTGGTCACCGCTTCCAGCCGTGTGTACGACCCGGGCTACTACATGCTGCCCAACTACGACCACAAATACCGCAACTGGAACCGCACCGGTGACGGCTATGTCGACCTGGACACCGCGATCATGCGCTCCAACGACACCTATTTTTACGACCTGGCCCACAAGCTGGGGATCGACCGTCTGGCGGCCTACATGGGCAAGTTCGGCCTCGGTCAGAAAGTCTCCCTGGACATGTTCGAAGAATCCCCCGGTCTGATGCCATCACGTGAATGGAAGCGCGCGACCCGTCGCCAGGCGTGGTTCCCGGGTGAAACCCTGATTCTCGGCATCGGCCAGGGCTACATGCAGGCCACCCCGCTGCAACTGGCCCAGGCCACCGCGTTGGTGGCCAACAAAGGCATCTGGAACCGCCCGCACCTGGCCCGGACCATCGAAGGCGAAAAACCGGTGGATGAAAACCCGATTCCCGACATCGTGCTGCGCGACCCGTCCGACTGGGCCAAGGTCAATCACGGCATGCAGCAGGTGATGCACGGCGCCCGGGGCACCGCGCGCAAGGCCGCGCTTGGCGCGCAGTACCGCATTGCCGGCAAGAGCGGCACGGCGCAGGTGGTGGCGATCAAGCAGGGCGAAAAGTATGACCGCAGCAAGGTTCAGGAGCGTCACCGTGACCACGCCTTGTTTGTCGGCTTTGCCCCGGCCGACGCGCCAAAAATCGTGGTGGCGGTGATGGTCGAGAACGGCGAATCCGGCTCCGGTGTGGCTGCGCCGGTGGTGCGCCAGATCATGGACGCCTGGCTGCTGGCCGACGATGGCAGGCTTAAGCCCGAGTATGGCGGCCCCCCTTCAACCCCCGAGGTGACGGCCCGTGAAGAGTAATTTTGACCGCATCCTCTCCAGCGAGGACGTGATGCGTCGTCGCGCGACGTTGCTGCAGCGCATGCACATTGATGGCCCGCTGCTGATCCTGCTGCTGACCCTGGCGGCCGGCAGCCTGTTCGTGCTGTATTCGGCCAGCGGCAAGGACTGGGACCTGCTGATCAAGCAGGCGTCGTCGTTCGGCCTGGGCCTGTTGTCGATGGTGGTGATCGCGCAGTTGGAGCCACGCTTCATGGCGCGCTGGGTGCCGCTGGGGTATGTCGCCGGGGTGTTGCTGCTGGTGGTGGTGGATGTGATGGGCCACAACGCCATGGGCGCGACACGCTGGATCAACATTCCCGGGGTGATTCGCTTCCAGCCGTCGGAATTCATGAAGATCCTGATGCCGGCCACCATTGCCTGGTACCTGTCCAAACGCACCTTGCCGCCGCAGCTCAAGCACGTGGGCATCAGCCTGATCCTGATCGGCATCCCGTTCATCCTGATCGTGCGCCAGCCCGACCTCGGCACCTCGTTGCTGATCCTCGCCGGCGGCGCCTTCGTGCTGTTCATGGGTGGCCTGCGCTGGCGCTGGATCCTCAGCGTGCTGGCGGCTGCGGTGCCGGTGGCGGTGGCGATGTGGTTCTTCTTTATGCACGACTATCAGAAGCAGCGGATCCTCACGTTCCTCGACCCGGAAAGCGATCCGCTGGGCACCGGCTGGAACATTATCCAGTCGAAGGCCGCGATCGGTTCCGGTGGTGTGTTCGGCAAGGGCTGGTTGCTGGGCACCCAGTCGCATCTGGACTTTTTGCCCGAAAGCCACACCGACTTCATTATCGCGGTGCTGGGCGAAGAGTTCGGTCTGGTGGGCATCTGTGCGCTGCTGCTGATCTATTTGCTGCTGATCGGGCGGGGCCTGGTGATCACCGCGCAGGCGCAGACGCTGTTCGGCAAATTGCTCGCCGGCGCCTTGACCATGACTTTTTTTGTTTACGTTTTCGTCAACATCGGTATGGTCAGTGGCCTGCTGCCGGTGGTAGGGGTGCCGTTGCCGTTCATTAGCTACGGCGGAACTTCGCTGGTGACATTGCTGTCAGCGTTTGGGGTTTTGATGTCGATTCATACGCATCGCAAATGGATCGCACAGGTTTGAATAAGGTGAAGATGTCAATGCAAGTAATGCGCGGCTGGGCGACTCGGCATGCATCCTGGATGGGCCTGATCGGGCTGCTCGGTGCATCGCAGGAGACGCAGGCCGGTGACTACGATGGCTCTCCCCAGGTCGCCGAATTTGTCGGCGAAATGACCCGCGACTACGGTTTCGCCGGTGAACAGCTGATGGGCGTGTTCCGGGAGGCGCAGAAGAAGCAGGCGATCCTCGACGCCATCTCGCGCCCGGCCGAACGCGTGAAGCAGTGGAAGGAATATCGCCCGATGTTCCTCACCGATGCCCGCGTGGCCCGCGGCGTGGACTTCTGGCGTCAGCACGAGGCGGTGCTGGCCCGCGCCGAGCAGGAGTACGGCGTGCCGGCCCAGGTGATTGTTTCGATCATCGGCATCGAAACCTTCTACGGGCGCAATACCGGCAATTATCGGGTGATCGATGCCTTGTCGACCCTGGGCTTCGATTACCCGCCGCGCGCCGACTTCTTCCGCAAGGAGCTGCGCGAATTTCTGCTGCTGGCCCGCGAAGAGCAGGTCGACCCGCTGACCCTCAAGGGCTCCTATGCCGGTGCCATGGGCCTGCCGCAATTCATGCCGAGCAGCTTTCGCGCCTATGCGGTGGATTTTGACGGCGACGGCCACATCAATATCTGGAGCAACCCGGACGACGCCATTGGCAGCGTTGCCAGCTACTTCAAGCGCCATGGCTGGGTGGCTGGCGAACCGGTGGTGGTGCGCGCCAACGTCAGCGGCGAACGCGCCGACGAAGGTTTGACTCAAGGCATCGAACCGGTCAAGACCGTTGGGGAGTTGCGGGCGCTGGGCTGGTCGAGTCAGAATGCGCCCGGCGACGATCTGCCGGTAACGGCGTTCCGCCTTGAAGGCGAAAAGGGTCCTGAATACTGGATGGGCCTGCAGAATTTTTACGCAATCACGCGTTATAACCGCAGTGTGATGTACGCCATGGCCGTGCATCAGCTGTCAGACATGCTGGTCCAAGCACGGGGCACCAAGTAATGCGGGCATCGCCGTTCCATAAACCGCTCAAGCTGGTGGCGTTTGCCGCGTTGTCCTTGCTGGTTGTCAGTTGTTCCACGTCCACACCCACCAGCCGTGGGCCGGTGCCCAAGGCCGGTGGCGCAATCGTCCGTGCCCAGCCGGGCCTGGACATCAACCGCGCGCACAAGGACGGCGCGCCGTGGTGGGACGTGGATGTGTCGAAGATCCCGGATGCCACGCCGACCCTGCACACCGGCCCCTACAAGGCCAACCCCTACACCGTGCTGGGCAAGAATTACTTCCCGCTGCAGGACTCCAAAACCTACGTCCAGTCGGGCACGGCGTCCTGGTACGGCACCAAGTTCCACGGTCAGAACACCGCCAATGGCGAGGTCTATGACCTGTACGGCATGAGCGCGGCCCACAAGACATTGCCGCTGCCCAGCTATGTGCGGGTGACCAACCTGGACAACAACCGCACGGTGATCCTGCGGGTCAACGACCGTGGGCCGTTCTATTCCGACCGTATCATCGACTTGTCCTATGCCGCCGCGAAGAAACTCGGCTATGCCGAAACCGGCACCGCGCGGGTCAAGGTCGAAGGCATCGACCCGGCCCAATACTGGGCCCAGCGTGGCAAACCGGCACCGTTGATGCTCAACGAGCCGCGCACCGTGCAGCCGCAAGTGACCGCCTCCACCGGCAAGATCGAACAATGGACACCACCGCCTGCGCAGCACGCCCCGGACACCGTGGTCGTGCCCCATGCCGCACCTGGCGCGTCCATGGCCGGCGGGCAATTCCTGCAGGTGGGCGCTTTCGCCAACCCGGATGCGGCAGAACTGTTAAGGTCCAAACTCAGCGGCATGGTCAACGCGCCGGTATTCATCAGCTCCATCGTGCGTAACCAGCAGACCCTGCACCGTGTACGCATGGGCCCGATCGGCTCGCCGAGCGAGGTCGCGCAGGTGCAGAACAGCGTACGCCTGGCCAACCTGGGACAGCCCAAGCTGGTCACCGCCGAATAAACCCGATTGAAGGTTCAGGCTCCTGCGGGGCTCGAACCCTGGTTGCTGGCTCGTTGAACAACAAAAACCCGGGGGCAAGGGGTGAGCGGGCAATCGAACACGCGACAGTCTGGCAACGGGCTGTCTGAATAAGTTTTGCCCGCGAGGGCAAGTTTCCATACGCAATTTCGAGAGACGGATGAACATCACCACCTTAGCCAAACGCACGTGCCTGCTTATCTCGCTGATCATCACCCCGGCCGCCTGGGCGGTTGAAATGGTGCCGGCTTCCCCGCAACTGGCCGCCAAGGCCTGGGTCCTCATGGATGCCGCCAGCGGCAACGTGCTGGTCGAGAACGGCGGTGACGTGCGCCTGCCGCCCGCCAGCCTGACCAAGCTGATGACCGCCTACATCGCGACCCTGGAAATCCGTCGCGGCCAGATCGGCGAGAACGATCCGGTCACCGTCAGCGAAAACGCCTGGCGTACCGGCGGTTCGCGGATGTTCATCAAGGTCGGCTCGCAAGTCACCGTGAGCGACCTGCTGCACGGCATCATCATCCAGTCGGGTAACGACGCCAGCGTGGCCCTGGCCGAACACATCGCCGGCAGCGAAGACGCGTTCGCCGACATGATGAACAAGACCGCCGGCGACCTGGGCATGACCAACAGCCACTTCATGAACCCGACCGGCCTGCCGAACCCTGAGCACTATTCGTCGGCTCACGACATGGCGATCCTGGCTCGCGCGATCATCCGCGTCGACCCGGTGCACTATGCGATCTACTCCCAGAAGGAATTCTTCTGGAACAACATCAAGCAGCCCAACCGCAACCTGTTGCTGTGGCGTGACAAGACCGTTGATGGCCTGAAAACCGGCCACACCGACGAAGCCGGTTACTGCATGGTGTCGTCCGCTGTACGTGATGGCCAGCGCCTGATCGCCGTGGTATTCGGCACCAACAGCGAGCAGGCCCGTGCGGCCGAGACGCAAAAGCTGCTGACCTACGGCTTCCGTTTCTTCGAAACCCAGACCTTCTACCAGAAGGGCACCGAGCTTGCGACCGCACCGGTGTGGAAGGGCGCGACCTCCCAGGTCAAGGCCGGCCTGGCCGACGATCTGACCCTGACCATGCCTAAAGGCCAACTGAAGAAGCTGGCTGCCAGCATGACCCTGAACCCGCAACTGGTTGCGCCTATCGCCAAGGGCGATGTGATCGGTAAAGTCGAAGTGAAGCTGGACGACAAGGTGGTGCACAGCGCCGACCTGATCGCGCTCGACGCCGTCGACGAAGGTGGTATCTTCCGCCGCGTGTGGGATAGCATCCGTCTGTTCTTCTACGGCTTGTTCAACTGATTGTGTGCACCTGCAAAGCCCCGCGTTGATCCGACGCGGGGCTTTGCCCGTCGCCACGGCTTACCGCTTACGAGGCTGTTCTGCCATGACCGATAAAGAAGTGAAGGCGCCAAAGATCGAGTTCCCGGTGACGGACTATCCCGTCAAGGTGATCAGCGATACCGGTGCAGGCAACAAGGACAAGATCCTCGAGATCGTGCGTAAACACGCGACGATCAACGACAACCGGGTGGACGAGCGTTCGAGCACCAACGGTAAATACACCACGATCCAGTTGCACATCGTTGCGACCGGTCAGGAACAGCTCTACGACATCAACAGTGAACTGCGGGCCACCGGCTTCGTGCACATGGTGTTGTGATGCCCGCAGTCCTGGGCTTTCGCGAGCTTGGCAAGATGGCCTATGAGCCCGTGTGGCATGCCATGCAGCGCTTCACCAACGAGCGCGGCACTTCGGCCCCGGATGAAATCTGGCTGGTGGAGCATCCGCCGGTGTTCACCCAGGGCCAGGCCGGCAAAGCCGAGCACCTGCTGGTGCCGGGTGATATTCCAGTGGTGCAGGTCGACCGAGGTGGCCAAGTGACTTACCATGGTCCCGGCCAACTGGTGGCTTACCTGCTGCTGGATGTGCGCAAGCTGGGGTTTGGCGTGCGCGACCTGGTGAGCCGCATGGAGGCTTGCCTGATCGAGCTGCTGGCCAGTTATGGCGTGAGCGCCGCAGCCAAGCCCGATGCACCCGGCGTGTACGTGGACGGTGCGAAAATCGCCTCGCTGGGGTTGCGCATCCGCCATGGCTGTTCCTTTCATGGCCTGGCCCTGAATGTGGACATGGACCTGGCGCCATTTCGTCGCATCAACCCCTGTGGTTATGCGGGGCTTGCGATGACGCAACTGAGCGAACACGCCACACCGATTAAATTTGCCGAGGTAAGTGCCCGGCTGCGCGCGCAGCTCGTCAAACACCTCGACTATGCTGAGCAGACGACCCTCACGGGCGGAATCGACTGATTATGACTACTGATGCAGTGCAAACCATGATCCCGACGCTGGACATCACCGAGCGTCCGGCCCCGGCCCCGCGTGTCAAGGTGGAAGCCGGCGTCAAGCTGCGTGGCGCCGAGAAGGTTGCACGCATCCCGGTCAAGATCATTCCCACCACCGAACTGCCGAAGAAACCCGACTGGATCCGCGTGCGCATCCCGGTTTCGCCGGAAGTCGACCGTATCAAGGCCCTGCTGCGCAAACACAAGCTGCACAGCGTGTGCGAAGAGGCGTCCTGCCCGAACCTGGGCGAATGCTTCTCCGGCGGCACCGCCACCTTCATGATCATGGGTGACATCTGCACCCGTCGCTGTCCGTTCTGCGACGTCGGCCATGGCCGTCCGAAGCCGCTGGACGTGAACGAGCCGCAAAGCCTGGCCATCGCCATCGCCGACCTCAAACTCAAATACGTGGTGATCACCTCGGTGGACCGCGACGACCTGCGTGACGGCGGTGCCCAGCACTTTGCCGACTGCATCCGCGAAATCCGCAAGCTGTCGCCGAACGTGATGCTTGAAACCCTGGTGCCGGACTACCGTGGCCGCATGGACGTGGCGCTGGAAATCACCGCTGCCGAGCCGCCGGATGTGTTCAACCACAACCTGGAAACCGTGCCGCGCCTGTACAAGGCCGCGCGTCCGGGGTCGGACTACCAGTGGTCGCTGACCCTGCTGCAGAAATTCAAGCAGATGATGCCGCACATCCCGACCAAATCCGGCCTGATGCTGGGCCTGGGCGAAACCGACGAAGAAGTGATCGACGTCATGAAGCGCATGCGCGAACACGACATCGATATGCTGACCCTCGGCCAATACCTGCAACCGTCGCGCAGCCACTTGCCGGTGCAGCGTTTCGTGCACCCGGACGTCTTCGCCTGGTTCGCCGAGGAAGGCTACAAGATGGGCTTCAAGAACGTGGCGTCGGGCCCGTTGGTACGTTCGTCGTACCACGCCGACGAGCAGGCCAAACTGGTCAAGGCCAGCCTGGTTTCCGCCTAGAGCGCTGAGTAACACCGCAGGCCTGAAGTGCAGGAAGGGCCAATGTGGGAGGGGCTTGCTCCCGATAGCGGTGTTTCAGTCACCTGATGTATTGACTGTCACACCGCCATCGGGAGCAAGCCCCCTCCCACTTTTTGCATGGAGAACATGGATGAACGCCGCCGTACCCGCATTGCGCCCCGAAGGCACCATCGCCCTGATCGCCCCGGCCGGCCCCGCCGCGCTGGACCTGGAAAAGGCCGAGCAATGGATGCGCAATCGCGGCTATGACCTGCGCATCTACCCCGGTGTGTATGAACGCGACGGCTACCTTGCCGGCAGCGATAAAACCCGCCTCGCCGACCTCCATGCCGCCTTCGCTGATCCCGATATCGATGCCATCTTCTGCCTGCGCGGCGGCTACGGCACGCCACGTCTGCTCGACAGCCTGGATTTCGGCCTGCTGCGCGCCAACCCCAAACCCTTTGTCGGCTACAGCGACATCACCGCCTTGCACCTGGCGATCAACCGCTATGCGGGCTTTGTGACCTTCCACGGGCCGATGCTCAACGCCGATCTGCTGGGCGACAAGCAGCCACCCACCGAGTCCTCGTTGTTCAGCCTGCTGCGTGGCCAACTGGGCACTGGCAGCGAGTTGGCGCACCCTGTCGCCTTCCCGCTGACCACCCTTGAGCCGGGCATCGCCCGTGGGCGCTTGCAGGGTGGAAACCTGTCGATGATCGCCGCAGTGATGGGCACGCCGTTTGAAATCGACGCGCAAGGCATCATCCTGTTTATCGAGGACATCAACGAGCCGATCTACCGCATCGACCGCCTGCTCACGCACTTGCGCCTGGCCGGCAAGCTGGCGCAGGTCGCCGGTGTGTTGGTGGGGGATGTAGCAGGGGTGGACGGCATGGCGTTGGAACGGCTATTGAAGCAGACCTTCGAACCGCTCGGCATTCCGGTGCTGGCCGGCTGGCGCAGCGGGCACTGCGACCCCAACCTGACGTTGCCGCTGGGCGCAGTGGTTCGCCTGGATGCGGGGGAGCAGCGGGTGGTGCTGGAGCAGGATGTGGTCTTTAAATAATGGTTGCCTGGCATGCCGTCATCGGGAGCAAGCCCCCTCCCACACGTTGAATGTATTCACAGTTCAACGGTGGGAGGGGCTTGCTCCCGATGACGGTAGTCGCCATAAGCGAATCTAGCGGTTCTGCAGAGACTCCAGCAACTTCACCGTCGCATACCCGTCCGCCGGCCAGCCCAGCGCCTGCTGCGCCGCGCGAATCGCCTTGCGCGTATTCGCGCCGATAATCCCGTCCGGGTTGCCCGCGTCATAGCCCTTGGCGGTCAGCGCTGCCTGCAGGTCGATGCGTTGGGAGCGGCTCAGCGGCAATTCATCCTTGGGCCAGTCTCCACGAATCACACCCCCGCCACCAAACCGCTCCGACAGCAGGCCAACCGCCAGTGCGTAGGAAGAGGAGTTGTTGTACTTGAGGATCGCGCGGAAGTTATCCAGCACCAGGAACGCCGGGCCACGGTAACCGGCTGGCAGCAGCAGGGCGGCGGACAGTTGGTCGACGTTGGGCGGCATGCTTGCCCCCGGTGGCAGCTGAATGCCGAGTTTCAGCCACTCGGCCACGCTCTTGCGCACGCTGCCGTCGGCCAGGGCGTAATCGAAGTGGGTCGGCAGTTGTTTCACCTCGAAGCCCCACGGCTGGCCTTTCTGCCAGCCGGAGCTTTGCAGGTAATGCGCGGTGGAGGCGAGGGCGTCGGCCGGGCTGTTCCAGATATCGCGGCGGCCGTCGCCATCGAAGTCCACGGCGTGGGTGTTGTAGGTGGTCGGGATAAATTGGGTCTGACCCATGGCGCCGGCCCACGAGCCTTTCATCTGGTCGGCCTGGATATCGCCATGCTGGATGATCTGCAGCGCGGCGAGCAATTGCGCCTGGGCAAAGGCTGGGCGGCGGCCCTCATAGGCCAGGGTGGCCAGAGAGCGGATGACCGAGTTATTGCCCTGGAACGCGCCAAAATTACTCTCCATGCCCCACACCGAGACCAGCGCCTGGCGGTCGACGCCATAGCGTTGCTCGATGCTCTGCAGGGTATCGGCGTACTTGATCAGCAGCGCCTGGCCATTGCGCACGCGCACCGCCGACAAGGCACCGTCGAGGTACTCCCACACCGGGCGGGAAAACTCCGGCTGGCTGCGGTCGGCGCGAATCACCGCCATGTCGGGGGTGACGTTGGCGAAGGCGTTATCAAAGACGGCGGGTGTGATCCCGGCTTTCAGCGCGTCCGCGCGGAACCCGGCCTGCCATTCGGCAAAAGTCTGGGTGGGCTGGATATCAAGATTGTCCACCGCCAAAGGTGCAACCACGGCAGGCGCGACGGCCGGCACGGTCTGGATTTTCGGCAGAGGCTGGGCGTCGGCGGCGGTGGGTTTCTCGGCGCAGGCGACAAGCAGAATAAGGCTGGAGGCAGCAATCAATTGGCGCAGGTGCCAACGACGGGAAAGACTAGAGGGCATGCACAGGTCCAGGGGTTACAAATCAAGTGCAGACCTTATCATGCCGGAGGGGCGCTTGCCTTCAGGCAGCCAGAAAGTAAGAAGCCTCCCAGCTGTCAGACTGGAAGGCTTCGCGGCGGTAGCTGCCTTTGCCCTTGCCGGCGCGTTCCTGGCGGCTGCGGAACAGTGGCTGGGCGATGATGGATTTGGCCTTGTTGGGGCCATTCCTGGATGGCTTTTTGCTCATGATGAGTACTCTTGATGGATGAGTGGAACGGCGCAAATAATCGGCCGAATCGGCGGGGCTGTAAAGCCTGAGAATTGTAAATACAGATCAAAATGCGGCGGGGTTATTCGGCGGGCAGTGTGAGGCGCTGGCCGGCCATCAACAGCGACAAACGGCTCAGACTCATCCACGGCGAGCCCGCCGCCTGGCCCTTGATCTGTGCATCGATACGCTGCGCCTCCAGCAACAATTGCGCCCAGCGTTGCGCCGTGTGCCGTTGCAGGGCTTTGCTCATCAGCGGCTTGCGCTTGTCCCACACCGGTGGGCGGGCCTGGCTGAAGCATTTGTCCAGTGGCGTGCCCTGGCTGTATTGCAGGGCGATATTGGCCAGTACCCGCAGCTCGCGGGCCAGGGCCCATAGAATCACCGGCGGCTCCACCCCTTCGCCGCGCAAGCCTTCGAGCATGCGCAGGGCATGGGCCGGCTCACCGTTGAGGATAGCGTCCACCAGCCCGAACACGTCAAAGCGAGCACTGTCGGCCACCGCACCTTGCACGGTTTCGACGGTGATCTGTCCGTCTTCAGCCATCAACTTGAGCTTTTCGATCTCCTGAGCGGCGGCCAGCAGGTTGCCCTCGACCCGCGCGGCAATCAGCTCCACAGCGTCTTGTGTCGCCGACAACCCTGACTGGGAAAGGCGTTGACGAATCCACTGCGGCAACTGGTTGCTGTCCACCGGCCAGATCTGGATGAACTGCGTCTGCGCGCCTTCCACCAGCGCCTTGCCCCACTTGGTTTTCTGCGCACTGCCGTCGAGCTTGGGCAGGCTGATCAGCAGGACCGTGTCCTCGGCCGGCCGTGCGCAGTATTCCATCAGCGCCGCCGCGCCCTTGTCACCGGGCTTGCCCGAGGGCAGGCGCAGTTCCAGCAGGCGCTTTTCGGCAAACAACGACATGCTGGCGCCGGCTTGCAGCAACGTACCCCAGTCGAAACTGGCGTCGGCGCTGAACACCTGGCGTTCGTCGAAACCTTGCTGGCGCGCGGCGCTGCGAATGGCGTCTGCCGCTTCCTGGCACAGCAGCGGGTCATCGCCGCTGACGATGTACACAGGCGCAAGGCCACCTTGCAGGTGTTTGGCGAGTTGGGCGGGGGCGAGTTTCATAGGCGGGGCGAACGGGGCGCCTGGGGCGCCCCGTCTGGCTTACTCGACAGGGACTTCAACAGGCGATTGTTTCGGCGTGTTATTTTCGTACTCTTGCGCAGCTTTCAAGGCATCGGCGTCAGCCTTGGCCTTGTCGTCAGCGCGTTGCTGCAATGTCTCAAGTTGTTGCGGGGTCAGCAGCGACAGGCGCAGGACCATGCGCTGGACCAGATCACGCCGCATTTCCTTGCGCACCTGAATGATTTGCGAGTCAGAACCTACCAGGTTATTGCCGTCGTGGCTGACGACCTTCTGTACCTGGATCTTGTCACCCATCAATGGCAGCTTGTCACGGCCCTGGATCTCGAAGGTCAGCTCGGTGCTCAGCTCGATGTCCGAGGCACGGCCGGCGCTGGCGTAGCTCAGGTTGCGCTGGGTGTCTCGCTCGTCGGCCAGGAACAGCTTGTAGGGCGCGCCGGTGTAGATGTGCACGCCGCTGCTTTCCATGACCTGACGCAATTGCGTCACGGTTTCGCCGTAAGCGTTGCGGGCGCTGACGTCCCATTCCTTGATCGCCAGTTCATTGGTGCCGGTGCCGCGCAACTGGAAGCCGCATGCGCTCAGCAGCACGGCAAGGCCCATCACCAGCAAATTGCGTTTGATCATTTTTGTTGCTCCCCTTGAAACCAGGCGGGCCTTATCGAGGCCCTGAAGGTTTAGTTCGGCGCAAGGCTCAAGCCTTGCGCCCGATCCGATTTAGCTGGCGACGATATTGACCAGTTTGCCCGGCACCACGATCACTTTGCGGATCGTCAGGCCTTCGGTAAAGCGCAGCACGTTCTCGTTGACCCGCGCCGCCGCTTCAACCTCTTCGCGACTGGCACTGGCGGGCATGTCGATCTGCCCGCGCAGTTTGCCATTGACCTGGATCACCAGTTGCAACGTGTCCTGCACCAGCGCGCTGTCATCCTGCACCGGCCACCGCGCATCGATGACTGCCTCGTTGTGGCCCAACCGGCTCCACAATTCATGGCTGATGTGCGGCGTGATCGGGGCGAGCAACAGGGTAACCGTTTCCAGGCCCTCCTGAATCAGTGCGCGATCCTGCTCGGTGGCTTGCGGGGCTTTTTCCAGCACGTTCATCAGTGTCATCACCTGAGCGATGGCGGTGTTGAACTTGTGGTTCTGGCCCACGTCCTGGCCGGCTTGCTTGATGGCCAGGTGGGTGCTGCGGCGAATGGCTTTCTGCTCGTCGCTCAGCGCGGCCACGTCCAGTTTACCGGGCAGGCCTTGGCTGACATGGGCGTGGGCCAGGCGCCAGACGCGTTTGAGGAAGCGGTGCGAGCCTTCGACGCCGGAGTCGGACCATTCGGCGCTCATGTCCGGTGGCGATGCGAACATCATGAACAGGCGGCAGGTGTCGGCGCCGAACTGATCGATCATCGACTGCGGGTCGACGCCGTTGTTCTTCGACTTGGCCATTTTCTCGGTGCCGCCGATTTCCACCGGCAGGCCGTCGGATTTCAGTTTGGCGCTGATCACCTTGGCCTTGCTGTCACGCTCCAGTTCCACGTCCGCCGGGTTGAACCAGGTGTAGGCGCCATTGGCTTCGCGGCGATAGTAGGTGTCGGCGATCACCATGCCCTGGGTGAGCAGGTTCTTGAACGGCTCATCGGAACTCACCAGGCCTTCGTCACGCATCAGCTTGTGGAAGAAGCGCGCGTAGAGCAGGTGCAGGATGGCGTGTTCGATACCGCCGATGTACTGGTCCACCGGCAACCAATGGTCGGCTGCGGATTTTTCCACCAGGCCGCCTTCATAGTGCGGCGAGGCGTAGCGGGCGTAGTACCACGAGGACTCGACGAAGGTGTCCATGGTGTCGGTTTCACGCTTGGCCGGCGCGCCGCATTTGGGGCAGGCGCACTCGTAGAACTCGGGCATGCGGGCCAGTGGGGAACCGGCGCCATCGGGCACTACGTCTTCAGGCAGCACGACCGGCAACTGGTCTTCCGGTACCGGCACGTCGCCGCACGTGTCGCAGTGGATGATCGGGATCGGGCAGCCCCAGTAGCGCTGGCGGCTGATGCCCCAGTCGCGCAGGCGGAACTGGGTGCGCGAGGCGCCGAGGTTTTTCTTGATCAGCGCCACTTCAATGGCATCGAAAGCGCCGGCGAAGTCCAGGCCGTCGAATTCGCCGGAGTTGATCAGCTCGCCGTGTTCGCCGTAGGCGTCCTGCCAGGGCGCCGGGTTGGTATCACCCGCGCTGGTGCGCACCACGGATTTGATCGGCAGGCTGTACTGGGTGGCGAATTCGAAATCACGCTCGTCGTGAGCCGGCACGGCCATGACGGCGCCATCGCCGTAGTGCATCAACACATAGTTGGCGACCCATACCGGCAGCTTTTCACCGGTGAGGGGATGCTCGACGAACAGCCCGGTCGGCAGGCCTTTTTTCTCCTGGGTGGCGACGTCGGCTTCGGCCACGCTGCCGCCCTTGCACTCGGCGATGAACGCCGCAAGCTCGGGATTGTTCTGTGCGGCCTGGGTGGCCAGCGGGTGTTCGGCGGCCACGGCGACGTAGGTCGCGCCCATCAGGGTGTCGGGGCGGGTGGTGAAGACCTTGAGTGCGCCCGCTTCGCCGATGGACTCGACGTGATACGGGAACTGCACTTCCATGCCCTTGGATTTGCCGATCCAGTTGCGCTGCATGGTCTTGACCTGTTCAGGCCAGCCCGGCAGGTCGTCGAGGCTCGACAGCAACTCATCGGCGTAGGCGGTGATCTTGAAGTAGTACATCGGGATCTGGCGCTTTTCGATGACCGCGCCGGAACGCCAGCCGCGACCGTCGATCACCTGCTCGTTGGCCAGTACGGTCTGGTCGACCGGGTCCCAGTTCACGGTGCCGTTCTTGCGGTAGATCACGCCTTTTTCGAACAGGCGGGTGAACAGCCATTGTTCCCAGCGGTAGTAGTCCGGCTTGCAGGTGGTCACTTCGCGGGACCAGTCCACCGCCAGGCCCAGGCTGCGCAGCTGGGTCTTCATGTAGGCGATGTTTTCGTAGGTCCACTTGGCGGGCGCCACGTTGTTCTTCATCGCGGCGTTTTCCGCCGGCATGCCGAAGGCGTCCCAACCCATGGGTTGCAGGACGTTCTTGCCGAGCATGCGCTGATAGCGCGAGATCACGTCGCCGATGGTGTAGTTACGCACGTGCCCCATATGTAGCTTGCCGCTGGGGTAAGGGAACATCGACAGGCAATAGTAAGTCTCCTTGCCTGGCTGTTCGCTGACTTCGAAGGACTTTTGCGCGTCCCAGAAGGTTTGTGCGGCATTTTCTATTTCACGGGGCTGGTAATGTTCGTGCATGGCTACTTTTGAACTGAATAGGGGTGGCCTAATCCTCTTCGGTGCAGCGTTAGGGCTGAGCGACACCGATGCGCGGCGCGTGCATGCCCAAACCCTGCGGGAAGTGGAGTTACAGGAAGCGCCGTAGCATACATGACCCCACTCTATCGAGGGAAACCCTGATTGCGCACGCCAGGCCGTCTGTCGCGGCGTCAGGCAGGCCCGGCCACTGGGTCTACGCTGTTGAGTGGGGAGCGAGTCTTATCTTCAATGAGGTGAGGGGATGGTCAAATCGCAGCGAATGTTAACCAAACCGGATGTCTACCAAGGACTGATCGACCGCTTGGGTCGTGCGTTGGATGCCGCCAGCACCGCGGGTCGATTGCGTGATGAACGCCCCGTCGAGCTGGAGCTGCGTGGCCTGAGCCGCGCAGAGCTGGAACTGATCAAGGCTTACCTGGAAAAAAACGAACGCTCGACGCCTGGCCGTGTGGCTTCCCCGCCACCGAGCGCGCCGACACAGTCGGCGAAGGTGGTGTGGCTCAAGGATGCAGCGCGCGAGCGCGGTCCGGCAACCCATCGGGCCGACCGGTTCAAGTGATGCACCCCCCATGTGAAGCTTTGCGCTGAACCCTGATACACCTTAGGCTTCGGGCATCCATGGAGATGCTCGATGCCTATTCGCTATTTCATCAAACAACTGTTGCTGCCGCCTGGCATTCTCTTGCTGCTGCTGGCCCTTGGCTGGTGGTTGCGACGCACACGCCCGCGCCTTGCCGGCTGCTGTTTTGCCCTGGGGTTGGGCGGGCTGTGGCTGATGAGCCTGCCGGTGGTGGTGGAGTGGAGCGCACGGGCGCTGGAGACCGTGCCACCTTTGGCCCGTGAGGACTGGTCTACCCTGGCTCAACGGGCAGATGCCATTGTGATCCTCGGTTCTGGACGCGAACGCGGTGACCCTGCGTGGGGTTCGGACCAGCCGACGGGTATCGGCCTGGAGCGTCAGCGTTATGCGGCGCGATTGGCCAAGGCATCCGGTCTGCCGGTGCTGACCACCGGTGGCCTGCACTACGACACGCCGCCCAGCGAGGCGGAACTGATGGCGGTTTCAATGCAGGATGATTTTGGCGTCACGGTGCGCTGGAAGGAGGAACGCAGCCGAACCACCTGGGAAAACGCGCAGATGAGCGCCGCGATCCTGTTGCCCCAAGGCATCAAGCGCGTGGTGGTGGTCACTCAAGCCTGGCACATGCCGCGCTCGGTGTGGAGCTTTGAAAAGGCGGGCTTTACCGTGGTGCCGGCGCCGGTGGGCTTTCTTGGCGTGGACAATGCGCGGCCACTGGGTGGCTGGATGCCGGAGTTCAAGTCGATATGGCAGAGCGGGTATTTGTTGAATGAGGCGGTGGGGCAGGTGGGGTATCGGTTGTTTTACAAGTAACGCCACCGATCTGAATGTGGGAGGGGGGTTGCTTCCGATAGCGGTGTTTCAGTCAACAGCTACATTGACTGACCACTGCAATCGGGAGCAAGTCCCCTCCCACATTGGTTTTGGGTGGGGCGGCTAGACGGCTTTGGACATTCGGCCCGCCAGCAACGCCCAGCCAAACAGCACCAGACACACAATGATCAACGGCCACGAGCGCCATTGCAGATAGGGCGTGAGCTGGTGCATCGGCACCACTTCGCCATAGAGAATGCCACGCTCGAACTGTGGAATCTGCGCGGTGATCTGCCCGAACGGATTGATCAGCGCGGTCACGCCGTTGTTGGTGGCGCGGATCATCCAGCGACCTGCCTCCAGAGCACGCATCTGCGCCATTTGCAGGTGCTGCAACGGGCCGATGGAGCGGCCAAACCAGGTGTCATTGCTGATGGTCAGCAGCAAGTCGCTGCGGGCCGACAGGCCGGCGGCAAATTCCGGGTACACCACTTCGTAGCAAATGAACGGTGCAATCTGGTAGCCCTTGGCCTGCAACAGCGGTTGGTCGGCCGGGCCACGGGCGAAGTCCGACATCGGCAGGTCAAAGAACGCAATCAGGCCGCGCAGCATGTCCTGCAGCGGCACGTACTCGCCGAAGGGCACTAGCTTCTGCTTGAGGTAGGTGCCGTCGCCTTCGCCCACCACGGTGATGCCATTGAAATAGCGCTTTTCGTGGCGCACCTCCTGGCGGATCGGTACCCCGGTGATCAGCGCGGTATGCCGGTCGGCGGCAAACTTGCCCATCATGCCCAGGTAATCTTCGACGGATTCCTTGAGCACCGGCACCGCCGTTTCCGGCCATACCAGCAGGTCAACCGGCCTGGAACTCAAGCTCATGTCGCGGTACAGCGCGAGCTGGGCCGTCAGCTGTTGCGGGTCCCACTTCATGCTTTGTTCGATGTTGCCCTGGATCGCGGCCACGCTCAGCGGTGCGCCGGAGGGCGTGGTCCAGGCGTGATGCTTGAGTGCCAGGCCGATTGCCCACGGCGCGACCAGTAACGCCAGGCCTGCGCCGATGAAGGCATTGCGTTTGGTCGCCAGCAGGCGCGGCAGGTTGCACAACAGCGCCGCCGTCAGCGCCAGCGCGAACGAAATCAGCCACATCCCGCCCATAGGCGCCAGGCCGGTGAGCGGGCCGTCCAGTTGGCTGTAGCCGGAGTACAGCCACGGGAAACCGGTGAGGAACCAGCCACGAAACGCTTCCTGGCCGACCCACAATGCGGCAAAGGTCAGCGCGTCCGCCAGCGGCGCTTCATTGCGGCGCAGCCAGCGCGCCCACAGCCAGGCGGGCAGGGCGAAGAACCAGGCGATTGCGGCGGTGAACAGCAGCATCAGGAAACCCGCCAGCAGCACCGAAGCGCCGCCGAAGTGGTGGATGCTGTAGTAGATCCAGCTGGTGCCGGCGCCGAACAGACCGAAGCCGAAACACCAGCCACGGCCCAGGGCCTGGCGTGGGCTCAGGCCCCGCAGCCCGACATAGAACACGCCGACCGCCACCAGTGCAAACGGCCACAGGTCGAACGGCGCCAGCGCCAGAGTAGTGATGGCGCCGGCCACCACGGCCAGCAAGTTACCGGGCCAGCCGGGTGCGATCAAACGGCGCATGTCAGTCCTTAGCGGGCAATCGGAGTCAGACGGATCAAGTGGATGCGGCGGCTATCGGCATTCAGGATGCGGAAGCGATAGGCACCAATCTCGGTGGTTTCGTTACGTTTTGGCAGATGCCCGAACGCACTCATCACCAGGCCGCCGACGGTGTCGAACTCATCGTCGGAGAATTCGCTGTCGAAGAACTCGTTGAAGTTCTCGATCGGCGTCAGTGCCTTGACCAGGAAATCACCGCTGGGCAGCGGCTTGATGTAGCTGTCTTCTTCGACGTCGTGTTCGTCTTCGATGTCGCCGACGATCTGCTCAAGCACGTCTTCGATGGTCACCAGGCCCGCAACGCCACCGTATTCGTCGATCACAATGGCCATGTGATTGTGGTTGGCGCGAAACTCGCGCAGCAGCACATTCAGGCGCTTGGATTCAGGCACGAAGGTGGCCGGGCGCAGCAGGTCCTTGATATTGAAGTTGTCGCCGTTCTCCTTGAGGATCAGCGGCAACAGGTCCTTGGCCAGCAGGACACCCATGACGTCGTCATGGCTCTCACCGATCACCGGGTAGCGCGAGTGCGCCGAGTCGATCACGGCCGGGAGGAACTCCCGTGGGGTCTGGGTCGCCTTGATGCTGATCATCTGCGAGCGCGGCACCATGATGTCGCGGACCTGCAGGTCAGCCACCTGGATGGCGCCTTCGACGATGGCCAGCGCTTCGCTGTCCAGCAACTTGTTCTGGTGGGCCTCACGCAGCAGCTCCAGCAGCTCCTGGCGGTTTTTCGGCTCGTGGGCAAAAGCCTGGGTCAATTTACCCAGCCATGACTTCTGCCCGTTGCTCGATCGGTCTTCGCTCATAGCGATTACTCTGAATCCTTTATCGTTACAGTTAGTAGGTGATGTTCAAGCTTCGTCATCTGCATACGGGTCCGGATGGCCCAATTCTGCAAGCAACGTTCGTTCCAGTGCTTCCATTTCTTCGGCTTCGTCATCGTCAATATGGTCGTAACCCAAGAGATGCAAGCAGCCATGAATGACTAGATGGGCCCAGTGGGCCTCAAGTTCCTTGCCTTGCTCCTGCGCCTCACGCTCGACCACCGCGACGCAGATCACCAGGTCGCCCAGCAAGGGGATGTCCAGCAGCTCGTCGGGCACGTCGGCGGGGAAGGACAGCACGTTGGTCGCGTAGTCCTTGTGGCGCCAGGTGTGATTCAGCTCGCGGCCTTCGGCTTCGTCCACCAGGCGGATGGTCAACTCCGAATCGGCGCTGCGCTGGCGCAGGGCCAGGGCGCACCAGGTGCGAAATTGCGCTTCGCTGGGGGCGGGCGCGTCGGTCGCCAGCTGCAGGTCGAGCTCAAGCATCGCGGCGCGTGTCCCTGGTCAGGCCGTCGTCGCGGTGTTCGAAGCGCTCGTAGGCTTCGACGATGCGCTGCACCAGCGGGTGACGCACCACGTCCTTGGGCATGAAATGCGTAAAGCTGATGCCGGGCACGTCCTTGAGCACCTCGATCACCTGGCCCAGGCCTGACTTGGTGCCCTTGGGCAGGTCGACCTGGGTGATGTCGCCGGTGATCACGGCAGTGGAGCCGAAACCGATACGGGTGAGGAACATCTTCATCTGTTCGACGGTGGTGTTCTGGCTTTCGTCGAGGATGATGAAGCTGTTGTTCAAAGTGCGTCCGCGCATGTAGGCGAGCGGGGCGATCTCGATCACCTGGCGTTCGATCAGCTTGGCCACGTATTCGAAGCCGAGCATCTCGTAGAGCGCGTCGTAGAGCGGGCGCAGATAGGGGTCGATCTTCTGGGCGAGGTCGCCGGGCAGGAAGCCGAGCTTTTCGCCGGCCTCGACCGCCGGGCGCACCAGCAGGATGCGGCGCACTTGCTCGCGCTCCAGCGCGTCGACGGCGCAGGCCACGGCCAGGTAAGTCTTGCCGGTGCCGGCCGGGCCGATGCCGAAGTTGATGTCGTTGCCGAGGATTTCCTTGACGTACTTCTGCTGATTCAAGCCGCGCGGGCGAATCATGCCTTTTTTGGTACGCAGGGCCACGCTGGCTTCGGCCACGGGATTGTTGGCCAGGTCTTCCACCGCCGACTCCTGCAGGTACAGGTGCACGGTTTCCGGCGACAGCTCGCTGCCTTTGGTCTCGCGGTAGAGCCGGCGCAGCAGGTTTTCTGCCGAGGTGGTGTGCTGGGGTTCACCAATGAGCTCGAACTGATTGCCGCGATTGCGGATCTCGATGCTCAGGCGTTGTTCGATCAGGCGCAGGTGCTCGTCGAATTGTCCGCACAGATTGGCGAAGCGGCGAGCCTCAAACGGCTCGAGGATAAAACGATGGGGTTCTACTGTAGGTGCGTTCAAGGTCGCTTTTAGCCGCCCTTTGGCTGTTGAGGTGAAGGAGAGGATAGCGCCAGTGACTGGTGTGCGAAAGCACTTACGTCGTCGGAGTGTTGCACGGTTCAAATGTGGGAGGGGCCTTGCCCCCGATGGCTGAGTGTCAGTCAGTAGATTTGAGACTGATGAACTGCCATCGGGGGCAAGCCCCCTCCCGCATTTTGAGCAGCGGTGATTTGACTATTTATTGAATCAGCGACCCGCGCAGCGAGTGCGGCTGCGCCGCATCAATGTGCACATCGGCGAACTGGCCGATCAGCATCGGGTTGTCGCAACGGAAGTTGACGATCCGGTTGTTCTCGGTACGGCCCTGCAATTCGCCCGGGTCTTTTTTCGAGTAATCGGTGACCAGAATCCGCTGGGTGGAGCCGACCATTTGTCGGCTGATCTCGAAACCCTGCTGGTTAAGCCGATGCTGCAGCGCATTCAGCCGTTCCTTTTTCAGCGCTTCCGGTGTTTCGTCCAGCAGGTCGGCGGCCGGTGTGCCGGGGCGTTGGCTGTAGACGAACGAGTAGGAAAAGTCAAAACCCACGTCCTCGATCAGCTTCATGGTCTGCTGGAAGTCTTTCTCGGTTTCGCCGGGGAAACCCACGATAAAGTCCGAGCTGATGCAGATGCCCGGCACCGCCGCGCGCAGTTTGCGCAGTTTGGATTTGTATTCCAGGGCGGTGTGGTTGCGTTTCATCGCCGACAGGATGCGGTCCGAGCCCGATTGCACTGGCAAGTGCAGGTGCTTGACCAGTTCCGGCACCTCGGCATGCGCCTGGATCAGGCTGTCGGAAAATTCCAGCGGGTGCGAGGTGGTGTAGCGAATGCGCTCGATGCCATCCACCGCCGCCACGACGCGGATCAGCTCGGCGAGGTCGGCCAGGCGACCGTCGTGGGTGTGGCCGCGATAGCCGTTGACGTTCTGGCCCAGCAGGGTCACTTCACGCACGCCGTTTTCCGCCAGGTGGATGATTTCCGCCAGCACATCGTCAAACGGTCGGCTGACTTCTTCGCCACGGGTGTAGGGCACCACGCAGAAGGTGCAGTATTTGCTGCAGCCTTCCATCACCGACACGTAGGCGCTCGGCCCATCGATGCGCGGTTCGGGCAGGTGGTCGAATTTTTCGATCTCGGGGAACGACACGTCCACCTGCGGCAGCTTGGTAATGCGCGCGGCGTCGATCATTTCCGGCAGGCGGTGCAGGGTCTGTGGGCCGAATACCACGTCGACATAGGGCGCGCGGTCGCGAATGGCCGCGCCTTCCTGGCTTGCCACGCAACCGCCGACGGCGATCACCATGTCCGGGTTGGCCAGTTTCAGCTCACGCCAGCGGCCCAGCTGCGAGTACACACGGTCCTGTGCGCGTTCGCGGATCGAGCAGGTATTGAGCAGGATCACGTCGGCATCTTCGGCGCGGGCGGTGACTTCCAGGGCCTGGTGTTCGCCCAGCAGGTCGACCATGCGCGAGCTGTCGTACTCGTTCATCTGGCAACCGTGGGTTTCGATATAGAGCTTCTTGGCCATGGGAATCGTCAACTGGTGGTAAAGAACCGCGCATTATAGGGGGCATGCCCATTGGTTCCTAGCGTTGTGCATCGGGTGCCATGCTATAGTTCGCGCCCTCTTTTATATCCGCGATGTGTTGCTCGTCCACCATGACCAAACGTGAAGCTCCAATCTACAAGGTGATTTTCCTCAACCAGGGCCAGGTGTTCGAAATGTACGCCAAGCAGATCTATCAAAGTGATCTGTGGGGCTTCCTGGAGGTGGAAGAGTTCGTCTTTGGCGAGCGCACGCAGTTGGTCGTCGACCCGGGCGAGGAAAAACTCAAGGCGCAGTTTGAAGGCGTGGTGCGCAGCTTTGTGCCGATGCATTCGATTGTGCGCATCGATGAAGTCGAGCGCCTGGGTACGCCGAAGATCAGCGAGGCGCGCGGCACCAGCAATGTGATGCCGTTTCCGATGCCGATGCCGGAGAAGTAACACTGCGCTGGTGATGGGATTTTGTAAGACGCTTCTGAAACTTTTCAGTCGCGGTTGACGGCTTGACAGAAAAATAGCAGTTTGTGCCCATGCAGAGAGGACGCCATGAGCACATCCATAAAAAAATCCCTCGAACAACAATTGTCATCCAGGTCCCAGGCTTATCGGGCGCTGGCGGCCTATATCCTGGCGAACCTCAAAGACCTGCCGTTCGAGAATTCGGCGCAGGTGGCGCACAAGCTCCAAATCAGCGAGTCCACCGTCGGCCGATTCTGCCGGGCGTTGGGCTACAAGCATTTCAAAGACCTTAAACACGAACTCAAAGACGACCTGGGTGACAGCCCGTGGCTGATCGGCGACCGGCTGCGCGTATTCCAGGCAGAAGGCGACGCCAACCCGCTGGCCAACAGCCTGCAACTGGAGATCGCGGCGTTGGTGAGGGTCTACGAGTACACCCGCACCGAGTCTTGGCGCGTGGTGACATCAAGGCTGGCGCAAAGCCGGCAGGTTTTTGTCGCCGGTTTCGGCACCGAGCGGGGCATCGCCTGCTCCATGGCCCACATGTTGCAATACCTGCGCACAGGCGTGCATCTGGTGGACGGTGCGTCAGGGCATTTCGGCGAGGTGTTGCTGGCGCCGTCTGCCGATTCAATGCTGATCGTCTATGAGGCGCGACGCCATTCCCGCCAGTCTTTACTGCTGTGCCAGGCGGCACGCAAACGCGGCATTGCGGTCACGCTGATAACCGACAACTTTTGTGAGTGGGCTGAGCAGAACGCTAACGAAGTGTTTCGGGTGTCGACCGAGTTTGATTTGTTATGGGACTCGACGGCCACCATGTTATCGCTGACTCACTTATTGATTAACGCTATGTCCAAACAACTGGGACCCGAGATGGAAGGGCACTTGAATGCGATCGCTCAGTTGCATCAGGCGTTTGTGGGTTACACCCAGCGTTGACCGCTTAAGCGTTATTTAACTAACGCTTTTTATTTAACTGTCATTAGCGAACTTATTGGTTCGGGAGTAGCCCTGTGCGCGATCCTCGGTATGACATTCTTTTTGAGCCGGTACACATAGGGCCGGTTCGCACCCGTAATCGCTTTTACCAAGTGCCGCACTGTAATGGCATGGGCCATGTGCACCCCTCGGCCATGGCCGCCATGCGTGGGGTCAAAGCCGAGGGGGGTTGGGGGGTGGTGTGTACGGAGGAGTGCGAGATCAGCCCGCTGAGCGAATTTTCGCCCTATATAGAAGCGCGCTTATGGGATGAGCGCGACATCCCGGCGCTGGCGAAAATGTGTGAGGCGGTCCATCTGCATGGCTCATTGGCTGGCGTCGAACTTGCGTTCAATGGCTATTCGGCGCCCAATCGCTATAGCCGCGAAATCCCCTGGGCGCCTTCCAATACACCGGTGCGTGGTTACGACCCGGTGCAAGCCCGGGCCATGAGCCGTGCCGATATCAAGCAACTGCGCCAGATGCATCGCGCTGCTGCGTTACGGGCACGCCAGGCGGGTTTCGACATTATCTACGTGTATGCCGGCCACGACCTTGGCCTGCCGTTCCACTTTCTGACCCCACGCAATAACCGGCGCACCGATGAGTACGGTGGGGTGTTGGAGAATCGTGTACGGCTGTTGCGTGAGTTGATTGAAGATACCCGCGATGCGGTGGGTGATTGTTGCGCAGTCGCCGTGCGGCTGGCAGTGGATGAACAGGTCGCTGGCGGGCTGGCCTGCGAGGGCGAAGGCCGCGAGATTTTTTCGCTGTTGGCAGAGCTGCCGGACCTGTGGGATGTCAACGTTGCCGACTGGTCCAACGACAGCGTGACCTCACGGTTTGCCCCTGAAGGTTTTCAAGAGGCGTTCCTGCTCGGGCTCAAAGCGCTGACCACCAAGCCGGTGGTGGGCGTGGGCCGGTTTACCTCACCGGACACCATGGTCTCATTGGTGCGTCGAGGGGTGTTGGACCTGATCGGCGCTGCCCGTCCCTCGATTGCCGATCCCTTCTTGCCAAAGAAGATAGAGGAAGGGCGTCTGGAGGAGATTCGCGAATGCATCGGCTGCAACGTCTGTGTCAGTGGTGACCACACCAGCACGCCGCTGCGCTGCACGCAAAACCCCACCCTGGGTGAAGAGTGGCGGCGCGGCTGGCACCCCGAGTCGTCACCCCGTGCGCATAACCCTGCGCGCGCGCTGGTGGTCGGGGCAGGGCCTGCCGGCCTGGAATGCGCGCGGATACTGGGCGCGCGGGGCATGGAGGTGGCGCTGGTCGAAGGCACGCGCACGCTGGGCGGGCGCGTGTCTCTTGAAGCCAGGCTGCCGGGGTTGGCGAGTTGGTCACGGGTGCTCGACTACCGGCTGGACGCCCTCAGCCGATTGCCTTGCGTAGAGATATATCGAGAAAGTCAGCTACAAGCCCAGGACGTGTTGGACTTCGCCGCCGCCCACGTTTTTATCGCCACCGGTTCGCGCTGGCGCACCGATGGTCTGGGGTGTGCATTGCGCCAGGCCTTGCCGGGGTTGGAACATCTGCCGGTATTGACCCCGGATGATCTGCTGGCCGGGACGGTCCCTGCTTCACCGGTGCTGCTGTTCGATGATGACCACTACTACATGGGCAGTGTGTTGGCAGAGCAGTTGGTAGCGCAGGGCGTGGAGGTGATCTTTGTCACCCCGGCGCCGGATGTGGCGACCTGGACCCATAACACGCTTGAACAACACCGCATCCAGTGTCGCCTGCTGGAACTCAATGTCACGATCATCGCCTCCCACTCGCTGGCGGCGGTGACGCCAGAAGGTGCGGTTGCCAGTTGCATGTACACCGGCCGGCCCAGGTTCATTCCCGTGGCGTCGTTGTTGCTGGTCACCTCCCGTGAGCCTGAGCAAGGCCTGTACCAGGCACTCAACGAGGCAACGGAGCAACGTTTTGAGGCGGGGATTGAATCGGTCGCATTGGTGGGGGACTGCCTGGCGCCTGGAACCATTGCGGCTGCCGTGTATTCAGGGCATCGGCTGGCGCGTGAGTTTGATGCGCCCGTCGGCTCGTTGGTCATGCGTCGCGAAATTCCGCATTTAGAGGTGTTGTAACGTCCTGCTGTGCAAACAATAACAAGGAATAAAATAATGAAAAAAATAGTTCTGATGTTATCGGTGTTGGCCTTCGTCGTAGTGAGCAACTCGGTGTTCGCCAACAACTATGAGGTCATACGCTTCGGTGCTGACCCTAACTACGCGCCTTTTGCCTATAAAGACAATACCGGTACTTTGGTCGGTTTCGAGATTGATATTGGTAACGCCATCTGCGCGCATTTGAACGTGCGCTGCCACTGGGTCGAAAGTGATTTTGACGGCCTGGTTCCCAGCCTCAGGGCCGGCAAGATCGACGCCATACTGGCGTCGGTAACCGTGACCGAAGCGCGGCGCAAGATCATCGACTTCTCTTCGGAAGTGTTCTCCAGCCCCTCCGCCATGGTGTTCAAGACCGGCACCGACCTTGGTGACGCCAAGGGCAAGTCCGTGGGGTATTTGCAGGGCAGTACTCAGGAAGCCTACGCCAAGCGCGTGTTGGCCCCTAAGGGCATGAAAGTGGTGGCCTACGCCGATCAGGAACAGGTTTACGCCGACCTCGTGGCGGGTCGGCTTAACGCTTCGTTGCAGGACGCCCAACAGGCGCAAAGTGGCTTTTTGCGTTCGGCCCAGGGTGCAGGTTTCGAATTGGGCAAGGTCATAGAAAGCGAGCTGATGCCTTCCATGAGCGCCATTGGCATCGCCAAGGGCAATCAGGCGCTGAAGACCCTGCTGGATCAGGGCCTGGCAGCGCTGCATGCCGATGGCACCTATGCTCGCCTGCAAGAACAGTATTTCCCAGGCGTCGACATGTTCAGCGGCAACTGACCGCCCGCCATCACATTTGGAGGGCGTCGTCATGCTGGAGAACGTTGCGCGCTTTGTCGCGACCCTGGAGGGTTTTGCGCCCTTACTGTTGCAAGGCGTATGGGTGACCCTGAAGCTGGCGTTGTTATCGCTGTTGCTGGGGCTGGTCTTCGGCCTGCTCGGGGCGGGTGCCAAGCTGTCACGCGTCAGGGCTTGGCGTGTTTCAGCACAGGTCTACACCACCTTGATCCGTGGGGTGCCGGACCTTGTGTTGATGCTGCTGATCTTTTACGGCGTGCAAACCGCTGTGAGCCGGCTGACGGCTGTGATGGGCTGGGCCTACCTTGAAATCGACCCTTTGACTGCGGGCGTACTGACGCTGGGGTTTATCTACGGTGCTTATTTTACCGAGACCTTTCGTGGCGCCTTGTTGGCGGTGCCACGTGGGCAGGCACTGGCGGCCAAAGCGCTGGGTATGAAGCCCAGCCAAAGCTTCATCTACATAACCTTTGCTCAGATGATGCGCTTCGCCTTGCCGGGGCTTGGCAATAATTGGATGGTCTTGCTCAAGGCGACCGCGTTGGTGTCGATTATCGGTTTGGCAGACTTGGTCAAGGTGGCTCAGGTGGCTGGCAAAAGCAGCCAGCAGCTATTGAGCTTTCTGTTGCTGGCGGGCTTTATTTATCTGCTCCTCAGCAGCGCATCCAATGCAGTGCTGCGCTGGCTTGAGCGTCGTTACGGCGGTGCAAAGCAGGAGGCGCAGCGATGATTGAACTGATGCAGGAATATTGGCGGCCGTTTCTCTATTCCGACGGTCAGCAAATCACCGGCCTGGCCATGACGCTGTGGCTCACCAGTGCTTCGTTATGCCTTGGGCTGCTAGTGGCGTTGCCGTTGTCGATTGCCCGGGTTTCAACCCGCGCGTGGGTACGTTGGCCGGTGCAGGGCTTCACTTATCTGTTTCGGGGAACGCCGCTCTATGTACAGTTGCTGGTCTTTTACACCGGCATATACAGCCTGGCGGCTGTGCGCGAACAGCCGCTTCTGAACGCTTTTTTCCGTGATGCGCTGAACTGCACACTGCTGGCCTTTGCCCTTAACACGGGCGCCTACACCACAGAAATCCTCGCCGGTGCCATCCGCTCCATGCCGCGCGGTGAAGTAGAGGCCGCCAGGGCGTTAGGGTTCGACGGCTGGAAGCTCTACACCTATCTGATCATGCCGTCGGCCCTGCGCCGTTCGTTGCCGTACTACAGCAATGAGGTGATTTTCATGCTGCACTCCACCACGTTGGCGTTCACCGCCACGGTCCCCGATGTGCTGAAAGTGGCCAGGGATGCCAATGCCGCGACCTTTCTGACGTTCGAGTCCTTCGGCATCGCCGCGGCTATTTATCTATGCATCACCTTCGCTCTGGTCGGCCTTTTTCACCTGGCCGAAAAGCGTTGGCTGAGATTTCTAGACCCAAGCCGATAGGAGGTCGTCATGTATGAACGCGTGCATCAATTGCCAGCAACCGTGCCGGGTACGACGCGGCAGATCCATAGTTTTCACTACGGCCCGGCCAATGGCGTGGGCAAGGTCTATATCCAGTCTTCCCTGCATGCCGATGAGCTGCCGGGGATGTTGGTGGTATGGCATCTCAAGCTAGAATTGTTGCGGTTGGAGGCTGCGGGTCTATTGCGCGGTCAGGTGGTGCTGGTGCCGGTGGCCAACCCCATGGGGCTGGAGCAAGTGTTGATGGATGTGCCTCAAGGCCGTTTCGATTACGACAGCCGGGAGAACTTCAATCGGCACTTCCTTGATGTCAGTCGGCAGGTAGGTGATGCCGTCGAGGCACGGCTGACCGATGACCCCGAGGAAAACTTGCGGTTGATTCGTTCGGTGCTGGTGCGGGTGCTCGCCAGCCAGGTGCCCGCCAACCAGGTACAGGCCATGCGCCTGACGCTTCAGCGCCTGGCCTGCGATGCCGATATCGTGCTCGACTTGCATTGTGATTTCGAGGCCGTGCAGCATCTGTATGTGTCGCCGGTTTGCTGGCCGCAAGTGGAACCTCTGGCCCGTTACCTGGGGGCACAAGCGTGCTTTATGGCGACAGACGCCGGTGGGCAGTCCTTCGATGAGTGCTTCAACTTGTTTTGGCAGCATATGGAGGCGCGCTTCCCGCAACGTGTGGCGCCGCCCGGTTTTGCTGTAACGCTGGAGCTGCGCGGTGTGGCCGACGTGAGTGATGAGCTGGCCGATCAGGATTGTCAGGGCTTGATTGACTACCTCACGCACGCGGGCATTATCGAGGGCCAGGCGCCTGAACTGCCGCCATTATTGAACCCGCCCACGCCGCTGGCCGGCGTTGAGCCCGTCGTCAGCCCGGTGGGCGGTTTGATCGTGTTTTGTGCGCAGGTCGGGGATTATTTGAGCGCGGGGCAAGTCGTGGCACACATCATTGACCCGATCAGCGACAGCGTGACGGCCATTGCCTGTACTCGAGCAGGTTTACTGTATGTGCGGTCACTAAGGCGCATGGCCACTAGCGGCATGACGATTGCGCATGTTGCCGGTGCAGACGCCTACCGACTTGGCTACCTGTTGTCGCCCTGAGGCGCGATTGGGTCGGGCAGGGGCGAGAAGGGCGAACGCCCATCGGCACTCTGCAATTCCTGCAAATAATTGCGGAAAATCTGCCCCAGCACCTGGGTCGCCACCTCCAGCTCATCGCGCTGCATGTGTTCGGCCACTTCGTCGGCGGTATCCAGCGCATCTTCGGCGCCGTTGACCGCAGCCATCTTCAGCACGATATACGCCTGAATGTTATTGGCCGGCACGCCCTCACCCTTGAAGAACATGTTGCCGAGCTGAAACTGCGCCTGGGCATGGCCTTGCAACGAGGCTTTCTCGAAGTAGCTCAAGGCTTTGTTGAGGTCCACGGCGGGGTTTTTGCTGTCGTGGTAGAACTCGCCCAACTCGTATTGCGCTTGCGCGTCCCCGTCATCCGCCTGCTTTTGGCACGCGCTCAGGGCTTCGGCCTGGCCGTCCGGCTGGGTATTGAGGGTGCAACGACCCATCGCTGGAATTAACAACGAGTTGCCGCCTGCCTGGGCATGTGCCAGCAGCGGCTGAAGGAGCAACAGGCAGCCCAGAACCAGGGTGCGGCCGGTGCGTTTCATGGGAATCGACTTACCTCTGACGGGGCGCGCGGACCCTCGTGGGATCCAATAAGCGCGCATTATGAAATAAGCAGGCCTCTGCTTACAAAGTCTTTACTCGTTTTTCTGCTGCTTGGGCAAGTTATCTGCCGGATTGCAGGTTAAATCTCGAAAAAAGTAAGAAATCTCTGTAGGCAAAGTAGCAATCTGACGCCGCTGTAGGCAACGTCAGACGGCTGTGCGGGTTTATTTCAGGGCGGCGAAAGCGCGCTCGGCAGCCTCCAGGGTGAGTTTCAATTCCGCGTCACCGTGGGCAATCGAAGTGAAGCCCGCTTCGAAGGCACTCGGCGCCAGGTACACGCCACCGTCCAGCATCAGGTGGAAGAAGCGCTTGAACAGATCGGCGTCGCTGCCCATGACGTCATCAAAGGTGACGATATCGTCGGCGCCGCTGAAATACAGGCCGAACATGCCGCCGGCCTGGGTGGTGACGAACGGAATGCCAGCGGCATCGGCGCGCACCTGCAGGCCGTCGAGCAGGCGGGTGGTGTAGTCGGTCAACTCTGCGTGAAAGCCCGGGCGGCTGATCAGGCGCAACGTGGTCAGGCCGGCGGCCATGGCCAGCGGGTTGCCCGACAGCGTGCCAGCCTGGTACACCGGGCCGAGCGGCGCAATGTGCTGCATAATGGCGCGCTTGCCGCCAAAGCAGCCCACTGGCATGCCGCCGCCGATGATCTTGCCAAACGTGCTCAGGTCCGGCGTAACGCCGTAATGGGCCTGGGCGCCGCCGAGGGCCACACGGAAACCGGTCATCACTTCGTCGAAAATCAGTACCACGCCGTGCTTGTCGCACTGTTCGCGCAGGCCTTCGAGAAAGCCCGGCGCTGGCGGCACGCAGTTCATGTTGCCGGCGACCGGCTCGACGATGATGCATGCCACTTCCTGGCCGACTTCGCTGAGCATCTGCTCGACCGCGCCGATGTCGTTGAATGGCAGGGTCAGGGTGTGTTTGGCGAACGCCGCCGGTACACCCGCCGAACTCGGCACGCCCTGAGTCAGTGCGCCCGAGCCGGCCTTGACCAGCAGGCTGTCGGAGTGGCCGTGGTAGCAGCCTTCGAACTTGATGATGCTGTCGCGGCCAGTGAAACCACGGGCCAGGCGGATCGCGCTCATGGTGGCTTCGGTGCCGGAGCTGACCATGCGCACCATCTCCATCGACGGCACGATGGAGCAGACCAGGTCCGCCATCTCGGTTTCCATGGCGGTCGGCGCGCCGTAGGACAAACCGTGTTGCAACTGCTGGCGCACGGCGTCGAGCACGTCGGGGTGGCTGTGGCCGAGGATCATCGGGCCCCACGAACCCACATAATCGACGTAGCGCTTGTCATCTTCGTCGGTGACGTAGGCACCTTCGGCGTGCTTGAAGAACAGCGGGGTGCCGCCCACGCTCTTGAACGCACGCACGGGGGAGTTCACGCCGCCGGGGATGTGTTTCTGGGCATTGGCAAACAGGGTTTCGGAACGGGACATGATGAGTCTCTCTGCAATCAAATCTTGAGAAGGGCGTTGAAGGCACGGGCGCGGCGCGTGACTTCCTGGGTGCTGTCGGCACCAAACAGACCATGGACCACGGCCAGCAGGTCGGCCCCGTGGGCCACCAGCGGTTCGGCGTTGTCGAGGGTCACACCGCCGATCACGCAGATCGGCAACTGCAGACGCTTGCGCGCCTGGGCGAGCATGTCGACGGTGACGGCCGGGGCGCCGGGCTTGGTGCTGGAATTGAAGAAGCGGCCAAAGGCGACGTAGCTGGCGCCTTCCTTGGCGGCCTGCTCGGCCAGTTCGATCTGGCTGTGGCAGGTGGCGCCGATGATCGCTTTGGAGCCGAGCAGGGCGCGCACCGGGGCCAAAGGACCGTCGGTCTGGCCCAGGTGCACACCGACGCCCAAGCGTGCGGCCAGTTCGGCGTCGTCGTTGATGATCAGGCGGGTCTTGTAGCGCGAGCAGAGTTCGTGGAGTTTCTCCGCTTCGCGCAGGCGCCGGGCCTCGTCGCTGCTTTTGTCGCGGTACTGCAACAGGGTCACACCGCCCTCCAGCGCCGCTTCGACGTAGGCGAGGAATTTACCGGCCAGCAATTGGCTGTCAGTAATGGCGTAAAGGCCACGTAGTTTCATCGAGCAGGCCTCTCGGTGTTGCGAATTGATGTTGCGAGATTGATATTACGAACAGAAATCCAGCGGCAATCGGCGCGGTACGAACTGGCCCTGGCCGAGTTGTTCGGCGTCACGCAGGGTGCGCCAAGTGTAGTTGAGCGCTGATTGCACGGCGCTGACCAGGCCTTCGCCGTGGGCCAGCCGGCCACTGAGCGCACTGGCCAGCGTGCAGCCCGAACCGTGATAGCTGCCGGGCAGGCGCTGGCAGGTAAAGGTCTGGCGCGTGCCGTCACGGCTGTACAGGCGGTTATGCACTTCATGCTCGTCGCCATGGCCGCCGGTGATCAGCAGATGCCGGACAAACGGCAACAGCTTCTCGGCGCAGTCGTCGGCGCTGCCGTCCGGCAGTTCGGCGAGGATGCGCGCTTCGGGCAGGTTGGGCGTGGCGATCAGCGACAGCGGCAACAGGCGCTCGCGCATCGCGTAACCGACTTCGTCCTTGCCCAGGCTGCCGCCGCCGCCGGCCCGCAGCACCGGGTCGCAAACCACCGGCAGGTGCGGGTGCGCCTGCAGCAGCTCGACCACGGTGTCGACCATCGCGGTGGAACCGAGCATGCCCAGCTTGACCGCCGCCACTTCGGAGTCGCTGAGCACGGCGTTGGCCTGGGCCAATACCCACTCGCGGTCGAGTACGCGGAAATCGCTGACATTGACCGTGTTCTGCACGGTCAGGGCCGTGACGGCCGGCGCCGCATGGCAACCCTGCGCGAGCAGGGCTTCGATATCTGCCTGCAGGCCGGCGCCACCACTGGGATCATGGCCGGAGAGACAGAGAACAACAGGGCGAGAGCTGTAGATATTCATGGTGCGCGAGCTTACCACCAAACGCTTTTTGCGTGGCCGTCGGGCGATGGCTGAATTTTGCGCGAGGGCGTCGTTTTTTTGGCGCTTGAAGGCGTCCAAAAAATGGCTGAGAAGCCTGTCCCAGAGCCTTTCAGAATAACGTGCCAATAGTGTCCAATGGCCTTTAGCGGCTATGCTAGAGTGGATTCAAACAACTTAATGTATCGCCGGTATGCGTCTACTCAAAAGGATGGGGGGCTTATTGACCTGACCGGACAGGCCACGCTGGGGCTCTATGCGCTATTTGCTGATTGTATTGTTATGCGGGCTGCCGATGCTCGCCAGCGCCATCGAGTTCACTCAGGACACGCGCAGCCTGCCGCTGGGCAGGGCGATGCAAGTGCTCGAAGACCCCACCGACGTACTGACCATCGCCGATGTCATCGCGCCATCCGCGGCCGCGCGGTTCAAGCCCCATGACAAAGACACCCTCAACGCCGGCTATTCGCGTTCGGTGTTCTGGCTCAAGGTCGACTTGCAGTATGTGCCATGGCTCGTCGATGCCCAGCGCACCTGGCTGCTGGAGCTGGCCTACCCGCCCCTGGACCACCTCGACCTCTACCTGCCTGACCACACCGGTCACTATCGCCTGGCCGGCCGCACCGGTGACGCGTTGCCTTTTTCGAACCGCGAGATTCGCCAGAACAACTACCTGTTCAAACTCGACTTCGCCCCCGGCGAACGGAAGACCGTCTACCTGCGCCTGCAAAGCGAAGGCTCGATCCAGGCGCCGCTGACGCTGTGGTCCAGCACCGCGTACCTCGAACAACAGCCACTGCGCCTGTACGTGTTGGGCCTGATCTACGGCGTGCTGCTGGGCATGCTGGTGTACAACCTGTTCATCTACCTGAGCGTGCGCGACACCAGCTACCTCTATTACATTCTCTATATTGCCGCGTTCGGCATGTACCAACTGTCGGTGAACGGCGCGGCGGTCGAATATTTCTGGCCGAACAGCCCGTGGTGGGCCAATGCGGCGACGCCGTTTCTGATCGGCTGCGCGGCATTGTTCGGCAGCCTGTTCACGCGCAGTTTCCTCAGCACCGCCGAGCACAGCCGCTGGATCAATCGCCTGCTGCTGACGCTGGTGGGCTGCGGCGCGGTGGTTATGCTGCTGTCGCTGATGACCAGCTACGCCCTCGCGTTGCGCCTGGCCACCGGCCTGGCGCTGGTGTTCACCGTGACCATCTTTGTCGCGGCCATCAAGGCGTGGTACTGCGGCCAGCGCGTGGCGCGCTATTTCATCATCGCCTGGTCGGCCTTCCTGCTGGGCGGGGTGGTCAATACGCTGATGGTGCTGGGCTACCTGCCCAATGTGTTCCTCACCATGTACGCCAGCCAGATCGGTTCGGCCATTGAAGTGTCATTGCTGTCGCTGGCCCTGGCCGACCGCATCAACGCCATGCGCGAGCAGCAGGCGCAGATTCTGCTCGACGCCAGCCAGACACTCGAAGGGCTCAACCAGCAACTGGCCCGCAGCAACCTGCTCAAGGACGAATTCCTCGCCACCCTGACCCACGAACTGCGCACCCCGATGAACGGCGTGATCGGCTCACTGGAGCTGATGCACACCCAACCGCTGACGGAGGAACTGGCGCATTACCATCAGACTGCCGCCGGATCGGCACGGGACATGATGCGCATGGTCAACGGCATCCTCACCCTCACCGAACTGCAGGCCGGGCGCCTCAGCCCGCAGCCCCGCGCATTCAGCCTGCGTGGCACGCTCGAGACCTTGCGCCAGCAATTCAGCGTCAGTGCGCAGAGCCGGGGCCTGGCGTTTACCGTGGACGTAACCGACGACCTGCCGGACCGGCTGATCGGCGACCCCGACAAACTGGTGCAGTGCCTCGATTGCCTGCTGGACAACGCGTTCAAGTTCACTCATCACGGCTCCGTGCGCCTGCGCGTGGTGGGCGTGCCTCACGGCGACGGCCGCCTGCGCCTGAGCTTTATCGTCACCGACACCGGCATCGGTTTCGCCTTTCTCGAAGAGGCCACCCTGTACCAACGCTTCTTCCAGCTCGACGGCTCGATGACCCGTGAATACGGCGGCCTGGGTATCGGCCTGGCGATCTGCCGGCAACTGATCGAGTTGCAGGGCGGGCGCCTGACCCATCATTCCGAGCCGCGCAAGGGCAGCCGCTTCCAGCTGGACGTGGAACTGGACAGCGTGAGGCCAGACCCCGACGCCGTGCGCTCGGGCAAGGAGCGCTCCGCCAATGAGTGCGCGGTGCTGCTGGTGGACGACAACAGCGTTGGCCAATTGGCCGTGCGCGGCATGTTGCTCAAGCTCGGTTACCGGGTGAAAACCGTGGACAGCGGGCCGATGGCGCTGGCGGCCCTGCAGGCCGAGCGTTTTGACGCGGTATTGCTGGACGTGCCTGAAGGCGGTTTCTCGTTGTGCTGTCAGATCCGCGCACTGCCTGGCTGCGGCGAGCTGCCGGTGATTGCCCTGGGTGGGGCATCCAGCGCACCGGAGCGCGAACATTGTCATGGCGTCGGTATCACTGAACGACTGGTCAAACCGGTGCGTTTCGACGTTCTGCAGACGGTACTGGAACGCCGCGTGTTACGCGCACAGGAGGGCGAAGGCGCCGTGCAATCGGCGGGTATGCCACTTTTTTAAGCACAGTGACGATGCTTAACTGAAAAGCATTGGGCCTCATCGAGCCGCCTCTTGACTGCCGGAGGGCGGCGATCGACATGGGCCTTTTTTCCAGGAGGCCTTGATGAACCTGCATCAGTTTGCCGAAACCCACGACGTCACCAATCAGCCGCCGTCCCTGGATGGCATCAACCTGTACCGCATCGACCTGCCTTTGCAGGACTGGTCACGCCGCTTTGGTGCCGGCTGGGCGCAGCCGCGCATCGATGCCTATGGCGCGCTGGCCGGTGGTCCGTTGATGGAGGCCGGGTTCCTGGCGAACCAGAACAAGCCGGTGTTCAGCAGCCATGATCGTTATGGCCATCGTATCGACCTGGTGGAGTTTCATCCGGCCTATCACCAATTGATGCGCACCGCCGTTGAACACGGCCTGCCGTCGCTGCCGTGGGCTCACCCGCAAGACGGCGCTCACGTGGCCCGCGCCGCGATGACCTACCTGCACACCCAGGCGGAAGCCGGCACCGGTTGCCCGCTGACCATGACCTTCGCCAGCGTTCCGGCCCTGCGCCTGCAGCCGGAGCTGGCGCAGGCCTGGTTGCCGAAAATCCTCAGCACCGACTACGACGGGCGCAACGTCGGCATGGCCCACAAGGCCGGCGTCACCCTCGGCATGGCCATGACCGAAAAACAGGGCGGCACCGACGTGCGCGCCAACACCACCCACGCCTATCCGGTGGGCGCCGGCGGGCCCGGGCAAGCCTATGAGCTGGTGGGCCACAAGTGGTTCTGCTCGGCGCCGATGTGCGATGCCTTCCTCACCCTGGCCCAGACCGACAAGGGCCTCAGCTGTTTCCTGCTGCCACGCCACCGGCCGGACGACACGCGCAATGAGTTCTATATCCAGCGCCTGAAAAACAAACTGGGCAATTGCTCCAACGCCTCCAGCGAAGTGGAGTTTCGCGGCGCGCTGGCGTGGATGGTCGGCGAAGAGGGGCGTGGCGTGCCGACCATTATCGAGATGGTCGCCATGACCCGCTTCGACTGCATGGTCGGCTCCAGCGCCCTGATGCGCCAGGCGCTGACCCAGGCCAGCCATCATTGCGCCCATCGCCGCGTGGGCGGTCGCGTGCTCAGCGAGCAACCCTTGATGCAGAACGTGCTGGCCGACCTGGCCCTGGAAAGCGAGGCGGCCCTGGCGTTGAGCCTGCGCATGGGCCGCGCCCTGGATCACCTGGGCGATGAACACGAAGCGCGGTTCGCCCGGCTGGTAACGGCGGTGGGCAAGTATTGGATCTGCAAGCGCGCGCCGGCGATGATCAACGAAGCGGCTGAGTGCATGGGCGGTGCCGGCTATGTGGAGGACAGCATCCTGCCGCGCCTGTACCGTGAGGCACCGGTGAATTCGACGTGGGAAGGTTCCGGCAACGTGCAATGCCTGGACGTGCTGCGCGCGCTGTCCAAGGAGCCGGGTGTGCTGGAGACGCTGTTTGTCGAACTCGGCGATGGGCATGGCGACAGGCAGTTGGCGCGGCATATCCAACAGTTGAAGACCGCGTTTATGGACACTCAGGACATTCAATACCGCGCGCGGCAATTGACCGAAGACATCGCCGTGGCATTGCAGGCCAAGTTGCTGCTGGAGGCGGGGAATGCGGCGGTGAGTGAGGGGTTTATTGCCAGCCGGTTGGGTGAGTCGTCCGCGCGCGTTTACGGCACATTGCCGCGTGGGGTGGAGGTAGAAGCGATTGTTGCGCGCTCAACCCCCCAATCGGTCTGACTGCAAGCGGTCAGAATGTGGAGGGGGCTTGCTCCCGATAGCGGTGCATCAGCTACAGCCAGGCTGATTGACACACTGCAATCGGGAGCAAGCCCCCTCCCACATTTACGGCATTCCAATTCCGGTGTTTCAGTGCAGCCGCGATACAGGCAAGATAAAGGCCTGCAAGTCAGCACACAGGATGCTTACCGTGACCGAAGCTTTTGTTGTCGTTCAAACCGCCGAAGAAGCCGTGGACCGGCTGGCCGCTCTGCACGAGCGTGCGACCGGCGCGCTCAACCAGGCCCTCAAGCAATACCTCAAGGACCGCGTCGAACCCGATGCCGACCAGCGCGCGCTGTTTCGCTACCCGGAGCTGCGCCTGACCTACCACTGCCATGGCGAAGTCCCACAGACCACCCGGGCCTACGCCAAGGTGCAGCTGCCCGGCACCTACAGCGTGACCGTCACCCACCCGGCAGCCTTCCGTAAATACCTGCTCGAACAGCTGGTGCCGCTGATGCACGACTTCACCGTGACGGTGGAAGTGGGCGTCAGCCAGCAGAACATTCCGTACCCGTACGTGGTGGAGCAGGGCGATGAACTGGCCGGCTCCGGTGTGACCGCCGCGACCCTGGCGCGCGTGTTCCCCAGCACCGACCTGTCGGCCGCCACCGATGGCATCGCCGACGGCCTCTACGACTGGGAAAACACCGACCCGCTGCCGCTGGCGCTGTTCGATGCGGCCCGCGTGGACTTTTCCCTGCGCCGCCTGGTGCATTACACCGGCAGCGACTGGCGCCATGTGCAGCCGTGGATCCTGCTGACCAACTACCACCGCTACGTCGACCAGTTCATCCTGCATGGCCTGGAACAACTGCGCAGCGACCCGCGTTTTGTGCGCATGGTGCTGCCGGGCAACGTGATCATCGACAAAAACATGGACCACGGCGAAGCCTCGGCGATTGCCGCAGGCGTGGTGTGGCACCGCTACCAGATGCCGGCCTATCACCTGCAGGCCACCGACGGCCACGGCGTGACCCTGGTGAACATCGGCGTCGGCCCGTCCAATGCCAAGAACATCACCGACCACCTGGCGGTACTGCGCCCGCACTGCTGGCTGATGATCGGCCACTGCGGCGGCCTGCGCCAATCCCAGACCATCGGCGACTATGTACTGGCCCACGCCTATATGCGCCGCGACGGGATCCTCGACCGGGTGGTACCGCCGAATATCCCGATTCCGGCGCTGGCCGAAGTGCAGATGGCCTTGCAGCAGGCGGCTGCCAGCGTCACCGGCGAAAAAGGCGAAGAGCTGAAAAAACGCCTGCGCACCGGCACCGTGCTGACCTACGACGACCGTAACTGGGAGCTGCGCTGGGCGCAGGAGCGGCCGCTGATCAACCTGTCCCGCGCCGTGGCCGTGGACATGGAAAGCGGCACCATCGCAGCGCAAGGTTACCGGCTGCGCGTGCCCTACGGCACCCTGCTGTGCGTGTCGGACAAGCCGTTGCACAGTGAAATCAAATTGCCCGGTTCGGCCAACGCATTCTATGAGCGCGCGGTCAGCCAGCACTTGAAGATCGGCATCGAGGCAGTCGACCTGCTGCGCACCGAACTCAACTCGCTGCACTCGCGCAAACTGCGCAGCTTCGACGAGCCGCCGTTCCGCTAAGCGGTTGGGATGGTCATTTGGCGGTCAGGCCACTAGCATTGTCGGTCCTGACCGTTAGATGTTCCTTTGCCATGTCCCGTCCCACCCGTCCCGATTCGCGCCGCCCTGGCGTGAAACCTTCGCAGGCTGCCCCCCGTCGTGTCGCCAAGGCGCCGCCGGCCGAGCCGAAGCTGATCCTGTTCAACAAACCCTTCGATGTGCTGACTCAGTTCAGCGACGAAGGCGGGCGCGCGACCCTCAAGGATTTTATCGACATCCCCGGCATCTACCCGGCGGGCCGCCTGGACCGTGACAGCGAAGGCCTGCTGCTGCTGACCAACGACGGCCAGTTGCAGGCGCGCATCGCCGACCCACGGCACAAGCTGGCGAAAACCTATTGGGTGCAGGTGGAAGGCGAGCCGACTGACGCGCAACTGCAACGCCTGCGCGACGGTGTGGAACTCAACGACGGCATGACCTTGCCCGCCCAAGCCCGGCTGTTGGACGAGCCTGAGCTGTGGCCGCGCAACCCGCCGGTGCGCTTTCGCAAAAGTGTGCCCACACACTGGCTGGAACTGGTGATTCGCGAAGGGCGTAACCGTCAGGTACGGCGCATGACCGCGGCGGTGGGCTTGCCGACCTTGCGCCTGGTGCGCGTGCGTATTGGCGATTGGTCTATCGAAGGGCTGGATCAGGGCCAGTGGAAGGCGGTGCCGGCGCATTTATAAGGCGCCGGACTCGATCAGGCCGATCACCACGCTCTTGATCATGAACGCGGCGATGCCCAGGCCCAGCACCAGGAACAGGATGAGCGAGCCAAAGCGTCCGGCGTTGGATTTTTTCGCCAGGTCCCACACGATAAAGCCCATGAAGAGGATCAGCAGGGTCACCAGACCGGTCATCATCCATTCTTCGAACCGAGCGGGGTCGAGGGTGTTCATGGGAGCCTTCCTTGCGCAAATTCAAGTGTGGCAGGAGGCTTGCTCCCGATAGCCGGGTGTCCGTCAGCTTATTCATAAACTGACACGCCGCTATCGGGAGCAAGCCCCCTCCCACAGGGTAATGCCGTTCAGTTAAGCGCAGATTCCCTGTGGCGAGCAGGCTCGTCCTGCGTTGGGCTGCGTAGCAGCCCCAAAACCAGGCGCTGAGCAGTATCAGGTACACCGCGTTTTCCTTGATTAGGGGCGCTGCGCACCCCAACGCGGCGGCCCCCTAAGTCGCCGTTACCGCAGAAACCGATAGGTACACCGAAAAGTCGCACCGCTCATTGCTTCGAGCATCACGCTGGCTTAACTGAACGGCATTACTCCCACAGGGGAACTTCAGTGTGCTTCAGGTCAGGTACGCAAGTGCGTCAGCGGCAGTTCGGTGCTGTTGAGCACCTGGTTGAGCACGAAGCTGGAGCGCACGCTGGTCACGCCTTCGATGCGGGTCAGATGGCCCAGCAGCAGTTTTTGATAGTGATCCATGTCCGGCACCACCACTTTGAGCTGATAGTCCGCGTCCATCCCGGTCACCAGACTGCATTCCAGCACCTGGGGCAGGGTGCGGATGGCGGCTTCAAAATTCTCGAAGCGCTCGGGGGTGTGCCGGTCCATGCCGATCAGCACATAGGCGGTCAGGCTCAAGCCGAGCATCTTGCGATCGAGCAGGGCGACCTGGCGGGAGATATAGCCGTCGTCTTCCAGTTGCTTGACCCGGCGCGAGCAGGGCGACGGCGACAGGCCGATACGCTCGGCCAGCTCCTGGTTGGAGATCCTCGCGTCGCGCTGCAATTCCGCCAGAATACTCAGGTCGTATCGGTCAAGCTTGCTCATCGGGTTAGCCTTTGTCGTAACTATTGCGATGAATTATCCATGAAGGGTTAAAAATTGCGCAAGCACTGTTTATTGACGCAATCTTCGCAATCATCCGTCGGGCGTGGGCGGGTATCGTTGTCAACAGAATCACCGCCTGGACAACAGTCCACAGCAGCTCGCCCAATCAGGTGCGTTGCGGCCGCCACCCCAGCAGGGTTGAGCCGACCTCCAGGCTGCACACTGTCGACACGACGGCGTGAGGTGAGCCAACGTCAAAAGCGTTGCGCCAGGACGAAATTCTCAAGGGGTGGCCGACGGGTTGCCCCTTTTCTTTTGCCGCGGTTTTTACCTGCGATGAAACTTCTTGTGACTGATAACCTGTGCCAGAACCGGGCGAGGCTTTCCCAGTCTCATGTTCAAGCCCTAATCCGCAGTGAGGAATAGCATGAAGCGCATCTGGCGTATGGCAGGTGTTGGTTTGCTGGTGGCAAGCGTCGGCGCGCAGGCATTGGCCGATGAGCGCGATGGCGCGCCGGGGCCTGGTCCCGGGCCGAGGCCTCAGGGCGGCGGGCAGCATGAACGCGGGCCGGAAGGCGGTGGGCGGGCGGAAAACAATCAGCCGCGCCCGGAAAATCAGCGCGTTGAACGTGGTGCCCCGAACGCGGGCAGCCAAGGGCAGGGACGTCCACCCGGCAACGAGCCGGGCCGGCCTGCGCCGCCGCCGTCCAATAAGCTGCCGATCCAGGGGCGCCCGGATACCGTGCGTCAGACCGAGGAGCCGCGTCAGGGTTACTACCGCGACATCCCCCGGCGCAATGACGACAACCGGCATTGGGAGGCCGGCGGCCCCGGTTCACGTCCCGGCTTCAACGGCCGTCCCGACGACAACCGCTGGCCAGGCCGCCCCGACGGGCATGGCAACGGTTGGGGTCCCGGCCCGCAACATCGTCCGGGTTACGTCATCGACCGCTTCCCCGACCGCAATTACCGTGTGCCGTACCGGGGCCAGGATTATTTCTTCTCTGGCGGCTACTGGTATCGCCCCCAGGGCCCGCATTACGTGGTGGTGACGCCGCCGTACGGCATCCGTGTGCAGTATTTGCCGGACTACGCGCGCGAAGTGCGGGTGGGCGGTTCGCTGTTGTTCCTCGCTGCGGGCGCCTATTACGCCTATGAGGAAAGCACGCGGCAATACGTGGTCGTGCAACCGCCGGCAGAGGCGCCCCCGCCGCCGCCTCCATCGCAGGGCGAGGGCTATGACGTGGTGGCCTACCCCGCCAACGGCCAGTCACCGGCCCAGGTGCAGCAGGACGGTTACGACTGCTATCGCTGGGCGGTGCAGCAGAGCGGCTTTGACCCGCGCACCGTCACCTACGCCCCGGACCCTGCGGTGGTACAAGCCTACCGTCAGGCCCAGGGCAACTGCCTGAGCAGTCGCGGTTATCAGGTGCAGTACTAGGCCTTGGCGCCGGTGACCACTTCCTGCGGGTCGGCGTGCACCAGCACTTCGGCGCGCGGGTAGGCCTGGTGAATGGCATCGGCGGCCTGGTCGCTGATGCCATGGGCCACCGACAAGGTCAGTTCCCCCGGCAACTCCAGGTGCAGTTGCACAAACCAGTGATTACCCGACACCCGCGTGCGCAAGTCATGGGCACCCAGCACACCCGGCACGCTGCGAGCCAGCTCGAGCATGTGCTGGCTGACGTCGGTGGGCAGCTCTTCATCCATCAGCACCGCAAAGCTTTCCCGGGCGATCTGGATGGCGCTCCACAGGATATAAGCCGAGATGCCCAGGCCGAACCACGCATCCACCTGATGAAAGCCGATGCCTGCCAACACCAGCGCCACCAGAATGCTGCCGTTGAGCATCAAGTCGGAGCGGTAATGCAGTGAATCGGCGCGCACCGCGTTGGAGCCGGTTTCGCGGATCACCCGGTGTTGCAGCATCAGCAACGCCACGGTCAGCACCAGGGAAAACACGATCACGCCGATGCTCAGCCAGGGCGCACCGACCGGTTCCGGGTGGTGCAGGCGGTGGTAGGCCTGGAAGGCAATCAACACCGCACTGCCCGCGATAAACAGCGCCTGGGCCATGCCCGACAGCGATTCCGCCTTGCCGTGGCCGTAACGGTGATCGTCATCGGCCGGGCGCAGGGCGTAATGCACCGCGAGCAGATTGAGCAGCGACGTCACGCCGTCAAGCAGTGAGTCGGTCAACCCTGCGAGCATGCTCACCGAACCACTGAACCACCAGGCAATGGCCTTGGTGACGATCAGCGCACTGGCCACCGCCACCGAGGCGCGGGTTGCCTGGCGCAGGAGCCTGGCGTGTTCGGGACTGCTGGTCATGGGTGATCCTTAAGCGGCGGGCTGCAGGCCGAGGGAAGCCAGTTGTTGCACGCTGCCCTTGAACTGGATCAGGCGCGGGTCATCCAGCGGCAGGTTGCGGCCGGTTTCCTTCTCAATGATCGATTGCAGCTTGAGGTTGTCGACCTTGCCATCGGCGCCAACGGCTTCGTGGAGTTTCTGCGGATCGACCTGGGCGGTCTTGCCCGGTTCGAAGTAGATCGCGCCGGTGGCGAAGTCGACACCAAAGGCGATCAGCCCGGGGATCACGTAGAACAACAAGCCGATGGCATCGAGCACGGCGATGGTCGGGTCGATCTTGCCGTCGAGCTGGCCACGGCGATCCGGGTACATGATCGAGCCGCAGGCGGTGAGTTGGCTCAGCAGGGTGACGGCCAAAACACCGCCGATGACACGGGAAGCAATACGCATGGAAATCTCCTCAACACAGTTGAAAGTGACTATAAGCCCATTCTGTTGAACGACGCCGACCCAAGGTGGGAGCAGGCCAGTGGTGTTTCTCAGACCAGCGTCGGCATTGGGCCGTTCGCCGTTATACTCGCCGCTCTGCTTTGGAGCCAGTATGAATTCGTTGCCCATCGATGATGTTTTACCCGCCTTGCGTGACGCCTTGGCGATTCGCCATGAAGCCGTGCTGGAAGCGCCGCCCGGCGCCGGTAAAACCACCCGCGTGCCGCTGGCCCTGTTGAACGAGCCCTGGCTGGCCGGGCAAACCATCCTGATGCTCGAACCCCGGCGCCTCGCCGCCCGTGCGGCGGCCGAACGCCTGGCCAGCGAGTTGGGTGAAAAAGTCGGCGAAACCGTCGGCTACCGCATCCGTCTCGACAGCAAGGTCGGGCCCAACACGCGTATTGAAGTGGTCACCGAAGGCATCCTCACCAGGCGCTTGCAGGACGACCCGGCGCTGGACGGTGTGGGGCTGCTGATCTTCGACGAATTCCACGAACGCAGCCTCGATGCCGA
Organism: Pseudomonas sp. MH9.3; assembly: GCF_034354675.1. NCBI lineage: Bacteria > Pseudomonadati > Pseudomonadota > Gammaproteobacteria > Pseudomonadales > Pseudomonadaceae > Pseudomonas > Pseudomonas sp. MH9.3. Next base: position 2,898,403 of record NZ_CP133785.1, on the reverse strand, counting down.
CTTGGCTCTGGCCCTGAGCCTCAACGGGCGCGAGCTGTTTCGCGACGAGCAGCCGCTGAAAATCCTGCTGATGTCCGCCACCCTCGAAGGCGAGCGATTGGCCAGCCTGCTGGACGACGCACCGATTTTGCGCAGCCTGGGGCGTATGTTCCCGGTGCAGATGCGCTGGGGGCGGCCGTACCAGTCTGGTGAGTTCATCGAGCCGAGAGTGGTGCAGACCGTGCTCGATGCCCTGCACGACGAGACCGGCAGCGTGTTGGTGTTTTTGCCGGGGCAGGCGGAGATTCGCCGGGTCCATCAGCAACTGGCCGACGCCCTGGGCGATCGCGCCGAGGTGCTGCTGTGCCCGCTGCACGGCGAGCTGGACCTCAACGCCCAGCGCGCCGCCATCGACCCGGCACCTGCCGGCAAGCGCAAAGTGGTGCTCGCCACCAACATCGCCGAGACCAGCCTGACCATCAACGGTGTGCGTGTGGTGATTGATGCCGGGCTGGCGCGGGTGCCGCGTTTCGACCCCGGCAGCGGCATGACCCGCCTCGACACCCAGCGTATCTCCCGCGCCAGTGCCACCCAACGTGCCGGCCGGGCAGGGCGCCTCGAGCCTGGCGTGTGTTACCGACTGTGGTCCGAAGACCAGCATGAAGGCCTCGCGGCCTATGGCAGTGCGGAAATCCTCGCCGCCGACCTCGCCGGCCTGGCCTTGCAACTGGCGCGCTGGGGCGTGACGCCCGCGCAGTTGGTGTGGCTGGATGTGCCGCCGAGCGCCGCGTACGCCCAGGCCCAGGACCTGCTGGTGCGTCTGGGTGCATTGAATGAGGATAAATTGACCGCCCACGGGCAGAAAATGGCCGAGTTGCCGACCCATCCGCGCATCGCCCATCTGCTGTTACGCGGGCAAGACCTGGGGCTGGCGGACACCGCCTGCCATGTCGCGGCACTGTTGGGCGAGCGCGATATCCTGCGGGGTGCCGGTGCGGACCTGCACAGCCGCCTGGCGCTGCTGTCCGGCGAAGAGCGCGCCCGTGGTACCCAGGGCGGCGTGCAACGGGCCCGGCAACTGGCGCGGCAGTATCGTGGCTACTTGAGAGGCAAGGCGACGCAGGCCGTGGCCGACCCCGACCACCCGCGCTGGCTCGGCGCCTTGCTGGCGCTGGCCTACCCGGACCGCGTCGCCCAGCAACGCCGTGCCGGTGGCGCCGAATACCGCCTGGCCAATGGCCGTGCCGCGCTGTTCGCCGAGGCCGACAGCCTGATGAAACAGCCCTGGCTGGTGATCGCCGACCTCGGCAGCCGTCAGGGCCAGCGCGAGGAACGCATCTACCTGGCGGCAGATTTCGATCCGGCGCTGTTCGACACGGTGCTCGCCGAGCAGGTGCGCACGGTCGATCAACTGGACTGGGACGAACGCGAAGGCATGCTGCGCGCCGAACGCCAACGCAAGGTCGGCGAACTGGTGCTCAGTCGCGAGCCGCTCAGCGGCCTGGATGAAAGCGCGCGCAGCCAGGCGCTGGTCAACCTAGTGCGACGCAAAGGCCTGGAGTTGCTGCCCTTTACCCCGGAGCTGCGCCAGTGGCAGGCCCGCGTCATGCTGCTGCGCGAGCTGGATAGGGGCGCGCCCAGCGAATGGCCGGACATCAGCGACAAGGCCTTGCTCGCCAGCCTGGAACACTGGCTGATGCCCTACCTGGGCAAAGTCTCGCGCCTGAGCCATTTCGCCCACCTGGACATTTCCAGCTACCTGCACAACCTGCTGCCCTGGCCGCTGCCGCAACGCCTGGACGAACTGGCGCCGCAGCATATCAAGGTGCCCTCGGGGTCGTCGGTGCGCCTGGACTACAGCGAACAGCCGCCGATTCTGGCGGTGCGTTTGCAGGAACTGTTCGGGCTGGCGGACACGCCGCGCATTGCCGGCGGGCGCCAGGCGGTCAAGCTGCACCTGCTGTCCCCCGCACGGCGGCCGGTGCAGGTGACCCAGGACCTGGCGAACTTCTGGCGCAGTACGTACGCCGAGGTGAAGAAGGATTTGAAGGGGCGGTATCCCAAACATTATTGGCCGGATGACCCGTTGGTGGCGGAGCCGACGGCGAGGATCAAGCCTCGCAAGCCTTAATGTTGAAGATCAAAAAATGTGGGAGGGGGCTTGCTCCTGATGGCGGTGGTTCAGTCAGTGTATGGGTAGCTGACACACTGCCATCGGGAGCAAGCCCCTCCCACATTGATATTTTTGACAGTTATTGCGCGGCGGGCAGGAGAAAGCGGGCAATCACCGGCAAATGATTGGAAATACGCAACGTATCCTCCTGTCGCACCTTTGCCTCCACCCGCTTGATCCGTGGGCTGTAGAACAGGTAATCGAGTGTGCGATCCGGGCCGTCGATGCCGGGGTCGTTGGGGAAATGCGTCAGCCATTTTTCACGGTCGATGCCGCTGGACTCGCTGTTGCTCGGGATCATCGGGTATTTGTCCCACAGCAGGTGCAGCTCGCTGTCCGGCGAGTACTGCCCGCGTTTGTCGGCGTCCAGGCGCAGGTATTGGCCCAGCGGCAATAGGTTGAAATCCCCGCCGATCAACCAGGGTGTGCCCCGGCCTTCGAATTTATCCAGCAGCTTCACGGTGGCCTTGACCTGCTCCTGCACCGCACTGCGCCCAGGGGTATCGCCGTCCAGGCGGGTGTTGAGCACCGCCAGTTGGCCGCCGTCGCTCAGTGGCAGGTAGGTCAGCAGCAAGGCCGGCCTGGGCTGGAACTGGCGGCTGATGAAGTTGGCGTCCGAGGTGGGCAGTTGCAGGCGTTCGGCGTGTTCGATCTGGTAGCGGCTGAGGGTTGCGAGCTTGCGGCCGACGCTGCCGAAGATGTGCAGGCTGGGGACGAAGTCGGCCTTCCAGTCGAAGGCCTGGGCGCTGCAGGGGTAGAGGTCGACCAGGCGTTCCTGCAGCAGGGCCAGTTGGTCCTGGTAGTGGGAGGGCTTGGCGTTTTCGTCGATTTCCTGCAACAGCAGCAGGTCGGGTTGTTCGTCGCGGATCACCCGGGCCACTTCGTCGAGGCTGAAGGCCATGTCTTCGACGGTGGGACGTTCGTCCGGGCCGCCGCCGTCGCTGCGGTCGTACCAGAACACGTAGTTCTTGCCGGCCAGGTATTGCACGTTCCAGGTCATCACCTTGAGCGCCTGCCCAGGCAGCAGGGTCGGCGCACGGGGCGCGACGCAACTGACGGGCAAGGTCTGCCTGGCGGCCGGGCGCCAGGTCAGGTGGTAGATCAGGGCGGTGAGCAGGCCGGCAACGATCAGCAGGCCCAGCAGGGTGATGCGCAATAAACGGGTCATCGGCTCGGCTTATGGCGTTTCAGAAGTGGCCGTGAGCATATCACCGCGCGTCGGCATCGCCACCGATCAACATGAATAAACGGAACAGCACCACACTGGTAAACAGCTGCAGAAAGCTGTGCGCGCTGTCCATCACCAGGCCCAGCAGCGGCGCCGGCTCAGGGTAGGCCGCCACGCTCGCGCCCTTGAGCAGCCACAGCGGCGTCATCACGCACAGCAGGCACACCAGGATTCGCCAGAAATGCCCACGGGTCAGGCGCAGACTTTCCTTCATCGCCTCCAGGGCCGACATGCCGCGCAACACCAGCAGGTATTCGGCGAATGCCAGCACCACCATCAGCCACAGCCCCGGCAGGAAATACAGCGACAGCCCCGCCAATATCAGCAGCGTGCTCATGGCGGTCAGCAGGGCGAAGCGTGGCCACAGGGCCAGGGCCATGGCCCACACATCGCGGGTGCGTGGCGACTCGCCACGGGTGCGGGCGTCGAGAAACAGGATCAGCGCACCGGTGTACAGCGGGTACACCAGTAAACCTACCACCACGCTGTAACCGGCAAATGCCTCCGCGCCCAGCGTGTGGTCCAGTATCTGTTGCAGCAAGGCTTCGAGGATCACCAGCGGCAAACACAATTGCACGATGGCGCCGAGGTTGTGCCGGGTAAAGCGGAAAGAGTCGCGCAGTACGTCTAACGGATTCATCAGGGATATCGCAGGCCTGTAAATAAAGGAACACTTTAACCGATCAGACTCGCAGCGACGCAAACGTAAACCTTGCGTAAAGACCATTGAAACAACTCGTAACACCCCCATAACTAGCATGCACCTGGCCTGATCACAGGCAGGACCCTGATTTCTACCGGCAATCTAACGAGGTCGCCATGAACAGCGAAGAGCAAACCCTGATCGATGGACTGTTTTCACGGTTGCAACAAGCCGAAACGGACTCAGCCCCCCGCGACGCCCAGGCCGAAGCGCGGATCAAGGAGCACATGACTCGCCAACCGGCCGCCGGGTACTACATGACCCAGTCGATCCTGGTGCAGGAGCAGGCGCTGAAAAGCCTGGATGCGCAGAACAAGCAGCAGGCGCAGCAGATCCAGCAACTGCAGGACGAGTTGCAGCGGGCCAAATCCGCGCAACCGGCGCCGGCGAGCGGCGGTGGTTTTCTGTCGAGCATCTTTGGCGGCAGCTCGCGCGATACCCAGCCTGCGCCGTCCAATGCCGGCGGTGGCTGGCGTGAACCCGCGCGGCCTGCGTTCGGCCAGCCTGCGCCGCAGCAGAACTACCAGCAACCACCCCAGGCGGCGGCTGCAGCACCCATGGGCAGCGGTTTCCTGGGCGGCGCGATGAAAACTGCCGCTGGCGTGGCCGGTGGTGTGTTGCTGGCCGAAGGCATCAGCAGCCTGTTCCACCACAACCAGCAGCCGCAGGTGGTGGAGGAAATCATCGAACAACCGGCGCCGGCCAGCGATCAAGGCAACTGGGGCAACGACGACCAGAAATTTGCCGGCAATGACAGCTGGGGCGGCAACAACACCGACAGCTTCGCCGATAACGATTATGTCGACGACTCCTCTTCCTTCGGCGACGACGATACCTTCGTCTGACACACCGGGACCGGGGCGCGCTGTCGTCCCGGTCTGATTTTTCCCGGAAACGTTCCTGTGGCTGGCATACTGGCACCCTTTCCGGGCCCTGGCGCCTGGCTGTCATGAGGAAGTGCGGTGAAGAAAATTGCAGTGTTCGCCGATGTACAAAACCTCTACTACACCGTGCGCCAGGCCTATGGTTGCCACTTCAACTATGCCGCGCTGTGGGCTGACATCAGCGCGCGCGGGCAGATCGTCGAGGCGTATGCGTATGCCATCGACCGTGGCGACAGCAAGCAGCAGCAATTCCAGCAGATCCTGCGCAACCTGGGCTTTACGGTCAAACTCAAGCCGTACATCCAGCGCAGCGACGGCTCGGCCAAGGGCGATTGGGACGTGGGCATCACCCTCGATATCATGGACGCCGCCGACCACGTCGACGAAATCGTGCTTGCCTCCGGTGACGGCGACTTCGACATGCTGCTCGACCGCGTCATCAATAAACATGGCGTTGAGGCAGTGGCCTACGGCGTACCGGGCCTGACCGCCAATTCGCTGATACGCGCCGCCAGCCGCTACGTGCCGATTGAAGGCGCGTTGCTGCTCAAATAAATAGTTGGACGGAGTGCAAACAGGTTTGGAACGTATAGCGGTCATCGACTTTGAAACCACCGGCATCACGCCGAGCAGCCACTGCCGCGCGACGGAAATCGGCGTGGTCATTCTTGAGCGTGGGCAAATTGTCGACCGTTATCAGAGCCTGATGAACGCCGGCGTACGCGTGCCCGGCTTTATCGAACAGCTCACCGGGATCAGCAACGCGATGTTGCGCAGCGCACCGCCGGCCGAGCGCGTGATGAATGAAGTCAATGAATTCGTCGGCACCACGCCGCTGTTGGCGCATAACGCCGCGTTCGACCAGAAGTTCTGGGACTTCGAGCTGGGCCTGATCCGCCGCACCCGCCTGCAAAAATTCGCCTGCTCCCTGCTGCTGGCCCGCCGCCTGATGCCGGCTGCGCCGAACCACAAACTCGGCACCCTCAACAGCTACGCGCAACTGCCCCACACCGGCAAGGCCCACCGGGCGCTGGCGGATGCGGAGATGGCGGCCAACCTCACGGCGCATCTGGCCCAGGAGTTACGGCGCACCCACGGCTTGCGCGAACTGTCCCACGACCTGCTGTGCACCTTGCAGAAAGTGCCGGCGGCGAAGATCAATGAGCACCTGAAGAAACATCGCGGGTTTTGAGCCTGCCACCCTCTCAAGAACACTGAAAATCCAAATGTGGGAGGGGCTTGCTCCCGATGGCGGTGTGTCAGGCAACTGATGTGCAACTGAACCACCGCCATCGGGAGCAAGCCCCCTCCCACATGGGTTATGCGGTGATCATCCAGGTTGCACACACTCCAACGCCCGATCCACCACCCCTCTCGCCATTTCCACCAAATGCATCACTGCCCGCTGTTGCGCATTCATGGCGTCCCTGGACGAATGCGCTGTCTCCACTGCGCACTGCAGCAAATCCGCCGCATGGGCCAGGGCGTCTTCGAAGCTCAGGTTGTCATTCAGGATGAAGGTGGGCGCATCCGGGGCGGACGCTTTGAGATAGTGGTCGGTGGCGCGGCGATGGAGCAGGGCGTCTTCGCTGGGGAAGCGGGGTGGATCGGGGGTGACTTTGACCATGGTGAAACTCCTTGCTGGAAGAAGTTGGCACCGTCCGCTTGCACGCGAAGAGGGTGGCAACTGTGCGTAGGTGTGCAAGACCGGGGCAAGAAGTAAAACCCAGCAGACCCGAGGGTCTCCCACGCACAGCTGCCATAACTGGCAAGCACCAAGCAAAAGCTGAGCGCTAAGCTGCGTTGATTTGTAATTCTTATTGCCGCCGGACTTGCACGTCCGGTCACCGAAAACTCAATGACCGAGCGAGACTAGCTACCTGATCCGACGGAAACAAGGCTGTGGGATTCTCTCGGAAACGTCCCGCAAATGATAGGGATCGGTCTTGCTGGCCACTAAACTATCAGCTGTTTGTGGAGCCCTTTCCGCTCTTTCTGAATGGTCAGTAGGCCGATCAGCTAACGCACCGTCAGATCTTTCTGTTTTTTTCTTCGCCCATTTATCGCCCTTTGCCTCGACCTAACATTGCGCCTGTCATTTACGTAAAAGGACTACGTCATGCAGGAAAGCGATCTTCATACGGCGATCATGCGGGGCATGTTTGAACTCAAATCAAAAGGCATTGATTTCGGCTCAGCCTCAAACATGGCGTTTCATTTGGGGAACACGATGACAAGCTGCCCGGCAGTCATGGTGTTGCCTGATTCAACGGGCTGGAACCATGGAGCCAGCTACCAGTTAGTGCGGCCCATTCATTCGGACTCTTCGGCGCCTGGCACTACGTTTGATGAGCTATGGAAATGTACGCAGCAGCACTACGGCTTGACTGCAGCAACGCTTATCACTGGCGCAGCAGGTATACCCATCAGCAAAATTGCCGTGGGCGCCTGGGTCCACGTCGGTTCCAGCAAAACGACGAATCTGGCGAGCTTGATTGGAATGCGTTTTTTTCCTCGTACATTGATCAGGCAACCAACGGTGGCCAGAATGGCAAAAGCAACGTTTGGCACCGTTCGGGTATTCGGGATTATCGGGCGAGGTATTCCCTTCGTTGCAGCGGGGCTGGCGATCTTTGATTTAGTCAGTATTGGCAAGTGTGCCTATGAGGCAAGAAATGGAAGGTGATCTGACCAGAGCCGATATCAGCGAAAAAGTCATTCAGTTATTCGTCGATATCATTGGCTTCATCGACCGAACTCAGGTGACGGAGCAAACCGACTTCGTCCATGACTTCAAGATTATTGATGATGACCTGACTTGCTTCGTCATGCAGATCAAATGGCAGTTCAAACTGCGCGCGACTCAGGATGACTGGGATCACATCACTACGATCGGGCAGGTTATCGATTTAATCGCTCAGCGCTCGTCTATTCAGTAGACCAGCCACCCCCTTCCGAAAAGTGTACGGCCCGTTTAAACAGGTTTTGTAACTTATGTTTAACAGTCCGCCTTCCTAAAATAAGCCCCCCTTCTCCTGCCATAGAGCCGCCCCATGCCTGGCCCCCGTCGCTTTCCCTTACCCTTGATCGCTGCCTTTTTCGCGCTGTACGTCATCTGGGGCTCCACTTACCTAGTGATTCGCATTGGCGTGGAATACTGGCCGCCGTTGTTGCTGGCGGGGATTCGGTTCTGCACGGCGGGCGCGTTGATGTATGGCTTTCTCAGATGGCGTGGCGTGCCGGCGCCGACCTGGCCGCAGTGGAAGGCCGCCGGCATGATCGGTATTTTGCTGCTCACGGTGGGCAATGGCGGTGTCAGTGTGGCCGAGCATATGGGTGTGTCGTCCGGTGTGGCTGCGCTGGCCGTGGCGACGGTGCCACTGTTTACCTTGCTGTGCGGCTATTTCTGGGGCGCGCGCAATACGCGGCTGGAGTGGGCGGGGGTGATTTTGGGGATTATCGGCATCGCCATGCTCAACATGGGCAGCACACTGCAATCGAGCCCGATGGGCGCAGTGCTGCTGTTGATAGCAGCCGCCTCCTGGGCGTTTGGTTCGGTGTGGAGCCGGCAACTGTCGCTGCCCCAGGGCGCCATGGCCAGTGCGGCGGAAATGCTCGTGGCGGGTGTGGCGCTGTTGCTGGTCAGTGCGCTGTCCGGCGAGCACCTCAAAGCCCTGCCGCCGCTGGAAGGCTGGCTGGCCCTGGCCTACCTGACCGTGTTCGGCTCGATCATCGCGTTCAACGCTTATATGTACCTGCTCAAAAACGTACGCCCGGCGGCGGCCACCAGCTATGCCTATGTGAACCCGGCCGTCGCCGTCTTGCTGGGGATCGTCTTCGTGGGTGAAACCATCGGCCTGGAGGAGGCCTTCGCGATGCTGGTGATCATCAGCGCCGTGTTGCTGATCAGCCTGCCCCAATGGCGCAAGCCCAAACCGGAAATAAGGTAAACTGCCGCGCATTACGCCTTTGCGCTGAATTTTTCCTACGGTAAACACATGACTTTCGCCACCCTTGGCCTGATCGAACCCTTGCTGCGCGCCCTTGAGACGCTTGGCTACCAGACCCCGACGCCGGTGCAGGCGCAAGCCATTCCGGCGGTGCTGGCCGGTCGTGACCTGATGGCAGCGGCTCAGACCGGCACCGGCAAGACTGCCGGTTTCGCCTTGCCTCTGCTGCAATTGCTGACGATGGAGGGGCCGAAAGTCGCCGCCAACTCGGCGCGCGCGCTGATCCTGTGCCCGACCCGCGAGTTGGCCGAGCAGGTTCACGCCAGCGTCGCCGAGTACGCGCAGAACCTGCCGCTCACCACCTACGCGGTGTATGGCGGCGTGAGCATCAACCCGCAGATGATGAAGCTGCGCAAGGGTGTCGATATTCTGGTCGCCACGCCCGGCCGCCTGATCGATCTGTTCCGCCAGAACGCGCTGAAACTCAACCAGTTGCAAACCCTGGTGCTGGATGAAGCCGACCGCATGCTCGACCTGGGCTTCTCCGAAGAGCTGGCGAACATCTACCGCATGCTGCCGAAAAAGCGTCAGACCCTGCTGTTCTCCGCGACCTTCTCCGATGAGATTCGCACGCTGGCCGGGCAGATGCTCAACGACCCGCTGAGCATTGAAGTCAGCCCGCGCAACGTCGCCGCCAACACCGTGAAGCAGTGGGTGGTGCCGGTGGACAAGAAGCGCAAGGCCGAGCTGTTTGTGCACCTGATGCGCAAGGGCCGCTGGAAGCAGGTGCTGGTGTTCGCCAAGACCCGCAACGGCGTGGATGCGCTGGTGGACAAGCTGCAAGGGTTGGGCATCAACGCCGACGGCATTCATGGTGATAAACCCCAGGCCACGCGCCAGCGTGCGCTGGACCGTTTCAAGAGCAGCGACGTGCAGATTCTGGTGGCCACCGACGTGGCGGCCCGTGGCCTGGACATCGAAGACCTGCCGCTGGTGGTCAACTTCGATCTGCCGATCGTTGCCGAAGATTACATCCACCGCATCGGCCGTACCGGGCGCGCGGGCAATACCGGGGAAGCGATTTCCCTGGTGTGCGCCGATGAAGTGAACATGCTGTCGGCCATCGAGATGCTCACGCGTCAGACCCTCACCCGCAAGATGGAGCCGGACTTCGAACCCGAGCACCGCGTGCCGGACACCGATGCCAGCGGGCAGGTGGTGAAGAAGCCGAAAAAGCCGAAGAAGCCCAAGGCGTCTGGCGGTGGTGGTGGCAAGCGCAATTTGGGCAAGTGGGTGGAGAGTGGCGACTCGGCGCCGGTTGAGCCGTCGATCAAGCCGGTGCGCAAGGTGCCGGTGTTCAATACCGGGCCGCGCAAGAAGAAGTGATTTCGCGGCGCTGCTGATGGCCCTATCGGGAGCAAGCCCCCTCCCACAGTTTTGATCTGTGAATACATTCAAAATGTGGGAGCTGGCTTGCCTGCGATGGCGGGCCCGAAGACAGCACAACGATCAGCGCTGAAGCCAGTTCAGCATCCCCCGCCCAGCCGCTCTGCCACTGGCAAAACACCCCGTCAGCAAATACCCCCGGTCGGCGCCTCCCAATCCAGCATCTCCCCCGCACAGAAAACCCCCGGCAATTGCTTGAGCATCAAGCGCTCATCCAGCGCCTCAAACGGCACACCGCCTGCGGTGCTGATGGCCTCATCGATGGGGCGCGTCTTCACCAGGGTCAACGGCAATGCCTTGATATCCACCGCCAGCTGCGCGGGATCATTGAAGTGCTCAGCCGGCGTCAACTCGCGCAACAGCGCCGCCTTGACGCCGTCCACTCCCAGTTGACTGTGCAAATGCTTGCTCATCGAGCGCGAACCGCGCGGTTTGGCCAGTGCGGCCTGCACGGTGTGCAGCGGCTTGCTGGGCAGCAGATCAATATGCACGGTGGCCGCGCCGTCACGGTTGATGGCCTCACGTATCGGCGCCGACAGCGCATAGATCAGGCTGCCCTCGATGCCGGTGGCGGTGATCACGCATTCGCCCAGCCGGGGCTTGTCGTCGCCCAGCCCGATGGCGACATTCTTCAACGGCGCGCCAGCGAATTTGCTGACCATCAATTCGCTCCAGGCCGACACCTCAAACCCGCAGTTGCTCGGTTGCAGACGAACATAGGGCACGCCTTTGTCTTCCAGCAACTTGAGCCAGGCGCCATCGGAACCCAGTCGTGACCAACTGCCGCCGCCCAGGGCCAGCAGCACGGCATCACTGCGCACGGTCTTCTCGCCCTCCGGGCTGTGGATAAGTAAATCGCCCTCACTGTTCCAGCCCAACCAGCGATGCCGGGTGTGGATAACCACGCCCTGGTCGCGCAGGCGCTTGAGCCAGGCGCGCAGCAGCGGCGCGGCTTTCATGTCGGCAGGAAATACGCGGCCGGAGGTGCCGATAAAGGTCTGGATGCCCAGGCCGTGGATCCATTCGCACAATGCCTCGGCACCAAACTCACGCAGCAACGGCGCCAGGTGCGGTGCCCGTTCGGCATAGCGGGCCACGAACGCCGGGTACGCTTCGGAGTGGGTGATGTTCATGCCGCCCACCCCCGCCAGCAGGAATTTGCGCCCCACCGAGGGCATGCCGTCGTACAGGTCCACGCGCACGCCGGCCCGGCTCAGGACTTCGGCGGCCATCAGCCCGGCGGGGCCGCCGCCGATGAGGGTGACGTGGTGAGGTGGGGTCTGAGGCATGGGCAGGGCTACGGTGCTGTGAATAAGCCGGGCATTCTACCGGACGCGACGCCGGCTGCCTGATCAAAAAACATACAGTTTTCTGCAGGCCTTGCGGATAAATGCCTACAGGCGCTTACGCTCAAGTTATCCACAGGCCGTTCCACAGCCATTGTGGGTAACGCCCAGCGTTCAGTGACACCCTGATGACGTCCACACCCGCTGCGCGCTGTGGTGCAGGATGCCGTGGCGGCGCGCGAGGGCAGGGCGGTCCTTGCTGTAGCCGCCGCCGATCACGCCCATCACTGGAATGTCGCGACCCAGGCAGTGGCGCATGACGGCTTCATCGCGGGCGGCGACGCCTGAGTCTGTCAGCTTGAGGTAGCCGAGGGCGTCGTCCTTGTGCACATCCACGCCGGCGTCGTACAGCACCAGGTCGGGCTGGTACAGCGGCAGCAGGTAGTTGAGCGCATCGTCGACCACCTTGAGGTAATCGGCGTCGCCCATGCCCATGGGCAGCGGAATATCCCAGTCGCTTTGGGCCTTGCGCGCGGGGAAGTTCTTTTCGCAGTGCAGCGACACGGTGATGGCATCCGGCGTGTCGTGGAGAATGCGTGCGGTGCCGTCGCCCTGGTGCACGTCGCAGTCGAAGATCAGCACGCGGTTGACCCGGCCGCTGGCCAGCAGGTAATGGCTGATTACCGCCAGGTCATTGAAGATGCAGAAGCCCGCCGGGTAATCGTAATGGGCGTGGTGGGTGCCGCCGGCCAGGTGACAGGCCAGGCCGTGTTCGAGGGCTTGTTCGGCGGCGAGCAGGGAACCGCCGACCGCACGCACGGTACGCCTGGCCAGGGCTTCGCTCCAGGGCAGGCCGAGGCGGCGCTGGTCTTCGCGGGACAGTTCACCGCTCATGTAGCGTGCGATGTAGCCAGGTTCGTGGGCCAGGGCCAGAATCTGCGGCGGGCACAACTCTGGGCGCAGCAGACGGCTGTCTTCGGTCAGCCCGCTGGACACCAGGTGGTCGCGCAACAGGCGAAACTTGTCCATGGGAAACCGGTGGTCTGCCGGGAACTCAGGGCTGTAGTCATCGTGGTAGATCAATGGCAAAGGCATGGGATTTTCTGACGGGAACCTGCGAAGGATCTTACCAGCGCTGTACACTCTCGCACATGGCAAGGGAGGGGACCCATGGAGCCGATACTCGAACTGCACAGCGCACGCCTGATCATGCGCCAATGGCGCGACAGCGACCTGCCGGAATTTGCACGCATGTGCGCCGACCCGCAGGTGATGCGCTATTTCCCGGCCACCTTGAGCCACCTGGAAAGCGCCGCGTTGATCGGCCGTATTCGCGGCCATTTCGCTGAATTCGGCTTTGGCCAGTGGGCCTTGCAGCGCAAGGACAGCGGCGAATTCATCGGCCTTACCGGCTTGCAGCATGTCAGCTTTGAGGCAGGTTTTACCCCAGCGCTGGAAATCGGCTGGCGCCTGGCCCGCGAACACTGGGGGCTGGGTTATGCCAGCGAGGCGGCCTGGACCGCGCTGCGCTGTGGGTTCGACCGCTTGCAGCTGGATGAAATCGTCGCCTTCACCACCGAGGCCAATTTGCCATCGCAGAAAGTCATGCAGGCCATCGGTATGCATTACGATCCCCAGGCAGATTTTGAACACCCCAAGGTCGCAGCCGATGACCCGCTGCGCCCACATGTTTTGTATCGCATCACCCGCGCCCAATGGTTGGACACGCTGCACGGATAAGCAGCCCGGAATGCCCCGTAGATTTTAGGAGTTGCTCTATGAGCCAAGTATTGGAAGATCTGGTGGACTTGCTGACCCTGGAACCGATTGAGGAAAACCTCTTTCGCGGCCGCAGCCAGGACCTGGGTTTTCGCCAGTTGTTCGGCGGTCAGGTGCTCGGCCAGTCGTTGTCGGCCGCCAGCCAGACCGTGGAAGAAGCGCGTCATGTGCATTCCCTGCACGGTTATTTCCTGCGTCCAGGTGATGCCGCCTTGCCGGTGGTGTATTCGGTGGATCGCGTGCGTGACGGCGGCAGTTTCAGCACGCGCCGGGTGACGGCGATCCAGAAGGGCAACCCGATTTTCACCTGCAGTGCGTCATTCCAGTATGACGAGGAAGGCTTCGAGCACCAGACCACCATGCCTGTCGTGGTGGGGCCGGAAAACCTGCCGTCGGAGCTGGAGCTGACCCAGCAGCGCGCGCACTTGATCCCCGAGCACATGCGCGACAAGCTGCTGTGCCCCAAGCCCATCGAAGTACGCCCGGTCACCGAGCGCGACCCGTTTAACCCGCAGCCGTCCGACCCGGTCAAATACGTGTGGTTTCGCGCCGATGGCGCCCTGGCGGATGCGCCGGCGCTGCACAAGTACCTGCTGGCCTACGCCTCGGACTTCGGCCTGCTGACCACCTCGCTGCTGCCCCATGGCAAGACCGTGTGGCAAAAGGATATGCAGGTCGCGAGCCTCGACCACGCGCTGTGGTTCCACGCCGACCTGCGCGCCGACGACTGGCTGCTCTACGCCATGGACAGCCCGTGGGCCGGTAATTCCCGTGGGTTCTCGCGGGGCAGCGTGTACAACCGCGCCGGGCAACTGGTGGCGTCGGTGACTCAGGAAGGCCTGATTCGTCATCGCAAGGACTGGGCATGAGCCTGGCAGAGGTTAAACATTGGGTGTTCGACATGGACGGCACCCTCACCGTGGCGGTGCACGACTTTGCGGCCATTCGCGTGGCCCTGGGCATACCGCCCGAAGACGATATCCTCACCCATCTGGCCGGGTTGCCGGCCGATATCGCAGCGGCCAAACATGCCTGGCTGCTGGCGCATGAGCGTGAACTGGCGCTGGCCTCGACGGCAGCCGAGGGTGCGGTGGCGCTGGTGCGCGAACTGGCCCAACGCGGTTATCGCCTGGGCATCCTGACCCGCAACGCGCGGGAGCTGGCCCACGTCACGCTGGCGGCGATTGGCCTGGCGGACTGCTTTGCGGTGGCGGATGTGCTGGGCCGTGAAGACGCACCGCCCAAGCCGGCACCGGGTGGATTGTTGAAGCTGGCGACTGCCTGGGGCGTGGCACCGGGCGAGATGGTGATGGTGGGGGATTACCGCTTCGACCTGGATTGCGGAAGGGCGGCGGGAACGCGGACGGTGTTGGTGAACCTGCCGGAGAACCCGTGGCCGGAGCTGGCGGATTGGCATGCCGAGGATTGCACGGCGTTGCGCCGGATGATTCAGGCCAGTCAATAGAAATCAAAAGGTTGAAGGGAGCAAGCCCCCTCCCACATGTTTATCCGGCTTCGTCAGTTGAACAGGGCTTTCTGGCCCTCCGGCGAGGTGAACATCCTGTCGCCGTCATGCCCCACACCCGGCACTTCCACCAGCCTGTGGCTCAACTGCGGATGACGCAGCTTGAGGTAGTCAAAATAGTTGTGCCCACGAATCAACCGATACGCGCCCTGGGTTTCAGCTTCGCAGCTTTTATCCAGCGCCGGATGGTTGGGGTCGGTGTCCTGCTGACCCAGCAGGTAGGTGATATCCCGCGACACGTAGGTCTGTTCCAACTGCTGGGGCCCCTGGCCCTTGGCGTAGTCGGGCAGGTTTTGCATGCCGTATTTCCAGTCGTTGAAGCCCGGGCAGCGGGCGGCGTCGAACTTCACCGGGCGTTGCGGGCTGAAGTACGCATAGGATGAGGGGTTGGCCACCACGTAACGCAGGCTGATGCCTTCGGTTTGCAGGGGCGGGTGAGCCTGGCCGGTGAGGGCGAAGCGCTGCACCACCTGGCCGCCGCCGGAGTGGCCGGCGACCACGATCTGTTTCAGCGCCGGGAACAGTTTACGGTCGCCCAGGTGCTTGATGATCTGGTCCAGCGCAGCAAACGAGCTGATCTGGCCCGGGCCGGTGGACGATGCGCCACCCATCCAGTCATTGCCATGCCAGCGCAGCAACTGATCGCTCAGGTGATTGCGCTTCACGTCCGCCTGGTTGAGAAACTGCGGCGCGATCACCAGCGTTTCAGCGCCGACGCCGGCCTGGCGGGCGGCATCGACCCCGCTGTGCAGGTAGGTCTGCGCGTTGCGCAGGCGACCATGCACGATGATCAGCGCCCGCGTGACCTGGGGCATCGGCTGGCGCCAGTCCTGGCTCAAGCCCAGGCTCAGGTCGCCGGCCTGCAGGTGAAAGCGGTCAGGGCTGACCTCCTTGACGCCGTGTTCAGCCGCCAGGGTTGAACAGCACACCAGCAGACCCAGCAGCACACCCCATGGTTTGTTCATTTAGAGACTCTTGGCCGCAAAGGTGTCGCATTGAGTGATCTGGCCACCTGCGAAGCCGGTCTTGAACCAGCGAACCCGCTGTGCCGAGGTGCCGTGGGTAAACGAGTCAGGCACCACGCGGCCCTGACCCTGTTGCTGCAAGCGGTCATCGCCAATCGCGTTGGCGGCATTCAGCGCTTCTTCGATATCGCCCGGTTCCAGCCAGTTCAGGCGCTTTTGCGCACGGTTGGCCCATACCCCGGCAAAGCAGTCGGCTTGCAGCTCCTGGCGAACCAGCAGGCCACCGTCGCCTTCCATCGGACGGCCCTGCTGGCGGGCGGTCTGAATCTTGGCCGAGATGCCGAGCAGCGTCTGCACGTGATGGCCGACTTCGTGGGCGATCACGTAGGCCTGGGCGAAGTCGCCGGCGGCCTGGAAACGTTGTGACATTTCCCGGAAGAAATCCAGGTCCAGGTACACCTGCTGGTCGGCCGGGCAGTAGAACGGGCCGCTGGCCGAGGTGGCCCCACCGCAGGCGGAATTCACCCGGCCACGGAACAGAATCAGTTTCGGGTTGGTGTAGGTCAGGCCGTTTTCCTTGAACACCTGGCCCCAGGTGTCTTCGGTGTCGCCCAGCACGGCGCGCACAAAATCAGCCTGCTCGTCGTTGGCCGGTGGTGCCTGGCGCGTTTGCGGGCTCACCGAAGGCGCTTGCTCGGCCTGGCCGGTCAGCTCGCTGAGGATCTGCATCGGGTTCTGGCCGGTCAGCCAGCCAATGCCGACGATCAGCACAATCGCCGTGAGGCTCAGGCCCTTGCCGCCGCCGAAGCGCATGCCGCCACCGCCGCCGCCACTGTCATCCCGGGCATCCACCACGTTGTCGCTGCGTCGGCCTTTTTTCCATAGCATGGTGCAATCCTCTTGATGAAAGGTCCTACAAAAATATTGATGAAGTATGGCCTTATTGGCGGCAATAGCCTTCGCCGGTGGCGACGATCAGGCAGTCTTTTTTATCCGCCAGCCATTTAAGACCCGTGGCCTCACCGTCCCCGGCGCGCAGTATCTGCGGGCCGTCCGGGCGGGTGAAGGCGATACCGTCCTCGGCTTCTTCACCCTTGAAGGTGCCGGTGTCCTCGGCATCCAGGCCGTATTGCATGGTCAGGATGTAGTGCCCACGGCCAATGGCGTCGTCCTTGGCGATGGTGAGGTTCAGGCCTTCGACGCCGATCCATTTGCCCACCCATTGGTCGGTGGGCGGGGTGGGCGGCACCAGGGTCGCCTGCACCGAGGGCGGCGCAGGTTTGGCCGGTGCCTTGTCCTCATGGTTACAGGCGGCGAGCAAGGCCAGGGTGGAGAGCAGGAACAAGGTTTTTTTCATGGCAGGCAGGCCTTGGTTAAAAAATGTGCAATACGGCAGTGAACGTGCAGGGTTGGACCCAAACCCGGTGATTTAGTGCGCTGTTCGCCCGGTGTTTGGTTATGCTCTGAGGGCAGACCCACGCCCGGCTGCTAGATTATTCGGTTGAGTGCCATCGCGTTTAACTCGCCACCCAAGAGAATTCAATGACTGTCAGTACCCCGCTTTCCGGCGTCAACCATCCGTTCAAAGGCATCCTGTTGATTGTGGTGGCGACGTTCCTGTTCTCCAGCCACGACGCGCTGTCCAAATACCTCGCCGGGTTCTACCCGATCGTGATGGTGGTGTGGGCGCGCTACATGGTGCACACCTTGCTGATGGCCGGGATTTTCCTGCCGCAGTCGGGCCTGCGCGTACTGCGCAGCAAACGCCCCGGCATGCAGGTGGTGCGAGCGTTGTGCCTGCTGGGCACCAGCCTGTTTTTCACCACGGCGCTGCATTACATCCCGCTGGCGGAAGCCACGGCGGTGAACTTCCTCGCGCCCATCCTGGTGACCGCGCTGTCGGTGCCGCTGCTGGGCGAGCACGTTACGCGGGGCCAGTGGCTGGCGGTGATCTGCGGGTTCATCGGCGTGGTGATCATCATCCATCCCGGCGGCGAGCTGTTTACCCCGGCGGTGCTGCTGCCGTTGTGCTCGGCGCTGTTCTTCTGCTTCTACCAGTTACTCACGCGCATCCTCAGCCAATACGACACGCCCACCACCAGCAACTTTTTCGCCGGGCTGTGCAACACCCTGGTGATGAGTGCGATGGTGCCGTTCTTCTGGCATGTGCCGAGCCTGTGGCATGGGGTGATGATGCTGGCACTGGGCACCTGCGGCATGACTGCCCACTTGATGTTGACCCAGGCGTTCCGCTTCGCGGCGCCGGCCTTGCTGGCGCCGTTCGGCTATTGCCAGATCGTGTTTGCGGGGTTGTTGGGCTGGCTGGTGTTCAGGCATACCCCCGACATGACCACGGTGGTCGGCATCGGGGTGATCTGCATGAGCGGGCTGGCCGCTGCCTGGCAGCAGCGGCGTCGTTGAGTTACACGTCTACCGTCGGAATCTTGCGCGGGGCCATGAAGTACATCCAGGTCAGCGCAATGAAGTACATCGCCGGGATCAGGGTGAACAGCACCGTGTAGTTGTTGTTGGTCACCGTGAGGATGTGGCCGACGATCTGGGTCATGAACATGCCGCCGATGGCCGCGCACATCCCGCCGAACCCGAACACCGTGCTCATCATGTGCTTGGGCGTGTAGTCCATCACCAGGCTCCAGATGTTGGCGGTCCAGGCCTGGTGCGCGCCGATGGCCAGGGAGATGGCAAACACCGCGACCCACAGCTGGCTGGAGCCGGCCGCCATGATCACGCCGACGATGCAGCAGGCGAACAGCAGCATCGACAGCAGCCGTGCCTTGATCGAGTTCATGCCACGGCCGATCAGGAACGACGACAGGATACCGCCGCCCACGCTGCCGAAGTCGGCGGTGAGGTAGATGATGATCAGCGGGATGCCCATCTGCGTCACGTTGATGCCCAGGTTGTATTGCTGGTTCAGGAACGGCGGCAGCCAATACAGGTAGAACCAGAACACCGGGGCGGTCAGGGCGTAGGCGATGGCGAAGGCCCAGGTGCCGCGCATGCGCAGGATGCGGCTGAACGGAACGCCCGGTTGTTCCGGCTCGACTTCCCGCTGCACGTAGTCCAGTTCCGATTGTTTAACGCTCGGATGATCTTCCGGGTTGTAGTACTTCAAACCCCAGAACACCAGCCACAGCGCGCCCAGCGACGCCATGCACAGGAACGCCGCCTGCCAGCCCCACACGTGCAGGATCAACGGCAGCAGCATCGGCGTCATCATGGCGCCGACGTTGGTGCCGGCGTTGAAGATACCGGTGGCTACTGCGCGTTCACCGGCCGGGAACCACAGGCGGGTGGTCTTGACGCAGGCCGGGTAGTTGGCGGCTTCGGTCAGGCCCAGGATAAAGCGGCACACCATAAAGCCCACTGCCGAGGTGGCCAGGCCGTGCGCGCCGGTGGCCAGGCTCCACAACAGCACGGCGCAGAAGAACACGCGCTTCACACCCACCCGGTCGATCAAGCGGCCCTGCAGCACGAAGCCGATGGCGTAGCCCACCTGAAACCAGAAGTTGATGTTGGCGTAGTCCATCGCCGTCCAGCTCATTTCCTTGGCGAGGATCGGTTGCATCACGCCCAGGGCGGCGCGGTCGATGTAGTTGAGGGTGGTGGCGAAGAACACCAGGGCCAGCATGCCCCAGCGAGTTTTACCCACGGCCAGGGCGCCGCGGATCTTGTCGCCGATGCCGGCGTGCGGGGTGCCCGGGCGGGTGGCCAGGGTAGGGTTTTGCAAAGGCATGAGGTCGTACCCGTTTTTTTGAAATTTTTATGGTGTGTTCTGGGTCTTTTCTTACGAGATCGATGGTGCGCAGCGGTTAAAAAATCGTCAATTCGCCAAATCGGCTAGTGTTCGATAATCGCACCAAAAACTAACCGGTTCGTACATTATGATTGCTGCGTGTAGGCTGGGGGCGAATAATTTGCCACAAACAACACGTGCCGGGAGAACTCCATGCAACGATCCATCGCTACCGTTTCCTTGAGCGGCACCCTGCCGGAAAAGCTCGAAGCCATTGCCGCCGCCGGTTTTGATGGGGTTGAGATCTTCGAGAACGACCTGTTGTATTACGACGGGAGCCCGCGCGAAGTTAGACAAATGTGCGCCGACCTCGGAATTGCCATCACGTTGTTCCAGCCGTTTCGCGACTTTGAAGGCTGCCGCCGCGACCGCCTGGCGCGCAACCTGGAGCGCGCCGAACGCAAGTTCGACTTGATGCAGGAACTGGGCACCGACCTGGTGCTGGTATGCAGCAACGCCTCGGCCGATTGCGTGGGCGATGAACGCATCCTGCTCGATGACCTCAGCCTTTTGGCCGAACACGCCGGTCGTCGTGGCGTGCGCATTGGCTACGAAGCGCTGGCCTGGGGCAAGCATGTGAATACCTGGCAGCAGGTGTGGAACCTGGTGCGCCAGGTCGATCATCCCGCCCTGGGCGTGCTGCTCGACAGTTTCCATACGCTGTCGCTCAAGGGCGACCCGAGTGGCATTGCCCAGATACCGGGCGACAAGATCTTCTTTGTGCAAATGGCCGACGCGCCGATCCTGGCGATGGATGTGCTGGAGTGGAGCCGGCATTTCCGCTGCTTCCCGGGTCAGGGTGAGTTCGACCTCGCGGGGTTTCTTGCGCCGATCATCCAGAGCGGCTACAGCGGGCCGCTGTCCCTGGAAATCTTCAACGATGGTTTTCGGGCCGCCCCCACGCGCGCGAATGCGGCCGACGGCCTGCGCTCGCTGCTGTACCTGGAAGAGAAAACCCGTCAGCGCCTGGCCGAGCAAGCACCTGCCGCGCCGGTCGATATCCTCTTTGAAACGCCTGCCGCCAGCGAGTACGACGGCATTGAGTTCCTCGAATTCGCCGTGGATGAAAGCCTCGGCGCGAAACTCACCCATTGGCTGGAACGCCTGGGTTTTGCCAGGGCCGGGCAGCACCGCTCGAAAAATGTGAGCCTGCTGCGTCAGGGCGATATCAACCTGATCCTCAATTGCGAACCCTACTCCTTCGCCCACAACTTCTTCGAGGCCCATGGGCCGTCGTTGTGTGCCACGGCGATTCGGGTCAAGGACAGCGCCAAGGCGCTGCAACGTGCCGTGGCCTTCAAGGGCCAGCCCTATCGCGGGCTGGTCGGGCCCAATGAACTGGAACTGGCCGCCGTGCGTGCGCCGGATGGCAGCCTGATCTACCTGGTGGACCCCAGCGAAGGCGGCCTTTACGACACCGATTTCAACCTGCAATCGGCGCCTTCCGCCAGCGGCGGGCTGCTGCGCATCGACCATATGGCCATGGCGCTGCCGGCCGACAGCCTCGACAGCTGGGTGCTGTTCTACAAGAGCCTGCTCGACTTCGAGGCCGATGACGAAGTGGTGCTGCCTGACCCTTACGGGCTGGTGAAAAGCCGCGCGCTGCGCAGCCGCTGCAGCTCGATTCGCCTGCCGCTGAATATCTCCGAGAACCGCAACACGGCCATTTCCCACGCACTGTCGAGCTATCGCGGCTCGGGTGTGCACCACATTGCCTTCGACTGCGCGGATATTTTCGCCGAGGTGCGCCGAGCCAAGGACGCCGGGGTGCCGCTGCTGGATATCCCGCTCAATTACTATGACGACCTTGCCGCCCGGTTTGATTTCGACGACGAGTTCCTCAGCGAGCTGGCGTACTACAACGTGCTGTACGACCGCGACGCCCAGGGGGGTGAGCTGTTTCACGTGTACACCGAACCGTTCGAGGGGCGGTTTTTCTTCGAGATCCTGCAGCGCAAGAATGGCTACGCCGGCTATGGCGCGGCGAACGTGGCGGTGCGTCTGGCGGCGATGGCCAAGTCGCGCAGCGGCGCGGTTCGTCAGGCGCGTTTGTGATACCGGGCCAGGTGCTTCCTTCGGCAAGCGCCGCGGCCCATAATCGCAGCCTGCATAACACACCGCCATGAGCGCACCATGACCCTGACTCCCGATCTCTCCGCCGTGTCAGATGCACCGCGCAAGAGTCGCAAGAACAATCCGGAAAAGACCCGGGAGAATATTCTCCAGGAAGCCATCGTCGAATTTGTTCAGCAGGGCCTGTCCGGCGCCCGCGTGGACGCCATCGCCGAGCGCATCCACACCTCCAAGCGCATGATCTACTACTATTTCGGCAGCAAGGAGCAGTTGTACGTCGAGGTGCTGGAAAAGCTCTACGGCGACATCCGCAACACCGAAACCCGCATGAACCTCACCGCCCTGGAGCCGCGCGAAGCGATCCGGCGGCTGGTGGAATTCACCTTCGATCACCATGATCAGAATGTGGATTTTGTGCGCATCGTCAGCATCGAAAATATCCACAATGCCGAGTATGTGAAACGCACGGACACGATCAAGGCGATGAACAGCAAGATCCTCGAGGGGCTGGGGGAAACCCTGCGCCGTGGCGCCGAGCTGGGATTGTTTCGCGAGGGGCTGGAGCCTTTGGACGTGCACTTGCTGATCAACTCGTTCAGCTTTTACCGGGTGTCCAACCGTCATACCTTCAGTGAGATCTTTCAGATCGAACTGTCGGATGAAGCGATTAAACAGCGGCACCGCGAGATGATCTGTGAGTCGGTGTTGCGTTACCTGCAGGCTTGATTACGCGTTTTGAAATGCAATCCATGTGGGAGGAGGCAAGCTCCCCGCTTATCAAACACAAAATAACGTGTCGATTTTAGCCTGGAGTTTTAGGCAGCCACACGCCTGTGGCGAGCGGGCTTGCCCCGCGTTGGGCTGCGCAGCAGCCCCAAAGCCAGGCGCTGAGCCGTATCAGGTACACCGCGTTTTGCTCGATGGGGGCGCTTCGCACCCCAACGCGGGGCAAGCCCGCTCGCCACAATAAGCCCGCTCGCGGCCTGCCACATTTTCAGGTGTTCATGGTCTGGAAGTGCGCAAGCATTCTTTGCGCATCCGCCACCTCGCCACTGAACAATTCAAACGCTTTCACCGCCTGAAACACCGCCATATTGCCACCATCCAACGTGCGGCAACCCAGGGCACGGGCATCGCGCAGCAGCTGGGTTTCCAGCGGGAAGTACACGATTTCCGCGACCCACAGTTGCGCGCGTAACAGCGCTGCGTGCACCGGCGTGCCGGGCATTTTGGCCATGCCCATCGGCGTGGTGTTCACCAGGCCATCGGCCTCGGCCATGGCGTTGTCCAATTGGCTGCCGACCTCGGCGCGACCCGTGCCGAAGCGCAAGGTCAAGTTATCCACAAGCTCGCGCGAGCGGGCGGCGTCCACGTCGAAAATGCTCAACTGCTGCACACCCTCGGCCAGCAACGCATGGGCAACCGCCGCCCCGGCACCGCCGGCGCCCATCTGCACCACGCGCTGACGCGGCACATCATTGAGGTTGCGTCGAAAGCCTTCGGCAAAGCCCAGGCAGTCGGTGTTGTGGCCGATGCGTTTGCCGTCCTTGAACACCACGGTGTTTACCGCGCCGATGCCGCGCGCTTCGTCCGATAAGTCATCCAGCAACGGCAGGATCGCCTGTTTGCACGGGTAGGTAATGTTCAAACCGGTGAACTGCATCGACTCTGCGGCGCGCAGCAGGTCGGGCAGGGCGCTGACGGTCAGTTGTAACGGTTCCAGGTCGATCAGGCGATACAGGTAGCGCAAGCCCTGGGCGTCACCTTCCTGCTCATGCAGGGCCGGGGTGCGGGAGGCCTGGATACCGGCGCCGATCAGGCCGGCGAGCACGCGTGGTTTCATCAGGCGCATCCTTTGAGCGTGTGACTGAAATGTTCCAGGGCCAGGTGATAGCCATGGCTGCCAAACCCCGCCAGCACCGCCTTGGCGACCGGGGACACGAACGAGTGATGACGAAAGGCTTCGCGCGCATGCACGTTGGATAGATGCACTTCGATCACCGGCACTTCACTGGCCACCAGCGCATCACGGATGGCGACCGAGGTGTGGGTCCAGGCGGCGGGGTTGATCACGATTCCGGCGCAACGGGCGCGGGCACCGTGTATCCAGTCGAGCAGTTCGCCTTCGTGGTTGGTCTGGCGAAACTCGACTTTCAGCCCGAGCTGCTGCGCACTGCGTCCGCACAGGGCGGCGACATCGGCCAGGGTTTCATGGCCATAAGTGGCGGGCTCGCGAGTGCCGAGCAGGTTGAGATTGGGGCCGTTGAGCACCAGCACGATGGGTGGCATTGAGGGATCTCCACAGTTCTTATTGGTTGTGGGGATAAAATGTACTGGTTGGTTAGTTTGGTCAATGGATGGCGCGGGGTGTGTTCGATTATCGAACGATTAATCGTGGCTTCAGACGTTGGAATGTGCGGTAACAACGCCGCATTCGACGAATGGTGCGCTGTTACTAATCTGTGAAAAAGCTTCGGAGTGGTGGAGCCGGTTGTCGGGTTGCGGACTGAGAAGCGTAACCTGGCGAAAAATAACCTAACGGATGGGTTACGATGAGAGTAGGCGCTTACAAAGGATATGTGATTTCGGTATTTATCAGGGATGAGCATTGCCCGCCGCATGTGCATGTCAGGGGCAAGGACTGGGATGCGCGCTTTCGCTTCAGCTTTCTGAACGGGGGCGTGGATCTGTGGGACGTGGATCCCGAACGCAGACGACCTTCCAAAGCGCTTTTGAATGAAATAGGCGAGGCAATAACGCAGCGGCACTATCTGGCTCGGGCGCGCAGGATTTGGTGGGAAAAACTGCAAACGGTTTGCCTGGAGAACCATTCCTGGGATTTGGACGCGAGTGAACTGGTTCCGGGGTTGGTCATTCGACGCGGTGTCCATGTCATCGCAAGCGCCTGGCACGATGTTGTAAAGCAACGAACAATTTTGAATCTGGTAAGAGCGCCCAATTGTGTGGGGATTGATTTATGAAAATCGTGAAGGCCAAAGTCACACCTTATGTACCTCTCGCTGATGCAGATATCGACAAGGCAATAGCACGAGGGCGCAAGCTCAAGCGTCTGTACGCCAATGCGATCGACGTGCGCTATGAAGACGGCTGTATCTCCATCGGCTTCAGCGACGGCAGCCGTGTCGTATTGCCTGTAGCCGGTCTTGCGGAGTTCGAAGGGTTTTCCCTGGAGGATTTCCAGCAGTTGGAAGTCGGCTTTGGCGGCAAGGCACTGTGCTGCGAGCCTCAGGACCTTGATGTGTCGATCACCGGCTTGATCGCCACAAGCCAGCCTCTGATGGATCTGGCGACGAGCCTGGTGGCGTCA
The DNA here is from genome assembly GCF_034354675.1 of Pseudomonas sp. MH9.3. NCBI lineage: Bacteria > Pseudomonadati > Pseudomonadota > Gammaproteobacteria > Pseudomonadales > Pseudomonadaceae > Pseudomonas > Pseudomonas sp. MH9.3. The sequence goes on along the minus strand of NZ_CP133785.1, from coordinate 2,873,267 downwards.
CGCAACGGTCGCAAGAGCAGCGCGGCCAAATCCGCCGCCGCTCGCGCCAATGGCAAGAAGGGTGGCCGGCCCCCCAAAAAAGCGCCGGACACCGGTGACGCCACTGACGCATGACGCTGTAGACGTCTGGATCAACGACGACTCAGCAACACCCCGGACTCCATGTGATGCGTCCACGGAAACTGGTCAAACAGGGCGCACCGGGTAATGCGGTGCGTGTCATGCAGTTGCGCAATGTTCGCCGCCAGCGTCTCGGGGTTGCAGGAGATGTAGAGGATGTTGTCGAAGCGTCGGGTCAGTTCGCAGGTGTCCGGGTCCATGCCGGCGCGTGGCGGGTCGACGAATACGCTGCCGAATTCGTAGCTTTTCAAGTCGACGCCGTGCAGGCGACGGAACGGGCGAACTTCGTTCAGCGCCTGGGTGAGTTCCTCGGCAGAGAGACGCACCAGCGTGACGTTATTCACCGCGTTTTCATCGAGGTTGCTCAGCGCCGCATTCACCGAGGTCTTGCTGATCTCGGTCGCCAGTACCTTGCGCACGCGCGTGGCCAACGGCAGGGTGAAGTTGCCGTTGCCGCAGTACAGCTCCAGCAAGTCATCCGGGCGCTCGCCCAATGCCTCGAACGCCCAGTTGAGCATCTTCTGGTTCACCGTGCCGTTGGGCTGGGTGAAGGCGCCTTCGGGTTGGCGGTAGCTGAAGGTGCGCCCGCCGACGTCGAGTTTCTCCACCACGTAGTCGTGGCCGATCACATCGCGCTTGCCCTTGGAGCGGCCGATGATGCTCACGCCCAGATCAGCCGCAAGCGTGTTCGCTGCCGTGTGCCAGTGTTCGTCCAGCGGGCGGTGATAGCACAGGGTGATCATCGCATCGCCGGCCAGGGTGGTGAGGAACTCCACCTGGAACAGCTTGTGACTCAGGGCGGCGCTGGCTTGCCAGGCGGCCTTGAGCTGCGGCATCAACTGGTTGATGCGCTGGCTGGCAATCGGGAAGTCTTCGATCAGGATGGGCGTGCGTTTGTCGTCCTGGGAGAACATCGCGTAATGACGCTCGCCGTCTTCGCGCCACAGGCGGAACTCGGCGCGCAGGCGAAAGTGCTGTAACGGCGAGTCGAAGACCTGCGGCTCGGGCGCGTCGAACGGTACCAACAGGTCACGCAGGCGCGTGACCTTGTCCTGCAGTTGCGCGGTGTAGCGTGCGGCGTCAAAAGTCATGCGTTGAACCAGCCCAGCTTGATCACAAACAGAATCGACAGAATCACCAGCGCCGGGTTCAGCTCACGGTAGCGGCCCGAAAGCAGCTTGATGGCGGTCCAGGCGATGAAACCGAAGGCGATGCCGTTGGCGATGGAGTAAGTGAAGGGCATCGCCAGGGCGGTGATCACCACCGGCGCTGCCACGGTAATGTCGTCCCAGTCGATTTCAGCCAGGCCCTGGGTCATCAGCACCGCCACGAACAGCAGCGCCGGCGCGGTGGCGAAGGCGGGAACGCTGGCAGCCAGTGGCGAGAAGAACAGCGCCAGCAGGAACAGAATGGCGACCACGATGGCGGTCAGGCCGGTACGGCCACCGGCGCTCACGCCCGCGGCGGATTCGATGTAGCTGGTGGTGGTCGAGGTGCCCAGCAGGGAGCCGGCCATGGCCGCGGTGCTGTCGGCGATCAGCGCACGGCCCATTTTTGGCATGTGGCCGTCCTTGCCCATCAGCCCGGCGCGCTTGGCGACGCCGATCAGGGTGCCGGAGTTGTCGAACAGGTCAACGAACAGGAAAGCGAAGATCACACTGACCAGGCCGATATCCAGCGCGCCCTTGATGTCCAGTTGCAGAAAGGTCGGGGCCAGGGACGGCGGCATCGAGGTCACGCCGCCGAACGGGGTAATGCCGAGCAGGATCGACACGATGGTCACCGCCAGAATGCCGATCAGCACCGCGCCGCGCACGGCCAGGGCTTCCAGCGCCACGATCAGCACGAAGCCCAGGGTGGCGAGGATGGGGGCGGGTTGCTTGAGGTCACCCATGCCAATCAGGGTGGCCGGGTTGGCGACTACGATCCCGGCGTTATGCAGGGCAATCAGCGCGAGGAACAGGCCGATACCGGCGGCAATCGCCGAGCGCAGCGGCAGGGGGATGCTGTTGATGATCCACTCACGGATGCGGAAGATCGACAGCAGGAAGAACAGCACCGCCGAGATGAAGACCGCGCCCAGCGCCACTTGCCAGGTGTGGCCCATGTGCAGCACCACGGTGTAGGTGAAGAAGGCGTTCAGGCCCATGCCCGGTGCGAGCGCAATCGGGTAGTTGGCGATCAGGCCCATCACGGTCGAACCGATGGCGGCGGCCAGGCAGGTCGCGACGAACACCGCGCCCTTGTCCATGCCGGTCTCGCCCAGAATGCTCGGGTTCACGAACAGGATGTAGGCCATCGCCAGGAACGTGGTGATCCCCGCAAGAATCTCGGTGCGCACGTTGGTGTTGTGGGCTTTGAGTTGAAACAGCTTTTCCAGCATGCCGGCTCCCTGTGACGCTATCTTGCGTCGTTATTTGTTGACCTCTAAGTCAAAGCACAAACTGCGCCAAGCGCCTGTGGTTTCAGAGAGGATCGGAAAAAGCGGCGCATCATACCAGCAGCCGAGGCTGTGTGGCGCGTGGCCTTGAGGCATACTGCGGCGACGTTTGATAGCGGGTAGTCGACAGCATGAAAAAAGCCAACGCGTGGAGTCTAGCGCTGTTCCCCTTTATTGGCCTGTGGCTCGGTGCAGCACCGGCGTGGGGCGCCGCTGCACCGGCTTTGAGCGAGGTGCGGGTGTTCAAGGTCGAGTCGGCGCGCTGCACCGAAAGCATCCCGGACCGCGTGACCACCACCCAGATGTGCACGCACCGTGGGCCCACCAAGGTCTCGGTGATGGAAGTGGGCCTGGGCAACAACCCGGTCGGGCGCTTCAACGGCGCGGTGCTCAATGCTCAGCGCACGGCGGTGTGCCAGGTCGGCAATATCAGCCAGGCGTGCAATGGCGCAGGCCAACTGATCGGCTACATCTATGTGTTCGACCTGAACGTCGCAGGCCCCGGCGGCTTTGAATACAGCAACTCCTCGATCAATCCGCCGCGCAACACCCTCAAGACCCAACTCAATATCCTCTGATCAATCCGCTTGAACGCTCATACCCCCGGGAAGTCGTACCCCTGAGACGGCGATTTCCCTAACGCCGCGGATGTACACCAACCCGTGAGGTGTTTATGAGCGCGACCCCCAATGGCGCGGCGGCCCAACCGTTCGTCGCCCACCCAATACGCTTGACCCTCAACGGTCAGGAACGCCAACTGAGCGTGTTGCCCTGGACCACCCTGCTGGACCTGCTGCGCGAACAACTGGACCTGGTCGGCAGCAAGAAAGGCTGTGACCACGGCCAGTGCGGCGCCTGCACCGTGTTGCGCGACGGCAAGCGCGTCAATGCCTGCCTCACCCTGGCCATCATGTGCGACGGTGCCGAGCTGACCACCATCGAAGGCCTGGCCGACGGCGACCGCTTGCACCCGATGCAGCAAGCCTTCATCAAGCACGACGCCTTCCAGTGCGGTTACTGCACTCCCGGCCAGATATGCTCCGCCGTGGGCCTGGTCAACGAAGGCCGTGCCCACGACAGCGCACAGATCCAGGAACTGATGAGCGGCAACCTCTGCCGTTGCGGCGCCTACAGCAATATCCGCGATGCCATTGAAGACGCGCTGCCCGCGTGCCGTCAGCGGGGAGGTGAGCAATGAATCCTTTCCACTACAGCAAGCCTGCCGACGTGCAGGAAGCGGTGCACCTGAGCAGCACGGCCTCGCGCTTCATCGCCGGGGGCACCAACCTGCTGGACTTGATGAAAGAGAACATCAGCCGCCCCGAGCACCTGATCGACATCACCGGCCTGCCGCTGCGCGAGGTGGAAGCAACCGCCGACGGCGGCGTGCGCATCGGCGCCCTGGTCAGTAACGCCGACCTGGCCTGGCACCCGCTGATCGAACAGCGTTACCCGCTGCTGTCCCAGGCCATTCTCGCCGGCGCCTCGCCGCAGCTGCGCAACATGGCCAGCACCGGCGGCAACCTGTTGCAGCGCACCCGTTGCTACTACTTCTACGACGCCGCCGTGCCATGCAACAAGCGCGAGCCCGGCAGTGGTTGCCCGGCGCGCACCGGTTTGAACCGCATCCATGCGATCCTCGGCGCCAGCGACCAGTGCGTTGCCACCCATCCTTCCGACATGTGCGTGGCTCTGGCGGCGCTGGAAGCGCGGGTGCATGTGCAAGGGCGCGCGGGCGCACGGGTCATCGAGTTTGCCGATTTCCATCGCTTGCCCGGTGATGCGCCGCAACGCGACAACCAGTTGGCCGACGACGAGTTGATCACCGCTGTCGAACTGCCGGCCGATCACCTCGCCCGTCACAGCCACTACCTGAAAATCCGCGACCGCGCGTCCTATGCCTTCGCCCTGGTGTCCGTCGCCGCAGCCCTTGAACTGGACGGCGACCGCATCGTTGACGCGCGTCTGGCCCTCGGCGGTGTAGCGCATAAACCCTGGCGCGACCGCGCGGTGGAAAGCGCCTTGATTGGCCAGTCGGTCAGCCGCGAAACCTTCAGCAACGCCGCCGACGCGCTGCTGCAGGATGCCGAGCCGCTTGAGCACAACGGCTTCAAGATCAAGCTGGCACGCCGCGCAATTATCCGCGCCCTGAGCGACGCCGCCGTCGCAGGAGAACAGCCATGAGTGCTATCGGCAAACCCCTGGACCGCGTCGACGGTCTGCTCAAGGTCACCGGGCAAGCGCGCTACGCCGGTGAATTTCCCGAGGACGGCCTGCTGCACGGCAGCGTGGTCTCCAGCAACATTGCCAAGGGCCGCGTGCTGCGTATCGACGCCTCCCGAGCGCTGGCGCTGCCGGGCGTGGTGGCCGTGATCGACCACCTCAACCGGCCGAAAATTGCCAGCTACGATGACGCCTTCGCCGACGATGATGCGGCGGACGGCTCGCCCTTCCGCCCGTTGTACAACGACCGCGTGCTGTACAGCGGCCAGCCGCTGGCGCTGGTCATCGCCGATAACCTGGAGCTGGCGCGCCACGCCGGTTCCCTGGTACACATCGAGTACGAAACCGAAGCCTTCGACACCGATCTGGTTGCGCAGCAGGAGAGCGCTCACCCTTCGTCGCAGACCCCGCCCAAACCGCGCGGCAACTTCCAGGCCGAATGGTCCGGCGCGGCCATCAGCCTCGACCTGCATTACAGCACCCCGATCGAACATCACAACCCCATGGAACCCCACGCCAGCACCGTGCTGTATCAGCCGGACGGCACCTTGCACATCCACGACAAGACCCAGGGCCCGCAAAACTGCCAGTCCTATGTGCAGGAGGTGTTCGGCCTGGATAAAAGCCAGGTGCGCATTTTTGCCGCGTTCGTCGGCGGCGCCTTTGGCTCCGGCCTGCGTCCGCAGTACCAGTTGCCGTTGGCGGTGATGGCGTCGCTGTCGCTCAAGCGTTCGGTGCGCGTGACCCTCACCCGCCAGCAGATGTTCACCTTCGGCTACCGCCCGCGCACCCTGCAGCGCCTGCAGATGGGCGCCGCCGCCAATGGTCGCTTGCTGGCCCTGGGGCACACCGCGATTGGCCAGACCTCGCGCTTCGAGGATTTCAGCGAACACGTGGTGGAGTGGAGCGGCATGCTCTACCACTGCGACAACATTCAGCTGACCTACAAACTGGTGCCACTGGACGTCTACACCCCGCTGGACATGCGCGCACCCGGCGCTGCGCTGGGTGTGATCGGCCTGGAATGTGCGATGGATGAACTGGCTTGCGCCCTGGCCATCGACCCGGTGCAACTGCGCCTGATCAACTACGCCGAGCGCAACCAGAACGAAGACAAACCCTGGTCCAGCAAAGCCTTGCGCGAGTGCTACAGCGAAGGCGCCGAGCGTTTTGGCTGGAGCCAGCGCAACCCGGAGCCGCGCAGCATGCGTGACGGTCGTCAGTTGATCGGCTGGGGCATGGCCGGCGGCGTGTGGGAAGCCATGCAAATGAAGGCCAGCGCCAAGGCGCGTCTGGACGCGAACGGCAAACTGACCGTGAGCAGCGCCACCACCGACATCGGTACCGGCACCTACACCGTGATGACGCAGATCGCGGCCCAGGCCAGCGGCGTGGCAATGGCCGATATCAGCTTTCTGCTGGGGGACTCATCCCTGCCCACCGCGCCGTTGCAAGGCGGCTCGTTTACCGTGTCGTCGGTCGGTACGGCGGTGCAGCAGGCGTGCGAAGCGCTTAATGCCAAGTTGCTGAAAATCGCCCAACAGACCTATCCGGCTTTCAAGGACGTGGACACCGCGCGCTTTGAAGACGGTCAACTGCACGCTGGCGAACAACGCGTGTCCCTGGCGCAGTTGGTCAAGGACAGCGGCGAACAGGCGCTGGAAGTACAGGTCGACAGCGAGCCCGACAAACAGCGCGAAGGCTACGCCACGGCCACTCACTCGGCGGTGTTCGTCGAAGTGCGCGTGGACGAGGACCTGGGCACCATCAAGGTCAGCCGCGTGGTCAGTGCGATTGCTGCCGGGCGCGTGGTCAACCCGAAAATGGCACGCAGCCAGATCCTCGGCGGTGTGGTGTGGGGCATCGGCATGGCGCTGCATGAAGAGACCCAGGTCGACCATCAACTGGGGCGCTACATGAACCACAGCCTGGCCGAGTATCACATTCCGGTTAACGCCGATATCGGCGAGATCGATGTGGTGTTTGTCGAGGAACATGACGAGATCGTCAACGCGCTGGGCTCCAAGGGCGTGGGCGAGATCGGCATTGTCGGCGTGGCGGCGGCGGTGGCGAACGCGGTGTACCACGCCACCGGCAAGCGGGTGCGGGAATTTCCGATCACCCTGGACAAGGTGCTTTAACCATCAACACATGACCCCTGTGGGAGGGGCTTGCTCCCGATGGCGGTCTATCAGTCACTCAATATCTGACTGATCCACCGCTATCGGGAGCAAGCCCCTCCCACATTTGCGCCCTGTTACAAGTCGGTTCAGGCAGTGGGTTTCAGAGCGGGTTCTTCCACCGGCACATGCATCCGGTCCCGATTCGCCAGGGTCGGGAACAGTTTGATCCACACCCCGGTCACCACCAGCGTGCCGATCCCACCCATCACCACGGCGGGCACGGTGCCGAACCAATGGGCGGTAATGCCCGATTCAAACTCACCCAACTGATTCGACGCGCCGATAAACAGGCCGTTGACCGCGCTGACGCGTCCGCGCATTTCATCCGGGGTTTCCAGTTGCACGAACGACGCGCGAATGACCATGCTGATCATGTCCGCCGCGCCCAGCACCACCAGCACCGCGAGGGAAAACCAGAACGAGGTGGAGAGGCCGAAGGCAATGGTTGCCACGCCAAACACACCCACGGCGGTGAACATCACGCGGCCCACTTTGCGGTCGACCGAGAACCGCGCCAGCCACAACGACATCAACAGTGCGCCCACTGCCGGCGCCGAGCGCAACAGGCCCAGGCCCCAGGGGCCGGTCAGCAGAATGTCCTTGGCGAACACCGGCAGCAGCGCGGTGGCGCCGCCCAGCAGCACGGCAAACAGGTCGAGGGAGATCGCGCCGAGAATGTCCGGGCGACTGCGGATAAAGCGGATGCCGGCCAGCAACGAGTCCAGCGTGGCCTTGCCTTTGTTCAGTGGCGTCTGGCGGGCAGGCAGGTTGAGCATCAGCACGCAGGCAATGAGGTACAGCACCACGGTGGGGCCGTACACCCAGACGCTGCCGAATGCGTAAAGCAGGCCGCCGAGTGCCGGGGCGACGATGGTGGCCAGTTGCTGGGCCGACTGCGACGAGGCTACCGCCCTTGGGAACAACGCGCTGGGCACGATGCTCGGCAACAGCGCCTGGGTGGTGGGCTGTTCAAAGGAGCGGGCAGCGCCAAGCAGGAAGGCGAGGATGAAGATCATCTCGCGGGTCACGTGGCCGGTCAGGCCGCCGATGGCCAGGGACAGCGCGATCAGGGCCTGCACGGTCTGGCAGATGGCCGCGACCCTGCGCCGCTCATAACGATCGGCCACATGTCCGGTGTGCAGCATGAACAGCACTCGGGGCACGAACTCCACCAGACCGACCAGGCCCAGGTCGAGCACGTTGCCGGTGAGTTGGTAGAGGTTCCAGCCGATGGCCACGGTGAGCATCTGAAAGCCGCTGGCGGTAAAGATCCGCGCCAGCCAGAACGCAATAAAGGGACGGTGATGACGTAACAGCAACGCGGGTTCAGTGGGCATCGAAGGTACTGGCCGGAGCTTGAGGGAACGGCGAGGTTATCATCAAGCTGTAACAAATAGTTGCAAGAACAGCCGTGAGGCAGCCTGTCACGCGTCAATCCACCACACGGCCACTGACACAAAATGGGACTACTCTTTCAGCAATGCTTGATCCAGATCAAAACCTGTGTGGGGTTTGGTCTGGCGGCCGCAAGGCCGGAATCCCTGCGTGGATGGTCATAAAAAGAAACGAATTTGAATTCGCCACACTCCATATCCGTGGGGGCAGTGGATGCGGCCTTCAGCCAGCATTCGGTATTACCTGAAAGAGGAAAACTTATGTTCGGTTTGGAGGCGCTCGATCTCGCCCGAATCCAGTTCGCGTTCACGATCTCGTTCCACATCCTGTTCCCGGCCATCACCATCGGCCTGGCCAGTTACCTCGCGGTGCTGGAAGGCTTGTGGCTCAAGACCCGCAACGACACCTACCGTGACCTCTACCATTTCTGGTCGAAGATCTTTGCCGTCAACTTCGGCATGGGCGTGGTCTCGGGCCTGGTCATGGCCTATCAGTTCGGCACCAACTGGAGCCGCTTCTCGGACTTCGCCGGTGCCGTCACCGGGCCGTTGCTGACCTATGAAGTGCTCACGGCGTTCTTCCTCGAGGCCGGCTTTCTCGGCGTGATGCTGTTCGGCTGGAACAAGGTGGGGCGCAACCTGCACTTCTTTTCCACGGTGATGGTGGCCGTGGGGACGCTGATTTCCACGTTCTGGATTCTGTCGTCCAACAGCTGGATGCAGACGCCCCAGGGCTTTGAAATCATCGATGGCCGCGTGATCCCGACTGACTGGTTCGCCGTGGTCTTCAACCCCTCGTTTCCCTATCGCCTGGCGCACATGGCCACGGCGGCGTTCGTCGCCACGGCGTTCTTCGTCGGTTCCTCGGCGGCCTGGCACCTGCTGCGCGGCAAGGACAACCCGGCGATCCGCAAGATGCTCTCGATGGCGATGTGGATGGCGCTGATCGTCGCGCCCATCCAGGCGGTGATCGGTGACTTCCATGGCCTCAATACCCTGGAGCACCAGCCGGCGAAAATCGCGGCCATCGAAGGTCACTGGGAAAACAAAGGCAATGAGCCGACCCCGTTGATCCTGTTCGGCTGGCCGGACATGAAGGCTGAAAAAACCAAATACGCGGTGGAAATTCCGTACCTGGGCAGCCTGATCCTGACCCACTCCCTGGACAAGCAGGTGCCGGCGCTCAAGGAGTTCCCGCCTGAAGACCGGCCCAACTCGACCGTGGTGTTCTGGTCGTTCCGGGTCATGGTCGGCCTGGGCTTTCTGATGATCTTCACCGGTCTGTTCAGCCTCTGGCTGCGCCGTGGCGACCGGATGTACACGTCCAAACCGTTTCTCTACCTGGCACTGTGGATGGGCCCGTCCGGCCTGATCGCGATTCTCGCCGGCTGGTTCACCACCGAAATCGGCCGTCAGCCGTGGGTGGTCTACGGGCTGATGCGCACGGCGGATGCGTCCTCCGGGCACAGTCTGGCGCAGATGACCATTACGCTGGTGCTATTCGTGGTGGTGTACTTCGCGCTGTTCGGCGCGGGCCTGGGCTACATGATGCGCCTGGTGCGCAAAGGCCCGGTCACCCACGAAAGTACCGAACCGACCCCCGGCGGCCCTGGCCAGAAACGCACGCCGGCGCGTCCGCTGTCGGCGGCCGATGACGGCACCGATGACGACCACCTCCAGCACAAGGGGCATTGAGATGGGTATTGACCTTCCGCTGATCTGGGCCGTGATCATCATCTTCGGCATCATGATGTACGTGGTGATGGACGGCTTTGACCTGGGTATCGGCATCCTCTTTCCGTTTATTCCGGGCAAGGTCGACCGTGACGTGATGATGAACACCGTCGCGCCGGTGTGGGACGGCAACGAAACCTGGCTGGTGCTCGGCGGCGCGGCGCTGTTCGGCGCGTTCCCGCTGGCCTATTCGGTGGTGCTGTCGGCGCTGTACCTGCCGTTGATCCTGATGCTGATCGGGCTGATCTTTCGTGGCGTGGCCTTCGAGTTTCGCTTCAAGGCCAAGGACCACAAGCGCCACCTGTGGGACAAGGCGTTCATCGGCGGTTCGATCGCTGCGACGTTCTTCCAGGGCGTGGCGCTGGGGGCGTTCATTGATGGCTTCCCGGTGGTCGACCGCCAGTTCGCTGGCGGATCACTGGACTGGCTCACCCCGTTCACGCTGTTTTGCGGCGTGGCACTGATCTTCGCCTATGCGTTGCTCGGCTGCACCTGGCTGATCATGAAGACCGAGGGCAAGTTGCAGGCGCAGATGCACAGGCTGGCGCGGCCGCTGGCCTTTGTGGTGCTGGCGGTGATGGCGATCGTCAGCCTGTGGACGCCGCTGGCCCACGGCGATATCGCATCGCGCTGGTTCAGCCTGCCCAACCTGTTCTGGTTCCTGCCGGTGCCGATCCTGGTGCTGGTGACGATGTACGGGCTGATTCGCGCCGTGGCGCGCCATGCGCATTACACGCCGTTCCTGCTGACGCTGGTGCTCATCTTCCTCGGCTACAGCGGCCTTGGCATCAGCCTGTGGCCGAACATCATCCCGCCGTCGGTATCGATCTGGGACGCCGCCGCGCCACCGCAGAGCCAGGGCTTCATGCTGGTGGGCACGTTGTTCATCATCCCGTTCATCCTGGGTTACACCTTCTGGAGCTATTACGTGTTCCGCGGCAAGGTCACCCACGAAGACGGCTATCACTAGGAGGGTCGCACGATGTCCGGCAAACCTTCGTTGCACGAAATCGAACAGGCCGAAAAGCAGCCGCTGTGGCGGCGTCTCGGCTGGCTGGCAATGATCTGGACCGGCAGCGTGCTGGCCCTGTTCGTGGTGGCCAGCCTGATGCGCATGTTCATGAACGCGGCGGGCCTGACCACCCACTGACATCCCTGTCCGGGCTTCGCGGCCCGGTTTTCAGGCCTTGCGCTTCATCTGGAAGGGCAGGGCCTTTTTTTTACTTGCGCGCTTTGAGGATGACGAACTTGGGGGTGGCGGCGACTTGCTCGACGCCACGGAACAGGCGCGCCAATTTGCTGTGATAGCCCAGGTGGCGGTTGCCGACGATATACAGCGCGCCGCCGACCACCAGTGCCTCCCGGGCCTGCTGAAACATGCGCCAGGCGAGGAAGTCGCCGACCACCTGCTGCTGGTGGAAGGGCGGGTTGCACAGCACCACGTCCAGCGATTGCGCTTCCTGACCGGCCAGGCCGTCGCCCGCACGCAGGATGACGTTGCGCGCACCCAGCGCCGCGCGCCAGTTTTCGCCGGCCGATTGAACGGCCATATAGGACTCGTCCACCAGGGTGTATTGCGCCTCGGGGTTGCGCAGCGCGCTGGCAATCGCCAAGACGCCGTTGCCGCAACCGAGATCGGCCACGCGGGCGCTGCCCAGGTTGGTCGGCAGGTGCGGGAGGAAGGCGCGGGTGCCAATGTCGAGGCCTTCGCGGCAGAACACGTTGGCGTGGTTGAGCAGCGTGATGGCGGGCGTGTCCAGCGTGTAGCGGGTGGGGTAGGGCGACACGGCGGCCGGGCGATCTTCCACGGTGGCGATCAGCAAACGGGCCTTTTTCACCGCCAGTGAGGCATGCATCGGCCCGATGTAGCGTTCGAGCAGTTCGCCGGCTGCCCGTGGCAAGTGTTTGACCATCGCCCCGGCAATCACCTCGGCACCCGGCGCCAGTTGGCCTTGCAGGCGGATCAGCTGTTCTTCAAGCAATGCCAGGGTTTTGGGGACGCGTACCAGCACCCGGTCGAAGGGCCCTGTCGGCACCTCGTTGGCCGGCACAAACGGCACGGCATCGAATGCCCTGGCGTTGCGCAGAAGATTTTTTTCAAGGCCCTGTGCGGCCAGGAACGAGTCACCGCTGGACGTCACCTGTACCCGGCCTTCCAGGCTCGCCGCCAACGCGCCGAAACTGTCGTTGAGCACCAGCACTCGGGTTGCCATCGTCGGTTGCTGCGCGGCCAGGTGGCTGAGCAGGTACTCGTCGGCTGCATCGAATGCCTGCAGCGGGTCATTGTGTTGCTCTGGCTGGCGAATCAGATCGAGCTGGGCGAAGGGGCTGTCGAGCAAGGGCATGGCGGGGGAAACTCTGGGTCAACGATGAGCGTCGTGGCGGAAAGACCTGCCGCAACCATCTGAGCGAACTGCGAGGCGAGCCCTCGGGGCTGCATCAACACTCAGATTTGGCCACAAATGTTACTTTTTTTTCGATGGGATTACATGGGGCGTTTACGCACCGGTCAAAACAGGCCGGCCTTGGACGCGCAGAGCACGGCGGCGATCTTGCTGTTGACGCCCAGCTTCTTGAGGCAACTGCTGATATGAAAGCCCACCGTGCGCTCGGCCAGACACAGGATGGTGGCGATCTCAGACGCTGTCTTGCCCATGGCCGACCAGCGCAGGATTTCCGTTTCCCGTGGTGTCAGCTTGCAAGGAGGGCTGATGCCGGGCGTATCGGCAAATTTCTGCGCGACCACCGCGTGCATCGCATGGCACATCCAGAGCACCTGGCCGGCTTTTTCGTAAAGCTCCTCGGGGCTGACCTCGCGCTTGCCTCGACCCAGGGTCAGCATGCTGAACACGCCCTGGAAATCATGCACCGCCTGCGTCCATCCCTGATGCACGCCAAACGACTTGGCCAGCGCCCATAAATCGGGGGTGGCAGCGAAGGTTTTTTCCTCCCAGACAATAGGCAGCACGCTGCGTTTGCAATGAGCGACTATGGGATCAACTTCAAAGAAGTGAGCTTGTTTACAGGTGCTGGTCCATTCATTTGGGTAATTGTTGAAATTGATGGGTTTCGTTTGGTTGTTGGGTTGTTGTGAGCTCATTGTAAACGAACAGTATTCAAATCCGAGTTCGTAGGTCTGATTAATAACCATCTCATAAACAGTGGTGCTCTTGTTCTCGCCTTCCAGCTTGGAAAGCCTCGTGTTTCGCCAGTTAACCATCAGGAACGCTCCATGAATTTTGGTGTGACTTGGGTACGTCCCAGCTCCCAACGCGGCACGAAAACAGTGTAGGACATGACTTGCAGGATTGAACGAAAAATCTTCTTTAAATGTCAGATGGGATCTTTGGTTCTTTGTACGAAGACAAGGGCTTTGTATAACTTAATTGATTAAGCGGTTGAATTTCGGCCTGTTTACTCAGAGGTTGCAGCTAATTAAGAGGGGTGTTGGAAGCAGCGTAATAGCGAAATGTTCAGTAATCGTTATAAACATGCGATGCCAAGCAAGTGTATCTAAAAGTTAACACATTACCCTTCGTTACAGAGTGCCGCGGTGGCAACCAGTGGCAATGCCAGTACAAACCGACGGTGTTTAACCGTCAGGGTTTGAGGGACACTAGGGCACCTGTAGAACGGAGCCTCCCATGACGGCCAGTGCTGAGAAATTTACCCGCCAGACCTTGCTCGATGTGCAATCGCTGACCCCCAGCCTGTTTACCCTGCGCACTACCCGCGACGCCGGCTTTCGGTTCACCGCCGGCCAGTTCGTGCGGCTGGGCGTGACCAGGGCGGATGGCAGCACCGTATGGCGTGCCTATTCCATCGTGTCTTCGCCGTTCGACGAGCACCTCGATTTCTTCTCCATTGTGGTGCCGGGTGGCGAATTCACCAGTGAGCTCAGCCGCCTGAAGGTGGGCGATACCTTGATGGTGGAACGCCAGGCCACGGGCTATCTGACCCTGAACCGTTTCGTCGATGGACGCGATTTGTGGCTGCTGGGCACCGGGACTGGCGTGGCGCCGTTCCTGTCGATCCTGCAGGATTTTGAGGTGTGGGAAAAATTCGAGCGCATCGTGCTGGTGTACAGCGCCCGCGAGGCGAGGGAGTTGGCCTATCAATCGCTGATCAGGGAGCTGGGTGAGCGCGAGTACCTGGCCGAGTTCGCGCACAAGCTCACGTATGTGCCGATTGTTACCCGCGAGCAGCATCCGGGCGCCTTGAATGGGCGTATCACCACCCTGATCGAAAACGGCGAACTGGAACGCGCGGCCGGCGTTGCGCTTACCCCGGAGCACTCCCGCGTGCTGATCTGCGGCAACCCGCAGATGGTCGATGACACACGTCAGTTGCTCAAGCAGCGCGACCTGCAGTTGAGCCTGAGCCGGCGCCCCGGGCAGGTGGCGGTGGAAAACTACTGGTAAGCAAAAAGGCGCCCGCAGGCGCCTTTTGCGAAAACCGTTGGGCCTACAGCGGCTTGTCGTTCTGCGCCTTGAGCAGATCGCGGATCTCACCCAGCAGCACTTCCTCTTTGGTCGGCACGGGTGGCAGGCTGGGGGCCTTGGCTTCTTCACGCTTGAGGCGGTTGATGACCTTCACGCCCATGAAGATCGCAAACGCGACGATGAGGAAGTCGACCACGCTCTGGATGAACTTGCCGTAGGCCAGCACCACGGCCGGTGCATCGCCCTGGGCTGCCTTGAGCGTTACCGCCAGGTCGCCGAAATCGACGCCGCCGATCAACAGGCCCAGGGGTGGCATCACCACATCGCCCACAAATGAGGACACGATTTTGCCGAAGGCGGCGCCGATGATGATACCGACAGCCATGTCGACCACATTACCTTTGACCGCGAAGGCCTTGAACTCACTGATCACGCTCATAGGTTTATTCCTTGTTACACATGAGAAGGGTGGGGCTCAGTGTAAGGCAGTCATAGCGGACTCGCCCGACACAACTGTTAACACTGCCAGGTTTTATCGACACACCAAATCGCAAATAGTTTGCAAAGTGCCACCAATCGCGCGCGAAATACGCGCTATTTGACGGCGTTGCGAGAATAATTTCTCAATCGGCCTGGTGGGCTTTTTCTATTTATCTTCTGACTCCCGGGTCACTAGCCTCTGGCAAGCACAACTGAATGTGCGCTAAAAAAACCAGAGGAAACCTCGATGAATATTTCAACGAACCGTGGGCCCATACTGGCGCGACATGCCTTGCTGCTGGCCACCGCCAGCCTGCTCTCGCTGTCCGTACAGGCCGCCAACCTCACCCGTGACAACGGTGCCGCCGTCGGCGACAACCAGAACTCCCAGACCGCCGGCCCCAATGGCCCGGTCCTGCTGCAAGACGTGCAGCTTATCCAGAAACTGCAGCGCTTTGACCGCGAACGCATCCCGGAGCGGGTGGTGCACGCGCGTGGCACTGGCGCCCACGGCACCTTTACCGTCACCGACAACCTCAGCGACCTGACCAAGGCCAAGGTCTTCGCCGCCGGCGAAGCCACTCCGGTGTTCGTACGTTTCTCGGCCGTGGTGCACGGCAACCATTCGCCGGAAACCCTGCGTGATCCACGCGGTTTCGCCACCAAGTTCTATACCGCCGAAGGCAACTGGGACCTGGTCGGGAATAACTTCCCGACCTTCTTTATTCGCGATGCTATCAAGTTCCCGGACATGGTCCACGCGTTCAAACCCGATCCGCGTACCAACCTGGATGATGACTCCCGTCGTTTCGACTTCTTCTCCCATGTACCGGAGTCCACCCGGACATTGACCGAGCTGTACTCCGACTCGGGCACGCCGGCCAGTTACCGTGAGATGGACGGCAACGGCGTACATGCCTACAAACTGATTAACGCCAAAGGCGAAGTGCACTACGTCAAGTTCCACTGGAAGAGCCTGCAAGGCATCAAGAACCTTGATCCCGAGCAAGTCACCCAGGTGCAGGGGCGTGATTACAGCCATATGACCAATGACCTGGTCACCCATATCAACAAGGGCGACTTCCCCAAGTGGGACTTGTATGTGCAGGTGCTCAAGCCTGAAGACCTGGCCAAGTTCGATTTCGACCCGCTGGACGCCACCAAGATCTGGCCAAACGTACCCGAGCGCAAAGTTGGGCAAATGGTGCTGAACCGCAACCCGGCGAACGTCTTCCAGGAAACCGAGCAGGTGGCCATGGCCCCGGCCAACCTGGTGCCGGGCATCGAGCCTTCGGAAGACCGTCTGCTGCAAGGTCGGGTGTTCTCCTATGCCGACACCCAGATGTACCGCCTGGGCGCCAACGCCTTGCAATTGCCGATCAACGCGCCACGCGTAACCGTCAACAACGGTAATCAGGACGGCACCCTCAACAGCGGCAAAACCACCAGCGGCGTGAACTACCAGCCAAGCCGTCTGGAAAATCGCGAAGAGCCGCAAGCCGCGCGTTACAGCCAGTCGGCCCTGACCGGCAGTACCCAGCAGGCGAAGATCCAGCGCGAGCAGAACTTCAAGCAGGCCGGCGACCTGTACCGCTCCTACACCCCCAAAGAGCGCCAGGACCTGATCGACAACTTCGGTGGCTCGCTGGCCACTACCGATGACGAGAGCAAGCACA
The DNA here is from genome assembly GCF_034354675.1 of Pseudomonas sp. MH9.3. Classification (NCBI taxonomy): domain Bacteria; kingdom Pseudomonadati; phylum Pseudomonadota; class Gammaproteobacteria; order Pseudomonadales; family Pseudomonadaceae; genus Pseudomonas; species Pseudomonas sp. MH9.3. Next base: position 2,856,575 of record NZ_CP133785.1, on the reverse strand, counting down.
TCATCCTCTCGTTCCTCTACAAGGCGGACCCGGAGTACGGCACCGGCGTGACCAAGGTCGCCAAGGGTGACCTGGCCCGCGTGAAGGCGCTGGCGGAAAAACTCAAAGACTGACCCGCAGGCTGTGGTCGGCGCCCCCAGGGCGCCGACCCTTTGGAGAACACTATGCGTATTTCCATCGGTTTACTGATTGCCATGCTGGCCTTTGGCGCCCATGCCGAATCGCCTGACCCGGTCGCGCTCAAGGCGCAGCTTCAGGACTATTACTTCGACGCCGCCCGCCGTGGCGACCTCGACATGCTCAACACCTTCATCGAGTCGGGCTACGCGCTCAACACCCAGGACGACAAGGGCTACACCGCGTTGATCCTCGCCGCCTATCACGGCGAAAGCGCCTACGTTGAGCGCCTGCTGGCGGCCGGTGCCGATGCCTGTGTGCAGGACAAACGCGGCAACACCGCGCTGATGGGGGCGATCTTCAAAGGCGAGCTGAAAATCGCGCAGCGCCTGCTGGCCACCGACTGCAACCCCGACCAGCGCAATGGCGCCGGGCAGACGGCGGCGATGTACGCCGGGCTGTTCAAACGCGTCGAACTGCTCGACGCGCTGAAGGCCAAGGGCGCCGATCTCAATGCGCAGGACCCGGTCGGCAACAGCGCGGCACGCTTGGCCAGCGGTGAAATCCGGACCCCGGCCTCGCGCTGAGCTATCATCGCGGTTTTTCGGTTGGAGGTTCTCAAATGGCAAAGGCCAAGCGCATGTACGGCTGCACCGAGTGCGGCGCGACCTTTCCCAAGTGGGCCGGCCAGTGCACCGAGTGCGGTGCGTGGAACACCCTTACGGAAACCATGATCGAGAGCGGCGGCGCTGCGGCCCCCACCGGTCGGGCCGGCTGGACCGGGCAGCAGGCGCAGATCAAGACCCTGGCCGAAGTCAGCGTCGAAGAGATTCCGCGTTTCTCCACCGCCTCCGGTGAGCTCGACCGCGTCCTCGGCGGCGGGCTGGTGGACGGTTCGGTGGTGCTGATCGGCGGCGACCCCGGCATCGGTAAATCGACGATCCTGTTGCAAACCCTGTGCAGCATCGCCAGCCGCATGCCGGCGCTGTACGTCACCGGTGAGGAATCCCAGCAGCAAGTGGCCATGCGCGCCCGCCGTCTCGGTCTGCCCCAGGACCAACTGCGGGTGATGACCGAAACCTGCATCGAAAGCATCATCGCCACCGCCCGTATCGAAAAGCCCAAGGTGATGGTGATCGACTCGATCCAGACGATCTTCACCGAACAACTGCAATCGGCACCGGGCGGCGTGTCCCAGGTGCGCGAGAGCGCGGCGCTGCTGGTGCGCTACGCCAAGCAGAGCGGCACGGCGATCTTCCTGGTGGGCCATGTGACCAAGGAGGGCGCATTGGCCGGGCCGCGGGTGTTGGAACACATGGTCGATACCGTGCTGTATTTCGAAGGGGAGTCCGACGGCCGCCTGCGTCTGCTGCGGGCGGTGAAGAACCGCTTCGGCGCCGTCAACGAATTGGGCGTGTTCGCCATGACAGACCGCGGGCTCAAGGAAGTCTCCAATCCCTCGGCGATTTTTCTTACGCGCGCCCAGGAGGAAGTCCCGGGCAGCGTGGTCATGGCAACCTGGGAAGGCACCCGGCCGATGCTGGTGGAAGTGCAGGCGCTGGTGGACGACAGTCACCTGGCCAACCCGCGCCGTGTCACCCTCGGCCTGGACCAGAACCGTCTGGCAATGCTGCTCGCGGTGCTGCACCGTCACGGCGGTATCCCCACCCACGACCAGGACGTGTTCCTCAACGTGGTGGGCGGGGTCAAGGTGCTGGAGACCGCTTCCGACCTGGCCTTGATGGCGGCGGTGATGTCCAGCCTGCGCAACCGGCCGTTGCCCCATGACCTGCTGGTGTTTGGCGAGGTTGGCCTGTCGGGCGAAGTGCGGCCGGTGCCCAGTGGGCAGGAGCGCTTGAAGGAAGCGGCCAAGCATGGCTTCAAGCGGGCGATCGTGCCCAAGGGCAACGCACCGAAGGAATCGCCGCCGGGCATACAGATTATCGGGGTGACACGCCTGGAGCAGGCGCTGGATGCCTTGTTCGAGTAATCAGCCACACAGTAAAACAATCTGGGGTGGCTGCCGATTTTTCGGCAATGCCTGCATTTTTTTGCCATCGCAAGGCTCTAGACCAACGTGGGGGGTGGCCTTTAGGGCAAGGAGCGCTAAACTCCGAATGGCTGTCTTTCTGTCCACCCTGGCTGGAATATAAAAATGAAAAATAATAATAGCCTGCTACGCCACCTGCCCTGGCTGGTGCTGGCAGTTGTAGGAGCATGCGCCCTGGGCGTAGTGGCCTTGCGCCGCGGCGAGGCGATCAACGCCTTGTGGATTGTGGTCGCGGCCGTGGCCATCTATCTGGTCGCGTACCGTTATTACAGTCTGTTCATCGCTAACAACGTGATGCAACTCGATCCACGTCGGGCCACGCCCGCAGTGGTCAACAACGACGGTCTGGACTATGTGCCGACCAACAAACACATCCTCTTCGGGCACCACTTTGCGGCGATTGCCGGTGCAGGCCCGTTGGTCGGCCCGGTGCTGGCGGCGCAGATGGGCTATCTGCCCGGCACACTGTGGCTGATTGCCGGCGTGGTACTGGCCGGTGCGGTGCAGGACTTCATGGTCCTGTTCCTGTCCACCCGCCGTAACGGCCGCTCCCTGGGCGACATGGTGCGCGAAGAGATGGGCCGCATTCCCGGCACCATCGCGCTGTTCGGTTGCTTCCTGATCATGATCATCATCCTCGCGGTGCTGGCGCTGATCGTGGTCAAGGCCCTGGCCGAGAGCCCATGGGGCATCTTCACGGTGATGGCGACCATCCCGATTGCGATGTTCATGGGCATCTACATGCGCTACATCCGCCCCGGCCGTATCGGCGAGATCTCGATCATCGGCGTGCTGTTGCTGCTCGGTTCGATCTGGCTGGGCGGGCAGATTGCCGCTGACCCGGTCTGGGCCAAGGCCTTTACCTTTACCGGTATCCAGATCACCTGGATGCTGATCGGCTACGGGTTTGTGGCAGCGGTGCTGCCGGTGTGGCTGATCCTCGCGCCACGTGACTACCTGTCCACGTTCCTCAAGATCGGCACCATCATTGCCCTGGCCATCGGCATCCTGGTGACCATGCCCGACCTGAAAATGCCGGCACTCACCCAGTTCATCGACGGCACCGGCCCGGTGTGGAAGGGCGGTCTGTTCCCGTTCCTGTTCATCACCATCGCCTGTGGCGCGGTTTCGGGGTTCCACGCGCTGATTTCCTCGGGCACCACGCCCAAGCTGCTCGCCAGCGAAAGCCACGCCCGTTACATCGGGTACGGCGGCATGCTGATGGAGTCGTTCGTGGCCATCATGGCGATGGTTGCCGCGTCGGTGATCGAGCCGGGCGTGTACTTCGCCATGAACAGCCCGGCCGCGATTGTCGGCACCGACGTGGTGACCGTGGCGCAGACCGTCAGCAGCTGGGGTTTTGCAATCACCCCCGAAGCGTTGTCGGCCGTGGCCCATGACATCGGTGAAACCACCATCCTGGCGCGTGCCGGCGGTGCACCGACCCTGGCCGTGGGGATCGCGCAGATCCTGCACAGTGTGCTGCCGGGTGAAAACACCATGGCGTTCTGGTACCACTTTGCGATCCTGTTCGAAGCGCTGTTCATCCTGACCGCAGTGGACGCCGGCACCCGTGCCGGGCGCTTCATGCTGCAGGACCTGCTGGGCTCCTTCGTGCCGGCGCTCAAACGCACCGAATCCTGGACCGCCAACCTGATCGCCACCGCAGGCTGCGTGGCGATGTGGGGCTACCTGCTGTACCAGGGCGTGATCGACCCGTTGGGTGGCATCAACACCTTGTGGCCGCTGTTCGGTATCTCCAACCAGATGCTGGCCGGTATCGCGCTGATGCTCGCCACCGTGGTGCTGATCAAAATGAAACGCCAACGCTACATCTGGGTGACCATGGTGCCGGCGATATGGCTGCTGATCTGCACCACCACCGCAGGCTTCATCAAGCTGTTCGACGCCAACCCTGCAATCGGTTTCCTGTCCCTGGCGAAGAAGTACAGCGATGCCCTGGCCAATGGTCAGATCCTCGCGCCGGCGAAGAGCGTCGACCAGATGCAGCACGTGATCTGGAACGCCTACACCAACGCAACGCTGACGGTGCTGTTCCTGTTCGTGGTGTTCAGCATTCTGTTCTATGCGCTCAAGGTTGGCGTAGCGGCCTGGGGCAACAAGGAACGTACGGATAAAGAAGCGCCATTCCAGGCCGTACCGGACGCATAACCGAGGATTGCAAACATGTTCAATGACATCAGTCGCCTCGGTAAATACCTCGGTCAGGCCGCACGCCTGATGGTCGGCATGCCCGACTACGACACCTACGTCGAGCATATGCAAACCAAACACCCGGACAAGCCGATGATGGACTACAAGGCGTTCTTCCGTGAACGCCAGGAGGCGCGATACGGCGGCAAGGGTGGGCCCAAGTGCTGCTAGCCCGATAACCTCGGGATGGCGGTGATCCCTTGTGGGAGGGGGCTTGCTCCCGATAGCGGTGTGTCAGTGATACACAAGTGCCTGACACACTGCTATCGGGAGCAAGCCCCTCCCACATTTGTTTTATGTTCCTTCAGTTATAAGGAGAACTGTCTTTGTCCTCTCCCATTCCGGTAACCGTTCTCAGCGGTTTCCTCGGCGCCGGCAAGACCACCTTGCTGCGCCACCTGCTCAAGGCCGAGCACGGTCTTAAAATCGCCGTGATCGAAAACGAATTCAGCGATGCCGGCATCGATACCCAGCTGTTGGGCGCCGAACCCGTGCAAGTCATGACCCTGTCCAACGGCTGCGTGTGCTGCACCATTCACACCGACCTGACCAAAGCCCTCTACCTGCTGCTCGAACGTCTGGACAGTGGCGAGATCGCCTTCGACCGCCTGGTGATCGAGTGCACCGGCCTTGCCGACCCCGCGCCGGTGGCCCAGACCTTCTTCATCGACGAGGACTTGCGCGAGCGCTACATCCTCGACGGGATCATCACCCTGGTGGACGCGGCCCACGCCGAGCACCACCTGACCCAGACCATCGCCCAGGCGCAGATCGGCTTTGCCGACCGCCTGCTGGTGAGCAAGCGTGACCTGGTGGACGACGCCACGTTCGACGCCCTCAGCGAGCGCCTGAGCCGCATCAACCGGCGCGCGCCGATTCGCGTGGTGGACCACGGCAACATCGACCTGGCCGAATTGCTCGATGTGCGCGGTTTCAATCTCAACGCCGGCATGAGCCTGCGCCCGGTGAGCAAGGCGCCGTCCATCGATCGTATTTCCAGCGTGGTGCTGCGCACCGATCAGCCGCTGGATATCGACCGGCTCAGTGAGTTCATGAACGAGCTGCTCGAAGACCACGGCAAGCAACTGCTGCGCTACAAGGGCGTGCTCAACATTGCCGGGGAAGACCGGCGCATGGTGTTCCAGGGCGTGCTGAAACTCTACGGCTTCGACTGGGACAGCGAGTGGGCCGAGGGCGAGGCGCGGGAAAGTGTGATTGTGTTTATTGCCGATGAGTTGCCGGAAGACAAAATCCGCGAAGGCTTTGCGCGGGTCTACCAACCCTGACCTGACTGACTTGAAATGCAATCAAATGTATTTCAAATTTGGAACAGGCATAAAAAAGCCCGGCTCTAGAGCCGGGCTTCTTGTTCAAGCAACTGCAATCAAGCGCCGTACACCGGCAGCTTCTTGCAGATGGCCTTGACCTTCTCACGAACAGAATCAATCACTGCTTCGTTGTTCAGGTCAGCCAGGATGTCGCAGATCCAGCCGGCCAGTTCCTTGCACTCGGCTTCCTTGAAGCCACGGGTGGTCACTGCCGGGGTGCCGAAGCGCAGGCCGGAGGTGACGAACGGCGAACGTGGGTCGTTCGGCACGGAGTTCTTGTTCACGGTGATGAAGGCTTTGCCCAGCGCAGCGTCAGCGTCCTTGCCGGAAATGTCCTGCTTGATCAGCGACAGCAGGAACAGGTGGTTCTCGGTACCGCCGGACACCACGTCAAACCCACGCTCGATGAACACGCCGGCCATGGCCTTGGCGTTTTTCACCACTTGCTGCTGGTAGGTCTTGAACTCAGGCTGCAAGGCTTCCTTGAAGCAGATCGCCTTGGCCGCGATCACGTGCTCCAGCGGGCCGCCCTGGGCGCCCGGGAATACCGCGGAGTTCAGCTTCTTCTCGATCTCGGCATTGGCGCGCGCCAGGATCAGGCCGCCACGTGGACCGCGCAGGGTTTTGTGGGTGGTGGTGGTGACCACGTCAGCGTAAGGCACCGGGTTCGGGTAGACGCCAGCGGCGACCAGACCGGCCACGTGGGCCATGTCGACGAACAGGTAAGCACCGACCTTGTCGGCGATGGCGCGGAAACGCGGGAAGTCGAGGATCTGCGAGTAGGCAGAGAAGCCGGCCACGATCATTTTCGGCTTGTGCTCAACGGCCAGGCGCTCGACTTCGTCGTAGTCGATCAAGCCGTTGGCGTCGATACCGTATTGAACGGCGTTGTACAGCTTGCCGGAGGAGGACACGCTGGCGCCGTGGGTCAGGTGACCGCCGTGGGCCAGGCTCATGCCCAGGATGGTGTCGCCGCCTTGCAGCAGGGCCAGGTACACCGCGCTGTTGGCCTGGGAACCGGCGTGTGGCTGGACGTTGGCGTAATCGGCGCCGAACAGTTCCTTGGCGCGGTCGATGGCAAGCTGCTCAACCACGTCGACGTATTCGCAGCCACCGTAGTAGCGCTTGCCCGGGTAGCCTTCGGCGTACTTGTTGGTCAGTACCGAACCTTGAGCTTCCATCACCGCAGGGCTGGTGTAGTTTTCCGAAGCGATCAGCTCGATGTGCTCTTCCTGGCGCACGGCTTCTTGCTCCATGGCGGCGAAGAGATCGGCGTCGTACTTGGCAATAGTCAAATCACGGCTGAACATGGCAGTCCTCAAGGATCGGGGGCAGAAAAGGAGGGCATTCTAACCCAACGGGTTTTGGATGGCATATGAAAGGACATCATGTCGCGGACAAGCGGGATTCACTTAGGGGCAAGGGGTGCCTTTTGGCGAGCGGGATTGCTGTGGCGAGCTGGCATGCTGTGGCGAGCGAGCTTGTTGTGGCGAGCGGGCTTGCCCCGCGTTGGGGCGCGAAGCGGCCCTGAGACAGTCGACGCGGTTTTTCAGATAGAAACATAAGTCAGGTTTTGGGTCTGCTACGCAGCCCAACGCGGGGCAAGCCTGCTCGCCACGACAAGCCCGCTCGCTACAGGTAAGAGTTCAGTCGAACAGGAACAGCGCCTCATTGCTGAACTGCGCCTCGAACCGGTTCGCTGGCATCGGCCGCCCGAACAGGTAACCCTGCACCTCGTCACACCCGTGCTCGCGCAGGAAGTCCAACTGCTCGTGGGTCTCCACGCCTTCGGCGATCACCGCCAGGTTCAGGCTGTGGGCCATGGCGATAATGGCGCGGGCAATCTGCGCGTCCTGCTCGCCGGACGGCAGGCCGTCGACGAAGGTGCGGTCGATCTTCAGCACGTCGATGGGGAACTGCTTGAGGTAATTGAGCGAAGAATAGCCGGTGCCGAAATCGTCCACCGCAATGCTCAGGCCCAGGTTTTTCAGGCTGGCGAGGATCTGCATGGCTTCGTTGACCTCGCGCATCAGGATGCTTTCGGTCAGCTCCAGCTCCAGGCACGCCGGCGGCAGGCCGGTGTCCTTGAGGATGGTGGCGATGCGCGTGCCCAATTGGCCATCGGAGAACTGCCGCGCCGAGATGTTCACCGAGACTTTCGGCACGCGCACCTTGTTCTGGTGCCAGGTTTTCAACTGGCGACAGGCCTCGCTGAGCACCCAGTCGCCCACGTCCACCACCAGCCCCAGCTCTTCCAGCACCGGAATGAAGTCTCCCGGCGGCACCAGCCCACGGCGCGGGTGACGCCAGCGCAGCAGCGCCTCGGCGCCGGTCAGGCGTTTGCCGTCGCCGCTGAACTGCGGCTGGTAATAAAGCACGAACTCGTCCTGCTCCAGTGCATGGCGCAGGTCGCTTTCCAACTCCAGGCGCTCCAGGGCGCTGGCGTTCATGTCGGCCTGGTAGAACTGGAAGTTGTTCTTGCCACGTTCCTTGGCGTGATACATCGCGGTGTCGGCGTTTTTCATCAACTGGCTCAGCTCATTGCCGTCCTGCGGGCTCAAGGCAATGCCGATACTGGCGGTCACGAAGAACTCGCGGCCCTCGAGCACAAAGGGTTTTACCAGGCTGGCGAGGATTTGCTCGGCCACATTGATCGCCCGGTTCAGCGCCAGTTCGCGACTGCCCCTCGGTTGCAGGAGCAAGGTGAACTCGTCGCCGCCCATGCGCGCCACGGTATCGTCCTCGGCCACGCAGCCCAGCAGGCGCGTGGCCATTTCCTTGAGCATGCGGTCGCCGGCGGCATGCCCGAGTGAGTCGTTGATCGGCTTGAAACGGTCGAGGTCGAGGAACATCAGCACCACCCACGACTTCTGCCGCTCGGCCGACTGCAGCGCGGTGTGCAGGCGGTCCTGAAACAGCGTGCGGTTGGGCAGGTGGGTCAGGGCGTCGTAATACGCCAGGCGGTGGATGCGCTGTTCGCTGGCCTTGCGTTCGCTGATATCGCTGAAAAAGCACACATAGCTGGCCAGGTCGCCTTCGTCGTCGAACACGGCGGTAATCCCTACCCAGGCCGGATAATGCTCACCGTTGCGCCGCTTGAGCCACACTTCGCCTTCCCAGGTGCTGTGCTGGTGCAACTGCTTGAGCACGTAGCGCAGGTGGGCTTCCTGTTGTTCATCCACGGTGAGCATGTTCGGCAACTGGTCGAGCACATCCGTCACCGCATAGCCGCTGACCCGGCTGAACGCCTCGTTGGCCTGCACGATATAACCGGCCGGGTCGGTGATCAGGATCGCCGAGGTGGAATGTTCGAATACCGTGGCCGCCATGCGCAGGTCTTTCTCGGCGCGGCGTTGCTGGCTGATATCGCGGCCCACGCCGAGGATGCCCTCGAAGGCGCCGTGTTCGTCCCACACCAGCACCAGGCGCATCTCGATCGGCACTTTGCGTCCATCGGCGCGCAGGCAGTCGAACAGGAACAGTTGCGTGTGGGTTTCATCGCGCAGCGCCGCCAGCGCCAGCGGATCGCCCGCCGCGCGGTTGACCTGTTCGAACAGCGCGCTGATGCCGGTCAGTTGCTGCGGGTTGGCAATGATCGACTGCCAGCCGTGCTTGAACACCCACTCCACGTCATAACCCAGCACCGCATTGACCGAGGGGCTGATGTAATTGAGGGCCATTTGGCTGTCGGTGGAGCAGATCACGTCACTGATGCTCTCGGCCAGCATGCGGTAACGCTGTTCGCTGTCACGCAGGGATTCGCTGGCTTCGATCTGGTCGGTAATGTCTTTGGCCACGCCAATGATGCGCGTCACCTGGGCGCTGTTGTCGCGGGCCAGGGCCTGTTCGCGGATATCGAAACGCCGCCATTGGTTGTTGCGATGGCGAAAGCGCAGTTGGCAGTGCAACTGGGTCGAATAGCCGACCTCGCGCTGCTGCTGGCGCTGATCCTGATAATGCTCTGCGTCTTCGGGGTGCAGCAGGATCTCCCAGAAATACTCGCCCATCTGCGTAAGTTCGGGCTTGTTGTAGCCCAGGGTATGGCCGAGGTGATGGTTGCTGAAGATCATGCGATGGCTGATCACGTCCTGCACATACAGGTGGTCCGGCACGGTGCGCACCACATCCGACCAGAAGCTTTCGCGTTCCACCAGCGACAACTCGATCAGCTTGCGGCTGGTGATGTCATTGATACTGAGGATCACCGCCTTGAAGTCGTCCAACTGTTCCGGCAGGCGCATCACCAGCCACAGGTATTGCGGGTTGCCGGCGACATCGTTGAGCTGGATCTCCAACTCCAGCTGTTTTTGCTGGGTCAGCACCGCTTCGAGCACCTGGTAGCCAATCGAGGTGGCGTTGTGCGGTGAGTCATCGAGCAGGCGCTCCCAGGCCTGATCGCAGGAGCTGACATTCAATAAGCGCACGGCCACCTGGTTGACCTCGGTGATCCGCAGCCCTTTGAGCAATTGCCCGCGCGCCTCGGGATTGTCCCGCAGCCAGGCGTGCAGTTGCTCGCGGCTGTGCAACTGTGCCTTGTCGAAGAACGCCTTGAGGCTCGACAGGTCGAGCACGCACAGGGCCACGCCGGTGCCTTCGAAAATATCCTGATAGCGGCGCCGGCCTTCATTCACCTGGCGTTGGCGCCGACGCATGTTCAGCAGCACGATCACCGGAATCAGCGAAAATGCCAGGCCCAGCAGGCATTTGCCGATAAACGCCGGCAGCAGTTCTTCAAGCACCGCGCTGCGGTCGAACAGGCCGCGCAACTGCCAGTCGCTTTTGCTCAACGGCGTGATCAGCACGCTTTTGTTCAGTTCGTCGGTGGTCAGGTTGTTGACCCCTTGCGCCGACATACCGCCTTCACGGCTGACCACCTGATGGTTGATGCGGTTTTCGATGGCCCACATCGGCCGCTGACCCTGGCCGTCCTGGCGGGTGAGGTTGGTCAGGTAGTCGGGCGCCAGGCGCAGCGCCCAGTACATCCGCGAGCCGCCGCTGGGCTGGTGCAGCAGCAGGTAGATAAGACTGCCGTCGTGGTTGTTGCTCAGGTAATAGGACTGGCCGTGGCTGCGTTGCACCAGCTCTTCAAGCCAGGCGCTGTCCTGGCTGTCGGTGGCGCTGTCGCTGATGATCGCGCCGCTGGGGGCGAGCAGGGCGAGGCTGCGCAGCTCGGGCAGCGAGCGTTGCAGGCTGCGCATCAGGGCTTGTTGCTGTTCGTTGTCACGCGGGGGCTCGACCATGGGCAGCAGGTTCAACGCGATTTTCGCGCTCAGGGCCATGTTCAGGCTGATCTGCTCGGCCAGGTCGGCGCTGTAGTCGATGGTGTATTGCTGCTGGTTTTTCTGGTTTTGCTGCAATTGGTCAAGCAACTGCCAGAACAGCAGCGCGAGCAGCATCAGCACAAGGGTCGCCAATGCGCCTTTGAGGGTGCCGTGCAGGGGCGCTCCCGGTGCCAGATGGGCGGCGCGCAGGGGCGAGGGCGGCGTGACGTTGGACAAGCTGTGATCCTGCGGTTTGGCGGACTGGCGCGGCGTGCACTATAAGCCTGACGCCCGGAGGGCGGCTAGCATGCCTTGACTTGTGGCAAAGTGCCAGCCCTGGCCTGGCTGGACTGACCAGGCGCATTCAGGTAGCTTTGCCGGTTACGCGGGGGCGTTCCAGCCCCAGACATTCAGGCTTTTTCCGCTCGCTGGCATTGATCATAGTCAAAGGCCCGCGCCGCGCATGGCCTGGCACGGGCTTCGCCCGCTCAATTCATCAGTCACTGACGCTAGGTTCACCATGGCTCAATACGTCTTCACCATGCATCGGCTGGGAAAAGTTGTTCCGCCGAAGCGGGAAATCCTGAAAAACATTTCGCTGTCCTTCTTCCCCGGCGCCAAGATCGGCGTGCTCGGCCTCAACGGCTCGGGTAAATCCACCCTGCTGAAAATCATGGCCGGCGTCGACACCGAGTTCGAAGGCGAAGCGCGCCCAATGCCGGAACTGAACATCGGTTACCTGCCGCAAGAGCCGATCCTGGACCCGACCAAGACCGTGCGTGAAGTGGTCGAAGAGGCCGTCAGCGTGATCAAGAACGCCCAGGCGCGCCTGGACGAGGTCTACGCCGCTTACGCAGAAGAAGACGCCGACTTCGACAAGCTCGCCGCCGAACAGGCCAAGCTCGAAGCCATCCTGCAGGCCAGCGACGGTCACAATCTGGAGCGCCAGCTGGAAGTCGCCGCCGACGCGCTGCGCCTGCCGGCATGGGACGCCAAGGTCGAATTCCTCTCCGGTGGTGAAAAACGCCGCGTGGCCCTCTGCCGCCTGCTGCTGTCGGCCCCCGACATGCTGCTGCTCGACGAACCGACCAACCACCTGGACGCCGATTCCGTCGCCTGGCTGGAGCATTTCCTGCACGATTTCCCGGGCACCGTGGTTGCGATCACGCACGACCGTTACTTCCTCGACAACGTCGCCGGCTGGATCCTCGAGCTCGACCGTGGCGCCGGTATCCCTTACGAGGGCAACTACTCCGGTTGGCTGGAAGCCAAGTCCGACCGTCTGGCCGCCGAATCCAAGCAGCAATCGGCCCACGAAAAGGCCATGAAGGAAGAACTGGAATGGGTGCGCAAAGGCGCCAAGGCCCGCCAGTCCAAATCCAAGGCACGTCTGCAACGCTTCGAAGAAATGCAGTCGCAGGAATTCCAGAAGCGCAGCGAAACCAACGAGATCTACATCCCGGCCGGCCCGCGCCTGGGTGACAAGGTCATCGAGTTCAAGAACGTTTCCAAAGGCTACGGCGACCGCGTGCTGATCGACAACCTGTCGTTCTCCATGCCAAAAGGCGCAATCGTCGGCGTTATCGGCGGTAACGGTGCGGGTAAATCCACCCTGTTCCGCATGCTGATGGGCAAGGAAACCCCGGATTCGGGCAGCATCGAGATCGGCGAAACCGTGCAGCTTGCCTGTGTCGATCAGAGCCGCGACGACCTCGACGGCAGCAAGACGGTGTTCCAGCAGGTGTCCGACGGTTCCGACCAGATCCGCATCGGCAACTATGAAATCCCGTCGCGCACTTATGTGGGCCGTTTCAACTTCAAGGGCGGCGACCAGCAGAAGTTCGTCAAGGACCTGTCCGGTGGTGAGCGCGGTCGTCTGCACCTGGCCCTGACCCTGAAAGAAGGCGGCAACGTGTTGCTGCTCGACGAACCGTCCAACGACCTCGACGTTGAAACCCTGCGTTCCCTGGAAGAAGCCCTGCTGGACTTCCCGGGCGCCGCCATTGTGATCTCTCACGATCGGTGGTTCCTTGACCGCGTCGCGACTCACATCCTGGCGTATGAAGACGACTCGCAAGCGGTGTTCTTCGAAGGCAACTACACCGAGTACGAAGCAGACCGTAAAAAGCGCCTCGGCGATGCGGCGGCGCAGCCGCACCGGGTGCGGCACAAGAAACTGGCCTGATTCAGGCGGGTTGTTTGTAAGAACGGAGCCTTCGGGCTCCGTTTTTTTTGCGTTTTTTCAGGAATACCGAGGTGACTTAATCGGGAGCAAGCCCCCTCCCACAGCTGGAATGCATTCCCCTGTGGGAGGGGGCTTGCTCCCGATAGCGGTATAACTGCCGGCACCCGCTTGGGCTAAGCGTCGGGCTCGATGCGCAACACTTCAATCACCTGATCGCCGACCGGCCGCTTCCACACCACCTCGTCGCCCACCTGAGCACCCAGCAGCGCGCGACCCAGGGGAGAGCCCCAGTTGATCAGACCGGCGTTGGCGTCGGCCTGGTCTTCCCCGACCAGTTGAATGCGCTGCTGTTCGTCCTGCTCGTTGGCGAAGGTGACCCTACTGCCAATCTGCACCTTGTCGGTCGACGTGGCCGGTGCAACGACCTGAGCGCTGTGTACCCGCTGGTTGAAGTAGCGCAGATCCCGCTCGAGATCAGCCTGGCGTTGTTTATCCGCCTGTTCGCCCCTGGCCGTCTCGGCACTGTGCTCGGCCTGCAACTGCGTAACCCTGGCCTGCAACTGCGCCAAACCGGACGCGGTGAGGTGATTGGGCTGCTCGCTGACCTGGCGTTCCACCGGCTGATCAGCCTGGGCGGCGGCGTTGTCTTCGTTTACAAAAGCTCGGCTCATGACATTCTCCTCAATGGAGGTTGGGCCCTGTGCGCCACACGATCGTTCCCGCGTTCTGCGTGGGAGCGATCTATTGGGCGCGGTAGGCCCTGGCGGCGTCGCGGTCTTTCTCCCGCTGCCAGGCACGCTCGCGGTAGTCCCAGCGATTGTCTCTGTAGTCACGCAGTTCTTCTTGTTCACGCATGGCCTTGCACTGGCGAAAACCGTCCTCCCAGCCTGCGGCGTATTCCCGGTCTTTCAGGTAGCGCGGGACATTTTTGCGAAACTCCCCGCTGATCACCCCGGCTGCCTGGCGTCCGCTGCTGCAGCCATCATCGAAGCCATCGGCAAACGCCGGTGGATAACCCTTGGCCAGCAGATCCTGATGGGTTGTTTGGCAACCCGACAACCACAACACCGCGCCCAGCATCACCGCATACCGCCACATGGCGTACTCCCTGGCCGTTTCTCGGCTTATGGGAGGAAGTCTAGTCAGGGAATTGTCGGGGCGGCGTGAAAGGCGGGTGAGAACGCTGTGAGTTAAAGGGCCATCAACGACGATTCCCTTTAAATTGCAGGACGTTTCCTAGAGAATCTCCGGCCTATTGTGGCTTAGGGTTTGGGTCATTAGTCTCCTGGCATCGCTGTGAAAGCAGCGACCGGGTTTAGCGACCCGAATCACTAAGACTCATCCTCTTTACACACTTGGCAGGCAGTTTTTCGCTTGCCGGCATCGTGTTATGGCGGTTGTGCGCGGGAGATCTTCGGATCTGCCGGGTTTCTAAGTGACCGGTTCGCTAACCTGCGTACAACTGCCACCCCTTTATGTTTAGCGACGTGCTGCGGTGGTCCTTTATCTCACTTAGTAGGTACACCATGTCTAAAGTCGTCCCCGATCCACCCCTGTCCTCAATCACTACCCTCGGCGTCGTCACCTTCGGCGACTACGGTGAAAACGAAAAACCCTTGTTCCGCGTCAATGCCGGCATGCCGATTGATGAAGCGCTGGAGCACGCCTCTACCTTGCTCTACTACTCAAAGAAACTCGCCATGGAAGCCGCCATGGATGTGCGCGGCGAGCAATATGCCTGGGCTGCGCATTTTCTGTGTGAGATGGGCAAGGCAGTCGTTGACGATTTGACCCAAGCGATGACCCCTGCGACTTAATACTGGTTCGCCCCCAATGGTGAGCAGGCTTACCGTGCCCGCTAAGGGGGATGCGCCTGGTTGCAAGTCAGTGCAGCGTGCTCAGCAAGTTCCTTCTCGGTGAAGGCCGTGATCATTGCGTTCAGAGTTGGTGCCGGTTTTCTGATAAGCCCGGAACATTGGCGACCACTTGCTCCATCCGCTGCGGTGCCTGCAGTTAAAAGCCACGAATACAGTGGACTTGAATACACGCGAGCCAAATGTGGGAGGGGGCTTGCCCCCGATGGCAGTATTTCAGCCTATGAATACCTGGCTGATGCACCGCCATCGAGGGCAAGCCCCCTCTTAAATTTTGAAACTTCGCCTGGTTTTAAAGCCGGTGTGAGATGGGCAAGCCTGTTTTTCACATGTTTATCGATGATTTCAGCTAAGCCGATGCAGTCGTCAATCGTAATAACCCACTGTCTTTTTCAGTTGATCTGCGTACTCGTAGATCTCATCAATGGACGAAATTGCATGCCGGGTTTCATTTTTTTCTTCGTCAAATATGCCGAGGTATTTCTGGCTGCGATTGAAATGAAGGCGGCATATCGGTTTGCGGTTGTTGTCATCCAGGAGTATGCCGAAATAACTCTGGGTATCCCGTTGAACGATACGTTTGGCATCGACGACCGAACGCACGACAGCGCGAACGATGTGATAACCCTCCAGCTCTTCAAGGGTGGTCAATATCTTATCTTCTGATTCGTCGCGGTCTTTCGTATCTGCATTAGCGCTATTTGCCATGGGAAGCGAGGCTATCGTGGGTTGAATAACGCCGCTCATGGCAGACTTGAGTCGGTCATTGATTTGATCATTCAAAAACTGAGCTAACGCTTTTCGAGTCAGTTCGAAAAACTGCTCACGCACCTTCTGGGTGATAACCCCGTCATAAACGCGAGATGCGAAAAATTTCACAAACTCGTCTTCTGGTTTGGTGACCTGAGCACCGATGATTTTCTTGAGTTGGCTGACGTACTTCAACTCTCCTGCGGCATTGATGATTGAGTCTACGTCGAAAGCTGACTTGGTTAGCTTGATCAATTCCGGCACGGAATATTCGTCAATGTCCAGCAGGTCCAATTCAAGGAATGGTTTTTCGTCCATTTTGTTAGGCGCGTCCAAGTCTGTAAAAAATCTGTAGACTTGGCCATTAGTGAGAATAGAAATTCTTGCGCTCGTCACATGGAAGTATCGGAAAAGCTGAGAGGCGTGATTAATGCTCAGAGATTCGCCGATTTTTTTGCACTCGATGAGAATTTGAACTTCACCATTTTTCATGATGGCGTAGTCTATCTTTTCGCCCTTTTTAGTCCCTACATCGCATACAAATTCAGGTGTCACCTCCTGTGGGTCAAACACGTCGTAGCCCAGAACAGTGTTGATAAAAGGCATCACAAAAGCATTTTTTGTAGCTTCTTCTGTTTGAATGGCGGGGCCTTGTAACCGAACTTTTGCTGCCAGACTGGTGAGCTTTTCAAAAAATTCCATAGTAAGCCTCTACCTAATTCAAATCCGTGGATAGACGTGGTGGCAATTTGATTGCTATTCGCGAGACTAGTCAAAAAACGTCATAAAGCGAGCTGGAGGTTCACAAGTTTATTGCTACGCGAAAAAGCTAAAAAAACGATTCAGAGTTTTGGCTTATTAGTCAGTGACTTGGCGACACCAAAAGAATTTCTGAGTGAGAGAATAAATTTGAGAGTTTTTTGCTGATTTGGGTTAGTGGGACAAGGCGAAGCGGAATCTGCGTAGATCTAAACTTGCGAGGGGGACAAGCCCCTCCCTCTCACCGTTTAATTTTCATCTGGTTTGGATCGGTGCCCAACGTTCCCTGGCTGTGTCTTGGCGAACCACCACCAGACGCCCACCCCCAGCAAGGTCGCCAGCACGGCCAACATCAGGATCACCGATTGCGTGCCCAGCGGCGCCGCAAGCAATGCCACCAGCAGGCCTGCGAGAGGCTGCGACAGGTTGTTCAACAAGGTGATCACGCCCACGGTCTTGCCGAAGTCCTGGGGCGGGATCACCCGTTGCCGGAGGGTGCGCAGGTAGACGTTGAACATCTTGTCGAAGCCTGTAATCAACAGGAAACCCAGCACATAGCCGCCGAGGTTCGGGCTCAGCGCGCTGATCAAAGCCCCCGTGGCGATCATCGAATAGCCGACACCGCCCAGCAGCCGCAGAGGCAGTGCCACTCGGGCGAGGAAAAACAGGATCACGATCGTCGTGACCGCGCCCGCCGCCTGCAGCCCGGCATAGCTGTCCTTGCCGGCGCGGTAGTGGCCGATCACCATGGCCGCCGAGGTGGCCAGGGTGACGCCGACGATCAGGTTCACGCCTACGGCCAGCAGGATGACTTTTTTCAGCTCCGTGAGACGGCGGATATGCGCGAACGCGATTCGCAGAGGTCGCAGCCAGATACCCTGATGCTGCTCGAAAACCTCCAGGGTCACGCGGCTCAGGCGTTGCCACGCGAGCATGCTCAGGTCCGCCAGCAAAAACAGCCCGGCGACCCCCAGCACTGCCCAGTGCCAGGCCCACACCTCCAGCATCAGTGCCGCCAGCAGTGGGCCGAGGACCAGGCCTGTCTGGTCGGCGATCTGAGAATACGACAGGGTTTTGGTATAGCTGTAGTGCTCGAAGATATGCGGCATCAGCACTTCGCGCGCCATGATGCCTTGCGTAGTCAGCACCCCGCACAGCGCCGACAGCACCACCACCCAGGTGATACCGCCAAAAAAAGCGTGGAGCGCCACGGCCAGCACACACAGCAAGGCCCGGTAGACCTGGCTGATATGCAGGATTTTTATCGGGGAGTATTTGTCGCACAGGGCGCCGCACAACGGAAACGCGAGATAGCGCGGCAGCGATTCGACGAAGAAGGCCAGCCCTGCCCAGGCGACACTGTTGGTGGTCTGGAATACCACCAGCGGCACGATGAACAGCAGGATCTGATCGGCCAGCCTGGATAGAAACAGTGAGATGAAAAAAGCCAGGTAGTCCTTACGCATCAAAGCTCTTCTGTCAGCGAAGACGGGGCGACGATATTTTTCAGCACCGCCGCAAGCCTCCGTGGCGAGCGGGCTTGCCCTAATGCCGTTCAGTTAAGCGCAGATTCCCTGTGGCGAGCAGGCTTGTCCTGCGTTGGGCTGCGCAGCAGCCCCAAAGCCAGGCGCTGAGCCGTATCAGGTACACCGCGTTTTGCTCGATTGGGGGCGCTTCGCACCCCAACGCGGGGCAAGCCCGCTCGCCACAGAGGCCCTATGGGTTGGCGTGGGTCAGTAGTGATACCACTTCACTTCCAGCATCACTTCATTCACCGGCGTCGACAGGTGGCTGTACTCGCGCTGGGCGCTCAGGCGCAGGCCCAGGTTGCGGGACAGCTCCCACTGCTGGTTCAGGCTGATGCTGCGGCGCACTTCGCCATTGGTGAAGAAGTCGCCCTTGGCCTCCAGGCTGAGGTTGCCCAGCGGGTTTTTCCACAGCACGCCGGTGTTGAAGCCGGCGGCGGGGGAGATGGCTTCGCTGAAGTCGTTGTTGTGTTCCACGCGCACGGTGCCGAGGGCGAAGCCGAGCATGTCGTCGCTCAGCTGCCAGGTGCCGCCTGCGCCGCCGTTGACGTGGGCCACCAGGGTTTCGTCGTCGTGTTTGCCCGGCACGCGCTCCAGGCCACCGGTGACTTGCCATGACCAGGGTTGCAACAGGGCGTTGCGCGGGGTCAGGGAGCGGATGGTGGCCAGGTCCAGTTGCTGCAGTTGCCAGTGATTGCCTTCGTACTGGCGCAGTTTCATCTGCAGGATTTCGATCTGCGCACCCAAGGGGAAACCTTCGGCGTTGTCGTTGAGGTCATGGTAGGCCATCCGCAGGCCGTATTCGCCGAAGGCCTTGTCGCCTCGGGTGCCGATGCCGGCCTGCCAGGTGCGTGATTCGTGGCCGTTTTCCGGAAGGCCCGGCGGCGTGATTTTCAGGTCCGGCGCAGGGTTCTGGTTGATCGCGCGCAGCAATTCGAAGCTGCGCTGGGAGCGGGCGGTGTCGCGCTCCAGGCCATTGGCGCGGTAGCGGCCCAGGCGGTAGGCGGCGTCGATGACCAGCGCCTGGCGGTCACGCGGCAGCGCCTTGAAACCCGGCGCCTGCAACTGCTTCTGGTCGTCACTGATCTTCAGCACCCATTGCTGCTCATCGCCGTCCAGCGGCTTGGCGCGCTCCAGCAACTCGCGCTCGCGGGACGGGCGGTAATCGATTTTTTCTACCAGGCCCGCGTCCTTGACCGCCTTGACCGTGTCGGTGGGGATGGCGGTGAGGGGGAATTGCTCGGTCAGGCGCAGGCTGGGGCGCGCCACTTGCAGCAATTCCAGCAGGCGATAGGAGCAGTTTTCATCGAAGAAGAAGTAGTCGAACTTGATCTGCTTGAGTTCCCACACGTGCTCGACCATGCGCCTGGTCTCGACTTCGGTGAGGTTGAGGCGGTATTCCCACAGGTCACGGTTTTCGAGGCTGCGGTATTCCGAGAGTTTTTCCTGATACGGCACCAGGGCGAACAGGCCGGGGTAGCCGCCGGCGAGGCCCTTCCAGGCGTAGAGAATGCTGTTGTCAGAGCCTTCGATGTAGGCGCCGAAGTTGATCGCGTAGCTGAGCAGCGCGGTCTTGTCCCGTTGCACATCCGCCTGGTCGATACGCAGCAGGGTATGGCCGAACATCGACGACGGGCTGTTGAGGTACGCCGCCGGGAAGATCATCACCGCGCTGTGGGGCGCGACGTCCTTGAACCACTGGGTGAATTCCTTGCACTCCAGCGCAGGCAGGTCGTTGAGTTGCAACTGCGCCTTGAGCCAGCGGGTGCGCGCGGGGTAAACGCATTGGGCGTGTTTTTCGCCAAGGCTGGCCGGCGCATACAACGCTTCAACGGTGGCCTTGAGCTCGGCATCCGGGTGGTGGGCACCGTCGGCTGCGAGAAAGAATTTTTTGTCGCTGACATAGCTGCGCCAGCCTTTGATCTTGCCGGCTTCGTAATGGCCCAGAGATAGCCAGAACGGATCGTTGGCCAGTTGCTGCAAACGTTGATCATCAATATGCGGGGCCGCGTACAGCGGGGCGCAGGCGAAGAGTGCCAGCCAGGCAAAGCGTTTGAGCATAAGGGCTACTTAAGTCGGAAAAAGTGAGACCCAAAGGGGAGGCGGGCCCAAAAAATAAAACCCGCGCCTCAAGAGGCGCGGGCAGGTCGAGCTTAAGCCTGGGTAGCGTATTTCGCCAGACGCGAATCACTTTTCAGTACAGCAAGGGTGTTGTTGTGCACGTCGTCAGCGGTCACGTCAGCCTTGCTGAAGATCTGCTGGAAGTGCTCGTGGGTCACGGCAGCAAAGTGCTCGCGGTCTTCTGGCGCCACGCCCAGTACCACGGCGTAGGTGGTCAGTGCTTCGCCGTTGCCCTTGGCCATGTCTTCGGACAGCTCGTTCATCATGCCATTCATGGCAATCCAGGACTTGCCGCCGTAGGTCAGGGCGCTGTTGGTGCTGCAACCGTTGGTGCCCGAGGTCATGCCGAAGGTGGCGTTACCCGAGGTGCCGTTGGTGGTGGAAGCCAGGAAGTGAGCTGGAGTGCCGCGCTGGCCTTCGAACAACATGTTGCCCCAACCGCAGTTCGGGCCGCCTGGTGCTTCTGCCATTGCATTGAGGGAGACGACGGTGAAAAGAGTACCAAGAAGGATCCGTTTCATAGCTTTGTTCTCTTTGTGTGCAAACCAATGGACAAGGGGTTCAGGCGCTTGATCGCGCCCTAGGGGCCAGTTATTAGTCCAACCCGCGCAGTTTGGAGTTTAGGCACGTTCGAAGGGTTCCGTGGGTTTTTATAAAACAATCGCCGTTGTCGCGATTTTTTTGCAGGACGCGCTCGCTGTCTATGCTTTCCCTACGGCTCGCCTTGCCAGAGCGCGCAAGGGGGAGCCAGAATGCCGTTATCTGCCCCGCCTGATGTAAGGAAGCCCGATGCCTGATCCTGTTGCTGCCAGCTTGCGTCTAGCGCCCGAAGCGCTGACTCGCCCTTTCTCCGCTGAACAGTTCAGCTTCTCGACCACCAATGATTTGGAGCCCTTTCGCGGTGTGCTTGGCCAGGAACGTGCGGTTGAAGCCTTGCAGTTCGGTGTGGCCATGCCACGCCCCGGTTACAACGTGTTTGTCATGGGCGAGCCGGGCACGGGTCGCTTTTCGTTCGTCAAACGCTACCTGAAAGCCGAAGGCAAGCGCCTGCAGACCCCGTCGGACTGGGTCTATGTGAATAACTTCGACGAGCCGCGCGAACCGCGTGCCCTGGAATTGCCGGGCGGCTGCGCGGCGGCGTTCATCGCCGATATCAACGGGTTGGTCGACAACCTGGTGGCAACCTTCCCGGCGGTGTTCGAACACCCGACCTATCAACAGCGCAAAAGCGCCATCGACCGCGCGTTCAACCAGCGCTACGACAAGGCCCTGGACGTGATCGAGCGCCTGGCCCTGGAAAAGGACGTGGCGCTGTACCGCGACAGCACCAACATCGCCTTCACCCCGATGCTCGACGGCAAGGCGCTGGACGAGGCCGAGTTCTCGCAGTTGCCGGAGGCTGATCGCGAGCGCTTCCACTCGGATATCTCCGAGCTGGAAGAGCGTCTCAACGAGGAACTGGCCAGCCTGCCGCAGTGGAAGCGTGAGTCGAACAACCAACTGCGCCAGTTCAACGAAGAAACCATCACCCTGGCCCTGCAACCTTTGCTCGCGCCGCTGTCGGAAAAGTACGCCGAGAACGCAGGCGTTTGCGGTTACCTGCAAGCCATGCAGGTGTACCTGCTCAAAACCGTGGTCGAGCAACTGGTAGACGACGCCAAGACCGACGCCCAGGCGCGCAAGCTGCTCGAAGAGCAATACTGCCCGAGCCTGGTGGTGGGCCATGCGGTCAACGGCGGCGCGCCAGTGGTGTTCGAGCCGCATCCGACCTACGACAACCTGTTCGGCCGCATCGAATACAGCACCGACCAGGGCGCGCTCTACACCACGTATCGCCAACTGCGTCCGGGTGCCCTGCACCGCGCCAATGGCGGTTTCCTGATCCTTGAGGCCGAGAAAATGCTCGGCGAGCCGTTCGTGTGGGACGCGCTCAAGCGCTCCCTGCAATCGCGCAAACTGAAGATGGAGTCGCCCCTGGGCGAACTGGGCCGCCTGGCCACCGTGACGCTCAACCCGCAAATGATTCCGCTGCAGGTCAAAGTGATCATCATCGGTTCGCGCCAGCTGTATTACGCGTTGCAGGACGCCGATCCGGACTTCCAGGAGATGTTCCGGGTGCTGGTGGACTTCGACGAAGACATTCCGATGGTCGACGAAAGCCTGGAGCAGTTCGCCCAGTTGCTCAAAACCCGCACGTCGGAAGAAGGCATGGCGCCGCTGACCTCGGATGCCGTGGCGCGGCTGGCCACTTACAGCGCGCGGCTGGCGGAACACCAGGGGCGCCTGTCGGCGCGCATCGGTGATTTGTTCCAGTTGGTGAGCGAGGCGGATTTCATTCGCCACCTGGCGGGGGACGAGATGACCGATGCCGGGCATATCGAGCGCGCGCTCAAGGCCAAGGCCACGCGCACGGGGCGGGTCTCGGCGCGGATTCTGGATGACATGCTCGCCGGGGTGATCCTGATCGACACCGCCGGCGCTGCCGTGGGCAAGTGCAACGGCCTGACCGTGCTGGAAGTCGGCGACTCGGCGTTCGGTGTGCCCGCGCGGATTTCCGCCACGGTGTACCCGGGCGGCAGCGGCATTGTCGACATCGAGCGCGAGGTTAACCTTGGGCAGCCGATTCACTCCAAGGGCGTGATGATCCTCACCGGTTACCTGGGCAGCCGCTATGCCCAGGAATTCCCGCTGGCGATCTCGGCGAGTATTGCGCTGGAGCAGTCCTACGGTTATGTGGACGGCGACAGTGCGTCCCTGGGCGAGGCGTGCACATTGATCTCTGCGCTGTCGAAAACGCCGCTCAAGCAGTGCTTCGCCATCACCGGCTCGATCAACCAGTTTGGTGAAGTGCAGGCGGTGGGCGGAGTCAACGAGAAGATCGAGGGCTTCTTCCGCCTCTGTGAAGCGCGCGGGCTGACCGGCGAGCAGGGCGCGATCATTCCCAAGGCCAACGTGGCCACGCTGATGCTGGATGAGAAAGTGCTGCAGGCCGTGCGCGCCGGGCAGTTTCACATCTACGCGGTGCGCCAGGCGGATGAAGCGCTGAGCCTGCTGGTGGGCGAGGACGCCGGCGAGCCCGACGACGAAGGGCAATTCCCCGAAGGCACGGTGAATGCGCGGGTGGTCGAGCGCCTGCGCGCGATTGCCGAGATGATCAGCGAGGAAGACCTGAAAGAAGCGGAGAAGGAGCTGGCGCAGTTGGCGCTGGCCGAAGCCAAACCGACCTGACGCTGAGTAACCAGTGTGAGAGGGGGCAAGCCCTAATGCCGTTCAGTTAAGCGCAGATTCCCTGTGGCGAGCAGGCTTGTCCTGCGTTGGGCTGCGCAGCAGCCCCAAAGCCAGGCGCTGAGCCGTATCAGGTACACCGCGTTTTGCTCGATTGGGGGCGCTTCGCACCCCAACGCGGGGCAAGCCCGCTCGCCACAATAAGCCCACACATTTTCCTTAACTGAACGGCATTAGGGCTTGCCCCGCGTTGGGTTGCGCAGCAGCCCCAAAACCAGGCGCTGAGCCGTATCAGGTACACCGCGTTTTGCTCGATTGGGGGCGCTCCGCACCCCAACGCGGGGCAAGCCCGCTCGCCACAATAAGCCCGCTCGCCACAGAGGTTCCAGTTTGCTGCGAGACGTTAAATTGACGGTTTATCGCCGTTGGTCTCTACAGCCTTGGTTTGTCTTGGTTTTCTTCTATTCTGAGTTAAACCAGTCTACCGAGGGGCGCCGCCATGCCGCGCAACCTTTGCCTTATCCGTCAATGCCTGGGCCTGGAAACCCGTATCGAATGCACCGTGCGCCCGCTAGCGGGGGACAGCGGGCTGTGGATGTTGTTATTCGCAGCAGGCATGGCCGGCGAGCAGCCGTCCGCCATCAAGGCCGAGGGCCCGTTTCATGGGGCCTGCGCCGCTGAAACCCTACTGGGCACCATCGTCGACGGCCTCACGCTGCAAGGCTATGTGCAGAGGCGCGAGCCGCCGATATGGGGCCTGCATTTGCAGGCCTATCTACGCCAACTCAATCGCAGGCAAGAACGCCTTGCCCTGTAATCGCCGCGTTATTTGCTTTCCGGCTTGTCCAGCTTGACCTCGAAGCCGTATTGCACGGTGCTCAGGTCGGTGCGCTGGTAGCTTTCCAGGCTAGTCGGCTGGCCGTAGAAGTAATGCACGTCGAACATCGCCGTGCCGTATTCCTCGGCGCGGTGGCTGACGCCGAGGATTTCCTTGAGGTAATTGCCGCTGGCGTCCTTGGCGTAGAAGCGCCAGCTGTCGGCGGGGAAGGCTTGTTGATCGACGACCAGCGCGTTGTCCTTGAGCGCCAGGCCCTTGGGCAACTTGGCCGCATCCAGCGTGGTTTCTTCGATAGTGGCCAGGAACAGCGGGATCGAACCCACCACGAACGCCGGGTTCTCCGGGAACAGGTTGAGGTCGTAGGTGAGCATGCCGCGCGCCGGGTTCAGTTCGAAGGCCTCGGTGGGCAACTCGATAGGGTCGCCGCGCTCGCCTTTTTCGTCGGCGGTAAAAAACGTCACCGGCGCCTCACTGCTGTTGCGCTCGGCGCCCACCAGGTCGTCGTTGAAGGTAAAGGGGTGATCGAACACCACATGCGCAGCGCTGGCATCGTCGACGGACTGGCTGATGGTGACGCTGTTTTTCAGCTGGTCTTCGGTCATCGACGCGTCCTTGAGCCAACTGGCGGCGCCGTCGTCGTACACCGTGACAGGCATCGGCAAGGCTTGCACGGTCTTTTCCAGGCTGTTTTTGTCAAACCGCAGGACCGGCAGGTCCAGTTCCTTGCGGGTGACGGTGACCGTGGAAAAGTCCAGCACATTGACTTGCAGGGAGTCGATCACGCCATTGAAGTAGACCTTGGCGTAAGACCGGTGCTGTTTTTGCTCGAAGGCTTTTTGCTCATCGGTCAGCTGTTTTTCAAGGGCCGGTGACCAGGCTTTTTGCTTTTGCAGCTCGGCCAGTTGTTTTTCGTAGAACGCCACTTGCGCAGCACTTTCATTGATCGAGCCCGAGCGCGTCAGAAACTGCCCGGTAACGTCCCGTGCCTGGACCAGCAGCGGATTGGGCGAATCATCCGCCAGTTCCGGCGCCAGGGGCGCGCTGTTGGTGAGTTCGAGCTCGGCGTAGTTCTTTTCAAGCAGCAGCAGGTTGACGCTGACAGTGCCTTCGGTGCGCGTGTGACCGACGTCCTTTTTCGACAGGTCGAAGCTGAGCACCTTGCCGGGCGCTACCACTTCCACCGCGCCTTTGAGGCTCACCGGCTGCGGCTGGCTCTTGTTTTCGGTCTCGATACCGTCGAAAAACGGGTAGGTCACCGTCAGGTCGTCAGGGTTGGTCAGGTTGGAGCTGCTCGGGCTCAACTGAATGCCGGGATCGGTTTCCGACCATTCCGGCTGGAACGGAATCACCTTGTTGTTGCTCAAGGTGACCGACTGCCATTCCAGGTTGTGGGGGAATGGAAACTGCTCCGGCACATTGAACGTAAAGGGGAATACCGGCTGCAAATCTGTCAGGTAGTCCGAATGGGAGGCCCTGCGCAGCACGAACAGGCCGTTGATGTAGGTATCGACCAGCGCCTGCGGCGTGGGGTAGTGCTTGAGCAGGGCCAGGGTGTCTTCGCCGTACTCGGGCTCGATGGGTTTGCTGGCGAGCTTGGTTTGCGCGCGCTCGAGCAGCAACAGCGAACCGCCGAGGTCAGCGATGGCGTCGCGCAGCTTGGGGTCCTGGATGCCGTCGAGGGACTGTTCGAACTTGGCGGTTTTCTCTTCGAGGGTGGCCTGCTTCTGCTCTTCGCTGGGAGAACAGCCGCCGGCCAGCAGCAGTGCCGCGCACAGGCCGACGCTGGCCAAGGGAGATCGCACATCCATCATTGCAAGTTTTCCTGTCCGACAACATTGAGTCGATTTGATGGGC
This sequence comes from Pseudomonas sp. MH9.3, assembly GCF_034354675.1. Classification (NCBI taxonomy): domain Bacteria; kingdom Pseudomonadati; phylum Pseudomonadota; class Gammaproteobacteria; order Pseudomonadales; family Pseudomonadaceae; genus Pseudomonas; species Pseudomonas sp. MH9.3. Next base: position 2,830,473 of record NZ_CP133785.1, on the reverse strand, counting down.
TCGACACTAGCAGATAAACGCGCTTACAGATGCCGTACACGTCAGTTTTCTCGCGGTGACAGGCGGCTGGCAGCGACTGGTATACTCGCCGCCATTTCTAGCCACGCTGTGTGAGATTCAATGGAACGTTTTATCGAAAATGCTATGTACGCCTCGCGCTGGCTGCTGGCGCCGATCTACTTCGGTCTGTCCCTGGGCCTGCTGGCGCTGGCGCTGAAATTCTTCCAGGAAGTGATCCACCTGCTGCCGAGCGTGTTCTCGATGGCCGAGTCCGAGCTGATCCTGGTGCTGCTGTCGCTGATCGACATGGCCCTGGTCGGCGGCCTGCTGGTGATGGTGATGATTTCCGGCTACGAGAACTTCGTCTCGCAGCTGGATATCGATGACAACAAGGAAAAGCTCAACTGGCTCGGCACTATGGATTCATCTTCGCTGAAGATGAAAGTGGCGGCGTCCATCGTGGCGATTTCCTCCATCCACCTGCTGCGCATCTTCATGGACGCCAAGAACGTCGATCCGCAGCATTTGATGTGGTACGTGATCATTCACATGACCTTCGTGGTCTCGGCGTTCGCCATGGGTTACCTGGACAAACTCACCAAGCACTGATGCACCGCGCCGGCCTTACTGCTCGATGAAGTAGTAAGGCTGGCGATTGATCGACATCTGTTTGGTCACCGTGACCTTTTCCTGCAGTTGCTCGGTGCGATCCAGCAGCGCCACATTGCCGGGTTTGGCGGCCAGGTAGCTGCGCAATTGCGCTTCGGTTTGCAGGATCGGCAGGTAAGCGCGCAGGTAAAACACACTGGCGCCCGCGATCCGCTCGTTGGGTTGAAACAGCACCACGTTTCTGCCCTGGTCCAGCAGGGTCTGGATCTCGCTGATCACCGGCACGAACGAGTGGCGCACGTCCGCTTTGGGCGCGAACCAGAAGGCCGCCGTGAGGTAGCAGGTGATGGCCAGGATAAACACCGCGCCGATCACGCGCCGATGGTGCGCGTACAGCGCAGGCTTGTGTTCCTTGAGCCACGCCAGCAGCACGCGCACATATTCGGCGGCCAGCACGGCGGCGGCCGGCGTCAGCGCCATCAGGTACACCGTGCGCTTGCTGGACGCCAGGGTCAGCAAGGTAAATTGCGCCACCAGCCACACGCTGAAAAACAGGCGATAACGGTTGCGCACCAGGCTTTTGCGAAAGTGCCACAGGCCCAGGTACACCAGGATATTCCACGGCAAAAACGCCTCGGGCAGCTTCACCAGGTAGTAGTAAAACGGCTCGTAATGCCCGGCTTCGACAAACGAGCCGCTGAAGCGACCGACACTGTTGGTCAACAGCACCTCGCCCACCGCCTGCATCCCGTCGCGCTGAAACAGAAACCCCAGCCAGATCACCAGCGGCACCAACGCCAACAGGGTAAACAGCGCCGGCTTGAGCCAGTCGCCGATGCTCAGGCGCTTGTCCATCAGGCTGATGCTGACCAGGTACACAAAGATCACGATGCCCGGCATCGCCAGGCCCAGCACGCCCTTGCTCAGGGTGGCGATGACCATACCGGCCGCGAACAGCGCCCAGGCCCACGTGCTGGAGCCTTCGCGATCAGGCCGCACGGCCTGGTAAAACGCCAGCAGCGCGGTCGTCACGCCGAGACTGAGCAATGAATCCTCACCCACGCCGCGCACATTGCCCCAGTAACTGGCCATGGTCGCCAGGATCAGCGCCGCGCTGAACGCCAACGTTTTTGGCCGCCCGAAGGTGCGCAACATCCCGTACAACAGCATCACACTGAACAGCCCGGCAAACGCCGATGCCAGACGCACCGCCCCGGTGCTGGCGCCAAACAGCCGAATCGCGCCGGCGTCGAGCCACAGGCTCAGGGGCGGTTTTTCCAGAAACGGCTCTTGAAACAGTCGCGGCACCACCCAGTCGTTGTCCAGGTGCATGGCCATGGCGATCCCGGCCACACGGGCCTCGGTGGAACCTTGCAATTCATGGTTACCCAAGGCGAAGAAGAACAACAGACCAACGAGCAGAAGCAGCAGAGGAACGGGACGCGTCATGGAGTGTGGCTACCGGGGCAGGGGACCGCTCGGGGGAGCGGACATGGCAATCGGCAAGTATAGGGAGGTGTTTCTTAACAATTCGTGAACGAGCGTGCGGTTTTTGCTCGCGTCCTGCCTGCGGTTTTCTGCAGGCTGCACGCGGCAATCGAGCTAATCCCTCGTTGCGCGTGCAGCTGTGGCGAAGCGTTCAGCTCAATTGGCTGTCTTGATACGCCCAATCACGCAGCCAGCCTCGAAATAAGCACCTGCCTGTTCGGCAATCTGAACATCGCCCGCGCAGGGGGCGAGGATCGAGGTTTCCATTTTCATCGCCTCCACCACGGCGATCACTTGGCCGGCGCTGACCGAGTCGCCGTCGCCGACGACCCAGGCATGCAGGTTGCCCGCGACCGGCGTCAGTACCGCTTGTGGATCTGCGGCCTGGCTGGGGCTTGAGCTGGCGCTGGCGGGAGCCGGTCCGTTGAGGCTGATGCCGCGCAACAGGGCGGCGGGCAGGCCCAGTTCGTGGCGCTTGCCGTCGATTTCAACGAAGGTGCGCAGCACCTCGGGGTCGGCCGACAACGCGCTGCGTGGGGCGAGGGTGATCTGTTCGGCGAAGTCGGTCTCGATCCAGCGGGTGTGCACGGCAAATCGGTCGGCGCCGGTGAAGTCGGCATGCTCCATCACGGCCCGATGAAAGGGCAGCACCGAGGCGATGCCTTCGATGTTGAACTCTGCCAGGGCACGGCGGGCGCGGGCGATGGCCTGTTCGCGGGTGGCGCCGCTGACGATCAGCTTGGCCATCATCGAATCGAAGGTGCTGGGCACGCTCGAACCCGTGACCACGCCGCTGTCCAGGCGCACGCCGGGGCCGGAGGGTGGCTGGAATGCGCTGATGTGACCGGGGGTGGGCAAAAAGCCTTTGCCCGGGTCTTCGGCGTTGATGCGAAATTCAAAGCTGTGGCCGCGCGGCACTGGCGTTTCGCTGAACGACAACGGCAAACCGTCGGCGATACGCAGTTGCTCGATCACAAGGTCCACGCCGGTGGTTTCTTCGGTGACCGGGTGCTCGACTTGAAGACGCGTGTTGACCTCCAGAAACGACAGCGTGCCATCCTGGCTGAGCAGAAACTCCACCGTGCCGGCGCCGACGTAACCGGCCTTGGCGCAAATAGCGTGGGCCGACTGATGGATACGCTCGCGCTGGGCGTCGCTGATGAACGGCGCGGGGGCTTCTTCCACCAGCTTCTGGTTGCGGCGTTGCAGCGAGCAGTCACGCGTGCCGACCACCACGACCTTGCCATGTTTGTCGGCGATGACTTGCGCTTCGATATGCCGAGGACGGTCGAGGAACTGCTCGACGAAACACTCACCACGGCCGAACGCCGCTTCGGCTTCGCGCACGGCCGAGGCGAACAGTTCGGCGACCTCGTCCAGGCGCCAGGCCACTTTCATGCCGCGCCCGCCACCGCCAAAGGCGGCCTTGATGGCAATCGGCAGGCCGTGCTGCTCGGCAAACGCCAGTACTTGGGCCGCGCTTTCGACCGGGCCAGGCGTACCGGCGACCAGCGGAGCGCCGACCTGCTGCGCCAGTTTGCGCGCCTCGACCTTGTCGCCCAGCACGTCGATGGTCTCGGGGTTGGGGCCAACCCACACCAGCCCGGCGTTGATCACCGCGCGGGCGAAGTCGGCACGCTCCGACAGAAAACCATAGCCTGGGTGCACGGCATCCGCGCCGCTGCGTTTGGCAATGGCCAGGAGTTTTTCGATATCCAGATAGGTGTCTGCCGGGCGCTGGCCGTTCAGGGCATAGGCTTCGTCGGCCTGGTGCACGTGCAGGGCGTCGATGTCGGCGTCGGCGTACACCGCAACCGATTGCACACCATAGTCACGGCAGGCGCGGGCGATGCGGACGGCGATTTCACCACGGTTGGCGATCAGTAATTTTTTCATGGGGTTTTCTTCGCATCGGCAGTTGAAAAAGAGGCATCTGTGCGCGGTTGGATTTCGCTGAATGCGCTCAGCGGGTTGAAGCGAATCTGCGCATTGATCGGTATCTGCCCGGCCAGGTCCAGGTGGTGACTGGCCACGGCGGCGATCACCGGGTAGCCGCCGGTCAGCGGGTGGTCGGCCAGGAACAGCACCGGTTGCCCACTGGCCGGGACCTGGATGGCGCCGACGGCGGTGCCTTCGCTGGGCAATTCCTGGTGATTGCTGCGGGTGAGCGGCATGTCTCCGGCCAGGCGAATGCCGACGCGGTTGGACTGCGAGGTGACGCGCCACAGCTGACTGCTCAGGCGCTGCACGGCGTCTTCGGTAAACCAGTCAGTGCGTGGCCCCATCACCACGTCGAGGGTGACGATGTGCGCTGCCGTCGGCAGTTCGAAGGCCGGCGCTTCCTGCAGCGATACGCTGGTGCCGGTGGTGCGTGGGGTAAAGCCCAGGCGGTCGCCGACGGCGAGCGCCGGTGGGCCAACCTGGGCCAGGGTGTCGGTGGACAGGCTGCCGAGCACCGGCGTGACGTCAAAGCCGCCACGCATCGCCAGGTAGCTGCGCAGCCCCGCCAACGGTGCGCCCAGGCTGACACGATCACCCATGGCCAGTTCGATGGGCTGGTAGTTGTCGGCCGTCCATTGCAGGCCGCTGGCGCTGGTAATGGTGATCGGCGTGCGCGCGCCAGTGACCGCGATCACCCCATGGCCGTGGCAAACGAAGCTCAGGCCGCCGAGTACCGATTCCACGCAGGCCATGTCCGAGCGATTGCCCACGGCGCGGTTGGCCGCGCGCAGGGCGCCGAGGTCCAGCGCGCCGGAGCGCGACACGCCCTGATCGGTCTGGCCGGGGCGGCCCATGTCCTGCAACACGCTGTGTAACCCGGGGCTGATGATTTCCAGGCAGGCGCCGCTTGGGGCGGCGGCACGCGCGGCGGCGCTGGTAGCGGGCAACCCGCCGGCCGGGAGCGGGCCGGCGTCGGTGAATCGCACTTTATAGCCAGGGCGCAGCAGGGCCGGTTCGGCGCGGTTCAGGTCCCACATCTGCAACGGCGTGACGCCGATGATCTGCCAGCCACCGGGGCTGGCCTGGGGGTAGACGCCACTGAAGTCTCCGGCCAGGGCCACGGCGCCCGCCGGTATGCGGGTGCGCGGGGTTTGCCGGCGCGGCACCTGGAAACCGGCGCCGCCGGTGAGGTAGGCAAAACCCGGTGCAAAGCCACAAAAGGCCACGCTGTAGTCATGGGCGGTGTGGCGCTGTATCACTTCGGTGCGGCTGATGCCCAGCAGGGTGGCGACTTCGTCGAGGTCTTCGCCGTTGTAGTGCACGGGGATTTCCACCCGGCGCTGATCGCCTTCGCGGCGCTGGCTCAGGTCCCGGCCGGCGATACGCTCGACCAGCGCCTGGCGCGCGATGGCGCTGGGACGAAACTGGATCAGCAGCGTTCGCGCGGCGGGCACGATTTCTTCGACGCCGGCAATCGGCTCCGCCATCAGGGCGTCGAACAGGGCCAGGGTTTGGTCGAGGTCGTTCAATTCGACGAGCAGGGTGTCCAGGTTGACCGGTAGAAAGCGCACGGGAAACTCCTAGACGTGGTAAGTGCTGTCAGGCACATCGGTGATGAACATATGGCCGGGCGCGTGGGTGATCGCAAAAGGCACACCCGACGCCGCCACCGCCGCCTGGGGCGTCACGCCGCAGGCCCAGAACACCGGCACCTCGCCAGGCTCGATGCGCACCGCGTCGCCAAAGTCGGGTCGGCTCAGCTCCTGGATGCCCAGCAGTGCAGGCTCACCGATGTGCACCGGGGCGCCGTGGACGGCGGGATAGCGCGCGGAGATTGCGCTGGCCTCGGCCACCCGATCCGGCGGGATCGGGCGCATGGACACAACCATTTCACCGTGCAGGCGTCCCGCCGGGCGACAGGCGCGGTGGGTGCGGTACATCGGCACGTTGCAGCCATCGGCGATGTGCCGCACTTCGATGCCCGCTTCCTGCAGGGCGGTTTCAAAGGTGAAGCTGCAACCGATCAGGAACGCCACCATGTCGTCGTGCTCGGCCCAGGCCTGGGTGGCGTCGCTGACTTCGTCGACCATTTTTCCGTCCCGCCAGATGCGGTACAGCGGCAGGTCGGTGCGCAGGTCTGCGCCTTGCGCCAGCAGCGTGCTCGGACTGCCCGCGTCGCTGACGTCGAGGACCGGACAGGCTTTGGGATTGCGCTGGGCGTACAGCAGAAAGTCGTAGGCCCATTCGCGCGGCAGGGCGATCAGGTTGGCCTGGGTCATGCCCGGGGCAATCCCGGCCGTAGGGGTTATCAGCCCGTCACGGTAGATTTGACGGGCTTGCCGGGCAGCGTCAATGGCCGCCTCGCGGGCGCGGGCGAAGGCATTCATGGGCGATCTCCCGTAAACGGCCGCACGGACAGGTTGGCCTGCTCCAGCACTCGGCGCAGTTCGCGCGCCATGTCCACCGCTGCGGGGCTGTCGCCATGCACGCAGATGGAGTCGGCCTCGATGCGGGTGCGCGTGCCATCAATGGCTTCAATGGTGCCGTCTTCGACCAGGCGCAGCATGCGTTGCGCCACCTGTTTCGGATCGTGCAGCACCGCGCCCGGTTCACGTCGCGACACCAGCGTGCCTTGCGGCGTGTAGGCCCGGTCGGCGAAGGCTTCGGCGACACACTGCAAGCCCTCGTCGCGCGCCCATTGGATCAGCGTGGAACCGGCCAGGGCCACCAGTATCAGCGTGGGATCGATGGCGCGGATGGCGGCGATCACCGCCAGCGCCTGGCGACGGTCGTGGGCAATGGTGTTGTACAACGCGCCGTGGGGTTTTACGTAGCGCACCGACGTGCCCGCAGCCCTGGCCAAACCTTGAAGCGCACCGATCTGGTAGATCACGTCGGCGGTCAGTTCATCGCTGGCCAGGTCCATGTTGCGGCGACCGAAGCCGACCTTGTCCGGGTAGGCCACATGGGCGCCAATGGTGACGTTTTTGCCGGCGGCGGCTTGCAGGGTGCGCAGGATGCCGGCCGGGTCGCCGGCATGAAAACCGCAGGCGACGTTGGCGCTGGTCACCACATCGAGCATCGCGCTGTCGTCGCCCATGCTCCAGGCGCCGAAGCTCTCTCCCAGGTCGCTGTTAAGATCAATTGCACGCATCAAAAGTAACCTCCGGTTAAATCAGGCCGCGCCGATAAAGGCAAAGATGGCACCCGCCGACTTGTAGGCCATGAACCACGACAGCAGACAGGTGAGGATACCCAGCACCAGCAACCAGCGAGGATAGTGGTAGCCGTCCATGAGATCGGAGCGGCGCCAGCCCACGTACATGAAGATGCTCAGGCCCAGCGGCAGGATCAGCCCGTTGAAGCCGCCGGCGAACACCAGCAGCGCCGCCGGTGGTTTGCCCAGCATCAGATAAACAGCCAGCGAAATGACAATGAACACGACGGTCGCCAGGTGACGCCCGCGCTCGGTGATGCGTTTTGAAAACACCGTGATAAACGACATCGATGTGTACGAAGCGCCGATCACACTGCTGATCCCCGCCGCCCACAGCACCAGGCCGAACATCATCATGCCGATATTACCCGCCGCCGCATGGAACGCCTGGGCCGCAGGGTTGGCGCCCTGGCCGGACACGTCGATGACGACGCCACTGGCCACCACCCCGAGAATCGCCAGGAACAGCACATAACGCGCCACGCCCGTGACCAGAATGCCGGTCAGCGCGGCCCTGGAAACCGCTTCAATGTTTTCCACACCCACCGTGCCCCGGTCGAGCAGCCGGTGCGCACCGGCATAGGTGATGTAGCCGCCGACCGTACCACCGACGATGGTGGTGATGGCGGCGAAGTCGATGAAGTCAGGCCACACCGATTGACGCAGGGCTTCGCCCAACGGCGGATGGGTGGCAAAGGCGGCGAACAGGATCAGGCACACCTTGAGAATGCCCAGCGCCATCATGATGCGGTCCATGGCAATGCCGGCGCGATGGGAGGAGAAAATCGCGATGGCAAGCAGCGCACTCAACGCCCCGCCCCATTTGGGGTCCAGGCCGGTCAACGCATTCAAGCCCAGGCCCGCACCGGCGATATTGCCCAGCATGAACACCAGGCCGCCGGACAGCACCAGCAATGTCAGCAGGTAGCCACTCCCGGGGATTGCCGCGTTGGCCAGGTCCGCTGCGCGCATCCGCGTCAGCGACACGATGCGCCAGACGTTCAACTGCACCACGAAGTCGATCAGGATCGAGGCCAGAATGCCGAACGCAAACGCCGCGCCGAGGGTCGCCGTGAACGTCGCCGTCTGCGTCAGAAAGCCCGGCCCGATGGCCGACGTCGCCATCATGAAAATCGCCGCCACCAGAGAGGCGCGCCGGTCTTTGGTGAACGCTTGAGGGGTCTGTGTCACGGCATCGTTCCTACGGTGAGAGATACCTCGACTGAGCAATGTGTGTGCCAGAAGCCATGAATCGGCACCTAAGTGTTGGTTGATAAAGGGTTTATTGTTGAACAATCTGTTGTTGATGAGTGATTCATGTGCACTCAATTGTTACCCAAAGCCCGCAAGCTGCTACTTAATGAAGCACGCTCCCTGCGTCATCCTTGTGCCTTGCACCCAGCTCTGATGGAATAACCGCGCGGTTATTCCTACCTTGGATTTCTTATGAACGACGCACCTCCCACTCTTCCTCGCACGCTGGGAGAATCCATCACCCAGGAAATACGCAGAATGCTGGTCGAAGGCGAACTCGTGCCCGGCCAACGCCTGTCCGAAGCCGCACTGGCCGAGACTCTGGATATCTCGCGCAACACCCTGAGGGAAGCGTTCAGAGTGCTGACCCGCGAAGGCCTGCTCAAACACGAACCCAACCGCGGCGTCACGGTCGCAGCGCCCGACATGGCCTCGATCATCGACATCTACCGCGTGCGCCGCTTCATCGAATGCAAGGCCATCGCCCAAGGCTACCCCCAACACCCCGGCGCCCTGCACATGCAGCAAGCCGTCGAAGCCGGCGCACGCGCACGCGAAGCCAAGGATTGGGTGGCAGTGGGCACGGCCAACATGGCGTTCCACACCGCCATCGTCGAACTCGCCGACAGCCCGCGCCTGCTGGTGTTTTATGGACAAATCTCGGCTGAGTTGCGGCTGGCGTTTGGCTTGCTTAATGATCCGCAGTTTTTGCACCTGCCGTTTCTGGACATGAATGCTTCGATACTTCGGTGTGTTGAGGAAGGGCGTGCGGGGGATGCGGTGGTGATGCTGGAGGGGTATTTGGTGCAGTCGGAGCGGACGGTGTTGGCGGCGTTTGAGCGCAGGGGGAGGGGGTAGGGAGGTTGCAGTCATAAAAAAGACGTCCGTGGACGTCTTTAGATGATCAATGGGTGCCTGGGATCGACCTGTGCTCGCCTGGATTACATCGCTGAGCAGGCAATCGCAGACGATAGTCGATTTCAGTCGGGTAACAATTGCATGATCTCGAACGCGTTCAGCGCCGCCCCTCGTAATAATTGATCGCCGCTGATGAACATGTCCAGGCCATGCTCCTTGTAGATCAGATTGTAGCGGATCCGGCCGACCTCGACCGCGTGTTTGTAGGTGGAGGTCATCGGCATCGGATAACTCCCAGTCGCGGGCGTATCCACGACTTCAACGCCTGCAGCAGCGGCTAGCAACTGGCGAACACGGTCCAGCGACTGGACAGGTTTTGTGAAGCGCAGGCTCAGGGCTTCCGCGTGGGAGCGCAAGGTGGGTACGCGTACGGCGGTTGTGCTGATGGCCAGGTCGGGTTCGCCCAGAACCTTGCGCAACTCCCAGACCACCTTCATCTCTTCGCGTGTGTAACCGTTGTCTTCAAACGAGTCGACTTGAGGAATGACATTGAATGCCAGGTTATGCGCGAAGTGCTCGGCACTGTCGTTATCACCGTAATCGGTGAATGATCTGGCCCGCTCCCGAAGCTCTTCCATTGCAGGCTGGCCGGCGCCGCTGGCGGCTTGGTAAGTGGAGATGATCGCACTTTCGAGTTGGTATTCGTCGTGCAACGGGCCCAGTACCATCAGCGCGATGGCTGACGAACAATTGGGGTTGGCGATGAGCTTTTCACCGGCGTAGCGCTGGCCATTGATGGGCGGAACCAACAGGGGCACGTGATCTGCGTAACGGAATGCGGACGAGTTATCGATCACATAGGAAGACTGCGCAAGACGCTCGCCATACTCTAGGGCGAACGACCCCGATACACAAAGAAAGACGATGTCGCAGGTGGCGCAACCTTCGACCGAGAATGGCTCGATCAAGTGCTCGCTGTCACCCACCTTCAGTCGCTTGCCGGCCGAGCGCTGCGAGGCCATGCACACGACCTCGTACGCAGTATTTTCCAGCAGTTCGAGCATGGTCATGCCTACGGCACCGGTGCATCCGACCACAGCGATTTTTTTCATTCGAATCTCCTTATATGCCCGCGCGCCGTCGAAACGACGGCGCGCGGGTTGCTCATGCAGTACGCAGTTGTACCGCCGGGTTGGAAGCGGCGTTAGCCCGTTGCACCCGAATCGAGTTCCAGGTAAACAGCGTCAATGCCAGCCAGATAAATGCGAAAGCAGCCAGCTTCAGTGACGAGACGGGCTCACCATACACGAAGGCGGCCAGTACGAAGTTGCAGATCGGTGGGACGAATTGCAGGAAACCCAGCGTGATCATCGACAGCCGTTTGGCTGCCAGACTGTACCACCACAACGGCAGTACGGTGATCAGGCCAGTGGCGACCAGCAGCAGGTCGTGGCTGGTCGATAGCAGGAACTGATGCCCCTGGCCCGCCGCATGAGCCAGCATCAGGAACACGGCCGCGAACGGCAACAACACGCCGATCTCCAGCGTCTGCACCACGACCGGGTCTCCGGGCACCTTCTTCTTGAATATGCCGTAGAAGGAATAGCAGAAGCCTATTACTAATGCTATCCAGGGGAATGACCGCAGATTAAGCAGCTCAAAGGCCATCAAGGTGACACCGGTTACAGCAAGCAAAATCGCCCAGGTCTGCAAGGTTGTCAGCCGCTCCTTGAAGATCAACCGTGACACCAGCATGCTCATTATCGGGCTGAGGAAGTAACCGAAAGCGACCTCCAGCACGCGTCCGGTCATGATCCCGTAGATGTACATCAGCCACCACAGCCCGAGCACCGCTGCGACCGTCAGCACGTTGATCGGACGCACTGTTTTGAGGGTCGAACGCAGCACCGGCAGGCGCCCGGTCAGCAGCAACAGAGCCACGAGGAACAGCTCCGCGAACACCACTCGCCACGAAAGCAGGTGATAGGCATCCAGCCCTGCCAGCGGCTTGTACCACAGTGGGTACGAACCCCATAGAAGGGTGGCACCGAGACCGAACGCCACGCCATTGCCAGACTCGTTTTTTGCATTCATTGGAGTGCCTCTGCATTGAGTTTGCGTTCGATGCCGTCCCAGAACATTTCCATCAGATGCAAGTACTGCTCAATGCCTTCGGCAAACAGCCGACGCTGCTCTTGGGTCTGCAAGTGTTTTTCCATGACATTGAATACGGCGTTGGAATGGCCGACTTCCACTTCCATGTGCAACGTCCAGAAAAACCGGCCGCGCTCGTCCATACCTTCGTGTATCAGGCCGTCGTTGTACTTGGAAACCATCGATGCCGACATCGCTTCATCGGCAAACAGGCCGCCAAGGGCTTTCTGCAGCGGCGGTGTGTTGTAGAGCGCGCAAATGCCATCGTTTAGAGCTTGGGTGCTCGGCAGGCATTTGTAAGCCTCGATCTGTGCCTCGTCGATGCCCTTGTTGTGAAGGAACTTGCGATACAGGTCCGAGTGCGATTGGGTTTCGCCCAGTTCGTCGCGAGCATTGAAGGCGATTGTGCGCAACACCGCTTCGTCACGGGTAATGGTGGAAATACCGCACACGTAGAACGGCAGAAATTTGAAGTAGTGCAGCGTTTCCAGATACAGCACCTTGCTGTGCTCGGGGCTCAGGCCTTTCTGCGCATAGGCATTCAGGAACGGGTGCTCAGTGGCACGGTGCTTGAGGATGTAGTCAATCTGCTCATCCATGAACAACTTCAGTTCCAGATCGACGCCACTGTCTCGTACAACGTAAGCGGATTCGGATTGGAACGTTTCTTGACTGATGGACATGGTGGTTCTCCTTGAGGATACAAAAGCAACGGTATTAGGCACAGACCCTGCGGTGGCCGCGATCGTCAGGTAGCGAGTAGATCAGGCTTCTGAAGCTTCGGCGTTGCGCGCTTCGGTACCCCAGATGACGTCGATGCTTTCATGGGCGACATCGGCGCGGCGATCATGGGCGCTTGCCCAGCAGGTGTTGAGAATGATGCGAGTCGTTTCCTGCTGGATCGGCACAACGTGGTGCAAGGTGGTATCGGACTTGAGGAAGTACACATCGCCCTTGAGGTGGTGATAGGACTTGATGTCGTTGTTGAGGATGTACTTCCAGATTTGCGGATTTTCCTTGTCCCACTCGCTGTGCGGCACGCACTGCAGGACGCCACCGATCGCCGGGTCCTCAGGCGCTTCGATGATCCAGATCATGGTGTACGGGTAGTCGCCCCAGTGCCAGCCGTGGGTGTCGCCCGGATGGCTGAGTTTGGTCACAAGGTACTGTTCCTGCTCCCAGCAGGACGCCAGGTCGTCACCGGCAATGTTGCCGAGAAATGTGCGCAGGGCTTCAGATGTGTACAGGGCTGGAATCAACGTGCCGCCTTCAGCGATTTCCGGCTGGTTGACGTTATACATTTTGCGGTAAGTGTTGCCGGTGGACGGGACAGTGACGTCGCGACGTACCGAATACTCGTTCAGCAGTTCATGCACTTCTTTATGAACATCTTCCAACACAGTGCGTGGCAGGAATGAGAAGTTCTTGAAGTTAAAGTAACCGTCGCGGCGAAATTCATTGCGAATTTTCTTCATTCGCGTTTCATCGGACAGAATGGTTTGAAAGTGCTTTTCAAGTTGCTGCTCAAGTGCATTAACCGCCAAGCCGGATTGCTGAGTTTTCATAGGGGCTCCTTTCCTTTTTTATTGATCGAGATAGCACATTATTAAATGTGTGATTGATGCGCTGTGCGCAGGGCCGGCCATCGACGCCTTTTCAAACTCAACAAGGGACCGGTCATTAAAGTGGTGACAATGGTCATCACCACTAAAGCGGTAAACAGTTCGGCGCCGATGATGCCCAGGTCGAGACCGATCTTGAGCACCACCAACTCCATCAGGCCGCGGGTGTTCATCAAGACACCGAGCGTCAGTGACATCGACCACGGGTAGGCCATCAATCGGGCGCCGAGGGCGCTGCCGACAATCTTGCCGATAATGGCGACAGTCAGAATGACCCCCAGCACGGGCAAGCCCAGACTGGAGAATGCCGAAGCGCTGGTACTTAAGCCGGTCAAAGCGAAGAAGCAGGGCATCAGGATGATCAGCGAAACATGCTCCAGACGCTCGATGATCATTTCAAGCAACTGCTGATCTCGTGGCAGGCACAAACCGAACATGAACGCGCCGAACACTGCATGCACGCCGAGGGCGTGAGTCAGGCTGCCATAAATCAGCACGCCGGCGACCAGCACTATCAGTACCTTTGGCTGGGCAAGCCGTTCTTGGGCGGCCAGCCATTTGCACAGCAGTGGATTGAGCAGGAAAAACGATACGGCTACCAGGGATAAAAGTCCGGCTACTCGCCCGCCGAGCATCAGCCAACTGCCGTCGTGGCCGCTGACCATCGCCACCAGAGCAATCAGCAGCCATGCGACCACATCGGTCATGGCTGCCGCCACTAGTGCGATTGTCCCCACCTCAGTGTCGAGGAGCGCCCGCTCTTTGAGAATTCGCGCCAGCACCGGAAATGCCGTGACCGAAAACACCGTGCCTATGAACAGCGTAAAACCCAACGCTGACACTGTTGGATGTGCAAAGCGTTCGAACAGCCAGGGAGCGATCGCCACACCCAGCGCAAAGGGGATCACAATACTGAACCCGCCAATCACCAGCGCCTTGACGCCGGTCTTGCTGCCTTTGGCAGGAAAGCGGAATTCAGCGCCAATGACGAAGGTAAACAGAAAAAGTCCCAATTCGCTGAGGACTTTCAATTGACGCATTGCGTCTGCATCGAACAGTCGTTGATGAAAGCCTGGCAATAATTGACCGAGAATAACCGGTCCCAGTACGAAACCGGCGATCATTTCCCCTACCACTTGGGGCTGGCCAAAACGCGCCAATACGGCGCCGAGCAACTTTGCCGTCAGCATTACAAACAAGATCTGTACAAACAACATAATCCCTGTCCCCAATCGCGTCCTGGTTAATCTCATACAGCAATCGGTCATTAACGGGCGTTCACGCGTTATGACCCTCTCCACCGCGATCAGCCAGTATTGCTCTGGCTGTTAATGCGTCGAGGTGACGGGTTATTTAATGGCAGGATTGAAGTGCTTCATAGACTTGAGCCAGCGCCGATAACAGGTTGATAACTAGGGGGCACGGCGTGTCAGTCAAACTGTTCATTGTATGGACAGTGGACAATCTTCTGTCAGCGCATTCAGGGTTGCGCCAACACTGCGACATTCGCTTGGGTAAAGCGTGGTCGTCTGTTCTTCTCAGGATTGTCGCTAATGATTGTAGGGGACTCGATCGGTCAGCTACAGTGCGGCACCCGCCAATAAACGGTAAATTTTCGCCAAATGCTTGATCATCCTGGAACAGTTGCCATCCTTGTCTACAAAGGCCTCTGTGTATTCGAGTTCGGCATCGCGCTGGAGATCTTTGGTCTGCCACGCCCGGAAATCGATGTCCCTTGGTACACCTGCCTGACTGTTGCGGTCGAGCAAGGGCCCATGCATGCATTGGGTGGCATTCAAATCAGTGTCGATGCCGGCCTGGAGATGCTCGACAACGTCCGGACAATCATCATTCCGGGATGGCGCAGTCGTCATGAAGCACCACCTGAGGCATTGTTGGAGGCGTTGCGAAATGCCCATGCACGAGGCGCCCGCCTATTGTCGATCTGTTCAGGCGTATTTGTTCTGGCTGCCACCGGTTTGCTCAATGGCAAAACGGCAACGACGCATTGGCAGCTCAGTGAAGAGCTGGCCGAAAGCTTTCCGGCGATCACGGTTGACCCGAACGTACTGTATGTGGATTCCGGGCAGATCATTACCTCGGCGGGCAGCGCTGCGGGCATTGACGCCTGCCTGCACCTGATCCTGCGCGACTTCGGTACCCATATTGCCAATTCGGTGGCCAGGCGCCTGGTCATGGCGCCTCAGCGAACGGGAGGCCAGTCACAATTCATCGTGGCTCCTGTGAGCAAATCGCCGCGTAACGAGCTGACCCGCGTACTTCAATGGGCTCGTGAAAATCTGGACAAGCCACTAAGCGTTTGCGACATGGCTAGTCAGGTCGCGATGAGCGAGCGCACGTTCCTCAGGCGTTTTGTCGAGACGACCGGGTTACCCCCCAAGGTCTGGTTGCAGCAGGAGCGTCTGAACCGTGCCAGGGATTTGCTGGAAAGCACCGATCAGAGCGCAGCCGGTATTGCGAGGGTCTGTGGTTATCGTTCGGTAGAGAGCTTTCGCAAGGCGTTTCGAAATGCAGTCGGACTGCCACCCTCTGCTTACCGCGAGCGTTTTGGCATCGGCGTGCCCCGCGAACAGACGGCCTAGTGTGACAAACCTCAGCGAGGCGCATGCTTCAGTGCGTCTCGTGACCTGGTCCCGGTAGCCAATCGACAGGCCGTTAACCGGCTGAAACGTTTAACGTGTGGCCATCCTCCTGATGAACACAGAGCGTCTTCGCCCATGAAATCGTCCGCAAAAAACCTTGATGGGTCATGCTTGACTTAAAAAAATGTTCGTTATAGTGTCCGATCGTCTTTTAAGCGGAACGGATGCCAGAAATGAACGCCCCGGAGAAAACGGATTCTGTCCCTGTAAGAAGTGACAACGGCGCTGTAGGCGAATCGCTGGTGATCGAGCGCTTCTTCAACATCGCGGCTACCTCTCCGGATACGTTGGCTGCAAAGGACTCGGTCTGTGAACTTTCATATGGTCAACTGGCACGTTTAGTCAAACAACTGGCGTGCGGACTCCGTGAACGGGGTGTGATGTCGTCTGACTTCGTCGCTGTCGAAATGACGCCGTCGGTTGATTTGATCGCTGTTTTACTGGCGGTCCAACTCTGCGGCGCCGCCTACGTGCCTTTGGACAAGTCCGCTCCAGTACAAAGAAACACAGCCATCCTTTGCGACTGTAATCCCAGGTTGATCGTCGGAGAGCCTGACAGCTCGCTTAGGGATGAAAAAACGTTCATACCGGCTTCTCAGTTGGTACAACCGGACACTGACGGGTATGCCTTTGCGGCTGTTGGCTCCCATCAACGCGCCTACGTCATCTACACCTCCGGAACCACTGGGCGACCGAAAGGTGTACCGATTACACATGGCAATGTGGCCGCTTTGTTCGAAGGCACCCAGCCCGTTTTTCAATTCAATCACGCAGACATCGTTGTTTTGTATCACTCGTATGCGTTTGATTTCTCTGTCTGGGAAATATCAAGTGCGCTGGGGTTCGGGGGCAAGCTGCTGATACCGACAACCGAAATAAAGTTGTCGCCGGATCGGTTTGCGGCATTTATCAAAACCGAACAGGTGACCGTCCTTAACCAGACACCGTCTGCATTTGCAATCAACGCGGAATCGCTGGTGCAACTTCCCGTTGATGAACTGGCGTTGCGATTCATCATATTTGGTGGTGAGAGGCTCAACCCGAGCACACTGCGAAACTGGTTCAGCGTTTTTGGCGATTCCAGGCCGGCCTTGGTCAATATGTATGGCATCACCGAAGTTACTGTACATGCCACGCTGCATATTCTGACCCAGAAAGAGTCCTTAGAGCCTTCTTCCGTGATTGGTAAGCCGTTACCGGGATTTTCGTATCAGGTACTCAAAGAGTCGCCGAACACTGTAGGTGGAGAGTTGATACTGAGTGGTCCTCAGGTTGCGGACGGTTACCTGAACCGGCCCGAGTTGACGGCAGAGAGATTCATAATGCGCGAGGGGTATCACGAACGCTTTTATCGTTCGGGGGATCTAGTCGATGTGGCGGACAACGGCGACCTTATTTATATAGGTCGCGCCGATCAGCAAGTCAAAATTAATGGCTACCGGATAGAGTTGGGCGATATCGAGTCGACGTTTGAGCAGGTGGCGGATGTGCTTGAAGTCTGTGTGCTTCCTTTTAAAGACGCTGAATGGGGCGATTACCTGTTCTGTTGCTTTTCCTCGTCCAGTGACGAAGCCAGTACCGTCAAACAACTCAAGCAACGCGCGAGGAAAACGCTTCCCGGTTACATGCACCCGTTGCGTTACAAGAAAATTCCAGTGTTTCCAAAGACCGTTAATGGAAAAGTTGACAAGCGTGTTATCAAAAATAATCTGGAGGGACTCTGAATGTTGGAAGATACGTTGAAGGCGGATATTACCGCAGACTACACGGCCTGGATTGAAGAGGCACTGGAAAACCCGGTGGCCCAAGACGAAAACTTTCTTGATGTTGGCGGTAATTCAATGATTGCCCTTGAGCTGAATAAGCGCCTTCGTAAAAAGTACGACATTGAAGTTTCAATCGAGAAACTATTCAATAAAAGCATTGCGGACGCCATCAATCATTCGTTGAATCAGTAACAGGGAGATGACCATGGACAAACGTTATTTTCTCACGGAAGAACAACTGGCTTCCTTTGAAAAAAATGGCTTCATCGGACCTTTGACGATTTACACGCCTGAAGATATGCATGCCATCTGGAATGAAGTCAGACGAGCGCTGCCTGACCGGAGCAGCGCAGCGTATCCGGCAGACTCCTTTGGCAGCGGGACCAACATATCCAACTATGATCGACACCTGGATGTCGACAAGCTCGCGGAGCACGTCACGAATTTGAAGATTGTTGCTCCCGTGACCGGCATTCTGGGGCCCGATGTGATCTGCTGGCGCACAGAGTTTTTCCCAAAATACCCAGGCGATGAAGGTACCGATTGGCATCAGGCCGACACGTTTGCCAATGCCAGTGGTAAGCCGCAAATTTTGTGGCCAGGTGAAACCGAGTCCGCTTTTGGGAAAGGTACATTGACTGTCTGGACCGCCTTCACTGATTCGACCATCGAAAATGGATGCCTCGAAATCATGCCAGGCACCCATCTCAAGATGAACTACGACGAAACCAAGCGCATGGAATATGACGGCGACAGCGTCAATACGCTTGAGAAGGAAGGGAAAAAGCGCGGGTTCTTCGGTTATGACTACCGTGAACTTCAAGTCGACCCTGACTGGAAGCCGGACGAGGCGATGGCAGTGCCTCTGGTCATGAAAGCGGGGCAATGCGTGATCTTCTGGTCGACATTAATGCACGCGTCTTATCCCAACACGTCAAAAAAAGATGACCGAATGGGGTTCGCAACGCGCTATGCACCCAGCTTCGTCGATATCTATCCTGACACCGATACCGTTCACGAGTATGGCGGCAAAACATCACTTGAGAAGTTTGGCAGTGTCGTGGTGGCTGGGCAAAGTCTGAATCCAAAAAATGCCATTGCTGAAAAAACACTTCGCGGCAAGCCCTTTAATAAGCTGACTGTCTAATCGAGAACGCCATCATGGAGCAGCACCTTACTTATCTGAGCGATACCTATCATTATCACGCCTCCACATCTGTGTGTGGTGTGGGCACGGATGATAGAGGGCAATGGATTGCGCTTGAGGATAATTTATTTCATCCGCAGGGCGGCGGGCAACCTTCCGATTGCGGTTGGGTAAATGATAAAGCGGTTTCATTTTCGCGCCATCAGGATGGTCTGGTAGTGCTCCATGTGGATACTGATCACGTCTTTAGCGTTGGCGAGCGCGTCGATGTTTCAATCGATGCCGAGCTCAGGAAACGCCACGCCGCTTTGCACACTGCCGGGCACATGATCAATTGGGTGTTGGGTGAGATGGGGTGGATTGCAAAGTCAGGTCACCATTTTCCGGGGGAGTCGAGGGTTGAGTTTCTCGCCGCACAAGGCGCACTGCCGGTCGATGATGAGCTGAAACAAAAAGTGGAGCAGCGAATTCAGGAGCTGATTCTGTCTGGAAAGGACGTCAAGACCTGGGATGAAGCGGGCGTGAGGTACTGCCTGATCGAGGGTTTCGACGCGATGCAATGTGCAGGCACCCATATCGATAAAACGGCAAGACTCGTCGAGTTTCAAATCAAGTCCCTCAAGTTGAAAAAGGGTGTGTTGAGGGTGAGTTACGACGTCAATCATCAATAAGGGAGGCGGTATCATGAGTGAAGTGAGTGAAAGGCTTCCCCGGTCAACAATTTATCTGATTGATCTTGGACTTCTTGTTGTCGCCATTGCCTGGGGGGCCAGCTACTCGTTAATGCAAATCATCGTTCATGCGGGTGTGGGCGTGCCTTTATTTCTCATGCTCAGGTTTCTGCTGGCGATACCGTTCATGGCATTAGGGGCAAGAAAATCCATTTTCAATATCAAAAAGGGGGAGGTCGTCAGCGGTGTGTTCTTCGGCGCACTGCTGTACGTGATTCTGACTTTCGAGACCCTCGGTGTTAAATACACGACCGCCTCAAACGCTGGATTTCTTATCGTAGTGTCGGTCGTGCTGGTTCCTTTCTTTGAGCGAATTCTGGGGGGACGCAAACAGCACAGCGCCGTCTTCATGGCGGGAGGCATCTCGATTGTCGGTTGTGGATTGCTATGTTTCGGGAAGGGCGGGTTTTCGGGAGCCAATTCAGGCGATGCGCTGATTCTTCTGGCCGCCCTGGTTCGGGGCTATCAGATCTACATGTTTGGCAGGAAAAGCCCAGGGGAAAAGTTTTCGCTCACCAATATCACGCTGATTGAGCTTGTTGTAGTCGCGTCGCTGGCAGCTATCAATGTTCTTGTCTTCGGAGGTTTTGAAGCGTCCCAGTTCGACGGTCTCACTGCAGAACTCTGGGCATACATAGTGTTCTTGAGCGTTTTTGCGACCGCCTTTGCTTTTATCATGCAGCTCTACGCTGCAAAGGTCTCCAGCTCAACACGAGTCGGACTCATCTTATCGCTTGAGCCGTTCTTCGCAGCGCTGTTTGCAGTGCTCATCGTGAAAGACAGTTTCAATATCGTTCAGATGGTGGGCGGCGTCATGATTGTAGCTGCTGCACTGTTAGGGCGATGGGCAGAGGAGAATCGAGATGCTCTGCAAAAACGATCTAATTGATGCGGTGCTCATACCTCATGCGGGCGGCAGTGCGTCGGAGCTGCGTGAGTTCTCTGCAGTCCTTCAGGGGAGGTTCAATGTTACCGTCTACGAATTGCCCGGGCGTGGGCGACG
This sequence comes from Pseudomonas sp. MH9.3, assembly GCF_034354675.1. Classification (NCBI taxonomy): domain Bacteria; kingdom Pseudomonadati; phylum Pseudomonadota; class Gammaproteobacteria; order Pseudomonadales; family Pseudomonadaceae; genus Pseudomonas; species Pseudomonas sp. MH9.3. The sequence goes on along the minus strand of NZ_CP133785.1, from coordinate 2,810,020 downwards.
GCGTAGTGAGTTGCCGGTCACTGCGCTGGCTGATGTGTTATCAGACCTGATACGTGTTATTCCTGAAACTGGCCCTGTCGTCATTATTGGTTATAGTTTTGGCGCGTACCTTGCGTTGTTGGTTGCGCACCACATGAGGATCGCCCAGGCGGAAAGGTCTATCACGCTTGTGCTGTTAGCGAACGAACCAATCCATAAGCGCCGATACTATTTAAGAGGTGTCCCTGAAAAAAAGCGGACTGACTTTCTAAACGATTTTTGCGAACAAATGGGTGGGGTGTCGGACAGTGTGATGGCAGATGAGTGGCTGAGAAATCAACTGTTCAGGAAGTTGACCGATGACTTGCTTTTAGCCGATCAGGTGCCTTTCAACTTGCCTTTATTAGGCAATGCACCGGTTCTCATTATTTATGGGTGCGATGACCCATTGGTAACATCAGATATGGATAAATGGCAGGAGCTCTTTGGTGCACCAATAAAGTTGGTCAGTGTATCGGGTGGACATTTCGTTCTTCAGTCTCACTCCCGGCTCGTGTTCAACGAACTGATAGCTTTCTACGAAACATGCGAACTCAGCACGTCAACCGGTAGCATAAGACATGACAACTGTCGCCTGAACGGATAAATTGTGACTTTGATACGAATGATCGGAATCACCAGAAAATGCGTAGAAGTCACCTTTATTTAACGTCTCTTTTACGCCGTCGATGTCCAGTGTTAAAATGCCCTCATGAACAAATATATGCTCTTTTGTACCCCGGTTGTGTGCGGGGCTGTTGATAACTACTTCGGGGTCCATGCGGAGATTCCAGATTTCAGATATGTTCCCGAGATTGATCCGAAACAGCATGTCTTGAGACAGTTTGCCAGTTTTTTCTTTGAATCGCTCAATGCGCGGATAAATGTTTTCCTGACTTAAAAGCAGATCACCCAAGGGTAAGCGCAGAGCGATAGCGACTGAGTCAAGAGTATCAATTCTGGGGTTGGAGTTTCCTGATTCAAGCTGCGAAAGTGCAGCTTTTGAAACCCCGGAAAGTTTTGAAAGTTCACTAAGTGATAACCCTCTTATATTTCGCAGGTTTTTGACTTTGTTACCAATATCCGTGCACGTCTTTTTGAGTCTGTCTTTCTGTTGCATGTTAATGGCTCCATAAAAAATCCAATGATATAGAAGTAAGACGAGTTAGTAAAGTTGAGGGTCTTCTATAGCGGCATCCTTATCTGTTTAGGCTGTAGTCTTTGCGACCTCAGGCCGCAAACGTCTTGATTGGTATTCGTGAAAATAAAGACATGACATTAAGTCAACGTGCACTATCTTTCCACAGAGAGCTGCGGTCCCCACTGCATATCCCTTCTTCAACCTGTCCGGCTTTTCGGATAACTGCCAAGTGAAATTGTGTAGTGGCAACATTGCCATGAATACCCATATGTTCACGCGTGTGCATTATTGAACTCGATAACGCCGAATGGTCTATAAGGAGGTCGACATGTTAGATCGCCAACAGCTGGAAGCATTTGCGTGTGTCATTGAATATAAAAGCTTTGAGCGTGCAGCCTCAGCGCTTAACATTACTGGCGGTGCTATATCGCAACGCATAAAATCATTGGAGAACTCGCTTTCAACCATTTTAATTGTTCGTGAGCGCCCCATCCATCCCACGTCAGCTGGGCAAGTCTTGCTTCAGCATGTATCGACACTGCGCTCACTTGAGCATGACGTGCACACGTTGCTGCGGCATAAAAATAATATGCAGTCAAAAGTGGCTATTGGTGTTCATCCTGACTCGCTCATTACATGGCTTGCGCCTTTGTTGATAGAGCTGATGAAGGCTAAACAGGTTTGCGTCGAAATTATTTCAGATGACCGTTGCTGTAACTTGAATATTCTGAAACGCGGAGACGTTCAAGGATGTGTGTCAGTCATTGCCGAGCCACTTGATGGTTTTGAAGTGCATGCGCTTGGTGCTATGGAATATAAGTGCGTCAGCACACCCGATTTTATGCACCGCCATTTTGCGAAGGGCTTGGGTGTGCATGCACTGCTTGACGCGCCAGCCATCACACGAGGCCGCAATGATACGCGCCATACAGCCTTCCTGCGCAAGCTGCTAGGGGTCTCTATCGAGAGCTTTCCTTGCCATTATCTTCCTTCATTACCCATGGTTCAGGAGGCTGTGTTAGCCGGAATTGGCTATACGTTGATACCCATGGATATCGCTGCTCCTCATATTGCCGATGGGCAGTTAGTGGACTTGATGCCCCAACGCAGCCATCTGGAACCCCTCTACTGGCATGGTTGGACGAATCACTCCGTAGTCAACGAGGTTGTCGGTAAGCGGATTATTGATAGCGCGAGCACGTCCCTGAAATCAATATGCGAATGATTTTTTTTGCGCCGAAGTCAAGTCGGCTAAGTGAAAGTTATTGAGCTTTAAAAAAACTAACGCGATGCCGGTGTTAATGGCTTGGGCGTAGAATGAAATGATTCAAAATCAGGTAAGCGAGGGCGTGCCACTGTGACCATCTGTAGACACCGAGATCATCACACACAGCCCTTGTCACCTGATGCCTTGTTGCAACTCCTCATTGACAGCAAAGATGAAGTCACCTGGAAGTACGTACTGGCCCCGCGTTTTTCATGCCCGGATGAGTGCGTGGCAGAAGTATTCAACCCGCACCGACCGGGGGGGGCTTATTGCTGTACCGATCGATATGGCAGCCGATTGGGCTGGGCCGTGTATTTTCGCTTTCATGAACGTGCAGGTTATGACGGGAGTATGAAGTTAGTTCTGCACAGTGATGAAACCTCCTCGTGTCCTTCTACATTTGATAGTTTGGCTACCGCCTGTGCACGTGAGGGGACGAAACAGGGAGTTCATACAATGATCAGCCTTATTGACAGTAAGATGAGTGCGCACATCGATTGGTACTGCGCCAGTCCTTTTGTGCTCGGAGGTAGGGTCACTGCCAGCGCAGACTCTACATTGAATGTCTTCTATCGGAAGCTCCTCTAGATGATTCGGCCAGCCGTCCCTGCAGACTTACCGTCAATGGTAGAAACGTATAACCAGGCGATCGCCGATAAGGTATTTGCCAACTGCGATGTTCCCCATCACGATATCAAAAAGTTCGCATTGACCTATTTCGGAGAACATCCGCGCTTTGCCGTGCTGGTTTATCTCTCTAACGCGGGCGACACCATTGCATGGGGTGCGCTCAAGCCGTTTTCCGCCCGGCCTGACGATCAAACAATGGCTGAAGTCGCCGTGTATGTACGACGTGACATGCGAGCCCGTGGCGTGGGTATTCGATTGTTGCGCGCCCTTGAGGACTGCGCGCGGGCAGCGGCTTTCGAGTCTTTGGTCGCAATTATTCTGGGGCCTAATCACGCCAGTGCGCGCGGTTGTATCTCCCAGGGTTTTTCAGAATGCGTACGCATCCCCCAGATTGCGAGACTGGAGAATCATCGGGTCGACATAGTCTGGCTACAGAAAAAAATGGAGAGCACTACCCATGGCATTGATCGTTGATGAGTCGTATCAGCTGGGCAGTTTTCGTGACAACGAAGACTCCTTGCGACGCTTGAAATCACAGGCGGGTATCGCGCTGGACCTGGAGTTCGAACACCTGCGACAAGCAGGGTTGGCTCAAGGGCAACGAGTCCTGGATGTGGGCTGCGGTCCAGGCATCATTACCACGCAGATTGCGCTACGAACCCAGCCGAGCCGGCTTGTGGCGCTTGATTGCAATCAAACCAGCATAACGGAGACGCGCCGGCAACTGGTCAGTGAGGGGTTCGACGAGGCTCAGGTTCGCCAGGCCAATCTCTACGACGATAACCTGGCTGAACCTGAGTCCTTCGACTTCAGCTATGCACGCCTGGTTTTCCAGCATTTGTCCGATCCCTTGCTGGCCCTGCGCAACATTCACCGCAGCCTGTCTATCGCAGGACGCCTGTGCATATGCGATATCGACGACCGGTGGTTCGGGTCGGCACCAAACCCTCCTCAACTGCAGTCCTTCCTGGCACGTGTTGCTCGAGCTCAGGCCGCCCGAGGCGGGGATCGACATGTGGGCAGCAAGCTGGCGAGCTACCTGGAAGAAGCCGGATACGCTGATATTCGGTGCAGCATGCTCTTGGTCTCGACATCATTGATCGGTGCGACGGCGTTCTGTGACTTGGTCTTTGGTTACAAGATGGAAGTGATTCCAGAAAACGAGTTGCAGGAGGCCCAGCGTGAAATGGTGGCCGTCAAGGAATGCATCGAGGGGCCGGGCGGATGGGCAGGCATAGGCGTATTCTTTGTTTCTGGAGAGAAACAGTAACTGAATGGAATCATGGAGCACTTTATGACTGACAAAGCCGAACGCAATGCCGTTGTACGCCAGGCCATCGCCTCGACTGCCCAAGTTGCCTCTAGCGCCATTCTGGAAGGCAATATCACCATCGGTGCGGGCACCGTTATAAGCCACGGCGCGGTCCTGGTTGCGCAAGGAGGTACACTGACCATCGGGGAGGATTGCGTCATCATGGAGCATGCCGTGATTCGCAGCACGTCCCATGATGATTGCCATATCGGAAACCACGTGTTGGTAGGGCCACATAGCCATTTGACCGGTTGCCGTATCGGCGATGAGGTTTTTGTCGCCACGGGCGCATCCGTGTTTAACGGAGCGCGCATCGGCAAGGGCGCGGAGTTGCGCATCAACGCGGTCGTTCACATCAAGACGGTGGTGGAGAGCGGCGCAACGCTGCCGATTGGCTGGATCGCCGTGGGCGATCCCGCTCAATTCTTTTCTCCGGACCAGCACGAGCAAATCTGGAGCGTACAGAAGGAACTGGATTTCCCAGGTTACGTTTTCGGCGTTGATCGGGAGACAGACGGGGTGGTCAAGCAAATTATGGAGCGGTACGCACGCTTCCTGCGCAAGCAGCAGGTGGACGATGAATGATGACTCCGACAGCACCCGCGCACTGACCGTTATTGACGGCCACAGCCACATCGCGTCCACGCACTTCACGCCATTGAGTTTCCTGGAAGGCGTGGCGGAAAATATCGAAGTGAAGCTTCGCGCCAGCGGGTACCCGGTTGCAAAAATAAGGATTGTCGACCAGTTTCTGCGCGAATTATGTGACCACCAGGGGGATGCTCAAATCGCCGCCATGGACCGAGCGGGCGTCAATCGCTCGGTATTGTTACTGCCAGACTTTTCCTTTGCATTGCCGGATACACCACTGAACATAGAAGAAATGTTCAACGAGCACCGGGACATTCTCCGGCGTCATCCCGGACGCTTTGAGGTGTTTGCCGGCGTCGACCCGCGCTGGGGCAGGGACGGGCTTGAGCTGTTCATTCGAGGTGTCGAGGAGTATGGGTTCAGCGGCTTGAAACTCTATCCGCCCTGTGGATACCAAGCCAATGATCCGCTGCTGACACCGTTCTACGAGTATTGCAACGCCCATCGCCTTCCAGTGCTGCTGCACATCGGGCCCACTTCTCCCGTGCTGTCTTTCGCCCAGGCCCAGGCCATGTGGGTGGACGAGCCTGCACGACGCTACCGTGACACACCGTTTATCCTGGCGCATGGTGCGGTCAATGATCAGGCACAGTGTATTCAGTTGTGCAAATACCGACCCAACGTCTACTTGGATGTGAGTGGCGCTCAACACGCGATCGATGCTCGCGGTAACGCCGCGTCGTTGAAGACATTGTTCGATAGTGAGATCAATCACAAGATCATCTTCGGGACGGACTGGCCAATCAATAATCATGAGGTGATCAACAAACGCCTGCATGCGTTCATTCTCGATCCCGCTCAGGGTATAAGCCATCACGAAGCCAGTTTGATATTTGCCGCAAACATGCAGCGACTGCTTGACAGGAGTCCAATGCACGCGCAATGACGACGGCCTGGAGCGTAGTGCATTACGTCCTTTGGCGTAATGCAGCGCCCGTGTTGATCCGCTCATGCACGCCGGTGGATCGGCTCCTGATCCCGTAGGCGATCGACAAAAAACGTACGAAACGGCGAAGGATGACGCAAGCTGCGTCCGCATTCGATGAGCTGCTCGGCCTTGTCGAACTTGCGTGCTCGGATCGCCGCTTCGATCGTGGTCAACTCCAGGAGATCGCGTTGCGCGTTGCTGCCCCCAATGGCACGCACCGCCGGCAGGATATTGCTCAACAATTCATAAGCAGCAGCGTAGTCGCCTTGCTGGAAAGCAACCAACCCTTGGCACACGGTGCGTGTCACAGTGGCAACCTGCGGGACTTTGCCGTAAGTGGCGTCGATACGCCGCAGGATGCGCTGCACCAAGACCTGATGATTAGAGCTGGCCATGGCCATGATCGAATGCACATCATTAAACCAGTACTGAGATTGGTCGATCGACGGCATCCAATGTTGCGCGACTTCCTGCCATAGCTCGCAGACATCCACGCCAGTCAGTGACAAGCGCCATAGCAGGCTGACAGCGTCGAGGTCTTCATACCCGTCGGGATCATTCTTGATTCTGATTTTCTGATGAAAGGTGTGTAGCACGTCCTCCGGGCGCTGCATGTAAAGATTAAACAGCGCGTGATGCCACCATAGGTGAATGCGCATACATGGATTAGTCGCCCAATTACTCTGGGTATCGTCCAGCCACTTCAGGGTTTGCGCGTAATGCCCACGCTCATACCCGACATGACAGGCTGCATGTATTGCATAGATATCCCGGGGATTGATTGCCAACGCACACTCTGCCGCGATGCTGGCGGTGTCATAGTCACCGTTTTCCACTAGGGCAAAGGCCTCGATACCGCGTACGTAACCATAGTGAGGATGTGACGGCCCCCAGTAGGGTGTGACTGAAACAAGGGTTTCACGCATCCGCTCCGTCCAGCCCATATTGAACTCGAGCATGTGTACGCTGAACAAGGCCACCACATCCCGCGGATGTCGGGTCAGTAACTCACGCCAGCAGCCATGTGCGAGCTCGTAGTCCTGATTGACCCAGTGATTGCAAGCTGCCAGGTGCCCCTGCTCACGTTGATCAAGCTCTTCATGAGCCAGGCTGTCGAGCAGCCCCTTTGCCTGATGAATCTGTCGATCTTCCATACTCGACAGCCTGGCTGCGCACTCGATCAGCCGCGAAACAGGGCAACGCACTTCGCGCTGCTGAAGCAGGGGAAGTGGATCGAACTCCATCCCAAGAATGCCGGTGAGGGCATTCTCCAATTCGTCTGCTTCGGCGGCGTCCTGCACTCGCACAGGTACGCCACGAGGATCAATGAACTCGATCATACAAATTCCTTCCTGTCGGTCTCTGCGTAGCCCATTGAAAATATCCAGGCCTGTTCATCCTCAAGCTGCCAGCTCAGCCAGCCGGGCAGGGGTGATACCGTGGACCAGCGCGGCCGGACTAATCTCACGGTCAAGGCGCTCGTGGATCAGGTTCAGTATTGCGATCAGCAGCATGGAGTTACCGCCAGCGTCGAAGAAGTCCGCCTGTTCGTTTTGAGCCGGTTGCTTGAGCACCTCAGCCCAAATGGCGAGGACCGTCGGCAAAGGGTTGGCACCGGTCTGGGTTTGGGATTGCTGGATGGGCATGTTCATGGCGTTTCTCCGGGGAGCGGATGGGTGAGTCGGCTCGGCTATTGTTTGTATTGAACGAGCATGTTGGCTCGCAGATTGGGTGCATCGACCGAGAACAGAAATTTCTCACCCTCAGCGGGCGGAGTCTGTCGGGTGTAGTCGAGATAGTTGATTAATGTATCCGCTGAAAAGCAGTGCCCGCAGCGAGCAACGTTATCCAGATAGAGTTGGCGGCGAGAAAAACCGAGGCGGATTTCCTTGAGCTGCGTGACGGGACGGAAAATGTTATTGCAAAAAACTTTGCTGACCTCGTTCAAGGGGGTGGCTGCGTCAGCCAATACGTTTTGGAGGATTCGCCCATATAGCTCAGGCTCATCTTTTCCATGGTTGGACGTCATCGGGTCCTGGCTGACACCGAAACCAGCCGAGCATATTTGCAGGCCAGCGACTTCACGCCGGGAAACCATGCAACTGGCAGCCGAATCGCTGAGTAAGGCGAAGTTGTTAAAGCGTATGGATTCGTCGTACACCTTGTCAGCGGTGATGATCAACACATTGTTATACGTTCCACTCAGCACCAGGTGTTGCGCCATCACGATCGCACTCATGAAACTAACGCAATTATTCAATGTGATGCCGATGGGGAATGCTTTTTTCAATTCAAGACTTTTTTGAATTCGAACATTGTAATTAATGTACTCAATCTCGTTTCCCGGAAAGCAGGTAGAGCAGAACATCACGAAATCGACGTCATCTGCGGACACGCCGCTTGCCGCCAATGTCTGACGTGCGGACTTGATGCCCAAGTCAAAGATGTCGCCTTCGGTCTTGAAATAAGAGCCCCAGCCAAACACTGAAGGCTCATCGGGATAGCCATAGCGGCCAAGCATGTTTGTGAAGTCGGGAACATCTTGATAGGGTCGTTCAATTTCGCCCAAGACGTAAGAACATGCATCAATAGTTATGTGCATCCGCATCTTCCTTGTCGCAGAAAAGGGCCGGAGGTTATCCGACCCAAGCGCTGTCACGCCGGAATAAAAGGCTCGCCCAGCATATTCGTGTCACGGATCCGATTATGCGTGTAGCGGTTTTCGCCCGCGACCACGACCGCCCCGTAGTTTTCCAGGCTGACCTCCCCGCCAAACTCGTGGAGCATGTCCGTATCAGGGTGGATCAACACTTCCGGCGGTACGTAGCGCGCGGAATAACCCAGGCGCATCTTGTCGGTCAGGCCCAGATGGGGCAGCGAAGAATGCAGGACCGTAGACCAGAAGATCACGCACTCGCCGGCTTTCATTTCGAAATAGACGGCTTTTGATTCATCCGGCTTCCAGTCGGGATCGATCTGCAAATCGCGGTAGTCATAACCCCATAACCCGCGACGCACACCGTCTTTGACAACATCATTGTTTTTTTCAGGGTTGAAGATCAGACGCTTTTCTTCGTCGTAATGCATCATGTTGTGGGTGCCGGGCACGATGGCCATGCACGCCGTGTCTTTCATCGTATCAGTGAAAGCGGTCCACGCCGTCAAAGTGCCTCGACGCCCGGAATCATCGGGCCAGACGATATGCGGACGCCCCGCCACGCCAGCAAAGGTGTTTGCCTGATGCCAGTCGGTGCCAGCATCGCCCGGGTACTTGGAGAAAAACTCGGTACGCCAGCAAAGCAAATCCTTGCCCATCAGGCTGCGCACTTTGTGTACGATCTTGGGATGGCACACGTGACTGCCGAGAAAGGGGATATCCAAGTGTCGATCATAGTTGGCCAGATTATTATTGCCAGCGTTGGATAACGTGTTGTCGGCATACACCGCATTGCTGCGATCCAAGGTTTGCAGGCGAACCGTTCGCCACTGTTTTTCCATCTCCTCCGGTTCGTAAACCTTAAAGGGCTTTACATATCCATTCTTGAAGAAAAAAGCTATTTCTTCATCACTAAGCCCGAAGTCTTCTTTTAACTGATTCACGTTAAATCTCCTTGTCTTCCAGGTTGTAAGTTTTTTGTCTGCGTGACCACTCAGCTGAATACGGAAGTTTCATAACGTGACGCTATATTCTGGCGTTGTAGTTTCAAGTTCAAGGTGAGCAAACCATTCTCTGAGGTGAAGGGTTCGGTCGATAAAAAATAGTTGCGTATAGGGACTGTGGCACAGGCGTTATAGTCGTCGATGGTCGTTTCAATCAGTTGATGCGCGCGGGTATTAATCTGCTCGACCACCAACAGCAGTCCCAAATGCGGCCTGCTACCTCCCAGGGCAACGGCATGGAGCACACCTGGCAAACGATTAAAGGCTTGCTCAACGGAGGTGGGATGGATTTTCAGGCCACCGGAGGTAATGATCGTGTCGTTTTTGCGACCCTCGATAAAGAGGTATCCATCATCATCCATACGCCCGATATCGCCAGTGGCAATCAGCGTTTCGTCGCGATAAACAGCGCGCTCCACTTCTGCGGGCTGGCCGATGTATCCACAGGTCAGCCGGCACCGCGAGTTGAGCAATATTTCCCCATCACTTCCCAGCGTCACACTGCCTGGAACCAATGCACGGCCCACCGAGCCAGGTCGATGGTGATGCAGTGTATTGACCGCGATAGGCCCATACTCGGTCATGCCGTAGGCTTCCAGAAGCGGCAGGCCGGCAGTGCGATAGCCATCCAGAACGGCCAGTGGCAACGCAGCCATGCCGCTCCACATCTGCCGAATGTTTGCACCGAATGCCTCGCGCAACGCTCCCTCGCTGCCATCGCACAAACGCCACATCGCCTCGTAAAAAAGCGGAGGAGCCAGGAACAGACTCGGAGACGTTTGCTTAAGTGCCTGCATGACGTGCTGCATGCTGCTCACGGCGATATTGATGCCGGCGTCGATGCACCCGTAGATCAGTAACTTCTGCTGGTAGTTGGACAGCGGCAAAAAAATCAGAAAGCTATCGTCAGTCCTGGCGTCAATGGCTGAGAAAAACCCCCGCGCATTGGCCAGGACTGTCGCGTTATTAACCCTGATCTGCTTTTGTTTACCACTGGTTCCAGAAGAGAAAATGATCGGGCCGGACACCGCGTTCGTTGAACCGTCAACCGCGAGGTTTTGAAAAAATTCCAATCCACAGACCTGTCCCAGGGGTGCCCATGAATCGGTAGGGGCAATGCCGTCGTAAGAGGCGCTGGCAAGCAAGTAGGCGATGCTGGCACGCCCGATGACCGCCAGTGCGTCTTCAGGATTTTTTTCTGGAAGTTGTAAAACCGTACACCCGAGGTGCAGTAAAGCCAGATCGGCAATCAGTGCCGACTTGCCATTCTCTGCAACCAGGACGACCTGCATACCGGCTTCCACGCCATGGGCTTGGAGCTGCTGCGCTACAAGACAAACAGCCTCATAGACCTGCGAGAAGTGCAGACACTCTGTATCAGTGCGGCTATGAAACACCACGGTGTTGCGCCGGTTGTCTTTGAGTTGGGTAATGAGTGTGTCCAGTCTTTCGCTCTTCACGCTGCCCGCTCCTGCAACCGGTTGGTGATTCGAAGCCTACTACCGGTAAACACGCTCGGGGCGTTGCGTTAGGTTTTTGCAGTTGCCTTTAGTTTTGCTAACGCAAGTTGCGTCCCCTTACACGGCCTGGGTATTTTCGGACGTCCTTGATGATCCCTGCCTTGGCCACTCGTTCATCCACGACAGACCCACCGGAGCTTCATTCATGTTGTCGCGAAACTATCTGTTTTACGCTGTAGTTGCGCTGGCGACGGCTTGTGATCAGGCCGTGCTGACTGGGGTCGTCTGGATGTCGCTGAAGTTATCCGGATCAACCCTGCCACTGGGCATCGTGCTGTGTTTATCGGTCGCAGTACCATTTGTGCTGGACCTTGCGAGTCGTGGGCGCGCTGCCGATATTGGTGCGACGTGGCTGGTTGCCTTGCGCATCGTGGCGTTCCTTGTAGCGGCCCTATTTGCATGGTGCGGACTGGCCACGGCGCTGAGCTTTTTTTTGTTAATCGCGCTGATGGTGGGTACGGTCGACTTCCTCACGGCCAGCTCGCTGGAAATCGAAAATACTCGTCGAGTGGTCGCTGGTTGGCTACCAGCCGATAATGCCGCGCGCTATATGCAAACGGCGATACAAGTCGGCGGTTTCAGTGGCTCGCTGGCGGGGGGCGGGTTGTTGGGCCTGCTCAGCGATTCCACATTCCTGCTATGCGTGGCGTTGTCAGGCGCTGCGCTCAGCCCTGCGCTATTACTGGCACGGATGAAGCGCGGCGTGCCGGTTGCCGCTCAGGGACACGAGCAGCGTCCGACATCTCAAGCCAGCCCCGCACCTTTCCAAATGCCCTATGCCGCGATGGCGTGCCTGGGCTTGATCGCCCTGCATATCGGCGCATTCAACAGCATGATGCCCATCGTCTATCAACAGGTTAACCATTGGAGTCCCACCAGTTACGGGATTGCTTCTGGCGTTGCGGGCCTCGGCGCCTTCCTGGCCGCGTTGATTCCACTGAGCAAACATCGACTGGCAATGTTTGCGACGGCTCTGATCGTGGTCGATGCACTGATGGTGCTCGCCCCCCAAGTGCTGTTGTCGATGGTGGGCGCATTTCTGGTGGGTTTTATTACCAATCACCTGCGAATCGTGGTGCGTAGTCAACTGATGCGGGCGGCCAACAATGATGCTCAGGCCGCACTGATTGGCAGTCGCAGCACGTTCTGTGCGTACTCGATGCAGGCCACGGCGCCATTGCTGCTGACCTTTGCCACCACCGCGTCGATCTTCGGGCCCGCCAGTGGGCCTGCATTGATGATCGGCACCGGCGTAGTCAGCGCCACCGGGCTGCTGGGGTTGGCTCAATTACGTCGACAAGCACAGTCCCTTCCGCTGGCCCGCTTATAAATGATCAATGGAGTTAAACAATGAGTTTCGATACCAAAATGGTTGATCGTCACACTGTGCTGGCGCAGGTCAACCACCTCATGAAGGAGGTGGCCCCCCAGAGCGTCCAGGACAATCCAAACCTGTCTTTTCTTGAAGCGGGCATCGACTCGATGAAACTGATGCTGTTGGTCACACGCCTGGAAGACCAGTTCCAAGTCGAGTTCCAGACCGATCATCTTGCTCCCCAGTTTCTCGGCAGCCCGGCGTCCGTCACGGCCCTGCTCCTGGATCACTACCTGACCGTTTAAGCGAAGGATCGCTCCCATGGAAGAACGACCGTTTCCCTATGATGTGCACCTATACGACCGGCGCTTCCTCAATTGCTTCCAGCGACACGCCGTAGTCTTCATGAAGCGCCTAGGTATCGAGGTGGACTGGCTGTTCTACAATGCCTTGCCTACGGCAGGCAGTATTTTCCAGCAAATGGTGGTGGAAAATAAACCTAAGTACGCGCTGCAAAGCCCCTACTTCGCTGAAGAAGACCTGGCGCTGCTTGGGGTGGGGTTTCATGAGCAGCACGCTGAGTCCCTGGATGACCTGCTGCCGGTCATCCACCAGCAGATCCAAGCTAATGGGTGCGCCTTTTTATCGGGTGACGTGTACTACTTCGCCCATTGCCCCGAATACCGCAGCAAGCATGCCCAGCATGTCGTGGTGCTGCGCCAAGCGAATGCAAATGGTACCTGGGACATTGTGGATGACAATGCCGCCAGTGTTCTGTGCGAGTACCGCTACCCGCAAGAAGTCCTCGATCAGTTTTTCCAGAATGACGGTGGTCGGCGCATGTTTTGTCTGGAGTGGACTCCGACGCCTCTGAGCGATATCGAACCCGTGATCCGCCGGCGTCATGAAACGTTTCTGAACAACCGCACCGATGACACTTGGTTCTATCACAACCTTGAACCTGTGCTGGATAACTCATTGGCGTGCGATACGACCAAGTATCGGGCGTTGCATGACGTGTTCACGCTGCTGGCGGGTTCACGTCATTGCTTTGCCCGCTACCTCGCCATAACGGCAGCGCCGGACGTCATCCAGGAGCGAGTTGCACGCTTTGCCGAGGAGGCAAGCGTACTCAAAAGCTTAATGGTGATGGCGCAGGTCACCGGCAAGCTGCGCCGCCGTGATGTCCTCGAACGCTGTGCGGCCCTGGCGGGCCTGGAAGCTGATTACCTTAACGACCTGCGTCTGGCGAGTAACTGAAAAGTTTCGCTTCAGTACGTGCAGCCGCTGCGCCCCGTCTACAGGATCCTGCCATGAACTTTCTTATTCAGGCGTCGCTGATCTTCAGCATGCCGTTGTTATTCTGGTTGCCACTGCGGCGCTTCGTACCGCTCGTGCTAGTCCAGATCCTGTGTGGCATATTGATTGGGCCGAGTTTGCTGGGCCGCTTGGCTCCCGAGCTTTACGCCAGCGTATTTCCACCCAACACGGGCGTGGCCCTGTCGAGCCTCTCGGCACTGGCAATCGTCTGCGTGGGCTTTATCGCCGGCATGGAACTGGAACTCGACGAACTCAAGCATCAGGCACGCCGAGTACTGCATGCAGGTTTCCTGAGTTATCTCATTCCTGCGGTGGGGGGCGGATGCTTCGCCTGGTGGGCGGGGCATCAATGGCCGGAGCTGTTGGGGGAGCGCGCCACATCAGGGGTCTTTGCCGTGGCCGGTTCGATTTGCTTCGGGGTAACTGCACTTCCCGTCCTGGCGGCGATTTTGCGCGAGATGAATCTTTCCAGCAGTCGGCTTGGCCACACATCGCTCACCTTGGCCGCCATCAATGACCTGCTATTGTGGAGTTGCCTGACCGCTCTGATGCTGGCAACTTCACAACCAAATGCTGCGCAACACGCCTGGGTTTGGCTGCTTTTGCCGGTACTGCTGGCAGCCGGGTTTATATTTCGTCCGTGGCTACGCAAATGGTTCGAGAGCCTGACTCAAATGAAGGAGCTTTCGACAAGTGCGCTAAGCATTGTGTTGGTTGGGCTTTTCCTTTCAGCCAGCGTCAGCGAAATGCTGGGGATGCATGCGGTGATCGGCTCTTTCATTTTCGGCATGCTCTTGCCAAAGGCACTGCGTCAGCACTTCACCAAGCTGACCGCCCCCTTCAGTAACGCGGTGCTACTGCCCTTCTTCTTTGTATCGGCAGGGCTCAGCCTCGACATCAGCGCCAGCCCTGCGTGGATGTTCTTCATGCTTAGCGTGGTGGTGGGCAGCGGCCTTAAAATCATCAGTACAGCCATCCCCGTGCACGCGTGGGGATGGAGTTGGCGCGAAGCCTTGCAACTGGGGGCGCTTATGCAGAGCAAGGGGCTGATGGAGATAGTTGTCCTTCGCGCGCTTTACGACGCAGGGATTATTTCGCAAAGCTGCCTAACGGCACTCCTGTTGATGGCGCTGGTCTGCACTGCACTGGCGATGCCTCTGACACGCGGATTGGCGCCGCAGGTCCACCGGAAATACCTGATGGAGTGAGCCTCTGCACACGGGAATGCGGAGCCTTCCCGTGTGCAGAGGCTTGGTATGAGCAGCGCTGGCAAGCAGACGATTTGGCGACTTCTGGATATGCTCTACCACTGAGTTGCTTGAGCGTTTCCGGTAACGAAAGTGCCTGATCGGTGAGGGGGATTGTGTTCGGCCGGCGCTTTTTCATGCGCTCTGGCGGAATGCTCCAAATGCGCGTGTCGAAGTCGATATCTGCCCATCGTGTGGTGGCTGCTTCGGCAGGGCGGGTCATCGTGTGTAACTGCCATTCGATCAGGCAGCGGGTCGTGCGTTTGATGCTGGCATTCGCGATTTCCATCATGAGCTCGGTAAGCTCCTCAGGTGGTAGCGCAGCCATGTTCTCTTTTTAGGTTTCTTGAACACCGCCCGAATTCCATTAAGGGGGTTCGCAAAAATCAGCCCGGAGTTGACCCCGTAGGTCCCGGGATACCACCTGGGATACCAAAGCGACTGGAACCCAGAAACCCTCCAAAGATCCCATAAGCTCTGAAGCCCTTGTATTTACTGGATTTCAGGCACAAAAAAAGACGTCCGTGGACGTCTTTAGATGTAAAAAAGTGGTGGGCCGGGGTAATTTGAAACAAGTCGGTATCTATTTGTTTTTTCTGATTAACAATTTATTGGCCAACTTGTTTGGAATACCAGTTGGAACGCTGCGTGGTCTGGATTCCGATGGACGGTGCTTTTTGAGCTCCGCCCCCACAAACGAATCGGGGATCGAATCTCTCAAGCAAATGGTTGCGCTGTTGATTGTTACCCTACGCGTACGATGTCCCCTCTCGCAGGCACATTCACTGTTGCAATACGTACGCCCATATTTGCGACGTGCAAAAACGTGGGGCTGCGTAAGAAGTCTCGGGCTACCCTCCGCCCGCCCTTATAGGGCAGATCCTTACGCTGGCAGGGGAAAAAGCAAGAGAAACGGTATCGGCATTCATCCACACGGCGGGCAGTTTCTAGGCGTCATCAAGCCGCAAAAGTCAACGTGTTTTTGTAGGTATGTTATTGATTATAGGGTGCAAAGAAAGCCCACGGCAGTATATCTAACTGAAGGGAGCACATAGAATGAGCATCTTTGTGCCAACGTCGATTCGACACGCACATAACACAATCCAGGTCAGGTCCGAATGCTATGGAATGACCATGTAAACCGCATTGAAACAGGATAAGCAGTATGACCAGTGCCCAACAGCGTTCCGCCCTGCACCGTCAGATCTGGGCTATCGCCAATGACGTGCGTGGCGCCGTCGATGGCTGGGACTTCAAGCAGTACGTGCTTGGCGCCCTGTTCTATCGTTTCATCAGCGAGAACTTCATCGACTACATCACCGGCGGCGACAGCGCGGTTAATTACGCGGCGATGGAGGATGCTGACCCGCTGATCGCCGCCGCCAAAGATGACGCCATCAGGACCAAGGGCTATTTCATTGCCCCCAGCCAACTGTTCAGCAACGTGGTCGCCAAGGCGAGCAGCAACGACAGCCTGAATACCGATCTGGCGCGCATCTTCGCCGCTATTGAGAGCTCGGCCAGCGGCTACGCCTCCGAGCAGGACATCAAGGGCCTGTTCGCTGACTTCGACACCACTAGCAACCGCCTGGGCAATACCGTTGCCGACAAAAACAAGCGTTTGGCGGATGTACTCAAGGGTGTGAGCAAGCTGGAGTTCGGCACCTTCGATGCCAGTCACATCGATTTGTTCGGCGACGCCTACGAGATTTCTAATCTCCAACTACGCGGCCAATGCCGGCAAATCCGGCGGCGAATTCTTTACCCCGCAGCATGTGTCCAAGTTGATCGCCCAGTTGGCGATGCACAAGCAGACCAACGTCAACAAGATCTACGACCCAGCTTGCGGCTCCGGCTCGCTGCTGCTGCAGGCGAAAAAGCATTTTGACGCCCATGTCATCGAGGATGGGTTCTTCGGCCAAGAGGTGAACCATACCACCTACAACCTGGCGCGGATGAACATGTTTCTGCACAACATTAACTATGACAAGTTCAACATTCAGCTTGGCGACACGCTGCGCGCCCCGCACTTCGGGGACGACAAACCCTTCGACGCCATCGTCTCCAATCCGCCGTATTCGGTGAAGTGGATCGGCAACGACGACCCCACGCTTATCAACGACGACCGCTTTGCCCCGGCCGGCGTGCTGGCGCCCAAGTCCAAGGCGGACTTCGCCTTCGTGCTGCATGCGCTGAGCTACCTTTCAAGCAAGGGCCGCGCGGCTATCGTCTGCTTCCCCGGCATCTTTTACCGCAGTGGTGCCGAACAGAAGATCCGCCAATACCTGGTGGACAACAATTATGTGGAGACGGTGATCTCGCTAGCGCCCAACCTGTTCTTCGGTACCACCATCGCCGTGAATATCCTGGTGCTGTCCAAGCACAAGCAGGACACCACCACCCAGTTCATCGACGCCAGCGCGCTGTTCAAGAAAGGTACCAACAACAACCTGCTGGAAGACGCGCATATCGCGCAGATCATGCAGGTGTTCGACAGCAAAGCGAACGTCGAACATTTCGCGCAATCGGTGCCGCTGGAAAAGGTGGCCGGCAACGACTACAACCTGTCGGTCAGCAGCTATGTTGATGCCAGAGAAACCCGCGAGGTGGTGGATATTGTCCAGCTCAATGCGGAGCTGAAAGCCACCGTCGCCCGGATTGCGCAGTTGCGCACTGAGATCTGTGCCATCGTGGCGCAGATCGAAGGCGAGGAGCTGGAGGCATGAGTGGCGTGGATTTTTTGGACAAGCTGCTGGATGGAGTAGCAGTGGAGTGGAAGCCAGTTGCAGAGGTATTCTACTTGAGAAACGGCTACACGCCGTCAAAATCCAATAGCGACTACTGGAAGAGTGGTACTATTCCTTGGTTTAGAATGGAAGATATCCGCCAGAACGGTCGGATACTTGGTAGCGCAATTCAAAAGATTTCAGAAGGAGCTGTAAAGGGAGGAAGACTGTTCCCTGCTAATTCAATTATTATTGCAACTTCTGCAACGATCGGCGAGCACGCACTTGTTACTGTTCCGCACTTGGCCAACCAAAGGTTTACGTGTTTGGAGTTAAGGTCGGAGTTTACTAATATTCTCAACATGAAGTTTGTTTTTTACTACTGCTTCTTGCTGGCTGCTTGGTGCAAAAAAAATACGTCGACGTCTAGTTTTTCCTCGGTGGATATGGATGGCTTTAGGAAATTTAAAATTCCCTTCCTCTCCCCAAGTGATCCTGAAAAATCTTTAGAAATACAAGCCAAAATTGTCCGCATTTTGGATACCTTTACCGAGCTTACTGCCGAGCTCACTGCCGAGCTTACCTCCCGCAAAAAACAATACAACTATTACCGCGACCAGTTGTTGAGTTTTGGAGGCGGGGAGGTGAAATGGAGGGCGCTGGGAGATATTGGCGAGTTCATTCGCGGTAAGCGATTTACAAAGGCTGATTACGTCGAAGAAGGCATTCGCGTCATCCACTACGGTGAAATTTATACCCGATATGGTGTGTGGGCGGACCACGCATTTTCAAAGGTTCGGCATGACATGGCTGGTTCGCTGCGCTATGCGGAGCCGGGCGATGTTGTCTTGGCCGGCGTTGGCGAAACGGTGGAGGATGTAGGCAAGGCTGTTGCGTGGCTAGGAGCTCAGAGTGTGGCCATTCACGATGATAGCTATGCTTTTCGCCACTTAATGAATCCAAAGTACGTCTCCTATGCGATGCAAACGGCTTCATTCAATTCTCAGAAGACTAAGCATGTGTCTAGCGGGAAAGTTAAACGCATACTCATCGAGGGTTTTAAAAAAGAAGTTCGGATTCCTGTTCCATACCCCGATGATCATGTCAGATCGCTTGCAGAACAGGCTCGTATCGTCGCTATTCTTGACAAGTTTGACACGCTCACCAACTCCATCAGCGGTGGCTTGCCCCGCGAGATCGAACTGCACCAGAAGCAATACGAGTATTACCGCGATCTGCTGCTGAGCTTTCCCAAGCCGGAAGAGACGGTGGCCTGAAATGAGCAAGACGTTGACTGAGATCGCCGAGCAGTTAAAGAACAATAAGAAGGTGCAGCTGATCTATGCCTTCAACGGCACGGGCAAGACGCGCCTGTCGCGCGAGTTTAAACAGTTGGTCGCAAAGGGCGACGTTGAAGAGGCGTTTGATACACCGGCGGCGTCGCGCCACAAAATTATCTACTTCAGTGCTTTTACCGAAGACCTATTCTATTGGGACAACGATTTGGCGCTGGATGCCGAGCCCAGGCTGCGGATTCAGCCAAACTCATTCACGGACTGGCTGCTAGCGATGCTTCGTGACCTAGGGCAGGATGGCAACATTGCTAGATACTTCCAGCATTACACAAGCGACAAACTAACCCCACATTTCAGTGCGGACTTTTCGGAAGTCACTTTTTCGCTGGAGCGCGGTGATGACCAAGGCTCGGGGAATCTCAAGATTTCTAAGGGCGAAGAAAGCAATTTCATCTGGAGTATTTTTTACACGTTGCTAGACCAAGTCGTCAGCACCCGCAATGTGCCTGAGCCGGAGGACCGTGAGACGCGGGAGTTCGATCAGTTGGAGTACGTGTTCATTGATGACCCGGTGAGTTCGCTGGACGAAAACCATCTTATCGAGCTGGCGGTCAATCTTGCAGGGCTGATCAAGGCCAGTCCGTCGGAGCTGAAATTCGTCATCACCACCCACAGCCCGCTTTTCTACAACGTGCTGCACAATGAGCTTGGCCTCAACAAGGGTGGCAAAAAAGAGGGTTGCTATTTACTGGGCCGTCTCGATGACGGCAGCTTTGATCTGTGCGTCAAGTACGGCGACTCAAACAAGAGTTTTTCTTACCATCTCCACTTGCGGCAGACCCTTGAGCAAGCGATTGCCGCTGGCCAGGTACAGCGCTATCACTTCACCCTGCTGCGCAACCTCTACGAAAAAACCGCCAGCTTTCTGGGTTATCCGCAATGGTCGGCGCTTTTGCCTGACGACAAGCAGGCTTACCTGAACCGAATTATGCAGTTCACCAGCCACAGCACGCTGTCCAATGAGAGCGTCACTGAGCCAACTCCGCAGGAAAAGCAGACGGTCAAGTTGCTGCTGAACCATCTGGTGGCCAACTACGGCTATTGGCAACAGGAAGAGGCGCCGGGCGCCTGATCGAGTGACGAGATCTGTTGTCGTGACGTTGGAGAGGAACAACGCATGGGCGAAATCACCCGCACCAGCAATTGCCGACAGACGCAGGCTACCATCAAGCAGCACGTTCAAAGCTCGCAGAAGGCCGGTGGGTTCAGCCGGAGTACATCGGCAAACTCAATTTCTATCTGTCCGCCGTGGACGATCAGTTGCGTGCCGCAGACGACCAGCCGACCATTGGCCTGATCCTGTGCAAAGACAAGGACAAACTGGATGTGAAGCACGCGTTGCGTGATATCCACAGACGCCATGGGCGTTAGCTCATTCATCACCAAGGACATTCCACTGGACGTGCAGTCGCAATTGCCGACAGTGGAGCAAATTGAAAGCGAACTCGCACAGGGACATGGGGAGACCCCAAGCAATGACTGATTACAAGACCATCGCCGAGTCCAATACCTTCATCGTGCTCGACAGGTACGCCAGAGAATGGAAAGTTGCCGAGAGCTACCAGAGCGAAGGCGATCTGGAGCGCGAGTTCATCCAGGATCTGGTCAATCAGGGCTATGAGTATTCCACCGAGCTGAAGACTATGCCGGCGCTGCTGGCCAATGTGCGCATGCAGTTGCAGGCGCTGAACGGCGTCGAATTTTCCGACGCTGAGTGGGCGCGCTTCGTTGAAAGCTGGCTTGACAAGCCCAGCGACAGCATCCTCGACAAGACCCGCAAGGTTCACGACGATTATGTACATGACTTCGTGTTCGATGACGGGCGCATCCAGAATATCTACCTGCTGGACAAAAAAAACCTGACCCGCAACAAGATGCAGGTTATCAAGCAGTTCGAGCAGGCGGGCAGCCACGCCAACCGCTACGACGTAACTATTCTGGTCAATGGCCTGCCGCTGGTGCAGGTGGAGTTGAAGAAGCGTGGCGTGGCGATCCGCGAAGCCTTCAATCAGGTGCACCGCTACAGCAAGGAGAGCTTTAACATCGAGCATTCGCTGTTCAGGTATCTGCAGCTGTTCGTGATCTCCAATGGCACTGATACGCGCTACTTCGCCAACACCACGCGGCGCAACAAGCACAGTTTCGACTTCACCATGAACTGGGCGCAGGCCGACAACAGCCCAATCAAGGATCTGAAGGACTTCACCGCGACCTTCTTCCAGAAGCGCACCCTGCTCGGTGTACTGCTCACCTATTCGGTGTTCGACGTCAGCAACACCCTGCTGGTGATGCGCCCGTACCAGATTGCCGCCACCGAGCGCATCCTGTGGAAGATTCGCAGTGCCAGGCAGGCCAAGCGCTGGAACAGCACAGAGGGCGGCGGTTATATCTGGCACACTACCGGCTCGGGCAAGACGCTGACCAGCTTCAAGGCAGCGCGCCTGGCCACCGAGCTGGAGTTCATCGACAAGGTATTCTTCGTGGTGGATCGCAAGGATCTGGATTACCAGACCATGAAGGAGTACCAGCGTTTTTCACCCGACAGCGTCAATGGCTCGGAGAGCACCGCAGGCCTCAAGCGCAACCTGGACAAGGACGACAACAAGATCATCGTCACCACCATCCAGAAGCTCAACAACCTGATGAAGACCGAAGGCGACCTGCCGGTGTACCACCAGCAGGTGGTGTTCATCTTCGACGAGTGCCACCGTAGCCAGTTTGGCGAGGCGCAGAAGAATCTGAAGAAGAAGTTCAAGCGCTTCTATCAGTTCGGCTTCACCGGCACACCGATCTTCCCAAAAAATGCGCTGGGCGCCGATACAACCGCCAGCGTGTTTGGCCGCGAGCTGCATTCCTATGTGATCACCGATGCCATCCGTGACGAGAAGGTGCTCAAATTCAAGGTGGACTACAACGATGTCCGTCCACAGTTCAAGGCTCTGGAAGCCGAGCAGGACGAGAAGAAGCTCAGCGCTGCGGAGAACCGCCAGGCTTTGCTCCACCCCACGCGCATCCGTGAAGTCTCGCAGTACCTGCTCACGCATTTTCGCCAGAAGACCCATCGTTTGCAGGGAGCGAACAAGGGCTTCAATGCCATGTTAGCGGTGAGCAGCGTTGATGCCGCCAAGACGTACTACGAGACGCTGCAGAAGCTGCAGGAAGGCAGCGACAAGCCGCTGCGCATCGCCACCATCTTCTCCTTCGCCCCCAATGAAGAACAGGACGCCATTGGCGACATTGTCGATGAGAGCTTCGAAGTGTTGGCGATGGATAGCACCGCTAAAGAGTTCCTGAGCGCGGCGATTGCTGACTACAACGCGTTGTTCAAAAGCAGTTTCGGCGTGGACAGCAAGGGCTTCCAGAATTACTACCGCGACCTGGCAAAGCGCGTGAAGGATCAGGATATCGACCTGCTGATCGTGGTAGGCATGTTCCTGACCGGCTTCGATGCGCCAACGCTCAACACGCTGTTCGTCGACAAAAATCTGCGCTATCACGGGCTGATCCAGGCCTATTCACGCACCAACCGCATCTTCGATGCCACCAAGACTTTCGGTAATATCGTCACCTTCCGCGATCTGGAGCAGGCCACGGTCGACGCCATCACGCTGTTCGGTGACAAGAATACGCGCAATGTGGTGCTGGAAAAAAGTTATAAGGAGTACATGGAGGGCTTCACCGACACGATGACCGGTGAGGCGCGGCGTGGCTTCATGGATGTGGTGACGGAGCTGGAGCAGCGTTTTCCCGACCCGGCCAACATCATCAAGGAATCGGAGAAGAAAGCCTTCGCCAAGTTGTTCGGCGATTTCGTGCGCGTGGAAAACGTGCTGCAGAACTACGACGAGTTTGCCGCGCTCAAGGCGCTGCAGACGGTCGATACCAGCGATGCTCAGGCCGTGGAAGCATTTAAGCTTGAACACCACCTGGATGACGAGAAGTTAGCCGAGCTGCAGACCATCCGCCTGCCTGTCGAGCGCAAAGTCCAGGATTATCGCTCCACCTACAATGACATTCGAGATTGGCTGCGGCGGGAGAAAGCGGGTAACGAAGTAGGGAAGTCCACCATTGACTGGGACGATGTGGTGTTCGAAGTGGACCTGCTCAAGTCCCAGGAAATCAACTTGGATTACATCCTCGAGCTGATCTTCGAGAAGAACAAGAAGATAAAGGGCAAGGCGGCACTGGTCGAGGAGATGCGCCGGGTGATTCGCGCCAGCCTGGGTAATCGTGCCAAAGAAAGCCTGGTAGTGGACTTCATCAACCAGACCGAGCTGGATCGGATTGGTGACAAGGCTAGTGTGATCGACGCTTTTTACTCTTTCGCCCAATCAGAACAGCGGCGCGAGGCGCAAGAGCTGATCAGCGATGAGGAACTGAATGAAGGGGCAGCTAAACGCTACATCGCCACTTCGCTAAAACGGGAATTTGCTAGCGATAATGGAACTGAGCTAAGTTCCGTTTTACCTAAGATGAGTCCACTTAATCCGGCTTATTTGGCAAAAAAACAAAGTGTCTTTGACAAAGTTGCTATTTTTGTCGATAAGTTCAAGGGTGTTGGAGGGCAAATTTAATGGGCGACCTGTTAGCGTCCCCCTACTATTGGCTCGTGGGCCGCCGCGAGTCCTATTCGTCTTCACAGGCCTGTTGGGAAGTTTGAAGAATACCAGCTTGGCGCGGGTGACGGCCTTTGCTCCTAGCGATTACAGCGGGATTTGGGAAGGCGCAGTT
The DNA here is from genome assembly GCF_034354675.1 of Pseudomonas sp. MH9.3. NCBI lineage: Bacteria > Pseudomonadati > Pseudomonadota > Gammaproteobacteria > Pseudomonadales > Pseudomonadaceae > Pseudomonas > Pseudomonas sp. MH9.3. Next base: position 2,786,199 of record NZ_CP133785.1, on the reverse strand, counting down.
AACAGCGGCGTCGAGCTTGGCAACTTAGGCACGCGGCCTTGCGGCCCTGACCGAAGGGTCGCTGTGGGGGGCGATAGCAGCCGGTCTCGCTCAGAGATTGAAACCCCATGTTTTTTGTAATCGACGAGCGAGCAGCCGCACGGTCAGCAAATAGTAATACCGTGTTGCATCGCTGCGTCGATTTGGGCGACGTTCGAGAAACCAAGTCACATGCTTTCGCCGCCAAGCCGAGGGCGTATCTCGCTTCCAGCGTTCTGCGATTTCAGCTTGGATAATTTTCGCCTGTCGTAAATGGCGTTGCCGTGTTGCATGCGCCCCGGTCAGCACGCCAGCCAGGAACAGCTCCATATCGAATGGCTTACTCATGGCCTTCCCCCGATGTAGGCAGCCACCACATCGATCCGACCGTGCCCCAGCTCATAGCTGATTTGCCTCCGTGCCTCACGATCAAGGTTACTATCTGCTAGGCAATATTGGCCGCCGTTGATAGGCGCACGGTGATGGGTGATTTGCTCAAAGCGCTCACAAGCGTACGCCGCTCGCAGCTCATGGAAGCCCTTGAGGTTCTGTGCATGCAGGATTTCCCGCGCAGGGCGGATGACTTCTTGCAAAAGATTCATGTAGCTTTCGTGTGGCGCAATCAGGTTGCGGCTACCCGCAGGCAACATCTGGCGTGCAAACCCAAGTGCCCCTCGAACATGATCGTCCACCGCAATCCAACGTGGTGCCGAGGCACCGGCGCGGCCGCCTTTGGTGCCATCCTGGATGTTGATCCTGCCTAGGTCGTTAGCCTCACGGCTTAGCCGTGGCAGGTCAGCCAAGATGGCCTCACGCAAGCGCATGCCAGTGGCTCGTGCCAACAAAACGATCGCAGCGGCTCGTAGCTGATGATGGCGGCAAAGCGCATCGACGATCAGGTTAACCTGTTCGCGGTCTTGGCCCTGAGGCACCGATTGTCGAACCCCGGTGCGCTTCATACCCAACGCCTTGCACGGACTTGGCAACTTCACACACTGATCGCCGCGAAGCGCCGCCATGGTCCTGTTAACGCTGGATAGCCGGTTTTGTGCAGTGCTGATGGCGAGGTCACCGCACGCTACAATGTCGCGCAGATACGCCGCATAGTCGGCCAACACCTTCCGATCAATCTGCCGCGCATCATTGATACCGGGTCCCTGTTCGGAGCGGCACCACTTCACGAATGCCTGCCAACGATCACAGTGTGCCTTGACCGTGCCGTAGTGGCCGCCGGCGAACATGTCTTTCAGCGCCTGCGGCCCTGCATAGCTCAATTGTCTGCCATAGCCAAAATTACGGCCGTCGCGCCTACCCACTAGTGCCATGTCGATCACCTCATCGCCCGTTTTCCGATCCTCGCCCCACGTCATCCCGCCAAGAATGCTGAGTGTTATCAGGGATCAAGGCCCCTGCGATCTGTGGGGATGTCATCTAACGCGGGACTGGCGGCTCCTTACGTCCGAGAGCAAGGGCATCTCATGATCTGGCCTCCTGAGCACCGTTACCGGTGGGCGGGTGGAGACTGCATTGGCTGACGAGACCAGTGCCGCGAGATCCTGAGCCAGGTGCAAGCAGCAATGTGATGACCGGGGCATGCCTGACTGTCAGTCAGGTGCAGTCCATTCCCTGGTCTGCGGCACCATCATCTACATGGCTGTTGCAGGTGACATCGGCGTTGTCACGCCGATTGTCACGAGGGGAGTTGCCGCAAAGCCATGTGCGATGACGGCTGCAGCAGTGGTAGAAGTGCCCGTCTCTTTCCAGAAGAAAGAGACGGGCACAGGTTGGCGCAAAATTCGGCCAAGCGGATAGATTGCTGCAGGGCAGCACACTAGGGTGTAGCTGGCGCACGAGGGCCATGAGATTAGAGAGCATCCATCACCGGGGAGGTGACCGGGCGAGCTGCCGGATGCGAATCGCCCTTGGGGAGAACCACCGCGCGAACGGCGTGACCTTGAAGGTTCGGGTCACCTGGGGTGCTGTCATCGACAGCGCTTGCACGGCCATTTCTACGCCTATGGATAAACCCGGTCAAGGGTCGAAGTTCATCGCTATTTGGGACGTGAAAAGCAGTTATCCACCAGTGGAATTCCCTGGTAAAACCCGGATAACGTCGTGGCTTTTAGCTCTTCAAAGTAAGGTCCATCCAAACAGGGCGGCTTTGCAGCCCTGTTTGGATGGACCCGCGCTTAGAAGCGGATAAGCGAGGTTGCTTGCCCAGAATCCCAAGCGCTCAGTTGTTGCTGCCGTTATTGCGGCTGTACGGCGCTAGCGGATCGGCACCACGTTCTTGTCTCTGACTTTGCCGTATGTCGAGGCAAGCAGGCTGCCGGTGGCGGCTTTCTGGATGTACTCACTCCACCACGCCATCATCGGACGCCGGCGCTCGATGTAGTCGGCTCGGTTGTAGGCGCTGCGCACCTCATCCTTGTCGACATGCGCCAGTGCGACCTCAATGAGCTCCGGGTCCCACCCGTGCTCATTCAAGATGGTGCTGGCCATCGAGCGCATGCCGTGGCTGACCAACCGGTCCTGGAACCCCATGCGTTTCAACGCCATGTTGGCGGTCTGGCTATTGGCGTGAGTGCGCGGATTTCTGTCTGCCGGGAAGACGTATTCGCGATGGCTGCTGTGAGTCTTCAGTGACTCCAACAGTGCGACAGCGTGATCACTCAACGGGATGCTGTGAGGGCGGCGCTTCTTCATCCGATCCGGTGGGATAGTCCAGACACGCCTTTGAAAGTCGATGTCTGCCCAGCGAGTAGTTGCCGCCTCGGCGGGACGAGTCATCGTGTGCAACTGCCATTCGATCAGGCAGCGGGTAGTGCGTTTGATACTGGCGTTCGCGATCTCCAGCATGAGCTCCGGGAGCTCTTCTGGCGGAAGCGCAGCCATGTTCTCTTTCTTGGGCTTCTTGAATACTGCCCTGATGCCGGTGAGTGGGTTGGCGAAGGTCAGGCCGGAGTTGACGCCGTAGGTCATGATCTCGTTTAGCCGCTGGCTGAGACGCTTGACCGTCTCCAGGCTGCCTTTCGCTTCGATTGGGCGAAGCAATCCGATCACCATCGGTGCGGTGATTTTCGCGAGTGGTGTCGTCCTCAAGTCCGGGAGCACGTGCAGCGTGAGCGACCGCCAAATGTCCTCGGCATAGGCCGGGGTGACCGAGTCTTTCTTGAGCTCGAACCAGGCGGTGGCCACGTTCTCGAAGGTGTGTTCTGTTTCTGCGCGCTTCGCTTCATTTAGCGTATTACGCTGCACCTTGGGATCGATGCCTTGGGCGAGCAGCTCACGCGCATCGACTGCCATCTTTCGTGCATTCGCCAGTGACAGTTCGGGGTAGGTCCCAAAGCCGATGTTGATGCGCTTCTTGGTCACTGGTTTACGGTAATTGAAATTCCACAGCAACGAGCCGTTGCTGCGTACACGGAGTTGCAAACCGTCACCGTCGGCGAGGACGTAATCCTTGGACGCGGGTTTGACTCCCTTGAGCTGTCGATCAGAGAGGCGGAGGGCTGGAGCAGGCATGAGATTTTCCTCAGGCACTGATTTGGTATTCCAAAGGTTAGCACCGAATGGGTTGGAATACCGTTTGGAATACCCGAATGGCTGGAACTCAAAAAATCTCAGAAGACCGCAAAAGCGCTGGAGGCCGCGTATTTACTGGATCGCAGGCACAAAAAAAGACGTCCGTGGACGTCTTTAGATGTTGAAGTGGTGGAGCCGGGGGGATTTGAACCCCCGTCCGCCAGTACTCCGCTGTCGGTACTACATGCGTAGCCGTTTCTATTAAGTTAACCCTCAGCGACCCGAAGGGCAGGGTGCTTTGGGCGAGTTGTGTAAGTTTTAGCCGCTTCGTCCACAACGTACTGCACGGCGATTCTGTTCTATATGACAATCACTTTGGGTTTACAGACATCCCCTGGTGATTGCTGGACCCGAAGGTACCAGAAGCTCAGGGCTAAGGCTGCTTACGCAGCGAGAGCGAATTCCTGGCCGTAGTTTTCGTCATTGGCAACTATAAGAAGTTGCAACAGTGGATTTACGAGTTCTGTTACCAACTCGGCATGCACCTAAAGTTTCGCGACCGGCGTCGAATCCTAAACGGCCCCGTGCTTGTAACTCGTTGTTTCTTAGTGAGTGACAAGCCTGCGCAGTGTACGTCAAATCGTCACGGAAGGCCAACCCGAAGGTTGGCCCTCTCTCGCTTACTGACCGCCTTTGTCGCTGTTTTGCATGTCCTGCAAGGCCTTGGAGCTGATCTCGATGCACTTCTTGTCATCGCCCGCTGCATGAGCAGCCTTGGCCTGGGAGACGGCGGTGTCGATTTCGCCGCTTTTGCCGCTGGTGTCGGTGGCGAGCAGGGCTTTGCCGTTGTTGATTTTGTCGAGGTTGATCTGGCACAGGTCTTTGTCATTACCCGCGGCGAACACAGGGGACGCCAGCATCGCAGCGGTAACAAACAAGCCAGCAAGAGCGGAACGCTTCATGGGGTATCTCCTTGCGCAAAAGGGCTCGACGCTGCTGGCGTTGAACGGCGGCCAGCGACATCACTGATGAGCCTCGTTCGTCGAGGCCTATGCAGATGACTACGCCAGTGCGCAGGGGTTCTGTTTTTTTGCGGGTTTAATGTGTGCGTGCTTTTGTGACTCGGTCAACGAGGTACACCAACCCGTGGTAATCGATGCCGCCGTGCTGGCTCAGGCCGATTTCGCAGGTGCGGCTGGTGGAAATGCCTTCACTGCAAGAGTGCACCGCCGTCTTGAGTGAGCGCAGGGCGTGGGCGTTGAGTTCCGGCGTGGTGAAGCCTTTGTCGCCGGCGAAACCGCAGCAGTGGATACCTTCCGGAATGACCACGGTGTTGGCGCAGCGTCGTGCAAGGTCGATCAGTGCCTGGCTTTCGCCCAGGTGTTGAGTGCTGCAGGTGACGTGCACTGCGATTGGCGCTTGCTGAGGTGTGAAGTCGAGGCGGTCCATCAGGTGGGTGCGGATAAATCGTACGGGGTCGTAGAGGTCCAGGCGTGTTTCGCCCAGGTCTTGCACCAGGCGCAGTGTGCAGGGGCTGGTGTCGCAGTAGATCGGATCGAGGCCGCCACGGCTGGCCTGGAGCAGGGCGCCGATCAGTTCCTGGCGCTTGTGATCGGCCTGTTCGGCGTAGCCTTTTGAGGCGAAGGGTTGGCCACAGCACAGGCTGTCGAGGTTGTCGGGGATGACGACTTGGTAACCGGCTTTTTCCAACAGACTGTGGGTTTTGTCGTACAGCGACATTTGCTCTTTATCTGCGGCCGCCGGCCCCATCGCGCGTGAGACGCAAGCGGCGAGGTAGACCACGCGCGGACGTTCGTCGGTGGCTGCGGGGCTGAAGCGAATGGTTTTTTCCGGTTGCGGCATGGCAGTGGTCCACTGCGGGATCTGCCCCTTGGACAGTCTGCTCATCTGCGCCGACAACTTTGCCAGGTGCGGGGCGCCCAATAGCATGCGCGCGCCGTTGGCGACATGCAGGGTGAATCGCATGCCTTGCAGCGCAGTAGCGAAATGGGCGGCGAGCCATTCGGCTGTTTTCGTACGGTCGGCGTCTCGGCTGCGCAGCTTTTTCACCAGGTCACCGGTATTGATGCCTACAGGGCAGCGCTGGGCGCACAGCCCGGTGGCGGCGCAGGTATCGATGCCCTGGTACTGGTAGGCGGCTTCGAGTTCGGCGGTATCCACGCCCGCGCGTTTCCTGGCCTGGATGTCACGCCAGATCACGATGCGCTGACGCGGGCTCAGGGTCAGGCCATTCGACGGGCACACCGGCTCGCAAAATCCGCACTCGATACACTTATCCACAAGCTCGTCGGCAGCCGGCAGGGGCTTGAGGTGCTTGAGATGGATTTGCGGGTCTTCGCTGAGCACCACGTCCGGGTTGAGAATGCCGTTGGGGTCGAGCAGGCGCTTGAGCTGCCACATCAGTTGATAGGCCTCGCTGCCCCATTCCAGTTCGACGAATGGCGCCATGTTGCGGCCGGTGCCGTGTTCGGCCTTCAACGAGCCGCCGAATTCCACGGCCACCAACTGCGCCACGTCATCCATGAACGCTTGATAGCGTGTGATTTCTTGCGCGCTGTTGAAGCCTTGGGTGAACACGAAGTGCAGATTGCCCTCCAGGGCGTGTCCGAACAGGATGGCTTCGTCGTAGTGATGTTTGTCGAACAGCGCGATCAGACGGTTTACGCCGATGGCCAGTTGCTCGACCGGGAAGGTCACGTCTTCGATGATGACGGTGGTGCCGGTCTTGCGCGCCGCCCCGACGGCGGGGAAGGTGTCTTTGCGGATCGCCCACAGCCGGGCGTTTGCCACGGGGTCTTCAGTGAAGTCGACCTGCTTCTCCACCGCATAGGAGGCCAGGGCCTTCATGATCAGCGCCAGTTGCTCACGGAGTAATGACGGCGACGCCGCGCGGGATTCAATCAATAGGGCGCAGGCTGTTTCCGATAGGTGCTGTACGAATTCGGGCATGCCTGGCTTGTTTTGCACGGAGCGCAGGCTGCGTCGGTCCAGCAGTTCCACCGCGGAAACTGGCTGGGTTTTCAGGGCGGTTACGGCGTTGCAGCAGGTCTCGACATTCGGGAATACGATCAGCGCCGAGGCTTTGTTCGGATGGTCGACCACCGTGTTGTAGGTCACGGCACTGATAAACCCCAGGGTGCCTTCGGAGCCCACCAGCAAGTGGCTGAGGATCTCCAGTGGGTCATCAAAATCCACCAGGGCGTTGAGTGACAGGCCGGTGGTGTTTTTCAGACGGTATTTATGGCGGATGCGTGCGGCCAATTCGGCATTCGCCCGCGTCTGGCGACCGAGTGTCGCCAAGCGTTCAAGCAGCGCGCCGTGCCGATTGCGAAATACCGTGACGCTTGCCGCGTCTTCGGTGTCCAGGCGGCTGCCATCAGCCAACACCAAGCGGATGCCGGCGAGGGTGTGATAAGTGTTCTGCGCCGTACCGCAGCACATGCCGCTGGCGTTGTTGGCGACTATGCCGCCGATTTTGCAGGCATTGATTGACGCCGGATCCGGCCCGATCTTGCGCCCGAACGGGGCGAGCCAGGCATTGGCCTGGGCACCGATTACGCCTGGCTGCAGGCGGATTTGCAGGCCTTGCCCGCGAATCTCGCGGCCGTTCCAATTGTCGCCCAGGACGATCAGTACCGAATCGCTGATGGCCTGCCCGGACAGGCTGGTTCCCGCTGCGCGGAATGTCACGGGTACGCCATCGCGTTGCGCCCATTGCAGCAGCGCGACCACTTCGTCTTCCGACTCGACGCGGATCACCAGGTGTGGGATCAGTCGGTAAAAACTGGCATCGGTACCGAAGGCGAGCGTTGAAAGTGGATCGTCGAAACGCCGATCTTTCGGGATCAGTTGTGCGACATCGCTCAGGAAAGCAGCAGGCAGACTCATCGATCCTCCAGAAACAGCAGACGCCGGAGACGCTGTCCGGTGTCGATTCCTATCCTGTTACGCGCAGGTCATCAGCATACCGGTGAACCGGTAAGTGTGCGCTGGCGTTATCGGGAGCTGTATCGGGAGGAGGTCTGTGGGAGGCGAGGGCATGTAGCCACGAGAGGTTCCCGGGGCTACGCCGTGACAAGGTTAGTCTTCCTTGCCTTTGTTGCGTACGGCGCGATGCAGCTCGCGATTGGAATCGCGCTCGCGTTCGGTGTCGCGCTTGTCGTATTCCTTTTTACCCTTGCCCAGCGCTATCTCGCACTTGACCAGGTGCTTGCTCCAGTACCAGGACAGGCAAATGCAGGCATAGCCTTTCTGTTGCACGGCAGCGGCGAGCTTTTCCAGTTCGCGGGCGTTGAGCAACAGCTTGCGTGTGCGTACCGGGTCGGCAATCACGTGGGTGCTCGCGGTGGTCAGCGGGGTAATATGACTGCCGAGCAGCCACGCCTCGCCATCCTTGAGCAGCACATAGCTGTCAACCAACTGCAGCTTGCTGGCGCGCAGACTTTTTACTTCCCAGCCGGCCAGGACCAGACCAGCCTCGAAACGGTGTTCGATGAAGTAATCGTGTCGCGCCTTTTTATTTTGCGCGATGGTCCCTGTAGGGTGTTTCTTTTGTTTAGCCATAGGGGCGGCATTATAGGGAGTTGCGAGCGTGTCGGCTACGGTCAAGCTGCGTGCTTGAGCGTGTTGAGCGAATCCCGGACAATGCGGGCAGTTCTTTGGTTTTTTTCTCTCGCGGATTGGGCTGTTTTTTTCGCGATGTTTGTCTCAGCAGTGGAAATAACGCTCACATGACGACGCATATTCAACGTTCGGCCCTGCTGCCTTATCCGGCGCAGGCGCTCTATGACCTGGTCAACGACGTGGCGCGTTACCCGGAATTTCTACCCTGGTGCTCGACCGCTGAAGTGCTGGAAGGCAGTGACGAGTACATGGTTGCCAGTGTTGGCGTCGCCAAGGGCGGCCTTAGCCAGCACTTTGTCACGCGCAATATCCTGGTGCCTGGCAAATCCATCGAAATGAATCTGCAGGAAGGCCCTTTTACGCAATTGCATGGCGTATGGGTATTCAAGGCATTGACCGAGAAGGCCTGCAAGATCAGCCTGGATCTGTCCTTTGATTACGCCGGGCCGATTGTGCGGGCGACGTTGGGGCCGCTGTTCAATCAGGCAGCGAATACGTTGGTCGACGCCTTCTGTGAACGAGCCAAGCAACTGCATGGTTGAGATTGAAGTGGTGTATGCCACCGCCGAACGCCAGGTTTTATTGGCTGTAAGTGTGCCGGTCGGTACTCATCTGCGGGCAGCCGTGCAGGCGTCGGGAATGGCTGCGCAATTTCCTGAAGTGGAGCTTGCCGATTGCCCGTTGGGAATTTTTGGCAAGGTGGTGACGGATGCCGAGACTCGCCCTGTGCAGTCGGGTGACCGCATCGAGATTTATCGCCCGCTGCTGGCAGATCCCAAGGAAGTGCGCAGGCTGCGCGCGGCCAAGGCTGCGCTGGCCAGACAGAAAAACGACTAGGCTTGCCAATTGGCAGGCAACAAAAAGCCCGGCATGCCGGGCTTTTTATCGAGCGCCGCTAACTTACTGCGGGCTGGTGTCCAGAGGCTGTGGCGACGGGACTGGAACAGTTTCCACACCGTCGACGTCTTTCTGGATCTTGTCCAGCAAAGAGCCAGGCTTGGCCGGTACTTCGGACTTGGGCTGCTCACTTTGCTGCGCGGGAGCAGGCACAGGTGCAGTGCCGGTGTCCTTGCCAAGCAGGGCTTCATCACGGCTTACGCCAGGCATGAAGTCACCGGAAAGGCTGACGAGCTGATCATTGCCATTGAAAATGACGCTGACGCGTTCCTGCTGGCGTTCACCGCCACCCGGTTGAAGGCTGTACAGATAATCCCAGCGATCGGCATGGAAAGTGTCGGTCAGCAGGGGGTTACCCATGATAAACCGTACTTGCCGTCGGGTCATTCCGGGGCGTAACTGGTCTATCATGTCCTGCGTGACGACATTGCCCTGCTGGATGTCGATTTTGTAAACCCCGGGGAATGAACAACCGGCGAGTGCGAGCAGTCCCACAAAGGTGAAACTGGTTAGCAAGAGCTTGGTGTTTTGCATCGGTGGGCGACTTCCACTATCTTGGCTGGGACAACGTAAACGCCGATCATACCCGTATTAAGAGAAGCTGCGAAGCAGCATCCGCGAGAAAGCTAACCATGGTTGAAAATAGCGAACTACGCAAAGCCGGTCTCAAAGTGACTCTGCCTCGAGTCAAGATTCTACAAATGCTCGATTCTGCTGAGCAGCGCCACATGAGTGCCGAGGATGTCTACAAGGCGCTGATGGAGTCTAACGAGGACGTAGGCCTGGCCACGGTTTACCGTGTGCTGACCCAGTTTGAAGCCGCAGGGCTGGTGGTTCGCCATAATTTCGACGGCGGTCATGCAGTGTTCGAACTGGCTGACGGTGGTCATCACGACCACATGGTTGACCTGGATACCAATGAGGTTATCGAGTTCACCAGTCCGGAAATCGAAGCCCTTCAGCACAAGATCGCTGAGGAGCATGGCTTCGATTTGGTTGACCACAATCTCGTGCTCTACATACGTAAGAAAAAGTAAAAGTCGTTGCAGATTCGCTCTGCAAAACGATAGAAGGCGACCCCAGGGTCGCCTTCGTGCTTTCTATAGGAGGGAGAAGAGACTCAACTCAAGCCTTGGCCGCTACCACCATTTTCTTCGCGTGAGCCAGAGACTCCTTGGTCAAGTCGATGCCGCCGAGCATCCGCGCCACTTCCTCCACGCGCTCGGACTTGTTCAGCTTGGACACGGCCGTATGGGTCGCATCACTGCCTCGGACCTTGTGCACAAACAAATGCTGATGGCCCTGGGCTGCCACTTGCGGCAAGTGAGTCACGGTCAGCACCTGGCCGCGATCTCCAAGCCGACGCAACAACTGGCCGACAATTTCTGCAGTTGGGCCGCCAATCCCCACGTCTACTTCGTCGAACACCAGCGTCGGTACGCGTGACGTTTGTGCGGTGATGACCTGGATCGCCAGGCTGATGCGTGACAACTCACCACCGGACGCCACTTTTGCCAGAGCCTTGAGCGGTTGCCCAGGGTTGGCGCTGACCAGCAGTTCCACCTGTTCCAGGCCGTGAGGCTGCAGTTCGTTGTTGGCATTGGCGCGAAGCTCGATCATGAAGCGGCCGCCCGGCATGCCCAGTCGCTGGATCTCTTGTTCCACTGCACCGGCCAGGCGGGTGGATGCCTGCTGGCGAAGCTCGCTCAGCTCCCTGGCCTTTTCCTGATAATGCCGGGCGAACGAAGCGAGTTCATCGCCCAGCCGCTCTATGGATTCATCATTGGCGTTCAGTGTTTCGATTTCATCCATCAGTTTCTGCTGCATCGCAGCCACTTCACTGGGCTGGATGCGATGTTTGCGCGCCAGGGTATAGATAGTGTCCAGGCGTTCTTCGATTTGCTGCAGGCGTGCAGGGTCGGCATCGAAGTGGTCGAGGAAGCGGTTGAGTTCGCCCACGGCTTCCTCGACCTGGATCTGCGCACTGGTGAGCAGAGTAGTGGCTTCGCTCAGCGAGCCGGATGCGTTGTTTACGCTTGAAAGCCGATTGAGGCTGGCCGTGAGTGCATTCAGTACGTTACCCGAATCACTCTCGCTGCATTGCTCCACCACCTGACGGCATATGCCCAGCAGGGTCTCGGCGTTCGTGAGGTTTTTGTGTTCCTGTTCCAGCTGTTCCAGTTCGCTTTCGCCAAGACTCAGGCTTTCCAGTTCTTCAAGTTGATAGCTGAGCAACTGGTGGCGAGCACGTTGCTCGTCGCCGGAGTTTGAGAGGCGCTCCAGCTCCTGGCGGGTCTGGCGCCAGCGCTGGGCGGCCAGTTGGACCTGGCGCGCCAGTTCGGTGGCGCCTGCGTATTCGTCGAGCAGCCGGCGATGGGTGTCGGTTTTCAGCAGCGACTGATGTTCATGCTGACTGTGGATATCGATCAGCAATTCGCCCAGGGCCTTCAAGTCGCCGAGGGGGCAGGGCGTGCCATTGATATAGCCGCGCGAACGCCCTTCGGCAGTGATGACCCTGCGCAGGATGCAGGGGCCTTCATGGTTCAGGTCGCGCTCGGCCAGCCAGGTTTCGGCCTCGGGGATGTCCGCCAGGTCGAAGGTAGCCAATATGTCGGCCTTGTCTGCACCGGGGCGCACCACGCCACTGTCGGCACGGTCGCCGAGTGTGAGGCCCAGGGCGTCGAGCATGATCGACTTGCCGGCGCCGGTTTCGCCTGTGATTACGCTCATCCCGCGATCCAGTTCGAGATCCAGATGTTCAACGATGGCGTAGTTATGTACGGACAGGTGCACGAGCATGACGGCGGCTCCCAGGCTTTAGGTCTGGTTATTTATACAGTGTTTTATTCAGGGCTGACAATCCTCACGCTTAGCTCGATTTGTTTGGTCAATCATTTTTTTTAGCGCAATGCAGAATGAATACGCAGGAAGTGTGCGTGAGTGCGCGAAAGACTTTTGGTAACGAACGCGCTCTTGAACCTGAAAATTGTGGCCCCATATACCGGAACAGAAGCGCGAGTTGAGTTCGCGCATGATTTTGAAAGGAGAAATCTATGGCTGACGAACAGACGCAGGATACGCAAGCGCCAGACGCCAATTCGGCTGTCGGCGATGAACTGGCGACTCGTGTGCAAGTGCTCGAAGAGCAATTGGTCGCCGCGCAGGACCAGTCTCTGCGTGTTGCCGCCGATCTGCAGAACGTCCGCCGCCGCGCCGAGCAGGATGTGGAAAAGGCACATAAATTCGCGCTGGAAAAATTCGCCAATGACCTGCTGCCGATCATCGACAGCCTGGAGCGTGGGCTCGAATTGTCCAACCCGGACGACGAAAACATCCGTCCGATGCGCGAAGGTATTGAGCTGACCCTGAAAATGTTCCAGGACACCCTGAAGCGTTATCAACTGGAGGCGATCGATCCGCAAGGTGGCGAGCCGTTCAACGCCGAACATCACCAAGCCATGGCCATGCAGGAAAGCCATGACCTGGAGCCTAACAGTGTGTTGAAGGTGTTCCAGAAGGGTTACCAACTTAACGGTCGCTTGCTGCGCCCGGCAATGGTGGTGGTCAGCAAGGCACCGGCACCGGCTGCACCTTCTATTGATGAGCAGGCTTGAAATCCGCCGCAAGGCCCCCATTTATAAGTCAAGCGTTTAAGTGCTACCGCAGTTAGCCACCACTGCTGCGGCATCCAAATTCAAGTTTCGGGAGAGTAAATCATGGGCAAAATTATCGGTATCGACCTGGGGACCACCAACTCCTGCGTCTCCGTGCTGGAAAACGGCGTAGCTAAAGTTATCGAAAACGCCGAAGGCGCGCGTACCACGCCGTCGATCATCGCTTACGCCAACGATGGCGAAATTCTGGTGGGTCAGTCGGCCAAGCGTCAGGCTGTGACCAACCCGCACAACACCCTGTACGCGGTGAAGCGTCTGATCGGTCGCAAGTTCGACGAAGAAGTCGTGCAGAAAGACATCAAGATGGTCCCGTACAAAATCGCCAAGGCTGACAACGGTGACGCCTGGGTTGAAGTGAACGGCCAGAAAATGTCGCCGCCGCAAATCTCGGCTGAAATCTTGAAAAAGATGAAGAAGACTGCCGAAGATTACCTGGGCGAAACAGTCACCGAAGCGGTGATCACCGTTCCGGCCTACTTCAACGACAGCCAGCGTCAGGCGACCAAAGACGCCGGCCGCATCGCGGGCCTGGACGTTAAACGTATCATCAACGAGCCCACCGCAGCCGCTCTGGCTTACGGCATGGACAAAGCCAAGGGCGATCACACCGTGATCGTTTATGACCTGGGTGGCGGTACCTTCGACGTCTCCGTGATCGAGATCGCGGAAGTGGACGGCGAGCACCAGTTCGAAGTGTTGGCCACCAACGGCGACACCTTCCTGGGTGGTGAAGACTTTGACATTCGTCTGATCGACTACCTCGTTGACGAATTCAAGAAAGAAAGCGGCATGAACCTCAAAGGTGACCCGCTGGCCATGCAGCGCCTGAAAGAGGCGGCCGAGAAAGCCAAGATCGAACTGTCTTCCTCGCAGTCGACCGATGTGAACCTGCCTTACATCACTGCAGACGCTACCGGTCCAAAGCACTTGAACGTGAAAATCTCGCGCTCCAAGCTCGAAGCTCTGGTTGAAGACCTGGTTCAACGCACCATCGAACCTTGCCGCATCGCGCTGAAAGATTCCGGCATCGATGTGGGCGCGATCAACGACGTCATCCTCGTCGGCGGTCAGACCCGTATGCCACTGGTGCAGAAGCTGGTGACCGAGTTCTTCGGCAAGGAAGCACGTAAAGACGTGAACCCGGACGAAGCTGTTGCCATGGGTGCTGCCATCCAGGGCGCGGTATTGGCAGGTGACGTTAAAGACGTGTTGCTGCTGGACGTCAGCCCGCTGACCCTGGGTATCGAAACCATGGGCGGCGTGATGACCGCGCTGATCGAGAAAAACACCACGATTCCTACCAAGAAATCCCAGGTGTTCTCGACTGCCGATGACAACCAGGGCGCCGTGACCATTCATGTGCTGCAAGGTGAGCGTAAGCAGGCTGCGCAGAACAAGTCCCTGGGCAAGTTCGACCTGGCCGAGATTCCACCAGCACCACGCGGCGTGCCGCAAATCGAAGTGACCTTTGACATCGACGCCAACGGCATCCTGCACGTCGGCGCGAAAGACAAGGCCACCGGTAAAGAGCAGAAGATCACCATCAAGGCCAACTCCGGTCTGTCTGATGAAGAAATTCAACAGATGATTCGTGATGCTGAAACCAACGCTGAAGCGGACAAGAAGTTCGAAGAACTGGCCGGTGCCCGTAACCAGGGTGACGCGCTGGTTCACTCGACTCGCAAGATGATCGCTGACGCTGGCGACAAAGTGACCGCTGAAGAGAAGGCCGCGATCGAAGCTGCCGTGGTTGCCCTGGAAGCTGCCGTTAAAGGTGACGACAAGGCTGCCATCGAAGCGAAGGTCGAGGAACTGTCGAAAGTCTCCGCGCCGGTTGCTCAGAAAATGTACGCCGAACAAGGTCAGCCGGCCGAAGGTGCTGCGCAGCAGGCAGAGCCTGAAGCCAAGCACGATGACGTGGTTGATGCCGAGTTCGAAGAAGTCAAAGACCAGAAGTAACAGGTCGCCCGGTTGACCGCTTTCCAGCGGTGACTGGTAGGATGTCGCCGCGCGGGAGCTTGCTCCCGCGTTGGCGTGTCTGGGGTATGCAAATTTTTACAGCATGCGACAGCGTTCGGATGCTGGCGGTGTGATCGGGAATGCTCCTGCTTTCCGAGCAATAAATACCGCGCTTTTGGCCGGCTGCCTGGCTAAAAAGCAGTAATGACCAGGATCGTTGAATTGACGTGAGTTGGGTCCGGGCCTGTATTGGGGCTCAACGAGTTTGGCGGGGCTCAGGAGGGTCTGGCCGAACGTCCTTAAGAGTGCAAAGACTTATGGCAAAGCGTGACTATTACGAAGTGTTGGGCGTGGAGCGTGGCTCCAGCGAGGCGGACCTGAAAAAGGCCTACCGTCGCCTGGCGATGAAGCATCACCCGGACCGTAATCCGGACAGCAAAGAATCCGAAGAGATGTTCAAGGAGGCCAATGAGGCCTATGAATGTCTGTCTGACCCCAACAAGCGTGCAGCCTACGACCAGTATGGTCATGCAGGCGTCGACCCGAGCATGGGCGGCGGCGGTGCCGGCTTTGGCGGGCAGAATTTCTCCGATATTTTCGGTGATGTGTTCAGTGACTTCTTTGGCGGTGGCCGCGGTGGTCAGCGCGGTGGCGCCCAGCGTGGCAGCGACCTGCGCTACACCCTTGAGCTGAACCTTGAGGAGGCCGTGCGTGGTACCAGCGTCAATATTCGTGTGCCGACGCTGGTCAACTGCAAGCCGTGCGATGGTTCGGGTGCCAAGAAGGGCTCCTCGCCGATTACCTGCCCGACCTGTGGCGGCATTGGCCAGGTGCGCATGCAGCAGGGTTTCTTCTCGGTGCAGCAGACCTGCCCACGTTGCCATGGTCAGGGCAAGATCATTTCTGATCCGTGTGATTCCTGCCACGGCGAAGGGCGTGTCGAAGAGTACAAGACCCTTTCGGTGAAAGTACCGGCAGGTGTGGATACCGGTGACCGCATTCGTCTGTCGGGCGAAGGCGAGGCGGGTGCCCAGGGCGGGCCTACGGGCGACCTGTACGTGGTGATCAGTGTGCGCGAGCACTCGATCTTCCAACGCGATGGCAAGCACCTGTTCTGTGAAGTGCCGATCAGCTTTGTGGATGCGGCGTTGGGCGGCGAGTTGGAAATTCCGACGCTCGATGGTCGCGTGAAGCTCAAGATCCCGGAAGGCACCCAGACCGGCAAGCAGTTCCGTATTCGTGGCAAAGGCGTTGCGCCGGTGCGCGGTGGCGGTGCGGGCGACCTGATGTGCCGTGTTGCGGTAGAGACTCCGGTCAATCTGGGTCGCCGTCAGCGTGAGCTGCTGGAGGAATTCCGCAGCTCGCTGGAAGGCGACGACTCCCACTCGCCCAAGACCACGGGCTTCTTCGATGGCGTGAAGCGCTTTTTCGGCGACCTGTAAGGAATGAGTATGCGACGTATAGCCGTGATGGGCGCTGCCGGGCGCATGGGCAAGACGTTGGTCGAAGCGGTGCAGCAGCGCTCGCCGGCGTCGGGGCTGACTGCAGCAATCGTTCGTCCGGGCAGTACGCTGATCGGTGCGGATGCCGGTGAGTTGGCCTCGCTGGGGCGCATCGGTGTGTCGCTGTCCGGCAATCTGGAGCAGGTGGCTGACGAGTTCGACGTACTGATCGACTTCACGCTGCCGGACGTGATGCTGAAAAACCTGGCGTTCTGCCGCAAGGCGGGCAAGGCCATGGTGATTGGCACCACGGGCCTCAGTGCCGAGCAGAAACAGCTCCTGGTGGAGGCGGGCAGGGATATTCCTGTGGTGTTCGCGGCCAATTTCAGCGTGGGCGTGAATCTTTCGCTCAAGTTGCTGGACCTGGCGGCGCGCGTGCTGGGAGATGAGGCGGATATCGAGATCATTGAAACCCATCACCGTCACAAGATCGATGCGCCATCGGGTACCGCGCTGCGCATGGGTGAGGCGATTGCCGATGCGCTAGGTCGTGATTTGTCGAAGGTCGCGGTCTACGGTCGGGAAGGTCATACCGGCGCGCGTGCGCGTGACACGATTGGTTTCGCTACCGTTCGTGGTGGAGATGTAGTGGGTGATCACACCGTGCTGTTCGCCACCGAAGGCGAGCGACTGGAGATCACCCACAAGGCCTCCAGCCGTATGACGTTTGCCAAGGGCGCGGTACGTGCTGCGCTGTGGCTGGAAAGTCGCGAGCCGGGCCTTTACGACATGCGCGATGTGCTGGACCTGCACTAGGCAGTCGTCAAAAAGGGGGCTCAGGACTATTCCTGGGCTCCGTTTTTACCCGCTAAGCGACGCCCTGTCGCATTCCTCTGCCTTCAAGGCTTATTAGCGGTGGACCAAAAAAGGCTTTTTCTGTAACCTACAGCTTTAGTGTGTTCACTAAAAGCGCGCAGAATAATTCAGTGAAGAAGCGGGGTGACGTGTCCATACGTCACTCCGCTTTTTTACAACCTGCGATCGCCCTTTCAGGCTTTATTTACGGGAGGTCTTCTTGACTAAGCCAGCCATACTCGCCCTTGCTGATGGCAGCATTTTTCGCGGCGAAGCCATTGGAGCCGACGGTCAGACCGTTGGAGAGGTAGTGTTTAACACTGCCATGACCGGCTATCAGGAAATCCTTACCGATCCTTCCTACGCCCAACAGATCGTTACCCTGACCTATCCGCACATTGGCAACACCGGTACCACGCCGGAAGATGTCGAGTCTGATCGTGTCTGGTCGGCTGGCCTGGTCATTCGTGACCTGCCGCTGGTAGCGAGCAACTGGCGTAACACGATGTCGCTGTCCGATTACCTGAAAGCCAACAATGTTGTGGCGATCGCCGGTATCGATACGCGCCGCCTCACGCGCATCCTGCGTGAAAAAGGCTCGCAGAACGGCTGCATCATGGTCGGTGACAATATTTCCGAAGAGGCGGCGATTGCCGCAGCCCAGGGCTTCCCAGGCCTCAAAGGCATGGACCTGGCTAAAGTCGTCAGCGTCAAAGAGAAGTACGAGTGGCGCTCCACGGTCTGGGACTTGAAGACCGACAGCCACGCGACCATCGATGCCGCCGAGCTGCCTTACCACGTGGTCGCTTATGACTACGGCGTGAAGTACAACATCCTGCGCATGCTGGTCGAGCGTGGCTGCCGCGTGACCGTGGTGCCGGCGCAAACCCCTGCCAGCGACGTACTGGCCCTGCAACCGGACGGCGTGTTCCTGTCCAACGGCCCGGGCGACCCCGAGCCTTGTGACTACGCGATCCAGGCCATCAAAGATGTGCTGGAGACCGAGATTCCGGTATTCGGCATCTGCCTGGGCCACCAGTTGCTGGCCCTGGCCTCCGGCGCCAAGACCCTGAAAATGGGGCATGGCCATCACGGTGCCAACCATCCGGTGCAAGACCTGGACACTGGCATTGTGATGATCACCAGCCAGAACCACGGTTTCGCGGTGGACGAAGCGACTTTGCCAAGCAACGTGCGCGCGATTCACAAGTCGCTGTTCGACGGTTCCCTGCAAGGCATTGAGCGCACCGACAAGAGCGCGTTCAGCTTCCAGGGCCACCCTGAAGCGAGCCCGGGCCCGAACGACGTAGCGCCGCTGTTCGACCGTTTCATCAATGAAATGGCCAAGCGACGCTGACTGAGCGGCCTGCGGGCGGCCCCGGTTTTCGGTGGCCCCCGCAGGCACTTCAAGATTGTTCAAGACGGCTTGCCGACTGACCTGCGGATTTGAGTGACAAACCCATGCCAAAACGTACAGACATAAAAAGCATCCTGATTCTCGGCGCCGGCCCGATCGTGATCGGCCAGGCCTGCGAATTCGACTACTCCGGCGCCCAGGCTTGTAAAGCCCTGCGTGAAGAGGGCTATCGCGTCATCCTGGTGAACTCCAACCCGGCCACCATCATGACCGACCCGGACATGGCCGACGCCACCTACATCGAGCCGATCAAATGGCAGACCGTTGCCAAGATCATCGAGAAAGAGCGTCCGGACGCCCTGCTGCCGACCATGGGTGGCCAGACCGCTCTGAACTGCGCCCTGGACCTGGAACGCGAAGGCGTTCTGGAGAAGTTCGGCGTGGAGATGATCGGTGCCAACGCCGACACCATCGACAAGGCTGAAGACCGTTCGCGTTTCGACAAGGCCATGAAGTCCATCGGTCTGGACTGCCCGCGCTCCGGTATCGCCCACAGCATGGAAGAGGCCAACGCGGTTCTCGAAAAGCTGGGCTTCCCGTGCATCATCCGTCCGTCGTTCACCATGGGCGGCACCGGTGGCGGTATTGCTTACAACCGCGAAGAGTTCGAAGAAATCTGCGCCCGTGGCCTGGACCTGTCGCCGACCAAAGAGCTGCTGATCGACGAATCCCTGATCGGCTGGAAAGAATACGAGATGGAAGTTGTCCGCGACAAAAAGGACAACTGCATCATTGTCTGCTCCATCGAAAACTTAGACCCGATGGGCGTGCACACCGGTGACTCGATCACCGTTGCTCCAGCGCAGACCCTGACGGACAAGGAATACCAGATCATGCGTAACGCCTCGTTGGCGGTATTGCGTGAGATCGGCGTTGAAACCGGCGGTTCCAACGTTCAGTTCGGCATCTGCCCGGACA
The DNA here is from genome assembly GCF_034354675.1 of Pseudomonas sp. MH9.3. Taxonomy (NCBI): domain Bacteria; kingdom Pseudomonadati; phylum Pseudomonadota; class Gammaproteobacteria; order Pseudomonadales; family Pseudomonadaceae; genus Pseudomonas; species Pseudomonas sp. MH9.3. The sequence goes on along the minus strand of NZ_CP133785.1, from coordinate 2,766,850 downwards.
CCGGCCGCATGGTCGTGATCGAGATGAACCCGCGTGTATCGCGTTCATCGGCGCTGGCCTCGAAAGCGACCGGTTTCCCGATTGCGCGCATCGCTGCCAAATTGGCTATCGGTTACACCCTGGACGAGCTGCAAAACGAAATCACGGGCGGCGCCACGCCGGCGTCTTTCGAGCCATCCATCGACTACGTTGTGACCAAGCTGCCGCGCTTTGCTTTCGAGAAGTTCGCCAAGGCTGACGCGCGCCTGACCACCCAGATGAAATCCGTGGGTGAAGTCATGGCCATCGGCCGGACCTTCCAGGAATCCTTGCAGAAAGCCCTGCGTGGCCTGGAGGTTGGCGTTTGCGGTCTGGACGAGAAGCTCGACCTGAGCAACCCGGAAAGCATGAGCGTCCTCAAGCGTGAGTTGACCGTGCCGGGTGCCGAGCGTATCTGGTATGTGGCCGATGCTTTCCGCGCGGGCATGACCGTCGAAGATATCTTCGGCATGAACATGATCGACCCATGGTTCCTGGTGCAGATCGAAGATCTGATCAAGGAAGAAGAGAAGGTCAAGACCCTCGGTCTGTCGTCTATCGACCGCGACCTGATGTTCCGCCTCAAGCGCAAAGGCTTTTCCGACCAACGCCTGGCCAAGCTGCTGGGTGTGACCGAGAAAAACCTGCGCACCCATCGTCACAAGCTGGACATCTTCCCGGTCTACAAGCGCGTTGACACTTGCGCGGCCGAGTTCGCCACCGACACCGCGTACATGTACTCCACCTACGAGGAAGAGTGCGAAGCCGCGCCGTCGGGACGCGACAAGATCATGATCCTCGGTGGCGGCCCCAACCGTATCGGCCAGGGCATCGAGTTCGACTACTGCTGCGTACACGCCGCTCTCGCCCTGCGCGAAGACGGGTACGAGACCATCATGGTCAACTGCAACCCGGAAACTGTTTCCACCGACTACGACACCTCTGATCGCCTGTACTTCGAGCCGGTGACCCTGGAAGACGTGCTGGAAATCTGCCGTGTCGAGAAGCCAAAAGGCGTGATCGTCCAGTACGGCGGCCAAACCCCGCTGAAACTGGCGCGTGCCCTTGAAGCCGCCGGCGTGCCGATCATCGGCACCAGCCCGGACGCCATCGACCGTGCCGAAGACCGTGAGCGCTTCCAGCAAATGGTTGAGCGCCTGAACCTGCGTCAGCCGCCTAACGCCACCGTGCGCAGCGAAGACGAAGCCATCCGTGCTGCCAGCAAGATCGGCTACCCACTGGTGGTGCGTCCGTCCTACGTGCTGGGCGGTCGTGCGATGGAAATTGTCTACGAAGAAGAAGAACTCAAGCGTTACCTGCGTGACGCGGTGAAAGTGTCCAACGACAGCCCGGTGCTGCTCGACCACTTCCTCAACTGCGCCATCGAGATGGATGTGGATGCGGTGTGCGACGGCACTGACGTGGTAATCGGCGCAATCATGCAGCACATTGAACAGGCGGGCGTTCACTCCGGTGACTCCGCGTGCTCGCTGCCGCCGTACTCGCTGCCGGCGCACATCCAGGACGAGATGCGCGAACAGGTCAAGAAAATGGCTCTGGAGCTGGGTGTGGTCGGCCTGATGAACGTGCAGTTGGCGCTGCAGGGCGAAGACATCTACGTCATCGAAGTCAACCCGCGTGCTTCGCGTACCGTGCCGTTTGTTTCCAAGTGCATCGGTGTGTCCCTGGCCATGATCGCTGCCCGCGTGATGGCCGGTAAGACCCTGAAGGAAATCGGCTTCACCAAGGAAATCATTCCGAACTTCTACAGTGTGAAAGAGGCGGTGTTCCCCTTCGCCAAGTTCCCTGGCGTGGACCCGATCCTGGGCCCTGAGATGAAGTCCACCGGTGAAGTGATGGGTGTGGGTGATACGTTCGGTGAAGCTTTCGCCAAGGCCCAGATGGGCGCCAGCGAAGTGCTGCCGACCGGCGGGACTGCGTTCATCAGCGTGCGTGATGACGACAAGCCACTGGTTGCAGGGGTTGCCCGTGATCTGATCAACTTGGGCTTCGAAGTCGTGGCTACCGCCGGGACCGCCAAGCTGATCGAAGCTGCCGGCCTGAAAGTACGTCGCGTGAACAAGGTGACGGAAGGCCGTCCGCACGTGGTCGACATGATCAAGAACGACGAAGTCACGTTGATCATTAACACCACCGAAGGTCGCCAGTCGATCGCGGACTCCTACTCCATTCGTCGTAATGCCTTGCAGCACAAGATCTACTGCACCACCACCATTGCTGCTGGCGAAGCCATCTGCGAAGCGCTCAAGTTCGGTCCGGAAAAGACCGTGCGTCGCTTGCAGGATCTACACGCAGGATTGAAGGCATGACCAAATACCCAATGACCGTCCAGGGCTTCAAGGCCCTGGAAGAGGAGCACGCCCACCTGACCAAGGTCGTACGTCCAAAGCTGAGCCAGGACATCGGTACGGCCCGCGAGCTGGGTGACTTGAAGGAAAACGCCGAATATCATGCCGCTCGCGAACAGCAAGGCATGGTCGAGGCGCGTATTCGCGACATCGAAGGCCGCCTGCAGAATTCGGTGGTTATCGATGTGACGACGATTCCGAAGACCGGCAAGGTGATTTTCGGCACGACCGTGGAAATCGCCAACGTCGAGACTGATGAAAGCGTCGTCTACCACATCGTGGGCGAGGACGAAGCTGACTTCAAACTCGGCAAGATCTCCGTAGGTTCACCGCTGGCCCGTGCCTTGATTGCCAAGGAAGAGGGTGACGTGGTGGCCGTTAAGACGCCGGGTGGTGTGATCGAGTACGAGATTGTTGAAGTTCGTCACGTCTGAAAGACGGCGCCCGCTGCGTGCGGGCGCCATGCTTTGGCAATTGGCCCAGATGCTGTGGGTCGGTGGCCTGTGGTTGTTGCACATCGGCGTGTTGCCCGCGTTGGGCCTGATTGGCCTGGCGCCGATGCTGATCGATGAGATTGACGGATTATTGAGTGCGCTGCTGGTGGGTTTTGCAGCAGCGTGCGTGACGCTCCAGGCGCTGGTGCTGGTTACGGCTGAAGGCGCTGGGAGTTTGTTGCGGGATATTCGCGGGCAACTGCTGTTGATGGCGCTGTATGCCTGCGCGATGTTTTGCGCGGTGCATCTCTGGCTGCCGGAAGCGTTGCGCTGGCAGCTGTTCAGCTATCTTGTGTTAGGGTTTTCCGGCCTGGTGCTGGTGATGCAGCCGGCGCCGGGGTGGAGTGGCGGGGCGCGCGAAGCACGCCCGTGACCCTTTTCGTTACTTGAAGCGATGAACGTTCGACAGTTGCTTGTTGACGCTGAAGTTCTTGCGGTACAGCAGCGCCATCTTGCCGATGACCTGGACCAGGTCTGCCTTGCCGACCTTGCACAGTTCTGCAATGGCCGCCAGGCGCGCTTCACGGTCAAGGATGTTGACCTTGATCTTGATCAGTTCGTGATCGCCCAATGCGCGTTCAAGTTCGGCTAAAACACCTTCAGTCAAACCGTTGTCAGCCACAATCAAAACTGGTTTCAGATGGTGGCCAATGGATTTGTACTGTTTCTTCTGCTCTTGAGTGAGCGGCATAATCTGACCCCTGCGTCTGATCTTGTAAAAAGCGGCGGCCAGTTTACCCGAGCGAGTCCGGGACCGCCCAGTTAATCACGACCCGTTTTATTTTCGAGGTGGCCCGTGGCCCGTTCCAAAACTAGCCTTAAGTGGCTGCAAGAGCATTTCAACGATCCTTACGTCAAAAAGGCGCAGAAGGACGGCTACCGTTCCCGGGCCAGCTACAAACTGCTGGAGATCCAGGACAAGGACAAACTGATTCGTCCAGGCATGAGCGTCATCGACCTGGGTGCGGCACCGGGTGGTTGGTCCCAGGTGACCAGTCGTCTGATTGGTGGGCAAGGCCGGTTGATCGCTTCCGACATCCTTGAGATGGACAGCATCCCCGATGTGACCTTTGTGCACGGCGACTTCACCCAGGATTCTGTCCTGGCCGAGATTCTGGAAGCTGTGGGAAATTCTCAGGTGGACCTTGTGATTTCCGACATGGCCCCCAATATGAGTGGGTTACCGGCTGTCGATATGCCGCGCGCCATGTTCCTCTGTGAACTGGCGCTGGATCTGGCGGGCCGGGTGTTGCGCCCTGGTGGTGATTTTCTGGTGAAGGTCTTCCAGGGCGAAGGTTTTGACGAGTACCACAAGAACATCCGCAAGCTGTTCGACAAGGTTCAGACACGCAAGCCAGACTCTTCCCGGGACAGATCCCGTGAACAGTACCTGCTGTGCCGCGGGTTCCGCGGGGTAGAAGGTGCGGCAAGCGAAGAGCGATTCTGATGTGTTCGAGCAGGGCGATAGGTTTTTTTAAATCGCTTTCGTAATGAAGCTTTACGAATATTGTGTAGTCAAAGTTTCACAAAGGGTTACAGACGGCGTCTGCAAGAGTTGTAGGTAATGTAGTAAGTTAGGCCGGTGAATATCATGCGAAGCGCGCGCCAGCAGCGGAGCTTGCTTCAGAGGGTAGTTAATTGAACGATATGGCAAAGAATCTGATCCTGTGGTTGATCATTGCGGCTGTCCTGGTGACGGTGATGAACAACTTCTCCAGCCCTAACGAGCCGCAGACCCTCAACTATTCCGACTTCATCCAGCAGGTCAAGGATGGCAAGGTCGAGCGCGTAGCGGTTGATGGCTACGTGATTACCGGTAAGCGCAGCGATGGCGACAGCTTCAAGACCATCCGTCCGGCAATCCAGGACAACGGTCTGATCGGCGATCTGGTGGATAACCACGTGGTCGTTGAGGGCAAGCAGCCTGAGCAGCAGAGCATCTGGACCCAACTCCTGGTCGCGAGCTTCCCGATCCTGGTGATCATTGCCGTGTTCATGTTCTTCATGCGCCAGATGCAAGGTGGCGCCGGGGGCAAGGGCGGGCCGATGAGCTTCGGCAAGAGCAAGGCGCGTCTGCTTTCTGAAGATCAGGTGAAGACCACATTGGCGGACGTCGCGGGTTGCGACGAGGCAAAGGAAGAAGTAGGCGAGCTGGTTGAGTTCCTGCGCGATCCTGGCAAGTTCCAGCGCCTTGGCGGCCGTATTCCTCGCGGCGTGCTGATGGTCGGTCCTCCGGGTACTGGTAAAACCTTGCTGGCCAAGGCGATTGCCGGTGAAGCCAAGGTGCCTTTCTTCACGATTTCCGGTTCCGACTTTGTCGAGATGTTTGTCGGCGTCGGCGCCAGCCGTGTTCGTGACATGTTCGAACAGGCCAAGAAACACGCGCCATGCATCATCTTCATCGATGAAATCGACGCCGTGGGTCGCCATCGTGGTGCCGGCATGGGCGGCGGTCATGATGAGCGCGAGCAGACTCTCAACCAGTTGCTGGTCGAGATGGACGGTTTTGAGATGAATGACGGCATCATCGTGATTGCCGCGACCAACCGTCCGGACGTGCTGGACCCCGCGTTGCTGCGTCCAGGCCGTTTCGACCGTCAGGTTGTGGTTGGTTTGCCGGATATCCGTGGTCGTGAACAGATCCTGAAAGTACACATGCGCAAAGTACCAATGGGCGACGATGTGGCCCCGGGCGTGATTGCCCGTGGTACCCCAGGCTTCTCCGGTGCCGACCTGGCCAACCTGGTCAACGAGGCTTCGCTGTTTGCGGCCCGCACCGGCAAGCGCATTGTGGAAATGAAAGAGTTCGAGCTGGCCAAGGACAAGATCATGATGGGCGCCGAGCGCAAATCCATGGTCATGTCCGAGAAAGAGAAGCAGAACACTGCTTACCACGAGGCGGGTCACGCCATCGTTGGTCGTGTTGTGCCTGAGCATGACCCGGTCTACAAGGTTTCGATCATTCCTCGCGGCCGTGCCCTGGGTGTGACCATGTTCCTGCCGGAAGAGGATCGTTACAGCCTTTCCAAGCGTGCGTTGATCAGCCAGATCTGCTCGCTGTATGGCGGTCGAATCGCTGAGGAGATGACCCTGGGCTTCGATGGGGTCACCACCGGTGCCTCCAACGACATCATGCGCGCCAGCCAGATTGCGCGGAACATGGTGACCAAGTGGGGCTTGTCGGAAAAACTGGGCCCATTGATGTATGCCGAGGAAGAAGGCGAAGTGTTCCTGGGGCGTGGTGGCGGTGGTCAAAGCGCAAGCTTCTCCGGTGAAACAGCCAAGCTGATCGACTCCGAAGTGCGCAGTATCATTGACCAGTGCTACGGCACGGCCAAGCAGATCCTGACTGACAATCGCGACAAGCTGGACGCCATGGCTGACGCGCTGATGAAGTACGAGACCATCGATGCCGATCAGATAGACGACATCATGGCCGGTCGTGCGCCGCGTGAGCCGCGCGACTGGGAAGGTGGTTCGGGTACTTCGGGCACTCCGCCTGTGGTTCAGAACGAACGCCCTGAAGCCCCGATTGGCGGTCCTGCAGCTGACCACTAAGGTTTGAAATGACTTCTGCGTTGTCCTCCACCCGGTTGCCTTGCGGCAATCGGGTTCTTGATTTGGCCCATACACATGTCATGGGCATTCTCAATGTAACCCCCGATTCTTTCTCCGATGGTGGCCGCTTTAGCCAACGGGATGCCGCTTTGCGTCATGCCGAGGCCATGGTGTCTGCTGGCGCGACCTTGATTGATGTGGGGGGCGAGTCGACCCGGCCTGGCGCGCGCGTGGTCTCTCCGCTGGAGGAGCTGGAGCGCGTAGCGCCAATTGTCGAGTGCATCGCCCGCGAGCTGGACGTGATCATTTCGGTCGATACTTCGACGCCCGCTGTAATGCGCGAAACCGCGCGGCTGGGTGCCGGCCTGATCAATGATGTGCGTGCGCTGAGGCGTGATGGCGCGCTGGATGCCGCTGCGGCGACCGGTCTGCCGGTCTGTCTGATGCATATGCTGGGCGAGCCCGGCAATATGCAGGACAATCCCCATTACGATGACCTGGTGGGCGAGGTGAGTGGTTTTCTCGCTGGGCGCATGGCGCAGTGTGCCGCAGCAGGCATTGCGCCGGAGAGGGTCATTCTTGATCCGGGTTTTGGCTTCGCCAAGACTCTGCAACACAATTTAAGCCTGTTCAAACACATGGAAGCCCTGCATGCCCTTGGTCGACCGTTGCTGGTCGGCGTTTCCCGCAAAAGCATGATAGGACTGGCCTTGAATCGCCCGGTAGGTGAGCGTTTGTATGGCGGCCTGGCGTTGGCCGCGCTTGCCGTAGGCAAGGGTGCGCGGATTCTGCGTGTGCACGATGTTGCCGAGACTGTTGATGTGGTGCGCATGATTGCCGCTGTAGAATCAGCTGAATAAGAATGATGGAGCACTTATGACTAAAAAATACTTTGGCACCGACGGTATCCGTGGTCGGGTCGGCGAATTTCCAATTACCCCTGATTTCATGCTCAAGCTGGGTTGGGCGGCAGGCATGGCGTTCCGCAGCATGGGCGCGTGCCGCATCCTGGTAGGCAAGGACACACGCATTTCAGGCTACATGTTCGAATCCGCCCTGGAGGCCGGCTTGTCGGCCGCCGGTGCCGACGTTATGTTGCTGGGTCCAATGCCCACGCCTGCGATTGCTTACCTGACGCGTACCTTTCACGCTGAAGCCGGTATCGTGATCAGTGCGTCGCATAACCCGCATGATGACAATGGCATCAAATTTTTCTCGGGGCAGGGCACCAAGTTGCCGGACGAGATCGAATTGATGATCGAAGAGTTGCTGGACGCGCCGATGACGGTGGTTGAATCCAGCAAGTTGGGCAAGGTGTCGCGGATCAACGACGCGTCCGGTCGCTATATCGAATTCTGCAAAAGCAGTGTGCCCACCAGTACCAGTTTTGCCGGATTGAAGATTGTGGTTGATTGCGCCCATGGTGCCACCTACAAGGTCGCGCCAAGCGTATTCAAGGAGTTGGGTGCCGACGTGACCGTGCTGTCGGCCCAGCCCAACGGCTTGAACATCAACGACAACTGCGGTTCCACCCATATGGAGCAATTGCAGGCGGCTGTACTCGCCGAGCATGCCGATCTGGGTATTGCCTTCGACGGTGACGGTGACCGCGTGCTGATGGTGGATCACACAGGCGCCGTGGTAGATGGCGATGACCTGCTGTTCATCATCGCGCGCGACCTGCATGAGCGTAACAAGCTGCAAGGTGGCGTCGTCGGTACATTGATGAGCAACCTGGGGCTTGAGTTGGCGCTGGCAGATCTGGGTATTCCGTTCATCCGCGCCAACGTTGGCGACCGTTACGTCATTGCCGAGCTGCTCGAGCGTAACTGGTTGGTAGGCGGAGAAAACTCAGGGCACGTCGTGTGTTTCCAGCACACCACCACGGGCGATGCAATTATTGCCGCATTGCAGGTGCTGCTGGCTCTGCGTCGTCGCAAGGAAAGCCTTGCCCAGGCGCGTCAGGCCCTGCGCAAGTGTCCACAAGTTTTGCTCAATGTGCGTTTTGCCGGTGGTGAAAATCCAATCGAGCATCCGGCTGTCAAAGAGGCCTGCGAGCGCGTGACGCTGGCGATGGAGGGGCGTGGGCGCGTGTTGCTGCGCAAGTCTGGCACAGAGCCTCTGGTGCGCGTCATGGTCGAAGGTGAAGACGAAACACAGGTTCGCGGCCATGCCGAAGACCTGGCAAAACTGGTAACTGAAGTTTGCGCCTGAATTCGGCTTGCCAGTGATGGTGTGGTTGGGTAACATCTGCGCCCACTTTGACCGACGGGGTACAGCATGCGTCGCACGATGGTAGCTGGTAACTGGAAGATGCACGGTACCCGCGCCAGTGTCGCTGAGCTGATCGACGGCCTTCGTGAGTTGGCCCTGCCTGGCGGTGTCGATGTCGCAGTTTTCCCGCCTTTGTTGCATGTCAGCCAAGTGGTTGATGGCTTGAAAGGTACGTCGATTCAGGTCGGCGCGCAGAATTCTGCGGTGGAGCCCGGCCAAGGTGCGTTGACGGGTGAGGTTGCGCCTAGTCAGCTGGTCGATGCGGGTTGCGCCTATGTACTGGTTGGGCACTCGGAACGTCGCCAGTTGATGGGCGAAAGTGATCAGATGCTCAATCGCAAGTTCGCAGCGGCGCAGGCCAGTGGCTTGATTCCAGTGTTGTGCGTAGGGGAGACCCTTGAGCAGCGTGAATCGGGCAAGACGATCGAGGTTGTCTCGCGTCAGCTGGACAGCATCATCGATGAGCTGGGTGTTGATGCGTTTGCAAGCGCGGTCATTGCTTACGAGCCGGTCTGGGCCATTGGCACCGGACTGACTGCTACACCGCAACAGGCGCAGGATGTGCACGCAGCCATTCGTGCGCAGTTGGCGGAAAAGAATTCTGAAGTCGCACAAGGTGTGCGTCTTCTATACGGCGGCAGCGTGAAGGCGGCCAATGCGGTCGAACTGTTCGGCATGCCGGATATCGATGGGGGGCTCATTGGTGGAGCTTCCCTGAATGCAGATGAGTTCGGTGCGATCTGTCGCGCCGCGGGAAACTGAAAAAATGCTGGAAACAGTCGTAGTCGTTTTTCATCTGTTGGCTGCCTTGGGCGTAGTTGCCCTGGTTTTGCTGCAACAGGGCAAAGGTGCGGATGCTGGTGCGTCTTTCGGTGCAGGTGCTTCAAATACTGTGTTCGGAAGCCAAGGTTCCTCTACCTTTCTTAGTAAGTTTACTGCTATACTCGCCGCCGGTTTCTTCATAACCAGCTTGGGGTTAGGTTACTTTGCTAAAGAGAAAGCTCATGTGCTGACTCAAGCAGGTTTGCCAAACCCGGCAGTGTTGGAAGTACCAAAGGCGAAACCGGCTTCTGATGATGTCCCGGTGCTTCAAGAGCAAAAGTCGGCTACTCCAGCGACTGACGTACCTCCAGCTCAAGAGCAAAAGTAAGAAGGGTTGTAAACGCTGTATTGCCGAGGTGGTGGAATTGGTAGACACGCAACCTTGAGGTGGTTGTGCCCATAGGGTGTAGGGGTTCGAGTCCCCTTCTCGGTACCAATTATCAGGAGAGCCCGCTGTTGCGGGCTTTCTTGTAGGTGGAAGGTTACATTGACCCTGTAAGGGATCGGTCGTATACTTCCGCCCCAGCTTTGTCGCGGGGTGGAGCAGTCTGGTAGCTCGTCGGGCTCATAACCCGAAGGTCGTCGGTTCAAATCCGGCCCCCGCAACCAGTTTTAGCGGAGCCCCTTTTAAGGGGCTTTTTGTTAGCTGGACACTTTCAACGCCGCTGTTCGACGGCGTTTCAAGGATGGGCGTTTCGCCCATTTTTTTATTTTGCACAGCATGCACATACATGCACGAGGGGGTTCAGGTGTCGAGCAAGCTAGAAGAGTTGCAGGCCTTGCTGGCCCCGGTGGTCGTGGCCCTGGGCTATGAATGCTGGGGTATTGAGTTCTCGGCTCAAGGTCGCCACTCAATGTTGCGCGTTTATATCGATAAAGAGGGCGGCGTGCTGGTGGACGATTGTGCCATTGTCAGCCGTCAGATCAGCGGTGTGCTGGATGTTGAAGATCCGATTTCCGTTGAATACACCCTCGAAGTTTCCTCGCCAGGCATGGAACGCCCACTGTTCACTATTGATCAGTTTGCAAAATTTGCCGGTGAACAAGTGAAGATCAAGCTGCGCTCCCCGTTCGAAGGGCGACGCAACTTTCAGGGCCTTCTGCGCGGTGTAGAAGAACAGGATGTCGTGGTGCAGGTAGAAGACCATGAGTTCCTGTTGCCGATCGATATGATCGACAAGGCCAACATTATTCCCAGTTTTGACTGAGACGCGGATCCCGCGGATCCAATGGCTTGCGAAAGGCGAGGCGTACGATGAGCAAAGAAGTACTGCTGGTTGTTGAGTCGGTATCCAATGAAAAGGGTGTACCGGCAAACGTGATTTTTGAAGCGCTGGAGCTGGCCCTGGCCACCGCTACCAAAAAGCGTTTTGAGGACGAAGTTGATCTGCGTGTGGAAATCAACCGCCACACCGGTGCCTATGAGACGTTCCGTCGCTGGACAGTCGTCGAAGAAGCCGATCTTGATGATCCGGCCATCGAAACCTGGCCGAGCAAGGTTGCCGAAACGCATCCCGGTTCCAATGTAGGCGATGTCGTCGAAGAAAAGATCGAATCGATCGAGTTCGGCCGTATCGCAGCACAGACCGCTAAACAGGTCATCGTGCAGAAGGTTCGCGAAGCCGAGCGCGCTCAAGTCGTTGACGCCTATCGCGAGCGCCTGGGTGAAATCATCTCCGGCACCGTCAAAAAAGTTACCCGCGACAACGTGATCGTTGACCTGGGCAACAACGCTGAAGCGTTGCTGGCCCGTGAAGACATCATTTCTCGTGAAACCTTCCGTGTGGGTGTGCGCTTGCGTGCACTGCTCAAGGAAATCCGCACCGAGAACCGCGGCCCTCAGTTGATCCTGTCGCGTACCGCGCCGGAAATGCTGATCGAGCTGTTCCGTATTGAAGTGCCGGAAATCGCCGAAGGTCTGATCGAAGTCATGGCAGCATCCCGCGACCCGGGTTCGCGCGCCAAGATCGCGGTCCGCTCCAAGGACAAACGCATCGACCCGCAGGGCGCTTGCATCGGTATGCGCGGTTCGCGTGTCCAGGCAGTGTCGGGTGAGTTGGGCGGTGAGCGTGTTGATATCGTGCTGTGGGACGATAACCCGGCTCAGTTCGTGATCAACGCCATGTCGCCGGCTGAAGTGGCGGCAATTATCGTCGACGAGGATGCCCATGCAATGGACATCGCCGTTGGCGCAGACAATCTGGCTCAGGCCATTGGTCGTGGTGGGCAGAACGTGCGTCTGGCCAGCCAACTGACTGGTTGGACCCTGAACGTGATGACCGAATCGGACATCCAGGCTAAGCAGCAAGCTGAAACCGGTGACATCCTGCGAAACTTTATCGAAGAGCTGGAAGTCGATGAAGATCTGGCGCAGGTGCTGGTAGATGAAGGCTTCACCAGCCTGGAAGAGATTGCCTACGTACCGTTGGAAGAAATGCTCAACATCGACGGCTTTGACGAAGACACCGTCAACGAGCTTCGCGCTCGGGCCAAGGATCGTTTGTTGACTAAAGCCATCGCTACTGAGGAAAAGCTGGCAGACGCCCATCCGGCCGAAGACCTGCTCTCGCTTGAGGGTATGGACAAGGATTTGGCGATGGAACTGGCGGTGCGCGGCGTAATTACCCGCGAAGACCTGGCCGAGCAGTCTATTGACGATCTGCTCGACATCGACGGCATTGACGAAGATCGTGCCGGCAAGTTGATCATGGCCGCCCGAGCCCATTGGTTCGAGTAATTAGGCGCGGCCTGAGGAGAGAAGTGCATGACGCAAGTCACGGTGAAACAACTGGCCGATGAGGTCAAAACACCGGTAGAGCGCCTGTTGCAGCAGATGCGTGAGGCAGGTCTGCCGCACACCGCCGCCGACGAAGGTGTGAGCGATAGTGAGAAGCAGTCTTTGCTGACTCACTTGAAGAGCAGCCACAAGGCGAAAGTGGAAGAACCGCGCAAGATTACATTGCAGCGCAAAACCACCAGCACCCTGCGTGTTGCGGGTAGCAAGAGCATCAGCGTTGAAGTACGCAAGAAGAAAGTCTTCGTACAGCGCAGCCCGGAAGAAATCGAAGCCGAGCGCAAACGCGATCTGGAAGAACGTCGCGCAGTAGAAAATGCTGCACGTCAGAAGGCTGAAGAAGAAGCCAAGCGTCGCGCCGAAGAAGAAGCGCGTCGCCAGCCTGCGGCTGCGCAACCTGCTGCCACTGACGCGGTTGCTGCGCCTGTTGAAGCTGTGCGTGAGGCCGCTCCGGTTGCCGCTGCACCTGCTCCGGCAGCCGACGCCCGTAAGCGCGACGAACCTCGTCGCCCGGACAAGCCACGCGCCGACGACAACAATCGTCGCAGCGGCGGTGGCGATGGCGAGCGCAAAAACGCTCCGCATCGTGCTTCGGTCAAAGAGAAAGCGCCTGCGCCACGCGTTGCCCCACGTACTACCGACGAAGAAAGCGATGGCTTCCGTCGTGGTGGTCGCGGCAAGGCCAAGCTGAAGAAACGCAATGCCCACGGTTTCCAGAGCCCAACCGGCCCTGTCGTGCGTGATGTGCAGATCGGCGAGACCATCACTGTTGGCGACCTCGCCAATCAGATGTCGGTCAAGGCGGCTGAAATCATCAAGTTCATGTTCAAACTGGGCACCCCGGCCACCATCAACCAGGTGCTTGATCAGGAAACTGCTCAGCTCGTGGCTGAGGAGTTGGGCCACAAAGTGACCCTGGTCAGCGACACGGCCCTGGAAGATTCCCTGGCTGAGTCCCTGAAGTTTGAAGGTGAGACGTTCTCCCGTGCACCCGTTGTGACCGTAATGGGTCACGTGGACCACGGTAAGACTTCCCTGCTCGACTATATCCGTCGTGCCAAGGTAGCTGCTGGCGAAGCCGGCGGTATTACCCAGCACATCGGTGCGTACCACGTTGAAACCGAACGCGGCATGGTCACCTTCCTCGACACCCCAGGTCACGCCGCGTTTACCGCAATGCGTGCCCGGGGTGCCAAGGCGACTGACATCGTAATTCTGGTCGTTGCAGCGGACGACGGCGTGATGCCGCAGACCATTGAAGCGGTTCAGCACGCCAAGGCTGCCGGTGTTCCACTGGTTGTTGCAGTGAACAAGATCGACAAGCCGGGCGCCGATCTCGATCGCATCCGTAGCGAACTGTCGGTTCACGGTGTGACTTCCGAAGAGTGGGGCGGTGATACGCCGTTCGTTTCGGTTTCGGCGAAAGTCGGTACTGGTGTGGACGAACTGCTCGAAGCGGTCCTGCTGCAAGCTGAAGTACTCGAACTGAAAGCAACTCCATCGGCCCCAGGTCGTGGTGTTGTGGTTGAATCGCGTCTCGACAAGGGTCGTGGCCCGGTTGCGACCGTTCTGGTTCAAGACGGTACCCTGCGCCAAGGCGACATGGTACTGGTCGGTTCGAACTATGGCCGTGTACGTGCCATGCTCGACGAGAACGGTAAGCCCATCAAGGAAGCCGGTCCTTCCATCCCTGTCGAGATCCTCGGCCTGGACGGTACCCCGGACGCTGGCGACGAAATGAGCGTGCTGTCGGACGAGAAGAAAGCCCGTGAAGTGGCTCTGTTCCGTCAAGGCAAGTTCCGCGAAGTCAAACTGGCCCGTGCCCACGCCGGCAAGCTGGAAAACATCTTCGAAAACATGGGCCAGGCAGAGAAGAAGACGCTTAACATCGTTCTCAAATCTGACGTTCGTGGTTCCCTCGAAGCGTTGAACGGCGCCTTGAATGGCCTGGGTAACGACGAAGTGCAAGTGCGCGTTGTCGGTGGCGGTGTCGGTGGTATCACCGAGTCCGACGCCAACCTGGCACTGGCTTCCAACGCTGTACTGTTCGGCTTCAACGTGCGTGCCGATGCCGGCGCTCGCAAGATCGTCGAGCAGGAAGGCCTGGACATGCGTTACTACAACGTCATCTACGACATCATCGAAGACGTCAAGAAAGCCCTTACCGGCATGCTTGGCAGCGATGTCCGGGAGAACATCCTGGGTATCGCCGAGGTGCGTGACGTGTTCCGCTCGCCGAAATTCGGCGCGATCGCCGGTTGCATGGTTATCGAAGGTGTTGTGCACCGTAACCGTCCAATCCGTGTACTGCGTGAAGACATCGTTATCTTCGAAGGCGAGCTGGAATCCCTGCGCCGCTTCAAGGATGACGCTTCCGAAGTACGTGCTGGCATGGAATGCGGTATCGGCGTCAAGAGCTACAACGACGTCAAGCCTGGCGACAAGATCGAAGTCTACGAGAAGGTTCAGGTTGCTCGCAGCCTCTAACTCGCGTACTTCAAGGGCCGCGCGGCGCTCCGGCATGCAAATGCCGGGCGCCGTGTCCGGACTCTAAACGCAACGCCCGGTCTGGCTTTTGTCAGGCCGGGCGTTTGCCGCTTTCAGACCCCACGGGTTTCACCGTGTGGCAGTAACAGGTAACAAGACATGGCAAAAGAATACAGCCGTACCCAGCGTATCGGCGATCAGATGCAGCGCGAGCTGGCTCAATTGATCCGTCGCGAAGTCAAAGACCCGCGTGTCGGCCTGGTCACCATTACCGCCGTTGAAGTGAGCCGTGACGTGGGTCACGCCAAGATCTTCATCACCGTGATGGGTCAGGACAGCAGCGAAGAAATCGCGCAAAGCATCAAGGTACTCAACGCGGCGGCAGGTTTCCTGCGCATGCAGTTGGCCCGTGAAATGAAGCTGCGCAGTGTTCCCCAGTTGCACTTCCACTACGACGAAAGCGTCGTGCGTGGCGCGCACCTGTCGGCATTGATCGAGCGCGCGGTGGCAGAAGACAGTCAGCACCCGTCCACACCTGAAGACGCCAAGGAGTAAGCGGTGGCTCAGGTCAAACGTATCCGTCGCAACGTCAGCGGCATTATTCTGCTCGACAAGCCCATTGGCTTTACTTCCAATGCCGCGTTGCAGAAGGTTCGCTGGCTGCTCAATGCCGAAAAGGCCGGGCACACTGGCAGCCTCGACCCCCTGGCCACCGGCGTGTTGCCGTTGTGCTTCGGCGAGGCCACCAAGTTCTCGCAATACCTGCTCGACTCCGACAAGGGGTACGAAACCCTGATGCAATTGGGCAAGACCACCACCACGGCCGACGCCGAAGGTGATGTTCTGCAGGTGCGTGATGTGACCGTTGGTCGTGCTGATATCGAGGCGGTTTTACCCGGTTTTCGTGGGCAAATCAGCCAGATACCGCCGATGTACTCGGCCCTCAAGCGTGATGGTCAGCCTCTTTACAAGCTGGCACGTGCGGGCGAAGTAGTGGAGCGCGAACCGCGTTCTGTTACTATTGCGCGCTTGGAATTGCTCGCCTGTGAAGGCGACACCGCGCGCCTGGCCGTGGACTGCAGCAAAGGCACCTATATCCGTACCCTCGTGGAAGATATTGGTGAACAGCTTGGTTGCGGTGCGTACGTGGCAGAACTGCGACGCACCCAGGCGGGCCCCTTCAGCCTGGCTCAGACGGTCACGCTGGAAGAGTTGGAAGCGGTTCACGCCGAAGGCGGCAACGAAGCGGTTGATCGCTTCCTGATGCCATCGGACAGCGGTTTGCTCGATTGGCCATTGCTGCACTTCTCGGAGCACAGCGCGTTCTACTGGCTCAACGGCCAGCCGGTACGTGCCCCGGATGCCCCGAAGTTCGGCATGGTACGGGTACAGGATCATAACGGTCGTTTCATCGGAATCGGTGAAGTGAGCGAAGACGGGCGCATAGCGCCGCGTCGACTGATTCGGTCAGAATGACCGAACGAGGGTGGCTGTTAATAGGCACGGTCACTTCTCATTTTTAGATACAGGGATTTGTCCCTGGCCTATTGAGATCACCCTTTGGGTGGTTTCCTGAAAAAAGGATTGCCTCATGGCTCTCGACGTTCAAGAAAAAGCACAAATCGTAGCTGACTATCAGCAAGCTGTTGGTGACACTGGTTCGCCAGAAGTGCAAGTTGCACTGCTGACCCACAACATCAACAAGCTGCAAGGTCACTTCAAGGCCAACGGTAAAGACCACCACTCCCGTCGTGGTCTGATCCGCATGGTAAACCAGCGCCGTAAGCTGCTGGACTACCTGAAAGGCAAGGATCTGGGTCGTTATCAGGCTCTGATCGGTCGCCTGGGTCTGCGTCGCTAACAAGCGATTGCGCTAGAGGTTGGTTGTCTGCCGTGTGTCAGTGGGATTCCCGCTGGCCCATGGCAGGCTCCCAGCCTCAAGTTTTATCTGGATACACGTTTTACCCTGGACAGGCGTTGGGCCGATTCCCGACATTGCCCAAGAATTTCGCAAGAAGACAAGTTCCCCAAGAGCCACAAAGAAGGTAGGACACCGTGAACCCGGTTATCAAAAAATTCCAGTTCGGTCAGTCGACCGTTACCCTCGAGACAGGCCGTATCGCCCGTCAAGCCTCCGGCGCAGTGCTGGTTACCGTTGATGACGACGTTACCGTACTGGTGACCGTTGTTGGCGCCAAGACCGCTGACCCAAGCAAAGGCTTTTTCCCTCTTTCCGTTCACTACCAGGAAAAGACTTACGCTGCCGGTAAGATCCCTGGTGGTTTCTTCAAGCGTGAAGGCCGTCCTTCCGAAAAAGAAACCCTGACTTCCCGACTGATCGACCGTCCGATCCGTCCGCTGTTCCCCGAAGGTTTCATGAACGAAGTGCAGGTTGTCTGCACCGTCGTTTCCACCAGCAAGAAGACCGATCCGGACATCGCTGCGATGATCGGTACCTCGGCTGCCCTGGCTATCTCGGGTATTCCGTTCGACGGCCCGATCGGCGCCGCCCGCGTTGCTTTCCACGAAAGCACCGGCTACCTGCTCAACCCGACTTACGAGCAGCAGAAAGCGTCGAGCCTGGACATGGTCGTTGCCGGTACGTCCGAAGCCGTATTGATGGTTGAATCGGAAGCCAAAGAGCTGACCGAAGACCAGATGCTGGGCGCGGTACTGTTTGCTCACGACGAATTCCAGGCTGTCATCAAGGCTGTCACCGAACTGGCCGCCGAAGCTGCCAAACCGACCTGGACCTGGGCTGCTGCTCCGGAAGCCACCGAATTGCTGGGCGCTATCCGCTCGGAGTTCGGCGACGCGATCTCCCAGGCCTACGCCATCACCGTCAAGGCCGACCGTTACGCTCGCCTGGGCGAGCTGAAGGACCAGGTTGTTGCCAAGCTTTCCGGTGAGGAAGGCCAGCCTTCGTCCAGCGAAGTTAAAGCCGCCTTCGGCGAAATCGAATACCGCACCGTTCGCGAAAACATCGTTAACGGCAAGCCACGTATCGACGGCCGTGACACCCGCACCGTACGCCCGCTGAACATCGAAGTCGGCGTGCTGCCGAAGACTCACGGTTCGGCCCTGTTCACCCGTGGTGAAACTCAGGCGCTGGTAGTCGCGACGCTGGGTACTGCCCGTGACGCACAGCTGCTGGACACCCTGGAAGGCGAGAAAAAAGACCCGTTCATGCTGCACTACAACTTCCCGCCGTTCTCGGTCGGTGAGTGCGGTCGCATGGGTGGCGCTGGTCGTCGCGAAATCGGCCACGGCCGTCTGGCCCGTCGTTCGATCGCTGCGATGCTGCCGGCCGCCGACGTGTTCCCGTACACCATCCGTGTTGTATCGGAAATCACCGAGTCCAATGGTTCCAGCTCCATGGCATCCGTCTGCGGTGCTTCCCTGGCGTTGATGGACGCCGGTGTGCCGATGAAGGCACCGGTTGCCGGTATCGCCATGGGTCTGGTTAAAGAAGGCGAGAAGTTCGCCATCCTGACCGACATCCTGGGTGACGAAGACCACTTGGGCGACATGGACTTCAAGGTAGCCGGTACCGCCAAAGGTGTGACCGCGCTGCAGATGGACATCAAGATCAAGGGCATCACCGAAGAGATCATGGAAATCGCCCTGGGCCAAGCCCTGGAAGCGCGCCTGAACATCCTCGGCCAGA
The DNA here is from genome assembly GCF_034354675.1 of Pseudomonas sp. MH9.3. Taxonomy (NCBI): domain Bacteria; kingdom Pseudomonadati; phylum Pseudomonadota; class Gammaproteobacteria; order Pseudomonadales; family Pseudomonadaceae; genus Pseudomonas; species Pseudomonas sp. MH9.3. Next base: position 2,748,367 of record NZ_CP133785.1, on the reverse strand, counting down.
TGAACCAGATCATTGGTCAGTCGCGCACCGAGCTGTCGGAAAATGCTCCGACCATGATCGCGATGAAAATCGACACCGACAAAATCCGTGATGTCATCGGTAAAGGCGGCGCGACCATTCGTGCGATCTGTGAAGAAACCAAGGCTTCGATTGATATCGAAGATGACGGTTCGATCAAGATCTTCGGCGAATCCAAGGAAGCGGCTGAGGCTGCGCGTCAGCGCGTTCTGGGCATCACTGCCGAAGCCGAGATCGGCAAGATCTACGTCGGCAAGGTTGAGCGCATCGTCGACTTCGGCGCATTCGTCAACATCCTGCCGGGCAAAGACGGTCTGGTTCACATCTCCATGCTCAGCGATGCTCGCGTAGAGAAAGTGACTGATATTCTGAAAGAAGGCCAGGAAGTGGAAGTGCTGGTACTGGACGTGGACAACCGCGGCCGTATCAAGCTGTCCATCAAGGACGTTGCAGCAGCCAAGGCCTCGGGCGTTTAATCACCCCTAGGCTTCACGCTGAAAAGGGACTCTTCGGAGTCCTTTTTTTATGGGCGCACGAAAGGTAGGCGTGATCAGCCGTTTAGCACCACGGACAAAAGCCGCAACTTGCATGCAGATCCGGCCGTCTTCATGCAAGTTGCACGATTCCGGAAACAGGGCAGTTTTATAACTCGTTGTTTTTAAAGGATTTAATCTCGTACTGCAACTTGGCACACTGCCTGCAATATCCCTGTTAGCGCTTCAGTACCAAGATTTACGTACTGCAGTCTTTTAATAAAACAGGAGTTACTCGTATGAAGAAGTTCGCTCTCGCTACTGCTACCGCTCTGACTCTGGCCATGGGTGCTAACGTAGCCTTTGCTCAGACTTCCCAAGCCCCTATGACTTTGGCGGCCGGCGAAGCCACCCAGGCTAAGGAAAGCGTTTCGGACACCTGGATCACCACCAAAGTCAAAGCTGACCTGCTGACTGAAAAAGGCATCCCAGGTTCGGACATCATGGTTGAAACCAACAAAGGTGTGGTTTCCCTGTCCTCCAAGGTAGCTATCTCGGACTCGCAGAAAGCGACCGCTGTAGCCATCACCAAGAAAATCAAAGGTGTGACTGCTGTTTCCGCTGACGGCCTGCTGGCTGGCGGCGCTACCAAGGCAGACAACATCGACAAGACCAAAGGCGCAGCTCATGACGCCAAAGGCGCTACCACCGACACTTGGATCACTACCAAAGTCAAAGCTGACCTGGTAACCGAGAAAGGTATTCCTGGTACCGACATCAAAGTCGAAACCAACAAAGGCGTAGTTTCCCTGTCTTCCACCGTAGCGGTGACTGAAGCTCAGAAAACCACCGCTGTGAACATCGCGAAGAAAATCAAAGGCGTTAAAGCTGTTTCGGCTGATGGCTTGAAAGCAGAGTAACGCTCAACGGTTCAACTGAACTGAATGGCGGCGGCGGGTGAGTCAGATATCCACCCAACGCACCCCGGAGTTCATGCGACCGACCACACGGATGTGGTCATTACAGGCCCCGGCACTTGTGCCGGGGCCTGTTTTATTGTGGGTCTGATGTACCCAAATCAAAAAAAGTGGGAGGGGGGTTGCTCCCGATAGCGGCGGGTCAGTGATGAATAAATCAACTGACAGCCCGTTATCGAGAGCAACCCCCCTCCCACATTTGGATCTATAGAGGCCTCAGGTCACTCGGCATCCAGATGCATCGGTGTGACTACGCGGCCGTCTTTCTCTGCCTGCCCCAGTTGAGTGTCGATGAAGTACACCCGGTCATCTTCAAGCTGCCCCTTGTCCACCAGGTAGTCCTTGATGGTACTGGCTCGGTCCTGACCCAGCTGACGCAGCAACACATCACTGGCGCTCCAGAACTTGAGCACACCGTCGCGCAGTTTTGCCGCGCGTTCGGCGTCACTCAAGCCTTTCCATTCAGCGGGCGGTTGCTGCTTGAGACGCGTGCGATAGATACCTTCAAGCAATGGCGCCTTTTCCTTCTCCGGTACTTCCAGCAGTGATGCCTGGGCAGGAACCTTGTCGCCACGGCGTTGCAGAATCTTGTAGTAGTTGTATTGGTATTCACGCTCCAGACGCTCGTGTGCCAGGAACGGCCCGTCGCTGCTGGCTGCCGCCGTACCTTCAATTTCCAGGCGCAGCGCAGGGCGTTCCTTCAAGGCCTTGGCGAGCGTGTTCAGCGCGCCTTCGGCATTCTTGTCCAAGTCACTGGAGCCTGCCGCAAACGACACACTGCCCAGATCCTCCGAACCGCCGCCCGTCACCAGCCCGCCAATGAACTTGAACGGCGCGGTGGCCGCACGGGCAACCAGGTTGCGCAGGGTCTGCCACACAATCGGCATCACGCTGAACTGTGGATTATTCAAATCGCCGCTCACCGGCAACTCGAGGGAGATTCTGCCGTTGGTGTCCTTGAGCAGTGCAATCGCCAGACGAATCGGCAGGTCCACGGCATCGGCGCTGTCGACTTTTTCACCCAGTTGCAATTGCTCGACCACCACCTTGTTCTCGGCCTTCAGCTGGCCCTTGGTGATCACGTAGTGCAAGTCGAGGTTCAAGCGCCCCTTGCGAATGCGGAAACCGGCGAATTTCCCGGAGTAGGGCGTCAACGTGGTCAGCTCGACACGTTTGAAGCTGGTGGCAATGTCCAGCGCTGCCATCGGATCAAACGGATTTACGCTGCCCTTGATGGTGACGGGTGCGTAGCGGTCCACCTTGCCCTTGATGTCGACACTGGCCGGTTTGCTCTGGCGACTGTCAATCGTGCCGATTTGTCCGTTGAGCTGCTGCACGGCAGTGGCGAAGTTGGGCGTGAGGCTGAAGTCGGCAAAGTTGGCCGAACCGTCATTGATCGCCACCTGGCCGATTCGGATGCCCAGCGGCTTATCTTTGCTCGCTGCCGGCTTGGCCGACGACTTGGCACCATTGTCGGCCGGCTGCGGAATCAGCAGGTCATCGATGTTGGTGGTGCGGTCATCGTTGATCATGAAGCGCGCATAGGGTTGCAGCAGGTTGACCTTGTCGATCGACAGGCTGTCGCCGTGCTGATAATTCACGCCTTCGAGCACCAGGCGCTGCCATTTGAGAAAGTCGCGGGTCTTGAGGGTGTCGAGCGTGTGCAACTGGTCGACCTGCGCCCGGCCGGTGACCTGCAGCTTCAGCGGATCGGTGCTGGTGAGGTTTACATCCAGGTTGCTGCCGAGCATGCCGCTGCGCAGTTCCAGGCGGATGAACGGGCTGATGTAGGACTGCGCCACCCGCAGATCGATATCCTGGGTGTTTACCTTCAACTTCGCGCTGACCGGGTTGAGATTCACCTCACCGCTGGCCTGGAGTTTGCCCTGCTTGCCCAGGCCGCTGTCGAGCTTGAGGGTGAAGGGTTTCTGGTTGAGGCTGTCGAAGTTCTGCACATCGACGTTCAGCGGGCCCAGCTCCAGCGCGACGGCGGGTTGAGCCTGACGGTCAGCCAGATGCACCTGGTAGTTGCGCAGTTGCACATCCTTGAGCAGCACTTGCCACGGTTTGCTCGGTGCTGCAGGGGCAGGCTTGGGCGAGTCGGCCGTCGCCGGAGCGCTGGCGGGTTCCGGCGCCCTGGCCGGTTTGTTCGGCTGGCTGGCGAACAGTTTCTGCCAGTCCAGTTGCCCGTCGGCTTCGCGGGCGGCCCAGGTTTCCAGCTTGTTGCTGCGGATTTTGCCAACCACCACTTGCTGCCTGGCCAGGTCGACCGTGGTGTCACTCACGTCCAGACGCTCCAGGCGCACCAGCGGCCGGCCATCCGGGGCGTTGATGGCAAATGGCGCGATGCTGGCCGTGGTGTTGGTCAGTTTGAGTTCAGTTTCCTTGGCCAGGCTGAAGGTGTAATGCGTGTTGAAATTCAGCACCCCGTCTTCCAGCACCAGCGGCAAGGCATCACGCACATAGGGCCACCAGGCTTTCATCTTGCCATCGGTGACTTTCAAGGTGCCTTCAGAGGTGATGGGCACCAGGCTGAAATTGCCCTTCCAGTCGATTTGCCCGCCCGCAGGGCCGGCGGCCACCAGGGTCATGTCGGCATTGTCTTCAGGCAATGTGCTGAGGTTTTTCAGCTCGAAGTCGAGCTTGTCGTAGAGGAATTCGATGGGTTCGCTGGGACGCAGGTCCTGAAAGTGCACGTAGCCACCGGCCAGCTTGACGCTGTCGATACGCAGCGGGAAGGGCTTGGCGTCCGGGTCTGTCGGGGTGGGCTCGCTGGGCGGCAGTTTGAACAGCTGCGCCAGGTTCAATGTGCCGGACTTGTCGAACAGCAGCTCGGTCTTGGGCTGGTCCAACTGCACATCCGCCAGGTGCAGCGCGCGGGTCCACAGGCTGTCGAGTTGCAGGTTGGCATAGAGGCGTTCAAAACCGACCTGCTCCTTACCCGGTTCGCCGACTTTCAAGCCCCAGGCCGTCACTTCCAGGCTGAACGGGTTGAGTTCGATACGCTCCAGTCTTGCCGGCACCGTGGCGTAATGGGCCAGTTGCTGGTTGGCAATACGAAGCGCGATGCCCGGCAGAATCAGAAAACCCAGCAAGCTGTACAGAGCCAGTGCGGTCAGCAGTGCGCCAATGGCGCGGATCAATCCTTTGGACATGGGCGACGCCATCTATATCGAACAGGAGTGCCTTGGAGTATGGCACGGGTTATCGGTTCCGAAGCACCGAGCCTATTGGGAAAAGGACTACAACTGCAGGATCAGGGTCTTCAGGGGTGGCTGTTGATCCTGCGACGGAAAGTCGGCTCCCGGCGTCATGATTTGCCAGTCGCGTACCGGTCGCCCGGCTTTTTCGGCACAGCGCAGCACCTGCTCCCGCCAATCGTCCATGCCCACTTTTGCCAGGTTGTTGCAGCAGATCAGCACGCCATTGTCGGCGGTTGCCAGCAACGCCGGCTTGAGCAGGCTCTGGTAGTCGCGCAGCAGATCGACCGTGCCGAACGCACTCTTGGCCCAGGCGGGCGGATCGAGCAGCACCAGGTCGTACTGACGTTGCTCCAGGCGCGGGTAAGCTGGCAGTGTGTGGCCGCGCCGCTGGGTGATGGGCAGGCCGGCCAGTTGGCGAATCGCCGGAAAGTAATCGGACTGCACAAACGCCATGGTCGGCAATTGCGGGTTCAGCAGACCGTTCTCACGACCGACCGCCAGGTTGCCCTCGGCAAAGTCCAGGTTGCACACCTCGCGGGCACCGCCGGCCGCCGCGCTCAAGCCAACACCGCAGGTGTAGGCGAACAGGTTCAGCACGCTTTTGCCGGCGCTGTGCGCCTTGACCCAGCCACGGGTGTTGCGCAGGTCCAGGAACAACAGCGGGTCCTGCCCGGCGTGGCGCCCGCGTACGCGATAATTGAGGCCCCATTCGTGGCCGACCAGGTCTTCCAGCGCCGCCGGCTCGGCGCGATACACCGTATCGTCACGGTCGATGCGCGAGTTGCCACGGGAGCGGTCGTTATACACCAGCAGCAATTCCAGGCCCATGAACTGATTGATCTGTTGATGCAGGTCCAGCAGGTCTGCGGTGTCCAGCGACTGGTGAAAGCTTTGCACCAGCAATTGCGGGCCATAGCGGTCGATAGTCAGGCCGCCGGCGCCTTCCTGGCTGCCGTGAAACAGCCGATAGCAGTCGGTGCCCTGGGCGTGCAGTTCGTTGATCAGGTCTTGGCGATGATCGAGGGCGGCGCGCAGCGCCTGGTTCAGGGGGGACATGGAGCGCGCCTTGCTGTAAATGAGGAAAACAGGGGCGGGGAGTTTAACAGCTAACCCCGGCCTGAGCAGGCCGGGGTCGCGTTGAGGCAGGTATCAGCCGCGATGACGACCGCGGAAGTAGTTGATCAGGCCTTGGGTGGACGCGTCCTCGGCCGAGGTTTCTTCGGCGCCGGTGAGGCGGTTGTAAACACCCTTGCCCAGCTCCTTGCCCAGCTCCACGCCCCATTGGTCGAAGGCGTTGATGCCCCAGATCACGCTCTGCACGAACACCTTGTGCTCATACATAGCCACCAACGCGCCGAGACGACGCGGGCTGATGCGTTCGACCACAATGGTGTTGCTCGGACGGTTGCCCGGGATCACCTTGTGCGGGGCCAGCTTCTGCACTTCGTCCTCTGCGATGCCTTTGTCGCGCAGCTCGGCTTCGGCTTCGCTGCGGGTCTTGCCGAGCATCAGTGCCTGGCTCTGCGACAGGCAGTTGGCATAGAGCCATTGATGGTGGTCGGACACCGGGTTGAAGCTGACAATCGGCACAATGAAGTCGGCCGGAATCAGTTGGGTGCCCTGGTGCAGCAACTGGTGGTACGCATGCTGGCCGTTGCAGCCCACGCCGCCCCAGATGACCGGGCCGGTGTCGGTGGCCACGGGTGTGCCGTCCTGGCGCACGCTCTTGCCGTTGGATTCCATGTCCAGCTGTTGCAGGTGTTTGGTGATGTTGCGCAGGTAGTGGTCGTACGGCAGGATCGCATGGCTTTGCGCTCCCCAGAAGTTGCCGTACCACACGCCCAGCAGGCCCAGCAGCACCGGCATGTTCTGCTCGAACGGTGCGGTCAGGAAATGCTGGTCCATGGTGTAGGCACCCGACAGCAGTTCCTTGAAGTTGGACATGCCGATGGCGAGGGCGATGGGCAGACCAATGGCCGACCACAGCGAATAACGGCCGCCGACCCAGTCCCACATCGGGAAGATGTTTTCTTCGCGGATACCAAAGGCCACCGCCGCCGCGTTGTTACTCGACACAGCGATGAAGTGGCGGTACAGCTCGGCTTCCGAGCCACCCTGGGCCAGGTACCAGGCGCGGGCGGCCTGGGCGTTTTTCAGGGTTTCCAGGGTGTTGAACGATTTTGACGAGACGATAAACAGCGTGGTCTCGGCGCGCAGCTTCATGGTCAGCTCATGGAACTCGCTGCCGTCGATATTCGCCAGGTAGTGGCAACGCACGCCCTTATGGGCGTAAGACAACAGCGCCTCGGAGACCAGCTCCGGGCCGAGGAACGAACCACCGATGCCGATGTTCACCACGTCGGTGATCGGCTTTTCGGTGTAGCCACGCCACAGACCGTCGTGAATGCGGCCGACCAGGTCAGTGATCTGGTTCAACACCTTGTGCACGTCCGGCATGATGTTGACGCCGTTCACCGACAGCTTGTCGCCTACCGGGCGGCGCAGGGCGGTGTGCAGGGCAGGGCGGCCTTCGGAGGAGTTGACCGGTTCGCCGGCATACAGCGCGTTGATCGCGTCCTTGAGGCCCACTTCATCGGCCAGGCCCACCAGCAGGTCACGGGTTTGGCTGGTGATCAGGTTCTTCGAGTAATCGAGGAAAAGCCCACAGCTGCTCAGGGTGAACTGGGAAAAGCGCTGCGGATCGGCATTGAAGGCTTCGCGCATGCTGAAATCCTGCATGGCTTGGCGATGTTGATTGAGCGCTTGCCAGGCGGGCAGCGCGGTAACGTCATGAGGAGTGCGGTAGTACGCCATCGCTGCGGGTTTCCTTTTATTACGGGGACTGCCTTTAGGACACTTCAAAGCCCGGAACGTCCAGTCTTGTCGCAACAATTGGGTTGCGGACAGCGCTAACCTTAGCGCCGGGCGATTACATTAAACCTAGCGTGTCGATATGTCTTGGCTTTGTCTGCGCCGTGGCCGGTACTTTTTTATACCGGCACGGCGATCAGGGCAACAGGCGTGCTGCCTAGGCGGGGTCAGTTGAGGTTCAGATGCAGGTTATCGATCAACCGGGTGCTGCCCAGGAACGCCGCGACCAGAATCACAATGTCCTTGTCCTGCGTCGTGGCGGGGCGCAAATGCACACCCTGGCGCACTTCGAGGTAATCCAGGCGCAACCCGGCGGCTTCGATCTGCCTCATTTGTTCGGCACGCAGGCTGGCGAAGTCATGGTCGCCGGCCTTGATGGCCGCAGCAATGCGGCTGAGGCTGCGATACAGCACTGGGGCGATGGCGCGTTCCTGCTCGGAGAGAAAACCGTTGCGCGATGACAGCGCCAGGCCGTCTTCGGCGCGCACGGTGGGCTCGCCGATGATCTGGATCGGCATGTTCAGGTCATGCACCATGGCGCGGATGACCGCCAACTGCTGGTAGTCCTTCTGGCCAAACACGGCGATATCCGGCTGCACCATGTTGAACAACTTGCTCACCACCGTGGCGACGCCTTCGAAGTGCCCGGGACGGCTGGCGCCACAGAGGCCTTCGGAGAGGTGCGGGACGCTGACGCGGGTCTGGCCGGTCATGCCGCCCGGGTACATCTCCTCGACGGTCGGTGCAAACAGCAGATTGCAGCCGGCCTGCAGGAGTTTTTCCTGGTCGGCGGCGAGGGTGCGGGGATACTTGTCCAGGTCTTCATTGGCGCCGAATTGCAGCGGATTGACGAAGATACTCGCGACCACGAAGTCGGCTTGCTGCACGGCCTTGGTCACCAGGGTGGCATGGCCTTCGTGCAGGTTGCCCATGGTCGGCACGAAGCCGATGCGCTTGCCGGCGCTGCGGGCGTGAGTTACGGCAGCACGCAGTTCACGCAGGGTTTTTACGGTGTTCATGCAGAAAATCCGTGTTCGGCGGCGGGGAAGGTCACGCCTTTGACTTCGGCGACGTACGCGCTCAAGGCTGCGTGAATGCTGTCCTGGCCAGCCATGAAGTTCTTCACGAACTTGGGCACGCGACCGGTGATCGACAAGCCGAGCATGTCGTGCAACACCAGCACCTGGCCGTCGGTGGCGCAGCCCGCGCCAATGCCGATGACCGGCACGCTGACAGCCTGGGTGATTTCTGCGGCCAGTTCGCTGGGCACGCATTCGAGCAGGATCATGGCAACGCCGGCTTGCTCCAGGGCGATGGCATCGGCCCGCATCTGGCGCGCCTGGGCCTCGTTGCGACCCTGCACCTTGTAACCGCCGAGGAGGTTCACCGACTGCGGCGTGAGGCCCATGTGAGCGCACACCGGTACGCCGCGCTCGGCCAGCAGGCGGATCGACTCGGCGAGCCACAGCGCGCCTTCGACCTTGACCATGTGCGCACCGGCGCGCATCAACTTGCCGGCGTTGAGGAACGTCTGTTCGACGGTGGCGTAGTCCATGAACGGCAGGTCAGCGATGATGAACGCGCCTTTGTTTCCGCGCTTGACGCTGGCGGTGTGGTAGGCGAGTTCATCGGTGGTGACGGGGAGCGTGCTGTCATTCCCTTGAAGAACCATGCCCAGGGAGTCACCTACCAGCAACACTTCGACGCCTGCCTGGCAGCAGGCGTTGGCGAATGTGGCGTCATAGCAGGTCAGCATGGTGATTTTTTCACCTTTGAGCTTGAGGCTCTGCAAGGTGGTCAGGGTAATGTCTGGCATCGAAAGGGTCCTCGTTCAGGCGCTTGGAAACAGCGAGTAACGCGCGTGAGTCTTCGTTTATACAGGCGCACTGTCTTGAGAGCAGTGCTTATAAGGCCTGGATTGCGCCCTTCATTGCCGGGTTGGCGGCAGCGGGACGCCTATAGTCGTGAGGAGGACACGGGAAGTCAATTGGATGTGTTACCGCATTGTTACGAGGGCGGTGTTACCCCTGTTACTGACGCGATTCAGCAGGTTGAAGGCCGTGAAAATCGCATGTGGGAGCTGGCTTGCCTGCGATGCAGGCACCTCGGTGTTCCGTTGGGCCGGGTTGATGCCTTCGCAGGCAAGCCAGTTCCCACTTTGACCGCGTCAGTTCTGGGGAATGCGTTCCAGGCCTTCGAACGGGCAAGTTGCCAGCAACTGGCTTAAAGGCTGGCCGTCCGGTAAATGGAAATTTGCCGGGGCCAATTCGGCCAGCGGATACAGCACAAACGCCCGCAGGTGCATTTGGTAATGCGGCACCTTGAGGCGAGGCTCATCGATCAGGTGATCGCCGAACAGCAGGATGTCCAGGTCGAGTGTGCGTGGCCCCCAGCGCTCAAGGCGCTCGCGGCCCTGATCGTTCTCGATGGCTTGCAACGCATCCAGCAGTTCCAGGGGCGCAAGGCTGCTGTTCAGGGCTGCTACCGCGTTGGTGTAGCGCGGCTGGCCGGGGAGCAGGGAGTCACTTTGGTAGAAGGCGGAGACACCGGCGACGGTGGTGTCTGGCAACTGCGCCAGCGCCTCGATAGCGCTGCGCAATTGCTGATCCGGGGCAGCGAGGTTGCTGCCCATGCCAATGTAGATACGTTCCACGTTTATTCGCCTGCGGCGCCCGAGGCATCGGCGCCGCTGCGTTTGCGCTTGCTGCTGCTACTGCGCCGACGTTTTTTGGGCGCAACGCCTTCGCCATCGCCTTTGCTGCCCAGGTCACGAATCATGTCGCGGCGCCCGCTGTCGTTGGCGTCCTGGTAATCGGTCCACCATTCGCCCAGGCCGTCGGTCTGCTCGCCGGCGCTTTCGCGCAGCAGCAGGAAGTCGTAGCCGGCACGGAAGCGCGGGTTGTCCAGCAGCATGTCGGCGCGTTTGCCACTGCGGCGTGGCAGGCGCTCCTGCATGTCCCAGATCTCGCGGATGGGAATGGTGAAGCGTTTCGGAATCGCGATGCGCTGGCATTGCTCGGTGATCAGCTCGTGAGCGGCTTCCTGCATCGCCGGAATGGGCGGCATGCCACGGTCCTGCAGGCGCAGTACGCGTTTGGGCAAGGCTGGCCACAACAGCGCGGCAAACAGAAACGCCGGGGTGACCGGTTTGTTCTGCTTGATGCGCAGGTCAGTGTTGGTCAACGCTTCGCTGATCAGGGTGTGGGTGTACGTCGGGTTGTATTCCAGGGCTTCGGCGCTGGCCGGAAACAGAGGATCGAACAGCTGCAGGTCGACGAGCATCTCAAAAGTGTCGGCCGCATAACCCGAAAGGAACAGCTTGAGCACTTCTTCGAACAGCCGCGCCGAAGGGATTTCACGCAGCATCGGGGCCAGTTCGCGAATCGGTGCGGCAGTGTGTTTCTCGATGCCGAAATTCAGCTTGGCGGCAAAGCGCACGGCCCGCAGCATGCGCACCGGGTCTTCCTGGTAGCGCTGCGTCGGTTCACCGATCAGGCGGATCAGGTTGTTGCGAATATCGGGCACGCCATTGGCGTAATCGAGGATGCGCTCGCTGACCGGGTCGTAATACAGGGCATTGATGGTGAAGTCGCGGCGCTGCGCGTCTTCTTCCAGCGTGCCATAGACGTTATCGCGCAGGATGCGCCCGCTTTCGTTGCGGGAGGACTGGTTGGTGTCTTCCTCTTCATCGTTTTGCGGATGACCGGCACGGAAGGTCGCGACCTCGATGATTTCGCGGCCGAAGTGAATGTGCACGAGCTTGAAACGGCGACCGATGATGCGCGCATTGCGAAACTCGGCACGCACCTGCTCCGGCGTGGCGCTGGTGGCGACGTCGAAATCCTTGGGCGTGATATTAAGCAGCATGTCACGTACGCAGCCGCCCACCAGATAGGCCTGGTAGCCGGCGTTCTGCAAACGTTCGACGATGTTCACCGCGTAGCGGCTGAACTGAGCGCGCTGCAATGAATGCTGATTGCTGTTAAGCACTTCAGGCGTGCTGCGAATGTGTTGCGTACGACGCACGGGAGAACGGAATGACTGGAACAACTTCTTCAGCATGGGATGCACTGTTTGAAGGAATGTTCGGCCATAACGAAGAATGACCGCATGATGGGCCGGGATTCTAGCATTTAGTCAGGGGATGGTGTAGGAACAAGCTGCAAGCGTTGCTTTGAAAGCTTCAAACGAATGCCTCAGGGGCTAAAACGCAGAAACTACAAGGGGAGCCGAAGCTCCCCCAGAAGTAGTTGCGTACTCTATTTTTATTATGGGTGTCGGGCTTTTTGTTTTTATTGATCGCCCTCGTCAGGAAGCTTCACCTTCATGACACTCCCAATCGGGAGCCAAGAGCAAACGGATTGCTTTGGTCGCTGTGTTGCTGATCTACGATCCAACCAGTTCAGGCTCTGCCTTAGGGCAGTTTTTGTTGTTCTCGGCCTGGTTGCGGGGCAAGCCCCAAATGCAACGCCTCTCCAAAAGAATCAGTTAGCTGCGCCTCCGCCGTGTTGTTTTTGTTATGCGTGAGTCGATTCGTCTTATTTTTATTGTCTTGTTCAGAGCTTGTTATTGTTTTTGTACTAAGCATATAGCAGGGTGCGTGCCAACTTTTGCGCCGCCCAGTAAAATCAGGGGGTTGAGGCGATTTCAGGGTTTTGGTGGACGAAAAAAAGCCGGGGCTTCGTTACCGTAAGCCCCGGCTTTTGTTACGCGAAATATCCGCGGTAACAGTTTTTTCACATCTGAGGGTGTTACCTGTGAGGGCGCCCCCTCAACTCTCGCTGGCAACGCCGGTCTTGCGCCGCGGAATACCCAGGCGCTGACGCCGTTCCCACAGGCATTTGCGGCTTACACCCAGCTTGCGCGCCAGTTCAGTCTCGGTCATGTGATCCTGATGCTCGAGCACGAAATGCTGAAAGTAATCTTCCAGTGATAGATCTTCAGTCGGTTCATGACTGGTGTTGCTCCCGCCCGATTGCGGCGCCAGACCGATGAAGTCGTCATCCTCCAGATCACTGAGTTCGATATCGATACCCAGCAGCTCGGCGGAAATTACCGGGCTCTCCGACAGGATGACCGCACGCTCCACTGCGTTCTCCAGTTCGCGCACGTTACCTGGCCACGAGTAGTGCCGAATCGCCTGCTCGGCGTCCGGGGCAAACGTCAGGTCGGTACGGTTGATGCGCGCACTCTGGCGCAGCAGGAACGCATTGGCGATCTCGTTGACGTCGGCGCCACGCTCACGCAGGGCCGGCAGCTTGAGGGCGATCACGTGCAGGCGGTAATACAGGTCTTCGCGAAACTGGCCGATCTTGGCCAGGCTCTTGAGATCGCGGTGGGTCGCGGCGATCAGGCGCACATCGACCTTCTGCGACTGCACCGAGCCGACGCGTCGAATCTCGCCTTCCTGCAATACCCGCAGCAACCGCGCCTGTGCTTCCAGTGGCAGCTCGCCAATCTCGTCAAGGAACAAGGTGCCGCCATCCGCCGCTTCCACCAGGCCCGCACGCCCGGCGCTGGCGCCGGTGAAGGCGCCTTTTTCGTGGCCGAACAGTTCGGACTCGATCAGGGATTCGGGGATCGCCGCGCAGTTCACCGAGATCATCGGCGCCTTGGCGCGCCTGGACAGGTTGTGCAGTGCACGGGCCACCAGTTCTTTACCGGTACCGGACTCGCCCTGGATCAACACGTTGGAGTCGGTGGGCGCCACTTTACGGATCTTGCTGTACAGATCCTGCATGGGCGGGCAGGAGCCGATGATGCCGATCTCGCCGTTGCTGTTGTCGACGCCCGGTTTTTCGGCGGTTTTGCCGGCAGGGCGCGGTTCGGCCGGTGTGCTGCCGGCCGACTGGCGGTCACGCAGGATACGCGCCACGGCCTGCAACATCTCGTCGTGGTCGAACGGCTTGGCGATGTAGTCCACCGCGCCCATCTTCATGGAGTCTACGGCCGAACGCAGGCTGGCGTAGCTGGTCATGATCAGCACCGGAGTGCCCTGGCCCAGCTTGATCAGCTCGGTGCCCGGTGCGCCGGGCAGGCGCAGGTCGCTGACAATCAGGTCGAACGTGGGAATGCTGAATCGCTCCTGCGCTTCCTGTACCGAGCCGGCTTCGCTGACCTGATACTGATTGCGCTCGAGCAGGCGACGCAAGGCAGAGCGGATGATGGTTTCGTCTTCGACGATCAAAATGTGCGGCATTGATTCAATTCTCTCGACGGTCTCAGTTCACAGCGGACGTCGCTTCGACATGACGCGGCAAGGTCACCCGTATACGGGTGCCGCGTTGGCTTTCAAGGTCAGCCGGGCTGTCGATGGTGATTTGTCCATAATGCTCTTCAACGATGGAATAGACCAGCGCAAGGCCCAGACCGGTGCCTTCACCGGGGTCCTTGGTGGTGAAGAAAGGTTCGAACAATCGGTCCATGATGTTCTGTGGAATGCCGCTGCCTTCGTCCTCCACGATCAGGTCGACCGTATGCTCGAAAGCTTCGGTCTTGACCCGCACCGCGCCGCCGGCGGGCGTTGCATCGCGGGAGTTGGACAGCAGGTTGATCAATACCTGGGCCAAACGTTGTGAATCGCCGTCGACCCAGTGTTCCGGGTCGCACAGGTTAAAGAACTGTACCTCGAAATTGCGCCGGTTCAAGGCCAGCAGCCCAATGGCATCCTGGGCTACTTTGGCCAGGCACACCGCCTCGTCCTGATTCTGATGGGCGCCGGCGTGGGCAAAGCTCATCAGCGACTGCACGATGCGCGACACGCGCTTGGTCTGCTCAAGGATCTGCCCGCTGATCTCGGTGATTTCGCCGTCTTCCTCACGCTCTTCGCGCAGGTTTTGCGCCAGGCACGCGATACCGGTAATCGGGTTGCCGATCTCGTGGGCCACGCCGGCGGCCAGGCGACCAATGCTGGCCAGGCGTTCGGAGTGCACCAGCTTGTCTTCCAGCATCTGGGTGTCGGTCAGGTCTTCCACCAGCAGCACCAGGCCGCTGTTGCCGGGGGCCAAAGGTTCGTCGATGGCAGCTTTGTGCAGGTTGAGCCAGCGGGTCTGGCCATCGAGCGCCAGGTGCTGCTTGTGCAAGTGCTCGTCGGGCAGGTTGATAAAACCCTGCAATAACGCTTTCCACGGATCGCCGAGCGTATTGAGGCGCGAGCCCACCACCCGTTGCGCGGCAATGCCGGTGAGTTCTTCCATGGCCTTGTTCCACATCAGGATTTCCTGATCCTTGGCCAGTGAGCACACGCCCATTGGCAATTCCTGCAAGGTCTGGCGGTGGTAACGGCGCAGGGCGTCGAGTTCGGCGGCAAGGCCCGTTAAACGCGAGTGGTAGTCCTCCAGCCGGCTCTCGATGAAGTGGATGTCTTCGGTCACGTAGTTTTCGCCGCCGGCCTTGTAGGGCAGGAAGGTTTCCACCATGTCCTGGGACACGCTGGGGCCCATCAGGCCGGACAGGTTGGCCTCGATACGGTCGCGCAGGCGGCGCAAGGCATAGGGGCGGCGTTCGTCGAAGGGCAGATAGAGGTCGCGCAACGCCTGTTCGACTTCCTTCTGCGCCGCCTTGGCACCCAGCGGCTTGGCCAGTTGGGTGGCGAACTCCTGGGGCGAGGCCGCGTGCAATTCGCGGCGTTGCGGGCGGCGTACGTTGTCCACCGCGCAGGCTTCGGCGGCGCTGGTTTCTTCGGGGCTGGCATTGGTGAACAGCGAGATCAGCGTGAACATCAGCACGTTGGCCGCCAGCGAGGCAATCGCCGCCATGTGCCAGCTGGTGTCGTCGAGCACGTAGATCATGTTCAGCAGCGGGATGTAGAAACCCTGCAGGTTGCCGACCAGCGGCAGCAGCATGGTCACCACCCACACGAGGATACCCGCCAGCAGCCCGGCGATAAAACCGCGACGATTGGCGGTCGGCCAGTACAGTACCGACAACACGCCCGGCAGGAACTGCAAGGTGGCGACGAAGGCAACGATGCCCAGGTTGGCCAGGTCCTGGCCGGCACCCAGCATCAGGTAGAAGCCATAACCGGCCATGATGATCGCGACGATCAGCGCGCGGCGCGTCCACTTGAGCCAGCGGTAGATATTGCCCTCGGCCGGTGGCTGGTACAGCGGCAGCACCAGGTGGTTGAGCGCCATGCCCGACAGCGCCAGGGTGGTGACAATGATCAGCCCGCTCGCCGCCGAGAGGCCGCCGACATACGCCAATAACGCCAGTGCCGGGCTGTTGGCGGCGATGCCGATGCCGAGGGTGAAGTATTCCGGGTTGGTGGTGGCCCCAAGCTTGAGGCCGGCCCACAGGATCAGCGGCACCGCTAGGCTCATCAGCAGCAAGAACAGCGGCAGGCCCCAGCTGGCGCTGACCAGCGAGCGCGGGTTGAGGTTTTCGGTGAAGGTCATGTGGTACATGTGCGGCATCACAATCGCCGAGGCGAAGAACACCAGCAGCAGCGTGCGCCACGGGCCTTCCTGCAGCGGCGTGTGCAGGGCGGCGAGGGCGGTCTGGTTTTGCAGCAGCCACAGTTCCAGCTGTTGCGGGCCGTCGAATACGCCGTAGAGCGCGTACAGGCCGACACCGCCGATGGCGATCAGCTTGATCACCGACTCGAAGGCAATCGCAAACACCAGGCCTTCATGTTTCTCGCGGGTGGCGATATGCCGTGAGCCGAAGAAAATCGTGAACAGCGTGATCAGCGCACAGAAGGCGAGGGCCACGCGGTGCTGCACCGGCTCGCGGGTGAGAATGCTGATGGAGTCGGCTACCGCCTGGATCTGCAGGGCCAGCAAAGGCAGCACGCCGATCAGCATGAAGATGGTGGTGAGCGCGCCGGCCCAGGTGCTGCGAAAGCGGAAGGCGAACAGGTCGGCCAGGGACGACAGCTGGTAGGTGCGGGTGATTTTCAGGATCGGGTACAGCAGCACCGGCGCCAGCAAAAAAGCCCCGGACACCCCCAGGTAGCTGGAGAGAAACCCGTAGCCGTACTGGTAGGCCAAGCCGACGGTGCCGTAGAACGCCCAGGCGCTGGCATACACGCCCAGGGACAAGGTGTAGGTCAACGGATGGCGAATAATCGCCCGCGGAATCATTCCGCGCTCACTGATCCAGGCGACGGCGAACAGCGCGGCCAGGTAGGCGGCGCTGATCAGCAGCATCTGGGTGAGGCTAAAGCTCATCGGCATCTTTTTGGCTCTGCAGGATGAAAGTCACGACGATCAGGATCAGCCACAGCAGATAAGGGCGATACCAGGCGCCCGTGGCGTCGATCCACCAATCCATGATGGCGGGGGAAAACAGGTAAATCCCGACGACCAGCAGCAGGACCAATCGATAGATGTACATGTTGGCCTCTGATTAAAAAACTGTCGCGATGGTAACGGATGCCGGGCCGGCTGCAAGCGCCTTCAACTCAATTGCGCTTCGGCCAGGGTGAGCGTGCGCGGGATCAGCAGCGGATCCCAGTGCCGGATGCCCCAATCCAGCAGTTCCCGTGGGCTGGCGTGAAGCAGTTCGTCACCGGGTTGCTGGCCGAGGGCGCGCAAGGCGCGCAGCAGCAGCGGCGTTGCCTGGTCTTGCGTCAGCGGCGGTGAACGGTAGGATTTACCCAGCTTGTTGCCGTCCGGCTGCACGATCAGCGGCACATGCAGGTAGCGCGGTTGGCGCAGGCCCAGCAGTTCCTGCAGGTACAGCTGGCGCGGCGTGGAATCGAGCAGGTCGGCGCCGCGCACGATGTCGGTCACCCCCTGCCAGGCATCGTCGAGCACCACCGCCAGTTGATAGGCGTACAGACCGTCGCGGCGGCGGATGACGAAATCGCCAGCCTCGCGGCCCAGGTGCTGTCGGAATTCGCCTTGAACGCGGTCGGTAAAATGGTAGGCAAGCTCGGGCACGCGCAGGCGGATCGCGGCGTCCTGCTGGTCGTGCCCGGCATTGCGGCACAGGCCGGGGTAAATCCCGTTGTAGGGTTCCAGCTGTTTGCGTGAGCAGGTGCACGCGTACGCCAGGCCATGGTTGAACAGGTCGTTCAGCACCTTGGCGTAGGCTTCGTGCCGCTCGCTTTGTCGGACCAACTCGCCATCCCATTCGAAGCCATAGCTTTCCAGCGCGTGCAGGATCGCGGCCTGGGCGCCAGGTTCTTCGCGGGGAGGGTCGAGGTCTTCCATGCGCATCAGCCAGCGACCATGGTTGGCGCGGGCGTCGAGGTAGGAGGCGAGGGCGGCGACCAGGGAGCCGAAATGCAAGTGGCCGCTGGGCGTGGGGGCGAAACGCCCTATATAGGTAGAGGCTGTCATGGGCCGGATACTACTGGAAACAGGAACGCCAGATACACAAATGGGGCGTTTGCACGCCCCATTCGTTCAGTTCGGCAGCAATTACTTGCCGACCTGTTTTTCCTTGATTTCAGCCAAGGTCTTGCAGTCTACGCACAGGTCCGCGGTTGGGCGGGCTTCCAGACGGCGAATACCGATCTCGACGCCGCAGGATTCGCACCAGCCGTATTCCTCGTCCTTGATCAGTTGCAACGTTTTGTCGATCTTTTTGATCAGCTTGCGCTCGCGATCACGGGCGCGCAGCTCCAGAGCGAACTCTTCTTCCTGGCTGGCACGGTCGGCCGGGTCAGGGAAGTTGGCTGCTTCGTCCTTCATGTGGTCAACGGTACGGTCAACCTCCTGCATCAAGTCCTGTTTCCATTTGTTCAGGATCTTGGTGAAGTGCTCGCGCATGGGCTCGCCCATGTACTCCTCGCCCTTTTTTTCCACATAAGGGTCGAAGCCGCCGAGGCCTTGAGTCTGCTGTTGCTTTGCTTGGGTGGACATGAATAGACCGCCTCTCACTCTTCTAATCCATTGCGCAGGATTGCAACGTCACCGACACCTGCCGGCCCTGCGGCTGCAAGCGGGCGAACTTACCAGATAGATTCGGGGTGCGCCACTCCCGGTTGTCGAGGCATCTCGACAGGGCTGCCAACCGCTGCAGCCCGCCATGGTAAGGCGTGGAGCGCCTCGAAGGTTGATTTTAGTCGTTTTGCTGGCACGTGCTGGCCCATCTTGGGTGGCCGAACAGGCAATAGAGCATGTATTAACGCAAGGGTTCGGTAGAATCCTGACTTTGTTCTCACGCTTTAAGGAAGGCTAATGGCCCAGCCCTACAGTGCGCGCAGCCGCGCCATCGAACCGTTTCATGTCATGGCGTTGCTGGCGCGAGCCAATGAGCTGCAGGCGGCGGGCCTGGATGTGATTCACCTGGAAATCGGTGAGCCGGATTTCACCACTGCCGAGCCCATCATCCAGGCCGGCCAGGCCGCGCTGGCCAATGGCAAGACACGCTATACCGCCGCCCGTGGGTTGCCCGAGTTGCGTGAGGCCATCAGCGGGTTTTATCAGCAGCGCTACGGATTGAACGTAGACCCTGAGCGCATTCTGATTACGCCCGGTGGCTCCGGCGCCTTGTTACTGGCCAGCAGCTTGCTGGTCGATCCTGGCAAGCACTGGCTGTTGGCGGACCCCGGCTACCCCTGCAATCGACACTTTCTGCGCCTGGTGGAGGGTGCCGCTCAACTGGTGCCGGTTGGGCCGGACATGCGTTATCAACTGAACGCCGAGCTGGTGGCCAAACACTGGGACCAGGACAGCGTAGGTGCCCTCGTCGCATCGCCGGCCAACCCGACCGGCACCCTGCTCACGCGGGATGAGCTGGCCGGGCTGTCCAGTGCGATCAAGGCGCGCAATGGGCACCTGGTGGTGGATGAGATCTATCACGGCCTGACCTACGGCACCGATGCCGCCAGCGTGCTGGAAGTTGATGATGAAGCATTTGTCCTGAATAGTTTTTCCAAGTATTTCGGGATGACCGGCTGGCGCCTCGGTTGGCTGGTGGCGCCGCCCGATGCGGTGGCGGATTTGGAGAAGCTGGCGCAAAACCTCTACATCAGCGCGCCGAGCATGGCCCAGCATGCTGCGCTTGCCTGTTTTACCCCGCAAACCCTGAGCATTCTGGAAGCGCGCCGCGCCGAGTTCGGCCGCCGCCGTGATTTCCTGCTACCGGCCCTGCGCGAACTTGGCTTTGGTATCGCAGTGGAGCCGGAGGGGGCGTTCTATTTGTACGCCGATATCAGCGCATTCGGCGGCGATGCCTTTGCGTTCTGTCGGCATTTCCTCGAGACCGAACACGTGGCGTTTACGCCCGGACTGGATTTCGGCCGCTACCAGGCCGGTCATCATGTGCGTTTTGCCTACACGCAAAACCTCGATCGCCTGCAGGAGGCGGTGGAGCGCATCGCCCGTGGCTTGCGGAGCTGGCAAGGCTGATGCGCTTTTATCCTCCCCTTGAAGAAGCGCGGCTGATTCGCCGCTACAAGCGTTTTCTCACCGATATCGAGACCGTTACCGGCGAGTTACTTACTATTCACTGCCCGAACACCGGTTCGATGCTCAATTGCATGGTCGAGGGTGGGCAGGTCTGGTTCAGCCGCTCCGATGACCCCAAGCGCAAGTTGCCCGGCACCTGGGAAATCGCCGAAACACCTCAGGGCCGGCTGGCGTGCGTGAATACGGCGCGTGCCAATCAATTGGTCGAGGAAGCGCTGCACGCCGGGGTGATCAGCGAACTCAACGGGTTTACCGCGCTGAAGCGAGAGGTGCCGTACGGTCAGGAGAAAAGCCGGATCGACTTTCGCCTGGAGTATCCGGAGGGGGCGGCGTATGTCGAAGTCAAAAGCGTCACCTTGGGCTTTGACGGTTCGGCGGTGGCGGCGTTTCCCGACGCGGTGACCCAGCGTGGCGCGAAGCACTTGCGCGAACTGGCACACCTGGCGCGCAGCGGGGTGCGTGCGGTGCAACTGTATTGCGTGAATCTTTCCGGGATCGAAGCGGTGCGGCCTGCCGTGGAAATCGACGCCGGCTATGCTGGCGCCCTGCGTGAGGCCAAGGCGGCGGGCGTCGAGGTGCTGGCCTACGGGGTGCGGGTGACGCACGAAGAAATCGTGGTGGACCGCAGACTCCAGGTGCTGCTCGGCGATTAGAGTTGCACCCACAGGCCGTGTTCGTCTTCGCGGCCGGGCAGCGCTGTGAGGCTTTGACCTGCACAAGGCCCGGCGATGCACTCGCCACTTTCGATGAGAAATAATGCACCGTGGGTGGCGCACTGGATCAAGCTGGCGCTCTCGTCGAGGAAGCGATCAGGCTGCCATTCCAGCGGGATGCCGCGATGAGGGCAACGGTTGATATAGAAGTAGGCGATGCCATCGCGGCGCACGGCCAACAGCTTGCAACCGTCTATTTCAAAACCGAGGCTGCTGTCGGGTGCGAGGGTATCGGAGGGGCAGACGAACTTCATTTCAATTCTCAAGTGCCTTGACGTCCAAATGAAAACAATTATCAAATGCCGGCTTCGTCCGTCAGTTGATCTTGCGCTCAGTACGATGCCCGGCAGCGTTTATCTGTCACATCAACGAGTGCCGGAGCGGCTTCGTCCCTTGGAAGGAAACCCTGTTATGCGCCTGTTTACCAGCGCTATCGCGCTTGTTGTCGGACTGCTGGTCAACCCCGGGGCGCACGCCTCGGAACTGCCACAACGCTGGGTGAGTGCCGGTGGCGCGCTGACCGAGTGGGTGGCCGCCCTGGGTGGCGAGTCGACACTGGTGGGGGTGGACACTACCAGTCAGCATCCCGAGTCGGTCAAGGCGCTGCCCAGTATCGGTTATCAGCGGCAATTGTCGGCTGAAGGCATTCTGAGCTTGCGCCCGCAGGTACTCATCGGCACCGAAGAAATGGGCCCGCCGCCGGTACTGGCGCAGGTACGCGGCGCGGGTGTGCAAGTGGAGATGTTCTCCGCGCAGGCGGATTTGCCGACCCTCAAGGGCAACCTTGAGCATTTGGGCAAGTTGCTGGGCAATGAGGCCAAGGCTCGCCAATTGTTTAGCGGATACGAGCAGGCGCTGAATCAGCAGAAAAGCGCGGTCGCCAAGGCGCAGACCACGCAACAGGCGCCGGGTGTGTTGCTGCTGCTCGGCCACGCGGGTGGCAAGCCGCTGATCGCCGGCAAGGACACGGCGGCGGATTGGCTGTTGCAACAGGCGGGCGGGCATAACCTGGCGACCCACACCGGTTACAAGCCGTTCTCGGCCGAGTCGCTGGCGGGTTTGAGTCCGGATGTACTGGTGTTTGCCGATCGGGCCCTGACCGGCGAAGCGGCGCGTGCGGCGTTGTTCAAGGAAAATCCGATCCTGGCCGCAACGCCTGCCGCCAAAAATGGCCGCGTGGTTGAACTGGACCCAACCCTGTTGGTGGGCGGGCTCGGACCGCGTCTGCCGCAAAGCCTGGTGAAACTGTCTGCCGGGTTTTATCCGTCTCAGGCTGAATCCGCCCCATGACGACATTGGTCAGACCCAAGACCCTGTTTATTGGCTTGGCATTGTTATGTGTCCTGGCGATCTGGCTTTCGTTGGCCCTGGGCCCTGTCAGCCTGCCGTTGCTGGATACGCTCAGGGCCGCTTTGCGTTTGATGGGCTTGCCGATTGACCCTCAAGGGTTGGAGCAGGCGGAGCTGATCCTTGGGCAGATCCGTTTGCCGCGCACCTTGCTGGGCCTGGCGGTCGGTGGCGTGCTGGCCTTGTCGGGCGTGGCGATGCAGGGTTTGTTTCGCAACCCGTTGGCCGATCCCGGGTTGGTGGGTGTGTCCAGCGGTGCTGCGCTGGGCGCGGCGGTCGCGATTGTTGGCGGTTCGTTGTTCGCCGGCTTGCCGGATGCGGTCGGCCCTTATCTGTTGTCGTTGTGTGCATTCCTCGGCGGTTTGGGCGTGACGGCGCTGGTTTACCGCCTGGGCCGGCGAAACGGGCAGACCCATGTGGCGACTATGCTGCTGGCCGGCATCGCCCTGACCGCGTTGGCCGGTTCTGCGGTAGGCCTGTTCACGTATCTGGCGGACGACGCCACCTTGCGCACCTTGACCTTCTGGAACCTGGGGAGCCTGAACGGCGCCAGTTATTCTCGGTTGTGGCCTTTATTGTTGGTGAGCGCGGCGGTGGCGCTGTGGCTGCCGCGCCGCGCGAAGGCGTTGAATGCGCTGTTGCTGGGCGAGTCCGAGGCTGGGCACCTGGGTATTGATGTCGAAGGGCTCAAGCGTGAACTGGTGTTTTGTACGGCGCTCGGCGTAGGCGCGGCGGTGGCGGCGGCGGGGATGATCGGGTTTGTCGGGTTGGTGGTGCCCCATCTGGTGCGATTGCTGGCCGGTCCCGACCATCGGGTGTTGCTGCCCGCCTCGATATTGGCGGGTGCGAGTCTGCTGTTGTTTGCCGATCTGGTGGCTCGCCTGGCGCTGGCTCCGGCTGAATTGCCGATCGGGATTGTGACGGCGTTTATCGGCGCGCCGTTTTTTCTTTATCTCTTGTTGCGGGGTCGCGCCTGATGCTGCGAGTAGAGGCGCTGCAGGTTCGTCGGGGTCGCACAACCGTATTGGCGAATGTCACCCTGGCGCTGTTGCCGGGTGAGGTGCTCGGTGTACTGGGCCCGAATGGCGCCGGCAAAAGTACCTTGCTCGGTGCATTGTGCGGTGAGTTGCAGCCCGACCAGGGCAAGGTGTGGCTGGACCAGCAGGAGTTGAAGCACTGGAGCGGCGCGCAACGCGCCCAGCGCCTGGCCGTGCTGCCCCAGTCCTCGACCCTGGATTTTGCCTTTCGCGTCGAAGAGGTGGTTGGCATGGGGCGCCTGCCCCATCAAACCGGGCGAGTACGTGATGATGAAATCATTGAGGCCGCGTTGCAGGCGGCGGATGTCGGGCACTTGATCGGTCGCAGCTACCTCTCGCTGTCCGGCGGCGAGCGTCAGCGTGTGCACCTGGCGCGGGTTTTGGCGCAGTTATGGCCGGGTGAGACGGGGCAGACGTTGCTGTTGGACGAGCCGACATCAATGCTTGACCCACTGCACCAGCACACTGTCTTGCAGGCGATACGCACTTTTGCCGATCAAGGCGCGGCAGTGCTGGTGATTCTGCATGACTTGAACCTGGCCGCACGTTATTGCGACCGAATTCTGCTGCTGGAAAAGGGACGTCCTCATGCGTTGGACACGCCGGCGCAGGTCTTGCGGCCCGGCCCGCTCAAAGCCGTATTTGGCCTTGATGTGTTGGTGCAGCCGCACCCGGAACGTGGACATCCGCTGATCATTGCTCGCTAGCAGGACTTTCTTACGGGCAAAAAAAGACCCGGCAAGAGCCGGGTCAAATAACCGTGATTAGCCTGATGAGGAGATAATCTGAGAGTCCGAACCAATGGTCTTTCAGTTATCGGCTGATCTCGCGACCAGTTGTGATAATCATAACGATTCTCATTTGAGAGTCAACAGCTGATTTTGAACGACGCTGTGTTTTCCTCAAACGCTTGTTCGAAACAGCCCCGCGACTTAATTCTTCTGGCGCGCTGCAATGGCGTCCAGCTGGCGATTCAACGCTTCCTTGCGTTCGGCAGGGATGTCATTCCAGTGAACATTCAGCAACGCCCCCTCGATGGCATATAACAACACTTTCGAGGCACGGAAGCCGCGCGTGCGCACGGCGCGGTATGCGTCGACCGCGCCCAGGCGGCGCAGGTCGGAGGCACTGTGGATGCCCACCGCATGCAGCCATTGCGCCGACGTCTTGCCAAGATTTTTCAGGAGTTGCAGCTCATCGTTCATCAAGCCTCCTTGCGACGGCCGAATGGTGCGGTGGGTATCGTGACCAGGCAAGCCTGAAAAGGAGTGTAGCGCTCAGCAGGAAAAGCGTGATTCTTTACGAAGAAACGGCCAAATGCTTATAAGAATGGCGCGAAAATTTTGACGGCAGCGTCCGTGCCACGCGTCCTGCGTGGCCGGGCGTCATAAAAGGGCGTTATCTGGTGCGATAGCGCAGGCGCGTTCCGAAGTTGACCGACATAAGGATCTCATCGGCAGTCAATTGCGGCGGAAAGTAAGTCCCGGAGATCTGCGCGTGGGCCAGGCTTGCACCTTCCAATGGGCAATCGCGCAGATCCAGGCCGCGCAAATCAGCGGAGCGGAAATACGCGTCAGTGAAATCCACACCCGCGGCGTCCAGTTCACGCAGGTCCAGCCCACGGAAATCGCCACCGCGCATGTCGATCACGCCGTCTTTGGGGCGTTCCTGATTGAAGCCGCGAATATCGTCTTTATGCAAAAGCGAGTAGAGCGGGGTATCGAGAAGCTTCGGCTGACTCATGATGGCAATACCAGCTGGAGGTAGTAAGCCATTATAGTGCCACTATTTCTGGGTCGTGCGACGAAGCCGACGATACGACCAAGAAACTTTTCTTACAGGCCCGGCAAGCGCTGACGAATATGCGCAACCAACGCATCCAGCGTGCCGCTTTCATTGGTTTCTACCCGTTGGCTGAGGATCAACTCCTCGGCTGTCAGCGGATCGCGATTGGCGTGCTGTTCGCCGATAACCGCCAGCGTAGCGTCGGAAGGATCGCTCTTATATGCCTGACGCTGCGCCAACCAGTTGGCGAT
The DNA here is from genome assembly GCF_034354675.1 of Pseudomonas sp. MH9.3. Classification (NCBI taxonomy): domain Bacteria; kingdom Pseudomonadati; phylum Pseudomonadota; class Gammaproteobacteria; order Pseudomonadales; family Pseudomonadaceae; genus Pseudomonas; species Pseudomonas sp. MH9.3. Next base: position 2,723,330 of record NZ_CP133785.1, on the reverse strand, counting down.
AACCGCTTGCGGTGCGTTGCAATCCAGAATCAGAAACGGCGCGCCTGTGGCTTCGGCGACCTTGGCGGCGGCTTCGCGCTGCTCGCGTTTCAGAAAGGTAGCGTCCAGCACCACCGGGAACCCGGCGCGCAGCACGGTGTCGGCGATTTCGTTCAGGCGCGCGTAGGTTTTCGCGCTGGCATCTACCGCATAAATGCCCGCCTGTGGCGCGTTTTCAACCTGCTGCTCACCAAACAGACGCTTGCGCTCCACGTCCGAACGCAGGCGCACGGCGCCCAGCGCTTCGACCAGACGCATGCTGACGGTGCTCTTGCCCACCGCCGACACACCGTGGGTAATCGCCAGGAAGCGCGACGGAATGGTGCTGTAGCTCTCCGCCAGGTTGGCGTAGTTGCGGTACTGGCGCAGCGTGGTGGCGCGTTGCACCGCGCTTGCTTCGCTCGGCATGCTGAACAGCGCGACCTTGGCACGTACCAACGCGCGGTAAGCCTTGTAGAAATTCAGCACTTCCAGGCCCTGATAGTCGCCCGTCAGTTCCAGGTACTGGCTGATAAAGCGCCGTGCCAGCGACTTGAGCCCACGGTCTTCCAAGTCCATGGCCAGGAAGCCGGTGTCGGCGTACACGTCGGTGAAACGAAACGGCTCGTTGAATTCGATGCAGTCGAAAATCACCACCTGGCCATCAATCACGGTGGCGTTGCCCAAGTGGATATCACCGTGACACTCACGGGTAAAACCCTCGGACTTGCGCTGGGCCAGCAGTGGCTTGAGGCGATCGAAGCTGCTTTCGGCCCAGGCTTGCAGCGCTTCGAGCTGCAGAAGGTCGGCCTTGTCGCTGAGGAAGGGACGAATTTGTTCGAAGTTCTGCCGCACTGGCGCCATCACTTCGTCCGGCGTGCCGGCCGCATGCTCCTGTGGGACTTTTGGCGCGGTGAGGTGAAAGTGCGCGATCTGCCTGGCCATCTCGTCGATGTGTGCACTGGTCAGCTCGCCATTGGCCTGCAAGGTGCTGAGCATCTGGCTTTGCGGGAACTGGCGCATTTTCAGCGCGTATTCGATCACCGGTCCGTCGCCGCCCAGCTGTGGAGATTCGGCAGTGCCGGTAATTGGCAACACCTCAAGATACAAATCTTTGGTCAGGCGCTGGTTGAGGCGCAATTCTTCATTGCAGAAGTGACCGCGCTTTTCCAGATCGGTGAAATCCAGGAAGCCGAAGTTCATCGGTTTCTTCAATTTATAGGCGTAGGGGCCGGTGAGGATGACCCAGGAAATATGGGTCTCAATGACGTGGAACGCTTCAACCGGATGCGGGTACAACGCCGGGTTTTGCAGGGCAGCGATCAGGGACTGGCTCACGGGCGATCCTTCAGAGTCTGGAAAAATTCATGGCGGGCATTATGGCCGCTACGGGCGGTCGTGCAAACCGCTGTCCGGCTCATGTTGATCATCAAATAAAGTGCGTATAATCCGCCGCCATGACTCGATCCCGATCTCCCCGTTCCCGTAAAAAACCTCCTTCCCGTGGCCTGCGCCCATGGCTTGGCTGGGCGCTCAAGCTCGGCCTCGTGGGCCTGGTAGTGCTCGCCGGCTTCGCGGTGTACCTCGATGCGGTGGTGCAGGAGAAATTCTCCGGCAAACGCTGGACCATTCCGGCCAAGGTCTACGCCCGCCCGCTGGAGCTGTTTACCGGCCAGAAGCTGAGCAAGGACGACTTCCTCACCGAACTCGATGCTTTGGGCTATCGCCGCGAGCCCGTGAGCAATGGCCCGGGTTCTGCGGCTGTCAGCGGCAATACCGTGGACTTGAACACGCGCGGCTTCCAGTTCTATGAAGGGCTGGAAAAAGCCCAGCCGGTTCGCGTGCGGTTTTCCGGTGACTACGTGGCCGAGCTGTCGTCGCTCAACGGCTCGAAGCTGCCGGTGGTGCGCCTTGAACCGCTGATGATCGGTGGGATTTATCCTAAAAACCTGGAAGACCGCATCCTGATCAAGCTCGATCAGGTGCCGCCTTACCTGTTGGAAACCCTGGTCGCCGTGGAGGACCGCGATTTCTACAGCCACTGGGGCGTGTCGCCGAAGTCGATTGCGCGTGCCATCTGGGTCAACACATCCGGCGGCAAGATGACTCAGGGCGGCAGTACGCTGACGCAACAATTGGTCAAGAACTTCTACCTCACCAGTGAGCGCAGCCTGACCCGCAAGCTCACTGAAGCCATGATGGCCATGTTGCTGGAGCTGCACTACAGCAAACAGGAAATTCTCGAGGCGTACCTCAACGAGGTCTTCGTCGGCCAGGATGGCCAGCGCGCGGTGCACGGTTTCGGTCTGGCCAGCCAGTTCTTCTTTGGCCAACCGCTGTCCGAGTTGAAGCTGCATCAAGTCGCGTTGCTGGTGGGCATGGTCAAGGGGCCGTCCTACTACAACCCGCGGCGCAACCCGGAGCGCGCGCTGGAGCGTCGCAACCTGGTCTTGGATGTGCTTGAACAGCAAGGCGTCGCTACCGCTGAACAGGTCGCCGCAGCGAAGAAAATGCCTCTGGGTGTGACGACTCGTGGCAAGCTGGCGGACAGCTCCTTCCCGGGCTTTATCGACCTGGTCAAACGCCAGTTGCGTGAAGACTACCGCGACGAAGACTTGACCGAAGAGGGCCTGCGCATCTTCACCAGTTTTGACCCGATTCTGCAGATGAAAGCCGAGGCGTCCGTCAACGACACCTTCAAGCGTCTTACCGGGCGTAAAGGCTCCGATGAAGTGGAAGCGGCCATGGTCGTGACCAACCCGGAAACCGGTGAAGTTCAGGCCATGATCGGCAGCCGTCAGGCCAGTTTTGCCGGCTTCAACCGCGCACTGGATGCGGTGCGGCCGATTGGCTCGCTGGTCAAGCCGGCGGTCTACCTCACTGCGTTGGAAAAACCGAGCAAATACACCCTCACCAGTTGGCTCTCCGATGATCCGTTATCGGTCAAGGGGGCTGATGGCCAGGTGTGGACGCCGCAGAACTTTGATCGACGCTCCCATGGCACGGTGTTCCTTTATCAGGGGCTCGCGCATTCCTACAATATCTCGACCTCGCGGCTGGGCCTCGAAGTGGGCGTGCCGAATGTGCTCAAAACGCTGGCGCGGCTGGGTATCACTCGCGAATTCCCGGCGTTCCCGTCGATCCTGCTGGGGGCGGGTGCGATGACGCCGATGGAAGTCGCGACTATGTACCAGACCCTTGCCAACGGGGGCTTCAACACGCCGATGCGCGGGATTCGCAGCGTGCTCACGGCCGACGGTGAGCCGCTCAAGCGTTACCCGTTCCAGATTCAGCAGCGCTTCGATGCAGGCTCCATTTACCTCATCCAGAACGCCATGCAACGCGTGATGCGTGAAGGTACGGGTAGCTCGGTCTATAAAGTCCTGCCATCGAACCTCACACTGGCGGGCAAGACCGGTACCAGTAACGATTCGCGTGACAGCTGGTTCGCCGGCTTCGGCCAGGATGTGCTGGCGGTGGTGTGGCTGGGCCGCGACGACAACGGCAAGACGCCGTTCACCGGCGCGACCGGTGCGCTGCAGGTGTGGACCAGTTTCATGCGCAAGGCCGATCCGCTGCCGCTGAATATGCCGCAGCCGGACAACATCGTGCAGGCCTGGATTGATCCGCACAGTGGGCAAGGTTCTGATGCCAACTGTCCGGGTGCGGTGCAGATGCCGTATATTCGCGGCAGCGAGCCACCACCCGGTCCCGCATGCGGTGGCAGTGCGCCTGCGGATGCGGATTCGGTGATGGATTGGGTCAAGGGCTGGATGCATTAAGCAAACGAGGGTTTCAAGTGAACAAGTTGTGGATTCCAGCTATTACCGTCCTGGCCTTGCTGGGCGGTTGCTCCAGCGTGCAGCGCGGCTCGATTCCCGTGGTGGATGCGAGCAGCAACGCTTCCAGCAATGACCGGATCTCGGCCAATGGCGGGTTCCGCCAGACCGTGACCAACCGCCCGGCGCAGGCCAAACCTCAGGCAATGCCTCAGGATTCCGGCGTGGTGGTGATGGTGCCGGGCAGCGGCGCCGCCACTGCGGCGCCGATCAGTGCCGAACCGTGGACACCCGGTCCGAGCAGCTCCGCACCGATCGACACCGCGCCGGTTCAGGCGGCACCGATCAATCAGGGGTCGTACAGCATGCCTTCGTCGCCCAGCGGCGTTCCGTCCTCCTCCGGCGGTGGCTTGTCTGCTGACGAACAACTGGATGGTCCGGTACTGGCCTTGCTCACCACCGCCCAGCAACAGCAGGCTGGTGGCGATTTGAACGGCGCATCCTCAAGCCTTGAGCGCGCCCAGCGTGTGGCGCCGCGTGAACCGCAAGTGCTGTATCGCCTGGCGCAAGTGCGCATGGCCCAGGGCGATGCGCCGCAAGCCGAACAGTTCGCCCGTCGTGGGCTGAGTCTGGCCAACGGTCGTCCCGACCTGCAAGCCAGCCTGTGGGCCTTGATCGGTGATGCGCGTGCGGCCCAGGGCGACGCCGCCGGCGCTGCTCAGGCCCGCCAGAAAGCCAAGGTCAGCCTCTGATGGATGGGCGTTTTCCAGCGATTGCCGAACAGTTATTGCTGATTGAGCGCGAGTTGCGTGTGCAAGGCTGGTGGGATGAGCAATCCCCCAGCATGGAGGCGCTCAGCAGTGTCGAGCCTTTCTCGGTCGACACCCTGGACTTTCACCAGTGGCTGCAGTGGATCTTCCTGGTACGCATGAAGCAGATTCTTGAACAGGATCTGCCATTGCCCAACGCTTCAGGGATCCTGGAGATGGCCGAGATGGTTTATGCCGATCGGCCACGGGAAAGCCTTGGATTGCGCAATGCGCTGAAAAAGTTCGACCAATTGATCGTCGACGCTCGTTAATTGCCTGGCTGTCGGGTTTTTCGGCAGTCTTGCGCATATTTCTACCGCTTGACGACATTCAGGCGAGTTTTATCCCTCATCAAACGCCTTTCTTCTGCGTTCTCATGCGCTTAGTTGGAAAAAAGCGCAATTATTGCTTGACTTGAACGGCCTGAAACAGAAGAATCCAAAGTCCGCTGTATCGGGACTGCCAGAAGCAGGCCCGCTCGGCAGATCATGAGGCGCATATCCGCGCCGACCTGTTACACCCGCAACGCGTTACCTCGCGCTGGGTGGGAAAATCCCGCAACACTTGGGACGATCCCAATACTTGCTCAGTCAGTGCTGACGTAGTCGGCGACCACCGTCGCTCATGCTCTGTTGAGAAGTAAACCTATTAAGACCCGTCGGTTTTTCAACGGACGGTATTCTGGCGTTTTAGAGGTGAACAACGTGGAGCTTTTATCTGGCGGTGAGATGCTCGTCCGCTTTTTGCGTGACGAAGGCGTCGACTATATCTACGGGTACCCAGGTGGTGCTCTGCTTCATGTTTATGACGCACTGTTCAAGGAACCGGCTGTTACCCACATCCTGGTTCGCCACGAACAGGCCGCGACCCATATGGCTGACGGTTATGCCCGTGCCACCGGTAAAGCCGGCGTGGTCCTGGTAACGTCCGGCCCAGGCGCAACCAATGCCATTACCGGCATCGCGACTGCGTATATGGACTCCATTCCGATGGTGATCATCTCCGGCCAGGTGGCCAGCACCCTGGTGGGCACCGACGCATTCCAGGAAACCGACATGATCGGTATCTCCCGGCCGATCGTGAAACACAGCTTCATGATCAAGCACGCGTCGGAGATCCCGGAAGTCATGAAGAAGGCGTTCTACCTCGCACAGTCCGGTCGCCCGGGCCCTGTAGTGGTCGATATCCCGAAAGACATGACCAATCCGGCTGAAAAATTCGAATACATCTTTCCGAAGAAAGCCAAGCTGCGTTCCTACAGCCCGGCCGTGCGTGGGCACTCGGGGCAGATCCGCAAGGCGGCAGAAATGCTCCTGGCGGCCAAGCGCCCTGTGCTTTATTCCGGTGGTGGCGTGATTCTGGGCGGCGGCTCCGCGCAGTTGACTGAGCTGGCCAGGCTGCTCAACCTGCCGGTGACCAACACCCTGATGGGCCTCGGCGCCTTCCCGGGCACCGACCGTCAGTTCGTCGGTATGCTCGGCATGCACGGCAGCTACACCGCCAACCAGGCCATGCACCACGCTGACGTGATCCTGGCCGTGGGCGCGCGGTTCGATGACCGAGTGATCAACGGCGCGAGCAAATTCTGCCCAAATGCCAAGATCATCCATATCGACATCGATCCGGCATCCATCTCCAAGACCATCAAGGCCGACGTGCCGATCGTGGGACCTGTGGAGAGCGTATTGACCGAAATGGTCGCTGCACTCAAGGATATTGGCGAAACGCCGAACAAGGAATCCGTCGCCAGTTGGTGGAAGCAGATCGACGAGTGGCGCGGTGATCGCGGCCTGTTCCCTTACAACAAGGGCGACGGCAGCATCATCAAACCGCAAACCGTGATCGAAACCCTGTGCGAAGTGACCAAGGGCGATGCCTATGTAACCTCCGACGTGGGCCAGCATCAGATGTTCGCGGCGCAGTACTACACCTTCGACAAGCCCAACCGCTGGATCAACTCCGGTGGCCTGGGCACGATGGGTTTTGGTTTTCCTGCGGCCATGGGCGTGAAACTGAGCTTCCCGGATGCCGACGTCGCCTGCGTCACCGGCGAGGGCAGCATCCAGATGAACATTCAGGAATTGTCGACATGCCTGCAGTACGGCCTTCCGGTGAAGATCGTCTGCCTGAACAACGGCGTGCTGGGTATGGTTCGTCAGTGGCAGGACATGAGCTACGGCAGCCGTCACTCCCATTCCTACATGGAATCGTTGCCGGATTTCGTCAAGTTGGTTGAAGCCTATGGCCACGTCGGCATGCGCATCACCGATCTGAAAGATCTGAAGCCGAAGATGGAAGAGGCATTCGCCATGAAGGACCGCCTGGTGTTCCTCGATATTCAAGTGGACACCAGTGAGCACGTCTATCCGATGCAGATCAAAGACGGCTCCATGCGCGACATGTGGCTGAACAAGACGGAGCGTACTTAATCATGCGGCACATCATCTCCCTGCTTCTGGAGAACGAACCCGGCGCTCTGTCTCGTGTTGTCGGCCTGTTTTCGCAACGCAACTACAACATCGAAAGCCTGACCGTGGCACCGACCGAAGACCCGACGCTGTCGCGCCTGACGTTAACTACTGTTGGCCACGATGAGGTGATCGAGCAGATCACCAAGAACCTCAACAAGCTGATCGAGGTGGTCAAGCTGGTCGACCTGTCTGAAAGTGCCCACATCGAGCGCGAGCTGATGCTGGTCAAGGTCAAGGCTACGGGGGCCCAACGTGCCGAGATCAAGCGGACCACCGACATTTATCGCGGGCAGATCGTCGATGTGAGCGCCAGCGTTTATACCGTTCAACTGACCGGTACCAGCGACAAGCTGGACAGCTTCATCCAGTCGATCGGGACGGCCTCGATTCTGGAAACCGTACGCAGTGGTGTCACCGGGATTGCCCGTGGCGACAAAGTACTCAGCATCTAACCCAAATTAGCGAATGGCCTTACGGCCTGGATATATAGAGGAACCTCATGAAAGTTTATTACGATAAAGATTGTGACCTGTCGATCATCCAGGGCAAGAAAGTCGCCATCATCGGCTACGGTTCCCAGGGGCACGCGCAAGCTTGCAACCTCAAGGACTCCGGCGTTGACGTCACCGTCGGCCTGCGCAAAGGCTCGGCTACCGTTGCCAAGGCTGAGGCCCACGGCCTGAAAGTGACCGACGTGGCTTCCGCTGTGGCAGCTGCCGACGTGGTCATGATCCTGACCCCGGACGAGTTCCAGTCCGCGCTGTACAAGAATGAAATCGAGCCGAACATCAAGAAGGGCGCCACCCTGGCCTTCTCCCACGGCTTTGCGATTCATTACAACCAGGTTGTGCCGCGTGCCGACCTCGACGTGATCATGATCGCGCCGAAAGCACCGGGCCACACCGTGCGTTCTGAATTCGTCAAAGGCGGCGGTATCCCTGACCTGATCGCGATCTATCAGGACGCGTCCGGCAACGCCAAAAACGTTGCGCTGTCCTACGCCTCCGGCGTGGGTGGCGGTCGTACCGGCATCATCGAAACCACCTTCAAGGACGAGACCGAAACCGACCTGTTCGGCGAACAGGCCGTGCTGTGCGGCGGCACCGTCGAGCTGGTCAAAGCCGGTTTCGAAACCCTGGTTGAAGCGGGCTACGCGCCGGAAATGGCCTACTTCGAATGCCTGCACGAACTGAAGCTGATCGTTGACCTCATGTACGAAGGCGGTATCGCCAACATGAACTACTCGATCTCCAACAACGCCGAATACGGCGAGTACGTGACTGGCCCGGAAGTGATCAACGCCGAGTCCCGTCAGGCGATGCGCAACGCTCTGAAACGTATTCAGGACGGCGAATACGCCAAGATGTTCATCAGCGAAGGTGCTACCGGCTACCCTTCGATGACCGCCAAGCGTCGCAACAACGCCGCTCACGGTATCGAAGTCATCGGCGAGCAACTGCGCTCCATGATGCCGTGGATCGGTGCCAACAAGATCGTCGACAAAGCCAAGAACTAAGTCGTACGTATCAAGGGAAAACGCGGCCTAGGCCGCGTTTTTTCGTTTGGGAGGCGTGTTCTGGTATAAAGCTGCATCGTTTGCGGGCGAACACTCGCCGCAAGTATTTGTCGAATTTTTTTCACACCGTTGCAAGGTAAAGTCCATGAGCGAACGTCCCGAAGAGCCAAACCAGGCTTACGACGCCGAAAGCATGCTGCCCATCGATGAACATGTCGAAGAAGGGCATGACGCTGAAGGCCGCAAGGTCCGGCATCGTGGCATCTATCTGCTGCCGAACCTGTTCACCACGGCGAACCTGTTTGCCGGCTTCTATTCCATCATCAATTCCATGAGTGCCCAGAGCGCGCTGGCGGCAGGTGACGCGGCAAGTGCCAGCAAGTATTTCGGTTTTGCCGCCATCGCCATTTTCGTGGCCATGGTGCTGGACGGCCTTGATGGTCGTGTAGCGCGAATGACCAATACCCAGAGTGCCTTCGGCGCCGAGTACGACTCGCTGTCGGACATGGTTGCCTTTGGTGTGGCGCCCGCGCTGCTGGCATTTGCCTGGGCGCTGGGTGACATGGGCAAGGTGGGCTGGATGGTTGCCTTCATCTATGTGGCAGGCGCCGCGTTGCGCCTGGCGCGTTTCAATACGCAAGTCGGTACTGCCGACAAGCGCTACTTCATCGGCCTCGCCAGCCCGGCAGCTGCCGGCGTGGTTGCGGGGATTGTCTGGGCATTCAGTGACTACGGCATCCAGGGTTCGAAAATGTCGTTCCTGGTGGCGCTGATGGTAGCGGCTGCCGGGATGCTGATGGTCAGCAACATCAAGTACAACAGCTTCAAGGAGTTTGACCTCAAGGGTCGGGTGCCTTTCGTGGCCATTCTGGTAGTGGTGCTGGTGTTTGCAGTGGTATTCAGCGATCCGCCGCGCATCTTGCTGCTGGCTTTCCTGGTCTACGCGGCTTCCGGGCCGGTTCAGTATCTGCTGCATATGCGTCGGGACAAAACATTGTCTTAATGTAATTTCCCCCATACTCCGCAGTCTATTGGTGCATCTGTCCTCCAATGCTGCGGAGTTGCCATGTTAATCAAACTGCCTAAAGCGTCCGATTGCCACGAATCGGATGTCACGCCTGAATCCTTTTACCTCTCTCGCCGCAGCATACTTGGCGGTGCGCTTGCCGGTATGGCTGCAGCCAGCCTGCCGCGTTGGGCGAGTGCCGAGGACGCGGCCCGCTATGCCGATGTCGAGCCGGGCAGGGCGCCGAGTTGGTTCGCCGAAAAGTTGCCTGGTACGCAATGGAATGCGGTCACCGTCAAGGACGAGGCCATCACACCGTTCAAGGACGCGACCCATTACAACAATTTCTATGAGTTCGGTACCGATAAGGGTGACCCGGCGAATAACGCGGGTTCACTCAAGACCGAACCCTGGAGTGTGGTGATCGATGGTGAAGTCGGCAAGCCAGGGCGCTATGCTCTGGAAGACTTCATGAAGCCCTATCAGTTGGAAGAGCGAATCTACCGTCTGCGCTGCGTTGAGGCGTGGTCGATGGTCATTCCCTGGATCGGTTTTCCAATTTCGGCCTTGCTCAAGCAGGTCGAGCCTACGTCCAAGGCCAAGTACATTCGTTTCGAAACCCTTCAAGATCCAAAAAGCATGCCTGGGCAGCGCTCGAATTTCGGCCTGATCGACTGGCCCTATGTAGAAGGGTTGCGCCTGGATGAGGCGATGAACCCGCTGGCGATTCTTGCCGTCGGCATGTATGGGCGTGAGTTGCCCAATCAGAATGGTGCGCCTTTGCGCTTGGTGGTGCCGTGGAAGTATGGCTTCAAGAGTGTGAAGTCCATTGTGCGTATCAGTCTGGTGAGTGAGCAGCCTAAGACGACTTGGCAGAGTATCGCGGCCGATGAGTACGGCTTTTATGCGAACGTGAACCCTACGGTTGACCATCCACGCTGGACACAGGCCCGGGAGCGGCGGTTGCCGAGTGGCCTGTTCAGCCCGAATGTTCGGGAGACTCAGATGTTCAACGGCTATGGGGATGAGGTCGCTTCTCTATATACCGGTCTGGATTTGCGGAAGAACTACTGATGCGCTATCCCATCTGGCGCATCGGCGTCTTTATTGCAGCGGGTGTATGGCCGTTGTTCTGGCTCTATGAGGCGTGGAGTTCTGCGCTCGGTCCGGATCCGGGCAAAGTCCTGGTTGATCGGCTTGGCCTGGGCACCTTGATTCTGTTGCTGATCACCCTGTGCATGACGCCCCTGCAAAAACTGAGTGGCTGGGCGGGGTGGATAGCCGTGCGCCGGCAATTGGGGTTGTGGTGTTTCGCTTACGTGGTGCTGCACCTGGCAGCTTATTGCGTGTTCGTGCTGGGGTTGGATTGGTCGCAGCTGGGCGTTGAGTTGCGCAAGCGGCCATACATTATTGTTGGAGCGTTGGGCTTTCTGTGTTTGCTGGTGCTTGCGGTCACGTCGAATCGCTATAGCCAGCGGCGACTGGGTAGTCGTTGGAAGAGGCTGCACCGGCTTGTGTATGGCGTTCTCGGGCTTGGGTTGCTGCACATGTTATGGATCGTACGAGCGGATCTGAAGGAGTGGGCGATCTATGCCTCTATAGGTGCGTTGCTTCTGGTACTGCGAATTCCGCCTGTGATGCGCCGTATTCCCCGGCTTATTGCAAAAAAACCAGCTTCTGCAACAAAAGTGTAATTAGTGCTTGACGGCAGATTCTGGAAGTCTATAATTCGCCCCACTTCCGGCGCAGTCGAAACGGAAAACTCCTTGGTAAACAAGTAGTTATGCAAGATTCGACAGCGAATTGCTTCAGCTCATCGAAGTCCAGAAGAAGTTGATAGTGCGGTGTTGTTTGGCGCTATTAACGTTTCGATCTTCTCGGTCGAAAGCGGAGAAAAAGAGGTGTTGACAGCAGCGTGTAACGCTGTAGAATTCGCCTCCCGCTAACGAGAGATCGGAAGCGCAAGTGGTTGAAGTTGTTGAAGAATTCTTCGAAAACTTCTGAAAATAATCACTTGACAGCAAGTGAGGCTGCTGTAGAATGCGCGCCTCGGTTGAGATGAAGCATCTTAACCAACCGCTCTTTAACAACTGAATCAAGCAATTCGTGTGGGTGCTTGTGGAGTCAGACTGATAGTCAACAAGATTATCAGCATCACAAGTTACTCCGCGAGAAATCAAAGAATAACCAACGATTGCTGAGCCAAGTTTAGGGTTTCTTAAAAACCCAAAGATGTTTGAACTGAAGAGTTTGATCATGGCTCAGATTGAACGCTGGCGGCAGGCCTAACACATGCAAGTCGAGCGGTAGAGAGAAGCTTGCTTCTCTTGAGAGCGGCGGACGGGTGAGTAATGCCTAGGAATCTGCCTGGTAGTGGGGGATAACGTTCGGAAACGGACGCTAATACCGCATACGTCCTACGGGAGAAAGCAGGGGACCTTCGGGCCTTGCGCTATCAGATGAGCCTAGGTCGGATTAGCTAGTTGGTGGGGTAATGGCTCACCAAGGCGACGATCCGTAACTGGTCTGAGAGGATGATCAGTCACACTGGAACTGAGACACGGTCCAGACTCCTACGGGAGGCAGCAGTGGGGAATATTGGACAATGGGCGAAAGCCTGATCCAGCCATGCCGCGTGTGTGAAGAAGGTCTTCGGATTGTAAAGCACTTTAAGTTGGGAGGAAGGGCAGTTACCTAATACGTGATTGTTTTGACGTTACCGACAGAATAAGCACCGGCTAACTCTGTGCCAGCAGCCGCGGTAATACAGAGGGTGCAAGCGTTAATCGGAATTACTGGGCGTAAAGCGCGCGTAGGTGGTTTGTTAAGTTGGATGTGAAATCCCCGGGCTCAACCTGGGAACTGCATTCAAAACTGACTGACTAGAGTATGGTAGAGGGTGGTGGAATTTCCTGTGTAGCGGTGAAATGCGTAGATATAGGAAGGAACACCAGTGGCGAAGGCGACCACCTGGACTAATACTGACACTGAGGTGCGAAAGCGTGGGGAGCAAACAGGATTAGATACCCTGGTAGTCCACGCCGTAAACGATGTCAACTAGCCGTTGGAAGCCTTGAGCTTTTAGTGGCGCAGCTAACGCATTAAGTTGACCGCCTGGGGAGTACGGCCGCAAGGTTAAAACTCAAATGAATTGACGGGGGCCCGCACAAGCGGTGGAGCATGTGGTTTAATTCGAAGCAACGCGAAGAACCTTACCAGGCCTTGACATCCAATGAACTTTCTAGAGATAGATTGGTGCCTTCGGGAACATTGAGACAGGTGCTGCATGGCTGTCGTCAGCTCGTGTCGTGAGATGTTGGGTTAAGTCCCGTAACGAGCGCAACCCTTGTCCTTAGTTACCAGCACGTAATGGTGGGCACTCTAAGGAGACTGCCGGTGACAAACCGGAGGAAGGTGGGGATGACGTCAAGTCATCATGGCCCTTACGGCCTGGGCTACACACGTGCTACAATGGTCGGTACAGAGGGTTGCCAAGCCGCGAGGTGGAGCTAATCCCACAAAACCGATCGTAGTCCGGATCGCAGTCTGCAACTCGACTGCGTGAAGTCGGAATCGCTAGTAATCGCGAATCAGAATGTCGCGGTGAATACGTTCCCGGGCCTTGTACACACCGCCCGTCACACCATGGGAGTGGGTTGCACCAGAAGTAGCTAGTCTAACCTTCGGGAGGACGGTTACCACGGTGTGATTCATGACTGGGGTGAAGTCGTAACAAGGTAGCCGTAGGGGAACCTGCGGCTGGATCACCTCCTTAATCGACGACATCAGCTGCTCCATAAGTTCCCACACGAATTGCTTGATTCATTGAAGAAGACGATAAGAAGCAGCCTAAATAGGGTTGTAGCTTAGTTGGTTGGAGCGCACCCCATGCTCTGTGGTAAAGAGCAGGGTGAGATCGGCCTTAGCAGCTCGAAATTGGGTCTGTAGCTCAGTTGGTTAGAGCGCACCCCTGATAAGGGTGAGGTCGGCAGTTCGAATCTGCCCAGACCCACCAATTTTGTGTGGGAAACGCCTGTAGAAATACGGGGCCATAGCTCAGCTGGGAGAGCGCCTGCCTTGCACGCAGGAGGTCAACGGTTCGATCCCGTTTGGCTCCACCACTACTGCTTCTGTTGTATGAAAGCTTAGAAATGAGCATTCCATTGTGATGATGGTGAATGTTGATTTCTAGTCTTTGATTAGATCGTTCTTTAAAAATTTGGGTATGTGATAGAAAGATAGACTGAACGTTACTTTCACTGGTAACGGATCAGGCTAAGGTAAAATTTGTGAGTTCTCTTAATCGAGAAATTCGAATTTTCGGCGAATGTTGTCTTCACAGTATAACCAGATTGCTTGGGGTTATATGGTCAAGTGAAGAAGCGCATACGGTGGATGCCTTGGCAGTCAGAGGCGATGAAAGACGTGGTAGCCTGCGAAAAGCTTCGGGGAGTCGGCAAACAGACTTTGATCCGGAGATGTCTGAATGGGGGAACCCAGCCATCATAAGATGGTTATCTTACGCTGAATACATAGGCGTAAGAGGCGAACCAGGGGAACTGAAACATCTAAGTACCCTGAGGAAAAGAAATCAACCGAGATTCCCTTAGTAGTGGCGAGCGAACGGGGACTAGCCCTTAAGTGGCTTTGAGATTAGCGGAACGCTCTGGAAAGTGCGGCCATAGTGGGTGATAGCCCTGTACGCGAAAATCTCTTGGTCATGAAATCGAGTAGGACGGAGCACGAGAAACTTTGTCTGAATATGGGGGGACCATCCTCCAAGGCTAAATACTACTGACTGACCGATAGTGAACTAGTACCGTGAGGGAAAGGCGAAAAGAACCCCGGAGAGGGGAGTGAAATAGATCCTGAAACCGTATGCGTACAAGCAGTGGGAGCCCACTTTGTTGGGTGACTGCGTACCTTTTGTATAATGGGTCAGCGACTTATTTTCAGTGGCGAGCTTAACCGAATAGGGGAGGCGTAGCGAAAGCGAGTCTTAATAGGGCGTCTAGTCGCTGGGAATAGACCCGAAACCGGGCGATCTATCCATGGGCAGGTTGAAGGTTGGGTAACACTAACTGGAGGACCGAACCGACTACCGTTGAAAAGTTAGCGGATGACCTGTGGATCGGAGTGAAAGGCTAATCAAGCTCGGAGATAGCTGGTTCTCCTCGAAAGCTATTTAGGTAGCGCCTCATGTATCACTGTAGGGGGTAGAGCACTGTTTCGGCTAGGGGGTCATCCCGACTTACCAAACCGATGCAAACTCCGAATACCTACAAGTGCCGAGCATGGGAGACACACGGCGGGTGCTAACGTCCGTCGTGAAAAGGGAAACAACCCAGACCGTCAGCTAAGGTCCCAAAGTTATGGTTAAGTGGGAAACGATGTGGGAAGGCTTAGACAGCTAGGAGGTTGGCTTAGAAGCAGCCACCCTTTAAAGAAAGCGTAATAGCTCACTAGTCGAGTCGGCCTGCGCGGAAGATGTAACGGGGCTCAAACCATACACCGAAGCTACGGGTATCACGTAAGTGATGCGGTAGAGGAGCGTTCTGTAAGCCTGTGAAGGTGAGTTGAGAAGCTTGCTGGAGGTATCAGAAGTGCGAATGCTGACATGAGTAACGACAATGGGTGTGAAAAACACCCACGCCGAAAGACCAAGGTTTCCTGCGCAACGTTAATCGACGCAGGGTTAGTCGGTCCCTAAGGCGAGGCTGAAAAGCGTAGTCGATGGAAAACAGGTTAATATTCCTGTACTTCTGGTTATTGCGATGGAGGGACGGAGAAGGCTAGGCCAGCTTGGCGTTGGTTGTCCAAGTTTAAGGTGGTAGGCTGAGATCTTAGGTAAATCCGGGATCTTAAGGCCGAGAGCTGATGACGAGTGTTCTTTTAGAACACGAAGTGGTTGATGCCATGCTTCCAAGAAAAGCTTCTAAGCTTCAGGTAACCAGGAACCGTACCCCAAACCGACACAGGTGGTTGGGTAGAGAATACCAAGGCGCTTGAGAGAACTCGGGTGAAGGAACTAGGCAAAATGGCACCGTAACTTCGGGAGAAGGTGCGCCGGTGAGGGTGAACGACTTGCTCCGTAAGCTCATGCCGGTCGAAGATACCAGGCCGCTGCGACTGTTTATTAAAAACACAGCACTCTGCAAACACGAAAGTGGACGTATAGGGTGTGACGCCTGCCCGGTGCCGGAAGGTTAATTGATGGGGTTAGCTAACGCGAAGCTCTTGATCGAAGCCCCGGTAAACGGCGGCCGTAACTATAACGGTCCTAAGGTAGCGAAATTCCTTGTCGGGTAAGTTCCGACCTGCACGAATGGCGTAACGATGGCGGCGCTGTCTCCACCCGAGACTCAGTGAAATTGAAATCGCTGTGAAGATGCAGTGTATCCGCGGCTAGACGGAAAGACCCCGTGAACCTTTACTATAGCTTTGCACTGGACTTTGAATTTGCTTGTGTAGGATAGGTGGGAGGCTTTGAAGCGTGGACGCCAGTCTGCGTGGAGCCAACCTTGAAATACCACCCTGGCAACTTTGAGGTTCTAACTCAGGTCCGTTATCCGGATCGAGGACAGTGTATGGTGGGTAGTTTGACTGGGGCGGTCTCCTCCTAAAGAGTAACGGAGGAGTACGAAGGTGCGCTCAGACCGGTCGGAAATCGGTCGTAGAGTATAAAGGCAAAAGCGCGCTTGACTGCGAGACAGACACGTCGAGCAGGTACGAAAGTAGGTCTTAGTGATCCGGTGGTTCTGTATGGAAGGGCCATCGCTCAACGGATAAAAGGTACTCCGGGGATAACAGGCTGATACCGCCCAAGAGTTCATATCGACGGCGGTGTTTGGCACCTCGATGTCGGCTCATCACATCCTGGGGCTGAAGCCGGTCCCAAGGGTATGGCTGTTCGCCATTTAAAGTGGTACGCGAGCTGGGTTTAGAACGTCGTGAGACAGTTCGGTCCCTATCTGCCGTGGACGTTTGAGATTTGAGAGGGGCTGCTCCTAGTACGAGAGGACCGGAGTGGACGAACCTCTGGTGTTCCGGTTGTCACGCCAGTGGCATTGCCGGGTAGCTATGTTCGGAATAGATAACCGCTGAAAGCATCTAAGCGGGAAACTAGCCTCAAGATGAGATCTCACTGGAACCTTGAGTTCCCTGAAGGGCCGTCGAAGACTACGACGTTGATAGGTTGGGTGTGTAAGCGCTGTGAGGCGTTGAGCTAACCAATACTAATTGCCCGTGAGGCTTGACCATATAACACCCAAGCAATTTGACTACTCCTGACTTGGAAACAAGTAGAAGCATCAGATTGCGGTGTGTGAAGACGAGATGAACCGAAAGTTCGACGCTCACAAAACACCGACAGCTGTCACATACCCAATTTGCTGAAGCGAGGCCGTCTGGCCACGACTCAGTACCCGAATTTCTTGACGACCATAGAGCATTGGAACCACCTGATCCCATCCCGAACTCAGCAGTGAAACGATGCATCGCCGATGGTAGTGTGGGGTTTCCCCATGTGAGAGTAGGTCATCGTCAAGATTAAATTCCGAAACCCCATCTGCGAAAGCAGATGGGGTTTTGTTTTGGGCGGTTGGAAAGTCAGGCTTTACGCTTAAAACGCCAATGTCAGCCGAGCATTCAACGACTGATCAGATGTATTGCTGCTCACCTGACCGTCATAACTCAACCCCACGCTCAAGGTATCGCTCAACCCCAGATCGACGCCCACGCCGATTATTGCTGCACTGCGAGCAATCGGTGCGCCGGCCAATTCGAAGGTGTCGCCGCCACTGAAAGCGGCACGGCTCTCTGGCGTCACGTCGCCATAGGCGCGACGCCAGCCCAGCATGGCGTTAGGCTTGACCGCGACGCTGCCAGCATTCAAATGAGTGGCTGCACGTAGGCCCAGGGTACTGAAGGTGATGTGATTGTCCTGGGACTTGTTCTCCAGCGTGATCAGGTTGCTGTTCTCATCGAAGGAGTCAGTGTCCAGTCGCACATGGGCAAGGTTGGCGAAGGGTTCCAGCAGCGCGTTACCCATTTCGATGGAGTAACCCAGTTCGCCGAAGACCTGGTTGGTCGCTGCCTTGTAATCTTCTTTGAAATGCTCGGAAGAGCCCGGCAAGTCCAGCGTGCGCTTGGCCGTCAGCTCGTGCCAGGTGCGCACCGCGCCCAGGCGCAGGCCCAGTTGGCCCCACTTGGCGCCTCCATAGACGCCCAGGTGATAGTTATCGCTGTCAGTGGAGCCGGATGCATGACGCAGGTCGAAACTGCTGCTGCTCACGCCAGCCAGCGCGCCCACGCGCCACGTATCATCGAGCGGTACATCAACGCCGAACAACAGCCCGCTGGTATGACTGTCGAGTCCCGAGACGTCACGGCTGCCGTCGGTTTTCCCGGTCGCGCCAATGGCTTGAGTCCACACCACGCCACGCGAAGCATCACCGACCAGTGTTTGCGCCGTGCTGCCGAATGCCTGCGCCGACTGCGATTGTTGCAAGCGATCATTCATGGCATTACGCACCAGTCGGCTGTCTTCAATCAATGCAGTCTGCGTTGAAGCATGCAGCTCATTGGACAACGCCTTGAACGTGGCTTGTGCCGTCGGCGCGTCATCCTGTACCACCTGACGCCAGAGCGCATTGCCAGCACCCGCGCTGTCCAGCCCTTGCGCGACAGCCCTGGCATTGCGGGTAGTCGCAAGGGTGGAGAAGCTCTGCGCGTTACGATCAAGCGTCAGGCCCACATCGGTAGCTGTGTAGTTCAACGTTGGGGTGAGGAATGCGAAGTTGGTTTGCACGGGAGCAAACGCACCGCTTACGCCGCCGGCTGCCGAGAGGATCGAGTAACGGCTCGCGGCCAGCCAGTGACCGCCTTCAACCAGCGACAATGTGCTGTTATTGATGTTTGCACGACCGCTGGCGACGATGCGATCAGCATTGCCGGCAGCGTCCGACTCCACCTGATAGACCGCACCCTGAGCAAGGTTGACGTCACCCTTGACGTTCAGTTGCCCGACCGAATTGCCCGGCGCCACCACGCCACCCTGAGCGACATTGATGCCGCCAACAATGCCGTTGCCACCCAGCGTTGCGCCTTGCTGCACACTGACGAGCGAGTTCCCCAGATTGCCGTTTACGGCCAGGCGCCCGGCTTGCACAGTCGTCGCGCCCGACAGACTGCTATTGCCGGTCAGGTTCAACGACCCCACCCCCCGTTTGATCAGCGCACCGTTGCCCGCCAGTATGTTGCCGAGGGTATCGTTGGTTGACTGATCGACCACCAGTGTGGCGTCATCGGTGATCGCTCCGCTGCCGAACGCCTGGGCGTGACCGGTCAGAACCCCGCCATTGATCACCGTGCCGCCCGAGTAAGTGTTATTACCGGTCAGCAGCAGATTACCGCTGCCGTTCTTGATCAGCGCGCCACTGCCGCTGATATCGTTGCGCCAGGCGTCAATGGCGTTATAGCCACCGAGGCTGGCGTCCATGTTCACTGTGACGTTGGAATTGAACGCCGCGAAACCATCGCCCGCCGCGTACAGGTTCAATCGGCCATAGCCGCCTGACTGATCGATCACCGCATAGCCTGAGGCAATTTCAGTCGTCGCCAGAATCTCGCGGCGCTGGCTCGCGTCCAGATAAGGAAAGCGCGTTTCCAACAGCACTTCGGCGTTAACCGGCACTACCGGCGCCAGGTTGGTCGCGCCCACAGGATCGAATCCGTAAGTCATGCGCGACGTATACAGCGCCTTGTCCTGAGCGTGCTGAGAGGTACGGTCAGTGGCCGGGTCGATGGTCGCCAGGCAGTTATTAACATTGCCGCCGCATTGCGCAGTGAAATACGCCAGCGCCTGTGCCCGCGCATCGGCGCGCAGTTGAGCATTGGCCGGGTTGGACAAGTTATCGATGGCGAAATACGTTGCGGTAATGCGCCCACCGATCACGTCAAAAGGCGAATGCATGCCCGCTTCAATACGGTTGTCACCGATTTCCGACGCGCGCAGCATGAGTTCGCTGAAACGTTCGGGAATCGCGTAGGCCAGTGCGTAGGAAGACAAGTACGCAGCGTTGGTATGGCCGCTGGGGAATCCCGAATCGCTGGCCGGCGTCGTGCTCTTGGCCGGCCGCAGCGAAGGCTGCACCACGAACTCCAGGTTTTGACCGTCCAGGCTTTGCCGCCAGGGACGGGGATACAGATAGTGGGATTTGGCAGGCGTGGTAGACGCGTCATTACGCAACGCTCCGACCAGATCGACCACCTTGCCCAGCGCCGAAGAGGAGCTGCCGGCGCCGTTGCCTTTATCGTCGTACCTGACGGTTTTGTTGCTGTCGTCGAATTGCGTGATGGTCGTGAAAGCGCCAGCGCCTGCCTTGTAGGCAGCGCTCAACGAACCGAGCCCGCTGATGGCGCTGTAGCTCTGGTCACGGCGATCATCGAAGTAGGCGGCGGTTTCTTGCGCAACGGTACGAGCGTTGGCGCGGTCGAGCACGATTTGCAGGTTGCGCCTGAGCAATCCCTGACCCAGCGCGGTCGGCGTGCCGGTATCCCAGGTCGCGCCGGTCGTCCACAGCGTGCCGAAGCCGGACAGCAGATCGACACCGTTGATGCTGTCGTCCCCCGCACGGCTCGCTGCCTGAACCGATACGGCAAGCAATGAAAGTAGCAATGAAGACGCCATTATCTGGGCCGTTTGGGTGTTGGATCGCATAGCCTTCGCCTTCACTCTATCGGGATAAGGCGCCGACCCTAGCAAGCAGGTTTTACACGCCCATGTATGCGCAGTGACACATTTGTGGCGGCTCCAGGGGGCCTAAACCATCTCAAGCCCGCCAATAACGGCCCACAGTGCTAAAGTCGCACCCCTCGATTGTGCTTTTCCCAAGGAAGCCGTTATGCCGGATGCGACGTCCCTCAGCGCTGGGTTCATGGTGGTTCACGGCAACCGCCTGGACGAGCTGCGCAGCCTGGTGGTCAGTTGGATGCGCCGTTACCCCTTGGCGCCCCTGGAAAACGAAATCGCTCTGGTGCAAAGCAACGGCATCGCCCAATGGCTCAAGCTGGCCCTGGCCGAAGATCCGCAGGACGACGACATGGGCGGCTGCGGTATTGCCGCCGCCATCGACGTTCAACTGCCCGGCAGCTTCATGTGGCAGCTCTATCGCATGGTGCTGGGCCGCGACGAAATCCCGCCCAAATCGCTGCTCGATAAGGCGCCCCTGACCTGGCGCCTGATGCGTCTGCTGCCGGAGCTGATCGACCAGCCACACTTCGAGCCGCTGCAGCGTTTTTTGACCGACGACACCGACCTGCGCAAACGCTACCAACTCGCCGAACGCCTGGCTGACCTGTTCGACCAGTACCAGGTCTACCGCGCCGATTGGCTGGAAGACTGGGCCGCCGGCCGCCATCAATTACGCAACGGTCGAGGCGAGTCCAAACCCCTCAATCCCGCCAATTGCTGGCAAGCCGAATTATGGCGCGCACTGCTGCTGGATGTGGGAGAGCAGGGCATGGCCCAAAGTCGCGCCGGTGTGCATCAGCGCTTCATCGAACGCATCAACAGCCTTGAGCAAGCGCCAAAGGGCCTGCCTTCGCGAGTGATCGTCTTCGGCATTTCATCACTGCCCGCCCAGGCGCTCGAAGCCCTCGCCGGCCTGGCCCGATTCAGCCAGGTGCTGCTCTGCGTGCACAACCCTTGCCGCCATCATTGGTCCGACATCGTTGCCGACAAGGACCTGCTGCGCAACGAGTACAAACGCCAGGCGCGCAAAGCCGGCATGCCCGTCACCCTCGACCCGCAAACCCTGCACCAGCACGCGCACCCGCTGCTCGCCGCCTGGGGTAAGCAGGGGCGCGACTACATCAGCCTGCTGGACAGTTACGACGACCCCAGCAGCTATCGCGCCGCGTTCCGCGACGGTCGCATCGACCTGTTCAGCGACAGCGAGCCCACCACGCTGCTCAACCAGCTGCAGGACGACATTCTCGAACTGCGCCCCTTGAGTGAAACCCGCGAAATGTGGCCCGCCGTCGACCTGCAGCGCGATACCTCAGTCCGCTTCCACATCGCCCACAGCGCCCAACGCGAAGTCGAAATCCTCCACGACCAACTGCTCCAGCGCTTCAGCGCCGACCCCACGCTGCGCCCTCGGGACATCATCGTCATGGTCCCCGACGTCGACAGCTACGCGCCGCATATTCGCGCGGTGTTCGGTCAACTCGAACGCAGCGATCCACGCTTCATTCCGTTCACGCTCACCGACCAGGGCCAGCGCGGCCGCGATCCGTTGCTGATTGCCGTCGAGCACCTGCTCAAACTGCCTGACAGCCGCTTCCCCGTCAGTGAAATCCTCGACCTGCTCGACGTGCCCGCCCTGCGCGAACGTTTCGCCATCAAGGAGCGCGACCTGCCCACCCTGCATCGCTGGATCGAAGGCGCCGGTATCCGCTGGGGCCTTAACGCCGAACAGCGCGCCGGCCTGGGCCTGCCGCCAGCGCTGGAGCAGAACAGCTGGCGATTCGGCCTGCGTCGCATGTTGCTCGGCTACGCGGTCGGCACCGGTATGGCCTGCGACGGCATCGAACCCTACGACGAAATCGGCGGCCTCGATGCTGCCCTGATCGGCCCGCTGGTGGCCCTGCTCGACGCGCTCAATGACGCCCATCAAGCCCTGTCGCAAGCCGCGTCGCCGAGGGTATGGAGCGAACGCCTGCAGCGCCTGATGCAACGGTTCTTCCTGGCCAGCAGCGAACATGACGACTACCTGCTGGGCCAGCTCGAACAGTTGAGAGAAACCTGGCTGGAAACCTGTGAGTCCGTCGGCCTGCAGGACGAATTACCCCTCACCGTGGTGCGCGAAGCGTGGTTGGCCGGTCTGGATCAGGGCCGCCTGTCCCAGCGTTTCCTCGCCGGGGCCGTCAATTTCTGCACCCTGATGCCCATGCGCGCCATCCCCTTCAAGCTGGTGTGCCTGCTCGGCATGAACGACGGCGACTACCCGCGCGCGCAACCGCCGCTGGATTTCGACCTGATGGGCAGCGACTACCGTCCCGGCGACCGTTCACGCCGCGAAGACGACCGCTACCTGCTGCTCGAAGCCCTGCTCTCGGCCCGCGACCAGCTCTATATCAGTTGGGTGGGCCGCAGCATTCGCGACAACAGCGACCGGCCGGCCTCGGTGCTGATCGGCCAGTTGCGCGACCATATCGCCAGCGGCTGGCACAACCTCCAGGACGCTCCATTGCTGGAGGCCATGACCCAGGAACACCCGCTCCAACCGTTCAGCGCCCGCTACTTCCACGAAGGCGACGCACTGTTCAGTTACGCCCGCGAATGGCAGATGCTGCACCAGGCGACCGACGCCCCACCCATCGCAGACGCACTCGCACCGCATCAGCAGGAAGAACCCCTGAGCCTCGGCCAATTGCAGGATTTTTTGCGCAACCCGGTCAAACATTTCTTCAGCCAGCGTCTGAAGGTGTTCTTCGAAGCCGCCGAAGTACCGCTGGCGGACGAAGAACCTTTCGTCCTCGACGCCCTGCAACGCTACAGCCTGAGCGACAGTTTGCTCAACGCCGCCCTGACCCGACCCGATCAGCTCGACCAGGCCCTCAGCGCCCAGGCCCTGCGCCTGCAAGGCAGCGGCCTGCTGCCCATGGTCGGTTTCGGCGAATGCCTGCGCAACGAGTTGATCGAGCCGTTGCCCGACTTGCTGCAGCGCTATCAACAATTGCTCGCGCTTTGGCCCACGCCCCACACCGGCGCAGAACCGATCAGCTTCGACTACCAGGGTATTCAACTGGACGGCTGGATCAGCGGCCTGCATCGGCGCAGTGATGGCGGGTTACTGAGCGTCACCACCATCCCCAACAGCATCGGCTCGATCAAGACACGCAAGTGGCATCGCCTGATTCGGCCCTGGGTCAACCATGTAGTGGCCTGCGCCTGCGGACTGCCATTGAGCACCGGCCTGGTCGCCAGCGACGACACCTTGCTGCTGGCCCCACTGGAAAAAGCCGCGGCCCAAGCCCTGCTCAACGACCTGCTGCTGGCATGGCACACCGGCATGAGCAAGCCGCTGCCAGTCGCCGTCAAAACCGCGTTTGCCTGGCTGGGCCAAACCGACCCCGTCAAGGCGCAGGCGGCCGCCAGCAAAGCCTACGAAGGCGATGGCATTACCACTGATGGCGAGCGCCGTGAAAGCCCGGCACTCACCCGGCAATTTCCCGACTATGCCGCGCTCACCGCCAGCGAAGAGTTCGAAGGCTGGGCCGAAACCCTGTATCGCCCGCTGATCAATGCGTCCTGGCGCTCACTCACCCGCGAGGAGGCCGGCGCATGACCCGCACACCCCTGGCCCTGGCGTTCCCGCTCAAAGGCAGCCAACTGATCGAAGCCAGCGCCGGCACCGGCAAGACCTTCACCATTTCGGCCCTGTACCTGCGCCTGGTGCTCGGCCACGGTGGCGAAACGTCCGGTTTTGGTCACGAGTTGCTGCCGCCGCAAATTCTCGTGGTGACCTTCACCGACGCCGCCACCAAGGAACTGCGCGAACGCATCCGCATCCGCCTGGCCGAAGCCGCACGCTTTTTCCGCGTTGAAATCGAACAGCCGGACGCGCTGATCGCCGACCTGCGCGACGAATACCCGCCCGAGCTATGGCCGGCCTGCGCCAATCGCCTGGACATCGCCGCGCAGTGGATGGACGAAGCCGCCGTCTCGACCATCCACAGCTGGTGCCAGCGCATGCTGCGCGAACATGCCTTCGACAGCGGCAGCCTGTTCACCCAGACCCTGGAAACCGACCACAGCGATCTGCTGGGCGAGGTGCTGCGCGATTACTGGCGGCTGTTCTGCTACCCCCTGCACGACGACGCACTCAACTGGGTGCGCAACCACTGGGGGGGGCCGGCCGCGCTGATGCCACGGGTGCGCGCGCTGTTCGGCAGCGAGCGGCCGACCGACGAGACCCGCGAGCCGGCCGAGCTGATCAACGCCTGCCTGCAGGAACGCCGTGAAGCGCTGATCCACCTCAAGGCGCCCTGGCAACAATGGGCAGCGGAATTGCGTGAGATCTGCCTGCAGGCCGTCGCCGCCAAAGCGGTTGACGGCCGCAAGATGCAGGCCCGTTACTTCGAGCCGTGGTTCGAAAAAATCAGCGCCTGGGCTGCCGACGAAAGCCTGGAGCAGTTGGACATCGGCACCGGCTTCACGCGGCTTACCCCGGACGGCATGGCCGAAGCCTGGAAGGGCGACCCGCCGCAGCATCCCGGCATCGAGGCCATGGCCGATCTCAAAGCCCGTCTTGATGCCTTGCCGACGCCCGACGCCGCCGTGCTGCAACACGCCGCCGGGTGGGTCGGCAAACGGTTTGAAGAAGAAAAACGTCGCCGCGCCGAAATGGGCTTTGACGACATGCTGATCCGCCTCAACGCCGCCCTGCAAGCCGAAGGCGGCGAGCGCCTGGCCAGTGTGATCCGCGAGCAGTTCCCGGTGGCCCTGATCGACGAATTCCAGGACACCGACCCGGTGCAGTACAGCATCTTCGACAGCATTTACCGTATCGAAGAAAACCACCTCGACAGCGGCCTGTTCCTGATCGGCGACCCCAAGCAGGCGATCTACGCGTTCCGGGGCGCCGACATCTACACCTACCTGCGCGCGCGCAAATCCACCCTCGGCCGCCATCACACGCTGGGCACCAACTTCCGTTCCAGCCATGCCATGGTCGAGGCGGTAAACCATGTGTTCCAGCGTGCGGAAACAGGCCGTGGCGCGTTTCTGTTTCGTGAGCCCAATGGCGATAACCCGGTACCGTTCCACGCGGTGCTGGCCCAGGGCCGCAAGGAACAGTTGCAGGTCAATGGTCAGACGCTGCCGGCGCTGAACCTCTGGCACCTGCCCACCGATCAGCCGATTTCCAACGTCATCTATCGCAAGCATCTGGCTGCTGTCTGCGCGACGCAGATTGTCGAGCTGCTCAACGGTGGGCAACAAGGCACGGCAGGTTTGCGGCAGCAGGATGACCGCTTCAATGGCGTGCTGCCGTCAGACATCGCCATCCTGGTGCGCGATGGCAAGGAAGCCCAGGCCGTGCGTGCCGAGTTGGCAGCCCGTGGCGTGCGCAGTGTGTACCTGTCCGATAAGGATTCAGTGTTCGCCGCTCAGGAAGCCCACGACCTGCTGGCCTGGCTCAAAGCCTGCGCCGAGCCCGACGTCGAGCGCCCACTGCGCGCCGCGCTGGCCTGCGTCACCTTGAACCTGTCGCTGGCGGAACTGGAGCGCCTGAACCAGGACGAACTGGCGTGGGAAACCCGCGTGATGCAGTTTCGTGGCTACCGCGCGATCTGGCGCAACCAGGGCGTGCTGCCGATGCTGCGTCGCTTACTGCATGATTTCAAACTGCCGCAAACCCTGATCGCCCGCAGCGATGGCGAACGGGTGCTGACCAACCTGCTGCACCTGAGCGAGTTATTGCAACAGGCGGCCTCGGAACTCGATGGCGAGCAGGCGCTGATCCGTCACCTGGCCGAACACCTGGCGCTGTCCGGTCAGGCCGGTGAAGAGCAGATCCTGCGCCTGGAGAGCGACGAGCAACTGGTCAAGGTGGTGACCATTCACAAGTCCAAGGGCCTGGAATATAACCTCGTTTTCCTGCCGTTCATCTGCTCGGCCAAACCGGTGGATGGCAGCCGCTTGCCGCTGCATTACCACGATCAACAGGGTAAGTCCCAGGTCAGCCTGCGCCCCACCGCCGAGCTGATCGCCCAAGCCGACGACGAGCGTCTTGCCGAAGACCTGCGCCTGCTCTACGTGGCCCTCACGCGCGCCAAACATGCGTGTTGGCTCGGCATCGCCGACCTCAAGCGCGGCAACACCAGCAGCTCGGTGCTGCACCTGTCGGCGCTCGGCTATCTGCTCGGTGCCGGCGCCGCGCTGGGCGAGTCTGCCGGGCTGGCGCGCTGGTTGCTGGACCTGGCGCAAGGTTGCCCGGCGGTGCACTACACCGAGGTGCCCGACCCGCAGGGCAATGTCTTCCACCCGCCGCGCAACCAGGCCACCTTGCGGGCGCCGTTGCTGCCCACGCGCAAGGCGGCAGAAAACTGGTGGATCGCGTCCTACAGTGCCCTGCGCATTGGCGACAGCATGAGCGCCGCCCCCCTCGAAGCGCCGGAAAGCCCCCAGGCCCAGAAGCTGTTCGATGACGAACGCCTCGACCCCGATGCCCCGCGCGAAGTGGCAGCGTCCGGCGGCGATATTCACCGTTTCCCACGTGGCCCTAACCCCGGGACCTTCCTTCACGGGTTGCTCGAGTGGGCCGGTGAGGAAGGTTTCGACGTGACCCCACAGGCGCTCGAAAAAGCCGTCGGCGCGCGCTGCAATCGCCGCAACTGGGAAGGCTGGATCGTCACCCTCAGCAGTTGGCTGGGCCATCTGTTGGAAACGCCGCTGCCCCTGCATGACGATCAGGTCACGCTCAGCGGTCTGCAGCACTATCAGATCGAGATGGAATTCTGGTTCGCCAGTCGCAAGGTCGATGTGCTCGCCCTCGACAGGCTGGTGTGTCAGCACACCCATCACGGCGTGTCGCGCGTGGCTGCCGAACCGGTATTGCTCAATGGCATGTTCAAAGGCTTTATCGACCTCACGTTCGAACACGAGGGCCGCTACTACGTGGCCGACTACAAATCCAACTGGCTCGGTCCCGATGATTCGGCCTACACCGTCGAGGCCATGGAACAGTCGATCCTCGAGCATCGGTACGACCTGCAATACGTCCTCTACCTGCTGGCCCTGCATCGTCAGCTCAAGGCCCGTTTGCCCGATTACGACTACGACCGGCATGTCGGCGGTGCGCTTTACCTGTTCCTGCGGGGCACCCAGGCCGCCAGCCAGGGCGCGTATTTCACACGGCCACCGCGCGCGCTGATCGAGGGGCTTGACCTGCTGTTCCAGGGTAAATCGATACCGCCCAAGGCTGAGCCCGCGTGGGAACAAGGAGTGCTGTTATGAGCCTGTCGCCGCTACCGCTGGAGGCACTGGCGCCCTTGAACCGCGCCGCCGACCTGCTGCAACTGCTCGAACGTTGGGTCGAACGTGGCTGGCTGCGTGCGCTGGACAAAGCCTTCGTCGGCTTCCTGCATGAGCTTGATCCGCACGCCGACCCCCTGGTGTTGCTGGCGGCGGCCTTGACCAGTCACCAGCTTGGCCACGGCCATGTGTGCCTGGACCTGTTCGAAACCCTCAAGGCAGCGGATTTCGCCCTGTCGTTGCCACCCGAAGGCGACCTGCAGACCGGCGCCATGCTGCTGCCGTCGCAACTGCTCGACGGCCTTGACGGCGCCCATTGGTGCCAGGCCCTGGCGGCCAGCCCGTTGGTCGCGTTGGCCGTCGATGACAGCGAGTCCGCCCACAGCCGGCCGTTGGTGCTGGCCGGCAAACGCCTGTACCTGCGCCGTTACTGGGCCTATGAGCGGCGCATCGACACGGCGTTGCGCCTGCGCCTGGCCACCGAAGAAACCGTCTCGCCCGACTTGCCCCAACGCTTGAACGGCCTGTTCGAACACGCCCCGCCGGATGGCGTGATCGACTGGCAGAAACTCGCCTGCGCCCTGGCCACCCGCGGTGCGTTCAGCATCGTCACCGGCGGCCCCGGCACCGGCAAGACCACCACCGTGGTACGCCTGCTCGCGCTGTTGCAGGCGCCCGCCGTGGAGGCCGGCAGCCCGTTGCGCATTCGTCTGGCCGCGCCCACCGGCAAAGCCGCCGCGCGCCTGACCGAATCCATCAGCCAGCAAGTGTTGTCGCTCAATGTGCCGCAGGGCGTGAAGGACAAGATCCCGACCCAGGTCACCACCGTTCACCGCTTGCTCGGCAGCCGCCCTGGCACCCGACACTTTCGTCATCACCTGGGCAACCCGCTGCCGCTGGATGTGCTGGTGGTGGACGAAGCCTCGATGATCGACCTGGAAATGATGGCCAACCTGCTCGACGCCTTGCCGTCTCACGCGCGGCTGGTGCTGCTGGGTGACAAGGACCAGCTCGCCTCGGTGGAGGCCGGTGCCGTGCTCGGCGACCTGTGCCGCGACGCCGAGGCCGGCTGGTACAGCCCACAGACGCGGCAATGGCTGCAAGCGGTCAGCGGCGAAGACCTCAGTGCCAGCGGCTTGCAGGAAGACCTCGACGCCAGCCATCCGCTGGCGCAACAAGTGGTGATGCTGCGTTACTCGCGGCGTTTTGGCGAAGGCAGCGGCATCGGTCAGCTGGCGCGCTGGGTCAACCAGCAAAACGCCGAACAGGCACGTGCACTGTTGGCCGCGCGCAGCCACAGCGACCTGTTCTGCGTCAGCCTCAAGGGCGAGCACGACCACGCCCTGGAACGGCTGGTGCTGGACGGGCAGGGCGATGGCGCCCAGGGTTATCGCTACTACCTGAACCTGCTGCAGTCCGCGCGCCCGCCGCTCGATACCCCACGCGAAGACCCCGCCTGGACCCACTGGGCGCAACAACTGTTGCAAGCCTTCGACGCGTTCCAGTTGCTCTGCGCCGTGCGCAAGGGCCCGTGGGGCGTGGAAGGCCTCAACCTGCGTATCACCGCCGCCTTGCGCAAAGTGAAGCTGATCGAAGGCGACGAGCAATGGTACGAAGGGCGCCCGGTCTTGATGACGCGCAATGACTACGGCCTTGGGCTGATGAACGGCGACATTGGCATCGCCCTGAAACTACCGGAAAGTGACGGCGGCCCGCAGGTCTTGCGCGTGGCCTTTCCGCGCAACGACGGCCAGGGCGGCGTGCGCTTTGTGCTGCCCAGCCGCTTGAATGATGTGGAAACCGTGTACGCCATGACCGTGCACAAATCCCAGGGCTCCGAGTTCACCCACACTGCGCTGATCCTGCCGGATGCGCTCAACCCGGTGCTCACCAAAGAGCTGATCTACACCGGCATCACCCGCGCCAAACGCTGGTTCAGCCTGATCGAACCGCGTGGCGGCGTGTTCGAAGAAGCGGTGCGGCGCAAGGTCAAGCGCTTGAGCGGGTTGATGCTGGAGCTGGGCCAGGGCACCACAGAGGCTGACTGAACGGACCCTCCATTCTCAATCTGTAATGCAATCAAAGTGTGGGAGGGGGCTTGCTCCCGATAGCGGAGTGTCAGGCACTGATAGGCCACTGACTCACAGCCATCGGGAGCAATCCCACTCCCACATTTAATCGGCAAATCGCATCTCCCGCGTTTCCCCCATCAACAACCGCTGGTTCTGCTCCGTCACCTCACGGATGTAATCCCACAACAGAGTGATCCGTTTGAGCTTGCGCAAATCCTCCCGGCAGTACATCCAGAACTGCCGCGTAATCGCAATCTGCTCCCCCAGCACTGGCAGCAAGCGTGGGTCCTGCGCCGCGAGAAAGCATGGCAATATCGCCAGCGACCGCCCTTGCTGCGCGGCCACGTACTGCGCGATTACGCTGGTGCTGCGCAAGCTGGCGCTGGCACCTGGCACCACGTTGGCGAGGTACAGCAGCTCTGAACTGAACGCCAGGTCATCCACGTAGCTGATAAACCGATGTTCGGCCAAATCTGCCGGACGCTGGATCGGTGGGTGCTGGTCGAGGTAATCCTGGGTCGCGTACAGCTGCAATTGGTAATCGCACAGTTTGCAGCACACATACGGCCCGTGTTCCGGGCGTTCCAGGGCGATGACGATGTCGGCTTCGCGCTTGGACAGGCTGATGAAGTGGGGCAGGGGCAGGATGTCCACCGAGATGGCGGGATAGGTGTCGACGAAATGGCTCAACTGCGGCGTGATGAAAAAACTGCCAAAGCCCTCGGTGCAGCCCATGCGCACATGGCCGGACAACGCCACGCCGGAGCCGGACACCTGCTCGCAGGCCATGTGCAACGTGCTTTCGATGGACTCGGCGTAACCGAGCAAACGCTGGCCCTCGGCGGTGAGCACGAAGCCGTTGGTGCGGGATTTTTCGAACAGCAGCGTGCCGAGGGACACTTCCAGCGAAGTGATGCGCCGCGACACCGTGGTGTAGTCCACTGCCAGGCGCTTGGCCGCAACGCTGGCCTTGCGGGTACGCGCCACTTCGAGAAAAAACTTCAGGTCATCCCAGTTCAGGGAGCCCAGTGAGGTGATGTTTTTTTGCATATTGGACCGGCTTTTATGTGCGTTCTTATTAGAGATTTGCACATCTATACTCCAAAAACAGTCCGAACGCCTCACTTCCCAAGGCGGTTCACGCGCCTTGTCTCTGCATAACTATAAGATTTGGAGACCACATGAACGCATCCACCGACATTTCCGTGCAACGGGTCAAGCTGCTGATCGACGGTGAGTGGGTCGAATCCGGCACCACCCAATGGCAAGACATCGTCAACCCGGCGACCCAGGAGGTGCTGGCCAAAGTCCCGTTTGCCACCGCTGACGAAATCAACGCCGCCATCGACGCCGCCCATCGCGCCTTCCAGACCTGGAAACTGACCCCGATTGGCGCGCGCATGCGCATCATGCTCAAGCTGCAAGCGTTGATCCGCGAACATTCCAAACGCATCGCCGCAGTCCTCAGCGCCGAGCAGGGCAAGACCATCGCTGACGCCGAGGGCGATATTTTCCGCGGGCTGGAAGTGGTCGAGCACGCCTGCTCCATCGGTACCCTGCAAATGGGCGAGTTCGCCGAAAACGTTGCCGGCGGTGTCGACACCTACACCCTGCGCCAGCCCATCGGCGTGTGCGCCGGCATCACGCCGTTCAACTTCCCCGCAATGATTCCGCTGTGGATGTTCCCGATGGCCATCGCCTGCGGCAACACTTTCGTGCTCAAACCGTCCGAGCAGGACCCGCTGTCCACCATGCTGCTGGTGGAGCTGGCGCTGCAAGCCGGTGTGCCGGCCGGCGTGCTCAACGTGGTGCATGGCGGCAAGGACGTGGTGGATGCGCTGTGCACCCATCAACACATCAAGGCCGTGTCATTCGTCGGCTCGACCGCCGTCGGCACCCACGTTTATGACCTGGCCGGCAAACATGGCAAGCGCGTGCAGTCGATGATGGGCGCGAAGAACCATGCGGTGGTGCTGCCGGATGCCAACCGCGAACACACGCTCAATGCGTTGGTGGGCGCCGGTTTCGGCGCGGCGGGTCAGCGCTGCATGGCCACTTCGGTGGTGGTGTTGGTGGGCGCAGCCAAGCAATGGCTACCGGACCTCAAGGCGCTGGCGCAGAAACTCAAGGTGAATGCTGGCAGCGAAGCGGGCACGGATGTCGGCCCGGTGATCTCCAGGCGTGCCAAGGCGCGCATCCTGGCGTTGATCGAAAGCGGCGTGAAAGAAGGCGCCACGCTGGAGCTGGACGGCCGCGATATCAAAGTGCCGGGCTTCGAGCAAGGCAACTTTGTCGGGCCCACCCTGTTCTCGGGCGTGACCACGGACATGCAGATTTACACCGAGGAAATATTCGGCCCGGTACTGGTCGTGCTGGAAGTCGCCACGCTGGATGAGGCCATCGCGCTGGTCAACGCCAACCCGTTCGGTAACGGCACCGGCCTGTTCACCCAGAGCGGCGCGGCGGCACGCAAGTTCCAGAGCGAAATCGACGTGGGTCAGGTCGGCATCAACATTCCGATCCCGGTGCCGGTGCCGTTCTTCAGTTTTACCGGCTCGCGCGGCTCCAAGCTTGGCGACCTCGGTCCCTACGGCAAGCAAGTGGTGCAGTTCTACACCCAGACCAAAACCGTCACCAGCCGCTGGTTCGACGACGACACGGTCAACGATGGCGTCAACACCACCATCAACCTGCGCTGAGTGGGGGAGACGATCATGAAAATTGCATTTATCGGCCTGGGCAACATGGGCGCACCCATGGCCCGCAACCTGATCAAGGCCGGCCACGCGCTGAACCTGTTCGACCTCAATCAGACCGTGCTCAAGGAACTCGCCGAACTGGGCGGCACGATCAGCGGCTCACCGCGTGACGCTGCCCAGGGCGCCGAACTGGTGATCAGCATGCTGCCGGCTGCCGCCCATGTGCGCAGCGTGTGGCTCAATGAAGACGGCGTACTCGCCGGTATCGGCCACGGCGTGCCAGCGGTGGATTGCAGCACCATCGACCCGCAGACCGCACGCGACGTGGCGGCCGCTGCCGCCGAGCACGGCGTGGTGATGGCTGATGCGCCGGTGTCCGGCGGCACCGGCGGGGCGCAGGCCGGGACGCTGACCTTTATGGTGGGCGCGACGCCGCAATTGTTCGCCACCCTCCAGCCGGTGCTGGCGCAGATGGGCCGCAACATTGTGCATTGCGGTGAGGTGGGCACCGGGCAAATCGCCAAGATCTGCAACAACCTGCTGCTGGGCATCAGCATGGTCGGCGTCAGCGAAGCCATGGCGCTGGGCGACGCATTGGGCATCGACACCCAGGTGCTGGCGGGCATCATCAACAGCTCCACCGGGCGTTGCTGGAGTTCGGACACCTACAACCCGTGGCCGGGCGTGATCGAAACCGCGCCGTCATCACGCGGTTACACCGGCGGCTTCGGCGCCGACCTGATGCTCAAGGACCTGGGCCTGGCCACCGAAGCGGCGCGCCAGGCCAAACAGCCCGTGATCCTCGGCGCGGTGGCCCAGCAGTTGTATCAATCGATGAGCCAGCGCGGGGAAGGGGGCAAGGACTTTTCGGCGATCATCAACAGCTATCGCAAGCCCAAATAGCAGGACTTTTGCGCCTTTGTGGCGAGCGGGCTTGCCCCGCGTTGGGCTGCGCAGCAGCCCCAATCCAGGCACCGCGATTTTCCGCAAAGATCGCGGTGAGGGATTTCAGGGCTGCTACGCGGCCCAACGCGGGGCAAGCCCTAATGCCGTTCAGTTAAGCGCAGATTCCCTGTGGCGAGCAGGCTTGTCCTGCGTTGGGCTGCGCAGCAGCCCCAAAGCCAGACGCTGAGCCGTATCAGGTACACCGCGTTTTGCTTGATTGGGGGCGCTGCGCACCCCAACGCGGGGCAAGCCCGCTCGCCACAACGCACTACGCGTATCAGGCAAACACAAAATACTTGCGCACCGTCTCCACCACTTCCCACGTGCCCTTCATCCCGGGCTCCACCACAAAGATATCCCCGGCGCGCAAGTGAATCGGCTCCATGCCCTCAGGGGTGATCACGCAGTAGCCTTCCTGGAAGTGGCAGTATTCCCACTTCACGTACTCCACGTACCACTTGCCCGGCGTGCAGATCCAGGTGCCCATGATCTTGCTGCCGTCTTCGCTGGTGTAGGCGTTGAGGTTGACCGTGTGGGGATCGCCTTCGAGCTTCTCCCATTTGCACGCGTCCAGGACCGGCAGGGGATGGGTGTCGCGCAGTACGGTGATGGGCTTGGACATGATGACTCCGAGGCAGGGAAGGGAAGGATGCACCCTAAGGCCTCGGGCGTTGCGTCAGTGGTCTGAACTCGACATCAGGATGTCTGTAAGCGCATGAGGTGTGGGAAGGGATGTCCCTTCCCACATCCAATCAGTGTGCTGGCGCAGCGTTTGCGTTTCTTATCCGCACCCGGTAGGCCAGGTAGATGATCCCCACCCACACCGGCATCGCGTACACCGACTCGCGAATTCCCGGAATCGCCAGCATCACGCTGATGATCATCACCATGAACGCCAGGCACAGGTAGTTGCTGAACGGGAACCAGAAGGTCTTGAACGACGGCGTCACGCCTTGCTCGCCCATGGCCTTGCGGAACTTGATGTGGGTGATGCTGATCAGCGCCCAGTTGATCATCAGCGAGGCAACGGCCAGTGCAAACAGCAGCTCCAGCGCACTTTTGGGGGCCACGTAGTTGACCACCACGCAGAGCAGCGTCACCAGCGCCGAAACCGCCAGCGCCCGCAGTGGCACGCCCTGCTTGTTGAGCTTCATCAGCGCCTTGGGCGCATCGCCCTGCTCGGCCAGGCCGAACAGCATGCGGCTGTTGCAGTACACGCCGCTGTTGTACACCGACAGCGCCGCGGTCAGCACCACGAAATTGAGGATGTGCGCGGCGGCGTCGTTGCCGATCAGCGAGAAGATCTGCACAAACGGGCTGCCGCTGTAGGCATCGCCCGAGGCGCCGAGGGTTTGCAGCAATTGGTCCCATGGGTACAGCGACAGCAGTACGGTCAGCGCGCCGACGTAGAAAATCAGGATGCGGTAGACCACCTGGTTGATCGCTTTGGGGATCACCTTGCGTGGCTCGCTGGCTTCGGCGGCGGTGATGCCTACCAGCTCCAGGCCACCGAACGAGAACAGGATGAACGCCATGGCCATCAACAGCCCCATGCCGCCATTGGGGAAGAACCCGCCGTGACTCCACAGGTTGCTGACCGACGCCTGCGGGCCACCGCCGCCGCTGAACAGCAGGTAGCCGCCGAGCATGATCATACCTACGATCGCCACCACCTTGATGATCGCGAACCAGAACTCGGCCTCACCGAAGATCTTCACGTTCAGGGTGTTGATCAGGTTCACGGCGGCGAAGAAAACCAGCGCGCTGACCCAGGTCGGAATCTCGGGCCACCAGAACTGGATGTACTTGCCCACCGCCGTCAGTTCGGCCATGCCCACCAGCACGTAGAGCACCCAGTAGTTCCAGCCCGACAGAAAACCCGCGTAACCGCCCCAGTATTTATGGGCAAAGTGGCTGAACGAGCCGGCCACCGGCTCCTCGACGATCATCTCGCCAAGCTGGCGCATCATCAGGAACGCGATGAAACCGGCAATCGCGTAACCCAGGATCATCGACGGCCCCGCCGACTTGAGCACCCCGGCGGAACCGAGGAACAGGCCCGTACCAATCGCACCGCCCAGGGCGATCAACTGAATATGCCGGTTCTTCAGGCCACGCTTGAGGCCTACCGGGTTTACTGTGTCATCCGCCATTAAACATTACCTTCTACTTGTTGTTCCGCAGGATCGGTTGCACGCAGAACCCATCCCCGGACGCTGAGGGGGCAGATATTACAGAACCTTAAGTTGAATGAAGATCAAAATGTGGGAGCGGCTTGCTCAAGGCTTCCCACAGCGCCTTGGCATACCCCGGCAACTGCTCGAACGAGCGCGCGCACAGCAGCAACCGACGACGGGCCCACTCTTCCGCCAGCGCTTGAGCCTTGAAGGCACTCGGCACCGGCCCGCGCGCCAGCGCCGCCTGCGGCACGATCCCGATGCCTGCTCCACCGGCCACCATGCGCATCAACCCCTCGAAGCCATCGGCGCGGATGCGGGTTTGCAGGCGAAACCCTGCGTGCAGGGCCTGTTCCTCCAGGTACACCGCCAGCGCACTATGGGCGGCCAGGCCGACGTAGTCGTGTTGCAGGCTGTCGATAAAGCTGACCGGGGCGGCTGCCAAGGGATGATCCAGCGGCATGATCAGCACCAGTGGGTCATCGCGAAAGGGCAGGGTCTGCAAGCCATGGGTGTCGACCGCGTCGGAGATGATGCCCAGGTCCGCCGTGCCCTGGCGCAGGGCCTGGGTGATGCGCAGGCTCGGCAGCTCCTGCAGGTCGATATCGAGGTTGGGGTGTTCGCGTAGAAACGCCGCCAGCAGTTCCGGCAGGTATTCGCTGAGGGCGGTGGTGTTGCACAACAGGCGCACCTGGCCTTTGACGCCGTTGGCGTATGCCGCCAGGTCCTGTTGCAGGTGGTCGGCCTGTTGCAGCAGCAGCCGTGCATGGCGGGCCAGGGCTTTGCCGGCGGGCGTTGGCGCGACGCCACGGCGGCCGCGCTCAAGAAAGGCAATGCCCAGCGAAGCTTCCATGGCGCGGATACGGGCGCTGGCGGCGGCCAGGGACAGATGGCTACGGGCGGCGCCGGCGGTGATGTTGCCGGTGTCGAGGGTATGCAGGTAGAGGCGCAGGTCGATCAGGTCAAAGTGCATGGCTGGGTTTCCGGTGACTGGGCTGACGCTATCGGGAGCAAGCCCCTTCCCACACTTGAAGGTATTCACACGTCATCATGTGGGCGGGGGCTTGCTCCCGATGAGGCCCTAAGCCTCACGCAAAACAAGAGGCAGCCTCAGTATATGCCGCATTTTCGATCCAGCCGGAAGCCCGCACAATCGCCCCATGACAACCTTCCTCGCCTTCTACCAAAGCCTCGGTCCCACCCTGACAATGCTGGTCATCGGCACTTTCCTGCTGGCCGGCACGGTCAAGGGCGTTATCGGTCTCGGCCTGCCCACCGTCGCCATGGGCCTGCTCGGTCTGGCTATGTTGCCGGCGCAGGCTGCCGCGCTGCTGATCATTCCCTCCATGGTGACCAACCTCTGGCAACTGGCGTTCGGCGGCCACTTGAGTGCGCTGCTCAAGCGTCTATGGCCGATGCTCTTGCTGATTTTCCTCGGCACCGGGCTGGGCACTCTGTGGCTGGGTATGGGCGCCGAGCAATGGGTGGTGCGCGCACTGGGCGCGGCGTTGTTGATTTACGCGCTCAGCGGCCTGTGCCTGCCCACGTTCAAAATGTCGCCGCGCACCGAGCGCTGGCTGGCGCCGTTATGCGGTTTGATCACCGGCCTCATCACCTCGGCCACCGGCGTCTTCGTGATTCCGGCGGTGCCTTGTCTGCAGGCGCTCGGCCTGAGTCGCGACCAGTTGGTGCAGGCGCTGGGGTTGTCGTTCAGCGTGTCGACCCTGGCGCTGGCCGCAGGCCTGGCCTGGCACGGCACTCTTGGCACTGGCGAAATCAGCGCCTCGTTGCTGGCACTGGTGCCCGCGCTGCTGGGGATGTGGCTGGGGCAGGCGCTGCGCCAACGCATCAGTGTGGTGCTGTTCAAGCGGGCGTTCTTCATCGGCATGGCACTGCTGGGCGCCCACCTGCTGATCAGCGGATGAATTCAAGAATAACGTTCCATTCGTGCGTTCTGGTCAACTGTATTTTGCCGCGCCGCCGCTTATTCCGAGTGGGCGATATCGATAGCCTGACGGCCTGTATTGATAACCCTCAGGATCCCCTCCCATGAAAAAAGTACTCCTGCTCAACGGTGGCAAAAAATTCGCCCATTCCGATGGCCGCTACAACGCCACCCTGCATGACGCCGCCGTGGCCGTGCTCGACCGTGGCGGCCTTGACGTCAAGGTCACCCACATCGACGACGGCTATGACGTTGCCGAAGAAGTCGCCAAGTTCCTCTGGGCCGATGTGATCATCTATCAGATGCCCGGTTGGTGGATGGGCGCGCCATGGATCGTCAAGAAATACATCGACGAAGTCTTTACCGAAGGCCACGGCAGCCTCTACGCCAGCGATGGTCGTACCCGCTCCGATGCCTCGCAAAAGTATGGCAGCGGCGGCCTGATCCAGGGCAAACGCTACATGCTGTCGCTGACCTGGAACGCGCCGCAGCAGGCCTTTGACGATCCGGCCGACTTCTTCGAAGCCAAGGGCGTGGATGAGGTGTACTTTCCGTTCCACAAGGCCAATGCGTTTCTCGGCATGAGCGCCTTGCCGACGTTCCTCTGCGTGGATGTGATGAAACGCCCGGCCATCAAGGCCGACGTGGCGCGCTACGAACAGCATCTGGCGCAGGTGTTGGGCCTGTCGGTGTAAGCTTGCGTCGACCGATCACGAGGACAGCCCCTTGAAAGCCCGATCCGATGAGCTACAGATATTCGTCAGCGTGATCGAGTGCGGCTCGATTTCCGCGGCGGCCGAGCAGGCCGGGCAGACGCCCTCGGCGGTCAGCCGCACGCTCTCGCGGCTGGAGGCCAAGCTCGACACCACGCTGATCAACCGCACCACGCGGCGCATGGACCTGACGGAAGAGGGCCGGTACTTCTTCGAACAGGCCAAGCGGATCCTGGCGCAGATGGATGAGCTGGAGGAGCACCTGTCGTCGCGCCAGAAAACCCCGGCCGGGCGGCTGCGGGTCAATGCAGCGGTGCCGTTCATGCTGCATGGGATCGTGCCGTACATTGCCGAGTTTCGAGCCTTGTACCCGCAGATCCAGCTGGAGCTCAACAGCGATGACCTGATCATCGACCTGCTGCAACACAGCACCGACATTGCCATACGCATCGGTGCCCTGGCCGACTCGACCCTGCACGCGCGCGCCCTTGGCTGCACGCCGCTGCAGGTGCTGGCCAGCCCGGAATACCTCACGCGACACGGCACGCCGGCCAGTGTCGCCGACCTGGCGCGGCACACCTTGCTGGGCTTCAGCCAGACCGAGACCCTCAACCACTGGCCCCTGCGCCATGTGGAGGGCGACCGATGGCTGATCCAGCCGGCCATTGTCGCGTCCAGCGGTGAAACCGTGCGGCATCTGGCGTTGCAGGGGCAGGGCATTGGCTGCCTGTCGAACTTCATGACTGGCGAAGACATCAGCGCCGGGCGCCTGGTGCCGGTGCTGGAGGCGTTCAACAGTGGGTATCGCCAGCCGATCCACGCGGTGTTCTACCGCAACTCGCAATTGGCGCTGCGCATTCAGTGCTTCCTGGATTTTATCCAGGCCAAGCTGGCGCGCTATGCCTGCTGACCGGCGGTGAACACCGCCAACTGTGCGAGCGGGCTTGCCCGCGAAAGGCGCGCCTCGGTCCACCTGTCGTCACACTTCACTGGCCCCTCCGAGCACATTTCCGTACCATCCGCCGCCTGATCCCCCGCAACTCCCTGGTACCTCCATGACCTTCACCCGTTTGCGCGCCGACGCCCTGGCCGGCCTCACTACGTCTTTCGCATTGCTGCCCGAGTGCATCGCCTTTGCGCTGGTGGCCCATCTCAACCCGCTGATGGGCCTGTATGGCGCCTTCATCATCTGCACCCTCACCGCGTTGTTCGGCGGTCGGCCCGGCATGGTGTCCGGTGCGGCAGGCTCGATGGCGGTGGTGATCGTCGCACTGGTGGTGCAACACGGCGTGCAGTACCTGCTGGCCACGGTGCTGCTCGGCGGGTTGATCATGGTCGCCTTTGGCGTGTTGCGCCTGGGCAAGCTGGTGCGCATGGTGCCGCATTCGGTGATGCTGGGGTTCGTCAATGGCCTGGCGATCATCATTGCGCTGGCGCAACTGGAGCATTTCAAGCGGGGTGAACACTGGCTCAGCGGCACGCCGCTGTACGTGATGATCGGCCTGGTGGCGGCGACGATGGCGATTGTCTACCTGCTGCCACGCTTGACGCGCGCGGTACCGCCGGCGCTGGTGGCGATCCTCGGCGTGGGCCTGGCGGTGTACCTGCTCGGCCTGCCCACCCGTACCCTGGGCGACATGGCCCACATCGCCGGCGGCCTGCCGACCTTTGCGCTGCCGCAGATCCCCTGGACCCTGGAAACCCTCACCATCATCGCGCCCTATGCGTTCCTGATGGCGATGGTTGGCCTGCTGGAAACCCTGCTCACCCTGAACCTCACCGACGAAATCACCGAGACCCGTGGCTACCCGGACCGCGAAAGCGTGGCCTTGGGGGCTGCGAACATGGTCTCGGGCCTGTTCGGCGGCATGGGCGGCTGCGCGATGATCGGGCAAACCGTGATCAACCTCAGTTCCGGCGGGCGCGGGCGGTTCTCCGGGGTGTTTGCCGGGGTGATGATTCTGTTGTTCATTCTGTTTCTGTCACCCTTGATCGAGCGCATCCCGCTGGCGGCGCTGGTGGGGGTGATGTTCGTGGTGTCCCAGCAGACCTTCGCCTGGGCATCCTTGCGGGTGATCAACAAGGTGCCGGTCAATGATGTGCTGGTGATCATTGCGGTGACGGTGATCACGGTGTTCACCGACCTCGCCACGGCCGTGCTGTGCGGCATCGTGATCGCGGCGCTGAATTTCGCCTGGCAGCAGGCCCGTGAGTTGTATGCCGATGAGCACCTGGAGGCGGATGGCAGCAAGCTGTATCGGCTGCACGGCACCTTGTTCTTTGCCTCAACCACACCCTTTCTGAACCGTTTCGACCCGGCCAACGACCCGGCTCAGGTGACGCTCGATTGCCGTCACCTGAGCTTTGTCGACTATTCAGCGATAGCCGCGCTGATGACCCTGCGCGAGCGCTACACCAAGGCCGGCAAGCATGTGCGGGTGCTGCACCTGTCGGAACGCTGCAAGAAGCTGCTCAAGCGAGCGAAGGTGCATCACGATTGAGCGTGTTTATGGCCCAACCCGTTATGGCCCAACCAGGTCTTCGAGTTCCTGGGCGCGGGTCTGGGTCATGTCCAGCACGCAGCCGGAGCCGTTGACCTGATCGATGGTGCCGCCGGTGGCGCTGCCGACGAAGGCGCAATTGGCGTCGCGGTACTGTATCCACAGGCGCTGCACGTCCTGCAGTTGCTTCTTGCGTTCACCTTCCTGAGCGCCCATTGCGGTCTTGTAGGCCCTGTTCAGGCGCGCATCCTGCACCTTGGTTTCCTTGACATTGCACGTGACCATCGCGAGTGTCGTTTCGGCGCTGTCCATGCATTTTTTCAACGCAGGATTGTCGGCGGCTGAAGCGGTGCCGCAAAGCGCCACAAGCAGGGCGCTGACGGCAAAGGATGTACGAATCATGATCGGGTTCCTGGGCTTGAGTGGAGTCGCAGTCTATGACTCGCAGACAGCGCTTGAGTTTCGGGCACGTCCGAGCGAGCTGTAAGCCCACCTCCTGGCGAATTTTCTTGGTGGGTTTTCGCCTCTATAGTGGGCGCTCTTTTACACGGAGCAGTCGCCATGCACTTAGGAAAAGTCATCCCCATCCTGCGCAGTTTCGACGAGGCCAAGGCGTTGGAATTCTATGTCGACTTCCTGGGGTTCAAGGTCGATTGGCAGCATCGGTTCGAAGCGAATTATCCGCTGTACCTGCAGGTATCGCTGGGGGAGTGTGTGCTGCATTTGTCCGAGCACCATGGTGATGCGTCGCCGGGGGCGGCGGTGCGGATTCAGGCGCAAGGGGTGGACGCTTACCAGCAGCAGTTGCAGGCCAAAGA
Organism: Pseudomonas sp. MH9.3; assembly: GCF_034354675.1. NCBI lineage: Bacteria > Pseudomonadati > Pseudomonadota > Gammaproteobacteria > Pseudomonadales > Pseudomonadaceae > Pseudomonas > Pseudomonas sp. MH9.3. The sequence continues at coordinate 2,681,818 of NZ_CP133785.1, read as the reverse complement.
CTACCGTTTTGCCAAGCCCGGAATTGAGCAAACGCCCTGGGGCTCGCGGGAGATGAGCATCAAGGACCCGTTTGGGAATCGGCTGGTGTTTGTCGAGGAAGGCGAGGGCTGAGTGGTCAATAGCAGGCAATAAAAAACCGCCTTGGTCGGGCGGTTTTTTGTAGAGAGCCGCCTCGGTTAACCCTGAGGCGGCTTTTTGCATTGTTAAACGCGGAAGTGACTGACCATCTGCTGCAACTGGCTGCCCAATCGCGCCAGTTCCACGCTCGACTTGGCTGTCTCGTTGCTTGCCGTGGCGGTCTGTTCCGACACGTCGCGCACATTCACGATACTGCGGCTGATCTCTTCGGCCACCGCACTTTGCTGTTCGGCCGCCGCGGCAATCTGCTGGTTCATCGACTGAATGTTCGACACCGTGCGGGTGATGTTTTCCAGCGACACACCGGCCTTGCGCGTCAGCTCGACGCTGCTGTCGGTGAGGCTGCGGCTGTTGTTCATCACGTTGGCCACTTGCTGGGTACCGTTCTGTAAACCGGCAACCAGGCCTTCGATTTCCTCGGTGGATTTTTGCGTGCGTTGGGCCAGGCCACGCACTTCGTCGGCCACTACCGCAAACCCACGACCGGCTTCACCGGCACGCGCCGCTTCAATCGCCGCGTTGAGTGCCAGCAGGTTGGTCTGTTCGGCCACGGCCTTGATCACGTCCATCACGCTGCCGATCTTGTTGCTCTCTTGTTGCAGGTGCGACATGGCGTCGGTGGAGCGTGCCACTTCGGCGGCGAGGCGTTCGATCTGGGCGATGGCTTCGGCCACCACCTTGTCGCCGGCGCGGGCCTGGCCATCGGCATCGGCGGCGGCCAGTGACGCCTGCTCGGCGTTACGCGCCACTTCCTGCACAGTGGCAGTCATTTCATGCATGGCGGTGGCGACCTGATCGGTCTCGATCTTCTGGCTGTTGACCCCGGCGCTGGTCTGTTCGGTCACGGCCGACAGTTCTTCGGCAGCGCTGGCGATCTGGGTCACACCGTCGCGAATGCCGCTGATCAGCTCACGCAGGGTGGTGCCCATGCGCTGGATGCCCTGTTGCAGCACCCCCAGTTCATCCCGGCGGGTGACCTGGATGTTGTGGCTCAAGTCGCCGGAGGCAATGCGCTCGACCACGGCAAGGGTTTCCTGCAGCGGGCGGGTGATCTGGCGAGTGATGACCAGCGCCGCAATGATGCCAACCAGCAGGGCCAGCAGCGTGCTGATCAACTGCAGGCTCCGGGCCTGGGCGCTTTCGGCGTCACGACGTTGCAGTTGAATCTCGTAGAGTTTCTCGCTGATCGTGACGATATCGGCGCCCTGGGTGGTCATCTCGGCGCGGGCGCTGACGATGTTGGCATTCGCTGCCTTGTAGCTTTGCACGGCGCTGCGATAGGCACCCAGCGCGGTTTCCAGGGAACTCAGCGCGGTTTGCTGGCTGCTGCCAAAGGCGGCGCTGAGGTTCTTCAGGCTGCTGATGGCCTTTTCGATCTGCGCGGCAGCACGGGCCTCGGTCTCTGCGTTGACGTTGTTGGTGTAACCACGCACTTCGTAACGCGCCTGCTGGAGTTCGGTCTTGGCGTTGACCACGGCCTGGTATTGGGTGAAGCGCTCGGGGCTGTCGGGCATCTGCTGCACGCCGGCTTCAAGGGCGTTGATCTGCGCGTTGGCGATGTCGGCCTTGTCCCCCATCATTTCGCGTGCAGCGTTGCCGTTGCGGTAGGCCTCGCGCATCTTGTTCAGCGACTGCTGGTAGGCGGTGATCACGGTTTTCTGCGCATTGAGCAGCTTGAGGTTTTCCGGGCTCTTGAAGCTGTCGAGCAGCTTTTGCTGCTGGGCGGTGAAGGCTTCCAGGCTGGTCTGCACGTTTTGTGCGACGGCCTCGTCACCATTGGCCAGCATATATTGCAGGCGCACGATGCGCAGTTTGGTCAGGGAGGCATTGAGCTGGGTGATATCGCTCATCCAGTTGCTGCGGTCGATCAGGCCGCCCAGGCTGGTCCAGCCGGTGAATGCCAGGATCGACGTGAGGACAAGCACCAGGCCGAAGCCCAGGCCGAGTTTGAGGTTTACGCTGATGTTACCGAACCAGCTGTTCATCGATTGCTCCGCAAGAAAAAATGTCTGTCTGCTGGACGATGTTGTTTTTTGAGCCAGCCAAGGTGTAGCTCTCTATCGGCGACGAGAAAAAAATCTGTAGGGTTTTTATCTGCAATGCGAAGAAATAGCACTAAAAGGGTGCGACGATGCTCCGCCAGGGCGCATCCCCAGTTGCCCGTATTATGCTAGTCTGCGGGCCCTTTTAATTTGGACGGCGCGGCAAATCGCGTGGTCCTGCAGCGGAGCCTCTTCATGTCCGACGTTAATCTGTCCACCGACGAAACCCGTGTCAGCTACGGTATCGGCCGTCAGTTGGGCGACCAACTGCGCGACAACCCGCCACCGGGCGTCAGCCTGGACGCCATCCTGGCCGGCTTGACCGACGCGTTCGCAGGCAAGCCAAGCCGCGTCGACCAGGAGCAAATGGCCGCCAGCTTCAAGGTCATCCGCGAAATCATGCAAGCCGAAGCGGCTGCCAAGGCTGAAGCGGCCGCTGGCGCTGGTCTGGCATTCCTGGCTGAAAACGCCAAGCGTGACGGCATCACGACTCTGGCGTCCGGCCTGCAATTCGAAGTGCTGACCCAGGGTGAAGGCGCCAAACCGACCCGTGAAGACCAGGTGCGCACCCACTACCACGGCACTCTGATCGACGGCACTGTGTTCGACAGCTCCTACGAGCGCGGCCAGCCTGCGGAATTCCCGGTAGGCGGCGTGATCGCCGGTTGGACCGAAGCCCTGCAACTGATGAATGCCGGCAGCAAATGGCGCCTGTACGTGCCGAGCGAGCTGGCTTACGGCGCTCAAGGCGTCGGCAGCATTGCGCCGCACAGCGTACTGGTATTCGACGTCGAGCTGCTCGACGTTCTGTAAGACCTGCTTTGGCTTCAAGTGGGAGCTGGCCTGCCTGCGATGGCATCACCTCGGTGCTTCAGACCGAGTTGCCGCATCGCAGGCAAGCCCAGCTCCCACATAAAGCGCAGCATCCCGTGTCTGGCTCACGGATGAAACCTGCCATGCAGCTCCGTCGCCGGGCGCAATGCCCGCGCATAGCAGAACAGAAACAGGTTGCGCACCACTTCCTTCAACACACCCGGTTCACTCGAACTCAGGCCGTTTACGTCCAGGTCGCCCTGGTCCTGCAGCTCATTGAGCGCTTCTTCTTCCAGCACCGCGCAGACTTCGCCGGTTTCCCGATGGAGGATTCGCAGGTAGGGATGTGGACGGTCCAGCCAGGCATCGATCAAATAAGTCATGGTTCATTCTCCTTGATGGGTTTCAATGAGAATAATTCTTATTCGCTGAATAGCAAGGGCCTATTGGCAATTTGTGTGTTTTTCTGTGGGGGTATTGAGCTGAGTCAGCAAACAGGGCGAAACGCCATCCCGCAGTGGCTGCGGGATGGCGGCAGCAAGTTCAGACCTTGCGCACGAACTCGGACTTGAGTTTCATCGGGCCGATACCGTCGATCTTGCAATCGATATCGTGATCGCCGTCACACAGGCGGATGTTCTTGACCTTGGTGCCGACCTTGACCACCAGCGAGGTGCCCTTGACCTTGAGGTCCTTGATCACAGTGATGGTGTCGCCGTCCTGCAGGACATTGCCCACAGCATCTTTCTTCACGGTGTCATCGCTGGCCGCATCGGCTTCGCCCGTGGCGGACCACTCATGGGCACACTCAGGGCAGATCAGTTGGGTGCCGTCTTCGTAGGTGAATTCGGAATTGCATTTCGGGCAGGGTGGCAACGTGCTCACTAAAGCTCCTCAAGGGTCAGGGATGGCTAAAAGTCGCACATTATATAGGGTTTATTGGCGAGTGCGGGACAGTGAGTTGGCAATGGGATCTAAATGTGGGAGCGGGCTCCCACACACACCCACTACGCCAATCGTCTTTAGTGCGTACGGGCTACCGCAAACTCGCTCAGCTCGACCAGGGCATCCCGGTATTCGCTGGCTGGCAGAGCTTCCAGGCACTGGATGGCACGGGCCACGTAGTCGCGCGCCAGCTGTGCGGTGTACTCCAGGGAGCCCGAGGCTTCTACCGCAGCACGGATAGCTTCGAGGTCTTCGATCCCGCCTTTCTGAATCGCCTTGCGCACCAGTGCCGCCTGTTCCGGCGTACCTTCACGCATGGTGTAGATCAGCGGCAGCGTCGGCTTGCCCTCGGCCAGGTCGTCACCGACGTTCTTGCCCAGGGTTTCAGCGTCGCCGCGGTAGTCGAGCAGGTCGTCCACCAGTTGGAACGCCACGCCCAGATGGTCTCCAAAGGTACGCAGAGCCTCGGCCTGTTCGGCTGTTGCACCGCACAACGCCGCGGCGCTGTGGGTCGAGGCTTCGAAGAGCATCGCGGTCTTGCCGCGAATCACTTCCATATAGGTTTCTTCGGTGGTGCTGGCGTCGCGCACTTTGGACAACTGCAATACTTCGCCTTCAGCGATGATGCGCGTGGCCTGTGAAAGAATCTTCATCACCGGCATCGAGCCCAGCTCGACCATCATTTCGAACGAGCGCGAGTACAGGAAATCGCCCACCAGCACGCTCGGCGCGTTGCCCCACATCGCGTTCGCGGTCTCGCGCCCACGGCGCATGCCGGACATGTCGACCACGTCGTCATGCAGCAGGGTGGCGGTGTGCAGGAATTCAATAGTGGCGGCCAGCAGGCGCAGGTCATCGCCTTCGCGGCCCAGCGCCTTGCCGCACAGCAACACTAATAAAGGACGCAGGCGTTTGCCTCCGGCCGACGTAATATAGTCGCCAATTTTGGAGACCAGCGGCACTTTCGAGGTGAGCTGCTGCTTGATGATGCCGTCGACGGCGCTAAAATCGTCCGCCACCGCGCGGTAGAAAGCTTGGGGTTGCATCAGCGACAGTCGCTCCAGAAGGGTTGCGCGGCATGCTAGGACCCTGACCCCCGGGTGTCAAGGCGCGATAGACGGCCCCTTGCAAGCCTCCTATAGCTTGCGTACAATCGCGCACCCTGAACTTCCTGGGCAGCACCTGCCTTACGCAATTGCATTCGGGACGTCCATCCCATGCAGCCATGCCAGCCAATACCTCTTCTTATAAAGCGCTGGGTGAGCAGGATTATCGGAGAAATACCATGTCGTACGCAGTAATTGTTACTGGTGGCAAGCAATACAAAGTCGCCCCAGGTGAATACCTGAAGATCGAAAAACTGGAAATCGCCACTGGCGAATCCGTGACGTTTGATCGCGTTCTGTTGGTCGCCAATGGCGATGACGTGAACATCGGCGCTCCAGTTGTTGCTGGCGCTACCGTTGTGGCTGAAGTGATCTCCCAAGGTCGTCACGATAAAGTCCGCATCATCAAGTTCCGTCGTCGTAAGCACCACATGAAGCGTATGGGCCACCGCCAGTGGTACACCGAGATCAAAATCACCGGTATTCAGGCTTAATTTCAGCCTAATTCCTCACTAGGAGAATTGACTCATGGCACACAAAAAAGCTGGTGGTAGTACCCGTAACGGTCGCGACTCAGAAGCCAAACGCCTTGGCGTGAAGATGTATGGCGGCCAGAAAATCATTCCGGGCAACATCATCGTGCGTCAGCGCGGCACCCAATTCCACGCCGGTTACGGTGTTGGCATGGGCAAGGATCACACCCTCTTCGCGAAAATCGAAGGCGTGATCAAGTTTGAAGTAAAAGGCGCGTTCAACCGCCGTTACGTGAGCGTTGTCGCCGCTTAATTGCGCGATCGCTGGAAAAGCCCTGTCTCGCGACGGGGCTTTTTCGTTTATGGGGTGAGTCTCTTGCAAAGCTGTTTGTGATGGGCTCCGGGGCTGGATTTGCGGTCGCTGATTGAGGTCGCTACGCTCATTTTTGCAAGAGTCTTATGTCTTGGTTTCTTAAGCTCGTCCGTGCGGCGAGAGGCGTTTTGTTATGAAGTTCGTTGATGAAGTTTCCATCCGAGTAAAAGCAGGCGACGGCGGTAACGGTTGCATGAGTTTCCGTCGCGAAAAATTCATTGAAAACGGTGGCCCAAACGGCGGTGATGGCGGTGACGGCGGTTCCATCTACATGATGGCCGACGAAAACCTCAACACCCTGGTCGACTACCGTTACACCCGGCACTTCGATGCCGAGCGTGGCTCCAACGGCGGCAGCACCGACTGCACCGGTAAAAAAGGCGAAGACCTGGTACTGCGCGTTCCGGTCGGCACCACCATTATCGACTCGGCCACCCAGGAAGTGATTGGCGACCTGACCAAAGCCGGCCAGAAGCTGATGGTCGTGCAGGGCGGCTGGCACGGTCTGGGTAATACCCGATTCAAGTCCAGCACCAACCGTGCACCGCGCCAGACCACGCCGGGCAAGCCGGGCGAGCAGCGCGACCTCAAGCTGGAAATGAAAGTACTGGCGGACGTGGGCCTGCTGGGCCTGCCGAACGCCGGCAAAAGTACCTTCATCCGCTCGGTCTCGGCCGCCAAGCCGAAAGTCGCCGACTACCCGTTCACCACCCTGGTGCCAAACCTGGGCGTGGTCAGCGTCGACCGCTGGAAGAGCTTTGTGATCGCCGACATCCCCGGCCTGATCGAAGGCGCTTCCGATGGCGCAGGCCTGGGCATTCGCTTCCTCAAGCATTTGTCGCGCACCCGGTTGCTGCTGCACCTCGTCGACATGGCGCCGCTGGATGAAACCAGTGCTGCGGATGCTGCCGAAGTGATCGTCAGCGAACTGACCAAGTTCAGCCCGGCGCTGGCCGAGCGTGATCGCTGGCTGGTGCTGAACAAGTGCGACCAGATCCTTGAAGAAGAGCACGAGGAGCGCGTCAAGGAAATCGTCGACCGCCTGGAATGGGAAGGTCCGGTCTACGTGATCTCGGCCATTGCCAAAGAAGGCACCGAGCGCCTGACCCGCGACATCATGCGCTACCTGGAAGACCGTGCCGACCGCCTGGCGGCCGATCCGGTGTTCAAGGCAGAGCTCGCCGAGCTCGATCAGCAGATCGAAGACGAAGCCCGCGCCCAGCTGCAGGCCCTGGACGACCAGCGTGCCCTGCGCCGCAGCGGCGTGAAGTCGGTCCATGACATCGGCGACGACGATTGGGACGAAGAAGACGTGGATGATGAGGACGGTCCGGAAATCATTTACGTGCGCGACTGATTCGTTGCGATAAACTTGAACGCCGCTCCTTATAGAGCGGCGTTTTAGTATCCGGGTATAACGTTATGGGCGGCGCTGGGTCGCGTGCAGCCCTCACTCTAAGGTTGAAGATGATGCGGAGCAAAGTGACAGGCGCGCAGCGCTGGGTCGTGAAGATCGGCAGTGCGCTGCTGACGGCGGATGGCAAGGGTCTGGATCGCGCAGCAATGAGCGTCTGGGTCGAGCAGATGGTGGCCTTGCATGAAGCGGGCGTGGAGTTGGTGCTGGTGTCCTCAGGCGCCGTTGCCGCCGGCATGAGCCGCCTTGGCTGGACCGCGCGACCCAGCGCGATGCACGAACTGCAAGCCGCCGCTGCCATCGGCCAGATGGGCCTGGTGCAGGCCTGGGAGTCGAGCTTTGCCGAGCACGGCCGTCATACGGCGCAGATCCTGCTGACCCACGACGACCTGTCCGACCGCAAGCGCTACCTCAACGCCCGCAGCACCTTGCGCGCGCTGGTGGAGCTCAAGGTAATCCCGGTGATCAACGAGAACGACACGGTAGTCACCGACGAAATCCGTTTCGGCGACAACGACACGTTGGCCGCGCTGGTCGCCAACCTGGTCGAAGCTGACCTGCTGGTGATCCTGACCGACCGCGATGGCATGTTCGACGCCGACCCGCGCAACAACCCTGACGCGCAGCTTATTTATGAAGCGCGCGCGGACGACCCCGCGCTGGACGCGGTTGCCGGCAGCGTCGGCGGCGCACTGGGCCGTGGCGGCATGCAGACCAAGCTGCGCGCCGCACGCCTGGCGGCGCGTTCCGGTGCCCACACCATCATCGTTGGCGGGCGCCTCGAACGCGTGCTGGATCGCCTCAAGGCGGGCGAGCGCATCGGCACGCTGCTGTCGCCGGAGCGCGGCATGCTGGCAGCGCGCAAGCAGTGGCTGGCGGGGCATTTGCAAACCCGTGGCACCCTGGTGCTGGACGCCGGTGCGGTCTCGGCGTTGTCCCAGGGCAACAAGAGCCTGCTGCCGGTGGGCGTCAAACGGGTGCAGGGCAGCTTCCGCCGTGGCGAGATGGTGGTGTGTGTCGCGCCTGACGGTCGCGAAATCGCTCGCGGGCTGGCCAACTACAGTGCCCTGGAAGCGCAGAAGATTATTGGACAATCGTCCGACGCCATTGTCGGATTATTGGGTTACATGGCCGAACCGGAACTGGTTCACCGCGACAACCTGATCCTGGTTTAACCAAAGGAATACACGATGCGTTTAATGAAGTGCGTACTCGGCTTGTTGTTGCTCACACCGCTGGTGGCCTCAGCCGAAGAAATCGCCCAGGTGTCGACGGTGTTCAAGTTTGTCGGCCCCAACGACCGTATCGTTGTCGAAGCCTTTGACGACCCCAAGGTCGACGGCGTGACCTGCTACCTGTCCCGCGCCAAAACCGGCGGCGTGAAGGGCGGCCTGGGCCTGGCCGAAGACCGCGCCGAAGCCTCGATCGCCTGCCGTCAAGTCGGCCCGATCCACTTCAAGGGCGATCTCAAGGATGGCGACGAGGTGTTCAAGGAGCGCACCTCGCTGGTGTTCAAGACCATGCAGGTGGTGCGCTTCCTCGACAAGAAACGCAATACCCTGGTGTACCTGGTCTACAGCGACCGCCTGATCGAGGGCAGCCCGCAGAATGCGGTCACTGCGATTCCGATTCTGCCGTGGCCGACCGCTCAGTAACCGGCGGGCGAGTTTTGTCAGCGGTGTCTATGATTGCAGGCTCGCGGTCTGTAATCTCGAACCTGTGCAACGCAAAGAACATGGATATCTGGAGTTCGTCATGAGTGCTTTCCACGACCTGAAACTCAAAGCTTTGGACGGTCAAGAACTGCCGCTGGCACCCTTCAAGGGGCAGGTGGTGCTGGTGGTCAACGTGGCCTCCAAATGTGGTTTGACCCCGCAGTATGCGGCGCTGGAAAACCTTTATCAGCACTACAAGGACCTGGGGTTCACCGTGCTGGGCCTGCCGTGCAACCAGTTTGCGGGGCAGGAGCCGGGCACCGACGAAGAAATCATCCAGTTCTGCAGCCTGAACTACGGCGTTACGTTTCCCCTGGGCAGCAAACTCGACGTGAACGGCCCCGAGCGTCACCAGTTGTACCGCTTGCTGGCGGGCGAGGGCGCCGAGTTTCCTGGGGATATCACCTGGAATTTCGAGAAATTCCTGTTGGGCAAAGATGGGCGCGTGCTGGCGCGTTTCTCGCCGCGTACCCCGCCGGAAGACCCGGCAATCGTCCAGGCCATCGAAAAAGCCCTGAGCTGAGTCACAGACTCCGCTCACTTCTGGCCCTCAATCACTCAGATCAATAGTGCTGTGCGGCGCACGGTACGGACCATATTATCCACGTCATAAACCCTGCTTTCGTGGAGTGTCCCGTGCCTGTCCAAGCCCTGTTCAAACCCTTCCAACTCGGTACTCTGCAACTGTCGACCCGCGTGGTCATGGCGCCCATGACCCGTTCCTTTTCGCCGGGCGGCGTGCCCAACGCCAAGGTTATCGAGTACTACCGTCGCCGCGCTGCTGCCTGCGTGGGCCTGATCATCACCGAAGGCACCGTGGTCGGTCACGTGGCCTCCAATGGCTACCCCAACGTCCCGCATTTTTACGGCGAAGCCGCCCTGGCCGGCTGGAAGCAGGTGGTCGACGCGGTACATGCCGAAGGCGGCAAGATCGTCCCGCAGCTGTGGCACGTGGGCAGTGTGCGCCGTCTCGGCACCGAGCCTGACGCCAGCGTGCCGGCTTACGGCCCGATGGAAAAACTCAAGGATGGCACGGTGGTCGTCCACGGCATGACCGCTCAGGACATCAAGGACGTGATCGACGCCTTCGCTCAGGCCGCCAGGGATGCTCAGCGCATCGGCATGGATGGCGTGGAGATCCACGGCGCTCATGGTTATCTGGTCGACCAGTTCTTCTGGGAAGGCAGCAACCAGCGTACCGACGACTACGGCGGCAGCCTGGCCAACCGTTCGCGGTTTGCCATCGAGTTGATCCAAGCCACCCGCGCCGCCGTGGGCCCGGATTTCCCGATCATCTTCCGGTTCTCCCAGTGGAAGCAGCAGGACTACACCGCGCGGCTGGTGCAAACCCCCGAGGCGCTGGGTGAATTCCTCAAGCCGTTGTCCGACGCCGGCGTGGATATTTTCCACTGCTCCACCCGTCGCTTCTGGGAGCCGGAGTTCGAAGGCTCCGACCTCAACCTGGCTGGCTGGACCCGTCAGCTCACCGGCAAGCCGACCATCACCGTGGGCAGCGTCGGCCTGGATGGCGAGTTCCTGCAGTTCATGGTCAACACTGACAAGGTCGCGCAGCCGGCCAGCCTGGAAAAACTGCTCGAGCGCCTGAACAACGACGAGTTCGACCTGGTGGCCGTGGGCCGCGCCCTGCTGGTGGACCCGGAGTGGGCGGTGAAGGTGCGTGAAGGGCGTGAGGGCGATATTTTGCCGTTCAGTCGTGAGGCGTTGACGACCCTGGTGTAAAGGGCGTGAGGACCGGCAACGGGTGCGGGTCCTTGCACACGCCGCGCAGTTGGCGCTCGAACTGCTCGATAATCGCCGTCCACCCCTGGCGGCTCGCATGCTGGCGCGCGTTCAGGCGTGCCCTGCGCAAGGTCTCGCGTTCCTCCAGCAGCCAGATGGCTGCATCGCAAAACGCGCCCTCATCGCCAGGCATGGCCAGCACGCCGTTGTAGCCATGGCGAATATGCTGGGTGGCCGCGGCCTGGTCATACGCGACCACACCAAGCCCCGAGGCCATGGCTTCCAGCACCACATTGCCGAAGGTCTCGGTCAGGCTGGGAAACAGGAACAGATCGCCTGAGGCGTAATGGCGCGCCAGTTCTTCGCCTCGCCGGGTGCCGCAGAACACGGCGTCGGGCAGATCGCGCTCCAGTACCGCGCGTTGCGGACCGTCACCCACGATGATCAGCTTCATGCGCCGGGTCGGGTAGCTGTCCTGCAGCCCCTCAAAGCAGCGCTTGAGCAGCCCGAGATTTTTCTCCGGAGCCAGGCGTCCCACGTGCAGCACGGCGATGTCGTCGCTCTCCAGGCCCCAGCTCTCACGCAGCGTGCAGTCTCGTTTGGCGGGATGGAACAGTTGGCTGTCGACCCCACGCGACAACATCCCCAGACGTTCGAAATGCCGGCGCTCCAGCTCCAGGCGCTGGCTGGCGCTGGGCACCAGGGTCAGGCTCGAGCGGTTATGAAACCAGCGCAGGTAATGCGTAACCATACGGCTCAGCAGGCTCAGCCCGTAGCGGTTGGTGTATTGCTGAAAATTGGTGTGAAAGCCGCTCACCACGCTGATGCCCAACCTGCGCGCCGCGCGCAAGGCCGAGAGCCCCAGTGGGCCCTCAGTGGCGATGTACAGCACGTCCGGGCGTTGGCGCGTCCAGCGTCGCAACAGCTTGTGCATCGACGACTGGCCCCATTGCAGGCCGGGGTAGCCTGGCAGCGGCCAGCCGCGGCACAGCAGCAGTTCGTCGTCGCTGGGTCGGCACTGGTCGACGCCCTGGCGCGGGCGAACCAGTTCGACCACGTGGCCACGGGCGCGCAAACCGTCGCACAGACGGCCAAGGGTATTGGCCACCCCGTTGATTTCCGGCGGGAAGGTTTCGGTGATCAGAGTGATGTGGAGCGAGGCTGTCGTCATGACCCACAGTGTCGCTGTGGGCCATGTCGTCAATGTGTCGCGCGGATGATGGATTTATGACCGAGTGATCTGCTGCGCCGCCATCGCCTCGGCCCCTTGCTCGCGCACCCAGAACAGCGTCGCGCCGGCCACCGCCGCCGGCATCATCAGCAGGTTCACCACCGGCACCAGCAGCACCAGATAGACGACCCCGCCAAAACTCATGCTCTGCCAGCGCTTCTGGCGCAGCCAGGCGAGCATTTCGTTCCAGCCCAGCTTGTGGTTGTCGGCCGGGTAGTCGATGTACTGGATCGCCATCATCCACACGCCGAACAGCAGCCACAGCGGCGCTGCGATCAGGTTGACCACCGGAATGAATGACAGGATAAACAGCCCGATGGCGCGGGGCAGGAAATAGCCCAGCTTGCGCATTTCCCGGGCCAGGGTGCGCGGGACCATAGCGATCAACTCGCCCCAGCTGAATGCCGGGAAGTCATCGGTGCCGCGTACCACCACTTCGACCTTTTCCGACAGAAACCCGTTGAACGGCGCTGCGATGATATTGGCGAGCATGGTGAAGGTGAAAAACACCATCAGCACCACCAGCACCACGAACAGCGGCCACAACAGGTAATTCAGAAAGCTCAGCCAGCCGGGCAGCGTTGGCATCAGGTGATCGACCCACAGGCTGAACTGATGGCCGGCGAAATAGATCAAGCCGACGAACAGCACCAGGTTGATCGCCAGCGGCAGCAGCACGAACAGGCGCAGGCCTGGGCTCAATACCAGTTTGAGGCCTTCGCGCAGGTATTGCGGGCCGGAAAGAACAGGAGCGGGCATGGTGAACTCCGAGCAGGATGACGAACGCGCCGACCTTACCGACTTTGCACTCAAGTCGAAAGCGGCAACATCAGCAGTTACAAAGCCGTCGATGAGTCAAGTCGACTGCATAGAGACCACCTATGAGCTGGATTGTTAATGCGTATTTCCTTAATCTTGCCCCCCTCTATACGCTGCACCCATCATTTTCAGGATCTGCGAGTTCAAGCCTTCCCCAAGTGCTTCGCAGTCCTTTTTTATTCCAGCCGTCCTGTTCTGCGGGCGGTCGACAGGAGTGAGTCATGTCTGATACCCGTCATTCGCGAGTGATTATTCTCGGTTCCGGCCCTGCCGGTTACAGCGCAGCCGTCTACGCTGCCCGGGCCAACCTCAAGCCGCTGCTGATCACCGGCATGCAGGCGGGCGGTCAACTGACCACCACCACCGAAGTCGACAACTGGCCGGGCGATGTCCACGGCCTGACCGGCCCGGCGCTGATGGAACGCATGAAGGAGCACGCCGAGCGCTTTGAAACCGAGATCGTGTTCGACCACATCAACAAAGTCGACTTCTCCAAGAAGCCTTACAGCCTGACCGGCGACAGCGGCGTGTACACCTGTGACGCACTGATCATCGCCACCGGCGCCAGCGCCCGTTACCTGGGCCTGCCGTCGGAAGAAGCGTTCATGGGCAAAGGCGTGTCCGCCTGCGCCACCTGCGACGGTTTCTTCTATCGCAACAAGCCGGTCGCCGTGGTCGGTGGTGGCAACACCGCCGTGGAAGAAGCGCTGTACCTGGCCAACATCGCCAGCACCGTGACCCTGGTGCACCGTCGCGAGACCTTCCGCGCCGAGAAGATCCTGATCGACAAGCTGCACGCGCGTGTCGCTGAAGGCAAGATCATCCTCAAGCTCAACGCCACCCTGGACGAAGTCCTGGGCGACAACATGGGCGTGACCGGTGCACGCCTGAAGAACAACGACGGCAGCTTCGACGAGTTGAAAGTCGACGGCGTGTTCATCGCCATCGGCCACACCCCGAACACCTCGCTGTTCGAAGGCGTGCTGGACGCCAAGGACGGTTACCTGGTGGTGCAGGGCGGCCGTGAAGGCAACGCGACAGCCACCAACATCGACGGCATCTTCGCCGCCGGTGACGTGGCCGACCACGTCTACCGCCAGGCCATTACCTCGGCCGGCGCTGGCTGTATGGCGGCCCTGGACGCCGAGCGGTACCTCGATGGGTTGAAGGACGCGTCGTTCTAAACCTGTTGAACTGAAAAAACCGGCTGAGAGGCCGGTTTTTTTATGCCCAATCTAAATCACACCGCAAGACAAATGTGGGAGGGGGCAAGCCCTAATGCCGTTCAGTTAAGCCAGCGTGATGCTCGAAGCAACGAGCGGTGCGACTTTTCGGTGTACCTATCGGTTTGTGCGGTAACGGCGGCTTAGGGTTCCGCCCTTACGGCGGCTCACTTTTGAAAAGCGCAAAAGTAAGCAAAACGCTCTTGCCCCAACACTCGGCACCTCGCCTGGGCTCGGTGTGCCCTCACTCAGGCTTTGGAGCGTGGGCCGCCGCGATGGGCCATCCTTGGCCCAGCGCGGCTAACCCGGCGTCCTGCCGGGTTACCCACGCTCCAAAACCTGCGTTCGGCCAGCGTGTTTGACGGGGCGCTTCCAGATCAAAAGCAAAAGCAAAAGCGTGGCGGCCTGAGAGCCGACCGAAATGTCTGCCGAACGCTGTACAAAATGTGGGAGGGGGCTTGCTCCCGATGGCGTCGGCCCAGCAAACATTGATGTTGAAGACCCACCGCTTTCGCGGGCAAGTCGAATCGTCGCACCGCCGTTCCCACAGGGGAGCGGCGCTTAACTGACTGGCATTAGGGCAAGCCCCCTCCCACATGTTGATCTATGTCTGGCTCAGGATTTGCGGGTCAGGGGCTGCGCGGTGAACTTCACCCCGGCCAGGCCATGCTCGATCAACGCCCGGATATTGCCATGGTCACTGCCCTCCGGCGTCGCCATCACCGACCGGTAATGCTCCCCAAACGCCAGCAATGCTTGCTGGTCGCTCAACCCTTCCAGCAACGCCAAACCCAAGGTCTTGCACGAACCTTCGTTCTGGCCGGCCGCATTTTCCACGTTGCCATTGGTGAAGGCTTGCGGCTGGTAGTCGTAACCGGCGGCGATAAACGCCAGGGTGTCGGCAAACAGGTGTTCGCCGCTGTTGAGGCTGGTGCGCAGGGTGTTCAGGTCAGTCATGGGTTTTTCCTTTGGCAAACGCGGCTTGCTGATCGGCGCTGGCTTCTTGCTGGTACTGGGCTTTCCACTCGGCGTAGGGCATGCCGTACACCACTTCCCGGGCGTCATCCAGGCTCAGTTCGATCTGGCGCTCGTCGGCCTCGGCCTTGTACCACTTGGACAAGCAGTTACGGCAGAAGCCCGACAGGTTCATCAGGTCGATGTTCTGTACATCCTTGCGGCTGTCCAGGTGCGCAACCAGCCGGCGAAAGGCGGCGGCTTCGAGTTCGAGGCGTTGTTGGTCGTTCATAGGGCTCACTTCACTGTCAGCGGCTGGCCGCCAGGGTAATCGACACCGATTCGGCAAAGCGCAGCGCATGGGGCTTGTCCACTTCGACTTCGGCATACAGGACGGATTCATTGCCCATCACCAGGTCCAGCAGTTCCTGGGTGAGGCGTTCGAGCAAGGCAAAGCGGTTGCCTTCCACATGAGCAATGATCGCTTTGGTGATGGTGCGGTAGTTCAGGGCGTGGTCGATATCGTTGTCGCGCACGGCTGCCTGGGCGGCATACAGGATGGTCAGGTTGATCAGCACGTCCTGCTTGTTGAGGATTTCTTCCTCGTTGATGCCGATAAAGGTACGCAGGCACAGGTCCTTGACCCGGATGCGCGCCATGCCTGGTTGAAGTTGTGGCATTGCTACTTGCTCCGTCCAATCAGTTGCAGGAACTCCATGCGCGTGGTGCTCGACTCGCGAAACGCGCCGAGCATCACCGAAGTGTTCATGGTTGAATTCTGTTTTTCCACGCCGCGCATCATCATGCACATGTGCCGGGCCTCGATCACCACGGCCACGCCGGCGGCCTGGGTTACGCTCTGGATGGCGTCGGCGATTTGCCGCGTGAGGTTCTCCTGAATCTGCAGGCGCCGGGCGAACATGTCGACGATGCGCGCCAGCTTCGACAGGCCCAGCACCTTGCCGGTCGGAATATAGGCCACATGGGCCTTGCCGATAAAGGGCAGCAGGTGGTGCTCGCACAGCGAATACAGCTCGATGTCCTTGAGGATCACCATCTCATCGTTGTCGGACGCGAACAACGCACCGTTGACGATGGTTTCCAGGTTCTGCTCGTAGCCATGACACAGGTATTGCATGGCCTTGGCGGCGCGCTTGGGGGTGTCGAGCAGGCCTTCGCGTTCCGGGTCTTCACCCAGGCCCTTGAGGATCTCGCGATAGTGGTGGGGCAGGGATACAGTCATACAACATCCTCAAAAACGGCTTACTTGATATGCCGCCCACCGTTGACGGTCAGGGTGGTTCCAGTGACATAGGGGTTGTCCAGCAGGTAACGCACACTCTGGTAGATCACGTCGGGCCCGGGCTCGATGCCCAGGGCCGACTTGGCCAGGACTTTGTCGCGGTAAGCGGCATCGTCGCCCTCGTTGAACATCACCATCGCCGGCGCAATGCCGTTGACCTTGATCAGCGGCGCGAACTGCGCGGCAAACGACAGCGTGAGGCTGTCGAGCCCGGCCTTGGTGGCGCAATAGGCGATGTGCCGGTGGCTGCCCTTGCGTACCACGTCATCGCTGATATGCACGATATCGGCAGGTGTCGAGCGGTGCAGCAAGGTTGAACAATGCAGGTTGATCAGATACGGCGCAAGCATGTGCACACTGAACATGTCGGTAAACGCGCGGCTTTCGTCGCCCGGCGTTGGCGCGACCCAGGTCGAGGCGTTGTGGATGATTGCACGCAGGCAGTCGGTATGGGTTTTCAGCTCGGTGATAAACGCAAGAATCCCGGCCTCGCTGGAGAAGTCGGCAAACAGGCCTGTGGCACCGCGCTCGCGCAACGCGTGCACACCCGGGCGCTCGCTGCGGTAGCTGAAAATCACCGGCTGACCCGCGTCCAGCAGGCGCTCGGCACAATGCAGGCCGACGCGCTGGGCAGCGCCGGTGATCAGGATCGGGGCAAGGGGTGCGGTCATGGGAGGCTCAGGTCGCGGGCAGGTTGAAACTATACCAGCGACCGGCCTTCCCTGTACTCAGGCCGGAGCTTGCGTGGCCTTGGACGGCGGCGATGGGTGGAGCCAGTTGGCCAGCAGGTGAGTCGACAGAGGAATGAACCAGAACACCATCAACGGCGTAAGCGCCAGGGTGCTGATCAGAATGCGCGGGACCAGATCCAGCTCGCCCAGCAGCGGCCCCAGGCCAAAGTTGAACAGCAGCGACACCGGGAAAAACGCCAGCCAGATCGCCACCGCCTGTTTCCAGCGCGGCGGTCGCGCGCCCGCTGCGCCAAACCAGCCATCGATGCCGCGCACGCGGTGTTCGGACGGGTCGGCAAACAGCTCGCTGCCACGGCTCAGCCACGCACTGCGCGAGGCGGAAAACTCCCAGGCGTGCAGGGTGGTTTCATCGGCGAAGCGGAAGATGATCTGAAATTCATCGTCATGGGGCGGCGGGGCCAGTACGCCGGAGCCCAGGTAACCGGGGAAGTCCGTGGCCAGTTGCTCGCCTTCGCGCAGCCAGGCCATCAGTTCTTCATAGCGCCCTTTGGCCACACGGCGCGCAACCATCAAGGTGACGGGTGAGGTAGACATTGTGTATCTCCGAATGTACGGGTGCGCTGAACCGGGTAGGTGGCGCACAAACGAAGCTGCGGGGTGTTGCAGCTCTGTTGAAAAGGCAGGCAAGGATTATTCCTGTTTTGCGCGAATACACCAGCGACATTGGTCCGATAGGCACGGTCCTTGAAAAACCACGGTATAAAAGCGTTAAATAGGATCCAATTTCACGTACGTCGTGGCCGCCTGATGTCCGAAACCATTGCTCCTGTTCACGAAATCGCTCCGGTTGCCGACTCCGTTTCCGACCAGCTGTTTCCGATTCGTGAAGTCTCCAGGTTGACCGGCGTCAACCCCGTTACCCTGCGTGCCTGGGAGCGGCGCTATGCGCTGATCCAGCCCACACGCACCGAAAGTGGGCATCGTCTGTACTCCAGGGCGGATATCGACACGGTCAATCGCATCCTCGACTGGATCGAACGCGGCCTGGCCGTCAGCAAGGTCGCGAAGATCATCGCCCGTGATGACCAGCAGGCCGTGGTGGTGCGCGCTGAGCGAAACCCGGTCGAAGAGGGAGAATGGCCGAGTTGGCAGGCGCAGTTGATGCTTGCGATCAGCGCTTTTGACGATGCCCAGTTGGACACCCTCTACGGCCGGATTTTTGCGACTTACCCGGCCAGCGTAGCGTTCCAGGGCATCCTGATGCCGCTGTGGAGCGACCTGTTGCGCCATCAAGGCCGCTTCGGCCAGGCCAGTGAATGGTTGTTCTTCGATAACTTTCTGCGTGCCAGTACCTCAAAACGCTTGCGACTGGCCTGCGCTTCTCCGGCGCCGCGTGTGTTGCTGGCGGCCATTGCCGGAGAGTGTCGTGAGCTGGAATTGTTGGTGGCAGGGGTCTTGATGAGCAGCGATCAGCTCTCGGTCAAGGTGCTGGGCGTGGGCCAGCCGTTCGATGAGTTGACGCTGGTGTGCGAAAAGACCCGACCGCGCGCACTGGTGTTGTTTTCCAATCACGCGCCTGGCAGCGAATTGCCGCTGCGCCTCAAACGCCTGGCGCTGACCCTGGACTGCCCGTTGCTGCTGGCCGGAGACGCGTCGGACCTGGCCCGCGAAGGCCTGGCGGATTCCACCATCGGCTGCCTGGGCAATGACGGTAAGTTGATGCAGGCTCGCTTGCAGCAGTTTATCGGCGCGAAGCTGGATGCCTGAATTCAGGCGTGCATATGCGGGTGCACCCGGCGGTGTTCGTGCAGGATGAACTGGCGCAGGCGCTCGGTTTCATCCGCATCACCCTGGCTGAGGCGGTAGGCGAACAGGCCCCGCGCCGTCTCCCGCTCGAACGCACCGCGCAGCGAAATTCGCTCGTAGCCCGATGGGCTGAACCACAGCGAAAAACTCTTGGGCGGCTTGACCCGGCCACGCATCTCCACCAGCACGCCCTTGAATGACACCTGATGCACCCACAGTGCGCCGGGGGTGCCGCGGATGTTTTCCAGCGCCACCGGTGTATCCAGCGCCAGGCGCCACGGGCGGATCATCGGCCCGTCTTCGAAGATGCTCGGCACCCCGACTCGCAAATGCACCGCATTGAACTCATCCTCCTCCAGATGCAGCGGGAACGTGAGTTGCTGGTTGTCGAATTGCGCCTGCAGCGTGACGTGATCGTGAGCCGCCAGCCGGGTGAGCAGGTCGCGCAATTGCGCACCGCCATTGACCGTCAGGCTCGACGATGCATCCCTTAGATTGAGCTGGGGGTTGTGCTGCATGTTCTGAATGAAATCCAACTCATCCTGAGTCAGAAGCGCTTCGCGTGACATTGATCGGGCTCAATGAGGAAGAGTAAGGGGCGATTATCCATTCTAATGCCGACGTTTTCTAAACTTTATTCGATCCGGCCGCCGCCTTCAGCGCTGCGAGCTCAGCCTTGACCCCGGCCAGTTCCGCTTCAAGCTGCGCGACGCGCTGCTGAGCCTTGACCTGCAGCGTGACGTCCTTTTGCACACCGATGAAATACGTCAGCTTGTCGGCCTCGTTATACAGGGTAGAAAGCGACAGCTCATTCCAGAACAGCGTGCCGTCCTTGCGGTAGTTGCGCAGGATTTCGCGGCAGGGGCTGCCTTCTTGCATGGCTTTGCGAACTGCTATCAGGCCCGGCTGGTCGCGGTCACCGGTCTGCAGGAAGCGGCAGTCCTGATAGAGGATTTCATCGAGGGTGTAGCCGGTCAGACGCTCGAACGCCGGGTTGACGTAGATCACCGGCGTCTCTCGGCCTTCCCGTTCGGCGATCACGATGCCGTCGTTGGAAGCGTTGATCACCATTTGCATCAGGTTGGGGTTAATCATTAAGCGGTCCAAAGCGTGTTTTCAAAGGGCAGTTTATGGCACCGGCAGGATGTTGCACGGGGCGCACCGAACTATATGCCTCAACTGTTAATATCCCAGGCTTTCACTCAACCACAGGATCAGATTGATGAAAGTCGCCATCCTTTCCGGCTCAGTGTACGGCACGGCTGAAGAAGTCGCCCGCCACGCCGTCGGCATCCTCAATGCGGCCGGCTTCGAAGCCTGGCACAACCCTCGCGCCACCCTGGCAGAGGTGCAGGCATTTGCGCCCGAGGCTTTGCTGGCCGTGACCTCCACCACCGGCATGGGCGAATTGCCCGACAATCTGCAGCCCTTGTATTCGAGCATCCGTGACCAACTGCCCGCCGCCTGGCGCGGACTCCCGGGCGCCGTGATCGGCCTGGGCGACGCCAGCTATGGCGACACCTTCTGCGGTGGTGGCGAGCAGATGCGCGAACTCTTCGCAGAGCTTGGCGTGCGCGAAGTCCTGCCGATGCTGCGCCTGGACGCCAGCGAAAGCGTCACCCCGGAAGCCGACGCCGAGCCCTGGCTGAGCGAGCTGATAACGGCCCTGCGCGGCTGATTGCGGCTTTTCTGGCGGCGCTTCTCTGACGCCGCCGACCCCTGATCTGGACTATTCTTACAACTGACTCGCACGGTCATCAAGCTGGCTGCGAAGGCAACTCATCGCGCCAGGGTGTCTGACTAGACTGGCCCATCACTCAAAAAAATAATAAAAAATGCGCCAAGGAGGTCATCGCCGTGAGCCTATCCCCCGTTCTATCGCCACCGAATGTCAAAGACCAGGTCAGCGCCGCCGAATGGCAAGCGCGTGTCGATCTGGCAGCCTGCTATCGCCTGGTGGCGATGCACGGTTGGGACGATCTGATCTTCACCCATATCTCGGCCAAGGTGCCGGGCACCGAAGACTTCCTGATCAACCCCTATGGGCTGATGTTCCACGAGATCACCGCGTCGAGTCTGGTCAAGGTCGATCAGGCCGGCAATAAACTGATGGACAGCCCCTACGAGATCAACCCTGCGGGCTACACCATTCACAGCGCCATTCATGAAGTGCGGCATGACGTGGTGTGCGTACTGCATACCCACACCGCCGCCGGCGTGGCGGTGGCGGCGCAGAAGCAGGGGGTACTGCCGATCAGCCAGCAATCGTTGTTCGTGCTGGCGAGCCTGGCCTACCACGCCTACGAAGGCGTGGCGCTGAACCACGAGGAGAAGGTCCGCCTGCAGGCCGATCTGGGCGACAACGGTTTTCTGATGCTGCACAACCATGGGCTGCTGACCTGCGGCAGCACCATTGCCGATACATTCCTGATGATGTTCATCTTTCAGCGGGCCTGTGATATTCAGGTACTGGCGCAAACCGGCGGCGCAGAGTTAATCGCCATCGAACCGCAGATTCTCGCCGGCGCGAAGGCCATGGCCGCCGCCGTCACCCGCAGTGCTCAGGGCCTGGGCGGCGCGCTGGCCTGGCCTGCGCTGCTGCGCAAACTCGAGCTGCAAGACCCGGGGTATAAAACCTGATGCCACTCGCCGAGATCCCGTTGCGTGCCTGGCGCAAGCGCAGCCGCAGTTTTGACTTTCGCGGCCATACCATTCGTTACTGGGTGGCCGGTCAGGGTGAGCCGCTGCTGCTGATCCATGGCTTCCCCACTGCCAGTTGGGACTGGCACTACCTGTGGCAGCCCCTGGCCCAGCGCAACCTGGTGATCGCCTGCGACATGCTCGGCTTTGGCGATTCGGCCAAGCCGCTGGATCATGGCTATTGCCTGCTGGAGCAGGCCGATCTGCAACAGGCGCTGCTCCAGCACCTGGGGATCGAGCAGCCCGTGCATGTGCTGGCCCATGACTACGGCGACAGTGTCGCCCAGGAACTGCTGGCACGGCATTACGAAGGCCGCTTCCAGATGGCCAGCTGCGTGTTCCTCAACGGCGGGTTGTTTCCCGAAACCCATCACCCGGCGCTGCTGCAAAAGCTTTTGCTCAGCCCGCTGGGGTGGATGATCAGCCGCGCCTTTGGGCGCAACGCCCTGTCCAACAGCTTCAGCCAGATCTTCGGCCCCCAGACCCGCCCCAGCGAAAGCGCCCTGGACGATTTCTGGAGCCTGATCAGCGCCAACGACGGCACGCGCATCCTGCACAAACTCATCGCCTACGTGCCCCAGCGCCGTACCCTGCGCGATCGCTGGGTGGCGGCCATGCAAGTGGGCGATGTGCCGTTGCGCGTGATCGATGGCGAGGTCGACCCGATCTCCGGCGCGCACATGGTGGAGCGATACCATCAACTGGTGCCCCACGCCGATACCGTGCTGCTGACCAATATCGGCCACTACCCGCAGATCGAAGCGCCGGTGCAGGTGCTCAAACACTACCTGACGTTTCGCGCGCACATCGCACGCGCCACCGTGTGGGAGGGGGCTTGCTCGCGATGAAGCCTTGGGTAAGCCTATTTCGTTCCCACGCGTGGGAACGATCAAGAGGGCTCTTGTGGGCTTATTGTGGCGAGCGGGCTTGCCCCGCGTTGGGGTGCGAAGCGCCCCCAATCAAGCAAAACGCGGTGTACCTGATACGGCTCAGCGTCTGGTTTTGGGGCTGCTGCGCAGCCCAACGCAGGACAAGCCTGCTCGCCACAGGGAATCTGCGCTTAACTGAACGGCATTAGGGCTTGCCCCGCAATCATCCCGCTGCCTTATCGCGCACCATTCAGCCGCGGCCGTGTTCATTGTGACCGCACGCCCGGTGCCGGACACTCGAACCATTGTCATTGTCGCCTGTGGAGTTCGGTATGAGTGAGTCAGTGCAGTTCCAGGATAAGGTCGTGATCGTCACCGGTGCCGGCGGCGGGTTGGGCCGCGCACATGCGCTGCTGTTTGCCAGGCACGGGGCCAGGGTACTGGTCAACGACCTCGGCGGCTCCGCCCAGGGCGAAGGCGCCAACGCCTCGGCGGCCGATCGGGTGGTTGCCGAAATCCGCGAAGCCGGTGGCATTGCCGAGGCCAACCATGACTCGGTCACCGACGGTGACAGGATTGTGCAGAACGCCATGGACGCATTCGGTCGCATCGACGTGGTGGTCAACAACGCCGGCATCCTGCGCGACAAAACCTTCCACAAGATGGAGGACAGCGATTGGGACCTGGTTTACCGGGTGCATGTCGAAGGCGCCTACAAAGTCACCCGCGCCGCCTGGCCGCACCTGCGTGAGCAAGCGTACGGACGGGTGATCTTCACCGCGTCCACCTCAGGCATCTACGGCAACTTCGGCCAGTCCAACTACGGCATGGCCAAGCTCGGGCTGTATGGCCTGACCCGCACCCTGGCGCTGGAAGGGCGCAAGCACAACATTTTGGTCAACGCCATTGCCCCCACCGGCGGCACGCGCATGACCGAAGGCCTGATCCCACCGCAGGTGTTCGAGCGCCTCAAGCCGGAGTTGGTCAGCCCGCTGGTGGTGTACCTGGGCAGCGAGGCCTGCCAGGACACCTCGGGCCTGTTTGAAGTCGGCGGTGGCTGGATCGGCAAGACCCGCTGGGAGCGCAGCCTGGGGGTGGGTTTTGATCCGCAGGCCGGCTTCTCGCCCGAGGATGTGGCGGCGCACTGGGCACAGATCTGCGACTTCGAAGGAGCCGCCCATCCGCAGGACAACATCGAGGCGCTGAAGGAGATGATGGCCAATTTGCAGAAGTACAGCCTCTGATCGTTGCGTGATCGTCCTTTAATCCCCAGGCAAAAAAAAGCCGCTGCAAATGCAGCGGCTGAAGTAAGACGTTGTACCAAGGAGCGGCAGATAAACGTCAATGAACACCGATAACCGATTGAATAAAAACATCAATCAAGTTGAATCCGGCTTTGCACCCTGGGGTGGGAGCGAGCGCAGTGCTCTTAAAGCCCGGCCAGAATAGTCGTTTGTTACAGAATGAGTAATACCTCATTGGGACAAGGACTATTACAAAATTGGTAACGATCCATCCATCCCTTTGATAAGACTCCATCCATCCGCTGCATGCCCGCGCCCGAAGCCCGGCCAGCGTGGCCAGCGTGGCCGTTAATCCTTTCGAACGACAACACGAATACCTCCTTGGTGCGCTTATCGCTCCCCACGGGCGGCAGTAGGGTGAAGCCTTCTGTTACTCACTGGGGAAGACGCATGACAAAAACAACAATGCGCGCCATCTTCACGCCGCAGGCGCTGGCCGCTGCGGTTGCCTTGGGTTGCTGCGCCCAGACGCAGGCTGTTTCGTTCAACATCGGCGAGATCGAAGGGCAATTCGATTCGTCGCTGTCGGTGGGCGCCAGTTGGGGCATGCGTGATGCCGACCGCAAGCTGGTGGGCACCGTCAACGGTGGCAGTGGCCAGGCTTCCACGGGCGATGACGGGCGGCTCAACTTCAAGAAAGGCGAGACCTTCTCGAAAATCTTCAAAGGCCTGCACGACCTCGAGTTGAAATACGGTGATACCGGCGTGTTCGTGCGTGGCAAATACTGGTACGACTTCGAACTCAAGGACGAAGACCGCGAGTTCAAGCCCATCAGCGATCACAACCGCAAAGAGGGCGCCAAATCCAGTGGCGCGCAGATCCTCGATGCCTTCGTGTATCACAACTATTCCCTGGGCGACCTGCCGGGCACCGTGCGCGCCGGCAAGCAAGTGGTCAGCTGGGGCGAAAGCACGTTTATCGGCAACTCCATCAACAGCATCAACCCGGTTGACGTCTCCGCGTTCCGCCGCCCGGGCGCCGAGATCAAGGAAGGCCTGATCCCGGTGAACATGCTGTTCGCCTCCCAAAGCCTCACCAGTCAGCTCACCGTCGAAGGCTTCTACCAACTGGAATGGGACCAGACGGTGCTGGACAACTGCGGCACCTTCTTTGGCGGCGATGTGGCGGCGGACGGTTGCACCAATAACTACACGGTCGGCAGCCCGGCGATCCGGCCCCTGCAACCGGTGGCCGCCGCATTCGGCCAGGGTTTCGGCGTGACCAATGAAGGCGTGATCGTACGGCGTGCCGGCGACCGCGATGCGCGCGACTCCGGCCAGTTCGGCGCGGCCCTGCGCTGGCTCGGCGACGACACCGAGTACGGCCTGTACTTCATGAACTACCACAGCCGCACGCCGACCGTGGGCACCCTTACCAACAACACCAGCCTTGCGACCCTCGGCGCCATTGCAGGTGCCGCCAACCGCCTGGCGCCCGGCTCCGGTGCGGGCCTGGTGCAAAGTCTGATGCTCGGCCGCGGCCAGTATTACCTCGACTATCCCGAGGACATCCGCCTGTTCGGCGCCAGCTTCTCCACCACCTTGCCCACCGGCACGGCGTGGACCGGGGAAATCAGCTACCGCCCCAACGCCCCGGTGCAACTCAACACCACCGACCTGACCCTGGCGCTGATCAACCCGATTGCCGGTAACACCGCCTCGCCCATCCGCAGCTCGTTCGGCGCCGATAACGTGGGTTACCGGCGCAAGGAAATCACCCAGATCCAGAGCACCATGACCCAGTTTTTCGACCAGGTGCTGGGCGCCGAGCGCTTGACCCTGGTGGGCGAGGCGGCGGTGGTGCACGTTGCCGGCCTGGAAGACAAAGCCAAGCTGCGTTACGGCCGCGACTCGGTGTACGGCGCTTACGGGTTTCAGGGTGACACCGATGGCTTCGTCACCTCCACCTCCTGGGGCTACCGCGCGCGGGCGATCCTGGACTACAACAACGCGATTGCCGGGGTGAACCTCAAGCCCAACCTGTCCTGGTCCCATGACGTCGCCGGCTACGGCCCCAACGGCATCTTCAACAAGGGCGCCAAGGCCATCAGCGTCGGCGTGGATGCCGACTACCGCAGCACCTACACCGCCAGCCTCAGCTACACCGACTTTTTTGGCGGCGACTACAACACCCTGACCGACCGCGACTTCCTCGCCCTCAGCTTCGGCGTGAACTTCTGATTTGGCTTAAAGAAGGACAAGAACTTATGCGTAAGACAATTGCAGCGTTGGCCCTGAGTCTGCTGGCCGCTCACGTGATGGCGGCGGTCTCGCCGGAAGAGGCCGCCAAATTGGGTACCACCCTCACGCCGGTCGGTGCCGAAAAGGCCGGCAATGCTGACGGCTCGATCCCGGCCTGGACCGGCGGCATCCCGAAAAACGCCGGCGCGGTGGACAGCAAAGGCTTTCTGGCCGATCCGTTTGCCAGTGAAAAACCACTGTTCGTGATCACCGCCGCCACCGTCGATAAGTACCAGAGCAAACTCTCCGACGGCCAGGTGGCGATGTTCAAGCGTTACCCCGAGACCTACAAGATCCCGGTATACCCCAGCCACCGTACGGTAAACCTGCCGCCGGATATCTACGAGTCGATCAAGCGCAGCGCGTTGAACGTCAAGGCGATCAACGACGGCAACGGCCTGGAGAACTTCACCGGCAACCGCTATTACGCGTTCCCGATTCCCAAGACTGGCGTCGAGGTGCTGTGGAACCACATCACCCGTTACCACGGCGGCAACCTGCGCCGCATCATCACCCAGGCCACGCCGCAGACCAACGGCAGCTACACGCCGATCCGTTTCGAAGAAGAAGTGGCAGTGCCCCAGGCCATCCCCGACATGGACCCGGCCAAGGCGGCCAACGTGCTGAGCTTTTTCAAGCAATCGGTGACGGCCCCGGCGCGGCTGGCGGGCAACGTGCTGCTGGTGCACGAAACCCTCGATCAGGTGAAGGAGCCGCGCCTGGCCTGGATCTACAACGCTGGCCAGCGCCGTGTGCGGCGTGCACCGCAAGTGTCGTATGACGGGCCAGGCACCGCTTCCGACGGCCTGCGCACCACCGACAACTTCGACATGTTCTCCGGCGCGCCCGACCGCTACGACTGGAAGCTGGTGGGCAAGAAAGAGCTGTACATCCCCTACAACAGCTACAAGCTCGATTCGCCGAACCTCAAGTACGACGACATCATCAAGGCCGGCCACATCAACCAGGACCTGACCCGCTACGAGCTGCACCGCGTGTGGGAAGTGGTCGGTACGGTCAAGCCCAGCGAGCGGCATATCTACGCCAAGCGCCACATGTACATCGACGAAGACAGCTGGCAGGTGGCGCTGGTGGATCACTACGACGGTCGCGGCCAACTGTGGCGCGTCGCCGAAGGTCATGCGCAGTTCTATTACGACCACCAGGTGCCGGCCTACACGGTCGAAACCCTCTACGACCTCATCGCCGGGCGCTACATCGCCCTGGGCATGAAGAACGAGGAGAAACGCAGTTTCGTGTTCGGCTTCGCCGCCAAGGCCGCCGACTACACCCCCGCAGCATTGCGCTCCGAAGGCGTGCGCTGAAGGTGAGGTGAAATGCAATCACTGTGGGAGGGGGCTTGCTCCCGATAGCGGTACATCAGCCACAAGCGAGCCGACTGACCCACCGCCATCGGGAGCAAGCTCCCTTCCACAGTAGAGTGTGTACACCCTGGCTTTTATGCATGGCCGTCAATCACCCCGCTGAATACTTCTTCAACAACCACCAACCCCAGGACTAGGGTACGCGTCAGGCTTCATCACAATAAAAACGCAGGATGCAGCAATGACCGCCATGACTCGTTGCCTGGACCGTCCCGGATTCATGCCACGGCTGTCCGCTCACCACCTGCTGCGGCCGCGACTGGCCCAGCCCTTGCTCGCGGCGCAGGCACGGGTGAGGTTGCTGTGTGCGCCGGGCGGCAGTGGCAAGAGTGCGTTGTTCGCCGAGTGCGCCTTGCAGGCGCCAGCGGGGTGCCCGGTGTACTGGCTGGCGCTCAATGGGGTGGCCTTGAGCCCCGAGGGTCTTTGCCGCCGAGTGGCGCAGAGCCTGGGCCTGCCCTTCACCGATGAAGCCGCGCTGTTGCTCGACCTGAGTACCTGGTCAACGCCGGCCTGGCTGTTTCTCGATGACTTCTGCCGTTTTCCCGACCCCGAGCTGGATGCCTTGCTCGACCGCCTGCTCACCCTCGGCAGCCCGGCGCTGAGCTGGTGGCTCGGCACGCGGCGGCGCCCGGCGTGCAACTGGCCAAGGCTGTTGCTCGACGATGAACTGTGGGAGTGCAGCGCCAGCGAGCTGGCGTTCAGCGCTGGGGAAGTCCAGGCTTTGCTGGGCCCCGGCCAGAGCCTCGACAGCGTCATGCACTTCAGTGCCGGCTGGTGCGCCGGCGTGCGGATCGCCTTGCTGGGCGACGGCCATCCCGACAAGACCTTGCGCGACTATTTGCAGCACGAGCTGTTCAGCACCTGGTCCGCCGAGTGGGTCGAGGCCTGGCAGGTGCTGGCCCATCTGCCGAGGTTCAATGCGAGCCTGTGTGAACACCTGTTCGGCGCGGGCGACGGCGCCCGCTACCTGCGCGATCTGCAGGCGCTCGGTGCCTTTGTCCAGCCCTGGGAACACAGCGCCGACTGGCTGTGCATATTCGCGCCACTGGCCCACGTGGTGCGCGACGAACCGTGGCCGGCCCGGCGTTCCTGGCATCGGCGCGCCTGCCAATGGTTTACCACCGAGGGCGACTGGCAGGCCGCGTTCGAACAGGCATTGCTGGCCGAAGCGTTCGAAGTGGCGGTAAGCCTGTTGCAGCATTTCAGTTTCGAAGACCTGTTTCGCCAGCAGAACGCCGTGTTGGTGTTACGTCTGCACGAACAGCACGGTGATGAACTGCTGCTGTGTTCTGCGCAGTTGGTGGGGCTGGTGACGGCGGCGCTGCTGTTCGCCGGGCGCTTCGATCAGGCCGCGCAGTGCATCGATCAGTTGGCGCGCTTTACGCCGCAACCTGGCGCCGTACAGCAACGTCACTTGCTGGCGCGTTGGCAGGCGCAGTGGGGCTGGCTGTTGCATTTGAACGGCGATGCCGAATGCGCCCGCGCGCATTTTCTTGATGCGCTGCAGGCCTTGCCCGACAGCGCCTGGACCTCGCGCCTGATGTGCCTGTCCGGGCTCACCCAGCAAGCCTTGCTGCGCGGCGAGCTGGACGTCGCCCAAACCCTCAATCGCGAAGCGCTGTGCCTGGCGCGCGCCGAGGGTTCGCTGCTGCTGGAGGCGTTACTTGAGCTGGATCACGCCCAGTTGCTCGAGCAGCGCGGCGCACCGCATCGGGCGCAGAGCTTGTTGGAGCAAGTGCAGGCGATGTTGCTCAAGCAGCAGATCGAGGCCGGCCCGCTGGTGGGGCGGATCGCATTGCGCCGTGGCCACCTTGCCTTGCGCCAGGGTCAGGACGCACTGGCCGCCGAGTGTTTCCAGGCAGGCTTGGCGATGTGCCTGCACAGTCAGGACAAACGCGTGCTCTACGGCTTTCTGGGCCTGGCACTGCTGGCGGCCAACCAGGGCGACTACGCCCAGGCGTTTATCCAGCTGCGCGAGGCCGAGCGGTTGATGCAGCAGCGGCACGTCCCGCAGAGCGTTTACCGCGCGGTGCTGCTGTTGATCAGCGGGCATTTCTGGTTGCAGCAGGGGCGGGCCGACTTGACCGTGGAAGCGGTGCGCCGCGTGCTGCGTCACTTTCATGGGCCGCACGCCAGGCAGGCACCGCCGGCCACGCTGGAATTGATCCCGCGCCTTGAGTACCTGCTGGTGCTGGCAGAAGTGAGGCTCGGGTGCGCCGAGCAACCTCTTTCAAGGCTCAACGCGCTGCTGGAGGTCACCCGGCAACGCGGCATGCTCTGCCTGGAAGCCGAGGTGCAGTTGGTGCTCGGCGAGGTGGCGTGGCAGCTGGGCGACACCGCGCTGGCGCGGCGTGCGCTGCAAAGTGGCCTGGCCCTGGCGGCGCGTTGCCAGGTGCAGCAAGCGATCCGCGAGCTGCGCCTGCGCTCCCCCGGTGTGCTGAGTGAACTGGGCCTGGAGCCGCACACAGCCGCCATTGGCGCGGCGGACAATCCCTTGAGCCAGCGCGAGCTGGAAGTGCTGCGGTTGATCGCCCTGGGCAATTCCAACCTGCAGATTGCCGACCGTCTGTTCATCTCCCTGCACACGGTCAAGACCCATGCCCGGCGCATCCACAGCAAGCTCGGCGTGGAACGGCGCACCCAGGCGGTGGCCAAGGCCAAGACCCTCGGGCTGATGGTCTAGACGAAGGCCTGACGGTAGTCGCCAGGCGTTGCACCCGTGGCCTGGCGAAAGCGCTGGTTGAAATGGCTGGCGCTGGAAAACCCGCACATCAGGGCGACCTCGCCCAGCGGCAGGGCGCCGCCGCGCAGCAGGCTGCGCGCACGGGCCAGGCGCCGCGCCAGCAGGTATTGATGGGGCGGCAGGCCGAAGCTCTGGCGAAACATCCGCGCGAAGTGGTATTCCGACAAGGCGCACAAGCCCGCCAACAGCCCGAGGCTGATGGGATCCTGCAGGTGCTGCTCGATGTACTCCACCAACCGCCGCCGTTGGTAGGCCGCCAGCCCGCCTTTCAAGCGCAGGCCATCGCGGGCGCCGACCTGGTTGAGCAGGGTGTGGCTAAGCATTTCATGGGCCAGGCTGCTGGTGAGCAGGCGTTCGGCCGGCTCGTGCCAATTGAGCGCGATCAGTTGATGAAAGCGCCGCGCCTGGCCTGGGTCTTCAAGAAAGGTCGCTTCCTGCAACGCGAGGGCACGCGGTTCGCGGTCCAGCAGGGTGACGCAACCGAGGGCGAATTGTTCCGGGCTGAAATACACATGGGCCAGGCGGATGTCGCCGTTGATCACCCAGGCCGACTGATGCTCGGCCGGCAGCACGCACAACTTGTCCGGGCCGCCCTTGATGCCCGGCTGGTCACGGCGAAACGTACCGGTGCCGCCGCCGATGTAGCAGGACAGCGTGTGATGGCTGGGCCCCTGGTAATCCTGGGCATCGTGGTGGTTGCTCCACAGCGCGGCCGACACGCCGTCACCCAGCTCGGCGCAGGCGTGCAGGCGTGCGTTGGGCGAGCGGTTGAGGGACTGAAAGATGTGCAGCGATTGCAGATCAGGCATGGCGTGTGTTCTCCGATGCCTGGCATCCTACCGCGCGAGGTCCGGGCTGTGATCCCTTCGCCCGACAAAAGCGCAAGAATGTGCAAGAGCGGTCCGTGGCTTGAGGCGGACACTGTGGCTCAACCTTCGGAGCCGCGCCATGAACCTTTCCCTGTATGTCCTTACCGTGCTGATCTGGGGCACCACCTGGATCGCCCTCAAGTGGCAGTTGGGGGTTGTCGCCATTCCCGTGTCGATTGTGTACCGCTTCGGCCTGGCCGCGCTGGTGCTGTTTGCGCTGCTGTTGTTCAGTCGCAGGCTGCAGGTGATGAACCGGCGTGGGCATCTGATCTGCCTGGCCCAGGGCCTGTGCCTGTTCTGCGTCAACTTCATGTGTTTTTTGACCGCCACGCAGTGGGTCCCCAGCGGCCTGGTGGCGGTGGTGTTTTCCACGGCTACGCTGTGGAACGCGCTGAACGCGCGGGTGTTCTTCGGCCAGCGCGTGGCGCGCAATGTGTTGATGGGCGGCGGCCTCGGTCTGCTGGGACTGGGCTTTCTGTTCTGGCCGGAACTGGCCGGGCACACCGCCAGCCCGCAGACGTTGCTGGGGCTGGGCCTGGCGCTGCTGGGAACGCTGTGTTTTTCGGCGGGCAATATGCTTTCGAGCCTGCAACAGAAGGCCGGGCTCAGACCGTTGACCACCAATGCCTGGGGCATGGCCTACGGCGCCTTGATGCTGGCGACCTGGTGCGGGGTGCGCGGCATTCCCTTCGAGATGGACTGGAGCGCGCGGTACATCGGCGCCTTGTGGTACCTGGTGATTCCGGGGTCGGTGATCGGGTTTACGGCCTATCTCACGCTGGTGGGGCGCATGGGGCCCGAGCGTGCGGCGTATTGCACCGTGCTGTTCCCGGTGGTGGCGCTGAACGTGTCGGCGTTTGCCGAAGGCTATCAGTGGACGCCGCCGGCATTGGCCGGGTTGGTGCTGGTGATGCTGGGCAATGTGCTGGTGTTCCGAAAGCCTAAAGTTATGAGCCCGACCTTTCAGACAAAACCAATCCAGTGAGGCTCCGCCAACGCGTCGATTCTGCTGCCGCCCTGTGGCAAGCCCTAATGCCGTTCAGTTAAGGAAAATGTGTGGGCTTATTGTGGCGAGCGGGCTTGCCCCGCGTTGGGGTGCGAAGCGCGCCCAATCGAGCAAAACGCGGTGTACCTGATACGGCTCAGCGCCTGGCTTTGGGGCTGCTGCGCAGCCCAACGCAGGACAAGCCTGCTCGCCACAGGGAATCTGCGCTTAACTGAACGGCATTAGGGCAAGCCCGCTCTCCACAAGAAGCCCGCTCGTCACAACACGCCGGTACCCGCAGGGATGTGGTTGCCTGCTACTTCAGGCCCAGGCGTCTGGCCAGGCGGCCCAGGTTGGCGCGGTCCAGGCCCAGCTCGCGGGCGGCGCCGGCCCAGTTGTGCTGGTGGCGTTCCAGGCAGGCGCCGATCACCTGGCGCTGGTAGTGCTCGGTGGCCTGGCGCAGGTCACCGGTGACGGGTGCCGGCGGGGCTTGCGCTTCAATGAGCGGGGCGTTGACCTCCGGCAGATCCAGGTCCCTGGCGCTCAGGCTGAGTATCTTCGGACGCTCGCGGCAGTTGCCCAGCGCCTTGAGCGCGCTGCGCCCGATTGCGTGCTCCAACTCGCGCACATTGCCCGGCCAGTGATAGGCCAGCAGCGCGGCCTGGGCATCGCCGCCAAGGCGCAGGCTGCCCAGGCCCATGCGTGAGCGGTTCTGTTCAAGGAAATAACCGGCCAGCAGCAACACATCGCGTCCGCGTTCACGCAGCGCCGGCACGTGCAGCGGGTACACGCTGAGGCGATGGTAGAAATCGGCGCGGTAGCGGCCGCTGCGCACTTCTTCGGCGAGGTCGCGGTTGGTGGCGGCGATCAGGCGCACGTCCACCTGGTGTTCGCGGTCCGAGCCCAGGCGCTGCAGCTGGCCGCTTTGCAGCACACGCAGCAGCTTGGCCTGCACGCTCAGCGACAGTTCGCCGACCTCATCGAGAAACAGAGTACCGCCATTGGCCAGTTCAAATTTGCCTCGGCGTTCATTCAGTGCGCCGGTAAAGGCGCCGCGCACGTGGCCGAACAGCTCGCTTTCCACCAGCGTTTCCGGCAGGGCGGCGCAGTTGAGGCTGATCAGCGGTTTGTCGGCCCGCGTCGAGGCGTCATGGATCGCCTGGGCCACCAGCTCCTTGCCCACCCCGGTTTCGCCGGTGATCAGCACCGTCAGGTCGCTGCCGCCGACCAGGTTGATCTCTTCCACCAGGCGCTTGTGGGTTTTGCTCTGGCCGATCATTTCCTTGTGCGGCTGGCCGCCGGCCTGGCGGTAGATCTCGGCGCGCAGGGCCAGGCGTTCAATGCGTTCGGCGACATTGACGGTGGCGGCGGCGAGGCTGGCGAAGGCTTGCAGGGCGTCCAGCTCAACGCGTTCGAAACGTTCGGTGTCCAGCGCATCCAGGGTCAGCAGGCCCCAGGGCCGGTCATCGACGAACAGCGGGCAGCCCATACAGTCGTGCACTTCCAGTTGCCCGTGCACACCGGCGACCAGGCCGTCATAGGGGTCGGGTAACGCACTGTCGCTGTCGAAGCGGGTGGGGCCGGGGCTGCTCAGCAGCACGGCGAAGCGCGGGTGCTCGCTGACCTTGAAGCGTCGCCCCAGGGTATCGGCGCTCAGGCCATCCACCGCCAGCGGCACCAGCCACTCGCCGTCCAGGCGCAACAGCGCGGCGGCGTCGCACGGCAGCAGGGCGCGCATGGCGTGCAGCAGGCGGCGGTAACGCTCGCCTTCGGGCAGGTCGCGGGAAAGGTCGGCGACCAGGGGCAGCAGGGTGGTAAGCAGCGAATGCGCAGTCATAATGACTCCTTGTAGTCGTTGTGACTATAAGGCGTAGCAAGTCATATTGACTAGGTATGTCGTAACCAGTTGAAAATATTGGATTTGTAGATTGGCACGAATACTGACTGCTTCAGGGCACTTCATTAACAAGCCCAGGAGTCTCCCATGCTGACGGCCCAAGACCGTGCCATCATCCAGTCCACCGTGCCGTTGCTGGAACGCGGTGGTGAAGCGCTGATCACCCATTTCTACCGCATGATGCTGTCCGAGTACCCGCAGGTGCGTCCGCTGTTCAACCAGGCCCACCAGGCCAGCGGCGATCAGCCCCGCGCGTTGGCCAATGGCGTGTTGATGTACGCGCGGCATATCGACCGGCTCGACCAGTTGGGCGACCTGGTGGCGAAGATTATCAACAAGCACGTGGCGCTGCAGATCCAGCCGGAGCACTACCCGATTGTCGGCGCCTGCCTGTTGCGTGCGATCTCTGAAGTGCTGGGCAGCGACATCGCCACGCCTGCGGTCATGCAGGCCTGGGGCGCGGCCTACGGCCAGTTGGCGGATATTCTGATCGGCGCGGAAAAAGCCCTTTATGACGAAAAAGCCAAGGCGCCGGGTGGTTGGCGCGGGGCTCGGTCGTTCAAACTGGTGAAGCGGGTGGAGGAGAGCGCCGAGATCATTTCGTTTCATTTTGCTCCGGTGGACAACGGCCCGATTCTCAAGGCCGCGCCGGGCCAATACATCAGCCTGCGGCTGGTGCTCGACGGCGAAGAAGTGCGCCGCAATTACTCCCTGTCGGCACTGAGCGATGGCGGCGAATACCGCATCAGCGTCAAACGCGAAGCCGGGGGACGGGTGTCCAGCTATTTGCATAATCAACTGCAGGTCGGCGCGACGATTGAGCTGTTCCCGCCGTCGGGTGATTTCACGCTGGTGGCCAGCGACAAACCGCTGGTGCTGATCAGTGGCGGGGTGGGCATCACACCGACCCTGGCGATGCTCGAGGCGGCCCTGGCCACCGAGCGCCCGGTGCACTTTATCCACTGCGCGCGCAATGGCGGGGTGCATGCGTTTCGTGAGTGGGTGGATGCACTGGCGGCCAGGCATCCGCAGCTCAAGCGGTTTTACTGCTACGCCGAGGACGATGGGGTGAGTCCGGCGGCGGACAGTATCGGGTTGTTGAGCCAGGCGCAGTTGGCGGCGTGGTTGCCTGAACAGCGCGATGTGGATGCCTATTTCCTGGGGCCCAAGGGCTTCATGACCGCGATCAAACGTCACCTCAAGGCACTGGGCGTGCCGCAGGCGCAAACGCGCTACGAGTTCTTCGGCCCTGCAGCGGCGCTGGAGTAACGCGCGTCAACAGTGTGGGAGGGGGCTTGCTCCGGATGGCGGTGTATCAGTGACAGCCAAGCTGGCTGACCCACTCCCATCGGGAGCAAGCCCCTGCCACCGTTGGATCGGTGTGCTGACTGATTAATCCCCCGTTAACCCCCCTCTGTTTAAACCATGCTCTGTGTGTAAACTTGCGCCCATTGGCACAACCAAACAAAGGGATACGGGGATGAGTGACGAATTGCGTTTAGGCAGGGAGCGGCGCTTTCTGGTGTTGCTGGGCATCATCTGCCTGGCGCTGATCGGCGGTGCGCTGTACATGCAGGTGGTGCTGGGCGAAGCGCCGTGCCCGTTGTGCATCCTGCAACGTTACGCCTTGCTGCTGATCGCGATCTTCGCGTTCATTGGCGCGGCGATGCGCACCAAGGGCGCGGTCACCCTGTTCGAAGGGTTGGTGATCCTCAGTGCACTCGGCGGTGTGGCTGCGGCGGGGCACCATGTGTACACCCAGTTCTTCCCCCAGGTCAGCTGCGGCGTCGATGTGTTGCAGCCGATCGTCGATGACTTGCCGCTGGCCAAGGTATTCCCGCTGGGCTTCCAG
This sequence comes from Pseudomonas sp. MH9.3, assembly GCF_034354675.1. NCBI lineage: Bacteria > Pseudomonadati > Pseudomonadota > Gammaproteobacteria > Pseudomonadales > Pseudomonadaceae > Pseudomonas > Pseudomonas sp. MH9.3. Next base: position 2,646,185 of record NZ_CP133785.1, on the reverse strand, counting down.
GTCGATGGCTTCTGCAGCACACCGTACCCACCGGTGCTGGGCCTGTCGCTGGCGCAATGGGCGCTGGTGGCGTTTGTGCTGACGGTGATCCTGGTGCCGCTGGGCATTTATCGCAATCGCCAGCGCACAGCCTGAACTTTTCGTAAAAAGCCCCGGTCACTCCTGAAGAAGGACCGGGGCTTTTTTGTGCGTCGGCAAATGTGAAAGGGCCGTGACGAACGGCGACAAATGGGGCGTGCGGCGTGCGACATGTTGTCACACGGATGCTGTCGCAGGCGCTTTCCATGCGTCGTTTTTGGCGTGCGGATTTGCACCAATCGGTCAGTTTGTGCTGTCAGTTCATCGTTTGAATCGTACCTTTGACAGGTCGCGGTCGTGGCCGTGAGGTGATGTCCCAATGCCTTGTTTTATGGGGACTTCGACGGCCTCGTCATGCCCTTACAACTTGTAAGGGATGGCCTGGAGGAACGAATAACACGGTATTTTTTGTGGGTTTTATTGAGAATTGACCGCAATAAGATCGCGCATCCCGGCCCTGTCAGTGAAGAATTATTGCTGTAATCGATAAAAATTATTTCTTTATCAGACATGGTTTATACATCGCCAGCTAACTACAATCCCCCGCACTGAGTGTCCGATGCTGTGCAATATTTGAGCATCGCAGGGGTCGAGGGGCGATGGACGGCTCCGTGCGACCCAGGTTCCGGCAGCCTTTCAACTATCCGCACCAAATGGAATTGGTCTGTAACAAGGCCTTTAACCACGAAATCGAATAAGAACGCGCCGCAGGTCAGTGAAACGTACAGTTTTTTTGGTGTGGCGGGCAGGCTCTTATTCAATCGAAGAGAAATGCCAACCCTTGGCAGGGTGAAGTGTTGGCGATCAAAACCCAACTGCATTGCGCAAGCTGCTTTAGAGGTCGTGAGATGAGTAAAAACAGGTACCCCCGATTACTAGGCTTTTTGCCGCTGCTTGGCATGCTGTTAATGCTGGGAGGCTGCAAGTGGACCTTGCTCGACCCAAAAGGACAGGTCGGTCTGGATGAACGAAACCTGATCATCACCGCCACCCTGCTGATGCTGCTGGTCGTGGTCCCTGTGATCATCATGACCTTCGCCTTCGCCTGGAAATACCGCGCGTCCAACACCAACGCGACCTACGCGCCGAAGTGGTCGCACTCCACCAAGATCGAAATCGCGGTGTGGCTGGTCCCGATCCTCATCATCGTTGCCCTGGGTTATGTGACCTACAAGTCCACCCACGCACTGGACCCGTACCGTCCGCTGGAATCGGACGTCAAGCCGATCAACATCGAAGTGGTCGCGCTGGACTGGAAGTGGCTGTTCATCTACCCGGACCTGGGTATCGCCACCGTGAACCAGATCCGTTTCCCGGAGCACACCCCGCTGAACTTCAAAATCACCTCCGACGCCGTGATGAACTCGTTCTTCATCCCAGCCCTGGGCGGTCAGATCTACGCGATGGCAGGTATGCAGACCAAGCTGCACCTGATCGCCAACCAGAAAGCTGAAATGGAAGGCATCTCCGCCAACTATAGCGGCGCTGGCTTCACCGGCATGAAATTCAAAGCGATCTCGACAAGCCAGGAAGACTTCAACGCCTGGGTCGCCGAAGTCAAGGCCGCACCTAAACAGCTTGATCAAGCTGAATACGACGCCCTGACCAAACCAAGCCAGAACAACCCTGTCGCCCTGTACTCCTCGTACGAGCCGAACCTGTTTCAGAAAATCGTCGACAAGTACGAAGGCATGAAACCAGGCAAGCCGGTCAAGCACGAGAAGAAAGAAGTGGCCGCGGCTGAAGGTTCTGACACGGGCTCGAATTCAACTGCTGGGGCAGAGGAGTAAACGATGTTTGGTAAATTAAGTTGGGACGCGGTCCCATTCCACGAGCCGATCGTGATGGTGACCATCGCCATGATCGCGCTGGGTGGTCTGGCACTGTTTGCGGCAATCACCTACTTCAAGAAGTGGACCTACCTGTGGACCGAGTGGTTGACCTCCGTCGACCACAAGAAAATCGGTGTCATGTACGTCATCGTGGCCATGGTCATGCTGCTGCGCGGCTTTGCCGACGCCATCATGATGCGTACCCAGTTGGCCATGGCCACCGAGGGTTCGCCGGGCTACCTGCCGCCTGAACACTATGACCAGATCTTCACCGCCCACGGTGTGATCATGATCATCTTCATGGCGATGCCTTTCTTCACCGGCCTGATGAACCTTGCCTTGCCGCTGCAGATCGGTGCGCGTGACGTTGCCTACCCGTTCCTGAACTCCCTGAGCTTCTGGCTGCTGGTATCGGGCGTGGTGCTGATCAACCTGTCCCTGGGCGTCGGCGAATTCGCCAAGACCGGTTGGGTTGCGTATCCGCCATTGTCGGGCCTGCAATACAGTCCGGGCGTGGGGGTGGATTACTACATTTGGGCACTGCAGTTATCAGGGCTCGGGACGACATTGACGGGGGTCAACTTCCTGGCCACCGTCCTCAAGATGCGCGCCCCTGGCATGAAACTGATGGACATGCCGATCTTCACCTGGACCTGCACCTGGGCAAACGTGCTGATCGTGGCTTCGTTCCCGATCCTGGCCGCTACCATGGCGCTGCTGTCGCTTGACCGTTACCTGGATTTCCACATTTTCACCAATGAACTTGGTGGCAATCCGATGATGTACGTGAACCTGTTCTGGGCATGGGGTCACCCTGAGGTGTACATCCTGATCCTGCCAGCGTTCGGTATCTTCTCCGAAGTGATCTCGACCTTTACCGGCAAACGCCTGTTCGGTCACCACTCGATGGTCTATGCATCGGGCGCGATCTCGGTACTGGGCTTCATGGTCTGGCTGCACCACTTCTTCACCATGGGTTCGGGGGCCAGCGTCAACGCCTTCTTCGGCCTGGCGACGATGCTGATTTCCATCCCGACGGGGGTGAAGCTGTTCAACTGGCTGTTCACCATCTACCACGGTCGTCTGCGCATGACCAGCCAGGTTCTGTGGACCCTGGGCTTCATGGTGACCTTCGCCATTGGCGGCATGACCGGCGTACTGCTGGCCATTCCGGGTGCTGACTTCGTGCTGCACAACAGCCTGTTCGTGATCGCTCACTTCCATAACGTGATCATCGGTGGCGCGGTATTCGGCTACATCGCCGGTTTCAGCTTCTACTTCCCGAAAGCGTTCGGCTTCAAGCTGCACGAAGGTTGGGGCAAGGCTGCGTTCTGGCTGTGGATCTCGGGCTTCTTCGTCGCGTTCATGCCGCTCTATGCACTGGGCTTCATGGGCATGACCCGTCGTCTGAACGCCACCACCAACCCTGAGTGGGTGCCGTACCTGTACGTCGCCATGTTCGGTGCGTTGATGATCGCGGCCGGTATCGCCTGCCAGTTGATCCAGTTGTATGTCAGCGTGCGTGATCGCAAGCAGAACCTGTGCGAGTCCGGCGACCCGTGGAACGGCCACACCCTGGAATGGTCGACCTCGTCGCCACCACCGTTCTACAACTTCGCCGTGATCCCGACTGCGAACACCATTGATGCGTTCACCGAAGCCAAGGAAGACGGTACTGCGTACCAGAAACCTGCGCACTACGAGCCGATCCACATGCCGAACAACACCGCCACTGGCGTGGTGATGGGCGCGCTGTTGACCGTGTTCGGTTTCGCGATGATCTGGCACATCTGGTGGCTGGCAATCGTGGGCCTGGTGGGCACTATCGGTTACTTCATCGTCCACGCTGCACGTGACGATCAAGGCTACATGGTGCCGGTGGAAACCATCGAACGCATCGAAGCCGAGCAGCACGCTCGCCTGGTAGCCGAGAAGAAGATCCCGGCCAACCGTGTTGAAACCCCGTTGGAACAGGTTTAAACCATGTCGAACTTAGCGACCAATGCTGGACACGCCCATGTCGATGACCATGGGCACCACGACCACCACGACACCGGCCCGATAACCGTCTTCGGTTTCTGGCTCTACCTGATGACCGACTGCATTTTGTTTGCGTCGATCTTCGCGGTGTACGCGGTACTGGTAAACAACGTAGCGGGTGGCCCGTCGGGCCACGACATCTTCGAACTGCCTTACGTGCTCGGCGAAACCGCCTTGCTGTTGTTCAGTTCGATCACCTACGGCTTCGCCATGCTGGCCTTCTACAAAGGCAACAAGAAAGGCGTGCTGAGCTGGCTGGCCCTGACCTTCCTGTTCGGCCTGGGCTTCATCGGCATGGAGATCAACGAGTTCCACCTGCTGATCTCCGAAGGCTACGGCCCGCACCGTTCCGGTTTCCTGTCCGCGTTCTTCACGCTGGTAGGCACCCACGGTCTGCACGTATCGGCCGGCCTGCTGTGGATGGCGGTGATGATGTATCAGGTCAATAAACACGGCCTGACCAACACCAACAAGACCCGCCTGAGCTGCCTGAGCCTGTTCTGGCACTTCCTGGACGTGGTCTGGATCTGCGTATTCACCGTCGTCTACTTGATGGGGACTCTGTAATGGCTAATGCACACTCCCATGACAGCCATGATGCGAGCCACGGCAGCGTAAAGTCTTACGCTATCGGCTTCATCCTGTCGGTCATCCTGACCCTGATCCCGTTCGGCCTGGTGATGTACCCGACCTTGCCGAAGTCGATCACCCTGATGATCGTGCTGGCATTCGCCGTGATCCAGGTGCTGGTGCACCTGGTGTACTTCCTGCACCTGGACCGCTCCGAAGCCCAGCGCGAGAACGTGATCGCGTTCGTGTTCGCAGGTCTTGTGATCGTTCTGCTGGTTGGTCTGTCGCTGTGGATCATGTTCAGCATCCACACCTACATGATGGCGAAGTGAGGTAAGACCCGATGTCGCTTAAGCACTTTATCCAAATCACCAAACCGGGGATCATTTTCGGTAACGTGCTTTCTGTGGCAGGCGGCTTCTTCCTGGCCTCCAAGGGGCATGTCGATCTGGCCATCTTCCTGGCGGCAATGATCGGCACTTCCCTTGTTGTGGCGTCCGGTTGCGTGTTCAACAACTGCATCGACCGTGACATCGACATCAAGATGGAGCGCACCAAGAATCGTGTGCTGGTGCAGGGGCTTATTTCCCTGAAACTGGCGCTGATCTTCGCGACCGTCCTGGGTATTGCCGGTGTGGTGTTGTTGTACAAGGTGGCCAACCCGTTGGCGGCGCTGTTTGCCGTGATCGGTTTTGTCATCTACGTCGGCCTCTACAGCCTGTACCTCAAGCGTAAGTCGGTTCACGGCACGCTGGTGGGCAGTCTGTCGGGGGCGATGCCGCCGGTGATTGGTTATGTGGCTGTGACCAATAGCTTCGACATGGCCGCGCTGGTGCTGCTGGTGATGTTCAGCCTGTGGCAGATGCCGCATTCCTATGCCATCGCGATTTTCCGCTTCAATGACTACCTGGCTGCGTCGATCCCGGTTCTGCCGGTCAAGCGTGGCATCCAGGTGGCCAAGAAACACATCCTGCTCTACATCCTGGCCTTCCTTGTGGCGACCTTGATGTTGACCTTCAGTGGCTATGCCGGCATGAGCTACCTCGCCGTTGCCGCCGCCATGGGCATGTACTGGCTGTACATGGCCTGGACCGGCTACAAGGCGGTGGATGACACCGTCTGGGCGCGCAAGCTGTTCGTGTTCTCGATTTTCACCATCACCGCGCTCAGCGTGATGATGTCTCTGGATTTCCAGGCACCCAAAGAGCTGTTGCTGACTTACGCTCACTGAGTCATCGAGCACCGGCTCTTTAGCCAAAATCAGCCCCGCCCTCGAAAGAAGCGCGGGGCTTTTTATTGAGCCACCCTTAAACTCTTCACCACTTCCAAGCAGGCAGGAACAAAAGCATGAGTAAAACAGCCGTTCTGGTCTTCAGTGGCGGGCAGGACTCGACGACCTGTCTGATCCAGGCCCTGGCGCGTTACGAACAGGTGCACTGCATTACCTTCGATTACGGCCAGCGCCATGTCGCCGAAATCGAAGTGGCCCAGCGATTGGCCAAGCAGCTGGGCGCCACCGTGCACAAGGTGATGGATGTGTCGTTGCTCAATGAGCTGGCCATCAGCAGCCTGACCCGCGACAACATTCCCGTGCCCACCGAGAGTTCAGGCGATGGTTTGCCGAGTACCTTCGTGCCGGGGCGCAATATCCTTTTCCTGACATTGGCGTCGATCTACGCCTACCAGGTAAAGGCCGAAACCGTGATCACCGGCGTGTGCGAAACCGACTTCTCGGGCTATCCCGATTGCCGGGACGAATTCGTCAAGGCGCTGAACAAGGCGCTTGCGCTGGGCATGGATTACACACTGCGCCTGGACACCCCGTTGATGTGGCTGAACAAGGCCGAGACCTGGGCACTGGCCGATGACCTGGGCCAACTGGAGCTGGTGCGCCAGCAAACCCTGACCTGCTACAACGGCGTGATCGGCGACGGCTGCGGCAATTGCATCGCCTGCGAGCTGCGCGCGCGTGGTCTGAAGGACTACCTGCAGAACAAGACGGCAGTCATGGGCAGTCTGAAGCACAAGTTGCAGTCGAGCTGAACCGCGGTTAAATCCACTGGCCGGCTTCTCGTCATACTTCCTTACACAGTGAGCATTCAGCACTCGCCTACAAGGAGTAGACACCATGGTCAGCGTCAGTCGTCGTTCCCTTCTCGCCTTTGGCGCCGCGTTGCCGGTGCTGGGGCATCTGAACTGGGCGCACGCCAGCCCCGCGCCGAAAACGTCTGACACCGTGCGGCTCAACTACAACGAAAGCCCCTACGGCCCCGCAGGTACCGCCCGCGATGCGATGCAGCGCGGGATTACAGCGGCGGGGCGTTATCCCTACCCGCACATGTACGCGCTGGCCGCGTTGTTCGCCCAGCAGCAGGGCATCGCCGAAGAACGGGTGGCGGTGTTTGCCGGCTCCATGGCCGCCCTGCGCTATGCCGTCCTGGCATTTACCAGCGCCACCCGTGGCCTGGTGATGGCCACGCCGTCGTACGAAGTCCCGCACCAGTCTGCGCAGGCGTGGCGTGCTCCCGTGCATGAGGTGAGCCTGAACGCCAACCACGCCCATGACCTACCCGCGATGCTTGCCGCCGACCCACAGGCGGGCATGCTGTACCTGTGCAATCCCAACAACCCCACCGGCACCCTCACGCCTACCGAGGCGATCCGCCATGCGCTGGCGAACAAACCCAAGGGCAGCGTGCTGGTGGTGGACGAGGCCTACATCGATTTCTGCGACGCTCCCAGCTGTGTGGGGTGGGTGAACGACCACGACGACCTGCTGGTGCTGCGTACCTTCTCGAAAATCTACGGCATGGCTGGCGCGCGGGTGGGCTTGGCGATCGGGCATCCGGCGCTGCTGGAACGGCTGGCGGTGTTCGGCGGCGATAACGTTCCGGCGGGCGCAAGCCTGCTGGGCGCGCAGGCCAGTCTGGAAGACATCAAACTGCTGCCGCAGCGCAAGGCCCTCAATGCCCGGGCGCGGGATGAGACCATCGCCTGGCTGAGGGCGCGCGGGTTCACCTGCACGGCGTCGCAGAGCAACTGTTTCATGGTCGACGTGAAGCAACCGGCGCAGCAGGTGGTTGAACGGCTGGCAGCCCATCACGTGCTGGTTGGGCGGGTGTGGAGCAACTGGCCGCAGTGGATGCGCGTGACGGTGGGCAACAGGCAGGAGATGGCGCGTTTTCGCGAGGTATTCGCAGCGCAGGTCAAACGGATCAGTTGAGACACCACAGTCTCAATATGGCAAGCGGGCTTGTTGTGGCGAGCGAGCTTTATGTGGCGAGCGGGCTTGCCCCGCGTTGGGCTGCGCAGCAGCCCCAAAACCAGGCTCTGCGTAGTGTCAGGTACACAGCATTTTGTTCAATTGGGGGCGCTTCGCGCCCCAACGCGGGGCAAGCCCGCTCGCCACATGAAGCCCGCTCGCCACAACAGCTCCCGCGCATAGTTACTGCTGGGCGATGCTGTAACCGGCGAACGCCGTCTGCTGCTGCAGCGCGGTGATCACGCTCTTGCGGCTCAGCGGCTGTTCGGCGCCTGAGTTGTCCACAAAGCTCTCGACTTCCAGTTCGGCCTCATCGCCTTCACCCACGAAGCTGAACCCCAGGAACTCGAATGCCTCACGGTCGACATTGAGCCTGGAGCGCGGCGTGCGCAGCGGCAGGGTGACGCTGACGCCATCCTTGCTGATCACGAACACTTCAGCGTCTTTTTTGCTACGCGCGGCCTTGCTCTTGCCGGCGCTCGGGTTGCTGATGGCCTGGTGCGACTGATTCAACACCTTGAGGGCCAGGCCGTACACCAGTTCCTGAAACTCGGGGTCGTCCTTGAAGCTGGACAAAATGCGGCTGATCGAGAACTTGCTGCTCAGGTCTTCCAGGGCGAGGTTGTCGGCCGCTTCGGCGTCCTTGAGTTGCTTGAGCCGGCCCATCAGGTCATAGGCCTTGTCATCGTCAAAGGCGTCGTGAGCCTGGCGGATGGCCACGCGCAACTCGCGGATCTGGTCGCTTTCCTTTGAGGTGTGAAACGCGTCCAGCACCATCTCGCTGATGATCTTGGCCGCTGGCACATGCTGTGAAAGATTGATGGCGTTTTCGTATTCAGCCTTGGCGTGCAAGGTGGCTACGGATTCTTCGAGGTGGGAATCAGGCATTGAAATTTCACTACTTCAGTAAACGGAGACAAAAAAGCGTCGGGCATTTTCAGGGGGGAGGGGGGTGAGGTCAAGGCGGATGCGTGCTACTCGTCCAGTTGCGCAAGACACGCTTGCAGAATATCCAGGCCCTCCTCCAGCACCGCAGGCTCGATGGTCAGCGGTGCCAGCAAGCGGATGATGTGCCGCGACTTGCCACTGGGCATCAGCAGCAAGCCGGCGTCTCGCGCCAAGCCCAGCAACTGGGTCAGTTGCCTGGAGGCAGGGGTGCCGTCGGCATTCGTCAGCTCGATGCCGCGCATAGCGCCGACGCCGGTAAGGCGCCCCAGGCAGGGCGACAGGTGCTGGGCCCGCCAGGTTTCATAACGGCTGACGATCGCGGCCGCCTGCTGCGCTCCCCAGCGCTGCAAATGGTCATCCGTCATCACGTCGAGGGTGGCCAGGGCCGCTGCGCAGGCGATGGGGTTGCCCGAATAAGTGCCACCCAGGCCGCCTTTGGGCAGGTTGTCCATCAGCGCCTTGCGGCCCACCACTGCACCGAGCGGCACGCCGCCGGCAATGCTTTTGCCGAGCAGAATGAGGTCCGGTTCGATACCCAGGCGTGAGAAGGCAAAGCGCTGCCCGGTACGGCCGAAACCGGACTGGATTTCATCGGCGATCAGCAGGATGTTTTTGGCGTCGCAGAAACGGCGAAGTGCCTGGGCGAACTCGATATCCAGGGCCAGGAAGCCGCCCTCGCCCTGCACCGGCTCAATGATGAAGCAGGCGACATCGTTGACGTCGATTTCCACGCTGAACAGGCGGTCCATGGCCTTCAGCGCTTCGGCGCAGGTCACGCCGTTATCGGCACTCGGGTAGGGCAGGTGATACACCGGACCGGGCAGTACGCCGACCTTTTGCTTGTAGGGCGCGACCTTGCCGTTGAGGTTGAGGGTAGCCAGGGTGCGGCCGTGGAACGCGCCGTCGAAGGCGATCACAGCGGTACGGCCGGTGGCGCCCCGTACGATCTTCAAGGCATTTTCCGCTGCTTCCGCGCCGCTGTTGGTGAGCATGCCGCTGACCGGATAGCTCACCGGGATAAATGCGGTCAGGCGCTCCATCAGTTCGATATAGGGTGTATGCGGCGCGGCGTTGAAGGCGTAGTGGGTCAGCCGGGTGGCCTGCTCGCGTATCGCCTCGACCACGGCGGGGTGGCAGTGGCCAAGGTTGAGCACACCGATGCCACCGACAAAATCGATATAGCGTTTGCCGGCCGTGTCCCAGACTTCGGCGTTTTTACCGTGGCTGAGGCTGATGGGATGAACGATGGAAATCGACTGGCTGATCGGATCGTGGCTCATGAATCCTGGACTCGGCGGTGGCGGGCGTCTTTTTATCTAAGCTGCCCGCGTGCCCTTGCCGCAAACGAAATAAAGTCGCCGGGTCATTAATAAAAGTCGCGATCTACTCAGAAACCCTGTTCTTGCCCGCCGCTTTGGCCCGGTACAACGCCTGATCGGCGCGCCTCATCAACGCGGCTGCGGACTCACGCGGATGACGTTGCGCCACACCCAGGCTCAAGGTCACGCGAACGTCGTGCAAGATGGGCAATTGCGCGATGTGCTTACGAATATGTTCGGCCGCCCGTTTTGCCGCGTCCAGTGTGGTTTTGGGCAGCACCACCATGAACTCATCGCCGCCCCAGCGGGCCGGCAGGTCGCCAGTGCGCATGCACGCGTTCAGGCCCTCGACCACTATCATCAGGGTCTCGTCGCCCATGCTGTGGCCGTGCTGGTCATTGATCAATTTGAATTCATCAATGTCCATGGCTACCAGTGTCAGCGGCAGGCGAAAACGCTCGGCACGCTCGCATTCTTCCAGCAGGACTTTCTCCAAACGGTAGCGGTTGGCGATGTGCGTCAGGGCATCCTGTTCGGCGAGGATGCGGTTCTCGTCCAGTTGCAGCTGCAGTTGTTGATTGACCCGCGACAGTTCACGGGTGCGTTCGGCTACCAGCGCTTCAAGAGACTGGTTGCGCTTTTGCAGTTGTTCGATGGAGTGTTTGCGCGAATGAATATCGCGGTGCGCGCCGACCATGCGCCTTACCGAGCCGTCGGGGTTGCGCGCAATCACATAGCCCCGGTCTTCGATCCACAGATAGCTGCCGTCTTTTTTTCGACAGCGATATTCGGCCTGATAATGGGGCGCGCGCTGGTTGATGTAATCATCGAAAACAACCATCACAAGGGGGTAATCATCCGGATGGATGACGTTCTCCCAGGTAAACACGTTGTTTTCCAGCGAGTGGCGGGGGTAGCCGAGCATCTCGTACCAGCCGGGGTTGCGGTAGACGTAACCGGTGTCGGCGTTCCAATCCCAGATCCCGTCGCTGACCAACTCCATGACCGCATGCAGCATGTCGGCGTTGAGGTCGGAAAAGTCATTGGCCAACGGGTTATTGCCGGATGTATCGTCCATCTGCGCGCTTCCCTGCATGTGCTGGCCCCCAGGCCAGGGTGTATTGGCGCCGATACTCCGTGGCAGATTTCACTCTACAGGGGGGGCTGTGGGGTTTGAATAGGAAGAGTGTGCTGCTTTAGTTTGATGGCGATTGGCTACTTATTTGGTCTGGATGCGCCTCTACTCGGTCGGAGTCGCGCGCACCCTGGCGCCTATAACGGTGGCTCCACCATCCTCGTCCGAGGCTTTCCATCCGCGTTGTGCTGGTAGATCGCCTCAGGCTGGCCCTGGGCATTGAAAAACACCTGGCCGATGCCCGCCGAGTTCCACAGCCGTTCCCCGGCTTCGGCATGTTCCGGGATGTGCGGTACCACCTGCATGGTGCGCCGACGCGTGAACCAGTTGAGTGGGGAACGTGGTGAGTAGAGCCAGCGGTTAAGGCGGTCGAACCACTCCAGCAAACGCGGGGGAAACTGGTTCTTGATGCCGCTGCTGGTGATCTGCCAGAGCCTGGGGCCGCCGTTGCGGTGGCGAATCAGCACCTGGTAGACAAACGAATAGTGCACGTCACCGGAGAGAATCACGTAGTTACCCGGCGTGCGGGAGTGGCGGAAAATATTGAGGATCACCTGGGCCGCGCCGCGATGGGCCATCCAGTTTTCAGCGTCCACCAGCAGCGGGTAGCCGCACCAGCTGAAGACCTTCTGCACCGTCTCGATCAGCTTGACGCCGAACACTGGCGCGGGAGAGACGATAATCGCCGAGGGGTGGTCCAGCAGCGCCTGTTGCAGTTCGCACAAGGCTTCCCAGTCCAGCAGGCCGGAGGGTTGTTTGAGCGTGAATTCGCTGCGCCAGCGCCGCGTTCGGGTGTCGAGCACCACCAGGGCGGGAGACGTGGGCAACACGTAATGCCATTGCTGGAATTTCAGCAACGCTTGCAGCAGGTCATCTTGCGCAGCGGCCTGCAGATGGTTGTTGTGCGGCTGGGCGGTGAGTGCCTGGGTTTGTTTCAACAGATCGCCAAACACATCCGGCTGGTTACCCCAGCCCTGGCACAGCAGGTAGGCCAGCAGGGCATTGCCGATGATGCGTTTGGAGAAAGGATGGCCATAGGCGGTTTCTTCCCATTGCGCGCTGAGGTTCCAGTCATCGGTGATGTCGTGGTCGTCGAAGATCATCAGCGTCGAGAGGTGAGCCAGGACCCTCGCGGCGCCGGGCAGGCCGTCGCGGAAGCGCTCAATCTGCACCTGCTCCCCGGCATACCGCCGTTGTTCCTCCGCGCTCAATTGCGGCGCATGTGGGCTGATCAGTGTCCAGGGCGTGGGCGACCAGACCAACAGGTACATCGCGACCACTTCGGCAAAGGTCACGAGGTGATTGTCTGCGGTGCTGCTGGTGAAAATCGGCTTTTTCACGCCGCCGAAAAACCGTTCGCGCAAGGTCTCGTTGCTGTCCAGTGCGGGCAGCAGATCGGCCCGGTGGTAATAGCTGGCGCGATGCCCGTAAAGGCTCGCGCTGTCATCCACCACGGCGCCTTCCAGGTATTCGTCGAACAACTCCAAACGCGCGATCAGCGCATGAATCGCCCGCAGCATCGGCCCGGCCACGTCGTCGGCGTAGATCTGGTCACCGCTCATCATCAGCAAGGCCGGGCGTTGTGCCGGTGTGTGTGCCTCGGCCAGCAAACGGTCGATGCACAGCAAGCCTTCGTCGGTACTGTGGTGCGGTTTGCGGCAGGAGCCATGCACCAACTGATGGATGCGGCTGTGTAATACGAAGGTCGGCAAATGGGCATCGGCATACAGCAAATGCGTGGCCCACTCGGCAATACCGGTGCCGTCGGTCAACAGGTCATAGCCAATCGCGACGTCCTGGGGCAGAGGGTTGCTGAGCGCTACGTCAACCAGGTGAATAAAGGCGTGGCGCCCCACCGGGATGACTTGGCAATGCGTCGCGTCGAGCGGGATGTCCAGTGTTTCGTCCCGAGGTAATTGCAACCTGAGGGTCAATTGCACGGCACGACTTGTCACCAACCAGATGTTCAGGCGCTGCGGTTCCAGGCGCCGCAGCAGCGGGCCGGCAAGCACGGCGGGCAGTGTGTCGGGTTGAGGCATGAAGAGGGCAGCTCACACAAGATAGAACTGGAAAGGGTAGCGCAGAGGATGTCAGTGTTTTGTTAACGGAGCGCAACGCGGGGCGCCGCGCCCCTGGCCAAGATCAGATCAGCCGGCCTTGCCCAAGAGAATCCAGGGACGAGTCGTTGTCCTGCTGCTGCGTGTTTTGCCTCGGTGCGTCGCCGTTGATAGGGGCGGTTTTTTCTACAGGCTTGGTGGCGTTCTGAATCGTTTGTAGGGCGTTGTTGAGGTTATAGGTTTGAAAGCTGTTACCGATAATCATGGAAGACCCCTTGCTCAAATGGACGATTGCTTCTCGCACCCCTGCTTTTGAGTGCGCACTGAGTCAGTGGCAGTGGCCGGGTTGAGCGTTCCCGGCCATGGGTGTCCGAATGTTTTGCAAGCCTGTGCCTGAGGGCGTTTCAGTTCGGTTTTGGTACCGTAAACCTGAACTCACTGCCGCGGCCCACTTCGCTTTGCGCCTCTATCCGCCCGCCGTGGGCCTGGACAATACCTTGGGTGATGTACAGCCCAAGCCCGCTGCCGCTGGGGTTGTTTTCGGTCTGGGTCCAGTAGCGATCAAACACATGCGGCAACTGTTCAGGCGCAATACCTTCACCGGAGTCGCGCACCGAGAACACGATCTCCTCGCCGTTGCTCATGGCGCTGATGCCGATATTGCCCTGGCGCGGGGTGAACTTGATGGCGTTGCCGATCAGGTTCGACAGCACCTGGAACAGGCGCTCCGGGTCGCCGTTGATCTGCAGGCCGGGCTCGGCATTGAACGACAAGTCGATGCCTTTCTCCATCGCTAACGGTGCGAGCAGGGAATAGGCCTCTTCGAACATCTGGCTGACGTCCAGTGCAACCGGTTTGACCACGTAACGCCCGGCCTCGATTTTTGAGGTGTCGAGCAAGTCTTCCAGCAACACATTCATGCGCGCGGCCGCCTGTTGCATGGTGTCGATAGCCGAAGAAATCCGCCGCGAAGTGTGCGGGCCCTCGGAGCTGAAGGCCTTTTGCATCATGCCGCAGAGCATCGAGATGACGGTCATCGGGTTGCGCAGGTCGTGGGACACCACCGCCACCAGCTCGTCACGCGCGCGCACCGCCTGTTGCTCGCGCAGTACCTGACGTGACAAGTCGTTTTCCAGGGCCGAGCGGCGCAGGTCATTGGCGGCGAACAGGTCGCCGTGGCTCCATTTGGTAGAGATGCCGGCCATCTCCACTTTCCAGATTTCAAACGAGGTGCGTGGGCGAAGGCGCATGCCGGCATCGGAGCTTTCCAGGTTGAGTGGTTTGCTCGGGTCGCCGCTCCAACTGATGTTTTCCTTCACCTCCGGGCGGAACCACAGCACGCCGTTGTCCACAGGCTTGGGCAGGCTCATGGCGAGCACGCCGCTGGCCACTTGCTGGAAGTCGGCCGCCGGCGGGTACAGCGCCGCCAGGTTGTGGCTGGCGAACACCGGCTCGCCGTTCTGTTGCAACCAGCGGTGCAGCGCACGGATCTGCGCCGGCTCCGGGCAGTTGCCGTAACGGTGCAGTTGCTTGTCTTCGATGATCGCCACGCCGCCGGACAAGGTCAGTTCCATCAGCAACTGGCCGCGTTGGGCGAGGCCATCGAACACATTATTTTCCGAAGATTTCATCGCCTGATCCAGCAAGGCCAGGGCGTCGACTTTTTCTTCGCGTTGGCGGCTCAGGTCCAGGGCTTCCATGGCGCTGATCTGCAACGACAGCACCTGACCGATGGTCTGGCAGGCGCTACGCAACGCGTGCGGCACCAACAGCGGCTCACGGTTGCCGCAACTGATCAGGCCCCAGAGCGTGTCGCCCTTCATCAGCGAAATGCTCATGGACGACAGCACGCCCATGTTCTGCATGTACTGGCAGTGAATCGGCGACACGCTGCGCAGGGTGGCGAAGCTCAGGTCCAGCGGCTGGTCGATGTCCGGGCGCAGTCTGGGCAGCAGTGGCACCGGTTCGTAGGCTGCATTGGGGATGATTCGCAGCCAGTTGGTGCGGTACAGCTCGCGGGCTTGCTCGGGGATGTCGGACGCGGGGAAGAACAGCCCGTTGAACAGCTCCATGGACGGCGCGGACGCTTCGGCGATTACCTGGCCGTGGCCTTCCTCTTCAAAACGGTAGATCAGCACGCGGTCGTAACCGGTCATGGCCTGGATTTCGGTCACGCTGATTTCGTACAGCGCCTGCAGGGTTTTCGCCGATTGCAGGCGTTGCAGCATCTTGCCCAGGTTACTGGTGCGACCATTGAGCGCCCGTGGTTTGAAATCCTCGAGCAGCGGTTCGAATTCCAGCACCAGCACGCGCTGATGGCGATGCAGCAAGCCTTCGAACTGCGCACCATTGAGGCAGACATGCAGGGGCGGCGCGTCGAAAAAAGTATTATGCGCGGCCATGCTGTGCACCGCCTCGGCATGCTCGGCGCCGATCAGCGTGTGCAGCGGCTGACCGAGCAGCGACTCGGGTGCATGGCCGAACAGGGTGCCCACGTTGGCACTGACCTGGATGATGTTCAGGTCGGGCTCCGACAGCGTCAGCAGCACGCCGTGGGGCTGAATCGCCCCGGGAAAGCGAATGGGCTCGTCGGCACAGTTGGCAAGCAGCTCTTCGAAATCTTCGGTTTTCATAGCAGTACCTCCTGGCGGTCGAGCCATTGCTCAAAGCCGCTGAATGTTGAACGGGCAGCGATCACGGCGCGTTGTTTGTCAGCCGCGTCCAGTGTCTGCCGGTCCAGGTAATCAAGAAATGCTTTCCAGCGCCGTCCGGTCTCGGCGCCATAGACATCAAGAAATGCGCCACCGTTGTCGGCATCCACGCCCAGGCGTTGAGCCATCTCCCGACGTAATACCTGGCCGCCGAGGGTCGCGCCTTCCAGCACATACAGGGCACCGAGGCAGGCTTCGGGGGTGTCGAAAGTCGGGAGGTCGGTCCAGCGGGGCAGGGCGCTGATGGCGGCGTCGTTAAGGCCGAGGGCGTGAAGGTCACTGACCAATATCGACGTTTTCTCACGCAACGATGTGTCAAAACCTTCGGGGATCAAGCCGCTGTCGTACAGCGCTGCTTCAATCGGCGCGTAAAAGCCGAAGTACGCCTGCAGCAGACGTCGATACCACTGGGCATCCAGGCGCTCGGAAAAAAACGGCATACGCTTTTCCAGTGCGACGTGCAGCAGGCCAGTCCCCGTGCGCAGCGCTTCCAGCAGAGGTGGCGCACCAACGTCAGGGGCCTGTGAATGCATTCAGTAAGCTCGAACTGTGGGCCTGTCGGCCATGAATGACGCGTGAAAATGGGCGACGATTCTACACAACTCATTGCCGTTAGGCGTGCGCACAAGGCGAAAAGCCTGACAGGCGGATCAGAAAAGTCGCTCCTTACTGACTAGGTGACCGCAATAACGCGCTCGAAGTTCGGTCTAGGTGATATCGCGACGCTATCAATGCATCGAAGCACCTTGCTGAGTCAATGCCGTTTGCACGCATTCAATCAGGTGACTGGTGCTCCAGGGTTTGGGCAGGAAGCGTACCGAACCGCCCAGTTCCTCGGCGATCCTGGTATTGCCGGAGGTCAACAGCACCTGCACCTCGGGCCAGCGGTGCGCGACCACGCGGCTCAAGTCGTAGCCGTTGAGCAAACCGGGCATCTGCACGTCACTGACAATCAGGTCGACCGGCTCATCGCCCCGCTCAAGGTAAATCATGCCTTCATCCGCCGAAGGAAACGATGTCACCACCGCGCCGAAATCTTCCAGCACATCCACCATCAACGCCCGAATGATTTCGTCGTCTTCCAATACCAAAATCGATGGCTGAGCCATGATCCTTACTCCACCATCAGGGTTCAGTAAGGTGGAGTGGGCAGGGGCCGATTAGGTTCGATTGGATGTTTTTTAAACGATGGATGGTCGGTTGAAGGGTCTAGGTTGCGTGCTTGCAGGCAGAGGCGGCATCCGCATCGACCCACAGGCGGTGTGAACCGGCATGGGGCATAATCGCCGGTAACCGCCGATGTGGAGTCGCCATGAAATACGCGTTGATCGCTCTAGCCCTTTTCCTGAATGCTCCTTCAGCCTTTGCCGCCGGCGATGCCGAAGCAGGCGGCAAGCTCTTCGCCAAGACCTGCGGCGGTTGCCACAGCGTCGGGGAAGGCGCGCGGGGTGGGTTTGGGCCGGAGCTGAACGGCATCATCGGCAGGCCTGCCGGTACTACCACGGATTACCAGTATTCCGACGCGATGAAGAATTCGGGTGTGGTTTGGACGCGGGACAAACTTGCGGCCTATATCGAAGACCCGAAAGCGGTGGTGAGCGGGACGCGGATGATTTTCTGGGGGATCAGTGATCGGGAGAAGATTGAGAATATTCTGGCCTATCTGGAAACCTTCCAACCTAAATGATCGCTCCCATAAACGTTGCGAGCATTTTGCGTAAAGCCAGGTCCAGGGAGGCAATTGAACGGTATCCCACGGCTGACCGACTTTGGAAAGGAGAAAACGGAATAGCGGGGTGTAATCAAAACCGTGTCGATGGTGGCTGTGCATTGAGCCGCGGTTTGATAATGCGCGCGTTTCTTTTTTGCTATTTCTTTCGCTCCGATAAGCGCGATGACTTCCGTGGCATACGTCATGTGTACGGGTGTTGACTGAGCGGTATAGACAGGGCTTTTTCATGGTGGCCTAATTTTTTTGCGCTGCTTTGTAGATCGTGGCCAATCCTTATCCAGTTGAAAACGCCTGCATCACGCATCGCATGCCAAATACAGCGACGCGTTTTTAGGAAGGACTAATGTGGTGATTTTTTCGATGTCTTCAATTTGTTGTGGTGTAAGCAAATAGTCATATACACATTCGTTCTCATCTTCCCAGCCCATTATTGGCAGCAAGTCTGCAGCGTTCAGGTCCAGCGGAATCTCGGTCGAAATGTGTTCGCTTCCCGTGGGAACAACGTAGATCAGATGTTTCATGGATCTATCCGCCTTGTGTCATCTGCCTCTTTGGTTCGCTCACCTGTTATAGAATCGAACTCGCCAAGGTGTTTGCCTTTTTTGTTGTACATCTCAACCTTGCCTCCTTCAAAGTCCCATTCGTAGATATACCCGTAGGGCTCTTTCCAGCGAGGCCGAAGCCTGCCTCCGCCCTTGACGCGGGATTTGGCTGGTGCGCGTATGGCTTTCGGAAATGCAGGTAAGAACGTTGGACTCGGATGGTATTTGTGATCCCCTGGCCGAACACTCACCACCACATACAGCGGCCGAACCCCCGACTCCACCGGGAACACCAGAATAAAATCCCGATACTGAGGTGGATAAATCGGGTTCACCAGAATCTGTGCGGCCTTCTCCGTCGGCGGATAAATCCAGATCACCGGCGCCTGCGGCGCAGCTTCCAATGCCGGAATACC
Source organism: Pseudomonas sp. MH9.3 (assembly GCF_034354675.1). Classification (NCBI taxonomy): domain Bacteria; kingdom Pseudomonadati; phylum Pseudomonadota; class Gammaproteobacteria; order Pseudomonadales; family Pseudomonadaceae; genus Pseudomonas; species Pseudomonas sp. MH9.3. The sequence goes on along the minus strand of NZ_CP133785.1, from coordinate 2,627,543 downwards.
TAACATGTCACTGGGATCAACCGCAGGCGTCCAGATCAGCTCCACGCCCTCGCCCAAATCCGCCACAAACTGATCGCCACGGCTTTGAAACTGCACCACATCAATCATCTGCCACGCGGCATGATTGCCCGTGTAAAACCCATACCCTTTGAGCGTGCCGTCCTCACGTTGCTCGATATGCAACCGCATCTGCGAACGCGCCCGTTGCATCGAACGCAACTGATCCTCGCTGTACAGCGCGCTATCGCCCAGCGCCGAAGGCCAAGCCAGCGCCACCAAACCCGTCAGCAGGCCTGCGGCGACGGACCCAACGGCTGTGGCCGCCGACTCCCAAACCGCCGAACGCAATGCCAACTGCCCCAAGCCCGCGGGCAGTGGGCTGCCGCTGATCTTGCGCAAGGCGACTGCGCCCCGGCTGTCCACCTCACGTCCACCCAGCAGGCTTAAATGGCCGTACTCCTTGATCAACTCCAACGGGACATACCCGGCCGGGTTGAAGTAATGAGTGACGCCGTCAGGCAGTTGGCAAGGCTTGATGAAAACGCAGCCTGGAGGTTTGGCTGGCTCGGGTATTGGAGCAGGCGATGGCTCTAAAAAATCAACAGACGGCGAATACGGCACACGCGATGGCTGCGGGGTCAGGATCCGTCGCTTGCGTAAATCTTCTTCGGTGGGCGGGTAAAAGCGTTCTGACATGAAGGGCTCACTTCCTTGTGCGAGGGAGTGAGCCTACGAGGTAGGCAAAGAGGCGAATGTCGTCTTTGTTCGCTGCTGAGCGTGGGAAAAGTGGACTGATGCCCCGTCGGTGCCTTTTCTATCACCGCCGAATGCCTCTGTGGCGAGCGGGCTTGCCCCGCGTTGGGTTGCGAAGCAGCCCCAAACCCGACTCCACGGAGTATCTGATACACCGCATTCGTCTTTACTGGAGCTGCTGCGCAAACCAACGCAGGGCAAGCCCGCTCGCCACGAAACCGCCGGCGCTCAAGCGTTCGATCAGCGCTGTGCAGATACTGCCTGCTGATCAGCCGAGCAAGTGCCTGGAAATCAGCCGGGAGATTTCCACGATGGAGGTCTTGCCGGTGAATTCGAATTTCACTTTGCCCAGCGACGAAAAGTAGATTTCCAGTTCCGAGTCCAGATCGAAGGTGCCGGAGGTTTCCACGGAGTACGCCACAATGTTTTTGTACGGCAGCGAGGTGAAGTCCTTCTTGCTGCCGGTGATCCCCTGCACGTTCACCGCAATGATGCGCTGGGTGGTGAAGACCACGCCGTCGCGCATGGCCTTGTAGGCGTCGACCACTTCTTCGCCGTCCAGCAGCAGGGCCGATACGCGTTCGGCGTATTCGTTGTTTTGCTTGAGCTTGAAGAAGCCTTTGTTGTTGAAGTCGATCATCTGCCTGTCCTGGGTGGGTGGTGTTTCAAACGGGTGCCGGTGTATGGCGTTTTGCTTGTGGATCTGTATCTGACGCGCGGGATTTGTACGCTCTACCATGGCGACCCTGGCGAAGGATTCCACGCCGGCAGAACAAAAATCCAGGAGCCAAACAATGCCCGATATGTCCAGCTTGCTTGCCTACGGCCTGATCTCACTCGGCATGGTGCTGACGCCCGGGCCGAACATGATTTACCTCATTTCCCGCTCGATCTGCCAGGGGCGCATGGCCGGGCTGATTTCCCTGGGCGGCGTTGCGTTGGGTTTTGTCGTGTACATGCTGTGCGCGGCGTTGGGGATCACGGCGTTGCTGATGGCCGGTCCCTTTGCCTACGACGCGTTGCGCTTTGGCGGCGCGCTTTATCTGGCCTACCTCGCGTGGCAGGCGGTCAGGCCGGGCGGGCGTTCACCTTTCCAAGTGCGCGACTTGCCCCAGGACAGCCCGCGAAAGTTGTTCACCGTGGGCCTGGTCACCAACCTGATCAATCCCAAGGTAGCGGTGATGTATGTGTCGCTGCTGCCCCAGTTCATCGACCCGAACGGCCATGGCAGCGTGCTTGCGCAGTCCCTGGTGCTGGGGTTTACACAGATTTTTATCAGCGTGAGCGTCAACGCGGTGATTGCCTGCATGGCCGGTTCGATTGCGATGTTCTTCGTCACCCGACCGGGGTGGCAGGTGGTGCAACGCTGGGTGATGGGGTCGGTGTTGATGGGGTTGGCGGTGCGGATGGTGGTGGAGGGGCGGCGGTAGGCGACCACCTCACAGGATTGCTTTCAGGTACTGCTTGAGTGCGTCGAGCGGGGCCGTGAGTGCTTCAAACGTAGGCGCTTGGAGCACGTCCGTCGCCAGCCGTTGCAGTTCACGGCCCATTACCGTGTTGGCGCCGCCCAGCGCCACCAGGGCCAGCGCGATGCACTCGCTGATTTTTTGCTGAGTCGTAACGAGATCGCCCTTGCGTACGAGCAGCCCAAACACCTCCCGCTCATACCCATCCATCACCAGATCATCCCGCAAAATCGGGCTACCGCCGTCCGTCTCGTGCGCAAGCTTAAGTGCAAAGAGCGCGACCGCTTCCAGCGTCAATTCCATGGTTTTGGGTCCTGGGTTATGTGGAGGAGGGCGATGATCACTGTTCTGTGTCTGAAAAAAAAGACCCCGGCGCCGTACAACGGGCTCGCGCGCGCAAAGGGCAGTCCAAGGAACGATATTAATTAGCCATGCTCCAACTCGCCATGCATCCGGTTCTCAAAGGGCCGGCGTGCAGGGCTAACTCGCGCTGTCTGAACAGCGGCGCGTTCTCCTTCAGACAAGGACGCAACGACCATGCAGCCATCTCCCACCCAGGTACCTTCGGCCACCGGCGAACTGATCGCCAGCTTCCGCCACGGCAAGGGCTTTCTGATTTTCAGTTTGATAGTTGGCGTCGTGCTGTTGGGCCTCGCCGTGTTTGTGTTGTACCTGGGCACCCTGCTGCCCGCAGGCAGCGAAGGACCCGTAGCTGGCGAGACCTCCCGTGGCCTGTCATTCAGCTTCAGCAGCCCGCAGACGCTGATCTACGCCACCAGCGCCTTGCTCGCGGTTATCGCGTTGGGCATGTTTGCGGTCTACGCCTGGCACAAAAAACTGCGCGCGCCGGTGTACAACGTGTTTGAGTTGGGCATAGAGCGCATCGTCAACGGTCAGCGCCACTACACCGCGTTCGCCGACATCGAAGACTTGTACCTGTTCGGCTCCGGGCAAACCGCGATAACCGGCCTGATCACCAACCTGGCCTATCGCCGCAACGCGTCCGAGCCGTTTCACCGCGTGATCGAAAGCCTCAAGGGCTTTTATGAATTCCAGCAACTGATGCGTGAGCGTCACGTACTCGCGCGCATGCCGGCGGTGGTCGCGACGCTGGAGGCGGGCGGGTCGGTGAGTTTCAACTGCATCAACTCAGGGCAGGTCTGGGGCAAACGTGTGAGCGGCAACTTCCTGAAAATCAACACCTCGCCGATTGCGGTCAGCCGTACGTTTTTGCAATACAAGGGCGAGAACGTGTCGATGGCGTCCTTGCGCAGCGTTGACCTGAATGCCTGGACTGAAAACGTGGTGATCAAGGACGAGAGCGGCAAAGTAGTGCTGTCGACTGTTGCCACGGGGATCTTGAGCCAAGATGTGTTTCTAAACACGCTCAATGCGTTGTTTGCCTCACAAGAGCCAGCGCGCGAGTTGGTCTGAGCCGTGTTGAAACAAACTTACCGACCGCTCGGCAGGGGACGGTCGGGTTCCGCTCCTCGTTGCAGCAAAAAAATGGAACGGCTCTTGGCGGCGTTCGCCTAATGATTAGCCTGTGGATAATTCCCCAGGCAGCGTGCCAATACCGGCATCCTTCGAGAGGTGGTCAACGTGGCTAAAGACGAGAAGAAAAGCAAAGGCGAGTCTTCAAAAGCCAGTAAGGAATTGAAAGACAAGACGTCATCACCGGCAAAAAAATCAGCAGCAGCGTCGACCCTTTCGAAGTCTTCTGAAAAGAAAGACAAGAAAAAGGATGCTGAACCGAAGAAGGTTGTGAAGAAGGCTGATAGCAAGCCGGAAAAGGCCAAGAAGGCAGAGAAGGCGGAAAAGCCTGCCAAGAAGAAAAAGTGACAGCTGGAAGGGTTTAAGGCCTCACGATTCACTTTCCTGCAGACAAAAAAAAGACCTTGAATTTCAAGGTCTTTTTTTAAGATGGTGCCCCGAGGGAGACTCGAACTCCCACTCCTTTCGAAAACGGATTTTGAATCCGCCGCGTCTACCAATTCCGCCATCAGGGCTCAATGGCGGCGAAGTATAGAGACGAGATTACCGTTGGTCAATCACGTTTCATGGTCAATTTTGACTAATTCCGCTAGACTTCCCGGCCCTGCTAGACGAACCCCATCATGCGCGTTGCTGACTTTACTTTTGAGCTCCCTGATTCGCTGATCGCTCGCCACCCATTGGCCGAGCGTCGCGCCAGTCGACTGCTGACCCTGGATGGGGTGAGCGGTGCCCTCGCACACCGTCAATTCACTGATTTGCTTGAGCATTTGCGCCCGGGCGATTTGATGGTATTCAACAATACCCGGGTGATTCCGGCGCGGCTTTTTGGCCAGAAAGCGTCCGGCGGCAAGCTGGAAATCCTGGTGGAACGGGTGCTGGACAGCCATCGCGTGCTGGCCCATGTGCGTTCCAGCAAGTCGCCGAAACCGGGCTCGAGCATCCTGATCGACGGCGGTGGCGAAGCCGAGATGGTGGCGCGCCATGACGCGTTGTTCGAGCTCAAGTTTGCCGAAGAGGTGTTGCCGCTGCTGGAGCGCGTCGGCCATATGCCGTTGCCTCCTTATATAGACCGTCCCGACGAAGACGCCGACCGCGAGCGCTATCAGACGGTTTACTCCCAGCGCCTGGGCGCCGTGGCCGCACCTACCGCCGGGCTGCATTTCGATCAGCCGCTGCTGGATGCGATTGCCGCCAAGGGCGTCGACAGCGCCTATGTGACCCTGCACGTGGGGGCCGGCACGTTTCAGCCGGTGCGTGTGGATAATATTGAAGATCATCATATGCACAGCGAATGGCTGGAAGTCAGCCAGGACGTGGTGGATGCCGTGGCGGCGTGCAAGGCGCGCGGCGGGCGGGTGGTTGCCGTGGGCACCACCAGCGTGCGCTCCCTGGAAAGTGCCGCGCGCGATGGCGTGCTCAAGCCGTTCAGCGGTGACACCGATATCTTCATCTACCCAGGCCGCCCGTTCCATGTGGTCGATTGCCTGGTCACCAACTTCCATTTGCCCGAATCCACGCTGTTGATGCTGGTGTCGGCCTTTGCCGGTTACCGCGAAACCATGGCCGCCTACCAGGCCGCCATCGCCAACGAGTACCGTTTTTTCAGTTACGGTGATGCGATGTTTATCACCCGCAATCCGGCGCCAAGCGGCCCAGAGGAACAACTATGAGTCGTATGTCGTTTGAACTGCTGGCCACCGACGGCAAGGCCCGTCGTGGTCGCCTGACCTTCCCGCGCGGCACCGTCGAGACCCCGGCGTTCATGCCGGTCGGCACCTACGGCACCGTCAAGGGCATGCTGCCGCGCGACATCGTCGCCACCGGCGCGGAGATCATCCTCGGCAATACCTTCCACCTGTGGCTGCGCCCGGGCACCGAAGTGATCAAGAAGCATGGCGACCTGCATGATTTCATGAAGTGGCAGGGCCCGATCCTCACCGATTCCGGTGGTTTCCAGGTGTTCAGCCTGGGCGCCATGCGCAAGATCAAGGAGGAGGGCGTGACCTTCGCCTCGCCGGTCGACGGCGCCAAGGTGTTCATGGGGCCGGAAGAGTCGATGCAGGTGCAACGCGACCTGGGTTCGGACATTGTGATGATTTTCGACGAGTGCACGCCGTACCCGGCCGATGAGGACGTGGCGCGGATTTCCATGGAGTTGTCGCTGCGTTGGGCCCAGCGTTCGAAAAACGCCCACGGCGACAACACCGCCGCGCTGTTCGGCATCGTCCAGGGCGGCATGCACGAAAGCCTGCGCAAGCGCTCGCTCGAAGGCCTCGACACCATTGGCTTCGACGGCCTGGCCATTGGCGGCCTGTCGGTGGGCGAGCCCAAGCACGAGATGATCAAGGTGCTGGATTATCTGCCGGGCCTGATGCCCGCTGAAAAACCTCGTTACCTTATGGGCGTTGGCAAACCGGAAGATCTCGTAGAGGGTGTGCGCCGCGGTGTGGACATGTTCGATTGCGTGATGCCAACCCGTAATGCCCGCAATGGGCATCTGTTCATCGATACAGGCGTGCTGAAGATCCGTAACGCGTTCCATCGCCATGATGAATCGCCGCTCGATCCCACCTGTGACTGCTACACCTGCCAGAACTTCTCGCGTGCTTATCTGCATCATCTGGACAAGTGCGGGGAAATGCTGGGTAGCATGTTGAATACCATCCACAATTTGCGTCACTACCAAGTCCTGATGGCTGGTTTGCGCGAGGCTATTCAACAGGGTACATTGGCCGCCTTCGTCGATGCCTTCTATGCCAAGCGCGGGCTCCCTGTGCCGCCCTTGGACTGAGTTTTCCCGACCCTAAGATTCACTATTTGCAACTGGAGTGCTAAATGAGCTTTTTTATCTCTAACGCCATGGCTGACGCCGCTGCGCCTGCCGCTGCCGGCCCTATGGGCGGTGGTTTCGAGTGGATTTTCCTGGTCGGCTTCCTGGTCATCTTCTACCTGATGATCTGGCGTCCACAGGCCAAGCGCGCCAAAGAGCAGAAGAACCTGCTGGGCAGCCTGCAAAAGGGCGACGAAGTGGTGACCACTGGCGGCATCGCCGGCAAGATCACCAAGGTTGCCGATGCTTTCGTGGTACTGGAAGTCTCCGACACCGTGGAAATGAAGTTCCAGAAGGGCGCCATCGCTGCCACGCTGCCTAAAGGCACGCTCAAAGCGATCTAAGCAACAACCTTTACCAATCGACGGGGCGCGCAAGGCGCCCCGCGTTATAAGCGGGCGGCGTGATGCTGAACAAATACCCTCTGTGGAAATACGTACTGATCCTGGCGGTGCTGGCGATCGGTTTTATTTATTCCGCTCCCAATCTCTATCCTGATGACCCGGCGATCCAGATCACGGGCGCCAGCACTTCGCTGCAGGTCAATCAGGCCGATCTGGAGCGCGCGAGCAAAGCGCTCAATGACGCGGGTATCCAGGTTAAAGCGGCAACATTGGCCGCGGGTGCCAAGGGCGGCTTGCTGCGCCTGACCAAATCCGAAGACCAATTGCCGGCCAAGGACGTCGTGCGCAAGGCCATGGGTGACGACTACGTTGTCGCGCTGAACCTGGCACAGACCACGCCACAATGGCTGCGCAGCATTGGCGCGCACCCGATGAAGCTGGGTCTGGACTTGTCCGGTGGTGTGCACTTCCTGCTGGAAGTCGACATGGACAAGGCCCTCGACGCGCGCCTGAAAGTTTACGAAGGCGACGTGAAGAGCCTGCTACGCAAAGAGAAGTTGCGTTATCGCAGCCTGCCGCAGCTCAACGGTGCCATCCAGCTGGGCTTCTCTGATGAAGCGTCCCGCGAACAGGCCCGTGCGCTGATCCGCAAGAACTTCAATGACTTCGACATCGTGCCGGCCGACCTCAATGGTCAGGCGGTACTGCGTCTGGCGATGAGCCCGGCGAAGATCGCGGAAATCCGCGAATACTCCATCAAGCAGAACCTGACCACGGTGCGTAACCGTGTCAACGAGCTGGGTGTGGCCGAGCCGATCGTGCAGCGTCAGGGCGCCAACCGTATCGTGGTTGAATTGCCGGGCGTGCAGGACACCGCTGAAGCCAAGCGTATCCTGGGTAAAACCGCCAACCTGGAGTTCCGTCTCGCGGCCGAGCCGGGTGCTACCCGCGCCACCTCCGAAGAGTTCGAGTTTCGCGAAGGCAACCGCCCACCTGCGCTGATCGAGCGCGGCCTGATCATCACCGGTGACCAGGTCACCGATGCCAAGGCCGGTTTCGACTCGCAGCACGGCACTCCCGAAGTGAACATCCGCCTGGATGGCCACGGCGGCGACCTGATGAACCGCGCCACGCGCAGCAACGTCGGTCGCAGTATGGCGGTGATCTTCATCGAGCAACGCCCGGTGACCACCTACACCAAGCAGATGGTCAACGGTGTCGAGAAAGACGTGCCGGTGCAGACCTTCAAGGAAGAGAAGAAGATCATCAGCCTGGCAACCATCCAGTCGCCGCTGGGTGCTCAATTTCGCATCACCGGCCTGAACGGCCAGGGCGAATCCTCCGAACTGGCGCTGTTGCTGCGTGCCGGTGGTCTGGCGGCGCCGATGTACTTCGCTGAAGAACGCACCATTGGCCCGAGCCTGGGTGCCGACAACATCACCAAGGGTGTCGATGCAGCCTTGTGGGGCATGCTGTTCGTGTCGCTGTTCATCATCGCCATCTACCGCTTCTTCGGCGTGATCGCCACCGTGGCCCTCGCGGGCAACATGGTGATGCTGCTGGCCCTGATGTCGCTGCTGGGTGCAACGCTGACCCTGCCGGGTATCGCCGGTATCGTGCTCACCATGGGTATGGCGGTGGATGCCAACGTGCTGATCTTCTCGCGGATTCGTGAAGAGATCGCCGCCGGCATGACCGTGCAGCGTGCAATCAACGAAGGCTTCGGCCGGGCATTTACCGCGATTCTCGACTCCAACCTGACCACTCTGCTGGTCGGCGGGATTCTCTTTGCCATGGGCACCGGCCCGGTCAAAGGTTTTGCGGTGACCATGTCCCTGGGTATCTTTACCTCGATGTTCACGGCCATCATGGTGACCCGCGCAATGGTCAACCTGATCTTTGGCGGACGTGACTTCAAGAAGTTGTGGATTTAAGGGGCTGCCATGTTACGTACAATCAACTTCATGGGCGTTCGCAACGTTGCGTTCGGCGTCACCGTGCTCCTTACCGTTCTGGCGTTGTTCAGCTGGTTCCATAAGGGCCTGAACTACGGCCTGGACTTCACCGGCGGTACGCTCATCGAGCTGACCTACGAGAAGCCGGCCGACGTTACCCTGGTGCGCAACGAGCTGGTCAAGGCCGGCTATCACGAAGCCGTGGTGCAGAGCTTTGGTGCTACCACCGACCTGTTGGTGCGCATGCCGGGCGAAGACCCGCAACTGGGCCACCAGGTGGCCGAGGCCTTGCAGAAGGTCGGCGGTGACAACCCGGCGTCGGTCAAGCGCGTCGAGTTCGTGGGCCCGCAAGTAGGTGAAGAGCTGCGCGACCAGGGCGGCCTCGGCATGCTGATGGCGCTGGTCGGTATCATGATCTACCTGGCTTTCCGCTTTCAGTGGAAGTTCGGTGTCGGCGCCATTGTGTCGCTGATCCACGACGTGATCGTGACCGTGGGTATCCTGGCGTATTTCCAGATTACCTTCGACCTGACCGTGCTGGCGGCCGTGCTGGCGATCATTGGTTACTCGCTCAACGACACCATCGTGGTATTCGACCGGGTTCGTGAGAACTTCCGCGTACTGCGCAAGGCGTCGTTGATCGAAAACATCAACATCTCCACCACCCAGACGCTGCTGCGCACCATGGCGACGTCGATCTCCACCTTACTGGCGATTGCCGCGCTGATGATCTTCGGTGGCGACAACCTGTGGGGCTTCTCCCTGGCGCTGTTCATCGGCGTTCTGGCGGGCACCTACTCGTCGATCTATATCGCCAACGTGGTGCTGATCTGGCTGAACCTCAACAGCGAAGACCTGATTCCTCCGGCCAGCACTGGCAAGGAGGTCGACGACCGTCCTTGATGGGCGTTTGTTGACACGCTGTTACAAAAGAGGCACGAGAATTGAACTCGTGCCTTTTTTTTTGCTCCAAGGCTGGGTATAGCGCGGATCTTTCGGTCCGCTTGTGATGGTCAGGAGGTTCAACGTGAACAAGTCGTTGCTGGTTGGTGCGGTATTGGGTGCTGTCGGTGTGACTGCCGGGGGCGCTGTTGCCACCTACAGCCTGGTAAAAAGCGGCCCTGAGTATGCGCAAGTGCTGGCTGCACAGCCGGTAAAAACCCAGATTAAAACGCCGCGTGAGGTCTGCAAGGACGTCGCGGTGACTCGGCAGAAGCCGGTGCAGGATCAGCATCAGATCGTCGGCACCGTGGTCGGTGCGCTGGCCGGTGGCCTGTTGGGTAACCAGGTCGGTGGCGGTAACGGTAAGAAGCTGGCCACTGTAGCCGGTGCGGTCGGTGGCGGTTACGCCGGTAACAAGGTTCAGGAAGGCATGCAGAACCGCGATACTTACACCACCACTCAGACACGTTGTAATACCGTCAACGACATCAGTGACAAGGTTGTCGGCTATGACGTGCGTTACACCCTGGATGGCAAGGAAGGCACCGTGCGCATGGATCGTGATCCAGGCGGCCAGATTCCAGTGGATAAAGAGGGGCGTCTGATCCTGGGTCAGAACCAGCAGTAATTCAGGGGCAGATTCAAAGCCCTATGCAGTAAAAAATGTGGGAGGGGGCTTGCGCCCGATGGTGGTAGGTCAGTCAATACATCTGGCGACTGACAAGCAGCTATCGGGAGCAAGCCCCCTCCCACAGTTTATTTCTGTGTGACTGGCATGTGTGTTCATGCCAAATTCAAGGCATGAAAAAAGCACCCCGCGGGGTGCTTTTTTTTGCCTGCTCGCTTAGCGCTTCAGCGAAGCCGGCAGGTGCGGCTGGATTGCTGTCAGCACGGCCTTGAAGCATTTGGTGTTGCCCGCAACCACATGGCCTTTCTCAAGGAAGTCGTGACCGCCGGTGAAGTCGCTCACCAGGCCGCCGGCCTCTTGAATCAGCAGTGCGCCTGCAGCCATGTCCCACTCGGACAGGCCCGACTCCCAGAACGCATCAAAACGACCGGCAGCCACGTAAGCCAGGTCCAGGCTCGCTGCGCCGGCGCGGCGGATGCCGGCGGTCTGGCCGACCAGGGCGCGGAACATGCCCAGGTAGTTTTCCAGGTTATCCATCTGGTCGTCACGGAACGGGAAACCGGTGCCCAGCAGGGCGCCGTCCAGGCTGGTGCGGCCGCTGACACGCAGGCGACGACCATTGAGTTGCGCGCCACGGCCACGGCTGGCGGTGAATTCTTCCTGGCGAACCGGGTCGAGTACGACGGCGTGTTCCAGGCGGCCACGGTATTTGCAGGCGATGCTCACGGCAAAGTGCGGAATGCCGCGCAGGAAATTGGTGGTGCCATCCAATGGATCAATGATCCACAGGTAGTCTTCGCCTTCGCCGCTGCCTTTGTGCAGGCCGGTTTCTTCACCGAGGATGCCGTGGGTTGGGTAGGCCTTGCGCAGAGCGTCGATGATTTTCTGTTCGGCGGCGCGATCCACCTCGGATACGTAATCCTTGGCGTCTTTTTCGTCGACCTTGATGGTATCCAGGCGCTCGATGGAGCGGAAGATCAATTCACTGGCGCTGCGGGCGGCGCGCAGCGCGATATTCAGCATGGGCTGCATGGATAGGTCACCTAAGGTTGTTAAAGAAAGCCGGGCAGTTTAGCAGAAACTTTCTTCAGGTGAAGGACGACGTTAGCTTTCATGGCATAACCTTAGGCTGTTCTGTAAGATTTGCTCCCCTTTCCCGTGTCCGAGAGCGCCTCCCTTGCTGCAAAACATTCGTGTCGTCCTCGTCAATACCAGTCATCCCGGCAACATCGGCGGGGTGGCGCGAGCCATGAAAAACATGGGGCTGACGCGCCTGGTGCTGGTCGAGCCACGGGTGTTTCCGCACCACGAGGCCGATGCCCGTGCGTCCGGCGCCAATGACCTGCTCGCGAGCGCCCAGGTGGTCGCCACCCTGGAAGACGCCTTGGTGGGCTGCAACCTTGTGCTCGGCACCAGTGCCCGTGACCGGCGCATCCCCTGGCCGCTGCTGGACCCGCGTGAGTGCGGCACCAAAGTGATCGAAGAGGCTGTCGGCGGCGCTGAAATCGCCCTGGTGTTCGGCCGTGAAGACTCCGGCCTCACCAATGAAGAGCTGCAGCGATGTCATTACCATGTGCACATTCCATCCGACCCCGAGTTCAGCTCGCTGAACCTCGGGGCCGCGGTGCAGGTACTGAGCTACGAGGTGCGCATGGCCTGGCTGGCGGCGGCAGGTCAGCCGAGCAAGGTCGAGAAGGATGAAGTGGCGTCGACCAAGAGTGGTGAGCTGGCCACCATGGACGAGCTGGAGCGTTTCTATGAGCACCTGGAGCACACCCTGGTGGCCATCGAGTTTCTCGACCCGGAAAAACCACGGCACTTGATGGCGCGCCTGCGTCGCCTGTATGGGCGCAGTTCGGTGAGCCGAGCGGAAATGAACATATTGCGTGGCATCCTCACGGAAACCCAGAAAGCGGCCCGTGGCGAGCTTCTTAAGCGGAAGGATTAACAATGTTCGAGCGTTTGCGAGAAGACATCCAAAGCGTTTTCCACCGTGACCCGGCGGCGCGCAATGCCTTTGAAGTGCTGACCTGCTACCCGGGCATGCACGCGATCTGGGTCCACCGCCTGTCCGGCTTCTTTTGGGGCATGGGCTGGAAGTGGCTGGCACGGCTGGTGTCGAACTTCGGCCGCTGGCTGACCGGGATCGAGATTCATCCGGGCGCCAAGGTCGGGCGTCGCTTTTTCATCGATCACGGCATGGGCATTGTGATCGGCGAGACCGCTGAAATCGGCGACGATGTGACTCTTTACCAGGGCGTGACCCTGGGCGGCACCAGTTGGAACAAAGGCAAGCGCCACCCGACCCTGGAAAATGGCGTGGTGGTGGGGGCGGGCGCCAAGGTGCTCGGTCCGTTCACGGTGGGTGCCGGCGCCAAGGTGGGCTCCAACGCCGTGGTGACCAAGGCGGTGCCGGCTGGCGCCACGGTGGTGGGTATTCCCGGTCGCATCATCGTCAAGCCGGAAGCCGGCGACGAGCAGGAAGCCAAGCGCAAGGCCATGGCCGAGAAAATCGGCTTCGATGCCTACGGCGTCAGCGAAGACATGCCCGACCCCGTGGCACGCGCCATCGGCCAGTTGCTCGATCACTTGCAAGCGGTAGACGGCAAGCTGGAGGGCATGTGCGGCGCGCTCAAGGAGTTGGGCAGCAGCTATTGCGCCAAGGACCTGCCCGAGCTGCGCGAAGAAGACTTCGCTGAAATCAAGAGCGAAACCGCCACCACCAAGGCTGGCTGAAGATTTCCAGTCACTGCAAATCCCCTGTGGGAGCGGGCTTGCTCGCGAAAGCGGTACATCAGTCAGCATTTTCGGCGACTGATACGCCGCTTTCGCGAGCAAGCCCGCTCCCACATTTGATCCTCATTGTGGCTGAGAGTGCTGGTTGTCTGTTCCCGCTGTTCGCCCCCACCCCATCCTGCTATGATTCGCGCGCCCTTTTTCCGGGCAATCCTGACTAAATTACTAGGTCTTATAGTTGACTTAAATACTCGGGAATCGCATACTTGCTCCCATTCTGAAACACCCTGGTACTTGTCCATGAGACTGACTACAAAAGGCCGATACGCGGTAACCGCCATGCTTGACCTGGCCTTGCACGCGCAGACCGGGCCGGTGTCCCTGGCCGATATCTCCGAGCGCCAAGGCATTTCACTGTCTTACCTCGAGCAGCTGTTCGCCAAATTGCGTCGCAGCAATCTGGTCTCCAGCGTTCGCGGTCCAGGTGGTGGCTATCAGTTGTCCCGCGAGATGCAGGGCATCCAGGTCGCCCAGGTGATCGATGCGGTCAACGAATCCGTCGATGCCACCAAATGCCAGGGCCTGGGTGATTGCCACGCCGGTGACACCTGCCTGACGCACCACCTGTGGTGTGACTTGAGCCTGCAGATCCATGAGTTTTTGAGTGGTATCAGCTTGGCTGATCTTGTGACTCGCCGTGAGGTGCAAGAAGTAGCCCAGCGTCAGGACCAGCGCCGTTGCAACACCAGGGCGCCGCGTCTGGACAAGATTGAAGCGTCCGCCGTCGAGTGACAGCCGAAGAGCTAACGGCACGCCAGCCAGCCTGATTTAGGAGAAAGTCCATGAAATTGCCAATTTACCTTGATTACTCAGCGACCACCCCGGTTGATCCGCGTGTTGCGCAAAAGATGAGTGAATGCCTGCTGGTTGACGGAAACTTCGGCAACCCGGCCTCCCGCTCCCACGTATTCGGCTGGAAAGCCGAGGAAGCGGTCGAGAACGCTCGTCGCCAGGTCGCTGACCTGGTGGGCGCAGACCCGCGTGAGATCGTCTGGACCTCCGGTGCCACCGAGTCCGACAACCTGGCGATCAAGGGCGCGGCGCATTTCTACGCGACCAAGGGCAAACACCTGATCACCACCAAGATTGAGCACAAGGCTGTCCTCGACACCATGCGCCAACTGGAGCGTGAAGGTTTCGAGGTCACCTACCTCGAGCCGACCACCGACGGTATCGTCACCCCGGCCATGATCGAAGCTGCGCTGCGTGAAGACACCATTCTGGTTTCCGTGATTCACGTGAACAACGAAATCGGCACCATCAACGACATTGAGGCCATCGGCGAGCTGACCCGCTCCCGGGGTATCCTGCTGCACGTCGATGCTGCCCAGTCCACCGGCAAGGTCGACATCGACCTGTCCAAGCTGAAAGTCGACCTGATGTCGTTCTCGGCCCACAAAACCTACGGCCCCAAAGGCATCGGTGCTCTCTACGTGAGCCGCAAGCCTCGCGTGCGCATCGAAGCGGCCATGCATGGCGGCGGTCATGAGCGCGGCATGCGTTCGGGCACCCTGGCTACCCACCAGATCGTTGGCATGGGCGAGGCCTTCCGCGTAGCCAAGGAAGACATGGCTGCCGAAAACATTCGTATCAAGGCCCTCAGCGATCGCTTCTACAAGCAGGTCGAGAACCTTGAAGAGCTGTACGTCAACGGCAGCATGACCGCCCGCGTACCGCACAACCTGAACCTGAGCTTCAACTACGTCGAAGGCGAGTCGCTGATCATGGCGCTCAAGGACCTGGCGGTGTCGTCCGGTTCGGCCTGCACCTCGGCCTCCCTTGAGCCTTCGTACGTACTGCGCGCCCTGGGCCGCAATGACGAACTGGCACACAGCTCGATTCGCTTCACCTTCGGCCGCTTCACCACCGAAGAGCAGGTCGACTACGCCGCGCAGAAAGTGTGTGAGGCGGTCAACAAGCTGCGCGTTCTGTCTCCGCTGTGGGACATGTTCAAAGACGGTGTCGACATCTCCAAAATCGAGTGGGCGGCACACTAAATTATAGAAGCCGCCACCCATACTCTGTAGGAACGTGGCGGAAAACGCAGGCGTTTCTACAGGGTTCCAGAGCGGCCCTGATGAGTGAGGATTGAGTACCATGGCTTACAGCGAAAAGGTCATCGACCACTACGAAAACCCGCGCAACGTCGGCAAGATGAACGCGGAAGACCCTGATGTGGGCACCGGTATGGTCGGCGCTCCGGCGTGCGGCGATGTGATGCGCCTGCAGATCAAGGTCAACGACGCTGGCGTCATCGAAGACGCCAAGTTCAAGACCTACGGCTGCGGTTCGGCCATCGCCTCCAGCTCCCTGGCGACCGAATGGATGAAAGGCAAGACCCTGGATGAGGCTGTCACCATCAGCAACACCCAGCTGGCCGAAGAGCTGGCGCTGCCGCCGGTGAAAATCCACTGCTCCGTACTCGCTGAAGACGCCATCAAGGCGGCCGTTCGCGACTACAAGCAGAAGAAAGGCTTGATCTAAGCATTTGGCGACGAGTAAGGAGTCAACGATGGCTATCAGCATGACAGAAGCGGCAGCGCAGCACATTCGCCGCTCCCTGAATGGGCGCGGTAAAGGTGAGGGGATTCGTCTGGGTGTTCGCACCACGGGCTGTTCCGGCCTTGCCTACGTGCTGGAGTTTGTCGACGAGGTGGTTGCGGAAGACCAGGTGTTCGAAAGTCACGGCGAGAAAGTGATCATCGACCCCAAGAGCCTGACTTACCTGGACGGCACCGAACTCGATTTCGTCAAGGAAGGGTTGAACGAAGGCTTCAAGTTCAACAACCCCAACGTACGCGGTGAGTGTGGCTGCGGCGAAAGCTTCAACATCTGAGGCTACTTGTGGGCACTCCTTGTCATTTCGCTTTATTCGAGCTGCAGCCGAGCTTTCGACTGAACCTCGAGCAGCTTGCCACGCGCTACCGAGAATTGGCGCGTGGGGTGCATCCGGACCGCTTTGCTGACGCTTCCGAGCGCGAGCAACGCCAGGCGCTGGAGCAATCGGCCAGCCTCAACGAGGCCTATCAGACGCTCAAGAGCCCTGCGAAACGCGCGCGCTACCTGCTCGCGATGAACGGTGGCGAGCTGCCCCTTGAAGTCACGGTGCACGACCCGGACTTCCTGATGCAGCAGATGCAGTGGCGCGAAGAACTCGAAGACCTGCAGGACGACGCCGATGTGGCGGGTGTCGCGGTCTTCAAGCGTCGGCTGAAGGCGGCCCAGGAAGAGCTCAACGAAAGCTTCGCAGCCTGTTGGGATGATGCAGCGCAACGTGAACAGGCCGAACGCCTGATGCGGCGCATGCAGTTCCTCGACAAGCTCACCTACGAAGTGCGCCAGCTTGAAGAGCGCCTCGACGATTAACCCAGTGTGCTGCCCGTGATGCACGCCTGATAGACAGATAAGACCTGATTACCATGGCTCTACTGCAAATCGCCGAACCCGGCCAAAGCCCTCAACCGCACCAGCGTCGCCTGGCGGTGGGGATTGACCTGGGCACCACCAATTCCCTGGTCGCCGCCCTGCGCAGCGGCCTGTCCGAGCCGCTGCCCGACGCTGATGGCAAGGTGATCCTGCCGTCCGCTGTGCGTTATCACGCAGACCGTACCGAAGTGGGCGAGTCGGCCAAGCTGGCGGCCTCCACCGATCCGTTGAATACCGTGCTGTCGGTCAAGCGCCTGATGGGCCGTGGCCTGTCCGACGTCAAGCAACTGGGTGAGCAACTGCCGTACCGCTTTGTCGGCGGTGAATCCCATATGCCGTTCATCGACACCGTGCAGGGCCCTAAAAGCCCGGTGGAAGTGTCCGCCGATATTCTCAAGGTGCTGCGCCAGCGCGCGGAGACCACCTTGGGCGGCGAGCTGGTCGGCGCGGTGATTACCGTTCCGGCGTATTTCGACGACGCTCAGCGGCAGGCCACCAAGGACGCGGCGAAACTTGCCGGCCTCAACGTGCTGCGCCTGCTCAACGAGCCGACCGCAGCCGCCGTGGCGTATGGCCTCGATCAGCACGCCGAAGGCCTGGTCGCGATCTACGACCTGGGCGGCGGCACCTTCGATATCTCCATTCTGCGCCTGACCGGCGGTGTGTTTGAAGTGCTCGCCACCGGTGGCGACAGCGCCCTGGGCGGCGATGACTTCGACCACGCCATCGCGGGCTGGATTATCACCAGCGCCGGCTTGTCCGCCGACCTGGATCCGGGCGCGCAGCGTAACCTGCTGCAAACCGCCTGTGCAGCCAAGGAAGCGCTGACGGATGCTGCCTCTGTTGAAGTGTCCTACGGCAGCTGGTCGGCCCAACTGACCCGCGAAGCCTTCGATGCGCTGATCGAGCCGATGGTTGCGCGTAGCCTCAAGGCCTGCCGTCGCGCGGTGCGCGATTCCGGCATCGAGCTGGAAGAGGTGGTGGCGGTGGTCATGGTCGGCGGTTCGACTCGCGTACCGCGTGTGCGTGATGCGGTGGCCGAAGCATTTGGCCGTCAGCCCCTTACCGAAATCGATCCGGATCAGGTAGTCGCCATTGGCGCGGCGATTCAGGCCGACACTCTGGCCGGCAACAAACGCGAGGGTGGCGAACTGCTGCTGCTCGACGTGATTCCGTTGTCCCTTGGGCTGGAAACCATGGGCGGTCTGATGGAGAAGGTGATTCCGCGCAACACCACTATCCCCGTCGCCCGCGCCCAGGACTTCACCACGTACAAAGACGGCCAGACGGCCATGATGATTCATGTGCTGCAAGGCGAGCGTGAACTGATCAGCGACTGCCGCTCCCTGGCGCGCTTCGAGTTGCGCGGCATTCCAGCGATGGTCGCCGGCGCAGCGAAAATCCGCGTGACCTTCCAGGTCGACGCCGATGGTTTGCTCAGTGTGGCTGCGCGTGAACTCGGCTCGGGCGTTGAAGCCAGCATCCAGGTCAAGCCATCCTACGGCCTCACCGACGGCGAAATTGCCAAAATGCTCAAGGACTCGTTCCAATACGCCGGTGACGACAAGGTCGCCCGCGTGTTGCGTGAGCAGCAAGTCGACGCTCAGCGCCTGCTCGAAGCAGTGCAGGGCGCCCTTGAGGCTGACGGCGAGCGCCTGCTGGACGCCGAGGAGCGCATGGTCATCGACCTGCAGATGCAGGAACTGGCCGAACTGATGAAAGGCACCGATGGCTATGCCATCGAGCAGCAGACCAAGCGTCTGTCGCAAGTGACCGACGCCTTCGCCGCCCGCCGCATGGACCAGTCGGTAAAAGCCGCCCTGGCGGGCCGCAACCTGAATGAAATCGAGGAATAATTAATGCCGCAGGTCATTTTTCTGCCACACGCCGAGCATTGCCCGGACGGTATGGTTGTTGAGGCTGAGACCGGCAAGTCCATCCTCGACGTTGCCCATGACAACCACATCGAGATCGAAAGCGCCTGCGGCGGTGTCTGCGCCTGCACCACCTGTCACTGCATCATCCGCGAAGGGTTCAACTCCCTGGAAGAAGCGGACGAGCTGGAAGAGGATTTTCTTGACCGTGCCTGGGGCCTGGAAGCGCATTCGCGCCTGAGCTGCCAGGCCAAGGTCGGGACTGAAGACATCACTGTCGAAATTCCGAAATATTCCCTCAACCATGCAGCCGAAGCGCCGCATTGATTCAAGGAAATGTCATGAGCCTGAAATGGGTTGATGTACAAGAAATCGCTATACAACTTGCCGAAGCCCATCCTGAGGTCAATCCTCTTACGGTGAACTTCGTCAAGCTGCGCAATCTCGTAATGGAGCTGCCGGATTTTGACGACATCCCGGACCGGGGTGGCGAAAAGGTCTTAGAGGCGATTCAAGGCCTGTGGATCGAAGAAGCAGACTGAGTTGCCTTTTACGCAGTTAGGCAATACCTGATAACCCGCGTATAATTCGCGGGTTTAATTTTTCGTAAATTACCGTTTCTGGAGTTACACCATGGCTGTTCAACGTACTTTCTCCATCATCAAGCCTGACGCTGTTGCAAAAAACGTCATCGGCGAGATCACCACTCGTTTCGAAAAAGCCGGCCTGAAGGTTGTAGCTTCGAAACTCAAGCAACTGTCCAAAGCCGAAGCTGAAGGCTTCTACGCTGAGCACAGCGCTCGTGGTTTCTTCGGCGACCTGGTTGCTTTCATGATCTCCGGTCCTGTTGTTGTTCAGGTTCTGGAAGGCGAAAACGCCATCGCTCTGAACCGTGAGCTGATGGGCGCCACCAACCCTAAAGAAGCGGCTGCCGGCACCATCCGTGCTGATTTCGCTGAGTCCATCGACGCCAACGCCGTACACGGTTCGGACTCCGAAGCCGCTGCTGCTCGCGAAATTTCGTACTTTTTCGCTGCTACTGAAGTAACCGCTCGCTAAGCATCGGCTTAAAGAGTGAGGGTGAATCCATGACGACATCGACTGTTAAAACCAACCTGCTGGGTCTGACTCAGCCGGAAATGGAGAAATTCTTCGACTCAATCGGGGAGAAGCGTTTCCGTGCCGGTCAGGTAATGAAATGGATTCACCACTTTGGCGTCGATGATTTCGACGCCATGACGAACGTCAGCAAGGCCCTGCGCGACAAGCTCAAGGCCATTGCCGAGGTTCGTGGTCCGGAAGTGGTCAGCGAGGACATCTCCAGCGACGGCACCCGTAAATGGGTGGTGCGCGTGGCGTCCGGCAGCTGCGTCGAGACCGTTTACATCCCCCAGGGCAAGCGCGGCACCTTGTGCGTTTCGTCCCAGGCAGGCTGTGCCCTGGACTGCAGTTTCTGCTCCACCGGCAAGCAAGGCTTCAACAGCAACCTCACCGCCGCCGAAGTTATCGGCCAGGTGTGGATTGCCAACAAATCCTTTGGCAGCGTCCCGGCAACTGTCGACCGTGCCATCACCAACGTGGTGATGATGGGCATGGGTGAGCCGCTGCTGAACTTCGATAACGTGATTGCGGCCATGCACCTGATGATGGACGACCTGGGCTACGGCATCTCCAAGCGCCGTGTAACCCTGTCGACCTCCGGCGTGGTACCGATGATCGATGAGCTGGCCAAGCACATCGACGTCTCCCTGGCGTTGTCGCTGCACGCACCCAATGACGCATTGCGTAATCAATTGGTGCCAATCAACAAGAAGTATCCGCTTAAGATGCTGCTCGAGTCCTGCCAGCGTTACATGGCGACCCTGGGCGAGAAACGCGTGCTGACCATTGAGTACACCATGCTCAAGGACATCAACGACAAGGTCGAACACGCCGTCGAGATGATCGAGTTGCTCAAGAACACCCCGTGCAAGATCAACCTGATTCCGTTTAACCCGTTTCCACATTCCGGCTACGAGCGGCCGAGCAACAACGCCATCCGCCGTTTTCAGGATCAACTGCACCAGGCCGGCTACAACGTCACCGTGCGCACCACCCGTGGTGAAGACATCGACGCCGCCTGTGGCCAATTGGTAGGGCAGGTGATGGACCGCACCCGCCGCAGCGAACGTTACATCGCCGTGCGTGAATTGAATGCCGCCGACGATCTGCCGCAAATCGCTGTGAATCGAATCTGAGAGAGGATCTCTATGCCCTTGCGCCTTGCGCTGCTGTTACTGTTTACCGGTCTTGCGGCCGGTTGTGTTTCATCGGGCCATGACAGCCCCTTGCAAACAGACAAAGGCCGTGACGAGGCGCGAGTGGCGTATGTGCAGTTGGGCCTGGGTTACCTGCAGCAAGGCATGAGCGAGCAGGCCAAAGTGCCGTTGAAAAAGGCCCTTGAGCTGGATAGCGATGACGCCGACGCCAATGCAGCGTTGGCATTGGTGTTCAAGGCTCAGGCCGAGCCTGAACTGGCCGACCGGTATTTTACCAAGGCGCTGTCCGCGCGGCCTGCTGATCCCCGGCTTTTGAACAACTACGGCAGCTTCCTGTTCGAGCAGAAACGTTATGCCCAGGCCGCCCGTTATTTCCAGCAAGCCAGCACCGATACCCTGTATCCGGAACGTTCGCGGGTATTCGAGAACCTTGGGGTCACCTCGATGCACCTCGGGCAGCGCGATTTGGCGCGCCAGCAATTGGCAAAAGCCCTGCACCTGAACGGTCACCAGCCTCGCGCATTGCTCGAAATGGCTGAGTTGTCCTACGAAGACAGGCATTATGTGCCGGCACGTGACTATTACGAGCGTTTTAGCCTGCTCAGCGGGCAAAATGCACGTAGTCTATTGCTCGGTGCGCGCCTGGCGACGGTTCATGAAGAACGCGACACGGCCGCACGTTTTGGCCAGCAACTCGAACGACTCTATCCCGGTACGCCGGAATATCAGCAATACCTGTCGGAGCAATGATGAAAGCGGCGCACCCGGAAGTTGTAGCAGCTAATCGCGTAAACCCAGGCGACACCTTGCGTCAGGCCCGCGAAAGCAATGGTTGGTCGCTGGCGGAAGTGGCCCTCAAGCTCAATTTGACGGCCACGTCCCTGGGCAACCTCGAGGCCGGCGCGTTTGACAAGCTGCCGGGGCACACCTTTGCCCGGGGTTATATCCGTGCTTATGCCAAGTTGCTCGGCATCGATCAAACCGTGCTGGTCCAGCAGTTCGATCAGTTCACCGGCACCGACTCCCAGGGCAGCAACGTCCATGGTCTGGGGCGTATCGAAGAGCCGACGCGGGTCTCCCACACGATTTTGCGGATTGTCAGCCTGCTGCTGCTGATCGCGGTGATCGGCGGTGGTTTTGTCTGGTGGCAGGACCAGGCGGCCCAGCGCACCAAGGACATGACCAGCAACGCCATGGAGCACGTCGAAGTCGAAAGCGCCGACGGCACCACCCAGATTCATCCGCTGGATGAGCCCGAAGACCAGGCCGTTGTGCAAAGCCAGACCGCGCCTGAAACGCCGCCAGCCAACGAGCAGCCGGCGGCGCAAACCTCCCCGGCTGCAACCGCTGCTGTGCCTGCGCCTACCACTCCGGCTGCGCCCGCCGCCCAGGCCCACACGCCGGCCGCTCCTGCCCAGGCACCGGCGACCACGGCTCCGGTGACGCCAGCAACTCCCGCTATTTCGGCCCCTACGACCCCCGCTTTGATCGCCGGTGACGGGCACGTACAGGTTACCTTCATCGCCGACTGCTGGACGCAAGTCACCGATGGCAACGGCAAAGTGCTGTTCAGCGGCCTCAAGCGCAAGGGCGACACGCTTGACCAGGGCGGCAAGCCTCCTCTGACGCTGCGTCTGGGCTATGCCCGTGGCGCGCAAGTGGTCTACAACGGCCAGCCTGTGGACGTGGCGCCGTTCACCAGTGGCGAGACCGCTCGCCTCAAGTTGGGACAATAGTCATGCACGGCGAATCTCCAATCAAACGTCGCGTATCGCGCAAGATCTGGGTCGGCTCCGTACCCGTGGGCGGCGATGCCCCCATTGCCGTACAGAGCATGACCAACAGCGACACCAATGATGTGGCCGCCACCGTGGCCCAGATCAACCGTCTGGAAGCAGCCGGCGTCGACATCGTGCGCGTTTCCGTGCCGGACATGGACGCCGCCGAAGCCTTCGGCCGCATCAAGCAACTGGTCAAGGTGCCGCTGGTTGCCGACATTCACTTCGACTACAAAATCGCGCTGCGCGTGGCCGAACTCGGTGTGGACTGCCTGCGCATCAACCCGGGCAACATCGGTCGCGAAGACCGCGTGCGCGCCGTGGTGGATGCTGCCCGTGATCGCGGCATTCCGATCCGCATCGGCGTCAACGCCGGCTCCCTGGAAAAAGACCTGCAAAAGAAATACGGCGAGCCCACCCCGGCGGCGCTGGTCGAGTCGGCGCTGCGCCACGTTGAACACCTCGAACGCCTGAATTTCCAGGACTTCAAGGTCAGCGTAAAGGCTTCCGATGTGTTCATGGCGGTAGAAGCCTACCGCCTGCTGGCCAAGGAAATCGTACAACCGCTGCACCTGGGTATCACGGAAGCGGGCGGTCTGCGCTCAGGCACAGTGAAATCTGCGGTGGGTCTCGGTATGCTGCTCGCCGAAGGGATCGGCGACACTATCCGCATCTCCCTGGCGGCAGACCCCGTAGAGGAGGTGAAGGTCGGTTACGACATTCTCAAATCCCTGCGTTTGCGTTCCCGTGGCATCAACTTCATTGCCTGCCCGAGCTGCTCGCGGCAGAACTTCGACGTGGTGAAAACCATGAACGACCTGGAGTTGCGCCTCGAAGACCTGCTGGTGCCGCTGGATGTTGCGGTGATCGGCTGCGTGGTCAACGGGCCGGGCGAGGCCAAGGAGGCGCATGTCGGCCTTACCGGTGGTACGCCGAACCTGATTTACATCGACGGCAAGCCGTCGCAGAAATTGACGAATGACAATCTGGTGGACCAGTTGGAGAAGCTGATCCGCGAGAGAGCGGCCGAAAAGGTCGCCGCTGACGCAGCGCTGATCGCTCGCGGCTGATTGAACGAATTTAAGGATTTGATGTGAGCAAGTCTCTGCAAGCCATTCGTGGCATGAACGACATCCTGCCGGAGCAGACGCCATTGTGGCGTTACTTCGAAAGCACGGTCGCGCGCCTGTTGGATAACTACGGCTATAAACAGATCCGCATGCCGATCGTCGAGTTCACCGAGCTGTTCAAGCGCTCCATCGGTGAAGTGACCGACATCGTCGAAAAAGAGATGTACACCTTCGCAGACCGTAACGGCGACTCCCTGACCCTGCGTCCGGAAGGCACTGCCGCCTGCGTGCGTGCGGTGCTCGAGCACGGCCTCACCGGTGGCGGTCAGCCGCAGAAGTTGTGGTACATCGGCCCGATGTTCCGTCACGAGCGTCCACAGAAGGGCCGTTATCGCCAGTTCCACCAGATTGGTCTTGAGGTGTTCAACCTTGACGGCCCGGACATCGACGCCGAGCTGATCGTGATGACCTGGCGCCTGTGGGGCCAGTTGGGCATCCGTGACGCGGTCAAGCTCGAACTCAACAGCCTGGGCACCAGTGAGTCCCGGGGCCGCTACCGCGAAGCCCTGGTCGAATACCTGTCCGCCCATCTGGATAAACTGGACGAAGACAGCCAGCGCCGTCTGAAAACCAACCCGTTGCGCGTGCTTGATACCAAGAACGCCGACACCCAGGCCGTGCTGGTAGACGCGCCGAAGATGGCCGACTACCTGGACGACGAATCCCGCGTGCATTTCGACGGCCTCAGGGCGCGTCTGGATGCCGCCGGGATTCCCTACGTCATCAATCCTAAACTGGTGCGCGGCCTCGATTACTACAGCAAGACGGTGTTCGAGTGGGTCACCGACAAGCTTGGCGCCCAGGGCACCGTGTGCGCGGGCGGCCGTTACGACGGGCTGGTCGAGCAAATGGGCGGCAAGCCCACCACCGGCGTAGGCTTCGCCATGGGCATCGAGCGCCTGATCCTGCTGCTGGAAACCCTGGAGCAGGTCCCGGAAGAAATCGCCCGGCAAGTCGACGTTTACCTGTGCGCCTTTGGCGAGGCCGCCGAACTGGCAGCCCTGGCCTTGAGCGAACAGGTGCGTGACCAACTGCCAAACCTGCGCCTGCAGATCAATGCCGGCGCTGGCAGCTTCAAGAGCCAATTCAAGAAGGCCGACAAGAGCGGTGCGCTGTATGCGCTGATCCTCGGCGATGACGAGCTGGCCCAGCAAGTGATAGGTTTCAAACCCCTGCGTGGCCAGGGCGAGCAACAGAACATTGCCTTTGATGCGCTCGCCGCGCACCTGGCCACCTGCGTTGTGCAGGGTTGAAGCTGTCGAACAGCCGAATTTAGCGACTTAAGGAGTATTGGGGTGTCGAGTATTGATGATCAAATGACCGAGTTCAAGGACTGGTGGCAGCGTAACGGCAAGCCTCTGGTTACTGGCGGTCTGCTCGCTTTGGTGGTGGTGTTCGGCTGGCAGGCCTGGCACAAATATCAGGCCAACCAGTCCCAGGGCGCCTCGGTTCTGTATCAGCAGTTGCTGGAAACCACGCTGACGCCGGACGGCAAGCCTGACCCGGCTCAGGTTGCAGACCTGGCCGGCAAGCTGAAAAGCGAATTTGGCGGCACCACCTACGCTCAATACGGTAGCCTGTTCGTCGCCAAGGTGGCGGTCGATACCGGCAAGCTGGACGATGCTGCGGTTGAACTGAAGGCCATCGCCGACAAACCGACCAACCCGACCCTGGGTGAAATCGCCCGTCAGCGCCTGGCTCAGGTACTGGCGGCACAGAACAAGGCCGACGAAGCACTCAAACTGCTCGACGGCGATGCGGACAAGGCATTTGTAGCCACTCGCGAAGAGCTCAAGGGCGACCTCCTGGTCCAATTGGGTCGTACCGACGAAGCCAATGCTGCGTACAAGAAGGCCAAGGCTGCGCTGTCTGATGAAGCGGCGGTCGGTGGCTTACAAATCAAGCTCGACGACTTGGCCAAAGGGGATGCGTGACGTGATCCGTTGGAAACATGCAGCATTGCTGGCTCTGGCCATTCTGGCCGCGGGTTGCAGCAGCAACAGTAAAAAAGAACTGCCTCCGGCCGAGCTGACCACCTTCAAGGAGGAAGTGGTTTTGCAGAAGCAGTGGAGCCGCTCCATCGGTGACGGCCAGGGCGACACCTACAACATGTTGGTGCCGGCAATCGACGGCGAAAACATTGTGGCCGCTGACGTGACCGGCGTGGTCGTGTCCATGGATCGCATGACCGGCGACGTGAAGTGGAAAAAAGACCTTGAGTTGCCTGTGTCCGGCGCCGTCGGTGTGGGTTATGGCATGGTCATGCTCGGCACGCTCAAAGGCGAAGTCGTGGCGCTGGATTCCAGCACCGGTGAAGAGAAATGGCGCGCTCGCGTGACCAGCGAAGTGCTCGCACCGCCTGCCACCAACGGCGATATCGTCGTGGTGCAGACCCAGGATGATCGGGTGATCGGCCTGGACGCCAGCACCGGCGAGCAGCGCTGGTTGTATGACAGCACGCCGGCAGTACTGACCCTGCGCGGCACCAGTGGTCCGATTGTCACTAACAATCTGGCCGTTGCAGGCCTGTCGACCGGTAAAGTGGTCGCCCTGAACACCCAGAACGGCGTGCCGGCCTGGGAAACCCGAGTGGCCATCCCGCAAGGTCGTTCCGAGCTGGATCGCGTAGTGGACATCGACGGCGGCTTGCTGCTGTCGGGTGAAACCCTCTACGTCGCCACTTACCAGGGCCGTGTGGCCGCACTGGACCTGCAGAGCGGTCGCGTCAACTGGCAGCGTGATGCTTCCAGCTACGCCGGTATCGCCCAAGGGTTTGGCAGCGTCTACGTAAGCCTGGCGTCCGGCACCGTTGAAAGTGTCGACGAGCGATCCACCACCGCGCTGTGGAGCAACGATTCGCTGGCTCGCCGTCAACTGTCGGCACCGGAAGTGTTCTCCAGCTACGTGGCGGTGGGCGACTTTGAAGGCTACCTGCATCTGTTGAGCCAGGTGGATGGTCGTTTCGTAGGTCGTGAGCGTATTGACAGCGACGGCCTGCGTGCACGTCCGCTGGTCGTGGGTAACATGCTTTATGTGTTTGGCAACAGCGGCAAGCTGGAAGCCCTGACCATCAAGTAAGAATCATGCTTGGGGTAACACCCAGGCGGCCCCGCTTCGGCGGGGCATGCGGCATCTGACGATGCTGCCCCGAGCACCAGCCGCTGCCTTGCAGCGGCTTTTGTATTTTCTGAAATAACGAAGTGGAGAGCCGCATGGTTCCCGTAATCGCCCTGGTGGGCCGACCTAACGTCGGCAAGTCCACCTTGTTCAACCGCCTGACCAGGACTCGCGACGCCATCGTCGGCGACTTGTCCGGTCTGACCCGTGATCGCCAATACGGTGAGGCAAAGTGGCAGGGGCGCTCCTACATTATTGTCGACACCGGTGGTATCTCCGGTGACGAGCATGGCATGGACGAAAAGATGGCCGAGCAGTCGCTGCTGGCCATTGAAGAAGCCGATGTCGTGTTGTTCCTGGTGGACGCCCGCGCGGGCTACACCGCTGCCGACCAGATGATTGGCGAGCACTTGCGCAAGCGCAACAAGCGTTCCTATCTGATCGCCAACAAGATCGACAACATCGATCCTGAGGCCGCCCGCGCTGAATTCAGCCCGATGGGCCTGGGCGACGCGATCCCGGTCGCCGGTGCCCACGGTCGCGGCATCACCCAGATGCTGGAAATCGCTCTGCGCGACTTCCCGAAGGATGACGACGGGGAAGAAGAGGGCGAAGAAGAGATCGTCGCCGAAGGTGAGGAAGCCAAGCGCATTCCGGGCCCGAGTGAAAAAGACGGTATCAAGATTGCCATCATCGGCCGCCCTAACGTGGGCAAGTCGACCCTGGTCAACCGCATGCTCGGTGAAGACCGGGTCATCGTCTACGACCAACCCGGCACCACCCGCGACAGCATCTACATCCCGTTCGAGCGTAATGACGAAAAGTACACGCTGATCGACACCGCCGGTGTGCGCAAGCGCGGCAAGATCCACGAGGAAGTTGAAAAGTTCTCCGTGGTGAAAACCCTGCAAGCCATCAAGGACGCCAACGTGGTGATCTTCGTGATGGACGCCCGCGAAGGCGTGGTGGACCACGACCTCAACCTGCTGGGCTTTGCCCTGGAGGCCGGTCGGGCATTGGTGATCGCGATCAACAAGTGGGACGGCATGACGCCCAGCGAGCGCGACTTCGTCAAGATCGAGCTGCAGCGTCGGCTGTTCTTCGTCGAGTTCGCCGATATCCACTTTATCTCGGCCCTGCACGGCACTGGCGTGGGCAACCTCTACGCGTCCGTGCAGAACTCGTTCAAGTCCGCCGTCACCCGCTGGCCCACCAACCGCCTCACCCAGATCCTGGAAGATGCGGTGGGCGAGCACGCGCCGCCGATGGTCAACAACCGCCGGATCAAACTGCGTTACGCCCACTTGGGTGGTGCCAACCCGCCGATTATCGTGATCCACGGTAACCAGATCGAGAAGGTGCCCAAGTCTTACGTGCGTTACCTGGAAAACACCTACCGTCGTGTCTTGAAGCTGGTCGGTACGCCGATTCGCATCGAGTTCAAGGGCGGCGAGAACCCATACGAAGGCAACAAGAACACGCTGACGGACCGTCAGGTGAACAAAAAGCGTCGTTTGATGACTCATCACAAAAAAGCCGACAAAAAGCGCCGCGACAAGAAATAACGCAGCGTTGAGTGGTGGCGAGAGAGGGCTCCTTTGGAGCCCTTTTTTGTGCCTGACGGTTTGCTTGCTTGACCTGCTTGCAGCTTGCAGCTTAAAACTGGCAGCTCACCCGAAGGGGGCTTCCATGATCACCAGCAAGTTGCCGAACGTCGGCACCACCATTTTCACCACGATGTCGCAACTGGCTGCCGAAACCGGCGCGCTCAACCTGTCCCAGGGTTTCCCCGACTTCAACGGCCCGCAAGCGTTGCTCGATGCGGTGGGCCAACACGTTGCCAACGGGCATAACCAGTATTCACCGATGACCGGCTTGCCGGCCCTGCGCCAGCAAGTGGCAGCGAAGATCGCCCGCAGCTATGGCGTGTCGGTCGATCCCGACAATGAGGTGACCATTACTCCGGGGGCCACCGCGGCGATTTTCTGCGCGATCCAGGCGGTGGTTCGTCGGGGCGATGAAGTGATCATCTTCGATCCCTGCTACGACAGCTACGCACCTTCGGTGGAACTGGCCGGTGGCCGTTGCGTGCATGTGCAACTGAGCCTGCAAGGCTTCGCGCTGGACTTCGAGAAGATCAAGGCGGCGCTGTCACCGCGCACGCGCATGATCGTCCTCAACACGCCGCACAACCCTACTGGCGCACTGATCAGCCGCGCCGAGCTTGACCAATTGGCCGACCTGATCCGTGATCGCGATATCTACCTGCTCAGCGACGAGGTCTACGAGCACCTGGTGTTCGATGGCGTGCCCCATGTCAGCGTGCTGGCCCATGCAGAGCTGTACTCGCGCGCCTTTGTCGTCAGTTCCTTCGGCAAGACCTACCACGTCACCGGCTGGAAAACCGGCTACGTCGTCGCGCCACCCGCGCTGACGGCCGAATTGCGCAAGGTGCACCAGTACGTCAATTTCTGCTGCGTCACCCCGTTGCAGTTCGCGCTGGCTGACTTCATGGCCGCCCACCCGGAGCACGTTGACGAACTGCCGGCGTTCTACCAGGCCAAGCGCGATCTGTTCTGTGACTTGCTGGCGCCGTCGCGCTTGAGTTTCACTCGGGTGGCCGGCACCTACTTTCAACTGGTGGATTACTCACAGATTCGTCCGGACCTGGATGACGTCGCCATGTCGCTGTGGATGACCCGCGAACACGGCGTGGCGAGCATTCCCATCTCGGTGTTCTACCAGCACCCACCTCAAGGCCAGCGCCTGGTGCGCCTGTGCTTTGCCAAACGCGAGGAAACGCTGCAACAAGCAGCCGAAAAACTATGCGTGATCTGACTGCATTGCCGGACCTGAATATCGCTCTCGTCCAGACCACCCTGGCCTGGCACGACCGCCAGGCCAACCTTGACCATTTCGAGCTGTTGCTGGAGCAGGCCAAGGGTGCCGACCTGATTGTGTTGCCGGAAATGTTCACCACCGGTTTCTCGATGGAATCGCACACCCTTGCCGAGCCGGAAAGCGGCCCCACCCACCGCTGGCTCCAGGCCCAGGCCAGAAAGTACGCTGCGGTCATCACCGGCAGCGTGATCATCCGGGCGGCCGACGGCAGCCATCGCAACCGCCTGCTGTGGGCGCGGCCCGATGGTGAGGTGCTGCACTACGACAAGCGCCATCTGTTCCGCATGGCCGGCGAACACGACCACTACACCCCGGGCGAGCGCCAGGTGCAGTTTGACTGCAAGGGCTGGCGCATTCGTCCGTTGATTTGTTACGACCTGCGCTTTCCGGTGTGGAGCCGTGATGCCCAGGACACCGACCTGCTGCTGTACACCGCCAACTGGCCGGGCGCGCGGCGTCAGCACTGGAACCGTCTGCTACCGGCGCGGGCCATCGAGAACCTGTGCTACGTGGCGGCGGTGAATCGGGTGGGTACGGATGGCAAAGGTTTTGGCTACACCGGTGACAGCCAGGTGCTGGACTTCCAGGGCGAGACCTTGCTGAGTGCGGGGGAGGCGGACGGGGTGTTTCAGGTGTGCCTGGATGCGGCGGAATTGGCGGCGTATCGCACCCGGTTTCCGGCGAATCTGGATGCTGATAGTTTTCGGTTTGTCTGATAGACCGCTATCGGGAGCAAGCCCCCTCCCACATTTTGAATGTATTCACAGATCAAAATGTGGGAGGGGGCTTGCCCCCGATGAG
The DNA here is from genome assembly GCF_034354675.1 of Pseudomonas sp. MH9.3. Lineage (NCBI taxonomy): Bacteria > Pseudomonadati > Pseudomonadota > Gammaproteobacteria > Pseudomonadales > Pseudomonadaceae > Pseudomonas > Pseudomonas sp. MH9.3. The sequence continues at coordinate 2,597,047 of NZ_CP133785.1, read as the reverse complement.
GCCCTCACCGACACCACAAATATAAAGCCCAACAAAAAGCCCCTGAGTTCTCACCCAGGGGCCTTTTGCATTTCAGCGATAGGCGTTACGCCGCTTTCGCTGCCTGTTGGCTCAGCGAGCGGTTCAACGCACTGAACAACGCCTTGAAGCTGGCGGTGGTGATGTTTTCATCGATCCCCACCCCATGCACCGGACGTTCGCCGTTCACCCGCAGTTCAATGTAAGCCGCCGCCTTGGCATGGGTGCCCGCGCCAATCGCGTGTTCGTTGTAATCCATGATCTCCACACCAATCGGCAGGCCGGCCACCAGGGCTTCCAGTGCGCCGTTGCCTTTGCCTTTCCAGTGCAGGTTGGTTTCGCCCTGGCCCTTGCCCGAGACCTCCACCTCGACATAACTGTTGCCGTTCTCTTCCTGCAGGCGATGGCTGACCAGCGCGTACGGGGTGTTGGCCTGCAGGTATTCCCGTTGCAGCAACGCGTAGATCTGCGGCGCGGTCATCTCCAGGCCCACGCGGTCGGTTTCGGCCTGTACCACCTGGCTGAACTCGATCTGCATGCGGCGCGGCAGGCTGATGTCGTATTCCTGCTCCAGCAGGTAGGCGATACCGCCCTTGCCCGACTGGCTGTTCACGCGGATCACCGCCTCGTAGCTGCGGCCGATATCGGCCGGGTCGATCGGCAGGTACGGCACTTCCCACAAGGCATCGTCTTTCTGCTGGGTAAACCCCTTGCGGATCGCGTCCTGGTGCGAGCCGGAGAACGCGGTGTGCACCAGGTCGCCTACATACGGATGACGTGGGTGCACCTGGATCTGGTTGCACTCCTCGACGACCTTGCGCACGCCGTCGATGTCGGAGAAGTCCAGCTGCGGGTCGAGGCCCTGTGTGTACATGTTCAGGGCTACGGTGACCAGGTCGACGTTGCCGGTGCGCTCACCGTTGCCGAACAGGCAGCCTTCGACACGGTCGGCGCCGGCCATCAGGCCCAGCTCGGTGGCGGCCACGCCGGTGCCACGGTCGTTGTGGGTGTGCAGGCTGATGATCACGCTGTCACGGCGATTGATATGGCGACCGAACCACTCGATCTGGTCGGCATAGATGTTCGGCGTGGCGCACTCGACGGTGGCCGGCAGGTTGAGAATCATCTTGTGCGCGGGCGTCGGGTTCCACACCTCGATCACGGCGTCACAGACTTCCTTGGCGAACTCCAGCTCGGTGGCGCTGAAGGTTTCCGGCGAATATTCGAAGGTCCACTGGGTTTCCGGCTGCTGCGCGGCGTATTTGACGAACAGCTTGGCCGCGTTGACCGCGATGGCCTTGATGCCGTCCTTGTCCTGGTTGAACACGATGCGGCGAAACGACGGCGACGTGGCGTTATACAAGTGCACGATGGCCTTTTTTGCGCCGCGCAGGGATTCGAAGGTGCGTGCGATCAAGTCTTCACGGCCCTGGGTCAGCACCTGGATGGTGGTGTCCTCGGGGATGTGGTTGTCCTCGATCAGGATGCGCACGAAGTCGAAGTCGGTTTGCGAAGCGGCCGGGAACGAGGCTTCGATTTCCTTCACGCCGACGGCCACCAGGGTCTTCCAGAAGCGCAGTTTCTTGGCGGCGTCCATCGGCTCGATCAGCGACTGGTTGCCATCACGCAGGTCGGAACTGCACCAGATCGGCGCGCTGGTGATGGTTTTCGACGGCCAGGTACGATCCGGAATATCGATGGTCGGGAACGCGCGGTATTTCGAAGACGGGTCTTTGAGCATGCTCATCGGGAAATCCTTGGTTGAGGGGCCGAAAAAAGGCGGCCTGCCGTGAAACTGTTATTGGGAATAAAGCTTTGGACGAGGCAGATCGATTCAGCCTGGCAGTCGTGCGCTGACAAGGCACAGGCTGCGGTGCTGGCGGAGCTGAATGAGGGTGTGAGAGGTTTTCATGTGCTCAACCCTAACCGTCGGTGCGGAGGATGGCAAGCAGTCGAAAAAGATTGGCAGAATTTCTTATAAATGGCGTTTTAGTGGTTTTTTATCGCTGCTTTTAATTTTTAAATTTATTTCTATTGCGCAATAAATACAGTCATAGCAATTTTCATTGGTTCGGAAAAAAGGGTGCGACACCTTACAGCGCCGCACCCTTCATGGTCAGGCGGGTCTCAGGTACGCATCAACGTTCTGGAGGATTTGATAATCGCCGACCTGGTCATTCAGGGTAATCCGTCTGGCAGGATCGGGGACCTGTCCGGCTGACTGAACGGCGATACTGGTTCCGCCTGGAGCAGCGTCATACACGCCGATACCAGTGCCTCCGGTGAGCTCAGCTATTCCAGGTACCCCTTGGGTGGTGTTCATGTGTCGTCTGCCAACCACGGCAATCCATTTTTCTCCCATAGGCGTCTGTTTAATTATTTTGCTCGCAAAGTAGTTGAACTCTTTCAAACGGTCGGTGGTGTGCTTGAGGTTGGCGGCATCATCTGATGCGCTGCGGGTTGAGTGCATTGTCAGGTGTTCGTGTTCGAGGCCCCGTACCTTAATTCCGTATTTCTCGGCGGCGGCAAACACATCCTTCCTCGTCAAGATCTTGCGTATATACGCAGAGTTTTTTGGTGGATCAGGTAACAGGTCCATGTCCCCTTCCGTGTACGGGAGGCCGTCCGCCCAGAGCCCTCCTTCCAGATACAAGGTGGTAACGCCGCTTTTTGCGTAGTTTTCCATGTTCTTTATCAACATCAGGTTGCTGGCGATCTGATTATGCTGCTCGCCCAATACCAAGCCGCTTGAAGTGAGCAGTGCTTCACGGGTTAATTCCGAAGGTGATGTGTTGGGTGTCAGGGCTGGCATATCCGGACGGGGTGAGGGCGCCGCGGCGTGCTGGGCGAAGAACTCATTCATTCCGTCTCTGAACCATCGATTGGCTTGGCCTCTGGCGGCAGTGCTCAGGGTAAAGTCGGGCGCGCCGAGCAGAAGGCCGTCGACGTAATTGTAGGGCCATTGGTTGTTCTGCCTGTGTCTCGCGCCACGCCTGCCGCCAGGTAACTGGCTTAAACGCCATTCTCCACTGCCGGTGGAGGTCATCGTCGCGACCTGCCGTCGTGTGACGGGGTCTATGACCCTCACGATAGAGCCTTCGAATGTGTAAACCGGGCTGATTTCATAGAGACGGTTGACGTCAGTACTATCGGTGTACCGGACAAAGCTGCGAGGCCCAGATGGGGAATCGACGAGATAAATACCGTTTCTAGGCGTGAGCGTGCCATTGAGCACCGCGTCGGGAACTGCATATTCGCCGAGGTCTGCACGTGCAGATGTTTGCGCGCCAGGTACCTGCGTGGCTGTGGCGCCGGAGGCGGGCCTGGAAGGACCGGCGATGGCGGGTTTCACCAGTGCAGCAGGGCGAGCGGTGATCGCCAGGCGGGGACTGATCACGGGACGCAACCCTCTTTGCCTGACGATATTCTGGCCGGTCGCCGCGACCGTAAAGTCGGAATAGACAGCTCCCCAGCCATTGGGGTTCTTCAACAGTGCCGGCAGACTTCTGCCTTGCGCGCGAAATGCTTTTATCCCAGCTTTTGTCAGGCGGTTAATGATCGAGAGGCCTTTACCGACCACTGGAACCATGTCCAGCAAGTTCGACGCAACGTCGATACCGAATACCAATTTGTTGTAATTCGAGGCGGCGTTAACCTCGGCAGTGCTGGTGGACGCAGCGTCGGCTTTGGCCATCGACAGCGCTAACTGCTGCTGATACAGGTGATCGAGTAATGGGCCTCTGGTGGGTTTAAGCGATATGCCTATTTCATGGTCGCGTGCGGCTTTGGTCACCAGGTCGAAGGGGACATACTGAGTGAGTTTTGCAATCAGCTCATATTTGTCCAAGGGCGTTGTTCTATTGACGATGTAGCGTTTCCACTCGGGCTTTTCGGTGAGGCTTTTGAGGCTGTCCTGGTCGACAAGCTCACGAAATGTCAGCCCGTCCGGTGCATTCGGTGTGCACAGAACCAGGGAGGGGTGAGACGGGGACTTGATAACGAAAGCCCCTTCAACCGCCTTGCCATCGATGACCAGCGCATAGCTGCGGATCTCATGGCCTTCAACCGTCGGCCACGTGGTCGGGTCGGTGTGATCAAGCGTTGCGCTGACCCAATGGGCGCTGCGTTTTTGCGAAGTGTTATCGGTCAATGTCGCGTGGTAGTTTGCGGGGTCGAGCTGGGCCACAAAGGCTTCCTTTTTCAGGTTGGCCAGTTTGCTTGCGTACCAGGCTTTACGCAGTGCCCCCGCGTTCCCGGATGTGGCGTCAGGTGCCATTTCCTTTGCTAGATGCTCCAGGTATTTGCCGCCCATATCGAGCGGTCTGATCAGCGCTTCAAGTGCTTGAGTATCCAGCATCAGAGGATTGCCTTGCGCGTCCAGCACAGCCTTGCCGGCTGCATCCAAAAGCGTGGCGGTCATGGTTTTTTTGGAGTATTGAGTGCTGCTGCCAGCATCCCATTCGCTAAGATTTTTCAGTGCCAGATCTACCAGCGACAGCGATTGAACTGACTCCCGAGTATGCTCGCCCGTGGCAAATCTACCTGTGTGAATGGCGGTTCGGGAGCGTATGGAGACCTTGATATTAGCGGGGTCTATTCCCTTATCCGGGTAGTGATTTTTGAGCAATTCTTTTAATGCTTGAGTCAATTGCTGCTTGGCAAAGGCTGGCAAGGAAGGGACTTTTTCCAGCAATGGGAACAGTGTTTCGTTAGATTCCTGCTCTGCGGTGTCCAGGTTTGAAAAAAATGCTTTTTGTACAGGTGTCAGGTTTTGCAACCAGTCAGGTTGCAGTTTTTCTTCAAGCTTTTGATTGCGGGCGAGCAGTGCGTTGCTGCCGTCGAACTGAAATGACAGGTCTGCAGCATCCTCTACCGGTCTGGTCACCGTGGGGGCACTTAACAGATAGGGGTGCAAAGCCTCATTCTCCGGTGCCATGACCCGTGTGAGGGCCTCACTGATCTTCGGCGTTTGTTGAAGCATTGTTGTAACAAACCCTTCGACGATCACATCGTCTTTCACAGGTGCCAGGCGCTGGAGCAGGTCATCGCCTTGAGGAGCCTTTGGCGAGGGCTGTTCAGACAGGGTTGCGATTTCATGCTTGAGGTTCAACCTCGCGGCGATAACCTCGAGTGCCTGGGCAGGGGTCTTGAACTCTTCGATACCGTTTTCTGATGTGATCGCTACCACAGGGCCGTTCAGCTCATTGGCGTTGATGTTCCTTGTGCCGTTCGGCCAGACCGGAACGGATGAGGACGAACCATCGCTGGCGGTGATTATGAACGCGCCGGGCAATAGGCTGCCGGTCTCGGTATTGTCATTTATTCTGAGCGGGTACACGCCTGGTCGCGAGCCGGCGCTGATTTCACGTTCACGCGATTCCAGGCTGGGGTGCTGCACGAAGGTATCGACCAGCTGCTTGCCCTGCTGGCTAAGTGTTCCATCCACCACCCGCAGCGCAGCCTGGGTCGAAAGCAGTTCTCTGTGCATCGCCAACAGCATGTTCTGGGGGGACGAAGTTTCGCCAGGTCGGTGTCGGGTCCAGAAGGTCCTGTTGGCCTCTGCAAATCCAACCCCGATGTCGGTGGCAATCGTACGCAGAGAACTCAGGTTTTTGAGTTTTTGCTCGCCAATATAGAAGCCAGACTCAACACCCGGGCTTTCCTCGGGGCCTTCTTGCCCATTGATGACGGGGGCCTGGGTTTCCTGGACTTTTCTGGCAACGGCCGATAGCAGAGGTTCTGTGGACACAAGCCCTTTCTGTCCATCTGCGCTTTTGCGGTAAATCCTGAACTCGATGGATTCGTCATTGAGTGGGCGCTGTTCCGGCAACGCCTGTTCAAGGCGCTGTTTCATAAACGCCTTCAGGGTAGGCTGCTGCGCTTGCAGCATGGTGATTTTTTTATTGAGAGTGTTGTACTGAGTCAGGAGCAATTGTGTATCACTGACTTTGAAGTGTTCGGAAAGTTGAGTGTGTTGCGGCTGGACCGGTTTGATCCCTCCAACATAAGGCTTGTTTACGGCGCCGGGAGGGAGCGGGATGGTGCTGTGCGGCGCCTCAACGACTGAGTCTGTGTGCTCGGCATGGCGGGGGGCTGCGAAACTCAACGTTGGTTGACTGGTGGTGACTGCATCCGAGTCAATCGGGCGTAAGTTCATCAGAAGCTTCCTAAGGCGGGAACTTTAATCCGTAGTGTTCCGAAAAAGCGATTCTCTCCCTTCGCGTCTAGCCTGAGTGATAGTTGCTGTCGGTTCGTTCCTCGAGAGTTTGTAAGAGATGTTGCCAGGCGCGCTTCGTCCGACTTACGCAGTAAACAAAATACGCGCAAGACACGACGATTTCAGGGCCGTCGAGGCGCCCCAAACGTAAGTGCTGCTCATCGGGAAATCCTTGGTTGAGGGGCCGAAAAAAGGCGGCCTGTAGTGGTCTAATGAAACCGGACACCCATTTAGGCGAGAATGCTCGCCAGAACGAGGTGTCAGATGACCAAACAACGCCGTACCTTTTCCCCTGAATTCAAACGCGAGGCTGCCGACCTCGTTCTCAAGCAGGATTACAGCTTCATTGAGGCCAGCCGCTCGCTTGGTGTCGGCGAGTCGGCTTTGCGCCGATGGGTCGACCAGGTGCAGCAAGAACGCATGGGCGTGACCCCGCAGAGCAAAGCGCTGACCCCGGAGCAGCAGAAAATCCAAGAGCTGGAAGCCCGAATTACTCGCCTTGAGCGGGAAAAATCGATCTTAAAAAAGGCCACCGCGCTCTTGATGTCGGAAGATCTCGAGCGTTCGCGCTGATTGACCAGTTGAGCATCCACGAGCCGGTTGATTGGCTGTGCAAGGTGTTTGAAGTGACCCGCTCGTGCTACTACGCTCGGCGTCTCAGGCGCCGCACACCGGATGTAGAACGCCTTCGATTGCGCAGTCGGGTGAGCGAGTTGTTCACCCAAGGCCGCAGTGCTCCCGGTAGCCGTAGCATCATGGCCATGATGCAGGACGACGGCGAGCAGATCGGGCGATTCAAGGTACGCAGCCTGATGCGCGAGCTGGAGTTGGTCAGCAAACAACCGGGATCGCATGCTTACAAAAAGGCGACGGTCGAGCGGCCCGACATCCCTAATATTTTGAACCGAGAGTTTGATGTGCCCGCTCCTGACCACGTCTGGTGTGGCGATATCACTTACATCTGGGCTCAAGGGAAATGGCAGTATCTGGCGGTTGTGCTAGATCTTTTTGCCCGCCGTGTTGTGGGTTGGGCGTTGTCGGGAAAGCCGGATGCCGACTTGGTCATCAAGGCCTTGGACATGGCTTACGAGCAGCGAGGGAAGCCTCAGGGTTTGCTGTTCCACTCCGACCAGGGCTCGCAATATGGAAGCCGGAGTTTTCGCCAGCGCCTTTGGCGATATCGCATGCGTCAAAGCATGAGCCGGCGAGGAAATTGTTGGGATAACGCGCCGATGGAGCGGGTGTTCAGGAGCCTGAAAACCGAGTGGGTACCGACCATGGGCTACGCGACGGTCCAACAAGCTCAGCAGGATATCAGCCATTTTTTGATGCACCGGTACAACTGGATTCGACCGCACCAATTTAATGGTGGGCTGCCACCGGCTCAGGCCGAGAAAAAACTTAACGTCGTGTCCGGGATTAGTTGACCACTACAGCCTGCCGTGAAACTGTTATTGGCAAATGAAAGGGTAGGGCGCCAACGCGCGCCTTCCCGGCCCCTCGGTGTCATGCTCTCAAGTACTTATCAACAGTGTGTTCAATCTGCACGTCCCCTCCCCATAACTCCATTTCCTCAGTGAAGTCGTGGGTATGTGCAGGCACCCTGGTAGTGCTGCCGGCTCCTTTGGCCGCGTCACGTACTGAAACGCCCAACCCGCCTGTAAGCTCCGCGATACCAGGGACGGCGCCTCCGGTATAGTCGTCAACGTAAGTGTTCATATGATTGTTGCCGACCAGCGCTACCCACTTCTCTCCTTTGGGCGTTTTTTCGATCAATTTAGTAGCGAAGTAGTTGAGTTCTTCCAGACGATCAATAGAAGAGTTTTCTCTTTGGAGGTTGGCCTCAAAATCGCGTCTGTGCACGGTCAACTCGGCGTGTTCAAGCCCGATCACCTTGAGGCCATGTTTATCCGCCGCCGCCAGTACATCGGTCATGCTCAGCGCATTGTTGCGGTATTTATCAGTGAGATGGCGCGGGAACAGGTAGTGCGCGTCGTCTGCTGTGTAAGCTGTGCCGGCAAGTGTAGGCGAACGTTCCAGGAAATAAGCGTTCTCCAGATAAAGCGTGGTAACCCCAGCGTTTTTGAAGTGCTCCATATTGGTGACCAAAAAATCCAGGCTCGCGACTTGATCATGGGATTCCCCTATCACCCAGCCGTTGACATCAGGACGGGAAAGCGTGTTTTTAATCAGTTCACTTGCGGCTATGTCGACACTGACGGGCGCTATTGCCGGGCGTGGTGCCGGTTGCCTGGCGAAAAAAGAGTCATAAAATTCATCCATGTCACGCCTGAACCATTCCGTCAGCCTGTTGATGTCGGCCGGATCGTCGAAGTCATTTGCTGCTTCGCCCTTCAATATCCTGTCCATATAATCGTCCAGGGGCAGATCGGTTTCTCCACCTTTCAGTTTATTGAGCCTCCATTCTCCTGTGCCGGTGGATACCAGAGACGCGAATTGTTTTCCGGAAATTGCATCGATAGCTCTGACTGAGCCGCCTTCAAGCTTATAGATCGGGCTGATTTTATAAGCGCGCTCCACGCCAGTACCGTCAGTGAAAGGAATATAGAAGTCGTCGCCGACTTGAAACGTGCCATCCGCTCGTTTTGTTCCATCAAGTACGCTTTGCGGGGCGGCGTGCTGACTGAAGTCCGGCAGGCGCGGCGGCCGTGTCTGGTTGCCGCTGATGGCCACCGTTAGTTTGCCCGCGCCGGCAGACGTTGAGGGCACGTTCAACTGAGCTTGATTTGCAACGGCGCTGTTTGACGGCGCAGGAATTACCCGCGTAGCCCGGCCGGACGGCACTGCCGGGGCGCCTGTGCCAGGCGTCAGGGTTTGCGCCTGTGCGGATGGCTTGAACACGGGACGTGAAATCGGACTAGTGGGAATACGTTGGCCGGTGGCAACGACGGTGAAGTCGGAGAATGCTCTGGACAGATGGCCGGGTTTGCTGAGGGTTTTTCTAAGAGAGTTTCCCGGCATCCGCATTATCTTAATCGCTGCTTTCGTCAGCCTGGAAGCTGTCGAGACCCCTTTGCCAATGACCGGCACCAGGTCCAAAAAGACCCCCGCCAGTTCGATGCCAAACATCACTTTGTTATAACGCGATTCCTTGGCCACCTCGGCATTGCTGACCGAGCTCAAATCGGCGTTCTTGATCAGGATATCCGACACTTGCTGGTACATTGCATCTCGAAGATCCCCCTCAACGGGTCTTAGATAGGCGATTTTCGGTTCAAGCGCTTTCTGGGCGTTTTCCAGGGTGGCGATGATTTTTTTGTTGCGATAGTCTTCAATCGTTTTTTGTAGCGACTCCAGCGGTGTCGAGTTTACGCGCGCGCGCGAGTAGGCTTGCCACTCTGGTTTACTCATCAATGTCTCCAGCTCCTGCTGGCTGGCCAGCGCGCGCCATGCTATGCCGTCAGGCGCATCGGGACTGTACAAGACTCGAGATAAGTGGCTGTGGTCGCTGATCACGGTGACGCCCTGAACTGGAGCGCCGTAGAACGACATCGTGTTGGCGATGATGGTTTTCCCATCGACCTTCGGGCGTGTGGCCGGGTCGGGATGATCAATCACTGCCCTGACCCACTGGGGCGCCAGTGGTTTGCCCGCGCTGTCTGCTTCTGAAGCCGAATAGGCCGTTGGGCTCAATTTTGCCAGATAGGCATGCTTGTTCATGGTGCTGCGCAGGGCGTGTTTCCATGCTGAGCGCAATTTATGCGGCTCACCGTTGCTGGCATCCGGTGCCAATTGCGCGTGGAGCATGTCGAGGTATTTGCCCCCTACATCCGCGTCTTCCACCAATGCCAGGAGTTCTGCGGTTTTCAGCACTATGGGGTTGCCGTCACGGTCCTGCACCGGCTTGCCTTGGGCATCAAGAAGCTTGGCTTGCAGAGTGTCCTGGACGTGCTGGTTGCTGTCGCCTGCGGGAAATGCCGTCGGGTTTTTCAGTGACAGGTCGGTTAACGATACCTCCTTGGTTTTGTAGTCGGCCGGGGTGTACGCTCCGTGTCTGAAGCGTGTATGAATGCGCGACTTCGTCGTAGTCACAACTTTTGTCTTCTGGGCGTCGACGGTCGCCCCAGGGTGTTTTTTTTGCAGGGCCAGGTTCAATTGCTGGTTGGCGAACTGATGCAGCGCGGGGATTTTTTCGAGCATCGGCGCCAGCCTCCCAACGCTCTTTTGCTCTACACGTTCAAGATACTGATAACCCCGGATCTGAACCGGCGTGAGACTTTTTAGCCACTGCGGCTGTTTTTTGTCGGCCAGTCGTTCGTAACGGGCGAGCATTGCGTTGTTGCCATCAAAATGCGCTGACCAGTCTGCCGCTTCATCGATAGCCGCGCCTATATCGGCGTCTTGCAGAGGCGTCGGGTGCAGGATCTGGTTTTCCGGGGACAGCGTCTGCATGAGGGTCGCTTGAACCTCATCGGCCTGGCGCTTCAGCAATTGGGTAAACGCATCGGCAATCACGTCGCCCTCAATGGGGACAAGGCTTGCAATCAGGTCCTGGCCCTTTAAAGGGCTGTGAGTCTTTTGTGCCGACAGAGGCAGACCCTCTACGAGCAGGGTTGCGGCTGTGCCCCGTGCATTCAACCGTTGAGCCAGCGCCTGGAACGCTTGAGCGCTGTTCTCGAAGGGTTCGAGGCCCTCACTTGGCGTGCACAGCACCACAGGCCCATCGTCGTTCCCAGGTGCAGAACCTTCCTTGCTGGTGACTAGCCATGCCCCCGCCAAGCGTGCACCGCTGGCGCTGTTGTCATTGATCAAGAGCGGGTAGACGCCTGGCCTTGATTCTGGCGCGAACGCCTGGCTGCGTTCTTCACGCGTGGGGCACTGGAGTACGGTATCCACCAGGCGTTTGGCTTGCGAACTCAGATAGCCATCCTGTTCGCCCAGTGCCGCCAGGGTTGACAGCTGTTTCTTGTGTAATGACAGCAACTGATCCTGGGGGGCGTCTTTGAGGATTTCTGTTGGATTCGGTTGGGTCCAGAAGTTTTTCACGGTTTCTGGGAACTGGGTCGCAATACGCCTGGCTATTGTGTGCAGTGAATCAGCGGCGGTGACGGACCGGGCGGCTTCGGTCGGCGCCGTCTTGAGCATGAATCGCGATGTGACGCCTGGCTCGTCGATAAAGTTTTTATCCGGGTAGGCGTAGATTTCCTGAATCGCCCGTGTCAGCGCATCCAGAAGCGGTTCTTTGGACACTGCAACGGATATGCTGCCGTCATCGGCCAGTCTGGATCGCTCGAACGACATCGTGGAGGGATCAAAGGATGTGAGCTGGGGAAATGCCTGTTTAATCTGAGCGTTTACGAAGTCTCTGAATGCAGGCTGTTTTTCTTGCAGTCGGGCCATCTTGAGGCTGAGATTGTCGTATTCAGAGGTGAGAAACTCGACGGGTCCGACTTTGAAGTGTCTTGAGAACTCGTTGGACAAGCTCGCTGGCTCTACGGATATTACCGTAGGTTTTATCAGCGCATTAAGACCGTTTCCCGAGTGCCGCGAATCAGGTTCCGAGGGCGGTTGATCTGTCTCTCTTTCGGTTGCAGGACGTGTATCAGCAAGCGTCAGAGCCGGTGCTGGCGCAGGGGGAAGTAACTGGATAGGTTGTGAACTGAGGGACGTAAGCACGGAACATGTCTCCAACTAGCCTGAAAGGATGTGGGTCACGTTCCCTGTAACTTGCTGGATAAGTGAGCTTTCGGCGTGTCGGGGTTCCGCAGTAAATGTAAGAGCATGATGAAGCACTCCGTAGTCTGGAGAACCCTGCTGCTTCAAGGGCTAAAAAAATGTCTCGCAGGCTGACTACGGCTCAAAGGCACCGATAAAGATCGCCGGGTCCACCCGCGCATCGTTGAGGCTGACATTCCAGTGCATATGCGGCCCGGTCGCCCGGCCCGTCGCCCCGACCTTGCCCACTACCGCCCCGCGCACCAGTTGCTGGCCGACTTTCACATCGATCTTCGACATATGGCAGAACATGCTGATAAAGCCCTGACCATGGTCGACGAACACGGTGTTGCCGTTGAAGAAATAGTTGCCCACCAGAATCACCTTGCCATTGGCGGGCGTCTTGATCGGCGTGCCGGCCGGTACGGCGAAGTCCAGGCCCGAATGGGGGTTGCGTTCTTCTCCATTGAAGAAACGGCGCACGCCGAACCGGCTGGACAGCGGCCCGTTGACCGGTTTGTCCAGCACCAGATTGCTCGGCACCGTGGGGCTGAAGCTGCGATAGGCCTTGAGCTGCACCGCCAGTTCACCCTCGATGCGCTTGAGCTGCGCGGGTTCGGGGTTGACCTGGCTTTTGTTTTTCAGGGTGATGCGCTGTTCCGGGTACTTCTTGTAACCCACGATGAACGGCAGGCTGCGCCCACCGCTACTGATGCGCTCGTTGCCCGGCTTGACCGTCAGCGGGATGCCGACAATCGCCAGCCAGTTGTCCTGCTCCTTCACCACCAGCACCGGCTTGCCCTGGTAGCTGGCTTTCGGCGCGGCGGCCGCAGGGCCGAGGTCGACCACCGCAACGCCGCCGGGCACCGGTTTGTTCAGGGTTCGGGTGATGTAGCTGTCGGCGTGGGCGTTGCACGCGAGGCACAACAGCATCAGCAGGCTCAGAAGACGTGGCATCGATCAATCCAGTAGCGAAAGGGTGACAGGGGTGAGGTGGTTGTCTTCCACCCGCACTTGCAATTGGCCTTCACCGAGGCGTGCGGTCAGGCGCTGGCCGGTGTGGGTTTGCGCGGCATTGCGAATGGCTTGGCCGCGCTCGTCCAGAAGAATGCTGTAGCCGCGGCCCAGCGTCGCCAACGGGCTGACCACCTGTAGCGTCTGCACCTGGCTTTGCAACTGCAGACGGCGTGCCTTGAGGCCTTCGCGCATGGCGCGGGGCAGGCGTTCGGCCAGGCTGTCCAGGCGTTGGCGCAGCAGGGCCAGTTGGCGGCCCGGGTGCTGGCCGGCCAGGCGCGTCTCCAGGCGAATCAGGCGCTCGCGGCGGGTATTGAGGCTGCGCTCGAAGGCGCGCCGCAGGCGCATATCGAGGTCATCCAGACGCTGGGCCTGCTGACGCAGGCGTTCGCCGGGATGGCGCAGGCGTCGGGCCATGCCCTCCAGGCGCAGGCGGTCATGGCGCAGGCGGTTGCGCATCAGCATCACCAGGCGACGATGCAGGTTTTCCACCTGACGCACCAGGTGGCTGGCGTCGGGGGCAAGCAATTCGGCTGCGGCGGAGGGGGTAGGGGCGCGCACGTCCGCGACGAAGTCACAGATCGACACGTCGGTTTCATGGCCGACCGCGCTGACGATAGGTGTGACGCACGCGTCCACCGCGCGTGCCACGGCTTCTTCGTTGAAGCACCACAGGTCCTCCAGCGAACCGCCGCCCCGGGCCAGGATCAGCGCGTCAAACCCGCGCGCGTCCGCGCGCTTGAGTGCACGCACAATCTGCGGGATGGCTTCGCGACCTTGCACGGCGGTGGGAATCAGGGTCAGCTCGATGTTCGGCGCCCGGCGGCGGAACACGCTGATAATGTCGCGAATCACCGCGCCGGTGGGTGAACTGATAATGCCGATGCGCCGTGGATGCATCGGCAGCGGCACTTTGCGCTCGGCACTGAACAGGCCTTCGGCGCTGAGCTTTTCCTTCAGCGCATCGAACGCCAGGCGCAACGCGCCGTCGCCGGCCGGCTCCACCGTGTCGAGAATCAACTGGTAGTCGCCACGGCCCTCGAACAGCGAGACCTTGCCGCGCACCTTCACCGCCAGGCCATCCTTCAATGCCTGGCGCACCCGCGCGGCATTGTTGCGAAACAGCGCGCAACGCACCTGCGCGCCGCTGTCCTTGAGGGTGAAGTACACATGGCCGGAGGCCGGGCGGGCGAGGTTGGAGATCTCGCCCTCAACCCAGATGTTGGTGAACACGTCTTCCAGCAACACGCGTGCGCGGCCGTTGAGCTGGCTGACAGTCAGGACTTCGCGGTCCAGGCCCAGGCGGGCAAACGGGTCTTTAATCATGGGCGGCAGTTTATAGGTATTCCCGGGGCAATCACCACGGCCTTGTGCACATGAGCGGCTGCACTATGCTGAGGGGCGGCGATGAGCAAGGAGCCTGCATGACTGCAATCGAACTGTTGAACCACTGGTCTTTTAACGGGATGGACTGGCTGGTCATTGGCCTGGGTGTGGTGCTGGCCTACGTCGTGTTCGGCATCGCCGGGTTCGGCACGGCGCTGATCGCGGGGCCGATTCTGCTGCTGTTCATGCCGTTGTCGAAGATCATCCCGCTGCTGGTGCTGCTGGATTTTGTCGCCGCGTTCGGCGGCCTGCTGCACACCCGGCGCGAGGTGAACAAGGCGGAGCTGTTGCGGCTGCTGCCGTGCATGGCTATTGGTTGCACACTGGGTGTGGTGTTTTTGCTCAACCTGCATTCGGATTTATTGCTGCTGTTGATGGGGCTGTTCATCAGCGCCTACGCGATTTACAGCCTCCTGGTAAAGGCGCGTCCGACACAACTGGCGGCGGGCTGGTCGGTGCCTATGGGCACTGTCGGTGGGCTGTTCGGCGCGTTGTTCGGCAGTGGCGGCTTTTTATATGCCATCTACCTGAACAGCCGGCTGCCCAAGGAACAGGCGCGGGCCACTCAACGTGCGCTGATCAGCGCGAGTACGCTGGTGCGCTTGAGTCTGTTTCTGCTGGCCGGGGTCTATGCGGATTGGCCACTGTTGCTGTTGGCGCTGTGCCTGTTGCCCGCGATGGGATTGGGGCTGTGGTTCGGGCGCCGATTGACCATGCGCCTGTCCCGCGAGGCGTTTGTGAGGGGGGTGACGTGGCTGGTGCTGGCGAGCGGCCTTGCGTTGATCGGACGGTATTTGAGCACTTGACCTGTGTGGGGCAGGGATTAAGCTGCCTGCCTTCAGGGCCTCATCGGGAGCAAGCCCCTCCCGCATTTGAATGCATTTACCGATCAACAGGTGGAGGGGGCTTGCTCCCGATGGCGCCAGCCGCCACACCGCAGGACTCCAATGAACTCCCAAAGCATCCTTGTCCCGAAAATCTCCACCTTGCCCGTCCACGAACCCCGCGCACGGGCGATCGTGCGCTGGCTGGTGCGCAAGAACATCATCAAGGAAGAACTCACCACCTGTGGCCGCACCGGCAACCGCATGGCTTACGGCCTGGCCGACGGCGCCCGCGCCGTGGTGCTGCACCCCGAAGCGCTGCCGTTCAACGAGCCGATCAACGGGCTGGAGATCATCTACAAACGCTGTATCTATACCCCGGCCAAGGGCTTTCTCGAAGAAGCCGGTTGCCCGCAATGCCTCAAGGAGATCGGCGAGGCGCTGTTCGAGAGCCTGGAAGACTGGATGCCCGGCCACACCGACAACTTCACCTGCCCGCTGTGTGGGCATGAAGATGACATCAACGGCTTTCTGTTCCTGCAGGCATGCGGGTTTTCCAACCTGGGTTTCATCTTCAACAACTGGGCGGAGGCGGGGTTCAAACAGAGCTTTATCGATGAGTTCGCCGATTGGCTGGACCAGAAGATCGCCTGGGTCAGGGTCGAGCTGTAACCCCTCCTATCCGTATTCCCAAATATGTCAGAGTTTTACATTGAGACCTGAGGGGTGTCTGAGTATAATGGCGCGCTTCCATTTTCCCGCTCGGGAGCCCCCGCGATGCTGCGTATCAGCCAAGAAGCTCTGACATTCGACGACATTCTCCTAGTGCCCGGTTATTCCGAGGTGCTTCCTAACGAAGTCAGTCTCAAGACCCGCCTTACCCGTGGCATCGAGCTGAATATTCCCCTGGTTTCCGCTGCCATGGACACCGTCACCGAAGCCCGTCTGGCCATTGCCATGGCCCAGGAAGGCGGCATCGGCATCATCCACAAGAACATGACCATCGAGCAGCAGGCTGCCGAAGTGCGCAAGGTCAAGCGTTACGAAGCCGGCGTGGTGAAAGATCCGATCACCATCGAAGCTGACGCCACCGTGCGTGACCTGTTCGACCTCACCCGCATGCACAACATCTCCGGCGTTCCGGTGCTGCACGATGGCGACCTGGTCGGCATCGTCACCTCCCGTGACGTGCGTTTCGAGAACCGTCTTGAAGTCACCGTCCGTGAAGTGATGACGCCTAAAGAGCGCCTCGTCACCGTCAAGGAAGGCGCCGACAAGAACGATGTGCGCGAGCTGCTGCACAAGCACCGCATCGAGCGCGTGCTGATCGTCGACGACAAGTTCGCCCTCAAGGGCATGATGACCGTCAACGACATCGAAAAAGCCAAGGCTTACCCGCTGGCCAGCAAGGATGACCAGGGTCGTCTGCGTGTTGGCGCGGCGGTCGGTACCGGTAAAGACACCGGCGACCGCGTCTCGGCCCTCGTGGCTGCCGGCGTTGACGTGGTGGTGGTCGACACCGCCCACGGTCACTCCAAAGGCGTGATCGACCGCGTGCGCTGGGTCAAGCAGAACTTCCCTGACGTGCAGGTGATCGGCGGCAACATCGCCACCGGCGCTGCGGCCAAGGCCCTGGCCGAAGCCGGCGCCGACGCGGTCAAGGTCGGTATCGGCCCTGGTTCGATCTGCACCACGCGGATCGTCGCCGGTGTGGGCGTGCCGCAGATCAGCGCCATCGCTAACGTCGCCGCAGCCCTCGAAGGCACCGGCGTGCCGTTGATCGCCGACGGCGGCATCCGCTTCTCCGGTGACCTGTCCAAGGCCATCGTGGCCGGTGCGTCCTGTGTGATGATGGGCTCGATGTTCGCCGGCACCGAAGAGGCCCCGGGCGAGGTTGAGCTGTTCCAGGGCCGTTCCTACAAGGCTTACCGCGGCATGGGCTCGCTGGGCGCCATGTCCCAGGCGCAGGGCTCGTCCGACCGCTACTTCCAGGACTCCTCGGCAGGCGCCGAGAAACTCGTCCCGGAAGGCATCGAAGGCCGTGTGCCTTACAAGGGCAGCTTGAGTGCGATCATCCATCAACTGATGGGCGGCCTGCGTTCCTCGATGGGCTACACCGGCAGCGCCGACATCGAAGAAATGCGCACCAAGCCAGAGTTCGTACGGATCACCGGCGCCGGCATGGCTGAGTCCCATGTCCACGACGTGCAGATCACCAAGGAAGCGCCGAACTATCGGGTCGGCTGATGCCGACAGCTAAAAGCCACAAGTTATAAGCTGCAAGCGGGGCTGTGTTGATGCAGCTTCCGCGCAGCCCCCGATTACTTGCAGCTTGCAGCTTGAAGCTTGCAACTGCTCTTCAGAGTTTCTCCTATGGCCCTCGACATTCACGCCCACCGCATCCTGATCCTCGACTTCGGTTCCCAGTACACCCAACTGATCGCCCGCCGCGTGCGTGAAATCGGCGTGTACTGCGAATTGCACCCGTTCGACATGGATGACGACGCGATCCGCGCCTTCGCGCCCAAAGGCGTCATCCTCGCCGGTGGCCCCGAGTCCGTGCACGAAGCCGACAGCCCGCGCTGCCCGCAAGCGGTATTCGACCTGGGCGTGCCGGTTTTCGGGATCTGCTACGGCATGCAGACCATGGCCGAGCAGTTGGGCGGCAAGGTGGCAGGGTCCGAGCTGCGTGAATTCGGTTATGCCCGCGTCGACGTGGTCGGCAAGAGCCGCCTGCTGGACGGCATCGAAGACCACATCGACGCCGATGGCCTGTTCGGCCTCGATGTATGGATGAGCCACGGTGACAAGGTCACCAAACTGCCGGAAGACTTCCATATCCTGGCCAGCACCCCGAGTTGCCCGATTGCCGGCATGTTCAACGACGAGCGCGGCTACTACGGCGTGCAGTTCCACCCGGAAGTAACCCACACCAAGCAGGGTGGGCGCATCCTGTCGCGCTTCATCCTCGACATCTGCCAGTGCGAAGCCCTGTGGACCCCTTCCAAGATCGCTGAAGACGCCATCGCCAGCGTGCGCGCCCAGGTCGGCACCGACAACGTGCTGCTCGGCCTGTCCGGTGGCGTCGACTCCTCCGTGGTTGCCGCACTGCTGCACAAGGCCATCGGCGACCAACTGACCTGCGTGTTCGTCGACAACGGCCTGCTGCGCCTGCACGAAGGCGAGCAAGTGATGGCCATGTTCGCCGAGAACATGGGCGTCAAAGTGATTCGCGCCAACGCCGAGGACCAGTTCCTCGACAACCTGGCTGGCGAGTCCGACCCGGAGAAGAAGCGCAAGATCATCGGCCGCACCTTCATCGACGTCTTCGATGCCCAGGCCAAACACCTGGACAACATCAAATACCTCGCCCAGGGCACCATCTATCCTGACGTGATCGAGTCTGCTGGCGCCAAGAGCGGCAAGGCCCACGTGATCAAGTCCCACCACAACGTGGGTGGCCTGCCCGAGGAAATGAACCTCAAGCTGGTCGAGCCGCTGCGCGAACTGTTCAAGGACGAAGTCCGCCGCCTCGGCCTGGAACTCGGCCTGCCGTACGACATGGTCTACCGCCACCCATTCCCAGGCCCGGGCCTGGGCGTGCGTATCCTGGGTGAAGTGAAAAAGGAATACGCCGACCTGCTGCGTCGCGCCGACCACATCTTCATCGAAGAACTGCGCAAGGCTGACTGGTATCACAAGGTGAGCCAGGCATTCGTGGTGTTCCAACCGGTGAAATCGGTGGGCGTGGTCGGTGATGGCCGTCGTTATGCGTGGGTTGTGGCACTGCGTGCAGTGGAGACGATCGACTTCATGACCGCGCGTTGGGCACACCTGCCGTATGAGCTGCTGGAGACGGTCAGTGGGCGGATCATCAATGAGATCGAAGGTATCTCGCGCGTGACGTATGACGTGTCGAGCAAGCCGCCGGCGACGATTGAGTGGGAGTGAGCCCACAGTGAGGCATGAAAAAACCGGCTTTTGCCGGTTTTTTCATGCCCGCGATAAGGGCCTATTCTTGCTGATTAAAGAGTCGCATTATGTGGATGGTCCTGGCTTTTGTGCTCGTCGCGGCCATTCCCGTGAGCTTGGTGGGCGTGATCTCTGTGCTCAACACCCGGTCCGAAGCTGTCAACCAGTCCATGGATGGCAGCACCCCACTGGGGAAGTCGACCAGTTGCTCAGCGCCCTCGGCGGCAAGACCCAGCAAGTATCAAAGAAGATGGAAAGCTGCGTGGACCTGTCACGTGCCATCGCCGGCATCGACGTTGGCACTTCTCGGCAGGTGCGTGCCTTGCGATAGCCGTGTCTTGCTTGATCACACTGGCGCTTATCTATCACTGGACCGGGTGAAAATTCGGGCCCAAAAGCCGGCTTTCTTTTCTGAAACCAAGGGTGGATGTGGCTCTATTGCCTCTCTTGCCGCATGAGTGCTTGGGCCAGCGGGTCTCAAAAGGTCTCCCGGATAATGCTCTTGACCTAGACAGGGCGAGTCATCAATTCCGAAAGCTTTTACTGCGGCCACTGCTTCTACACACCAACGACCAAAATAAGCCCCGCCTTCAAAATTTTGGTCGCCATAGGTATACCAATAAGGGTGCCGATAGCTGACCGCCTGCGGGTCTGATCCGGATTTGGCGCCGGTACGCACTTCCTGATACCAGTGCTCAACAAAGGCTTTGAGCAGCGATGCCTGAGCGTCTGCAGGTGCATCCACGGCCTTCAACAAACGACCATAGGGCTTGGGATAGAGAAGTACGGTTCCTGTCTTGCGGTCTGGACTGCGGCTGGCAATGATCCGATCAAGAAGTACGTCTTCGCCATCATTGCCGATCAAGACCAGCAAGCGATGCCATTGCTCGTCTGGAATGTCGAGTGCGAGTGCCAAGCCGACCAGCCAGAAGCAAATGATGTAGTGGTCATAGTTGACGCGCCAGTGGTGACGGGTGAATTGCTGCTCCGTAGTCCACACTGCTGCTCCGAGACGCTCAGCTTCTTCCCACGCCTCTAACAGACCGGGGAAGTAATGCGCCAAGTCAGTTACTGAGTATCCGGCTGAGTATTTGCGCAGGATCTGATGCCAGTGTTTTTGGGCAAGCTTATACGCGTATTGAGGCGCGTAGTCAGGATCACCAGCGGGCTCCTTGAGAGTCCGTTGAGAACTTTTGATGTAGTCGTCATTATCATTGACTACTCGGCTCCAGTAGCTGATATCGCCAAGAGGGGCGCGTATCATTTATCTGCTCCTATAAGCTTAGAAGTTTTTATGGGGTCTACAACAAATTTTCCACTCTTGTCTAGAACCCCCACTGTCACATTACCAAACGGGTCAGTATGAACTAGCCATTTTTCAACACGGCCAGCTCGCAAAGCATTGTCTATATTTTCTGCCGCTTGGGCATTATCTCCCACAGACTCAAGTATACGGTCATAGTTAGTCTTTGTGCCCTGCAACCAATCATCACTCATCTGCAGCCCATCTCGGGTGGGCTTCAGCTTGGACGAGCCAAATTTGTACTCAACAATCAGGTAGTCGACACCAGGCTTATCTACCTTGTACAAATCGTCAATGCCTGTCTGGCCAATATCGGGAGCCCGGCCAATTTTTTCAGCGCCGGGCACCAACGTCTTGATTTGCTCTCCACCCATGATGTCCCCGACGATGCTCTTCTGCGCGTTGGTCATGGCGCGGAAGTCCATCAGCGGGGTGCCGTTAGGGTTGAACTGCCCGCCGCGTGCTACAAGCTTGTCGAATTTGGCGAGGCTCGCCACCTCAGCCATCTTTTCAAGCTGCTGCGCTCCAACCTTGATCCCTGCCTTGGCCAGCGCCACGCCACCTTTCGCAGCCCCGCCGACGCCCGTTGCAATGCTGCCGACCTGCCAGGCGATTTCGCCGATGGCCTTGCCCAAGGCTTCGGCGTTTTCGTCGCCGCCGACTTCCAGCGCGGTCTTGATCGTTTCTATCTTGACGTTGAGTTCGTTGACGACGCTGTCGCCAAACTGCTTTCTGGCCTCCGGGTTATTAATCAGTTGGCCAAGGCCGGTAAGCCCTTCGATGGGATGCGCAACAAATTCGGCGAGGCCCGTGACGTCATTCCAGCCTGACTGGGCCAACCCCTTGCCGATGCCGAACTGGGTCAGAACATCCTGCCTGCCGCTGATGTACGACCATTTGGCAACGACTTTGCCGGCGGCAATCAGGCCTTTTGCTTCGTCATACTCCTTCTTGAACTGCACGATCTGCTGAGTCGCCAGCCAGTTGTTATCCACCGCCGCACCCGCCGCGGTATTGGCGGTGGTCGGGTCGATGGAGGCGCTGGTTGCTGCCAGGCCGGTTACCAGGCTGACGATCAGGTTGCGCTTGGCTTCGCGTTGTTCTTCGCTTTCGTCGGGGCTGGTTTGTGAGAACAGGCCGGTGAGCAGGCTTGATGCCGCCGCGCCTGCCGCGCCGCTGCCGCAACTTTGACTGCTGGCGGCGGCGCTGGCGCAGGCGACGATGCCGCTGCGTGTCACGCTGCTTGCCTTGTCGCTGGCGCTGATGGCGATCGGCATATTGGCGCCGATGTTGTTCTCGTTTTTGGCCAGGTCGGTGCCCGGGTTAACCTTGCCGCCAGTCTGCGCGTTGCCCTTTTGGTCCTTGCCGACTTCGTTGTAGCCGCCCAGGCTGACGGTATTGGCGTCGTAATCCGCCTTGTTCTTGATGTCGCGGTTGGTGAGGCTGGATGTGACCAGGCTGTTTTTGCCGTCCTGCACGGCCTTGTCGCTGCTGGCGATCACGGCGCCGACCAAATCGGTGTTGCCCCGCACGTTGATGTCGAAACCGTCATCACCGGCCTTGATGCCCGATTGTTCGGTGACGCTGGCATAGTTGGAGTCGATGTTGGTTGCGCCAAAGTTTGCGCTGGCACCGCTTATCGAGCTCATGCCGTAGCAGAACGGTGGAATACAAAGACTGATGCCGATGCCCAGGCTCTTTTCATCGACTTTGTACGTGTTGGTGTCTTGCAGGCTTTCGATATTCAGATCGCCGCCGACATCGGCGATCACCTTCTTGCCACTCGCCACCGCGCCTTTGATCTGGGTATCGAGTTAAAAGCGGGAAAAGTCTGATTATCTGATCGGGCGAGCTTTTTTGAAAATCAGGCCATCAGGGGCATCAAAAATCAATGTCTACTTCAGACCTTCCCTAGGTAAACTGTATTTTCTATGAGCATCTCAGTTGTCAGGGTATTTGAACTTTGTACTGACTTGCTCTCCATGTTTATATGAAATCACGAATGAAACCCAATCTTCACCGCGTTGCTCAGCGCTATGCTTAAGCTTATCTACCAACTCATACAACTGTGTATCGTCTATATCTGTCCGGGCGTTGGTAGTCTCCACTCCATCCTTTTCGACAAGTAACTCTGTGTCTATGAATTCTTTTCCTACTACCACCTCGTAACGAAAATGATCATAGCCGTCGATAATTCCGTTATCAATAATGGAAAATATTTCTTTAATTAATGCAAAATCTTCGGTAATCATGTGCGTTCCTTTCAAGGCTTGCTGGATTCATTTTTGAAAATACTGGTTCTGGTCCTGCCATCAATGGTATAGGTGACTGATAAAGTGTCGGGACTCTTCAACCTGACCTGCGCTGTTGGTTGTGAAGGATTTCCCATTGTCAAGCTCATACCGTGTATTTGCAGCTCGTGCACTCGGGTTATTAAGCAGCTCGTATTCTGGAGTACCCTTAACTGCATTTTCAGTTTTAACTTTTACAATCGGTATTTCAGTCGCCAACTTTACACGTTGAGCATCCCGAAGCTCAGCCTCAGTTTTAGCAAGCTGCCCGAATTTGGAGCTCGCACTTCCCTCCTGGCTATCTGCAACTCAGACCAGATAGCTTATCTCCCCTAGTGGTGTGCGAATCATTTAGCTATTCCTCTACTGAGTACGCAGGCCTAAGCCAACCGCCCATCATGCTCCATTCTCCTTTAGACCCATGTGGAGTAGTGGTTAACTCCACAATTGATCCTGTTGCGAACGGAATAGTTATTTTATTTATTTAATCTTATTCAATGTCGTAATTGATCAAGAACCATCAGGTGAACATGAATATCCACCTTTTTTATATGCTCCAGGTCAGCCTTTCCTCCAATGCAAAGGGCGGGCTCGAACGCGTACATCTCATCTGCGCCAACCGGCCCAAGCTTTGCCAGTGCGCGCTGGAACAGCGGCTTGCCTTGATTGTCCTCAAAGTCGAGACTTTCCCGACTGGTAGAACCGAGGAATATACCCAGCGTTCTATCCGGGACCGGATTGGGCTTACTCAATTGGTTCTTCAACGCAACAATACCGCCCGCTAGACTTGATATTGTAATTTTGCGCTGGTAACGCTCACCCCATGCATACAACGAACCAAATGCATCCCTGGCGATCACATTATAGTTGTCGACTTCTGCCAAGCCACTGCCCTGCAGCCACCTATCGAGCGTCGCCTTGTATGGCTCGGGGTCTACAATCCAGAACAGCCCATCAGCATAAGAGCACCAACCTTCATTCTGCCAATAACCAAGCAGGGCCTTGGGTAATATTGAGCGATACTTATCGATACTTGACTTGGGCACTTCTCGATGCGAGTTTGGTTCGCCTAGGTTATCGATCAATGATTGAAAAAATTCGTCTCTCAATTTCCACGCCCTCTTAGTAACTCCAGTCTGACATTCATCTTCGCCTGCCCTGAACCATTGGCGATAATGCAAGCTATATTTTAACTATCGCAAAATCTTCAGTCATTAGGGCCGCTTCCTTTAAGGTTTAGCGGACTCGTCTTTGAAAATACTGATCTGGAGGTTATCGAAAGAGGGCAGCATCCATCCCACGCTAGACGTCATACCAACATTGAAGCCAATACCTCGCCTGGCTCACTGCACTGGCGCTTATCTATCACTGGATCGGTTGAAAATTCGGGCCCAAAAGCCGGCTTTCTTTTCTGAAACCAAGGGTGGATGTGGCTCTATTGCCTCTCTTGCCGCATGAGTGCTTGGGCCAGCGGGTCTCAAAAGGTCTCCCGGATAATGCTCATGACCTAAACAGGGCGAGTCATCAATTCCGAAAGCTTTTACTGCGGCCACTGCTTCTACACACCAACGACCAAAATAAGCCCCGCCTTCAAAATTTTGGTCGCCATAGGTATACCAATAAGGGTGCCGATAGCTGACCGCCTGCGGGTCTGATCCGGATTTGGCGCCGGTACGCACTTCCTGATACCAGTGCTCAACAAAGGCTTTGAGCAGCGATGCCTGAGCGTCTGCAGGTGCATCCACGGCCTTCAACAAACGACCATAGGGCTTGGGATAGAGAAGTACGGTTCCTGTCTTGCGGTCTGGGCTGCGGCTGGCAATGATCCGATCAAGAAGTACGTCTTCGCCATCATTGCCGATCAAGACCAGCAAGCGATGCCATTGCTCGTCTGGAATGTCGAGTGCGAGTGCCAAGCCGACCAGCCAGAAGCAAATGATGTAGTGGTCGTAGTTGACGCGCCAGTGGTGCCGGGTGAATTGCTGCTCTGCAGTCCACACTGCTGCTCCGAGCCGCTCAGCTTCTTCCCAAGCATCTAACAGACCGGGGAAGTAATGCGCCAAGTTAGTAATTGGGCATCCGGCTGAGTATTTGCGCAGAATTTGGTGCCAGTGTTTCTGAGCAAGTGTAAATTGGAATTGGGGCGCGTAATTCTGATCACCTGAGTTGTTATCAGCGGCTACAGATTCTTTTTTTATATAATCGTCGTTGTACTCAATCCACTCAGACCAGTAGCTTATTTCCCCTAATGGTGCGCGAATCATTTAGCGGCCCTTCCTAATAGTTTTGATGTGGCAACTGGATCAGCTACAAATTTTCCATTTTTTTCCAGGACGCCGACAGTGACATTTCCAAACGGGTCTGTATGGACTAGCCATTTTTCGACACGGCCTGCCTGTAGTGCTTTGTTGATGCTATCAGCAGCTTTTTCATTACCGTTGACAGACTCCAGAATCCGATTGTAGTTAGTAGAGCTACCTTGTAACCAATCATCACTCATCTGCAGCCCATCTCGGGTGGGCTTCAGCTTGGACGAGCCAAATTTGTACTCAACAATCAGGTAGTCGACACCAGGCTTATCTACCTTGTACAAATCGTCAATGCCTGTCTGGCCAATATCGGGAGCCCGGCCAATTTTTTCAGCGCCGGGCACCAACGTCTTGATTTGCTCTCCACCCATGATGTCCCCGACGATGCTCTTCTGCGCGTTGGTCATGGCGCGGAAGTCCATCAGCGGGGTGCCGTTAGGGTTGAACTGCCCGCCGCGTGCTACAAGCTTGTCGAATTTGGCGAGGCTCGCCACCTCAGCCATCTTTTCAAGCTGCTGCGCTCCAACCTTGATCCCTGCCTTGGCCAGCGCCACGCCACCTTTCGCAGCCCCGCCGACGCCCGTTGCAATGCTGCCGACCTGCCAGGCGATTTCGCCGATGGCCTTGCCCAACGCTTCGGCGTTTTCGTCGCCGCCGACTTCCAGCGCGGTCTTGATCGTTTCTATCTTGACGTTGAGTTCGTTGACGACGCTGTCGCCAAACTGCTTTCTGGCCTCCGGGTTATTAATCAGTTGGCCAAGGCCGGTAAGCCCTTCGATGGGGTGCGCAACAAATTCGGCGAGGCCCGTGACGTCATTC
Source organism: Pseudomonas sp. MH9.3 (assembly GCF_034354675.1). NCBI lineage: Bacteria > Pseudomonadati > Pseudomonadota > Gammaproteobacteria > Pseudomonadales > Pseudomonadaceae > Pseudomonas > Pseudomonas sp. MH9.3. The sequence continues at coordinate 2,571,218 of NZ_CP133785.1, read as the reverse complement.
CAGCCTGACTGGGCCAACCCCTTGCCGATGCCGAACTGGGTCAGAACATCCTGCCTGCCGCTGATGTACGACCATTTGGCAACGACTTTGCCGGCGGCAATCAGGCCTTTTGCTTCGTCATACTCCTTCTTGAACTGCACGATCTGCTGAGTCGCCAGCCAGTTGTTATCCACCGCCGCACCCGCCGCGGTATTGGCGGTGGTCGGGTCGATGGAGGCGCTGGTTGCTGCCAGGCCGGTTACCAGGCTGACGATCAGGTTGCGCTTGGCTTCGCGTTGTTCTTCGCTTTCGTCGGGGCTGGTTTGTGAGAACAGGCCGGTGAGCAGGCTTGATGCCGCCGCGCCTGCCGCGCCGCTGCCGCAACTTTGGCTGCTGGCGGCGGCACCGGCGCAGGCGACGATGCCGTGCAGGGCCGCGTGCAGTGGCGAGCCTTCGATGAGTTCGCCTTTGGCCACCAGGTCGCCGATGTAGCCGGCACCCCGTTGCTGCACATAATTGACCACCAGGCCTTGCACGAAGGCAGCGTTGCCCGCGCTGATATTGCCGCCTGCAGCACCGATCAGGGCGGTGGTGATCTGGCGATAGGTGCCGCCTGCGCCCCAGTTTTCGGAGATCGCGTTGGCCTGTGCCGAGTACTCCCGCGCCTGGAGCTGCAGTTGCAGGCGCGCAGCGTCACTCATTGGCGTGTCACGATTGTCTGCTTTTGACTGCAGCTCTTTTGCCTGTTTGCGTTTGAGGTCCGCTTCCCTGGCTTTGTTCGCAAGGAAGGTACTGGCTTCGTTGGAGAACGCGCTGACGATCTCAAAACCGGCGCGGATTTCATCTTCGTCGAAGATCGGTTTGAGCGAGTTGCTGCCATCGCGATCACTGGACACATCACGGTTGAGGCTGGCGACGGTTTGTTCTGCGGTCTGACCGGTGCGCTTGTGTTGCTCGGCGTCGTCGGTAATGACGACGGCACCGCCACTGATGCCGCTGCGTGTCACGCTGCTGGCCTTGTCGCTGGCGCTGATGGCGATCGGCATGTTGGCGCCGATGTTGTTCTCGTTTTTGGCCAGGTCGGTACCCGGGTTAACCTTGCCGCCAGTCTGCGCGTTGCCCTTCTGGTCCTTGCCGACTTCGTTGTAGCCGCCGCCCAGGCTGACGGTATTGGCGTCGTAATCCGCCTTGTTCTTGATGTCGCGGCTGGTGAGGCTGGATGTGACCAGGCTGTTTTTGCCGTCCTGCACGGCCTTGTCGCTGCTGGCTATCACGCCGCCGACCAAATCGGTGTTGCCCCGCACGTTGATGTCGAAACCGTCATCACCGGCCTTGATGCCCGATTGTTCGGTGACGCTGGCATAGTTGGAGTCGATGTTGGTTGCGCCAAAGTTTGCGCTGGCACCGCTTATCGAGCTCATGCCGTAGCAGAACGGTGGAATACAAAGACTGATGCCGATGCCCAGGCTCTTTTCATCGACTTTGTACGTGTTGGTGTCTTGCAGGCTTTCGATATTCAGATCGCCGCCGACGTCGGCGATGACTTTTTTGCCACTGGCCACCGCCCCCTTAAGCTGCGTGTCGCCGCCGGATGACAGCAGCAACAGGTTGCCAGCCTCCACTTTGGTATTGGTATGGGTCAGCCCGTCGCCGTCGGCCTGGCCCCGGTTTCCGGTGGCACCCAGGTCCAGGGTAAAGCCGTTTCTGCTACCGCCCAGCGAGAGGCCGATACCGATGCTGGCGCTGCTGCCTTTGCTGTCGGTGTTTTGCTGGCTGGTGTTGTTGGCGGCGAGCAGGTTGATGTCGCCGTCGGCCATCAGGCTGGCGTCACGCCCGGCCTTGATCTGGCTGCCTTGGACCGTGATGTTGCTGTCTGCACCTGCGCCGGTCGCGCGCAGGCGCACATCTTGACCGGCGGTGATGGTCGAACCGGCGGCGCTGTCGCTGGTCTGGGTGGTTTTGCTTTCGTTCTTCTTGGTGCCCAGCGACAGGCTGATGTTGATACCGCCTGCCGCGCCAGGGTCCATTGCCACCGCCGTGGCGGCGTTGTTACCGGCCAGCAGGACCGTGGCCGCTGCCAGCGCCTTCATGCGCCCGTCATCGGTTTTCTCCGATGCCTGCTTCATCTGCTGGGTGGTCTGGATTGCACTGATGACAGGGTTAGTCACCGTCAGAGTGAACCCGGTCTGTTTGAACAGGGTTTCACGTTCGCGCTTGCTGGTGTTGCGGGCTTCGACGACATCGATGGTTTGCCCGGTGATATCGACGCTGCCTTCGGGCGCGCTCACCTGGCTGCCCACCTGGCGGTAGCCTTTGCCCGCTTCCATCAGCACATCGCCCTTGGTTGACCCCACGGTACTCGCCGCTGCGGTCTGGCTGGTGGTGAGGTCCTTGACCGTTTGCTGCTGGGTGCCGAGCGTGACCGCGATGCCGCCGCCGCTGAACAGGCCGCTTTTCTTGACTGACTTGTCGTGACGTTCGCTGCTGCTTTCCGTCGCGGCTTCGATATTGATGTTGTTGTCAGCCGCCAGGACGGTCTGGTTGGTGGACACCACGTTGCTGCCGCTGACGTTGATGTCGCGACCGGCCTGCACATAGGTTTTCTCGGCACTCAGCGTCGAGCCCTGCGCCTGGGTCTGGTTGACGGTGTCGCGTGTGGTGGTGGTCTTGCTGGAGAACAGGCCGTTGCTGCCTTTAAATTTGTGCGCTTCATCGGCGAACTGGGTGTTTTGCGCTGCGGTCAGGTTCACGTCGCGCCCGGCGTCGGCGATGATTGCACCTTGCTGACTGGTGACGCTTGCGCCTCGGGCATTGAGGTCCTGCCCGGTACTGAGGCGCACATCGCCTTGGCCTTGAATGGTTGAGCCGACTTCGGTCTGGCTGGCGTCTTTGCGCCAGTTGCTGCCGTTCCAGTTAACCGATTGCTGATGGGCTTCGCCAACGGTGGTCAGGTTGATGTTGTTGCCTGCTTGCAGCGAGGTACTGCCGCCGGCGCCTGCGTTGACCACCTGAGCGCCGGTCAGGTTGAGGTCTTTGCCCGCGTTGACGTCCATGGTGCCGCCAGCACCGCTGACAAACAGCCCGGCCACCCGCGAGAGATTGGTGCGCGTACCCTGGGTGCTGCTGCTGTCACGGCTGTTGGACACAACGTTGACGTTTTGCCCTGCATTGATCGCCAGGGTATCGGTGGCGCCGATCAGGCCGCCGAGGTTGTCGAGGTTGTCCCGTGCCGTCAGGGAGACCTTGTCGGCCTGGATGCGTCCGCCGAGGTTTTCGATGTTCTGCGCGGTAATCGCCATCACGCTGCGCCCGGCCAGGCTGCCGCTGTTGACCAGATCACCGGCAATGTTCAGGTTCAGGCGTTGCCCGGCGATCAGTGCGCCGGAGCCGTTGAGGTCGCTTTCCTGCACCCGCACGTAGACCTGTGGCACCAGCACGTTGCGGGTTTCGCCGCTGGCGAGGGTGACTTTTTTCTGTACCAGCCAGACGATATCGCTGGTCAGTTGCGCCATCTGCTCGGGGGACAGCTCGATGCCCGGCACCAGTTTCCATTGATTGGCAAGGGTGACGGCATTGTCGATCAGCGCCCGGTATTGCGCTTCGTCGTTGGCGTAGCCGTCGAGAAAGCGCCGACCAGTGAGTTGCGCGACCTGTTCGCGAATCAGTTTTTGCTCATAGAAACCATCGCCGAGACGCTGCTGGGTGAGCGCAGGGTCGACTTGCAAGCGCTCCAGCATGTAATCCGAAGACAGCCAGGTGCGATAGCTGGCGAAACGCGGATCTGTTTCGACCAGGTAATTGCTGGTGGTCTGCGGATGGGTGGTGAACAGGCTGTTATTCGGCAATTCCAGGGACGGGCCCCCGGTGCGAATTTGCTCGGCCACGCCTTGTGCGTTCTGGGTGGTCTGCGCTGCGACCTGAACGATCGGAGCTACTTGAAAGGTACGCGCGGCCGGAGCGCTGACCGTACCGGTGGAAGCGATCTGCTGACCGACGGCCTGAGTACCGCGTGCGCTGATCTGGGTGCCCGTGCCGCTGACCGCTGTGTTCTGCGCGAAGACGGTAGGTTGCAGGGAGATATCCTGAATCAGCGGGGCAGGGGTATAGGCTGCGGTGTTCGCGCCTTGCCGGTCGCGTCCCTTGCGCTGGATGCGGTAGAAGTTGGTGACGCTGCCGCTGTCGACGGTGGTGCGCTGGCCCGACACTTCGGTGTTGGTCAGGCTGGTGACGTCTGCCTGCAATAGTCCGCCGGCGATGATGCGGCTCTTGTCGTTGAGCACGTCGCCGGCGCTGATCTGCATTGTCCCGCCAGACAGGATCTGCGCCGGGGCCGAGGTGGCGATCTGGGTTTCGTTGACGACGCGGGTGTAGTCGTAGCGGTTCCAGTTGTCGCGCTGGCCCTCGGGGGTGACCAGGTAATTCACCTCATCGTGGCGCAGGGAGATCTCGTTGGCTTGGTAGCGGTTGGTCGAGCCGGTGAGTTGAAATTCCTGCTCAGGCGTTCGACTGACCTCAACATCGCGCGTGCTGAAATGTTCGTTGGTGTTGCGCACGCTTTGTACGTTCAATGACAGATCGCCAAGCGCTTCGAGGGTCGCGCTGGCATTGGTCAGCAATTGGGCGCGACCCTCAGCGGTGTCGAGCGTGCTCAAGGTCCCGCCAATGGCGAGATCGCCAGCACTGAAGACCAGCGATTGCTCGCGGTTATTCAGGGTTGCGGTGCCGATATTCAGTGATTCACGGGCTGCTATCGTTGCTGCGGTGCCATTTTCATCGAGGTTGTTCAACGTCGAGGTGGCTATCGCCAGTTGGTCGCCATACAGGCGCGCGGTGCCGAGGTTATTCAGCGTCGCTGCCTGCACGCGGACTTGCTGGCCGTCGATCAGCCCGCGGTTGGTCAGGGTGTCAGCGACGTTCAGACGAACCTGACCCGCGCTGATTTCGGCGTTGGCGCTGTTGTCGAGCGTCTGCGCGCTGACCAGCAGGGACTTGCCCGCCAGCAAACGCCCGGTGTTGTTGAGCGCTCCGGCGGTGCTCAGATCAACGCCGTTGTTGGCTTGAATCTGCCCGCTCAGATCAAGGCCACTCTGCACCTTGAACTTGATGTCGCCCAAGCTCAGGGCCCGGCCCGTGCCGCTGTAATAGGCCGCGTTGAGCGACAGCAGCTTGCCCGCAATCAGCGTACCGTCGAGGTTGTTCACCGATTGGCGACGCTGTGCCGTGTCGCGGTCGCGGATGGTCAGGTCACCGGTCGAAGAGATCAGCCCGCTCTGGTTATTCAGCGTCTGGCTCACGCCCAGCAGCAGGCCTTCATCGGTGCGCACGGCACCGGTCTGGTTGTTGAGGGTATTGACCGCCAGGTTCATGCTGCGGCCTTCAAGGCCCAGGTTGGTGCCCTGGGTGGCGCTGTTGTCGAGCACATCGGTGCTCAGGTTCAACGCGCCTGCACTGCGGACCAGCCCACCCTGATTGATGAGGGCCTGACCCAGTGCCAGCTCGACGTCGCCGAGGCTTTGCAACTGGCCGCCACGGTTATCCAGGCGTGCGCCGTCGACGTGTACGGTTTTCTCGCCAATGATTTGGCCGCCATTGGTGTTGACCACGTCGCTGGCGGTGAGCAACAGATTGCCCTTGGTACTCAAAAAGCCAGTGCTGTTATTGACGCTGGCGCTGCGGATTTCCACGGCATCCTGACCGCTGATGCCTTTGGTGGTGCCGGAGTCGAGGTTATTGAGGACCTGATTTCCGGTGTCGATAAACAGTTTGCCTGCAGACTGAATCAAGCCCGCCGCGTTACGCAATTCGCCGCTGCGCAGGTCGAGCGTGGCACGTGCGTCGAGCGTGCCATCGCTGTTGTCAAACAGATTGCTGTTGCTGTTGAGGTCCAGTGCCAGGCCACTGATCACACCGCTGTGGTTGTTCACCCCTTGCGCCGCCACGGCGATGTCGCCCTGGGCTTCGAGACGCCCTGCGTCGTTGTTCAGTGCGCCATCGGTCACGTTCACCGACAGCCCGGACTGCACCGAACCCAGCACGCCATGGGTGTTGTTGAATTGCCCGGCGATGATCGCCATGCGCTGGGTCGAGGCGAGCGTGCCGCCGATATTGTTCAGTTGACCGAAGCGGGCTTGCAGCGTGCTGCCGGCGCTGAGGGTGCCCTGAGCATTTTCCAGGCGCGCGCCGCTCAGTTCAGCGCCGCCGCTGGCAGCCAGCGTTCCGCCGCTGTTGTCGATCAAATCACTGGCGGTCACCGTCAGCAGGCCGCCGTCGGTTGCAACAACTTTGCCGTTCTGATTATTCAGCGTGCCAACGTTGATCGCCACAGCGCCAGGGCTGCTGACCTTGCCGTTCTGATTGTTGAATTGCTCGCTGACATTGATCTGTAAAGGCTCCAACCCCGTTTGCAGAATGCGCCCGTATTGATTGGACAGGGTGCGGGCCTGAAGCGTGAGCTGTTGGCCCTGGGCCAGCCCTTCATCCAGCACCACGTCGTCAGCCTTGATCGACACGCTGCCATTACTGGCAATGCTGCCTTTGGTACTGCCGAGTTGGTTGGCCTGAATGCCCAGCGAACCCTTGCCTGCGTGTTCGATGCTGCCGCTGCCGTTGTCGATGCGACCGGCGCTGATCCGGGTATTGGTCGCGTTTGAGGCAATTCGTCCGCTACGGTTGTCGAGGCTCGCGGTGGCGTTTATCGAGGTGTCGGCGACGCCGGTCTGCACCAGCTCGCCGCCGACGTTGGACAGATCACCGGCGATCAGTTGCAGGTTGTCGGCGTTGACGCTGGCGCCGTCTGTGCGCAGGGTTTTTGTCGCGTTGGCCGCGAGGGTCTGGCTGGCATCCACGCGGCTGCCACTGAGATTGCTATCGCCGTTGTTGGCGGTCAGGGTGACATTGCGGCCTTGAGTCTGGCTGCCGCTGAGGTCCAGATCATCGGCCTGGATGCTGACATCGCCTGCCGCCAGGTTTTGACCCTGCGCTTTGACGTGGGTGGCGCGTACCGCAAGGTTGCCGCTGCTGCCCAGTTTGCCGTCCACGCCTGCGCCCGCCGCCAGGCTTGAGCCCTGGGTGCTACGAATCGATTTGGCGCTGAGGGTTGTTTGATTCTGGCTGGCAATCGTGCCGCTGTTGTCGATATCCCCGGAGCTGGTGAGGTTCAAATCGCCCTTGGCGTAAAGCGAGCCGCTATTGTCAACGCTTGTGGCAGTGATACGGGTGGCCGTGGTGCCGCTGATTGTGCCCATGTTGTGCAGTTTGCCGTCTGCGCTGATGACCACTTCACCCGCCATGGCGCCAATTTGCCCGGCATTGCGCATGCCGACACCCGATTCGGTCCCCACCAGCACGATCTTCCCGGCGTACATTCCGCCCAATTGCGCCACGTCGATGCCGACGGCTGGCTTGTCGCCGTCGGCGCCGGCCTGAGGCTTGGCCTGGGTGTTATCGGCGTTGACCTGATTGCGTCCGGCAGTGACCTTAAGGTCATTGGCCCAGATACCCGCATTGACCTGCACGGTACGGGCAATCAGGTCGGTGTAATCGGCGTCGCGGCTATCAAGGCCCTTGCCCTGAATGTTCAGGGTGCCGCCGTTCACGGTGTAGCCGCTGATGCTGCCGTTCTCCAGCTGCACCTGACCGGTGCTCAGGGTCGCACGGTTGGCGTTGATGAAGCCGCAACCGTCGCAGGTAATGCCGGCCGGGTTGGCGATGACCACCTGGGCGCGTTGCCCGGCGACTTCGACATAGCCGCGTAACTGGCTGGGGTTGCTGGCGTTGACCTCATTGAGGATGACCCGCGCGCTGCCTTTGGCCATCGCTGCGTTGCCTTCGATCCAGCCACCCAGTTGCGTTTGGGTGTTGGCGCCGCTGTTGTTGAGGATGACGCCGCGCGGGTCGACATCGAACTGATTGTAGGTGTTACGCGAAACCCCGGCCGCGCTGGGCGCTTGAATATTCACCTGCGGCGTGCCGTTGGCGCTTTGAATCACTGTCGGACGCTGGCCGGCTGCGGCGGCCGGATCGGCCACAATCGTGCCCGCCGCCCACGCCGGTACAGCGCTCCAGGACACCAGCCCGAGCGCGATCATCAATGCAAAACGCATCTGCCCGAGCGTTGCCGTGCAGCCCGCGGAGGCGGTGGTGAGGCTGACGCGAGTGCCCGGCGCCTTGACCTGGCTGGTGACGTTCTCCGCCACCACCATCAACAGCCCGCGTGCCTTGTTGAAAACAATTCGGTACAGGTGCTTGTTCATAGCAATTCCATTTGCGGAGCCGGCCCGCGATACAAAAGTTGAAGTTACGGTGCTGTGGCAACCGGGTGAGCTGCAAACCAGGCTCTGGCCTGTTCAGGGATCACACCGATGCCCTGGAATGTCTTGATTTGCAGGCCTCGCTCGTCGCCCCGGTGATACAGCGCGCGACCGCATCGGTTGGCGAACAGGTGGCGCTGGAGGATTCGGGTAAAGGTGGCTGTATGGCCAAACGGCGCGACCCAGTCGTTGAGCCAGAGACGCTCGCCGCAATTCCAGTCCGCGTCGCTCAATGTCAACGGTGATTGCTGCAAATAGCGCTGTTCCGCTGCTTCATCGACGTTAAGCCAGGAGAGGTAGCACACCGGCTTGCCGTGCTCGCTGCCCAGCACGAATTGGCGATGCTTGAGCGCCGGCAGCAGAAGTGTCGGTAAGCTGTGCAGTGGCGCATCACGGTGAGCGCTGGAATGCATCCACAACCAAGTGACCGAGCCCAGCACTGCCGCCTCGTTCCAAGGCTCGTCGATCAGGCCGGGTGCCGTGATGTCCAGGGTTTCAAAACGCATGGCATTACCCCTCAGAACGACCAGATGACGGTAAAGTCGCTGGTCACGTTGGCGGTCTTGAAGCCGTCGGGCTTCTTGAGCGGCGTGCCTACCGACCAGTCATAAGACAGGCCCTTGTAACCACCACGCACACCCACCACAGCCCCCGCCAGTCGTTTACCAATCAGGAACTTACTGGCCTGACCGCTGACTTCGCCGTAGTCGACACCGGTGTAAAGCTCCTGGCCGGTTTGCCCCAGCGCCAGGCCGACTTCGTTGCGCAGTGTCCAGCCGCGATCGGCAGAAAGAATGTTTTCGCCGTCAAACCCGCGCACGCTGTAGCGTCCGCCAATCGAGAAGCGGTCTTGCGGCACCAACGGTGTGCGGTTCCATTGCGACCGCCAACTGCCGATATAGCGCAGGCGCTGGTCGCTGAGGGCGAATGGCACTTGCAGCTGGGCGTCGGCGGTGATGATCTGCGAGCGGGATGTGCCTGCACCAGAGGCTTCTTCGGGGGCCGGCAGCGAGTCATGTGCGCCGGTGCCGCGACGGTAGGCGACGCCAAGGTCCAGAATAGAGGTGCCGATAAATTCCCGGTGATCCAGGCCGAGCTGCCAGCCCGCCATGCGCCGATCCTGGTTGCCGATCTCGGTGTCGTCGATGAAGTTTTCAGAAGACCGTGTCCACAGGCCACCCCACGCCGTGGTCTTGCGCACGGCATCGCGGTAAAGCAGGCGAGACAGGCGCAGATCGTTGGTACGGCTTTCGCCTCGATACTGGTACGTCTGGGTGGCGCCGGCGACCGACTGCTCGTAGTTATACTCGCTGGTGGTGAACGCCAGTTGCCAGTAACCCATCGGCAGCGAGTAGTGGAGCGTATTGCCATTGGAGCCGTGTCGGCCGGACTCGCCGCCGCCCAGGTCGTGGTTGAAGCTGGCGTAGAACAAATCGTTGAGCGATAGCAGGTTGTCCAGCGACAGCGACACATTGCCCTGATACTTGCCTGTGGATTTGCTGCCCGAGTTGTCGACGGACAGGCTCACGCGGGCCGGAAACTGCTGGCTCCATTTGATCACCACATCGCTTTCGCCGGGCTTGGCATCAGCCGCCAGGGTGGGTGTGATCTGAATGTCGGCGTCGGCAGTGGGCACGCGCTTGAAGTTTTCCAGCGCCTGTTCGATATCGCGCAGGTTAAGCAGGTCGCCGGGGTTGGCAGGCATCGCATTCCATAGGGTTGCGCGACGGCTGGTGCCTTCGGCAAAGCGGATTTCGCGGATGCGCCCCGGCACGATTGTCAGCACCAGAATCCCGCTGTTGAGGTCCTGCGCTTCGGCAAGCACGCGGGTGGTGACAAATCCCGCCTGGATGATCGCATTCTGCATACGCTTCATCGTCATGTTGATGCCCGCGCCACCCAGGCAACGCCCCACGGCGGGGTCTTCCTCGGGGTTGGCGGCCTTCAGCGCCCATTGAAACTTCTCGGATGCGTCGCCAATCAGGCGGATGTCTTTAATGGCGAAGCAGGGCGCTTCTTTTACAGGAAGACGAGAGCCGCCTTCGTCGAGCACAGGTGCCTGAAGACGCACATCGGGCCGCGATTCCAATTGATCACGCAGCGCGCGCTCACGCTCCTGCTGACGCAGTAATTCCTCTTCAGGCCCGGCAGCCTGAGCGGTGGCGGTCGTAAAGAGTGTCCACACTGCCAGCGCCGTCAGCGCGAGGTGTCTTGCATTCATCGACGACAAGCGGGCCAGCCCCACGACATATCGAGAGGGGCCAAGCTTGTGCAGTGGGCAGCGTGAGTCCGCAGGCATTTCACATCCTTGTGATCAGAATCAGAGGCACAATAAGTGAACCGCCTGGAACGGCAGTGGCACTGAAGAAAATAGAAAAATGTAAAGGTTTCGACGAGCAGAAAACGAAATTTCCTACATTCAATCACACGCTCTGATGGAGGCTTAGCCCGAAAGTTCCGTGACGGGCAAGACTGCGATAACAACGCTCAGGAAAACGCTCAGGAATGTGACGATCTTCACGCGTATTGCGAGTGCTGAGGCAAGCGAATCAGATAGTTTGAGTGGAAATGATCCTGCGCTAGCAGGTGAGTGTTGATGACAAAACCCCGGTCTGGTGCCGCAATGCTGTTCACTTAAGCCACAGACCGAAGGTTTTTGATCTTTGGTACTGAGGTGAAGCTCAAGAAAACGGCGCTTTCCCATTTCGGGGTAAGCGCCGTTTTTTCTTAAGTGAACAGCATTGCGGCCTGGTAGCGGGGTTTTGTATTTTCGGGATGTCAGCCTTCAATCGAGAAGCGTATCAACATAAAGCGCTATTCGAAGTTATTTGCATCGTATATAGTGCATTAATTCGCTATTTTTTATTTTTGCATTGTATGGGATGCATATTGATATGGCCGATTTAGGTACGCTGATCAAAAGTCTGCGCAAGGCCGCCGGTCTTTCACAGGCCCAACTCGCGCAGCGGCACGGCATGAGTCGCGCCACTATCTCGGGAATCGAGAACGACACCATCCCGGAAGTCGGGATTCGTAAGGTCGCGGCGATCTTGGAGGGATTGGGCTATGAGTTGACTGCCGTACCAAGGCATCATCGCAAGACTCTCGATGAACTGAAATCAGGGGGCATCCATGACTAGTCAACGTGACCGGTTGTATATCGGCGCTGGTGGCATGTCTGCTGGAGCGCTCGGGCGCGGTGAAGAAGACCGGCGTGATTCAGTGTTCTCGTATAACGAAGAGGTTGCTCAAGAGAATGCTGTTTCCTTGACCATGCCCGTGCGCTTGGAGAGCTACAACTGGAAGTATGGAGTCCACCCGTTGTTCGAGATGCATATCCCCGAAGGGCATCTCAAGAACGAACTTGTGCGACGTTTCAACAAGTCGGTACGCGGCTTTGACGACTTTACCCTGCTGGGTATCGTGGGTCCGCACCAGCTTGGTCGTATCAGCGTTGCCCACGGTGCGGGTGACGAGTCCCTGCCTGGGGTCAAGCTCTCAGAGTTGCTGGTCTATGACGGGGCGAAAGACCTGTTTGATGATCTTCTGAAAACCTATGCGGCCTATTCCGGGGTGTCGGGTGTTCAACCCAAGGTGCTGGTACGTGATTTTGACGATACAACCTCTGGCATTGAGCGTCTCACGCACAAGGGCGCCACGCATCTGGTGAAGGCGTTCAATGAATCTGACTTTTCACAATTGGCTGCCAATGAGTTTTTCTGCATGCGGGCCGCGTTTCATTGCGGCCTGGAGGTGCCTGAGTTTCAGCTCAGCCAGCAGGGGAAGTTCCTGGTGGTGAAACGGTTCGACATTGGTGCAAGCGCCTACCTCGGATTTGAGGACATGTGCGTTCTATCGGGATGGGGAACCGCCAGGAAATACGACGGCAGCTATCAGGGGTGTGCGAAGCTGATCAGGTCATTTGTCACGCCCAGTCGTGTCACCAGGGCACTGGAAGATTTCTTTCTGATGGTGGCGCTTTCTGCCGGGATCCAGAACGGCGATGCGCACCTGAAAAACTTCGGTCTGTTGTATGAGAATTGCGCCGAGGACGCGGACGTTTGGCTCGCCCCTGCTTACGATCTGGTGACCACCACGGTGTACAGCAACAACGACATCATGGGGTTGCTGCTCGGCGGTTCCAAGGCCTGGCCAAAGCGCAAGATGCTGGTCCAGTTCGGGCGAAGTTCGTGCGGGCTGACAGAGTCTCGGTGCAACCAACTGTTGGCCAGGGTGCATGACGGCATGACCCGCGCGATGTCGGAGCTTTCCGAATACCGACGCACTCACCCAGAGTTCGAGGTGGTAGGGGAGAGGATGAGCGCTGCCTGGGCAGCAGGACTGGCGAAGAGTATCGCAGTGCAGTGATCCTCCCGGGTTACGCTCACCGCCGCGCCACATCCGAAAAATAAAACTTATCCAACGTATGCCGCGACTCGGTGTACTCAAACTGCCGTCCATCCTGCAAAAACGTCTGGTTACTCACCACAATCACATGACTCTGCCCATCAAGGTCCAGGTGCGCCTGGTCGTCCTTGCTGCGGGGCAGGGCTTCGATGGTGCGCTGCGCGTAGCTGATCTGCAGCTGTAACTTTTCTTCGATAAACGCATAGATCGACTGTTCGGCAATCGAGCGATCCAGCCCCGGGATCAGGTCGGCGATGAAGTGGTTGATATCGAGGATCACCCGTTTGCCGCCGATGCGCCGTACCCGTTTGATGCGGGTGATCAACGTGCCGGGTTCGGCTTCGAAGTGTTGCAGCAGTGAGCCTTCAAGCGGCAACTGGGTGAACTCGACGACGTCGGTGTGCACGTCATCGCCAAGATCGGCGTGGGTTTCATGGAAGCTGACGATGCCGCCCAGTTGAAACTCGATGGGGTTGGGCGAGAGCACGAACGTGCCCTTGCCGTGGATTTTTTGCGCGAATCCGCGCTCCTGCAATTGCTCGATGGCGCGGCGCACGGTACCTCGGCTGGCCTGGTAGCTGTCCATCAATTCGGTTTCGGAGGGAAGGCGCGTGCCGCGCTGCAGGCGTTCGGTGGTGATGCTGGCAAGCAGATCCGTATAGATCTGGTTGTATTTGCTCATGGGGATGGCTCTGTGCCGGCTTTATGAAGGTGAACGGCGCGTTCAAGGCAGGAACCTTAGTGGCAGAGGTGGGGTTTGTCCATTGGACGCGGGCGGATGATCAGAAATGCCTGACTACAAATTCGGAAAATCAAACATTATGTAACTCGTACAGACGAGTTATTGCTATAACTCGTCTGTACGAGTAGGTTTGTTCTCGGCGTGCTGCCAATGGCTGCCCCCCAATAAAAAAATCAAAGTGGATACCACAAGCATGAGCCACGACTATTCCAGCATCGCCCGCGAGATCCTCGACAACCTCGGCGGGCGCGACAATCTTGAGCAAGCCGCCCACTGTGTGACGCGCCTGCGCCTGGCGCTCAAGGACCCCGGCCTGGTCAAGGTCAGCGCCTTGAACCAGGTCGATCTGGTCAAGGGGTCGTTCTTCACCGGCGGCCTGTTCCAGGTGGTGATCGGCCCCGGCGAAGTGGAAAAGGTCTACGCCGCCCTGCGCGAACTGACCGGCCTGGCGGCGTCGACCATCGCCGACGTGAAGAAGGCCGGCGGCGACAAGACCAACCCCATGCAGCGTCTGGTGCGGGTGTTCTCCGATGTGTTCATGCCGATCCTGCCTGCGCTGATCATCGCCGGTCTGCTGATGGGCATTAACAACCTGATGGGCGCCAAGGGCATGTTCATCGAGGGCCAGACCCTGCTCGAGGCCTACCCGAACCTGGACGGGCTGTGGAGCCTGATCAACCTGATGGCCAACACCTCGTTCGTGTTCTTGCCGGCGCTGGTCGGCTGGTCGGCGGCCAAGCGGTTCGGCGGCAGTGAAATTCTCGGCATCGTGCTCGGCCTGATGCTGGTGCATCCCGATCTGCTCAACGCCTGGAACTACGGCAAGGCCGTCGCCGGGCTCGACGGCCAGAGCCTGCCGTACTTCGATATTTTCGGCTGGTTCCGGATCGAAAAGGTCGGTTACCAGGGGCAGATTCTGCCGATCCTGATGGCGGCCTTTGTGATGAGCGTGATCGAAAAATGGCTGCGCGCGCGGGTGCCGAATGCCATTCAACTGCTGGTGGTGCCGATCACCACCATCGTGGTGACCGGCGTGCTGGCCCTGGCGATCATCGGCCCGGTGACGCGTCACCTCGGCATCCTGATCACCGAAGGCCTGGTCACCCTGTTCGAGATCGCGCCCATGCTCGGCGGCGCGATTTTCGGCCTGCTCTATGCGCCGCTGGTGATCACCGGCATGCACCACATGTTTCTCGCCGTCGACCTGCAGCTTATCTCCACCCAGGGCGGCACCTTTATCTGGCCGATGATCGTCATGTCCAACCTGGCCCAGGGCAGCGCCGCGCTGGCGGTGTTCTACATGACCCGTAACGCGCGGGACAAAAGCATGGCCTCGACCTCGGCGATTTCCGCCTACTTCGGCATCACGGAACCGGCGATGTTCGGTGTGAACCTGCGCTTCAAGTTTCCGTTCTATGCAGCGCTGCTGGGCTCGGCCCTGGGCAGCATTTTCCTCGCGCTGAACAAGGTCCAGGCGTCGGCCATCGGCGTGGGTGGGTTGCCCGGGTTTATCTCGATCGTGCCGAGTGCCATCCCGGTGTTTGTGGTGGGCATGGTGATCGCGATGGTCGTGCCGTTTGTTTTGACCTGCGTGTTGAGCATGAAGATCGTTCGGCCCGGGTACAGGGTTGCCTGACCTGCCGCTATCGGGAGCAAGCCCCCTCCCACAGTTGGAATGCAGTTCAAGTGTGGGAGGGGGCTTGCTCCCAATGAGTCCCTCATCTACGGCACAAAATTCTACTGAAGGAACCCACCATGCAAAACTGGCAACACTCGGTGATCTACCAGATCTACCCCAAAAGCTTCCACAGCCACGCGGGTAACGCCACCGGGGACCTGCTCGGCATCGTGGACAAGCTCGATTACCTCCAGTGGCTGGGCGTCGACTGCCTGTGGATCACCCCATTCCTGCGCTCGCCGCAACGCGACAATGGCTACGACATCAGCGATTACTACGCCATCGACCCCAGCTACGGAACCATGGCCGACTGCGAGCTGCTGATCGGCGAAGCGGCCAAACGCGGCATCAAGTTGATGCTCGATATCGTGGTCAACCACACCTCCATCGAGCACGAATGGTTCCAGCAGGCGCGCAGCAGCCTCGACAATCCGTACCGCGACTTCTACATCTGGCGCGACCAGCCGAACAATTGGGAATCCAAGTTCGGCGGCTCGGCCTGGGAGTACGAGGCGCAGACCGGGCAGTACTACCTGCACCTGTTCGACCACACCCAGGCCGACCTCAATTGGGACAACCCCAAAGTGCGCGCCGAGGTGTTCAAGCTGATGCGCTTCTGGCGCGACAAGGGCGTGGGCGGTTTCCGCCTGGACGTGATCAACCTGATCTCCAAGCCCGCCGACTTCCCTGAAGACAGCAGCGACGGCCGGCGCTTCTACACCGACGGCCCGAACGTGCACCAGTACCTGCAGGAAATGCACCGCGAAGTCTTCGAAGGCCACGACCTGATCAACGTCGGCGAGATGTCATCCACCAGCCTCGAGCACTGCATCCGCTACTCGCGGCCGGAGTCGAAAGAACTGTCGATGACCTTCAATTTTCATCACCTGAAAGTCGACTACCCCAACCTGCAGAAGTGGGTGCAGGCCGACTTCGATTTTCTGCAGCTCAAGCGCATTTTCTCCGACTGGCAACTGGGCATGCAGGCCGGCGGCGGCTGGAACGCGCTGTTCTGGTGTAACCATGATCAGCCGCGGGTGGTCTCGCGCTTTGGTGACGACGGCGAACATCGCGTGGTCTCGGCGAGGATGCTCGCCACCGCGCTGCACTTTTTGCAGGGCACGCCGTTTGTGTACCAGGGCGAAGAGCTGGGCATGACCAATCCGGGGTTCGACCGGATCGAGCAGTATCGCGATGTGGAGACCCTGAATATCTTCCGCCTCAAGCGTGACGCCGGTGAGTCCGAGGCGTCGAGCATGGCGGCGATCATGCAAAAGTCCCGCGATAACGGGCGCACGCCAATGCAATGGAGCAGCGCGGCGAACGCCGGCTTCAGCAGCGGCGAACCGTGGATCGGCATCCCGGCCAATGCGGCGCAGATCAACGTCGACTGCCAGCGGGATGACCCGCACTCGGTGCTGCATCATTACCGCGCACTCATCGGCTTGCGCCGCCGCGAACCGCTGATCCAGGAAGGCGTTTACTGCGAGTTGCTGCAAGGCCATCGGCAAGTCTGGGCCTACCTGCGCGAAGGCCACGGCGAACGCCTGCTGGTGGTCAACAATTTTTACGGCCAGCCCTGCGACATCCAGTTGCCTGAGTACGTGATCAATGCGGCGAGCGAGCAACGCCTGCTGATCAGCAACTACCCCGATTGCCCGGCGCTTACGGGCTCTGTGGCGTTGCGTCCTTATGAATCCTTTGTGCTGCACCTCAAGGAATCAGCCTCGTTGTAACCCCTGCATGGGCATGCGGGGGCGCTTCAAAACCATAATAAAAAATGAGTGGAGTGCGTCATGAAAACAACCATAAAGCTGGGCCTCGTTGCTTCCTGTCTGGGCCTGCCGTTCGGCGCCGAGGCGCTGGAGTTTTCCGGTTATTTGCGCAGTGGCGTGGGCACGTCTACGGGCAGTGGCAAGCAGCAATGCTTCCAACTGCCGGGTGCGCAGACCAAATACCGCTTGGGCAACGAATGCGAGCAATACGGCGAACTGGAACTGCGCCAGGACCTGCTGACCTTCGACGATGGCTCGGTGCTCAGCGTCGATGCGATGGCGTCGCTGTACAACAAATATGACCGCGCCCTCACGTTTCAGGGCGAAGACAACGGCTCGGCGCGCATGCCGCAGTTGTATGCGCAGTGGTCCAACCTGCCCGCCCTTAACGGCGGATCACTGTGGGCCGGGCGGCGTTACTACAAACGTAACGACATCCATATTTCCGACTTCTACTACTGGAACCAGAGCGCCACCGGCGGCGGTATCGAGGACGTGCTGATCGGCGGCCTCAAGTACAGCTACGCGCTGTCGCGCAAGGACAACCTGTACCAGAAGGAATACGCCACCCGCCACGACTTCAACGTCGCCGGCTTCAACACCAATCCCGGCGGCGAGCTGGAGTTGGGCTTGAGTTACATCGCCAGGGCCGGTGGGCGCGACACCAACAGCGGCTGGGCCTTGACGGCGCAGCATGTGCAAACGGGCTTTCTGGGCGGCAAGAACAAATTAGCCCTGCAATACGGCGAAGGCCCCGGCACGGGCCTGGGCTACACCGGCAACACCTTTCTCGACAAGAGCAGCAAAAGTTACCGCGCCGTCGAGTTCTTCGACTGGCAGGTGACTCCGCGTTTCGGTGGGCAGGTCGAGGCGGTGTACCAGAAGGACATTCGCCCCGGCAGCCAGGACCAGACCTGGATGTCCATCGGCGTGCGCCCCGCGTATGCGCTCACTGAACAATTCAAACTGGTCACCGAACTCGGCCATGATCAGGTCGACGCCGCCGGCGGGACGCGCAAGTTGAGCAAATTCACCTTCGCCCCGACCTGGTCGCCCAAGGGCCCGGAATTCTGGGCGCGGCCGGAGGTGCGTTTGTACTACACGTATGCGACCTGGAACGCGGCGGCCAAGCGTGCGGCGAATGAACTGGCGGCCGGTTCGGCGTTGTCCGACACCGGTGCCTACGGCAGCGCGCAGCATGGTTCGAACGTGGGGGTGCAGGTTGAATACTGGTGGAAATGAACGCGGACCCACTCAAAAAACAACAGGTGAAGGCATGACCCTATCCAAACCCCTGGAACTGCTGGCGCCCCTGTCCGGGGTGCTGCTGGCGCTGGAGCAGGTACCCGACCCGGTATTTTCCAGCCGCATGATTGGCGATGGGCTGTGCATCGACCCTACTTCGCAAACCCTCTGCGCACCGTTCGCCGGGGTCATCAGCAATATCCAGGACACCGGGCACGCCGTCAGCGTCACCGACGACAACGGTGTGCAGGTACTGATGCATATTGGCCTGGACACGGTGCACCTGGCCGGGAAGGGTTTCACCCGGTTGGTCGTGGAGGGCCAGCGGGTGGAGGCCGGGCAAGCACTGATCGAGTTCGATGCCGATTACGTGGCGCTCAATGCCCGCAGTTTGCTCACGCTGGTGCTGGTGGCGAGCGGCGAGCCGTTTGTGCTGCTGGCGCCGGACGCCGACACGGTCGCGGTGGGACAGCCACTGATGCAGGTGTCGCCCGCCGACGCAGATGAGGTAATCGGCAGGGACGAGGGCAATGCCGTGTTCTCCGAGCCGCTGGCCCTGCCCAATGCCAACGGTCTGCACGCGCGCCCGGCGGCGGTGCTGGCGCAGACGGCCAAAGGCTTCAAGGCCACCGTTCACTTGCACAAGCAAACCCAAAGCGCCAACGCCAAGTCCCTGGTCGCGATCATGGCGCTGCAAACCGTGCAGGGCGATACCTTGCAGGTCAGCGCGACAGGGGAGGATGCCGACGCGGCGATCAAGGCGTTGGTCACCTTGTTGGCGCAGGGTTGCGGCGAGACCGTCGAGACTGCGCCGCAGCCAGCGCAAGCGGCCACGCCCGATGCGTCGGCGACCTTGCTGCGCGGCGTGTGCGCGTCACCGGGTTCGGCGTTCGGCCAAGTGTTTCAAGTGGCTGAACCGGCGCTGCACATCACCGAAAACGGCGCCGGCACCTCGGCCGAACACGCAACGCTCACCCGTGCGCTGCTGGCCGCCGCCGAAGCCTTGCAGGCGCTCCAGGACAAGGCGGCCGGCAGTGCCCAGGCGCAGATTTTCCGCGCCCATCAGGAACTGCTCGACGACCCCACCCTGCTGGAGCAGGCCCATGGTCTGCTCAGCAAGGGCAAAAGCGCCGCGTACGCCTGGAACTACGCCACCACCTCAACCGCCAGACTGTTCCTCGGCATGGGCAATGCGCTGCTCGCCGAGCGGGCGACGGACCTGGCCGATGTCGGCCGGCGTGTGCTGAAGCTGATTCTGGGCGTTCAGGACAGCGCCTGGGAATTGCCCGAGCGCGCCATCCTGATCGCCGAGCAGCTCACCCCGTCGCAAACCGCCAGCCTGGATACCGGCAAAGTGCTGGGGTTTGTCACCGTCGGCGGCGGTGCCACCAGCCATGTCGCGATCCTGGCCCGCGCCCTTGGCCTGCCGTCACTGTGTGGCGTGCCGATGCAGGTGCTGGCCCTGGCCAACGGCATGCAGGTGTTGCTCGACGCCGACAAGGGCGAGTTGCACCTGGCGCCTGACCTGGCCGAAATCGAAGCACTGCAAACCGAGCGCGAACAGCAACTGCAGCGGCGTGAGCGGGACATGGCGCAGGCGTCAGCGCCTGCCACAACACGTGATGGGCACCGCATCGACATCACCGCCAACGTCGCCTCGTTGCAGGAGGTACAGCAGTCCCTGACGCTGGGCGGCGAGGGCGTCGGCCTGCTGCGCTCGGAGTTTCTCTACCTGGACCGCAACCGCGCGCCCGGCCCCGAGGAACAGGCGGACACCTACAGCGCCATCGCCCGTGCCCTGGGTTCCGAGCGCAGCCTGGTGGTGCGCACCCTTGACGTTGGCGGCGACAAACCGCTGGCCTATGTGCCAATGGAAGCGGAGGCCAATCCGTTTCTGGGTTTACGCGGCATTCGCCTGTGCCTGGAGCGTCCCGAGCTGTTGCGCGAACAGTTCCGAGCGATCCTCGCCAGTGCCGGGCTGGCGCGGCTGCATATCATGTTGCCGATGGTCAGCCTGCTGTCGGAGCTGCACCTGGCGCGCAAGATGCTGGAGGAGGAGGCGCAGGCGCTGGGCCTGAGTGAGTTGCCCAAGCTGGGCATCATGATCGAAGTGCCGTCCGCCGCGCTGATGGCGGATGTGTTTGCGCCCCATGTGGATTTTTTCTCCATCGGCACCAACGACCTGACCCAGTACACCCTGGCCATGGACCGCGACCACCCCCGGCTGGCCCGCCAGGCCGACAGCTTTCACCCGGCAGTGCTGCGCCTGATCGCCAGCACCGTCAAGGCCGCCCATGCCCACGGCAAGTGGGTAGGCGTGTGCGGCGCATTGGCGTCCGAAGTGTTGGCGGTGCCGCTGTTGATCGGCCTGGGGGTGGACGAGCTGTCGGTCAGCGTGCCGCTCATTCCCACCATCAAGGCCACGGTGCGTGAGCGGGCGCTGACCGACTGCCAGCTTATCGCCCGCCAAGTGCTGGGCCTGGAAGAGGCCGCCCATGTGCGCGAGGCCCTGCGCCAATTTCACGCGGCCAGCGTCGACACCTCACCTGTGCGGGAGAACTGAGCATGTTGGATAAACTGAAGCAGGCGTTCTGGAAGGCGCTGACCCCGGACCTGATCGCCGAAACGGACGCCGCGCCGGTACCGGGGCTGTTGTCGGCCGAGGTGCTGAGTGCATTGGGCGGGGCCGATAACCTCAAGTCGCAGCAACGGGTGGCGCTGACGCGGGTGAGGGTGCAACTGCAGGAGGCGGGGCGGTTGGATGAGGCGGCGTTAAAGGCGGCAGGGGTGCCAGCGGTGGTGTTGTCAGACGGTGTCGTACACCTGATCACCGGCCTTTAAGCCCGAATGCAGATCCAGCCAGCAATGGAGATCCAAGTGTGGGAGGGAGCAAGCCCCCTCCCACATTGGTTTTGTACTGTGCTCAGAGTTTGGGGTTGTCTTCCGGCGGCTTGCTCTTGTCCACGCCCGGCACATGCAGGTCGCCTTCCACCACCTGGTTGCCCTCAAGCTGCGGCTGGGTCACCCAGGTGAGGATGTCGTAGTAACGCCGGATGTTCGCCACGAAGTGCACCGGTTCACCGCCGCGGGCATAACCGTAGCGGGTCTTGCTGTACCACTGCTTTTGCGCCAGGCGCGGCAGCATCTTCTTCACGTCCAGCCACTTGTTCGGGTTCAGGCCTTCCTTCTTCGCCAGGATCCGCGCGTCATCCAGGTGGCCGGTGCCCACGTTATAGGCGGCGAGGGCGAACCAGGTACGGTCCGGCTCGGCGATCTTGTCGTCCAGCTCATCCTTGATCCGGGCCAGGTACTTGGCGCCGCCCATGATGCTCTGTTTGGCGTCCAGGCGGTTGGACACGCCCATCGCCTGGGCCGTGTTCTGCGTCAGCATCATCAGGCCGCGCACGCCGGTTTTGGAGGTGACGGCCGGCTGCCACAGCGATTCCTGATAGCCGATGGCCGCCAATAGCCGCCAGTCGACCTTTTCTTCCTTGGCATAGGCCCGGAAGTGCTTCTCGTATTTGGGCAGGCGTTGCTGCAAGTGCTGGGCGAAGGTGTAGGCGCCGACATAGCCGAGTACATCCACATGCCCGTAATAACGATCTTTGAGACGCTGCAGGGTGCCGTTCTTTTCCACCTTGTCGAGGTAGCTGTTGATCTCGTTAAGCAGGCTGTTGTCGGTGCCTGCGGCCACGGCCCAGCTCTGGTTGCTGGCATCGCCAAGGTCGAAGGCCACGCGCACATTGGGGAAGTACACCTGGTTCATCGCCACTTCGTTGGAGTCCACCAGGGTCAGGTCGATTTGCCCCTCGTCCACCATGCGCAACAGGTCGACCACCTCGACGGCGTCGGATTCTTCATATTCGATGGCAGGGTTCTGTTTTTTCAGCGCCGCCAGTTGTTCGGCGTGGGTGCTGCCCTTGAGCACCATGATCTTCTTGCCCACCAGGTCCGCCGCGTTGGTCGGGCGTGACTGACCATTGCGATAGATGACCTGCGGGGTCACTTCCAGGTACGGATGGGAGAAGCGCACCTGCTGCTGGCGCGGCTCGCTGCGCACCAGGCCTGCGGCGGCGAGCACCGGGCCGTTGGGCTTGCCCAGTTGGCCGAACAGGTCATCGAGGTTGTCGGCGGTCTCGATCTCGAGCTTCACGCCCAGGTCATCGGCAAAGCGCTTGACCAGTTCGTACTCGAAACCGGTTTCACCGTTGCGGTCCTGGAAATAAGTAGCGGGGCTGTTCCGGGTGATCACCCGCAATACGCCATCCTCCTTGATTCGTTCGAGCGTGCTGGGTTTGTCAACACAGGCGCTGAGCATCAGGAAGAGTCCGGTTGCGAGCAGCCATTTGGCGCATCGCGGGCGCAAAGCAGTTGGGGAGAACATCTGCGCAGTATACGCAAACGGCCCGTGGCGCCATATCTCGACAGCGGCGCACTTGTCTGCTAGCGCCGCAAAAACTGTGCTGCAGCCCGCAGAAACGCGGGTTGGCGCACGATTGTGACGGTTAAAATAACTGCGCCCAACGCCAGGGATTTTGCCCCGATAGGGTGCAATCACGGCCAACTGACGTTCGGCGGCGGCCAGCGGTGCCGTTTCGGGTGCCGTTGGCGAAGGTTTACGCTAGAATGCACGGCCTCAAAGCACACCCCCTTCCCGAGGCTGTCCCGAAGATGTTGATCCTGCGCGGCGCTCCTGCCCTTTCTGCCTTTCGCCACAGCAAACTCCTTGAGCAACTGAGCCAGAAGGTTCCAGCGGTTACAGGCCTGTATGCTGAATTTGCTCATTTCGCCGACGTTAACGGCGTCTTGACCGCCGACGAACAGCAAGTGCTGGCACGCCTTCTGAAGTACGGTCCCAGCGTTCCCGTTCAAGAGCCCGCCGGGCGCTTGTTCCTGGTTCTGCCACGGTTCGGCACCATCTCGCCCTGGTCGAGCAAGGCCAGCGACATCGCCCGCAACTGTGGCCTGGACAAGATCCAGCGCCTGGAACGCGGCATCGCCTTCTACGTCGCCGGGCAGTTCAGCGACGCCGAAGCCGAGCTGATTGCCAGCAGCCTGCACGACCGCATGACCCAGATCATCGTCAGCCAGCTGGAACAGGCCGCCGGCCTGTTCGGCCACGCCGAGCCCAAGGCGCTCACCGCGATTGACGTGCTCGGCGGTGGCCGCGCCGCCCTCGAGAAAGCCAACACCGAACTGGGCCTGGCGCTCGCCGAAGATGAGATCGACTACCTGGTCGACGCCTTCAACGGCCTGCAGCGCAACCCCCACGACATCGAACTGATGATGTTCGCCCAGGCCAACTCCGAGCATTGCCGTCACAAGATCTTCAACGCCAGTTGGGACATTGACGGCCAGAGCCAGGAAAAAAGCCTGTTCGGCATGATCAAGAACACCTACGTGATGCACAGCGAAGGTGTGCTGTCGGCGTACAAGGACAACGCCTCGGTGATCGTCGGCTCGGTCGCCGGTCGCTTCTTCCCGGACCCTGAGACCCGCCAGTACGGCGCGGTGCAGGAACCGGTGCACATCCTGATGAAGGTCGAGACCCACAACCACCCGACCGCGATTGCCCCGTTCCCGGGCGCCGCCACCGGTTCGGGCGGCGAAATCCGCGACGAAGGCGCCACCGGCCGTGGCGCCAAGCCCAAGGCGGGCCTCACCGGTTTTACCGTGTCCAACCTGCAGATCCCGGGCTTCGAACAGCCCTGGGAAGTGCCCTACGGCAAGCCTGAGCGCATCGTCACCGCGCTGGACATCATGATCGAAGGCCCGCTGGGCGGCGCCGCGTTCAACAACGAATTCGGGCGCCCGGCGCTCACCGGTTATTTCCGCACCTTCGAACAGTCCATCACCACCCCGCGTGGCGATGAAGTGCGCGGCTACCACAAGCCGATCATGCTGGCCGGCGGCATGGGCAACATCCGTGAAGAACACGTCAAGAAAGGCGAGATTCTGGTCGGCTCCAAGCTGATCGTGCTCGGCGGCCCGGCGATGCTGATCGGCCTGGGCGGCGGTGCAGCTTCCTCAATGGCCACCGGCACCAGCTCGGCGGACCTGGACTTCGCTTCAGTACAGCGCGAAAACCCGGAGATGGAACGTCGCTGCCAGGAAGTCATCGACCGTTGCTGGCAGTTGGGCGACAAGAACCCGATCAGCTTTATCCACGACGTGGGCGCCGGTGGCTTGTCCAACGCCTTCCCGGAACTGGTCAACGATGGCGAGCGGGGCGGCCGTTTCGAACTGCGCAACATTCCAAATGACGAGCCGGGCATGGCCCCGCACGAAATCTGGAGCAACGAATCCCAGGAGCGCTACGTACTCGCCGTCGGCCCTGAAGATTTCGCGCGCTTCCAGGCTATCTGCGAACGCGAGCGTTGCCCGTTTGCCGTGGTCGGCGAGGCCACGGCCGAGCCGCAACTGACCGTGACCGACAGCCACTTCGGCAACAGCCCGGTGGACATGCCGCTCGAAGTGCTGCTGGGCAAGGCCCCGCGCATGCACCGTTCGGCGGTTCGTGAAGCCGAGCTGGGCGATGATTTCGACCCGCGCGCGCTGGAGCTGGCCGACAGCATCGAGCGCGTGCTGCACCACCCGGCCGTGGCCAGCAAAAGCTTTCTGATCACCATCGGCGACCGTACCATCACCGGCCTTGTGGCCCGTGACCAGATGGTCGGCCCGTGGCAGGTGCCGGTGGCCGACGTTGCCGTCACCGCCACCAGCTTCGACGTGTACACCGGTGAAGCCATGGCCATGGGCGAGCGCACGCCGCTGGCCCTGCTGGACGCTCCGGCGTCGGGCCGCATGGCGATTGGTGAAACCCTCACCAACATCGCAGCTTCGCGCATCGGTAAATTGTCCGATATCAAACTGTCGGCCAACTGGATGTCGGCCGCCGGCCATCCCGGTGAAGACGCGCGCCTCTACGACACCGTCAAGGCCGTGGGCATGGAGCTGTGCCCGGAGCTGGGCATCACCATTCCGGTGGGCAAGGACTCCATGTCCATGGCCACCCGCTGGAACGAGGACGGCACCGACAAGAGCGTCACCTCGCCGCTGTCGCTGATCGTCACCGGTTTTGCCCCGGTCACCGATATCCGCCAGACCCTTACCCCGCAACTGCGCATGGACAAGGGCACCACCGACCTGATCCTGATCGACCTCGGCCGTGGGCAGAACCGCATGGGCGCCTCGATCCTTGCGCAGACCCACGGCAAGCTCGGCAAGCAGGCGCCGGACGTCGACGACGCTGAAGACCTCAAGGCCTTCTTCGCCGTGATCCAGGGCCTCAACGCCGACGGCCACCTGCTGGCTTATCACGACCGTTCCGATGGTGGCCTGCTCACCAGCGTTGTGGAAATGGCCTTTGCCGGTCACTGCGGTCTGAACATCGTGCTCGACAGCGTTGCCGAGGATGCCTCTGAAATCAACGGCATCCTGTTCAACGAAGAGCTGGGCGCCGTGATCCAGGTACGCCAGGACGCAACCCCGGACGTACTCGCCCAATTCAGCGCCGCCGGCCTGGATGACTGCGTGGCCGTCATCGGCCAGCCGATCAACAACGGTGAGATCAACATCTCGTTCAACGGCGACACCGTGTTCTCCGGCCAGCGCCGCCTGCTGCAACGCCAATGGTCCGAGACCAGCTACCAGATCCAGCGCCTGCGTGATAACGCCGATTGCGCCGAGCAGGAATTCGACGCGATCCTGGAAGAAGACAATCCGGGCCTGAGCACCATGCTCAGCTTCGACGTGAACCAGGACGTGGCCGCGCCCTACATTAAGAAAGGCATCCGGCCACAGGTTGCCGTGCTGCGTGAGCAGGGTGTCAACGGCCAGGTGGAAATGGCTGCCGCGTTCGACCGTGCCGGCTTCAATGCGATTGACGTGCACATGAGTGACATCCTCGCCGGTCGCGTTGACCTCAATGAGTTCAAAGGCCTGGTCGCCTGTGGCGGTTTCTCCTACGGCGACGTGCTGGGGGCCGGCGAAGGCTGGGCCAAGTCAGCGCTGTTCAACAGCCGCGCCCGCGATGCGTTCCAGGGCTTCTTCGAGCGCAACGACAGCTTCACGCTGGGCGTATGCAACGGTTGCCAGATGATGTCCAACCTCAGCGAACTGATCCCCGGCAGCGAGTTCTGGCCACACTTTGTGCGCAACCGCTCCGAGCAGTTCGAAGCGCGCGTTGCCATGGTGCAGGTGCAGGAGTCCAACTCGATCTTCCTGCAGGGCATGGCCGGTTCGCGCATGCCGATCGCCATCGCCCACGGTGAAGGCCACGCGGAGTTCGCCAGCGAAGAAGCGCTGCTCGAAGCCGACCTGTCCGGCACCGTGGCCCTGCGTTTCGTCGACAACCACGGCAAGGTCACCGAAGGCTACCCGGCCAACCCGAACGGCTCGCCGCGCGGGATCACCGGCCTCACCAGCCGCGACGGCCGCGTGACCATCATGATGCCGCACCCGGAGCGCGTGTTCCGCGCCGTGCAGAACTCGTGGCGCCCGGAAGAGTGGGACGAAGACGGCGGCTGGATGCGCATGTTCCGCAACGCCCGCGTGTGGGTGAACTGAGGCGGTGTACAAGCTCGCCTTCTTTGTACCCGCAAGCCATGTGGAGACGGTGAAAACCGCCGTCTTCGCCGCCGGCGGCGGGCGCATCGGCAACTACGACAGCTGCGCCTGGCAAGTGCCGGGCCAGGGCCAGTTTCGCGCATTGGACGGCAGCCAGCCGTATCTTGGGCAGGTGGGTCAGGTTGAAGTGGTTGAAGAATGGAAGGTTGAGATGGTGGTGGCAGATGCGTTGATTATGGCTGTTGTGGCTGCTTTGAAGCTGAGCCACCCGTATGAAACACCGGCTTATGAGGTATGGCAGTTGGCGGATTTTTGATTCGACGGCTGTAAAAACAGGAAACCCGCTGGGCCGGTTTGGTCAGCGGGTTTTTTATCGTCGGTTGAAACTTGCTCGCGAAGGCGGCGTCCCGGACAGCCTGGATTTGAATAGGGGTTGACGATAATAAATTTATAAAGCACTGTTTGCATGTACAGTATTTGTACCCGTGACCAGGACGGTCATGTTTCTTTAGAGAGGGAACTCACATGTCTTATCCAGAAAGCAAACTCAACGGCATCACAGGCTTTGCCAAGGCTGCCAAGGTTACCGGCGGCTGGGCAGGTCCCGTGGTCAATATTACCAACCTGGATCAACTCAAGGCCAATATCGGCGACGCGACCCCTCGCGTGCTGGTGATCAACAGCAACCTTTCGGCTTCCAGCCTGACCAAAGTGAACCTGGGCTCCAACAAGACCCTGGTGGGCTCGTTCCAGAACCGCACCCTCACCAACATCCACCTGCGGGCAACCTCAGCGTCGCAAAACATCATTTTCCAGAACATCGTTTTCCAGCACTCGGCTGGCATCAAAGACAACGACGACATCCAGCTGTACCTCAACCACGGCAGCAAGTACTGGATCGACCATTGCTCTTTCGTCGGTCACACCTGGTCCGTCAACGACGGCAGCCTCGACAAGTTGCTCTACATGGGTGACAAGGCCGACTATGCGACCATCAGCAACTGCTTCTTTGGTAACCACAAGTACGGCTTGATCCTCGGCCACCCGAGCGATGACAACAACACGGCGTTCAACGGTTTTCCACGGCTGACGATCTGCCATAACCGCTTCGACAATCTGGAAGTGCGCGCACCGGGGCTGATGCGCTATGGCTACTTCCATGTCTATAACAACTACATCAACAAGTTCCACCTGGGCTTTACCCTGGCGCAAAACGCCAACATTCTTTCCGAGTACAACCACTTTGGTGAGGGCAGCGCCAGCAACGGCATGTTGGACGACAAAGGCAACGGCACCTTCACCGATATCGGCAGCGTGCCTGCGATCACTAACCAGAAGTCGCCGAAGGCGCAGTGGACGGCCAATTCCAACTATGACTACGCGTTGAAGACCGCCGTGCAAGCCAAGGACTTTACGGTGAAAAACGCGGGGGCTCAGTCGGCCAATCTGGTCTTTGGTGGCTAAGACCCGGGTGGCAGGCGCCTGATTCTCGGGCGCCTGTCAGGCCCAATCGGGAGCAAGCCCCCTCCCACATTTGAACGTATTCACATAGTCAAAATGTGGGAGGGGGCTTGCTCCCGATTGGGGCCAATGGAACCACTGTGCTTCTAAACCCTGGAACCGACCTCACGGTCACCGACCAACCGCTCCAGCGCTTCACCCAGGCCCAGGGCCTTGTCGCCAATCAACAAGTGCCAGACTCCGCTTTCCAGCCGGCTGACACCCTGACAACCCAGCGCGGTCAGGGCCGTTTCGGACAACCCCGAGTCATCTCCCAATTCCACCCGTAACCGCGTCATCGCCACGGCCTCCAACTGCTGCACATTGGCTCGTCCGCCCAGTGCACTCAGCCATTTCTCGGCCTCCTGCACATTCACCGCCGCTGGTTTATCCACAGGCGCAACCGGCGCACTGGCAACAAACGACGGCATCGCCAGGCGAATTTCATCAGCAATGCTGTCGGCCAGCGGCCCGACCACCACCTGCAAACTCCCGCCATTACCCGGCCGCACCACCGCCATGGCGCCCAGCGCTTTCAACTCCGCATCCACTGCCTTGTTGCGATCGACCATGTCCAGGCGCAACCGCGTGGTGCAGGCGCCCACACTCAGCAGATTGTCCGCACCGCCCAGCGCGCGGATATAAGCCGTGGCACGCTGGTTGTCGTTCATCACCTCAGCCTGCGCCACCTGGATATCTTCCCGGCCCGGTGTCTTCAGGTTGAAACGGCGAATGCAGTAGCTGAACACGCTGTAGTAAATCAACGCGTAGGCCAGGCCAACCGGGAATATCAGCCAGCCATTGGTGGACTTGCCCCAACCCAGCACCATGTCGATAAACCCTCCGGAGAAGGTAAACCCGAGGTGGATATTCAGCAGGTTGGTCACGGCCATCGACAGGCCGGTCAGCACCGCGTGGATCAGGTACAGGAACGGCGCCAGAAACATGAATGCGAACTCGATCGGCTCCGTCACGCCGGTCAGGAACGAGGTCAGCGCCATCGACAGGAAAATCCCGCCCATCACTTTGCGCCGTTCCGGCAGCGCGTTGCGGTACATCGCCAGACACGCGGCAGGCAGGCCGAACAGCATCACCGGGAACATGCCGGTCATGAACTGGCCGCCTTTGGGGTCGCCGGCGAAGTAACGGGTCAGGTCACCGGTGACGACCGCGCCGGTGACCGGGTCGGTAAAGGTGCCAAACACAAACCAGGCCATGTTGTTGAGGATATGGTGCAGGCCGGTGACGATCAGCAGCCGGTTGAACACACCAAACACGAAGGCGCCGAGGCTGCCGCTGTCCATCAGCAACGCGCCGAAGCTGTTGATGCCCTGTTGGATCGGCGGCCAGATCAGCCCAAAAATCACGCCAAGGCCAACCGCGCTGAACCCGGTGACAATCGGCACAAACCGTCGCCCGCCAAAAAAGGCGAGGTACTCCGGCAACTTGATGTCCTTGAAGCGGTTATACAGTCCGCCTGCCATCAAGCCACTGGCGATACCGGCGAGCATGCCCATGTTGATGGTGGTGTCCATCACCTTGAGAGTGGAGATCATCACCAGGTAACCAATCGCACCGGCCAGACCTGCCGTGCCGTTGTTGTCGCGGGCAAAACCCACGGCAATGCCGATGGCGAAGATCAATGCCAGGTTGGCGAAGATCGCTTGCCCGGCGTCGTGCATCACCGCGATGTTCAAAAGGTCGGTATCGCCCAGGCGCAGCAGCAGGCCGGCAATCGGCAGAATCGCGATCGGCAGCATCAAGGCGCGGCCCAGGCGTTGCAGGCCTTCGATGAAATGTTGATACATGGCGTGTCTCCTTTTGTTGTTGTTATCAGCTCAGCGGCCAGTGGTGTTGACAGGCCTGGCGAACGGCTCGGGCGCTGCTCAGGTCGAGCAGGCCCTGGCTCAGTTGCCGGCAGTGCGCCGCATCCAGGTGGCGGACGCGGTCCTTGATTTCGCCGATCTGCAGCGGGCTCACCGACAGCTCGCTGACGCCCAGGCCGATCAGCACCGGCGTGGCCATTGGGTCGCAGGCCAGGGCGCCACATACGCCAACCCAACGCCCATGTTTCGCCGCCCCCGCGCAGGTCTGGGCAATCAGCCGCAGCAGCGCCGGGTGCAACGCATCGACCCGCGCCGCCAGACCGGCGTGATCGCGGTCCATGGCCAGGGTGTACTGGGACAGGTCATTGGTGCCGATGGACAAAAAGTCTGCATACAGCGCGAGCTGCTCGGCCATCAGTGCAGCGGCGGGCACTTCGATCATCACGCCCAGTTCCGGACGCCGGGTCAGTTCCAGCTCGGCGCATAGTTGATCCAGGCGCTGGCGGATCTGCAGCAGTTCATCCACCTCGCTGACCATCGGCAGCAGGATGCGGCAGCGTTCGAGCGGCGCTACTTGCAGCAGCGCGCGCAGTTGCTGGTCGAGCACATCGGGGCGCACCTGGGCCAGGCGAATACCGCGCAGGCCCAACACCGGGTTGGCCTCGGCGGGCAACGGCAGGTAGTCCAGTTGCTTGTCGCCGCCCACATCGATAGTGCGGATGATCACCGACTTATCGCCCATGGCATCCAGTACGGCTTGATAGGCCTGACGTTGCTCCTGTTCATCGGGCGCGGTGCGACGGTCGACGAAGAGGAATTCGGTACGCAACAGGCCGACGCCGTCGGCGCCGTTTTCAAAGGCCACCTCGGCTTCGGCGCTGGAGGCGACATTGGCAGCGACTTCAACGCTCACGCCGTCGGTGGTGTGTGCGGGTAATTGGGCCTGGGTCTGTTGCTGCTGGCGGCGCAGCTTCTGCGCGTCGAGAATCTGGTGCACTTGGGCGTGCCGGGCGTCGCTGGGCGCCAGTTCCAGGCGACCATTGGCCGCGTCCAGGACCACACGCTGGCCCTGCGGCACATCCAGGAGTTCGGTGCCCAACGCCACCACGCAGGGCAAGCCCTGACCCCGGGCCAGGATCGCCACGTGGGACGTCGCGCCACCTTCGGCCATGCAGATGCCGACGGCGTTTTGCGCGCTCAGTTGCAGCAGGTCGGACGGTGTCAGCTCATGGGCGCTGACAATCGCACCCGTCGGCAATTCGACATGCCAGGCGTCACCGAGCAAGGCGCGCAACACGCGTTGTTGCAGGTCACGCAGGTCGTTGGCGCGTTCGGCGAACAGCGGCTTGCCCAGCGCCAGCAACACCGCGCATTGGGCCTGGATCGCATCGCGCCAGGCGTGGGTGGCGGCGCTGCCGTGTTCGATGGACGCGGTGGCCGCGTCAAGCAGCGCCGGGTCTTCCAGCAGGGCCTGGTGGGCGGCGAAGATGTCTTCTTCCTCGGCGTTTTTGCGCTGCCGAGCGTGCGCCAGCGTGTCGCGGATTTCGCCGCGCACCTGTTCCAGCGCCGCGTCCAGGCGTTCGAGTTGTTCATCGACGCGATGGCCGCCGGTATCGGCTGGCAGCTCAACGCCGCTGAGACGGATCAACGGTCCGCACACCAGGCCGGGCGCAGCGCACACGCCTTGCAGCACGTCGGCTTCGACGCGGACTCGAGGTGGCGCAGCGGTAACGGCCGGGGGCTGATGGGCTTCGCTGATTGTCACGGACAGGGCGGCCACCAATGCCTGCAACGCCGCGTCGGCGTCGTTGCCGCGACAGCTGACGCGTACTTCATCGCCCTCGCCAATGCCCAAGCCCATCAGGCCAATCAGGCTGTCGCATGCCGCCGATTTACCCGCGAAGTGCAACTGTGCCTGACTGCTGAAGCCCTGGGCGGTTTTGCGGATCAGCGCAGCCGGACGTGCGTGCAAACCACCACGGTGAGTAACGCGCACACGGGCGCTGGCCTCGACCGTTGAGTTATCCACAGCGGTTTGAACGCAGGCGGCTGAACGCACGGCGACCTGCATCAACGGCTCGCCGACCTTCACGGTTTTCAATGACCGAGGCGTCAGTTCAAAGCGTTCGCTGTTGGTCAGAATGATCGGGCTTACCAGGCTCTTGCACCGCCGCGCGATGCGGTCCAGGTCAAAGCGCACCAGTGCCTGCCCGTTGCTCACCTGCGCACCGTGCTCGACCAGCAGCTCAAAGCCTTCGCCACCCAGCTCCACGGTGTCGATGCCCAGGTGCATCAGCAGTTCGGCGCCGTTTGCAGCGCGAATCGTCAATGCATGCCCGGTGCGGGCGACATGGATGATCACACCGTCGCACGGCGCATGCAGGCAGTCATTCAACGGGTCGATGGCGATACCGTCGCCCATGGCGCCGCTGGCGAACACGTCATCGGGGACGTCGCCCAGGGCCAGCAGCGGCCCGCTGAGGGGAGCGCTGAGGGTCAATACATTATTGTTGTTGGACATGGGCACGGTACTCATCAGGAAAACACCACTCAGTGAGTGCGGGTGACTTTGCTCAGGTGGCGCGGCTGGTCCGGGTCCATGCCACGAGCTTCAGCGAGACCTGCGGCCATCACGTAGAAACTCTGGATGGCCAGGATCGGATCGAGGCTCGGGTGCTCGGCGCGGCTCAGGGTCAGGTCGCGTTCGGCGATATCGTCCGGCGCGGCCAGCAACACGCGGGCGCCGCGCTGGCGCATATCGGCGGCCAGGCTCAACAGGCCGGCCTGTTCGGCACCGCGTGGGGCGAATATCAGCAGCGGGTAGTTTTCGTCGATCAGGGCCATCGGGCCGTGGCGCACTTCGGCGCTGCTGAAGGCTTCGGCCTGGATCGCCGAGGTTTCCTTGAGCTTGAGCGCAGCTTCCTGGGCGATGGCAAAACCGGCGCCACGGCCGATCACCATCAGGCGCTGGCTGCCTTTGAGGGCGTCAATGGCGAGTGTCCAATCCTGCTTCGCGGCTGCACGCAGCTCGTCGGGCAGGGCGCGGCAGGATCGCAGCAAATCGGCTTCCTGGCTCCAGTGTCCGATCAACTGCGCGCTGGCGCTGAGGGTGGCGATAAAGCTTTTGGTCGCCGCCACGCTGAGTTCCGGCCCGGCGCACAGTGGCACGTGGAATTCGCAGGCGGCTTCCAGCGGCGAGTCCTCGGCGTTGACCAGCGAGATACTCAAGGCCCCGCGCTTGCGCAGCAGGCGCAGGCTGTCGACCAGGTCCGGGCTCTGCCCCGACTGCGAGAAACCGAACGCCACCTGGCCGCTGACCTGCAACGGTGCCTGCAACAGGGTCACCACCGACATTGGCAGCGACGCCACCGGGATGCCCACATGCTGCATGGCGAGGTAGGCGAAGTAGCTGGCGGCATGGTCGGAACTGCCGCGGGCGATGGTCAGCGCCACCTGCGGCGGCTGGCGGCGCAGGCGCTCGGTGATGTTCTGCAGTGGCACGCCGAGGCGTTGCAGTTGCGCGGCGACGGCATCAGCGGAGGCCAGGGCCTCTTCAAGCATTTTTGAAGTCAATGGTTTCTCCTTCGACCATTACGTCGGTGAGGGTCAGGGCGCGGTCCAGGCGCACGCAGTCGGCAAAGCTGCCGGGTTGCAGGCGGCCGCGCGCCTGCAGGCCCAGGTAGTCCGCCGGAAATTGCGACAGGCGTTGTGAGGCTTCGCTGATGGGCAGGCCGATTTTCACCAGGTTGCGCAGCGCCTGATCCATGGTCAGCGTGCTGCCGGCCAGGGTGCCGTCGGCCAGGCGCACGCCGCCCAGGCATTTGGTCACGGTGTGGCTGCCCAGCTTGTATTCGCCGTCGGGCATGCCGGCGGCGGCGGTGGAGTCGGTCACGCAGTACAGGCACGGGATCGAACGCAGGGCCACGCGCATGGCACCGGGGTGCACGTGCAGCAGGTCGGGGATCAGCTCGGCGTATTGGGCGTGGGCCAGCGCGGCGCCGACGATGCCGGGTTCACGGTGATGCAACGGGCTCATGGCGTTGTACAAATGGGTGAAGCTGGTGGCGCCGGCTTCGAGGGCGGCCACGCCTTCTTCATAGCTGCCCAGGGTGTGGCCGATCTGCATGCGCACGCCGCGTTCGCTGAGCG
This sequence comes from Pseudomonas sp. MH9.3, assembly GCF_034354675.1. Lineage (NCBI taxonomy): Bacteria > Pseudomonadati > Pseudomonadota > Gammaproteobacteria > Pseudomonadales > Pseudomonadaceae > Pseudomonas > Pseudomonas sp. MH9.3. The sequence goes on along the minus strand of NZ_CP133785.1, from coordinate 2,537,040 downwards.
CGCGGATCAACGCCGCGTGGCCGGCGATTTCCGGCGCGATGGTGATCACGCGGATCGGCGCCAGGGCGAGGTAGGCCTCCACTTCGGCGATCAAGGCGGTATGGGCGAAGTTGGGCTGGGCGCCGAGTTTGCCCGGGTTGATGTAGGGCCCTTCCAGGTGTACACCGAGCACCCGCGCGCTGCCGGTGGGGCGTTGCTCGCAGAAGGTGCCGAGCTGGCCGAGTACGCGGGAAATCTCCTCCACCGGCGCGGTCATGGTGGTGGCCAGCAGTGAGGTGGTGCCAAAGCGCACGTGGGTGCGGGTGATGGTCTCGAAGGCGCTTGCACCTTCCATGATGTCGGCCCCGCCGCCGCCGTGCACATGCAGGTCGATAAAGCCCGGTAGCAGGTAAGGCAGGTCATTGTCGGCGGGGTCACAGGGCGTGCCTTCGATGGCGCTCACCCGGCCGTTTTCGTGCACCAGGCGGCCGCGAATCCAGCCCTGGGGTGTGAGGATGTTGTCTTCGGACATGGGCAGTTCTCTAGAGTCGCAGTTCAGCGGAGTAGTCATGACGACGCAGCTCTGCGACAAAGTCGTAGTAGTCGTTGCGGCAGTAGGTGTCGGTGATCTCAATCGGCGTGTTGTCGGCGGTGTAGCCAACCCGCGACATCAGCAGCATGGCGGTGCCGGGGGCGATGCCCACGAGGGCGGCGAACTCGTCCGACGCATTGATTGCCTGCACATGCTGCAGGGCGCGCACGATGGGCTTGCCGATGCCTTCCAGGTATTCGTAGAGCGAGTTGCCCAAGGTGTGCGGCTGTGGCAGCACCGAGGCGGGGAGGGTAGTCATCTCGATGGCCATGACCGTGTCATCGGCTTTGCGCAAACGCTTGAGGCGCGCGACCTTGTCGGTGGGTGACAGGGCGAGACGGATCAGCTCTTCGTGCGTTGGCGGGGTGACCTCGCGCTCCAGCCAGTGCGAGCTGGGCACAAAACCCTTGAGGCTCAGCATTTCGCTGAAGCCCGAGAGGCGCGACAGCGGTTGTTCCAGGCGCGGCGTGATAAAGGTGCCGGAACCCTGACTGCGGCGGATCAGGCCCTGGGCAAACAGCACTTGCAGGGCTTTGCGTGCAGTGACCCGCGAGATACTCAACTGCTCACTGAGTACGCGTTCGGAGGGCAAGGCCTGTTCGGATTTCCACTCGCCGGCATGGATGGCCGCTTCCAGATTACGGGCCAGTTGCAGGTACAGCGGCGTGGATTGCGTGTCGTCAGGGCGCAGGGCCAGGATGGGATTCATGGGTGAGTGTCCGATGCGTTATTTGGAATGTTGTCGCCCGGTATTGGCCGGAAACTAATACCACTTAGATACCATGTCAATGCACCCAAAACCGTGCAGGCACCGGTTTCAGAGCCCTGTATTGGGGCTTGGCATCAAGTGGTATTAGAGAGGTCTTTATGGCGCGCAGAACGACGCAAGCCCGCGCGGTGAACTGGTATTCACCGGCAGGCGCTGTCAGGGGCGGGAAAATATTTCGAATTATTTTACGAGCGGTTGAAGATCAGGGCCGGATCTCGATCAGGGTGCCGTCCTTGACCAGGTTCCAGACCTCGCGCATGTCGACGTTGCGCATGCCGATGCAGCCATCGGTCCAGTCCAGGGTGTGGAACCACTGCTCCGGGTAGTCTGCGGTGTCAGGCGTGCCGTGGATCATGATCATGCTGCCGGGCTTCACGCCTTCGCGGCGGGCGCGGGCGGCGTCGCTGATATTGGGGTAGGAAATGTGCATGGCCAGGTTGTAGCGGTCGCTGACCTTGCGCCAGTCGAGCCAGTAAAAACCTTCCGGTGTACGGCGGTCGCCCTCGATCAGCTTGTGGCCCTTGGGGTTCTTGCCCAGGGAGATGCGGTAGGTCTTCAGGGGCTTGCCGTCGTTGATCAACTGCAATTGGTGGGCAGACTTGAGCACCAGGACCTTCTCCACCGGTTTGCCGCCCAGGGTTTCCAGGGTGGACGCCGATGACAGCGAGGCGAACGACAGGCAGAGCAGAGCGAGCAACCAACGCATTGACACGATTTCCTGGGAGCCGGATCAGGACCGGGCGGTGTTGGACATGGGCGGTACCGCTTCGCTGCGCACGGGGAAAGCCTGTTGCCGACGGTCGGCAAAAAAGCATTCCAGGGTACGCCCCACCGTGCGGAAAGCCAGTTCGGACCAAGGGATATCGGCCTCGTCGAACAGCTTCACCTCAAGGCTTTCGATACCGGCGGCAAAGTTTAGGTCGACGAGTTCTGCGCGGTAGAAAATATGCACCTGGCTGATATGCGGCACGTCGATCAGGGTATAGATCTGCAGGTTGCGGATGCGCGCGCAGGCTTCTTCGAAGGTTTCGCGCACGGCGGCCTGTTCCACGGTCTCGCCGTTTTCCATGAAGCCTGCGGGCAGGGTCCAGTAACCCAGGCGCGGCTCGATGGCGCGGCGGCACAGCAGCACTTGGTCGCCCCACACCGGCAGGGTGCCGGCCACGATATTGGGGTTCTGATAGTGGATGGTGTGGCAGTGATCGCACACATAACGCAGGTGCGCGTCGCCATCGGGGATGCGTTGGGTGACCGGTTTACCGCACTGGCTGCAGAAGTTCATGCTCGGGTTCCTGGAGATTGCGTGCATCTTGGCTTGGTGCCGGGCGTTCCTGCAAGTTGTCGTTTAACGACACGCCTGCGGTTTTGGGGTTGGGCGCCCGCACGCTTTGGTGCATGATGCAAGGTAGCCAACAGACCGAGATGACTCATGCTGGACGAGCTACTTCGCCGGGTAAGCAATCACACGCCGCACACGCTGGAGACCGACGGGCGGTTCCCCGAGGCCGCGGTGCTGGTGCCCATTACCCGCAGCGACGAACCCGAACTGATCCTGACCCTGCGCGCCAGCGGGCTGTCGACCCATGGCGGCGAAGTCGCGTTTCCCGGCGGGCGCCGTGACCCCGAAGACCCGGACCTGATCTTCACCGCGCTGCGCGAAGCCGAAGAGGAAATCGGCCTGCCGCCGGGCCTGGTGGAAGTGATCGGCCCCTTGAGCCCGCTGATTTCCCTGCATGGCATTCGCGTTACGCCTTACGTGGGGGTGGTTCCCGATTACGTCGAGTACCTGGCCAACGACGCCGAAATTGCCGCTGTTTTCAGCGTGCCGCTGGATTTTTTCCGTCAGGACCCGCGCGAGCACACCCATCGCATCGATTATCAGGGCCGCAGTTGGTACGTGCCGAGCTACCGCTTTGGCGAGTACAAGATCTGGGGACTGACCGCCATCATGATCGTCGAGCTGATCAACCTGCTGTATGACGACGCCAGGATCAGCCTGCACCAGCCGCCCAAGAGCTTCATCAATATCTAAGCCATCACCTGAATGGCAAGCCGCGAGGACACACCATGAAATACCGCCTGGGCGACGCCCGCGTCGAGACCCACCCTGACAGCTGGGTGGCACCCAATGCCACACTCGTGGGCAAGGTCAAGCTGGAGGAGGGCGCCAACGTCTGGTTCAACGCGGTGTTGCGGGGCGACAATGAACTGATCCTGATCGGCAGGAACAGCAATGTGCAGGATGGCAGCGTGATGCACACCGACATGGGCTACCCGCTGACCCTGGGCACCGGCGTGACCATCGGCCATAACGCCATGCTGCACGGCTGCAGCGTCGACGATTACAGCCTGATCGGCATTAACGCGGTGGTTCTCAATGGTGCCAGAATTGGCAAGCACTGCATCATCGGCGCCAATTCGCTGATCGGTGAGGGCAAGGAAATTCCCGACGGCTCGCTGGTAATGGGCTCGCCGGGCAAGGTGGTGCGTGAGCTGACCGAGGCGCAGAAGCGCATGCTCGAAGCCAGCGCCGCGCACTATGTGCATAACGCCCAGCGGTATGCGCGCGACCTGGCCGAGCAGCAGGCATGAACCCGGCTGAACGTCCCGTCGCCTCGCCGTGTGTGAGCATCTGTGCATTGGATGATGACGATATCTGTACCGGCTGCCAGCGCACGGTGGCCGAGATTACGCGCTGGAGCCGCATGGACAATGCCGAGCGCCGGGTGGTGCTGGGGTTGTGTCATGAGCGGGCGGTGGCCGGTGGGTTGGTGTTTATGATGCCGGGCAAGTCCGGCGCCTGAACCACCGCCATCGGGAGCAAGCCCCCTCCCACATTTGAATGTATTCACACATCCAACTGGGTGAACCCGATCAAATGTGGGAGGGGGCTTGCTCCCGATGAGGCCTTCTCTGACAACCTAATTACCCACAGGCTCTACCCCATGCTCTTCCTGATCGCCTACATCGGCAGCGTCGTGCTGATCAACTTCGCCTTCTCCACCGCCCCGCACCTGGACGTCATCTGGTCCGCCTGGGGCGGGCTGGTGTTCATCCTGCGCGACATGGTGCAAACCCGCTTCGGCCACGGTGCGATCATTGCCATGCTGGCCGCGCTGGTGCTGTCCTACATCACCTCCGACCCGTCCATCGCGCTGGCCAGCGCCACGGCGTTCGCAGTGTCCGAATGCATCGACTGGCTGGTGTTCAGCATCACCCAGCGGCCGTTGCATGACCGCCTGTGGATCAGTTCGGCGCTGAGCATTCCTCTGGATACCTTTATCTTCTTCGGTCTGATCGGCGCGCTGACCCCGGCCGTTGCAGGTACGGCGCTGGTGTCGAAATTCGCCGGCGTCACGGTGGTGTGGTTGATCATGGCCTGGCGTCTGCGTAAACGGGCTGTCGCCAACTGAGGCCAATTTTTACAGTTCATGTAAAATGCCGGCCTTTCTCCCCATGATCCGCTCCCCTGAGGACCTGAGATGACCCGAATCGGAACTCCATTGTCGCCGACCGCGACCCGCGTAATGCTGTGTGGCTGCGGTGAGCTGGGCAAGGAAGTGGTGATCGAGCTGCAACGCCTGGGCGTTGAAGTGATTGCCGTGGATCGCTACGCCAACGCGCCGGCCATGCAGGTGGCGCATCGCAGTCATGTGATCAACATGCTCGACGGCGCCGCCCTGCGCGCGGTGATCGAGGCGGAAAAACCGCACTTCATCGTGCCGGAAATCGAAGCCATCGCCACCGCCACCCTGGTCGAGCTGGAAGCCGAAGGCTTCACCGTGATCCCGACCGCGCGTGCCACCTCGCTGACCATGAACCGTGAAGGCATCCGCCGCCTGGCTGCCGAAGAACTGGACCTGCCGACCTCGCCGTATCACTTTGCCGATACCTTCGAAGACTACAGCAAGGCCGTGCAGGACCTGGGCTTCCCGTGTGTGGTCAAGCCGGTGATGAGTTCGTCGGGCAAGGGCCAGAGCCTGTTGCGTAGCGCCGAGGATGTGCGCCAGGCGTGGGATTACGCGCAGGAAGGCGGGCGTGCCGGCAAGGGCCGCGTGATCATCGAGGGCTTTATCGACTTCGACTACGAAATCACCCTGCTGACCGTGCGCCACATCGGCGGTACCACGTTCTGCGCGCCGGTCGGTCATCGTCAGGAGAAGGGCGACTATCAGGAATCCTGGCAGCCCCAGGCCATGAGCCCGGTGGCCCTGGCCGAATCCGAGCGCGTTGCCAAAGCGGTGACCGAGGCCCTGGGCGGTCGCGGTCTGTTTGGTGTGGAGTTGTTCATCAAGGGCGATCAGGTGTGGTTCAGCGAAGTGTCGCCGCGCCCCCATGACACTGGCCTGGTGACCCTGATTTCCCAGGACCTGTCGCAGTTTGCCCTGCACGCGCGCGCCATTCTTGGCCTGCCGATTCCGTTGATTCGTCAGTTCGGCCCGTCGGCGTCGGCGGTGATTCTGGTGGAAGGGCAATCGACGCAGACCGCATTTGCCAACCTCGGTGCCGCGTTGAGCGAGCCGGACACGGCATTGCGGTTGTTTGGCAAGCCGCAGGTGAATGGCCAGCGCCGCATGGGTGTGGCGTTGGCGCGGGATGAGTCGATTGAAGCGGCTCGAGCCAAGGCGACCCGTGCTTCGAAGGCTGTTGTTGTAGAGCTCTAAAAGCATCGGGAGCAAGCCCCCTCCCACATTTGAATGTATTCACACATCCAACCCTGTGAACCACGATCAAATGTGGGAGGGGGCTTGCTCCCGATAGCGCTCTATCAGGCCACCTTGTTCAAGTCGTTATCCCGCGTCTCTTTCAGGCACAGCACCGCAATCAAGCTGATCAGCGCCGCCGCCGACACATACCCGCCCACATAACTCAGCCCGCCCATCGCCACCAGCTTGGTCGCAAAGAACGGCGCCGCTGAAGCCCCCACGATGCCACCCAGGTTATACGCAGCCGAAGCGCCGGTATAACGCACACGGGTCGGGAACAGCTCCGGCAGCAGTGCGCCCATCGGGGCGAACGTCACCCCCATCAGGAACAGCTCCAGGGCCAGAAACAAGGCGACCCCCCAGGTCGAACCCTGGGTCAGCAGCGGTTCCATGGTGAAGCCCGACAGCATCGTCAGGATCGCGCCGACGATCAGCACCGGCTTGCGCCCGTAGCGATCACTGGCCAGCGCCGCCAGCGGTGTCGCCAGCCCCATGAACAGCACCGCAAAGCACAGCAGGCCGAGGAAGGTTTCGCGGCTGTAGCCCAGTGTCGACACCCCGTAGCTCAGGGAAAACGCCGTGGTGATATAGAACAGCGCATAGCACACCACCATCGACGCAGCGCCCAGCAGCACCGGCAGCCAATGTTGGCTGAACAGTTCCACCAGGGGCACTTTCACCGGCGCCTCTTTGGCGACGGCATTGGCGAACACCGGGGTTTCATGCAGCTTCAGGCGGGCGTACAGGCCGACCATCACCAGCACCGCGCTGAGGATGAATGGAATACGCCAGCCCCAGCTGCGGAACTGCTCGTCGTTCAGGCTCATCGCCAGAATCAGGAACAGACCGTTGGCCGCCAGGAAGCCGATGGACGGACCCAGTTGCGGGAACATGCCAAACCAGGCGCGCTTGCCCTTGGGAGCGTTCTCGGTGGCCAGCAACGCCGCGCCGCCCCATTCCCCGCCAAGGCCCAGGCCCTGGCCGAAGCGCAGCACGCACAGCAGAATCGGCGCCCAGGCACCGATGCTGTCGTAACCGGGCAGCAAGCCGATCAGCGTGGTGCATACGCCCATCAGCAGCAGCGACGCGACCAGCGTGGACTTGCGGCCAATGCGGTCACCGAAGTGGCCGAACAGCGCCGAGCCCAGTGGACGGGCGATAAAGGCGATGCCGAAGGTCAGGAACGACGCCAGCATCTGTGCGGTGCCGGAGGTCTGCGGGAAGAACACCGGACCGATCACCAGCGCAGCTGCGGTGGCGTAGATGTAGAAGTCGTAGAACTCGATGGCGGTGCCGACGATGCTTGCGGTGGCAACCCGTGCGGTCGAATTGCTCGGGGCGGCAGGCGCTGCCTCGCTATACGTGGTGGTCATGAGGTATCCCTGGCGGTCGTTGTTATTGGTCGAACACCCATAGGACTGGGTGGGCGGGGCTCGCGGGGATTATAGGAACAACAGCGTGGCATCAGCTACCGCAAATCCAGTGCGGGAGGGGGCAGGTCTCCCTCAGGGTGAGCTGTGTTTTGTCAGATCGCGACAGGCACACGGCTGGTGTGCCAGATCAGCACCTTGCTGACCCGGTTGTCCTCGGTCTCGAGGATCTCCAGGCGGTACCGGCCGATCTTCAGGCACACCGCGCAATCCGGAATGGTCTCCAGTGCTTCGGTCACCAGGCCGTTGAGGGTCTTGGGGCCGTCGCTGGGCAGGTGCCAGGTCAGGCTCTTGTTCAGGTCGCGGATCGAGGCGGCGCCGTCGATGATGTAGCGGCCATCGGTCTGGGCCTCGATATGCGGGTTGTCCGAGCTTTGCTCGTTCTCGAACTCGCCGACAATTTCTTCGAGGATATCTTCCAGGGTGACGATGCCCATCACTTCGCCGTACTCATCCACCACCATGCCCAGACGCCGCTGTTGCTTGTGGAAGTTCAGCAACTGGAGTTGCAGCGGCGTGCTTTCCGGGACGAAGTAGGGTTCGTGGCAGGCGCTCAGCAAGCCGTCTTTGGTGAGGCGGGCATCGGGCAGCAGGTGCTGGATCTGCCGGGTATTGAGCACGGCTTCGACCTGGTTGATGTCGCTGTGAAACACCGGCAGTCGGGTGCGCAGGGTATTGCGCAGTTGCTCGATGATCTCGTCGATCGAATCATCCAGGTTGATGCCGTCCACTTCACTGCGCGGCACCAGGATGTCATTCACCGTGATGTTGTCCAGCGCATGGATACCGGGCATGCCAGGCGTACGGTCTTCATCGGTGTCGGCTTGCGGCTCGTCGTCATGATCGGGCAGTGGGTCATCGCTGTGTTTCACCACGCCGGGTTTGCGCGCAAACGGGCGCAATAGCAGCAAGCTCAAGGCATTGAGCAGCCAGGCCAGGGGGTAGAGGAGTTTCAACGGCAGGCCCAGCAGCACATTGCCAAACCCCAGCACCGCCTGAGGGTGGCGGGTGGCCAGGGCGCGGGGCAGGTAGTCGGCCAGCACCAGCAGCAGGGCGCTGGAGATCGCCCAGCCCAGCCAGGGGCCGTTTTGCGCCCACGCATAAATCGCCAGCAGGGTGCAGAGAATCACCACCACGCCCCGGCACAGGGTGTTGCACAGGATCAGGCTGTTACGCGGGAAGTTCAGGCGTGCGGCCGCCTTGTCACCCTGGCGCGTGCCGGGGCGCAGGGCCAGCAGGTGCTGCTGGGCGGCTTCGATGGCGGTAAACAGCGCCGCCCATAACACCAGCAGGGCGATTACCGCGAGCATCGGCCCCAGGGGCAAGTTGTCCATGTGTGCTGCCCGTCAGATATGCAGGATGTATTCGCGAACCAGCTTGCTGCCGAAATAGGCCAGCATCAGCAGGCAGAAACCGGCCAGGGTCCAGCGGATTGCCTTGTGCCCGCGCCAGCCGAGGCGGTTGCGGCCCCACAGCAGCACGCTGAACACCACCCAGGCCAGGCACGCCAGCAGGGTTTTGTGCACCAGGTGCTGGGCAAACAGGTTCTCGACGAACAGCCAGCCGGAAATCAGCGACAGCGACAGGAGCGTCCAGCCGGCCCACAGGAACCCGAACAGCAGGCTTTCCATGGTTTGCAGCGGCGGGAAGTTCTTGATCAGGCCAGAAGGGTGTTTATGTTTGAGCTGGTGGTCCTGCAGCAGCAGGAGCAGGGCCTGGAACACCGCGATGGTGAACATGCCGTAGGCCAGGATCGACAGCAGGATATGCGACAGGATGCCCGGCTCTTCATCGATCACCTGCACCGTGCCGGTGGGGGCGAACTGCGCCAGTAGCACCGTGAGCACGCCCAGCGGGAAGAGCAGCACCAGCAGGTTTTCCACCGGGATGCGCGTGCAGGCGATCAGCGTCAGGCCGATCACGGCCGCCGCGATCAGGCTGGCGGCGCTGAAAAAATCCAGGCCCAGGCCGATCGGCGTCATCAGGTGGGTAAACAGGCTGGCGACGTGCGCCACCAGGGCGAGGCCGCCAAGGCCTGCGAGCAGGCGTTTGTCGGCCTTGACGCATTTGGCCAGGCGGGTGCCCTGGTAGAGGGTCGCAGCGGCATACAGGATGGCGGCGGCGAGGCTGGGTAGCAAACTGGGTGACAAGGGAAGCATAAATCCTGAAAGGAAAGCCCGAAAGGCGCTGAGTTTGGCATACACAGACGTTGCACGAAAGACTCCCGGGCCAGACAGCGGGTGTGCATGGGCGCAGTCTTCGCTATAATCCGCGACCTGCCCACGCCGCAGGCTCGCCGAGCGCTGTTTTTAATAGCGATTTACCACAGCCTGGGCCGTCATTACCTCGGTCTACCAAAGCATTTCGATGAATGGGGCCTGAAAGGATCGCGCATGTTTGAAAACCTGACTGACCGTCTCTCGCAGACGCTGCGCCACGTTACCGGCAAGGCCAAGCTGACCGAGGACAATATTAAAGACACCCTGCGCGAAGTGCGCATGGCGTTGCTGGAAGCCGACGTCGCCCTGCCGGTGGTCAAGGACTTCGTCAACTCGGTCAAGGAGCGTGCGGTCGGCACTGAGGTGTCGCGCAGCCTGACCCCGGGCCAGGCGTTCGTGAAGATCGTCCAGGCCGAACTCGAAAGCCTGATGGGCGCCGCCAACGAAGACCTGAACCTCAGCGCCGTGCCGCCGGCCGTCGTGCTGATGGCTGGTCTGCAGGGCGCGGGTAAAACCACCACGGCCGGCAAACTGGCGCGCTTTCTTAAAGAGCGCAAGAAGAAGTCGGTAATGGTGGTGTCGGCTGACGTCTACCGTCCGGCCGCCATCAAGCAGTTGGAAATGCTCGCGGGCGAAGTGGGCGTGACCTTCTTCCCGTCGGACCTGAGCCAGAAGCCGGTCGACATTGCCAACGCAGCTATTAAAGAAGCCAAACTGAAGTTCATCGACGTGGTCATCGTCGACACCGCCGGTCGCCTGCACATCGACGAAGAGATGATGGGCGAGATCAAGGCGCTGCATGCCGCGATCAACCCGGTCGAGACGCTGTTCGTGGTCGACGCCATGACCGGCCAGGATGCGGCCAACACCGCCAAGGCCTTCGGCGACGCGCTGCCGCTGACCGGCGTGATCCTGACCAAGGTCGACGGCGATGCCCGTGGCGGTGCCGCGCTGTCGGTGCGTGCCATCACCGGCAAGCCGATCAAGTTCATCGGTATGGGCGAGAAGAGCGAAGCGCTCGAGCCGTTCCACCCTGAGCGTATCGCTTCGCGCATCCTCGGCATGGGCGACGTGCTCAGCCTGATCGAGCAGGCAGAAGCCACCCTCGACAAGGACAAGGCCGACAAGCTGGCCAAGAAGCTGAAGAAGGGCAAGGGCTTCGATCTCGAAGACTTCCGCGATCAGCTGCAGCAGATGAAGAACATGGGCGGCCTTGGTGGCCTGATGGACAAGCTGCCGAACATCGGCGGTGTGAACCTGGCGCAGATGGGCAATGCCCAGGGCGCGGCAGAGAAGCAGTTCAAGCAGATGGAAGCCATCATCAATTCCATGACCCCGGCCGAGCGCCGCGACCCTGAGCTGATCAGCGGTTCGCGCAAGCGTCGGATCGCCATGGGCTCCGGCACTCAGGTGCAGGACATCGGTCGCTTGATCAAGCAGCACAAGCAGATGCAGAAGATGATGAAGAAATTCTCCGCCAAGGGCGGAATGGCCAAGATGATGCGCGGCATGGGCGGTATGTTGCCCGGCGGCGGCATGCCGAAAATGTAAAGTATTCGAGCGCAGGCACAGCGTGCGCTCCGACCCACAGGGATGTGGGATCTCCAGCAAACCCGCCGTTGGCGGGGGCTGACTCGCCGTTTTTAACGACGGCTCTATAGCAGATCTGAATGGCACGCGGGCAGGCGCCGGAAAAAGACATTTGCAAAAGTCCGGATATTCCTTAGAATATGCGGCCTTTCGGGCACCTATGCCCGCTGTGCATTTAGATTTGCAGCACCGACTACAGGAACGATGTTCACATGCTAACAATCCGTCTTGCCCTTGGCGGCTCCAAAAAGCGCCCGTTTTACCACTTGACCGTAACCGACAGCCGCAACCCGCGCGACGGTTCGCACAAGGAACAGGTTGGTTTCTTCAACCCGATCGCTCGTGGTCAAGAAGTTCGTCTGTCCGTGAACCAAGAGCGCGTAGCCTACTGGCTGAGCGTGGGTGCACAGCCATCCGAGCGCGTTGCAAAGTTGTTGAAGGACTCGGCTAAGGCCGCAGCCTGAGCAATATGAACGCGACGCCAACTGTTGCTGATGATTTGATCGTTATCGGCAAGATTTACTCTGTTCATGGCGTTCGCGGCGAAGTGAAGGTGTATTCCTTTACTGATCCGACTGAAAACCTGTTGCAGTACAAGACCTGGACGCTCAAGCGCGAAGGTAGTGTGAAACAGGTCGAGCTGGTCAGTGGACGCGGGAGCGACAAGTTCCTGGTCGCAAAGCTCAAGGGTCTTGATGATCGTGAAGAAGCTCGTCTTCTGGCCGGTTATGAGATCTGCGTGCCGCGCAACCTGTTCCCTGAATTGACCGACGGCGAGTACTACTGGTACCAGCTGGAAGGTCTGAAGGTTATTGATCAACTGGGGCAATTGCTCGGGAAAATCGATCATCTTCTGGAAACCGGCGCCAATGATGTAATGGTGGTCAAGCCTTGCGCTGGCAGCCTGGATGATCGCGAACGGCTGTTGCCCTATACCGGGCACTGCGTGTTGGCCGTCGACCTTGCCGCAGGCGAGATGAAGGTGGAATGGGATGCGGACTTCTAGGCGTGGCTAATTTGCGCATTGAAGTGATCAGTTTGTTTCCCGAGATGTTTTCCGCCATCAGCGAGTACGGCATCACCAGTCGGGCGGTGAAACAGGGGCTGTTGCAGCTCACCTGTTGGAACCCGCGAGACTACACGACGGATCGGCATCACACTGTGGACGACCGCCCATTTGGCGGTGGCCCGGGCATGGTGATGAAGATCAAGCCCCTGGAAGACGCACTGGTTCAGGCCAAGGCAGCTGCAGGGGAGAAGGCGAAGGTAATTTACCTGTCCCCTCAAGGCCGTCAGCTGAAACAGGCTGGGGTCCGCGAACTGGCGAATGAGGAAGCATTGATCCTGATTGCCGGTCGCTATGAAGGCATTGACGAGCGTTTTATTGACGCTCATGTCGATGAAGAGTGGTCGATTGGGGACTATGTCCTGTCTGGCGGTGAGCTGCCGGCGATGGTCCTGATAGATGCGGTTACACGGCTGCTGCCTGGAGCTTTAGGGCATGCGGACTCCGCGGAGGAAGATTCCTTCACGGATGGTTTGCTGGATTGCCCGCACTACACCCGCCCGGAGGTGTATGCGGATCAGCGTGTTCCCGACGTGTTGCTAAGTGGCAATCACGCACACATCCGGCGTTGGCGTTTACAGCAGTCCCTTGGTAGGACCTATGAACGACGCGCCGATCTTCTGGATAGCCGCTCGCTTTCTGGAGAAGAGAAGAAGCTGCTCGAGGAATACATCCTCGCGCGGGACGATAGTTAAACGTATCGATGGTAGGTCCATTGACTTACCTTAGGAGCACAGCATGACTAACAAAATCATCCTTGCACTCGAAGCAGAGCAGATGACCAAAGAGATCCCTACCTTTGCCCCGGGCGACACCATTGTCGTTCAGGTGAAAGTGAAGGAAGGCGACCGTTCGCGTCTGCAAGCGTTCGAAGGCGTGGTAATCGCCAAGCGTAACCGTGGTGTGAACAGTGCTTTCACTGTTCGTAAAATCTCCAACGGTGTTGGCGTAGAGCGTACTTTCCAGACCTACAGCCCGCAGATCGACAGCATGGCCGTCAAGCGTCGCGGTGACGTACGTAAAGCCAAGCTGTACTACTTGCGTGACCTGTCCGGTAAAGCAGCTCGCATCAAGGAAAAACTGGCTTAAGTCCAGCGTTCCGATGCAGAAAAAAGCAGCCTTCGGGCTGCTTTTTTGTGCCCGGGATTTGTTGACTGGCCCACAGCCGAGTTGCAGCTATCGCGGGCAAGCCAGCGCCCACATGTTGATGTGTAAACATATTCAAGTGTGGGAGCTGGCTTGCCTGCGATAGGATCTACCCGACACCACCGCCACCAGCCTGAGCCCCCATGCCCGCCATCGACCACCCTCTGATCGACCGCTTCCTCGACGCCCTCTGGCTGGAAAAAGGCCTGTCGGACAACACTCGCCAGGCCTACCGCAGCGACCTGGCCTTGTTCAACGGCTGGCTGCAGGAAAAGCAACTCGAACTGATCAACGCTGGTCGCGAGCTGATTCTCGATCACCTCGCCTGGCGCCTGGAGCAGCATTACAAGCCGCGTTCCACCGCACGATTCCTCTCGGGCGTGCGTGGCTTTTACCGTTATTTGCTGCGGGAAAAGCTCATCGCCCTCGACCCGACCCTGCAGATCGACATGCCGCAACTGGGCAGGCCATTGCCCAAATCGCTGTCGGAGGCCGACGTAGACGCTTTGCTCGCCGCCCCCGACCTGAGCGAAGCCATCGGCCAGCGTGACCGGGCCATGCTGGAGGTGCTCTACGCGTGCGGCCTGCGGGTGACCGAGTTGATCAGCCTGACCCTGGAGCAGGTCAACCTGCGCCAGGGCGTGTTGCGGGTAATGGGCAAGGGCAGCAAGGAGCGGCTGGTGCCCATGGGCGAGGAGGCGATTGTGTGGGTGGAGCGCTACATGCGCGATGCGCGCCATGAACTGCTCGGCGGGCGTCCCAGCGATGTGCTGTTCCCCAGCCAGCGCGGTGAGCAGATGACGCGACAGACCTTCTGGCATCGGATCAAGCACCAGGCGAAAGTCGCCGGGATCGGCAAGGCCCTGTCGCCGCACACCTTGCGCCATGCTTTTGCTACCCACTTGCTCAATCACGGCGCCGATTTAAGGGTGGTGCAAATGCTGCTCGGCCACAGCGACTTGTCCACCACCCAGATCTACACCCACGTTGCGCGGGCACGCCTGCAGGATATGCATGCCAGGCACCACCCGAGGGGCTGAAAACGCCCAATTTATGCCGCCACGGGCTGCCCTGCGGCCCAACTGTGGTAGGCTTTGCCGGTTAGCAAAGGCGACGGTCCACCCCCCGAGTTTCCAATCGGCATAACTGTACCGTCCCTGCATCTGCCCCTCAGGAGTTTCCATGCGCTTGATCCAGATTATTGCCGCCGCAGCCATTGCGTTGGTTTCCAGCGTTGCCTTCGCCGATGACGCCGCCGAGCAGGCCATTCGCAAGAGCCTGGCCAACCTGCAGCTCGACACACCCATCGAAAGCATCGGCGCCAGCCCCATGGCCGGCCTGTATGAAGTCAAGCTCAAGGGCAGTCGCGTGCTGTACGCCAGTGCCGACGGCCAGTACGTCGTCCAGGGCTACCTGTTCCAGCTCAAGGACGGCAAACCGGTCAACCTGACCGAGAAAGCCGAACGGCTGGGCGTGTCCAGGTTGATCAACGGCATTCCGGTGGCTGAGACCGTCGTGTACCCGGCGATCGGCGAGACCAAGACCCACATCACCGTGTTCACCGATACCACCTGCCCTTACTGCCACAAGCTGCACGCCGAAGTGCCGGCGCTGAACAAGCTGGGTGTGGAAGTGCGTTACGTCGCCTTCCCGCGTCAGGGCCTGGGTTCGCCGGGTGACGAGCAGTTGCAGGCGGTATGGTGCTCGGCCGACAAGAAAGCTGCCATGGACAAGATGGTCGATGGCAAGGAAATCAAGGCCGCCAAATGCGCCAACCCGGTTTCCAGGCAGTTTGCCCTCGGTCAGTCCATCGGCGTGAACGGTACACCGGCCATCGTTTTGGCTGACGGTCAGGTGATTCCGGGCTACCAGCCGGCACCACAAGTTGCCAAACTGGCTTTGAATGCCAAATAAACCAGCATCGTCGATGCTTCGACGATCAGGGCTCGCCGCCAAACCTGCGGGCCACTAATTGAAAGCCGCAGTTGTGCGGCTGTTTTCCACGGCCGACCTAGCGTCGGCCGTTTCATGGGGAGTTCTTCAGTGAAACCGGTCAAAGTAGGCATCTGTGGGTTAGGGACCGTCGGTGGCGGTACCTTCAACGTACTTCAGCGCAATGCTGAGGAAATTTCCCGCCGTGCAGGTCGCGGGATTGAAGTGGCGCAGATTGCCACGCGTTCGCCAAAGCCTCAGTTCCAAACGACCGGTATTGCGATGACCAACGATGTCTTCGCCGTGGCCAGCAACCCTGAAATCGATATCGTCATCGAGCTGGTGGGCGGCTACACCGTGGCCCGCGAGCTGGTGCTCAAAGCCATCGAAAACGGCAAGCACGTGGTCACCGCCAACAAGGCGCTGATTGCCGTGCACGGCAACGAAATCTTCGCCAGGGCGCGGGAGAAGGGCGTGATCGTAGCGTTCGAAGCCGCCGTGGCCGGTGGCATCCCGGTGATCAAGGCGATCCGGGAAGGCCTGTCCGCCAACCGCATCAACTGGGTGGCGGGCATCATCAATGGCACCGGTAACTTCATCCTTACCGAGATGCGCGAGAAGGGCCGTACCTTTGAAGACGTGCTCGCCGAAGCCCAGGCCCTGGGTTACGCCGAAGCCGACCCTACCTTCGACGTGGAAGGCATCGACGCTGCCCACAAGCTGACCATCCTGGCCTCCATCGCCTTTGGTATCCCGCTGCAGTTCGACAAGGCCTACACCGAAGGCATCACCCAATTGACCACCGCCGACGTGAATTACGCCGAAGCCCTGGGCTACCGCATCAAGCACCTTGGCGTGGCGCGCAGCACCCCGGCAGGTATCGAGTTGCGTGTACACCCGACGCTGATCCCGGCTGATCGCCTGATCGCCAACGTCAACGGCGTGATGAACGCCGTGATGGTCAACGGCGACGCCGCTGGCTCCACCCTGTTCTACGGCGCCGGTGCTGGCATGGAGCCGACCGCTTCGTCGGTGATCGCCGACCTGGTGGATGTGGTTCGCGCCATGACCAGCGACCCGGAAAACCGCGTGCCGCACCTGGCCTTCCAGCCGGACTCGCTGTCGGCCCATCCGATCCTGCCGATCGAGGCGTGCGAAAGTGCCTACTATCTGCGTATCCAGGCCCAGGATCATCCGGGCGTGTTGGCCCAGGTCGCCAGCATCCTGTCGGAGCGCGGGATCAACATCGAGTCGATCATGCAGAAGGAAGTCGAGGAGCAGAACGGCCAGGTGCCGATGATCCTGCTGACCCACCGTGTGCTCGAACGGCATATCAACGAAGCCATCGCCGCCATGGAAGCCCTGCAAGGCGTGGTGGGGCCGGTGGTACGGATTCGTGTCGAACACTTGAATTAACCGATCTGTTCCAGGGGCCCCGTGAGCACGGCGGCCTCTGTTCGAGAATGTTGTAGAGGAGCCAGTCATGCGTTATATCAGCACCCGCGGCCAGGCACCGGCCCTGAACTTCGAAGACGTTTTACTGACAGGCCTCGCCACCGACGGCGGCCTGTACGTGCCGGAAAACCTGCCACGTTTCACCCAGGAAGAAATCGCTTCGTGGGTGGGCTTGCCATACCACGAGCTGGCGTTCCGGGTGATGCGCCCGTTCGTCACCGGTAGCATCCCGGATGCGGACTTCAAGAAGATCCTGGAAGAAACCTACGGCGTGTTTTCCCACAGTGCCATCGCACCCTTGCGCCAATTGGACGGCAACGAGTGGGTGCTTGAGCTGTTCCACGGTCCGACCCTGGCGTTCAAGGACTTTGCCCTGCAACTGTTGGGTCGTCTGCTTGATTACGTGCTGGCAAAGCGCGGCGAGCGCGTGGTGATCATGGGCGCCACCTCCGGTGACACCGGTTCGGCGGCCATCGAAGGCTGCAAGCACTGCGAGAACGTCGACATTTTCATCCTGCACCCGCATCAGCGTGTATCGGAAGTGCAGCGTCGGCAGATGACCACGATTTTTGGCGAGAACATCCACAACATCGCCATCGAAGGCAACTTCGATGACTGCCAGGAAATGGTCAAGAACAGCTTTGCTGACCAGAGTTTCCTCAAAGGTACGCGTCTGGTGGCGGTGAACTCGATCAACTGGGCGCGGATCATGGCCCAGATCGTCTACTACTTCCATGCCTCGCTGCAGCTGGGCGGGCCGGCGCGTTCGGTGTCGTTCTCGGTGCCGACCGGCAATTTCGGCGACATCTTCGCCGGCTATCTGGCGCGCAACATGGGCCTGCCGATCAACCAGTTGATCGTCGCCACCAACCGCAACGACATCCTGCACCGCTTCATGAGCGGCAACGGGTATGTGAAGGAAACCCTGCACGCCACGCTGTCACCGTCGATGGACATCATGGTCTCGTCGAACTTCGAGCGCCTGCTGTTCGATATGCACGGTCGCAACGGAGCTGCTATTGCCGACCTGATGAGCAACTTCAAGAGCGGTGGCGGTTTCAGCGTCGAGCAGGAGCGCTGGACCGAAACCCGCAAGCTGTTCGATTCCCTGGCCGTGGACGACGCGCAAACCTGCGAAACCATCGCTGAAGTCTATGCCCGGACCGGTGAACTGCTCGACCCGCACACTGCCATCGGCGTAAAGGCAGCGCGCGAATGCCGTCGCAGCCTGGATATTCCGATGGTGATCCTCGGCACCGCCCACCCGGTCAAATTCCCGGAAGCGGTGGAGAAGGCTGGCGTTGGCAAGGCGCTGGAGTTGCCCAAGCACATGGCCGACCTGTTTGAGCGTGAAGAGCGCTGCACAGTGCTGGCCAATGACCTGAAGGCGGTGCAGGCGTTTGTCAGCCAGCATGGCAATCGAGGCAAGCCTTTGTAAGGCATCCCGCGAGAATCGAAACGCCGCTTTCCCATCTCTGGGGCAGCGGCGTTTTTGTATGTGGCAGGCCCGGCAGCGTCCTGACTACATAAGCAGTTTGATTGCCACTCCGGTGATTGAAGCGATGGTTGCCACTACGGCCATCGCCACCCCCATGGGGTACCAGAACGTTTCACAGGTAATCTTCAGTGACTCGGACTTGAGCTTGTCTCGCTCTGCCTGCATGCGTGATATCTCGGCGTAGATACGCCTTACATCGGCATGCATCCTCTCCATTGTTGCCTGCTCCTCTTTGTTTTCAACCATCGTAATCATCCTTCGCAACAGGGGCCTTTGACATGCGCTCTTTTGCCCGGCAAAAACATCAGCGTCACGAGAATAGTTTCTGTGCCACTACTATTACCGTGCCAACAGCGGCGTAAAAGCCCGTCGCGATAGCCACTGGGTACCAGAACGTTTCACAGGTTATCTTCAAGGATTCCTTGTTGAGTTTGTTCTGCTCCGCGTTCATCCGGGCAATCTCGGCAAAAATGCGTGACACCTCCGCATGCATTCTGTCTGTTGAGTTCTGCTGTTCATTGGGTTCCACCATCGTAATCATCCTTCGCAATCAGGGCCTTTTGACATGCGCTCAGTCGTGCAGCGCTCACCGAGTATAGGATTCACCTCCAGCCTCAACGCCCGGCAAACCCCAAAACAGCAGCCCATTGCGTAAGCAGGTATGTGCCGCCGTTTTTTACTTGTCATGTTGCGAGCGCATGCTGGTCTCGTCATCCCCCTGCAACCGTTGAAAGACGAAAAAGCGAACTTTCCTACGTCAGAACCAGTCACTTAAGATAGATGCAGCACCCGTTAAGACGATTGTTCCCGAACTATTGAGTGGTGATCGAGATGGAAAGTATCAGCCTATTGCTCGACGAAGCACTGAGCCCTTATCAGGTTACGCTGACCACCTCTGGTGTGCAGGGCGAGAGCCTGGTGACCGTGAAGAATCCTGCCGGCGCCATCGTGGTCGAGCGTGAAGTCGACCAGGTGCAATTGATGGATAAACGTTTGCTGGTGGATGTGGTGGATTGCCTGCTGCGCGACATCAAGATTGCCGAAGGGCGCCTGGAGCCCTCGGTCATCGCAGCCCTGCGCAGCGCGGCCCAGACACGTGGCGCCGCGCTGGCATGAAGAATTGTTTATTGATGGAAACTTCCCACAGCATGCTCGGTCAGATTTTGTAACAGCAAGAGCAAACATTGTGCTCCGGTGTTTGTGGCTTGTTGTACTGGTCATTGTAAGGCCACGTTTAACCCTGAAGTGTCTCCCCACGCTTCGGGGTTTCTTTTTACCCGCGATTTGTCACGGCGTCAGATCGCGCCTTGTTCGCGCAGGCGAACAATCGCCGCCGCGTCATAGCCCAACTCGGTCAGCAACACGCCATTGTGCTCGCCCAATTGCGGCCCGACCCATTCGCAGCTGCCCGGCGTGTCCGAAAGCTTGGGCACGATGCCCGGCATCTTGAAGTCCTTACCGCCCGGCAATTGGGCCTTGAGGAACATCTCCCGCGCGAGAAACTGCGGATCGCCGAGCATGTCTTCGGCACTGTAGATTCGGCTGGCGGGTACGTCGGCCTTGTTCAACTGCTCCACCACCTGCTCCAGCGGCAGGGAATTGACCCAACGATCAATCACGCCGTACAGCTCATCGCGACGGCTGTCACGCCCGTCATTGCTGGCCAGTTGCGGATCGTTCGCCAGGTCTTCACGGCCGATGGCCGACATGAAACGCTTGAAAATCGCGTCGCCGTTGGCGCCGATCTGCACGTGCTTGCCGTCGGCGCTGGTGTGGATCGAGGACGGTGTTATACCGGGCATGATGTTGCCGGTGCGCTCGCGGATAAACCCGAATACATCGAATTCCGGGATCATGCTTTCCATCATGGCGAAGATGGCTTCATACAGCGCCACATCCACCACCTGGCCCAGCCCTCCATTGACCTCACGATGACGCAGCGCCATCAATGCGCCGATCACCGCCCACAGTGCGGCAATCGAATCGCCGATGGAGATGCCCGTGCGCACCGGCGGACGGTCCTCGAAGCCGGTGATATAGCGCAGCCCGCCCATCGACTCGCCCACCGCGCCGAACCCTGGCTGGTCTTTCATCGGGCCGGTCTGGCCAAAGCCCGACAGGCGCACCATCACCAGTTTCGGGTTCAACGCATGCAGGGTTTCCCAGCCCAGGCCGAGCTTTTCCAGCACGCCGGGGCGGAAGTTTTCGATCAGGATGTCGGCGTCTGCCAGCAACTGCTTGAGAATCGCCAGGCCATCGGGATGCTTGAGGTTCAGCGTCAGCGACTTCTTGTTGCGCGCCTGCACGAACCACCACAGCGAAGTGCCTTCATACAGCTTGCGCCATTTGCGCAGCGGGTCGCCGCCGTCCGGTGACTCGACCTTGATCACTTCGGCACCGAACTCGGCGCAGATGCGCGAAGCAAACGGGCCGGCGATGAGGGTGCCGAGTTCGATGACTTTGAGGCCGGCAAGCGGCTTGGCATTAAACGACATAGTGATCCTTCTGCGCTGGGCGGGGAGGGGATGTGATGCTTTTAACATAGGCGCGCCGCTCAGGGATAAGGATGATGCAGCGCAGGATTCGTTGAATGAGCTCTCCATCGGTTAGACTGGCCGCCTTTCCCTGTCTCTAGAAGCCCGTTCATGGCCCAGCCGTCCACGACCTACAAATTCGAACTCAACCTCACCGACCTTGATCGTTCGGTGTACGAGAGCGTCAAACAGACCATCGCCCGCCACCCTTCGGAAACCGAAGAGCGCATGACCGTACGCCTGCTGGCCTACGCCCTCTGGTACAACGAGCAACTGGCGTTCGGGCGCGGCCTGTCGGATGTGGACGAGCCCGCCCTGTGGGAAAAAAGCCTGGATGACCGTGTGTTGCACTGGATCGAAGTCGGCCAGCCGGATGCCGACCGTCTGACCTGGTGCTCGCGCCGAACCGAACGCACCAGCCTGCTGGCCTACGGCAGCCTGCGTGTGTGGGAAGGCAAGGTGGTCCCGGTGGCCAATAACCTGAAGAACGTGCACATCGCCGCCGTGCCCCAGGAAATCCTGGAGGTGTTGGCCAAGGACATGCCACGGGTGATCAAATGGGACGTGATGATCAGTGAAGGCACCATTTTTGTCACCGACGACCGTGGTCAGCATGAAGTGCAATTGCAGTGGCTGGTTGGCGAGCGCGGTTGAAGAGTTGCAGCCGCAAGCTTGAAGCTAAAATCCCCCCATAGAGATCCCATCCCGTCCCATGCGTATCGATCCCCGTCCGTTGCCCGCTGTCTTGCCGTTTCTCGGTGATCTGCCACCGCTGTTGACCCGCCTTTACGCTGCGCGCGGGGTACGCTCCGAGGTCGAGCTGGATAAAAGCCTCAAGCAGTTGATTCCCTATCAGCGGCTCAAGGGCATCGACGCGGCGGTGGACTTGCTGGTGGTCGCCCTGGAGCAGCGCCAGCGCATCCTGATCGTCGGTGACTTCGATGCCGATGGCGCCACTGCCAGCACCGTAGGCACCCTGGGCCTGCGCTTGCTCGGCGCGGCCCATGTGGATTACCTGGTGCCCAACCGTTTCGAGTATGGCTACGGCCTGACCCCGGAAATCGTCGCCGTGGCGCTGCAGCGTGAGCCGCAGTTGCTGATCACCGTGGACAACGGCATTTCCAGCGTCGAAGGCGTGGCGGCGGCAAAGGCGGCCGGGCTCAAGGTGCTGGTCACCGACCACCACTTGCCGGGTGACGAACTGCCGGCGGCCGACGCGATCGTCAACCCGAACCAGCCGGGCTGTGAATTTCCCAGCAAGGCCCTGGCGGGCGTCGGCGTGATCTTCTATGTGCTCATGGCCCTGCGTGCGCGCTTGCGCGACCTGGGTTGGTACGCGGACAAGCCGCAGCCGAACATCGGTGATCTGCTCGACCTGGTGGCCCTGGGCAGCGTCGCCGACGTGGTGCCGCTGGATGCCAACAACCGCATCCTGGTGCATCAGGGCCTGGAACGCATTCGCGCCGGTCGCGCCCGGCCGGGGATCAAGGCGATCCTGGAAGTGGCCAAGCGCGACGCGGCGCGCATCACCTCCACCGACCTGGGGTTTATCCTCGGCCCACGGCTCAACGCTGCCGGTCGCCTGGACGACATGAGCCTGGGCATTGAATGCCTGCTCACCACCGACATTGCCGCCGCCCGGGAAATGGCCGCGCAACTGGACGGCATGAACCAGGACCGCAAGTCCATCGAGCAAGGCATGCAGCGCGAGGCCCTGGCCCAGCTCAAGGACCTGCCGGTGGAGTCGATGCCCTACGGTTTGTGCCTGTTCGACCCGGAGTGGCACCAGGGCGTGATCGGCATCCTGGCCTCGCGCATGAAGGAGCGCTATTTTCGCCCGACCATCGCGTTCGCCGATGCGGGCGATGGCTTGCTCAAGGGCTCGGGCCGTTCGGTGCAGGGCTTTCATATCCGTGACGCGTTGGCCGTGGTTGCCAGCCAGCATCCCAACCTGATCGCCAAATACGGCGGCCACGCCATGGCGGCGGGGCTGACATTGCCCGAGGCGAACTTCCCGTTGTTTGCCCAGGCGTTCGATGCCGAAGTGCGTCGGCAACTGCGCGAAGAAGACCTCACCGGTCGCCTGCTGACCGACGGCACCCTGGCCGTGGAAGAATTTCACCTGGAACTGGCCCGCGCGCTGCGTCATGCCGGGCCATGGGGGCAGCACTTTCCCGAGCCGGTGTTCCATGGTGTGTTCCAGTTGGTGGAACAGCGCGTGGTGGGCGAGCGGCACCTGAAGGTGGTGCTCAAGAGCGAATGCGGCTCGGTGAAGCTCGACGGCATTGCATTTGGGGTGGACCGTGAGGTCTGGCCGAACCCGACGGTGCGTTGGGTGGAGTTGGCCTACAAGCTGGATGTGAACGAGTTTCGTGGCAATGAAACCGTGCAGTTGATGATTGCCCACATCGAACCGCGATAAATTTCAGCCTCACCATAAACACATGTGGGAGGGAGCAAGCCCCCTCCCACATAAACCCTCTTCTACATTGGGTTTTGCGTCATTACTCGGCTTTGGCCTGGTGCTTGACGATGATCTCCACCAGGCGTTTGGCCAGTGCCGGGTAGTTTTCATCAAAGTGATGCCCGCCCGGCAATTTCAACGCTTCACCCACCGCCGTCTTGTCGGTGCAGCCGCTCTCGTCGACTTCTTCGGCGCCATAGATGCACACCACTTTCTCCGGTGGCAGCTTGGCCATTTCCGGACCGGTGGCGGCCTCTTTGCCGGCGTTGCCCAGCCAGCCTTCCACTTCGATTTCAAAGCTGCCGGTGCGGGCGAATGCCAGCAGGATGATTGCATCGACCCGTTGCTGTTCGTTTTCCGGCAGGCGGTTGTAGATCGCCGGCAGTACGTCGGCGCCGAACGAATAGCCCGTCAGCACGAAGCGCTTGGTGCCCCATTTCTGCCGGTAGTGCTGCATCAGCTCGGTGAGGTCCTTGGCGCTCTGTTCCGGGCTCTTGTGCTGCCAGTAGTAGCGCAGGGTGTCGATGCCCACGACCGGGTAGCCGATCTTGGCCATTTCACCGGCCACGTCGCGGTCCAGGTCGCGCCAGCCGCCGTCACCGGAGAGGAACAGCGTGACGGTATCCTTGGCTTGACCGGCGGGCACTTCGACCACTGGGATGGCCAGACCACCGTTGTCCGAACCCACCAGTTGCTTGCGCAGTTCGTTGTTCAGCACTTGCGGGTAATGGATGTCGTAGTCGCTGATGCTGGTGGTGGCGCGCGGTGTATCGCGTACGAAGCTGGCGCTTTCATCGTCAGGGTTATCGTTCCACGCCACCAGCCAATTGCCATGGGCGGCGGTTTTCGGCAGCGGGTCCTTGCAGCCTTCCTGCACCAGGGCGAAGCCGACGGAGATGGCGTTGGCCTTGTCGTCGTTCTGAGTGGCCAGCCAGCGCCAGGCGAGGGCGGCGCCAGGGCCAATGCCGCTGACCAGGGTCGCGGGGCCCTTGAGCTGGCCCAGGGCGTTTTGCAGCGCCTGTTCCTGCAGCTTGCAATCGTCCTTGGGCAGGATCACCTGAACGATCTGCGCCTTGCCGCCCTGGCTCAGGGCGATCAACTGGCTGTCGGTGAGGGTGTCGTCCGCCGGCACGGCCACGGCCACACGGGCTTTGGCAGCGGTGGCGGGGGTCACAAGGGTCATCACCGTGCCATCGGCCTGGGGCATCTGCTCCAGCACCGGCTGCGGTGCAGGGCGGGTCCAGTACCAGAAGCCGCCACCTGCGATCAGAGCGAGCAGCACCACGATGGCCAATACATACCGCCAGGAACGTCGAATCATCAGCGTTTCACCAATCCAGTCAAGCCGCCCGCGATCAGGGCGGCGGTATCGGCCAGTGCCACCAGCGGATCAAGTCCGGCGGGCACGGCCATATAACGAGGTTCCCAGTCAGGCTGGAATTTGTCTTTGAAACGGCGCAAGCCTTGGAAGTTATACAACTGCTCGCCACGGCGGAACACCATCGAACCCAAGCGCTGGGTCAGCGGCGCGCCACGGCGCGGTTGCAGGCCCGACAACGGCACCATGCCGAGGCTGAAGCGGGCGTAGCCGTGGTTCTTATAGTGCTGGATCAAGCCGACCATCATGAATTCCATGGTCAGCTTCGGTGCGTCGGGGTGCGCGCGCATCAGGTCGAGGCTGGCCAGGTCGTGGTTGTAGGTCTCGAGCAAATTGGCGAAGGCCACCGGGCGCCCTTCGAAGCGAATGATCGCGATGCGAAAGTGCTTGAGGTAGTCGTCGCTGAAGCGTCCCAGGGAAAACCCTTTTTCGCGCACATTCTTGCCGGTCAGCCAGGCATCGGAGATGACCTTGAGCTCGTCCATCGGCGCCTGGCCCGGTTCGAAGATCTCCAGGGACAAGCCATCGCGAGTGCCGCGGTTCCAGGTGTAGCGCAGGTCCTTCATCTCCTTGCCCTTGGCTTCCAGGTCAAAGCGTTTGAGGTCGACCCGGGCTTCTTCGCCCAGCTTGATCGCGGTGAGGCCGATGTCCATGTAGTACGGCAGGTTTTCAGCGCGCACCTGATAGAACACCGGCCGTGCGTGGTGGATATCGCACAGGTCGCGGAACTGCCAGATCATTTCGGCGCGCGGCTGGGTCGGGCCGATGGGGTCGTACAAGGCCACCAGGCTGCGCCCACGACGGGCATACATGAGGAAGGCTTCGTCGTTGGGGTGGAACAGCAGGGCTTTGTCGCCGGTCAGTGCCAGGCCGCCGTCGGGTTGCGATGAGGCCATCAGGATTTGAGTGGCGCGCTCCAGTTCGTCCGGAGTCGGCAGGTGAATGATCGGGCGGGCGGTGCGCAGCAGCCAGGTCAGCGAAACGATCACCAGCAGCACCGCGGCGCCCAGCAGCGAGCGCAGGCCGCGCGGCGCGTTGGCATCGAGGGTGAACTGCCACCATAGCTGATGGCTGTAAGGCACATCCTGATAGGCAAACAGCAGCAGCCAGATCGACGCGCCCAGTACGCACACGCTGGCCACCAAGTAAAGCGGCGAGAACGGCAGCTCGGTCAGGCGGCTGGCACGGTAGAACGAGCGGCGGAAGATCGCCAGCAGCACTGCTGTCATGGTCATCAGGCTGGCTTCTTCCCAGTCGAAACCCTTGAGCAGCGAGAGCAGAGCGCCCGTCAGCAACAGCACCATGGTCAGCATCCAGGCGGCCGACAAGCGCCGACGCAGGCCCTGGGCCAGCAACAGGCAGAGCACGCCGATCAGGCTGGCGCCGAAGTGCGAGGCGTCAATCAGGCGGTGGGGAATCAGGAAGCCGATGTTTTCCAGGCGTGAGTCGATTTCGGGCGTGGCGCCGGAGAACAGCAGGACCACGCCGGACAAAAAAACCAGTACGGCCAACACTGGCGCCGCCAGCCCTGAAGCAACCCGCAGACTCTGCTGGGTCTGGAACAGGCGCTGGGCTTCATTGACCAGCAGGAACACACAGGCGATCAGCAGCGGCAGCACCACGTAGATCATGCGATACAGCAGCAACGCGGCAGCCAGGGGGGCAGCGCCGAGCTTGTCGGCAAACGCCGCCAGCAGGATCGCCTCGAACACCCCGACCCCGCCCGGTACATGGCTGAGTACGCCAGCGGCCAGGGCCAGCAGGTACACCAGCAGGAACGGGCCGAAGGGCGGCGCTTCCGGCAGCAACAGGTAAAGGACGGTGGCGGCTGCGGCCACATCCAGTGCGGTGATGATCAACTGCAGGAACGTCAGGCGACGACCCGGCAGGCGCAGGGTGCGGCGTCCGGCCCTGACCAGCAGGTTGTCCGGGTAAGGCTGTTCCGGCAGGCGACGGCGGTAGATGCCGATGCACAGCGCGGCCGACAACAGCAGCACGGCGCCGGCCACACCGCCGAGCAGGCTTTGCGGCAAATGCAGGTAGGTCGAAGCCGCCGGCAGGTTGCTCAAGGTGGCCAGGGCGGCCAGCGGTGGCAGTGCGCAGCCCAGGGCAAGGCTGGCGAACACGGTCATGTGCGCGACTTCCGAGGCGCCGACGCCGTGGCGTGCATATAAACGGTAACGCACCGATCCGCCGGAGAGCATCGACAGGCCAATCGCGTTGCCGATGGCAAAGGCGGTGAAGCCGCCGAGGGCCAGGGTCTTGGCAGGCAGCTTCACCCCGGCGTAGCGTGCGCCGGAAAACTCATAGCCCAGCAGAATGATAAAGCCGGCGACGGCCGCGCCGAACGCACCGAGCAGGGCGGGCCTGGGCACTTCCAGAATCGAATCATGAAGTGCGTAAAGGTCCAGCTCCAGCAGCAGATGCCGACAGGCGATCAGAGCGATAGCGAACAGCAGCAAGGTCACGGCCAGCCCGATGGGCTGACGGTATTTGCTCAACAGATCCAGCCAGCGCAAACGGCCGGGAGCGATCGGTTGTTCTGCTGTGACGGTCTCTTGTGGTTCAGACGAGTTGGCGCGCATCAATCACCTCGTGGATTGTGCGCGACAGGATGGAGGTATCCAGCCAAGTTACCAATCCCTATGGACAAAATAAGTACGAATATTAACGCGGAACACCGGGGGCGGCGACAGCGGCCATTGGTCGTAGAGGGTAATGCTTGAACATTGAGCATAGCGTGCAATGAGATGGACTCAACAAACCGTGGAGGGTTTCATGAAAGATGCCAGGTCATTGTTTAAGAAGAGCTTTTTCACCGCATACAAAAAAGGCCACTCTTTCGAGCAGCCTTTTCTGATGTTTGGTTGCGGGAGCCGGATTTGAACCGACGACCTTCGGGTTATGAGCCCGACGAGCTACCAGACTGCTCCATCCCGCGTCTGTGGGCGGCATTCTACAGCCCAGCGACGAGGTGTCAACCGTTAATGGGCGGATGCGGAAAATAAGTGTGATTAATCCACTCATATCGCCTAAGTGCTCGATTGAAAACACTTTTATGGAAAGCGGGGGTGTGTGGCGAGCGGGCTTGCCTCGCGCTGTACTGCCAGGCCGTCCGTTTCGAATAACGCGCGGTCCAGTTGTTGATAAAACAGGCACGCACAAAAAAGGCCACTCTTTCGAGTAGCCTTTTTTGATGTTTGGTTGCGGGAGCCGGATTTGAACCGACGACCTTCGGGTTATGAGCCCGACGAGCTACCAGACTGCTCCATCCCGCGTCTGTGTGTCGGTATTCTACAGAGGAACGCGAGTGTGTCAACCCGTAAATTGAAGAAAAGCGCTTGTGGTTCAATTGGTTAGCTCTCCATTGGGGCGCTGTGGGCCGCGCTGGGCCAGCGTGGCCGGGGCTCTAAGCTCTATCGCTGGCCCTGATTCGATTGAGAAAACACATTCATCGGGTAAATTTCCTACCGCTCAGGCGGAAGAATCAAACTACTGGTGCTATATACAGGGGTGAGTGCGATACTGGCCACCCGTTGAAATACACCCCTGTTTATATGACGCAGCGCAAAATCATCCACGTCGACTGTGATTGCTTCTACGCCGCCATCGAGATGCGCGATGACCCGAGCCTGGCGCAAAAACCGTTGGCGGTGGGTGGCTCGGCGGATCGACGCGGGGTGATCGCCACCTGCAACTATGAAGCGCGGGCCTACGGGGTGCGCTCGGCGATGTCGTCACGCCACGCCCTGAAACTGTGCCCGGACCTGACCATCGTCAAGCCGCGCATGGACGCCTATAAAGAAGCCTCGAAGGAAATCCAGACGATCTTTCGCGACTACACCGATCTGATCGAACCGTTATCGCTGGACGAAGCCTACCTCGACGTGTCCGACAGCCCGCACTTTGGCGGCAGCGCCACCCGAATCGCCCAGGACATCCGCCGCCGCGTCTCCAATCAACTGCATATCACCGTGTCCGCCGGGGTGGCGCCGAACAAGTTTCTGGCCAAAATCGCCAGTGACTGGAAAAAACCCAACGGCCTGTTTGTGATCACCCCGGACCAGATCGAAGACTTCGTCTCCCAGTTACGCGTGAGCAAACTGCACGGTGTGGGCAAGGTCACTGCCGACAAGCTTGCGCGCCTGGGAATCGAGGACTGCCTGCAACTGCGTGAGTGGAACAAGCTGGCGCTGGTGCGCGAATTCGGCAGCTTCGGTGAGCGCTTGTGGAGCCTTGCCCGTGGGATCGATGACCGTGCGGTGCACAATGACAGTCGGCGGCAGTCCATCAGCGTGGAAAATACCTTTGATACGGACCTTCCCGATCTTGCCAGTTGCCTGGCCAAACTGCCCGAACTGATGGAAACCCTGGCCGGGCGCATGGCGCGCATCGACAGCAGCTACCGCGCGGGCAAGCCGTTCGTGAAGGTGAAGTTTCATGACTTTACCCAGACAACCCTGGAGCAGGCCGGGGCAGGGCGGGACCTGGAAAGTTATCAACAGCTGATGACGCAGGCGTTCAATCGTGGGGGCAAGCCAGTGCGGTTGTTGGGGATTGGGGTGCGGTTGCTCGACCTCAGCAATGGCAATGAACAGTTGGAATTCTCCTGGTAGAAACCCGGAGCAAACTGTAGGAGGGGGCTTGCTCCCGATTACGGTGGGTCAGCTATATATAAGCTGACTGATCCACCGCTATCGGGAGCAAGCCCCCTCCCACATTTAGATTTACAGCGTTTGCGAAAACTCAGCGAGCGCCTGGATCCGCCACCAGCCGCCCCGCCTCCTTGGTCAGCGCCTGCAGAAACTCCTGCTGCAACTCCGGATCATTGCGGGTCAGTTCGATCAGGCTCTGCTCCAGCTCACTGGCCTCTTCTTCCAGGCCCAGTTCCGACAGGCGCTTGACCCGGTGCACCCACTGGCTCACTTCGTCATCTTCCAGGTCGTCGAAAATCAACCCGTGGGCTTCCAGCAACTTGCCGCGCAGGCCGCTGCTGACCGCCAGGGAAGCATCCGAATGCACATCGTCCTGGCCATCCTGCACGCTGATCAGCAGGGTGGTGATGTGGTTCAGGTCCTGCTCGGCGAACGGGCTGTCCAACAGGTTCAGGCGCAGCACGCCATTGCGGTCGGTGGTCAGCTCGTGGGTCTGTCTGCCGGCGGTGACCTGCACCGGGCGCTCGCTCCACGGCAGGCTCGAATACTCCAGGCGCTTGTCGCGCTGGACTTCATCGATGCCGGCGAGGTTTTGCTGCGCACGGCCATGGGATTGCACGTTCATGAACGGGTTGAGCCCGTCCACGCCGTAGATCAGCCAGTCGTGGGTCATGCTGTCAGGCAGGTTGCCGAGGGCGAAGATGTTCGCCACGTTGGCGCCCGCGCCCGCCACCAGGGCGACCGCGCCCAGGGGCATCTCATAGAGTTTGCGCCAGGGCTGGTAGGGCGTGTAGCGGTCGTAACGGCGGGTGACTTCGAACTCGGTGACTTCGAAGGTCTTCTGTTCGTGAATGCGAACCCGGCGCTGCGGCAGCTCCAGCACTTTGGGCTCGCCTACATCGATCTGCAGGCTGTGATCGAGCAATTTGCGCTCGACCCGCTCCTCGTGCTCACTGCGTTGTGACATCTGGTTGGCGCAGCCGCTGACCAGCAGGGCGCCGCACAAGGCGGCGCCCCCCAGGGCTCTGGTGTTTCGCTTGAACATGACTTCTCTTGATCTGGTTTTCAGCGACGAATACGCGCCTGAAGGAAAGACAGCACGTCAGCCACCGGCAACGGTTGGGCTTCGGCTTCGGTCCGGCTCTTGTATTCCAGATTGCCATCGGCCAGGCCGCGGTCACTGACCACGATCCGGTGCGGGATGCCAATCAGTTCCATGTCGGCGAACTTGATGCCCGGGCTGGTCTTCTTGTCCCGATCATCCAGCAGCACTTCGAAACCGGCGGCCGTGAGTTCGGCATACAGTTTGTCGGTGGCTTCGCGTACTTGCTCGGTTTCATAGCGCAGCGGCACCAGGGCAACCTGGAACGGCGCCAGGGCGTCACTCCAGATGATGCCCTTGTCGTCGTTGTTCTGCTCGATGGCAGCCGCCACCACGCGGGAAATCCCGATGCCGTAGCAGCCCATTTCCAGGGTGAT
This sequence comes from Pseudomonas sp. MH9.3, assembly GCF_034354675.1. Taxonomy (NCBI): domain Bacteria; kingdom Pseudomonadati; phylum Pseudomonadota; class Gammaproteobacteria; order Pseudomonadales; family Pseudomonadaceae; genus Pseudomonas; species Pseudomonas sp. MH9.3. The sequence goes on along the minus strand of NZ_CP133785.1, from coordinate 2,506,148 downwards.
CGGCTTGCCGTTCTCGCCCAGCACTTCGCACTTCATCGCCTTGCTGTACTTGTTGCCCAGCTGGAAGATGTGCCCGACTTCGATGCCGCGCTTGATTTCCAGGGTGCCCTTGCCATCCGGGCTCGGGTCGCCGGCCACCACGTTGCGCAGATCGGCCACGGTCGGAACCGGCAGGTCACGTTCCCAGTTCACGCCGAAGTAGTGCTTGTCGTCGATGTTGGCGCCGATGGCGAAGTCGCTCATCAGTGCAACGGAACGATCGATGATGATTGGCAGCGGCAGGTTCAGCGGGCCGAGGGAACCGGCGCCGGCACCAATGGCGTCGCGCAGTTCGGCATCGGTGGCCATCACCAGCGGGCTGGCCACGCCAGGTTGCTGGGCAGCCTTGATTTCGTTGAGCTCGTGGTCGCCACGGATCACCAGGGCGATCAGCTTGCCTTCTTCCTCGGCACGCACGATCAGGGTCTTGATGGTCTTTTCAATCGGCAGATTGAATTTTTCCACCAGGGCCGCGATGGTCTTGGTCTCGGGCGTATCCACCAGGCGCAGCTCTTGCTCCGCCGCCGGGCGCGAGGTTTCCCGTGGCACGGCTTCGGCTTTCTCGATGTTCGCCGCGTAATCGGAACCGTTGCTGAAGGCGATATCGTCTTCACCGGATTCAGCCAGTACGTGGAACTCGTGGGAGCCGGCGCCGCCGATGGAGCCGTTGTCCGCTTCAACCGGGCGGAATTTCAGGCCCAGGCGCGTGAACACGTTGCAATAGGCCTGGTGCATGCGGTCATAGGTGACCTGCAGCGAGGCCTGGTCGGCGTGGAACGAATACGAGTCCTTCATGATGAATTCACGGCCGCGCATCAAGCCGAAGCGCGGGCGGATTTCGTCACGGAATTTGGTCTGGATCTGATACAGGTTCAGCGGCAGCTGCTTGTAGCTGCTCAGCTCGTTGCGCATCAGGTCGGTGATCACTTCTTCGTGGGTCGGGCCGGCGCAGAAATCGCGGCCGTGACGGTCCTTGAAGCGCAGCAGCTCAGGGCCGTACTCTTCCCAGCGCCCGGATTCCTGCCACAGCTCAGCCGGTTGGGTGCTCGGCATCAACACTTCCAGAGAGCCGGCGGCGTTCATCTCTTCGCGAACGATGGCCTCGACCTTGCGCATCACCTTCAAGCCCATGGGCAGCCAGGTGTACAGGCCCGAGGCCAGTTTGCGGATCATGCCGGCGCGCAGCATCAGCTGATGGCTGATCACAACCGCGTCGGAAGGCGTTTCTTTCTGTGTGGCGAGCAAATATTGACTGGTACGCATGGTAGGCCGTTGTCGGTTGCTTGGACTTGAAATGACTTGGGATTGTACGGGCGCTTGCTGCCGGAGTACAGGCATCAGAACTGAAGGGATTCAGGTGGGCGCTGGCTTGCCTGCGATGGCGTCAACGCGGCGTGCCTGATGTACCGAGGTGTCTGCATCGCAGGCAAGCCCGCTCCCACATTGATCGAGGCGTGTCACTCTTCGGCGGGAGGATTCAACCGCGCCCGCTGATTTTCCTGATACCAGTGCAGCGCAATCAGCAGCAGCGTCGGCACCCCCAGCATGCAGGTGATCAGGAAGAAACTGTGATAGCCGAACTTCTCCACCATCACGCCCGAGTACCCGCCGATCAGGCGTGGCAGCAGCAGCATGATCGAGCTGAGCAGGGCGTATTGGGTGGCGGAGAACTTCAGGTTGGTCAGGCTCGACAGGTAGGCCACGAACGCCGAGGTCGCCAGGCCCGAACTGAAGTTATCCAGCGAGATGGTGAAGATCAGCATCTGCAGGTCGGGGCCCATGTCGGCGAGCATCACGAACAGCAGGTTGGTAGCGGCCGAGGCCACGCCGCCGATGAACAGGATCGGCAGGATGCCGAACCGCACAATCAGCAGCCCGCCCATGCCGGCGCCGAGCAGCGTCATGATCAGGCCGAAGATCTTGCTGACGCCAGCAATCTGGTCCTTGGTGAAGCCCTGGTCGATGTAGAACACGTTGGCCATTACGCCCATCACGGTATCCGACATGCGATAGGTGGCGATCAGCCCGAGCAGCAGTAATGCCTGCCAGCGGTAGCGCAGGATAAAGTCGTTGACCGGCGTGAGCACCGGCGCCAGGCCTCGGCGGCCCATGGCCGACAGGCACAGTGCAGTCAGGGTGATGTAGAGAATGGCGCGCAGGAAGGCGCGGTCTTCCATCAGCAATTGCCACAGGCTTACGCCCTGGAACAGCACGCTGGCGAAATCGGTGTTGTACAACTGGGTGAACATCGCCGGCACCGACACCAGCAGCACGATCAACACAAAGACCGAGACCAGTTGATGCGCAAAACTGTAGCGCCCCGCCTGCAACTGCGTGCGCAGCGGTACGTTGGGTTCACGCATGAACAGGGTGGTCAGCAGCGCCGGCACCATCAGCGCGCCGAACAGCACGTAGGTGCCGGTCCACGCCGAATGCTTATAGTTGAAACCCGTTGAGCCGAAACCCTCGGCAAAGAACAGCGCGCCTGCGGTGGCGAGCAGAGCAGCAATGCGATAACCGGACATATAGCTGGCAGCCAGGGCGGCCTGGCGGCTGTCGTCGGCGATTTCCAGGCGATAGGCATCCACCGCGATATCCTGGGTGGCCGATGCAAACGCCACCACCACCGCAATCGCGATCAGCCACGACAAATGTTTTTGCGGGTCGCAAAAGCCCATGCCGATCAATCCGAGGATCACCAGCGATTGGGCCAGGACCAGCCAGGAGCGACGACGTCCGAGTTTGCCGAGCAGTGGCAGGCGCCATTGGTCGAGCAGCGGCGACCAGACCCATTTAAAGGCATACGCCAGGCCGATCAGGCTCGCATAGCCGATGGTCTCACGGGCCACTCCGGCCTCGCGCAGCCACACCGACAGCGTTGAAAACACCAACATGTAAGGCAGGCCGGCGGCAAAGCCAAGCAACAACAGGACAAGCGTCGAAGGGCTGGCATAGGCGGCGAGCGCGGCGCGCCAGGTTTTACGGGGCATGGGCTGGAGTCTGCCTCAGATTCACGGGAAACAAAGCGCGCACTCTAACCGCTGTGCTCTACCGGGCGCCAGCCATGGCGCTGAATATCCACACGATTGTTGTGCACCGTGACGCCCTCAGCGCGTAATCGCGCGCGTTGCTCGTCGCCCGAGGCGCTGCCTGCCGGCAAGCTTATCCGACCACCGGCACCCAGCACCCGATGCCAGGGCAGGCGCGTGTCGCCCGGCAACTGGCTGAGGGTGCGCCCCACCCAGCGTGCAGCGCGGCCCAGCCCTGCCAGGTGCGCCAGTTCGCCATAACTCACCACGCGGCCTTCGGGAACTTGCGCCAGAGTCAGGTATAACGCCGTGCGACGCATGTCGGCGGGGCTTTGCGGGGTGTCGGCAGCTTGATTCACTGTGGGCCTATCCGTTGAGATCGTCTGTCTGTTTGTAAGAAACGTCTGTAAAAATAAGGGCATTGGTTGAACTGAACATTCATACTTGAGTCAGTGCTAGCTATCTAACACGATAACCGTCCTTTTTTCGCCAACCCTGAGCCCCGAATCCGCTTATGTTGTCCAGAACCCTGCTGTGCCTCGCTATTTTCAGCGCCTCAACCCCCGTGCTCGCCGATACCGTCTGGTTGAAGAACGGTGACCGCCTGACGGGCAAGATCAAGGTCTTCGATGGCGGCAAACTGCTGATCCAGACCAGCTATGGCGGCGCCATTCCGGTGGACTGGAAACAGGTGAAAACCCTGGAAAGCGACCAGGAACTGCTGGTCAAACAGGACGCCTACAGCGGTGAGAAGGCCAAGTCCCTGAAGCCTGCGGATGACGGCAAAGTGATACTGGCCAATGGCGAAGCGCCCAAGACCGTCGAGCTGGCAAGCATCCAGCAGATCCTCAAGCCCAAGCCTGTGATCCAGGACCTGGTGTGGAAAGGCAACGTCGACATGGCCCTGGACTACAAGCGCGCCGAACGGGACACCAACGACTACGACATCGATTTCAAGACCACTGCGCGCCATGGCCAATGGCGTCATACCGGGCAGGGCGAATACAACCGCGAGTTTCAGGACGATGTCACCACCACCGATAACTGGGCCCTGGAATACGACCTGGACCGCTTCATCACCGAACACTGGTTCTGGCAGGGTCGCCTGACCTACAAGCGCGACAAGGTTGAAGAGCTGGCGCGCCAACGCACCGTCGGTACCGGCCCGGGCTATCAGTTCTGGGATGACGAACTGGGCGCGTTCTCTCTCGGCTCGCTGGTCAACCGCACCGATTACGAATATGCCAACGGCGGCAAGGACAACTTCTACTCCCTGGCCATGAAGTGGAACTACAACCGCTACCTGATTGGCAAGACTGTGGAGTTCTTCACCAACGGCGAATTGGGCAAGCCGATCGACGCACCGGCCGACTACTCGCTGGATGCGGAAGTCGGTCTGCGCTACAAGGTCACCGAATGGGCGTCGCTCAACCTCAAGGCCGAACGCGATGTGGTCAGCGGTGAAGAGCAAAGCGACTTGAGCAAAACTCGCTACACCGCAGGCTTTGGCGTGGCCTGGTAATAAAGTCGAGCACACTGCGGGATCGTTGCTGGCAACCGGCGCGTAGATTGATTACCTTGTGTTGAGATCCATTCCCATAAACCATGGGCAGCGGAATACATGAGGAGTCATACGTTGAGCGCGCAGGTTGCCAAAAATGCCCGAGAGCTGTTGCTCAAGGAATACCGTGGGGCTCTCTCCACCCTGTCCAAAGCCATGCCCGGCTTTCCGTTCGGCTCGGTCGTGCCGTATTGCCTGGACGAGCAGGGCCGGCCGTTGATCCTCATCAGCCGGATTGCCCAACACACCCATAACCTGCAAAAAGACCCCAAGTGCTCGCTGCTGGTGGGTGAGCGCGAGGCGGATGATGTGCAGGCCGTGGGGCGTCTGACTTACCTCGGCGAAGCCGAAAAGCTCGAAGACGCCGCTGCCATCGAGGCCGCCGCCGAGCGCTATTACCGCTACTTCCCTGATTCTGCCAACTATCACAAGGCCCACGATTTCGACTTCTGGGTACTCAAGCCGGTGCGCCACCGTTATATCGGCGGGTTCGGCGCGATTCACTGGGTCGACCAACTGACCCTGGCCAATCCGTTCGCCGGCAAGACCGAACGCAGCATGATCGAGCACATGAACAGCGATCACGCCAAGGCCATTGCCCACTACGTGCAACTGGGCGACTTGCCGACCCGCGAGCCCGCGCAATTGGCCGGCATCGACAGCGAAGGCCTGCACCTGCGTATCGGCCAATCGCTGCACTGGTTGCCGTTTGCAACGCCTTGCAACACGCCGACACAAGTGCGCGAGGCCCTGGTTTCACTGGCCCATGCCCAGGCCTGGCCGAAAAAAGAGCCTGCCAGCGCTTGAATTCACACAATTGCGACGTCATCTAGGGTGGACTGGCAAGGCATTCTTGCGTTGAGGAACCATTTGATGCGCCCTTTTTTATTGCTCTTTCTGCTGTTCCCGGTGTTGGAGCTGTTCGTCTTCGTTCAAGTCAGCAGCGCAATCGGGTTTTTCCCGGCCCTGTTGCTGATCATTCTCGGCTCGATGCTCGGCGTACTGGTGCTGCGCGTCGCCGGCCTGGCCACGGCGCTGCGCGCCCGTGAAAGCCTGAACCGCGGCGAACTGCCGGCCCAGACCATGCTGGAAGGCCTGATGATGGCCCTGGCGGGCGGCCTGTTGATCCTTCCCGGCTTCATCAGTGATGCAGTCGGCCTGGTGATGCTGCTGCCGTTCACTCGCAAACGTCTGGCCGGCAAGATGCGCCAGCGTGCCGAAGAGGCTGCGATGCGCCAACGCGCGTTCGCCGACGACCTGCAACCCCGAGGTGGCCCGGCACCGCGCCAGCCTCTTGGGCGTGAAGGCGACGTGATCGAAGGCGAGTTCGAACACCGCGACAACAAATAACGCTTCACTGACACGGCACCCTCGGGTGCCGTGTTGCTTTGGGCCGCAGATGCAAAAAAACCGTCTCGGCCCCTTGTAATAAGCTTATGCGCCCTTATGTATCGGTCACCGAAAGGTTTTCTGGTGGCAACGCCAGACAGACTTCCGCGTCTTGCCTGGCGAGACGCGACCGGCATAGCCGGATTACAACCCGCCGGTACTGATACCGGCCGATGAAAAACACAATTAGGAGAGATCGACAATGAGCAAGCTTCGTCCTCTGCACGACCGCGTCGTAATCCGTCGCAGCGAAGAAGAAAAGAAAACCGCTGGCGGTATCGTTCTGCCAGGTTCGGCTGCTGAAAAAGCCAACCACGGTGTGATCGTCGCTGCAGGCCCAGGCAAGACTCTGGAAAACGGTGACGTCCGTGCGCTGGCCGTTAAAGTCGGTGACAAGGTTGTATTTGGCCCTTACTCGGGCAGCAACACTGTGAAAGTCGACGGCGAAGACCTGCTGGTTATGGCTGAGAACGAGATTCTCGCTGTTCTGGAAGACTGATTTCCCCGCTCATTTTCCCGTTACTACAAAGTATTTAAGGAATATCGATCATGGCTGCTAAAGAAGTTAAATTCGGCGATTCCGCCCGCAAAAAAATGCTCACCGGTGTCAACGTCCTGGCTGACGCAGTAAAAGCGACCCTGGGCCCTAAAGGCCGTAACGTGATCATCGAGAAGAGCTTCGGCGCTCCGACCATCACCAAGGACGGCGTTTCCGTCGCCAAGGAAATCGAGCTCGAAGACCGTTTCGAAAACATGGGCGCGCAGCTGGTCAAAGACGTTGCCTCCCGTGCCAACGATGACGCAGGCGACGGCACCACCACCGCTACCGTGCTGGCTCAGGCAATCGTCAACGAAGGCTACAAGGCCGTCGCTGCCGGCATGAACCCGATGGACCTCAAGCGCGGCATCGACAAGGCGACCATCGCCGTTGTTGCCGAGCTGAAAAACCTGTCCAAGCCATGCGCTGACACCAAGGCTATCGCTCAGGTCGGTACCATTTCCGCCAACTCCGACAGCTCCATCGGCGACATCATTGCCGAAGCCATGGAAAAAGTCGGTAAAGAAGGCGTGATCACCGTTGAAGAAGGCAGCGGCCTGGAAAACGAACTGTCGGTTGTAGAAGGCATGCAGTTCGACCGTGGCTACCTGTCCCCGTACTTCGTCAACAAGCCTGAGACCATGGTTGCCGAGCTGGACAGCCCGCTGATCCTGCTGGTCGACAAAAAAATCTCCAACATCCGCGAAATGCTGCCGGTGCTGGAAGCTGTTGCCAAAGCCGGCCGTCCGCTGCTGATCGTTTCCGAAGACGTTGAAGGCGAAGCCCTGGCGACGCTGGTCGTGAACAACATGCGCGGTATCGTTAAAGTTGCCGCCGTCAAGGCGCCGGGCTTCGGTGACCGTCGCAAGGCCATGCTGCAGGACATCGCCGTATTGACCGGCGGTACCGTTATCTCCGAAGAGATCGGCCTGAGCCTGGAAAGCGCCACCCTGGAAAACCTGGGCAGCGCCAAGCGCGTGACCATCTCCAAGGAAAACACCATCATCGTTGACGGTGCTGGCGTTGAAGGCGACATCCAGTCGCGTATCAACCAGATCCGTGCCCAGGTTGCCGAAACTTCCTCGGACTACGACCGTGAAAAACTGCAGGAACGTCTGGCCAAGCTGTCCGGCGGCGTTGCAGTGATCAAGGTTGGCGCTGGCTCCGAAGTTGAAATGAAAGAGAAGAAAGCCCGCGTTGAAGACGCCCTGCACGCAACCCGCGCAGCCGTCGAAGAAGGCGTGGTACCTGGCGGTGGCGTTGCGCTGATCCGTGCTCTGGAAGCGCTGACCAACCTGACCGGCGACAACGCTGACCAGAACGTCGGTATTGCGGTACTGCGTCGCGCTGTTGAAGCACCGCTGCGCCAGATCGCTGCCAACTCCGGCGACGAGCCAAGCGTTGTGGTCAACGAAGTCAAGAACGGCAAAGGTAACTACGGTTACAACGCTGCAACTGGCGTCTACGGCGACATGATCGAAATGGGCATCCTGGATCCTACCAAGGTGACCCGTTCGGCATTGCAGGCAGCAGCCTCCATCGGTGGTCTGATCCTGACCACCGAAGCCGCCATTGCTGACAAGCCGAAGGCTGAAGGCTCGGCTGGCGGCGGTATGCCAGACATGGGCGGCATGGGTGGCATGGGCGGCATGATGTAAGCCAGCCTTACCCCTGTACCGAAAGCCCCGCCTGCAGTGATGCAGGCGGGGCTTTTTTATATTCAAAGTCTGCTGTCAGCGTGCACCAATGGTGGGTACCACCTCCGTTGGCGCTTTCCAGCCCAACAGTCGCTGCTTGAACCCATAGCTGGCTGCCTGATAGTAGGTGATCGCCCGCTGGATCAACGGGTCATCGCTGCCCACGCGCAACTCCAGGCTCTCGTCCAAAGCCAGGTTGTGGCGGCGCAGTCCCAGTCGCGGGCTGAGGATCGCCAGGTCCTTGCCGTCAAACAGACCCAGATGCTGATAGTTACCCACTACAACGCGTGCAGGAAGCGGATTGTCCTGCAGCAGGTTGCGGCCAAAGAATGTCGACTCATAGCTCAGGTTGATCAACCCCAACAACGTGGGCGCCAGGTCGATCTGGCTGGCCAGTTGCGCAGTTTCGCGCGCATCGATCAGCTTTGGCGCATAAATAAACAGTGGAATCTGGTAGTTGGTGATAGGCAGGTCTTCCTTGCCTGCGCTGCCAGCGGTGTGGTCGGCGACGAACACAAAGATCGTGTTGTCGAACCACGGCTTCTGACGTGCTGCTTCAAGAAATTGGCCGATAGCGTGGTCGGTGTATTTCACCGCACCGTCGCGGCCATTACCGGATTTGATATCGATGCGCCCGTCCGGGTAGGTATAGGGGCGGTGATTGGAGGTGGTCATCAATTGCAACAGGAACGGTTGCTGCCTGGCGTAATCGGCATCGGCCAGTTTCAGGGTTTGTTTATAGAGATCCTCGTCGGCCATGCCCCAGGCATTTTTAAACGAGATTTCTGCCTCGGGCACGCTGCTCTGGTCCACGACCCGATAACCGTTGCCGCTGAAAAATGCATTCATATTGTCGAAGTAACCGCGCCCGCCGTAGACGAACACGCTGTCGTAACCGATGGCCGAGAGTTGTTGGCCAAGGCTGGCGAAACCGCTTTCGCGGCCAATGCGCTTGACGATAGAGCGTCCCGGGGTAGGCGGGATGGCTAGCGTGATGGCCTCCAGTCCGCGGTCGGTGCGGGTGCCGGTGGCATAGAAGTTATTGAAGTACAGGCTTTGCGAGCGTAACGCGTCCAGGTTTGGCGTCAGATTGCGACCGTCGCCGTTGCTGCCCATGTACTTGGCGCTGAAACTTTCTATGGTCACCAGCACGATATTGGGTTTACGCAGGGTGCCCGGGTTGGTGATGGCGCGACGGATATCGAGTGGGTCTTGGCTGATGAAGCGTGCATTAGGTTCGCTGAGTTCGACACGCAATTGTTTGGCGACCACCTCAGTAGGCAAAGTCGTATAGAACTTTGGATAATCCAGTTCGTTGTTACGAAAGGCGGCAAAGAACTGATACGGTCCATTGCTTGCCAGTTCGTTGTTGTAGGCGTTGCCGCCCTGGGCGCGCGGGCTGTCCTGGCTTATCAATTGCAGACTCGCGCCGGCCACCATCATCAGGGCAAGGGCATTCAGCAGACGGTCACGCGCGGCGGGCAGCGGTGCGTGCATTGCAGCATTGAACGGTTTGCGCAATGCGACGCTGAAGACAAGGGCCAGCATCGCCAGCAGGCTCAGTAGCTTGCCGATCGGGTACGACTCCAACAGGTTGTTCAGCACCTCATCGGAGTACACCAGGTAGTCGACGGCGATAAAGTTGAAGCGCACGCCGAACTCGTCCCAGAACAGCCACTCGGCCACCGCAGTGAACAGCATCGCAAACAGACTCACCGTGAGCACCGCTTGCAGGAACCAGCGATGGCCACGAAGGCGCCACATCGCAGGCGGGCATAGCAACACATACAGTCCCAGCGGCAGGGCCGCATAGGCCAGGAACCCAAGATCGTAAAGCAGTCCCACGCCGAACACCGGCAGCAGATTGCCGCCGACCTCATTCATGTGGGTGATGAGCAGCACGCTGCGGGTAAGCAGGAAAACCAGTAACCAGGCACCGGTTATCAACAGCAAGTACCGCATAGGAGCGGTTTTGAAAAATGCCATGTCTATATTCCTTATATCGATGGGCGGCGATCTTCAGCCTGAGGCTGTGGTCAACTTGTGAAGCTATAGTGAAAATCTCGTTTGTCCATGCGATCAGTTGAAAACTGTTATCGAGCGCCGTTTCGGCTCTATCCCTCAGCCACACTTGCCCTTAAGCTGCGCGAGCCAACATGGCCGTTACCGCGTACGGAGACATTGCCCATGCGAATTTTATTGGTTGAAGACAACCGCGATATCCTCGCCAACCTGGCGGATTATCTGGGGCTCAAGGGCTATACCGTCGACTGTGCGCAGGACGGTTTGTCGGGCCTGCACCTGGCCGCCACCGAGCATTACGACCTGATCGTGCTCGACATCATGCTGCCGGGCATCGACGGCTACACCCTGTGCAAACGCCTGCGCGAAGATGCGCGGCGTGACACGCCCGTCATCATGCTCACCGCCCGCGACCAGTTGGATGACCGCCTGCAAGGCTTCAAGTCCGGCGCCGATGACTACCTGCTCAAGCCGTTCGCGCTGTCGGAGCTGGCCGCACGTATCGAAGCGGTGCTGCGCCGTGCCCAGGGTGGCGGACGCCGTGCGCTGCAAGTGGGCGACCTGAGCTACGACCTCGACACCCTCGAGGTAACCCGCGAGGGCCGCCTGCTCAAACTCAACCCGGTCGGCCTCAAGCTGCTGGCGGTCTTGATGCAGAAGAGCCCCCACGTGTTGCGTCGCGAGATCCTCGAAGAAGCGCTGTGGGGCGACGACTGCCCGGACAGCGACAGCCTGCGCAGCCACGTCCACCAATTGCGCCAGGTGATCGACAAGCCGTTTGCCAAGCCGCTGCTGCAAACCGTGCACGGCGTGGGTTACCGCCTGGCCGAGGGTCGAGATGGAGTTTAAGCAAAGCCTTGCCCAGCGGATCATCATCGCGTTTGCCCTGATGAGCGCGCTGGTGGCGGGGGCCTTCGCCATGGGCATCGTTGCCACGGTGCACCTGGTGGAAGAGAAACTCATCTCGGCCGGCCTGGGCGGCGACCTGCAGCGCCTGCTGATGATGGACAGCGTCGAAGACTGGCGCCACCGTCCCGAGCCGGACCAGCTGTTTTATTTCAGCGGCGGGCCGGGCGACTTCGAACTGCCCAAGGACCTGCGGCACCTGGAGCCGGGTTTCCATGAGGTGTTTCGCGAGTCGCTGTCGTATCACGCCATGGTCGAAGTGGTGGATGGCCGGCGCTATGTGTTGCTGCAGGACCAGAGCGATTTCGAGGAGCGCGAGCGTGTGCTGTTTGCCGTGGTGCTGGTGGGCTTTGTGCTCAGCCTGGCGCTGGCGGTATTCCTCGGCTGGGTGCTGGCGCGAAAAGTGATGGCGCCGGTGGTACGTCTGGCGCGTCAGGTACGCCACCGCGACCAGTTGCTCGGCCTGGCACCGCCCCTGGCGCCGGATTATGCGGCTGACGAAGTGGGTGAACTGGCCGTAGCGTTCGACGCCACCCTGGGCCGCCTGCGCCAGGCGCTGTCGCGCGAGCAGCTGTTTACCAGCGACGTGAGCCACGAATTGCGCACCCCGCTGATGGTGCTGGCCAGCTCCTGCGAACTGCTGCTGGAGAACCCGGCGATCGATCAGCGCGGACGCAACCAGGTGCAGCGCATTGCCCGGGCCTGTGAAGAGATGCGCGAACTGGTGCAGACCTTCCTGATGCTCGCCCGCGCCGAACACAGCGAGGAAACCATGTCGCCCCAGGTGACCTTGCCGCAGGTGGCTGAAGACCTGCTCGGGATCTGGCGCGAGCCCATCGAGCGCAAGGGCCTGGAACTCATCTACCACCCGGGCAGCCCGCTGGACACACGTTACAACACCACCTTTTTGCACGCGGTGATGGGCAATCTGTTGCGCAACGCTTTGCACTACACCGAACACGGCTTTATTCGCCTCACCCTTGAACCCAGCGGGTTCGTGGTGGAGGACTCCGGCGTCGGCATTCCCGAGGAAAAACGCGAAGCGATGTTCGAGCCCTTCGTACGCGGCACTGGCAGCGAGAAGCGCGGCGAAGGCCTGGGGCTCGGGTTGTCGCTGGTACAACGCATCTGCGAGAACCAGGGCTGGAGCGTCAGCTTGAGCACCATGGAGCCCAGCGGTTGCTGCTTTCGTGTCGAGCTGAACCCGCCCAAGCTGTAAGCGCGGCATGCAGGGGCGAATACATTCGCTCCTGCAGTTTTCAGTAACGTCTTGAAATGTATCAGAATAGACAGGACAAGTTTTTCACACTTGGTTGACCTGTTGATCACAGTTCGCTGCTTAAGGTTGCAGGCATCAGTGACCGGAGACATAAGATGCCTTCCCCAATCAAGCTTGAGTTTTCCGAAAAGTACGATGATCAGCATGCGCAGAATTATTTGCTCAAGCATCAGGACAATCTGGCGCGTCGGCTGTCCCACAAACGCGACGAACAATTGGCACGCGGTGCACTGGCCATGGCCGGTGAGCCAGGCCTGGTGCTGGACCTGCCGTGTGGTGCCGGACGTTTCTGGCCGCTGCTGGCCGAAAAGCCCAACCGTGTGATCATCGGTGCGGACAATTCCGCATCCATGTTGAAGGTCGCAACGCTGGCCCAACCGGCGGATGTGGTGAAACGGGTACGGCCTTTGCAGACTTCAGCCTTTGATATTGATTTGCCAGACAGTTCGGTCGACAGCATTTTCTGCATGCGCCTGCTCCACCATATCGGTGACCCGGCGCACAGGCTGGCGATTCTGCGGGAGTTCCAACGGGTTACCCGTGACAGCGTGATCATTTCGCTGTGGGTGGATGGCAATTTCAAGGCCTGGAAACGCAAGCGCGCCGAGGTCAAACGTCGCAGGAAAGGTGAGCAGGACGGTTACCAAAACAGATTTGTGTTACCGGCTGCTACTGTTGAGGCAGAATTCGAGCAGGCCGGTTTCCGTGTTCAGGAATCCCTGGATTTCATCCCGCTCTACGCCATGTGGCGAGTTTATGTATTGCGCAAGAGGTAACAGGATGGCAGTTGAGTGCGTAGCAGGCAGTCATGTAGCTCCCGAGGAGCGATTTGATTATTTCTGGCGCCAGCAGGGCGAGTGGGTCGAGGAACCCAACCGTCGACGTGGCGGTGAGAGCGGTGTGCAACGTGTCGTCAGCGCCAACGGTCGCTTGCTCTACAGCAAGCGCCAGACCGGGCATATCTACCGTAGCTGGCTGCACCCGTTCGGGCGCCCGACCGTGTTGCGCGAGCGCGATGCGCTCAAGGGCTTGCGGCTATTGGACGTGCGAGTGCCCGAGATGGTGTTCTGTGAGGCGCGTCGCGACCCCGAACACCAATGGAAAGCCTTATTGGTGACGGCATCGCTGGATGGTTTCGACGAGATCGAAAACTGGTACGCCGCCGGCGGCCGTGAACAGTATGGCGAAGCGGTGCATGAGCGCCTGCTCAAGGAATTGGCCGAAACCCTGGCCCGCATGCATAAAGGGCGCTGGCAGCATGGTTGCCTGTACATCAAGCATGTGTTCGTAAAAGTGACAGGCGACGTCGACTCGGCCAAGGTGGAAGTGGCACTGCTGGACTTCGAAAAATGCCGCCAGCGGCTGACCGCTTATCGCGCCGCCTCCCACGACATGCTGCAGCTGCGTCGCCATTCGTCGTTCAGCGATAGCGACTGGAAGAAACTGAGCTATTTTTACGAGACGGCGTTTGGCAGCGCTATCAAGGGTTTAACCAAATGAAGCTAGAAATAGCACGAGGTTTGTTTCTGGTCGGGGCGTTGGGCGTGTCAGCCCTTGCCCTGGCTGCATGGGAGCAGCCTCGGACACAGGTGCTCAGTGCAACTCAAGGCAGCGGGCAATGCCTGCTGCCGCGGGTTGCCAAGGCGAATGTGGCGGCCAGGCCCGATCATGATTTGCTGTTGTTCATGTTCGGGATGTCCCAAGGGATGAGGCCGCAAAGTTGAAGCGATTGAAACCCCCGAAAGGGCCTTACTCCGTGAGGCCCTTTTTTTGTGGGCAACGGATCTGAAATCAACGCCCATCACCTAGGGGAACGGGCTTGGTGTGGCGAGCGGGCTTGCCCTAATGCCGTTCAGTTAAGGAAAGTGTGTGGGCTTATTGTGGCGAGCGGGCTTGCCCCGCGTTGGGGTGCGAAGCGCCCCCAATCGAGCAAAACGCGGTGTACCTGATCCGGCTCAGCGCCTGGCTTTGGGGCTGCTGCGCAGCCCAACGCAGGACAAGCCTGCTCGCCACAGGGAATCTGCGCTTAACTGAACGGCATTAGGGCTTGCCGCGCGTTGGGCTGCGCAGCGGCCCCAAAACCAGCCTCCGCGTAGTATCAGGTATACCGAGGGTTTCCTGATTGGGGGCGCTTCGCACCCCAACGCGGGGCAAGCCCGCTCGCCACAGAGGCGTCGTCATGGCGCAGATCAGACCAGGTGCAGGTGGTTATCCCAAAGCCCCGCCGGCAACTCCAGCGGTTGGGCGACCAGCTGTTTCTGTCGGCAATCGTAGAACCGGCAGCGCCCCTGACCTGACGTCACTACAAACCCATCCGCCACCGCTCCCACACCCGCGCAGTCAGGCAACGGTCCATCCAGGCGCAGCTCTCCGCTGTCCATGTCCCAGATAAAGAAGCGATTGCCCCGCGGCGCGGTCAACGCCACCAGGCGCAGCTCACTGTGCACGGCGACGCTGGCGGTGTAATGCCCCATCGTCTGCAACTGCTCATCGGCCACCGGGAACGCGACGAAGGGCTGACCGGGACGTTTGATCGCCAGCAGCTCGGAACGCTCCTGGGACGGCCCCATGAATTGCTGCCCGGTGAGGATGGTGCCATCGCTGGCGATGCCCATATGGCGCACGCTGTTCATCGGCTGGGCGAGGGTCTCCTTGCTGATCAGCGTACCGTCGCGCTGCATCAGCACCAGGCTCGGCTCCATGGCGTTGAGGTTCATCTCCACACGGCTTTCGGCCTCGGTGCGAATACCGCCGTTGGCCACCACCAGGGTCTCGCCATCGGGCATCCATGACACCTGATGCGGGCCGATGCCGTGGGTGGACAGCTCGCCACTGTACACCAGTCGCTCGCCGTCGAAGCGGTACACGCCGAGCAGGCCACGACCGGGGTCGCAGGTGTCGTTCTCGGTGGCGTACAGCCAATCGCCGCCTTTGTGAATCACCGCATGGCCGTAGAAATGACGGTTGGCGTTGGCGGTGAGGGTCTGCAGCAGTGCGCCATCGCGCAGGTCGATCAGGTAGCTCTCGGTGCCCGGACGACGGGCGACAAACAGCGCAATCGGCCGCGTCGGATGGTTGATGATGTCGTGGCAGCGCTGGCCGACCTGGGTGGCAAACACCGGCTTGCCGTCCAGGCGGTAGCCCACGGCGTAGTGGTTACCATCGGCATCATCACGCGCCGACAGCAGCAGCGGGCCCTTGTCCTTCTGCTTGAACAATGTCCAGCCACCAAGGGTGAGGGCGCTGAGCAATACGCTGCCCACCGCCAAAGCCTGTCGCCTGAGCATCATCAGTCACCGTCATTGGCGTTGAAGCCAAGCTGAATGCCCAACGCCTTGGCCAGCTCGCCTTCGTGCAGGCGGTGGACGACGTTGAGGCTGTCGTAGAGGTCGTTGAGCTGCTGGCGCCCGGCGTCATCGGCCAGCAGTTCATTGAGGGGGCGCTGGTTGCTGGCGAACAGTTTGAGCGAGGCGGCGTAGGCGGCGTCGATCTTGTCGGCCAACGGCTTTTGCTCGGCCGGCAACAGGCCACGCAGGCCCTTGTTGTCAACACCCACCCACACAGTGCGCGCGGCAGCGAGGCTGGCCTCCAGGCTTTGCAGGGACGACTGGCTGCGCCAGGCATCAGCCTGGAACGGCTGCGGGATGCCCTTGGTCTGGCGGCCCATCGGCGTGCCGAGTTTTTTCTTCAGGGTGTCCAGCGCGGTCACCTGCACGCGCAGCAGGTCGGCGATGGCCTCGTGGGAATCGGCATAGCGCTGGTTGGGAAACTTGCTCATTTGCGCGAGCATGCCGTCGGTACTGTTCCAGCTCGCCAGGATCTCTTCGGCCAGGGCTTTCTGACGCTCGCCGATGGCCATCAGCAGTGGGCAGTAACGGGCTTTTTGCGCGGCGTCGGCGATGTCGGTCCTGGCGTCGTACAGGATGTATTCGTAGGCCGACAGGCCTTGCACCACCACGCTGGACTTGGCCAGGGCTGCGCCGTCAATCTGCGGCTGCGCGGTAACCAGTTGTTCGACCTGGCGGCCTACCAGGTTTTTCTTGTCCGGCCAGAACTGTACCTGCCACGCGCGATTGCCTTCGGCCAGCGGGCCGATCAGCAGCGGTTGCAGCTCGGCCCAGGCTTTTTGTGCGTGGAGGAAGTCGGCGCGGGCGGTGTCCAGGCTCTCTTTGCCCTGGCAATAGGCCAGAGCGCTGACGGCCAGTTGACGGTCGGCGTCGACCCAGCGGCTGTAGGTCGGCAGGATCACCTGCTTGGCGATGGCTGCCGAGGTCACGGCCTGCGGGTCTTGCGGTGAGCAGGCGCCGAGGGCGAGGGCGGCAAGGCTGGTGAACAACAACTTGGGACGGAACATGTCGAGCTCCCTTATCGGATTGGGGCAAAGCTTATAGAGAATTCAGGAACGCCAGCAACGCGGCACGCTGCTCGGCATCAAAGGACAGCACCTGCTGCTGCGCCGGCTGTGCCTGGCCGCCGTGCCACAGCACGGCCTCAAGCAGGTTGCGGGCGCGGCCGTCATGCAGAAACTGGGTGTGGCCACTCACGGTCTGCGTCAAGCCGATGCCCCACAACGGCGGCGTGCGCCAGTCGCGGCCACCGGCCTTGAATTCGCTGCGGTGGTCGGCCAGGCCTTCGCCCATGTCGTGCAGCAGCAGGTCGCTGTAGGGGCGAATCAACTGATTGGCCAGCTCGGGCTCGGCGGCATTGGCAGCCGTCGTGAACGACGGCGTGTGGCAGCCCTGGCAGCCGGCCTGGTAGAACAGGTTTTTGCCAGCCAGCACCTGCGGCGTGTCGACGCCGCGACGTGCCGGCACCGCAAGGTTACGGGTGTAGAACAGCACCAGGCGCAGAATATTGTCGCTGACTTCCGGCTCACCCTCGGGGCCATTGCCGTTGGGCGCCTGTTTGCAGGCGACCTGAGCGTCGGTGCAGTCATCGAACGGTCGCAGGGAAGTGGTGAGGCCCATATCACCGGAAAACGCGTGAACATTCTGTTGATTGAGGTTCGGTTGCCCGGCTTTCCAGCCAAAACGGCCGAGCACGGTGGTTTGCCGGGCGTCATCCCACACCTGATTGGCGCGGCCGATGAGTGCGTCCCTGCCGGCGGTCTTCGGGTCGGTGTTGCGCAGGATATCGGCTTCGCTGATGGCTTCGAGCAGGCCCAGGCCGATCATCGGCGGGGCGATGCGTGCGGAAAAGCGCGTGTCCGGGTGCATTGGCCCATAGCCGAGCTGGGTGATCTGCAGCGCAGGCTTGCGCAGCTCGACCACCGTGCCGTCCTTGAAGGTGACGTTGACGGGCGTGTAGTCGACCCGCACCTTGCCTTCCGGCACCACGCCCGGCACGGCCATGTCCTGCAACTGGCCGCCGTACACCGGCTCGGGCACCACGCCGGCCTGTTCGATCAGCCTGGCGTAGTCCGGCGTATCCGGTAGGGACAGGCGCACCAGCATCGACACGGCGTTGGGCGCATCGGGTAGCGGCGGGTGGCCGCGTCCATCCTTGATATGGCAGTTCTGGCAGGCATTGGTGTTGAACAGCGGCCCCAGGCCATCGCGGGCGGTGGTGGTGGAGGGGGCGATTACCCAGGGGCTGCGAAAGAAACTGTTGCCGACGCTGAAGTCCACGCGGCGCGTGGGCGACAAGTTGGCCGAGGGCAGGGAAAACGCGTTCTGGTCACGCTTGTTCACCGTCGCTGCGCCACCGGCCCGCGCTTCGCCAGGCTCTGCCTTGGTGAACCTGGGGGCGTCGTCGCAGGCGGTCAGGCTCAAGGCCATCAATGCTGCGCACAGGCGAAAAAGCGAACGGAACATCGAGTTTCCTGAGGCGATGGCGAAAAAGGGGTCGCAAAGTCTAACAGGGCCGGGGGCAATGAATAAGAGCAATTATCGTTTGCTGGCATCGCGTTTCATTCCCGCTAGAATGACCCCACATTTTTTTCTGGAGGTGGCCCATGCAGGCTCTCGACGCTTTGCTCAATCGTGTTTCCGTGCCGCGTCTGCTGGAGCCGGCACCGACCCAGGAGCAGCGCGATGTGCTGTTCGCCGCCGCCATGCGCGCGCCTGACCACGGCCAATTGCGGCCGTGGCGCTTCCTCACGGTGGAAGGCGCTGCCCGTGAGCAGATGGGCACCTTGCTGGCCGAAGCGGCGCTGCTCAATGATGCCGAGACGCCGCAAGCGGCCATCGACAAGGCTCGGAACGGCCCCCTGCGTGCGCCGTTGGTGGTGGTGGTGATTGCTCGCCTGCAGGCGCATTTCAAGGTGCCCAAATCCGAACAGCTGCTGGCAGCAGCCTGTGCGGCCCATAGCATTTTGCTGGCGGCTTATGCGCAGGGGATTGGTGCGGTGTGGCGTACCGGGGAATTGTCGTATTCGCCGCATGTGGCCAAGGGGTTGGGGCTGGTGGAGGGGGAAGAGGTGATTGGTTTTCTGTATTTGGGGACGCCGCAGAATCCGCCGCGTAGTGCGCCCAAGGAGGATGTGGCGGCGTTTGTGCAGGGGTGGTCCGGCGTTTGACAGGGGGCACATCGGTTGCTGCGGTGAAGGCTGAGATTGGTTCCGGCGCCTCGCTGATGCTCGGTGTGCGCGCACGCCGGCCAGCAAGGTTGACGGGGCGCCGGAGATCAAAAACAGTGTGATCTCCATCAGGCAAATGGAGATCCAAGTGTGGGAGGGGGCCAGCTCTACACCTTGAACTGATCCATCAGCTTCATCTGCTGGCTGGCCAGGGCATTCAGTTGGCTGCTGATGGCCGCCGACTCGGTGGCCTGGCCGGTCAGGGTCTCGGTCACGGTGCGAATCGCCGATACGTTGCGGTTGACCTCTTCGGCCACTGCGCTCTGTTCTTCGGCGGCGCTGGCGATTTGCAGGTTCATGTCGCTGATCACCGTCACTGCTTCGCTGATCTTGCCCAGCGCCGCGACCGCCTGATGGATTTGCCCGGCATTGCTCTGGGCCTGTTGCTGGCTGGAGTGCATGGTCGCCACCACCCCGCGGGTGCCGCTCTGGATGCGTTCGATCACCAGGCGAATTTCTTCCACCGAGTCCTGGGTGCGCTTGGCCAGGTTGCGCACTTCGTCGGCCACCACCGCAAAACCACGACCGCTTTCGCCGGCGCGAGCCGCTTCGATGGCCGCGTTCAGGGCCAGCAGGTTGGTTTGCTCGGCGATGCTGCGGATCACTTCCAGTACCGAACCGATCTGCTCGCTGTTGACCGCCAGAGCCTCGACTTCGCTCACGGCCTTGCTCACTTCGTCGGCCAGAGTGGTGATGTCACGGGTGCTTTGCTCGATGATCGACATGCCTTCACGCGCCGACTGGTCCGCGCCGCGCGCCGCGCTGGCGGCACTGGACGCGCTGTTGGCCACGTCGTGGGCGGTGGCGCTCATTTCATTGGACGCGGTGGCCACCTGGTCGATTTCGCGGAACTGCACCTGCATGCCTTCGCTGGTCTGGCGTGCGATGGCCGATGACTGATCGGCCGTGCCTCGCGCTTCGGTGATGCTTTGCTTGATCTGCGCGATGGTCGGTTGCAGCTTGTCGAGGAAGCGGTTGAACCAGTTCACCAGTTCGCCCAATTCGTCTTTGCGGGTGTACGTCAGGCGCTGGGTGAGGTCGCCGTCGCCGCTGGCGATGTCCTTGAGCATGGCGGCCACGCTGTTGATCGGCCGGGTGACGCCGGTGGCGGTCAGCCAGATCAGCAGCAATCCGAGCAGCCCCGCGCCGACACCCACGCCGATGGACAACAGCGCACTGGCGGCCTGGGCCTCATCGATGACCCCTTGCAGCTTGGTCGAATCAGCCAGCATCACGTGCTTGGGCAGCTTGACCACCACGCCCCAGGCCTTGGCATCGGCAATCGGCTTGAACGGGTAGACCGCACGGATCGTGTCGCCCTGTTCGCGGTTGACGTGGCTGTCAGTGGCCAGCAGTTGCACGACTTCCTTGCCTTCGGCGCCCATGATTTGCGCCAGGTTCTTGCCGACTTTGCCCGGTTCGCCGCTGTAGGCCGCAATCAGGCCGGTGCTGGAGATCACCTCAAGGTGCGCGGCACCGTCGAAGAGATTTTTCTGCGCCTCCTCGGTGGCCACTTGCAGGGCACCGAGGGCGATGTCGACACCGACCACGCCGATCACCTTGCCGTCCACGATCAATGGCTGCGACAGGGTGGTCATCAGCACCGTCTTGCCGGCGACGGTGTCTTCGTAAGGGTCCAGCAGGCAGGTGTTGCGGGTATCGCGTGAGCAGGTGTACCAAATGTTGTAGGGCGTGCCGCTGAGGTTGAGGGCGGTCTTGTTCAGATCCTCCTCGATCATGATGGTGTTCACGTCTGTGCCGCCGGCGCGGCTCCAGTAGCTGGCGAAGCGTCCTGACTCATTGGACACGCGGGCCTTGTCGCCGACGAATTCGCTGTCTTTGCCGTCCAGCCCATTGGGCTCGAACGATAGCCACATGCCCAGCACTTTGCTGTTGCGCTCGAAGGCAGTTTTCAGGCTCTGGTTGAGCTCCTCGCGCAGCGCAGCAGGTTCCAGCCCGCGTTTGGCGGCGAGGTTGCGCAGGTCCTTGATCTGGTCGACGAGGGCGGTCGCGGCGGTGAGGTTGTCGCCGAAGGTTTTCTGCAACTGCAGAGCTTGTTCAGCAGCGTTGGCCTGCAGCAGTTTCTGCACGTTGCTGGTGAGCATGCGCGAGCTTGAGTCGCTGGTCAGTTGATCGTTCTTGTCGGTCTCGCGCAGGTTGATGCTGACGATCAGCGCAATCACCCCCAACAGGCAGAGGCCGGACAGCAGCACAATTTTCAGGCGAATTGAAAGAGTGTTGAGCATGGGTTAACTCGCGAAAGGACAAAGTTGAGTGCAAACAGGACGAGCCAAGTCCATTCGGCGCTATGCCTGAAACATCGGCGTCATGAATCAATTCGTGAGGGCAAGGCGATGAGCGGTAGGAAAAAGACTACATGCCACGTTGGGTGGGGGCTGCGAGCCGTTCCGGGCGCGACCAGATCCACAGGTTGCCCAGGCCCATGCCGGCAATTGCCAGGTAGATCGGCCAGCCGTGATCAAGCATCACCAGCATCAGCAAGGCGCACACCAGCATGCTGACGGTGGCACTGACCTTGGCCCGGCGCGCGATGATTTTGCCGTTGCGCCAGTTGAACAGGATGGGCCCGAACAGGCGGTGGTTTTCCAGCCAGGCGCTGAGGCGCGGTGAGCTTTTGGTGGCGGCCCAGGCGGCCAGCAGGATGAATTCGGTGGTGGGCAACCCCGGGATTACAATCGCCACCAGGCCGATGCCCAGGCTGACGTAGGCCAGCAGGCCGAACAGGAGCTGTGCGATTTTTGAGGTGGAGTGGGGTTTGCCGGTCATGTCTGTGCGCAATATAAAATAAAGCAAAAAATCAGTTTGAAATGCGAACCCCCTGTGGGAGCGGGCTTGCCCGCGAAAGCGGTGGGTCAGTCAACATCAATGCTTGCTGGGCCGACGTCTTCGCGGGCAAGTCAGCTCCCACATTTGATCGCATTCCAATTCAGGTATCAGGCCAGTTCGGGGGCGCTAGCGTACGCCTGTTCGAGCAGCACGGTGAAGCGTACAAACGCGTCAATCGCGCCTTTTTCCACGGTGGCTTCTTCTTCGGCGCTGAACTCGAGGGCGTCGAGGGTGCGGGTGAAGCGCTTCCAGCCTTCGGCGCGACCACCGGCCGGCTCGCCCAGGTGGCGGGCACCGAAGGTTTCGCTCAGGCCAAGGCCCACGGCGCGCTTGATCAGGAACGCGGCGCCGAGCTTGGAACCCTCGGACACAAACAGCCAGCCCAGGGCTTCGGCCCTGCTCGGGTTCTGCACGGCGCCGGCGACCGGTGTCGGCACTTCGGTGTCGAGGTCGCCCAGGTCGAGCCGGGCGGCGTCGGCGCGGCAGCGTTCGGCGAGGTCGGGGATGATGTCGATCAGCTCGGCATCGTTGTACAGCGCCACCAGTTCCGACTGAAACAGGTACTGCGCCACCACGAAACGGGCGAAGTTGGCCCGCGTGTCGAACGGCGCGTGGGCCTTGACCAGGGCGTCGAGCCGGGTGTGTGGCGCGTGGGTGATCTGGTTCAGGCGCTGGGAGCGCAGGCTCGGGCGTTCTGCAGTAGGGGAAGCGGTCATCGAAAAAGTCCTTGAGAAGGGTAGCGCCTGGTTGCCCTGAAGAGAGCGGTTATCAACTAGACGAACAAGAAGACGCGGCACAGTAAAAAATCCTCACCCCGGCGCTGAACAATCGCGGCGAGGTGAGGCTGATGTCGTCAGATGTCCCAGATCAGGTTGATCGCAACGTTGCGGCCGGGCTGGGTCAGGCGGTCGAGGTTGGCCGGGCCGGTCACTGCCGCTTCGCCGACGCTGTCGTAGCTGCGCACGTCATCCCAGTTCCAGTATTTTTTGTCGGTGAGGTTGTAGAGGCCACCGTTGATGGTCACGTCCTGGCTGACTTTGTAGTACGCGCTCAGGTCGAGGATGCCAAAGCCCGGTGTCTTGAACGGGCCGCTGGTGTCGCCGTCCGGTGCGTGGAAGGTGCTGCTGTCGACGCGATGCTGCTTTTTCACCAGTGTCCAGCTCAGCAGGCCGCCGTAGTTGTCCTGGTCGTAGCCCAGGCCGAACACGCCCTTGAGCGGGTTGACGCTGTTGAGCGGTTCGCCGTTCTCATCGTTACGACCGTAGGCATAGGACACCGCGCCCTGGGTGTAGAGACCCTGCGGCGCGCCGAAGGTATCCAGGTTGAGGCGGCCCTTGGCTTCGGCGCCCCTGACGGTGGCGCGCTTGATGTTGATGGCCTGGAACTGCTCCACGGTGCCGCCGACCACGGCGTTGTCTTCGTCGATGAAGTTGCGGTACTTGTTGTAGAACACCGCGATCTCGAAGGAGCCTGCGTCGAATGCGCCGCGAATCCCGGTCTCGATCCCTTTGCTGGTTTCCGGCTTGAGGTCGGGGTTGGGTTCGACGGTGTAACCCAGGTTGAGGTTTTCGAAGCGGCCGTACAGCGACTTGGCGGAGGGCGTGCGGAAACCTTCGGCGTATTGGCCGAACCAGGTGTATTGATCGGTAAGGGCGTAGGTCAGACCAAACTTGGGCGTCACGCGGTGCCAGGTCTTGTCCTTGTCGCTGACCGAAGCCGCACCCGTGGGGTTTACGGTGTTGAGAAACGCCTGGGTCAGTTTCGGCTTGAGCTGGGTGTAGTCGTAGCGCACGGCGGGCAGGAAGGTCCATTGGTCCCAGGTGATCTGGTCCTGGGCGAACAGCGAATAGGTGTTGATGGTCGGGTCCGGGAAGTCGCTGGATTTCTTCACGCTGTCGCCGGCTTGCGGGCTCGGTGCACCGATGGCGGTGCAGCCACTGCCAACCGCCAGGCACGTGGCGGCGCCTTCGCGCGAACCGGTGACTTTCTGCTGTTTGAGCGTGGTGCCGTAAGTCACCTGGTGATCGGTATCGCCGAGGCTGAAGGCCTTGTCCAGTTGTGCATCGAATACCCATTGTTTTTCTTCGTACAGCGTGTCGCGGGTGCGCAGAACGCGGCGGCCCGACTGATAGATCTCGGCGGTGGTCTGGTCGGTCTTGGCGATCTGGTAATTGAGGCTGGTCTTGATGCGGTCGGCTATCGGCGACTTGAGGGAGAAGGTGTTTTCCAGGCCGAAACGTTCCCGGGTGATGGTGTCGTTGCCGCGCCGGTCGCGGTAGAGGTTGAAGCCGCGGCCGCCAATGAACGGGCCGCCCACCGCGTTTTTCAGGTTGACGTCGCGATCATCCTTGTACTTTTCGTAGGTCAGGCCCAGGCGGTTGTCGTCCCCGTAGTTCCAGCCCAGTTTGGCCAGCACGTTGGTGGTGCGCGCATCCTCCGGGTTGGCGCCGGTGCGGGCCAGGCCGGTGGCGTTGTTGCCGTCGTAGGACTGGGTTTCATGACCCCTGCGTTGGCTCAGGTGCAGCAGGCCGTCGATGTCCTGTACGCGGCCGGCGACGGTGCCGGAGGTCAGCCAGCTGTCGTCGGCGGAGCTATAGCCGGTTTTCAGGCGGGCGCCGACGTCCTGGCCCGGTTTGATGATGTCGTCCGGGTCGAGGGTGAAATAACTCACGGCGCCGCCGATGGCGCTGCTGCCGTAAAGGGCCGAGGCCGGGCCACGGAGGATTTCCACGCGCTTGACGATTTCCGGATCGACGTAGTTGCGGCGCGTCTTGGCGTAGGGGCCGTTGAAGAAGTTGTCCGGCACTTCGACGCCATCGACCTGGGTGAGGATGCGGTTGCCGTCGATCCCGCGAATGTTGTACCCCCCGTTACCGGAGCGAGTACCTGCGCCGCCCACCGATACGCCGGGTTCGTAGCGCACCAGTTCGCGAAGGGTGTTCACGTTCTGGCGGTCCAGTTCCTGGCGCTCATGCACGGTGACGGTGCTCGGTACGCTGTCCACCGCCTGCTCGGTACGGGTTGCGCTGATGGTCACCTGTTGCAGGTTGACGGTGCCGCCGACGGCGCGTTTTTCCAGCACGATGTTGTTATTGCCCAGTTTGCGGTAGCTCAGGTTGGTCCCCACCAACAGCCGATCCAGCGCTCTCTCGGGTGGCAGTGCGCCGCGCACGCCTGGCGATGACACACCCTGGCCCAGCTCGGCCGGCAGGCCTACTTGCCAGCCGGTCACGGCGGTAAAGGCATTGAGCGCCGAGACCAGTGGCTGCTGTTCAATGCTGAACGCGTAATTGCCATGGCTGCGCGGGGTCGGCTCGGCAGCCGCAGCGTCCATCACCGGCGCACCGGCCAGCAGGAGAGCGGCAGTCAGCAGGGACAATACGGGCGAGGAAGACCGACGGTTGAAACAAGAGGACATCGTGAACGCTCCGGAGGTACGAATCTTATAGTTGCGAACCGTTCCAAATAGGAATCAGTTGCATTGGCTATAACGAGACGTATCGCCGGTTAACATCGAGTAAAAATAATTCTCATTTAGTTGAGAATGACCAGCGCCGGGAATTCCGCGAGCCTGGCCGACGTGATATGAGCCAGGGAGCGCACCACGTCCAGCGGCTGGTCGAGGCGATAATTGCCGGTGACGGCGACGCTGGCGAGTTTGTCGTTGGTGTTGACGATCCAGCCAGGGTAATAGCGGCGCAGTTCGGCGAGCACTTCGCTCATCGGGCAGTTTTCGAACACCAGCCGGCCCTGTACCCAGGCCAGGTCCTTGGCCGGATCCAGTCGGGCAGGCGGGCCAAATCCCTTGGGACCGATGCGGATGCTTTCGCCGGCGCTCAGGCGCACGCGGGCATCGTCGAAGGTGTTGCGCAGGTCGACATCGCCGCGCTGCACCTGCACCTGCGCTTCGCCGTTGAGGTAGCGCACGGCGAAGGCGGTGTCGCGCACGCTGGCCCGCACCGGGCCGGCATCGACTTCCAGGGGCAGGCCGCGACTGGGCATGACCTCGAAAAAAGCCTCACCTTGATACAGGCGGGCAACGCGCTGGTGGTCCTTGATGCTGCTGGAGAACGCCGAGTTGGTGTTGAGCAGCACTGTGGAGCCGTCGTCCAGTTGCAGGCGCTGGCGCTCACCCACCACGGTGAGGTGGTCAGCCTGCAAGCGCGCGGGCAGGTTGCTGAAGCTCAGCAATCCCAGCACCAGCACGGCGGCGGTGGCCAGGGGTTTCCAGTGTGGCTTGATACGGCGCCAGACGCCCGGTTTGCGCGGCGCTGCCAGGGCGATTGCGGCACTGTGCACCGGCGCGCCGCCCCAGGCTGCCTGGGCGTTGGCGAAGGCGAGGGCGTGCGCCGGGTCGCTGGCCAGCCAGGCCTCGAACGCAGCCTGCTGCCCCGGTTGCGGGCACTGCAGCGCGATCAGCCAGTCGAGCGCCTGGTCCATAGCCGCGTCTTGCAACACCTCATGAGCCAGCTCATGGGGGCGCAGGTTATTCGGGTCGGTCACGGTGTGCCTCGGGTCTTCGCCACGTTCTAGTCATTGTTCCTGCAGGCCGGTTCGACAGTTCTGTCGGATGTAGCTTACGGCTGATCCAGCCTCTGGGCCACACCTACACAGATGGCCATGATCAGCTTCAGTTCCTTTTGCACGGTGCTCAAGGACACGTCCAATTGATCGGCAATCTCCTGGTAACTGCAGCCGTGCAGGCGGCTGAGGATGAAGATCTGCTGTTGGCGTGCGCTCAACTGACCGAGGCTGACGCTCAGATGCTCCAGCAGTTGCTCGGCCTGGGTGGCGTCTTCGGGCGTGCTGACAGGGGATGCGACGCTTTGCAGCACATCCAGTGGCACGTCTTCCTGCAACGTGCGGGCCTGAATTCGGCGCGCGCGCAGATGGTCCAGCGCCAGGTTGCGCGCCGTCTGGTAGACGAAGGGTTCGAGGTGATCGATCGGCCGCTCGCTCAGGGCCCGTGTGACGCGCAGGTAGGTTTCCTGCAACAGGTCCTCGGCGGTGCTGTGGTTATTCACCATCCGCTGCAAGGTGCGTAGCAGAATCACCCGTTGGGTGAGAAAGACATGGTTGAAGCGAGATTGGCTCACAGGGATACCAGGCCGATTGCAAGCAAATGATAATGCTTATCAACAACGGAAATGGCAAGTGGCTATTGCTGTGAGCGGGTACCGATCAAATGTGGGAGGGGGCTTTTGTGGCAGGCGGGCTTGCCCTAATGCCGTTCAGTTAAGCGCAGATTCCCTGTGGCGAGCAGGCTTGTCCTGCGTTGGGCTGCGCAGCAGCCCCAAAGCCAGGCGCTGAGCCGTATCAGGTACACCGCGTTTTGCTCGATTGGGGGCGCTTCGCACCCCAACGCGGGGCAAGCCCGCTCGCCACAATAAGCCCGCACATTTTCCTTAACTGAACGGCATTAGGGCTTGCCCGCGATGCAGGCACCTCGGTATTTCAGTTCGAACGAGGTGATGCTATCGCAGACAAGCCAGCTCCCACAGGGACCTCTGTTGCCTGCTTACTCGGCGTTGCACAGCGCCAGGCAGTTATCCAGCATGCGGTTGGAGAAGCCCCACTCGTTGTCGTACCAGGCCAGCACTTTGAGCAGCTTGCCGCTGGCCTTGGTGTGGTTGGCGTCGAAGATCGACGACAGCGGATTATGGTTGAAGTCACTGGAAACCAGCGGCAGGGTGTTGTAGCCGAGGATCTTCGAGTGCTGGCTGGCTTCCTTGAGCAGTGCGTTGACCTCGTCGGCCGTGGCCTCTTTCTTCAGTTGCACGGTGAGGTCGACCAGCGACACGTTGATCACCGGGACCCGCACCGCCATGCCGGTTAACTTGCCCGCCAGTTCCGGCAGCACCAGGCCCACTGCTTCGGCCGCGCCGGTCTTGCTCGGGATCATGTTCTGCGTGGCCGAACGCGCGCGGTATGGGTCGGTGTGGTAGACGTCGGTGAGGTTCTGGTCGTTGGTGTAGGCGTGAATCGTGGTCATCAGGCCGCTTTCGATGCCCAGTTCGCGGTGCAGCACCTGGGCCACCGGCGCCAGGCAGTTGGTGGTGCACGAGGCGTTCGAAATGATCTGGTGGGACTGACGCAAAATGTCATGGTTTACGCCGTAGACCACGGTGGCGTCCGCGCCCTTGGCCGGTGCGGAGATGATCACCTTGCGCGCGCCGGCGGTAATATGGGCGGCAGCCTTGTCACGCTCGGTGAACAGACCGGTGCATTCGAACACCACGTCGATCTTGTGCGCGGCCCATGGCAGGTCGGCCGGGTTGCGGATGGCGCTGACGGCAATCCGGTCACCATTGACGGTCAGGCTTTCCTGATCGTGGGCGACCTCTGCGTCGAAAGTGCCGTGTACGGTGTCGAATTTGAGCAGGTGGGCGTTGATCGAACTGTCGCCCAGATCGTTGATGGCGACGATCTGCAAATCCTGGCGGTAGCCTTGGGTATACAGTGCGCGCAGGACATTACGGCCGATACGGCCAAAACCATTGATTGCGATACGAAGAGTCATTGGAAGGTGCCTGTCGTCGATTTGTTGTAAGAATTACAAGATTATTCGCATAAAAATAGAAAACAAGCCTTTTTAGTGGCAATATTTTGTTCAATCTACAACGAGTGACCTGAATCAACTGGTCCGATGATCCAAACGACACCCTGCCATCCCATGCGCGCGGGCGTTTGATCAGCATAGACACTCAGGTCGCCACATCCGTTAGCCTGGAGTTCTACACATGCATCCCCGCGTCCTTGAGGTCACCGAACGGCTTATCGCCCGCAGCCGCGCCACCCGTGAGGCCTACCTTGCGCTCATTCGCGGCGCAGCCAGCGACGGTCCGATGCGCGGCAAGCTGCAATGCGCCAATTTCGCCCACGGCGTGGCCGGTTGCGGCACTGAAGATAAAAATAGTCTGCGCATGATGAATGCCGCCAACGTGGCAATTGTTTCTTCATATAACGACATGCTCTCGGCGCATCAGCCTTACGAACACTTTCCGGAACAGATCAAGACAGCCCTGCGCGAAGTCGGCTCGGTCGGCCAGTTCGCCGGCGGCACCCCGGCGATGTGCGACGGCGTCACCCAGGGCGAGCCCGGCATGGAGCTGAGCCTGCTCAGCCGCGAAGTGATCGCGATGTCCACGGCGGTTGCGCTGTCCCACAACATGTTCGACGCGGCGCTGATGCTGGGTATCTGCGACAAGATCGTGCCGGGCCTGATGATGGGCGCGCTGCGTTACGGCCACCTGCCGATGGTTTTCGTCCCGGGCGGCCCGATGCCGTCGGGCATCTCCAACAAGCAGAAAGCCGATGTGCGCCAGCGCTACGCCGAAGGCAAGGCCAGCCGCGAAGAGCTGCTGGAATCGGAGATGAAGTCCTACCACAGTCCCGGCACCTGCACCTTCTACGGCACTGCCAACACCAATCAGCTGCTGATGGAAGTGATGGGCCTGCACCTGCCGGGCGCCTCGTTCGTCAATCCGTACACGCCGCTGCGTGACGCGCTGACCCGCGAAGCGGCGCACCAGGTCACCCGCCTGACCAAGGCCAACGGCAACTTCACGCCTATCGGCGAGATCGTCGACGAAAAATCCATCGTCAATTCCATCGTTGCCCTCAACGCCACCGGCGGTTCCACCAACCACACCCTGCACATGCCGGCCATCGCCATGTCGGCGGGCATCATCCTCACCTGGCAGGACATGGCCGACCTCTCCGAAGTGGTGCCGACCCTGTCCCACGTCTACCCCAACGGCAAGGCCGACATCAACCATTTCCAGGCGGCGGGCGGCATGTCCTTCCTGATCCGCGAACTGCTCGAAGCCGGGCTGCTGCACGAAGACGTCAACACCGTGGCCGGCAAGGGGCTGAGCCGTTACACCCAGGAGCCGTTCCTGGTCGACGGCGAGCTGATCTGGCGCGACGGCCCCATCGAAAGCCTCGACGAAACCATCCTGCGTCCCGTCGCCCGTGCGTTCTCGCCCGAAGGCGGCTTGCGCGTGATGGAAGGCAACCTCGGTCGTGGCGTGATGAAAGTGTCCGCGGTGGCGCCGGAGCACCAGGTAGTCGAAGCCCCGGCTGTGGTGTTCCAGGACCAGCAGGACCTGGCCGATGCCTTCAAGGCCGGCCAACTGGAAAAAGACTTCGTCGCCGTGATGCGCTTCCAGGGCCCGCGCTCCAATGGCATGCCCGAACTGCACAAGATGACGCCGTTTCTCGGCGTATTGCAGGACCGCGGTTTCAAAGTGGCGTTGGTTACCGATGGGCGCATGTCCGGCGCGTCGGGTAAGATTCCTGCCGCGATCCATGTGAACCCCGAAGCCCAGAGCGGCGGGCCGCTGGCGCGCGTGCGCGATGGCGATATCATTCGCGTGGATGGCGTTACCGGCACCCTGGAGCTTAAGGTGGACGCCGAAGAGTTTGCAGCACGCATACCTGCCACGGGACTGTTGGGCAATAACGTGGGGGCGGGGCGCGAGCTGTTTGCATTCATGCGCTTGGCCGCAAGCTCCGCAGAGCAGGGCGCCAGCGCCTTTACCTCTGCCTTGGAGACGCTTAAGTGAAGTTAGCGCTGGTCGGTGATATCGGGGGCACCAATGCCCGTTTTGCGTTGTGGCGCGATCAGGCGCTGCATTCGATCCGGGTGCACGCCACGGCGGATCACCAGAGCCCGGAAGAGGCGATCAAGGTTTATCTCAAAGAAGAAGGCCTGGAAATCGGGGACATCGGCGCGGTGTGCCTGTCGGTGGCCGGGCCGGTGAGCGGGGATGAATTCAGGTTCACCAACAACCACTGGCGCCTGAGCAAGACGGCGTTCTGCCAGACGTTGCAGGTGGATGAGCTGCTGCTGGTGAATGATTTTTCGGCCATGGCCCTGGGCATGACCCGCCTGCAGCCGGATGAATTTCGCGTGGTCTGCGAAGGCACGCCGGAGCCGTTGCGCCCGGCCGTGGTGATCGGGCCGGGCACGGGGCTGGGCGTCGGTACGTTGCTGGACCTTGGTGCAGGCCGGTTTGCCGCATTGCCGGGGGAGGGCGGCCACGTCGACCTGCCCCTGAGCAGCGTGCGCGAAACCCAACTGTGGCAGCACATTCACGGCGAAATCGGCCACGTCAGCGCCGAAACCGCATTGAGCGGTGGCGGACTGCCGCGTCTGTACCGGGCGATCTGTGCGGTGGATGGGCACGTGCCGGTGCTGGATACGCCTGAAGCCATCACGGCGGCCGGCCTGGCCGGCGACCCGGTGGCGACGGAGGTGTTGGATCAGTTCAGCATCTGGCTGGGCCGGGTTGCCGGCAACAACGTGCTCACCACTGGCGGGCGCGGCGGCGTGTATATCGTGGGCGGCGTGATCCCCAGGTTTGCCGACTTCTTCATCAACAGTGGTTTTGCCAAGAGTTTCAGCGACAAGGGCTGCATGAGCGACTACTTCAACGGCATTCCTGTGTGGTTGGTGACGGCGCCGTATTCCGGGTTGACCGGTGCGGGCGTCGCGCTTGAACAGGCTTTTGCGTAGGGGCTGATGGCCTCATCGCAGGCTTGCCTGCGATGGCGGCCTAAAGGGCGCCAGATGCTTTAAGCTTGTCCCCACCATCCAGGAGGCCCCCCGTGAGCGTAATCAGTAAATCCATTCTCCTCGTCGACGACGACCAGGAAATCCGCGAATTGCTGCAAACCTACCTCAGTCGCGCCGGCTTCCAGGTGCGTGGCGTGCCCGACGGCGCGGGGTTCCGTCAGGCGATGAACGAGGCACCGTGCGACCTGGTCATTCTCGATGTGATGCTGCCGGACGAGGACGGCTTCAGTCTGTGCCGCTGGATTCGCCAGCATCCGCGTCAGGCGCAGGTGCCGATCATCATGCTCACTGCCAGCTCCGACGAAGCCGACCGCGTGATCGGCCTGGAACTGGGCGCCGATGACTACATCGGCAAGCCCTTCAGCCCCCGTGAGCTGCAGGCACGGATCAAGGCGCTGTTGCGGCGCTGCCAGTTCGGCCAGGAGCGCAGCGGCACGGCGGATGTGCTGGTGTTCGATGAATGGCGCTTGGACATGATTAGCCACCGGCTGTTTCACGTGGACGGTGAAGAGGTGATTCTGTCCGGCGCCGATTTTGCCCTGCTCAAATTGTTTCTGGATCACCCGCAACAGATCCTCGACCGCGACACCATCGGCAACGCCACCCGTGGCCGTGACCTGATGCCCCTGGACCGGATCGTCGACATGGCCGTCAGCCGCCTGCGCCAACGCCTGCGCGACACCGAAAAACCGCCGAGGCTGATCCGCACCGTGCGCGGCAGCGGTTACCAACTGGCAGCCAGCGTGGTTGCCGGCAATGCCCATTGAGCCGGTAGCCGAACGCCGGCGCCGCTTTCCGGTACCGCGCTCGCTGCTGGGGCGCATGCTCCTGCTGACCTTGCTGGTGGTGCTGTTTGCCCAGGCGCTGTCCAGCGTGATCTGGGTGTCGCAACTGCGCGCTACTCAACTTGAAGGCCTGGTCACCAGCGCGCGCAGCCTGGCGCACTCAATGACCGCCAGCGTGAGCTATTTCCGCTCGCTGCCGGTGGCCTATCGCCCGTTGGTGCTGGACCAATTGCGCAGCATGGGCGGCACGCGGTTTGTCGTGACCCTCAATGATCGTCCGCTGGACATGGCGGTGCTGCCGCAGACCCCGCGCAAGCAGGCGGTGCTGCAGGCGGTCGACGAGGTGCTGCGCCAGACCCTGGGCGGCGATGTGCTGATCTCAGTGGAGTTCGTCAGCGCCGAAGACCTGCGCATCTTCAATGCCGGCCTCAAGCTCGATGAGCTGCCGCGCTCCTGGGCGCATTACGCGCTGACCCTGGAGCCGGTGAACCCGCCGGTGCTGGTCACGCAGATTCAGCTCGCCCCCGGCGAATGGCTGTACATCGCCTCGCTGCTGCCCGAGCCGTACACCAGTCTTGAAGAACAAAGCCTGCCATCGCAGCAGGTGTGGTTTATCGTGCTGACCAGCGGTTTGCTGCTGCTGTTCATCGGCTTGCTGGTGCATTGGCAGAGTCGCCCGCTCAAACGTCTGGCACGGGCGGCGCGGGACATGTCCCTGGGTGCCGATGTGGAGCCGGTGGCCGAGGGCGGTGGCAGTGAAGTGGTGGAAGTGGGGCGCGCCTTCAATGCCATGCGCGAACGCATCAGCCGCTACCTGACCGAGCGCAGCCAGTTATTCAGCGCGATTTCCCACGACCTGCGCACGCCGATCACCCGCCTGCGCCTGCGCGTGGAATTGCTCGAAGACGAAAACCTGCAAGCCAAGTTCGGCCGGGACCTGGACGAGCTGGAACTGCTGGTGAAGGGCGCGCTGCAATGCGTGAAAGACACCGACATCCACGAAAACATCCAGCCGGTAGACCTCAACCACGTGCTCGAATGCCTGGTGGAGCCTTATCTGGCGCCCAACGGCAATGGTCGCGTGACGCTGAATGGATATGCCCTGGCGGCCTATGCGGGCAAGCCGCTGGCGCTCAAGCGCTGCATCGGCAACCTGATCGACAACGCTTTGAAGTATGGGCAGAACGCCCATTTGCACATCGAGGACGATGGCGCGCAGTTCATTCTGCACGTGGACGATGAAGGGCCCGGCGTGCCGGAGCAGCGTCTGGAACAGGTGTTCGAGCCGCACTTCCGCCTCGCCGGGCACCAGCAGGGTTATGGACTGGGGCTGGGGATTGCGCGCAACATTGCCCATAGTCATGGCGGGGAAGTGAGTTTGCAGAATCTGCGCGAGGGTGGGTTGCGGGTCACGTTACAGCTGCCCCGAACGCTGGACTGAAGAGCAACAGGTTTCAACTGTGGGAGGGAGCAAGCCCCCTCCCACATTTTGGTCTTCATTCGGTCAGATGCTTTGGCGCAGGCGGGCCAGGTCTCTCAGGGGCGGCGCACCAAACAACCGGCTGTATTCCCGGCTGAACTGCGACGGGCTTTCATACCCCACCCGATACCCCGCCGCCGACGCTTCCAACCCTTCGGCAATCATCAACCGGCGCGCTTCCTGCAGGCGCAGTTGCTTCTGGTATTGCAGCGGGCTCATGGCGGTGATCGCCTTGAAGCGGTGGTGCAAGGTCGAGACGCTGAGGTTCACCTCCCTGGCCAGGTCATCGATGCGCAGCGGTTGCTCATAGTTGCCGTTCAGCCAGGTGATCGCCTGGCTGACGCGATGACTCTGACTGTTGGCCACGGCAATCTCATACAGCCGATAACCCTGCGGCCCACGCAGCAGGCGATAGAGAATCTCGCGGTTGATCAGCGGCGCGAGCATCGCGATATCCTTTGGGGTATCCAGCAGCCGCGTCAGGCGCAGCACCGCATCGAGCAGCGCGTGGTCGATGCGGTCGACGTACATCCCGCGCGACGTCGGCCGCGAAGGCACGCCCATCGGACCCGCTTCTGCAATCAGGGCCGTCAGTTGCGCCGGGTCGATATTGATGCGCACCGACAGGTTGGGATCTTGCGGCGTGGCATCGATGACCCTTCCTGCCACCGGCATCGCTACCGAAAAGACCAGGTAGTTGAGCGGGTCGTAGGCGAAGATTTCGTCGGCCAGGCGCACTTCCTTGCTGCCGCTGGCGAGGATGCACAGGGCAGGCTCCACCAGTACCGGCATGAAGTCGCGCGGCGTATTTTGACGGTTCAGGTACAGCGAGGTAATCGCCGTGCCGTAGGAACCTTCTTCCCAGGTGTGGCGTTGCACGATGCCGGCGAGTTCAGCGCGCTGTTTTTCCATCTCGGCGTCGAGGGGAAGAAGCTTGGGGTCGGGCAACGACATGGAACGTCCTCTGCGTGTTGCTTTGATGGACTGAGCTTAGCGGCGGATTTTCAAAGCGTGTTACGTCGATCCTGCACAATCATTGCCTGATCCTGCGAATAGGCGTGAATCAGGCAATGACGCGGGCTGTCATCGTCCGCAAATACTGGGCAGCGTCTGGAATAAACAGTGGGCGGCAAACGTCCTGCCTACGCTTTTCGCAGGATTGTGCAATAAGCCTGCAGGATTCGACTAACCGCGCGTCCAGCGGTGGCC
The DNA here is from genome assembly GCF_034354675.1 of Pseudomonas sp. MH9.3. Lineage (NCBI taxonomy): Bacteria > Pseudomonadati > Pseudomonadota > Gammaproteobacteria > Pseudomonadales > Pseudomonadaceae > Pseudomonas > Pseudomonas sp. MH9.3. Next base: position 2,471,210 of record NZ_CP133785.1, on the reverse strand, counting down.
TTATCGTTGATCCTGTGGCAACACGCCCCCTCAGTGCTTGCCGAGCATCACTTCTCAACGGGAGAGTCGAACATGTCCACCCCCATTCCCGCGAGCCATATGGCCTTTATCCGTGCCCGTAGCGGGTGCAGCACCGAACTCGGTGCACGCTTGAGCAGTTTGATCGAACCGGGCCGTCAGGCTCAGGGTTGCCTGCAATTTTCGTTGCAGCATTCCCACACCGATCCCGATGTATGGCTGATTTCGGGCTTCTGGAGCAGCGAGCAGGCGATGAGTACCTACTTCAATTCGCCGGCGCTGATGATCTTCACCGAGCTGTTGAACGACATGGTGGTGCGCAGCATCGACTTCCAGACGTTCACCGATGCCTCTGCCATCAACGGCTATGGCGAGTACCTGCAACTGGCCGGTTAGGGTTTAGAATGGCCGACTTTCAATTGGCCAGGACCTGCAACATGGCACGCAAACAATTTGCCCATCACGAAGCCGTTTCCGCCGTAGTACCGGGTGAAGGAGGCTACAGCGCCGCCGTTGCCGTCAAGGCACTGGATGGCATGGGCGCACCGCAGTTTCACAAGATCCTTGACGGGCAGCGGTTCAAGACGGCGTCCGACGCGGATGACGCGGCCGCCGTGCAGCTCGAGCGATTGATCGATGTCGACGAAGAGGGCGTGCTGAACTGGGAGCCCGCCAATAACTGAACCTATGGGAAGGGACTTGCGCCCCTCCCACTTGTGGCTGCATTGCAATCAGGGTTTGCCGGCGCCTGGGCGGTACATCTTGAACAGCGCCTCCGGGCCCAGCTGGAAGTAATCTGCCGGACCGCCGCCACGCAGGATCGGCTCGGCGGCGGCGGTATCGTAGATGCCGTCCTTGAGCAGCCACTTGGCAATGTGCACCGCCACCACTTCGCCCAACACCAGCCAGCTTGGCACCAACGCTTTGTCAGCGCGCTGCAACTGGATGATCTGCGTCACTTTGCACTCGAATGACACCGGGCTTTCGCCCACCCGTGGCACACCGACGATTTTCGAGGCCACCGGCGTCAGGCCGGACAGTTCGAATTCATCCACTTGCGGCGCGACGGCCGCGCAACTCTGGTTCATCTGCTCGGCCAGCGGGCGGGTGGCCAGGTTCCACACAAACTCGCCGGTCTGTTCGATGTTATTCAAGCTATCTTTGCGTCCGACACTGGAAAACCCGATGATCGGCGGAATGTAGTTGAACGCGTTGAAAAAGCTGTAGGGCGCCAGATTCAGGCGACCCTCGCGGTCGTGGGAAGAGATCCAGCCAATCGGGCGCGGGCCGACAATCGCGTTGAAAGGATCATGGGGTAAGCCGTGGCCGTTGGCGGGTTCGTAGAAATGGATAGCGTCAGACATGGGCCGGGGTTCCTGCTGAGTGGTTCTCGATGGCGGTCATAGTGCAGCCCATGGTTGCGAATTTCCATCGACCCCATGGAATTTTCATTCATTGCCCACCTATTTTTCACAGCGTGCCGTTCAGTCTGCGCCCGAGGTCGACACCCTGTCGGTCGACTAATGAAAGATTGTGCGTCGGAGCCTTCTCGCCCATGAATAAACTTCCTCAGATCACGCTTGCGTTCTGGGTCATGAAAGTCTGCGCAACCACCCTGGGTGAAACCGCCGGTGACTTGTTGTCTATGACCTTGAATGTCGGTCGAAAATCTATAACCCCGTGCTGTACTGGATCGTGAGACTGTCCACCAGCACTGCCGACACTACCATGTCCGACTTCATGGACCGTACGCTGGGGCTGGGTTATGCCACGTGAACAAGATCCAGACCTTTCGCGGTGAGCTGTTCTACTGGATGGCGATTCTGTTTTCCAACACCCTGGGCACGGCGCGTGCTGACCCGGCCGTTCGGTGCAACTCTGGGTGACTTCCTGACCAAACCCCATGAAAAGGGCGGGCTGGACTTTGGCACCATCGGCTCGTCGGCGGTGCTGGTGGTGATGATCGCCGGGGCGGCGTATGCCCAGCGCCGGTATGGGCATAAGGAGGCTGTACAGTTCTCATGATGGGGGCTGGTGCGTTTCCAGGCCCGCCATATTGCGAGCTTGGAAATTTCATCATTGCGGTATCCATGGTGTGGCCAGGGCTAGCGTGATGAGGTAGCGCTCTTCATTGGGATTACGATAATCCTTGAACCGATTAACCAACAACATCACTTGGTACTTGTCCCCGGCTTGCCAATACGACACGCCTCCACGGTTCACATCTCGCAACTGGGCGTGCCATTGCGGCGTGTCGGCAAAGGGTGGATTGTCCTTGATATGAATCGGGAGCCAGCCGCCTTTGCGCCATTGGTCTTGCAAGTCCAATACGACCTTGAGTGTGTCGTCGAGCGATATGGGCTCGATTTGAGGGGACATTCGAATACTGCCTATCCGCTCATTATCAAAGCCTATCGTGAAGAAGCGAGCGAGAGGTGTCACGAATCCATATTCCGCATCCACAAGCCGCAATCGGGCATCCGACTTGGGGATCCTGAACCAGTGACGTCCGGTAATGGCGGGGTCTATCGTTGCGCTGGAGCGCTGCCGCATGTCTTCCCAGGCCTCGCCAGGCGTCAACGCAATCTCCGGCTCGTCGGCACCGAGGCGTATCGCTAACCCTACGAGAAGTATGGCAGCGACCAGTCCAAATCCGACACGTCGCCGACCGGTTTGCGTGATCCTGCTCATTGGACACCCCGGCCTCCAGCGATATCTTGCAGGGACTGTTCGATTCGCTGCCGCTCAATGCTATGCAGAAGTGCGTCAAACTGCGCAGCAGCCTTCAGCACGAAGGTCATGCGTTGGTCGATATCGGCCAGGTTGGCGACGGGATTATTGCTGAATTCAATGGTTCGGCCGTCTTCGACGTGGCGGCATTGGCTTGCCAGCGTCAGTTCAATGGCTTGAGCGACACCGGACGGTATCCCGGTGACGTAGGAGAGATGGTTGCTACGGAGTAGGGCTACCAGTTTTGGGTCACCGTACATTGTGGGTTGAAGGATATTTCGTTGTTCGTGGTCAGCGAGATACTCAACACTTTCGGCAATGTTGCCAGCATCTATGGCCTCGAAGGCTTGCAGGATTTCCTTGTGGCTCGTACCAAACGTCAGCGTCTCTTGCCCAACCGGCCAAAGCACTGGAGATTGGCTGTCCCCATAGATATTCCTGCGTAAGCGCAAGCAGGTCCTCAGCCCATCCAATCCCTTATCTTTATAAAAAGCATGCAACGGAAACACATCCAAAAACAGCGTCGTATTCCCCATCGCCATCATCTCGTACACATGCTGATAGAGCTGTTGCACGGTCGATAACGGCTCACCGTTAGGCCGCCAATCAATTCCCGGCACCGGGTTCTCGCGATTGGCACGTTCATATTCACGCTGCCGTTGCTCGTACTCCTGTAGCTTCGCCCGTCGTTCACGCTCCTCGGCGCTGAACAATCCCCAAACCCCTTTGCGGGCACTTCTTCTCAACAGCTCCGCCGCCTCGTATTCCGTCTGAATGTTCTCGATGGATTCAGCCGCATGCAGCAGCCCGCAGCCCACTTGCTTGGACGCAAATGCCGCCAGCCCTGCCCACTGAAAGCGGTTATCCAATAGCCATAGCTGTGCGTAAGCCGAGTTGATGACCCGGTTGCGCAACCGGGGATCGGCAATCAACTGGCCGCCAGGAGCAACGATGTCTTCTGCCTGCTTCTGGTAGAAGCGCCAATTGCGCTCGCAGGATGAGTCGAGCATCTGGCTCAAGGCTGAAGCGGAGGGCTTTGGAGGCGGGGAGAGTCGTACCGTGGCCGCTTGGGCTTGGGGTGTGGTGGATGCGGGGCTGGCTCTGTTGAATACCGAGGTGTCTTCAGCGGTAATGGTCTGATACCGCTCGAACTGGTCAGCAATCAGGCGAGGCGACGGGTCGCATTTGCAGTAACAAAGATCGTCCGAGAGCGCCACTTTTCGCCCCCGCGCGTTCTGGCTCAGGCGCGGGCCGACGCAGGCAATCACTCCCGTGGTTTTGCAGGCCGGGCAAAGTACCTCGTGGCCTTCAAGTGCGATGTCTACCTGCTTGATGCCGAAGCCGCTCAAACCGCCTATTACGGTACCGCCCGCAGTCGTTTTGGCTCCTCGGGTAATGAAATATCGCCGCATGCCGGATATGTCTTTTTATTAGAAGGGACGAGCACTCTAGGGGAGTGGGCGATGTACGAGAAGTCAGACGCTTCTTGGTCTGGTGTAGGTGGCTTCCGCAGTCGGTTCAAATGAAAAAGGGGTCATGTCATCAGCTGACATGGCCCCTTTTTTACACCTCCCGAACCCTTAGTCCGTGGTGATCCGCGAATGCTTGCGGGTGTCCTTCATGGTCACATACACCAACAGCGACACCGCAATACACGCGGTGACGTACCAGTAGTAGCCGGTCTCCATGCCAATGCTCTTGAACCACAGCGCGATGTATTCGGCGGTGCCGCCGAAAATCGACACGGTCAGTGCGTAGGGCAGGCCCACGCCCAGTGCGCGGATTTGGGTCGGGAACAGCTCGGCCTTGACCACCGCGTTGATCGAGGTATAGCCGCTGACAATGACGAGCGCCGCCATGATCAGGAAGAACGCGCCCCACCAGCTCTGGATGGTGTGCAGGGTGGTCAGGATTGGCACAGTGAAGAGGGTGCCGAGAATGCCGAAGGCGATCAGGATCGGCCGCCGACCGATCTTGTCCGACAGGCCGCCGACGAGGGGTTGCAGGCACATGAACAGAAACAGCGTCGCCGCCGAAATGGTGGTGGAGTCGGAAATGCTCATCCCCACCGTGTTCACCAGGTATTTCTGCATGTAGGTGGTGTAGGTGTAGAAGGCCAGTGTACCGCCCATGGTCAGGCCGACCACGGTCATCAGTTCCTTGGGGTGGCGCATCAAGGTGCGCATGGCGCTTTCCCTGGCTTTTTCCTTCTTGATGAACGACTCGGTTTCTTCCATGCCGCGCCGCAGGTACAGCGCGACCACTGCGCACAGGGCGCCGATGGCGAACGGGATACGCCAGCCCCAGGCGTACAGCTGCTCGGTGGTGAGCAATTGTTGCAGCACGATCAGCACCGCCAGCGCGATGAGCTGGCCGGAGATCAGGGTCACGTACTGGAAGCTGGAGTAGAAACCACGACGTTCCTTGGTCGCCATTTCGCTGAGGTAGGTGGCGGACGTGCCGTATTCACCGCCAACTGACAGGCCCTGCAGCAAACGGGCAAATACCAGCAGGATGGGTGCACCGATACCAATGATTTCATAGCCCGGGCTGAGAGCAATCAGCAATGAGCCAAAGCACATCAAGTAGACCGAGGCCATCAGGGCTTTTTTACGCCCGACCTTATCGGCATAAAGGCCCATCAGCCAACCGCCGATCGGGCGCATCAGGAAGCCTACGGCAAAGATCGCGGCCGTGTTGAGCAGTTGGGCGTTGGTGTCGCCTTTGGGGAAGAAGGTCTTGGCGAAGTACAGCGAGAAAGCAGCATAGACATACCAGTCGTACCACTCGACCATATTGCCGACCGATCCGCTGAAGATCGACTTGATACGGCTGGAAGTGGTGCGTGCCGGCGCAGCCGCCGAGCCCAGAGGCAGGGAGTTGGAGTTATCCATCTAAGGATCCTTCATCTAGTTGTTTTTATGGCGCGGCGCGAACGCAGCGTGGTTCGGCTGTAGCAGGAGCTGTGCCAAACAGATGAAGGCCCGCGATAGAAGGGCTACAAGATTTTTTTGAGCGGAAAGTCGCTGATGGTTTTGCGGTGATGAGCGAAAATCCGCTGATGGCTGCTGGCGTCATCGCAGGCAAGCCAGCGCCCACCTTTGCAATGCATTCCCCTGTGGGAGACGGGCTTGCCCGCGATGGCGGCTTGGCAGGCGACGCCGATATCGACCTACAGAAATATCTCCCGCACCAACCCATGGCGCTGCATCTTTTCATTCAGGGTCCGACGCGGCAGTTGCAGCTCCGCCAGTACCGCTCTGATATCGCCGTTATGTCGGCTCAACGCAGCTTTCAGGCAATGGGCCTCAAACGCCTCCTGCTGCGCCGCCAGCGATTGCCCGACCTCAATCCCCTCCGGTTCTGGCTCGCCCAGCCCCAGCACCTGACGCTCGGCGGCGTTGGCCAGCTCCCGCACATTGCCCGGCCAGTCGTGGCTGAGCAGGCGGCCCAACTGCGGCCCGCTCAACGGCTCGACGTTGCGGCCAAGGCGTTCGGCGGCGCTTTGTGCAAAGTGCTCGTACAGCAGTGGAATGTCTTCGCGACGTTCGCGCAGCGGCGGCAGGCGCAGTTGGACGACGTTCAATCGATACGCCAGGTCTTCACGAAAGCGTCCAGCGCGGGCCTCTTCGAGCAGGTCCGGCTTGGTGGCGGCGATGATGCGCAGGTCCACCTGGATGCTTTGGTTGGAACCCAGTCGCTCCAGTTTTTGCTCCTGCAGCACCCGCAGTAATTTCACTTGCTGGGCCAGGGGCATGCTTTCGATTTCATCCAGGAACACTGTGCCGCCGTGGGCGTACTCGAGCTTGCCGATGCGCTTGCCCTGAGCACCCGTGAAGGCGCCGCTTTCGTGGCCGAACAGTTCGGCTTCAAACAACGGCTCGGGGATCGCCGCGCAATTGAGCGCCACGAACGGCTTCTTCGCCCGCGGCCCGAAATCATGCAGGCAGCGCGCGACCAACTCCTTGCCGCTGCCGGTCTCGCCGCGAATCAGCACATTGACCGGCAGGCTCGCCAGGTCCAGCACCTGGCGGCGCAATGTTTGCAGGCCTTTGGACACGCCCAGCAGGCTGGTTTCCAGCTGCGCGCGATGATCGGCCTGCTGATGCAGGCGACGGTTCTCCAGCACCAGCCCGCGTTTGTCCAGCGCACGGCGCAGACTGTTGAGCAGGTCCTGCGGGCTGAACGGTTTTTCCAGGAAGTCGTAGGCGCCGTCGCGCATGGCTTCGACCGCCATCGGCACATCGCCGTGGCCGGTGAGCAGGATCACTGGCAAGTCGGCATCGCGGCGTTGCACTTCGGCCAGCAGCTCCAGGCCACTCAAACCCGGCATGCGCACGTCGCTCAGAATGACTCCGGGGAAATCCCTGGGCAGTTGCGCCAGGCACTCGTCGGCACGGCTGAACAACTGCACGTCAAATCCGGACAGGCTCAACCATTGCTCGACGGCCGTGCGAATGCCGGCTTCGTCATCGACCACCATTACTGCGTTCAACATAGGTCTGGCGTCTCCAGCGCGACGGGCAGGGTTAGGGTGAATACCGCGCCATCGCCACGGTTACCGGCGCTCAGGCGCCCGCCCAGTTCGTGCACGATAGCGTAGGATACCGCCAGCCCCAAGCCGAGTCCGTCGCCCACCGGCTTGGTGGTAAAGAACGGGTCGAACACGCAGGGCAGATGCTCTTCGGCAATCCCGCCGCCGCTGTCGCTGACAGTCAGTTGCCAGCATTGCTCATCGGCGTGCAGGCGTATTTCCAGACGTTTGCGCGGCGTGTCGGCCATGGCGTCGAGGGCGTTGCGCAGCAGGTTGATCAGCACCTGTTCCAGGCGGATTGCGTCGCCGCGCACCCAGGCCGGGCGAGTCAGGTCCAGCCTCACGCCGATGGCTTCATCACGCAGGCGCGCGTCGAGCAAGTGCAGGGACTGGTCGACCACCGTGGCCAGGTCGAGCCGTTCGCGCAGTCCACTGGGGCTCTTGCGGGCGAACGTCTTGAGGTGGCCGGTGAGGGCGGCCATGCGCGTGAGCATTTCGTCCAGCGGCGTGAGCGCCTGGTAGGCGTCATCCACGCGGCCGTGGTCCAGCAGCAGGCGCAGCGTCGCCAATTGCATGCGCTGGGCGGTCAGAGGCTGATTGATTTCATGGGCAAGGGCGGCCGACATCTGCCCCAGCGCCGCCAGCTTGGCCGACTGCACCAGGCCGTCCTGGGCAGTGCGCAGCGCCTGGGTGCGTTCATCGACCAGTTGTTCAAGCTCTTCGCGACTGCGCTGGCGCAGACGGGCCAGGCGCCAGCGCTGGCTGAGGAACAGCACCAGGAACACCAGCGCCAGCCAGGACCCGGCGGCGGCCAGGCCCGCGTTGCGCTGGTCTTCGAAGGCGGACTGCGGCTTGCGCAGCAGGTGCAGGGTCCAGCCCTCGGCTTTGAGCGGCATGGATTCCCAGATGTAATTGGCATTGCCGTCAGGACCGTTGACGCGCATCAGGTGGCTGTTTTCGCCGAAGCGTTGCAGGGTGCTGGTGTCCAGCGCTTGCAGGTATTTCTTGTCGTACTGGCGCGTGGCTTTGAGTTCGGCCTGGTCGCTGTCGGACAACGGCCGCAGATTGCGATAACGCCAGCCCGGCTGATTGGCGATAAACACAATGCCCCGCGCATCGCTGACCAGCAGCAGGTCGTTGCCCTGGGCCCACTCGCGTTCAAGTTCGGGGAATTCCAGTTTCACCACCATGGCGCCGAGGAACTGTTCGTTCTCGTCGAGCACCGCGCTGGAGAGAAAGTAACCCGGTATGCCGGTCGTTACCCCCACCGCATAAAAACGCCCGGTGCCCTGGCTCAGGGTCTGGCTGAAATAGGGACGAAATGCGTAGTTGTGGCCCACGTAGCTGCTCGGCAGGTTCCAGTTACTGGCTGCGACCGCGAGGCCAGTGCGGTCCATCAATTCGAGGGTGGAAGACTGCGCGGCGCTGTTGATGCGTTGCAGCTTGCGATTGAGCACATCCTGAGTGGCGGCGTCCAGCGGGCCCTTCAGGGCGCGGATCATTTCCGAGTCCAGCGCCAGCACGGCAGGCAGCGCGCGGTAGCGTTCGATCAGGGTGTGCAGCGAGTTGGCGTACAACGCGAGCTGCTGATTGGCGCGAGCGGCATCCTCCACCAGCGCCTGGCGCTCGGCTTGACGTGTGGCAAGGGCGGCGGCCAATAGCGCACCGGCGATGATCAGCAGGGCGTAGAAGGTGAGGCGCAGGGGGCGGGTGATCACGATCATACGGTGATGAGCAGGCGCAGTGGGGGGAGCGCACCATAGCATGCGCTGCTTGAGTCTGTGGCGAATGGGCTTGTGTGGGAGGGGTGCTTGCCCAATGTCGTTCAGTTGAGCCCGCTCCCACATTTGACTGTATTTTCACAATAAAAAAGGCGACTGGGCTTTGCGCCGCAGTCGCCTTTCTCCTTGCGGGACTGTGCTTACTGCACTTCCACCGCCAGGCTTTCACTGATCTTTTTCTGCCAGATGGCGGGACCGGTGATATGGACGGATTCGCCCTTGCTGTCCACCGCAACGGTGACCGGCATGTCTTTGACGTCGAACTCGTAGATCGCTTCCATGCCCAGTTCGGCGAAGGCCACTACACGCGACTTCTTGATGGCCTGCGCCACCAGGTAAGCGGCGCCGCCCACAGCCATCAGGTACACGGCCTTGTGGTCCTTGATCGCTTCGATGGCGGTCGGACCGCGCTCGGATTTGCCGATCATGCCCAACAGACCGGTCTGCTCGAGGATCTGCCGGGTGAACTTGTCCATCCGCGTCGCGGTGGTCGGGCCCGCTGGGCCAACCACTTCTTCGCGCACCGGATCAACCGGGCCGACGTAGTAGATGAAGCGGCCTTTGAGGTCCACCGGCAGGCTTTCGCCCTTGTTGAGCATCTCGACCATGCGCTTGTGCGCGGCGTCGCGACCGGTGAGCATCTTGCCGTTGAGCAATACGGTTTCGCCCGGCTTCCAGCTTTGCACGTCTTCAGCAGTAAGGGTGTCGAGGTTGACGCGACGGGCCGACGGGCCGGCTTCCCAGACGATCTCCGGGTAGGCATCCAGCGGTGGCGCTTCCAGCGACGCCGGGCCGGAACCGTCCAGCACAAAGTGCGCGTGACGGGTGGCGGCGCAGTTGGGGATCATGCACACCGGCAGCGAAGCTGCGTGGGTCGGGTAGTCCATGATCTTCACGTCGAGCACGGTGGTCAGGCCACCGAGGCCCTGGGCGCCGATGCCCAGTTGGTTGACCTTCTCGAACAGCTCCAGGCGCATCTCTTCGATACGGTTGGAGGGGCCGCGCTTTTTCAGCTCGTGGATGTCGATGGATTCCATCAACACTTCCTTGGCCATTACCGCAGCTTTCTCGGCGGTGCCGCCGATGCCGATGCCGAGCATGCCCGGTGGGCACCAGCCGGCGCCCATGGTCGGAACAGTCTTGAGCACCCAGTCGACGATTGAGTCGGACGGGTTGAGCATGGCCATTTTCGACTTGTTTTCGGAACCACCGCCTTTGGCGGCCACGTCCACTTCCACGGTGTTACCCGGGACGATGGAGTAGTGGATCACGGCGGGGGTGTTGTCCTTGGTGTTTTTACGCGCGCCGGCCGGGTCGGCAAGGATGGAGGCGCGCAGGACGTTTTCCGGCAGGTTGTAGGCGCGACGCACGCCTTCGTTGATCATGTCGTCCAGGCCCATGGTGGCGCCATCCCAACGCACGTCCATACCCACGCGCACGAACACGGTGACGATACCGGTGTCCTGGCAGATCGGGCGATGGCCGGTGGCGCACATGCGCGAGTTGATCAGGATCTGCGCCATGGAGTCACGGGCCGCTGGCGATTCTTCGCGCAGGTAGGCTTCGTGCATCGCCTGGATGAAATCCACGGGGTGGTAATAGGAGATGAATTGCAGGGCGTCGGCAACGCTCTGAATCAGGTCGTCTTGCTTGATCACGGTCATGAGTCGCGCTCCTCTATAAGGGAACATTCAATAAAGGTGGCTTCAGTGAAGTGCATCGGTCGGCTGAAGCCACCTTTCCAAGGCACGTCACAGTGGTGCAAGGCGCGACGCTAAAAAGGCGCGGCAGTATAACCCGGTGCGGTGGGTGATACACCCGGCTATGGTCAAACTGTCGCAGGCATGATTCCCTGTGCGCGTCCCTTCTGATTGAGCCTTTATATGCCTGAACTGCACGTCGGTGAACGCCACTGGTCGGTCCCCACCGGCAGCAACCTGCTGGATGCCTTGAATCAGGCGGGCGCGGCCGTGCCTTACAGTTGCCGGGCGGGCAGTTGCCATGCCTGCCTCGTGCGCTGTCGCGGCGAAGTTGCAGACAAACAGCCCGATGCCCTGAGCCCGGCACAACGCCAGGACGGCTGGCGCCTGGCCTGCCAGTGCCAGGTGATCGGTGATGTGCAGGTCGAAGCCTTCGATCCCTTGCGTGACGGTGTGGCGGCACAGGTAATGGCGGTCGACTGGCTGAGCGCTTCGGTACTGCGCCTGCGTGTGCAGCCGGAGCGTGGTTTGCGTTACCGGGCGGGGCAGCATGTGGTGTTGTGGGCGGGGCAGGTGGCGCGGCCGTATTCGCTGGCAAGCTTGCCGCAGGAGGATCCGTTTCTGGAGTTTCATCTGGATTGCCGCTTGCCCGGCGAATTCAGCGATGCCGCACGAGGGTTGGCCGTCGGTGATCGCCTGCGCCTGGGCGAACTGCGCGGCGGGGCGCTGCACTACGATTCGGACTGGCAGGCGCGACCCTTGTGGCTGCTGGCCTCCGGCACAGGCCTCGGCCCGCTGTGGGGCGTATTACGCGAGGCGGTACGTCAGGATCACCAGGGTGCGATCCGCGTGATTCACCTGGCGCATGATGTCGACGGCCATTACCTGGCAGGCCCCTTGGCGGCCCTGGCCACCAGCCATCCCAACCTGACGGTGGAGCTGTGGACGGCGGCAGAGCTTGACCAGGCATTGGCGCAACTGCGGGTGGTTTCCCGGCAAACCCTGGCGTTGCTCTGCGGGCATCCCGCCAGCGTCGAGGCGTTTTCCAAGCGCCTGTTCCTGGCGGGCCTGCCGCGCAATCAACTGCTGGCCGATGTGTTCCTGTCCCGCGGTTAAGCGGAGCACATCAGCCCCTTTGAAAGGCAAAAAGCCCCGCCATTCACATGGCGGGGCTTTTGTTTTTCAGCGAGTCACTCAGAACTGCGGGTCACCTACGTGCAGAATCTTCATGCCATTGGTGCCACCGGTGGTGTGGTAGCTGTCGCCCTTGGTCAGGATGACCCAGTCGCCCTTCTCCACAACACCGCGTTTGATCAACTCGTCGATGGCGGCCTGGCTGACTTCATGAGGCGGCAGCGAAGCAGGATCGAACGGCACGGTGTAGACGCCACGGAACATCGCCGCGCGGGCCTGGGCTTCGCGGTGCGGGGTGAACGCGTAGATCGGCACCGAGGAACGGATACGCGACATGATCAACGGCGTGTAGCCACTTTCGGTCAAGGCGATGATCGCTTTCACGCCCGGGAAGTGGTTGGCGGTGTACATGGCCGCCAGGGCGATGCTCTGGTCGCAGCTTTCGAAGACCTTGCCGATACGGTGGCTGGAGGTCTTGCTGGTCGGGTGCTTTTCGGCACCGACGCAGATACGCGCCATCGCCTGCACGGCTTCCAGTGGGTACGGGCCAGCGGCACTTTCGGCCGAGAGCATCACGGCGTCGGTGTAGTCGAGCACGGCGTTGGCCACGTCGGACACTTCGGCGCGGGTCGGCATCGGGTTCTGGATCATCGACTCCATCATCTGGGTCGCCACGATGACCGCTTTGTTGTGGCGGCGTGCGTGCAGGATGATCTTTTTCTGGATGCCGATCAGCTCGGCGTCGCCGATTTCCACACCCAGGTCGCCACGGGCAACCATCACGGCGTCGGAGGCCTTGATCAGGCCGTCGAGGGTTTCGTCATCGGCCACGGCTTCAGCGCGTTCGATCTTCGCCACCAGCCAGGCGGTACCGCCGGCTTCGTCGCGCAGTTTACGGGCGTATTCCATGTCGGCGGCGTCGCGCGGGAAGGATACGGCGAGGTAGTCCACTTCCATCTCGGCGGCGAGCTTGATGTCGGCCTTGTCTTTTTCAGTCAGGGCCGGGGCGGTCAGGCCACCGCCGCGACGGTTGATACCTTTGTGGTCCGACAGCGGGCCACCGATGATCACGGTGCAATGCAGTTCAGTCGGGGTGGCGGTGTCGACGCGCATGACCACGCGGCCATCGTCGAGCAGCAGTTCGTCGCCGACGCCACAGTCCTTGACCAGATCCGGGTAATCGATACCCACGACCTGCTGGTTGCCGTCGGTCAGCGGATGGCTGGTGGAGAAGGTGAACTTGTCACCAATCTTCAGCTCGATGCGCTTGTTGGTGAATTTGGCGATACGAATTTTCGGGCCTTGCAGGTCACCCAGCAACGCGACGAAGCGGCCGTGCTTGGCGGCCAGATCACGCACCAGCTTGGCGCGAGCCTTGTGCTCGTCCGGGGTGCCGTGGGAGAAGTTCAGACGGGCAACGTCCAAACCAGCCAGAATCAGCTGTTCGAGGACTTCCGGCGAGTTACTGGCCGGGCCAAGGGTGGCGACGATTTTGGTGCGACGGACGGACATGCACAGACTCCTGAGTTCAAGCGCTGGGGAAGGCTACTATGCTCTTTGGTTGTAGTCATTGTTCGTTTGCACTACTTATCGACGATTGGCTGGTTTGAGCGTCAATTGAATAGACGAACATCCTTGAAGATTTTCGACGAGGGGTCGATACACTGCACAAGACAGGAGAACCCCCATGCGAATTTTGCTCGTTGCTGCCCTGGCCGTCAGTGTTGTCGGCTGCACCCGCTGGTCCATGGACCATCATTTGAACAACGCCTACCGTGCGTACAAGGTGGGTGACTGTGAGCGCGTGACCCTGGAATTGTCCCAGGTCGACCGTGAAAGCCGTACCCGGCGCTACGTACAGCCGGAAGTTTCGATGTTGCGCGGGCAATGCCTGGAGCGACAGAAGCTGTTTGTGGATGCGGTGCAAACCTATCAGTTCATCATCAGCCAGTACCCGTCCAGCGAATACGCGTACCGCGCCCGCGCCCGCCTGGACACGCTGCAGCAACTGGGTCATTACCCCGGCGCCAGCGTCGCGCAACCCCGGCCCGCATCCCTTTGATAATATTTGTCACGCTGTAACTGGCCTGTCTCACGTCTTAGGCTAATATTTGTATGTCTGTTCGATATTTTTATATTCAAATGGATTGAATGTCTGGAGTTGGTAGATTCATAGCGATGACGCACAACACCGTCGTCGCGCCGACCTCGGGGAGAGCGGGCCTGTATCGCCGTTCCGAATCACTGGCTCGGCCAGAGTAATATCCAATGGATGGCACTCATCATGTTTACTAATCGACGTATTGAGCGGCATGAGTTATCCCGTTTCCTGCAAGTGTTCAATCGGTTTACGGACAAGCCTATTGGTTACCTGGGCAATGTGTCTGAAGACGGGCTGATGTTGATCAGCCAATTACCGATGATGATCGGCGCGACGTTTGAACTGTGCGTGAAGGTTCCCATGGCGAATGGGGACGTTCAGGCAATCGACCTCACTGCTACATGTTTGTGGAGTCGTGAGGACGTCAATCCGCAGCACTATGACTCAGGTTTCAGTGTGGTCGCCGCGCCTGCGGAGTACAGACAACTGATCACCGCCTTGTTGCGTTACTTCAGTTTTGACCACTTGCAGGCTTCTGCCTAGACATCGCGCGTTGTCGACCCGGGCAGGTGTGTTTACCTTCGCCGTGGTCGTGCGCATTTTTTATAGCACCCCGGCTTTTTTCCAGTCCATGTAACGCGTCACCAACGCCGGTCCCAGCGCTGAGGGCAGGGTATCCAGTACGGCCAACCCGTGGGCGTTCAGACGATCATGCAATTCGTCGCGCCGGGTGAGGTAGTCGACGGCGCCGCTGTAGGCCAATGCCTCGGGCAAGGTTTGCACGGAAGACTGGCGCAGTTGGTCGAGCACTTCCTCGCGCAGGCTGGCGACCAGCACCCGGTGTTGGCGGCCGATGCGTTTGACTGCAGTCAGTAATGCCTCATCGTCCTCGTCCCGCAGGTTGCTCACTACAATGACCAGCGCACGGCGTTTCTGTCGGGCCAGCAGTTGGCTGGCAGCGGCTTCGTAATCGGCGGTGCGTTGCGTGGTATCCAGGTCGTAGACGTTGTTGAGCAACAGGTTCAACTGGCCGGTGCCCTTGACGGGCGCCAGATAACGGGGCTGATCGCAGGCAAAGGTGCACAGCCCCACCGCATCGCCTTGACGCAAGGCGACGTAGCTGAGCAGCAGGCAGGCATTGAGGGCGTGGTCGAAGTGGGAAAGCTCGGCGTCCTGGCTGCGCATGCGCCGACCGCAATCGAGCATGAACACGATTTGCTGGTCGCGCTCGTCCTGATACTCCCGGGCGATGGGTGTGCGTTGGCGTGCGGTGGCCTTCCAGTCGATCTGCCGCAGGCTGTCGCCCTCGCGAAACTCGCGCAACTGATGAAACTCCAGCCCTGGGCCGCGTCGCGGATGCTGTCGAACACCCAATTGGCTCAGCCAGCTGTCCACGCCCAGCAGTTGTGCGCCATACAGGCGCGCGAAGTCCGGGTAGACGCGGGTGGCGTCGGATACCTCCACAAAGCGTCGAGCCGACCACAGCCCCAGTGGGCTGGGCAGGTGAATTTCACACCGACTGAAGCTGAAATGCCCGCGCCGCAACGGGCGCAGGCGATAGCCCAACTCGCTGCGCGTGCCGGGTCGCAGTTCAATCAGTTGGGGCATGTTCTCCACGCTCAGCCCATCGGGTGCGTGATCGAATACCTGCACGGTCAGCGGCTGCGGATAATCGTGGTGCAGGGTCAGGCGCACGTCGCCCCAGCGACCCAGGGCCAGGCTGCCAGGCATCTGCCGTTGCACCCGGATGCCCGGGCGGCGGCGCAGGCGAAGGGCGTCCAGCAGGGCCAGCAGCAACAGCGCCAGCAACAGGCCCCACGCCACCTGGTGCAGGGTGTCGGGCAGCTTGAGCTGCAACGCTGCGGTGATACCCAGCAGAGTGTTCAAACCCAGCAGGACACCGAGCCAGATCAGCAGCAGACGGGTTGGCTTCATGGGTGGCTCATTGCCTCGGCGCCGGAATCTGATCCAGCAGTTGTTTGAGCACCTGATCCACGTCCAGGCCATCGATGTCCAGTTCGGGGGCAATTCGTACCCGGTGGCGCAGCACTGCCATGGCGCAGCTCTTGATGTCGTCCGGGGTGACAAACTCGCCGCCGCGCAACAGGGCGCGGGCACGAGCGCCGCTGACCAGGGCAATTGAGGCGCGCGGACCGGCACCGATGGTCAGTCCTGGCCAACTGCGGGTGGCCCGGGCCAGGCGTACGGCATAGTCGAGCACTTGCTCATCCAGCGGCAGCTCAGTGGCGACCCGCTGCAGGTGCAGCACATCCGCAGCGAGCAGCACGGTACGCAGCGGTTGTACATCCAGCATGTCGGCACGCGAAGAACGCGTGACTTCGCGCACCATGTCCAGTTCCTGCCGAGCATCCGGGTAGTCCATGCGAATTTTGAGCATGAAGCGGTCCAGTTCAGCCTCCGGCAGTGGGTAAGTGCCTTCCTGCTCAATGGGGTTCTGAGTGGCCAGCACCATGAACGGCTGCCCGATGGGCAGCGCCTCGCCCTCCAGGGTCACCTGGCGTTCCTGCATGGCCTCGAGCAGCGCCGCCTGGGTTTTGGCGGGTGCGCGGTTGATTTCGTCGGCCAGCAGCAGGTGGGTGAACAACGGACCCTTGCGCAACTTGAACTGTTCGGTGTGCAGGTCATAGACAGCGTGGCCGGTGACATCGCTGGGCATCAGGTCGGGAGTGAACTGGATACGCGCGAAATCACCGCCGAAGCAGCGCGCCAATGCGCGTACCAGCAACGTCTTGCCCAGCCCAGGCACGCCCTCAAGCAATACGTGGCCGCCTGCAATCAATGCCGTCAGTACGTCATCAATCACGTCGTCCTGGCCAATCACCGCCTTGCGCAGTTCAACGCGCAAAGCGCTGGCCAGTTCGCTGGCCTGTAGCAAGGTGGCGCTGGTCAGGGGCGTGGCGCTGGGAAATTCACTCATAGGGCATTCCTGAGGGTTTGCAGGCAAGCCACCTGATGGCTGAAATCGGCGCTGGAGAGCCGTTTTGCCGCAAGTGGCCCGAGGGCCTGGCTGATGACGTGAGAAGGTTGGCGGGTAAGGTGTTCAAGGACCTGGCACTGTGCCGCGTTATCGAGGTGTTCAAAGCCTGGGTGGCGGCGCCGCGCGGTGCGCAGGATATCGCGCTGCAAGGCCTGCAGCAGCGTGCCCTGGCCGCTGCGGCGCAGCAGGAAGTCAGCGCTGGCCTTCAAGTGTTCCTGCAATTGCCGACGCGCTTTGGGGGCCGGAGTCTGCACCGGGCCCTGGCGCATGCCGGCCTGCCAGAGTGCCAGGACAATCAGCGCGGCAAGCGTTACCAGAGCCTGGGGGAAATAGTGCATCAGCAGGCTGAGCAGGTTGTCGACGTCACTGTTGAACAGCAATGTGACGGCTGTGTCCCGGTTCAGGTACCACAGCAGCCAGGCGTTATCGTGCTGGCCGATGATGGGGGCTTTCCACAGGTCGCTGTCGGTGACCACTGTCACACGGCCTTGCCCGAGGTTGAGCTGCATCAGGTGGCTGGCCCTGGCGCTGTTGGCGGAAAACTGGGCCAGATGCGTGGGGTCGGTGAGGTTGAAGTCGGTGTTGAAACTGAAATAGGCCGGGGCGGTTTCATTGTCGACGTAAAGTTTGGTCAGGTCCGGCTTGCTCCCTTTGCGCGCGGGAGCCGGTTCCTCGGGATCGTCACTCAACCACTGATGAATGTGCAGGCGATCGAGCAGCAAGTCGCCGCTTTTATCGGTCTCTTCATCCCAGAGTGCTTCAGCGACCAGCAACAGATGTCCGCCTGACCTTGCCCAGTCCAATAGTTGCTCTGCCTGGCGTGGGGTCATGTTGCCGCGCTCGCCCAGCAGCAACAGGCTATTGCCTTTGGCGGGAAGGTCGGCGAGCCGATCCAGGCCATGGGCATGCTCAACCACAAGGCCTTGCCCGCGCAGGAACTGCTCTGCCGCAAGGTAGGGATTGGCCAGCGCCTCCGGCGATGGGCCTCGATCCACTACTTCGTCATAGGGAATGGCCTTGCTCCACAGAAACAACCCGCCTGCCCCCAGCAGGCCTGCCAGCAGCAATCCTACACACAGCAATGTCCGGTTCATTGGGCAGTACCTGCGTTGAACAGGCTGCGCCAATCGCTGCACAGTTGTTGTTGCGCCAACGGGGGAGGTGGCCGGTGACCGTAGGCGAGGTTTTGCCAATGGCGAGTCAGGTCTTTGCTGAAGGCCAGCAGGTGTGGTTGTTGCAATTGTTGAATGCGCTCCAGCACCTGGCCCTCGGTATCGGCGCTTTTCAGTGGCAGGTTGAAGTCGTGCAGCAACCGGCTAAGCAGGCCACGGTAGAGCAGTCCAAGGGCTTCGCGTGGCTGACTGGGCCACAGTTGTTCGGCCGCACCGGCAACATCGTTGGGCAGGGTCTCGATGCCCACCGCCAGCCCGAATAACTGGGTGGGCACAGGCAAGGCTGTGTCGGACTTGCGTGGCCTTCGTCGGCTGACAAAGGTGCGCAGCCAGTCGCGATAACGCCAGACCAGCAACGCCACGCCGCTCGCCAGCAAACCCCACAACAGGACTTCGACGACCTGGGCCAGATGTTTGAAGCTGGCGCTGTTGAAGTTGTCCAGCAGTGCCTGCAGCCATGCGGGAAGTTTGCCATCACCTCGCGGCTGGTTTTTTACGGCGGGTTTTTCGTCGCCGAAGCGATAGCGCGTGACGGTCTCGGGGTTCTTGAAGGGTGGCTTGTCCAGCAGGGTCTTGATCGATTGGCTGGCGGCCTGGGTGCTGACCGGTTTGGGCGGGCTGGCGTCATCCGCCATGGACGGCTGGCTGAAGAAGGGCATCAGCATCAGGCCTGCTACCAACAGCAACAGCGGCGCGACGCTGCCCAGGCGCTCTCGAAGGCGGCGAAATACCAGTTCCAGGTCCCAGGCCTCGAGTACGGTGCGGCGGTTGAGGTACAGGCTGAAGCCGCAGGCGACGTAGATCGGTTCCCAGAACACCAGAATCAATGCGTAGAACGCATTGCTCATGTGTTCCAGCCACAGCGCTTGCGAACCGGTGGCCTGTGCCAGGCGTTGCCAGTCCCAGTCCAGCTCGATCTGCTGGGGGATGAACAGGTAAAACAATGCCATGGCGCCGAACCACAACGTTATTTCAAGGCACATCCCAAGTAGGGTGAGCCAGCGCGAAGCTCCACCGTTACGTTGGAGCAGCACGCCCAGGCGTTTCTGACGCGCGTCACCGTCCAGTCCTTCGAGCTGGCTGACGGGCATCACAAAGCTGCGACTCAGGCTGAGCCGTCTCCAGATCAAGCTGCTCAACAACTGGCCTTTAAGCAGACGCGGCCACTGGCGCACAGCCTGCCTGAGGCTGGGAGTCTCGCCGAACAAGGCCCTGGACAGGATGTACAGCGGCAAGCGGTCGAACGCCGGTTTCAGCCACCAGAACAGAAGCATGGCGGTGGACGGATACTTCCAAAACGCAGCGCTGAGCAAAATAAATACTGGCAAGCTCACAATCGCCCAACTGGCTATCAGCAGCCAACGGTGTTTACGGGCCATCAGTACGCCAAGGTCCATGGCTTCCCAAGGCGTGCGCGGCCGAATGACTACGCTTGAATCACTCAGGCGCATGGCGGGTGCGTCCGGTCAATGTCAGATAAGCGATCACCAGCAGCCATAGCACGGCGCCCACCAGGTATTTGATCCAGAGTGCAGTGGTGGTGGAGGACGACCAGTAGGCTTCGATAAAGGCTGCGATGAGCAGCAATATCATGACGCCGCAGAGCATTTGTATGCTTTTGCGCGCTGCCAGCCGCAGTGACTCGGCGCGTGTGAGGCGACCGGGCGCGATCAATGCCCAGCCCAACTGCAAGCCTGCCGCGCCGGCGAGGGCGATGGCAGTGAGTTCGAAAGCGCCATGGCCGATAACGAACGACCAGAAGGTCTGGCCGTAGCCGATTTCAGTGAGGTGCCCGGAGATGGCGCCGATGATCAAGCCGTTGTAAATCAGGAAAAACACACTGCCCAGCCCGAACAGCAAGCCTGCGGCGAATGTCTGGAAGGCAATCCCGATGTTGTGCATCACGTAGTAGCCGAACATCATCCAGTCCTCACTGGATGCTCGCTCGGCGACGCGGCCCAGGCGACTGGAATCGGGGTCATACATGCCTTGCATCTCGGCGACCTGCTGCGGGCTGACAATGCTGTAGATCAATTCGGGAAACAGGTATACCAGCAGCGCAACCACCATCAGGCTGCCGAAGAACAGCAGCCCGGCGATCAACACGAAGCGCCACTGCTCGCGCACCAGTCGTGGAAAATCGGCCAGCACGAAGCTCAATACGTTCGCGGTCAATTGGCTGCGGTGCCGGTACAGCTGCTGATGACCGCGCAATGCCAGTTGTTGCAGCGGGTCGACCAGATAACTGCTGTAGCCGCGCTCCTGGGCCAGGGCGAGGTGCTGGCACAGACGCCGATACTGATGGGGAAAGTCGGCCATATCGCCGGTCTTGAGCTTGCCTTGCTCCAACTGTTTCAGTTGTGCGGCAAAGGCTTGCCACTGCGGTTGGTGACGGCTTTCGAACAGGCTCTGTTTCATGTAGGCCCCAGCAAACCACGCGCGACGCCATTGAGTTGCTCTGCGGCATGAGCCGCCGGCACCTGCAGGGGCGTTGCGAGGATGGAAGCCAGTTCGTGCACCCGCTCTGCGGACAATTCGCTCTGGCGCTCGGCAAATCCGAGGATGGCGCGTTGTTCGCTGAGGTGCAGGGCGAACGGCAGGCGCAGAGGTGCGGCCTGCGGCACTTTGGGGCGGGCCAGTGGCTGTTCGCGATAAATCACCAGCGTGCCGGCGGCGAGATCGCCGAGTCGTTTGAAATGGGGATGTTGCAGGCAACTGACGGCGCCGAAAAAGTAGCCGAAGGGCAGCATGTCGACAAAGCGCAGCAGATTGCGGATAAGCGAAGCGGACCAGCCGACGGGTGTGCCGTCATCCTGTACCACGCGCAGGCCCATGACCTGCTTGCCGGGTGAGCAGCCCTGGTTGAGCACTTCGAACAGCACCATGTACCACCAACTGACCAGAAACAGCAGCAGCGAACCCAGGCCGATGCCGATATTGCCCAGTAGCGCCAGTGGCACCAGCAGGATGCCCATGACCAGCGCGCGTACGCCGAGGTCGAAGGCAAAGGCCAGCGCCCGTGGCAGCAGGCCGGCGGGACGCAGGGGCAGGTCGATGCCCTCCGGGGTCTCGATCTGGTAGCGGGTGTCCAATGGGGCTGATTGCATCGCGGTCCCTGGCAGTGCGGAGCGGCTGGAAGACACGGATGCTAGCAGTGTCGACGGCGGAAGCAACCATCCAAGATTTTACTGGATGTTTGTACAGCTGATTTGGCGCTGGCCCTGGACGCCTTGCAGCGCCTAGACTTTATCAATCTTCAGCTCAGGAATGGCCCGTGACCTCGATTTTCTGGTACGACTATGAAACCACCGGCATCAATCCACGCAGCGATCGTCCTCTTCAGGTCGCCGGTATTCGCACCGATCACGACCTCAACGAGATAGACGCGCCGGTCAATCTGTATTGCCTGCCCAGTGACGATATCCTGCCGCACCCGGCAGCTTGCGCAATTACCGGCATCACGCCTGCAATACTGGCGCAACAGGGCCTGGCCGAGGCGGACTTCATGACCCGTGTGCATGCGCAACTGGCAGCCCCCGGCACCTGTGGCGCCGGTTACAACACCTTGCGGTTTGACGATGAAATGACGCGGTACAGCCTGTACCGCAATTTCTTCGACCCTTATGCGCGGGAGTGGCAGGGCGGCAACAGTCGCTGGGACTTGATCAATGTGGTGCGCACGGCCTACGCATTGCGTCCCGAAGGGATCACCTGGCCCGAACAGGACGGGCGCGTCACCCTCAAGCTTGAACGCCTGACCCAGGCCAACGGGATTGATCACGGCCAGGCGCACGATGCGTTGTCCGACGTACGCGCCACGATTGCGCTGGCCCGCCTGGTCCGCGAGAAACAGCCCAAGCTGTACGACTGGCTGTTTCAACTGCGCAGCAAACAGCGCGTCATGGATCAGATCCGCCTGTTGCAGCCGATGGTGCATATATCCGGGCGCTTTTCCGCCGAGCGTCACTATTTGGGCGTGGTGCTCCCCCTGGCCTGGCACCCGCGCAACCGCAATGCCTTGATTGTGTGCGACCTGGGGCTTGATCCGCAGGGGCTGATCGAGCTGGACGCTGAAACTTTACGTCAGCATCTCTATAAGCGCCGCGATGAACTGGCCGAGGGCGAGATGCCTGTGCCGCTCAAGTTGGTGCATATCAACCGTTGCCCGGTGGTTGCTCCCTTGAGTGTGCTGCGGGCGCAGGACCGTGAACGGCTGCAATTGGACATGGACAGTTATCAGGCACGTGCGCTGCGGCTAACTGACGCACAGGCTGTATGGCGTGACAAGTTGACGGCTATTTATGCCGAGGAAGATTTTGCCGCGAGTGAAGATCCCGAGCAGCAGCTGTACGCCGGTTTTATCGGTGACCGCGACCGCCGATTATGTGAACAAGTCCGAGCCGCAGAACCCGCACAACTCGCCCGTCAGCAGTGGCCATTTGATGATCACCGTTTACCGGAATTATTATTTCGCTACCGCGCCCGTAACTTTGCTGACACCTTGAGCAGTGAGGAGCAACAACGCTGGAAACTTTTCTGTCAGCAACGTTTGTCGGACGCACAATGGGGGGCTCCCAATACGCTGGAGGCATTTAATCTTGCACGACGGGAGTTGGCGGTTAGTGCTACATCGATTCAGTGTCAGGTACTGGATCAATGGCAGGATTATGTCGATGCTTTGGCGGCGCGGATGAATCTGTAGGAGGATAACTGCAGAAGTGTTCCGGCAATAAAAAACGCCAGCAAGCTGGCGTTTCAGGGGGGCGCAAATCAGGCGGGGCCTGGCAAGGCTTAGCCCAGCAGAGTGGCCCAACCTTCGACCACGTCACCGCCCCACTTGGCTTTCCACTCTTTCAGCGTCTTGTGGTTGCCACCTTTGGTTTCAATCACTTCGCCGTTGTGCGGGTTTTTGTATTGCTTGACCTTGCGAGCACGTTTGGTGCCGGTAGTTTTCACAGCGCCACGCGGTGCTTTAACTTTCGACTCTGGATCCAGCAGCGCGATGATGTCACGCAGGGACTTGGAGTATTCACCCATCAGGGTGCGCAGCTTGCCTTCGAATTCCAGCTCGGTTTTCAGTTTGTCGTCTTGGGACAGATTCTTCAAACGGGCTTGCAGCTCTTTGATAGCTTCTTCGGTGGCGCGGTATTCGTTGATCAGGGACATGTGGACTACCTTATGTAGAACGCGGATGACAGGGACAGTGGGCCAATAATAGTCAGGCAATTTGCTCAAGTAAACATTTAAGCGTGTATTCAGGTGAATTACGTTGAATGTAAGCGGCACCGCGATGCAATCGACTTAATAAGTAGCGGTATGTGCAACGACATTCTGATTAATTTCTCGCTTACTGCTCACGCATACAGGTTGTACATTTATCTAAGGGCGGTAAAACCTTACACAATTAAGGGGCACCGGCAGAGCGGGAGGGCAGAATAAGCGCGAAGGAATACTGCAGTTTTTCTGCGCAATCGCTAGAATGGCGGCCTTTGCGAAGTTCTGGAGTTTCCCCCTAATGCGCACTTTTCGGCTGGTGATTGCTTGCCCGGACCGGGTTGGCATCGTTGCCAAAGTCAGTAACTTTCTGGCCTCCCACAACGGTTGGATCACCGAGGCGAGCCATCACTCGGACGATCTCAGCGGTTGGTTTTTCATGCGTCACGAAATACGTGCCGACACGCTTCCCTTTGGTCTGCAGGCCTTCCGCGAGGCGTTTGCGCCGATTGCCGAAGAGTTTTCGATGACCTGGCACATCACTGACACCGAGCAGAAAAAACGAGTGGTGCTGATGGCCAGCCGTGAGTCCCACTGTTTGGCCGACCTGCTGCACCGTTGGCACAGCGATGAGCTGGACTGCGAGATTGCCTGCGTGATCTCCAACCATGACGACCTGCGCAGCATGGTCGAATGGCATGGCATCCCGTACTACCACGTGCCGGTCAACCCGCAGGACAAGGAGCCTGCGTTTGCCGAGGTTTCCCGTCTGGTCGGGCAGCATGAAGCCGACGTGGTAGTGCTGGCGCGCTACATGCAGATCCTGCCGCCGGAACTGTGCCGCGAATACGCTGGCAGGGTGATCAACATTCACCACAGCTTCCTGCCCTCGTTTGTCGGCGCCAAGCCTTACCATCAGGCGTCCCTGCGCGGTGTGAAGTTGATTGGTGCAACCTGCCACTACGTCACTGAAGAGCTGGATGCCGGCCCGATCATTGAGCAGGACGTGGTGCGTGTCAGCCACAGCGACAGCATCGAAGACATGGTGCGTTTCGGCCGTGACGTCGAGAAGATGGTGCTGGCCCGTGGCCTGCGTTATCACCTGGAAGATCGCGTGCTGGTGCATGGCAACAAGACAGTTGTGTTCTGATCTCAGCGATTGAAGAATCAAGGGCCTGGGCGTTAAATCGTCCCAGGCCCTTTTTCTTTGCCTGTATGTCGAGGATTGAGTCATGAATGACCCTTTGGACAAAGCGACCGCAAAGGCGCCGGCGACCCTGGGTGAGGGCTGTTTGAGCCGCTATGACCCGGATGACCTGAACAGTGAAGACGGCACGGACTTTCCCGGTGCCGCCCAGTTATGGGAACGCGAGCGCAGCAAGTCCGAGCCTGACAAGGACTGATCAAGTTCGAACGTTACCCATCTTTCAAGCGCAGATTTTATTCATCGCGTGATAGAGGCGGCTAATGTCTTAATATTCCAGGCGCCTACCTGCGGCACTGGACATCAACCATGGGTGACGAAATGCCTGATTCCACACAACTCCTGATCGGTGCCGACTCAGACGGCCAGCCCATCGCCCAGCCCATGCGCCTGGCCAATCGTCATGGATTGATCGCCGGGGCAACGGGCACGGGCAAGACCGTGACCTTGCAGCGCCTGGCGGAAGCCTTCAGCGATGCGGGGGTGGCGGTATTTGCCGCCGATATCAAAGGAGACCTCTGTGGCCTCGGCGCCGCCGCCAACCCCCAGGGCAAGGTGGCCGAGCGTATCGCCGGCATGCCTTTCATTAATTACACCGCCAGGGCGTATCCCGTCACGCTGTGGGACATTCACGGCCAGTCCGGTCATCCATTGCGCACCACCATCAGCGAAATGGGGCCGCTGTTGCTCGGCAGCCTGCTGGAGCTCACCGACAGCCAACAGTCGGCACTGTACGCGGCCTTCAAGGTGGCCGACCGCGAAGGCCTGTTGCTGTTGGACCTCAAGGACCTCAAGGCGCTGCTCAATCACCTGCACTATCACCCAGAACTGCTGGGCGATGACGCGGCATTGATGAACACGGGCTCCAGCCAGGCGCTGCTGCGACGTCTGGCAGTGCTGGAGCAGCAGGGCGCCGACGCTTTGTTTGGCGAGCCCGCGTTGCAACTTGAAGATATTTTGCAGCCCGCCGCAGAGGGCCGCGGCCGTATTCATCTACTGGACGCCAGCCGCCTCGTGCATGAAGCGCCGAAGGTGTACGCCACGTTCCTGTTGTGGCTCCTGGCGGAGCTGTTCGAGCAATTGCCGGAGCGCGGCGATGCCGAAAAGCCGCTGCTGGCGCTGTTCTTCGATGAGGCCCATTTGTTATTCGCCGATACCCCCAAGGCGTTGCAGGATCGCCTGGAGCAAGTGGTGAGGTTGATTCGCTCCAAAGGCGTTGGCGTGTATTTCGTCACGCAGTCCCCGGGGGATCTGCCTGACACCGTACTGGCGCAACTTGGCCTGCGTATCCAGCACGGCTTGCGCGCGTTCACCACTAAAGAACAGAAATCCCTGCGCGCCGTGGCCGAGGGTTTCCGAGCGAATCCGGCGTTCGATGCATTAACGGTGCTGACGGAGCTGGGCACGGGTGAGGCGTTGGTCGGCACGTTGCAGGAAAAGGGCACGCCGGAGGTCGTCCAGCGGGTGCTGGTGGCACCGCCACAATCGCGGATCGGCCCGCTCAGTGAGGTCGAACGTGCGGCGCTGATCGCCAGCTCGCCCCTGCAAGGCCGTTATGACAAACCGATCGATCGCGAATCCGCCTATGAAGTGCTGATGGCGCGCAAGGAATTGGGGCCTGGCGCAGACTCTACGCCTGCCGCCCAGGAGCCGAGCTTCACCGACAGGGCCGGCGCGTTTCTGGGGACGGCGGCAGGCAAGGCGCTCAAGTCCGCGATGCAGCAGGCAGCCAATCAAATGGGGCGGCAGTTGGTGCGCGGTTTGCTGGGCTCGTTGCTCGGCGGCAGCAAGCGCAAGTAGCGGCTCAGGCCTTGGGCCTGGCGTGGGCGGCCAGGCGTTCCAGTGCCGCGCGCAAACCTGGATCGCTGATCCCGTCGGCCGTGGCCTGGATGGTTTCGGCGGCGTTTTCCGACAGGTCCATGGTATGGCCCACTGCACCTTGCTGCACGGTGGGCGGCTGTACCTTGAACTGGATGCGCGTCAGGCTGACGAACTCATCAAATGCCATCAATTGTCGCTGCAGGCGTTTTTGCTGGTAGCGCAGGCGCGTCGCCCAATGGCCGTCAGTGACGATCAGCAGCAAATTGCCTTCACGCCAGGACGCCACGTGACAATGTTCGCGTGCGGCGGGTTGCAGCTGGCTTTCGAGTAGGCGTTGCAGTTGTCCCAGGCGTTGGGCGTGGCCGAAGATGGCTTTCAACGGCTTGGCTTCGCGAAGCAACACGCTGGGCGCGCGGGCTGTAAGAGGGCGAAATGCCATAAGCGGACACCTTAAGTAACAGAGCGGCCATCTTAACAGAAAGCGCGCAGGCGGCCCTGGGCAATGCCGATGCCCGGCTTTTCCCGCGAAATCAATAGGTAACTTCTGCATTCGATGGGTTGAAGTTCGCGCAAAAGCCCTTATTTTAAACAGGCCCTCTCACAGCCCCATGCCAGCATCTGGGAATAACGCCACTTTCCTCACCCACGTTTCCGGGTAGAATGCGCGTTCGCATGCGGCCGTGAGGGCTGCTCGGGCCACTGACGGTGCGCCCTCCATCCCTATGTGTGGAAGAACCTGCCGATATGTTTGCGCCTTTGTTAAAGAAACTTTTTGGAAGCAAGAATGAGCGCGAAGTCAAACGCATGCTCAAGACGGTGCAGCTGGTCAATGCTTTCGAAGAGCAGATGGTTGCCCTTTCCGACGAGCAATTGCGCGCCAAGACCCAAGAGTTCAAGGCCCGCATAGCCAAAGGTGAAACCCTCGACAAACTGCTGCCCGAAGCCTTCGCGGTTGCCCGTGAAGCCGGCAAGCGCGTAATGGGTATGCGCCACTTCGACGTCCAGTTGATCGGCGGCATGACCCTGCATGAAGGCATGATTGCCGAAATGCGTACCGGTGAAGGCAAGACCCTGGTGGCGACACTGGGCGTTTACCTCAACGCACTGTCCGGCAAGGGTGTGCACGTTGTCACCGTGAACGACTACCTGGCCCGCCGGGACGCCAATTGGATGCGCCCGCTGTATGAATTCCTCGGCCTCACCGTCGGCGTGGTCACGCCGTTCCAGCCGCCGGAAGAGAAGCGCGCGGCCTACGCCGCCGACATCACCTACGGCACCAACAACGAATTCGGTTTCGACTACCTGCGCGACAACATGGCGTTCAGCATGGAAGAAAAATTCCAGCGCGAACTCAATTTTGCCGTGATCGACGAAGTCGACTCCATCCTGATCGACGAAGCCCGTACCCCGCTGATCATCTCCGGCCAGGCCGAAGACAGTTCGCGCCTGTACACCGAGATCAACAAGTTGATCCCGCGTCTGGAGCAGCACATCGAGGAAGTGGAAGGCGTAGTGACCAAAGAAGGTCACTTCACCATCGATGAGAAGACCCGCCAGGTCGAACTCAACGAAGCCGGTCACCAGTTCGTCGAAGACATGCTCACCCAGATCGGCCTGCTGGCCGAAGGCGAAAGCCTCTACTCGGCGCACAACCTGGGCCTGTTGACCCACGTGTATGCCGGTCTGCGCGCGCACAAACTGTTTCATCGCAACGTCGAATACATCGTGCAGGACGGCCAGGTCGTGCTGGTTGACGAACACACCGGCCGTACCATGCCGGGGCGTCGTCTGTCCGAAGGCCTGCACCAGGCCATCGAGGCCAAGGAAGTGCTCAACATCCAGGCCGAAAGCCAGACGTTGGCGTCCACCACCTTCCAGAACTACTTCCGTCTGTACAACAAGCTGTCCGGCATGACCGGTACGGCCGACACCGAAGCATTCGAATTTCACCAGATCTACGGTCTGTCGGTCGTGGTTATCCCGCCGAACAAGCCGCTGGCGCGCAAGGACTTCAACGACCTGGTGTTCCTGACCGCCGAAGAGAAGTATGCGGCGATCATCAACGACATCAAGGACGGCATGGCCCAGGGCCGCCCGATCCTGGTGGGCACCGCGACCATCGAGACGTCCGAGCACGTGTCCAACCTGCTCAATAAGGAAGGCATCGAGCACAAGGTGCTCAACGCCAAATTCCACGAAAAGGAAGCCGAAATCATTGCCCAGGCCGGTCGCCCAGGCGCGCTGACCATCGCCACCAACATGGCCGGTCGTGGTACCGACATTCTGTTGGGCGGCAACTGGGAAGTGGAAGTGGCCTCGCTGGATAACCCAACGCCCGAGCAGGTCGCCCAGATCAAGGCCGACTGGCAGAAGCGTCATCAGGCCGTGCTGGAATCCGGTGGCCTGCAGGTGATCGCTTCCGAACGTCACGAATCACGTCGTATCGACAACCAGCTGCGTGGCCGTGCCGGTCGCCAGGGTGACGCCGGTTCCAGCCGTTTCTACCTGTCCCTGGAAGACAGCCTGATGCGTATCTTCGCCTCGGACCGCGTGAAGAACTTCATGAAGGCCCTGGGCATGCAGTCCGGTGAAGCGATCGAGCACCGCATGGTGACCAACGCCATCGAAAAGGCCCAGCGCAAGGTTGAAGGGCGCAATTTCGACATTCGCAAGCAACTGCTCGAGTTCGATGACGTCAACAACGAACAGCGTAAAGTGATCTATCACATGCGCAACACGTTGCTGGCTGCCGACAACATCGGCGAGACCATTGCCGATTTCCGTCAGGACGTACTCAACGCCACCGTCACCGCACACATTCCGCCACAGTCCCTGCCTGAACAGTGGGATGTTGCCGGTCTGGAAGCGGCGCTCAAGAGCGACTTTGGTGTCGACCTGCCGGTCCAGCAATGGCTGGACGAAGACGACCACCTCTACGAAGAGACGCTGCGCGAGAAGCTGATGGCCGAGCTGCTGGCCGCGTACAACGAGAAAGAAGAGCAGGCGAGCGCCGAAGCCCTGCGCACGTTCGAGAAGCAGATCGTACTGCGCGTGCTGGACGACCTGTGGAAAGACCACCTGTCGACCATGGACCACCTGCGTCACGGCATCCACCTGCGTGGCTATGCCCAGAAGAACCCGAAGCAGGAGTACAAGCGCGAGTCGTTCACGCTGTTCTCCGAATTGCTCGATTCGATCAAGCGCGATTCGATTCGCGTGCTCTCCCACGTTCAGGTGCGTCGCGAAGACCCGATCGAAGAAGAGGCGCGTCTGCGCCAGGAAGCCGAGGCACTGGCTGCGCGCATGCAGTTCCAGCATGACGAGGCACCGGGCCTGGACGCGCCGCAAGTGCTTGGCGAAGAGATCGATGTAGCCCTGGCGCAAACCCCGGTGCGCAACGATCAGAAGCTGGGTCGCAATGAACTGTGCTGGTGCGGTTCGGGCAAGAAGTACAAACACTGCCACGGCGAAATCAACTAGTATTTTCGCCTGACGCTGCAACACCCCGCGCCGCGACCGGCCTCTGCCGTCGCGGCGTTTTGCAATTAATCTCACCGTCAATCAAGACGGCACAGACATCATCTATTGTTGAGGAGCGCATTCATGGCTGTTGGTCTTGGTCCTTTGCCCACATTGCACCCGGTTGCCGGCTTTGAGCTCGGTATCGCTTCGGCCGGCATCAAGCGGCCGGGTCGCAAGGATGTGGTAGTGATGCGCTGTGCCGAGGGTTCGACCGTCGCTGGCGTGTTTACCCTCAATGCGTTTTGTGCCGCGCCGGTGATTTTGGCCAAGCAACGCGTGGCCGGCCCGATTCGTTACCTGCTGACCAACACCGGCAATGCCAACGCCGGTACTGGCGAGCCTGGCCTTGTCGCTGCTGCGCGCACCTGTGCAAAGCTTGCGCAATTGACCGGCGTGGATGCCAGCCAGGTGCTGCCGTACTCCACCGGTGTGATCGGCGAGCCGCTGCCGGTCGAGAAAATCGAAGGGGCTCTTCAAGCCGCGCTGGATGATTTGTCTGTGGACAACTGGGCGGCAGCGGCCACTGGCATCATGACCACCGATACCCTGCCCAAGGGCGCGAGCCGTCAGTTCGTGCATGACGGCGTGACGGTGACCGTCACCGGCATCAGCAAGGGCGCGGGGATGATCCGCCCGAACATGGCCACCATGCTCGGCTACATTGCCACCGACGCCAAGGTGTCGCGCAACGTTCTGCACAGCCTGATCCTGGATGGCGCCAACAAGTCGTTCAACCGCATCACCATCGATGGCGATACCTCGACCAACGACTGCTGCATGCTGATTGCCACCGGCCAGGCCAACCTGCCGGAAATCACCGACGCCAGCGGCCCGCTGTTCGCGGCGTTGAAGCAGGCGGTGTTTGAAGTGTGCATGGACGTGGCCCAGGCCATCGTGCGTGACGGCGAAGGCGCAACCAAGTTCGTCACCGTTGAAGTCAATGGCGGCGGCAACCATCAGGAATGCCTGGACGTGGGCTACACCGTGGCCCACTCGCCGTTGATCAAGACCGCACTGTTTGCCTCCGACCCGAACTGGGGACGCATCCTCGCTGCCGTCGGCCGCGCCGGCGTGCCGGAGCTGGACGTGAGCAAGATCGACGTATTCCTCGGTGACGTGTGCATCGCCAGCCGTGGCGCACGGGCCGAAACCTACACTGAAGCCCAAGGTTCGGCAGTGATGCAGCAGGAAGAAATCACCATCCGCATCGAGCTGGGCCGCGGCGATTGCAGCGAAACCATCTGGACCACTGATCTGTCCCACGAGTACGTGAAGATCAACGCGGAATATCGCACCTGACAATGACCCTCCCCCTGTAGGCGTTCGCGCCTGCAGGGGTTACCACACGAGGAAGCAGTGGCGTGAAACGAGTACATGTAGCAGCGGCGGTGATCCGCGGCCTCGACGGCAGGATTCTGCTGGCGCGCCGTGCCGACACCCAGCATCAGGGCGGTTTGTGGGAGTTTCCCGGCGGCAAGGTGGAGGCTGACGAGTCGGTTTCCACTGCGCTGTCCCGCGAACTGCAGGAAGAGTTGGGCATTCAGGTCACGACGGCGCGTCCGTTGATCAAGGTGCAGCACGACTACCCGGACAAGCAGGTGTTGCTGGATGTCTGGGAAGTCTCGTCGTTTACCGGCCAGCCTCACGGCGTCGAAGGGCAGCCCCTGGCGTGGGTGGCCCCTCGGGATCTGCTTAACTATGCGTTTCCCGCAGCCAACACACCGATTGTCGCGGCCGCGCGCCTGCCTGCCGACTACCTGATCACCCCCGGTGAGCTGGAAACCCCGACGCTGTTGCGTGGCATCCAACAGGCTGTCGCCGCCGGCATCAAGCTGATTCAACTGCGTGCGCCCAATGGTTACGACCCGAAATACCGCGACCTGGCGGTGGATGCGGTGGGATTGTGTGCCGGCAAAGCGCAATTGATGCTCAAGGGACCGTTCGAATGGCTGGGGGATTTTCCTGCGGCGGGTTGGCACGTGACCTCGGCGCAACTGCGCAAATACGCGAGCAAGGGCCGGCCGTTGCCGAAGGACCGCTGGTTGGCTGCGTCCTGCCATAACGCCGAGGAACTGGCGCTGGCCGAATTGATGGACGTGGACTTTGTCACGTTGTCGCCTGTGCAACCGACCCAGACCCATCCGGATGCGCAGCCGTTGGGCTGGGAACCGGCGTCGCAGTTGATTTCCGGTTTCAGCAAACCGGTGTTTCTGCTGGGCGGGGTAGGACCTGCCGAGCGGGAGCGGGCCTGGGAGGCAGGGGCTCAGGGTGTGGCGGGTATCAGGGCGTTCTGGCCGCAGGGTTGAGGGGGGCTCTGAAGGGCCTCATCGGGAGCAAGCCCCCTCCCACAGTTGACCCGGTTCCAACGCTGGAATGCGGTCACCTGTGGGAGGGGGCTTGTCCCCGATGAGGCCAGACAAGGCACTGCATAATCAGTGCGGCTTGGCCGCCGCCTGCCACAGCACCTCCGCCACTGCCTGGCGCCTGGCAATGACCCGCGCCGCCACAAACAGCAGATCCGACAACCGATTGATATACGCAAGCCCGACCCCCTCCAGCGGTTCCACCGCGTTCAGGTGCTGACACCGACGCTCCGCGCTGCGTGCCAGGCTGCGGCATACGTGTGCCTGGGCAATCAAGGCTGAGCCTCCGGGCAGGATGAAGTTTTCCAGCGGCCCGACTTCTTCGTTCCAGCGATCAATCGCCGCTTCCAGCCGGTCCACCTCGGCCGCATTCAACGCTTTGTACACCGGCATGGCCAGCTCACCGCCGAGGTCGAACAAGCGATGCTGGCAAGGCGTCAGCACTTCAATCACGTCCCTGAGTTCAGGGTGCTTGCCGCTCTGCTCTTCAAGATTGGCCAGCAGCAGGCCCAACTGGCTATTGAGTGTATCGACTTCACCAATGGCCTCCACGCGCGGATGGTCCTTGGGCACACGGCGGCCGTCGCCGAGGCCGGTTTCGCCCTGATCGCCAGTACGGGTGTAGATCTTCGACAAGCGAAAGCCCATGGTCATTGCTCCAGTTGGGTAAGTGCAGTGGGGGACAATTGGCTGCCGGCCAAAGGCAGGCGCAAGGTAAAGCAGGTGCCCTGGCCCAGGGTGGAATGCACTTCCATCTGGCCCTTGTGGTTGTTGGTGATGATGAAATACGACACCGACAGCCCAAGCCCGGTGCCCTGGCCGATTTCCTTGGTGGTGAAGAACGGCTCGAAGGTGCGCTTGCGCACGCTTTCGCTCATGCCAATGCCGTTATCTTCCACCTGGATTTCGGCCCATGGCGGATTGAGTCGGGTGCGCAGGATGATCCGTCCGGGCTCGCTGTCGTCCTCGCGCAGGTGGATGGCCTGGGCGGCATTTTTCAACAGGTTGAGCAGCACTTGTTCCAGTTCGTTGGCGGTGCCGGGCACCGGGCCCAACTGCGGGTCGAATTGGCGAATGATCGCCTGCCCCTTGAAGTCGAAGCCGATGGTCAGGTCAAAATCATTGCCGGCGATTTCCACGGCTTGATCGATCAGCGCGGGCAAGTCGCAGGGGGCCATTTGCCGGTTGCTGCGGCGGCTGAAGCTGAGCATATGGGTAACGATCTTCGCCGCCCGCGCCCCGGCTTGCTGGATGCCGTCAAGCAGTTGCGGCACTTCGCGGCCTTCGAGGTAGCGGTTGACCGTTGCCAGCTCGATGCCGGCCTGTTCGGCGTATTCCAGGTTTTTCGGCAAATCGGCCGACAGCCGACGGCGGATGTTCTGCACGTTGTGCAGGATCGCGCCCAGCGGGTTGTTGATCTCGTGGGCCATGCCGGCCGCGAGCCCCCCGACGGACAGCATTTTTTCCGACTGCACCATCATTTCTTCCAGAGACAGGCGCTGGGTGATGTCGTCGATGCGGATCACCACGCCGCGCCCCGCGCCGCCCGTCAGCGGGTAGAAGGTCAGGGCGTAATGCCTGGGCTCGTCATCCTTGATCCAGGTGACGCGTTCGATGCGTTCCACCACATGCTGCTCGATCGTGGCCTTGATCTGCGGCAGAAACGGCTTGAGCGGCTGGAACGCGAGGAAGATCGGCTGGTTCAGCGCTTCATCCAGGCGTGTACCGGAAAGCGCGCTTGCCTCCTGGTTCCACTGGGTGACATACAGCTGCTCATCCAGCGCAATCAGCGCCGAGGGCATCGAGTCGATAATGCTGTTGAGATAGTTCTGGAAACCGGTGAGTTTTTTCTCGATCTTGCTGCGAACCTGCACTTCCAGTTCGAGTTTGCGGTTGGTGTGGCGCGTTTCTTCGGCCAGGCCTTGAGCCTGGTCATAGGCCGCCTGGGAGTCGTCCCGGGCGCGCTTGAGCTGCTGCTCGCGCGCTTCAATGCGCGACAGCATGGTGTTGAAGGCTTCCGCCAGGCTGCCAATTTCGTCGTGGTTGCCGCGCCCGGCGCGCAGGGCGTAGTTCTCTTCGCGTGTCACCTGGCGCGAAAGCTCTTCCAATTCGTAGATGGGCCGGGTGATCAGCCGCTTGATCTGGCGGGCAATCACCAACCACAACAGCACGCTGAAAATCAGGATGCCAAGGCTGGCGGTGAGCGTGCCGGTGTAAAACGCCACAGGCAGCTCGCTGCTGGCCACCAGCAGCAAATGCCCGGATGCCTGGCCGGGACGGGGCAGGGTGATGACCTGGTTGCTGCGAAACTCGGTGACGCGCCACGCCTCGATATGCCGATAGGTGTCCGGCAGGTGCAGGCGGTCGCCGTGCTGCATCTGCGCCAGGCGATTACCTTCGCCGTCGTACAGCGCAGCGGCGCGCAGTGGCGAATAACTGGTCAATTCGTTGAGCAGGGCATCGGCCTTGGCCGGCGATTCGAGGGCTTCGGCGGCAAGGGCCGGGTTTGACACCAGCCGGCCAATGGCCTGTAACGCCTGCGGTGCCATGCTTTCCTGGGAAATCCAGTAGGCGGCGCTGATAAAGGTGAGGTTGGCCACCAGCAGTACGGTGGTCAGCAGCACCAGCAGCGCGGCCAGCAGTTTCTGGCCGACCGGAAGGTTTTCAAGACGCTGGCGCAGGGGCATCAGGGTGTTCGCTGTTTAGAGACAGGCAGGCAGGGTAGCGCGTGCCTCAGTCGCTGGGCAATCCGTGTGCAACCAACTGCTCGACCAGACGTGCCTGCACGGCGTGCAGATGAGGCACGGGCAACTGGTGTCGGGCGGCTGCCCGGCAGGCGTACCCCAGCAGGTAGCTGATTTCCGTACGGCGCCGGTTGGCCACGTCCTGATACATGGAGGAAAAATTCGCGGCAGTGGCCTGGATCACCCGTTGCACTTCATCGTGAAGATTCTGCGCAGCCGCTGGCTGGCCACAGCATTGGAGCAGTTCGGTCAATTCGGCGCACAGCGTCGCGACTTCACACGGGTGCGCCTGCAGTCCGCCGTTGCGGCATTGATAAAGCACGGTCAGTGGGTTGATTGCGCAGTTGAGCGCCAGCTTTCGCCACAGGCGCGTGAGCATATCGATGCTCCATTCATGGGGGATTCCAGCGGCGTGCAGATCATCCAACCATGGCGGCGCCGTCGGGCGGGACGCGTCCCCCAGCCAGGTGTAGCCATGCCCGGCGAACACCACGCGCCACTCGCCGTCGCGAAACGCGCCCTCGGTGCTGGAAGCAAATACACAGTGCGCGTGGGGCTGCTCGGCGGCGACCGCGTCCTGACTGCCCAGACCGTTCTGCAGCAGGATCAGCTCGGCGTGCGGCGCAAGGCGGTGCTGCAATTGTGCGATAGCGCCTTGTGCATCGTAGGCTTTGCACGCCACCAGCAGGCGGTGAATCGGCTCTGGGCTGTCGGGCGTTTCGGCGCTCACCGGATAAGTCTGTGCAACACCGTGCTCGACCAGCGTCAACCCTGGTCCTGCCTGATAACTGGCCAGCCGCTCTGTATTGCGCAGAATCAACCGCACTGGTACGCCGGCACGCGCCAGGCGCGTGGCCCAGAGCGTGCCAAGGCTGCCGGCGCCGAGAATGTGCCAGGTGGTCGACATCGGTTTGTGCTCCGTTGGGTCGCCTGCGATGAACAGGACGAAAGAATCGCTATAATGCCCCGGCATTTTAGCTCGGGCGCGCTCCATCTTTACTGAGCCTGCCCCTTATATTGGAGAAATGACATGCCTTCGTTCGACGTGGTATCCGAACTGGACAAACACGAAGTCACCAACGCCGTCGAGAACGCCGTCAAGGAACTGGACCGCCGCTATGACCTGAAAGGCAAGGGCAGCTTCGAGTTCAAGGAAAAGGAATTGACCGTCAACCTGACCGCTGAAGCCGATTTCCAGCTGGAAGCGATGATCGAGATCCTCAAGCTGTCGCTGGTCAAACGCAAGATCGACGCACAGTGCCTTGAAATCAAGGACGCCTACGCCTCCGGCAAGCTGATGAAACAGGAAGCCGTACTCAAGGAAGGCATCGACAAGGAGCTGGCGAAGAAAATCGTCGCCCACATCAAGGATGCCAAGCTCAAGGTGCAGGCCGCCATTCAGGGTGAGCAGGTGCGGATCACCGGCAAGAAACGTGACGACCTGCAAGAGGCCATCGCGGCCCTGCGCGCCAAGACGTTCGACATGCCGCTGCAGTTCAATAACTTCCGCGACTGATTGCAAGAGGAGAAGATAGATGGATTTGAATGCTGAAATGGATCACTTGATCAAGACCTCGCAGTCCTGGATCCCGATGATCATGGAATACGGCAGCCGAGTGTTGCTGGCCGTGATTACGCTGGCCATCGGCTGGTGGCTGATCAATGTCTTTACCAATCGCGTCGGGCGTTTGCTGGCCCTGCGTAAAGCGGACCTGGCGCTGCAGCACTTCATCACCAGCCTTGCGAACATTGCATTGAAAGTGATGCTGGTGGTCAGCGTGGCTTCGATGATCGGCGTCGCGACCACCTCGTTCGTCGCTGCGATTGGTGCCGCAACCCTGGCCATTGGCCTGGCCTTGCAGGGCAGCCTGGCCAACTTTGCCGGTGGTGTGCTGATTCTCCTGTTCCGTCCGTTTCGCATCGGCGACTGGATCGAAGCTCAGGGCACCTCCGGCACGGTCGACAGCATCCAGATCTTCCACACCGTGCTGCGCACCGGCGACAACAAGACCGTGATCGTGCCCAATGGCATTCTGTCCAACGGCATCATTACCAACACCAACCGCCAGCCGACCCGCAAGGTGGTGTTTGACGTGGGTGTGGACTACGAGGCCGACCTGCAGAAAGCCCGTGAAGTGCTGTTGGAGCTGGCAAAGGATCCGCGTGTGTTGGCTGACCCTGCACCGGCGGCGGTGGTTTCGACGCTGGGTGACAGTTCCATCACGGTTTCACTGCGCTGCTGGACCAATACGCCGGATTATTGGGACGTGGTGTTCATGTTCAATGAGCTGGCGCGCGACCGTTTGAAAGGGGCGGGGATTGATATTCCGTTTCCACAGCGGGTTATTCGTGTCATGCAGGAAGCGCCGACGAAGTAACAGAGAAGTGTCGCGTTTAACTTGGCCGATAGGTCAGGTTAAATGTGAAGAATGAATATAGCCCGTGAACATAGTTACTTAGCTTGCTAGTTAGTTTTGCTGAAATAGTATTGCAATAAAAAAGCCGCTCCCTTCAATAAAAGGGAGCGGCTTTTTTGTTTAAGGCAGAAGCCTTACGTCATCGTTGTAATCAAGCGGCGAATTACAAGATGTTCAACGGGTAGTTTGCGATCAGGCGCAGTTCGTCGATCGAAGGTGAACCGTAGTAAACGCCATCACCCGAACGATACGTCGCTTGACGCAGGCGCAGGCTCAGGTTTTTGGCCGGACCGCTCTGCACCACATACTTGGCTTCGATATCGCGTTCCCACTCTTTACCGTTCGAGGTGGTGGCGGTGTTGGCGCCACTGCCGGTTACGTAACGGGTCATGAAGCTCAGACCAGGAACGCCGAAGGTTGCCATGTTGATATCGTAACGAGCCTGGTAGGACTTCTCGCCTTCGGCGTTGAAGTCGGAGCGCGCCACGGAGTTGGCCAGGAACACGGAGCCGCCACCGTCTACGCCGTAGCCGTAGTCGCCGTCGCCGGTGACCTTCTGGGCTGCCAGCGTAAAGGTGTGAGCGCCAATGGTGTAAGCACCCTGCAAGCTGAACGCGCGGTTGTCGAGCTTGGTGGTGCCATCTTTCTCGGCACGCTGCAGGCCGGCGCCTTCGCTCTTGGTATCGTAGAGGTTGAAGTCCAGGGCGAAGGACTGATTGTCACCCAGCGCGTGGGTCCAGTTCAGGTTGTTGTAGTACTTACGGAAGTAGTCTTCGGTCTTCGCGTAGTACAGGCTACCGGTGAACTCTGGCGTGAAGGAGTAGACGCCGCCCACGAAGTCTGTCTTGGTCAGGCCCAGGCTGTCATGGAAGGTCTGGTTCTGCGCCACGCTCGAGGTGAAGTGACCACCCTCGAGTTTCAGGCCCTTGATTTCGTTGCTGGTGATCGAGATACCTTGTGGCAGCTCTGGCAACAGGCGGCTGTCGTCGGAGGCGAACACAGGCGCTGTGGTGTACTGGTCACCCACCTTCAGCACAGTGTTGGAGATGCGGAACTTGACCGCGCCGCCGCCTTTGGAATACTCGTCCTGTGAGCGACCATCGGAGCCGGTCGGGAACAGGCCGGTGCCGGCGCGACCCTTGCCGCTGTCGAGTTTGAGGCCCATCAGACCGATCACATCAACACCGACGCCTATGGTGCCTTGGGTGAAGCCCGATTCGTACAGGGCGTTGAAGCCAAGGCCGGATTCTTCTGCACGGCTCTTGGAGCCCGGACCCGACGGGTTGTTACGGAAATCGCGGCTGAAGTACAGGGCGCGAGTATTGATGCTGAACGTGCTGTCTTCAACAAAGCCCTTGGAATCGTCCTGGGCGGACGCCATTGCGAACTGCGAGGTGCCTGCTGAAACAGCGAGGGCGATCATGCTCCACTTCATCACGCGCATCGTGATTTGCTCCTTTGGTTTTAGGAAGAGTACTGCCGTCCCACCTGTATTTTTATCTGGGCGGCTCTTTCTTTTTTGTGTCGGCGCAAAGTTATATCACGCAGACCCTATTGACGATACTTACCCAACTTTCCTTTCAGCTTCTTTACGAGGCGTCGTAAATCGCTAGCTCCCTGTCGCAAATTCACAGCCCAACTGTAACCGGGCTGACAACTTCAATACTGTCTTCCTTCAAACCGGTTTCAAAGTTTGAACGCTTCCCTGATGCGCATTGAATCGCTGCTGTTCTTATCGCGAAACACCTGCATCCACGGGTGCCGTTGCCGACGATAGGAGGAAGCTTGCAACAAGCGTGCACAAACCGGCAATCGAATGTCATTTTTTCGTGAAAAACGTGAAAAGCCTGTAAACGCTGCATAAAGACGGGCTTTCTGGGCGGTTTGGCCTGTGCTGAATGCACACCGCTTGCCCGTGCCTTGCGTTACACGAAACCCGCGCCGTGGCAAAACGTTACCGGTTCACCCCAACGAGTGGGTACTCGGCGAATCGCTTTGAAGCACGGGCGGATCATTTTGGTGCGTCCTGTCCAGGCCCGTTCCTGCGTAGCCCCCACAGGTGCTTGCCTCGAAAGGGTGCAGGTTTTTATCGTCCTGCGCCGCCGCCTTCCTGCATTCGCCGTGAAGCCTTGCGCAATCGAAGGTATGCTGGGGCGCAAAACCTGACCTGTTCAATGGAGTGCCCGCGGTGTTCGCACTGGATCAACGCCTGCAACAAGACACGCTGACCCTTGGGGATTTCCCGCTGTGCCGGCTGCTGCTGTCCAATGACTCGAATTATCCCTGGTTCATCCTGGTACCGCGTATCGACGGTATCAGTGAAGTGTTTCAGCTGAATGTCGCGGACCAGCAGGTGCTGTGGCAGGAAACCACAACCCTGGCGCACTCGCTGAACGAGGGCCTTGGCGCCGACAAGATGAACATTGGCGCATTGGGTAATGTCGTCAGCCAGTTGCATGTGCACGTCATCGTGCGCAAGCGTGATGACGCCGCCTGGCCCGCGCCGGTTTGGGGCAAACATCCGGCCCGTCCCTACACGCCTGAGCAAGTGACGGCCATTCGTGCGCAATTGCGTGGCCTGCTGCCTGCCGACTTCATCTTCACCCAGGACTGAATCATGGACCTGCAAGACCGCGTCACCGACCTGGAAAGCCGCCTGGCCTTCCAGGACGACACCATCGAAACCCTCAACGATATCCTGGTCACCCAGCAGCGCGCCGTCGAGCGCTTGCAACTGCAGATCGCTGCCCTGCTCAAGCGCCAGGAAGAAATGGGTGGCCAGTTCGAGTCATCCGAAGAAGAAGCGCCGCCGCCTCACTATTAATGGGCGTGCAATAAAAAACCGCGACCCGGCCAATGCCGGATCGCGGTTTTTTTTGCTGCGAAGGTGTGTTAATCAGCGACGCGGCAGCGCGGCGATAACATCTTCGGCTTGCAGGCCTTTGTCGCGGTTCATTACCGAGAACTCCACACGCTGGCCTTCGACCAGAACGCGATGGCCTTCGCCGCGGATGGCCCGGAAGTGGACGAAGATATCATCGCCCGAATCGCGGGAAATAAAGCCGAAGCCCTTGGAGGTATTGAACCACTTGACGGTCCCGGTATCCCGGTTGGTCATGTCGTAATTTTGCGACGCGGCCGCTGGGGACGAACGGTAGAAGCTGATGGCCAGGTGAAGAACGATGGCGACCACAGCAATAACCAGGCTGAGCAGAATGGCCGGGTGACCGCCGACTTCAGGCATGGGTGCCAGGAGGGTGAGAGTTTGCACGACAACGGCCAGTACCAGCAGCGCGCTGACCAGGTTTTGCAGTTGATGACGCGTGCCTTTGTTCCAGTAAGGGATTACCGGTGCGAGCGTCAGGTTCAGCAGGCCGAACAAGGCCAGGTACAGGGCATCATGTTGTTGCAGGTAGGGCAGGCTTTCAGGCTGCAGGCTCGGGATAAAGGACAGCAGCAAAGCCGCAACGCCCGTTAGCAGGTGGACGATTTTCAACATTTTGATTAACTCACTTTAAGACGGATCACGAGGAAGAGCTGACTGGCACGGTTCGCTTCTGAACAATGGGAGGCGTTGGGCACGTGCGCGGGGATCAGCCTATGTGACGTGCCGCACAGATAAACGGCAGCCACACGGCACCTATTTAACAGCAAAGGCTGTGCCTACTCAAATCAAGCATGGTGGGGACTTGTGCGGAGCGCGGCATTTCTGCTTCAAACGCTTGTCCTAGACGGATGCAGGCTTTTCGAGCGGCGTTCAGGCATTTCTTGCTAGAGTGGCCGTTCATTTGATCAATGAATACTCATCAATTGAAGGGGAAACACATGGCAATCGATATTGGTATCAGTGAAGAAGATCGTAAATCCATCGTCGACGGACTTTCACGGTTGCTGTCCGATACCTACGTACTGTATCTGAAGACCCACAATTTCCATTGGAACGTCACCGGCCCCATGTTTCGCACGCTGCACTTGATGTTTGAGGAGCAGTACAACGAGCTGGCGCTGGCGGTGGATTCCATTGCCGAGCGTATCCGTGCCTTGGGGTTCCCTGCACCGGGTGCCTACTCGATTTATGCCCGCCTGTCCTCGATCAAGGAAGAAGAGGGTGTGCCCAGCGCCGAAGAGATGATCAAACAGCTGGTGGCCGGTCAGGAAGCCGTCACGCGTACCGCTCGTGGCATCTTCCCGTTGCTCGACAAAGTCAGCGATGAGCCGACGGCAGACCTGTTGACCCAGCGCATGCAGGTGCACGAGAAAACGGCGTGGATGCTGCGCTCCCTGCTCGAAAATCAGTAAACGTCGTACACCGGTGGCGCCGTGCTGGCGCCGCCTGCGTGTTTCCGCGCACTTCCTGGCGTTGTCCTACGCCCATCTACTCCCCGTCTTCTGGCTGCCTGCCGCGCCCTGCTGTTTTATAGAGCCATTGCCCAATGGGAAGTCCCATGGGCTGCTGTTTGGCAATGGAGTGTCAGGTGTATGTCACGTGGAGTCGGTAATGGAGTAATGGAAACCGCTGGTTTTCATAAGATAAAGGTCGACCCGTTTGCAAAAGGGTTCGATATGGGGCTGGCCAAGCCACTGTCCCGGTCAGTCAGGCTCAATGGGTTTTCCACCTGCCTGCGGCTCGAACAGATCTATTGGAATATCCTCACGGAAATTGCCAGGATCAATACCTGCTCGGTCAGTGCGCTGTTGTCCTATGTCGATCGGGAAGTGCATTTGCGCTACGGCGGCGTGAAGAACTTCAGCGGGCTGGTGAGGGTGGTGTGCGTAGTGCATGTATTGAACGGCTGCGTCACCCCCTCCTGCCCAGGTTAGTTCGGTGGTGCTTCGGGCCGGCCTGCCACCCAGGCTGGTCGGCCCTGGGCAGAAAGCCGGCTGCGCTGCCTCGATTTACCAGATATAATCCCGCGCTTTGCTGCGCATGCCGGGGCTTTATGCACAACGGCAGGGCGTGGCGCAGCAGGTTTTGATCGCCGAGACATCTCAATGCCTATGTACGACTATCAATGCGCTTCCTGTGGTCATCAATTGGAAGCCATTCAAAAGATCAGCGCCGCGCCGTTGGTCGATTGCCCAGCCTGTCAGGCGCCTGAATTGAAAAAAATGATGTCCATGCCAGGCTTCCGCCTCAGCGGCAATGGTTGGTACGAGACCGATTTCAAGACCGGCGCCAAGAAGAACCTGGCGGGCGGCGACAAGGCAGACTGAGTTGAACTCTACGCGCAGGCTCCTGCATTATCCGTCCCCTGCATAACTGTACGGTGACGAGGCGGGCCTCCACCGAATTTCGAATTACGAGAAGTGAAACCACGACCATGATGCGCAGCCACTATTGCGGCCAACTGAACGAGACCCTGGAAGGTCAGGAAATCACCCTTTGCGGATGGGTTCACCGTCGCCGCGACCACGGCGGGGTGATCTTCCTCGATATCCGTGATCGTGATGGTCTGGCCCAGGTGGTATTCGACCCGGACCGCGCCGAGAGCTTCGCTGCCGCCGACCGCGTGCGCAGCGAATACGTGGTCAAGATCACCGGCAAGGTGCGCCTGCGTCCGGCCGGTGCCGTGAACAAGAACATGGCGTCCGGCGGTATCGAAGTGCTGGGCTATGAACTCGAAGTGCTGAACGAGTCGGAAACCCCGCCGTTCCCGCTGAACGAATACTCCGACGTGGGCGAAGAAACCCGCCTGCGCTATCGCTTCCTCGACCTGCGTCGTCCGGAGATGGCCGAGAAGCTGCGTCTGCGTTCGCGCATGACCACCAGCATCCGCCGCTTCCTCGACGAAAACGGCTTCCTCGACGTTGAAACGCCGATCCTCACCCGGGCCACCCCGGAAGGCGCGCGTGACTACTTGGTGCCAAGCCGTACCCACGCCGGTTCGTTCTTCGCCTTGCCGCAGTCGCCGCAGCTGTTCAAGCAATTGCTGATGGTGGCCGGCTTCGACCGTTACTACCAGATCGCCAAGTGCTTCCGTGACGAAGACCTGCGCGCCGACCGCCAGCCGGAATTCACCCAGATCGACATTGAGACCAGTTTCCTCAATGAAGAAGAGATCATGGGTCTCACCGAGCAGATGATCCGCAACCTGTTCAAGGAAGTGCTGGACCTGGAGTTCGGCGACTTCCCGCACATGACCTTCGAAGAAGCCATGCGCCGCTACGGTTCCGACAAGCCGGACCTGCGCAACCCGCTGGAACTGGTGGACGTGGCCGACCAGCTCAAAGAGGTCGACTTCAAGGTGTTCAGCGGCCCGGCCAACGACCCTAAATGCCGCATCGCCGCACTGCGTGTGCCTGGCGGCGCGAGCATGCCGCGCAAGCAGATCGACGACTACACCAAGTTCGTTGGCATCTACGGTGCCAAGGGCCTGGCGTACATCAAGGTCAACGAGCGCGCCAACGGCGTTGACGGCCTGCAATCGCCGATCGTCAAGAACATTCCGCTGGACAACCTGAACGCGATCCTCGATCGCGTCGGTGCAGTTGACGGCGATATCGTGTTCTTCGGCGCCGACAAGGCCAAGATCGTCAGCGAAGCCTTGGGCGCACTGCGTATCAAGCTCGGTCACGACCTCAACCTGCTGACCTGCGAATGGGCCCCGATGTGGGTCGTTGACTTCCCGATGTTCGAAGAGAACGACGACGGCAGCTTCAGCGCCTTGCACCACCCGTTCACCGCGCCCAAGTGCTCCCCGGCCGAGCTGGAAGCCAACCCGGCAGGCGCCTTGTCCCGCGCCTACGACATGGTATTGAACGGCACCGAATTGGGTGGCGGTTCGATCCGTATCCACCGCAAGGAGATGCAGCAAGCGGTGTTCCGCCTGCTGGGCATCAACGAAGCGGAACAGGAAGAGAAGTTCGGCTTCCTGCTCGACGCCCTCAAGTACGGCGCGCCGCCCCACGGTGGCCTGGCCTTCGGTCTGGACCGTCTGGTCATGCTGATGACCGGTGCTCAGTCGATTCGTGAAGTGATCGCCTTCCCGAAGACCCAGAGCGCTGCAGACGTCATGACCCAGGCGCCAGGTGTGGTGGATGCCAAGGCACTGCGCGAACTGCACATTCGCCTGCGCGAGACGCCAAAGGCTGAGTAAGGCTGCTGCGTGCTGGCGCACTGAGGTTTACGCA
This sequence comes from Pseudomonas sp. MH9.3, assembly GCF_034354675.1. Classification (NCBI taxonomy): domain Bacteria; kingdom Pseudomonadati; phylum Pseudomonadota; class Gammaproteobacteria; order Pseudomonadales; family Pseudomonadaceae; genus Pseudomonas; species Pseudomonas sp. MH9.3. The sequence continues at coordinate 2,426,626 of NZ_CP133785.1, read as the reverse complement.
GTTAAAAAAGGCGCATCTTCGGATGCGCCTTTGCGTTACAAGGGTTGTATTGCGCCGCAAGCGTGATTGATAAGGTTTCTAGAGAATTTTTGGAGTTGTGTTATGGCTGGCCATTCCAAGTGGGCGAACATCAAGCACCGCAAAGAGCGTCAGGATGCCAAGAAAGGCAAGATTTTCACCAAGTGGATCCGTGAACTGACCGTCGCCGCCCGTCAGGGTGGCGGCGACCCGGGCTCCAACCCGCGCCTGCGCCTGGCGCTGGACAAGGCGCTGGGCGCCAACATGAGCCGCGACATCATCGACCGCGCCGTGGCCCGTGGTGCCGGCGCCGCCGACACCGACGACATGGTCGAACTGACCTACGAAGGCTACGGCCCGGGCGGCGTGGCGGTGATGGTCGAGTGCATGACCGACAACCGCAACCGTACCGCCGCTGCCGTGCGCCATGCGTTCAGCAAGTGCGGGGGCAACCTCGGTACCGACGGTTCGGTGGCCTACCTGTTCGAGCGCAAGGGCCAGATATCCTTCGCGCCGGGTGTGGATGAAGATGCGCTGATCGAAGCGGCGATGGAGGCCGATGCCGACGACGTGGTGACCAACGAAGACGGTTCCATCGACGTGTTCACCTCGTTCGCCAGCTTCTATGCCGTGCGCACTGCACTGGAAGCTGCCGGCTTCAAAGGCACCGACGCGGAAATCGTGATGCTGCCGACCACCAGCGCCGAGCTGGACCTGGACGGTGCACAAAAAGTGCTGAAGATGCTGGATATGCTCGAAGACCTGGATGATGTGCAGAACGTGTATTCCAACGCTGACATCCCTGAATCCGTCGCCGAACAACTAGGCTGAAGGACGACGCAGGTTCAAATGTGGGGGGGCTTGCTCCCGATAGCGGTGGTTCAGTCGAGTCATAGATAACTGACTCACCGCCATCGGGAGCAAGCCCCCTCCCACAGTTGAAACTGGTGTATCAAAAAATGTGTTTATCCAACCCGCAGGCGCTATGACTTTAATCCTTGGTATCGACCCCGGTTCGCGCATCACCGGTTTTGGCGTGGTGCAACACACCCCGCGTGGCTGCGTCTATGTGGCCTCGGGCTGCATCCGCACCGGGGCGGGCGAGCTGGCTGAGCGTCTGCACATTGTCTATCGCGGCGTGCGTGAAGTGATCCAGACCTATGGCCCGGTTACCATGGGCATCGAAAAAGTGTTCATGGCCAAGAACGCCGACTCCGCGCTCAAGCTCGGCCAGGCCCGGGGGGCCGCCATTGTGGCGGGTGCCGAGGAGGGCATGGAGATCGCCGAATACACCGCGACCCAGGTCAAACAGGCCGTGGTTGGCACGGGTGGGGCGAATAAAGAGCAGGTGCAGATGATGGTCATGCATATGCTCAAACTCACCGCCAAACCGCAGATCGACGCCTCCGACGCCCTGGCCATTGCCATTTGCCATGCGCACACCCGATCCAGTCTGCTGCCCCACGGGCTTGGCACGGCACGTAGTCGTGGCGGGCGCCTGCGTCTCTGATAGCATCAGCGTTATTTCCGGTCAGGCGTCGATCTGGCCCTATGCTTTTTAAGGATCCGAACCGTGATTGGACGCCTGCGCGGCACCCTGGCTGAGAAACAGCCGCCGCACCTGATTCTGGATGTAAACGGGCTTGGGTATGAGCTTGAAGTGCCCATGACCACCTTGTACCGCCTACCGTCGGTCGGTGAGCCGATTACGCTGCACACTCATCTGGTGGTGCGCGAAGACGCGCAATTGCTCTATGGTTTCATCGGCAAGCGCGACCGCGATTTTTTCCGCGAACTGATTCGCTTGAATGGCGTAGGGCCGAAACTGGCGCTGGCGTTGATGTCGAGCCTGGAAGTGGATGAGCTGGTGCGGGCGGTGTCGGCCCAGGACACCTCGGCGCTGACCAAGGTGCCGGGGGTGGGCAAGAAGACCGCCGAGCGCCTGCTGGTGGAACTCAAGGACCGCTTCAAGGCCTGGGAAGTCGTACCGAACATGTTCGCGCTGGTGCCGAACCAGCCGGACATGCCGGCGGGGCAGGTCGCCAGCGCCGAAAGCGATGCGGTCAGTGCGCTGATTTCCCTGGGCTACAAGCCGCAGGAGGCCAGCAAGGCGGTATCGGCCATCAAGGACAAGAACCTGAGCAGCGAAGACATGATCCGCCGAGCCCTGAAGGGAATGATTTAAGTGATTGAAGCTGATCGTCTGATTGCGGCCACCGGCCCGCGCGACCGTGAAGAAGTCCAGGACCGCGCCATCCGCCCGCTGAGTCTGGCCGACTACATCGGCCAGCCCACCGTGCGCGAGCAGATGGAGCTGTTCATCCAGGCCGCGCGCGGGCGCAGCGAGTCTCTGGACCACACCCTGATCTTCGGCCCGCCGGGGCTGGGTAAAACCACCCTGGCCATGATCATCGCCAATGAAATGGGCGTGTCGATCAAGTCCACCTCGGGCCCGGTGCTTGAGCGTCCCGGCGACCTCGCGGCGCTGCTGACCAACCTTGAACCGCATGACGTGCTGTTTATCGACGAGATTCATCGGTTGTCGCCGATTGTCGAGGAAGTGCTGTACCCGGCCATGGAAGACTTCCAGCTCGACATCATGATCGGCGAGGGGCCGGCTGCCCGCTCGATCAAGCTCGACCTGCCGCCCTTTACCCTGGTGGGGGCGACCACCCGTGCAGGCATGCTGACCAACCCGCTGCGCGACCGTTTCGGTATCGTTCAGCGTCTGGAGTTCTACAGCACGGCGGACCTGGCGACCATTGTCATACGGTCGGCAGGTATTCTCGGCCTGCCGCTGGACCCTGAAGGTGCCTTTGAAATCGCCCGTCGGGCTCGCGGCACGCCACGTATCGCCAACCGTCTGCTGCGCCGCGTACGCGACTTTGCCGAGGTGCGCGCCAAGGGGCATATCACCAAAGCCGTGGCGGACCTGGCGCTGAACCTGCTGGATGTGGACGAGCATGGCTTCGATCACCAGGATCGACGGCTGCTCCTGACCATGATCGAGAAGTTCGACGGTGGCCCGGTAGGGGTCGACAGCCTTGCCGCCGCCATCAGCGAAGAGCGCCATACCATCGAGGATGTGCTGGAGCCGTACCTGATCCAGCAGGGCTACATCATGCGCACGCCGAGGGGGCGAGTGGTGACGCGTCATGCTTATTTGCACTTCGGGTTAAATATTCCGTCACGATTGGGAGAGATGCCCGTGGTAGACGAATTCCTCGATGCAGTGGACGATTAAAAGCTTGCGCCGCGCGATTTATCTGAGGTTTGTGCTGTCCCAGTGTCTGGCGTCGTCATTCAGTCGTTGTAAATATTCTTCAGGATGAAGAACGGGAATGAAAAAACAGTGGCGGGCCGGATTGGCAACCTGAGGAGTAAGCACTAGAGTATGCGCGCGCAAAACGTGGATCAGTCGTTCGTACATCGCTGTCGCGTTTATTACGAGGACACCGATGCCGGCGGCATCGTGTATTACGTCAATTACCTCAAGTTCATGGAACGGGCTCGAACCGAGCGGCTAAGGGAGCTGGGCTTTGCCCAATCCACGCTGGCAGGGGAGGACCTGTTATTCGTCGTGCATTCCAGTGAGGCGCGCTACCACTCACCTGCGCGCCTGGACGACGAGTTGCTGGTCAGCGCTGAAGTAATCGAATTGAACCGTGTCAGCCTGCGTTTCAAGCAGCAGGTCAGGCGGGCAACGGATGCAACGCTGCTCTGTGAGGGGCAGTTTCTGGTGGCGTGTGTGCGCACCAATAGTTTGAAACCTCGGGCCATTCCCGAAACTCTACGTGCGGCCTTTGCCGCCGTGAGCGGCGCGGGTAAACAATCAGAGCAGGAGATTTAGCGTGGAACCTACCGTCGTCGACCATTCCTCCATGTGGAGCCTGGTCAGCAATGCCAGTGTTGTGGTTCAACTGGTCATGCTGACCCTGGTAGCCGCATCGGTTACCTCTTGGGTCATGATTTTCCAGCGCAGCAACATGCTGCGTGCCGGTCGACGTGCCCTGGAGAGCTTCGAGGAGCGCTTCTGGTCGGGTATCGACCTGTCCAAGCTGTACCGTCAGGCTGGCAGCAACCCGGACCCGGATTCGGGTGTGGAGCAGATCTTCCGTGCCGGTTTCAAGGAGTTTTCCCGTCTGCGTCAGCAGCCCGGCGTCGATCCGGAAGCCGTCATGGAAGGCGTGGCCCGTGCCATGCGCGTCGCCATTTCCCGTGAAGAAGAGAAGCTTGAGCAAAGCTTGCCGTTCCTGGCCACTGTGGGTTCCGTCAGCCCGTACATCGGCCTGTTCGGCACCGTGTGGGGCATCATGAACTCGTTCCGCGGCCTGGCCCAGGCCCAGCAGGCGACCCTGGCCACCGTGGCCCCGGGTATCGCCGAAGCGCTGATCGCCACCGCAATCGGCCTGTTCGCGGCGATCCCGGCAGTCATCGCCTACAACCGTTTTGCTGCCACCAGCGAAACGCTGATCGGCCGTTACTACACCTTCGCCGATGAATTCCAGGCGATCCTGCACCGTAAAGTGCACACCAGCGAAGAATAAGCAGGTAATTCCCAATGGCTTTAATCGCTCGAGCGCGCAAAAAGCGCAAGCCGGTCGCCGAGATGAACGTAGTGCCCTACATCGACGTGATGCTGGTGCTGCTGGTGATTTTCATGGTGACCGCGCCGATGCTCAACCAGGGCGTGAAGGTTGATCTGCCCAAGGTTTCCAGTGAAGCCTTGCCGCAGGACAACAACACGCAGGTGCTGACCATTTCGATCAAGTCCGACAAGACCTATTACTGGAACCTTGGCAGCGAAGTCGACACCCAGAAACAGCAGGACAAGGCCCTGACCCTGCCGGCGATGACCGATGCGGTGACCAAGATCATTCGCTCCGGCAACGAAGGCGGCAAGCGCACCCAGGTCTTCATCCGCGGCGACAAATCGGTTGACTACGGCTCCGTCATGGGCGCCATGGGCGGGCTGCAGAAGGCCGGCGTCGGTAACGTTGGCCTGATCACCGAGGCGCCCTGATGCAGCAACAGCGAGAGCCGTCCGCCTCGGAAAGCTTCTTCTGGCCTGGCGTGTGGGCGATAGCCCTGCACGTGCTGGTGTTCGGCATGCTGTTCGTCAGCTTTGCCATGACCCCGGACCTGCCGCCGGCCAAGCCGATCGTGCAGGCGACCCTGTATCAACTGAAATCGAAAAGTCAGGCCACCACCCAGACCAATCAGAAGATTGCGGGTGAGGCCCAGAAGTCGGCCGCGCGCCAGACCGAAGTCGAGCAGATGGAACAGAAGAAGGTCGAGCAGGAAGCGGTGAAGGCGGCTGCGGAACAAAAGAAAGAAGAGGCGGCTCAAAAGGCCGAGGAATCGAAAAAGGCTGACGAGGCGAAGAAAGCCGACGAGGCCAAAAAGGCTGATGAAGCCAAGAAAGCCGACAAAGCTGCCGAAGCTAAAAAAGCTGAAGAGAAACAATTGGCTGATATAGCCAAGAAGAAATCTGAAGAAGAAGCGAAAAAAGCTGCTGAAGAAGAGGCCAAGAAAAAGGCCGCTGAAGAAGCCAAGAAAAAGATTGTCGAAGACGCGAAGAAGAAAGCCGCCGAAGACGCCAAGAAAAAAGCTGAAGCAGACGAGGCGAAGAAGAAAGTCGCCGACGACGCGAAGAAGAAAGCTGCCGCCGACGCCACCAAGAAGAAGGCCCAGGAAGCAGCGCGTAAATCCGCCGAAGAGAAAAAGGCTCAGGCCCTGGCAGATTTGCTCTCCGACACGCCGCAGCGTCAGCAAGCCTTGGCCGATGAGCGTGGCGATGAAGTAGCGGGCAGTTTCGACGACCTGATTCGGGCACGGGCAGCAGAAGGCTGGACACGTCCACCTTCGGCACGTAAAGGCATGACAGTAGTGCTGCAGATCGGCATGTTGCCGGACGGTACGGTGACTTCGGTCAGCGTGGCCAAGTCCAGTGGTGACGGTTCGTTCGACAGTTCGGCGGTTGCCGCGGTCAAGAACATTGGCCGGTTGACCGAGATGCAGGGAATGAAACCAAGCGACTTCGCTCCCTATCGTTCATTCAAGATGACATTCACACCTGAGGATCTAGCCTTGTGAGAAACCTTCTTCGAGGAATGCTTGTCGTTATTTGCTGTATGGCAGGGATAGCGGCGGCGGATGAAAAGAACATCCTGGTAACCAGCGGCAGTGATCGGGCCACCCCGATCGCGGTGGTGCCGTTCGGCTGGCAGGGCGGCAGCGTCCTGCCGGATGACATGGCCCAGATCGTCAGCGACGACCTGCGCAACTCCGGCTACTACGCACCGATTCCCAAAGGCAACATGATCAGCCAGCCAACCCAGGCCAGCGAAGTCAGCTTCCGTGACTGGAAAGCAGTGGGCGCGCAGTACCTGATGGTCGGCAGCATCACGCCGGCCGGCGGTCGTCTGCAGATCCAGTACACCTTGTTCAACGTGGCCACCGAGCAGCAGGTTTTGACCGGCAGCGTGTCGGGCACTGCCGAGCAACTGCGCGACATGGCCCACTACATTTCGGACCAGTCGTTTGAAAAGCTCACCGGCATCAAAGGGGCGTTCTCCACGCGCCTGCTGTATGTCACGGCTGAGCGTTTCTCGGTGGACAACACCCGTTACACGCTGCAGCGCTCGGATTACGACGGTGCACGCGCCGTAACTCTGCTGCAATCCCGTGAGCCGATCCTGTCGCCGCGTTTTGCACCGGATGGCAAGCGTATTGCCTATGTCTCGTTCGAGCAGAAGCGCCCGCGCATCTTCGTCCAGCACATCGACACAGGGCGTCGTGAGCAGATCACCAACTTCGAAGGCCTCAACGGTGCGCCGGCCTGGTCGCCGGATGGTTCGCGCCTGGCGTTCGTGCTGTCCAAGGACGGCAACCCGGATATCTACGTGATGAACATGGCTTCGCGCCAGATCAGCCGCGTGACCAGCGGTCCTGGCATCAACACTGAACCGTTCTGGGGCAAGGATGGTTCGACCATCTACTTCACCTCCGACCGGGGCGGCAAGCCACAGATCTATAAAACGAGCGTGGGTGGTGGTGGCGCAGAACGCGTAACCTTCATTGGCAACTACAATGCTAATCCGAAGCTTTCGGCCGATGAAAAGACGTTGGTGATGATTCACCGTCAGGATGGTTTCACTAATTTCCGGGTTGCGGCCCAGGATTTGCAGCGTGGAACCGTAAAAATCCTTACAGATACCAACCTTGATGAGTCAGCCACTGTTGCGCCCAACGGCACCATGGTAATCTACGCCACCCGCCAGCAGGGCCGGGGAGTCTTGATGCTCGTGTCCATTAATGGACGCGTAAGGCTCCCGCTTCCTACCGCACAAGGCGAAGTCAGAGAACCATCCTGGTCCCCTTACCTGAACTGACGCGGCGCTACAAAAAAAGAGATTTGCTTAACACACTGGGGTTCATTAGGAGTTTCACGATGGAAATGCTGAAGTTTGGTAAGTTTGCTGCTCTGGCTCTGGCTCTGTCCGTAGCCGTTGGTTGCTCGTCCAAAGGCGGCGACAACGCCGGTGAAGGCGCAGCTGTTGATCCAAACGCTGGTTACGGCGCTAACACGGGTGCAGTTGACGGCTCCCTGAGCGAAGAAGCTGCTCTGCGCGCTATCACCACTTTCTACTTCGAATACGACAGTTCGGACCTGAAACCAGAAGCCATGCGCGCTCTGGACGTTCACGCCAAGGACCTGAAAGCTAACGGCGCTCGCGTTGTTCTGGAAGGTAACACCGACGAACGTGGTACTCGTGAGTACAACATGGCACTGGGCGAGCGTCGTGCGAAAGCCGTTCAGCGCTACCTGGTACTGCAAGGTGTTGCTCCAGGCCAACTGGAACTGGTTTCCTACGGTAAAGAGCGTCCAGTTGCTACTGGCCACGACGAGCAGTCCTGGGCTCAAAACCGTCGCGTCGAACTGCGTAAGTAATTCGTCATGCGAACGTGCCGTCGTGCTCTAACTGTATTGGCTCTCAGCCTCGCACCGCTTGCGGTGTGGGCTGCGGTTCCTGTAACGGACAGCAACTCAGGCTATAACAATAGCGGGAGCAGCTATCCGCCAGCGGGTTATGGCACGAACGGCGCCTATGCCGGGGGGGCGGCGACGTCCGCCCCTTCGGCACAGGGCGAACTGTTCAATCAGCTGCAACGCATGCAGGATCAATTGGCGCAGCAACAGGGCACCATTGAAGTTCTGCAGAATCAAGTGAATCAGCTCAAGCAAGAAGGCCTGGAGCGTTACCAGGATCTTGATCGACGTATTGGAGCCGGCGTAACACCTGCCGCTACTCCTGATAATTCTTCTGCCGGTGGCGCGCCAAGTGCCGCTGCCGGTGGTGCAGCAGCAGGGGCGGCTGCCAGCCAGGCCCCTGCCGCGAGCAGCGAACCGGGCGATCCGGCGAAGGAAAAACTGTATTACGATGCAGCCTTCGACCTGATCAAAGCCAAGGATTTCGACAAGGCGAGCCAGGCATTTGCCGCTTTCCTGCGTAAATACCCAAACAGCCAGTACGCGGGCAATGCCCAATACTGGTTGGGCGAGGTCAACCTGGCCAAGGGTGATCTGCAAGGTGCCGGCCAGGCGTTTGCCAAGGTCAGCCAGCTGTACCCCAAGCACGCCAAGGTTCCGGATTCGCTGTACAAACTCGCTGACGTAGAACGCCGCCTGGGTCATACCGACAAGGTCAAAGGCATTCTGCAGCAGGTAGTGGCCCAATATCCGGGCACCTCAGCTGCGCAGTTGGCCCAGCGGGATCTGCAGCGCTTGTAAGCCATGCAGTCCGTTCAGAAGAAACCCGCGCCTGGCGCGGGTTTTTTCGTTAGAATCCACGCCCTTTTATGACACCCGCTTCCTGGGGTCGGCGCATTGGCGCAACCCCTTGAAGTGCCTGACGGAGGCGGACAGCCTGTTTAGCTGTTACGCCCGTGGCGACTATGCAAGACACATTACGTATTACCGAAGTTTTTTACTCGTTGCAGGGTGAAACGCGAACCGCCGGCCTGCCCACGGTTTTTGTGCGCCTCACCGGTTGCCCGTTGCGCTGCCAGTACTGCGACAGCGCTTACGCCTTCAGCGGCGGCACCGTGCGCACCCTCGACGACATCCTCGAGCAGGTTGCCGGCTACCGGCCGCGCTACGTCTGTGTAACGGGCGGTGAGCCCCTGGCCCAACCGAATGCCATCCCTTTGCTCAAGCAGTTGTGCGACGCCGGCTACGAGGTGTCTCTGGAAACCAGTGGTGCGCTGGATATCTCCGCTGTCGACCCGCGTGTAAGCCGCGTGGTCGACCTCAAAACACCGGGCTCCAGGGAAGCACACCGTAACCTCTACGAGAACCTGGATTTGCTGACGGCCAACGATCAGGTCAAGTTCGTCATCTGTTCCCGTGAAGACTACGACTGGGCCAACTCCAAACTGATCCAATATGGCCTGGACCGTCGCGCCGGTGAAGTGCTGTTCTCTCCCAGCCATCACGACCTGAACGCCCGCGACCTGGCAGACTGGGTAGTGGCGGACAACCTGCCGGTGCGTCTGCAATTGCAGTTGCACAAGTACCTGTGGAACGACGAGCCTGGCCGCTGAGAGGGCCTGAAAACGGCCACAATTGCAGATGCAACGCGGTATTTCTGATTTATTTCAAATAAGGTGTTGAATAATCCTTAGAAATCAGTATTATACGCGCCACCACACAGCGGGTCGTTAGCTCAGTTGGTAGAGCAGTTGGCTTTTAACCAATTGGTCGTAGGTTCGAATCCCACACGACCCACCATATTTGGCGGTTTAGAAAATCCGGAAGGCCCACGAAAGTGAGGATTTCCGGGTTTTTTTTTGCCTGGTTGAAAAGTCAAAATCAACCCGCTGTCAATCGCACCCCATCTTGGTTAAATTGGAGACTGCTCAACTCACGACAGGGATCGTCATGACTACGCTTTCACCCATCAGCTCCAGCCTCAGCCCGATTCTGCGTTTTGCGGGTCAACCACTTGCCGCCCAGCCACGCGATACCCCTGTTGCTGATCGACCTTCATCCGTCGTCAGTCTGGGCAACGTGGTATCCGACACGCTCTCCAGCACCTACTCTGTGCGTGGGCAACTGCCCGGCCAGGCCCCGGCGCTGGCTTGGGAGAGTGACAGTCATGACACCCTGAGCAAGGCGATCAATACCAACTTCAACGCATTATCCATTGCCAACCGCTTCAAAGGCCTGGGCGACAGTCTGGTGGCTCAGTTTGCCGTGGGCGGTACGGATATTTCCCAGTCGGTACGCTATGCAGGCGCAGAAAGTGCCGGCGAGCTCAAGCTCAGTCAGTCGCTGCTGCACAGTAAGGCCGACAATCTGGTCAGCCTTAACATCAAGACCGCCAGCGGCAAGACCATCACCTTCAGTTTATCCAGCCAGAGTGATGGCCTGGGCGTTCAGGCCACTGTGGACGGTGGCACCTTGAGCGACGATGAGCTCAAGGCCGTCGGTCAGTTGAGCAGCGCGTTCCAGGCAGCGGTCGACGGGCTGACCGCCGTGCCGCCGAAGCTCGATCTGGGCGGCCTGACCCGGTTCGATTCCGGAATATTGGCATCCGTCGACCTCAACGCCAGGTTGGAGATAGCGGACACGCAGCAGCAGACCCTTGCGTTTCACGCCGACAACCAGAGCCGTACCACCCGCATGAGTGGTGCGGATGGCGAATTGAGCCTCGCGGTGGACCTGAAAAACGCTGCGATCCTCGGCGAAGCTCAACAACAGGCCAAGGCGCTGAAAAGCTACCTGGCTCAGTTTGATCGAGTGCAGGAGCGGGGCAATGCCAAGGCGCCATTGATGAGCATGTTCAAGGACGCGTTCAGCGCCATGAACAGCAATTATCCTCAAGGTGCCGCTGCACCCGAGGCCCTGACCCGCAATCCGGCAGATCAGCGCTTGCTCAGTGGCTTGGCTGACTTCAAGGCATCGATCAAACAGGCCAGCGAGGCTTCCAACCCGATGCGTCCGTCCGAGGTCGATAGCTTTGCCTACGACGTGGCGCAGAACACCCGCGTGGGTGGCAGCAGCACGTTGGACCGCAGCGTGACCCAGGATCAGCAATCGAGCCTGTCCGCCAGTTTCCACAAGGATCTGAACGGCACCCTAAACCCCGCGCTCGACACCACGGCCGAATCGCAGAATTACCTTTATGTGCAGGTCGAGGACACGGCCAGCAGCTCGACCCATCTGGGGTATAAGGAAGGAATGCTTACCCGGGCCTCTGTCTCGCAGTCCGCAAGCCAGGATACGCGTACGCAAAAATACGTGATGGGCAAGCAGGTCGACGAGACGTTTGTGCCCCGGCACGCTTCGGCCAGGCGTGACTACGTGACATTGCTGGAACACGCGGCACGGGAAAGCAATAAGTCCAGGGAGGCGCTGGAAGAGCCGACGCTCAAGGAGGCACTGGCGCACATGCATGCCGCTGTGCTGCTGCAGGAAGATCCCTCCGCACTGTCGCGCTGACAACGTCCATAAAACAGGAAACCCGGTTTCCTGTTTTTAGGCCTGACAGATGCGCACGTCAGCGCCAGATTAGGCTTTTGAATCGATTCGATATTCTGTAGCCTTGCGCAGCTTCACCCGTGCTTGATGAACACAATCACTTCGTCCGGCGGCGCCCGAAGGGCTCCAGAGCCGGTGGTACACTCGACTTTCGCGCAACTGCGCCTGCAGGTCTTGCGAACATGACGCACATTTCCGAACGCCTACTGGTTCAAGCCCATCTCGACGCCAAGGCGCCCAAGGCCCTCAGCGCCGACGAAGAGGCCGCCCTGCGCGTCGCTATCGCCGCCGAGCTCAACGCTCAGGACGCGGTGCTGGTTGCCCACTTTTACTGCGATCCGGTGATTCAGGCCCTGGCCGAAGAAACCGGTGGCTGCGTCTCCGACTCCCTTGAAATGGCGCGCTTCGGCGCTGCTCACCCGGCCAAAACCGTACTGGTGGCCGGCGTGCGTTTCATGGGCGAGACCGCCAAGATCCTCACCCCTGAAAAGCGCATCCTCATGCCGACCCTGGAAGCCACCTGCTCCCTGGACCTTGGCTGCCCGGTGGATGAGTTTTCGGCGTTTTGCGACCAGCATCCCGAGCGCACCGTGGTGGTGTATGCCAACACCTCGGCAGCGGTCAAAGCCCGTGCCGACTGGGTGGTGACCTCCAGCTGCGCGCTGGAAATCGTCGAGAGCCTGATGGACAACGGCGAGACCATCATCTGGGGGCCGGACAAGCACCTGGGCACCTATATTCAGCGTCAGACCGGCGCCGACATGTTGCTGTGGGACGGTGCCTGCATCGTCCACGAAGAGTTCAAGTCCAAGCAGCTCGAAGACATGAAGGCGCTGTACCCGGACGCTGCGATCCTGGTGCACCCCGAGTCGCCGACCGCCGTGATCGAACTGGCGGATGCGGTGGGTTCCACCAGCCAACTGATCGCTGCAGCGCAGCGCCTGCCGAACAAGACCTTCATCGTGGCGACGGACCGCGGCATCTTCTACAAGATGCAGCAGCTGTGCCCGGACAAGGTTTTTGTCGAAGCGCCCACAGCGGGCAACGGCGCCGCATGCCGCAGTTGCGCGCACTGCCCGTGGATGGCGATGAATACCCTGGAGCGCACGTTGCAGTGCTTGCGTGAGGGCAGTAACGAGATATTCGTCGAGCCGTCGGTGATCCCCCATGCGGTGCGCCCGCTCAAGCGCATGCTGGATTTCACCCAGGCTGCGCGGCTCAAGCTGGCCGGCAACGCCTGACGCCAGCCGGACATCGCTAAAATGTGGGAGGAAGCTTGCTCCCACATTTGGATTTTCATTATTTCGGGATTATTTTTTCTGCTTGGGGATTCGCACCAGTTGCGTGTCCGAGTAGATGTCATGCCAGCTGCGTTTGTGCTTATCGAACAATGACCAGACGAACCCAAGCCCCACGCACAGCCACGACGCAATCGATACCATAACGCGCAACAGCGCCTGCCACAGGCTGATACGCGAGCCGTCGGCGTTCTGCACGCGCACGCCCCAGACCTGCATGCCCAATGTCTGCCCGGAGTGAGTCCAGAACTTGGCAAAAAAGCCGAACAGCACAAACAGCAGGAGGGTCGACAGTATCGGGTCACCGTCCAGCGCGCCGGACTCGCTGAGCGCGCGCATGTTCGCTTCCCCCACGAACGCAATCCACACCAGCGTGTAGATAAAAGCGGTGACGATCAGCAGCGCAGTGCACAACAGAGCGTCATAGAGCATCGCTGCCAGGCGACGACTCAGGCCGGCGGCGGGGAACGCGCCCTGGGGGCTCAGCAGGGGCTTGGGCATGGCAGGGCTCTCGCAGGAAAACGCCCAGTTTACGGATTCGCGTCCATAAAAAAGCCCCTGATGTCATATCAGGGGCTTTTTGTTGCAGGCGCGATCAGCCTTCTGCTTGTACTTCGTCAGCCTGCATGCCTTTCTGGCCTTGCACAGCAACGAAAGTTACTTTCTGGCCTTCTTTCAGGCTCTTGAAGCCGTTGCCCTGGATGGCGCGGAAATGCACGAACAGATCCGGACCGCTTTCTGGCGTGATAAAACCAAACCCTTTTTCGTCATTGAACCACTTGACGGTACCGCTCTGACGTGTGGACATTTCTTCTTTCCTTTGACGCTAAAAATTAATGACAGCCCCTTTCACATGAAAGAGCACTGGGCTGGGTTGCAGGAAAGTAAGAGACGTCGAACGGGTTGTAGCAAACTACAGCAGCTACTGCCCAGGTCCAGGTTCCAAGCGACCCATGCAAACACAGTGGACAAACTCTACGCCAACTAACGCAGAAAAAACAAGCCCTGCCAAACCCCCAGTATTTACTAGGCCACGTGGCACTTTGATCAACAAACCAGCGCGACCTTATTCGATAGAGAAGTTCACTTGTTATAGGGGATTGCCTATAAGAAAGTCTATCGACGATGCACTGTTTTATGGCGGTTGCGTGACAGTTTAGTGCGCATTAACGCAACCGCGTTACTTATAGAAACGGTCAATCAGCCACGGTAGTAACGTTGCGGCACAAATGGCATTTTACTTACACGTAATGGCACCTTTTTCCCACGCACCAATGCTGACACCTCGGTATCCAGCGCAGTGAAGGCGCTGTCCAGATAACCCATTGCCAACGGACCCCCCAGGCTCGGGCCAAAACCGCCGCTGCAGACGCTGCCGATAACGGTGCCCTGTTCGTCGACGATCTCTGCGCCTTCACGCACAGGTGTCCGTTCCTGGGGCAGCAGGCCTACGCGCTTGCGGTTTACGCCGGCCTGTTGCTGGCTGAAGATGTGTTCGGTGCCCGGGAAGCCGCCGGCGCGAGCGCCATCGCTACGACGTGCCTTGGAGATCGCCCACAGCAGGCTCGCTTCAATCGGCGTGGTGTCGGTGTTCATGTCATGGCCGTACAGGCACAAGCCGGCTTCCAGGCGCAGGGAGTCGCGGGCGCCGAGGCCGATGGGCTGCACTTCGGTTTCGGCCAGCAGGCTGCGCGCGAGGCTTTCGGCATTGGCGGCGGGTACGGAGATTTCAAATCCATCTTCACCGGTGTAGCCCGAACGGCTCACGTAGCAATCAACCCCCAGCAGGCGAACGCTGGCGAACTGCATGAACGTCATGCGGGTGACTTCCGGCGCCAGGCGCGCCAGTACCTTTACCGCCTCCGGGCCCTGCAGGGCCAGCAGCGCGCGCGCTTCGAACAGCGGTTCGATGCTGCATTGATCACCGATGTGTTTGCGCAAGTGCGCCAGGTCCTGATCCTTGCAGGCGGCGTTGACCACCAGGAACAGTTCGTCGTTACCGAGGTTGGCCACCATGAGGTCGTCGAGAATGCCGCCCTGCTCGTTGGTGAACATCGCGTAGCGCTGCATGCCCACCGGCAGGTCGATAATGTCGACCGGCACCAGGGTTTCCAGGGCCTTGGCGGCATTGGCGCCGCTGAGGCGGATCTGGCCCATGTGGGACACGTCGAACAACCCGGCGTGCTCACGGGTGTGCAGGTGTTCCTTCATCACGCCCAGCGGGTATTGCACCGGCATGTCGTAGCCGGCGAAGGGCACCATGCGTGCGCCGAGTTCGAGGTGCAGGGCGTGCAAGGGCGTTTTCAATAGAGTGTCGGTGGACATGTTCAGCTCCTGAAAAAGTGCGAAGTGTGAGAGGGAGCAAACTCCCTCCCAGCTCAGGCGTAGCTTTCGATGGACGGGCAGGCGCAGACAAGGTTGCGATCGCCGAACACGTTATCCACGCGCCCAACCGGTGGCCAATACTTGCCGTCGACCAGCGACGCAACCGGGTATACCGCCTGTTCACGGCTGTACGGGTGGCTCCACTCGCCAACCAGCTCCGCCGCGGTGTGCGGGGCGTTTTTCAGGGGGTTGTCATCCTTGTCCAGCGTGCCGTTTTCCACTGCGCGGATCTCTTCACGGATGGCAATCATGGCCTCGCAAAAGCGGTCCAGTTCTTCCCGTGATTCGCTTTCGGTCGGCTCGATCATCAACGTGCCCGCTACCGGGAACGACATGGTCGGCGCATGGAAGCCGAAGTCGATCAGGCGCTTGGCCACGTCATCCACGCTGATGCCACTGCTGTCCTTGAGCGGACGCAGGTCAAGGATGCATTCGTGGGCCACCAGGCCGTTGCTGCCGGTATAGAGCACCGGGTAGTGTTCTTCGAGGCGACGGGAAATGTAGTTGGCATTCAGGATCGCCAACTGCGAAGCGCGCTTGAGGCCTGCGCCGCCCATCATGCTGATGTACATCCAGGTGATCGGCAAAATGCTTGCACTGCCGAACGGCGCCGCGCACACCGCGCCTTCCTTGCGTGCCATGGCCGCGTGGCCCGGCAGAAACGGCGCCAGGTGCGACTTGACGCCAATCGGGCCAACGCCCGGGCCGCCGCCGCCGTGGGGGATGCAGAAGGTCTTGTGCAGGTTCAGGTGGGACACGTCGCCGCCGAACTTGCCCGGTGCACACAGGCCGACCATCGCGTTCATGTTGGCGCCGTCGATGTACACCTGGCCGCCGTTGTCGTGAATGACGCCGCAGATTTCGCGGATGCCTTCCTCGAACACACCGTGGGTGGACGGGTAGGTGATCATCAGCGCGGCGAGGTGATCGCGGTGCTCAATGGCCTTGGCACGCAGGTCGTCGATATCGACGTTGCCGCGAGCGTCGCAGGCGGTAACCACCACGCGCATGCCAGCCATGTTGGCGGTAGCAGGGTTGGTGCCGTGGGCCGATGAGGGGATCAGGCAGATGTCGCGACGTTCATCGCCACGGCTCTGGTGATAGGCACGAATGGCCAGCAGGCCTGCGTATTCGCCCTGGGAACCGGCGTTCGGTTGCAGCGAAATCGCATCGTAGCCGGTGGCCGCGCAGAGCATGGCTTCCAGGTCGGCGGTCAGCTCCAGATAGCCGGCGCTTTGCTCGGCCGGGGCGAAGGGGTGCAGGGCACCGAATTCGGCCCAGGTCACCGGGATCATTTCGCTGGCGGCGTTGAGCTTCATGGTGCACGAGCCCAGCGGGATCATGGTGCGGTCCAGCGCCAGGTCCTTGTCGGCCAGCTTGCGCAGGTAGCGCATCAGCTCGGTTTCGGAATGGTAACGGTTGAACACCGGGTGGCTGAGGATCGCTGAGGTGCGCAGCAGCGCGGCAGGCAGACGGCCTGTAATCTCGCTGTCGAAGGCCGGCACAGGTTTGCCATCGGCGAAGATCGACCACAGGGTTTCGATATCGGCCTGGGTGGTGGTTTCGTCGACCGACAGGCCCACGCGCTCGGCATCCACCACGCGCAGGTTGATGCGCTGGGCGCGCGCCTTGTCGTGCAGGGCGGTGGTGTTGGCGCCGGTGTGGAGGGTGAGGGTGTCGAAGAAGTGTTGCTGCTCCACCTTCAGGCCCAGAGCAGTGAGGCCTTTGGCGAGGATCGCAGTGAGGTGATGAATGCGCTGGGCGATTTGGGTCAGGCCCTTGGGCCCGTGGTACACGGCGTACATGCTGGCGATGTTGGCCAGCAGCACCTGGGCAGTGCAGATGTTGCTGGTGGCTTTCTCACGACGAATATGTTGCTCGCGGGTCTGCATGGCCAGGCGCAGGGCCGGCTTGCCGAAACGGTCGACGGAAACGCCGACCAGACGGCCCGGCATGTCGCGCTTGAACGCATCCTTGGTGGAGAAGTAAGCCGCGTGCGGGCCACCGAAGCCCAGCGGTACGCCAAAGCGTTGCGCGCTGCCGATGGCCACGTCGGCGCCGAACTCGCCCGGCGGGGTCAGCAGGGTCAGTGCCAGCAAATCGGCGGCTACGGCCACCAGCGCATTGGCGGCGTGGAAGCGTTCGGTCAGCTCACGGTAGTCGAACACATCGCCGTTGCTGGCCGGGTATTGCAGCAGCGCGCCGAAGAAGGCACTCACGTCGTTCAGCTCGCGCTCATCGCCCACCACCACGTCGATGCCCAGTGGCTCGGCACGGGTGCGCAGTACGTCAAGGGTTTGCGGGTGGCTGTGGATCGACGCGAAGAAGGCATTGCTGCCCTTGTTCTTGCTCAGGCGTTTGCAGAACGTCATGGCCTCGGCGGCAGCGGTGGCTTCGTCGAGCAGGGAGGCGTTGGCGATCGGCAGGCCGGTGAGGTCGCTGATCAGGGTCTGGAAGTTCAGCAGCGCTTCCAGACGGCCCTGGGAAATTTCCGGCTGGTAAGGGGTGTAGGCGGTGTACCAGGCCGGGTTTTCCAGCAGGTTGCGCAGGATTGGCGACGGCGTATGGCAGTTGTAGTAGCCCTGGCCGATGTAAGTCTTGAACAGTTGGTTCTTGCCGGCGATGGCCTTGATCCTGGCCAGTGCCTCGGCTTCGCTCAGGCCGTCTTCCAGGCCGAGCACGCTGGTGCCCTTGATGCTTTCCGGGATCACGCTGGCGCTGAGGGCTTCGAGGGAGTCAAAACCCAGGCTGGCGAGCATGTGCTGCTCGTCCTGCGGGCGCGGGCCGATATGGCGGGCGATGAATTCGTTGGCAGTGCCGAGAGTGATGGTCATGGTGGGCTCCTCAAGCTTCAGCGTTGGCTTTGATCAGGCGATCGTACGCGTCCTGATCGAGCAATTTGGCGACCGCTTCAGCATCGACCGGTTTGAAGCGGAAGAACCAACCTTCGCCCATCGGGTCTTCGTTGACCAGCTCCGGGCTGCCATCGAGCTTGTCGTTCACTTCCAGCACTTCGCCGTCCAGCGGCATGTACACGCCGCTGGCCGCTTTCACCGACTCTACGGTGGAGGCTTCAGCGCCTTTGGTGTAGGCCTGCAACTCCGGCAGTTGCACGAAAACCACATCACCCAGCGCGTTCTGCGCGAAAGCGGTGATACCCACGGTGACGCTGCCGTCGGCTTCGGCGCGCAGCCATTCGTGATCTTCAGTGAAACGCAACTCGCTCATGGAAACTCCTGGGGCCAGAATCGGAATGATGGGAGTTGGTTAGCAATATTGCGGCCAATATGAATAATTCAATATAAATCAATGAGTTGATAAATATGAATATAACGTTAGAGGCGTTGTGTGTAGCGATATCGTTACGGGTGGGGCTGTGAAAAAAAGCCTATGTGGATCAAAGCCTTGCAGGGCGCGTCAAAACAGCGGGTGTATCGATATCGTTCCGCTGTAGCGCTTTCAGTACACTGGATGTCGTTCCTGGACCAAAACTCAAGGCCGAAGTGCACTCCCACATTTTGATCGGTGCACAGCTTCAGGGTTTGTTGGGAATGCCGTACTTGCGCAGGCGATGGGCGATAGCCGTGTGGGAGGTCTGCAACCGGCTCGCCAGTTGGCGGGTCGAGGGGTAGCGGCTGTAAAGCTTGTCCAGCAGGTCGCGCTCGAAGTCTTCCACTGCCTGTTCCAGGCTCTCGACCTCGCCGTCGCTCTGGCGCGCCACGGACGTGCCGGCGATATCCAGGTCGCCAATGTCCACCAGGCTGCTTTCGCAAATGGCCGCGGCGCGGAAGATCACGTTCTGCAATTGCCTGACGTTACCCGGCCAGCGGTTGTCCAGCAGGGCCGGGTAGGTGCCGGGTGCCAGGCGGCATACCGGGCGCTGGATCTGCGCGCAGGCCTGCTGCATGAAATAGCGCGCCAGCAGCAGAATGTCCTGGCCGCGCTCACGCAGCGGCGGCACTTTGACATTGAGCACATTGAGGCGGTAGAACAGGTCTTCGCGAAAGGTGCCCTCGCTGACCATTTTTTCCAGATCGCGGTGGGTGGCGCTGAGGATGCGCACATTGACCTTCACCTCGCGATCTCCGCCCACTCGACGAAAGCTGCCGTCGTTGAGAAAGCGCAGCAACTTGGCCTGCAGGTACGGCGACATTTCGCCGATCTCATCGAGAAACACCGTGCCCTGGTTCGCCAGCTCCATGAGCCCCGGCTTGCCACCGCGCTGGGCGCCGGTGAACGCGCCGGGGGCGTAGCCGAACAGCTCGCTTTCGGCGAGGTTCTCCGGCAGCGCCGCGCAGTTGAGCGCCAGGAACGGCGCACTGTGCCGCGCGCTGATCGCATGGCAGGCACGGGCCACCAGCTCCTTGCCGGTGCCGGTTTCACCCTGGATCAGCAGCGGTGCATCCAGCGCCGCCACCCGCTGCGCACGCGCTTTCAAGGTGCGGATCACCGCGGATTCCCCCAGCAGCGCATCAAACCCTTCGGCATGGTCATGGTGCAGCGCCGACAATTGCTCGCCGATGCGGTTGGGCTGGTAAAGGGTCAGCAGTGCGCCGGCATCGGTGATCGGCGTGGCGTCCAGCAACAGGGTCTGGCCGTTGACGCTGATCTCGCGCAAGGGCAGGCGAAAGCCGTGTTCGAGCAAGGCGTCGAGCAGCGCCGGGTCACTGAACAGCTCACTGATGCTTTCGCCGGCAGGTTCGCGTCCGTACAGCGCGATCAACGCCGGGTTGGCCAGCAGGATCTTGCCCGCGCTGTCCAGGGCCAGCACCGGGTCGGTCATGGCGGCCAGCAGCGCATCGAGTTGCAGGTGCCGGCGCTGGCCGGGGAGGATGTCGACCACCGTCACCGACTGCACGCCCTGCACGCTGAACAGCGCGTCGCGCAGCTCTTCCAGCACCGCAGCGCTGAGGGTCGGCGCGTCGATATACACGTTGGGCGGCACCATCTCCACCGCATCCAGGTTGAGATTGCGCCCACCGAGCAGCGCCAGGACTTCCTGGGTGATGCCGACGCGGTCGATAAAGCTGACGTGGATACGCATGGGGCGCTAGTCATTCTGGGGAGCGGGAGGCGGCAAGTATGCCTTGCAGATGACGGGGATCAAAATGTGGGAGCGAGCAAGCCCGCTCCCACAGGGGAGTGGCGGTGTTCCTACTCCAGGTGCTCGGGTTTGACCGGGTCACCGGACTTCACGTCCAGTTGATGGCGCACATCCTCGAACATCTGGTCGTATTGCTTGTGCATCGTGCCATTCAAGACCGCGGTTTTCGGCATGCCGTACCTGTAGGCGATGTGCATGGCGTGCCGGGCAAAATCGAAGGCCTGGTCCTTGGGCAGGAAGAACGCCTCGTTGAGGTCCTTGCCCTGTACCGAGCCGTGCAGCTTGAACAGCATGCCCGCGCCTTCCTTGGGGTCCTGGCTGACTTCGTAATCGATGTGCAGGTTGTAGCTGTAGTCGTCCTGGTTGAGCGCATGGCGCTCGACATGCAGGTGTCCAGGTTCAAAGGTGGCCATCGGCATCTCTCCTCTATGTCACAGATAGGTGAACCGCTCCCACAGCTCTGACCGCGTACAGCCGTTGAAATGCGATTCGACGGTGGGAGTCTCCGCTAAATTTGGACTCAACGCTGTCGCGCGGCAAACGGGAGACTCTGTGGCGAGCGGGCTTGCCCTAATGCCGTTCAGTTAAGCGCAGATTCCCTGTGGCGAGCAGGCTTGTCCTGCGTTGGGCTGCGCAGCAGCCCCAAAACCAGGCGCTGAGCCGTATCAGGGACACCGCGTTTTGCTTGATTGGGGGCTGCTGCGCAGCCCAACGCGGGGCAAGCCCGCTCGCCACAAAGAGGGGGGGTGCCTGAAATAACGCATGCGCAATCGGTATTTGATAGGCGCAGATACAGGTTTACCACTGCGCCCGGTGCGAGCCCAATGCCTGCGCCGGCAAATCCCATTGCAACGGCGTGCCGCTGATGTTGAGCGGTGCCAGCAGCCGATGCGCCGGGCCCCAGGCGGTCTGCTCCACCACCAGGCCTTGATCGCCGGGCTCTTCGGCGCGCAATGCCGGTTGCTCCGGTACGTGTCCCGCCTCCAGCAAACACTTCGCCGTTCGCGCCAGGGACACGCGCGCCGAACCGCCACGCCCTGATCGCAGGCGCTCGCTCAAGGCCTGAAGGGCGCTGGCCGCCATCAGATAACCGGTCGCGTGATCCAATGCCTGCACCGGCAGCGGCACCGGTGTGTCGGCCTGTTTCCAGGCCATGCCCGCCTGGGCAATTCCGCAGCTCATCTGCACCAGGCTGTCGAACCCGCGACGATTGCGCCACGGGCCGCTCCAGCCGTAGGCATTGAGGCCGACGTCGATCAGTCCGGGGGCCAGCGCCTGCCACTCAGCCGCCGTGTAGCCCAGGTGTTCCAGGGCATCGGCGCGGTAGCCGTGGATCAGCATGTCGGCGTCCTTGAGCAAGCCCTCGAACACCTGGCGATCGTCGCTGCGCTTGAGGTCCAGACGGGCGCAGCGTTTGCCCAGGGTCATGTCCGGCACCACTCCCGGCTCGTTCCACGTCGGTGAGTCGATGCGCAACACGTCCGCGCCCAATCCTGCGAGAAAGCGGCTGGCCACGGGACCGGCCAATACGCGGGTCAGGTCCAGCACCTTGACACCGGCCAGCGGCCGCGCAATGGATCCGAGCCAGGGCGTTTCGCGGGCAGCGGCAAAGGTCTCGCGCTGCACCAGTGGTTCGCTGTTCACCGCCAGCCCCTGGGGGTGACGTTGCCAGTCCTGCGCGGAACGCATCTGCGCGGCGCAACCGTTGGCCTGCACAATCGCCTCTTCCAGTTCGGCGGCATTCCAGCGGGCGACTTTCCCGGCCATGTCGGCACGGTCGGCCACCTTGCCGAGTACCCGTTCGGCCGCGGCGCGATGATGGGGCGCATTGGTGTGCAGGCGAATCCAGCCATCGGCGCTGGCGTAGTCGCCGGCGACGGCGTCCCACAGCGGTGGCACCTGCCAGCCCTGCGGGCGGATCGAGGAGGCGAACCAGAAAGACGCCAGACGTCGATCGACACTCACTTCGGGCAGGCGCCCGGTCTGTTGTTCGATCAACCGGGCCACGGCCTGGCCGGCGGCGGCGATGCTGGCGCTGGCGAGGTCAGTGACGGCGAAGGCCGAGGGCAGGGCGCCGGCCCCGTTGAAGGTCGGCGCGGTGGCGGGCAGTGCGAGTGCGGCTTGGATGGTGTTGAGCAGGTCAGTCATCAAGGGCCCTCCGTAAGAGAAGGGCCACTATAGAAGATCATCACACCGCTGTGACAACCCCGGGCACCAACGGCAGGTCGATGCTCGCTATAAACCCGCCGTCGGTATGGTTGGCCAGGATCAGGCTGCCGCCATGGCGCTCGGCGGCACGGCGCGCAATCGCCAGGCCCAGGCCGTGGCCCTGGGCGGTCTGGCCGGGCGCGCGGTAGAACGGCTCGCCGAGCTGGCTCAGGTGCGCGGTCTCGACGCCCTGGCCGTGGTCGCGCACGCTGATCAGGATGCGCTCGCCCTGAAGCTGCGCCTGCAACTCGATGGGTTGCCCGGGCGGGTTGAAGCGCTGGGCGTTGCGCAGCAGGTTATCCACCGCGCGCTCGATCATGGTCGGCCAGCCCTTGAGGTGCAGGTCGGCGGCGGCGGTGAGCTGCACCGTCTGTTCCGGCGCGCTGAGCTGGGCGTCTTTTTGCAGGGTCTTGAGCAGCAGGTTGAGGTCGATGTCCTCGACGCTGGCGTTGTCGGCATCCACCCGCGCCAGCACCAGGATCTCGCTGATCAGTGCTTCCAGGCGGTCGCATTCGCGGGTCAGGCGCGGCCAGAGCTTTTCCCGTTCTTCGCTGCCGGCGCGTTCGGCCAGGGCCAGGGCGATACGCAGGCGCGCCAGCGGCGAGCGCAGTTCATGGGACACATCGCGCAGCAGTTGGCGCTGACTGCCGATCAGGCTTTGCAGGCGGGCGCCCATGCGGTTGAAGTCGGTGGCGAGTACGCCGAACTCATCGCGCCGGTTGGCCAGGCGCGCCAGGCTGTTTTGCTGATAGGTGGCCTGGCCCAGGTCATGCACCGCGCCGCGCAGGCGGCTTAGTGGGCGCGTGATGGACAGCGTCACGAACAGGCTGAACAGGGTCAGCACCACCAGGGCAATCGCCAGGGCGCTCAATGGCCACGCCAGGCTGCTGCGGTGCCATTGGTCGAGTTCCGGGTGCGGAATACGGTAGATGAACAGGTAGGTGTCGCCGGTTTTTTCGCTGGTGTACTCGGCAGTCAGGCGCCGCCAGGGCAGAGGACCGTCCTGCCCGTCGGTCTGGCGTGCTTCAAACGCAGCGGCCCGTTTTGGAAAGGTGCCACGCACCACCGCTTCGCCGCTTTCGTTGAGCACCTGCACGTCGATGTGGTATTGGCGCTTGCGCTGTTGCAGCAGTTCCTGCGCCGCATCCTCGCCCTGGGCCTCGTACAGCTGGGTCCACTCTTCGGCCAGGTTGCTGACGCCGGGATGACGGCTGAGAATCCAGGCGTCCTGATTGAGCATATGCCCAAGCAGTAGCGACAACCCGGCAACCAACGCGATGGCCAGCCAGAAACTGGCCAGGATGCGCCAGAACAATGAACGCACAGGAAACCCTCAAACAGGAAAAGCCCAGCGACGCAGGGCCGCTGGGCTGGGGGAGTAACACTAGGGCATTATTGCGCTTTTTGCGGCTGTTGCGCTTTCCAGGCTTTGAATTCTCGCCATTCGGCACGACGCTGGTCCTGCTTCTTGACGATCTCGTCGAACTGCTTCTGCTGCTCGGGCGTCAGCACAGCGCGAATGCTGCTTTGGGTTTTCTTGCGGCTGGCGTCCTTCTCATCCTGCATGGCTTTCTGGTCGGCAGCCGGCATTTTGTCGAGGTACTTTTTGACCAGCTCGCGACGGCCTTCCATCTGTTCGCGCATCAGGCGGCCGATCTGTTGATGCTGTTCAGGGGTCAGGTCCAGCTCGCGCAACGGACCACCCCGGCCACGTGGGCCATGATCAGCGCCAGGGCCTGGGCCACCCATCATGTGACCTTCAGGGCCGCCCATCTGGCCAGCGCCTGGGCCTGGACCTTCCGGCATGGCGGCCATGGCAACAGCGGGCAGGGCAGTGGCGAACATCAGAGCGATAAGGGTCTTGCGCATGGTGATTCTCCTGTCTCTATTCCGGTGAGTCCGGATGTGAGTAGAGTACGGCGATCAAGGTCAACCGCTGTCAGCACAGGGTAAAGCTTCGGTAAAGACGATTTGGCGGGCGCCTGACAAAGTTGCCACGGCGAATGGCGCTACAGATAGTTCTGTGGCGAGCAGGCTTGTCTGTGGCGAGCAGGCTTGTCCTGCGTCGGGCTGCGCAGCAGCCCCAAAACGCGAGGCAAACTCGCTCGCCACAGAGGTATTCGCTGACTCACAGAGACCGGCGCGGCATTTAGAGGCTGTAGTAGTAGCCACGGCTGCGCAGCGCCACGATCCGTGGCCGACCATCCGGGTGCGGGCCGATTTTTTTGCGCAGGTTGCTGACGTGCATGTCCAGGCTGCGATCGTACAGCGTCAGCTTGCGGCCCAGGGCGATCTGCGCCAGTTCCTGTTTGTCCAGCGGCTCGCCTGGCTGGCGCAGCAAGGCTTCGAGCAAGCGGCTTTCGGAGACGGTGAGGGCAAATTCCTGCTCGTCGATGCTGACCACGCCACGCACCGGGCTGAAGCACAGGTCGCCGAGTTCGAGCTGGGTGGACACGGCGGCCGGGTGACTGCGGCGCAGCACCGCGCGCAGGCGGGCGGTGAGTTCGCGGGGGTCGCAGGGCTTGGCCAGGTAATCGTCGGCGCCCAGTTCCAGGCCGAGAATGCGGTCCAGCGGTTCGCCGCGGGCCGAGAGCATCAGCACCGGCAGATCCGGGTGGTCGTTGCGCAGTTGCTTGAGCAGTTCCAGGCCACTGCCGTCGGGCAGCATCACGTCAAGCACCACGGCGGCGGGCGCGCTGTCGGCCAGGGCTTTACGGGCGCTCAAGCCATCGTGGCAGGCGCGCACCTGGAAACCTTCCTGGCTCAACCAACTGGTCAGCAGCTCGCAGAGCTCCTGGTCATCGTCTATCAGTAACAGCTCGCTCATGACTCACTCAATTTAGCCATTGTCGACGGCGACGGTGCCCACCGCTGGCGAAGATCCCGCACAGCAGGGCGATCAGGGCGACGGCGGCGCCAGTGACAAACCACTGCTGCTGCTCGGTCAGCCAGCGGCTCAAGGCCCTGCCCTGGGTTTCTTTAAGCTGCTGGGCCAGGCGTTGGTTCTCCTGGCGCAAACGGCTCAGTTGAGCGCTTTCACGGCTGGTGTCCGCGGTTTGCAGTTGCCTGCTCAGTTCTTCACGCAGCCGTTCACTTTCTTTCAAGCGTTGCTGCAACTCGTTCATCTGGCTGCCCGTACTCAGGGACAACGATGTGGAGCTGCCGTTGTTCGAGGTTTCTTCAGCGTGGGCCGTGGCCCCGGCCATGATGACTGCCAACAGACACAACTGAGGTAAGCGCATCGGAACTCCTGATTCCACACGAATATTCAGAATGTTGTCGGCAGGTTACCGGGAATAATGAACAATTAGGAGCGCGCCGAACCGATAAGGTTCGGCGCCGCCTGAATCAAGGCAGGACTTGCTTGAACGGTTTGACGGTGACGTTCGCATACACGCCCGCCGTGACATACGGATCGGCGTCGGCCCAGGCCCTGGCATCGGCCAGGGACGCGAATTCGGCGACGATCAGGCTGCCGGTGAAACCGGCGTCGCCCGGGTCATTGCTGTCCACCGCCGGGTGTGGGCCGGCCAGTACGATCCGGCCTTCGGCTTGCAGCACTTTCAGGCGCTCGACATGGGCCGGGCGCACGGACAGGCGTTTTTCCAGCGAGTGGGCAACGTCGGTGGCAATGATGGCGTAGAGCATGTCAGTCCTCGGTTTTCGGCGTGGTGGGGTCGGTGTCATGCAGGTGGCGCGACAGGTAGATACCCTGGGCGACCAGGAATAGCACGGTCATGCCCAGGCTGCCGAAGACTTTGAAGTCGACCCAGTAGTCCTGGAACGTGAAGGCGACGAACAGGTTGGCGGCGCCGCAGAACAGGAAAAACACGATCCAGGCTATGTTCAAGCGGGTCCACACGGGCTCCGGCAGCGTCAGTGCGTGACCCATGATCCGCTTGATCAGCAGGCGGTCACCGATGAAGTGGCTGCCGATAAACGCCAGCGCGAACAGCCAGTTCACCACCGGGGCTTTCCATTTAAGGAAGGTTTCGCTGTGGAAGGCCAGGGTCAGGCTGCCGAAGACGAGGCAGGCGATCAGGGTCAGCCATTGGCTTTTTTCGAGTTTGCGCTGGGAGATGAAGATGGCGCCGTAGACCACGACAGAGCTGATGATCAGCACGGCGGTGGCGCTGTAGATGCCGCCGAAGGTGAGTTCGTGGCCGGCCAGATCGATGACCCGAGGGTCGAGTTTGTAAACGATGAAAAACAGCAACAGCGGGATGAAGTCGATGAATTGTTTCACAGTAAGAGCCAGAAGCTGGATGTGGCGGCATAATAACAAACATCCTTGGTTGCGATAGCGCCAGCTGACTTGAGGTTACAGACCCCCGTGAATGTTGATTTGCACTGCCACAGCACGGCCTCCGACGGCGCCCTGGCGCCTGCGGTACTGGTTGCGCGTGCGTTTGAAAAAGGCGTGCGAGTCCTGGCGTTGACCGACCACGATACCGTCGAAGGCCTCGACGAGGCCCGCGCGACAGCCCAGAGCCTGGGCATGCAACTGGTCAATGGCGTGGAGTTGTCGTGTACCTGGGGCGGCGCCACCATTCATGTGCTGGGCTATGGTTTTGACCAGAACGCGCCGGCGCTGGTCGCCGCCATCGCCCAGTTGCACGATGGTCGCTGGCTGCGGTCCGAAGAAATAAGCCGCAAGTTAAGCCTCAAAGGCATGCCCGGTGCGCTCGATGGCGCGCGCGCCATCCAGCAGGAGCTGGGCGACAGCGGCAATGCGCCGGCCCGGCCGCACTTCGCCGACTGGATGGTGCGCGAGGGTTTCGTGAAGGATCGCGCCGAAGCGTTCCGCAAATGGCTGGGCGCCGGCAAACTGGGCGATGTAAAGCAACATTGGCCGACCCTGGAAGACACCGTGCAGACCCTGCGCGCCGCCGGGGCTTGGGTCAGCCTGGCGCATCCCTGGCATTACGATTTCACCCGCAGCAAGCGTCGCAAGCTGATTGGCGACTATATGGGAGCCGGCGGCCATGCGATTGAAGTGGTCAACGGGCATCAACCCGCCGATCAGGTGGGCAGCCTGGCGATCCTTGCCCGCGAATTTGGTCTGCTGGTCAGTGCCGGCAGTGATTTCCATGGCCCAGGCGGCTGGTCCGAGATCGGCGAGTACCGCGCCATCCCGGAAGATTTGCCGCTGTTGTGGGGGCGATTCAAGCATGACCCCATTATTGCCACCGTCTGAACAGGTAGAGCACGTGAGTCAATTCTTCCAGATTCATCCGGAAAACCCCCAGGCGCGCCTGATCAAACAGGCGGTCGAGATCATCCGCGCCGGCGGTGTGGTGATCTACCCCACGGATTCGTCCTACGCTATCGGTTGTCAGATCGGCGACAAGAGTGCGGTCGAGCGTGTAAGACGCCTGCGTGACCTGGACAAGAACCACAACTTTGCGCTGATCTGCAGCGACCTGTCCCAACTGGGCCTGTTCGCCAAGGTCGACACCGGCACCTTCCGCCTGCTCAAGGCCCATCTACCCGGGCCCTACACCTTTATTCTCAACGCCACCCGCGAAGTACCGCGCCTGCTGCTGCACCCGAAGAAACGCACCATCGGCCTGCGCGTGCCCGAGCACCCGATTGCCCTGGCGCTGCTGGCCGAGTTGGGCGAGCCGCTGATGAGCGTGTCGTTGATCATGCCCGGCGACACCGAACCGCTGGAAGACCCCTACGAAATGCGTCAGCTCCTGGAAAAACAGGTGGACCTGATCATCGACGGCGGTTTCGGCGGCGGCAAGGCGTCCACCGTGATCAACCTGGCTGACGGCGAGCCGCAAGTGGTGCGGGTCGGTTGCGGCGACCCGACGCCCTTCATGGTCGAGGCCTGAATGTCGGCCTTGGAAACCGCCGATCCCCAGGCGGGCGCCCAGCAGGAACTGCCATTTGCCATGGTCTACGGCCAGGCCGTGATGGAAATGCCGCTGGACCTGTACATCCCGCCGGACGCCCTGGAAGTGTTCCTTGACGCTTTCGAAGGCCCGCTGGACTTGCTGCTGTACCTGATCCGCAAGCAGAACATCAACATCCTCGACATCCCGGTGGCGGAAATTACCCGCCAGTACATGGGCTATGTCGAGTTGATGCAATCGGTTCGCCTGGAGCTGGCCGCCGAGTACCTGGTGATGGCCGCCATGCTTGCCGAGATCAAGTCGCGCATGCTGCTGCCACGTTCCGAAACCGTCGAGGCCGAGGAAGACGATCCGCGCGCCGAGCTGATCCGCCGCCTGCAGGAATACGAACGCTTCAAGGCCGCCGCCGAAGGCATCGATGGCCTCAGCCGCGTGGGCCGTGACGTGGTGGTACCCAGGCTGGACGCGCCCGAGGCCCGCGCGCGCAAGCTGCTGCCGGACGTGAGCCTGGAGGAATTGCTGATGTCCATGGCCGAAGTGCTGCGCCGTGGCGACATGTTTGAAAGCCACCAGGTCAGCCGCGAGGCACTGTCGACCCGCGAGCGCATGAGCGACGTGCTCGAGCGCCTCAAGGGCGGCGGGTTTGTGCCGTTTGTCGAGCTGTTCACCGCCGAGGAGGGGCGCTTGGGTGTAGTGGTTACGTTCATGGCGATCCTCGAGCTGGTCAAGGAATCCCTGGTCGAGCTGGTGCAGAATGAGCCTTTTGCGGCTATCCACGTGCGGGCGCGAGCCGAATAAAGAGCTGAATCGATGAATCTGACTGAACCCCGTGAACTGGCGCCGCTGCTGGAAGCCTTCCTCCTGGCCTCGGGCAAGCCGCAATCTCTTGAGCGCCTGTTCGAACTCTTTGAAGAGGCCGAACGTCCCGAGCCGCCAGTGTTCAAGAAGGCATTGGAAATCCTGCGCAAGTCCTGCGAAGGCCGCGCCTTTGAACTGCGCGAAGTGGCGTCGGGTTATCGACTGCAGATCCGTGAGAAATTTTCCCCGTGGGTCGGCCGCCTGTGGGAAGAGCGCCCGCAGCGCTATTCACGGGCGATGCTGGAAACCATGGCGCTGATCGCCTATCGCCAGCCGATCACCCGAGGCGAGATCGAGGATGTGCGTGGCGTGGCGGTGAACAGCCATATCGTCAAAACATTGCTGGAGCGCGAATGGATCCGCATCGTCGGCTACCGCGACGTGCCCGGCAAACCGGCGATGTTCGCCACCACCAAGGTGTTCCTCGACCATTTCAACCTGAAGAACCTCGACGACTTGCCGCCCCTCGCCGAGTTGCGCGAAATGGAAGCCGAGCTGGTGCTCGATTTCGACGACGCGCCGGTCCCGGCGAGCCTGCAGGAACTGGCCGATGCCACGGCGGAGCCCGAAGAGCCCAAAGACGAAACCAGTTTCCATACCTTGCTGCTGGAGCTGGATGATATGGAGCAGGGCATCAAGACCGACTTCGATGACCTGTTGCGGGAGGGTGCCGTTGAGCCTGAATCTCCGCCGAGCACTGAGTCTCAAGCCCAGGCAGAACCCGAAGAAGACATTCTCGGCGTCGCGGCCGCTCGGGAAAAGCTTCTGGCCGCCGTTGCGGCGCTGGAACCCCCTCGTTTGAGTGACGAAGAGGCCGAAGCTCAGGCTTTGGCTGAAGCGATTGAAAACGAGCGGCGCTCTTTCGAGCCCTGATTTTCCCGCCTTCTTACCTGTTAGTTCTGACAGTTGTTCCACCCAGGTGTCCGGCGTTTACTTGCCGAACGCCATTGCGCTTGTGCCTTTTCATTCTGCGGTGGTGGAAGTCCCTCTCTGCTGATAAGGATGATCTATTATGAAAAGCACTCGTCGATACCGCTTGGCTTCATTGGGCGCGATAGCGTTAATGGGCCTGGGTACCTTGATTTCTGCTCAGGCGATTGCGGCGCCTTATAACCCGCTCAGTGGTGATATCAGCGTCAATATCATTGCCGGGGCCGCGCCCACCGGCGCTGTTGGTTTGAGTACCGGGCCAACCGGCGTGGAGCGCCCGGTGTATTTCCGCCCGGGTTCGTCTGATGCGTTATTCATCGGGGCCAGCAACACGCTGCCGGCCGGGTGCAAACCCACTGATTTCAAGGACGACGATGGCACGACTATTCCTGTCCTGGTCAAACTCGACTGCAATGGAAAGCCCTGGCAAGCCAAGCTTTCGAAGAACGGCAAAATATTCAGTGTCAAAGCTCTGCCGTGATCTAGGGTAAGGTGACTTCTGTGATAGGCGCTGGCGCAAGAGTGCCGCCAGCGCTCACGGAGGATCGCCCATGAGTTCCACCAAAGACCCCTGCATCAGCATCTGCAAATTCAGCGACGACATCTGCGTCGGCTGTGGTCGCAGCAAGCGCGAAATCCGTGCCTGGAAGAAACTCGACAAGGTCGACAAGCGCACCGTGCTGGCCGAAGCCGAGCTGCGTCTGCTTGCGCTGGGCGCCACCGGTCGGCGGAAAAGCAAATGACCGTGCTCTTATCGACTACTCTGTGATGCGCAACGCGCGCCATACGCGTATGATTCGCGACCCTTTGCCGACGCAGTCGCGCAAAGCCCCGCTTTCAACACTCTTCAGGCCAGGCCTGAATCGACCCACCGGGAGGTGCTTAAGATGAACGAAAAAGACCAGAACGACAGCCAGGAAATCGGCCCAGCAGGCGAAAAACTGCAAAAGGTGCTGGCGCGTATCGGCGTGGGCTCGCGCCGCGACGTCGAAGCCTGGATCACCCAGAAGCGCATCAAGGTCAACGGCGTCGAGGCCACCCTCGGCCAGCGCGTCGACTTGCACGATGCAATCACCATTGATGGCAAGGTCATCAAGCGTGAAGAGGCCGCCGAATCGGTGCGCCGTGTGATCATGTACAACAAGCCCGACGGCGAGATCTGCACCCGTGACGACCCGGAAGGCCGTCCGACCGTGTTCGACAAGATGCCCAAGCCCAAGGAAGGCCGCTGGATCAACATCGGCCGCCTGGACATCAACACCACCGGCTTGCTGATGTTCACCACCGACGGCGAACTGGCCAACCGCCTGATGCACCCGTCCTACGAGATGGACCGTGAATACGCGGTGCGTGTACGCGGCGAAGTCGACGACGAGATGATCGAACGCCTCAAGGCGGGCGTGGTGCTCGAAGACGGCCCGGCCAAATTCACCGACATCAAGCAGGCCCCCGGTGGTGAAGGTTTCAACCACTGGTACCACTGCGTGGTGATGGAAGGCCGCAACCGTGAAGTGCGTCGCCTGTGGGAATCCCAGGGCCTGGTGGTCAGCCGCCTGAAGCGTGTGCGTTTTGGCCCGGTGTTCCTCAACTCCGACCTGCCGATGGGCCGCTGGCGCGAAATGAGCCAGTACGAGGTCGACATTCTCAGCGCCGAAGTCGGCCTGACACCGGTCGCCATGCCGCAGATGAACGCCAAGAGCAAAGACAAGCTTGAGCGTATGCAGCGCAAATCGTCGCGCCCAGTGCCCCGCACCGAGCGTGTGGCCCGCACCCTGCGCCCGGCGCTGGATGCACCGGCCGCCGGCGGGCGTATCTCCCGTCAGCCGCACATCGAAGGTGAGCGTCGTCCTGTCGCGCCGTCGCGCCAGGAAGGCGAGCGTGCACCGCGCGCCCCGCGTCCTGCGCGTGGCGAAGCGCCGAGTGGCGGTCGCAGCAACCGTGGTGAAGCGGACCGTCCGGCCGACAACGCCAGCACCAAGCGCCCGGCCAAGCCGGCGGCGAACAAGCGGCCCGGCCCGAAATTGGTCGCCGACGAGCCATCGGGCAAGCGCCGTGGCGCCCCTGCGGGTTCGGGACAGCGTCCTGGGTTTGGTCGCAAGAAGCCGCAGTGATGTAAGTGCTGCATAAAAAAACGCCAACCTTCGGGTTGGCGTTTTTTTTCGATCTGAATTTGCGATGTTCTGCTAAAACGCAAACGTGCCATCAAACACCGGCTTGTCATCCAGCGCCAACACGCCGCTGGCAAAGATCAGGTCCAGGTGGTGGCTGCCTTTCTGTCCGCCGCCCAATCCCAGGTGCAACCCGCAGTGGCGCTCCTCGAAGCCTGCATTGCGTGCATACAAATCCTTGACCCCTTCGTTGGTGCCGATCCCCAGTTCCTCGACGCGACGATTGGACGGGTTGGCATTCAGGTATTTGTTGAAGTCATCGGCCAGCCCCGGCACCTCGCTGGCCACGCTGCAGATGGTCGAGTTCTCGATCCACAGCTCCAACGGAGACTCCAGCACGCCGTACTTGCGCGCAAACGGGATGGTGCTCAGAAAGGTGCCGACAAAGCGCACCTGGCCATTGATGGCTTCGCTGTGGGTGGCGATCTCGCCGGGGGCGAGGTCGTGGTTGCCGACCCCGTTGATATTGGTCCACTTCTTGATGCTGCTCATCGGCGCCTCAATGCGTGAACCGTGCTTGTCGGTGAAGCTCAGCACGTTGGCCTGGCTCATCCGCCGGATCAGCGTGGCGTTGAGGTCGGCAATGCGCTGTGGCGCGATGCTGAAGGTGTCGTAGAAGTAGTCGCCATAGTCCTTGAACAGCAGGGATTTCTTCCAGTGTTCCGCCATCACGCCCTGCAAGGCGCGGATGAAATCCGGGCCTTCGGCACGTGGGTTGGGCAGGGTCGAGGAATCATAGAGAAACAGGTACAGGTCGCAGGCTTCGATGGACTGGGCCAGGGCGTCGCTGGCGGCCAGGTCCAGGCGCTGCACCTGGAAGTTGAAACGGGCGTTGCTGCCGTGGGTGATGGCCTGGGCGATGGCGTCATAGCGCTCGGTATGGCCCAGCAGCACGGTAGGGCGGCTCAGGCCTTCAAGGGCCGGGTGATGAGCGAGGTAGTAGAGAAAGTGTTCGACGGCGCGGGCCTTGTCCATGACGTGTGTCCTTCTGTGCCTTGGGTAAGGGGGCAGGTGCCGTGCACAGCACCTGCCGATTGCCTGCCGGGTGTTAGAACGGCCACATCGCGGTGCCGAACGGCACAACGGCGTCGGCTTGCATCATTTCCACGGCGGCCTCATGGGTCGGCGCTTCAAACCAATCGTCAAGTTGCAGTTCGGTTTCCAGGTCTTTTTCCAGTGCTTGCATGGTGTATCTCCTAGAGGACGTTGTTTGAGAACGCTTGCCAACGGGCTTCGCTGGCAAGTGGGATGAACCTAGGAGAGAGTGTTTCAAAATGCAAAATATTTATTGACACGGTTTCATTTGGATTTTTTCTTCGGTTTTTTTCGAAAAAAGGTTTATGCAGAAAAAACAGGCCGTTGGCTGAACCGATTCTTCAGGAGTTTCCAACCGACAATTTTTCGTAAACTGCCAAAAAACCTCGCTGTAACGCAGGCTTTCCGGGTTGTAACGATAGATTTACGGTTATGGCCGGTCGTGTAGCCGTGTGCCTGGGCTGTAAGGATTGGCTGACAGAGTGTCGCGCGCACCGTCCTGGGGCGTGCCGAAGCGGGCGAGCGGTGTACAATGCCCCGCGTTTTACTGTGACCGCCTCGCGTATACCACGCACAAGGCCAAGAACCGGGGGTTTACCCACCCCGATCACTCCGTCCGGCCACGAGCCTGGCGGGTTCGATTTCGTCACAGATAAAAACAAACAGGTGACGCATGACCGTTAGAACGACGCTGTACTCCTGGTGCCTGCGCTGGGGTTTGAGCGGCGCTGCTTGAGTCGGTAATTCAAGGCAGCAACCTGCATTCAACATCATCAAACCTTGCGTGAGAGCCTATTCATGAGTGAACCCCATTCCCCGT
This sequence comes from Pseudomonas sp. MH9.3, assembly GCF_034354675.1. NCBI lineage: Bacteria > Pseudomonadati > Pseudomonadota > Gammaproteobacteria > Pseudomonadales > Pseudomonadaceae > Pseudomonas > Pseudomonas sp. MH9.3. Next base: position 2,392,396 of record NZ_CP133785.1, on the reverse strand, counting down.
CAGGCGAGCTGAAACGCGGCCTGAAAAATCGCCATATCCAGTTGATCGCCCTCGGTGGCGCCATCGGCACCGGGCTGTTCCTGGGCTCGGCCGGCGTGCTCAAGTCCGCCGGCCCGTCGATGATCCTGGGCTATGCCATCTGCGGCTTCATCGCCTTCATGATCATGCGCCAGCTCGGCGAGATGATCGTCGAAGAGCCGGTCGCCGGCTCCTTCAGCCACTTTGCCCACACCTATTGGGGCGGTTTCGCCGGGTTCCTGTCGGGCTGGAACTGCTGGATCCTCTACATTCTGGTGGGCATGTCGGAACTGACGGCCGTTGGCAAATACGTGCACTACTGGTGGCCGGAGATTCCGACCTGGGTCTCGGCGGCGGCGTTCTTCGTGCTGATCAACCTGATCAACCTGGCCAACGTCAAAGTCTTCGGAGAGGCCGAGTTCTGGTTCGCGATCATCAAGGTGGTGGCGATTGTCGGCATGATCGCCCTGGGCAGCTACCTGCTGGTCAGCGGCAGCGGCGGCCCGCAAGCCTCAGTGAGCAACCTGTGGGAGCACGGCGGTTTCTTCCCCCATGGCGTGGGCGGGTTGGTAATGGCCATGGCGATCATCATGTTCTCCTTCGGTGGCCTGGAAATGCTCGGCTTTACCGCCGCCGAAGCCGACCAGCCACGCACCGTGATCCCCAAGGCGATCAATCAGGTGATTTACCGCATTCTGATTTTCTACATCGGTGCGCTGGTGGTGCTGTTGTCGCTGACACCCTGGGACAGCCTGCTGGCAACCCTCAACGCGTCCGGCGATCCCTACAGCGGCAGCCCGTTCGTGCAGGTGTTCTCGATGCTCGGCAGCAACACGGCGGCGCATATCCTCAACTTCGTGGTGCTGACCGCCGCATTGTCGGTGTACAACAGCGGCACTTACTGCAACAGCCGCATGCTGCTGGGCATGGCCGAACAGGGCGACGCCCCCGAAGCCCTGGCGAAGATCGACACGCGCGGCGTGCCGGTGCGCGCGATTCTCGCCTCGGCGGCGGTTACCCTGGTGGCGGTGCTGATGAATTACTTCATCCCGCAACACGCCCTGGAGTTGCTGATGTCGCTGGTGGTGGCCACGCTGGTGATCAATTGGGCGATGATCAGCTTCTCCCATTTCAAGTTCCGCCAACACATGAACCGCACCGGCCAGGTGCCGCTGTTCAAGGCGCTGTGGTACCCGTATGGCAATTACATCTGCCTGGCGTTTGTGGTGTTTATCCTGGTGATCATGCTGATGATTCCGGGGATTCAGGTGTCGGTGTATGCGATTCCGGTGTGGGTGGCCTTCATGGGCCTGTGCTATGGCATCAAGAACAAGCGGGCGGCGGCGACCGCAGCGCTGAAGTCGTGATCGTATAAACCCTTGAATCTGGAGTCGGGCTTGTCATGCTGGTGATTTCCAACACCGTCCACCTCGCCGACGCCGAGATCGAACTGACTGCCATTCGCGCCCAGGGCGCGGGTGGGCAGAACGTCAACAAGGTGTCGAGTGCGGTGCACCTGCGCTTTGATATTCCAGGGTCGTCGTTGCCGGAGTTCTACAAGGAGCGCCTGCTGGCGCTGCGCGACAGTCGGATTACCAGTGACGGCGTGCTGGTGCTCAAGGCCCAGCAATACCGGACCCAGGAACAGAACCGTGCCGATGCGCTGGAGCGTCTCGTGGAGTTGATCCAGAGCGCCACCAAGGTCGAGAAGAAGCGCCGGCCCACCAAGCCCACACTGGGTTCGAAAAAGCGTCGGCTGGAGTCCAAGACCAAGCGTGGCAGCATCAAGGCCGGGCGCGGCAAGGTCGATTTCTAGGCGTTGCGCGCTTCGCGGGCCTTGGGTGCCTGGCGGTAAAGGTACAGGCACAGCAGCATGCCACCCAGGGCGGCTAGCGCGGCGAACAGGAAGATCGAGGCAAAACCGAAGCCTGCCGCCACGGCTCCTGCCAGCGGGCCGGTAATGCCCAGCGACAAGTCGATAAACAGCGAGTAGGCCCCCACCGCAGCGCCACGGCTGGAGGCTGGCACCAGGTTCACCGCTTCCACGCCCAGCGCCGGAAACACCAGGGAAAACCCGAAGCCGCTCAACGCCGCGCCGGCCAGTGCCAGGTGTGCGTCCGGCGCCAGCCATAACAGCAGCAGGCCGAGAATTTCCACCGACAGGCACGCAATCGCCACGCGAAAACCGCCGATGCGGTTGATCAGGTTGCCGAATAACAGCCGCGCGCCGATAAAGCTGGCACCGAACAGGCTCAGGGCCCACACCGCGTTATCCCAATGCTGGGTGGTGTAGTACAAGGTGATAAAGGTGGCGATGGTGCCAAAGCCGATCGAGCCCAGTGCCAGTGCGCAGCCGTGGGGAAACACCCGGCCCAGTACATTCATGAACGGCAGGCGCACACCGGCCACAATCGGCACCGCTTCCTTGCGCCAGCCCAGCGCCACGCCCATCACCCCCAGCAAAATGATGCTGACGCCCATGCTCCACAGCCCGAGCTGGCTGACCAGCACTACACCCAACGGCGCGCCGATGGCCAATGCGCCATAGCTGGCGATGCCGTTCCACGAGATGACTTTGGCGGTGTTGGCAGCACCCACGCGGCCGATGCCCCAGCCGATGGCGCCCGAGCCGACCAGGCTCTCGGCGCTGCCCAGCACCAGCCGGCCGATGAACAGGCTGGCCAGGCTGAGCGCCGGAAAGCTCGCAAGCCATGCCGCAAGCAGCATGAACACACCGCTCAGGCCACAACCGGTCATGCCGATCAGCACCGCGCGCTTGCAGCCCAGGGTGTCGATCATGCGCCCGGCATAAGGGCGGCTCAGCAGGGTGGCCAGGTATTGCACACTGATCACCAGCCCGGCGATGACCGCGCCATAGCCCAGCTCGCTGTGGACATAGCCCGGCAGTACGGCCAGAGGGATGCCGATGTTCAGGTAGCCGATAAAGGTGAACAGCACGATGGAAACAACTTGCAGCGTGACCGCCATGGGGCGCTGGGTATCTGGCATGGGAGAGAGTCCACTGTCGCAGCAGGTAAAGATAGGCTGCTAATGATACCGATGCTTCAGCCTGCGCAGGGCGGCGAAAGGAAAAAATCCGCAATCAGGGCTGGGCAGGGGCGAGCAGTTGCGTGGTGACCAGGGCGGCGAGGGCGTTTTCCTGGGTGCCGAAACGCTTGAGCAATAGCGCTTGCTTGTCTTCGCTGAGGCGGTTCCACACTTCGACCATCTGCAAGGCAGTGTCGAGTACGGCGGCGTCGGGGGGAGTAGTGGGGGATTGATCGGTCATGGCGGGTATCTCATGGTTCAGGCAGTGTGGAAAGCGCTCACATTGCGCTTTCCACACGGTCTGGTACGGCGTCAGTCCTGGCTTTCGCTGGCCACTGGTTGTGCTTGTTTGGCTTCAGGCTGCTTCTCGCTGGCCTGTTGCGGGGTTGGCTGCTCAGTTTCGTGCAGGCTTGGGAAGGGGAGATTAGGTATCTCGTGCATCGTCGTCGCTCCTTGCAAAGTCTGTTTGTTCAATCGCAGGTGATTGCGCGCGCTCAAAAAGCCTTGGCAGGATACAGCACTGTAAATGACAAACAGACTATTAAATCGCTAGAAGGGCACCTTGCCCAGAATCATGTCGCGGTACATCACAAAGTCACCCAGCAAGCTGTAGAACGGATGCTGGAAGGTTGCCGGACGGTTCTTTTCAAAGAAAAAGTGGCCAATCCAGGCAAAGCTGTAGCCGGCAATCGGCAAGGCGATCAACAGCGCCAATGAGCCTCTGCCGATGGCATACGCCAGAATCCCGATCACCAGCGTGGTGCCGATAAAGTGCAGGCGGCGGCAGGTGCTATTGCCATGTTCACTCAGGTAATACGGGTAAAACTCAGCAAAGCTGTTGAATTTCCTGATGTTTTCCAAGATTGGCGGCCCTTTGATTGTTGTGCCGCCGAACAGATGTTCGGCGGGGAGCTTAATTGAGTCTAGAGTGATCAGTGGCAACAGCCAGTGACAATAGATGCCACTTTAGTATCCTTGGCTTCCTGGCTGCCGTTCAAGCCAGCCTAATTAAGAAGACGCCATGAGCGAACGAACAACTTCTGCAAGCTGGGCGATGGGGATAGTCAAGGCACTGGAAATGGACGGCCTGGACTGCCGTAGCCTGTTCAGGCAACTGGGTCTGGACTATGCCGCGCTGAGCGACCCCGACGCGCGTTTCCCGCAGGATTCGATGACGCGACTGTGGCAACGTGCGGTGGAGCTGTCGGGCAATCCGGCGATTGGCCTGAACATGGGCAAGGTGGTGCGCCCGGCGTCGTTTCATGTGGTGGGGTATGCGCTGATGTCCAGCAACACCCTGGCCGAAGGCTTCATGCGCCTGGTGCGTTACCAGCGCATCATTGCCGAAAGCGCCGACTTGAGTTTCAGACTCTTGCCCGAAGGCTATGCGCTGATTCTGACCGTGCATGGCGACCACCTCCCTCCCACCCGGCAAAGCGCCGAAGCGTCACTGGCCAGTGCGTTGGCGCTGTGCGGCTGGTTGACCGGGCGCACTCTGCAACCGCGCAAGGTGCTGCTGCAGGGCGCTCAGCCGGCGGATCTTGCGCCCTACAGGCAAGCGTTCCACGCCCCGCTGGAATTCGATGCGGCCTATGACGCGCTGATCTTTGAGCGCGCCGACATGGACGCGCCGCTGCCCACGGCCAACGAAGCCATGGCGCTGCTGCACGACCGCTTTGCCGGTGAGTACCTGGCGCGGTTCTCCGAAAGCCGCGTGACCCACAAGGCGCGTCAGGTGCTGTGTCGCCTGCTGCCCCAGGGCGAACCCAAGCGTGAAGTGGTGGCCCAGACCCTGCACCTGTCACAGCGCACCTTGCAGCGGCGTCTGCAGGAGGAGGGCACCAGTTTCCAGGCGCTGCTCGACGACACTCGCCGCGAACTGGCCGAGCAGTACCTGGCGCAGCCGAGCATGACCCTGCTGGAGATCGCCTACCTGCTGGGCTTTGCCGACCCGAGCAACTTCTTCCGCGCGTTTCGCCGCTGGTTCGATGCCACCCCCGGCGAGTACCGGGCGCGGCTGCTGCAGGCGTCGACGGTCAGTGACGCCAGAACGCCGGAATGCATAGAACAAACACCGTAATGATTTCCAGCCGGCCCAGCAGCATCCCCAGCGACAGGATCCACTTGGCCGCATCCGGCAGGCTGGAAAAGTTGCCGGCCGGCCCGATGGTTTCGCCAAGGCCCGGGCCTACACCGGACACGGTACTGGCGGCGCCGGTCAGCGCGGTCATCCAGTCCAGGCCCAGCAACGACAAGGCCAGGGCGATGGCGCAGATGGTGATGGCGAAGAAAAACGAGAAGGTCAGGATCGACCGCACGATCTCTTCGTCGAGGCGGTGGCCGTTGTACTTTTGTTTAATCACCGCGCGCGGGTGAATCAACTGGTTCAAGTTGGCCTTGAGCAGGATATAGGCGACCTGGAAGCGGAAAATCTTGATCCCGCCGGCGGTCGAGCCCGAGCAGCCACCGATAAAGCCCAGGTAGAAAAACAGCATCAGTGAGAAGTTGCCCCACAGGCTGTAGTCGCCCAGGGCAAAGCCCGTGGTGGTCACCACTGAGGTGACGTTCAACGCCACATGGCGCAGCGCCTCCAGCCAATGCAGGTTGGTGGTCCACCAGTACCAGGTGCCGAGCACCAGCCAGGTCACCACCAGCAAACCGAGCAGGCCCTGTACCTGCTGATCCTTGATCAGTGCCCGGCGGTTACCTCGCAAAGTGGCCACATACAGGGTGAACGGCAAGCTGCCGAGGATCATCACTACCACCGCCACCCAGTGCACGGCCGGTTGTTTCCAGTGCGCAAGGGACTCGTCGGAGGTGGAAAAGCCACCGGTGGAAATCGCCGACATCGCGTGGTTGATCGCATCGAACAAACCCATCCCTGCCCACCAGAACGCCAGGCTGCCGAGGATGGTAATGCCCACATACGCCGCCACGATCAGACGCGCCACCATGTGCGAGCGCGGCATGACCTTTTCCGAGCGGTCCGAGGACTCGGTCTGGAACAGGCGCATGCCACCAATGCGCAACAGCGGCAGAATCGCCACCGCCATGCCGATAAAGCCGATTCCGCCGAGCCAGTGCAGCAGCGAGCGCCATATCAGGATGCCTGGCGACATGCTATCCAGCCCGCTCAATACCGTGGAACCGGTGGCGGTGATGCCGGACATGCTTTCGAAAAACGAGTCGGTGTAGCTGATGTGCTGGGTCAGCAGAAACGGCAGCGCGGCGAATATGCACACCACCACCCAGCTTGTCACCGTAAGAAGGTACATGTCCCGGGGGCGCAGGTGCACATGCTCGGGGCGGCCCGGAATCACCAGGGCCAGGCCGGCGATAAAGGTGATCAGGCTGGCCCACAGGAACGAGGGCAGGTCGCCGGTGCGGTCGAAGATCACCAGGGTGGCCATGGGCACGACCATGGCGATCGCGAGGGTGATCAGGAAGATGCCGATGATGAAACCGATGATGCGTAGTGTCGGCAACGCCATGAAGTCTGCTCGGATGGTCGCGGGAGGCGCCATTCTACCTGGGGTGCAGGGCATGTAAACCGACACATGTATAAAGCACGGGTGGCTGTGCGCGTGTTCAGCATGAAGGCTTCTTAAGTGTTTCGAGAGATCGTCCATGCCGTATGAAGCCCTAACCGACACGCCGTTTATACGGCGCTTGAATGCCAATGACAGCCCGTCGCAAATGGCGCTGGTAAAACAGCTGTCCTCGCTCAACGCTCGGATCATGCAGGACCTGGCCCCTCAACCCCGCTTCGAAGACTTTGTACAGCATCGCTTCGAACAGCATTTCAATCTCACCCCTGCTGCGCAGGTGCACAGTGTGTTTGTGCAAAGCCAGGCACCCCGGCCGGAATCGCCAACATCCGAGCCAACCACACTGGAAGAAACACTGGACCTCAAAGCTCCCCTGCCCACGGTGCTGGACGCCGTGGTACAGCGCATCGTGACGGGCCAGGCATCGACCCATGCCAGCGGTGATCCCGCGTTTTTGCGCGCGTCCGAGGACGGTGGCGAACCGCAGCCCATCCCCGAGTTGACCGGCAAGGCCTTCGATGAATTCGTCGACAACCTGGCTGCGAGCCTGGCTTCCCACTACACAACCTTCATGCAGCGCTATTGGAACGAGCAGCGCGCGACCGATGCGCGCAGCCGCCGGCAGCGAGTCGTTGACAGCCGAATCGAGCAACTGCGCAACGAAGTGGCCCTGCTGAAAAATGACGGCTTGCTCACCACGGCGGACGAGGCATTGTTCGAGACGGTGGCACGCCTTCCCGATGCGCTGGCGCGCCGCGCGCTCAAGGCCTATAAACCGTGCGTGTATGGTTTGGCGCTCAAGGGCAAGGATGCCGTTAATCCGGCGCTCCACGGCGCGTTTATCCTGACCGCCCGCGACCCGCGGGATGCCGAGGTCGGCTGGGAAACAGACACGTCGGCGCCGCCGCAGGTGCGTCCTGTCGACCCTTCCAGCAACCTTGGCCTTGTGCTGTTGTGCAGCCCGGGCAACGGACTGGAAGCGTTCGATTCCCTGGCCAGTCTTGATCGCGAACTGCACCAACGCCTGAACCATCCTGTGCAATTCACTCAGCTGTCGGCCTTGATGACTCAAGAACACCAGCCCCATGCTCTGGCGCTGCACCACGAGGCGAAAACGAGCGGTCAATTTGAGTACGTCGAGTGGCTTGACTCGCCCTTCAGCCATTCACTTGAAGATCAATGCCTCAAGCTTCATGAAGACTTCGCCACGGCCGTGGCCCGCTACCAGACGCACACTGCGCAGACCGAGAGCGCACGGTTGGCCGAGAGCCTGGATCGCGTCACTGATCTTGTGCGCGCTCTGGATACGGAACGGGTGCTGGTGGCCCGCATTCAAAAGCGTGCGCAGGCTCAGCTCAACATTTTTCTTGACGGGGCGACCGACGCCGACAAGCAAGCCTGGCGAACGGCGATGCTGTCTTATTGCGATGGACTCAAAGGCCTGCCTGAGTCCGAGGGGCTGCCGTCGCTCGCCCAATTCAGTGACAAAACTGTCATGCGCGCCTACAGCAGGGCGCAGCTGAGCGCGTTGATTGAAGCGCAATGGGGTGTGCAGGCGGATCCGGATGAGATTCAGGTCCACACGCGCGCGCCTGAGGTGCCGCTGGCCCCATTCGTACCAGGCGCGCCCGCGCCTGCACCGAGGGAGTCAGGTGCGCCGCTTTATACGTATCGCCAACGCAGTCTCAGCGAACTGGCGCTTGAAAATGTTGGTGGCCTGGATTTCAACTTCACCCACTTTTCCCATCTGACCGACAAAAAAAAGCAGGCCTACACCGCCCTGAGCGTCGATCAGGTCAAGGACCTGGTGCGCACGGCCAATATTGGTAACCGCTATGACGTCTTTTTAAAGGATCGGCTGCTCACCTCGCCCGAGGCCATTGCCCGCAAAAGCCATTTCGCCCGATACCTGGCGTTGCAGGTACGGATGGATGCCATCGAGGCAAAAATCGCCGGAGATTTTCTTCCGGATCATGCCGGTCGCGGCTTCAACTGGGTGCAGGTGGTGCTGGATGAGCCTGTAGACAGCGACCGGCGCCAGACCGTCGAAGCCCATCGAATCATGGTGCAAAGTTTGATGCTGCGTGGCGCGCGGGTACGTGGCGTGTGGTTGTTTCGCACGACGTCCTCGGCGGTCGCCTCCACCGTCGTTTACACGCCGCAAGCGCCAGGCGGACGGATGTTTCATGAGTATCACGACGAACGATTGTTGAAGGACTTCGTCTTCAGCAGCTCCTGGCGTGATTATCTGGTGAGCCGCGTGGAGCTGGCACAGCGCCCAAGGATCCGCGGCATCCTGCGCGGACGCGGCTCCGCGACGATGGTGCATATGCCCAGGATTGCCGACAATCTGTTCGAGGAGGCCTACGAGGCGCAGGCCAGCTTCGCGATCAATGATGCCGCTGCGCAATCGACTACCACCGGCGAAACCGACCTGTCCACCGCGATATCGGTGGGCACGGCAGCGTTCGATCTCATTACCCTGGTGTTACCGATCAAAATAATGGTGCCCATCGGCCTGGCTCGAAGCCTTTTCTCGGTGTTCAGGGCGGTGGACGCCGCCACGCTGGGAGACCGTGCCGAGTCGGCCCATCACCTGGTGCGTGCGCTGGGCGAGTTTACCGGCGCCTTGATCGACGGCGCTGTGGCCGGGTTGACCGGCGCGCGCGCCTCCGTACCTGGGGAGAGTGGGTTGAACCCGCTGATGGCCCTGAAGAAAAATCCTGCCGATGTACAGGCACTTGACGGCTGGGAAGGCAAGGGCATTTATTACAAGGCGGTTGGCACCGAGGGTAACCGCCAGTATTTTCTCAATGAGCACAACCGCTGGTTTTCGATCCTCGACGAGGGCGGCGAAAAGGCCTGGCGCCTCAGGGATGTGCGTAAACCTCACCGTTATCACCATGACCCGATCCGCCAGGGCGCCAATGGCCGCTGGGAAGTGGGTTCGCATCCCGGCCGAGGATTGCGTGGAGGCCTTTCACCGATTGAGGCGTTAAGGACGCTCTACCCGAACCTCTCCGAGAGTCAGGCTCGCCTTGTGTTCGAGTCGTTCAATTTCCCGCGCGGGCGTGAACTGGAGCTTCAATTGAGCGTGGTTCACCACCTTGGGGCGGGCACTTTACCTGACACCTTCTATCACTATCTGAGAGTGACGCCCCAGCGATTTTCGCTGCGTGTGCGTGGCGGCGAAATCCCAGGGCTGCCGCTCACGTCCATTGAGCCTGTACCAGGCCCCAGCCAGGTCCGGCGAGCCAGGCCGGCGTATGAACGAATTGCCGATTGGGGACGGTCCATAGACGCTGACGAAATGCTGTTAAAAGATGCCGACTACGGGGTCTATCAGCGGGTGGGCGGGGATCCGGCGCTCAGGGGCACCGAATACCTCAAAATCGACGAACGCTACTTTCCCATCCTGCCTGACGGCGTAGCCAGGCCGGCGCAGGCCGCCACTGTTCTTATGCACGATCCCGACATTGCGATTCGCACGTATGATCAATTTGAAACGATGCTCAGGACGGATCCCAACAGCCAGCCACGTGCAGCGACCTTCGCGAGGGCAGACGGTCGCTGGATCAACGATATTGCCCTGCCGTTCCAGAAAACCCTCGCCGCCTATGTAGGCGATGCCTGGCCCATGCTGTCCGTTTCCAGCCAGGGTGACGTGGCCCGCAGCCTGTTCAACAACGTCAACAGGCATAACCTTAGCTTTCTAGGGGTTGCGACCCTGCAGAGAGTCCTTAGGCATTGGCGTCGGGAGCGCACGCTGATTGAGGCAAAGCTGGCTGACCCGCTGCTTATGCTGCCCGTGACCCCGCGTTCGGTGAGCGGCGATTGGTCATTGCATCGTCAGCCAGGGCGGTACACACAACTCACCTTTCGTACGGATCAGGTTCGCGGCCTGCTCCAGGATGCGGTTACCCATGGCAGTCAGGAAGCGCTCAAGGCATTGATGGCCGACGTGCTTGCCCGCAACCGTTATCAGCTCATACCCAGCTACGATCAGGTGGGTGAGCTGCTGTTCAAGAACCCGGCGCATGAAACGGTGTATTGGATGCAGGTGCGCAGCGCGTTTGGCCATGCAGTGGGCAGCCGTGCGAGCCAGGCGGCGCCGAGAGCTTCGCTGATGACTGCGCAGGCCCGCAGCGCTCCGTTGGTGCCGCTGATCGGCGGCATTCAGTTGAGCTTCGAGGGACGCGCCCCGCTCATCTACGTGATTCGGATCTGACACAACAGGCCCGCACGCAAAAAAATGCCCCGAACCAGTCGGGGCATTTTCAGTGTGGTGCAACCATCACGCGTCTTGTTTAGAACTCGTGATCAGCACTGTCCGGGTTCAGGTCGCTGATACCCAGCTTGCCGGCAGCGGCTTCGATCGAACCGGTCTGCTTGACCAGCGCCGCAATGGCGTCACGTACGATCTGGTTGCCCGCATCGTTACCGGCGGCGATCAACTGGTCGTAGTGCTCGCCTTTGCCGGCGTGGTCAACCATGACTTGGATCTTGGCTTCGGTTGCGGCCAGGTCGGCCTTCAGTGCAGTGTCGGCAGCCGGGTCAGCCTTGGCCACCAGGGATGACAGGCTCGGGCCGGTCATCTGGGTGCCGTCGACACGGGTGTATTCGCCCAGGTAGACATTGCGGATGCCCTTGGCGTCGTAGAAGTGCGAGTTGTGGGTGTTGTCGCTGAAGCAATCCTGTTCGTCTTCCGGCGAGTTGGCCTCCAGGGACACCTTCATGCGCTCACCGGCCAACTCGCCCAACGACAGACTGCCCATGCCGAACAGCATTTTGCGCAGGCCGTCGGTGGCAGGTTCGCTCTCCAGGGTGGCGCGGTAGTTGTCTTCGACGTTGGGCTTCCAGTTGCCGACCATTTCTTCGAGGTCGCTGACCAGCAGCTGGGTCACCGAACGCAGGTAGGTGCGACGGCGCTCGTTGTGGCCGCCGGTGGCACCGTCGCCGGTCAGGTAGTCCGACGCCGGGCGGTTGCCAGCGCCTGGGCCAGTGCCGTTGAGGTCCTGGCCCCACAGCAGGAATTCGATGGCGTGGTAGCCGGTGGCGACGTTGGCTTCCGAACCGCCCAGCTCATTGAGGCTGGCGAGCTTTTCCGGGGTGATGTCTTTGACGTCGACCTTGTCTTCGCCGACCTGGATTTCGTTGTTGGCGATGATGTTGGCGGTGGCGCCCGGGTTGCCCAGGGCGTGCTCGTAGGATTTGTCGGTGTAGTCGATCAGGCCTTCGTCCAGGGGCCAGGCGTTCACCTGGCCTTCCCAGTCGTCGATGATGGTGTTGCCGAAGCGGAACACTTCACTCTGCAGGTACGGCACGCGGGCGGCGACCCAGGCGGTGCGCGCGGCTTTCAGGGTTTGCTCGTTCGGATTGGCAAGGAACGTGTCGACGGCGGTCTGCAGGGTTTTTGCCGTGGACTCGGCATCGCTGTATACCGCAAACACCATGTCAGCGTAATGCGCGACCACAGCCTTGGCGGCCGCTTCGTCGACGTTGCCTGCCGCTGTGGCAGCCGCTGGAGCGGTGGTGCTGGCAGCCGGGGTCGGCGCCTGGGGTGCTGCGGCCTTGTCTTTACCTTCGCCGCAACCGGCAAGAGAAATGGCAATAGCCAGCAGACTGGCGGTGGCCAGGGGCATACGAATCATGGCGAACATCCTGCTTCGAGTGTTGATAGGGCACGCGGGGGCGCGCAAAAACTGCGACATAATGCGAAAGATTTGCATTTTGTGTAAAGGGTTATACGAGGGAAACATCAAGTATCGATTTCTTAACCTAAGGAATCACCACCCGATTGCGCTCCAATTGCTTCAGGTAAGCCGCCAGTTCCCGCGCCGGCAGCGGTTTGCTGTAGTGATAACCCTGACCTTCATGGCAACCCTCGGCGATGATGTAGGCCTCTTGCTCGGCAGTTTCCACACCCTCGGCGATCACCTGCATGCCCAGGCTTTTGCCCAGTTGGATAATGGCGCGCACGATGGTGGCGTCGTCATCGTCGTCCAGCAGGTCCTGAACGAAACTCTTGTCGATCTTGATCTTGTCCAGCGGCAGGCTCTTGAGGTAACTCAGGGATGAGTAGCCGGTGCCGAAGTCGTCGATGGCAATCAGTGCGCCGGAGCGGCGCAGGCTCAGCAGGTGCTGGGCGGCGGTGCTGATGTCTTCCATCAGGCCGGTCTCGGTGACTTCCAGCTCCAGACTGCCGGGCGGCAAGCGATAGACCTGCATCAGGTTGTTGACCACGCGCGGCAATTCGCTGTGGTGCAGCTGCACAGTGGACAGATTGACCGCCATGCGCAGCTCGGTGAGACCTGCGTCATGCCATTCGCGCAACTGCCGACAGGCCTGGTCCAGCACCCACTCGCCGATCGGAATAATGGTGCCGTTCTGCTCCGCCAGCGGGATAAACAAATCGGGCGGTACCAGGCCGTGCTCCGGATGCTGCCAGCGGATCAACGCTTCCACACCGACCACGCGGTGGTCGCGGTAGCTGATCTGCGGCTGGTACACCAGGTAAAACTGCTCGCGGCCCAGGGCGTCGCGCAGGTCTTTCTCCAGCTCGCGGCGGCGGCGCATTTCACTGTCGACACTGGCGATATAGAACTGGTAACGGTTGCGCGAGCGGGTCTTGGCCAGCGTCATGGTCTGTTCGGCTCTTTGCAGCAGCTTCTCGGTGCTGTCGCCGTCTTCCGGGAACAGCGTGATGCCGATGGTGGCACGCAGGCGGATGTGATCGTGTTCGAGGGCGAACTCTGCTTCGAGGTCATCGAGAATGCTTTGCGCCAGTTCGGCGGCTTCATAAGGCTGCTCGATGTCAGCCTGCACCAGCGCAAACTGGTCACCGCCCAGGCGCGCGAGGGTGCCGAGCCGTCCGCTGTGGGCGCGCAGGCGGTCGGCCAGGGCCAGCAGTAATCGGTCACCGGCCTGGTAGGTGTACTGTTCGTTTACACTTTTGAAGTCGTCCAGCCCTACGCAAAGCACGGCCACGCAGCGTTGTCGGCGGCCGGCGTCAATCAGGATCCTGTCCAGTTGCTCCTGCAGCTTCTGGCGGTTGGGCAGGCCCGTTAGAAAGTCGTATTGGGCCATGCGCAGCAGGCTGCTTTCGGCTTCGTGGCGCAAATGGGTGTTGCGTTCGATGGATTCGAGCAACTGGTTGGCGGTATTGATCCACAGCCCCAGCTCGTTACGTTCATGGCCCTTGAGCTGAGGGATCTTGTGTTCGCTGGGCCGGTCGGGATTGATCGATGTCAGGTGTTCGATGATCCGCGACAGCGGCCGGGTCAGCATCCAGTGATACACCAGGTACAGCACCAGCCCCATGGCCAGCGCACGCAGCACGCCGGAAATAAAGATGATCACCGAGCTGACCAGAAAACCCTCGCCATAGGTGGCGGTGTCGAGGGTGATGCTCAGGTCTCCGTAATACTCGCTGTAAGGGCCTTTGCCGACCAGTGACGTGGTGAATGAGCGTTCCTGACCCAGAATCAGGTCGGTCAACCAGCGGCTGGCGGATTGCTCCAGTGGGCGGCTTTTTTCCGCGAGCATGGTCTCGTTGGGGTGGCCGATGGAGGCCGTGCGCACCGCTTCGTCCTGAAACAGTCCTTCGATCACCTGCATACCCATTTCGCGGTCCAGGCTGTAGACGGCCTGGGTGGACGGGTCGCGAAACATGTCGAGGATGCGCTGGGCATCGCCTGCCACGGCCTGGCGCGTCTTGTAGGCATCGAAAACGATCTGCGCCACGCTCAGCGTCACGCCCACGATCAACGCCGACAGCAGCACAACCCGTAGCAACTTCACCGACAAGCTGTTTTTGAGTTCCAGCTTCAAAGGGGCATTCCTTGTCTCATGCGGGTGGCCTTCAATATGCCATGAGTATTGGCAATCCACGCATGGCAGTCAAAGGAACATTCGGACGGGGCAACCGGAAGAGGCTGAAGGAGGGGAGGCAGGGAAGAGGGCGGATGACATCCGCCGCTCTCTGATACGGCGCTTGGGCGTGAGACCCGCGCGCGCAGGTCAGCTTTATTACGAGTTGTACGTAATCTGCATGGAGTTGGCTTTGTGTGTGTCTTCGCCGATTTTGCCCTGCTCCTGATCTTGACCTTGCTGTTGCTGATCCATCATCTTGCTCATCATGTCCATGCCTTTTTCCAGCATCGGCATGATCGCTGACATAGCCGACATACCCATCGATATAGGATCCATTACGAACTCTCCTGCATGAAATGAGAGAGTTATTTCTCTCACTGTCTGCGTGGCAAATTGTTGCCGCTGAGTTCCATGCATCCCGCATCCTGCTCAGTATTGTCGCCCACAAAAAAGCCCGGCAATTGCCGGGCTCTTTATCCTGCAAGCGTTACTCAGGCAGTGAAGGTCTTGCCTTCGAACTGCTCGGCCACGAACTTCCAGTTGACCAGGTTCCAGAACGCTTCCACGTACTTTGGACGCACGTTGCGGTAGTCGATGTAGTAGGCGTGTTCCCACACGTCGCAGGTCAGCAGCGGGGTGTCGCCGCTGGTCAGCGGGTTGCCGGCGCCAATGGTGCTGGCCAGGGCCAGGGAACCGTCAGCCTTTTTCACCAGCCAGCCCCAACCGGAACCGAAGGTGCCGACGGACGTCTTGGTGAACTCTTCCTTGAATTTGTCGAAGGAACCGAAGGCTGCGTTGATGGCTTCAGCCAGTGCGCCGGTCGGTTGGCCGCCGGCGTTTGGCGCCAGGCAGTTCCAGTAGAACGTGTGGTTCCAGACCTGAGCGGCGTTGTTGAAGATGCCGCCCGAAGAAGAGGTGACGATTTCTTCCAGGGTCTTGCCTTCGAACTCGGTGCCAGGCACCAGGTTGTTCAGGTTCACGACATAGGTGTTGTGGTGCTTGTCGTGGTGGTACTCCAGGGTTTCCTTGGAGATATGCGGCTGCAGGGCATCGTGTGCGTAGGGCAGCGGCGGCAATTCGAAAGCCATGATGATTCTCCTAATCAGGTCAGTTGCGGTGAGCGCAAGGCCGATCACGGGCGGCCAAACAAGCGCCGGGGAGTTTGTACTCTTTGCGGCGCAGGGGCAGGATCATAGCACCGGGGGTGCGGCAAAACCACGCAACAACTGTGTGGGATAGAGGTTCCAGAGCCTTTCGAAATAACTTCAGGGCGTGCTTATTAATGAGTAGGCCACGCTGAACATCATCACGGCCACCAAGAGGTCCAACAGCCGCCAGGTTGCCGGGCGCGCCAGCCACGGCGCCAGCCACGCGGCGCCGAGCGCCAGGGTGGCGAACCACAGGAATGAAGCGCTCGCGGCCCCGGCCACGAACGCCGCGGGTGCCGCCTGTTGCGCGCCCAGTGAGCCGATCAGCAGCACCGTATCGAGGTAGACGTGGGGGTTGAGCAACGTCACCGCCAACGCGCTGAGCATCACCGCGCGCAGTGAGCGCGCGTTGAAGCCTGCGTCCTGGTCCAGGCTCTGTTTCGAAAACGCGCGACGCAAGGCGAGGGCGCCGTACCACAACAGGAATGCTGCGCCGCCCCAGCGTGCAATCGCCAGCAGCAGCGGGCTCTGCGCCAGCACCGTGGCCAGGCCGAACACCCCCGCTGCGACCAGGAGCGCGTCGCACACGATGCACAGCGCCGCTACCGGCAGGTGATGTTCACGGCGCAGGCTTTGCGCCAGCACGAAAGCGTTCTGCGTGCCGATGGCCATGATCAGGCCGAGGGCGATCAACAGCCCGTTCACATAACTTTGCCACATAGGGTTTACTCCGCGTCCGCCGCCAACTGCCGCAGCACCTGCACGGCGCGTTGCGCATCGGCGCGGCCGACGAACAGGTGGTCGTGGTAATAACCGGCGATCACATTGCAACTGATCCCGGCCTGGGCCAAGGCGCCGGCGAAGGCGGCGGTCAACCCCACCGCTTCGAGTGCCGAGTGCACGTTCAGGGTGATCCACGCGGCCACATAGTCGAAGGCCAGCCCGGCCTGTTCGGCTTGCTGGCGCTCCACGATCAGGGTCAAGCCTTGCTGTTCGCGAAAGCTGCCGATTACCTCGCAACCATCAGGAATGCGGTTATCGGGGAGGGTGCAGAACACGTAGTCGCCGTCATTCAGATGAGGGCTCATGCTGCGCAGCAGGGTCGCCAGGGTGGTTTCGCCAGCCATGTGAAGGTCCTTGTTAAAGAGAGGCAATGCTGGCTATTTTCATCGGATGGGCTGTATAAGAAAAACCAATATTGCTGATCGCTCATTAGAGAAACTGATGTTCGACTATAAATTGCTGTCCGCCCTCGCGGCGGTGGTGGAGCAGGCCGGCTTCGAGCGTGCCGCGCAGGTACTTGGGCTGTCGCAGTCGGCCATTTCCCAGCGCATCAAGCTGCTCGAAGCGCGTGTCGGCCAGCCGGTGCTGGTGCGGGCCACGCCGCCTACGCCCACCGAGATTGGTCGACGGCTGCTCAACCATGTGCAGCAGGTGCGGCTGCTGGAGCGCGACCTGCAGGGCCAGGTGCCCGCCCTGGACGAGGAGGGCATGCCCGAGCGCCTGCGTATCGCGCTGAATGCCGACAGCCTGGCCACCTGGTGGGCCGAGGCTGTCAGCGACTTTTGCGCCGAGCAGCATCTGTTGCTCGACCTGGTGGTGGAAGACCAGACCGTCGGTCTCAAACGCATGCGCGCCGGTGAAGTGGCGGCCTGCATCTGCGCGAGTGAACGCCCGGTGGCCGGTGCGCGCAGCCTGCTGCTCGGCGCCATGCGCTACCGCGCGCTGGCCAGCCCGGCCTTTATCGCGCGGCACTTTCCCGCCGGGGTAAAGGCCGAGCAACTGGTGCGCACACCGGCACTGGTGTTTGGTCCGGATGATTTCCTGCAACACCGTTACCTGGCTTCCCTCGGCGTGGATGGCGGTTTTGAGCACCATTTATGCCCATCCTCTGAAGGGTTTATCCGTCTCACCGAAGCCGGCCTGGGCTGGGGCCTGGTGCCGGAACTGCAGGTGCGCGACTCGTTGCAGCGTGGCCTGTTGGTCGAGTTGTTGCCTGATAAGCCCATTGATGTGCCGTTGTACTGGCATCATTGGCGCAGCGGCGGGCAACTGTTGGGCCTGTTGACCGAGCATCTGGCGCGGTCATGCGGGCAATGGCTGGTGCCGTTGGAGGGATGACGGGCGTCAAGGTAGCAGCGATGAAAAATGAAAGAACACGGAGTAATACATGAAGATTCTGGTCACCGGCGCAAGCGGCTTCATCGGCGGTCGCTTTGCGCGCTTCGCCCTGGAGCAGGGCCTGGACGTGCGGGTCAACGGGCGGCGCGCCGAAAGCGTGGAGCACCTCGTACGGCGCGGCGCCGAGTTTATCCAGGGTGATCTGAGTGATGCCGAACTGGTGCGCCATCTGTGCCGGGACGTCGAAGCGGTGGTGCATTGCGCCGGCGCCGTCGGGTTGTGGGGCAAGTACCAGGACTTTCATCAAGGCAATGTGCTGGTGACCGAAAATGTCGTCGAAGCCTGCCTCAAGCAGCGGGTCGGGCGCCTGGTGCACCTGTCTTCGCCATCGATCTACTTTGACGGGCGCGACCACCTGGGCCTGACCGAAGAGCAGGTGCCCAAGCGCTTCAAGCATCCGTACGCCGCCACCAAGTACCTGGCCGAGCAAAAAGTCTTCGGCGCCCAGGAATTCGGGCTCCAGGTGCTGGCCCTGCGTCCGCGATTCGTCACCGGCGCGGGCGACATGAGCATCTTCCCGCGTTTGCTGAAGATGCAGCGCAAGAACCGCCTGGCGATCGTCGGCGATGGCCTTAACAAGGTCGACTTCACCAGTATCCACAACCTCAATGAAGCCTTGCTCAGCGGTTTGCTTGCCACCGGTTCCGCGCTGGGCAAGGCCTACAACATCAGCAACGGCACGCCGGTGCCGGTATGGGATGTGGTCAACTACGTGATGCGCCAGATGGAAATGCCCCAGGTGACCCGTTATCGGTCCTACGGTTTGTCCTACAGCGTGGCGGCGCTCAACGAAGCCTTCTGCGCGATGTGGCCCGGGCGCCCGGAGCCTGCGTTGTCGCGCCTGGGCATGCAGGTAATGAACAAAGATTTCACGTTGGACATCAGTCGGGCGAGGCATTATCTCGACTATGAGCCCAAGGTCAGTCTGTGGACCGCCCTCGACGAGTTCTGCAGTTGGTGGAAGGCCCAGGATCCGGGGCTTAAATAAGCTCACAACCAGCAACACATCGGGAACCGAATTTACGGTTCCGGGTCGATCAGTGCGGCGGGCGCGCGGTTTATACTCGCGTCGCTCGGCTTGCCAGCCATCTCACCGATTCAGGGTTGATTCATGCGTAACGATGCCAACGACGATTTCGACAATGTTCCCAGCCTGCGGGCCGATACCGGGGACGATGATGATTTCGTGCCGACGCCCGCCACGTCCGTACGCTCGCGGCCCGCGCCCATGGTCAAGGTCAGGAGCGCCAGCACCGGGCCGTTGTGGGCGCTGGTCGGCGCGCTGCTGATCGCGTTTGCCGGCCTTGCCTGGTGGAGTTTCCAGCAGATATCCCTGATGGGCCAGCAGTTGGTTGCCACCCAGGAAAGTTTCGCGCGCATCAGCGAGGAAGCGGCGGGGCGCCTGCAGGATATTTCCGGCAAGGTGGTGGCCAGTGAAGCCAACGTCAACACCGGCAGCGAAGCGCTCAAACAGCAGATCAAGCAGTTGGAAACCCAACTGCTGGAGCAGGGCAAGCAACAGGTCGGCGTGGCCGGCCAGGCTACCGAGCTGGACAAGCGCCTGGCGCAGATGACTGCCAGCACCACTGAGCTGGCCAGCGCCAATGCCGCATTGCAGGGCCAGGTGCAGGCGCTGACGGATGCCGTGGCGACGCTCAAGGCGGCGCAGGGTGATGCCGGCAAGCGCGATGCCGAGCTCCGGGAGCTGGCGGCTGATGTAGCGGCGTTGAAAAAGCAGGGCAACCCGACGGCCGCCATTGCCCGCCTTGAGCAGGACATGGTTGTGCTCAAAAGCGCGCAGGAAAACCAGCCCGCCAACGTCGATGCGCCGACCAACAAAGAGTTCGACGTATTCCGTATCCAGACCACGCGCAATATCACCACCCTGCAGAGCCAGGTGCAGACCCTGAGTCAGCAGCTCAACGCGCCGCGAGGCGGTCAGTGACCTGATGCGGGTCAGCGGTGAGAGGCTCCGCCAGACGCTATCGCCCAGCGAGCTGGAGCCTCTGTGGTGAGCGGGCCTGTTGTGGCAAGCGGGCTTGCCCTAATGCCGTTCAGTTAAACGCAGATTCCCTGTGGCGAGCAGGCTTGTCCTGCGTTGGGCTGCGCAGCAGCCCCAAAGCCAGGCGCTGAGCCGTATCAGGTACACCGCATTTTGCTCGATGGGGGCGCTTCGCACCCCAACGCGGGGCAAGCCCGCTCGCCACAATAATCCCACACATTTTCCTTAACTGAACGGCATTAGGGCTTGCCCCGCGTTGGGCTGCGTAGCAGCCCCCAAATCAAAAAACGTGATGTACATATCCGTTTCTGCGGTAACGACGACTTGGGGTTCCGCTCTTACAGCGAGTCACTTTTTGAAGAGCGCAAAAAGTAACCAAAAACGCTTCGCCCCAACACTCGGCACCTCGCCCAGGTTCGGCCAGCGTGTTTGACGGGGCGCCTCAGATCAAGATCAAAGGCGCGGCGGCCTGAGAGCCGACCGATAGGGGGAGTGTGAACGGCGATCAAATGTGGGAATTGCGGTGCGACGCTTCGACTTGCCTGAAACTCCAGGCTTAAAATCAAAAAATTATTTGTGGTTGATCAGCGCAGGCTTGCTCCTTCCCTGGATTGCGGTCAAATTCAAGAGTGTCACCAGTCTGTGACATTTACCTTCCGCTTCGTTACTTGCCCCTTTTGCGCCCTTGTTTAGACTCCGGTCATCCCACAAAAAATAATAAGGGCCACCCATGACCACGCAACCACTGCCTGCCAGCAGTTGGCTGAACGCTCCTGCCCATCACGCCTGGCTTGCCGCCGAAGGCCAGCGCCTGCTGTCATTCGCCAAGGCCTCACGCCTGCCTGACGGTTTTGGCAACCTCGACGACAAAGGTCAACTGCCGGCCGACGCTCGCGCTGAAACCATGAACACTGCCCGCATGACCCACAGCTTCGCCATGGCCCATGCCATGGGGTTGCCCGGCTATGCCGAACGGGTGGCACACGGTGTCGCAGCCTTGAGCGGCCCGTTGCGCGACGGCGAGCACGGTGGCTGGTTTGCCGCGGCCAATGCCTGCGATGGCAATACCGGCAAGGCCGCCTACCTGCATGCGTTCGTTGCCCTGGCGGCCAGCTCGGCCACGGTGGTCGGTGCACCCGGCGCGCAGAACCTGCTCAACGACGCGATCCACATCATCGATCAGTTCTTCTGGAGCGAAGAGGAGGGCGTGATGCTCGAGTCCTTCGCCCGAGACTGGAGCGGCGTCGAGGCTTATCGGGGCGCCAACAGCAACATGCACGCCACCGAAGCCTTCCTCGCCCTGGCTGATGTCACCGGCGACACCCGCTGGCTGGACCGCGCGTTGCGTATCGTCGAACGGCTGATCCACACCTTTGCGGCCGGCAAGCAGTTCATGGTGATCGAGCATTTTGACGCGCACTGGAAACCGCTGCCTGCGTATAACGAAGACAACCCCGCCGACGGCTTTCGTCCCTACGGCATCACGCCTGGCCATGGGTTCGAGTGGGCACGGCTGCTGTTGCACCTCGAGGCCGCGCGCCTGCAAGCCGGGTTGGCCACGCCTGACTGGCTGCTGAGCGACGCCAAAGGCCTGTTCGCCAGCGCCTGCGAATACGCCTGGGCCGTGGATGGGGCGCCGGGCATTGTCTACACGCTGGACTGGAACCATCGCCCGGTGGTGCGCGAGCGCCTGCACTGGACCCATGCCGAAGCCAGCGCCGCTGCCCAGGCCTTGCTCAAGCGTACCGGTGAGCTGCATTACGAAATTTGGTATAGACGCCTCTGGGAGTTCTGCGAAACTCAGTTCATCGACCGCGTCCACGGCAGCTGGCACCACGAACTCAGCCCGCATAACCAGCCCGGCAGCAGGATCTGGGGCGGTAAACCGGACCTGTACCATGCCTGGCAGGCGGTGGTGCTGCCTGCACTGCCGTTGTGGCCGAGCATGACGACCGCTTTGGGCGCCGGGCGCTATGTCACCAAGTGGTGACATTTGTGCATCCCTTTGTTACCTGCACTTGAAAAATTCATGTTTAAACTCCGTGCAGCGCAAGCTCTAGACTTGCATGCATAACAACAAGAAAAGGTATTGTGATGAACGCGATTAATCGCCTCGCTCTAGCTGTTTCCGTTGCCTCTTTGTTTCCCCTCAGTGTATTTGCCGCCGACTCCAAAGGTACGGTTGAAGTCGTGCATTGGTGGACCTCGGGCGGTGAAAAGGCGGCTGTGGATGTCTTGAAGGCCCAAGTCGAGAAAGACGGCTTCACCTGGAAAGACGGTGCCGTCGCAGGTGGCGGCGGCGCCACTGCCATGACCGTGCTGAAAAGCCGCGCGGTGGCCGGCAACCCACCAGGCGTTGCCCAGATCAAAGGTCCCGACATTCAGGAATGGGCGTCCACTGGCTTGCTCGACACCGACGTCCTCAAGGACGTGGCCAAGGAAGAGAAGTGGGATTCCCTGCTCGATAAAAAAGTCTCCGATACCGTGAAGTACGACGGTGACTACGTGGCCGTTCCGGTGAACATTCACCGCGTGAACTGGCTGTGGATCAACCCGGAAGTCTTCAAGAAAGCCGGCATCACCAAAAACCCGACCACCCTCGAAGAATTCTACGCAGCCGGCGACAAGCTCAAAGCTGCGGGCTTCATTCCGCTCGCCCATGGTGGCCAGCCTTGGCAGGACAGCACCGTATTCGAAGCCGTGGTCCTGTCGGTGATGGGCCCGGAGGGCTATAAAAAGGCTCTGGTTGACCTCGATAACGCGGCGCTGACCGGTCCGGAAATGATCAAGTCGCTCACCGAGTTGAAGAAAGTCGCGACCTATATGGACGTCGACGGCAAAGGCCAGGACTGGAACCTCGAAGCAGGCAAGGTCATCAACGGCAAGGCCGGCATGCAGATCATGGGTGACTGGGCCAAGTCCGAATGGACCGCCGCCAAGAAAGTCGCCGGCAAGGACTACGAGTGCGTAGCCTTCCCGGGCACCGACAAGGCCTTCACCTACAACATCGACTCCCTGGCTGTGTTCAAGCAGAAAGACAAAGGCACTGCGGCCGGTCAGCAGGACATCGCCAAAGTCGTGCTGGGTGAAAACTTCCAGAAAGTGTTCAGCATCAACAAGGGTTCAATCCCTGTGCGCACCGATATGCTCACTCAAATGGACAAGCTGGGCTTCGACGCCTGCGCCCAGACCGCTGCCAAGGACTTCTTGGCAGACGCCAAGTCCGGCGGCCTGCAGCCAAGCATGGCGCACAACATGGCCACTACCCTGGCGGTGCAAGGTGCGTTCTTTGACGTCGTGACCAACTACATCAACGACCCGAAAGCCGACCCGGCCGACACTGCCAAGAAGCTTGGTGCTGCGATCAAGTCGGCCAAGTAACGCTTGGCTGCTGGTCCTTGTGAGGGGAAACCCCCTGACCCCTCACAAGGCTTGTTTGTGTAGTCCCTTTTTCCTGTACTGGATTTTCCCATGAGTTCTGTTGCTGTGTTCAGCAAGGCCTCGCCGTTCGATGCACTGCAGCGCTGGCTACCCAAACTGGTGCTGGCGCCGAGCATGTTCATCGTTCTGGTGGGCTTCTATGGCTACATCCTGTGGACGTTTGTACTGTCGTTCACGACCTCTACGTTCCTGCCCAACTACAAGTGGGCGGGTCTTGCGCAGTACGAGCGGTTGTTCGACAACGATCGCTGGTGGGTCGCAAGCAAGAACCTGGCGCTGTTTGGCGGCATGTTCATCGGTATCACCCTGGTAATCGGCGTGACCCTGGCGATCTTCCTCGACCAGAAAATCCGCCGCGAAGGGTTCATCCGCACTATTTATCTGTACCCGATGGCGCTCTCGATGATCGTCACCGGTACCGCCTGGAAATGGCTGCTCAACCCCGGCATGGGCCTGGACAAACTGCTGCGTGACTGGGGCTGGGAAGGCTTCCGTCTGGACTGGCTGATCGACCCGGACCGCGTCGTCTATTGCCTGGTGATCGCCGCCGTATGGCAAGCCTCGGGCTTTATCATGGCGATGTTCCTCGCCGGGCTGCGGGGTGTCGACCAATCGATCGTGCGCGCCGCGCAGATCGACGGCGCCAGCCTGCCGCGCATCTACTGGAGCGTGGTGCTGCCCAGCCTGCGTCCGGTGTTTTTCAGTGCCGTGATGATCCTCGCGCACATCGCGATCAAGAGCTTCGACCTGGTCGCGGCCATGACCGCCGGTGGCCCGGGCTATTCGTCCGACCTGCCCGCGATGTTCATGTATTCGTTCACCTTCAGCCGTGGCCAGATGGGCATGGGCTCGGCCAGTGCGATCCTGATGCTCGGTGCGATCCTCGCGATCATCGTGCCTTACCTCTACTCCGAGCTGAGGACCAAGCGTAATGACTAGTCTCGCTAACAAACCGGCGATCAGCCTGAGCCGCATCGCGATCTACGCGGTGCTGATCCTCGCCGTATTGCTGTACCTGGTGCCGCTGGTGGTGATGCTGCTGACCAGCTTCAAGACCCCGGAAGACATCAGCACCGGCAACCTGCTGAGCTGGCCCACCGTGGTCACCGGCATCGGCTGGATCAAGGCCTGGGCCACGGTGGATGGCTACTTCTGGAACTCACTGAAAATCACGGTTCCGGCCGTTCTGATCTCCACGGCGATTGGTGCATTGAACGGCTATGTGCTGTCGTTCTGGCGTTTTCGGGGTTCGCAGCTGTTCTTCGGCTTGCTGCTGTTCGGCTGCTTCCTGCCGTTCCAGACTGTGCTGCTGCCGGCCTCGTTCACCCTCGGCAAGATGGGCCTGGCCAGCACCACCACGGGCCTGGTGTTCGTGCATGTGGTCTATGGCCTGGCGTTCACCACGCTGTTCTTCCGTAACTACTACGTGAGCATTCCGGACGCGCTGATCAAGGCGGCCCGCCTGGACGGTGCAGGGTTCTTCACCATCTTCCGTCAGATCATTCTGCCGATGTCGACGCCGATCATCATGGTCTGCCTGATCTGGCAGTTCACCCAGATCTGGAACGACTTCCTGTTCGGCGTGGTGTTCTCCAGCGGCGACTCCCAGCCCATCACGGTGGCGCTGAACAACCTGGTCAACACCAGCACCGGGGCCAAGGAATATAACGTGGATATGGCGGCGGCGATGATCGCCGGGCTGCCGACCCTGCTGGTCTATGTGATCGCAGGCAAGTATTTCGTGCGCGGCCTCACGGCCGGCGCGGTCAAGGGGTAATCATGGCTACGCTTGAACTTCGCAATGTAAACAAGACCTATGGCGCCGGCCTGCCCGACACCTTGAAGAACATCGAACTGTCGATCAAGGAAGGTGAATTCCTGATTCTGGTCGGCCCTTCCGGGTGCGGTAAGTCGACCCTGATGAACTGCATCGCCGGCCTGGAGACCATTACTGGCGGCGCGATCATGATCGGTGATCAGGACGTCAGCGGCATGAGCCCCAAGGACCGTGACATCGCCATGGTGTTTCAGTCCTACGCGCTGTACCCGACCATGAGCGTGCGCGAGAACATCGAGTTCGGCCTCAAGATCCGCAAGATGCCTCAGGCCGATATCGATGCCGAAGTGGCGCGCGTGGCCAAGCTGCTGCAGATCGAACACCTGCTCAACCGCAAGCCGGGCCAGCTCTCCGGCGGCCAGCAACAACGTGTGGCCATGGGCCGTGCGTTGGCGCGTCGGCCGAAGATCTACCTGTTCGACGAACCGCTGTCCAACCTCGATGCCAAGCTGCGCGTCGAGATGCGCACCGAAATGAAGCTGATGCACCAGCGCCTGAAAACCACCACCGTCTACGTCACCCACGACCAGATCGAAGCGATGACCCTGGGCGACAAAGTGGCGGTGATGAAGGACGGCATCATTCAGCAGTTCGGCACGCCCAAAGAGATCTACAACAACCCGGCCAACCAGTTCGTGGCGAGTTTCATCGGTTCGCCGCCGATGAACTTCGTGCCGCTGCGCCTGCAGCGCAAGGACGGTCGTCTGGTGGCGCTGCTCGACAGCGGTCAGGCCCGTTGCGAGCTGGCGCTGAACATGAGCGATGCCGGCCTTGAAGACCGCGACGTAATCCTGGGCCTGCGCCCGGAGCAGATCATGCTGGCGGCGGGCGAGGGCAACAGCGCTTCGAGCATTCGCGCCGAAGTCCAGGTGACCGAGCCGACCGGCCCGGACACTCTGGTGTTCGTGCAGCTCAATGACACCAAGGTCTGCTGCCGCCTGGCACCGGACGTGGCACCGCAGGTGGGCGAGACCCTGACCCTGCAGTTCGATCCGGCCAAGGTATTGCTGTTCGATGCCAAAACCGGCGAGCGCCTGGGCACGTCAGCTGCATTGCCTTCATCGGGACAAGCCGATAATGTGGCCCAGTTCAAAAGCCGTTGAATCAGTTAACTGGTTGTTTTAGCTGAAAAAAATGTAAACCGCGTTAGATAAAAACAGTTTAATAACAATAAAGACGAGGATGTAGGGATGAAAAAGCAACACAACAACACTCGACTGCTCTGCCAACTGTCCGCAGCAGCAGCCCTGGTATTGTCCGCCAATGCGATGGCGGCCGATGCATTCAGTGCCGATTCCAAGTGGATGACCGGCGATTGGGGTGGCGAGCGTACCAAGCTGATCGAGCAAGGTATCGACATCAAGGCCGACTACGTGGGCGAGATGGGCTACAACGCCCACGGCGGCTTTAACGATGACAAGACCGGTCGCTACTCCGACCAGTTCGGTCTGGGCGTGGCACTGGACCTGCAAAAGCTGTGGGGCTGGGATAACACCCAGGCCAAGATCCAGCTGACCAACCGTAATGGCCAGAACATCTCCAACGACCGCATTGGCGACCCGCGTGCCGGCACGCTGAGTTCGTCCATGGAAGTCTACGGCCGTGGCCACATGGTGCGTCTGACCCAGTTCTGGATCCAGCACCAGATGTTCGACAACAAGTTGGACGTGAAACTCGGTTACTTCGGCGAAGGCGAAGATTTCAACACCTTCCCGTGCGACTTCCAGAACCTGTCGTTCTGCGGCTCGCAAGTGGGTAACTACGTGAACACCTGGTACAACTGGCCAGTCAGCCAGGCGGCCATCCGCGTGAAGTACAACATCACGCCTGAGCTGTATGCGCAGATCGGCGCCTACAACCAGAACCCGTCGCAGCTGGAGCACGGCAACGGCTTCAAACTCAGCGGCAGCGGCACCAAGGGCACCGTGATTCCGGTGGAGTTGGTCTGGTCGCCGAAGGTCAACAACCTGCCGGGCGAATACCGTGTGGGCTATTACAAGAGCGCGGCCGATGCAGCCGACGTTCGTGAAGACGTGAACGGCAACGACGCGGGCACCACCGGCGCGGCCTTCCGTACCCACAGCAGCAAAAAGGGCTACTGGTTCGTTGCGCAACAGCAACTCACCACCCACAACGGCGACGCCTCCCGTGGTCTGAACATCGCGGCCAACGCCACGTTCCACGACAAGGAAACCAACCTGGTCGACAACTATCAGTCGATCATGCTGGTGTACAAGGGCCCATTCGATGCGCGTCCAAAAGACGACATCGGTATTGGCGCTGCGCGTCTGCACGTCAACGACGATGTGCGCAAGAACGCTGAACTGGTCAACGCCTCCAATGGTTTCACCGACTACGACCAGGCAGGCTTCGCGCCACTGCGTTCTACCGAGTACAACTACGAAATCAACTACGGCTTCCACGTTACCAACTGGCTGACCGTGCGTCCCAACCTGCAATACGTCACCCACCCAGGTGGCGTGGATAAAGTCGACAACGCGGTAGTCGCCGGCCTGAAAATTCAGTCGGTGTTCTAACCCTGCTGCGATAAGCTCCTCTCTCTGTGCGCATTTTGCGGGTAGCCATGGCTATCCGCTTTTTTTTGCGCAGCACTGTGAAATTCAGGACCGTGGCACATGCATGAGCATCCGCTGCAACGCTTTTTCAAATCCCTGCGCGAACGTCCGGTGTTCGCCTGGGAGCGCTTTCAGATGCGCGATGTGTTGGTGATCGACCATCCGCTGTGCCAGGCGGTTTTCAGTCGTCAGGGCGCGCAATTGCTGCATTTTCAACCTGCCGGGCAAAAGCCCTGGCTGTGGTGCGCGGCCAAATGGCCGCAGGTCGGCGCCATCCGTGGCGGCGTGCCGGTGTGCTGGCCGTGGTATGGCCGGCATCCGAGTGAAAATGCGTGGCCGTCCCATGGCTGGGCGCGGCTGATCGACTGGAAACTGCTCGACAGCAGCACCGCAGAAGATGGCGTGCGCCTGCATTGGCAATTGCAGCTGTGCGACTGGCAGGTCGACCTGCACGCCCACTTGGGCGATGCCCTGGAGCTGCGCCTGAGCACCGAGCATCAGGACGAGCTGCCATGCCAGTTGAGCCACGCGTTGCATGCTTACTGGCGTATTGGTCACGTCGATGAGGTAGCGCTGTCTGGCCTGGATGGCGCGCAAGGGTATGACCAGCTCAATCGCCAGGTTTGCCAGCAGGAAGGCGAGCTGCGGGTGGACGGCGGCTGTCAGCGGGTGTTCCAGCACGAAGGTGAATTGCAGCTCAAGGATCACGCCTGGCAGCGCGAGCTGTGCATCGACACGGGGGAGAGCGCCGACACCGTGGTGTGGCATCCCGGCAGCCGGCCGCTGCTGGGCGTCAGTTTTAACGAGGCGTCAGGGTTTGTGTGCGTGGAGTCGGCGATGGCGGCGGCCTGCCTGGCGCCGGGGGAGCGGGCGCATTTGAGTTTGCAGGCCAGGGCAGGGGTCTAGTGGTGTGGCTGATGGCCTCATCGGGGGCAAGCCCCCTCCCACACTTTGATTTGTGAATACCTCAAATGTGGGAGGGGGCTTGCTCCCGATGAGGCCAGTAAAACCAACACAGATGCTGACTTAGTTAAACTCATCCCCCACCGGATACCGACTGTCATTCAAGCTCTCTTTGATCTTGCGCAGATGCGGCTGGAAATCCACCCCGCGCCTTAACGTCATGCCGGTCGCCAGCACATCCAGTACCGTCAGCTGGATGATCCGCGACGTCATCGGCATGTAGATGTCCGTGTCTTCCGGCAACGGGATGTTCAGGCTCACCGTACTGGCCTTGGCCAGCGGCGAGTTCTCGGCGGTCACCCCCAGCACCGAGGCGCCGTTTCCGCGGGCGATGCGCGCCACTTCCACCAGCTCACGGGTACGCCCGGTGTAGGAAATAATCACGAACAGCTCGCCGGTATGCGCCACCGACGCGATCATGCGTTGCATCAGCACGTCGGCGTGGGCAGTGACCGCAAGGTTGAAGCGGAAAAACTTGTGCAGCGCATCCATGGCCACCGGTGCCGAAGCGCCCAGGCCAAAGAAGTGGATCTGCCGCGCCTGAATCAGCAAATCCACCGCCTTGCTGATCAGGGCCGGGTCCAGGGCCTGGCAGGCGCTGTCCAGGGAGGCAATGGCGCTGCCAAAGATCTTCTGCGTGTAGGCCTCGGGGTTATCATCGGCTTCCACCGCGCGGCTGACATAGGCCGCGCCGCTGGCCAGACTTTGCGCCAGCTGCAATTTAAGTTCAGGGTAACCACTGACGCCGAACGAACGGCAGAAGCGGTTGACCGTCGGTTCACTGACCGAAGCGGCCTGGGCAAGGGCGGCGATGGAGAAGCGGGTCGCCTGCTGCGGGTTGAGCAGGATGACCTCGGCGACTTTTTTCTCGGCCTTGTTCAATTCTTCGAGGCGGTTCCGGATCTGTTCCAGAAGATTTCGCACGCGGTCCATTCAGTCTTTCCTTCGGGCGACGATGCAAATAAAAAGGCGGTAACCAATCGATGAGTGGCTTTTCGCGGTGGCCTATCCTACTGAGGGTAGCTGAACACCACCACTCGGAATGCGTAATTCGGGAAAATGTTGTGGTTATTACTACATTTTTCCTTGAGTGATACCTTGAAAAAAGGTATTTGTAGCTTAACTTGATAAAAGAACAAACATCATGCCCTCGATAACCGTAGAACCCTGCACCTTTGCCCTGTTTGGCGCCTTGGGTGATCTGGCGCTTCGCAAGTTATTTCCTGCCCTCTATCACCTCGATGGCGCCGATCTGCTGCACGACGACACGCGCATCCTGGCCCTGGCCCGTGAAGCCGGTTCCGAGCAGCAGCACTTGGCCCATATCGAAACAGAACTGCGCAAGTACGTCGGCAAGGCGCTGGATGAGAACGTGGCCCAGCGTTTCCTGGCGCGCCTGACCTACCTGCATGTCGACTTCATGAAGGCCGACGACTACGTCGCCCTCGCCGAAAAAGTTGGCAGCGAGCAACGTCTGATCGCCTACTTCGCCACCCCGGCGGCGGTGTATGGCGCGATCTGCGAGAACCTGTCCAAGGTCGGCCTGGCGGACAACACCCGCGTGGTGCTGGAAAAACCCATCGGCTCGGACCTGGAATCCTCGCGCAAGGTCAACGATGCCGTGGCGCAGTTTTTCCCGGAGAACCGCACCTACCGCATCGACCACTACCTGGGCAAAGAGACCGTCCAGAACCTGATCGCCCTGCGGTTCGCCAACAGCCTGTTTGAAACCCAGTGGAACCAGAACTACATCTCCCACGTGGAAATCACCGTGGCCGAGCAGGTCGGCATCGAAGGGCGCTGGGGGTATTTCGACAAGGCCGGCCAGCTGCGCGACATGATCCAGAATCACCTGCTGCAGCTGCTGTGCCTGATCGCCATGGACCCGCCGGCCGACCTGTCCGCCGACAGCATCCGCGACGAGAAGGTCAAGGTGCTCAAGGCCCTGGCGCCGATCAGCCCGGAAGGCCTGACCACCCAGGTGGTGCGCGGCCAGTACATCGCCGGCTACAGCGCCGGCAAGCCGGTGCCGGGTTACCTGGAAGAAGAAAATTCCAACACCCAGAGCGACACCGAAACCTTCGTCGCCCTGCGTGCCGATATCCGCAACTGGCGCTGGGCCGGGGTGCCGTTCTACCTGCGCACCGGCAAGCGCATGCCGCAAAAACTGTCGCAGATCGTCATCCACTTCAAGGAACCGTCCCACTATATATTCGCCCCCGAGCAGCGCCTGCAGATCAGCAACAAGCTGATCATCCGCCTGCAGCCGGACGAAGGCATTTCCTTGCGCGTGATGACCAAGGAGCAGGGCCTGGACAAGGGCATGCAACTGCGCAGCGGCCCGCTGCAACTGAATTTTTCCGATACCTATCGCAGCGCACGGATTCCCGATGCCTACGAGCGGTTGCTACTGGAAGTGATGAACGGCAATCAGAACCTGTTTGTCCGTAAAGATGAAATCGAAGCCGCGTGGACGTGGTGTGACCAGTTGATCGCCGGGTGGAAAAAATCCGGTGATGCGCCCAAGCCGTACGCGGCGGGCTCCTGGGGGCCGATGAGCTCGATTGCACTGATCACGCGGGATGGGAGGTCGTGGTATGGCGATATCTGAATTGAAACTGCCTCAGGGCGTAACGGCCCATGAGTACCGCACGCCTGCGCTGCTGGCGGACGGCCTGGCCAATGATGTGGCCGAACAACTGCGCACGGCCATCAGCGCACGTGGCGAGGCCACCCTGGTGGTGTCCGGCGGCCGCAGCCCGGTGGCGTTCTTCCAGCAGTTGGCCAAGCAGGGCCTGGACTGGTCCAGGGTCACCATCACCCTGGCGGACGAGCGCTGGGTGCCGGTGGAACACGCCGACAGCAACGCCGGCCTTCTCAAGCAGCACCTGTTGCAGGGCCCGGCCGCCAAGGCGAAGTTCCTGAGCCTCTACAGCGCTGCGGCCAACCTTGAAGACGCGGCCGAGCAGGCCGATCACCTGCTGGCCGAATTACCTGGCATTGATGTGCTGGTGCTGGGCATGGGCGATGACGGCCACACCGCCTCGCTGTTCCCCGACAGCCCGAACCTTGGCGATGCGCTGGCGCCGGACGGTACCCGCCGTTGCTGGCCAATGCTGGCGCCGACCGTGCCCCATCAGCGCCTGACCATGAGTCGCGCGCTGTTGGCCACGGCCAGGTACACCGTGCTGTCGATTTCCGGCAGCGCCAAATTGACCACCTTGAGCGCCGCGCTGGCCAGTGACGACGTTGCTGCCATGCCGATTCGCGCGTTTTTGCAACCTACCTTAGAGATTTACTGGTGCCCATGAGCCAAGGATCAGCCGCTATGAAAAGCCCTCAACCGACCGTTTCCATGGCGGACAAAGTTGCCCTGATCGACAGCCTCTGCGCCAGGGCGCGGATCCTGCCGGTGATCACCATCGCCCGCGAACAGGACATCCTGCCGCTGGCCGATGCGCTGGCAGCCGGTGGTTTGACCGCGCTGGAAGTAACCCTGCGTTCCGAGTTCGGCCTCAAGGCCATTCAGGTGCTGCGCGAGCAGCGCCCTGAACTGTGCACCGGTGCCGGCACTGTGCTTGACCGTCAGATGCTCGACGCCGCCGAGGTGGCCGGTTCGCAATTCATCGTCACCCCCGGCATTACACGCGACCTGCTGGAAGCCTCGGTGCACAGCCCGATCCCGCTGCTGCCGGGCATCAGCAATGCGTCCGGCATCATGGAAGGCTATGCCCTGGGTTATCGCCGTTTCAAGCTGTTCCCGGCTGAAGTCAGCGGCGGCGTGGCGGCAATCAAGGCGCTGGGCGGCCCGTTCGGCGAAGTGAAGTTCTGCCCTACCGGCGGCGTGGGCCCGGCCAATATCAAGAGCTACATGGCGTTGAAGAACGTGATGTGCGTGGGCGGTAGCTGGATGCTTGACCCGGAGTGGATCAGGAACGGCGACTGGGCACGTATTCAGGAAGTCACTGCGCAAGCGCTGGCCCTGCTGGACTGATCGGATGTAAAGAATCGTTGTTGCTGTGCTTAACGGCATTTTTGCGGCGCACTTGGTCGGTGTGCCGCTTTTTTTTTGCCTGTAAAAAACCTCAAAGTCACACATACCTGATGTGGACGAGGGCTAGTGTGGGAGGGAGCAAGTCCCTCCCACCTGTCAGTCGGTGGCCAGTTGAGTGATTGCGTTGATCAGGACATTGATGTCCTCAGCACAGGTCACCACCCCTGGCGTCACCCGAATACACGTGCCAAATGCCGGCCCCGTGCGGGTCGTGGTAAACAGGCCGTGCTCCTTGAGCAGACGGTCCACCATCACCTGTTGGTCCCGCCCACTGAACTTGAATGCGGTAATCGCGCAATACAGTCTGGGGTCATCCGGCGTGAGTACTTCAATCCCGGGCAGCGACCGCACCTGACTCACCCACATGTCCCTCAGGTAATTGAGCCGCGCACCCTTGGCCGCCGCGCCACCCAGGCTGCGATGTTCTTCCAGCACCCATGGCAACGTCATCAACGCAGGGAAGTTTGGTGTGCTATAGGGCGTGCGTGCGCGCACGTCGGTGGCGGGGTAGTGGCACTCGCCCATGTCCGGGTCGATATCGGCCAGGCGCTCGGGGGCGATGTAGAGGAAACCCAGGGTCAGCGGCGCGCCGATCCACTTGTGCAGGTTGAAGCCGGCAAAGCTGATTCCCAGTTCGGCGAGATTGAAGTCGATCTGGCCCAGCGCGTGGGCGCCGTCGAGTATCACATCCACGCCGTGCGCTTGCGCGGCCCTGGCGATGGTTTCGACCGGCATCACCAGGCCGGTACGGTGGGTGACATGGGTCAGTGCCATCAGCTTCAGGCGCGGATACTGCACAAATGCCTCGCGATAGGTGTGCACCAGGATGTCGAAACTGGCCGGATGAAGGTGGGCGATTTCGATCACCTCCACACCTCGATAGCCCGCCAGCCAGCGCATCGCCCCCTTGACCGTGTCGTACTCCAGATCGCTGATCAGCACCTGATCGCCCGGTTGCAGGCGATTGTAATTGCGGATCAGCGACTGCAGGGCTTCGGTGGCGTTGCGCGTGAACGCTATCGCCTGCGGATCGGCGTTGATCAAGCCGGCCAGTTGGCAGCGGATGGCGTCATTGTCACCGCGCTCGAAGCGCTGGCGCACATGCAGCGAATTACTGCGGTTGATGAACGCTACGTGTTCCAGATACTGCGCCTGCACTGCGCGGCTCATGCGCCCGAAGTAGCCGTTCTCCAGGTTGATCGGGCCTGGCTCCTGCTCATAGCGCTGGGCAATAGTGCGCCAGTGCTGCTCGTTGTTTGCATTCCCTGGCATGGCGAAACTCCTAATGGCGAGGGGCGGGCTTGCCGTGTTTGGTGCGCAGTGGTTCCAGCAGTTCGGCCAGGCCGTTGCTGTCGATTTCCTGCATCAAGGCCAGCAGGCCGCCCAGCTCGCCATGGGGGAAACCTTCGCGGGCGAACCAATTGAGATAGGGGCCGGGGAGGTCGGCGATGATCCGGCCCTTGTATTTGCCGAAGGGCATCTGGCGGGTGATCAGCAGTTCGAGTTTCTCTGGATTCATGGCGATCTTGGGCGGTTAAGACGATGACAGTGAAAATACAGGCATTCTGCATGAAGGCCAAAGGACAGATCATGCAAATAACATCGGCGCAGATGGTTCAATAATTCATAACTGTTTGATTTTAAATAGGAATATATTTTTCAGAAAGCTGGCACGGACACTGCAATTACTCTTGCATCCTTTTAAACCTGCCATAAGGAATTGAAAAATGACTGACATCAATAAAGAATCCATCTCCGTACTGAACGACCTGATCGAGACCAGCATTGACGGTCAGAAAGGTTTTAAAGAGTGCGCTGAAGACATCAAGCACCCGGAGCTGAAGGCTCTGTTTGCCAAGCGTTCGGCTGATTGCGCCAGCGCTGCCGCAGAACTGAAAACCGCCGTGCGTGCTCTGGGTGGCGATCCGGAAGATTCCGGCAGCGTTGCCGGCGCCTTGCACCGTGGCTGGGTCGACGTGAAGTCGATGGTCACCGGTAAGGACGAAGAAGCCGTACTGAACGAAGCCGAGCGCGGTGAAGACCACGCACTGAAGGCTTACAAAGAAGCGATCGAGAAAATCAACAAGCACAACCTGCTGGGCATTCGTGACCTGGTAGAGCGTCAGTACCACGGCGTGCAACGCAACCACGACCAAGTGAAAGCCCTGCGTAACCAGGCTCGCGCTCAGTCGTAAGCACTGCGCTGTAACCCAATGCGGGAGGGGCTTGCCCCCTCCCGCATTTTTTTGCGTTGGATTTGAGTTCGGACTCAGCCAATGCTGATCGGTGGCAACTGGGTCAGCGTTAATTCAAGCTGCTTGCGTGGCGCGATGATCTCCGCTTCGCCATCCACCACCAGTTCGTCGCGCTGGTTGAACACACGCGTGGCAATGCGCACGCGAAATTTTGGCAGCTTTTCCAGAATTTCCAGGCGCACCGTCAGCGTGTCGCCGATCTTTACCGGTTTCTGAAAGCTCATTTGCTGGCCCACATAGATAGTGCCCGGCCCAGGCAACTCGCAGGCCACGGCGGCACTGATCAGCGCGCCGCTGAACATGCCGTGGGCAATACGCTCCTTGAACATCGTGGTCTTGGCGTATTCGGCGTCCAGGTGCACCGGGTTGTGGTCGCCGGACATGGCGGCGAACAGTTGGATATCGCGCTCTTCGACGGTCTTGCTGTAGCTGGCGGTCTGGCCGACTTCGAGGGCTTCGTAGGGGGTGTTGGTTACCTGGGTCATCTAAAAGTGCATCCTGTGGCTAGTCGGTCATTAATGGGCCGGTTCTGCAAAGTTTATTCGCAGCGCGCCGGCCTGCGCAGGGTCAGGGCCTGGTCGAGCCAGTGCAGTACATCCGCGGTCACTTCATCGCGGTTGGTTTCGTTGAACACTTCATGCCGCGCCTGCGGGTAGACGGTCAATTGCAGGTGCTGGCAGCCGGCCTCACGCAGGGCTTGGGCCAGGCTGTTGAGACGCTTGCCGTCACTCACCGGATCACATTCGCCGCCCACGACCAGAATCGGCAGGCCCGGATCGATCTGCGCGAGGTTGGACGCTTTGCTGATGTGCTGCAAGCCGCCCAGCAGGTCGATCCACAGCTGGTT
This sequence comes from Pseudomonas sp. MH9.3, assembly GCF_034354675.1. Taxonomy (NCBI): domain Bacteria; kingdom Pseudomonadati; phylum Pseudomonadota; class Gammaproteobacteria; order Pseudomonadales; family Pseudomonadaceae; genus Pseudomonas; species Pseudomonas sp. MH9.3. The sequence continues at coordinate 2,356,606 of NZ_CP133785.1, read as the reverse complement.
GGTGCAACGAAAACCACAGAGCGGGTCGTTGATGTAACGGTCGACTTCGACAGGGTCGCGGCTGAGCCAGTCAAATGCTGTACGCGTCGGTTTGAACGCCTTGTTGAATGAGCCGAACGACAGCCAGTCAATCAGCGCACTGCGCCCGCGCAAGCCCTGTCGAGCGTATTCGACACGCGCTATCACCCGGGCGGCGCGATACAGGGCCACCGGCTGGAAATTCGAACCGCTGAGAATTGCCCCATGCAGGCTGGCGCTGTGGTGCAGCAGGTAGGCCTGGGCGATGTAGCTGCCCATGCTGTGACCCAGCAGAATGATCGGCAACCCCGGCTGCTGCTGGCCGATGTGCTGGTGCAGGCTGGCGAGGTCGCCGACCACCGTGTTCCAGCCGTCCTGCTCGGCGTACAGGCCCAGGGTGCCTGACTCGGCGGTACGGCCGTGGCCACGCTGGTCCAGCGCATACACGCCGTAGCCGCCGGCGCACAATGCTGCGGCCAGGCGCCCATAGCGCCCGCTGTGTTCGGCCATGCCATGGGACACCATCACCACGGCCCTGGCGGGACCCTCCGGCAGCCATTGATTGACGTACAGACGGCTTTGGTCAGTCGCGGTCAGCCAGAAGGTGCTGTGGTTCATGGCGCTTTCCTTTGCTCGGGATGGGTGCAGTGTATCGCGCACCAGGTATCTGCCCATGCCTCAGCGGCAAGATTCATACAATCAATGACACGATTTAGCGTATTTGCCTGTTTGGTTATAGCTGCTACCGTCCCCAAAGCTCCGCCTTTTATAGCAGCGGCCGGACACACTCAGGTAAGAGGACAAGAATAATGCAACCTGATTTCTGGAATGACAAACGCGCGCCCGGTGTTCCCAATACCATCGACCTCACCGCCTACACCTCGGTGATCGAAGTGTTCGAGCGCTCCTGCAAGACCTTCGCCGACCGTCCGGCATTCAGCAACATGGGGATTACCCTGACCTACGCCGAACTTGAGCGCCAGAGTGCGGCGTTCGCCGGTTACCTGCAGCAGCACACCGACCTCAAGCCCGGCGAGCGTATCGCGGTGCAGATGCCCAACGTGCTGCATTACCCGATTGCCGTGTTCGGTGCCTTGCGCGCCGGGCTGATCGTGGTCAACACCAACCCGCTGTACACCCCGCGCGAGATGCGCCACCAGTTCAAGGATGCCGGCGTGCGTGCGCTGGTCTACCTCAACCTGTTCGGTTCGCGCGTGCAGGAGGTGTGCGCCGACACAGCCATCGACCACTTGATCGAAGCCCGAATGGGCGACTTCATGCCGGCCGCCAAGGGTTGGCTGGTCAACACCCTGGTCGACAAGGTGAAGAAAATGGTACCGGCCTACCACCTGCCGCGCGCAGTGCCGTTCAAGCGCGCCCTGCGTCTGGGGGCAAGCCTGGACGTGACGCGGCATCCGGTGAGCCTGGACGATATCGCCGTGCTGCAATACACCGGCGGCACCACCGGCCTGGCCAAGGGCGCGATGCTCACCCACCGCAACCTGGTGGCGAACATGCAGCAGGTGCGCGCTTGTATGTCGCAGACCGGCGACGACGGCCTGCCGCTGGTCAAGGAGGGGCAGGAGGTGATGATCGCGCCGCTGCCGCTGTACCACATCTATGCCTTCACCGCGAACTGCATGTGCATGATGGTCTCGGGCAACCACAACGTGCTGATCACCAACCCACGGGACATCGGCGGGTTTATCAAGGAGCTGAAAAAGTGGCGCTTCACCGGGCTGCTGGGGCTCAACACGCTGTTTGTCGCGCTGATGGATCACCCGGAGTTCAAGCAGCTGGATTTCTCTCACCTCAAAACCACCAACTCCGGCGGCACCGCGCTGATCAAGGCCACCGCGGAACGCTGGCAGCAGCTCACCGGCTGCGCGATCGGCGAGGGTTACGGCCTGACCGAAACCTCCCCGGTGGCCAGCGCCAACCCGTACGGCGATAAGTCGCGACTGGGCACCGTGGGCATTCCCGTGCCGGCCACTGCAATGAAGGTGATCAACGACGAAGGTGTCGAGCTGCCGTTGGGCGAGCGTGGCGAGCTGTGCATCAAGGGCCCGCAGGTGATGAAGGGCTATTGGCAGCAACCGGCGGCCACCGCCGAGGCGCTGGACGCCGAAGGCTGGTTCAAGACCGGCGATATTGCCGTGATCGATGAGGACGGCTTCATACGCATTGTCGATCGCAAGAAAGACCTGATTATCGTCTCGGGTTTCAACGTGTACCCCAACGAGATCGAAGACGTGGTGATGGCGCATCCGGCCGTGGCCAATTGCGCAGTGATCGGCGTGCCGGACGAGCGCACGGGGGAGGCGGTGAAGCTGTTCGTGGTGGCGCGTGCCCAGGGCGTGAGCGTTGAAGAGCTGAAGGCGTACTGCAAGGCCAACTTCACCGGCTACAAGGTGCCCAAGCAGATCGTGTTGCGCGACTCGTTGCCGATGACGCCGGTAGGGAAAATCCTGCGACGGGAGCTGCGCGACATCGCCTGAACCTGTAACTGAAATGGTCTAAAAGTGTGGGAGGGGGCTTGCTCCCGATAGCGGTGGGTCAGTCAACATATTGGGTGACTGATATGCCGCTATCGGCAGCAAGCCCCCTCCCGCATTTGCTTTGGAGTGCGCTGGAGGGCTTGTTCCAGAGCGGTTTGCCGGGATATTCAACGCGTGTTTAAAGTGTGACCAAATATTGTAGGACAGTCGTGATTATGACTGCGGGGCCCTCGTTTGGCTCTAGGCGGCCCTTGGCAAAGCTGCTACTCTCGGCGCGCTTTGTGACGTCTGGGCCTGCTTGAAGCGCCGGATTCACCGTACAAAAAACATACACCAATAATAATCGCATCAAATGCGATGATGAATTCGCGTCGCTGAGGAGTGGGCTTCCATGAATGAAGACTTTTGGAAGGATAAGTACCCCGCCGGGATTGCTGCACAGATCAATCCAGACGAGTATCCGAATATTCAGGCGGTATTGAAGCAGTCCTGCCAGCGCTTCGCCAACAAGCCGGCTTTCAGCAACCTGGGCAAGACCCTCACCTACGGTGAGCTGTACGAATTGTCCGGCGCTTTTGCCGCCTATCTGCAACAGCACACCGACCTGCAGCCCGGCGACCGCATCGCGGTGCAACTGCCCAACGTCCTGCAATACCCGGTCGCCGTGTTCGGTGCCATCCGTGCCGGGCTGATCGTGGTCAACACCAACCCGCTGTACACCGCGCGGGAGATGGAACACCAATTCAACGACTCCGGGGCCAAGGCCCTGGTGTGCCTGGCCAACATGGCCCATCTGGCGGAAAAGGTCTTGCCCAAAACCGCCGTCAAGCACGTGATCGTCACCGAAGTGGCCGACCTGCTGCCGCCGCTCAAGCGCCTGCTGATCAACAGTGTCATCAAGTACGTGAAGAAAATGGTCCCGGCCTACCACTTGCCGAAGGCGATCAAGTTCAATGATGTGCTCGCCAGGGGCCATGGCCAGACCGTCAACGAAGTGAGCCCGGCCAGCGATGATGTGGCGGTGCTGCAATACACCGGCGGCACCACCGGCGTGGCCAAGGGCGCGATGCTCACCCACCGCAACCTCGTCGCCAACATGCTGCAGTGCAAGGCGCTGATGGGCTCTAACCTCAATGAGGGTTGCGAGATCCTCATCACGCCGCTGCCGCTTTATCACATCTACGCGTTCACCTTTCATTGCATGGCGATGATGCTGATCGGCAACCACAACATCCTGATCAGCAACCCGCGCGACCTGCCGGCGATGGTCAAGGAATTGTCGAAGTGGAAGTTCAGCGGCTTTGTCGGTCTCAATACCCTGTTTGTGGCGCTGTGCAATAACGAAGGCTTCCGCAAGCTGGACTTCTCGGCGCTCAAGGTCACCCTGTCCGGTGGCATGGCCCTGCAACTGGCGGCTGCCGAGCGCTGGAAGGCCGTGACCGGCTGTGGCATCTGTGAAGGTTATGGCATGACCGAGACCAGCCCGGTGGCCACGGTCAACCCGATCCAGCATATCCAGATCGGCACCATCGGTATTCCGGTGCCGTCCACGGCGTGCAAGGTCATCGCCGACGACGGCACCGAACTGGCGCTGGGCGAGACCGGCGAGCTGTGCGTCAAAGGCCCGCAAGTGATGAAGGGCTACTGGCAGCGCGAAGACGCCACCGCCGAGATGCTCGACAGCGAAGGCTGGTTGAAGACCGGTGACATCGCGATCATCCAGCCCGACGGCTACCTGCGCATTGTCGACCGCAAGAAGGACATGATTCTGGTGTCCGGCTTCAACGTTTACCCCAACGAGCTGGAAGACGTGCTGGCCGGCCTGCCGGGCGTATTGCAGTGCGCCGCCATCGGCGTGCCGGACGAAAAATCCGGGGAGATCATCAAGCTGTTCATCGTGGTCAAGCCCGGTGCAACCCTGACCAAGGACCAGGTGATGGAACACATGCGCGCCAACGTCACCGCCTACAAGGTGCCCAAGGCGGTGGAGTTCCGCGATGTGTTGCCGACCACCAATGTGGGCAAGATTCTACGCCGCGAGTTGCGCGATGAAGAACTGAAGAAGCTGGGCCTGAAAAAGTAACCCAATAAAAAACCCCGCCAATGCGGGGTTTTTTATGGCCTGCACATTTTTTACAGGGCGAACTGCGCAAAGCTGATTCCTGCACCCGCCGGGCGCACATCCTTGAGGTATGAATCCTTGTCCGCGCTCAACTCCAGGGTGATCTCGGGCTTGCGCTTGCCTGCATTGCGCACCACCAGCCCTTCCAGGTTCTCGCGCAGGAACAGCGTGGGCACCTTCAGGTGCAGCAACTGGTCGGTCTCGGCGTTGTGCATCAACAGGTGGATCCACTCGTACTGGCCCACGCCAATGCGCACCAGCGGCAGGTCGAACCACCAGATGTTGCGTTTGCGGTCCAGGTCGGTGAAGTGGCAGTTGTTGACGCCGAGTACGGCGCCGCCCAATGCCTGGTTTCTGCGGGCGATGGCCTGTGTCTTATCGAGTTTCATAACCTTCCTACGGGATCTGTTATTCAGCGTTTCAGCCTGAATCTGCCGGGCATTCTCGTGGGTTGGCTGCAAAACATAAAGCCAAACCTTTATGGAGCGATCAAATGCCGCCTGAAAATAATTGAAACTCTACAGAACGGCCCCGGGTCAATCTTTAGGTAGTCATTAAAAACCATTTGATTGTTATCAGGAGTAATACCATGGGCAGCACTTCCGATAAGGTAAAAGGCATGGCTAACGAAGCCGTCGGCAACGTCAAGCAAGGCGTCGGCAAAGCCACCGATAACGACAAACTGCGTGCTGAAGGTAAGGCTCAGGAACTGAAGGGCGAAGCCCAGCAAGCCGTTGGCAAGACCAAGGATGCGGTCAAGAATACCGTCGACAAAGCCTGACCCGGCACTGCGTTTGCGCAGACCTGCGGCCATCCACGGATGGCCGTTTTTGTGTCAGCTGCTGCAACTAAACTTTGGAAATTGTTTCAAAGTCGCCAAATGGGCTACTTTGATGTAGAAAACGGCCCCTGAGTCGCCCACGAATCTGACCTTTTTGCGGCGAAAGGAGACGCTATGATCTTTCCGGTACTACAAGGCCTCAAGCTGCATAAGGTGCTGATGCGCACCGTCACCGAATTCATCGATGATGAGATGCCCACCTACGCCTCGGCACTGGCCTACCAGATGCTGTTTTCGCTGTTTCCCTTCCTGCTGTTCCTCATTGCCCTGATCGGTTTCCTGCACCTGCCGGACTTCTTCAGCTGGTTGCGCCTGCAATCGGAGCTGGTGTTGCCGCCCCAGGCGCTGGAACAGGTCAACCCGGTGATCGACCAGTTGCAGCAATCCAAGGGCGGCCTGCTCTCGGTGGGTATCGTGATCGCGCTGTGGACCGCTTCGGCCGGCGTGCGCCTGATGATGAGCGCGATGAACGCCGCCTACGACGTGGTGGAAGGCCGGCCGATCTGGAAGCGTTTCCCGCTGTCGATTTTCTACACCATCGGCATCGCCGGCATGTTGTTGGCCGCCGCCGCACTGATGGTGCTGGGCCCGCAAGTGATGGAGTGGCTGGCGGGGCAGATCGGCATGCAGGAATTCGTCGTTACCCTGTGGACCATTGTGCGCTGGCCGTTGATCGTGATTCTGCTGATGTTTGCCGTGGCCCTCATGTATTACGTGATGCCGGACGTGGAGCAGAAATTTCGCTTCATCACCCCAGGCTCCGTGCTGGCCGTGGTGGTCTGGATCGTCGCGTCCCTGGGCTTTGGTTACTACGTTAAAACCTTCGCCGACTACAACGCCATGTATGGCAGTATCGGTGCGATCATCGTGCTGCTTCTGTATTTCTATATTTCCGCCGCCGTGCTGTTGCTCGGCGCGGAGATGAACGCCGTGATCGAACACATGTCGGCCGAGGGCAAGGACGCGGGCGAAAAGGAATTTGATGAGCCCGGCCACACCGATGAGAAACAGCATGTCTCAGGCTTAGGCCGAGACCACTCCAAGCCCACTCCCGTAGAGCCTGATTGATGATCCGTGACATCCTGAAAATGGGCGACGAGCGCCTGCTGCGTATCGCCGCGCCTGTACCGCCGGAAATGTTCGACAGCCCCGAGCTGTGGCAATTGATCGATGACATGTTCCAGACCATGGAACATGTCGGCGGTGTTGGCCTGGCCGCGCCGCAGATAGGCGTCGACCTGCAACTGGTGATCTTCGGTTTCGAGGCCAGCGAACGCTACCCGGACGCGCCGCCGGTGCCGCAGACTATCCTGATCAACCCGCTGATCACGCCGCTCAGCCCGGTGCTGGAAGAGGACTACGAAGGCTGCCTGTCGGTGCCCGGCCTGCGCGGGGCGGTCAACCGCTACCAGCAGATTCGCTACGAAGGTTTCGACCCCAAGGGCGAACCGATTGTGCGTTTTGCCGACGGCTTCCATGCGCGGGTGGTGCAGCACGAGTGCGACCACCTGATCGGCCGGCTGTACCCGTCGCGGATTACCGACTTCAGCAAATTCGGGTTTACCGACGTGCTGTTCCCTGAGCTGGAGCCGGCGGTAGAAGAGTAACCCTCTGACGCCACACCGCTTGAACATGTGGGAGGGGACTTGCTCCCGATGGCTGAGTGCCAGTCACGCTTGAGTAGCTGACACACTGCAATCGGGAGCAAGCCCCCTCCCACATGGGGCTGCATTTCAGGTTTTTAAGCCCATCGCGATCAGCGGCTTGTTGCGTTTATAGCGCACCAGCCGCTCGCTGAGCGATTGCGGCAACAGCGTTTCCTGCGTGAAGCCCATCCGGTCATACACACCCTGCAGGTCCGGGTGACAGAACAGCCACACCGTGCCCTCTACCGGTTGCACTGCGCGCAGAACCAGCCGCGCCGCCAGCCCTTGCCCGCGATACGCCGGGTCGACGAACAGCCCCGTCAGCCAGTGCCCGCCCACCACCGGCGTCAGGCATAGCCCGGCGACGATCTCGGCGTCACGCGCCACCCATAATCGACCGCCCTTGAGCGCTTTCATCGATGAACCGTGGGCGCGGTAAAACTTGTTCAGCAGCGGCCAGAGCGGTTCGCTCAGCAATTGGATGGACACTTCGGACATGGTGTTCAGGCGCGGGTGATCAGGGGGCGAGGATTATAAGCGCGTTCGGTTATGGGTTAATCCATCAAGGTTTATATTCTTTTTGATCATATATTGGTGAGTTTTAAATATTATTAAAGAATAAGTCTGCTTGTTAGGATCGCCCCAATGGATCATCAAGAGGCTACCCATGAAACCACTAAAATACCTGCTGACGGGCTCGTTGCTGGCGCTGACGTTGCTGGCCCAAACGGCACTGGCTGACGACACTGAAACCTTGCGTGTCGGCTATCAGAAAGGCTCGGTGAGCATGGTGCTGGCCCGTGAGCACAAGCTTTTCGAGGCGGCGCTGCCGGGCACCCAGGTGCAATGGGTCGAATTTCTCGGCGGCCCGCCGCTGATGGAAGCGCTCAATGCCGGTAGCCTGGACATTGGCAATATCGGCGACATCCCGCCGATCTTCGCCCAGGCCGCCGGCATCGACCTGCAATACATCGCCGTCGAGCCCAATGACGGCAAGACCGAAGCGATTCTGGTGCCCAAGGCCAGCACGCTGCACAGCGTGGCCGAGCTCAAGGGCAAACGTGTTGCATTGCTCAAGGGCTCCAGTGCTCACAACCTGTTCCTCAAGAGCCTGCTGCGTGCCGGGTTGCAGTGGCAGGACGTGAACGTGGTGTACCTGTCGCCGTCCGATGGCCGTGCCGCGTTTGAACAGGGCAAGGTGGACGCCTGGGTGGTGTGGGACCCTTACTACTCGGCCGCCGTGGTCGACGGTTCTGCCCGAGTGCTGGGCGACGGGCAGGGGCTCAACCCGGCGGGCAGTTTCTTCGTGGTCAGCAGCCGGTTCGCCAAACAGCACCCCCATGCCATCGCCACGATCATTCAAACCTTGGGCAAGGCGCAGCGCTTGTCCCTGGACCAGCCGCAGGAAAGTATCGCGCTGATGGCCAAGACCCTGGGCCTGCCGCCGGCCGTGGTAAAGAGTTACTTCGAGCACCGCTCACCCACGCCGATCCGCCCGCTGACAGCCGCCGACATCGCTACCCAGCAAGGTACCGCCGAGCTGTTTTTCGCCAACCGCCTGATTCCGAAAAAGGTCGATGTTCAGCAGGCAGTCTTCAAAGCGCCCTGAGTGTTCGTCCCGGCACTGTCGCCTTGCATAGCGCCTGGTCGTGGCTATGCTCATTCGAATGGAATGCGCCCCTCAGCGCCGGGAATCAGGGAGATCCGACCATGTTCAACCTCCACCACAAATCCGACCTGCTCGAGATTCAGCGTTTCTCCTGCGCCCTCACCGAGTCCAACGCCAAACTCGCCGCCATCGGCCGCTCCATGGCCATGATCGAATTCGATCCCGCGGGGGTGATCCTCGATGCCAACGACAACTTCTGCAAAGCCATGGGCTACAGCGTGGAAGACATTCGCGGCAAACATCACCGGCTGTTCTGCGAAGAGGCCTACACCCACACCGAGGCCTACGCCACGCTCTGGCGCGACCTGGCGCGGGGAGAAGCCATCAGCGGCACCTTCATGCGTCTGAATAAACGCGGCGAGGAGGTCTGGCTCGAAGCCAGCTACATGCCGGTGCTGGACGACGAGCAGCGGGTGCTCAGCGTGATCAAAGTGGCGTCGGATATTTCCGCGCGGGTCCACCGCGAACACGAAAACCAAAGCCTGATCGATGCGATCGGTCGCTCCATGGCGATGATCGAGTTCACGCCCCAGGGGCAGATCCTCAACGCCAACGATAACTTCCTGAGCACGGTGCAGTACTCGCTGGGTGAAATCGTCGGCCAGCACCACAGCCTGTTTTGTCACCGTGAGGAGGTTGAGTCACCGGCCTACAAGGCGTTCTGGGCCTCGCTCAACCGGGGGGAGTATCACTCGCACCGTTTTGAGCGCAAGAACAAATACGGCAAGACGCTGTTTCTGGAGGCTTCCTACAACCCGATCTTCGACGCCAGCGGTCGGTTGTACAAAGTGGTGAAATTCGCCAGCGACATCACCGACCAGGTCACCAGCCTGCGCACCGCTGCCGATTCGGCCCACGCCACCTCGGTGCAAAACGACGTCTGCGCGCGCAAGGGCTCGCAGGTGGTGCAGCAGACGGTGCAGATTATCGAAGACATTTCCCACGACCTGAACCAGGCCGCCGTGAGCATCGACGCGGTGAACAAGCAATCGGAGATCATCGGCACCATCGTGCAGACCATCCGCAGCATCGCCGAGCAGACCAACATGCTGGCGCTCAACGCCGCCATCGAAGCCGCCCGCGCCGGTGAGCATGGGCGCGGTTTTGCGGTGGTGGCCGACGAAGTACGCAGCCTTGCCGCGCGCACCAGCCAGGCGACGCTGGAGATTGTCGAGGTGGTGCGCAAGAACCACGACCTGTCGGCGAGCGCGGTATCGAGTATGCAGTCGAGCTTGAACCGTACGGGGCTCGGCGTGGAATTGGCCAACGAGGCCGGGCAGGTGATCCTGGAAATCCAGGAAGGCTCACGGCACGTGGTGGACGCGATCGGTCAATTCAACTCGACGTTGCAATTGCAGTAACTCACCCACACATGCAAACCCATGTGAAAGGCGATACTCGGTGAAAGAGAAGCCAATGTGGGAGGGGGCTTGCTCCCGATAGCGGTGGTTCAGTCAACATCTTTGACGACTGACACACTGCAATCGGGAGCAAGCCCCCTCCCACATTTGAATGCTTGATTAGAGGGCCGCCAGCGCCTGTTTTACCGGCTCAGCCGGCGCGGTGGTCGACGCCACCTGCTGCTGTTCCTTCAACCGTGCAGCCACTTCCCTGGAAATCGCGTCCTGTTTTTCCTGCGGCAGCGCCTGCGCCTGCTCTTCGGTCAACCCCTGTTCCTTGAGCAACTGCTCACGAATGCGTTCGCCCGGGGATTTGCTCATGTACTCGGTGAGTTCCGCGCGCGTGCCGGAGGCGGGCGCCGAGGCCTGGAGCTGCACACGGGTCTTGGCAAACGCCTCGTCAATACGCCCGCTCGCCTTGTCCAGATCCTTCTGCGCGGCCGGCAGGGTCAAGGCAGGCTGCGTTGCTGCCAGCACGCCGCTGTACAGGGTGCTGGCGGCCGCATTGGCCGGGTCCATGTCGGGCCGATTGACCTGTTGGACGTTCGATACGGCCTGGGTGTTGTTGTTAACCAGCATGATCGGTCACCTGCGCAAGTGTTCAGTACGAACACTGGAGCAAATAGCGTGCCGCGTGCGCCGTGCGCGTTTTATTGGGCCTCGGGCCGCTGTCGCGGCAACCGATGGCCCGTCGACGGCCAACCCTTGCCGTCAATGGGCGATGTTTTCCAGTGTCAGGTTGCGCGTACGCGGCCCGAACCAACTGATGGTGATCATCACGATGAGCATGCTGCTGGCGATAAACGCCAACACCCCCGGTGTGCCCAGGTGTTCGAGGATAAAACCGATCAACAGGCTGCTGAACACTGTCGACAAGCGGCTGAACGAGTAGCAGAAGCCGACCGCCCGCGCGCGAATATTGGTCGGGAACAGTTCAGCCTGATACGAGTGGTAGCTGTAGCTCAGCCAGGCGTTGCAGAAGGTGATCATCACGCCGCAGAAGATCAGCCCCACCGCGCTGGTCTGCAAGGCGAACAGGCTGCCGAAGATCATCGCGCCCATGGCCGAGCCGACAATCTGCCACTTGTTTTCAAAGCGGTTGGCCACCTTCACGAACAGCAGCGGCCCCAGCGGGTAGGCGAGGGTGATGATGAACGCATACAACAGACTGTGGGTCACGCTGACGCCCTGGCCCGACAGCAGCGCCGGCAGCCAATTGCCAAAGCCGAAAAAACCGATGGCCTGGAATACGTGGAACACGATCAGCATCAGCGCACGGCGGCGGTAGGGCGGTTGCCAGATATCGGCGAACCGGCCATTGCCCTGCACGTTGACCGCCTCGGGTTCCGGTTCATCCAGGGGGTTACCGTGATCTTTGCGGCAGCGCGCTTCAAGGTTGTCCATGATGGCGCCGGCTTCGTCGAACCGACCTTGCTGCGCCAGCCAGCGCGGCGACTCCGGCAGGCGCTTGCGCAGTTGCCAGATAAACAGCGCAAACACCGCACTGCTCAGCACCACCCAGCGCCACCCGGCAATGCCAAACGGCGCCTGGGGCACCAGCCACCACGACATCAACGCCACGGTCGGCACCGACAGAAACTGAATGAAAAACGCAAAGGCAAACGCCGAACTGCGCATGCGCTTGGGCACCAGCTCCGAGAGGTAGGCGTCGATGGTCACCAGCTCGATCCCCAAGCCAATGCCCACCAGAAAGCGCATACAAATGATGCCCAGGGCGGAGGTCTGCAGGCCCATCAACACCGTGGCGACGGTGTACCAGACCAGCGCGAAGGTAAAGATCGCGCGGCGCCCGTAGCGGTCGGCGATGGGGCTGAGCAGGCTGGCGCCGAAGAACAGGCCGAGAAACGTCGCCGCTGCGAAGGCGGCCTGGTCGGAGAAGCCGAACACGCCTTCGCTGCCGATGTGGAACAAGCCGGCGCTGATCAGGCCTGGGCTGATGTAGGCGGTCTGGAACAGGTCATACAGCTCGAAAAAACCGCCAATCGACAGCAACGCCACCAGGCGCCAAATAGTCGCAACGGGAGGAAGGCGGTCGATGCGCGCACTGATATGGGCGGCCCGGACCGGATCGATGCCGTCCGTGGAAGAGGCGGTGAGTGTCGACATGAGGGACCCTTTGGTGAGCGGTAAGGAATGGCATTCAGCGTCAAGCTAAACACGTTTACTTACAACTTAACGCGTGTCGCCACTGTTTTTTCAGTTGTGACCGTCCAGGGCGAAGGTGTGAAAGCCCGCGTGCCGGGCCAGGCGCTGGTAGTACGCCGCGACGGCGGGATAGTGCGGGCGCTGCATTGGCGTCATCTGCCAGCGATGGACCGACAGGCCGATCAGGATGTCGGCGAGGGTGAACTCATTGCCGGCCACGTAGGCACCGGTGTTCGCCAACTGTTGTTCGAGAATGCCCATCCTGTCGTTCCACACCTGCACGGCGGCGGCGATTTGTGTCGCATCCAGACCCTCCGGGTTGTTGCGCACCAGCGCGGTAAAGGCAGCGCCCCAGGCGCGGTTGAGTTCGACGGCTTGCCAGTCGATCCATTGCTCCACCCGGGCGCGCGGCGCCGGCTCGATGGGCAACAGGTCATGGCGCTGGTAAAGGCCCACGAGATAGCGGCAGATGGTGTTGGACTCCCACAGCACGCCGTGGTCGTCGATCATCACCGGTATCTGCGCATTGGGATTGAGGGCAAGGAATTCAGCGGATTGGGTGGGCTTGAAGCCGATGCCCCAGTCCTCACGCACGTAGTCGATGCCCAGTTCCTGGCACGTCCAGAGTACTTTTCGCACATTGATGGAAGACGTGCGGCCCAAGATTTTCAGCGAATGCCCCATGGTGCGCCCCTGGCAATTGAGAATGGCCAATCTAGCAGGGGATGCGAGGCGAGCACAGTCCGTAATATGTGGCGAGCGGGCTTGCCCTAATGCCGTTCAGTTAAGCGCAGATTCCCTGTGGCGAGCAGGCTTGTCCTGCGTTGGGCTGCGCAGCAGCCCCAAAGCCAGACGCTGAGCCGTATCAGGTACACCGCGTTTTGCTCGATTGGGGGCGCTTCGCGCCCCAACGCGGGGTTTGCCCTAATGCCGTTTCAGTTAAGCGCAGATTCCCTGTGGCGAGCAGGCTTGTCCTGCGTTGGGCTGCGCAGCAGGCCCAAAACCAGACGCTGAGCCGTATCAGGTACACCGCGTTTTGCTCGATTGGGGGCGCTTCGCACCCCAGCGCGGGGCAAGCCCGCTCGCCACAACAAGCCCGCTCGCCGCAACAAGTCTGCTTGCCATAACAAGTCTGCTTGGCACAACACGCTCGCTTGGCACAGCGCTGCACCGTTTATTGGGGCCGGCTTTCAAGTGCGTGGCATGTGTTGATCCATCGCTTTGCCCACCAGCAATACGCTCAGCTCACTCAGTTGATGAATGGCGAGCGCAACATCACGGTGTTTGCCCGTGAGGTCATCGGACAGGTCGAGCAGCAGGGTGCTGACGGAGCATACGGTTTCGTAGCTGTTGGTCAGCAGGGATTCGGTGGAAATATCGGGGACGAGGGTGAAGAGCGTATGCGGGGGATTGACACTTTGCATGGCTAAGTACCTGATTTTTTGCCGGCGCCCGCATCGCTACTAAACGAGAGGTGGCAGCTGTACGCAGGTTAGTAGACCGGTAATCCCGCACAAAACCCGGCGCGCCCGAGGGCGCCCTACGCACAGCCGCCATAATGGGCCTGTGCATATTGTGCAAAGGAATTCGGGCTACTAAACCCGACCACCGAGAAATTCGGCGACGGACTAACCTTAGACAGCCCAACCCTGGCGCACAAGCCGGCGGATTCTGACGTAAGCGTAGGCAACGGAGCAAGGTGCTTACCGCAATGTCAGCCCATTCCTACAGGCCTCCTACGTACTCTCCCTCACCTGCAACTCAAACCCCATATCCACCACCGGTTTGGCAATCCGATTACCCGCCATGATCGTCAACAAATGCTCCGCTGCTCGCCGGCCGATCGCTTCGCGTGGCGTGCTGATGCTGCTCAGGCGCGGCACCATGAACGAGGACGCCGGCAAGTCGTTGAACCCCAGCACCGCCACTCGCCCTGGCACCTGAATGCCGTGGCGCATGGCTTCGAGCAGCGCGCCATGGGCCAGGTCGTCGTTGCCGAAGAACACCGCATCCACGTCGGGGTGCGCCGCCAGCAACTGCAGGAACAGTTCGCCGCCCAGGCCCACGGAAGATGGGCGCGGTGTCAGTATTTCCAGCGCCGGGTCGTACAGGCCAGCCTGTTGCAGCGCCCGGCGAAAACCTTCGCCGCGCAGCAGGGTGCGCTGGTCCAGCTGCGCGCCGATATAGGCCAGGCGTTTGCGCCCACGGGACAGCAAATGCGCGGCGGCCGTTTCGCCCGCTGCCAGTTGCGAGAACCCCACGCAGTTCACCCCGGCATTGGGGTCCAGGTCCATCATGTACACGCAGGGCACGTTGCTGGATTCGACCATTCGTCGCGCGCTTTCGGTGCGATCAAAACCCGTCAGCAGCAGGCCGCGTGGCTGGTAGGCCATGTAGTTGCGCAGCAGGTTTTCTTCTTCGTCGCGCGAATAGTGGGAGTTGCCGATCAGCACTTCGAAGCCCTTGGGCCTAAGCACCTGATGGATGGCTTCGAGGGTTTCGATAAACAAAAGGTTGGACAACGACGGCACCAGCACCACCACCGAATGGCTCTGGGCCGAGGCGAGGGCGCGGGCCGCGGGGTTGACCACATAGTTGAGCTCGGCGGCGGCCTGCCGCACTTTTTCGGCCAGTTCTGTGGCCACGCTGCTGATGCCACGCAGGGCGCGCGAGGCGGTGATCGGGCTGACGCCGGCCAGACGGGCGACTTCGTTGAGGGTCGGGCGACCCGTGGTGCGCGTATTCTTATCGTTCTTGGAGGTCATCAGGCGGCTTGCCAAACAAAAATCGAGGCACTAAGGTAGCGCTGTCTCCGAAGGGCTGCAAATGATTGAACCCTGGGTTGCCTGATCCGGTTCAGTGCTACAAGCAAGTCAGTTGGAACGGATGCACGCGTCACTCCATAAAAAAAGACAAGACGGCGCGGGAAAAGCCTGTTTTTGCACTAGCCTTACAGCGTGCAAAGGTAGCGCTATCTGCGTCCTGAGGTGTTTCATGAGTCAACCTGTTACCGCCCTGGTCATCATGGGTGTTTCCGGCTGTGGCAAGTCCAGCGTCAGCGAGGCCCTGTGCCGCCTGAACGGCGCCACCGCCATCGAAGGCGACAGCTTTCACCCTGCCGCGAACATCGAAAAGATGAGCGCCGGCCACCCCCTCAACGACGACGACCGCGCCGGCTGGCTCGACATCCTCTGCGATGAGCTGCGCCGTTCGCTCAAGGCCGGCGAGCATCCCGTGCTCACCTGTTCGGCCCTCAAGAAAAAATACCGCGACCACCTGCGCGAAGCCGCGCCGGGCCTGGGTTTCGTGTTTCTGGAGCTGACCCGTGCGGTGGCCGCCGACCGCGTGTCCCATCGCCCCGGCCATTTCATGCCGGCCAGCTTGATCGACAGCCAGTTCGCTACCCTTGAATCGCCCAAAGGCGAGCCGCTGACCCTGGCCCTCAACGCCAGCGAAGACAGCGTCGAAGCGCTGGCGGAGCAAACCAATGCCTGGTGGCTCAAGCACGGTTTTGAACCTACTCATTGATTTTTTGCCGGAAGAGATAGCGCTATCCCCGGCAGGAAATTCAACACCCGCTTTAATAACAACAACAAACAGGAGAGACCCCCCATGTTTGGCATGTCCCACGAGTCCTACCTGCTGCTTGATGCAGTGGTCACTATCATCGGGTTGATCGTACTGATCACCCAATTCAAGGTGCACCCGTTCATTGCACTGATCATCGCGGCCGGCTTTCTCGGCCTGACCTCGGGCATGCCCGTGGACAAGATCATCAAGGCCTTCCAGGACGGTTTCGGCGGAGTGCTCGGCTTTGTCGGCATCATCCTTGCGCTGGGCACCATGCTCGGCAAGATGATGGCCGAATCCGGCGGCGCCGATCAGATCGCGCAGACCCTGATCCGCGCCTTCGGCAAGGAAAAGGTGCAGTGGGCGATGATGTTCGCCGCGTTCCTGGTGGGCATCCCGCTGTTCTTCGAGATCGGCTTCGTGCTGCTGATTCCGCTGGTATTCATCGTCGCGCGGCGCACCGGCGTGTCGCTGATCAAGATCGGTATCCCGTTGCTCGCCGGCCTGTCGGCGGTGCACGGTCTGGTGCCGCCGCACCCGGGGCCCCTGCTGGCCATCGGCGTGTTCGGTGCGGACATCGGCAAGACCATCCTGTACGGCCTGATCGTTGCGCTGCCGACGGCCATCATCGCCGGGCCGATCTTCGGTACGTTCATTTCCAAGTACATTCCGGGCAACCCGTCCCAGGAACTGGTGGACCAACTGGCCCGCGAGCCGGAAGCGAAAACCCTGCCGAGCTTCGGCATCACGCTGGTCACCGTGCTGCTGCCGGTGTTCCTGATGCTGCTCAAGACCTTCGCCGACATCGGCCTGCCGGACGGCCATGTGGTGCGCAACTGGATGGACATGATCGGTCACCCGATCACTGCGCTGTTGCTGGCGCTGCTGCTGTCGCTGTACACCTTTGGCCATCGCCAGGGCATCCACGCCAAACAGATCCTCAAGCTGCTCGACGCCAGCCTTGCACCGACCGCCGCGATCATCCTGATCATCGGCGCCGGCGGTGGCTTCAAACAGATGCTGGTGACCAGCGGCGTGGGCGACGTGATCGGCCATATGGCGGTGAGCGCGCAGATCAACCCGATCCTGCTGGCCTGGCTGGTGGCGGCGGTGATTCGCGTGGCCACCGGTTCTGCGACCGTGGCGACCATTACCGGCGCGGGCATTGTGGTGCCGGTGGTGGGCATGATCCCGGGGGTCAACCGTGAGCTGCTGGTGCTGGCGACGGGGGCAGGTTCGTTGATCCTGTCTCACGTCAACGATGCGGGGTTCTGGCTGGTCAAGCAGTACTTCAACATGACCGTGGTGGAGACGTTCAAGACCTGGACGGCGATGGAGACCATCCTGTCGGTGGTGGCGCTGATCTTCATCATGTTGTTGTCGCTGGTGGTGTAAGCCACACCGCAAAACAACGGTGTGAGCCCAATCCAATGTGGGAGGGGCTTGCTCCCGATGGCAGAGTGTCAGTCACTGCATCTGGTGACTGACCCATCGCCATCGGGAGCAAGCCCCCTCCCACCGTTGTTACAGCATTGAATTCAGGCCCTGGTAACCAACCCATCCGCCCTGAACATCGCGCGAATCCCGCGCACGGCCTGGCGAATCCGGTCCTGGTTCTCGATCAGCGCAAAGCGCACATGGTCATCGCCATACTCGCCAAAGCCGATGCCCGGCGACACACACACCTTGGCCTCCAGCAGCAATTTCTTGGCAAACTCCAGCGAGCCCATGGCGGCATACGCCTCGGGGATCTTTGCCCATACGTACATCGACGCCTTGGGATTCTCGACCATCCAGCCCAGCTCATGCAGGCCCTTGACCAGCACATTGCGGCGCTGGCGGTACTGCTCGGCGATGTCCTTCACGCACTGCTGGTCGCCTTCGAGCGCGGCAATCGCCGCCACTTGCAGCGGGGTGAAGGTGCCGTAGTCGTGGTAACTCTTGATCCGCGCCAGGGCGTTGACCAGTTCCGGGTTGCCCACCATGAAACCGATGCGCCAGCCGGCCATGTTGTAGCTCTTGGACAGGGTGAAAAACTCCACCGCAATGTCCTTGGCGCCGGGCACCTGCATGATCGACGGCGCTTTCCAGCCGTCGTAGACGATATCGGCGTAGGCCAGGTCATGCACCACCAGCACGTCGTACTGCTTGGCCAGGGCGATCACCCGTTCGAAGAAATCCAGCTCCACGCACTGCGCGGTCGGGTTGGACGGAAAGCCGAGGATCATCATCTTCGGCTTGGGGATCGAGCCACGGATGGCCTGCTCCAGCTCGGCGAAAAAGTCCACGCCCGGAATCAGCGGCACCGAACGCACCTGGGCGCCGGCAATCACCGCACCGTAGATGTGAATCGGGTAGCTCGGGTTGGGCACCAGCACGGTGTCGCCCTGATCCAGGGTGGCCAGCATCAGGTGCGCAAGGCCTTCCTTGGAACCGATGGTGACGATGGCCTCCGACTCGGGGTCGATGTCCACGTCATAACGGTCCTTGTACCAGCGCGAAATGGCCCGGCGCAGGCGCGGAATGCCTTTAGAGGTGGAGTAGCCGTGGGTGTCTTCACGCTGGGCGACGGTGACCATTTTTTCCACGATGTGCGGGGGCGTGGGGCCGTCAGGGTTACCCATGCTCAAGTCGATGATGTCTTCGCCGCGCCGACGCGCAGCCATCTTCAGCTCGGCAGTGATATTGAAAACATAGGGAGGGAGTCGATCTATGCGCGCAAAGCGGCGCGGCGAACCTTGGTCGGCCATTGTTGCCTCGAAGTACGTAAGCGCCCGGAACCGTCCGAGCGACGTTGGCCACTGCGGTGGCCTGCGGCAGACAATACGGTCGATGATGGCCAGTTGTCCATATGCGTGGGAAAAATTTCTGCATGGAGCAGGGCGCCGATATACCCCTATACTCGACGCGGGTTTGTTCCCTCATAAGAAGGAGACTGTTCGTATGGATCAGCAGACAAAACAACCGTTGGAGCCACGCATGGAAGCGGGCAGGGCCATGGTGATTGCGGGCGTAAAAGGGCGTTATTCCAAGGCCACCGTCGGTGACATCCCGCGCCTGTGGGAGCTGTTCGACACCTGCATCAAGGACATCGGCAAGCGCGTCGGCGGGGTGACCTATGGCGTGTGTCATAACGCGCACCATGGCGAATTCGACTACATGGCCGGTGTTGAAGTACCCACCAAAGGCGATGTGCCCGGCAACTTCGAATCCATCGATATAGCGCCGCTCAACTACGCCGTGTTCGCCCATCACGGGCCGGTGCAGGCACTGGCACAGACGTACGAGCGCATCATGTTCGAATGGCTGCCGCAGTCGGGCTACAAGGTCGTGGGGGCGGATTTCGAGCGCTACAGCGCGGACTTTGACGGGCGCAAGGGCACCGGCACGGTAGAGGTCTGGTTGCCGGTTGGGCAGAAGGCCTGAGCCAGCACCAGCAGCCGACGTCACGTAAACATGACATTCGTTTCTGAAGTCATGTTTACGTGACATTTACCGTCATGAATCAAACGCCCGGCGCAATCTGCGCTCATACCCGATCCGCCCCTTGTACGCCTCCCCGCTGTCCACCCACCCCGCCCGCAGGTACAGGCCCATCGCCGCGACGTTGTCACTGTCCACCGACAATTCCAGTGCCTTGATCTGCGGCCAGGTTTCAATGGCCACAGCGGGTAACGCCAGCAGGCAAGCCTTGCCAAACCCGCGCCCTTGCTGGCGCCGATCCACCTGCAACGCGTGCAGCGTCGCGCTGTGTTCATCGGCCCATTGGGGCAGGCACGGCGGGCGCTTGAGCAGCAGGAAGGCAACGGGAATCTCGTCGGCCAGCAGGGCAAATCCCTTCACGCCAGGGCTGGGGTTGACCAGCAGCGTATTGAGGGCGCAGTACATGTCACCGGAAAACGGCAGTTGCTCGGGGTGAACTTCGATGTCGCGCAGTTGCTGCTGTTGCACAGCAGTCAGCGCTTCGTAGGCAACAAGGCGGGTTTGCATAGGGAAAACCGAACGGCGCAGTGAGGAAAGCAGTTTAACGCCTTCCCTGATCGCCCAGACAAAGAAGATCACTCCTGTGGCGAGCGGGCTTGCCCCGCGTTGGGGTGCGAAGCGCCCCCAATCAAAGAAAACGCGGTGTACCTGACACTACGAGGAGTATGGTTTGGGGCTGCTTCGCACCCCAACGCGGGCAAGCCCGCTCGCCACCACCACAACAAGCCTGCTGGTCACACGCAAATGCCCTTTGTCTGACAGGGCTCAGTCAAGCATCTGCCCCAGCAACCAACTCCCTGCCGGCCCCGGTGGTCGTTGCCGTGACCATAACGCGTCGATCGCCACCGAACGCGGCCAGCCGCGTACCTTGAGTTCCACCAGGCTGGCATTGCCGAAGCGCTCCACCAGCCAGCGGGGCAGGGGGGCCCAGCCGAACCCCAGTTGCGCCATTTCCATCAGCATCAGGTAACTGGCGGCCGACCACACGCGCCCGGCCGCGCGGTTGTCGTAGGGTTTGACGATGCTCGCCAGGCGCAGTTCGCGGTGCTGTTTCAAGCGCTGCGGGTCCACCTGCGCAAGGCTCGCCAGGGCATGCTGCGGCGACACGAACAATGCGGTTTCGGTGCGCTCCTGCACCGGCGAACTGGTGAGGTCGGGCGGGTAGACGTCCTGCTGCTCGATAAACGCCATGTGCGCGCGGCCGCTTTGCACCAGGTCGACCAGGTCATCGCATTCGGCGATCAGCCATTCCAGCTCCAGGTCCGGGTAACGTTCGGCAAAGGCGAGGATTGCGGTTTCGAAGCGCGGCGACTGGTAGGTGTCCGACATGGCAATCGTCACCTTCGGCTCCAGGCCCTGTGCCAGTTGACTCGCCGCCAGTTGCAGGCGGCTGCTGGCCTCCAGCACCTGTTCCGCCCGTTGCAGCAGCACATGCCCGGCCGGGGTCAGTGTGGGCTTGCGGCTGCTGCGGTCGAACAGCACCACATCCAGGTCAATCTCCAGGCTCGCCACCGCCGCGCTGATGGTCGACTGGCTCTTGCCCAGCTTGCGCGCCGCCGCTGAAAAAGAGCCCTGGGTGGCGGCCTGGACAAACGCCTGCAGCACTTCGTGAGAGGCCATGAGGTATCGCCTTGGTCGATGGTTATTGGTTATTAAGTATCGATGTGGCGGGTGAACATGGCAACCGTCGTCAATCACGGAGCCGGGCCATGAACCCTACCAAATCGATCACTGAACGCGTTTGCCAGGCCCTCGGTTTCGAGGGCCTGGCCTTGTTGATCTGTACGCCGTTGCTGGTGTGGATCACTGGCAGACCGGCGCTGGAAATGGGCGCGGTGACCCTGGGCATGAGTTTGTTGGCGCTGACCTGGAACATCATCTTCAACAGCCTGTTCGACCGCCTCACGTTGCGCCTGCAACTCGCCGGCGGCGCCTGGACTCGCGTGCTGCACGCGCTGATGTTCGAAGGCGGGCTGATCATCGTGGCCGTGCCGTTGATTGCCGCGTGGATGAAGATCAGCCTGCTGCAGGCCCTGATACTCGACATTGGCGTGCTGCTGTTTTTTCTGCCGTACACCTATGTGTATCACTGGGGCTACGACGTGTTGCGCGACAGGTTCCTACAAAAACATGCCACCCGACGCCTCGATACGTTGCCCGGTGATCCATGCGCTGCCGTCGGCCAGCAGGCTGGCGATGACGCCGCCGATATCATCCGGTAAGCCGGCGCGGCCCAGGGCGGTGTTGTTGGCGACCATGGCGTTGAGGCCGGCGTTGTCGCGCACGGCGCCGCCGCCGAAGTCGGTTTCAATGGCGCCGGGGGCGAGGATGTTGACGCTGATGCCACGGGTGCCGAGTTCCTTGGCCTGGTAGCGGGTGAGCACTTCCATCGCGCCTTTCATCGCGGCATAGGCGGCGTAACCGGGCAGGCTGAAGCGCGCCAGGCCGCTGGACACGTTGAGGATGCGTCCGCCGTCGCGGATCAACGGCAACAGCTTCTGGGTCAGAAAAAATGGCCCCTTGAATTGAATCGCCAGCAACTGATCGAACTGCGCTTCGGTGGTCTCGGCAAAGCTTGCGTGAATGCCGATCCCGGCGTTGTTGACCAGAAAATCGAAGTGATCCTGTGCGAAAACATCTCTGAGCACGCGGGCAATGTCGCCAGCGAACGCGTCGAAGGTGGCGCTCTGGCCCACATCCAGTTGCAGCATCGCCGCGCGGCCGCCCAGTTGCTCGATCTGCGTCACCAGCGCCTGCGCCTCGTCGGCCTTGCTGTGATAGGTGCCGATGATGTCGACGCCCTGCGCTGCCAGATGCAGGGCGGCGTTTTTGCCCAGGCCACGGCTGGTGCCGGTGATCAATGCAATTTTACGGGTCATGGTGAGTGCCTCTGCGTGTGGGTGTGGAATGAGTGTATTTGTACGACCGCAACGTGATAAACAGCGCTATACCGGAATCACTGGCCGGATAAGGCGAACAATCCATGAACAAGCTTGAACTGCTGCGCACCTTCGTACGGGTCACTGAGTTGTCGAGTTTCACCCAGGCGGGCGAGCGCCTTGGCCTGCCGCGCTCTACCGTGTCCGAGCATGTGCAGGCGCTGGAGGAACTGCTCGGCGCGCACCTGTTGCAGCGCACCACGCGCAAGGTGCAGGCGACCCAGGACGGCCTTGTGCTGTATGAGCGCAGCAAGGATCTGCTGGCGCACATGGAGGAGCTCGAAGGGCTGTTTCGTCAGGATGAAGCGCAACTGGCGGGACGCATTCGGGTGGACATGCCCAACGTGATGGCGCGGGACCTGATCCTGCCGCGCCTGCCCGATTTCATGCACGCGCACCCGTTGATCGAGCTGGAAATCAGCACCACTGACCGCCAGGTCGACCTGCTCGCCGAAGGGTTCGACTGCGTGCTGCGCGTGGGTGCGCAGCCGGACCAGAGTGTGGTCGCCCGCTGGCTGTGCAGCCTGCCGATGCTCAACTGCGTGAGCGCCACCTACCTGCAACGCTTTGGCACGCCGCACACACTCGCCGACCTGGCCAACCACCATCTGGTGCATTACGTGCGACCGTTGGGCTCACGCTCGGCGGGGTTCGAATACCTGCTGGGCAACAAGGTGCAGCGCCTGCCCATGGCCGGGCGGGTCACGGTCAACAGCACCGATGCCTACAAGTCGGCATGCCTGGGCGGTTTCGGGATTATTCAGGTGCCAGCCCTGGGCCTCGGCGCTGAACTGGCCAGCGGTGAGCTGGTGGCGGTATTGCCGGACTACCCGGCACCGCCGCTGGACGTTTCATTGCTGTACGCCGGGCAGCGGCATTTGCCGTTGCGCGTGCGGGTGTTCATGGACTGGCTGGCCGGCGTGCTGCAAGCGCAGCTCTAACGCCGCGCCGACAACTGCTGCGGCGCCAGGAACGCGTCGTGGAAGTAGTCGCGAAACGCCTGCATCGCCGGGGTAAACGCGCGCTCGCGGTGCCAGGCCAGGCCCACGCTCATGGGCGTTACCGGGTCGGTGACGGTCAGGGTTTCGATGCGCTTGCCTTCCAGCGACCAGGGCCGGTGCACCAGGTCCGACAGGATCGCCACGCCGCTGCCATTGGCGACCATGCTGCGCACCGCTTCCACCGAACTGGTGCGCAGCCGCACGTTTGGCGTCTGCCTGGCCTGTTCCCAGTAGCGCATGGCGCTGTGTTCGGCCTCGTCCACGGTGAGCAGGATATAAGGCTCCTGCGCCACGTCCGCCAGGCTCACCGCGCCCCGTTCGCACAACGGATGATGGCTGGGCAGCCACAGGCGGCGTTCGGAGTTGAACAGGATTTCCGAGACGATCGCCGGGTGCGTGAGGTTGGCGGTGAGCACCACGGCCATGTCGAACCCGCCGTCGAGCAGGCCCTGTTCGATGGCCTGGCGCTCCTGTTCGAACACCTTGATGGTCACGTCCGGGTGCCAGTGCTCCATGCGCTGCAAGTGGTGCGGCAAAAAATAGCCCAGCACGGTGTAACTGGCGGCGACGCGCAGTACGCCGCTGGCGCGGTGGTCCGGCAAGGGGCTGTTCAGCGCGTCGTCGACACTGCGCACGATCACATAGGCACGGTTGAGAAAGTGCCGGCCTGCGTCGGTGAGGTTCATGCCCTGGGCCGAGCGCATGAACAACTGCACGCCGAGCAGGGCTTCCAGCTCCTTGATCGCCGTGGTGACCGCCGATTGGGAGATGTTCAAGTGAATCGCCGCCTGGGAAATCTGGCCGATTTCGGCGGTGGCGACAAAGTAACGGACCTGGCGCAGGGTGAGGGACATCTGCCTCTCCAGTACTTGGGGGTATCTGATTTTCAGAAGATGCCCCATCTGATAATAGATCTTCCCAAGGGGTCAAGGGGCAGCCTACTTTCGCTGCATCCCCTTTGACGGAGCGCACGCGATGCAGGCAGTGGATTTCAATTCAGACATGGGCGAAGGCTTCGGCCCCTGGACCATCGGCGACGGCGTCGACGCGGAGTTGATGGCCTATATCAGCTCGGCCAATATCGCCACCGGCTTTCACGCCGGCGACCCCGGCACCATGCGCCGCACCGTGGCGCGCGCCAAACAGCTGGGCGTCGCCATCGGTGCGCATCCGGGCTTTCGCGACCTGGTCGGTTTCGGCCGCCGCCATATCAACGCGCCGGCCCAGGAACTGGTGGACGACATGCTCTACCAGCTCGGCGCCCTGCGCGAAATCGCCCGGGCCCAGGGGGTGACTCTGCAGCACATCAAACCCCATGGCGCGCTCTACATGCACCTGGCCCGCGACGAGGAAGCCGCGCGCCTGCTGGTACAAAACCTGCAAATCATCGAGCCGACGCTGTTGCTGTACTGCATGCCCAACTCGGTGATCTGGCGCGTTGCCAGGGAGCTGGGGCAACCCGTGGTGCGCGAGTTCTACGCCGACCGTGAGTACGACCTCAGCGGCTCCATCGTGTTTACCCGCAACGTGCGTGCGCTGGACCCGGCCACCGTGGCGGCGCGGGTGCTGCGCGCGTGCCAGAGCGGGTGGGTGCGCACTGTGGAAGGCGAAGACCTGTTCATCGAATTCGACTCCATCTGCCTGCACAGTGACACCCCCGGCGCGCTGGAACTGGTGGAAGCCACCCGTGAAGCGCTGGACCGCGCCGGTATTGACGTCAGAACCCCCCAATAAGATCGACCCGCTAACTTTTTTGCCTGCCTTTCTACAATGATTCCAAGAGGAACAGACATGGCTGAAACGTCCCCCATCCGCTACAGCTTCGGTGCTGACGAACACCTGTTCGCCGAGGTCAGCGACAGCATGTCCCTGGAGGCCTTCTTCACAGGCATGGCGGTGACCCGCGCGGTGGAGCGTCTGGCGCTGGAAGGCGTGCTGGATATCTGTCTGGCCAACGCCTCGTTCCAGATCCGCTTCGATCCCGACCGCATCGCGCCCCACGTGTTGCTCGACGCCGTGCAAAGCGCCGAGGCCCAGGCCGTGGCCGAGCGCACCCTGCACACGCGCATCATCGAAATTCCGGTGCTCTACAACGACCCCTGGACCCATGAAACCCTGATGCGTTTTCGCGACCGTCATCAGGACCCCAGCGGCACTGACCTGGAATACGCCGCGCGCATCAACGGCCTGGCCGATGTGGACGCGTTCATCCACGCCCACAGCGGTGCGCCGTGGTTTGTGTCGATGGTCGGGTTTGTGGCGGGCTTGCCGTTCATGTTTCAGATGGTCGAGCGCGCGCGGCAGTTGCAGGTGCCCAAGTACCTGCGCCCGCGCACCGACACGCCCAAACTGACCCTGGGCCATGGCGGCTGTTTCGGCTGCATCTACTCGGTGCGCGGCGCCGGCGGTTATCAGATGTTTGGGGTGACCCCGGCACCGATCTACGACCCGGCGCAGCAGTTGGCTTACCTCAAGGAGCACATGGTGTTCTTCCGGCCTGGCGACATCGTGCAGTTCAAGCCGATTGACCGTGCTGCCTATGACCTGGCGGTGGCTGAAGTGGACGCCGGGCGCTTCGACCTGCGCATCCGCCCGGTGGAATTTTCCCTCGACGCGTTTCTCGCCGACCCCGTCGGCTACCCGAAAACCCTGCAGGAGGCGCTGGCATGATCAAGGTGCTCAAACCTGGCCTGGCCACCTCCGTGCAGGACCTGGGCCGCGAAGGCTATTACCACCTGGGCATCCCGCCTTCGGGTGCGCTGGACCAATACGCGCTGAGCGCGGCCAACCACCTGGTGGGCAACCCGCTGGGGGCGGCGGGGCTGGAATGCACCTTGATCGGCCCTGAGCTTGAGTTTACGCAGGACGCGTTGGTGGCACTCAGCGGCGCATTGATGTCACCGCGCCTGGACGGCGAGGTGGTGCACCAGGACACCGCCTTTGCGGTGCGCGCCGGCCAGGTACTGCGCTTCACGTTTCCCGTGGCCGGCGCACGCACATACCTGGCCGTGGCGGGCGGCATTGATGTGCCGCTGGTGCTCGGCAGTCGCTCCACTTATACCCTGGGCGCGCTGGGCGGTTTCCATGGCCGGCGTCTGCAGGAGGGCGATGTGTTGCCGGTCGGCGAAGCCAGCGGCGCCGGCAGTGTCGGCAACAGTCTGCCGATGGCCTTGCGCCGTTCGGTGGGCGGCGACATAACCCTGCGAGTGGTGCCGGGGCTGTATTACGAGCGCTTGACCACGGGCGCGAAAAGCAGCTTTTTTGCCGAACCCTGGACGGTGGGCTCCGAGGCCGACCGCATCGGCTATCGCTTCAAGGGCGGCAGCGCGTTGAGCTTTCAGCCACGGGAGCAGCCGTTTGGCGCCGGCTCCGATCCGTCGAATATTGTCGACAGCTGCTACCCGATCGGCTCGATCCAGGTACCGGCGGGTCTGGAGCCGATCGTGCTGCACCGCGACGCGGTGTCGGGCGGTGGCTACGCCATGATCGGCACCGTGATCAGTGCCGACCTGGATTTGATCGGACAGATGCAGCCGAACCAGCGGGCGGGGTTTGTGGCGGTCAGCCTGGAAGAGGCGCTCGAGGCGCGGCGCGTCTACAAGAAGCGCCTCAACATAATGGCCGGGTTATTCACGTCCTGAGAAACACAGAAAACCCCTGTGGGAGGGGGCTTGCTCCCGATAGCGGTGGGTCAGCCAATTTTCAGGTAGCTGACCTGCCGCCATCGGGAGCAAGCCCCCTCCCACATTTTGAACAGTGTCCGGTCAGAACAGTTGGGTGAACAGCCAGTACAGGCTGCCCGACAGCAGAATCGCCGCCGGCAAGGTCAGCACCCATGCCATCAGCAGGTTACGGATGGTGCGCATCTGTAACCCACCACCATTGGCCACCATCGTGCCCGCCACGCCCGATGACAACACGTGGGTGGTCGACACCGGCAATCCATACATATCCGCCGCGCCGATGGTCAGCATCGCGACCATTTCCGCCGATGCGCCCTGGGCGTAAGTCAGGTGGGTCTTGCCGATCTTCTCGCCCACCGTCACCACGATGCGCTTCCAGCCAACCATGGTGCCCAGCCCCAATGCGATGGCCACGGCGATTTTCACCCACAGCGGAATAAAGCGCGTGGAGTTGTCGAGTTGCTGTTTGAACAGTTGCAGCTTGTCCTGGGTGTCGGCGTCGAAGTTGCCGACCTTGCCCTTGTCCATCAGGCGAATGGTTTCGCTGGTCAGGTACATGTCGTTACGCACGTTGCCTACCGCTTCGGCGGGGACTTTGGCGAGGGAGCCGTAGCCTTTTACTTCGTCACCGATGTGGCCGGTGAGGGCGGCCAGCGCCGGCACCAGGTCCGCCGTGGGCTCCTTGGTGCGCACGTAGGTGGAGAGGACCGGGCGCGGGTCACCGAGCAATGGCTGCGGTGCGCTTTTCACCAGCGCCACCTGGGTCACCTCGGCCACCGCCGCGAACTGCAACGACTGCTCGGCGGGCATGGCGCGGTTGAGGGCATAGGCCATCGGCAGGGTGCCGACGAGGATCAACATAATCAGGCCCATGCCTTTTTGCCCGTCGTTGGAGCCGTGGGCAAACGACACGCCGGTGCAGGTGACGATCAGCATGCCGCGGATCCACCACGGCGGCGGGGCGTCGCCCTTGGGCGCCTTGTACAGCGCGCGATTCTTGACGAAGGCGCGCAGGGCCAGCAACAGCAGCGCGGCAAAGCCGAAGCCGATCAGTGGCGAAAGCAGCAGCGCATAACCGATCTTGATCGCCTGGCCCCAATCCACGCCGCTGGTGCCGTCACGCCCGTGCATCAAGGCATTCGCCACGCCGACGCCGATGATCGAGCCAATCAGGGTGTGGGAAGAGGAGGCCGGCAAACCCAGCCACCAGGTGCCGAGGTTCCACAGGATGGCTGCAATCAGCAGGGCGAAGATCATCGCAAAACCGGCCGAGGAGCCCACCTGCAGAATCAGCTCGACCGGCAGCAGGGCGATGATGCCGAATGCCACCGCGCCGCTGGAAAGCAACACGCCGAGAAAGTTGAAGAACCCCGACCACACCACCGCAAAGTGCGGCGGCAGCGAGTTGGTGTAAATCACGGTTGCGACCGCGTTGGCGGTGTCGTGGAAGCCGTTGACGAACTCGAAACCCAGCGCGATCAATAACGCCACACCCAGCAGCAGGAACGGCGTCCAGGTGGTGACAACGGCGCCCATTTCCTTCATGTCGTGCATCAGGCTGTAGGCGGTGAACAACAGGCCCATGGCAAGCACGGCGAAGAACATGATCACGGTGATCAGGCCGGGTTTCTTGTCCAGTCGGGGTTTGGGATCGCCGTGTGAGGCGGTGGTGGAGGCAGTCAGTGAAGGGGTGGCCATGCCGGAGCATCCTGTGTGAGGAAGGATGTCGCCCATGATCATTACAAAATGTTACAGAGATACTGCAACAGGTCAGTGTTCACGCGAATGAAATGGCCACTTGTCCAGAACTCACCGCCAACCCCATGTGGGAGGGGGCGTGCTCCCGATAGCGGAGTGTCAGGCACTGATGTGTCACTGACCCACCGCTATCGGGAGCAAGCCACCTCCCACAGTTGATTGCATTGCAATCAGTAGTCTTTGCGTTTGCGGAAGGCCCAGCGCCCGGCGATCAAGGTGAAGGTGGCCACCAGCGCCACCAGGATCCAGAAGCCTTCCGGGTCCTGGGAGAGCGGTACGCCGCCCACGTTCATGCCGAAAAAACCGGCGATGATGTTGATCGGCAACGCCAGCACCGTGACCACGGTCAGGGTGAACAGCGTGCGGTTGCTCTGCTCGTTGAGATTGGCAGCGATTTCTTCCTGCAACAGCTTGATACGTTCACCCAGGGCCGTGAGGTCGTTGATGATCAGCGCGAACTCCTCGGTGGATTTGCGCAACTCCTTCACGTCTTCCTTTTGCAGCCATTGCGGCGGGCGATTGAGCAGGCGCAGCAGCGAGCCCGGCTCCAGCGCCAGCAGGCGTTGCAGGCGCACCAGCACACGGCGCGCGGCACCGAGTTCGGCGCGGTTGGTGGCCAGTTGCGAGGACAGCAGCTGGTCTTCGATATGGTCGACGCTGATGCTGGTCTTGCGCACGATCTGCGTCAGCACTTCGCCCTGATCGCGCAGCAAATGCACCAGCAGCGCCAGCGGCGAGCGAAAGCCCTCACCGGCCTTCACCGAGGAACGTAACTTGTCCACCGAGTGCAACGGTTGCAGGCGCGCGCTCACCAGCAGGCGGCTGCGGGCGCACACCCACAAGGTGGAAATGTCCGACGACACCAGGCTGCTGAAGTTGAACACCACGTCGTTGACCACCGCCAGCAAGGCCGAGTCCACATGTTCGATACGCGTGGAGCGCGAGCCTTCGTGCAGGGCTTCGAAGAACTCCTCGGGCAAATCCAGGTGCGCCTGCATCCAGCGTTCGCACGCGGCGTGGGCCAGGTTCAGGTGCAGCCACAAAAACTCGTCGGGGTCGGCCGGTTGTTGCAGGGCCTGCAGGGCGGTGGCGGAGTCGATCTGTTCGCCCTTTTCACCGGGGCGAAAACGGAAACCGTAAAGCAGGCCAAACAGATCGGGATCCTGGTGGCTGTGGTCAATGCTGTGGTTCATGGAGTCTCGCAGGGAAAGCGCCTGTAGGACGTTTCACAGGTTCGCATGCGCGAATCATTGCAAGGCAGGATGACGATTTTGTGACGCTTTGAAAACTTGCTCAGCGCGTCGTCAGCATGAAGGTGAAGCACGTCCCCGAATGCTCGCAGGTCGATACCTCCAGATCCCCACCGTGGGCGTCGGCAATCTGCTTGACGATATACAAACCCAGGCCCAGGCCTGCTTGCGGGGTGTCGGTGACGGGGCGCGCGTAGGGCTCGAACAGGCGAGGCAAGGCCTGCCGGCTGATCTGCCCGGAATTTTTTACCGAGAGCGTGAAGAGGCCATGCTCGATCTTCGCCGTGACGTCCACAGGTCCCTCAGGGCGCCCGTGATGGATGGCGTTGGCCACCAGGTTCGAGAGTAACTGCGCCAGGCGCTCGCGGTCGCCGTGGACGCCACGCAGGTCGCCGATATCGGCGCGAATCACCCGCGTGGGGTGCACGCTCTGCACTTCGGACACCACGTGTTGCAGGGCGCTCTGCAACCCTTCGCAATCGCTCAGGTGCAGCGGAATGCCGCTGCCCATGCGGCCACGGGCGAAATCCAGCACGTCTTCGACCAACTGCGCAGCACGCCGGCCGCTGGTGAGAATGTGCTGCACCAGCGGGTCGGTGGCCGCTGATGAATGCTTGCGCAGCAGGCGTTCGGCGCTGAAGTTGATGGCGAACAAGGGGTTGCGCAGGTCATGGCCCAGCACCGCGATAAATTGCTCGCGCAGTTCTGCGGTGCCACGTTCTTCGTGCAGTTGCGCTTCGGTATGTTGCAGGGCTTCTTCGGCTTCGATCTGCAGCGACAGCACCCGCGCGAACGACTCCATGGTGGATTGGATCGCGCTGCTGCGCAGGTTGGCGGGGTTGGTGTCGAGGGCGCAGATGGTGCCGAAAAAACGCCCGTCGGTGCGGAATACCGGCACCGAAATATAGCTTTCAAACTGGTAGATACGCGGCGTGTGGTGGTCGTGATAAAGCGGGTCTTCGCTGGCCTTGTCGATCACCACGGACACATGGGAACCGCGGATTTCGTGGCAGATAGTGGTGGTCAGGTCCAGCTCGCCGCCGACCCCGAGGCCGAATTCCAGGTGGTCAAGCACGGCGCAGGCGGTCCAGGTGTCGTCGGTCACCCTGGCCACGGCAGCGAAGCGCAGGCCGGTCATGTCGCTGATGACCTGAAGCATCGCGGGCACGGCGCTGATCCGGCCAATGGTAGCGATGTCGGCAGCTTTTGGTTCCATGCAGCAGCCTCTGTGCGCAGCGTGAAGGGCGTGGTTCCCTGCCCGATGCGGGGGATTTTAACGACCTTGGGTGGCGTGAGGGTAATTTCCTTTAATAAAGTAGGAATTTTCCTGCGTCCATAAAAAAACCGCGCCACCCGAAGGTGGCGCGGTTTTTTGGGGATTCAACTCAAGTGTCTTGCTTGTTTTCCAGCACGACACCGGTCTTGGCGTCGAGCTTCACTTCAAAGCGCTTGCCGGTGGTGTCGGTCAGGTCCACTTCGTAGACATACTGGTCAGCGAAGCCGTGTTTGGTGTCCAGCTCAGTGTCAGTGATCGAAGCGCCAGGGTGAGTTGCCACGGCTGCTGCGTTGAGCTTGTCGAAAGGCATCACGGCGCCCGACTTGAGCAGGCCTTCAATGTGATCCGGACGAACGTCCGCCTGAGCCAAACCGGCGGTCAGGGTCAGGGCGGTGGAAGCGAACAGGGCAGTCAAAGTTTTCATGGTGTGTCCTCTTGGGTGAACTGTTTAAGTGGCGCCAGATTAACCAGCGCAACTTAATTCATCCTTAATGGCGCACTGACACCAATGCCTCAGTATTTATAGTCGTTGAGCAGGTCCTGCACGCTGGACGACGGCCAGCGCTTGTAGAACTTCAGCAGTTCGGCCGCGCGGTTGGTGAAAATGCCGTCGACACCGGCGTTCATCACTTTTTCGAAATCCACCGGCTCATCGACGGTGTAGACGTGCACCAGCAGGCCTTTGTCGTGGGTCAGTTTGTTCATTTGCGGTTTCACCAGGTCGGTGTAGCTCTGGTCACCGTGATGGGTCAGCTCGGCCGAAGGGCCGGTGCCGATGGCGCCAAGGTCCTTGGCCTGGTCGACCCATTTTTCGAACTCGGCGGCGTCTTTCGGCTCTTGCTTGGCGTAGTAGGCGGCCTTGGTCGGCTCGCCGGATTCGGCGAAGGTCTGTTTGGATTTCGGCTCGATGCTGCCTTCACCCACCCAAAGCAGCAGAATCTTCGGCGTGTTCGGCATTTCCTTTTGCAACTCTTTGAGGCTCGACACCTCGAAGGTTTGCAGCACCACGCGGCCCTTGCCCTGGCCGACGCCGGTGTTGCTCTTGCCCAGCTTGGAACCGGCGGAGCTCAGCCAGCCCTTGTCCAGCAGCTTGTTTTTGAGGTCGGCTTCGATGCCCGGGAATTGCTTGGGCTCCTTGGTCTCGATGTACAGGCCGGGTTTGTGCTGCGGGTTGCCTTCGGCGATCTTGATGATGTCGTCCAGGCTCTGGATTTTCAGGCCGACGAAGCCCGGGCGGGCGCGGTCCGGGTAAGCGGCGTTGAACCAACTGCCGGCGTCGAGCGTTTGCAGTTCTTTCCAGGTGAACTCGTTGGCCGGCGCGTCTTTGCGCTCGGGGAACTTGCTGGCCACGTCGGTGGTGCGCTGCAGGTTATTGTCGTGCAGGGCAAACAGCACGCCGTCCTTGCTGCGCTGCAGGTCCATTTCCAGGTAGTCGGCGCCCAGGTCGCGCGCGACCTTGTAGGCCGCGGCGGTGGATTCGGGGGCATCGTAGGACGCACCACGGTGGGCGATGACGGCCGGGTAGGGGATGCCTTCGTTTGTCGCCAACTCGGCCGGGCTGATCGAGTCGGCTGCCTGCGCCTGGCCAAGACCGAGCATCAGTGCGAGCAGCAAAGCGCTCTTGGAAAACGTGACAGGCATAAGCGAAGTCCTTTCGTGGAGGTAACTTGAGAAGGCTTCCTTTTTAACAAGTGATTGTGAACGGCGCTATCACCAAACCGACATTAACGTGCGCGCGGGGTGTTTTAGGGTCTTTCTTGACCCGGTAAAGATCAAATTGTGGGGAGGGAGCAAGCCCCTCCCCACAGAGGTGTGCATTTCAGACTGAAAAGGCGTAAGCCCTTTCGACCTTGCACACGCGCGTATGAAACGCCGAATACCAGCTGGCGCGCCCTTGCTCGCGTACCTGCGTGTGCTCGGCGTTTTGCTTCCACGCCAGAATCGCCGCTTCGCTGCGCCAATAAGAAACCGTAATCCCCAGCCCGTCCTCGCGCGCCGACTCCACGCCGAGGAACCCCGGTTGTTCGCGGGCCAGTTCCAGCATGCGCAGGGCTGCCTGGCCGTAACCCTGGTCCCCCTCGCTGCGCAGCGAGCTGAAGATCACCGCGTAGTAGGGCGGCGCGGGTGTGTTGGCGATCATGCCGAAAGCGCCTGGCAGGCCTTGAGCAGCGCCATCGCCAGTGGCGGCGTGGTGCCCTTGAGCGCCGCACGTTCGGGCTGGAACAGCGTGGCGACGAAGAACGGGTGGTTCAGCAGTTCGACGGCGCGCGGCTCGCCGGCGGCGTCGTGGCCGCTGGCAATCAAGTCGCCTTCCAGCAGAGCGCTTTCGAAGGCGGGGTTGATGCCGTAGCGGCAGCGGTAGCCTTCTTCGAGATCCAGCTGGCCGTAGGCATCGGCGATGCGGGTGTTGGGGACCAAACGTATGGTGTCGATCGCTTCCACCAACGCGCAGCCAAGCGGCGCGATCACCGCACGCTGGGCATCCGGCACCAGTTCACCGTGTTCGGCATCGGCCCAGCCCAGTACATGGCGGGCATATTCGAGCACAGCGTGCTGAAAACCGCCGCAGGTGCCGAGGAAAGGGCGCCGCTGTTCGCGGGCAAAACGCACCGCGCGCAAGGCGCCTTGCGTGTCGCGGTAGGGGCTGGCGGGCACGCACCAGAACCCGTCGAAACCCTGCAACAGCGCCGTGGAGGTGAGCGTGTCGGTGGCGAGCCACTTGACGTGCACCGTCAGGCCCAGGGTGTGCGCGGCCTGTTGCAGCGCGAGCGGGATCGCCTGGTGCGCGATCACATCCGGGTTGTAGTCGCCGATCAGGGCAATGTGCAGAGCGGTGGTTTTCATCAGAGGCATCCCATGGCTTGTTGTGTCCTGATGCGCACTATAGATTGGCGCTCACGCAATCAAAATTGGCGTTTTCCCACATGCTCAATGCAGCCACGCACTATCAAATCGACTACACCGACCTGTCCCTGATCCTGGCGCTGGTGCGCGGCGGCAGCCTGGCGCGGGCGGCGGCGTTGTTGCGGGTGGATGTGTCCACGGTGTTCCGCGCGGTGCGGCGGCTGGAGGCGGCACTGGGGCAAACGCTGTTTGAAAAAAGCCGCGCCGGTTACCTGCCCACCGGCCTGGCAAGCAACCTGGCGCAGCAGGCTGAACGTGCCGAGCAGGCCCTGGAAGCCGCGCGCATCGGTGTGGAGCAGGGCGGCGAGGTGATCAGCGGCACGGTACGCCTGACCTGCACCGACTCTGTGCTGCAAAGCCTGCTGTTGCCGGCACTGGCGCAGTTCATGCCGGCTTACCCGGCGCTGACGCTGGAGCTGAGCACGTCGAATGACTTTGCCAACCTCAGCCGCCGCGATGCCGACATTGCCCTGCGCCTGACCCGGACGCCGCCGCAGCACCTGGTCGGACGCAACCTGGGCAGCGTGGCGTATCGGGTGTGTGCCAGCACCGAGTATGCGCGCCGGCACGCGGGCCGCGCGTTGGCCGAGCTGGACTGGATCGCGCCGGATGATTTCCTGCCCGATCACCCCACCGTGGCCTGGCGCCGTGAACACCTGCCGGGTGTGCGCCTCAGCTACCGCTGCAACAGCATGCTCTCGGTGACCGAACTGGTGCGGGCCGGGCTTGGGGTGGCGGCCTTGCCGGACTTTTTACTGGACGCGCAACTGCAACCCCTGGGGCCTGCGCTGGCAGGGCACGATACCGCGCTATGGCTGCTGACACGCCCGGATTGCCGGGCGTTGCGTTCGGTGGTGACGCTGTTTGAGCAGTTGGCGCAGCACGTGCCCGGAGCGAGGCCCAACTGAGGTATGCAGTGCAGCAATTCCCAATGTGGGAGCAAGCTCAACTGTGGGAGGGGGCAAGCCCTAATGCCGTTCAGTTAAGCCAGCGTGATGCTCGAAGCAACGAGCGGTGCGACTTTTCGGTGTACCTATCCGTTTCTGCGGTAACGACGACTTAGGGTTCCGCCCTTACGGCGGCTCACTTTTGAAAAGCGCAAAAGTAAGCAAAACGCTCTTGCCCCAACACTCGGCACCTCGCCCAGGCTCGGTGTGCCCGAACGCAGGCTTTGGAGCGTGGGCCGCCGCGATGGGCCATCCTTGGCCCAGCGCGGCTAACCCGGCGTCCTGCCGGGTTACCCACGCTCCAAAACCTGCGTTCGGCCAGCGTGTTTGACGGGGCGCCTAAGATCAAGATCAAAAGCGCGGCGGCCTGAGAGCCGACCGAAATGGTCTGCCGAACGCTGTACAAAATGTGGGAGGGGGCTTGCTCCCGATGGCGTCGGCGCAGCAAACATTGATGCTGAAGACCCACCGCTTTCGCGGGCAAGTCGAATCGTCGCACCGCCGCTCCCACAGGGGAGCTGCGCTTAACTGACTGGCATTAGGGCAAGCCCCCTCCCACATTAGGCACCCTTTGGCATTGGCACCGTTTGGCGGATCAAGCAGGGTCAGTTGCTGACCCGCTCACCGGCAAACGCACTCACTGCCTGCACCGCCTCGCTGGTGCCCTGGCGAATCTGCAGGATCACCGTGCCGGCGCGGTTGGCGAGGTCCACGCCGAGGGCTGCGCGGTCGCGGGTGCCGTCCATGCTGTCGATGGCCTGGCGGGTCTCTTCCTGGATCATTGCGATCATGCCGGATATTTCCATGGTCGAACCGCTGGTGCGGGCCGCCAGTTGCCGTACTTCATCGGCCACTACCGCAAAACCGCGGCCCTGTTCGCCGGCCCGTGCCGCCTCGATGGCCGCGTTGAGGGCCAGCAGGTTGGTCTGATCCGCAATCCCGCGAATGGTGTTAACGATGGCGGTGATCTGTTGCGAACGCTCGCCCAGTTTGGCGATCAGTTGCGACGAGCCGTCGATGTCTGCGGCAATTTCGCGCATGCCACTGGCCGATTGCTGAATCACCTCGGCGCCTTGTTCCGCGATGTCGCGGGTGCTGACGGAGATGTGATACGCCTGCGCCGCACTCGCGGCGTCGGCGGCATGTTGTTGCACGCGGGCGGTGATGTCGGAAGCGAACTTCACCACCTTGCACAGGCGCCCGCTGGCGTCGTACACCGGGTTGTAGTTGGCCTCGAGCCACACGGTATGGCCATTTTTGTCGATTCGCTCGAACTGTCCGCTGAACAGTTCGCCCTGGTTAAGACGCTTCCAGAAATCGGCATAGGCTGCACTGTTGGCCGATTCCGGCGTGCAGAACAGGCGGTGATGCTTGCCCTGAATCTGCGCCAGGCTATAGCCCATACGCGTAAGGAAATTCTCGTTGGCGGTGATGATGGTGCCGTCGAGGTTGAACTCGATCACCGCCATGGCGCGGCCGATGGCTTCGAGTTTGGCGTTGGCCTCGCTTTCGGCCTGCAGGCGTGGGGTCACGTCCAGGGCGTACTTCACCACTTTGATCACAGTGCCCGCTTCGTCACGCACCGGGTTGTAGCTGGCTTCCAACCACACCGACTGGCCATTGCTGCTCAGCCGCTCAACGGTGCCGGACTGAAACTGGCCATTGCGCAGTTGGGTCCACAGCTGGCTGTATTGCGCGCTGCGGGCAAATTCGGGCGTGCAGAACAGGCGGTGCGACTGGCCGATGACTTGCTCGGCGCGGTAGCCCATGGTTTGCAGAAAATTGTCATTGGCGCGCAACACGGTGCCTTGCAGGTCGAATTCGATCACGGCCATGGAGCGCTCAATGGCGTCGAGCAGGCTGGATTGCTGGGCAAGGGTGTGTTGCAGGGCAGTGATGGTTTTTTTGTAGGCGTTGAATAGCATGTGCAGTGCTCGGACAAGCAACGTCGTGAGTTATCCATGGATTGGCGCTTGCCCCGTTTGGCGCTTGGCCTACGGCGGACGTGCTCATTGTCGACTTCCTGATGCCGACAGAAGGTGGAACGGGCTTATGAGTGATCAGCCTGACAACAAGTTCGCCCCAGGGGCAGGACCTTTTTTGGGCAGGTGACCGATAGTGGCATTATGCTGTCGCCGGAGCGCGATGAAAGAAGATTCTGACGAGGTGTCGTACGACGACTTCAGGCGAAATGGGCAATCACCTGGTCGCTGACCTTGACCCGGTTGCGTCCGGTGTCCTTGGCGTCGTACAGCGCGCGGTCCGCCGCATTCAGCCACATCGAGGCATCGCTGAAGAAGGGCTGGAAATCCGCCAGGCCGATGCTCAGGCTGACCCTTAATTCGGGAATCTGCGGGTGACGGTAATTGCTGAAGGTCTCGCGCATGCGTTCCATGATCTGCGCGGCGTCAGCCAAAGGCATTTGCGGAAGAATCACACAGAACTCATCGCCGCCGTAACGCCCGGCCAGGTCCTTTTCCCGCAGCTTGCGTCGCAGTTCCAGGCTTAGCTCGCGCAGCACTGTGTCGCCAACGATGTGGCCGTGGGTGTCATTGATCTGCTTGAAGTGGTCGATATCGATCAGCGCAATGGTGGCGTGGCTGCGCTGTTGCTGGCACTCGTGGAACTTGAGGTGCAGCAGGTCTTTCCAGGAGCCGTGGTTGAGCAGGCCGGTGAGGCTGTCAGTACGGCTCAGGGCGCCGAGCGCGCGTTTGTGTTCCGACAGTTTGATTGCCAATTGGTAACAGACCATGCCGATGGCCATGGGGTAGAGCGTCAACATCGGCAGGCAGCTGTAGACCTGAAGCCGGCTGACATCGGGGTTCAAGCGCACACCGAACAGCGCCCACGCCACTGCGATGCCGACGCCCTGGGCCAGCAGGCCGCGCAGGAACAGACGCTTGCCGCCGGCCGCGACATTGTTCATGGTGATCATCGACAGGATGGTCACGGTGGTCAGCGGTGTGAATTGCACGGCAGCGACCCAGAAGCCGCCGAACACCGAGTCGTACAGGAAGTTGCGCTGTTCGGCCTGGTAGGGAAATTGCGAACGTGTCGATAACTGGTACGCCGCATGCCCCCATATGAACCCGTTGAACAGCAGAAACGCCCACACCCAACCCGGCATGGCCAGCGGGTATAACGCACCGGTGACACTGATGCTGCCGACAACCAGGCCGATGATCCTTGGCTGGTAGATACGCCTGGCAAATGAAAGTCCTTTGCCTCGTCTGTTTTCCATAAATTCCTGGCCCAGCTGATTTTTTACAGGTACGGCGGTGCGCGTTCGCTGGATCAACCGTTGATCGGATAATGACCGGGAATATTGTCAGTTATTTGTAAGGGAATAATCAGTGGCCTTGGAGGCCATTTGCACAAATCGGGTGACGAATGCGCCAAAAGCGACCGTCGATGTCGCTTATGGCACAGTGCCAGTGAGGGGCGTGGGGCGGACTTCGTAGCCCGCGAGGAACAGGTCGATGGCCGACTCGATCACGCGGGCCTGTTCGGCCGCTTCCAGGGTGGGTTGGCCGAGGGTGATCTGCGGCCAGAACGCAAAGGCCTTGAGCAGGCTTTGGATCTGGTGCGCGGCGAACGCCGGGTCGGTGCAACTGAGGCGGCCATCGTCACGCGCGGCGCGCACCCATTGGGTAAAGCCTTCTTCGCGTGAGCTCAGGCGGTTGACCATATCCTGCGCGCGCTCCGGCGAATGGATGGTGGCGGCGATCGCCACGCGCGCCAGGTCGAGGAAGTTGGCGTCCGACATCATCTGCATCTTGGCGGCGAGCAAGCCGCGCAGTTGCTCACGCAACGGGCGGTCGCCGGCGTAGCTGATGTCGAGTTGCGCGACGCTGCTGGCCCAGAGTTGATGGAGGATCTCGGCGAACAGCTCCTCTTTGCTGGGGAAGTGGTTGTACACCGTGCGCTTGGAGACGCCGGCGGTGGCGGCAATCCTGTCCATGCTGGTGACCTCGAACCCATTGGCGCGAAACTCGGCGATGGCCGCCGCCACAATGGCTTCGCGCTTGCGGTCGGTGAGGCGTTGGGGGGCAGTCATGGCGGGCGATGGGCTCCGAGAGAAATTACACTCGGCAGTTTACTTGCTCCGGGTTTTGTTGCAATCTTGAAACTACACTGTGCAGTGTAATTTTCCCGCAGTTCGCAGGAGCTTTGTTGTAATGGCCACCACCTCATCCCAAGAAACCGCGCCTGCCGAGCAGGCACAGGGGCAGTTCAGCAACGGCACCCGGGTGCCCCACGGCGGGTTTGGCAAAACCCTGGGCATCTTCTGGAAGATGCTGTTCCACAAACCGCGCAACACACGGCCGGTGGGCGAGATCCCGGTGCAACCCTTGACGCGTGAGCAACTGCTGGCCGCGCCTGATCACAGCGTGTTTCGCCTGGGACACTCCACCGTGTTGCTGAAAATGCGCGGCAAGTTCTGGCTCACCGACCCGGTGTTTGCCGAGCGCGCATCGCCTTTCAGTTGGGCCGGGCCCAAGCGGTTTCATCAGCCGCCCATCAGCCTTGCAGCGCTGCCGCCGCTGGAGGCGGTGATTCTGTCCCACAACCATTACGACCATCTGGACCGCAAGGCTGTCATCCAACTGGCCGACAAGACCCGTTACTTTCTGGCACCGCTCGGCGTGGGCGACACGCTGGTTAAATGGGGAGTGGACGCCAGCAAAGTGCGGCAACTGGACTGGTGGGAAGGAACGGAGGTGGAGGGCATTCGTTTCGTGGCCACGCCCGCCCAGCACTTTTCCGGGCGCGGGCTGTTTGACAGCAACCAGACCCTGTGGTGTTCGTGGGTGATGATCGATGCTGCGCGGCGCATTTTCTTCAGTGGCGACACCGGCTATTTCGACGGCTTCAAACGCATCGGCGAGCAGTACGGCCCGTTCGACCTGACGCTGATGGAAACCGGCGCCTATAACGTCGACTGGCCCCACGTGCACATGCAACCGGAGCAAACCCTGCAGGCCCACATCGACCTCAGGGGCCGCTGGCTGCTGCCGATTCACAACGGCACATTCGATCTGGCGTTCCACGCCTGGCACGAACCCTTCGACCGCATCATGGCCCTGGCCTGGGAGCGCAACGTGTCGATTACCACGCCGCCAATGGGGCAGGCGTTCAGCCTGAATCAACCGGAACGCGGGCACACTTGGTGGCTGGAGGTTGAGACTCAAGGTGCGCAGGCGCGCGTCTCAAGCTGAGGCGCGGACACCTTTGGAAAATGACTTTTCAAGGTGTTTCAGCGTTGCTACAAGCGGCAGGGGAGTGCGACCTGATCACGGCACGGCCATGAAGGGGGCGCTATCCGGCTCACTCTGTGGCTGGGGCGATTCGATGATCTCCTGGTTTACCCAGGTGATATTTCAGAGCCTGAGCCCGCAAACCCGACTGCACCGCCTGCGCCTGCGGGAAGTGCGGCGCTACGGTGACCAGATACTGGAAGGCGGCAGCCGCCATGCTGACAGCACGGCATTCCTGGCCTGGGCCGCGCGCTACCATGGCAGCAACCACAGCCTGTGCAGTGCGTGTCGGCATGAACGCTGGTTGAAACCGCTGAAGTGTCCGGTTATTCGATTGGATACTACGCACCATTCGGTTGAGGGGTTGATGAGTCAATTGATGACGCTGTTGAACCCATGAACCGCGAGAGAATGCCTGGGGCGGCCGGCTCGGGCGCGGCGGTATCAAACCGGCGCACACTCATCCCCCACCCCGGCGCAAACCCCGGGAAGAACACCAGGCCTTCAGCCTCCAACCGAAACGCCAGCGCCAGGCGCACCTCATCGTCCACCTGCGCGCGGCTTTCAAACTGTTGCACCGACGCCACCGAAACCCCGGCCTGGCGGGCCAGGTCTTCGTGGCTCCAGCCCAGCATGGCACGGGCCTGTACGCTGTGTTTGGCGGTGAATTGGTGCAGGACGATCTGCTGGTCTACGAACGAGCTCATTGCCAGAGAGGACATGGGGTTTCTCCAGGATTCGACGGGAAGGCAAACTATACTGGTTTTTTGTACAGTTGTTTGCGCCGTTCATCTACTGGGCAAATGCGCCGTGTGCACGCGCGACTGCTTAAAGCGTCTGCAGCCCCGGCGCTTCGCGAATAATCAGATGATCCAGGTTCTCGATATTCGCACTGAACACCCCGAACGTCTGCTCGGGGTTCTTTTTGCTCGGCACCTGTTTCAGCTCCGGCGTCACGCCGTAGAAGAAGCAATACAACGCCCGCTCACTGCTCGCCGCCGCCTTGATCTGCTCCAGGAACGCCGTGCGCTTGCGGTAGTTCTCGATGAGTTTTTTGCTCAGGTACACGTTGACCGAATACGGCTTTTTGTCGAGCCACACCTTCTTGTCGAAGTCGATGCGAAAGCTGCTGGTGTAGTCCTTGATGGCCTTGATCCTGCCCCAGTAGATCAGGCCCTTGTTGTCCTGCAGGTATTCGATCTTCTTGAAAAACGTCCAATAGGTCGCGGTGTGCTCGCCGATCTTCAGCGGCATCGCCTTGAGCAGGTCCTTGTCGTCGATGTTCGACACGTAACATTCCACCGGATGGGCGAACACGCTGGTCTTGTCCGGGGTGGTTTCGCTTGAACTCACGGGCAGGCTGACGCGGTTGGCGGACGGGTTCGCAGGCTCAGGCAAGGTCTGCCCCTGGCTGCCGGCAGCTGGCGTTTTGCGCGGGTACCTACGGCGCGTCAATACAAATTCCGAGGGGAAATTATCCTCGCGCGCGTCGTCGCTTTCTCCGCTCGCGGCCTTGTGCAGGCTGGCATAGCGACAGCCGTCGATATGCTGGGTGCCGGTCCTGTTCTTGAAGTGAGGCGTACGCAGGTAATTGACGTTTTTCGCGTTGAACGTGGCCAGCGTATTGCCCGTCTCGAACGCCGCCCGGCATGCATCGTTGGGGCACAGGAAGCTGTCCTTGTCGGAATCGTAGGCGGCGGTTTCGTCGAAATTCAGGTCTCGCACGTCGTAGATCGACAGCTTGTCATCGAGACTCAGGCTATAGGCCGTATCGAACTTCATGGGGCTCGGGTCCGTGAGAGGGATGGCCCGATACTACGCAACTATCAGGCTGACGCAGAGCAAAAATGTGGGAGGCTCCGCCAAGTCTTCGACTTAACGCTGTCGCGCAGCAAACTGGAGCCTATGTGGCGAGCGGGCTTGCCCCGCGTTGGGGGGCGCAGCGCCCCCAATCAAGGGAAACACGGTGTAACTGACGCTGCCCGGAGCACGGTTTTGGGGCTGCTGCGCAGCCCAACGCAGGACAAGCCTGCTCGCCACAGGAATGTGGCTGCCTGGAATTTCAGGTTTTAAATCAAAAAGTTATTTTGTGTTTGATAAGAGCTGTCGAGCCCCGCGAGGCAGCGATGGGATCGCCTCGGTCCACCGCCAACCCCCACCTCGCGCATCAACGCTGCAACCGCGGCCGCCGCTTCTTCTTCGCATGAAAATGCCGAAAATGCGCATCCTGCGCCGCCGCCAGCAACTCGCGATCTCCGCGTGTGTCGCCCCAGGCCCTGAGCCGATAGGCCCCCAGGTCCCCATACACGGCTTCAAGGCGCAGCACCTTGTTCTCGCAGCGGCAATTATTCCCCGTGAGCTTGCCGGTCAGCACGCCGTCCACCACCTCAAGCTCGGTCCCGATCAAGCGGATCCCCAGCCGATCGGCAAACGGCTGCAACACCAACGCCGGCGACGCCGAACACAGCGTCACCACCGCCCCCGAGCCCAACTCCTGCTCCACCGACAACACACCCGCCGGGCGCATCAACCGCGCCCAATTGCGCTGGCAATACTCCTCGGCCTTGCGCTGCACCCACGTCTTCTCCACCCCGGCCATAAAGGTGCGGATCAACTGCGCCTTCAACTCGTCCCGACTGATCTGCCGCACCAGAAAGCGCAGCCCCGGCAGCGCCAGCTTCACGATGCGGCCATAGAACGCGCCCGTGCCGAAAGCGAACTTGAGAAAGGGCACGAAACTGTCGTGGTGGGTGAGGGTGCCGTCGAAGTCAAAGACAGAGAGTACTTTGGCGTCAGCGGGGCCGGCTTCGAGCATGTCTGGGTTCACGGGTTGGCCTCGGTCCTATCGAATATGTTTGAACGTGCATCAGGTGTGACCGCAGGAGTTTACTCCCGTGCCAATCTTCCGACTTTGGCGTAAAGCGCTTCAGTGAAAGCATCCCGGTCGCTCGACCGGTGACAACGCTGATGGCAATTGGGGCACAAGGCTACAGCATTGGAGATGCGATCCGAACCCTTCTGGGCGAGGTGCTTGACGTGATGTACTTCAAGAAATGGCTGGCCGTCGACCTCGAAAGGCGCATTTGAACCGCAGCCTTCGCAGATTCCGTTGGCTTGCTTCAGTACCCAAGCGCGAACCTTTGGGTCACGCACAAAGGCTGCGCTGACGGTGGACACTTTCTGCGGTTGGACGATGCCGTCCGGTAGTTTTGGGAACGGTTGTTGCTGAAGTTTGCAGGCGCGGCGGATAAGTGTTTGCTCATCGGCGGTTTGGGCAGCGTCTTCGGACTCAAAGATACCCTGTGCAGCGAGGGCATGACGGATGCGCTGCTCTACGCCTGAGCCTACGTTTTTGGCTGGCTTATAGCCTTCGATACGGTCCCAACCCATTTGGACGAGTACGGTGGAGATGTTTTGCATACGGAATTCGATGGAGCCTTTTGCGCGACCGGCAACCGGGCCCTCGCGCAGAAGACGGTTCTCGAGGGCTTTGTTGAAGGGTTGCCCGGTCTTTTCCCAGGTCCACATCTTTAGATAAGCCTCGACCGCCGCTGCCAGCTCCGCGTCGCTCCAATCCGTTTTGTCTTTCGTACTATCCATACAGCCGCCGAGGGTAGAAAACCCTCGGACGATACTGAGTAGCCATTATTGCGTCTAGGAAATTTCCTACAAGCTGGACGGGATCGGTGGTCGTCGTCGTTAGTAAATTCGCTGCTTCGTTCGGAAAGGTTGAATGAGCTTTCGCCACCATGACGTGTTTGCGGGAGAATTCATCGGGCATAAAAAAGCCCTGAGTTGATCAGGGCTCATAGTGTTGCTTGGCTAAGGAATCAATCCCAGCTCAACGCCCCACCCGTCTGATACTCAATCACGCGGGTTTCGAAGAAGTTTTTCTCTTTCTTCAAATCCATGATTTCGCTCATCCACGGAAACGGGTTAGTAGTCCCTGGATACTCTTCCTTCAAGCCGATCTGCGACAGACGGCGGTTAGCGATGAACTT
This sequence comes from Pseudomonas sp. MH9.3, assembly GCF_034354675.1. Classification (NCBI taxonomy): domain Bacteria; kingdom Pseudomonadati; phylum Pseudomonadota; class Gammaproteobacteria; order Pseudomonadales; family Pseudomonadaceae; genus Pseudomonas; species Pseudomonas sp. MH9.3. Next base: position 2,312,176 of record NZ_CP133785.1, on the reverse strand, counting down.
GAGGTAATCCTCCATCATCGCCGCATTCATCCCCAGCACCCCACGCGGCATGGTATCCCGCGCGTATTCAATCTCCAGCTGCGTCCCCTGCAGAATCATCTGGGTCGCTTCTTCCTTCATCTCGGCGTCCCACAAATGCGGGTTTTCGATTTTGATCTGGTTGATCACGTCGATACCGAAGTTCAGGTGCATCGACTCATCGCGCAGGATGTACTGGAACTGCTCGGCCACGCCGGTCATTTTGTTGCGGCGGCCCATGGACAGGATCTGGGTGAAGCCGCAGTAGAAGAAGATGCCTTCCAATACGCAGTAGTAGGCGACCAGGTTGCGCAGCAGCTCTTTGTCGGTGTCGACGGTGCCGGTTTCGAACTTCGGATCGGAGATCGAGCGGGTGTACTTGAGGCCCCAGGCTGCTTTTTTAGCGACCGATGGAATCTCGTGGTACATGTTGAAAATCTCGCCTTCATCCATGGCCAGGGATTCGATGCAGTATTGGTAGGCGTGGGTGTGGATCGCTTCTTCGAAGGCCTGGCGCAGGATGTACTGGCGGCATTCCGGGTTGGTGATCAGGCGGTACACGGCCAGCACCAGGTTGTTGGCGACCAGCGAGTCAGCGGTGGAGAAGAAGCCGAGGTTGCGCATGACGATGCGGCGTTCGTCGTCGGTGAGGCCTTCGGGGGTTTTCCACAGGGCGATGTCGGCGGTCATGTTGACCTCTTGCGGCATCCAGTGGTTGGCGCAGCCGTCGAGGTACTTTTGCCAGGCCCAGTCGTATTTGAAAGGCACGAGCTGGTTGAGGTCGGCGCGGCAGTTGATCATGCGCTTTTCGTCGACGGCGACGCGGGCGGCCGAGCCTTCGAGTTCGGCGAGGCCTTCGGCGACGTCGAGTTTGTCCAGCGCTGCCTTGGCGCGCACGATGGCGGCGGAGTCACTGGCGGTAACGGCGCGGGCTTCGATGGCGGCTGCGGCGCCGGCACCGTCGAGGCGGTCCATGTTGGCTTCGGTGGCGTGGCCGGCATTGGCGCCTTTGGTGGCGACTTCGCCGTCTTCTTCTTTGTCGAATTCGTCCCAGCTCAGCATGACGTGTCGTCTCCTGCGTGAGGGCGCAAAGGTGCCCGTGTGAAACCGGATGGTTGGGTGTTCACACGGCCCTCGGGCCGCGGTGGATCTTAAGGAATCGTTTGTTGCAACAGCTCGCGCAGGCAAAAAAACGGAATGGGCTAACGGGTGCTGCGTGAGGCTTGAGGGGCGCAGGTGCAGGTGCAGGTGCTTGCCCTGGCGATGCCTCAGGTCTGGCTCTTCGTCCCTGTGTAAAGGGATATTGCAGGCCCGATTTACCCGCGCATTATAGGGAAAAAATCGGCTTTGTGTTGTGGCGGATGGTCACGGTGGGGGCGCAGGCAGGCGGGTATTTGGGCTAAGGCGAGGATTTACAGGGGGTTAGCGAGGCTGGAAATTTTTGAGGGGTGGTGGGGTGGTTTGTTGATGCCGGGGGGAGGGTATTTGGCGAGGATTGTGGTGGTGTGGCGGCTATCGCCTTCGCGAGCAAGCCCGCTCCCACAATGGGATTGGGGGCAGCGCCTGAATCGCATTCCAGTCAGCAAATGGCTCTTGGCCGCAAGAGCAATGTCCTGCGGCGAGCAAGAATCCGCTTATCCGTTGGAGCAACCGCCGCCCATCACGTGGTACTTGAGAATATGCCGCTGACCCTGGGAATCGTCATATTCCATTTGCACCGGTACCACGCGGCATACATCGGGAACGTTGCTCATGTGCACCACCTTGGCGACATCGAGGTGGGTGCTGTAGCTGTAATCTTCAACAATCGGCGCGTCGCGGCCGGCCAGTTCGGTGGGGGCCTCGTCGGCCAGGGCGGCGGTGGCGCACAGGCTGCTGAGGGTCATTATCAATAAAGCTTTCATCGGGTCTGTCTACCTTTTTCAGGGCGAGAGGGGTCACGAGGCCCTTGTGAGGCCACGCGTGTCACTTGAGAGTTGGGACGTTCGGATTAACGTGGCCTGGGTGGGGGCTGTTGCGTTGTTAATCGCGGTGCCTTGTTGGCGGAGTTGATTTTAGGCGTGCGGGCGTTGTTCATATACCCGTGCTTTTGATAAACACTTTTGGTGGTTTTTGTAACAATCGGCCGGCCAGGGTTTTTTCAGTACGTCGCAAAGCGCCACGGGGCGCGGGCCAGAGCAGCAAGGGCTATGGCGGGGCAATTTGTAGGGTCTTGTTACTACCATCGTCGAATGGTTCTATAGGTCTGGCCCGGCTACAACGGGGCCATACAACAACAACTATGTCACCGAGGTAAGAAAGATGAGTGCGGCTTCCCTGTACCCCGTTCGTCCCGAAGTAGCAGCCAACACGCTGACCGACGAGGCGACCTACAAGGCGATGTACCAGCAGTCGGTGGTCAATCCCGATGGCTTCTGGCGCGAGCAAGCCCAGCGTCTGGACTGGATCAAGCCTTTCACCACGGTGAAGCAGACTTCGTTCGACGATCACCATGTCGACATCAAGTGGTTCGCCGATGGCACCTTGAACGTTTCCTACAATTGCCTGGACCGTCACCTCGCCGAGCGTGGCGACCAGATCGCGATCATCTGGGAGGGCGATGACCCTGCCGAGAGCCGCAACATCACTTACCGCGAGCTGCATGAGCAGGTCTGCAAGTTCGCCAACGCCCTGCGTGGCCAGGACGTGCACCGTGGCGACGTGGTGACCATCTACATGCCGATGATCCCCGAAGCCGTGGTCGCCATGCTGGCCTGTACCCGCATCGGCGCGATCCACTCGGTGGTGTTCGGTGGTTTTTCCCCGGAAGCCCTGGCCGGTCGCATCATCGACTGTAAGTCGAAAGTGGTGATCACCGCCGACGAAGGCATCCGAGCCGGTAAGAAGATTCCGCTCAAGGCCAACGTCGACGACGCGCTGACCAACCCGGAAACCAGCAGCATCCAGAAGGTCATCGTGTGCAAGCGCACCAATGGCGCGATCAAGTGGAACCAGCATCGCGACATCTGGTACGAAGACCTGATGAAAGTGGCCGGCACCGTGTGTGCGCCCAAAGAGATGGGCGCTGAAGAAGCGCTGTTCATCCTTTATACCTCCGGCTCCACCGGCAAGCCCAAGGGCGTGCAGCACACCACCGGCGGCTACCTGTTGTACGCGGCGCTCACCCATGAGCGCGTGTTCGACTACCGTCCGGGCGAAATCTACTGGTGCACCGCCGACGTCGGCTGGGTCACCGGCCACACCTACATCGTCTACGGCCCGCTGGCCAATGGCGCGACTACCTTGCTGTTCGAAGGCGTGCCGAACTACCCGGACATCACCCGGGTGGCGAAGATCGTCGACAAGCACAAGGTCAATATCCTCTACACCGCACCGACCGCAATCCGCGCAATGATGGCCTCGGGCACCGCTGCCTGCGAAGGCGCCGACGGCAGCAGCCTGCGTCTGCTCGGTTCGGTGGGGGAGCCGATCAACCCGGAAGCGTGGGACTGGTACTACAAGAACGTCGGCCAATCCCGTTGCCCGATTGTCGACACCTGGTGGCAGACCGAAACCGGCGGCAACATGATGAGCCCGCTGCCGGGCGCCCATGCGCTCAAGCCGGGTTCGGCGGCGCGGCCGTTCTTTGGCGTGGTGCCGGCGTTGGTGGATAACCTGGGCAACCTGATTGAAGGCGCCGCCGAAGGCAACCTGGTGATCCTCGATTCCTGGCCGGGCCAGGCGCGTACGCTGTTTGGCGACCATGACCGGTTTGTGGACACCTACTTCAAGACCTTCCGTGGCATGTACTTCACCGGTGACGGTGCGCGGCGTGACGAGGACGGCTACTACTGGATCACCGGGCGGGTGGACGACGTGCTGAACGTGTCCGGCCACCGCATGGGCACGGCGGAGATTGAAAGTGCCATGGTGGCGCACCCGAAAGTCGCGGAAGCGGCGGTGGTGGGCGTGCCGCACGACATCAAGGGGCAGGGCATCTATGTGTACGTCACCCTTAAAAATGGCGAAGAGCCGAACGAAGCGCTGCGCCTGGAGCTGAAGAACTGGGTGCGCAAAGAGATCGGCCCGATTGCCTCGCCGGACGTGATCCAGTGGGCGCCGGGCTTGCCGAAGACGCGTTCGGGGAAAATCATGCGGCGCATCCTGCGCAAGATTGCCACGGCTGAGTACGACGGGCTGGGCGACATCTCCACCCTGGCTGATCCGGGTGTGGTGGCGCAATTGATCGAAACGCACAAGACCATGAACGCCGCGTAAGGCTCGGCCAACACAGAAACTCCAATGTGGGAGGGGCTTGCTCCCGATGGCGGCGTATCAGTCAAACCTCTGTGGCTGACACACCGCCCTCGGCAGCAACCCCCTCCCACATTTTTTTGAGTCACATTTGCAGGGCCAATCTCTATTACCAATAAATATCCACTTCTGCAGTGACCGACTTCCTGGCGTTACCGCCCGGCGCAAATGTGTAACCTGCCGCCCAAACCTGAGGCATCCCCCTACACCCTCGCTCCAAAAAGCCGCACCCCCATCCCCCTTTGAAATAAGATTTAACACCACACTTGCCGTGCCAGAAGGGTTTGCGAATAATAGGCCCGCAATTTGCAGCATCAACAGGTTTAATATCTTTTGTCTCTGCATAAAAATCAGAGGCTGTCAATGTGCTGGAACCGCTTTCTCAGTGCTTCTGTAAATTGTTGTCGCATTGAAGAAATATCGGCTTCCGGCCTGTCGTTAGAATGCCGATCACTCGCTCGTCGTCGCAGGCTGTGCCTGAGCACGGACGCAGCGCCGCTATTCGCCGCATCGTGGGCCATGGCTCATACTGCTGTTTTGCCCTATACCGATGGAGTCCCATGATGAAGAAACTCGTGCTGTTGGGCGCCCTGGCGCTGTCCGTGTTGTCGATGCAGGCTTTCGCTGAAGGCAAGCCTCTGAAAATTGGTATCGAAGCGGCTTATCCTCCGTTTGCTTCCAAGGCGCCGGATGGGAGTATCGTCGGCTTTGACTACGACATCGGCAACGCCCTGTGCGAAGAGATGCAGGTCAAGTGCACCTGGGTCGAGCAGGAATTCGACGGCCTGATCCCTGCGCTGAAAGTGCGCAAGATCGACGCGATTCTGTCGTCCATGTCCATCACTGACGACCGCAAGAAGTCCGTGGACTTCACCAACCGCTACTACCTGACCCCGGCGCGCCTGGTATTGAAGGAAGGCACCACCGTCAGTGACAGCCTGGACGAACTCAAGGGCAAGAAGATCGGCGTACAGCGTGGCTCGATCCACGACCGTTTCGCCCGTGAAGTGCTGGCGCCAAAAGGTGCCGACATCAAGGGTTACAGCACCCAGAACGAAATCTACCTGGACGTGGCCGCCGGTCGCCTCGACGGCACCGTCGCCGACGCCACCCTGCTCGAAGACGGTTTCCTCAAGACCGACGCCGGCAAAGGCTACGCGTTCGTGGGCCCGGCCTTCACCGACGTCAAATACTTCGGCGACGGCGTAGGCATCGCGGTACGTAAAGGCGACAAGGAAAACCTGGACCGCATCAACGCAGCCATTGCCGCGATCCGTGCCAACGGCAAGTACCAGGCCATCGAGAAAAAGTACTTCAACTTCGACATTTACGGTCCTGAAACCAAGTAAACCGTCGTAGCTGTCCGTCCCCAATGGCGCAAGCAACAGAGCATTCTGAAGTTTGCGCCATTTTTTCATCCCCCTTTTCGAGGACCTGAATCATGTTGAAAGGCTACGGGGCCGTTATCCTCGATGGCGCATGGTTGACGCTTCAGCTCGCCTTGTCGTCGATGGCCTTGGCCATTGTTCTGGGTCTGATCGGGGTCGCGCTGCGCCTGTCGCCGGTGCGCTGGCTGGCCTGGCTGGGTGACTTGTACTCCACGGTGATCCGCGGGATCCCCGACCTAGTGCTGATCCTGCTGATTTTCTACGGCGGTCAGGACCTGCTCAACCGCGTCGCGCCGATGCTCGGCTTTGACGACTATATCGACTTGAACCCCATGGCCGCCGGCATCGGCACCCTGGGTTTCATCTTTGGCGCCTACCTGTCGGAAACTTTCCGCGGCGCCTTCATGGCCATTCCCAAGGGGCAGGCCGAGGCCGGCCTGGCGTATGGCATGAGCGCTTTCCAGGTGTTTTTCCGGGTGATGGTGCCGCAGATGATTCGGCTGGCGATCCCCGGGTTTACCAACAACTGGCTGGTGCTCACCAAGGCCACCGCGCTGATTTCAGTGGTGGGCCTGCAAGACATGATGTTCAAGGCCAAACAGGCGGCCGACGCCACCCGTGAGCCTTTTACCTTCTTCCTCGCAGTGGCGGCGATGTACCTGGTGATCACCAGCGTGTCGTTGCTGGCCTTGCGTTACCTCGAGAAGCGCTACTCGGTAGGCGTAAGGGCGGCCGATCTATGATCTTCGACTACAACGTCATCTGGGAGGCCATGCCGCTGTACCTCGGCGGCCTGCTGACCACCCTCAAACTGCTCGCCATTTCGCTGTTCTTCGGCCTGCTCGCTGCCTTGCCCCTGGGCCTGATGCGCGTGTCCAAACAGCCGATCGTCAACGGCATCGCCTGGCTCTATACCTATGTGATTCGCGGCACGCCGATGCTGGTGCAGCTGTTTTTGATCTACTACGGCCTGGCCCAGTTCGAAGCGGTACGTGAAAGCTTTCTCTGGCCGTGGCTGTCGAGCGCCACGTTCTGCGCGTGCCTGGCCTTTGCGATCAACACCAGCGCCTACACCGCCGAGATCATCGCCGGCAGTCTCAAGGCCACGCCCAATGGCGAGATCGAAGCGGCCAAGGCCATGGGCATGTCGCGCTATAAGCTGTACCGCCGCATCCTGTTGCCGTCGGCCCTGCGCCGTGCGCTGCCGCAATACAGCAACGAAGTGATCATGATGCTGCAGACCACGAGCCTGGCCTCCATCGTCACGCTGATCGACATCACCGGTGCCGCGCGCACGGTGAACGCGCAGTATTACCTGCCGTTCGAAGCCTACATCACCGCCGGCGTGTTCTACCTGTGCCTGACCTTCATCCTGGTGCGCCTGTTCAAGTTGGCCGAGCGCCGCTGGCTGAGCTACCTGGCTCCACGGAAGCACTGATATGGAACGTATCGATCACCTGTTGCCCTGGGGCCACCTGGGCTGCGAGCGCCAACTGAGCGTGTTTCGCTTTGGCAGCGGCGAGCGCAAGGCCTATATCCAGGCCAGCCTGCACGCCGATGAACTGCCCGGCATGCGTGCCGCCTGGGAGCTGAAAAAACGTCTCACCGAACTGGAACAGCAAGGCGCCCTCAACGGGGTGATCGAGCTGGTGCCGGTGGCCAACCCGATGGGCCTGGGCCAGCTGTTGCAAGGCAGCCACCAGGGCCGTTTCGAAGTGGGCAGCGGCAAGAATTTCAACCGTGATTTCGTCGAACTCAGCGAGCCGGTGACGCAGTTGCTGCACGGCAGGCTTGGCGATGATCCCCATGCCAATGTGCGTCTGATTCGCCAGGCCATGAGCGACGCGCTCAACGCCTTGCCCGAACCTGGCAGCCAGTTGCAGGGCATGCAGCGCGTACTGCTGAGCCATGCCTGCACTGCCGACATCGTCCTCGACCTGCATTGCGACGCCGAAGCCGCGCTGCACATGTACGCATTGCCCCAGCACTGGCCGCAGTGGCGTTCGCTGGCGGCGCATTTGAATGTGAAGGTCGGTCTGCTGGCGGAAGATTCCGGCGGCAGCTCGTTCGACGAGGCCTGTTCGTTGCCGTGGCTGCGGTTGTCGCGGGCGTTCCCCGAGGCGCAGATCCCGCTGGCGTGCCTGGCGACCACCCTGGAGCTGGGCGGCCAGGCCGATACCGGGCGTGACGAAGCCATCTTCCACGCCGAAGGCATCCTCGCGTTTCTCGCCGAGCAGGGGCTGATCAGGGGCGAATGGCCCGCGCCGCAGTACGAGGCCTGCGAGGGCGTGCCCTTCGAAGGCACCGAGTTGCTGTTCGCGCCCCACGCCGGGGTGATCAGTTACCTGCGTAAAGCCGGTGAGCGGGTAGACGCCGGCGATGAAATTTTTGAAGTGATCGACCCCGTCAACGACCGCGTCAGCACCATTTGTGCGGGCACCTCGGGGGTGTTGTTCGCCGTTGAACGGCTGCGTTATGCCCAAGCGGGTTTCTGGCTGGCCAAGGTGGCGGGGCGCGAAGCGCTGCGTCACGGGCGCTTGCTCAACGACTGACCACCTGTTTTTGTGAGAACCGACCGCATGTACAAGCTTGAAGTCCAAGACCTGCATAAACGCTATGGCAGTCATGAAGTGCTCAAGGGCGTGTCCCTGGCCGCCGCGGCCGGTGATGTGATCAGCATCATCGGCTCCAGCGGTTCAGGCAAAAGCACCTTTTTGCGCTGCATCAACCTGCTGGAGCAGCCCCACGCCGGCAAGATTCTGCTCAACAACGAAGAGCTGAACCTGGTGGCCACCAAGGACGGCGCCCTGCGCGCCGCCGACCCCAAACAGTTGCAGCGCATGCGTTCGCGCCTGTCCATGGTGTTCCAGCATTTCAACCTGTGGTCGCACATGACCGCGCTGGAAAACGTGATGGAAGCCCCGGTGCATGTGCTCGGCGTGTCGAAAAAAGACGCCCGCGAAAAGGCCGAGCACTACCTGGCCAAGGTCGGCGTAGGCCATCGCAAGGATGCCTTCCCCGGCCACATGTCCGGTGGCGAGCAGCAGCGCGTGGCGATTGCCCGCGCCCTGGCGATGGAACCGGAGGTGATGCTGTTCGACGAACCCACCTCGGCGCTCGACCCGGAGCTGGTGGGCGATGTGCTCAAGGTGATGCAGGACCTGGCCCAGGAAGGCCGCACCATGGTGGTGGTGACTCACGAAATGGGCTTTGCCCGTGAGGTGTCGAACCAGCTGGTGTTCCTGCACAAAGGCATCGTCGAGGAGCGCGGCAACCCGCGCGAAGTGCTGGTGAACCCGCAGTCCGAGCGCTTGCAGCAGTTCCTGTCCGGCAGCCTGAAATAGCCCTTACTGCCTGGAATTGCTTTTGCTTTATGTGGGAGGGCGCTTGCTCCCGATAGCAGTGTGTCAGTCAACACGTGTGTATCTGCCATACCGCCATCGGGAGCAAGCCCCCTCCCACATTGATCTTCATCAGTTTTTGAGATTTGTGTTGGTTTACGGGCTAGCATTGGCCCTTGTCTTCATTACCGTTCTTTGTTTCGGATAGCCTCAATGACCGCCCACAAAATTGGTTTTCTCATCTGGCCCAGCACCAAGGCACTGACGCTTGCGCTGGCTGAGGAGGCTTTGCGCGTTGCTCAGCGGGTGCATCCGGAGGTGATCTACGAACTGTCGTTTCTGCACGCCGAGCCGCCGATCCATGGCGCCTGGCAACTGCCGGGCGAGCCGTGGGCGGGCAAGCTCGAAGGCTTTCAGAAATTGTTTCTGCTGGCGGACGAGCCGCCCACCGTCATCGCGTCCCAGCTCAGCAGCGCGCTCAAGCAACTGGTGCGCGCCGGCTGCGTGATCGGTGGCCTGTCGGCCGGTGTGTACCCGCTGGCCCAGCTCGGCCTGCTCGACGGCTACCGTGCCGCCGTGCACTGGCGCTGGCAGGACGACTTTGCCGAGCGCTTCCCCAAGGTCATTGCCACCAGCCACCTGTTCGACTGGGACCGCGACCGTCTGACGGCCTGCGGTGGCATGTCGGTGCTCGACCTGCTGCTGGCGGTGCTGGCCCGCGACCACGGCGCTGAGCTGGCCGGTGCCGTCTCCGAAGAACTGGTGGTGGAGCGCATCCGCGAAGGCGGCGAGCGCCAGCGTATTCCGCTGCAAAACCGCTTGGGCTCCAGCCATCCGAAGCTGACCCAGGCTGTACTGCTGATGGAAGCCAATATCGAAGAACCGCTGACCACCGATGAAATCGCCCAGCACGTGTGCGTGTCGCGACGACAACTGGAACGGATCTTCAAGCAATACCTCAACCGTGTTCCCAGCCAGTATTACCTGGAATTGCGCCTGAACAAGGCGCGCCAGATGCTCATGCAAACCAGCAAGTCGATCATCCAGATCGGCCTGTCGTGCGGCTTTTCCTCGGGGCCGCACTTCTCCAGCGCCTACCGCAACTTCTTCGGCGCCACCCCCCGTGAAGACCGCAACCAGCGCCGCAGCAGCAGCCCGTTCGAGTTGTCGTCGGTGCCGTCCGAGCGCGGTTGAGGTGTGAGGCGCAAAATTCCTGCGCCACTGCCGCAAAAACCGTCTCATCCGTTTAAACTGCGCCATTGCGATGCTATATGTCGCATTGGCGTAAACCCGCGTAAAACCGGGGTTTGCGCTATAAGAAGTTGTCGCTTGGCGGCAAGGCCGCCCGGAAAACTGTCCTTACAATCCCTGCATCGTCCGCCAGTTTCAGGCGGGCGTTCCTCTTCAGGAGACTCCGATGTCCGTTGAGCAAGCCCCGGTGCAACGTGCCGATTTCGACCAGGTAATGGTGCCCAACTACGCACCCGCCGCCTTCATCCCTGTGCGTGGCCAAGGCTCGCGCGTGTGGGACCAGGCCGGTCGCGAGCTGATCGACTTTGCCGGCGGCATCGCGGTCAATGTGTTGGGCCATGCGCACCCCGCGCTGGTCGGTGCACTCACCGAACAGGCCAACCGGCTGTGGCATGTGTCCAACGTCTTCACCAACGAGCCGGCCCTGCGCCTGGCGCACAAGCTGATCGACGCCACCTTTGCCGAGCGCGTGTTCTTCTGCAACTCCGGCGCCGAAGCCAACGAGGCCGCGTTCAAGCTGGCCCGTCGCGTGGCGTTCGACCGGTTCGGCACTGAGAAGTACGAGATCATCGCCGCGCTCAACAGCTTCCACGGCCGAACCCTGTTCACCGTCAACGTCGGTGGCCAGTCCAAGTACTCCGATGGCTTCGGGCCTAAAATTACCGGCATCACCCACGTTCCTTATAACGACCTGGCCGCGTTGAAGGCCGCCGTGTCGGACAAGACCTGCGCGGTGGTGCTCGAACCGATCCAGGGCGAGGGCGGCGTATTGCCGGCCGAGCTGGCTTACCTGCAAGGCGCGCGCGAACTGTGCGATGCCAACGACGCGCTGCTGGTGTTCGACGAAGTGCAGACCGGCATGGGCCGCAGCGGCCACCTGTTCGCTTACCAGCACTACGGCGTGACGCCGGACATCCTCACCAGCGCCAAGAGCCTGGGCGGCGGTTTCCCGATTGCTGCGATGCTCACCACCGAAGCGCTGGCCAAGCACCTGGTGGTCGGCACCCACGGCACCACTTACGGCGGCAACCCGCTGGCGTGCGCGGTGGCCGAAGCGGTGATCGACGTGATCAACACCCCGCACGTGTTGGCGGGCGTGAACGCCAAGCACGAGCAGTTCAAGGCGCGCCTGCAGCAGATCGGCACGCAATACGGCATTTTCAGCGAGGTGCGCGGCCTGGGCCTGTTGATCGGTTGCGTGCTCAGCGACGCATTCAAGGGCAGGGCCAAGGACGTGTTCAACGCGGCCGAGAAAGAAAACCTGATGGTCCTGCAAGCCGGCCCGGACGTGGTGCGTTTTGCGCCGAGTCTGGTGGTGGAAGAGGCAGACATCAACGAAGGCCTGGATCGTTTTGAGCGTGCGGTAAAAACGCTGACCCAGGCCTGATAAAAATCTATCCGCCGGACCGGACCCAATGTGGGAGGGGCTTGCTCCCGATTGCTGTCTGTCAGTTGATACATCAGAGACTGATCCACCGCTATCGGGAGCAAGCCCCCTCCCACATTGGAACTGAGTTGTACCCGGGCTTCCCGGTATTTTCCCCATGAGTTTTTCGAGTTAAGGAGTGACCCCATGCTGGTGATGCGCCCCGCGCAAATGGCTGACCTGGGCGAGGTACAGCGTCTGGCTGCGGACAGCCCGATTGGTGTCACTTCCCTGCCGGACGATGTGGAACGCCTGAGCGACAAGATCGCCGCCAGCGAAGCCTCATTCGCCGCCGAGGTGAGTTTCAACGGCGAAGAAAGCTATTTCTTCGTGCTCGAAGACACGGCCACCGGCAAGCTCGCCGGTTGCTCGGCCATCGTTGCCTCGGCCGGTTACTCCGAGCCGTTCTACAGTTTCCGTAATGAAACCTTCGTGCACGCCTCCCGCGAGCTGAAGATCCACAACAAGATCCACGTGCTTTCCCAATGCCACGACCTGACCGGCAACAGCCTGCTCACCAGTTTCTACGTGGTGCCTGAGCTGGTCGGTTCGCCGTGGTCGGAACTCAATTCCCGTGGCCGCCTGCTGTTCGTCGCCAGCCACCCCGAGCGCTTTGCCGACTCGGTGGTGACCGAGATCGTCGGTTACAGCGACGAGAACGGTGATTCGCCATTCTGGGACGCCATTGGCCGCAACTTCTTCGACCTCAATTACGCCGCCGCCGAGCGCCTGTGCGGGCTCAAAAGCCGCACGTTTCTCGCCGAACTGATGCCCCATTACCCGATCTACGTGCCGCTGTTGCCGGACGCCGCCCAGGAGGCGATGGGCCAGGTGCACCCGCGGGCGCAGATCACGTTCGACATCCTCATGCGCGAAGGCTTCGAGACCGACCATTACATCGACATCTTCGACGGCGGCCCGACCCTGCATGCACGAGTCTCGGGCATTCGCTCGATTGCCCAGAGCCGCGTGGTGCCAGTGAAGATCGGTGAGATGGTCAAGGGCGCAGGCCGCCAGTACCTGGTGAGCAACGCGCAGTTGCAGGATTACCGCGCGGTGATGCTGGAGCTGGACTACGCGCCCGGCAAACCGGTGGTCCTCGACCTGGCAGCGGCTGAAGCGTTGGGCGTGGGCGAAGGCGCGAGTGTGCGTCTGGTTGCGGTTTAAAGAGAGAGTTTCGCGGGTGGCTGACCACAGCGGCCCGTTCGAGGAGATAGCATGATCGTTCGTCCCGTACGCAGCAGCGATTTACCGGCCCTGATTGATCTGGCGCGCAGCACCGGCACCGGCCTCACCACCTTGCCGGCCAACGAGGAACGCTTGACCCATCGGGTAGGCTGGGCCGAAAAGACCTTTCGTGGCGACGCCGGGCGCGGCGATGCCGACTACCTGTTCGTGCTGGAAAACGACGAAGGCCGAGTGGTGGGCATTTCCGCCATTGCCGGTGCCGTCGGCCTGCGCGAACCCTGGTACAACTTTCGTGTCGGCCTCACCGTCAGCGCCTCACAGGAGTTGAATATCTACCGCGAGATCCCGACGCTGTTTCTGGCCAACGACCTCACCGGCAATTCCGAATTGTGCTCGCTGTTTCTGCACGCCGATTACCGCAACGGCCTCAACGGCCGCATGCTGGCCAAGGCGCGCATGCTGTTTATCGCCGAGTTCCCGCAGTTGTTCGGCAACAAGATCATCGCCGAGATGCGCGGGGTGTCCAACGACGCCGGACGCTCGCCGTTCTGGGAAAGCCTGGGCCGCCACTTCTTCAAGATGGAATTCAGCCAGGCCGACTACCTCACCGGCGTGGGCAACAAGGCGTTCATTGCCGAACTGATGCCGAAGTTTCCGCTGTACAGCTGCTTTCTTTCCGAAGACGCGCGCAACGTGATTGGCAAGGTGCACCCCGATACCGAACCGGCGTTGAGCATGCTCAAGAGCGAGGGTTTCAGTTATCAGGGCTACGTGGATATTTTCGACGCCGGCCCGGCAGTGGAATGTGAAACCGCCAGGATCCGTGCGGTGCGCGACAGTCAGGCGCTGGTGCTGGCCATCGGCACGCCGGGGGACGACGCCACGCCGTTCCTGATCCATAACCGCAAGCGCGAAGACTGCCGCATCACCGCCGCGCCGGCGCGCCTGGCTGCCGGTACGCTGGTAGTCGACCCGTTGACCGCCAAGCGCCTGCAACTGGTGGTGGGTGATCAAGTGCGCGCCGTACCGTTGTCTGCTGCCCGGGAGTCGAAATAATGAATTCGCTGTATATCGCAGGAAGCTGGCTGGCTGGCCAGGGAGAGCTGTTCGAATCGCGCAACCCGGTGACCCAGCAGGTGCTGTGGGCCGGCCACGGCGCCACTGTGGAGCAGGTCGAGTCCGCCGTGCAGGCCGCGCGCCAGGCGTTCCCGGCCTGGGCCCGGCGCTCGCTGGAGGAGCGTATCAGCGTGCTCGAAGCCTTCGCGGCCACCCTGAAAAAGCGCGCCGATGAAATCGCCCGCTGCATCGGTGAAGAAACCGGCAAGCCCCTGTGGGAGTCGGCCACCGAAGTCACCAGCATGGCCAACAAGATTGCCATCTCGGTGCAAAGCTACCGTGAGCGCACCGGCGAGAAGAGCGGCCCTCTGGGCGACGCCACCGCCGTGCTGCGTCACAAACCCCACGGCGTGGTGGCGGTGTTCGGCCCGTACAACTTCCCGGGCCACTTGCCCAACGGACACATCGTGCCGGCGTTGCTGGCGGGCAATACCGTGCTGTTCAAACCGAGCGAGCTCACCCCCAAAGTCGCCGAGCTGACCGTGCAATGCTGGATCGACGCCGGCCTGCCAGCGGGCGTGCTGAACCTGCTGCAGGGCGCACGCGAGACCGGCATCGCGCTGGCCGCCAACCCTGGCATCGACGGGTTGTTCTTCACCGGCTCCAGCCGCACCGGCAATCACCTGCACCAGCAGTTCTCCGGGCGCCCGGACAAGATCCTGGCCCTGGAAATGGGCGGCAATAACCCGCTGGTGGTCGATGAAGTGGCCGATGTGGATGCAGCGGTGTACACCATTATCCAGTCGGCATTCATCTCGGCCGGCCAGCGCTGCACCTGCGCGCGCCGCCTGCTGGTGCCGCAAGGCGCCTGGGGCGATGCCCTGCTCGCACGCCTGGTGGCGGTTTGCGCGACCCTCGAAGTGGGCGCGTTCGACCAGCAACCGGCACCGTTCATGGGCTCGGTGATTTCCCTCGCGGCGGCCAAGGCGTTGATGGACGCGCAGGAATGGATGCTGGCCAATGGCGCGGTCGCGCTGTTGGAGATGACTCAACCCCAGGACCAGGCCGCGCTGCTCACCCCGGGCATTATCGACGTGACGCACGTGAGCGAGCGCGAAGACGAAGAGTTGTTCGGCCCGCTGCTGCAGGTGATTCGCTACGCCGATTTCGAGGCGGCGATTGTCGAGGCCAACAACACTCAATACGGCCTGGCCGCAGGCTTGCTGTCGGACTCCGACGCGCGCTACCAGCAGTTCTGGCTGGAAAGCCGGGCGGGCATCGTCAACTGGAACAAGCAACTGACCGGCGCCGCCAGCACCGCGCCGTTCGGCGGGGTAGGCGCCTCGGGCAATCATCGCGCCAGTGCGTATTACGCGGCGGATTATTGCGCGTATCCGGTGGCGTCGCTGGAGACCCCGAGTCTGACGTTGCCAGCAGCACTGACCCCGGGCATCACACTGCTCTGAAAGTGTGTGTGAGCCCTTGTGGGAGGGGTGTGTTGAGACTTTTGAAGCCTATAAAAACAGATGTTCGTGGAGCCTCGCCGATGAAATCCTGTGAAGTCAATTTTGACGGTCTAGTGGGGCCGACCCATAACTACGGCGGCTTGTCCTTCGGCAACGTCGCGTCCCAGAGCAACAGCCAGCAGCATTCCAACCCCAGGGAAGCGGCGTTGCAGGGCCTGCAGAAAATGAAGGCGCTGATGGACATGGGCTTTGCGCAAGGCGTGCTCGCGCCCCAGGAGCGCCCCGATGTGGCCGCCTTGCGCAGCCTTGGTTTCAGCGGCAGCGACGCGCAGGTCATCGAGCAGGCCGCCAGGCAGGCGATGCCGTTGCTGGTCGCCAGTTGCTCCGCCTCGAGCATGTGGGTGGCCAACGCCGCCACGGTCAGCCCGAGCGCCGATACCATTGACGGCCGCGTGCACTTCACCGCCGCCAACCTCAATTGCAAATACCACCGCAGCATCGAACACCCCACCACCAGCCGCGTGCTGGGGGCGATGTTCGCCGACGCGCAGCGCTTCGCCCATCACGCCGCCTTGCCGGCGGTGGCGCAGTTCGGCGACGAAGGCGCGGCCAACCACACGCGTTTTTGCCGCAGCTATGGCGAGGCCGGTGTGGAGTTTTTCGTGTTCGGCCGCAGCGCCTTCGACCCGCGCTACCCGGCGCCGCAGAAGTACCCGGCGCGCCAGACCCTGGAAGCGTCCCAGGCCGTCGCACGCCTGCACGGCCTGGCGGATGACGGCGTGGTCTACGCCCAGCAGAACCCGGCGGTGATCGATGCCGGGGTGTTCCACAACGATGTGATCGCGGTGGGCAATGGCGAGGTGCTGTTCTATCACGAGGATGCATTCCTCAACACCGAGCAGGTGCTCGCCGAACTGCACGGCAAGCTGGCCCGGCTGGGCGGCCATTTTCAGGCGGTGTGTGTGCCGCGCGCCGAGGTCAGCGTCGAGGACGCGGTGCGTTCCTACCTGTTCAACAGCCAGTTGCTGACCCGGCCGGACGGCTCGATGCTGCTGATCGTGCCGCAGGAATGCCGTGCCAACGAGCGCGTGTGGCGTTACCTGCAAACCCTCACCACCGCCGGTGGCGTGATCCGCGAAGTCAAGGTGTTCGACCTCAAGCAAAGCATGCAGAACGGCGGCGGCCCGGCGTGCCTGCGCTTGCGCGTGGCATTGAACGAGACCGAGCTGGCGGCGGTGAACCCGGGCGTTATCCTGACCGCGCCGCTGTACGAGACCCTTACTCAGTGGGTCGACAGACACTACCGCGACAGCCTGCGCGAAACCGACCTGGCTGACCCGCAATTGCTGATTGAGTGCCGGACGGCACTGGATGAACTGACGCAAATCCTTAAACTGGGCTCGGTTTATCCGTTCCAGATCAATTAATACCCATCCACGGCTGAGAGTTATTTATGACCACCGACACCCTGAAACTGATCCTTGAAGACACCGACGGCACCCAGCTGGAAACCTCCTGCACGCGCGTTGCCGTGGTCTGGCAGGGCAAGGAGATCTGGATCCAGCACGATGGCCGTGGCCAGTTGCTGATCGGTGTGGACGTGGAAGAGGGCGACGCCGAGTACGCCAACCTGCTGATGCGCCCGTTGGCCACCAACCTGATGAGCCTGCAACTGGAAATGGAACCGGCCGACGTCGACGGCGATGACGACGATCACGTCCATGGCCCAGGCTGCAACCACTAAGGAAGCTGCGTATGCTCGCCCTCGGCAAACTGCTTGAACTGACCCTCGCCGGTCGTGAACCGGCGCAAAAAATTCAACTGACTGTCGACGGCGTGCAGATGCGCTGGCTCAGCGAGGGCGCGCTCGAAGTGCGCCCGCCGCAGGCCCTGGACGCCGGCGGCGACCTGCTGCTGTCGTCAGGCATCCATGGCAACGAAACCGCGCCGATCGAACTGCTCGACCGCCTGTTGCATGGCATCGCTCGGGGCGAGATCAAACCGCGTAACCGTATTCTGTTTCTGTTCGGTAACCCCGAGGCCATGCGTCGCGGCGAGCGTTACCTGGAACTGGACGTTAACCGGCTGTTCAATGGTCGGCATGAACAAAACATCGGCCCGGAGGCCATCCGCGCCGCCGAGCTCGAGCAACTGGCCCGCAGCTTTTTCAGCCTGCCGGGCCGCTGGCGCTTGCATTACGACCTGCACACCGCCATTCGCGGTTCGAAGATCGAGCAGTTTGCGCTTTACCCGTGGAAAGAAGGTCGCCAGCATTCGCGCCGCGAACTGGCGCGCCTGAGCGCCGCCGGCATGCAAGCGGTGCTGCTGCAGAATAAAGCCTCGATCACCTTTACCGCGTTCACCTATGAGCAGCTCGATGCCGAGGCCTTTACCCTGGAGTTGGGCAAGGCGCGGCCGTTCGGGCACAACCAGGGCGTTGATGTGTCGCGTCTGGAGACGCGCCTGACGCAGATCATCGAGGGCACGGAGCCTGCGGGCGAGACCCTGGACGGCCTGCAACTGTTCGCGGTCGCCCGTGAGGTCATCAAACACAGCGACGCCTTCCTGATGCATCTGCCGGCAGACGTGGAAAACTTTTCGCAGTTGGACAAAGGCTACCTGCTGGCCGAAGACGTGGCCAAGACCCGCTGGGTGATCGAGGAGGAGGGCGCGCGCATTATCTTCCCCAACCCGAAGGTGAAGAATGGCCTGCGCGCCGGGATCCTGATCGTGCCGATCTCGGAGAGCGCCGCCGCGTTCAAATAGGTGGAGATGAATATTGCTTGCGCGGCGGCATGCCCAGCTCCTCTCGGATACCGTTTTCGGTGAACGGTGTGGCGTTGGTGTGGGTGGGTGGCGTGGACGGGTCATTGTCGAAATCGAAAGCAATGGCGTCTGTCGGCAGGCCGACTGCCTGAAGTTCGTGATTGGGGATGATCGGGCGCGGTTTGTTGCCGTCTGCACCGTCAAGGCTGGCGCCCTGCAACGAAGTGCCGGTGACGACGTTATAGGCATGGCACAGTTCGTGATAGAGCAACGGGATATTGCTCATTCGATTGCCGATGAACGAAGGGTTGTAATACACAGCGCCGCCATAGGAGGGCGTGCCAGGCCTGTTGTCCTGAATGAATGAGGGCGGCGTCGAAGCAGGGCTGGGCACGAACAGGCCATTGGCTTCGTCCTGCAGCTCATAAATGTTGATGGGTGTACCGCTGCGCAGTTCGGCGGCATCCAGCGCCCGGAACAGGTGCTGCCCGTTGGGCGAGTTGGCCAGCAGCTGCAAGTCATCGTTTACCCGCTGTTGAAATTCCACGCTGCCGATGACGCGTATGCCGCTGTTTTGCAGGGAGAGCGGTTGGATATCGGTCACCAGCGCTTGAGGGTGAGGGCACTCGGGTGAGGTGTCCGAGGGCGTCAAACCATGTGCGATGAACTGTCCTGCCGCTGCGAGGCCGCTGTTGGGGTTGGCGAAGACCTTGTCATCTGGTTTGAGCTGCGTGACCACGTCCAGCCCTTCGCCGGTATACAGCACGTTTGAGCGGGGGCCTGCCTGTATCAAGTCGTTGCCGGGGCCTCCTGTCAGGATGTTGTGCGCGCTCCCGCCCGTTAATTGATCGTCGCCTTCGCCGCCATTGATGAACGCCAGCCCGCTTGCGGCGATAACCTTGTCGTCTCCTGCGCCGGCGTAGACGGTCATTTCACCGTCTGCGAGGGAGAAAATCTGGTCCGCGCCGTCGCCCCCTTCGATATAGGCGGGGCCTCGGTGATTCAGGATTATATCGTTGCCAGGGCCTGCAAAAATGCGCGTATAGCCGCCTCCGGCGAAGATATGATCGTCACCTTCCCCCGAGTCGACCAGTATCGGCCGCGTCACGTTCTCGGCGATGTGGATCAAGTCGTTGCCACCCTGCGTTCGAAAGACGACGAACTGGTTCAACCCGGCCAGGGTAACCACAAAGTGCTCGCTATTGATCACCACCATGAGGCCGTTATCTTGAGGGCGTATATCGACGTGGATTCGGTCGTCCTCGTCGTGGGTGGTAAACACGATGTAGTCGTGAAGTTCATCGGCCAACTCTCGTTCGACGGTGACGAGAGGCGTTTGATGCAGCGTAATGAACGTCAGCGTTTTTTGAATATCGAGGTCTCTGTTGAGAGAGCGGGTGCGGCTGGCGGGCGCGCTGAGGCGGCCGTCAATGAGCCATTGAAGGTCAGCGCCACGAGGGGCAAGGGGAGGTGAAGGAACGTGAGACATGGTGACTCCGATGATGGTTGGGAAGCGCTTGTGACAAGCGTCAACGCCATTACATCGTCGGTACCGCGGTTGCTGGCTTTACTTATATAGGATGCCCAATCGCACGGGACTGCCCGTGCGATTGGGCGGCAATCGGACTCAGCTGACGCGCTTTTGCAGCTCGCTCTGATAGATCGCGCGAATCTTGTGCAGCGTATCGGCACAGGTGCGCGCCGCTTCCTGGCCCTTGTGCACGAAGTGCTCGTAGAAGAAGGTGTGGTGCTCGCTGCCGGCGTGGAAGTGGTGCGGGGTGAGGGACACCGAGAACACCGGCACTTCGGTTTCCAACTGCACCTGCATCAGGCCACTGACCACCGATTGGGCGACGAATTCGTGACGGTAGATGCCGCCGTCCACTACCAGCGCGGCGGCGACGATGCCGGCGTAACGGCCGGTCTTGGCCAGCAGCTTGGCGTGCAGGGGCATTTCAAAGGCGCCGCCGACTTCGAAGAAATCGATGTCCGATTCCTGGTAGCCCTGGGCGATCATTTCGGCGAGGAAGCCTTTGCGGGATTGGTCGACAATATCCTTGTGCCAGCAGGCCTGGATAAACGCGACGCGCTCGCCGTGATGGTTTTTGCTTTTGCTGTCGATAGCGGTGGGTTGCATGTTCTGACTCCTGTTTAAGAAAAAAACAGGGCGTTATGAATCGAATGGGATTTCAAGGGTACGAACAGCGACGTCATGCAGGCATGAGGTCGACGCGCGGCGCTTGGGTGCCAATCCCGTTCTCTCTTCATCCGGACTATGACCGTCGGCCCCGGGATCACACCGGGTCTGCTGACCTTGCCGCCGTCCTGCGTGAGCAGTTCGAGGCGCCAAGCGCTCGCGGGCTATGCACATTGCGCGCAATTACCGCCGGTGGGGAATTACACCCCGCCCTGAGAACGTTGCCGTCAGAACCCTGACGGCGAAGGGTTTTTAACACGGTTTTTGCAAAACTGCACGATTGCCGTATCGATCACCTAGATCGGTTTGTTTGATGGATATTCGATTCCTGACCACACAGGGCTTGATATTGCGCGGCGTTGCCCGCAGTAATCGTCACTACACCCCACCGTCAGAGGCCTGCTTGATGAACGTCATAGACCTGCGCAGCGACACCGTGACCCAACCCACGCCCGGTATGCTTGATGCCATGGCCACTGCCGCCACTGGCGATGACGTCTACGGCGAAGACCCCAGCGTCAATCG
Organism: Pseudomonas sp. MH9.3; assembly: GCF_034354675.1. Lineage (NCBI taxonomy): Bacteria > Pseudomonadati > Pseudomonadota > Gammaproteobacteria > Pseudomonadales > Pseudomonadaceae > Pseudomonas > Pseudomonas sp. MH9.3. The sequence continues at coordinate 2,291,261 of NZ_CP133785.1, read as the reverse complement.
CCTGGAGGCCGAGCTGGCCCGGCGCCTGGGGTTTGCCGCCGCGCTGTTCGTGCCTACCGGCACCATGAGCAACCTGCTGGCGTTGATGGCCCACTGTGAGCGCGGCGAGGAGTACATCGTCGGCCAGCAGGCGCACACCTACAAATACGAAGGCGGTGGTGCGGCGGTGCTCGGTTCGATTCAACCCCAGCCACTGGAGGCGCAGGCCGACGGTTCCCTCGATCTGGGCCAGGTGCTGGAAGCGATCAAGCCCGACGATTTTCACTTCGCGCCTACCCGCCTGCTGGCGCTGGAAAACACCATGCAGGGCAAGGTCCTGTCGCTCGATTACCTGGCCAGGGCCCGCGCGTTTACCCACGAACATGGCCTGTCCCTGCACCTGGACGGCGCGCGGCTTTATAACGCGGCGGTCAAGCTGGGCGTGGAGGCGCGGGAGATCGCCCGGCATTTCGATTCGGTGTCGGTGTGCCTGTCCAAGGGCCTGGGCGCGCCAGTGGGCTCGGTGCTGTGCGGCTCCACAGCGCTGATCGCCAAGGCGCGGCGCCTGCGCAAGATGGTCGGTGGCGGCATGCGCCAGGCGGGGTCGCTGGCGGCGGCGGGGCTGTATGCGCTGGATCATCATGTGCAACGCCTGGCCGACGACCACGCCAACGCCCAGTGGCTGGGCGAGGCGCTGCGCGATGCCGGCTACCCCGTGGAGCCGGTGCAGACCAACATGGTCTACGTGCAGATGGGTGACCGTCACCAGGCGTTCAAGGATTTTGCTGGCGAAAGGGGCATCAAATTGAGCACGGCGCCACGCCTGCGTATGGTCACGCACATGGATGTGAACCGCACGCAGCTCGAACAGGTGGTGCGGGCATTTGTCGAGTTTTCGCGCAACTGACAGGTGCAGGCCGTCTAATTGAACGTTTCTATCGTATAAACACGCTGTACCCCCGGCAAAGGGCCGATATAATGCGGCCCTTTGCCGTCGCTCCGTCTGATGATGTTGCGCACTGGCCTTTGGCCGCAGCCTCCGTGGAAGAACCTAATGAAAAGCGCAGAAATCCGTGAAGCCTTCCTTCGCTTCTTCGAAGAGCAAGGTCACACCCGTGTCTCCTCCAGCTCCTTGATCCCAGGCAATGACCCGACCCTGCTGTTCACCAACGCGGGGATGAACCAGTTCAAGGACTGCTTCCTGGGCCAGGAAAAGCGCGCCTACACCCGCGCCACCAGCAGCCAGAAGTGCGTACGCGCCGGCGGCAAGAACAGCGACCTGGAGAATGTCGGTTACACCGCTCGCCACCACACCTTCTTCGAAATGCTGGGCAACTTCAGCTTCGGCGACTATTTCAAGAAAGATGCGATCACCTTCGCCTGGACCTTCCTCACCGGCGTGTTGAAGCTGCCCAAGGAAAAGCTCTGGGTCACCGTCTACGCGACGGACGACGAAGCCTATGACATCTGGACCCAACAGATCGGCGTGCCCGCCGAGCGCATGATTCGCATCGGCGACAACAAGGGCGCCCCGTACGCGTCCGACAACTTCTGGACCATGGGCGACACCGGCCCGTGCGGCCCCTGCACCGAGATTTTCTACGATCACGGCGCCGACATCTGGGGCGGCCCGCCGGGCTCGCCGGAAGAAGACGGCGACCGTTACATCGAAATCTGGAACAACGTGTTCATGCAGTTCAATCGCACCGCCGACGGCGTGTTGCATCCGCTGCCGGCGCCGTCGGTGGACACCGGCATGGGCCTGGAGCGGATCAGTGCGGTGATGCAGCACGTTCACTCCAACTATGAAATCGACCTGTTCACCAACCTGCTGAGCGCCTCGGCGGCGGCCATTGGCTGCGCCAATGAAAGCCAGTCTTCGCTCAAGGTGGTGTCCGACCACATCCGTTCCTGCGGTTTCCTGATCGCCGACGGCGTGCTGCCCTCCAACGAGGGCCGTGGCTACGTGCTGCGCCGCATCATCCGTCGCGCTTGCCGCCACGGTAACAAGCTGGGCGCCACTGGCAGCTTTTTCTACAAGATCGTCGCCGCGCTGGTGGCCGAGATGGGCGAGGCTTTCCCTGAGCTCAAGCAGCAGCAGACCAACATCGAGCGCGTGCTCAAGGCCGAGGAGGAGCAGTTCTCCAAGACCCTGGAACACGGCCTGAAAATTCTCGAGCAGGATCTGGCCGAGCTTAAAGGCACGGTCGTGCCGGGCGACGTGGTGTTCAAACTGTACGACACCTACGGCTTCCCGATGGACCTGACCGCCGACATCGCCCGTGAGCGCGAGCTGACCATCGATGAGGCCGGCTTTGAGCGTGAGATGGAGGCCCAGCGCGTGCGCGCCCGGTCCGCCAGCTCTTTTGGCCTGGATTACAACACCCTGGTCAAGGTCGACGTGCCGACCGAATTCATCGGCTACAAGGCGACCGCCGGCGCGGCCAAAATCGTTGCGATCTATAAGGACGGCAAATCCGTCGACGTGTTGAGCGAAGGCGAAGAAGCCGTCGTGGTGCTTGACCAGACGCCGTTCTACGCCGAATCCGGTGGCCAGATCGGTGACTGTGGTTTCCTCAGCTCCACGTCCGGGCGTTTTGATGTGCGTGACACCACCAAGACCGGCGGTGCGTTCCTGCATCACGGTGTGCTGGTGCTGGGCAATCTGACGGTCGGTGCGCCGGTCGACACCCAGGTGGATGCGGACGTGCGCCATGCCACCGCGCTGAACCACTCGGCCACCCACTTGCTGCACGCGGCCTTGCGCCAGGTGCTGGGCGAGCATGTCCAGCAGAAGGGTTCGCTGGTCGACAGCCAGCGCCTGCGCTTCGACTTCAGCCACTTTGAAGCGATCAAGCCTGCGCAGATCAAGGCCCTTGAAGACATCGTCAACGCCGAGATTCGTCGCAACACTCCGGTCGAGACCGAAGAAACCGATATCGACACCGCCAAGGCCAAGGGCGCGATGGCGCTGTTCGGCGAGAAGTATGGCGACAGCGTGCGCGTGCTGAGCATGGGCGGCGCATTCTCGGTGGAGCTGTGCGGCGGTATCCACGCCAACCGCACCGGCGACATCGCGCTGCTGAAAATTGTCAGCGAAGGCGGTGTGGCGTCTGGTGTGCGGCGTATCGAGGCGGTCACCGGTGCTGCGGCTCTGGCCTACCTGAATGCGGCCGAAGAACAACTCAAGGAAGCGGCCAGCCTGGTCAAGGGCAGCCGCGACAACCTGATCGACAAACTGTCCGCCGTGCTCGAGCGCAACCGTGCGCTGGAGAAGCAGCTGGAACAGTTGCAGGCCAAGGCGGCCAGTGCAGCGGGTGACGATCTGTCGGCCGCTGCAGTGGACGTCAAGGGTGTGAAAGTACTGGCGGCACGTCTGGACGGTCAGGACGGCAAGGCGTTGCTGGCCCTGGTCGATCAGTTGAAGAACAAGCTCGGCCGCGCAGTGATCCTGCTCGGCGGTGTGCATGAGGATAAGGTCGTGCTGGTTGCGGGTGTAACCAAGGACCTGACTGGCCAACTCAAAGCCGGTGATTTGATGAAACAGGCCGCTGCGGCAGTGGGCGGGAAGGGCGGTGGTCGCCCGGACATGGCGCAAGGCGGTGGTGTGGACGCCGGTGCCCTGGATGCGGCCCTGGCCCTGACCGTGCCATTTGTCGAAGCAGGTATTTAAGGCGCTGTTAAACGGCCCGCGACCCTGTCGCGGGCGGTTGAGTGCTGGTTGAATTGGAAATCAGGCGCCCCTTTACGGGCTGAGGCGGCTTAGAAATGGCTTTGATCGTACAGAAATTTGGAGGCACCTCGGTCGGCTCTGTCGAAAGAATCGAGCAGGTCGCCGACAAGGTTAAGAAGTTCCGCGACGCCGGCGATGACCTGGTGGTGGTGCTGTCGGCCATGAGCGGTGAAACCAATCGCCTGATCGAACTGGCCAAGGCCATCAGTGGCGATCAGCAACCGTTGCCGCGTGAGCTGGATGTGATCGTGTCCACCGGCGAGCAGGTGACCATTGGCTTGCTGGCCATGGCGCTGAACAGGCGCGGCGTGCCGGCGGTGTCCTACACGGGCAGCCAGGTGCGCATCCTGACCGACAGCGCGCATACCAAGGCGCGAATCCTGCAGATTGATGATCAGAAAATTCGTACTGATCTGAAAGCCGGTCGCGTGGTAGTGGTAGCTGGGTTCCAGGGGGTGGATGAGCACGGCAACATCACCACCCTCGGACGTGGCGGTTCGGACACCACGGGCGTTGCGCTGGCAGCGGCTCTCAAGGCGGATGAATGCCAGATCTACACCGATGTGGACGGCGTCTACACCACCGATCCGCGTGTCGTGTCCGTGGCTCAGCGCCTGGACAAGATCACCTTCGAAGAGATGCTGGAGATGGCCAGTCTCGGTTCCAAGGTGTTGCAGATTCGTGCGGTGGAGTTTGCCGGCAAGTACAACGTTCCGCTGCGCGTATTGCACAGCTTCAAAGAGGGTCCGGGCACCCTCATTACTATTGATGAAGAGGAATCCATGGAACAGCCGATCATTTCCGGCATCGCTTTCAACCGCGATGAAGCCAAGCTGACGATCCGTGGCGTGCCGGATACTCCGGGCGTGGCGTTCAAGATCCTCGGTCCGATCAGTGGCGCAAATATTGAAGTCGACATGATCGTGCAGAATGTTTCGCACGATAACACCACCGATTTCACCTTCACCGTGCACCGCAACGAGTACGATGCGGCCGAGCGTATCCTGCAGAACACCGCGAGCGGGATTGGCGCCCGTGAAGTGGTCGGCGATACCAAAATTGCCAAGGTGTCGATCGTGGGTGTGGGCATGCGTTCCCATGCCGGTGTTGCCAGCCGCATGTTCGAGGCCCTGGCCAAGGAAAGCATCAATATCCAGATGATCTCCACCTCGGAAATCAAAGTCTCGGTGGTGATTGAAGAGAAGTACCTGGAGCTTGCGGTGCGCGCGTTGCACACCGCTTTTGAGCTCGATGCGCCGGCCCGACAGGGCGAGTAAGGCAGTGCCGGAAGGGCGCGGTATACCGCGCCTTTCCTTTTTTGTGGGGCGCGTGGTCTTTTGCGTCGGCTCGACAATACTCAGATGCAAGGTCTACCCGCTCCTGCAGCGTAGGCTGAGCGTTTTTTTTGCAGACTGTTGTTCCAGAACTGAAGTGCGTGAGGTGAAAGGTTATGTTGATTCTGACTCGTCGTTGCGCAGAAAGCCTGATTATCGGTGATGGCGAAATCACCGTGACCGTGCTCGGCGTCAAAGGCAATCAAGTGCGTATCGGGGTTAACGCTCCGAAAGAGGTAGCGGTCCACCGGGAGGAAATCTTCCAGCGGATCAGTAAGGAAAAGGAAAAGGAGAAAGAGCAGCAGGGACGTCAGCAGCAGGACGAGGACGAGGAAAACGACGAAGAACCAAGCCATTAATTTTTATCGCTTTTTGTGTTTGCAAACGGGGATGAACGTGGTTAATATACGCCCCGTGTTGCGGAGAGCTGGCCGAGTGGCCGAAGGCGCTCCCCTGCTAAGGGAGTACACCTCAAAAGGGTGTCGGGGGTTCGAATCCCCCGTTCTCCGCCATTATTTGCTTAGTACGTTGCAGTCTGGATTTATCGGTAAGTTGTTGAAATTACTCGAAAAAATCGCTTTACATAGAGATTGAACGGCCTATAATGCGCGGCAACAAATGCACTCGTAGCTCAGCTGGATAGAGTACTCGGCTACGAACCGAGCGGTCACAGGTTCGAATCCTGTCGAGTGCACCATTTAAGAGTAAACTGCAGCAATGCGGTGACTCGGCTTCAACCAGTTGTGATCTGGTCTAAAAACACAATCTGCACTCGTAGCTCAGCTGGATAGAGTACTCGGCTACGAACCGAGCGGTCACAGGTTCGAATCCTGTCGAGTGCACCATACAAACAAAAAGCCCGCCAAGTGCGGGCTTTTTGCCGTCTGGCGTTTGTGCAGGATTTCTCCTGATCCATCACCCTGATGTGTTTTCCGCCCGGGTTGCGACGTCGCAGTTCCCGGTGCAGCTCAGGCTCAACTTTGCCTCGCAAGCGCTTGTTCTCTCCAGTTTTTTAAGATTAAAAGCCACCGAGCGGTGTATCATTGCGCCCGTCAGCCCCGCCGGGGCTTGTGGAATACCTCCATGGACTTACCCAGTAGTAACTCAGTAACCCGCTTTACCAATCATGAATTGACTGATTGATCCTTCCGGCGTGCCCCGCTGCTGGGAGTGGAGTTCGCCTATGACCGAAGTAGAAGTTAAGAAAACACAAGACAGCCTGCAGGATCGCCTGGCTCAAGTCATCGAGCTGCTGCAGCGCCAGCGCGTGGTCGAAGACCTCACGCATCGCCAGGAAGGCCCGAATCACGACCGCGTTGAAAACCTGGTCCATCGGCAAAACCTCGTCGAGCTGCAGCGCAAGCTCGATGACCTGCACTCCGCCGACGTCGCCTATATTCTTGAAGCCTTGCCGCTGGATGATCGACTGACGCTCTGGCAGTTGGTCAAGGCTGACCGCGACGGCGACATCCTGCTCGAAGTATCCGACTCCGTACGTGAAACCCTGATCGCCGACATGGACGATCACGAGCTGCTGGCCGCCGCCAAGGAAATGGACGCCGACGAACTGGCTGACCTTGCGCCTGAATTGCCGCGTGATGTTGTCCATGAGCTGATGGAGGCGCTGGACACTCAGCAGCGTGAGCGCGTGCGTTCAGCGCTGTCGTACGACGAGGACCAGGTCGGCGCCCTGATGGACTTCGAGATGGTCACCATTCGCGAAGACGTCAGCCTCGAGGTGGTTTTGCGCTACCTGCGCCGTCTGAAGGAGCTGCCAGGTCATACCGACAAGCTGTTTGTCGTCGACTATGAGGGCATCCTCAAGGGCGTACTGCCGATCAAGCGCCTGCTGGTGAACGATCCGGAGAAGAAAGTTGCGGACTTGATGGCCAGCGATACCGTGAGCTTTCACCCGGACGAGGACGCGTATGACGCGGCCCAGGCCTTTGAGCGTTATGACTTGATCTCGGCGCCGGTGGTTGACAAGAACGGCAAGCTGATTGGCCGTTTGACCATCGACGAAATCGTCGATCTGATTCGTGAAGAGAGTGAAACCGAAGTCCTCAACATGGCGGGTTTGCGTGAGGAGGAAGATATTTTTGCCTCGGTCTGGCGCTCGCTGCATAACCGCTGGGCATGGCTGGCGGTTAACCTGATTACCGCGTTCATCGCCTCGCGAGTCATCGGGCTGTTTGAAGGCTCTATTGAAAAGCTCGTGGCACTGGCGGCGTTGATGCCGATTGTGGCGGGCATCGGCGGTAACTCCGGTAACCAGACCATCACCATGATCGTGCGCGCGATGGCGCTGGATCAGGTGAGTACCGCCAACTCTTCCCGCTTGCTGCGCAAGGAGCTGGCCGTCGGGCTTATCAACGGTCTGGTGTGGGGTGGGGTGATCGGTGTGGTGGCCTACTTGCTGTATGGCAGTTGGTCGCTCGGCGTGGTGATGACTGCCGCCATGACGCTCAACCTGCTGTTGGCTGCGTTCATGGGCGTGTTGATTCCGATGACCCTGGCACGCCTTGGTCGCGACCCCGCAATGGGGGCGAGTGTCATGATCACAGCCATGACGGACAGTGGAGGTTTCTTCATCTTCCTCGGCTTGGCGACCATATTCCTGTTGTAAGGTGCTCTGTGGGAGCGAGCAAGCTCGCTCCTGATGAAGAGTGGCCCCTCAAATTTCAGGCAAAAAAAAGCCAGCATTCAGCTGGCTTCGGCTTTCAATTTTGCAATCTTGAATCAATTGGCTTCTGCGGCCGCCTCAACGTCGTGCGCGATAAGCGAAACGAGGGCATTCTGCTGGCGGTGGGAAAGCTGACGAAAGCGCTGCAGCAGCTCGCGTTCGTGCAGTGACAACTCCGGACTGTCCAGACGCATGCTCAGCTCTTCGCCCAACGCACCTTCCTGAATAAGGCTCTGCTCCAGGCGCGCGATGATTTCAGAGTTCATGCTGCGGTGATGATTGCGAGCCACCTCGGCAATGCGTTCCCGCATACCGTCTGGCAGACGTACGACGAATTTGTCAGCCGTACGGCTGGAATAAATTGCCTGTTTCAATGGGCGCATATATTTAACCGGTTAGTTCAGGGGAGCGGTTTTTGGAATTGGCCGCAAGGATGAGTGTTAAGACAAGACTCACGACCAAAGTTCAACCCGAATTGCAAAGAGGTCGCATCATGCCTCAGATTCGACATTTCCTTGGCGTCAATTCTGTGACAAATATTGAACTGCCTAAAGGCTTTATGCCAGCACTGATTTGCATTTTTGCGGACTGGTTTGAATATTTTTTGCGTGGCGCGCGCGTTAAACGCGGATCAACACGCCAACCACCGCAGCGAATGTCTGGAGGGCGCACATCGTAAAGCAATATGGCTGTTTGCCCCTAGTGCTAAGACTAGTGGCATTCTGCCAATTTACTAGGTCTATACGACGTAAGGTAGGAGATGGCGGGGAAGGTGGCGCAACAGCAGCTTTCAGCGCAGCACAGGATCGAACTTGATACGGCGACCGACGATCAGCGTGAGCACCAGCAACACAGCGAATACCGCACTGGCGATAAAGGCTGTGATTTGCCCCTCTTGTGCAGAGGCCTGAAGGCCAAAAGCGGCGCTGATCAGGGTTAGGCAGAGAAACAACCAGGAGGATTTGGACATGACAGCTTCCTTAGAAAACCCAGTGTTCAGCGGTGGGAGCTGACTGTGCATTCTGTGTGACGCGCACAGGCGTTTGCGCATTTGCAGTCATCACCGCCAATTGCGGACGCTGCTGCAGGTGGTGTGGAACGGGCTGGCGAAGCTGCGCAACGTCATCACCTGTGGTCGACTGGAAATGAAACATCACCAAAGCGGCGAGTGCCACGGTATTGAGGGCTAACAGAAGCGCACTGTTCATGTTCATGTTCTCCGCCGATTGCTCTGCCAGGTTGGTGATGGGTTGTCCGTGTAGGACTTGTCTTATAGAAGATATTGCAGATGCCGTGCCAATGTTTATTTTCAATAAAATCAATGGGTTGGGATTAAACAACGGGGCTTTCTGATTGCAATTTGCAATGCTGGCATTTTGGGGGAGTGCATTTTGCACGATGCCCTGCAAGTCCCGGTTTTACTGGGCCAAGTAGCGATCTGCCGGGCGAGGAATGACCTACACGTAAAAAGCCAACGGACGACATGACAAAACGGACCTTGGCCGTTAACATGCTCGCCGTCCGTCGCCATGCCTTTGGCCGGGCGACTGTCATTTGTCCCAGTAGCTCAATTGGATAGAGCATCCCCCTCCTAAGGGGAAGGTTGGCCGTTCGAACCGGCCCTGGGACACCATATATTACGGGCCTCTTAAGCCATATTCCCGATAGCACTATTTTTGGTGACAGCAGGGTGGCAGCAAGAGGCGAAAATAAACCCCGCATAGGTCAGCCTTGCGGGGTTTTTTTGTGGTTGTAATAGTCGCCATAAACAGGAGGCTTTATGAACATGGGTAGAAATGAGCTGTGCTGGTGTGGTTCGGGGAAGAAATTCAAGCGTTGTCATTTGGGACGCGCCGCTGCTGATCCCCTCAAGTCCTGGGACATAAGCTCTGCGCACCGGAAAAGCTTCTCTAAGCGGCTTTGCTCTGCTCCTGACTCACTCCATGATCAATGCACAAGTACTATCGTTTCTGCTCATACAGTGCCCCGTTCGGGAAGTCTCAATCAGATCGCCGATGAGGGCCACGTACTCACATTCATTCCGACATTGGAAAGTTTGATCAAATACAAAGGGGTCTTGCATCCCGAAAGAGTGGGCGTGCGGAAGGCTTCTACTTTCACTGGATTCTGCTCCAAGCACGACGATGAGCTATTTGGGCCTGTTGAAAAAGAGAAATTTTTCGGCACTCAAGAACAGTGCTTTTTGCTTGCCTATAGGGCCTACGCCAGAGAAATTTACACAAAGCGAGCAGCCGCCGATCAGAGCGTGCTGCATAAGGAAATGGATCGAGGAAAAACACCGGATCAACAATTCGAAATTCAAGCGTTCGCCTTCCTACACGGTGCAGGGATAAGAGCCGCATTGCGCGACATCAATCACCACAAGCCGCGCTTTGAAAAACATCTGCTTAGCTCTGACTTTGCTGACGTCCGCTCCTACGTGATTGAGCTGGAAAACGCCCCGCCAGTAATGTGCAGCGCTACCTATGCACCAGATAAAGATTTTGAGGGTCAGCACCTGCAGGATATGGCTGACGTAGGTCTGATCCCAAATATGATGAGCGTTACATCGTTCTACGGCGGCGATAAGGGGCAAATCGTATTCACTTGGCTGCCTGATGATGATGAGACCTGCATTCCTCTCATCGAGAGCCTTGAGCGCGTTAAGGACGCGGATATATCTGCAAAAGTTGTTTCGTACCTATTCGATAATTTTGAAAACGTGCATGTATCTCCTATTTGGTGGGATTCTATCGGTCCGGACAACCAAGCTGCTTTGATCAATCGAATGACGGGCGAAGTAGGTGTCGCATTTGGCCTTATTCCGGCTGCGAAGCTGCCTTTCCGCATTTCTCCGTGGCCTATCACTAGGCGTTACAGGGTGGGCTGTTAAGGGTCGATTTAGCAGCGAGCAGAGTCCCGAATTCGCAATACGGTGGTGGTCGAGCAGTTGGCGTGCCGTGCCGTTGCGCGAATCCCCAGGCCGGCGCCGAGCAGCTCGGCCACGCGCTTGTGCAGATCGGCGTCCACCGGACGCCCCTGGTACTTGCCGGCCGCCTTGGCCTTCTCGATGCCCTGGGCCTGGCGGTCGCGGCGTTGCTCGTAATCCTTGCGCGCGATCGCTGCCATCATTTCCACCAGCATTGAGTTGATGGCCCCCAGCATCCGCCCGGTGAACTCGTCGCCCTTGGTGTCCTGCATTCCCTGGTGGCTGGTCGGCAGGTCGAGCGCGACGATGCGCAGCCCCTTGGAGTCGATAGCCGCCTTGAGTCTTTGCCAGTCCTCAACCGGCAGGCGGGAGAGCCGGTCTATCGATTCAACCAGCAGAACGTCACCCTTGCGCGCGTCTTTCAGCAGGCGCAGCAACTCTGGCCGGTCGGCGGTGGCGCCGCTGGCGTTCTCCAGGTACACGCTGGCGATGACCTTGTTATGGTCACTGGCGAACTGCTCGAGCGAGGCGCGGGCGCGGCCGGCGTCTTGCTCTTCGGTGGATGCTCGGAGGTATGCGCGGATGAACATGATGGGTGCCTGTATCAGTTAGGGCGTTCTACTAATACTGTTGCACTTTGGGTGTTACTTATCAAGCGAAAAGCCCGAGAAAGGCAAAATAAGCCTGTATCTGGATAGGCATACTCAAAATGGAGGAGAAAGCGTTAGCATCATCAGGGAGTTGCTGATTCGAAAGCCCACACCTCATCAACTTGACTTGAAATTAGGAGCCTCATCATGGAACCGCCTGAGCAGTTAACCAAGCCGGATCACCTCGCCGAGTGGAATCGACTCAACATTCAGAATGCTGAAAATGGGCTGGTGTCTCTGATTTTTGAGAACGTTATTGAGTCGACGCGATTCTTTGACAATTACTCCACCTGGCTTACGGTTGGTACAGGCGCGGCTACTGCTCTACTTCTCACGAATGTAGGCTCGATACTTCCGTTTTTGACTGCCGCGGGGTTCAAATTGAGTGGTCTGTTTCTTGTTTTGTCGATACTTTTTGGCGTGACGTCAAAGTTCTTCGCCATTCAATGTCAGATTTCAGATGCTCAAAATGAGTCAAAAACGAGTAGGGTTCAGACGGCCCTAAAGCATTATTTTGAAGAAGCGGGAAAAATCGAAAACGCAGCAGAAGTGGAGGGCCGTCAGATGGTAACAGAGCTGAATATGGAGAGAGTTTTCACAACCTTTCTTATGCCATTTCCTAGGTGGATGCGTGGATTTCTTCTAAAGAAGCTGATTAAAAGCACTTCAAATCCGCACGTTGGATACTTGATACCGCTGCGTTTTTTTCGATATCAGTGCACATCGACGCTTCTGCAAGTTCTATTTTTGTTCGCAGGCGCAGTTAGTGCGTTTTTGTACGCGCAGGCCTCATGACGGGCTCTGAATGGCTTGTCCCGCACGACTCGCAAACGCCTAGAACCTCTCAGGTCCATCAGGCACGATGGTGAAGTGGTGAAAACGCCACAGTGTGTAGGTTTCAATACGCTGTGTTGTTTTCGACACGGTGGCGGTTCAAAGAGTGGTCGGTAGGATGTCTACGTCTGCTTCGCTGCTGATGAAGGCACGGTAATTTTTTACCTGGCCAGCGCCGAGAGAAACCTCTCGCTCCCGACGATCCGCGGCGGTACCACAGAGACCTCCACCGATCACACCGGCACCCAGCACGATGTTGCCGGCCGGGATCTTGAAGGTGGCCTTCTCCTTGGTCGCCAGCCTGGCCACCAGCTTGCCGTCGACATAGATCCCCATGTCACAACCCGAACTGACAAAGCCGGAGTCTCTCACCACAGTGAGTGTGGCGTAGGGCGTAGCGGGGAGCGCCTGATACGAATAAACGCTGCTGGCGCTGGCCTGCCTTGCCTGATCGACAGAGACGGCAGATGTCGAGCAGCCCACCAGCAAGGCGGTCAGCAGGAGAGGGGCAATTGTCCTTTGCATGGGGTTCTTCTCCGTAAAACGAGGAATGTACCATCCTCGGGTTGAAGCCGCCTCATGGGTAGCTGCGGTGTTTCAGGTATTGGCTACATCTGGTCTTCGGCGTAGATAGCGGCGCTGATAATCGCGCCTCCTACCCGCCGCTTGCCGTAGCAGAGCGGTACCGGGTTACCGGATGCCGTGGTGTTCTTGGCGCTGCCGAAGGCGTAGCCGGGCGTGTTCTCTGGCGCAGCGCTGGTCTTCAGACCACCAGCCTGGGGGCTGAGCATCTGGATTACGCCGCCGATGGCCACAACAGCTCCCATCTTCATCATTGGTATGCCCACGGCACCGCCACCCATTGCTGTTACGACCGCACCCACAACGATTAGCACGGCGCCGACTATCGTCTGCAATGATCCGGCACGCTTACTACCCGTAATCACCGGGACAATCCGAATTTCTCTATTCCCGCCCAGGCCAAGTTCGTCTTCGCCGACATTCCTCCTATTGCGAAAAATAGCGAATTCAAGCCCTTTGGATTTGGCCCTGCACAGATCGTCGGCGAACCCGGGGTGGTTTACATCTATGGCCCTCACCGACTCTCGAACATCTCCATGGCTGGAAAGGACAAAGGTATGCTTTCGCCCGTATTTCTTTGCAAGTGACCCGCCCAAAAAGATAGTGGTCCGCGGCGAATAATCGATTGCTGTAGCGGCCATGGGGCCTCCTATGGATTGGTGGACGGGGCTGGAAGCCCAAGGCGAATGGCGAGCACAGCGCGCGACATATGCGCCTGGTCGATTGTCAGTTGTTCCTGGCGCGGTTCGTAGTTCCACACCCGGTTGTAGATCGCATCTCTGGCCCGGGCGCCTCGGAATGTCCCCCTCAGCAGGTCGGCCGAAACCCTGGCCTCTTCCTCGGTGAAGAAGGGGCCGTCGATTGTCACCTGTTGGCCACCGCTGACGCTCTGGACCTCCCACACTGTGTAGCCGGCGTCTGGCCCCTGGATCAGTTCGTAGGGTTTGAATTTCTGCGTTTTGCACGCTTCGGTAAAACGCTCTTGAAAGGTCATGTCTTCACACTCACAGGGTCTGCCGTTGATCGGCGCCACCAATACTTGCGTAGCGCACGGGTGCGACAGTTAGGCCGCTTCGGATTGATCAGGAGACGCTTTTGCGGAGGTGCGAGAGGGCATTTTTGCCAGCCATTCGCGAAGCGCTTCGGAGCCTTCGCAGCCCGATCTCCACTTCTCAAACCGGCCGGTGTACCCATTCGAATTGGCGACCATACCGCTCAGTGCGACACCCGCATTGGAGGCGGTGGCCAGCACGTCATCGTAGATCGCTAGCATCTGCTTGAGCCCTTCGATGTCTTCGGCGCGCGACGCGGCAATGCCTGCGCGCGAAAGGCTGTCAGCCGCCTCTGGCGATAGCCCGGAGAGCATTGGGTTTGCCCTGAGCACGGCCTCTACAACGTCGGGGTGACTACCAGCGCGCGCTTCAGCTACTAGCCGCTGACGCTCCTCCGGCTTGAGGCCTCGCACGATGGCTCGCAGCTCCTGATCAGCCAGGAAACCAACAACGTCCGAGCTAGCGCGAGGCGTGACCGCTGCAAACCCGCTGGCCACTGTTTGGGCCAGCGTGAGCATATCTTTTGCCGCCTTCTCCATCGCCGGCATCAGAGCGGGGATGATTCCGTCAATCTGCTCTTTGCCCTTGCGCTCAATGGCAGCGGCGTTGAGGTCCTTGTTCTCGCGAATCGAGAGAATTTCTTCTCCGAGGTCCTTGAACGCCTCCAGCGACAATCCCTGCAAATGGCGAACGGACTTCAGCAAGCCACCGGCCTGCCAGGTTCCTTTGGTGCCATCGGGGCGCTGAATATTGAAGGTTCTTGCCTCTACCTGGGAGTGCTCGTATTCGGAGTAGTGGAGGTTGGCCAAGCCAACTTTGAGGACGGATCGTTTGCCGATTTTCATTGGGTTACCTTTTGATTGTCTGGCCGTGGTTCGGCCGTTTGTTGGTCTGAGGCTTCGCTCAGGATCTCGAATAGGGACACGCTCTCTTGGGGGCCGCCGCCGGTTGCTGCGACGTGCAACTCGTCCATAAGGGCGCTGATCTCTCGCACGTCGCGATTGAACTGGGTGAGACCGGATTGCTGGCGCAACTTGGCCACCTGGCTACGTATGTTCATGGCGGGCCTCGATGATCAGTTGATACTGTTTTGCGACGTGATCTTTGATGTCTTGCCCAGCAGCCAGTGGCGGGAAGATCCAGGCACCAGGACTTGGGAATGGCCGCATATCCATCACACCTACCGGAGCGGGACGGCGGAGGCTTTCAATTGCGCGGACGTGGAGAATGAACGCCTCTGCCAGATTGGCCGCGTCATTGCTGTTCATGGTGCACAGTGGGAAGTGCATCACCGTCTGTACGCCCAAGACGGGATAGTTGAACGAATGGCCCACTGTCTCGGGGTAATCCATCTCCCCCTCAACCGCGTCAACCCTGCAGTCCACCACCGTCAACATAACGAGCACTGTCTCTTCATCTTCGGTGCCGATCTTCTCTGCAATTCGCTTGAGCTCGGCCCGCATCCACTTAATGCTCATTGCCGCATTCCCTCCATCTGTTCGCGGAGTTCTTCGACGGCCTTCTCTAGCTCGGCAACCTCGATGACTCGGGCAACAGCGCCTAGCCCTTCGATCAATGCCTTGCCCTGGTCGGGCGGTAGCTCGCCGGCGGCAACTGCGCGAAGGATTGATTTGGCTGCGCTGGGCAGGTCGGTGTCGTCCAGGTCGAAGCACACTGTCTCGGCAGTTGGCTTGATTGGCGGTACCAGGCGTTCAAGGATCAGACGGCAAGCCTGCATATCGCCTTTCTTGGCCGCTGTCAGAACCTTCTTTGTCACGGCGTCTGCACCTTCTGCGAGTCGGGCGCGCAGCTCTTGCGTCTGGCCGGAGCGGCCGCCGGGGTTACCCGACTGTCCGGGCTTCCATTTGCCGGCTTTATCGCGATCAGTCATGCGGCGGGCGATTCCATAGCGATGACCGGTTTGTTTTCGGCGAGCGCTATCAGCAGGGCGGATGCTTGAACGCTTCCGTCTGCTGCGGCTTCGCGAAGGCGGCCCCAGGCGGCGGCAACTTCGGATCGAGTTGGTTTGTGCTGGCGTCCTCGAGCGGGCTTAGCTGTGTTCATGGGTGCTGCCTCGAATGGGTTTTGAGTGGCTCAAAAACTCACATTAGGCATTATCTGATCATTTATCCAGTGCTTTTTAGGTGCACTCTAGGTGATACACATAACCGGATTAAACGGGACTGAAATAGTTAGTTTTGGGTGGATTGAAGAGGGCATTTTTGTTGCAGTAAGTCTAGGGTAAGCAAAGTGATACACGGCCATGCTTTCGGATTAGTCCAACCACTGATTGAGGATGGAGCGGGGAGGGCTGACCTACCGTTTCGGGATGTCAGGTTTCCGCGCCACGTTTTGTGAGATGTGAAAACGTGGCGCGGATTTGATGCATCCAGTTTTGGGTGCATCTTCCACCAGTGGTGGAACATCCATGATCGGGGGAATTTAAAAGCAGGATTTCCTGCTTTGGAGTGAGGCAAATCTGGCTGATCAGATGCAATTCTGTCCGTGAGACAGATTTAGACGAGGTGGCGCTTCACCACCCCACCGCTTAAAGGTGAGCAAGGAGCACGATTGAGCGAAGGTGTTGCTGTCATCGCAATACCTGCTCCAGCCTGCTGTCAGGAGAAGCGGGAGCCAAGCAGACCAAACGGTCCGAGTCGGCTCCTTTGGTCTGTCTCGCAGTAATCAAAATTGCCACAACTGAGCGCTTGGCCTAGCGCTAGGGACCCCTTGGGCCTGAGGGTTTCTCCACCCTGTGACGTTGTCTGGAATGTTACCAAGTGTTAATCGGCCAGAGTTTTGTGATTGTTGGGAAGTTTCCAGTGGACTCCATTAATGCTGCTTGTATTGATATGTTGTAGTTGTGGTTAAAATTAGTGTGTTTTTTTAGAATTTTTGACAGTGCTGGTAAGTCACTTTCCTTGTTTACTACCCATATGATAGTGAGGTCGTCAAATAGATCTTCATTGAAAAAGCTTTCAGTCTCGCAGATGTCATTAAAGATACGAAGCTCTCTGTCGAGGCGGTCTGGAGTAAATAGAAAAACCTCAAAAGCTAATATTTCTTCTTCATGATGAACTATAAAATCTGGAAAGTTTGCGCGAACGCCCTCAACGTACTGAAAAGTCGTCGACAGCCAATCCTTAATTGCGTACTCGGCATTTGTAGATGTCAAATCCACGTATGAGTCTGTTAAGTGTGTGACCGTATTGCTGATTGAGACTTTTCTTACGTCGTTCATTGCGTCTTCGGAGACGCTTGCCTGCAACGACTCTTTTGCATATTTTAGAAAACCTTCTGGCCTGTACATTAAAAAGGCTTCAAGTTTTCCGATGCGAATGGCTTCATCAATTAACTCGGTTCTAGGTCCAAGGTTGTTGCTTGAGCCTTCCCCATTGAGTTTTTGCCACCAATCTTCTTTGCCATCATCCGTTATAAAGATTAATTTCTTTGAGGTAAGGGTCTGGGCTTTATCTAATGTCTGCGACCAAGCTATATAGTCGCCATATTTACGCTTATAGAAAATCCCCTTGTGCATAAAGTCATCAGGTTTGTTTTTGTCTTTTTCATCATCTTTGTACCCCGGTGGAATCTTAAGTTTATACCTTGTTTCTGCCTCTTTGCTAAGGTCATCAACTTCCTTTTGCAATTTGTGGGCAGAACCTACCTTGCCTGAAAAAAGCTCTTCAATGAGTTTTTTTATAGGGTCATGTTCATTGATTTTTTGTTGGGAAGATTCTAGTGTTTCTAGCTCTTTGGAAAAGTTATTAGTCAGCTCTTCGAAGTCGTTGATCAGTTTTTCAGCATTTATAAGTGTGTGTCTGTTGTGAAGGCCTAGTTTGTAAATATCATCCTTCAGTTTGTTTTTTGTTGTGGTTAGTATCGTCCTCATTTCCTTGAAGCCATTTCCTTGACTTGCAATAACTGAGAGCCGGTTTCTTTGGAATTCTAAAGCTACATGATGTGGTATCCATATACGATCCTCTAAGGTCTTCAGGATATTTAAAAGCTCTCTACGTGTGCTTTCATGATATCGATAAAGATTCAGAAGAACGTTCGTGTCGAATACGAATAATGCACTTTCCCATACGTCCGGATAATTTAGTGATTCTGAATGATCGTATTCTGGAAATAGTGCTTTCATCTGCCCTCCATGCATGTTCTGTTTGTAGCTAATAGGAATGCCGTTAAATGCTGAAGCTTTTCTGCGATATGGGGCCGTCTGTCTCGCCGGAGTCAGAACTATTGGGTTTGCTCTTTAACCCCGTGCGTCTCGCCCCGGCTCATCTTCAGCAACCCTGAAACGCCAGTATCGATCTGGCTTCACCCAGACCACAATATCTGGAGTCAGCTTGCGGAAAGCAGCGAGTACCCCCTTGCCGATGACCTGATTACCATCGGCGTTTGTTGTTAGCAAATCTTCGCGCTTTGCTTTCACCAGGTGATCGACGACATCGTCTTGGTAGAGGCACGCTTCAGTGTGAATTTGAGCTAGCATCCAAACCGCAATCGAGTCAGCGTCCATCAATTCACCTTTTGCTCTATCGTTGTAGCTTCCAAGCTATCTGGAAAAAACTCTCCCTGCTCAAGCTTCTTCCCTGCGAACCATTGGCAAATGAATGCATCGCTAATTTTTCGATATCCCTTCACTGTCATCACAGGGCCGCCCGACTTCAGCTTGACAAAGTCTCCGGTGGCAAACTCATTTCCTTCAGCCATAGCTCTGATCCTTTTTTTGATTTGAGGGACATCCCTTATGCGAAAGTACATTTAATGGCTGCTTGCTTTCAAGTCACTAGGGCTCTCGAATCAGCGCAGGGTAGGCACGGGCTATAGCAACGCGTGAGAGACCAAATCGTCTCAGTGAGACCAAAACGTCACACATTGGGAGATTTCCCTGTAGACGCGTGGTGTTGCGGGACTTTTACTTGGCGGAGGTGGCGCACCAATTTGCGAAATTGGCGGTGTCAGTCGTACCACTCCTGGAAACGAGGCATTCAAAGCTGCCCTCATTGTCTGAAAGGAGAAATCTGTATCGGAATATCTGAAATGTGGCGAACCATTTCGCTTGTTGGATCGCGCTGCATCAGATGCTTGTTGAGTCAGCGTATTACCCTCCATCATCGGTTCTCCAAGTGGGCGGGACTGCCGTGGCACTCGTTCGCATGGCTGATGTTTGTTTTTTGATCGATGGACGCTATGAATTTCTGCTTGTCAACATACGGAACTCGGTTTTTCTACACGTCCGAAATCCGTACTGGCGCTCAGTGATTTTTTTTTGTAGGATCTGTTGGTGGTCGATGCGTGCAAGAGAGAAGAAACCTCGCATGAGGTCCGCCGGCTTGATACTTCTAGTGAGTAGCAA
Organism: Pseudomonas sp. MH9.3; assembly: GCF_034354675.1. Taxonomy (NCBI): domain Bacteria; kingdom Pseudomonadati; phylum Pseudomonadota; class Gammaproteobacteria; order Pseudomonadales; family Pseudomonadaceae; genus Pseudomonas; species Pseudomonas sp. MH9.3. The sequence continues at coordinate 2,272,120 of NZ_CP133785.1, read as the reverse complement.
TGTGTCTGGATCAGTCTGAGAGCATCGCATCGACCACATTTATTTTTTCGAGCGACCTGGTTGGTAGACCGTATAAAACCATAGCTCTTTGCGCATAATATCTATCTTGGTAATGAGTTGTTCTGGTTGCTCAGGGCTCGTTGACTTACTGGTTTCCTCAGTATATGTAGTCCTTCTTTTTAATATCACCATTACTTCTGAGGATATTCGAGAGGGGCCTTCAACCCATGCTGAAATCCCTAAGTACTCGATAACAGACAGGCTTCCATCGCTGTTTTTCTGCTCTCCTCTTCGTGCTAGTACTCGCCAGTCTTTTATCTCCGCAATTATTTTGGCAGCAATAGGCAGCAGGTCAAAACTTGCTAGGATTCGCGCTATAGGCCTTCCTCTTCGAGTAATATGAGACCAACCAGTTCGATTAATAATTACTGGTCCCAGCGAAGGGTTAGTCGGTAAGCTTGCTCTCCATTTTGTATAGAACCCCCAAGCGTTGAATTTAGCTGACTTGTTCAGCGCTCCCATTTTGTGATATGTCCCTGCTGGAAGTTTTATGACTGGTAATTGTGCCGAGAAAATTTGACGTCTTGCCAGCCGTGCTAGTGGGGATCTGCACTCAAGTGAAGGTTGAAATCGATTGATCTTAGGTATTTTTATTTGAGTTTCTGTGAAGTATGCCTCTTCAGATTTTAAGTTTACCCACCAAGCTTCCGTAGGTACCCCTTGCTGAACTTGTTTGACATAGATCAATATGGAAGGAACAGGAGACAGCTGCCATAGCTCCTTCTTGACTTCAAGGTCTGAAATTTTTGTAACGAAATGATCTTGTGATTCTGTAATTAAAGAGTCTCCTGTTTTTACTTGGATGTGAATCATCCCTCCCGTAAATGAGTGTCTCCATGAGCGTCTATCTTGTGGCCTTTTTTTGTTTATTTGTTTTGTTCTGATGTAAAGATATCCATCGAAGCCGTCGTCATTTTCCTGTGCCATTGCTTGGCAGGTCCACCCCCAAACTGCGGCAACGCTCTGTACAAAATTTGTGCTGAGAACTGAAATTCTATTGGATTCTGATGTCACGGCTTCTTCCTTGTTTTCCTGCGGCGGTTGCTTTCAACTTGCTTTCAGCATTTAGTTTTGCTGCCACTATAATCAGCTATTTTATTCAAAACGGCAGTCATAGGTAAGCTAATTTACTGCTTATCGACCTAGCGGGGAATTGGAGCAGGGGGGGCATTCAAAGCATCGCGCTCTTGCCCTTCGCTGACGCCCTCTTTGCTTTTCCTCCCGGCCTCTCATTCCTTTGGTTGTTCGTTACCGCTCCCCGATAGTCACTGTTGGAGCGGAAGGCGGCTGCAATTATTTTACACTTTTCCATTGCGTAACTGCTAACGATATTGCATTATTGGGGTTGTGACTGCTAACGGATATTTTAATGAAGAACGAGAATTCGAGAGGTCCGCTATCTGCGGCTGATCGTCAGAGGATTTACAAGGATCGTCAGCGCCAAGCGGGATTCAGGCAGACTACTGTATGGATTCACGGCGAAACAGAGGAAGAGGGCCGGCGGGCGGCGCGAGAAGGAGAACCCTTGGCGCCTATGGAGTCGAAAGACCCTTTGAGCTGGGCCGCAGGCTGGATAAGTGAGAAGGGTAAGCAGTAATCGGCGGGATGTTTCGCCGATATTGAAGAGGTGCCAACCCGGTGTGCAACCACCGGGCCGGCTATCACACGACGACGCTTAGAGGCCAACGTCATGCAACTTTACCAAAATATCAGTAACGCCCTGAAAGGCCAAGATAAGCCCGAATTTGAAGTGGAGCGCTCGGCAGATCTTGAGTCAAGCGACTCTAGCGCCTTACACCTGCCCCTCTTCACCGAGAAGCAACGAACCTTAGTGATTGAGCTCGTTCTTGCAGAGCGGCGCCACGCAACCCGGTGGTGGACGCACCTAAGCGAGTTGCGGCGGCATAAGGAGCTCCCTGAGTGGGTAGCGGCGGACATTGGCACTCATGATGAGCATGACCTTCTGCTTGAGAGTAGGAAGGCCGTCAATCAGGCTCTGTTCGGCTCGGATGACCTGGGCGGCGATCAGCAATATCGCGCGGTGGTGCTGGAGTAGGGCTGGCAAACTGCGAAACGTTCGCAGCATCAAGGGCACTACCCCGAAACAGGGTGGTGCCCTTTTTTCATTTGCTGGCGGTTGATGCCTTCTCAGCAAAGCAGATCAGGTCGAGCTGTATGCCTCCAACCACTCATCAACACTCTGGTCCTGTGGTGGCTTAGGGGCAGTCAAATCAGTTATGAAAGCTGTCTTGTTATCGTCCCTTCTTGTTAACTTGTTTTCGTAGTTTGCAACACACGTAGTTGAAATCGGCTGTAACCCACATGATCCGTGGGCTGTAGCCATTTCCTTGTGCCCTGACCTTGTGCCCTCCTTGTGTCCTAGTTGTGCCTCAGTTGTGCCCAAGTTGTGCCCTAGGACTGCCAGGCGCGCTTGGTCTGCAGTGATGGTCACAGGTTGGAGTGACTGCACGCTAAGCCGATCCTTTTTCACCTCGCCAGCCAGCAAGACGCTGGACAGCTTTCCCATGCATTTGTGAAACCGCTGCATCCGCTCGGGCAGTGGTAGACCAGTGCCCTGCCAGAACTTGTAAAACTGGCTTCGCTCGCCGACACGGAACTCACCGGCCGGAAGAGGTGCGCCAGCTTTGCCTCCTACGGTTGTGCGTTTGCGGGTCAGGTCCACATTGAAAATGGCGTAGGCAGTTTCGCCAGTCAGTACCGATGTGAAGCGCAGGGTCACGCCGGCCGATTTGTGCTCCCCGTACCGGCCCGCGCTATAGCCTTCATACCTGAATGCATCGACTCCAATTGCCGCCAGTACCGATCGGCAAATCTCCAGTGCTTTTTGATCCAGCCATTCAGTCGGTACGGGCTTGCCGCTCGCCGGTTGAATGACGAGCTGCCCACGCTCAATGCTAACCGTGTCGCCACGGCTAAGTAGTTTTGTGGCTAGGCATTCCACTGAATCGACCTCAGCGTAATTCGGCTGGATAACCAACGGGCCGAAGCCCACCGGCAGCTCACAGGCAGGCGCAAGAGGTCGCCGCAAAACTGCGGAGACCTCTACGAGCTCTGGATTACGACGCTTCGCGCATCAGGATGTACTTGGCTACGCGGTGAGGTGGCCGGCCTGGCTCGGTGGACTGGTGCGTCCAATAGGTGCGGATCTCATGACCCTTTTTCCTGAGGCGGCGGATGGTGTTGGGGGGCTGGACGATATCCAGGTCCTTGGCGGCTTCGATGGTCGATACTGGCCCGTTCCGCAGGGCCTCCATCATCTTGCAGTCTTGCTCTGTTGAAGAATGACGTGTCATAGTTTGCCCTTCACGTTGGTGCTATCCAGTGTGTTTTCGCTAAGGCGGTGTTCGAGCACCGCCTTGGCAATCTCTCGTGCAACCCTGCGCAATCCCAACTCCTTAGTCTTTTCGTACTTCACCGTGCGCCGACCTTTGCTGCGCGCTCGATAAAAGCCTTCAGCTCGGATGCCAGTGCCAGGCGCCGACGCCCGATTTTGAAAGTCTTGATTTCACCTTGAGCGATCAGCTCGTAGGTGGCCGAGCGCGAGATCCCCAGAATGCGGGCAGATTCTTCGACGCTCACCGACAGCGGCGCCATTTGTTGCTGTGCTTGTTCCATGGTGGTCTCCCAAAAAACGAAGCCAAAGAGGCGTCGTGTTTCGCTAGCGTACATCGCATAAAACTATTTTTGCAAGCAAAAGCTAAATAGACTCGTACTCGCATGGATTGACAGGGGTTTGCGCGTCGCGCAAGCTGTGACAATCAGGTCAGTTAGGCTGACCTCATCAGAGCAGATGGAAATGTATGGCCACTAAGACAAGTAAGCGGACTGGCGAATCGAGCACCACGGTAGCCGTGGGGATTAGGATTGACCCTAAAATTAAGTTCGCGCTGGATATCATGGGGCGCCTACAGAAGCGCTCGCTTACTGCGGTGATTGAGTGGGCAATATCGAACGCTATTGCTCAGCAGAGTTTGGATTTCGACGGTAATACTCTGTCCTCTGTTCTCGATAAGGTCTGGTCTACCGACGAGTCTGCAAGGCTGGTAATGCTCGCTCACCACCTACCTGAGGCTCTCACTTATGACGAGCTCAGGATTTGGGAAACAATTAAGGCCTCAGATTATTTCTGGCATACCTACCCGGACGGTTCTTTTGGAGATGACTTCAACCGATTGGTCTTATCCCGTGTCAGGGGGGCCTGGAAAGAGACTTTGGATCATGTGGAAAAACATAAATCATCTCCAACAATAGTTGCGATGACGCCCGATGACATCATCGCTGATATTGAGTTCTAGAGTCTAAATGAGCTCCACCGCCGCCGCCTTGGTCCCTGGCGCCAAGTGCGCGTAGCGCAGCGTCATTTTGATATCGGCGTGCCCCAGCAGATCGCGTACCGTGTTGAGTGGTACGCCAGCCATTACCAGGCGTGAAGCGAAGTCGTGGCGCATATCGTGCCAGCGGAACCCGTCGATCTGCGCCCGCTCAAGCAATTTGAGCCAGGCGCTTTTGACGTCCTCAAAGCGACCGCCGCCCTGACCTGGGAAGACATACGGCGACTTGCTCACCTGCTTCTTCCAGGCTTCCAGCACACCAATGGTCTCCTTGTTCATCGGGATGTGGCGCGTATCGCTTGTCTTGGTGGTGGCCCCGGCGACTGTGATTGTCTTCGTGTCGAAGTTCACCGCTGACCATTTCAGGTCGAACAGCTCTCCGCGCCTCATGCCGGTATTCAACGATACCAACACCATTGGCTTCAGGTGATCGGTGAAGGGCAGTTGCAGAAGGCTTGGCAACAGCTCTCTGTAACGGTCTGTTCGCCAGGTATTTGCACTCTCACGCTCGGCCCTCATTTCATCCTGTCGAGCGTCCAGGGCATCGCGTAGACGCTTGGTCTCGTCAGCAGCCAGGTAGCGAATCACTCCCTTTGAATCGACTTTGAGCTGTTTCAGCTTGGCCAGCGGATGTGTATCGATGTACTCCCACTCAACGGCTCGACTGAATACCCCGCTGATTGAACCCATCTTGCGGTTCACCGTTGAAGGCTTGTTGCCGGCCTGCATCCATCCTGTGCGGATCTGCTCCAGGTCCCGCCCGGTTATCGCGTCCAAGCGCTGGGGCATGATTGGGTCGAAGTTATTGCTGAGGGTGTGCTGCGTCTTCTCATGGCCTTTGTGATGAGCTTTGAACCACGGCATATAGGTGTCGTCGATGAAATCGCGCAGCGAGGGCAGGGCTGACCCCTTGCGCCCCTGGGCGATGGCCAGGGGCTCGCCGTGGGCGTGCGCATCGGCTAAGTACTGGGCGGCCTCGGTTCGGGCTTGGTCAAGGGTAAGCACGCCGACACGCCCGAGGGTGGCGTTCTTGTTTCGGCCCCAAGTGACCATGTAGGACTTGTGACCGCTGGGCAGTACGCGAATAAAGAAACCGGGTTGCACGGTGTCATGCACGCGGTATGCTTTCGCCTCGGCGGCTAGGCTGCCAATAAGCTTCTGAGTGATTTTGGTTTTCAAGGGTTCGACCGTGACAGCAGGGTGGCAGCAAAAAGCACTATACCGCTCGATGTTCACGGACTCAATGGGACTAAAAGGCCCAATAATACTGGGCTTGTGGCTGTACCCATTGGGTCTAAATTGGCCCTCCTAAGGGGAAGGTTGGCCGTTCGAACCGGCCCTGGGACACCAGATTCAAAGCCCCGCGCAGCTCATTTGGCTGGCGGGGCTTTTTTGTGCGCGCTCGGCGCGGATCCAGTCGAACCTTGGCACTGATCCGGGTTCACAGCAGGGGCATCCTGTATTTCTCTTAAAGGTGTACCTTCCATGCGCTCGCGCGGCGTCTGAGCTGTAGTTAATCATGTTGAACACATTAATCTCCGCAAACAGCGCGTATCGCCTGTCCGGATTCGGCGACGCGGGACTATCATTCCGCTAGCCCTGACCCTACTGCAAGGAGCCGCTCGGAACGCCGATGCGCCAAATCTGGAAATCTTTTCGAGCCCTTTATTTCGCCTCTTTGATGATGCTGATCGGCTCAGGCCTGCTCAGTACTTACCTGGCACTGCGCCTCGCGGCCGACCATGTCGACAGCCTGTGGGTGGGCGCCTTGATGGCGGCCAACTATTTCGGCCTGGTGCTGGGTGGCAAGATCGGGCACCGCCTGATTGCGCGCGTCGGGCATATTCGTGCCTACGCCACCTGTGCCGGCATCGTCGGTGCGGCTGTGCTGGGCCATGGCCTGATCAACTGGTTGCCGGCCTGGATCGTGCTGCGGGTCATTGTGGGCCTGGGCATGATGTGCCAATACATGGTCATCGAGAGCTGGCTCAATGAACAGGCTGAGGCCAAACAGCGTGGCTTGGTGTTCAGTGGTTATATGATCGCGTCCTACCTGGGGCTGGTACTGGGTCAGTTGATTCTGGTGATGCATCCCGCGCTCGGTCTGGAACTGCTGATGCTGGTGGCTTTGTGCTTTGCCCTGTGCCTGGTGCCGGTGGCCATGACGCGCCGCATTCATCCGGCACCCCTGCACCCGGCACCGATGGAGCCGCGCTTCTTTATAAAGCGCGTGCCACAGTCACTGAGCACAGTGCTGGGGGCCGGGTTGATCGTCGGTTCGTTCTACGGCTTGGCGCCGCTATATGCATCTCAGCAGGGGCTGACCACCGAGCAGGTCGGCCTGTTCATGGGCTCGTGCATTTTCGCCGGGTTGTTGGTGCAGTGGCCGTTGGGCTGGTTGTCGGATCGCTATGACCGCGCGCTGCTGATCCGCTGTTTCGCCTTGTGCCTGGCGGTGGCGGCATTGCCGCTGGCGATCATGACCAGGGTGCCTCTGGAAGTGTTGTTCGTTGCTGGCTTTTTCTGTTCGCTGGTGCAGTTCTGCCTGTATCCGCTGGCCGTGGCGTTTTCCAATGATCATGTCGAGGGTGATCGTCGTGTGTCGCTGACGGCCATGCTACTGGTGACCTACGGCGTCGGTGCCAGCATCGGGCCGCTGTTGGCCGGTGTGGTCATGAAGATGTTTGGCAGCCACATGCTGTATGCGTTTTTCAGCCTGTGTGCCCTGGTCCTCGTATGGCGTATCCGGCCGAAGGCGGTGACCAACCTGCATCAGGTGGACGATGCGCCGCTGCACCACGTAGCGATGCCCGACAGCATGTCCAGCTCGCCACTGGTGGCTGCGCTGGATCCGCGCGTGGACGAGGCGGTGGTGCAGGAACAGATGCAGACGCCGGTTGCAGATACTGAGCCTGAGCCCGAGTCGCCGTCACCGGTTGACGAGCCAGGCGCTGAGGAACCCGCGGAACCAGTGGACCCGGACGAACACCCTCATGACCTGAGCAGGGCGCGCCCCTGAAAACAAAAACGGGCAGATCCCATCAGGATCTGCCCGTTTTTTGTCGTGATTCGCTTGTCAGAAATCGTCGTCCTTGTCGAACCGACGTGCTTCACGTTGCAGCTGGTACACAAACCGTTCGACCTGACGCTGCACCAGCCCGCTCATGTTATGAAAGCGCACGCCGGCGAAGGTGGTATTGATACGATCTTCGAAATGCAGGTGACGCAACTCGACGGAGGTAGTCATGCTGCCAAAGGGCAGGGCGGCGATAAACCGGTCGTACACCTGGCCCAGTTGCAAACGCTCGGAGATGTCGCCTTCAAAGCGCAGTTTGCAGCCGGTAGCGGAGATATCCAGCAGTTTTCCGTTGACCGGAAATTTGAGCCTTTCGCCACCCAGCTCGATGTTCACCAGTTGCGCCAGCTTCAGCGCGGCGCGGAAGGCGTTGCGGCGCTGATGATAAACCACCTCGTCCGGCATGCTGCCAGTATAGATACGGTGGCCGTCTTTCTCGCTGATTGTGAGGGTGCCCTTGCTTTCCCAAGCGACACGCACGCCATCGTGGAAGCCCTCGATGCGAAAGGGTTCGCCGCTTTCAAGGTGGCGCTCGCCGTCACGCGGGATCATTTCGTCCATGACCAGAATTTTGCCGTCGCGGTCCACGTCCACCAGGTAGCTCTGGAAGCGCTGGCTGCGTTCGTGGAAGGTGATGATCAGCGGGTCATGACTTTCTTGCAGCATCCGCAACGTGCTGGCGATTTCCAGAGGCGTGGTGAGCACCTTGGGTGGCTGCGGGGCATCTTCCGCATTAAGGGCGTTGAACACGGTTCTTCCATCTCCAGACAATATACGACTACTCGCAAGAACCGGCATTTTGCCAGTATGTGGCGCGCCTTGGATAGGCCGCGCTGCAAACCAGCGTCAGGCTTGGCTACGGGTACTGGGTTTGACCAGGCGGGAGGTGGAACCCTGAGCGTTGTACAGCGCAGGTGGCTCACCGCCATGAAGTATGCGCAACTGGTTGGCGGTCGTAGCTTGCTGCAGCTGGATCGACTGGCCGTTGAGGAGGTTGGCTTCCTGGCACTGGGTGAGCAATTGATTGAGCGCTTTGCTCTGCTCCAGCAGTTGATCACCGACCGAGGAATGGCTGGCCAACTGGGCGAGACCGTCGTGGTCGGCCGGCAGGCCGAGGCTGGTGAGAATCTGGCTGCGCTTCTTGCCGTGCTGTTCGAGCAGGACAATCAACGATTGTTTGCGCGCCAGGATTTCTTCGAGCAAGGGCATGTCCCGACCGTAGAGGGCCAGGGATTCTTCTTTGAGCAGCTCGAGCAATTGTTGCGTCGGCGCCAGATCATCGATGATCAGTTCAAGCAAGGTTTCGTCGTGGTGCATGGCAGGCCTTGGGGTTTAAGCGTCCAAAAGCCCGGCGCAGGCCAGTGCCTAGCGCTCGGCTTCGAAATTAAGCAGCTTGCTGGCTACGCGGTTGCTGTCGACTTTATAGCTGCCATCGGCGATCGCCTGTTTCAATTCGGCCACGCGGGCCTTGTTGACAACCGGTTGGTCGCGCAGCGAGTCAGTGACCTTCTGCAACTGCTGAGCCTCATTGCTCAAGTGTACGGATTCCCCGCTCTGGCTGGCGCTGGCCTGTTCCGTCTTCGCGGCAGGCGCTGGCTGGGCCTTGGCTTCTGCGCTTTCCTTGGTGCCGCTGGTGCGCGTAGTACCTGGCAACGCCGGGGAGTTATTTAAACGGCTGAAATCGATGACCATGATAAAAAACCTCTGGGTATTTGGACGCTTGCCATGTTTTCGGCCATACCCAAACAAACTTTAGGCTCGATTGACAATAAAACTGCGCGCGCAGGCGTCTGGCCCACAGTGTAGGAAAACCCGGCGTCCTGTACCAGTGTTCTATAAAGCCACCTCCACTTGCCCGGGCGCCGTTACGCGCGCCTTGATCACACGGTTGGAGTTGAGGTTCTTCACCCGAATCTGTTCACTCATACCGCCGTTGGACAGCGCTTCCCCCGGCATTCTTACGTTCAGCCCGCCGCTGCTGGCGGAGATCACTACCTGATCGCCCTTGCGGATGACCTCGGCCTGCTCCAGATGCACCAGGGTTATCACCTGGTCGGTGACCACCGGTCGGGTAAGTTTCTGCCCGATGGCCTGGTCGACCGAGGTCAGATAGCCCTGGCTGATCTGACTGATGTCGCGTTCACGCATCACCACATCCTCGAAACCAATAATGCCGGTGCGTTTCAGCGGCCGCGCCACGACTACCACTTCGCGGAACAATTTGACCTGCGCCGGCACAAACACGGTCCAGGGCGACGCGCCTTCGCAACGTACTTTTACCGTTACACGCCCGATTGGCTGGGCCGGACTTTCCAGGCTGGCTGTCAATTCCTTGTCGCACATCGGCATACGCAGACGCGGGTCGAGCTGCTTGACCTCGATCTCATAACGGCCGGGCGTCTGTGTGCTCGCCAGATAATCTTCTACAGTGAACTCAAGAAAGCCCTGAGTGACGCCGATAAGGAGATCAGGCAGGGTGACGTTGTCGGCGCGAGCCGCTGCGCCTGAGCCCAAGGCAAGCAATGCCAGCGTGACGCAAAGCAATCTGCGGTACGTTGGAAGGCGTCGGGAAACTGTCGTTTTAAGGTCCATGACCAATAAATAGCAAAGCTCGTGCCGTTTAGAGTGGAGTGCGCGTCGCACCCCCAAAGGTTTTAGCGTAGGAGTCTGGGCATGGCAGGTGTAATGGATTCAGTAAACCAGCGCACACAGCTGGTAGGGCAGAATCGCCTCGAGTTGCTGCTGTTTCGTCTGGACGGCAAGCAGCTGTATGGCATCAACGTGTTTAAAGTGCGAGAAGTGCTGCAGTGCCCCAAGCTGACGATCATGCCCAAGTCCAGCCCGGTGGTGTGTGGCGTGGCCAACATCCGGGGCGCGACCATTCCGATTCTTGACCTGGCATTGGCCACCAGCGCCGCCGGGTTGCAGGACCGCCAGAACCCGTTCGTGATCATCACCGAGTACAACACCAAGACTCAGGGTTTCCTGGTGCGCTCGGTGGAGCGCATCGTCAACATGAACTGGGAAGAGATCCATCCGCCGCCCAAGGGCACCGGTCGCGATCACTACCTCACGGCAGTGACGCGGGTCGATAACCAGTTGGTGGAAATCATCGACGTGGAGAAGATCCTCGCCGAAGTGGCACCGACCTCGGAAACCATCTCGGTGGGCGTGGTGGATGCCGACACGGCGCACAAGGCGATTTCGTTGCGCGTGCTGACCGTGGATGACTCTTCCGTGGCGCGCAAGCAGGTGACCCGTTGCCTGCAGACCGTCGGCGTGGAAGTGGTGGCCCTCAATGATGGTCGCCAGGCCCTGGACTACCTGCGCAAGCTGGTGGACGAGGGCAAGAAGCCGGAAGAAGAGTTTCTGATGATGATTTCCGACATCGAGATGCCGGAAATGGACGGCTATACCCTGACGGCCGAGATACGCAACGATCCACGCATGCAAAAACTGCATATCATCCTGCATACTTCGTTGTCGGGTGTTTTCAATCAGGCCATGGTCAAGAAAGTCGGTGCCGATGACTTCCTCGCCAAATTCCGCCCTGATGACCTCGCATCCCGGGTAGTCGACCGGATCAAGGCAGCAGATCACGGCTAGGGGATTTCCCCTGGCGGTCACACGATTTAAGAGGCGGTATCTTTGTCTACGGGTAATTTGGATTTCGAACAGTTCCGGGTCTTCCTGGAAAAGGCCTGTGGCATATTGCTCGGTGAAAACAAGCAATATCTGGTATCCAGCCGCCTCAACAAGTTGATGGAGCTGCAGGGTATCAAGTCGCTGGGCGAGTTGGTGCAGCGCATCCAGGGCCAACCGCGCAGCGGGCTCAAGGAAATGGTGGTCGATGCCATGACCACCAACGAAACCCTGTGGTTTCGCGATACCTACCCGTTCGAGGTACTCAAGAACAAAGTACTGCCGGAGGCCATCAAGGCCAGCCCGGGTCAGCGTCTGCGTATCTGGTCGGCCGCCTGCTCGTCGGGGCAGGAGCCCTACTCGATCTCGATGGCCATCGATGAGTTCGAAAGAACCAATATCGGCCAGTTGAAAGCCGGTGCGCAGATCGTCGCCACCGACCTGTCCGGCACCATGCTCAACAACTGCAAGACCGGTGAGTACGACAGTCTGGCCCTGGGCCGGGGCCTGTCGCCGGAGCGGCTGCAGCGTTTCTTCGACCCCAAGGGCGCGGGACGCTGGGCGGTCAAGGCGCCGATCAAGAGCCGAGTGGAGTTTCGCTCGTTCAACCTGCTCGACAGCTACGCCAGCCTGGGCAAGTTCGACATGGTGTTTTGCCGCAACGTGCTGATCTACTTCTCGGCCGAGGTAAAGAAAGACATTCTGTTGCGCATCCACGGCACCCTCAAGCGCGGCGGCTATCTGTTCCTCGGTGCTTCGGAGGCACTCAACGGTCTGCCGGATCATTACCAGATGGTGCAATGCAGTCCCGGGATTATTTACCAGGCCAAGTGATGTTCACTTGAAAAAACGGGAGGCTCTGCAAAGGCCTCCCGTTTTTTATGCGCGCAGCAAACGAGACCCTTCAGCCAACCGTACTCAGGGCCTGAGCGTCATGCGGATATTGCTCAGGGACAGGCGATGAGCCCCCCTGGGCACCGTCTGGTTGAAAATGCCCAGCCGCACGCTGGTCGTCGCGGTGGCGGTGAATGACCCGGTTCCGGTCTGTGGTTGGGCCTGGGTAATGTTTTTTACGTCAGTGCCAATCCGGCTGCCGTTCATCGTCATGCACAAGGCCGAGCCATCGCTGACAGCAGAGCCGCCAATGACCTCGAAGCTGAAATCGTAAGTGCGCCCCGCAGTCACCGGTACTGCACGCGTGATGATGTGAGCGCTGACCGGCTGGCTGATGAGCAGGTCCACCACCACGCTGCTGTTAATAACGTGCAGTAATCCGCCCACGTAGGGCCCCTGGGGTACCCAGCCTTGAAGCGTGTTATCGCTGAAATCCCATACGGTGGCAGGAGGCGGCACGATGATGGGCAGGGGATTGATAAATACTCGCGCGGTTGGCGCAGCCGAGAGCAGCCTTGCGCGGTTGATGGACAGCAGCAGATGCACGAGGGTGCCTGCGCTGACTTCTACAAAACTTTTAGGGATCAGAAATTCGAGTTTGGGCGCGCTTTGGGCAATCTGAAAGCTCTGGTTGAACTCGCCACCACGCACAGTACTGCTCAGGGTCAGAAAGACCCTGTCGTCCTTTTCAACCGGGAAATCGGCAGTCAGTCCAGCGGAATGACCGGTAATAAGTTGGGTGTTCAGCTCCGCAGGGGTGGGTGCTGAGTTTTGCTCGTTGAATCTTGGCAGCGGGATAATCAACATTTCAAACCTCTGCGGCACACATTAAGGGGGTCGCCGAATAAGGCCTCCAGGCGACAGATACCGCAACTGTCAGAAATGACAGTCAAGACCAACGGTGGTGTCTTCCTGCCCACTCAGTGAGGGTATTGACGGGTGGCCGTCCCTGCGTAAAGCGGCAAGCGCCGTTGCCGCTTTACTGGCGCCACGCGGAAGCCGGTTGCCGCTTTTCTGGCATTGCCGCCGGACCTGTCCCCGCAAACCCTTGAATTACGGGCCTTGCGCACATTGGCATGCGCCTTGCTATGACCTTGTTACGAACAGCAGGTCAGCCTAAAGGTTTCCGCCATGAGCATCAGCTTCGATAAAGCGCTCGGTATTCACGAACAAGCCCTGGGCTTTCGCGCAAAGCGTGCCGAAGTCCTGGCCAACAACATTGCCAACGCCGATACCCCGAACTACAAGGCTCGGGACCTGGACTTCTCCGCCGTGCTCGCCGCACAGCAGGACAAGACCCAGAACGGCACCTTCGCCTTGAACATGACCAACAGCCGTCATATTGAAGCGCAAGGCCTGAGCAGTGGTGATGAGTCGTTGCTGTATCGCACGCCGATGCAGCCGTCGATCGACCAGAACACCGTCGATGCTCAGTTGGAACAGTCGAACTACGCCGAGAACTCGGTGAACTTCCAGGCCAGCTTCACCCTGCTCAACAGCAAATTCAAAGGGCTGATGTCAGCCCTGCGTGGAGAGTAAGCCATGTCCCTGTCCAGTGTTTTCAATATTGCCGGTAGCGGCATGAGCGCCCAGACCACGCGCCTCAACACCGTGGCCAGTAACATCGCCAACGCCGAGACCGTGTCTTCGAGCATTGACCAGACCTACCGCGCTCGCCACCCGGTGTTCGCCACCATGTTCCAGGGTGGGCAGAGCGGCGGCAGCGATTCGTTGTTCCAGGATCAGGGCAATGCAGGCTCCGGCGTGCAAGTGCTGGGTGTGGTCGAGGACCAGAGCAACCTCGAGGCGCGTTACGAGCCCAACCATCCTGCGGCGAACGAAAAGGGTTATGTCTACTACCCCAACGTCAACGTGGTCGAGGAAATGGCGGACATGATCTCGGCCAGTCGCTCGTTCCAGACCAACGCGGAAATGATGAACACCGCCAAAACCATGATGCAGAAGGTCCTGACCCTGGGTCAGTGATAAGGGGCGCCAACTAATGGCCATCGTTGATACGTCAAACAACTCGGCAGTCCAGGACCTTTTCAATTCCAAGGTCAAGACCGCTCAGGACAACACCAGCCTCACTGACGCCGCCGCAGGCGCGACGGGCAGCCAGGCAATGGGCAAGGATGCTTTCCTGAAACTGCTGGTAACCCAGTTGAAAAACCAGGACCCCTTGTCGCCGCAGGACAACGGTGCGTTTGTGGCCCAACTGGCACAGTTCAGCAGCCTTGAAGGCATCAACAACCTGAACGACTCGGTCAAGGCGATTTCCACCAACGTCACCTCGTCGCAGGCGCTGCAAGCGTCTTCGCTGGTGGGCCGTTCGGTGATCACCCAGACCGACAAGACGCTGGTCGATACCAGCAAGAGCATGACCGGCTCCGTGAATGTGCTGGCGTCGGTGGGCAATGTCGCGGTCAAGATCACCGACAAGGACGGCAACACCGTGCGCACCCTCGACATGGGCGCTCAAAGCGCCGGTTCCCAGAGCTTTATCTGGGACGGCAAGAACGACAAGGGTGAGGTTGCGGCTGCGGGGACTTACACGTTCACGGCCACCACCAAGAATGACGCGGGCGATTCCGTCGCCCTGGCCACCTCGCTGCCGGCAACGGTGACCAGCGTGACCCTGAGCCAGACCGGCGGCGAAATGCTGCTCAACCTGGCAGGCGGAAGCAGTATCAAGCAGTCGCAAATCCAGACCATCGGTTTATAGAGCCCGCTAACTACGGTGCAAGGAGAAATACATGTCTTTTAACATCGGCCTTAGCGGCCTCTATGCGGCCAACAAACAACTGGACGTGACCGGCAACAACATCGCCAACGTTGCGACCACGGGCTTCAAGTCGTCCCGTGCGGAGTTCGCCGACATCTACGCGGCGTCCAAGCTGGGCACCGGCCAGAACAGCATCGGCAACGGCGTGAACCTGGCGGCGGTATCCCAGCAGTTCACCCAGGGTGACGTGAACGGCAGCGGTGGCATCCTGGACATGGCGATCCAGGGCGGCGGCTTCTTCATCCAGAAGGGCAGCGACGGTGCCTTGCAATACACCCGCAGTGGCGCCTTCCGTGCCGACAAGGACGGCTACATCACCAACAACACCGGCACCTCGCGCCTGCAAGGTTATGCCGCGGATGACAACGGCAAGATCATCAAGGGCGGCCTGACCGACCTGCAACTGAACCTGTCGAACCTGCCGCCCAAAGCCTCCAGCAAAGTCGATTCGGCCAGTAACCTGAACTCCTCGGAGGTTGTGATCGACCAGGTGGCCAAGCCGTTCAACCCGAGCGACACCAGCACCTTCACCACCCAATACAGCACCACCTTGTATGACACCCAGGGCAATTCCCACGCCATGGTGCAATACATGGTCAAGTCGGATTCCAACCAGTGGAAGTCCTACACCTTGATCGACGGGCGCAACCCTGATGGCAGCGCGCCGACGGGCACCGGCGCTGTCGCACCGGTGGCCTCGACGTTGTCGTTTGATACCGCCGGCAAGCTCACCGGTATCGTGACCCCGCCGAGCACGGCGTCCAACACCACGTTGACCATTTCCAACTGGGTGCCGGGCACTGTGACCGACGGCGTGTGGAAGGCTAACGGCGCTGCTGCCAACGCCGCGGGTGTGGCCGTCAACATGGCCACGATCACGCAGTACAACTCGGCCAGCTACCGCAACCCGCCGGTCACCGACGGTTACGCGACCGGCCAGATCACGGGTCTGAAGATCGACGGCAACGGTGTGCTGTTCGCGACCTTCAGCAACCAGCAGAGCAAGGCCATCGGCCAGCTCTCCCTGGCCAGCTTCAACAACGAACAAGGTTTGCAGCCGGCGGGCAGCACCACCTGGAGAGAAACCTTCGCCTCGGGCCAGCCGGGCTACGACACCCCGCAATCGGGCACCCTGGGTTCAATCGTGTCCAACTCCCTGGAGAACTCCAACGTCAACCTGACCAACGAGCTGGTGGACCTGATCAAGGCCCAG
The DNA here is from genome assembly GCF_034354675.1 of Pseudomonas sp. MH9.3. NCBI lineage: Bacteria > Pseudomonadati > Pseudomonadota > Gammaproteobacteria > Pseudomonadales > Pseudomonadaceae > Pseudomonas > Pseudomonas sp. MH9.3. The sequence goes on along the minus strand of NZ_CP133785.1, from coordinate 2,256,098 downwards.
AGCAACTACCAGGCGAACGCCAAGACCATCTCCACCCAGAGCACCATCATGCAGACCATCATCCAGATGACCTGATGGGGTAGCGCTCCACAGAAAGCCCCTCTTTTTGAGGGGCTTTTTTCTGGGCGTTGTCCCGTCCTGAATAAGGTTTACACCTTCTGACCTTTCTTCAGGAGGACTCAATGGATACGGGAAAAAGGCGCAGCCAACGCGATTACACGCTAGCTTTTAAATTGTCGGTCGTAGACCAAGTCGAAAAAGGCGAGTTGAGTTATAAAGAGGCTCAACGGCGCTTTGGCATTCAGGGCCGGTCCACGGTACTGGTTTGGCTACGCAAGCATGGCCGACAGGACTGGAGCCAAGGCGCCTCAATCCGAGCGCCGCGGAGCAGGCCGATGACCGACCCCAACCTCCCGCTGACACCCGAGCAGCGGATTAAAGAGCTTGAAGAACAGTTGGCGCTGAGCAATCAAAAGGCCCAGTTCTTTGAAGCTGTCGTGAACGTCTTGAAAAATGATTACGGTGTGTCCATCGTAAAAAAGCGACCCGGCAAGTCCTCTCGCAAGGGCAAATCCAAGACCTGAGCATTACCAGGGCTTGCCTGTTCATGGGAATTTCGCGCCAAGCGTATTACAAACGTAACCGAGCCGTTGATGCGAGAGCTCACCAAGACCAGCAAGTAGTGGACTTTGTTCTGGAAAAGCGGCGTCGCCAGCCGAGGTTAGGCACGCGCAAGCTGCATTATCTGATGAGCACTGAGGCTGAAGTGCAGGTAATTGTTGGTCGAGACCGTCTTTTTTCCATCTTGCGCGAAGCGCGAGAGCTGGTTCCTCGAAAGCGTGCTTATCATAAAACTACGCATAGCCATCATCGGTTCCGCCGCCATCCCAACCTGCTCAAAGCAGGCCCGGAACAAGTTGTCGCTGGCAGGCCCGAGCAGGTTTGGGTTGCAGATATTACCTATCTGCCCACGCGGGAAAGTGTCGTTTACGTCAGCCTGATAACAGACGCGTACTCACGCAAGATCGTGGGTCATCATGTACATGACAGCCTGCATACGGAGTCGGTGGTCAAAGCATTGCAGAAAGCTGTTAGCCAGCGAAAATCCAAGCAATCGCTGATCCATCACTCGGATCGCGGGGCCCAATACTGCTCCGACCTGTACCAGCAAATGCACGCCAAGCATGGGATCAAGTGCTCAATGACGGATGGCTACGATTGCTATCAGAACGCGATGGCAGAGCGGGTAAACGGGATTTTGAAAACTGAGTTTTTGCTGCACCGGCCCAAAGATTTGGCGGATGCCGTAAAAATGGTGGATGAGTCGGTGCTGATCTACAACGGGGAGCGGCCGCACTTATCCCTGAAATACAAAACGCCCGATGCGGTGCATCAGGCGTTTTGAGACTGAAACAGGTGTAAACCTATTTCAGGACTAGACACGTAGGAAAAACGCCAGCGGACTATCAGGTTATGCCTTGAAATGCCGGCGGGAGGAACGCGCCATGCCCGCTTTGCCACTGATGGGCCAGGGCCCACGAGGCTAACCAATCAAAGGGGCGGGTTATGTGGAATTCAGGGGTATCAGGGTTTGCTGGCGCACGTGCGGGCGTTACCCCGGGGGGAGCGCGTGGCGAGACGCCTGCGGTGGTGCCGGTGGCCGAGGTGGCGGCGCTCAAGCAGTTGCTGAATGAACTCTTCGATGCACAGCAGGACGGCAAAAGCCAGACGGTCAGGGAGACGCGCGACAAGCTCAATGCGTTGCGCGAGAAGATAGGCGATGAGCCGTTCAAGAACCTCCTCAAAAAATTGATTGAGGACGCGGATCGCAAGTTTCTTCAATTTCTCAAGCAGTTACTGAGCGGATGGTTTCCTGAGGACGATGCGGCCTTGCCTTCACTGCCGTTGCCGGGAGGCGGCGGCTCGGGCCCGCGCGTCAGGCCTGAAAATTTCGGTTCCGTAGAATCCATGAGCAACAAGCCCTTCACCCAAGGGGCGCGTTTTACCCATTACACACCCGACAAAAGCAATCCGGGTAAAAAGCCTGGGATGGGCAGAGAGCCTGGCAATATCTGGTCCGGGTTCAGGCAAGGGCCGGATGGGAACTGCGTAACGGTTTCAGCCATAAAAAGCGCGATGATGAAGTTCGGTCAGAAGCCCACCGATATTTTCCGCGACGTGAAAGCGGCTGGTGATGGTTGGGATGTTCAGATGCGAGATGGTTTCCAGCTCCACTTGAGCAAGGGCGAATTGCAGCAGGCCGCCCAGCAGGCCCGCTTCCTGGGCGATGACCCGGCGATGATGACCGACGCCAACTTTCTGTATGCCGCGAGTGCCAAACGGGCGCAGATGGAAGGCAACAATGGCTTTGGCGAGGGCAATGATCACAATGCCCGCAGAAGCTACCTGGATGCCCTGGTAAGCCTGAACGACGGTGAACATGCCAGCGAAGGCCTGGATCGTTTGGGGCTCAAGGGGCTTTACCGGCAATCGTCGCGTGATGAGCTCGCCAGTGGCTCGTTGGGCGTCGTGAACTACGGCGGCCATTCGATGGCGGTCATTGGCGGGCAGGTGGAGTTATGGGGGGGACGAGGTGGGCGCCCACAACAGGAGCAGCGCGGTGAAGCGTACGCCTTTGTGTAGAGTGGGCGAGGCATGAAAAAAGCCCGTCAACCTTTCGGTTGACGGGCTTCGAGTGACGCGCTCAGCTTATTGGCAAGCTTCGCAATCCGGCTCATCAATGGCGCAAGCCTTTGGCACTGGCGCCGGACCGGCTGGAGCAGCCAGCACCGAATCATCACCGTGGTTGCCGCTGGAAACCGCGTTCAGCTTGCCGGTGTTGATGGTCGACTTCTCGGTGCTGGTCGCAGCGAGGGCACGGAGGTAGTAGGTGGTTTTCAGGCCACGGTACCAGGCCATACGGTAGGTCACGTCGAGCTTCTTGCCCGAAGCGCCGGCGATGTACAGGTTCAGCGACTGCGCCTGGTCGATCCACTTCTGACGACGGCTGGCGGCGTCAACGATCCACTTGGTGTCCACTTCGAAGGCGGTCGCGTAGAGCTCTTTGAGCTCCTGCGGGATGCGCTCGATCTGCTGCACCGAACCGTCGTAGTACTTCAGGTCGTTGATCATGACCGAGTCCCACAGGCCGCGGGCTTTCAGGTCGCGCACCAGGTACGGGTTGATCACGGTGAATTCGCCCGACAGGTTCGATTTCACATACAGGTTCTGGTAGGTCGGTTCGATCGACTGCGACACGCCAGTGATATTGGCGATGGTTGCGGTCGGTGCGATGGCCATGATGTTGGAGTTACGAATGCCTTTTTGCACACGGGCACGTACCGGCGCCCAGTCCAGGGATTCGTTCAGGTCAACGTCGATGTACTTCTGGCCACGTTGCTCGATCAGGATCTGTTGCGAATCCAGCGGCAGGATGCCCTTGGACCACAGCGAACCCTGGAACGTCTCGTAGGCGCCGCGCTCGTCGGCCAGGTCGCAGGAAGCCTGGATCGCGTAGTAGCTGACCGCTTCCATGGACTTGTCGGCGAACTCGACCGCAGCATCCGAACCGTAAGGAATGTGCTGCAGGTACAGCGCGTCCTGGAAGCCCATGATGCCCAGACCGACCGGACGGTGCTTGAAGTTGGAGTTCTGCGCCTGTGGCACCGAGTAGTAGTTGATGTCGATCACGTTATCGAGCATGCGCACTGCGGTGTTGACGGTGCGTTCCAGCTTGGCGGTGTCCAGCTTGCCGTTGACGATGTGGTTCGGCAGGTTGATCGAGCCCAGGTTGCAGACGGCGATCTCGTCCTTGTTGGTGTTCAAGGTGATCTCGGTGCACAGGTTCGAGCTGTGGACCACGCCCACGTGCTGCTGCGGGCTGCGCAGGTTGCACGGGTCCTTGAAGGTCAGCCATGGGTGGCCGGTTTCGAACAGCATCGACAGCATCTTGCGCCACAGGTCTTTGGCCTGGATGGTCTTGAACAGCTTGATCTTGCCTGGGTACTGGGACAGGGCTTCGTAGTACTCGTAGCGCTCTTCGAAGGCCTTGCCGGTCAGGTCGTGCAGGTCCGGCACTTCGGACGGCGAGAACAGGGTCCACTGGCCGTCATCGAAGACGCGCTTCATGAACAGGTCCGGGATCCAGTTGGCGGTGTTCATGTCGTGGGTACGACGGCGATCATCACCGGTGTTCTTGCGCAGCTCGATGAACTCTTCAATGTCCATGTGCCAGGTTTCCAGGTAGGCACACACCGCGCCTTTGCGCTTGCCACCCTGGTTGACCGCTACGGCGGTATCGTTCACGACTTTCAGGAACGGCACCACGCCCTGGGACTTGCCGTTGGTGCCCTTGATGTACGAACCCAGTGCGCGCACCGGAGTCCAGTCGTTGCCCAGGCCGCCGGCGAATTTGGACAGCATGGCGTTGTCATGGATCGCGTGGTAGATGCCCGACAGGTCATCCGGCACGGTGGTCAGGTAGCAGCTCGACAGCTGTGGACGCAGGGTACCGGCGTTGAACAGCGTCGGGGTCGACGACATGTAGTCAAAGGACGACAACAGGTTGTAGAACTCGATGGCGCGGTCTTCTTTATGCTTCTCTTCAATCGCCAGGCCCATGGCCACGCGCATGAAGAACACCTGTGGCAGTTCGAAGCGGATACCGTCCTTGTGGATGAAGTAACGGTCGTACAGGGTTTGCAGGCCCAGGTAGGTGAACTGCTGGTCACGCTCGTGGTTGATCGCCTTGCCGAGTTTTTCCAGGTCGAAGGTGGCCAGGATCGGGTTCAGCAATTCGTATTCGATACCCTTGGCGATGTAGGCCGGCAGGGCCTTGGCGTACAGGTCGGCCATCTCGTGGTGAGTGGCGCTGTCGGCCACGCCCAGGAAGCCCAGGCCTTCGGCACGCAGGGTGTCCATCAGCAGGCGCGCGGTCACGAACGAGTAGTTCGGCTCGCGTTCAACCAGGGTACGGGCGGTCATCACCAGGGCGGTGTTGACGTCGGTCAGGGCCACGCCGTCGTACAGGTTTTTCAGGGTTTCGCGCTGGATCAGCTCACCATCGACTTCTTCCAGACCCTCACAGGCCTCGGTGATGATGGTGTTCAGGCGGCCCAGGTCCAGTGGTGCAAACGAACCGTCGGCCAGGGTGATGCGGATCGACGGGTGAGCCTGTACCGCGGCGTCTTCGGCCGGGGCGCGCACGGCACGCTCCTTGGCGCGCGAATCGCGATAGATCACGTAGTCGCGGGCGACTTTCTGCTCGCCGGCACGCATCAGGGCCAGTTCAACCTGGTCCTGGATTTCTTCGATGTGGATGGTGCCGCCCGACGGCATGCGACGCTTGAAAGTCGCGGTGACCTGTTCGGTCAGGCGGGCAACGGTGTCGTGGATGCGCGACGAGGCGGCAGCATTGCCGCCTTCAACTGCAAGAAACGCTTTGGTGATGGCGACGGTGATCTTGTCATCGGTGTAAGGAACGACAGTGCCATTACGCTTGATCACGCGCAGTTGGCCAGGTGCGGTGGCGGACAGATCCAGGTTCGAATCAGCGGCCTGCGGCACGGAGCCCTGCGGGTTCTCGCGAGTTGTGTCGGTTTGCATGGGGGGGGGGTCTCCACGTTCTATATTTGATTGCGAGTGCCAGGCTTTTGCCTGCAACACCCGTACCGTTTTCCATATCGGGATGGAGAACAGCTGCCATCCGCTTAAGCGATTTGGTCTACTGAAAAAAATCGTTGGTTCTACGCTGCACACGCCATAAAAAACTTGAATCAGGGACTGCTTCTGTGGTTGGGCAAATTGGGCGAAAACCCCACATGTAGGGTCTACCTTGCCGCCGAGCTACAAGATAATGCGTTTTGGAGGGGTTAGCAACGCAGTAACCTGTGGATAACTCGTGGGTAAAATGTGTAAGAAAGGTTCAGTGCCGGTGTAGGCCGCATTACTGCTGCATCTGACCGTTTGTCGTTGAACATTCAGCTCGCAATGCAGGCCGTGCAATTTCGAAGGGCGCGAACCCTACCATAAAAAAAGGCGATCACCGAATGCACTTCCTGTCTTGTGTCAGAGGGCTGGCCCATGGCTACAATCGGCCTCACTTATGCCCCCCAAATATGACAAAGACGCTATGGTCTGCGCACATTCAAATGTGGGAAGGGGGTGGTGTCCGCCGGAGGGCATTTCATAACAACGAGGATCACCCGTGGAGCAAGCACCCTGGCACCTGTTGATCGTCGAGGACGACGAGCGATTGGCCGAGCTGACCCGTGAGTACCTGCAGAGCAACGGCCTGCGGGTGTCGGTGGAAAGTAACGGTGCGCTGGCCGCGGCGCGCATCATTGCCGAGCAGCCGGACCTGGTGATCCTCGATCTGATGCTGCCCGGCGAGGACGGCCTGAGTATCTGCCGCAAGGTGCGCGCGCGGTATGACGGCGTGATCCTGATGCTCACCGCGCGCACTGACGACATGGACCAGATACAGGGCCTGGACCTGGGCGCCGACGACTATGTGTGCAAGCCGGTGCGCCCGCGCCTTTTATTGGCGCGCATCCAGGCATTGTTGCGGCGCAGCGAACCGGCAGAACCGACCAGCGCCCCTCACCAGCGCCGCCTGCAGTTCGGCCCGCTGGTGGTCGACAGTGCGCTGCGCGAAGCCTGGCTGCACGCTGGCGCTATCGAACTGACCAGCGCCGAATTCGACCTGCTCTGGCTGCTGGTGGCGAACGCCGGGCGCATTCTGTCCCGCGAGGAAATCTTCATCGCTCTGCGCGGCATCGGCTATGACGGCCAGGACCGCTCCATCGATGTGCGCATCTCACGCATTCGCCCCAAGATCGGCGACGACCCGATCCACCCGCGCCTGATCAAGACCATCCGCAGCAAAGGCTATCTGTTCGTCGCCCAAGCCGCTGCGGATACGTCGCTGTGAACTCGATCTTCCTGCGCATCTACGGCGGCATGTGCGCCGCCCTGGTCCTGGTGGCGCTGCTCGGCGTGCTGGCCCTGCACCTGCTCAACGAAGTGCGCAGCGACCAGTACCGCGAGCGCCTGGCCCACGGCACATTTGCGCTGATGGGCGACAACCTGCAAACCATGAACACCATCGAGCGTCAACGGGCCTTGGCCATGTGGGAACGTCTGCTGGGCATCCCCCTGCAACTGCGCCCACTGGCCGACGCCCGGTTGGACCTCGGCCAGCGCAGTCGCCTGCAGCGCGGCCAGGTACTGGTGGAGCAGACCGGGCCCCATGCCGCACGGGTGCTGCGCCTGGTCAGCGAACGGGAGCAACTGCTACTGACGGGCGACGTGCAGCAGATCAGCGAGCAACTGGCCCGTGCGACGATTTACCTGCTGGCCGACGAATTGGTGCGTTTCCCCGTGGCCGAGCAGCCGCAGCGCCTGGCCGCTCTGAAAGAGGCCAAGGGTTTTGGCTTTGATATGCACCTGTTGGCCCTCGACCAGGCGGATATGGACGACGACCAGCGCCGCCGCGTGACGGAAGGCGATACGGTGATGGCGCTGGGCAAGGGCGGTGACTCGATCCGCGTGTTTGCCGGCATGGCGGGCACGCCCTGGGTGCTGGAAATCGGTCCGCTGTATCAAATGAATCCGTATCCGGTGCAGTGGCTGGTGCTGATTGCGCTGGCAGGCCTGACCCTGATCGGCTTGATCGTTTATTTCCTGGTGCGCCAGCTGGAGCGGCGCCTCAAAGGCCTGGAAGCTGCCGCCACGCGGATCGCCGAGGGTGATCTGCAAGTGCGTGTGCCGGCACGCGGTGCCGATTCGGTGGGTCGCCTGGCCGCTGCCTTTAATGGCATGGCCGAGCACCTGCAGCAATTGCTGGCGATTCAGCGCGAGCTGGTGCGTGCGGTGTCCCACGAATTGCGCACGCCGGTGGCACGTCTGCGTTTCGGCCTGGAAATGCTTGGCGACGCGGCCACGCCTGAAGCGCGACGCAAATACCTGGACGGGATGGACGGCGATATCCAGGACCTTGATGGCCTGGTCGACGAAATGCTCACCTACGCCCGGCTGGAGCAGGGCGCACCGGCGCTGAATTTTCAGCGGGTCGACCTCGATGCACTGCTCGATCAGGTCATCGGCGAGTTATCGCCACTGCGTCGCGAAGTCACCGTCAGTCGAGGTGACTGCCTGTCATCAGCGCAAGGGGATGACGCCTGGGTCGATGCCGAACCGCGCTACCTGCACCGCGCCCTGCAAAACCTGGTAAGCAATGCCATGCGCCACGCCCAGGCACATGTGTTGATCAGCTATCAGGTGGGCGCGTCGCAGTGCCGTATCGACGTTGAGGACGACGGACCGGGCGTGCCGCAAAGCGCCTGGGAACGCATCTTCACGCCGTTCCTGCGTCTGGACGACAGCCGCACCCGTGCCTCCGGTGGGCATGGCCTGGGCCTGTCGATCGTGCGGCGGATTATTTACTGGCATGGCGGACGGGCATTGATCGCCAAGAGCCATAACCTGGGCGGGGCGTGTTTCAGCCTGAGCTGGCCGAGGGTGCAAGGTAAGCCCTGAGACCGCTATCGGGAGCAAGCCCCCTTCCATGTTTGGAATGCGTTCCCCTGTGGGAGGGGGCTTGCTCCCGATAGCGGTGTATCAGCCGCTGACAGCCACCAGACTCAACAATTGCCCGTCATTCACCACAAACTGCCCCTCCAGCTCCTTGCCATCGCACCACTCACTGGAAAGGTCCGTCAGCAACCGCAGCCGCACGTGACCTGTGTCCGACCAGTCCAGCACCTCGGCATGCTCAAAGTAGAAGCGCTTTTGCACAATCGGATACAAGGCCTTGAACAGGCTTTCTTTCACCGAAAACGTCAGCGTCACCACCTGTGCAATCTGTGCCTGCGGCAACAGGGCCAGGCGCTGCAACTCATCGGCCGTCAGAATCTCTGCGGCCAGACGCTGCGCCCGCTCCAGCGTGAGCATGTTCTCCAGATCCATCCCCAGCCCGCGCCACTGCGCCTTGTGGCCGACAATCGCCGCCGCATGCCCGGTGCTGTGGGTGATGGAGCCGCTGATATGCCCCGGCCACACCGGCGCGCGATCGTCGCCAATCGCCGGGGTGTAGTCCAAATGATCAAGGCATTGCAGGGCGGCGCGGGCACACACGCGGCCGGCGAGGAACTCCGCCTGGCGCTTGGCCACCGAGCGCTGGATGCTCGCTGGCGGCGGCACTGCGCAGCGCTGAAAATCGCCGTTGTCCAACCGCGCCGGATCAAAGCGGGTGCTGAAGAACACCGTGCCGGGCAGGGGCGCGGGCAGGGGCCAGTGGCTGTCGAGTGGGGTGCAGCATGTGGGTAGGGGCGTCATGCGCGGTATTTTGCCGAGTTGGCGCGTCAGTGGATACCCCGCAGTGGTTCAGGCCAGGTTCAGAGCTTGTTCAGGGGGAGTTCAGGGGCACGTGCGTAGTCTGCATGGGACCAGCCGTCGGGGTTCTGGGCTGTGCAGGCGGGTTACCGCCTCAGCGGCCAGTGCAACGGGATTAAAATACGCCAGCAAGACCTGCAGGGCCGCTATGATATCCCTCTGTCGGACAGTTGAATTGCCTTGGAGAGCCTTATGAAATTGCTGGTGGTGGAAGATGAGGCGCTGCTGCGTCATCACCTGTTGACCCGCCTGACCGACAGCGGGCACGTGGTCGAAGCCGTGGCCAATGCCGAAGAAGCCCTGTATCAGACCGGGCAGTTCAATCACGACCTGGCCATCATCGACCTGGGCCTGCCCGGCATGGGCGGCCTGGACCTGATCCGTAAACTGCGCAGCGACGCCAAGACGTTCCCGATCCTGATCCTCACTGCCCGTGGCAATTGGCAGGACAAGGTCGAAGGCCTGGCCTCCGGCGCCGACGACTATGTGGTCAAGCCGTTCCAGTTTGAAGAGCTGGAAGCGCGCATGAACGCCTTGCTGCGCCGCTCCAGCGGGTTCACCCAGTCGACCATCGTCGCAGGTCCCTTGCTGCTCGACCTCAATCGCAAGCAAGCCTCGCTCGATGAGCAGCCGCTGGCGCTGACCGCCTACGAATACCGGATCCTCGAGTACCTGATGCGCCACCATCAGCAGGTGGTCGCCAAGGACCGCTTGATGGAACAGCTCTACCCCGACGACGACGAGCGCGACCCGAACGTCATCGAAGTGCTGGTCGGGCGTCTGCGCCGCAAGCTGGAAGGCCCGGCCGGGTTCAAGCCGATCGACACCGTGCGTGGCCTGGGCTACCTGTTCAATGAGCGCTGCCTTTGATTCGCTCGCTTCGCGTACGCCTGATGCTGGCGGCCGCCACCCTCGCCGTGCTGTTCATGCTGGGTTTGCTGCCGGCCATGCAGGGCGCGTTCAGTCTGGCGTTGCAGGATTCCATCGAGCAGCGTCTGGCGTCGGACGTGACGACCCTGATCTCGGCGGCGCGGGTTGAAAACAACCGCCTGCTGATGCCAGCGCAGTTGCCGGACGAGCGCTTCAACCTCACCGACAGCCGCCTGCTCGGCTATATCTACGACCGTGAGGGCCATCTGGTGTGGCGCTCGCGGGCGACCCAGGAAGAAAACATCAACTACAAGCCGCGCTATGACGGGCGCGGCAATGAGTTTGCGCGGATTCGCGAGGCCAACGGCCAGGAATTCTTCGTGTACGACGTGGAGGTCAAGCTGCTCGGCGGCAAGAGCGCCGCGTTCAGTATTGTCGCCCTGCAACCGGTGCGCGAATACCTGCTGACCCTCGAAGGCCTGCGCGAAAATCTCTACCTGGGCTTCGGCGCCGCGTTGCTGGTGCTGCTCACCCTGCTGTGGCTGGGCCTGACCTGGGGCCTGCAAGCCCTGCGACGGTTGAGTCAGGAACTCGACCAGATCGAGGGCGGCACCCGCGAAAGCCTCAGCGAGCAACACCCGCGCGAATTGCTGCGCCTGACCGGCTCTCTCAACCGCCTGCTGCACGGTGAGCGCGAGCAACGCGCACGCTATCGCGATTCCCTCGACGATCTGGCCCACAGCCTGAAAACCCCGCTGGCGGTGTTGCAGGGCGTGAGCGAAGACATGGCGCTGCGCCCGGCAGACCGCGATCAGGCCTGGGTGCTGCAATCGCAGATCGAGCGTATGAGCCAGCAGATCGGCTACCAGTTGCAGCGCGCCAGCTTGCGCAAAAGCGGCCTGGTGCGCCATCAGGTGCGGCTTGAGCCGGTGCTGCAAAGCCTGTGCGACACGCTGGACAAGGTGTACCGCGACAAGCGCGTTGCTGTGTCCTTCGACTTGCCGGATGAATGCTATGTGCCGATCGAGAAGGGTGCCTTGCTCGAACTGCTCGGCAATCTGCTGGAAAACGCCTACCGCCTGTGTGTGAGGGAGGTGCGTATCAGCCTGCTGGAAAACCTCGAAGGCGCCGAGCTGTGCATCGAGGACGACGGCCCCGGCGTACCTCCCGACCAGCGCGCGCGGATTCTGCAGCGCGGCGAACGGCTGGACCGTCAGCACCCGGGGCAGGGGATTGGCCTGGCGGTGGTCAAGGACATTATTGAAAGCTACGGCGCACGCTTGACCCTGGGCGATTCGCCATTGGGTGGCGCGGCGTTCAAGATTCATTTCCCGGCTGTTTGATCTTCATTGGCTACACTCGCCCTGTTGCAGGCAAGCCAGCGCCCACACTTTGATTGGTGAATCCAGGCAACTGTGGGCGCTGGCTTGCCTGCGAGAGCGTGCGTCCAGGCGCCACATCCCGCAAACTTATCTCACCAAGGCGGATATCCGCCACATTGTAGGACGATAGAGGTCGGTCCGGCGGAAATCCGCCACATTGTCTGACCCGGCCGGCCATGCCCGTCCATCGCTATCCCTGGCGTCTAAAGGCCTGACGGAAATTTCCGTAAAGTGGCACGGCGTTTGCGATCAAGATTACAGCGCAGGTGTGTTTCTACAGGCCTCGCAAACAACAAATCCCTCCAGTGCAGGAGGGTTCGCAATTCAAGTGTCGTGGGCAATGGCGGATATTTGCCACACGGGACGATTGAGGAACTTTGCAATGACGACTCGTCAGCCACTCTACAAATCCCTGTATTTCCAGGTGATCGTCGCAATCGTTATCGGTATTTTGCTCGGCCACTTCTACCCGGAGACCGGCGTGGCCCTCAAGCCACTGGGTGACGGCTTTATCAAGCTGATCAAAATGGTCATTGCCCCGATCATCTTCTGCACCGTTGTCAGCGGCATCGCTGGCATGCAAAGCATGAAATCGGTGGGAAAAACCGGCGGCTACGCGCTGCTGTACTTCGAAGTCGTTTCCACCATCGCCCTGCTGATCGGCCTGATCGTGGTGAACGTCGTGCAGCCGGGCGCCGGCATGCACATCGACGTCGCGACCCTGGATGCCTCCAAAGTTGCAGCGTACGTCACCGCCGGTAAAGACCAGAGCATCGTCGGCTTTATCCTCAATGTGATCCCGAACACCATCGTCGGCGCGTTCGCCAACGGCGATATCCTGCAAGTGCTGATGTTCTCGGTGATCTTCGGTTTTGCCCTGCATCGCCTGGGTGCCTACGGCAAGCCGGTGCTGGACTTCATCGACCGCTTCGCCCACGTGATGTTCAACATCATCAACATGATCATGAAGCTCGCGCCACTCGGTGCCCTGGGCGCCATGGCGTTTACCATCGGTGCCTACGGTGTGGGTTCGCTGGTGCAACTGGGCCAGTTGATGATCTGCTTCTACATCACCTGCCTGCTGTTCGTGCTGGTGGTGCTGGGCGGTATCTGCCGCGCCCACGGTTTCAGTGTGATCAAGCTGATCCGCTACATCCGTGAAGAGCTGCTGATCGTGCTGGGTACGTCCTCTTCCGAGTCGGCCCTGCCACGCATGCTGATCAAGATGGAGCGTCTGGGCGCGAAGAAATCCGTGGTGGGTCTGGTGATCCCGACCGGCTACTCGTTCAACCTCGACGGTACATCCATCTACCTGACCATGGCTGCCGTGTTCATCGCCCAGGCGACTGACACCCACATGGACATCACCCACCAGATCACCCTGCTGCTGGTGCTGCTGCTGTCCTCCAAAGGCGCTGCAGGCGTGACCGGTAGCGGCTTTATCGTGCTGGCCGCGACCCTGTCGGCTGTCGGCCACCTGCCGGTTGCCGGCTTGGCGCTGATCCTGGGTATCGACCGCTTCATGTCTGAAGCCCGTGCGCTGACCAACCTGGTGGGTAACGCCGTTGCCACCATCGTTGTGGCCAAGTGGGTCAAGGAGCTGGACACCGACAAGCTGCAAAGCGAGTTGGCTTCCGGCGGCACCGGTATCTCGGAAACCCGCGAAGTCGACGACCTGGGCGTGGCCGAAGGCCCGACTCCGGTGGTCAAGTAAACCGCTGATGGCGTGAACTGACGCCAAGGCAACCCGCAAACGCCCCGACCTGTTCGGGGCGTTTGCGTTTGTACGCACGCCCTTTTGGAATTTTTTGCTTTAGAGTCAATCGATACCTCATCAACAAACGCTCACAGGAGGGTAGATGGACAGTGTGGATCTGAACGTCCTGCGTAGCGTATTGGCGTGGCGCCAGGCTGGGCATCGCGTGGTGCTGTACAGCGTGGTGCAGACCTGGGGCAGTGCGCCGCGTCCGCCTGGGGCGATGCTGGCCCTGCGCGGCGATGGCGTGGTGATTGGCTCGGTTTCCGGCGGCTGCATCGAGGATGACCTGATCGCGCGCCTGCAGGATGGCCGTCTGGCCGCTGACGGCCCGCCGGTGCAGATGGTGACCTATGGCGTTACCCGCGACGAGGCGGCGCGCTTTGGCCTGCCGTGCGGCGGCACCCTGCGCCTGACCGAGGAGCGGGTGGTGGAGTGGGAGTGGGTCGCGCAACTGCTGGCACGCTGTGAGGATCACCAGATCGTTGCCCGCGAGCTGAACCTGGCCACGGGAGAGGTGACCCTCAGCGATGCCAGCAAGACCGATGTGGTGAGCGTTGACGACCAGCGTCTGCGGGCCATCTATGGTCCGCGCTGGCGGTTGTTGCTGATCGGCGCCGGGCAACTGTCGCGGTACGTGGCGGAAATGGCGCGGCTGCTGGATTTCGAAGTGCTGATCTGCGACCCGCGCGAGGAATTTGTCTACGGCTGGGAAGAGCAGCACGGTCGCTTTGTGCCGGGCATGCCGGACGAAGCGGTGCTGAATATCCAGACCGACGAACGCACGGCCATCGTCTGCCTGACCCATGACCCTCGGTTGGACGACATGGCGTTGCTGACCGCGTTGAATTCCAGCGCGTTCTATATCGGCGCGCTGGGCTCGCGGGTCAACAGCCAGAAGCGCCGGGAAAACCTCGCAGAACTGGGCCTGTCGAATGAGGCCATTGCACGTTTGCATGGGCCGATCGGTTTGCACATCGGCAGCCACACCCCGGCGGAAATTGCGCTGTCGCTGATGGCGGAAATTGTCGCGATCAAGAATGGCGTGGCGCCGATGCAGAAAAAGCCGCTGGCGGCGGTGGCTGAGTGACGCTGACCGCGATTGTGCTGGCGGCGGGGCAGGGCAGTCGCTTTCGCGCCGAAACGGGCGAGGATAAGTTGCTGGCTCAATGTAGCGGCCGGGACGGCGTAACGCGGCCGGTGATCGAGCATGTTTTGCTGAACTTGCCTGAGCAGCTCGTCTCGCGGCTGTTGGTGACGTCGCCGGAACGTTCGGACGTCATTCGGTTGGCCAGGGCATATGGCTGCGAGGTCGTGCTGCTGCAATCGGCGGGGATGGGCGACAGCATCGCGGCGGCGATTGCGGCCAGTGCGTCTGCTGACGGTTGGTTGGTGGTGCTGGGGGATATGCCGTTTGTCCTGCCCGCGACTATCGAGCGTGTGATCGATGATCTGCAAAGCATCAATGTGCCAGTGCATGCCGGGCAGCGTGGGCATCCGGTTGCTTTCGGTCGGGCATTTGGCCCTTCGTTAATGGCGCTGACGGGGGATCGCGGCGCAAAGCCTCTGTTTGCTCAGGCTGCCGTGAAGCAAGTGCCAGTGAATGATGCCGGCGTACTCTGGGATGTGGATGTGCCGCAAGGGCTGAGTTTCAACGCAGACTAAAATGAGGGAGGCTCCATTACCTCTGTGGCGAGCGGGCTTGCCCTAATGCCGTTCAGTTAAGCGCAGATTCCCTGTGGCGAGCAGGCTTGTCCTGCGTTGGGCTGCGCAGCAGCCCCAGAGCCAGGCGCTGAGCCGTATCAGGTACACCGCGTTTTGCTCGATTGGGGGCGCTTCGCACCCCAACGCGGGGCAAGCCCTAATGCCGTTCAGTTAAGCGCAGATTCCCTGTGGCGAGCAGGCTTGTCCTGCGTTGGGCTGCGCAGCAGCCCCAAAACCAGACGCTTAGCCGTATCAGGTACACCGCATTTTGCTTGATGGGGGGCGCTTCGCACCCCAACGCGGGGCAAGCCCGCTCGCCACAGGGATGTGGCTGCGTGAAGTTTCGACCTTTAAAAATCAACACGTTATTTGGTATTTGATAAGCGTCTGCTGGTTAAGGCTCTTTGTCTAGTCCTGAAATAGGTTTACACCTGTTTCAGTCTCAAAACGCCTGATGCACCGCATCGGGCGTTTTGTATTTCAGGGATAAGTGCGGCCGCTCCCCGTTGTAGATCAGCACCGACTCATCCACCATTTTTACGGCATCCGCCAAATCTTTGGGCCGGTGCAGCAAAAACTCAGTTTTCAAAATCCCGTTTACCCGCTCTGCCATCGCGTTCTGATAGCAATCGTAGCCGTCCGTCATTGAGCACTTGATCCCATGCTTGGCGTGCATTTGCTGGTACAGGTCGGAGCAGTATTGGGCCCCGCGATCCGAGTGATGGATCAGCGATTGCTTGGATTTTCGCTGGCTAACAGCTTTCTGCAATGCTTTGACCACCGACTCCGTATGCAAGCTGTCATGCACATGATGACCCACGATCTTGCGTGAGTACGCGTCTGTTATCAGGCTGACGTAAACAACACTTTCCCGCGTGGGCAGATAGGTAATATCTGCAACCCAAACCTGCTCGGGCCTGCCAGCGACAACTTGTTCCGGGCCTGCTTTGAGCAGGTTGGGATGGCGGCGGAACCGATGATGGCTATGCGTAGTTTTATGATAAGCACGCTTTCGAGGAACCAGCTCTCGCGCTTCGCGCAAGATGGAAAAAAGACGGTCTCGACCAACAATTACCTGCACTTCAGCCTCAGTGCTCATCAGATAATGCAGCTTGCGCGTGCCTAACCTCGGCTGGCGACGCCGCTTTTCCAGAACAAAGTCCACTACTTGCTGGTCTTGGTGAGCTCTCGCATCAACGGCTCGGTTACGTTTGTAATACGCTTGGCGCGAAATTCCCATGAACAGGCAAGCCCTGGTAATGCTCAGGTCTTGGATTTGCCCTTGCGAGAGGACTTGCCGGGTCGCTTTTTTACGATGGACACACCGTAATCATTTTTCAAGACGTTCACGACAGCTTCAAAGAACTGGGCCTTTTGATTGCTCAGCGCCAACTGTTCTTCAAGCTCTTTAATCCGCTGCTCGGGTGTCAGCGGGAGGTTGGGGTCGGTCATCGGCCTGCTCCGCGGCGCTCGGATTGAGGCGCCTTGGCTCCAGTCCTGTCGGCCATGCTTGCGTAGCCAAACCAGTACCGTGGACCGGCCCTGAATGCCAAAGCGCCGTTGAGCCTCTTTATAACTCAACTCGCCTTTTTCGACTTGGTCTACGACCGACAATTTAAAAGCTAGCGTGTAATCGCGTTGGCTGCGCCTTTTTCCCGTATCCATTGAGTCCTCCTGAAGAAAGGTCAGAAGGTGTAAACCTTATTCAGGACGGGACACTTGGACAAAAAAAGCCCCGCCTGATCACTCAGGCGGGGCTTTTTAGTGGCTGATGGAATCAGGCGAGAGGTTTAGGCTCGTGCTCTTCTTCCTGGGCCTTTGAAGCCTGGGCAGCGGCGGCTGCCTCGGCTTCCTTGCGGCGGCGACGCACTTCACGTGGGTCGTTCGGCGCACGGCCGTTTTCAGTCAGGGCGCTGGCAGGTGCGGCTTCAACCACAGGGGCCGCCACTTCAGCTGCCACCGGCGCTTCAACTACTGGCGCGGGCTCGACGACCGGAGTCGGCTCAACCACCGGGGCAGGCTCGACGACGGTGACCTCGGCAACCGCGGCTGGCGCTTCTTCCACCACAGGGGCAGGTGCCTCAACCGCAGCGGCCGGTTCGGCAGTCCACTGGAAGGCGGTCTGTTCTTCACGAACTTCACGAACTTCACGCATTGCCGGGGCGGCTTCTTCGACAACCGGTGTTTCGACAGCCGGCGCCTCAACAGCTGCTTCAACCACGGGCTGGGGTTCGACCACTGGCGCAGGCTCTACGGCAACCACTTCGGTTTGCGGCTGGGCGTCACGCTCCAGTGCAACTTCCACTTCCGGAACCTCGGGGGTTTCGATCGGGGTAGTCGCCTCGACGACTGGCGCTTCAACCACTGCGGTTTCGGCGACAGGCGCTTCTGCAGCAGGGGTTTCTTCGACAGCAGCGGTGGCGCGTTCAGCCTGCTCGTGAGCCTGGGCTTCAGCCGGGGCACTGATGACCGAGCTGGCAACGGCAGCGGTAACGGCCAGGCCGGCGGCCAGTTCGTTGCCTGTTACTTCGGTGCCCGTCGCTTCGTTATTGGAGCCTTCAGCGTTTTCGCCGGCCTCTTCCGAGCCTTCGATCACATTGCCGTTGGCATCACGCTGACGCTCACGGCGGTTGCTGCGACGACGCTGACCACGGGAGCGGCGGCGTGGACGATCGCCTTCGGCGTTGTCCTGGCCATCTTCCTGCAGTTGCTCTTCGCCGGTCAGCACTTCTTCTTCGCTGCTGTCTTGAGCTTGCTCGGCACGTGGCTGACGCTCTTCACGCGGCTGGCGCGGTTGGCGCTCTTCACGTGGCGCGCGTTCTTCACGCGGCTGGCGAGCCGGGCGTTCTTCGGTGCTGGCGGCAGCGACGGCCGCAACGGCCGGCGAAGCGTCCAGTGGCTCGCGCAGTTCACGCACACGCTCTTCACGCTCGCCGCGCGGCTTGCGATCTTCGCGCGGTGCACGTGCGGTGCGAGGGGCGCGCTCTTCGCGTGGTGCGCGCTCTTCACGGGCTACGGTCGGGGTGTCCTCGCGGGCTTCGCGGGGGGCACGCTCTTCACGCGGTGCACGTTCTTCGCGAGGCTTGCGCTCTTCGTCGCGACGACCATTGCGGTTACGGCTCTGCTGGCGGCCGTTACGGCGTTCTTCATTGCGCGCAGGGCGCTCGGCAGCAGGCTTTTCAGCCACAACCGGCGCAGCCGGCTCTTCCTTGGTGGCGAACAGGCTGACCAGCGACTTCACCAGGCCCTTGAACAGGCTAGGCTCAGGCAGGGCGGCCGGTGCGGCAACCGGTGCGGCGGCTTCAACCGGAACCGGCGCATTGGCACGTGCCGGCGCGGTCTTGACGGCGGCTTCCTGGCGAACCAGGGTGCGGGTCGCGGCGGCTGGCTGGACTTCTTCCACTTCGGCAGCGGCCGCGGCGATTTCGTAGCTGGATTGGCCGCTGTGGGCTTCCGGGCTGTCATCACGCAGGCGTTGCACTTCGAAGTGCGGCGTCTCGAGGTGATCGTTCGGCAGGATGACGATGCGGGCACGGGTACGCAGTTCGATCTTGGTGATCGAGTTGCGTTTTTCGTTGAGCAGGAAAGCAGCCACCGGGATCGGCACTTGCGCGCGGACTTCGGCGGTGCGGTCTTTCAGGGCTTCTTCTTCGATCAGGCGCAGGATCGCCAGGGACAGCGATTCGACGTCACGGATGATGCCGGTGCCGTTGCAGCGCGGGCAGACGATGCCGCTGCTTTCGCCCAGGGATGGACGCAGGCGCTGACGGGACATCTCCAGCAGGCCGAAGCGCGAGATGCGGCCCACTTGTACGCGGGCGCGGTCGGCTTCCAGGCACTCGCGGACTTTTTCTTCCACGGCGCGCTGGTTCTTGGCCGGGGTCATGTCGATGAAGTCGATCACGATCAGGCCGCCGATGTCACGCAGGCGCAGTTGGCGGGCGATTTCTTCAGCCGCTTCCAGGTTGGTCTGCAGGGCGGTTTCTTCGATGTCGCTGCCTTTGGTGGCGCGCGCCGAGTTGATGTCGATGGACACCAGGGCTTCGGTCGGGTCGATCACGATGGAGCCGCCGGAAGGCAGTTCGACCACACGCTGGAAGGCGGTCTCGATCTGGCTTTCGATCTGGAAACGGTTGAACAGCGGCACGCTGTCTTCGTACAGCTTGATCTTGCTGGCGTACTGCGGCATTACCTGGCGGATGAAGGTCAGGGCTTCGTCCTGGGCTTCAACGCTGTCGATCAGCACTTCGCCGATGTCCTGGCGCAGGTAGTCGCGGATGGCGCGGATGATCACGTTGCTTTCCTGGTAGATCAGGAACGGCGCGGAGCGATCCAGCGAAGCTTCTTTGATGGCGGTCCACAGTTGCAGCAGATAGTCGAGGTCCCACTGCATTTCTTCGCTGCTGCGGCCAAGGCCGGCAGTGCGCACGATCAGGCCCATGTCGGCCGGAGCGATGAGGCCGTTGAGCGCTTCACGCAGTTCGTTGCGTTCTTCGCCTTCGATGCGACGGGAGATGCCGCCGGCACGCGGGTTGTTCGGCATCAGCACGAGGTAACGGCCGGCCAGGGAGATGAAGGTGGTCAGGGCGGCGCCCTTGTTGCCACGTTCTTCTTTCTCGACCTGAACGATAACTTCCTGGCCTTCGCTCAGGACGTCCTTGATGTTCACGCGGCCTTCGGGGGCTTTCTTGAAGTATTCGCGGGAGATTTCTTTGAGGGGCAGGAAGCCGTGGCGCTCGGAGCCGAAATCGACAAAGGCAGCCTCAAGGCTGGGTTCGATGCGAGTAATACGGCCTTTATAGATGTTGGCCTTCTTTTGCTCGCGCGCACCGGATTCGATGTCCAGGTCGTAGAGGCGCTGGCCATCTACCAGTGCAACACGCAACTCTTCGGGTTGAGTTGCGTTAATCAGCATTCTTTTCATGTTGTACCGTCGGTTTCCGGGCTGCCGGAAACGGCGTTCGGCACACACGACTTCTCACGGTCGGTGTCAGGTGCGTCAAGAGTGGTTGGCCACTCCAGTGTCCAGCAATACCTGCCAATTGGGCGGGCATCGCGACGGACGCGTCCTGCTTGTTAGCGGTGGTGACAAAGGCACCACTTCAACAAAAGCTAAGGTCAGGAGGAGGAATCAACCGGCGACTGTGGACGAGATGAAGCGTCTAAATATAAGCCTAGTGCTACACGGTCCGACGGTTGTGCATCTCCACCCTACACGTATCCCTGATAATTCGGGTGCTGCCGCGCGCAGAATCCGCAGCGGGTTGGCATTTACCGTGGGCTCCAATGGGGAGTCCACGCTCATGGCTAAACAAGACTCAATGTGGGCGACTGCGCTCACATCCAGCTCTTAACAGGCGTTGTTTCCGAAGCATTCGCCGTGGTCCGGCACAAGACTGACTGCACTTTGTGAACTGGCCGTAAATATCGGCGCAAAACGCGAGTATTCACTCTGCTTTCTGCACTCGCTTCAGGCCTCATGTCACCTGCGCTTGTTACAATCCTGAGCCTTCCAGGGTGGCAAACGCCCCGTAGGACGGCCTCGCGTCCTGATGAATTGCGATGGTCAGGGCCGGCAGTTTGCCGCAAGTCCTCTGTCCAGGCCGCTTTTGGCGGCGTTCGCGACTATAGCAGCAATGATTAAGTGCTTCAATTCCATAAAAAATTGTTATCATCGCCGCCATGACGACTACCGCCCCCCCGACCCCCAGCGTCCAGCTGCTTGAGGTCTCGCCGGAATATGCCGGCCAACGCATCGATAATTTTCTCCTGGCCAGGCTCAAGGGCGTGCCCAAGACCTTGATCTACCGCATTTTGCGTAAAGGCGAAGTGCGCGTGAACAAGGGCCGGATCAAGCCCGAATACAAGCTGCAGGCCGGCGATATCGTGCGGGTGCCGCCGGTACGTGTGCCTGAGCGTGACGAGCCGGTGCCGTTGGCACAAGGCCTGCTGCAGCGCCTCGAAGACTCCATCGTGTTCGAAGATAACAAACTGATCGTAATCAACAAGCCCTGCGGCATTGCGGTGCACGGCGGCAGCGGCCTGAATTACGGCGTGATCGAGGCCTTTCGTCAGTTGCGCCCGGACGCCAAGGAACTGGAGCTGGTGCATCGCCTGGACCGGGACACGTCCGGCCTGCTGATGATCGCCAAAAAGCGCAGCATGCTGCGCCACCTGCACACCGCCCTGCGTGGCGACGGCGTGGATAAACGCTACATGGCACTGGTGCGTGGCAACTGGGCCAGCTCGATCAAGAGCGTGCGTGCACCGTTGCAGAAGAGCAACCTGCGCTCCGGCGAGCGCATGGTCGAAGTGGACGAGGAGGGCAAAGAAGCCCTGACCCTGTTCAAGGTGCTGCGGCGTTTCGGCGATTTTGCGACCATGGTCGAAGCCAAGCCGGTCACCGGACGTACTCATCAGATTCGCGTGCACACCCTGCATGCGGGCCACTGCATTGCCGGCGATACCAAGTATGGCGATGAGGGGTTCTCCAAGGAGATTCGCGATCTGGGTGGCAAGCGCCTGTTCCTGCACGCCTACATGCTCACGGTGCCGCTGCCCGATGGCGGTGAGTTGAAGTTGCAGGCGCCGGTCGACGAGATGTGGGCCAAGACCGTGGAGCGCCTGAGTGTCGCACCTTGACTACAAGCTGCTGATTTTTGATTGGGACGGTACGCTGGCCAACTCCATTGGCCGGATCGTCGAGTCGATGCACATGGCGTCGACCCGCTCGGGCTTTGAGCTGTGTTCGGATTTTGCGATCAAGGGCATCATCGGTCTGGGCCTGCCTGAAGCGATCCGCGCTTTGTACCCCGAGATCGGCGACGCCGAGTTGATCGCGTTCCGCAACCATTACGCCGACCACTACATCGCGCTGGAAGCCGAGCCTTCGCCGCTGTTCGAGGGCGTGGTGCAGTCGCTGGATGCGTTTCGCGCCGAGGGTTATCACTTGGCGGTTGCCACCGGCAAGGCGCGTCGCGGCCTTGACCGCGTACTCAAGGCCCATGGCTGGGAAGATTACTTCGACATCACTCGTGCCGCCGACGAGACTGCCAGCAAGCCCCATCCGCTGATGCTGGAGCAGATCCTCGCTCATTGTGGCGTGTCGCCGCGTCAGGCCTTGATGGTGGGCGATGCCTCCTTCGACCTGATCATGGCGCGCAACGCCGGCATGGACAGTGTGGCGGTCAGCTACGGCGCCCAATCCGCCCAGGCCCTGCAGCAATACGAGCCCAGGCTGACCATTGATCATTTTTCGCAATTGCAGGCCTGGCTTGGCCAGGCCCAATAAGTTTTTGCCGGGGTTAAGCGTATGAGTGACGAGTGGAAAGCGCCTGAAAAGGCCGAAAGCGGTGATGACAAAAGCTGGAAGCTGCTGGAGAAGACTCTCCTGGCCAGTGTCCAGGAGCAACGGCGTGCGCGGCGTTGGGGGATTTTCTTCAAACTGCTGACCTTCACTTACCTGTTGTTGATGCTGGCACTGTTCAGCCCGCTGATGGACATGGAAAAAAGCGCCACCCGTGGCGCCCACTACACTGCCTTGATCGAAGTGCGCGGGGTGATTGCCGACAAGGAACCCGCCAGTGCCGACAATATTGTCGGCAGCCTGCGTGCAGCGTTTGAAGACAGCAAGGTCAAGGGCGTGATCCTGCGCATCAACAGCCCGGGCGGCAGCCCGGTGCAGTCGGGCTATGTCTACGACGAGATTCGCCGCCTGCGTGCCCTGCACCCGGAGACCAAGCTGTACGCGGTGATTTCCGATCTGGGTGCTTCAGGGGCCTACTATATTGCCAGCGCCGCCGACCAGATCTATGCCGACAAGGCCAGCCTGGTGGGCTCCATTGGTGTGACGGCGGCCGGTTACGGTTTTGTCGGCACCATGGAAAAGCTCGGTGTGGAGCGGCGCACCTACACGTCGGGTGAGCACAAGGCGTTCCTGGACCCGTTCCAGCCGCAGAAGGCCGATGAAACCCAGTTCTGGCAGAGCGTGCTGGACACCACCCATCGCCAGTTCATCGCCAGTGTGAAGCAGGGTCGTGGTGATCGGCTGAAGGACAAGGACCATCCAGAGCTGTTTTCCGGGCTGGTGTGGTCGGGCGAGCAAGCCCTGCCGTTGGGCTTGATCGACGGCCTGGGAAGTGCCAGTTCGGTGGCACGGGATGTGATCGGCGAGAAGGAGTTGGTTGACTTCACGGTAGAGGAATCGCCGTTTGACCGCTTCTCCAAGAAGCTCGGTGCCAGCGTGGCGGAGAAGCTGGCCTTGTACATGGGCTTCCAGGGGCCGGCGCTGCGCTGATCTCTCAAGGCCGATGTGATTCATAGGGGGGAGGGGGCTTGCTCCCGATAGCGGTGCATCAGTCAGCTTATCTACAAGCTGGCCCGCCGCAATCGGGAGCAAGCCCCTGCCACATTTGGGTTGTGTGTGGCTTCAGGGGATTTGCACGCCCTCAGCCAGCAACATGTCCACCAGTCGAATCAGCGGCAGGCCCACCAGGCTCGTGGCGTCTGGCCCTTCGGTACTCTGGAACAAGCTCACACCCAGTCCTTCAGCCTTGAAGCTGCCCGCGCAATCATAAGGTTGCTCGGTATGCAGGTAGCGCTCGATACGTTCGGCATTCAATTCACGCATCTGCACGGTAAACGTCACGCAGTCCACCTGGCAGCGCCCGGTCTGGCTGTTCAGCAGTGCCAGCCCGGTCAGGAAATTCACACGCTTGCCGCTCGCCGCCAGTAACTGTTCGCGGGCGTTTTCGAAGGTGTGCGGCTTGCCGATAATCCGGCCTTCCAGCGCGGCAACCTGATCGGAGCCGATAATCAAGTGTCCGGGATGGCTGCCGGCCAGGGCGCGAGCCTTGCCTTCGGCCAGGCGCTTGACCAGCTCGACCGCGGACTCATTCTGGCGATGGCTTTCGTCGATATCCGGCGAGTTGCACGTGAACGGCAGGTGCAGGCGGCTGAGCAATTGCCGGCGGTAAACCGAGCTGGATGCGAGTAATAAAGGCAGCATGGGCGTCTCCTCAAGGCAGCGGCCGATTCTAGCGGCGTGACCGGCTGACGCACAGGGCTGAATTTCCTTTGACATGGCCGGGTGCATCCCTATAATGCTGCGCCTATGTTGAATGACCCGATTCCACCTCACGTTGACCCGCGCAAATTGGCTGATCGTGGCACTTCCCTTCAAGGTGAAGTACTGCTGGCCGATTTGGAGAGACTCTGCGACCCGCTTTCCGACACTGTCGGTACGGTCCAGGCCAAATTCGTTTTTGAACGAGATGAACGTAAAGCTGTGGTCATTCACAGCGTTATCGACACCGAAGTCAAAATGGTTTGCCAGCGTTGTCTTGAGCTGGTCACCCTGCCGATCCACAGCGAGTGCAGTTATGCCGTGGTGAAGGAGGGTGCGAATACCCAGTCGTTGCCGAAAGGTTATGACGTGCTGGAACTGGGCGAAGATCCTTTGGATCTGCATGCACTGATCGAGGAAGAGCTTCTGCTCGCCTTGCCCATTGTGCCTGCTCATCATCCGGAAGAATGCCAGCAGCCGGAGGGGCTCGATGACGAGCCCGAACCGAGCGAGGACGAGGTAACGCGGTCCAACCCGTTCAGTGTATTGGCGCAGTTAAAGCGTGACCCAAACGTTTAGGAGTTAATCAATTATGGCTGTTCAGCAGAACAAAAAATCCCGCTCCGCCCGTGACATGCGTCGTTCCCACGATGCTCTCGAGGCTAGCACCCTGTCTGTAGAAAAAACCACCGGTGAAGTTCACCTGCGTCACCACGTATCGCCAGAAGGCGTATACCGTGGCCGTAAAGTGATCGACAAGGGCGCTGACGAGTAATCACTTGTCTGCTCAAGTCATCGCGATTGACGCAATGGGCGGGGACTTCGGTCCCCGCAGCATTGTTCAGGCCTGCATTGCCAGCCTGTCTGCCACGCCCTCGCTGCACCTGACCCTCGTCGGTCAACTCTCCCTACTTGAAGAATTGATTGCCAGCCATCCGGCGGTGGATCGCGCGCGCCTGACGATTACGCCGGCCAGCGAAACCATCGGTATGGATGAAAAGCCATCGATGGCCCTGCGCGGCAAGCCCGATTCTTCCATGCGGGTGGCCCTTGAGTTGTTGCGCGATGGCAAGGTGCAGGCCTGTGTCAGCGCCGGCAACACGGGGGCGTTGATGGCATTGTCGCGGCATGTGCTCAAGACGCTGCCGGGGATTGATCGGCCGGCAATGGTGGCGGCAATCCCGACGCAGAAAGGCTATTGCCAGCTGCTGGACCTGGGGGCCAACGTCGATTGCAGTGCCGAGCACCTGTTCCAGTTCGCGGTAATGGGCTCGGTGGCCGCCGAGGCGCTGGGCGTTTCCCGGCCGCGGGTAGCCCTGCTGAATATCGGCACCGAAGACATCAAGGGCAACCAGCAGGTCAAGCTTGCCGCTGGCTTGTTGCAAGGTGCGCGGGGCTTGAATTACATCGGCTTTGTCGAGGGCGACGGCTTGTACCGGGGCGAAGCCGATGTGGTGGTGTGCGACGGGTTTGTCGGCAATATACTGCTCAAGTCCAGCGAAGGCCTGGCGACCATGATTGCCGCGCGGATCGAAGCGTTGTTCAGGCAGAACCTGCTGTCGCGCATGGTCGGTGCGCTGGCGTTGCCCCTGATGCGTCGCTTGCAGGCTGACCTGGCACCGGCCCGGCATAACGGTGCAAGCTTTCTGGGTTTGCAGGGCATTGTGATCAAAAGCCACGGTTCAGCGGGTGTGCAGGGCTTTCAGAGTGCGATTGCGCGGGCCGTGATCGAGATCCAGGAAAACCTGCCGCAACGCCTGCACGGCCGTCTCGAGGACCTGTTGCCTTAGGCGAATCGACCCGGGAATGCTTAAATGTGACCGGCCAGTTCAATTGACCATCCAATCTGTCAGTTTCGTGCGCTCCCACCGTAGGGGTGAGCATTTTTCTACGACCAGATCATTAGGGGCTTGTTACATGTCTACATCCCTCGCATTCGTCTTTCCAGGGCAGGGTTCGCAGTCCCTCGGCATGTTGGCCGAGCTGGGCGCGCAATTCCCGCTGATCCTGGACACCTTCAAGGAAGCTTCCGACGCCCTGGGTTACGACCTCTGGGCACTGACCCAGCAAGGGCCGGAAGAGCAACTCAATCAAACCGATAAAACCCAGCCGGCCATCCTGACCGCCTCGATTGCCCTGTGGCGCGTGTGGCTGGCCGAAGGCGGCGCGCATCCGGCATTTGTCGCCGGTCACAGCCTCGGCGAATACAGCGCCCTGGTAGCGGCCGGCAGCCTGACCCTTGCTGAGGCGGTCAAGCTGGTCGAGCGTCGTGGCCAGTTGATGCAGGAAGCCGTCCCGGCCGGGCAGGGCGGCATGGCCGCTATCCTCGGTCTGGACGACGCGGTAGTGATTCAGGCCTGTGCTGAGGCGGCTCAGGGTGAGGTGGTGAGCGCGGTAAACTTCAACTCCCCTGGCCAGGTGGTCATCGCCGGCGCCAAGGCTGCGGTCGAGCGCGCCATGGAAGGCTGCAAGGCACTTGGCGCCAAGCGTGCCTTGCCGTTGCCGGTGAGCGTGCCGTCGCATTGCGAGCTGATGCGCCCGGCAGCCGAGCGGTTTGCCGAGTCCATCGCCGCCATCGACTGGCAGGCGCCGCAGATCCCGCTGGTGCAGAACGTCAGTGCGGCCGTTGCCGCCGATCTCGATACCCTCAAGCGTGACCTGCTGGAGCAGTTGTACAAGCCGGTCCGTTGGGTTGAATCGGTGCAGACCCTGGCCGCCAATGGCGCTACGCAGTTGGTCGAGTGCGGCCCGGGCAAAGTCCTGGCTGGCCTCAACAAACGCTGCGCCGACGGCGTGTCGACTGCCAACCTCAATACTCCGGATGCCTTTGCTGCCGCACTCGCGGCGCAGGCTTGACCCGATTTCGAACTTAGGAGAAGCCTGCATGAGTCTGCAAGGTAAAGTTGCACTGGTTACCGGCGCCAGCCGAGGCATTGGTCAGGCGATTGCCCTGGAACTGGGCCGTCAGGGCGCCGTTGTGATCGGTACCGCCACCTCCGCGCCGGGCGCCGAGCGCATTGCCGCGACCCTCAAGGAGCATGGCGTGCAGGGTACCGGTATGGAACTGAATGTGACCAGTGATGAGTCCGTCACGGCCGTACTGGCCGAGATCACGGCACAATTCGGCGCACCGGCTATTCTGGTCAACAATGCTGGCATCACCCGCGATAACCTGGTGATGCGCATGAAAGACGACGAGTGGTACGACGTGGTCGATACCAACCTGAACAGTCTGTTTCGCCTGTCCAAGGGCGTTTTGCGCGGCATGACCAAGGCGCGTTGGGGACGAATTATCAATATTGGCTCCGTAGTGGGTGCCATGGGCAACGCAGGCCAAGTAAACTATGCCTCCGCCAAGGCCGGCCTGGAAGGTTTCAGCCGTGCACTGGCGCGTGAAGTCGGCTCGCGTGCGATTACGGTCAACTCGGTGGCCCCTGGGTTCATCGACACCGATATGACCCGCGAACTGCCGCAAGCACAGCGTGACACCTTGCTTGCGCAGATTCCGCTGGGCCGTCTGGGCCAGGCTCAAGAGATCGCGAATGTGGTCACTTTTCTGGCATCCGACGGTGCGGCATACGTGACTGGGGCTACAATCCCAGTGAACGGCGGGATGTACATGAGTTAAATTGTGACGGATCGCTTCAAAAAAATGTCATACGAGCTGTCTAAAATCCGTTATAAAGCTGCAACTTAATTTATAGGCAGGTGGCCGACCGGGTACAGGGTGAAGCTTTCAGTTGAAAAGCTGAAATGGCTTTCTATACACTTACCCACTGGCCAGCTGCCTGAATTTGTCCATTAGGAGTTAAACAAGGTATGAGCACCATCGAAGAGCGCGTCAAGAAAATCGTTGCCGAGCAACTGGGCGTTAAGGAAGAAGAAGTGGTCAACACTGCCTCCTTCGTAGAAGACCTGGGTGCCGATTCCCTTGACACCGTTGAGCTGGTGATGGCTCTGGAAGAGGAATTCGAGACCGAAATCCCGGACGAAGAAGCTGAAAAAATCACTACTGTTCAAGCTGCTATCGACTACGTTACCAGCCACCAGGCGTAATAGTTTGTAGTCGTCGCTTGCTGTCAGGGAAAAACCGCACTGCTGTAACGGCGTGCGGTTTTTTCTTTAGCGCTGATGAAAAGTGTCGTCATCAAGAAAAAGGAGAGTGCTGTGTCGCGTAGACGCGTCGTAGTCACCGGTATGGGTATGTTGTCGCCACTGGGTACGGATGTGCCGAGCAGTTGGCAGGGCATTCTGGCTGGCCGCAGTGGTATCGGTCTGATCGAACATACGGACCTTTCTGCCTATTCCACCCGTTTTGGCGGCTCGGTAAAGGGCTTCAATGTCGAGGAATATCTCTCGATCAAAGAATCCCGCAAGCTCGACCTGTTCATTCAATACGGCCTGGCCGCCGGTTTTCAGGCGGTGCGTAACGCAGGCCTGGAAGTCACCGACGCCAACCGTGAGCGTATCGGTGTGGCCATGGGCTCGGGTATTGGCGGTTTGACCAATATCGAAGAAACCAGCCGCATCCTGCACGATTCCGGCCCGCGTCGAATTTCACCGTTCTTCGTACCGGGCTCGATCATCAATATGATTTCCGGTTTCCTGTCCATCCACCTGGGTGCACAGGGCCCCAACTATGCCATTGCCACGGCGTGCACCACGGGCACCCATTGCATCGGCATGGCGGCGCGCAATATCGCCTACGACGAAGCTGACGTGATGATCGCCGGTGGCGCCGAGATGGCCGCCTGCGGGCTGGGTATGGGCGGCTTCGGTGCGTCCCGTGCGCTGTCGACCCGCAATGACGAGCCCACCCGTGCCAGTCGTCCGTGGGACAAGGGCCGCGATGGTTTCGTGCTGTCCGATGGCGCCGGTGCGTTGGTGCTCGAAGAACTGGAGCATGCCAGGGCGCGTGGCGCCACCATCTACGCCGAGCTGATCGGCTTTGGCATGAGCGGCGACGCCTTCCACATGACCTCGCCACCGGCCGACGGTGCCGGTGCTGCGCGGTGCATCACCAATGCCCTGCGCGATGCCAAGGTCAATGCCGACCAGGTGCAGTACATCAATGCCCACGGCACCTCGACGCCGACCGGCGACCTGGCGGAAGCCGAAGCCATCAAATCGGTGTTCGGCGAGCACGCCTACAAGCTGGCGGTCAGCTCCACCAAGTCCATGACCGGCCACTTGCTGGGTGCGGCGGGTGCGGTCGAGGCGATCTTCAGCGTGATGGCCATCAAGGACCAAGTCGCTCCGCCGACCATCAACCTCGATGAGCCGGACGAAGGCTGCGACCTGAACTTCGTGCCCCACGAAGCCCAGCCGATGCCGATCGACGTGGCAATTTCCAACTCGTTCGGTTTTGGTGGCACCAACGGTTCCCTGGTGTTCCGCCGGTTCGCCGAGTGATGCACAGTTGGGTCGACGGTCAGCCAGCGGACAGCGTGCCCCTGAAAGATCGCGGCCTGGCCTACGGTGACGGCCTGTTCGAGACCCTTGCGGTCAAGAGCGGGCGGCCGGTGCTGCTTGAGCGTCACCTGCAGCGTCTCGAAGAAGGTTGCAGGCGCCTTGCCCTGGCGGCGGATCACGGGTTGATCCGCAGTGAAGTACAGGCCTTTGCCGCCGCCCTGGGTGACGGCGTGCTCAAACTGATCCTCACCCGCGGCGACAGCCTGCGCGGCTATGGCATCAACCCCGGCGCCCCGCTGCGTCGAATTCTGCAAGGCTCTGCGCCTGCGACCTATCCCTTGGCCCATGAGACGTTCGGCATCCGCCTGTTTCCCTGCGCCACCCGTTTGGCCGAGCAGCCGCTGCTGGCCGGCCTCAAACACCTTAACCGTCTCGAACAAGTGATCGCCCGCGCGGAATGGCAGGACGCCGAGCATGCCGAAGGCCTGATGCTGGATATGTCCGGTCGCGTCATCGAAGGCGTGTTCAGCAACCTGTTTCTGGTGCGCGACGGCATGTTGCTGACCGCTGATCTGAATCGTTGCGGAGTGGCCGGGGTGATGCGCGCCGAGATCCTGGCCCAGGCACAGGCGCTGGGCATCCCGGTGGCCGTGGCTGACATCAGCCTGGAGCACCTGCAGCAGGCCGATGAAGTCTTCGTCTGCAACAGCGTTTATGGCATTTGGCCGGTGCGCGGCTGTGCTGCGATGAGCTGGTCGGTTGGGCCGCTCACCCGTAAACTGCAAGGCATCGTTCGCGCGCTATTGGATATTTGAGTTGATACGAAAACTGATTGTACTGCTGCTGATCGGCCTGTTCTCGGCAGCGTTGCTGGTGGGGGTTGGCGCCTGGAAATACGAGTCTGCCTTCAAGCAGCCGTTGAAATTGTCCCAGGAGCAATTACTCGACGTACCGGCCGGGGCCACCCCGACCGGCACGTTCAACCGCCTGGAAAACGAAGGCGTGATCGACGGTGCCTTCTGGTTGCGTCTGTACTGGCGTTTCAACCTCGACGGCCAGCCGCTGCACAGCGGCGAATACCGCATGACCCCAGGCATGACGGCCCAGGACCTGATTGGTCTGTGGCAGCGCGGCGAAGTGGTGCAATACAGCCTGACCCTGGTCGAAGGCTGGAATTTCCGCCAGGTGCGGTCCGCGCTGGCCAGGCACGACAAGATCGTGCAATCCCTTTCCGGTCTCAGCGACAGTGAAGTGATGGACAAGCTCGGTCATCCCGGCGTGTTCCCCGAGGGGCGCTTCTTCCCGGATACCTACCGCTTCGTGCGTGGCATGAGCGATGTCGAACTCCTGAAAAAAGCCTACAACCGCCTGGACGACGTACTCGCCCAGGAGTGGAGCAAGCGCGCCGCCGATGTGCCGTATACCGACCCTTACCAGGCGCTGATCATGGCGTCCCTGGTAGAGAAGGAAACCGGTGTGCCGGAAGAGCGCGCGCAGATCGCCGGGGTGTTTGTGCGCCGCCTGAAGATCGGCATGCAGTTGCAGACCGATCCCACCGTGATCTACGGCCTGGGTGAGCGCTACAACGGCAAGTTGACCCGCGCTCACCTCAAGGAAGCCAACCCCTATAACACCTACATGATTGCCGGCCTGCCGCCGACACCGATTGCCATGGTCGGCCGCGAGGCGATCCATGCCGCGTTGAACCCGGCGCCGGGCAGCAGCCTGTATTTCGTTGCCCGTGGCGATGGCAGTCATATCTTCTCCGACGACCTGGATGCGCATAATGCCGCCGTGCGCGAGTTCCAGCTCAAGCGCCGTGCCGATTACCGCTCCAGCCCGGCGCCGGCGGTGAAGCCGCTGGACGAAGTGACGCCGCCGGCCGACGCCCCAGTCGAGCCCGCGCCGGATACGGCCGCGCCGCAAAGCCCGCAATGACTATGACTAAGGACCGCCTGTGACTGGCCTGTTTATTACCCTGGAAGGCCCGGAAGGCGCCGGCAAGAGCACCAACCGCGATTATTTGGCCGAGCGCCTGCGTGCGCAGGGTATCGAAGTGGTATTGACCCGCGAACCTGGCGGCACGCCCCTGGCCGAGCGCATCCGCGACGTACTGCTGGCCCCGGCGGATGAGCCGATGAACCCCGACACCGAGCTGCTGCTGGTGTTCGCTGCCCGTGCCCAGCACCTGGCCGAAGTGATTCGCCCGGCCCTGGCGCGCGGTGCGGTGGTGATCTGCGACCGGTTTACCGATTCCACCTACGCCTATCAAGGCGGTGGCCGGGGCCTGTGCCTTGAGCGCATCGCCAGCCTGGAAACGTTCGTGCAGGGCGATTTGCGTCCCGACCTGACGCTGCTGTTCGACCTGCCGGTGGACGTGGGCATGGCCCGCGCGAGTGCCCGTGGCCGCCTGGACCGGTTCGAGCTGGAAGGCCATGGCTTCTTCGATGCCGTACGCAGCGCCTTTATTCGCCGCGCCGAGGCCGAGCCTGCGCGTTATCACCTGCTGGACGCCGCCCAGCCGCTGGCCCGGGTGCAACAGAATATCGACGCCTTGCTGCCCACTTTGCTGGAGCGCGCCCGTGGCTGAAGCCTACCCGTGGCAGGACGGCCTTTGGCAGCAACTGGCCGGCCGTGCCCAGCACGCCCATGCCTATCTGCTGCACGGGCCGATCGGCATCGGCAAACGCGCCCTGGCCGAGCGCCTGATGGCCAGCCTGCTGTGCCAGCGCCCGGTCAACCTGCACGCTTGCGGTGAGTGCAAGTCCTGCCTGCTGCTCAAGGCCGGCAGCCACCCGGACAACTACCTCCTGGAACCTGAGGAAGCGGACAAGGCGATCAAGGTCGACCAGGTGCGCGATCTTGTCAGTTTCGTGGTGCAAACCGCGCAGATGGGCGGGCGCAAGGTGGTGCTGATCGAGCCGGTGGAAGCGATGAACATCAACGCCGCCAACGCCCTGCTCAAAAGTCTGGAAGAACCGTCCGGCGACACCGTACTGCTGCTGGTGAGCCACCAGTCCAGCCGTCTGTTACCGACCATTCGCAGCCGCTGCGTGCAGCAGGCATGCCCGTTACCCAGTGAGGCCATGAGCCTGCAATGGCTGGCGCAGGCGCTGCCGGACTGCGGCGAAGAAGAACGCGTGGAGCTGCTGACCCTGGCCGCCGGTTCACCCTTGGCCGCCGTGAAGCTGCAGGCTCAGGGCGTTCGCGAACAGCGCGCGCTGGTGGTGGACGGTGTGAAGAAGCTGCTCAAGCAAGAATTGTCCGCCACGCAACTGGCCGAAACCGCATGGAAGGATATTCCACTGTTGCTGTTGTTCGATTGGTTCTGCGACTGGTCGAGCCTGATCCTGCGCTATCAGTTGACCCAGGACGAAAGCGGCCTGGGTTTGCCGGATATGCGCAAGGTGGTGCAATACCTTGCGCAGAAAAGTGCGCAGGACAAAGTGCTGGCGATCCAGGACTGGATCCTCGCCCAGCGCCAGAAGGTACTCGGCAAGGCCAACCTCAATCGCGTGCTGTTGCTTGAAGCGCTGCTGGTGCAATGGGTCGGCCTGCTCGGCCGCCGTTAATTTCCACGGCCGACGGGTGTACCGTTGGCCCGCCACTCCTGAAGTCGTGATTTCCTATGCTCGTAGACTCCCATTGCCACCTCGACCGTCTTGACCTCGCCCAGCACGGCGGCTCCCTCGATGCCGCCCTGGAAGCGGCACGCCAGCGCGGGGTAGGGCACTTTCTGTGCATTGGCGTCAGCGCCGAGAACGCCGCCGACGTCAAGGCGCTGGCTGAGCGCTATGCCGATGTGGATTGCTCGGTGGGCATCCACCCGCTCGACCTCAAGCCCGGGGAGGCCCCGGCCCTCGACTGGCTGCTCGGCGAACTCGACCATCCGCGCGTGGTGGCCATCGGTGAAACCGGCCTGGACTACCATTACGAGCCCGAAGCCGCCGAGGTGCAGCAGGCCTCGTTCCGCCTTCACCTGCAAGCGGCCGGGCAGACCGGCAAACCGGTGATCGTCCACACCCGTGGCGCCCGCGCCGACACCCTGACCCTGCTGCGCGAAGCCGCGCTGCCACAGGCGGGCGTACTGCACTGCTTCACCGAAGATTGGGACATGGCCAAGGCCGCTCTGGACCTGGGCTTCTACATTTCACTGTCGGGCATCGTCACCTTCCGCAACGCCGATGCACTGCGCGATGTGGCCCGCCAGGTACCCGCCGACCGTTTGCTGGTGGAGACCGACTCGCCGTACCTGGCGCCGATCCCCCATCGCGGCAAGCCGAACCTGCCGGAATACGTGCGCGACGTGGCGGATTACCTGGCGATGCTGCGCGGGGAGTCTTACGAGCGTTTTGCCGAGCAGACGACCGAGAACTTCAAGCGCTTATTCCCCCTGGCACACGTCGCCGGCTGACCCGCTCAAATCGCAGGCAAAAAAAACCCGGGTTCTGGGGGGGTGAATCCGGGTTAAGACCATTAGGAGTTAACAAGGGCACTCAGTCCGTCGGTGCCCAGGTCGCCGCGTCACTTGGGGGAGATGCCGCGCCGACAGTTGAAGTATTGATCAGTATTGGATTCAGTCCAGTCGCGACTGATCGTTTTTTAAACAGATTTGGAATACGCGCGCTTCCCTTGAGTTCTCATTGGGCAGGCACCGGGGCGGATTTCGCGTATTGTTTTTGACTGGTACGGGTAAAAACGTTGGCGTATTGAAGGTAAAGTGCCGGACGGGTTCACATAGGCGTTGCTCAACGACCGTTCAGTCGGGATAATCCCTCGCACCGGGTAAATCGTATCGCCGCGTATCCGTGGCCCTGCGCGAACCCTCCCATTCCGACCTTTGCAGAACTCTTCCTCATGCACAAAGAACCCCGTAAGGTCCGTGAGTTTCGCCGCCGTGAGCAGGAAATTCTCGACACCGCACTCAAGTTGTTTCTCGACCAGGGTGAAGACAGCGTCACCGTCGAGATGATCGCGGATGCCGTGGGTATCGGCAAAGGCACCATCTACAAGCACTTCAAGTCCAAGGCCGAGATCTACCTGCGCCTGATGCTCGACTACGAGCGTGATTTGAACGCGCTGCTGCACTCGGCCGACGTCGACAAGGACAAGGAAGCCCTGTCGCGGGCCTACTTCGAGTTCCGCATGCGGGACCCGCAGCGCTACCGCCTGTTCGATCGTCTGGAAGAGAAGGTGGTCAAAGGCCATCAAGTGCCGGAAATGGTCGAGGAACTGCACAAGATCCGCGCTTCCAACTTCGAACGCCTGACCTTGTTAATCAAAGGTCGCATCAGCGAAGGCAAGCTCGAAGACGTGCCGCCATACTTCCACTACTGCGCGGCCTGGGCTTTGGTGCATGGCGCCGTGGCGCTGTATCACTCGCCGTTCTGGAGCAATGTATTGGAAGACCAGGAAGGCTTTTTCCAGTTCCTGATGGACATCGGTGTGCGCATGGGCAACAAGCGCAAGCACAGCAGCGACCAGCCCGCCGCGGAGCCGAAAACCGGCGAGACCCCGGCCACGTGAGTCATTCGCCACGGTGATGGCGTGATGATTTACTGCCGGGCGCATTACCCCAGGAATATACTCAGGCATGGACCTTGCTAAAAGCTGAGTTATAAGTCAGTTTTCAGTGCGCCCGAATTATCCGCTGCCGGAGTGATCCATGATCGTTGATCGTCAAGGCAGGCGTTTTCGCAATTTGCGAATCAGCCTGACCTCAGCCTGCAATTACGCGTGTACCTACTGCGTGCCCGATGGCAAGCGGCTGGTGGCTGCCCAGGACGAACTCTCGGCCCAGGCCATGGCCCGTGGCGTGGCGTACCTGATCGAAGCGGCCGGTATCGACCGTCTGCGCATCACCGGCGGCGAGCCGCTGGTGAGCCCCAAGCTGGAAGCCTTCATGGGCGCCGTGGGGCAGATGGGGCTCAGTGATATCAGCCTGACCACCAATGGCCAGTTGCTCGCACGCAAACTGCCGCTGCTGGTGGACGCCGGTATTCGGCGCATCAATGTCTCTCTCGACACCCTGGACGCCGACGCTTTTCGCAGCATCGCCCGTGGCGGCGACCTGGCCACCGTCCTCGACGGCATGGACCAGGCCCGCGCCGCCGGCATCAAGATCAAGGTCAACATGGTGCCGCTGCGCGGGCAGAACCTCGACCAGGTCATGCCGCTGCTCGACTACTGCCTGGAGCGCGGCTATGAATTGCGCTTTATCGAATTGATGCGCATGGGCCATCTGGCCAGGGATTCCAACGCGTTCCTGCAGCAATTCGTCAGCCTGCAGCAACTGCTCAGCCTGATCGGCGAGCATCACGAATACCTGCAGGCCAACGCTCCCGTGGATGCCACGGCGGTACGTTATGAAGTGCCGGGCAAAGGCTTTTTCGGGGTGATCGCCAACGAAAGTGTGCCGTTCTGCCGTACCTGTTCGCGATTGCGGCTGTCGTCCACCGGTTGGTTGCACGGTTGCCTGTCGTCGAGTAACCGTCACTACGTCGGCGACCTGCTGGACAAGCCGCGCCATCAGGCACTGCCGGCCCTGCAAGGTCTGCTGATGAAGGCCTTGGGCGACAAACAGGAAGTAGCCTTTTCGGGCGGGGCAACAATCATGAAAATCATCGGCGGCTAACGCTATCCCGTGATTTCACAGCATCCATGTGGGAGGGGGCTTGCTCCCACATTTGATTTGGTTTCCCTGGAGCTGGCGCAGAATCTGCATCTCGTGCCCATTCGCCGGTTTTCCGTCACCGGCTTCTGGAGAATTGGGATGCGTAGTCTGGTTTTGTTGCTGGCGTCGTTGGCGCTGGGTGGTTGCATGACCGTCAGCGATATGGCCGAAGGCACTCGCTATCAAATGAGCGATGCCGGGTTACTTGACCATAGCGACACTCGCCGGACAGCCTCCGTGCGCATACAACCGGATTCCTTCGTCTTTATTGCCCAGGGCAGCTTCGTGCCCCCAGGCAGCGCCTACCCGCGCCCGAATGTGGTGGCCGAAGAAGCCTTCAACGGTTTCGTCGAGTATTTCCCCATGGTGCGCCGCGCCCGTAAACCCGAAGGTCTCGAACAGGCGATGTCCGAGGCCCGTGCTGCCGGTGCCCACTACCTGTTGTACTGCCGCTTTGCCGCCGCCGATGACCGTATCGGCAACGCCGACGAATGGTCGGATCAGGAGGCGCTTGACCGGGTAGGGCTGGACAGCGGCGTGATCCAGATCATGCTGATCGAGACCAGCACCCAGTATTTGATTGATACTGCGCGTATTCGCAGTCGTGGCGGTTTACTGACGTTCCACGACAACAGGCCACAGGACCTGATTGCCCGCCCGCTCGCGCAATACGCGCGCAGCCTGCTGGGCATGAGCAATCAGTAACAACAAGGAGACCCCCATGACCGATTCCGCCAAGGCCAACGATCTGTTGGCGCAACTGCCCAAGGGCAAAGGGCCGGCGCCGGTGCATCTGTGGAACCCGGATTTCTGCGGCAACATCGACATGCGCATCGCCCGCGACGGCACCTGGTTCTATCAAGGCACGCCGATCGGGCGCAAGCCGATGGTCAAGCTGTTCTCCAACATCATCCGCCGCGACGGCGATGATTACTTTCTGATTACACCCGTGGAAAAGGTCGGCATCAGCGTGGATGACGCGCCGTTTGTGGCCGTTACCCTCGAGGTGCAAGGGCAGGGCGAAAGCCAGGTGCTGCGCTTTACCACCCACGTTGATGACGTTGTCGAGGCCGGCCAGGAACACCCGCTGCGGGTGGTCACCGACCCCGTCACCCAGCAACCTTCGCCTTATTTGCGCGTGCGCACCAACCTCGAAGCCCTGGTCCATCGCAATGTGTTCTACCAATTGGTGGAGCTTGCGGTGAGCCGTCCGATCAACGGCAGTCACTGGCTTGGGGTATGGAGCGGCGGGGTATTTTTCCCCATCGGCCTGGAGCCCTGAGGCCGCGATTTTCATCTCCCTGAAATAATTCGCTTGCTGCGACCCTGCGCTTTCGGTTATCAATTTGTACATGATTAGACATGTTCGATTTGATAAGAAAAAACGCGTCGTCGACGAGCTCATCCGCCGTATCGAAGCCGGGGTGATGGTCGACGGTTTCCTGCTGCCGGGCGAGCACCAGTTGGCCGAGGAGTTCGCGGTCAGCCGCGGCACCCTGCGTGAAGCGCTGGCCGAACTCAAGCGCCGCAATTACATCGCGACCCAGAGCGGCGTCGGCTCCATCGTCACCTTTGACGGTATGGTGCTGGACCAGCACAGCGGCTGGGCCCAGGCCCTGGCGGACACTGGCGCACGGGTCAACACCGATATCCTGCGCCTTGAAGCCGTGACCCGCAGCGACTTGCTCAGCCGCTTCGGCAGTGACCAGTTCATTGCCCTCGATCGGCGTCGGCGCACCACCGAAGGCACCGCCGTGTCCCTGGAGCGCTCGCTGATGCCCGCGTCCGGTGGCCTGGAAAGCCTGCCCCGCGTCGGCCTGATCGACAACTCCCTGACCATCACCCTGGCCGCCTACGGTTTCATTGGCGCCGCCGGCGACCAATGGATAGGCGCCGAGCCCCTGAACGATGAAGACGCCCGCTTGCTGGGCCGCCCCACGGGCACGGTGTTTCTCAAGGCTTCGCGCACCACATACGATCGGCGCGAGCGTTTCATGGAGTACGTCGAAAGCCTGCTCGACCCCGTGCACTTTCGCCTGCACCTGCAGTTTGGAGCTTCAAAATGACCCGTGAAAATCGCGCACTCGCCGCGTTCCAGGGCCTGGCCCTGGGCGATGCGCTCGGCATGCCCACCCAGTCCCTGAGCCGCGAACAGGTGCAGCAGCGCTTCGGCGCGATCACCGCCCTTGAAGCGGCCGGGCCCGACCAGCCCATCGCACCGAACATGCCCGCCGGCTCCATCACCGATGACACCGAGCAGGCGATCCTGGTGGGCCAATTGCTGGTGGAGGGTCGGGGCAACATCGAGCCCACCGTGCTCGCCCAGCGCCTGATCGACTGGGAAGCGGCGATGCGCGCCAAGGGCTCCCAGGACCTGCTGGGCCCGTCCACCAAACGCGCCATCGACATGATCCTGGCCGGCCATACGCCGGAAGAATCAGGGCGCTACGGCACCACCAACGGCGCGGCCATGCGCATCACGCCGGTGGGGATTGCCGCCGATATCAGCGACCCGGCGCGCTTCATCCAGGCGGTGATCCAGGCGTGCCAGGTCACCCACAACACCAGCCTGGGCATCTCCAGCGCGGCGGCAGTGGCGGCGGTGGTGTCGGCCGGCATCAATGGTGCGGACCTGGGCGAAGCCCTGAACATCGGCGTGCAGATCGCGCAAAAGGCCGAAGGCCACGGCCACTGGATCGCCGGCGGACGTATCTCCACGCGCATCAGTTGGGCACGCACCTTGAGCGTCGGCAGCGGCGACAAAGCCCTGTTCGCCGACTTGCTCTACGAACTGATCGGCACGTCCGTCGCTTCGCAGGAATCGGTGGTGGTGTCATTTGCCCTGGCCCAACAGGTGGCGGTCGGCGCGATGAACGCGTTTGAAGCCGTGTGCCTGGCCGCGAGCCTGGGCGGTGACACCGATACCATCGCCGCGATTCTCGGCGCCATGCTCGGCGCGTGCCTGGGTATGCAGTGCTGGCCGCAGACATTGATAGAACAGGTCAAGCGCGTGAATGACCTGGACTTGCAGCCGTTGGTCCAGGGGCTGCTCGCATTGCGCTAACGCCACAGATCAAAAAAATCGCATTGAGTCAGGACCGCTGGCTACAGCTTCAACTTGAAGATTTGCCACAACCACAACAATACAGGCACCAGGAGCACCCCCATGAGCACCCCTTCTTCCGGCCAAAGCGCCGGGCAATTGGAAACACGCGGCATCGAACCGGTCCCGGAAGGCGAGTGCAACGGCCATCCGCTGCAGCTGTTCTGGGTGTGGTTCGCTGCCAACATCAGCATCCTCGGCCTGCCGCTCGGCGCCACGCTGGTGGCGTTTCGTGGCCTGGCCATCTGGCAGGCGATCATCGTCGCGATTCTCGGCGCCGCTGGCTCCTTTGCGGTGGTGGGGATCATTTCCATCGCCGGCCGTCGTGGCCGTGCGCCCAGCCTGACCCTGTCGCGCGCGATTTTCGGTGTGCGTGGCAATATCGGCCCGACGCTGGTGTCGCTGATGTCGCGCCTGGGCTGGGAAACCGTCAACACCACCACAGCCGCCTTTGTGCTGCTGTCGCTGTGTTCGATCCTGTTCGGCTCGCCGGTCGAGGCCAAGAGTGCACCTGTGCTCACGCTGATCTTCATCGGCATCTTCGTGCTGCTGACCCTGGCGGTCTCCGGTCTGGGCCATGCCACCCTGCTGGTGATCCAGAAGTGGGCCACCTACGTGTTCGGCGCCTTGAACATCCTGGTGGGCGGCTTCCTTTGCGCCACCATCGACTGGAGCGCGGTATTCAACGCCACCCCGGCACCCCTGAGCGCGATGATCATCGGCGTCGGCACCATGGCAGCCGGCACCGGCATCGGCTGGGCCAACGCCGGTGCCGACATGTCGCGCTACCAGCACCGCAGCGTCAAGGCGGTGCGTCTGGTGGCGTCCGCCGCGTTCGGTGCAGGCATCCCGCTGGTGCTGCTGATCACCCTCGGTGGCCTTCTTTCGGTGGGCAACAACGACCTGGCCTCGGCCACCGACCCGATCATCGCAATCCGCGACATGCTGCCCACCTGGATGGCCGTGCCGTACCTGATCACTGCGTTCGGCGGGCTGCTGCTGTCGAACAACCTGTCGGTGTACTCGGCCGGTCTCACCACCTTGACCCTCGGCCTGAAGGTCAAGCGCGTGCACGCAGTGATCGTCGATATCGTGGCGATCTTCGCCGGCTCCATCTACTTCATGCTGATCGCCGACAGCTTCTACGGCCCCTTCATCACCTTCATCTCGCTGCTGGCAGTGCCGATCACCGCGTGGGTCGGGATCTTCGTGGTCGACCTGATCCATCGTCATTACTACAGCCCCAAGGACCTGCTGGACGTGAGCCCGAGCAGCGCCTACTGGTATCGCGGCGGCGTGGAGTGGCGTGCCTTCGGCGCCTGGGCCGTGGCCATTGTGCTGGGCTTCAGTTTCACCACCATCGGCACCACCGCCGAAAACATCTGGTTCGCCGGGCCGTTGTCCGACTCCTGGCTGGGCCACAACGGCCTCGGCTGGATCGTGACCTTCCTGGTGGCCGGCGGGATCTATGCGGTATTGGGCGGGGCGACTGACCGGCGTCCGGCGTTGGTCGAGCATGCCCATGTCTAGATTGCTGCACACCGGCCAGGTCATCGTCGACCTGGTCATGGCCCTCGACACCCTGCCTGCCAGCGGCGGTGACGTGCTGGCGCAAACGGCCAGTTTCGCAACCGGCGGCGGCTTCAACGTCATGGCGGCCGCGCGCCGCAATGGTCTGTCGGTGGTGTACCTCGGCCGCCACGGCAACGGCCGCTTTGGCGACCTAGCCCGCGCGGCGATGCAGGCCGAGGGCATCGAGATGGCCCTGCCGGCCAGCAGCGCCAAGGACACCGGTTTGTGCGTGGCGCTGACCGAAGCCAGCACCGAGCGCACGTTCATTTCGCACATGGGCGCCGAAGGGGAATTGAGTACCGAGGACCTGGCCGGCGTGGTGCCCGCTGCCGACGATTACGTGTATGTCAGCGGCTACAGCCTGTTGCTTGACGGCAAGGCGCAGCCGTTGATCGACTGGCTGCTGGCATTGCCCCGGCAGATCGTGGTGGTGTTCGACCCGGGGCCACTGGTCAAGGCGCCGGAGTCGGCGCTAATGCGCACACTGTTGCCGCGCATCGACATCTGGACCAGCAACGGGCCGGAAGTCCTGGCATTCACTGGCGCGGCGGATATCGCCACGGCGTTGCCATCGCTCAAGCAGCACCTGAACGCCGACACGCTATTGGTGGTGCGAGATGGCCCGAACGGTTGCTGGGTTGGGCGAGGCTCGGCGATTGAACATGTGCCGGGCTTCAAGGTGCAGGCAGTAGACAG
Source organism: Pseudomonas sp. MH9.3 (assembly GCF_034354675.1). Lineage (NCBI taxonomy): Bacteria > Pseudomonadati > Pseudomonadota > Gammaproteobacteria > Pseudomonadales > Pseudomonadaceae > Pseudomonas > Pseudomonas sp. MH9.3. Next base: position 2,214,473 of record NZ_CP133785.1, on the reverse strand, counting down.
CAATGGCGCGGGGGATGCGCATGCGGGTGTGTTCATCGCAGGTTTGGCCAAAGGCTTGCCACCCGCAGAGGCCGCACGCCATGCCAACGCCGCCGCGGCGCTGGCCGTCACACGCTGGGGCCCGGCCACATCACCTGGCACCGTCGAACTCAACGCCTTCCTCGGCGGCTAAACACAAACCCAATGTGGGAGGGGGCTTGCCCCTGATAGCGGTATATCAGAGCTGGATCAGCCAACTGACACACCGCCATCGGGAGCAAGCCCCCTCCCACATTTACATCATTTACATCAGCCGGACCCGCAATGGATCACTGAGTGCTTTCACCATCAAGCTTGCGCGCTTCATCCACGCCCGAGGCGGTCAGCTTGATGGGCAGGTTCAGCGAATATTCTCCGGCGTCGTCGGTGGTCACATGTCCATCCTTGATGAACCCACGGTCCTGGAGAAACGCCAGCACACTGGCAACCTCCTTTTCGCCGCGGTAGTTATCCAGCACCTCCTTGCCCAGACCTTGCGGGTGAGCGTGCAACAGGCGGGTGAGGACTTCTTTCTCAAGGTTTCTATCGACGTTCATGCGTACCTCTTCACTGGGAAATGATCGGCTGTTCGTCTTGCTCTCGATGCATCAAGGCGCGGGTTGTTTTGGCGCGCCTGGCACGTTCGAGTCGTTACCGGTATTGATTTTCGGCTCGTTGACCGACGGACCCATCTTGCCATTGCCCACGGCGGCCGGTGCCTTGCGGTCGGTGTCGTGGCCCTTGGTGTGCGGGTCGGCGGCGTTGCTGTTGTCGATAACCGCGCCCCCGTTGGTGTCCAGGCCCGTGCCCATGGATTTCTGCGACTCGGTGGTGGCGTTCGGCGTCGGGTCGGTCGGGCCGGTGGTGGCGGTGGCCGCCATGGCGCTCAGCGAGGCAGCGGACAGCAGGCCGGTGAGGGCGAGGGCAGCAAACTTGGAAGTCTTCATGAGGGTGTCTCCATATGATTAATGTCCTTACCCCTTATTGGTCAGCCCCCCTTTGCGGTTCGTGCCTTGATGCCGACGAACGGTCTTAGGGCACCTGTAAGATTTTGTGTACCGCACGCGCAGTCGTTCAACCGCCGTACAGCTGGCCTTTGCGATAGTCCTCTGGCGTTGTTCAGGTCTTCGGGTATCTGTCGCATTCCAGACAGAACCCAGGGGGCTCATTCGCCCAGGTGTGTATCGAGGGTGATACGAAGTGGACACGCAACATTACGTATCGGCGCCTTAACCGGATGGCCCCCACACAGCGAACACTGCCGCCATGACTACCGTGAGCTTGCTGAAAGACCCCGTAAACACGCGCCCTGACGAGGTGTTGTACGGTCCCCTCCAGCCTGAACTGTTGCGTGACGAGGTGCTCGCCGACCTGCTCGAGGCCACCGCTAAACGTGATCCCCAGCAGGTAGCGCTGATCGACGGCGAGCGCCAGCTCAGCTACGGCGAGTTGGATCGCCAGGCCGCCTGTGTGGCTTCGCGGCTGATCGAGGCGGGGGTGCGGCCGGGGCAGATCGTCGGCCTGTGGATGCCGCGCGGCATGCAGCTATTGGTGATGCAGGCCGGCATCGCCAAGGCCGGCGCTGCCTGGCTGCCGATGGACGAGGACACGCCGCTCGAACGCCTGCAAGTGTGCATGGAGGATGCCCAGGCGGTCGGCGTTGTTTGCGCACACGGCAGCGCACCGGCGCTGGCTGAGGTGGGACTTGTCGCCTGGTGCGCAGACGATCTGCTCGCGCCGCTGCAAGGTGCGTTGCAACGCCGCAGCGGTGCCCGGCCCGAAGACCCGGCCTACGTCATCTATACCTCGGGCTCCACCGGCAAACCCAAGGGCATCCTGATTTCCCAGGGCAGCATCTGCCACTTCCTGCGCAGCGAGAACGCGATTCTCGGCATCCAGGCCAGCGACCGCGTCTACCAGGGTTTTTCCGTGGCCTTCGACATGTCGTTCGAGGAAATCTGGATTGCCTACCTGGTGGGCGCCACCCTGTGGCTTGGCCCCAAGGACATCACCGGCGACCCCGAAGCCCTGCCGCGCATGCTCACCCGCCAGCGCATCAGCGTGCTGCACGCGGTGCCCACCTTGCTGGCGCTGTTCAGTGAAGACGTGCCGAGCCTGCGCCTGATCAACCTCGGCGGCGAAATGTGCCCCGAATCGCTGGTGGAGCGTTGGAGTCGACCCGGCCGGCAGATTTTCAACACCTACGGCCCCACCGAAGCCACCGTTTCCGCCAGCCTGGCGCGGTTGCAGCCTGGCACTGCGGTGACCATCGGCACGCCGCTGCCCAACTACGGATTGCTGGTGATCGAAACCGACCTGGCCCCGGGCGCTACGCCGACCTTGCAGGCGCGCGGGCAGACCGGCGAGCTGTGCATCATCGGCCCGGGCCTGGCGGCGGGCTACCTGGGGCGCCCGGACCTGACCCGCGAAAAGTTCATCGACAACCCCTGGGCCAGCGGCTACCACGACGAGCGCCTGTACCGCACCGGCGACCTCGCGCGCATCGACGCCGATGGGCAAGTGGTGTGCCTGGGGCGCGCCGATGATCAGGTGAAGATCCGGGGATTTCGCGTCGAACTGGGCGAAATCGAAGCCTTGCTCGCCCAGCAGCCAGGCGTGGGCACGGTCGCGGTGCTGTTGCGCAACGACGCCGGCATGGATCAGTTGATTGCCTACCTGGTGGCGGAGGGCGGCGTGCCGGTCGAAGGCCTGCCGGCGCAGTTGCGCAAAGCCTTGCAGGCGCGCCTGCCGGCGTACATGGTACCCAGCCGCTTCGAACTGCTCGACAGCATGCCGCGCCTCACTTCCGGCAAGATCGACCGCAAAACCCTCAAGGCACGTCCGCTCGGCGTCGACACCAGCGGCGCGAGCCTGGAGTCGGACAGCCCGGAAACCCCCGGCGAAAGCGTGCTGTTCGCCGCCCTGCACACACTCTTCCCCGGCCAGCCGATTCGTCGCGAGGCCGACTTTTTCAGCGACCTGGGCGGCCACTCGTTTTTCGCCGCGCGACTGGCCTCTGCGTTGCGCGCCGACCCACGCTTCGCCCACATCACCGTGCGCGATATCTATCAGCAGCGCCGCGTCGGCGCGATTGCGCAGGTGTTGCAAGCCATGCCGCAACCGGCTGCGCAACAAGCCGCCTGGACCCCGCCGTCGACGCTGGCGCGCTGGCGCTGCGGGTTGGCCCAGGCCGCGCTGCTGCCGGCGATGGTGTGCCTGCGCATGAGCCAGTGGCTGGCGCCGTTTTTCACCTATCACTACCTCACCGGCGGTCCCGGCGACTCGGTGGCCTTGGCCACGGCGGCGTCCATCGGCGTATTCCTGCTGGCGACGCTGGTGCAGTTCGTGCTGGCCATCGCCGGCAAATGGCTGATCGCCGGGCGGCTGAAACCGGGCGTCTACCCGTTGTGGGGGCTGACCTATTTTCGCTGGTGGGCCGCGTCGCGCATGATCGAGTCGGCGCCGGTCTACCTGCTCAGCGGCTCTTCGCTGTACAGCCTGTGGCTGCGGGCGCTCGGCGCCAGGGTTGGGCGCGACGTCAATATCGGCTCCCTCGGCGTGCGCGTTCCCGACCTGTTGCACATCGGCGATGAGGTCAGCATCGGCAACGGTGTGAGCCTGGAAAACGCCCGCGTCGAGCGCGGCCAACTGCATCTTGGGCAGGTCACGCTCGACAACAATGCCTGCCTGGGCTCCTACACAATTCTGGAAGGCAACACGGCGCTCGGCCGCAGCGCCCACCTGCAAGGGCAATCGGCGCTGGCCGACGGTGCGAGTGTGCCGGCCGAGCGCATCTGGAGCGGGTCACCTGCCGTCGATATCGGCGCGTTCGACCCCGCCAGCCTGCCGCCCAGGCCGGTGGTGGGGCGTGGGCAATTGCTGCTGGAAAACCTGTTCTACGGGGTCGGCATCCTGCTGATCGCCACGCTGTTTTTCATCCCGGTGTTCCCGACGTTTTTCCTTATCGATTGGTTCGATGAGCAGCAGATCCTGCCCTGGCTGCAGGCGCAAAACGTGGGCGTGCAACTGCTGCGTTATTTTGCCCTGGCGCTGCCGGCTGCTGCCGTGCTGATCGTGGCCATGGTGCTGATTTCGGCAGCGCTGCGCTGGGCCGTGCTGCCGCGCCTAAAGCCGGGCAACTACCCGGTGCACAGCCGGGTGTATTGCAGCAAGTGGCTGGTGAGCCATATTCAGGAAGCCAGCCTCAACGTGTTGTCCGGCCTGTATGCGACGGTTTACGCGCCACTGTGGTATCGCCTGCTGGGCGCGAAGGTGGGCCGCGATGCGGAAATATCCACCGCTCAGGGCGTGATCCCCGACATGCTGACCCTGGGCGATGAAACCTTTATCGCCGACGCCGTGATGCTCGGCGATGAACAGGTCGACGGCGGCTGGATGCGCATTCAGCCGACCGTGGTGTCGCACCGCAGCTTCGTCGGCAACGGCAGCTACATTCCCGACGGCACGACGTTGCCCGAGAATGTGCTGATCGGCGTGCATTCCCGCGCGCCGCAAAACGCCGAGATTGCCAGCGGCGACACCTGGCTCGGCTCGCCGCCGATCAACCTGCCGGCGCGCGAACAGGTCAGTGGCTACCCGGACCACCTGACGTTCCGCCCCTCGCCGTGGCGTCGTCTGGCCCGTGGCAGCATCGAGGGCCTGCGCATCGTGTTGCCCCACGCCACGGTGATTGCCGTGGGCTACACGGTCATGATCGACCTGATGCCAGTGGCGCAGGACGAACGCTGGGGCGCGGTGTTCGGTTACCTGGCGCTGATCGGCCTGGCCTACAGCCTGGGCAACTACCTGTTGGTGGCGGCGTTGAAATGGCTGGTGCTGGGGCGCTATCGCAAGCGCTGCGAAGCGATGTGGACGCCTTTTGTGTGGCTGTCCGAAGGCATCACCAGCCTTTACGAAGGCATGGCCGCGCCCAATTTCATGAGCTACCTGCGCGGCACGCCGTGGCTGCCGCTGGCGTTTCGCGGCCTCGGCTGCAGGATCGGCCGTGGCGTGTACATGGACACCACCGACATCACCGAATTTGACTGCGTGAGCATCGGCGACCACAGCGAATTGAACGCCGGCGCCTGCCCGCAGACGCACCTGTTCGAAGACCGCGTGATGAAAATCGACCGTGTGCTGATCGGTGCACGGGTCTACATGGGGCCGCGCAGTGCGGTGCTCTACAGCGCCGAGGTCGGCGACGGCGCGCGGCTGGGGCCGCTGACCCTGGTGATGAAGGGCGAGAGCATCCCGGCGTGCAGCAGCTGGGTGGGCTGCCCTGCGGCACCGGCACGCGCCTGATGCCGGTGCCCGTGTGCATGTGGCCGGATGCGGTGCCGCGTTGGCAGGCCGGCATTCTGCTGCTTGGCTTGCGGCACATGCTCGGCACCACGCGCGATGCGGCGCGCACGCGCGTGCGTGAGGTGCTCCTGCAACTGCTGGAGGTGCCGGGCTGCAGCATCGAAGCGTCCGCCGGGGCCGGGCAGGCACCGCAGATTCTGGTGCCAGGGCATGCGCGTGCCGGGCTGTCCATCAGTCACGACGGCGATTTTTCAGTAGCGGCGGTGCATCTGCATGGCCCGGTGGGCGTGGATGTAATGGCCGTGCAGGAGACTGCGGACTGGCGCGGTGTTGCCAGCGATTACCTGGGCCCGCAGGTGCTGGCGCGATTGTGCGCGGCGAACCAGGCGCAGCGGGCGCGTCTGTTTGCCCGCGCCTGGTGCGAGCGCGAGGCGCGGCTCAAATGTGCGGGGCTGGGCTTGAGCGAATGGTCGGCAGAGTCGCAGCCGCCGGCCCGCACCCTGGAGCTGGCGTTGCCGGCGGGGCTGGTCGGCGCATTGGCGCTGCCGGTATGAATTGCGCTGCATTCAGTCATGAAACGGCCTTAGTATGTGTGTTTTGAAACTGCCAAGGCTCACCCATGACCATCGAGATTCGCCCCGCCGTGCCCAGCGATGCTGCGCAGATCCTGACTTTCATCACCGAGCTTGCCGAATATGAGAAGGCCCGGCATGAAGTGATCGCCAGCGTGGTGGATATCGAACGCAGCCTGTTCAGCGAGGGTGCCACCGCCCATGGCCTGATCTGCCTGCGCGACGGTTTGCCGATTGGGTTCGCGGTGTTCTTTTTCAGTTATTCCACGTGGCTGGGCAGCAACTGCCTGTACCTGGAAGACCTCTACATCAACCCGGAACAGCGCGGCGGCGGCGCGGGCAAGAAGTTGCTGCGCCACCTGGCCAAAATCGCCTGCGACAATGGCTGCGGGCGTTTCGAATGGAGCGTGCTGGACTGGAACGAGCCGGCGATTGCCTTCTACAAGTCCATCGGTGCCCAGCCTCAGGAAGAGTGGGTGCGCTACCGCATGGAAGGCGACGCGTTGCGCGACTTTGCCCTTGGCTGACGTACATCTTTGAAAACACTGAAGATCAACGGTGGGAGGGGGCTTGCTCGCGATTGCTGAGTGTCAGTCAGTACATCTGAAGCTGACACACCGCTATCGGGAGCAAGCCCCCTCCCACAGTGTTTGTGTATTTTCTCACTATGTGGGATGTAAATTTATATATTGAGATATTTCAGGCTCCGGGTTTATAGTCGCCTGCATCAGCACTCACTGCCAAAAATAAAACAGGTGAAGCGATGCAGGCACAACCGTTGTCACTCCCCGCCGTGCCCGAGCCGGTTTACGGCGAGCGGCTGAAGAACAAGGTGGTGATCATCACCGGTGCCGCCCAGGGCATTGGCGAGGCCATCGTGGCCTGTTTCCAGGCCCAGCAGGCGCGCCTGGTGATCGCCGATATCCAGGCCGATAAGGTCGAGAAGGTCGCAGCCCATTGGCGCGAACGCGGCGCCGAAATTTACGCGCAAGCGGTCGACATCACCTGCAAAGCGCAATGGCAGGCGCTGGTCGACATGGCCATCGAGCGCTTCGGTCGCGTCGATGTGCTGGTCAACTGCGCCGGGGTCAACGTATTCCGCGACCCGCTGGAGATGACCGACGACGACTGGCGCCGCTGCTTTGCCATCGACCTGGACGGCGCCTGGTACGGCTGCCGCAGTGTGTTGCCGCACATGATCGAGCAGGGCATCGGCAACATCATCAACATCGCGTCCACCCATTCCAGCCACATCATTCCCGGCTGCTTCCCGTACCCCGTTGCCAAGCACGGCCTGCTCGGCCTGACCCGCGCCCTGGGCATCGAGTACGCGCCCAAGGGCATCCGCGTGAATGCGATTGCACCGGGCTATATCGAAACCCAGCTCAACGTCGATTACTGGAACGCCTTTCCCGATCCCCACGCCGAACGCCAGCGCGCGTTCGACCTGCACCCGCCCAAGCGCATCGGCCAGCCCATCGAGGTGGCGATGACCGCGCTATTCCTGGCGACCGACGAGGCGCCCTTTATCAATGCCACCTGCCTGATGATCGATGGCGGGCGGTCTGTGATGTACCACGACTGAAACGTTGCTCAATAACAAGAATGAGGTGGTTCATGCTGGTTAAAAACAGGCTTAAGAAAACCCTGGGCGCCGTGGCGTTTGCATTGGCCTTCAGTGGGACTGTTTGCGCTGAAGAAGTAAAAATCGGCTTCCTGGTCAAACAGGCCGAAGAGCCCTGGTTCCAGACCGAATGGGCCTTCGCCGAAAAAGCCGGCAAGGAACACGGTTTCACCGTGATCAAGATCGCCGTGCCCGATGGCGAGAAAACCCTCTCGGCCATCGACAGCCTGGCCGCCAACGGCGCCAAGGGCTTTGTGATCTGCCCGCCGGACGTGTCCCTCGGCCCGGCCATCGTCGCCAAGGCCAAGGCCAACGGCCTCAAGGTGATTGCCGTGGACGACCGTTTCGTCGACGCCAAGGGCGCGTTCATGGAAGACGTGCCGTACCTGGGCATGGCCGCGTTCGAAGTGGGCCAGAAGCAGGGCGCCGCGATGGCCGCCGAAGCGAAAAAACGTGGCTGGGACTGGAAGGACACCTACGCGGTGATCAACACCTTCAACGAGCTCGACACCGGTAAAAAACGCACCGACGGTTCGATCAAATCCCTCGAAGAAGCCGGCATTCCCAAGGACCATATCCTCACTGCCGCGCTGAAAACCCTCGACGTTCCGGGCAGCATGGACGCCACCAACTCGGCGCTGGTCAAGCTGCCCAGCGGCGCGAAAAACCTGATCATCGGCGGCATGAACGACAACACCGTGCTCGGCGGCGTGCGCGCCACGGAAAGCGCCGGGTTTGCGGCGGCCAACGTGATCGGCATCGGCATCAACGGCACCGACGCCATCGGCGAATTGAAGAAGGCCAACAGCGGTTTCTTCGGCTCGATGCTGCCCAGCCCGCACATCGAGGGCTACAACACAGCGCTGATGATGTACGAGTGGGTCACCAAGGGCACCGAACCGCCGAAATACACGGCGATGGACGAAGTGACGCTGATCACCCGGGAAAACTTCAAGGAAGAACTGACCAAAATCGGGCTGTGGAAATGAGTGCGGCCGCCCTGCGTTTTGAGGGTATCGGCAAAACCTTTCCCGGGGTCAAGGCGCTGGACGGCATCTGCTTTACCGCCCAGCCGGGCCAGGTGCATGCGCTGATGGGCGAGAACGGCGCGGGCAAGTCGACGCTGCTGAAGATTCTTGGCGGCGCCTACATTCCCAGCAGTGGTTCGGTGCAGATCGGCGCGCAGACCATGGCCTTCAAATGCGCCGCTGACAGCATTGCCAGCGGCGTGGCGGTGATTCACCAGGAACTGCACCTGGTGCCGGAAATGAGCGTGGCGGAGAACCTGTTCCTCGGGCACCTGCCGTCGCGCTTTGGCGTGGTCAACGGCGGCCTGCTGCGCAAGCAGGCGCTGGCCTGCCTCAAGGGCCTGGCCGATGAAATCGACCCGGATGAAAAGCTCGGCCGCCTGTCCCTGGGCCAGCGCCAACTGGTGGAAATCGCCAAGGCGCTGTCCCGTGGCGCCCATGTGATCGCCTTCGATGAACCCACCAGCAGCCTCTCGGCGCGGGAAATCGACCGGCTGATGGCGATCATCGCGCGCCTGCGCGATGAGGGCAAAGTGGTGCTCTATGTGTCGCATCGCATGGAAGAGGTGTTCCGCATCTGCGACGCGGTCACGGTGTTCAAGGACGGGCGCTACGTGCGCACGTTCGAGGACATGAGCGCGCTGACCCACGACCAGCTGGTGACCTGCATGGTCGGGCGCGATATCCAGGACATCTACGACTACCGTCCGCGCGAGCACGGTGAGGTGGCGCTCAAGGTCGATGGGCTGCTTGGGCCAGGCTTGCGTGAGCCGGTCAGCTTTGCGGTGCGCAAGGGCGAGATTCTCGGGCTGTTCGGGCTGGTGGGGGCAGGGCGCACCGAGCTGTTTCGGCTGCTCTCCGGGCTGCAGCGCAGCACCGCAGGGCAGCTGGAGCTGTGCGGCGAAACCCTGCACCTGCGCTCACCGCGCGATGCCATCGACGCCGGCGTGCTGCTGTGCCCGGAAGACCGCAAGAAGGAAGGCATCATTCCGCTGTCCAGCGTGGCGGAAAACATCAACATCAGCGCCCGTGGCGCCCATGCCGCGTTTGGCTGGCTGCTGCGCGAGAAGTGGGAGAAGGGCAACGCCGGCCAGCAGATCCAGGCGATGAAGGTGAAGACGCCCAACGCCGAGCAGAAAATCATGTACCTGTCCGGCGGCAATCAGCAGAAGGCCATTCTCGGCCGCTGGCTGTCGATGCCGATGAAGGTGCTGCTGCTCGATGAGCCGACGCGGGGCATCGACATCGGCGCCAAGTCGGAGATCTACCAGATCATCCATAACCTGGCCGCCAGCGGCATTGCGGTGATCGTGGTGTCCAGTGACCTGATGGAAGTGATGGGGATTTCCGACCGCATCCTGGTGCTGTGCGAAGGCGCCCTGCGCGGCGAACAACGGCGTGAACACGCCACTGAATCCAACTTGCTGCAGCTGGCCTTGCCGCGCGGCCCGGCCCACTGAGAGACGACTATGACGACCCAAGACAACGCGCTGCCCAAAGCGCGCAAACCCCTGGACCTGCGCGCGCTGCTGGATAACTGGGCGATGCTGCTGGCGGCGGTGAGCATCTTCGTGCTGTGCGCCTTGCTCATCGACAACTTCCTCTCGCCGCTGAACATGCGCGGCCTGGGCCTGGCGATTTCCACGGTGGGCATCGCCGCCTGCACCATGCTGTTCTGCCTGGCGTCGGGGCACTTCGATTTATCGGTGGGCTCGGTGATCGCCTGCGCCGGCGTGGTCGCGGCCATTGTGATGCGCGACACCGACAGCGTGATGCTGGGCATCGGCGCCGCCCTGGGGATGGGCCTGCTGGTGGGGCTGATCAACGGCATCGTGATCGCCAAGCTGCGGGTCAATGCGTTGATCACCACGCTGGCGACCATGCAGATTGTGCGCGGCCTGGCCTATATCTTTGCCGACGGCAAGGCGGTGGGCGTGTCCCAGGATCAGTTCTTCATCTTCGGCAACGGCCAGTTGCTGGGCGTGCCGGTGCCGATCCTGATCACCATCGTGTGCTTTGTATTCTTCGGCTGGCTGCTCAACTACACCACCTACGGGCGCAACACCATGGCCATCGGCGGCAACCCGGAAGCGGCGCTGCTGGCGGGGGTCAACGTTGATCGCACCAAGATCATCATCTTCGCCGTGCACGGCCTGATCGGCGCCCTGGCCGGGGTGATCCTCGCCTCGCGCATGACCTCGGGCCAGCCGATGATCGGCCAGGGTTTCGAGCTGACGGTAATTTCCGCCTGCGTGCTGGGCGGGGTGTCGCTGAGCGGCGGCATCGGCATGATCCGCCACGTGATTGCCGGGGTGCTGATTCTGGCGATCATCGAAAACGCGATGAACCTGAAGAACATCGACACGTTTTATCAATACGTGATCCGCGGTTCGATCCTGTTGCTGGCGGTGGTCATCGACCGCATGAAGCAACGCTGATCTCAAGCCTTACGAGGAACCAATGTGGGAGGGGGCTTGCTCCCGATAGCGGTGCATCAGTCAACACATCAATAACTGACCCACCGCCATCGGGAGCAAGCCCCTCCCACATTGGATCTGCGCTGTTTTGACGTTGGGTATTTGCCATAATGCTGCCGCGTTCACACTTATAGGGCCCGATATGCAGGAAACATCCTCCACCCCCGGCAAAGACGTCGCCCCCACCGGCACCCAGACCCTGCTGCGTGGCCTGGGCGTGGTGCAGGCCGTGGCGGCCGGTGCGCGGGATCTGAAAGAGATCGCCCGGCGCATCGGCACCACCCGCAGCACCACGCACCGCCTGGCCAGTTGCCTGGTGGAAGAACGTTATCTGCGTGTGGTGCCGCAAGTCGGCTACCTGCTGGGGCCAAAACTGATCGAGCTGGGCTTTCAGGCGCGTGAGGAATTGCCGTTGGTGAGCCTGGCGGTACCGTACCTGGATGAGCTGTCGGCGCTGACCGGCGACACCATTCACCTGGCCATCCGCGAATACGACGATGTGCTCTACCTGCACAAGAACCCCGGCCGCAACGGCCCGGAAATGCGCTCGCGGGTTGGCCATCGCATGCCGCTGGCGCGTACCGGGGTGGGCAAGGCGATGTTGCTCGATGACAGCGTGGCGGAATGGCAGCGCTTGTACGAAGCCAGCCTGCCCGAGGGTGGGAAAAGCCTGCAATGGCCGCAACACCCGGAACAATCCTGGGCGCAGTTCGAGCAGCGCATGCATGAATACGTGGTGGGCGGTTATGCGTTCGATCTGGAAGACAACGAACCGTCGATCCGTTGCGTGGCGGCACCGGTGCGCGATGCCAGCCGGCGAATCGTCGCCGGCATCAGCATCGCCAGTACCGTGCCCTACATGCCGCTGGAGAAAATGGCCGAGCTGATCCCTGTGATCAAACAGGTGGCGGCCCGGCTGTCCGCGGAGTTGGGCGCCAAGGCCTGATCAGGCCTTGAGGGTTGCCATGTCGATGACGAAGCGGTACTTCACATCACCGGCGATCATGCGGGTGTAGGCTTCGTTGATCTGGCGGATGTCGAGCATTTCGATATCGCAGGTGATGCCGTGCTCGGCGCAGAAATCCAGGACTTCCTGGGTTTCGGCAATGCCGCCGATCAACGAGCCGGCCAGCACTTTGCGGCCCAGCACCAGCTTGGCGGCATTCACCGGCGGGTCCACTGGCTCGATCAAGCCGACCAGGATATGCACGCCGTCAAAGCGCAGGGTGTCCAGGTAGGGGTTGATGTCGTGCTGCACCGGGATGGTGTCGAGCAGGAAGTCGAAGTGCCCGGCGGCGGCTTTCATCTGCTCGGCGTCGGTGGACACGATCACATGGTCCGCGCCCTGGCGACGGCCTTCTTCGGCCTTGCTCGCGGAGCGGGTGAACAGTGTGACTTCGGCGCCCATGGCCTTGGCAAACTTGATGCCCATGTGGCCCAGGCCGCCCATACCGAGGATGCCGACCTTATCGCCGGCCTTGACGCCGTAGTGCTTGAGCGGCGAGTAGGTGGTGATGCCTGCGCAGAGGATCGGCGCGGCGCTGGCCAGGTCGAGTTTGGCCGGAATCTTCACCACGAAGTGTTCGCTGACCACGATGCTGTCGGAGTAGCCGCCCATGGTGTTGCTGCCGTCCACGCGATCAGGGGTGGCGTAGGTCATGGTCGGGCCTTCGAGGCAATATTGCTCCAGGTCCGATGTGCACGCGGCGCAGGTGCGGCACGAGTCGACCATGCAGCCGACGCCCACCAGGTCGCCGACTTTGTGCGCGGTCACGCTGGCACCGACGGCGGTAACCTTGCCGACGATCTCGTGGCCCGGCATCAGCGGGTACACGGCGATGCCCCATTCGTTGCGCGCCTGGTGGATATCGGAGTGGCAGACGCCGCAGTAGAGGATCTCGATGGCCACGTCATCGGCGCGCGGGCTGCGGCGTTCAAACGACATGGGGGCGAGGGGAGTGGTGGCCGACTGGGCGGCGTAACCGATAGCGGTATACATAGGGAAGCCTCGCAAAAACAATAACAAGTGAGGCGTGCCATTCTCCCCGCCGAGCCTGCGCGCGGCCATGGTGATTGCTCCGGGTCTTATGCCTATTCGTCCGGGAGTGCCCCTGGTTTGGATGCATTGGCCGCCAGACCTGCGATGATGTTCTCATCCCTTTTTTGCGAAGTTTTTTGCCATGTTGTTGACCCGCCATCTCGACGCCAACGCCACGCTGGTTTCCCTGATTGAGGGGCTGACGCCCCGCGATGGTTTTTCCCCGACTCACCTGCCAGGCGTGAAAGTGTTGCGCGCCAGTTGCGACGTGGCACGCGGGCCGCAGATCTATGAGCCCAGCCTGATGTTCGTCGCCCAGGGCAGCAAGGTCGCGTACCTGGGCCCGCGTACCCTCGAATACGGCGCCGGGCATTACCTGATCCAGGCGATGCCGGTGCCGTTCGAATGCGAGACTTTTGCCATGGCCCCCGACGCACCGCTGTATGGCGTGACCGTGGGGATCGACCGGGTGGTGCTGGGCGAACTGGTGATGGCCATGGGCATGCAGGCCGGGCCGCCGCCGATGCCGCAGACCCTTGAGTCGATGAGTTCAGTGGTGCTCGATGATGCCATGCGTGGTTGCGTGGAGCGGCTGTTGCAATGCCTGCACGATCCGCTGGAAAGCCGCATCCTGGGCCCGGCGCGAGTGCGCGAATTGTTGTTTACCGCGTTGCGCGGCCCGCAGGCGGACGTGTTGCGCGCGCTGGTCGAGCAGCAGGGGCAATTCTCGCGCATCGCCACCTCGCTGAGTCACCTGCATGCCCATTACGCCGAGCCGCTGAATATCGAGACCCTGGCCGGGTATGCGCACATGAGTGCATCGACCTTTCATGAACACTTCAAGCGTTGCACCCTGTTGTCGCCGGTGCAGTACCTCAAGCGTCTGCGGTTATTGAAGGCGCAGCAGTTGCTGCTGGTGGACGGCCTGAGTGTGGCGCAGGCGGCGCACAGCGTGGGGTATCAGAGCACGTCGCAGTTCAGTCGCGAGTACAAGCGCTATTTTCTGCGCAACCCTGGCGAAGAGCGGGCTGCCTAGATTCTGTTGATGCAACTCGGTCGACTGGCCTTTTTCCGAGCGCAAAAAAGGCCCCCGTCTGGGAGCCTTGTTCTCAAGCAGCTGGTTTACATATTCGGGTAAGTCGGCCCACCCGCGCCTTCCGGCGATACCCAGGTGATGTTCTGCGAAGGGTCCTTGATGTCACAGGTCTTGCAGTGCACACAGTTCTGGGCGTTGATCTGGAAGCGCTTTTCGCCGTCTTCCTTGGTGATCACCTCATACACACCGGCCGGGCAGTAGCGCTGCGCCGGTTCGTCGTAGAGCGGCAGGTTGGTGCCGATCGGGATGCTCGGGTCCTTGAGCTTCAAGTGGCACGGCTGCTCTTCTTCATGGTTGGTACCGGAGATGAACACCGAGCTCAGCTTGTCGAAGCTCAGCTTGCCGTCGGGTTTGGGATAGTCGATCTTCTTGCAGTCCTTGGCCAGCTTCAGGCAGGCGTAGTCCGGCGTGTTGTCGTGCAGGGTGAAGGGGAGCTTGCCGGCAAAGATGTTCTGGTCCAGCCAGTTGAAGCCGCCGCCGAGGATGGCGCCGAACTTGTGCACGGCCGCGCCGAAGTTACGGCTGGCGAACAGTTCTTCGTACAACCAGCTCGACTTGAAGCTGTCGACGTAAGCGGTCAGTTCATCACCGCCCTCGGACTCGGCAAACAGGCGGTCGGCCACGGCGTCGGCGGCGAGCATGCCGGACTTCATCGCGGTATGGCTGCCTTTGATCTTGGCGAAGTTCAGGGTGCCGAGGTCGCAACCGATCAGCGCACCGCCCTTGAACACCATTTTCGGCAGCGAATTCAGGCCGCCTTTGCAGATGGCGCGGGCGCCGTAGCTGATGCGCTTGCCGCCTTCCAGGTGCTGGGCCAGCACCGGGTGGTGCTTGAGGCGCTGGAACTCGTCGAACGGCGACAGGAAGGTGTTGCTGTATGACAGGTCGACGATCAGGCCGACCACCACCTGGTTGTTTTCCAAGTGATACAGGAACGAGCCGCCGGTGTTCTCGGTGCCCATGATATCCAGCGGCCAGCCGGCGGTGTGCACCACGAGGCCGGGTTGGTGTTTGGCCGGATCGATCTCCCAGATTTCCTTGAGACCGATGCCGTAGTGCTGGGCGTCGGCGTCGCTGTCCAGGTTGAAGCGCTGGATCAGTTGCTTGCCGATATGCCCACGGCAACCTTCGGCGAACAGCGTGTACTTGCCGCGCAATTCCATGCCGGGGGTGTACACGCCTTCCTTGGGTTTGCCTTCGCGGTCGACGCCGAGGTCGCCGGTGATGATCCCGCGCACCACGCCGTTTTCGTCGAACAACGCTTCCTGAGCGGCGAAGCCTGGGTAGACCTCCACACCCAGGTTCTCGGCCTGCTGGGCCAGCCAGCGGCACAGATTGCCCAGGGAGATAATGTAGTTGCCTTCGTTGTGCATGGTCTTGGGCACAAAGAAGTCGGGCACCTTGGTGGAGGCGTCGGGGCTGCGCAGTACATAGATGTCATCGCGCACCACTGGCGTGTTGAGCGGGGCGCCGAGGGCCTTCCAGTCCGGGAACAGTTCGTTCAGGGCGCGAGGTTCAAACACAGCACCGGAGAGGATGTGAGCGCCGACTTCGGAGCCTTTCTCGACCACGCAGACGCTGATTTCCTTGCCGGCGTCAGCGGCCTTCTGCTTCAGGCGGCAGGCGGCGGACAGGCCCGCAGGGCCGGCGCCGACGATGACCACGTCGAATTCCATGTATTCGCGTTCCACAGGCTATCTCCTACTCAAGGCTCAACAGGCTTTTTTCTAATGGGTGGAGGTTCGGTGCGGCCGTGCGGCGATGGCAGGACTCACCTTTCTCTCTAGGTGGCGCATTCTAGGTCGCGCAGTATATCTACACCACTGTGAGCGTCCAATACAAACGTTTGTTTGAATTGCCCGCAGGCTAGGTAAATCAAAGCAACGCGGCTTATAACTGGCTATTTTGCCGTATTGACCAGAATAGGTGTTCCGGTCAAGATACGGTCGGTTTCGCGCTTACCGTAGGCAGACTGCAGGTTTCAGGAGTACGTCCAAAAGCAGGCCAGGGCATGGGCGCTTTTTTAAAGAGCGCTCAGTTTACACGCCGCGATCAAGAATGACCTCTCAGTCACCCCTGACGAACGGTCATCGCTGTCCGTGATCAAGGTCACGTGCCAAGGTTTTTGGAGGTGCCCTTGTGTGCCGATGAGCATCAACCGCCAGGTTCGCCTAGGCGACTTTCTTTTCACCGGAGAGTAACGAGGAATCCATGAAGGTTCTTGTAGCTGTCAAACGCGTTGTCGATTACAACGTGAAAGTTCGCGTCAAGGCGGACAATTCCGGCGTCGACCTTGCTAACGTCAAGATGTCGATGAACCCTTTCTGTGAAATCGCCGTGGAAGAAGCCGTACGCCTGAAAGAGAAAGGCGTGGCGACCGAAATCGTCGTGGTTTCCATCGGCCCGACCACCGCCCAGGAACAACTGCGCACCGCCCTGGCACTGGGCGCCGACCGCGCCATCCTGGTCGAGTCCGCTGAAGAACTGACCTCCCTGGCCGTGGCCAAGCTGCTCAAGGCCGTTGTCGACAAGGAACAGCCACAGTTGGTCATCCTCGGCAAACAAGCCATCGACAGCGACAACAACCAGACCGGGCAGATGCTGGCTGCGCTGACCGGTTACGGCCAGGGCACCTTCGCTTCCAAGGTTGAAGTGAGCGGCGACAGCGTGGCCGTGACCCGCGAGATCGACGGCGGCGCGCAGACCGTTTCCCTGAAACTGCCGGCCATCGTCACCACCGACCTGCGTTTGAACGAGCCGCGCTACGCGTCCCTGCCCAACATCATGAAAGCCAAGAAGAAGCCGCTGGAGTCGCTGACGCCAGAAGCTCTGGGCGTTTCCACCGCCTCCACCAACAAGACCATCAAGGTTGAAGCACCGGCTGCACGCAGCGCGGGCATCAAGGTCAAGTCGGTGGCTGAACTGGTCGAGAAACTGAAAAACGAAGCGAAGGTAATCTAAACATGACTATCTTGGTAATCGCTGAACACGACAACAAGGTGCTGGCCCCGGCCACCCTGAACACCGTGGCCGCCGCCGTTAAAATCGGTGGCGATATTCACCTGCTGGTCGCCGGTGAGGGCGCAGGCCCGGTGGCTGAGGCCGCTGCAAAAATCGCTGGCGTAAGCAAAGTGCTGAACGCCGACAACGCCGCCTACGCGCATCAGTTGCCGGAAAACGTTGCGCCGCTGGTTGCAGAGCTGGGCAAGGGCTACAGCCACATCCTGGCCGCCGCCACTTCCAACGGCAAAAACATCCTGCCACGCGTTGCCGCGCAGTTGGACGTCGACCAGATCTCCGAGATCATCTCGGTCGAAAGCGCCGATACCTTCAAGCGCCCGATCTACGCCGGTAACGCCATTGCCACCGTGCAATCGACCGCCGCGATCAAGGTCATCACCGTGCGCGCCACCGGTTTCGATCCGGTCGCCGCTGAAGGTGGCTCGGCCACTGTTGAAGCCGTCTCCGCCGCCCACGACGCAGGCACTTCCAGCTTTGTTGGCGAAGAGCTGGCCAAGTCGGACCGTCCTGAGCTGACCGCTGCCAAGATCGTCGTTTCCGGCGGGCGCGGCATGCAGAACGGCGACAACTTCAAGCACCTGTACGCCCTGGCCGACAAGCTGGGCGCGGCGGTCGGCGCTTCCCGCGCTGCCGTCGACGCAGGTTTTGTACCCAACGACATGCAGGTCGGCCAGACCGGCAAGATCGTTGCGCCACAGCTGTACATCGCCGTCGGTATCTCCGGCGCGATCCAGCATCTGGCCGGCATGAAGGACTCCAAAGTGATCGTTGCGATCAACAAGGACGAAGAAGCACCGATCTTCCAGGTGGCTGATTACGGCCTGGTGGCGGACTTGTTCGAAGCCGTACCCGAGTTGGAGAAGCTGGTCTAATCCAGCCGCTTCACTTATAAAGAGCCCGGTCTTGTGACCGGGCTTTTTTTTGACTATCGGAGACCTTCGCCATGGAATTGCGCCCCTGGATCGTACTGCTGGGCCTCACGCTGCTGCCAACCCTGGCGCACGCCACCGGCAAATGTAATCGCCTGGTCATCACCGGCAGCCCGGACGCGCCACCCCTGCTCTGGCGCGACCCGCAAGACCCCACGCACCTGATCGGCGCCACCGCCGATGTGTTGCAGCAGGTGGCCAAGGACCTCGGTCTGAAAATTGACCTGCTTTACGGCGGCAAACGCGCGGCCGCCCTGGATGAAGTGCGCAGCGGACGCATGGACATTCTCGCCGACGCAACGTTGAACCTCGGCGAGTTGCAAACCCTGGACTACATTCACCCGCCGCTGATGCAGCTCGACTACCTCGTCTGGACCCGTAAGGATTCCGCCCTGGTGTATACCACTGCGGCCGACCTGCACGGCCACTCGGGCGCAGTATCGGAACGGGCGCGCTTGAGCGCGGATTTCGACACTTTCGCCAGTCAGCAGCTCAACCTGCAACGCCTGCCCACGCTGACGCCGGCGTTTCAGAAACTGTTGTTGGGGGAGGTGGACTATGTGCTCGCCAGTCGCTATTCCGGCATGGCCATGGCCCAGAGCCTGGGCATGAGCAACGACCTGGTGGCCCGCGAAGTGCCCATCGATCAGCCCGGCCTGTACCTGGCGATTTCCCACAACTCGGCCTGCAATGATCCGTGGCTGCGCGGACAGCTGGCGAAAAAGATGACAGAATTGCCCGCGTCCGGTGTGGCGCAAGCTGCGTTGCAGCGCAATCTGGAACGCTGGAAGGCGCAATTGCAGCAACCTGTCGGCACCTCAACACAGTAGGGATTTTCAGTGATTTTTCGACCTCTTTTAGCGGCCCTCGCCGCTGTCGCTCTGGCGGGATGTGCAACCGATCCCGCGCCGAATGAACAGCTGCGCCTGACCCGGCAAGCGCTTGAGCAAGCCAGCGCGGTCGGCGCCGTCGCCGAGGAGTCGGCCGAATTGAAACTGGCCGAAGACAAATTCGCCCGGGCCGAGGCCGACATGGCCGACCAGTCCTACAAGGACGCGCGCATGCAGGCCGAGCAGGCCGAACTGGATGCCCGCCTGGCCGAAGCTCAGGTGCTGACGCGCAAGAGCCAGGAGCAACTGAACGTGCTCAACACCCGCATCACCCGCTTGCGCAAGCAATTGCAGTTGGGGGAAGCCCAATGAGCCGGCTGATCCGTGGGATGAGCGCCGTGCTGCTGGCCGGCGCCATGTTGGGTGGCTGTGCCACCCATCCGAACAGCGAGCAGGCCCTGCAGCAGGCGGCCGGCGATTTCCAGAAGGTCAAGGAAGACGCCAATGTGCTGCGCTTCGCGCCCAAGGATGTGATCCGCGCCGGGGAGTCGCTGGCCCGTGCCGACCGCCTGTCCAGCTACTGGGGCAGCGGCGCCGATGTGGAGCATTACGCCTACCTGAGCCGTCGCTACAGCGCGATTGCCCGGCAACATACCGAGCAGGGGCTCAACGCAGAGCGCGGCGCGAAGCTTGAACTGGAGCGCCAGCGCCTGCAACTGGCCCTGCGCGAAAGCAAGCTGTCGAGCGTGCAACAGCAGGGCAAGTGGCTCGAAGAGCAGATCACCAGCCTCGCCACCCAGACCGACCGCGGCCTGGTGATGACCCTGGGGGACGTGCTGTTCGACACCGGTGACGCGGAGCTAAAAAACTCGGCCAACCGCACAGTGCTGAAAATCGTGCAGTTCCTGCAACTGAACCCCAAGCGCGTGGTGCGTATTGAGGGGTATGCGGACAACACCGGCGGCGAGCAGGAAAACCTCAGGCTGTCCCGCGAGCGTGCACAATCGGTGGCCGATGTGCTGGTGGACCTGGGTATCGATGAAAAACGCATTCAGGTTGAGGGGTATGGCGACCAGTACCCGGTAGAGGCCAACGCCTCCGAGCGGGGCAGGGCGCAGAATCGCCGCGTGGAAATCGTCTTCTCCGACGCGAAGGGCCAATTGGGCGCAGCTCGCTAGGCGCCTGGCGCAGGTCAAAATGTGGGAGGGGGCTTGCTCCCGATAGCGGTGGTTCAGTCAACTTCTTTGACGACTGACACGCTGCTATCGGGAGCAAGCCCCTCCCACATTTGTTTTGAGGTACAGCTGAAAGCTCTATCCTAAACCCTTACAGTTTTTGCTGTCACTGCCGCGCGGCCTCGACTATTGTGGCAACTGTCCCCGTACACTTCTAAACTGTGCCGGTATGTTCTACACAAAAATAAAACGCCCGTGAAATCGAGTGCTGCGTCATGACCAATCTGTTGCTTTACCAACGTATCGCCCAGCAACTGGCTGAGGATATCCGGCGCGGTGTCTATCAACCGGGGGAGCGCGTGCCTTCGGTGCGCAAGATGAGTTCCCAGCTCAACGTGAGTCACGCCACGGTCTTGCAGGCCTATGCCAACCTGGAAGACCAGGGGCTGATCAGGGCGCGGCCACAGTCCGGCTATTACGTGCACCAGACGCCCGCGCTCACCGCGCCGACGCCGGATATCGCCCGGGTCGAACGCCCGGGGCTGGTCACCCGCAGCAGCATCATTCAACAGGTATTGGGCGAGTCGCGCCGCGAAGGCGTGTTTCCCCTTGGCGCCGCGGTGCCGAGTGTCGACTACCTGCCGGTGCGAGCACTGCACCAGCAGTTGGCCAAGGTCACGCGCTTCCAGAGCCCACGGGCCTTCAGCTACATGTTCAGCCCCGGTTTCGAGCCGCTGCGCCGCCAGGTGGCGATCCGCATGCGTGATGCCGGCGTGGTGATTGACCCATCCGAAGTGGTGATCACCCATGGCTGCGTCGACGCGTTGCAGATGTCCCTGCGCGTACTGACCCGTCCCGGCGACCTGATCGCCGCCGAGTCGCCGACCTATTACGGCTTGCTGCAACTGGCCGATCTGCTCGGCCTCAAAGTGATCGAAATTCCCAGCGACCCCTCCACCGGTATGAGCCTGGAAGCCCTGCAACTGGCGGCCAACCAATGGTCGATCAAGGCGCTGGTGCTGACCACACGCTTGAGCAACCCGCTGGGTGGCACCATGCCCGAAGAGCGGCAGAAGCAACTGCTGCGTCTGGCCTCGGATTTCGATATCCAGATTGTCGAGGACGATATCTACGGCGAGTTGATGTTCGAACTGGGCCGCACCAAGGCGCTGAAAGCCTATGACCGCCTGGACCGGGTCATTTACTGCTCGAGCTTCTCCAAGACGCTGTCGCCCGGTGTGCGCATTGGCTGGATGATTGCCGGTAAATATCAGCAGGAGATCCAGCGCCTGCAGATGTTCAGTACCCATTCGGCGTGCAGCGTCACGCAGATGGGCGTCGCCGCATACCTGGAGAACGGTGGCTATGACCGCCACCTGCGCTACATCCGTCAGGAATACCGCAAGAACCTCAGCGCTTTCCAGCTGGCAGTGCAGCAGTACTTTCCTGAAGGCACGCAGATGACCCGGCCTACCGGCGGTTTTATCCTGTGGGTCAGCTTGCCGGGGCGCGTCAATACTCAGGAGTTGCATGTGCGCGCCCTGCAACAGGGCATCAGCATTGCGCCCGGGCTGATCTTCAGCAATACAGAACAGTTCAACCATTGCATTCGGCTCAACTGTGGCACGCCATGGAACCGCGAAGCAGAGCGGGCGCTGATGACCCTGGGGATGCTGGCCAGCCAATTATGCCAGGAGACCAGCGCCGGTCTCTGAGGCGCAGAACCGGGACAATTCCTGCACGGGTGTGATTGCCGCGCTTGTCATGCTGCGCACAACAAGCGAGCATATGGCCTTCTGCCGTTAATGCTGTTGGCGATATGAATTCGATTTTTCGCGCTGTAGGGATGATTGGCCTGTTAACGCTGTGCAATGTCGGCGTCTTAATGGCGGCCGCGCCCGTATCGGACACCAGGTCTGCGCCAAGTGCCGAACAGGCGGCCTCCACGAAAAAAACGGCAGAGGCCAGGAAAGCCACGGTCGCCAAGAAAAAGCGCGCCTCGGCCAGAAAAAAATCCAGATCAGCTCGTGAGGTTGCCCAGACTAAACTGCCACCGGCACAACTGGACCTGTCGCTGCCGTCCGACATGGTCAGGCATTTACAGCCTATCGGTACCATGCCCAAGCCCAAAAGCGTACCGCTGCTACCGCCGATGTTCGGCGACAAGCCCACCGATAACAGCGCGTTTCAGATCAACGGCCGCTTGCTCAGCAATGAGATGAAGCTGCAACTGCGCAACGAAGAACGCCGTGATGTTGAAGGTGCGGCGCTGGATTTCGAATTCAAGCAATAACTATTGCGCACATGTGAGGCGCTGGATCGACCATTTGTCGCGGACTGGTCAGTCACTTGTCTTTTCCGTGAAAAACCCTCGTTGGACCGTTTTAAAACGGTTGTTCAGGGGCGTACCCTAGCTCCGCCATCCCATTGAGTCGTCGAGGACCTGCCGGTCATGAAATGCCGTGAAGGCTGTGGTGCTTGCTGCATCGCCCCCTCTATCAGTTCGCCATTACCCGGAATGCCCAAGGGCAAGCCGGCGGGCGAACGCTGCCTGCACCTGTCGGTCGAACAGCTATGCCAGCTGTTCGGCAAGCCCGAGCGCCCGGCGGTGTGCAGTGACTTCAAGGCGGATCTGGAGGTGTGCGGCACCGACCAGGCTGATGCAATCCGGCTGATCGGCTGGTGGGAACAGATGACGGCGGCTTGATGGGCTTTACTCTCGGAACTTCAACAATAAGGAATACAACGATGGGTTCGCTGAAACGAATGGCTGTGCTGTGCGGTTTCACGGTGTTGTTCGCGGCCACCGCGCAGGCCGAGGACTGGCAGGTGGCCAAGGACGAAGACGGCATCAAAGTGTCCCTGAGCGAGGTTGCCGGCTCCAAGTACAAGGCCTATCGCGGTGTCACCCTGATCAAGGCGCCCGTGGCGAAAATCCAGGCCCTGCAGGAAGACGTCGCCGCTGCCTGTTCATGGATTCACGAATGCAAATCCCAGAAGCTGGTGGACAAGAAGGGCGATGAGGCCTGGACCTACACCCAGTTCAACGCACCGTTCCCGGTGACTGACCGTGATTCCTACACCCACATCACCACCACCAAAAACGCCGATGGCGGTATAACGCGCACATTGCAGGGCGTGCCGACCTACAAGCCGGAAGAAAAAGGCTACGTGCGCGTGGCGCAGGTCGAGGGTTTCTGGAAGCTCGTACCCAAGGGCGATAACCAGACCGAGGTCACCTATCAGGTGCACACGGAGCCGGGCGGCAGCGTGCCCTCCTGGTTGGCCAACAAGTTCGTGGTGGACGCGCCGTTCAACACCTTGAAAGCCCTCAAGGAACACGCCGAGAAATAACCGCTGTCGATCAGGTGCCTGTGGCCTTGAGTGGAACGTTTGACGAGCCCTCAAGGTCCAGATGGATGTGAGCCCACACATGGGTTTTATCGAGGAGGCACCGATGCAAATGTGGCAAATTACCTTCGTTAACGATCACGGTGTGCAGGCCGTGGAGCAGTTCGACTGCGACCACAAGCCCAGCCTCGAAGATGCGGCGCACATGATTCGCAACAAACTCGTGCCGGTCGCCGCCGAACTCGACCTCAACGACCTTGAGGGCCGTAAGCCGGAGCCTACGGTCAAGATCCTCAAAGACCAGAACAGTATCCAGATCCTCGACATTTCGCCCGCCGCCTGAACATTCCCTGTTTGCCAGTGCAGCCCCTCTGGTGGAGGTGATAGCTTCGCGCTACTCTGCAAGCGAGATCAGCGAATGATTCGCTAGGTACTGGTCTTGTCAGCTACATGCTTGTTTTCCCTGCGGTGCAGTCATTGCCGTGGTGCTCGCGCCAGCAGCGCGCGGGCTTCGGGAGGCACGGAAAGTCTATCCATCGGTTTTAGGAGGACGTTTCATGAGCACAGCCTATCAAGAAGACATCAGCACCCACGTCCTACGCCGCATGAAAGAAGGCGGTTTTGACTTTTCACGGTTTCACCCCATCGAGTTCTACGCGATTTTCCCGGATGAAGAACGGGCGCGCAGGGCGGCGGGTGAGTTTCGCGGCGAGTCCCTGAATGCCCAGGTCAGCGCGCGCGATGACGGCGCCTGGTATCTGGAATTGAGCAAGATCATGTCAGCCACCTACGACGGCATAGGAGACTTCGAGCAGGACTTTGAAGCGGTGGTCGAGCCGTTGGGCGGGATCATTGAAGGATGGGGCGTCAAGCAGGAGGTGCGTGGGTTACCCATGTAGCCGTCTGCACAAGCACAGCGTATCGGCTGACCTTTGGGTCGGCCGATTTTGTTTGTGCCGTGGGAAAACGCTGCGCGGGTTTTTCGAAAGCAAAAAAAAGCCACCCAAGTCGGGTGGCCTAAAGGGAAGATCGTTGCGCTGAAACTGTAGGACGCGTCCTGTTCAGCAGATGTTGGCGATTATCCGCAGCTTGCGCCGCGCAGTGAAATCAAGTCTGACTATGCTGTTGATAGTAAAACGCCGCCTTGCGATGAAGCAGGCGGCCATGCGCTGGGTATTCTGTGCACCAGGACGGTGCTGGCAGATCCCGGCGGCCATTCAACTCACTGATGTTCAAGTGTTTATGCCGCTGGCACGGGCCTTGCGATAGTGCTCGTGTCCGGGTGACAAGGAGTTCGGCATGATCCGCACTTATTTCGACGAAATGTACGACGGGGCAGGGCAGGTACGCCCCCATTACCGCGAATTCGCCCGTTGGCTGGCGCTGACCCCGCCCGAACTGTTGGCCCAGCGTCGGCGCGAAGCCGATTTGCTGTTTCACCGTGCGGGTATCACCTTCACCCTCTATGGCGACGAGCAAGGCACTGAACGCCTGATTCCCTTCGACATCATCCCCCGCAGCATTCCGGCCAGTGAATGGCAGATTGTCGAGCGCGGCTGCATCCAGCGGGTCAAGGCGCTGAACCTGTTTCTTGCCGACCTGTATCACGAACAGCGCATTATCAAGGCGGGCGTCATTCCCGCCGAACAGGTACTGGCCAACGAGCAATACCAACTGGCCATGCAGGGTCTGAATCTGCACCGTGACCTGTATTCACACGTCTCCGGGGTTGATCTCGTACGCGATGGCGACGGCACTTATTACGTACTGGAAGACAACCTGCGTACACCCAGCGGTGTCAGCTACATGCTCGAAGACCGCAAGATGATGATGCGCCTGTTTCCCGAACTGTTTGCCGCCCAGCGCATTGCACCGATCGATCATTACCCCAACCTGCTGCTCGACACGCTCAAGAGCGCCAGCCCCATCGACAACCCCAGCGTTGTGGTACTGACTCCGGGACGCTTCAACAGCGCCTTCTTCGAACACGCGTTCCTGGCCAGGGAAATGGGCGTTGAGCTGGTGGAAGGCGCCGACCTGTTCGTGCGCGATGACCACGTGTTCATGCGCACCACCGACGGCCCCAAGGCTGTGGATGTGATCTACCGTCGCCTTGATGACGCGTTTCTCGATCCGTTGGCATTCAACCCCGATTCCATGCTCGGTGTGCCCGGTCTGCTCGCGGCCTATCGCTGTGGCAATGTGGTGCTGGCCAACGCGATTGGCACTGGCGTGGCGGATGACAAGTCGGTGTACCCCTTCGTTACCCAGATGATCCGTTTTTACCTGGATGAAGAACCGATCCTGAAGAATGTGCCAACCTTTCAATGCCGCAAGCCTGACGAATTGTCCCACGTGCTGGCCAACCTGCCGCACCTGGTGGTCAAGGAAACCCAGGGCTCCGGCGGCTACGGCATGCTGGTCGGGCCGGCATCCAGCGCCGCCGAAATCGAAGCCTTTCGCGCACGCATCAAAGCCAAGCCCCACGCTTATATCGCCCAGCCGACCCTGTGTTTATCCACGTGCCCGACCTTCGTCGACAACGGCATCGCCCCGCGCCATATCGACCTGCGCCCGTTCGTGCTGTCCGGCAAGGAAACCCGCGTGGTGCCCGGCGGCTTGACGCGTGTGGCGCTGCGCGAGGGCTCGCTGGTGGTCAACTCGTCCCAGGGTGGCGGCACCAAGGACACCTGGGTGGTGGAGGACTGATGCCATGTTGAATCGAGCTGCCTTGCACCACCTGCGGGGAAACCTCCACGCCACCTTCATCCCCTCGGTGCGCCAGTTGGGCGACGCCATTTACGGTTCCTGCACGGAGGCCCCATGAGACTTTCCATCAGTCACGAAACCACCTACCACTACGAAGACCAGGTGCGCGCCAGCATCCAGTACCTGCGCCTTACACCCCACGACAGCGAGCGCCAGCAGGTCATCAGTTGGCAGCTCGACCTGCCGCGCCCGGTGCGCGCCCAGGTCGACCCGTTCGGCAATATCCTGCATGTGCTGACCCTGGATGAACCCCACGATGCAATCGTTATCCGTGCTCGCGGCCAGGTGGATATCGACGAGCTGCGTGAAGCCGAGCACGAGGGCCAGTCGGCATTTCCTTTCCTGCGCTGCACCCGCCTGACCGAGCCGGACGAGGCTCTGCGCGGCTTTGCCGACCAGCACTGTCACCAACGTCGTGACCGCAGCGCGTTGATCGACCTGATGCACGCGCTCAACCAGACCATGGTTTACACGCCCGGCGCCACCGAGGTCGATACCTGCGCGGCCCAGGCCTTCGCTGGCGGGGCGGGCGTGTGCCAGGATCATACCCACGCGTTCCTGGCCTGCGCGCGCAGCCTGGGGATTCCGGCGCGTTATGTGTCGGGGTATTTATACAGCGAAGATAGCACGCACCTGGCCAGTCACGCCTGGGCCGAAGCCTGGCTGGAAGGCGCGTGGTACAGCTTTGACGTGACCAACCAGATGGCGCGGCCGGAGCGGCACCTCAAGCTGGCGGTGGGCCTGGACTACCTCGACGCGTGCCCGGTGCGCGGCATGCGCCGGGGCGGCGGGCATGAGCAGATGCACGCCAAGGTGTTGGTGATGCCGACGCCGGTGATCGCTGTGCAGCAACAATGATCGCACTGTTCCCACAACATAAAACTCAGGGTTGGGATTTACGCCCGGCCATGTGCTTCAAATACCCCACCAGCAAATCCAGTTCGCTGTCGGGCAACACATTGGCGGCGAACGCCGGCATCTTCGCCTGTGGCCAGTGCCGCACGCTTTGCGGGTCGCGAATATAGTGCTTGAGAAAATCGCCGCTGAAATACTCGGTGGGGCTGTAGGGAATATTCAGGTCCGGGCCCACCTCTGCATCCCCGGCGCCATTGAGCCGATGGCAGGCCAGGCAGTTTTTCTGGAACAGCGCAAAGCCCTGGTTGATCGGATCATTCGCCGCCAGCTTCGGGTCGGGCAATAACGCCGGGAAACGCTCGGCCACGGTCTTCAACTGTTTGATCCGGGAAACCTGAAACGGCCACTGCTCCGGGCTGATCGGTCCCGCCTGCGGGTCGGTCCACACCAGGTAAAAAGGCCCGGCGCCAGGTTTGCCTGGCGTCAGGGGCGGCCAGGGGTGGGCCGGGTCTTCCACCGCCAGCCAGGCGCGGGCGCCGGTTGTTTCCAGCAGGGGCGCGGCGCTGAGTTCGGCCGCAAACCCATCCAGGGCGACCGCCTGCAGATGACTCTGCGGCGCAAGCCCCGGCAGCAGTACCGCCAGCGGCACTGCGCGATACGTCATGTCGCGCTTGTAGGAAACGTCATCAATGATGTGCACCGTCTGCGCATCCGGGTGTTCGAGCAGCTCGGCGGTCTGCCAGGTCTTGCTGGTGTGGTCCAGTTCGATGGTCAATTGCGCGGCGCCGGCTGGCACGCTGAGCAGCAGGGCGAACAGCGCAAGGATCGTTTTCAACAGTGAGTCCGTTTTCAAGTGGCGATGACCTGCAAGATAGCGGAAATCAGCATGTAAAAAGACAGCCCCTGCAACGGGATCGCTATGCGCAATGCCTCGCAGGTGCTGTCAAAAACTGTAATTCTGATGCGGTGGGTGCACAGAACTCGTGGCTCGGATCGTTACCCGATAACCTTGGTTAAATTGGGCAGGATCAAAATCAATGTGGTGGCGAAAAGAATAAGTCCCGCCTGACGTACTTTCGAATGTTTGAACATGGCTGACTGCCTTTTGTTGTTATTCCTGAGCGTCAAATGCGTGCCGTTGAATTCAGTATCGCAATCTGGCGTGACATTTTTCTTACAGCTGCTCCAGCAAAACCCGGCAGCAACCTCTTACTGAGTTCAACCTTAGAGCGCTCGTTCTTGCAGTCTTAGACTCATTTAATATCAGATAATCGTCATTAGAGATTAAAAAGGCATAAGGCAGAACGCCATATTGGCGCCAATGCCTTGGCTAGACAGCTAAAACGATTAATCAGGTCATTCGCCCAGGTGCCTACCGTTCGTCCGGGCGCAGGGGGTCAAAGCAGTCAACGCATCCGCCATTGAAACCGTGTCAATCGGGCGTGAATAAAGGCGTACGGGGTGAATGCGCAGTTCTGCGCTTGCGTTGCAGGTATGTTTCAAGGCAGGCTCTGGGTGTTCATTATTCCCATCGCCGTGTCAGGTATTTTTTATGTCGCTACGCGTCTGCATTCTGGAAACCGATATCCTGCGCCCTGGCTTGATCGATCAGTACCAGGGTTATGGGCAGATGTTCAAGCGTCTGTTTTCCCGGCAGCCGATTGCTGCCGAGTTCGTCGTATACAACGTCGTGCAAGGCGAATACCCGCCGGATGACGAAACTTTTGATGCGTATCTGATCACCGGCAGCAAGGCCGATTCCTTCGGCACCGACCCCTGGATCCAGACCCTCAAAACGTATGTGCTGGAGCGTTACGCGCGCGGCGATAAATTGCTCGGCATTTGTTTTGGTCACCAGTTATTGGCATTGCTGCTCGGCGGCAAGACCGAACGCGCAAGCCAGGGTTGGGGCATGGGCATCCACGATTACACGCTCGATGCCAAGGCCCCGTGGATGAGCCCCGAGGTGCCGGAACTGACCCTGCTGATCAGTCACCAGGACCAGGTCACCACGTTGCCGGCCAATGCCACGGTTATCGCCTCGAGTGAGTTCTGCCCCATCGCCGCGTATCACATCGGCGACCAGGTGCTGTGCTTCCAGGGCCACCCTGAGTTTGTCGCTGACTATTCGCGCGAGCTGCTGGAAATTCTTCAGACGACTCTTGGGGAAAAGATCTACACCCAGGGTGTCGCAAGCCTTGAGCGAGACCACCACGGCGCGACCGTGGCGGAATGGATGATGCGCTTCGTGGCGCACAAACCCGAGTCGGCTTAAAGCCAGCCCGACCGCTTGAAGCTGGCCCACAGACTGATGCAGCCGGTGGCAATCAACCCGAGTACCGCGAAGTAGCCGTAGTGCCATTGCAGCTCGGGCATGTTCTGGAAGTTCATCCCATAAATCCCCGCCACCGCCGTGGGGAATGCCAGGATCGCCGCCCAGGCGGCGAACTTGCGCTGTACCACGCTCTGGCGTGACGCCTCCAGCAACACCCCGATCTCGATGGTCTGGCTGGCGATATCGCGCAGGGTGGTAAGGTCTTCCATCTGCCGCGTCACGTGGATCTGCACGTCCCGGAAGTACGGGCGCATGTTCTTGTCGATGAACGGGAAGCTCAGCTTCTGCAGTTCCTGGCTGATCTCCACCATCGGCGCCACATGGCGCTTGAGTCGCAGCACATCGCGGCGCAGGCCGTGGATCTTCTGGATATCGCGCTCGCTCAGCGAGCTGCACAGCACGTTGCGCTCCAGCTCATCGATCTCGGCATGGATCGCCTCGCTCACGGGCTGATAGTTCTCGGTGACGAAATCCAGCAGTGCATAGAGTACGAAATCTTCCCCATGCTCCAGCAACAGCGGCCGCGCCTCACAGCGCTGACGCACAAAGCCGTAGGACGCCGAGTGACCGTTGCGCGCGGTGATGATGTAGCCATTGCCGGCAAAGATATGGGTTTCGATAAACTCCAGCTTGCCGTTCTCGCGCACCGGCGAGTAGGTGACGATAAACAGCGCATCGCCGAAGGTCTCGAGCTTCGGGCGGCTGTGCTTTTCCATCGCATCTTCGATTGCCAGTTCGTGCAGGTTGAACTGGCGTTGCAGGTTGGTCAGCTCCAGGGTGGTGGGCTCTTCCAGCCCGATCCATACAAAATGACCCGGTTTGGCGGCCCAGGCCGCGCCTTCATCAAGGGTGATATCCGTGACTTTCTTGCCATCGCTGTAGACGGCGGCTGCAACAACTCTACCCATGATGCTGATCACTTCTAATCGTGAGGACAGGAGTTGGGCAGCTTAGTCTGATTGACGTTCCGTTGTTGCTCGATGACATTTCACGTCGTTCAGGTGTTCTTCAGGAGCGCGCGCTCTGCAACGTCACGGTCCATCTGCGCGATGCATTCATCCATCTGCGTCTGACATGCTTGCATCAAGGCCGGAATGTCATCCGCCGTCAGACCAATCGTAGGAATCGGCGGCAACGACCGTATGAGTACATCGCCACTGTTCCAGTGATTGAGTTGCATATGCGTGACGTAATTGCTCACGCACACCTGCACCACGGGCACACCCGCGGCAATCGCCATGTGAAAGGCGCCTTTCTTGAACGGCAATAAACCCTTGCCCAGGTTTCGCGTGCCCTCCGGGAACACCCAGATCGACGTGTCTTCATGTTGCAGGGTACGCGTGGTGGTGAGCATCGCCCGGCGCGCCTTGTGCGCATTGCCCCGGTCGATCAGCACATTGCCCGCCAGCCAGAACAGCTGGCCGAACAGCGGCACCCATTTCAGGCTCTTCTTGGCGATACACACGGTACGGTGGGGCACCACGGTGCCCAGCACAAACAGGTCGTAGTTGGACTGATGATTGGCGATCACCACGCAGGGCCCCGGTTTCTGACGCAGCGAGTCGACGTTCGCCTTTACATTCAGGCGCAGGATCCACATCGCCGGCACTGCGTACAGGCGGGCACACAAGCGACTGTTGTCCGGATTGAATGGCCGGCAAATACCCAACAGCACGCCTAGCACACCGGCGACCATAAAGTGCAGACCCATCAACAACATACGTAACAGAAACAGCATCGACACGGCCCATCGAGACAAAAGGTGGCGCAGTGTACGGATGTGCACTGTATTCGGCAATTGACCCTAAGGACGTCGGAGATAGCCGATGTTTAAGCACATGTTTCAACGATCGCTGACAAACCCCTTCTAGAGCGGCTAGGAAAGTTTCGGGTTCTCTTGTAAGAAAAAGCCCGACACGAGGTCGGGCTTCGGTGAGCGCTGTGCAGGAGGCTTAACTGAGGCCGTGGCTCTGGTCCTGGATGATTGCCTCATCCAGTGCCCCCAGCAGTGCCTTGCGCACCTTCAATTTGGTCTGCTTGTGCGCAGTCATATTGATCTTTTTCAACTGCCGCGCCGCTTCCAGGGCCGCCGCGTGCAATTCCTCAGGAGCCACCACCTTGTCGAGGAAGCCCGCTTGCAGCGCACCTTGCGGGTCAAACATCTCGGCGTTGATCACCGAGCGGTGAAAGGCCGACTTGCGCAGACGGTCCCGCGCCAGCTCGATACCGGCGTGGTGCATGGTCATGCCGATCGCCACTTCGTTCAGGCCAATGCTGAACGGGCCCTCCACGCCGATCCGATAATCCGCCGACAGCAGCAGGAACGCTCCCTTGGCCACCGCATGCCCGGGGCACGCGACAATCACCGGGAACGGATGCGACAACAGGCGCCGCGCCAGCGTCGAACCGGAAGTTACCAAGCCGATGGCCTCCTTGGGGCCTGCGGTCATTACCTTCAAATCATAACCCCCCGACAGAATGCCCGGCGTCCCGGTGATGACCACCACCGCGCGATCCTTCTCGGCCTGATCCAGCGCCTCATTAAAAGCGCTGACCACCGCCGGAGAAATGGCATTCACCTTGCCGTTGCTCAAGGTCAGGGTCGCGATACCTTCTTCGAAGTGGTAGGCAATCAACTCACTCATGACGCGTTTCCTTGCAGGACTTGTTAGAGAAGAATGCAGCAGACGTTACCCACCACGCACGCCCCGGTAAAGCGCCGTGACTGACTACCCAGTCAGGCTTTTCCCACACCTGCAAGGGTAGACGGCCCGGAGCAGGGTGTGAAAGGCGAGTCAGAGCCATGCCACCAGTGCCCGAGAATGGCACAATCACCGCCCCCGTCGGGGACGTCCTGACGGAGCGGTCTAACCGCATGAAAATTCTGAAAAAAACCTTTGCCATCAGAAAGGCTTTCGACTACATTAGCGCGCCTCGACAGACTGAACTGGTTTGCCGAGATACGGTGAAGTGTCCGAGTGGCTTAAGGAGCACGCCTGGAAAGTGTGTATACAAGAAATTGTATCGAGAGTTCGAATCTCTCCTTCACCGCCAAATTTGAAACGACTAAACCCTTGAAAACGTTGAAGTTTTCAGGGGTTTTTTGTTTTCAGAGCGTCAAAAAAGGCCTATATGGGAACATTCGTGGGAATACTTGAAGATTTTATCAGGTGCGATCTACCTTCGAATTTTTCTCTTTCTGCGCTGCAGAACCTAGCTAATGCACCCACGGCTCACGGAGCACACAACTATTCGCGGTATTAAAATGCTATTACTCTGCTTTGTTTGATCGACGATTAATCTGGACATCTACATGCGAGGTAGCGATGACTGCATCCAATTTAGAAAAATATCGGAAAGACTTGAAAGCTTTGCTTAAAGAGGGGACGGGTGTTCTTCAAGCGCTTCGCCATGACGCAGAGGGTTCGGAAGCATGGCGAGCGCGTTGGGCAAGGGCGGGATGGACTGAGGAGAGAATCGATGCTTACGAAAATAAGCTCAAATCCTTCCGGGTTTGTTACAACCACTGGTATTCGGAAGCTCTGGTTGTTGTGAAGCAGTTGCTTCCAGACCGGTTTGCGGACTTCGTAAAGTTTTATGAGCGACCAAAGACGCGAAAGTCATTTGATGTCGAGACTTATCGAATTGAGGACGCGTGCCAAGCTCTTTCATCGACTCGGTATGGCGGGGACGTGGTCGTCGACATGTCTGCAGCTATTCCTCTGCTGCAGCAGCAGATAGCAATTCTTGAGTCCATAGAAAAACGTTTCGAGAGCTCACTTTTTGACATCAAGCAATTAGTACAGGCTGACCTCTTTGACTCTGAGCTTGATGTTGCTAGAGAGCTGCTAAAAAACAAATTTTCTCGTGCGGCGGGTGCTGTAGCCGGAGTAGTGCTGGAAGGCCATCTGAAGCAGGTTTGTGACAACCATAACTTGGCCAAGAAATCTGGGACCATTGCAGTGCTCAACGACGCGCTGAAAGCGGCTAGTGTCATCGAGCTTTCTCAATCTAGGCATATCCAGTTTCTGGGTGATATTCGTAATAAGTGTGGACATAAAAATCCTACTGATCCAACGGTCGAGGAAGTAGGCGAACTTATTACTGGGGTCGACAAGGTTATAAAAACCATCTTCTGAACCACTCGTTGGGGCCAGCTTAGCCCCTTTGAGAAAATGCTTACAGGTTCAGAGCGAGTTGAAGCATTCCTATTACATCTGGCCCGTCCTCGTTGATCCAAGTGCCGTAATGCTGTCGAATCATATTCGCGCTGGTGTGCCCCATCTGCTCCGCGATCCAGTCGACCGACGCAACCCCGGTGGTCAGCAGTTGGCTGGCATAGGTGTGTCGGCATTGGCCAGGTCCGCGATAACGAACGCCGGCGGCTTTCAAGTGTGCTTTGAAGAACCTGTCTCTCACGACGAAGTCGCTGACGTGCGGCAGGCCACTCTTAGTGTTGAGGAAAACGAAGTGCAGCTTGTGCTTGCGGATTGTCTTGTTGTCCCGCTCAACGACGTCGACCGTGTCCACGGTCTTGAGCGGGTTGATCGCGTTCAGCTTGCGCAGGGCATCCCATGCGGGTTCCAGCAGACGCACCTTGCGCGTAGAGCGCCGGGTTTTCGTCACGCGGTAGGCTCCTCGCACCTTGGACCGTCGAAAAGTCACCGTCCCTTGTTTCAGGTCGACGTCCTCCCAGGCCAGCGCGATGGTCTCAGACACCCGTGGGCCAGCCCAAATCATGAACTGCACCATCAGCAGCTCCTGGGTGCGGCTGGTGTGCGTATTGAGGATCTGCTTGATTTCCGCCCTAGTGAACGGGTCCGGCGCTTCTGGATCGGGCAGGCGCACAAATAACCCCTCGGTTGGGTCGTGTGCGACCTTCTTCCGGGTGCGGTACAAACGGAACACCTGGCGCACATTGCTGATGATGTCGCGGATGGTTTTGTTCTTCAGCCGCTTCGACAACGGCCCCTGAATCCATTCCTGCAGGTCCAAGTGGTCGATCTGATCAATCTGGACATCTCCCCATCGCGGACGTACATGCACCTCGGCTTTGTTTTTGTATCCCCGGAATGAGGTCGCTGCCACGCTATTGCTCTTGATGGTCAGCCACAGGTCCAGGTAGTGCCCGAACGTGTTCTCGGCCAGCTTCGTCGACTCGGGAAAATGCCGGCGGTAATCGAATGTGCCGGCCTGGATCTCGTACTCAATCACCGTGACCAGGCGCTTTGCGTGCTCCCGGTTTTCCGGTGTGTTCCCACCAGGCACTAGCTCCCGGCAAAGCTCGCCATTGAAACGAAAATAAACCCGTACCGAATTGCCACGGGCCTCTACGCCATCTGCCATATGCGTCCCCACGCGATGTATCGAAAGTTTCTTCCGGTCGAAAGAAAAAAAGGCCCGTCGCCGGGCCTGATGTATTGCGGGTTTAGTGTTGCCGATCACTGCTGGCGAAGTAACCAGAACAGGCTGGCACTTTTTCTAGGTGCCGGTGTGGCCCCAGCGTGGGCTTCCTCGGCTCGGCGCTTGGCGTTGGCCGCCTGGCGCGCCTTGCTGCACTTCTGGTGGTTGCCGTGGGCACGGGATCTGTTGCATTGGTCACAGACGCCTGTCAAGTCGAGGTTCCAGGGGAAAGATTTACCGTTGTTCATGGAAACCCTCATTACCTGTGGTTTGTAGGGAGATGTAGAGCAGTCCAAGGGGTTTATCCACGGCAGAGCCCTACCATCCCAGTCACAGCCCACCACAGGTCTTGCGATGCCATGAACCCGATACCAGCGAAAAATCCGATTGAAATTGCTTTGGTAGCCATGCTCATTCGCCCTCTGCCAGTTTGGCGTCGATGGCCTGATCAAGATCCTCACCATTCAACACAATGTTCTGAGGTGTCCGACCAACGAACACGCCGCCTGCGCAAATGCTGTTTAGGTCGCGTTCTCGCAACCAGCGATAGCGGGCGGCATCACGTGCTAAAAGATTCGCCCGCTCATCCGCTGTAGCCAGGCGATCGCTAAGCTTGCCGTTCTCAACCTGCAACTCGCCCATGCGGTTTTCGAATGCAGAGGACTGTCGACCACGGCTTTCGCTTAGCACTTCTGCCTCACGTAGGGCATCGCGCAGATCCGTCTCGCGGACAAGCGCTGCATCAAACTCATCAGCAAGAACTACTACCGGTTGGAAGATGGCCTTGCTCACACCATCGACGCCAGGGATGAAACCTTTCAACTTCCAGCGCTTCACTTCGTTCATGAAAGTGTCTCCTACATCCGAAACGATTGATGGATGAACACGGGCTGAGCCTTATGTTCTGCGGTCTTTGCGTCCTCGCCTTGGATCTCGCAGACGAACCGGTGCAGCCTGCGGTTGGGCGCAGTCAGCTCTGCAGTGAGGCTTGGGACGACGCCAATGCACTGCTCGTAGGCACCCGATCCGCTCCAGCTATCAACCTTCACCACCTGGCAATCGGTCCGGGTTGCGTCTACGCAGAGGTAAAGCAGAAGGGATACGCTCACGCGCCGACCTCCTGCTGAGCAACGCTCAACGCGATCGCCACCGGCTGCACCCAAATCGAAACGTTGCTGAGCATGAACGTCTCACCAGCCTCGGAAAGCAGCAGCGTCATGCCGAACACGTCGGCCATAGCCCTTGCCGCCGCGCGGGGCACAGCATTGCCGATCCGCTCCCGGTGGTTGCCATCGTTGATACCGTCGAGCCGGAATACCCCCGCCTGTTCGATCTTCCGAACCCGCTGCATACGCTCGATCTCATGGGCGGTTTGTGGATCTGCTGACCAGTGATCCTCCGGGTCAAATAGCGATTGCAGCGCGGCCAGCTCCAGCGTGGTGAATGGCCGATGCCAGGTGCCGTCCAGGCTAGTGATCATGCAGGTCATCCGGTCGTTGGGCGCCGGCATGCGCTGGTCTGCAACCGACCAGCGCCCGTTGTCATGACACGCGCTGGCGGAAACGGCGCCGGCTGGAGTGTTGTACTCCACCACCCCGTAGTGCCCGCCGGTCAGGTAGGCATCGCCCTTGGTGCGCGACATGCCCGGGCGCGGGTCTGCGATCGACAACGCGCCGCTGGCAACCTGTTGCGAGCCGGTCACGGTCTTGGCGTTTTCGCACCAGGGCGTGATCCGCAGCTTTTGGGTGCTGGCGCTCGGATGCCAGTTTTTGTAAGCGGGATCAGCCACGGCGAAAGCGCCCTGCCCGGTGGTGCTGCCGGCGATCACGGTGCCGGCGTGCTTGCTGTAGTCGGTGACCAGGTATTTGCCAAAGCCTTTAGATGGCTGCCGAGGGTCGGCCACGGCCTGCCCGCCGGAGCTGGGGCCGTGTCCAGCGGTGACTGTGCCAGCGGCTTGATCGTTGCGCACCACTCGGAAAACGTTGTTGTGGCGCTCGCCGCCCATGCGTGGGTCGGCAACGCTGAACGTGCCTTGCCCTGGGCTGCGTTGGCCGGTGACCACACCGCAATGCCGGTCGTAGGGCAGCACGCCGTACTGGGTGTATTCGAATTTGCTGGTGGGGCGTGGGTCGGCGACAGAGAATTTTCCGTTGGTTGGACTCGAACGACCGGCAACCGTGCCGGCGGTGTCCTGCCAGTCATGCACTCCCATGTATCCGGCGCGGTATTCCGGCACGATCACGAAGTCGCGCAGGTACCCGTCCTCGATCGCAAACCGGCTCAAGCTGCGCCAGTCCTTCCCGGCCTCCACCAGGGCCAGCCGTACCCACGTTTTCCACTGCAGCGCCGGTACGCGGTGCATTGGACCGGCCTGGTCGATATCGCCGGCCAGAGGCATGCGGCTTAGCACATCACCGACAGCGCGCAGGCTGCGCTTTTCAGGTTCATACAAGAATGCTGGAACCTGTTCGACGTGCCTGGCCACCAGCAAGAAACGCTTGCGGCTCTGTGCCAACCCACCAATCTCGCCACAGTCGTGGGTGGTTTCCGCAACCGCGTAGCCGTAATGGCGGAGCAGTTTGGTGATCTGGTCCAGCAGGTAGCGGCCACGGGTTGCCAGGCGCGGTACGTTTTCGAACACGATCAACTTCACCGGTCTGTGCTTCCAGGCTTCGCACATCAGCCACACACAGCGCAACGTCAGTTCATTGAGCGCCCGGTACTTGGGCGTCTGGCTCATCGTTTCAGACAGCAGGCCCGAGGCCCCTTTGCACGGGCTGCTGATGAACACGGCGTCCGGGTCTTCGTTGCCGGCGGCACGGCGCAGATCCTCGGCGGTTGCCTCTATCCACCCGGTGGGCGGCTGTTGGCCGTGGAATGCGGTGAACTGTTCGCGGGTGAACAGATCCATCAGCGTGCCAGGTACGCCGGTCATCATCTGGAAGTCGCGCAGGCCTGCGGGGTCGACGTCGACGCCGCCGAGGCAGCGCCATTCTGCTTGCACTGGGCCCAGCACGGGTTTGGAGTCGCTGAAGCCAGCGGCGCCGCTGCCCAAGCCGCAGCAGAGGTGGAAGTGGGTAAGGGTGCGCTTAAGCATTGGACACCTCGACTGCCTTCACCTTCGCAATACGTGCGGACTCGTATTCGCTCGCCACGATCTCCACCGCGCCGTCGATCCATCCGCAGGATGGTGTTCCAGCGGCTACGTTAGCCAGGTGTTCGGCTTCATTGATTTGAAAGCCGAGGCGAAAGTACGCGGTACCGTTGACTTCAAGCTTGATCCCACCGCTCATCAACAAGTGGCCCGTGTTCACCACCAAACGTTGCCAATATTCATGGGAACTGAGGCGTTTTGGGCAATGCTCTGCCCACAAGGCAACCAGGCGTTCATG
The DNA here is from genome assembly GCF_034354675.1 of Pseudomonas sp. MH9.3. NCBI lineage: Bacteria > Pseudomonadati > Pseudomonadota > Gammaproteobacteria > Pseudomonadales > Pseudomonadaceae > Pseudomonas > Pseudomonas sp. MH9.3. The sequence continues at coordinate 2,176,256 of NZ_CP133785.1, read as the reverse complement.
TTCAGCCCGAATTGCTGCGCGGTCTTCCTTGGACATGCCTTTGGCAAGCTTGACGGTGCTGCGCAGCGAGCGGTAGCCGTAGTCATCAGGGCGGCACCAGTGCGCATCCAGCTCCGTACCGCCTGTAAGTTTCACTCCTCCCGCAAAGTGGGAAGTGATGTCCCTCATTGGGGCGACCTTGCCGCCGAACATCGACCCGAGCACGGCCAGCTGGGCTCTGTGCATGTCCTTCTGAACGTAGAAGTCACGAACGATGGCAACTGTTTCGGGCTCGCTGGACTTGTAAAAAAAGTCGGACATGATCACTGCCCTCCCATGAGCATGCGTGTGAGTGCGTTGGGCTGGCCGTCTGGTGTCATCAGGTCGAAAGGAACCCATACCTTCCGGCCGTTTCGGTACTTCACGCGCGCCATGGAGCGCGTGACTTCGACCACCTCTCCTTTTTTGGAACTCATGTTGATTGTGCGGCCGGTCTCCCGGGTGACCACGAAGTTCACCTTGTCGCCGACTTTGAAGGCTGTTGTGCTAGCCTCTGCTCCGCTGCTGCTTGGGTTCTGTGCTTGCATGGTGCTGCTCCTTGGTAGTGGTAGGTGTCGGGGAGTTGGCGCTCCTCGACACCATCTTTCAGGCCTGTTTGGCCTGGTCTTGCGTGATGAGTGCTATGACTTCGTCTTTATCCTTCGCATAAGCGAAGGGCAGTTCGCCCCCTGGGCGAGTGATGGGGTAGCGCGATTCAGGCAGCCGGCAGAGCGCGACGGTGTAGCCGCTGTCGGTAACCCAGCAGTCGCGCTGGAGTTGCCCGTCCCTATTGCGTTTCGGCGCCCACGTCATGCCCAACTCCCGATCAGTTGTTCCCAGATGGCATCGCCATCGGGGAGGTACGTGTGCACCTCTTGCTCTGGCGAGTAGTCGAGCTGCAGTACTGCCAAGCAGTCGTCGAACAACGCGGTGTCGAGACCGCGAAGGCTGGTCAGCACGAACGGGTAATCGCGACCGTTGTAGAGGCCGAGCAGGAAGCGACCGATCACCGCGCTCTGGCCTGTATCACGCTGTGCTACAGGGACCAGCCGAGCCAGGGCCTCGACACCGGCCCTGCGGATGGCAGGTCGGGCGGCTTCGAACTTTTCCAACTGCAGAAACCAGTTGGGCTGCTGTTTTGGTGCAGGCGTATTCATGCGGGTTCTCCTTTCGAAGGCCGAATCAATAGGGAAGGGTGTCGGTGAAGGCGATGTCGTGTACCAGCTTCCTGGTCTCAAGCTGAAGGTCCTGCGGAACAGCGAGAAGATTGCAGAGCAGGTCAACCAGACAGATCATCTGTGCACAGTTGAGGGCTGTGCGCCCGTTGAGGTCCGTCCCGTATTTACGAGTGAGCTGACCCTGATATGCGGGTAAAAATGCCTTGAGGTTGCTGCAAATCCATTCTCCAGACTGCGCAATCTCGATACCGAACGCACTTGCCTCAGCTGCCTCGACGTTGCCAATGGCTTCCGGCCAGATCCTTGGCGTGTGGGCGTCGTGAGCTGAGAGATTGACCGTAACCATTCTGCTGGTGACCGCATCACTGCATTCCAGCCGTTGATTGGCGGTTATCACCAAAGCCCCGCGGAATGTCACTTCCTCACTCAGGCCATCCCCCGAGCGGAGGCTCATGCTGCCGGAGCTGAAAAGCGGCTTCAATTCATCCCAGTCAATGGATTGGCCTAACTCGCCTTGCTCCTCGCAAATCACAATCCGTTGCCCTGCGCTGGCAAACGTGCGCGCTCGCGCGGCTGGAGTGGAATGCCCCAGAAAGTTGGAATAAGGCGTTTGCCCGTTCAGCTTTTGGAGGTAGCCCAGCAGCAGACTCTTGCCGCTGCCGGCGGCGCCGACGATCTGCAGGAATGGAAAACTGGTGTGGTCTTCGCGAATTCGGCCGGCATGCACCGCTCCCATCCACCAGGCCATAGCCAGGACCCCACGCGCGCCGAAGTGGGCGACAAAGTCGTTGAAGCGAATGGCCGATTTGAGTTCGTTTTGCATGGTGCTGCTCCCGTTGTTGCGGTGGTTACACGCCCTGGAATACCCAGCAGCGAATGGTTTTCGGTTTGTTGAAGGCGTCGACCTGGCGCACCGAGTTAACGGGCTTGTTCGAATCCAGGAATTTGGGTGACTTGCTGGTCTTGAGCAGGCGCTTCAGGTCGCTCAGTGGGGGCACTTGCTGCCGCTTGTTGGCAGCCATCTCCACGAATTCATTGAGGTTCACGGCAATAAGCCCGTCGCGGCGCGCGTGGTTCAGTGCCGATTGCTCGTCCATGCCGTTTAGGAATTCGTACAGGTCCCAAAACTCGCGCACGGTCGGGTGATCAGCGTTGATCGCCTGCTGACGCTCCAGGGCCATGCGGCTGATTTCCGCGTGTGCAAGGGCCTTGCGGCGTTCGCCCAGCGGCACTACGCCGGCCAGCGCATCCACCAGGCTGCGCAGCTGGGCGTGGTTCTTGGCGATACGCACGGTGCGAACGCCAGGCTGGGCCAGCAGCTCCTGTTCGTAGCCGGAAGTGTTTTCCTCCATCAGGCGCATGGTCTCGGCTTCGCGCTGCAGCGCCTTGACCAGGAAGCCGCTGATGCTGTCCATTGGCATGCGCTCCAACTGCTCGGCGTACTGCTTGGTTTCCGGCGTGTGGTGTTCGCGAGTCAGGTGGACATGGCAAATACGCTGCAGGATGGGTTCGGACGCGTTGACCGGGTTGTTCTGAGCGATCAGCAGGGCGGCGCGGAACGGCGGTTCATGGGTGTCGTTGCCGTTGTTTTTCACGCCGGTGGAGCGGACGCTGCGGCCGTTGTATGCGGTCTTCAGCTCGTCCCAGTCGAAGTGTTTAACCGGCTGGCCTTCCTTCTGTTCACGTTCGGACTCGATCAGCACCACCGGCAAGTTGCTGACCTGCGAGAAGTTACGCGCACGGCTGGCGGCGGTTGCTTTGGACGGGTCGAAGCCTTCGTAATCAGTACGCCCGACCGACTTCCACAGCAGTTCCACCAAGGTGGTCTTGCCTGAGCCGGCTTCGCCTACCAGTTCCAGGAACATCAGCGACTTGTGGATCTGGCGGATCTGCTCGGCGTGCAACGCGCCCAGCCACCAGGCCAGTACCACCAGCCCCTGAACGCCGAAGCAGCACCAGTAGATGTCGAACCAACCCTCGTTGTAGGCGTTGAGGTCCGTATTGATGTGTAACACCGGAGACTGGCTCTGCGACTTGATGCTCAGCTTGCCCAGGTCGAAAAAGTCTTCTTTGTTGCGCACCTGCACCTTGCCACCGTGGAAGGCTAGGTCGTTGAAGACGTAGGCGCCGTGGTCGCGGCTGTAACCGATCCATTCGATGGTATTGACGGTCTTTAGGCAGTCGAGCTGGGGCGCGAGAATCCGTTTCAACTGCTGGGCGCTGCCCTCGAACATCGCGCCGTTGGAAACGTTGAGCAGGCGATTGGCGAACTCAGGCGCCGACGTGAGCTGCTTGGCCGTGAACGTGCTTTTGATGGCCGGCCCCTGCGGCCGCTCGATACGGAAGTAGTACCAAGCCTCATCGGTCAGGTCGTTGCGCATGTAGTACAGCGCCTGGAAGTTGCAGTTGGCGATGCTGTTTACTGAGCCCGATTGGCGCAGTGCCTTGTATCGCCGCTGTTCGTCGGTGAGCAGCTGGTCTTCGTGCCGGTCGGAGCTATCCAGATCGCCCATGGCGCGGTCGTACTTATCGAGATCCAATCGAAACCAGTACAGGCGCTTGCGGAATGTGAAGTTGAATTCCTTGCGCTCGTCGTGCAGGTAAATGAGAAAGCCCTTTTCCTCTGCCGAGTCGGCCAGCAGCAGGTCGCCGTGGTGGCGTGCTTCGTCGAGGTCCTGCTCGATACGCTCAGCGCGCTCGGCGGCGTCCTCGATCGGCTTCCAGCGCAGGTGGAGGTCATTCCAGTCCACCTTTTTGCCGTTGGGCTGAGGAATAACCGCCGCTTTGCATACGAAGCCCAGGGCACGCGCTTCTTTCGCCCAGCGGCGCATGTTGGCCTTGGCAACGGGCTCGTTATCCAATGCCCACACCAGCACCGGCAAGCGTTTGTCGGCGTCGTGGCGCAGTTTGGCCAGGGCCTTGAGTGAGTCAATCGGGCAGGGGGCGCTGGACATCATCGACACGGCCGGCACTTCGTTGTGCAGCAGCGCTATGGCGTCGAATATCCCTTCAACTATGAACAGTTCGTCGACCTCCAGCAGGTCCACGCTCGGCGGGCACCACCAGACGCCTTTGTAACCGGGCAGGCCTTCGCCCGTCGGGCGAAAGCGCGCTTTCATCTTGCCAAAGCGGTCTGGCCGATCGATCAACCGTTCCCAGTACCCACCTTTTTCCAGGGCGAAACGCACCGTGGCACTGCCGATGTTCAGTCGACTGTCCCAGTAGTTTTCCTGAGTGAACCAACCGGCGAGCAGCTCAAATTTGAAGCCCCGCGCGAACTCAAGGTAGGCGCGTGCTGTGGCCAGGGGGTTGTCTGGCGTCGACGGCGCAGTCTTGCTCCAGTCGTTGAACAGATCGTCGTAGACGTCCTTCACATGGACCCGGTGGTCGCATTTTTCTGGCCGGCCGCAGATCAGCGTCCACGGCGAATCGTAGAAGGTGTACAGGGTCTTCTGGTTGCACGCAGGGCATACGCCCTTGCGCATGTAATTGGTGCTGGGCATGTGCTTGAGCTGGTAGTCCCGCTCAATGCGCTGGATGACGTCGGCTCGCAGCCTTTGTTCCATTTCCATCGTGGCTTACTTCGCTTCGTCGAGACTGTGTTTAAGGGCGCCTATCAGGCTTTTTCGTGCAGCCAGCCCGGGGAAGGCCACCAGCAACGAGCCATGCCGCAAACCCTCGGGGATCATGCGAAAGCGGTCGTCATACCAGTGCTCGTTGAACAGCACCGCGTACTGCGCACGCAGCTCAACGAGCAGTGCCTCGGCCTGTTCGCGGGGCAGTTTTGCGGTGATGGCGATGTCGATTTGCATGGTCCACCTCGGATTGCGGGCAAAGCTCACCCAAACCCATTGGGGATGGGGCAGGGCGGGGTTTAAAAAGGGAGCGTTACTGAGGGTGTTGCTTGTGGGGCGTGGCGCGTTGGTCGAGCAGCTTCTGTGGCAGAAAGCGAGCCGATACCGGGAATCGTTGATTAGCGAGTTTGTCCACCAGGTGCACGCGGTCCAACCCGCCAGTCCAGTCCGATCCGCTGGCCCAATCGACGCCAATCCAACGGCGTTTTTTAATGACCTGCAGTTCCGTCCAGGCGTTGTGGACCAACTTCGGGGCCATGAAAACCGGCACTTCAAGTGCAAGTGTCAGGTGGCGGATGCACCGATCGAACAGCAGATCGGAATCCACAAGGTGTTCTGCCTCATGGCGTTGTAGGTAGGCGAAAGCAGCCTGTTGCATGCTGCTGCGGTAGTCATGAGTCTGTTGATCGAGGTTCATCACGCGCGCTCCATTTCCAGTTGTTCCAGCAGGTCGGGTTGATTGTTTTTCGGCATCAGGTTCTGACGGGCAAGGAGCCGGACTTTCGTAGGCGCAATTGGCAAAACCGTGAGGGGGCGCTCGATGCCCGAGGGGCTGAGCTGATATTCCCAAACCAACGAGCCGGAGAAGGTGGCGCCGCACAGCAGGTTGGTGCATTCGGCGTACATCGAGCGGAAACAGGGCGTCTGGCCTTCCGAGGTACGGATGCGCATGGAATTGTTGCAGCAAGGGCACACCAGCTTGTAAGTACTCACAGGACGGCCCCTTGACTGTAAAGCTGGATGGTCGCGAACACCTCGGCGTAGCGGGCCGACATGTAGGCGATCAACGCGGTGGTGATGGCGTCCGCCTCACGCTTTTCAATAACGCCGTCGTCCAGGGCGGCAGACATGATCTGGTCGACCATGCCGCGCTGGGCCGAGGCTTTGAGCGAGCGGCTGTACAGCTCGACGTTATCCAGCGTCTCCGGGAGGCTCAAAGGTACGAACATGCCGCCGTACATCGCAGCGATGTAGTCGGGCAGAAACGTGGTGCCGGCTACCTGCTCCAGGCGATGAATGTGTTCATCGGTCAGAGGACGGCTGCCTGCATTCTCGTAGGCATGGTTGTCGAACTTCTTGATGGGCATTCCGAGGTCTGCCGAGGCGTACATCCGACCGCCTGGGTAGGCGCCGATGACGGCCATAACGACGCTCTTTCTGCTGTCTAGAACTGGGCGCTTCATCTTCTGGTTTTCCCCTGGAGCCAGAGGCCCTAATTTGTGATCTGGCCGTCTTTGATTCCGAGCAATACAGCTGCTCGATGTGCTTCACCGCGGCGGCCTTTTTTACGGCCGTTCAGCAGGTCGCTGACCAGATTTTTGTTCAAGCCATGTTGGCGGCTAAATTCGGCAATGCTTTTACCCTCGCGATCAAGAACCGCGCGGGCTTGCTCGGGGGTCTGTAGGGCATGCATAGTGTTCGTCCGTGTTTAATCGTGTTCGACGAAAAGGATTCTTGGGCAGATTTCTGTTCAAGTCAACTTATATTGATCAAAAAAGTGCTCATATCTTCAGGCGTAGGTGAACGCCTGCGGCAAGAACGCGAGCGGTTGGGCAAAAACCAGACCGACTTTGGCGTCTCCGCAGGGGTGAGCCGTGGGACTCAAAAAGCTTATGAACTGGGGTCTAGTTCCCCCGATGTCCGCTATCTTTCTGGGCTACAAGAGCTTGGAGTTGACGTGCATTACGTGCTGACTGGCTCGCAGGCCGAAGCAGATCTCAACAACCTGACCGACGTGGAATCCGCTGTTTTAGGGAACCTGCGACGTATGTCAGAAGATGACCGGAATGTGCTGCTGCGGACGGCAGCGGCATTTGCGAGTGCAGCGGGTCTGACAGGGAACAAGCAGACCGATTAGAGGACTGAAGTCATCGAAGCGGAATTGATATGCCGACCATGAAGGTCGGTTTTTTTCGTCGGGAAGAAGGAAAGGAGTTGTTCGAATGGCGTTGAAGTCCTGTAAATCTTGTAAGCACGAAGTGGATTCCACTGCGAAAGTTTGCCCTGGCTGTGGTGTCAAAAACCCCGGCGTTACTGTGGGGCAGCAAGTTTTCGGATTTGTAATTCTGCTGGTCATCATCGTTGTGACCGTGTCGATGTGTTCGGGCGGTAGTAAGGAAGAACACGTCCAGAAGGTCGCACAGAAAGCTTCATCAGATGCTGCTGTCCCCTCTGCATATTCCATTACCAAAGACGATTTCCGTGAAGGCAGGCCTCGCAAGGTCGAGGTCACGCTGCCAAAGCGTCTCAGTGACACTGAGCTGGCTGAAGTTTCAAAAGCCATTCGCGCCGACACGAAATTCAATGCCGAAAAAACCTTTATCGGCTTTCGTGTTACAGGGCAAACCGATAAGGCTTATTGGGCCAGCGCTAGTTTCGATCCTGACTACAGATCCTCATTGATCGGCCTGGGTGCAAAGGATTACCAAGCACTTGCAGCCCTTGATCTGAAAGCCTACCCCAACAGAATCGGAAGCTGGCTGCGGGACGGCGCGCTGGGTCATGTGATGGTGCTGTTCAAGCTAAACGACAAGTATGTGATCGACTCTATCTTCCCAAGCGGTGGGAAGAATACTGACTTCTATGTAGGCAAAAAGCTGCCGGATGGTGGGTTGCGCCTGGATGATCCAGAAACCAGCTTCAACGAGTATTACGTCGTTGATGCCAACGGCAACTTGCAAGGCTGGGGTGAGAACGGTGTTTATATGACGCTGCCTCCTTTCAAGCCAGCGCAGTGACGTAACGCCACACATATTTTTTTAATGTGGCCCGATGACGCAGTAAAACGTGTTGGAAATTAGCTGTTCCCCGGGGAAACTTTAACGGCGCCATGTAGGCACCGAGTCCCCGTTGCGTGTGAAAGGAGTATTCGCATGATGGAGAACAGCGGTGTGTCAGAAAACCAAGTGTCAGTCGTAGATGCGAACTGCCTTAGCGATCAGGAACTGATGTTGCTTTCAATGTTCAGGGCGATCAGCGCCCAGCGACAAAGAGATGTATTGCGGATGTTGGAGGTTTTTGCTTACGCATCAGAGCAGTAATCCTGCAGACCCCGGACAGGCTCCGGGGTTTATAAGGTCTTTCCTGCCTGAGCTTTTTTCCACTCCCGATCTACCGCCCGCTTCGCGTTCTTCTCGCTAGCATACAGCCAACGCAGCCGTCTCGGCTTTGCCTGGTCTCCCGCCGTAACCGTCTTCTGTGTCCCAGTTTTCTTATCCCGGTAGTACGCGATGATCCCGGTGTAGTCCCCTGAATTTTCCTCGGCCAGATCTTCAACATTGTCCTCCGGCAATTTGCTTTCCAGCTCCAGGCTGACTGTATAGCCGTTATCCGGACTGACCGTGTGACGCACATTCCCGCCTGTCCAGATGATTTCGTCGATCTCGTTTTTCACGCCCTGAAGCGTGTAGGTCAGTTCTGGTATGAGGTCGGGTCGGCCGCGGGCAAGTGTGTAGCTAAGCGTGGCGCTGCCACGTTTCAAACGGTTGAACTCAGCGCGTGCTGCGCGGAGAGCTGACTGTCGGTCACTGTAGGTGTGACGAAGATCCTTGAGGTTTTCACCGCCGCCAGCGATTGCTTCCTGTTTTTTGGCGCTGTTCACATCATAGAAGTAGGCGCGCACACCGTCATAGCTGTCGCGGTCGGCTTGCAAGTAGTGGTGCTGGTCGCCGTCTGCACGGGTCAAGGTGATGTGTGGCAGGTTCAGGCCCGAGGCGTTCTTGCCGCCACCGGCCGGAAAGCACAGTAAGCAGCCGGCTTTGACGCTGGCCACCGCGCCGAATTCTTCGCCCATCCGGGTCATAAGGTTGGCGTCCGACTCGTTGGCCTGGTCGAGCTGCAGGATGGAGAGTGAAGCCAGCGTACTGGCAACAATCGCTTTGAGGCCGTTGCCCAGAGCTACTTGGCGAACCACATCACCCAGCGTCGTATGACTCCAGCTGCGTTCACGCTTTATTTTTAGGCTCTTGCGCAGGTCCGCCGATCGAGCGCGGATGCTGAGAATGTCAGGCGCGCCGCTGTGCTCGATTTCGTCGATGATGTAAGTGCCCTTGGATACAAGCCCGGTATCGCTCCAGCCCAACCATAATTCGGCGAGCGCTCCCTTTGACGGCATCACCAGCAGCCCGTCATGGTCGCTCAGCGTGATGCTCAACTGATCCGCTTCGATGCCCCGATTGTCGGTCAACTCCAGACTGACCAAGCGCAAGCTGATTGGTCTGGCAATGTCCTTTCCATTCACTGTCAGGCGAAACGCCGGCACTGGGTAAACCATGTCACGTTGGATACGCTCGGCGGTGTCTCGGACAAACGCAGTGACTCGAGCAATGTCGTCATCGATCACAGCAACATCCTCATCAGGCTGACTCCAACACTGGTTCCGGCGCCGATCAGATCTATCAAGTCATCGTCGATACGCTTGAGGCTGATGTTGAACTCAATCCGCCTCGGGGTCCCATCGGGAAAGAACAAGGTCTTGGTTTCGGTAAGGCTATCCACAACCCATAGGCCATAAATTCGGCCACTGCCTTCAACGAGCGGCCAGGCCTTGCCGGTGTTTGCCATCAGGCGCACCGCGTCGAGGCTCAAGGCAGTGCCGGCGAGTTCCGGAAAGATGACGCCGGGTAAGGTGATGGAATCGTCGCCACGGCCCAGGAACTGTCGAGCAGGCGCCATGCCGATGCGACTGTTGCTTGCGTGTCGCCACTCTGTCTGGCGTTGCAGCTCCTGATAGGCCGCAGTTGAAAGGCTGAACACGAACATGCCAAGGGCAAGCATCATGGTGCTACTCCAAGTCCGATAATTTGCTGCGAGTCCGGGCACCTTTCTCGCGGCGCAAGCGTTCGATCTCAGCACGTACGGCCAGTGCGATGGCGCGCGAGTCCATTCCCTGGGTGGGGTTGATATTGATTTCGAACTTATCGTGGCTGTCGTAACTGGGGCTAGCTGATGCGCTGATAGGCGGTCGATCATCAACAGCGATCACAGTACCGCTCATTGCCCCGAACGAAAGCGCGCCTGCAGCAGTGAGCTGCTTGCCCAGAGTCTGGATGACTGCCAACGGACCGTCCTCGCCCGCTCGCAGGCCCTGTGTCAGGCCTGCCATCGTGTAGCCGCCTAACTGTGCAAAAACACGTGAAGGGCTGTGGATGCCAAGCTTCTCTTTGAACCAACCAATGCTGCTGTCGCCAATCGAGCTGATGGTGTCCTTGACAGCGCCGAGGCCTGCCTTGAGGCCATTGACCAGGCCATTGACGATCATGCCTCCGAACTCGGTGAAACGGCTGGGCAGGTCGATGCCCAGGTAACTGAGGACGCCAGCAAAAGCTTGGTACAGCAGGCCGAGGGGGCTGAAGTTAATCAAGGTGGTGGTAATGCCACCAATTCCTCCGTCGAAGCCCGCTTTGATTTCGGTCCACGCATTCGAAAAGTAGCTTTTCACCGCATCCCAGTTTTTGTAGATCAGATAAGCCCCCAGCGCGAGCGCGGCGACAACTGCCGCGATGATGAGCACAATCGGGTTCGCGGACAGGCCCCACAGCGCTATGCCGACGGTACGAAGCGCAGTAACCACCGGGCCGATGAGAATGGCGCCCAGCCCTCGCAGGACCGTGCCGAACACTTTGAATATTCCGATGATGCCTGGCAGGTTGATGCCAAACATGGCCAGGCCGAAGCGCAAGAAGAGAAGCGGACCCAAGATGCCCGCGAGCGTGAGGGCAAGCCCGCCGAATACGGCCGACAGTAACGCGATGCTCGCGACTATCTTCAGCAGGCTCGCCGCCAATGCGGGGTTGGCCTTCACCCAGCCATTGACCTTATCAAGTACTCCCCCGATCGCATCCATCACATCGACCATGGTGGCCCGAACCGCTTCGCCCGCTCCGCTTTTGGTGTTGAACAGTTTGTTCTGTACGACCTGCCAGCGCCCGGCGATCGCCTCAGCGCGAACATCCATTTCGCGCTGCATGGAGCCAGCTGCAGCGGCGTCGTCGACCAATTTGAGCTGACGGCGCAACTCTTCCAGATTGTTGACCAGCTTGCCGGCGTCCTTGCCGAATTCTTTACCGAAAATTCGCGTTGATACCTCGGTCTGCTCGTCGGGCGTGAGCTTCTTGATGCGCTCAAGTACTCCCATCATCGTGCCCATGGCGTCTTTACTCATACCCTTCTGCACTGCTTCAGGGTCGAGTTTCACCATCTTCATGCCTTCCTGAAATTTCTTGCCCTGCATGTTCGCGATGGCCAGCTCGCGCACCATTGCCCGAGCCGCGCTGGCGGCGACCTCTGGCGCGGATCCCAAGGATAGGAAGGTGCTGCCCAACGCCGCCGCCTTGCGGTAATCCAGCTTGTCCGCGACGTCGCTCATTCGCGTCAATGTCTCGATGATATCGCCACCCTTCGATCGGGTGTTGTCATCCAGATAGTTCAGCGCGTCGCCCAGTTCGGCGATGTTCTTGATAGGCACTTTGTACAAACCAGCGATCCGGCCCATGTCCTCACCGACCTGTTCGGCCGGCAGATCGAACGCCACGGCAGCGGTAGCTGACACCTTCGCCATGTTCAGCAGGTTTTCTTTGCCCTGAATGCCCGCACGCGCCTGTGCTTCGACCAATGCGGCGAATTCAGTAGTGGCAATGGGCATTTCATTGCTCGCCGCTTTGATCGCGTCGGCAAACTCGTAGTAGGTGGCTGTGAGTTTTCCGTTGTCGTCGCGTGCACCGTCTACTTGCTTGGCGACACCCATCATGGCTGTTTCGAAGTCGACGTACTCCTTGACCACGGCAATGACCGGTTTGCTAGCGGCGTACGCCACGCCCAAGCCAGCAGCACCGCTTACTGCAGCACCACCTGTGAACTGTTTACCTTTGTCATAAGCTCCGCGTGCCTTGGCAACGCTTTCCTGTTTTCGACCGAGCGCGTCCAGCTTGTCCATCTGGGCTTTGACCGCACGCGTGGCGGAGTCCATATCGCGCTTGAGCTTTAGTTCTGACGCACCCAGGGCGTCGGTATTGATGCCAGCGTCTTTGAGCTGTGCGCCGAGCGTGGCGAGCTTGCCTTTCTGCTGTCCGTACTGCTCGCCCAGCCGTTTGGATTCGGCGGAGTGCTGTTTCAGAAGCGCCAATTGAGCTTTAAACGGGGCTTCCAGCCGGCGGATCTCGTCTCGCAGGTTGCCGTGGCCCGCGCGGCTCGTGCGCAGTTGCGCGTTGCTGAGCGTGAATCGGTCAGCCAGCGTCTTTTCCTTGGACGCTAGCTGATCCAGTTGCGTCTTGCGCTCCTGCTGGGCCGCTGTGAGGCGCGTGTATTCATCGCGTTGCTCGTGCGTCAGGGCATTACCCTTTTGCGTTACTGCATTAAGCGCTGCGATCTGGTTTGCGGATTGACGGTGTTCGTCCTTCATCAAGCCTAGGGCGTTACGCACCCCGGTCAGCTCTCGCTTGAGGTCGGTCTGGCTGGTTTTGAGGGCGTCGACCTTCTGGCGTGACTTCTCGAAAAGCGCCTGCGTCGGCGCGAGCTGTTGACGAACTTTCGCCGTTTCGCGGGCAAGTTGGCCCAACTTGGTGTTGTTGGCGGCAAGCGCATCAGACGTAGCCTGCGTGGCCGCCTGCAGCTCACGCCACGAGTTGATGTCGCGCTGCTGAGTGTTGAGTTCTTTAAGGCGATCACGGGCAGCCTTGAGAGCTCTGGCAGCTTCCTTACTGCCGCCCGTAATTTTCTTCAGCGGTCCCGTGGCCTTGTCGATGGCGCTGAGCAGCACCTGAAGTCTCAGATCATTCGCCATCGGTGGAGCTCCGCACCCTGGCGCGCTCGCGCCATGCCATCAGGTCTTGCAGGCCCAACTGATCCATGTCAGCTGGTGCCCAGTGAAAAACCACGGCCAGGTCGGCCATGGCGTCCTCTACGCAACGAGGGATGCGTCCGTCTTCATCGACTTCTGCAGCAAAAAACCAGACACCTTGGCGCCGATTGCGAACAGGTCAGCGGGATCCATTGACGTGATCTCTACGGCGGTGAGGGTAGGACTGCAGATGCGCGGCACCACTTTCACCAGGCTGTTGACATCCATTTGCAGCAGCTCGGACAGACTCACGCCCCGCAGTTCACCCGAATTGGGTTTGCGCAGGGTGATAGCGTCGATCGTGGTGGCGCCTCGGCGGATCGGGGTGTCGAGCACGACCTTGTTGTCGTCGACCAGCGGCTGCAGGTCGGGCTTTTCGGGGGCGACGTGTTGGTCGGAATCAGCGGTGTTCATGGTAACGCTCCAGGTTGTGGGTCAGCGGTTTACGTGGTTTTGGGGAAGGGGTCAGAAGCCAAGGGCGTTGCGCTGTTTCTCCAGCATGTCAACGCCCCCGACCTTCTCGATGAAGTTGAGCAGGTCGATCTCGATGATTTCTTCGTTGTCGACGGTCAACTTGTAGTAAGTGCAAGTGGTTTTCATCGAGTGCTCGGTGTCTTCACCAGGCTTGGCATCGCCCATTTCGATGGTTTCGTGACGGCCGCGCACGACAATTTCCACCGCGCTGACTTCACCGGTGTCGTCCTGTTCGTAGGCGCCGGCAAAGCGCATGGCAACGCCGGACGCGTTGACCATGCCAAATTGCTTCAGGCTGACCAGGTCCAGCCCGCCGGTTTTCCATTCCAGCTGGATGCCGTCGTCCGAAAAGCCCAGGTCAGCACTGACCGGGCCGTTCATGCCGCCGCCGCGATATTTTTCCATCTTGCGGCCGAGGGCGGGCAGGGTGACGGACTTGACGACACCCCTGTAGATGTTGGCGTCGTTGAACAACATGAGGTTCTTGAGTTTGCGTGGCATTGCCATGGCGGCGTTCTCCGGGTGTTTGGCTTAGGGTTAACTCCCCTCGCGGGGAGGCCCGGTTTAAGCGTTGACGGCGGCTGCGAACTGCATCAGGTAGCTGTCGGTGATGCGCTGGCGCAGGGTCAAATCTTCCAGAGGCGGCACAGGCGTGTAGTCGTAATCGATCGTCAGCTTGCCGGCCTTCAGGGTGTCTTTGTCGTTGATATCTTCGGGATACCAGCACTTGCCGCCGATCAGGTAGCCCTGGGCAACCAGCTCGCGGAACTTGGCGTTGATGCCTTCGATGATGTCCCGCACCAGGGATGCGTGCATGGGCTTGTCCACGGCCCACATATGGGCCTCGGCCATGGTGTCGGCGAGGATCTGCGCGGTGCGGGTGTAGTTCTCGAAGGCGAACAGCGGATCTTCGCTGCAGGTGCGGCTGCCCCAAAAGCGGAAGCCTCCCTCATTGATCAGCGTGGTGATCTCGTTGCTGTTGAGGTAGTTGGCGTCGGTGGCCGGGTTCTGTAGATCCCAGAACACGTCTGCGCTGATGCCGGTGACGCCGTTGACGGCGACGTTGGAGAGCGTTTTGTGCCAGCCGGTTTCCTGGTCAATCTTGGCGCGCAGGCCGAGGGCGCGGGCTACGGCCGACGCGGTGACGGTCTTGTTGGTGACGGTGTCCCAGTTTTGGAACTCCGGCCAGATCACCATGACTTCGCGGGCGCCGAAGTTCTCGCGGTAGGCGACCACCTCTTCCTTGGTTTTACAGTCCCAGGCACTGACGTAAGCAAATGCACGAAGGTTTTGAGCGATCGATACCAGCGCCGTAGCTACCGGCTGGCTGTCGAGGCCTGGCACGCCAAGGATGCGCGGCGTCATGCCCACGCGAGCCTTGGCAGCGAGCAGGGCTTTCATGCCGGTGTATTGGCCGGTTGCAGTGGTAGTGCCGATCAGCGCGGTGGTGGTAGCGGCGGCGTCCGCTCCTTCCTTGACCCGCACCACGATGACGTACGGTTTGGTCTGGTCTGCGATCGCCTGCAGGCTGCTCGCCAAGGTGCCCTTAATGCCGGCCTTGGCGATGGCGCTTTGCACGTTGGTCAGCAGGACGGGGGTGTCCAGCGGAAAAGCGAGTGGGTCTGCATCGTCAGCCGTACAAACCAGCCCGATGACTGCGGTAGCGATGGTACGAATGGGGCGGGTGCCGTCGTTGAGTTCGATGACCCGCACGCCGTGGAGATAGTCTGAACCGGCCATGGGTGGTTGCCTGCGCTGTGATGGAATGACAGTGCACAGGCTGCCGCGCGCGCGCCGATTGGGCGAGCGCGCGTACTTGTAGGAGAGGTCGTTACAGGTTCTCGGAGGGGTTATTGCGATTGGTCAGCGATCCAGCCGGGAGCTGTGGGGCGTGAATCCAGAACCGGGAACTGGGCGGTCTGCGGCCAGTCGCGGAGGGCTTGTATGTACACCAGCAACTCGCGGAACTGAACCGAAGACAGGGATGGGTCCACCCCGATTTCCTGCTGATCCCGGTGACGTTCCCGCAGCCATTTGACCGACTCGATCTCGGAGTCGCGCCACGCCCGTTCTGCCGCGATGAGCCTCGCCTGAGCCAGCGCATCGTCATAGATCCAGTCGTTCCCATCCCAGCGGTGGCCTGGTCCAGAGTACGGCGACGCGGTGAGGTTGTCCGGCAGCGGGCCCAATTCTTCCCACTGCAGCGGCGCACCTGTTTCGACCTGGTAAACCATCCCCCTGTGATCTGGTACCAGGCTCCACACCTGATCAGCGCCAGGTGTGTGAACGATAGCGAACCCGGCCTTTGGCTTTGGCGGTGCATCGGCAAAAGCCATGGCGGGAATGAGCCACTTCCCTTCGTCCAGCGGGTCGGGATCAGCCTGGGTAGGGCCGGTGTATTCGCCGGTGAGCGGGTGGGCTTGGTAGACCGTCAGCGTGGATTCAGACATGGGGCACCTCAGTATTTGATACACATAAGTCTTGCGGTGTTACGGGGGCGGGCTTCGTCGCCACCGGATGACGCGGTTTCGTACATCACCTTGCCAGGGCTTACGCCGGCCAAGCCGGTGGCGCTCAAGCCGAAATTGGTGTTGTGCTGTGCGCCATAGAGGTGGACGTGGGACTTGTTCTGCGAGTCCTGCCAACTGCCCACCGCACGGCCCTGGTCAACCCCGCGCCCATCATCGGCACCACGGAAAAACTCGCCCCGGCTGTCAGGCAGATTGAAGGTGGTACTGCCGTCGCCGGCACCGTAATAGGTGCCGATCACCGCGAACAGGTTGGCATAGACGGTGCGCGATACCGCCGCTCCATTTTCCTTGAGAAAGCCCACGGGCACGGTCGATGCGGCGAAAGCGATCGACGTCCCAGTTGGCAAAATCGCGTTGGGATCCAGATTGCCGGTGTGCCAAAGCTTGCGCGTGTTACCCCATACGCCGTTCGCCCGGCAGCCACGGACCAGAATTTCAGGCTCCACCTGCCCCTGGCGGAAGCCGATCTGCGCTGAGTAGCCGGTATCGCCATAGGGAATGTTGATCAACCCGACGTAGTTCGCAAAGCTGGTGTTGCCGTCGCCGTAGTAGTAGAAGCCGCTCGATAACCCAACCGTATCAATTGGCCGTGCCGGGGCCAGATTGGTGCCGAGGCCGAACTGGCCGACCGCGATGGCATCACCAATGCCATACCCAGCCAGCGTCGAAGCTTTTGCGGCCTTGCCGTTGAGCGCAGTGAGGATGGTGGTGGAAAAGTTCGGATCGTTGCCCAGCGCTGTAGCGAGTTCCTTGAGCGTGTCGAGCGCCCCTGGCGCGCCATCCATCACCGCCGTGATCGCATCTTGCACAGCCTTCTGAACGAAGGCCGCGTTGGCGATCAATTTATTGTTGGACCCGGCCGGCGCTGTCGGCGCTTCTGGCTGCCCTGTAAGGATGGGACTCGCCAGCGGGGCTTTCAGGCTCAACGCACTGTCGACCTGGGTTGTGGTGTAGGCATTGGTGATGCCGTACCCAGCAAGCGTAGTGGCCTTGTCGGACTTCGTTGATGGGTTGAAGTTGCCGGTGTGCCAGAGTTCGCGGGTGGCCGTCCAGACATTCGGAGCCTTGCAGCCGCGCACCAGCAGCCTGGGCTCTGTATTGCCTTGCTCGAATCCGATCTGGCCGGCGTAGTTTTCAGTGCCGTAGGGGATGTTGACCAGCCCCACGTTGTTGCTGAAACCAGTGGTGCCATTGAGGTAGCAATAAAACCCGCCGGGCAAGCCGATGGTGTCGATAGGCACCTGCGGTGCGCTTCGACCACCCAACCCGTGCTGGCCGATGAACAGGCCGTCAGTGATGCCGAAGCCACCAAGCGTGGTGGGGTTCCGGCCCGACTGCACCACCCCCCGCTTGTCTGTCGTCACCTGAAAGTAGGTGCCGGGGGTCTTGTTTGGTGGAAGTACCCGATCGAAGGAGAGGTCGACATACTCCCTGGTGGCCAGCACGACGGCGGGATCGATCTTCAGCGCAATGTTGCCGGTGCTGGAGACGATGAGACTCATCCGCACGATGAGCGTGCGCGCCGATCCTTGGTCCATCAACGCCTTGTAACTCGGGGCACAGTTGGCAACCGCGACGAGGTCATTATCTTCGTCATACAGGCCAATCTCTCTAACCCACCAGCCACCGACGTCCGCAGGGATGATTTGCTCGGCGATGATGACAGCCGGGTTCACGGGATCAATCATGAGCTGATTCAGCGGCGCGCGACGAAGTTCGTTGATCAGTTTGGTTTGGGTCGCGCTGGGCATGGGATTGGTGTCATTTGCATCACCCACCCCGAGTGCCGCGAGCTTCCAGGGAAGCCCCAACGAGTTGGCGTTTGCCAGTTTTGCGGCCCCCACGTTGGTGAGGATCGCCATAAATTGCGAGTTCTGATCGATCATGGGTACACGTCCAGGGTGTCTATGGTGTGTTCACGCCCGGCCACACCGATGTAACCAGTGACTTCAACGTCACGCTGCACGGGTGGGTAGACGTCGATTACGTCGCCTTCATAAACGGCGACACCGATGTTTAGGGCGCCTTGGGTTTCCAGGCTGATGGCTAAGCCAGTGAGGTGCCGGCTGCGGGGTTTGGCGTCATCGATCAGGAAGGTGAGTTCCTGATACATCTCTTCGGTGATGCCGGTATCCAGCACGCCGATCCGCAACTTGAATGTGCCAGGCACGCCCTCGGGCACGTCCTGCCACCACTCGACAATCTCAATCAGGTAGCCCAGCGGCTCGACCACGCGGCGTAGTGCACCGACGGTGCCTTTGCGCGAGTGGATGAAGTACGCGGCACGGATCGCCGCGCGTTTGGTGGCTTCAGACCAGGTGCTGTCCCAGCGGTCGACGGAAAACGACCAGGCCAGGTAGGGCAGAACGGCGACAGGGCAAAGGTCCGGGTTCCACAGCAGTCGCAGCGGGATAGACACGCGCTGAATTTGGGCCAGCGCAATTGCCGCCTGGCGTTCCAGCGGGGTCGAGTTGCCCGGGAGAAGGTGCTGAGCGCCCATCACTCCACCCCGACCGATAACTGAATGTCAGTGCAGTAGGGGGCCTGGTACAGCGTGGCGACGATATCGGTCCAGCCTTCCAGCTCGACCTTGCGCACACCTTCGACGTGCAGCGCGGCGTGGATCGCGGATTCCGACACCTCCATGCCGAGCCGACGGCGCTGATGCACATAGGCGCGCAGACGTTGCTCTGCGGCACTGCGGGCAGGCTCGGTCTCTGGTCCGCTGGTCAGCAGATAAAGTTTGGCCTTGACCTGGTAACGCAGGATTTGAGCAGCCTGCACGGTCAGCCGGTCAGCGACTGGCCGGCGGTTGTCATCGCTGAGGTAGCTTTTAACCACGGCCAATAAGTCGTTCTCGGCCGAGCCGTCCACGGACATACCTTGCACGGTCACCACCACTAAGGCCGGCGACGGGCTTTCCGCCGTGGCATCGGCCACGCGCCCATCGGCCGCTCGGGCGTGGAAGATGTAGCTGTTGCGGGGGCCGGCGGTGCTGAGGCCTTCCCAGGCCATTTGGGTACGCTCGCGCAGGCTATCGTCTGTTTCCATCAGCTGCGGGATGGGCGGTGATGCTTGAGAGTTGGCCGCCTGAATTACCAGGCGCTTGACGTTGTAGTTCGCCGCCAGGTTCTCCAGATCGCTGCCCTTGGCGAAGGCAATCATGTTGGCGGTGGCCGCTTCATTGACGCGCTGCCGCCAGATGGTTTCCCGATAGGCGTTCTCCTCGAGCAGCTTGGTCAGCGGCTCCGATTCCATTTCGAGCCTGGCGGCAATGTTCGCTTGTTCCCCGGCGGGCCACAGGCTGATGGCGTAGGCCTTGCGTTCGGCGAGAATCTGCTCGTAATCAATCTGCTCGACGATCTGCGGCGCGGGCAACAGGCTGAGGTCGATGGCTGAGAAGGTGTTCATACGCTGCCACCCAGCTGCAGGGGCAGGCTCATACTGAACGGCTCATTGCTGTCGACAATGCTGCCTTCGAGATCCAGTACCGCTTTTCCCTGCATGTTGGCGCCCAGGAACTGAACACGGCTGAGGCTCACACGTGGTTCCCAGCGCATCAGCGCCATGACAACCCCGGCGTATACCCGCAGGCGCGTGACGTCATTGGACGGGTGGTCGACCAACTCCGGCAAAAGGCTCCCATACTCCCGGCGCATCACGCGGCTGCCAATGCGGGTAGTGAGGATGTCGGCAATGCACTGGGCAATGTGGTCCAGCTCACCAATGGCAGCACCGGTTTCTCGATTCATTCTGGGGTCCCCGTCTTTCCGCCGCCCGGCAGCACGTTGCCGTGCAGGTGTTTCACCAGGCTGATCCCTGCCGCAACCACGTCAGTCGATACCGTGACGGTGCCGGTGACGGTCTGATTGCCGGTTTGGATGTAGTCGCCCTCGTGCGTGATCGGGCCGACGATGGTGATGCCGCCCCTGCTAACCAAGTTGGTGGTACCGCCGGCTGCCAGGATGGCGTTGAGGTGATGGGCGACGCTGTCGTACTCAATCACGGTGCCGTCGGAGTAGGTGCGCCTGTGCAGGCCAGGCCGGTTGCCGTTGGCCGGGATGTGATCGCTGGGCAGACCCGTGATTACGACGCCGTTGGCGAGCTGGCCAGACGGGCTGAACAAGATCACTTGCTCGTCGACGGTGGGCGGATCCCACTCACGGTCAGCTCCCGCGCGCAGGGTCAGCCAGGGCAGCCAGGCGGTAGTCAGTGCGCCGGTTTTAACCTGCACGCGCGGCGGCTCCATTTGCACGGCGGCGATGACGCCGAAGCGGATGAGGTTTTCCAGCATGCGGGAGAGGGCGGCGAATTCGTTCATGGCGCCGATGGTGTAGAGTTCGTTGCGCACGCGAAAGGGCTTTGGACTTGTAAAAGGGCTTGTTACAAGATTAAAACGAATAGGGCGATGGAGACTTTATGACGGAATATATTGAAGAGCGCAGATTTACGAAGGCTAAGAAGTTATTAGAAGCCCTTGCCCCTTGGTCGAATAATATAAGTAGCGGGGACTATATTTTTCGTGGGCTATCAGACAAAAAATACTTGCTCGCTCCAACGTCTATTCGTAAAGAGTCCATAGATTCAATCTGGGGGTTTTCAAAGGCATACATTGATATTATGGGGTCTCCTAGAGATAACGATTTTTCTCTAGCATTCGTTGAGTATCAATTAATCAGGGATTTCTACAGGAGCGCTGATGTTAGAGGTCTACAAGTTCCTACCTCTGATCGTCTACGCGCGCGGCTTCACCAAAAAGTAGATATCCATACTATGTCGAAGTGGGTAGATGGGGCTAAGTGGCTTCCAGATGACATGCTTGAAGTAGCAGCGTTAGCGCAACATTACGGTATTCCGACTAGATTACTCGATTGGACATACGATCCCTTCGTAGCAGCTTTTTTTGCTTCAAGACCAACCGATAGGGCACCCCGTGATTTATGCATATGGGGCTTAAATGCTAATTCTATCGGGACACTTGATGCGGGCACTCCCATGTTTCCTTTAAAGCTCATTACTCCTCATTATGCTGGCAATCCTAATCTTTCCGCTCAAAGTGGATTATTCACCCACTGGGCGCACGCAGTACCTGGCTTAGTAACCATGGCGAATGGTGAAATTAAAGCTCTGCCTCCAGTGGATCGTCGTCCTTTAGATGTGGTTTTAAAAGAATACCTATCGACGCTTTTTCAGGGCGGGTTACCATCAATGTTTATTAAGTGGACTCTGCCAGCTAGTGAGTCTCTGGAGTTGGCGCGCCTGCTTAGGGATTTTAACTACGGCCCTGGGAAACTTTTTCCAGGCTATGAGGGGGTAGCCATGGAGTTAAAGGAAAGGGTTCACTTCCCTAAGAAAAAGTCAGGTGGTCAGGTGAGCTAGCAGTCCATCGCGAATTAGGTCGAGGTCAGCATCGGTGAACCCCAAAACTTCGCGCTGTTCGTAACGAACGTCGGGAGCCCCGCGTTCTGCACGGTCTCTCAAGCCGTATTGATGCACCCTTGCAATCCTGGCAATGCGCCCGGTGAATCCGACCGTTACGGCGTTGCTGTCGCCACGAATCTTAAGATAGGACGCGGTCCGCAGCTTCTTGAACATGTCCAGCCGCCGGCGAATGCGGCCCTGCTTGCCGCGCAGTTCGCGCTTTTTCCGGGGCGCATACTTGCTCCCGTCCGGGTTTTCTTGGGCCATGACCCGCTTTTGCTGGCTCCGGCGCAGTTCCTGCCCAATGCTCCAGGCCAGCTTGACGCGTTCACCTGGCTCCAGGCGCTCCAGCAGCACCGAGGCCCAGGTCTCAAGCGCTTCAAGGTTATTCGCCATCAGGTACCCTCCACTCACCGATGTTGCCGTGAACTCCGGGCTTCCAGTTCGGATCGAGGAAGCTTGCGACGTACTGCGGTTCGCCCGCGTGCTTCACGGTGGTATTGCCCTGGTCATCGGTGCCGACGACCACCCGCTCTGTCAGTGGGAGCGTCACGCTCAGGTCAACCTTTTCCTTGTCCAGGATGTCGGCTTCGAACTGAATGCCGTTCTTCACCTTGTCGAGGTTTTCCAGCAGTTCGGATTGGTGAACGCTGAGCCAACCCAAGATCGGGAGAAACACGCTATCAGGGTGGCCGGCGAACGCGGTGAGGATGATCTGCAGGTCAAAGCTGTATTCAAACGACAGGGTGTGAGCGGCGGTGCACCGTACCTTGCCGTTGTCGATGAAGATCAGCAGCCGGTCGGGGTCGTGCTTGAATTCGGAGACGGTAGCCAGCAGGTGCGCGCGCAGGCTTTCTGCTTTGTTCATGGCGTGGCCTGCTGGTGTTTGTAGACCATGTCGACCTGATTGGCGCAGTCGGCCCAAGCGGCCTCGGCGCGGTCTTGGTCGGTCAGCAGGTCACCGTTGCTGTGCGGGCCGGTCGCCGGCAGGTGGCACGGAACCACGGCCGGACAGCCAGTCACGATAAGCGGTGGCGCCGGTGATGGCGGGGCGTTCCCGCAGCCGGCGAGCAGCGTCAGGCAAAAGCTGAGCAGCCCAGTCACGTAGTTCGGCGTTTTCACGTTTCAGTTCCTCGACGGTTCGTTCGCGGTTTGCCAGGCTCTGGCGCAGTTGGTCCTTCTGAAGGCGGAGGGTGCTTTGCGCCTCGCGTTCCTGTTTGAGGGTTTCGGTGAGCGTATTGGCGGTCTTCAGGTTGCGGTCAGCGTCAGCGCGAGCCGTTTTGGCTACGGCCGTGGCGCTCTCGGCTTTGCTTTTAGCGACGTCAATGCGTGTTTCCTGAGCCCATATCAGCAGCGCCAAGGCACCGAGCAGGGCGAGACCGAATAGGATCTGGCGCACGGTGCTCATGCCCGGTACCAGCCGAGCTTGTTCATGGCAGCGGTGTCGAGCTGTTGGATGGGGCCCCGTACGATTACGGCCCTGGCGTTGTTCATCAACTGGATGCACTCGGCCAGCTGCAGCATGTCGTCCTGCTCAGTCGATTCCGGCACTACCAGCAGATCACCGTCCTGCACGTTCAGCTTCTTCACCGCTTTGAAGTCGATCATGCCGCCACCCCTTGCCCACACTCGCAGCCGGCATGCCGTTCGTACGCGCGCTGCAGCTTGGTGTCGTAGAGGTTGCGCAGGTAATCCGGCCCGTTATAGAGCCGTGCAAACTCGGCCCATTTGCGGGCTTTCAGGGCCTTGTGCAGCACCGGGTCGGTTTCGATGAAACGGGTGAAAGCGTCGAACTGCTGGGATTCGCCGGCACTCATTGCCGCGACGAATTCCTGCACGCTGGCATAGCCGAGGCGTTGCCAGTGGAAGCCCATGATCTGGAATGCGCCCCAGGACGCAGACTCCAGTGCAGCCGTGTCATCAATCAAGCGGGCCATCGCCAGGCGCTGGTGCTCGGCGGTGCCGCCGATGTAGCCGCCGGCCTTCGGGTTGACCAGGGCCGGGTTGGTCGCTGCCAATTCATCGGCGTGGCGCTTGAGCTCCGCAGGGTCATCGCCTACGCGCCGAACTTTGGCGAGCTGGCGGAACATGATGTGCCGTTCGAACAGGATCACCGGCTTGCCGTTATCGAGGAAGCCTTTGCCCTTGGATTCCACTTCGTTGACCGCGTAGATGCTCGCCAGCGGCACGTCGAGGCGTTGAGCAGCGACTACCAGATCGTTATTGCGCAGCAACTGCGCGCAGTCACCACCCGCCAGACTGGCCTGGGTCTTGGCACCGGCAATGCCATCGGCTACCAGGCCGGCTTTCACCTGGTACGCACGCACGGCCGCTTCGGTAGCGTCACCGTAGTGGCCGTCCGGTACCAGCGTGGCACCATGCCTGTTGAGATTCTTCTGCAGGATAAGCACTGCCTGCGAGCGGTCGCCGTGGCGAAGGGTGGTGATCATGCGCTGGGCCTCAATAGGGCGGCGACGTTGCCGCCTGAACGGAAAATTAGGATGCAGAGCAGCACGATGGACGCGGCCTGCCCGAGGCTGGTGGGCTGTCGCTCCAGAAGAATTTCCAGACCGCAGATGCACAGGACAGCCCCAAACAGGCTTGCCAGCAGCGAGATGCTGCGCCGGTACCGCGCTTCGCCTCGGGTGTAGCAGGCCAGGCGCAGAGCGCTCAGCAGGTAGGCGATTGCCGCGATCAACTGCACGGCCAGTTCCATGTTCGGCATATCAGGTGCCCCCTCGGATACGACGCCAGATGTCCCAGAAATCCGCTTTCTCCACCCACATCATCAGTTTGATGCTGATCGGGATGACCACCAGGGCGCAGATAAAGGCGCTGCCACCGCTGGTGATGAACGGGATTGCTTGCAAAGCGATGGGCGCGAACAGGTAGCCCACCCCTGCGGAAAGGAACAGTGAGCCCAGGCGCTGCCAGACTTTTAGGTCGCGCTTAAGACTGGTCACCAGCCAGGCACCGAGGATGGCGCCGAACAGCGCCCCGTCGTCGATAACAGGCGTAACGGTGGACAGACCCAAGCCGATAAGAAGGCCAGTCACAACGCTGGAAGTCGGATCAGCCATGGTGTGGGTTTCCTTGGTTGCAGAGGATCAGTCCCATAGATTCACCATCTGCCGTTGGGGCGCGCTGGTTTTGGCTTCGGGCATGCTGACAGTGAGGCCTTGCGGCAGAATCGGGCCGTGATCGGCCAGGCCGGGGTTCGCCTCGAGCACGGCCTCGGTGACGCCTGCGGTCCGGCCGTAAAACCGCCAGCACAGGGCGTCGACGGTTTCGTTTTGATTGGTGCGAACGGCGACGGACATTACTCGCCCTCGGAGTCGGACGAACTCATACGGCTGGCGTACTCGAAGACGCCATCCGGCGACACATACGCGCCGGGGGACACTCCAGTTTCAACAACCCTGAAAATCGCTAAACCTAGCGGGTGCATAATTTCCCGGTTAATACGTTCGTGTAGGCCAAGGCGACTGATTTCGTTCCAGTCGATAACTTTCATGTCGCTCATCAGATCAGCTCCACGGTGGTCCGGCTTTTCTCCAGAAAGTCACGCACCGCCCAACGCAGGTCGCGGCGGTAGTCATCAATAGTGGGTGCAACCTCTTCGGCCTTGTTGTTGCCGGTGTTGGTGGCGCTGTAGTCGCGGAAGCGTTCGCACACCTCGGCGCCGGTACCAGCCTCGATCGCGCGGCGGTAAAGGTGAGCCTTCACCGAAACGTCTTTGATCCGATCACCTGGTACGGCGTCCAGCGTGGCGTAGCCCGCTGCCTGTTGAGCTGCGCGCCAGTCGCTCAGCTCGCGGTTGAGGTTGATAGCGGCGGCAATCACGGCGGTTTCCAGGCGTGCTGGGGTGACGCTGGAGTCGATGCGCAGGGTGGCGCGCAACGCATCCAAGTCAATCGACGGCCAGAACGGGTCGGTGTTCATGTGGCCGCCGGCGACGGTGCCGCTGGCTACAAATGCGCTCATGTGACTGCACTCGAAAATAGGTCGCCGGTGGTCGGGGCTTCACGTTCAGGAGGAGCGGCCTGGCCGTTCCGCCCCGAGCCGGCGGGGTGCGTGGGGACGCTCGATTAGCTGCTTGGGGCAGCGTGTTTTTTCAGGAGGCGTTCGGCGCCGTCCAAATCTTTCTTGCCGCCGCAGCCATCGTGCAGCTCGATTGCACGCTTGAGCAGATCGACACCCGCCTGGATCTGCCCTGGCTGACCCGGCTCCTCTGCGGTAATGCCGTGCAGGGTGGCGCGGCCAGTTGCCAAAAACAGCTTGGCGCGGGCCTGGTCGGGCATGTCTTCGGCTTCAGTCAGTTCAACTGTGCGGTGCAAAATGTCCAGGTCGAAACTGCCATTGGCCTTTTGTGCCTTGAGCGCGGCGGTGGCGATTTCTTCTGCCACTAAGCAGCCGGTGGTGCGTTCGAAACGGTCCGGCATGATCAATTTGTGCTTGAGGACGTAGTCGGCGATGTCCAACGCGCCGCTGTAGTCCCCTACATCGACGCGCCAGACCATGATTGTGGTCATGACGTCGTCCTGGGCGCCGTTGCCAGCCTCAAGCACCCCCTCGACGTAAGGGATGTACTCGGGCAGCAATTGCAGCTTGAGTGCGGCCTTGCCTTCGTTGGACTGGATGGCTTTCAAGCGCAAGCGGTCCTGCAGCAGTTGATTCAACTGATGCTCGTAGGCGGTCGCACCGGCCATAGACTGCTGAGGCGCCGTTTTGGCCGCCTCCATCGCCGCGCGAGCGCGGCGTTGGTGGGCCTGGGCGATGCTAAGTGCCATGGGTTAACCCTCGACCGGTGTGATGTTTTCCAGCAGGCAGCCCAGGCCGTATTCCTCGACCACATAGGACTCATTCGACGATTCGAAGTTGGAGACGCGGTTCCACTCCGGCTCTTCCTTGAGGTAGCGGCGGCGCGCGCCGATCTGCCAGTACACCGACAGGTTGGCGAAGGTGGTGATCAGGATCGCGCCTTCTGGCATGTACGGCACTTCGTACAGCGGCAGACCACCGACGCGACGTTGCGAGATGATCAGGTCGCTCGCGAGGGTGTTGGAGGCGTCTTGATCTTTGTTCACCAGGGCCAGGAACTTGTCGTGCACCAGCTCACGACCGGTCAGCACTACCAGGCCGGGATTGCGGCGATACCATGGATCCAGCAACTGAATGGCGTCATAGACCAGGGCGTCAATGTTTTTGAAGTCGCCGGTTTTGCCGATAGTGATCTTGCCAGCGGTGGCGCCTTCCTTCAGCACGCGATCAGGCGCGTGGATGCGGTACTGCTGCAGCCAGCCAATGTTGACGTCTTCCAGCAACGGGTGTGCGGTGCGGTCGGTTTGTTCCGCAGCTTGGGTGCCGTAGAAACCGATCTGGATACGGTCCAGCGCCTGACGTTGGGCGATGGCGCTGGACAGGCGAGTCTGGAAGTCCGGGAACTTGGCCCAGGCGTCGAGCTGCTTATAGCTGACGAAGGTGTCGAAGTCGGTCTGTTCAGCACGGTATTTGTCGCTGGACAGAGTGCCGATGCTGCGTGGCTCGCGCTTCTTGAGGTTGGTGTTGGTACGGCTGGCAACGGTGCTGCCGACGCCAAGGCCTACTTTTTCGCCTTCCTGTTCATCCACGCCAATGATGTTGATTTTGGTCAGGAACTCGCTCGACTCCTGAATCTTGGTTTCCAGGCGCTGCTGGATGCTGGGGTCAACGTTGAAAGTCGCCGAGGTCGATTCAACGCCGTTGAGCTGTGCAACCTGACCGAGGTAGCCGGTGTAGAGTTTTCGAGTTTCGTTACGCATGGGTGTCTCCGGTAATGAGCTTGGCGGTTTTGGCCGCAGGTCAGAATTCAGCCAAAGCTTGCTTGCCGCCGCCGGTTACCGGTGGGCGCTGGGTTTGGGAGTGGTCCTGAGTTTTGCCGAGGGTGGTTTTCAGGTCTGTCAGGTCTTTGCTGAGCTGCTCGACCCTGGTGTTCAACTCACCGGAGAATTTCTTCTCGGCTGCCAGTTGATCGGGCAGATCCTTGACGTGATCAGCAATCGCTTCCACGGCCTGGCCCATCTGGGCGAATTCGGCATCGTCCTTTGCCTGTTTGCCTCCCAGCAGCGCCTGGACCTTGCTGAAGAGCTGGGCACCGAGGCTGGGTTTGTCTTCGATTTCTTCAAAGTGCAGCTCGGTTTCCACGGCCTCGGTGAACATAGACGTCGCCGAGTAGTGGCGGTCTTTGAATGGGCTGGACTCTGGCTTCTGCGCGGAAAAAGACAGTACGTCGGTGCCCAGGCTGGCCGGGGAATCGGTTACCGCGAGGCCGACGATGTAGGCCTCGCCAGTGTCCGAGAAGCTGTCGTCGATTTCGATCGAGGTGTAGATCTTCTGCTTGGCCTTGTTCATGGCAATCAGATCAGGCGTGGGCTCCACCTGGGCAAACAGGGCCAGTTTCTTCTGGCCGTTGATTTCCACTTCCTCGGTTTTGACCGCGACCACGTCACCGTAGGCTTTGAACGGGCTGTCTGGTAGCAAACTGCGGAAGTGTTCCAGCCAGATGCGCGCGCCGTAGGTGGCCGGGTTGAAGTTCTTCGCGGCCTGTTCCAACCAACTGCGTTTGATGGTGCGCTTGTCCGAGGTAGCGCCCTCAACGGCGACGCGGAACCAATTACTGCGAAATTTCTTCATGCCGGGAATCCTCAATGCGTTGGGCGCTAAGTGCGTTGCAATGAGGGGCATGGTCGTGACGCGCGCGAGTTGCGGCAACGGGACGTGATTGTAAAGGGAGCGCTTACAAGGGGCGGTGCTACTGACTCGCAGGCCAGAGCGGCAGCATCGCGGCCATGACTACGACCGAACTACTCCCCATCGATCCCCGACGCCAATCCAAGTTCCTCTATTGGATGGGTTGGCGCATCTGCGAGATTGCCGAGGCTACGGGCGAAAAGGAAAAAACGCTACACAGCTGGAAAGCCCGCGATGAGTGGGACCGGGCCGACAACGTCGAGCGGATCGGCGGTGCGCTGGAAGCGCGGTTGGTGCAACTGATCCTCAAGGAAGGTAAGAGCGGCGGCGATTTCAAGGAAATTGACCTGTTACATCGCCAGCTCGAACGCCAGGCGCGCATTCAGCGATTCCAGAGCGGTGGCACTGAAACCGAACTCAATCCCAACCTTGCCAAGCGCAACGAAGGGCCGAAGAAGAAAACGCCGAAAAACGACATCAGCGAAGATCAGATCGAGCTGCTGCGGGAGGCGTTTATCGATGGTTGCTTCGACTACCAAAAAGACTGGTACCGGGCGGGCAATCAGCGCACCCGCGTCATACTCAAAAGCCGGCAGATCGGGGCAACCTACTACTTTGCCCGCGAGGCGTTCATTGATGCGCTGGAAACCGGCCGCAACCAGATCTTCCTGTCTGCTTCGAAAAATCAGGCGTACCTGTTTCGCGGGTACATCCAGGCGTTTGCCCGCGAAGTCATCGGCGTTGAGCTGACCGGTGATCCCATCGTCCTGCCGAACGGTGCCGAGCTATTTTTCCTCGGCACCAACGCGCGTACCGCCCAGGGCTACCACGGCAACTTCTACTTCGACGAGTTCTTCTGGACCTTCAAATTTGAAGAGCTGAACAAGGTCGCGTCGGGTATGGCGATGCACAAGAAGTGGCGCAAAACCTACTTCTCGACGCCGTCGACTATGGCTCATGAAGCCTACACGTTCTGGACGGGCGAGCGCTTCAACAAGGGCAAACCGGCGGCGCAACACACCAAGGTCGACGTTTCCCATGGCGCACTCCAGCAAGGTCGATTCTGTGAGGATCGGTTGTGGCGCCAAATCGTCACCATCCTCGACGCGGAGCAGGGCGGTTGCGATCTGTTCGACATTGATGAACTGCGTCGGGAGTACAGCCCCGAGGCATTCGCCAACCTACTGATGTGCGAGTTCGTCGACGACGGCGCGAGCATCTTCCCGCTGACGGTGTTGCAGCCTTGCATGGTCGACAGTTGGGTCGAGTGGGCCGAGGACTACAAGCCGTTTGCCATGCGGCCGTTCGGTGACCGCCAGGTATGGGTCGGTTATGACCCGGCGGAAACCGGCGACTGCTCCGGCCTGGTGGTGGTCGCGCCGCCGCTGGTGCCGGGCGGTAAGTTCCGGGTGTTGGAGCGTCATCAGTTCCGAGGCATGGACTTCGCGGCGCAGGCCAGCGTGATCAAGGCCGTTTGCGACCGCTACTGGGTGACGTACATCGGGATCGACGTCACCGGACTGGGCAGCGGCGTGGCGCAGTTGGTGCGCCAATTCTTCCCCAACGTCACCACGTTCAGCTACTCGCCCGAGGTCAAGACCCGTTTGGTGCTGAAGGCCTACGACGTGATCCACCGGGGCCGGCTGGAGTTCGACGCCGGCTGGACCGACATGGCGCAGTCGCTGATGGCGATTCGCAAGACCATTACCGCAGGCGGCCGCCAATTCACCTACACAGCCGGCCGCAACGACAACACCGGCCATGCCGACCTGGCATGGGCGCTCTTTCACGCATTGCACAACGAACCGCTGGAGGGGCAGACCTCTGCCAACACCGGGCGGATGGAGATTTTTTGATGTCGAACCGCCGCAGAAACAGCAAGCAGCTCGCCCAGGCCCCCGCCGTGGTAACGCAGGAGTTTATCCCGCGCAGTGACAGCAAGATGGAGGCGTTCAGTTTTGGCGATCCGTCACCGGTGCTGAGCGGCCGGGAGGTGTTCGACTATCTGGAGTGCTGGTTTAACGGGCGATGGTATGAGCCACCGCTGTCTTTGGACGGCTTGGCGCGGTCGGTAGGCTCCAGCGTGCACCTGCATTCGGGGCTGATGTTCAAGCGCAACTTGCTGAGCAAGACCTTTATCCCGCACCGGCTGTTGTCGCGGGCGGCGTTCGAACAGTTTTCCTTGGACTTCCTATGCCTGGGCAACGGTTACCTGGAAGGTCGGCGTTCAATGCTCGGCCCGGTGCGCGAGCTGGTGCCGCCTTTGGCGAAATACATGCGCTCTGGCAAGGATGGCCGGCAGTTCATGGTCCAGGGCTGGAAGCAAGAGCACGAATTTGAACCGGGCACTGTTTTCCATCTTCGGGAAGCGGACCTGCACCAGGAAGTGTACGGCCTGCCCGAGTGGATCAGCGCTCTGCAGTCGGCGTTGCTGAATGAGTCGGCCACGCTTTTTCGTCGCAAATATTACGAAAACGGTAGTCACGCTGGCTTCATTCTCTACATGACCGACGCCGCTCAAAACGAAGCGGACGTCGACTCCCTACGCAAAGCGCTCAAGGACTCCAAAGGGCCTGGCAACTTCCGCAACCTGTTCGTGTATTCGCCGAACGGCAAGAAAGACGGGCTGCAGATCATTCCGGTCAGCGAGGTGACGGCCAAGGATGAATTCAACTCGATCAAAAATCAGACCCGCGACGACGTGCTGGCCAGCTTGCGTATTCCGCCGCAGCTGATGGGCATCGTGCCGCAAAACGCAGGTGGGTTTGGTTCGATCAGGGAAGCGGCCCAGATCTACGCGGCCAATGAACTGGAGCCCATTCAGGCGCGCATGGCGCAAGTGAATGAATGGCTTGGGGAGGAGGTCGTTCGCTTCAAGCCCTACGAAATTCCCGCGGGGGCTTAAAACCCCCTGCGCAGCAAACGAGGCGACGAACCGGTGCGTCAACACCGGTTCGACGCTGAAACACTCGAACACGCCGAGTGCTCCAACCAAGGCCTCGCCCCACTGCGCAGGGGGTGCGAAGCCTAAGCGAATCCAATTTCCAAAACAAGGATCACTTATGAGCACACCGATAATCCCCTGGATGGGCGGCAAACGCCGCCTGGCAGATCGCTTAATCCCGCTTTTTCCACCCCACGAATGCTATGTCGAGGTGTTTGCCGGCGGCGCCGCGCTTTACTTCATGCGGCCCCAGGCCGCTCCGGTCGAAGTCCTCAACGACATCAACGGCGATCTGGTGACTCTGTATCGAGTGGTTCAGAACCACCTGGAAGAGTTCGTGCGACAGTTCAAGTGGGCGCTCAGCTCACGTCAGGTGTTCGAATGGCAGAAGATGACCAGGCCGGAAACGCTGACCGATATCCAGAGAGCGGCACGATTTTTCTACCTGCAGCACCACGCTTTTGCCGGGAAGGTCAGCGGACAGACATTCGGGACTGCTACCACCGGGCCGGCAATCAACCTGCTACGAATCGAGGAGAACCTGTCAGCCGCTTGGCAGCGCCTGTCCGGCACGTACGTCGAGAATCTGGGGTGGCTTGAATGTGCCGAGCGCTACGACCGGCCGCATACCTTCCACTACATGGATCCGCCTTACTGGCAGACTGCAGGCTATGGCGTGGACTTTCCCTTTGAGAACTATGAGCGGATGGCCGAATTCATGCGGCGTTGCAAAGGCAAGGTAATGGTCAGCATCAACGATCATCCTGATATCCGACGCGTGTTCGAAGGGTTTCACTTCGAGACGGTGGATATCCGGTATAGCACCGCCAATCAACGCCAGGCGAAAGCGGAGGTTAGCGGAGAGCTCGTGATAATGAATTGGGTACCAGAGGCGCTCGGAATGTTGTTTTAAGTTGAGAGGGTAGGCGGGTATGTCCATACCCGCTTAACTAAGTTTGCGCAGAGACATATTGTTAATTGCTCACAGGCCTAACTGTCTCCCTACTTTAGGTGTATAAGACGGAAGGTGCTGGCGAAACGTCCTACACCTCTCGGCTATAAAGCTTGCCAAATTTATCCTAGGAAGGGGCAATTGGTATGAAGGTTTTCGATTTTGTTTCTCCAGATTACGTAAAATTTTGCGAAAAAAAATACAATATAAAGTCCGGCTGTAATAATATAAAACTCAACACTCTCTACAGTTATAGGAGTCAAGAGAACGAGCTTCTTAGAGATAAAGGAGAAGGCGAGTTTTCTTACTATGTAAATTTTCCTGAGCTGATGGAACCGTCTCCTGAGTGGTTGTCATCTTTTGAGCTTGATGGTCCGGGCGATATTGAAGTTAATGATGTAAGAATTGACTACGGGCGTGTAAGAGTGAAAGGTTTTAGCTTAAGTGGTTCGACTCCGAATTGCTGGATTTATTGCATGTCTCAAAGTATTGGAAGTGCAGGTAGTATTACTGAAGCATATGAGGATAAGTGGACAATAGAAGCTACTAAGTTTCAGGATTTTGTCAGATGTATTGTGGATGCTTTGTTTAATAGTTTGACTGTTAAAGATATTCCTCAAAATTTGCTGGAAAAATACAGTATTGTTCAACTTCGTGAGCGACTTAGTATGAATGCTGAGTTTAGGGGGGTTGAATATGTCGATCGATCTGTAACGATCACCGCGCCCGATGATTTCGATGTTTTAAAAGCGCGAGAGCTTAGTGACAGCATCGCATTTAAGAAACCGAAAGAGTTTGCAGCCGAGCAAGAGATTCGTATTGCTTTTTGGCTAATGTTTGATGGCAAGAAAATATCAGTGGTAGATCAACCTAAATATATAAATCTGCGCCCGGTTGATAATATTTTTTAAAGTTTGGTCGAATGCTTAAGGTGGTGAATTTGTATTTGATCTGTCCGGCACGCTCTTTTGGTGTTGCCGGATTCAACCAGCCATTAGTCAGTGCTTCTCAGCACTGGTCTACGTGGACGATATCGGTTGAATGCCGTCTTTGGTGACAAAGCCACTGCCCGCGCATGTTGGGCAATCCTCCCTCCGCTCAAAGCGATCAAGACAGGCACTGCACTTAGTGAATCTGGCGGATACCAGCAGCGGCCGGGCCTTCTGGTAGCTTTCAAAGTCGTGACCTTCCAACGCCACCTGTGCGCAATCCACCAGGGCCCGATAGGTGTCAGCATCGCTAACGACTGGGTACACCCTGGCGTTGATGACTTGGGCGGTCTGCACCAGGTCGTAAAGCTCGCCGGATGGTGCTGTAAGCAGCAGCCCCTTTATAGGCCATGGCTCATTGTTACGACGAAACAACAGGTGCAGGTCATGCTTGTTGCCATACACCTTCCCATCAAATCCCCCCGTGCTTGGGGACGTGGCTGAATAGTACGTGTTGGCCATTATCCGCCCAATGCACACCGAGCGCTCTCTGCTCACGACGTCGTAGTGGCCGCCAAACAAGTA
Organism: Pseudomonas sp. MH9.3; assembly: GCF_034354675.1. Taxonomy (NCBI): domain Bacteria; kingdom Pseudomonadati; phylum Pseudomonadota; class Gammaproteobacteria; order Pseudomonadales; family Pseudomonadaceae; genus Pseudomonas; species Pseudomonas sp. MH9.3. The sequence goes on along the minus strand of NZ_CP133785.1, from coordinate 2,142,804 downwards.
CCCCTCAGCGAGGGCCGCCAGCTCTTCGACGGCATGCCAATACGCCGCGTCAGCCTGTTCGTCCATTTCGAACTTTTCCATTTGATCTATCACGCCCGCTGCCAGCATGTCCCGGCTTTCCCAGCGGCACACCGTTCTATGGGCCTCAGGGTTATCCATCCGGTAAGCATCGTCGTCGAGGAGTCGACGCCATTTGGCGAGCCAAGCCGTCTTTAGTTGAGAAAGGGTCATACGCTTGACTGCTTTTATTTAACTGTATGCGCATACAGTAATCGAGGATTGACCATCACGCGATTTGAGGCGACGAACTGTAAGCGAAGGGGAGGTCTGTCGAGCTGGAGAATTAGCGGGGAGGTGATGAACTTTCGCGCTTCAAGGCGACGAAAAGACCCAGTCCAACATAGCATTTCCATGCTTGCCAGGCAATGAAAAACGGGAGGTTCGGCCAGTAAATGCTGGAGTTCGACATGGTGCTGAAGGCTGGTCGGTCTGCCGCTATCGGTTGTCGTCCGCCGGACGCTGGGGGGTTGGCGTGCCGCACCGGGAGGCGGGGCAATGACGTGCCACAAATCGGGGCAGTGGCGTGCTACAGGCGGGCGGGAAGGGCTGTCTTCACCCGGCGCGCGCCGTCGTCCCCCCACCACGCCTGCGGGCTAAATGGGTCTTTTTTTCTGCACACCTGCGGACCACTCTCGGCGGCGCAGGCTGGGCGCTTGGTTGGCATTGTAGGGAGGTCAAAAGCCTGCGGAACCCTGCACCGAGGGGTGAATTCTTTGAGCGGTCTGTAGCGGCTGTTGTACAGCTGGAGGGGGGGCATCTCAAAAAGAGTAATTTCAGTAACCACCCCAAGGGATCGGGCTGGAGGCCACGTAATCCGTGGGGTTTGGTATTACAAAAAGGAGTAACAGAGAAGTAATTGAAAAGGTAATTTTTAGGCAACCTATTGTTTTTAAAGGGTTTTTATAAAGGTCAGAATTACATTTATAAAGAGTAATCAGATTACTTAAATATTACCTAAATATTACCTTTTTGGAAAACATAAAACCCTTTAATTTCAAAGGCTTGAGAGTGAAAAACGGTCAAGATTACTTATGTTACTCTTTTTTTTGCCCCCCTCTAGATTTCAGGTTTGATGCCCTAACGCGTGTAATGCGCACGCGTACGCAGGTGTCAGTTGTCGGCCGTGGGAATGGCATGGGAATGAATTTGCGCACCTGGCACCGCTGGAGCCCTTGTATTCCGGGGCCTCGACCGAGAGATTGAGGGTGCGGGTACTTTCGAATCTCTCCTTCACCGCCAAATTTGATGTAAACAAAACCCCTGGTTTCGAGAGAAATCAGGGGTTTTGTAGTTTCTGGCCCTTGAAAAGGCGCGTTCAGGCAGCTCGCAAAACCATGGGCCGTCCTCTGAGGTCTGGCCCATGATACGTCGCTTGCCAGAGTAATGACTCTGACGGTTCCTGCTTACTGCGCAGCCTTCAACTTGACCACATCACCCGAAATCTTCGTGGTATAGCCGCTCAATACCCACGCCCAGAACCACTTCTCCTGAATTTGTGTATTGATCAGCGCATCACCGCCTTTGGCCTGGATGGCGGCGGTCTGTGCACGCACGAAGCGGCTGTTCTGGCCGATCGGGATGATGCCGAACAGCATGATGCCGGTGGCGCTGGCTTCGCTGTGGCCCAGTACGGTGTACTGGCTGCTGTCGTATTGCGGGGATTTGATGGCGGTGCCGGTGCAGCCGGCGAGGGTGAAGCCGAGAACGGCTGCTGCAACTGCTTGACGGGCGTACTTCACGGGTAACTCCATGGGCTGAATATCGAGATTCAATTCTCGAAGGCGCGACACTCTAATGGCGTAAAGGCCGGATTGAAATCCGTCGTGGGAAATTTCCTGGGTTTCTGTGGCGAGCGGGCTTGCCCCGCGTTGGGGTGCGAAGCGCCCCCCATCGAGCAAAATGCGGTGTACCTGATACGGCTCAGCGCCTGGCTTTGGGGCTGCTGCGCAGCCCAACGCAGGACAAGCCTGCTCGCCACAGGGAATCTGCGCTTAACTGAACGGCATTAGGGCAAGCCCGCTCGCCACAAGGCGCGTCACGCCTTCAATCAGAGATGCAACCAGGCCAGGCTGCCGAGTATCACGGCCACGCCGCCGGCGGTATACGACAGGCGCTTGAGCCATTCCTTGCGCGTGAGCAAGGTAATCGCCGCCAACGAAATCGCGATCTGGATCGCGGTCATCGCCTGTGCCCAGCGGTGGTGCTGGTGCAGGGCCTCCTCGGACTTGTCATTCCATTCCCTGGAGGTGGCTTCAAGTTTTTCCGCCTGCTTGCGTACTTCCTCCTTCTGGCCTTTATAGCGCTGGATTTCGTCGCTGTAGTGGGCGACGTCGACACCGGGGATGTGCGTGGCCAGTTCGGCCAGATTCTGGCGGCTGGATTTGGCCTGGTAGTAATTCCACTGGTTGGCCGCTTCGGTCTTGAAGATGGCGGCGTTGTTCTTGTCCATCGCGGCTTCGCTCTCGGTGGAGCCGGCCTGATAGCTGAGCATGGCGCCGAGGGTGGCCATCAGCGCGGTCATCACGGCGATGCGGCTGGCGAACCTGTCTCCGCGGCCGTGGGCATGTTCTGTGGTGTGTTCGATGTGCTTTTCGTGGGGGCTGGGGACTTCGAAAGCTTCTGACATGGGGGGCGGCTACAAACGAACTGAGGGAGTCTGATTCTTCACTGGCGAGGCTGTCTCAAGCCTGTCCGTAACGTCGGAAAATTCGCCCATACACCGCGATATTGACCAGTAGTACCAAGGCACCCAGGCCCAGTTGAATCTGCGGCGTCAGCCCGGCCGGGTAAATCAGCGTGAGGATGTAACGCTCGACAAAGCCCCCGCCGTAGCCGTCCTGCCCGGCCAGGTGGCGAAACAGGTTTTCCCAGCGGGTCAGCGGGCAGGGCAGATGAAGCACCTCGACAACAACGCCCCACGCGGCTGCCGGCAGGTGCAACCAGAGGATCGGTCGCCATTTCAAGGCGAGCAGCCCGCCGAACAGCGCGAACAGGATGAAACACAGGTGGAACAGCACGAGGCCATCGGCGGCCAGACGGTAGAGCATCGTGGATCACTCTGTAAGGGGAGAACCTACAGTCTAAAGGGTTGCTTGCAGGCAAGCGTGGCCGCTATTGTGCTGCATCCCTCCAGTCAGTCCCCAGGATCCTTCTCCGATGAGTGCACCGCGTACCGCTGTCCCGATCAAGGCCGTGATTTTCGATATGGACGGTTTGCTGCTGGACACTGAAGGCATCTACACCGAAGTCACGCAGATCATCGCTGAGCGCTATGGCCGCACCTATGACTGGGGGATCAAGCAGCACATCATCGGGCGCGGTTCACAGGATCTGGCGGATTACGTCGTCAAGGCGCTGGACCTGCCGATCACTCCGGCCGAGTTCCTGGAGATCCGCGAGCCGCTGATGAGCGAGCGTTTTCCCAAGGCTTTGGGCATGCCCGGCGCCGAGGCGTTGGTGCGGCATTTGAAGGCGCATGACATTCCGATTGCCGTGGGCACCAGTTCGTCGCGAAACTCGTTTGGCCACAAGACCACCTTGCACCGCGAATGGTTTGGCCTGTTCGACACCATCGTCACGGCTGACGACCCGGAAGTCGGTGCCGCCAAGCCCGCGCCGGACATCTTTCTCACTGCCGCCCGCCGCCTGGGTGTGGCGCCGCAGGATTGCCTGGTGTTCGAAGATTCGCCGTTCGGCGTCACGGCCGCCAAAGCTGCGCAGATGACGGCCATTGCGGTGCCCGATGAAGCCATGGCCGACAGCAAATACCAGCATGCCGACCAGATCATCCGCAAGCTGGCGGACTTCGACCTGGCTGCCTACGGCCTGCCGCCTCTGCCCTGAACAGGCACCGTCGTTCTTCAGCGGCTGAACGTGCCCGGCCAGCCGATGATTTTCTTCGGCCTTGGCGTCGCGTAGGTGCGTACCTTTGACGTCGACAAGCCCAGGCGCACAAGGCCCTCGGCAATCGTCACCGCCGCCGTCACGCCGTCCACCACCGGCACGCCGGTGCGCTGGCGGATCTGTTCGTCCAGGCCCGCCATGCCGCCACAGCCCAGGCAGATGACTTCGGCCTTGTCTTCGGCAATCGCCAATTGCGCCTGGCGCACGATGGCCTCCATGGCGGCCAGCGGATCCTCTTCCAGTTCCAGCACCGCCATGCCACTGGCACGCACCGACGCACAACGCTGATACAAGCCGGCGAGTTTCAGCCGGTCTTCAATCAGCGGCACGGTGCGGTCCAGGGTGGTCACCACCGAATACGCATGGCCCAGGAACATCGCCGTGCTGGCGGCCGCTTCGGTGATGTCCACCACCGGCACGTTCAACAATTCCTGCAGCCCCTCGCGGCCATGCTCGCCATAGCCGGCCTGGATCACCGCATCGAACGGCTGGTCGTAGGCCATCACCCGGTCCATCACCGCAATGGCCGCCAGGTAGCTTTCGAAGTTGCCTTCTACCGACTCGGCGCCAAAGTACGGGGTGAGTCCCACGATCTCCGTGCCCGGAGAGGCCACGGTCCGCGCCTGCTGGGCGATGGCGTCGGTGATGGATTCGGTGGTGTTGACGTTGACCACGAGGATGCGCATGAAACCTCCTTGATGAGTGACAGACGTCGCCTCAAGCCTTGCTGATGATATTCCCGGCATGCAGCCCGCATTCCTTCTGCGTTGCCTCTTCCCACCACCAGCGACCTTCGCGCTCATGCTGATTCGGCAACACCGGGCGCGTGCACGGCTCGCAGCCAATGCTGATAAACCCGCGCTCATGCAGGCTGTTGTACGGCAGCTCCAGCATGCGGATATAGCCCCAGATTTCCTCACTGGTCATCTGCGCCAGTGGGTTGAACTTGTACAGGGTGCGTTCCGGGGTGGAAAAGGCCGTGTCGATTTCCAGTGCGGCCACCTGGCTGCGCGTGCCGGGGCTCTGGTCGCGGCGCTGGCCGGTAGCCCAGGCGCTGACGCCGGACAATTTGCGGCGCAACGGTTCGATCTTGCGTATGCCGCAGCACTCGCCATGGCCGTCGCTGTAGAAGCTGAACAGGCCCTTTTCCTTGACGAAGGGTTCCAGTTTGCTCTGGTCCGGCGAGATCAGTTCGATGTCGATTTTGTAGAAATCGCGTACCTGCTCGATAAACCGGTAGGTCTCCGGGTGCAGGCGGCCGGTGTCGAGGCTGAACACCTTGACGTTCTTGTTCAGCTTCCAGGCCATGTCCACCAGCACCACGTCTTCGGCACCGCTGAAGGAAATCCACAGGTCATCACCGAACTGGCTGAAAGCCAGCTTGAGAATGTCCTGGGCAGATTTGTTGGCATAGGTCGTGGCGAGTTCAACGACGTCGAAGGCTTGGTTCATCAGGACGGTTCCTACAGGTCAGTGGCGCTGAGCGCTCTATAGGGGAGCGATGGTATCAAAATCAGCTCCGGGTTGCGGCGCTGCGCTTGAGCCATCGGGCCCGCCAACTGGCTGCGGGCATTCGGCGGTCCTGATGTGAAGCCCGTTCTGCTCAAACGCCTGCCAGCAGCCGCTCATAAGGAATGCTCAGGCCATCGTGCAGGCGCTTGATCATGGCCAGGCTCAACTTGCGCTTATGATTCAATACTTCCGAGACCCGCCCGCTGGTGCCGATAAAGGGCTCCAGGTCACGGGCCGTCAGGCCCATTTGCTCCATGCGGAATTTGATCGCTTCCACTGGATCCGACGCCGGCATGGGGAAATGTTCCGCTTCGTACTTCTCGATGAGCACGGCAAGAATTTCCAGTTCGTCGCCCTCGGGTGAGCCGATCTGCGCTCCCCATAGCTGTTCCACCCGCGCGAGCGCGGCGGTCAGGTCTTCAGAGGAATGAATGGGTTTAATGTTCATTACACGGTCTCCGCGTTGATTTGATCGTATTGCGCGTGAGTGCCTACAAAACGTATGAACCCAAGCTGGCGCTGATAATCGATGGCCATGATGACTCGATATTTGTTGCCGCCTACGTTGAAGACGACCCTACCGGCCTTGAGAATGCTCGCTGTTCTGAGGGTTGCCTTCAGTGCCTGTGGTGTCGGGTAGGTAGCGTTCTCCATGTACCGATACAGTTCGACCAAAGGCGTCCTCGCGTCGGCATGGTTTGGGTGGCTTTCCCAGAACCGTCGCAAGGTTGATAACGCGATTATTCGCATCGTGCAGACCTCCCGATTTGGGAGATGTTAGGCATGGGCAGGTGGAGATGCAACTCCGGAAACAAATTCTCACGAGTAAGCAGTCGCATATGTGATCCTTCACAGGCGCGTATAGGCAGTAGCCGTCGACGCTATAGGCGTGCCGGCAGGTCGTCCACACGCGTACTGATTCAGGCTTTTTCGTGCTTCGCGCTTCGTGAGGTCAGAGGCCGGATTGCCGGGGGGACTACAGATTTTCCAGCGTCTGTAACAAAACCCGTACCTTCGTCATCGACTCCTGGTACTCCGCTTCCCACTGCGAGTCGGCCACAATCCCGCCGCCACCCCAGCAGCACACCTGGTCATCCTTGACCAGCAGGCTACGAATGGCGATCGAGCTGTCCATCTCGCCACGTACGTCCAGGTACACCAGCGAGCCGCAGTACAAACCGCGTCGAGTGGGTTCCAGCTCGTCGATGATCTGCATTGCGCGGATCTTCGGTGCGCCGGTGATGGAGCCGCCGGGGAAGCTGCCCGCGATCAGGTCGAGGGCGTCCTTGTCGCTTGCCAGCTCGCCGGTCACGCTGCTCACCAGGTGGTGCACGTTGGGGTAGCTTTCCAGGCTGAACAGTTCCGGCACCTTCACCGACCCGGTGCGGCAACTGCGGCCGAGGTCGTTGCGCAGCAGGTCGACAATCATCAGGTTTTCGGCACGATCCTTGGGGCTGGCCAGCAGTTCGGCGGCGTTTGCGGCATCTTCCTCGGGCGTAAGGCCGCGCGGCCGGGTGCCTTTGATCGGCCGGGTTTCGACCTGGCGTTGGCTGATTTTGACAAAGCGTTCCGGTGACAGGCTCAGCACCGCGCCATTATCCGGCAGGCTCTGGAAGCCGGAGAACGGCGTCGGGCACGCCTCGCGCAGGGCGCAATAGGCCGCCCAGGGATCGCCCAGGCAGGGCGCGCGAAAGCGCTGTGCGAAGTTGACCTGGTAGCAGTCGCCGGCCTGGATATAGCTGTGGATGCGCGCGATGGCGTGCTGATAGGCCTCGGCACTGAGGTCCGCTGCCATGGGGCCACGCAGCTTGAAACTGGCGGTTGAGGCCACGACCGGCTGACTGAATACGGCAATCAGGCGTTGCCGTTCGCTCTCTGCCAGAGTCGGGTGAAACACCAGTTGGCTGGTCTGCACCAGGTGATCACTGACCAGCGCCCAGGCATACAGGCCCAGGCGTGCGTCCGGCAGGTGCAGGTCGTCCGCGGCCAACTGCGGCATCTGCTCCAGATGGCGGCCGAAGTCATAGCTCAAATAGCCGATCAGCCCGCCGGCAAACGGTAATTCATAACCGTCGGGCACGTTCGCTTCACCTAACCGGGTAAGGTTTTTGCGCAAGCGTTGCAGGAAATCGCTGCCGCTTTCATCCGGCGATACCGTGAGGGTGGCCTGCGGCCAGGCGCTCAGGAGGTCATACCGACCGCGCTCGGCTGTCGGCCGGCCGCTGTCCAGCAGCACCGCGCCGGGTGCATGGCGGATCGCCGCAAAGTACTGGGCGGGATTTGCCTGGTAGGGCAACGGGTAAACGGAGCAGGTCGACATACGGGGTGGATCAGCCAAGGCGCGGGGGAGGGGATTGTAGTCCGGCGTAGGATTTGCTCCTAGAGGCAATTGCCCGCAGACGACCCGTTCAGTGTGGGAGGGGCTTGCTCGAGAGGGCGGCGGATCAGTGACAGATGAACCGACTGACACAATGCGATCGGGAGCAAGCCTCCTCCCACATTGTGTTGGCGGTCAGCCTTCCACGGGCGGAATATGCCCGAACATCTCCTGCACAAACCTCACCCGTTCTTCCGGCGTTTCCGTCACGCCGTCGGCTTTCAGGGTTTCCAGCCGCGCTTCCACGGCATGGGTGCGCAGGGTCAAACCGCAATCGTTGGCGATCTGGATGTTCAATCCCGGCCGCGCATTCAGCTCCAGGATCAGCGGGCCTTTCTCCTGATCCAGCACCATGTCCACACCGATGTAGCCCAGCCCGCACAGCTCATAGCAGCCGGCCGCGAGCTTCATGAAACCGTCCCAATTGGGCAACTGCACGCCGTCCACGGCGTTGGTGGTGTCGGGGTGCTTGGTGATGATGCTGTTCAGCCAGGTGCCGCGCAGGGTCAGGCCAGTGGCCAGGTCCACGCCCACGCCGATTGCACCCTGGTGCAGGTTGGCCTTGCCGCCGGACTGACGGGTCGGCAGGCGCAGCATGGCCATCACCGGGTAGCCCATCAGCACGATGATGCGGATGTCCGGCACGCCTTCGTAGCTGATGCTCTTGAAGATCTGGTCAGGCACCACGCGGTATTCGATCAGCGCGCGGTCGCGGTGGCCGCCCAGGGAATACAGGCCGGTGAGGATGCTGGAAATCTGGTGTTCGATTTCTTCATGGCTGATGATCTTGCCCGACACTGTGCGATAGCGCCCCTCAAAACGGTCTGCCACCACCAGGATGCCGTCACCGCCGGCGCCCTGGGCCGGTTTGATCACGAAGTCGCTGCGCCCGCCGATGATCTCGTCGAGCTTGTCGATGCCTTTTTCGGTGGAAATCACCCCGTACATCTCCGGCACATGCAGGCCGGCGGCCATCGCGCGCTCCTTGGTGATGATCTTGTCATCCACCAGCGGATACAGGCTGCGCTTGTTGTACTTGAGCACGTAGTCGGCGTTACGTCGGTTGATGCCCATGATCCCGCGCGCTTCGAGGGCCTTCCAGGTCTTCCAGAAACCGAACATTACTGGTCAGCCTTCAGGAAGGCCTTGAAACGCACCAGTTCGGTCAGGCGGTAGCCGCGATAACGACCCATGGCCAGCATGAAGCCCACCAGAATCAACAGGATCGCCGGGAAGGTGAACACGAAGTAGATCAACTCCGGCACGCTCATGATGATGTGCGCCAGCGATGCCGCGAACAGCGTGCCGATTGCCACTTTCAGTGCGTGGTTGGCGCCGCGCTCTTCCCAGGTGATCGACAGGCGTTCGATGGTCATGGTCAGGATCACCATCGGGAACAGCGCCACCGACAGCCCGCGCTCCAGCCCCAGCTTGTGGCTGAACAGGCTGATGGCTGCGATCAGCACCACCACGAAGGTGAGCACCACCGACAGCCTGGGCAGCATTTGCAGCTTCAGGTGTTCCAGGTAGGAGCGCAACGACAGTCCCAGCGCGGTGATAATCGTGAACAGCACAATCCCGAAGCCCAGCTGCGTCTCGCGGAACGCCAGGGCGATCAGCACCGGCGTGAAGGTGCCCAGGGTCTGCAGGCCGATCAGGTTGCGCAGGATCAGGATCACCAGCACGCCAATCGGGATCATCACCATGATCATGAACGTCTGCTGGGTCTGCAGCGGCAGGCCGTACAGCGAGTATTCAAGGAAGTTGGCGTCGGTGTTCTCGTCCGTCAGCTTGGCCAGGCGAATCGCGTTCATCTCGCTGTTGTTCAGGCTGAAGGTCACCATGGCTTTCTTGCCACCGTCCACGGTGATCAGGTTTTCATCGCCGGTCCACCACAGCAGGCGGTCGGCGGGCAGGCCCTGTTCGCCGGTTTCCGGGTTGAAATACAGCCAGTCGTTACCGTTGAAGCTGCGCAGCCACAGTTCCGGGCTTTGCGGCTGGTCGGCGACCAGGCGAATGGTGTGGACCTTTTCCACCGGCACATGGGCGATGGACAGCAGCAGCTCGACGATCTTGGCCTTGTGCGCGGTGGACGGGTCGCCCGCCAGCAGCAGTTTCACGTTGTCGTCGCTGAGGTTGTTGGTGCGCTTGATCGCTTCGGTGATGAAGGTCTCGACGTCGGCCGAGTGCTGGCGGATCGGCGCCAGCAGGGCTTCAGCGGCGATTTTTTCCGGGCCTTCCACGGCGATGCTGTCGCGGAAGGTCGGGCCCTTGACCTTGATCTTCTCACCGCTGTAACGCTTGGTCAGCACCAGGCGGTAATACAGGGTCTGGTTGCCCTTGGCGCGGCGTGCCGACCAGGTGACCTTGCGATTGCCATCGGTGCGGTTGACGCTGACCCCGTAGTTGTTCGAGATAAAGCTCTCGTTAAGGCTCACGAAGTCGCGGCTCAGGGGCGGCACGAACATCTGGATCTTCACCGGGTCTTTCGGATTGGCGACAAACTCGACCTTGGCGTCGATGTTCCACAGATCGTCGGTGGCATCCTCGGTAACAGGAATGCCCAGCACGAAGATCTGGTAGCAGGTGACCGAAATACCCAGCACCACCAAGATGGTGATGAGAATTTTCAGGTGCAGGGTCAGAGAGCGCATTCGGTTTACTCGGCGGTATGAGCGTCGGCGGCGCAGGCAGGCTTGCCCGCTGCGTATTTAAGACTGGGGTCGACCAGCGCATCAAAGCGCTTCAGCGCTTCGGAGCCGATCAACAGCGGGTATTGGAAGGCACTTCGGTCAGTCAAGTTCACTTCTATGCTGCGTAAAGCGCTGCCCATGCAGATATTCAGGGCAATCACCGGACGGGCGGTGTAGTTCTTGTCTTCATCGGGGTCGTAGTCACCGGCGCGGCGCTTGATCTTGCTGACGCGGGCCAGGGGCCGTTCGATGGGGTGGGAATGGGCGGTATCGATCGCCAGGTAGAAGCGCACCCAGGATTCGCCGTTGCGCTTGAAGCGCTTGATATCGCGGGCGCTGAGGGAGGCGGTCTTGGCGCCCGTGTCCAGTTTGGCGGCCACTTCGAGGTCGATTCCGGCCAATTGCGCGTATTCGTTGAGGCCATACACGGTCTTCTCGGCAGCGACGCCAAAGCCCGGTACGGCCAGCAGGCACATCAATAAAAGGAAGGGCTTGAGTCTCATAGATCCTGAGGCGTGCAGTGCGATGTTCGATTCAAGGCGACTGGCATTGCTGCGCAAACTCCCTCGTGCGCCGTTTCATCCAATGATGTCAGGCAAAAGCGGCGGGCATTCTAACATGATGCTTTTTTGGCGCCAGCGCTGGCAGGCGGCCATGTCTGCTTGGAACTCGTCGGAGGTTATTAGACGATTGTCGACAATATGGATTTATTCTTTGACTAATAGGGGTTGATTGGCTAGTTTTTGCCACATTGCTTTTAAAGGTGTCGACAATATGCTGGATCAGCTGCAAGCCCCGGTGCCGGCGCAGGACGATTCCCAGACCATGTCCGAGAACGTGTTCCGGCGTATCCAGGCCGCCATCGTCAAGGGCGAGATTGCCCCCGGCAGCAAGATCTCCGAGCCGGAGCTGGCGCGTACCTACGGCATCAGTCGCGGTCCGCTGCGTGAAGCGATCCACCGCCTTGAAGGCCAGCGCCTGCTGGTGCGGGTGCCTCACGTCGGCGCGAGAGTGGTGTCCTTGAGCCACGCCGAGCTGGTCGAGCTCTATGAAATCCGTGAGTCCCTTGAAGGCATGGCCTGCCGCCTCGCCGCCGAGCGCATGACCGACGCCGAGATCGAAGAACTGCGCCAGGTGCTGCACACCCATGAGCGCGACGAAGCGTTTCAGGCCGGCCTGGGCTACTACCAGCAGGAAGGCGACTTCGATTTTCATTACCGGATAATTCAAGGTGCCGGTAACCGCACCCTGACCCAAATGCTCTGCGGCGAGCTGTATCAATTGGTGCGCATGTACCGCATCCAGTTTTCCGCCACGCCCAATCGTCCACGCCAGGCCTTTGCCGAGCATCACCGCATTCTCGACGCGATTGCCGAGCGCGACGGTGAACTGGCCGAACTGCTGATGCGCCGCCATATCGGCGCTTCCAAACGCAACATTGCCCGTCACTTTCCCGACGGTTGCGCCCAATCACGAGGTGAGTCATGAGTTCCCACAATAAGCGTACGCCGGGCCAGCGTTTCCGTGACGCCGTCGCCAGCGAGCATCCCTTGCAGGTGGTCGGCGCGATCAACGCCAACCACGCCCTGCTGGCCAAGCGCGCCGGTTTCAAGGCGATCTACCTGTCGGGCGGCGGCGTCGCAGCGGGCTCCCTGGGGGTGCCGGACCTGGGCATCACCGGCCTGGACGACGTGCTCACCGATGTGCGCCGCATCACCGACGTGTGCGACCTGCCGCTGCTGGTGGACGTGGACACCGGTTTCGGCTCTTCGGCGTTCAACGTGGCGCGCACCGTCAAGTCGATGATCAAGTTCGGCGCCGCAGCCATTCATATCGAGGACCAGGTCGGCGCCAAGCGCTGCGGCCATCGTCCCAACAAGGAAATCGTGTCCCAGCAGGAAATGGTCGACCGCATCAAGGCCGCCGTGGACGCGCGCACCGATGACAGCTTCGTGATCATGGCGCGCACCGACGCCCTGGCCGTCGAGGGGCTGGAGTCTGCCCTGGAACGCGCGGCCGCGTGCATCGAGGCCGGTGCCGACATGGTGTTCCCGGAAGCCATCACTGAACTGGACATGTACAAACTGTTCGCTGCCCGCGTCAAAGCGCCGATCCTGGCCAACATCACCGAATTCGGCTCGACCCCGCTGTACACCACCGAACAGTTGAAATCTGCGGATGTTTCCCTGGTGCTGTACCCGCTTTCGGCCTTTCGCGCCATGAACAAGGCCGCCGAGAACGTCTACACCGCGATCCGTCGCGACGGCACCCAACAGAACGTGATCGACACCATGCAGACGCGCATGGAGCTTTACGACCGTATCGACTACCACACCTTCGAACAGAAGCTCGACGCGCTGTTCGCCGCCAAAAAATAAACCTTGTGGCTCCCTGAACAACGACAAAATTGGAGAAACACCATGGCTGAAGCAAAAGTATTGAGTGGCGCCGGCCTGCGTGGCCAGGTGGCCGGGCAGACTGCGCTGTCCACCGTGGGCCAGGCCGGCGCCGGTCTTACCTACCGTGGCTACGATGTGCGTGAACTGGCCGCCGACGCGCAGTTTGAAGAAGTTGCCTATCTGCTGCTGTACGGCGAGCTGCCGACCCAGGCCCAACTGGCGGACTACAGCAAAAAGCTCGGCACGTTGCGCGACCTGCCGCAAGCCTTGAAGGAAGTGCTCGAACGCATCCCCGCTGACGCCCACCCGATGGACGTGATGCGCACCGGCTGCTCGTTCCTCGGCAATATCGAGCCGGAAAAAGACTTCAGTGCGCAGCACGATGTCACCGACCGCCTGCTCGCCGCCTTCCCGGCGATCATGTGCTACTGGTACCGCTTTAGTCACGACGGCCAGCGCATCGATTGCGTGACCGACGAACCGAGCATCGGCGGCCACTTCCTGCACCTGCTGCATGGCAGGAAGCCCAGCGACCTGCACGTCAAAGTGATGAACGTGTCGCTGATCCTCTACGCCGAGCACGAATTCAACGCCTCCACCTTCACCGCGCGGGTGTGTGCCTCGACCTTGTCCGACCTGTATTCCTGCGTCACCGCAGCCATCGGCTCGCTGCGTGGCCCGCTGCACGGCGGCGCCAACGAAGCGGCGATGGAAATGATCGAGCGTTTCGGCTCGGCCGCAGAAGCGGTGGAGGGCACCCTCGGCATGCTGGCGCGCAAGGACAAGATCATGGGCTTTGGCCACGCGATCTACAAAGACAGCGACCCGCGCAATGAAGTGATCAAGGGCTGGGCGAAAAAGCTGGCTGACGAAGTGGGCGATACCGTGCTGTTCCCGGTTTCCGAAGCCATCGACAAAACCATGTGGGAACAGAAAAAACTGTTCCCCAACGCCGACTTCTACCACGCCTCGGCATATCACTTCATGGGCATCCCGACCAAGCTGTTCACCCCGATCTTTGTCTGCTCACGCCTCACCGGCTGGGCGGCCCATGTGTTCGAACAGCGCGCCAACAACCGCATCATCCGTCCAAGCGCCGAGTACACCGGCGTCGAGCAGCGCAAGTTCGTGGCAATCGAACGTCGCTGAAGACCGTCGATCCCGAATTGGCAATCGGATCCCATGTGGGAGGGGGCAAGCCCCCTCCCACATGGGATCGCGTTCCAGTTCGAGCTCCGGCTTCCTTTGCAATCACCGTGACCGAGTTCTGACGATGAACACTGAATTTCGCAAACCGCTCCCCGGTAGCCGGCTGGATTACTTCGACACCCGCGCGGCCGTCGAAGCCATCACCCCCGGCGCCTACGCCACCTTGCCCTACACCTCCCGCGTACTGGCCGAAAACCTGCTGCGCCGCTGCGATCCGGCCACCCTCGATGCGTCCCTGCGCCAGTTGATCGAGCGCAAGCGCGATCTCGACTTCCCATGGTTTCCGGCCCGCGTGGTGTGCCATGACATCCTCGGCCAGACCGCGCTGGTCGACCTCGCCGGCCTGCGTGACGCCATCGCCCTGCAAGGCGGCGACCCGGCACAGGTCAACCCGGTGGTGCCGACGCAGTTGATCGTCGATCATTCCCTGGCCGTCGAAGCCGGCGGTGCCGACCCGGACGCGTTCGAGAAAAACCGCGCCATCGAAGATCGCCGCAACGAAGACCGCTTCCACTTTATCGAGTGGAGCAAAAAAGCCTTCAAGAACGTCGACGTGATCCCGCCGGGCAACGGCATCATGCACCAGATCAACCTGGAGAAAATGTCCCCGGTGATCCAGGTGCGCGACGGCGTGGCCTTCCCGGATACCTGCGTCGGCACCGACAGCCACACCCCGCATGTGGACGCCTTGGGCGTGATCGCCATCGGCGTCGGTGGCCTCGAAGCCGAGAGCGTGATGCTGGGCCGCGCGTCGTGGATGCGCCTGCCGGAAATCATCGGCGTCGAGCTGACCGGCAAGCTGTTGCCGGGCATCACTGCCACCGACATGGTGCTGGCGCTGACCGAGTTTCTGCGCAAGCAAAAAGTGGTCGGTGCATGGCTGGAGTTCTTCGGTGAGGGCGCTTCCAGGCTCACCCTGGGCGACCGCGCGACCATCTCCAACATGGCCCCGGAATACGGCGCCACGGCAGCGATGTTTTACATCGATCCGCAGACCATCGCCTACCTCAAACTCACCGGCCGTGAAGACGAACAGGTCGCCCTGGTCGAACAGTACGCCCGCCACACCGGCCTGTGGGCCGATGATCTGAAAGGCGCGCAATACGAGCGCGGCCTTACGTTCGATCTGTCCAGCGTGGTGCGCAACATGGCCGGCCCGAGCAATCCTCACGCCCGTGTAGCCACCCGTGACCTGGCCTCCAAAGGCATCAGCGGCCAGTGGGACGAAGTACCAGGGCAGATGCCCGACGGCGCGGTGATCATCGCCGCCATCACCAGCTGCACCAACACCAGCAACCCGCGCAACGTCATCGCCGCCGGCCTCCTGGCGCGCAACGCCAACAGGCTGGGGCTGACGCGCAAGCCGTGGGTCAAGTCGTCGCTGGCGCCGGGCTCGAAGACGGTGGCGATGTACCTGGAAGAAGCGGGTCTGGCTGACGAACTGGAAAAACTCGGCTTTGGCGTGGTGGCCTTTGCCTGCACCACCTGCAATGGCATGTCGGGCGCGCTGGACCCGGTGATCCAGCAGGAAATCATCGACCGCGACCTGTACGCCACCGCTGTGTTGTCGGGCAACCGCAACTTCGACGGGCGGATTCACCCGTACGCCAAACAGGCATTTCTGGCTTCGCCACCGCTGGTGGTGGCCTACGCGATTGCCGGCACCATCCGTTTCGACATCGAAAAGGATGTGCTCGGGCTCGACGCGCAGGGCAATGAAATCCGCCTGCAGGACCTCTGGCCCAGCGACGAAGAGATCGATGCGGTGGTCAAGGCCTCGGTCAAGCCTGAGCAGTTCCGCGCGGTGTATATCCCGATGTTCGCGATTCACGAAGACACCGGCCCCAAGGTGGCGCCACTGTACGACTGGCGCCCGCAAAGCACCTATATTCGCCGTCCGCCTTATTGGGAAGGCGCGCTGGCCGGGGCGCGGCCGCTCAAGGGCATGCGCCCGCTGGCGGTGCTGCCGGACAACATCACCACCGATCACCTGTCGCCGTCCAACGCCATCATGCTCGACAGCGCCGCCGGCGAATACCTGGCAAAAATGGGCCTGCCGGAAGTCGACTTCAACTCTTACGCGACCCATCGGGGCGACCACTTGACCGCCCAACGCGCCACCTTCGCCAACCCGAAACTGTTCAATGAAATGGTGGTGGAAAACGGCAAGGTCAAGCAGGGCTCACTGGCGCGCATCGAGCCCGAGGGCCAGGTCACGCGCATGTGGGAAGCCATCGAAACCTACATGCAGCGCAAGCAGCCGCTGATCATCATCGCCGGCGCCGACTACGGTCAGGGCTCATCCCGCGACTGGGCGGCCAAAGGCGTGCGTCTGGCCGGGGTGGAAGCGATTGCCGCCGAAGGCTTCGAACGCATCCACCGTACCAATCTGGTGGGCATGGGCGTGCTGCCGCTGGAGTTTCTGCCGGGCACCGACCGTCACACCCTGCAGATCGACGGCAGTGAAACCTATGATGTGCTTGGCGCGCGCACTCCGGGTGCGCAGTTGACCCTGGTGATCAATCGTAAAAATGGCGAACGTGTCGACGTGCCGGTGACTTGCCGTCTGGACACCGCCGAAGAAGTATCGATCTACGAGGCGGGCGGCGTGTTGCAGCGTTTTGCCCAGGACTTCCTGGCATCGGCGGCGACCGCCTGAGGGACTGACCATGGCACATGCAGCGCAAATCAGAATCCCCGCCACCTACATGCGTGGCGGTACCAGCAAGGGTGTGTTTTTCAGTCTCCAGGACTTGCCCGTTGCGGCGCAGGTGCCCGGCGCCGCACGCGATGCCCTGCTGTTGCGAGTGATCGGCAGCCCCGACCCCTATGACAAGCAGATCGATGGCATGGGCGGTGCGACGTCCAGCACCAGCAAAACCGTGATCCTGTCCAGGAGCAGCCGCGCCGAGCATGACGTGGACTACCTGTTCGGCCAGGTCGCCATCGACAAACCCTTCGTCGACTGGAGCGGCAATTGCGGCAACCTGTCGGCGGCGGTCGGTGCGTTCGCCATCAGCGCCGGGCTGGTCGATGCCGCGCGCATACCGCACAACGGCGTCGCCGTCGTGCGCGTGTGGCAGGCCAATATCGGCAAGACCATCATCGCCCACGTGCCGATCACCGACGGCGCGGTGCAGGAAACCGGCGACTTTGAACTGGACGGCGTGACCTTCCCGGCCGCCGAAGTGCAACTGGAGTTCATCGACCCGGCGGCGGAAGAGGAGGGCGGTGGTGGTGCGATGTTCCCCACCGGCAACCTCGTCGACGAGCTGCAAGTGCCCGGCGTGGGGACCTTCAAGGCGACACTGATCAACGCCGGCATCCCGACGATTTTCATCGACGCCGCAGACCTCGGCTATACCGGCACCGAACTGCAAGGTGCGATCAACGGCGACCCCAAGGCCCTGGCGATGTTCGAGACCGTGCGCGCCCACGGCGCGTTGCGCATGGGCCTGATCAGCCACCTGGACGAAGCCGCCCAGCGCCAGCACACGCCGAAAGTCGCGTTCGTGGCGACGCCTGCGGATTATGTGGCGTCCAGCGGCAAGTCGATCAAGGCCGCCGACGTGGACCTGCTGGTGCGCGCGCTGTCCATGGGCAAGTTGCACCACGCCATGATGGGCACGGCGGCAGTGGCGATTGGCACCGCGGCGGCGATTCCCGGAACCCTGGTCAACCTGGCGGCAGGTGGCGTGGAGCGCAGCGCGGTGCGCTTCGGGCACCCCTCCGGCACCCTGCGCGTGGGCGCCGAGGCCAGCCAGGTGAACGGTGAATGGGTGGTCAAAAAAGCCATCATGAGCCGCAGTGCTCGGGTGCTGATGGAGGGCTTCGTGCGCATCCCCGGCGACGCGTTCTAGAGCCAATTTCGTCCCGAAAACTGCCGACTCCCCCTGTGGGAGCGGCTTGCCCGCGAACGCGCCGGGTCAGCCAACATCAATGGTTGCTGGACTACCGCCTTCGCGGGCAAGCCAGCTCCCACATTTGATCTTCGTTGCCTTGAGCAGCCTGTTTTTTACTCGAAACAGGTTGCTACTTACGACTCCTGAACAGTACGGAACTTCTTCCGGATAAACACCAATCAGGTAGCCATAAGACTTGCTCGAGCAGGCCTTGTGAACACCCACTACCTGAATCTTGGAAGGTACCTATGACCAGCGTAAATACTCAGTCACAAACGCCTTATACCGCCGGCTACGAAATGTCCCCCAATCCGGCGCCCATCCGTCGTGAGCACAGCGCTGAGGCCGCTGAATATTTGGCTGCTCCCCAGGATTCGACGCCGCCCCGTAGCCCCATGACGGCCCAGCAGCGCGGCCAATTTTCGGGTCACAGTGCACTGGTCAACACCGAGCAGGTGAAAGCCGCTGAACCAGGCCAGGTGACGAAACTGACCCTGCAAAACCAAGCGCTCAATGAGAAATTCAGCGCATTGGTCGCCAGGTTTGAGTCGATGATAAAAGGACTTCAGCAACAGATTGCCGACCTGACCCAGCAACTTGAACACCCGGAAAAAGCCACTCGGCAAACCCCTTTTGATAGTGGCAGCCAAGTCAGGAGTGCCGCAGTCGAGAGGGAGAACCTTGCTCGGACTCAAGATTCGACTCCCGTGCAACAGACACCCATGCAAGAGTCACCGCACACGCAGTCGCCGCAGTCGCTGCAGACTCCTGGTCTCGGAGCACTGAGCAGCCAAATCAATCAGTTTTACCAGCAGGTCGATGACGCACTCAGGAAGTTCGCGGGATTGCTGATGGGGCTGAGTCAACAAATTGATGGTTTGTTTCAAAAGATCAGCGGCACGGGTGCCTCCCCCAACGATACTCCGACCATGCCGGTGGATAACCACATGACCACTGAGTCGGACAGCATGCAGCCTCAAGCACCCGCCGCCAGGCAAAGCGAAGAAACGCTTCCGGCCACCCAGCCAGCAACGTCTGAGACCCGCACCATCGAAGAACTGAAGAGACAAAACGAGCAGCTCAACACCCACCTTGATAACGCGGCACAGGCTTACGAGCAATTCATTGCACAACTTCAGCTGAAAGTTGACAGCTTGAGTCAGCAAGTCATTCAACAAAAGAAATAGGCTCCAGCACCCCGCCCGCCGGTATAGGAGTTACCTCCTGCACTTGGCGGCGTCAGTACCGATATTCATTCGAACCGCAGTATCACCCGACGGTTGTGCTTGCTCTTCTTCTCGATTTTCTCGCAGAACACCCGGCCGATCTCGTCGGTGTTGGCCACATGGGTGCCGCCGCACGGCTGGATATCCACGCCGGCGATGTCGATCACCCGCACCGAGCCCTGAATCACCGGCGGCGCGACTGCCTGGGTACGGGTGATCTGCAGCAGCGTGGCGTATTCCGACGCAGGCATCGACAGCGTTTTTACCTCGTGGGCCTGTTCGATCAGTGCGTTCAGGTCGCGGGTGATGCTGTCCTTGTCCAGGGTCATTTCCGGCAGGTCGAAATCCAGGCGGCCCTTGTCTGCGCTGATGCTGCAGCCGGTCACCGGCGCATCGATGATCGAGCACAGCAGGTGCAGGCAGGTGTGCATCTTCATGTGCAAGTAGCGCCGATCCCAATCAATTTCCGCCTCCACCTGGACGCCGGCGATCAACTGCGCGGGACACTGGTGCACCTGGTGCCAGATGATCGCGCGCGATACCGGGTCGCGCACGGTGCCGATCACGTCGACGCGCGTGCCATCGGCCAGGATGAAGCGGCCGGTATCGCCCGGTTGTCCGCCGCCGGTGGGGTAGAACAGTGTGTGCTCCAGGGCGATGCCGTGTTCGCCGACGGCCCTTACCCGGGCGCTGAACGTGTTCTGGTAGGGCGCGCTGTCGAACAGCGCCAGGGTTTCCATGGAGTGCACAGACATGTTCAACCTCCGACGATCAATGGGCTGGCCTGCAACACCGAGCGCACCATCGCACTCAAGCCCGGCGGGGACAGCAGGGTGATTTCAAACTCCGGCCCGCAGACTTTCAGGTTCAGCGGCAGGCGCGGCAGCGGGTTGTTCGGTTCGGTGCGATGCAGGCGAAATTGCAGGTGGTGGCGCTCCTTCATCGTGGGCTCCAGCATCAGCCCCGGCAACGGATGAAAGTCGGCGTCCAGCACCGTGACCTTGTGCCCGGCGGTGATTTCACCGACCACATGCAAGCGCTCCTCGAGGGCGAATGCGCCGAGGTAGGTGCTGTGCTCGGACGCATCGTTCTTCTGCATCTGGATCTGGTTGACCACCTTGACCTTGGTGCCCGCCGGCACGTCCTGAGTGATCACGCAGGCCGGGCTGATAAACACATTGTCGCCAATCAGCACGTAGCCCAGCACCCGTGCGCCGGAGCCGATCTCGACGTTATTGCCCAGGCGCGGGTGGCGCTTGCCGTCGGGGTTGTTGGCGATGCCGCGCGCGCCAAGTGTCACGCCACAGAGGATGTAGCAGTCGTTGCCGATTTCGCAGGTTTCGCCGATCACCGTGCCGTAGCCGTGGTCGAGCACAAACCGCCGGCCGATGCGTGCCGCCGGGTGAATGTCGGCGCCGGAGAGCATCTTGCCCTGGTTGCTCAACTGCGAGGCGATGTGCGCAAACGCCTCATCCGTCTGGTCCGGGAAATTCCACACACGGTGCGCGAGCCGGTAGTACAGCACCGCCTTGAACGAGGCGTAGGACTCCAGGATCAACTCGCCGCGCCCGCGTGAAGCCGGGTCGCGGCTGGCGTAGGCGATCAGGTCTTCGGCCACCGCCTGCGCCGCGTCCTGGATCAATGGCGCCAGGTGCGGTTCCAGCTGCTTCATCTGCGCCGGCGTGAGCGTCTTGATGAGGTGCGTGAGCAGCTCATCGTGCAGCAGTTGCATGTCGATAAAGCCCCCCATGGAGCCACCTCCGCAGTCTGGATAGTTGGAAGGCCGGTTACTCGAAGTTGGGCAGGTAGCTGTCGGCATTGTCGTAGACCAGGGTCAGCACCACCGTTTCAGGCGGCAGTTCGGGGGCGAGTTGGGCGATGGCGACCAGATTGGCGGCCGAGGACAGGCCCAGGCTGATGGCGTCGGTGCGCATGATGCGTTTGATCATGTCGACGCACGCCCGGTGCGAGACCTTGAGCATGCCGTCGATCACGTCCAGGTTGAGGATGCTCGGGATCAGGCCGATCGACAGGCCCTGAATGTCGTGCGGCGCATGCCGGTCCTTGAGCAGGTCACATTCTTCGGGCTCCACGCCCATCACGCGCAGGCCCGGCCAGGCGGCCTTGAGGGTTTCGCCGATGCCGGTGATATGGCCGCCGGTGCCGATGCCGCTGACGAAATAGTCCGCACGCAGCTCACCGAAGTCGCGCAGGATCTCCGGCGCGGTGGTGTCGCGATGGGTCTGCGGGTTGGCGCCGTTGCGTTGCTGGTTAAGCATCACGTAGTTGGGGTTTTCCAACTGCAACTCCATGCATTTCTCGCCGTGGGAGTTGTTGCCCAGGCGGCTGTCCGACAACACCACCCTGGCGCCGTAGAGGCGCAGCAGTTTCTGTTTTTCCGGGCTGTAGTTGTCGGGAATCACCAGCACCACTTTGTAGCCCAGCACATTGGCGGCCATCACCAGGCCGATGCCGGTATTGCCGCCGCTGGGTTCGATCAGGGTTTGCCCGGAATCACGGATCAGCACACCACGGCGTTCGGCGTCGAGGATCATGCCCAGGGCGATGCGCGCCTTGTGGCTGCCAC
The DNA here is from genome assembly GCF_034354675.1 of Pseudomonas sp. MH9.3. Taxonomy (NCBI): domain Bacteria; kingdom Pseudomonadati; phylum Pseudomonadota; class Gammaproteobacteria; order Pseudomonadales; family Pseudomonadaceae; genus Pseudomonas; species Pseudomonas sp. MH9.3. Next base: position 2,120,936 of record NZ_CP133785.1, on the reverse strand, counting down.
CGGGGTTGAGGGATTCGAGCTTGGCGTAGACCTCGATGCCGAGGTCTTCGGAAAACTGCGCCAGGCGCACAGTCGGCGTGTGGCCGATGGCGTCGATAATCGAGTTATGCAACATCGCTCTGCCCCCCCGCTCAATACAACGGCATGTCGGGTTCGACGTCGCGCACCCAATGCTTCATGCCGCCCTGCAGCACCCTGGTGTTGGCAAAACCGGCGGCCAGCAGGGTGCTCGCCGCCTGCTCGGCGCGGGTGCCGGCGTAGCAGATCAGGTAATGGGTGTTGTCGCGGCTCAGGCGGCCGAGCTGCGAATCCAGCTCGTCGAGGGGAATGTGCACCACGCCCGGCAGCTTGCACACCTCCAGTTCGCTGGCATCGCGCACATCCACCAGCACATCGGCGCTGTTCGGGTGTTCCAGCACTTGCTTGAGGACGTGCGGCTTGATGTAGCGCTCCTCGGCGAGGCACGGCTGGGGCGCCACGGCGTCGGCGCAAACTGCCGGGGCGACGGTGTGGCTGTGGCGCTGGGCGGAGCAGCACGGGCAATTGGCGCGGCGCTTGAAGCGCACCTCAGTGAATTTCATCGCCAGGGCATCGAAGCGCATCAGGCGCCCGGACAACGGCTCGCCAATGCCGATTAGCAGCTTGATCGCCTCGGTGGCCTGGATCATCCCGACCACCCCCGGCAGCACGCCGATCACCCCGCCGGCGCTGCAGTTGGGCGCCAGTTCGGCTGGCGGTGGGCTGGGAAACAGGCAGCGATAGCACGGCCCGCCCTGGTAGTTGAACACGCTGATCTGCCCGTCGAAGCGGTAGATGGCGCCGTACACCAGCGGCTTGTCCAGCTGTACGCAGGCGTCGTTGACCCGATAGCGCGTGTCGAAATTGTCGGTGCCGTCGATCACCAGGTCGTAGGCGCCGACCAGCTCGAGGGCGTTATCGGCATTGAAGGTGGTGTCGTGGGTGTTGATCCGGATATGGCTGTTGAGGTCCTGCAGGCGCTGTTTGGCGGATTCGACCTTGGACATGCCCAGGCTGCTGTTGCCGTGAACGATCTGGCGTTGCAGGTTGCTGCTTTCCACCACATCAAAATCCACCAGGCCCAGGGTGCCGACGCCGGCGGCGGCCAGGTACAGGCTGATGGGCGAGCCCAGGCCTCCCGTGCCGATGATCAGCACCCTGGCCTTTTTCAGCTTCAACTGGCCTTCGCGACCGACGCCGGGCAGGGTGATGTGCCGCACGTAGCGTTGCACTTCTTCATTGCTCAGCGCGTCGACGTCCATGCCGCCGGAAGTGGCGAGCAGCACATCGATATGGGCTTTTTCCGGCAGTGGCTCGTCGGCGTCGATCAAGGCTTCTTCGGCGGTGAACAGAAAATGTTCCTTGAGCTGGTTGTTGTTCTCGTGAAACAAGTGTGCGCGCAGCTGCGGGTGGCGGCTGCACAGGTTTTCCATGACCTCGCGCAATGTCGATCCGGCGCCCTCGAGGGTCGACTCCGGCAACTTGGCCACGCGAACCAGAATGTCGGGGAAAGAGACAGCGTTCATGGACAGCTCCGCATGCAGGTCGTTGAAAGGGGTGAGGGCGAAATGCTTGCCATCCCAGGCAAACAGCTTGGAACCCTGGGCCTGGCCCTGACGGACGTCGACCACCAGATAACTGACCGGGTGGATCGGTTCGCCCATGAACAGCGCCTTGTCCTGGTCTTCATCGCTGAAATAGGCGCCGACATCCGGGTGCGAGTGGTAGATCACCACCACCGGGTTATCGCTGCGCAATGCCTTGTTCAGCAGCAGGGTGTCGGCCACGGCAAAGGTGTAGCCATTGGCCGCGCTGCGTGGGTACATCTCGGGGTTTTTGCGGTGCAGTTCGTTCTGGATATTGCAGCCCGGGTACACGCTGCCATCGGCGAAGACGAAACCGCAGCACTCTTCGGGGTAGCAGCGGCCGGCGTGGGCGTAGATTTGTTCCAGGGCGGTGGGACGAAGGACATCCATGTTGCTCTCGCGTCGTGGTGGGCGGCTCAATTTTTCTTGGCCAGGAATTTTTCGATGGGCAGCTTGGTGATCGCAAAACCGGCCAGCAGGACTGCCGAGTAGAGCATCAGGTCACGGGACAGCGCCACGCCCTCGTACCAGGCGCCGATGATCACCGCGAACACCGGGAAGATAATGAACACGAACGACAGGATGATCGGGCTCAGGCGCTTGAGCAGCATGAAGTACACGATGAAACCGCCCACCGATGCCACCAGCCCCAGGTAGAACAGCGCGCTCCAGGAGCGCAGGGTGATGTCTTCGAACGTCGGCGTTTCAAACCACAAGCCGGCCACGAACAGCATCAGGCCGGCAATCCCGATGGGCAGGGTGTTGTAGGTGATCACGCTGATGGCGCTGCCTTTTTGCTTGGTAATCACATAGCACAACGCATGCATGATCGCGGCGCCGAGGATCGCCAGCACCCCGAAGAACTCGGCGTGGTCCAGGTGCAGGCCCTGGCTGCGGATGATCATGTAGAGACTGCCGAAACCGATTCCAATGCCGACCACCTGGGAAAAGTAGATGCGCTCGCGCAAAAACAGCGCGGAAAAAATCAGGATGAACACCGGCATGCAGCTGAACAGCAGGGCGGTGAGGCCCGACGAAACATGCATCTCGCCGTAGTTGAGCAGGTAATACGGAATACTGAAGTAGGACAGTGTCACGAATACGAAAAACCAGCGGCTCTCCCGAGGAAACAGGATCGGCTCGCGGCGCACCCTGGCAAAACACAGGAACAGCGGGAATGCGATCAGAAAGCGCAGGCCGGCGGACGTTAGCGGTGGCACGCTTTCCACCGCGATCTTGATACCCAGCCACGTGGTCCCCCAGCTCAGGCACACGATAAGAAACATCACACTGGTGACCAGGCCGGGCAACCACTGTTTGGGTGTTTTGGTTTTGGCGGTGTTTTCGAGAACAGCAGACATTGGCATCGTTTATTGCTTCCCTGAGCCGACATTGAACTCTATATTGAGCGTGTAACAAGCGGTAAAAATCGGCGATTGAACCCGTAAAAGCACACTATTAGGGCGAAAGATGACTGTCAAAACAAATATTGACATGGTGTCAATTATGCGTGAGGGGTTGTCCAACGGACAGGGTGTCAAGTACAAGCGCCTGTCCGATGTCATGGAGCGGGGCATCCTTGAAGGCTTGATTGAACCGGGACGAAAACTGCCGCCCCATCGGGTGCTTTCGGACAATCTGGGCGTCACCATCGGCACCATCAGCCGCGCCTACGGCGAGCTGGAACGTCTGGGGCTGGTGGTGGCGCGGGTCGGTGACGGCACCTTCGTGCGCAAGCGCGGGATGGAGCGCCAGCGCGATGAAGGCTTTCGCAATGTCAGCGAGGAGCCGCGCCAGTACTTCGACATGAGCCGCAACATGCATATCCCCGGGCAGGAGACGGTGTTCCTGGCACAGAGCTTCCAGACCCTGTCGACCAACGCCAAGTTTCTCCAGGAGATCAGCGCCTACACCCCGGACGCGGGCCTGCCGCGTTACCGCGAAGCCGGTGCGCAGTGGTTGGTACAGCGCGATTTCCATCCGATTCCCGAGCAGGTCATCTGCGTGAATGGCGGTCAGCACGGTTTGCTCTGCGCCATGATGGCCCTGCTGCGGGCCGGCGATACGGTGGTCACCGAACAGCTGACTTATCCGGGGTTGATCACGGCGTCACGCATGCTCGGTATCCGCCTGATCGGCCTGGAGATGGATGAGGAGGGTGTGCTGCCGGGCGCGCTGGATGAACTCTGTCGTAATCACCGAATTTCGGCGTTGTACTGCACACCCACGATTCAGAACCCTACGACGTCAGTGTTATCGGTGGCGCGCCGCGAAGCGCTGGCCAGAGTCTGTCGCGAACACAATCTGTTGATTCTTGAGGATGAGGCCCACGGCGTTCTGGTGGAAGACCGGCCGCCGCCTCTCAGCTATTTCGCGCCCGAGCGTACGATTTTGATCAGTAGCCTGAGCAAGGCGGTGTCAGCCGGGTTGCGCGTGGGTTATGTGCATGCGCCGCCCGCGCTGGTCAGCCGCATTTCTGCCGCCTTGCGCTCCACCTGCTGGATGGCCACGCCAGTGACCCTGGAGTTGGCCACCCAGTGGATCGAAAACGGCACGGCGGAATACCTGTTGCGTCAACAGATCAGTGAGATCAGCCGGCGCAAGGCGCTGGTGGAGGATTTGCTGGCTGGCCTGGCTTACCGTACTCACCTGAATAGTCCGCACTTCTGGATCGAAGTGCCGGAGCCCTGGCGCGCGTCGGAAATAGAAGCCGAACTCAAACAGAACAATTACCTGATCGCCACCGCAGAAGCCTTTGCGGTGGGGCAGACGGCGGTGCCGCAGTTTATTCGGGCGAGTATCTGTAACACGTCCGGGGATGATCAGTTGTTGCGGACGGGGTTCGATGCGTTGGCAACCGCGCTGGGGCAGGGTGGCGGAAGGTTTCATCTGTAAGGCTGATCAGGCTTTTTGTGGGAGGGGGCGTTGATTACTTGAACCTGCGCTCCACCCCTTTCTCCACCAGAATCTTTGCCGAAATTTCTTCCACCGAGAAATGCGTGGAATTGATATGCGCAATATTCTCGCGCCGGAACAGATTTTCCACTTCACGCACCTCGAACTCGCACTGCGCGTAGCTCGAATAGCGGCTGTTGGGCTTGCGCTCGTTGCGGATGGCGGTCAGGCGGTCCGGGTCGATGGTCAGGCCGAACAGCTTGTGCGAGTGCGCGCGCAGGGCGGCGGGCAGGGTCAGGTGTTCCATGTCGTCTTCGGTCAGCGGGTAGTTGGCCGCGCGGATGCCGAATTGCATGGCCATGTACAGACAGGTTGGCGTCTTGCCGCAACGCGACACGCCCACCAGGATCAGGTCAGCCTTGTCGTAGTAGTGCGTGCGTGCGCCGTCGTCGTTGTCGAGGGCGAAGTTGACCGCCTCGATACGCTCCATATAGTTGGAGTTATGCCCGATGGAGTGGGACTTTCCTACCGAATAGGAGGAGTGTTCGCTCAGCTCCTGCTCCAGCGGCGCGAGGAAGGTGGAGAAGATGTCGATCATGAAACCATTGGAGGTCGCAAGAATCTCACGAATGTCCTGATTGACGATGGTGTCGAAAATGATCGGGCGGCAGCTGTCTTTTTCAGCCGCCAGATTGATTTGTTGTACCATGGCCCGCGCTTTATCCACGCTGTCTATATAGGGCCGGGTGAATTTGGCGAAGGTAATGTTTTCGAACTGCGCGAGCAGGCTTTGGCCCAGGGTTTCGGCAGTAATGCCAGTGCCATCGGAGATAAAGAAAGCAGATCGTTTCATTTGAGCCCTGGGCCTTAAGCTGATGGCGAATCTTGGATATGATAGGCGCGATTTTGCTGTCCCGCAGTGGGCCGCATTCTCACTTATTTTCCAGGCCCAGGCCACAAGCGCTGGCGAATGCTCCTACTGAGCCGTCGGCGTCCATGAGCTTTTCCAACACAGAAAGTGGAGAGATCACCTTGGTAGAGTACGTAGTTTCCCTCGATAAGCTCGGCGTCCATGATGTAGAGCACGTAGGGGGCAAGAACGCATCCCTCGGCGAGATGATCAGTAATCTTGCAGGCGCAGGTGTGTCGGTGCCCGGTGGTTTCGCCACCACGGCCCAGGCGTACCGTGATTTCCTCGAGCTGAGCGGCCTCAACGCTCAGATCCACGCCGCGCTGGACGCTCTGGACGTCGATGACGTCAACGCCCTGGCCAGAACCGGCAGCCAGATCCGCCAATGGATCATGGAGGCCGAGTTCCCTGAAAAGCTCAACGAAGAAATTCGCACCGCCTTCGCCACCCTGTCGGCCGGCAATCCGGACATGGCCGTCGCCGTGCGTTCCTCGGCCACCGCCGAAGACTTGCCCGACGCCTCCTTTGCCGGTCAGCAGGAAACCTTCCTGAATATCCGTGGCGTGGAAAACGTGATCCGCGCGGCCAAGGAAGTGTTTGCCTCGCTGTTCAACGACCGCGCCATTTCCTACCGCGTGCACCAGGGTTTCGACCACAAGCTGGTGGCCCTGTCTGCCGGCGTGCAGCGCATGGTGCGTTCGGAAACCGGCACCGCCGGCGTGATGTTCACCCTCGATACCGAATCGGGCTTCCGTGACGTGGTGTTCATCACCGGCGCCTACGGCCTGGGCGAAACCGTCGTACAGGGCGCGGTCAACCCGGACGAATTCTACGTGCACAAGCACACCCTTGAGGCCGGTCGCCCGGCCATCCTGCGCCGCAACCTGGGCAGCAAGGCGATCAAGATGATCTACGGCGACGAGGCCAAGGCCGGTCGTTCGGTCAAGACCGTCGATGTGGACAAGGCCGAGCGCGCGCGCTTCTGCCTGAGCGACGCGGAAGTCAGCGAGCTGGCCAAACAGGCGATGATCATCGAAAAGCACTACAAGTGCCCGATGGACATCGAGTGGGCCAAGGACGGTGACGACGGCAAGCTGTACATCGTGCAGGCTCGTCCGGAAACCGTGAAGAGCCGCACCTCGGCCAACGTCATGGAACGTTACCTGTTGAAGGAAACCGGTACCGTGCTGGTGGAAGGCCGTGCCATCGGCCAGCGCATTGGCGCGGGCAAGGTACGGATCATCAAGGACGTGTCCGAGATGGACAAGGTTCAGCCGGGTGACGTGCTGGTCTCCGACATGACCGACCCGGACTGGGAACCGGTGATGAAACGCGCCAGCGCCATCGTCACCAACCGTGGCGGGCGTACCTGCCACGCGGCGATCATCGCCCGTGAGCTGGGCATCCCGGCGGTCGTGGGTTGCGGCAATGCCACCCAACTGTTGAAAGACGGCCAGGGCGTGACCGTGTCCTGCGCTGAAGGCGACACCGGTTTCATCTTCGAAGGCGAGCTGGGCTTCGACATCAAGCAGAACTCCATCGACGCCATGCCCGACCTGCCGTTCAAAATCATGATGAACGTCGGCAACCCGGACCGCGCCTTCGATTTCGCGCAGTTGCCGAACGCCGGTGTGGGCCTGGCCCGCCTGGAGTTCATCATCAACCGCATGATCGGCGTGCACCCCAAGGCCCTGTTGAACTACGACGGGCTGCCGCTGGACATCAAAGAGAGCGTCGACAAGCGCATCGCCGGCTACAACGACCCGGTGGGCTTCTATGTCGACAAGCTGGTGGAAGGCATCAGTACCCTGGCGGCGGCGTTCTACCCGAAAAAGGTGATCGTGCGCCTGTCGGACTTCAAGTCCAACGAGTACGCCAACCTGATCGGCGGCAAGCTCTACGAGCCGGAAGAAGAAAACCCGATGCTGGGCTTCCGTGGTGCCTCGCGTTACATCAGCGAAGCCTTCCGCGACTGCTTCGAGCTCGAATGCCGTGCGCTCAAACGCGTGCGCAATGAGATGGGCCTGACCAACGTCGAAATCATGGTGCCGTTCGTGCGCACCCTGGGCGAGGCGAGCCAGGTGGTCGACCTGCTGGCCGAAAATGGCCTGTCCCGTGGCGAAAACGGCCTGCGCGTGATCATGATGTGCGAGTTGCCGTCCAACGCCATTCTGGCCGAAGAGTTCCTGGAGTTCTTCGACGGATTCTCCATCGGCTCCAACGACCTGACCCAGTTGACCCTGGGCCTGGACCGCGACTCGGGGATCATCGCGCACTTGTTCGACGAGCGTAACCCGGCGGTCAAGAAACTGCTGGCCAACGCCATCCAGGCCTGTAACAAGGCCGGCAAGTACATCGGCATCTGCGGCCAGGGCCCGTCGGATCACCCGGACCTGGCCAAATGGCTGATGGAACAGGGCATCGAAAGCGTCTCGCTGAACCCTGACTCGGTGCTGGAAACCTGGTTCTTCCTCGCCGAAGGCCAAGCGTCCGCTTAAGATCGCAACGTCAAAAGTGCCGGTCACCCGTTGCGGATGACCGGCATTCTTATCTGTACAGGGCGGGAATCCTCGCGGACGCCGCCCTTTTTTGTGCAAGAGCATTATGCAAAGCAGCAGCAATCTGTTTCCCGTCGCCCTGATCAGTGCTGAACGTCGTGGCGACCTGAGTGAAGACGTGTATCGCCTCAAACCCGGTAACAGCCCCGACGGCACCGTCGAGCTGGCAGTGACCCGTCTGGGCCTGGCCGATGTCCCGGAAAACCGGGGCATTGCGGTTATTTTGTTGCACGGCAGTTTTTCCAACCGACGTTTCTGGTACTCGCCCAAGGGCATCGGCCTGGGCGCCTACCTGGCGCGCCAGGGGTTTGATGTGTGGATCCCGGAAATGCGCGGCCACGGGCTGTCCAGGCGCAATCAGGACTATGCGAAAAATCGCGTGGCCGACTATGCGCGTTACGATTTGCCGGCCATCGGCGCGTTCGTGCGTGAGCAAAGCGCGCAGACGCCGCATTGGATCGGGCATTCCCTCGGTGCCATCACCCTGGCTGCCGCCCTGGGCGCGCGCCACCTGGAAGCATCGGCGGTGGCGTCGGCGGCGTTGTTTGGCTGTCAGGTCAGCCGCACGCACTGGCCGTTGAAAATCCCGCCGGTGGAGTGGGCAGGTCGCTGGTTGCTCAAGCGCTTTGCCCATGTGTCCGGACCACGTTTCAAGCGCGGGCCCGAGGACGAGCCCGCCGGCGTGATGATCGAGGCGTTGCGCTGGAACGGTCTGTTTGGCCGGTTTGGCGATGCTGATGCCGACTGGTGGAAGGGCCTGGCCCAGGTCGATGTGCCCTTGCTGGCGGTGAGCGCCGCGGGCGACGAGCAAGACCCGGACTGGGCCTGCCGCCAGCTGTTCGAACAAGTGGGCAGCGAACATCGCCAATACCTGTGCCTGGGGCGTGGGCAAGGGTTTACCGGGGATTTCGGGCATGTGGAAATGCTTGTCAGCAAGGCCGCGCAGGCTGAAGTCTGGCCGTTGACGGCGCAGTGGCTGAAAGATCCGCTGACACCGTTGTCCGCTGCCCGGCCCGAGCTGATGGCCACGGCTTGATCCGGGGCTTTTCGCTGATCTGCGGTTGCGGCTAAGCTATGACGCGTTAAACGCTTCTGGTCATATTCAGTCGCTGCTGCGCGCTTGCGTTGCGGCGAAACGGATGGGATGTTGCGTACCTGCGAGGCAGACGCTTCTTTCCAAAGACAGCTTTTTGACGCAAGGGACTCTTTTCATGATCCATTACGTAACCCCTGACCTGTGCGATGCCTACCCCGACCTGGTGCAGGTGGTCGAGCCGATGTTCAGCAACTTCGGCGGACGCGATTCCTTTGGCGGCGAAATCGTCACCCTCAAATGTTTCGAAGACAACTCGCTGGTCCGGGAGCAGGTTGACCTGCCGGGTGCCGGTAAGGTGCTGGTGGTCGACGGTGGGGGGTCGCTGCGTCGCGCATTGCTGGGCGACATGCTCGCCGAAAAAGCCGCAAAGAATGGCTGGGAAGGCATGCTGATCTACGGCTGCATCCGTGACGTCGACGTGATCGCCCAGACCGATCTGGGTGTGCAGGCCCTGGCCAGCCACCCGATGAAGACCGACAAGCGCGGCATCGGTGACCTGAACGTGGTGGTGACCTTTGCCGGCGTCACATTTCGTCCGGGCGAATACATCTATGCCGACAATAACGGTGTGATCGTGTCGCCCAGTCCGCTGAAGATGCCTGAATAAACCGCAATAGCCGACAGGGGTGAGGATGTTCGAGGAAGAAAACGCGCAATGGGGGCTGGTGCATGCCCTGGTGCTGGACGGTAAAGGCGGCGCGCGTTCGATTGCCCGGACTGAACTGGATGACCTGCAACTGCAGCCGCGGGAAAGCCTGTGGCTGCATTGGGATCGCAGCCATCCGCAAACCCGCACCTGGCTGCGCCAATCCAGCGGATTGAGCGAGTTCGCCTGCGACCTGCTGCTGGAGGAGAACACCCGTCCACGCCTGTTGCCGTTGCCGGACGCCGAGCTGTTGCTGTTTCTGCGCGGGGTCAACCTCAACCCGGGTGCCGAACCGGAAGACATGGTCTCGGCGCGCATCTTCGCCTCTGCCAGTCGTGTGATCTCCCTGCGTTTGCGCCCATTGCGCGCGACTGATGAGTTGCTGGTGCAACTGGCGGAGGGCAAGGGGCCGAAAAATACCTCTGAACTCATCCTTTATATGGCGCAGTACCTGACCAATAAGGTGCAGGATCTGGTTACCGACCTGTCTGAAATCGTCGATTCAGAGGAAGAAAAACTCGATGCCGACGAACGGTATACTCCGGAGCATGGCAGTATCCTGCAGATCCGTCGCAGAGCCGCTGGATTGAAGCGATTCCTGGCGCCGCAACGGGATATTTTCGGTCAGCTCACGCGGATCAAGTTGTCGTGGTTCTGTGACGACGATGCCGACTACTGGAACGAATTGAACAACAGCCTGACCCGCTACCTGGAAGAGCTGGAATTGACCCGGGAGCGCGTGGGGCTTGTACTTGAGGCCGAGGACCGCCGCTTGAGCGTGCGCATGAACCGCACCATGTACCGCTTCGGAATCATCACCGGGATTTTCCTGCCGATGAGTTTTCTCACTGGTCTGCTGGGTATAAATGTGGGGGGAATTCCTTTTTCCTCCAGCCCCTATGGATTCGCGATTGCGTGCCTGTTGATGGTGTCGGTGGCGCTCGGGCAATGGTGGTTGTTTCGACGCTTGCGCTGGGTTTGACCTGAATACGAGCTGAACGTAGGAAGGGTCGGATGTGACCTCAGGAATTTAACCCTCGTCTTTTAATTCACTTGCGAGAGGTCTTTTATGCACGATCCGTTTGAACAGTCTTTGCGTGACATGCTGAATGCTTCGCCATCCAACCGTGATGACGATGCCTGCCTGGGCCGCGTATTGAAAACCGCCAACCGTCAGGTTGGGGCGGGAGACCTGTTCGGGCTGCTCGGGCGTTGGGTGCCGGCGTTGATGATGGCCCTGAACAACGGTTCGGCCCACGTATCCCCGGTTTCCCGTGGCAAACCTCTTGCTCGCACTGATAAGGCTGATTGAACATGGAACTTGATCTCTGGACCCAGAGCCTGGTCACCGCGATGACGGCATTGTGGACCAAGGTGGCGAATTTCATTCCCAACCTGTTTGGTGCCCTGGTGCTGGTGCTGCTGGGGTTTGTCGTGGCCAAGCTGCTCGACACGCTGTTGTCCAAGCTGCTCGCGAAACTGGGCCTGGATCGCTTGATGGCAGGCACCGGCCTGACCAAGCTGCTGGGGCGCGCCGGGCTGCAAGTGCCGATCTCGACCTTGATCGGCAAGATTGTCTATTGGTTCGTTTTGCTGATATTTCTGGTTTCGGCGGCGCAATCCCTTGGACTTGAGCGAGTTTCAGCTACGCTCGACATGCTGGCGCTGTATTTGCCCAAGGTTTTCGGCGGCGCGCTGGTATTGCTGGTAGGCGTTTTACTCGCACAACTGGCCAATGGGCTGGTACGCGGGGCCGCCGAAGGCGTGGGGCTGGACTATGCTGCCGGCCTGGGGCGAATCGCTCAGGGGCTGGTGATCATCATCAGTATTTCGGTCGCGATCAGCCAGTTGGAGGTCAAGACCGACCTGCTCAACCACGTGATTGTGATTGTTTTGATTACCGTTGGTCTGGCAGTTGCGCTGGCCATGGGGTTGGGAAGCCGGGAAATTGCCGGTCAGATTCTTGCGGGAATCTACGTGCGTGAGCTGTATCAGGTAGGGCAAAATGTGCGTGTAGGCGAGGTCGAGGGGCAAATCGAGGAGATCGGTACCGTCAAAACGACAGTACTGACCGATGATGGCGAGCTGGTGTCGCTGTCCAATCGGATACTCCTTGAACAGCAGGTCAGTAGCCGCTGACCCGGCACCCTGCTAATGTACGCCGCCGCGAACCCGGCTTGCCGGGCCGTAGCGGACATTGACCTGACTGTCGGCACGACTTGTTTTGAATAAAGCTCAAACGCTGTCCACGCGCTATGACCCCCGTGAGCTCTCTGATGAGGAGCTGGTCGCGCGTGCACATACGGAGCTGTTTCACATCACGCGCGCCTATGAAGAATTGATGCGCAGGTATCAACGCACTCTGTTCAACGTTTGTTCAAGGTATTTAGGGAACGATAGAGATGCGGACGATGTCTGTCAGGAAGTGATGCTAAAGGTGCTGTACGGCCTCAAGAACTTCGAGGGCAAATCGAAGTTCAAGACCTGGCTCTACAGCATCACGTACAACGAGTGCATCACGCAGTATCGGAAGGAACGGCGAAAGCGTCGCTTGATGGACGCCTTGAGTCTGGACCCCCTTGAGGAAGCGTCTGAAGAAAAGGCGCCGGCACCCGAGGACAAGGGCGGACTCGATCGCTGGCTGGTGTATGTGAACCCGATCGATCGGGAGATTCTGGTGCTGCGATTCGTCGCAGAGCTGGAGTTCCAGGAGATCGCTGACATCATGCACATGGGTTTGAGTGCTACAAAAATGCGGTACAAACGTGCTCTAGATAAATTACGTGAGAAATTTGCGGACGAGACTGAAACTTAGTGCGTGGCAAATATCTCTTACGTGTAGGCAAGTTCTGTTAGACTTGTCGCCGAGTTGTCCCCCGGTTTGTGGGACTGCTTTACAATCACCAGATGGGGATTTAACGGATGAAACTGAAAAACACCTTGGGCTTGGCCATTGGTTCTCTTATTGCCGCAACTTCTTTCGGCGTTCTGGCACAAGGCCAAGGCGCAGTTGAAGGCGAGCTGTTCTACAAGAAGCAGTACAACGATAGCGTCAAGCACATCGAAGACGGCTTCAACCCAGGCGCTCGCATTGGTTACTTCCTGACCGACGATCTGTCCTTGAACTTGTCCTACGACAAGACTAACCACACCCGTTCGAATGACGGTACTGGTAGCCAGAAGATCAAAGGTGACACTGGCAGCCTCGTGGCCCAGTACCACTTCGGTCAGGCCGGCGTTGACAGCCTGCGTCCATACGTTGAAGGCGGTTTCGGCCACCAGAGCCGTGGCAACGTGCAAGCTGACGGCCACAGCGGTCGCGATCAGACCACTTTCGCCACCGTCGGTACCGGCGTGAAGTACTACTTCACCAACAACCTGTACGCTCGTGCCGGTGTTGAAGCTGACTACGGTCTGGACAACGGCAAGTGGGACTACTCCGCACTGGTCGGCCTGGGCGTGAACTTCGGCGGTAACGCTGGCGCAGTCGCTCCAGCTCCTACCCCAGCACCAGCTCCAGAGCCAACTCCAGAGCCAGAAGCTCCAGTTGCTCAGGTTGTTCGTGTTGAGCTGGACGTTAAGTTCGACTTCGACAAAGCCGTTGTTAAGCCTAACAGCTACGGCGACGTGAAAAACCTGGCCGACTTCATGGCTCAGTACCCGTCCACCAACGTAGAAGTTGCTGGTCACACTGACTCCGTAGGTCCAGATGCTTACAACCAGAAGCTGTCCCAGCGTCGTGCTGACGCTGTTAAGCAAATCCTGGTTAAAGACGGCGTGGCTCCTAACCGTGTAAATGCTGTAGGTTACGGCGAATCCCGCCCAGTTGCTGATAACGCAACTGAAGCTGGTCGCGCTGTTAACCGTCGCGTAGAAGCGTCGGTTGAAGCTACCGCTCAGTAATTACTGAGTAGTAGAAAAAAGCCCGGCTCAGGCCGGGCTTTTTTTCGTCTGCAATTTGCCTCAGGCGCTGGCGGCCACTGCGACATAAGCTGCCTGTTCAGCCGCTGCAACCCTGCCAATCACCAGAATCGCCGGGCTCTTCAACGCGAAAGCCTGTGCATCTTCCTGCATGCGCGACAGCACGCTGCGGCACTCGCGTTGCTGGGGCAGCGATGCATTCTCGATCATCGCCACCGGCATATCCGCCGTCATGCCGCCGTCCAGCAACTGCTGGCGTATTTCTTCCAGCTTCGCCACGCCCATATACACCACCAGCGTCGTCCCGCCTTCCGCCAGCGCGCGCCAGTTCAGGCGGCTGTCGTCCTGTGTATGCGCCGTGACCAGCGTTACGCCACGGCTGATACCGCGCAACGTCAGCGGGATATCGCAGTTAGTTGCGCCTGCCAGCCCCGACGTAATCCCATTGACCACCTGGGCCTCGATCCCGCGCTCGCGCAGCCACATGGCTTCTTCACCGCCGCGTCCGAAAATGCACGGGTCGCCGCCTTTGAGCCGCACCACACACTTGCCCTGACGCGCGTAACGCAGCATCAAACGGTGGATGAAATCCTGCGGCGTTGAACGACAGCCGCCGCGCTTGCCCACCGTAATCACCCGCGCATCGCCGCAATGTTCCAGCACCGCCGGGTTGACCAGATCGTCAATCAGCACCACATCGGCCTCGTTCATCGCCCGCACCGCCTTCAGGGTCAACAGCTCCGGATCCCCCGGCCCTGCGCCTACCAGCCAGACTTTTGCGCTCATATTCCTGTCCTCACACACTGATAGCGATTGGCTGCGGATGGCTGACCAGCAGACGTTTGATTTCCGGCACACAGGAGCCGCATTGCGTGCCGCATCCCAGGGACTGCTTGAGTCCATCCAGGTCCAGACCCTGGGCAATACCGGTACACACCGCGTTTTCACTGACGTTCATGCAGTTACACAACACCTTGCTGCTTGCCGCCGCACCGCCGGGCGCTGCGCTCAAGGGCGCGAGTAGCCAGCGGCGCAACTGCTCATCGGTGCGGCCTTCCAGCCACAGGTTCTGCAGCCAGTGGCGGGCGAGGGTTTCACCGGCCAGACGTACGGCCGTGATGCGGCCTTTTTCGATCTTCACCCGCTTGCCGATCGAGCGGCGCGGGTCGTCGTAGGCCATCACCGGGCCGTCGTGCAGGCCCAGCAGTTGGTCGATACGGGTCAGCAGCTCAAGCTCGGGCGCTGCGGTATGTGCCGCGCGTACCAGCAACGCCGGCCGTTCCCGCCCGGCCAGGCTCAGGCTCACATAGGCAAAACCTTCGCACAGCGGGCGCAGGGCCTCGAAGTGTTGCTGCACATCGCCCTCGATCAGCGCGAACAGCTGCCATGGCAACTGCACCGCCTCCAGGCGCACGCCGCTGTGCTTGAGTTCAGGTTGTTTTGACAGCGGGTCGAACGCCGGCTGGGTGAGGGTATTCACGCCGCCCTTGAGAAACCGGTCGCCCCAGTGCATCGGCAGGAAGGCCTGGCCGGGGCGTACGCTGTCATCACTGCTCACGGCAACGATCACATTGCCGCGCCGGCTTTTGAGGTTCACCAGGTCGCCTTCCTTGAAGCGATGACGACGCAGTTCATCGGGGTGCAGGCTCAGCAGCGCTTCGCTCGCATGCCCGAACAACTGCGCCGCCGTGCCGGTGCGGCTCATGCCGTGCCACTGGTCACGCAGGCGCCCGGTAATCAGGGTGAGCGGGAAGCGCGCGTCGCGCTGCTCCTTGGCCGCACGATAAGGGTCGGCGATAAAGTGCGCGCGCCCCCCGTCGGTCGGGAAAACCCCGTCGGTATACAGACGCGAGGTGCCGCTGCGCGCGCCCATGGGGAACGGCCACTGCTGCGGCCCCAGTTCGTCGAGCAGGGCATGACTGATACCCGACAAATCCAAATCACGCCCACGGGTCAGCAGCTTGAACTCATCAAAAATCTGCGCCGGATGCTCGAAGGCGAACAGGCTCGGCAGCCCCGGGCGCAGTCGCTGTTCCAGGCGTTGGGCGAAATCCACGGTGATTGCCCAGTCCGGCCGTGCTTCTGCGGGTGGGGTGATGGCGCTGCGTACGTGGGAAATACGCCGTTCGGAGTTGGTCACCGTGCCTTCTTTCTCCCCCCAACTGGCGGCCGGCAAAAGCAGGTCGGCGTAGGCGGCGGTCTCGGTGGTGCGAAAAGCTTCCTGCAACACCACGAACGGGCAGGCTGCCAGGGCGGCGCGCACAGCGGTCTGGTCCGGCAGCGATTGCGCGGGGTTGGTGCACGCGATCCACAACGCTTTGATTTTACCGGCCTGCACCTGCTCAAACAGCTCAATGGCCGTCAGCCCGGTCGGCTCCGGCAACGCATCGACGCCCCAGTAAGCAGCGACCTCTGCGCGGTGTTCAGGGTTGGCGGCTTCCCGATGGCCCGGCAACAGATTCGACAAGCTGCCGGTTTCGCGCCCGCCCATGGCATTGGGCTGGCCGGTCAGGGAGAACGGCCCACAGCCCGGCCGGCCAATTGTGCCGGTGGCCAGGTGCAGATTGATCAGCGCGCTGTTTTTAGCGCTGCCGGCGGTGGACTGGTTGAGCCCCATGCACCACAGCGACAGAAAGCCAGGGGAGGTGCCTACCCATTCGGCGCACAGGCGCAATTGTTCGACACTGATCCCGCACAGCTGCGTGACCATCTGCGGCGTGTAGTCATGCACCAGGCGCTTTAGCTCCGCCAGTCCGTCGGTATGGGCCTGGATAAAGTCGCGGTCGATCCAGCCTTCCCACAACAACAGGTGCAAGATTCCATGGAACAGCGCCACATCCGTGCCCGGCAGGATGGCCAGGTGCATGTCAGCCAATTCGCAGGTGTCGGTGCGCCGGGGGTCGATCACCACGACTTTCATCTGCGGACGCCGCGCCTTGGCTTCCTCCAGGCGTCGGAACAATACCGGATGGGCGTAGGCCATGTTGCTGCCGACGATCATCACGCAGTCACTGGTGTCGAGGTCTTCATAGCTGCAGGGTGGCGCGTCGGCGCCCAGGCTGCGCTTGTAGCCGACCACCGCCGAGGACATGCACAGCCGTGAATTACTGTCGAGATTGTTGGTGCCCACCAGCCCCCGCGCCAGTTTGTTGAAGCTGTAGTAGTCCTCGGTGAGCAGTTGCCCGGAAATATAGAAGGCCACGCTGTCCGGCCCGTGTTCGGCGAGGGTGTCGGCAAACACGTTGGCCGCGTGGTCCAGTGCGGTATCCCAGCTGGTGCGGCTACGGGCCAGGCCTTTGCCCAGGCGCAACTCCGGGTACAACGCGCGCGCGCTCAGGTCGCCCGTCAGGTGCAGGCTGGCGCCTTTGCTGCACAACTTGCCGAAATTGGCCGGGTGGCTCGGGTCGCCCTGCACACCGAGGATCTGCGTGCCGTCATGCTCGATCAGCACGCCGCAGCCCACCCCGCAGTAGCAGCAGGTGGACGCGGTGACCTGGCGGTCCATCAACCGGCGTCCCGCAGGGCCAGCATCACCCGGCCGTTTTCGACACGGGCGGGATGATGGTGGGCGCAGCCGATATCCGGCGCCTGGGCTTCGCCGGAGGCCAGGTCGATCTGCCAGTTGTGCAGCGGGCAGGCCACGCGTTTGCCGTAGATCAGGCCTTGGGACAGCGGGCCGCCCTTGTGCGGGCAGCGGTCGTCGAGGGCGAAGACTTCGTCGTCACTGGTGCGAAAGATCGCGATGTCGCCTTTGGGCCCGTTGATGATGCGTGAGCCCAGTGCGTTGATGTCGTCGAGGGCGCAAATATCCAGCCAGTTCATGCCTGCACCTCCAGGTGTTTGACGGGGATCACCTCGAATTCCTTTTTCAGCAGCGGCTGTTCAAGCCGTTCTTTCCACGGGTCCTGCTCGAATGACAGCGAGAATTGCAGGCGCTCGTTCAGCGCCTTGCGCCGTGCCGGGTCTTCCAGCACGGCCTTTTTGATGTGTTCCATGCCCACGCGCTGCAGGTAATGCACGGTGCGCTCCAGGTAGAAGGCTTCCTCGCGGTACAGCTGCAGGAACGCGCCGTTGTACTCACGCACCTCGTCGGCGGTTTTGAGCTTGACGAAGAACTCCGCGACTTCGGTCTTGATGCCGCCGTTGCCGCCGATATACATCTCCCAGCCGGAGTCGACGCCGATGATGCCGACATCCTTGATGCCGGCTTCCGAGCAATTGCGCGGGCAACCGGACACCGCCAGCTTGACCTTGTGCGGCGACCACATGTTGAACAGGTCGTGCTCAAGCTCGATGCCCAGTTGCGTCGAGTTCTGCGTGCCGAAGCGGCAGAACTCGCTGCCCACGCAGGTTTTCACGGTACGGATGGATTTGCCGTAGGCGTGGCCGGACGGCATGTCGAGGTCCTTCCACACGCCGGGCAGGTCCTGCTTTTTGATGCCGAGCAAGTCGATGCGCTGGCCGCCGGTGACCTTGACCATCGGCACGTTGTACTTGTCGGCCACGTCGGCGATGCGGCGCAGTTCCGAAGGGTTGGTCACGCCGCCCCACATCCGTGGCACGACAGAGTAGGTGCCGTCTTTCTGGATGTTGGCGTGGGCCCGTTCGTTGATCAGGCGTGACTGCGGATCATCCTTGGCTTCGCCAGGCCAGGTGGAAATCAGGTAATAGTTCAGCGCCGGGCGGCAGGTCGCGCAGCCGTTGGGCGTGCGCCAGTTCAGGTAGCTCATGGTGCCAGCGATGGTCAGCAGGTGCTTTTCGCGGATGGCCTGGCGGATTTGCCCGTGATTGAGGTCGCTGCAGCCGCAGATGGCTTTTTCGCTCTTGGGTTTTACATCGGCCGCGCCACCCACGGTGTTGATCAGGATCTGTTCCACCAGGCCCACGCAGGAGCCGCAGGAACTGGCGGCCTTGGTGTGTTTTTTCACCTCATCGACACTGAACAGGCCTTGTTCCTGGATCGCCTTGACGATGGTGCCCTTGCACACGCCGTTGCAGCCGCAGACTTCAGCGCTGTCGGCCATGCTCATGGCCTTGTCCTGGCCCTGATGGCCGACATCGCCCAGGGCGTTCTCGCCGAACATCAGGTGATCGCGGATCTCGCCGATGGCATGGTTCTCACGGATCTGGCGGAAATACCAACCGCCATCGGCGGTGTCGCCGTACAGGCAGGCGCCGACCAGGATGTCGTCCTTGATCACCAGCTTTTTGTACACGCCGCCGATCGGGTCGGAGAGGGTGATGGTCTCGGTGCCTTCGCCGCCCATGAAGTCGCCGGCGGAAAACAGGTCGATGCCCGTGACTTTCAGCTTGGTCGAGGTGACCGAGCCCTTGTAGGTGGCAAAGCCCAGTTGGGCCAGGTGGTTGGCGCAGACCTTGGCCTGTTCGAACAGCGGCGCCACCAGGCCGTAGGCAATCCCGCGATGGCTGGCGCATTCGCCGATCGCATAAATACGCGGGTCGTAGGTTTGCATCGTGTCATTGACCAGAATCCCACGGTTGCACGGGATGCCGGATTTTTCCGCGAGTTCGGTGTTGGGCCGGATGCCGGCGGCCATCACCACCAGGTCGGCGGGGATGATGTCGCCATTCTTGAACTGCACCGAGCCGACCCGGCCATTGCCAGCGTCGTGCAGGGCCTGGGTGTGTTCGCCCAGGCGAAAGACCAGGCCACGGCTTTCCAGCTCGGTTTGCAGCAGTTGACCACTGGTCTTGTCCAACTGGCGCTCCAGCAACCATTCGCCGATGTGCACCACGGTTACATGCATGCCGCGCAGCATCAGGCCGTTGGCGGCTTCCAGGCCGAGCAGGCCGCCGCCGATGACTACCGCGTGTTTATGGGTTTTGGCGGTGTCGATCATGGCCTGGGTGTCGGCAATGTCGCGATAGCCGATCACGCCCTGCAAGGTGTTGCCGGGGATCGGCAGGATAAACGGCGTGGAACCGGTGGCGATCAGCAAACGATCGTACTCGGCCTCGGTGCCGTCATCGGCGATGACTTTGCGCTTGACCCGGTCGATCTGCACCACCTTGCGGTTGAGCAGCAGCTTGACGTTGTTGTCCAGGTACCAGTCCAGGTCGTTGAGCACGATCTCTTCGAAGGTCTGTTCGCCGGCCAGCACCGGCGACAGCAGGATGCGGTTGTAGTTGGTGTGGGGCTCGGCGCCGAACACGGTGATGTCGTAGAGTTCGCTGCTCAGCTTGAGCAGTTCTTCAAGGGTACGAACCCCGGCCATGCCGTTGCCGATCATCACCAATTTGAGTTTTTTCATGTCGCTCTCCGACCAATCACGCGCAAACAAAAAAAGGCGTCCCCGCTAGTTACCTAGCGAGGACGCCTTTGTCCGGTCCCGTTCTCTCGGGAAGCTCGATCCTTCGTCGTTGAAGGGGCGGCTGTATGTGGGGTGTTGGGAAGGCTAATGCAGCGGTTGTGCCAAGTCCGCATAACCCCGGTTTTACTGGGCGTTTAAACCCACAACCGAAACGTTTTGCCCGTTAGTGGTGCAACAGCCCATACAGCAGCACCAGATTGAGCAGCAGCGACAGCAGCGCCAATGTGCGCCACACCCTCAAGGGTTCACGCTCCAGCAGCGGACGCGGGCGCACGCTCAGTTCGCGGCGGTCGGCCTGCTCCAGCACCAGCAGCCATTCTTCGGCGGTTTCATAACGCTGCGCCGGTTGCGCGGCCACGGCGCGCTCCAGGCTCAGGGGCAGCCAGTCCGGCAGGTCGGGGCGATAGCGGCTGGCGCTGATCGGTTGATGGAAGCGGGGGCGTTGGAAGACTTCGATTTCGCCGTAGGGATAATACCCCGTCAGCAGGTAATACAGCGTAATGCCGACACTGTACAAATCCTGCTGGGCCGCAGGACGCTCGCCATTGAACGCTTCGGGGGCGATAAAGCTCGGCGTGCCGGGCAGTGTGTTGATCGGGTCTGCGGAGAGGCCCGGGCAGTAGGCCAGGCCAAAATCCAGCACGCGCAGTTCACCGTCGTCGCCCAGCAGCAGGTTTTCCGGCTTGATATCGCGGTGCAGGATTTGCCGACGATGCAGCTGGCCGACCGCACGCAGCAAACGCTCGGCGATGGACTGCCATTGCGCCAGGGGCAACGGGCCTTGCTGCTTGAACAGCTCGGCCAGGGTAAGCCCAGGGTATTCGCGCATCACGTAGTACACATGCTGACGCCCGCTGGCGGGGTGGACCTGCGGGAACGCGCGCCCGGCCATCCGGCGCAGAAACCATTCCTCCGACAGCAGGGCCTGGCCCGCATCGGTGTCATTGTCATGGCTGCGCGGCAGGGTTTTTAACAGCCAGGGCTGTTGCTGCGCGTCGCGGACCCGGTACAGCAACGATTGTCGGCTCTGCGCGACCACGCTTTCCACCTGCCAGCCTTCGAACGCCTGGCCGGGCTTGAGCAGCGGTGGCAGTGGCCATTGCTGCAACTGCACCAGCGCATCGCCCAGGGTGGCGGCGCCGAGTGCGTCGATGCGCACCAGCAACGCGCTGGCGTTGTCCTGGCTGCCGGCCAAATGCGCGGCGCTCACCAGGGTGTTGACGGCCAGGTCGAGGTCGGCTTGCTCGCGCAGGATCGCACGGATGCTGTGCTCGCCCAATGTGGCCCAGACGCCGTCGCTGAGCAGCAGGAAGCACTCGCCCGCGCGCAGTTCGCCGTCGAGAAAGTCCAGCACCAGGTGTTGATCCAGGCCGAGGGCACGCTTGAGCACATGCTGCATGCCCGGTTGCTCCCACACATGGTCTTCGCTGATGCGCTGCAGCTCGCCGTCCAGCCAGCGATACACGCGGCAATCGCCGACATGCGCGAGGGTGAAGCGTTGACCGCGAAACACCAGGGCGCTGAGGGTGGTCAGTAACGGCTGGCCGCCGCCGTTGGCTTGCAGCCAGCGATTCTGTGCGAGCAATAACCGTTCGAGCGCCTGGGCCACGCCCCAGGTCTGCGGTGTGGCGTAGTAGTCCAGGGCCAGCGCCTGCAGGCTTGAGCGTGCGGCCAGGCCGCCGTCGGCACATTGGCTGACGCCGTCGGCGAGGGCGCACAGGTACCCTTTGCTCGCGGCCAGTTGCGCGCTGGGCGTGACCACCCGCAGTGCGTCCTGGTTTTCACTGCGCGGGCCAATGGCGCTGGCCTGGGCAACGCTCAGTTGCAGGCTCATCAGACGCGCGCGGCGGTCACGGCGGCCGAACCCCAGGTGGTTCTCCAGCGGCGTTTCACGCCGTAGAGGCCGAACCAGGCCAGCACGCCGAGGCTGGCGAACAGCCACAGGGCCAGTTGATAACTGCCGGTGCTTTGCTTGATCGCGCCCATGCCGGCGGCGAGGGCGAAACCACCGATCCCGCCAGCCATGCCGATCAGGCCGGTCATCACGCCGATTTCGCTGCGAAAACGCTGGGGCACCAGTTGGAAGACCGCGCCGTTGCCGGCACCCAGTCCGAGCATGGTGCAGACGAACAGTGCGAGGGCGGCGTAGGAGCTTGGCAGGTTGAAACCCACCGCGGCGATGCACACCGCCGCCACGCTGTACATGCCCAGCAGGGTGCGGATGCCGCCGAAGCGGTCCGCCAGGGCGCCGCCCAACGGCCGCATCAGGCTGCCGCCGAACACGCAGGCGGCGGTGTAGTAGCCGGCGGTCACCGGGCTCAGGCCATACTGGTCGTTGAAGTAGCCGGGCAGGGCGCTGGCCAGGCCGATGAAGCCGCCGAACGTCACGCTGTAAAAAAACATGAACCACCAACTGTCACGGTCGCCCAGGGCCTTGAAGTAGTCGGCCATGGCTTTGGCTTTCGGGCGTTGCGGGGCGTTGCGCGCCAGCCAGGCGAACACGATCAGCGTAAGCACTAACGGAATCAGCGCAAAACCAAAGACATTGCTCCAGCCAAAGGCGGCGGCCAGCACTGGCGCCAGCAACGCGGCGAACACCGTGCCGGAGTTGCCTGCACCGGCAATGCCCATGGCCTTGCCCTGGTGTTCAGCGGGGTACCACTGCGAGGCCAGGGGCAGGGCGACCGCAAAGGATGCGCCGGCCATGCCGAGGAACAAGCCCAGCAGCAAGGCTTGTTCATAGCTATGGATGCCCAGTTTCCAGGCGCCGAACAACGCGACGATCACGATCACCTGGCCAATCAGCCCGGCGGTCTTGGGTGACAGCTTGTCGGCCAGCATGCCCATCAGAAAGCGCAGCACCGCGCCCGCCAGGATCGGCGTTGCCACTACCAGGCCACGCTGTTGGGTGGTCAGGTGCAGGTCGGCGGCAATCTGCACCGCCAGCGGGCCCAGCAGGTACCAGACCATGAAACTCAGGTCGAAATACAGGAACGCGGCAAACAGGGTCGGGGTGTGCCCGGATTTCCAGAAGCTTGATTTCATCACGCACCTCAACGGTTGGGGGTCTTGTCAGAAGGCCAAAACGAAAAAAAACGCCGCCATCGGGTTCGCGAAAGCAAACCGGATGTGCGACGTCTTTGTCGTGGAAGGGCAACCGCCGTTGGCTACCTGTGATGAATGCTTAGCAAGTCCTGCGCCAACACTAAACGTTGTGCAGAACAAGCCTCCTGTGGCGAGCGGGCTTGCCCCGCGTTGGGGTGCGCAGCGCCCCCAATCAAGCAAAACGCGGTGTACCTGATACGGCTCAGCGTCTGGTTTTGGGGCTGCTGCGCAGCCCAACGCAGGACAAGCCTGCTCGCCACAACCACAATCAAAACCAGTCTGCCCATCACAAGGCTTTGCCACAGTCAGCCCAGCAACTCACTCATGGCAATAATCTGCTCGGCCACCTGGATCAGTTTCTGCTGGCGGCTCATGGCCTGGCGGCGCATCAGGGTGTAGGCCTCTTCCTCGTTGCAGCTTTTCATTTTCATCAGCATGCCCTTGGCCAGTTCGATGCGCTTGCGCTCGGCCAACTGCTGGTCGCGGGCCTGCAACTGGGCACGCAGGACCTGGTCGCTTTCGAAGCGGGCCATGGCCACATCGAGGATCGGTTGCAGGCGCTGGGCCTGGATGCCTTCGACGATGTAGGCGCTGACGCCGGCCTTGATCGCCTGGCGCATCACATTCGGGTCGTGCTCATCGGTGAACATCACAATCGGCCGCGGCTGGTCGCGGGTCACCAGCACCACTTGCTCCATGACATCGCGCCCGGCTGACTCGGTATCGATCAGGATCACGTCCGGGCGCACCGTTTCGACGCGGGCCGGCAGGTCGATGGTCAGGCCGGACTCATCGATCACCTCGAAGCCCGCCTCGACCAGTGCTGCCTTGAGCCGCCCAACCTTGCGCGGGGTGTCGTTGATCAACAGGATTCGCAACATGGTGGTGCTCCTGTCAGCGCCGGGCCTGGCGGTTGGGGTGATCCGCCAGGGCGTGCAGACGGAAACTGCGGGCGTAGGCGGCGGGGTCGGAGCCGTCCCAGATCTTGCCGTCGATCAACTGGCTGCTGCGCGTGTCCTGGCGGCTCGCAGGCACGTCAACGGCGGCGGCGGCCTGGCGATACAGGTCCAGTTGCTGGACCTGGCGGGCAACCTGAAGGTAGTCCGGGTCTTCACGCAACAGGCCCCAGCGGCGGAACTGGGTCATGAACCACATGCCGTCGCAGAGGTAGGGCAGGTTGACCTCGCCATTGGCGAAAAAGCGCAGGGCATGGGGATCCTGCCACTGGTTGCCCAGGCCGTCGTCATACTGGCCGAGCAGGCGCGGCTCAATGCAGTCGAGTGGGGCATCAAGGTACTCGCGGGCGCTGAGCAGTTGCGCGGTGGAACGGCGGTTTTCGTGGCTCTGCTCGATAAAACGGCTGGCTTCGAGCACCGCCATCACCAGCACGCGTGCGGTGTTGGGGTATTGATCGACGAACGCCTGGGTGCAGCCGAGCACTTTTTCCGGATGGTTTGGCCAGATCGTCTGGCTGGTCGCCAGGGTGAAGCCCTGATTGTGCTTCACTGCGCTGGCGGCCCAGGGTTCGCCGGCACAGAAACCGTCGATGCGCCCCGCCTGCAGGTGCGCAACCATCTGCGGCGGCGGCACCACCACGCTGTCGACATCCTGCAAGGGGTGAATGCCCTGGCTTGCGAGCCAGTAATACAGCCACATGGCGTGGGTGCCGGTGGGAAATGTCTGGGCGAAGGTCAGTTTTGTGCGGCTTTGGTGCACGTGGTGGTCCAGCGCCTCAGGAGTGGTCACCCCTTGTGCCTGCAGGCCGTGGGACAGATTGATGCTCTGGCCGTTCTGGTTCAGGCCCATCAACACCGCCATGTCGGTGGGTGCCACGCCGCCGATGCCCAGGTGCACCGCATAGATCAGCCCATACAGGCTGTGGGCGGCATCCAGTTCACCGCTGACCAGCCTGTCGCGCAGGTTGGCCCAGGATGACTGGCGCTTGAGGTTCAGGGTCAAGCCGTAGGGTTGGGCAAAGCCCTGGGTGGCCGCGACCACCAGCGAGGCACAATCGCTCAAGGCCATGAATCCGAGATCGAGGCTGCTCTTTTCCGGGGCGTCACTGCCGTGAACCCAGGCCAATGGATCTCTGGCCGGGCCGCTGCCTGCCGAATCGTTCATCAATGCCGCCTTTTCAATCAAAAAACCAGTGAGCAAGGCTTAGCAAGGCACATGCCACGGCCCCGTAGGCGCGGCTGGCCGTCAGTTTCTCATCAAGATTGAAACGCGACCGGCTTTCAGTATGGCCGCCTCTTTGCGCCATACAGCCAGGAACATCCACGGTGACGATCGATTCCCCTGTCATGACCCGCTTGCGCCGGGTGCTGTGCCTGGCTGTGCTGTGCGCAAGCGCGTTCGCCTCGGCCGCGGACTACCGGGCGCAGGATGAAAGCCTGCATACCGTGTTCAGCGCATTGTCAGTGCCCTTGGGGTTGCCCGTGGTGGTCAGCCGCGACGTCTCGCGCAAGCGCGTTTCCGGGGTGTTCGATTTGAGCGCGGCGCAGCACACCCTGCAGGCCGTGGCCGAGCAGCATGGCCTGATCTGGTACAGCGACGGCCAGGTACTGCGTGTGTATGACGCCAGCGAAGCGAAAAGCTCGGCAGTGACGCTGCGGCATATCTCGGTCGACCGGCTGCGCGGGTTCATGCGCCGTTCGGGGTTGGATGAATCACGCTTTCCCCTGCGCGAAAGCACCGGGCCCACCTTTTATGTGTCCGGCCCTCCCAATTATGTGGACCAGGTGCTGCATCTGGCGCAACTGATGGATCGCCAGCGCACTCAGGTGCGGGTGGGCGATCAGGCGTTTGGCGTGGTGCAGGTGTTCAACACCCACGTGGCCGATCGTCAATATGCCCTGGGTGATGAGCAGGTCAATGTTCCCGGCATGGCCTCGATGATCGAAACCGTACTGGCTGCCGAGCGCAAGGGCGGCGCGCGCGGTCCGCTGGCGGACAAGAGCCTGCTGGTGATCGCCTATCCCGACTCCAACAGCCTGCTGATCAAGGGCACGCCGGCTCAGGTGAAGGTGATCGAGGAACTGGTGGCGCAACTCGACACGCCCAGGCGGCCGATTGAGGTGGCGTTGTGGCAGATCGACGTGGACCGTGCCGAGCTGGAAAAGCTGGCGACCGCCTGGTCCGGGGAGGGCAACGACCCGCCTTCAGTAACGCAGGTGCTGGCCCCTCTGGATGACAACCGTCTGATGGCGCAACTGGCTGCGCTGGAGCGTCGTCGCAAGGCCAGGGTGGTGGCGTTTCCGGTGATCCTTACACAGGAAAACGTCCCGGCGGTGTTCCATGACGCCCACACCTTTTTCCTGCCCAAATCGGCGCAAGACGACGCCCAGTGGCAACCGGTGCGCTATCGCACCGAAGCCAGTGTGCTGCCGCGGTTTGCCGATGCGAGCCAGATCGAGATGCAACTGAACCTTGAAGATGGGCGGCCCATGGCCGGCAAGCTCACGCCAGGTTCGACAGGGGCGGTGGGCCGCATCGCGATCAGCACGGTGGTGCGTGTGCCTCAGGGCCGCCGTTTGTGGTTGGGGGCTTTTCGCCGTGATGACGAGGGCATGCGCCGCGCCCGGGGTGCCCAGGTGCGGCTGTTCGTGATCCAGGCGCGCGCGGTGGGCGGCGAGCCGAAGCTGCTGGCGGGCGCCGTAGGACCGCCGCCACTGACCGAGACCCAATACGAGCGCGTGCGACGTGCCTTTATGGGCGTGAACCCCGAGGGCGCTGAGTGATCTGCGCGCGGCGAAAAGTCCTACTTAGTGACTCTCGAAATCCTCACGCGTATAGGCAGTTTCCTAGCTCCGTTCGGCGATCAGGTTTTTATAGTCCTGCTGTTGCCGTATCGGTCGATTCAGGAAGCAA
Organism: Pseudomonas sp. MH9.3; assembly: GCF_034354675.1. Taxonomy (NCBI): domain Bacteria; kingdom Pseudomonadati; phylum Pseudomonadota; class Gammaproteobacteria; order Pseudomonadales; family Pseudomonadaceae; genus Pseudomonas; species Pseudomonas sp. MH9.3. The sequence goes on along the minus strand of NZ_CP133785.1, from coordinate 2,093,999 downwards.
GAAATTCAATGTCAGTAGATGGATACCGAGGTGCCCATGGCCATCGCGAATGATGAGCTGACTGCCTCATGGGTGTTTGCCGGATGGACCTTGCATGGCTATGGCCGGTTGACCGGGCAGAATGTGGACCTTCAGTTGCCGCCCAAAGAGTGGCATGTGCTGCGATTGCTGCTGGCATCCGGCGGTGCGTTGATGACCAAGGACCATTTGCTGGAGTCGGCCTGGCCCCGTAGAGAGGTGTCCGAGGAGTCGCTCACCCGCTGCATTTATTCGCTGCGCAAGCACCTGAAGACCGACAAGGGCTTTATCAAGACGATTTATGGCAAGGGCTATCGTTTTACCTGCGCCGTGAATGTCCAGTTCAGGCCGCTGCGGGAAGGGGCGCACGGGCCGCGTCTCTGCTCGGCCTGTGGCCAGGTGCAGCATGATTAAACGCCTGGTCAGCAGCATCGTATTGACTGCGGCGCTGCTCGGCAGCCCGGCCTGGGCCGATTGCTGGGCAGACGTGGCCGGTCGCTACGACATTGAACCGGAGCTGCTGCAGGCCATCGCGGCGGTGGAGTCGGGATACCGTGCGAACGCGATGAACAACGCGAACAGCGACGGCAGCCGTGATATCGGCTTGATGCAGATCAACAGCATGCACCTGCCGCGCTTGCTCAAGCAGGGCATTACCGAAGAGCGGCTGCTGAGCGAGCCGTGCCTGTCGGTTGAAGTGGGCGCTTCGATCCTCGCCGAGTTTATCCAGCGTTTCGGTTACAACTGGACGGCCGTGGGCTCCTACAATGCGGGGCCAGGGTCGGGGCCGCAGCGTGACGCCTTGCGCGAGCAGTACGCGCAGAAAATCTGGGCCCGCTATGAGGCGCTGGTCGCACTGCGTCAGTGACGATTGGGCGGCACGCCTCGCACCGGGGCGATCACCCCGGCTATAATCGCGCCACCTTTCGCCGCCATCCGAGTCTAGCCCGCCCATGTATAACCTGGCCCGCCAGCTGTTGTTCAAACTCTCCCCGGAAACCTCCCACGACCTGTCCCTGGACCTGATCGGTGCCGGCGGCCGTCTGGGGCTCAATGGCCTGGTCTGCAAGGCGCCGGCGAAAATGCCGGTGTCAGTGATGGGGCTCGAGTTTCCCAACCCGGTCGGGCTGGCAGCCGGCCTGGACAAGAACGGCGCGGCCATCGACGGCTTTGCCCAGTTGGGTTTTGGTTTTGTCGAAATCGGCACCGTGACCCCACGGCCGCAGCCGGGCAACCCCAAGCCGCGCATCTTCCGTCTGCCGGAAGCCGAGGCGATCATCAACCGCATGGGCTTTAACAACCTGGGCGTCGATCACCTGCTGTCGCGGGTTCAGGCGGCAAAGTACAAGGGCATCCTGGGCATCAATATCGGCAAGAACTTCGACACCCCGGTCGAGCGCGCGGTGGATGACTACCTGATCTGCCTGGACAAGGTCTACGCCCACGCAAGCTACGTCACCGTCAACGTCAGTTCCCCCAACACGCCGGGCCTGCGCAGCCTGCAGTTCGGCGATTCGCTCAAACAACTGCTCGAAGCCCTGCGCCAGCGCCAGGAAGACCTGGCCGTGCGGCATGGCAAGCGCGTGCCGCTGGCGATCAAGATTGCCCCGGACATGAGCGACGCAGAGACCGTGCTGGTGGCCCAGGCGCTGGTGGATTCGGGGATGGATGCGGTGATCGCGACCAACACCACCCTGAGCCGCGCAGGTGTCGAAGGCCTGGCCCATGGGGATGAAGCGGGCGGGCTCTCGGGTGCACCGGTACGCGAGCAGAGCACCCACATCGTCAAGGTGCTGGCGGCCGAGCTGGCCGGACGCTTGCCGATCATCGCCGTGGGCGGCATTACCGAAGGCAGACACGCCGCCGAAAAAATCGCCGCCGGCGCCAGCCTGGTGCAGCTTTACTCCGGCTTCATCTACAAGGGCCCCGCGCTGATTCGCGAATCGGTGGATGCCATTGTGGCGAGCCGGCCTGCCCTAATGCCAGTCAGTTAAGCGAACGCAATGCTCAAGGCAACGACGATCAAATGTGGGAGCTGGCTTGCCTGCGAAGACGATTTTTCGGTGTACATATCCGTTTCTGCGGTAACGGCTGCTGGCGGTTCCGCTCTTACAGCGGCTCACTTTTGAAAAGCGCAAAAGTAAGCAAAACGCTCTTGCCCCAACACTCGGCACCTCGCCCAGGCTCGGTGTGCCCGAACGCAGGCTTCGGAGCGTGGGCCGCCGCGATGGGCCATCCCTGGCCCAGCGCGGCTAACCCGGCGTCCTGCCGGGTTACCCACACTCCAAAGCCTGCGTTCGGCCAGCGTGTTTGACGGGGCGCTCAAGATCAAAAGCAAAAGCGCGGCGGCCTTAGAGCCGACCGGAATGGTTTGCCGAAAGCTGTACAAAATGTGGGAGCGGCGGTGCGACGACTCCATAAGGGATCTGCGCTTAACTGACTGGCATTAGGGCTTGCCCCGCGCGAGTCTGCCAGCAGACCCAGTCATGACGCTGCGTTCTTTCAGTTGGAACCGAGTGTCCGGTTTTGGGGCTGCTGCGCAACCCAACGCAGGACAAGCCTGCTCGCCACAGAGCGGGCAATAGGGCAACCCACAAAGAACGCTAGCCTCAATGGGTTTTGCCATCCAATAAAAAAGGGCTCCATAAAGGAGCCCCTGGGCCGAAGCCCGCCGCCTGGGTCAGGCGTGCGTGGTTAAGTCGTTACATATTCAACGGTGGTATGTCGGAATTAAATGCCCTGAGTTAGCCGACGGCGTGAAGTTCGTTGAGTCTGTGGATACCCGCAGTGCCAGTCATACCGTCCCAGTTGTCGCCGCGTCCTTCTCGCCAGCCGTTGATCCAGGCTTGGCGTACCGACGGTAGAGTAAATGGGCAAAGCTCACGGGATTTGCCATGAACGCCATATTGATATCCGCGTAAAAATGCTCTTTCCAACGGATCACGCTTAAGTCTTCTCATAGGGTGTTTCCCTCACTGGTTGACTGTCTAGATATCCTTCGGCCTCGTCTGGGGCCGGGCAGAGTTTTTCTGCCGTTGGTGGGCTCGCTGCCGGCGTGGCGAGCCTGTGTGTCGGCGTCGTTACGGCGCCAACCTGTGTTGATTTCTAACCAATAGGTCACATGGATTCAATGATCGTTTTGTCATAAGCACGTAACGTTTTGGATGCTATAGCCATAAGCTGGGATGGCTTTTCGCCCCTTTTTATCGCCAAAGCCAGCTATGATGTGCCCCGCGCAGACCATGGGTGCAATCCCTTGGTGAGAATGCCCGCCCGTTGCAGTCGGTTATTATTCGACGAAGGGTCGGAATATTTCTTTTTGTTGCCTAAAATTATTGATCTGCCTTTGCATTCAGGGCCTACGGGCCCTATCGCCCGGGTGGGACGGCACATTCGTGCCACGCGAGCACTCTTCAAGAAAAGTGCTTGATTGAAAACCGAACCGGCGATGCGTCGCCCGTTCATTTATTGCTGAAAAGCCTGGAATGCCCCATGTCGGACCGTTTTGAACTCTTCCTCACTTGCCCCAAAGGCCTTGAAGGCCTGCTGATCGAGGAAGCCGTCGGGCTTGGCCTTGAGGACGCCCGCGAGCACACCTCGGCCGTGCGCGGCATGGCCGACATGGAGACCGCCTACCGCCTGTGCCTCTGGTCACGTCTGGCCAACCGCGTGCTGCTGGTGCTCAAGCGCTTCCCGATGAAGGATGCCGAAGACCTCTATCACGGCGTGCTGGACGTCGAATGGGCCGAGCACATGGTCCCCGATGGCACCCTGGCGGTGGAATTCAGCGGCCACGGTTCAGGCATCGACAACACCCACTTCGGCGCGCTGAAGGTCAAGGATGCGATTGTCGACAAACTGCGCACCCCGACCGGCGAACGGCCGTCCATCGACAAGATCAACCCGGACCTGCGCATCCACCTGCGCCTGGACCGTGGCGAAGCCATCCTCTCCCTCGACCTGTCCGGCCACAGCCTTCACCAGCGCGGTTACCGCCTGCAGCAGGGCGCTGCGCCGCTGAAGGAAAACCTCGCGGCCGCGATCCTGATCCGTGCCGGCTGGCCGCGCATTGCTGCCGAAGGCGGCGCGCTGACCGACCCGATGTGCGGCGTGGGCACCTTCCTCGTCGAAGGCGCGATGATCGCCGCCGACATGGCGCCCAACCTCAATCGCGAACTGTGGGGCTTCACCACCTGGCTCGGCCACGTGCCGGCGCTGTGGAAGAAACTTCACACCGAAGCGTCGGAACGTGCCGCCATCGGCATGAACAAACCGCCGCTGTGGGTGCGTGGCTATGAAGCCGACCCGCGCCTGATCCAGCCGGCACGCAACAACATCGAACGCGCGGGCCTGAGTCACTGGATCAAGGTGTACCAGGGCGAAGTCGGCACCTTCGAGCCGCGTCCGGACCAGAACCAGAAAGGCCTGGTGATCTGCAACCCGCCCTACGGCGAGCGTCTGGGTGACGAAGCCAGCCTGTTGTACCTCTACCAGAATCTTGGCGAACGTCTGCGTCAGGCCTGCATGGGCTGGGAAGCGGCGGTGTTCACCGGCGCGCCGGACCTTGGCAAGCGCATGGGCATCCGCAGCCACAAACAGTATTCGTTCTGGAACGGCGCACTGCCGTGCAAGCTGCTGCTGATCAAGGTCAACCCGGATCAGTTCGTCACCGGCGAGCGTCGCACCCCGGAGCAGCGTCAGGCCGAGCGCGAGCAGGCCGCTTACGACCAGGCCCCGGTCGAGCCGCAAGAGCGCCAGTACAACAAGAACGGCAACCCGATCAAACCGGCGCCAGCGCCGGTCGTCGAGCAGGCACGCCTGAGCGAAGGCGGGCAGATGTTCGCCAACCGCCTGCAAAAGAACCTCAAGCTGCTGGGCAAGTGGGCCAAGCGTGAAGGCGTGGATTGCTACCGCGTGTACGACGCCGATATGCCGGAATACTCCATGGCCATCGACCTGTACCACGACTGGGTCCATGTGCAGGAATACGCCGCGCCCAAGTCCATCGACCCGGAAAAAGCCTCGGCACGCATGTTCGATGCCCTGGCCGCGATTCCCCAGGCGCTCAACATCGACAAGAGCCGCGTGGTGGTCAAGCGCCGCGAGCGCCAGAGCGGCACCAAGCAGTACGAGCGCCAGAGCGCCCAGGGCAAGTTCACCGAGGTCAGCGAAGGCGGCGTGAAGCTGCTGGTCAACCTCACCGATTACCTGGACACCGGCCTGTTCCTCGACCACCGTCCGATGCGCATGCGCATTCAGAAGGAAGCGGCCGGCAAGCGCTTTCTCAATCTGTATTGCTACACCGCCACCGCCAGCGTGCACGCCGCCAAGGGTGGCGCGCGCAGCACCACCAGCGTCGACCTGTCCAAGACCTACCTGGACTGGGCGCGTCGCAACTTTTCGCTCAACGGCTTCTCCGACAAGAACCGCCTGGAGCAGGGTGATGTGATGGCGTGGCTGGAGGCGAGCCGCGATGAGTTCGACCTGATCTTCATCGACCCGCCGACCTTCTCCAACTCCAAACGCATGGAAGGCATCTTCGACGTACAGCGCGACCACGTGCAATTGCTCGACCTCGCCATGGCGCGCCTGGCGCCGGGCGGCGTGCTGTACTTCTCGAACAACTTCCGCAAGTTCGTGCTCGAGGACAACCTCAGCGAGCGCTACGCCGTCGAGGAAATCAGCGACAAGACCCTCGACCCGGATTTTGCGCGCAATGCCAAAATTCACCGCGCCTGGAAAATCACCGCACGCTGATCGGCGCGTGTCCACTGCAGGCGCGAGCTTACTTGCTTCTGCAGTGGTTTGAGGCTGGTCAAACCCCTGGCCTATGGCTATAACTAAGGCCTGGCCAACGTGACACCTCCGCACGTTGGCGTCTTGAGTGTTGTCCATGCCGTTGCAAGCCGTCCGCCCGAAAATACTAGGCTTTATCAGTGAGCAGGCATCCGCCTGGTGGGTGGCGTCGGTGGTATTCCTGGCAGGGGTTGCCTTGACCATTATCGTCGCCTGGGCCGCTTGCGAGCTCAATCAACAACAAGTGCGCCAGCGCTTCCAATTGCTGGTCAGTGAGCGCTTCAGTCGCCTGCAGGAACGTTTCGAAGACCAGGAGCAACGCCTGGGCAGCCTGCAACGTTTCTTCACTAATTCCCAGAACGTGACCCGCGCAGAATTCGACGGTTTTGCCCAGCCCTTGCTGCTGCACGCGCGCGCCTATGCGTGGGCGCCGCGCGTAGTGCGCGCGCAGCGCAGCCGCTTTGAACAGGACATCTCGCGCGCGCTCGGCACGCCGTTCGCCATCCGTGAACTCAATGCGGCCGGCGAACTGGCTCTGGCGGCTGAACGTGATGAATACGTGCCGGTGCTGTACAACCAGACCCAGAGCCAGTTCGGCTCGCCCATGGGGTTTGACCTGCTGGCCCAGCCCCTGCGGCGCTCGACCCTTGAGCGGGCGCAGAAGAGCGGCAAGCTGGCAGTGTCCCAACCGATGCAACTGGTGGGCGTGGAGCCTGCCTACGCGACGGGCGTGCTGCTGGTTGCGCCGGTCGCTTCCCAGGCAGGAGCAGAGCCGTTTGGCTTCGTGATGGCAGTGATCAGCCTGCGCCAGTTGGTGGCCGACGGCTTGCCCAGGCCCGACCGCGATAACCTGGTGACGCAGATCGTTGACACCTCCGACCTGCAGCAACGCAGGCTTTATGAGTCGGGCAACACGCCGAGCGACAACGACCTCAGCGTGACCCGCCGCCTGACCCTGGGCGACCATGTCTACGCCCTGACACTGCGTCCCAGCCAGGTGTTCGACGGCACCGGCCACTCCTCGCTGATCAGCATCCTGAGCATGGGCGGGCTGCTTAGCCTGTTGGTTGCAGTCTTGCTCTACGTGCTGGTCAGCCAGCGCCAGCGCGCGCTGAAACTGGTGGAGCAGCGCACCGGGCAGCTGCGCGCGCGCGAGCAGGAACTGCGCGGTACCCACAGCCAACTGCGCAGCGTGCTGAATGCCGCCACCCAGGTCGCTATCATCGCCACCGACCTGCGCGGCGTAATCAATACCTTCAACGCCGGTGCCGAACAGATGCTCGGCTTCAAGGCCGCTGAGGTGCTTGGGCGCGCCACCCTCGAAAGCCTGCACCTGGCGTCGGAGCTGGAAGCCAGCGCCGCGAGCGTGAGCCTGCTGCTGGGCAAGCGTATCCCGCCGAGTCAGGCCATGCTGGTACAGAGCCCGGACAGCCTGCACGAGGCGCGCGAATGGACCCTGGTCCGCGAGGATGGCAGCCAGTTGATCGTGAATATGCTCGGCACCGCGTTGCTCGATGACCATGGCCTGTGGGTGGGCCACCTGGCGATCTACCTCGACGTGACCGAGCAAAAGCGCGCCTATGAGGCACTGGCCGCAAGGGATCGCCTGCTAAAAAAACTCAGCGCCCACGTGCCCGGCGGGATTTTCCAGTTCACCCTCAAGCCCCGGGGTGAGTGGCGCTTCATATATACCAGCGATGGCATGCGCGATATCTATGAAATCGAGGTGGGGGTGTTGCAGCAGGATGCGGAAAAGGTCTTCGAGCGCATCCATCCACTGGACGTCGAACGCATACGTGCCTCGATTCGCTCGTCGGCGGTGCAGCTGAGCCATTGGCGCGAAGAGTACCGTGTGATCTTGCCGCAGCGGGGTCTGCGCTGGATTCGTGGCGAGGCCACGCCGGAGGAGTTACCCGGAGGTGGCACGCTGTGGCACGGTTATGTGTCGGATATTTCCGATCTCAAGCGAGTGGAAGAAGAACTGCGCGCGCTCTCCATCACCGATTCCCTGACCGGCATCCACAACCGTCGCTACTTCCAGGACCGTCTCAAGGCCGAGATGGTGCGCGTCAGGCGTACGTCGGGGGCGTTGTCGGTGATCATGCTGGATATCGACCACTTCAAGCGCATCAACGACCGCTATGGTCACGGGGTGGGCGACGGCGTGCTGCAGGAATTGTGCAAGCGCATCAGCCAGCGCCTGCGCCGCACCGATGTGTTCTGCCGCCTGGGTGGCGAAGAGTTCATGGTCTTGTGCCCCGGCACTGATGGCCAGCAGGCCTACAGCCTGGCGATGGAGCTGTGGGAATCGTTGCGCAGCGTACCGATGGAGGCAGTGGGTACGGTGACCGCCAGTTTCGGCGTGGCCAGTTGGCGTGTCGATGAGGGCATCGACGGCTTGCTGCTGCGCGCCGATTCGGCGGTGTACCTGGCCAAGCAGGCCGGCCGCGACCGTGTCACGCCGGAAAAACTACCGGCCTGAAGGCAGACACAAAAACCAGTGTGAGAGGGGGCTTGCTCCCGATAGCGGTGAATCAGTCAATCCATGGACTGACTGTCACACCGCCATCGGGAGCAAGCCCCCTCCCACATTTAGAGCACCGGCGCTGCCGCCATCACTTTCGGCTGGCGGTACAGGTCCAGCAGCACCTGGTCCAGCACCGACGAAGCGCCCCACGGCTTCGGATCGTTGAGAATCGCCACCACCGCCCAGGTGTAGCCGTTGTTGTCGCGGCTGAACCCGGCGATCGCCCGTACGGTGTTCAGGGTGCCGGTCTTGACGTGGGCTTCGCCGCGCATGGCGGTGGTCTTCAGGCGTTTACGCATGGTGCCGTCGGTACCGGCAATCGGCAGAGAGCTGATGTATTCGGCGGCGTACGGGCTTTTCCACGCGGCCTGCAACATGGCGGCCATCTCGCGCGCGCTGACGCGCTCGGCGCGGGACAGGCCGGAACCGTTCTCCATCACCAGGTGCGGCGCGGTGATGCCTTTCTTCGCCAGCCACTGGCGCACCACGCGTTGCGCGGCCTTGGCATCGTCGCCGTCGGCGTCGTTGCGAAACTGCGCGCCCAGGCTCAGGAACAACTGCTGGGCCATGGTGTTGTTACTGTATTTGTTGATGTCGCGGATGATTTCCGCCAGGTCCGGCGAGAACGCTCGGGCCAGTACCTTGGCGCTCTTGGGCACCGGGGCCTGGAGGTCGCGGCCCTGGATGCTGCCGCCCAACTCTTTCCAGATGGCGCGCACGGCGCCAGCGGTGTAGGTGGCGTGGTCGAGCAGCGAGAGGTAGGTCTGTGAGCTGCAGCCATCGGCCAACTGGCCGCTGACGGTCACGGTGACGCTGCCATCGGCGGCGGTGACCGGGTTGTAGCGAACATCGCCGGTGCACTGCTTGGCGTTGGAGACCTTGACCTGGTTATCGATACGAATGGTAGCAATCGGCGGCTCAACCGAGACGATCACCCGTCCGCCATCGTTACGCGTGACAAAGCGCAGGGCCTTGAGGTTGACCAGCAGCGCGTCGGGCTTGACCAGGAACGGTTTGTTCTCGTCGTTGCCGTCGTCATTGAACTCGGGCAGCAGTGGCTGGTTGAAGAAACTGCGGTCCAGCACCAGGTCGCCGGTGACCTGCTGTACGCCATTGGCCCGCAGGTCGCGCATCAGCAGCCAGAGTTTTTCCATGTTCAGCTTGGGATCGCCGCCGCCCTTGAGGTACAGGTTGCCGTGCAACACGCCACCGCTGAGGGTGCCGTCGGTATAGAACTCGGTTTTCCACTGATGGTTGGGCCCCAGCATTTCCAGGGCCGCGTAGGTGGTGACCAGCTTCATGGTGGAGGCGGGGTTCACCGAGACGTCGGCGTTGAACACGGTCGGCGTGCCCGGGCCGTTCAGCGGAATCATCACCAGGGACAGGGCGGTATTTTGCAGCTTGGCTTTCTGCAGGGCCTGCGCGACATTGGGCGGCAGGCTGTTGTTGACGGGGGCGGCGGCGGCGGAAAAGGCCAGTGGCAGAAGCAGACCGGCGAGTAACAATGGACGCAAGGATTTGATCATAAAAAATAGAACCCTACTGCTGAGGAGGGTGAAAAAAGCGAGGGGAACGTAAGAAAAATCCCTCAGTGGTCATGAAAGTGTCGGCATTATGCCCCAAGGTCGCGCCACTTGTAGCTGAACGATAGCTGGAAATTGGCGTTTTTTTGCAGGCACGGCGTTGCTTTCCCCACAGAGTCGGCAGTGAGTTCAGCGATTGATTGATTTTGAGCGGTTGCCCGGCGACCAAATGTCGTGGGCGCGGAGCACCAGAGGAGGGGCTCGCGTAAACAAACAGGGCCATCACGAAGATGGCCCTGAGGACAATCAGGCAACCGGGTTGATCGGCTTTTCCGGGTACCAGACGTCCAGCAACGGGCTGACTTCAGCGTTGGTCAGTTCATCGCGGGATTTGAGCCAGGCTTCAACCTTGGCGCGCTGCTCTTCGCTGACCGAGCCACGCTTCTGCAGGCAGACCAGACCGTAGTCGTCACCGCCGACATAGCCCAGGCCGTTGGCTTCCATGGCTTCTTTGAGGAATGCGTCGAGAAATGCATCGATTGCATCGTCAGCCAGGTCTTTCTTGAATTCCAGGTTCAGTTCGAAACCCAATTCCTGGAACTCGTCCACACACAATTTTTTGCGCAGACGCTGGGAGCGGTTAGTGGCCATGAAACATTCCTCTTAATAAATAACGGTGCGCACTTTACCAGCTAATAGGCGCGGCCGCCTCACGGCGTTACGCAAACCCTCGTCCGCTTCATCGGTAAAGTCTGCCGGGGCAGGCCTGTTAAACGGTGGTTTGTATCAGTCAGCCGGTATTTTTCGCCGTTTATGCATGGCTTCATGGTGGTGTAATAAATCCATGCTGCCGCAATGCCAGAGCCCCCACGACCGACCTTGACGGAAACCCGCCCATGCCAGCTCCCCTGATTCCTGTAGAAACCTCGCCTGACCTGCCGACGGACGCCGATGTGGTCGTGATCGGCGGCGGCATCATCGGTGCCTTTACCGCCTATTACCTGGCCAAACGCGGGATGAAAGTCGCGCTGGTGGAAAAGGGCCGTATCGGCGCTGAACAATCGAGTCGCAACTGGGGCTGGTGCCGCCAGCAGAATCGCGATGCGCGCGAGCTGCCGATGGCCACCAAGAGCCTGGAACTGTGGTCGCAGTTCGCCGCCGAAACCGGCGAGCAGACCGGCTTCACCCGCTGCGGCCTGCTTTACCTGAGCAATGACGAAAAGGAAATCGACGGTTGGGCGCGCTGGGGCGAATTTGCCCGTTCGGTCAACGTCGAGACCCATATGCTCACCGCGCAGCAAGCCGCTGAACGGGGTCGGGCCACCGGCAAACAGTGGAAGGGCGGGGTCTACGCGCCCACCGACGGCATCGCCGACCCATCCCGCGCAGCGCCTGCGGTCGCGCGCGCGATCATGGCGCTGGGCAGCACGGTGCATCAGGACTGCGCCGTGCGCGGGCTGGAGACCGAAGGCGGGCGACTGTCGGGAGTAGTGACCGAGAAGGGCACCATCCGCACTCGTCTCGCGGTACTCGCCGCCGGTGCCTGGGCGTCGTCGTTCTGCCGTCAGTACGGCATTCGGTTTCCCCAGGCGACCATTCGGCAAACGGTGCTTCGCGTGTCGCCGCCCAATCAGGAACTGCCCAGTGCGCTGCACACCTCCCAGGCCTCGATGACACGTCGCTTTGATGGCAGCTATACGCTGGCCATCAGTGGACGCGGCCGGGTTGACCCGACGCCGCAGTTGCTCAGCTTTGCGCCGCAGTTTTTACCGATGTTTCAACGCCGCTGGCGCAACCTGGCGGTGGGCGGGTTCGAAGGCGCGCGGGCAGGGCATGAAAGCTGGAAGCGCTGGCGTCTGGATGAGCCGACGCCGATGGAGAAGATGCGGATTCTGGATCCGACGCCTGATGCGGCGGCGGTGAAGTTGACTTACGCGCGGGCTGCGCAACTGATGCCGGCGTTTAAAGAGTCATCGGTGACGGCCGCGTGGGCGGGGTATGTGGACAGCACGCCTGACGGAGTTCCCGGGATTGGGGAGATGGCCAGCTTGCCAGGCTTGGTGTTGGCGGCGGGGTTCAGTGGGCATGGGTTTGGGATTGGGCCGGGGGCGGGGCATTTGATTGCGGATATTGTGAGCGGGGCGCAGCCGATTGTGGATCCGCAGCCTTATCACCCGGATCGGTTCAAGTCTTCGGCTTGGGGGAAGGTGGCGGACTTTTGAGGTTTTTTTGAGGGGGGTATAGCCGTTGCTTCGGTAACGGCTAATGGCGGTTCCGCTTTTACAGCGCCCCAGATCAAGAGCGCGGCGACCTTAGAGCCGACCGAGGTTTTCCTGCCTGGCGCTGTTCAAACTGTGGGAGGGGGCTTGCTCCCGATGGCTGAGTGTCAGTCAGCTTATTGATAGCTGACCCACTGCACATTTTGAATTCAGGTGTTGGTAAAAACGGAAACTTCCCACACGGATTTGAGGTTGTCCCTAGGACACTCGATCTCTAGTCTCCGTACACCGCTGCGCATTCAGCGGTCGGGCGTCGCGGCCCGTATTTCTTCAGACGCAAAAGCGTCATCGGCTCCTTTCAGTTGGCGCTTTTTTATCGTCTACTGTGCGGCGTTATGGCAGCTGTGCGCGGGATACCTTCGGGTATGCCGATGTTCTGGAGAGTCGGTCCGCGAACCTGCGTACAGCTGCCACCTTCCATCGCGTCGCGGCGATCAGTGGCAGCTCCTTCAATACTTCTCCGGAGCTTCACAATGATCAAACCCACCCCAAATCCCCCACGCGATTGCGCTTCCAGCGTGCTGTTCACCGTCAAGGACGGCATCCCCCACCCAGGACCTGTTGGTCAATCTCAGCGAGTCACTGGCCTGCGCCCACGCCCTGGCCTGCGACGTTGCCTTTGAGCTGGAAAGCACACGGCGCGAATGCGCATTGGGTATTGCACAACTGATTGAAGTGTCGCGCTTGCTGGCCGAGCGCGTGCTGGATGATGTTACAAAAGCCGCCCACCCTTAGAACCCACCGAGATTGTGTGCCGAACACTGTAAAAAATGTGGGAGGGGGCTTGCTCCCGATAGCGGTGAATCAGTCAATACATAGACTGGCTGTCACACTGCCATCGGGAGCAAGCCCCCTCCCACATTTGATCTCCATTTGTCTGATAGATATCACACTGCTTTTGATCTGCTTTGCTTTGGTTTTTGCCCCTACATTAATCTACCCGCCAAACCCAACAATCGCCTTAATCTCCAGATACTCCTCGAACCCCACCACCCCATACTCCCGCCCATTCCCCGACCGCTTATACCCCCCGAACGGGGCCATCGGATCCCACGCCGGATGATTCAGATGCACCTGCCCCGCCCGAATACGCGATGCCACTGCCCGGGCAGCCTGCAGGTCCTGCCCCTGCACATGCGCGCCCAGCCCATACACCGTGTCATTGGCAATGGCCACCGCCTCGTCCACCGTGTCATACGCAATGATACAAAGCACCGGCCCGAAAATTTCCTCCTGGGCGATACGCATGCGGTTGTCCACTTCAGAGAACACCGTCGGCCGCGTGTAAAAGCCGTAATCAAAACCCGCCACCCGCCCTGGACCCCCGCACACCAGTTTCGCCCCTTCGTCGATACCGGCCTCGATCATCACTTGAACGCGCTCGAACTGCGCCTGATTGGCAATCGGCCCCAGCACCGTGTCCTCCGCTGACGGGTCACCCACGATGATCGCGTTGGCCGTCGCCGCCGCCAGGGCTTCGACCTCGGCCAACCGCGCCCTCGGCACGATCATCCGCGTTGGCGCGCTGCACGACTGGCCCACGTTGCGAAACGCCGACATCACCCCCAGCGGCACCACGTTGGCAAAGTCCGCATCGGGCAGCAGTACGTTCGGCGACTTGCCGCCCAGTTCCTGGGTCACGCGTTTGACCGTCGGCGCGGCGGCCTGCGCTACCAGGGCGCCGGCGCGGTTGGAGCCGGTGATGGAAATCATGTCGATGTCAGGGTGCGCCGCCATCGCCGCGCCCACCTCGTGACCGCTGCCGTTGACCAGGTTGAACACCCCCGGCGGCAGGCCGGCGTCGTGCACCAGTTGAGCGAACAGCAACGCGCTCAGCGGCGACAGTTCGCTGGGTTTGAGCACCACGGTGCAGCCGGCGGCAATCGCCGGCGCGACCTTGGCGGTGATCTGGTACAGCGGCCAGTTCCACGGCGTGATCAGCCCGCACACGCCGATGGCTTCGCGTTCGATGGCGGTGCTGCCTTCGAGCGCGTGAAAGCGGTAGCTCGTCAGCAGGTCACGCGCCACCCGCACATGTTCGGCCGCCAGCGGCACCTGCATGGCGCGGGCAAAACCGATGGCCGCGCCCATTTCCAGGGACAGCGCCTGGGCCAGTTGTTCCTTGCGCTCCAGAATCAACGCGTGGATGTTCCCCAGCACCACGGCGCGCGCCGCCGGAGCAGTGGCCGACCAGCCGGGAAACGCCGCACGCGCCGCAGCGACGGCACGGTCGACATCTTCGCTGGAGCCGCGCGCTACCTGCGCGGCCACCTCTTCGGTGGCCGGGTTGATCACCGCCAGGCTCGCCGGAACGGCCGGTGCCACCCAACGGCCATCGATGTAGAACTTGTCCGCCGTGTGCGCATCGACGCTGTAGCGGTTCGAAGAGTGTGTAGTCATTCAACGGGCTCCCTGGAGCGATAACAGCTTATTTCACCGCGTAAACCTTGCGCACATACACCGAGCCGCGCCAGGCGCAGGGCGCGCCTTTGGCGACGAACACGGTGTCGCCGGGGTTGACCGTTGTGTCCACGCCTTCGGCGTCCTGCAGCGTCATGCTGCCTTCGATCAGGTACATCAATTCATGCAGCTTGTGCGGGCGACCGTGACGGGCATAGGGCGTGGAATCCCAGATGCCCACGCGCAGCTCGGTGCTTTCATCATCGAACAGGTTGTTCGCGCGGCACTGCGGCGCGGGGCCGATCAAAATCTGCGCGTCGGGGGCGGCAGACGGGTTGAGCGGGGTGCGTGGATCGAGCCAGGTGAGGCCGGGACGCAGCGGCGCGTCGGTGAGGTTCAGCGCGCAGAAAGCCCACCAGCTGCCGGGGCTCGCCTGCAGGGTGAGGCGTGTGCCCCGGCCGATCACGGCGCTGTCGCCGACGCCCAGTTCCAGGGTCTGCTCGGCGCTGTGCAGCAGCACGGAACCTGCCTGCACTACCAGCGTTTCGCTGTAGGGGAAATCGTCGATGGCAGCTTCGCCGCTGAACGCAACGCGCCCGGCCGACACGCCGTCGTCGCTGAGCCAGGCGATCTGGCGGGCGTCGCCGAACGGGTCGAGCGTGTTCAGGGCCGCGTGGCGAAAGGGGGTGCCAACGGCGCTGCCGTCAGCGCGGGCCAGCATCAGAATACGGGGAGAGGACATGGGTAAGGCTCCAGGAAAGAATCAACCGACCGCTTGGGTGATCAGGGCAAACAGTTGGACGCCGCCGCTGGCCTTGGGCGGTGTGCCCTTGGCCATGCGGGCGACGGTGTCGACGCACTTGAGACCGGCCTGTTCGAGCCAGTCGCCGAGGCCGCACTTGGCGGGAATGTCGATGCGCACGAAGGCGTCCGGCACCTGCTCAAGCAACGTGGTGATCAGGTGTTTGGCCTGTTCGAGGGTTTCGGCCACCACCGGGCCGATGCAACGTCCGCGGCCGAATGGGCGCAGCAGCGCAAACCCGCGCAACTGGCCGTCGCGTTCGATGCCCACGGCGTGTTCCACCTGCAGGTCGCGCAGGATTTCACGGCGGTCCAGGCCGCTGCCGGCGTTGGCCAGGGCAATCACGGCGGCGTGATCGTCGGCCGTCAACGGGCGACAGTGTTCACCCTCGGCCAGCGCGGTCTGCTCGGGCACCTGCACATTGCCTTGGTGCTGCTGTATATGGCCGAATTCGACAAAACCCTGGCTGGCATACAGCGGCGCGCCGGCCACGGTTGCGTTGAGCAACGGTGTGCGCGCGGCACAGGCTTTCAGCGCCAGCTCCATCAAACGTCGGCCAATGCCCCGGCCCTGATAGTCGTCGCTGACAATCACCAGGCCGATGGTGGCGTAGTCGCCCTGAGGGCAGGCGAATGCGGTGCCGATCAGGCGTTCGCCATCGAGTACCACAAAGCCGTTACTGACCCGCTGCAACATCGCCCAATCTTCCTGGCGGTGGGGCCATTTGAGTTGCACCGACAAGTGATGGGCGGCCGGCAAGTCGGCCACCGTCATCGAGCGATAGAGGTAATCAGTGTGTGGCTGGGCTGCCATGGCGGGCCTCCGTTGAGCAAAAGGGGGAGCATCATTGGAATGCCTGTATCCCACCTGTTTTCAGGGCTGGCAAGAGGGCGCGCAGTATTCGGCAGATTTGCGATGCAGGAGGGTCACACCACCATAGTTACTACTAAATTCGAGGCGGCGCTCAGCAGCAAATGCGTTGCCGTAGAGAGGGCTGTTTATGGCCGCGTCAGCGCGCAGCACCAAGCGCAGCGGCCCACCACACTTTCTGCCGCTCGCCAGCCCCATTCTTGAGCCTTCATGCCGTAAAAGGCCCATTAAGGCGCATGAATACGGGCTTTGCCCAAGGCTTGTGCGCGCCGCAAACTCTGCTGGCGCTGGCGCTAAAAACGGTGCTTTGTATTGAGGTGCAGGCGTTTTTGACGCCATCTGCTGATTTCACAGTGTTGTAATGAAGCTGTGTTGCACAGGGCTGACGCGCCGCCAGAGCCGCGAACGCTTGGCCACATTCCATTGACTCCAGGACCACACGCCATGAGCTTTCTTCGTCCCAAATTCATTACGTTCGACTGCTACGGTACGCTGACCAACTTCCACATGGGCACCCTGACCCGCGAGCTGTTTGCCGACCGCGTCACGCCCGAGCAGATGGAACAGTTCGTCAAGGACTTCACCGCCTACCGCCTCGACCAGGTGATGGGTGACTGGCGGCCCTACGATGAAGTGCTCAAGACCGCCCTGGCCCGTACCTGCAAGCGTTGGGGCATTGAGTATCGCGAAGAAGGCCAGCTGTATTACGACGCCGTGCCGACCTGGGGCCCCCATGCCGATGTGCCAGCCGGCCTGTCGAAGATCGCCGACAAGATTCCCCTGGTGATTTTTTCCAATGCCATGGACAGTCAGATCATGTCCAACGTCGAGAAGCTCGGCGCACCGTTCCACAAAGTGTTCACCGCCCAGCAGGCCCAGGCCTACAAGCCACGCCTGCGCGCGTTCGAGTTCATGCTCGACAACCTGGGCTGCGGTCCGGAAGACATCTTGCATGTGTCGTCCAGCTTCCGCTACGACCTGATGCCGGCCCACGACATGAAGATCAAGCACAAAGCCTTCGTTGCCCGTGGGCATGAAGTGCCGGCCAATGCCGCCTATGGTTACCAGCAGATTACCGATATCGGCGGGTTGCCAGGCCTGGTGGGTTTGTAAAACGAACGTCCACAGCGCGCGAGGTTAGACATGGGCAGTGAATCCTATTGGCTCGACACCGCACCGGCCTTCACCGGCGCACAGTCGGGTGACCTGCCCCGGCAGGTCGATGTGGCGGTCGTCGGTGGCGGGTTCACCGGGCTGTCGGCTGCCCGTGCACTGGCCATGCGCGGCGCCAGCGTGGTGGTGCTGGATGCCGGGCGGGTGGTCGGTGAAGCGTCGGGGCGCAACGGCGGGCAGTGCAACACCGGCGTGGCTCAGGACTACGCCGGGCTGCACGCCAGCCTCGGCGCCGACCGCGCGCGCGCCTATTACCAGGCCTATGAAAGCGCGGTGCACACGGTGGTGTCGCTGGTGGCGCAGGAGCAGATCGCCTGCGACCTGGTGCGCAACGGCAAGCTCAAGTTGGCGGCCAAGCCCCTGCATTACGAGGGACTGGCACGCACCTGCGAACTGATCCGGCGCGAGGTGGACGCCGATGTGGAGTTGCTCGACGCCGGGCAGGCCCGTGCTGAAGTCAATTCGACGCAGTTTCACGGCGGCCTGCTGCAACGCAACGGCGTGCAGATGCATATCGGGCGCTTCGGCGTGGGGCTGGCCGACGCCGCCGCGCGACGTGGCGCGCTGATTCACGAGCACACCCTCGTCAACGACTGGAAGGCGCACGCCGGAGGCTATCAGGTCAACACTGCCAAGGGCTCGCTGCACGCCGGTCAGGTGTTGCTGGCCAGCGGCGCCTGCCAGCACGGCGGCCTTGGCTGGTATCGCCGGCGCATCGTGCCGGTGGGCAGCTTTGTGATCGTCACCGAGGTGTTGCCCCAAGCGCTGATCGATCAGCTGTTGCCGCAGCACCGTGCCTATGTCACCAGCCGCATGATCGGCAATTATTTTCGGCTGACCCCGGACAACCGCCTGCTGTTCGGCGGGCGTGCGCGGTTCGCCATGTCCAACAGTGTGTCCGACGCCAAGAGCGGCAAGGTGCTGCAAGCGGCGATGGTGAACATGTTCCCGCAGCTGGCGCAGGTGAAGATCGACTACTGCTGGGGCGGCCTGGTGGACATGACTTCCGACCGCCTGCCGCGCGCCGGCCAGCACGGCGGCGTGTTTCACTCCATGGGCTACAGCGGCCATGGCGTGCAGATGTCGGTGCACATGGGCCAGGTGATGGCCGACGTGATGGCCGGTAATACAGCGGCCAACCCGTGGCGCGAGCTTGAGTGGCCGGCGATCCCCGGACACTTCGGCACACCCTGGTTCCTGCCGTTCGTGGGCGCCTATTACCGCTTCCAGGATTACTTGCATTGAAGCGCCGCAGTTGACTCACCGTCGTTTGCGTTTCCAGGACGCTCCGGATATCCGTGAGCACTCGAATCTTTTCATCTTCGACAGGTAGCCTTGCCATGACAGACAACAAGAACACGCCCGACCTCATCTCCGGAGCAGAAAGCCTGCGGGTATTCGAAGGCCTAAACCGTGGCATGTCGCGCCGCAACGCCCTGAAGATGCTCGGCGTCGCCGGTGTGGCGGCGGCGGGTGCGGGCAGCCTGTTCGGCGCCGCCGGCAAACTGTGGGCCGATGACGCGCCGGTGGCAGGCAAGGGTAAGCCAGGCGGCAAGATTCGCGTGGCCAGCGTGGCCAGCTCCACCGCCGACACCCTCGACCCGGCCAAGGGCGGCCTGTCTACCGACTACGTGCGCCAGTACATGTTCTACAACGGCCTGACCCGTTTCGACGTGCACATGGTGCCGCAACTGGAACTGGCCGAACGCATCGATAACACCGACGCCACGCTGTGGACCATCACCCTGCGCAAGGACGTCACCTTCCACAACGGCAAGTCGCTCACCGCCGCCGACGTGGTGTATTCCCTGAATCGCCACAAGGACCCGGCAATCGGCTCCAAAGTCATGGCGCTGGTGGCGCAGTTCGAGGAGATCAAAGCCAGCGGTCCCAACGAGGTGCAGATTCGCCTCGGCGCGCCGAATGCCGAGCTGCCCTCGATCCTTGCCGTGTCGCACTTGCTGATCGTGCCCGAAGGCACCACCGACTTCAGCCAGGGCATCGGCACCGGGCCGTTCAAGGTCAAGGAATTCAAACCCGGTGTGCGTTCGGTGGCGGTGCGCAACCCCAACTACTGGAAACCCGGCCTGCCGTACCTGGACGAGATCGAAGTCATCGCCATCAGCGACGAACCGTCGCGGGTCAATGCGCTGCTGTCGGGCGATGTGCACGCGATCAACCAGGTCGACCCGCGCTCCACCACGCGGATCAAGGCCAGCGCCGGCCATCAATACGTGGATTCGCCCTCGGGCAACTACACCAACCTGATCATCCGCCAGGACCAGATGCCGGGTAAAAGCCCGGAGTTCACCCAGGCCATGAAATGCCTGCTGGACCGCGAACAGGTCAAGTCCGCCGTGTTCCGCGGGTTTGCCGTGGTGGGTAATGATCACCCGATTGCGCCCGGTTCGCGTTACTACAACGCCGACCTGCCGCAGACCGTGTACGACCCGGAGAAGGCGCGCTTCCTGCTGAAAAAAGCCGGCATGGAAAGCATCACCATGCCGCTCGCCGCTTCGCCCGCCGCGACCTCTTCGGTGGACATCGCCGTGCTGTTGCAGCAATCGGCGAAACAGGCCGGCCTCAAGCTCGACGTCAACCGCCTGCCCAGCGACGGCTACTGGTCCAACCACTGGATGAAGCATCCGTTGAGCTTCGGCAACATCAACCCACGGCCGAATGCCGACGTGATGTTCTCGCAGTTCTTCCAGTCCAAGGCGCCGTGGAACGAGTCCGGCTGGCAGAACGAGCAGTTCGATCAGTTGCTGTTGCTGGCCCGCGCCGAAACCGACGAAGCCAAGCGCGGCAAGATGTACGCCGATATGCAGACCCTGGTGCATGACCATTGCGGTATCGGCGTGCCGGTGTTCATCAGCAACATCGATGGTGTCGACCAGCGCCTGAAGGGCTACCGCACTCACCCGCTGGGCGGCTTCATGGGTTACATGTTCGCCGAGCAGGTGTGGTTGGACGCGTGATGAGGGCTTTGCGATGAACAGCACTACACTGTGGTTGATCGGCCGGCGCCTGGGCGCTGCCGTCGTGACCTTGTTGATCGTGTCCATGGTCGTGTTCGCGATCACGGCAGTCCTGCCCGGCGATGCGGCGCAACAGGCCCTCGGCCAGTTCGCGACGCCTGAACAGGTGGCGGCACTGCGCCTGAAACTGGGGTTGGACCAGCCCGGTGTGTTGCGCTACCTGCACTGGTTGATGAACCTGCTCACCGGCGATCTGGGCATGTCGGTGTCCAGCGCGATGCCGGTGAGTGAGCTGATGGGCGGGCGGGTGCCCAACACCCTGATGCTGGCGGCCACCACGGCGCTGGTTTCGGTACCGGTGGCGCTGGTGCTCGGCATCGGTTCGGCGATGGCCCGAGGCGGGCGCATCGACAACATCCTGAGCTTCGTCACCCTGGCCATGGTCGCGGTGCCGGAGTTTCTGGTGGCGACCCTGGCGGTGCTGATCTTCGCGGTGAACCTGGGGTGGCTGTCATCGCTGTCGTATGCCAGTGATATCAGCTCGCCGTGGGAGTTCATGCGCACCTATGCCTTGCCGGTGATGACGCTGTGCTGCGTGATCGTCGCGCAAATGGCGCGCATGACCCGCGCGGCGGTGATCGACCAGCTCGACAGCCCCTACGTGGAAATGGCGCGGCTCAAAGGCGTCGGCCCGATCCGCATCGTGCTGCGCCATGCCTTGCCCAATGCCATCGGCCCGATTGCCAATGCCATCGCCCTGAGCCTGTCGTACCTGCTGGGCGGCGTGGTCATCGTCGAAACCATCTTCAACTACCCGGGCATTGCCAGCCTGATGGTCGATGCGGTGACCAACCGCGACATGGCGCTGGTGCAAGCCTGCACCATGCTGTTCTGCACGGCTTACCTGAGCCTGGTGCTGATCGCCGACCTCTGCGCAATCCTCTCCAACCCGAGGCTGAGAAACCAATGAACACGCTCATTGCGAAGTCCAAGCCTGCATCCTCCGCCCTGGCACTGGCCAAAGCCTCCAACGGCCCGTCCTGGCTGGGTCTGGCCGGTGCGGTGATCTGCGTCGCCTGGCTGCTGCTGGCGCTGGTCGGCCCCTGGCTGGCGCCACACCCGGTGGGTGAAGTGGTGTCCGATAACGTCTTCGACGGCTTCAGCCTGGCGCACCCGTTCGGCACCGACTACCTGGGCCGTGACATGCTCAGCCGGGTGATGGTCGGCGCACGCTTCACCGTCGGGCTGGCGCTGGTGGCCGCGGTGCTTGCCAGCACCCTGGGCACCCTGTGTGCGCTGGTGTCGGTGGTGTCGCCCAAGTGGCTGGACGAAATCATCAGCCGCATCATGGACGCCTTCATTTCCATCCCGAGCAAAATGCTCGCGCTGATCATGGTGTCGGCTTTCGGCTCGTCGGTGACCCTGCTGATCTGCACGGCGGTCATCAGCTACATCCCCGGATCGTTCCGCGTGGCCCGCAGCATGGCGGTGAACATCGAGGCGCTGGAATACGTGCAGGTCGCCCGCACCCGGGGCGAGCGCCGTTTGTACGTAGCGTGCCGGGAGATCCTGCCGAACATCCTCAACCCGGTGCTCACCGACCTCGGCCTGCGGTTCGGTTACATCGTACTGTTGCTCGCCGGCATGAGTTTTCTCGGCCTCGGCGTGCAGCCACCCGACGCCGACCTCGGCTCGCTGGTGCGCGAAAACATCGGCGGCCTCAGCCAGGGCGCGCTGGCTATCGTTATTCCGGCGCTGGCCATCGGCACCCTGACCATCGGCGTGAATCTGTTGATCGACTACCTGTCTTCCAGGCGTAGCCGACGCACCGGAGGCCATTGAAATGACTGAATTGATTCGTGTCGAAGACTTGCGCGTGGTCGCCTGTGGCGAACGCGGCGAGGTGGAAATCGTCAAGGGCGTGAGCTTTGCCCTGGAACAGGGCCAGGTGCTGGCGCTGATCGGCGAGTCCGGTTCCGGCAAGACCACCATCGCTCTCGCGCTGTTGGGCTATGCGCGCAGTGGTTGCCGGTTGTCCGGCGGCGTGGTGCGTGTGGGTGAGCACGACATGCTGGCGGCGAGCGAAAGCCAGTTGCAGAAACTGCGCGGCAACCGCGTGTCCTATATCGCCCAGAGTGCCGCCGCCGCGTTCAACCCGGCGAAAAAACTTATCGACCAGGTGGTGGAGGGCGCCTTGATCCATGGCCTGGGCAGCCGCGTTGAGCTGGAGGCCAAGGCGATCGAGCTGTTCCGCGACCTGTCATTGCCAAACCCGGAAACCATCGGCCAACGCTACCCGCACCAGGTCTCGGGCGGGCAGTTGCAGCGGGTGATGGCGGCCATGGCGCTGATCAGCGACCCGTTGCTGGTGGTGCTCGACGAGCCCACCACGGCGCTGGACGTGACCACCCAGATCGACGTGCTGCGCGCGTTCAAGCGCGTGGTGCGCGAGCGCGGTGCCACGGCGGTGTACGTGTCCCACGACCTGGCGGTGGTGGCGCAGATGGCCGACCGCATCGTGGTGCTCAATGACGGGCAGATTCTTGAACAAAGCGACACCGCACCCTTGCTGGCGGTGCCGGCCCATGACTACACGCGCAGCCTGCTTGCGGCCGCGCGGCCCGACGCGACGATTCGCCCGCCCAGCGGCATCGCCGAAGACACACCGCTGCTGACCATCAGCGGCCTGACCGCCGGTTACGGCAACAAGAACGCCCAGGGCATGCCGCTGATCCGTGTGCTCGAAGGCATCGACCTCACCGTGCGCCGTGGCCAGGCGATTGGCGTGATCGGCGAATCCGGCTCGGGCAAATCCACCCTGGCGCGGGTGGTCGCGGGCCTGCTGACACCGGCCCTGGGCGGCCTCACATTCGACGGCCAGCCCCTCGGCGGTTGCCTGTCCGAGCGCACGCCGGAACAGTTTCGACGCATTCAGATGGTGTTCCAGAACGCCGACACCGCGCTTAACCCGATGCACAGCGTGGGCGCCATCATTGGCCGGCCGCTGAAGATGTATTTCGGCCTCAAGGGCGCGGCGTTGCGCGAGCGCACCCATGAACTGCTCGACCTGGTGCGCCTGCCGCACGCCCTGGCCGAGCGGCGCCCCAGCGAGTTGTCCGGCGGGCAGAAGCAGCGGGTCAACCTGGCCCGGGCGCTGGCCGCCAAACCCGACCTGATCCTCTGCGATGAAGTGACCTCGGCGCTGGACACCGTGGTCGGCGCGGCGATCCTTGAGCTGCTGCGCGATTTGCGTCAGCAACTGGGCGTGTCCTATCTGTTTATCAGCCACGACATCTCCACCGTGCGCGCGCTGTGCGACGACATTGTGGTGATGTACAGCGGCCACAAGGTGCAGGCCGGCAGCCGCGAGTCGTTTGCCGCGCCGCCGTTCCATCCCTACACCGACCTGCTGATTCATTCGGTGCCGGAGTTGCGCCAGGGCTGGCTGGAAACCTGCGGCGCCACCAGCGGCACTCTGCCGCCAGTGGGCGCGCGGGCCGCCGTGCCGGAGCTGTGCACCTTCCTCAACCGTTGCCCGGTGCGTATCGACGGCGTCTGCAACCGCGTCGCCCCCAGCCGTCACTCCCTGGACAATGGCAGTGAAATGCTCTGCCACCATGACGGCGCCCAATTGATCAAGACCCAGCGTGGCCTCGTGGTGGAAACCAGCGGAGCCTACGCATGAGCCGATATTTTGCCCTGCAACGGAGCCAGTCCTTATGAAACCGCGCGTACTGGAGATCCTGAAAAAACTGATGGCGTTCGACACCGTGTCGTCCGAGTCGAACATGGCCTTGATCGAATACGTGCGTGAGCTGCTGCTGACCCAGGGCATCGAGTCGCTGATCGTCAAGGACCAGAGCGGCAAGAAGGCCAACCTGTTTGCCAGCACCGGGCCCGAAGTGCGCCCTGGCGTGCTGCTCTCCGGGCACACCGATGTGGTGCCGGCGGCAGGGCAGGCCTGGACCTTCCCGCCGTTTGCCGCCACCGTGCAGGACGGGCGCATCTACGGGCGTGGCAGTTGCGACATGAAGGGCTTTATCGCGCTGGCCATCGACGCCATGCTCGATGCGGCGCAGCACACCTTGAACCGCCCGTTGCAACTGGCCTTGTCCCATGACGAAGAGATCGGCTGCGTCGGCGTACGGCGCCTGCTCGATGTGCTGCACCTGGCACCGATGCGTCCGTTTCTGTGTGTGATCGGCGAGCCGACCAACATGCAATTCGTGCTGGGGCACAAGGGCAAGGGCTCCTACCGCACCTACTGTCGAGGCCTGGAGGCGCACTCGTCGCTGGCGCCGCGTTCGGTCAACGCCATCCATGTCGCCTGCGACTTTATCGCCGCACTGCGCGAGAGCCAGCAGCAGTTGCAGCACCATGGCGCCCAGGACAGCGATTACGATGTGCCCTACAGCACCGTGCATGTCGGGCAGATTGTCGGCGGCAAGGCGCTGAACATCGTGCCCAACCTGTGCACCCTGGATTTCGAGGTGCGCAACCTGCCGGCCGACAACCTGGACCTGTTTCTGGAGCAACTGCGCGAGCGCGCCGAAGTGATCGTGCACGAGGCGAAAAAACTCTCCAGCGTGGCCGCCATCGAGATCGAAACCGTCAACGTCTACCCCGGCCTCGACACGCACCCCAGCGTTGAAGCGGTGCGTTTTCTCAAGCAGTTCGCCGCGCCCGACACCGGCACCGCCAAGGTCTCGTTCGGCACCGAAGGCGGGCTGTTCAAGCAGCGCCTGGACGTGCCGGTGGTGGTATGCGGGCCGGGCTCCATCGAACAGGCGCACAAGCCCGACGAGTTTATCGAGATCAGCCAGATGGAGGCCGGCGAGGCATTCCTGCACGGCCTGCTTGGCTCGTTGAGGGCTTAGCAGAGCCTGCCGTTGCGCGGGTAATTTCAGCACGCCACGCTGCCCACGCCACGCTTTCGGCATCCTCGTTCGCGGCACCTCCCTAGACTGGAGCGTGTCTCGGATCAGGACTCGACCATGCTCACTACTCGCCTGCAAGACCCCAGCCTTCTGGCTGAACTCGCCTACGTTGACGGCCAGTGGATCGCCGCCGCCAGCGGCGCCACCCTGGACATCCTTGACCCTGCCAGCGGCGAGGTGCTCGCACGGGTGCCGGCCATGGACACGGTCGACACCCGCCGCGCCATCGACGCCGCTGAGCGTGCCTGGCCCACCTGGCGTGCACGCCCGGCCGCCGAACGCGCAGCGCTGCTGGAGCGCTGGTACCAGGCCATGCTCGACAACCTCGAGGACCTGGCGCTGATCATGACCTGCGAGCAGGGCAAGCCGCTCAATGAAGCCCGTGGCGAGATTCGCTACGGCGCAGGTTTCGTCAAATGGTTCGCCGAAGAAGCACGGCGGGTGTATGGCGAAACCATGCCGGCGCCCAGTGGCGACCGGCGTCTGCTGACGTTGAAACAGCCGGTGGGTGTGTGCGCCGCCATCACCCCGTGGAATTTCCCCAACGCGATGATCACCCGCAAGTGCGCGCCGGCATTGGCCGCCGGTTGCCCGATCATCGTCAAACCGTCCGACCTCACACCGCTGTCGGCCCTGGCCCTGGCGGTGCTGGCCGAGCGCGTCGGCATTCCGGCCGGCGTCTTCAATGTGATCACCGGGCTGCCCGCCGGCATCGGCGCCGAGCTGACCGGCAACCCGGTGGTGCGCAAGATTTCCTTCACTGGCTCCACCGCCGTCGGCCGCCTGCTGATGCGCCAGAGCGCCGAGCACATCAAGCGCCTGAGCCTGGAACTGGGCGGCAATGCGCCGTTCGTGGTGTTTGACGACGCCGACCTGGAGCAGGCGGTGGCCGGGGTCATGCTCAGCAAGTTTCGCAATGCCGGGCAAACCTGCGTGTGCGCCAACCGCATCCTGGTGCAGGCCGGCATCTACGAACGCTTCGCCGCGCGGCTGGTGGAGGAGGTGGGCAAGCTCAAGGTCGGCAATGGGCTGCAGGAGGGCGTGACCATCGGCCCGCTGATCAACCCTGCGGCGGTGGCCAAGGTGACGCGGCATATCGAGGATGCCCTGAGCCAGGGCGCGACCTTATTGTGTGGCGCCATCCCAGGTGGTGACAGCCCGTTTGTGCAGCCTACGGTGCTGGGCGAAGCCCACGCCGGGATGCTGCTGGCCAATGAGGAAACCTTTGGGCCGGTGGCGCCACTGATGCGCTTTACCGACGAAGCTGAGGCGCTTGCGCTGGCCAATGCCACGCCGTATGGGTTGGGTGCCTATTACTTCACGCAGAACCTGGCACGCTCGTGGCGCTTTGGTGAGGCGCTGGAGTTTGGCATGGTCGGGCTCAATACCGGGATCATCTCGATGGAGGTGGCGCCGTTTGGCGGTATCAAGCAGTCGGGGTTGGGGCGTGAGGGGAGCAAGTACGGGTTGGATGAGTATCTTGAGGTTAAGGCATTTCATATTGGGGGGTTGGGGTGACAGCTTTTTAGCGGTGGGTACATATCCGTTATTTGGGTAACGGCTACGTAGGGTTCCGCCCTTACGGCGGGTCACTTTGGAAAAGAGCCCCAAAGTAACCAAAGGGCTCTTGCCCCACCACTCGGCACCTCGCTAGGGCTCGGTGTGCCCGCACTCCGGCTTGAATCCGTGGGCCGCCGCGATGGGCCATCCCTGGCCCAGCGCGGCTAACCCGGCGTCCTGCCGGGTTACCCACGGATTCAAGCCTGCGTGCGGCCAGCGTGGTTAACGGGGCGCCTGAGATCAAGATCAAAAGCCAGAGCCAGAGCCAGAGCCAGAGCCAGAGCCAGAGCAAAGCAGATCAAAAGCAGTGTGATATCCAACAGACAAATGGAGATCAACTGTGGGAGGGGGCTTGCTCCCGATAGCAGTGGGTCAGCTACCCATAAGCTGACTGACACTCAGCCATCGGGAGCAAGCCCCCTCCCATAGTTTGAACAGCGCCAGGTAGGAAAACCTCGGTCGGCTCTAAGGCCGCCGCGCTCTTGATCTTGATCTGAGGCGCCCCGTCAAACACGCTGGCCGAACGCAGGCTTTGGAGCGTGGGTAACCCGGCAGGACGCCGGGTTAGCCGCGCTGGGCCAAGGATGGCCCATCGCGGCGGCCCACGCTCCAAAGCCGGAGTGAGGGCACACCGAGCCCAGGCGAGGTGCCGAGTGTTGGGGCAAGAGCCCTTTTGGTTACTTTTGGGGCTCTTTTCCAAAAGTGACCCGCCGTAAGGGCGGAACCCTACGTAGCCGTTACCCAAATAACGGATATGTACCCAGTAATAACGGATATGTACCCCATCAATACCCCTTCCCCCGATCCACCTCCCCAACCATCCGCTCCCCGCGCTGAAACCTTCGAATATTCCCCAACAACACGCCAAACGCACTCTCCGGCTGAGTCATCGCCGCAATATGCGGCGTCAGCACAATCTGCGGATGCCCCCAAAACGGATGCTCCTCTGGCGCCGGCTCCTGCTGCAGCACATCCAGCACCGCGCCGCTGAGTTGCCCGCTGGAAAGCGCTCTCAGCAGATCCTCCTCCACCAGGTGCCCGCCGCGTCCCATGTTGATCAGCCCCGCACCCTGTGGCAGTTGATCAAACAAGCGGCTGTTGAGAATGCCCTGGGTCTGCTCGGTCAACGGCAACACGCACAGCAGAATGTCGCACTGGCCGAGAAACGCCGGCAGTTGCGCTTCCCCCGCATAACACGTAACCCCCGGCAGTTGATGTGCGCTGCGGGCCCAGCCCGACAAGGCAAACCCCAGCGGTGCGAGGGTCGCGAGGATCTGCTGCGCCTGCGCGCCCAGGCCCATCACGCCGACGCGGCGGTTGGCCGCCGGTTGCAACCGGTGCGCCTGCCAGCAGCGCGCCGTCTGTTGCTGGCGGTAGCGCAGCATGTCGCGATGCAGGCTGAGCACGGCCCAGGTGGCGTATTCGCACATGCCCTGGGTGATGCCGGGATCGAGCAGGCGCACCACCGGCAAGTCGGCGGGCAAGCGGGCAAGGTCCAGTTGATCGACCCCGGCCGATACGGCAAACAGCACCTTCAGGTTGGGCAGCAATTGTTCAAGATCGTCCGGCGCCAGCCAGGCGGCGAGGTAGTCGATTTCGCTGGGGTCGCCAATGTCCGGCCAGGCGCGCCATTCGATGTCCGGCGCGTGTTCGGCAAACAGTGCCTTCCAGCGTTCGCCGCGCACGGGGTCGGATTTGTAGAGCAGGGCCATGGGTATCTCCGCAGGGCTGAAAGTAGCCATCATCATCGCGCAATGCCGGCGCAGGATCTGTTGAAACGCAGTGGAAAAACAGTCGATCCGAATTTCTCACAGGGCAAGTTCGGTGCAGTTCGTTTTTGCCAGGCCGTAATCTGAATGTCATCGCAACCACCTTCCGGTTGCCGGGCTCACCTTGGGAAATGCCATGAACAGCAGAGTCGATAAAACCCCACATTTGCTCCGTCAGCGCGATCAATTCGTACCCCGTGGCCTGATCACTGCGCACCCGCTGGTGATCGATCGCGCCCAGGGCGCCGAACTCTGGGACGTGGAAGGCAAGCGCTATCTCGATTTCGTCGGCGGCATCGGCGTGCTGAACATCGGTCATAACCACCCCAAAGTGGTCGCGGCGGTGCAGGCGCAGTTGCAGAAAGTCTCCCACGCCTGCTTCCAGGTGGTGGCCTACCAGCCTTACCTCGACCTGGCCCAGCGCCTGTGCGAGCTGGTTGGCGGGGAGGCGGCGTACAAGGCGGCGTTCTTCACATCCGGCGCCGAGGCGGTGGAAAATGCGGTGAAGATCGCCCGTGCCCACACCAATCGTTCGGCAGTCATTGCCTTTCGCGGCGGCTTCCATGGCCGCACGTTGCTTGGCACGACGCTCACCGGCATGAGCCAGCCGTACAAACAGAACTTCGGACCGTTCGCGCCGGAGGTGTTCCACACCCCCTATCCCAACGCATATCGCGGCATGACCAGCGAGCTGGCGCTCAAGGCGCTGGATGAACTGCTGGCCACCCAGGTTGCCCCGGACCGCGTCGCGGCGATTCTCATCGAGCCGGTGCAGGGTGACGGCGGCTTTCTCGCCGCGCCGCCGGAGTTTCTTCAGGCCTTGCGCGCACTGGCCGACAAACACGGCATCGTGCTGATCCTCGACGAGATCCAGACTGGTTTCGGTCGCACCGGCAGCTGGTTCGGTTTCCAGCACTCGGGCATCCAGCCCGACCTGGTCACCGTGGCCAAGAGCCTGGCCGGCGGCTTGCCGCTGTCCGGCGTGGTGGGCAAGGCGCACATCATGGACGCGCCGCTGCCTGGCGGTCTGGGCGGCACCTACGGCGGTAATGCGTTGGCCTGCGCGGCGGCGCTGGCGGTGATCAGTGCGTTCGAAGAGGAACAACTGCTGGCGCGCAGTCACGTGCTCGGCGAACGCCTGCGCAACGGTTTACTCGGTCTGCAGGCGCGCTACCCGCGCATCGGTGACGTGCGTGGCACCGGCTTCATGTTGGCAATCGAACTGGTCAAGGACGACGCGGCGCGTAGCCCGGATGCCGACCTCAATCAGCGGGTGATCGACGAAGCCCGCGCCGGTGGTTTGCTGGTGATCAAGTGCGGCGTGTACCGCAACGTGCTGCGCTTCCTTGCGCCGCTGGTGACCACCGAGGCGCAGGTCGACGAAGCCGTGCAGATTCTCGACGCAGCCCTGGCACGGGTCTTGAACTGAGCCGCTACCGGCGGCGAACCCGGTTGGCGGCAGCGCCCGTGACCCGTTATGGCGCACGGGCGACCACATTGCATCATTGGAGGCGTGACCCCTCATGGGACTGACAGATTATCGAGCGTTGCTGATCGATTGTGATGGGGTGCTGGTGGACCGTGACTCGGGCGTGTTCGCCGCGTTGCAGCCGCTGCTCGACAGCCGTGGCGGTCCAGCGCCGGCCAGGGAGCAGGTGCTGGCCGAGTTCAACACGGTGATCGAGGGCCTCTACCCGCGTTTTGCCGAGCTGGGCTTCAGCGGCGTGCTGTGTTTTGCCCATCGCCAGCTCGCCGAGCGCTGGGGGCTGCACGCCAGTTGGGAGGAGGGCATGAGCTTTGCGCGTTCGGCGGGCAACTGGTCGCTGTTCGAGGATGCGCCGGGGGCGATGCTGTACCTGCGCAAGTTCTATCGTCTGCTGGTGCGCGGCGACCGCGATGCCGAGGACCGTGGGCTCTTGTGCGAGCGCCTGGGCATTGAGGCGGAGCATTTCATTTCCCTGGTCGAGGCCGAGCAATGGCTTGACCGCCAAGGGGCGCAGGTAGAGCCTGTGTTGCACGTGACCCGCGCATCAGCCGGCGCCGTTCTGGCGCTGGACCGCTGCCTGATCGGCCGTCACCGCTCGCCGCAGCCCACGCCGTGTGCAGCCGATTACTGCATTAACAGCATGGCAGACCTGGTCGCTCAGCATCAGCTGTCTTTACGGCGCTGATTTTGCTAGAAGATTGCTTACAAACGGCAGTCAAGAGGTATGCAATGGAAGGGCTCGTCAAGCTGGACCGGATCGACATCAGCATTCTGGTTGAACTGCAAAAAGATGGTCGGATGACCAACGTCAGCCTGGCCGATGCCGTGGGCCTGTCCGCCAGCCCCTGCCTGCAACGGGTCAAGCGGCTGGAGTCGGCCGGTTATATCTCCAGCTACAAGGCGCATCTGAACCTGGCCAAGATTACCGATTCGGTCACGGTGTTCACCGAAATCACCCTCAGCGACCACAAGCGCGAAGACTTCGCCAAGTTCGAATCCAACATCCGCCTGGTGGATGAGGTGCTCGAATGCCACCTCATCAGCGGCGGCTACGACTACCTCGTGCGTTTCATGACCCGCAGCATCCAGCATTACCAGGAAGTGGTCGAAGGCCTGCTGGACAAGAACATCGGTATCTCCAAGTACTTCAGCTATATCGTGATCAAATCACCGGTGCTGAAAGACGGCGTGCCGCTGCGCAAGCTGCTGCGTCATTGAGTGCGGCTGCGCCCGTTCAGGATCATCAGGGTCAACAGCCCCGCGACAATGCCCCAGAACGCCGAGCCGATGGAAAACAGCGTCAGCCCTGATGCGGTGACCATAAAGGTGATCAGCGCCGCTTCGCGTTCCTTCGGCTCGTGCATGGCGACGCTCAGGCCATTGATGATCGAGCCGAACAACGCCAGCGCCGCAATCGACAGCACCAGCTCTTTTGGCAAGGCGGCGAACAGTGCCGCCAGGGTCGCGCCGAACACCCCGGCAATGCCGTAGAACACGCCGCACCACACGGCGGCGGTGTAGCGCTTGTTTCGGTCTTCATGGGCATGCGGCCCGGTGCAGATGGCCGCGCTGATTGCCGCCAGGTTGATGCCGTGGGAGCCGAACGGCGCCAGCAGCAGCGAGGCCAGCCCGGTGACGCTGATCAATGGCGAGGCCGGCACGCTGTAACCGTCGGCGCGCAGCACGGCGATGCCGGGCATGTTCTGCGAGGTCATCGCCACCACGAACAGCGGGATGCCGATGCTGATGGTCGCCGCGAGCGAGAAGTGCGGCGTGGTCCACACCGGCACCGCCACTTCCAGGTGAAAGGCGCTGAAATCCAGCAGCCCCAGCAGCCCGGACAATGCGGTGCCGATCACCAGCGCGGCGAGCACCGCATAACGCGGCGACAGGCGCTTGATGATCAGATAGGTAAAAAACATCCCTAGCACCAGTGCGGTGCGATGTTGCGCGGCGACAAAGATTTCGCTGCCGATCTTGAACAGGATCCCGGCCAGCAAGGCTGCGGCCAGTGAGGCGGGGATGCGCTTGAGCAGTCTTTCAAAACTGCCGGTCAGCCCGCACAGCGTCACCAGCACCGCGCAGGTGATGTAGGCACCGATGGCTTCGCCGTAGCTCACGCCGCCCAGGCTGGTGATCAACAGCGCAGCGCCGGGCGTCGACCAGGCGACGGTGATCGGCGTGCGGTAGCGCAGCGACAGGCCGATGCTGCACACCGCCATGCCGATGGACAGCGCCCAGATCCACGAAGAAATCTGCGCCGTGGTCAAACCGGCAGCCTGGCCGGCCTGGAACATCAGCACCAGGGAGCTGGTGTAGCCGGTCATCATGGCGATAAAACCGGCGACGACGGCCGACGGCGAAGTGTCGGCCAGCGGGCGCAGCGGCGCGTGGGTGGCGTCGGTCATGACGGGGTGTTCCTTTTGCCTGGGTATTTGCCGGTGAGGGCGCGGATTCAAGCCTAAACTCAAAGGTAACCGGTCATTGCAATACAGCCGGGGCCGCAAACAGCCGTACAGTGTGTTGGCGTATTGGGTTGTGTACAATGTGCCCCGTTTTCAGGCGATACTTGCCAGCGCCACGCTGTTGCCGTATTACCGTTAATTCGCCGCCGTTCTCCAAACCCGAGTGCCCATGAACGAACAGTTGCAACCTCTCAAGAAACAACCGCGCGCCGGCAAGGCCGGTCGCACCGGCACCCAGGACGATATCGTCTACGCGCATATCTTCGAGGCGATCCTCGAGCAGCGCCTGGCACCCGGCACCAAATTGAGTGAAGAGGCACTGGGCGAAATCTTTGGCGTGAGCCGCACCATTATTCGCCGTGCGCTGTCGCGTCTGGCCCATGAAGGCGTGGTGCTGCTGCGGCCCAATCGCGGTGCGGTGGTTGCCAGCCCGAGTGTCGAAGAGGCCCGCCAGGTGTTCATGGCGCGGCGTCTGGTGGAGCGGGCGATCACTGAATTGGCAGTGCAGCACGCCACTGCCGAGCAACTGGCTGAACTGCGCCAGATGGTCAACGACGAGCGCGACAGTTTTTCCCGGGGGGATCGCGGTGCGGGTATTCGTCTCTCCGGCGAATTCCATCTCAAGCTGGCCGAAGCGGCTAAGAATGCGCCGCTGATCAGCTTTCAGCGCAGCCTGGTTTCGCAGACATCATTGATCATTGCTCAGTACGAAAGTGGCAACCGCTCGCACTGTTCCTACGATGAACACACCCAGTTGATCGATGCGATCGAAGCTCGCGATGCGGTGCTGGCGGTGGATTTGATGATGCATCATATGGATCATATCGACAGCAAGCTCAACCTTGATGAGGAAGGGGCTTCGGATGATTTGCATGCGGTGTTTTCGCATTTGCTGCAGACCAGGAAGGCTGGGCGTTCTTCTTTGAAGGTGTGAACACATTTTAAAAGTGTGGGAGGGGGCTTGCTCCCGATGGTGGCTTTATTGTGTACATATCCGTTGCTGCGGTAACGGCTGATATGGGTTCCGCCCTTACGGCGGGTCACTTTTTGAAGAGCGCAAAAAGTAACCAAAAACGCTTTGCCCCACCACTCGGCACCTCGCTTAGGCTCGGTGTGCCCGCACTCCGGCTTGAATCCGTGGGCCGCCGCAATGGGCCATCCCTGGCCCAGTGCGGCTAACCCGGCGTCCTGCCGGGTTACCCATGGATTCAAGCCTGCGTTCGGCCAGCGTGGTTGACGGGGCGCCTGAGATCAAGATCAAGATCAAAAGCCAAAGCAAAGCAGAGCAAAAGCAGGGTGATGTCCATCAGACCAATGGAGATCCAAATGTGGGAGGGGGCTTGCTCCGATAGCAGTGGGTCAGCTACCAATAAGTTGACTGACACTCAGCCATCGGGAGCAAGCCCCCTGCCACATTTTGTACAGCGTTCGGCAAACCATTCCGGTCGGCTCTAAGGCTGCCGCGCTCTTGCTTTTGATCTGGGGCATACCGAGCCTGGGCGAGGTGCCGAGTGGTGGGGCGATGTAAGGGTGGAACCGCCAGCACTGGAGATGTACACAATAACCCCATGGCCAAGATCAGCGTTCGTGCACCAACCGACCAGCCGCATAGGTCTGCAACACCACCCGATCATCCCCCAGCGTCATCAGCACAAACAACGTCTCGGCAATAGTGTTCGACTGCTTCAAGCGATAACTGAGCAGTGGCGTAGCGTTGTAATCCAGCACCAGAAAATCCGCATCCGAACCCGGTTGCAAGGTCCCGATCCTGTCCTCCAGGCGCAGCGCCCGGGCGCCGCCGAGGGTCGCCAGGTACAACGACTTGAACGGGCTCAACCGCACGCCCTGCAACTGCATGACCTTGTACGCTTCGTTCAGGGTCTGCAGCAGTGAAAAGCTGGTGCCGCCGCCCACATCGGTGCCCAGACCGACATTGAGCTTGTGCTTCTCGGCCATCGGCAGGTTGAACAGCCCGCTGCCCAGAAACAGGTTCGAGGTAGGGCAGAAGGCGACTGCCGAGCCGGTCTCTGCCAGTCGCGCGCATTCGTCGTCACACAGGTGCACGCCGTGGGCGAATACCGAGCGTTCGCCCAGCAGCTTGTAGTGGTCGTACACGTCCAGGTAGCCGCTGCGCTCCGGGAACAGCTCTTTTACCCATTCGACTTCCTGCGTGTTCTCGCTGATGTGGGTCTGCAGGTACAGGTCGGGGTATTCCCCCAGCAACTGCCCGGCCAGTGTCAGTTGCTCCGGCGTGCTGGTGGGCGCAAAGCGCGGGGTGACTGCATAGTGCAGGCGGCCCTTGCCGTGCCAGCGTTCGATCAGCGCCTTGCTGTCCGCGTAGCTGGTTTGGGCGGTGTCGGTGAGGTAGTCCGGTGCGTTGCGGTCCATCATCACTTTGCCGGCGATCATGCGCAGGTCGAGTTTTTGCGCGGCTTCAAAGAACGCGTCCACCGACTGCGGGTGCACACTGCCGAACACCAGCGCCGTGGTGGTGCCGTTGCGCAGCAGTTCCTTGATGAAAATGTCCGCGACGTGCTCGGCATGGGCTTTGTCGGCGAACTGGCTTTCGCAGGGGAAGGTGTAGGTGTTGAGCCAATCGAGCAATTGCTCGCCATAGGCGCCGACCATGCCGGTCTGCGGCAGGTGAATATGAGTGTCGATCAGGCCTGGTGTGATCAGCGCGTCCTGATAATGAACGACTTCGGTATCGGCGGGCAGGCTCGGCAGCAGGTCGGCGGCGTGGCCGACGGCGCTGATGCGGCCGTTTTCGATCACCAGCAGGCCGTCCTCGAAATACTCGTAGGAGGCTTCGATCCCCACTTCGGCAGGGTCGCCGATGCTGTGCAGGAGGGCGGCGCGGTAGGCTTTGCGAGTCAAAGGCATGAGGGTCTCGATTCAGATAGCTTGGCTGCGACGTGACGCCGGCAGCAGTTTGGCAATGGGTTCGGCGCGGGCAGCGTGCTGGCCGAAACTGGCGTTGTAGGTGGCGATGATTTCGCCTGCGATGGAAATGGCGATCTCCACCGGCAGTTTGCCCTTCACCTCGGTGAGGCCCATGGGGCAGCGCATGCGTTGCAGCTGCGCGGCATCGAAGCCGCGCTCGCGCAGGCGGTGTTCGAACTTGACGCGCTTGGTCCTGGAGCCGATCAGACCGAAGTAGGTGAAGTCATTGCGCTTGAGCAGGGCGGCGCTCAGTGCCAGGTCCAGCGCGTGATTGTGGGTCATGACGATGCAATAGCTGCCCGCTGGCAGGTCGGCAATTTCGTCGACCGGCTCTTCGCTGACGATTTTACGCACGCCCTCGGGAATCTGTTGCGGAAATTCCTGTTCGCGCGAATCGATCCAGCGCACCCGGCACGGCAGGCTCGCCAGCAACGGCACCAGTGCGCGGCCGACATGGCCGGCGCCGAACACCGCGATGTGTGCCTGCACCTGGCCCATGGGCTCGAACAGCAGCACGGTCACGCCGCCACAGCACTGGCCCAGGCTGGCGCCGAGGCTGAAGCGCTCCAGATGAGTGTTCTGCTGGCCGCGCACGAGCATGTCGCGGGCGATCTGCATCGCCTTGTATTCCAGGTGCCCGCCGCCGATGGTGTCGAAGGACCGGTCGGCGCTGATCACCATTTTCGACCCGGCATTGCGCGGGGTGGAGCCGAGCTCTTCGATGATGGTGACAAGCACGCAGGGTTCGCCGCTGGTTTGCAGGTGGGCGAGGGCGCTGATCCAGTTGTTCATGGTT
Source organism: Pseudomonas sp. MH9.3 (assembly GCF_034354675.1). NCBI lineage: Bacteria > Pseudomonadati > Pseudomonadota > Gammaproteobacteria > Pseudomonadales > Pseudomonadaceae > Pseudomonas > Pseudomonas sp. MH9.3. The sequence continues at coordinate 2,057,677 of NZ_CP133785.1, read as the reverse complement.
ACCTCTCGTGGTGTCTGTCAGGCCGTCATCGCGGGCAAGCCGCTCTTACAGTTGGAATGCGTTCCCCTGTGGGAGCGGGCTTGCTCGCGAAGGCAGCACCTCGGTCCTAAAGCGATACCTGCAACTGCCGCATCTGCTCACACCCCCACAACACCCGCTCCGGCGTCGCCGGCGCATCGATCTTTGGCTGATGGCGGTAATCACCGAGGCTTGCGACCGCATCCTTGATCGCGCACCACGAGGCGATGCCGAGCATGAACGGCGGCTCGCCGACGGCCTTGGAGTGAAACACCGTGTCTTCCGGGTTCTTGCGGTTCTCCACCAGCTTCACCCGCAAATCCAGCGGCATGTCCGCCACCGCCGGGATCTTGTAGCTGGCCGGTCCATTCGTCATCAGCTTGCCCTTGTCGTTCCACACCAGCTCTTCCATGGTCAGCCAGCCCATGCCTTGAATGAAGCCGCCTTCGACCTGGCCGATGTCGATGGCCGGGTTCAGCGAGGCGCCCACGTCATGCAGGATGTCGGTGCGCAGCATCCGGTATTCGCCGGTGAGGGTGTCGACAATCACTTCGCAGCAGGCCGCGCCGAACGCGTAGTAGTAGAACGGCCGCCCGCGCGACTGGCTGCGATCGTAGAAGATTTTCGGGGTCTTGTAGAACCCGGTGCTCGACAGCGACACCTGGGCGAAGTACGCCTGCTGGATCAACGCCTCGAAGCTCAGGATCTGCTCGCGCACGCGCACATGGCCGTTGCGAAATTCCACATCCGCTTCACTCACGTCGTACTTGCGCGCGGCGAATTCCACCAGGCGTTGCTTGATGGTTTCGGCGGCGTTCTGCGCGGCCTTGCCGTTCAGGTCGGCACCGCTGGAGGCGGCCGTGGGCGAGGTGTTCGGCACTTTATCGGTGTTGGTCGCGGTGATCTGCACGCGGTCGATGTGCACCTGGAAGACCTCGGCCACTACTTGCGCGACCTTGGTGTTCAGGCCCTGGCCCATCTCGGTGCCGCCGTGGTTGAGGTGGATGCTGCCGTCGGTGTAGATGTGGATCAGCGCGCCGGCCTGGTTGAGAAAGCTGGCGGTAAACGAGATGCCGAATTTCACCGGGGTCAGCGCCAGGCCTTTTTTCAGGATCGGGCTGTGGGCGTTGTACTGGCGGATCGCTTCGCGGCGTTCGGCGTATTGGCTGCTGGCTTCAAGCTCGGCGGTCATTTCGTCGAGCATGTTGTGCTCGACGGTCTGGTAGTAGTGGGTGACGTTGCGCTCGGTCTTGCCGTAGTAATTGGCCTTGCGCACCGCCAGCGGGTCGAGCGCGAGGTGGCGGGCGATGGCGTCCATCACTTCTTCGATGGCGACCATGCCCTGCGGGCCGCCGAAGCCGCGATAGGCGGTGTTGGACGCGGTGTTGGTCTTGCAGCGATGACCGTTGACCGTGGCGTCGCCCAGGTAATACGAGTTGTCGGCGTGGAACATCGCGCGGTCGACGATCGAGTTGGACAGGTCCGGCGAGCAGCCGCAGTTGCCCGCCAATTCCAGGTTGATCCCGTGCAGCCGGCCACTGTCGTCAAAACCCACGTCGTATTCGATATAGAACGGGTGGCGCTTGCCGGTCATCAGCATGTCTTCGACGCGCGGCAGGCGCATCTTGGTTGGCTGGCCGGTGAGGCGCGCGACCACCGCACACAGGCAGGCGGGGCTCGCCGCCTGGGTTTCCTTGCCGCCGAAACCACCGCCCATGCGGCGCATGTCGACGACGATTCTGTTCATCGACACGTCGAGCACTTCGGCCACCAGTTTCTGTACTTCGGTGGGGTTTTGCGTGGAGCAGTAGACGATCATGCCGCCGTCTTCGGTGGGCATCACCGAGGAAATCTGGGTTTCGAGATAGAAGTGTTCCTGACCGCCGATGTGCAGGGTGCCTTGCAGACGATGTTTGGCCGCGGCCAATGCGCCCGCTGAGTCCCCGCGTTGGTGGGTGTGGCTGTCGAGCACGAAGTGTTTGGTGCGGTAGGCTTCGACCACGTCGAGCACCGGTTCCAGGTCTTCGTATTCGATCAGCGCCGCCATCGCGGCTTTGCGCGCGGTGTCGAGGTCGCGGGCGGCCACGGCCAGCACCACCTGACCGACGTATTGCACGGTGTCGATGGCCAGCAGCGGGTCGCCGGGCAGCAACGGGCCGATGTCTTTGAGGCCCGGCACGTCTTCGTGGGTGATGACGATGCGCACACCGTCAAAGGCGTAGCAGGGCGCGGTGTCGATGCTGAGAATGCGCGCGTGGGCGCGGTCGGACAGGCGCGCATACAGGTGCAACTGGTTGGGAAATTCCAGGCGGTCATCGATGTACTGCGCTTCACCGCTGACGTGCTTGGCGGCGCTGTCGTGCTTGACGCTGCGGCCGACGCCAGAGGTGATTTCCCCGGCGAACAGCTCGGCCAGTTCGGCCTGGGTTTTAACGACGGCGTGATGGTTAGACATAAGCGGTCACCCGAGTCTCGATGTGCGGCGTCTGCAGCTCGATGAAGTATTTGCGCAGCAGGTTCTGCGCGCTGAGCAGGCGGTATTCCTTGCTGGCGCGAAAATCCGAGAGCGGGGTGAAGTCCTCGGCCAGGGCGGCGCAGGCGTGTTCGACGGTGGCGGCGTTCCAGGTGGCGCCGACCAGCGCGGCTTCGCAGTGTTTGGCGCGCTTGGGCGTGGCGGCCATGCCACCAAAAGCAACGCGCGCGTGGCGGATTACACCGTTGTCGATCTTCAGGTTGAAGGCGGCGCAGACCGCGGAAATATCATCGTCCAGGCGCTTGGACACCTTGTACGCACGAAACAGCGTGTGGCCCTTGGGCACGATGATTTTTTCGATGAATTCGCTGTCTTGCCGGGCGGTGACGCGGTAGTCGATGAAGTAGTCTTCCAGCGCCAGGGTGCGCCGGGTGTTGCCCTTGCACAGCACGATCTGCGCGCCCAGGGCGATCAGCAGCGGCGGTGAATCGCCAATCGGCGAAGCGTTGCCGATATTACCGCCCAGGGTGCCCTGGTTGCGGATCTGCAGGGAGGCAAAACGCTGCAGCAGTTCGCCAAAATCCGGATAGGCCTGGTGCAACGCGGTGTAGCAGTCGGAGAGGGCGGCGGCGGCGCCGATTTCCAGGCGGTCGTCAAAGGCGTCGATGCGCTTCATCTCGTCGATGTTGCCCACGTAGATCATCACCGGCAGCGTGCGGTGAAACTGCGTCACTTCCAGCGCCAGGTCGGTGCCGCCGGCGAGCAGCCGGGCTTGCGGGTAGGCGTCGTAAAGGTCGGCCAGGTCGGCGACGGTGAGCGGCACCAGGCAGCGTTTGTCGCCGCTGTTCAACTCGCCGGTCTGGGTGGGCGCGATGGCCTTGAGGCGGGCAATGGTCTGGGCCTGGCGACTGTCGAACTGGTCCTGGGGTTTGTTGCAGCAAGCCTGCGCGGCGGCGGCCAGGATCGGGCGGTAGCCGGTGCAGCGGCACAGGTTGCCGGCCAGGGCTTCGTGGGCTTTGTGGCTATCGGGTGAGTCGCTGTTCTTTTGCAGGGCAAACAGCGACATCACAAAGCCCGGCGTGCAAAAGCCGCATTGCGAGCCGTGGCACTCGACCATCGCCTGCTGCACGCTGTGCAACTGGCCCTGGTGCTTGAGGTCTTCGACGCTGATCAATTGTTTGCCATGCAACGACGAAACAAAGGTCAGGCATGAATTGAGGCTGCGATAACGAATCTGCTCGGCGCCGCTGTCATCGCGGTGCAACTCGCCCACCACCACGGTGCACGCGCCGCAGTCACCGCTGGCGCAGCCTTCCTTGGTGCCGGGCTTGCCCACGTGTTCACGCAGGTAATTGAGCACCGTCAGGTTGGGGTCCAGGGCGTGCTCGCTACGGAGTTCCTGGTTGAGTAAAAACTGGATCACGGAAGGCCTCGCAGATTCATTATTGTTGTAACCGCTTTGCGCCGAATCTAGTCATGTCTGACTTTTCGGTCAATGTTTTTCTGACTTAAGGGTCAAGAAAGCGCGATCACAGCATCCTCAATTAGGGGGCGGGCTTCTGAAGCCGGCGTTTTTACAGGGTGATGAGCTGTAATAGCTGCTTATTTCATGCCAAATTCGCCCCTGTGGGCGTAGCGCCATCAGCGAGCCAATGCGCTACACTGCCGCGCTGTCAACGATAGAAGATTTTGAAGGGAAAACATGACGTTCAAGGCGCCGGACAGTCTCGCCGAGCAAATCGCTCACCACCTCGCCGAACGCATTATTCGCGGCGATTTAAAGCCTGGGGAGCGTATCCAGGAACAGAAGGTCACGCTGGCGCTGAATGTCAGCCGTGGTTCCGTGCGCGAAGCCTTGTTGATCCTCGAACGTCGCCACCTCATCGCGATCCTGCCGCGCCGTGGCGCCCACGTCACCGAACTGACGGCGCACAAAGTGCAGAGCCTGTGCACGTTGATGGGCGAGCTGTACATCCTGCTCGGCAATGCGGTCGCCGAGGGCTGGCAGACCCAGGCCGACATGGCGCCGTTCGTGCAGATCCAGCAGCGCCTGGTGAGCAATTTCGAACGCCAGGACATCCGCGCCTTCGTCGAAGAAAGCTTCAATGTGATGCGCGCCGCGTACCCCTTCGCGAATAACCCGTATCTGCAGGAAACCGTCGAGAACCTGCAACCGGCGATGAACCGTGCCTATTACCTGGCCCTGGATCAGCGCAAAGCGAGCATGAGCGAATACCTGGCGCTGTTCGAGCAACTGCTCGCCGCCGTGCTCGAGCGTGACCTGGCGCAGATTCGCGCGGTGCTGTCGGCCTACTGCCAACGCAGCAGCTCGCTGGTGATCGCCGCGTTGGCGGACGCCTAAGCGTGCGGCTCAAGTGCATCAAGCTGGCGGGGTTCAAATCCTTCGTCGACCCGACCACGGTGAACTTCCCCAGTAACATGGCGGCGGTGGTCGGGCCCAATGGGTGCGGCAAGTCGAACATCATCGACGCCGTGCGCTGGGTGATGGGCGAGAGTTCGGCGAAGAACCTGCGTGGCGAGTCTATGACCGACGTCATCTTCAACGGCTCCACCAGCCGCAAACCCGTGAGCCAGGCCAGCATCGAGCTGGTGTTCGACAACTCCGACGGCACTCTGGTCGGCGAATACGCCGCCTACGCCGAAATCTCCATCCGCCGCAAAGTCACCCGCGACAGCCAGAACAGCTACTTCCTCAACGGCACCAAGTGCCGTCGACGCGACATCACCGATATCTTCCTCGGCACCGGCCTGGGCCCGCGTAGCTATTCGATCATCGAGCAGGGCATGATCTCCAAGCTGATCGAAGCCAAGCCTGAGGATCTGCGCAACTTCATCGAAGAAGCCGCCGGCATCTCCAAGTACAAGGAGCGCCGCCGCGAGACCGAAAACCGCATCCGCCGTACCCATGAAAACCTTGCCCGCCTGACCGACCTGCGCGAAGAGCTGGAGCGTCAGTTGGAGCGCCTGCACCGCCAGGCCCAGGCGGCCGAGAAGTATCAGGAATACAAGGGCGAGGAACGCCAGCTCAAGGCGCAGCTATCGGCCCTGCGCTGGCAGGCGCTGAACGAGCAGGTGGGCCAGCGCGAGGCGATCATCGGCACCCAGGAAATCAGCTTCGAAGCCCTGGTGGCCGAACAGCGCAACGCTGACGCGAGCATCGAGCGCCTGCGTGACGGGCACCATGACCTGTCCGAGCGCTTCAATCTGGTGCAGGGGCGCTTCTATTCGGTGGGCGGCGACATTGCCCGCGTCGAGCAGAGCATCCAGCATGGCCAGCAGCGTCTGCGTCAGTTGCAGGACGATTTGAAGGAAGCTGAGCGCGCGCGCCTGGAAACCGAATCGCACCTGGGCCATGACCGCACTCTGCTGCTGACCCTCGGCGAAGAGCTGGACAGGCTCACCCCCGAGCAGGAAATCACCAGCGCCGCCGCCGAGGAAGCCGCTGCTGCCCTGGAAGAAGCCGAAACCACCATGCACGGCTGGCAGGAGCAGTGGGACGCCTTCAACCTGCAATCGGCCGAACCGCGCCGTCAGGCTGAGGTGCAGCAGTCGCGCATCCAGCAGCTGGAAACCAGCATGGAGCGCCTGGCCGAGCGCCAGCGGCGCATGCTCGAAGAGCGCGCGCTGCTCGCCGCCGACCCTGAAGACGCGGCCATCATGGCCTTGAACGAGCAACTGGCCGAAAGCGAGATGACCCTCGAAGAGCTCGAAGCCAGTGAAGAACAGCAAGTGGAGCGCCTGGAGCAACTGCGTCAGCAATTGCACACGGCGACCCAGGCCCAGCAGCAGGCCCAGGGCGATCTGCAGCGGCTCAATGGCCGGCTGGCGTCGCTTGAGGCCTTGCAGCAAGCGGCCCTGGACCCGGGCACCGGCACCGCCGAATGGCTGCGCGACCAGCACCTGGCCGAGCGTCCGCGCCTGGCCGAAGGCCTGAAGGTGGACGCCGGTTGGGAATTGGCAGTGGAAACCGTTTTGGGTGCCGACCTGCAAGCGGTGCTGGTGGATGATTTCGCCGGCTTTGACCTGGCCGGCTTTGCCCAGGGCGATCTGCGCCTGCTCAGCCCGGACGCCGATGGCAAGCGGGTGCCGGGCAGCCTGCTGGACAAGGTCGAGGCGGCCGTTGACCTGTCGCCGTGGCTGGGCCAGGTCAGGCCGGTTGAATCCCTCGACGAGGCGCTGGTCCAGCGCAGCCAGTTGGCGGCGGGCGACAGCCTGATCAGCCGCGATGGCTACTGGGTCGGCCGTCACTTCCTGCGGGTGCGCCGCGCCAGCGAAGCCGAAAGCGGCGTGTTGGCCCGTGGCCAGGAAATCGTCAACCTGAGTGCCGAGCGCGAAGAACGCGAAGCCACCCTGGAACGCCTGGAAACCGAACTGCAAACCCTGCGCGCGACCCAGCGCCAGCAGGAAACCGGCCGCGAGCACCTGCGCCGTCTGTTGCAGGACGAAGCGCGCCAGCAGGGCGAATTGAAGGCGCAGCTCTCGGCGAGCAAGGCCAAGGCCGAGCAACTGACGCTGCGCCGCACCCGTCTCGACGAAGAGGTCGCGGAGATGGGCGAGCAGCGCGCCCTTGAACACGAACAGATCGGCGAAGCGCGCCTGCAGTTGCAGGAAGCCCTCGACAGCATGGCCCTGGACACCGAACAGCGCGAGCTGCTGCTGGCCCAGCGTGACAGCCTGCGCGAACGCCTCGACCGCGTACGCCAGGAAGCCCGGCAGCACAAGGATCACGCCCATCAGTTGGCGGTGCGCCTGGGTTCAGTGCGCGCCCAGCATGCGTCCACCGCCCAGGCCCTCGAACGCCTGGAGATGCAGTCCGAACGCCTTACCGAAAAACGCGAGCAACTGAGCCTGAACCTGGAGGAGGGCGAAGCGCCGCTGGAAGAGCTGCGCCTCAAACTCGAAGAGTTGCTCGACAAGCGCATGAGTGTCGACGAAGAACTCAAGACCGCGCAGATCGCCCTGGAAGATGCCGACCGCGAATTGCGCGACGCCGAGAAGCGTCGCACCCAGGCCGAGCAGCAATCGCAGTTGATCCGTGGCCAGCTCGAACAACAGCGCATGGAATGGCAAGCCCTCACCGTGCGCCGCAAGACCCTGCAGGACCAGTTGCTCGAAGACGGCTATGACCTGCACGGCGTGCTCAATACCCTGACCGCCCAGGCCAACGAGAAAGACGCCGAAGAAGAACTCGAACGCATTGCCGCGCGCATTCAGCGTCTGGGCGCGATCAACCTCGCGGCCATCGACGAATACCAGCAGCAGTCCGAGCGCAAACGTTATCTGGATGCTCAGGATGCCGACCTGGTCGAAGCACTGGACACCCTGGAAAACGTGATCCGCAAGATCGACAAGGAGACCCGCAACCGCTTCAAGGATACCTTTGATCAGATTAATGGCGGTTTACAGGCGTTATTCCCGAAAGTTTTCGGCGGTGGCAGCGCTTATCTGGAACTGACGGGCGAAGATCTACTCGATACAGGGGTGACGATCATGGCGCGCCCGCCGGGCAAGAAGAACAGCACCATCCATTTGTTGTCCGGCGGCGAAAAAGCCCTCACCGCACTGGCGCTGGTATTTGCCATCTTCAAGCTCAACCCGGCGCCGTTCTGCATGCTCGACGAAGTGGATGCGCCGCTGGATGATGCGAACGTCGGGCGCTATGCGCGCCTGGTCAAGGAGATGTCCCAGACGGTGCAGTTCATCTATATCACCCATAACAAGATCGCCATGGAAATGGCCGATCAACTGATGGGGGTGACGATGCACGAACCGGGGTGTTCGCGATTGGTGGCGGTGGATGTCGAAGAAGCGCTGAAGATGGTGGAGTCTTGAGCGCGGCCATTGGCGCCAATGCAGGGTGCGATAAAGGGCGTTTTACCGGTCTGAAGAAAGTGGCAAATGGACATATTTGCTCAAGGCATTTTGACAGACGGTGTAAAGTTATCTTTGGTCGTGCTAGTTTAATGTGAATTTTCGTGTGCGTGGGCAAAACGTCAGTCAGAACATAGAGTTGGCGCCACGTTTTAAAGCGGTTTGCACGGTGCTAAACCCCTTATTTTTCAGCATTTTTTATTAGAGGCACGGGATTACATGGAAATCGGTCTGCGCGAGTGGCTGATCGTCATCGGCATCATTGTGATTGCCGGTATTCTTTTTGATGGCTGGCGCCGCATGCGCGGCGGCAAGGGCAAGCTTAAGTTTCGTCTGGACCGCAACCTGTCCAACTTGCCCGACGACGACGGCAGCGCCGAGCTGCTGGGGCCGCCCCGTGTGCTCGATACCCATAAAGAGCCGCAGTTGGACGAGCATGACCTGCCGTCGATGAGCGCGCCGCAGCGTGAAGCCCGCGAGCCGACCAAGCGTGGCAAGCGTGGCAGTGCAGGCGCCGCCGAACCGCACCAGGGTGACTTGAATCTCGACGTGGAAGAAGGCCCGAGCTTCAGCAGCCGCGACGATGATTTCCCGGATGAAAACGTCGGCAAGCAGGCCTCGCGTCAGTCGGTCAGCGACCAGCCGGCCGCCGAGGAAGTGCTGGTGATCAGCGTGATCTGCCGCGACGCCGGTGGTTTCAAAGGCCCGGCGCTGTTGCAGAACATTCTCGAAAGCGGCCTGCGCTTTGGCGAGATGGATATTTTCCATCGTCACGAAAGCATGGCCGGTAACGGCGAAGTGCTGTTCTCCATGGCCAACGCGGTCAAGCCGGGCACCTTCGACCTGGACGACATCGACCTGTTCAGCACCCCGGCGGTGAGTTTCTTCCTTGGCCTGCCAGGCCCGCGTCACCCGAAACAGGCGTTCGACGTGATGGTGGCGGCAGCCCGCAAGCTGTCCCAGGAACTCAACGGCGAACTCAAGGACGACCAGCGCAGCGTGCTGACCGCCCAGACCATCGAGCATTACCGTCAACGCATCGTCGAGTTCGAGCGTCGCGCCCTGACACAGAAACGCTGAGGTTCGATCTTAAGCGTTGTCTGTAGAATCCGTGCACTAACATATTGAGCAGCTTCGGCTGCTCTTTTGCTTTATGAGAGAACACCCATGACCGCCGCCCACACCCGCATTCTCGAGCTGCGCGCTGAACTGGATCAGCACAACTACCGCTACCACGTGCTCGACGAGCCGAGCATTCCGGACGCCGAGTACGACCGCCTGTTTCATGAGCTCAAGGCGTTGGAGGCCGAGCATCCTGAGCTGGTGACGCGCGATTCGCCGACGCAGCGGGTGGGCAGTGCGGCGCTGTCGGCGTTTACCCAGGTGCGCCATGAGATTCCCATGCTCAGCCTGGGCAACGCGTTCGATGAGAGCAGCATGCTGGAGTTTGATCGGCGCGTGACCGAGGGCCTGGACCTGCCGGCCGGCGACCTCTTTGGCGCTGTCGAGTACAGCTGCGAACCCAAGCTTGATGGCCTGGCGGTCAGCCTTTTGTATCAGGACGGCGAGCTGGTGCGTGGCGCCACCCGTGGCGACGGCACCACCGGCGAAGACATCAGCGTCAACGTGCGCACCGTGCGCAATATCCCGCTCAAACTGCACGGCAGCGGCTGGCCGGCGACGTTGGAAGTGCGCGGCGAAGTGTTCATGTCCAAGGCCGGTTTCGAGCGCCTCAACGCGTCGCAGTTGGAAGTCGGCGGCAAGACCTTCGCCAACCCGCGCAACGCGGCAGCCGGCAGCCTGCGCCAGTTGGACTCGAAGGTCACCGCCAGTCGCCCGCTGGAATTCTGCTGCTATGGCATCGGCCAGGTGACGGCGGACATCAGCGACAGCCATATCGGTAACCTGCAGCAGCTGCAGCAGTGGGGCCTGCCGATCAGTCATGAACTGAAACTGGCCAAGGGCATTCAGGATTGCCTCGACTACTACCGCGACATCGGCGAGCGGCGTAATAGCCTGCCCTATGAAATCGACGGCGTGGTGTTCAAGGTCAACCGCATTGCCTCCCAGCGCGAACTGGGGTTTCGTGCCCGCGAACCGCGCTGGGCCATTGCCCATAAATTCCCGGCCATGGAAGAACTCACCGAACTGCTCGATGTGGAATTCCAGGTCGGCCGTACCGGCGCCGTCACCCCGGTGGCGCGCCTGAAACCGGTGAAAGTGGCCGGCGTGACGGTGTCCAACGCCACCTTGCACAACATGGATGAAGTGGCGCGCCTGGGCCTGATGATCGGCGACACGGTGATCATCCGCCGCGCTGGAGACGTGATCCCGCAGGTGGTCTCGGTGGTGACCGAACGCCGCCCCGGGCACGCCCGCGCGGTGCAGATCCCCGAGCACTGCCCGGTGTGCGGCTCCCATGTGGAGCGCACGCAGCTGGTCAAGCGCAGCAAGGGCAAGGAAACCGTCAGCGAGGGCGCGGTGTACCGTTGCGTCGGCCGCCTGGCCTGTGGTGCACAGCTCAAGCAGGCGATTATCCATTTTGTCTCGCGCCGGGCCATGGACATTGACGGCCTGGGCGACAAGACCATCGAGCAACTGGTGGATGAAAAGCTCATCGGTTCGCCAGCTGACCTCTACAAGCTCACGTACGAGCAGGTCATCGACCTGGAAGGCTTCGCCGATATTTCCAGCAAGAAGCTGATCACCGCGATTGAAAACAGCAGGACGCCGACCCTGGCGCGCTTTATCTATGCCCTCGGCATTCCCGATGTGGGCGAGGAGACCGCCAAGGTGCTGGCACGCTCTCTGGCCTCGCTGGAGCGGGTGCAGCAGGCCTTGCCGCAGGTGCTGACGTACTTGCCGGACGTGGGCCTGGAAGTGGCGCACGAGATTCATAGCTTCTTCGAAGACGCTCATAACCGGCAGGTGATCGGCGCGCTGCTGTCGCCGGACGAATGTGGCCTGCAGGTGCAGGATCAGGGTGACCTGAGCGCCGAGTTCGCCGCCAGCACCACCCTGGGCGGCTTGCTCGACAAACTGCACGTACCGTCCGTCGGCCCGGGCGCGGCGCAGAAACTCGCCGATAAGTTCGGCAGCCTCGAAGGCGTAATCAAGGCCGACTGGCTCGACATGCGCCAGGCACTGCCCGAGAAGCAGGCCAAGGCGGTGCGCGAGTACTTCGATAACCCGGCAAACGCCAGCCACGCGTTGGCCATCGAGCAGCAGCTCAAGGACTTCGGCATGCACTGGGAGAGCGAGAAAAAGGTCGTCGAAGGCCTGCCGGAAGCCGGGCACACCTGGGTCTTCACCGGCTCTCTGGAGTTGATGAGCCGTGACGTGGCCAAGGAAAAGCTCGAAAGCCTGGGCGCCAAGGTGGCCGGTTCCGTGTCGGCGAAAACCCACTGCGTGGTGGCTGGGCCAGGGGCAGGATCCAAGTTGGCCAAGGCCAGCGAGCTGGGGCTCAAAGTGCTGGATGAGGCCGCCTTTGTGGCGTTCCTGAGCAAGTACGGCAAAGCCTGACGCTGCGCGCGGGAACGATCCCGTGCGCAAGGTGATCTAGTCTCTGTCTTCCCGTGAGAGATCGCCATGTTCCGCTACTTCGAGCAACTCAGTTCGCGCATCGCCGCCCCGTTCATGGCCGGATCCTCGCGTAACAGCAAGGTCTGGCAATGCCGCTGCGGCCAGTCGCTGTTTTTTCGCAACAGCCAGTGCCTGGCCTGCTCGGCCCTGCTGGGCTACCACCCGCAGCAGAGCCGGCTGTCGTCGCTGCAACCGGGCCCGGTGGTCGATACCTGGCAGATGGATGACAACCTCGACGCCGGCGCCTTTCGCCGTTGCGCCAACCTCGACACCCCGGCGGCGTGCAACTGGCTGATCCCGGCCCACAGCACCGACACGCTGTGCGTGGCCTGCAGCCTGAACCGCACCATTCCCGACCTGTCGATTGCAGAAAATCACGAACGCTGGGGCAAGGTCGAGACGGCCAAGCGTCGGCTCGTCGCACAGTTGATCAGCCTGGGCCTGCAAGTGGTGCCCAAAAGCGTGGATGAAGAGGCGGGCCTGGCGTTCGACTTCGTCGGTGTCGACCTTGAAGGCAATGCACCCACCACCGGGCATGCCAACGGCCTGATCACCCTCGACATCAAGGAAGCCGACGACGCTCACCGCGAGAAGGTCCGCGTGCAGATGCACGAGCCCTACCGCACCTTGCTCGGGCATTTTCGTCATGAAGTCGGCCATTATTACTGGGATCGTCTGATCGCCAACAGCCACTGGCTGCAGCCATATCGCGACCTGTTCGGCGACGAACGCGCCAGTTACGCCGAGGCGCTCGACCAGCACTACCAGCACGGCCCGCGTGCCGACTGGCAGCAGACCTGCGTCAGCGCCTACGCCACCATGCACCCGTGGGAAGACTGGGCGGAAACCTGGGCCCACTACCTGCACATGATGGACGCCGTCGACACCGCCTTGGGCTTTGGCATGAGTGCCCGTGAGATGGACCTGGACTACCAGCCGTTCCCCCTCACCACCCTCTATGATCCCGAGCATCCCGGTGGCCCGGCGTTCCTGTCGTTCGTCAACGCCTGGATCGAACTGGCCGGCATGCTCAACGAACTGTCACGCAGCATGGGCCAGCCGGATTTTTACCCCTTTGTACTGCCGCCTGCAGTGATCGCCAAGCTGCACTTCATTCACCTGGTGATTCAGGAAGAGGGCGGCCGGGCTGATGAGGTCCTGCTGGCAAAATGAAAGAGCGACAGTGGTGAGGCGCAAGTCTCTGGCAAGTGCTTGAACCAGCGGATATTTTTAATCCGGCACCAACGGTTGTAACTTCCGATGAGATCGGTACAATGGCCCCGCTTGCCGAGAGGCAGGCGTCGTTATGGTGACCCCATCGGTCCCCCCGCAACGATTACCCGTGAACCTGGTCAGAGCCGGAAGGCAGCAGCCACAGCGGGAACATTGTGTGCCGGGGTGTGGCTGGTGGGGTTGCCTCCATAACGCTCTCCCTCCTGATTCAACTCACCCTCCTTTTATTCAGCCTTCTGCCCATTTTTCATGGCGCGGACGATTTCGGCTGGACAGCGTCAAACTGCCTGCTAATTTCAATCATGCAAATGACCTCAGTGCTGGAGTAGTGAAGAAGTGAAGGCGCTCAATTCCTGAAGACTTAGGATGATTGCCATGACCACTTCTGCAGATTTATCCGGTGCTATCGGTGCTTCAGTCGGCACCGCTGCCAAAGCCAGCAATGTGCCCGCTGACGTCAAATTCATTCAACAGCTGTTCAATATGATCGCCCCCACCTCCGCGACGCCCCTGGTGGTAGACGGCAAATGCGGGCCGCTGTTGATCCAGCGTATTAGCGACTTCCAGAAAACTCGCCTCAATGTGATCAGCCCCGACGGGGTCATTGATCCGGGCGGCAGGACGTTTAAGAGTCTGCTCGAGGATGCGCGCAAGGCCGGGCAACCTGCTGCGGCGGTTCAATCGCCGGTTCAGGCTGTGTCGGACAAGCAGCAGTTGGTCAACCAGGCCACCTGCGACGGTAACGTGAACCTCAGCGACGCCGACTTCAAGCGTGCGGCCCTTGCGTTGGGCAACGGCATCGAGGTGAATATCATCAAGGCGTTCGCCATCGTGGAGTCGAGCGGACGATCCGGATTCGGGCCGGAAAAATTCCCGGTGCTCGCCTACGAGCGGCACATCTTCCATAAATACACCCAGAAAAAGTATGCCAGTACCCATCCCAATCTTTCAGCCCCCTGCATGGTAAAGGCCGACACGCAATGGCGAATCAATAACAAGAATCAGGCCACCGCCTGGCAAACCTTGCGGGCGGCGTACAGCCTGGATCAGAAGGCTGCATTGATGTCCGCGTCTTACGGCATGTTTCAGATCATGGGCTTCAATTTTGCAGCGTGTGGTTTCAAGGATGTGTTTGATTTTGTTGCTGCGATGAAGCTCAACGCCGGCCAGCAGTTGAATGCGTTTGTGGGTTTTTGCAGCAAGAATGCGGCGTTGGTCAAGGCCATGAAGGCCCGGGATTATGCTGGGATGGCCCGTCACTACAATGGTCGGCAATACGGCGATTACGACCAGCGAATCAAAAAGGCTTATGAAAAACTGCAAGCCACTAAATAGCGGGCTTACCTGGGCTGTTTCTCGGCAGGAAACAGCCTATGGACAACCCCAAACCGGCTTGTTAGCGTCCGCCGGCCTCTTGCTTATCGCGTGGCAACTGTGCGCAATTGATAGTGAACTGGGGAAAGACACGATGATCCGTTTTCTGGCGATGGGTGTGTTGTCGTTATGCGTTGTTGGCCCTGCCTTGGCGGCCGAACTGCATTCGGGCAGATACGAAGGCTTGATGCTGGCCGTGACGCCGCAGCATGAGGTCGAAGGCTATTACGCCGAACAAATGGGCGAAGGTGTGACGCGCGGTTGCGCGTTCTACCTGCAAGGCAAGCCCGACGCGCTGACCACCTGGCTCGACGCCGCCTACCCCGGCAGCGTGGCGCCGTCAGTCGATGGCGTGACGTTGACTGTGGAGCAGGGCCGGCAGCATCCCGGTTGCATGACTGTGCTGATGCCCGAGATCGCCACCGGCCTGGACTTGAGCGAGACTGCCGATACGCAATGGATCGGTCTGGTGACCGTGTCGGTCGACAAGGCCTACCTGCTTGAATCGCCGGGCGCCGACGCTGCCAAGCGCCCTTACATCGTCAAGCATGACGTGGTGGGTGTGCTGGCCTTCAAGGATGGCTGGGCCCAGGTCGAGTTCACCAATGCCGGGGATCGCACCTACACCGGCTGGATCAGCCAGGATCAGTACGCTCGGTTGACTGCGCCGAAAAGCTGACCTCAACGACACACACAGTCCAGGTGTGGGAGGGAGCAAGCCCCCTCCCACATGGTTTTTCTGAGTTAAGCGAACGTCCCTTGCCGGTCTTCAGTCCGTAGGGGCATTGGCGGCGGGGCGCCCGGTGTACAACTGGATAATGCCGTCGATTTCCCCCGACCTCTTCATTTGCTGCAAGGTGCGCAGGATCTGTTGCACCGGCACGTCCGCGGCATTGCGCACCACGCACCTGAGGTCTTGCTCTTCAATTGTCGCCACCTTGTGCAAGCGCCGCCCAACCGGGACTTTCTGATTGAAGCGATCAACGATCCATTCATTCATCACCGCATAGTCGAAGCGCCCGGCCACCAGCTTTTGCAGCACCTGTTCCTCGCTGCGGGCATCGTCGCGGCTGAGCTGGCCGCTGGCAAACAGCAGGTCGAGCAGGGGGTAGCGGTAGTTGAGCACCGTGCCGATCGGTTGCGCGGCCAGTTCGTCCACCTTCACCGGCTGGCTGTTGATGCTGACCAGCACATCGCGCTGCACCATCAGCGGCACGCTCCAGCTGTAGTCGCCCGACAGGTCGTTGACCCAGGCCTGGGCCACGTAACAGCGCACATCAATGTCGCCATGGGCCATGGCTGCCGCAATCCGCACCCGCGACAGCACATGGAAACTGATCGGGCGGCCGACCTGGGTGGCCAGGCTCGACATGAGGTCGTACACAATCCCCTGGGTGGGCACGCCGCCCTCCAGTTGCACCACCGGCATCGCCCAGCTGTCGGAAACCGAGAAACGCAGCGGCGCAGGGGCCGCCAGGGTGGCCGTGGCTATCATCCATAAAGCGCCCAGAACTACGCGCATATGCCCTCCATGTTCAGGCCTTCGAGAGGCGGTTGAGCACAGCTTAGTCAGATTAGACGAGCGTGCCGGATGCAATTTCCCCCTTGCTCCGCTAGCATTACCGGCTTCCGCTTCCCAGTTGCGACGGTTTTCGATGAGTTATCAGGTTCTTGCACGTAAATGGCGCCCGCGCTCGTTCCGCGAAATGGTCGGCCAGACCCATGTGCTCAAGGCTCTGATCAATGCCTTGGACAGCCAGCGGCTGCACCATGCCTACCTGTTCACCGGTACGCGGGGGGTGGGCAAGACCACCATCGCGCGCATCATCGCCAAGTGCCTGAACTGCGAAACCGGTATCACCTCCACACCCTGCGGTACCTGCTCGGTGTGCCGCGAGATCGACGAAGGGCGCTTCGTCGACCTGATCGAGATCGACGCCGCGAGCCGCACCAAGGTCGAAGACACCCGCGAACTGCTCGACAACGTGCAGTACGCCCCCAGCCGCGGCCGCTTCAAGGTCTACCTGATCGACGAAGTGCACATGCTCTCCAGCCATTCCTTCAACGCGCTGTTGAAAACCCTGGAAGAGCCGCCGCCCTACGTCAAATTCATCCTGGCCACCACCGACCCGCAGAAACTTCCTGCGACGATTTTGTCGCGGTGCCTGCAATTCTCCCTGAAAAACATGACCCCGGAGCGCGTGGTCGAGCATCTGACCCACGTGCTCGGCGTCGAGAACGTACCGTTCGAGGACGACGCACTGTGGCTGCTCGGCCGCGCCGCCGATGGTTCGATGCGCGACGCCATGAGCCTCACCGACCAGGCCATCGCCTTCGGTGAAGGCAAGGTCATGGCCGCCGATGTGCGCGCCATGCTGGGCACCCTGGACCACGGCCAGGTGTTCGACGTGCTGCACGCGCTGATCGAGGGCGACGCAAAGGCACTGCTCGAAGCGGTGCGCCATTTGTCGGAGCAGGGCCCGGACTGGAACGGCGTGCTCTCGGAAATACTCAACGTGCTGCACCGCGTCGCCATCGCCCAGGCGCTGCCTGAAGGCGTCGACAACGGCCATGGTGACCGCGACCGCGTTTTGGCCCTGGCCCAGGCGCTGCCGGCCGAAGATGTGCAGTTCTATTACCAGATGGGCCTGATCGGCCGCCGCGACCTGCCGCTGGCGCCGGACCCGCGCGGTGGCTTCGAGATGGTGCTGCTGCGCATGCTGGCCTTCCGGCCCGCCGACTCGGCCGACGCGCCGAGGCAGCCGCTAAAGCCAGTGGGGATCAGCCAGGCCACAGTTGATTCCGCCAACTCCGTGGCGGGTGCGGCGGTGGTTGCGCCGGTGGCGACTGCGCCTGTTGTGCCGGAGCCGGCGCCAGAGCCATTGCCCGAGCCGGCGCCGGTCGTGGTCGAACCCGAGGCTGAGCCCGAGGCGATTGTCGATCTGCCCTGGAACGAGCCGGCCCCAGTCGAGCCCGAACCCGGACAGCAGCCCGCCGTGGAGCCCGTGCTGGAAACCACCGGCGAGCAGCCCGAACTGACGCCGATGCCCACGCCGACCCCGGACAGCGTGGTGCCGGATGCCCCCGAGTGGGTGTCTGCGCCGGTGCCCGAGCCGACCGTTGCGCAGGTGGAAGCCGCCGTTCCGGCTATCGACCTCGACGACGAACCGCCACTGGACGAAGATTACATCGAGCCGGATATGGATTCGGCCTACAGCTACCTGGACGAACTGGCCAGCGAACACGTTGCCGAACCGGCCCCGGAGCCCGAGGCGGAACCCGCCGCAGCCCCGGCCACCGGTCTGGCGCTGCAATGGCTGGAGTTGTTCCCGAAACTGCCGATTTCCGGCATGACCGGCAGCATCGCCGCCAACTGCACCCTGATCGCCATCGACGGCGACCACTGGCTGCTGCACCTGGACCCGGCCCACAGTGCGCTGTTCAATGCGACCCAGCAGCGTCGGCTCAACGATGCGCTCAACCAGTACCACGGGCGCACGTTGACCATCGCCATCGAGCTGATCAAACCTGAGCAGGAAACCCCGGCCCAGGCCGCGACCCGTCGGCGCATCAACCGCCAGCGCGATGCGGAACAGTCGATCCAGGCTGATCCGCTCGTCCAGCAGATGATGCAGCAGTTCGGTGCGGTGGTGCGTCACGATACTATTGAACCTGTCGAGGCTCCGGTGACCCAAGCGTCATGACACCGGGCTGTTAACTGTTTGATCCACGTACTTTTGAGGTGATTCCCATGATGAAAGGTGGCATGGCCGGCCTGATGAAGCAGGCGCAGCAGATGCAGGAAAAGATGGCCAAGATGCAGGAAGAACTGGCCAACGCCGAAGTCACCGGCAAGGCCGGTGGCGATATGGTCAGCGTGGTAATGACGGGTCGTCACGACATCAAGCGCGTGAGCATCGACCCAAGCGTGCTGCCGGGCGTGGGCGAAGATGACCTGGAAATGCTCGAAGCGCTGTTTGCCTCGGCCGTCAACGACGCCGTGCGCAAGATCGAAGCCAACAGCCAGGACAAAATGTCCGGCATGACCGCCGGCATGCAGATGCCACCGGGAATGAAGCTGCCGTTCTGATCGTTCAGCCTGGGCTGTACGTCAATGCCAGGCCTTGCGCCTGGCATTTTTGTTTGTGCCGATCCGATCGAACCCCGGCATGACACTCGCGGTCTGCACCCTATACCGATGATTTCGATAAGGAGCACCCTGATGTCTCAAGAACCGACTCTCAACCAGCGCATCGTCCTGGTTTCGCGCCCCCAGGGCGCACCGACGCCGGAAAACTTCCGCCTGGAACGGGTGACGCTGCCGGAGCTGGCGGACGGCCAAGTGCTGCTCAAGACGCTGTACCTGTCCCTCGACCCCTACATGCGTGGCCGCATGAGCGACGCGCCGTCTTACGCGGCGCCGGTGGAAATCGACGAGGTGATGACCGGCGGCGCCGTCAGCCGTGTCGAGCAATCGCGCAATCCGAGATTCGAAGTGGGCGACCTGGTGGTCGGTTCCACCGGCTGGCAGAGCCACAGCATTTCCGATGGCAGTAACCTGGTGCCGGTGCCCAACGGCCTGGCCAGCCCTTCCATGGCGCTGGGCGTGCTGGGTATGCCGGGCATGACCGCCTACATGGGCCTGATGGACATCGGCCAGCCCAAGGCCGGCGAAACCCTGGTGGTGGCGGCGGCCTCGGGCGCGGTGGGCTCGGTGGTGGGGCAGGTGGCCAAGCTCAAGGGCCTGCGCGTAGTGGGCATCGCCGGCGGTGCGGAAAAATGCCGCTACGTGGTGGACGAGCTGGGTTTTGACGCCTGCGTCGACCACAAGAGTGAGGATTTCGCCAACGAACTGGCCGTGGCCTGTGCCAACGGCGTCGACATTTATTACGAAAACGTCGGCGGCAAGGTGTTCGATGCGGTGCTGCCGTTGCTCAATGCCAAGGCGCGCATTCCCCTGTGTGGCTTGATCGCCGGCTACAACGCCAACGAAGCACCCACCGGCCCTGATCGCCTGCCGGCGCTGCAACGCGCCCTGCTGACCAAGCGCGTGCGTATCCAGGGCTTTATCGTGTTCGACGACTATGGCGACCGCCAGCCGGAATTCCTCAGCGCCATGGCGCCATGGGTGCGCGAGGGCAAGATCAAGTTCCGCGAGGACGTGGTCGACGGCCTGGAACAGGCGCCCGAGGCGTTTATCGGTTTGCTCGAAGGACGCAACTTCGGCAAGTTGGTGGTACGCGTCGCGCAGGATTGAGCATTTGACGCTAATCCGAGGCGCGGGTATAAACCGCGTCTCGTTGTTTTGTCGGACCCTTCGCCCATGAGCTTCAGCCCCCTGATTCGCCAACTGATCGACGGCCTGCGTACGTTGCCGGGCGTCGGCCAGAAAACCGCCCAGCGCATGGCGCTGCAACTGCTGGAGCGTGATCGCAGCGGTGGCATCCGCCTGGCCCAGGCCCTGAGCCAGGCCATGGAAGGCGTAGGCCATTGCCGTCAGTGCCGCACCCTCACCGAAGAAGAACTCTGCCCACAATGCGCCGACCCGCGCCGCGACGACACTTTGCTGTGCGTGGTGGAAGGGCCGATGGACGTGTACGCGGTGGAGCAGACCGGCTATCGCGGCCGTTACTTCGTGCTCAAGGGCCACCTGTCGCCGCTGGACGGCCTGGGGCCGGAAGCCATCGGCATTCCGCAACTGGTGACGCGGATCCAGGAGCAGGGCACGTTCACCGAAGTGATCCTGGCCACCAACCCGACCGTGGAAGGCGAGGCCACCGCGCATTACATCGCGCAGTTGCTGACCAATAAAGGCCTGATTACCTCGCGCATCGCCCACGGCGTGCCACTGGGTGGCGAGCTGGAACTGGTGGACGGCGGCACCCTCGCGCACTCGTTCGCCGGCCGCAAGCCCATCGCGCTCTAGGCAATACCGCAAGCCTCAAGGTGCACACCCAATAAAAATGTGGGAGGGAGCAAGCCCCCTCCCACATGTTGACTTGCGGCTTAACCGCTATTTTTCGGTCAATGCAAACTGCGTCAGGCAGAACGTGGGAATCCCCATAGCCTGCAAACGCTGCGACCCACCCAGCTCCGGCAAATCAATGATCGCCGCTGCTTCAAAGATCTGCGCGCCCATGCGTCGCACCAGGTTCGCTGCCGCAATCAGGGTGCCGCCGGTGGCGATCAGGTCATCGAACATCAGCACCGAGTCGCCTTCGCACAGGCTGTCGGCGTGCACTTCCAGAAAAGCCTCGCCGTATTCGGTCTGGTAACCCTCGGCGAGCACGTCGGCCGGCAATTTGCCCTGCTTGCGGAACAGGATCAGCGGTTTGTTCAACTGGTAGGCGATGATCGAGCCGATCAGGAAACCGCGCGCATCCATTGCGCCGATGTGCGTGAAGTCAGCCTCGACGTAGCGCTGGGCAAAGGTATCGGCCACCAGGCGCAGAGCGCGGGGTGACTGGAACAGCGGCGTGATGTCACGGAAAATCACCCCAGGCTTGGGGAAGTCGATGACGGGGCGGATCAGGGATTTGATGTCGAACGAATCGAGGATCATCGTCGAGGGTCCTGGGAGGAAAACGGACGCGAAGTATACCTGCGGCGTCGCCGGTGCGCTTGGCCGCAGGTGTCTGGATCAGCCTTCCAGGGAGCCGCCGGCCAGCGCGCACAGCTGGATCGGGTCGAGGATGTGCACTTCCTTGCCCTCGGCGGCCAGCAATTGACTCTGTTGAAAACGCGTGAATACCCGGGACACGGTTTCCACCGCGAGGCCCAGGTAGTTGCCGATTTCATTGCGCGACATGCTCAGGCGGAACTGGTTGGCCGAGAACCCACGGGCGCGAAAGCGCGCCGAGAGGTTGACCAGGAAGGTGGCAATGCGCTCGTCGGCGGTTTTCTTCGACAGCAGCAACATCATCTGTTGATCGTCACGAATCTCGCGGCTCATCACGCGCATCAACTGGCGGCGCAGTTGCGGCAGTTGCAAGGCCAGTTCATCCAGGCGCTCGAAGGGGATTTCGCACACCGAGGTGGTCTCCATCGCCTGGGCTGACACCGGGTGCATCTCGGTGTCCATGCCTGACAGCCCGACCAGTTCGCTGGGCAGGTGAAATCCGGTGATCTGCTCTTCGCCGCTGCCGCTCAGGCTGAAGGTTTTCAACGCGCCCGAGCGTACTGCGTAGACGGAATCGAACCGGTCGCTCTGGCGAAACAGAAACTCGCCTTTCTTCAGCGGGCGCCCGCGTTTAACGATCTCGTCCAGCGCATCCATGTCTTCCAGATTCAACGAAAGTGGCAGGCAGAGGGGGGCCAGGCTGCAATCCTTGCAGTGAGCCTGGCTGTGAGCGCGCAGTTTGACTGGCTCAGGCATTTCTTAAATCCTTGTGGGAAATCACACATAAGACGTAAGGGTAACGCACCGAGGGTAGGTGAGGCCAGCGCGTACAAAACGGCGCCGACGCTGTAAAGGTTCGTGTATCGGTGCCGATACAAAGGCCTATCTCATTCAATCAGGACCCGGATCATGTCTTCCATCGGTGGCCTCAATCCTTCCAGTGTGAACATTCCCACGGTGCCGGACCTCAGGAAAAACCCGGCGGCAGAAGCGGCGCGCGACGACGAAAAACCTGTCAGTGAGACCAAGGTGACCGAGGGTGTGAGCGTGTCGATCTCCAATGCCGGCTTTCGTGCCGCCAAAACCGACTCGAACAAGGACATCGATAACAGCAGTCAGACCGACCCGGTCAAACAGCTACTGAAAATGATCCGCGAACTGAAAAAGCAGATCGCCGATAAGCAGGCCGAAGTCGCTGCCGCCCAGTCCGACAATTCGATGACACCCGAGGCGCGTCAGGCGCGGGTCGCCAACCTGCAGGCGAGCATCGCCACGTTGCAGGCCAGCCTGACCATGGTGCAGATGCAGTTGGGCAAGGCCATGAAGGACCAGCCTGCCGACGCGCAGATGGAAGCCATGAGCCTGGCGTCTAAGTAACGCTTCAGATCACCCGCGAAAACTGCTGCCGGTTCTGCTGCGCAAGGTAGGCATCGAAGAGCATGCACAGCGAGCGTACCAGCAGGCGCCCGGCCGGCAGTACGCGGATGCCCTGGGCGTCGAGCTTGATCAGGCCGTCGCTGGCCATGGTCTGCAACTGCGGCCACAGCGCGGCAAAATAGCCGCGAAAGTCGAGGGTGAACGCCCGCTCGATGCACTCGAACTCCAGCTGAAAATGGCAGATCAACTGCTGGATCACCTCGCGCCGCAGTCGATCATCCGGGGTGCACAGCCGCCCACGGCAGGTCGCCAGTTGCGCACCCGCCAGCGCGTTCTGGTAGACGCCGAGGTCGCTGGTGTTCTGGCAGTACAGGTCGCCTATCTGACTGATCGCCGACACCCCCAGCCCAATCAAATCGCAGTGTCCGTGGGTGGTGTAGCCCTGGAAGTTGCGTTGCAGGGTGCCGTCTTCCTGGGCGCTGGCCAGTTCGTCGTCCGGCAGGGCGAAATGGTCCATGCCGATGTAGCGGTAGCCAGCCTGGGTCAACTGCTCGATGCTGGTTTGCAGCATCAACAGTTTAGCGGCCGGGGTGGGCAGGTCATCGCTGTTGATGCGCCGCTGGGGCATGAAGCGCTCCGGCAGGTGCGCGTAGTTGAACACCGACACGCGGTCCGGTTGCAGTCGGATGACTTCCTCCACGGTGTGGGCAAAACTCAGCGGCGACTGCTCGGGCAAGCCATAGATCAAGTCGATATTGATCGAGCGAAACTGCAGGGTGCGTGCCGCGTCGATCACCGCGCGCGTTTGCTCCAGGCTTTGCAGGCGATTGACCGCGCGCTGCACGTGCGGGTCGAGGTCCTGCAGGCCGATGCTCACCCGGTTGAACCCCAGCTCGCGCAGCAGGCCCATGGTTGCCCAATCGGCTTCGCGCGGGTCGATCTCGATGCCGTAGTCGCCCGAGTCGTCATCCAGCAGATGGAAGTGCCGGCGCAGGCTGCCCATCATCTGGCGCAGTTCGTCGTGGCTGAGAAAGGTCGGAGTGCCGCCGCCCAGATATAGCTGCTCCACCACCTGTTTTGGGCCGAGGTGGCAGGCCACCTTCTCGATCTCTTGCGTCAGGCTTTGCAGATAGGGCCTGGCGCGGCCACGGTCCTTGGTGATCACCTTGTTGCAGGCGCAGTAGTAGCAGATGTTGGCGCAGAACGGCACGTGCACATACAGCGACAGCGGTCGCGCGGCCTTGCGGCTGTCGTGCAGCGCGTGCAACAGCTCGAAGGCGCCGACCTGGTTGTGCCATTGCACGGCGGTGGGGTAGGACGTGTAGCGCGGCCCGGCGAGGTCGTAGCGGTGAATCAGATCGGTGTCCCAACAAATGGCGTCGAGCATGCGGGCGCTCCCCCGGATAGGCTGATGGGCGGAGTCTAGGGGCAGGGCGGGGCAGGCATGTTGATTTGCATCAACGGGGAGTGGCGCTGTGCCACAGGCTGACTAATGCCCCATCAGCCAGTGCTGGTGCGGGCCCGGCAGGGTCCAGACGCCGAACAACATCACCAGCACGCCACCGGCCACGCGCACCCTGCGCCGGCGCAGTAATGCGGTGACCCGCTCCGCCGCCAGGCCTGTGGCCAGCAGCACAGGCCAAGTGCCCACGCCGAAAGCCAGCATCAGCACTGCGCTGTGGGCCGCATTGCCCTGGCTCGCTGCCCACAGCAAGGTGCTGTAGACCAGCCCGCACGGCAACCAGCCCCAGAGTGCGCCGAGCAGTAAGGCACGCGGCAGGCTCGACACCGGCAGCAGGCGGTTGGCCAGCGGCTGGATATGCCGCCACAGGCCACGGCCCAGGTTTTCGAGGCGGGTGAGGCCGCTCCACCAACCGGCGAGGTACAGGCCCATGCAGATCAGCAGTCCACCGGCCAGTACGCGCATGACCATCGCCGCAGGGCTGTTGGCCACCGCCCAGCCGGCCAGGCCGATGAGCAGTCCGGCGCAGGCATAGCTGAGGATGCGCCCCAGGTTGTACGCCAGCAGCAGGCGAAAACGGCGGTTGCGTTGCTCGCGGGGAATCGCCAGGGTCAGCGCACCCATCAGCCCGCCGCACATGCCCAGGCAATGGCCGCCACCCAGCAGGCCTAGGATCAGCGCGGAGATCAGCAGCGGCGCCAGGTCAAGCATGGGGCGGATCCCTGGGCGGTTGCTGCGGTGGATTGGCCTCGTCGATAGCGGCGAGGTGGTTCGCGTCCTGATCGTCGAACAGCACGCTGTGGGCCGGGCCGTCGAGGTCGTCGTACTGGCCGCTGTCCACTGCCCAGAAAAAGAGGTAGATCGCCGCGCCCACTAACAGCAGCGCCGCCGGAATCATTATGTAAAGAGCTGGCATCGCTACTCCAGGCCTGCGCGGCTCAGGCCGGCAACGGGCGGTTTGGCAAAGGGCGTGAAGGGCGCACCCGGCTGGCGTGTCAGGCGCAGGGCGTTGAGTACCACGGTCAACGAACTCACGGACATGCCGATTGCCGCCCAGAGCGGCGTGATCCAGCCCAGCGCGGCGAACGGCAGCATCAGGCCATTGTACAGACCGGCCCACAGCAGGTTTTCAATGATCACCCGGCGGGTCCGCCGTGCCAGGCTGAACGCCTGCACCAGAGCGTCCAGGCGGTTGTTCAGCAATACCGCGTCGGCGCTGGTTTTCGCCAGGTCCGTGGCCGAGCCCATGGCCACGCTGATATCGGCGGCGGCCAGTACGGGCACATCGTTGACACCGTCGCCGAGCATCAGCACCTTGCGACCCTGCGCGTGCAAGCGTTGCAGCACCTGCAACTTGTCATCCGGGCGCAGGCCGCCGCGGGCTTCGTCAATGCCCAACGCTGCGGCGACGCTGGCGACCATCGGCGAGCTGTCCCCCGACAGCAGCAGCGTGCGCCAGCCTCGTGCCTTGCACGCTGCGAGCAGCGCTGGCGCATCGCTGCGCAGGCGGTCGTCGAGCACGAACCACGCGAGCGCGCCGCCGCGGTCGCCCAAGAGCAGCCATTGCCCGGTTTGCTCCGGCGCGGCGGGCGGCGGGCAACCGCTGAGTTCACACACGTATGCAGGCTGGCCGATGCGCAGCAGGCGTTCACCCACACGACCTTCCAGCCCCAGGCCCGCAGCGCTGCGCACGTCAACGGCGGGCAGCGGCGCCCGGCCGAATGCGCGGGCAATCGGGTGCTCGGAGCGGTTTTCCAGGGCGGCGGCGAGGCCCAGGCATTGGTCGCTGTTCAGTTCGCCCAGAGGCCGGATGGCGTTGAGGGTCAGACGACCTTCGGTGAGGGTGCCGGTCTTGTCGAAAATCACCGTATCGATCTGGTTCAGGCCTTCGAGCACATGGCCGCGTGTCAGCAGCAGGCCGAGGCTGTGCAGCGTGCCGGTGGCGGCGGTGAGCGCCGTTGGCGTGGCCAGCGACAAGGCGCACGGGCAGGTCGCTACCAGCATCGCCAGCACGATCCAGAATGCCCGCGACGCGTCGAGCTGCCACCACAGCAGACCGATCATGGCGGCGGCTATCAATGAACCCAGCAGGAACCCCTGTGCGGCGCGGTCGGCCAACTGCGCCAGGCGTGGCTTTTCCGCCTGGGCGCGTTCCAGCAGGCGCACGATGGCGGACAGTTGCGTGTCGTGGCCCAGGGCGCGCACCTGCACGGTCAGCGCGCCGTCGACGTTGAGCGTGCCGGCCGTCACGCTGTCGCCGACTTGCCGGGGGTGTGGCAGGTACTCGCCGGTCAGCAGGGATTCATCGATGCTCGACTGGCCCTCGAGGATCACGCCGTCGGCCGGCAGCACCGCGCCGGGGTGCACCAGCACACGGTCGCCCAGGGCCAGCTCGGACAGCAGGATACGTTCGCTCTGGCCGTCATGCTTGAGGCGCAGGCACGAAGCGGGCAACAGGTTGACCAGTTGCGCAGTGGCGGCAGCGGTGCGCTCCCGGGCGCGACGTTCCAGGTAACGCCCGGCCAGCAGGAACAGCGCGAACATGCCCACCGCGTCGAAATACAACTCGCCCGTGCCGGTGACAGCGGTCCAGATGCCGGCCAGGTACGCGCCGCCAATCGCCAGGGACACCGACACGTCCATGGTCAGGTGGCGCGTGCGCAAATCGCGCATCGCGCCGTTGAAGAATGGCGCGCAGCTGTAGAACACGATGGGTGTGGTCAGGAACATCGCGATCCAGCGCAGGATCACGTGCAGCTCGGGGCTGAGGTCGACATTGAATTGCGGCCAGGTCGCCATGGTGGCCATCATTGCCTGGAACCACAGCAGGCCGGCGACGCCGAGTCGGCGCAGGGCCAGGCGGTTTTCGCCGGCCAGTTGCTCGGCGGCGCGGTCGGCCTGATACGGGTGGGCGGCGTAGCCGATATGGCGCAACTCACTGAGCAGCCGGCTCAGCGGCACTTGCTCGTCGGCCCAGCGCAGGTGCAGCCGGTGGTTGGACAGGTTTAGCCGCGCCTCGGCCACGGCGGGCAGGTGGCGCAGGTGTTTTTCGATCAGCCAGCCACAGGCCGCGCAACTGATGCCTTCCATCAGCAGGGTGGTTTCGGCCAGGTCGCCGTCGTGGCGCACGAAAGGTTTTTGCACATCGGCGCGGTCGTACAGCGCCAGCTCGTCCAGCAATTGCACCGGCAGGGTGTCGGGGTTGGCCGAGGCTTCGCTGCGGTGCTGGTAATAATGTTGCAGCCCACCGGCCACGATGGCTTCGGCCACAGCCTGGCAGCCCGGGCAACAGAGCTCGCGGCGCTCGCCAAGGATCATCGCGGTGAAGCGGCTGCCGGCTGGAACGGGCAGGGCGCAGTGGTAGCAGGGGCTGGTCATGGTTGGTATCTGGGGTGGCTGGGAGGGCCTCTGTGCGAGCATTTTGAGCGAGGCGTGCGTTTTTATTGCTTCAGCTCCTCGGCGCCCTGCAGCGGTTCATCACCCAGCAGCAGGTCCTTGTCGTGGCTGACGTCTTCTTCTTCGAAGAGGCGCCAGGTCTGGTTGCCTTCCACCCCCAGCAGTTCGACGAAGCGCCGGCCCTCGACCCTGTCGGTCACCTGGCCGATGTAGCGGCCCGGTTCGCTGTCGCTGCGGGTCAGGTTGATCCTGCGGTCCTTCTGCGGCTGGGTCGGGGAAATCAGGTTGAGTTGCAGGGTGTTCGGGTTGCTGTAGCCGGTGAGGCGCAGCTCGACTTCACCGGTCAGTTCGTCCAGGTGCAGCTTGCCGCGCAGTTGCAGGGTCTGGGCCAGGCGTTCACGGTCCAGGGCGCGGTTGATGCCCTTGCCGGCCTCGTAGTAATTGTCGTTGACCAGGTTGTCCGGGTTGTTCACCGCAATGGTCACCATGGACAGGGTCAGCGTCACCGAACAGGCGAGGATCGCAATGATGATCCAGGGCCAGAGGTGCTTGTACCAGGGGCTTGCGGCAGTGGCTGGGGGCATGGTTCGGTTCTCTGGTTATCGAACGGGCGAGCCGATGAATCGGCTGCCGGCTTCAATCCGGACGCCGGCGTCATCGACGTCCGTCAGGATGAATGTCACTTCGTTGGTGCTCGACGGCAACTGCTGCGGCGCGCTCGACAGGCCTACCGGCAGGCTGACGGTATCACCGGCGGCCACCCTGATTTCACGCCGGCCTTGCAGCTTGAGGTCGGGCAGGCCGGTGGCACTGAGCAGGTAGAGGTGGTCGCGCTGGTCCTTGTTCATGATCTTCAGGCTGTAGACGTTTTCGATGCGGCCTTCGGCGTCTTCGCGGAACAGCACACGGTCCTTGCTCACATCCAGGCTCACCAGCGGACGCAGGAGGAATGCCGCCACCAGCAGGCTGATCATCGCCAGCAACACCCCTGCGTAACCGATCAGGCGCGGGCGCAGTGTGTGGGTTTTCTGCCCGGACAGGTTGTGCTCGGTGGTGTAGCTGATCAGCCCGCGCGGATAGTCCATCCTGTCCATGACGCTGTCGCAGGCGTCGATACAGGCGGCGCAGCCGATGCATTCGATTTGCAGGCCGTCGCGGATGTCGATACCGGTAGGGCACACCTGCACGCACATCGTGCAGTCGATGCAATCGCCCAGGCCCTGGGCCCTGTGGTCGCTGTCTTTTTTGCGCGGGCCACGGACTTCGCCACGGCGCGGGTCGTAGGACACGATCAGGGTGTCCTTGTCGAACATCACGCTCTGAAAGCGCGCATAAGGGCACATGTAGATGCACACCTGCTCGCGCAACCAGCCGGCATTGGCGTAGGTGGCAAGGGTGAAGAAACCGACCCAGAAATACGCCCAGCCATCGGCCTGGCCGCTGAAGAACTCCACCACCAGCTCTCGGATCGGCGAGAAGTAACCGACGAAGGTCAGGCCGGTAGCCAGGCCGATCAACAACCACAGCGTGTGCTTGGCCAACTTGCGCAGATATTTGCTGGCGCTCATCGGCGCCTGGTCCAGCTTGATGCGTTGGTTGCGGTCGCCCTCGGTGATTTTCTCGCACCACATGAACATCCACGTCCACACGCTTTGTGGGCAGGTATAGCCGCACCACACGCGCCCGGCGTACACGGTGATGAAGAACAGGCCAAACGCCGCGACGATCAGGATGCCCGACAGCAGGATGAAATCCTGGGGCCAGTAGGTGGCGCCAAAAATGAAGAACTTGCGCTCCGGCAGGTTCCACCACACCGCCTGATGGCCACCCCAATCGAGCCACACCGTGCCGAAATACAGCAGCAGCAATGCGCCGCCGCCGAGCATGCGCACAGTGCGAAACAGGCCGGTGAAAGCGCGTGTGTAGATCTTCTCTCGTGACGCGTAGAGATCAACGGTTTTCCCGGGCGGGGTGACGTCATGTACCGGTATCTGGTTGCTCATCATGGCATCGGCCGGTCATTGGTCCCATGGATTGATCAGTGGAACGCCGCTGGATTGGAAGTCACTGATGTTACGGGTGACCACCGTGAGTCCATGTACCAACGCAGTCGCGGCAATCAATGCATCACTCTCGTTGGCCTGGTCAGGCACATGCAGGTTGGCGCAACGCGATGCCACGGCTGCGTCAACGGGCAGGATTCTGGCATCGAATGCCGGCATCACGTGGCGCTTGAGCCAGGTACGCAACACCTTGCCCTGCGCCGGGTCTCGTCGCTCCATGCGCAGTACGCCGGTTTCCAGCTCTTTTAAGGTGATCGCCGAGATGAACATGCGCGTAGCGATAATGCTTTTGGCCCAGGCGACCACGTTCGCGTCTGCCCGGGGTTTACGAAGTTCGGAGATGACATTGGTGTCGAGCAAATACATCAAGAGAGGTCCACAGGTCGATGAGTGATCACGGCGCGCCTGGTTTCGAGGTCGATATCGGCCGCTTCCGGCATCACCAACAGGTCAACGATATCGGCGTTGAGACCTGTCAGTTTCTGGTAGTCCTCAATGCTTAGCAGCACATGAGCAGGCTTGCCGCGATCGGTGATGAAAACCGGTCCCTGGCGGGCTGCTTTTTTGGCACCACTTGTGTCCTGATTGAATTCGCGGCTGGAGATCGTCGTGATAGTCATGGGGCATTCCCCTTTCTTGAAATTAATGTAGTCACGTTACTACTTTGGCTGTGTGACGAGCAAGCCCGAGGCTACCAGCGGTCTCTGTCCAGAGCAGAAAAAACACAGTCCTGCCCAGCGTTCACTGCGCGGGGGCCTCGACGGACTTGGCGTGCTCCTCAGTCTTCTCATCCCCATGGGACAAGCTGTACACATACGCCGCCAGCACATGCACCTTGTCATTGCCCTGCAGTTGCTCCTGCGCCGGCATCTGGCCCTGGCGGCCGTGGCGGATGGTTTGCTGCAACTGGGCGAAGCTTGATCCGTAGATGAATGCACCCGGGTGTGTCAGATCCGGCGCGCCCATGGCGGGGTTGCCTTTGCCGGCCGGGCCGTGGCAGGCCGTGCAGGTGGCGGCGAACAGTTTCGCGCCATTGGCCACGTCGGCCCTGGTGCCTTCGGGCAGTGTGCGGCCGTCGAGGTTGCTCAGCACAAAACCTGCCACGTCGGCCACGCCTTGCTCGCCGATGACGGCGGCCCAGCCCGGCATCACCGCTTGGCGGCCTTTCAGGATGGACGCCTTGATGGCGTCAGGCGTGCCGCCCCAGCGCCAGTCGGCGTCGGCCAGGTTGGGGAAGCCGTAGGCGCCCTTGGCATCGGAACCGTGGCACACCGAGCAATTGGAGGCGAACAGGCGAGCGCCCATCTTCAAGGCCTTCGGGTCCCTGGCCACGTCCTCGATCGGCATCGCGGCGAATGTGGCAAAGATCGGGCCGAACTTCGCCTGCGACTGGGCCATTTCCTTTTCCCATTCATGCACGGAGGTCCAGCCGGTCTTGCCGTTGGCGAAGGGCGTCTGCCGGTCGTTGTCGAGGTAGTTGTAGCCCGGCAGCAGGCCCTGCCAATTGCCCAGGCCCGGGTACAGCGCCAGGTAACCGAGGGCGAAGACAAGGGTGCCGATGAACAGCATGAACCACCATTTGGGCAACGGGTTGTCGTACTCCTCGATGCCGTCGAACGAGTGACCGACGGTTTCCTCGGTCTGCTCGCTGCGCTGGCCCTTGCGGGTCGACAGCAGCAGCCAGGTGATGGCGAACAGAGTGCCCAGGCTGAGGACGCTGACGTAGAGGCTCCAGAACGTGCTCATTGCTTGTCATCCCTGGCGGCTTGCTCGACCTGCTGGAGCGCTTGCGGGTCGTCGGCGAAAGGCAGCAGGGTTGCCTCGTCAAACTCGGCCTTGCGCCGTGGGCTGAACACCCACAACGCCAGGCCGATGAAGGCCACCATCACCACCAGGGTGCCAAGGCCACGAATCATCCCGATATCCATGCGATCACCGTTTGCTCTTGATGAGGGTGCCCAGGCCTTGCAGGTAGGCCACCAGTGCGTCCATTTCGGTCTTGCCCTTGACGGCGGCGGCCGCGCCGGCGATGTCCTGGTCGGTGTAGGGCACGCCCAGGGTGCGCAGCACTTGCATCTTCTTCGCGGTGTCCTTGCCGTCGAGTATGTTTTCGACGAGAAACGGATACGCCGGCATTTTCGACTCCGGCACCAGGTTGCGCGGGTTGTAGAGGTGCGCGCGGTGCCAGTCATCCGAGTAACGCCCGCCGACCCGCGCCAGGTCCGGCCCGGTGCGCTTGGAGCCCCACAGGAATGGGTGGTCCCACACGCTTTCGCCAGCCACCGAGTAATGGCCGTAACGTTCGGTTTCGGCGCGGAACGGCCGGATCATCTGCGAGTGGCAACCCACGCAACCGTTGGCGATGTACACGTCACGGCCTTCCAGCTCCAGCGCGCTGCGCGGCTTCATGCCTTCGATGGGCTTGGTGGTCACGTCCTGGAAAAACAGCGGGACGATCTGGGTCAGCCCGCCGATGCTCACGGCAATGACCATGAAGAAGGCCAGCAGGCCAATATTCTTCTCGACGACTTCATGCTTCATCAGTGCGCTCCCGCAACGGCGATGGCGGCGGCGGCTTCGGCTTGCGCCGGGTCCGAGGCGCGCACGGTGCGCCAGACGTTGTAGGCCATCAGCAGCATGCCGCTGGCAAAGATCGCTCCACCCACGGCCCGCACGATATAGCCCGAATGGCTGGCCTGCAGCGTTTGCACGAAGGAGAAGGTGAGCGTGCCGTCATCGTTGATCGCCCGCCACATCAGGCCCTGGGTGATGCCGTTGACCCACATCGAGGCGATGTAGAGCACGGTGCCGATGGTGGCCAGCCAGAAGTGGCTGTTGATCAGCGCGATGCTGTGCATCTGCGTGCGGCCGTAGAGCCTGGGGATCATGTGGTAAAGCGAGCCGATGGAGATCATCGCCACCCAGCCCAGGGCGCCGGCGTGGACATGGCCGATGGTCCAGTCGGTGTAGTGGGAGAGCGCGTTGACGGTCTTGATCGCCATCATCGGCCCCTCGAACGTCGACATGCCGTAGAACGCCAGCGACACCACCAGAAAGCGCAGGATCGGGTCGGTGCGCAGCTTATGCCAGGCGCCGGAGAGGGTCATCATGCCGTTGATCATGCCGCCCCAGCTGGGGGCCAGCAGGATGATCGACATCACCATGCCCAGGGACTGCGCCCAGTCGGGCAATGCGGTGTAGTGCAGGTGGTGGGGGCCGGCCCAGATGTACAGGGTGATCAGCGCCCAGAAATGCACGATGGACAGGCGATAGGAATAAATGGGGCGTTCGGCCTGCTTGGGCACGAAGTAGTACATCATCCCGAGGAAACCGGTGGTGAGGAAAAAGCCGACGGCGTTGTGCCCGTACCACCACTGGATCATCGCGTCTGTTGCGCCGGCATAGGCCGAGTAGGACTTGAACAGGCTGACCGGCAACGATGCGTGGTTGACGATGTGCAGCATCCCCGTCACCAGGATGAACGCACCGTAGAACCAGTTGGCAACGTAGATGTGCCGGGTCTTGCGCTTGACGATGGTGCCGAAGAACACCGTTGCGTAGGCCGCCCACACGATTGCCAGCAAAATCGCGATCGGCCATTCCAGTTCAGCGTATTCCTTGGTGGTGGTGTAGCCCAGCGGCAGGCTGACGATGGCGCCGATGATCACCGCTTGCCAGCCCCAGAAGGTGAATGCGGCGAGGCTGTCGCTGATCAGGCGCGCCTGGCAGGTTCGCTGCACCACGTAATAGGAGGTGGAGAACAACGCGCAGCCACCGAAGGCGAAGATCACCAGATTAGTGTGCAGCGGGCGCAGGCGACCGAAGGTGGTCCAGGGCAGGTCGAAGTTCAATTGCGGCCAGACCAGCTGCAAGGCGATGAATACGCCGAGCCCCATGCCGAGGATGCCCCAGACCACCGTCATGATGGCGAACTGACGGACGACCTTGTAGTTATAAGCAGTCGGGCTGATTGCTGTGCTCATTCCGGGGTTCCACGATTTAGTATTTTTATAGATAAAGCGGCCGCAGTATGGAGAAAGCGAGAGGCCATTGCAACGCACGTGATCACCGCCATCAACCAGGTTGAACGCCAGATTCTGCGGCTTTTCCGTGCTCAGTGTAGGGACAATATCCTAAATTGAAAGCTGATCAAGTGGACAGGAATATTTCCGGGCCTGTCCTGCACGCAAATCCGGCGTCGCAGGAGCGGTGTTGTGGGGGCCTCCAGGTGGTGACAGGCGGTACTTACACGGTAATGTTCATGAGCGACAGACCGATTGAATAGCGAGGCAAGCGTGGGCAAACAGCACAAGGCAAGTATTGACGGGGATCAGTGGGCACACTGTGTGCGGGAACGCGGCTGGTTGTGGGATGCCGCCGCTCAAGGCGCGTCAGGTGAGGCGGTCACATTGATGCTGGCCCATGGCGCCGGCGCGCCGATGGACTCCAGCTTCATGAGCGACATGGCTGCACGCCTTGCCGGGCATGGCGTCAACGTATTGCGTTTCGAGTTTCCCTACATGGCCCAGCGTCGGCTGGACGGCGGCAAACGTCCGCCGAACCCGGCGCCGAAACTGCTGGAGGCCTGGCGGGAGGTATATGCCGAGGTGCGACGCCATGTCGGCGGCAAACTGGCGATTGGCGGCAAGTCTATGGGCGGGCGCATGGCCAGTTTGCTGGCCGATGAATTGGCGGCCGACGGGCTGGTGTGTCTGGGGTATCCGTTCTATGCGGTGGGCAAGCCGGAGAAACCACGGGTCGAGCATTTGGCCGGGTTGAAGACGCCGAGCTTGATCGTGCAGGGCGAGCGCGATGCGCTGGGCAATCGGGCGGCGGTGGAGGGGTATGCGTTGTCGCCGAGCATCGAGGTGATGTGGCTGGTGGCGGCGGACCATGACTTGAAGCCGTTGAAGGCGTCGGGGTTCAGTCATGAGCAGCATCTGGAGGCTGCGGCGGTGAAGGTGGCAGAGTTTCTCGGTGGCTGTTAAGGCCTCATCGGGAGCAAGCCCCCTCCCACCTTTGATTGGGTTCACACATTTCCATTGGTGAACACTGTAAAGGTGGGGGCTTGCTCCCGATAGCGATTACCGGTTGAAACGCTCCACCAGCGAATACTGGGAATTGGCCGTATGGGTCAGCTCTTCGCTCAACTGCGCCGAGTTCATCGCCTGCTCCGAGGTCTGGTCCGCCAGCAACGCAATGGTGCTGATATTGCGGCTGATCTCCTCGGCCACCGAGCTTTGCTCTTCGGTCGCGGCGGCGATCTGGGTGGTCATGTCGGTGATGTGCGCCACCGCTTCGCTGATGCCGACCAGTGCCTGGTCCGCTTCCGTCACCCGCGTCACGCCTTCTTCGGCCTGACGGCGCCCGGCGTCCATGGTCTGCACGGCGGCGTTGGCGGTCTGTTGCAGCTTGGCGATCAGGGCATGGATCTGCCCGGTGGACTCGGTGGTGCGCTGCGCCAGTTGGCGCACTTCGTCCGCCACCACGGCAAACCCCCGGCCCATCTCACCGGCACGCGCCGCTTCAATGGCGGCGTTCAGTGCCAGCAGGTTGGTCTGGTCGGCAATACCCTTGATTACGTCGACCACGCCGCCGATTTCATCGCTGTCCTTGGCCAACTGGGTCACGGTCACGCCGGTTTCGCCCACCGCCACCGACAGGCGCTGAATCGCCTCGCGGGTTTCCCCGGCGATGTCGCGACCGCGACCGGTCAGGCGATTGGCTTCCTGGGTCGCGTCCGCCGTGCGCTGCACGTGGCTGGCCACTTCCTGGGTGGTCGCCGCCATCTGGTTGACGGCCGTGGCCACCTGCTCGGTTTCCACGCGCTGGCGTTCCAGGCCGCTGGAGCTGTTATGCGCATAGGTGTTGGATTGCAGCGCCTGAGCGTTCAAGTGTTCGGCAGTGTCCTGCAAGCGCGTAAGGCACGTCTTCAAACGGGCTTCCTGGCTGAGGATCGACATTTCCAGACGCGCCTGGGCGCCACGGCTGTCGGTGTACATCTGCGCGATCAACGGGTCTGAGGTGGTCTGCTCGGCCAGGCGCAGCAAGCGCTTGAGGCCGCGCTGCTGCCAGCGCAGGCCCAGCAGCCCCAACGGCACCGACAACCCGGCCGCCAGGGCGAAGCCCCAGTGGGAATTGAGCGATACGCCGATCATGAAGCTCAACTGGCTCACCAGGATGAACGGCAACCAGTCCTGCAACACCGGCAGCCATTTGTCGCGCCGCGGAATCGCCGACTTGCCCTGGTTGATGCGTTGATAAAGCGCTTCGGCGCGGCGGATCTGTTCGGCGGTGGGCTTGACGCGCACCGACTCGTAGCCGATCACCTGGCTGCCATCGAAGACCGGCGTCACATAGGCGTTGACCCAATAGTGATCGCCACTCTTGCAGCGGTTCTTGACGATGCCCATCCATGGCAGGCCTTGTTTGAGCGTGGTCCACATGTGCGCGAAGACGGCCGCCGGAACGTCCGGGTGACGCACCAGGTTGTGCGGTGCGCGCATCAGTTCGTCATGGCTGAACCCACTGATTTCGACGAAAGCGTCGTTGCAGTAGGTGATAACCCCTTTGGCATCTGTGGTGGAGATCAACCGTTGCTGGGCAGGGAAGGTACGTTCGCGCTGGGTAACGGGCTGGTTATTACGCATGGCAGTTCAATCCGTGAGGCTTTCGGGGGTTATCGGCCGTATCGGAGGTTTATTTAGATTCTTTTTGCAACAATCCGCGGTGGCCGCAGCACCAGCCACAATGCCCCGCCAATCAACACGCCGCCATACACGTGGGCCATCGACAACGGCTCATCCAGCAGCAGCGCGCCCCACAGCACGCCGAACGGCGGGATCAAAAAGGTCGTGGTCATCGACCTCACCGGGCCGATGGCGGTCAGCAGGCGAAAGTACAGGACGTAGGCAAACGCCGTGCACACCAGTCCCAACCCCAGCAGCGACGTCCACACCTGCCAGCCGCCCCAGCTCGCCGGGGGATGGCTGATGGCGCTGTAGGCGAACAGCGGCAACAGAAACAGGGTGGCGCCGAGCATGCTGCCCAAGGCGGACAGACGGCTGTCCAGCCCGCCCTGGCGATCCAGCCAGCGCCGCGCGAGAAACCCGGCAAACCCGTAGCAGGTGGTGGCCAGCAGACACGCCAGCGCGCCCATCAGCAAGGGCAGGTCAAACGCCACCGGGCCGGCGCGGGTCAGCACACCCACACCGAACAGGCCCAGGCATACCCCGGCAAATTTCGAGGGGGTCAGGCGTTCGCTGAAGAACAACCCGCCGATCAACACGCCCATCAGCGGCGTGGTGGCGTTGAAGATCGCCGAGTAACCCGCCGGCAGCACCTGGGCGGCCACCGAGTACATCGTGGCGGGGATCCCGGAGTTGATTACGCCCAGCAGCAGCACGGTTTTGAACTTGCCCTGGAAATCCCAGCGCACGCGCATCAGCGCCAGAATCACCAGCAGGCCGGCGGCGGCGATCGACACGCGGAAAAACGCGGTCGGCACACTGCCGATTTCCGGCGCGATGATGCGCATGAACAGAAAGCTCGCGCCCCAGATGGCAGCCAGGCCCAGCAGGTACAGGGTGTCGACAGGTCTCACAGCACATTCCTACCTTGATAAGGCCGCGAGTGTTGCCCAGCGGCCTGCCTGACACAATCGCTAATTAAACGACGAACCGCGTCACCAGCCCATTGAGGTCCACGGCCAGGCGCGACAGTTCCTGGCTGGCGGCCGAGGTCTGGCTGGCGCCGGCGGCGGTCTGAGTCGACAGGGCGCGAATGTTCACCAGGCTGCGGTCGACGTCACGGGCCACCAGCGCCTGTTGCTCGGCGGCGCTGGCGATCACGCGGTTGCGCTGGTTGATCTGCGAGATGGACGCGGTGATTTTCGCCAGCGCGTTGCCGGCGTTGTTGGCCCGCTGCAGGGTATGACCGGCGTGTTCGGCGCTGCTGTTGAGTGCGCCGACGGTGTCCTGGGTGCCTTGCTGGATGCTGGTGATCATCTGCTCGATGTCTTCGGTAGAGGCCTGGGTGCGTTGCGCCAGCGAGCGTACTTCATCGGCGACCACCGCAAAGCCGCGTCCGGCTTCGCCTGCGCGGGCGGCTTCAATGGCGGCGTTGAGTGCCAGCAGGTTGGTTTGCCCGGCGATGCCACGGATTACTTCGAGCACCTTGCTGATGTCCTGCGCCTTGGCGGCCAGGCCTTCGGCCTTGTTCGAGGCGCCGAGCACTTCGTCGACCAGGCTCTGGATCGCGCTGATGGTCTGGCTGATCTGGTGGTGGCCGTGCTTGCTGTCCTCGTCCGAGGCCTGCGACGCTTCGGCGCTGGACACCGCGTTGTTGGCCACATCGTCCACGGCGACGCTCATCTGGGTGACGGCGGTGGCGGCCTGTTCGATTTCATCGTTTTGCGCCTGCAGGCCACGTGTGCTCTGCGCCATTACCGAACTCATTTCTTCGGCCGCCGAGGCCAGTTGCTGCGCCGACTCACTGATGCCGCGCAGGGTGCCCTGCAATTGCGTCTGCATGCTGGCCAGGGCGGCCAGCAGTTGCGCCGGCTCGTCGCGACCGTGCACGGTCACGGGCTGGCTCAGGTCGCCGGCGGCGATGGTGCGCGCCACTGCCAGCGCCTGGCCCAGCGGCGTGGTGATGCTGCGGGTGAGCAGCCAGGCCAGCAGCAACGTGGCGACCAGCGCGACGACGATGATCAGGCCGACAATCCAGCGCGCACGCGCATACACCTGCGCTGCCGAGTCGGCCGCCGCTTCGACACCCCGCTTGTTGAAGTTGATCAAGGCCTCCAGGTGCTGGTTGAGGGCATTGCCCAGGGGCGCCAGGCGGCTGGTGACCAGGTCGATGGCGTCTTGTTGCTGTTCCTTGTCCACCAGGCTGATCATCTGGCCGATGGTCCCCATGTAGCTCGCCACCGCAGTGTTGACCTGTTGCAGCAGCGCGCGCTCGTCGTCGTTGCTCGGCAGGCTCTCATGGCTGGCCAGCAACGCCTTGAGCTGACCGGTATTGCGCGTGATCAGGCCTCGGCTGGTGTCGCGGATGCGTGATTCATCGGTGGTAACGAAGCGCAGCGCCTCCAGGCGAATGCCGGCCACGGTGGCGGCGATTTCATGGGCGTTTTCGATGCTCGGCATCCACGAGCGCTCGATGATCAGCGCGCTTTCGCGCAGTTCGGCCATCTGCCCCAGGCCGAACAGGCCGACAATCACCAGCAGGCTGGCCAATACGGCAAAACTCAGACTGGCACGCAGACCAATCCTCATGTTCCTCAACGACATCTCACTGCTCCTCGGGGGGTTGAAACCTGCTCCCGGATCGGTCTTGTGACCTTGTCAGGCTGGGAGGGCGCGGGCTATATATCAAAGCGCCATTAACGTGGTAATCAGGGTTTCCCTTACGGTGTATCAGCACGGTTACATTTGTTAGGGGCCGGATGAGCCGGGCAGGTTTTCCCTGTCAAACGCGCCAGACGGTGCCGTTAAAGGCGTACAGATAAAAAATCCGAGTCTGAGAGTAGGGATTTGTCGTGCAGTTACTGACCGCTCGGTCGAATAAAAAAACTGAAAATAGTGGAGGTTTCTCCCATGTCCGCCCTCGCCATTGCCCGCACCCTGCTTGACGGCTTCGACGATTACCGTGAGCACTTTCGCCGGATCACCGATGGCGCCCGTGAACGTTTCGAAAAGGCCCAGTGGCAGCAGGGGCAGGCGGCGTCGGCAGCGCGGATCAACCTGTATGAAGAGAAAGTGGCCGAAGTGACGGCGCGCCTGCGGGCAGGTTTCGACAGTGCTGTGTTGCTGCAGAGCAGCAATTGGCCCCAGGTGAAGAGCGCCTATATCGGCCTGATCGACCTGCGCGTCGACGATGAGTTGGCCGAGACCTGGTACAACTCGATCTTCTGCGGCCTCTTCAGCCATGACCTGATCAGCGACGCCTGCATGTTCATCCACACCACGCGGCCAAGCCAGCGCCAGGCGAGGGCGGCGCAGACCCGCCTCTACACGCCGGCCGGGAACCTGTCGGACCTGCTGGCGCAGGTCTTCGCCGACTTCTGTTTCAGCGAGCCCTACGCCGACCTGTCCGGCGACGTGCGCCGCCTCCAGGCGCAATTGCGCGAGAGCCTGCCGGACTGGGTCTGCAAGGACCCGGACCTGAGCGTCGAGTTGTTTTCTTCGGTGCTTTACCGCAACAAGGGGGCGTATCTGGTGGGGCGCATCTACACCCACGACGAACAATGGCCGCTGGTGATCCCGCTGCTGCACCGCGAAGGACGTGGCATCCAGATCGATGCGCTGATCACTGACGAAGCGCAGGTGTCGATCATCTTCTCGTTCACCCGTTCCTACTTCATGGTCGACGTGCCGGTGCCGGCTGACTTCATCGGCTTGCTGCGGCGCATCCTGCCGGGCAAGCACATCGCCGAGCTGTACACCTCCATCGGTTTCTACAAGCACGGCAAGTCGGAGTTCTACCGCGCGCTGATCAACCATCTGGCGAGCACCGACGACCGCTTCATCATGGCCCCGGGTGTGCGTGGCATGGTCATGAGCGTGTTCACGCTGCCGGGTTTCAACACCGTGTTCAAGATCATCAAGGACCGATTCTCGCCGTCAAAGAACGTCAACCGCGCCACGGTGATCGAGAAATACCGTCTGGTCAAAAGCGTCGACCGCGTCGGACGCATGGCCGACACCCAGGAGTTCGCCGATTTCCGCTTCCCGCGGAGCAAGTTCGAGCCCGACTGCCTGGCCGAGCTGCTTGAGGTGGCCGCCGGTACCGTTGAGGTGCAAGGCGACACGGTGCTGATTCGCCACTGCTGGACCGAGCGGCGCATGACCCCGCTCAACCTCTACCTGGAACGCGCCAACCCCGCCCAGGTGCGCGAAGCCCTGGACGACTACGGCCTGGCGATCAAGCAACTGGCGGCGGCGAATATCTTCCCCGGCGACATGTTGCTCAAGAACTTCGGCGTCACCCGCCACGGGCGCGTGGTGTTCTACGACTACGACGAAATATGCTTTCTCACCGAAGCCAACTTCCGCCACATTCCCGCGCCGCGCACCCCGGAAGACGAAATGGCCTCCGAGCCCTGGTATTCCATCGGCGCGCTGGACGTGTTCCCGGAAGAGTTCCCGCCGTTCCTGTTTGCCGATGCCGGCCAGCGCACGCTCTTCGATGAGCTGCATGGCGAGCTGTACGATGCCGACTACTGGAAAGGGCTGCAGGACGCGATCCGCGCCGGCAAAGTGATTGATGTGTTCCCGTATCGGCGCAAGGACCCGCTATAAACTGCACTCACATCCATGTGGGAGGGGGCAAGCCCCTCCCACATTTGTTTTCGGTTTACACCCGAGTCGCGCGTGAAGCTTGGCGCTCCCAACCGCTTTTCTGCCACACTTGCCGGCCCCGCCTAAACAGATGACCGTCAAAGTACCTGATGACTGACCAAGCGCCCGCTATCGACCCACTGCTGAAAAACCTCGATCACGCCATGCTCGCCGACCGCCACCGCTTGCGGCGCCAGTTGCTCGAGCTGCGCAAGAAGCCCGATGAGGAGAAGCTGGCGCAGTGGGTGACGCGCATGCAGGCGTCCTGCGCCCAGGTGACCGCGCGGCGCGCCAGCCTGCCGGTGATCCGCTACGACGACAGCCTGCCGATTGCCGCCAAACGCGATGAAATCAAGGCTGCGTTGAACAAGCATCAGGTACTGATCATTGCCGGCGAGACCGGCTCGGGCAAAACCACCCAGTTGCCGAAAATCTGCCTGGAGATCGGTCGCGGCCAGTACGGCCTGATCGGTCACACCCAGCCACGCCGGATCGCTGCGCGCAGTGTGGCCAGCCGGGTCGCCGAAGAGCTTGCGACCCCATTGGGCGCGTTGGTCGGCTATCAGGTGCGGTTCGAAGACCAGAGCGATTCCAATACCCTGATCAAGCTGATGACCGACGGCATCCTGCTGGCGGAAACCCAGAACGACCGCTACCTGGAACGCTACGACACGATCATCGTCGACGAAGCCCACGAACGCAGCCTGAACATCGACTTTCTGCTTGGCTACCTGAAAACCCTGCTGCCGCGCCGCCCGGACCTGAAAGTCATCATCACCTCGGCGACCATCGACCTGGAGCGTTTCTCCAAACACTTCGACGATGCGCCGATTGTCGAAGTCTCGGGCCGCACCTTCCCGGTGGACACCTGGTACCGGCCGCTGACCCTGGAGCAGGACGAGGAGGGCAACCGCGTCGAGGACGACCTGACCGTCGACCAGGCGATTCTTGCCGCGCTGGATGAAGTCGCAGCCTACGAGCGCAGCGAGCGGCGCAGCCCCGGCGATGTGCTGGTGTTTTTGCCCGGCGAGCGCGAGATTCGCGACGCCGCCGAGATGCTGCGCAAGGCCCAGCTCAAGCACACTGAAATTTTGCCGCTGTATGCGCGCCTGTCGCCGGCCGAACAGCAGCGCATTTTCCAGTCCCACCCGGGGCGGCGCGTGGTGCTGGCGACCAACGTCGCGGAAACTTCGCTGACCGTGCCGGGCATCCGTTATGTGATCGACAGCGGCACCGCGCGCATCAGCCGCTACAGCTACCGCGCCAAGGTGCAACGCCTGCCGATCGAGGCAATTTCCCAGGCCAGCGCCAACCAGCGTAAAGGCCGCTGCGGGCGGGTCGAGCCGGGTATCTGCATACGGCTGTACAGCGAAGAAGACTTTATCGGTCGCCCGGAATTCACCGACCCGGAGATTCTGCGCACCAACCTCGCCGCCGTGATCCTGCAGATGCTGCACCTGCGTCTGGGCGAAATCACCGATTTCCCGTTTATCGAACCGCCGGACGGCAAGGCGATCAGTGACGGGTTCAACCTGCTGCAGGAGCTGTCGGCGGTGGATCGCAACAGCCAGCTCACGCCGCTGGGCCGCCAGCTGGCGCGCCTGCCGGTGGACCCGCGGATGGGCCGCATGCTGCTCGAAGCCGCCAAACTCGGCAGTTTGCAGGAAGTATTGATCGTGGCCAGCGCCATGTCGATCCAGGACCCGCGCGAGCGCCCGCCGGAGCGTCAGCAGGCCGCCGACCAGGCCCACGCCCAGTGGAAGGACCCGGATTCGGACTTCGCCGGGCTGGTCAATCTGTGGCGCGGCTTTGAAGAGCAGCGCCAGGCGTTGACTGCCAGCCCGTTGCGCAACTGGTGTCGCAAGAACTTCCTCAACTACCTGCGCCTGCGCGAATGGCGCGATTCCCATCGCCAGTTGAGCCTGATCTGCCGTGACCTGCAGTTGACCCTCAACAAAGAACCGGCCGACTACCCCAAGCTGCACAAGGCGGTGCTGGTGGGCCTGCTCAGCCAGATCGGACAGAAGACCGAAGACGGCGATTACCTCGGTGCGCGTCAGCGGCGTTTCTGGATTCATCCGTCGTCGGGCATCGGCAAAAAGCGCCCGCAATGGCTGATGACCGCCGAACTGGTGGAGACCACCAAGCTGTATGCGCGCATGGTCGCCAAGATCGATGCCGATTGGATCGAACCGCTGGCCGGGCACCTGATCAAGAAAAACCATTTCGAGCCGCACTGGGAGAAGAAGCGCGGTCAGGTGGTGGCGTTCGAGCAGATCACCCTGTTCGGGCTGATCGTGGTCGGGCGCCGGCCGGTGCATTACGGGCCGATCGACCCGGTGGTGTCGCGCGAGCTGTTTATCCGCGAGGGCCTGGTGCGTGGCGAGATCCAGTCGCGGGCCAGGTGCCTGAGCGCCAACCAGCAATTGCTGGAACAGCTCGACGAGCTGGAAGCCAAGGCGCGCCGTCGTGACATTCTGGCCGATGAAGAAACCCTGTACGCGTTCTACGATGCGCGGTTGCCGGCGGAGATTCATCAGACTGCCACCTTCGACAGTTGGTACAAAATCAACAGCCAGAAAGACCCGCAACTGCTGATCATGCGTGAGGAAGACGTGCTGGCCCGCGAGGCCAGTGAAGTCACTGCCGCG
The DNA here is from genome assembly GCF_034354675.1 of Pseudomonas sp. MH9.3. Lineage (NCBI taxonomy): Bacteria > Pseudomonadati > Pseudomonadota > Gammaproteobacteria > Pseudomonadales > Pseudomonadaceae > Pseudomonas > Pseudomonas sp. MH9.3. Next base: position 2,014,195 of record NZ_CP133785.1, on the reverse strand, counting down.
CATTACCCGGACACCCTGCACCTGGGCGACCTGGCCCTGGCCTTGAGTTATCACTTCGAACCCAACCACCCGCGCGACGGCGTGACCCTGCGCGTGCCGGCGCCGCTGCTGCCGGCTTTGCCGCCGGAGCGCCTGGAGTGGCTGGTGCCGGGGGTGATCGAGGCCAAGTGCATTGCCCTGGTGCGCAACCTGCCCAAGGCGCTGCGCAAGAACTTTGTGCCGGTGCCGGATTTCGTCAAGGCCGCGCTGCAGCGCATCGAATTCGGCAACGGCTCGCTGCCCCAGGCGCTGGGGCGCGAACTGTTGCGCATGACCGGCGCGCGGGTCAGCGATGACGCCTGGGCCGAGGCGGCGCAGCAGGTGGAAAGCCACCTGAGGATGAACCTGGAAGTGGTCGACGGGCAGGGCAAGTTCCTCGGCGAAGGCCGCGACCTGGCCGAGCTGACCGCACGTTTCGCCGAAGCCAGCCAGGCCGCGTTGGCCGTGCCGCAGACCGCAAAAAGTCAGGAGCCGGTGCAGGCCAGGGCGTTTGCGGCGGTGGCCGAGAAGACCCAGCAGCAGATCGCCGGCCTGTCGATGACGGTGTATCCGGCGCTGGTGGAGGAGAGCGGCGCGGTCAAGGAGGGGCGCTTCTCGACGGCTGTCGAGGCCGAGTTTCAGCATCGTCGCGCGTTGCAGCGTCTGCTCCTGCAACAGTTGGCGGAGCCGGCGAAATTCCTGCGCGGCAAACTGCCCGGCCTGACCGAGCTGGGCCTGATGTACCGTGACCTGGGGCGCATCGACGCGCTGGTCGAAGACATCCTGCTGGCCAGCCTCGACAGCTGCGTGCTCGAAGGTCAAGCCAGCCTGCCGCGCGACGGTGCCGGGCTGGCCGCCTTGGCCGAGCGCACGCGGGGCGGTTGGACCGAACACGCCGAACGCCTGGCGCGCCTGACCCTGGAGGTGCTGAAACTCTGGCATGGCCTGCAAAAGCGCTTCAAAGGCAAGATTGACCTGACCCAGGCCGTGGCGCTGAACGATATCAAGCAGCAGCTAAGCCACTTGGTGTACCCGGGGTTTGTGCGGGAAACCCCGGCGCAATGGTTCAAGGAACTGCCGCGCTACCTCAAGGCCATCGAGCAACGCCTGGAGAAATTGCCGGGCCAGGTGCAAAAGGATCGGGTGTGGAGCACCGAACTGGGCGGACTGTGGACGCAGTATGAGAATCGTCTGAAAAAACACGCCCAGGAAGGCAAGCGCGACCCGCAGCTGGCACTCTACCGCTGGTGGCTGGAGGAATACCGGGTATCACTGTTTGCGCAGCAACTGGGGACCAAAGTACCGATCTCCGACAAGCGCCTGAGCAAGCAGTGGAGCCAGGTAGAGCCCTGAACCGCCGAGTGCCCAACTGCCTCTGCGGCGAGCGGGCCTGTCGTGGCGAGCGGGCTTATTGTGGCGAGCGGGCTTGCCCCGCGTTGGGGTGCGAAGCGCCCCCAATCAAGCAAAACGCGGTGTACCTGATACGGCTCAGCGTCTGGTTTTGGGGCTGCTGCGCAGCCCAACGCAGGACAAGCCTGCTCGCCACAGGGAATCTGCGCTTAACTGAACGGCATTAGGGCAAGCCAGCTCCCACAACAAGCCCGCTCGCCAGGTTGTTGCGCGACAGCGCCAAGGCGGAGCCTTCCGCATTTAAACCAGCGCTTGTCTGAGATGTGGCGCCAAATCCCCGGGTTTGTGGCAAACTTCGCGCCCATAAATGCCGGGATCGTCGCAAGGGCTGCGACGCGATGGAATAAAGCGATGCCAGTTTGATGCCACTGGATGGAATCAAACGACTTACAGTTTGGTACTAAAGTGCCAATACCTTCTGCCTGACCTATCCAGAGGAACGACCGTGCATAACGTCGTCATCAGCGGCACTGGCCTGTACACGCCGGCCAACAGCATCTCCAACGAAGAGCTGGTGCAGTCTTTCAATGCTTACGTGCATCAGTTCAACACCGACAACGCCGCCGCCATCGAGCGCGGTGAGGTGCAGGCGCTGACCGAGTCCAGCGCGGCCTTTATCGAGAAAGCATCGGGTATCAAGAGTCGCTTTGTGATGGACAAGGAGGGCATCCTTGACCCGCAACGCATGGCCCCGCGCCTGCCCGAGCGCAGCAATGACGAGTGGTCGGTGCTCTGCCAGATGGCCGTCGCCGCCGCCGAACAGGCGCTGCAGCGCGCCGGCAGGACCGCCGCCGATATTGACGGCGTGATCGTCGCCTGCTCCAACCTGCAACGCGCCTACCCGGCGATTGCCATTGAAGTCCAGGAAGCCCTGGGCATCGAAGGCTTCGGCTTCGACATGAACGTGGCGTGTTCCTCGGCCACCTTCGGTATCCAGAACGCCGCCAACAGCATCCAGCTGGGCCAGGCCCGGGCGATCCTGATGGTCAACCCGGAAGTCTGCACCGGCCACTTGAATTTCCGTGACCGCGACAGCCACTTCATCTTTGGCGACGCGGCCACCGCCGTGCTGCTGGAGCGCGCCGACCTCGCCACCTCCGAGCATCAGTTCGAGGTGGTCAGCACCAAGCTGCTGACCAAGTTCTCCAACACCATCCGCAACAACTTCGGCTTCCTCAACCGCGCCGCCGAAGAAGGTGTCGGCGCGCCGGACAAACTGTTCGTGCAGGAAGGCCGCAAGGTGTTCCGCGATGTGTGTCCGATGGTGGCCGAACTGATCGGCGTGCACCTGGAAGAAAACCAGTTGAACGTGGGCGACGTGAAACGCTTCTGGCTGCACCAGGCCAACCTGAGCATGAACCACCTGATCGTGAAGAAGCTGTTGGGCCGCGAAGCCACGGTGGAAGAAGCGCCGGTGATTCTCGATACCTATGCCAACACCAGCTCCGCAGGCTCGGTGATTGCGTTTCACAAAAACCAGGACGACCTGGCCAAGGGCTCTGTCGCCGTGCTCAGCTCCTTTGGCGCCGGCTATTCGATCGGCAGCGTGATCCTGCGCAAGCGCTGATTTTCTGCTTGCAGGCGTGATTGGAGCGGTTTTATCCGGAATGTCGAGGTCTTGAATGGCAGCAGCGGACGACGCGCACCTGCTTGAACGCCTGCTCAAGGGAGAGCAGCAGGCCTATAAGGAACTGGTCACCGCCTACCAGAGCGCCATGCGCGCCGTGGCGTATGCCATCGTCGGCCAGCGCCACGCCGATGAAGTGGTGCAGGACGCCTGGCTGTCGGTGGTGCGCAACCTCGGCAAATTCGAGGGGCGGTCCAGTCTCAAGACCTGGTTACTGACCATCACGGCCAACGCCGCCAAGGGCCGCTACAGGCAGAACCGTCGGGAAGTGCTGCTCGACGATCTGCCTTCGCCCCATGGCACGATTGGCGCAGAGCGTTTTTCCCCTGACGATGGCCACTGGGCGGTCGCCCCGTATGCCTGGCATCAGGACAGCCCGGAAGCCTTGTTGACCGAAGATGAGCTGCGCAATTGCCTGGAGCATACGCTACTGAGTTTGTCGGACTTGCAGAGCAGCGTGCTGGTGCTGCGTGAACGCCAGGGCCTGGAGCTGGAAGAAATCTGTAATCTTTTGACGCTCTCGCTCTCGAATGTGCGTGTGCTGTTGCATCGAGCGCGGCTCAAGGTATTCGCCACGGTGGAGCATTTTGAGGAAACGGGAGAATGTTGACCTGTAAGGAACAAGTGGCACGCTCCAGTGATTACCTCGATGGGCAACTGACCTTTCGCGAGCGTCTGCTGGTGCGTCATCACTTGATGTTCTGCCCGAACTGCCGCCGCTTTATCCGTCAGATGCGCCTGATGCAGGCGACGCTGAAAAAGATGCCGCAGGCACCGGTGCCGGAGGTGGATGCCCTGGCCGAACGGCTGGCTGCCGAGCGGCGCAAGGGCGGGTAGCGGCGTTATCAGAACTTGGCTTCAGCATCCAGCTGCAGGGTGTTGGTGTTGGCATCACGCTGCGTACGGCTGGCGAAGTCGGCCTTGGTCAGGAAGTACGTGGCGCCGAGGGCGAAGTTCTTGTCGATGTCGTAGCTGACCTTCATCTTGTGACCGCGCGAGCCGGTGGTGCCGTTGGCGAAGTCCGAGTCGGTAAAGGCGCCGACCACTGCGTTACGTTGAACATCGCGGTAGTTGTAGTCCAGGTTGAAACCGAACACCTTGGACTTGGCACCTACCAGCCACGCTGTGTCCTGATCGGTCACGGCATCGTTGTTTTTCACGTACTGACCATAGAACGCCAGGGGCACGGCCAGGCCGCCGATGTCTGCCTGGGCGAAGCCTTCGTACAGACGGAATTCGTTGTCGGCCGAATTACCGTTGACCGCCAGTGCGCAAGGCGTGGTAGTGGTTGTGCAGCGGCTGTCGCGGTCGTTCTGGTAGGCGTAGACGCTGCCGCCCAGGGTCATTTTCAAGTTGTCGGTGATCGAGAAGCGCGTACCCAGCTGGCCGGACGTCAGGCGCAGGTCGTGGCGAAACTGCACGCCGTCGCCGTCGACGTTGTCCTTGAGGTTGTAGTTGCCCAGGCTGCCGAACAGCTCGGCGCTGCTGCCCAGTGGGTATTTGTAGGTGACTGCGAGGCCTTCGGGGTTGATGTCGCTGTCCCAGATCACGTCGCCCATGCTCACCCACGGTTGCAGCATCTTGCCGCCGATCACGTGCAGGTTCTTGATCTGGTCCGGGTGGTAGTCGATGTAGCCAAGGTCCAGCCAGATCGATTTCTTGTCGAAATAGCCGTCCTGGTCCTGGTTGGTGGAGCGCGCATCGTCGCCGCCGCCGGTGGCGATGCGGATGCCGGTGTCCACTTGCGGGTTGATTTCGGTGTAGGCGCCCAGGCGCGCACGGATACGTTGACGGTCCTTGTCACGTCCGCCGTTGTTGGGCTCGCCGTCGATCTTGATGGTTTCCTGGCGGAACCGCACGTCGCCCTTGAACTGGGTCTTGGCGGCCCAGGCGAGTTTCTGGTCGAACGTGCTCAGGTCGTTGGTCTTTTTCGCGGTGGCGGCGATCTGTTCGTTGCTCTCTTGCTGAGCTTGCCGCGCGATCTGCTGTTCTTTCTGTTCCTTGGCCAGTTCGGTTTGCAGTTCGGTGTACTGCGCCGCAGTGATCTGGCCGTTGGCCTTGAGCATGTCGAGCAATTTAGCGTCGACTGCAGCGCTGGCCGGCACGCTCAGGGCCAATAACAGGCCGCCGCACAGGACCGCTGCAGTTTTGGTGGAAGCAAGACGCATATCAATCTCCGAAAGTGAGGAGGAGGGAATAGACCCTCCAGGACACGAACGCCCTATGAAGGACGCGAAAAATGGCTATTTGGTTAGAACCAGATGCTCTAAAAAACACGGCCAGTATTGCTGTCGTTTATGACGAAGTAGTGGCTAACTCATGTCGTCTTGATGACAAATGCCTTGTCCGTGGAACTATTGGTCTAGAGCCCTGTCCGCCGTTTTCGAGGTGTGAACAGTGCCGTGATGAGCGATACTCGCCAGGCTTATATGCCAACCGCCAGTGAGGATGCCGATGCCGTTGCAACGTCTGGACAACCTGTCCGAAATCGCCCCGTCGGTGTGGGATGCGCTGGTGCCGCAGGCTCAGCCGTTCGTGCGGCATGCTTTCTTGAGTGCGCTGGAAGACAGCGCCAGCCTGGGCCCGCAATCGGGCTGGCGGCCCGAGCATCTGCTGCACTGGGAGGGTGATCGACTGGTGGCGGCGTTGCCCAGTTATCGCAAGTGGCATTCCTACGGCGAATATGTGTTCGACCATGGCTGGGCCGATGCTTGTGCGCGTGCCGGCATCGACTACTACCCCAAGCTGCTCACGGCGGTACCGTTCAGCCCGGTAAGCGGGCCGCGCCTGCTGGCGGCGAATGCCGAGGACGGTTTCGAGCTGCTCAACAGCCTGCCGGGTTACCTGGAAATCGAAGGGCTTTCCAGTGCACATATCAACTTCACCGACGTGTTGGCCGATGACGCCTTGACCCGGCAGCCGGGCTGGTTGCAGCGCCTGGGTTGCCAATTTCACTGGCAGAACCGTGGCTACCGCGATTTCCAGGACTTCCTCGACGCCTTGAGCTCACGCAAGCGCAAACAGATGCGCAAGGAACGCGAACAGGTGGCGGGGCAGGGCATCGAGTTCGAGTGGCTGCACGGCCATCAACTGACAGAAGCGCAGTGGGATTTCGTCTACGCCTGTTACGCCAACACCTACGCGGTACGCCGCCAGGCTCCTTACCTGACCCGCGCGTTTTTCAGCCTGCTGGCCGAGCGCATGCCCGAGATGATCCGCGTGGTGCTGGCCAAACAGGGTTCGCGCCCGGTGGCGATGGCGTTCAGTCTGATCGGCGGCGACAGTTTTTATGGGCGTTACTGGGGCTGCCTGGCCGAATTCGACCGCCTGCATTTCGAGACCTGTTTCTACCAGGGCATGGACTACGCCATCGCCGAAGGCCTGCAACGCTTCGATGCAGGCGCCCAGGGCGAGCACAAACTGATTCGCGGGTTCGAGCCGGTGATCACCCGCTCGTGGCATTACCTGCGCCATCCGGGGTTGAAGAATGCCGTGGAGGATTTTCTGGAGAGGGAGCGCGTGGGGATTCTGGCGTATGCCGAAGAGGCGAGGTCAGCCCTGCCTTATCGGCAGGGCTGAACACTCCCGGTTTTAACCTGGCGCCTCCTTGCCAAGCCATCGATACATCACGCCACCGATCACCGCACCCAGGATTGGCGCGAGCCAGAACAACCACAACTGCTCGATCGCCCACCCGCCCACCAGCAGGGCCGGGCCGGTACTGCGGGCCGGGTTGACCGAGGTGTTGGTCACGGGGATGGAGATCAGGTGGATCAGCGTCAGGGCCAACCCGATGGCGATGGGCGCGAGGCCCTTGGGCGCGCGTCTGTCGGTGGCGCCGAGGATGATCACAACGAACATCGTGGTCATCACCAGCTCACAGACAAACGCCGCCGCCAGCGAATAACCGCCCGGAGAATGCTCGCCATAGCCGTTGGACGCCAGGCCGCCAGCCAATTCAAATCCTGGCTTGCCGCTGGCGATGAAGTACAACAATGCGGCGGCGACTGCTGCGCCGATGACTTGGGCGACAACATAGGCCGGCAACTCCCGCGCCGGAAACCTTCCGCCCACCACCAGCCCCACCGATACCGCCGGATTGAGGTGACAACCACTGATAGGGCCGATCGCGACCGCCATGGTCAGCACCGTCAGCCCGAACGCCAGCGCAACGCCCAACAGGCCAATACCGACTGCAGGAAACGCTGCGGCCAATACCGCACTCCCGCAACCGCCCAACACCAGCCAAAACGTACCCAACCCCTCTGTGACTGAACGTTTGAACAAAGACATGCAGCCCGTCCTTGATAGATCTCTATCTAATCAGTAAATCATGATGCTCCCTGCAGATTTACTTCAGCGCCCCTCTGGGCACTGCACTGATTACAGCACGGTTTTGATACAAGTCCAGGGCATGAATAATCACCAGAAGCCCGTGGCTGCTGGGGTTTGATGCAGACGTTGTTGAGTGAATTCGATCAAATATGGGAGGGGGAGAGCCCCCTCACGTATTTTAAGAGATGTTTGCGTCAGTCGATTCCGACAAACCCACCCGTCTGGTGTTGCCACAGCCGTGCATACAGGCCGCCGTGTGCCAGCAGCTGCGCATGGCTGCCGCTTTCGGCAATCCGGCCCTTCTCCAGCACCACCAGGCGGTCCATGCGTGCGATGGTCGACAGACGGTGCGCAATCGCAATAACGGTCTTGCCCTGCATCAGGGTTTCCAGACTTTCCTGAATTGCTGCTTCCACTTCCGAGTCGAGTGCCGAGGTGGCTTCGTCCATGATCAGAATCGGCGCGTCCTTGAGCAGCACGCGGGCGATGGCGATGCGCTGACGCTGCCCGCCGGAGAGTTTGACGCCGCGCTCGCCCACATGGGCATCGAGCCCGGTGCGGCCCTCGGCGTCCGAGAGCAGCGGGATGAACTCATCGGCGCGCGCCTTGTGGATCGCGGCCCAGAGTTCTTCGTCGGTGGCGTCGGGCTTGCCGTACAACAGGTTGTCGCGGATCGAACGATGCAGCAGCGATGTGTCCTGGGTGATCATGCCGATCTGCTCGCGCAGGGTTTCCTGGGCGACTTCGGCGATGTTCTGGCCGTCGATCAGGATGCGTCCGCCTTGCAGGTCGTAGAGGCGCAGCAGCAGGTTGACCAAGGTTGACTTGCCCGCGCCCGATGGGCCGATCAGGCCGATCTTTTCCCCGGCCTTGATCTCAAGGTTCAGGCCGCCAATGATCCCGCTCTGCTTGCCATAGTGGAAATCCACCTGCTCGAAGCGCACCTCGCCATGGGGGACTTGCAGGCGCTGGGCGTTGTCGCGGTCGATCACGGCCAGGGGTTGTGCGATGGTTTTAAGGCCGTCCTGCACCATGCCGATGTTTTCGAAAATGCCGTTGACCACCCACATGATCCAGCCGGACATGTTGACGATGCGGATCACCAGGCCGGTGGCCAGGGCAATCGCGCCCACCGAGATGAGCGAGTGCGTCCACAGCCACAGCGCAAGGCCGGTGGTGGTGACGATCAGCAGGCCGTTCATGGTGGTGATCACCACGTCCATGCTGGTCACCACACGGCTGGCCAACTGGGTTTTTTCGGTCTGCTCGATGATCGCTTCCCTGGCGTATTCCTGTTCGGACTGGGTATGGGCGAACAGCTTCAGGGTGGTGATGTTGGTATAGCCATCGACGATGCGCCCCATCAGTTTGGAGCGCGCCTCGGAGGAAATCACCGAGCGTTCCTTCACCCGTGGCACGAAGTAGCGCAGCGCCAGGCTGTAGCAGACGATCCAGGTCACCAGCGGAATCATCAGGCGCCAGTCGGCCTCGGCAAACAGCACCAGAGCGCTGATGGCGTAGATCGCCACGTGCCAGATCGCGTCCACGGCCGCCACGGCGGAGTCGCGCAGGGAGTTGCCGGTCTGCATGATGCGCTGGGCGATGCGCCCGGCAAAATCGTTCTGGAAGAAATTCAGGCTCTGTTTGAGCACATAGCTGTGGTTTTGCCAGCGGATCAGGCTGGTCATGCCGGGGCTGATGGTCTGGTGCACCAGCAGGTCGTGCAGTGCGCCGAAAATCGGGCGCAGCAGCAGGGCGACCACGGCCATCCAGATCAACTCGGTGCTGTGCACCTGGAAGAAGTCGGCGGGTGGCGTGCCCTGGGCCAGGTCGATGATGCGGCTCAGGTAGCTGAACAGCGCGACTTCGATCAATGCCCCGATCAGGCCCACCACCAGCAAGGCGGCGAAGTGCGGCCATACCTGACGCAGGTAGTAGAGGTAAAAAGGCAGGACTTTATCAGGTGGGGCGGCGCTGGGCGCGTCGCGGAAGATGTCGATCAGTTGTTCAAAACGACGATAGAGCATGGGTTGACACCCGCCGGGCGGGCTCTCCTTTCAAATGCGCGCGCGGCCTTGTGGGCCGCGCACGGAACTCCCTGCAAACCTTAGTCGATGCGCTTGGCCGACTTGATCCGGACAGGGTCGATTGGCACGTTCTGCATGCCTTGCTTGGTGGTGGTCTGGGAGTTGACGATGACGTCGACTACGTCCATGCCCTTGACCACTTTGGCGAATACGGCGTAACCGGCATCGCGACCCGGGTCGAGGAAGGCGTTGTCGGCCACGTTGATAAAGAACTGGCTGGTGGCCGAATCCGGGTTGGAGGTGCGCGCCATCGCCAGCGTGCCGCGTACGTTATGCAGGCCGTTGCTGGCTTCGTTCTTGATCGGCGCTTCGGTCGGCTTTTGCGACATCTGCTGGGTGAACCCGCCGCCCTGGACCATGAAACCCGGAATGACACGGTGGAAAATCGTGTCGGTGTAGAAACCCTTGTCCACATAGGCCAGGAAGTTCTTGGTGCTGATCGGCGCCTTGACCGGGTCCAGTTCGATTTCAATGTCGCCGTTGGTAGTGGAGATCAACACATGGGGGGGCTTGGCCGGCTGGGCCGCCATCAGGTTGGCGGCAAACAGTACGGAACCGGCAAAGAAGGCAATTTTTTTCAGCATGGGGTCAGTGATCCTGAGTGGTGGTGTCGAGTGGTCGTGTTCGGCGCTGGGACAGGGTTAGGACCGGTCATCCTGGCGCGTTGTTCCTGCCGATCCCGGCGCGCAATGGCGTCGAAGCGGGCGAGATAAGCATGTTTGTGATTGTTTGCCCAGCCTTGGGCCCTGGATGAACGCCTTTTCAGCTCTGCCTGGGCGCGGCAAAAGGCGCGTCCAGCGGCGCCGTGTCAAAGCTGCGCAGCAATTCAACCAGGATTTGCGTGGCCGGCCCGAGGGGTTTGTCCTTATTCGAGTACAGATAAAACGTGGGGTGGCGGCTGGCCCCCTGTTCCAAGGGTAGCTGCTTGAGCACGCCCTCGGCGATTTCGCGTTCGATCAGGTGCCGCGGCAGCCACGCAAAGCCCAGGCCGCTGCCCACGAAGGAGGCAGCGGTGGCCAGGCTGCCGACGGTCCAGCGCTGTTCGGCGCCGAGCCAGCCCACGTCGCGCGGCTGCTGGCGCCCGGAGTCGCGAATCACCACTTGCATCTGGCTTTCCAGGTCCTGGAAGCTCAGCTCGCGATTCATGCGGTGCAGGGGGTGATCGGGGTGGGCAACGGCAATGAATTCCACGTCGCTCAGTTCGGTGCCCAGGTAACCGGCAATGCTGAAGCTGCAGATCGCGAGGTCGGCCACGCCTTCAATCAACAGCTCTTCGACGCCCGACAGCACCTCTTCACGCAGACGCACGCGGCAGCCACGGCTTTGCGGCATGAACGCGGTCAGCGCGCGCACCAGACGCGTGTTGGGGTAGGCGGCATCCACCACCAGCCGCACTTCGGCTTCCCAGCCTTGTTCCATGTGGTGGGCGAGGTCTTCCAGTTGGCTGGCGTTCTTGACCAGTTGGCGGGAACGGCGCAGCAGCACCTCACCGGCGTCGGTGAGTACGGCCTTGCGCCCGTCGATACGCAACAGCGGCACGCCGAGCTGGTCCTGCATGCGCGCCACGGTGTAGCTCACCGAGGACTGCGATCGGTGCAGCGCTTCGGCGGCCTGGGCGAAGCCGCCGTGGTCGACCACGGCCTGCAGCGTGCGCCATTGATCAAGGGTAACGCGGGGCGCTTTCAAGATGGGTTCCTCTTGTCCTAAGCTGACAGTCCTTATTGGAGACTGCCGAATGAGAAAATTGTGTTGTGTGCTGCTGGCGCTGCTGCCGATCAGTGCGTTTGCCTACCCTATCGATGTGAGCAAGAAAATCGAAGGCGTAAGCATCGATTACACGGCGTCGGACGTGGACGCCGACATCAGCTCGATCCAGTTGAGCAACTACGGCAGCAACGACGCGGTGTGTTCGGTCATCTTCACCAACGGTCCGGAATCGCCGCGCCGCCGCACGGTCACGGTGCCGGCCGGTAAAAACACCCACACCACGGTCAAATTCAACCGCGCGATCATCAAGATGCGCATTGCCCTGGCGTGCAGCCCGAAATAGAGCGTCGACGGCGCTTGCTCTGCTTATAAACAACTTTATAGATGGGTTATAGCAGTTTTTTGCGCTTTTTTATCGAGTGGGCCCTGGTTAATCTCCATTCCATTGTCTGACAGCATTTGCAGATGGAGCCTACAAGCACACATGCCACGTTCTGATCATTGAAAGCTGCGGCCATCAGGGCGCGGTTTGCTCGGGTCGCCTGATCCTTTAATCGTCAGATAATCGCGCGCTGTTTACATGGCTCCACGCAAACCCTTCAAGTACGCGTACGAACCTCCCTTTGCACTTGTTGCTCCTGAGTGCTCCTGCCCGACTGCCGCTTTAGCGAGGTCGGGTTTTTTTTGCCCCGAGTTTCTTCAAGCGTCGAAAACCTTTACTGTCCCGCCCATTCGAAACGAGGCGCGCATGGGCTATCTACTGATTGTCACCCTGATTCAGGCATTTTCCTTCAGCTTGATCGGCGAATACCTCGCCGGTCACGTCGACAGCTACTTCGCAGTGTTGGTGCGCGTGGTGCTGGCCGGCTTGATCTTTCTCCCGCTGACCCGCTGGCGCTCGGTGGAGCCGGCCTTCATGCGCAGCATGCTGGTGATCGGCGCGTTGCAGTTTGGCGTGACCTATGTCTGCCTGTACCTGAGCTTTCGCGTATTGACGGTGCCGGAAGTGTTGCTGTTCACCATCCTCACGCCGTTGCATGTGACGCTGATCGAAGATGCTCTCAACCGGCGCTTCAACCCGTGGGCGCTGGTGGCGGCACTGGTGGCGGTGGCGGGCGCAGCGGTGATTCGCTTCGACCAGATCACGCCAAACTTCCTGATGGGTTTTCTGCTGCTGCAACTGGCCAACTTCACCTACGCCGCCGGGCAGGTCATGTACAAGCATTTGGTGGCGCGTTATCCGAGCGATCAGCCGCACTACCGGCGTTTCGGTTATTTCTATCTGGGAGCTTTGCTGGTGGTGCTGCCGGCGTTCCTGCTGTTCGGCAAGGCCGACTTTTTGCCGCAGGCGCCATTGCAGTGGGGCGTGTTGCTGTTCCTGGGTCTGGTCAGCACCGCGCTGGGCATGTACTGGTGGAACAAGGGCGCGTGCCTGGTCAATGGCGGCACGCTGGCGGTGGTCAACAACCTGCATGTGCCGGTGGGGCTGTTGCTGAACCTGCTGATCTGGAACCAGCATGAGCCGCTGGGGCGCCTGGCGTTGGGTGGGTTGGTGATTCTGGCGGCGGTGTGGATCAGCCGGCTTGGTATTCGCAAAGAGCCGGCTCACCCCTGAAACGTTAGAGGGCGCTGTTTTCCTGCGCAGGCAGTGGGCTGAACACGCCTGCCCGCAGGTCATTGCCGCTTGGCTGCTGATACAGGCTCAAGCCGAATTCCGGCAACACCGCCAACAGGTAATCAAAAATATCCCCCTGGATCCGTTCGTAATCCGCCCACGCGGTGGTGCGGGTAAAGCAGTAAATTTCCAGCGGCACGCCCTGGGCGGTGGTTTGCATCTGGCGCACCATGCAGGTCATATTCGGCTGAATGTCCGGATGGCTTCTCAGATAGGCCAGGGCGTAGGCGCGGAAGGTGCCGAGGTTGGTCATGCGGCGACGGTTGGCCGACAGTTGCGCGCTGTTGCCCTGGGCCTCGTTCCAGGCCTTGAGTTCGGCCTGCTTGCGGCTGATGTAGTCGGTGAGCAGGTGAACCTGGGTCATGCGCACTTCTTCGTCATCGCGCAGAAAGCGCACGCCGCTGGCATCGATAAACAGGCTGCGCTTGATGCGGCGCCCGCCCGAGGCCTGCATGCCGCGCCAGTTCTTGAACGACTCCGACATCAGGCGCCAGGTGGGGATGGAGACGATGGTTTTGTCAAAGTTCTGCACCTTGACCGTGTGCAGGGTGATGTCCACCACATCGCCGTCGGCGCCCACCTGAGGCATCTCGATCCAGTCGCCCACGCGCAGCATGTCGTTGCTGGTGAGCTGCACGCTGGCGACGAATGACAGCAGGGTGTCCTTGTACACCAACAGGATGACCGCCGACATGGCACCCAGACCGGACAGCAGCAACAGCGGCGAGCGGTCGATCAAGGTGGCGACGATGATGATCGCGGCAAACACGAACAACACCATTTTCGTCAACTGCACATAGCCCTTGATCGAGCGGGTGCGGGCGTGTTCGGTGCGCGCATAGATGTCCAGCAACGCGTTGAGCAGGGCGCTCACGGCCAGCGTCATGAACAGTATGGTGATTGCCAGGGACACGTTGCCGATAAACAGGATGGCGGTCTTGCTCAGGTCCGGCACCAGGTACAGGCCGAACTGGATCACCAGGGACGGCGTCATTTGCGCCAGACGATGAAACACTTTGTTGTGCCGCAGGTCGTTGAGCCAGTGCAGGGCCGGTTGCCGGCCGAGCAGCTTGACCGCGTGCAGGATCAGGTAACGTGCCACGCGCCCGAGCAACAGGGCCACCACCAGCAATACCAGCAGGCCGAGGCTGGAATGCAGCAACGGATGCTCGTCGAGGGTGCCCCAGAGATCTTGCACGTTGCGCCACAGCTGTTTGATATCCATGGGTAAAGCCGATTCCTCTGTAAGACAAGACGTGGCCGATTAGAGCATTTAAGTGCGCTGAAGTTGACGCTATGGACAAATACACTCACAAAAAAGCTGCCGATTAGCACTGTTCGCGTAAAGAAACTCGGTTTGGACGCCCGAAACCGTTACCCTATGCAGCTGATATTTTGTATTTCTTCGAGGTAGCACCCGTGTTTTCCCAATTCGCCCTGCACGAACGCCTGCTCAAAGCCGTGGCCGAGCTTAAATTTGTCGAGCCAACGCCTGTGCAGGCAGCGGCCATTCCGCTCGCGCTCGAAGGGCGTGACCTGCGGGTGACGGCTCAAACCGGCAGTGGCAAGACCGCCGCTTTCGTCCTGCCGATTCTCAACCGCCTGATCGGCCCGGCCAAAGTGCGTGTCAGCATCAAGACGCTGATCCTGCTGCCCACCCGCGAGCTGGCCCAGCAGACCTTGAAGGAAGTGGAGCGCTTTTCGCAGTTCACCTTCATCAAGTCCGGCCTGATCACCGGCGGCGAAGACTTCAAGGTCCAGGCCGCGATGCTGCGCAAGGTGCCGGACATCCTGATCGGCACGCCGGGCCGCATGATCGAGCAGCTCAACGCCGGTAACCTCGACCTCAAGGAAGTCGAAGTGCTGGTGCTCGACGAAGCCGACCGCATGCTCGACATGGGCTTTGCCGACGACGTGCAGCGTCTGGTCAGTGAGTGCGTCAACCGTCAGCAGACCATGCTCTTCTCCGCCACCACCGGCGGCTCGACCCTGCGCGACATGGTCGCCAAGGTGCTGAACAACCCTGAGCACTTGCAGGTCAACAACGTCAGCGACCTGAACGCGACCACGCGTCAGCAGATCGTCATGGCTGACCATAACGTGCACAAGGAACAGATCCTCAACTGGTTGCTGGCCAACGAAACGTATCAGAAGGCCATTGTGTTCACCAACACCCGCGCCGCTGCCGACCGCATCTACGGTCGTCTGGTGGCCCAGGAATACAAGGCGTTCGTGCTGCACGGCGAAAAAGACCAGAAGGACCGCAAACTGGCCATCGACCGTCTGAAGGCGGGCGGCGTGAAGATTCTGGTCGCCACTGACGTCGCCGCGCGCGGCCTGGACGTGGATGGCCTGGATATGGTCATCAACTTCGATATGCCCCGCAGCGGCGACGAATACGTGCACCGTATCGGCCGCACCGGGCGTGCCGGCAACGATGGCCTGGCGATCTCGCTGATCTGCCACGGCGATTGGAACCTGATGTCGAGCATCGAGCGCTACCTCAAGCAGTCGTTCGAGCGCCGCACCATCAAGGAAGTCAAAGGCACTTACACTGGGCCGAAGAAGGTCAAGGCATCGGGCAAGGCTGTTGGCGTGAAGAAGAAAAAGACCGACGCCAAGGGCGACAAGAAGAAAGCCGGCGCCAAGTCGCCGACCAAGCGCAAGATTGCCAATCGTCCGAAGACCGACAATCTGTCCCTCGTCAGCAAGGATGGCATGGCCCCGCTCAAACGTCGCAAGCCGGAAGCGCCGGCTGCGGAATAACGCGCTGGCAACAAAAAAACCGGACAATGTCCGGTTTTTTTATGCGCGATGATGTGCGCCTGGCGCCGGGAACGTCTGGAAACTTCAGGAAAATGGCGTCTGTCCATTCGGCTGAACGCAGAGTGATGCTGTGGGTCACAGCTTTTACGGGCTACTTTTCAACGGCCTGCAGGAGGAATCAGGATGACGACTTACAACTGGGATCTGATCGAACGTTTGCTGCACGAAGTGCAGAACGGCGAGGGTAGCTTTGCTCCGCGCAAATACGCCGCGCAGGAAGCCGCTGGCAAGGCCATGGCGGGCGAGTCGGTCGGCAACCTTGACGCGCTGAAAGAAACCGCTGCGGATTATGAAGCGCTGTTGCTCAAGCGCGGGTTCATTGAGTCGCGCCCGAAGGCAGAGGGTGGCAATGGCGAGAATTTTATTTTAACGCCACGGGGTTCGAGCCTGCTGTCGCTGATCGACAGTGCCATTCCCGGCGAACGCGATACGCGCCAGGTCCTGGACGAACAGGTAGATGCGCTGGATGAGGCAACCTTCGAAAAAGTGGCTTCCCAAGCCGCGATTGCCGGTGGTGCGATCTGAAGGTCATGCCCGACCCATGTGGGAGGGGGCTTGCTCCCGATAGCGGTAGGTCAGTCATCAATAGGCTGACCGACACCCGCAATCGTTAGCAAACCCCATCCCACACATGGTTATCAGTTGGCTGCCTTCAGGCACTTCAATGCTTTGAAATCACCCCGCACACCGTCGATTTTTTGCGTGAGCTTGATTCGCTGTTGTGCGGAACTCTGCGCCATCAAATCCACGATCAGGCTGCGCGCCGCTGCTTCCGTCTGGGCATAGGCTGCGCGGTATTCCGGTGTCCACAAGCTTTCGCGGTCCACCAGCAATTGCTGCACCTTCTGTGGGAAATCGGCACTCTGGCGTTGCTTCACGGCGTCGATGAGCTGGGCCTGCCAATGGGCGCGATTGCCGATCCAGGCGGTGTTCTGATCACCCAGTTCCGTTGACCAGGCCATCACGCGGCTCTGCTGGCTGGCGCTGAGCGGTCCCATCCAGGCATCCAGGCGCTTGTTCATCCGCTCGGCGCGCTCCTTGATCTGCTGGGTCAGTGGCGGCTTCAGGTATTCGTCCTGGCGTTTGCGCAGGTCCTTGGCCAGGGCGTCGTTCATCTCCTTGACCTGTTGATCATCCAGCCCCTGCAGCAGTTGAATCGCCGATGGCGTGATCTCCCGCGCGACGTCGGCGATCGCCTGTTTGGCTTCGACAGTTCGTGCTTGCAGCGCTGCATCGGTGACCTGATTGTCATCGACCATCTGCTGCAGGCGATCCAGCCAGTCCAGATAACCCGGCAACTGCGTGGTGCAATGCCAGGCCAGGTGCTGCTTGAGGGTGTCGTTGAACCAGCTCTTCTGCCCGGCATTCATGTCCAGGTAGTCGTTGAGGGTCCAGGGGATGATCACGTCGAGATTGCGGTAGGCCAGGCCCACGCGATTGCAGCCGGCGAGCACCAGGCCGAGCGTCAGCAGTACCACCAGAAGTTTGAGCCGGCGTAGCATGGGCGGGTCCTTGCGCAGAGGGGTTCACGTATCTGAACCTGCGCGAGGCGCGACAGTTCAGCCCATTAATAAAACGAGCGGGCGGCCTTCAAGGTCAATAGGCCATCGCATTGCGAGTTGTGTCCGGAGTAGGCCGAACAGTCGCCGCCGCTAAGGCTGGAGTCGCTGTAGATCAGGTCCAGATCGATGCCTTTCCATGCCCTGGAAAACTGTACCGACCAGTCACTGAAGCTGCGGATCGAGCCGTTGTCCACCGCGACCGGGGTGCCGAGTTGATGGGTGGTGTACTTCATGCTGACACCGATGCCGAAGGGCTGGGTGCCGGTGAGGTCGGCAAACAGCGTGCTGTCCTGACGGTCGGGGTCGTTGCTGAAGGAGGCGCCGAAACGGTTGCCGAGCAGGTTGAGGCCGCCGTAGAACTCCTGGCTGTCGAGGGGACTGAGCGTGGGGTAGCTGTAGTGGATCAGGCCGACTTCGTAGCCCAGGGTCTGATCGAAAGGGTGTTTGAAGCCCATGTACGAATCGACTTCGAGGTCGCGGGAGGACGATAGCCCCATATTCGGCGAAAATTGACCAAAGTACAGGCCGCTGTTGTGGCTTAAATCCAGGCCGCCGTGGAATGAGTCGCTGCCGGGCGAGGTGGGCTTGACCAAGCCCTGAGCCATGGAGCGGCTGGGCGTGGTGCCCAACTTGAGGTCGAAGTCTCCCCATTCGCGCTGAAATATCTGCGCTTCGGCGAGCGGGCTGGCGATCAGGGCGCTGACCAGAAAAATGCATGGTTTGAACATGCTTCACTCCATGAAAAGCGAGGAGCAGGACGGACGAAATCGGGCAGATGCCCGTACTAGACGTGTGCAAGCATAACGGCGAATGATCGGCGATGAGGCCCGTTCGTCGATTAGCGCAGTTTGAGGTAAAGCAGGAGGGTGTCTCGGATTCCAGTCCTAGCGCCTTGAGGGCAAGACGCGTAGGGACCAGATGTGCTGCGCGGGTGTTACTTCTTGCCCAGGCTGATCTGCTTGGACGGGCCGAAAGTCTGGCCGCTTACGCCCTTGGCAATTTGCTGGATTTCGCCGCCGGACTTGAGGAAAGCAGCAATCTGGCTGTTGATCGATTCGCTGGTTTCAACGGCGGGAGCTGGCTTTGCTTTGCTGTTGGATGCTTTTACACGCATGGCGGCCACTAACCTGTAGAGAATTAACTTGGCCAAGCATCGTACAGGAAATACTTGACAATTGCTTGGCAAATATCCCCAGGAGGCTGAGTGTCAGGCTGGTAATGGAGGCCCATTAATCCCTGAATTAAATGGCTAACTTACTGTTTTAAATAGAATCAACAGGTTGGACGGTGCCAGGTAGCGCGCCAGCATCCAGCGAAGTGATCAGACGAGCGGGCTGCGCCAGTGGAACGCCATGCCTGCCCGAGATTTTCGAGGGCCACGCGCGTGCCGGTCTCAACTCGGGTAGAATGCCGCCCACGTAATGAGGGTATTTGGAAATGGCTTTAGTCGGGCGCTACAACAGCTTGCAAGTGGTTAAACACACTCACTTTGGTTTGTACCTGGACGGTGCGCAGGATGGCGAAATCCTCTTGCCCAATCGGTATATCCCCAAGGATATTCCCAGTGAAGATGAAGACTGGCTTAACGTTTTCATTTATCTGGACAGCGATGACAAACTTATCGCCACGACGGAAAAACCCAAAGTTCAGGTTGGCGAATTCGCCAGTTTGAAAGTCGTTGAAGTGAATAGTATTGGTGTGTTCCTCGATTGGGGGCTGCCCAAGGATCTGTTGCTGCCGTATTCGGAAGAAAAACGCCAGTTGACCGCTGGTGAATACTGCGTGGTGCACGTCTACCTCGACAAACACACCCGGCGCATTACCGCCACCGCACGCCTCGACCGCTACCTCGACAAGACGCCGGCCAATTACCAGGTGGGCCAGGAAGTCGACCTGCTGGTGGCTGAAGCGACCGACATGGGTTTCAAGGCGATCATCAACAACAAACACTGGGGCCTGATTCACAAGAATGAGGTGTTCAAGTTCCTGCGCCCTGGCAAGGAAGAGAAGGGTTTCATCAAGGAAATTCGCGCCGATGGCAACATCAGCCTGAGCCTGCAGCCGGTCGGCCAGGAAGCGGCGTCGAGCCTCAACTCGAAGATTCTCGCCAAGTTGCGCGACAACAACGGCACGTTGCCGGTCAGCGATAAAAGTGATCCTGCGGTTATCAGCAACTTGTTCGGCGTGAGCAAGGGCAACTTCAAGAAGGCGATTGGTGCGCTCTATAAACAGGGCCAGATCGTGATTCACGCGGATCGCATTGAACTAAGCTGAGCGCGGTTTGCTCTAGCTGTAGGCGCACACTCGCTCCTACAAGGTCCTTCGTGATGTCCAAGAAAACGCTGTTTGCCTGCCTCGGCACCCTCGTTGCCTTTCTGATTCTCGACGGCCTGTGGCTTGGCGTGCTCATGGGGCCTACCTACAAATCCCTGCTCGGTTCGCTGATGCTTGATCAGCCGCGCGTGCTGCCCGCTGTGCTGTTCTATGTTCTCTACGTCATTGGTTGCGTGGTGTTCGTGGTGCTGCCCAGCGCGAGCTGGCAGCGCGCCGCGCGCATGGGCGCCTTGCTCGGACTGGTGGCCTACGGCACGTACGACCTGAGCAACTGGGCCACCTTGCAGGGTTGGTCCGCCGGGCTTGCGCTGATGGATATGGCCTGGGGCACCTTCCTGACGGCAACCTGTTGCACGGTAGGGTACCTGTGTGCACAACGAGTGCACCGGTGATTGTGTACAGGATTGATCTGCACCGTTGTTGAGCGCGGCTCCCGCAGCTAAAGCGCCATGTATCCCTTTGGAGCGCCGTTCCAGAGGGATTGTGTGCTATTGGCACGCAATCTGCTGACTACCTCGTATACAAACCATGCCGCCTCCCGTATGCACCCTGTTACGGATGCGCAGGCCGGTATTTCGAGGAGCCAAGCGATGACCGAACAATTGCCCAAAGGCTACAGCCCACGCCTGTACAACCAGGACCTGGGCCCGCTGCCGCAGAAATGGACCTGGTACAACATCTTCGCCTTCTGGATGAGCGATGTGCACAGCGTCGGCGGCTACGTGTTCGCCGCCAGCCTGTTTGCGCTGGGCCTGGCCAGTTGGCAGGTGCTGATCGCGTTGCTGGCCGGCATTTGTATCGTGCAGTTGATCGCCAACCTCGTCGCCAGGCCGAGTCAGCAGGCTGCGGTGCCGTACCCGGTGATCTGCCGGCTGGCATTCGGCGTATTCGGGGCAAATATTCCCGCAGTGATTCGCGGCCTGATTGCGGTGGCGTGGTACGGCATTCAGACGTACCTGGCGTCCAGTGCCTTGATCATTGTGGTGCTGCGCTTTTTCCCACAGATGGCGGTATATGCAGAGCCGCACTTCGCGGGCCTGTCTTACCTGGGCTGGTTTGGTTTCCTGACGTTGTGGGTGTTGCAGGCGGCGGTGTTCTGGGCCGGGATGGAGTCGATCCGTCGTTTTATCGATTGGGCGGGGCCGGTGGTGTATGCGGTGATGTTCGCCCTGGCGGGCTGGATCGTGTGGAAAGCGGGCTGGAGCAACATCAGCTTCACCCTGGCCGAAAAGTCCCTGTCGGGCTGGCAGGCATTCGGTCAGGTGATCGTGGCGACTGCGCTGGTGGTGTCTTACTTCTCCGGGCCAACACTGAACTTTGGCGATTTCAGCCGTTACTGCCGCAGCATGCAGGATGTGCGGCGCGGCAACTTCTGGGGGCTGCCGGTAAACTTCCTGGCGTTCTCCCTGGTGACCGTGGTGATCGTCTCGGGGACTTTGCCGGTGTTTGGCGAAATGCTGCATGATCCGATCGCCACCGTCTCGCGCATCGACAACGACATGGCCGTACTGCTGGGCGCCTTTGCCTTCGTCACCGCGACCATCGGTATCAATATCGTCGCCAATTTCGTATCCCCGGCATTCGATTTCGCCAATGTCGCGCCGAGCAAAATCAGCTGGCGCGCCGGCGGAATGATCGCTGCAGTGGCGTCGATCTTCATCACGCCATGGAATCTGTTCAACAACCCGCTGATGATCCACTACACCCTGGATATCCTCGCGGCATTCATCGGACCGCTGTTCGGGATTCTGCTGGTGGACTTCTACCTGATCAAAAAACAGAAAATCGACGTGGATGCCCTGTTCGATGACAGCCCGAGCGGGCGCTATTACTTCGACGGCGGAGTGAACTGGACGGCGGTAAAAGCGCTGGTGCCAGCGACGCTGGTGGGGGTGGCGATCACCTTCACGCCGGCATTGCAGGGGATGGCCAACTTTGCCTGGTTCACCGGGTGCTTCCTGGGCGGGCTGTTTTTTCTGATACTGGCGCGCCGTGAGCAGGTAAGGGTTGGCGCCCCGATAGTTGCCGGCTAACCCTCAGCGTGTGATAGCTTGAACGAAGCGTCAGGATTCGGATCCATCCAGTAATAGTTAGTTGTGGTTTCGTTCAAGCATTACGTAGGACTTAGGGCTACTATCAGTGTAGGAAACGGCGACATATATCCGCCGACTCGCACACCCTCAAGGGGGGCAACCATGAAAGAGAAAATCCACAACTGGCTCCATGACCTCGGCGTGGCACTCGGCTTGATCGAGCCACCCCTGCAACCGGTGCCGATCCGCACCGATGACGAGCAGCGTCGTCCGCGTCGCCGCTAAGCATTAATGTGTGGGAGCGAGCAAGCCCGCTCCCACATTTACGTTGTGCTCGTGGTTAAACCACGCGAACCGCAGCCGCCTGCGGTTTACGCGACAACGCACTCATCCCCACAAGAGTCACCAAACCCACCGCCAGGCTGTAGTAGATCGGCGTGTTCGCATCCAGCCCATCTTTGAACATGAACACCAGTGCGGTCAAAAAGCCCAACGTCATGGAGGCAATGGCCGCCGATGTGGTCGAACGTTTCCAGAAAATCGCCCCCATCAGCGGGATCAGCATGCCGCCCACCAGCAGGTTATAGGCCAGGGTCAGCGCGCTGATCACATCGCTGACCATCAACGCGATAGCCAGCACTGCCGCCCCGGTCAGTAAGGTGAACAAACGGTTGATGCCCAGGCTCGACTGCCTGCCGCTGCGCAGGCGTGGCAGCAGGTCTTCGGTGAGGACAGTGGAGGCCGCGAGCAGGCTGGCGCTGGCGGTCGACATCATCGCCGCCAGCGCCGCAGCGATCACCAGGCCGCGAATGCCGTCCGGCAGCGACAGTTTGACGATGGCGGCAAATGCGTTGTTGACGTTATCCAGGTCGGGGATCAGCACATGCGCCGCCATGCCGATCAGGGCGCAGGCCAGACCGTAGAGGATGCAGTAGAAGCCGGCGAATGTGCCGGCGTATTGGGCGACCTTCGCGTCACGCGCTGTGAACACTCGCTGCCAGATGTCCTGGCCGATCAGGATGCCGAAGAAGTAGATCATGAAGTAGGTGATGATCGTGTCCCAGCCGATTGCCGTGAAGCTGAAGCTCGACGGTGGCAGGCGGTTCACCAGTTCATCCCAGCCACCGACGCGGTACAGGCAGATCGGCAGCAGGATGAACATCAGGCCGACGGTCTTGATCACGAACTGCACAATGTCGGTCAGCGTCAGCGACCACATGCCGCCGATGGTCGAGTACACCACCACCACACCACCGCCCAGCAACAATGAACTCCAGAAGGGCAGGCCGAACAAGACCTGCAGCACGGTGCAGATCCCCAGCACCGACGTCACGCCCAGCATCACCGCGTAGGCCAGCATGATCACCGCGCTGGCCTGCCGTGCCATGGGGTTGTAGCGCTTTTCCAGAACCTGGGTGACGGTGAATATCTTCAGCTTGAGCAGCGGCTTGGCCAGGAACAGGTTCAGCGCAATGATCCCCATGCCCAGCGCAGCGCACAGCCAGAAGCCGGAGATGCCGTGTACGTAACCCAGGCGCACGGTGCCGACGGTGGACGCGCCGCCCAGCACCGTGGCGGCCATGGTGCCCATGTACAGCGACGGGCCCAGGTTGCGCCCGGCCACCAGGTAATCTTCATGGGTCCTGGCACGGCGCATGCCGTAATAGCCGAGCACGAGCATGCCGGCGGCGTAGATGAGTACGACGAATAAATCCAAAGCCATGACGGCGGTTCTCCGATTATATTTTTTGTGGGCGAGCTGGCGGCAGACGGCTGCGCAAATACGCAAAGCAAGAATCAGGTGCCTCGAGGTCTACGGCCCCGTTGGCAGTCAGTGCACGAGTGCACTCATCAGCGGCGTGCCACGCCAGGCAGCACGCAGAGCATCTCGTACAGCAGGTTGGCGCCCAGCAACGAGGTGTTGCCGGTGGTGTCGTAGGGCGGTGAAACTTCTACCAAATCACAACCAATCAGGTCGAGGCCCTGGCAGCCGCGGATGATTTCGATCGCCTGGATGGTGGTCAGCCCGCCGATTTCCGGGGTGCCGGTGCCGGGCGCCCAGGCCGGGTCGATGCCGTCGATGTCGAAACTCAGGTACACCGGGCCGCCGCCGACTTTCTCGCGTACTTCGTCCATCAACGGCGCGAGTGAGTGGTGCCAGCATTCTTCGGCCTGCACTACGCGAAAGCCCTGCTTGCGGCTCCAGTTGAAGTCTTCGGCGGTATAGCCCTGGGCACGCAGGCCGATCTGCACCACGCGGTCGCAGTCGAGCAGGCCTTCCTCGACAGCGCGGCGGAAGGTGGTGCCGTGAGCGATTTTCTCGCCGAACATATGGTCGTTGACGTCGGCGTGGGCATCGATGTGCACCAGCCCGACCTTGCCGTATTTCTTGTGGATTGCCCGCAGGATCGGCAGCGTGATGGTGTGATCGCCGCCCAGGGTAAGAGGAATCACGTTGTGTTCGAGGATGTCATCGTAGGCGTGTTCGATGATGCGCACAGCGTCCAGCAGGTTGAAGGTATTGATCGCCACGTCGCCGATGTCCGCTACCGACAGCGAATCGAACGGTGCGGCGCCGGTGGCCATGTTGTAGGGGCGGATCATCACCGACTCGGCGCGGATTTCACGCGGCCCGAAGCGGGTGCCGGCGCGCAGCGAGGTGCCGATATCCAGCGGCACGCCGACAAAAGCGGCATCCAGGCCTCTGGCCGTTGGCAGGTGCGGCAGGCGCATCATGGTGGCGATGCCGGCGAAGCGCGGCATTTCGTTGCCGCCCAGTGGTTGATGGAAAATCTTGTCCACGCGAGTGCCTCATCGTTTTAGTGTGTCAGGGGGCCGATTCTGCGAAAAGCCAGCGAGGGGAAGAATCGCCAGCGGCAAATACTTAGTTCAGATTTTTCTAAACTGATGCCGGCGGTTAAACTCGCTCGATTGTGTGTGCCTCTGGAGACTCCATGGCCAGCGCCTTGCCCGACCTGAAACTCCTGCGCATCTTCGTCAGCGTCGTGCGGCACCAGGGGTTCGCCACTGCCCAGCACGAACTCAACTTGTCCACCTCGGCCATTTCCACCTACATGAGCCAGCTGGAAGCGGCGTTGGGCCTGGTGCTCTGCCATCGTGGCCGGGGCGGGTTCAGCCTCACCAGCAAAGGCGAACTGTTTCATCAGGAAACCCTGCGCCTGCTTGGCGAACTGGAAGGCTTCGAGCAATACGCCGCCGCGCTGAAGGGTGAATTGCGGGGCACGCTCAGACTTGGCGTGCTCGACTCCACGGTCAGCGACAAGGCCCTGCCGTTCGCAGAAGTGATCGGCGCCTACAGCCTCGAACACCCTGCGGTGCACCTGCACCTGTCGGTGATGAGCCCCTATGAACTGCAGCTCGGTGTGCAGGACAATCGTCTTGACCTGGCCATTGGCGCTTTCTCCACCCGTATGAGCGGGCTGATCTACATGCCGCTGTACCGCGAGCAGCACTGGTTGTATTGCAGCACACGTCATCCCCTGTTCAGCGAGCGGCGTATCCCCGAACAGCTGATCACCCAGCAGCGCATGGTCGGGCGCGGTTACTGGAGCCAGGCGGAGCTGGCGCGCCACGGCTTCAAGCACAGCGCCGCCACCGTGGAAAGCATGGAAGCGCAGCTGATCCTGGTGCTGTCCGGTGCCTATATCGGTTACCTGCCCGAACACTATGCCCAGGCGTGGGCCGACAAGGGTGACCTGCGCGTGCTGTTGCCCGCGACCTTCGGTTACCAGGCGCCGTTCTCGATGATCATACGGCGCGGTCGCAGCCGCGAGCCGCTGATCCAGACTTTCCGCGACCTGCTCAAGGCGCAGCTCAACCAGGCCCGATAAATCATGTCCAGACCCCAATGTTCCCGTTGCCTCAGGCCTGCCAGCCATTGCCTGTGCGCGCTGATCCCCAGTCTGGACAGCCGCACCCGCGTGTTGCTGTTGCAGCACCCGAGTGAGGTCAACCATGCGCTCAATACTGCGCGCCTCGCGGCATTGGGTCTGAATAACGCGCAGCTGCGGGTGGGCGAGGTGTTCGATGATCTGGCGACCTTGTTGAACCCGCCCGGATATCAGGCACGCCTGTTGTTTCCGGGCGACGATGCCCAGCCGTTGCAGGCCTATGTGCCGAGCGATCAGCCGCTGTTGCTGGTGGTGCCCGATGGCACCTGGCGCAAGGCGCGCAAGCTGCTGCACCTCAACCCGTTGCTGGCGGCATTGCCACGGGTCACCCTGGCCGAGGGCGGCGTGTCGCGCTATCGGTTGCGCAAGGCGCCGGGGCCAGGGGCGTTGTCGACGGTGGAGGCGATTGTGCAGGCACTGCAGGTGCTGGAAGCACCGCAGTCGTTCGAGCCATTGCTCAAACCCTTCGAGGCACTGATCGAAGGGCAGATTGCAGCGATGGGTCCAGCGGTTTTCGAAAGAAACCACGGCGCTACATAGCTACCGGGCCTGGCGCCAATCACGGGATAGGCTGGGCTTTTCAGGAACACCCGAAATGCCCGAGCCCTCTCACCCCCCTGCGCCCACTGACCCGTTGGCCGAATTCATGGCTGAGCGCCGCGCGCCGTTGATGACGCGTGCGCAATGGTCTGCCCTGCAAAACCTGGATGTTCTGCGAATCAGGTTCGACGCGTTTTTTGGCGGACTCAACGACCAGGAAAAGCACGACTATGTGCGCCTGCAACAAGCCTGTATTGATGCACAACGCAGCATGGAAACAAACGTCAGGGACCTGACTCACGCATTTGAGCAGCAGGCCATGGCGTTGTTACGCGCCGAGTTGCAGGCCTTGACCGGACAGGATATCGATCCGGTCAACGCGCGCATTTATACCCGCTACCTGCCACCTGAACAGCGCGTGCGGCGTGCAGCCGAAGGCGTAGTCAAGGTCGCCAGCCTCAGCCTGTGGGACGCTGCCTGCCTCAATTATGACGGCCTGACCGGGTGGAGCTACCCTGGCCGTACCGGCCTGGCGGATGCCAGTTACCTGGATACCCACGTCAAGGCCACGGCCGCTGAATTCATCGCGCTGGTGCGCAGGCTCAATCTGGGCGAGCAGTTGCGCCAACGACTCGACGATGCGCTGAAACCCACGGGCTCACTGGGTAGCAGTGTGACGGCGCTGGCGACGGCTGAGTTTGCTTTCGCGCTGATAGACGCGCTGAGAAACACCATCACCAGCGGCATTGACCGAGAAAAATATCAATGGATCCAGCGTGCGTTGAGCGGTAAGGCAAGCTGGGGATCGAAGGAGGAAATGCTGCTGTTTATCCCCCACGGTGTCGACAATGCGAGCTGGATACCTCAGCCCATAGGACTTACCGGGCACTACGTGGGTACGCCGCCAGGCGACCGGTTGAACATCCCCCACCTGGTGTTTTCGGTCGTTGGCTGCAAGGGCGCGTTCAGTTTTTTCCCCAGCCGTCCGGGGGGCGCCCTGCGTCATTTTCAGAGTCACCGCAGAGCTTGCGATCATTTCCGAGTGGTCTTTGATAGCGCCTTCCGACAGGGAAACGTCGATTGGCTGTACCCGATAATGTCGCTGCGCGACTGTGCGCGTCTGAAGCGAATCGCCAAGGTCACACCGTCGCCCACCGACTTTGAAGGGGTCACTTATTTGGTTTACCGGTTGGCTAAGGCCATCCCGCCAGTCGATACGGTCGGAAGGATCGGCTACGTCAGAAATACCGTAGAGAAAGTGCCGGTCGTAAGCCTCAGTGACTTCTACATCAAGCGGTGTCGAGCCAACCTGCAGGAAATGGCCCATCAAACGCCGGGCTTCATGACGACGCTGCTTGAGGTGTTCAAGACCCTGGCCCTCGAAATCCTCAATGTGCTCTTGATTCCCGTGCCGGGTGCCTTGAAAGGCCTGGGGCGGGTGCGCACCATTGCGATGTTCGTGGCGCTGGAGCAAGCGCTGGTCGAGGGCGGCAGTCAGGCGATGCAAGGTGAGCCGGGCGACTTGCTCCAGGGCTTCGCGGACCTGGCTGATCTGCTCATCAGCAGTCGCCTGCACACGCGCCTGGCTAAAAGCGTGCAGCGTCGTCATCAGCGCCTGTATCGGCGATTGTCCGAAGCGCGTGGCGTCACTGAACATCGCGAGCCAACCGCCCCCAAGGTGCTGGAGGCCATGCTCGGTTCGGACGCGCCAGCCCGTGAGATGCAGGTGATCCTTGTGAGCAGTTCCACCTCGCAGGAGACGCTGGAGCAGGTTTGGGCCGGAGCGCAACCCTCGGCTTCACTGGTCGACGCCGTTGAGCGGTTCCAGGCTGACCGGCTGATCGACTGGGTTGGCGAGGGGGGCGACCCCACGCGTACCGTGCCGGTTGAAGCCGTTGACGTGCTCGCTCCGTTGCTCACCCAGCTGCCAGCCTGGCCGGCGGACATCGCGCTGAGTATTGCCAACCAGCAGGGCGTGGAAGTACGACGCTACAGCAAGGGCGGCTTCGTTCAGACGACCGCCGTGGTCAGCGTGACTGCACTGGAAAACCATCAGTTCGCCTACGGCACGCCGCAACAGTTCACTGCCCATTTGCCCAACGCCATCATCGAGTTGCTGCCTGAGCACTTTCCGGCGGGCGAACACGCGCTTGGTCAACAACTCGCCCTGCAAGCCAGGGCCCTGAAACCGGATCTGTTTGAAGCACTCACACGGTTTGCCGAGTTCAGCCGCTCTGCGGCGAGCGGGGCCAGCGTGGCGGTACACGCCTTGCTGCCTGATCGCGTCACCCTGGACACGCCGGTTCCCGCCGTGATTACCCAATTGCGCGCGCTGCACCCCGACATTAGCCTGGCGCGTTTGCTCGAGGTACTGCGCGAGCATCCGCTTTCCGAGCATCAACAGGCCCAGTTGCTGGCGTCGCAATTGCAACCCGAGGCGCTTTACCTGGCGTTGCGCGCTGCCCGGGTGGTGGCTCGCCGGGAAAAGATCATCGATGGGTTGTTTCATGGGCGACGCTTCGACCGACAAACCTGCAACTGGGCCTTCGAGTTTGCCGATGCTGTGCTGCGCGACCTGACCGGCCAACGATTGGTGGTCAGCCCCGCAGGGCAAGCGGTTCCCTACGTGTCCAGGGGACCAGCGGATCGCAATGTGGTCGTCATTGATCAGTTGCGTGGGCGTTTTGCAGCGTACAACCATCATCAGTTACGCACCGGAGCGACATTGAGTGGAACTGACAGCTTTTATGAAGCGATCGTCAGTCAGCTTTCGGAAGGGGACAGGCTGCAGTTGGGGTTGAGTGCGCAAGGCATCGCCGATCTACGTCATCAGGTCGCCCATGCAATGCTGCGCAACCGTATGCCTGACGGATCGTTTTACCCCTGTCGAGGTGAAATTCAGCATTACGCGGTTACCACCGACACCACCGGTATTTCCCCCGAACCCGACGCATTGGGCCTTTACCGACGGGGAACGGATCACTACCTGTTCATCGAAGGTGAGTATTTCAAGGTCTTCAACGATGAGGTGCTCGGGGCCTGGCGCGTTCAGCATCCGTCCTTGAATGACGCGTATTCCCCTGTATTGACCCACAATGGCAACGGTGCCTGGCGCCATGAAGGGGAAAACCCTCTGACCTGGGACGGGCAACAACCTTTTTATCGCCTGGGGCCGTTGGCGCGCGCGCTGTCGCCGGATGCCATTGAGCAGATCCAGCAGATCAGCGCAGTGACGTCGGACATGCTGCGCAGAGTGCATGTGCGCAACGAACGCCCGCCAGCGGTTCTGGTGGACACCGTCGAGCGTTACACGCTGCAGCAGCGGGTGATCACCGGTATGGAAACGGGTCGGGATTTTTTTGATCAAGTACTGGGCGAGGTCGGGCCTGATCTGGCCGATGAGCTGGTTGGGCGTTCAGGTGTCGCGCGGGCCGAGCAGGTTGCGTTGCTTGAAACCGGGGTGAGGATCGACAAGGCGCAGATGGAACGGCATTTCTACAAGGCACTGCGTCAGAAAAAAGCGCTGCCGTCGAAAAAACCCCATGCTCGCGTGCTGCAGCGGTATTTTCCCGGGTTGCCGGCTTGGGCTGCCAGCGATCTGGTCTACGCTATCACCCCGGCGCAGCAGCGAAGCCTGGAGGCGGGCCATCTTCCATTGAGCCTTACACCGGATATTCGCCGGATGTTGGAGTACTCGCGCAGAATCCGGGCCGTGGAAGGCTTGTATAGCAGGTTGGCGGCGAATGAGGACAGCACGAGGCTGATCATGCGTGCGCTGCCGGACCTTCGGGGTTGGCCTGCCCACCTGCGCGTCGAGGTGTGGGAGAGAGGCCGTCTGATTGACAGCATCGGCCCTGAGGGCGCCGCACTCAGGCGGATGCTTGAACCGGTTTCTCACCACTACCAGGCGTACACACCCCTGGACAACGGTGAGCGCAAAGCGGTGGGAAGCCCTGGACCGTTCCTGACGGTTTTATTGACAGCGTTGCCGAAGGCGGAACGCGAGGCGTTGGGCTACACCCACGCATCCGGGCCCGAGGAGCTCTTACGCTCGATTGCTGAACGCGAGCGGCACACGTTGGAGAGCGCTGATACGGTGCTCGACATCGACCGTCGGCCACGCTTCAACCCGCCACGGCGCCTGGCTGATGGGCGCATCGGTTACCCGCTCAGCGGCCGTGAAGGACTTGGCCCGATGGTCCGTGAGCAAGTCGGTCGGTTGCGCGCGTTATACCCCTCCAAGAGCGACGATGAGATGGTGGCGTTGCTGCGCGAGGCGGGTGATTCGACGGATGAGCGTACTGTAATGATCGACTATCTGGTGCGCGAACGAAACGCGCTGGACGTGGGCCTGCAGCAGTGGCGCGACGCCGCTTCGGCTGGGGCGAACAATGCTGTATCAGTCCGCTCGCGGGCCCTGGCGGTGGCCCGGATTCAGCGTTGCTGGGCCAAGGAGGGCCTGACGCCTGGCATTATCGAAGAGCTCAACCTGGATGATCTGGAACTCACAAGCCTGCCGACACTGAGCGCCCATTTCGGCCACGTGACAGTGCTGAACGTCAATGGCAATTATCTGACCGAGTTACCTGATCGGTTTCTGCGAAGCTTCCCCGGGCTTCGAGTGATCTCCTTCAAAGGTAACCGCCTCAGTCATCTACCGGATTTGGACGGGATGGCTCACCTGGCGGTGCTCAACCTTTCCAATAACCTGCTCGGGTTCAACCTGCAGGACACCTATCGACTGGCTGCGCTGACCGGTTTGAGGAACCTTGATTTATCGGTCAATCCACTGGGCCAGGGGCGGCGGCTGTCACTCTATGCGCTTTCGCACTTGCGTGAGCTTAACCTGCGCAATTGCGGCCTGGACCGCTTGCCGCTGGGGGCCGTGACCCTACAGGCACTGCGCAGTTTTGACCTGCGCAACAATGCGATCAGGGAATTGGCCGAGACGGACTTGTTTATCTACCCTGACGTTCATCGGGCGATGAACCTGCGGGGTAACCCGCTTTCGCCCGAAGCACGGCAGCTATTGCGCCGAATCGGTGAGCGGCAGGGGCAGCCGGACATTGATTTCGGGCTTTGGGCGCCTTCCGCCTCTTTCGATCAGCGCGCCGATCGTTGGTTGGCGTTGCTGCCGGCTGGCGAAGTCCAGGCGCGGCAACTGGACTGGGCGGCGTTGCAGGCACAGCCCATGGCGGACTGTTTTTTCGAGCTGTTGGGGAATATCGCTGATTATCCGCTGTTCGCTGATGTGGGCCATCGCACCCTGCGCGAAACGATCACGCGGCGGGTGTGGCAGTTGGTCGACGAGGCTTTGTCTCACGGGGGAGGGGAGCAGATTTATTCCGTGCGGCCCTATGGTTACATGAGCGGAGGAATCGACGGTTGCCTGTTGAGCCTGCATGAGCTGGAATTGCTCAGGCTACCGTATCGAATGCTCGCCACGGACGTACAAAGCGCCGGTCCGGCGTTTGTGCATTATTACCGGGCGCTGCGGCGGTTGGACTCCATCAGCCAGCACGTCAGTCGCCACTTTCCGGGCCAGACACGCTGGCAGGCATTTACGCGAATCCACAGTTATCGCATCGCTCTGGCGGCGAGTCTTGATCTGCCGCTGGTGCTTGCTTCACGCTTCAACGTGCCCTTGGCACAACCCGACAACCTCTCCGTAGACACGCTGCGTACCAGCATCTTACGTGAAGAAGTGGGCATGAACTGGCCTCTGCACCTGCGCAGCAGGGAGCATTGGGTGGAGTTTCTGAAGCGCAAATACCGCAGCCGTGTTGCCACGACACTGCGCGGCTATGATCGACTGATGGAGATCGCCAGCAACAAGGTTGCAGACGCTGTAATGACGGAGGGCGAATACTTGCGCTATGTCCAAACCCTGCAGGCAGCCAGGGCAACGGCCGAAAACGCCCTGGTGGCGGAGTTGACCGATCGCGAGTGGGCGGACTTTGTCATTGGCTGATCTGATGCTTATATCTTTGAGGCATAAGCACCGCACTTTGCGTGATATGGCGCGCCGACCTTTCCCGGTATGATGTTCGCCCCCGCAGTCTGGATTGCGAATACGCCATGACCTTGCAGTACCCTACAATCGCCGACTGCGTCGGCAATACGCCCCTGGTTCGCTTGCAACGCATGGCGGGTGAGACCAGCAATACCCTGTTGCTCAAGCTCGAAGGGAACAACCCTGCCGGCTCGGTCAAGGACCGCCCGGCGCTGTCGATGATCACCCGTGCCGAGCTGCGCGGGCAGATCAAGCCCGGCGACACCCTGATCGAAGCGACCTCGGGCAACACCGGGATCGCCCTGGCCATGGCTGCGGCGATCAAGGGCTACAGGATGATCCTGATCATGCCCGACAACTCCAGCGCCGAGCGCAAGGCTGCGATGACGGCCTACGGTGCCGAGCTGATTCTGGTGACCCAGGAGCAGGGCATGGAAGGCGCCCGTGACCTGGCCGATCGCATGGCGTCCGAAGGCCGTGGCCAGGTGCTGGACCAGTTCGCCAACGGCGACAATCCCGAGGCGCACTACGCTACCACCGGCCCGGAAATCTGGCGCCAGACTGGCGGCACCATCACCCATTTCGTCAGTTCCATGGGTACCACCGGCACCATCATGGGCAACTCGCGCTACCTCAAGGAGCAGAACCCGGCGATCCAGATCGTCGGCCTGCAACCGATGGAAGGCGCGGCGATCCCGGGTATCCGTCGCTGGCCGCAAGAGTACCTGCCCAAAATTTACAACGCGACGCGGGTGGACCGCATCATCGACATGGCCCAGCGTGAAGCCGAAGACACTACCCGCCGCCTGGCCCGTGAAGAAGGCATCTTCTGCGGCGTGTCGTCCGGCGGTTCGGTGGCCGGCATGTTGCGCTTGTCCAGGGAAGTTGAAAACGCGGTGATCGTCGCGATCATCTGTGACCGAGGCGACCGCTACCTGTCGACCGGCATCTTCGACGAACCCAACTGATGGCCAAACATGAGAGAGGCCTGCGCTTCCAACCGACGGGCGGCAGCCGGGCGCCACAGATTCCCGTGGGCAAAAAGCAACGCCTGACCATCGAGCGCCTGGCCAACGATGGCCGGGGCATCGTGTTCTTTGAAGGCCGCACCTGGTTCGTCAACGGTGCACTGGCTGGCGAGGACGTGGAGGCACGGGTGCTGGGCGCTCACGGCAAGGTGGTCGAGGCGCGTACTGAACGTGTGTTCACCGCCAGCGAACTGCGTCGCCCGGCACCCTGCGCGCACTTCGGTCGCTGCGGCGGTTGCAGCGTGCAGCACTTGCCCCACGACGAACAGCTTGCCCTGAAGCAGCGCATGCTTGCCGAGCAACTGACCCGCGTGGCAGGTGTTGAACCGCAGGCGTGGGCAGCGCCCTTGAGCGGGCCGGAGTTCGGCTATCGACGGCGCGCGCGGGTTGCGGTGCGCTGGGATAGCAAGGCGAAAAAGCTTGAGGTCGGTTTTCGGGCCGTGGCCAGCCAGGACATTGTCGGCATTGATGAATGCCCGGTGCTGGTACAGGCCTTGCAACCGATCATGCAGCGTCTGCCGAACATGCTGCGCCGCTTGAGCAAGCCTCAGGCGCTGGGGCATGTGGAGTTGTTTAGCGGGTCATCGATTGCCGTGTTGCTGCGGCATATGGCGCCGCTGTCTGAGGCGGACCTGCTGGTGCTCAAGGAGTTTTGCGCGTTTCATGACGCCCAGCTGTGGCTGCAGGGCGAGGGCAAGCCGGAACCTGTAGAGCCTGATCAACCCCTGGGGTTTCGCCTGGAGGCGTGGGACCTGGAGCTGGCCTACCGGCCGGGAGACTTCGTTCAGGTCAATGCCGCGGTCAACGAGGCGATGGTCGCCCAGGCGTTGCAATGGCTGGCGCCGCAGGCCGATGAGCGGGTGCTGGACCTGTTTTGCGGCCTGGGCAATTTTGCCCTGCCGCTGGCCGGGCAGGTGCGTGAAGTGGTCGCCGTGGAAGGCGTGCAGACCATGGTGGACCGCGCCGCACTCAACGCTGGCAGCAACAATTTGCATAATGCGCAGTTTTTTCAGGCCGATTTATCCCAGCCGTTGACTGACGCAGAGTGGGCCAAACAGGGCTTTTCTGCGGTACTCTTGGATCCACCCCGTGACGGTGCCCAGGAGGTTGTGCGCAAACTCGCCAGCCTGGGTGCCAGGCGCGTGGTGTATGTGTCCTGCAACCCGGCCACGCTGGCGCGGGACACGGTTGAGTTGGTCAGGCAGGGCTACCGGCTAAAACGTGCCGGGATCCTCGACATGTTTCCGCAGACGGCACATGTCGAGGCCATGGCGTTATTTGAAGCGGGCTAGGATGCCCGTTTAATCCGACCGGCCTGCGTTCTCCAGGGCCCATGAACTGCCACGGAGTTCGCAGTCAAGGTCGGCGATGATTCCGGCGCATCCAAGGTGCGTCGTAGGGAAGGTAAGAAAGATGGTACAGGTGAGAGCACACCAGCCGATCAACACCGACGGCAGTATCAATCTGGAGGCATGGCTCGACCATGCCATCAGTGTCGATCCGGCACTGGACCGTGAGGCCTTGAAAGCGGCCTGCGAGTTCGCTCGTGAGTCCGAGCAGCAGGACAATGCGGCCAAGAACCTGTGGGCCGAAGGCACCTCAAGCTTTCGTACCGGGTTGGAAATCGCCGAGATCCTTGCCGATCTCAAGCTCGACCAGGATTCGCTGATCGCCGCCGTGCTCTATCGCGGCGTGCGCGAAGGGCACATTGAGCTGGCCACCGTCGGCCAGCGCTTTGGCTCGGTGGTGGCCAAGCTGATTGACGGCGTGCTGCGCATGGCGGCCATCAGTGCCAGCCTCAGCCCGCGCCAGTCCATGGTGCTGGGCACCCAGGGCCAGGTGGAAAACCTGCGCAAGATGCTGGTGGCGATGGTCGACGACGTACGCGTCGCCCTGATCAAGCTGGCCGAACGCACCTGCGCGATTCGCGCGGTGAAGACCGCCGACGACGAAAAGCGCAACCGCGTCGCCCGCGAAGTCTTCGACATTTATGCGCCGCTGGCGCACCGCCTGGGCATCGGCCATATCAAGTGGGAGCTGGAGGACTTGTCCTTTCGCTACCTTGAACCCGATCAGTACAAACAGATCGCCACGCTGCTGCACGAGCGGCGCCTGGACCGCGAGCGCTTTATCAGCGACGTGATGGGCCAGTTGCGCACCGAGCTGCAGGCCACCGGCGTCGATGCCGACATCAGCGGCCGCGCCAAACATATCTATTCGATCTGGCGCAAAATGCAGCGCAAGGGCCTGGCCTTCAGCCAGATCTATGATGTGCGGGCGGTGCGCGTGCTGGTGCCGGAAATGCGCGACTGCTACACCGCGCTGGGTATCGTCCACACGCTGTGGCGGCACATCCCCAAGGAATTCGACGACTACATCGCCAACCCCAAGGAAAACGGCTATCGCTCGCTGCACACGGCGGTGATCGGTCCCGAGGGCAAGGTGCTCGAAGTGCAGATCCGCACCCATGCCATGCACGAAGAGGCGGAACTGGGCGTGTGCGCGCACTGGCGCTACAAGGGCACCGACGTCAAGGCCGGGTCCAACCAGTACGAAGAGAAGATTTCCTGGTTGCGCCAGGTGCTCGAATGGCACGAAGAACTCGGCGATATCGGCGGCCTGGCTGAACAGCTGCGCGTGGATATCGAGCCTGACCGCGTTTATATCTTCACCCCGGACGGGCATGCCATCGACTTGCCCAAGGGCGCCACGCCGCTGGATTTTGCCTACCGCGTGCACACCGAGATCGGCCACAACTGCCGGGGCGCCAAGATCAACGGGCGCATCGTGCCGCTCAACTACAGCCTGCAGACCGGTGAGCAGGTCGAGATCATCACCAGCAAGCACGGTACGCCGAGCCGCGACTGGCTGAACCCGAACCTGGGTTACATCACCACCTCACGCGCGCGGGCGAAGATCGTCCACTGGTTCAAACTGCAGGCGCGCGATCAGAACGTCGCCGCCGGCAAGACCTTGCTCGAACGCGAACTGGCGCGTCTGGGCCTGCCCCAGGTGGACTTCGACAAGCTGGCCGAAAAGGCCAACATGAAGATCGCCGAAGACATGTTCGCCGCCCTCGGCGCCGGCGACCTGCGCCTGGCGCAACTGGTCAACCTGGCGCAGCAGTTGGTGGAGCCGGAGCGCGGCAACGAACAGCTGGAACTGATCCCGCGCAAGGCCACCGGCTACAAGCCCGGCAAGCGCGGCGATATCCAGATCCAGGGTGTGGGCAACCTGATGACGCAAATCGCCGGTTGCTGCCAGCCGCTGCCGGGCGATGCGATTGTCGGCTATATCACCCAGGGCCGTGGCGTGAGCATTCACCGTCAGGATTGCGCCTCGGTGCTGCAACTGGGCGGGCGTGAGCCGGAGCGGATCATCCAGGTCAGCTGGGGCCCGGTGCCGGTGCTCACTTATCCGGTGGACATCATCATTCGTGCCTACGACCGTTCCGGTCTGCTGCGCGACGTGTCGCAAGTGCTGCTCAATGAGCGCATCAACGTGCTGGCGGTCAACACCCGCTCGAACAAGGAGGACAACACCGCGTTGATGTCCCTGACCATCGAGATTCCGGGGTTGGACGCATTGGGGCGTTTGCTGGGGCGGATTTCCCAGTTGCCGAACATCATCGAAACCCGGCGCAACCGCACGCCATAAGCAGTTGAATGGGCGCGGACCAAACCTGTGGGAGGGGGCTTGCTCCCGATAGCGGTGGGCCAGAAAATCCATCTGGCAATGACCCAGCGTCATCGGGAGCAAGCCCCCTCCCACATGTGATCTTCAGCGGAAAGAGACCGATGTATTCACTTGAAGACCTGCTGCACCTGATGAACCGCCTGCGCGACCCGCAATACGGCTGCCCGTGGGACATCAAGCAAACCTATGCCACGATCGTGCCGCACACCCTGGAGGAGGCTTACGAAGTGGCCGACGCCATCGAGCGCGGCGACTTCGACCACCTGCAGGGCGAACTGGGCGACCTGTTGTTCCAGGTGGTGTATTACAGCCAGCTGGCACGCGAAGACGGGCGTTTCGAATTTGCCGGTGTGGTCGACAGCATCACCCGCAAGCTGATCCGTCGCCATCCCCATGTGTTCCCCACCGGGGATCTCTATGCGCCGCTGGACGTGCCGCAACTGAGCGAAGACGAGGTCAAGGCGCGCTGGGAGCAGATCAAGGCTGAGGAGCGTGCAGAGAAGTCCGACGCGCCGCAGCAGCTGTCCCTGCTCGATGATGTGCCCACGGCGCTGCCGTCACTGTCCCGTGCGGCCAAATTGCAAAAGCGCGCCAGCCAGGTCGGTTTCGACTGGCCGTCCGCCTTGCCGGTGGTGGACAACGTGCGCGAAGAGCTCGATGAAGTGCTCGAAGCCATGGCCGCCAACGACCCGGCTGCGATCGCCGATGAGGTCGGTGACCTGCTGTTTGCCGCAGTCAACCTGGCCCGTCACCTCAAGGTCGACCCGGAAACCGCCCTGCGCGGTGCCAATGCCAAGTTCGAACGACGTTTCCGATTTATCGAACAGGCATTGCGCGATACGCATCAACCCATAGAAGATTGCACCCTCGAAACCTTGGACGCCCTGTGGGGCGAAGCCAAGCGTCAGGAAAAGAATGTGTCCAGCTGCGGTTGAGCAGTTGCCTAAGTGAGTAAGCACCATGAGCCTTTCCCTTCGCGACCAGTTGCTCAAAGCAGGTCTGGTCAACCAAAAGCAGGCCAAGCAGGTCGGCAAAGAGAAACAGAAGCAGCAGCGCCTGGTCCACAAGGGCCAGGCCGAGGTGGATGACACCCAGGCCCGCCTGGTGGCCGAGGCGCATGCCGAGAAGGTCAAGCGTGATCAGGAACTGAACCGGCAGCAGCAGGAAAAAGCCGAGGCCAAGGCCCGCACGGCGCAGGTCAAGCAACTGATCGAGACCTCGCGCCTGCCCAAGCTGACCACCGAGGACTACTACAACTTCGTGGACGACAAGAAGGTCAAGCGCCTGTCGGTCAACACGTTGATGCGCAACAAGCTGAGCAACGGCTCCCTGGCCATCGTGCACCACGGCGGTGGCTACGAGGTGATCCCACGCGAAGCGGCGCTGAAGATCCAGGAGCGCGCGCCGGAGCGTATCGTGCAGCTCAATATCCTCACCGAAAGCCAGGTGCCGGACGAGGATGATCCTTACGCCGCCTACCAGATCCCGGACGATCTGATGTGGTGAGGCTGTAGACACGAAAAACCCCGCTCACAAGGCGGGGTTTTTCTTTGCAGGCACGCCAGCTGCTGTGTGGGGCCGGGTGCCTGCGAGATTTCAGTGTTTCAGGAACTCTGTGCCTGGCGTTTCAGTTCAAGCGTTTCCAGCTCGTTCTTATAGTTATGAGCGTCGCTTTCATTGTGAAACATGCCGACCAACAGGTCTTGTTGATGGACATCCCAGATATGAATCCCGTGGCCCAGAGCTTCATGGGACATATGTTCGTCGTCGCGTTCAGTCACTTTTACAGTCATCTGCTTGCTCCAATCTCGGGTGGATCTGCGGCAAGTCGTCGCAGGCCTTTGTTATATGTTTTGTTAGCTTGCTAAGTAAACAGTCTTTGCGCGCAACAATTTATTGCACGACACGCAACAGTGCTGCAGGCCGCGTAATCCGTGGTGCTTGGTCGTAGGCGAAGGGGTTTTATGACAAAAGTTTCATTTTGCGCTGGCCCTGTCATCGCTATCGGGAGCAAGCCCCCTCCCACATGTGGAATGCCTTCCACGTGTGGGAGGGGGCTTGCTCCCGATAGCGATATAAGCTTCAGCATCCAAATGCCAGGCAAAAAAAAGCCCCGCATTCAGCGAGGCTCTTTGTTCAATCTGCCGATCAGCTGCCTTTGATGGCCTGGCCATCAACAGTGCCATCCTGCAGCATGATGTTGTATTCCTTGCCGTCCGTCTCAACCTGACGCAACGCCACCAGCACGCCGCCCAGATCCTTGGCGAACCACATCTGGGTGATGCGCTTGCTCTGCGACGGGTCACGCACGCGCTCGACCTTGATCGCGTCAATGGCGCCTACCTTGGTCTGGACCTTTTCCGGGCCAATCACGCGGAAGTCATAAGTGTCGACGTCCGTGCCTTCGACGACGCGGTAGCTCATGCTTTTCTTGCCGGCGGCCACGTCACGTTGAAGGGCCAACTGGTAAGTCGACTTGTCGAGCATGCCGCTTTCCAGGGTGACGTTCACCGGGTCCTTGTTTTCAAAGCCGGTGACTTTCTTGGCGCTCTGGTCGAAGTCCAGGTTGACCTTCTTCGATTTGCCCAGGCCGCCACGTTCGAAGCTGTAGCTGACCGGCTGCAGGGCGTCC
This sequence comes from Pseudomonas sp. MH9.3, assembly GCF_034354675.1. Lineage (NCBI taxonomy): Bacteria > Pseudomonadati > Pseudomonadota > Gammaproteobacteria > Pseudomonadales > Pseudomonadaceae > Pseudomonas > Pseudomonas sp. MH9.3. The sequence goes on along the minus strand of NZ_CP133785.1, from coordinate 1,974,761 downwards.
TTGTCGAAACGGATCACGCTGGTTTCGGTGAGGCTGGCGATCATCATGGAAGCCTTGAAGTTCAAGGTCCAGGAGCCGTTGTCATTCTTGGTCAGGCTGCGTTCGGCCGAACCGCTCATGGGCAACTGTTTCCAGTCGGCGGTGTAGCTGGCGGAGAAAGGGTGAAGGTCTGCTGCCTGCACGGCAGGCAAGGCGAACAGCGCAAAAGCGAAGAGCAGGGCGCGACGCATAAAATCTCCTAAGTTCGAATCAAGTGGCCGCTGGCCGCGAGTAACTGACCGTCCAATAATGCACCCTGTTCACCGAGAATCAACCGACCCTCGGCAAACCAGCGAACAGCCAGTGGGTAAATTCTGTGTTCCTGGGCATGAACCCGTTGCGCAAGGCTCTGCGCCGAGTCACCCGACTCTACCGGAACCACTGCCTGTACGACCAGAGGTCCGCCATCGAGTTCCTCGGTGACAAAGTGCACGCTGCAGCCGTGCTCGCTGTCGCCGGCGTCAAGCGCGCGCTGGTGAGTGTGCATGCCTTTGTATTTGGGCAGCAGGGAAGGGTGGATATTGAGCAGGCGCCCAGCGTAGTGCCGCACGAAGTCAGCGCTGAGGATGCGCATGAAACCGGCCAGGACCACGAGTTGGGGTTTGAAGGCGTCGATCAGTTCGATCAAGGCCGCGTCGAAGGCCTCGCGACCGTCGAATGCCTGGTGATCCAGCGAGCGGGTGTCGATGCCGGCGTCCCTGGCGCGTTGCAGGCCGTAGGCATCGCTGCGATTGGAAATCACCGCAGCGATGCGCACCGGGCTGTCGCCGGTGCGCGTGCTGTCGATCAAGGCCTGCAAGTTGCTGCCGGTGCCGGAAAGCAGCACCACGACATTACAGGTCCGAGGCATCAGTGAGCCTTGAGGTTCTTCAGTTCGACCTGGGCTGCGCCTTGCGCGGCAGTGGCGATCTGGCCGATCACCCAAGGCTGCTCGCCGGCTTCACGCAAGACGTTCAGCGCCGTCTCAACGTGTTCCTGTGCCACGCAGATGACCATGCCTACGCCGCAGTTGAGTACGCGGTGCATCTCGGTCTCGTCCACATTGCCCTGCTCCTGCAGCCAGTCGAAGACTGCCGGGCGCTGCCAGCTGGCTACGTCGACAATCGCCTGGGCGCCTTTTGGCAGCACGCGCGGAATGTTGTCCAGCAGGCCGCCGCCGGTGATGTGGGCCATGGCTTTTACCGCGCCGGTGTCCTTGATCAACTTGAGCAGCGGCTTGACGTAGATGCGGGTCGGGGCCATCAGCAGGTCGGTCAGCGGCTTGCCGTCGAGCTGGGTGTTTTCGATGTCGGCGCCGGACACTTCGATGATCTTGCGGATCAGCGAGTAGCCGTTGGAGTGCGGGCCGGAGGATGGCAGGGCGAGCAGGGCGTCGCCAGCAGCGACTTTGGAGCCGTCGATGATCTCGGCTTTTTCCACCACACCCACGCAGAAACCGGCCAGGTCGTAGTCTTCGCCTTCGTACATGCCGGGCATTTCAGCGGTTTCGCCGCCGACCAGGGAGCAACCCGACAATTCGCAGCCGGCGCCGATACCGGTCACCACCTGTGCCGCGGTGTCTACGTTCAGCTTGCCGGTGGCATAGTAGTCGAGGAAGAACAGCGGCTCGGCGCCGCACACCACCAGGTCGTTGACGCACATGGCGACCAGGTCGATGCCGATGGTGTCGTGCTTGTTCAGGTTCAGCGCCAGACGCAGCTTGGTGCCCACGCCGTCGGTGCCGGACACCAGCACAGGCTGCTTGTAGCCGGCCGGGATTTCGCAGAGGGCGCCAAAACCGCCCAGGCCACCCATGACTTCGGGGCGCGCAGTGCGCTTGGCGACGCTCTTGATGCGTTCGACCAATGCTTCACCGGCGTCGATGTCTACACCGGCGTCCTTGTAGCTCAGGGAGGGTTGCTTGCTCATGATCCAGGCCTTTAGGGGGGATTTCTGGGTAACGACCGAGCCGACGGCGGCGTTTGTGAAAAGGCCTCGACGTTGACGGTCTGCGAAGGCGCGCGATTTTATCAGGCTTGAGGGGCAGCGGCCATCCTCGGGCCGACGGGCAGGGCCATATAGGCTAAAAAAGGCCGATTAAAAAAATGCTCAGCGGCCCTGCCCTGGTGCGTATTAAGGTATAGCCTTGAGCAAGCTATCGTTGTGACAGTACGAAAACTTACCGCAACCCTGTGAATGTTTTATCAATCACTGTGGTCACAGCCTGGCTGAACCGGGTGCACGCGGTCTGTTCCACCCGCTAAATTTGTCGTTCGGGAATCTTCCATGCGTTTGTGTAAATTCTTTTTTGTAGGCTGTTTGTCGTTGTTCAGCCTGGCGAGTCATGCCGAAACCCTCAATGGCCTCTATCAAGTGCTGGAACCTGTCAGCAGCCAGTCGCCCCAGGAGCGCGACCAGGCCACCCAGCGCGCGGTGCAGACCCTGGTGATTCGCCTGACCGGCGACGCCAAGGCCGCCGAAGGCCCGGGCCTGGCGGCAATCCGCAAGGACCCGCAGCAAATCATCACGCAATACGGTTACGACGCCGGCCCGCCGGAAAGCCTGCAGGTGGATTTCGACCCGGTCAGTACTGACCGCGCGCTGCGTGACGCGGGCCTGTCGATCTGGGGCAGCAATCGCCCGTCGATCCTTGGCTGGTGGCTGAACGATTCCACCGACGGCAGCAGCCTGGTCGGTGATGGACAGCCCGTCGCCCAGGCGCTGCGCCGTGCCGCACAGCATCGCGGCCTGCCGCTGCGCTTGCCGTTGGGTGATCTGGATGAACAGGTGGTTGCTACCGCACCGAATCTGGAAGGCGCCGACGCCACGCCGTTGCGCGCCGCTTCCGAGCGCTATGGCGCCGACGCGTTGCTCGCGGTGCATGCGCGCCAGGAAGGCAGCCAGTGGCAGGCCAAATGGCGGCTGTGGCTGGGCGATAAAAGCGAGCAGGGCACCGCGCAAGGCGCCGACACCGCTGCGGTTGCCGACGCGGTGCTGCTGGCCGTCAGCCAGAAGCTCGCGCCGCGCTTTGCCGTCAAGCCGGGCGTGACCACCGAACAGTTGCTGGAAGTGCAGGGCATGAACCTGGAGCGTTACGCCTCGCTCGCTCACCTGCTGGAACCTTTTGGCGGCCAGCCGCAGTGGGTGGACGGCAATCGCATTGTGTATCGCGTCAATGGCAGTGCCGATCAATTGCGCACCCAACTGAGCCTGGCCAGGCTGCAGGAAATTCCCGCAGGTGAGGCTCCGGTTCAGCCACCCGCAGTTGATGGCACGCAACCCGCAGCGGCACCTGAACCTCAGGCGCAACTGCGTTTTCGTTGGTAAATATTCTTCCTTATATAGAAGCAATTGGAGTGGTGTATGGCGGATACGCGTCGTTGGGTGTGGCTTGGCGGGATTGTCCTGCTGTGCGTTTTTGTGTTCCTGCTGCATTCGATCCTGACGCCGTTCCTGGTCGCGTTGTTGCTCGCCTATCTGTTCGATCCGGTCGTGGATCGCCTGGAAAAGCTCGGCCTGTCGCGGACCCTGGGCGTGGTGACGGTGTTTGCGCTGTTCACGTTGATCATCACCGCGCTGGTGCTGGTGCTGGTGCCGATGCTGGCCAAGCAGCTGTTTCGCTTGTACGAGCTGGCGCCGCAGATGCTCGACTGGCTGCAGCACACGGCGATGCCCTGGGCTCAGACCAAGCTGGGGCTGTCGGAAGGGTTCTGGAAGTTCGACAAGGTCAAGGCCGCGATCAGCGAGCATATGGGCCAGACCACCGACATCGTCGGTGTGGTGCTCAGTCAGGCCACCGCTTCCAGCCTGGCGCTGATCGGTTGGCTGACGAATCTGGTGTTGATTCCGGTGGTGGCGTTTTACCTGCTGCGCGACTGGGACATCATGATGGCCAAGATTCGCGGCCTGCTGCCGCGAGACAGCGAGGAGCGCGTGGTATCACTGGCGGCAGAGTGCCATGAAGTGCTGGGTGCATTCGTGCGTGGCCAGTTGTTGGTGATGCTGGCACTGGGCATCATCTACGCGGCCGGGCTAATGGCCATCGGCCTGGAGCTGGGCCTGTTGATCGGCCTGATCGCGGGTCTGGCGGCCATTGTGCCCTACATGGGCTTTGTGATCGGGATCGGCGCGGCGCTGGTGGCCGGGTTGTTCCAGTTCGGCGGCGACCTGTACCCGATGCTGGGGATTGTCGCGGTGTTCATGGTCGGCCAGGCCCTCGAAGGCATGGTGCTGACGCCCCTGCTGGTGGGCGATCGGATCGGCCTGCACCCGGTGGCGGTTATCTTTGCGATCCTGGCGGGCGGTGAGCTGTTCGGTTTTACCGGCATCCTGCTGGCTTTGCCCGTGGCGGCAGTGATCATGGTGTTGGTGCGCCATGTGCACGTGCTGTACAAGGATTCGGATGTGTACACGGGCGTCGAAGACCCCGAGCTGTAATCGCAGTGCGACAAACCCGGCTCATGGCCGGGTTTGTTGTTTATGAGGTGGGCGCGTCAAACACTCCGTATAAACCGGCAGGTTAACGCAAACCTTTGATTTTGCTTGTGGTCTGCTGCATTGTGCGCCCGGCGTCACGGGTATAGACTTTGCCAACTTTACACAGAGGCCACTAGCGGTTCGATGGGAGCCGTTCAGTCAGCATGAAACCGATTCAGCTGCCCCTAGGTGTGCGTCTGCGTGATGACGCAACCTTTATCAATTACTACCCAGGCGCCAATGCCGCAGCACTCGGCTATGTCGAGCGTCTATGCGAAGCCGACGCCGGGTGGACGGAAAGCCTGATCTATCTGTGGGGCAAACATGGCGTGGGACGTACCCATCTGTTGCAGGCCGCGTGCCTGCGCTTCGAGCAGATGGGCGAGCCGGCGGTGTATCTGCCACTGGCCGAGCTGATGGACCGTGGCATCGGCATTTTCGACAACCTTGAGCAATACGAACTGGTGTGCCTGGATGACCTGCAGGCCATCGCCGGCAAAGCGCAGTGGGAAGAAGCCTTGTTCCATCTGTTCAACCGCCTGCGTGACAGCGGCAGGCGCCTGCTGATCGCGGCGTCCACCTCGCCCCGGGAATTGCCGGTCAAACTGGCCGACCTCAAGTCACGCCTCACCCTGGCGCTGATCTTTCAGATGCGTCCCTTGTCCGACGAAGACAAATTGCGTGCCCTGCAATTGCGTGCATCGCGTCGCGGCCTGCACCTTACCGACGAAGTCGGGCATTTTATTCTCACCCGTGGCACCCGCAGCATGAGCGCGTTGTTCGATTTGCTCGAACAACTTGACCAGGCCTCCCTGCAGGCACAAAGAAAATTGACGATCCCTTTTCTCAAAGAGACGTTGGGCTGGTAACCGTTTGATTCGCAACGGTTCGGCATTTTTCAGGCGCCAGAAATCCTGCGTTTTAGCCTCACCGGCTACGCATTGTGCTCATTAAATGGAATTACGGCTTAGATGGCGCAGTCCAATCGCCAAGTCACATAGACCTCGATTGAATTTGCAAATCGATCCGATAGCGGGCATAGTCTCGGCTTCTTTACATACCAGCCACGGTCGTGCCCATGCTAAATCGCTTCGCACCCCTCGTGCCTCTCGCACTTGTCACCCTGTTGTTTGGTTGCGCCTCCCAGCCCCAGCAAGTGGCTGTCCAGCAAAAACCACAGGTTCAAAGCCAGGCAAAATTCGTTGCTGCTCAGTCTGCTTCTGTTTACGAAGAAGAGCTGGCAACCGAAAAAGAGCTGACCGATTTCTCCGGCAGCAAGCCTTACCAGCTTCCGGTGCTGGCCGACAGCATCCTCGAACGCGGCATGTCGCTGATCGGTACCCGTTACCGTTTCGGCGGTACCTCTGAAGCCGGTTTCGATTGCAGCGGTTTCATCGGTTATCTGTTTCGTGAAGAGGCGGGCATGAATCTGCCACGCTCGACGCGCGAAATGATCAACGTGAAAGCACCGTTGGTCGCGCGCAACAACCTCAAGCCTGGCGATCTGCTTTTCTTCAGTACAGCGGGCCGTGGTCGTGTCAGCCACGCCGGTATCTACCTGGGCGATAACCAGTTTATCCACTCCAGCAGCCGTCGCAGTGGCGGTGTTCGAGTCGACAGCCTGGGCGACAGTTACTGGAGCAAGACCTTCATTGAAGCCAAGCGCGCACTGGCCATGGCCCCGTCCACAGTGACCGCCAGTAAGTAAAGTTAAAGTGATACTTGAAGTTTGACGCGTAAGCGCTAGAATCCCTGGACATTGTTGTAATCCGTTCGCGCGAGCTTTGCTTGCGCGTTCTGGTTTTCAGCGTTCGGCAGCGAAAGCCGCATCCAGACCAGGATTGTTCTGCCCATGTCGACCTCGGCCCGCCTCATGCTTCTTGTTTGCGCCGCGCTGCTCAGCGCCTGCGCAAGCCGTCCACCGCCGCCGGCGCCTGTCGCCGTCAAGCCCAAGCCGGTGTTCAACTACGCTGCCACCCAGAGTTTCTCGCCTGCGGCCGAAGACGTGCTTTTCCGTGCACTCGGCCTGGTTGGCACACCGTATCGCTGGGGCGGTAATACGCCGGACTCGGGGTTCGATTGCAGTGGCCTGATCGGGTTCGTCTATCGTGATGCCGCCGGCATTTCCCTGCCGCGTACCACCCGCGAACTGATCGTGATGCGCGCCCAGGACGTGAGTGAACAGAACCTGCAGACCGGTGATTTGCTGTTCTTCGCCACCGGCGGCGGTTCCCGCGTCAGCCATGCGGGCATCTACGTGGGTGAAGGTCGTTTCGTGCACGCGCCGCAAACCGGCGGCACAGTGAAGCTGGATACCCTGTCCAAGGCGTATTGGCAGAATGCGTACCTGAGCGCCAAGCGCGTATTGCCGGCCGAGCATCTGGCGCGCAACCCTTAACGCTGAAACCAGGATCCATATGTGGGAGGGGCTTGCTCCCGATGACGGTGCATCAGTCCAGGAATTCATTGACTGACCCACTGCTATCGGGGGCAAGCCCCTCTCACATTTTTTTGCGGCGTTTATTTAGCTGCTGAAACCCGCCACACCTTATTCCCCACATCATCAGCCACCAGCAGATCCCCCTGCTGATCGATCACCACGCCCACCGGCCGGCCCATGGCTTTCTCGTCCTTGTCGAGGAAGCCGGTCAGCACGTCCACCGGCTGCCCCTTGGGTTGCCCGCCTTCGAACGGCACGAAGATCACCTTGTAGCCACTGTGCGGCTTGCGGTTCCACGAGCCGTGCTGGCCGATGAACGCGCCGTTGCTGAATGGCGCCGGGAGTTTGCTGCCTTCGGCAAAGGTCAGTCCCAGGGACGCGGTATGCGGGCCCACGGCGTAGTCCGGCGCAATGGCCTTGGCCACAAGCTCCGGGTTCTGCGGCGTCACGCGCACATCCACATGCTGACCGTAGTAACTGAACGGCCAGCCATAAAAGCCGCCATCCTTGACCGAAGTGATGTAATCCGGCACCAGGTCGCTGCCGATTTCGTCGCGCTCGTTGACTGCCGTCCACAGTTTGCCGCTTTGCGGTTCCCAGGCCATGCCGTTGGGGTTGCGCAGGCCCGAGGCGAAAATCCGGTGCTGGCCGGTGGCGCGGTCAACTTCCCAGATCGCTGCGCGGCCTTGTTCGGCTTCCAGGCCGTTTTCGCCGACGTTACTGTTGGAGCCGACGCTCACGTACAGCTTGCTGCCGTCCTTGCTCGCCACCACGTTTTTCGTCCAGTGGTGATTCAGCGGGCCACCGGGCAAGTCCACCACCGTGGCGCCCTGGGTTTTGATCGCGGTTTCACCAGGCTGATAGGCAAAGCGCAGCAGTTTGTCCGAGTCGGCCACGTAGAGGTCGTTGCCCACCAGGGTCATGCCGAATGGCGAGTTGAGATTTTCCAGGAACACCGTGCGTGTCTCGGCCACACCGTCATGGTCGGCATCGCGCAGCAGGGTGATGCGGTTCGGGCTCGGCACGCCAGCGCCGGCGCGGCCCATGACTTTTTCCATCACCCAGCCGCGAATACCCTTGGCATCATCCGGCTTGGGCGGCGCGTTGGTTTCGGCCACCAGCACGTCGCCATTGGGCAACACATACAGCCAGCGCGGGTGGTCCAGGCCTTCGGCGAACGCGGCCACCTGAGTGCCGGCGGCGGCCGTCGGCTTGGCGCCTTCAGGCCAGCCGATGGCCGGTGCGATATTCACGGTGGGGATCAGCGTCTTGTTCGGCTGCGGCAATTTGGGCGACGGCCCGGTGCCATCCGAGACCTGCAACGTCGAGCTTTCACCGCAGGCGGCGAGGGTGCCGGCGAGCATGATGAGTAAGGCGAGTCTTGTTTTATGCATGATTTTCTCCTGAATGCCTGTAAGGGTAGAGGATTGCCTGCGCGGTATGGTTCAAGTGCCAGGCCAGCTTTAATTGACGCTCCCCCCCCAACCCACTAACCTTCGCCGCTTGTTCCAGGTGCTCCGTGGCGCGTGCGTCGACAGAGTGAAACAGGGAAGCCGGTGAGTGAGCGCACTTGTACACAGTGCTGCCGCGATCCCGGCGCTGCCCCCGCAACGGTAAATGAGTCAAAACGGTGCTGTTTGCCACTGTATCGTGCGCGATATGGGAAGGCGCGCCGCCGGCCTGCCTGCGCTTGATACGTGCAGGCGCCGCTCATGAGTCCGGAGACCGGCCTTGAACATTCAACAGCATCACGGTGGGCGATGCTTGGCTGTCTGTATGCGCTTGTTTCCTGCCCGCCGTTTTTGTCCAGCCCCAACGGAGAGCTGCCATGACCGATTCCCCCGAACGCGACGAGCGCCATCTGGCGCGCATGCTGCGCAAAAAAGCCGTGATCGACGAGCGCATCGCCAACTCGCCGAATGAGTGCGGCCTGTTGCTGGTGCTCACCGGCAACGGTAAAGGCAAGAGCAGCTCGGCCTTCGGCATGCTGGCCCGCGCTATGGGCCATGGCATGCAGTGCGGTGTGGTGCAGTTCATCAAGGGGCGTTTCAGCACCGGCGAAGAGATGTTCTTCCGCCGCTTCCCCGAGCAGGTGCGCTTTCACGTGATGGGCGAAGGCTTCACCTGGGAAACCCAGGACCGCCAGCGCGACATCGCCGCCGCCGAGGCCGCCTGGGCGGTGTCCCGGGCGATGCTGCAAGACGCCTCCATTGGCCTGGTGGTGCTGGACGAACTGAACATCGCCCTCAAGCACGGCTACCTCAACCTCGATCAGGTCCTCAGCGACCTGCAGGCCCGCCCGCCGATGCAACACGTGGTGGTCACCGGCCGTGGCGCCAAGCCCGAACTGATTGAAATGGGCGATACCGTCACCGAAATGGGCATGCTCAAGCACGCATTCCAGGCCGGCATCAAGGCTCAGAAGGGCGTCGAACTTTGAATCAGCCCCGTCATTGCCCGGCCGTTCTGATCGCCGCACCGGCGTCCGGCCAGGGCAAAACCACTGTGACGGCTGCCCTGGCCCGCTTGCACCGCAACCTTGGGCGCAAGGTGCGCGTGTTCAAGTGCGGCCCGGACTTCCTCGACCCGATGATCCACGAGCGCGCCAGCGGTGCGCCGGTGTATCAGTTGGACATGTGGATGGTGGGCGAGCAGGAAAGTCGCCGCCTGCTGTGGGAAGCGGCGGGCGAGGCCGACCTTATTCTGATTGAAGGCGTCATGGGCCTGTTCGACGGCACGCCCTCCAGCGCCGACCTGGCGCGACATTTCGGCGTGCCGGTGCTCGGCGTGATCGACGGCACGGCCATGGCCCAGACCTTCGGCGCACTGGCCCTAGGCTTGGCGCGCTACCAGCCGGACCTGCCGTTCGCCGGCGTGCTGGCCAACCGGGTCGGTACCCTGCGCCATGCGCAACTGCTCGAAGGCAGCCTCACCGAGGGCCTGCGCTGGTATGGCGCGCTGTCCCGCGAGACCGGTATCGAACTGCCCAGCCGCCACCTGGGCCTGGTGCAGGCCAGTGAACTCAATGACCTCGACGCGCGCCTGGACGCCGCCGCCCAGGCGCTGGGCAGCAGTTGCGAAGTGGCGGTGCCGCCGTCAGTGACCTTTGCCGTGCCTGAAGTGATCGAGGCCGAGCCGCTGCTCGCCGGCGTGCGCATTGCCATCGCTCGGGACGAAGCGTTTGCCTTCACCTATGGCGCCAGCCTGGACCTGTTGCGGGCGATGGGTGCCGAGCTGACGTTCTTTTCTCCGCTCCACGATAGCCAGCTGCCTGAGGCCGACAGCCTCTACCTGCCCGGTGGTTACCCGGAACTGCACCACCAGGCGCTGTCGCACAATACCTCGATGCTCGCGTCCATTCGCGCCCATCACGCGGCGAACAAACCCTTGCTCGCCGAGTGTGGCGGCATGTTGTACCTGCTCGACTCGCTCACCGACGTCGACGGCATCCGCGCCGAACTGGTGGGCCTGTTGCAGGGCGACGCGGTGATGCAGAAAAAACTGGCAGCGCTGGCGCTGCAGAGTGTCGAGCTGCCGGAGGGCACGTTGCGCGGGCATACCTATCACCATTCCTTGACCAGCACCGAGTGGCAGCCGATCGCCCGTGGCCTGAGCCCCAATGGCGGGCGCGGCGCCGAGGCGGTGTATCGACAGGGACGGATGACCGCTTCCTATGTGCACTTTTACTTTCCGTCGAATCCGGCGGCGGTGGCCGCGCTTTTTGCGCCGGACCTCAAGACAGCGTTCACAGATCAAACGGTGGGAGCGGGTTTGCCCGCGACTGGGCCATGACCGATCACGCATTCCCTCAGGCCGAACGCGACGCCGTCTACCGCGCCATCGCCGAACGCCGCGACATGCGCCACTTCAGCGGCGGCACGGTCACACCCGAATTATTGCAGCGCCTGCTCCAGGCCGCACACCAGGCCCCCAGTGTCGGCCTGATGCAGCCGTGGCGGTTTATCCGTATCAGCGACCGCTCGTTGCGCGGGCGGATTCAGCAACTGGTGGAAGAGGAACGCGTGCGCACCGCCCAGGCTCTGGGGGAGAGTTCCGACCAGTTCATGAAGCTCAAGGTCGAAGGCATTCATGACTGCGCCGAAGTGCTGGTGGCGGCGCTGATGGATGACCGTGAGCGGCATATCTTCGGCCGTCGCACCTTGCCGGAAATGGACATGGCCTCGCTGTCCTGCGCGATCCAGAACCTGTGGCTGGCAGCGCGGGTGGAAGGGTTGGGCATGGGCTGGGTGTCGCTGTTCGAGCCCCGGGCCCTGGCCGACCTGCTGGGCTTGCCGCCGGGCGCCAAACCCCTGGCCGTGTTGTGCCTGGGCCCGGTCGCCGAATTTTATCCGGCGCCGATGCTGCAGCTCGAAGGCTGGCGCGAGCCACAACCGTTGAGTGACATGCTGTATGAAAATGCGTGGGGAGTGAGTCAATGAGTGTGGCCTTGCTGTGCGTCGCTGCGGTGGCGCTGGACGCGCTGCTGGGTGAGCCCCGGCGCTGGCATCCGCTGGTGGCGTTTGGCAACTTCGCCGGGCGTATCGAGCAACGCTTCAACAGCGGTGGACGCGGCTGGCGCAGCCATGGCGTGACCGCCTGGGTGATCGCGGTGGTGCCGTTGACCCTGCTGGCCACCGCGTTGTCATGGGCGCCCTACATTGGCTGGGCGCTGGAGATCCTCGCGTTGTACTGCGCCCTGGGCATGCGCAGCCTGGGCGAACATGTGATGCCCGTGGCCCAGGCCCTGCGCAGCGATGACCTGGTTGAGGCGCGCACACGGGTGAGCTACCTGGTCAGCCGCGAGACCGCCGAACTGGACGCCACCGACGTCGCCCGCGCCGCCACCGAATCGGTGCTGGAAAACGGCAGCGACGCGGTATTTGCCGCACTGTTCTGGTTTGTGGTTGCCGGCGTGCCGGGCGTGGTGCTTTATCGTCTGAGCAATACGCTGGACGCGATGTGGGGCTACCGCACTGAACGCTTCGAGCGCTTCGGCTGGGCGGCGGCCAGAATTGACGATGTGCTCAACTATATTCCCGCACGGCTGGTGGCCTTGACCTACGCCGTGCTGGGCAAGACCCGCCTGGCGCTCAAGTGCTGGCGCACCCAGGGTCTGACCTGGGACAGCCCCAACGCTGGCCCGGTGATGGCGGCCGGCGCGGGCGCGCTGGGCGTTGCGCTTGGCGGTGCGGCGATTTATCACGGCGAGCTGCACCAGCGTCCACCGCTGGGCGAAGGCCCGCCGGCGGATGCCGATGCCATCGAGCGGGGCTGGCAACTGGTGCAACGCGGCGTATGGTTGTGGCTGCTGATCCTGTGCGCGGGGGCGCAATTTTATGCTTGAGCACGGCGGACGGCTGCGCAAGGCGGCCATTCAATACGGTATTGCCGAAGATCAGTGGCTCGACCTGTCCAGCGGCCTGGCGCCGTGGCCATGGCCGATCCCCGAGATCCCGCTGCGGGCCTGGGCGCGCCTGCCGGAAACCGACGATGGCCTGGAGTTGGCCGCCAGCGAGTATTACGGCGCGGCGCATGTGTTGCCTGTGGCCGGTTCCCAGATGGCCATCCAGCTACTGCCGCGCCTGCGTCGCTCCGGCAAGGTCGGCGTGTTGTCGCCGTGTTATGCCGAACATGCCGAGGCCTGGCGTCGCGCCGGGTATGTGGTGCGCGAAGTGCAGGAGCAGGAAGTCGACTTCTTTCTCGACAGCCTCGATGTGCTGGTGGTGGTCAACCCGAACAACCCCACCGGGTTGAACCTGAGCCCGCAACGTCTGCTCGATTGGCACGCCCGCCTGGCGCAACGCGGTGGCTGGCTGGTGGTGGACGAAGCGTTCATGGACGTCACCCCGCACCTGAGCCTGGCAGGCCATGCCCATCAGGTCGGGTTGATCGTGCTGCGTTCATTCGGCAAGTTCTTCGGCCTGGCCGGTGTGCGGCTTGGCTTTGTCCTGGCCGAGCGGCGGTTGCTCAAGTTGCTCGCCGAGCAGGTCGGTCCCTGGGCCGTCAGCGGGCCGACGCGCGTGCTGGGTCAGGCATGTCTGCGTGACAGCGACGGGCATACGCGCCAGCGTGCGCGGTGTGTCGAGGCCGCTCAGCGTTTGTTTGCCCTGCTCGAGCGCCACGGCTTTCAACCTCAGGGCGGCTGCGCTCTGTTCCAGTGGTTGATCACGACGCACGCCGAACGGCTGCACGAATTCATGGCCCAGCGCGGCATCCTGCTGCGCCTGTTTGTCCACAACAGCAGCCTGCGCTTCGGCCTGCCCTACACCGAGGCCGACTGGCTGCGCCTCGATACGGCCCTGGCCGCTTACCGGGAGACCGCATGAGTACGCTGATGGTGCAGGGCACCACCTCCGATGCCGGCAAAAGTACCCTGGTGACCGCGCTGTGCCGCTGGCTGGTGCGCCAGGACGTGGCGGTGGCGCCGTTCAAGCCGCAGAACATGGCCCTCAACAGCGCCGTGACCGCCGAAGGCGGCGAGATCGGCCGTGCCCAGGCTGTACAGGCCCAGGCCGCGCGCCTGGCGCCCCACACCGACATGAACCCGGTGTTGCTCAAACCCAACAGCGACACCGGTTCCCAGGTCATCATCCATGGCCGCGCCGTCACCAGCATGAACGCGGTGGCCTATCACGATTACAAAGCCATCGCGATGCAGGCGGTACTGGCCTCTCACGCGCGCCTGAGCGCAGCCTACCCGGTGGTGATGGTGGAAGGCGCGGGGTCGCCGGCAGAGATCAACCTGCGCGCCAACGACATCGCCAACATGGGCTTTGCCGAGGCGGTGGATTGCCCGGTGCTGCTGATCGCCGATATCAACCGTGGCGGCGTGTTCGCCCACCTGGTGGGCACCCTGGAATTGCTCTCGCCCAGCGAACAGGCGCGGGTTCGGGGCTTCATCATCAACCGCTTTCGCGGCGACATCGCGCTGCTGCAGCCGGGGCTGGATTGGCTGCAGGCGCGCACCGGCAAACCGGTGGTGGGCGTGTTGCCTTATGTGATGGACCTGCACCTGGAGGCCGAGGACGGCATCGACCGGCGCCAGATCGACAAGGCTGCGCAGGTGCTCAAGGTGGTGGTGCCGGTGTTGCCGCGCATCAGCAACCATACGGATTTCGACCCGTTGCGCCTGCATCCCCAGGTAGATTTGCAGTTCGTGGGGTCGGGCCAGCCGATCCCGGCCGCCGACCTGATCATCCTGCCAGGCTCGAAAAGTGTGCGCAGTGACTTGGCGTACCTGCGCGCCAATGGCTGGGACAGCGCCGTGGCGCGGCATTTGCGCTATGGCGGCAAGGTGCTGGGGATTTGCGGTGGTTTGCAGATGCTCGGCGAGCAGGTGCATGACCCGCTTGGGCTGGAAGGGGCGGCGGGGTCCAGTGATGGGCTGGGGTTGCTGGGGTTCACCACCACGCTTGAAGAAGAAAAGCAGTTGCGCAATGTGCGTGGGCGGCTGTTGTTGGAGGACGCTGAGGTCAGTGGCTATGAGATTCATGCGGGGGTGACGTCGGGTGACGGGCTGTTGCGTGCTGCGGTGCTGCTCGATGATGGGCGCAGTGATGGCGCGCTCAGTGCTGACGGGCAAATTCTCGGCACCTACTTGCACGGATTGTTCGAAACTCCCGCCGCGTGCAGCGCCTTGCTGCGTTGGGCCGGGTTGCCGGATGTGCAGGAGGTGGATTACCACGCGTTGCGTGAGCGCGATATCGAGCGGTTGGCGGATTTGGTCGAGAACCATCTGGACACCGAGTTGTTACGCAAACTGTGTGGAATCTGACGGTGTACAGACAGCGCCCCTGTGGAAGCGGGCTTGCCCGCGATGGCGGCCTGACAGTCGGTCACTATTTAAATGAAGCGCCACGTTCCAAATGTGGGAGGGGGCTTGCTCCCGATGGCGGTTTTTCAGTGTACATATCCGTTGCTGCGGTAACGGCTGCTTATGGTTCCGCTCTTACAGCGGGTCACTTTTGGAAGAGCCCAAAAGTAACCAAAAGGCTCTCGCCCCACCACTCGGCACCTCGCTTAGGCTCGGTGTGCCCGAACACAGGCTTGAATCCGTGGGCCGCCGCGATGGGCCATCCATGGCCCAGCGCGGCTAACCCGGCGTCCTGCCGGGTTGCCCACGGATTCAAGCCTGCGTTCGGCCAGCGTGGTTTTACGGGGCGCCTGAGATCAAAAGCAAAATCAAAAGCCAGCTCAAAAGCTGATGTACTTTTCTGTGGGAGCGGGTTTGTTCGCGATGGCGGCCTGACAGCCGGTCACTATTCAACTGAAGCGCCGCGTTCCAAATGTGGGAGGGGGCTTGCTCCCGATGGCGGTTTTTCAGTGTACATATCCGTTGCTGCGGTAACGGCTGCTTATGGTTCCGCTCTTACAGCGGGTCACTTTTGGAAGAGCCCAAAAGTAACCAAAAGGCTCTCACCCCACCACTCGGCACCTCGCTTAGGCTCGGTGTGCCCGAACACAGGCTTGAATCCGTGGGCCGCCGCGATGGGCCATCCATGGCCCAGCGCGGCTAACCCGGCGTCCTGCCGGGTTGCCCACGGATTCAAGCCTGCGTTCGGCCAGCGTGGTTTTACGGGGCGCCTGAGATCAAAAGCAAAATCAAAGGCCAGCTCAAAAGCTGATGTGCTTTTCTGTGGCAGCGGGCTTGCCCGCGATGGCGGCCTGACAGTCGGTCACTATTTAACTGAAACGCCACGTTCCAAATGTGGGAGGGGGCTTGCTCCCGATGGCGGTTTTTCAGTGTACATATCCGTTGCTGCGGTAACGGCTGCTTATGGTTCCGCTCTTACAGCGGGTCACTTTTGGAAGAGCCCAAAAGTAACCAAAAGGCTCTCGCCCCACCACTCGGCACCTCGCTTAGGCTCGGTGTGCCCGAACACAGGCTTGAATCCGTGGGCCGCTGCGATGGGCCATTCATGGCCCAGCGCGGCTAACCCGGCGTCCTGCCGGGTTGCCCACGGATTCAAACCTGCGTTCGGCCAGCGTGGTTTTACGGGGCGCCTGAGATCAAAAGCAAAATCAAAAGCCAGCTCAAAAGCTGATGTGCTTTTCTGTGGCAGCGGACTTGCCCGCGATGGCGGCCTGACAGCCGGTCACTATTTAACTGAAGCGCCGCGTTCCAAATGTGGGAGGGGGCTTGCTCCCGATGGCGGTTTTTCAGTGTACATATCCGTTGCTGCGGTAACGGCTGCTTATGGTTCCGCTCTTACAGCGGGTCACTTTTGGAAGAGCCCAAAAGTAACCAAAAGGCTCTCACCCCACCACTCGGCACCTCGCTTAGGCTCGGTGTGCCCGAACACAGGCTTGAATCCGTGGGCCGCCGCGATGGGCCATCCATGGCCCATCGCGGCTAACCCGGCGTCCTGCCGAGTTGCCCACGGATTCAAACCTGCGTTCGGCCAGCGTGGTTTTACGGGGCGCCTGAGATCAAAAGCAAAATCAAAAGCCAGCTCAAAAGCTGATGTGCTTTTCTGTGGCAGCGGGCTTGCCCGCGATGGCGGCCTGACAGCCAAACAATTTCAGCCAACCGAAGGTGCCATCCATGCTTGAACTGATCCTCGGTGGCGCTCGTTCCGGCAAAAGCCGTCTCGCCGAAAAGCTTGCCTGCGACAGTGGTTTGCCGGTCACTTATATCGCCACCAGCCAGCCGCTGGACGGTGAGATGAATGAGCGGGTTGCCTTGCATCGCCAGCGTCGACCCGAGCATTGGGGTTTGATCGAAGAGCCCATTGAGCTGGCGCGTGTCCTGCGCGACAACGCGGCAGTGGATCGCTGCCTGTTGGTGGACTGCCTGACCCTGTGGCTGACCAACCTGCTGATGCTCGAGGACGCAGGGCGCCTGGCGTTCGAGCGCGATCAACTGCTGGACACCCTGGCCTCGCTGCCTGGGCAGATCATTTTTGTCAGCAACGAGACCGGTCTGGGTGTCGTGCCGCTGGGCGAATTGACTCGCCGCTATGTGGATGAAGCCGGTTGGCTGCATCAAGCCCTGGCCGAGCGTTGTCAGCGTGTTGTCCTGATCGTCGCCGGCCTGCCCCTGACTTTGAAAGGTACTGCGTTATGAGTGACACCTGGTGGCTCAACCCGTGTAAGGCGATTGACGCCTCGGCGTACGAACAAGCCCTGGCACGCCAGCAGCAATTGACCAAGCCGGCCGGTTCCCTTGGCCAACTGGAAGCGCTGGCGGTGCAATTGGCGGGGTTGCAGGGACGGGTCAAACCGTCGGTGGATCGGCTGTGGATCGCGATCTTCGCCGGCGATCACGGCGTGGTTGCCGAAGGTGTATCGGCCTTTCCCCAGGAAGTGACCGGGCAGATGCTGCACAACTTTGTCAGCGGCGGCGCGGCCATCAGTGTGTTGGCGCGCCAGTTGGATGCACAGCTGGAAGTGGTCGACCTCGGCACCGTCACGCCTGCGTTGAAACTGCCCGGCGTGCGTCATTTGAATCTCGGCGCGGGCACGGCGAATTTCGTCAAGGGCCCGGCGATGACTGCGGCCCAGGGCAGGCAAGCGCTGCAAGCCGGCCGCGATAGCGTGCTGCGCGCCGTGGAGAGCGGCGCGCAATTGTTTATCGGCGGCGAGATGGGCATTGGCAACACCACCGCCGCCAGTGCGTTGGCGTGTGCCTTGCTCGATTGCCCGGTGACAGACCTGACCGGCCCGGGCACGGGGCTCAATGCCCAGGGTGTCAGCCACAAAGTGGCCGTTATCGAGCGCGCGCTGGCGCTGCACGCCGGGCAACGCGGTGATGCGCTGCAGACGCTGTTCAACCTCGGCGGGTTTGAGATCGCGGCGCTGGTCGGCGCGTATCTGGCCTGTGCCCAGGAGGGCGTCGCGGTGCTGGTGGACGGGTTTATCTGCACCGTCGCGGCGCTGGTTGCCACGCATCTGAACCCGCCGTGCCGCGACTGGCTGCTGTTTGGCCATCGTGGCGCCGAGCCAGGGCATCGCCACGTGCTGCAACGCCTCGACGCCCAGCCATTGCTGGACCTTGGCCTGCGCCTGGGCGAAGGCAGTGGCGCGGCAACGGCGGTGCCGCTGTTGCGCCTGGCCTGCGCGCTGCACGGGCAGATGGCGACCTTCGCCGAAGCGGCCGTGGCGGACCGTCCTGCATGACCTTGCACCTGGACTTGCTGCGTCACGGTGAAACCGAATTGGGCGGTGGACTGCGCGGCAGCCTGGATGACGCGCTCACCGCCAACGGCTGGGCGCAGATGCGTGCCGCCGTGGTCGAGCAGGGGCCCTGGGCCCGCGTAATCAGTTCGCCGCTGCAACGCTGTGCGCGTTTTGCCGAGGAGTTGGGTGCACGCCTCGACCTGCCGGTGAGCCTGGAAAAAGACCTGCAGGAGCTGCACTTCGGTGCCTGGGAAGGGCAGAGCGCGGCGGCACTGATGCAAACCGATGCTGAAGGCCTGGGCCTGTTCTGGGCCGATCCGTATAACTTCACCCCACCCGAGGGAGAGCCGGTCAGCGATTTTTCCGACCGCGTACTTGGTGCGGTCTCACGCCTGCATCAGGCCTATGCCGGTGAGCGAGTGCTGTTGATCAGCCACGGCGGGGTGATGCGTTTGCTGCTGGCCCGCGCGCGTGGCCTGCCCCGCGAGCAGTTGCTGAACGTCGAAGTCGGCCACGGCGGGCTGTTCAGCCTGCGCGTCGGCGCAGGCGGTTTATTGAAGGAAGACATCTGATCATGTTGCCGTTCTGGATCGCCCTGCAATTTTTGAGCAGCCTGCCGATTCGCCTGCCGGGCATGCCGCCACCCCAGGAGCTGGGGCGGTCGTTGCTGTTTTATCCACTGGTGGGTTTGCTGTTCGGGTTGCTGCTGTGGGGCTTGAACAGTCTGTTGATGGGCGCACCGCTGTTGCTGCACGCCGCGCTGCTATTGACTGCGTGGGTATTGCTCAGTGGCGGCCTGCACCTGGACGGCCTGGCAGACAGTGCGGATGCCTGGCTCGGTGGCTTCGGCGACCGCGAGCGTACGCTCAGCATTATGAAAGACCCGCGCAGCGGGCCGATTGCCGTGGTAACCCTGGGCCTGGTGTTGCTGCTCAAGTTCGCGGCGTTGGTCGCCCTGATCGAGCAGCACAGCGGTGCGGCCTTGATCCTGGCGCCGCTGATCGGGCGCGCCTCGATGCTGGCGCTGTTTCTCACCACGCGCTATGTGCGGGCAGGGGGATTGGGCCAGGCCTTGTCAGATTATTTACCGCGCGTGGTGGGCCAGCAGGTGCTGATCCTCAGCGGTTTGGCCTGCCTGCTGATCGGCGGTTTCAGTGGCGGCATCGCCGTGCTGCTCGCAGCGCTGTGCTTTATCGGCCTGCGCCGGCTGATGGTCAAGCGGCTCGGTGGCACCACTGGCGATACGGCCGGCGCCGTGCTGGAGCTGCTGGAAGTGGCGGTGCTGGTCGGGCTGGCTTTGTAACACTTTCTTGCATTTGCTCAATCGCGGGTATATACACGCTCCATGCTTGCCTCCCAATGTTTATGTATCAACCTGCGTCGCGCCGCTCGTGGCGTCAGCAGGCACTACGACGGCGCCCTCGACGGCTTCGGGATCAACGTCGCCCAGTATTCACTGCTGTGCAACCTGCAGCGGCTGGATCAGCCGAGTATTTCCAGCCTGGCCGATGCCATGGGCCTGGATCGCAGCACCCTGGGGCGCAATCTGCGGGTGCTGGAATGCGAAGGCCTGGTGCAGTTGGTCGAGGGTAGCGACCTGCGAAACCGTCTGGTGATGTTGACCGATGCCGGTACAGAGCGGCTGGCTGCTGCGTTGCCGGCCTGGGAAGCGGCGCAGCAGAAACTGATTGACCGACTGGGCGCCGACAAGCGCGAAACCCTGTTGGCCTTGCTGGACGAACTCGCCTGAGGGCGGGTTCGTTCGACGATAAGCGGGTATATACCCGCGAGCGGAGAATAAGAAATGACCTCGATGTGGCGCACCAGTGGCTGGGTTCTTGTGGGGAGTGCGCTGATCCTGGCGTTGTCTTTGGGCGTGCGTCATGGCTTTGGCCTGTTTTTGTCGCCGATGAGCGCCGAATTCGGCTGGGGCCGTGAGACCTTCGCCTTCGCCATTGCCTTGCAAAACCTGATCTGGGGCCTGGCGCAGCCGTTCACCGGGGCCCTGGCCGACCGCTTTGGCGCGACCAAAACCGTGTTTGTCGGCGGCGTTCTTTACGCCGTGGGCCTGGTGTTGATGGGCTTGTCCGATTCGGCGTGGTCGCTCTCGTTAAGCGCGGGCCTGTTGATCGGCATCGGTCTGTCCGGCACTTCGTTTTCGGTGATCCTCGGTGTGGTCGGGCGTGCGGTGGCCCCGGAAAAACGTAGCATGGCCATGGGCATTGCCAGCGCCGCCGGGTCTTTTGGCCAATTCGCCATGGTGCCGGGCACCCTGGGTCTGATCAGTTGGCTGGGTTGGTCGGCCGCGCTCTTGGCACTGGGCTTGATGGTGGCGCTGATTCTGCCGCTGGTCAGCATGCTCAAGGACAGGCCGCTGCCGGTACTGGTCGGCCAGCAGACCCTGCGTGAAGCGTTGCGGGAAGCCTGTTCCCACTCCGGCTTCTGGTTACTGGCTTTTGGTTTCTTTGTCTGCGGTTTTCAAGTGGTGTTCATCGGCGTGCATTTGCCCGCCTACCTGGTGGACCAGCATTTGCCGGCCACGGTCGGCACCACCGTGCTGGCGTTGATTGGCCTGTTCAATATCTTCGGCACCTACACCGCCGGTTGGCTCGGCGGGCGCATGTCCAAGCCGCGCCTGCTCACGGGGTTGTATCTGTTGCGTGCGGTGGTGATCGCGCTGTTCCTGTGGGCGCCGGTGACCCAGGTCAGCGCGTACCTGTTCGGCATGGCCATGGGGTTTCTGTGGCTGTCCACCGTGCCGCTGACCAATGGCACGGTCGCGACGCTGTTCGGTGTGCGAAACCTCTCCATGCTCGGTGGGATTGTGTTCCTGTTTCACCAGCTCGGCTCGTTCCTCGGCGGCTGGTTGGGCGGGGTGGTCTATGATCATACCGGTAACTACGATTTGATCTGGCAGGTGGCAATCGTGCTCAGCCTGATCGCAGCAGGCCTGAACTGGCCGGTGCGCGAGCGGCCGGTGGCCAGGCTGCAGGCGCAGATGGAGGCAGCATGAGCGGGACAGCAAGGTCGTTGGTGATCGTCGCCGGCATCGTCCTGTTGCTGATGGCCTGGTGGGGCTGGCAACGTGGAGGACTGGCGTTGATGCAACTGGGTATGTCGATCTGTTAAGTTCGGGCTCTGAATTTTTTATAGGACATTTCCACATGCACATGCGCTGGCTTGCAGTTCCCGTGTTGATGGCGGCTTTTGGCGGGGTGGCGATGGCTGCCGAGTGTCCGCCGCTGCTCGAAGGGCAACTGCCCAAGTTGCGTGCGAAAGAATCCATCGACCTGTGCCAGCGCTTTGCCGGTAAACCGCTGGTGATCGTCAATACCGCGAGCTTCTGCGGGTTCGCGCCGCAATTCAAAGGTCTCGAAGCCTTGTACCAACGCTACAAGGGTCAGGGGCTGGAAGTGATCGGCGTGCCATCCGACGACTTCAAGCAGGAAGCCAGGACCGGCGAGGAGACCGCCAAGGTCTGCTATGTGAATTACGGCGTCACGTTCACCATGACCGAGCCGCAGCCGGTCAGGGGCGCGGACGCGGTGCACCTGTTCAAGGTGCTGGCGCAGCAAAGCAACGCGCCCAAATGGAATTTCTACAAGTACGTGGTGGACCGCCAGGGCAAGGTCATCGCCGACTTCTCCAGCCTCACCAAGCCCGACAGCCCGGAGCTGATAGACGCGGTCGAAAAGGCAATCGCCTCCAAACCCTGATGGGCGCCCATTGAAAAGCCCCGCCTCCCTTGCAGGAGAGCGGGGCTTTTTTATGCCGCTGTGAATCAGAAGCGGTAGGTCATGCCCAGGCCGAAACCATTGGCACTGTTTTCATACTTGGCGTTGTAGCTGGCCAATTGGTTGGAGCGTGCAACCTTGACGTCCTCTTCCTTCAGGTAGGAGTAGGCCACGTCGACGGTCATGTTCGGCATCACTTCGTAGCCCAGGCCCAGGCTGAAGATGGTGCGGTCGCCGGTCGGGATGCGCGGCGAGCGATCCGTGTTGTTGGTCGGCGACTGGTCGAACGTCAGGCCGGTACGCAGTACCACCTGTTTGGTCAGCTGGTAAGAGGTACCCAAGGCGTAGGCCCAGGTATCGTGCCAGTTCTGGTCTTCCTTGATGGTGCTCACCAGGGCTGGCGCCAGTGCGCCGCCGGTAGCGCCGCTCACGCCCTTGTTTTCGACGGTGATGTCTTTCAGACGGCTCCAACGGGTCCAGGTCGCGCCCGCGTAGAGTTTCCACGCGTCGGTCAGGTCCTGGGTGACCGACAGGTCGTAGGACTCAGGGGTGTCGATCTTCAGCGACGCATCGTAGCGATTGCTGCGCAGGAACGGCGAAGTCGCAGTCGGTGCGGTGACTTCGGTATGGCCATCGAGCTTGTAGCTGACCTTGGAGTGATAGGTCAGGCCGACACGGGTGGTGTCGGTGGCTTGAACCAGCACGCCGACGTTGAAGCCCAGTGCGGTGTCGTCACCCTTGATCTTGATATTGGTGTCCGGCGCGGCAGGGTTCAGCGTCAGGTCCGATTCCAGGGTGCCGGCGATGCGGTTGATGGTCGGGCCAAAACCTACGGAAACGCGATCATTGAAGGCGTAGCTGACGGTAGGCTGCAAGGTGATGACTTTTACTTCGCTTTTGCTGCCAAAGCCACGGCCCTGGAAGCCGCTTTCGTAATCGGTCACCAGGCCGAACGGTGCATAGACGCCGAAGCCGACCGCCCATTGATCGTTGAGTTTATTGGTGTAGAAACCGAAAGGAACGCCAGTGAAAGGCACCATATCGCCTTTGTTGCTGCCGCGGGAGCGGCCACTCACGTCGCTGATGTCGGTGGAGGCGTCGATGGCTGCAGCGCCACCCGTGACCTGCTGGCCTTGCAGGCGTGCCATACCGGCAGGGTTGCCGTAGACAGTGCTTGCATCATCGGCAGAAGAGGAACGACCGGCGAAACCCGTACCCATCCCGCTGACGCTCTGTTCGTTCAGCGCGAAACCGCTTGCGAACAGTTGGGAAGAGGCCATGGCAACGGCGAAGCTAAGTGTGGTCTTGAGCATTACTTTTTTCATTATTAGAACTCCGTGGTGATCACCGTTGCGGAAAGTATCAATAAATTTAACATCGCGCTATAGGCTGTAATGCAGGAGATAGAGGGGTTTTGTAGGACAATCCGACCATAATTTCCGTTATTTGACGAATCTTGCAAATTCCCCGGTCGGTGGGGGCTCATGATTCATTGGCGAAACACCGGTTTACCGAGCTTTGCTCACCATGCGTAGTCCGCTTTGAGCATGAAATATTTATTTTCAGATACGTGTCACCCGTCGATAAGGCTCACTTACGCTTCAATCAGCGGGGATGGTCGACGACGCCTGAGCGGGGAGGGCTTGGCAGCAATGAATCGAAGCTCAGGCTCGCCGAAAGCGGATCATGCCGCTCGAGTTGAAGTGTAGTGTGATATTCGTGATGTAAAAGGCTGTTTTTAAAACATCTTCTTCATTCAGTTATAACGGTTATATCTATTCGAACTGAGGTCGAAATCGCCGAGTACAAATCGCGGGCAATAAAAAACCCTGTTTTTCAGACAGGGTTTTTGCGTTTCAGCGACTCGGGTCGATCAGGCAACCAGTGCCTGACGGGTACGCTCGATCACGGCCTGCAGCGGTTCTGCGCTGGAGTATTGATCGGGGTACAGACGTTCGCTGTGACGCGCGATGCCGTGTTCGTTGACCAGGGTGAAACTGAAGCAGCCTTTGCGAGCGGCCATGATCAGGCAGTTCATTGGGGCAAAAGCATTGGTGAGGGTGCGGATGGCATCCTGAGTGTGGATTTGAGCGTTCATATTATGGGTGTTCCTACAAATGACACGGTTTAAGAACCGTGCAACGTTAAAACGTTCCAGTAACGTTGATCACCATTGATCAAACGAAGAACCTGACTGGAACAAAGCCGCCAGTTTGAAGCGCTGATAATTAGGCGCGCTTGGGCTGGCAGGTAGGTACTTAGGAGGGCAGGCAACACAACAAGGGCAAAGGTTCTGGGCCCGGGGTGAAGATCCTGATCAATCTGCAGGTTGGTTCGGTCAGAGTATGGAAACTTCGCGACACCCTTTGCTTGTTCAAAGGCTGTGTCGTCGCAAGCGATACCTGGAAACCATCGAGGTGGTCGATCCCGCGTTGTTCAGGGGATTTGTTCGACCAGAATTGACTTTCAGCTTGGTACTAACGCCGCGGATAGTAATGGATCGAAACACGAAAGGAAAGCCCGCTGGCAAAAAAACTTCATTCAGCCGCCAAGCAGTCCGCGATACACCAGCACCGTAATCGCCGCCGCCAGCGAGCAGCCCAGCGCGTAGGTGGCCAGGGTCAGCCGCAGTGACTGGCCTGCTTCGACCACCTTCATCACATCCCCCATGTCATTGATCCGGCCCTCACCCAGCTCAATGCACAGGCTCAATGCCGTGAACGCCGCAGACACCAGAATGGCGATGGCAAACAATGCGCCGTCGGGGGAGGGCAGCGCCGCATTGATGCCCAGAGACGTCGCGCAGATGGCCAATAACAACACGGCGAATAACAGCATTCCTTTCATGTATCCGTACACCGATGCGCTGCCAGGTGGGGCAGTGTGGCGACCGGAAAGGCATTTGAAAAGTCCCGCTTTCGCACCTTCGGTAACATTTGCGCTGGTTGACGACTCAAAAAATCACGCCCATATAGCCGGAAGATTGCAACTTGTGCACATTGGTTGCAGCCTGTGTCGTGCTGCCGGTACTTGCACTCCGGGGCCGCCATTTGCCTGCAATGAAAATTTAAGTCAATGAAAAACATCGCTTTTTTTTATTGGTGAAAAAATCGTCAGTTTGACTGCGGCCCCCGTTCCATGGGGCTTTGCGCAAGTTAAAGCACGGTTGTCCACTGAGTTATCCACAGCTTCTGTGGATTGTCCCAGGCGCTTGCTCTAGCACGGGCGTGCAGGTTTATTTCAGCTTTACCTGCACGAAAAAAAGAGTAGAGTGGCGCGCCTTCCGATCTGTCCCACAGTGCTTTATGAAGTTTCGCTCAGTATCATCTTCTGTTACCGATACCTCCCAGACTGTTACCGCACCCAGGCGCTTCTCCCTGAAGGTCGCCTTGTGGCTGCTCGACAGTCCACGCCTGGGGCATCACACCAACGTCAAGCACTTTGCCGGGCGTTTGCTCAAACAGCCGGCCCGCGCAGGCGTGGTGGCTGCGCAGAGTCGCCTGGGCGAACTCATGTGCCGTGAATGCGGGAATGCCCGCGACCGTCGCATCGGCCACGACCTGCTGCGCCTGGCCGCCCGCGCCGGCGATCGCCGTGCCCTGCGCGAATTGGCCCAGGTCGAAGACTGAGCTGTCCTCCAGCCCTGCGCTTGGTTAACCTTGGTCTTTTTCGGTGACGGCAAATATGGCTATGGCTTTTGACTGGACCAGCCTCGCGCTGGGCCTCGCGGGCGCCGCGGTGCCGTTATTGGCGCTGTGTTGGCAGCTTCAGCGGCGCCTGACTGCGCGCACCACCGGCTGGGAACTGCTCGAAGAACGACTGGCCACCGCGCAACTGGCCCAGGAAGGGCTTGCCGCCCAGCTGGACGCCAGCCGCGATGAGATCAGCGACTTGAGCCACGCCAACGCGGCCAAGCAGGCGGATCTGGCGGCCGTGCGTCGCGAGGTCGAATTGCTGCAGATCGATCGCGATAATGCCCGCGATGCCGCCCACGCCTGGAATCTCGACCGTAGCGCCAAGGAGACCGAACTGCGCCGCCTCGACGCCCTGGCGGCCGCGTTGCAGGCCGAGCTGCGCGAGCAACAGGACAGCCACCAGCAACGCCTCACCGACCTGCAAGGTTCCCGGGATGAGCTGCGTGCGCAATTCGCTGAGCTGGCCGGGAAAATCTTCGATGAACGTGAGCAGCGCTTCGCCGAAACCAGCCAGGAACGCCTCGGTCAGTTGCTCGATCCGCTCAAGGAACGCATCCAGTCCTTCGAAAAGCGCGTTGAAGAAAGCTACCAGAATGAAGCCCGTGAACGTTTCTCCCTGGCCAAGGAGCTTGAACGCCTGCAGCAATTGAACCTGCGCCTGTCGGACGAAGCCACCAACCTGACCCGCGCCCTCAAGGGCCAGAAAACCCAGGGCAACTGGGGCGAGTTGATCCTTGAGCGCGTGCTGGAGCATGCAGGCCTGGAGAAGGGCCGCGAGTACCAGACACAAGTCAGCCTCAAGGGTCCGGACGGCGAGCGTTTCCAGCCGGATGTGCTGATCATGTTGCCCGGCGACAAGCAGGTGGTCGTCGACTCCAAGGTCAGCCTGACCGCCTACCAGCAGTATGTGGCGGCGGATGACGAGGTGATCGGCCAGGCGGCGTTGAAGCAGCACGTGCTGTCGCTGCGCAATCACGTCAAAGGCTTGGCCGGCAAGGATTACAAACGCCTGGAGGGGTTGCACAGCCTGGACTTCGTGCTGTTGTTCGTGCCGATCGAGGCGGCTTTTTCGGCGGCCTTGCAGGCCGAGCCCAACCTGTTCCAGGAAGCGTTCGACCGCCACATCGTGATCGTCAGCCCCACCACCTTGCTCGCCACATTGCGCGTGATCGACAGCCTGTGGAAGCAGGAGCGTCAAAGCCAGAACGCGCGGGAGATCGCCGAACGTGCCGGGTGGCTGTACGACAAGTTCGTGCTGTTTATCCAGGACCTGGATGAAGTGGGCAACCGGCTGCAGCAGTTGGATAAGGCTTACAGCGCAGCGCGCAACAAGCTTACGGATGGACGCGGAAATCTGGTCAGCCGCACCGAGCAATTAAGGCTGCTCGGTGCCCGCGCCAGCAAAAGCCTGCCGGCCGATTTGCTCGAACGCGCGATGACCGACTCTGATGGCGTGGCGCACGTCCCCGAATAAAAACGCAGCCCCAGTGTGGGAGGCGACTTGCTCCCGATAGCGGCGGGCCAGCTACGTTTTGGTTGGCTGAGCGACTGCAATCGGGAGCACGCCCCCTGCCACATTTTGACCGAGTGAAGCAGGCTTACAGCGGCAGGTGCCGGCTTAACAGCGCCCGCAGCGCTGCAGGTTTTACCGGCTTGGCGAGGTAGTCCAGCCCCGCTGCGTGAACTTCGGCGACTGTCTCTGCACGGCCATCGGCGCTGATCACCACGCCGGGAATCGGCTCGGCCAGCTGCGCACGCAACCAACCCATCAGCCCGGTGCCGGTTTCGCCGTGGTCCAGGTGATAGTCCACCAACACCAGTTGCGGACGTACGCCGTCGGCAAGCAAGACGGCGCATTGCGCCTGATCGGCGGCGGTCCATACTTCGCAGCCCCACCGGGTCAGCAGGCTGCGCATACCGATCAGGATGCTGTCTTCGTTGTCCACGCACAGCACGCGCGCGCCACTCAGCGGTTGGCCGGTTTCCTGCGGCGCCTTGAGCGGTGGGCTGGCTTGGTTGCGCGCCAATGGCACGCGCACGCTGAACACGCTGCCTTTGCCCGGCCAGGAGCGCACGCTCAGGCGGTGGCCCAGCACCCGGCACAAGCCATCGGCAATCGCCAGGCCCAGGCCCAGGCCTTTCTCGGCGCGGGTCTGGTGGCTGTCCAGGCGCTTGAACTCCTCGAAAATGACCTTCTGTTTATCCAGCGGAATGCCCGGGCCACGGTCCCACACCTCCAGGCACAATTCCCCGCGACGCCGGCGTACGCCCAGCAGCACCGGGCCTTCGGCATAACGGAATGCATTGGTCAGAAAATTCTGCAAAATCCGCCGCAGCAGCTTGATGTCACTGTCGACTCGCAGACGGCTGCCGCGCAGACGAAAGCGCAAGCCTTGCTCCTGAGCCAACGCCTTGAACTCGGCGCCAAGGGTGTCGAACAGTTCGTTCAGTACAAACGGCTGACGCTGCGGGTTGATCTTGCCGTTTTCCAGGCGCGAAATGTCCAGCAGGTCGCTGATCAGGTCTTCAGCCGAACGCAGCGAACTGTCCAGGTGCTGCACCAGTTGCCGGGCGTCGCTCGAAAGGCCGTCGTGCTGATGGGAGAGGGCGGCGGAGAACAGACGTGCGGCGTTCAAGGGCTGCATCAGGTCATGGCTCACTGCGGCGAGAAAGCGGGTTTTCGACTGGCTGGCAGACTCGGCCACGCCTTTGGCGTCGGTGAGTGCCAGGTTGAGTTGCGACAGTTCATGGGTGCGCTCGGTCACCCGTTGTTCCAGCCCTTCATTGGCCTCGGTGAGGGCCTGCTCCGCTTCGCGGAACGCGGTGATGTCGGTGAAACTCATGACAAAGCCGCCGCCCGGCATCGGATTGCCGATCAGCTCGATCACCCGGCCATTGGGAAACAGACGCTCGGAGGTGTGCGCACGGCCCTGGCGCATCCAGTGCAGACGTCGCGCCACATGCACCTCGGCCTCGCCCGGGCCGCACAGGCCGCGTTCGGCGTTGTAGCGAATGATGTCGGCAATTGGCCGGCCCACGCTGATCAGCCCGTCCGGGTAGTTGAACAGCTCCAGGTAACGGCGGTTCCAGGCCACCAGCTTGAGTGACTGATCGACCACGCTGATGCCCTGGGTGATGTTCTCGATGGCGCCTTGCAACAGGGCCCGGTTGAACTGCAGCACTTCCGAAGCTTCGTCGGCGATTCGGACGACGTCCTCAAGCTGCATTTCCCGACCTTCAATGGCAGCTTTTACCACGGCCCGCGTCGACGAGGCGCCGAGTACCCCGGCCAGCAGGCGTTCGGTGTGGGCGATCCAGTCATTGTCGGCATTCTGGTTGGGGTTGAAACCTTTGCCCTGACGATAGGCGAAGCGGATGAAGCTCTGCTGCGCGCGTTCCTCACCGACAAAGCGCGCCGCCAGGCTGAGCAGGTCGCTGATCTGCACCGACAGCATGGAGCGCGCGCTGGCACGCTGGCTGGTCTCCTGGCCGATAAAGCGGCCGGCCTGCCAATGCTCGGAAACCCGGGTGCGCGACAACATCGACACCCACACGAAGAGAGTGAAGTTGCCTGCCAGGGAAAACACCGTGCCGAGGGTCAGCGAGGTGACGGACAACCCCAGCGGGTGCGAATGCAGCCAGGTCATGCCGGGGAAAATGCTGAAGGACCAACCGAGGCTTTTCGCGGTCACCGGTAGGACCAGGGTGTAGAACCACAGGAACGTGCCCGCCGCGAGGCCTGCAAACACGCCACGCCGATTGGCCTGCTTCCAGTACAACGCGCCGAGCATGGCGGGCGCCAGTTGGGTCACGGCGGCAAAGGCGATCTGACCGATGGTGGCCAGGCTGGCGGTGGAGCCCAGCAACCGATAGCTGACATAGGCCAGCAGCAGGATGATCACAATGCTGACCCGGCGCACCGAGAGCATCCAGTGGCGGAACACTTCGAACGGCCGCTCGGCGCTGGAACGGCGCAGCAGCCAGGGCAGCAGCATGTCGTTGGACACCATGGTCGACAGCGCGATGCTGGCCACGATTACCATGCCGGTGGCGGCCGAGGCGCCGCCGATAAACGCCAATACCGCCAGCGCCGGATGAGCTTCGGCCAGGGGCAGGCTGATCACGTAGGAGTCGGGCAATACCGAGCCGGGCAACAGCATCTTGCCGCCCAGGGCAATTGGCACCACGAACAGTGCGGCGAGGATCAGGTACGCCGGAAACACCCATTTGGCCAGGCGCAGGTCCTGCGGGTCGATGTTCTCGACCACTGTGACGTGGAACTGCCGTGGCAGGCAGATGATCGCCATCATGGCGACGCCCGTCTGCACCACCATCGACGGCCAATTGATGGTCTCTTTCCAGTATTCCTCCAGCCGGGGCGCGAGCATCGCCTGGCTGAACAGGTCGTCGAAGCCGTCATACAAGCCGTAGGTCACAAACGCGCCGACCGCAAGAAACGCGAACAGCTTGACCAGCGATTCGAATGCAATCGCCAGCACCATCCCTCGGTGGTGTTCGGTGGCGTCGAGGTTGCGGGTGCCGAAGACGATAGTGAACAGCGCCAGCACCAGTGAAACCACCAGCGCCGTGTCCTGGGCGCGGGTGCCGGTGGTGTCGGCGCCAGAGCCGATCAACAGGTTGACCCCCAGCACGATGCCTTTGAGTTGCAGCGCGATATACGGCAGCACGCCGACCAGGCAGATCAATGCAACCACCACGGCCAGCGACTGGGATTTGCCATAACGGGCGGCGATAAAGTCGGCGATGGAGGTGATGTTTTCCTGCTTGCTGATCAGCACCATCTTTTGCAGCACCCAGGGTGCCAGTACCAGCAACAGCACCGGGCCCAGGTAGATCGGGATGAATGCCCACAGCTGTTCGGCCGCCTGGCCGACGGCGCCGAAGAAGGTCCAGCTGGTGCAATACACCGCCAGCGACAGGCTGTACACCCAGGCGCGCACACGTGGTGGCAATGGCGCGCGGCGGCGGTCACCGTAGAAGGCGATGGCAAACATAATGGCCATATAGGCCAGGGCAACGGCGGCGATCAGCCCGCTGGACAGCGTCATGTTAACTCCGAGCACAGGAACACCCAGGCAGACCCGGCCCGGCGGGACAGTCTCGCATGATGCAAGGGGTTAGTCAGTGTCGACCAAGGTCGCCCCCTCGATCACCTCGGTTGCAGGGTTTTCTGACGCAGGATGTAAACCGTTACCAGCACGGCGCTGGTCAGCATGAACCCGCGCGCCCAGGGCGAGGGCACCAGGTAGCAGGATACGCCGATACTCAGCCACATCAGGCCGATGGCGTAGACCTTGCCCTTGAGCGGGATGCCATTGCCGTCCAGATAGCCTCGAATCCACGGGCCCAGTTGCGGGTGTTCCACCAGCCAGCGGTAGAAGCGCGGAGAGCTGCGTGCGAAGCAGGCGGCGGCGAGCAGGAGGAACGGCGTGGTGGGCAGCACCGGCAGGAAAATGCCGATCACCCCCAGCGCCACGCTGAGCCAGCCAATGGCCAGCAGCGTATAGCGCAGGAGCGGCGAGCGATTGCCCATGGGTGTCACGGGCAAACCACTCAGTGGTGGCGAGGCTTGAGAATCGCCGGTTTTTCGTCAGGCGCGTTGCACAACAGATACAGCGCGGTGAGGGCTTCCGGGATCTGTACGATCATGTCGTCCATCAGATTGGCGTCGGCGGCGATGTCGGAGAATTCAGCTTCCTCCTCGAACAGGCCCGAACCGACCATGATTGGCAGCAGCATCTCGCTGACTTCTTCTTCGGCCGATTCGAACCAGGCGGCTTCACGCAGGAACACGCCTTCCATGAAACCGATGCACCAGCCGCGCAGGTCGGAGTCATCCGGATCGTCGCCCAGGTCCAGCTCGCACGGCAGCTCGAATTCCTCGTCGGAGGCCAGTTGGCGACCGATGTGAGCCTTGAGGGCCACCAGGGTGGATTCGATTTCTTCGCGGTGGGCGTCGTCGGTGTAGTGAGGCTCTTCAGCGAACAGCGCGTCGATCCATTCACGGTCGGGGACGACGTCGGCGCAAATCGACAGGGCGGTCAGGTAGCCGTGGGCGGCCACGTAGTCCAGCGCCTCGTCATGCAGCTCATCGGCGTCGAGGAAGGCTTGCAGGCGGGTTAGTTGCTCAGCGAAGGACATTGAAGGACTACCTTGGGAATAAACGATGCTGAATTCTAGGCTTTCTTGAGCGCCCAGGCCAGCCGCACTGCATATTTGCCAGGTTTTAGCGAGAGAGGTCTATTCGTCAGTCGCGCCCTTTGCCGGATGACGCTCGGGTATACTGCCGCGTTTTGTGATGCCCCATGCAGGCCGGGCGGCGCTCCGGGAAAACTTCGCTTACGGATTATTTTCCGTGCCCGCGCAGTTTTTCGGCCAGCCTGTACAGAGGGATTTCGGCACCATTTTGGAGTTTTACATGCTCGAGCAGGCTCAACGCGTCCTCAAGGACATCTTCGGCTACGACAGTTTTCGTGGCCGCCAGGGTGCGATCATTGAGCGCGTGGCCAACGGTGGTGATGCCCTGGTATTGATGCCCACCGGCGGTGGCAAATCCTTGTGCTTCCAGGTGCCAGCCTTGCTGCGCAATGGCCTGGCGGTGGTGGTTTCGCCGTTGATCGCGTTGATGGACGATCAGGTGGCTACCCTGGAAGAACTCGGCGTCGCGGCGGCCTCGCTGAACTCCACTCTCAGCGCCGAGCAGCAGCGCGACCTGGCCGCACGCATCAAGCGCGGCGAAGTGAAAATGCTTTATCTGGCCCCCGAGCGCCTGGTGCAGCCGCGCATGCTGGCGTTTCTGCAGAGCCTGGAAATCGCGCTGTTCGCCATCGACGAAGCCCACTGCGTGTCGCAGTGGGGGCATGATTTTCGTCGCGAATATTTGCAGTTGGGCCAGTTGGCCGAGCTGTTCCCCGATGTGCCGCGTATCGCCCTGACCGCCACCGCCGACAAGCGTACCCGTGAGGAAATCGTCGAGCGTCTGCATCTGCAGAACGCCGAGCGTTTCCTGTCGAGTTTTGACCGACCGAATATCTTCTACCGCATCGTGTCCAAGGAGCAGCCGCGAAAGCAGTTGCTGGCGTTCCTGTCCGAGCGGCGCAGCGATGCCGGCATTGTCTACTGCCTGTCGCGTAAAAAGGTCGACGAAGTGGCGGCGTTCCTCTGCGAGCAGGGCTACCCGGCGCTGCCGTACCACGCGGGCCTGCCCAATGAGACGCGCTCGGCCCACCAGAAGCGCTTTCTCAACGAGGAAGGCCTGATCATGGTGGCAACCATTGCGTTCGGCATGGGTATCGACAAATCCAACGTGCGCTTCGTCGCGCACATGGACCTGCCCAAATCCCTCGAGGCTTACTACCAGGAAACCGGCCGCGCCGGCCGCGATGGCCTGCCGGCGGATGCCTGGATGGTCTACGGCCTGCAGGATGTGGTGATGCTCAAGCAGATGTTGCAGAACTCCGAAGGCGACGAGCGTCACAAGCGCCTGGAGCAGCACAAGCTCGACGCCATGCTGTCGCTGTGCGAAGAAACCCGTTGCCGTCGTCAGACCTTGCTCGCCTACTTCGACGAAGACATGCCCGAGCCCTGTGGCCATTGCGACAACTGCACCGATGGCGTGCAGACCTGGGACGCCACCGAGCCGGCGCGTCAGGCATTGTCGACCATCTACCGCACCGGCCAGCGCTACGGCGTGGGGCATTTGGTGGATGTCTTGCTGGGCAAGGACAACGAGAAAGTGCGCAGCTTCGGCCACGAAAAGCTCTCGGTCTACGGCGTCGGCAAGGCCCGCGCCGAGGGTGAATGGCGTTCGTTGTTCCGGCAGATGGTCGCGCGCAACCTGGTGGATATCGACATCGAAGGTTACGGCGGCCTGCGCCTTAACGACAGTTGCCGGCCGCTGCTCAAGGGCGAGGTAACCCTGGAGCTGCGCCGCGACCTCAAGCCGCAGACCACTGCCAAAAGCAGCAGCACCAGCCAGGCCAGTCAGTTGGTGCGTGGCGAAGAACGCGAACAGTGGGAAGCCTTGCGCACCCTGCGCCGCAAACTGGCGCAGGAACACAGCGTGCCGCCTTACGTCATCTTCCCCGACTCCACCTTGCTGGAGATGCTGCGCGAGCAGCCCACCACCATGGCGGAGATGGCCAGGGTCAGCGGCGTGGGCGCGCGCAAGCTGGAGCGCTACGGCCAGGCCTTCCTCGAAGTACTGGGCGGGCAAGCCGAAGCGCCGAAGGAAGTCGCCGATATCCGCCACGAACTGATCAGCCTGGCGCGAGCCGGCATGACGCCGATCCAGATCGCTGGCCAACTGCAATGCTCGGAAAAAAACGTCTACACCTTGCTTGCTGAATCCATTGGCAAGCAGCAATTGTCACTTGAGCAGGCCCTTGATTTACCGGAGGATCTGCTCGGCGAAATTCAGGATGCCTTCCTTGACGGAGAGGGCGAACTGCCACCCGTTGCGGAGATCGCACCGCTGTTCACCGGACGTGTGCCGGAAGGCGTCCTGTACTGTGTACGTGCGGCGTTGCAGTCTGAATTCGAGATTTAATGGGCCAATTGCGACAATGTAACGAATCAGTACATAGCCACTATTGCCTATGGGCATGGCTCATGCTTAGCTGACTAATAATTAGCCAAACTTTATTTTCAGTCTAAAACACGAGTTTTTTATGCCGTTAACCGATCAACACCGATTTGGCATGCAACTGGCGCAAATGTCCCGAGGTTGGCGCGCCGAGCTGGACCGCCGCCTTGCGGGGCTGGGCTTATCCCAGGCGCGTTGGCTGGTGCTGCTGCACTTGGCGCGTTTCGAAGATGCCCCGACTCAGCGGGAGCTGGCGCAGAGCGTAGGTGTGGAAGGGCCGACCCTTGCGCGGTTGCTCGACAGCCTCGAAGGCCAGGGGTTGGTGCAGCGCCAGGCTGTGGTGGAGGATCGGCGGGCCAAGCGGATTTTGTTGTGTGATACGGCTCGGCCGTTGATTGATCAGATTGAGACGATTGCGACTGCTTTGCGCCATGAGTTGTTTGTGGGGGTGGATGAGGCGGATTTGAAGGTGTGCATGCGGGTGCATGGGCATATTTTGCAAAATTTGGAGAAGTCTTGATTAAGTGATCCGTTATTTGGGTAATGGCTACTGGCGGTTCTGCTCTTACAGCGGGTCACTTTTTGAAGAGCACAAAAACTAACCCAAAACGCTTCGCCCCAACACTCGGCACCTCGCCTGCGTTCGGCCAGCGTGTTTGACGGGGCGCTTCAGATCAAAAGCAAAAGCGCGGCAGCCTTAGAACCGACGGGAATTGTCTGCCGTACGCCGTAAAATGTGGGAGGGGGCTTGCTCCCGATGAGGGTGGGTCAGTCAGCTTATGTGTAGCTGACCCACTGCTATCGGGAGCAAGCCCCTCCCACATTTGGATCTCCATTTGTCTGATGGATATCACACTGCTTTGGTTACTTTGGGCTGGGCCGGCATTCCGGCTCTTTTCCAAACTGACCCGCCGTAAGGGCGGAACCAATAGCCGCCATTACCTAAATAGCGGATATATACCCCGCCCAAGAACCCCCCCCTTAAAACGTCTGCCCCAAATTCAAATAAACCGCCTTCTGCCGTTCATCATTAAACCCATAACTGAAATTCAACGGCCCCAGCGGCGTATCAAACCCCAAAAACACACTCGCAGCATTGATATACCCGCTGTCGAACTCATTATCATTGTTCCACGCCCGGCCCCGCTCCAGAGAAGCCCCCAGGTACAGCGGGAAATCCAGCGGCAAGTACGACCGCGGCGTCAGTCGGCGATAGTAAACCGCTCGCATCAGGCTGATGTTCTGCCCGGAAATCGCATCCTGACGAAACCCCGACAACTGCCGCGCGCCGCCCAGCAGAAAGCTGGAAACCACCACCTCCGAGTTGTCCAGCGTGCGCCCATAGCGGCCCCCCAGCACCAGCGTGTCCGGGCCATGGCTCATGGCCTTGTCCAACTTGAACTCCCATTGCCGGTAGCGCTGGTCGGAGCCCAGTCCCGGTTCGAATTCGCGGAAAGCCAGGGCGATATCTTCGCCCGTGTGGGGGAAGTACACATTGTCCAGGGAATCGAAGGAATATTTGAGTTCGTAGAAGCCTTCGCTGAAGCTCGCACTCGGCAGGTCGCGTTCGCCGATGCGCACGTCCGCCTTGCCCCACGCTTCACCGACGCCGAAGCGAATCTCGCCGCTGTTGCCGATCTGCCGCCCGATATTCAGGCCAAACCCATAGCGCTCCACGCGGTATTCGGCGATCGGGTCGTTGTCCAGCACCAGTTCGACGTTTTGCGCCCTGGCGGTTAGATAGGGCGCAACGAAGTAACGCGAGCCGGCGTCCATCGGTTGGTAGAACTCGCTGTACAACTCCTGCCGATCACCGATCTGCACACGCGTCAGCCATTCGGCACCGAGGCGGTTGATGCCGTTGACGCGGTAACTGGCGCCCAGGTTGAAGGCACTGTCGCCGCGCATGTCGTCCGACAGGTTCAGGCCCAGCCGCAGGTAGTCGGTACCGCTGCGCTTGCCCCGTGCGCTGATCACCAGGGTGTTGTCGCGGCCTTTTTTCACCACGCGGTATTGCACCTGTTCGAAGTAATCCAGGCCATACAGGGTGCCCATGTCCGATTGCAGGCGGCCCAGGTTGAGGGGCTCGCCCAGGGGTTGGCGGATGTAGTAGCGGATTACGTCGTCGCTGACTTTCGAGTCGTTCTCCACGTTGATGGCGGTAATCACGGGTGTGCGCTCGCCAGGGGCTCGCGCGGCCACCAGCTCGGCATCGATCTGTTCGGCGGGACGCAGGTGGGCCAGGCGCTGGTCGAGGGCGCGGGTGGCGCGGTAGCCGGCGTCGATCATGTCCCTGGCGCGGCCGAAATCGGTGACGCCGTAGGCGCTCAGTGGCGGCTGGATCAGCACGTCCTTGGGATGCAGGGCCTTGAGCTGTTCTTCGGAGTTGCGCCGGGTCATCAGGGTGATGGACTGGTTGAGTACATCTACCACCGTAGCCAGTTGCTTGCGCGAGCGTAGCGGGGTGCCGATGTCGACCACGATAGCAATGTCGACGCCCATCTCACGCGCCACATCCACGGGAATGTTATCGGTCATGCCACCGTCCACCAGCAATCGGCCGTCCAGTTCCACCGGGGCGAACACGGCAGGGATCGACATGCTGGCGCGAATCACCTGGGGCAGGTGGCCTTTGCTGAACACCACTTTTTCGCCCGTGGTGATGTCGGTGGCCACCGCCCGAAACGGGATAGGCAGTTTGTCGAAATTACGCGTGTTGCTGCTGTGGGCGAACATGCTCTCCAGCAGCAGCGCGAGGTTCTGGCCCTGGATCACGCCCAGCGGCAGGCCGAGGCTGCCGTCGTCGCGGAAGCTGAGTTTCTGCTTGACCAGGAAATCCCGGTCATCCTGCTTGCGGCGAAACGGTACGTCTTCGCGTGGTGGTGCATCGGACAGGGCTTGCTGCCAGTCGATGCTCAGCGCGAGTTTTTCCAGTTCGTCGATCTTGTAGCCCGATGCGTACAGCCCGCCGATCACCGCGCCCATGCTGGTGCCGGCGATGGCATCGATGTGGATGCCTTGCTCCTCCAGCGCTTTGAGCACGCCAATGTGGGCCAGGCCACGCGCGGCGCCGCCGGACAGCACCAGGCCGATTTTCGGGCGTGGCGGTTCAACGGCATCGGCAAGAAGGGGAAACAGGCACAGGAACAGGCAGGACAACAGGCGGCGCATCATGAATCTCAAGGCTGGGCGATAATGGCCGGTATTATAGCCACTCGATCCGCTGAGGCCGTTACGCCAGGAGCCTGTCAAATTATGTCCGCGAACAAACCCGAGATCGTCATCACCTACTGCACCCAGTGCCAATGGCTGCTCCGCGCGGCGTGGCTGGCGCAGGAGCTGTTAAGCACCTTTGCCGAGGATCTGGCCCGGGTCGCACTGGAGCCTGCGACCGGCGGCGTATTTCGGATTACCTGCGACGGCGTGCAACTGTGGGAGCGCAAGGCCGACGGCGGCTTCCCCGAGGCCAAGGTGCTCAAGCAACGGGTACGTGACCAGATCGACCCGCAACGTGATCTGGGCCACAACGACCGCACCGCTTAGGCGTCAGCTTGCCCCAGCCGGCTGTTTTGCCTGAGCGGCGCTGCCCATCAGGCCGGACAGCACAATGGCGACGATGATCAGCGCGCCGCCCAGCAGCATGCGCAGGGTCGGGGTCTCGGCGAACAGCAGCCAGGCCACGGTAATGCCATAGACCGGCTCCATGGCGAACACCACCGACGCGGTGCGTGCCTTGATCACTGCCAGGCTGGCAACAAACAGGCTATGGGCCAGGCCCGTGCAGAACACCCCGAGCAGGCCGATCCACAGCCAGTCAATCGCACGCACCTGCGCCAGCCCCGGTGCCGCCATGGGCAACAGGCATACCGCGACCACCACGTTCTGGCACAACGCCGCCTGCACCGCCGGAATTCGCCCGGAGCCGGCACGGTTGTTCAGCGACAGCAACGAGAACAGCAACCCCGAGACAATCCCCCACAACAGGCCGCCGGTGGCTTCGCTGGCAAGATTGAAGTCCGGCGTCACCAGCACCAGGCCGACCGTGACCAGCGCCACCAGCAACACTTCATTGGCACGGATGCGTTCGCGAAAAATCAGCCCTTCAAGGATCACGGTAAACGCCGGGAACGCAGTGAACCCCAGCGTGGCAACCGCCACACCGGCCACTTTGACCGCAATAAAGAACGTCACCCAGTGCGCCGCCAGCAGTACGCCGCTGACCACCAGTCGGCGCCAGTCGCGCATCTGCAGTGGCTTCCAGGGAGCATTGCTGGCGAACCGGGCAAATACCGCCAGGGCCAGCACGGCAAACGCGGCGCGACCAAACACGATAATGGCGGGTGAGGCGGCCGCCAGTTTGCCGAATACGCCGGTGAGGCCAAACATCAGTGCGCCGATATGCAGGGCGCCGAGGGCTGAGCGGGGAGTCATTGCGATCCTTGAACCAACGAGGTGACAGAGGCGCAGTCTAGTGGGTTGCGCAGGTCGGCGTCTGTCGTCCGCCTCGCGATTTTTATCGCATGACTATTCCTACAACGCACACTGCGTCGGGATGATCGCAGCCAGGTCGCTGTCATCAGACTGACGCACCGTTGTCATGGGCTATTAATCGCCAGGGCGCAAGCTCGCGAAAACACCGCCGAGGCAAGCCCATGACCAGTGCAGAGTCCATCAAGCCCAGCCGCAAGCAAAGGGTGCGTACCCTGTGGATTTCCGACGTGCACCTGGGCACCCGGGATTGTCAGGCTGAACACCTGTCGCAATTTCTCAAGGGCTACCACGCCGACAAGGTGTACCTGGTGGGCGACATCATCGATGGCTGGAAAATGCGCGGCGGCATGTATTGGCCCCAGGCTCACACCAACGTGATCCGCCGTCTGCTGACCATGGCCAAGCGCGGTACCGAGGTGATTTATGTCACCGGTAACCATGACGAATTTTTGCGCCGCTATTCCAAGCTGATCCTGGGCAATATCCAGTTGGTGGACGAAGCGGTGCACGTCACCGCCGATGGTCGTCACCTGCTGGTGATTCACGGCGACCAGTTTGACGTGATCACCCGCTATCACCGCTGGCTGGCGTTTCTGGGCGACTCGGCCTACGAATTTACCCTCACCTTGAACCGCTGGCTCAACCATTGGCGGGCGCGCTATGGCTATGGCTATTGGTCGCTGTCGGCGTATTTGAAGCACAAGGTGAAGACCGCAGTGAGTTTTATCAGCGATTTCGAAGAAGCCATCGCCCACGAAGTGACCAAGCGCGAGCTGCACGGAGTGGTGTGCGGGCATATTCACCATGCGGAGATTCGCAAGGTGGGCGAGGTGGACTACCTCAACTGCGGGGACTGGGTTGAGTCCTGCACCGCGCTGATCGAGCACTGGGATGGGCAGATCGAGTTGTATCGCCTGGCGGATGCGCAGGCGAAAGAAGCGCAGCTCAAGGCCGAAATGGTCGCAGGCTGAAGGTGTGGGAGGGAGCAAGCCCCTCCCTCCTTTAGTTGGGTGACACGTCGGCGATGGCCTGGGCCAGCCTATTCAGGCGTGTTGCATCAATGCCTGCGACGTTGGCCCGTCCCGAACTCACCATGTACACGCTGTGCTTCTCACGCAGTTGTTTGACCTGCTCGGCACTCAGGCCGGTGTAGGAAAACATTCCGCGCTGCGTCCCGATGTGCGCAAACCGCTCAGCCAACCCGTGGGGGGCCAGGGCGTCCACCAGCCCGGCACGCAATTGGGCGATGCGCGCGCGCATGGCTTCGACCTCGCCGCTCCACAGGGCGCGCAGTTCAACGTCGCCGAGGATGGTTGCGACCACTGCAGCGCCATGATCCGGCGGCGTCGACCACAGGTTGCGCGCGGTATTGGCCAATTGGCTGCGCACATCCGTCAGTTTCTCGGCATCGGCCGCACACACAATCAGCGCGCCCACGCGGTCGCTGTAGAGGCCGAAGTTCTTCGAGCACGA
The DNA here is from genome assembly GCF_034354675.1 of Pseudomonas sp. MH9.3. Taxonomy (NCBI): domain Bacteria; kingdom Pseudomonadati; phylum Pseudomonadota; class Gammaproteobacteria; order Pseudomonadales; family Pseudomonadaceae; genus Pseudomonas; species Pseudomonas sp. MH9.3. Next base: position 1,934,711 of record NZ_CP133785.1, on the reverse strand, counting down.
GCTGGTCACCAGCACTTCGGGCAACTCGGCGGCAAACAAGCGCACGGCCCAGGCGTCCTGTTCCAGGCCATCGCCAAAGCCCTGGTAGGCGAAGTCGATCAGCGGCAGCAACCGGCGCTCGCGCACAATCTGCAGCACCTGGCGCCAGTCATCCTGGGACAGGTCGAAGCCGGTCGGGTTGTGGCAGCAGGCGTGCAGCAGCACCACGTCGCCCTCCGGCACCGTGGTCAGCGTCGCCAGCATTGCCGCTACGTCCAGGCGATTGTCAGCCCCCACGTAGGGGTAGTGGCTGACCTTGAGCCCGGCCCTGGCGAAGATGCTTTCGTGGATCGGCCAGGTCGGGTCGCTCAGCCAGACACCACGGCCGGGCAAACTCTGGGCGATGAAGTCGGCGCTCAGGCGCAGGGCACCGGTGCCGCCCGGGGTTTGGGTGGCGCCGGCACGACGTTCGCCGAGCACCGCTGAATCGGCGCCCAGTACCAGTTCGCAGAGCAGGGTGCCGAAGGCCGCATTGCCGTGGCCGCCGATGTAGGTCTTGGTGGTCTGCGTGTCCACCAGGCGCTGCTCGGCGAGTTTCACCGCATGAAGAATCGGCGTCAGGCCCTGATCGTCCTTGTACACGCCCACGCCGAGGTCGAACTTGTGCGGGCTGGCGTCCTCGGCGTACAGCTCCATCAGGCCCAGGATCGGGTCGCCGGGCACGCGGCCAATGGCATCGAAATGCATCACTTGCGGCCCTCGGCGCCGGTGGCCACTTCGTCGGTGCGCGCGGCCATGATGAAGTCGTTGCGGTGCAGGCCCTTGATCGAGTGGCTCCACCAGGTCACGGTGACCTTGCCCCATTCAGTGAGCAGGCCAGGGTGATGGCCCTCGGCTTCGGCGATCTCACCCACAGCGTTGGTGAAAGCCAGGGCGAACTTGAAGTTCTTGAACAGGAATACCTTTTCCAGCTGCATCACGCCGTCGCGCACTTCGATGTTCCAGTCAGGGATCTGCTTGAGCAGTACCGGCAACTCTTCATCGCTGACTTGCGGGGCGTCGGCGCGGCAGGCTTCACAGTGGGCTTGGTTCAACGTGGTCATGGAGATGTCCTGAATTCGAAAGGTGAAGGTCAGTGGCGTCACCCTAAAGCAACGCGCGGCCAGGGAACAGACTCACCTGGCGTCAAAATACACGGTTCAGGCAGCCTTGGGCTTGGGGGGAAACTTGGGCGCGTGCAGACCCAGCTGCATGCCGCGCTCGACCATGCCCATGATGTCTTCCTGCGCCACGTCGAACAGGCGCTTGAGCTCGGGCAGGACGAAATACAGCGGTTGCAGGATGTCGATGCGGTACGGCGTGCGCATGGCTTCCAGTGGGTCGAAGGCTTGATGTTCGGGCTGCGCTGACAGGCTGTACACCGTCTCCCTGGGCGACGACAGAATGCCGCCACCGTAGATGCGCAGGCCGGCGGGGGTGTCCACCAGGCCGAACTCGATGGTCATCCAGTACAGCCGCGCCAGGTACACCCGTTGCTTCTTGGTGGCCGCCAGGCCGAGCTTGCCGTAGGTGTGGGTGAATTCAGCGAACCAGGGGTTGGTCAGCAGCGGGCAGTGGCCGAAGATCTCGTGAAAGATATCCGGCTCTTGCAGATAGTCCAGTTCCTCGCGGGTGCGAATAAACGTCGCCACCGGAAACTGCTTGCTGGCGAGCAGCTCGAAAAAGGTCTGGAAGGGGATCAGCGCCGGAACGCGAGCCACTTGCCAGCCGGTGGTGTCGGCCAGCACTTGATTGATTTCGTCCAGTTGCGGGATGCGGTCCAGTGGCAGTGCCAGCTTGTCGATACCGTCCAGGTATTCCTGGCAGGCGCGACCCTCGATCACCTTCAGTTGGCGCGTGATCAGGGTATTCCACACCGCGTGTTCTTCCGGCGAGTAATGGATAAAACCTTGCGCATCGGGCTCGCGGGCCACGTATTGCGTCTGCTTCATACGGCTCTCCTGCTAGGCGTTCATTATTGTTATGTCCTGCGATACCGGTATTGATACGCCCTGCCGGGCAGGATTCCATCCGGTTTCCAGAGTCAGTTGCAGGAAAACTCACTACCGTTCGTAAAGAATTCGTTACGAATCTGCGCTCGTCACGGCATTGGGCTGGGAAAAGGACACTGGCTGTAACATAATCTTGACGATAATCTGCGCTCAGCGACAAAAACACGCAGCGTCTTCCCACTCTTCGGGTCTCTTCATGCGTATCAAAGTGCATTGCCAGAACCGCATCGGCATCCTGCGGGATATCCTCAACCTGCTGGTGGAGTACGGCGTCAACGTCGCCAAAGGCGAGGTCGGCGGTGAGCATGGCAACGCCATTTACCTGTACTGCCCAAACCTGGTGAACATGCAGTTCCAGGCCTTGCGCCCGAAGTTCGAGGCAATTGGCGGGGTGTTCGGCGTAAAACGGGTAGGGCTGATGCCCAGCGAGCGCCGGCACATGGAACTCAACGCCTTGCTGGGCGCCCTGGAGTTTCCGGTGCTGTCGATCGATATGGGCGGCTCCATCGTTGCCGCCAACCGCTCGGCCGCGCAGTTGCTCGGGGTGCGGGTGGACGAGGTGCCGGGAATTCCGCTGTCGCGCTACGCCGAGGATTTCGACTTGCCGGAACTGGTGCGCGCCAGCAAGTCGCGCATCAACGGCTTGCGGGTCAAGGTCAAGGGTGATGTGTTCCTGGCCGATATCGCGCCGTTGCAATCGTCCGAGCACGACGACAGCGAAGCCATGGCGGGCGCCGTACTGACCCTGCACCGTGCCGACCGTGTCGGCGAGCGCATCTACAACGTGCGCAAGCAGGAGTTGCGCGGCTTCGACAGCATTTTCCAGAGCTCGCGGGTCATGGCCGCGGTGGTCCGCGAGGCGCGGCGGATGGCGCCGTTGGATGCGCCGCTATTAATAGAAGGCGAAACCGGCACCGGCAAGGAACTGCTGGCCCGCGCCTGCCACCTGGCCAGCCCGCGTGGGCAATCGCCGTTGATGGCGCTCAACTGCGCGGGGTTGCCGGAGTCGATGGCCGAGACCGAACTGTTCGGCTACGGCCCCGGCGCATTTGAAGGGGCCCGCGCCGAGGGCAAGCTCGGGCTGCTGGAACTGACGGCGGGCGGGACCCTGTTTCTTGATGGCGTGGGGGAAATGAGCGCGCGGTTGCAGGTGAAATTGCTGCGGTTTCTGCAGGACGGTTGCTTTCGTCGAGTGGGCAGCGATGAAGAGGTGTACCTGGATGTGCGGGTGATTTGCGCGACCCAGGTGGATTTGTCCGAACTCTGCGCGCGGGGGGAGTTTCGTCAGGATTTGTATCACCGGCTGAATGTGTTGTCGTTGCATATCCCGCCGTTGCGCGAGTGCCTGGATGGCCTGGTGCCGTTGGTGGAGCACTTTCTCGACCAGGCCAGCCGGCAGATCGGCTGCCCGCTGCCAACACTGGCACCGGCGGCCATGGACCGGCTTGCTCATTACCATTGGCCGGGGAATGTGCGGCAACTGGAGAATGTGTTGTTTCAGGCGGTTTCGTTGTGTGAGGGCGGGGTGGTCAAGGTGGAGCATATTCGACTGCCGGATTACGGGGTGCGTCAGCCGCTGGGAGACTTTTCGCTGGAAGGGGGGTTGGAGGCGATTGTCGGGCGGTTTGAGAAGGCGGTGTTGGAGGCGTTGTATGTGGAGCATTCCAGCAGTCGGCAGTTGGGGAAGCGGTTGGGGGTTTCGCATACGACTATTGCGAATAAGTTGCGCGATTATGGGGTGGTGAAGGGTGCTTGAGTGCGTCTGCGGGTGGGTACACCGCTCTTACAGCGGCTCACTTCTGGGAGGAACTGTCTAGTCCGGACACATGGTTGACGGGGCGCTTCCAGATCAAAAGCAAAAGCGCGGCGGCGTTAGAGCCGACCGGGGGTTCCTGCCTGCCACATTTGGATCTCCATTTTTCTGAAGGTATCAGACTGCTTTAGATCTGCCTTGCTCTGGCTTTTGATCCTGCTTTTGATCTTGGGCGCCCCGTTACCCAAATAACGGATATGCACGCAAAAACCCAGGCAGCCCCAAAAAAACCAACCCGCGTCAGTTTCAAGACCGATACTTGCCGCCCGCGGCAGTAGTCCGCCGTTTTTTCGACTATCCCCCGTCCATCTGCCCACCTCAACTCCCTCCAAACCCCCGCCCCACCTGCACTTGCGTCCATTCCAAAAAGTTGGACCGCAAATTGCTTAAGCCTCATCAGTACAGCGGTGGGCGGCAAGCGTCCGTCAGAAAGAGGATAGAGCGTGGACAAATACCTTTACGTGGCAATGACCGGCGCCAGCCAGAATGCTCTGGCGCAGAAGGCCCATGCCAACAATCTGGCGAACATTTCCACCAACGGCTTCCAGCGCGACCTGGAGCAGGCGCGTTCGATGCCGGTGTTCGGTGACAGCTTTCCGGCGCGGGCGTTTGCCCTGACCGAGCGGCCAGGCACTGACTTCTCGCCGGGCGCCATGATCGAAACCGGTCGTGACCTCGATGTGGCCGTCAGCGGCGACGGCTGGATGGCCGTGCAAACCCCGGATGGCGGCGAAGCCTACGTGCGCAGCGCCAGCATGAATGTGGACGCGCTGGGCGTGCTGCGCGCCGCCAACGGCATGCCGATCATGGGCAACGGCGGCCCGATTGCCGTGCCGCCCCAGCAGAAAATCGAAGTGGGCACCGACGGCACCATCAGCATCCGCGCGATGGGCGAAGGCCCGCGGGTGATGGCCGAAGTGGACCGCATCAAGCTGGTCCAGCCGGACCTCAAGAACATGACCAAGGGGCTGGACGGCACCATCCACACCAAGGATGGCCAGCCTGCCCAGGCCGATGCGCGGGTCACGCTGAACTCGGGTTTCCTGCAGGCGAGCAACGTCAACGCGGTGGAGGAAATGACCGCGGTGCTGGCGCTTTCCAAACAGTTCGAGCTGCACATCAAGATGATGAACAGCGCCAAGGAAGACGATCAGGCCATGACTCGCGTCATGCAGATGAGCTAAGTCACCCACTAATTTCGCAGCACGGCGCCAACGATCAGGCGCACGAAGGAGAACAGCATGCTTCCGGCTCTATGGGTTGCCAAAACCGGTTTGTCCGCCCAGGACACCAACCTGACCACCATTTCCAACAACCTGGCGAACGTGTCGACCACGGGCTTCAAACGTGATCGCGCCGAGTTCCAGGACTTGCTCTACCAGATCAAGAAGCAGCCGGGCGCCCAGTCGACCCAGGACAGCGAACTGCCGTCGGGCCTGCAGCTGGGTACCGGTGTGCAGATCGTCGGCACCCAGAAAAACTTCACCGCCGGTAACTTGCAGCAAACCGGGCAACCCCTGGACATGGCGATCAACGGCAAGGGGTTCTTCCAGATCCTGCAACCGGATGGCACGACTTCCTACACCCGTGACGGCACATTCCACCTGGACGCCAACGGTCAGGTCGTCACCGCCAATGGTTTTGCCCTGGAACCTGCGATTGTGGTGCCTGCGAATGCGCAGACCTTCACCGTCGGTAACGACGGCACCGTGTCGATCACCGTCGCCGGCAACCCGGCGTCGCAAGTGATCGGCAACCTGCAGACCGCCGACTTCATCAACCCGGCCGGCCTGCAGGCGATGGGCGGCAACCTGTTCCTGGAAACCGCCTCCAGCGGCGCGCCGCAAATCGGCACTCCAGGCCTCAACGGTTTCGGCACCACCCTGCAAAGCACCCTGGAAACTTCCAACGTCAGCACGGTTGAGGAGATGGTCAACATGATCACCACTCAACGCGCCTACGAGATGAACTCCAAGGTGATTTCCACCGCCGACAAGATGCTTTCGTTCGTCACGCAGAATCTGTAATCAAGTCTATGGGGCGCTTGCGAGCGCGTCTGCAACACCGTGAGGTTAGGGTCATGAATCGCTTTGTTTGTGTCTTGGCATTGAGTGGGATCAGCGTGCTGGCGGGGTGTGTCGCGCCGTCGCCGAAACCCAATGACCCGTACTACGCGCCGGTGTTGCCGCGCACGCCATTGCCGGCGGCCGCCAACAATGGCTCGATTTACCAGGCCGGTTTCGAGCAGAACCTGTACAGCGATCGCAAGGCGTTCCGGGTCGGTGACATCATTACCATCACCCTGAACGAGCGCACCCAGGCCAGCAAGAACGCCAACTCCCAGGTGGGCAAAACCAGCAAGGCCGGCATCGGCCTCACCTCGCTGTTCGGTGCGGTGCCCAACGTCAATAATCCGTTGGGCGATGGCGACCTGAGCTTGAGCGCCGGTTACAGCGGCGACCGTGCCACCAATGGCAAGAGCGCGGCAGGGCAGGGCAACAGCCTGACCGGTTCGATCACTGTGACCGTGGCCGATGTATTGCCCAACGGCATCATTGCGATACGTGGTGAAAAGTGGATGACCCTCAACACCGGCGACGAGCTGGTGCGCATTGCTGGCATGGTGCGTGCAGATGATATCTCCACCGACAACACCGTGCCGTCGACCCGCATCGCCGATGCGCGCATCACGTACTCCGGCACCGGCGCGTTTGCCGATGCGAGCCAGCCGGGCTGGTTCGACCGTTTCTTCCTTAGCCCGCTGTTTCCTTTCTAGGTGCCCATTAAGGTGAGAACTTTGAACCTCAAGCAACTGCTGGCGGCGGCGCTCCTGCTGAGCCTGAGCGCTGTCGCCCAGGCCGAGCGCCTGAAAGACATCGCCAGTATTTCCGGCGTGCGCTCCAACCAGTTGATCGGTTACGGCCTGGTAGTGGGGCTCAGCGGTACGGGTGACCAGACCACCCAGACCCCGTTCACCCTGCAGACCTTCAACAACATGCTCTCGCAGTTCGGCATCAAGGTGCCGGCGGGTTCAGGCAACGTGCAACTGAAAAACGTCGCGGCGGTGTCGATCAGCGCCGATTTGCCGGCGTTCTCCAAGCCGGGCCAGGTGGTGGATATCACCGTGTCGTCCATCGGTAACTCCAAGAGCCTGCGCGGCGGCACCTTGCTGATGACGCCGCTCAAGGGCATCGACGGCAACGTCTACGCCATCGCCCAGGGCAACCTGGTGGTGGGCGGTTTTGACGCCGAGGGCCGCGACGGTTCGAAGATTACCGTCAACGTTCCGTCGGCCGGACGCATCCCTGGCGGCGCCACCGTGGAACGCACCGTGCCCAGCGGGTTCAACCAGGGCAACAGCCTGACCCTGAACCTCAATCGCTCCGACTTCACCACTGCCAAACGTGTGGTCGACAAGATCAACGACATGCTCGGCCCAGGCGTGGCCCAGGCCATCGACGGTGGCTCCGTGCGCGTCACCGCGCCACTGGACCCAAGCCAGCGTGTCGATTATCTGTCGATCCTGGAAAACCTCGAGGTCGATCCTGGCCAGGCGGTGGCCAAGGTCATCATCAACTCGCGTACCGGCACTATCGTGATCGGCCAGAACGTTAAGGTCTCGCCGGCGGCGGTCACCCACGGCAGCCTGACCGTGACCATCACCGAAGACCCGATCGTCAGCCAGCCTGGGCCCTTGTCCAATGGCCAGACGGCGGTGGTGCCACGCTCGCGGGTCAATGCCCAGCAGGAAGCCAAACCGATGTTCAAGTTCGGCCCCGGCACCACCCTGGACGAGATCGTCCGTGCGGTGAACCAGGTGGGCGCGGCGCCAGGCGACTTGATGGCGATCCTCGAAGCCCTGAAACAGGCCGGCGCCTTGCAAGCCGACCTGATCGTGATCTGAGGCCATGGCCATGGATATGCGCAAGAGCGGCATCAGCAGCACGGCGGACTCGGGGTCTTACTCCGACTTGAACCGGCTTAACCAACTGAAGGTCGGCGACAAGAACAGCGACGGAAACATGCGCAAAGTGGCGCAGGAATTCGAGTCGCTGTTTCTCAGCGAAATGCTCAAGTCGATGCGCAAGGCCACCGACGCCGTGGGCGAAGACAACCCGCTGAACACCGATGCCGCCAAGCAGTACCAGGACATGTACGACCAGCAACTGGCGGTGTCGATGTCCCGCGAAGGCGGCGGCATCGGCCTCGCCGACGTGCTGATGCGCCAGATGCAGAAGAACAAGCCGGTGGACGCCCAGGCGGCCACCCTGCAAGGCCCTGGGGCAACTGAGCCGGCGAAGAAAGTCGATGTGCCGACCGAGATTGCCGCCGGCACCCAGGCTTCCGGCCCGTTGGGCCGCTCCAATGGCCAGCGGCCGCTGTGGGCGTACCGTGTGGCTGAGCCCCAGGCTGGCGGCGCGGCGTCCCACAGCAATGACGTGGCGCTGATGAACCAGCGCCGCATCGCCTTGCCGAGCAAGCTGACCGACCGCCTGCTCGCCGGCATCGTGCCGACCGCGCCGGTGGCTATCGACGCCAAAAGCGCGCCGCTGCGCAACAGCGCCTCCGCCGACAATGTGGTCAACAGCAGCGCGCGTGCGTTTGCCGCGCCGAGCGGGCAGATGCAGGTATACGCCCGCGCCGTGGCCCAGCCACCGTTGGCGCCGGCGAAGAAAGCGTTCAGTTCCCAGGATGAATTTGTCGCCACCATGCTGCCGATGGCCAAGGCCGCCGCCGCGCGCATTGGCATCGATCCTAAGTACCTGGTGGCCCAGGCCGCTCTGGAAACCGGTTGGGGCAAGTCGGTAATGCGCGCCCAGGATGGCAGCAGCAGCCACAACCTGTTCGGTATCAAGGCCGGCAAGAGCTGGCAGGGCGAACAGGCCCGTGCAATCACCAGCGAGTTTCGTGACGGGGCGATGGTCAAGGAAACGGCGCAGTTCCGTTCCTATACGTCCTACCAGGACAGCTTCCATGACCTCGTCACGTTGCTGCAAAGCAATGATCGCTATAAAGATGTTGTGAAATCAGCCGACAACCCGGAGCAGTTTGTGCGCGAGTTGCAAAAAGCCGGATACGCAACCGACCCGGATTACGCCAGCAAGATTTCGCAGATCGCAAAAACGATGGGCAGTTACCAGAATTACGCTGCCGCTGGCGCAACCACACATTTATAAGGTTTGAACCATGAGTTTGCTCAGTATCGGGATGTCGGGGCTCAACGCCGCTCAAGGGTCGTTGTCAGTCTTGAGTAACAACATCGCCAACGCCAATACCTCGGGCTATTCGCGTCAGCAGACCACGCAGAACGCCAGCGCGGCCAACCCTTACGGTGGCCTGTTCGTCGGTACCGGCACCACCCTGGCCGACGTGCGCCGGGTGTACAACGAATTCCTCGACGCGGCTTACCAGAACAGCACGGCGCTCAATAACGACGCCAAGGCTTATTCGGGCCAGGCCAGCGCCATCGACAAGACCCTGTCGGACAAGACCACCGGCATGTCTTCGGTGCTGAGTGGGTTCTTTGCCGCCGTGCAGACCTCGGCGGCCAACCCCAGTGACGTGTCCGCCCGTCAGGTGCTGCTGACCAGCGCCCAGACCCTGAGCAACCGCTTCAACGCAATTTCCAGCCAATTGACCCAACAGAAAGAGTCGATTAACGGTCAGTTGAGCACCATGAGTGATCAGGTCAACCAGTTGACCTCTTCCATCGCCTCGCTCAACAAGCAGATCACCCAGGCGCAGGGCTCCAACATGAGTGCGCCGGCCAACCTGCTGGATGCGCGCAACGAGGCGGTGCGTTCGCTCAATGAGCTGGTGGGCGTCACCACCGGCGAGAAGAACGGCGTGTTCAGCGTCAGCACTGGCAGTGGCCAGTCCCTGGTGCTGGGCGACCAGTCCAACAGCATTTCGGCAGTGCCGAGCAAAAGCGACCCGACCCAGTACACCATCCAGCTCAATGCCGGTGGCAGTACCGCCATCGACCTGGGCAATGTGCTCAGCGGTGGCAGCATCGGCGGCCTGTTGCGTTACCGCAGCGATGTGCTGACGCCCACCATCAACGACCTGGGGCGTATCGCGCTGGCCACCGCTGACACCGTCAACAGCCAGCTGGGCCAGGGCCTGGACCTGAACGGTGACTTTGGTGCGTCGTTGTTCAAGGACATCAACAGCGCCGCCGCCATTGCGCAGCGCAGCCAGGGAGCGGCGGGCAACAGTGCCGGCTCCGGCAACCTGAATGTCACGATCAAGGACACCAGCAAGCTGTCGACCTACGACTACAAGGTCAGCTTCACCAGTGGCAGCACTTATACCGTGCTGCGTTCCGACGGCAAGGCGATGGGCGCGTTCGACACCACCACCACGCCGCCGCCGGTGATCGATGGCTTCACCCTGGCACTGGACGGCAAGGGGCCCATGGCCGCCGGCGACAGTTTCAAAGTCAGCCCCACCGCCAATGGCGCGACCACCATCGGCACCCAGCTGACCGACGCCAATAAAGTCGCGTTCGCCGCGCCGTTGCTGGGCGAGGGCAGCAAGACCAACCAGGGCACGGGCACCTTCACTCCGCCGACCCTGACCGTGCCGATTGATATTCACGGCGGCGCCGACACCGCTCAATTGCGTACCGGGATCGAAAGCTCAATGCCGGTAAAAATGGTGTTCGGCAAGCCGGCCGCCGATGGCACCCAGAGCTACACGCTCAACGATGCCCAGGGCAATTCGATTGGCACCGGCACCATCATCCCGGGCCAGACCAACAAGATCACGGTCGACGTGCCGATGCGCGATGCCAGTGGGGCCGTGCTGGTGCCGGCCAAGAGCTTCAAGTTCGATACCACTGTCGCCGGCTCGCCCGCCAATGGCGACAGCACCACGTTCTCGTTCAATGCGACGGGCAAGTCGGACAACCGCAACGCCCAGGCGCTGCTCGACCTGCAGACCAAAGTCACGGTGGGGTTGAGTGACGGCAGCGGCGGCGGTGTGAGCCTGGTCGGGGCCAACAGTCGACTGGTGTCCACCGTCGGGGCCAAGGCCGCCTCGGGCAACACCGACACCACGGCCACGGGCGCACTGCTCAAGGCCAACCAGGACGCGCGCAACTCGGTATCCCAGGTCAACCTGGATGAAGAAGCGGGCGACATGATCAAGTTTCAGCAGTACTACACCGCGTCGTCGCAGATCATCAAGGCGGCGCAAGAAACCTTCAGTACGCTGATCAATAGTCTTTAAGGGAGCCTGGGACAATGCGCATTTCCACACAGCAGTATTTCGATACCACTGCCGCCAAGTACCAGACCAACTATTCAAGCCTGGTACAGGCTCAGGATCAGGCCTCCACGGGCGTACGCGTGCAGACAGCCGCCGATGACCCGGTGGCGGCGGCGCGCCTGTTGATGCTGCAGCAGCAGAAAGACATGCTGGGCCAGTTCAACACCAACGTCACCAGCCTGAAAAACTCCCTGACCAACGAAGAAAGCGTGCTGCAGTCGATCAACCTGGCCTTGGGCCGTGCCAGTGAACTGGCGCTGCGTGCAGGCGGCTCCCTCAGCGATGCGGACCGACGTTCGGTGGCCAGTGAAGTCGGTGCCATCGAAGATCAGGTGCTGGGCCTGCTCAACAGCAAGGACTCGTCGGGCAACTACCTGTTTTCCGGTTCCAAGACCGATACGCCGCCCTACAGCCGTAACAGCGACGGCACCTACAACTATCAGGGCGACGAAACCCCGCTCAGCCTGCAGGTGTCCGACACCCTGAGCATCAGCGCCGGTGACACCGGCAAGAACATTCTGGAAGGCGCGGTCAACTCCAGCCGCACCCAGGCCACCTGGATCGCGCCGGCCGTGGTGCCACCGGCCACCCAGCCGGTAGCCAATGACAATAAAGTGGCGTTGTCGGCCGGGCTCGTCACCAATGGCATCGACTACACCAATAAATTCGCCGACGGCCAGCCCTACAAGCTGACCTTCAGTAGCAGTACCCAGTACACCGTGGTCGACAAGAACGGTGTTGACATCACCTCGCAGATCCCCGGTAACGGTACGTTCGATTCCACCAAGGAGGGCAGCTCCAGCGTCAACTTGCGTGGCGTGAAATTCGACATCAACTTCAACCTGGGTGACGTCGCGTCGGGCCCCAACTCCGATGCCGTGGTCAAGGATCGCTCGTTCAGCCTGGAAGCCAAGCCGGACACTTTCAGCGTGTCGCGCACCGCCAGCAACCCTTCGACGGCGCAGTTGAGCAATGCCCGCGTGACCAACCAGGCCTCGTATGCCAGCACGTTCCCGGCCAACAACGGTGCGGTGATCAAGTTCACCAGCGCCACGGCGTATCAGGTGTATGCCCAGCCGTACACGTCCGAGAGTAAATCCATCGCCACCGGCGATACCGGCGGCGGCACCACCGTCGTCGCGGCCGGGGTGACGTTCGACGTCAGCGGCACGCCGCAGAGCGGTGACCAGTTTGCGGTGGGCGCCGCTACCCAGAAGACCCAGAACGCGCTCGATACCCTGAGCCAACTGCGCCAGGCGCTTGAGCTGCCGGCCGACGGCAGCCCGGCGGCGACGGTCAAGCTCAAGGACGCGTTGTCTGCCGCGATCAGCAACTTCACCAACTCCAGTACCCAGATCGATGTGGTGCGCGGCTCCATCGGCGCGCGGCAGAATGCCCTGGATACCCAGGCCAGTGAGAACGCCAGCATCGGCCTGGCCAACACCAGCACCATGAGCGACCTGGGCAACATCGACACCGCGCAGGCGGCGATCAACCTGACCTTGCAGCAAACCATGCTGCAGGCCTCGCAATTGGCGTTCGTGAAGATCTCGCAGTTGAGCCTGTTCAACAAGATGTAAGGCTCGCGCAGCGAACCGACGGCTCACTCCGAAAACGGGGTGGGCCGTTGTCGTTTTCGCGGCTGAATTGTTGAAGGGTTTTGCACAAAACGCAGAAAATTGAGTGACCTGTGAGTCATAAGGCGCATCTTCACTGTATCGTGTGAAAAGGATAAGTCGCCCAGCACACCCTGCGGTGCGGCTTTCAGCGAGATTTTACGGGGTTACCCCCTCTTATTGTCAGCACTCCAGGCGCAGTCCCGGGGGTGTTCTCCAGCTATTCGGTATTGGGAAGCCACAATGATTGGCATAAAAAGCATCGCCAGTTACGTGCCCGCGGACGGGATCGATAACTACGCCCAGGGTGCCAAATTCGCCAAGGATGAAGAATTCATCATTGGCAAGATCGGGTCGGCGTTCCTGCCGCGCAAGGAAGCTACGCAGGAAACCTCCGATCTGTGTGTCGAGGCGGTCAATGCGTTGTTTGCCAACAACCCGGAGTTGAAGCGCGAGTCAATCGACGCGCTGATCGTCGTCACCCAGAACGGCGACGAAGAGGGTTTGCCCCACACCGCCGCCATCGTGCAGGACAAACTCGGCCTGCCGACTCATGTGGCCGCCTTTGATATTTCCCTGGGCTGCTCCGGCTACGTCTACGGCATCTACGCGATGAAAGGCTTCATGGAAGCCGCCGGCCTGAAAAACGGCCTGCTGATCACCGCCGACCCGTACTCGAAAATCGTCGACCCCGAAGACCGCAACACCACCATGCTGTTCGGCGATGCCGCCACCGCCACCTGGATGGGCGAAGATGCGCCGTGGTTGCTCGGCAAGTCGAAGTTCGGCACCGACGGTTCCGGCGCGCCGCACCTCAAGGTCAGCGACGGCGTGTTCTTCATGAACGGCCGTCAGGTCTTCAACTTTGCCTTGCTCAAAGTGCCGGCCCATCTGCACGAGCTGCTCAACGAATCAGACCTCAAGGCTGACGAGATTGACGCGTTCTGCATTCACCAGGGCAGTGCGGCGATCGTCGACGCCGTGGCGCGGCGTTTTGAAGATGCACCGGTGGACAAGTTCATCAAGGACATGGTCGAGACCGGCAACACCGTGTCGTCAAGCATTCCGTTGCTGCTGGAAAAGCACGTGATGGACGCCACCTGGAAACGCGTGGCAATCAGCGGGTTCGGTGTGGGCCTGTCGTGGGGCTCGGCGATTCTGTATCGCCCGTGACACCTTAATAGAGCCGCCATACAAAACGCCGATGATCGAGAGATCATCGGCGTTTTTTATTTGGCGCCAGAAAAACACGCGATTACGGGGTTTCAGGCCCGCGTAAACCCTTGAATTGCAAGGGGTGGCACGGGGCTATTAAAAATATTCAAAAAAACACTCAAGCAACCGGCTCATACGACGATAACTATTACGAAGGTTCTCAGGCACACCCGGCGGTTGCCAGGGCCGGAAGCCGCAGTAAACCACCATCGAGGATTTCGTCATGGCTTTAACAGTAAACACCAACATTGCTTCCATCACTACCCAGAACGGCCTTGGCAAAGCAGCCAACTCGCTGCAAACCTCCATGCAGCGTCTGTCCACTGGTCTGAGCATCAACAGTGCTAAAGACAACGCTTCGGGCCTTCAGATCTCCAACCGTCTGACCAGCCAGATCAACGGCCTGGGCCAAGCGGTCAAGAACGCCAACGATGGTATCTCCATCGCGCAGACCGCTGAAGGCGCAATGCAGGCTTCGACCGACATTCTGCAAAAGATGCGTACCCTGGCTCTGTCCTCGGCTACTGGCTCCCTGAGCGACGCTGACCGTACTTCGAACAACGAAGAATACCAGGCGCTGACTTCGGAACTGACCCGTATCTCGCAGACCACTACTTTCGGTGGCCAGAAGCTGCTCGACGGTTCGTACGGCACCAAAGCCATTCAGGTTGGCGCCAACGCTAACGAAACCATCAACCTGAGCCTGGACAACGTAGCCGCCAACAACATCGGTTCGCAGCAGGTCAAAAGCGTTGGTATCACCCCTAGCACCAGCGGCGTAGCAGGCGGCGCGATCGGCATCACCGGTAACGGCCAGACTGCCAGCGTCACTGTAGCGGCAGGTGCTTCGGCCAAAACCATCGCCAGCCAACTGAACGGCGCTGTAGGCGGCCTGTCGGCTACTGCCAGCACTGAAGCTCAGTTCGTCGTCGGCGCTGCTGCCAAAACGACTCCGGCTTCGTTCACCTTGACCATCGGTGGCCAAGCTACAACGTTCACCGGCGTGACCGATACTGCCAGCCTGGCTGACCAGTTGAAATCCAACTCCGCCAAGCTCGGCATCAGCGTCAACTTCGACGAAACCAAAGGCACCCTGTCGGTCAAATCCGACTCCGGTGAAAACCTGGCATTCAGCGCTGCCACCGCAGCCGGCTCGATCACTGTTGCCACCAAAGATGGTTCCGGCAACTACGGCACCGCCGCGGCCCTGGCCAACGGCCTGACCGCTACCGGTTCCGTGAACCTGGACTCGTCCAAGGGCTATGCACTGAACGGTGCCGGTGTAACCGGTCTGTTCGCCGCTACCGGCACTGCCGCAGCGTCGACCAAAACCACCATCGCTCAAACCGACGTGACCAGTGCCTTCAACGCACAGGCCGCAGTGGCAGTGATCGACAAGGCTATCGGCGGCATCGACAGCGTACGTTCGGGCCTGGGTGCTGTTCAGAACCGTCTGACCACTACCGTAGACAACCTGACCAACATTCAGAAGAACTCCACCGCTGCACGTTCGACTGTACAAGACACCGACTTCGCTGCTGAAACAGCCGAGTTGACCAAGCAACAAACTCTGCAATCGGCCGCTACCGCGATCCTGTCGCAGGCCAACCAACTGCCATCCGCTGTACTGAAGCTGCTTCAGTAATAACCGCGCTTGGTGACTGACGGAAGGGTGCGTTTACGTGCCCTTTCGTCGTTTCGGTTTTAGAGGAGATTGGACATGGACATGAGTGTAAAGCTAGCCTCGTCTTATCCACCGGTTGCACCTCAAAGCGCACCGACCGCACTCGTTGCGGACAAGGACAAGACCAAGGTCGAGGCCATCGCGCCGATCGCCGGCAAGCCGGAACGGGCTGACCTGGAACAAGCGGTTACCGATATTCGTGAATTCGTACAAGCGGCCCAGCGCAAACTGGATTTTTCGATTGACGATTCAACCCACCGGGTTGTGGTCAAGGTCATCGCCACCGACAGTGGCGAGGTGATTCGCCAGATTCCCTCGGAAACAGCCTTGAAGCTGGCGCAAAACCTGGCAAATGCCAGCCACGTGCTGTTCGACGAAAAGGTCTGAGCTGGCATGAAACTTGTTGCGGTGATGTCTTGATGGGTTGCTCGTCAAGAAAACGGCAACTACCGAATTAGGAGCACGATGATGGCGAGTACAACAGTTAGTGGTGTGGGTTCTGGTATCGATACCAGCTCGATCATTACGTCGCTGGTAAATGCTGAAAAAGCACCGAAACAGCTTCAGATCAACACGCAATCGCAGAAAGCGACCACTCAACTTTCGTCCATCGGAAAGATTCAGGCAGCCTTGGACGCGTTCCGTGGCGCGCTAAAGACCCAGGGGACCGACAACAGCTTCAGTGGCCTGGTCGGTACGTCCTCGGACGAAAAAGTTGCCACCATGACCGCAGGCGCGGGCGCTTCCAACGGCTCGTTTTCGCTGGTGGTGTCGCAGTTGGCCCAGCCTTCGAAACTGAGCAGCGCCAACTTTGCCGGTGGCGCATCGAGCGTGATCAACAAGGGCAACACGGCGACCACGCTGACCATTTCGCAGTCAGGCAAGAACTTTGACGTCAGCGTGGCGCCTGGCGCGACCCTGCAGCAGGTACGTGACTCGATCAACTCGCAGTTCGGCACTGCGGGCCTGAGTGCCAACATCCTCACCGACTCCAATGGTTCACGGTTGATCCTCACCTCGACCAATGGCGGTGTGGGCACGGACTTGACCATGTCCGGCAACTCGGGTGTCGACACCGGCTACACCGTGGTCAATCCGCCGCAGAATGCCAAGTACACCATTGATGGCATTGCCGCCGAATCGAAGACCAACAACATTACCGAGGCGGTGAGTGGTGTCAGCATCAAGTTGCTGACGGTGTCGCCGCTGGCGACTGCGGGAGACAAGAGTGATAATCCTGTGCGTACGGCCCTGACCATCTCCGTCAGTACCAGCACCACCGCACTCAAATCCGGCGTCAAGGGCTTCGTCGACACCTACAACGCGCTGCTCAAGGCGATGACCGCAGAAACGGCGGTGACCAAAAGTGCGGCGGGCGACCCCGTGGCGGCGACATTGACCGGTGACTCGACCATGCGCACGCTGCAATCGGCGATTCGCAACGAGTTCAACACGATGTCGGGCAACGGTGCATTGAGATCCCTGGCCCAGTTCGGCGTCGAAACCGACCAGACCACCGGCCTGCTGTCGATCGACGACAAGCAGTGGGACAACGCGATGAAGACCAATGCTGCGGACCTCAGCAGCATCTTCACGGGCAAGGACGGCTTGCTGGCGCGCTTGACCACGGCGACCGACGCCTACGCCAAACCGACCACCGGTATCCTGGCGACGCGTTCCACCTCGTTGTCCGATAGCCTCAAGGACCTGGCCAAGCAACAGTCTGCACTCGACCAGCGGATCGATGCCTACCAGACCACGCTGACCAACAAGTACGCGGCGATGGACTCCCTGGTGGCCCAGTTGCGCCAGCAGAGCAACAACGTGTTGGGTACGCTCAACGCGCTGAACAACCAGAAAAACAACTGATTTGACTGATTGGCAAAAAGCCCGGGTCGTTGACCTGGGCTTTTTTATGCGTGCGCAGACTCCCTGTGGCGAGCAGTCGTGTTGTGGCGAGCGGGCTTGCCCCGCGTTGGGGTGCGAAGCGCCCCCCATCGAGCAAAACGCGGTGTACCTGATAGGGCTCAGCGTCTGGTTTTGGGGCTGCTGCGCAGCCCAACGCAGGACAAGCCTGCTCGCCACTGGGAATCTGCGCTTAACTGACTGGCATTAGGGCAAGCCCGCTCGCCACAGAAAAGCTCCACTGCTGGGGTTTAAGCGTTCCTCATGCACACGTCAGGGCAGCCACGCCTCTCGCCATGCCAGCAGGTTGTCTTCCCTGAGCATCCACTTGTCCAGTATCACGCTGTGCAGGGCGTCGCCGGCTGCGGCGCTGGCGTCCGGTTCGGTCAGGTGTTCGCGAATGGCGGCAATCCAGTCACTGGAGCGGTTCTTGACCCGCGTCACCGGAAGATCACCGCGATAACACAGGATGTCCGAACAGATCACCGGCAGGGCGCAGGCGCCGTATTCCAGCAGCCGCAGGTTGCTTTTGCAGGCGTTGAAAAAATTGTCTTCCAGCGGCGCCAGCGCCAGGTCCAGGTTCAGGGCTGCCAGGCGTGCCGGGTATTGGTCGATGTTCACGCCACCGTGAAACTCATGGACGTAGGGGCGCAGGGCCGGTGGGCACATGCCCATGAACACCCATTCCACCTCGCCGGCCAGTTCGCGAACCACCTCGGCAATCACTAGCAGGTCGGCGCCGTGGCTCGAACCACCGGCCCAGCCCACCCGAGGCTTGCGCCCCTGCTGGCGCAGGCTCGTCAGCCCGCTCCACCACTGGGCGGGCAGGCGGTTCTCCATCACGCGAATGTCGGCGTTGTAGCCTTTGAGCGCATTGGCCAGCGGTTGGGTCGACACCACCAGTCGATCGCACAGGGCAACGGCCTTTTTCAGGCGCTTGGCGGTGTCTTTGGGAAACAGCGAGCGGGTCAGGTTGCCCTTGGGCACATCCAGGATGTAGTCGTCCAGCTCGTACACCTTGAAGGCTTTGGACAGCGAACGGGCATTCTGGATGACTTCCAGTTGGGTTTTGGTGAACTGGCGCTGGAAGATGATCGTGTCCGGCGCCAGGCGCTCCAGTTCTACCGGTTGCAGCAGCAAATCGCTCACTTCACCGTCGATCAGTCTGGCGGCCTGCAAGGCAGCGAAGGGCTGACGCACTCGATAATGCCCGCTGCCGAAGGAGTCGCCGGGATAGCACAGAGCATAAGGCAGCGTGCGGCTGGCGAATGGCCGCCAGGCCACATCGCTGTTGCATTCGTAAGCGAAGCCGCCGCCTTCCAGGGTCAGGTTGCGATTGTAGGCAGGGTCGTTCGCCAACTGCGGCAGCCAGCGCTGATACATCACCGACTGTTCGCGCTTGAAGCGCTCGCGTTTGGCGTCCTGGCTGGTCTTGTCGACCTGGTTTTGACTTACGTTGGCTTCGTGCATCAGAATCGCGTAAGGCGTCCAGACCACCAGTTGCCCGGCCTGGCCGACTTTCAGGCACAGGTCCACGTCGTTATAGGAAACCCCCAGGCCGGCCTCGTCCATCCCGCCCACCTGACGATACAGCTCGGTGCGGATCATCAGGCAGGCGGCCGTTACGGCGCTGTAGTTCTGATCGATCTGCAGGCGGTGCAGATAGCCGTTGGACAGCATCGGGCTGTCGATGAATCCGTGATCCGCCACGCCGCGTAAGCCAAGGACCACGCCGGCGTGCTGCACCATGCCGCTGGGGAACAGCAGTTTGGCACCGACAATGCCGACTTCCGGTCGCTGGGCGTGATGGAGCAGGGCGTCCAGCCAATCGCCGTCGATGACGGCGGTGTCGTTGTTGAGCAGTACCAGGTACTCGCCACGGGCGCGGCTGACGGCGAAGTTGTTGATGGCCGAATAGTTGAACGGGTGTGGGTAGCGCAGGATGCGCACCTTGGCATCGTTCAGGCGCTCCATGCCGGCGAACCATTCACGGGCTTCGGCGGTTTGGCTGTTGTTGTCGACGATGAGCAGTTCGTAATGGGGGTAGCGGGTTTTCTCCATCAGGCTTTCTATGCAGCGCATCAGCATAGGCAACTGGTCTTTGGTGGGGATGATGATCGACACCAACGGCTTTGCGGGGTGCTGATAGACCACGCGGTGCACCATCGGCAGTGGCCCGGTGCGCAGCTCGTGCGACACGCCCAGGCGCTGCAGGTGCGCCTCGACGACTGCCGCGGAGTGAGCGATGACCTGCGCTTCACCCAGCCATTGGCCGAAGTTGATGGCCTGGTGCACCAGCACTTCGGCTATATGGCCGACACTGCCCAGCCCGTGAGCCTCGATCAGCCGCAAGAGCAGGTCGTGGGGCGCAAGTTCCGCGAAGGCAGGGTCGAAGCCATCGGCCTCTAAGGCGGCGTCGCGGCTGAAGGCCAGGGCGCGGCCCACATACGGGTAACTGCGCAACAGGTCGAGGTTGAGGTCCGGTTTGAAAACCGGGTCCTGGCAGCCCGAGGCGGTGATCGAATCCTCGTCGCTGTAACAGGCACGGATGCCGGGATTCAGCGCGATCCCCTCGGCCAGCAGCAGCAGGGCATGGGGGTCGAGTTGGTCGCCGTCGCGCAGCAGGTAGCACCAGTCGGCCTGGATGCCTTGCAGCAGTTCATTGAGCTGGCTCGGCCAGGACTCTGCCAGCGGCAGCCACACCAGATTGTCGGCCGGGGTTATCCCGGCGGGCTCGGCATTGGACAGTACGGCGATGGCCGCCGCCTGGTAGAGCTGGCGGTCGATGCTGTCCAGGGTGGCGCGCAAGGCGGCGATGTCGCCGCTGGTATCGGTCACCACCAGCAATACGCCCGGTTGCTGCGGCCAGCTTGCCAGCCGCGCCGGCAAGCCTTCGAATTCGCTGGCGGCCAGTTGCCGGGTTTCCAGCCAGCGCTGATACAGGTGGAGATTGCGCTGTTGTTTGCCGAGATGTCCCAGCACGCCGAAAAAGCGTTCGAACGCGTGGGCAAGGGTGCCATCGAGCTGGCCGGCTTCGGTTTCGAAGTCGGCAGGCGTCAGGTGCATGCGCTCCAACGGGGCCAGGGCCTCCAGGCGCACGAAGAACATGGTGCCGCCAAAAAAATCCGCCTCGTAGATGTGATGAGGGTCAATGCCAGCACGCTGGGCCAGGGCGAGCAGATGGAAGCGGTTGTTTTCAGACAGGTTGGTGACCACTGCCTGGCGGTAGTGCTCCGTGCCCAGCAGCGGATGGTGCGTCGGGTTGGCCAGGTACTCCACCGACTGGCGAAAGCGCACTGGCCCGAGCAGGTCATCGAACAGGTCACTGGCCCATGAATTGGCGACACCCAGGTGGATCGAACGCTTGGTGTGCAGCTTGACCAGGGTGTGGATATTATCGGCGCGTAAATACGGCAGTACGCTCAAAAACGGCAGGACGTCGCGCCCATGGTTGGACACCCGGAACAGTGAATAACCCAGGCCTACTGCCGCCAAATGGCCGCGTACTTCATTTTCGCGCCCTGCCATACAGGTGACGTATAGATGCAGACGCTCATGCAGTTGAATCAGGCGCTGCAGGATGTCTGGCAGCAAATCCGGGTGAAAGGCATGGATCACCACGGCCACGGGGGGCTCGCTGTCCTCCAGAGTGGGCCGGTGCACCTCCAGCAATTCGCACGTTTCGGCACTGCCCGCCGAGGCAGTAGCTTCGGCATTGGGGGCAACGTAAGCATTGCGCAGTGCAAACGGCGTGAATGCCTGAGGGCTGAACAGGGAGCGGCGGCGCACCTGCAGCAGGAACTGCGGGCGAAACAATCCCAGCGCACGAATCTGCTCGACGAAGTCGGCACGGCTCTGCTTGAACAGCGCTTGCATGTCGGGCTGATTCTGACGCTGGTCGGCGTGCCGACGAAACAGCGACAGCGGCTCATGCAGAAACGCCAGGTGACCGTGCTGCAGCAGGTTCACGAACATCGCCAGGTCGTTGATGGCGCGGATCACCACGCCGCCAAGGGCACAGATGTGCGGCAGTTTGTCGCTCAACTGCGCGCGGCGAAACATCACGGTGCTGGGTTCGCCGATGAAATTCACCGGCCAGTCGCAGAGCAGCGAAATGATGTCTTCGCCGTGCAGGCAGGTGTCTTCGCTGAACACGCCGCACGTTTCAAGGATATCCGGCTGCGCGTCACCCTGGGCATCGATTATCGTGCGCCGCGAAGTGACCAGCGCGATGTCGTCGCGCGCCTGGAGTACCGCCGCCATGCGCGAGACGCAGTCGGGCAGCAGCACGTCATCGTCGTTGAGAAACTTGATGTATTCGCCCTGGGACTCCTGCATGCAGCGGTTGAGGTTGAGCATGCCGCCCAACTGCTGTTCGTTGTGCAGGTAGCGCACCGGCACAGCCGACTGTGCAGCCAGGCGTTCGGTAATCAGGCGAACGCCGTCGTCGCGACAATCATCGGTGATCACCACTTCGATATTGGTGTAGCGCTGATTCAGCGCACTGCTCAATGCCGCCTCGAAGAATCGAGGGCTGTAGGCCGGTATCGCAATGCTGACCAGCGGCACGTGTGTGGCTGAAGGAGTAGTTGTCATGCTCACACCAGTTTGAACAAGGGGCGAAGGTTGAACCGGATGTCTGCGCGCGCGGTCATGTCGCTGCCGCTTGATCGGTGAGCAGGTCTGCCAGGCAGTCGATCACTCGTTCGATGTCCGCATCGGTCAATGAAAGATGAAAGGGCAAACCCAGCAGGCGTTCGGTCAATAGGTCGACCTGCGGCAGCGGGCCGGCTGCGCACGCCTGGAAGGCCGGGTGGCCGTGCAGGGGAGGGCAGTACCAGCGACGGGTTTCGATGTCTTCGCCGAGCAGGCGCAGTTGAATGTCCACGCCGCGAACGCCCGGCGGCAGTAACACGAGCATCAGGCTGTACACGCCTTCGGCGGGTTTGACTTGAAGTTTCAGTGCGGGAATCCGCTCCAGCAGGCGGGCGGCATAGCGCTGATGCAGGTTGCGCCGTGTTTCGGCGACGGTCGGCCAGTTGTCCAGCGCGGCCAGCGCAACGGCGGCGTGGTATTCGCTCATCTTGCCGTTCTCGCCCGCATCGAACACCAGGCCGCCACTCTGGGCATCGATGCCGAAGTTGCTGAGTGCGCGCATGCTCTGGCCATAAGCGTGGTGGCGAGCGGCGACAAAACCGCCTTCGCCGCCGCCCAGCGCCTTGGTGGCGTGCAGGCTGAAGGCAACCTTGGTGGTCAGGCCGACCTGTTGATTGCCCCAGGCGCCTGCGGCGTCCACCACCACCGGGATGCCGGTTTCGGCGGTGAACAGGTCCCAGCCGGCGACGTCCTGAGGGCAACCATACGTCGCGACCGGCATCACTGCGTCAAAAGGCGTTTGAGCCAGTGCTGCGCGTGCTATGGCGGGCGTCAGCAACCAGTTGTCCGAGTCCACATCGCTGATCAGCGGCGTAAGTCCCGCACGGATGATGGCGGTGGCCGTGGCGACGAAGGTCAGCCCCGGCACGAGCACTCGGCCAGCCTTGCGCAGCCTCAACGCTTCCAGAGCGATTTGCAGCGCGCAGGTGCCATTGGCCATGGACACTACATGCACCTTCGTCGGCTCGCGACTGAATGAGCGCGACAGCCGTTCTTCGAGTTCGCAGACCAGCGGGCCGAAATTGGTGTACCAGCGATTTTCATCGATCTGCTGCCAGTACGGAAGAATCTGCTCGACCTTCGGCATCTCTGGCACTAACAACTTGATGATATTTTTCATGGTGCCCGCGACTGTCAATTAAATATCGTTTCCTACGATTGGAAAGGGGCAAAGCAGGAACTGTACCAAGCGGATTTGTGGCGCCCTTGCGGCACCACGCAAAAAGCCAATGCTGCGTGCATTGGCTTTTTTGATAACCGCGGGATTAAAGTTATGGGTAAACGAGTCGACATAAACGTTACTGAAATCTTTCCGCTGTCGCCTGTTACGAGGTAGAACCATGAATCCCATGAGAGCCCTTCGCCAATACCAGAAGGTCAATTCCCATGCTCAGATCTCTGAAGCCAGCCCGCACCGTCTGGTGCAGATGCTGATGGAGGGTGGGCTTGACCGCATGGCTCAGGCCAAGGGTGCGCTGGCGCGTGGTGACATTGCGCAAAAGGGCCTGATGCTCGGCAAGGCGGTGGATATCATCATCGGCCTGCGCGACGGTCTGGACGCTGAAAAGAGCGAAAACCCGGCGTATGTCCAGCAACTGGAAAGTCTGTATGCCTACATGACCAACCGTCTGATGGAAGCCAACCTGCATAACGACCCCGAGATGATCGACGAGGTTGCGCGCTTGATGATTACCGTCAAGCAAGGCTGGGATGGTATCGCTACCCCACAAGGCGCCGCACAGTAAGGCCAACGGCCTCGAGGAATACGTCATGAGCCATGCACTGCAACGCATTGATGAAACCCGTGAGGCGCTGGTAGGCGCGCTGGCGGACCGTAACTGGGAGGCCATCGGCGAACTCGACCTGGGCTGCCGCGATGTGATCGATCAGGTGCTCAGCGAAGCACCGGTCAACGAGGATGCGTTGCGTGAAAAGCTGGAAAGTCTGCTGGCGGTGTACCAGCAATTGCTCGAGGTGACGACGGGGGAGAGGCAGGCGATTTTCGAAGAGATGTCGCAGATCAACCAGGCGAAAAACGCGTCAAAGGTCTACCATCTGTTTGGTTGAACAGAGTCGGTTAACCCTAATGCGCGTCATAAATTTGACTGCGCAGGTTTTTTTGACTTAACTAGTGTTGTTTTCAGATTTCAGACGTCTACAAGGTAATGAGTCCTACGGACGTCTTGATTGCTCTCACACTGGGGCAGGAAGTTTTACTAGGGAAGTTGCTATTGCATGTGGCGTGAAACCAAAATTCTGCTCATTGATGACGATAGCGTTCGCCGCCGCGACCTGGCGGTGATTTTGAATTTTCTTGGCGAAGAAAATCTGCCCTGCGGCAGCTATGATTGGCAGCAGGCGGTCAGCTCATTGTCATCGAGCCGTGAAGTCATCTGTGTGCTGATCGGGACGGTAAACGCTCCTGGCGCAGTTTTGGGCTTGTTAAAGACACTGTCGACCTGGGATGAGTTCCTTCCGGTGTTGCTGATGGGCGATATTTCTTCGGTCGAGTTGCCCGAAGACCAACGCCGCCGCGTGTTGTCCACACTGGAAATGCCGCCCAGCTACAGCAAATTGCTCGACTCCCTGCACCGTGCCCAGGTCTATCGCGAGATGTACGACCAGGCCCGCGAGCGCGGCCGTCACCGCGAGCCCAACCTGTTCCGCAGCCTGGTCGGCACCAGCCGTGCGATCCAGCACGTGCGCCAGATGATGCAGCAAGTGGCCGACACCGACGCCAGCGTGCTGATCCTCGGCGAGTCCGGCACCGGCAAGGAAGTGGTCGCGCGTAACCTGCACTATCACTCCAAGCGCCGCGACGGGCCCTTTGTGCCGGTCAATTGCGGGGCGATCCCGGCGGAGCTGCTTGAAAGCGAACTGTTCGGCCACGAGAAGGGCGCCTTCACCGGCGCCATCACCAGCCGTGCCGGGCGCTTCGAACTGGCCAACGGCGGCACCCTGTTCCTCGACGAAATCGGCGACATGCCGCTGCCGATGCAGGTCAAGCTTTTGCGCGTGTTGCAGGAACGCACCTTCGAACGTGTGGGCAGCAACAAGACCCAGAGCGTCGACGTGCGCATCATTGCCGCCACCCACAAAAACCTCGAAAGCATGATCGAGGTCGGCAGCTTCCGCGAAGACCTGTACTACCGCCTCAACGTATTCCCCATCGAGATGGCTCCGCTGCGCGAGCGCGTGGAAGACATCCCGTTGCTGATGAACGAATTGATCTCGCGCATGGAACACGAAAAGCGCGGCTCGATCCGCTTCAACTCCGCCGCGATCATGTCCTTGTGCCGTCACGGCTGGCCGGGCAACGTCCGCGAGCTGGCCAACCTGGTGGAGCGCATGGCGATCATGCATCCCTATGGCGTGATCGGCGTGGTCGAGCTGCCGAAAAAATTCCGCTACGTCGACGACGAAGACGAGCAGATGGTCGACAGCCTGCGCAGTGACCTGGAAGAGCGAGTGGCCATCAATGGCCATACGCCAGACTTCGCGTCCACTGCCATGCTGCCGCCCGAAGGCCTGGACCTGAAGGACTACCTCGGCAATCTGGAGCAAGGCCTTATTCAGCAGGCCCTGGACGATGCCAACGGCATCGTCGCCCGCGCCGCCGAACGCCTGCGCATCCGTCGAACCACGCTGGTGGAGAAGATGCGCAAGTACGGAATGAGCCGTCGTGAAGGTGATGAACAGCCGGATGATTGACGCCTGTTTTTCAACTGACTGAAAAATAAGTCTATTTTTTTAGGCACGGGTATTGCTACAGCTCTCGCAACGTTCCGTTTAACTGACGGTCAGCCAGCGAGAGAGCATCATGCCCCACGCCGCCCAGCTATCTTCGGCCCCTGCCATCCAGGGGCTGGTTCCGCCTGTAGAGTCGCCGATCCGCCAGGGTCTTGAGCAGGCGTTCTCGCAGTTCAACCAGATGTCGAGCCAACTGACCGACTCCTACAGCCTGCTGGAGGCCCGGGTTTCCGAGCTCAAGGGCGAGTTGGCGGTGGTCAGTGCCCAGCGTATGCAAGAGCTGGCCGAGAAAGAGCGTTTGGCCAACCGTCTGCAAAACCTGCTGTCGCTGTTGCCGGGTGGCGTCATCGTGATCGACGACCAGGGCCGCGTGCGCGAGGCCAACCCGGCCGCCTGCGACATGCTCGGCCTGCCGCTCGAAGGCGAACTGTGGCGTGAAGTCATCACCCGCTGCTTTGCCCCCCGTGAAGACGACGGCCATGAAATTTCCCTCAAGGACGGGCGCCGCCTGTCCATTGCCACCCGTTCCCTGGACGCCGAGCCCGGTCAGTTGGTGCTGCTCAACGACCTGACGGAAACCCGGCACCTGCAGGACCAACTGGCACGCCACGAACGGTTGTCATCGCTGGGCCGGATGGTCGCTTCTCTGGCGCATCAGATCCGCACACCGCTGTCGGCCGCGCTGATCTACGCCAGTCATTTGACTGACGAGCAATTGCCCGCCGCCACCCATCAGCGCTTTGCCGGACGCCTCAAAGAGCGCCTGCATGAGCTGGAGCATCAGGTGCGTGACATGCTGGTGTTTGCCCGTGGCGAGTTGCCTTTGACCGACCGCGTCACCCCGGCGGCGCTGATGCAGGCGTTGCAGGCCGCCGCTGCCACTCATATCCAGGACGTGCAAGTGCGCTGGCAGTGCGACAGCCATCTCGGTGAGCTGCTGTGCAACCGCGACACCCTGGTGGGCGCGCTGCTCAACCTGATCGAAAATGCCACCCAGGCCAGCGGCCCCGGCGCACGCCTGAAGATTCACTTGTACAGCCGCGAGCAAACCCTGCGCCTGTGCATCAGCGACAGCGGCAGCGGCATCGACCCGCGGGTGCTGCAACGCCTGGGCGAACCCTTTTTTACTACCAAGACCAACGGAACGGGCCTGGGCCTGACCGTGGTCAAGGCAGTGGCGCGTGCCCATCAGGGAGAATTGCTGCTGCACTCCCGGTTGGGGCGTGGCACCTGTGCATTGATGACCCTGCCGCTGTTTACCAGTGCGGCAGGCGCGGAGTAAGGATATGTCTATCAAGGTTTTGTTGGTGGAAGACGATCGCGCCCTGCGTGAGGCATTGGCTGACACGCTGCTGCTGGCGGGCCATGACTACTGCGCGGTCGGTTCCGCCGAAGAAGCCTTGGCGGCCGTGGAACAGGAGGCTTTCAGTCTGGTGGTCAGCGACGTGAACATGCCCGGCATGGACGGTCACCAGTTGCTCGGCCTGCTGCGCGCGCGCCACCCGCAATTACCGGTGCTGCTGATGACCGCCCACGGCGCCGTCGAGCGTGCGGTGGACGCCATGCGCCAGGGCGCGGCAGATTATCTGGTCAAGCCGTTCGAGCCCAAGGCGCTGATCGAACTGGTTGCCCGGCACGCCCTTGGCGTTATTTCCAATCCCGACGGCGAGGGCCCGATTGCCTTCGAGCCGGCCAGTGCCCAGTTGTTGGAACTGGCCGCCCGTGTAGCGCGCAGCGACTCCACCGTGCTCATCTCGGGCGAGTCCGGCACCGGTAAGGAAGTGCT
Source organism: Pseudomonas sp. MH9.3 (assembly GCF_034354675.1). Taxonomy (NCBI): domain Bacteria; kingdom Pseudomonadati; phylum Pseudomonadota; class Gammaproteobacteria; order Pseudomonadales; family Pseudomonadaceae; genus Pseudomonas; species Pseudomonas sp. MH9.3. The sequence goes on along the minus strand of NZ_CP133785.1, from coordinate 1,906,984 downwards.
GGCGCGCTATATCCACCAGCAATCGAGCCGCGCCAAACAACCGTTTATCGCGATCAATTGCGCCGCGATCCCCGACAACATGCTCGAAGCCACCCTGTTCGGCCACGAAAAGGGCTCGTTCACCGGTGCCATCGCGGCCCAGGCTGGCAAGTTCGAGCAGGCAGACGGCGGCACCATCCTGCTCGATGAAATCTCGGAAATGCCCCTGGGCCTGCAAGCCAAGCTGCTGCGGGTATTGCAGGAGCGTGAAGTGGAGCGGGTGGGCGCGCGCAAGCCGATTCAGCTGGATATTCGCGTGGTCGCCACCACCAACCGCGACCTGGCGGGTGAAGTGGCGGCGGGGCGCTTTCGTGAAGACCTGTTCTACCGGCTGTCGGTATTCCCTCTGGCCTGGCGCCCGTTGCGCGAACGCCCGGCGGACATCATCCCGCTGGCCGAGCGCCTGTTGCGCAACCACGTCAAAAAAATGAAGCACGCCCAGGCGCGGCTGTCGGCCGAGGCCCAGGCGTGTCTGATCGGCTACCCGTGGCCGGGTAATGTGCGCGAACTGGACAACGCAATCCAGCGTGCGTTGATCCTGCAGCAGGGCGGCTTGATCCAGCCGCAGGATTTCTGCCTGGCCACTGGCACGGGCGCGGCGCCGTTGCCGAGCCTGGCGCCCGCGCCCGTGGTCGCCGAAGCCGAATCGGCGGGCGCGCTGGGTGACGACCTGCGTCGCCGTGAATTCCAGATGATCATCGACACCCTGCGTGCCGAGCGCGGCCGCCGCAAAGAGGCCGCCGAGCGCCTCGGTATCAGCCCGCGCACCCTGCGCTACAAGCTGGCGCAGATGCGCGACGCCGGCATGGACGTCGAAGCCTACCTCTTCGCCACCTGACTCAACCCTGCACAGGTTTGCTCAGCCCCCGTGGCGAGCAGGCTTGTCCTGCGTTGGCTGCGCAGCAGCCCCAAAGCCAGGCGCTGAGCCGTATCAGGTACACCGCGTTTTGCTCGATTGGGGGCGCTTCGCACCCCAACGCGGGGCAAGCCCGCTCGCCACAGGAGTCGTCCTCGTCAATGACTGGGTGAAATATAGTCCGACCGCCTTTGTCGCCTTTTCTTACGAGTTGCTCCAGAGCTGGCACCCTTGTTGCACCTACCCCTGATAACTGCTGCGTAGTGTCAAAAATTTGCGGGTTGTCGGAGAGAGAAGGTCATGAGCCAGGGTATTGAGTTCAATCGGTTGATGTTGGATATGCGCTCCATGCAAATGGATGCCATGGCCCGGCCGAAATCCGTCGCACCCGTGCCGGAATTGGGCCAAAGCAATTTTGCCGACATGCTCGGTCAGGCCATCAACAAGGTCAGTGACACCCAGCAAGCCTCCAGCCAGTTGGCCACCGCATTCGAAATCGGCAAAAGCGGCGTGGACCTCACCGATGTGATGGTCGCTTCGCAAAAGGCCAGCGTTTCCTTTCAAGCCTTGACCCAAGTGCGTAACAAAGTGGTTCAGGCTTACCAAGACATCATGCAGATGCCGGTTTAAGGGCGAGAGTTAAGTCATGGCAGAAGCAGTCACCGACAACGTACCCGCCAAAGCAGGTGGCAAGCCGCCGCTGTTTGGCCTGTCGTTCCTGGAAAACCTCTCGGAAATGACCATGCTGCGTCAGGTCGGCCTGATGGTCGGCCTGGCGGCGAGCGTGGCGATTGGTTTTGCCGTGGTGCTGTGGTCGCAGCAGCCCGATTACCGTCCGCTGTACGGCAGCCTGGCGGGCATGGATTCCAAGCAGATCATGGAAACCCTCGCCGCCGCCGACATCGCCTACACCGTAGAACCCAACTCCGGCGCCTTGCTGGTCAAGGCCGATGACGTGGCCCGTGCCCGCATGAAGCTGGCCGCCGCCGGCGTGACGCCGTCCGACAGCAACATCGGTTTCGAAATCCTCGACAAGGACCAGGGCCTGGGCACCAGCCAGTTCATGGAAGCCACGCGCTACCGTCGTGGCCTTGAAGGCGAACTGGCGCGCACCATCTCCAGCCTCAACAACGTCAAGGGCGCCCGTGTGCACCTGGCGATTCCGAAAAGCTCGGTGTTCGTGCGTGACGAGCGCAAGCCCAGCGCCTCGGTACTGGTTGAGCTGTTTTCCGGCCGCTCCCTGGAGCCTGGCCAGGTACTGGCGATCATCAACCTGGTGGCCACCAGCGTTCCCGAACTGAGCAAGTCGCAAATCACCGTGGTCGACCAGAAGGGCAACCTGCTGTCGGACATGGCCGAAAACTCCGCGCTGACCCAGGCCGGCAAGCAGTTCGACTACAGCCGCCGCATGGAAAGCATGCTCACCCAGCGGGTGCACAACATCCTGCAACCGGTGTTGGGCAACGACCGCTACAAGGCCGAAGTCTCCGCCGACGTGGACTTCAGCGCTGTCGAGTCGACGTCCGAGCAGTTCAACCCGGACCAGCCAGCGCTGCGCAGCGAGCAATCGACCAGCGAGCAACGTACCGCCAGCAGCGGCCCGCAAGGTGTGCCGGGTGCCCTGAGCAACCAGCCACCGACCCCGGCCACCGCCCCGCAAACCACCGGTGGCGCCGCCGCCACCGCTGGCGCCATTGCCGCCGGGCAGCCGCTGCTCGACGCCAACGGCCAGCAGATCATGGACCCGGCCACCGGCCAGCCGATGCTCGCGCCGTACCCGGCGGACAAGCGTAACCAGTCCACCAAGAACTTCGAACTCGACCGTTCCATCAGCCACACCAAGCAGCAGCAGGGCCGCATCAATCGCCTGTCGGTGTCGGTAGTGGTCGATGACCAGGTCAAGGTCAACGCTGCCGACGGTGCCGTGACCCGTGCGCCGTGGACCGCCGATGAATTGGCGCGCTTCACCCGCCTGGTGCAGGATGCCGTTGGTTTCGACGCCAGCCGTGGCGACAGCGTCAGCGTGATCAACATGCCGTTCTCCGCCGAGCGTGGCGAAGTCATCGCTGAAGCGGCGTTCTACACCCAGCCGTGGTTCTGGGACATCGTCAAGCAAGTGCTGGGGGTGTTGTTCATCCTGGTGCTGGTGTTCGGTGTGCTGCGTCCGGTGCTCAACAACATCACCGGCAACGGCAAGAAACAACTGGCCCTGGCCGGTGGCGACGTCGAGTTGGGTGGCATGGGCGGCCTGGACGGCGAACTGGCCAACGACCGCGTCAGCCTCGGCGGCCCGCAAAGCATCCTGTTGCCCAGCCCGAGCGAAGGCTATGACGCTCAGCTGAACGCAATCAAGAGTCTGGTAGCAGAAGACCCGGGCCGTGTGGCCCAGGTCGTGAAAGAGTGGATCAACGCAGATGAGTGATAATCGAGCCGCTGTTGCCAAGCTCTCCCGAGTCGACAAAGCCGCCGTGCTGCTGCTGTCGCTGGGCGAAACCGACGCCGCCCAGGTGCTGCGTCACATGGGGCCCAAAGAGGTCCAGCGCGTGGGCGTGGCCATGGCGCAGATGCGCAATGTGCACCGTGAGCAAGTCGAACAGGTGATGAGCGAGTTCGTCGAAATTGTCGGCGACCAGACCAGCCTGGGCGTCGGCTCCGACAGCTACATCCGCAAGATGCTCACCTCGGCGCTCGGCGAAGACAAGGCCAACGGCCTGATCGACCGCATCCTGCTGGGCGGCAACACCAGCGGCCTGGACAGCCTCAAGTGGATGGAACCGCGCGCGGTGGCCGACGTGATCCGCTACGAACACCCACAGATCCAGGCCATCGTCGTCGCGTACCTGGACCCGGACCAGGCCGGCGAAGTGCTCGGCCACTTCGACCATAAAGTGCGCCTGGACATCATCCTGCGCGTGTCGTCGCTGAACACTGTGCAGCCGGCGGCCCTGAAAGAACTCAACACGATTCTGGAGAAGCAGTTCTCCGGCAATTCGAATGCCTCGCGCACCACCCTGGGCGGCATCAAGCGCGCGGCCGATATCATGAACTTCCTCGACAGCTCGGTCGAAGGCCAGTTGATGGACTCGATCCGCGAGATCGACGACACCCTGTCCGGCCAGATCGAAGACCTGATGTTCGTGTTCAACAACCTCTCCGATGTCGACGACCGTGGCATCCAGGCGTTGCTGCGCGAGGTGTCTTCGGATGTGCTGGTGCTGGCGCTCAAGGGCTCCGACGAGAACGTCAAGGAGAAGATCTTCAAGAACATGTCCAAGCGCGCGTCCGAACTGCTGCGCGACGACCTCGAAGCCAAGGGTCCGGTACGCGTCAGCGACGTCGAAACTGCGCAGAAGGAAATCCTCACGATTGCCCGCCGTATGGCCGAAGCCGGAGAAATCGTTCTCGGTGGGAAGGGCGGCGAAGAAATGATCTAAGGCGCTGTCCATGTCGAGCAAAGATGAAACGCCCAGCGACCTGATTCGCGCGCGGGACGTGGGCGGGTTCGACATCTGGTCGTTGCCCAGCTTCGACCCGCATGTGCCCGAGCCCGAACCCGCACCGGTGGTGGAAACCCCGGCGGAGATGGAAGAAGTGCCGTTGGACGAAGTCCAGCCGCTGACCCTCGAAGAGTTGGAAGCCATCCGCCAGGAGGCTTACAACGAAGGCTTCGCGGCAGGCGAAAAGGACGGTTTTCGCAGCACCACCCTCAAGGTGCGCCAGGAGGCCGAGGTGGCGCTGGGCGTCCAGCTTGCCAGCCTGGAACGCCTGATGAACGGGCTGTTCGAGCCGATCGCCGGGCAGGACGCGCAGATCGAAAAATCCATGGTCGCACTGGTGCAGCACATCACGCGCCAGGTGATCCAGCGCGAACTGGTGCTGGACTCCAGCCAGATCGAAGGCGTGATGCGCGAAGCGCTCAAATTGCTGCCCCTGGGCGTCGGCAATGTGCGGCTGTACATCAACCCGCAGGATTTCGAGCAGGTCAAAGCCTTGCGCGAGCGCCATGAAGAAACCTGGCGCATCGTCGAGGACGCTGCGTTGCAGCCCGGCGGCTGCCGGGTCGAGACCGAACACAGCCGCATCGATGCCACGGTGGAAACCCGCATCAGCCAGATCATGGCCAAGTTGCTCGACCAGCAGCACGAACAGGCCATGAACCCGGGCGAACCCGATATCAGCATCGACCTGGACCGCCCGGATGCGCCTTGACCGCACCAGCTTCGCCAAGCGCCTGGGCAGTTACGCCGAGGCCACGCAGCTGCCCGGCCAGCCGATTCTTGAAGGGCGCCTGCTGCGCATGGTCGGCCTGACCCTCGAAGCCGAGGGCCTGCGCGCCGCCATGGGCAGCCGTTGCCTGGTGATCAACGACGACAGCTACCACCCGGTGCAGGTCGAAGCCGAAGTGATGGGCTTCTCCGGCAGCAAGGTGTTCCTGATGCCGGTCGGCAGCGTTGCCGGCATCGCCCCCGGCGCCCGCGTGGTGCCGCTGGCCGACACCGGCCGCCTGCCCATGGGCATGAGCATGCTCGGCCGCGTGCTTGACGGCGCCGGCCGTGCGCTCGATGGCAAGGGTGGCATGAAGGCCGAAGACTGGGTGCCGATGGACGGCCCCACGATCAACCCGCTCAATCGCAACCCCATCAGCCAGCCGCTCGACGTGGGCATTCGCAGCATCAACGGTTTATTGACGGTCGGGCGCGGCCAGCGTCTGGGCCTGTTCGCCGGTACCGGGGTGGGTAAATCGGTGCTGCTGGGCATGATGACGCGCTTTACCGAGGCCGACATCATCGTGGTGGGGCTGATCGGCGAGCGTGGCCGCGAGGTCAAGGAGTTCATCGAGCACAGCCTGGGCCCGGAAGGCCTCAAGCGCTCGGTGGTGGTCGCATCGCCGGCCGACGATGCGCCGCTGATGCGCTTGCGCGCGGCCATGTACTGCACGCGCATCGCCGAATATTTTCGCGACAAGGGCAAGAATGTCCTGTTGCTGATGGACTCGCTCACGCGTTTTGCCCAGGCCCAGCGGGAAATTGCCCTGGCCATCGGCGAGCCGCCGGCGACCAAGGGTTACCCGCCGTCCGTATTCGCCAAGTTGCCCAAGCTGGTGGAGCGCGCCGGTAATGCCGAGGCGGGCGGCGGCTCGATCACGGCGTTCTACACGGTTTTGTCCGAAGGCGATGACCAGCAGGACCCGATTGCCGACTCGGCGCGGGGCGTGCTCGACGGCCACATTGTGCTGTCCCGGCGCCTGGCCGAGGAAGGGCACTACCCGGCCATCGATATCGAAGCCTCCATCAGCCGGGTGATGCCATCGGTGGTAACGCCGGAGCACATGGCCCGCGCCCAGCAATTCAAGCAACTGTGGTCGCGCTATCAACAGAGCCGCGACCTGATCAGCGTGGGTGCCTACGTGGCCGGTGGCGATCGCGAGACCGACCTGGCGATTGCCCTGCAACCGCAACTGGTGACCTACCTGCGCCAGGGCCTCAACGACAACATCAGCATGGGCGAAAGCGAGGCTCACTTGCAGTCGATCTTCGCCCCGGCGCCAGGCGGTTAAGCCATGGCCAATTCGCGTTCTGCACGCCTTGCGCCGGTGGTGGAGATGGCCGAAAAGGCCGAAAAAGCCGCGGTGCAGCGCCTGGGTTATTTCCAGGGCCAGGTGCGCCTGGCCGAAAGCAAGCTGGGCGACCTTGAACGCTTTCGCAGCGAGTACCAGCAGCAGTGGATCGACCGTGGCAGCAAGGGCGTGTCCGGCCAGTGGCTGATGGGTTACCAGGGCTTTCTCAACCAGCTGGAAACCGCCGTCGGTCAGCAACGCCAGAGCCTGGCCTGGCACCAGAACAACCTCGACAAGGCGCGTGAAAGTTGGCAAGCCGCCTATGCCCGGGTCGAGGGTCTGCGCAAACTGGTGCAGCGCTACATCGACGAAGCGCGCGCGCTGGAAGACAAGCGTGAGCAGAAGCTGCTCGATGAGCTGTCGCAACGTCTTCCCCGCCAATCCCCGTTCTAAATAGGGGACAAACCCCTCCCGCGATTGATTTGCTGTGTTGCTCGGATTCCATTCAACTGCTAAACCTGTGTCACATTTACCCATGACAAGGAAGCAGTTAAATGTCGGTCGAAAAAAAAGTATCCATGGATGGGAAGACGTTGACTATTGCGATCAAGGGCCGCTTCGATTTCAGCAGCCACCAGGATTTTCGCAACGTCTATGAAGGCGTTTACCCCAAGCCCGAGACGGTCGTGGTGGACTTGAAGGAAACCACCTACATGGACAGCTCGGCGCTGGGCATGCTTCTGCTGCTGCGCGACCATGCGGGGGGCGACAAGGCCTATATCCGTGTGATCAACAGCAGTTCGGACGTGCGCAAGATCCTCGCCATCTCCAACTTCGACAAACTGTTCGATATCGAATGAGTGTCCAGGCCCCTGTCCTTGAGGCGCTGACGATTCTGATCGCCGAAGACAGCGCCGCCGACCTGCTGTTGCTGTCGACCATCGTGCGTCGTCAGGGCCATCAGGTGCTCACCGCCACCAATGGTGCTGAAGCGGTGCAGGTGTTTACCCGTGAACGCCCGCACCTGGTGTTGATGGACGCGCTGATGCCGGTGATGGATGGGTTCGAGGCTGCGCGGCGGATCAAGCAACTGGCGGGCGAAGCGCTGGTGCCGCTGATTTTCCTCACCTCCCTGCGCGAAAGCGAAGCCCTGGCCAAATGCCTGGACGCTGGCGGCGATGACTTTTTGGCCAAACCCTATAACCCGGTGATCCTCGCGGCCAAGATCAACGCCATGGACCGCCTGCGTCGCCTGCAGGCCACGGTGTTGCAGCAGCGCGACCTGATCGCCAAACACCATGAGTACCTGTTGCACGAGCAGCGAGTGGCCAAGGCGGTGTTCGACAAGGTGGCCCATTCCGGCTGCATCAACGCGGCGCCGAACATTCGCTATCTGCAATCGCCCTATGCATTGTTCAACGGCGACCTGCTGCTGGCGGCCTACACGCCGTCGGGTGACATGCATGTGCTGCTCGGCGACTTCACCGGTCATGGCCTGCCGGCGGCGGTGGGCGCCATGCCGCTGGCGGAAGTGTTCTACGGCATGACCGCCAAGGGCTACGGCCTGGCCCAGACCCTGCGCGAGATGAACGCCAAGCTCAAGCGCATCCTGCCGGCGGACATGTTCTGCTGCGCCACGCTGCTGTGCCTGAGCACCCAGCGGCGTGCGGTGGAGGTGTGGAATGGCGGCATGCCCGAGGGCTATGTGCACGAGGTCGCCACGGGCAAGCGCACGCCGTTGATGTCACGCCATTTACCCTTGGGCGTGCTGTCGGCGGAGCAGTTTGACGACCGCACCGAAGTCTGGCCGATGGCCCTGGGTGACCGCGTGTTTTTACTGTCCGACGGCGTGCTCGACACCGCCGATGCCAACGAACAATTATTTGGCGCCGAGCGCTTGCTGCAGGTGTTTGCCGCCAATCGCGAGCCGGACCGCCTGTTTGAAGACATCGAGCAGGCGCTGGCGGCGTTTCGCGGCCAGGTGCGCGATGACATCAGCATGGTGGAAATCACTCTGCAGGCCGGACAGTCGCTGCGCGCAACTGGTCCTTTGTACGCCGACAGCGGCCAGTCTTGCCCGCTGGACTGGTCGGTGACCTTTGAGTTTCGCGCCGACACCCTCAAACGCTACAACCCGTTGCCCTATCTGCTGCAATTGCTGCTGGAAATCCACGGCCTGCGCGAGCAGAGCGGGGCGCTTTACAGCGTGATGGCCGAGCTGTATTCCAATGCCCTGGAGCACGGCGTGCTGGGGCTGGACTCGCGGCTAAAGCGCGATGCCGAGGGGTTTGCGCAGTATTACCGCCTGCGCAACGAGCGACTGACACAACTGGACAGCGGGTTTGTGCGTGTGCATGTGCAGGTGGTGCCCACCGACACCGGCGGTACCCTGAGCTTGCGTGTCGAAGACAGTGGCCAGGGGTTTGACGTGGAGCAGGTACTGGCGCGGCCGCTGGATATCGACCGTCTGTCTGGCCGGGGGCTCAGCCTGGTACGCCAATTGTGCAGCGCTGTAGGCTGGTCTGATGGCGGGCGCAGTGTCTGCGTGGAGTTTTGCTGGGAGGCTCTGGCATAATCCGGCGATTCTTGATCAAGGAGCGAGCAAGTGGTTGATGTTCATATGGACCCGCAGGTGTTGGCGGGTTTGCAGGAGGTGATGGAAGGGGAGTATCCGCGCTTGCTGGATACCTTTTTGCTTGACTCCGAAGAGCGGGTGAAGGCGTTGCACATGGCGCGTGGTGATGCGCAGGCGTTGCGGCAGATTGCGCACAGTTTCAAGGGGAGCAGCGGGAATCTGGGGGCGGTGCGGTTGGCCTTGTTGTGTCAGCGGTTGGAAATGGCATCGGTGGGGGATCTTGGGACGTTGGTGGATCAGATTGACCGGGAGTTTGCTTTGGTTCGGGCGATGTATGAGGGAGAGCTTCGGCGGGTTTTTGTGGGGTGATTGGGGTTGCGCGCCCTACGGCGCGGATGGACCATCCCTGGCCCTGCGTGTTTGACGGGGCGCCCAGATCAAAAGCAAGAGCGCGAATGGTTTGTCGAACGCTGTACAAAATGTGGGAGGGGGCTTGCTCCCGATGGCTGAGTGTCAGTCAGCTTATGGGTAGCTGACCCACTGCCATCGGGAGCAAGCCCCTCCCACATTTGGATTTCCATTTGTCTGATGGATATCACACGGCTTTGATCTGCTTTGCTTTGGCTGGGCGCCCGTCAACCACGCTGGCGGGCCAGGGATCGCGTAGTCATCACCCAAATAACGGATATGCACCCAAGCAAACCAACCTGGCCCAACTCTTGCTATATCTCCACAACTGCATCCCACGACCCCCATGCAGTTGGAGACCCTACTTATGCCAGTCGCCCCCAACTCCCTCCTTCAGGCTGCCCCTGCGGCCAAGCCTCAAGCGCCCGTCGCTCCTTCACCTTCAGTGACGGCGGACCCACGGGACAAAGGCCCTGGCTTCGCTCAAGTGTTCGCCAACCAGGCGCCCAAACCAGTCGCCAAGCCCGACGCCAGCCCGGCCAAACCCGCGCGGGACAAGCCCGCCGAGAGCCCGGCCAAGCCCGTTGCCGACAGCGACAAACCTGCCGCCAACACGCCGGCGGTTGCCGATAGCGGCAAACCCTTGCCTGCCACGCCGCCGGCCAAGTCCGACGACAGCGCCAGCAGCGACGACGACAAACCCACCGACGCGGCCCAGGCACAACAGCCAGCGGCCGATCCGGTGGTCGACCCGGCGCTGGTGGCCACGCTCACGCCGGTGGTGGCTGCGCCGGTGCCGCCGGAAACCCCGGCCCCGGTTGCCGCCAAGCCCGACAAGGCTGACAAGGCTGACAAGACGCAACCCGCAGTCGCTGCACCTGTCGCGGCAACCGATGCCGCCAAGCCTGCCTTCGACCCCGCCGCCGACCCGCTGGACGACATGCCCGCCGTGCGCCTGGCGATGGAGCAGGGCGGTCACGTGTCGGCCACCAGTCAGGCGCCGCAGAAGGGCGCACCGACCACCACCCAGGATCAGCCTACCGCTGCGCAGACCTTCGCCGCCGGCATGGCCACCCTGGTGGACCAGCAAGCCGCCAAAGACAGCACCCATCAGGGCGGCGAGAAGGCGTTCGGTGCGCTGATCGATGACGGCCTCAAGGACCTGAAAAACGCCGGCAGCGACACACGGGTCGATAACTTCGCCGATCGCCTGGCCGCGCTGACCCAGGCTGCCACGCCGAAAACCGCCAATGCGCTGCCGCCGGTAGCCAACGCACCGCTGGCGATGCACCAGAGCGGCTGGACCGAAGAAGTGGTCAACCGCGTGATGTACCTCTCCAGTGCCAACCTCAAGTCGGCCGAGATCCAGCTGCAACCGGCCGAGCTCGGACGCCTGGATATCAAGGTCAACATGACACCGGACCAGCAGGCCCAGGTGACGTTCATGAGCGGTCACGCTGTGGTGCGTGAAGCGCTGGAAAGCCAGTCCGGTCGGCTGCGCGAGATGTTCGCCCAGCAGGGCATGGGCCAGGTGGATGTGAACGTGTCCGACCAGTCCCGTGGCCAGGAGCAGCAACAGCAACAACAGAGCCAGATGCGCGGCGTGAGTGGCGGCGGTGGGCGGGGTGGCCGTGGCGATGTGGCTGAGCAGGCTGACGTGAGCGCCGCTGTCGCGCCCGTAACGACCAGCGTGATCGGCTCCAGCGCGGTCGATTACTACGCCTGATTTCGGCCATATGCCGCTTGAATGTGGGAGGAGGCTTGCTCCCGATAGCCGTGTGTCAGTCACTGTATGTGGCAATGACTCAACGCTGTCGGAAGCAAGCCCCCCTCTCACAAGGCCATGTGCCTGTCTACTAGACAATTCTGGCATAACACTTGCTCTTGCCTTTCCGTAGATCTATGAATCCCCGAATAGTGACGGATTATTGGCATGGCGAAGAGCGAAGACGCAGCACAAGCACCCGAAGGCAAGGTCAAGGGCAAGGGCAAACTCAAGCTTATCCTGATGATTGTCCTGGGCCTGCTCCTGGCCATTGGTGCTTCGGTAGGCGGCACCTGGTACATCATGCACAGCAGTGCCAGCAAACCGGCCCCCGCCGCCGAGACCGCCACCAACGTCAAGCAACCGGCTATCTTCGAGCCGATGCTGCCGGCCTTTGTCGCCAACTACAATCAGAACGGCCGTCAACGCTACCTGCAGGTGAGCATGACGCTGCTGGCGCGTAACCAGGCGGACCTGGATGCACTCAAGGTGCATATGCCGGTGATCCGCAACAACCTGGTGATGCTGTTATCCGCACAGAGCTTCGACAGCCTGGTAACCCCGGTTGGCCAGGAAATGCTGCGCCAGAAAGTCACCGCCAGCGTGCAGGAAGTGTCCCAGAAGGAACTCGGCAAAGTCGCCGTCGAGCAAGTGCTCTTCACCAATTTCGTATTGCAGTAGGATCACGACATGGCCGTGCAGGACCTGCTGTCCCAGGATGAAATCGATGCGCTGCTGCATGGCGTGGACGATGGTCTGGTACAGACCGAAATGGCTGCCGAGCCCGGCAGCGTCAAAAGTTATGACCTGACCAGCCAGGATCGCATCGTCCGTGGGCGCATGCCGACCCTGGAGATGATCAACGAACGTTTCGCCCGCTACACCCGCATCAGCATGTTCAACATGCTGCGCCGTTCGGCTGACGTGGCGGTGGGTGGCGTGCAGGTGATGAAGTTCGGCGAGTACGTTCACTCGCTGTACGTGCCCACCAGCCTCAACCTGGTCAAGATCAAGCCGTTGCGCGGCACTGCGCTGTTCATCCTCGACGCCAAGCTGGTGTTCAAGCTGGTGGACAACTTCTTCGGTGGCGACGGCCGTCACGCCAAGATCGAAGGCCGCGAATTCACCCCTACCGAATTGCGCGTGGTGCGCATGGTGCTGGAGCAGGCCTTCATCGACTTGAAGGAAGCCTGGCAGGCCGTTATGGAGGTCAATTTCGAGTACATCAACTCGGAAGTGAACCCGGCCATGGCCAACATCGTCGGGCCGAGCGAGGCCATTGTGGTGTCGACGTTTCACATCGAACTCGATGGCGGCGGCGGCGATCTGCACGTGACCATGCCGTACGCGATGATCGAACCGGTGCGCGAGATGCTCGACGCTGGCTTCCAGTCCGACGTGGACGACCAGGACGAACGCTGGGTCAAGGCCCTGCGCGAAGATTTGCTCGACGTCGACGTACCCCTGAGCGCCACCGTGGCCCGTCGCCAGTTGCGCCTGCGCGATATTCTGCACATGCAGCCCGGCGACGTGATTCCGGTCGAACTGCCGGAAGAAATGATCATGCGCGCCAACGGCGTGCCGTCGTTCAAGGTCAAGCTCGGTTCCCACAAGGGCAACCTGGCGCTGCAGGTGATCGAGCCGATCAACCGGCGCTGATCCCCCTCTTTTTATGAATGTTTGCTTCGCCGAGGACATGTAATGGCTACCGAACACGAAAACACTTCCGCCGAAGACCAGGCCCTGGCTGACGAATGGGCAGCGGCCCTGGAAGAAACCGGCGATGTCGGCCAGGACGATATCGACGCGCTGCTGGCCGCCGATGCCGCCACCGCGCCGGCCGGCAAGCGCCTGCCGATGGAAGAATTCGGCAGCGTGCCGAAGAACAATGACCCGGTGAGCCTCGACGGACCCAACCTGGACGTGATCCTCGACATTCCTGTGTCGATCTCCATGGAAGTGGGCAGCACCGAAATCAACATCCGCAACCTGCTGCAGCTCAACCAGGGCTCGGTGATCGAGCTGGACCGCCTGGCCGGTGAGCCGCTGGACGTGCTGGTCAACGGCACGCTGATCGCCCATGGCGAGGTGGTGGTGGTCAACGAAAAGTTCGGCATCCGCCTGACGGACGTGATCAGCCCGAGCGAACGCATCAAGAAGCTGCGCTGACATGAAGTATTCACTGGCGGGACTGTGTCTGGCGCTGCCATTGAGCGCCCTCGCGGCCGAACCCGTGGCGAAGGCGGCCGCGCCCGTGGTCGGCAGCAGTGTCGGCGGGCAACTGACCCAACTGGTGCTGGGGTTGCTGCTGGTGGTGGGGCTGATCTTTGTGCTGGCCTGGGTGATGCGCCGCATGCAGCGCATCGGCCCGGGCAATGGCCAGGTGATCGAGATGATCGGCGCACGTGCGCTCGGACCGCGTGACCGGCTGGTGCTGGTGCAGGTCGGTGGCGAACAGATTTTGCTGGGCATCACGCCGGGCCGCATCACCCCGCTGCACGTGCTCAAGAACCCGGTGAACGTGGACTCGTCCACGCCTGCCACGCCGGAATTCGCTCAGCGCCTGATGGAGTTGCTGGGCAAGGATCAGAAGGATAAGAAGTAATGCGCGTTTTATTGACGCTCATGCTGTTGCTGGTCGCGCCACTGGCGCTGGGCGCCGACCCGTTGTCGATCCCGGCGATCACCCTGGGCACCAACGCGGCCGGCGCGCAGGAGTATTCGGTCAGCCTGCAGATTTTGCTGATCATGACCGCGCTGAGTTTTATCCCGGCGTTCGTCATGCTGATGACCAGCTTTACGCGGATCATCATTGTGTTCTCGATCCTGCGCCAGGCCCTGGGCCTGCAGCAGACGCCGTCGAACCAGATCCTCACCGGCATGGCGCTGTTCCTGACCATGTTCATCATGGCGCCGGTGTTCGACAAGGTGAACCAGCAGGCCCTGCAGCCTTATCTGGCCGAGACCATCACGCCCCAGGTCGCCATCGACAGGGCCCAGGGCCCGATCAAGGACTTCATGCTGTCGCAGACCCGCTCCAGCGACCTTGAGCTGTTCGTGCGCCTGTCCAAGCGCACCGACATTGCGACACCGGATCAGGCGCCGCTGACCATCCTGGTGCCGGCGTTCGTCACCTCGGAACTGAAGACCGCATTCCAGATCGGCTTCATGATCTTCATCCCGTTCCTGATCATCGACCTGGTGGTGGCGAGTGTGCTGATGGCCATGGGCATGATGATGCTGTCGCCGCTGATCATCTCGTTGCCGTTCAAGATCATGCTGTTTGTGCTGGTGGATGGCTGGGCGCTGATAATCGGCACTCTGGCCGGCAGTTTCGGAGGGGTATGAGGCCATGACGCCAGAAGTAGCGGTCGACCTGTTCCGTGATGCGTTGTGGCTGACCACCATGATGGTCGCCGTGCTGGTGGTGCCGAGCCTGTTGGTGGGCCTGCTGGTGGCGATGTTCCAGGCCGCGACCCAGATTAACGAACAGACCCTGAGCTTCCTGCCGCGCCTGCTGGTGATGCTGATCACGCTGATCGTCGCCGGCCCGTGGCTGGTGCAAACCTTCATGGAATACATTCTGCAGCTGTACGGCAGTATTCCGCAGTTGATCGGCTGAGCCCATGCAATCGCTGCTGGCGCTGACCGACACGCAGATCAGTACCTGGGTGGCCTCGTTCATCCTGCCGCTGTTTCGCGTCACAGCGATGCTGATGGCGATGCCGGTGTTCGGCACCACCCTGGTTCCCCGTCGTGTGCGACTGTACTTTGCGGTGGCCATCACGGTGGTGATCGTTCCCGGCTTGCCGCCGATGCCGCCGGTCAACGCACTCGATCTCAGCGCCTTGCTGCTGATCGCCGAGCAGGTGCTGATCGGCGCCATGCTGGGCTTTTCCCTGACCCTGTTCTTCCAGGCCTTCGTGGTCGCCGGGCAAATCATTTCGATCCAGATGGGCATGGGCTTCGCGTCCATGGTCGACCCTACCAATGGCGTCTCGGCGGCGGTGATCGGGCAGTTTTTGACGATGCTGGTGACCTTGCTGTTTCTGGCCATGAACGGCCATCTGGTGGCGTTCGAGGTGCTGACCGAAAGCTTCACCACCTTGCCGGTGGGCTCGGGGCTGGTGGTCAATCATTTCTGGGAAGTGGTGGGGCGCCTCGGCTGGGTGCTGGGCGCCTCGCTGTTGCTGGTGCTGCCGGCGATCACCGCATTGCTGGTGGTGAACATCGCGTTCGGCGTGATGACGCGTGCGGCGCCGCAGTTGAACATTTTCTCCATCGGCTTCCCGCTGACCCTGGTGATGGGCATGGTGATTTTCTGGGTCGGCCTGGCTGACATTCTCAATCAGTATCAACCGCTGGCGACCGACGCCCTGCAGTTTTTACGTGACCTGGCACGGGCGCGCTGAGCCATGGCCGAGAGCGAGAGTGGTCAGGACAAGACAGAAGACCCCACGGAGAAACGCAAAAAGGACTCCCGGGAAAAGGGCGAGATCGCCCGTTCCAAGGAGCTCAACACCGTCGCGACCATGATGGCCGGTTCTGGCGCCCTGTTGATCTATGGCGGCGGCCTGGCCCTGGATTTGCTGGAGTTGATGAAATACAACTTCAGCCTGCCGCGCGAGGTGCTGCTCAATCCCGATGCCATGGGCCAGTACCTGATGCACTCGGGCAAGATCGCGCTGTTGGCAGTGCAGCCGATCCTGATCACGTTGATGCTGGCCGCGCTGATTGGCCCGGTGGCCCTGGGCGGCTGGCTGTTCGCCGCCAGCAGCATGGCGCCCAAGTTCAGCCGAATGAACCCGGGGGCAGGGCTCAAGCGCATGTTTTCCGCCAAGGCGCTGGTGGAACTGCTCAAGGCCCTGGCCAAATTCATCCTGATTCTGTTCGTGGCGCTGGCGGTGTTGTCGTCCGATATCGACGACCTGCTGCGCATCGCCCACGAGCCGCTGGAGTCGGCGATCATTCACAGCTTGCAGTTGGTGGGCTGGAGCGCGCTGTGGATGTCCGCCGGGCTGATCATCATTGCGGCGGTGGACGCGCCCATTCAGCTGTGGGAGAGCCACAAGAAACTGCTGATGACCAAGCAGGAAGTGCGCGACGAACACAAGGACCAGGAAGGGCGGCCGGAGGTCAAGCAGCGCATCCGCCAGCTACAGCGTGAAATGTCCCAGCGCAAGATGATGGCCTCGGTGCCCGACGCCGACGTGATCATCACCAACCCGACCCACTACGCCGTAGCGCTCAAATACGACCCGGAGAAAGGCGGCGCGCCAATGCTGCTGGCCAAGGGCAGCGACTTTACTGCGCTGAAAATCCGTGAAATTGCCGTGGCCAACGACATCCTGCTGCTGGAGTCGGCGGCGCTGGCGCGCTCGATCTTCTACTCCACCGACCTGGACCAGGAAATTCCCGCCGGCCTGTACCTGGCTGTGGCGCAGGTTCTGGCCTATGTCTACCAGATCCGCCAATACCGCGCGGGCAAGGGCAAACGGCCGGACCCGCTCAAGGACTTGCCGATTCCGCCGGAGCTGCGGCGCGATTCCTGAGGCTGCGTGGCTCCCACTGTGTCGCATTTTTACATCGCTACCACTCGTTATTGGGTTGCGTCTACCTGTCAACTTTGACAGTAGCCAGCAGCGCCTTTGCGCGGTTCCATTGCAGTAGAAACCGTACACAGGTTGTGAGCTATATACAGGGAGAGCGGTGTTGAAGGTGTATAGAGGTGCTGTCGAATCCTACAATCCGGTCAGGGCCGAGTGGGTGATTCGGGCGTGTGATTGGGACGGTGAGGTATTTGTAGACGAGAGTGATTGGGGTGGGATTGAGTTTTCGATTGGCCAGCAAGTGGCATTCCAAATGATCCATCGACCCAAAGGTCCGTACGCGCTGCCACCGATCGGATCAGCCACACCAAAACCTTGATGACGCAAGGCGCCAGCGGCGCACATCCAGTCTTTACACAAACCAGAATGTGGGAGGGGGCTTGCTCCCGATAGCGATGGATCAGTCACTCCAGCGGTGGACTGACCCACGACTATCGGAAGCATGCCCCCTTTCCGTATTTTTGATCCTGTTGCCAAAACCAAAGTTGGACAGCTTCTTGCAATACCGCCTGCAAGTCGCCTCCTGGCGTCAAAAGTTTGCTTTACGTTACGAGGAATACTGGTGGTGGATCGCTCTCAAATGTTCGGCACGGCCCGTACGACCCTGACTGACCTTTCGCGGGGCAATCTGGGTGTGCCGTTGTTGTTGCTGGTGATGCTGGCAATGATGATGTTGCCGATGCCGCCGTTTCTGCTCGACGTGTTCTTCACCTTCAACATCGCGTTGTCCGTGGTCGTGTTGCTGGTGTGCGTATACGCGCTGCGGCCGCTGGATTTTGCCGTGTTCCCCACTATCCTGCTGGTGGCGACCCTGCTGCGGCTGGCGCTGAACGTTGCGTCCACCCGTGTGGTGATGCTGCACGGCCAGGACGGCCATGCCGCCGCCGGCAAGGTGATCCAGGCATTCGGTGAGGTGGTGATCGGCGGTAACTACGTGGTCGGTATCGTGGTGTTCGCGATCCTGATGATCATCAACTTCGTGGTCGTGACCAAAGGTGCCGGGCGTATTTCCGAGGTGAGCGCGCGCTTTACCCTCGACGCCATGCCCGGCAAGCAGATGGCAATCGACGCCGACCTCAACGCCGGCCTCATCGACCAGAACCAGGCCAAGTCCCGCCGCCTGGAAGTGGCCCAGGAAGCCGAGTTCTACGGTTCCATGGACGGTGCGAGCAAATTTGTGCGTGGCGACGCCATCGCCGGCCTGCTGATTCTGTTCATCAACCTCATCGGCGGCATGGCCGTGGGTATCTTCCAGCACGGCATGACCTTCGGCGATGCCGGCAAGGTGTACGCCTTGCTGACCATCGGTGACGGTTTAGTGGCGCAATTGCCATCACTGTTGTTATCCACAGCAGCAGCCATCATGGTGACCCGTGCTTCGGGTTCCGAAGACATGGGCAAGCAGATCAGCCGGCAGATGTTTGCCTCGCCCAAGGCCCTGGCCGTGGCGGCGGGCATCATGGCGATCATGGGGATCGTGCCGGGCATGCCCCACGTGTCGTTCCTGACCATGGCGGCCCTGGCGGGTGGCGGTGCCTACCTGTTCTGGAAAAAACAGAACGCGGTCAAGGTGCAGGCCCTGCAAGAGGTGGCGCGCCAGCAGGAATTGCTGCCATCCCCGGCCCGCGCCCAGGAAACCAAGGAGCTGGGCTGGGATGACGTGACCCCGATCGACATGATCGGTCTGGAAGTCGGCTACCGCCTGATTCCTCTGGTGGACCGCAACCAGGGTGGCCAGTTGCTCGCGCGGATCAAGGGTGTGCGCAAGAAGTTGTCCCAGGACCTGGGCTTCCTGATGCCTACCGTGCACATCCGTGACAACCTCGACCTGGCCCCCAGCGCCTACCGCCTGACCCTGATGGGCGTGATTCTCGCCGAAGCCGAGATTTACCCGGACCGTGAGCTGGCGATCAACCCGGGCCAGGTGTTCGGCAGCCTTAACGGCATCACCGCCAAAGATCCGGCTTTTGGCCTGGACGCGGTGTGGATCGAAGTCAGCCAGCGCAGCCAGGCGCAATCGCTCGGTTACACCGTGGTGGACGCCAGCACCGTAGTTGCTACCCACCTCAACCAGATCCTCTACAAACACTCCCACGAGCTGATCGGCCACGAGGAAGTCCAGCAATTGATGGGGTTGCTGGCCAAGGCCTCGCCAAAACTCGCCGAAGAGCTGGTGCCGGGCGTGCTCTCGTTGTCGCAGCTGCTCAAGGTGCTGCAAGCGCTGCTGGCCGAACAGGTACCGGTACGCGACATTCGCAGCATTGCCGAGGCTATCGCCAACAACGCTGCCAAGAGTCAAGATACCGCCGCGCTGGTGGCTTCGGTGCGCGTCGGATTGTCCCGCGCAATCGTGCAAAGCATTGTAGGGCTTGACTCCGAGCTGCCTGTTATCACCCTGGAGCCAAGGTTGGAACAGATTTTGCTCAATAGTATTCAGAAGGCAGGATTAGGCCAGGAAGAGGGCGTTCTGCTGGAGCCAAGCATGGCTGAAAAACTGCAGCGTTCGTTGATCGACGCCGCACAGCGCCAGGAAATGCAGGGCCAACCGGTGATTCTGCTGGTGGCAGGCCCGGTCCGAGCGATGTTGTCGCGGTTTGGACGCCTGGCAGTACCGAATTTGCACGTGTTGGCTTACCAGGAAATTCCTGACAATAAGCAAGTGACTATCGTCGCGACAGTAGGGCCCAACGGCTGAGGTAGTGGGTTATGCAAGTGAAGCGTTTTTTCGCCGCCGATATGCGTCAGGCCATGAAACTGGTGCGTGATGAGCTGGGCGCCGATGCTGCCATTATCGGCAACCGCCGCATCGCCGGCGGTGTGGAGCTGACGGCTGCCCTGGATTACACCCCCCAGGCCCTGGCGCCACGCGTGCCGAACATGGAACTCGAAGACGAGCTGCGCAAAACCGCCTCGCGCATTGTGTCGGCCCAGGCCGAGCTGAGCATGCGCGGCGACAGCGACACCACCACCAATCGCCAGCTGTTCGCCGGCCTGCCGCTGACTGCTGCCGAGCCGCTGGTGGAGCCGACTTTCGTTGAGCCGCCGCGTCCTGCCGCACCGGCCCCGGCTGCCGCCGTCGACCAGCGCGTCTTCGATTCGATGCGCTTTGAACTCAACGGCCTGCGCGAACTGCTCGAAGTACAACTGGGCTCGCTGGCCTGGAACCAGTTGCAAGGCAGCAAGCCGCAACAGGCCAACCTGTGGCGTCGCCTGCAACGCATCGGCCTGTCCGGCCCGCTGTCGCGCGACCTGCTGGCGCTGACCGGCAACATCGAGGAGCCCCGTCAGGCCTGGCGCATGCTGTTGGCGCACCTGGCGCGGATGATCGCCACCCCGGAAATCGAACCCCTCGAAGAGGGCGGTGTGATCGCCATGGTCGGCCCTGCCGGCATGGGCAAAACCACCACCCTGGCCAAGCTGGCCGCCCGTTACGTGCTCAAGTACGGCGCCAACAACATCGCGCTGGTGAGCATGGACAGCTACCGCATTGGCGCCCAGGAACAGCTCAAGACCCTCGGCCGCATTCTCAATGTGCCGGTGACCCACGTCGACCCGGGCCAGTCCCTGGCCAACGCCCTCGACCCGCTGCTGCGCAAGCGCGTGGTGCTGATCGACACCGCCGGCCTGCAAGCCAGCGATCCGGCGTTGCGCATGCAGCTGGAAAGCCTGGCCGGCCGTGGGATCAAGTCGAAAAATTACCTGGTGCTTGCAACCACCAGCCAGAAACAGGTTCTTACCGCTGCGTATCACAGTTACAAGCGCTGCGGTCTGGCCGGCTGCATCCTCACCAAGCTCGACGAAACCGCGAGCCTGGGCGAAGTACTGAGCCTGGCAATCAGTCATGAATTACCGGTCGCCTACCTGACCGACGGCCCGCGAATCCCGGATGATCTGCATCTGCCGCGTCGTCATCAGTTGGTCAGCCGTGCCGTGAGTGTGCAAATGCAAGACGAGCCTAGCGAGGAAGCGATGGCTGATATGTTCGCCGACCTTTACCACAACCCGGCAAAACGGGTCGGTTGAGGCAGGATGAACACCGTGAAATGTACCTACATCGATGGTCTGCAAGCGATTCAAGCGGCCAAGCCATGTAGCCTGCGTCTAAGCAAGACAAGGTAAAGAAATAAAATGGGCAGCATGCATCCCGTACAGGTGATCGCGGTGACCGGCGGCAAAGGTGGCGTCGGGAAAACTAACGTGTCAGTGAATTTGTCCCTGGCCCTGGCAGAGCTTGGCCGTCGCGTCATGCTGCTGGACGCTGACCTGGGCCTGGCGAACGTGGACGTTCTGCTGGGGCTGACCCCCAAACATACCCTTGCCGATGTGATCGAAGGGCGCTGTGAGCTGCGCGATGTGCTGCTGCAGGGGCCCGGCGGGATCCGCATCGTGCCGGCTGCCTCCGGCACCCAGAGCATGGTGCACCTGAGCCCGGCGCAGCATGCCGGCCTGATCCAGGCGTTCAGCGATATCGGCGACAACCTCGACGTACTGGTGATCGACACCGCCGCCGGCATCGGCGAGTCCGTGGTCAGCTTTGTGCGCGCCGCGCAGGAAGTGCTGCTGGTGGTGTGCGACGAGCCCACTTCGATCACCGACGCCTACGCCCTGATCAAACTGCTTAACCGTGACTACGGCATGAACCGCTTCCGCGTGCTGGCCAACATGGCCCAGAGCCCGCAGGAAGGGCGCAACCTGTTCGCCAAGCTGACCAAGGTCACGGATCGTTTTCTCGATGTCGCCCTGCAATACGTTGGCGCAGTTCCCTACGACGAATGCGTGCGAAAGGCTGTGCAAAAACAGCGTGCGGTCTACGAAGCATTCCCGCGTTCCAAGTGTGCGCTGGCATTCAAGGCGATTGCCCAGAAGGTCGATACCTGGCCGCTGCCCGCCAACCCGCGTGGGCATCTGGAGTTCTTCGTCGAGCGATTGGTGCATCAGACAAGCGCGGGTCCTGTGCTATGACATCCAGCGGCTACAACCTCTATAAAAAATCGGCACGCGACAGCCAGGGCGAATTGATCGAGCGCTATGCGCCGCTGGTCAAGCGCATTGCCTATCACCTGCTGGCGCGCCTTCCGGCCAGTGTGCAGGTCGAAGACCTGATCCAGGCCGGCATGATCGGCCTGCTCGAAGTGTCGACCAAGTACGACGCGAGCAAGGGCGCCAGTTTCGAGACGTATGCGGGTATTCGCATACGTGGCGCGATGCTCGATGAAGTGCGTAAAGGGGATTGGGCGCCGCGTTCGGTGCACCGCAATACGCGGATGGTCAGTGACGCAATTCGCTCAATTGAAGCAAAAACCGGTCGCGACGCTAAAGATCACGAAGTTGCGGCCGAACTCCAATTGAGTCTCGATGATTATTACGGGATTTTGAACGATACCTTGGGCAGCCGCCTGTTCAGTTTCGACGACCTGTTGCAGGACGGCGAACACGAAGGGCTGCACGAGGACGGCGCGAGTGCGCATATGGAACCGTCACGCGACCTGGAAGATGAACGTTTCCAGGGCGCACTGGCGGAAGCCATTGCCAACTTGCCGGAGCGTGAGCGCCTGGTCCTGGCGCTGTACTACGACGAAGAGCTGAACCTCAAGGAAATCGGTGAGGTCCTGGGGGTCAGCGAATCGCGTGTCAGCCAGTTGCATAGCCAGTGCGCAGCCCGTTTGCGGGGGCGTTTGGGAGAGTGGCGCGCGCGCTGACAGGCAGTGTGGGGACACTGCAGACGATACCGCGAGGGTCACGACCTTCGCGGGGTCGACCCGTGGTGGACCCGGCAGTCCTTTTTGTGTAACGCCTGTTGATTGAAATGGCGCGTCCAGGTGCTGGGCGCGTTTAAGACTGCTTGGAGGTCGAATTGGACAAGAACATGAAAATCCTCATCGTTGATGACTTCTCAACGATGCGGCGGATCATAAAAAACCTGTTGCGTGACCTTGGGTTCACAAACACGGTCGAGGCGGACGACGGCATTACGGCGATTCCGATCCTCAACAGCGGCAGCATCGACTTTCTGGTAACCGACTGGAACATGCCGGGCATGACTGGCATCGACTTGTTGCGCCATGTGCGCGCCGACGAAAAGCTGCGCAGCCTGCCTGTACTGATGGTGACCGCCGAAGCCAAGCGTGAACAGATTATCGAAGCCGCCCAGGCCGGGGTAAACGGTTACGTGGTCAAGCCATTCACTGCATTGGCGCTAAAAGAGAAGATCGAAAAAATCTTCGAACGCATCCACGGCTAATGCCATCGCGGGGGAGCTATGGAGCATAAAGAAACAACATTGGGCGATTTTGAGTCGACCCTGAAAAAACATGCTCACCAGTTGGTCGACAGCCTTGAAAAAGGTCATTTCGGCGACGCGGTGCAGTTGATCCATGAGCTTAACCAGACCCGTGACCGCGGCCTGTACCAGGAAGTGGGCAAGCTCACGCGCGAGCTGCACAGTGCGATCGTCAATTTCCAGATTGACCCGCACATGCCCCAGGCCGAAGAAATTTCGCAGATCACCGATGCCACCGAACGCCTGTCCTATGTGGTCAAGCTGACCGAAGCGGCGGCCAACCGCACCATGGACCTGGTGGAAAACGCCACGCCTCTGGTCAATGGCATGGCCACCGAGGCTCAAGCGCTTAGCCACGACTGGGGCCGCTTCATGCGTCGCGAAGTCGGTGCTGAAGAGTTTCGTGAACTGGCCCGTCGGGTCGACGGTTTTCTGTCGCGCAGCGAACAGGAAAACCGCACGGTGGCGAGCAACCTCAACGATATTTTGCTGGCCCAGGATTACCAGGACCTCACCGGTCAAGTGATCAAGCGCGTGACCCAACTGGTCACCGAAGTGGAAAGCAACCTGCTCAAACTGGTGCTCATGGCCGGGCAGGTCGATCGTTTTGCCGGCATCGAACATGACCGCGCGGCGATCCTCTCGGAAAAAGATCCACAAAAACATCTCGCCAAGGGTGAAGGTCCGCAGATTCATGCCGATAAACGTGAAGACGTTGTGTCAGGTCAGGATGATGTCGATGACCTGTTATCCAGTTTAGGCTTCTAAGGAGCACCCACATGAGCTTCGGCGCCGATGAAGAAATCCTTCAGGATTTCCTTGTAGAGGCCGGCGAAATTTTAGAGCAACTGTCCGAACAACTGGTCGAGCTGGAAAGCCGACCGGATGATGCGAACCTGCTCAATGCAATTTTTCGCGGTTTTCACACTGTAAAAGGGGGCGCCGGCTTCCTCCAGCTCCATGAGCTGGTTGAGTGCTGCCACATCGCCGAGAACGTGTTCGACATCCTGCGCAAGGGTGAACGGCAGGTCGACTCGGAGTTGATGGACGTGATTCTCGAAGCACTGGATGCGGTCAACGGCATGTTCAGCGAAGTGCGTGAACGTGCCCCGATCACCGCCGCCACTCCGGAACTGCTGGCCGCCCTGGCGCGCCTGGCAGAGCCGGCTGCCGAGGCGCCGGCCGTACAAGCTGCACCTGCGCCGGTGGCCGAGCCTGAGCCCGAGGCGGATGTCACCGACAGCGAGTTCGAACAGTTGCTCGATTCGCTCAACGCCGTGAAGGCCGAGGCCGAAGCACCGCAGACGCCACAGCCAGCGGTTGCTGCACCTGCCGCGCCAACCAGCGAAGACATCACCGACGCCGAGTTCGAATCGCTGCTCGACCAGTTGCATGGCAAGGGTCAGTTCGCTGCCGACGCCGTGGCACCGGTCGCCGCGCCGCCCGCAGCCGCAGCGAGCGCCAGCACCGATATCACCGATGACGAATTCGAAGCCTTGCTCGATCAATTGCACGGCAAGGGCACCTTTGCTGTCGATGCCTTGCCGGAAGTCGCCGCGACGGCGCCTGCCGCCGCGCCAGCCGCTCCGGCAGCCAGCGCAGCACCGGCCGGCGACGGGTTGATCAGCGATCACGAATTCGAGGCGTTGCTCGACGAATTGCACGGCAAGGGCAAGTTCACCGAAGTGGCCCCGGCCGCAGCGGCGACTGCTGCGCCTGTGGCCGCCAAATCTGCACCTGCACCTGCACCTGCACCGGCAGCCGCTCCAGCCGCCAAGCCCGCACCGGCACCTGCCGCAGCACCTGCACGCGCCCCGGCTGCCGCCGTGGCCGAAAAGCCGGTCACCACCGAAGCCGAGACCACCGTACGGGTAGACACCGCGCGCCTGGACGACATCATGAACATGGTGGGCGAACTGGTGCTGGTGCGTAACCGCCTGGTGCGCCTGGGCCTGAGCAGTGGCGACGAAGCCATGCAAAAGGCCGTGTCGAACCTCGACGTGGTCACCGCCGACCTGCAGACCGCGGTGATGAAAACGCGCATGCAGCCGATCAAGAAAGTCTTTGGCCGCTTCCCGCGTCTGGTTCGCGACCTGGCACGCCAGCTCAAGAAAGAAATCAACCTGGAACTGGTGGGCGAAGAAACCGACCTCGACAAGAACCTCGTCGAGGCCCTGGCCGACCCGTTGGTCCACTTGGTGCGCAACGCCGTCGACCACGGCGTAGAAACCCCTGAAGAACGTGAAGCGGCGGGCAAGTCGCGCAACGGCAAGGTGATTCTGGCGGCCGAGCAGGAGGGCGATCATATCCTGCTGTCGATCACCGACGACGGCAAAGGCATGGACCCGGCAATCCTGCGCAATATCGCAGTCAAGCGTGGCGTGATGGACAAGGACGCCGCCGACCGCCTCACCGACACCGAGTGCTACAACCTGATCTTCGCTCCGGGCTTCTCGACCAAGACCGAGATTTCCGACGTGTCGGGCCGTGGCGTCGGCATGGACGTGGTAAAGACCAAGATCAGCCAGCTCAACGGCTCGATCAACATCTACTCGACTAAGGGCCAGGGCTCCAAGATCGTCATCAAGGTGCCGCTGACCCTGGCGATCATGCCGACCCTGATGGTGATGCTGGGCAACCAGGCGTTCGCCTTCCCGCTGGTCAACGTCAACGAGATCTTCCACCTCGACCTGTCACGCACCAACGTGGTCGACGGCCAGGAAGTGGTGATCGTGCGCGACAAGGCCCTGCCGCTGTTCTACCTCAAGCGCTGGCTGGTGGCGTCGGCCAAGCATGAAGAACAACGTGAAGGCCACGTGGTGATCCTGTCCGTGGGCACCCAGCGCATCGGCTTTGTGGTCGATCAGTTGGTGGGCCAGGAAGAGGTGGTGATCAAACCATTGGGCAAAATGCTGCAGGGGACCCCGGGCATGTCGGGCGCGACCATCACCGGTGACGGTCGGATCGCGCTGATTCTCGATGTTCCGAGCATGCTCAAGCGTTACGCCGCACGGCGTATTTGATTTTGGTGGGGCTCAGGCGGTAACGCCCGCCCCACCTAACGGAGTGTTTATGGTAGTCAAGGTCCTGGTGGTGGACGATTCGGGTTTCTTCCGCCGCCGCGTCTCGGAAATTCTTTCCGCCGATCCAAGCATCCAGGTGGTCGGCACGGCCACCAACGGCAAAGAGGCGATTGACCAGGCAATTGCGTTGAAGCCGGATGTGATCACCATGGACTACGAGATGCCGATGATGGACGGCATCACGGCCGTGCGCCATATCATGCAACGCTGCCCCACCGCGGTATTGATGTTCTCCTCGCTGACCCACGAAGGCGCCCGAGTGACCCTCGACGCGCTGGACGCCGGCGCGGTGGATTTTTTGCCGAAGAATTTCGAAGACATCTCGCGCAACCCCGAGAAGGTCAAGCAGATGCTGTGCGAAAAGGTGCACAGCATTGCGCGCAGTAACCGTCGCAGCCTGTCCAGCGCACCTGCGCCGACACCGGCGGCCGCACCAGTTGCCCCAGCAGGTTCCTCGTTCAACCGCCCGGCACCTGCGCCGACGGCCCGGCCTGCATCCGCCGCACCGGCCCGTAACCCTGCGCCCGCCGCGCATGCGCATTCACCGGCGCCCAAGCGCAAGGCCTACAAGCTGGTCGCCATCGGCACCTCCACCGGCGGCCCGGTGGCCCTGCAACGGGTGTTGACCCAACTGCCGGCCAACTTCCCGGCGCCCATCGTGCTCATCCAGCACATGCCTGCTGCGTTCACCAAGGCATTCGCCGAGCGCCTGGACAAGCTGTGCCGCATCAGCGTCAAGGAAGCCGAGGATGGCGACATCCTGCGTCCTGGCCTGGCGCTGCTGGCCCCGGGTGGCAAGCAGATGATGGTGGACGGGCGTGGCGCGATCAAAATCCTGCCGGGCGATGAGCGCCTCAACTACAAACCGTGCGTGGACATCACCTTCGGCTCCGCCGCCAAATCCTACGGCGACAAGGTTCTGGCGGTGGTGCTCACCGGCATGGGCGCCGACGGCCGTGAAGGCGCACGCCTGCTCAAGCAGGGCGGCAGCGCCATCTGGGCCCAGGACGAAGCCAGTTGCGTGATCTATGGCATGCCCATGGCCATCGTCAAAGCCGACCTCGCCGACGCCGTCTACAGCCTGGACGACATTGGCCGGCATCTGGTGGAGGCCTGTCTCTGATGGATGTGTTGAGCCTCATCGGCATCACCCTGGCCTTTGTCGCAATCATTGGCGGCAACTACCTGGAGGGCGGCCACCTTGGCGCCCTGGCCAACGGCCCGGCGGCGTTGATCGTGATCGGCGGCACCGTGGGCGCGGCTTTGCTGCAGGCGCCCTTGAGTTCGTTCAAGCGCGCCATGCAGATTCTGGTGTGGATCATTTTTCCGCCGCGTGTGGACCTGGCCGGCGGCGTCGACCGCGTGGTCAACTGGAGCCTCACTGCGCGCAAGGAAGGCTTGCTGGGTCTGGAAGGCGTGGCCGATGCCGAGCCCGACAGCTACGCACGCAAAGGTCTGCAACTGCTGGTTGACGGCGCCGAGCCGGAGGCGATCCGCAGCATCCTGGAAGTGGATTTCTACACCCAGGAAAGCCGCGATATCAACGCCGCCAAAGTTTTTGAAAGCATGGGCGGCTACGCGCCGACCATCGGCATCATCGGTGCGGTCATGGGCCTGATCCACGTGATGGGCAACCTCGCCGATCCGTCGCAACTGGGCAGCGGGATTGCCGTGGCGTTCGTCGCCACCATTTATGGTGTGGCCAGTGCCAACCTGGTGCTGCTGCCGGTGGCGAGCAAACTCAAGTCGATTGCCCTGCGCCAGTCCCGTTATCGCGAAATGTTGCTCGAAGGCATCCTGTCGATTGCCGAGGGCGAGAACCCGCGTTCCATCGAATTGAAGCTCCAGGGCTTCATGGATTGATGGGGGGAGTTGCCAGTGAGCCGTCGTCGCCGCGAGCCTGAAGAACACGTCAATCATGAACGCTGGCTGGTGTCCTACGCGGACTTCATCACCTTGCTGTTCGCGTTTTTCGTGGTGATGTATTCGATCTCGTCAGTCAACGAAGGCAAGTACAAAATCCTTTCCCAGGCGCTGGTGGGCGTGTTCAACGACACGGATCGTGCGCTCAAGCCAATTCCCATTGGCGACGAGCGGCCCAAGACCGTGACCCCGGCCAAGCCGCTGGTCAACGACAGCGACGAGACCGCTGCGGGCATAGGCGGTACCAGCGACCCGTTGAAAAGCATCGCGGATGACATCAGCGCAGCGTTCGGCGACCTGATCAGCTCCAACCAGATGACTGTGCGCGGCAATGAACTGTGGGTGGAGATCGAACTCAACTCCAGCCTGTTGTTCGCCAGTGCCGATGCCATCCCCAGCGATCAGGCGTTCAACATCATCGACAAGGTGGCGGCGATCCTCAAGCCGTTTGACAACCCGATTCATGTGGAAGGCTTCACCGACAACCTGCCGATCAACACCGCGCAGTACCCGACCAACTGGGAGCTGTCGTCGGCACGCGCGGCGAGCATCGTGCGCATGCTCGCCATGCAGGGTGTGAACCCCGGACGCCTGGCATCGGTGGGTTATGGCGAGTTCCAGCCGGTGGCCAACAATGCCACGGTGCAGGGCCGCGCGCGCAACCGCCGTGTGGTGCTGGTGGTATCACGCAACCTGGATGTACGCCGCAGCCTCACGGGCACCGGCACTGCAAATGCAACACCGGATGCCGCGTTGAAGCGCGCTGGCACACAAACTGCACCGCCAGCGGTTAAGCCGCCGGTTCGACAGGGCTCCGTCAATTCCCCGTCGCCGGCTCACTAATTTTATGCACTGTCTCGGTCGCGCCATTGCCTGCCGGGAGGAACCAACCGAATGAGAGTCTGGGCAGTTGCCAATCAAAAAGGTGGAGTCGGCAAGACCACCACCTCCATCGCGTTAGCCGGCTTGCTGGCCGAGGCGGGCAAGCGTGTGGTCGTGGTCGATCTGGACCCTCACGGCTCGATGACCAGCTATTTCGGCTACGACCCGGATGCGCTGGAACACAGCTGCTACGACCTGTTCCTGCACAAGGGCAGCGTGCCGGCCGACTTGCCGGGGCAATTGCTGCTGCCCACCAGTAACGAGAGCATTTCCCTGCTGCCGTCCAGTACCGCGCTGGCCACCCTTGAGCGACAGTCTCCGGGGCAGAGCGGCCTGGGCCTGGTGATCGCCAAGACCCTGGCGCAGCTGTGGCAGGAATTCGACTACGCGATCATCGACAGCCCGCCGTTGCTCGGTGTGCTGATGGTCAACGCCCTGGCGGCCAGTCAGCAGCTGGTGATTCCGGTGCAGACCGAACACCTGGCCGTCAAAGGCCTGGAGCGCATGGTGAGCACCCTGGCGATGATCAACCGCTCGCGCAAACAGCCGTTGCCCTACAGCATCGTGCCGACCCTGTTCGACCGGCGTACCCAGGCATCGCTCGGCACCTTGCGCGTGTTGCGCGACGGCTACCCGGATGCGATCTGGAACGGCTACATCCCGGTGGACACGCGCCTGCGTGACGCCAGCCGCGCGGGGCTCACGCCGTCGCAGTTCGACGGCAAGAGCCGTGGCGTGCTGGCCTACCGTGCGTTGCTCAAGCACCTGTTGTCGCAGCAACTTGTGGCGCAGGTGGCATGATGAACCGACCTGTCGACTTCAAGCTCAAGACCCGGCCGCAGTTGGCACTCGAGTCCTATCTGGATGCCTTGCTGCAGGAAGCGACCGCCGAAGAATTGCCGGAGCCGATCCTGGTGCTCGAACCGGCCCCTGCGGTGCAAGCTCCGTTGGACGAGTTCCAGTTGGCGGTGCTGGAAGAACAGGCGCGCGACGCGCAGGTGGTGGTGCCGATTGTTCCGCTGCCGGTGGTGGCTGCGCCGGCGGTGGTCGAGCCCGTGGTCGAAGTGCACCTGCCGCCGAGCATCACACCGCCGACGGTGCGTGGCGACGAGCGCCCGGCCTGGGCCGCGGAGCCGTTCGAATGCCTGCTGTTCGACGTCGCCGGCCTGACGCTGGCGGTGCCGCTGGTATGCCTGGGCTCGATCTATTCGCTCGAAGGCCAGGAGTTGACGCCGCTGTTCGGGCAACCGGAGTGGTTCCTCGGTATCCTGCCGAGCCAGGCTGGCAACCTCAAGGTGCTCGACACCGCGCGCTGGGTGATGCCCGATCGCTACCGCGACGACTTCCGCCAGGGCTTGCAATACGTGATCTCGGTGCAGGGCTACGAGTGGGGGCTGGCGGTGCATCAAGTCAGCCGCTCGTTGCGCCTGGACCCGAACGAAATCAAATGGCGCAGCCACCGTGGCCAACGGCCGTGGCTGGCGGGCACCGTGATCGAACACATGTGCGCGTTGCTTGACGTCGCCGAACTGGCCGAGTTGATCGCCAGCGGTGCGGTCAAGACGATGGCGCAGAATAAACGCAGTTGATTGAACAATAAGGGCTGCGCGCAAGTGCGGTCAGGCAAGTACACACGCCGTGTCTACGGTATTTGAAGGGGTCAGAGAAATGAACAAGTCAGCGTCCGCACAAGGTTTGGATGATCCGATCCTGCAATGGGTTACCTTCAAACTGGACAACGAGTCCTACGGCATCAACGTGATGCGCGTGCAGGAAGTCCTGCGCTACACCGAGATCGCGCCGGTCCCGGGTGCGCCCAGCTACGTGCTGGGTATCATCAACCTGCGCGGCAACGTGGTGACGGTGATCGACACCCGCCAGCGTTTCGGCCTGGTGCCGACCGAGGTCAACGACAACACGCGTATCGTCATCATTGAAGCCGACAAGCAAGTGGTCGGGATCATGGTCGACAGCGTGGCCGAAGTGGTCTACCTGCGCCAATCGGAAGTGGAAACCGCGCCGAACGTGGGTAACGAAGAATCCGCCAAGTTCATCCAGGGCGTGTGCAACAAGAACGGCGAACTGCTGATTCTGGTTGAACTGGACAAGATGATGAGCGAGGAAGAGTGGTCGGATCTGGAGAACATCTGATTGTTCTTTGAAGCCTTGGTGATTGTCCTGGCCCTGCTGTGGGCCGGGACGGTGGCGTTCGTGCTGCGTTATATGCGCCAGCAACGGGAGCTGGCCCTGCAACAGGCCGAGCGGGATGCGCTGCGCGAGCGGCGCATTCTCGACCTGGTCCGGCGGGTGGATCACTACCAGCAGAGTGCGGTGAGGGTGGGGGATGAGGTGCATGAACTGCGCGCGATCCTGGCGCCGATCCCGGACAAGCTGGAGCAGCTTGAGCAGCGCGACCCGGCGAATCTGTCGTTTGCCCAGGCGGCGAGGTTGGTCGGCATGGGGGCGACGGTGGATGAGCTGACGCAGTCGTGCGGGTTGACCCAGGCTGAGGCGCAGTTGATGAGCAAGTTGCACAAGAGCTAGCTTTGGGGTTGGAGTGCCTGGCTTTTGTGGGAGGGGGCTTGCTCCCGATGGCGGCTTTTTGTGTACATATCCGTTGCTGCGGTGATGGCGGCTATTGGTTCCGCCCTTACGGCGGGTCACTTTTTGAAGAGCGCAAAAAGTAACCAAAAACGCTTTGCCCCACCACTCGGCACCTCGCTCAGGCTCGGTGTGCCCGCCCGCAGGCTTGAATCCGTGGGCCGCCGCAATGGGCCATCCCTGGCCCAGTGCGGCTAACCCGGCGTCCTGCCGGGTTACCCACGGATTCAAGCCTGCGTGCGGCCAGCGTGGTTGACGGGGCGCCTGAGATCAAGATCAAAAGCCAAAGCAAAGCAGAGCAAAAGCAGGTGATATCCATCAGACCAATGGAGATCCAACTGTGGGAGGGGCTTGCTCCCGATAGCAGTGTGTCAGCTACACATAAGTTGACTGACCCACCGCCATCGGGAGCAAGCCCCCTGCCACATTTTATACAGCGTTCGGGCACACCGATCCTGGGCGAGGTGCCGAGTGTTGGGGCAGGAGCCCTTTGCTTGCTTTGGGGCTTTTTCTATAGCGCGGATCCGCCAGCAGCGGTTACCTGAATAACGGATAGGTCCCCAATCTGCCTGTCTCACCCAAACTCGCCATCATCAAAAAATCGCGTCAACCCCGGTAAACCAATCCCCCTCGGCAAAGGTCACATCCCTCATGCACCTTCAACTCCCGGAGTAACCCACCAATGACCACCCCCAAAGCGCTGTTGATTCTCCACGGCAAGCAAGCCCTCAACGAGGACGTGCGCAGCGCCGTGAAAGCCAGGCGCGAGCTGGGCTGGGAACTGGCGGTTCGGGTGACGTGGGAGGGCGGCGATGCACGGCGCCTGGTCGATGAAGCGCTGGCTGGCGGCTACACCCACATCATCGCCGGCGGTGGCGACGGTACCTTGCGCGATGTGGCCGAAGCCATGGCTCAGTCCAAGGCGCAGGCCAGCCTGGTGCTGATGCCCCTCGGCACCGCCAATGACTTCGCCAAGGCCGCGGGTGTGCCCCAGGAGCCGGCCCAGGCCCTGGCGCTGCTGGATACGCCGCCCAGGGAGATTGACCTCGGTCAGGTGGGCGGGCAGATCTTCCTCAACATGGCCACCGGCGGCTTCGGCAGCCAGGTCACCGCCAACACCTCAGAAGACCTGAAAAAGTCCTCGGTGGCGCCGCCTACCTGTTCACCGGCCTCACGCGCTTCAGCGAGTTGAAGGCTGCCTATGCCGAGCTGGACGGGCCGGACTTCCACTGGCAGGGCGAACTGCTGGCGTTGGGGATCGGTAATGGTCGGCAGGCGGGCGGTGGGCACGAGCTGTGCCCCGAAGCGATGGCCGATGACGGCCTGCTCGACGTCAGCATCCTCCCGGCGCCCCAGGAAGTGGTTGGCACACTGCGCGAGCTGATGAACAACGGCTGGGGCCTGGACGCGATGTTTGTGCGGGCGCGGCTGCCATGGGTGCAGATCAGGCAGGCGAGAGAGCTTTACATCAACCTCGACGGTGAGCCGCTCAGCGGCGATGACCTGCGCTTCGAGGCGTTGCCCAAGGCCCTGCGCGTGCACCTGCCGAAGGATTCTCCGCTAGTCGTCCAGGCTGATAATCTGCTCGCGCACGGCGAATAACACCAACCCCGCCACGTCGAAGATCTGCAGCCGCTTCATGATCTGCGAGCGGTGCGCTTCGATGGTCTTGATACTCAGGTCCAGGCCATGGGCAATTTCGCGGGTGGACTTGCCGCGCACGATCAGGCGCAGGATTTCCAGCTGCCGCGCGGTGAGCGTGTGGCTCGGCACGGCAGCCGAAGCTGCGCCCTGGCTGCGCACCAGCGCCTGGTTGATCACGGTGTGGGCGATGGCCGGGCTCAGGTAGCGCTCGTTGTTGCACAGCGCGCGCAGGGCGTGTTCCAGCTCGGTGGCGGTGGTGTCCTTGAGCAGGTAGCCATGGGCGCCGGACTCCAGCGCACACATGATCATCTCCGGGTCGGTGTGCATCGACAGAATCAACACCTTGCTCCTGGGATACGCACCCTTGAGCTGCTGCAGGGCATCGAGGCCACCGGTGTGTTTCATCGACAGGTCCAGCAGCACGATGTCCGGTTGCAGGGCGCCGAACCGCTCCAGCAACTGTGCGCCATCGCTGGCTTCGCCGATCACCGCGTAGCCGGGAATATCCATGATCAGCGCACGCACGCCGGCCCTGATCAGCGCGTGGTCATCCACCAGGAGTACGTTGCAGGTCACTCGATAACCTTCGGGCGACTGGCGCGTTCGAGGGCGCGTGGCGCCCAGGGGAACAGCGCGTCGATGCGGGTGCCTTTGCCAGGCTGGCTGCTCACCGCCAGCGTGCCGCCCAGTTGGTCGATCCGCTCACACATGCCGGCCATGCCGCGTTGTCCTTCAAGAGCAGGGTTGCTGGCGGGGGAGAAGCCCTGGCCGTCGTCGCTGATCACCAGCGACAGGCCTTCGGGCAGGCGTTGCAGGCGTACCAGCAGATTGTGCGCCTGGGCATGGCGCAGCATGTTGGTGACCGCTTCCTGGGTAATGCGAAAGGCCGCCACGGCCATTTCTTCCGGGATGCCGGTTAGCCGTTGCTGGCATTCCAGGCTCCAGTGCACCGGGGTGTTTGCCAGGGTCTTGAGCAGATGCGCCCGCAGGCTGGCTTCCAGGCCCAGGCTGGACAATTGGCGCGGGTTGAGAATCGCGGACACGTCGCGCACCTTGGCCAGGGTTTCATTCAGGGTGTTGCACAGCACCGTGCATTGACCCTGCAGCTCGTCCGGCAGGCGGCGCTGCAGCCATTCGCTTTGCAGCTTGGCGGCGGTGAGCAATTGGCCGATATCGTCGTGCAGTTCGCGGCTGAGGCGGTGGCGTTCGTTTTCCTGTACCTGCAGCAGGCGCTCGGCAAGTTCCTGAGGTTGGAACCTGATGGCCTTGCGTGATTTCCATTGCTGCAGGCCGACCACCAGCACTATCGCCAGGTTGAGCAGCAGCACCGCCAGCGGCAGTGGGAGGGAGCGGCTGTAGGCCCACACGCTCAGCGACAGCGAGCCAAGGCACAGCACGAGGACCATGCGGCGTGCATTGCTGCGCGAAACAGACCTGGCGATAAGTGACTTGAGGCTGGCGTACATAGCGAATGGAGCCAATGAAGTTGAGTCTTCGAGCGGCGCATAGTACCACCACTATTACCGTTGGTCGCCAAGCGCATGACGTCGCCTGGCCCGTTCAGGCCAATGGCCGGGGCGGCAGTTTCGACAGGCGGGAAAGGGCGTTGCGGTGTTCAGGTGCGTGTGTATCGTCAGGGCCATTCAAGGCCAATCGATCTCTTTTTCGCTGGCACGTAAAGTTCAAACGGCGACGGTTCGCGTCGTTAACGGATATAAGCCCGGCTGCAACTCAGGCGCTGTGGTGCAAACGTTGCTGCGGTTTATAACTGAAGTTCTTCTGCGGAATCTGCAGGGAGGCGGTTGCGATCAGCGTAGTTTGTTCAGTTTCGTCCAATTGCAGTCGGCCAGTGCGAGCATCTATCAGTTCGAGTTGCCAGGCCAGTAATGTCAGGCAATCGTGCAGGGCCGCCAAGGCCTGATCATGCAGTTGCAACGGATTTTCGGCATTGGCGATCAGGTGCTGAATGTGCCGCGAAAACTCGCTAATCCCCTGCAGGGCCAGGCTGTCGGCTTTTTCTGCCAGCGTGCTGAGACTGCTTTCCATGCAGTCGATGGCGTCACTGTCGTTGCGAATCATGTGCAGGTGGCTCAAGCACTCTTCGGACTTGGCCAGCAGTTTTTCAGCCTCCTGCTGAAACAGGGAAAGTGCAACTTGCCATTCGTTAGCGTCGTTCATCATGCAAGTCTCCACAACGTAAGGTCGGGTGGTGAGATGCCGCACTGGGTGAATGGCTTAAAACTAACGCTGAAATATGACTGAGATCTGTAGGCAGCTTCCGATATTTTGGTAGGAAGTTTATTTAAAGACGTGCCGCAGACCTGCGTGCCGAATGCAGTCGAGTTCATTCGCAGCGCTTCGGTTGCCGTCGGGTTTACGTCTGAGAGGCCTTTGGGCCGAGGGCTGGCGATGGCGAGCAAAGGCCTGACTCCATTCATGCAATGAGAATGGCGTCACATTAATGGCTATTAGATATCGCGAATATCAGGTCACGCCTGATTGCGCCTAGGGGAACCCCTTACGCGACGGAACCTCGCGTGGTTTTGAGGGTCGCGCTGCGTCGTTGTCATGCCGTATGGAGGCACCGACGAAGTAAAGCATGATATCAGTGTGACATCAATGCGTTTAAATGGCATTTTACAGGGTCAAGGTCTGGCGCCCGCCGCCGATAACCAATCTTAAGCGAACAGCACAATCCCTCAGCGCACCAGGAGCTTTCAATGGCCGGCATTCTCGACTCGGTAGATCAACGCACGCAACTGGTGGGTGAGAACCGCCTGGAGATCCTCATGTTTCGCCTGGCCGGGCGGCAACTGTTCGCGATCAACGTGTTCAAGGTGCAGGAAGTGCTGCAACTGCCCAAGCTGACCCTGATGCCCCAGCGTCATCCGTTCGTGTGCGGCGTGGTCAACCTGCGTGGTCAGACGCTGCCGGTCATCGACCTGTCCCAGGCCATCGGCATGCGTCCGCTGGTTCCGGGTCCGAACAGCACCATCATCGTCACCGAGTACAACCGCTCGGTGCAGGCATTCCTGGTGGGTGGCGTCGACCGCATCGTCAACATGAACTGGGAAGCCATCCTGCCGCCGCCGACCAGCGCCGGGCGTCAGCACTACCTCACGGCCATCAGCAAGGTCGATGACCAGTTGGTGGAAATCATCGACGTGGAAAAAGTGCTGGCCGAAATCGTGCCTTACAACGCCAAGGTTTCCCGCGAAAAACTCGAAGACCCGGTGCTTGAGCGCGCCCGTGGCCGCGAAGTGCTGCTGGTGGACGACTCCAACGTCGCCCTGTCGCAACTGCGCGACACCCTGGGCCAGCTCGGCATGAAAATGCACATTGCCAGCGATGGTCTCAAGGCGCTGAACATGCTCAAGGGCTGGGCCGACAGCGGCCAGGTGATGACCGACAAACTGCTGATGATCTTCACCGACGCCGAAATGCCCGAGATGGACGGCTACCGCCTCACCACCGAGATCCGCAACGATCCGCGCCTGCGGGAGCTTTACGTGGTGCTGCACACCTCGCTGTCGGGCAGCTTCAACGACTCCATGGTGAAGAAGGTCGGCTGCGACAATTTCCTCTCCAAATTCCAGCCGGACAAGCTGGTGGATGTGGTGCGTCAACGCCTGATGCTGGACGAAGTGTCGGCTTGACCTTAGGGTGACGGCTTTGCCCCTCAGGAAAGCAGGCTCATGCTTCGTCTCAGCGCGTTGTACCGTTACCCCTTGAAGTCCGGCAGGGCGGACGCCTTGCAGCACATCGGCCTGGATAAACTCGGGCTGCAGGGGGATCGACGCTGGATGCTGGTGGACGAAGCCAGCGGGCGATTCCTCACGCAGCGGGCGGTGGCGAAAATGAGCCAGTTGTCGGCGCTGTACAATCCTGCCGGCGGCCTCACCCTGAGCTCGCCGGGCTACGCCACGCTGGACGTGGCGCTGCCCGACAGCGCGGCTGAACTGCGCGGCATCACTATCTGGCGCGACACCTTGCGCGTGCCGGATGCAGGCGACGCAGCCGCCCGCTGGGCCAGTGAATTCATCGGCAAGCCGACGCGCCTGGTGTACATGCCGCTGGAGCGTGCGCGCGCTACCGATGCCGGCTTCGGCAAGGACACCGATCAGGTGGGCTTTGCCGACGGCTACCCGCTGCTGTTGATCGGTCAGGCGTCCCTCGACGATTTATCCGCGCGCATCGGCCGCCCCATGCCAATGCTGCGTTTTCGTCCCAACCTGGTGATCGAGGGCGCCGAAGCCTTTGCCGAGGACGGCTGGAAACGCCTGCGCATCGGCGATATCGAATGTCGCGTGGTCAAGCCCTGCTCGCGCTGCATCCTCACTACCATCGACCCGCAGACCGGCGAGCGCAGCGCCGACCGCGAGCCTTTCGCAACGCTTGAAACCTATCGCAAGACCGAGAACGGCGCGATGTTCGGCCAGAATCTGGTCAACGATGGCGTCGGTGAGTTGGCGGTCGGGATGCCGGTGACAGTGCTGGAATAAAAAATGCCCGTCTCGCAGGAGACGGGCATTTTTTCAAGCCGTAACGCTTAGCCGCGGTATTCGCACAGGTAAGCGGTGTCGACGGCGACCTTGAGGTGGAACTTGCTGTTGGCCGGCACGTTGAAGCGGGTGCCGGCCGCGAAGGTTTCCCAGTCGCTGGCGTCCGGCAGCTTGACGCTCAGGGCGCCGGACACCACGTGCATGATTTCGCGCTGGGCGGTGCCGAATTCGTATTCACCCGGGGCCATGACGCCGATGGTCGCCGGACCTTCTGCGGTGCCGAAGGCGATCGACTTGACGGTGCCGTCGAAGTACTCGTTGACTTTGAACATGGGCGAATCCTCGCAAAAGGGTCTGGAAAGGTCGGCCAGTATGCCCAACGCTGCAGTAGCTGCCTAGACCGGCAAAATCAGCGGCAGCAGGCGCGCGGTGTTGCGTGCATCCTCCAGTGCCCGGTGCTGCTGACCAAGGAACTGCATGCCGGCCAATTGCAGGGCGCCGTTGAGCCCCAGCGGTTTGTCCAGGCGCCGGGCCTTGGCGAAGCGCTGTTTGAGGTTCACGTGCAGTGTCTGGGCGAGTGCGCTGACCAGGCCATGGCGCTGCCATTCGAGCTCCAGCTGCGCGCGATCATAGTCACCCCAGCTGGCCCAACCTTCCAGGCGCGATTGATGCTGGCCCAGCCAGCGTTCGAACAGCGGCCACACCTCGGTGATCGGCGCAGCAGCGTCGATATTCGCCTGGGTGATGTGAGTGAGCTGGCGGCAAAAGGGCGTCAGCAGTGGCCGGCGCAACGGCCGTACAAAACGCTGGAAATGATCCAGCTCGCGGCCCTGGCGGTTGACCAGGCTCGCGCCGATTTCGATGACTTCCATCTCCGTCACGGGCCAGCCGCCTTCATCCGTCGTGGCTTCAAGGTCAATAATCAGCCAATGAGGCATGGTGCAGGTTCCCGTACTGTTCCCGTCCTGATGGGGATAGAGCGTAGCCCGGGCCTGTAGTTCCGCGCTGCTTTTCGATTAAGGCCCGGACTGGGGTTTGCCCGGGCAAGCGCGGCGGGCGGTGCGCTACGCCGATGGAGACGCAAACTATTAATTTGCCAGTACAAAGTTGTCTCCGCGGACAAAAACGCCTAGCTTATCGCCATCAGAGAATCGAACGGTGTGTGCCTTGATGTTTTCGCCATGGCGGCTGGCTGCAGGACTGACTTTATGGGCACTGGGCACCGCAGGGTGGGCGCAGACCAATCCCGCGCAAGTGGTCAGGATCGGCGCCGCGCATTTCCCGCCCTACACCGTACGCCCCGAGCAGGGCGCCGACACCGGCCTGCTGCCGCAATTGATCGAAGCCCTGAATGCCACGCAGGCCGACTACCGCTTTGTGCTGGTGCCCACCTCGATCCCCCGACGTTTTCGCGACCTTGAGCAAGGCCGGATCGACATGGCCATCTTCGAGAATCCCGACTGGGGCTGGCAGGAAATCCCCCATACCACCGTCGACATGGGCCTGGAAGATGCCGAGGTGTTCGTCGCCCAGCGACAGTCCGGGCGCGACCAGGACTATTTCGCCGACCTCAAGGGCAAGCGCCTGGCGGTGTTCAGTGGCTACCACTACGCCTTTGCCAACTTCAACCCTGACCCCAGGTTCATGGCCGAGCAGTTCAACGCGACGTTGACCTACTCCCACGACAGCAACCTGCTGATGGTCGCGCGGGGCAGGGCGGATATCGCGCTGGTGACGCGCTCCTACCTGAGTGATTTTCTGGTGCGCAATGCCGACATGGCCCGGCAATACCTGGTCTCCGAACGCGTTGACCAGGTGTATCACCACTACGCACTGCTGCGGCCGAACGCGCCGATCAGCGGGGAAGCGTTCGCCGAGTTGCTCAAGCGCCTGCGCGACAGCGGCCAGCTGTTGAAGATTTTCGAGCCGTATCGCATCGACGTGATGCCAGCGCACTAAAGCGAAAGACAATCAAAATGTGGAAAGGGGCAAGCCCCCTTCCACATGAATGCGTGTCGTCTATCAGACCCGGCGCGCAAACGTATCGCTATGGCTGCCCGACACCTTGCGGCAATGCACCAGCGCGTCGCGGATCATGAAGTTCACCAGCGTCGGCGAAACCCCCAGCTCCTTGGCGATATCCTTTTGCGGCACGCCGTGCAGGCGGTACATCTCGAACGCGTAGCGGGTGCGCTGGGGCAGCTCCGTCAGGGCGTCGGCGATGTTTTCCAGGGTGTTGAAATTGATATGCGAGGTTTCCGGTGACGCGCCGTGAATCACCACATTCAGGCCTTCCTCTTCGGTTCCCGAATATTTGAGCTCCAGCGCCTGCTTGCGATAGTGATCGATGGCCAGGTTGCGCACGATCTGGAACAGGTAACTCAACTGGGCCTTGAACGATGACGTGATCGTCGGCGCCGATTGCAGTCGGAAGTAAGCGTCCTGCACCACATCCTCGGCCCGGGAGCGGCACCCGGTGATACGTGCTGCGATCTTCACCAGAATCAGCCGATTGTCGACAAAGGCCTGGAGAAGCGGTGAGTCGCACCGGCCTGAGAATACTTGTTCCGTCATGGAAATCACCTGGCTGCTGAATAGGTTAGGGGAGGGCTTCCTTGCTGAGGCCTCCTACACATCGGGCAACAAATTATGCTTAATGATAATGATTGTCAAATGAGAAGACGAACTAATCGTGGCCTTGCCTGTTTGCAGTGAGTCTCTCTCGCTCGCCGTCGACGACTAATTATTTGCCGGTGCCGTCCGTTCTTCTGGGTGACAGGCCCGTTGGAAAACGGCCATGGATCAGCACCCGCAGGAGGACGCAATGGGTTTGTACCGTGCACACAGCATGTCTCTGTCTGGAGTTCCGGCTCGATGAGTATGCCAACCCGACTGCGGCTGTTTTGCCTGCCTTACTCAGGCGCCAGCGCCATGGTGTATGCGCGCTGGCGTCGATCCCTGCCGGACTGGCTGCACGTGTGCCCGCTGGAATTGCCCGGCCGCGGCATGCGCATGGACGAGCCGTTGCAGCGCGACATCAAGGCTCTGGCCGCGCAGCTTGCAGAGGAAATCAGCCGCGACGTGAGCGGCCCATACGCCTTGTTTGGTCACAGCCTCGGCGGCCTGCTGGCCTTCGAACTGGCCCACGCCTTGCGCGCCCTCAACGTGCCCGCGCCGCTGGCGCTGTTTGCCTCCGGCACGGCCGGCCCTGCCACCAGGGATGTCAGCGAATACGCCGTCGAAAAGACCGACGAACAACTGATCGCCCGTCTGCGCGAACTGCAGGGCACCGCCGAAGAAGCCCTGGCCAACCCCGAATTGATGCAACTGATGCTGCCGATCCTGCGCGCCGACTTCCTGCTGTGCGGCAGTTTTGTCTACGGCCAGCGTGAGCCGCTGGGCCTGCCGATCCATGTGTTCGGCGGCAAACAGGACAGCGTGCGCGCCGACCAGTTGCTCGACTGGCAACTCGACGCCGCCAGCGGTTTTTCCCTGGACATGTTCGACGGTCACCACTTCTTTCTCATGCAGCACGAAAGCGCCGTGCTGCGCTGCCTGCGCCGCTACGCCGAAGACCACCTGGCCCGCTGGCGCAATGGTGCGGCGCGGCAGCTGGCCGCCGGCTGACAACCCCCTATTTCCCGATTTACCGCAAGCCGATTTCAGGCAGGAACCCCATGATGGACGCCTTCGAACTTCCCCGCACCCTGGTCCAGTCCCTTCAACGCCGCGCCGCGCAGACTCCGGACCAGGTCGCCCTGCGTTTCCTCGCCGAGTCCGCCGAGCACAACGTGGTGCTCAGTTACCGTGACCTCGACCTGCGCGCGCGCACCATCGCCGCCGCCCTGCAAACCAGCGCCGCACAGGGTGATCGTGCAGTGTTGCTGTTCCCCAGCGGGCCGGACTATGTGGCGGCGTTCTTCGGCTGCCTGTACGCCGGGGTGATCGCGGTGCCGGCTTACCCGCCGGAGTCCACCCGGCGTCATCACCAGGAGCGCCTGCTGTCAATCATCAGCGATGCCGAACCGCGCCTGCTGCTGACCATCGCCAGCCTCGCCGAGGGCCTGGCGCAGATTGAAAACGCGCCGCCGATACTCAGCGTCGATACCTTGCCGGGCGCCGGCGACTGGACCGCCCCCGAGCTGCAGCCCGACGACATCGCCTTTCTGCAATACACCTCCGGCTCCACCGCACTGCCCAAGGGCGTGCAGGTCAGCCACGGCAACCTGGTGGCCAACGAAGTGCTGATCCGCCGTGGCTTTGGCATCGACCTGAACCCACACGACGTGATCGTCAGCTGGCTGCCGCTGTACCACGACATGGGCCTGATCGGCGGCCTGCTGCAACCGATCTTCAGCGGCGTGCCCTGCGTGCTGATGTCGCCGGCCTACTTCCTCGGCCGGCCGTTGCGCTGGCTGGAAGCGATCAGCGAATACGGCGGCACCATCAGCGGCGGTCCGGATTTCGCCTACCGCCTCTGCAGCGAACGGGTCAGCGAGTCCGCGCTGGAGCGCCTCGACCTGAGCCGGTGGCGCGTGGCCTATTCCGGTTCCGAACCGATCCGCCTCGATACCCTGGAACGCTTCGCCGAGAAATTCGCCGCCTGCGGGTTCAGCGCCAACAACTTCTTCGCCTCCTATGGCCTGGCCGAAGCGACCCTGTTTGTCGCCGGTGGCCGCCGTGGCCAGGGCATCCCGGCGCTGCGGGTGGACGATCGGGCCCTGGCCGCCAACCGTGCCGAACCGGGGCAGGGCAGCGCGATCATGAGCTGCGGCACCGGTCAGCCTGACCACGCTGTGCTGATCGCCGACCCGCATACCCTGAGCGAACTGGCGGACAACCACGTCGGCGAACTCTGGGCCAGCGGCCCGAGCATCGCCCACGGCTACTGGCGCAACCCTGAAGCCACCGCCAACACTTTCGTGCAGCACGCTGGCCGCACCTGGCTGCGCACCGGTGACCTGGCATTCATCCGCGACGGCGAGGTGTACATCACCGGTCGTCTGAAGGACCTGCTGATCGTGCGCGGCCACAACCTGTATCCGCAGGACATCGAACGGACCATCGAGCGCGAAGTGGAAGTGGTGCGCAAGGGCCGGGTTGCCGCGTTTGCGGTAAACGACCAGGGCCTGGAAGGTATCGGCATCGCCGCCGAAATCAGCCGCAGCGTGCAGAAGATTCTGCCGCCCGAAGCGCTGATCAAAGCCATTCGCCAGGCCGTGGCCGAGGCGTATCAACAGGCGCCGAGCGTGGTGGTGCTGCTCAATCCGGGTGCGCTGCCCAAGACCTCCAGCGGCAAAGTGCAGCGCGCCGCCTGCGCGCTTCGTCACGCCGATGGCAGCCTCGACAGCTACGCGCAGTTCCCCGGCCTGCACGTGCAGGCCGGTGATGCGGTGCTGGAATCCAACCTGCAACACCAGATCGCCGCGATCTGGTGCGAGCAACTGCAGGTCAACGAGGTCGCTGCCGACGATCACTTCTTCCTGCTCGGCGGCAACTCCATCACCGCCACCCAGGTGGTCGCGCGGCTGCGTGAAAGCCTGGGGCTGGAGCTGAACCTGCGCCTGTTGTTCGAAGCGCCCACCCTGCAAGCTTTTGCCGCCAGCATCGCCCGTTTGCAGCTGGACGGCGGCGTCGCCGAAGGCGCGATTCAGGCCCTGCCGCGTGAGGCCGAACTGCCGCAATCCCTGGCGCAGAACCGTCTGTGGATTACCTGGCAGTTGGAGCCCGACAGCAGCGCCTACACCATCCCCGGCGCGCTGCGTTTGCGCGGCGAGCTGGATGAAGACGCCGTGCGCGCAAGCTTCCAGTACCTGGTGCAGCGCCACGAAGCGCTGCGCACGCGCTTCTACGAGCGCGACGGCCAGGCCTTTCAGCGCATTGAGGCGAGCGTGGCGTTCGAGCTGCACGTCATCGACCTCAGCGACCAGCCCGCCCATGAGCGTGACGCCCGCGCGCAGCAGATTCGCGAGGAGCAGGCGCATACCCGGTTCGATCTCGAAAAGGGGCCGCTGCTGTGGGTGACCCTGGTGCGTCTGAACGATGAAGAGCACCACTTGCTGGTGACCCTGCACCACATCATCGCCGACGGTTGGTCGCTGAATATCCTTATTGATGAATTCTCGCGCCTCTACGCCGCCGCCGCCCAGGGCCAGCCTCTGGAGCTGCCGCCGCTGACCCGGCGATACGCCGATTACGGCAGCTGGCAGCGCCAATGGTTGGCCGAAGGCGCAGGCCAGCGGCAACTGGCGTACTGGAAGGCTCGGCTTGGTGATGAGCATCCGGCCCTGAGCCTGACCACCGACCACCCACGCTCGGCCCATCACCGTCACAGTGCCTCGCGCCACAGCGTGCGCCTGAGCGCCGACCTCAGCGACGCGGTGCGTAAAGCGGCCCAGGCCCATGAGTCGACGCCGTTCATGCTATTGCTCGCCGCATTCCAGACGTTGCTCCATCGCTACAGCGGCCAGCGCGATATCCGTATCGGCGTACCCAACGCCAACCGCCCGCGCCAGGAAACCCAGGGGCTGGTCGGCTTCTTCATCAACACGCTGGTGCTGCGTGCCGAGCTGGACGGGCGCCTGCCATTCAATGAGCTGCTGGCGGCGACCCGCCAGGCCGCCCTCGGCGCTCAGGCCCATCAGGACCTGCCCTTCGAGCAATTGCTGGAAGCCTTCCCCCAGGCCCGCGAACAGGGCCTGTTCCAGGTCATGTTCAACCACCAGCAACGTGATCTCGGTGCGTTGCGCCGCCTGCCCGGCATGCTCGCCGATGAGCTGCCATGGCACAGCCGCGAAGCCAAGTTCGACCTGCAGCTGCACAGCGAAGAAGACCGCAATGGGCGCCTGAGCCTGGCGTTCGACTACGCCGATGAGCTGTTCGATGGCGCAACCATCCAGCGCCTCGCCGAACACTACCTCACGCTGCTGCAAGCCGCCTGCACGCAGCCACAACAGGCGATCGGCGATTTGCCGCTGATGCTTCAGGACGAGCAGCGCCACTGGAGCGCC
Organism: Pseudomonas sp. MH9.3; assembly: GCF_034354675.1. Taxonomy (NCBI): domain Bacteria; kingdom Pseudomonadati; phylum Pseudomonadota; class Gammaproteobacteria; order Pseudomonadales; family Pseudomonadaceae; genus Pseudomonas; species Pseudomonas sp. MH9.3. Next base: position 1,862,250 of record NZ_CP133785.1, on the reverse strand, counting down.
GCGCCCTGTGCGCCTGCCACCCAGTGGCTGCCCGAGTTGCTCAATCAGCACACCTCGCACGCTACCGCGCTGGTCTGGGAGCACGGCAGCCTGAGCTTTGCCCAACTGCACACCCAGGCCAACCGCCTGGCCCATTACCTGCGCGACAAAGGCGTCGGCCCGGACGTGTGCGTGGCCATCGCCGCCGAGCGCTCGCCGCAGCTGCTGGTCGGCCTGCTGGCGATCATCAAGGCTGGCGGCGCCTACGTGCCGCTCGACCCGGATTACCCGGCCGAGCGCCTGGCCTACATGCTGCATGACAGCGGCGTGCACCTGCTGCTCACCCAGACCTCACTGCTGGCGCAACTGCCCAGCGCCGAAGGGGTGTGCGTCATCGCCATGGACAGCCTGCACCTGGACAGCTGGCCAACCCAGCCGCCCGGCCTGCACCTGCACGGCGACAATCTCGCTTACGTGATCTACACCTCCGGCTCCACCGGCCAGCCCAAGGGCGTGGGCAATACCCATGCGGCCCTGGCCGAGCGTTTGCAGTGGATGCAGGCCACCTATCAGCTCAACGCCACTGACGTGCTGATGCAAAAGGCGCCGATCAGTTTCGACGTGTCGGTGTGGGAATGCTTCTGGCCATTGATCACCGGGTGCCGTCTGGTGCTGGCAGGGCCCGGCGAGCATCGCGATCCTCATCGCATCGCGCAGTTGGTGCAGGCACATGGCGTGACCACGCTGCACTTCGTGCCGCCACTGTTGCGGGTGTTTATCGACGAACCGCTGGCGGCCGAGTGCACCAGCCTGCGTCGCCTGTTCTCGGGCGGCGAAGCCTTGCCCGCCGAGTTGCGCAACCGCGTGCTGGCGCAATTGCCGGCGGTGCAGTTGCACAACCGCTATGGCCCGACGGAAACCGCGATCAACGTCACTCACTGGCATTGCGCGGTGGCCGATGGCGAGCGCTCGCCGATTGGCCGGCCGCTGGGCAACGTGATCTGTCGGGTAGTGGACGCGCAGCTCAACCCGCTGCCGGCCGGCGTGCCGGGTGAGCTATGCATCGGCGGCAGCGGCCTGGCCCGGGGTTACCTGGGCCGTGCCGGGCTGACCGCCGAACGCTTTGTCGCCGACCCGCTGGGCGAGGCAGGCACGCGCCTGTACCGCACCGGTGACCGCGCGCGCTGGAGCATTGACGGCGTGCTCGAATACCTCGGCCGTCTGGATCAGCAAGTGAAGCTGCGCGGGTTTCGCGTGGAACCGGAAGAAATCCAGGCGCGCCTGCTCGCCCAGGCCGGTGTCGCCCAGGCCGTGGTGCTGGTGCGCGATGCGCAGTTGATCGGCTACTACACCGGCCATGCCGAGCTGGACGCTCATACGCTGAAAACCGCCCTGGCTGCCGAGCTGCCGGAGTACATGGTGCCCGCCGTACTGATGCGCCTGGACGCAATGCCCCTGAGCCCCAGCGGCAAACTCGACCGCCGCGCATTGCCGGAGTCGGTGTGGCACTCCCGCGAACACGTCGAGCCGCAATCACCGTTGCAGCAGCAAATCGCCGCGATCTGGCGCGACGTGCTCGGCCTGCCGCGCATCGGCCTGCACGACGACTTTTTCGCCCTCGGCGGCCACTCGTTGCTGGCCACGCAAATCATCTCGCGCACCCGCCAGGCCTGCGACGTCGAACTGCCATTGCGCACCCTGTTCGACGCCAGCGAGCTGGGCGCCTTTGCCGCGCAGGTTGCGCGGATCCAGGGCGCAGGCCAGCGCAATCAGCAAACCGCCATCGCCCGGGCCGACCGCAGCCAGAAAGTGCCGCTGTCCTACTCCCAGCAGCGCATGTGGTTCCTCTGGCAAATGGAGCCCGACAGCCCGGCCTACAACGTCGGCGGCATGGCGCGCCTGCGCGGCGTGCTGGATGTGGGACGGTTCGAGGCGGCGTTGCAGGCCTTGATCATGCGCCACGAAACCCTGCGCACCACGTTCCCGAGCGTCGATGGCGTGGCGTATCAGCGGGTCGCGGCGCAAACCGGCTTGCGCATGGACTGGCAGGATGCCTCGGCGCTGAACGAAACCGAGCGCCAGCAACGCATCCAGCAACTGGCCGATCACGAAGCCCACACCCCCTTCAACCTGGAAACCGGGCCGTTGCTGCGCGCTTGCCTGGTCAAGGCCGCCGAGCAGGAACACTACCTGGTGCTGACCCTGCACCACATCGTCACCGAAGGCTGGGCCATGGACATCTTTGCCCGTGAGCTGAGCGCCTTGTACGAAGCCTTTATCGACGAGCGCGACTCGCCGCTGGCGCCGCTGCCCGTGCAATACCTGGACTACAGCGTGTGGCAACGCCAGTGGATGGAAGCCGGCGAGCGTCAGCGCCAGCTCGATTACTGGACCGCGCAACTCGGCCATGAGCATCCGTTGCTGGAGCTGCCCGGCGACCGTCCACGGCCGTCCGTGCAGAGCCATCGTGGCGAGTTGTATCGCTTTGATCTGAGCGATGATCTGGCGGCGCGCGTGCGTGCGTTCAACGCCAAACGCGGCCTCACGCTGTTCATGACCATGACCGCGACGCTGGCGGTGTTGCTTTACCGCTACAGCGGCCAGACCGACCTGCGCATCGGCGCGCCGGTGGCCAACCGCATTCGCCCGGAAAGCGAAGGGCTGATCGGCGCGTTCCTCAACACCCAGGTGCTGCGCTGCCGGCTCAACGGGCAGATGAGCGTCGGCGAGCTGTTCGAGCAGGTGCGCCATACGGTGATCGAGGGCCAGTCCCACCAGGACCTGCCGTTCGACCACCTGGTTGAAGCCCTGCAACCGCCACGCAGCGCGGCGTACAACCCGCTGTTCCAAGTGATGTGCAACGTGCAGCGCTGGGAATTCCAGCAAAGCCGCCAGCTGGCCGGCATGAGCGTCGAGTACCTGGCCAACGATGCGCGCGCCACCAAGTTCGACCTCAATCTGGAAGTCACCGACCTCGACCATCGCCTGGGTTGCTGCCTGACCTACAGCACCGACCTGTTCGATGAACCACGCATTGCACGCATGGCCGCGCATTGGCGCAACCTGCTCGAAGCGCTGATCGCCGATCCGCAGCAGCGCCTCAGCGAATTGCCGTTGCTCACCGCGGTAGAGCAGCGAGCACTGCAGGACAGCCTCGGGGTTGAAGCCGGCGAGCACCGTCTCGACCAGTGCCTCCAGCAGCTGTTCAGCCAGCAGGCGCGTCAGCGTGCCGACGCACCGGCGCTGACCTTTGCCGGTGAAACTCTGACCTACGCAGAACTCGATGCGCGCGCCAATCGCCTGGCCTGGGTACTGCGCGAGCGCGGCGTGGGCCCGCAGGTGCGAGTGGGCCTGGCGTTGCCGCGCTCACTGGAAATGGTCATCGGCTTGCTGGCGATCCTCAAGGCTGGCGGCGCTTACGTGCCGCTGGACCCGGAGTATCCGCTGGACCGTTTGCACTACATGATCGAAGACAGCGGCATCGGCCTGTTGCTCAGCGATGCGGCGATGTTCGAAGCCCTTGGCCCATTGCCGGCGACGGTGGCCTGCTGGTGCCTGGAAGATGACCTGCCGGCGCTAGCGAACTACCCGGCCGATGAGCTGCCGTTTATCAGCCTGGCGCAACACCAGGCGTACCTGATCTACACCTCGGGCTCCACCGGCAAACCCAAGGGCGTGGTGGTGTCCCACGGTGAAATCGCCATGCATTGCCAGGCAGTGATCGAGCGTTTCGGCATGCGTGCGGACGACTGCGAGCTGCATTTTTATTCGATCAACTTCGACGCCGCCACCGAGCGTTTGCTGGTGCCGCTGCTCAGCGGCGCGCAGGTGGTATTGCGCGCCCAGGGGCAGTGGGATGCCGAGGAAATCTGCGCGCTGATCCGTACCCATCGCATCAATATTCTCGGCTTTACCCCCAGCTACGGCAGCCAGCTGGCGCAATGGCTGGCCACGCGGCAGCAGACGTTGCCGGTGCGCATGTGCATCACCGGTGGCGAAGCGCTGACTGGTGAACACCTGCAGCGCATTCGTGCCGCGTTCCAGCCGCAGGTGTTTTTCAATGCCTATGGCCCGACCGAAACCGTGGTGATGCCGCTCGCCAGCCTGGCGCCGGAGCAACTGGAGGAGGGTGCTGCCAGCGTACCGATCGGCAGCCTTATCGGCGCGCGCGTCGCCTATATTCTCGACGCCGACCTGGCGCTGGTGCCGCAAGGCGCAACCGGCGAGCTGTACGTCGGCGGTGCCGGTCTGGCCCAGGGGTATCACCAACGGCCGGGCATGACGGCGGAGCGTTTTGTCGCGGACCCGTTTGCCCGCGAGGGCGGTCGCCTTTACCGTACCGGCGACCTGGTGCGCCAGCGTGCCGACGGGCTGGTCGAGTACCTGGGCCGCATCGACCATCAGGTAAAGATCCGTGGCTTTCGCATCGAGCTGGGCGAGATCGAAACCCGCCTGCTCGAACACCCGGCCGTGCGTGAAGCGGTGGTGCTGGCGCTGGATGCGCCGAGCGGCAAACAGCTGGTCGCTTATTGGGTCAGCGATGCGCAGCACGGCGCGTTGCGCGATGCGCTGAAGGCGCACCTCAAGGCGCAGTTACCGGACTACATGGTGCCTGCGCACCTGATTGTGCTCGACAGCATGCCGCTCACCGCCAACGGCAAACTCGACCGCCGCGCCTTGCCGCAGCCCGATCCCGAAGCGAATCGCCAACAGTACGTGGCGCCACGCACCGCACTGGAAAGCACCCTGGCCACCATTTGGTGCGCGGTGTTGAACGTGCAACAGGTTGGCCTCGACGATAACTTTTTTGAACTGGGCGGCGATTCGATCCTGTCGATCCAGGTGGTCAGCCGCGCGCGTCAGGCCGGAATTCACTTCAGCCCGCGCGATTTGTTCCAGCACCAGACCGTGCACACCCTGGCCGCCGTCGCCACGCGTGCCGAGCAGGTAGTGGCCGAGCAAGGGTTGCTCACGGGCGCCTCGGCGCTCACGCCAATCCAGCACTGGTTCTTCGACACCGACATCCCGGCGCGCGAGCACTGGAACCAGGCGTTGCTGCTCAAGCCGCTGCAATTGCTCGACCCTCATCGCCTGGAGCAGGCGTTGCTGGCGGTCCTGGAACATCACGATGCACTGCGCCTGAGCTTCACCCGGCGCGATGCGCAGTGGTACGCCGAACACCTGGGCGTGCCGCACGGTGGCGTGCTGATGCAGGCGCAGGTGCAGGACATGGCGCAATGCGTCGCACTGTTCACCGAAACCCAGCGCAGCCTCGATCTGCAACATGGCCCGCTGCTGCGCGCGTTGTTGGTCGACGGTCCCGAGGGGCAGCAACGGCTGCTGATCGCGATCCATCACCTGGTGGTGGATGGCGTGTCGTGGCGCGTGTTACTCGAAGACCTGCAGAACGTTTATCGCCAACTGAGCGAAGGCCGCTCCGTCAGCCTGCCGGCCAAGACCAGCGCGCTGCGCGAGTGGGCGGCACGCTTGCAGGCGTATGCCCATAGCGAATCCCTGCGTGAAGAGTTGAGCCTGTGGCAACGTCAGTTGGCCGGGCCTGCCTCGCTGTTGCCGGTGGCGCGACCACAGGGCGCGTTGCGCAACCGCGATGCCGAGACGGTCAGCGTGCGCCTGGATGTCGAGCGCACCCGCCAGTTGTTGCAGCAGGCGCCGAGCGCTTACCGCACTCAGGTCAACGATCTGCTGCTGACCGCCCTGGCGCGGGTGGTGTGCCGCTGGAGCGGTCACGACTCGGCCGTGATCCAACTGGAAGGCCACGGCCGCGAAGCACTGTTCGATGACATCGACCTGACCCGCAGCGTCGGCTGGTTCACCAGCGCCTATCCGGTGCGCCTGACGCCGGCGGCTGCGCAGGGCGATTCGATCAAGGCGATCAAGGAGCAACTGCGCGGCGTGCCGCATAAAGGCCTGGGCTACGGCGTACTGCGTTACCTGGCCGACGACCTGTGCCAACAGACCCTGGCGGCGCTGCCGGATGCGCCCATTACCTTCAACTACCTCGGCCAGTTCGACCAGAGCTTTGGCAGCGACGCGCTGTTCCATCCGCTGAATGAGTCGGCCGGCCTGGCGCACGACCCGGACGCGCCGCTGCCCAATGAGCTGAGCGTCGACAGCCAGGTGTACGGCGGCGAACTGGTGCTGCGCTGGATCTTCAGCCGCGAACGCCATGAGCCGCAGACCATTCGCGCGCTGGCCGACGGGTATCTGGCCGAGCTGCAAGGCCTGATCGCCCATTGCCTGGAAGACGAAGCTTTTGGCCTCACGCCGTCCGACTTCCCCCTGGCGCACCTGAGCCAGGGGCAGCTCGACAGCCTGCCGGTGGCGGCGAACCGGATCGAAGACGTCTACCCACTGACGCCGATGCAGGAAGGCCTGCTGCTGCACACCCTGCTCGAACCGGGCACCGGCCTGTATTACATGCAGGACCGCTACCGCATCGACAGCGTGCTCGACCCCGAGCGTTTCGCCCAGGCCTGGCAAGCGGTGATCGCACGCCACGAGGCCCTGCGTGCGTCGTTCTGCTGGAACGTCGGCGAAGACATGCTGCAAGTGATCCACAAACCCGGCAACACGCCGATCGAGTACCTGGACTGGAGCGGCGACCGCGAAGACCAGCACGAGCCGCGCCTGCAAGCGTTGCTCAAGCAGGAGCGCGAAGCCGGGTTCGATCTGCTCAACCAGGCGCCGTTCCACCTGCGCCTGATCCGTGTGGGCCAAGCGCGCTACTGGTTCATGATGAGCAACCACCACATCCTCATCGATGCCTGGTGCCGTTCGCTGCTGATGAACGACTTCTTCGAGATCTACCTCGCCCTCGGCGAAGGCCGCGCGGCGCAACTGGCCACGCCGCCACGTTACCGTGACTACATCGCCTGGCTGCAACGCCAGGACCTCAACGAAGCGCGCCAGTGGTGGCAGCGCAACCTGCAGGGTTTCGAGCGCACCACGCCGATCCCCAGCGACCGGCCGTTCCTGCGCGAACATGCAGGCCACAGCGGCGGCATGCTGGTGGGCGACTGCTACACCCGACTGGATGCCCGTGACGGCGCGCAACTGCGCGAACTGGCCCAGGCCCATCAACTGACCGTCAATACCTTTGCCCAGGCGGCGTGGGCCCTGGTATTGCGGCGTTTGAGCGGCGAGCGTGACGTGCTGTTCGGCGTCACTGTGGCCGGGCGCCCGGTGGACATGCCCGAGATGCAACGCACTGTTGGCCTGTTCATCAATAGCATCGCGCTGCGGGTGAAACTGCCCGAGGACGACCAGCCCTGCAGCGTGCGCCAGTGGTTGAGCGACCTGCTCGACAGCAACATGCAGCTGCGCGAGTACGAATACCTGCCGTTGGTGACGATCCAGGAACACAGCGAACTGCCCAAGGGCCAGCCGCTGTTCGACAGCCTGTTCGTGTTCGAAAACGCCCCGGTGGACACCTCGGTGCTGGACCGCGCGCAGAGCCTGAACGCCACCTCGGATTCCGGCCGCACCCACACCAATTTCCCGCTGACGGCGGTGTGCTATCCGGGCGATGACCTCGGTTTGCACCTGTCCTACGACCAGCGTTACTTCGATGAAACCACCGTGCAAGGCATGCTCGGTGAGTTCAAACGCCTGCTGCTGGCGCTGATGCAGGGCTTTCACGGCGACATGACCGACCTGCCGCTGATCGGCGAGCAGGAGCGTGCCTTCCTGGTGGAGGGCTGTAACCAGAGCGCACAGGATTACCCGCTGGCGCGCAGCTACGTTGAGCTGTTCGAAGAACAGGTGGCGCAGCATCCGCAGCGCATTGCCGCCAGTTGCCTGGACCAGCGATGGACCTATGAGGCACTGAACCGCCGCAGCAACGGCCTGGGCCATGCGTTGATCAGCGCGGGTGTCGGCGTGGATCAACCGGTGGCATTGCTGGCCGAGCGCAACCTCGACCTGCTGGGCATGATCATCGGCAGCTTCAAGGCCGGTGCCGGTTACCTGCCGCTGGACCCGGGCCTGCCTGCTCAGCGGCTGAGCCGCATCATCGCGCTGAGCCGCACGCCGTTACTGGTGTGCAGTGAAGCGTGTCGCGAACAGGCCATCGAGTTACTCGATGGCACCGATTGCCAGTTGCTGGTGTGGGAGGAGGTGCCGGCCCGTGGTGAAAATCCTGGCATCTACAGCGCACCGGATAACCTCGCCTACGTGATCTACACCTCGGGCTCCACCGGCCAGCCCAAAGGCGTGATGGTCGAACAGCGTGGCATGCTCAATAACCAGTTGAGCAAGGTGCCGTACCTGGACCTGTCGCCAGCGGATGTCATCGCGCAGACCGCCTCGCAAAGCTTTGATATTTCCGTGTGGCAATTTCTCGCGGCGCCGCTGTTCGGCGCGCGGGTGGATATCGTGCCGAATGCCATCGCCCATGATCCCCAGGGCTTGCTCGAACATGTGCAGGCCCAAGGCATTACCGTGCTGGAAAGCGTGCCGTCGCTGATCCAGGGCATGCTGGCCCAGGAACGCGTCAGCCTGGACGGGCTGCGCTGGATGCTGCCGACGGGTGAAGCGATGCCGCCGGAGCTGGCGCATCAATGGCTGCAACGCTATCCGCAGATTGGCCTGGTGAATGCCTACGGCCCGGCTGAATGCTCGGACGACGTGGCGTTCTTCCGCGTCGACCTGGCCTCGACACGCGGCACGTACCTGCCGATTGGCACGCCGACCGACAACAACCGTTTGTACCTGTTGGACGGTGCGCTGGACCTGGTGCCGCAAGGCGCCGTGGGCGAGTTGTGTGTGGCCGGCACCGGTGTGGGCCGTGGCTATGTCAGCGATCCGTTGCGCACCGCCCAGGCGTTTGTGCCCAACCCGTTCGGCGCGGCGGGCGAGCGTCTCTATCGCACCGGTGACCTTGCCCGTCGCCGCAGCGATGGTGTGCTGGAATACGTGGGACGTATCGACCATCAGGTGAAGATCCGCGGTTACCGCATCGAGCTGGGTGAAATCGAAGCGCGTCTGCACGAACAACCCGAAGTGCGCGACGCGGCGGTGGGGGTGCAGGAGGGCGTCAACGGCAAACACCTGGTGGGCTACCTGGTGGCCGCCGACGCGGCGCTTGACCCCGGCGAACGCCTGGACCGCATCAAGCAACGCCTGCGCGCCGAACTGCCGGAATACATGGTGCCGCTGCACTGGCTCTGGCTTGACCGCCTGCCGCTGAACGTCAATGGCAAGCTCGACCGCAAGGCCTTGCCAGCCCTGGAGATCGGCCAGTTGCACAGTCAGGCCTACCTGGCGCCGCGCAACGCGCTGGAAACCACCTTGGCCGCGATCTGGGCCGAAGTGCTCAAGGTTGAGCGTGTCGGCGTTGAGGACAACTTCTTCGAACTGGGCGGCCACTCGTTGCTCGCCACACAGATCGCCTCGCGGGTGCAGAAAACCCTGCAACGCGACGTGCCGCTGCGGGCGATGTTCGAGTGCAGTACGGTGGCGGAGCTGGCCGAGTATATCGAGGGGTTGGCGGGCAATGAGATCAGCGTGGAGAAGGTGGGCAGGTTGAGTGATTTGATGGCCGAGTTGGAGGGGCTTTAACCGCTTCTGTCTGTTCTGGCCTCATCGCAGGCCAGCCAGCTCCTACATTTGATGTGTGAATACAGTCAAGTGTGGGAGCTGGCTGGCTCCCGATAGCGTCAGCCCGGACGCCGCCTATTTGGGCCCAAGTATCTTCGCCAACTTGTCCGGCGACGGGGCGCCTTGCTGTTGTTGCAGGCCGCCTTTGTCATCCAGGTAGAAAATCGCCGGCGTTGCCGATAACTCCAGCTCTTCCATCAGCTTCATGTTGGCGTCGAGCTTGGCCTCGATAGTGGCCGGGATTTTGTCCAGCGCCTGCAACTTGCTGGCCTTGCCGGCAGCCTCGTGTTCCTCCAAGGCTTTTTGCGGATCCTTGGCGGCGAACAGGGCCGCGGATTTTCCGGGGCTGTCCTCGCGAATAATCCCGACCATGATGTGGCGCAACTGCACCTTGCCGGCGTTTACCCACGGGCGTGCCTGCTCCCAGAACATGTTGCAGTACGGGCAGTTGGGGTCGCTGAACAGGTAAACGGTGCGCGGCGCGTTTTTGTCGCCATCCTGGATCCAACTGCTTTTTTCCATCTTGGCCCAGACTTCCTTGGCCATCGGCGCGTACACCAGTTTTTCCAGGGGCGCGCTGCTCAGGTCATTGCCCTGTGCGTCGTACAGGTTGCCGGCGAGCACGCTGTTGCCGTCGGCGGTCAGGTACAGGGCCATCCCGCGGTTCTGGTATTGCGCGGCGTAGCCGGTCAGGCCGCTGGGGGCGTCGAACGTGCCGAGGATCTTTGCGCCCTTGGCTTCGATCTGTTTGATCGGGGCCGGCCAGTCTTCGGCCTGGGCCAGGGTGGCCGCGAGCGTCAGCGGCAGCAGGGTCAGCAGGTGGCGGAGGCTTGACATGTCGGTTTCCTTTGCGGTGCAGTGTCGAAGGGTTCCATGGCGCGGGCCAGGCTGGCTTGGGACAACTCGCCCAGGTGGCTGTTGATCAGGCGCCCATCGGCTTGGTAGAACAAGGTGGTCGGCAAGGCCATGGAGCCCACGGCCTGGCCGAGACGGCCGCTGGCATCGAATAGCACGTTATCGAGGGTCAGGCCCTGGGTGGCCAGGAAGGTGCTGACGCTTTGCATGCTTTCGGCCTGGTTGACGAACAGGAACGTCACGTCGGGACGTTGGTGTTGCGCGCGTTCCAGCACCGGCATTTCGCGACGGCACGGCGGGCACCAGGTGGCCCACAGGTTGATCACCAGCGGGCCGCCCTTGTAATCGGCAAGTTGCACCTCCTGGCCATCGGCAGTGCGCAGGGTGATCGAGGGCAGTTGCGAACCCTTGTCGTAGAGGTTCAGCGACAGGCTGGTGATGCCCCAGAACAACAGCCCGGTGATGACGCCGGCGCTCAGCGGCTTGCGCAGGGCCGGGCGGCGCCAGCCGTAGGCGAGGGCGGCAAGCACCAGCGCGATGATGCCGGGCCAGGCGAGAAAACCGCCGTCGCGCAGGTCAACCATCTGCAGCCAGTCGCTGCGATAGTCACTCCAGTACATCAGCACGAAGCTCACCCGCGCCGCGAGCATGCCCAGCAGAAACAGGCTGAACAGCACCGACTCGGGGTTCTCACCGCCACGCTTGGCCACACGCCAGCCCACCAGGGTGGCGAGAATCAGCGCGCTGATCAGCAGGATGTGATTCAGCGCGATGGCGAAGGTGCCGATGGTCAGGGTCAGCATCAGCGGGCGTCCCGGGTCTGAGTCCAGCGTTGCAGGAAGGCGTCGGCGTCGACTTCACCGGTGATGCGCCGGGCGCGGCGCTCTTCACCGTCGGGGCCGATCCACACGAAGCTTGGCGGCCCCGGCACCTTGTAGCGGCCGAGCAGTTCGCGGCTGGCGGCGTTGTCGGCGGTGACGTCCAGGCGCAGCAGGCGCACGTCCTTGAGGGCCTGCATCACCTCGGCGTTGCCGAACACCTGTTTTTCCATGATCTTGCACGACACGCACCAGTCGGCGTAGTAGTCCACCAGCACCCACTGGCCCTGGGCCCTGGCGCTGTCGAGCTGATTTTGCAGGGCGACCGGGTCGTTGATCGTGGTGAAGGCGTCGTGTGCCTCGGCGGTAGCGGCGCGCGAGCCGCTGTAGACGCTCAACGGTTGCCACAGGTCGTCGCTGCCACCGGCTGCACCCACCACCAGTACCGCACCCCACAGGCCCAGCACCACGGAGCCGGCGCCAAATACCTTGGCGGCCAGGCCGTATTCACGGGCCAGGCCCCAGCCGCAGTAGGCCATCACCAGCGCCAGTGCGCCCCACAGGCCAAGCCACAGGCTGTCGCCGACCACCGGGCGAATCATCAGCACGGCCGTGCCCAGAAACAGGAAACCGAAGATGCCCTTGAGCACGTTCATCCAGGTGCCCGGCTTGGGCAGGAAGCGGTTGCCCACGGTCACCAGCAGCAACAGCGGCACACCGATGCCGATGCCCATGGCGAACAGGATCAGACCGCCATGCAGCGCATTGCCGCTCTGGGCGATATAGAGCAGCGCGCCGGCCAGTGGCGCAGTCATGCACGGGCCCACCAGCAGCCCGGACAAGGCGCCGAGGATGCCGGCGCCCACCAGGCTGCCACCGCTTTGCTGGCGGCTGGCGTTGTCCAGGCGGTCACGCAGGAAGGTCGGCAATTGCAGTTCAAAGAAGCCGAACATCGGCAGGGCGAGGATCACAAACAGGGCGGCGAAACTGCCGAGGATCCACGGGGTTTGCAACAACGCAGCGAGGTTGGCGCCGGCGAGTGCGGCCAGCACGCCCAGCGCGGCATACACCAGCGCCATGCACACCACGTAGCTGCCGGCCAGGGCCAGGCCACGACGTGGGCTGGCGCCACTGCCCACCACCAGCCCGGCAAGAATCGGCAGCATCGGCAATGAACACGGGGCAAACGCCAGCAACAGGCCCAGGCCGAAGAACGCCAGCACACTCCAGCCCAGGCTGCGCTCTTGCAGGCCGCTGGCCAGGCTCTGGTCCTGAGCCTGGGCGGTGGCGGCTACGGCCGGGTTGCCGCCCAGGTCGACGGTGATCGATTGCGGCGGGTAGCACAGGCCCGCATCGGCGCAGCCCTGCCAGCCGAGCTTGAGCTGGCCGGTGGCACCGGCGGGGATCTTCACTTCCAGGCCCTGGCGATACACCTCCTGCTCGCCGAAGAACTCGTCGCTATGGGCCTCGCCCTTGGGCAGCGTCGGCTTTTCGGCGAGGCCTTCGAACTTCATGCGTTGCTGGTACAGGTAATAACCGTCGGCAATCTGCCAATACAGCTGGGTCTCGCCACTTTCCAGGCGCTCGGAAGTAAAGGTGAACGCCTTGCCCACCGGGAGGAAATCGGGTTTGGTGTCGAAAGGGTTGCCAGGCGAGGCCTGGGCCAATCCCGCAAGCATTACCAGCAAAAAGGTAAACAGATGCCGCATGGTCAAGCCTTAATCCCGTACAAGTTGAGGCACACAATGTGTGGCGTTGATTAACCGATGATTAACCGGGCGCTATTCTAGAGTGTACGGATCAGCGGGTGTTGCCAACATTGGCGGCATAATGCGCGCTTAATCCCTGCATTCTCTAATCACGCCATCTTTCATGAAGGGTTCAGCATGCACGTACTGGTCTGTGAAGACGATGAACTGATCGCCAGCGGCATCGTGGCCGGTCTCACCGCCCAGGGCTTCACCGTGGAGCGCGTGGCGAGCGCCGGCGCGGCGCGGGCGATGCTCAAGGCAGCAGCGTTCGACATCATGGTGCTCGACCTTGGCCTGCCCGACGAAGACGGTCTCAAGCTGCTGCAGCAACAGCGCAGCCAGGGCCTGGAAATCCCGGTGCTGATCCTCACCGCACGGGATTCGGTGACCAACCGTGTCGACGGCCTGCAAGCGGGTGCCGACGACTACCTGCTCAAACCTTTCGACCTGCGTGAACTCGCCGCCCGCCTGCAAACCCTGCTGCGCCGGGTGGCGGGGCGCAGCGTCAACCTGATCGAACATGGCCGCCTGGCCTACGACCCCAGCAGCCGCGAGACTTTCCTTGGCGGCCAGCCGGTGGACCTGTCGCGCCGCGAGCAGGCATTGTTGCAGGCCCTGCTGCACAACAAGGGCCGGGTGCTTTCCAGCGAACAGCTCAAGGACAGCGTCTACGGTTTCAGCGACGAGCTGGAAAGCAACGCGCTCAATGTGCATATCCATCACCTGCGGCGCAAATTGGGCAATGGCATCGTCGAGACGGTGCGTGGCCTTGGCTATCGTTTGGGCGCTGCCGATGAAGGTCGCCCTGATGAGGGAGAGAAGGTTTCGTGAAAAGCCTGCGCCTGCGCCTGACGTTCAAGCTGGGCGCTGCTTTTGTGTTGATCTGGGCGCTGGCGGCGACCTGGATGCTCAACGACCTGCGTAACCAGATGATGTTTTCCCTCGACCAGCGTCTGGTCGCATCGGCGCGCATGGTGGCGGGGCTGACCGAGCAGATGCCGGGCCTGGCCAGTGTCAGTGGCGGCGCGCGTTTCAGCGCCGAACACCTGCATGTGCCCGGTGGCATGGCCTGTCAGGTCAGCTCCTTGCGCGGGGAAGTCCTCGCGCGCAGCCACACCACCCCGGATGAGGGCCTGGAGTCGCACCAGAGCGGCTTTCGTGACCAGCTGATCGACGGCGTGGCCTGGCGCAGTTTTACCCTCAGCCGTGGCGACCTGTTGATCACCACCGCCGACCGCCATGCGGAGCGCGAAGCGTTGAACACGTCGATCCTGCTGGCGGCCTCGGTGCCGGTGGGTGCGGCGATGCTGGGGTGTCTGTGCCTGTTATGGCTGGGCATCGGCCAGAGCCTGCTGCCGCTCAATCGTATGCGTGATGCCTTGATGCGGCGCAGTGCCGACTCCCTCGAGCCGTTGCAGATTCACCCGTTGCCCAGCGAACTCAAACCGCTGCTCGACACGCAGAACCAACTGTTGCAGCGTATTGCCAAGACCATCGAGCGTGAGCGCCGCCTCACCGGCGACGCCGCCCACGAGCTGCGCAGCCCGCTGACGGCGATCAAGACCCACCTGCAAGTGGCCCGCATGACCGATGGTGCGGCCCGCGACCAGTCGCTGGCCCATGCCGAGGCAGGCGCCGACCGCCTGCACCGCACCCTCGAGCAATTGCTGCTGCTGGCGCGGGTGGAGGGCAGCCTGTCGTTCGACGATGGCGTGCAGTCCAGCGCCGAAGAGGTCGCCAGGCTGGCGATCCAGGATGCGAATGCCGGTGACAACAGGCGTATCGACCTGATCCTGCCGGACAACCTCTCGGCCGCCCCGGTGGAAATGCCGGTGGGCCTGGCGGTCGCCGCGCTGCGCAACCTGCTCGACAATGCCCTGCGCCATACTCCGGCGGATACCCGCGTGGAACTCAGTGTGCTGACCGCCGACGACTGCGTGATCTTTCGCGTGCGTGACCATGGCAAGCAGATATCCAGCGAAGACCTGCAGTACCTGACCCAGCGCTTCTGGCGCAACGGCAACAGCGAAGGCTGTGGCCTGGGCCTGGCAATCGTGCAGGCGATCGTGCAGCGCTGTTCCTGCTCACTGAAATTCGACAGCCAGCCGGATGGTTTGCGTGTCGAACTGGGCATGCCGCTGCGGCGTTGATTGTTTTTTCAGGTGCCAGATAGTTACCGCCATCCTGGGGTTCAAGCCTTCAGGATGGCGGTAATTTTTTTGCGCTTGAACGGGCTGAACGATTCGGCCTGTATTGAAAAGGATGGTTCTTATGTTGGTCATTGACAGCAGTTTCCCCGCCACGGGTTTCAATCAGCGCAACGGCGAGCAGGTGCAGCAGGTAATCCTGCACTACACCGCCGCGCCGTTTGCCTCCTCGTTGCGCACCCTGACCCAGGATGGGGTGAGCGCCCACTACCTGTTGCCCGACCCGAACGAATCCGGCTATCGCTGCGCCGGGTATGACGAGTTGCGCGTGTTTCGCCTGGTAGAGGAAGACCAACGGGCGTGGCATGCCGGGGTGAGCCATTGGGGTGGGCGGGACAACCTCAACAGTCGTTCGATTGGTGTGGAGATCGTCAACCTGGCGCGGGATGACAAGGGGGTGTTCACGTTTCCTGCGTATGCGCCGGAGCAAGTGCAGGCATTGATTGCGCTGGTGCGCGATGTGCTTGGGCGGTACCCACAGATGGGGCCGACCGACATTCTTGGGCATTCGGATGTGGCGTATTGGCGCAAGAGTGATCCAGGGCCGCAGTTGCCGTGGCGGTGTTTGTTCGAGGCGGGGGTGGGTGCCTGGTTTGATGAGGCGACCCGCAGAATGTATCTGCGGCGTTTCAACCTCGGGTTGCCGCCGGAGGTGGAGTTGGAGCGGGCGTTTCAGCGGTATGGCTACAAGGCGGCGGCGAATCGTCAGGGGTTTGAGCTTCGGACGCGGGCGTTTCAGATGCATTTTCGGGGGCGGGATTATGGTGGGGTTTTGGATGCTGAGACGTGTGCGATTTTGTATGCCCTGAATGAGAAGTATCGGGGGCTTTGATGGGGGGTATATCCGTTATTCAGGTCACGGCGGCTTAGGGGGCCGCCCTTGCGGCGGTTCACTTCGAAGACAAAATGGGGGAGGGGGCTTGCTCCCGATGGCTGAGTGTCAGTCAGCTTATTGGTCGCTGACCCACTGCCATCGGGAGCAAGCCCCTCCCACATTTGGATCTCCATTGGTCTGATGGATATCACACGGCTTTTGATCTCAGGCGCCCCGTCAACCACGCTGGCCGCACGCAGGCGAGGTGCCGAGTGGTGGGGCAAGAGCGGGATATACACCCAACTAACCGAAAAAGCCCCTAAATCCCCCCACCCTCAAGCGTCTCCAACTCAAGCAACCAAACAGCGTATTGAGGGATTCGAAAGATGTCAGTCGCTACCAGCCGTATCGAAACCACCCCGGCGCACCCCGCCGAAACGCTCTACCAGTTCGACGAAACCCCACTCCTGGCCCGCCAGCGCCAACAGGAATCCAACGCGCGCAGTTACCCCCGGCGCATTCCTCTGGCGCTCAAGCGGGCCAAGGGTATCTACGTGGAAGACGTTGAGGGCCGCAGCTTCATCGATTGCCTGGCCGGCGCCGGCACGCTGGCGTTGGGGCATAACCACCCGGTGGTGATCGAGGCGATCCAGCAGGTGCTGGCCGATGAGTTGCCATTGCACACCCTGGACCTCACCACGCCGGTCAAGGATCAGTTCGTGCAGGACCTGTTCGGGCTGCTGCCGGCCGAGCTGGCGCGGGAAGCGAAAATCCAGTTCTGCGGCCCCACCGGCACTGATGCGGTGGAAGCGGCGTTGAAGCTGGTGCGCACCGCCACCGGGCGCAGCACGGTGCTGTCGTTCCAGGGCGGTTACCACGGCATGAGCCAGGGTGCGCTGAGCCTGATGGGCAGCCTGGGGCCGAAAAAACCCTTGGGTGCGTTGCTCGGCAATGGCGTGCAATTTCTGCCTTATCCCTATGACTACCGTTGCCCGTTCGGCCTGGGTGGCGCGGAGGGTGTGCGGGTCAACCTGCATTACCTGGAGAATTTGCTCAACGATCCCGAAGCCGGGGTGCTGCTGCCGGCGGCGGTGATTGTCGAAGTGGTGCAGGGCGAAGGCGGTGTGATCCCGGCCGATCTCGACTGGCTGCGTGGCTTGCGCCGCATCACCCAGCAGGCAGGGGTCGCGTTGATTGTCGATGAAATCCAGAGCGGTTTTGGCCGCACCGGCAAGATGTTCGCCTTTGAACACGCAGGCATCATCCCGGACGTGGTGGTGCTGTCCAAGGCCATCGGCGGCAGCCTGCCGCTGGCGGTGGTGGTGTATCGCGACTGGCTCGACACCTGGCTGCCGGGCGCCCATGCCGGTACGTTTCGCGGTAATCAGATGGCCATGGCGGCAGGGTCGGCGGTGATGCGCTACCTCAAGGAACACGACCTGCCGGCCCACGCGACGGCGATGGGCGAGCGCCTCGGCGAGCACTTGCGCATCCTGCAGCGCGATTACCCGCACCTGGGCGATATTCGCGGCCGCGGGCTGATGCTGGGGGTGGAGCTGGTCGACCCACTTGGTGCGCCCGATAGCCAGGGCCATCCGCCGGTGCATCGCGAGTTGGCGCCGCTGGTGCAGCGCGAATGCCTCAAGCGTGGGCTGATCCTGGAACTGGGCGGGCGCCATGGCAGCGTGGTGCGCTTTCTGCCGCCGCTGGTGATTACCGCTGCCGAGGTCGACCGCGTTGCCGACCTCTTCGGCCGCGCCCTGGCAGCGGCCGTCGCCGGCCTCTAATTTTTTCCACGGCCGGTACGTTTCTACAGATATCAGCGCTGCGCGTGGTGCGCAGCCAGCCTTTGAGCGATGGAGAACAGCAATGACCTCAGTATTTGACCGCGACGACATCCTGTTTCAGGTAGTGGTCAACCACGAAGAACAGTATTCCATCTGGCCTGACTACAAAGCCGTGCCGGAAGGCTGGCGCACTGTGGGCAAGAGCGGCTTCAAGAAGGAGTGCCTGGCGTACATCGAAGAAACCTGGACCGACATGCGCCCGTTGAGCCTGCGCCAGAAGATGGATGGCGCCGCGTTGGCCTAGGCACCACAGATCAAAATATGGGAGGGGGCTTGCTCCCGATAGCGATGGGTCAGCAATGCATGCAGCGGCTGACACTCAGCCATCGGGAGCAAGCCCCCCCAACCTTTAATTCGTGCTGCCTTGCGACTTGTCTTTTTCCAATCCCGCCGTCACCACCTGCACACTCAAGCGCGGCGTCGCCAGATCCATTCCGGCCTCGTCCAGCTGCCGCTTGAGCGCCAGGTTGAACGCTCGCGACACCTCCCATTGTTTGATCGGCGCGGTCTTGAACCGCGCGCGCAGGATCGCGCTGCCCGACTCGAAACTCTCCACCCCCTGAATCTCCAGCGGCGACCAGATATTGCGCCGTTGCAGCGGGTCGTTGCGCATCTTTTGGCCGACGTCGCGCATCAGCTTGATCGCGTCGTCGATTTCCATGTTGTAGGGGATCGCCACACGGAAGATCGCGTAGCCGAACTCCCGCGAGTAGTTCTTGATGCTTTTGATTTCGCTGAACGGGATGGTGTGCACGATACCGTCGATGTCGCGCAGGCGCACGGTGCGGATGGTCAGGCCCTCGACGGTGCCGAGATGGCCGCCGACGTCCACGTAGTCATCGATGGCCAGGGAGTCTTCGATGATGATGAACAAGCCGGTGATCAGGTCCGCCACCAGCGACTGCGCGCCAAAACCGATGGCCAGGCCGATCACACCGGCACCGGCCAGCAGTGGCGTGACGTTCATGCCCATGTTCGCCAGGGCGACGATGGCAGCGATGATGAAGATGGTCACGAACAGCACGTTGCGGATCAACGGCATCATGGTCTGCGCACGCGCATTGGCCAGGCCCTTGCGCGAGCGGGTCAGGGCGTGATGGATCGCGGTGTCGCTGAGGATCCAGATCAGCCAGGCAAACAGCAGCGTGCCGCCCAGGCCGAACAGCTTGACGCTGATTTCATGGCCGTCGCCTTCGGTAAAGCGAATCAGCGACAGGCCCCATACCCGCAGGCCCAGTTCGATGAACACCAGCCACACCGCGAGGTGGGCCAGGGTGTAGACGAAGTTTTTCAGGCGCTCGGAGTACAGCGCATGGCGCTTGTGCCCGCGCATCGGCTTGAGGGCGTGGCGGCGCACCAGACCGTTGATGACCATGCACAACACCAGCAACACCGTGCACAGCAGCGATTGGCGCAGGGCGGTGCTGGTGTCGCCGGCAGACAGGAACGTGGCGAACAGCGAGATGCCCACCAGCAGCAGTGCCGGGAGATACCAGAACGAGCCGATGATCGACAGGGTGTCGCTGATGGCGCGGCGATTAAGGCGGCGCGACAGCGGCTGGTTGCGGATCAGGTGCGCAATCGGCCGGCGAAAGCGCAGGATAAACACGCCGGTGGACAGCGCGGCCATCACATTCGCCACGGTCGCGGCGGTATGGGCCAGGTGCTGTCCGAGGGCCTGCATCATGCGTGGGTCGCTCAAGGCTTCGCCGAACGCAGCGAAACTGCCGATCAGCCACAACGGGCGGAAGGCCTGGTGGCGCAGGATGTACAGCGCGCGATGGCGATGCGGGCCATCGAGCAGGGAAAAGGCAATCACGCAGATCGCCGAGAAACAGGTGCCCACCACCAACGCATAGGCCAGCACCATCGCCAGGGATTTACCCAGCGACGAGGGCAGCGCGTAGCTCAGGTACACGGTGATCACCAGTGCGATCAGCCACGGGCCGAGCTTGCGCAGGGCGAAGCGCAGCATGTCCCAGGTGCGCGGGTGTTGCGGCAGTTCCTCGGGCAGGCCAAAGCGCTCGCGCAGGCGGTGGCTCAGCCAGATCAGCGCGGCAGCCAACAGGCTCCACAGCGCAAGGATCAAGGCGAAACCAAAGATGATCGGCAGCCATTCAGTGGCCGGCAGCATCAGGGCGCTCAATTCGTCCCTGGCCTGGTCGACTTCACTGGACCAGCGTCCCAGCGGGCTGTCAGCCCCGGAAAACTGTGATTCGAGGCCCGTCAACGTACTGCCGATCAACCCCAGCACGCCTTGCTCGGCCGCCGGCTGGGCCTTTTGCGTGGCGGCACGCAGTTTCTTCAGATCGCTCAGCAGTTGGGTGCGCTGCTGGTCGTTTTCGAGGGTCTTGATCACCTCGTCCAGCGACTGGCCCAGCGGCACTTCTGCCTGGGGTTGGGTCTTGGTGCCGCTGCCCAGCAGGCCGGGCAGGCCCACGGCCTGCGCAGGTGAGAGCGGCAGCAGAGTGAGCAGGGCGATCAACAGGTAGCAGGGCAGGGCAAACAGACGGGAAAGCACGAGGCGGTCAACCTTGAAAACGACGAGTGGCCCGAGTGTACGATTGCACGCGGCATTCGGCCAGTTTGGCGAAAGTCTTGTGCACGACAGTGCAGGTCAGGTGCACACAGAACCTCTGAGGGAGGGGGCAAGCCCCCTTCCACATCAGGGCAGGTCGCGACTGCTGTAGAACGCGCCGAGTACCTTCACCAGATGCGCCAGGTCATGGCTGCCGCACAGCTCGCGGATCGAATGCATGGCGAATGTCGGCAGGCCGATGTCCACGGTGCGCACGCCCAGGTGACTGGCAGTGATCGGGCCGATGGTCGAGCCGCAGCCCATGTCGCTGCGCACCACGAAGCTCTGCACCGGCACTTCCTGGGCCATGCACAGGTGGCGGAAGAAGCCTGCGGTTTCGCTGTTGGTGGCATAGCGCTGGTTGCTGTTGACTTTGATCACCGGGCCGGCATTGAGCTTGGGACCGTGGTTGGCATCGTGCTTTTCCGCATAGTTGGGGTGCACGCCGTGGGCGTTGTCCGCCGACACCAGCAGTGATTTCTGGAGGGTGCGCACGAACGCTTCGCCTTCGGGCAACAGGCGGCGCAGGGTCTGCTCGAGCATCGGGCCATCGGCACCGCAGGCCGAGCAGGAGCCGACTTCTTCGTGGTCGTTGCACACCAGCACGCAGGTTTCGTCGCTGTCGCTGGTGAGCAGGGCCTGCAGGCCGGCGTAGCACGACAGCAGGTTGTCCAGGCGCGCGCCGGCGATGAAGTCGCCGTGCAGGCCAATCACGGCCGCGCTTTGGGTGTCGTAGAAACTCAGCTCGTAGTCAAGCACCACATCGGCGTTCAAGCCGTGTTCGCGGGCCAGTTGATCGGTGAGCACGGCGCGAAAGTCCACACGCTCGTCACCGGCAAACTGCGCAAGGATCGGTGGCAGTTCGGTCTGGGCATTGATCGCCCAGCCCTGGTTGGCTTCCCGGTTCAGGTGAATGGCCAGGTTGGGAATGATGGCAATCGGCAGCTTGAAGTCGATCAATTGGCTCTCGACCTTGCCGTCGCGGCGGAAGGTCACGCGGCCGGCCAGCGACAGGTCGCGGTCGAACCACGGTGCCAACAGTGCGCCGCCGTAGACTTCCACGCCCAACTGCCAGAAACCCTGGCGTTGCAACTCGGGCTGAGGCTTGACGCGCAGGCACGGGCTGTCGGTGTGGGCGCCGACCATGCGGATGCCGTCCTGCAGCGGCGACTGACGGCCGAGCTTGAAGGCGATGATCGAGGAGTCGTTACGGGTGACGTAGTAGCGACCGTTGGCCTCGGTGGCCCAGGTGTCGCGCTCGTCGAGACGCTGGTAGCCGGCCGCTTCCAGACGCTGGGCGAGGGCGGCAGTGGCATGAAAGGGAGTAGGGGAGGCCTTGAGAAAGTCGATCAGGCCTTGATTCAACGCTTCGCGCATAAATAGCTCCAGACAGCAGTGCGCGGAGTTTACCGTCCGATTGTCAGAAGTGCACAGTACAAATGTGGGAGCAAGCCCCCTCCCACATTTTTAATGCATTGGCAGCTTTAGAACGGGGCGGGGCACTCGAAGCGCAGCCGCTCGCCGCTCTGCGGATGCGTAAAGCTCAACATGCTCGCGTGCAGGCACAGGCGCGGCCATGCGGCCAGGGCCTGTTCATGGGCGTACAGGCCATCGCCCAGCAACGGATGGCCAATCGAGAGCATGTGCACGCGCAACTGGTGCGAGCGCCCGGTGATGGGTGTCAGCTCCACGCGGCACCAGTCGCCGCAACGTTCCAGCACCTTCCAGAAGGTCAGCGCGTGCTTGCCGAATTCGTGGTCCACCACGTGGCGCGGCTTGGTCGGCGGGTCATAGCGCAGGGGCAGGTCGATGCTGCCGCTGTCCAGTGCCGGCTGGCCCCAGGCCAGGGCGGTGTAGGCTTTTTCTGTTTCGCGGTCGTGAAACTGGCGAGACAGTTCGCGATGGGAATCCGCGTCCCGCGCCAGCAGGATGATCCCCGAGGTTTCCCAGTCCAGGCGATGCACAATGCGCGCTTCGGGGTAGCCGTTTTCCTGCAGGCGGGTGATCAGGCAGTCTTTGTTGTCGTCGGCCCGACCGGGCACCGAGAGCAGCAGGGTAGGTTTGTTGACCACCAGGACGGCGGCATCCTGATGCAGGATATGGATGTTGGACAGCGGCATTAAACAGCCTCGTAACAAACGCCAACGGCGGCTCGACCACCCGGTTCCCCTACAGGGATCAAGGTGACCGAGCCGCCGCAGCGGCCGCCTGTTCGATCAACGATCAGGCAGGGTGATATTGAGTTCCAGAATCGAGCAACTGCCGTCGTTTTCCAGGGCGACATGCACGTCATCGTTGCCGATATTGACGTACTTGCGGATCACTTCAACCAGTTCCTTCTGCAAGGCCGGCAGGTAATCCGGGGTGCTGCGTTGGCCGCGTTCGTGCGCCACGATGATCTGTAGACGCTCTTTCGCGACCGACGCGGTACTTGGCTTTTTGTTGGCGCGAAAGAAGTCGAGAAATTTCATTGTTCAATTGCCTCCAAAGATACGCTCGAAGAATCCCTTCTTCTTGACGTCGAGGAAGCGATGGTCAACGGTCTTGCCCAACAGGCGGTCAACCGCATCGCTGTAGGCCTGGCCGGCGTCGCTCTGGTCATCGAGAATCACCGGCACGCCCTGGTTGGACGCCTTCAGCACCGCCTGGGACTCCGGGATCACACCCAGCAGCGTCACCGCGAGGATGTCCTTGACGTCTTCCACGCCGAGCATTTCGCCATTGCTGACGCGCTCAGGGTTGTAGCGGGTGAGCAGCAGGTGTTCCTTGATCGGCTCTTCGCCTTTCTCGGCGCGCTGGGACTTGCTGGCCAGCAGGCCGAGCATGCGGTCCGAGTCACGTACCGACGACACTTCCGGGTTGGTGACCACGATGGCTTCATCGGCGAAGTACATCGCCAGGTGAGCACCGGTTTCGATACCGGCCGGGGAGTCGCACACCACGTATTCGAAGGTTTCCTTCAGTTCGGCGAGGACTTTGCCTACGCCTTCCTTGGTCAGCGCGTCCTTGTCACGGGTCTGGCTGGCGGCCAGCACGTACAGGTTCTCAAGACGCTTGTCCTTGATCAGGGCCTGTTGCAGGTTGGCTTCGCCGTTTACCACGTTGACGAAGTCATACACCACGCGGCGCTCGCAACCCATGATCAGGTCGAGGTTACGCAAACCGACGTCGAAGTCGACGATGACTGTCTTGTGGCCGCGCAGTGCGAGGCCGGTACCGATAGCGGCGCTGGTGGTGGTCTTACCCACACCACCCTTGCCGGATGTAACCACGAGAATCTTGGCCAAGGTGTTTCACCCCTAAGGAAAAAGGACTTTTCAGCCCCTGAAAAACATCTCTTGAAACTCGCTGCAGGCGGACAGCCTGTGTAGGAAAAAGACTCGGTTTCCACGGGGGACGCCAACTTTCAGTTATTCCTACGCAAGTATTGCCGGTTTCGCTTTGCTATCAGAGTCTAGAGATGCTTGGAAAATGCGGCAGTATCCGTTAAAGACGGGTGATGTTCAACACATCGCCCGACAGGCTGACCTGTACCCCGGCCCCCCACAGCGGGTCGCGGCGTAAATCTTCGGCAACCTTGTACTGACCCGCGATGGATACCAGCTCAGCGGTCAACTGCTGGCAGAAAATACGGGCCCTGGTATCACCCTTGATGCCGGCGAGCGCACGGCCGCGCATCGGACCGTATACATGGATGTTGCCATCGGCGAGAAGTTCCGCGCCGGGACTGACCGAGGAGACCACAACAAGGTCGCCGCCCTGGGCGTAAATCTGCTGCCCGCCGCGTACGGGGGTGGTGATGATCTTTGTAGGCTTGATCAGCGGTTCCGCCGGTTTTTCCGGTTTTTTCTTCACCTCGCCTTCGCCTGGATCCAGCGGACGCTCGCGTGCGCCGGACGGTGGCAGTACTGGCAATTCAATTGCGATGGCCGCGGCAATGTCTTCGATCCGGCTGGCGCGAATTGCCAGGGTGCGCAAGCCGTGGGAGCGGCAGACGCGCATCAGGCCGGGCAGGTCGACAGCGCCCTGACCGGCGGGCAGTTTGTCCAGAGCCAGTACCAGCGGGGCATTGTTGAAGAAGTTCGGCGCGAGGGCGACCTTGGCGGCGAGCTGGCGGTCCAGGGCGTCGAGGTCGTTGCGGGCCAGTTCCAGCACGGTGATGGCGAGCATGCTGCCTTTCAGCTGGAACACGGGATCTTGGTCTAGCGGTTCGGTTTGGCTCATGGTCGGCAAAAGCGGCTTGTCACGAAAAGTGTCGAGACTTATAACGAGAACATCCACTGGCCGCAAGCCGAGTCGAACCGTTGTAGAATGCGCGGCCCTGTCTTTACCGGAATCTGTAATGGATCGCCCGCGTTTTCGAGCTGTATTTTTTCACCCGCGTTTTTGGCTGCTATGGCTGGGGCTCGGCCTGCTGTGGCTGGTCACCCAATTGCCGTACCGGGCGCTGTTGACCATTGGTCGCCTGCTGGGTGCGGGCATGTACCGCGTGGCCGGCGAGCGTCGCCGCATTGCCGCGCGCAATCTCGAGCTGTGCTTCCCGCAGAAGTCCGCCCGGGAGCGCAAGCGTCTGCTCAAGGAAAATTTCGCCTCCACCGGCATCGCCTTTTTCGAAATGGCCATGAGCTGGTGGTGGTCGCGCCAGCGCCTGGCGCGTCTGGCTCACGTCGAAGGGCTTGAACACCTCAAGCAGGCGCAACTGGACGGCAAGGGCGTCATCCTCATGGCCCTGCACTTCACCACCCTGGAAATCGGCGCGGCCCTGCTCGGCCAGAAACACACCATCGACGGTATGTACCGCGAGCACGGCAACCCGCT
Organism: Pseudomonas sp. MH9.3; assembly: GCF_034354675.1. Classification (NCBI taxonomy): domain Bacteria; kingdom Pseudomonadati; phylum Pseudomonadota; class Gammaproteobacteria; order Pseudomonadales; family Pseudomonadaceae; genus Pseudomonas; species Pseudomonas sp. MH9.3. The sequence goes on along the minus strand of NZ_CP133785.1, from coordinate 1,836,965 downwards.
GTTCGACTATATCCAGCGCCGTGGCCGCGAGCGGCACAACCTCGACTCGCTGGCGGTGGAGCGTGAAGACGTGCGCGGCATGCTCAAGCTGCTGCGCGCCGGGCGCGCCATCTGGTACGCGCCGGACCAGGACTATGGCGCCAAGCAGAGCGTTTTCGTACCACTGTTCGGCATCCAGGCCGCCACCGTCACCGCCACCAGCAAGTTCGCCAAACTGGGCAAGGCGCTGGTGGTGCCGTTCACCCAGGAGCGTCTGGCCGACGGCAGCGGCTATCGTCTGGTGATCCACGCACCATTGACCGACTTCCCCGGTGAGAGCGATGAAGTCGACGGCCTGCGCATCAATCAGTGGGTCGAAGCTGCTGTGAGTGAATGTCCCGAGCAATATTTGTGGACCCACCGCCGCTTCAAGAGCCGGCCACCGGGCGAGCCCAAACTGTACGAAAAACGCCGTCGATAACCGCCATTTTCCCCCACATGGAGTGATGCAATGCGTTCAGCCGAACCGGTCACAGGCTTGATTCTTTCCGGCGGCGGGGCGCGAGCAGCCTATCAGGTGGGGGTACTGGCGGCGATTGCCGAACTGTTGCCGCCCGGTGCGCCCAATCCGTTTCCGGTAATCGTCGGCACCTCGGCCGGGGCAATCAATGCGGTGAGCCTGGCCAGTGGCGCGATGGATTTTCGCGCGGCGATCCAACGGCTTATGGCGTTCTGGCAGGGTTTTGGCAGCCATCAGGTGGTGCGCAGCGACTGGCCCGGGGTGATGCGCCAGGCCAGTCGGTTTTTCATCCACAGCCTGCTCGGCCTTGGCCGGCAATGTCCGGTGGCGTTGCTCGACAGTTCGCCCCTGCGCGACCTGTTGCAGGACAAACTGCACTTGCCGGGCATCGATGAGGCGATCCGCAACAAGCACCTGCATGCGGTTGCGGTCACAGCCTTTGGCTATGAGTCCGGGCAAGCGGTGACCTTCTATCAGGGCGGCGGCACCATTGAGGCCTGGTTGCGCCACCGGCGCATCGGCGTCCCCACGCAACTGACCGTCGAGCACCTGCTGGCAAGCTCCGCGATCCCCTTGCTGTTCGCTCCGGTAAAACTCGACCAGGAATACTTCGGCGACGGCGCGGTGCGCCAATCCGCCCCGATCAGTCCGGCCCTGCACCTGGGCGCCAGCCGGGTACTGGTGGTGGGCGTCAGCGGTAATCTACGCAGTCATGAACCGTCGATGCCGCGCAGTTTTACCGGCCAGCAGCCGACCCTGGCGCAGATCGGCGGGCATATGCTCAACAGCACGTTCATCGACAGCCTGGAGAGCGATATCGAGTTGCTGGAGCGCTTGAACCAGTTCAGTCATGCCGCGCCCGGCGTTGCGGCAGTGGAGGTGCTGGTGATCGCGCCCAGCCAGCCGATCGATGAAATTGCCGCGCGGCATCGCCAGGAATTGCCGGCGGCGCTGCGGGTGTTTCTGAAGGGGCCGGGGGCGACGAAGACGAGCGGGGCGGGGGTGTTGAGTTACTTGCTGTTCGAAGCGGGTTATTGCAGCGAGTTGATTGAGTTGGGCAGGCGTGATGCGTTGGCCAAGCGCGAGGAAATCACCCGATTCCTCGGCCTGCCCGCAATCAACGTTTAGAAGTGGTATTTGACCAAAAAGCTCGCCGTGTCCTGGGTGGTCTTGAACGCGCCGGAATCTTCGATGCCGTACTTGTTCTTCCAGTAGTCGTACTCAAAGCCGACATACAGTTGTTTCTCGCCCCAGTGCAGCGCCTTGCCCAGGTCGTATTTTACCTGCGGGTTGAAGTGCAGGTTGGCGTGGTAAGTGCCGCGGGCGTTGCGGTCGTTGTCCACCACCCAGTCGATGAAACCATCAATCAGGATGTTCGAGTTGCCCACCGGCAGGGTGTAGGCCCACACCGGCGTGATCTGCCAGACACCGTCACCCGGGCGATTGCCTTCGGTCTGGCGCTGGTAGAAGTTCAGCTGGAAATAGTCGAAGCCGGGGACGTTCAAATCAAAGGCCGGGCCGAGCAGGTAGGACTCGTTATCGCCTTCGCCGAACTCGTAGGTGAAGGCCAGCAACACGTCCTTGATCGGGCCGAGCGACAGGTCCTTGTCCAGAATCTTGCCGAATGACAGGCGCGGGCTGAACTCGCCGTAGTAGGTATTCGGGCCGACGTTGCCGTCTTCCTTGCCGTTGTAGAAGATGCGGTCGAGGAAGAAGAAGTTGTCGCCGTACTTCCAGGCGTCGGCATGTTCGAAGGTCACGGTTTGCTGGATCTGTGGGTTGACCGTAAAGTTTTTGCCCCACAGGTAGGTCAGGCTGTTGTTCTGCCACTGCAGCAAATCATCGGCCATGGCCTGGCCGCCGGCCAGCAGGGATCCTGCCAGCATCAGGCCTTTGAACGTAGATTTCATTCGGTGCTCCCGAGTTTAAGGTGGTGTGTTTCTGCTAATGGCGCTCTGGTGTGGCGCCTTTGGGTTTGCTGCAAAAATCGTCTGATCGGTCAGCTTTGATACTGATAGCAAGAGCCGCGCCAAGGCAGGCAGTGGCAATCAATTCGAGCGGGCGCGGAGAATACTGACTCGCGCACCCTGGCTCAAGTGCGCCGTTGCGGCGCACGGGTTGGGTAGCGCGCATCATGAGCGAACAAACACTCTTCCCTGTGCGAGCAGCCCGCTCCCACCATTGGATCTGCGTCAGCCTGTCAGTTGATGTGCGCGCCCTGGCTGATCCAGGTGCCGATCAAATCCCGCTCCTGCTGGGTCATCTGGGTGATGTTGCCCAGCGGCATGATCGGGCTGGCAATGGCCTGTGCCTGGATGCGTGCGGCCTGCTGCTGGATCTGCGCCGGGGTGTCGAACATCACCCCGGCTGGCGCAGTGCTGAACAACGGGCTGGTGGGCCTGGCCGAATGGCACACGGTGCAGCGTTGTTCGATCACGCTGTGCACCTGGCCGAAATCGATGGCAGCCTGGGCCGGTGTCGGTTCGGCAGGTGGTGCGGCGGGCGCGGCGGGTTTCAAGCCACCGCCCAGCGCGGTTTCCGGCAACGGCTGGTACTCGATGGCAGCCGGCGACTTGGCCACGTCCACCGCTGGCTTGGGCCCGGTCACGTACGCCAGGCAAATCATCGCCAGGGCACCCACCGGTAAGGTCCATGCGTACTTCTGGCTGTTGTGCCGAGTGTTGAAGTAATGCCTCACCAACACGGCCGCCACCGCAATCCCTGCCAGGATCAGCCAGTTGTACTGGCTGCCGTAGGTGCTCGGGAAGTGGTTGCTGATCATGATGAACAGCACCGGCAAGGTGAAGTAGTTGTTGTGGCGCGAGCGCAGCAAGCCCTTGGCCGGCAGCGCCGGGTCGGGTGTGCGGTGCTCGGCGATGGCCGCCACCAGTGCGCGCTGGGCGGGCATGATGATGCGGAACACGTTGCCCACCATGATCGTGCCGATCACCGCACCCACGTGCAGGTAGGCGCCACGGCCACTGAAGACCTTGCTGAAGCCGTAGGCCGCTGCAATCAACAGCACGAACAGGATCAGGCCGAGCAGGGCGGGGCGCTTGCCCAGGGCCGAGTCGCAGAGAAACGAGTAGATGAACCAGCCGGCAAACAGCGAGCCGATGCCCAGCAACACGCCTTCGGTGCCGCTGAGGCTGCTGCCCGGCGCCAGCAGGTACAAGGTCGGGTTCCAGTAGAACACCACGCACAGCAGCGCAACGCCCGACATCCAGGTGAAATAGGCTTCCCATTTGAACCAGTGCAGGTTGTCCGGCATGGTCGGCGGGGCCAGTTTGTATTTTTCCAGGTGATAGATACCGCCACCGTGGATCGCCCACAAGTCGCCGGCCAGGCCGTCCCTGGGGTTGACGCGGTTGAGGTTGTTTTCCAGCCAGACAAAGTAGAAAGAAGCGCCGATCCAGGCGACGCCGGTGATCATGTGAACCCAGCGCACGCTGAGATTCAGCCATTCCAACAGATGTGCTTCCACAGTCTTTACCTCTCGCCTGTCACCCTTGTTGTCTGGTGATCCGGCCTTCTCTTATTGGTGGGGGGCGAGGATCAACCGCTCATCCTCTTGAAAAAAATGCTCATCGCAGTTATTGCCTGTGCCACTGCGATCAACCACCAGGAAGTCATCCCGCTTTTCGATCGTCAGCACCGGGTGGTGCCAGACGCCGCGATGGTAATTGATGCCCTGCCTGCCGTTGGTGACGAAGGCGCGGACCAAGCCCGATACAGGTGCATCGCCAAGTGGCGCGACCACGATCAGAAAGGGGTTGCCGAGCAGCGGAATAAAGGCCTGGCTGCCCAGCGGGTGTCGCTCCAGCATGCACACGGTCATGGGCATGTCCTGCGCGTCGGCGCGGAAGATGCTGATGATCGCGTGGTCTTCAGGCTGGGCGGTTTCTACCGTTGCCAGCTTGTGAAAGCGCATGGTCGACCCGTTGTTGATCATGAAGTGATCGCTGCCGTCGGTTTCGATAACGTCACCGAAAGGGGCGAAGGCTTCTTTGGTCAGGGGTTCGATCATCAGTGTGCGCATGGCTGTCTCTTATTCGAATGCTGTGTTGTTTGGTCTGACGCCTTCGCGAGCAAGCCCGCTCCCACAGGGGAAAGCATTTCAAATGTGGGAGCGGGCTTGCTCGCGAATGGTTTCAACGCTTACTTCGCTACCTTGCCGAGAACCCGCAGGCGACTCACCCCACCATCCGGGAACACATTCAAGCGAATGTGGGTAATCGGCCCCAATGCCTTGATCTGCTCGGCAAACGTATGCTCGGCGTGCATTTCCAGCTTCTGTGCCGGCAGCAGTTCGCGCCAGAACAACGACTGTGTTTCGATCTGGCTGTCGGTGCCGCCCTTCACGAAAGCAGCCTGGATCGAGCAAGTGTCAGGGTAGTTGCCTTTGAAGTGCAGGGTGTCGACGATGATTTTCTCGACCTCGCCAGCATGCCCCAGGGCAACGATCACCCAGTCATTGCCGGGCGTGCGACGACGCGCGGTTTCCCAGCCATCGCCCATGTTGACGCCACGGCCAGGGTTGAGGATGTTGCTCATGCGTCCGAAGTGTTCATCGGAACAGGCCAGCGCACGACCGCCATTCAAGGCCGCGGCCAGGTCGAGTTGTTCGTTGTCGCCCACCGCCGACCAGTCGCGGAACGGCACGCCGTACACCCGCAGGCGGGCCACGCCGCCATCCGGGTAAATATTGAAGCGCAGGTGGCTGAACGCCTGGTCGTTGTTGATTTCATGGAAGTGATGGCTGTTGCCCTGTAGCTCGACAGCCGACAGGATCTCAACCCATTGGGTGTTGTCATCCGGCTCGCCGCTTGCGAGGAAGCACGCTTCGAGGGACGCCGACGGTGGGTAGTTGCCGGTGAAGAATGAGGTGTCGATGTCCACGCCCTTGATCGAACCGGGCACGCCCAGCTGAATCACCGCGCTGTCGTAGCCTTCGAAGCGCTTGCGGCGCGACTCCCAGCCGTCCATCCACTTGCCGTTGTCATCGAACACGCCCTCCTTCCACACGGCCGGGGTAGGTTGGAACAGGCGATTGGCGTCGGCGAACCAGTCATCGGTCACCGAGAGAATCCGGGTGCCCAGGCGGGCGTCGGCGAGGTTGACGAACTTCTCGAAAGGTACGGCGTGAGCTTTCATTCTTCTTGTCTGCCTTGAGTTGAGTGGCTGGGGCGGGTCTTCAAAGGGTGAGTAAACGGAACAACGCGATTTTGTTGATCTCGTCCAGTGCGCATTTGAATTCGGTGTCCGCCGAATGATGAATGCGCGTTTCGAACGCAGCGAGGATCTGGTGCCGGTTGCTGCCTTTTACCGCCATGATGAAGGGAAACTTGAATTTGGTCTTGTAGGCTTGGTTCAGCTCGGTGAAGCGGGAAAACTCTTCGGCCGTGCACTGGTGAATACCGGCGCCAGCCTGTTCATTCGTGCTGGCTTCGGTCAGTTGGCCCTGCACGGCGGCTTTGCCGGCCAGGTCCGGGTGCGCGTTGATCAGGGCCAACTGGCTGGCATGATCGGCGCTGAGCAGGATATCGCTCATGCGCTGGTGCAGGGTTTCAATCTGGTCGATGGACGCATCCTGGCCCAGGTCGAAGGCCTTTTCGGCCACCCAGGGCGAGTGCTCATAGATATCGGCAAACGCGGCGACGAACGCCTCGCGGCTCAGGCTCGAGGGTTTCAGCGTGTTGAAGGCGGTCATTTCGCAACTCCCGTGTACGGGTGGGTGGCGTGCCAGTGTCGCGCGATATCGACGCGACGGGTAAACCACACCTGTTCATGGCCTTTGACGTATTCGATAAACCGCTGCAACGCGGCCAGGCGTGCCGGGCGGCCGATGAGGCGGCAGTGCAGGCCGATGGAGAGCATTTTCGGGGCCTCGGCGCCTTCGGCGTAGAGCACATCGAAGGCGTCCTTGAGGTACTCGAAAAAGTCATCGCCCTTGTTGAAACCCTGCACCTGGGTAAAGCGCATGTCGTTGGTGTCGAGGGTGTAGGGGATCACCAGGTGCGGCTTACCGGTGGGGGTGTTCGGTTCCCAGTAGGGCAGGTCGTCGTCGTAGGTGTCGCAGTCGTACAGGAAACCGCCTTCTTCCATCACCAGCCGCCGGGTGTTGGGGCCGGTGCGGCCGGTGTACCAGCCCAGCGGGCGTTCACCGGTCAGCTCGGTAAGGATGCGGATCGCTTCGCGCAGGTGCTCGCGCTCCTGGGCCTCGTCCATGTACTGGTAGTCAATCCATCGGTAGCCGTGGCTGCAGATTTCGTGGCCGGCTTCGACCATCGCACGGATCACGTCCGGGTGGCGCTGGGCGGCCATGGCCACCGCGAAGATGGTCAGCGGGATATCGAACTGCTTGAACAACTTGAGGATGCGCCACACGCCGGCACGGCTGCCGTATTCGTACAGCGACTCCATGCTCATGTTGCGCGCGCCCTGCAGCGGCTGGGCCGAGACCATTTCCGAAAGGAAGGCTTCGGACTCTTTGTCGCCATGCAGGATATTGCGCTCGCCACCTTCCTCGTAGTTGAGCACGAACGACAGCGCGATACGTGCCTCGCCCGGCCAGTGGGGGTGAGGAGGGTTACTGCCGTAACCGATCAGGTCGCGTGGGTAGTCAGCGCTCACTGCAGTCTTCCTTCTTGTGCGTGGTAGCAGGTGTGTGGCGGCAAGGCCTTGAAAATACTGGGTGGCGTCACAGTAATGCGTGATTGTATACAACTTTTCGTGGAATTTGTAAGCCTGCATTTCTGCATTTTTTCCTGATTCAATCACTGCAAGAAACTTGCCCAACTGGTCAGTTAATCCACAGAAAAGCTACTGCAGGAGCGACGTTGCTCGCGAAGATCTGAAGGGCAGCCCTTTCATGCTCCAACAGCGCATCATCGTTAACATTTTTTGCGAGCAAGCTTGCTTCTACAGTGAACTGGGCTCCTGTTGAAATTATTGTGTACAGTTTTTTATAAAAGTGTCTTAATCGGCTATTGCCGACTTTTTGCTGCCCTGAAAAAGTGCGGCCTCTTCTTCTACTGACCTCGGGAGGCGCGTAACGCCATGGGACGTTTGACCACGCACGTTTTGGACGCCGCACACGGCTGCCCCGGCAGCCATATCCAGATAGAGCTGTACCGCGTCGAGGGTGCCCAATTGGAACTGGTGTACACCGCCATGACCAACAGCGACGGCCGTTGCGACGCGCCGCTGCTGCAGGGCGAAGACTACCGCAGCGGTGTGTACCAATTGCAGTTCAGTGCCGGCGATTACTACCGCGCACGGGGTGTGCCGTTGCCCGAGCCGGCTTTTCTGGATGTGGTGGTGCTGCGTTTTGGCATCAGTGCCGAACAGGAGCACTACCATGTGCCATTGTTGATCTCGCCTTACAGCTACTCCACCTATCGCGGTAGCTGAGCGTTACCTCGCTTCACACCACAAAGTCCTTCGTTGGTTTTTTGCCCGCCCACACTGCGGGCTTTTTTACGCTCAATTATGCAGTGCCTTGAGAGCACCCGCGATGCCTAGGCTTTTCCTCATTTAGAGATGGAAAAACCATGACCTCGTCCCAAACCATTCGCGACCAACTGACACTGCGGATCAACGCCGCTACCCACCCCAGCCGCCTGATCAACCAGATCGGCCTTGCCGACCGGCGCAGCGCCGAGTCGACGCGGGCGCTGACACGCCTGACATGGCGTTCGCCCAGAGTGCTGCAGGTCATTCGCGCCGAGCTGCGCGAAGAGTTCGATATCGACCCCGACAGCCTGTTGTTCACCGAACTCCCGCCATCCACGTCCGGCTGTACCGTCGAGAGCCTGACCGATAAAGCGCTGTTGCTGTTGGTTCGGCCTGCCGTTGAGGCCAACGTTAATCGCTTCACTGTCCTGAGTGTCAAGGGGGAGCCGAACCGTCGGTTGCCCTACACACCGCTGGACGTGTTGCGCCGGGTTATCGCGATGAGGCTTTTCGAACGGCTGGATCGGGCTGCAACTGACTATTGGCTTGGCCTTGCAGACGGTTCCTGGCTGACCCGGCGCGAGCACTGGGTTCAATTGCAAAGGGCACTCTTCGCTGATCGAGCCTTTATGGCGCGACAACTGGATGAGCTGTCGAGTGCGGGAATGGCCATGGTTCAGGCCCTGATCGACGCCCCCACCGCCGAGGCACGCCAGCACGCCGGCGCAGCATGGGCGCGTGTAAAGGTGGGCCAGTTGATGTGGCCGGGCAATGAGTCGGCAGCACTTCCCGGCGCCTTGCATATCTTTGTTGAAGGCGACGCCAGTCCTGTGCTCCATGTGATTTACCTGCCGGGTGTGACGCGCAACTTCCATGAGTATTCGTCCCTTGACAGTTTGCAACGTGGCTTGCTGGCGTTGGGGGAAGCCGTGTTCGACAACCTCTGGCAGTGCTTGCCGCTGGGTCGTCGCAATGAATTGTGCGCGCCCGATAACCTGTCCCTCACATGCGGTTTTGTTGGCGGTATTGAGCTGTTGGGCGACGCCTTGACGTGGAGTGCCGAGTCGCTGCTGGACGGGCAGTGGAGCAACGAACTGGCCTGTGCTGTGCAGATCAATCATGCGTACGTGTTTTCTACCCAAACGCCTGCGCGGCGGTTGAGCGCCGTGCCTTTTCTCACTTATGTCGAGCGTGCCCGCAAACAGTTGGTGGGCAGCGCCAGGCTTGGTGATCTTCGTGAGCCGCTGCTCAAGTGGGACCAGCAGCGAAGGGGCGCAGAAATAGCCTTCGCCAGTGCCGGTTCGAACTTGGCGCTTCACACCGCAGAGCAACAGCTCACGCGTTACGAAATGGGCCTGGTGGCGCTGCTGCAGCGGGATGACCCAAGTGTTGAGACAGCAGCTTATAAGGAAGTGTTGTCGCTGATGAGCCAGCTCAACGCCCATCACCAGGCGCTGACTGACTTGCTGCTGGGGGCGCAGCAAAGGTTACTGAAAGTGAGCTTCTGGACTGAACGTCCCGCCGGCAAGCAATCGTTGAGGCGTGCGTCGCTCTTCATGCAGGCCCAAACCGAGGCGCTGCGCTGCGAGGTTGAGCTGCAACATCGCCTCAAGCTGTTGAGCACTGCGCACCGGGACCTGGTGATCGAAGTGGTGGAGCAACCCCTGGCGAGCAAGCGCGAGGGCAGCGAAACCCAGGTGTTGTCGATTGCAGTGGGCATTGAGCCGGATGCGTTCTATGCGATCCATAACCTTTGGGTGGTCACCACAGCGTCAGCGCTGAGGAGGCCCGCTCGCCAACTGCCGGTCACGCTATGCGCGTTCGGCCGCAGTGGCGCGGTGAAAGCGTTTGCCGGTCTCGACGCATTGATCCACAGCCTCAAGGCCAGCCTGAACAGTCGTGACGACTCGGTGTTATGGCGCTATGTCGAGCGGAATAAACGCAAGGATTTGCGCGGCCATGCGGCGCGGGAAACACTGGCGGTGCGGCTGGTACCCATCGAGGGGAAGCCCGCGTTCCTCTCTCTGAAGAAACTGCTGGGCAGCTATGATCGCCTGCATAAAAGCGACGAAGACATCACGCGTATTTTCAGCGAAGTGACGGACGCCGCGGTCAGCCGTGAGTTGTTGATGGTTGAGCTGCAAGATCACCTGAAGATGCCCGTCAATAGCCTCCTCAATCAGGCGCAGACTACGCTTGAATTGCTGCGCAAGGCCGCCGCCGAGGCGAAGAAAATGCCGGCCTGGCTGGCGAATGCGACACCTGTACAGCATAAAGGCTTCAGGCGCCTGCAACGGGTTTACCTGAGTGGCGTGCTTGCCTATCAACAACGAGTTGAACAACATTTGCCGGGCCTGGACACGTTTGCCCAGCGCGCCTTGACCACCCGCTTGCGCCAGGATGGCATCGCTGCGTCGTTGGATATTTATCAGCCCTTTATCGATATGCCCGATGACGTCACCGCGAGGTATTGCTCGAGCCCGTCGTTTTGTACGCGCGTCGGCCAGATGATCGTATATACCCCGACCACTGCGCGCACCACCTTCAGTCTGATGCAGTTGGCGCTGCACAACCTGGACCCGTTGGCGACCTGGACCGATTGGCGATTCAGGTACGCCCGTTTTCTGCAGCCCGAATGGAAGCGTCAGATTAATTCCACTTACCTGATAAGTACGGTGTCGGCATTGGATATCGCCGGGCAGTATGACCGATTGCTCAACAGGGTGTTTTATCCGCCTGGGGACGCTCACGGCAAGCTCGGCGAAGGGCGTATTCCCCCGCTATTGAATCGCGCGTTGCAGGCGTGTTTTGCGCAGCAGCTTTTTTCGTCGGTTCAAGAGGGGCTGTCGGTGAATGACCAATGCCTATTCAATACCGCGATGGCGGCGCGTACGTCGCAGGACTTGTTGAAAAACCAGCATCAATTGCAATTGTATGTGGTCCATCTGGTGGGCCACACGATGCAACATGACCGTTACATCGCCGGGATTGTGGCGATGCATGACAAGCGCTCCGGGCGCTGTCTGGTGTACTGGCCAAATGCCCCTGAAGGCATGGTTCTGACGCTCTACAGCTGCTTGCAGCACGCCCATACGGAACTCAATTGCCTCGGCGCATTGCCTGACAACGCCAGGGCACTGGCACGTCAGGTCGCCCCTTGTTGGGCATTTGAAGCCATCACGCATCACCCGATCAGAGCCGATGAGCGTGCCCAGGAATTCAACATGTTCGATAGGGTTACGTTTGCCATGGTCAACGGCGTTCGTCAGTCCAAGGACTTTATTCGCTCATTTGCCATCCGGCATCTTGAGCCTACGGCTGTGCCTGAGGAAATTGAACAACAGACGTTTGAGCAGATTGCCAGTGATCCCCAGAACTGGCTGGCCCTGGTCGCCACCTCCCACAGTAACGCTCAGGCATTGTTGTATCGTGCCAGCCTGCTTGCGCGGCAGCGTCAGACCCAGGCTGTCAGTCGCTCTGCAACAGAGCTGCAGTCCTATCGAATCCGGCGCATTGCCGAGCGGCGCAATGCGGCGCTACGCAATCTGGTCGCCTCCTCCAGCTCGGTGATCGGGTGGTTCATCGATGTTTACGAACTGTTGCTTGCCGCGCGTCACTATCATCGCTTCGGCGACTCCGACGATGCCATTGATGTGGGTTTCAGGACCGCACTTATTGCGACTGACCTGCTGCTGAGTTTTTTGCCAGGGCCCAGGCGAATCGGCGCTGTAAAGCCGCGCACGCTGCAGCCCGCGCTTAGGTCTGCCCTGGGGCAACTGAAACGCTGGCGTATGACCGCGCAGGCTGTATCCGCCCCGTCGCCCGTCACCCGACTCAATGCCCTGGAACGTTTCCAGCGCAAGGGTGTGCCTGAGGGCGCCGTAGCGTTGAAAGGCCTGAGTGAGCAAGGCGTGTTCGTAAAAAATGGCGAGCTGTTTGTGGCCGATGACTCATCCCATTACCCACTTTACCGGCGCGACAAGGAACCGTTCTATCGCTTGAAAAACCAGCAGGCACCGGGGAAGGATGAACTGATCCTGAGCATCCATCAGCCCGGAGAGTGGCTGCTCGACGCGGACGCCCCACAGCCGGTGGCAGGCAGCAGTTCAGGGCGACTCAACCCGTGGCGTGCGCCTGCGCAGCCGCCGCCGGACTGGCAGTCGCCCACCTCGGCTACGCGCGTGGCCACACACACGGCCATTGTGCAGTCGTATGTGACGACTGATCACTGGACAGCGTGGTCCATTCCGTTTCAGCGCGACATGCAGTTGATTTCGTCGGACCCGGAGGTGTTTCAGATCACCCAGGGTTCCTCAGGCGCTCGCCATAAAATCATCCGGATGGCCCCGGCAAACGTCGGGCCTGCCGATCCTTCCAGCAGTTACTTCAGGTTGCTTTCGGAGGGCGATCAGGCCCCCCTTGATAACATCGTGTTTATCCGCAAGGACGACACACCGGGTTCATCGGCCAGGGCTGATATCGAGCGATGGACAAGCACAGCCCTTGATGAGCAGCCTCTGGCGGTGTCGCGTATTGCAACGGGCGGCTGGCTGGTCCACGCGCCCTTGTTCGACAGGTCTTTGCCGGATTATGTGGGTGCGGCTTTCCCCACCATGACGCATCAAAGCCGGGCGTTCGCAGCGGCAAGGATGATTGAGTTGAGCGATCCTGACAGCGCGGCCACGGCCAGCCACCTGCTCAATATTCGCGCGACGTTGGACCGCTGGTTGCCTGCGGCGCCCGGCAGGCCCGGTCAAACGGACGACTTGCTGAGAATGCTGCGCCCGACTAAAAGAAGCGGTGTCAATGTGAATATCGGGTTCGAGGGCATGTCGCCCGGCTTCATCCGTGTTGACTTCACGCCGCCTTTCTCGTTGAACCCCAGACTCAAATTCGTGGCCACTGCAGTCGGGGATGAGCGGTTTATTGCACAACATGCAGCGGTCAGGGCCGTGCTGGAAGCCCAGGGTTTCTCCGTGCTGGACCTGTCAGTGCGACGTCAAGGCGCGACGGCCGGATTGGGCAACCTTGAATCAATCGCGACGCATATCGATTCGGACAAGCTGTATTACTTGACCTATCGATGGATTGGGACCGGGCAACTTTCAGTGGGGAAGAAACTCACGGACGCCTGGATCAACGTGGCAATCAAGCAACACGACGCTTCGTTGTTAATGGCAGCGGTCGATAACGCGATGCGAAGCGGTCGTCTGGGGCGAATTTTCGCTGGCATTCAGTGGCCCACCAAGGACTTGTCGCCTCCAAGCGTCTATTTCGTCAAAGTGGATTCCCTGCATTGATCAGCGACGCCGCGCCGGCGCCGCCGAACAGCCCGGCGCTGACCCGGTTGAACCAGCTCTGGCCATTGCCGCTGCGCAAGTATCGCGCCGCAGCATGGGCGCTCAGGCCGTAAGCGAGCTTGCACAGCAGGTCGAGCACCGTCCAGGTCGCGATCATGATCAGCAGTTGCGGCAGGAACGGCTGCTGGCTGCCGAGAAACTGCGGCAGGAAGGCGGCGAAGAACAGGATGTCCTTGGGGTTGCTGGCGCCCAGCACGAACGCACGCCCAAACAGCGCACGAAAGCGCGGCACGCCTGGCGCCTGCGGCACGTTGGCTGCCTGGGCCGGCCGGCGCGACTGCTGCCAGCTTTGCCAGGCGAGGTAGAACAGGTACAGCGCGCCGACGATTTTCAGCGCGTTGAACAGGTGCTCCGAAGCCAGCAGCAACGCGCCCAGGCCCAGCGCCGAAGCGCTCAGCAGGCAGATTGACGCAAACACCCCGCCGAGAAATGCCGGGTACGAGCGACGCAGGCCGTAGTTGAGGCTGTTGCTGATCATCAGCAGCGACAGCGGGCCGGGAATCAGAATCACGATCAGTGCGGCGCCGCTGAACAGCAGCCAGGTTTCAAGCGTCATTTCATTGCTCCAGTGTTTGGCAACTGCACGTGTTCATAACCATACAAACTTGGCGATAAAGATCGCACACAGCACCCACAGGCTGACGGAAATCTCACGGTACTTGCCGGTACCGGCCTTGAGCGCCACGTACGTAATAAAACCCAGGGCAATCCCGTCGGCAACCGAAAACGTCAGCGGCATCATGATCGCGGTGACGATCGCCGGAATGCTGTCGGTGGCCTCATCCCAATTGATGTGGGCCATGCTGCCCATCATCAGCATCGCCACATAGATCAGCGCGCCAGCGGTGGCGTAGGCCGGGATCATGCCCGCCAATGGCGCAAAAAACATCGCCGCCACGAACAGGATGCCCACGGTCACCGCCGTCAGCCCGGTGCGCCCGCCAGCCGCGACGCCCGCGGCACTTTCCACATAGCTGGTTACCGGCGGCACACCGACCATGGCGCCGAACACGCTGGACGCGCTGTCGGCCTTCAAGGCGCGGGACAGGTTGTCGATCCTGCCGTCGGCATTCACCAGGCCTGCGCGTTGCGCAACGCCCATCAGTGTACCGGCAGTGTCGAACATGTGTACAAACAGAAAGGCAAATACCACGCTGATCATGCTTACATTGAACACACCCATCACGTCCATCGCCATCCAGGTCGGCGCCAGGCTCGGCGGCGCGGCGAGAATGCCGTTGTAGTGCACCAGGCCCAGGCCCCAGCCGGCCAGGGTCACGGCGATGATGCTGATCAGAATCGCGCCGAACACCCGGTGATAGCTCAGGATGGCAATCAGCAGAAAGCACACCGCCGCCAGCAGCGGCGCCGGCTCATGCAACGAGCCGAGCCGGATCAGGGTGGCCGGGCTGTCGACAATGATGCCGGCGGTTTTCAGGCCGATGACCCCAAGGAACAGGCCAACCCCGGCGCCCATCGCGTGGCGCAGGCTCACCGGAATGCTGTTGAGCAGCCATTCACGGATGCGCGACAAGGTGAGGATCATGAACAGCACACCGGAGATGAATACCGCGCCGAGTGCGGTTTCCCAGCTGTAGCCCATCGTGCCGACCACGGTGTAGGTGAAGAACGCATTGAGCCCCATGCCGGGCGCCAGGCCCACCGGCCAGTTGGCGTACAGGCCCATCAGCAGGCAGCCCAGCGCGGCGGCGATGCAGGTGGCGACGAATGCCGCGCCGTGATCGATGCCGGCGTCCGCCATGATGTTGGGGTTGACGAAGATGATGTAGGCCATGGTGATGAAGGTGGTAAGGCCGGCGAGCAATTCGGTCTTCACCGTGGTGCCATGCACGCGCAGTTTGAACAGGCGTTCGAGCAAGCCGCTGCGTGGCGCGGCGAGGTCGAGCGTAGAAGCTTCGGGTTTGCGGCTATCCACAGCGAGTACTCCTCAAGCATTTTATTGTTATGTCCAGCGCTGCTCGCCTGAGTGGGCTGCGGCGCTGTGAGGGAGTGGCGAGTTTGTTGACCGTCTAGTCAGGAACTCGCACGAAGCGAATTATGCTTTTGTATACAAATAAAGCAAATAGTGTTTTCGATTAACTTGACCAGAGAACGTGCAAGGCTATCCGGCAAGGGCCTGATTGACCGCCAGCCATCCCATCACCGCTGCTTCGCCGGCCTCACTGAATGCGCGCTGCAACAGCTTCACCTGTTCACGGCGCAGCGACTGCTCGAAACGCCGGCCCTCGTCGGTCAGTTGCAGCAGGCGCTTACGCTTGTCGGTGTCGCACGCCACGCTGTCCACCAGGTGCATCTCCTGCAATTGGCGCAGCGGTATGTTCAGCGCCTGTTTGCTCACCCCCAGCAGTTCCAGCAGTTCCTTCACGCTCAAGGCCGGGTAGCGCGCGATAAAAAACACGATGCGTTGGTGCACCCGGCTCAGGCCACGGCGCTCGAGCATTTCATCGGCTTTGGCGGTAAAGGCCTGGTAGCCGAAGAAGAACGCTTCCATGGCCTGCTGCTGGCTGGTCGAGTTTTTAAGGTCAATCATCTTGACGTATCCGCGCAAGTCGTCGTAATTTCGGTCAAGCAGTTTGACGTATTTCCCACAGCCTTCGCTAGCGGTGACTTTCATGGCCTTCTCTGAACGTGTTTCGCGCTTAAAAAGCTCCCTGATCCGTGAAATCCTCGCGGCGGCGCAACGCCCGCACGTGATGTCGTTCGCCGGTGGCCTGCCGGCCGAGACCATGCTGCCGGCGCTGAACTGGGATGACATGCCGCCCACCATCGGCCAATACGGCATGAGCGAGGGCGAGCCGCAACTGCGTGAACTGCTCGCCGCGCAGGCGCGCGCCCTGGGCGTACCCTGCCAGGCCAGCCAGGTGCTGGTGGTCAGCGGCTCACAGCAAACCCTGGACCTGGCGGCCAAGCTGTATATCGACAAAGGCACTAAAATCCTGCTGGAAGGCCCGACTTACCTGGCCGCCTTGCAGATATTCCAACTGTTCGGCGCCGATTGCCTCACCGTGCAACTGGAAGCTGACGGCCCCGATCTGGCCAGCCTGCGCGCCAACCTCGAACGCCATCGCCCGGCGTTCATCTACCTGATCCCGACGTTTCAGAACCCCTCTGCGGTGCGCTACAGCGAAGCCAGGCGCGAAGCCGTCGCGGCGCTGCTCGACGAGTTCGGTGTGACCCTGATCGAAGACGAACCCTACCGCGAGCTGACTTTCGATGGCGGCAGTGCCAGGCCCATCGCCGGTCGCCTGAAAAAGGCCAGCTGGATCTATACCGGCACTGTGTCCAAGACCTTGTTGCCGGGCCTGCGCGTGGGCTACCTGATCGCCAGCCCGGACCTGTTCCCGCACCTGCTCAAGCTCAAGCAATCGGCCGACCTGCACACCAACCGGGTCGGCCAATGGCAGGCGATGCAGTGGATCGGTACCGAACAGTATCAGCAACACTTGGCCGAACTGCGCAGCTTTTACCGCGAGCGTCGCGACGCGTTCCAGACTGCATTGACGCGCCACTTCGGTGACCTCGCCGACTGGCAAGTGCCCCAGGGGGGATTATTCTTCTGGCTGACCTTGAAACAACCGCTCGACACCCGCACCTTATTGGCGCCAGCACTGGAGCAGGACGTCGCATTCATGCCCGGAGAGCCGTTCTTTTCCGAGCCGGACCAGCACCTGGGTTCATTGCGCCTCAACTTCAGCCATATCGACCCGGCCCGCCTGGATGAAGGGCTCAAGCGTCTGGCCGCGGTGGTCCGTCAAGCACAGCTCGCGCAAGCGGCATAAGGGGAGCTTCATGTACAAGGTTTATGGCGATTACAAGTCGGGCAACTGCTACAAGGTCAAGCTGATGCTCAACCTGCTGGGCATCCCGTATCAATGGATCGATGTGGATATTCTCAACGGCGACACCGAGACCGCCGAGTTCCTGGCGAAGAACCCCAACGGCAAGATCCCCGTGCTGGAACTCGAAGACGGCACCTGCCTGTGGGAGTCGAACGCGATCCTCAACTTCCTCGCCGACGGCAGCGAATTCCTGCCGAGCGAGCCGCGCCTGCGGACCCAGGTGCTGCAGTGGCAATTCTTCGAGCAGTACAGCCACGAGCCGTACATTGCGGTGGCGCGGTTCATCCAGTTTTACCTGGGGCTGCCCCAGGAGCGGCAGGAGGAATACAAGAAGTTGCACAAAGGCGGCTACAAGGCGCTCAAGGTGATGGAACGCCAACTGCAGCTGACGCCGTACCTGGTGGGGGAGCAGTTCTCGATTGCCGATGTGGCGCTATATGCCTACACCCACGTGGCCCATGAGGGCGGGTTTGACCTGAACGCCTATCCGGGTGTGCAGGCGTGGCTGGCGCGGGTGGCCGACCATCCCGGGCATGTGGCGATGCTGGATTGATCGATGCGCTGCTTCCCTCATCCAGTTCGAACGTTATTCAGATAAGTGCTCATGCAGCAGTTCGAAACAGCGCTGTGCCGCCGGGCTTAATGCGATCCCTGTGCGGCTGATCAACCCGATCTCCCGGTTAACGCCGGGATGATCGATATCAACGCGCTGCAATCCCTCCAGGCTGTCCGCCGCCGACTCCGGCAGAATACTGATCCCCAATCCCTGGCGCACCAATGCCAGCACCGTCGACATGTAGTTGGCCTCAATCCCCGCGTTCATCGTCAAGCGCGTCTCATCGAACAACCTGTCCACTTGCTCGCGCACGCTGCTGTCGCGCCCGGTGAGGACGATCGCGTGCTCGGCCAGTTGCGCCAGCGTCACCCGGCGGTGGCGACTGAGGCTGTGGTCCTGCGGCACGAATGCGCACAACCGGTCATTGAACACCGGCACGAAATCCAGGCCATGGCTGAGTTTGGCGCGCACGCCGATACCGAAGTCTACTGCTCCGGCGCGGACCTCGGCGTGAATGCGCTGGGCCACCAGGTCATGCAGGCGCACCTCGATTCCGGCAAAGCGCTCGCGAAACAGGCGCAGGGCCGGCGGCAGGGTGTCGGCGCACACCGAGGGCAGGGCGGCGAGGGTGACCACGCCGCGCCGCAGGGCGGCGAGATCGCGCGAGCCGGTGACGATGTTATCCAGGTCCAGCAGCAGTTTTTCCATGGGGCCACGGGCGTCGCGGCCGGCGGCGGTGAGGCTCAGATGGCGCGGGCTGCGGTCGAGGAGGGCGACGCCCAGCCAATCTTCCAGTTGCTGCACCTGCACGGTGAGGGCCGAGGGCGACAGATTCAGTTCGTTGGCGGCTTTAACGAAGCTGCCCAGGCGCGCCACCGCGAGGAAGGCCTGGATATGCTGGACTGAGTTTTTCATTTTGTTTTTCCGAACACACAGGGCTGAATATTCCAATTTACAAAGGCTGGCGTGCTTTTGATACTCCGGGGAAAACAATAACCGGCCACCAAGGCCGCTCTGGAGTAACCCATGCTCGCCACTCTGGGTGTCATCACCATTCTGTGCCTGCTCGCTGCTGTCATGAGCAAACGCCTCTCGCCCCTTGTCGCCCTGATCGCGTTGCCGATTATCGCCGCGCTGCTCGGCGGGTTCGGTCTGCAAACCAGCGCCTTCATCATCACCGGTATCAAGAACGTCGCCCCCGTGGTGGGCATGTTCGTGTTCGCGATTCTGTTCTTCGGGATCATGACCGATGCCGGCATGCTCGACCCTATCATCGACCGCATCCTGCGCACGGTCGGCACGCGTCCTACGCGCATTGTGGTGGGCACCGCGACCCTGGCGTTGCTGGTGCACCTGGATGGCTCCGGCGCCGTGACCTTTTTGGTGACGGTGCCGGCGATGCTGCCGCTGTACACCCGCCTGGGCATCGACAAACGCATCCTCGCCTGCGTGTGCGCCATGGCCGCCGGGGTCAACTTTCTGCCCTGGACCGGCCCGGTGCTGCGCTCGTCGGCGGCGCTGCATGTGCCGGTGGCAGACCTGTTCCAGCCGTTGATCCCGGTGCAGATCGTCGGCCTGATTTTCGTATTCGCCTGCGCCTGGTGGCTGGGCCGGCGTGAAGAAAAACGCCTGGGCCTGGGCGCCGGCTCCACGGTGGATGCGGTGCCGCAACGGGTGCTCAGCGACGACGACATCAAGCTGCGCCGGCCCCGGCTGTTCTGGGTCAACCTGATGCTGACCCTCGCGGTGATGGTGGTGATGATCGCCGGCTGGGTCGATCCGGTGGTGATGTTCATGCTCGGCACGGTATTGGCGCTGTGCATCAACTACCCCAACGTCGATGCCCAGCGCGCCCGCATCGACGCCCATGCCAGGACCGCCCTGACCATGGCCAGTATCCTCCTCGCCGCCGGGGTATTCACCGGCATCATGCAAGGCACCGGCATGCTCAAGGCGATTGCCGAAGTGGCAGTGGCACAGATTCCGGCCGGTCACGGCAAGCTGATCCCGGCGGTGGTGGGTTTTATCTCCATGCCGCTGAGCATGCTGTTTGACCCCGATTCCTATTACTTCGGCGTGATGCCGGTGATCGCCGAAGTCGGCAAGGCCCTGGGCGTCGACCCGCTGCAGGTGGCCCAGGCTTCGCTGCTCGGCGTACACACCACCGGTTTTCCGGTCAGCCCGCTGACCCCCGCGACCTTCCTGCTGGTGGGCCTGTGCAAGATCGAGTTGGCCGATCACCAGCGTTTCACCATTCCTTTTCTGTTTGCCGCGTCGGTGTTGATGACCCTCACCGCGTTGCTCCTGGGAGTTATCTGAGATGAAAACCTTGCGCATTGGCTCCGGCGCCGGTTACTCCGGCGACCGTATCGAACCTGCCGTGGAACTGGCCGAGCGGGGCGATCTGGATTACCTGGTGTTCGAATGCCTGGCCGAACGCACCATCGCCCTGGCCCAGCAGGCGCGCATCGGCGACCCGGCTGGCGGTTACGACCCGTTGCTGGCTGAACGCATGCGCCGGGTATTGCCATTGGTGGGCCGTCACGCAGGCAGGCGACGCTTGCGGGTGATCACTAACATGGGCGCGGCCAACCCGGTGTCGGCGGCTGTCGAGGTACGGCGCATCGCCAGTGAGTTGGGCCTGAGCTGCAAGGTCGTGGCCGTGGTCGGGGATGATGTGCTGGAGGGGTTGCGCCCCGAGCATGTGCTGGATAACGGCCAGACGCTCGGCTCGCTGGGCGAGCGGCTGATCTCGGCGAATGCCTACCTGGGCGTCGATGGCATTCTGGACGCCCTGCGCGAGGATGCCGATGTGGTGATCACCGGGCGGGTGGCCGATCCTTCGTTGTTTCTCGCACCGCAGATGTTTGAATTCGGCTGGGCGGCGCACGATTGGGAACTGCTGGGGCGCGGCACCCTGGTCGGGCATCTGCTCGAGTGTGCGGGGCAGGTCAGCGGCGGCTACTTCGCCGAGCCCGGTTTGAAGGACGTGGATGATCTGGCGCGCCTGGGCTTTCCGCTGGCCGAGGTCGACGCAGACGGTGCTGCGGTGATCACAAAGGTGGCCGGCTCCGGTGGCCTCGTCAGCCCTGCTACCTGCGCCGAACAGTTGATCTATGAAGTGCATGACCCGTCGGCGTATTTGACCCCCGACGTGACGGCGGACTTTTCCCAGGTGGCATTTACCCAGGAGGGCATCGACCGCGTGCGCGCCGAGGGGGCGTCGGGGCGGGCGCGGCCGGAGCAGTTGAAAGTCAGTGTCGGTTATCTGGATGGCTGGATCGGTGAGGGGCAAATGTCCTATGGCGGGCCGGGAGCGGTCGCGCGGGCGCAACTGGCGCGGGACATCGTTCTCAAGCGCCTGGCGTTGACGGGCGTACAGATGCAGGAGGTGCGCGCCGAACTGATCGGCATGGACGCGCTGCATGGCCCGCGCAGCAGCGTCGAACCCTGGGAAGTGCGCCTGCGCGTGGCGGCGCGCTGTGATGAGCGCAGCGACGCGGTGCGCGTTGGCAATGAAGTGGAAACCCTTTACACCAATGGCCCGGCCGGCGGCGGTGGCGCAAGCAAAAGCGTACGTCAGGTGGTGGCGGTGGCATCGTTGATGCTGCCCCGTGGTAAGGTCAACGCGAGGATCGAAGCATGAAATTGCACACCCTGGCCCACTCCCGTACCGGGGACAAGGGCGACACGTCGAACATCTCGATCATTGCTTACCGCGCCGAGGATTACCCGTTGTTATGTGAACAACTGACCGCCGAACGCGTGGCGCAGTTTTTCGACGGCTTGCGCGAACCGGGGGCTGCGCCGGTGCGGCGCTATGAACTGCCCAACGTGCAGGCGCTGAACTTCGTGCTGCCGGGGATCCTGCGCGGCGGCGTGACCCGCTCGCTGGCGCTGGATGCGCATGGCAAGTGCCTGGGTTCGGCGTTGTTGGAGCTGACAATATTTGACTAAAGGTGACCCAATCTTCGAACAGTGGCAAGCGGGCACGTTGTGGCAAGCCCCAATGCCGTTCAGTTAAGCGCAGATTCCCTGTGGCGAGCAGGCTTGTCCTGCGTTGGGCTGCGCAGCAGCCCCAAAGCCAGGCGCTGAGCCGTATCAGGTACACCGCGTTTTGCTCGATGGGGGCGCTTCGCACCCCAACGCGGGGCAAGCCCGCTCGCCACAATAAGCCCACAAGTGCAGATTCCCTGTGGCGAGCAGGCTTGTCCTGCGTTGGGCTGCGCAGCAGCCCCAAAGCCAGGCGCTGAGCCGTATCAGGTACACCGCGTTTTGCTCGATTGGGGGCGCTTCGCACCCCAACGCGGGGCAAGCCCGCTCGCCACAATAAGCCCACACATTTTCCTTAACTGAACGGCATTAGGGCTTGCCCCAATGCCGTTCAGTTAAGCGCAGATTCCCTGTGGCGAGCAGGCTTGTCCTGCGTTGGGCTGCGCAGCAGCCCCAAAGCCAGGCGCTGAGCCGTATCAGGTACACCGCGTTTTGCTCGATGGGGGCGCTTCGCACCCCAACGCGGGGCAAGCCAGCTCGCCACGAGGATATTCGCAGGGCGGTCAGATCGCAGCGAAGCGCTTGTCGAGGTAGTCGATGATCACCTTGGAGTCATACATCCAGGTGGTCTGGCCATTCTCTTCGATGCGCAGGCACGGCACCTTGATCCGGCCGCCTTGCTCCAGCAGGGTCTGGCGATCATGTTCGTTGTTCTTCGCATCCTTCAAGGCCACCGGCACATTGAGGCGGTGCAGGGTGCGACGGGTTTTCACACAGAACGGGCAGGCGTGGAACTGGTACAGGGTCAGGTCCCTGGCCGCCGCATTCACCTGGGCCTGTTGCTCGGCGGGACGCTGTTTCTTGCGGGGGCGGGTAAGAAAGTCGCCCGCGATGATGAGTTGGCCCAGGCCCACTCGAAGTGCTTTGACGAACATGGCTGAAACCTCTGGCCCTAAACTTGAGGGGTGGCAGCTTACCTGAATTCTGCAGGCGAAAAAAAACCGGCGATGAACGCCGGTTTTTTTATCGAAGCAGCCCGTTACTTGATCAGGCTGAGAAACTCGCTGCGGGTGGCCGCATTTTCGCGGAACTCACCAAGCATCACCGAGGTGATCATCGACGAATTCTGTTTCTCCACGCCGCGCATCATCATGCACATGTGCTTGGCTTCGATCACCACGGCCACGCCCAGCGCGCCGGTCACTTCCAGTACCGCGTCGGCGATCTGACGGCTGAGGTTTTCCTGGATCTGCAGGCGGCGCGCGTACATGTCGACAATCCGCGCTACTTTCGACAGGCCCAGCACCTTGCCACTCGGGATATAGGCGACATGTGCCTTGCCGATAAAGGGCAGCAGGTGGTGTTCGCACAACGAGTACAGCTCGATGTCCTTGACCAGCACCATCTCGCTGTTGTCGGAGCTGAACAAGGCACCGTTGGTGACTTCTTCGAGTGTCTGTTCATAGCCGCGGCAAAGGTACTGCATCGCTTTGGCGGCACGCTTTGGCGTGTCGAGCAGGCCCTCGCGGGAGACGTCCTCGCCGAGCTGGCCGAGAATCTCTGTGTAATTCTGTTCCAGGGACATGAAACTACCTGTTGGATTTTCGCAAAGCGCAAGGTTACGGGGGCGGACACATCGCTGCAAGCCTGACGATGGCACTTGTTACTCGTCGCGGCCTTCCATCATGGTGCGCTTGAGCATCACATACACCGCACCGGCACCGCCGTGGCGGGCCTGGCAGGAAGTAAAGCCGAGCACCTGGGTATG
This sequence comes from Pseudomonas sp. MH9.3, assembly GCF_034354675.1. Classification (NCBI taxonomy): domain Bacteria; kingdom Pseudomonadati; phylum Pseudomonadota; class Gammaproteobacteria; order Pseudomonadales; family Pseudomonadaceae; genus Pseudomonas; species Pseudomonas sp. MH9.3. The sequence goes on along the minus strand of NZ_CP133785.1, from coordinate 1,813,474 downwards.
CTGGCGCAGCCAGGTGTTGACGTGGCTCTTGATCATCGGCCGCTTGCCGTCCAGACGCACGGCCTTGCCGTGAGTGACGCGCACGCAGCGGATTTCGAATTTTGTGGCTTCGGCGAGAAAGGCCCACAGGGTTTCCCGGGCTTTTTCCACGGTCATGCCGTGCAGGTCGAGGCTGCCTTCGAAGGGGATCTGGCCGAGCTTGAGCTTGCGCATCTGGCTTTCCTGCACGCCGTCGCGGGCCCACATCAGCTCGTCCTCGGGGCCGACGTCGATCACGAACTGGTCCGACAGACCATCCACGGTGGTGGCATCGGTGCGCACGGTGGCGGCCTGGCGCAGCTTGGCGATCTGCGCCCGGTCGGCTTTGGGTTTGCCGGTGTCGGCGCGGTCGTGCTTGATCGGCTTGACGCCGCGCAGCTCGTTTTTGAACAGGGAAAAGTCGTCGTCTTGCATGTCAGCCTCCGCGAGGGGCGGGCAGTTTACCTAATCGCGGCGGCCAGGGCGCAGGAAACGCTATCCAGGCGCCATCAGTCGTGCTTTTTCATCAGGTGCGAGGCGATATTCAGTGACGAGGTCTGGCGCATTTTCCGACGGCTGCGGCGCCACAACCATACGCCGAACCACAGCACCAGAAGGCCGATTACCAGCAGAATCGCCGAGCCACCGGGGCTGGCATTCAGCTCACCAAGGGCCGGCGAGTGACCAAACAAACCGGCGCCACCAGCGCCGGCCAACAACAGACCACACATCGTCAGCAGCGCGGCAAAGCACGCCACCAGACGCAGACGCCAGTTGCTCGGGCCCTTGGGGCGCAAGCGACGAGCATCAAAACCATCGGATATCTTCATTCCGACCTTTCCTCCAGGGTATCGGCCCTTCGACCGGAAGATACACAGGTTGTTCCGGGGGGAGGGGTAAATGCGCCAAATGAAAGGGCTTTGCGGATGAGTGGGGTTTAAACACACCGCTCACCCGCAGGTCGATCAAATCAGATCTTTGGTCAGCGCGAGGGTCGCGAAATTGTCGGCCATGATGGCCATTTCGGTCTGCTGCACGTGCTCGGCACTCAGGATACCGCCTTTGCAAGGCAGGTCGCGGGTGGCGCAGGCGTCCTCCACCAGCGTGCAGCGAAAGCCCAGGTTCTTGGCGGCGCGCACGGTGGTGCTGACGCTGGAGTGGCTCATGAAGCCGCAGACGATCAGGTCCAGCGAGCCCAGGTCCTGCAGGTGTTTTTCCAGGCCGGTGCCGTGGAAGGCGCTCGGCAACAGCTTGCCGATGATGGTTTCGTCACCCTCAGGCTCAAGGCCGGGGATGAATTCGCCGCGTTCGCCCTGGGGGTCAAACAGGCCGCCGACGGTGCCGAGATGACGCACATGCACAATCGGGCGCCCGGCATTGCGCGCCGAGGTCACCAACTGCCTGATGTTGGCGACGGCCGCGTCCATGCCCGAAAGGGCGAGCGGGCCGCTGAGGTATTCCTTCTGGGCGTCGATGATCACGAGGGTCGCATGGGCAAGGTTCGCTGCTGCGTAACCACGACCGCTGAGTTGAAACATCGTCTTTGGAACGGACATTCTGGGGCTCCTGTCAGGGGGGCGTTTGCGACATTGTCCACTGGCAGAGCGGTTCTGTGAATCGCTACCATCGCAAGCTGCGCCGTTGCTGGCGTGCAGCCCTGTCAAGAGACTGCCGTGTTTAACCAGAGGGCAGCCATTTGGATGAAATCCGACAGATGGCGCGAGCACTGCACTCATCGTCGGTCCCGGCGAAGGCTGTTAGAATCGCCAGTCGTTTTTTCCAGGAGCTTGCCCCGTGATCACTTCCCGCCTGCGCACTTTGCGCGACCATATCCGTTGGGCTGTCAGCCGTTTCCACGGGGAAGACCTGTTTTTTGGCCATGGCACCGACAACGCCTGGGACGAAGCCCGGCAACTGGTGCTCGGCGCTCTGCATCTGCCCTGGGAAATTGCCGACAGCTATCTGGACTGCAACCTCGAAGAAGAGGAAATCTCCCACGTGCAGCGTTTGCTGCATCGCCGCATCCATGAGCGCGTGCCCACGGCTTACCTGTTGAAGGAAGCCTGGTTCTGCGGTCTGTCGTTTATCGTCGATGAGCGCGTGTTGATCCCGCGCTCACCGATTGGCGAACTGATCGAAAACCGCTTCGAACCCTGGCTGGCCCAGCCGCCTGCGCGCATCCTCGACCTGTGCACCGGCTCCGGTTGCATCGGCATTGCCTGCGCCTACGAGTTCCAGGAGGCTGAAGTGGTGCTGGGTGATGTGTCCTTTGAAGCATTGGAAGTGGCCAACCAGAACATCGAGCGCCATGGCGTGGATCAGCGCGTGTACACCGTGCAGGGCGATGGCTTCGATGGCCTGCCGGGCCAGCGTTTTGACTTGATCGTGTCCAACCCGCCCTACGTGGATGCCGAAGACTTTGCCGATATGCCCGACGAATATCAGCACGAGCCGGAGCTGGGCCTGGCCTGCGGTGACGACGGCTTGAACCTGGTACGGCGCATGCTCGCCGAGGCGGCGGACCACTTGACCGAGAAGGGCTTGCTGATTGTCGAAGTGGGCAACAGCCAGGTGCACGTCGAGGCGCTGTACCCGCAAGTGGATTTTGCCTGGCTGGACTTCCAGCGCGGCGGGCATGGCGTGTTCATGCTCACGGCTGAACAGTGCCGCGAGCATCAGGCCGTCTTTGCCGCGCGGGTCTAGCTGAGGACGTGAGGTCAATGTGGGAGGGGGCAAGCCCCCTCCCACATGTTGATCGCATTGCAATTTATCAGCGGTGCGTGGCGATCCAGATCAACAGCCCCGCCTGAAACACCGTAAATGCCACCAGGCAGGTAATGGTAAAGCGCAATCCGCTGTCCTCGCGCTTGAACTTGGTGACCTTTTCTTCCTCCTTGCGCAGCTTCACTTCCTGCTCCTGCAGGTTCTGCTCGGCCTGTTGCAGCATCTGCGCCGCTTCCAGAATCTGCACGAACTGCACCTTCTCGGTGTTCCAACTGTCCAGCACGTCGCTGACCTTGCCCGGCTGCACATTGCCTTTCAAATGCTGCACATCGGCGTAGGCCACATCGAAACCCTGAATGCGCAGGAAGTGATCACGGCGCAGGCGCGTGGCTTCGTTGAGTGCATCCTTGTTGGCCAGGCTCACGCCGTCGACGCGGTAGTGTGACCACTTCCTTTTCGCCCAGGCGGCGGCCTGGGCCACCAGGAAACGACCAAGGCCACGGTTGACCGGTTCGATCTCCAGGCTGTTGCCCGGGCCGAAGTGCACGCGGTGTGTTTCGTGGTCCACCCACACGTCGAGCTGGTTCTGCTCACGCCGCACGCGCTGGCTCGGTAACTCGATGACCATGCGCAACAGGCTGCGTTGCGCATCATGCCGCTCGGCGTAGCCGAACTGCACAAAGCGCAAGGGCCGTGCTCCGGTGGCACGGTCGATTGCCAGGGGCGCCAGGCGCAGCATCTTGAAATGTTCGGCCTGCACGTCCGCCCACGGCAGGGCCGCTGCCTCGACGGCCTCGGGCACGTCGGCCGGGGTGTCGCTGGTCGGTTCCGGTGTTGCTTCGGTGATTGTCATGCGGCGCGATCCTGTCCAAGCCGTGCGAGCCGACAGTCTTTTTACTGTCAACCCTGGGCTTATCGGCCGGTTCTGCCAGGACTGGAGGCCAATACTTGCTTAGCGCGAGCGCAGTCCGTCGATAAAGCGTACCAGGCGCTCGCCCAGCTCGGCGGCCAGCGGCAGTTTCGGGTCGTTGTAGGAGGCCAGTTGCTGCTTGACGTTGTTGGGCACGATGCGCATTACGTGGTTCATGCCTTCGATGATGGTCAACTGCGCGTCGGGTTTGGCCTGTTGCAGTTGCCGCGCATCGGCCACACCGACCTGGATATCGTTGGTGCCCTGGATGATCAGTGCCGGCATGTGCAGCCTGGCGAACGCGGCCGATGGGTCGGCGCGAAACAGGCTGATCAGGTAAGGCTGCACGCTGGGCCGGAAAATCCCTTCCAGGGGAGTCGGCACATCGGCATCCACCTGACCGGCCTTGAGGTGGTCGAGGATTTCATTGCTGCGCAGCAACAGGGCAGGAGGCAGATGGTCGGCCAGTTGCTGGCGGATCACCTGGTCGACCGGGCGCGCGCTGCCGGAGAGCGACACCACCCCGGCCGGGTCCAGTTGCGGCGCGGCGAGGGCGGCGACCAGTGCGCCTTCGCTGTGCCCCAGCACGATCAGCGGGCCCATGCGTGTGTCCGCCTTGAGCCGTTTGCCCCAGGCCACGGCGTCGGCCACGTAAGCGTCGAGGGTGAGGTTGCGCTCGTCGGGTGTGGCCGCAAGGCTTGCGGCCACACCGCGCTTGTCGTAGCGCACGCTGGCGATGTTATGCCGCGCAAGCACCCAGGCCAGACGCTTGAGGCTGTCGTTGCGTGCACCGTCGGCACTGTTGCCGTTGCGGTCGGTAGGGCCGGAGCCGGCGATGATCAGCACTACCGGCACCGGTTTGTCCGATTGTGGCAACAGCAGCGAGCCGAACAGCTCGCCGCTGCCGGTGTCGAGGCTGATGGGGCGTTGCAGCACCACCGGGGAGGCGGCATGGGCCAGGCTTGTAAAGAGGGTAAGGGCTAACAGCAGAACTCGAAGCATCATCGCGCCATCATTGGAAGGTGCCGGTTGGACCCGTGTCCACCGCTAAGGTTTCGAGGATGAACTAGTCGGTTAGCCTGCGTATACTGGCGGCCTTAAGTTATTACGGTTGACTTGATTCAACTGATTTCACGGAGCGCCCTGCATGTCCGGCAATACCTTCGGCAAGCTGTTCACTGTCACCACCGCGGGCGAAAGCCATGGCCCGGCGTTGGTCGCCATTGTCGACGGCTGCCCGCCCGGCCTTGAGTTGTCCCTGGACGACCTGCAGCGTGATCTCGACCGCCGCAAGCCCGGCACCAGCCGCCACACCACCCAGCGTCAGGAGCCCGACGAAGTCGAGATCCTCTCCGGCGTCTTCGAAGGCCGCACCACCGGCTGCGCCATCGGCCTGTTGATCCGCAACACCGACCAGAAGTCCAAGGACTATTCGGCGATCAAGGACCTGTTCCGCCCGGCCCATGCCGACTACACCTACCATCACAAATACGGCGAACGCGACTACCGTGGCGGTGGCCGCAGCTCGGCTCGCGAGACTGCGATGCGGGTGGCCGCCGGCGCCATCGCCAAGAAATACCTGGCGAGCCAGGGCATCGTGATCCGTGGCTACATGAGCCAACTGGGGCCCATCGAAATCCCGTTCAAGACCTGGGACAGCGTCGAAGACAACGCTTTCTTCTGCCCCGACCCGGACAAGGTGCCGGAACTGGAAGCCTACATGGACCAGTTGCGCCGCGACCAGGACTCGGTCGGCGCGCGCATCACCGTGGTGGCCGAAGGGGTCAAGCCGGGCCTGGGCGAGCCGATCTTCGACCGTCTGGACGCCGAGCTGGCCCACGCGCTGATGAGCATCAACGCCGTGAAGGGCGTGGAAATCGGCGCCGGTTTTGCCTGCGTGTCCCAACGCGGCACCGAGCATCGCGACGAGCTGACCCCGCAGGGTTTTCTCAGCAACAACGCAGGTGGCATCCTCGGCGGCATCTCATCGGGCCAGCCGATCGTGGCGCATCTGGCGCTGAAGGCCACGTCCAGCATCACCACGCCAGGCCGCTCGATCGACGTGCACGGCAATCCGGTGGACATCATCACCAAGGGTCGTCATGACCCCTGCGTGGGCATTCGCGCCACACCGATTGCCGAAGCGATGATGGCCATCGTGCTGATGGACCACCTGCTGCGCCATCGTGGGCAGAACGCCGATGTACACGTGAACACTCCGGTGCTGGGCCAGCTGTGACGGTCCGTTGTGGCGGGCGAGCTTGCTGTGGCGAGCGAGCTTGCTCGCGTTGGGCCGCGAAGCGGCCCGTGTAACCTATGACGTCAACGCTCCCCTACTGGCGCCTCTCCAGCTTCTACCTGTTCTACTTCGCCCTGCTGGGGGCCACCGCGCCTTTCCTGGCGCTGTACTTCGATCACCTGGGCTTCTCCAGCGCGCGCATTGGCGAACTGGTGGCCATCCCTATGCTGATGCGCTGCGTGGCGCCCAACCTGTGGGGCTGGCTGGGCGACTACACCGGCCGGCGCCTGGCCATCGTGCGCTTTGGCGCGGTGTGCACCCTGGCCAGTTTTGCGCTGATTTTCGTGAGCAAAACCTACGCCTGGCTGGCGCTGGTCATGGCCCTGCATGCGTTTTTCTGGCACGCGGTATTGCCGCAGTTCGAGGTCATCACCCTGGCGCACCTGCGCGAGCAGACCGCACGCTACAGCCAGCTGCGGCTGTGGGGTTCCATCGGCTTTATCCTCACCGTGGTGCTCATGGGCCGCCTGTTCGACTGGCTGAGCCTGGACATCTACCCGGTGGTGGTCGTGGTGATCATGGCCGGGATTATCGTGGCCAGCCTGTGGGTGCCGAATGCGCAACCCGTCAGCCACGGCAACCGCCCGGCCGGCGACGGTTTTCTCAAACAGCTGCGCCGCCCCGGCGTGCTGGCGTTTTATGCCTGTGTGGCGCTGATGCAATTAAGCCACGGCCCGTATTACACCTTTCTCACCCTGCACCTTGAGCACCTGGGCTACAGCCGTGGCGTGATCGGCCTGCTGTGGGCCCTGGGCGTGGTAGCCGAAGTGCTGATGTTTTTGGCGATGAGCCGCATCCTCATGCGCTTTTCCCTACGCCGGGTGCTGCTGGCCAGTTTCCTGTTGGCGGCGCTGCGCTGGCTGCTGCTGGGCACCTTTGCCGAATTCTTCTGGGTGCTGCTGTTGTCGCAAGTGATGCACGCTGCGACCTTCGGCAGCTTTCACGCCGCAGCGATTGCCTTTGTGCAACGCAGCTTCGGCGATAAACAACAGGGTCAGGGCCAGGCGCTGTACGCCGCTCTGGCCGGCACCGGTGGCGCCCTCGGCGCCCTCTATTCGGGCTACAGCTGGAACCTGCTGGGCCCGACCCTCACGTTCGGCATCGCCAGCGCCGCCGCCCTGGCCGCCGCCGTTATCATCGGCCTTCGCTTGCACGAGCAGAATCAAGGAACCGTCCCATGAGCCATGTCGCCGTCTATGCCCTTGCCACACTGGATACTCCGAACAAAGTCCTTACCCACGCCGACGATATTGCCTCGACCCTGGCCGACCACGGTGTGCGGTTCGAGCGCTGGCAGCCTGGTCCGCTGGAGAAGGGCGCCAGCGAGGCGCAGATGATTGCCGCGTGCCAGCCGCAGATCGACGCCCTGGGCTACAGCGCGGTCGAGGTGTTCAGCGTCGGCAGCGATCAACCGCACCCGCAAGCGTTGCGCGCCAGGCACCTGAAGGCGCGACGCTACAGTGAGGACCACGCGCGTTTGTTCATCGCAGGTCAGGGCTTGTACACCCTGCAAGTGGGTGACTACCTGTATGCCGTGCGCTGTGAAAAAAACGACCTGCTGGTGATCCCGGCAGGCTTGTCACACGGGTTCGACATCGGCGAGAACCCCTGCTGCGTGACGTTGTGCCTGTCCAACAGTGTGCAGGGGCTGACGCCTGAGTTCACGGTGGGCGCGGTGACTGAAGGCTTACCGGGACTGGATGACTGATGGTCCGCACGCGCTGACAGGGCGAGGTAGTGCAATAGCCAGGTAAATGTTCAACCGCAAAGAGTTGGATTTTTTTGTGGGAAGAGCCGTATTTACGTGTAGGTCACGGCTATTTATGTCGCGACCAAGCGCACGGCTGCGTGGGTTATGTAACGCTCTCAAGCTTCGGTGCTTATACCAGCTGTCAATAGGAGGAATCCGAAGGTCGGTATAGGCATCCGCCAAGCGCTTATAAGAAGGAGAGCGGCATGAGTGGCCCACAGGAGTTGTATCCACCCGCGACCGGGCTGTGCGACACGGCCATGGCGGCGCGAAAGCGCTTGAGTCTGTCCGGCAAACCCCTGACGCCCACGGAGCTGGAAATCCTGCGCTGGGCCTCGGAGGGCAAGACCGTCTGGGAAATCAGCAAGATTCGCGCGACCTCCCAGGCGGCGGTCAAATTTCATCTGCGCAATATCTACGGCAAGCTTCAGGTGAGCAATCGCGTGCAGGCAGTCAATGAGGCGGTGCGCCAACGGCTGTATTGAACGCATGAAAAAGGGCCGCGACGTTCAACGACGTCGCGGCCCTTCTCGTAAAAAGCCGTTGCTTAAGCCGAATGGTAGGTCGGCAGGGCAAAGCGGTTCTGGCTTTGCAGCATCGAAATCTGCGGCAGGTCACTGGCTTGTTCAGCCAGGTCGCGGCGGATGGCACTGATTACCCAGGTCAGTTGGTCGGCAGTGTGCAACTGCTGATAGGAAATCGAGCGCTTGACCTGTTTGCCTTCGCCGTTGCGCAGGGTCAACAGGATGCCGCCGTCCGGACGGGGCTGGGTGGTGACGTCGTATTGGGAAAATACTGAAGCGAATTTATCTTGGATCAGGCTCATGTCTATCAGCTCCGTTGGCTCAAGTTGGCAAGCATGGAGTGATAGGTGCAGTGATTGTGCCAGCTAGTGGCTATTTAAAATATCGTTATAAATCAATGGCTTGAATTTATTCTGGATTTTCGGTTTCGTGCAAATTGCATGAAGGGCCATCGTGCACCCCTGCATTTTGCGCTGTCTGGTCAGCGGCGGCTGCAAGGTCCCTAAGCTAAAAGACTCGAAACATACGGTTAAATTCCCTTCTGTCGTTGCTGCCGGTCTGAACAGGTGATTGATTGTCGCTATGACGACTTTTGACAAAAAAGCCATGACAGGCGGGAACTCCCTCGCAACACTGGCGCCTATTCAGTACTGATCAAGGAGCCGCATATGTCAGACCAACCCAAACAGATGACCGACGACGAAGCTGCCGAATTTGCCGAGCAGGTCTTCGATGTTGCCCGCAAAGGCGACGCCGCCATGCTCGCCGCGCTGCTGGCCAAGGGGTTGCCCGCCAACTTGCGCAATCACAATGGCGACACCTTGCTGATGCTCGCGGCCTACCACGGCCACGCCGACGCGGTAAAAGTGCTGCTCGAATTCAAGGCCGACCCGCTGATTGCCAACGACAAGAACCAACTGCCGATTGCCGGCGCGGCGTTCAAGGGCCATATGGCCGTGGTCAAGGCGCTCATAGAAGGTGGCACCCCGCTGGAGGCCGCATCCTCCGATGGCCGTACCGCATTGATGATGGCCGCGATGTTCAACCGTATCGAAATGCTCGACTACCTGCTGGAGCAGGGCGCCAATCCCAAGGCGACCGATGCACAGGGCGCCACGGCACTGGCGGCGGCGCAGACCATGGGCGCGGTGGATGCGGCGACGAAGTTACAGAAACTGGTGTAGGCTTTGCGCCCTCCAAAACCCGCCCGCCACAGGATTGCCCCATGAAAACCGCCCTCGTCGAACTCATCAGCCACATCAGCGCCGGCGTCATGGGCGAGGACGAGGTGGCGCGCATTGCCGATGAGGCCGCCCAGGCGTATGCCGATCCGGCGGCGTTTTTGGCGGCGAACCCGGACATCAACTACGACGACAGCTTCCCAATCCCCTTGGGCGAGTGGGTGGTGGTCGGCAGCCTGCCGGACACGGTGCTGTTCCAGGCCGACAGTTATGCCGATCTGTTCGCGCAGATCGTTGCCTCGTTCGGCCCTGGCGTGGCGTTCAACCTCAAGCCCAAGCAACTGGCCAAGGCCGACGACCTCACGGCGCTCAATCGCATTCAGATCCAGATGAGCGCGTTGAGTGCCGAAGACGGTGGCTATGTGCTGGTGAATTTCAGCCAGTTGCTGGATGACGCCATCCAGGTGGTGCTGGTGCATGGCAATCACCTGCCGCACGTCTTGCAACGCTGCGCCGAGGTCGGCATCCAGGCTGAACCGGCCCTGGAAGCCCTGCGTGTGGCCGTACACGTCTGAATTAAAACGGAACGATGGCTGGCAGCGCCTATCCTAAGCAGGCATGACCTCACTTAAGGAGCGACACCATGGGTTCTACCTTTAATGGCCTGATTGGCCTGATCATCCTGGCGTTGGATATCTGGGCGATCATCAACGTGTTCAAAAGCGGCGCAAGTACCGGCGCCAAAGTGTTGTGGATCCTGTTGATCCTGCTGCTGCCTGTGCTTGGCCTGATCATCTGGGCAATCGCCGGGCCACGGGGCAACGTGCGGATCTGACACCCCTCTATAGCGGGAGCGGGCACGGTAAGTGTGGGAGGGGGCTTGCTCCCGGTAGCGGTGTATCAGCCAGTCAATCTGGTACTGAAACACCACTACCGGGAGCAAGCCCCCTCCCACATTTGCATTACGGTGCCAGGGGAGATTTGTGTGTCGAAATATTCGCTGCACAGAATTTTCACATTTCATCCAAGAGAATTCGCTGGCTCTATCCTCCGGCCACGGGCCTGCCCTGGGCGCTTTTAAAGGCGTGGTAGCGTTACTCGTTCAGTAATTAATAGCCTTGCCGGCACTGATCGGGCACCATTCGCGCCACTGCAATGCTTCGTCACTTAACTTCCAATGGGTCCTGAAAACGACATGGCAAACCCGGACGCCCTGAGTCAGCAGCGAGCTTCGAATCGCCTGCTGCAACCGACCGTCAAATCCCATCTGGCTTACACGCTGCTCTGTGCACTGGTCATGATGGTGATGTTCTCCCTGCTGCGCCTGGCGCTGCTGGTCTACAACCGCGAGATGATCCTCGACACGCCGGCCGCGACCTTCCTCGAAGCGTTCGCCAATGGCCTGCGTCTGGATCTGCGCCTGGTGGTGTACCTGCTGATCCCGTTGTTACTGGCGCTGTTCAGCGTGCGAGCCATGGCGGCGCGCGGGTTCTTCCGTTGCTGGCTCACCGTTGCCTCGAGCATCGCGCTGTTCCTGGGCCTGATGGAGATGGACTTCTACCGCGAGTTCCACCAGCGCCTCAACGGCCTGGTGTTCCAGTACGTCAAGGAAGATCCCAAGACCGTAGTGAGCATGCTCTGGTACGGTTTTCCGGTGGTGCGCTACCTGCTGGCCTGGGCCGTGGGCACGCTGATCCTGAGTATGGCGTTCAAGGGCGCCGACCGCGCCACCCGTCCGCGCGGCCCGTTCAGCGGCGGCAGTATCGGCACCCGCCAGGTGGCGCCGTGGTACAGCCGCATCGCCGTGTTTGTGGTGTGCCTGCTGATCGCCGTGGTCGCCGCCCGTGGCACCCTGCGCCAGGGCCCGCCGCTGCGCTGGGGTGACGTGTACACCACCGATTCCAACTTCGCCAACCAGTTGGGCCTCAACGGTACGCTGTCGTTGATCGGCGCCGCCAAGGCACGTTTCTCCGAGCACCGCGACAACGTGTGGAAAGCCACCCTGGAACAGCCGTTGGCGACTCAGACCGTGCGCGACATGCTGGTACTGCCGAGCGAAAAACTGGTGGATACCGACACTGCCGCTGTGCGCCGCGACTACACGCCACCGGCCGAGAAGACCCTGCCGATCAAGAACGTTGTGGTGATCCTGATGGAAAGCTTCGCCGGTCACTCGGTGGGCGCTTTGGGCCGTCCGGGCAACATCACGCCTTACTTCGACAAACTGTCCAAGGAAGGCCTGCTGTTCGACCGCTTCTTCTCCAACGGCACCCACACCCACCAGGGTATGTTCGCCACCATGGCCTGCTTCCCGAACCTGCCGGGCTTCGAATACCTGATGCAGACCCCGGAAGGCAGCCACAAGCTGTCGGGCCTGCCGCAGTTGCTCAGCGCGCGTGACTTCAACGATGTGTATGTCTACAACGGCGATTTCGCCTGGGACAACCAGTCGGGCTTCTTCAGCAATCAGGGCATGACCAACTTCATCGGGCGCAACGACTTCGTCGACCCGGTGTTCTCCGACCCGACGTGGGGCGTGTCCGACCAGGACATGTTCAACCGTGGCCTCGAAGAGCTCAAAGCCCGTGAAGGCGGCAAGCCGTTCTACGCGCTGCTGCAAACCCTGTCCAACCACACGCCGTACGCGTTGCCCAACCCTTTGCCGGTGGACAAAGTCACTGGCCGTGGCAGCCTCGACGAGCATTTGACGGCGATGCGCTACTCCGACTGGGCCCTGGGCCAGTTCTTTGAAAAGGCGCGCAAGGAGCCGTACTTCAAGGAAACACTGTTCGTGATCGTCGGTGACCACGGGTTTGGCAACGAGCAGCAGATCACCGAAATGGACCTGGGCCGTTTCAACGTACCGATGCTGATGATTGCACCGGGCATGCAGGAAAAATTCGGCGAGCGTGACCACACCGTGGGCACCCAGATCGACATCGTGCCGACCATCATGGGCCGCCTCGGTGGCGACACCCTGCACCAGTGCTGGGGCCGCGACCTGCTGAACCTGCCGGAAGGCGACAAGGGCTTCGGCGTGATCAAACCGTCGGGCAGCGACCAGACCGTGGCCTTGCTCACCGGCGACCGCGTGCTGGTATTGCCCAAGGAGATGCCGCCGAAGTTGTGGCAATACGAACTGGGCGCGAACCCGACCGGTAAAGTGATCGCTGAATCGCCGGACGAAGCCGCGTTGAAGCAGAAACTTGAATCGTTCCTGCAAACGGCCACCAAGAGCCTGTTGGATAACACCGCCGGCGTAGTGGACGGCAAGCCCGACTGATTCACGGGCAATAAAAAAGAGGCCTTTAAAAGGCCTCTTTTTTTGTCCGGCTTTTAGATGCGGCCGAGCAACAACAACACCACCAGTACTACCAGGACAACACCCAGGATACCCGACGGGCCGTAGCCCCAGTTACGCGAGTGCGGGAACACGGGCAGACCGCCGACCAGCAGCAGAATCAGGATAATGATCAGAATGAGGCTCATGGTTTTATTTCCTTATAGGCCTTCAGCGAGACCGGTTATTTATCAAGAGGCTCGCACCGTTAATTGCGTACGCCTTAACAACTCGGACTAGAGGGTGTGATAAAAAATTCAGTAATTTTTTAAAGTATTTCGATTAGTTGCTTATTTCTTTTTCACTGAACAAAAAACTTTTCCCTTAGTTGAAAAAATCGCCTCTGAGCAATAGATCGGCAGCCGACCGGGCCGACGGTTTGCCTGGGGCATTCATCACCCTGATGGTGCGTGGTTGGCGCAAAATCCTTCGCTACACTGCCGCTCACTTCTTCCGTGAACCACAAGGCAGCTCTCCTATGCAAAATCGCATGATGATCACTGGCGCCGGGTCCGGCCTGGGTCGTGAAATCGCTCTGCGCTGGGCCCGTGAGGGGTGGCAGCTGGCCTTGTCGGACGTCAGCGAGCCGGGCCTGCAGGACACCTTGAAAAGGGTACGCGAGGCGGGCGGTGATGGCTTCACCCAGCGCTGCGACGTGCGCGACTACAGCCAGCTCACCGCCCTGGCCCAGGCGTGCGAGGTCAAGCTGGGTGGCATCGATGTGATCGTCAACAATGCCGGCGTGGCCTCGGGTGGCTTCTTCGCCGAGCTGTCTCTGGAAGACTGGGACTGGCAGATCGCGATCAACCTGATGGGCGTGGTCAAGGGCTGCAAAGCGTTCCTCCCGCTGCTGGAAAAGAGCAAGGGCCGCATCATCAATATCGCGTCAATGGCCGCCTTGATGCAGGGGCCAGCGATGAGCAACTACAACGTGGCCAAGGCCGGCGTGGTGGCGCTGTCGGAAAGCCTGCTGGTGGAACTCAAGCAGCAGGAAGTGGGCGTGCACGTGGTGTGCCCGTCGTTTTTCCAGACCAACCTGCTGGATTCGTTTCGCGGGCCCACCCCGGCGATGAAAGCGCAGGTAGGCAAGTTGCTCGAAAGCTCACCGATTTCGGCGGCGGACATTGCCGATTACATCTACCAGCGCGTGGCCGCAGGCGAGTTCATGATTCTGCCCCACGAGCAGGGGCGTATGGCCTGGGTATTGAAGCAGAAAAATCCCCAGTTGCTGTATGACGAAATGACCACCATGGCCGACAAGATGCGCGCCAAGGCGCAGGCTGTTAAAGGCTGATTTAGGCGTGGTCTGTCAGGCAAATTACCCGCAGGTGTAGGTAAGGCCTGATTTGATCGCGCACCATTGTCGCGACACGCCCCGTGCGCGCATGGTCAATGTCCTGTCATTCGAAAAGGACAATCGACATGCTGGTATTAAGCCGCGCAGTGGGCGAAATCATCGCCATCGGCGATGACATCGCTCTGCACATTCTTGAACTCAATGGAGGCCAGGTGAGGTTTGGCGTTGCGGCGCCGGCGGGCGTCAACGTCCATCGCGCCGAGGTCTACCGGAAAATCCAGCGTAGCCAGGACGCCAACACCCATCCGGTGCCGGTGCCCAATCCCTGATTGCAGGGTGTCAGTCAAACAGATGCTTGGGCACATCGTGCTTGAGCATCAACTGGCATTGCTCGCTGTCGGGGTCGAACACGATCAGCGCCTGGCCCTTGGTCAGCGCCTGGCGCACGCGCAATACACGGGTTTCCAGGGGCGTGTCGTCACCATTATCGGTGCCGTCGCGGGTCACGAAATCTTCGATGAGGCGGGTCAGGGTGTCGACTTCAAGTGCATCGTAGGGAATCAGCATACAAGCCTCAGGTAGCGGGTCCCGGCGATGCTACTGCGCCGGGCCCCGAGTTGCCAGTATCAGGTCTTGTTCCCGACCAGGCTGTCCACCGACGGCACGCGCGTGTCGCTCTCCATCTGCGTTTCATGCTCGATCTGATGACTGAACCGGTCCAGTGAACCCTGGGCCGGTTGCGCATCGCTGGCGAACACCGGCGGGCTGAGGATGTAGGCGCCCAGCAGACGGCTCAACGCGGCCAGGCTGTCGATGTGGGTGCGCTCATAACCGTGGGTCGCGTCGCAACCAAACGCCAGCAGGGCGGTGCGAATGTCGTGGCCGGCGGTCACCGCCGAGTGCGCATCGCTGAAGTAATAGCGGAACAGGTCGCGGCGCACCGGCAGGTCGTTGTCCGCCGCCAGGCGCAGGAGATGACGCGACAGGTGGTAGTCATACGGCCCGCCGGAATCCTGCATCGCCACACTCACCGCATGTTCGCTGGAGTGCTGCCCGGGTGCGACCGGGGCGATATCGATGCCGACAAACTCACTCACGTCCCACGGCAGGGCGGCCGCGGCACCGCTGCCGGTCTCCTCGGTGATGGTGAACAGCGGGTGGCAGTCGATCAGCAACGGCTCGCCGCTGTCGATGATCGCCTTGAGTGCCGCGAGCAGGGCGGCCACGCCGGCCTTGTCGTCCAGATGTCGCGCGCTGATATGCCCGCTCTCGGTGAACTCGGGCAGCGGGTCGAAGGCTACGTAGTCGCCCACGCTGATGCCCAGCGAATCGCAGTCGGCACGGGTCGCACAGTAGGCGTCCAGGCGCAGTTCCACGTGGTCCCAGCTCACCGGCATTTCGTCGACGGCAGTGTTGAACGCGTGCCCGGAGGCCATCAGCGGCAACACGCTGCCACGGATCACGCCGTTATCGGTGAACAGGCTGACGCGGCTGCCTTCGGCGAATCGGCTCGACCAGCAACCCACCGGGGCCAGGGTCAGGCGACCGTTGTCCTTGATCGCCCGCACGGCGGCGCCGATGGTGTCCAGGTGCGCCGACACGGCCCGATCGGGGCTGTTTTTCTGGCCCTTGAGGGTGGCGCGAATGGTGCCGCGCCGAGTCATTTCAAACGGAATGCCGAGTTCTTCCAGGCGCTCGGCGACATAGCGCACGATGGTGTCGGTGAAACCGGTGGGGCTGGGAATGGCGAGCATTTCCAGCAGGACTTTCTGCAGGTAATTCAGGTCCGGTTCGGGGATGGTTCGGGTCATAAGGACTCCTGTTGAAGTGGCAGGCCTGAGGAAGGGTGGCGCCGGTATCGGCGCCTTCGCGGGCAAGCCGGTTTCCGCAGTGGCATGCGGTCAGCCTGTGGCAGCGGGCTTGCCCCTGAGGCGGCCGATCAGGCAACGCCTCTCTCAAACCGTTGACTGGCTGTGGGGAAACAACAGATCCACAAATTTCTCGGCAGTCGGCTGCGGCTCATGATTGGCCAGGCCGGCCCGTTCGTTGGCCTCGATAAATACATACTCGGGTTGATCGGCGGCGGGCACCATCAGGTCCAGGCCCACCATGGGAATGTCCAGGGCGCGAGCGGCACGCACGGCAGCGTCCACCAGCGTCGGGTGCAGGATCGCGGTCACGTCTTCCAGGCAGCCGCCGGTGTGCAGGTTGGCGGTGCGGCGCACGGCCAGGGTCTGGCCTCGGGGCAGGATGCTGCTGTAGTCGTAGCCGGCGGCGTGCAGGGTGCGTTCGGTTTCCGCATCCACGGGAATTTTACTTTCGCCATCGGTCGCGGCCTGGCGCCGCCGACTCTGAGCCTCGATCAGCGCACCGATGGAATGCTGACCATCACCTTTGACTTCGGCAGGGCGGCGGATCGCTGCGGCCACCACTTCAAAACCGATCACCAGAATGCGCAGGTCCAGGCCTTCGTGAAAGCTTTCGAGCAAAATACGGCTGTCGAACGCACGCGCCGCTTCGATGGCCTGCTGCACCTCTTCAATGGTGCGCAGGTCCACCGCCACGCCGTGGCCCTGTTCGCCGTCCAGCGGCTTGACCACGATGCGCTGGTGTTCGTCGAGAAACTCCAGATTGTCATCGGCACTGCCCGCCAGTTGTTGCGAGGGCACGTTCAAACCGGCAGCCTTGAGCACCTTGTGGGTCAGGCTCTTGTCCTGACACAACGTCATGCTGATGGCGCTGGTCAGGTCGCTCAACGATTCGCGACAACGCACGCGGCGCCCGCCGTGGCTGAGGGTGAACAGGCCGGCGTCGGCGTCGTCCACCTGCACATCGATACCGCGCCGATGCGCCTCTTCGACAATGATCCGCGCATACGGGTTGAACCCCGCCTGCGGGCCCGGGCCGAGAAACAGCGGCTGGTTGATGCCGTTCTTGTGCTTGATCGCAAAGGTGGTCAGCGCGCGAAAGCCCAGCTTGGCGTAGAGGCTCTTGGCCTGGCGGTTATCGTGCAGCACCGACAGGTCGAGGTAGCTCAGGCCACGGCTCATGAAGTGCTCCACCAGGTGGCGCACCAGCACCTCGCCCACGCCTGGGCGCGTGCACTGCGGATCGACCGCCAGGCACCACAGGCTGCAACCGTTCTCCGGGTCGTTGAAGGCTTTCTGGTGATTGAGGCCCATCACGCTGCCGATCACTGCGCCGCTGTCTTCGTCCTCGGCCAGCCAGTACACCGGGCCGCCCTGATGACGCGGTGTGAGGCGTTCGGTATCGACCGGCAACATGCCGCGTCCCTGGTAGAGGCGGTTGACCGCCTGCCAGTCCGCCTCATTCTGCACCCGACGAATGCGAAAGCCGCGAAACACCCGGGTGGCCGGGCGATAGTCGCTGAACCACAGGCGCAAGGTGTCGGACGGATCGAGGAACAACTGCTGCGGATCAATCCCGAGGATCTGCTGGGGCGCGGCCACATACAACGCAATGTCGCGCTCACCGGCTTGTTCATTGAGCAGTTCCTCGGCCAGGCTCGCGGGGTCCGGGAAGGTATGGCCGATCAACAGCCGTCCCCAGCCGCAATGCACCGCGATATGGCCGGGGCTCTGCGGGTTGCCGTCCTCGGCCAAACGCGCTTGCAGGCGCTCATAGGTCGGCGCCTGGCCCTTGAGCAAGCGTTGGCTGTACGCCGCGGCGTTCTGTTTCATCAATCAGATTCCTTGTTCGCTGAGCCACAGGTTCAGCGCCGCCAGTTGCCACAGCTTGGAGCCGCGCAGCGGGGTCAGTTGGCCCTGCGGGTCGTTCAGCAGGCGGTCGAGCATGGCCGGGTTGAACAGGCCGCGATCCTGGCTCGGGTCCAGCAACAGTTCGCGCACCCAGTTCAGGGTGTCGCCCTGCAAATGCTTGAGGCCCGGCACCGGGAAATAGCCTTTTTTGCGGTCGATGACTTCGCTCGGGATCACCCGGCGCGCCGCCTCTTTCAACACCTGCTTACCGCCATCGGGCAGCTTGAATTTACCCGGCACCCGCGCCGACAGTTCCACCAGGCGATAGTCCAGAAACGGCGTGCGCGCTTCCAGGCCCCAGGCCATGGTCATGTTGTCGACGCGCTTGACCGGGTCGTCCACCAGCATCACCGTGCTGTCCAGGCGCAGGGCCTTGTCCACGGCGGCATCGGCACCGGGCATTGCAAAGTGTTCACGCACAAAATCCCCGGCGGCGTCGTTGGCGGTCAGCCATTTCGGCGCGACGGTGGCGGCGTAATCGTCGTAGCTGCGGTCGAAGAACGCCTCGCGATAGGCCGCGTAGGGATCGCTGGCGCCGTCCACCTGCGGGTACCAGTGGTAGCCGGCAAACAGTTCGTCGGCGCCCTGGCCGCTCTGCACCACCTTGCAATGCTTGGCCACTTCCCGCGACAGCAGGTAGAAGGCAATGCAGTCGTGGCTGACCATCGGCTCGCTCATGGCGCGGAACGCCGCCGGCAGCTGTTCGATGATCTCGCTTTCGGCAATGCGCAATTGGTGATGGCGCGTGCCGTAATGCTTGGCGATCAGGTCCGAATACTGGAATTCGTCGCCGCGCTCGCCGCCGGCATCTTCAAAGCCGATGGAGAAGGTCGACAGGTCCTGCACGCCGACTTCGCGCAGCAGGCCGACGAGCATGCTCGAATCGACGCCGCCGGAGAGCAGCACGCCCACGTCCACTGCCGCCCGTTGACGAATGGCCACGGCTTCGCGGGTGCTGTCGAGGACACGGTCGGTCCAGTCCTGCAACGTCAGGTTTTTTTCATCGTCATGGGGACCGTAGGGCAACGTCCACCAGGTTTTCTGTTCGGTGGTGCCGTTGGCGTCGATGCGCATCCAGCTCGCCGGGGGCAGTTTCTCAATGCCCGCCAGCAACGTGCGCGGCGCAGGCACCACGGCGTGGAAATTCAGGTAATGGTTCAGCGCCACCGGATCGAGGATCGGGTTGATGTCGCCGCCCTTGAGCAGTGCCGGCAATGCCGACGCAAAACGCAGGCGCTGACCGGTGCGCGACAGGTACAACGGCTTGACGCCAAGGCGGTCACGGGCGATGAACAGGCGCTGGGCATCACGCTCCCAGATGGCGAAGGCGAACATGCCGTTGAGCTTGGGCAGCAGCGCTTCGCCCCAGGCGTGGTAGCCCTTGAGCAGCACTTCGGTGTCGCCGCCGGAATAGAAGGCATAGCCCAAGGCTTCCAGCTCTTCACGCAATTCCGGAAAGTTATAGATCGCACCGTTGAACGCCAGGGACAGCCCCAACTGGGCGTCGATCATCGGCTGCGCCGAGCCGTCCGACAGGTCCATGATCTTCAGGCGCCGATGGCCCAGGGCAACCGGCCCCTGGGCATGAAAGCCCCAGGCATCGGGGCCACGCGGGGCCAGGTGATGGGTGATGCGCTCAATCGCTGCCAGGTCGGCAGGTTGGGCATCGAAACGTAATTCTCCAGCTAATCCGCACATAAATTCCTTACCGGTTTTTCCGTTGGGGAGGGTCAATACTCAATACGCCCAAGAGGGCGCGTACCCAGAAACTGACCCGGTGCTATACGTGGAGTTTTAGAACAATAAGTTATAAGGCAAAACGCCGTCAGCGTGGAACGGGCGCATGGCTGCGGATCAGGCTGCGCACGGCAAAGCGATTGGGGTGGCAGGCTTCGGCGACGCTGCGTGGCAGCGGCAAGGGCTCGTTGTCCAGCCAGGCGGCGAGCAGCTCGGCCGACAAGGGCGCGGTAATCAGGCCGCGCGAGCCATGGCCGCTGTTGACATACAGGCCGTCAAGCCACGGGCAGACGATGGCGGGCACCTGGCGCGCATCCTTGCGCAAGCCGGCATATGCCTGGTCAAAGGCGGCCGCGTCGGCCAGTGGCCCGACAATCGGCAGGTAGTCCGGGCTGGTGCAGCGAAAGGCCGCACGGCCTTGCACCGTGGCCGGGTCGAGGCTGTCGACGTGCAGGCGTTGGGCCAGGTCCACGGAAATACCCTTGAGCAGTTCCAGGTTGCCGGCGTGTTCGGCGGCGGTGGGCGTGAGGTCATCGCTCTTGAAGTCAAAGCTGGCGCCAAGGGTGTGCTCACCCAGGCGTGGCGGCGCCACATAGCCTTCGGCGCAGACCACCGTGGCGAGGGCCTGGCTTTCCGCGGTTTGCGCCAGCGAGGTGATCTGCCCGCGGATGCGCTTGAGCGGCAGGTTGGCGAAACGTTGCACCTCGGCGGCGCCAGCCAGGACCACCACCGGGGCATCGCCGAGCAGCCGCTCGCCTTCCCAGGCTTGCCAGCGTCCGTTGATGTTGCGCAGGTCCAGCACCTCGTGATGCGTCAGCACGGTGATACCGCCGCGCTGCGCTTGCCATGCGCACAAGGCGGGCGGGTGGACCCAGCCGCCCTCCGGGAAAAACAGCCCGCCGTGCGCCAGTGCGACCCCGGCGCGAGCCTGGGCCTGTTCGCGGTCGAGCTGATGCAGCAAGCCTGGCGCGAAGGCCTCGGCCAGTTGTGCCTGGCGCTCGCTTTCCTTGGCATCGAAGGCCAATTGCAGCACGCCGCAGCCGTCCCATGCCACGCCGCGCTGCAGGTGCTCAAGCACGCGACGGGTGTAGCCGAACCCGGCCAGAATCATCTGCGACAGCGCCGTACCGTGCGCGGAGAGCTTGAGGTACAGCACGCCTTGCGGGTTGCCCGAGGCTTCCTGGGCCAGGGCTTCATGGCGCTCCAGCAGGCTCACCTGCCAACCTCGGGCCGCGAGGCTGGCAGCGGTGGCGCACCCGGCCAGGCCGGCGCCGATCACCAGGGCCTTGCGCTCACCGCTAACGGCGGGAGGGCGGGCGAACCACGGCTTGATGCCCGGCGCTGCCGGGGTGTCGGCGGGCCAGCCACGAAACTCACCGCGCAGGATTTCCCATTTATGCCCGATGCCCGGCGTGCGTTTCATCTTGAACCCGGCGGCATTGATCAGCCGGCGTACCCAGCCGGTGCTGGTGAAGGTGCTGATGGTCGACCCCGGCGCGGCCAGGCGTGCCAGTTCGGCAAACAGCTCGGCGGTCCACATGTCCGGGTTTTTCGCCGGGGCAAAACCGTCGAGAAACCACGCATCGATCTGTGCGTCCAGTTGCGGCAACTGCTCCAGGGCGTCGCCGATCAACAGGGTCAGGGTCACGCGGCCATTGTCCAGCACCAGCCGCTGGAAGCCCTGGTGGATGGCAATGTAGTGGGCCAGCAGTTGTTCGGCGAACGGCGCAAGTTCCGGCCAGAGGGCGAGGGCGCGTTGCAGGTCGGCGTGGCTCAGCGGGAATTTTTCGACGCTGACAAAATGCAGGCGCGCGCCCGCCACGGCGTGCTGTTCGAACAACTGCCAGGCGCATAGAAAATTCAGCCCGGTGCCAAAACCGGTCTCGCCGATCACCAGCCGCCCGCCCGCAGGCAAGGCAGCAAAGCGCTCCTGCAGGCGGTTCTGCTCAAGAAACACATAGCGGGTTTCTGCAAGGCCCGACTGGTCGGAGAAGTACACGTCGTCGAAGACCCGCGAGTGCGGGCGACCTTGGTCGTCCCAGTCGAGCTGGGCGTGGGTTACGGGGTTCATGGGCGGCTCGGCAAAGGCAAGGCGGCCATTCTAGCCGATCGACCGGCAATGATTTGCCCCGTGACAGGCGCCGGTGGAATTTCCTCCCGCGTGTCGTTGCCCAATCCGCTAGTCTTGAGCCATCTTGAAACGGAGCTGCCCATGTTCGAATCCGCCGAAATCGGTCACGCCATCGACAAAGACACCTACGAGGCAGAGGTTCCCGCGTTGCGTGAAGCGCTGCTGGACGTGCAGTACGAGCTGCACCAGCAGAAACGCTTCCCGGTGATCATCCTCATCAACGGCATCGAAGGCGCCGGCAAGGGCGAAACCGTCAAGCTGCTCAACGAATGGATGGACCCGCGCCTGATCGAGGTGCGCACCTTCGACCAGCAGACCGACGAAGAACTGGCGCGCCCGCCGGCCTGGCGCTACTGGCGCCAGCTCCCGGCCAAGGGGCGCATGGGCATTTTCTTCGGCAACTGGTACAGCCAGATGCTGCAGGGCCGGGTGCACGGGCAGATCAAGGATGCCCGGCTCGACCAGGCCATTGCCGGTGCCGAGCGGCTGGAGAAAATGCTGTGTGACGAAGGCGCGCTGATCTTCAAGTTCTGGTTCCACCTGTCCAAAAAACAGATGAAGGCGCGGCTCAAATCGTTGGCCGACGACCCGCTGCACAGCTGGCGCATCAGCCCGCTGGACTGGCAGCAATCGAAGACTTACGACAAGTTTGTCCATTTTGGCGAACGCATCCTGCGTCGCACCAGCCGCGACTATGCGCCGTGGCACGTGATCGAGGGCGCCGACGCGCACTACCGCAGCCTCACCGTGGGCAAAATTCTCCTCGAGGGCCTGCACAGTGCATTGACGTTGCCCAAGGCCAAAACCAGTGGCATGAACCCCGCACCGTTGCTGGCCTCGGTCGATCAAAAAAGCCTGCTCGACAGCCTCGACATGACAGTGAGCCTGGACAAGGACGATTACGAAGAACAACTGATTACCGAGCAGGCGCGCTTCTCTGGCCTGATGCGTGACAAGCGCATGCGCAGCCACGCGCTGGTCACTGTGTTCGAAGGCAACGACGCAGCAGGCAAGGGCGGCGCCATCCGCCGGGTCGCCGCCGCGCTGGACCCGCGCCAGTACCACATCGTGCCGATTGCCGCGCCCAGCGAAGACGAGCGCGCCCAGCCTTACCTGTGGCGCTTCTGGCAGAAAATTCCGGCGCGCGGCATGTTCACCGTGTTCGACCGCTCGTGGTACGGCCGTGTGCTGGTGGAGCGGATCGAGGGTTTCTGCACCCCGGCCGACTGGATGCGCGCCTATGGCGAGATCAACGACTTCGAAGAGCAACTGCGCGACGCCGGGGTGATCGTGGTCAAGTTCTGGCTGGCCATCGACAAGCAGACCCAGCTCGAACGCTTCCAGGCGCGCGAGGAGATTCCGTTCAAGCGCTTCAAGATCACCGAGGACGACTGGCGCAACCGCGACAAGTGGGACGCCTACCGCACCGCCGTCGGCGATATGGTCGACCGTACCAGCACCGAGGTTGCATGCTGGACGCTGGTGGAGGCCAACGACAAGCGCTGGGCGCGGGTCAAGGTGTTGCGCACGATCAACCGGGCGCTGGAAGAGGCGTTCGAGCACGCTGGCAAGCGCGGGAAGAAGAAAAAGAAATAACTGTCAGCCGCTTGCCACAGGCAGCCTGATCACCATGCTTTTGTATAGGCCGGGTGAATGATCATCGCGGTGGGGCAGGTCTGGATCTATCCTCGATTGATCTGCCAACAACCACAAGATCGAGGTAGCCCATGCGTGAAGTAGTGATCGTCGACAGCGTGCGAACCGGCCTGGCCAAGTCCTTTCGCGGCAAGTTCAACCAGACTCGCCCGGATGACATGGCGGCCCATTGCGTCAACGCGCTGCTCACCCGCAACGGCATTGACCCGGCGACGGTGGAAGACTGCATCGTCGGCGCGGCCTCCAACGAAGGCGCCCAGGGCCAAAACATCGGGCGCAACGTGGCGGTGCTGTCGCGGTTGGGCACCGGTACGGCGGGGATGACGCTCAACCGCTTTTGCTCATCCGGCCTGCAGGCGATTGCCATGGCGGCCAATCAGATTGCCTCGGGCTGCAGCGAGATCATTGTCGCCGGCGGCGTCGAGTCCATCAGCCTGACTCTCAAGAGCATCAACACTGACAACCTGATCAACCCGTTGCTCAAGGAACAGGTGCCGGGCATCTATTTTCCCATGGGCCAGACCGCCGAAATCGTCGCGCGCCGCTACCACGTCAGCCGTGAAGCGCAGGACGCGTATGCGCTGCAAAGCCAGCAGCGCACCGCGCAGGCGCAGGCGGATGGCCTGTTCGATGATGAAATCGTGCCGATGGCGGTCAAGTACCGGGTCGAGGATAAGGACACGGGCGGCGTGCAGATCCTCGACGGTGTGGTCGACCGCGACGACTGCAACCGACCCGACACCACCCTGGCCAGCCTCAGCGGTTTGAAGCCGGTGTTTGCCGAAGACGGCTCGGTGACGGCGGGCAATGCCTCGCAGTTGTCCGATGGCGCATCGATGACGCTGGTGATGAGCCTGGAGAAAGCGCTGGCACTGGGGCTCAAGCCCAAGGCGTTTTTCCGTGGCTTTACCGTGGCCGGCTGCGAACCCGACGAGATGGGCATCGGGCCGGTGTTCTCGGTGCCCAAACTGCTCAAGGCGAAAGGCTTGCAGGTGGCGGATATCGACCTGTGGGAGCTCAATGAAGCGTTCGCGTCCCAGTGCCTGTATGCGCGTGACCGGCTGGAAATCGACAATGCCAGGTACAACGTCAATGGCGGCGCTATCGCTATCGGCCACCCGTTCGGCATGACCGGTTCGAGGCAAGTGGGGCATCTGGTGCGCGAACTGCAGCGACGTCGTTTGCGCTATGGCATCGTCACCATGTGCGTGGGCGGCGGCATGGGCGCGAGCGGACTCTTTGAAGCCGTGCGCTGAACCAGCGCTGTCGCGCAGCAAACTGGCGCCTCTGTGGCAAGCCCTGATGCCGTTCAGTTAAGGAAAATGTGTGGGTTTATTGTGGCGAGCGGGCTTGCCCCGCGTTGGGGTGCGAAGCGCCCCCCATCGAGCAAAACGCGGTGTACCTGATACGGCTCAGCGCCTGGCTTTGGGGCTGCTGCGCAGCCCAACGCAGGACAAGCCTGCTCGCCACAGGGAATCTGCGCTTAGCTGAACGGCATTGGGGCAAGCCCTAATGCCGTTCAGTTAAGGAAAATGTGTGGGCTTATTGTGGCGAGCGGGCTTGCCCCGCGTTGGGGTGCGAAGCGCCCCCATCGAGCAAAACGCGGTGTACCTGATACGGCTCAGCGCCTGGTTTTGGGGCTGCTGCGCAGCCCAACGCAGGACAAGCCTGCTCGCCACAGGGGATCTGCGCTTAGCTGAACGGCATTGGGGCAAGCCCTAATGCCGTTCAGTTAAGGAAAATGTGTGGGCTTATTGTGGCGAGCGGGCTTGCCCCGCGTTGGGGTGCGAAGCGCCCCCCATCGAGCAAAACGCGGTGTACCTGATACGGCTCAGCGCCTGGCTTTGGGGCTGCTGCGCAGCCCAACGCAGGACAAGCCTGCTCGCCACAGGGAATCTGCGCTTAGCTGAACGGCATTGGGGCAAGCCCTGATGCCGTTCAGTTAAGGAAAATGTGTGGGCTTATTGTGGCGAGCGGGCTTGCCCCGCGTTGGGGTGCGAAGCGCCCCCCATCGAGCAAAACGCGGTGTACCTGATACGGCTCAGCGCCTGGCTTTGGGGCTGCTGCGCAGCCCAACGCAGGACAAGCCTGCTCGCCACAGGGAATCTGCGCTTAGCTGAACGGCATTGGGGCAAGCCCTAATGCCGTTCAGTTAAGGAAAATGTGTGGGCTTATTGTGGCGAGCGGGCTTGCCCCGCGTTGGGGTGCGAAGCGCCCCCCATCGAGCAAAACGCGGTGTACCTGATACGGCTCAGCGCCTGGCTTTGGGGCTGCTGCGCAGCCCAACGCAGGACAAGCCTGCTCGCCACAGGGGATCTGCGCTTAGCTGAACGGCATTGGGGCAAGCCCTGATGCCGTTCAGTTAAGGAAAATGTGTGGGCTTATTGTGGCGAGCGGGCTTGCCCCGCGTTGGGGTGCGAAGCGCCCCCCATCGAGCAAAACGCGGTGTACCTGATACGGCTCAGCGCCTGGCTTTGGGGCTGCTGCGCAGCCCAACGCAGGACAAGCCTGCTCGCCACAGGGGATCTGCGCTTAGCTGAACGGCATTGGGGCAAGCCCTAATGCCGTTCAGTTAAGGAAAATGTGTGGGCTTATTGTGGCGAGCGGGCTTGCCCCGCGTTGGGGTGCGAAGCGCCCCCATCGAGCAAAACGCGGTGTACCTGATACGGCTCAGCGCCTGGCTTTGGGGCTGCTGCGCAGCCCAACGCAGGACAAGCCTGCTCGCCACAGGGGATCTGCGCTTGCCTGAACGGCATTAGGGCATAGCCCGATCTGTTTGCTTGGCCCTAGAATGCAGGCTCTTTTACCTCAGGCATTTGGGGCAACTCATGCACATCTCTTCCGGTCGCTGGGTCTACGGTTTTCTCTTGACCCTGCTGACCGCATTGCTCTGGGGCATTCTCCCGATCAAGCTCAAACAGGTCTTGCAGGTGATGGACCCGATCACCGTCACCTGGTTTCGCCTGATGGTGGCCGGCGGTTGCCTGTTCATCTACCTGGCGGCGACCCGGCGTTTGCCCAGCTTGAAGGTGCTGGGCGCCAGAGGTGGCGGGTTGGTAGCAATGGCGGTGTGCGGACTGGTGGGCAACTACGTGCTGTACCTGGTGGGCCTGAAAATGCTCAGCCCCGGCACCGCGCAACTGGTGGTGCAGATGGGGCCGATCTTTCTGATGGTCGCCAGTGTGTTTGTGTTCAAGGAGCGCTTCAGCCTTGGGCAAGGCTTGGGGTTGGTCGTGTTGATTGTGGGTTTCGGGTTGTTCTTCAATCAGCGCCTGGCGGAGCTGCTCACGTCCATGGGCACTTATACCGCCGGGGTGTTGACGGTGCTGTTGGCGACCACGATCTGGGTGTTTTATGCGCTGGGGCAGAAGCAGTTGCTGACGGTGTGGAATTCGCTGCAGGTGATGATGGTGATTTATCTGTTTTGCGCGGCGTTGTTGACGCCGTGGGCGCAGCCGCTGGAGGCGTTGGCGTTGAGTCCGTTGCAGGGGGTGTTGTTGCTGGCGTGCTGCATGAACACGTTGGTGGCGTATGGGGCGTTTGCGGAGGCGCTGGCGCACTGGGAAGCTTCCCGGGTGAGTGCGACGTTGGCGTTGACGCCGTTGGTGACGTTTGTGGCGGTGGCGTTGGCGGCGTGGTGGTGGCCTGGGTTTGTGCAGGCTGAGGAGATTAATGCGTTGGGGTATTTTGGGGCGTTGGTGGTGGTGATGGGGTCGGCGATGGTCGCTTTGGCGCCTTCTTTGATTGCGGGGCTCAGGGCTCGTCGGTTAAGACTGGCTTCCTAAGGGCGTACAGCGTTTCAACTGTGGGAGGGGGCTTGCTCCCGATGGCGGCTTTATTGTGTACATATCCGTTGCTGCGGTGATGGCGGCTATTGGTTCCGCCCTTACGGCGGGTCACTTTTTGAAGAGCGCAAAAAGTAACCAAAAACGCTTTGCCCCACCACTCGGCACCTCGCTCAGGCTCGGTGTGCCCGCACGCAGGCTTGAATCCGTGGGCCGCCGCAATGGGCCATCCCTGGCCCAGTGCGGCTAACCCGGCGTCCTGCCGGGTTACCCACGGATTCAAGCCTGCGTTCGGCCAGCGTGGTTGCCGGGGCGCCTGAGATCAAGGTCAAGATCAAAAGCAGATCAAGATCAAGAGCGGATCAAGGGCTTTTTAATGGCCGGCTTCCAGCATGTTTTCAGGGCGTACCCATTTGTCGAATTCTTCGTCGGTGAGGTAGCCCAGGTCCAGTGCGGCCTGGCGTAGGGTCAGGCCTTCGGCATAGGCTTTTTTGGCGATCTGTGCGGACTTGTCGTAGCCGATGTGTGGGTTCAACGCGGTGACGAGCATCAGGCCGCGTTCCAGGTGTTCGGCCATTTGTTCGGCGTCCGGTTCAAGACCTGCGATGCAGTGTTCCTGGAAGTTGTTGCAGCCGTCGGCCAGCAGGCGGATGGATTCGAGCAGGTTGTGGATGATCACCGGCTTGTACACGTTGAGCTGCAGGTGGCCCTGGCTGGCGGCGATGCCGATGGTGACGTCGTTGCCCAGCACCTGGCAGGCCAGCATCGACAGGGCTTCGCATTGGGTGGGGTTGACCTTGCCGGGCATGATCGAGCTGCCGGGTTCGTTGGCCGGCAGTTTGACTTCGGCCAGGCCGGCGCGGGGGCCGGAGCCGAGCAGGCGCAGGTCGTTGGCGATCTTCATCAGGGCCACAGCCAGGGTTTTCAGCGCGCCGTGCAGGGTCACCAGCGGTTCGTGGCCGGAGAGGGCTGCGAATTTGTTCGGCGCGGTCACGAACGGCAAGCCGGAAAGGGCAGCCAGCTCGGCGGCGATCGCTTCGCCAAAACCGTGGGGCGAGTTGAGCCCGGTGCCGACGGCAGTGCCGCCCTGGGCCAGCTCGCACACGGCGGGCAGGGCACTGCGGATGGCGCGTTCGGCATAGTCGAGCTGGGCGATGAAGGCCGAGAGTTCCTGGCCGAAGGTGATCGGCGTGGCGTCCATCATGTGGGTGCGGCCGGTCTTGACCAGCTTCATGTGCCGCGCCGCCAGCTCCGCCAGGCCGCCGGACAATACCGTGATCGCCGGCAGCAATTGTTCGTGCACCGCTTTTACGGTGGCAATGCTCATGGCGGTGGGGAAGCAGTCGTTGGAGCTTTGTGAGCGGTTCACATGGTCGTTGGGATGCACCGGGCTCTTGCCGCCGCGGTTGTTGCCCGCCAGTTCGTTGGCGCGTCCGGCGATCACTTCGTTGGCGTTCATGTTGCTCTGGGTGCCACTGCCGGTCTGCCATACCACCAGCGGGAACTGGTCGTCATGAGTACCGGCGAGCACTTCGTCGGCGGCCTGTTCGATCAGGCGGGCGATGTCGGCGGGCAGGTCGCCGTTGCGGTCGTTGACGCGCGCGGCGGCTTTCTTGATCAGGGCCAGGGCGTGAAGCACTGCCAGCGGCATGCGTTGCTCGCCAATGGCAAAATTCACCAGCGAACGTTGGGTCTGGGCGCCCCAGTAAGCGTCATCCGGGACGTGAACGTCTCCCAGGCTGTCGGTTTCGATACGGCTCATCGGGCACTCTCCTTGAAGTCAGTCAGCGCAGTTTAGGCCGTGATGGGGCAGG
Source organism: Pseudomonas sp. MH9.3 (assembly GCF_034354675.1). Taxonomy (NCBI): domain Bacteria; kingdom Pseudomonadati; phylum Pseudomonadota; class Gammaproteobacteria; order Pseudomonadales; family Pseudomonadaceae; genus Pseudomonas; species Pseudomonas sp. MH9.3. The sequence continues at coordinate 1,784,529 of NZ_CP133785.1, read as the reverse complement.
GGGGTTCCATAAAAGACTTTTCATCGGATTAAAGCGGCGCTGATCCTTGTCCGACAAGGCCTGGGGTTGAGCCGCGAGGTTTTTTAGGCGCAGAATGGTCGCCCTTGGGGTCTTACCTCGCCTGTAGAAAAGGAAACTCGATGACTCGTCTTCGTGCCATCTGTACCGCGGTTGCTCTGGTTTGCGCCAGCGGCCAGGTTTTTGCCGATACCGCCAGCCACAACGCCAGTGCCGAAGCCTTTCTTACCCTGGCCCATGCCGACAAGCTGGGAACCCCGGTGTACATGCAAGTGCAACAAATGTTCGCCCAGCGTTTCGAACAGACCAAGGCGCCTGCCGCCAAGCAGTCCGTACTGGACAGCTACCAGGCCAAGGCCAACGCCGCGCTCGATCAGGCCATCGGCTGGCCGAAGCTGAAACCGGACATGGTCAAGCTCTACACCACCAATTTCAGCGAGTCCGAGCTCAAGGACCTGGTTGCGTTCTACCAGTCGCCGCTGGGCAAGAAGGTCCTGGAAAAAATGCCGCAACTGACCCAGCAATCGGCTCAGATGACCCAGGCCAAACTGGAAAGCGCCGTGCCGGTAGTGAACAAGCTGTTGGAAGACATGACCAACGAGCTGACGCCAAAAGCCGCCGCACCGGCCAAGAAGAAGTAAGCAGGAATGACCATGCAACAGCGTATCGAAACCGCGCTCGCCGCCCTGAGCCCGCAACACCTGAGCGTGCTGGATGAAAGCCACATGCACAGCCGTGGGTTGCAGACCCACTTCAAGGCCGTGCTGGTCAGCCAGCAGTTCGAGGGGCTCAACCGCGTCAAGCGCCACCAGACGGTCTACGCCACCCTGGGGGACCTGATGAGCGAGTTTCATGCGTTGGCGCTGCATACCTACACGCCTGATGAATGGGCGAAAATCGACGCAGCCCCGGCCTCGCCGACCTGCGCCGGAGGGCATTGAGGCAGCCACAAGTGTCAGCTGCCAGCGACAAGATTAGAGCCCTCGCAGCTGCCTTCTTGCTACAATCCCCAACGCGCCGCCCAGTCGGCGCGTTTTTTTTGCTTTTACTTGCAGCTTGCGGCTAAAAACTCGCAACTGCCGTTATCCGGTTCACCCCTTACGAGGGTAGCCACCTGGAGAGAACACCCATGACCCACCCCATCGTCGTGGCGGCACTGTACAAGTTCGTCACCCTCGAAGATTACGTCGCCCTGCGCGAGCCACTGCTGCAGGCAATGGTCGACAACGGCATCAAGGGCACCCTGCTGATTGCCGAAGAAGGCATCAACGGCACCGTGTCCGGCAGCCGCGAAGGCATTGACGGCCTGATGGCCTGGTTGAAGAAAGACCCGCGCATGGTCGACATTGACCACAAAGAGTCCTACTGCGACGACCAGCCGTTCTACCGCACCAAGGTCAAGCTCAAGAAAGAGATCGTGACCCTGGGCGTCGAAGGCGTCGACCCGAACAAAAAGGTCGGCACCTACGTTGAACCGCAGGACTGGAATGCGCTGATCAGCGACCCCGAGGTGCTGTTGATCGACACCCGCAACGACTACGAAGTGTCCATCGGCACCTTCGAAGGCGCGATCGACCCGAAGACCACCAGCTTTCGCGAGTTTCCCGACTACATCAAGGCCCACTTCGACCCGGCCGTACACAAGAAGGTCGCCATGTTCTGCACCGGCGGCATTCGCTGCGAGAAGGCCTCCAGCTTCATGCTCAGCGAGGGCTTCGATGAGGTCTATCACCTCAAGGGCGGCATCCTCAAGTACCTCGAGGAAGTGCCGCAGGCAGAAACCAAATGGCAAGGCGACTGCTTTGTGTTCGACAACCGGGTGACCGTGCGCCATGACCTCAGCGAGGGCGACTACGATCAGTGTCACGCCTGCCGCACACCGGTCAGCGTCGAGGACCGTGCGTCCGAGCACTATGTGGCCGGCATCAGTTGCCCGCATTGCTGGGATAAGCTGCCGGAGAAAACCCGTCGCAGCGCCATCGACCGGCAGAAGCAGATCGAGCTGGCCAAGGCCCGCAACCTGCCGCACCCAATTGGCTTCAACTACAAGCAAACCCCTTCCGAGGCCTGACCCATGTCCGCGCGCCTGCTCTATGTGATGGACCCGATGTGTTCCTGGTGCTGGGGCTTTGCCCCGGTGGCGCAGGCACTGGTTGAGCAGGCCCAGGCGGCCGGCGTGGACGTGCACCTGGTGGTGGGCGGCCTGCGTACCGGCAGCGGCGCGGCGCTGGAGCCGACCACCCGACGCTACATCCTTGAACACTGGCAGGCTGTCACCGACGCCACCGGCCAGCCGTTCAAGCGCGAAGGGGCCTTGCCCGACGGCTTTGTCTACGACACCGAACCTGCCTGCCGCGCCATCGTCACCGCGCGCAGCCTGGCGCCGGATTGCGCGTGGATCCTGCTGGGGCTGATCCAGCGCGCGTTTTATGTCGAGGGCCGCGATGTGACTCTGGCCAGCGTACTGGTTGAATTGGCCGAACAGGCGGGCATCCCGCGCATCGAATTTGCCGGTGCCTTCGACCGTGCCGAGCAGCATGCGGCGACGGCGGCGGATTTCAGCTGGGTGCAGGACCTGGGCATCGCCGGTTTCCCGACGCTGCTGGCCGAGCGCGATGGCCAACTGGCCTTGCTGACCAACGGCTACCAGCCATTGTCCGAGCTTTCGCCGTTGTTGAGCCGATGGCTTGAGCGAGCGGCCAGTGCCTGAGCTGCCCGCCCGCATCGACCGCCTGACCTGGGCGGAAATTCGCCGCCTGGCCTTGCGTCACAAAAAATCCCTGTGGATTGCCAATGGCGTGGCCGTGCTGGCGACCCTGTGCAGCGTGCCGATTCCCCTGCTGCTGCCGCTGCTGGTCGACGAAGTGCTGCTGGGCAGCGGCGATGCCGCGCTCAAGGTGATGAACCACGCGCTGCCCCTGGGTTGGCAAAAAGCCGCTGGCTATATCGGCCTGATGCTGCTGGTCACCCTGACCCTGCGCTGTGGCGCGCTGGTGTTCAACGTGGTGCAGGCGCGCCTGTTTGCGCGGTTGGCCAAGGACATCGTGTACCGCATCCGCGTGCGCCTGATCGAACGGCTCAAGCGCATCTCCCTCGGCGAATACGAAAGCCTGGGCAGCGGCACCGTGACCACGCACCTGGTCACCGACCTGGATACGCTGGACAAATTCGTCGGCGAAACCCTCAGCCGCTTTCTGGTGGCGATGCTGACGCTGGTGGGCACCTCGGCGATTCTGGTGTGGATGCATTGGCAGCTGGCGCTGTTGATTCTGCTGTTCAACCCGCTGGTGATCTACTTCACGGTGCAGTTGGGCAAGCGCGTCAAGCACCTCAAGAAGCTGGAAAACGACAGCACCTCGCGCTTCACCCAGGCGCTCACCGAAACCCTGGACGCCATCCAGGAAGTGCGCGCCGGCAATCGCCAGGGCTTCTTTCTCGGACGCCTGGGCGAGCGTGCCCGGGAAGTGCGTGACTACGCCATCCACTCGCAATGGAAAACCGATGCCTCCAGCCGCGCCAGTGGCCTGTTGTTCCAGTTCGGTATCGACATTTTCCGCGCGGCGGCGATGCTCACGGTGCTGTTTTCCGATCTGTCCATCGGCCAGATGCTCGCCGTGTTCAGCTACCTGTGGTTCATGATCGGCCCGGTGGAACAGTTGCTGAACCTGCAATACGCCTACTATGCGGCGGGCGGTGCGCTGACACGCATCAACGAGCTGCTGGCGCGTGCCGACGAGCCGCAGTATGCCGGTGGTGAAGACCCGTTCAGCGGGCGCGAGACCGTCGGTATCGACGTGCGCGGCCTGGATTTCGGCTATGGCGAAGAGCGGGTGCTGAACCAGTTGAACCTGACCATCGCGCCTGGTGAGAAGGTCGCGATTGTGGGGGCCAGCGGCGGCGGCAAAAGTACCCTGGTGCAACTGCTGCTCGGGTTGTACACGGCGCAAGCCGGCAGCATCCGGTTCGGCGGTGCAACCCAGCAGGCCATCGGCCTTGAGACCATCCGCGAAAACGTGGCGGTGGTGCTGCAGCATCCGGCACTGTTCAACGACACGGTGCGCGCCAACCTGACCATGGGCCGTGAACGCAGCGATGAGGCCTGCTGGCAGGCCCTGGAAATCGCTCAACTGGATGTGACCGTCAAGGCCCTGCCTCAGGGCCTGGACAGTGTGGTGGGGCGCTCCGGTGTGCGCTTTTCGGGCGGGCAGCGTCAGCGGCTGGCGATTGCGCGCATGGTGCTGGCCGAACCCAAGGTGGTGATACTCGACGAGGCCACCTCGGCGCTGGATGCGGCCACCGAGTACAACCTGCATCAGGCATTGGCGCGGTTTCTCAGCGGCCGTACTACACTGATCATCGCCCACCGTCTGTCGGCGGTGAAGCAGGCCGATCGAGTTTTGGTCTTCGATGGCGGTCACATTGCCGAAGATGGCGACCACCAGCAGTTGATCGCCGATGGCGGGCTTTACGCCAAACTTTACGGGCACCTGCAACAAGTGCGTTGATTTGGCCTAGGCTGAGCTATCGGAAGCAGATTTTCGTGCGCTTACCCAGCTGTGCATGTGCAAGGGACTTCATGAAGCAAAAGCGGACTCTAGGAACGCCACGGCTGCTGGGCATCGTCTGGCCCTTCATTGCCGTCGTACTGTTTCAGGCACTGTTGGGCTGTCTCAGTCTGTACGTGCTGTCGGCGGTGCGTGGCTATGTGGCGGGTGAAAGCTTGTGGTCCAAGGGCCAGAAGGACGCCATCTATTACCTCACGCTCTACGCCGATAACCGCGACGCGGCCACCTATCTCAAGTACCAGCAAGCCATCGCCGTGCCCCAGGGCGGGCATGAACTGCGCATCGCGCTCGACCAGCCCGTGCCGGACACCGAGGCCGCGCGCCAGGGCATCCTCAAGGGGGGGAATCACCCGGACGATGTGTCCAGCCTGATCTGGCTGTACCTCAACTTTCGCCATTTCAGCTACCTGGAAAAAGCCATCGAGCTGTGGACGGTGGGCGACGGCTACCTGGTGCAACTGGATGACCTGGCCCGCTCGATGCACGGCGCGATCAACAGCGGCCAGGTCAGCGAGCGGGATGTGCGGCGCTGGAAGGCGCATATTTTTGCGATCAACGATGGCGTGACGCCGGCAGCCATGGCCTTCAGCGATGCCTTGGGCGAGGGGTCGCGGATGATTCTGCGGCTGCTGGTGATCACCAACCTGGCCACCGCCCTGGTTTTGATCGCACTGGCGCTGCTGCGCACGCACAAACTGCTGACCCAGCGCCACGCGTTTGCCGATGCGCTGCAACTCGAGAGGGAACGCGCGCAGATCACCCTGGAGTCAATCGGTGACGGCGTCATCACCACTGATGTCGACGGCGCGATCACTTACCTGAACCCGGCTGCCGAAGCGCTGACCCACTGGACCTCGGCCCAGGCCCAGGGTTTGCCGCTGGCGGCGCTGTTCAAGTTGCTGGATGAAGATGCCGAGTCCGATGGCTTCACCCTGATCGAACACATCATCAAAGGTCAGCTCAGTGGCGGCAGTGACCATTCAACGCTGATCCAGCGCCTGGACGGCAGCACTGTTTCGGTGACGCTGGTGGGGGCGCCGATCCGCAGCGCAGGCAAGATCAGTGGCGCGGTGCTGGTGCTGCATGACATGACTCAGGAGCGTCAATACATCGCCAACCTGTCCTGGCAGGCGACTCACGATGCCTTGACCGGTCTGGCCAATCGGCGCGAATTCGAGCACCGCCTGGAGCAGGTGTTGCAGCAGGCGGGGCGCCAGCCCAATGCCCGGCATGCGCTGATGTTCCTCGACCTGGATCAGTTCAAGCTGGTCAATGACACCTGCGGGCACGCGGCAGGTGACGAACTGCTGCGGCATATCTGCGCGTTGTTGCAATCGGACCTGCGCGAAGATGACACCCTGGCACGGCTGGGCGGCGACGAGTTCGGCATCCTGCTGGAGAACTGCCCGGTGCCGGTGGCGGAAAAGATCGCCGAAAGCCTGCGCCATACGGTGCAAAGCCTGCATTTCGTTTGGAAGGGCCGGCCGTTCATGACCACCGTGAGCATCGGCCTGGTGCATATCACCAGCACGCCGACCACCCTGGAAACCTCGCTGCGCACGGCCGACATGGCTTGCTACATGGCCAAGGAAAAAGGCCGCAACCGCGTGCAGGTCTACCATGCCGACGATTCCGAGCTGTCCATGCGCTTTGGTGAAATGGCCTGGGTACAGCGTTTGCACATGGCACTGGAAGAAGACCGTTTTTGCCTGTACGCCCAGGAAATTTCGCCGCTGGGGCAAACGGAGGGTGGCAGTGGCCACATTGAAATCCTGTTGCGCCTGCACGATGAAACCGGCCGCATCATTCTGCCGGACAGTTTTATTCCGGCGGCCGAGCGTTATGGGCTGATGACGTCTCTGGATCGCTGGGTGGTGGAAAACGTGTTCAAGATTATCGCCCGCTGCCTGCATGAGCGCCCGGGCCGGCCCATGGCGATGTGTGCGATCAATCTGTCAGGCATCACCATTGGCGATGATGATTTTCTCGGCTTTTTACGTGAGAAATTCAACACTTACAGTATTCCACCGGAAATGATTTGTTTTGAAATAACCGAGACAAGTGCTATCGCCAATTTGGGCAGTGCAATTCGCTTTATTAATGAACTCAAAGCCTTAGGTTGCCACTTCTCCCTCGACGACTTTTGCGCCGGAATGTCCTCATTCGCTTATCTGAAACATTTACCTGTAGACTTCCTGAAGATCGATGGAAGTTTCGTAAAGGATATGCTGGACGACCCGATTAACCGTGCCATGGTTGAAGTGATCAACCATATCGGCCATGTCATGGGTAAGCGCACAATTGCCGAGTTTGTAGAGACACCCCAAATCGAACAGGCGTTACTGGAGATTGGTGTGGATTACGCTCAGGGCTACCTGATTGAACGCCCGCAATTGTTTACCTTCGATAGCCTGCAGTGCCGACCCGCGCGGCCGCAGCCATTGTTATTCAAGGCGCCCGGCACATTCCGCTGAAACATTTGCTGGTCTGTACAATCACACTTAAAAAGGAGCCCTACAGTGATCGACACATTCAACCGAACCGGCCCGCTTATGGAAGCCTCGAGTTACCCAGCCTGGGCGCAACAACTGATCCAGGACTGTAGCGAGAGCAAGCGCCGGGTTGTCGAACACGAACTGTACCAGCGCATGCGCGACAATACGCTCAGCGCCAAAACCATGCGCCACTACCTGATCGGTGGCTGGCCTGTGGTGGAACAGTTTGCCTTGTACATGGCACAAAACCTCACCAAAACCAAGTTCGCGCGCCATCCTGGGGAGGATATGGCGCGACGTTGGCTGATGCGCAATATTCGTGTGGAACTCAACCACGCCGACTATTGGGTTCATTGGGCCCGTGCCCATGGCGTCAGCCTTGAAGAACTGCAGGCGCAAAACGTACCGCCGGAGCTGCACGCACTGAGCCATTGGTGCTGGCACACCAGTTCGTCCGATGCGTTGATCGTCGCGATTGCCGCCACCAACTATGCGATCGAGGGGGCGACCGGGGAGTGGTCGGCCGTGGTGTGTTCAACCGGCGTGTATGCGGCGGCCTTCCCTGAGGAAGACCGCAAGCGGGCGATGAAGTGGTTGAAGATGCATGCCCAGTACGACGATGCTCACCCATGGGAAGCGCTGGAGATCATTTGCACCCTGGCCGGCATGAACCCGACCAGAGCCCTGCAGGAAGAACTGCGCCAGGCCGTGTGCAAGAGCTACGACTACATGTACCTGTTCCTGGAAAGCTGCATGCTTCTGGAGAGAGAAACAGCGCCCGTGGCCGCCCGAGAACGGCCGGTACGCGTGGCCAGCGAAGCATGATGTAAACCCAGTGGCGGGGGCTTACCCCGCCATTGCCAAACGGTTGCGACCTTCACGCTTGGCGACATACAAGGCGTTGTCGGCGCGGCGCAGCAGGCTCTCGGCGGATTCGGCCGCCAGCAAGGTGGAGCAACCCAGGCTCACCGTCAGATCGATGCGGATATCGTCCGCCCAATAATTCTCGGCCTGTGCCGCCTGGCGCAGTCGCTCGCCGACCATCGCCGCCGCCTCCCGGCTGGTGTTGGAGAGCAGGATCAGAAATTCTTCCCCGCCATACCTGAACACCATGTCCACATTACGCAACTGGCCCTTGATCGACGCCGCCACTGCGCGCAGCACGTGGTCGCCGGCGCTGTGGCCATGGGTGTCATTGATGTGCTTGAAGTGATCGATGTCCAGCATCAGCAGCGACAATGGGTTCAAATGCCGGCGCGCCATGTCGATTTCGCGCTGCAGGGTCTGGTCCATGGCGATGCGGTTGCCCGTCTGGGTCAGCGGGTCGCGCAGCGCGCTACGGGTGGCCGTGCGATAAAGCAGGGCATTGCGCATTGGGTAGAGCAGGGTGGACAGCAGTGATTCGAGCTGCCCCAGCTCTTCCTCGGCCAGGCGCTGGTTGCGGCGCAACACCAGTTCGCCCAGAGGTTCGCCCTCGTGGCTGAGGGTGTAACTCACCGAGTGATGGCCGCGCTGGCCGAACTCAAGTCGCAGGTCGCTGGCCTGATGGCGATAAACCATCGCGTCGAGGGGCACCAGTCGCTGGATTTCGCGAAAGAACAGACCCAGGATGCGCTCCGGCTCCAGGCTGGTTTGCAGATGCTGCCCCAGTTGCTGGCGTAACTGAGCCAGCGTTACGGGGCGGTGCGGCAGCGGCGAGGGCTGACCGAAACCCAGGCGTTGCAATTTGGCGCTGTCGAAGTCGATTGCGTGGATCTGGGTAGGTGTTTTCATCAGCAATCGGCCTCTCAGCACTTGAACGTCTTACAGGCTAAGTCAGCGTGTCGGGTGCCATTACTTGCCCTGCTTGGGAAGTGTTAGAGCGAGATTCATGCCAATTCGTTTAATTAAAAAAAACACCTTACAAATCAATGGCGGTTTCTACGGGCGCAAACGCCCGCCTAAGTGTCACGCCGGTTATTTGGCTGATGCACCAGGATGTTGTGATCAATCTGCTCAATCGACGTCACGCCGGTCAGTGTCATGGCCACGCGCATTTCCCTGGCGAAGATGTCCAGCAGGTTTTCCACGCCCTGCTGGCCATCGGCAGCCAGCGCATAGGCAGTGGCGCGCCCCAGCAGGCAGGCCTTGGCACCCAGGGCCAGCATGCGCACCACGTCGAGACCGGAGCGAATGCCCGAATCCACCAGCACGGTCAGCTCATCGCCCACCGCGTCGGCAATGGGCGGCAGCGCCCTGGCGGTGGACAGCACGCCATCGAGCTGCCGCCCGCCATGGTTGGACACCACGATGCCGTCCGCGCCGAAACTCACTGCGTCCCTCGCATCCTGCGGGTCGAGGATGCCCTTGATAATCATCGGGCCCTTCCAGACGTCGCGGATCCATTCCAGGTCTTTCCAACTGATCGAGGGGTCGAAGTTGTTGGCCAGCCAGCCCATGTAATCTTCCAGGTGCGTAGGTTTGCCCAGATACGTTGAAATGTTGCCCAGGTCGTGGGGGCGGCCCATCAACCCCACATCGAACGCCCACTGCGGCTTGGTGATGGCCTGCAACAGCCTGCGCTGAGCGGCGTACGGCCCGGACATGCCCGAGTGCGCGTCGCGGTAGCGTGCACCGGGCGTCGGCATGTCGACGGTAAACACCAGAGTGGTCACGCCGGCAGCCTGCGCGCGCTCCAGTGCGTTGCGCATGAAGCCGCGGTCCTTGAGCACATACAACTGAAACCAGAGGGGCTGCGAGCTTTGCGACGCCACTTCCTCAATCGAACACACCGACACCGTCGACAGGCAAAAGGGAATGCCCTTGTTGGCCGCCGCCCTGGCCGCCTGCACTTCACCGCGCCGCGCGAACATGCCGGTCAGCCCCACCGGACTCAGGATCACCGGCAAGGCATGTTCCTGACCGAACAACGAGGTGCTGAGACTCAGGTTGTCGACGTTGCGCAGCACCCGCTGGCGCAGGCCGATGTCGGTCAAGTCCGAGCAGTTGGCGCGCAAGGTGTGTTCGGCGTAGGCGCCGCCGTCGATGTAGTCGAACAAAAAACGCGGCAACTTTCGCTTGGCGGCGGCGCGGTAATCGGAAGCGGACGAGATGATCATTGGGCAGTGTCTCCGGCAGGATGCGTTAACCATAGGCAAAGATCTGGCATGATAAAAACAACTTTTATCACTACAGCCAAGTCGCAAAAGGAATGCCGATGAACCTGCGCACATTGCGCGCCTTTGTTGAGGTGGTGCGCCAGGGAGGGTTCTCCCAGGCGGCCGAGGTGGTGTCCCTCACCCAGTCCACCGTAAGCAAGGCGGTCAAGACCCTGGAAGAGGAATTGGGCATGCCGCTGCTCAATCGTCTCGGTCACCGAAACGAGCTTACCGCCGCCGGCGAAATGACCTACCGCCACGCGCTGGCGCTGCTCGCCGAACACGCCAACCTTGTGGCCGAAATCCACGACCTGCGCGGCCTCAAACGCGGCGTATTGCGCATCGGCTTGCCGCCGGTGGGCTGCGGCCTGCTGTTTGCGAGCATGTTTGCGATTTACCGCAGCCGCTACCCGGACATCGAGATCGAGCTGACCGAATACGGCAGCAAGAAACTGCGCGAATGCCTGCAAGCCGGTGAGGTCGACCTCGCGGCACTGCTGTTGCCCGTGGATGAAGGCTTCGACTATCAGCCCGTACGCAATGAACCCTTGATCGCCGTCTTGCCGGTCAGCCATCCTCTGGCGCTGCGCAGCCGCATCGACTTCACGGATCTGGCCGACTCACCGTTCATCCTCTTTGAAGCCGGCTTCGCGCTGAACGCCAAGATCCTCGCCGCCTGCGAGCGCAGGGGTGTGACACCCAAGGTCACCGCGCGCAGCGCACAGATCGACTTCATCGTCGATCTGGTCGCCGCCGGCCTCGGTGTCGCCTTCCTGCCGCGCATGCTCGCGCTCAAGCACCAGCACGCCGGCATTGCCCTGATCCCCCTGGACGAACCGCACACCGACTGGCACATCGCCCTGGCCTGGCGCAGCAGCGCACACCTGCCGCCGGCGGCGCGGGCCTGGCTGGATCTGGCCGAGGAGCAGCAGCTTTCTGCAGGCCATCCGCTTTAAACCTGGCAGTCAGCAGGGCAGGGTTGACTTCTTCTTTTTAATCAGTAACATACGGCGCATTCCGCGATAGCTCAGTTGGTAGAGCAAATGACTGTTAATCATTGGGTCCCTGGTTCGAGTCCAGGTCGTGGAGCCAGATAGAAAAGCCTGCAGCGATGCAGGCTTTTTTTTGCCTGGGATTTGCCGAAGGTAACAGACCAGGCCGGGCAGGCACTAAACTGAAAAAGGGCGGTCAACAGGCCCCCACTTTCAAGATATGAAACATGCACTTACGTATTATTGCCGCTGCCTTGTCTGCCCTGGTTTTCCTTGCGCCTGTCGCCCACGCCCGCAACCTGTCGGCCCTCTACTCGAACGACGAAAAGCGCCTGTCCTTTGACAGCTGCGCCGACCTGTTCCCGGCCGCACCGATCAACACCGCTACCGTACCCGCCAGCCTGAAACCGCTGGCGCTGTGTTCCGACAACTTTGCCGTGCTCTACTCGCAAACCAGCAAGACGCCGCTGGTGGTGGTCGAACGCCTCAACGCCGCCTTGTTGAAAGCTGCCAAAGGCGAAGAGCGTACCAACCAGTTCTACGCCGACCCGCGCATTCCCAAAGGCGGTCGCGCGGAGCTGAGTGACTACCATGCCCAGCACCCTGCGGTGGACCGCGGCCACCAGTCGCCGGCCGCCGACGCGCCAGACGCGCATGCCATGGCGCAGTCGTTCGCGCTGTCGAACATGGTGCCGCAAGACCCCACCAACAACCGCAAGATCTGGAGCAAGGTCGAGTCCGATGTGCGCAAGTTCGCCGCGCGCGCGGGCGGCGATGTGTTTGTGTTCACCGGGCCGTTGTTCGACGCGGGCTACGGCACCATTGGCCGCAATAAGGTGTGGGTGCCGACGCGGCTGTTCAAACTGGTGTATGACGCCGCTTCCAAACGTGCCTGGGCCTATGTGCTGCCTAATTCGGAAACCCGCATTCAACGGCCGATGGATTACGACAGCTTCGTGAAAACCACCGGGCTGAAGTTGTTGGGCAATCTGCCGGTGAGCGGTTCGATAGGCCGTGGCTGATCGAGCGTCCCACTGTAGGAGCGGGTGAGCCGGCTGCTACGAAAAAACGGCATACTGACCGTCCTGCAATCAACGTCAAACGAGATCTCCATGAGCACCTCCCTTTCGCTGGCGCCCACGCGCAAGCCAGTCGCGCCGCTGCTGGCCTTTATCCTGCTGGTCGCCGGCGCGCTGTTCCTGCAAAACACGGTCGGCGCGCGCCAGGTGCTGTTGCTGGTGGTCGGCGCTGCCCTGGGCCTGACCCTCTACCACGCCGCCTTCGGTTTCACCTCGGCGTGGCGCGTGTTCATCAAGGACCGGCGCGGTGCCGGGCTGCGTGCGCAGATGGTGATGCTGGCGGTGGCGGTGCTGCTGTTTTTCCCGGCGCTGGGCGCGGGCACGCTGTTTGGCCAGCCGGTGGTGGGGCTGGTGGCGCCGGCCGGGGTGTCGGTGGTATTTGGCGCCTTTATCTTCGGCATCGGCATGCAACTGGGGGGCGGCTGTGCGTCGGGCACCTTGTTCACCGTGGGCGGCGGCAATGCGCGCATGCTGGTGACACTGTTGTTCTTTATCTGTGGTTCGCTGATCGCCACGCACCATGTGGATTGGTGGTTTGCGCTGCCGGCGTTCCCGGCGATGTCCATCGTCAAGAGTTTTGGCGTAGTACCAGCATTGGTCCTGAGCCTGGTGGTGTTTGCGGCGATTGCGTTGCTGACCGTGCGCCTGGAAAAAGCCCGGCATGGCCAGCTTGAAGAAGGCGTGACAAGCGAGCACCAGGGGCTGCGCCGCTTTCTGCGCGGGCCGTGGCCGCTGGTGTGGGGCGCGATTGGCCTGGCGCTGCTCAACTACGCCACCCTGGCCCTGGCCGGTCGGCCGTGGGGCATCACCTCAGCGTTCGCGCTGTGGGGCGCCAAGGTGGCGAGCGGGTTGGGGGTGGACGTGTCCGGCTGGGCGTTCTGGCAGATGCCCGGCAATGCCAAGGCCCTGGCCGCGCCGGTATGGGAAGACATCACCAGCGTGATGGACATCGGCATCGTTCTCGGCGCGCTGCTGGCCGCAGGCCTGGCCGGACGCTTCGCCCCCAGCCTGAAAATCCCCACGCGTTCACTGGTGGCGGCGGTAATCGGCGGGCTGCTGCTCGGCTACGGCTCGCGCCTGGCCTACGGCTGCAACATCGGCGCGTACTTCAGCGGCATTGCCTCGGGCAGCCTGCATGGCTGGGTGTGGCTGGTGGCGGCGTTTATCGGCAACGGCGTGGGTGTGCGCCTGCGGCCGTTTTTCTTCCCAGGTGAAAGGCCGCAGGTGGCGTTGAACGGTTGCTGAATCAGCTCTGCGGGGAAAGCCCGGGTGTTTGATCCGCTTCGTTCGCCAGCCTTTCCCGCTCGGCCTTGCTGATGTATTTGTCTTTGCTTTTAGGCGCCAATTTGGCATTGGCCTTCTTCGCCTTCGCCTTGAAAAGTTGCTGCAGTTTCTTTTGACGGTTCATGGTTTCCAGTCCGGATGTGTGCAGGCGCGGATGATAGCAGTTTGAGTTGGCATGACCGCTGGCTGGTCGGGCTCAAGTGGTTTACCTGGCTTGATTGCGCGACGCGATCCAACCTGGAAACAAGCGTTAATAGAATCGATAAGCAGCCACTACACGGGCTGGACTAGGTTTTTTTGACCGGTACGCACCGGCATCTAAAATCCACTAGCATTGGCAAGGAGTAGTCGATAGGCTACAAGTGATGCTGTGACCAATTTGATCGGCAGGACGCCAGAGTTCGATACATGGCTCGACGGTATGAGGGATGTTTGGGGCAAGACTGCTGTGTTGGCCCGACTTGACCGCGCTGAAGAAAACAACTTTGGCGATTGTGAGTCGATAGGCGAAGGCCTGAGTGAAATGCGTGTTTTCGTCGGCCCCGGCTACAGGGTTTACTTTGTACGTACGGGAATTACTGCCTACCTGATGCTGTGGGGGAGTGATAAAACCGATCAGAAGAGAGGAATCAAACGGGCAAAAGAGATTCTTGATGCCCTGAGAGGTCAGTGAGATGAGCGAGTCAAAATTCAAGCCAGAGGACATGCCGATCCTCGACCTGGACACTACCGGCACCCGCACCTATGAAGCTTCGCGCTTCCTCGACAGCCCGGAATCCATCAGTGCTTACCTGGCGCACAGCATGCAGGCCAATGACCCGCAGTTGCTGATGAAGGCGCTGGCCGAGGTCGCTAAAGCGTTGGGCGTGAGCAAGGTGGCAGAGGCAGCCGGGGTGAACCGAGAGAGTCTGTATAAAACCCTGAAGGGCGGTAGCAAAACGCGCTATGAGACTGTCCAGAAATTGATGGCGGCGCTGGGCGTCGAGCTGACGGTGCGGCCAATGGCTGCACCTGCCAGTCAAAAAACGGTACGGGCCAAACAGGCCGTCGCCGGCGATTCATGATCCAAAGGACCCACAGTTGAACGAACACACATTATCCCGACGCCTTGAGCGCGTGGCGGCGCAGGTGCCGGCGGGGGCGCGCCTGGCGGACATCGGTTCCGATCACGGTTACCTGCCGGTGGCGTTGGTGCATCGCGGGGTGATCACGGCGGCGGTGGCAGGGGAGGTGGCCGAGACGCCCTTTCGGGCGGCCGAGCGCAGTGTCCGTGAGAAGGGTCTGGAGCCGCTGATCAGGGTGCGCCTGGCCAGTGGGCTGGCGGCTATCGAACCGGATGACGGGATTACCGCCATCAGCCTGTGCGGCATGGGCGGGGAGACGATTCGCGACATTCTCGACGCTGGCAAGGCGCGTCTCACCGGCCAGGAACGCCTGATCCTGCAGCCCAATGGCGGTGAGCAACCGCTGCGTCAGTGGCTGATGGACAACCGCTACCGAATCCTCCACGAGGAACTGCTGCACGAGAACCGTTTCTACTACGAAATCATCGTTGCCGAACGTACCGGGCCGGTCGCCTATACGCCCGAACAACTGTACTTCGGCCCGCTGAACCTGCAGGCGCGCAGCCCGGTATTTTTCGCCAAGTGGCAGCGTCTGTTGCGCCTGAAACAGCGTACCCTCGCAGGCTTCGAGCGAGCGTTGCAAGGTGGCCCGGAACATAGGCTGCAAGCACTTCAACGGCAGGTGCGATGGATCAGCGACTTGCTGGCGTAATACCTCGCCATGATCAGCGCATTCCCACAGGGCGCCGCACCAATCCGGTGCCCGGTTACAGTGTGCGCCACACACTGAGTGCTTTCGCCCCAATTTTGCGCACCTCTCACGGGGCGGCTCCTCGCCACACCGCCAATTCCGGGCCTGTGGCCAGCGGCCCATATCTTGCTTGTGCCAGCCCAATCAATGACATGGCATTTTGCCGTTAGTCGTTTCAAGGCTTCGCCTCGCCGTGCACGGTGTGGGTTGTTCCAGGAGTTGTCGGCAATGCACAGTCTGTTATCACCCGGTATGCGCCTGCTCGGGCGCTTCGGTTTTGCGCGCAAGTTTCAGATTCTATTCCTCCTGTTCATGCTGCCGCTGGTCGGCAGCCTGTGGATGATCGCGGCGGACTACCGCGAGAAAAGTGCGGTGATTTCCAGCGAAAAGTCCGGCGTTCAGCAACTGTTGGCCATGGACTCCCTCGACAGCCAACTCACCGCCCAGCGCAACCTGGCCGCGCGGTGGAAAGCGGTGGACCTGCTGCGCGAACCCACCCCGGCAGCCAAAGCGGCGATGGACAAGGTCGATGCCTTTAACCCCATGATCCAGCAGAGCCTGCAAGCCCTGGGCGACACGCTCGCTGCCCAGCAGGCCAGCGCCGAAACCCTGGCCCGGTTTACGGCGTTGCAAGCGACGGTCAAAGGCATGGACACGCAATCCCTGCGCACCGTCGGCTGGTGGCCGGACGGCTACGACCGCTTCACTTCGGCGCTGACCGCGATGCAAGGCCTGCGCGAGCAAATCGCCCTCGACACCGGCCTGATCCTCGACCCGTGGCTGGAAACCTACCTGTTGATGCAGATCTCCACCCAGCAGACGCCGGACCTGATCGAGCGCGTTGGGCGCATGGCCAGTGTGGGGCAGTCGTCCATCGCGTCCGGGCAGTTCACCCTGCAAAGCCGCTTGCAGATGCGCGACCTGCGTAGCCGCATCGGCGACGCGCGGGACCAGTTGGTCAAGGCCGCCGCCTCGCTCAAGGCCAAGCCCTACGCCGGTCTCGAGGCGTGGAGCGCGCAGTACGATAACAGCCTGCAACTGCTCGACAGCGAACTCAAAATCCTCGACGACGGCGTGTTCGGCGGCACCATCAAGCTCGACAGCGCCGCCTTCGACCGCAGTGTCGACGCCATGCTCGGCGGCCTCGGCGCGCTGCGCAACCAGTCGCTGAACTCGCTGGACGCGCGCCTGAACTATTACCACGCCCGTTCCCTGCAGCAATTCGTGCCGGTGGCGGCCACGTTCAGCCTGCTGGCCCTGGCGGCGCTGTACCTGTTCATGTGCCTGCAGGCCTCGATTCAACGCAGTGCCAGCGGTATCACCACGCTGGCCGAGTCGTTGCGCGACGGCAACCTGTGCGTGGAAGTGGCGGTGCAAGGCCGTGACGAACTGGCCGCCATCAGCGCCGCGCTCAACGTTGCCGTGGCGCAGTTGCGCACCAGCCTGCTCGGCGTCAACCACGAGACCCAGCAGCTCGGTTCGGCGGTGCTGACCCTCAATGCCCAGTCGGGCAGTACCCTCAACGAGGTTGAAGACCAGCAGCACCAGATCAGCCAGATCGCCGCCGCTGCCACCCAACTGGCGGCCACGTCGATGGGCGTGGCCAGAAGCTGCGAGCAGGCATCCGGCAGCGCCCAGCAGACCCGGCGCATCGCCGAAGACAGCAGCCGCGACAGCCAGCGCACCACCGCCAGCATCCAGCAACTCAACCAGCGCCTCACCGACACCGCCAACGCGCTGGAGCAGGTGAGCCAGCAGGGCCAGCAGATTCAGTCGGTGGTCGACACCATTCGCGGCATCGCCGAACAGACCAACCTGCTGGCGCTCAATGCGGCCATCGAAGCCGCGCGCGCAGGGGAGCAGGGCAGGGGCTTTGCCGTGGTAGCCGATGAAGTGCGCAGCCTGTCGCAACGCACCCAGGCCTCCACCGCGCAGATCGCCAACACGGTGGACAGCCTGCGCGCCACGGTCAGCCAGGCCGTCAGCCTGATGGGCGCTGCCTGCGAGCAGGCCCTCACCGACGCCGAGTCGGTCACCGGCCTGGGCACGCGCCTGGGTGAAATCGCCGGCGCGGTGCAGAACGTCACCGACACCCTGGCGCAGATCGCGGCTGCAGTGGAAGAACAAGCCACCACCGCAGATGAAGTGAGCGGCAATATCCAGCAGGTGGACCAGGCGGCCGGGCGCTTGCTCGACGGTGCACGGGCGGTGAACCAGGCGGCGGATACCTTGAGCAGAGGCAGCCGCGCCTTGAGCGACAACACCGCGCGGTTCCGCCTGGGCTGAGGCTGCGGATGAACCTTCGAGGGTTACGGGGCTCACTTGTTAAGTCGCCCTGTGCCCTTGCCGAAAGGAATCCGCATGCCTTCAACCCCGCCAACATCCCCTTTGCACGGCCCCGTCGAACGTGAACTCAGCCCGCGCGCGGTCATTACCGGAGTCGTGCTCGGCATCCTGTTGACCCCCTCCAATGTCTACGCCGGCCTGAAGATCGGCTGGTCATTCAACATGTCAATCATCGCCTTGCTGGTCGGTTACGCGATCTGGCAAGGCCTGGCCAGGCGCTCCAGCACGGCACTGCCGTGGACGCTGCACGAGAGCAATATCAACCAGACCGTCGCCTCGGCGGCGGCGTCGATCATTTCCGGCGGGCTGGTGGCGCCGATCCCGGCCTACACCTTGCTCACCGGCCACCAACTGGACCCGATTCCGATGATCGCCTGGGTGTTTTCGGTGAGCTTTCTGGGCATCTGGATTGCCTGGTACCTGCGGCCTTCGTTGCTCAATGACAAGGCGCTGAAGTTTCCCGAAGGCATGGCCACCCTGGAGACCTTACTGCACATCTACAACCACGGCCGCGAAGCCGCGATACGCTTGAAAGTGCTGCTTGGCGCGGCGTTGCTGTCCGGGCTGGTCAAGTGGGTGGATACCTTCATGTGGGCGTTCCCGCGCTGGTCGCCGAGCGTGCAGCTTGAACGCCTCACGTTTACCGCCGATCCTTCGCTGTTGCTGCTCGGGTTTGGCGGCATCATCGGCTTGCGCGTGGGCCTGACCCTGTTGCTCGGTGCGCTGCTCGCCTGGGGCGGGCTGGGGCCGTGGTTGCTGGCGCAGCATCTGGTGAGCCTGCCCGAGGGCAGCCGTGGCCCGCAGTTCGCCGTGCTGGTGGAATGGCTGCTGTGGCCGGGCGTGAGCCTGATGGTGTGCTCGACCCTGGCCTCGCTGGCGATCCGCCTGTGGGCGTTGCATGCCTCGAGCAAAGCCGGCGGCGGTACGCCCTGGACCCTGCCCAGGCCCGGGCCGGCGGCTTGTTTCGTGCTGTCGATCATCCTGGTGGTGAGCCTGCAGGCGCTGCTGTTCGGCATCAACCTGGGCATGGCCCTGCTGACCATCCCCCTGGCGATTTGCCTGGCGGCCGTGGCGGCGCGGGTGGTGGGCGCCACCGGCATTCCGCCGATCGGGGCGATCGGGCAATTGTCCCAGTTGAGTTTCGGCATCGTCGCGCCGGGGCAGGTGCCGATCAACCTGATGAGCGCCAACACCGCCGGTGGTTCGGCCGGGCAGTGCACCGACCTGATGAACGACTTCAAGGTGGGCAAGGCGATTGGGGCGACGCCACGCAAGCAGATGATTGCGCAGATCCTGGGGATCTTCGTCGGCAGCATCGTCGGCGTGTTTGCCTACCTGGCGCTGATCCCCGATCCGCAGGGCATGCTGCTCACCGAGGAGTGGCCGGCACCGGCCGTGGCCACCTGGAAAGCCGTGGCGCAAACCCTCACCCATGGCCTGGATTCACTGTCGCCGAGTATTCGCTGGGCGATCGGCATCGCCGGCCTGATCGGCGTGCTGCTGGGCGTGCTCGACAGCACCTTGCCGGCCCATCGCGCGCGCTACCTGCCGAGTGCCGCCGCCCTGGGCCTGGCGTTTGTGCTGCCGGCCTCGGTGTCGTTGATGATGGCGCTGGGCGCGGTGCTCACCTGGCTGGTCAGCCTGCGCTGGCCGAGTGTGACGCAGCGCTTTGCGATCACGGCAGCAGCGGGGTTGATTGCCGGTGAGAGCATCACCGGCGTCGGGGCGTCGTTGTGGCAGATGTTTCGCTAAGCCGGCAGATCCGATGTGGGCGTGAGATATTTCAGCCAATCCCATGCCTGTGGCGAGCGGGCTTGCCCCGCGTTGGGGTGCGAAGCGCCCCCAATCGAGCAAAACGCGGTGTACCTGATACGGCTCAGCGCCTGGCTTTGGGGCTGCTGCGCAGCCCAACGCAGGACAAGCCTGCTCGCCACAACAAGCCCGCTTGCTACAACAAGTCCGCTTGCCACAACAGACCGGCTCTACGCCTCACTTGGCGAACGCATACTCGCCACCTTGCTCCACCGCCTTGCGATACGCCGGCCGCACCTGGAAGCGCTGCACCCACGCCGCCAGGTTGGGGTAAGCCTGCAACTTGCCCTGAGCCTTGGCGATTTCGCCGATAAAACTCATCTGGATATCCGCGCCGCTCAACTCATCCCCCAGCAGGTAGGGCGAGTTTGCCAGGGCGTTATCCAGATACCCCAGATAATTGGCCACTTCCGACTCGATACGCGGATGCAGCGGCGCGCCCGCTTCACCCAGGCGGCCCACATACAAATTAAGCATCAGCGGCAACATGGCCGAACCTTCGGCAAAGTGCAGCCATTGCACGTACTGATCGTAGCTGGCACTGCCGGCGTCCGGTTGCAGGCGGCCGGCGCCGTGGCGGCGGATGAGGTAGTCGACAATGGCGCCGGACTCGATCACCACGTTGCCACCGTCCTCGATCACCGGCGACTTGCCCAGCGCATTGATTGCCTTGAGTTCCGGCGGCGCCAGGTTGGTTTTCGGGTCGCGCTGGTAACGCTTGATCTCGTACGGCAGGCCAAGCTCTTCCAGCAGCCACAGGATGCGCTGGGAACGTGAATTGTTGAGGTGATGGACGGTGATCATGGACGGCTCCAGAGTAGGGGGGTGTGCAGGAATGGACTGTCACAGGGCCGCAGAGTGCCGCGGGATCCCCCAGGGCGTTTACAACTGTTAACTTTTTTAAGCGGCCATTCGCTTTAGGCTATGCGCGTGCCCCCAATCTGTGAAGAACCCGCCACCATGAAACTGCACGCCGTTGTCGCCACCTTCCTTGCCTTCGCCGCCTTCCAGGCGTACGCCGCCGCGCCGATCACCCATGTCGCCATCTACCGGGGCCCGGCAGGGTGCGATGACTGCTCGGAAAATGTGAAAAGAGCCCTGCTGCGCCTCAACCCCGGCTACCAGGTCGACTTCGTCGGCGCGGACGAGGACATCGACATCACCGCGCAAACCCTCGCGCGTTACGACCTCTACGTGCAGCCAGGCGGCGGCCAGGACATTCCCGGCGCGCTCGACAGCCTGGGCGACGAGCGCGCCGAGGCTATCCGCAACTATGTGGCCAAGGGCGGCCGCTACCTGGGCCTGTGCATGGGCGCCTATCTGGCGGACGACAACAACCTCGGCCTGATCCCCGACGCCATCGACACCGAAGCCGGTCGTCCAGGCTTTGAAGTCAGCGGCATCGACGACGCAGCGGTGCGCGTCACCTGGGCCGGCAAGCCGGACTACGTGTTCTATCAGGACGGGCCGTACTTCCCCACATCCACCGCAGCCACGCCTTACCAGACCCTCGCGACCTACCACAATGGCGACGTCGCGGCCGCGCGCTACACCTATAAAAAGGGCGTGGTGGTACTCAGTGGCCCGCACCCGGAAGCCGGGCGCGAGTGGTTCGAGAACGCCGATATCCCGCTGGACAAAATGCCCCGTGGCGACCTGTTCGGTGCGTTGATCCGCAGCGTTCAGGAGTAACGCCGCCAGCGTCACGGGCGGCCTGCGTTTTTGTGCATGTCGACATCAGGCACGATCGTGACGTACTCAGGCCTTTTCGCCTGGCTCTGCGCCCGTATGGTGGTGCGCAATTGGGTCGCAGAGCACAACAAAAACAATGATTAACCTCAACTCCAAGGATTCCAGCGGTCAGTTGGCGCAGGGCTTCAAGCCACGCCATGTGACCATGCTGTCGATTGCCGGCATCATCGGCGCCGGGCTGTTTGTCGGTTCCGGGCATGCCATCGCGGCCGCCGGGCCCGCGGTGTTGCTGGCGTACCTGGCCTCCGGGTTGCTGGTGGTGCTGGTGATGCGCATGCTCGGCGAAATGGCGGTGGCGCGGCCTGACACGGGCTCGTTCTCCACCTATGCCGACCAGGCTATAGGCCCCTGGGCCGGGTTCACCATCGGCTGGTTGTACTGGTGGTTCTGGGTGCTGGTGATCCCGATTGAAGCGCTGGCCGCCGGGCATGTGCTCAACCAGTGGTTCCCGCAGGTGGACGCCTGGCTGTTCGCGCTGCTGTCGATCATCCTGCTGGTGATCACCAACCTGTTCAGTGTGGCCAAGTACGGCGAGTTCGAATTCTGGTTCGCCATGGCCAAGGTGATCGCCATCGTCGGCTTTATCGGCCTGGGCTTCAGCGTGCTGATGGGCTGGATTCCGCACCGCGAAGCCAGCGGCCTGAGCCGCCTGATGCAGGAACACGGCGGTTTTGCGCCCAATGGCCTGTCGGCGGTGGTGGGTGCGTTTATCACCATCATGTTCAGCTTTATCGGTACGGAAGCGGTGACCATCGCCGCCGCCGAATCGAGCAATCCGGCGCAGAACATCGCCAAGGCCACGCGCTCGGTGATCTGGCGCATTGGCGTGTTCTATCTGCTGTCGATCTCCATCGTGATCTCGGTGGTGCCGTGGAACGATCCGCTGCTGGCCTCCGTGGGCTCTTATCAGCGTGCGCTGGAGTTGATGAATATCCCCAACGCCAAATTCATGGTCGACCTGGTGGTGCTGATCGCCGTGGCCAGTTGCATGAACTCCTCGATTTACATCTCTTCTCGGATGCTGTTTTCCCTGGGCAAACGCGGCGATGCGCCGCGTGCGCTCAAAGCCACCTCGGCGGCGGGCGTGCCCCGGGCGGCGGTGATCGCGAGCACCATCATCGGTGCGGGCATCACGCTGCTGAGCTATTTCATGCCGGCCGGGCTGTTCCAGTTTCTGCTGGCAAGCTCCGGCGCCATCGCGCTGCTGGTGTACCTGGTGATCGCGGTTTCGCAATTGCGCATGCGCCGTTTGCTGCTGCGGCAGAACGTTGAGCTGACCTTTCGCATGTGGCTGTTTCCCTGGCTTACCTACCTGGTGATTGTGTTCATCTGCCTGGCGCTGGGGGTGATGATGGTGACGCCGGACCACCGCCTGGAAGTGTCGTCGACCATTGGCCTGGCGCTGGTGATTTCGTTTATCGGCCTGATCACCGCGCGCCAGCACGGGTCGGCGGTCACGCCGGTGGCGCTGGAGCAGTCCTGATCAGCCGCTGGGGAGTGACTGCCATGGCACCTGATGCGCCGGCCTGCCAGACCATCGGCTTTTTGCTGCTGGACCAGTTCACCCTGATTTCCCTGTCCTGCGCGGTCGAGCCGTTGCGCATGGCCAATCAACTGGCCGGCGAGGAGCTGTACCGCTGGCAGACCCTGAGCCTCAACGGCCAGCCGGTGTGGGCCAGCGATGGCGTGGCGGTCACGCCGGATGCGTCCACCCGCGACCCGCTCAGCCTCGACGCGGTGGTGGTGTGCGGCGGCATCGGCATTCAACAGGCCGTGACCGCCGAGCATATCGCCTGGCTGCGCAACCAGGCGCGTCTGCATTGCCGGCGATTGGGCGCGGTGTGCACCGGCAGTTGGGCGCTGGCCCTGGCGGGGCTGCTCGACGGCTTCCAGTGCAGCGTGCATTGGGAGCTGATGGCCTCGATGCAGGAAGCCTTTGCCCGCGTTACGGTGAGCACCAGCGTGTTCAGCCTTGATGGCAACCGTTTCACCAGCTCCGGCGGCACCGCGCCGCTGGACATGATGCTGCACCTGATCAGTCGCGATCATGGCCATGAACTCTCGGCGGCGATCTCGCAGATGTTCGTGTACGAGCGCATTCGTAATGAACGCGACCAGCAGCGCGTCCCCCTCAAACACCTGCTCGGTACGCAGCAGCCGAAGCTGCAGGAGGTGGTCGCGCTGATGGAAGCCAACCTGGAAGAACCCATCGAACTGGACGACCTGGCGGCCTACGTGCAGGTCTCGCGGCGCCAATTGGAGCGCATGTTTCAGCGTTATCTGTTTTGCACGCCGTCGCGGTACTACCTCAAACTGCGCCTGACACGCGCGCGACAACTGCTGATGCAGACATCCCTGTCGATTGTCGAACTGGGGGTGATCTGCGGCTTCGTGTCGACGCCGCATTTTTCCAAGTGCTACCGTGATTTTTTCGGCGTTGCCCCCAGCGACGAACGCGCCGACATGCGCCTGCACCCGCCACTCGCCTCACCGCCCCCGCTGCACGCTCCCGCGCCGGCAACCCCCAGAAGCACCCTGGAACAGGCACGCGACGAACCGACCTTCGCCAGCGTGCGCATTCAACGGCGCTGATGATCACCACGCTGGAATCTGTGTGCCTAGCGAGCTGGTTGTGGCGAGCGGGCTTGCCCTAATGCCGTTCAGTTAAGCGCAGATTCCCTGTGGCGAGCAGGCTTGTCCTGCGTTGGGCTGCGCAGCAGCCCCAAAACCAGACGCTGAGCCGTATCAGGTACACCGCGTTTTCCTTGATTGGGGGCGCTGCGCACCCCAACGCGGGGCAAGCCCGCTCGCCACAAGACCGACCCCAATCAAATGTGGGAGCTGTCGAGCCCCAGCGAGGCTGCGATGGGATCGCTGCGGTGTACCTGCCAGACCGGGTCGCCTGCATCGCAGCCTCGCTGAAGCTTGACAGCTCCCACAGGGGTGATCGCCGTGCTGGCCGCCATTGAGAGGAGGGACGCGAGGGCGGCGGTTTTCAGAGGCATGAGCCAGGTTCTTTGCCGGAAAGGATATTTCTCCGACTGCAACGGGGCGGGCTTCGTTCAGCGTGCGCCGAGCTCAGCCCCGCAGCCTGTGGGTTACAACTGGAACTTGCTCACTTCATGCTGAAGGCTGGTGGCCAGGTTCTTCAGGCCGCCGCTGGTTTTGAGCAACTCCTGCACCGACACGTTGTTCATTTCTGCCATCTGCGCCGAGCGCTCAACGTTGCGCGCAACGTCCTGGCTGGCCATGGTCTGCTCACGCAAGGCGAAGGAGATCTGATCGACCACCTGCAGCACTTTCTCCGAGCTTTCGCGAATTTCGACGATGGCCGCACCGGCGGTACCCGCCGTTTCCACGCCCTGGCTCACTTCGAGCACACCGCCGCGCATGCTTTCGACGGTTTCGCGCACGCCGGCCTGGATTTTCTCGATCATGATCGCGATTTCCTTGGTCGACTTGCCGGTGTTCTGCGCCAGCAGGCGCACCTCATCGGCCACCACGGCAAACCCGCGCCCTTGCTCGCCGGCCCGGGCCGCTTCGATGGCGGCGTTGAGCGCCAGCAGGTTGGTCTGGTCGGCAATGCCCTGAATCACGCTGATGATCGAGGAAATCTGTTCGGAGTGCTGGCCCAACCCGGCCACCTGAGTGGAGGAGTGCTGCACGGTTTTGGCAATGCCGTTCATGCTCGCCAGCGTATTTTCGATGACCCGCGCGCCGTCCTTGGATTGCTCGCCCGAACGGCTGGCAAGCTGGTGCGCCTCGTCGGCGTTTTCCGAGACGTGATGGATGCTCACGGTCAGCTCTTCAATGGTGGCGGCCATCATCGAGGCCGAGGTCGACTGCTCCTGAATCGCACCGGACAGTTGCTCCGACGCGCCGGAAATCTGCTGCACCGATACCACCAACTGGTTGGCCGCTTCGCTGATCTGTTGAATCATTTCCCGCAGGCGTTTCTGCATGCGGTCGAAGGCTTTGGGCAACTCGTCATGGCTGCTGGTGTCGATCACCGTATCCAGCTTGCCGTTGGCAATCGCGGTGGCGGCATCAATCGCCAGTTGCAGGCGCCGAGTGGTGCTACGGCCCAGAGAGGTGGCGAGGATCAACGACAACGCAGCCGACAAGATGCCGCCCACGATCAGGATCGTCAGCGCCATGTGCTTGGCATCGATCATTTCCTGGCTTCTTTGCGCCAGCAGGGCGGTTTCGGTGGCGGTGATTTCAGCCAGGGTCGCACGCATGCTGTCCATCTTGGCCTTGTCTGCGCCGGCGGTGATGCGCGCGTCCAGTTCGTCATCGGGCAGTTTGCTTGCGGTGAGGCTTCTGCGCAGGGCGATGATCGGGTCGATGTCTTCGGCAAGCCAGCGCTTTTGCGTGTCGCCCAGGGTGGCCAGGCGTTGTTGCTGCGCCGGGTTATCCGCCGTCAGGCGTTTGAGCAGCTCCAACTTCTCTAAAAAGCGTTTTTCGCCGGCTACCAACGGTTCCAGAAAGTTGTCTTTGGACGCGATGACGAAACCGCGCATACCGGTTTCGATGTTGATCAACTGTTCCAGCGCCAATTGTGCGGCGCTTAATACTTCATAAGTGTGCACGTTACTATTTGTAGCATCTTCTACAGTTTCGAAGCCTCTATAGGCGCTCCCCACCAATAAACCGATCAGTACAACGACTGCCGTAAAACTTGCATAAAGTTTCTGCGAAATGCTTAGTTTGCTGAACATGATGTTCGGTCCTGAAACGAGCCTATCCATGGCATATATAGTGGGATTGTTGTGTGTTTCGGGCAGGGATTAAGGGCTCCGTAACTAACTATCGGCCGGGCTGTTGTTAACTTTAGAGGCGGCCTGCAAAGGGTGTGATAGTTCGCTACTTTTTTGCTTTTTTTACGTCTTGTTCATTGATTCGACAAGCGCCTCTTGCCGTAGCGGGAGAGGCGCCTGAAATGGGCGACTTACCGAGCAATCATCCCGGCCGCCTGTTCGGTGGCTTCGGTGGTGCGCGTTGCCAGCTTGCGCACCTCGTCGGCCACCACTGCGAAACCACGCCCGGCCTCGCCGGCACGCGCCGCCTCAATCGCGGCATTCAGTGCCAGCAGGTTGGTCTGGCTGGCGATGCTCTGAATCGTCCCGACAATCTGCGACAACTGCGCAATGTTGGTTTCCAGCGTGCGCTGGTGCTCGCCCTCCGCCGCGCGCAACGCTTGCTGTTCATGCTGCAAGTGCACATCCACCAGCGCGCCCACCACCCGCAGTGGCGCACCCTGCGGATCGCGGCGCGTCTGGCCGCGCGCGCGGAACCAGCGGTATTCGCCAGTTTTCATCTTCAACCGGTATTCGATATCAAACGGCGTTTGCCCGGACTTGTCATTCAAGTGCGCGCCAAACGCATTCAGGCTGCGCTCCTTGTCATCCGGGTGCAGCCGGGAGGCCCAGCTGTCCAGCACATCGGGAAACTCCTGCACCGTTTCAAAACCCAGCAGGCGTCGAAACTGAGGCGACCACCAGAAGGGGTTCTTCGGGTTCACCGGGTCGCCGGCAATCACTTCCATGTCCCACAAACCGTCGGAAAGCATCTCCCTGGCCAGTTCGAAGCGGGTGATGATCACGTCGTGTTCCTGATCGCGCTGCAGCTGATCATGAATATCGCGCAACGCACCGGCCACGCGGATCGGCGTGCCGCGCTCATCGCGCAGCGTTTCACCCTGGGCGTGAAACCAGCGGTAGGAGCCGTCCTTCATCGCCAACCGATTGTTCACGTTGTACGGCGTGTTTCCCGACTTGTCGTTCAGATGCCGCGCAAAGGCGTCGAGCGTCGCCTGCTTGTCCTGCGGATGCAGGCGATCGGCCCAACTGGCCAACACGTTTGGAAAATCACGCTCGTCAGAGAAGCCGAGCAGGCTGCGAAATTGCGGCGACCACCAGAAACGGTTCTTCGGATTGATCGGGTCGCCCGCCACCACCTCCATGTCCCAGAGGCCCTCGCTGGAGGCGCGGTTGACCAGGTCGAAGCGGATTTCGGAGGCCTGGGCGGAGGCGGCCGACTCGCGCAGCAATTCACGGGCAGATTCGAGTTCGTTTTCGAGCTGGGTGATGCGCGATTGCGCTTCACGGCTGGATGATTCAAGCACGGCCAGCGCATCAAGCACCGCTGGGGCGGTTGTGCGGCGATCGATATGAGGCTGCTGACCGCTTTTGATCGCCGCTGTCAGTTGGTGCAGGGCGCGACGGTCACGGTGTAGAAAGGCAAAGATGGACATAGCGTAAAGGCTCAATAAGTGATGCGGGCCTCATCCATGGCACCTTGCCATCTATGTCGACAGGTTGTTGAGAAACTGTACATTTATTTTGGTTTTGCATCGGTGTTTGACGCGTTGACTTGCTATTGGCGGGCACAGCCCCATAACTACCTGCATATCCATTCAGCGTGAGGGCAGACCATGACCAACCACACCGAAACCGCCATCCTCGCCGGCGGCTGCTTCTGGGGCATGCAGGACCTGCTGCGACGCTACCCCGGCGTGCTGCAAACACGCGTCGGTTACACCGGCGGCGACGTGCCCAATGCCACCTATCGCAACCATGGCGACCATGCGGAAGCGATCGAGATCGTGTTTGATCCGGCGGTGATCACGTATCGGCAGATTCTGGAGTTCTTCTTCCAGATCCACGACCCCAGCACGCCCAACCGCCAGGGCAACGACCTGGGGCCAAGCTACCGTTCGGCGATTTACTACCTGAGCGAAGCCCAGCGTGAAGTGGCCGAAGACACCGTGGCTGATGTTGATGCATCGAAGCTATGGCCGGGGCCGGTGGTGACCCAGATTGAACCGGCGAGGGAATTTTGGGAGGCCGAGCCGGAGCATCAGGATTACCTGGAGCGGATTCCTGACGGGTACACGTGTCACTTTGTGCGGGCGGGCTGGAAGTTGCCGAAGCGCGCCTGACCCGATGCCAGCCAGCATTGTGGCGAGCGGGCTTGCCCTAATGCCGGTCAGTTAAGAGAACGCAATGCTCAAAGCGACGAGATCAAATGTGGGAGGCTCCGCCAAGTCCTCGACTTAGCGCTGTCGCGCAGCAAACTTGGGCTTCTGTGGCGAGCGGGCTTGCCCCGCGTTGGGGCGCGAAGCGCCCCCAATCAAAGAAAACGCGGTGTACCTGACACTACGCAGAACATGGTTTTGGGGCTGCTGCGCAGCCCAACGCGGGGCAAGCCCGCTCGCCACAGGAATGTGGCTGCCTGAAACTTCAGTTTTAAAATCAATAAGTTATTTTGTGTTTGAGAAGAGCTGCGGTGCGACGATTCGACTTGCTCGCTCCAACAGGGGATCTGCGCTTAACTGAACGGCATAACCGCCATGTGCAATCGCAGGAGTTGGCGCACACCGAGCTGAAAGTGCTGAGCCGACAAGCCTTTAACCATTAACTTCCAGAGTGAAAGCCACGTTTCTGCCGGCTATTCCTATAACTGCCAGCAAACTTTTCGTTTCATCCCACAGGTGGGGCAGGATTATGAGTTGATTCTCTTGGCAACGAAAAATGCAAGCGTGCACGATAAGTACTGGCGCAATACAATCACCGCCTGGACTTGCCCTCATAAGGAAATGAACCTTGCAACCCTTGATCCACCGGGCCGCATTACTGCGCGCCGAGCTGCACCGCCCTCCGGCGTTCAACCTGTTCACCCTGCTGCGCAGCAGCTCCGATGAAGTGCGCCTGCACTCTCGTTACCTGGCCTTTTTGCTTAATCCTCAAGGCGCCCACGGTGCCGGCACCAAGCTGCTGCAATTGTTGTTGGCCGCGTTGAACATCGAAGGTTTCGACTGCACCGAGGTGACGGTCGAGGTCGAGTACCGCAATGTCGACATCCTGATCCGCAACAGCAAGCGTCAGGCAGTCATCATCGAAAACAAGCTCTACGCCGCAGACCAAGACGCGCAGCTTCACCGCTACCTGCAAACCCTTCAAGGCGAAGGCTGCCGGACCTACCCTCCGCTCTACCTCACCCTGGATGGCCGCGACGCCGACCGGCGCAGCTGCCTGGGCATTGACTATCAGCGAATCAGCTACGCCAATGACATCCTGCCGTGGCTGGAGCAATGCCAGCAATGGGTTATCCGCGAAGCCGGCGTGCGCGAAAGCCTGCTGCAATACATCGACCTCGTCGCGACACTGACCTTCCAGAACCAGGGACACGCCTACATGGACGCGCTCAAACAGACACTGCGCCAAAACAACAACCTGCTGGTGGTACGCGACCTGCAAAAAGCGTTCGTCGAAACCCTGAAAGACCTGCAACTGGAATTCTGGCAAGCACTTGCCCAATGCATCAAAGAAAAATACCCCGAGTTGCCCAAACCCTCTGACGCGCCGACGGCGGAGGTGGTCGACCGCTACTACAGTGCCACTCGGGATAATCGCTGGTACGGTCTTTATTACGACTTGGGATTTGTGCCGGGCTCGGTGTATATCGAACTCGACCACCGGTTTTATTGCGGCTATTACTGTGATGCGCAATCTCACCCGACTGCGCATGCCTGGCTGACGACGTTGACGCAGAAAGTCGTGAATAACGGCGTCGGCAGCGGTGGTTTGCTTTGGCGGTATACCACTGAGCTTAATATGAAGAATCCGAGTGATGAGGATTTGATGGTATTGAATGAGCCGATGAAAAAGGCGCAGGCGGTGGAGCGGATGGCGGATGATGTGTATGGGTTGTGGGGGGAGGCGCGGGCGTTGTATGCAGTGGAGGGTTAAGCTGAATAATGTTTTCAACGGCGGCCAGAAGCGGAGGTTTAGAACCGGGTAAATAAACGGCCTCTCCTGGACAGAAAAACTTGCCTCTTCAGCTCGCCTCAATACTCCGGTGGACGGCGATTAGGTCTGGCAAAAACGTCAGGCAATGCGCTGTGAAAAACTCTCGGGACTTATTGATCCGATACTTATCGAAAAGGCAATGCAAGGCCTGCTCAAGCTTTGAATAGTTTGTGGTTTCAAGCTGACTTACGATTTTGAAGCGAAAGGGCACACCCGTTGTGTAAAGCTGGGTAATGCGCTTTTCGACCGGACCGGTGGTGATCCCAATCTTGACTATCTCGATTTGATCAGCGGTATAGAGCCCGGTGGAGAGCACGTACAACGTGCCGATATCAGCCTCCAGCTTGGCGAGATCCTCACCCTCGATGAACTCATCATCCTTGATTTCGACTGATCCCGAATCCGGCAGAAGAGTCATCAGGTGAGGTCTTCGGCTTTTATCTGCAGCAATGTCTGAGGCGCCTCTGCAGGCCAGATATATTCGGGCCAGAACAGCGTGGTCAACGTCCTTGTAATTGCCGGCAGCAACGTTTTTCAAATGGCTCGGGGTGCCGACGTACAGCGGGTACTCAACCTTAACGATCTCTCGGATTTGCTGGGGTGTGAGGCCTTCAGGATGCTGGCGAAGAATCTCGCGTACTACATCGGTGAAACTGAGTTCGGTCTGCATCTTCAATCCTAATAATGTTGCGTTCCGTTGATGTGCTAGTGGTGTTGAGGTAGGGAGCATAGCCTGTGGAACCGCAGAATGGCGTGTTCTGAACCGGAGTTGACGTAGGTCAAGGGCAGCAATCGGCCAGAAGCAGACGTTCGACTCGGTCTGCTTTCGACTCGCATCAAAGAGAGAGAGCGTTAAGCTCATCTTTGAATGAGAGTTTAGGAGAGTATAAGTTATGAAAAGCCCTGCCTATAGCGCCGGAGAATATTACAAGCTTTGGATTTTTACTACCTCCCATTAAAATATGACTCATCGCAATCCCTGGATAAGGATCAATGTAATAAATCTCTTTGATCCCTAATTGATAAGCTTTTTTTGAACATAGTTCACAGGGACTAGCTGTCGTGAATAGTTTCCCATCTTCAACGCCTCTTCCACCATACTTTGCAACTTGCAGAAAAGCATTTTCTTCTGCGTGAAGTGACCTTGTGTGAACTTGATTGTCCTTTCCTGTAAGCTGGTTGTATTCATCCTTAAAGCAATAGGAGATATTTCTCCCTGTACTTGCGACTTTTACGAATTTTTCATTTCCCGCCAGAGCGGCACTTATGAATTTAACATCAAGCTTTTCATATTCTGAATAAGCGTCTTGGTCATGTCCATTCGTTAAATCAAACCGATTACGTAGGCTGCACGGAACTTGTCCAAACGGTGTGTCATTCCAACCAACAGACTGCACTGAAAAATTGACATCGGTTACTACAGCACCTACTTGCCTTGAGATACACCCAGAGTTTAGTTTTGCGGTATAAGCAATTTGCATGCATCGCTCTAAAGGAGTAGGCGTTACTAGTCCGGGCCTAATCATTAGCGCGACAAATGTCAACAACTGGTCGGCTAAAGAGTTAAAATGCGAGACCATATTTCCCGAGTCTGGGTTGCTCACATGTAAGTCTGCTCGCTGCAGGCAGGCTTTGATGTCTTGCTTAACATAAGCTTTTTGATTGGTCGCATCTAACTTGCCGTACTCTTCTTTGTCAACAACATCTATTTCAGCGTCAGTATAGCCAAGCCCCCGCAATCGCCGCTTACGTTCGTCGTCATTGCAAGAAACAGCCATCAGATAAAATGATGAGTATCTATCTTGGAAATATATAGCCTCAAACGGGTTTCTTATTGCATCGATCACTATAAATGTTTTGTCACCATCCACTCTCGCTTTACGAATCTCCTTGATTATTATATTGATTCGCTCAGCCAGCGAAAATAATTTGCCACTAACTACCTCGCCTGAAGTAACGTCGCCGGAGTTTCGCAAATTATTTCCAATAAGCTGAAATAGTTTTACATATGCTGCCCCACCCATCACAGCTTTTAGCTCGGAGTTTTTCTCCGGTAGAAATTCAGTATAAAACCTTCGCAATGAGCTGATATCAGCAAAATCAAATTTTTGGTCTCGAATAGACTTTAGGATATCAGTAGTTTTTTTGGCAGCATCAGGTTTCAAGTCACCTGAGCGACCTATAAAAACCCCCGAATCTTCGATGCTTACTTCGGAGAGCATCATTAGCAAAACGGTGCTGGCTTGGATGGTTATAAAAGGCTCCCAATTATGCTTGAAACAATTGAATACAACTTTTTGCTTTCTTTGAACATTGTCTTTTGGGTTGTGGCCTGAAAATAGAGAGTGTCTAATTTCGTGTTTCTTGCTTGAGAGAATATTTGCCACTGTAGAACAACCACTCCCAGTACGGCCGGTCAATCCAATAACGACAAAGTCATCATCGTCGCCATAGATTTTTGAGATTGTATCTTGAAAATAATTATCCATTTTGTACTCCTCATCCATCAGCACTTTTTTATTGATACGAAGGTACACGAGAGGGAATTAAAATGCCATCATGCCTTCGCTCATACTAAATCTGTAGATATTGATTTTTAGCCGATGTAGAGGAGTTCGCGGGTCCTGCATTCAACGACCTGTTTTCTGCTTCTTGGCCTCTCAGTCAAAAGCTGACGGTTGCGCCCTGATGGGACTGATGCGAATTTGAGCCAGGTCGCTGAGTTTGACTGCCCCATTATGGCCCGCTGAAATTCCGCGCAAAGACATGGTTCGCTGAGTATTCGGGTAGGTAAATGAATCCCGGCAGTCTGGGTAAAAATCGCGTCAGCGCCAGTTGGGAGGATCACCGGAGCACTTCGGAGAGTGGGTTGCCTAGGGAAGTCCGGTTGATCGTTTTAAGCAGATCGCCCATTTGCATTGCTGACCAGTGGCAGATTTCTGCTGGCATTTATTGGGCAGGGAGGTTTGCCACGTGCGAAATCAAGGAGACCAGCTGACTGAGCCGATGCCGAGCTGATCGAATTGCGCCGGGTTTTCTAGGTAGGCCTGACAGGCTCCGTTTGGCCGGTTAGCGACCGTTGCTCCGATTAGCCATCCTTGTCCTTCCACACGTGGAGGACTTGTCATGAACATCATTGCTACCTGCAGACGTCAGCCCTGGAACAAAGGAAAACTGGTCGGGCAGAAAATCCCACTCCGGCTGAGAGATATCTGGGCCATCCGAGTAAGGCTTCAAATTGCGGAAAGAACCCGAGATCTGGCTCTCTTCGATCAGGCCATCGACAGCAAGCTTCGAGCCTGCGACTTAACCAAGCTCCGCGTGCGCGATGTTGCTCATGGCGAGCACTTATCATCACGAGCCACGGTGATGCAGCAGAAAACGCAGCGGCCTGTGCAGTTTGAGATCACTGAGCAAACACGATCTGCTCTCGGGGCCTGCCCGGCTACGCAGCGAGGACTACCTTTTTCCTAGCCGGCTGCATACTTCAGACCATCTATTTACTCTTCAATACGCTCGTATCGTCAAAGGCTGGGTGAAAGCCGTGGGCCTTGATCCAGCCATGTATGGCACACACACAATGAGACGTACGAAGGCATCACTGATATATCGCAGGACGAAGAACCTGCGGGCGGTTCAGTTGCTGCTCGGCCATACGAAGCTGGAGAGCACTGTTCGATACCTGGGGATTGAGGTCGATGACGCCCTGGAGATGGCGGAACAGACTGAGGTTTGACCATGCATAGCGACGGTCGAAGTCAGACCGTCGCTAATCGGCCAACTGCAGACATTGGATGAAGTTTGGTTAGGGAGCTGGCTTTAGGCCGTCCCTATTGAACGAAGAGACGCAAGCTAGTCGTCAAATACTTAGGGCCAATTCTTTCCGTAGTTCATTCAAAATAATTGAGGAGTTGCTCACGACGTTATCACTGACAACCGGTTCCGCACCATGAATTATTGAGTTGCGAAGAGTTATTAGAGCCCGGATTTCTCCATATAGCGACTCGCTAATTTTTTCATTTCGGAAAAGCATTTCGGTTAGTTTTGCATTGGAAATATGGCGACGAGGTCGACTGGCATATCCTATTGAAGATGTTGTTTGATATATTGAACCATACTTGGCGATGATTTCCTCAATTTGATTATAGTTTTTCAAGAATTCTTCAAGACTTCCTTTGTTAGTTTCCTCTCTTGCAGGGTCCACCTGGCTCTGAAGCTTCCTGCTTTCTCTTTCAATTCGTTTGGGTGATATGACCTCAAAAATAAAATAGGTCACGGCCAGCAACGTTATTATAAAAGCGGATTGAGCTGAATTTATAATTATCGTACTAAACGATGTTCCCGCGCCCTCGTATGATATAGCCAAGTTTGAGAGCAGCAAGGTAGCAACGGAAGATAGAGTTACAAATAGCAATAAAGTAAAGTATCTGCTTTTGAGGCTCTCTACAGCCTCAACTAAAGTTTCATCTTCAATCTCTTCGCGACTTAGCTCGTTGCGGAAAAATATGAAGCCTGTGAGAGTTAACCCATAGACCCCAGCTAAAACTTGCGCTGAAGTTGAAAATAGATAAAGAATTTGATTTTCATTTAATATTAATATTGGGTTATTTGCACCTACATAGCTTGTAGTTGCCGCCATAACAGCAAAGGCAATACCGAAAAAGCCGATAATTTTTGTGGGCGTCCAGTAACTTTGCATTTGGCTCACTGCTAATATTGGCGATATAGGTGGGGTAAATTTTTGCGTCATTTGTTTCTAATGAGGCTTATTGCTCTTGCTTCACTCCTTGATCCACGTGAGTGTCGTGCATAGCAATGCGGCACATAGCGGGGATGCAAAGGGGTTTGACGTCTGCGCACATTACGGAGTTACGGAATCAGTGTCTACGACCAGTCTAAGTCTTTGAGCTCAGTTTCTCGTCACCGGCAGCTATTGGCCGATTGCTGCCCCTCACGAAGGGCTGTAATCGGCCGATTAGAGCCCCTTCCCAGCGCCCCCTCTCAGCCTTTGTAGCCCCTAGCTCTGCCTGAAAAGGAATCCGTCACGGCCATTCTCCAGATTCAACGCTATCCAGAATGACGTTCGCTTGGACGTCATACGCCCCATGACTCACCACCACCGCCACACTCAAACCCCTAACCGCGGGAACGACCCGCTACCGCCATCAGTCTACCGAAACCCAATCATCGGTAAGGTACAGCGCAATGGACAAGACAATCACCGTGGACCAACTGGCGACCACCGACCTCAGATCAATCAACGAAATATGGCTCGGCGGTACGCATACCGAGTTGTGCCTGTGGCGTGGCGAGGCGGTTTTCACTCACGAAATGCTCAGCGAGGGTACTCACGATCAGAATGTTCGACGCCTGTGCCTGCAGTTGGTCGACCCTGATGATCAGGCCGCAGTGGCCCACGTTGAGGTGATCGTGCGCGAGCGGCTGGAAAAAATGGGCAAGGAGGGCGAGTTTTACCCGGCCGAGGAGGCGGACACTCGTCAATAGTCGCTGTGGCGCTGCGGGCGATAGGGGGCGAAAGCAGCCCTCAACGGTGCAAACCGGTCTACCATGGCGGCCTGGCAGTGGTTCACTGCGCTTCCGTTCATTTTCTATAAAGGCATCGCGATGACCATCGACCAAATCTCCCTCCCCAAAGGCGTAGGCCCTCACGCGGCCAAGCTGCTCGACGCTATCACTGGCGCCTCCACCCACGAAGAACTCAACCGCGCAGGCGGCAAGGCTGAAGGGTTTGTCTTGGGGCTGGAGTCGACCAAAGCGATCAAAAGCCAGATCGCCGAGTCGTTGTATGTGGCGTATGACGACGCCGCCAGCAATCGGGCGGGTGAGTTGAAGGGATAGGCGTTTTCGCGGCAAGGCCCGCGCGGTTTTAGATAGACTGGACGCCTCAATTTTTCAGGATGAAATGCTCATGTTCAAAGCTGCCCTTGCTTCGCTGTTGTTGACCTGCACGTTTTGCGCCCACGCCGGTACGACGGTCGATGTGTCGAAGATTTACGGCAAGATCCAGTTCGTGGACAGCTATCCCGACTACAAGGTGAAGGTGGTCAATCAATACCCCGACCTTAAGGTGAAGAAGGTGGTTTCCTGGCCGGACTCTGTCGGCAAATGGCAAACCGTCGACAGCTACCCCGACTACAAGATCCAGATTGTCGATTCCTATCCGGACTTCACTATTGAATATGTCGAGAGCTGGCCTGGGGTCAATTGATCGCGGCAAGCCGTTACAGGTCGCCTGCGACGGCTTGTCGGGCGGGTTGCTGATCAGCCAGGGCAGGGCGCTTCACGGTCGAGCAACTTGGCGGTGAGGAGTACGCCCAGTTCGCTCAGTTGGTGGATCGCCAGGGCGATGTCGCGGTGTTTGCCGTTCAGGTCTTCGGACAGGTCGAGCAGCAGTGTGCTGACTGAGGTGAAGGTTTCGTAACTGTTGGTGATGAGGGTTTCGGTGCTGGCGTTGGGGGCGACGGTGAAGAGGGTGCTTGAATCAGTAAGCATTGTTAAGTTCCTTGCTTGGGCTGCCACCTCGTCGCTACTAAACGAAAAGGCGGTGGCTGTACGCAGGTTAGTAGACCGGTGGAACCTAACAAAACCGGCGCGTCCGGAGACGCCCTGCGCACAGCCACCATTGAGCACAGACGGGAACGTCTGATGGATTGAGCTCGTGCACTTGTTAGGTTAAAACCGTGGGCTACTAAACCCGATCACCGAGAGATTCAGCGACCGAGCCACCTTAGAGACGGCCTACCCAGTGCACAAGCCGGCGGATTCTGACGCAGGTGTAGGCAAGGGAGCAAGGCGTTGCGGGGGATTCGGATTTTGCCTTCAGGAGCGTTAACCGTGACGTTGAGCACTGACGCATTTATCACACTGGCCATGACCAACCCGCTCAACGCTGAAATCACCTCGCGCCTGCCGGCGCTTGGGGTGGATCAATGCCTGCTGACGGCGGGGTGCCTGTTTCAGGCAGTGTGGAATCATCAGGCGAATCTGCCGGCGGATCATGGGGTGAAGGACTACGACGTTTTTTACTTCGATACGGACCTGTCCTACGAGGCTGAGGATGTGGTGATCCAGAAGGCGAACGCGCTGTTCGCGGACCTGGGGGTGAATGTCGAGGTGCGCAATCAGGCGCGGGTTCATCTCTGGTATGCCCAGCGGTTTGGCCGGCCGTATTCGCAACTGCACTCGGCGCGGCAGGGGGTTGATCGGTATCTGGTGGCGGGCACGTGCGTGGCGCTGGAGGTGGCGACGGGCGAGGTGTATGCGCCGTATGGGTTGGCGGATGTGGAGCAGGGGATTTTGCGGATCAACCCGCTGCATCCGGAGCGGGCGTTGTTTGAGGTCAAGGCGCAGAGTTATCAGGCGCGGTGGCCCTGGCTGAGGATTGTTTGATGCCGATCTCTATTATGTTGTGGCGAGCGGGCTTGCCCCGCGTTGGGGTGCGAAGCGCCCCCAATCGAGCAAAACGCGGTGTACCTGATACGGCTCAGCGCCTGGCTTTGGGGCTGCTGCGCAGCCCAACGCAGGACAAGCCTGCTCGCCACAGGGAATCTGCGCTTAACTGAACGGCGTTAGGGCAAGCCCACTCGCCACAACAAGCCTGCTCGCCATTTCCGCCGTCTTTTCCATGGCCGTTTTTTGGGAGGTTTGCACACTGCTCTAATAGCCCGTTACACCCCGAAAATGGCTTCAATTTCGATATTCAGTTCCGGGGAAAACAACTTTGAAACTTCGACCAGAGAGCTGGCAGGGAAGTGCCCTTCATAATGCTGACCCAACACCTTACGCAGCTCCCCGGCTTGGCTGAAGTCGGTGATGAATATAGTCACTTTCAAGAGTGAAGACATACCGGAGCCCTCTTCGGTGGCAACCGCTTTAATCTGCTCCAAAATAGCATTGGCCTGTTTTTCAAGGCTCAGCCCTTGAGCATCAGTTCCAAACGCTGTGAAGCCTGACAGGTACAGGGTATTGCCATTTTTCACCGAATGCGAATAGGGGCCCACGACGGGAGGAAGTGCATCATAAATTTTACGTTCGATTTTATTGCTTGGCATAGTTGCGCGTCCGAATTTTTAGTGCGTGGTTGATCTTGAGGTTTCTAAAATCAAGTGATTACTCAGGATTTTTCCGAGTTGGCTATGCTCTCAAAAACCGGCAACAGACAGTAGTCACGTTTCTCTACGGTTAATGCCTGTTTCTCTATGTGTTGAATCTCGCAATATTTCAGGCTCGCGTACGTATGTCATAATCCCTTTGGCAGCGTGTAAAGATAGGTCGCGCTCCGATATTCTTGCGCAGGAGGTATTAGTAGGTGAAGAATTATCGTTATGCCGCTGAAGAGGGTCGCGTGGCGCTCAGGGAAATATTACTTGGCTTTCTTCCTGAGGCGGGCCGGTTCCCAACGCCTATAGAGGGGTTTGCGCTGCACCGCTATGACCATTCAGACACGGCAAAGCCCCATTTCTACAATCCGATACTTATCGTCGCTGTACAGGGGAAGAAATGGGTTCGTATTGGTATCAACGATATATCATTCGGAGAACACACGTGCTTTATCGCCGGCGTGAACATGCCCGTCACCAGTTGCCTCTTGGAAGCAACCCCGGAAATGCCTTACCTGTCGATGTCCTTGGACCTTGACAGGCATTTGATGGCTGCGTTGGCCGCTAAAACTCCACCGCCAATTGAATATAACACCGACACTGCAGTTGGCGCCGCAGTGCAAGAACTCACCCAAGAGTTGCTCGATGCCTTTTTACGAATGATTGAATTACTCGACCAACCAGAGCAGGCGAAGACACTGGGCGCGTTGATATATCAAGAAATTCACTATCGATTGCTCGCAACGCCCTTTGGGCACCAGCTTCGCCTACTGAATTCAGTGGGTTCTCAAAGTCATAAAATTAATCAAGCTATCCTGTGGTTGCGGGAGAATTACCGGGAAGCGTTGCAGGTAGATAAATTGGCTGCAACACTGAATATGGCGTCTTCAACCTTATATAAAAACTTTAAAGAAGTCACAACGCTCAGTCCCCTTCAATATCAGAAACGTTTGCGTTTAGATGAGGCGCAGCGCTTGATGCTGGTTGAAAATTGCGATGTCATTCAAGCGGCCTTAATGGTGGGTTACGAAAGTGCCAATCAATTCAGTCGAGAATATAAACGGCTGTTTGGTGAGCCGCCTAGAAAGAATGTCGTAACAATAAGGACGGGTAGGCAGGCGTCACTCGAAACGGGTGTGGGGCGATCCTCGCGCTCATAAATCAACCGCTCCCGCGACAGCCAGTGCCTCGCGAGCCTATCTACGCTTCCCCTAACGAAGCCCACTGACGCACTGGGTGCAGGAACTGCTGTTGCAAGGCGACGAAGTGATCTTCGAAAAAAGCCGACCCAATGCATTCGCTTCTACTGACTTGGCCGATCGGTTAAAGGCTTGTGGATCACTGGGCGTAGTTATTGCCGGAATGAAGACCCAGTACTGTGTCGACAGCACCTGTCGCGCCGCACGAGATCTTGGATTCGATACAGTGCTGATCGCCGATGGTCACACCTGCACTGACACTCCTTTACTGACGGCCGAAAATATTGTCGCTCATCACAATGCAACCTTGTCGGGACCGTTCTGCCGTGTCATTCACGCTGAGGACTGGTGTTTCTAATCGGTATAGATAGATCGGCTCGAGATTGGGTCGATCTTTCACCAGTGGGTCAATCGAGCCCTTCGCGACAGACTGTAATCGGCCAATCAGCGATGGCATGGACTCAATTTTCCGATTTGTCCGAAATTTACCTGCCATTGGCCGGCGCTGGATTTCTTTTTTAAGCTTGCTGAAACGTTTCACCCGGTTTATAAAAATGGCACAACTCCAAGAAAGGCCGCCGCCATGACCCCGCTCAAACTTTTTGTTGCCATCAGCGCACTGTCCGCTGCCTCCCACGCCATGGCTTGGGATTACGTTCTGCTCGACACTGACAAAGCCGCCCAGAGCTGGCAGATCACCAGTCAGCAACTCGGACTAAAAACCGACAAACCCTTCAGCGTTACCCTGCGCACCTTGCACGGCGGTCGGCAGGAGGGCGTCAGCATTGTCGACATCGATAACGGCACGATGAAACTCTCGGTAGTGCCGACTCGCGGAATGAACGTCTTGCAGGCCTCGGTTGGCAATGTACGCATGGGCTGGGATTCGCCGGTCAAGGAAGTGGTCAATCCGTCCTTCATCGAACTCAATGGCCGCGGTGGCCTGGGTTGGCTGGAAGGTTTCAATGAGCTGGTCACCCGCTGCGGATACGAATGGGTCGGCCATCCCGGCGTCGACAACGGCGAACTGCTGACCCTGCACGGTCGGGCCGCCAACATTCCTGCGAGTAAAGTCACGCTGCACATCGATGAAAAACCACCGTACGCCATCACCCTGCGCGGTGAACTGAAAGAACAGGCGTTCAAGAAGGTCGACTTCTCGGTCGCGACCGAACTGGTCACCGAACCCGGCAGCGTCGCGTTTGCCCTCAACGACACCCTGACCAACAACGGCGACTATCCGAAGGAATACCAGGCGCTGTATCACAGCAACTTCAGCACCCCGTTCCTGGAGCAGGGCGCTCGTTTCGCCGCGCCGGTGAAACAGGTGTCGCCTTTCAACGACAAGGCCAAGGGCGAGCTGCCCGACTGGCAAACCTACCGCGCACCGACCAGGGACTACGACGAAACGGTTTACAACGTGGTGCCGTATGCCGACGCCAAGGGCGATACGTTGACCGTGTTGCATAACAAGGCTGGCAGCCTGGGCGTTTCGGTCGGCTTCAATACCCAGACACTGCCCGTGTTTTCCCTGTGGAAAAACACCGATACCCAAGGCCAGGGCTATGTCACGGGGCTGGAGCCGGGGACGAGTTTTTCCTACAACCGCCGTTATCAGCGGCCACTGAACCTGGTACCGACAATTGGGCCCAAGGAACACAGGCAGTTCCGCATCAGCTACAGCTTGTTGGCGGACAAGGCGGCGGTGGATAAGGCCTTGAAGCAGGTGAGCGAGATTCAGGATGGGCGGGAGACTGAGGTGCGGCAGACGCCGTTGGTTGATCTGACCAAGGAGTGACACCAGATGGAGCATTTTCGGCCGTAAATAGCCGCGTCTGATCACGTCGGCGTGTTCAAGATCCGCCAGTGAGCGCGCGACCTTGAGCAATCGATGGGCTGCTCGCAAAGATTCGGTCACTGTCCGCTCCTGGTCGTTTTCAGCCGATCACCTCAGGCAGAAAACGGCCAGAAGCTGGCTTCATCGGCGTGACTATCAAGCGTGCCGCTCATAGGTAAGGTAGTCGTGTGCCCCTGTCCCGGTACACAGAAAACCCGCTTTTTGGTACATCAATTTTGCAGGGTTATCAGGCCGTACACTTAAACGCAATTGACTGAATCCCTGCGCTGCCGCGTCCAGCGCATACGCCTCCAGAAGTGCCATTCCTACGCCGCTACGCCTATGGTCTGCCACTACGTGGATAGTGCTAAGTTCTGCGTGGTCTTGATCAGGCGTCCAAAGCGAGTATCCCGCGAAGTGGTCACCCATGAGCGCGATTGTAAACCGTTCGAAATTTTCCACCCAGCGCGTCAGGTGCCGCTCCAGTTGCAAGCGCCACGTAATTTCATGCTCAGGTTCCCAACACCGAATATAGCTTTCCTCGCCTCGGTAGATAGCCGGAATGTCAGTCACACTTGCTTGCCTTAGTCGTATTGCCATTCCATTAGTCCGTGATTGAACGAAACTGCATGATATGGCGCGCTTGGTCTTTCGCAAACTCGCGAACCACGCCGCTAAGCGACTGCTGGATATCACAGGTGGACTAGTAGATCGTTCAAGCGCGATTGGACGTTGGGTAACAACGACGTCGCAGAGGTTTGGAGGGCTGGCAAGGCAGCCATCATTAAAGGGATTCAAGCTTACGAATCGGCCAGGAATCTCTCAACCCCGTTCGCTGCGAACCGCAGGCGCTTCAGGCGAGTAGCGCTCGGTCGACGGGTTAGACCGGGACGGCTACGCTGGGGCTTTGCATGCAGGGAAAAGGGTGTGACAGAGGTCTATAAAGGAAGCTGTCTATGTGCGGCCGTCAGTTATGAGCTATCCACCACACCTGAAGCCATCAGTCATTGTCATTGCAGCCAGTGTCGCAAAGCTCATGGCGCCGCATTTGCTTCGTACGGCAGCGTTCCGCGTAGCGCGCTGCGAATACTTAGCGGTGCCCTGCATATTAAAACCTATGCTTCTTCAGCGACGGTATCACGCGAGTTCTGCGTGCACTGCGGTTCGGCCTTGTTCTGGTCACGATCTCAAGGTGAGTTCGCCAATTGGGTTTCAATAGCGCTGGGCACGCTCGATACGCCTTTCTTACCTATAAAGCAGAAACACGTTCATCTCGACTCCGCAGCACACTGGCACCGTTTATCCAACCGATGCCCTCCAATCGGCTGAAGTCTTCCGGGAGAAAGTTGCCTGTCGTGCTGACCGCTTTTGTTGACGGAGATAGGCATTGACGTAAAATCGCCACCCCCAAAAATCAGCTTGCATAGTCAGAAGGAGCTCGGATGCAAAGGGTGATGATTGTGGGTCAACCTGGGTCTGGAAAAAGCACTTTGGCGCGTAAGCTTGGCCAGCGTACGGGGTTGCCGGTTGTTCATATCGACACTATCCACTGGCAGTCAGGATGGATCGAGCGAAGTCGGGACGAGAAGACGCGGCTTTGTCTAGACGTCGAGGCCCGTGATTGCTGGATATTCGAAGGTGGCCATTCAGCCACTTGGGACAATCGGGTGGCCCGTGCAGATCTTTTAATATGGATTGATCGTTCGGCGCCGCTTCGATTCTTGCGCGTACTGCTCAGAACGCTGCTCCAACAGGGTAAGTCTCGGCCTGACTTGCCGGAGAACTGCCCCGAACTGTTGGCGAACCTGCCGGGGTTTTTCAGATTCATGTGGCGGACGAACAAATCAGCGCGAGCAAAGATGCAGCAACTCGTGGCAACTGCGCCATCAGCTTGCCGCGTGGTTCATCTGCGTTCTAATCGAGACACCAGGAATTTTCTCGCGGGCATTGGGCGTTCGACAGGCCCAGCTTCGCGGGATTGATCGATGGTTGACTGCTTCACCACGGAAACTGCCGGTTGCGAGTGGCGGCTCCTGGCCTAATGTTGCCGATCACGAATGGCATCTACGGCAGACGTGAGCCATCCTGCAATTGACGATATGAGGTAGGCTCAAGCGAGCCCCTTCTCTATGGCGATGTGTTTTCGCGCTTCATTCCCGCACGACGGGTAGGAATGATCCTTGCCATCGGCGATGAACTTTTAACCCCGTATTGCCCGTCCAAGGTGGGAACCCTTCCAGATCAAGGATCGTCCATGACCTTTTTTATCTTCCTGCTCGCCTGCGCCGCTGCGGCCAGTACCGGTGTGATTTTCAAGCCGGGTGCCTGGTACGAATCCCTCGTCAAACCCAGTTTTACCCCTCCCAATTGGCTGTTCCCGGTCGCATGGACGATTATCTATCTATTGCTCGCCTGGGCCGGTTATCGCCTCAGCCTGATCCCGGGCAGTGAGCTGGTGCTGGCGCTGTGGGCGGCGCAGATTGCGTTGAATACGCTGTGGACGCCGGTGTTTTTCGGCGCCCATCGGTTGTTTGCGGGCATGGTGATTATTGTGTTGCTGTGGCTCACCGTGGCGGCGATGGTGGTGTTCGCGGTACGCCTGGACTTGATCACTGGCTTGATGCTGTTCCCTTACCTGGCGTGGCTGTGTGTGGCGGCGGCGTTGAATTTTTCGATTTTGCGGAATAACCGTTAATGGCCCATAAACACTGGCCCGCCTCCGAGGCCGAACTCGCCCAGATGCGCCGCTTCAACCAAAAGCTCGCGTGGATGCCGCGCTTCAAGATCCGCAACCGCGTCACCCCGCGTCTGATTCAGGCGCTGTTGCGCGTCAGTCAGAAGATCAAGCGCGCAACGCCGGCTGAGAGCAGGGTTGTGAATGGCGTGCCGGTGCGCATTTTGCGGCCATCCGGCACGCCCAAGGGAGTGGTGCTGGATATCCACGGTGGCGGCTGGGTGATCGGCAATGCGCAGATGGACGACGCGCTGAACCTGGGCATGGTGCGGGCGTGCGATGTGACGGTGGTGTCGGTGGATTATCGGCTGGCGGTCGACACGCCGGTTGAGGGGCTGATGGACGACTGCCTCGCCGCCGCGCGGTGGCTGCTGACGGCCGATGAGTTTGCAGGCTTGCCGGTGTTTGTCGTCGGTGAGTCGGCCGGTGGGCATTTGGCGGCCGCGACCTTGCTGACGCTCAAGCAATGGCCGGATCTGCTCAAGCGTGTGAGCGGGGCGGTGTTGTATTACGGGGTTTACGATTTGACCGGCACGCCGAGCGTGCGCACCGCCGGGCCGGACACCTTGCTGCTGGACGGCCCGGGAATGGTCGACGCGCTGCGCCTGCTGACGCCGGGGTTGAATGATGAAGAACG
The DNA here is from genome assembly GCF_034354675.1 of Pseudomonas sp. MH9.3. Classification (NCBI taxonomy): domain Bacteria; kingdom Pseudomonadati; phylum Pseudomonadota; class Gammaproteobacteria; order Pseudomonadales; family Pseudomonadaceae; genus Pseudomonas; species Pseudomonas sp. MH9.3. Next base: position 1,739,894 of record NZ_CP133785.1, on the reverse strand, counting down.
CCGACAGGCGCCATTGTCGCCGCTGTATGGTGACTTCGACGGGATGCCGCCGGTGTTGATGTTCGTCGGGGAGCTGGATCCGCTGAAGGATGACACGCTGCAGATGGCAGAACGTTGGCCGGGGGCCGAGACCCATCTTCTGCCGGAATCTGCCCATGGGTTTATCCATTTTTCGGTGGCGATGGCGGAGGGTGTTTTGACTTATAGCCACCGCTGGATAACAGGAAGGATCGCTGCGTTAAGTTACGACGCTTAAAGCTTCACGTTGAGTCCAAACGAAAACACCGGCGCAATGCCGGTGTTTTCAAATCCTCTGCTAGGGAAGGGTCGCTTCCAGATTGAACTTAACGATGTTGAGTTCTCCATCGATTTTAAAGTAGGCGGTGTTGTGAAAGTCGTAGATGGTCTCGCTTGTCTTTAGTTTGACGTGGTTGCCCGAAACCTCGCCAACGGCCTGTGTGCCTTTGGTCACAAGGAAGGGGGTTGCTGATCCGCTTTTCTTGAGCGCTTCGGCGTCACTGGGCTGCAGATCCATCAGGAAGTACCGATAAATAAACGGCACCGTTGCACCTCCTGAATCGTAAAGAACTTCGTAGATTGCGCCGCCATCGCTCACAGGAGTAACGGTAACGACCTTCGCCGGGGCCGGCCTGCTGGGTCCGCTTACGTAAATGTAAAGCGCTTGCCCTGAACAAATGGCAAGCAGCAGCCAGACGTACCACTTAATACCCTTTCGATTTTGCATACTCTATACCTGCCTTGATCCACACTTGGTCAACGGAATCGTCACCGTACGGTGCCTCTGACCACCACGTGTGAAACTCTTCCCTGGACCTGCCTGCCGCTGCTCTCACGTGCACATGCCGCTCGGGTATCCATGTGCATGAGCGAGAACTGTACAAAAAAACAGTATTAACGCCAATGACTGGTCTTCTCTAATGCATGACATTTAATTTCAACGAGAATCTTCGTATCGTTGCGCTGATATTGAGGCCGATCTGTTGAACAGCGCACACACTCAAAGACCGCCATCGGGAGCAAGCCCCCTCCCACATTCATACCGCGTAACACCCGCCCTCCACCCGCCAAAGGACACTGCGATGCGCGAATACACCGTCACCTACCTCCTCAACAACCAGTCCCGTACCCACACCTTCGAACTCAACCAACCCGAACTCCCCGATCACGACGCTGCCCTGCACCTGCTGGCCCTGCACCTGGGCGACGCCGAGAACAGCCTGATCATGCCGCCCGCCGATGCCACGCCTGAACAGATCCTCGCGCAAGCCGCCATCGTCGGCATCACCCGGATCCAGGTGGCATGAGTCCGCGCATCCAAGCCGGTGAGTGATTTCTGGCTGCGCCAGGGCTTTGAATTCGTTGATATCGAAGACGATCCGCTGTGGCAAACCACGCACATGCAGCGGCCAATAAATGCTTGACTCACCCATGGGAGGATTTCTGTCGGCGGCGGTCAGACTGACTACTACGCGCCCTTAAATCTGCTGGTGGTTCAATCCCGTGATTACGCATTCCTTCTTGTCGGGGGGCGGCGAGCTGGCCTCCCTGATCCAGTCCAGGGATTGGTCGGCAACGCCGCTGGGTCCGATCGAGCACTGGCCGCAGAGCCTGCGCACCACCGTCAGCCTGTGTCTGGCGTCGAACTTCCCGATCAATATCATCTGGGGGCCGGAGAACACGCAGATCTACAACGACGGCTACAAGGTGTTGTGTGGCGAGTCGCACCCGCGCGCGCTGGGCGAGGGTTACCACGTGACCTGGGCCAGCGCCTGGCCGGCCATCGGCGAGCCGTTCACGCGGGCGCTGGCAGGGGAGACCAGCTTTCTCGAAAACCAGCGTATGTTCCTCACGCGCAACGGTTACCTGGAAGAGACCTTCTTCACCTTTTCCACCTCGCCCATCCGCGATGAAACCGGCGGTATCGGCGGGCTGTTTCACCCGGTGACCGAAACCACCGTGACCATCCTGGCCGAGCGCCGCACCCGTGCGCTGCGTGACCTGACTGGCCGGCTGGCGGTTGCCGAGGATTTGCCTCAGCTGATCGCGCTGACGGTCGAGACACTGGCGACGTTCAACTTCGATATTCCCTTCCTGCTGTTTTACGCGCGGGAAGCCGACGGCTACCGCCTGGTGCAGCACGACGGCATTGGCGCAGATACCGCCGCATCCCCGGCCTGGATCAGCCTGGATGACACCGCGCCATGGCCGCTGGGCGCGGCGTGCGCGCAAAAGCGCACGCTGCAGGTGGACGACATTGAGGCATTGTTCGCCGGCATTGACTGCGGGCCGTACCCGGAATCGCCGCTCACGGCTTTCGTGTTGCCGCTGGTGGTGCCCGACGATACGCAGACGCCGCTGTTCCTGGTGGCCGGTGCCTCGCCGCGCCTGCCGATGAATGATATTTACCGCGGCTTTTTCGAGCTGTTGGGCGCCGCGCTCTCGGCGGCGCTGGCCACCGTGCGGGCGCGGGCCTACGAACGTCAGCGCGCCGATGCCCTGGCTGCCATCGACCAGGCCAAGACTACCTTCTTTACCAATATCAGTCATGAATTCCGCACGCCGCTGACCCTGATGCTCGGGCCGCTGGAGCAATCGCTGGCCCTGGGCGACGCGCTGCCTGCCGATGAGCGCGAGCGCGTGACCCTGGCCTATCGCAACGGCCAGCGCCTGCTCAAGCTGGTCAATTCGCTGCTGGAGTTTTCGCGCATCGAGGCCGGTCGCGCCCAGGCATCCTACGAGCCGGTGGATCTGCCCGAATTGACCGCCGACCTCGCCTCCAATTTTCGCTCGGCCTGCGAGCGTGCGGGTCTGGCGCTGATCATCGACACCACGCCATTGCCAGACACGGCCTACGTCGACCGGGACATGTGGGAAAAGGTGGTGCTGAACCTGATTTCCAACGCCTTCAAGTTCACCCTGGCTGGGCAGATTCGGGTCAGCGTCGAACCCGGCGCCGATGGCGCGAGTGCCCAGGTCAGTGTCACTGACACCGGCACCGGTATTGCGGCCGATGAACTGCCGCGTCTGTTCGAACGTTTCCACCGGATCGACAACCCCGCCGGCCGCTCGTTCGAAGGTTCGGGTATTGGCCTGGCGCTGGTGGATGAGCTGGTGCGCCTGCAGGGCGGCAGGCTTTCGGTGAACAGTGAAGTCGGAGTGGGCAGCACCTTCACCATCACCTTGCCGCTGGGCCGCCGCCATGTGCCCAAACCGCTGCACAGCCCGGCGCTGCTGCACGGTTCTACTACCAACGTCAGCGCCTTTGTCGAGGAAGCTATGGGCTGGTTGCCCGACGCGCCGGCGCCGCAGGTGCAGGATGAGCCTGACGCCGAACCGTTTGAAGAATGCGTGCTGCTGGCCGATGACAACGCCGACATGCGCGCCTATGTCGCCCGCCTGCTGCAAGCCGAAGGCCTGCGCGTGGAGACGGCGACCGATGGCCAGGCGGCACTGGAGATTGCGCGCGAGCGCTTGCCGCAGTTGATTCTTACCGACGTGATGATGCCGGTGCTCGATGGCTTTGGCCTGTTGCGCGCGGTGCGTGAGGAAGCGCGCCTGCAGGCGACCCCGGTGATTCTGCTGTCGGCCCGCGCCGGCGAAGAGGCGCGCGCCGAAGGCCTGGCGGCGGGCGCCGATGACTACCTGATCAAACCGTTTTCAGCGCGCGACCTGATCGCGCGCGTCACCTCGCAGTTGGCCCGTGCGCGCAATCGGCGCGAGGCCGCGTTGCGCGAAAGTGAAGCGCGGCTGCGCCTGGCCATCGACGCCGGGCAGATCGGTGAATGGGAGCTGGACATTGGCGCCGACAGCTCGGTGCGCGCTGCCCGGCATGACCAGATTTTCGGCCACAGCGCGCGGGTCGAGCACTGGGGCATCGACACCTTCATGTCTCACGTGTTGCCCGAGGACCGGCCCGATGTGGAGGCGTCGTTCAAGCGGGCGGCCGAGCAGGGCACCGGCTGGGATTTCCAGTGCCGTATCCGCCGCGCCGAGGACCAGCAGGTGCGCTGGATCCTCGCGCGCAGCACGCCGCAGCTCGATGCTCAGGGCCGCACCCTGAAACTGTTCGGCCTGGTGCAGGACATCACCGATCAAAAACGCGTCGAGCTGGGCATGCAGGCGCTCAACGAAACCCTGGAGCAGCGCATCACCGAGGCCATGGAAGAGCGCAGCAAGGCCGAAGAACAACTGCGCCAGGCGCAGAAACTCGAGGCGCTGGGCCAGCTCACCGGCGGCGTGGCCCACGACTTCAACAACCTGTTGACGGTGATTCGCTCGTCCCTTGACCTGCTGGAACGCCCGGAATTGCCCGAGGTGCGGCGCAGCCGTTACCTGGCGGCCATCTCCGACACGGTCAATCGCGCGGCGCGTCTTACCGGGCAACTGCTCGCCTTCGCACGCCGACAGGCGTTGAAGCCGCAGACCTTCGACGTCAGCCAGAGCGTGACCTCGCTGGTGGAAATGATGGAATCTTTGTGCGGCGCCCATATCCAGATCAGCACCGACCTGGCGCCCCAGGACTGTTGTGTGTACGCCGACTCCAGCCAGTTCGACTCGGCGCTGGTGAATGTGGCGGTCAACGCGCGGGATGCGATGAAGGGCGTTGGCCGTTTGACCATCGCCGTGGCGGCAGTCGACACCCTCCCTGCGCTGCGCGGCCAGCCGCAGGTGCAAGGCGACTTTGTTGCAATCGCCATGCGCGACACCGGCAGCGGCATTCGGCCGGAGCATCTGGAGCGGATTTTCGAGCCGTTCTTCACCACCAAGAATGTGGGGCAGGGCACCGGGCTTGGCCTCAGCCAGGTGTTCGGCTTTGCCAAGCAATCGGGCGGCGAAGTGCGGGTGAGTACTGAACTGGGCCAGGGCTCGACCTTTACCCTGTACCTGCCCCGGGTCACCGCGCAACCACTGGAACCCGATGTGCCGCTGGAGCCGGCGCTCCTCACCGACGGGCAGGGCGGCCGCGTGCTGGTGGTGGAAGACAATATCGAAGTCGGCACCTTCGCCACCCAGGCGCTGGAGGAACTGGGCTATCAGGCGACCTGGGCGGTGAATGCCGAGCAGGCACTCAAGTGTCTGACCGACGCCGCCGAGGATTTCGACGTGGTGTTTTCGGACGTGATGATGCCGGGCATGAATGGCCTGGAACTGGCCAAGGAGATCCAGCAGTTGTGGCCGGCGTTGCCGATTGTGCTCACCAGTGGCTACAGCCATGTGCTGGCGCAGCAAGGCACCCACGGCTTCGACTTGCTGCACAAGCCGTATTCCATTCACCAGTTGCTGCAGATTTTGCGCAAGGCTTGTGTGAAACAGGGGTCAGCTTGAGCGCAGGCGCAGGATCTGTGCGCCGTCGAACGGGTCGGTCAGGTAATGGCCCTGCACGCCGAAGGTGTCCTGCAACCGCTGTGGCGTGAGCACCTCCAGCGGTTTGCCCAGCGCTACCAGCCGTCCGCGATCCAGCACGGCGAGGCGGTCGCAGGTCAGCGCCTGGTTGAGGTCGTGCAAGGCAATCAGGGTGGTCACCGGTAACGCTTGCACGCCTTTGAGGATCGTCAGTTGGTGCTGGATGTCGAGGTGATTGGTCGGCTCATCCAGCAGCAGAATCTGTGGCCGTTGCGCCAGCGCACGGGCGATGTGCACGCGCTGGCGCTCGCCGCCGGAGAGGCTGCGCCAGGCACGCTGGCTGAGGTGGGTGGCGTCCACGTCGTGCAGGGCCTGGTGCACGATGGCCTCGTCCTCGTGGGACCAGGGGCTCAGCGCCGACAGCCAGGGCGTGCGGCCCAGGGCCACGGCGTCGAACACGCCGATGGCGTCGTCGGTGTCGGCCTGTTGTTCCACCACCGCCAGTTGTTGCGCAATGACGCGGCGCGACAAGCTGCCCAGACGCTTGCCGCCCAGGCGCACGTCGCCGCTGGCGGGCGTGCGCAGGCCGGCCAGCAGTTTTAGCAGGGTGGATTTGCCGGAGCCGTTCGGCCCGACGATGCCCAGGGTTTCCCCCGCCTGCACCTCCAGGTGAATATCGTGCAGCAACTGCGCATCGCGCACCTTGAAGCCCAGGCCGCTGCAACTCAATACGCTCATCGCGCGTTTCTCCGGCCGATCAGGATCAACGCGAACACCGGTGCGCCGACCAGTGCGGTGACTACTCCGACCGGAATCACCTGGCCCTTGATCAGGCTGCGCGAGAGCACGTCCGCCGCGATCAGAAACAGCGCGCCGCCCAGAGCGCTGGCCGGCAGCAGCCGCGAATGCGCGGTGCCGAGCAGCAGGCGCACGGCGTGGGGAATCACCAGGCCGACAAAGCCGATGGCGCCGACAATCGATACCATCACCGCCGTCACCAGCGCGGCGCAGCCCACCAGCACGCATTGCACGCGGCGCACCGGAATGCCGAGGGAGGCCGCCGAGTCGCTGCCGAAGGTAAACGCATCCAGCGCGCGGCGGTGCCACAGGCACACGATCAGGCCGGCGACCGCCACCGGCACGGCCAGCCACACCGATGGCCAGCGCACGCCACTGAGGTTGCCGAGTAGCCAGAACATGATGCCGCGCGCCTGTTCGGAACTGGCCGATTTAGTGATCAGGAACGCGGTGAGCGCATTGAACAGCTGGGAACCGGCGATGCCCGCGAGGATGATCTGCCCAGTGCCGCGCGCCGAGCCACTGGCCCGTGCGAGCAGGGTCACCAGCGCGAAGGCGGCCATGGCGCCGACGAATGCCCCCGCCGACAGTGAAATCAGCCCGCCGCCCACGCCGATCAGGGCGACCAGCACCGCGCCGGTGGAGGCGCCGGCGCTGATGCCCAGCAGGTACGGGTCGGCTAACGGGTTGCGCAGCAACGACTGCAGGATCACCCCGCAGGTCGCCAGCCCGGCCCCGCAGGCGGCGGCCACCAGCGCGCGGGTGAGGCGGTAGTTCCACACCACGCCCTCGTCGATGGGGTCGAGCACGTAGCCGGCCGCCCACAGTTTATTGGCCAGCACCTTGAGCACCACCTGCGGTGCGATGGCGGTTTCGCCGATGGCCACCCCGGCGAGCAGGGCGATCAGCAGCAATGTGAGGGCGAGCAGGGTGCGCATCATTGGGGCAGGTCGTAGCCGTCGATGGCGCCGGCCAGTTGTTCCAGGCCGTCGAACATGCGAATGCTGGCCTGCAGCGCCAGGGCGTCGAGGACGATGATGCGGTTGTGTTTGACGGCGTCCATGTTGCGGGTCACCGGGTCGCTGCGCAGGAAGGCAAGTTTCTGTTGATGGTCGTCGGCGGGGTAGCGGCGCCGGTCCATGCGTGCGATCACCAGAAAGGTCGGGTTGGCCTTGGCGATGGTTTCCCAGCCGACGGCGGGCCACTCTTCATCGGACTGCACCACGTTGGACAGGCCCAGGGTGTGCAGCATGAATTCGGGGATGCCCTTGTGGCCGGCCACGTAGGGATCGCTGGCCATCTCGGCGCTGGAGAACCACACCAGCGCGCTGGCCTGCTTCAAGCCTTTGCCTTGCGCGGTGGCGACGGATTTGGCCAGGCGTGCCTTGAGTTCGTCGTTGAGCTGTTGACCGCGCGCCTGCACGTCGAAGATCTCGGCCAACTGACTGATGCTCTTGTAGATCGTGTCGATGCGAAACGGCTCCAGCCGCGTGCCGTCGGCGCCCACCAGGTTGTCCTTGCCTTCGCAGTCCGACGGCAGCAGGTAGGTGGGGATGTTCAGTTCATGAAACTGCTCGCGGGTGCCTACCACGCCTTGTGCGCCGACCACCCATTCCAGCTCGGCGGCCACCAGCTGCGGGCGCTTGGCGATGACGGATTCGAAGCTCGGCTCGTTGTTGGCCAGGCGCTCGATGCCATCGTTGAGGGTTTTGTACTGCGCCAGCACGTTGTTGAACCACAGCGAGGTGCCGACCACTTTGTCACCGACGCCCAGGGCATAAAGCATTTCGGTGGCGGCCTGGCCGATGGTCACGCTGCGTACGGGGGCCTGGGCGAAGCTGATGTGGCTGCCGCAGTTTTCCAGGGTCAGCGGGTAGTGGGTCGGCGCGGCGTGGGCCTCTGCAACGGACAGCCCGAGGCCGATCATCAAGGCGGTAACGCGTGGCAGCATGGGGGCAATCTCCGTTTGAACCGTTGGCGAAACCCCAATGAGTCCCGTCCGGGAAACGGCGCGGTATGGTAGTGCATGGCGGGGTGGGCGGGAAGATGCGGGGCTGCTCTCAACAGCAGACCGCTTCCATTGTGGCGAGCGGGTTTGCCCTGTGGCGAGCAGGCTTGCCCTGTGGCGAGCAGGCTTGCCCTGTGGCGAGCAGGCTTGCCCTGCGTTGGGGTGCGAAGCGCCCCCAATCAAGCAAAACGCGGTGTACCTGATACGGCTCAGCGTCTGGCTTTGGGGCTGCTGCGCAGCCCAGCGCAGGACAAGCCTGCTCGCCACAGGGAATCTGCGCTTAACTGAACGGCATTAGGGCTTGCCCTGTGGCGAGCGGGCTTGCCCCGCGTTGGGCTGCGCAGCAGCCCCCCTGTAACTAAGAATGCGGTGTGTCAGAAACTTCGCGGAGTCAGGTTTTGGGGCTGCTGCGCAGCCCAACGCAGGGCAAGCCTGCTCGCCACGGGGCAAGCCTGCTGGCCACAGGGCAGGTGCGCTATCGGCGGTGCATCACAAACGAATATCTTCCGGGCCGCGAATCAGCGCTTCAATGCGCGTGCCTGTGGCGCGCTCTTCGTTGCTGAAGCCGTCGTAATCGGCCAGGTTGCCGAAGCGAACGCCGGTCAGCTGTTCTATCTGAAGCACGCTGCGCTGGTAGGTCCGCAACTGGCCGAACACCAGGTCGAGCTGGCCCAGTTCGCGGCTCTGGTCGATCATGTACGCGCTGGCTGAGGGCTTGCCATCGTCGCTGAGGTAGGCGACGACTTTCCAGAAGGCCTTGGGAATCCGGATGCCCCGGTAAAGGCGGTCGTCTTCGCCGAACACCGGGCCGGTAAACACCGTGGCGCGGGCTTTCCAGCGCTGGGTGTTGTCGAGGATATAGTCTTCGAGTTCCAGCCAGGTCTTCTGGTTGAAGCCGCTCATCTGCGGCGAGCAGTTGGTGAAATGGAAGGTGTCGACGTTGGCGGTGGCGGCCTCGGCGCCCCAGTTGGGATCCTGGCGTCGCACCAGGTGGCCACGGTCCAGGCCATTGCCGGCGTAGAGCTCCTCACCGACCTGGGCGTCGACGGGCAAGCGGCCGTCGTAGGCCCAGGTGTCGTTGCTGCGCACGATGTCCACGTGTTGCGCGCCGTCGATATTGACGCCGACGTAGAAGGCCAGGCGCCTGGAGCGCGACATCGTGATGGAAAAATGCGTGTAGTCCAGGCGCTTTGGCTGCAGATCATCGGCCAGGGCCCGGTCAACCGTGGGCCAGGGCACTTCGAAGCCGCCAAGAAAGTCCTCGGCATAGCCGGTGCGGTTTTTCAGGTCCTTGGCGGCAGTGATGCGCGGGGTTGCCGCCCGCGCCTGCAGCAGGGAAGGGCTGGCCGTGACCAGCGGGCGCAGATCGCCAAGGCGGGGACGGTGTGACAGGTCGATTTTGCGGGTGCGGGGTGGCATGGACTGCTCCTTGCGGGCCTGGAATAAACACTACTGCAACACAAGTTCATGACAATTTAGGCCAGTTTCCGTCGGCGGGACTATCCTGAAACGGTTATTCGGAGTTCATCACACGTCAAAAGGGAGCCAGCTTATGTGTATTCGCCATCCCCGCAACCCGATCTTCTGCCTGATCCCGCCGTACATGCTCGATCAGATCGCGCGCCACGGCGATAAAGCCCAACGCGAAATCGCACTGCGCACGCGCGCCAAGGACAGCACGTTCCGCTCGCTGCGCATGCTTGCCGTGCCCGCCAAGGGCACCGCGCACATGGCCCTGGCCATGGCCGCAGAAAAACGCCGTTCCATCTACAGCGCCGATGGCACCGACACCCTGCCGGGCAAGCTGATCCGCAGTGAAGGGCAGCCCGCCAGCGGCGATGCGGCAGTGGACGAGGCCTACGACGGCCTGGGCGCGACCTTCGATTTTTTCGACGAGGTGTTCGACCGCAACTCCATCGACGATTCCGGCATGGCGCTGGACGCCACGGTTCACTTTGGCCAGGCCTATAACAATGCATTCTGGAACTCGACCCAGATGGTGTTCGGCGATGGCGATCAGCAGTTGTTCAACCGCTTCACCATTGCGCTCGACGTGATCGGCCATGAGTTGGCCCACGGCGTCACCGAGGACGAAGCCAAGCTGATGTACTTCAACCAGTCCGGTGCGTTGAACGAGTCGCTGTCGGACGTGTTCGGCTCGCTGATCAAGCAGTACGCGTTGAAGCAGAAGGCCGAGGACGCCGACTGGTTGATCGGCAAGGGGCTGTTCACCAAAAAGATCAAGGGCACGGCGCTGCGCTCGATGAAAGCGCCGGGCACCGCGTTTGATGACGCCCTGTTGGGCAAGGACCCGCAGCCCGGGCATATGGATGACTTTGTGCATACCTATGATGACAACGGCGGCGTGCACATCAATTCCGGTATTCCCAACCATGCGTTCTATCAGGTCGCGACGAAGATCGGCGGGTTTGCCTGGGAGCGTGCCGGTCGCATCTGGTACGACGCCTTGCGCGACGCACGGCTGCGGCCGAACTCGGGGTTTCTGCGTTTTGCGCGCATCACCTATGATGTGGCCGGTCGCCTCTACGGCGCCAACAAGGACGAGCAGAAGGCCGTCAAGGCAGGCTGGAAAGCGGTGGGTATCAACGTCTGACAAACCGCCTGGGCGGTGAGGAACAGCCATGCGAATTTCGATCAAGGAAAACGGCGGCCCGGCATTTTTTCCGGGCCTGGCCAAACCTCGCAGCGTCGAGCTGGATGCGCTGCCCGAGCCGGATCAGCAGGAGCTGCGCCAACTGATCCAGGCGTCGGACTTCTTCAAGTTGCCGCAAAGCAATGCGCCGGAGCCCGGCAAGCCGGGCCAGGTGCATTACACCCTGACCGTCACGGAGGGCGAACGCGAGCACACGGTGTGCGTGCTCGCGCCGGTCAAGTCCCAGGCGCTGGATGGGCTGGTGCAGTGTGTGAGGCGCCACAGCCGATCTTGAGGTGATGTGCGGTTACTTGCGCTCCAGCCACACGGTCTGTGCGTTGCAGAACTCGCGCACGCCAAAGTGCGACAGCTCGCGGCCGAACCCGCTTTTCTTCACCCCGCCAAACGCCACGCGGGGGTCGGAGACGCTGAACGCGTTGACGAACACGCCGCCGGTTTCCAGCTCGTCGGTGATCGCCTGTGCCTTGACCGCGTCGCGGGTGAAGATGCTGGCTGTGAGGCCGAACTCGCTGTCGTTGGCCAGCGCCACGGCATGCTCGGCGTCGCGGGCGGTGATGATCGAGGCCACCGGGCCGAACAGTTCCTGTTTGAATGAGGTCATCTGGTCGGTGACGTCGGCCAGGACGGTCGGCGCGTAGTAGTTGCCGGCGCCGTCGATTTTATGGCCGCCCAGCAGCAGGGTTGCACCTTGCGCGAGCGTGGCCTGGACCTGGCCGTGCAGCTCGTCGCGCAGGTCGAAGCGTGCCATGGGGCCGATGTAGGTGGTGGCGGATGTCGGGTCGCCCATCACCAGTGCACGGCTGGCGTCGAGGAATCTTTCGGTGAAGGCCTGAACCACGCCCTCTTCGATGATCAGGCGCTTGGCGGCGGCGCAAACCTGGCCGCTGTTCTGGAAGCGGCCGATGAGGGCGGCTTGCACGGCGGCGTCGAGGTCGGCGTCGTTGAGCACGATGAAAGGGTCGGAGCCGCCCAGTTCCAGCACGCATTTTTTCAGCGCAGCACCGGCCTGGGAGCCGATGGCCATGCCGGCGCGCACGCTGCCGGTGAGGGTGACAGCAGCGATGCGCGGGTCGGCAATGGCCTTGGACACGCCGTCCTGGGTCACGTTAATCACTTCGAACAAGCCCTCGGCGAAGCCGGCTGTGCGCAACGCCTGCTGGATCAGGTAGGCGCTGCCCATCACGTTAGGTGCGTGTTTGAGCACGTAGGTATTGCCGGCCAGCAGGCTCGGCACGGCGCCGCGCAGCACTTGCCACACCGGGAAGTTCCACGGCATCACCGCAAGGATAGGGCCCAGCGGGCGGTACTCAATGCGCGCGCTGCCGTTGTCGACCAGGGTCGGTTCCGCGGCGAGCATGGCCGGGCCGTGGGCGGCGTACCACTCGGTCATCAGCGCACATTTTTCGATTTCGGCGCGGGCCTGGGCGATGGGTTTGCCCATTTCCCGGGTGATCATCTGCGCCATGGTTTCGGCTTGCTCACGCAGGGCGCGGGCCAGGGCCAGCAGCAATTCGGCGCGCTGGCTCACAGGCTGGCGGCGCCAGGTGCGGAAGGCGGCAGTAGCACGGTCGAGCGCGGCATCCAGTTGCGCCTGGGTTTCGTACGGGTAGCTGCCGATGGTTTCGCCATTGGCGGGATTGATCGACAGGGCGTGAGTGTTGGAGGAAATCGCGTTCATGGCACCGTCCGGCTGAATGAGTGAATGACGCCAGCCTACGGGGCTGTATGTTTTCTTGAAAGTGAATAATATTAAGCAATACGTTCACGATTGGAGAATGGTTTGGATCTGGTGCAGCTGGAAATTTTCAAGGCCGTGGCCGAGCAGGGCAGTATCAGCGCGGCCGCGCAGTTGATTCATCGCGTGCCGTCGAACCTGACCACGCGCATCAAGCAACTGGAGCAGGACCTGGGCGTGGCGTTGTTTATCCGCGAGAAGAGCCGCCTGCGCCTGTCGCCGGCCGGCTGGAATTTCCTTGGCTACGCGCGGCGCATCCTCGATCTGGTGCAGGAGGCCCGGGCGACGGTGGCGGGGGAGGAGCCCCAGGGTGCGTTTGCGCTGGGCTCGCTGGAAAGCACGGCGGCGGTGCGTATCCCGGCGTTGCTCGCGGCCTATAACCAGAAGTACGCCAAGGTCGAGCTGGACCTGAGCACCGGGCCGTCGGGCACGATGATCGAAGGGGTGCTGTCCGGCCGGCTGGCGGCGGCGTTCGTCGATGGGCCGGTGCTGCACGCGACCCTTGAAGGCGTGGCGGTGTTCGAAGAGGAAATGGTGGTGATCGCGCCGCTGCACCATGCGCCGATCAGCCGGGGGCGGGACGTGAATGGCGAGAATATCTATACGTTTCGTTCGAACTGTTCCTACCGGCACCACTTTGAGCGCTGGTTCTCACACGATGGCGCGGTGCCGGGCAAGATCTTCGAGATGGAGTCGTACCACGGCATGCTGGCCTGCGTCAGCGCCGGTGCGGGCCTGGCGCTGATGCCGCGCAGCATGCTGGAAAGCATGCCGGGGTTTGCGGCGGTGAGCGTATGGCCACTGGCAGACGGGTTTCGCATGCTCAACACCTGGCTGATCTGGCGACGCGGCACCGTGTCCCAGAGCCTGAACAGCTTCGTGCGGTTACTGGAGGAACGCGCAATCTGAGCTATTTCAGGCAATCCCATCCCTGTGGCGAGCAGGCTTGTCCTGCGTTGGGCTGCGCAGCAGCCCCAAAACCAGGCGCTGAGCCGTATCAGGTACACCGCGTTTTGCTCGATGGGGGGCGCTTCGCCCCCCAACGCGGGGCTTGCCCTAATGCCGTTCAGTTAAGCGCAGATTCCCTGTGGCGAGCAGGCTTGTCCTGCGTTGGGCTGCGCAGCAGCCCCAAAGCCAGGCGCTGAGCCGTATCAGGTACACCGCGTTTTGCTTGATTGGGGGCGCTTCGCACCCCAACGCGGGGCAAGCCCGCTCGCCACGACAAGCCCGCTCGCCACAGAGGGTCCAGTTCGCCTGGGCTGGTGATCAGCCGCCGAATTGAAAGGTGCCCATGGCCAGTTTGGCCATGATCGCCGTTGCGCCCAGTTGCACCAGCCACAGCGCCAGGCCACCGAGGAACACGCCGAGCGCCACTTGCAGCACCAGGCTCTTCTGGCGCTTGGCGTGCGGCGCGCGCGGGGTGAAGTCGTGCAGTTCGTCGCGGTCGGCGCGCAGGTCAAGGTCCAGGTCATCGTTTCTCATAGGGCTCTCACAGCAAAAGGGCAATCGGGGTTCAGTCTAGGGGCTGCACACGAAAAAGGGGAAACCATCGGTTTCCCCTTTTTCATCACGACCGCCGGCTTACAGCACCTGGACGATCGCTTTTGTGACGGCGCCAATGTTCGATTGGTTCAACGCCGCTACGCAGATGCGCCCGGTGTCCAGCGCGTAGATGCCAAACTCGCTGCGCAGGCGCGTGACTTGCGCCACGCTCAGGCCGGAGTAGGAGAACATCCCGCGCTGGCGGCCGACGAAGCTGAAGTCGTGGCCCGGTGCAGCTTTGGCCAGTTCGGCGACCATCTGCTCGCGCATGCCACGGATGCGCAGGCGCATTTCAGCCAGCTCGGCTTCCCACTGGGCGCGCAGCTCAGGGTTGTTCAGCACGGCTGCGACGATGGCGGCGCCGTGGGTCGGCGGGTTGGAGTAGTTGGTGCGGATCACGCGCTTGACCTGGGACAGGATGCGCGCGCTTTCTTCCGCGGATTCGCTGACGATCGACAGCGCGCCCACCCGTTCGCCGTACAGGGAGAACGACTTGGAGAACGAGCTGGACACAAAGAAGGTCAGCCCCGATTCGGCGAACAGGCGCACGGCGGCCGCGTCTTCGTGGATGCCGTCGCCGAAGCCCTGGTAGGCCATGTCGAGGAAGGGCACGAGGTTTTTAGCCTTGACCACGTCCAGCACGTCCTGCCAGTCGGCCGGGCTGAGGTCGACGCCGGTCGGGTTGTGGCAGCAGGCGTGCAGCACCACGATGGATTGTGGCGGCAGGGCGTTGAGGTCTTCGAGCAGGCCGGCGCGGTTGACGTCGTGGGTGGCTGCGTCGTAGTAGCGATAGTTGTGGACCGGGAAACCGGCGGTTTCGAACAGCGCGCGGTGGTTTTCCCAGCTCGGGTCGCTGATGGCGACCACGGCGTCTGGCAGCAACTGCTTGAGGAAGTCAGCGCCGATTTTCAGCGCGCCGGTACCGCCGACGGCCTGCACTGTGACCACGCGGCCGGCGCTCAGCAGGGGCGACGCGTCACCGAACAACAGGGTTTGCACGGCCTTGTCATAGGCAGCGATCCCGTCAATCGGCAAGTAGCCACGGGCCGCGTGTTGCGCCACGCGTATTGCTTCCGCTTCGGCAACGGCACGCAAGAGTGGAATCTTCCCCTCCTCGTTGCAGTAAACGCCCACGCCAAGGTTGACCTTGGTGGTTCGTGTGTCGGCGTTGAATGCTTCGTTGAGGCCCAGGATTGGATCGCGTGGTGCCATTTCGACAGCGGAGAACAGGCTCATTTTGCGGCAGCTCTATGGGGGGAAGGGAGGGACGTGTCGCGCTCCGGCCGGAGGCACTAGAGCGGTGCACAAACGGGGAGCTAGTATAGAGGCCCGCACGGCCGAGGGCGACCGTTGAAACGGCTTTTCGGCCAAGTTTTTCGGTTGAGGCGCCGACCGTTAGTCTTATTGGCATTCAACAGGCCGGGGCTGTGCAGGGGCCATACAGGCGCTATGTAGGACAAGTGCCTTGAAACCCGTCGCCTTCGCCACCACTTCTACAGCTATCATGATTTTTTCCTGCAGCCGGCGAAGCGTATTCGCCGGTTGCTGAGCTATTCGTCCTTGGCGGCCACAGGCCCGGGGTGACTGAAAGAGGTACGTTATGTCTGATTTCCAGCTCGTCACCCGCTTTGAACCGGCCGGCGACCAGCCTGAAGCCATTCGCCAGATGGTCGAAGGCATCGAGGCCGGCCTGGCGCACCAGACGCTGCTCGGGGTGACCGGTTCGGGCAAGACCTTCAGCATTGCCAACGTGATCGCGCAGATCAACCGCCCGACCCTGGTGCTGGCGCCGAACAAGACCCTGGCCGCGCAGCTGTACGGTGAGTTCAAGGCGTTCTTCCCGAACAACGCGGTGGAGTATTTCGTCTCCTACTACGACTACTACCAGCCCGAGGCTTATGTGCCGTCGTCCGACACTTTCATCGAGAAGGATGCGTCGATCAACGACCATATCGAGCAGATGCGCCTGTCGGCGACCAAGGCGTTGCTGGAGCGCAAGGACGCGATCATCGTCACCACCGTGTCGTGCATCTACGGCCTGGGCAGCCCGGAAACCTATCTGAAGATGGTGCTGCACGTCGACCGTGGCGACAAACTCGACCAGCGCGAATTGCTGCGTCGCCTGGCAAGCCTGCAGTACACCCGCAACGACATGGATTTTGCGCGCGCCACCTTCCGCGTGCGTGGCGATGTGATCGACATCTACCCGGCCGAATCGGACCTGGAAGCCATCCGCATCGAGCTGTTCGACGATGAAGTCGAAAGCCTGTCGGCCTTCGACCCGTTGACCGGCGAGGTGATCCGCAAGCTGCCGCGCTTCACCTTTTACCCCAAGAGCCACTATGTAACGCCCCGGGAAACCCTGATGGGCGCCATCGAAGGCATCAAGGTCGAGCTGGCCGAGCGCCTGGAATACCTGCGCGCCAACAACAAGCTGGTGGAAGCCCAGCGCCTGGAGCAGCGCACCCGCTTCGACCTGGAGATGATCCTGGAGCTGGGCTACTGCAACGGCATCGAAAACTACTCACGCTACCTGTCGGGCCGTGACTCCGGCGCGCCGCCGCCGACGCTGTACGACTACCTGCCGCCGGACGCCTTGCTGGTGATCGACGAGTCCCACGTCAGCGTGCCGCAGGTGGGCGCGATGTATAAGGGCGACCGCTCGCGCAAGGAAACCCTGGTGGAGTACGGTTTCCGCCTGCCGTCGGCGCTGGACAACCGGCCGATGCGGTTTGACGAGTGGGAGGCGATCAGCCCGCAGACCATTTTTGTGTCGGCCACGCCGGGCAATTATGAGGCCGAGCATGCGGGCCGGGTGATCGAGCAGGTGGTGCGACCGACCGGCCTGGTCGACCCGCAGATCGAAATCCGCCCGGCGCTGACCCAGGTCGATGACCTGCTGTCGGAGATCAACAAGCGCGTGGCGCTGGAAGAGCGGGTGCTGGTGACCACGCTGACCAAGCGCATGTCCGAAGACCTCACCGACTACCTGGCCGACCACGGCGTGCGCGTGCGATACCTGCACTCGGACATCGACACGGTGGAGCGGGTGGAGATCATCCGCGACCTGCGCCTGGGTACCTTTGATGTGCTGGTGGGCATCAACCTGCTGCGCGAAGGCCTGGACATGCCGGAAGTGTCGCTGGTGGCGATTCTGGATGCGGACAAGGAGGGCTTCCTGCGCTCCGAACGTTCGCTGATCCAGACCATCGGCCGCGCGGCGCGTAACCTCAATGGCCGGGCGATCCTCTATGCGGACCGCATCACCGGTTCCATGGAGCGCGCGATTGGCGAGACCGAGCGGCGCCGTGAAAAGCAGATTGCCTTCAACCTCGAGCACGGCATTACCCCCAAAGGCGTGTTCAAGGACGTCGCCGACATCATGGAAGGCGCCACCGTGCCGGGCTCGCGCAGCAAGAAGCGCAAGGGCATGGCCAAGGCCGCCGAGGAAAGCGCCAAGTACGAGAACGAATTGCGCTCGCCGAGTGAGATCACCAAGCGGATTCGCCAGTTGGAAGAGAAGATGTACCAGTTGGCGCGCGATCTTGAGTTCGAAGCGGCGGCGCAGACGCGCGATGAGATTGGCAAGTTGCGCGAGCGGTTGCTGGCTGTTTGATCTGTAGTGGTTGTGCCGGCCTCATCGGGGGCTTGCCCTAATGCCGTTCAGTTAAGCGCGGATTCCCAGTGGCGAGCAGGCTTGTCCTGCGTTGGGCTGCGCAGCAGCCCCAAAGCCAGGCGCTGGGCCGTATCAGGTACACCGCGTTTTGCTCGATGGGGGCGCTTCGCACCCCAACGCGGGGCAAGCCCGCTCGCCACAATAAGCCCACACATTTTCCTTAACTGAACGGCATTAGGGCAAGCCCCCTCCCACCTTGATGTGTGGACACGGTCAAATGTGGGAGGGGGCTTGCCCCCGATAGCCGCGCCTCGGTTTTCCAGATATCACCCAGGCTGTTACCATTCGCCCCTTGTTTCAATTTTCAGTTATATCGCCCATTCGAGACCTGCCATGACCACCGTCCGCACGCGCATCGCGCCATCGCCTACTGGCGATCCCCACGTCGGCACTGCTTACATCGCCTTGTTCAATTACTGCTTTGCCAAGCAGCACGGCGGTGAATTCATCCTGCGGATCGAAGACACCGACCAACTGCGCTCTACCCGCGAGTCGGAACAGCAGATTTTCGATGCCCTGCGCTGGCTCGGTATCACCTGGGCCGAAGGTCCGGACGTTGGGGGCCCGCACGGCCCGTATCGGCAGAGCGAGCGTAGCGATATTTACCAGCAATACACTCAGCAGCTGGTCGACATGGGCCATGCGTTCCCATGCTTCTGTACCGCTGAAGAGTTGGACCAGATGCGCGCCGAGCAACAGGCCCGTGGCGAAACCCCGCGCTACGACGGCCGCGCGCTGTTGCTTTCGAAAGAAGAAGTGGCCCGCCGCCTGGCCGCCGGTGAGCCGCACGTGATCCGCATGAAGGTGCCGAGCGAAGGCGTGTGCGTGGTGCCGGACATGCTGCGCGGTGACGTCGAGATCCCGTGGGACCGCATGGACATGCAGGTGCTGATGAAGACCGACGGTCTGCCGACGTACTTCCTGGCCAACGTGGTCGATGACCACCTGATGGGCATCACCCACGTGCTGCGCGGCGAAGAATGGCTGCCGTCGGCGCCGAAACTGATCCTGCTTTATGAATACTTCGGCTGGGAGCAGCCGCAGTTGTGCTACATGCCGCTGCTGCGTAACCCGGACAAGAGCAAGCTGTCCAAGCGCAAGAACCCGACCTCGGTGACGTTCTACGAGCGCATGGGCTTCATGCCTGAAGCGATGCTCAACTACCTGGGCCGCATGGGCTGGTCGATGCCGGACGAGCGCGAGAAGTTCTCGCTGCAGGAAATGGTCGACAACTTCGACTTGTCCCGCGTATCGCTGGGCGGGCCGATCTTCGATATCGAAAAACTGTCCTGGCTCAACGGCCAGTGGCTGCGTGACTTGCC
This sequence comes from Pseudomonas sp. MH9.3, assembly GCF_034354675.1. NCBI lineage: Bacteria > Pseudomonadati > Pseudomonadota > Gammaproteobacteria > Pseudomonadales > Pseudomonadaceae > Pseudomonas > Pseudomonas sp. MH9.3. The sequence continues at coordinate 1,720,775 of NZ_CP133785.1, read as the reverse complement.
GGTGGAAGCATTCGCCAGCCGCGTGCAGCAGTGGGCGTTGAACCCTGAGTACATGATGAAGATCGCGCCGCTGGTGCAGGGCAGGGTGGAGACCTTCAGCCAGGTCGCTCCGTTGGCCAGCTTCTTCTTTGCCGGTGGCGTGAACCCGGACGCGAAGCTGTTCGAGTCCAAGAAGCTGTCGGGCGACCAGGTGCGCCAGTTGATGCAGCTGATTCTGTGGAAGCTCGAAAGCCTGCGCCAGTGGGAGAAGGACGCGATCACTGCGACGATTCAGGCGGTGGTCGAGTCCCTGGAATTGAAGCTGCGCGATGCCATGCCGCTGATGTTCGCTGCGATCACCGGGCAGGCCAGCTCGGTGTCGGTGCTCGATGCGATGGAAATTCTCGGACCGGATCTCACCCGCTTCCGCCTGCGCCAAGCGCTTGATTTGCTGGGTGGTGTTTCCAAGAAAGAAAACAAGGAATGGGAAAAGCTGCTGGGCGCTATCGGCTAAGTCCTCTGTGGCAGTGACGAAACCCCGGCTTTCCGGGGTTTCGTTGGTAAGTGATTGTTATCCCGGCAAAAAACTTTGGAAATTGTTGAAAATAAATTTGACACACTTCCAAACCGCCATTAAGATTCGCCCCGTCCTCACCGATGAGGGGCTATAGCTCAGCTGGGAGAGCGCTTGCATGGCATGCAAGAGGTCAACGGTTCGATCCCGTTTAGCTCCACCAATTTACAGGTTCAAGGTCTGGCCACACCGGCCTTGAGTCGATCAGCTCTCAGCGCTGATCAGTTGTACAGAAGGTTTTGTCCCCTTCGTCTAGTGGCCTAGGACACCGCCCTTTCACGGCGGTAACAGGGGTTCGAGTCCCCTAGGGGACGCCAGTTTCAACAAGCAGTTCGCAAGATCTGCTGCGCCGCCAGGCGAAAAATCGGGGCTATAGCTCAGCTGGGAGAGCGCTTGCATGGCATGCAAGAGGTCAACGGTTCGATCCCGTTTAGCTCCACCAATCTACAGGTTCAAGGTCTGGCCACACCGGCCTTGAATCGATCAGCACTCAGCGCTGGTCTGTTGTACAGAAGGTTTGTGTCCCCTTCGTCTAGTGGCCTAGGACACCGCCCTTTCACGGCGGTAACAGGGGTTCGAGTCCCCTAGGGGACGCCACGATTACCCGCTCTGCGGGATTTTTAAGGGTCATTCAATTATTGAATGGCCCTTTTGTTTGTCTGGCGTTTGGCCAATCGCTGCTGATCCCTTCTCCCATTCCAACCTGCCGTCGCATCGCTCGCCTGCCAAGTATTATCATGATAATAATATCCGGCCCATGAACGACGGAGCCCTTTGATGAGCGATAAAAAAGCGCAAACCCGCGAACGCATTCTGCAGGCCGCCAGCGCCGCGCTGATCCAGCGCGGCCCGGCCGAGCCGAGTGTGGGCGAAGTCATGGCGGCGGCGGGGCTGACCGTCGGTGGTTTCTACGCGCACTTCGAAAGCAAGGACGCGTTGATGCTGGAGGCCTTTACCGCGTTGCTGGCCAGGCGTCGCGCGGCGATTCAGGACATCGATGCCCAACTCAGTGGCGAAGAGCGTCGCGGCCTGGCGGCGGCCTTCTACCTGTCGCGCAAGCATCGCGACTCCACCACGCAAGCCTGCCCGCTACCGGCCACCGTGGGCGAGATGGGCCGCCTGCCGGATGAATTCCGTCAGGCGCTCAATGAGCACACGGAGCTGATGGCCGCTCAACTGGCCGCCAGCCCCGAAGACACCGACAAGGCCTTAGCGGGCATGGCCTTGATGATCGGTGGCTTGTCACTTGCGCGCGCCCTTGGACCTGGCGAATTGTCGGATCGCGTGTTGCGCGCAGCGAAGTCGGCGGTGCGTTGATACACTGCCGCGCCGACATCAAACGACAGGAGCAAGGCATGGGCTGGGATCTGGCAACGCCGTTCATCATCGATCTGCAGGTCGGTCCCGAGGACATCGACGGCCTGGGGCACGCCAATAACGCGGTGTACGTATCCTGGCTGGAACGCTGCGCCTGGCGGCACTCACAGCGTCTGGGGCTGGACCTCACCGAGTATCGCCGCCTGGACCGTGCCATGGCCGTGGTGCGCCATGAGATCGACTACCTGGCGGCCGGCTACGAAGGCGATGAGCTGCAACTGGCCACCTGGATCGTCGACTGGGACCAGCGCCTGAAGATGACTCGCCGCTTTCAACTGATGCGCCCGCGTGACGGTGTCACGCTGTTGCGCGCGCAAACCACCTTCGTGTGTATCGAGCTGTCCAGCGGCAAGCCCAAGCGCATGCCCAGTGAGTTTCTCGACGGTTACGGCCCTGCGCTGACCGGGGGTTAACGTTTCCCACAGGAAACCCAGTAAACTGCGCCACGATTTTTGTTGAGTGTTTTCCATGCAAATTGCCCTGGCGCCCATGGAGGGGTTGGTCGACAACATCCTGCGTGACGTGCTGACCCGCGTCGGCGGGATCGACTGGTGCGTGACCGAGTTCATCCGCGTCAACGACCGCCTGCTCACCCCGGCCTATTTCCACAAGCTCGCCCCTGAACTGCTGCAAGGTGCCCGGACCGCTGCGGGTGTGCCGCTGCGTGTGCAGTTGCTCGGTTCGGACCCGGTGTGCCTCGCGGAAAACGCCGTCTTGGCCTGTGAGCTGGGCTCGCAGGTGATCGACTTGAACTTCGGCTGCCCGGCCAAGACGGTCAACAAGTCACGCGGTGGTGCGGTGCTGCTCAAGGAGCCGGAGCTGCTCAACCGGATTGTCGAGCACGTGCGTCGCGCCGTCCCGGCGCATATCCCGGTGACCGCCAAGATGCGCCTGGGCTTCGACAGCCCGGATGGCGCGCTGGTGTGTGCCACCGCGCTGGCCGAGGGCGGCGCGGCGCATATCGTGGTGCATGCGCGCACCAAGACCGACGGCTACAAGCCGCCGGCCCATTGGGAGTGGATCCCGCGAGTGCAGGACGTGGTCAAGGTGCCGGTGTTTGCCAATGGCGATATCTGGAGCGTTGAAGACTGGAAGCGTTGCCGCGAAATCAGTGGCGCCGAACACATCATGCTGGGCCGTGGTCTGGTCGCACGGCCCGACCTGGCGCGGCAGATTGCGGCCGCACGTGCCGGTGAGGACGTGGTGGAGATGACATGGGCGCAGATGCAGCCGATGCTCCATGACTTCTGGAGGCAGTCGGTGGCGCAGTTGACGGAAAAGCAGGCACCCGGTCGCTTGAAGCAGTGGCTGGCGATGCTGACGCGCAACTATCCGCAGGCGGTGGAGTTGTTCCACGCCTTGCGCCGCGAGACCGCATTGGACAAGGTCGCGGAGTTAATCGGTGTGCAACCTGCACTGAACGATTAAGTTCATATTCATAACGTTTTTAAACACTAAATCAGGGGGGGCCATGGGCGCTCCTTTTTTTTGATCGTCTAAACGTAGTGTTCGGCAGTTGATTGATGTTGGCGCGGCGGCGGGAATCGCGCGCGCGTATTAACATGGGCGTCAGCCGAGGGAGGGGCTTAATGATTTCATGAGTTTAAAGTGTGGTCTGCTTATTACTTTATATATCTGTGCAAGCGCCGTTTGCACCGGCCAACACTCTGATTTTCCTGGGACAAAACGGGGTAAAGTCTGATTTTCGATTTTGTTTTCCTTATGTGATCGCGGATTTCTGGAACTCAATATCGCCGCGCCCCACGAAAGTAGGGACTGCGAAGTGATGATGTTTACTTGCAGCCCAATCTATCGTTGCCGGTGTTAAATGATGACTGCACCGGCGGCGTCACCCCAGGAATGAGATGAATCAGATGTCTACTATATCGATGAATAATGTTGCGGGTTTCAAGTCGGATGTTAATGCGAAAGGCGACACGGCTGCGCAGATAACGCAAGCGATGGAAAAGCCGGTCAATAACCTCGGGTTTGTTCCAAAAAGCAACATGGCGCCGCGTCTCGACACTGTCGAGGGCGGCGCCAAGCAAGTGACCGTGAGTGCCGATGCTCTGGAAAAGATGTTGGAAATGTTCGAACTGGTCCTGAAAGCAATGCGCAACTTTCTATCGGGCTGGGGCGGCAGTTCCAAGTTGCCGGTTGATGTGCAGAGTCCGCCGGTAACGTTGGTGAAATCCGATGTCCAGATGAAAGCGGGTGCTGAAGGTAATGTGCAAGTGAGCTTGAAAGATGCTGACACCCAATCCAAGCCTGCAAGGGCCGAGACTGGCGCTCAGGTGAAGCTTGGCGCTGATGGCGGTTTACAGATCGACCTGAAAGATGCTGACACCCAATCCAAGCCTGCAAAGGCCGAGACTGGCGCTCAGGTGAAGCTTGGCGCTGATGGCGGTATACAGATCGACCTGAAAGATGCTGACACCCAATCCAAGCCTGCAAGGGCCGATACTGGCGCTCAGGTGAAGCTTGGCGCTGATGGCGGTTTACAGATCGACCTGAAAGATGCTGACACCCAATCCAAGCCTGCAAGGGCCGATACTGGCGCTCAGGTGAAGCTTGGCGCTGATGGCGGCTTACAGATCGACCTGAAAGACGCTGACACCCAAGTGCTGCCCAAGAACCAAGAGCAAGCGGTAAAAGTCAAGCTTGGCGCCGAGCAAGCCGTGCAGCTAAGCGCACGTACTGACAGCCCTGCACCGGTAGCGCAAGGCATTGAAAAAGATGCGTCGCTGAATTTTTCGGCCGATGGTGATGCGAAGGTGACGGTCATGCCCGATGGCAGCACCCAGGTGAACTTGACGCCCGAGAGCGGCAAACAGTACAGAATCAACCTGGCTGCCGGCGTTCAGGTCAAGGTGACTTCCCATGACGGGTCCAATACAGCCTCGTCGATCAAGCCACGATTGATTATCGACGAGGAAAAGGTTGGTGAGCGCGATGGCGCTGCCTTGATCACCGAAACCAGGGCCGCGAACCCGTTACGCGCTGAGGCGAAAACCCTTCCAGCGACGCCTAGTACGTTCAAAACGGAGGCCGAGATGAAGACGGACACAGAAGGAAAGGTCGATACCGCGCTGGATGCAGGGGCGCAAACGACGACCGCAGCAGAGACGGTGCATGAGCATGAGCACACAACGGCCGCGCACAAGGACGCTAAGCGGGAGACCACCGTAGGGGCTGACAGCGAGATCAAGGTCCGCCCAGGTATCAGGTCGCCTGCTCCAGCCGCTGGACATCCGATCTTTGGACGTTTTGGCTGAGACCGTCGGCGGGCTATGTCGATACAGCCTCGCAGACATCTTCACTAGCTAATGGCTGACCAAGACTCCCCGACTGCTCATGCAGTCGGGGAGACGCGTTCAAGGGAGGGTTCATGTTTTCAATCTTCAATACATGCGCAGCAGGTTTCAGGGATGAGTATTACCGGGCGGTTACGGGCGTGTGCAGCGCTGTCCGCCACACGCCTTCGCACGTCCAGCAGCGTTACGTTTATCCCGAGCCTTCATGGGTGTTCGTACAACGCAACCGCGAGTGTTGCCGGCTTGCCGGTAACGGCATGCACCTGGTGAGCCTCTTAAGGACGGTGATGAACCAATGGCGGGGTGTCAGCGCAAGCGTGGAAAGCCCCTCGCACGTGTCCACAAAAGCCGTTGGCGAACAGCCCGCTGATATCTGGCGCGGTTTTCGCCAGAGCAATCAGGGCAACTGCGTCACGGTGGCAGCGATCAAGGTGGCCATGGCCCGGTTCGGTCAGAGCCCCGTAAGTATTTTCGAAAGGGTTCAGAGAGCGCCGCGCGGCTATGACGTGACGCTGCGGGACGGCCATACGCTCAGTGTGTCCAATCAGGAGTTGTCACAAGCCGCTCGCGAAGCACGTTTCAAAGGCGCGGATGCCGGAATGCTCAAGGATGCCAACTTTCTGTTTGCCGTCAGCGCCAAGCGCGCGCAGGAGCAAAACAACGACGGCACGGCGGGCGCCAGCTTCAGCGCGGCCATCAACAGCCTCAACGACGGTGAAGACGAGCAGGAAACCGGCGAGGCGCTCAAGCGCCTGGGTTTGAGCCGTTATGTGAGAAAAACCTCAGTCGCGGCCTTGGCCCGCGGCCAGTTGGGCATGATCAACACCGACGCCCATTCGGTTGCGGTGATTGGCGGACATGAAGAACTGTGGGGCCGCAGGGGCGGCGGGCCGAGGGAGGGCGAAGCGGTCGCCCTGGTGTGAGCGCCGCGCGCTACATCAGCAGCGTCCTGAACCGCTCGATGGGCAGCGGCCGGCTGTGCAGGTAACCCTGATACAGGTGACAGCCCAGGCCTTGCAGGAACGCCAGCTGTTCCAGGGTTTCCACGCCCTCGGCGATCACCTCCAGGTTCAGGCTGCGCGCCATCGCCACGATCGCGCGGATGATCTCGGCGTCGTTGGGGTCGTGGGTTGCATCGCGCACGAACGACTGGTCGATTTTCAGCGCATCCACCGGCAGGCGCTTGAGGTAGGTCAATGACGAATAGCCGGTGCCGAAGTCATCCATGGCAAAGCTCACGCCGAGCTTTTTCAGGCGGCGCATCTTCAGTACCGTGTCGTCCAGGTTCTGGATCACGATGCCTTCGGTGATTTCCAGTTTCAGCAGGCTGAACGGCAATGCATGCTGTTTGAGGCTGTACTCTACCCGTTCCACAAAGTCGTTCTGGCGAAACTGCCGTGGGCTGATGTTCACGCACAGGCTGAAATTCAGCGGGTCCACCAGGCCGTCGGCGATCAATTGCGCAAAACCTGCGCAGGCCTCATCAAGAATCCAGGTGCCCACCTCGAGGATCAGGCCGCTGTCTTCCAGTACCTTGATAAATTCGGCCGGCGACTGCGCGCCCAGTTGCGGATGCTGCCAGCGCACCAGGGCCTCGGCCCCGACGATGTGGCTGCCGCGCGCATCCACCTGGGGCTGGTAATGCACGCTGAACTCGCCGCGCGAGAGCGCCAGGCGCAGGTCGGTTTCCATGCGCAGGCGTTCGCTGGCGGCTTTCTGCATGCTGTCGTGAAACATCTGCGTGGTGTTGCGCCCCGAGTCCTTGGCGCGGTACAGCGCAATGTCGGCGCGCTTGAGCAGGTCGGTCGGGGTCGAGCCATGGTCGGGAATCAACGCCACGCCAATGCTCGGTGTGACCTGCAGGCGGTGGCCGTCCAGGAACATCGGCTCCGAGAGCAAGTGGCGCAACGTCTCGGCGAGGTCCTGCACCTGCCGGCTGACCTCTGTGCGTGAACCTTGCAGGCCACTGAGCAGCACCACGAACTCATCGCCACCCAGGCGCGCGACGGTGTCCTCCATGCGCACGCTGGCTTCCAGGCGCGCGGTGATCATTTTCAGCACGGTGTCGCCCACCGGGTGCCCGAGGGAATCATTGATGTGCTTGAAATGGTCGAGGTCGAGAAACAGCAGGGCGCCACGCAGGTCATGGCGCTTGAGCAGGGCAATCTGCTGGCTCAGACGGTCCATCAGCAGCGCGCGGTTGGGCAGGTTGGTGAGTGGGTCGTGGTAGGCCAGGTGGCGGATCTGCGCCTGGGCGTTTTTCAGCAGGCTCACGTCCCGCGCGGTCAACAGCAGGCACGGGGTTTCATTGAGGGTAATCGGTTCTACCGAGACCTCCACCGACAGCACTTCGCCACGCCGGTTGTGCCAGAGCATTTCCAGGTGATGAATGCGGCCCTTGATCGCGAGTTCGGCCAATAACGCCGAGCGCTGGTTTTCATCGGCCCAGATGCCGATCTGGTACAGCGTGAGGCCGATGGCCTCCTCGGCGCGATAGCCGGTCAGGCGGCAAAAGCCGTCATTGACCTCGACATACCGGCCCGTGTCGCGTTCGGTGATGGAAATCGCGTTGGGACTGGCATGAAATACGCTGGCGAATTTTTCTTCGGAGGCAATGAGCCGTTGTTCGCGCTCGACCTGGTCTGTGATGTCCAGCAGGGTGCCGGCCATGCGCAGCGGGGCGCCGTGTTCGTCGCGATACAGCCGGGCGCGGCTTTCCAGGTAGCGCACGCTGCCGTCTTCCAGAGGCACGCGGTAAATCAGCTGGTAATTGCCGGCCGGGCCCTTGCGCAGAGTGCGGTAGGCGCTGCGCATGTTGTCGCGATCGGAATCGGGCATGCCCTCGAAAAATGCCTCGAAAGGCTCATGGAAGGGTTCGGGTGGCAAGCCATGCAGTTGAGCGGCGCGGGCCGAGCCGTAGAGCATGCCGGTGGGAATGTGCCAGTCCCAGGTGCCCAGTTGCGCCGATTCCAGCGCCAGGTCGAGGCGCTCCTGGCTGTCCTTGAGCGCCTGCTCGGCAGTGTTGTGCTCGGGGTTGACAGGGGTGTGCATTATCAAAGGGCCTTGGCTCGATGGGCAGACAGCGCGGTTTTGTTCAAGGCCCACGGCCGCACGGCGTTATGCCGGTATCCCTGGCAGATCGACCTGTGCATCCAGCAGGCTCATGAAGGCTCGTGCAGCGTTCGACAGCGTCCTTTCGGTGTGCACGATATAGCCTAGCTGGCGACTGAGCTGTATGCCGGGCAAAGCGATGCTTGTCACCTGATCATCGAGCATGGTACGCGGCAGCACGCTCCAGGCCAGGCCGATGGAGACCATCATCTTGATGGTTTCCAGGTAATTGGTGCTCATCGCGATGTTGGGCGTGAGGCCCTGGGCGCCGAACAGCTTGCTGACAATATGATGGGTAAAGGTATTGCCGCCGGGAAAAACCGCCGGATGCCGTGCGATATCGGCCAGGCTCACGCGGGCGTTGCCGGTCAGGCTGTGTTCCGGCGCCACCACAAAGTCCAGCGGGTCATCCCATACCGGCGTGGCGCGCACCAGGTGATGGGGCGCGGGCGCCAGGGTGATCACGGCCACTTCGGCGCGGCCGTGGAGGATTTCTTCGTAGGCCACTTCCGAATCGAGGAACTGAATATCCAGCGCGACGTGGGGGTATTCCCGGGTAAAGGCGCGCAGGATCGGTGGCAGGCGATGCAGGCCGATGTGGTGACTGGTGGCCAGGGTGAGGCGCCCGCTGACTTCGCCGGTGAGGTTGGTGAGCGCGCGGCGGGTGTCATCCAGCACATTGAGGATCTGATAGGCGCGCGGCAGCAAGGCCCGGCCCGCCTCGGTGAGGCCTACCTCGCGGCCCAGGCGGTCGAACAGCCGTACGTTCAATTGCTGTTCCAGGCCGGCAATGCGTTTGCTGATGGCCGGTTGGGTCAGGTGCAGGCGTTCGCCGGCACCGGAAAAGCTGCCGCTCTCGGCGATGGCAATAAAGGCATTGAGGTTGGCCAGGTCCATGGTGGTATTCCAGTTGGTAATCCAAAGCATAAAAATTATGAATTTGAGTTATTTAATGTAGCGCCATACCATCAGCCTCACAAGCCAAAGGGTTATTGAAAAGCCCGGCATAGAGATGCACCGCTGATGAGGACCGACTGATGGCCGGCAAAACGCTGTACGACAAGCTTTGGGATTCCCATGAAGTGAAACGTCGCGATGATGGATCGTCGCTGATCTACATCGACCGTCACATCATCCATGAAGTGACCTCGCCCCAAGCGTTCGAAGGCCTGCGACTGGCCGGGCGCAAGCCCTGGCGCGTCGACTCGATCATCGCCACTCCCGACCACAACGTGCCGACCACCCCGGAACGCAAGGGTGGCATCGACGCAATTGCCGACACCGTGTCGCGCCTGCAGGTGCAGACCCTCGACGACTATTGCGACGAATATGGCATCACCGAATTCAAGATGAATGATGTGCGCCAGGGCATCGTCCACGTGATCGGCCCGGAGCAGGGCGCGACCTTGCCGGGCATGACCGTGGTCTGCGGTGACTCCCACACGTCCACCCACGGCGCGTTCGGTGCCCTGGCCCATGGCATCGGCACGTCCGAGGTGGAGCACGTGTTCGCCACTCAGTGCCTGGTCGCCAAAAAAATGAAGAACATGCTGGTGCGCGTCGAAGGCACGTTGCCGTTCGGCGTGACTGCCAAGGACATCGTGCTCGCCGTGATCGGCAAGATCGGCACCGCCGGCGGTAACGGCCACGCCATCGAGTTCGCCGGCAGCGCGATTCGCGACCTGTCCATCGAAGGCCGCATGACCATCTGCAACATGTCCATCGAAGCCGGTGCCCGTGTAGGCATGGTGGCGGCGGATGAGAAAACCGTCGAGTACGTCAAGGGGCGTCCGTTTGCGCCACAAGGCGCCGATTGGGACGCTGCGGTCGAGGCCTGGAAAGACCTGGTCTCCGACGCCGATGCGGTGTTCGACACCGTGGTCGAGCTGGACGCTACGCAGATCAAGCCGCAAGTCAGCTGGGGCACCTCGCCGGAAATGGTCCTGGCCGTCGACCAGAACGTGCCGGACCCGGCGCAGGAAACCGACCTGGTCAAGCGCGGTTCCATCGAGCGCGCCTTGAAGTACATGGGCCTCAAAGCCAACCAGGCGATTACCGACATTCAATTGGATCGCGTATTCATCGGCTCCTGCACCAACTCGCGCATCGAAGACCTGCGCGCGGCGGCGGTGATCGCCAAGGGCCGCAAGGTGGCTTCGACCATCAAGCAAGCGATCGTGGTGCCGGGCTCGGGCCTGGTCAAGGCGCAAGCCGAAGCCGAAGGCCTCGACAAGATCTTCCTCGAAGCCGGTTTTGAATGGCGTGAGCCGGGCTGCTCGATGTGCCTGGCGATGAACCCGGACCGTCTTGAGTCGGGCGAGCATTGCGCGTCCACCTCCAACCGTAACTTCGAAGGCCGTCAGGGCGCCGGCGGGCGTACTCACCTGGTCAGCCCGGCCATGGCCGCTGCGGCCGCCGTCAACGGTCGTTTCATCGACGTTCGCGAATTGATCTGAGGAATTCCTGATGAGAGCTTTTACCCAACACACCGGTCTGGTCGCGCCGTTGGACCGTGCCAACGTGGACACCGACCAGATCATTCCCAAGCAGTTCCTGAAGTCGATCAAACGCACCGGTTTCGGCCCCAACCTGTTCGACGAGTGGCGCTACCTGGATGTGGGCTATGCCTATCAGGACAACTCCAAGCGTCCGCTGAACAAGGATTTCGTGCTCAACGCCGAGCGTTATCAGGGCGCCAGCGTGTTGCTGGCGCGGGAAAATTTCGGTTGCGGCTCCAGCCGTGAACACGCGCCGTGGGCCCTGGAAGAATACGGCTTTCGCAGCATCATCGCGCCGAGCTACGCCGACATCTTCTTCAACAACAGCTTCAAGAACGGGCTGCTGCCGATCATCCTCACCGATGCCGAAGTGGACGAGCTGTTCAAGCAGGTGGAAGCCGAAGAGGGTTACCAGTTGACTGTCGACCTGGCGGCACAGACGGTGACTCGTCCGGATGGCAAGGTGTACCACTTTGAGGTGGACGCGTTCCGCAAGCACTGCCTGATCAATGGCCTGGACGATATCGGCCTGACCTTGCAGGACGGCGATGCGATTGCGGCATTTGAGAGCAAGCATCGGGCGAGCCAGCCCTGGTTGTTTCGTGATGCCTGAATTGATGTAGGCAGGGCCGCCGTCATCGGGAGCAAGCCCCTCCCACGGGTGGAATGTGTTCCCCTGTGGGAGGGGGCTTGCTCCCGATGAGGCCAGTGTTAACACCACAACACCCAAGGACAGTCCCCATGACCCAGACCGCCCACACCCAAGTCGTGCAAAAACAATTCGGCGAGCAGGCCTCGGCCTACCTGAGCAGTGCCGTGCACGCCCAGGGCAGCGAATTTGCACTGCTGCAGGCCGAACTGGCTGGGCAAGGCGATGCACGCCTGCTGGACCTGGGCTGCGGCGCCGGGCATGTGAGCTTTCACGTTGCGCCGCTGGTTAAAGACGTGGTGGCCTACGACCTGTCCCAGCAGATGCTCGACGTGGTGGCCGCCGCCGCGCAGGACCGTGGTTTTACCAATATCAGCACCGTCCATGGCGCCGCCGAACGTCTGTCCTTCGCCGATGGCGAGTTCGACTTCGTGTTCAGCCGCTATTCGGCTCACCACTGGAGCGACCTCGGCCTGGCCCTGCGCGAAGTGCGCCGCGTACTCAAGCCGGGCGGGGTAGCGGCGTTCGTCGACGTGTTGTCGCCGGGCAGTCCGTTGCTGGACACTTACCTGCAAACCGTCGAAGTGCTGCGCGACACCAGCCATGTGCGTGATTACTCGGCCGCCGAGTGGATGCGCCAGCTCAGCGAAGCCGGTTTGCATGTACGCAGCAGCAGCCGTCAGCGTCTGCGCCTGGAATACACCTCCTGGGTGGAGCGCATGCGCACGCCACCGGCCTTGCGTGCGGCCATCCTTGAGCTGCAACAGGCGATGGGCCAGGAAGTGCGCGATTACTTCGAGATTCAGGCCGATGGCACCTTCAGCACCGATGTGCTGGTGGTGTGGGCCGAACGCTGATCAATTTTCCCGACCTGCCTGCGGGCGGGTCGCTTGATGAAATGAGGAACCCATGAGCAAGCAGATTCTGATTCTCCCTGGCGACGGTATCGGTCCGGAAATCATGGCCGAAGCGGTCAAGGTGCTGGAATTGGCCAACAGCAAGTACAGCCTGGGCTTCGAACTGAGCCACGACGTGATCGGCGGCGCGGCCATCGACAAGCACGGCGTGCCGCTGGCCGACGAAACCCTGGACCGCGCCCGTGCGGCCGACGCCGTGCTGCTCGGCGCCGTGGGTGGGCCCAAGTGGGACAAGATCGAACGCGACATCCGCCCCGAGCGCGGCCTGCTGAAGATCCGCGCGCAACTGGGCCTGTTCGGCAACCTGCGCCCGGCGATCCTCTATCCGCAACTGGCCGACGCTTCGAGCCTCAAGCCGGAAGTGGTGGCGGGCCTGGATATCCTCATCGTGCGTGAGCTGACCGGCGGCATTTACTTCGGCTCGCCACGGGGCGTGCGTGAGCTGGAAAATGGCGAGCGCCAGGCCTACGACACGCTGCCATACAGCGAGAGCGAAATCCGCCGTATCGCCCGTGTCGGGTTCGACATGGCTCGCGTGCGTGGCAAGAAGGTCTGCTCGGTGGACAAGGCCAACGTGCTGGCCTCCAGCCAACTGTGGCGCGAAATCGTCGAAGAAGTCGCCAAGGACTACCCCGACGTCGAACTGAGCCACATGTACGTCGACAATGCCGCCATGCAACTGGTGCGCGCGCCCAAGCAGTTTGATGTGATTGTCACCGACAACCTGTTCGGCGACATCCTGTCCGACCAGGCCTCGATGCTCACCGGCTCCATTGGCATGCTGCCGTCAGCGTCCCTGGACACCAATAACAAAGGCATGTACGAGCCGTGTCACGGTTCGGCGCCGGACATCGCGGGGCAGGGCATTGCCAACCCGCTGGCGACCATTTTGTCGGTGTCGATGATGCTGCGTTACAGCTTCAACCTGGGCGACGCGGCGGACGCTATCGAGAACGCCGTCAGCCTGGTGCTGGACCAGGGTTTGCGCACCGGCGACATCTGGTCGCAGGGTTGCACCCGGGTCGGGACGCAAGAAATGGGCGACGCAGTAGTCGCCGCGCTGCGGAATCTGTAATCTCTCGGGCCCGTTTGCAGTTGTTGCTGCCAGGCGGCCCACTTTTGAACAAGGTGTAGTTGCGATGAAACGTGTAGGTCTGATCGGTTGGCGCGGTATGGTCGGTTCCGTGCTCATGCAGCGGATGCTGGAAGAGCAGGATTTCGATCTTATTGAGCCGGTGTTTTTCACCACTTCGAACGTGGGTGGCCAAGGGCCGTCTGTGGGCAAGGATATTGCTCCGCTCAAGGACGCCTACAGCATTGAAGAGCTGAAAACCCTCGACGTGATTCTGACCTGCCAGGGCGGCGACTACACCAGTGAAGTCTTCCCCAAGCTGCGTGAAGCCGGCTGGCAGGGTTACTGGATCGACGCCGCCTCGAGCCTGCGGATGCAGGATGACGCAGTGATCATCCTCGACCCGGTCAATCGCAAGGTCATCGACCAGCAACTGGACGCCGGCACCAAAAACTACGTCGGCGGCAACTGCACCGTCAGCCTGATGCTGATGGGTCTGGGTGGCCTGTTCGAAGCCGGTCTGGTCGAATGGATGAGTGCCATGACCTATCAGGCGGCGTCCGGCGCCGGCGCGCAGAACATGCGTGAGCTGATCAAGCAGATGGGCGCGACCCACGCTGCCGTTGCCGATCAACTGGCCGACCCGGCCAGCGCGATCCTCGATATTGACCGCCGTGTGGCTGACGCCATGCGCAGCGAGGCTTACCCGACCGAGAACTTCGGTGTGCCATTGGCCGGCAGCCTGATCCCGTGGATCGACAAGGAGCTGCCGAACGGTCAGAGCCGCGAAGAGTGGAAGGCCCAGGCCGAGACCAACAAGATCCTCGGTCGCTTCAAGAGCCCGATCCCGGTGGATGGCATCTGCGTGCGCATCGGCGCCATGCGCTGCCACAGCCAGGCGCTTACCATCAAGCTGAACAAGGACGTGCCGATTGCCGATATCGAAGGGCTGATCAGCCAGCACAACCCGTGGGTCAAGCTGGTGCCGAACAACCGTGATATCAGCATGCAGGAGCTGAGCCCGACCAAGGTCACCGGCACCCTGAATGTACCGGTGGGCCGTCTGCGCAAGCTGAACATGGGCAGCCAGTTCCTTGGTGCGTTCACCGTGGGCGACCAACTGCTGTGGGGCGCGGCCGAGCCGCTGCGTCGGATGCTGCGGATTCTGCTGGAGCGTTGATGGCTGTCGGATGTTGAAAACCCCGTGCTCTGGTGACAGGCGCGGGGTTTTTTATTGGCTTTGCGGGCCTCATCGGGAGCAAGCCCCCTCCCACATTTAATAGTGTTCACACATCGAAATGGGGGAGGGGGCTTGCTCCCGGTAGGGCCATCAGCTTCACCACCAGACCCAGTCCAATTGCCTCACCCCCAACCACCCGGTAAAGTGCCGCTCCCCCCGCAATGCCCGAGGCAGCCTCCATGACCCAGACCTTTGAAATCGCCGTGATCGGCGCCACCGGCACCGTCGGCGAGACCCTGGTGCAGATTCTCGAAGAGCTGTCATTCCCGGTCGGCACTCTGTATCTGCTGGCGGGCAGCAATTCCGCCGGTGCGTCGGTGCCGTTTCGTGGCAAGAACGTGCGGGTGCGGGAAGTCGATGAGTTCGATTTCAGCAAGGCGCAGTTGGCGTTCTTTGCCGCAGGGCCGGCGGTGACCCTGGGTTTCGCCCCGCGCGCCATCGCAGCCGGGTGTGCGGTGATCGATCTGTCCGGCGCGTTGCCGGCCGAACAGGCGCCGCCTGTGGTGCCGGAAGCCAATGCCCACGTGCTGGAAGGCTTGAAAAAACCGTTCCAGGTCAGCAGCCCCAGCCCATCGGCGACTAACCTCGCCGTGGTGCTGGCGCCGTTGCGCGGCCTGGTGGATATCCTGCGCGTCAGCGTCACCGCCAACCTGGCGGTGTCGGCCCTGGGCCGCGAAGCGGTCAGCGAACTCGCCCGGCAAACCGCAGAATTGCTGAACGTGCGTCCACTGGAGCCGGCTTTCTTTGACCGGCAAATGGCCTTCAACCTGTTGGCACAAGTCGGCAAGCCAGATGCGAAAGGTCATACAGACCTTGAGAAACGTCTGATACACGAACTGCGCGCAGTGCTGGACACTCCGGCGCTGAAAATTTCCGCCACCTGCGTTCAAGCCCCGGTGTTCTTTGGCGACAGCCTCACGGTGTCGTTGCAACTGGCGGCGCCGGTGGATCTTGCCGCCGTCAACCGCGCACTCGAAGCCGCGCCGGGTATCGAGCTTGTGGAGGAGGGGGATTACCCCACCGCCGTGGGCGATGCGGTGGGTCAGGACGTGGTGTATGCAGGGCGCGTTCGCGCAGGTGTGGACGACCCTGCGGAACTAAATATGTGGCTGACGTCAGATAACGTACGCAAGGGCGCAGCCCTGAATGCAGTGCAGTTGGCGCAGTTGTTGATAAAACGCCTTGTGTAAAAGATACTTGGCGGCAATTTGTAGATTGATTCTAACCAGGCGCTATGCTTGGTCGGAAGCGGCACAGAAGCGCGTCGGTAACCTATCGGCTCGCCATGCCTAATGGCAGCGGTTACCAACCTTCTCGCAGGCCGGGGAGTGTTCAGACAAAGGATGAGGCTATGGTTCAAGTTCGCAAACTGGTGTTAGCAATAGCGGCCGCCTCGGCGCTGTCTTCCGGTATGGCGCAAGCGCTGCAGCTGGGGGAGATGACCCTCAAGTCCAAGCTGAACCAGCCGCTGTCGGTGGACATCGAATTGCTCGATGTCGGTGGCCTTACCGCCGCCGAAATCACGCCGAGCCTGGCGTCCTCCCAGGCCTTTGTCGATGCGGGCGTGGATCGTCAGGCGTTTCTCGATGACCTGACGTTCACCCCGGTGATCAACCCCAACGGCCGCAGCGTGGTGCGGGTCACCTCCACCAAGCCGTTGCCCGATTCCTACGTACGTTTTCTGCTGCAGGTGCAGTGGCCCAATGGCCGCCTGATGCGTGACTACAGCGTATTGCTCGACCCGGCCAAGTTCGATCAGGCAACGCCGGCCGCTGCGCCCGCACCGCGTCTGTCGGCGCCCGCCGGCAGCGCTCCGGCTGCGGCACGCGCGTCGGCCCAGCACACCACCACGTCCCGCGACACCCTGTGGGAAATCGCGCAGAAGAGCCGCAATGGCGGCTCGGTGCAGCAGACCATGCTGGCCATTCAGGCGTTGAATCCTGACGCCTTCATCGATGGCAACATCAACCGTTTGAAGACCGGTCAGGTCCTGCGCCTGCCCGATGCCACGCAAAGCACCGCGCTGCCGCAACCCCAGGCGATTGCCGAGGTGCGTGCGCAGAACGAAGCCTGGCGCCAGGGCCGCCGCAGTGCGACCAATCAGCCCGCCGGCCGCCAGCAACTGGATGCCACCCGCCGCACCCAGGCGGGCAATGCCGCCGCGACCACCGACGCCAAGGACACCTTGAGCCTGGTCTCCGCCGAAGCCGCGCGCAAGGGCGCCAAGGGCAACGCCGGCGACAGCCAGGCCCTGGGCGAGAAACTTGCCGTGACCCAGGAACAGCTGGACACCACCCGTCGCGACAACGAAGAACTCAAGAGCCGCGCGGCCGACCTGCAAAGCCAGCTCGACAAGCTGCAAAAGCTGATTCAACTGAAGAATGATCAACTGGCCAGGCTGCAGGCTGAAAAAGGCCAGCCGGCGACGGCGGCGATGCCGGCGCAGTTGGCGGCTGATCCTGCTGCTGACCCGGCGGCTGCGGATTCAGCGGCTGAAGCGCCTGCGACTCAAACCCCTGCCATGCCAGCGGCCCCCGCGTCTGCAACGCCTGCACCAGAGGTGGCCACGCCGGCGGCAACACCTGCCAGCACCGAAGGCAAGTTCAACGACCTGCTCACCAATCCCATCGTGCTCGGCGTCATTGGCGGTGCGGCCGGCTTGCTGGTGCTGTTGTTGCTGCTGCTGTGGGCGCGCCATCGCAATGCCCGGCTTGAAGAAGAAAAGCACCTGCGCATGGCCCGCGCGCTGGCCGAGGAGGCGGAATTCACGTCGAGCATCGACCGTGACCTGCCCTCGGACAGTTTCGAAGGCCTGGAAGTCGCACCGCCAAGTGTCAAGCTGGCCCCCGCGCCTGCACCCGTGGTCGAGCCGGTAGCCGTACCAACGGTGGCTTCGGTGCTTTCGCCGTTGGCCGCCGCGGTAAACCCGACCAATGCCAGTGGTGCCCTGGTACAAGCCCAGTCCCACATCGACCGTGGTCACTTGAACCAGGCGGCCGATGTGCTGGAGCAGGCGATCAAGCGCGATCCCAAGCGCAGCGACCTGCGCCTGAAGCTGATGGAAGTCTACGGCCTGCAGAACGACAAGGACGGGTTCGTGACGCAGGAGCGTCAGTTGGTAGCCACCGGTGAAAACCACGCCCAGGTCGAACAGCTCAAATCGCGCTTCCCGGCCATGGCCGTCCTCGCGGCGGGCGTGAGTGCCGCCGTTGCGGCTGCGGCGCTCGATGCCCAGTACGTCAAGGACCTGCTCGAAGAAAAGCCCGCGCCCGATGCAACAGCCGACGATTTCGACCTTAGCCTGGATGAGCTGGAAGCTGCTTCGCCCGCGGTAGTGACCGCCGATCAGCCGACCTTTGAATCGCTGTTGAAGCAACAGACCAACGACCAAGCCACGTCGAATGAAGGCTCGGACTTCGATCTGCAACTGGATCCGCCGTCCTCCCAGGCCGATGACGACTTTCTTTCCGGTCTTGAAGACCCGATGAACGTTGAACCGCCGCCCCTCAAACCCACTGCCGTGGATGACTTCGAGCTGCCGGAAGACTTCGACCTGTCCCTGGCCGATGAGCCTGAAGCGCCAGCGGCGTCCAAGCCGGATGCATTCGCCTCGGAACTGAATGATGTCAACGCCGAGCTTGATCGTCTGTCCCAGAGCCTGGAGCATCCGCCGATCGAGCCTACCTTTACCGCTGAAGACGCGGCGCTGGGCGATGACGAGCCGGAGTTCGACTTCCTCTCGGGCACCGATGAGGTCTCCACCAAGCTGGACCTGGCCCAGGCCTACATCGACATGGGCGATGCCGATGGCGCACGTGACATCCTGTCCGAAGTGCTGACCGAAGGCAGCGAAGAGCAGCGCAGCGAGGCCAAGGAAATGCTCGGCAGAATCTGAAGCCCGATGCAGGGGACGTGTGGGAGTGGGGGGCTGCCTCCCACATTTGTATCAGCGTCCATTGCGAACAAAAGCGCCCCGGCTTCGTCCGTCGCCTTTATAATGCGCGCCTTTGCGCAACTCATCGGGCTCTCAGTTCTTGGCAAACATAGATAACGCGGCCGCCGAAATGGCGGCCGCAGGCTTTTACCGCATCGCCCTCGGCGTCGAATACAAGGGCTCGCGCTACCGCGGCTGGCAGCGTCAGGCGTCGGGTGTGTTGACGGTGCAGGAAACCCTGGAAAATGCCCTGTCCAAGGTCGCCGACTCGCCGGTGTCGCTGATGTGCGCCGGGCGTACCGACGCCGGTGTGCACGCCTGTGGTCAGGTGGTGCACTTCGATACCCAGGCCGAGCGCACCATGAAGGCTTGGGTGATGGGCGCCAATATCAATCTGCCCCACGACGTCAGTGTGACCTGGGCCAAGGTCATGCCTGCGCATTTTCATGCGCGTTTCAAGGCCATCGCCCGGCGTTACCGCTATGTGATCTATAACGACCAGATCCGCCCGGCGCACCTCAATCAGGAAATCACCTGGAACCATCGTCCGCTGGATGCCGAGCGCATGGCCCAAGCTGCGCAGCATCTGGTGGGCGTGCATGATTTCAGCGCATTCCGCGCCGGCCAGTGCCAGGCCAAGTCACCGATCAAGGAAGTCCACCACCTGCGCGTCACCCGGCACGGCAAGATGATCGTGCTGGATATTCGCGCCGGGGCGTTCCTGCACCATATGGTGCGCAACATTGCGGGCGTTCTGATGACCATCGGCACCGGCGAGCGTCCGGTGGAATGGGCCCGCGAGGTGCTGGAAAGCCGTGTTCGCCGCACGGGCGGCGTGACGGCCCATCCGTTTGGTCTATATCTGGTGGGCGTGGAGTACCGCGACGAGTTCGAGCTGCCGGAGCGCTTCATCGGGCCACACTTCCTCACAGGTTTCAGCGAACTTGGCGGCTGACGCCCGGAAAAGCTTTTGTTACCATCCGGGACTTTCTCGGTGCAATCCCTGAGGTTTCCAAGACATGTCAGCCGTTCGCAGCAAGATTTGCGGGATTACCCGCATGGAAGACGCGCTGGCGGCAGTCGAGGCGGGGGCGGATGCCATTGGTCTGGTGTTCTATGCCAAAAGCCCGCGGGCGGTGAACGTGTTGCAGGCGCGGGCGATCATTGCCGGGCTGCCACCGTTTGTCACCACCGTGGGGCTGTTCGTGAATGCCAGCCGCTGCGAGCTTGACGAGACCCTCGATGCGGTGCCTCTGGATATGCTGCAGTTTCACGGCGACGAAAGCCCCGACGAATGCGAAAGCTATCAACGCCCGTATATCAAAGCGCTGCGGGTCAAGGCCGGTGATGACATTGCCGCCGCCTGTGCCACTTATGCGGGCGCTCGCGGGATCCTGCTGGACACCTACGTCGAAGGCGTCCCGGGCGGCACGGGTGAAGCGTTCGACTGGTCGCTGATCCCCGAAGGGTTGAGCAAGCCGATCATCCTTGCCGGTGGCTTGAACTGCGCCAATGTCGCGGCGGCCATCGAACAGGTTCGGCCGTATGCCGTGGATGTGAGCGGCGGAGTAGAGCAGAGCAAGGGCATCAAGGATCACCACAAGATTCGCGCATTCATGCAGGCCGTGCGCGCGATGTGACGGCTGGCAGTCTGCCGCCGTCAGTAACTACCACTGTGTAACGCAGCATCGGCGCCGCCTGCGGGAGGGCCGGGAACGAAGTGACAACCCTGCACAGGCAGGTTGTCTGGAAGGCTGAGGATGCGGACGGGAAATGGCTGGTCGAACGTCTGACCCCGACCCGCCCGCGTCATCGCCACACATGAATTTAGCTCAAGGGCATACGCGGGGCTGTGTTCAAGCCACCGGTACTGGAGAAAGAAAGCATGAGCAACTGGTTAGTAGACAAACTGATCCCTTCGATCATGCGTTCCGAGGTGAAGAAAAGCTCGGTTCCTGAAGGTCTGTGGCACAAGTGCCCTTCCTGCGACGCGGTGCTGTACCGCCCGGAGCTGGAAAAGACCCTGGACGTTTGCCCCAAGTGCAATCACCACATGCGCATCGGCGCGCGCGCGCGCATCGACATCTTCCTCGACGCCGACGGTCGTAACGAACTGGGCGCTGATCTGGAGCCGGTCGACCGTCTCAAGTTCCGCGACGGCAAGAAGTACAAGGACCGCCTCACTGCTGCGCAGAAGCAGACCGGCGAGAAAGACGCACTGATTTCCGTCAGTGGCAAGCTGCTGGGCATGCCGGTGGTGGTCTCGGCCTTTGAGTTTTCCTTCATGGGCGGTTCCATGGGTGCCATCGTCGGTGAGCGCTTTGTGCGCGCCGCCAATTACGCGCTGGAAAACCGTTGCCCGATGATCTGCTTTGCCGCCTCCGGGGGGGCGCGCATGCAGGAAGCCCTGATTTCCCTGATGCAAATGGCCAAGACCTCCGCGGTGCTGGCGCGTCTGCGTGAAGAAGGCATTCCGTTTATCTCCGTGCTGACCGACCCGGTCTACGGCGGTGTTTCCGCCAGCCTGGCCATGCTCGGCGACGTGATCGTCGGCGAGCCCAAGGCCCTGATCGGCTTTGCCGGCCCGCGCGTGATCGAGCAGACCGTGCGCGAAAAGCTGCCGGAAGGCTTCCAGCGTAGCGAATTCCTGCTGGAGCACGGTGCAATCGATCTGATTATCCCGCGCGGCGAGCTGCGTCCACGCCTGGGCAACCTGCTGGCACAAATGATGGGGCTGCCGACACCGGTGTACGTCGCGCCTAAAATCGAACCGATCGTCGTGCCGCCGGTGCCTGCAAACCTATGACCCAACGTACCCTGGGCGAATGGCTCGCCTACCTTGAGCAGTTGCATCCGTCCGCCATCGACATGGGCCTGGAGCGCTCGCAACAGGTAGCGACCCGCCTCGGGTTGGGCCGGCCGGCGCCGCGTGTGATCACGGTGACCGGCACCAACGGCAAAGGCTCGACCTGCGCCTTTGTCGCGGCGCTGCTTCAGGCTCAAGGCCTGAGCGTCGGCGTCTACAGTTCTCCGCACCTGCTGCGTTACAACGAGCGGGTGCAGCTCAACGGGGTCGAAGCCACCGATGAGCAACTCTGTGAAGCGTTCGCCGCACTTGATGCCGGACGTGGCGAAATCTCCCTGACCTACTTCGAGATGGGCACCCTGGCGGCGTTCTGGCTGTTCGAGCGTGCGCAACTGGATGTGGTCGTGCTGGAAGTGGGCCTGGGCGGTCGTCTGGACACGGTCAACGTGGTGGATGCCGACCTGGCGCTGGTGACCAGCATTGGCGTTGACCATGTCGACTACCTGGGCGATACCCGCGAATCGGTGGCTTATGAAAAGGCCGGTATCTTCCGTGCGGGCAAGCCTGCGTTGTGCGGTGATCTGGATCCGCCGCAACCCTTGCTCGACAAGGTGCGTGAGCTGGAATGCCCGTTCTTCCTGCGTGGTCGCGAATTCAGCCTCGACATCGGCGAGCAGCACTGGCAGTGGCGCGGGCGCGATGCGCGCGGAAAAACGGTTGAGCTGCACGATTTGCCGCTGTTGAACCTGCCGATGGAAAATGCCGCGCTTGCGCTGCAGGCCTATCTGTTGCTGGACCTGCCATGGGATGCTGCGCAGATTGCCGCGACATTGTTGGCGACCAGGGTCGTGGGGCGTCTGGATCGTCGTGCAGTCGAGTGGCAGGGCAAGCGTCTGAACCTGCTGCTGGATGTGGGGCACAATCCCCATGCGGCGCAGTACCTGGCGCAGCGCCTGGCGCGCACGCCGCCGCAGGGGCGACGACTCGCCGTATTCGGTCTGTTGGCTGACAAGGACCTCGATGGCGTGGTTGCGCCGTTGCTCGACAGTGTCCAGGCGTGGGCGGTTGCGCCGCTGGATACGCCGCGCAGTCGACCGGCGGCGGAGTTGGAACTGGCCTTGCAGAACCTTGGTGCGCGCGTGGCGTCGTATGCAAGCCTGACCGCAGCCCTCGAGGCCCAGTGCGCGGTGGCAACGACCGAGGACGAGATTCTGTTGTTCGGATCATTTTATTGTGTTGCCGAGGCGCTTGAGTGGTTGGCCCGGCGTCCCACGGAGGAAGCTGCACATGGCATTACTGGATAGCGCATACAAGCAGCGAATGGTCGGAGCTCTGGTGCTGGTGGCGTTGGCGGTGATTTTCCTGCCGATGCTGTTTTCCCGTCAGGACGAACAGCGCCAGGTAGTCGTCGAAGCCCCGGCAGCGCCCCAGGCGCCCGCCGTGCCTCAGGTGCAGGTCGAGCCGGTGGTGGTGCCCGAGCCGCAGGCATTGCCCGAAGACGAGCCGGTGCCTGTCGAAGAGCCTGCTGCTGCGCCGTCAGCGCCTTCCGCGCCCGTGCAACAGAGCGTGCCGGTGGTCAAGCCAGCGCCTGCGGTGGCGGCCAAGCCCGCCGCGCCGACACCTGCGCCCAAGCCGGTCACACCGCAACCGGCAGCGCCGGGCAAGCCGGATGTGGGGCAGAGTCGTATCGACCCCAATGGCCTGCCGATCAGTTGGTCGATCCAGGTGGCCAGCCTTGGCAATCGCGAAGGTGCCGACGCGTTGCAGAAAAAACTGCGCAGCCAGGGTTACAACGCCTATATCCGCAGTGCCGATGGCAAGAACCGCGTGTTTATCGGGCCGCTGATCGAGCGCGCCGAGGCGGATCGCCTGCGGGACCTGCTGGATCGTCAGCAGAACCTGAAGGGGTTCGTGACCCGCTTCCAGCCTGAGCGCGGCTGATTTCAGCCTGGAGTGCAATCAACTGTGGGAGGGGCTTGCTCCCGATGACGATGTAGCAGTCAGCCTGTTCAGTGACTGATACACCGCCATCGGGAGCAAGCCCCCTCCCACATTGTTTTTTACGGTGGCCTTGAAAGGGGCTTTGCCCGCTACACATCATTGATTTGCAAAGCGCTCGCAAACACCGCTTACCGACAGCCCGGCGCTCTGCTAAAATGCGCCGCCTTATCCGTCCGTAGGCTCTAACGTGCCATTTACCTGGGTTGATTGGGCGATTGTTGCCATCGTCGCCATCTCTGCTTTGATCAGTCTGAGCCGCGGCTTCGTAAAAGAAGCGCTGTCGTTGCTGACCTGGATCATCGCAGGAGTCGTAGCCTGGATGTTCGGGGGTTCACTGTCGGTTTATCTGGCCGGCTACATCGAGACACCTTCGGCCCGCGTCATCGCGGGCTGCGCCATCATGTTCATCGCCACGCTGCTGGTGGGGGCAATGGTCAATTACCTTATTGGCGAATTGATACGCGTCACCGGCCTTTCCGGGACCGATCGATTTCTCGGCATGGCTTTTGGCGCGGCGCGTGGCGCGTTGTTGGTGGTGGTGGCGGTCGGGCTGTTGAGCCTGGGACCGGTTCAGCAGGATGCGTGGTGGCAGGAGTCGGTGCTCGTGCCAAAATTTCTTTTGGTTGCAGACTGGTCCAAGAACCTCATATTGGGGTGGAGCAGTCAGTGGCTGGCCAGCGGAATCAGCGTACCCGCTGATCTTCCGTTCAAGGAACACCTCTTACCGGCCAAAACGCCTCAGTAAGCAGGGTTCAGTCAAGATTCATTAAGTAGGGGTTGCGTCGCATGTGTGGCATCGTCGGTATCGTCGGTAAGTCGAACGTGAATCAGGCGCTGTATGACGCGCTAACCGTCCTCCAGCACCGCGGCCAGGACGCTGCCGGTATTGTGACCAGCCACGACGGCCGGTTATTCCTGCGCAAGGACAATGGCCTGGTGCGTGACGTGTTCCACCAGCGTCACATGCAGCGCCTCGTCGGGCACATGGGCATTGGCCATGTGCGTTACCCGACTGCCGGCAGCTCGACGTCGGCCGAAGCTCAGCCGTTCTACGTCAACTCGCCGTACGGCATCACCCTGGCGCACAACGGCAACCTGACCAACGTTGAACAGTTGGCCAAGGAGATTTACGAATCCGACCTGCGCCACGTCAACACCAGTTCCGATTCGGAAGTGCTGCTCAACGTGTTCGCCCATGAGCTGGCCCAGCGCGGCAAGCTGCAGCCTACCGAAGAAGATGTGTTTGCCGCTGTGATCGACGTGCACAACCGTTGCGTCGGCGGTTACGCCGTGGTGGCGATGATCACCGGTTACGGCATCGTCGGTTTCCGCGACCCCCACGGCATCCGTCCGATCGTGTTCGGTCAGCGTCACACCGACGAAGGCGTCGAGTACATGATCGCATCCGAAAGCGTGTCGCTGGACGTGCTGGGCTTCACCCTGATACGCGACCTCGCGCCGGGCGAAGCGGTGTACATCACCGAAGATGGCAAGCTGCACACCCGTCAGTGTGCAGTGGCGCCGAAGCTGACCCCGTGCATCTTCGAACACGTCTACCTGGCCCGTCCGGACTCGATCATCGATGGCGTCTCGGTCTACAAGGCGCGCCTGCGCATGGGCGAGAAGCTGGCCGACAAGATCCTGCGCGAGCGTCCCGAGCACGATATCGACGTGGTGATCCCGATTCCGGACACCAGCCGCACCGCCGCCCTGGAGCTGGCCAACCACCTGGGCGTCAAGTTTCGCGAAGGCTTTGTGAAGAACCGCTACATCGGCCGCACCTTCATCATGCCCGGCCAGGCTGCGCGCAAGAAATCGGTGCGCCAGAAGCTCAACGCCATCGAGCTGGAGTTTCGCGGCAAGAACGTAATGCTGGTGGACGATTCCATCGTGCGCGGCACCACGTGCAAGCAGATCATCCAGATGGCCCGCGAAGCCGGTGCGAAGAACGTGTACTTCTGCTCCGCCGCGCCTGCCGTGCGTTACCCGAACGTGTATGGTATCGACATGCCGAGCGCCCATGAGCTGATCGCTCACAACCGTTCGACCCAGGACGTGGCCGACCTGATCGGCGCCGACTGGCTGATCTACCAGGACCTGCCGGACCTGATCGAGGCCGTCGGCGGTGGCAAGATCAAGATCGATCAGTTCGACTGTGCCGTGTTTGACGGCAAGTACGTGACCGGCGACGTCGACGATGCCTACCTGAACAAGATCGAGCAGGCGCGTAACGACTCGTCGAAGGTCAAGACCCAGGCGGTCAGCGCGATCATCGATCTGTATAACAACTGAGTAAACACCGGCCCTGAGGGGCCGGTTTTGTATCTTAAATAAAGAATTTCGAGAGTAAGGAGCCGCAGCATGAGTCAGGAATGGGATGCCGGTCGGCTGGACAGCGACCTCGACGGCGTAGCTTTCGATACCCTGGCTGTGCGCGCCGGCCAGCACCGTACCCCGGAAGGTGAGCACGGTGATCCGATGTTCTTCACCTCCAGCTACGTATTCCGCACGGCCGCCGACGCTGCCGCGCGTTTTGCCGGCGAAGTGCCGGGCAACGTTTATTCGCGCTACACCAACCCGACCGTGCGTGCATTCGAAGAGCGTATTGCCGCGCTGGAAGGCGCCGAGCAGGCCGTGGCCACGGCCACCGGCATGGCGGCGATCCTGGCGGTGGTGATGAGCCTGTGCAGCGCCGGCGATCATGTGCTGGTGTCGCGGAGTGTGTTCGGTTCGACCATCAGCCTGTTCGAAAAGTATTTCAAGCGCTTCGGCATTGAGGTGGACTACGTGCCGCTGGCGGACGTGTCCGGCTGGGATGCGGCGATCAAGGCCAATACCCGGTTGCTGTTTGTCGAGTCACCGTCCAACCCCCTTGCCGAACTGGTGGATATCGCCGCGTTGGCCGAAGTGGCTCATGCCAAGGGCGCGATGCTGGTGGTCGACAACTGCTTCTGCACGCCGGCGCTGCAACAGCCGCTGAAGCTGGGTGCCGATATCGTCGTGCACTCGGCGACCAAGTTCATTGACGGCCAGGGCCGCTGCATGGGCGGAGTGGTGGCCGGTCGTGGCGAGCAGATGAAGGAAGTCGTCGGCTTCCTGCGCACTGCCGGGCCGACCCTCAGCCCGTTCAACGCGTGGATTTTCCTCAAGGGCCTGGAAACCCTCAGCCTGCGCATGAAGGCCCATTGTGCCAATGCCCAGGCCCTGGCCGAGTGGCTGGAGCAACAGGACGGCATCGAAAAGGTGCACTACGCCGGCCTCAAGAGCCACCCGCAACACGCATTGGCCCAGCGCCAGCAGCGCGGTTTCGGGGCGGTGGTGAGTTTTGAAGTGAGGGGCGGCAAAGAGGGCGCCTGGCGCTTTATCGATGCAACGCGTTTGATCTCGATCACCGCGAACCTGGGTGACAGCAAGACCACCATTACCCACCCGGGTACCACGTCCCACGGCCGCCTGGCCCCGCAGGAGCGTGAAGCGGCGGGCATTCGTGACAGCCTGATCCGTGTTGCGGTAGGCCTGGAAGACGTGGCTGATTTGCAGGCAGACCTGGCCCGCGGGTTGGCTGCCTTGTGATCGAGTGGTCCACCGAGGTCGCAGTGGCCAGTAATGGGCGTGTCGCGCTGGTAACCGGCGCAGCTCGCGGGATTGGTCTGGGCATCTCTGCATGGCTGATCAGCGAAGGCTGGCAGGTGGTGTTGGCCGACCTGGATCGCGAGCGTGGCTCCAAGGTGTCCAGGGTGCTCGGCGACAATGCCTGGTTTATCACCATGGACGTGGCTGACGAGAAGCAGGTGGTTCAGGGTGTTGCGCAAGTGCTGGGGCAGTTCGGGCGTCTGGATGCGTTGGTGTGCAACGCCGCGGTGGCCGATCCGCACAATATCACCCTGGAAAGCCTGGACCTGGCCTACTGGAACCGCGTGCTGGCGGTGAACCTCAGCGGGCCGATGCTGCTGGCCAAACATTGCGCGCCTTACCTGCGTGCCCATGGGGGCGCCATCGTCAATCTGGCGTCCACCCGCGCCCGTCAATCGGAGCCGGACACCGAAGCCTATGCGGCGAGCAAGGGCGGCCTGCTGGCCTTGACCCACGCCCTGGCGATGAGTCTGGGGCCGGAGGTGCGGGTCAATGCGGTGAGCCCCGGCTGGATCGATGCGCGGGACCCCTCGGCGCGGCGTGCCGAGCCGCTGAGCGATGCTGATCATGCCCAGCATCCGGGGGGCAGGGTGGGCACCGTGGAGGATGTAGCGGCGATGGTTGCGTGGTTGCTGTCACGTCAGGCCGGGTTTGTGACCGGGCAAGAGTTCGTGGTGGATGGTGGCATGAGCAAGAAGATGATTTACAGCGAGTGAGGCGAGCTGGCGCTTGAAGCAATTTTGTCTTTTTCAGGAAAACTTCAAGCAGGCTATTGACTTAGGTCTGCTATCTGCGTAAATTTCGCGGCCTCAACGACGCAAAGGGTGATTAGCTCAGCTGGGAGAGCATCTGCCTTACAAGCAGAGGGTCGGCGGTTCGATCCCGTCATCACCCACCACTTCTTGAGAGTTTTGCTTACGGGCAAGACGCAACGTTAAAGGTTGCACCGACGCGCAGCGGTAGTTCAGTCGGTTAGAATACCGGCCTGTCACGCCGGGGGTCGCGGGTTCGAGTCCCGTCCGCTGCGCCATATTTTCCAGGTTCGAATGGTCGGGCTTGAGATTGAACAGCCGAGGCTGATCGATCAGATGTTTAAAGACGGTTGAGGGCTTCACGCTTAACCGGTCAAGCGATACGCAGCGGTAGTTCAGTCGGTTAGAATACCGGCCTGTCACGCCGGGGGTCGCGGGTTCGAGTCCCGTCCGCTGCGCCATATCTGCTTCAAGGCCCGCTGAACGCCTTCAAGCGCAAAGAAAGCCATTGGCTGCTTTGATCCGATAGCAAAGACCCTGGTCGAGAGACCGGGGTTTTTTGTGTCTGCGATTTGGTTATGAGCGGCGGGCGGGGCTCACAGCGCAATCTGATGAAACGTGTAGTTGGGCTGAGGTGGGTGCAAGGCGTACTTGGGTCGGCCGAGGGAGCCGTAAACCGGCTCCCGCTTTATGTCAGAACCCCAGCTTATCCCGCAGCCCGTAGTACCAGGCACCCAGCGCGGCGAACGGTGTACGCAGCATCTGCCCACCGGGGAAGGGGTAGTGCGGCAGGTCGGCGAACGCATCAAAGCGTTCCGCCTGACCGCGCAGGGCTTCGGCCAGCACTTTGCCGGCCAGGTGCGTGTAGGTCACGCCGTGGCCGCTGCAGCCTTGGGAGTAATAGATGTTGTCGCCCAGGCGGCCGACCTGAGGCAGGCGCGACAGGGTCAGCAGGAAATTGCCGGTCCAGGCGTAGTCGATCTTTACGTCCTTGAGTTGCGGAAACGCCTTGAGCATTTTCGGGCGAATGATCGCTTCGATATTCGCCGGGTCGCGCGCGCCATAGACCACGCCGCCGCCGAAGATCAGACGCTTGTCACTGGTGAGACGGTAGTAGTCGAGCAGGTAGTTGCAGTCTTCGACGCAGTAGTCCTGTGGCAACAGGCTCCTGGCCAATTCATCGCCCAGGGGGGCGGTGGTGATCACTTGCGTGCCGCAGGGCATCGACTTGGCGGCCAACTCCGGCACCAGGTTGCCCAGGTAGGCGTTGCCCGCGACAATAATGAACTTGGCCCTGACCTTGCCTTCGGCTGTATGCACCACCGGATTGGCGCCGCGCTCGATACGCAGAGCGGCAGATTGTTCGTGGATCGTACCGCCCAGGGACTCAACGGCGGCCGCTTCACCCAGGGCCAGGTTGAGCGGATGGATGTGCCCGCCGCTCATGTCCAGCAGGCCGCCGACATAGTTGTCGCAGCCCACCACTTCGCGGATGCGGCGCTCGTCCAGCAGCTCCAGTTGCGTATGACCGTAGCGCTCCCACAGGCGTTTCTGCGACTCGAGGTGGCTCATGTGCTTGCTGTTGAGTGCAGCGAATACGCCGCCGTTCTTCAGGTCGCACTGGATCTGATACTTGGCCACGCGCTCACGAATGATCCTGCCGCCCTCGAATGCCATCTCGCCCAGCAACTGCGCCTGCTTGGGGCCGACGCTGCGCTCGATCACGTCGATATCGCGACTGTAGCTGTTGACGATCTGCCCACCATTGCGGCCCGATGCACCGAATCCCACTCTGGCGGCCTCCAGCACCGTGACGCGAAAACCGTTCTCCAGCAGAAACAGCGCGCTGGAAAGGCCGGTATAGCCGGCGCCGATCACACAGACATCGGTTTCGACTTCACCTTGCAGCATCGGACGAGGCGGAACCGCATTGGCGGATGCGGCGTAATATGACTGGGGATAGGGGGTGTTCGCCATCCTGGAACCTCTGTTTTATATTTTTTACGAGTGCCGCGATCCTACCTGAGTTGAAAATTGCCCGCCAGCCACCGGGAAAACACGGGCGTGCGTTCCGAAAATAAAAAATTCGCATATTCATGGGGTTAGCTGCGAAAAAGAGGTTGACACACCTTCGGAATTCCGTAGAATGCCGCCTCACAGCAGGCACGTAGCTCAGTTGGTTAGAGCACCACCTTGACATGGTGGGGGTCGTTGGTTCGAGTCCAATCGCGCCTACCAAACAAAATCCGCTCTGCTGGGCGGTCTAGAAGGGCTCACCGAAAGGTGGGCCCTTTTTTGTTGTCTTGCATTTGGGTCAATCAAAACGCCCGAAGAGTCGTCTCGGGCGTGTTGTGTATCAAGCGGTGGTGCTGACCATCGAGCCCGAACTGTTCTTGCCCTCACTGGTAACAGCCTGCAACAAGGCTGCGCTCACGGTCTGCAAAGCAGCTGATGTGCTTGCCACCTGCACTTGCGCTGCTGCGATCGTCACGGCCTTTGCCTCTGCGTTTTCGTTACTGGACTGTGCCTTTTGCAGCGCCTGCTGTTGCTGCAGGAGCTGCTTTTGCAACTGTTCGATTTGTTTTTTCAGTTCCTTGATCGTTTCCGACTCTTGCTTGGCCGGAGGCGCATCGCTACCGCCCACGCCGGCCGAACCTTTAGCGTCATGGTCAAGGCTGACCGTCAGGCTGCCTGGGCTGTCAGCTTTCGCGGCATCAGTCGTGTCTTTGGACGCCGGTGGGGTGGGGACCGAGGCTGGAATATTAAGATTGATCAGCATGAAAAGTACCCGGTTATGAGGTGTCCGATTAAATCGACCCGTGGCCGACTTACTTCAGCGCGACTCCTGTCCCGCCCCAGGAGGGTCCTGCATCAACGTGACAGTCTTTGTGTCGCGATTTGATGGCGGGAGAGGGATGTTGATGCTTTTACCGGCGTCGACAAGGGACCGAACTGAAGGCGCAAGCTCGTGCATGGCCCCTGAACCGGGCTATGCGTTGCCAGGCCGCTTAGAGTGCTGTGTAGAGGTGGCAACCCCAATCAGCAGAAAAGCGAAGCCACCGCTAACAGGCAGATAATTTGCGCAACCAATTGGCACCGTATTTCGCCATTTGTTGTTGCCATGCCACTCATTTGTCCGGCATACATGATCGCTACCTTTTTGGCTGAATCACCGTGAGCCCGGCGTGGGAACGCGTCGTTACTGCGCTGAGTATAGGCCTTGAAATTAAAGTCGTAATAATGGTGTTTGCACTGAACTCAGGAGAGGGCAATGGAGCTGGCGATGGAGGTGTCGTTCGACGTAACGGAGCAGGAGCGTGAGGCGATTCTCAAGCCGCTGAGGGCTTACAACCTCAGTCACACAGGCAGTATGCCATTTGAAACCGTGGGCATCCTGCTACGCGATCCTGCCACTGATGAGGTGGTGGGCGGACTCTACGGAAAAATTTCCTACGGATGGCTGTTCATCGAGCTGCTGAGCATCCCCGATCAGATGCGCACCCAGGGCACCGGCACGCGCTTGATGCGTACTGCCGAAGACCTTGCCCAGCAGAAAGGCTGTACCGGGATCTGGCTGGACACGTTCAGCTTTCAGGCGCCCGGGTTTTATCGCAAGTTGGGGTTCACTGAGGTGGGCCAGATCATTGATTACCCGCCGGGTCACCGGCGCCACTTTTTCCAGAAGCGCCTGCGCTGAAACGCCGCACCGCTTCGTGCGGCGCCGTGCGCGTCAAATCAGCTGACTGGCCGCCGGTTGCGTCAGGTGATCAAAACCCGGCCAAGGCCGAAGGTGATGGCGCAGGCCAGTGACGTCATCGCGAACGCTGTCGCGACGTACCATTTGATGAGATTCAGCTCCGTGGTTGCCAGGTCCGCCTTGGTCGCGAAGTGCTTTTCGATGGCGGTGGAGTGTTGCTCCATGGCGTCAGTCCTGCTCGAAACGGCGAATAGTTTTTCTTTCATCTCAGCCAGCCCTTTTTCCAGTAGGCCCATGCGTTTTTCCATGCCCGAGCCTCCGTCATGACCTCCACCGTCTCCGCCTTGAGCCGGGATGTTCAGCGTGTTTACTGCTGCGAATTGATACTGTTTCTTCTCCAAAGCCGGACACCTGTGTTTTGAACAATGTGAGATAGCGTTTGGGAGATCAGAATAGTGGGTGTTTGACCGGTCGGTGACCGCAAGTGTTTTGCAAAATACCACCGAGGTTTCGGTGTTGCGCTCAGTCTTCCCGCCGAGGGAACACCAACTCGAAAGACGTCACTCCGGCTTCGCTGCTTACGCTGTATCGGCCGTTATGCAACTGCATGATGGTCGCCACAATTGACAGCCCAAGCCCGTTGGACTGGGCCGAGCGTTCTCGAGACGCGTCCACCCGATAGAACCGCTCGAACAAGCGTGGCAAATGCTCGGCTGGAATGGTCGCGCCCTGGTTGCTGACTTTCAGGTGAACGCCCTCTGTGTCGGGTATCGCCTGGATCAGCAGGTCGCAGTCGGGCGCGCCATATTTGATGGCGTTGGCGCACAGGTTGGCCAGCGCACGTCGCAGCAGCATCGGTTCCGCCCAGATCACGCCTTCGCCCTTGGCCAGAATGCGCATGCCCGCATCACCGGCCAGGCCCTCGAAGTAATCGGCCATGCGCTGTACTTCATCGGCTGCGCTCAATTCCTGTCGTTGGCGCAGGGCACTGGCGGGATCGGTGCGGGCCAGGAACAGCATGTTGTCGAGCATCCGCGCCAGGCGTTCCAGCTCTTCGACATTGGATGCGAGCAGTTGCTGGTAGCTCTCGATGCTGCGCTCCTGTTGCAGGGCGACCTGGGTTTCTCCCAGCAGGTTGTTGATCGGTGTGCGCAGTTCATGGGCCATGTCGGTGGACACCTGGCCCAGTTGCACGAAGCCCTTGGCCAGACGCTCCAGCATGGTATTGAACGACTCGATCATTGGCAGCAATTCCCTGGGGGCACCACGACCGTCGAGGCGTTCGGCCAGGTTGCTCACGCCGATGCCGTGCGCATGCCGGGCCAGACGCCGCAAGGGCAGCAGCCCACGGCGCACCAGTATGTAGCCCACCACGGCGAGGATGAGCGCCGCGATACTGGCCAGGATATAGACGCTCAACCGGTAACTGGCGAGCACGGCGGTGCGCTCGGTCATCAGGCGCCCGCTGGTCACTTGCAGGCTGCCCAGGTCGCCGGAGTCGATGGAGGCGGCGACGGTTGAAAAAGGTACGCCATTGATTCCCGGGAGGTGTTGTACGTCGCTCAATGCGAGGATGTGGTCTTTGGGCACCGGATTGACGGGAGGCAGCTCGATGTTCGCGGGGTTTACCAGCAGCAGCGGTTTTTGCCCTGGTGCGGCAATGCTCAGCACCGATTCGCGATTGCCCAGCATATTCTGGAACAACTCCGGTTTGGTGCGGATCAGGTCCAGGGTGTTGCTGTCGTTGAGCAGGTTGCGCAGTTGATCGACCCGCGATATCAGCGCAGCGTCGTCGCGGCGCACCAGTTCCTGTTCCAGCTCGCGGTAAAGTGCTACGCCAAGGGAGGTCAACAGGGCGAAGGCGAGCAGGGCAAAGATCAACGCCAGGCGTAGCGTGAGGGAGTAAGGGCGGCGGCTCATGGCTGGGTATCGAAGCGGTAGCCAATGCCACGCACGCTGTGAATCAGTTTGAGCTGGAAAGGGTCGTCGATTTTCAAACGCAGGCGCCGCACGGCCACGTCGACCACATTGGTGTCGCTGTCGAAATTCATGTCCCACACCCGCGAGGCGATCAGCGAGCGCGACAGTACCTGGCCGGGGTGGGTGGCAAACAGGTGCAGCAGGGCGAACTCCTTATTGGTCAGGGTGATCCGCGTGCCGGCGCGGGTGACGCGGCGTTTTAGCACGTCTATCTGCAGATCGGCGATGTTCAGCTGTTCTTCTTCGCGGCTCGGGCCTCGCCGGGTCAGCGTGCGCAGGCGTGCGACCAGTTCGGCGAACGAGAAAGGCTTGATCAGGTAGTCATCGGCGCCCAGTTCCAGCCCTTT
Source organism: Pseudomonas sp. MH9.3 (assembly GCF_034354675.1). Taxonomy (NCBI): domain Bacteria; kingdom Pseudomonadati; phylum Pseudomonadota; class Gammaproteobacteria; order Pseudomonadales; family Pseudomonadaceae; genus Pseudomonas; species Pseudomonas sp. MH9.3. The sequence continues at coordinate 1,686,894 of NZ_CP133785.1, read as the reverse complement.
GATGCGGTCTGCGATGTCGTCGCGGGCGGTGAGAAACAGCACGGGCGTGTCCGCTTCCGTGCGCAGGCGCAGCAGTACCTCCCAGCCATTCATTTTCGGCATCATCACATCCAGCACTATGACGTCGAACGGCGTTTCCAGCGCCTGGTGCAAGCCGTCCACACCATCGCGCGCGAGGCTCACGGAATAACCCAGTTCCTGCAAGCCGTTGAGCAGATAATTACCGGCCTTGGGTTCGTCTTCGACGACGAGGATGTTCATGGGAGTTGCCCTGTTTCAGTAGGTGGCGCCAGTTTAGCGTGATCAATTCTCACCGGGGCAACCGATGGCTTGCACCTTATAGTCCAGCACGTGTTCGCGGTTCTGGTGATCGAGGTAGCGCAATTGCGCAGGCACGATGCCGCACTGGCCATACGTGTCGCTGCTCGACAGTTGCCTGGCGATATCCAGATGCACGAAGAAGCCGGTTTTATCGTGGATTACCCTTGTATCTGAGGCGGGCTCGGCTGCGAATACCGAAGCGGTGACGAGCAAAGCGGCAAAACTTGCGGCAAATCGTTTCATGTTGGTTCCTCTCTCAGAAGTCGGCTGCCGGGCCTGGCAGTGAGTTCACAGTAACCAGGCGATCCGAACAGACGGCCAACAGGACGATGACAAGTTCGTAATGAAAGGCCCGCAGTGCCGATGACGTTTACAAGCGTCAGGCTGGGCCGTAGATTGCATCGGGCCGATTACGCCTACAGCTCAAGAGGAAGCCACGCAGTGTCCATCCAAGGTTCAGCTTTACCTGCACGACCGTACCGCGCCTTTCTGTTCGATATGGACGGGACCTTGCTTAACTCCATCGCCGCCGCAGAGCGGGTGTGGAGTACCTGGGCCGAACGCCACGGTCTGGATGTGGCGGCGTTCCTGAAGACGATCCATGGCGCGCGTGCAATCGATACGATCACGCGCCAGGCGCTGCCCGGTGTGGATCCCGACGTGGAGGCACAATGGATAACCCAGGCCGAACTCGATGATGTCGACGGTGTTGTGGCGATACCTGGCGCAGTTGAGTTCCTCAATGGCCTGCCGGGTGATCAATGGGCGCTGGTCACGTCTGCGCCCAGAGCGTTGGCATTGCGGCGCCTGCACGCCGCGGGTATTGCCCCGCCGGCTGTGCTGGTGACGGCGGAGGATGTCGCCCGAGGTAAACCGGACCCTGCTTGCTACGTATTGGGAGCGCAACGACTTGGCGTACCCGTCCAGGATTGCCTGGTTTTCGAGGATGCGACGGTCGGAATTCGAGCCGGGGAGGCAGCGGGAGCGGACGTGATGGTCGTGACCTCGACCCACCTCACGCCAATGGTGACGGCGCACGCCTGCATCGATGGCTATGAGCACATTCATGTTCAACGTGACAGTGAGGGTTTGCTTTACCTGCGGAGCCTGGCGAGTTGATACGAGAAGATCGAGTCGATTATCGGTCTAGGCCTTTCACACTGTCGGAATGATCGGGTGGCGTGTGCAGCCGGCTGTTTTTCATGCCCTGACGCGAAAGCACCATTTCTCTGAGTATCTCATTGGCAAGACGGGCAATGGCTTGCTCGCCATTGTAGTGAGCGCGGACGATGCCGGTAATCGCGAAGTGGTCGGTTTCGGGACTGCTGAGCATGGCTGAAAGCGTGCCATCGGCATGCAGCGTGCAGGTGATCCGATAGCTGGGCAGACGGGCTGCCAGTGCGGCTTCGATTTGGGATTTATTGAGCGTTTCCATCTGTTTCAGCGCCCTTTACTGACCGTGCAAACCCAAGCATAGGCGCTGTTGCATGGCTGTAAATACCGGCGATCAGATAGCTCTCAACCTGCAGATTTTTGCCGCGCACGTTGAATGGCGTGCTGGCACAACTTGCGTTGCACTGTCTTCTGAAGTGGCTTGAGGCAAAACACGAATAGATAAGCGCCCAGCAGCAATGCCAGATCCAGCCACGAAGGGGCATCGGCGCCAGCCACTTCGAACCTCAAGCCAAATTCCACACCCACGAAGACCAGTCCGATCAGCAGGACAATCATCCAGGAATGGAGGGCAAAGCGTTTCGTTGAGGAATACCTCATCGACAGGCTCCCGAGTTTGCTTGGGCAGTAGTGAGTAGTATCAGGAATTGGGCTGGGGATCGCGCAACAAGTTCCGGGCATCGGAACAGTTTCATCTTCGGCGAAGACGGGGGTCGGAGCATGGAAAAAGGTGCGATTGAATCGAATGGGTCTTCGCCAGCCGTGACAGTGAACGAAAAGGCTGGCTACTGAGTGCGCTTCAAGGCGTCTGGTTTTTTTCCGGAGCGGTAAGGCCTTCCTGGATGCGCTTATAGATCTCTTCACGATGCACGGCAACGTCTTTGGGAGCATTGATGCCGATTCTTACTTGCTGGCCGCTGACGCCCAGAATGGTGATCGTAATGTCATCACCGATGTTTATGCTTTCACCAACTTTGCGGGTGAGTATCAGCATGGACTTCTCCTTGATTACTTTTAAGGACACATGTTTCAGACAGGGCAGGTGTCGGATGTGTGTAGCTTACTGCTAAGCGCTTCCCTGTGACTGCCTCTTTTAGGACGCATAGAGGCGACATTAATTCCCATGGCGGCATCATACAGGTCTGCGATACATCATTCGCATTGTTTAAGCCAAGGTTTATGAAGGCCAGAATAGACAGTGGATGATAAAGTTGCCTCTTTTCCTTAAAGGAGCAGGGCAGTGCGTAAAGTAGCGATGGCAATGGCGGTGGTGGCATTGGCCGGTTGCGGTGAGGGTAAGCCTGTCGAGGCGCCCAAGGCCAGAGCTGCCGCGAGCCAGAGCCAACCGCAGAGCGGTGCGATTGCCGCCCAGGAATGGGACCTGCGCGTAGGCCCGCCAGACCACAAGTTACAGGCGATCACCGACCTGACAGCCTGGTTGCTGGAGCATGGTTTCAGTTTTTATATCGTCAAGGTGGACGGCAAGGACGAGGTGCTGCTCGGGCCGTTCGCCAGCAAGGCTGAAGCTGAAGCCAGGCAGGCATTGCTCGCGGAGAAAATGGCCCGCGCCAAGAAAACCGATACCGTGTCGGAAATCATCGAGCACAAGGCGGCGCAGTAACGCCAATTGGGCGGGCTCCCGCCCAGTTTCAGCCGCAGGCTTTCAGGTTCACCGGGCCGACAAACGCATTGCCGCGCCCCATTACACAGGCAACGGTCTGGTTACGCTGGCGCTCCCAGGTTTGTACCGGATAGGTCTTGTTCCAGGCTTCATACAGCTGCCGGTCCTGCTTCGACAGGCGCAACCCGTATTGTTTACTCATATAAAAATAGGTTCGAGCAATCATGCCGCGAATCGACGGTCGTGGCATGACCTTCTTCGCCTTGAAGTCGACCTGGGTCAGGCATGAGCCGTATTGCCCGTTCTGCACCGGCAACCAGCCAAAACTGAAGTTGTTACGATCACCATTGACCTCACCGATACTCGGCACCAGGTTATGCAGGTCCGCCTCGGCGCGTTGGAACACAGCGTCATGGCGCGTACAGTTCTTGCGCCCGCCGTTTTGCCAGCACTGGCGCTGATGCCCGATCTGCCAGGCAGGAACGATGTGCTCCCACTCGATACGTGCGGCGCGACTGGCATTTTTGCGCGGGATGTAACCGCAGGCTTTCAGGTCGACACGGTTGCCGGTGTATTTGCAGCCGCAATAGAACTCGGTGGATTGCGGAGCGTAGAGTTTCCAGGCGACTTTCTTGGCTTCACTGAACGTTCGGGGTGCCTGGGCGTGGGCGGTGATAGCGAATAAAAGGCAACAGACAGCAATAAAACGGACACTCATTGAATCAATCTTCCTTCGGCACAACCCAGAAAATCTGCACACCGCCATCGTCCCGATAGGCGAGGGTGACGTTGTCGTTTTCCGCGATTTCCTCCAGCAAACGTGCCCATTCATCCTCAGGTTCTTCCGGCAGGCGGAAGATCAAAGCTGCCTTGGCTCTTTGCGCATTGGTCGAATTGATGATTTTTTGCACGCGAACGGCCAGTTGCTGATAGGCGTCCGGCGCTGTTGCAACGGCGGGAGAGGACTTTGCCACGGAGTATTCCTTAATAAGCTGTACGCACATACAGTATTTAACTGTAGGCAATTTCGCAACTGCTTAAAATCCGAGAGGTCCGTCTGACGGTAATTTACGGTGCTTGGTGCAGGAGCGAGCAAACTCGCTCCTGCAGGGTAGCGTCAGGAATCAATATTCCCAGAATATCCGTTGCAGTTCCTTGCTGTCCTGGGTCCGGGTCAGCGCCACCATCGCCAGAATCCGCGCTTTCTGCGGGTTCAGGTCCAGGGCGGCAACCCAATCGTATTTGTCGTCAGGCTGTTCGGCGTTGCGCAGCACCATGCCGCCGGCGTTGACGTGGGAGGAGCGGATGATCTGCACGCCCTGCTTGCGCAATTCCACCAGCGTGGGAACCACTTTGGACGACACCGAGCCATTGCCAGTGCCAGCGTGGATGATGGCTTTGGCGCCGGCCTGAGCCAGGGCCTTGTAGGCGGTATCGCTCACGTTGCCGTAGCCGTAGGCAATTTCCACATCCGGCAGGCTTTTGATGGTCTTGATATCGAATTCCGAATCCATGGTGTGGCGCTTGGCAGGCAGGCGGAACCAGTAGGATTTGCCTTCAACCACCATGCCCAGCGGGCCCCACGGACTCTTGAACGCTTCAGTCTTGATGTTGATCATCTTGCTGACATCGCGCCCCGACTGAATTTCGTCGTTCATCGTCACCAGCACACCTTTGCCGCGTGCTTCTTTGCTGCTTGCCACGGCAACGGCGTTGTACAGATTGAGCATGCCATCGGCCGACATGGCAGTGCCTGGACGCATCGAGCCGACCACCACGATAGGTTTGTCGGTCTTTTCGACCAGATTGAGGAAGTAGGCGGTCTCTTCCAGGGTGTCGGTGCCATGGGTGATCACGATGCCGTCGACGTCCTTGCTGTCGGCCAGTTCCGCGACGCGTCGGCCCAGCTGCAACAGGTTGTCGTTGTTGATGCTCTCAGATGCAATTTGCATCACTTGTTCGCCGCGAACATTGGCAATCTGACTAAGCTCAGGAACGCCTGCGATCAGTTGTTCGATGCCGACTTTGGCCGCCTGGTAGGTGGCACTGTTGGCGGCACTGGCGCCGGCGCCAGCAATGGTGCCGCCGGTGGCGAGAATCACTACGTTGGAGAGTTTGGTGTTGGTCTCGACTTCCTTTGCCTGGGCGGCAACGGGGAACAGCAGCAGGAGGGCCAAAGCGCCCGGGACAAAAGTTTTCAATGCAGATTTCATTATTTTTCTCTCTGGTTTTTGATGAGTGCTGTTGCAGGTTCATCTAGAACCCTCGGACGTCTCTGAACGCGTCGAGGTGCAGGGGAAGAGCAGGATTTGTACCAGCCTGATTTTGCCAGGCGACATAAATTAACTTTTTGATTTAAAACAACTATTTTTGACTTTTTGGGTTGGGGAACAGCGCGTCTGTCCGGCTTTCCGAACAATTGGGCGATAGCGCGTTCGGTTGTCCGACAATACCCGGCGTCTGCTGCCGTGTGCTGAGCGACGGGCAAGTAGCAGCCTGTCGTGTTAAAGAACGAGCTGGCGCAGGCGAGGTTTAAAGGGCAGAGCATACGAACCGCAACGTCGCGTGCTGGAGGGTTGAATGAAAGGCACTTTTCCGGCGTTGACAAATCTCGACAAGGTTCTCATAGTTCGATTAACGCAAACGTTTGCGAGATATTTCGGTGCAAGCGTTGCTTACAATAATCATAAGATCGGAGTGAACCCATGAAGCTGCCATTCGCTGCACGTCTTCTCGCTGTCGCTGTGCTTGCTGCCGCATCCGCTGCTCTGCCTCTCTCCTCTGCATTCGCCGATGACGCCGCCGCCAAACCCAAGGTCGGCCTGGTGATGAAGTCTCTCGCCAACGAATTTTTCGTGACCATGCAGGATGGCGCCAAGGCCTATCAGAAAGAGCATGCCGCCGACTTTGACATGATCACCAACGGTATCAAGAACGAGACCGACACCAGCGCCCAGATCGATATCGTCAACCAGATGATCCTCGCCAAGGTCAACGCCATCGTTATCGCCCCCGCCGACTCCAAGGCGCTGGTCACCGTGCTGAAGAAAGCCTCCGATGCCGGCATCAAGATCGTCAACATCGACAACCGTCTCGACCCGGACGTACTGAAAAGCAAAAACCTGAACATTCCATTCGTAGGCCCGGACAACCGCAAAGGCGCCAAGCTGGTGGGTGATTACCTGGCCAAGCAACTGGCTTCGGGTGACAAGGTCGGCATTATCGAAGGCGTACCGACCACCACCAATGCCCAGCAGCGCACCGCAGGCTTCAAGGACGCGATGGACGCTGCCGGCATGAAGATCGTTTCCACACAATCGGGCAACTGGGAAATCGACCAGGGCCAGAAAGTGGCATCGGCCATGTTGAGCGAATACCCGGACCTCAAGGCGCTGCTGGCCGGTAACGACAACATGGCCCTCGGTGCTGTGTCCGCAGTTCGTGCGGCAGGCAAGGCCGGCAAGGTGCTGGTGGTGGGCTATGACAATATCGAAGCCATCAAGCCGATGCTGCAGGATGGCCGCGTCCTCGCAACGGCCGACCAGGCTGCCGCTCAGCAAGCCGTTTTCGGTCTGCAGAACGCGCTCAAGCTGGTCAAGGGTGAAACAGTCGATGCCAAGGACGGCGTGATCGAAACCCCGGTCGAACTCGTCCTCAAGAAGTAATCCCGGCAGCACCCAACAGCGCCCGCTTGTCCTGAGCGGGCGCCTGGAGATTTTCCTATGTCACCTTCCGCCCAGGCGGCTGTCCTTTCGGTCAGCGGTATCGGCAAGACCTATGCCCAACCGGTGCTGTCCGACATTACGCTGACGCTCAATCGCGGGGAAGTGCTGGCGCTTACCGGCGAGAACGGCGCAGGCAAAAGCACCTTGTCGAAGATCATCGGCGGGCTGGTCACGCCCACCACCGGGCAGATGCAGTTCAACGGCCAGGATTACCAACCAGGCAGCCGTACCCAGGCCGAGGCGCTGGGTGTGCGCATGGTCATGCAGGAGCTCAACCTGCTGCCGACCCTGACCGTGGCCGAGAACCTGTTCCTGCATAACCTGCCCAGCCACGGTGGCTGGATCAACCGCAAGCAACTGCGTAAAGCCGCAATTGAAGCCATGGCGCAGGTCGGCCTGGACGCGATCGACCCGGACACGCTGGTCGGCAGTCTGGGTATTGGCCATCAGCAGATGGTCGAGATTGCCCGCAACCTGATCGGCGACTGCCACGTACTGATTCTCGACGAACCCACGGCGATGCTCACGGCCCGAGAAGTCGAGATGCTGTTTGAACAGATCACCCGTCTGCAGGCTCGGGGCGTGGCGATCATTTATATTTCACACCGGCTCGAAGAGCTGGCCCGCGTCGCCCAGCGCATTGCGGTATTGCGCGATGGCAAGCTGGTGTGTGCCGAACCGATGGCCAATTACAACAGCGAGCAACTGGTCACCTTGATGGTCGGCCGGGAGCTGGGCGAACAGATTGACCTGGGCCCGCGCACCATTGGCGGCCCGGCCTTGACGGTCAAAGGCCTGACACGGTCGGACAAGGTTCGCGATGTGTCCTTTGAGGTACGCGCCGGCGAGATCTATGGCATTTCCGGCCTGATCGGCGCCGGCCGCACTGAACTGCTGCGCCTTATCTTCGGTGCAGACCTGGCCGACAGCGGTACCGTCGCCCTGGGTTCGCCGGCAAAGGTGGTGAGTATTCGCTCGCCGGTCGACGCAGTGGGGCACGGTATCGCCCTGATCACCGAAGACCGCAAAGGCGAGGGCCTGCTGCTGACCCAGTCGATCAGCGCGAATATCGCCTTGGGCAATATGCCGGAAATTTCCGGCGGCGGGGTGGTCAACAGCCGCGATGAAACCGCCCTGGCCAAGCGTCAGATCGACGCCATGCGAATTCGCAGTTCCAGCCCGGCGCAATTGGTTTCGGAACTGTCCGGCGGCAACCAGCAGAAAGTCGTGATCGGCCGCTGGCTGGAGCGCGACTGCCAGGTGATGCTGTTCGATGAGCCCACCCGCGGTATCGACGTCGGTGCCAAGTTCGACATTTATGCCTTGCTCGGCGAGTTGACCCGTCAGGGCAAAGCGCTGGTGGTAGTGTCCAGTGACCTGCGCGAGCTGATGCTGATCTGCGACCGCATCGGCGTACTGTCCGCCGGTCGCCTGATCGAGACCTTCGAGCGCGACAGCTGGACCCAGGACGAATTGCTCGCCGCCGCGTTTGCCGGCTATCAGAAACGTGATGCGCTGCTCAGCGACGCAGTGCTTAGGGATACCCCATGAAAACCACAACTTCCCCTGGCAAGACTGGCGGCAACTTCTACGGCCTGGGCACTTACCTCGGACTGGCGGGTGCCTTGCTGGCGATGATCGCGCTGTTCTCGGTACTCAGCGATCACTTCCTGTCCTACGACACCTTCAGCACCCTGGCCAACCAGATCCCCGACCTGATGGTGCTGGCAGTGGGCATGACCTTCATCCTGATCATCGGCGGCATCGACCTGTCGGTGGGCTCGGTGCTGGCATTGGCCGCGTCGGCGGTCAGCGTGGCTATCCTGAGCTGGGGCTGGAGCGTGTTGCCGGCCGCTGTGCTGGGCATGGGTTGCGCCGCATTGGCCGGCACCATCACCGGTTCGATCACCGTGGCCTGGCGCATTCCATCCTTCATTGTGTCGCTCGGCGTGCTGGAAATGGCACGTGGCGTGGCGTACCAGATGACCGGTTCGCGTACGGCCTACATTGGTGACTCGTTCGCCTGGCTGTCGAACCCGATTGCCTTCGGTATTTCGCCGTCGTTCATCATTGCCTTGCTGGTGATCATCGTTGCGCAACTGGTGCTGACCCGCACGGTCTTCGGTCGCTACCTGATCGGCATCGGCACCAACGAAGAAGCCGTGCGCCTGGCCGGTATCAATCCCAAGCCCTATAAGATCCTGGTGTTCAGCCTGATGGGCCTGCTCGCCGGTGTGGCGGCGTTGTTTCAGATATCGCGTCTGGAAGCGGCCGACCCGAACGCCGGTTCCGGCCTGGAGCTGCAAGTGATCGCGGCGGTAGTGATCGGCGGCACCAGCCTGATGGGCGGGCGCGGTTCGGTGATCAGTACGTTCTTTGGCGTGTTGATTATTTCGGTGCTGGCCGCAGGCCTGGCGCAGATCGGTGCCACGGAACCCACCAAACGTATCATCACCGGTGCCGTGATCGTGATTGCGGTGGTCCTCGACACTTACCGCAGCCAGCGCGCCAGTCGGCGAGGCTGAACCATGGCAACGATCAAGGATGTGGCAGCGCTTGCGGGTATTTCCTACACCACGGTGTCCCATGTGGTGAACAAGACACGCCCGGTCAGCGAGCCTGTGCGCATCAAGGTCGAGGCGGCGATCAAACAGCTCGACTACGTACCGAGCGCTGTCGCGCGCTCGCTCAAGGCCAAGACGACCGCCACCATCGGTCTGCTGGTGCCCAACAGCCTCAACCCGTACTTCGCCGAGCTGGCCCGCGGTATCGAGGATTACTGCGAACGTAACGGTTATTGCGTGATTCTGTGCAACTCCGATGACAACGCTGCCAAGCAACGCAGCTACCTGCGGGTGCTGCTGGAAAAGCGCATCGACGGCTTGATCGTCACCTCCGTAGGCGGCGACGACAGTGGCCTGGCGGCTGGCCTGAGTGCGGTGCGCACCCCCATGGTCATTGTCGACCGCGCGCTGGACGGCATAGATGTCGACCTGGTGCGCATTGACCACGAAGAGGGCGCTTACCTCGCGACTCGGCATTTGCTTGAACTGGGGCATCGTGACATCGCCTGCATTGGCGGGCCCAGTCACACCCGCGTCGCGCAAATGCGCCTGGCGGGCTATCACCGTGCGCTCGACGAGGCAGGGGTGGACGTTGCGCCGGGCCGCACAGAGGAAAGCGATTTCACCAGCACCGGCGGTTACGCCGCCGCCGTGAAGTTGTTGTCCGGAAACCCGCCCAGCGCGATTTTCGCCAGCAACGACATGATTGGTTTCGGCGTGTTGCGTGCAGCCGCGGAACGCAATATTCGGGTGCCGGCCGAGCTCTCGGTGATCGGTTTTGATGACATACAAATGGGCCGCTACGTCTACCCGGCATTGACCACGGTCGGGCAATCGATCGTGCAGCTGGGCGAAACAGCGGCCGAACTGTTACTGCGACGAATTGCTACCCCCCAACTGCCGATCGATCAACGTATCGTGACGCCGAGCATTGTGTTGCGTGAGTCGACGGCGCCGGTCGCTGGTGCGTTCGCGCAATACCGCTGAACCGAATTGATGAGTACTGATGTATGCCAGCAAAAGTAGTGGTAGTAGGCAGTTTGAACATGGACCTGGTCACCCGCGCCAGTCGCTTGCCGCGTGCCGGCGAAACGCTGATCGGTCAGTCATTTTCGACTGTGCCGGGCGGCAAGGGCGCCAACCAGGCCGTCGCGTCCGCGCGCCTTGGGGCGGAGGTGGCCATGATTGGCTGCGTGGGCACTGACGCCTATGGCGATCAATTGCGCGATGCGCTGCTGGTCGAGGGTATCGACTGCCAGGCCGTCAGCACGGTGGACGGCTCCAGCGGGGTGGCGTTGATCGTGGTGGATGACAGCAGCCAGAACGCGATCGTCATTGTCGCCGGCAGCAACGGTGAGTTGACGCCTGCCGCGATGCAGGCGGTGGATGCCGTGTTGCAGGCTGGCGAAGTGATTGTCTGCCAGCTTGAAGTGCCGATGGACACGGTGGGCTACACGCTCAAACGTGGTCGCGAGCTGGGCAAGACAGTGATTCTCAACCCGGCGCCGGCCAGCGGCCCGCTGCCGACCGAGTGGTACGCCTCGATCGATTACCTGATCCCCAACGAAAGCGAAGCCAGCGCACTGAGCGGTGTGACCGTTGACTCCCTCGACAGCGCCAGACTGGCGGCGACGCAACTGATCAAGGCCGGTGCAGGCAAGGTCATCATTACCCTGGGCGCCGAGGGGGCATTGTTCGCCGATGGCGAGCGCTTCGAGCACTTGGCGGCGCCGAAGGTCAAGGCGGTCGACACCACTGCGGCCGGCGACACCTTTGTCGGTGGTTTTGCTGCGGCGCTGGTCAATGGCAAAACCGAAACCCAGGCCATTCGCTTTGGCCAGGTTGCTGCGGCGTTGTCGGTCACGCGTGACGGTGCGCAACCTTCCATTCCCACGCTAAACGACGTTCAAGGTTTTGTGCCCTCATGAAAAAGACCCCTTTGCTCAATATTGCCCTGTCCCGTGTGATCGCCTCCCTTGGCCACGGTGACATTCTGGTCATCGGTGACGCGGGTTTGCCGGTGCCGCCGGGCGTCGAGTTGATCGACCTTGCGCTGACCCAGGGCATCCCCGATTTCATCAGTACCCTGCGCATCGTGCTGAGCGAGATGCAGGTGGAGAGCCATGTGCTGGCCGAAGAAATCCTGCTCAAGCAGCCGGCTGCGCTGGCCGACCTCGACAGCCTGACCGCGCAGGCCGCGCTGGGTGAGCGACGCCTGCTCAGCCACGATCAGTTCAAGCAACTGAGCCGCTCGGCGCGCGCGGTGGTGCGCACCGGTGAGTGCCAGCCTTATTGCAATATCGCGCTGGTGTCCGGCGTCACGTTCTAGAGTTTCCCAACGACAAGGAGTGTTTTATGCAACGTAGTCTCCCGACCCTGAAAAACCTGTTCCGGAGTGTTCTGCTTTTGTCCGCGCTCACTGCTGCAAGCGCCCAGGCGGCGGAAAAAATCGACCTGATCATCGACACCGACCCGGGTGCCGACGATGTCGTGGCCTTGCTGTTCGCCATGGCATCGCCGGATGAGTTGAGCATTCGTGCGCTGACCACCGTGGCCGGCAACGTGCGTCTGGACAAGACCTCCCGCAACGCGCGTCTGGCGCGTGAGTGGGCAGGGCGCGAGGATATCCCGGTGTATGCCGGTGCGCCAAAGCCGCTGCTGCGCACGCCGATCTATGCCGAGAACATCCATGGTAAGGAAGGTATTTCCGGCGTCACCGTGCATGAGCCGAAAAAGGGCCTCGCAGAAGGCGACGCCGTGGATTACCTGATCAAGACCCTGCGTGCTGCCAAGCCACACAGCATCACGATCGCCATGCTCGGCCCGCAGACCAACCTGGCGCTGGCATTGACCCAGGCCCCGGAAATCACCCAGGGCATCAAGGAAGTGGTGGTGATGGGCGGCGCGCACTTCAATGGTGGCAACATCACGCCGGTGGCCGAATTCAACCTGTTTGCCGACCCGATAGCGGCAGAGATCGTGCTCAAAAGTGGCGTCAAGCTGACCTATCTGCCCCTGGACGTGACTCACAAGGTGCTGACCAGTGAGGCTCGCCTGAAAAAGATCGCCGACATCAACAACAACGCCAGCAAAATCGTGAGCGACATTCTCAATGAATACGTCAAGGGCGATATGGAGCACTACGGTATTCCGGGTGGTCCGGTGCACGACGCCACTGTCGTTGCCTACCTGCTCAAGCCTTCGCTGTTCAGTGGCCGTGAGGTGAATGTGGTCGTGGACAGCCGCGAGGGTCCTACCTTCGGCCAGACAGTCGTCGATTGGTATGACGGCCTGAAACAACCGAAAAATGCATTCTGGGTTGAAAACGGCGACGCCCAGGGCTTTTTCGACTTACTGACTGAACGTCTGTCTCGTCTGAAATAAGGTTTGCCGGTCGGCGCCCGCCGGCCGGGCCTTATTCGCGCTCGGGGTCGTGCGCCCCTGTGTGATCAGCCGGGTATTTCTCGAATATCTGGCTGATGAAGGCCTGCGCGGCTTGTGTGCCCAGTTCCTTGACCAGCAGGTCGATACCAATGATCGCCAATTCTTCCGGGCTTCCGGGGCTGTAGGAGCTTTGTCCCTGAGGCCATTTGGCTTTGATGTCGGCTTGGAGAATAACGGTGCTCATGGTCGGGGCTCACGGGTCGGAAAAACGGGGGCAGTGCGCTGGAACGCGGCTCTTGCGGACGCAGTTAACCATTTTGCGCAGCATTTGGCACTGCGACTTAGGCATGAAGCGCTTGGCAAAAGGTAAGGCTGTGCGACACTGTCCTCCCTTTGAATCAGCGGGGAACACCGCGTGCAGATCGACTTGAACAGTCCCGATAACCTGACGCCGGCGGCGGTGCGCCAATTGCTCGCCAGTGCCAGCGATGACGAACACACGCAATTGCGCGTGAGCAAAGAAGGGATCGCGTACATTTCCTCCGGCAAGGCCGTGGGCGGTGTCGAGATCGAGGGCCTGCTGTTTCGCCTGGAAACCTGGGCCAAAGGCTCTGGTTATGTGGGCAACGTGGCCGCCAGTGATGAGGTCTGGGTCATGCAGATTTTCAACGCGTTGAAACAGAACTGGCCGGTGCCGGCGTTTGACTACATCGATATCTACTGAGCGCATTCATATCTGGTGACGATTGACGGAGCGAATGCCAGTGCTGAGTCAGGCAGACTTGTCTGCGCACGTTTTACGTCTTGAAACCAATCGGTCTGACGGCTGTCGCACAATCTCTGTCCACTTTTTTCATAGGAGGCTTCATGCCTTGGAAGCTCGCATCATTCGGTTCTTTGTTGGCGGCACTCGCACTGGCGGGTTGCAGCACCCCGGGTGCCTCTGAGCCAGGCAAAGACGCCGCAGTAGCCGATTCCGGTCATACCCGCTGTGAGTCGAAGGCTGCTGAATTTGCAGTTGGCCAGAAAGCCTCGCCGCAGTTGCTGGATCAGGCCCGCACCCGCGCCGGTGCGCAGAACGCTCGAATCCTCAAGCCCAGCGATATGATCACGCTGGAATACCGCTCCGACCGCCTGAACCTGAATACCGATGACAATCTGGTCATCACGCGCGTCAATTGCGGCTGAGGTTCACCAGGCTTTTGCAGCGCCCATAAAAAACCCCGTCACATGGACGGGGTTTTTTTAGCTCAGCGGAGAATTACTCGCCGCGAACCTGTGCAGCTTGCATACCCTTTTGGCCTTTCTCAGCCACGAAGGAAACGGTTTGGCCTTCTTTCAGGCTTTTGAAACCGTCGCTTTCGATAGCTTTGAAGTGTACGAACAGGTCGTCACCGCCACCTTGAGGAGTGATGAAGCCGAAGCCTTTTTCATCGTTGAACCATTTAACGGTGCCGGTTTGGCGATTAGACATGGTGTATCTCCAAGAAACTTATATTTTCAGTAGTGCTGTGCTGCTCAGGCCAACTGGGCACACCGGGCTATCATAGTCGAAATGTTCGGCTTGGGAGCCCCCCCAAGGCATTGTTTGCTAATCAATAGCGTTGCGTTTAGCGCAATGATCGGCTGAAAGCCCCGATCTACGGGGCTTGCGCCAGTAATATGAGCTGATAAAAAAAGCCGTAAAAGCTGCGTAATTTGTGAGAAAAGGCAGTTTTCAGGCTGTTTTTCCAGCAAAACAGGCGCCTGAAGCCGTCTCGTTGTTACTTTTTCTTCACGACTTTGCAGGACGAAATAGCGGCCACGGCTTTGTTTTTAAGCTCCGGGCTGGCGTTCTGGTTGGTCATGAGCTCTTTGATTTCGGCAGTGCTCAACTCGGCGTTGATCTTGTTGGCGCCACAATCGCAGTGATCTTTGGCGGTCTTGGCGTCCACGTTCTGGCTGGCGGCGGCGCTGCAGTCTTGAACGAAGGCTTCGCGGGCACCGGCTGGCCAGTTTGAAGGGGCGGCAGCCTGAGCACCGAGGGACAGCAGGCTCAGGGTGGCAGCGATAGCGAGGGTCGAAGTAAAACGCATCATGGGATGCTCCTTTGGGTCGAGGACGAACGGCGATTCTCGGTGGGTTTGAGGCCTGTCGTATAGCCCAAGTTCACTTTGGCGACCATAAAGGCTGGAAACTGCCTTAACAGACACGTCGCCGGCGCGATGACCGTTCATCTGTGCTAGCATCTGTCGCCTGGCTATTTCGGGGTGTGCCACTGGCCGCCTTGCCATGTTTCTTTTCAGCTCAATCCAGTCACTCTGGTTCGATTATCGGTTGGCCGAAAGGCTCCTGCCGCTGTAAGGCAGGCGTTCATCACTGAACGGCCTGGTATTGGATCTTGTACTGGCTCATCCCAACCCACGTGACCTTTGGTAGGGGTCACCACTAGGAGAGGAGGCGCCATGCCAACTATTACTCTACCCGACGGCAGTCAACGTTCATTCGATCATTCGGTTTCCGTAGCCGAGGTCGCCGCATCCATCGGCGCGGGCCTGGCCAAGGCCACCGTGGCCGGCAAGGTCGACGGCAAACTCGTGGACGCCAGTGACCTGATCACTGGCGACGCGAGCCTGCAGATCATCACGCCCAAGGACCAGGAGGGGCTGGAGATTATTCGCCACTCCTGCGCGCATTTGATTGGCCATGCGGTCAAGCAACTGTATCCAACCGCGAAGATGGTGATCGGGCCGGTCATCGATGAAGGCTTCTATTACGATATCGCCTACGAGCGTCCTTTTACGCCGGATGACCTGGCGGCCATCGAGCAGCGCATGCACGCGCTGATCGAGAAGGACTACGACGTGATCAAGAAGGTCACGCCGCGCGCTGAAGTGATCGATGTGTTCACCGCCCGCGGCGAAGACTACAAGCTGCGTCTGGTGGAAGACATGCCGGACGAGCAGGCCATGGGCCTGTATTACCACGAAGAATATGTCGACATGTGCCGTGGCCCGCACGTGCCGAACACGCGCTTTCTCAAGTCGTTCAAGTTGACCAAGCTGTCCGGTGCCTACTGGCGCGGCGACGCAAAAAATGAGCAGTTGCAGCGGATCTACGGCACGGCCTGGGCTGACAAGAAGCAGCTGGCCGCCTACATCCAGCGCATCGAGGAAGCCGAGAAGCGCGATCACCGCAAGATCGGCAAGCGCCTGAACCTGTTCCACCTGCAGGAAGAAGCGCCGGGCATGGTGTTCTGGCATCCGAACGGCTGGACCTTGTACCAGGTGCTCGAGCAGTACATGCGCAAGGTTCAGCGCGACAACGGTTACCTGGAGGTCAAGACGCCGCAGGTCGTTGATCGTAGCCTGTGGGAAAAATCCGGGCACTGGGCCAACTACGGCGACAACATGTTCACCACGCAGTCGGAAAACCGCGACTACGCCATCAAGCCGATGAACTGCCCGTGCCACGTGCAGGTGTTCAATCAGGGCCTGAAGAGCTACCGCGAGTTGCCGCTGCGTCTGGCCGAGTTTGGTGCCTGTCACCGTAACGAGCCATCGGGTGCGCTGCACGGCATCATGCGTGTTCGTGGCTTTACTCAGGACGACGCGCATATCTTCTGCACCGAAGAGCAGATGCAGGCCGAATCCGCCGCCTTTATCAAGCTGACCATGGACGTGTATCGCGATTTCGGCTTTACCGAAGTCGAAATGAAGCTGTCCACTCGTCCGGAAAAACGCGTTGGCTCCGATGAACTGTGGGATCGCGCTGAATCTGCACTCGCCGCAGCGCTCGACAGTGCGGGCCTTGCGTACGACCTGCAGCCAGGGGAGGGCGCGTTCTACGGTCCGAAGATCGAGTTCTCGCTGAAAGATTGCCTTGGTCGCGTCTGGCAGTGTGGTACCCTGCAGCTCGATTTTAACCTGCCGATCCGTCTGGGAGCCGAATATGTCTCCGAAGACAACAGCCGTAAACACCCGGTTATGCTGCACCGGGCGATCCTCGGCTCGTTCGAGCGGTTCGTCGGTATCCTGATCGAGCACTACGAGGGTGCATTCCCCGCGTGGCTGGCTCCGACTCAGGCAGTGATCATGAATATCACTGATAAACAGGCAGATTTTGCCGCTGAGGTTGAAAAAACTCTCAACGAAAGCGGATTTCGTGCCAAGTCCGACTTGAGAAATGAAAAGATCGGCTTTAAAATCCGCGAGCATACCTTGCTCAAGGTTCCCTATCTTTTGGTTATTGGAGATAGGGAAGTCGAGATGCAGACTGTCGCTGTGCGTACTCGCGAAGGTGCTGACCTGGGCTCGATGCCCGTCGCCCAGTTCGCTGAGTTCCTCGCGCAAGCGGTTTCCCGGCGTGGTCGCCCAGATTCGGAGTAATTATTATTAAGCGTGAAATGAGACAAGATAAACGAGCTGCACCGAAAGCCCCGATCAACGAGAATATCTCGGCACGCGAGGTTCGGTTAATTGGCGCTGACGGCGAGCAGATTGGCATCGTCTCGATTGATGAAGCGCTTCGTATTGCAGAAGAGTCCAAATTGGACCTGGTGGAAATCTCCGCCGATGCAATCCCACCCGTATGCCGGGTGATGGACTACGGCAAGTCGATCTTCGAGAAGAAGAAGCAGGTTGCCGCGGCGAAGAAGAACCAGAAGCAGATTCAAGTAAAAGAAATCAAGTTTCGTCCAGGGACGGAGGAAGGGGATTACCAGGTAAAACTGCGCAACCTGGTACGTTTCCTGAGTGATGGGGACAGGGCCAAGGTATCCTTGCGATTCCGCGGCCGTGAGATGGCCCACCAGGAGCTGGGGATGGAACTCCTCAAGCGGGTTGAAGCTGACCTGCTCGAGTACGGTTCGGTCGAACAGCATCCTAAGATGGAAGGACGCCAGCTGATCATGGTCATCGCCCCGAAAAAGAAGAAGTAATCAACAGGGCACGGCAGGCCTTCTGATTATGTTTATCAACTGAATGCGGAGTATCCGAACATGCCAAAGATGAAGACTAAAAGTGGTGCTGCTAAGCGGTTTCTGAAAACTGCTAACGGTATCAAGCACAAGCACGCTTTCAAGAGCCACATTCTGACCAAAATGTCGACCAAGCGTAAGCGTCAACTGCGCGGTAGCAGCTTGCTGCATCCGTCTGACGTGGCAAAAGTCGAGCGCATGCTGCGCCTTCGTTAATTTTGGATCAAGAATAGAGGAAGTAACTCATGGCTCGTGTTAAGCGTGGCGTCATGGCCCGTAAGCGTCACAAAAAAATTCTGAAACTTGCTAAAGGCTACTACGGCGCGCGTTCACGCGTATTCCGTGTTGCCAAGCAAGCGGTAATCAAGGCAGGCCAATACGCCTACCGCGACCGTCGTCAGAAAAAACGTCAGTTCCGCGCTCTGTGGATCGCTCGTATCAATGCTGGTGCTCGTGTTAACGGTCTGTCCTACAGCCGTTTCATCGCTGGCCTGAAAAAAGCGTCCATCGAAATCGACCGTAAGGTTCTGGCTGAACTGGCCGTGAACGAAAAAGCGGTGTTTGCTGCGATTGTCGAGAAAGCTAAAGCCACCTTGGCTTAAGTACCCCCGACAGTCACTCTGGGTTGCTCCTGCAGCCCAGGGTGGTAAACGTCATAAATAGGGGAAGAGCCTTCAAGCTCTTCCCCTATTTTGTATCTGGAGTCTGTACATGGAAAACCTGGACGCGCTCGTTGCCCAAGCTCTTGAGGCTGTGCATAGCGCTGAAGATATCAATGCCCTGGAGCAAATCCGGGTTCACTACCTTGGCAAAAAGGGTGAATTGACTCAGGTGATGAAGACCCTGGGGAATTTGCCGGCAGAGGAGCGTCCGCAAGTCGGTGCGCTGATCAACGTTGCCAAGGAGCGCGTCACCGAGGTTCTCAATGCGCGCAAGGCGTCGCTCGAGGAGGCCGATCTTGCGGCCAGGCTCGCGGCCGAGTCCATTGACGTGACCTTGCCTGGCCGTGGCCAGGCGTCGGGCGGTCTGCACCCGATCACCCGGACTCTGGAACGTATCGAACAGTTCTTCACCCACATCGGCTACGGCATCGCCGAAGGTCCTGAGGTCGAAGACGACTATCACAACTTCGAGGCGCTCAACATCCCAGGCCATCACCCGGCCCGGTCGATGCACGACACCTTCTACTTCAATGCCAACATGCTGTTGCGCACCCATACCTCGCCGGTACAGGTGCGCACCATGGAAGCGAACAAGCCGCCGATCCGCATCGTCTGCCCTGGCCGCGTGTACCGCAGCGACTCCGATATCACCCACTCGCCGATGTTCCACCAGGTCGAAGGCCTGCTGGTTGACCGCGATATCAACTTCGCCGACCTCAAGGGCACCATCGAAGAATTCCTGCGGGTGTTCTTCGAGAAGGAACTGGCCGTGCGTTTCCGTCCATCCTTCTTCCCGTTCACCGAGCCGTCCGCTGAAGTCGACATGGAATGCGTGATGTGCAGCGGCAAAGGCTGCCGTGTCTGCAAGCAGACCGGTTGGCTGGAAGTGATGGGCTGCGGCATGGTGCACCCCAATGTGCTGCGCATGTCCGGGATCGACCCGGAAGAGTTCTCGGGCTTTGCCTTCGGCATGGGCGTTGAGCGTCTGGCCATGCTGCGTTACGGCGTGAACGACTTGCGTCTGTTCTTCGACAACGACTTGCGGTTCCTCGCGCAATTTCGCTAGTCGTAACGAATCTTTAGGAGAGCAGGATGAAATTCAGTGAACAATGGCTGCGTGGCTGGGTAAGCCCGCAGGTAGATCGCGACGAGCTGGTTGCTCGTCTGTCGATGGCCGGTCTTGAGGTCGATAGCGTGACGCCGGCCGCCGGTATTTTCAGCGGCGTGGTGGTGGGTGAGGTGCTGAGCACCGAGCAGCACCCGGATGCCGACAAATTGCGTGTGTGCCAGGTCAGCAACGGCGCCGAGACCTTTCAGGTCGTGTGCGGAGCGCCCAACGTGCGTCCGGGCCTGAAGATCCCGTTTGCCATGATCGGTGCCGAGCTGCCGGGCGACTTCAAGATCAAGAAGGCCAAGCTGCGCGGTGTCGAATCCAACGGCATGCTGTGCTCCCAGGCCGAGCTGCAAATCGGTGAGGGCAATGACGGCCTGATGGAGCTGCCGGCGGATGCGCCCGTGGGTCAGGACGTTCGCGTTTATCTCGAATTGGAAGACGCCAGCATCGAGGTCGACCTGACCCCGAACCGTGGCGACTGCCTGTCCCTGGCGGGCCTGGCCCGTGAAGTGGGCGCGCTGTACAACGCCCCGGTTACCCGCCCGGTAGTCACCGCCGTGCCAGCAGTGCACGACGAAGTGCGCCCGGTTGAAGTGCTGGCCCCCAATGCCTGCCCGCGTTACCTGGGCCGGGTTATCCGTAACGTCGACCTGGCCAGGCCAACCCCGCTGTGGATGGTCGAGCGCCTGCGTCGCGCCGACGTGCGCAGCATTGACGCCGCAGTCGACATCACCAACTACGTGATGCTGGAGCTGGGCCAACCGCTGCACGCTTTCGATCTTGCCGAAATCAACGGCGGCATCCGCGTGCGTATGGCCGAAGAAGGCGAGAAGCTGGTGTTGCTCGATGGCCAGGAAGTCAGCCTGCGTGCCGATACCCTGGTGATCGCCGACCATTCCCGAGCGCTGGCCATTGCCGGTGTGATGGGGGGTGAGCACAGCGGTGTATCCGCAACCACGCGCGATGTGTTCCTCGAAAGCGCGTTTTTCGATCAGATCGCCATCGCCGGCAAGGCCCGTTCCTACGGCCTGCACACCGACGCCTCGCACCGTTACGAGCGCGGTGTGGACTGGCAACTGGCCCGTGAAGCCATGGAACGCGCTACTGGCCTGCTGCTGGAAATCACTGGCGGCGAAGCCGGCCCGATCACCGAAGTGGTCAGCGAGCAGCACCTGCCGTCCGTTGCGCCTATTACCCTGCGTGCCAAAAGTGTCGAGCAAATGCTTGGCCTGGTGATCGCGCCTGCTGAAATCGAGCAATTACTGTCGGCCCTGGGGCTGGGCATTTCGGCCAGCGGGGAAGGGCAGTGGCACGTTGATGTGCCAAGCCATCGCTTCGATATCAGTCTCGAAGTCGATTTGATCGAAGAGCTGGCTCGCCTGTACGGCTACAACCGCCTGCCGGTTCGTTACCCACAGGCTCGCCTGGCACCGCAACCCAAGGCCGAAGCGCGCGCGCACCTGCCTGAGCTGCGTCGTCTGCTGGTAGCACGTGGTTATCAGGAAGCGGTGACCTACAGTTTCATCGATCCCCGGCAGTTCGAGCTGTTCAATCCAGGCGTCGAGCCGCTGTTGCTGGCTAACCCGATCTCCAATGACATGGCGGCCATGCGTTCATCGCTGTGGCCAGGCTTGGTCAAAGCGCTTTCCCACAACCTCAATCGCCAGCAAGACCGCGTGCGCATGTTCGAAAGCGGCCTGCGTTTTGTCGGTCAGTTGGGCGACCTGAAGCAAGAGCCTATGTTGGCTGGCGTGGTCTGCGGCAGCCGTTTGCCGGAAGGCTGGGCTCAAGGCCGCGATCCCGTGGACTTCTTCGACGTCAAGGCTGACGTGGAAGCGGTGCTGGGCTTTGCCGGTGCATTGGATGCCTTCACGTTTGTGCCGGGCAGTCATCCCGCGCTGCACCCGGGCCAGACAGCGCGCATTGAGCGCGACGGTCGCCTGGTAGGCTTTGTTGGCGCGATTCACCCCGAGCTGTCGAAACACCTGGGGCTGGACCGTGCGGTGTTCGTTTTTGAACTGGTTCTGGCGGAAGTCGCTGCGGGCAAAATGCCGAAATTCAGCGAGTTGTCGCGCTTTCCTGAAGTGCGCCGCGACCTGGCCCTGATTGCCGATCGTGAGGTTGCTGCCACTGCTGTTCTGGACGTAATCCGTGAAAATGCAGGGGAATGGCTGACAGACCTCAGGCTATTTGACGTCTATCAGGGTAAAGGCATTGATCCGCATAGAAAAAGCCTCGCCGTCGGCTTGACCTGGCAGCATCCATCGCGCACTCTTAACGACGATGAGGTGAATACCACGACACAAAATATCCTCACCTCGCTTGAACAAAGGTTAAACGCCACGTTAAGGAAGTGACGTATGGGGGCTTTGACGAAAGCTGAGATGGCGGAACGTCTGTACGAAGAGCTGGGTCTGAACAAGCGCGAGGCCAAGGAATTGGTCGAGCTGTTTTTTGAAGAAATCAGGCACGCTCTGGAAGACAACGAACAGGTCAAATTGTCCGGTTTCGGCAATTTTGACCTGCGGGACAAACGCCAGCGTCCTGGCCGCAATCCAAAAACGGGAGAAGAAATCCCGATCACGGCTCGCCGTGTGGTCACCTTTCGTCCAGGGCAGAAGTTAAAGGCCCGAGTTGAGGCTTATGCTGGAACCAAGTCATAACGACGAGCTACCCGTCATCCCAGGCAAACGCTATTTCACCATTGGTGAGGTCAGCGAGCTGTGTGCGGTCAAACCGCACGTGCTGCGCTATTGGGAGCAGGAGTTTCCTCAACTCAACCCCGTCAAACGCACCGGGAACCGTCGGTATTATCAGCGCCAGGACGTGCTGATGATCCGACAGATCCGCGCGTTGCTGTACGACCAGGGGTTCACCATCAGCGGCGCGCGTCAGCGCATGTCCGGCGATGAGGCCAAAGACGACACCACCCAATACAAGCAACTGATCCGCCAGATGATCTCCGAACTCGAAGATGTGCTGGTGGTGCTGAAGAAGTGAATTGAGCTTTTAAAATACTTCCACATTTCAAAAGCTTGCGGTATATTCCTGATCGCTTCGTTGCGAAGCAAACCCAGTAACACGCCTAGTCGGGGCGTAGCGCAGTCCGGTAGCGCACTAGCATGGGGTGCTAGGGGTCGAGTGTTCGAATCACTCCGTCCCGACCATATTTTTCAATGACTTAGCCGAACTCTAACCAGTTCGGCTTTTTCATGCGCAGGGACTTTTGCGGCAGGCCATCCGCTTTCCTTGTAAGGAGGCGTCGGATTTGGCACCGCCTTGCAGGATGTTTGGCACAGGGTGTCTGCCTTAGGAGCGCGGGATTTCGCGGAATTTTGGCACCGCAATGGTGTCACTCAGATTCTGGTTTCGATGGCCGAGGAAACTTTGCATTTGGAAAGCCTTTTTTAAGCGCCGTGTATAGTTCGTCAGCCACTTTATCCAAGTCCTCGATTGATCTATCCACCCTGAAAATCAGACGTTTTGTCTGGTCTATCAATTGCGAGAACAGTCGTGGGCCAAGCGCTTGCTCTAAAGATCCGTGCGAGATCGTTCCGCCATTTGGGATGATCTTTTCGAGGATTGGCTGCACTTCCACATAGTGCAGCGTCGAACGGGTCCGGACCACGTCTATCGCATGAAGAAAATTCTGTTCAGCAATGACCAGTGCTTCCAATATCTCCGCATTTCCTAGGTCAAGAAAGAACGCAAGACTATCTAGATCTACCCTCGGCAGCTCATCCAATGGATAGTCTATAGGGGGGAGTGAAATTACTACCGAGGGGTTGTCGCGATAGTCATCCACAAAGTCCATCTGTATCTGAGCGACAATATTTATCTGGCGCCACAGCGTGAACATGGCACGTGCGCCAGCACCTATCTGCCTTTTTCGCTCGTCCTCTTGGGCCGCATCTCGTACCAAGGTTGCTCCATACGATGCGCCGACATAAGCGGCGATCAATGTCGCTACAGCGGGTAGAAAGTCTTTCGCGAAAGCTGCCAGTTGCGGTGTTCCAAAAGGGGCACTGAACGATGCTGCAACAATGATCAAAACCAGCAAGGTTAGTGGGTTTTTGAGTTTTTTCATTCCGTTACTCTAGGGAAGTGTCCTTGCATGAATGCGTTGCTAGCGTAGCGCGGTGTCATGGGTGTTGGCCATTTTTTGACTGGATGATGTCCCTGGTAAAGCGCCAAGCCTGATATTTAAGGCGCTGCGAGGCAGGTCAACCTAATCGCGAGGGAATTCACAGCCCTCTGCACAGCGCGCCCTGAGTGCCGGAAATGCTACGGTCTCTTCAAGCCAAAGAATGCGTGATAGGCAACTTCAACTCAGCCACCAGGGAGAAAACAATTGAAGGTAATCCGGAGTAAAGAGTTCACCGCTGCTCGCGCATGGGGTGCACTGGATATTGCAAACATGCACGGCACGACGGTGCGTCTTCATTGGGCGGATCAGCCTTACAAGTGGCATGTGAACGATGGCGAGGAAGTATTTGCGGTTCTGGACGGCGTCGTCGAAATGCACTATCGCGAGCTAGGTATTGAACACATTGCTGTGCTGTCGGCGGGGGATGTGTTTTTTGCGGGTATCGGTTGTGAGCACGTTGCTCACCCTCTTGGCGAAGCTCGAATACTTGTCATCGAGCGCGAGGGTAGCGTTTGATTGAGAGCGGGCTGGTCCGATGCTGCCAGCGCACTCTCAACCCTCCTGAATTCAACCCCCCGCAAAAAACCTCAAACCCTTGCCAATACCGCATTGATACGTGAGCGTTTTATCAATCTGCCGGTAATCAGGCACCGAGAATATCGTCATGCTGAACTCGGCGCTGCCATCCGGGTGCACCCGATAGCGCAAAAATTGATTAATAGGCTTGCCGTCACGGTTCACACTGAAATGATCGTCGGCGAATGCCAGGGTGCCGTCTTCGGTCACGCGAAAGGCGTCAATACGCAGCCCACCGCGGGTTTTGGTGGGCTCTACGTCGCTCGATCCCGGTTTGCAGAGCCCCAGGTCAAGTACCACGGAGACGGACTTTCCGGCCAATAACGACTGTGTCACTGCGGGCAAGTCGGGTAAGGCATCGCCGGCCCAGCTCATGGCGGGGACTGACAGGGCGAGCAGAAAGAGGCAGGACTTGTTCATAGCGTCTCCAGTAATGGTCAGGGTGGGAGCAGGTTCTCTGTAGCGGTTTTTGACAGTACGCCGCGTGGATGAACGTTGCAGTGCGGTCTTGCCCACAGAGCGGCTAGCCAATTGACGAGCTGTTCCACTGAATGTTCCCCAGCACCTGTTTTCGATGGACTCTGGTATTGCGCCTGCGCCTGTCCCTTTTTTTCACTTCACCTGTCATACCCGGTAAGTGAACAAAATCGAGAGCCTTCCCATGTCCGCCGTTTTGCCCCCGCGCTTGCGCCCTTTGTTCCGTTTGAGCCTGATGCTGAGCCTCAGCGTCAGCCCGCTGTTCGTTTCACTCAGCTACGCCGAAGACACCACACGCCGCAGCTATCAGGTACCCGCCGGGAGCCTGAGCGCCGCGCTGACCCGGTTTGCCGGCCTGGCTGGCGTCAATCTGTCGGTGGACCCGGCGCTGGTCAGCGGTCGCAACAGCAGCGGCCTGACGGGCGAATATGCTGTGGAGGAGGGCTTTGCCCGTCTGTTGCAAGGTTCCGGCCTGCAGTTGCAGCCGATGGGCGAGCAGGCGTTCATGCTGGTGCCGGCGCCCGAAGGCAGCAGCCTGCAACTGGCGCCGACGTCTATCCTCGCCACCAACGACCTGGCGGGCGGTGATGCCTACGCCGGTGGGCAGGTTGCGCGCCGGGGCTCGCAGGGGTTGTTGGGCGCGCGGGACTTCATGGAAACGCCCTTCAGCATGACCACCTACACTCAGGAGGCGGTCAAGAATCAGCAGGCGCGCACGCTGGGCGACCTGATTGCCAGCGACCCTTCAGTGCGCACCACCAACCCGGCGGGTGGGCGGTATGAGCAGTTCACCATTCGCGGTTTCAGCCTGTTCAACAGTGATGTGTCCTACAACGGCCTGTACGGCGTATTGCCGACATACACGATTGACATGGAAATGGCCGACCGCGTCGACATCCTCAAGGGCCCGAGCCAGTTGATCAACGGCATCTCGCCGCGCGGCAGTGTGGGTGGCGGCATCAACGTGGTGCCCAAGCGGGCGACCGACAAGGCTATCAATTCGTTTACCGGCACCTGGGCTTCGGGCAGCCAGGCGGGCGGGGCGGTGGATATTGGCCGTCGGTTCGGCGAGGACAATAAGTTCGGCATTCGTTTCAACGGCGTGAAGCAGGCCGGCGACACCGAGTGGGACCACCAGAGCGTCGACCGCGAGATGGCCGTGCTCGGCCTGGATTTTCGCGGCGAGCGCCTGCGTCTCTCGACAGACATCGGCCGCACCGCGCGGGACACCGACGCGCCTCAGGAGCGTGTGCAGGTGGCCGCCAATGCCAGGGTGCCAAGCGCCAGCGATGTGCGCCGCAACTACGCGCAGTCCTGGAGCAAGGCCAGCACCAACGACACCTTCGGCACGTTCAATGTTGAGTTCGACCTCAGCGACAATGTGCTGCTGTACGGCGGGGTCGGCGCGCGCAAGAGTAACCACGACTTCCTGCGCCATGCGGTGTCGGTCAGCAATAACGCCGGCGACTTCAGTGTGCAGCCGCGTGATTTTACCCGTGACGAAAATGTGCGCACCGCCACCGCCGGCGTGCGCAGCTGGTTTCACAGCGGGCCGGTGAGCCATGAGGTCAACCTCGCGGCCAGCTACTTCTACATGGACTTTGAAAACGGCGGCGCGCGCTACGCGGCCCCGCCGAGCAATCTCTACAACCCCGTGCAAACCCCGACGCCTTCGCGGCCGACGCGTTTTGACTCCAAGGTGTATACCGAAAACACGTTCAGCGGCCTGGCGTTGTCCGACACCCTGGGCTTTTTTGACGACCGCCTGCTGCTGACCCTGGGCGCACGCTGGCAGCGCGTGAAGGTCGACGACTGGACCGACAACGTCAAAGGCGCCACCGCCTACGACGAAGAAAAGATCTCACCCTCGGGCGGCGTGCTGTTCAAGGCCACCGACACCCTCTCGCTGTACGCCAACTACATGGAAGGCTTGAGCCAGGGCAAGATCGCGCCGTCCACCTCGATCAACGAAGATGAAATCTTCCCGCCCTTTATCAGTCGTCAGGTTGAGGTGGGCGCCAAGTACGATGCCGGAGCCTTCGCTGTGACGGCGGCGGTATTCCGCATCAAGCAACCGGCCTACGAAACCAATGCCGGCTCGCGGGTGTTCGGCCCCAATGGCAAGCGGCAGAACGATGGGGTTGAGCTGAGCCTGTTTGGCGAGCCGCTCAAGGGCTTGCGTCTGCTCGGCGGCGTGATGTACATCGACAGCGAATTGACCCACACCACCAACGGCACCTTCGACGGTAACCGCGCGCCGGCAACGCCCAAGTACAACGTCAATCTGGGTGCAGAGTGGGATGTACCGACCCTCGAAGGCCTGACCCTGACCAGCCGCGGCATCTATTCCAGCTCCCAGTACCTGGACCAGGCCAACGTCAAGCAGATCGATGCCTGGAACCGCATCGATGTTGGCGCGCGTTACGCCTTCAAGGTGGATGACAAGCACATCACCCTGCGCGCAAACGTGGAGAACGTGGCCGACAAGCGCTACTGGAGCTCGGCCGGTGCCTCGGATGACAGCGAGCCGGGTTTGACCCTCTCGACGCCGCGCACCTATCTGTTGTCGGCCACGGTCGATTTCTGAGTTGACACAGGGGGATTCAGATCAGCGGGTCCCAGCGCTGTGACCAGTCACTTTCCGCCCTGACCACCTCGCGCAGCAGTGCCAGTGCCTGCTGCAACACGGCCGAGTCCCGCGCCCGCGCGTACACCAGGTAAGTCGGAAAGCTGAACTCCGGTGCCTTGGGCACACGCTGCATCACGCCGCTGTCCAGGTAGCTTTGCACCACGCGCGTGCGGAAATACCCCGCGCCGCCATTCTCCAGAATGTACTGCAAGGCCAGCGGCCCCACATTGAAACTCAACGCCGCGCGGGCCTTGTCGGGCAGGGCGGCGTCGTGCTGCTGGCGAAAGCCCGGGCCCCAATCGATATACACGTAAGGCGCCGGCTTGCTCACCAATTGCACCAGAATCAGTTTTTCTTCGAGCACCTGCTCCACCTGCAACCCCGGCCAGTACTGCGGCTGGAACACCAGCGCGGCGTCGAGCACGCCCAGTTCCAGTTGGCGCAGCAGGTGCTGGCCTTCGCCGATTTCGGTGCGCAGTGCGTGCCCGGGAATGTGTTCGCGCAGGGCCTGCGCCCAGCCAAGCATCAGCGGGTTGCACAGGCTGACCTCGCCGCCGATGTGCAGCATGTTGCGATAGCCTTCGGGCAATGGCAGGTCGCGGCGCGCGGCCTCCCAGGTCTGCAGCAACTGGTTGGCATACACCACGAAGGCCTCGCCGTCGGCAGTCAACCGCGCACCGGCGCGGTTACGGATGAACAACGTGCTGCCCAGCTGGCTCTCGAGACTCTTGACCCGCGCGGTAATGGCCGTCTGGGTGACGTGCAGCTTCTCGGCCGCCGCCGCCAGGCTGCCGCAGCGGATAATTTCAAGAAAGGTGCGAGCCAGTTCGATGTCCATAAAATGCCTTGCGATTGAGTCCGGGCATTGTAGTGGAATGCGTGGGGCTGTGAGCGTTCGCACTCCTGTGGCAAGCCCCAGTGCCGCCCAGTCAAACGCGGACTCTTGTGGCGAGCAGGCTTGCCCTGCGTTGGGCTGCGCAGCAGCCCCAAAACCAGACGCTGAGCCGTATCAGGTACACCGCGTTTTGCTTGATTGAGGGCGCTTCGCACCCCAACGCGGGGCAAGCCCGCTCGCCACGGAGCTGCGGTCACATGTGACGGGCGGTTGTTATTCCCACGCCCCGCGGTCCAGGCAGCGCGCGGACGCAGGCGGTTGTTTGCCGTCGGCGAGGAAGTCGCCAAGCCAACGGGTCACGCAGCCATTCACGTCGGCGCTGGAGGCGTCCTTGAGCAGCAATTGCTCCACCCCTGTGGCCATCGGCGAGCCTTTGCTCGCGTTCACCAGCACCATGCGTGCGACCCGCTCGGGAAACAGCGAGCCATACCGGCTGCCGAGCAGGGTGGCGTCGGCATTCCCCACAAAGCTGAGCTGCGCCTCGCCCAACTGCCCGCGCACGTATTCCATGTCCTGCGCAGCCTGCTCGACCGCGTTGTCCTGCGACAGGTCACGCACGCTCAGTTCGATCACGTCATACCGGTTAACCAGCTTGCGGTAGGACGGTGTCGCCAGGGATTCCCAGCGGCTGGCCAATTGCAGTGCGAAATGCACGCCGCTGGCCGTGCCTGATGTGCCCGGCTGGATAAACACCACGCCTTCGCGGTTCAGCGGCTGCCGGGCACCTACCCGGGTCAGGGTGAGATTCACGCGACCGCGCCCGGGGGCGGCATGGTCGCGCGGCACGCTCACCTGACCGCACTGGGTGCGCGCCACCACCTCGGGGTCCAGCGGCACAACGCCGGAAAAGGGGCAATCCAGCAGCCAGTCAATGGCGGTCGGCGTGATCAACGGATCGGCCAGCAACAGGGGAGCTGCAAGCCAACAGCCGAGGCAGGCCAGGCATTTTGCTAGAGCGCGGAGTTTCATCGAGGGGGTTCGGTCAGCCGTGAGATAGCGGCTTTTTTACCAAGGACCCCAGTCTGGATAATGTAGGGTAAATAAACGGTTTGTGTAGGAAAGCGGAGATTCGTTTATCAACTGTCGGTATTCCAGCCGCCCCCCAGCGCCTTGAACAGCGCGATGCTGGCTTGCAGGCGCGACAGCCGCAGTTGCACGTTCGCGTCCTGGGCCGCGTACAGGGTGCGCTGGGCCGCAAGCAGCGTCAGCCAGTCTTCGGCGCCGGCCTGGTAGCGGCTTTCGGCGATCTGCAATGCCGTCTGCGCTTGCTGTAATTCTTCGTCCTGCCATTGGCGCTGCTGGTCCAGGCGCGTGATGCTGCTCAGGGATTTCTCCACATCGGCAAAGCCATTGAGGATGGCGGCGCGATAGGTTTGCAGCAATTCATCCTGGCGTGCACGGGCCTTGTCGCGCTCGGCGCTTAGACGGCCATGGTCGAAAATCGGCGCCACCAGGCCGGCCGTCAGCGTGTAGTAGGGGCTGCGCAGGATCTCTGCGGCCTTGTAGGCATCTGAGCCAACGGTGGCACCCAGGGTTACGGCGGGCAGCATGGCGGCGCGGGCGACTTTGACATCTGCCTTGGCCGCCGCCAATTGTGCTTCGGCCTTGGCCAGGTCGGGGCGCCGGCTCAGCAGTTGGCTGGGCACGCCGGGGCCGATGCTCGGCCACGTCAGCGTGTGGAAGGGTTCGGCCTCCAGCGCCAGAGCCTGCACCGGTTGGCCGAGCAGGGTGGCCAGGCTGATCCGCGATTCTTCGGCCAGTTGCTGGATCAAGGGCACCTGGCGCTGCTGTCCGGCCACCAGGCTTTTCTGCTGGGCCAGCTCCAGCGCCGTGGCTGCGCCTGCGTCGTAACGGGTCTGCACCAGCTTGAGCACGTTGCGTGCGTTGGTCAGGTTCAGCTCGGCAATCTGCAGGCGCTCGCGTGTCGCCAGGGTTTGCGCATAGCGGTCGGCGACGTTGCCAAGCAGGGTCAGCTCCACGGTGGCCCGGTCGGACTCGCTGGCGCGCAACCCATAGAGGGCGCTGTCCCGTGCGGCGGCGCGCCCACCCCAGAAGTCCACTTCATAGCTGGCGCTGAAATTGGCGCCGAAATTGTCGACCGCATCATCATTCTGCGACACATCCAGGTCGGGGCCGCCCTTACCGCGCAGCAGTTTCTGATGGCCGGTGGCGAGGTTGAATTTTACCTCGGGCAACAATGGCGCCCCCGCAATCACGGCGCTCGCCTGGGCCTGGCGTACGCGCGCGATGGCGGCGGCAACATCGAAGCTGTCACGCCGGGCCTGGCCGATCAGCCGATTGAGCTGCGGGCTGCCAAACTGCGTCCACCAGCGCTGGTGGGTCGCCCGGGCCGCATCGCGCTCGGCGAATTGCCACGCGGCGGGGGCGGTGATGCCGCCGTCGACGACCGGCGGGTTGCCGCCGCAGGCGCTGAGCAGCAGGCACAGGCTGACGGCCGACAGGTGCGGGATAAACGAAGATTTATTCACTGGACAATGCCTTGACTGGATCGAGCCGGGCCGCTTTTCGCGCCGGCATGAAGCCGAACAGCACGCCGGTGGCCAGTGCACAGCCAAACGCGCCGAGCACCGCCAGCAGCGAAAACTGCACCGCCACCTTGGCCAGCACCAGCACACCGCCCACCAGCAATGCCAGGGCAATGCCGAATAGTCCGCCCACCACCGAGAGCATCACCGCCTCGGTAAGGAACTGGCGCAGAATGTCGCGCTGGCGGGCGCCGGTGGCCATGCGGATGCCTATTTCACGGGTGCGTTCGCGCACGGTCATCAACATGATGTTCATCACGCCGATCCCGCCCACCAGCAGGGAGATCGCGGCAATCGAGCCCAGCATCAGCGACAGCGTGTTCTGCGTGTGCGCCTCGGCCTGGATCATCGCCGCATTGTTGGTCAGTTCGAAGTCGCGCTTGCCGTTGTGCAGCTTGAGCATCAATTCATTGATGGCCTGTTCGGCCTCCCGCACCTTGCGCGCATCGGCGGCGGCGATCACCACGTATTCGGGGTTGTAGCTGCCAAACAGGCGCACGCTGGCGGCGGTGTAGGGGATGGCGATGCGGTCGTCGCTGTCCTTGTTGCCGGAGCTTGCGCCTTTTTCCGCCAGCACGCCGACCACCTGGAACGGCACGTTTTCGATCAGGATGTACTGGCCGATGGGATTGGCGACATCCTTGAGCAGCTTCTGGCGCACGCGATGGCCGATCACCGCCACTGTGGCGGCATTGCGTTCGTCGGCTTCGCTGAAATAGCTGCCCTCGACCACCGGCCAATTGAAGATGCCGGGGAAGTGGGTGTCATTGCCGCCCACATACGCCATGTAGTCGACATTGCCAAAGCGCACGCCGGCATCGCTGCCATTGACCGGCATGATGCTCTGCACCTGAGGCAGCGTGGCCAGGGCGGCAACGTCACTGAGGCTGACCACCCCCTGCGGCGTGCGCGGGTTGGGCGAGGTGCCGCTGAGGTAGAGGATGTTGGAGCCGAACGCGCCCATCTGCGCCATCACCTGGCGCTTGCTGCCTTCGCCCACCGCCAGCATCACCACCACCGATGCCACGCCGATGATGATGCCCAGCAAGGTTAGCGCGGTGCGGAAGCGATTGATCCACATCACGCGCCATGCCGCTTGCACGGCGTCCACCAGTTCGGCCTTCCAGGCGCCGTTGTGTTCGGCGCCGTCGGCCAGGCGCTGGCGCAGGTCCACGGCCTGCAGCGCGTTGCCGTTGGCCGATGCCGGCACGCTGCTGTCGCTGTCGGCGGAATCGCTGATGATCAGGCCATCGCGAATCTCGATGATACGGTTGGCGCGCGCCGCGACTTCGCGATCGTGGGTGATCAGAATCACCACATGGCCCTGGCTGGCCAGTTCGTCGAGCAGGGTCATGACCTCGGCGCCGCTGTGGCTGTCGAGGGCGCCGGTGGGTTCGTCCGCGAGGATGATATGGCCGCCGTTCATCAAGGCGCGGGCGATGGACACCCGCTGCTGCTGGCCGCCGGAAAGCTGGTGCGGGCGGTTGGCGGTGCGCTCGGCCAGGCCCAGCCGGGTGAGCAGGGCGTTGGCGCGGGCATGACGTTCGGCGGCGCTGATGCCGGCGTAGATCGCCGGCATCTCGACGTTTTCCTGGGCCGAGCCGGAGGGAATCAGGTGGTAGCCCTGGAACACGAAACCGAAGGCTTCGCGGCGCAGCCAGGCCAACGCATCGCCGTCCAGGTGCGCGACGTTTTCCCCGGCGAACAGGTAGTCGCCCACGGTCGGGCGGTCGAGGCAGCCGAGGATGTTCATCAGGGTGGACTTGCCGGACCCGGACGCGCCGACGATGGCGACGAATTCGCCGGCATGGATCGACAGGTCGATGCCGCGCAGCACATCCACCTGCGGGCTGTCGCCGCCGCCGTAGGATTTGCAGATGTTCTTGAGTTCGATCAGCGGCGTGTTCACCTCAACCTCCGCTGCCGTCGACCGGGCCGATCAGCAGGTGATCGCCCTCGCTGAGGCCGTCGAGCACTTCGACCCGCAGCCGGTCGCTGATGCCCAGGCGCACCTGGCGCTCCTCAATGCGTCCGTTCTGCGCGACCACGCGGGCCGAGCTGCCGTGCAAGGCGGCGACCGGCGCGGTGAGGGCGTCCTTGACTTGACCGGCGACGAAAAACACCTGGGTGGTCATGTCGGCCATCAACGCGTTGTCGGTGTTATCCACGTCCAGCAGCACGGTGTAGAGCACCACGCGGCCGCTGCCGCTCTTGCTGCTGGGGCTGCCGCCGCCCTGGCTGGTTTCGTTCAGCGGCTTGGGCGGAATCGGCAGGATTTGCCGCACGGTGCTGGTCCAGCGACGGCTGCCGCCACTGAGCGTGGTGAAGTAGGCGGTCATGCCCGGTTTGACGTGACCGATGTCGGCTTCCGACACCTCGGCCCACACCGTCATCGGCGACAGCCTGGCGATGCGCAGGATCAAGGGCGTCTGCTGCTGGGCGTTGAGGGTCTGGCCGACGCGGGCGTCCACCGCCACCACCGTTCCGCTCATCGGCGCATAAATGCGTGTGTAGCCCAGCTCGGCTTCGTCGCTGCGCAGGCTGGCCTGGGCCTGGCGGATCTGCGCCTGGAACATTTCGACGCGCGCCTGGGTGGCGCTCAGCTCGGCCCTGGCGGCTTGCACGTCTTCTTCGCGCGTGGCGTTACCCGCCGCCAGGCGCTGCTGACGTTGGAATTTCTGCCGCGCCAGTGCATGCAGGGCCTGTTGTTCCTGCAGTTGGGCCTTGAGGTTGTCGATGGCGTAGCGACTGGCGTCGAGTTTGGCTTTTTGTGTGGAAGGGTCGATCTCTACCAGCAGTTGGCCTGCCTCGACCTGATCGCCGGCCTCGACATGAATGGCGCGGATCTGCCCCGACGCCTGGGCACCCACATCCACGTACCGGCGCGGTTGCAGGGTGCCCAGTGCGGTGACGCTGTTTTCAATGTTGCCACGCGTGACGGTGACGGTAGTCAGTGCATCGCGGCTCGGCGGCAGGGTGTACCAGGTGATCAGCGCGATGAGGGCAATCAGGCACGCCACAGCAGGCAGGGCGCGTCGGGCGAGGCGAGGGCGTTTCATGCGTGGGTTCCAGCCGGGAGGTATGGCCGCAGTCGCGGAGAGCTGACTGTTATACGAGGGCATGGCGCGCAAATTTAGGCGGTTACACAGGCTGTAACAGCGCCGATGAGTAAAAAAACCGCGTCAAAGGCGAGACTTCTTTAAAAGTAGATGAGAATTACTATAAATTGCACGCACTCAAACTGCCATCACGGTGGCTTGCCTGCAGGCGCGGACAAGCTTGCGTCTGCAGGGGTGTTCTTATTCAAGAGTCTTATCGCTGCGCGACACGGACGGGAGTCATGTTGGAAAACTACTATCGCGAGCTGGTGTGTTTCCTCAACGCCAAGCTGGGCAACCGTCAGGTGGCCGAAGATGTGGTGCATGACGCTTACGTGCGAGTGCTGGAGCGCACCAGCGACACGCCCATCGACCAGCCCCGCGCATTTTTGTACCGCACCGCGCTGAACCTGGTGATCGACGGCCACCGGCGCAACGCCCTGCGCCAGGTCGAGCCACTGGAGGTGCTCGACAGCGAGGAGCGTTTCGCCAGCGGCTCGCCCCATGCCACTCACGATCAGGCCCAGCGCCTGGACATGCTCGAACGCGCCCTGGCCGAGTTGCCGAGCGCCTGCCGCGACAGTTTCCTGCTGCGCAAGCTCGACGGTTTGTCCCACCTGCAGATCGCCGAGCGCCTGTGCATTTCCCGCGCGCTGGTGGAAAAACACATCGTCAACGCCATGAAGCACTGCCGCGTGCGCATGCGCGAGTGGGACGCGCACTGATCAGCTGTTAGTTAAATTTTATTTCACTGTCCTCGTTTCCTATCAACACACGGCCTGTTGTTCAGGCCTTGACGGTATTCCCGCCCCGTCCGCCAAGGGGCTTATCCAGAGGACACTGGAATGACACAGGCAATTGCTTCGCCCGCGGTTCACGACCTGATCGGTATCGGTTTCGGCCCTTCGAACCTGGCGCTGGCCATCGCCCTGCAGGAGCGTGAAAAAGCCCAGGGTAAACTGGACGTGCTGTTTCTCGACAAGCAGGCCGACTACCGCTGGCACGGCAATACCCTGGTGACCCAGAGTGAACTGCAGATCTCCTTCCTCAAGGACCTGGTCACCCTGCGCAACCCCACCAGCCCCTATTCCTTTGTCAATTACCTCAAGGCCCACGACCGTCTGGTGGACTTCATCAACCTGGGCACCTTCTATCCGTGCCGCATGGAGTACAACGACTACCTGCGTTGGGTGGCGGGGCAGTTTCAGGGCCAGGCCAACTACGGCGAGGAAGTCCTGGCCATCGAACCGATCCTGCACCAGCAGCAGGTCGAGGCGCTGCGCGTGATCTCCCGTGATACACAAGGCGAGCAGCACGTGCGCACCACCCGTGCGGTGGTGGTCAGCGCCGGCGGCACACCGCGAGTGCCTGATGCGTTCAAGGCGCTCAAGGATGACGGCCGCGTCTTCCACCATTCCCAGTACCTGACGCGCATGGCCCAGCAACCGTGTGTCGAGGGCAAACCGATGCGCATCGCGGTGATCGGCGGCGGCCAGAGCGCGGCCGAAGCCTTCATCGACCTGAACGACAGCTTCCCTTCGGTGCAGGTCGACATGATCCTGCGCGGGTCGGCGCTCAAGCCGGCCGACGATAGTCCGTTCGTCAACGAAGTGTTCTCGCCGGCCTTTACCGACCTGGTGTTCCAGCAGGTCGGTGCGGAGCGCGAGCGGCTAGTGGCCGAGTACCAGAACACCAACTATTCGGTGGTCGACCTGGACTTGATCGAGCGCATCTACGGCATCTTCTATCGCCAGAAAGTCTCGGGCATCGCGCGCCAGACGTTCCGCACCATGACCGTGGTCGAGAAAGCCAGCGCCGGCCCCCTGGGCATCGAACTGGCCCTGCGCGACAACGCCACCGGCGAAACCAGCGTCAGCCACTACGACGCGGTGATCCTCGCCACCGGCTACGAGCGCCAGATGCACCGTGAACTGCTGGCGCCGCTGCACGCCTACATGGGCGATTTCGAAGTGGCGCGCGACTACCGCATCGTCACAGACGAGCGTTGCAAGGCGGGCATATACATCCAGGGGTTCAGCCAGGCCAGCCATGGCTTGAGCGACACCTTGCTGTCAGTGCTGCCGATCCGCGCCGATGAGATTGCCACTTCGTTGTATGAAAACGATCGTCATCGTGGTCAAGGCCGCTCGGTCCAGGATCTGTTGCTGGCCACCGCCAGTTGATCTCCCTTTGCAGGGGCGAGTTCGCTCGCTCCTACAGACGGTACTTGTGACACCGTTGGGCTGCTGATACTGTACAAAAAACCAGTATCGGTAGCCTTTCATGCAGTTGATCGAAAAACTCAGCATCCTCGCCGATGCCGCCAAGTACGACGCCTCCTGCGCCAGCAGTGGCGCGCCCAAGCGCAGCTCGGAAGGCAAGGCGGGGCTGGGCTCCACCAATGGCATGGGCATCTGCCACAGCTATACACCCGACGGCCGTTGCGTGTCGCTGCTCAAGGTACTGCTTACCAATTTTTGCCTCTACGACTGCCAATACTGCGTCAACCGCCGCTCCAGCGATGTGCCCCGCGCACGGTTCAGTCCGGAGGAGGTGGTCACCCTGACCCTGGACTTCTACCGGCGCAATTGCGTCAGCGGGCTGTTTCTCAGTTCCGGCATCATCCGCTCGTCGGACTACACCATGGAGCAACTGGTGCGGGTGGCCAAGCTGCTGCGCGAAGAACACGACTTTCGCGGCTACATCCACCTCAAGACCATCCCCGACGCCGACCCGGCCCTGATTGCCGAGGCCGGGCGTTATGCCGATCGCCTCAGCGTGAACATCGAGCTGCCGACCGAAGCCAGCCTGCACACCCTGGCGCCGGAGAAGCAGATTGTCTCCATCAGGCAGGCCATGCAGACTATCTACACCGGCGAACAGACCGTGCGCAACGAACCCCGCGCGCCACGCTTCGCCCCGGCCGGGCAGAGCACGCAGATGATCGTCGGCGCCGACGACACCGACGACAGCACCATCCTCCACGGCGCCGAAGCGCTCTACGGCAATTTCAAGCTGCGCCGTGTGTATTACTCGGCGTTCAGCCCGATCCCCAACAGCCCGAAAAGCGTGCCCCTGGCCGCGCCACCCCTGATGCGCGAGCACCGTCTGTACCAGGCGGATTTCCTGTTGCGCAGCTACGGGTTCAGCGCCGGCGAGCTGCTTGCTGGCCCCGGCGACCTGGCGCTGGATATCGACCCCAAGCTGGCCTGGGCGCTTGAGCATCGCGAAGTTTTCCCCCTCGACCTCAACCGCGCCGAACCGACCCTGATCGCGCGCATCCCGGGCATTGGCCTGCGTACCACCCAGCGGCTGGTCGACCTGCGTCGCGAACGCAAGATCCGCTTTGAAGACCTGGCGCGCATGCGCTGCGTGCTGGCCAAGGCCAAGCCGTTTTTCATCACCAGCGACTACCACCCGCAACAGGCCGAGAGCACCAGCGTGCTGCTGCGCGAGCAATTGCGCGACCGCCCGGCGCCGCAGCAAATGGGCTTGTGGGGATGATCAGCCTGGAATGCGACAACCTGTTCAGCACCTGGCGCGAACAGGCGCGCTGGCTGCTCAGTCATCAGGTCGACCCGAGTCAGGTGAGCTGGGGCGCGACGGAAGTCGCTGACCTGTTTGCCACCGACCAGGCCATTCCCGATACGCCGGGGCCGTTTCAGGCGCGGATTCCCAAGGCGCTGATCGACCTGCTGGCGTCTGCCGCGTGTTATCACGGCGACCAACGCTGGAGCCTGCTGTACGAGGTGTTGTGGCGGGTCAGCCATGGCGACCGCACCGCGATGCTTGCCGGCGACAAACTGGGCAGTGAGTTGCAGCGGCGCATCAAGCAGGTGAGTCGCGAGGCGCACCATTTGCACGCGTTCGTACGCTTCATCGCGCTGCCGCCCGAGGCGGGTCCGCAGTTACCGGAATACGTGGCCTGGCACGAACCGGCCCATGACATATTGCACTCGGCCAGCCAGCACTTTATCGGGCGCATGGGCCGCCACCGCTGGATGATCGCCACGCCGCTGGATGGGGTGTATTACGACGGCGAGCAGTTGATTCATCAACGCAAGTGCCCCGAGGCGTGGCAGCAACTGGCGCAGAATGTCGACGACCCGCACAGCGCCATGTGGCTGACCTATTACAGCCATATCTTCAACCCGGCGCGGCTCAACCCCAAGGTCATGGAAGGGCACTTTCCGAGCCGGTTCTGGAAGAATCTGCCGGAGGGCAAGTTGATCCCGGGGCTGATCACCGAAGCGCGCACGGGCAAGCAGAAGGATGGGCAGGCCAGTTTGATCGGCGCCAAGCCTGGTAAACGCATCTCGAGCGGGCAGGGTTAAAACCCGTGGGAGGCTGCGTCAACTCGCTGGATTTGCACGCTCTGTGGCGAGCGGGCTTGCCCCGCGTTGGGGTGCGAAGCGCCCCCAATCAAGCAAAACGCGGTGTACCTGATACGGCTCAGCGTCTGGTTTTGGGGCTGCTGCGCAGCCCAACGCAGGACAAGCCTGCTCGGCTTAACTGAACGGCATTGGGGCTTGCCCCGCGTTGGGGTGCGAAGCGCCCCCAATCAAGCAAAACGCGGTGTACCTGATACGGCCCAGCGTCTGGTTTTGGGGCTGCTGCGCAGCCCAACGCAGGACAAGCCTGCTCGCCACAGGGAATCTGCGCTTAACTGAACGGCATTGGGGCTTGCCCCGCGTTGGGGTGCGAAGCGCCCCCAATCAAGCAAAACGCGGTGTACCTGATACGGCTCAGCGTCTGGTTTTGGGGCTGCTGCGCAGCCCAACGCAGGACAAGCCTGCTCGCCACAGGGAATCTGCGCTTAACTGAACGGCATTGGGGCTTGCCCCGCGTTGGGGCGCGAAGCGCCCCCCAATCAAGGAGAGCACGGTGTACCTGACACTGCGCAGAGCATGGTCTTGGGGCTGCTGCGCAGCCCAGCGCGGGGCAAGCCCGCTCGCCATAGTGATGCGGCTGTCTGAAATTTCAGGATTTAAATCAACACGTTATGGTGTGCTTGATAAAAGCGGCCTGCTCGCGAAGACGCTGGATTGATGGAGATCTTCAGTGATTGATACGCCGCATTCGCGAGCAAGCCCGCTCCCACATTGGTATTGTGGCGTTTGCTTAACCGCCGTCAGCCAGGAGGAATCATGTCTACCGCCGTTCGCCTCGCCCAAACCGCCGATGCCGAAGGCATCAGCCAGGTCGTCCTGGCGGCCTTGCACAGCAGCAATGCGCGGGATTACCCGGCCGATGTGATTGCCCGGGTGGCGAGCAACTTCAGTCCCGAGGCGGTGCTGGCGCTGCTCGAACGCCGCGTCGTGCTGGTGGCCACTCAGGATCAGACAATCGTCGCCACGGCGGCCCTCGATGGCAATGTGGTGCGTTCGGTGTTCGTCAACCCGGCGCTGCAAGGGCAGGGCATTGGCCGGCTGCTGATGATCGAAATCGAACTGCGGGCCCGTGAAGCCGGCGTAACGGTATTGAGTGTGCCGTCCTCGCTGACGGCCGAGCCGTTCTATACCCGGCTGGGGTTTCACACGGTACGCAACGTTTACCACGGCAATGAGCGCACGCTGGTGATGGAAAAGGCGCTGTCGTCGCGCCACCCCATCGGGCCGTATCGCGACCGTCAGCATCGCGCACAGGTGGCGGCGTTGTGGCGGGAAGCCTTTGGCTACGACACCGCGCATAACCTGCCAACCCTGGCCATCGATAAAAAGCTGGCGGTCAACGACGGTTTGTTCTTCGTGGCGACGGATAAAAAAACCGTGATCGGCACGATTCTCGCCGGGTATGACGGTCATCGCGGCTGGTTGTATTCGGTGGCGGTGCACGCGGACTATCGTCGGCACGGCCTGGGCTCTTCACTGGTGCGCCATGCGGAACAGGCGTTGACTGCGCTGGGTTGCATGAAGATCAACCTGCAGATCAGCGGCGGCAATGAGGCCGTGGTGGGGTTCTATGAGGCGCTGGGGTATGGCGTGGAGCCGAGGACCAGCATGGGCAAGAAGATTGCCGAGAATATTCCGCCGCCCTCCTGAGAGCGCTGCAACCAAATGTGGGAGGGGCTTGCTCCCGATGGCGGTGTGTCAGTCAATACAGGTGCTGACTGACCCATTGCCATCGGGAGCAAGCCCCCTCCCACAGTGTTTTGCGGTGTTGCCGGATCAGACCTTGACGATCCAGCCCGCCGGCGCTTCAACATCGCCAGTCTGCACGCCGGTCAGCTCTTTGTAGAGCTTCTGGGTGACCGGGCCCACTTCGGTTTCACTGTGGAACACATGCATCTTGCCGTTGTACTGGATGCCGCCAATCGGCGAAATCACCGCAGCAGTGCCGCAGGCGCCGGCTTCCTTGAACTGGTCCAGCTTGTCGATGAACACGTCGCCCTCGACCACGGTGAGGCCCAGGCGGGTCTCGGCCAGTTCGATCAGCGACAGGCGGGTGATGCCCGGCAGCACCGACGGCGACTTCGGCGTGATGAACTGGTTGTCGTGGGTGATCCCGAAGAAGTTGGCCGAGCCGACTTCCTCGATTTTCGAGTGGGTCATCGGGTCGAGGTAGATCGCATCGGCGAAACCGGACTTCTTGGCTTCGGAACCCGGCATCAGGCTGGCGGCGTAGTTGCCACCGACCTTGGCGGCACCGGTGCCTTGTGGCGCAGCGCGGTCGAAGGTGGAGATCTGGAAGTTGTGGGGCACCAGGCCGCCCTTGAAGTAGGCACCAACCGGGATGGCGAAAACCGAGAAGATGAACTCCGGCGCCGTACGTACGCCGATGTTGTCACCGGTGCCGATCACGAACGGGCGCAGGTACAGCGCGCCGCCGCTGCCGTACGGCGGGATGAACCGCTCGTTGGCCTTGACCACTTGTTTGCAGGCGTCGATGAAGTCTTCGGTGGACACCTGCGGCATCAGCAGGCGCGCGCAGCTGCGTTGCATGCGCGCAGCGTTCTGGTCCGGGCGGAACAGGTTGACCGAGCCGTCCTTGCAGCGGTAGGCCTTGAGGCCTTCAAAGCACTGCTGACCATAGTGCAGGGCGGTGGAACCCTCGCTGATGTGCAGCACGTTGTCGTCGGTCAGGGTGCCTTCCTGCCATTCGCCGTTTTTCCAGACCTGGAGAAAACGTTTGTCGGTCTTGATGTAGTCAAAACCCAGCTTGTCCCAATTGATGCTTTCGTTACCCATGACACCCTCTATCTCTGGTCAAGTCGGTTTTTTCTGGATGGTGGCAACAATACTGCATTCTTGGCCGGTGTGGGAGCCACAGGGTGGACAGCTCCAGCCTCTGTATCGCCATCGCAGGCAAGCCAGCTTCCACATTGGAATGCATTACCCCGGTGGGCGCTGGCTTGCCTGCGATGGCTTCGCTCCGGTTTTACAGGTGCAACGCGTGACCCAACGCCCTTAATGCCGCCTCCTGCACCGCTTCGCCGAGGGTCGGATGGGCGTGAATGGTGCCCGCCACATCTTCCAGGCGCGCGCCCATCTCCAGGCTCAGGCCAAACGCGGTGGACAGCTCCGACACACCCACTCCCACCGCCTGCCAGCCGACAATCAGGTGGTTGTCACGCCGCGCCACCACTCGCACGAAGCCACTTTTGGACCCCAGTGTCATCGCCCGCCCATTGGCCGCGAACGGGAAGCTTGCCACGATGCAATCCAGGC
Source organism: Pseudomonas sp. MH9.3 (assembly GCF_034354675.1). Lineage (NCBI taxonomy): Bacteria > Pseudomonadati > Pseudomonadota > Gammaproteobacteria > Pseudomonadales > Pseudomonadaceae > Pseudomonas > Pseudomonas sp. MH9.3. Next base: position 1,645,338 of record NZ_CP133785.1, on the reverse strand, counting down.
CTGCGGCCGTGGCGTGCTCCGGAGTCTTGCCGACCACCACCAGCTCCGGGTCGGTGAAGCACACTGCCGGAATCGCCGCCGGGTTGAATTCGCGGGCCTTGCCGCTGATCAGTTCGGCGACCATTTCGCCCTGGGCCATGGCGCGGTGCGCCAGCATCGGCTCGCCGCTGAGGTCGCCGATGGCATACACATTGCGCATGCTGGTCTGGCAGCGGCTGTCGATGTTGATCGCCGCGCCGTTCATGTCCAGGTTCAGCGCTTCGAGGTTCCAGCCCCGGGTGTTGGGGGTGCGGCCCACGGCCACCAGCACCTGGTCGGTGTCCAGGGACAGGGTCTCGCCATTCGGATCACGCACCTGCAGGCGGTTGTCGGCAAAACCGGTCACGCTGTGCTGAAGGTACAGCGTCACGCCCAAGTGCTTGAGCGAATCGGCCACCGGCTGCGTCAGCTCGGCGTCGTACGCCGGCAGGATGCGATCCTGCGCCTCAACCACGCTCACGTCCGCCCCCAGCTTGCGATAGGCAATGCCCAGCTCCAGGCCGATATAACCGCCACCCACCACGATCAGGCGCTTGGGCACCCGTTGCGGCGACAGCGCTTCGGTGGACGAAATGATCGGTCCGCCGATGGGCAGCATCGGCAGGTTGACGCTTTTCGAACCGGTGGCCAGTAGCAGGTGCTCGCACTGGATGCGCTGGTCGCCGACCTCGACGGTCTTGCCGTCCACCACCCTGGCCCAGCCGTGGATCACCTGCACCTTGTGCTTCTTCAGCAGCGCGGCGACACCGCTGGTCAGACGGTCGACGATGGCGTCTTTCCATTCCACGCTTTTCTGAATGTTCAGGGTTGGCGCGGCCACTTCGATGCCCAGCACCGCCCCCTGGCTGTGATGCTCGGTCTGCTGAAACTGCTCGGCCACATGGATCAGTGCCTTGGACGGAATACAGCCGATGTTCAGGCAGGTGCCGCCCAGGGCCTGGCCTTCCACCAGGATGGTCGGGATGCCCAGCTGGCCTGCGCGAATCGCCGCCACATAGCCGCCGGGGCCGCCGCCGATGATCAGCAGCGTGGTGTGTAATGTCTGGGTCATGCCCTTACTCCAGGAACAGGCTGGCGGGTTGTTCGAGCAGGCCGCGAATGGCCTGGATGAATTGCGCCGCGTCCATGCCATCGACCACGCGGTGATCGAAGGAGCTGGAGAGGTTCATCATCTTGCGCACCACGATCTGGCCCTTGACCACCATCGGCCGCTCAACGATGCGGTTGACGCCGACAATGGCCACTTCCGGCAGGTTCAGCACCGGCGTGCTGACGATGCCGCCCAGCGCGCCGAGGCTGGTGAGGGTGATGGTCGAGCCGGACAGCTCCTCACGGCTGGCCTTGCCGTTGCGCGCAGCGGCGGCCAATCGCGCGATTTCCTCCGCACTGCCCCACAGGCTGCGCGCCTCGGCGTGACGCACCACCGGCACCATCAGGCCAACATCGCTCTGGGTGGCGACGCCCACATGCACCGCGCCCAAGCGAGTAATCACCTGAGCCTCATCGTCGTAACGCGCGTTGATCTGCGGAAACTCCCGCAGCGCGACGACCATGGCCCGCACGATAAACGGCAACAGGGTCAGCTTGCCGCGGGTGGCGCCGTGCTTCTCGTTAAGGTGCACGCGCAACTCGTCCAGCGCCGTCACGTCGATTTCTTCCACATAGCTGAAATGCGCGGCGCGGCGGGTGGCGTCCTGCATGCGCTGGGCGATCTTGCGGCGCATGCCGATCACCGGGATCTGCTCTTCATCGTGGCGTTCGGTGTAAGGGTTCGACGCCATGGAAGCCTTCGCCGAACCCTGTTGCAGATACGCGTCGAGGTCTTCATGCAGGATTCGCCCGGCCGGGCCGGAACCCTGCACCAGGCGCAATTGAATGCCGGCATCCAGCGCATGCTTGCGCACGGCGGGGGAGGCCAGCGGGCGTTCGTCGCCTTCACGGGCCACCGGCGCTGCTGCGGGTTTCGCTTGCGTCACCGCCAGCGCTGGTTTGGCGGCGACCACCGGCACGGCCTGCACGGGCTCGCTTGCAGCCACGGCCGGCGCCTCTTTGGCATTGCCCGCGCCTTCCACTTCAATGCTGATCAGCACACTGCCCACGGCCATCACTTCACCCGGCTCGCCGCCGAGGGCAATCACCTTGCCGTGCACCGGCGAGGGAATGTCCACCATCGCCTTGTCGGTCATCACATCCGCCAGCACCTGGTCTTCGACGACCATGTCGCCGACCTTTACATGCCACACCGACAACTCAACTTCTGCGATGCCTTCGCCAATGTCCGGCATCTTGATAATGTGCGTGCCCATTCAGACCTCCATGACCCGTTTCAACGCCGCGCCCACGCGGGACGGCCCTGGGAAATACGCCCATTCCTGCGCGTGCGGGTAGGGCGTGTCCCACCCGGTGACGCGCTCGATTGGCGCTTCCAGGTGGTGGAAGCAGTGCTCCTGCACCAGCGCCACCAGCTCGGCGCCGAAGCCGCAGGTGCGCGTGGCTTCGTGCACCACCACGCAGCGGCCGGTCTTTTTCACCGACTTGACGATGGTGTCCAGGTCCAGCGGCCACAGGCTGCGCAGGTCGATGACTTCGGCGTCGATGCCGGTTTCTTCGGCGGCGACCTGCGACACGTACACGGTGGTGCCATAGGTCAGCACGGTCACGGCAGACCCCGGGCGCACGATGGCGGCCACGTCCAGCGGCACGGTGTAGTAACCATCCGGCACTTGCGCCTGCGGGTGTTTCGACCACGGCGTCACCGGGCGGTCGTGGTGGCCGTCGAACGGGCCGTTGTAGAGGCGCTTGGGCTCAAGGAAGATCACCGGGTCATCGTTTTCGATGGAGGCGATCAACAAGCCCTTGGCGTCGTACGGGTTGGACGGCATCACCGTGCGCAGCCCGCACACTTGAGTGAACACCGCTTCGATGCTCTGGCTGTGGGTCTGGCCGCCATAGATGCCGCCGCCGCAGGGCATGCGCATGGTCAGTGGTGCGGTGAACTGGCCAGCCGACCGGTAACGCAGGCGCGCCGCTTCGGAGATGATCTGGTCGGTGGCAGGGTAGACGTAGTCGGCGAACTGGATTTCGGCGACCGGGCGCAGGCCATACGCGCCCATGCCCACGGCCACGCCAACGATGCCGCTTTCGGAGATCGGTGCGTCGAACACCCGCGAGCTGCCGTACTTGGTCTGCAAGCCTTCGGTGCAGCGGAACACGCCGCCGAAGTAGCCGACGTCCTGGCCGAACACCACCACGTTGTCGTCGCGCTCAAGCATCACGTCCATGGCCGAGCGCAGCGCCTGGATCATGGTCATGGTGGTGGTGGTCATGGCGGTTTCCACTTCGATGCTGTTGTTGTGATCGTTCATGGTCAGATCCCCAACGCTTGACGCTGGCGCTTCAAGTGCTCCGGCATCTCTTTGTAGACGTCTTCGAACATGGTCGCGGCGCTTGGAATCTGGCCGCCGGCGAGGGTGCCGTACTGTTCGGCCTGTTTTTGCGCGGCGATCACGTCGGCTTCAAGTTCGGCGCTGACCGCCGCGTGTTCCTCTTCGGACCACTGGCCGATCCTGATCAGGTGCTGCTTGAGGCGCGCAATCGGGTCGCCGAGGGGAAAGTGGCTCCAGTCGTCGGCCGGGCGATATTTGGACGGGTCATCGGAGGTGGAGTGCGGGCCGGCGCGGTAGGTGACCCACTCGATCAGGGTCGGGCCCAGGTTGCGGCGCGCACGCTCGGCGGCCCAGGCGGAGGCGGCGTACACCGCGATAAAGTCGTTGCCGTCCACCCGCAGCGAGGCAATGCCGCAGCCTACGCCGCGTCCGGCGAAGGTGGTGGCTTCGCCACCGGCGATGGCCTGGAAGGTCGAAATGGCCCACTGGTTATTGACCACGTTGAGGATCACCGGCGCGCGGTACACATGGGCGAAGGTGAGGGCGGTGTGGAAGTCCGATTCGGCAGTGGCGCCGTCGCCGATCCAGGCCGAAGCAATTTTGGTATCGCCCTTGATCGCCGAGGCCATGCCCCAGCCCACGCCTTGTACGAATTGGGTGGCGAGGTTGCCGGAAATAGTGAAGAAGCCCGCGTCTTTCACCGAATACATGATCGGCAACTGACGGCCCTTGAGCGGGTCGCGCTCGTTGGACAGCAGTTGGCAGATCAGATCCACCAGCGGCACATCGCGGGCCATCAGGATGCTTTGCTGGCGGTAGGTGGGGAAGCACATGTCGTCGATGTTCAAGGCCAGGGCCTGGGCGCTGCCGATGGCTTCTTCGCCAAGGCTCTGCATGTAGAACGACATTTTTTTCTGGCGCTGGGCGACTACCATGCGGTTGTCGAAGATGCGCGTCTTGAGCATGGCGCGCATGCCGGCGCGCAGGATGTCGACGGGGATGCCTTCGGCCCACGGGCCCAGGGCCTGGCCCTGGTCGTCGAGCACGCGGATCAGGCCCTTGGCCAGGTCGGCGGTGTCGGCGGGTTCTACGTCGATGGCGGGTTTGCGCACCAGGCCGGCGTCGGTCAGGCGCAGGTAGGTGAAGTCGGTCTTGCAGCCTGGGCGCCCCGAGGGTTCGGGAACGTGCAGGCGCAGCGGTGCATACGGCTGATTCATGGCTTTCTACGCTCGATCTTGTGAATTTCTTGTAGTGGGCGCGCTAGCTGACAGTCAGTCTTCGGGTAGAAGAAATCCTGTCCTACAACAATCATAGGCGGGGCGTAGAAGAATATTTATCTGTGTTTCGTTGCGCTGCCGATCATTTGCGGATAAAAAAACTGCATAAACATAATAAACAGGTGATTTTGTCTCATGCGCAAACTGGACCGTACGGATATCGGCATTCTCAACGCACTGCAGGAGAACGCCCGCATCACCAACGCCGACCTGGCCCGCTCGGTCAACCTGTCGCCCACGCCGTGCTTCAATCGGGTGAAGGCCATGGAAGAGCAGGGGTTGATCCGCGAGCAGGTGACGCTGCTGGATGCCGATCTGCTGGGGCTGCATGTGAATGTGTTCATTCACGTGAGCCTGGAGAAGCAGAACGAGCTGGCCCTGCAGCAGTTTGAAGGGGCGATTTCGGACCGGCCGGAAGTGATGGAGTGCTACCTGATGGCCGGCGACCCGGATTACTTGATCCGGGTGCTGGTGCCGACGATTCAGGCGCTGGAGCGGTTCATGATGGACTTTCTGACCAAGGTGCCGGGGGTGGCCAATATCCGGTCGAGTTTTGCGTTAAAGCAGGTGCGCTACAAGACGGCGTTGCCGCTGCCGGCCAACGGCATCAGCCTCGGTTCCTGACCCAACACTGAACAATGTCGGTGGGGGCTTGAATCGTCAAAGTTTGTTGATGGGGATCTTGAGATAGGTCACGCCATTCTCTTCCGCCGGCGGCATATTTCCCGCCCGCACATTCACCTGGATCGCCGGCAGCAACAGTGTCGGCATCCCCAACCCGGCGTCGCGGGTGGTGCGCATCGCTACAAACGTCGCTTCATCCACACCGTCATGCACATGGATATTGCCCGCGCGCTGCTCGGCCACGGTGGTCAGGCACTTGGCTTCGCGGCCCTCTGGCGGATAGTCATGGCACACATACAGCTGAGTGTGCGGCGGGAACGCCAGCAGCTTGCGCATGGAGGCGTACAACTGCCGTGCATCGCCGCCAGGGAAGTCGCAGCGGGCGGTGCCGACGTCGGGCATGAACAGGGTGTCGCCCACCAGGATCAGGCGGTCGTCGATCAGGTAGGCCATGTCGGCCGGCGTATGCCCCGGCACATGCAGCGCCTGGGCCTTCAAGCCGCCGATATGAAAGATTTCGTCCGGCGCGAACAGATGGTCGAACTGCGAGCCATCGGCGCGGAACTCCGGCTCCAGGTTGAACAGGTTCTTGAACACTCCCTGCACCTTGCTGATCGACTGGCCGATCGCGATCTTGCCGCCCAGGATGCGGCGCAGGTACGGTGCGGCGGAGAGGTGATCGGCATGGGCATGGGTTTCCAGCAGCCACTGCACCTGCAGGCCATGCGCCCGCACGAAGGCAATCACCTTATCGGCCTGTGCGGTATCGGTGCGCCCGGACGCGGGGTCGTAGTTGAGCACTGAATCGACAATGGCGCAGGGGCCACCCTCGGCTTCATAGACGATGTAGGTGTAGGTCGACGATGCCTCGTCCAGAAAGGCTTGAATCAACGCTGGCATGGCGGCTATCCCCGATGAAGAAAAAAGTGGTTACAATCAGTTTACGTTTAAACATAATGTTTTGAGCTTAAGTGAGATAAAGGAGCCGAGGCAAATGGAATCTACGTTGAGCGAGGGCGAAGTCGCCCAATTGCGTGCATCGGCGTCCAAGGCCTGTTCCTTGCTCAAGGCGTTGGCCAATGAGGACCGCCTGTTGATCCTCTGCCAGTTGACCCTGGGCGAACGCAACGTCGGCGAGCTGGAAGCCCAGACGGGCGTGCGCCAGCCGACGCTGTCACAACAGTTGGGCATTTTGCGGGACGAAGGGTTGGTCGCCACCCGTCGGGAAGGTAAATACATCTTCTACGGGCTGGCCAGCCACGAAGTGATCCAAGTGATGAAGACCCTGTCCGGCCTGTACTGCGGCGCGGTCATAAAAAGCTGGGCGTGACGCCATCCGGCAGCGACCCTTGTGTGCATTGACTCAAAAAGGCAGTAGACAATGACCGAACAACACTGGGGACCCACCATCAGTGGCGATATCGTCGTCATCGGCGGCGGTTCGGCAGGCATCGGCCTGCTGGCCAGCCTGCTCAAGCGCGACCCGCAGCTGAACCTCATCCTGATCGAACCCAACGACTTCCATTGCTATCAGCCCGCCTGGACCCTGGTCGGCGGCGGTGCCTACGACCTGCAAAAGACCCGCCGCCCGCTGGCCGACGTATTGCCCAACGGTGTCACCTGGATCCAGGCGGCGGTCACCGAACTGCTGCCCGACCAGCAGACCCTGGTGCTCGACAGCGGCCAGCGCGTGAGCTGGAGCAACCTCATCGTCTGCCCCGGCCTGCGCCTGGCCTGGGAGAAAGTCGAAGGCCTGCAGGATACCCTCGGTCGCCACGGCGTCACCTCCAACTACAGCTACGAACATGCCGCCTACACTTGGCAACTGGTGCAGCAACTCAAGGGCGGCAAGGCGATCTTTACCCAGCCGGCCATGCCGATCAAATGCGCCGGTGCGCCGCAGAAAGCCATGTACCTGTCCTGCGACCACTGGCTCAAGCAGGGCAGCCTGAAAAACATCGACGTCGAATTCAACCTGGCCGGTGCCGCGCTGTTCGGCGTGGGGACCTTTGTGCCACCGCTGATGAAGTACGTGGAAAAGTACCACGCGCGGCTGGCCTTCAACTCCAACCTGATCAAGGTCGACGGCCCGGCACGCAAGGCCTGGTTCGAGGTGAAGGGTGCCGACGGCAACGTCAGCGTTGCGGAAAAGTCCTTCGACCTGTTGCACGTGGTGCCGCCGCAAGTCTCCCCGGATTTCATCCGCCAAAGCGCGCTGGCCGACGCGGCCGGCTGGTGTGACGTGAACCCTCACAGCCTGCAGCATGTGCGCTATCCACACATCTTCGGCCTGGGCGATGTGTGCGGCACCAGCAATGCCAAGACCGCCGCAGCGGTGCGCAAGCAGATCGTGGTGGTTGCCGAAAACCTGCTGGCCCTGCGCAAACAGGCGCCGTTGCCGCTCAAGTACGACGGCTATGGCTCCTGCCCCTTGACGGTGGAGAAGGGCAAGGTGGTGCTGGCCGAATTCGGCTACGGCGGCAAGCTGCTGCCGACTTTTCCCCTCGACCCCACCCGGGCACGACGTTCGATGTGGTTCCTCAAGGCCACGCTGCTGCCGTGGTTCTACTGGAACGGCATGCTCAAGGGGCGCGAGTGGCTGACCCGCCTGAGCAAGGTGGACTGAATGCTGCTGGCGAGTGTTCTTGGGGTATTGATGGGCCTGGTCATGGGCCTGACCGGCGCGGGCGGCGGCATTCTCGGGGTGCCGGCGCTGGTGTTGGGACTGGGGTTGACGATGACCCAGGCCGCGCCGGTGTCGTTGCTTGCCGTGGGCGCGGCGGCAGCGGTCGGGGCGATTGACGGCCTGCGCCACGGACTGGTGCGTTATCGCGCGGCGCTGTTGATCGCCTTGCTCGGTGCGCTGTTTTCACCGTTGGGCGTGTTTGTCGCTCATCAGCTCTCGGAAACGGTGCTGATGGGGCTGTTCAGCGCGCTGATGGTGCTGGTGGCCTGGCGCATGCTGCAGCGCGAAAAGATCGAGCCCGGGCCGAGCGACCATGGTGCCGCGCTGTGGGGGCAGAAGAACTGCATGCTCAATCAGCAGACCGGGCGCCTGGCCTGGACCGCCAAGTGCAGCGCCACCCTGGCTGCATTGGGTGCCGTTACCGGTGCTGTATCGGGCTTGTTGGGCGTGGGCGGCGGCTTCCTGATCGTGCCCGCGTTCAAGCAACTGACCGATGTGCAAATGCGCGGGATCGTTGCGACTTCGCTGATGGTTGTCAGCCTGCTTTCGCTGATCGGCGTGGTGGGGGCGTTTCATGCGGGGGTGAGCATCGAGCCGGTGGGCTGGGCGTTTATCGGATCGAGTGTCGTCGGCATGTTGGTTGGGCGGCGGCTGGGGTCGGTGATTCCAGCGCGGGCATTGCAGGTGGGGTTTGCCAGTTTGTGCGTATTGGTTGCGGTTGGGATGTTGTTGAAGGCATTGGTTTAGGGGAGACATATCCATTATTGGGGTAACGGCTGATTAGGGTTCCGCCCTTACGGCGGGTCGGCGTCCTGCCGGGTTACCCACGCTCCAAAGCCTGCGTTCGGCCAGCGTGTTTGACGGGGCGCCTCAGATCAAAAGCAGAAGCGCGGCGGCCTGAGCCGACGGAATTCTCTGCCATACGCTGTACAAACTGTGGGAGGGGGCTTGCTCCCGATAGCAGTGGGTCAGTCAACTTATGTGTAGCTGACCCACTGCTATCGGGAGCAAGCCCCCTCCCACATGTAATCTCCATTACTCAAATAACAGATATGTACATCACAAACCTCCAACAGCTACCCCCCTCATTTGCCCAACCACCGCTGGCAAGATGAACTCCACTCGCGTTTACTGTCTCTGAGCATGGATTTCACCGACTTCCCCGTCGGCTCACCAAGGTCACCGAATGGACAACTACACCCCCCACCCCTGGCAGCCTCACGAGCGACCGACCTTGCCCGGCTCGCCGTCGACGCCGCTGCATCCCACCCACAAGCGCTGGCTGTTCGCGCTGGTCGGTGCGCTGGTGGCGATCACCGGGGGGCTGGGTAACGCGCTGGTCATCGCCAACCTGCAATACCTGCAAGGCGCGCTGGGGGCGACCACCGCAGAGATGGCCTGGCTGCCCGCCGCCTATGTGATGACCAACGTGTGCATGAACCTGTTGCTGGTGAAGTTTCGCCAGCAGTTCGGCCTGCGTGCGTTCACCGAGGTGTTTCTGGTGCTGTACGTGCTGGTGACCTTCGGCCATTTATTCGTGAACGACCTCAGCTCGGCCATCGCCGTGCGGGCGGCCCATGGCATGGTGGGGGCGGCGCTGAGTTCGTTGGGCTTGTACTACATGATCCAGGCCTTCCCGGCCAAGTGGCGCTTGCGCTCGCTGGTGCTCGGGCTGGGCACCGCGCAGCTGGCCTTGCCGTTGGCGCGGTTGTTCTCCGAAGACTTGCTGCAGATTGCCGAGTGGCGCGGCTTGTACCTGTTTGAGCTGGGGCTGGCGCTGATCTGCCTGGGTTGTGTGTTCCTGCTCAAATTGCCGCCCGGCGACCGCTTCAAGACCTTTGAAAAACTTGATTTTCTCACCTTCGCCATCCTCGCCACCGGCGTGGCTTTGCTCTGCGCGGTGCTGTCCCTGGGGCGTATCGACTGGTGGCTGGAGGCGCCGTGGATCGGTGTGGCGTCGGCCTGTTCCCTGGTGCTGATCATGGCGGGCCTTGCCATCGAGCATAACCGCGCCAACCCGCTGCTGATGACGCGCTGGCTCGGCAGCGGGGTGATGATTCGCCTGGCGCTGGCGGTGATCCTGATTCGCATGGTGCTGTCGGAGCAGTCCACCGGCGCGGTGGGTTTCATGCAGATGCTCAACATGAGCTACGAGCAGATGCACACGCTGTACGTGGTGATGCTGGCCGGGGCGCTAGCGGGGCTGGTGGTCAGTGCGTTGACGATCAACCCGGCGCACCTGCTGATGCCGCTGGTGATCTCCCTGGCGCTGATGGCAACCGGCTCCGTCATGGACAGTTTTTCCAGTAACCTCACCCGGCCGCAGAACCTGTATGTCAGCCAGTTCCTGCTGGGCTTCGGCGGCACGTTTTTCCTCGGACCGACCATGGTGCTCGGCACCAAAAACGTGTTGGCCAACCCGCGCAACCTGGTGAGCTTCTCGGTGATGTTCGGCATTTGCCAGAACCTCGGCGGGTTGATCGGCGCGGCATTGCTCGGCACCTTCCAGATCGTGCGCGAGAAGTATCATTCCAGCATGATCGTCGAACACCTGACCCTGCTCGACCCGCGCGTGGCGGCGCGGGTGCAGAGCGGCGGGGCGGCCTATGGCGGGGTGATCGCCGATCCGCAGCTGCGCAACCTGCAGGGCATTCGCAGCCTCGCCACGGCGGCGACCCGTGAGGCGAATGTGATGGCCTACAACGATGTCTTCATGCTGATCGCGATCATCGCGATCCTCACCATGAGCTGGATCTTCATTCGCAGCCTGTGGCTGATGAGCACCACCCAGGCAGCTCCTCCCGTTCAACCCAGCGGCGCACCTTCATGACCGAATCGACCACCACAACCACCAATGCCATCGCTGCCACGCCGGAAGGCAGCACGCCGCCGGGCGCCACGGCGACCGAGCCGCGCTCCTTGCGGGTGCGCATCATCTCTTCTCTGGGCTTTGCCGCGATTGCCATCGTCGGCGTGCTGATCGTGCTCTACGCCTGGCAGTTGCCACCGTTCAGCAGTGCGGTGGAAACCACCGAGAACGCCCTGGTGCGCGGCCAGGTGACGATCATCGGCCCGCAGCTCAGCGGCTATGTGTTCGAGGTGCCGGTGCAGGACTTCCAGTACGTCAAGGCCGGCGACCTGCTGGTGCGCCTGGACGACCGCATCTACCAGCAGCGCCTCGATCAGGCGCTGGCGCAACGGGCGGTGCAGAAGGCGGCGTTGGCCAACGTGGTGCAGCAGCGCAACAGCGCGCAAGCCACCATCAAGCTGCGCCAGGCCGCGCTGGTGGACAGCCAGGCCCAGGCGCGCAAAAGCAGCGCCGACCTGCGCCGCAATGAAGAGCTGATCAGCGACGGCTCGGTGTCCAGGCGCGAACTGGACGTGGCCCGCGCCGCCCAGGCGCAAACCGTTGCGGCGGTGGCCCAGGCCCAGGCCAACCTGGAGATCGCGCGGCAGGACCTGCAGACGGTGATCGTCAATCGCGGTTCGCTGGAAGCGGCGGTGGCGAGCGCCGATGCCGCAGTGGCGCTGGCGCGCATCGACCTGGCCAACACGCGCATCACCGCGCCCCGCGATGGCCAGTTGGGGCAGATCGGTGTGCGCCTGGGCGCCTATGTCAATTCCGGCGCGCAGTTGATGGCGCTGGTGCCCAATCAGCTGTGGGTGATCGCCAATATGAAAGAAACCCAGATGGCCGACGTGCAGGTCGGCCAGCCGGTGACCTTCACCGTGGATGCGCTGAACCACCGCAGGTTTCATGGCACGGTGCAGCATATTTCGCCGGCGACGGGCTCGGAGTTCAGCCTGTTGCAGGCGGACAACGCCACTGGCAACTTTGTGAAGATCGCCCAGCGGGTGCCGGTGAGGATCACCGTGGACCCGGGGCAGGCAGAGAGTGAGCGGCTGCGGCCGGGGTTGTCGGTGGTGGTCAGTATCGACACCGCCGGCCGCCTGAAAAACAGCCCGCCCTGATACACCGCTATCGCAGGCAAGCCAGCTCCCACATTTGATCGCGTTCACATTCCCCATTCCGGTCGGCTCTCAGGCCGCTGCGCTTTTGCTTTTGATCTTAGGCGCCCCGTCAAACACGCTCCAAAGCCTGCGTTCGGGCACACCGAGCCCAGGCGAGGTGCCGAGTGTTGGGGCAAGCCCCGCGTTGGGGCGCGAAGCGCCCCCAATCAAAGAAAACGCGGTGTACCTGACACTACGCAGAACATGGTTTTGGGGCTGCTGCGCAGCCCAACGCGGGGCAAGCCCGCTCGCCACAGAGGCCCGGTTTTCTGCGCGACAGCGCTAAGTCGAAGACTTGGCGGAGCCTCCCACAGATTTTTTGGTGTTACAGGGGCGTGTATTTCAAGGTGAAATCGAGGTGGGTTGACTGGTGTTGTTCCAGCAGCTTCAAGCCGGGTCGGCCGGGCAGGTGGTGGGCATTCACCGGATGGCTCACCGGCTCGATGCAAAAGAACTCAAGCCCCGCAGGGCAGTACAGCAGGAAGTAATCGGCCCCGGTGGCCTGGCATTCCAGCGCATAGCCCAGTTCCGGCTGTTCGATCCGGCAGTGCCCGTCCCACTGGCAAAAACCGTTATCCACCGGCTCCTCCGGCAGGCCCTTGAGTTGGCGAAAGTCCCACACTTCGGGTATCTGCGCCAACGCCGTGGGTAATTTGGACGCATCGCTCATCCACACCTGCGACGCCTTGGCCTGCAACCGCGTGCCCGGCCTGCGGGGCAGGTAGGGGTGCAATCCCAACCCGTGCCAGGCCGGCTGTGCAGCCAAATGGGTCACCCGCAGCGCAATACTCAGTTCACCGTCACTCAAGCGAAACCGCTGCTCGGCGCGATAGGCGAACGGCGTCTCACAGACCACCGCCAGCACCACATCATCCGCTGTCCGGCTCACCACCTGCCAGGCCTGTTGCCACGCCGAGCCATGAATCGGCAGGGGATCGGTGAGGCTGTTGGGCGTCAATGCCAACCAGCCCTCGGGGTTGGCAAAACCGCCCTCGGCCACCCGGTTCGACCAGGGCGCCAATGGATAGCACCCCAGCTTGCCCGGCAACCCGCTAGTGATCGCGTGCTCATCGCTGTGTCGCAACAGCGGCTGCCCGGTGGCGCGCACCGTCCAGTTGACGAGGCTGCCACCCACTGCCGGGGACAGGGTGAGGCGGGTCAGCCGATCTTCAAGTTCAATCATCACAGCACCACGCTTGGCAGCCACAGCGACAGCGCCGGGATGTAGGTCACCGCCATCAGTACCAGAAACAGCACCGCGTAGAACGGCAGCAGCGCCTTCACGGTTTTCTCAATGGTGGTCTTGCCCACCGCCGCGCCGACAAACAGCACCGCGCCCACCGGCGGGGTGATCAGGCCTATGCCGAGGTTCACCAGCATGATCATGCCGAAATGCACCGGGTCGACACCGATGCCGACGATCACCGGCAGCAGGATCGGCGTGAGGATGAGGATCAGCGGCGCCATGTCCATCACCGTGCCCAGCAACAGCAGCATGGCGTTGATGCACATCAGGATCACGTAGCGGTTGTCCGACAGGGTCAGGAACATCGTGGTGATCTTCGCCGGGATCTGCATCAGCGTCATGATGTAGCCGAAGCTGGCGGCGAAGGCGATCAGGATCATCACAATGGAAATGGTACGCACCGTGCGGTGCATCAGCTTGGGCAGCTCGCGCCATTTGTAGTCGCGGTAGATGAACATGGTCACGAAGAATGCCCACAGCACCGCAATCGCCGCCGACTCGGTGGCGGTGAAAATGCCCGAGAGGATGCCGCCGAGGATGATCACCATGGCCATCAGGCCCCAGAGCGCGTCGGCGGCGATTTTCAGTGCCTGCTTCAGGGGGATGACGTCGCCTTTGGGGTAGTTGCGTTTTTTCGCGAAGATCAGGCACAGCACCATCAGGCATGCGCTCATCAGCAGCCCTGGCACCACGCCGGCCATGAACAGCGAGGCAATCGATACGGTGCCGCCGGCCGCCAGGGAGTAGAGCACCGAGTTGTGGCTGGGCGGGGTCAGCAGGGCCTGCACCGAACCGCTGACGGTGACCGCCGTTGCAAACTCCCGGGGGTAGCCACGGCGTTCCATTTCCGGGATCAGCACCGAGCCCACCGAGGCCGTGTCGGCCACCGACGAGCCGGAAATGGCGCCGAAAAACGTCGAGGCCATGATGTTGACCAGCGACAGGCCGCCGCGCACAAAGCCCACCAGTACGCCGGCAAACGCCACCAACCGTCGTGACATGCCGCCCTCGGCCATGATCGCCCCGGCGAGTACGAAGAACGGAATCGCCATCAGCGAAAACTTGTTCACCCCACCGGCCACCTGAATCATCAGGGCCTGGAACGGAATGTCGATCCACCATGCGCCGATCAACGCCGACAAGCCCAGGGCGTAGGCCACCGGCATACCGATCAGGATCAGGGCGATAAAGCTGCCGAGCAGAATCAATGCGTCCATATCAGGCAGCTCCTTCGCTTTCTTCCACCAGGTCAAAGCGCACCACGCGCCGTTGGCTCTGGTCGCCCAGCACGAGTTTTTCCAGCACGAACACCAGCGTCAGCAGCCCGCCGATCGGGATCGGCATATAGGTAATGCCCACGCGCAGGGTGGGAATGGCGCTCATGAACTGGTTCCAGGTGGACAGGCACAGCTTGCTGCCCCAGATAGTCATGAACAGGCAGATGGTCGCCATCAACAGTTGCGAGAGGAGGCCGACGATGCGGCGTTGGGTGGGCGGAAGGCGGTCGGTGACCATGGCCACCGACATGTGCGCGCCGGCGCGGTAGCTGGCGGCGGCGCCGACGAAGGTGAATACCAGCATCAGCAGGATCGCGGTGGGCTCCGGCCAGCTGGAGCCGGTGCCGAGGATGTAGCGGGCGAAGATGCCCCACGGAATGATCAGCGCCACCCCCAGCACCGAGAGGCCGGCGACCCAGATGCAGGTCATGTAGAGGCGGTCATTGAAGCGCAGCAGTAGATTCTTCATGGCGTTCACCGTGACCGGGCGCGTCGGTGCCGACCGCGCCGGGCCTTGTCAGGAAGGAGGGCGTTATTGAACCGCGTCGATGCGCTTGATCAGGTCGGCGTAAGGCGCGCCGTACTTGGCGCGCACTGCTGCGGTGGCGTCATAGAAGGGCTTTTTGTCGACGCTGATGAACTCCACGCCCGCAGCCTTGAGCCTGGTTTCGCTGCTGGCGGATTTGGCGTCCCACAACACACGCTCATCGGCCTGCGCGGCCTTGGCGGCTTTTTTCACCATGTCTTGCTGGGCGGGGGTGAGTTTGTTCCAGGTGATCTTCGACATCACGATGGGCTCGGGCAGGATCAGGTGTTCGGTGAGGGTGTAGAACTTGGCGTTCTGGAAGTGGTTGTGTTCAAGCAGGGTCGGCGGGTTGTTTTCCGCGCCGTCGATCACTCCGGTCTGCAGGGCGCTGAAGATCTCGCCGGTGTCCATGGCGATGCCGTTGGCGCCCATGGCGTTGAAGGCGTCGATGAACAGCGGGTTGCCCTGCACGCGAATCTTCATGCCCTTGAGGTCTTCGATTTTGCGCACCGGCTTTTTGGTGTAGAGGTTGCGCGTGCCGCCGTCCATCCAGGCCAGTGCCACCAGGCCGAATTCGGAGTCGGTGATGGTGGCGAGGATCTCGTCGCCGATCTCGCCATCGATGACCTTGCGCATGTGCGCCTGGTCGCGGAACACGAACGGCAGGTTGAACACGTTCACCGCCGGCACCACCGGGCCGACGATGCCGAGGCTGACGCGGGTCATCTGCACGGCGCCGACCTGGGCCTGTTCGACCACTTCTTTCTCGGAGCCCAGTACGCCGCCGGGGAAGAACTTGAAGGTCAGTTCGCCGTTGCTCTCTTTGGTCAGCGCGGCGCCCATGTTCTTTTCGGCCACCACGGTGGGGTAGCCGTCGGGGTGGATATCGGCGAATTTGATTTCCAGCGCCTGAGCGGCGCTGCTGAGGGTGAACAGTGCGGCGACGAGCAACGTGCGTTTGAAGTCCATGGGGGTATCACTCCTGTCTTGTTATTTTTGTATTCAAGGCACAGCGATGCAGCTAGAGGATGAAGCGCGGTTCGGGCAGTCCCTTGACGCCGGGGTTGAGGGCGAACACGCCGCCGGACAGGGACTGGTCACTGTTGTCATCGCGAATCGAGGTGACGAACAACGTATCCAGACGGCTGCCGCCGAAGGCGCACATGGTGGGTTTTTTCACCGGTACGGTGAGTGACTGGTCGAGGCGACCGTCGGGGGTGAAACGGTGCACCAGGCCGGCGTCGTTGGCGCAGATCCAGTAGCAGCCGTCGGCATCCACTGCCGCGCCATCGGGGCGGCCGAGGAATTTATGCATGTCGACAAACACGCGGCGATTGCTCGGGGTGCCGCTGTCGGTGTCGTAGTCAAAGGCCCAGATCTGCTGCACCAGCGGGTGCGAGTCCGAGGCGTACATCGTGCGGCCATCGGGGCTGAAGGCAAGGCCGTTGAGGGTGATGAAGCCGTTCAACTGGGCATGCGGCGCGGCGCCGCCGGCATAGCGATAGAGCGTGCCTTCGGCCGCGTTCAAGCCCATGTTCAGCACCATGCTGCCGGCCCAGAAACGGCCCTGGCGGTCGCAGCGGCCGTCATTGAGGCGCATGTCGTCGCGCGGGTGCTCGACGCCGGCCAGTGGCGTGGTGTCGAGGCTGCCATCGTTGTAAGGCGTGAGCTGGAAAAAGCCCGACTCCATGCCCGCCACCCAATTGCCCGCGGTGGTGCGGGCAATGCAGGCGAGCATTTGCGGGGCTGTCCACGCGGCGATGTGGCCGCTGCCGGCGCTCCAGCGCTGCAGGCCGCCGTTGGGGATATCCACCCAGTACAGAGCGTTTTCCTCGGGCACCCACACCGGGCATTCGCCCACGGCATTGCGGGCGTCGACAATCAATTCAGCGGTCATGGCCACTCACTCCCTGGGTTGGAGGCAGACTCAGTCACCGAACGGCCCGGCCGCGCAGAACGCGCCGCCCTGATACACCGCCGCCGGGTCATCGGCAGGCACGGGCGGTTGTTTTTCCACTTGGGCGCGGAACACCTCGGAGCTGTCCCTGGGAACAAAGCCCAGGTGCGCGGCGTAGCGGTTGTCCCACCAGGTGTCGAGGTTGTTCGACATGCCGTACACCACGGTGTGGCCGACGTTTGGCGTGTAGAGCGCACGTTCGAGCAGTTGAGTCAGGTCGTCGAAGCTGAGCCAGGTGTGCATCATCCGGCGGTTCTGCGGTTCGGGGAATGAGGAGCCGATGCGGATGCTGACGGTCTCAATGCCGTAGCGATCGAAGTAGAAACTGGCCATGTCTTCGCCGTAGGACTTGGACAGGCCGTAGTAGCTGTCCGGGCGGCGCGGTGAGTGGGCGTCGAGTGGCTCGCCCTGTTTGTAGAAACCGATCACGTGGTTGGAGCTGGCGAAGATCACGCGCTTGACGCCATGGCGGCGTGCGGCTTCGTAGATATGGAAAATCCCGCTGATATTGGCGCCGAGTACTTCTTCGAACGGGCGCTCAACCGACACGCCGCCAAAATGCAGGATGGCGTCGACGCCTTCGACCAGGTGGTGCACGGCCTGTTTGTCGGCGAGATCGCACGGCTGCACTTCTTCGTGGGCGGCGGCGGGGGCCATGTCGGCGATGTCCGACAGGCGCAGCACCTGGGCGTAAGGGCGCATGCGCTCGCGCAGTACCTTGCCCAGCCCGCCGGCGGCGCCGGTGAGCAGCAGGCGGTTGAATGGAATGGCGGAGGAGGTGGTCATGGGCGTTCCATTTATTGTTGTAAGTTGTCGTATGACTTTGTCAAAGTATTGTTAGGGTTTCACCGGCTTGTCAACGTTCTTGCAGACAGAATGAAAGCACAGTGAGGATCAAAATGTGGGAGGGAGCAAGCGCCCTCCCACAGGGTTGCCGGCGAGTGGGGGTTGAGTGTTACAGCAGGGAAATCGGATAGCTCACAAACAGCCGGTTTTCATCGAACTCGTTGGTGCTGTAATCCCGACGCATGGTTGAGTTGCGCCAGCGCACATTCAGGTTCTTCAGCGCACCGCTTTGTACGGTGTAGGCCAGCTCGGACTCGCGTCCCCATTCCTTGCCATCGGTGATCGCCCCGGTGTGTACGTTGCTGCCGCTGATGTAGCGGTTCATCAAGGTCAGCCCCGGTACGCCCAGCACCACGAAGTTGAAGTCATGCCGCACCTGCCAGGATTTTTCCCTGGCGTTGTCGTAGCTGGAGTTGTAGCTGTCGTTGGCCAGGGTGCCGCCGCTGGTGCCGTTGACGCGCATCCACACGCTGTCGCCGGTGAGTTTCTGCAGGCCCACGTAGAAAGTGTGGCCCTGGTACCTGGCCGAGAACAGCGCGGAGACGGTTTTGTTGTCCAGGTCACCGGCCAGGGCGCTGCCGTCTTCCTTGCCGTTGAAGAAACCGAGATTGGCGCCCAGGGTCCAGTCGCCCACGGGCTGGCTGTGGGTGAGGTTGAGGTATTGCTGCTGGTAGATATCGCTGAGTTCGGCGTACCACAGGCCGACCTGGGTGCGCTTGTCGTTGAAGGTGTATTCGCCGCCGCCGAAGTTGAAGCGGTCGGAGGTGAACGCCGCTTTGCCGTTCATGAACATGTCTTCCATGCTCGCATCGTTGCGCGGGCTGTTGCCGCGAAACTGGCCGCCGTAGAGGGTCAGCCCGGCAATCTCGTTGGAGGTGACCTGACCGCCGCGAAAGGTTTGCGGCAGGGAGCGGCCATCGTCGGAGCGCAGAATCGGCAGCACCGGCATCCATTCGCCGACCTTCAGTTCAGTCTTCGACAGCCGGGTTTTCAGGGCCACGCCCAGGCGCCCGAAGTTATCCGCCGGGCGGCCGTCGCTGTGCACCGGCAGCAGTTGCGTGCCGGCGGTGCCTTTGCCGCCGTCGAGCTTCTGCGAGTACAGCCCCAGCACATCCAGCCCGAAACCTACGGTGCCCTGGGTGAAGCCGGACCTGGCGTCAAGAATGAAGTTCTGCGTCCACTCTTCAGCCTTGGCCTGGGGGTTGGCCGGGTTGGTGAAATTGCGGTTGAAGTAAGCGTTGCGCAGGTTGAGCGAGGCCTTGGCATCGTCGAGAAACCCATCCGCCTGGGCGGCGAGGGGCAGGGTAAACGCAAGGCTGGCGAGGCTGATGAGACCGAGGTGCGAGGAGGAATTGCGGGCGAATTGACTCACAGTGAAGCTCCCATTTTCTTTTGTTGTTTTTATTATTTGTTATACGTTGTCGTACAACATTGGGGCGGATATTTGCGGGGTTTGGTGGGGGTGTCAAGCGGAAGTTATACGATGACTGAATAAACTACCCAGGTGAGCACCTTCAAGGTCGGACGGCGTGTCAAGTCAGCCCGTCATGGTCATTGGCGGAAGGGTGCCCAATAGAGAAACCGCTGCCACTGCTGAAACACCGAGGAACCATTCCAGCGTCACACTGGCTTTCAACGTGCTCACGCGCTGCTCACAGTGCTCCAGACGCAAACGGTTCAGCAGCGCCAACCCCAGCATGCCGAGTACCAGCAGCACCTTGATCAACAAAATCAGCGCGAACCCGCTGAACAACGGTGTCGGCCACAGTTGCCCGGTCAGTACGCGCACGTTGATCAAACCTGTCACCAGCAGTCCGGCCACCAGACCATAACCGACGCCGCTGAAGCGCCGCAGGATCGGCTCCAGTGCCGGCGTTGGCGAGCGCAGTATCAGCACCAGCAACATTAAACCCCCGAGCCAGGCGCCGACGCACACCAGGTGCACCACCTGATTGAGGATCAGCAACTGCCCGCTGAGGCCGTCAAGCATTGCGCCGTGGCCCACGGGTGCGAGGGTCGCCAGTAACAACGCGAGCAACGGCAGGCGCAGCACTGGCCAGGGTTTGATCAGCGCGATCACCAGCAGCAGGTTCAGCAACAGATGCCACACCCACACCTGGCCAAAGAAGGTCTTGCCCAGTACCCGTCGCACTGTCGCCGGTTGCAGGGCCGCGTCCCAGTTACCGGCCATGCTCGCGGTGATCAACAGCAACCACACCACGCCCGAAACGAGCCCCAGCCAGGCCAGGCCACGGGTGATGCGCAGCAGTTGCCGGTCCAGCGCCGGTTGCGCGTGCGTGCCCAGCAGCCAGGGCCTGAACGCGCAGGCCCCGAACATCAGCAACACGACGATGAAATGCACGAAACGGCACAGCACCAGCAGCGTCGCCATGGATTATTGGCCGACCTTGAAGCTGTATTCACCGTTGCTCTTGTGGGTGTCGACGGAGACGGCGTTCCACACCACCTTGTAGTGACCGGCCGCCAGTGGCGCAGCGGGTGTCACGATTAACACCTTCTTGTCTTTATCCAGTGTCTCCAGGCCTTTGATCGCGATTTCGGTGCCGTCCTTGCTCAGTGAGACTTTGCTGAACGTGGCTTCAACGCCTTCGGTAAACGTCAGGCGCAGATCCTTGGGCGCAGCGACGCTGCTGTCCGCCGCAGGCTCCGAGCTTTTCAAGTGTGCGTGGGCGAAAGCTGACGCAGCGCCCAGCAGAGAAGCCAGCAGCGCGACGGTGGTGAGAGCTTTTTTGATCAACATTGCGCAATACCAATCAATGAGTAGGGCGGGCAGTGTACGAAGTTTCGGATAAGGCTGTGAGTGGGAGTTAGTGTTTAAGCCAGGAATGCAGTTAAAAAAGGCGGAAGGGGGCTCGCGGCGCTACAGCCATATCGCGTCCCACAGCGGGTAGTCGCCAATTCTGCGCACCAGCCCGGCCCGCAGGGGATTGGCCACCACATACCGCGCCATTTTCAGCAGGTCATCCTGCTTGCGCAGCGCCCGGTCATGGAAACTCTCCTGCCAAAGCCGGCCCTCGCGCCCGCTCGCGCCGTTAACCGTGCGGGTGCTTTGGGATTTTACCTGGCACATCAGGTCCGCCAGCGAGCCTTTTTGCAGCTCGATAATCCAGTGAAAGTGGTCGGGCATGATCACCCAGGCGAGGGAGTTCGCCCGGCCTTGGAACTGAGCGATCCGCATCTGCCGGACAACCAGCCGGCCCAACTGGAAATCGCTGAAAATGGCGATGCGTTCGTGGGTATTGGTGGTGATGAGGTAGATGCGGTTCGGCTCGCTGAATCGGCCGATGCGCAGGCGGTGTGACGCGGGTAGATCAGGCATTCCCTGGCCTCTCTGCATGGGTGTTCAAGAGAGGCTAGGTGCTGTGGCTGAGCTTGATCGGCAAGCTTTTGGCAGGATGTGTCTGGAAGGGCGCCATCGGGAGCAAGCCCCCTCCCACAGGGGCCAGCGGTGTTCATACATAGTGTGTCTGGCGCAGAGCCGGTGGGTCAGCGACACATTGCATCAACAGACCCGCTGCCATCAGAAGCAAGCCCCACATGAATCCAGCGGTGTTCATACCTAGTGCGTCTGGCGCAAAGCCTGTGGGAGGGGGCTTGCTCCCGATAGCGGTGGGTCAGTCACACTTGTATTGGCTGACCTACTGCAATCGGGAGCAAGCCCCCTCCCACATGTGGCGTTGCGTAGGGCCTTAAAACGTGCCGGGTTCCCAACCACCTCCGAGCGCCGCCAGCAGCCCCACACTTGCCTGTAACTGCCGCGTCTGCACCGCCTGCAACGCCCGTTGGGCCTGCAATGCCGCAGTCTGCGCGGTCACCACATCCAGGTAGCTCACCGCGCCCGCCTGATAGCTGTTGATGGCCAGCGCCTGGGTGTGCTGCGCCGCATCCGCCGCGGCCTGTTCATCCTCGGCCTGGCGCTGCAAGTCGCGCAGTTGCGCCAGGTTGTCTTCCACCTCGCGCACAGCCTTCAGCACCTGGCTGCGGTACTGCGCCGAAGCTTCTTCGAACTCGGCTTTGGCCTGGCGCTCATTGGCGCTCAAGCGCCCGCCGTCGAAGATCGGCAGGTTCACCAGCGGTCCCAGCGCCCAGTAACGATTGCTGGCAGACAGCAGGTTGCCAACGCCCTGGGTCTGTCCGCCGATCAAGCCGGTCAGGCTGAAATCCGGGTACCACGCCGCTCTGGCCACGCCGATCGTTGCGTTGGCCGCAAACACGCGACGCTCCGCTGCCGCAATGTCGGGGCGACGTTGCAGCAGGTGGCTGGGCAGTTGCGCAGGAATCTGCGGCAGGGCGAGCAGATGCGGGCTGGGCGCCAAGGAAAAATCACTCGCCGCCACGCCCACCAGCTCACCGATGGCATGTTCGGCAAGGTTGCGTTGGCCGCGCACTTCATCCAGCTGCGCCCTGGCCTCTGCCAGCTGACTTTGCGCGCGCGTCAGGTCCAGCTCTGAAGCGATCTGGCCTTCATAGCGACTGCGCGTCAGTTGCAGCGCCTGGCTGAAGTCATCCAGCGAACGCTGCAGAATCCGGCTTTGCGCGTCCAGTCCGTCGAGCTGCACATACAGGGTCGCCAGCCGCTGCTGCAGGCTCAAGCGTGCCATCGCCAGCTCATCCCCGGACGCTTGCGCCTGGGCATCACCCGCCGCCACCTGGTTGCGGATTTTGCCCCACAGGTCCAGGTCGTAGCTCAGGGAAAATCCGGCCGTATCGCTGTTGTACAACGACGGCTGCGTACCCCCGCGCAGCGGCCGCGAATCCGACTGCCGCTGGCGCAGCGGCTGTGCGCTGGCGCTGATCTGCGGGAACAGTCCGGCATGCAACTGGCTGGCATACGCCTGGGCCGCGTCGAAATGCGCGAGCGCCGCCGCCAGGTCCGGGTTGGCCTGGAGCAGTCGCTGCTGCAGGTCATCGAGACGCGCATCGTTGTAGAGCGTCCACCATTGCGGCGTCACTCGGTCGGACGGCTGTGCGCTGTGCCACGGCCCCTCGCGGTAATCCGCCGGCAGGTCCACCCTCGGCACCTTGTAGGTCGGTGCCATCGAGCAACCCTGCAACGCCAGCAGCAGCAACATCACGACCGATTCACGCCGCATGCGCACCTCCCGCGACAGCGGCCAGTTGCACCGGATCGCCTTCGCGCAAGGCATCTGGCGGGTTGTCGACCACACGGTCGGCGGGGTTGAGCCCTTGATCGATCACCAGCCGTGCGCCCAGGTCGAGGCCGATATGAATGCCTTGCAAGTGCACACGGTTCTGCGCATCCAGCAGCGCCACCTGAGTGCCTTGGGCGCGGAAGATCAACGCGCTGGCGGGGATGCTCACGCCGTGGGTATCGGCCGGAAGCGGCAGGGTGGCTTCGGCGTAATCGCCGGGCAGCAACGTGTCGCCAGGGTTATCGACGACGAACTGCGCGAGCAGCGTGCCGGAGCGGCGGTCGATGGCGGTGGAATCGCCGATCAGGCGCGCGTTGAAGTGTTCGCCGGGATGCTCGGGCACCGTCAGTTCGGCTTGCAGGCCGGGATGGATAACCGCCGCGTAGTTCTGCGGCACCGGCACATACAGACGCAATTGGTGCGTATCGGCGAGGTTGAACAAGGCCAGTTTGCTGTCGGTATCGGCCTTGATCAACTGGCCGATATCGGTGTTGCGTGCGGTGATGATGCCGGCGAACGGCGCGCGCAGGGTCTTGTAGCGCTCTAGTGCACACAGTCGCGCATAGTCGGCCGCGGCGGCTTCGGCGTTGGCCTTGGCCGCAGCCGCAGACGAGGTTTTCTCGTCGGCTTCCTGGCGTGACACCGAATGGCTCGCCAGCAGGTGTTGCCAGCGCGTCGCGGTGGTGCCCGCCAGGCGTGCATTGGCTTGCTGCTGGACCAGGCGCGCATGGGTTTGCGCCAATTGCTGGTCCAGGTCCGGGCTGTCGATGTCGGCGAGCACTTGCCCGGCCTTGACCCGGCTGCCGATATCGACTTTCCAGTCCTTGAGATAGCCGCTGACCCGCGCATGGATCGGCGCCTTGCTCCAGGCCTCCAGGTGCGCGGGCAAGCGCAGGGTGTCGCCGGCGGCGCTGCGTTCGGGTTGCACCACGCTTACCTGCGCGATGGCGGCGGTTTCGGTCCAGGCGCTGACCGACCGTGCGTGCAGCGCGCGCGCATGCAAACCGTTGGCGACCAGCAGGGCGGCCAGGGTCAGGCCGCCGACGCCCAGGAGCATCAAACGCTTGCGCGAGGGGGTGTGATCAGACGACATGAGGGGTTTCTCCGGCAGTGGCGCGAGTAGGGTGGCGCCCGTGGACCAGGCTGAAAACCACGGGAACGAATAACAGGGTGGCGACGGTGGCGAAGATCAGGCCGCCAATGACGGCACGGCCCAGGGGCGCGTTTTGCTCCTGGGAAAGCGCCAGGGGCAACATGCCGATGATCATCGCCAGGGCGGTCATGCACACCGGACGAAAGCGTGTGTAGCCGGCCTCCAGTGCGGCCTTCAGCGCATCGCCATGGGCGGCCAGGCGCTCACGGCAGAAGCTCACCACCAGGATCGAGTTGGCAGTGGCCACGCCCATGCACAGGATCGCGCCGGTGAGTGCCGGCACCGACAGCGATGTGCCGCTGAGGAACAGCATCCACACGATGCCGGCCAGCGCGGCCGGCAAGGCGGTGATGATCACGAACGGGTCGGCCCAGGACTGGAAGTTGACCACGATCAGCAAGTAGATCAGCAGCACTGCGCCGAGCAGGCCGACGCTCAAGCCGGTGAAGGCTTCGTGCAGTGCGTCGATCTGCCCGTGCAGGCTGATCGTCGCGCCTTTGGGGCGCAGGTGCGCGGTGTCATTCAGTACGGTTTGTACGTCACGGGCGACGCCGCCGAGGTCACGGCCCTGCACGTTGGCGTAAAGGTCCAGGGTCGGCTGGATGTTGTAGTGGGTCACCACGGCCGGGCTGTGGGTGCGGGAAATGCTGGCAACGCCGCCGAGGATCTGCGACTGGCCGTCGGCGCCGGTCACCGGCAGCGCTTCGAGCGCCGGCAAGCTGTCGAGGCGGTATTGCGGCGTCGCCGCCACAATCGAATACGACACGCCATTGGCTGGGTTGAGCCAGAACGTCGGCGCCACCTGGGAGCTGCCGGCCAGCGATGCGACCATGCTGTTGGTCACGTCCCTTTCCGTGATGCCCAGGCCATTGGCGCGCAGGCGGTCGACATTCACCTGCAACGACGGGTAGCCGGTGGACTGCTGCAGGCGCAGGTCGGTGATGCCCGGCACATGCTGCAAGCGACGCTCAAGTGCCACGGCATAGGCGCGGTTTTC
The DNA here is from genome assembly GCF_034354675.1 of Pseudomonas sp. MH9.3. NCBI lineage: Bacteria > Pseudomonadati > Pseudomonadota > Gammaproteobacteria > Pseudomonadales > Pseudomonadaceae > Pseudomonas > Pseudomonas sp. MH9.3. The sequence goes on along the minus strand of NZ_CP133785.1, from coordinate 1,620,139 downwards.
GGCATCGCTGCGCCCGGAGATTTTAATGTCCAGGGGCGCCGGCGTGCCGAAGTTGAGGATCTGGCTGCTGATGTCCGCAGGCAGGAACGCGAACTGGCTGCCGGGGAAGCTTTGCGGCAAGGCTTCGCGCAGTTGTTTGACGTAGTCGGCGGTGGGCGCGTGATCCTTTTTCAGGCTGACCTGAATATCGCCGTCCTGCGGACCGATGGTGCCGCTGCTGCTGTAGGCCATGTCGATGCCGCTGAGCGGTATGCCGATATTGTCAACGATAGTGTCCAGCTCCGTGGCCGGGATCACTTGGCGGATGCGCGCTTCAATGCGGTCGAACGCGGCCGCGCTTTCTTCGATGCGTGTGCCCAGCGGCAGGCGCACGTGAAGCGCCAGGGCACCGGCATCGGTGGCGGGGAAGAAGTCCTGGCCCAGGCTCGGCAGCAGCAGGAACGAGGCCAGCACGCAGGCGAGAAAGCCTGCGATAAAGTGCTTGCGTCGGCCCAGGGCGAGCCTCAGCAGGCCATGGTAGGTATCGCGCAGGTTCGAGAAGTGGCGCTCAAAGCCCTGCTGGACATTCACCACCAATTGCAGCACACGATGGCGCGGCTGCGGGTGATGCTCGCCCTCATGGTGATTGATAAAGGCGTCTTCCGGATGCTGGCCTGGGCCCGGCTCCGGTGCGTGTGGCTTGAGCAAATACATCGCCAGGGTCGGCACCAGGGTGCGCGAGAGGATGAACGAGCTGGCCATGGCGAACATCACCGCCAGCGCCATCGGCCGGAACAGATAGCCGGCGATGCCTTGCAGCAGAAACATCGGCACAAACACGATGCAGATGCACAGCAGCGAAACGAAGGCCGGGCCGACGATCTGCGCGGCGCCGTCGAGGATCGCGGTCTTCACCGCCTTGCCCTGTTCCAGGTGCCAGTTGATGTTTTCGATGGTCACCGTGGCGTCGTCCACCAGAATCCCTACCGCCAGCGCCAACCCGCCGAGGGTCATCACGTTGAGCGTTTGCCCGCTGACGGCGAGCAGCGCGATGGCCGACAGCACGGCCAGCGGAATCGACGCGGCGATGATCACCGTGGAGCGCCAACTGCCGAGGAACAGCAGGATCATCGCGCTGGTCAGCAGCGCAGCGATGATGCCTTCCCGGGCCACGCTGCCCACCGATTGTTTGACGAACACCGAGGCGTCGCCCAGCAGCGAAGTCTTCAGCGACGGCGGCAGGGTTTCGTTGATGCGCGGCAGCATCTGGCGGATGCCGTCGATGATCGACAGGGTTGAGATGCTGCCGTTTTTCAGCGCCGGCATCAGCACCGCGCGGTGGCCGTCGACGCGCACGATGTTGGTCTGCGGCGGCGAGCCGTCGCGCACATGGGCCACCTGGCCGATGGTGATCAGCGCGCCGTCGACGGTCTTGATCGGCAGGTCGTTGAGTTCGTCGATGGCCTTGGGGCTGTTGTTGAGCAGGATCGTGTATTCGTTGGGGCCAAGCTTGGCGGTGCCCACCGGGATGATCTGGTTCTGCAGCGCCAGGGCCGTGCTCACGTCCTGCGCCGACAGGCCTTTGGCGGCCAGGGCCTGTGGGTCCAGGTCGAGGGTGATCTGGCGCTGCCTGCCGCCCATGGGGGTGGGCATGGCCAGGCCGGGCAGGGCGCTCAGGGGCAGGCGGATATTGTTCTGCACCAGGTCGCGAATCTTCGCTTCCGAGAGACTGGGGCTGGAAAACGCCATTTGCAGGATCGGCACCGTGGACGCGCTGTAATTAAGGATCAGCGGCGGCGTGATGCCCGGTGGCATCTGCTTGAGCACGGTTTGCGAAACGGCGGTGACCTGGGCGTTGGCGGTGCGGATATCCACGCCGGGCTGGAAGAAAATCTTGACGATGCCCATGCCGGGCAGCGATTGCGATTCGATATGTTCGATGTCGTTGACGGTGGTGCTCAAGGCGCGTTCGTAGGTGTAGATCACCCGACCGGCCATGGCGTCCGGCGACAGGCCGTTGTATTGCCACACCACCGCAACCACGGGGATGCCGATATCCGGGAACACATCGGTGGGGGTACGCAGGGCCGCCATCGGCCCGATGATGCAAATGATGATGGCCAACACGATGAAGGTGTACGGCTTGTGCAGTGCGGTCTTTACCAGCCCGAGCATGCGTGACTCTCCAAAAAGGCGGGATTGCAAACCCCGGCAGTCTTGGGCGACCCACCTAACACGCACCTTTCAGCCAGATGAAGGAAGATTTAGTCAGCGGCTTAAGATTGCTTCATCTCTATTCATTTGTTCTGCGAACGACCGCTCTTCAAGCTTGTTGCCCATCGCAACTGTCTTTTTCGGAGCTTTGTCATGTCATTGAAAACGCTGTACTTGATTCCTGTTGTCGCCGTATTGCTGTCGGCCTGCGCGGGCCCTGTCCCCAAGGCGGATCCGGGCGATGCGTGGATCGGCCTGAAGGAAGAGACGCCGAATGACCTGATGGCCGAGCGGGTGGACGGCAAGCGCGTGGACGACGGGCGCTTTTTCGAAGTGACACCGGGGGACCATCGGCTCGACGTGACGTTATTCGAGGAGCCGGCGGGCGACGACAATCAGCAGGACTGCCAGGGCCGGGTCGAGTACAGGCATTTCAAGGCGGGTGAGCACTACACGCTGGTGGAGTCCAGCCTGGGCACCGCCGTGCGCGCAGCCCTGATGGATGGGCACGGCAAGGAGGTAGCGGCGACTCAGGACTTCAGTTGCATGCCTGGCTAGGCGTGGCGCACCGCGCCTTTTGCGGTTTTACGGGGGTGGCGTGGGGGTGATGGTGCCGACGGGCAATGCGCAATACCCCCCACAACATGGCGGCGGCTACCGCCAGCCAACCGCAGATCAACATCGCAATGGTTGTTACAAGGCTCATTCCGGCCTCCTCTCGCCCGCACGGGGCACACTCGGTCTTCTTGGTTGACAGTGTAGCGACGTGGCGGTTGCCTGTTATTGACCAATGGTCATGGCGTCCAACTCGTTTGCTATAACCACGGCCGTGGTGAGCGCGTGATTGGGCTATGATTTGAGCCCTCATCGGCGGTTGAACAAGAGAGTAGAAAATTGCGCTTACCCTCGAACCTGAAACCCACCTTGTTGCTGGCCTGTGCATTGGGGCTGGCGGCGTGTTCGTCGCACCCCTCGAAGCTCGCGGGCCTGCCGGAACGCGTCGAACTCAACGGCGTGCCGACCTTTCGCAGCGAGGCCTATCAAAGCGGTCCCACGGCATTAGCCAGCATGCTGTCGCAACAAGGCATTGTCATGACACCGGGGCTGTTGGATAAACCGTTGCACTTGCCCGGCGCCGAGGCGGACCTTGCGCGCAACATGCAGGTGCTGGCGCGTGAATACGGGCTGATGGTGTACCCGCTGGATGCCAGGCTGACGGCGGTGCTGGCGCAGGTGGCGGCGGGTTACCCGGTGATGGCGCGCCTGGGTGGCGGGCTGTGGTCGGACGCGCGGTACGTGGTGGTGGTCGGCTTCAACCAGCAGAAGAGCACGGTGTTGCTGCGTTCGGGCATGAACCGGCGCCTGTTGATGGACTTCAGCGATTTCGAATCGAAATGGAACAGCGCCGGGAGTTGGGCAATCCTGACCCAGCGCCCGAGTCAGTTGCCGGCGAATGTCGATGCGCAGCGCTGGCGCGACGCCGCCAATGCCACCGCCCAGGCCGGGCAGGAGCAGGCAGCGGCCCAGGCGCTCAAAGTGTTGGCCGAACACAAATAGACGGTTGGCATGCAAATAACGGTGGGGGGAGCCAGCCCCGTCCCACCGTTGGAGCTGCTTCACATTGGCGCCTGCTGCGTTATTCAGCGCTGCACGTGCGCCGCATTCGGGCGACTTTTCAGATTCTTGTCAGCCTTGTAGCGCAGTGCCACATCCGGCACCGAACCGCTCTTGCCGGTCTCGACCCAGTTGCGAATACGGCTGGCATCGGCAAAGTGGGTGAATTTGCCGAACGCATCCAGGATCACCAGTGACACCGGGCGGTTGCCCATGCTGGTCACCAGTACCAGGCAGTGGCCGGCCTGATTGGTGAAGCCGGTCTTGGTCAGCTTGATGTCCCAATTGGCGCGGTTGATCAGGTGGTCGGTGTTGGAGAAGCCCAGGGTGTAGTTGGGCTTGCGGAACGACACGGTCTTTTCCTTGGTGGTGCTCAACTGGCTGAGCAGCGGGTAATGCCGTGCGGCGGCCAACAGCTTGCTCAGGTCGCGGGCGGTCGACACGTTGTGGATCGACAGGCCGGTGGGCTCCACATAATGGGTGCTGGTCATGCCCAGCGCCTTGGCCTTGGCATTCATCGCCGCGATAAAGGCCGCGTAACCCCCAGGATAGTGGTGCGCCAGGCTCGCGGCGGCGCGGTTTTCCGAGGACATCAGGGCGATCAGCAGCATTTCCTTGCGCGGCATCTGGCTGCCGATCTTCACGCGGGAGAACACGCCTTTCATCTCCGGCGTGTCGGTGATGTTGATATCGATGTACTCGTCCATGTTCTGCTTGGCTTCCAGCACGATCAGGCCGGTCATCAGCTTGCTCACCGAGGCGATGGGTACCACCACATCGGGGTTGCTGGAATAGATGACTTTGTTGGTTTGCAAGTCCACCAGCATGGCGCTGCCGGAAGCGATCTGCAGTTTGGAGGTGTCACGCGGGGCCTGGGTGGTTTCGGCGGCGTGGGCGAATGTGCCGGTCAAAGCGAAAAAAAGACTGACGAGAGAAAGACGAATTTTCACGCGGGTGAACTCGCTAAAAAGTAATGAAAGACCGCTGGGGAAACGGCTGGTAAGAAAAATGACGTTACATTCTAGGAGTATGGATGGATAACTGTCGAATGTTCTTCCAGAACCAGACGAAAGTGCTTAAAAAATAACAAAAAACAGTTTTTCAGCAGGCAATAAAAAGCCCCGCGATAACGCAGGGCTTTTTCAGTCCGCAAGGTTATTAGCCGTGCAGGGTCTCTGCGGCGTACAGCGTGTTCTCGAGCAGGCAGGCGCGGGTCATCGGCCCTACGCCACCCGGCACCGGCGTGATCCAGCCGGCGCGGGGCAGGGCGGTGTCATACACCACGTCGCCCACCAGCTTGCCGTCGTCCTGACGGTTGATGCCCACGTCTATAACGATGGCGCCTGGCTTGATCCACTCACCTTTCACCAGGCCCGGCTTGCCGGCGGCGACCACGACCAGGTCGGCACGACCGACATGGCCGGCCAGATCCTTGGTGAACCGGTGGGTAACGGTCACGGTGCAGCCGGCCAGCAACAGCTCCATCGCCATCGGGCGACCAACGATATTCGAGGCGCCAACCACTACCGCGTCGAGACCGTAGAGGTCGACCCCGGTGCTTTCGAGCAGCGTCATGATGCCTTTCGGGGTGCACGGGCGCAGCAGCGGGATACGCTGGGCCAGACGACCGACGTTATAAGGATGGAAGCCGTCGACGTCCTTGTCCGGGCGGATGCGTTCGAGCAGTTTGGACGCGTCCAGGTGTTCGGGCAGTGGCAGTTGCAGCAGGATGCCGTCGATGCGCGGGTCGTCGTTGAGGCCGTCAATCAGGTCGGTAAGCGCCTGTTGAGTGGTGTCGCTGGGCAAGTCGTAGGCCTTGGAAATAAAGCCGACCTCTTCACAGTCTTTACGCTTGTGCGAGACATAAACCTGAGAGGCAGGATCGCTGCCCACCAGGATCACCGCGAGGCCCGGCGTGCGCAGGCCTTGCTCGCGACGCTCGGTGACGCGTTTGGCGATCTGCTGGCGCAGGCTGGCGGCGATTGATTTGCCGTCGATAAGTTGTGCAGTCATTACGCGTGATTAACCATCGAGAGGGGGAAGAAAAGTGCGCGCATTCTCGCACGCCGAGGCGTGAGGGCAAAGGCGCTTGGTCCGCAAATTGCCCTAAGCCCTTAAATAAAATCAGTTTTTTTCAAAAAAGATTTGACGGGTTTCCGGGCCCTCTATACTATTCGTCGCACTTGTCGGGCACAGCCTAGCACTGGTTAAGAAGGTCGAGCAGAATCGTTGTTCTGCAAGGCTGGAAAGCACTTAGTTTGTAATCCTCCAAGAGTACAGATTAATAAGGCGCCCGTAGCTCAGCTGGATAGAGCATCCGCCTTCTAAGCGGATGGTCGCAGGTTCGAGTCCTGCCGGGTGCGCCATTAGGCAGCTTTGGCACAAGTAGCGCTAGATGGTGGGCGTAGCTCAGTTGGTAGAGCACGGGATTGTGACTCCCGTTGTCGAGGGTTCGATCCCCTTCGTCCACCCCATATTTTGAAAGGCGCCAGATTAACCATCTGGCGCCTTTGCTTTAAGAGCTGCAAGCGCGGATGTGGTGGAATTGGTAGACACACTGGATTTAGGTTCCAGCGCCGCGAGGCGTAAGAGTTCGAGTCTCTTCATCCGCACCAATCAAGCGTCATCGAGCCACTGGGCTTGATGAGGCCAGACGAAGAAGTTGTTTGAGTGCTTCGTCGATGCTAGATGGTGGGCGTAGCTCAGTTGGTAGAGCACGGGATTGTGACTCCCGTTGTCGAGGGTTCGATCCCCTTCGTCCACCCCATATTCGAAAGGCGCCAGATTTAACAGTCTGGCGCCTTTTTTGGTTTTGGCGGTTCGAGAATTCGGCGGCTGCAGGTATTGGGTCGCAAGGGCAGGGCGCTTCATCGTTTTTGTGTCTCGATGATGCCGCGCTGCCTGCCGTCCCTGTCAGCAGGGAGGGTCGTCAGGGAGATGAATGGCCTCTTTGCTATATAGAAGAGGCGGCGCAGAGCTCTGGCGCGATTGGCTGTATTTGTCACCGGGGCGAAGTCCGTCAGTGCCTTCGTACCGATAAAACGGCGGCTGTTTTCGCGCGCATTTTCAGCAGGGTGACTTCTTGAGTTTGACCCACTAGAATGCATGCCCTTGATTGGGGTCGGAAATGGCCGGCTAATGTCTGTGCAACGAGGAATATCCATGCAAGTTTCTGTTGAAAATACTACTGCTCTCGAGCGCCGCATGAGCATCACCGTGCCGGCTGAGCGTATCGAGACTGCGGTCAACAAGCGTCTGCAGCAGACCGCCCAAAAAGCCAAGATCGCTGGTTTCCGTCCAGGCAAAGTGCCAATGAGCGAAATCAAGCGCCGTTTTGGTGCTGATGCGCGTCAGGAAGCGGTAGGTGACGTGATCCAGGCTTCCTTCTACGAAGCTGTGGTTGAACAAAAGCTGAATCCGGCTGGCTCGCCTTCCATTGAGCCCAAGTCCCTGGAAGCGGGCAAGGACCTGGAATACGTTGCCGTATTTGAAGTGTTCCCGGAGTTCGAAGTTGCCGGTTTCGACGGTATCGAAATCGAGCGCCTGAGTGCCGAAGTGGCTGATGCCGACCTGGACAACATGCTCGACATCCTGCGCAAGCAGAACACCCGTTTTGAAGTGGCCGAACGTGCCGCCCAGAACGAAGACCAGTTGAACATCGATTTCGTGGGCAAGGTTGACGGCGAAGCATTCGCTGGCGGCTCCGCCAAGGGTACTCAGCTGGTGCTGGGCTCCAACCGCATGATCCCGGGTTTTGAAGACGGTCTGGTTGGCGCCAAGGCCGGCGAAGAGCGCGTGCTGAACCTGGAATTCCCGGCTGACTACCAGAACCTGGATTTGGCCGGCAAAGCCGCCGAGTTCACCGTCACGGTCAACACCGTGTCCGAGCCAAAGCTGCCTGAGCTGAACGAAGAGTTCTTCGCTCAATTCGGTATCAAGGAATCCGGCATCGAAGGCTTCCGCACCGAAGTTCGCAAGAACATGGAGCGCGAGCTGCGTCAGGCTATCAAGTCCAAGGTCAAGAATCAGGTCATGGACGGTCTGCTGGCCGCCAACCCGATCGAAGTGCCAAAGTCTCTGCTGTCCAACGAAGTGGACCGTCTGCGCGTACAGGCTGTTCAACAGTTTGGCGGCAACGTCAAGCCTGACCAACTGCCGGCCGAGCTGTTCGAAGAGCAAGCCAAGCGTCGCGTTGTACTGGGTCTGGTCGTGGCTGAAGTGGTCAAGCAATTCGACCTCAAGCCTGATGAAGACCGCGTGCGTGAGATGATCCAGGAAATGGCTTCGGCCTACCAGGAGCCTGAGCAGGTTGTGTCGTGGTACTACAAGAACGACCAGCAACTGAACGAAGTACGTTCGGTTGTGCTGGAAGAACAAGTTGTGGATACTGTTCTGCAGAAGGCTAAGGTGACCGACAAGACGGTCTCTTACGAAGAAGCAGTCAAGCCGGCGGAAGCAGCACAAGCCGACTGATTGTCCAACTCGTTGGAAATTCAACCATAAGCCAGCCTCGCGCTGGCTTATGCGTTTTCAAGACATGACTATTTGGGAGTAACTGCAGAGCATGTTCCGTAATTCCTATATTCAGCAGAACTCTGATGTCCAGGCCGCAGGCGGCCTGGTCCCGATGGTTGTCGAGCAGTCCGCTCGTGGCGAACGCGCCTACGACATCTACTCGCGCCTGCTCAAGGAGCGAGTAATCTTTCTGGTGGGTCCGGTAGAGGACTACATGGCCAACCTGATCTGTGCGCAGCTGCTGTTCCTTGAAGCGGAAAACCCGGACAAGGACATCCATCTGTACATCAACTCCCCAGGCGGTTCGGTGACGGCGGGCATGTCGATCTACGACACCATGCAGTTCATCAAGCCGAACGTGTCGACGACCTGTATCGGCCAGGCCTGCAGCATGGGCGCCTTCCTGCTGACCGCGGGTGCCGAGGGCAAGCGTTTCTGCCTGCCGAACTCGCGTGTGATGATTCACCAGCCACTGGGTGGTTTCCAGGGCCAGGCGTCGGACATCGAAATCCACGCCAAGGAGATTCTCTTTATCCGCGAGCGCCTCAATACGCTGATGGCCAAGCACAGCGGTCACACCCTGGAAGAAATCGAGCGCGACACCAATCGCGACAACTTCATGAGCGCCGAAGCCGCACGTGCGTACGGGTTGATCGACGCCGTGATCGAAAAGCGCCCAGCCTAATATAAGCAGCGCAAAACAAGGCTGATCGGTTTGTCCGATCATCGGCGGGCTTGAAAAAGCCCGCATAAGCCTTCATCTTGTGTTGCAAGCCTATCGGATTTGGATCGAACGAATGACTGACACCCGCAACGGCGAGGACAACGGCAAGCTGCTCTATTGCTCCTTCTGTGGCAAAAGCCAGCATGAAGTACGCAAATTGATTGCCGGTCCCTCGGTCTTTATCTGCGACGAGTGCGTCGACCTGTGCAATGACATCATCCGCGAGGAGGTGCAGGAAGCCCAGGCCGAAAGCAGCGCGCATAAATTGCCATCGCCTAAAGAAATCAGCGGCATCCTTGACCAGTATGTCATCGGTCAAGAGCGTGCAAAGAAGGTTCTGGCCGTAGCGGTGTACAACCACTACAAGCGTCTGAACCAGCGTGACAAGAAAGGCGACGAAGTCGAACTCGGCAAGAGCAACATCCTGCTGATCGGTCCTACAGGCTCGGGTAAGACCCTGCTTGCAGAGACCCTGGCCCGCCTGCTGAACGTTCCGTTTACCATTGCCGACGCCACCACCCTCACTGAGGCTGGCTACGTGGGTGAGGACGTCGAGAACATCATTCAGAAGCTGCTGCAGAAGTGCGACTACGATGTGGAAAAGGCCCAGATGGGTATTGTCTACATCGACGAAATCGACAAGATTTCGCGCAAGTCCGACAACCCGTCGATCACCCGGGACGTTTCCGGTGAAGGCGTGCAGCAGGCCCTGTTGAAGCTGATCGAAGGCACGGTTGCTTCCGTACCGCCACAAGGCGGCCGCAAGCACCCGCAGCAGGAATTCCTTCAGGTGGATACGCGCAACATTCTGTTCATCTGTGGCGGTGCATTTTCGGGGCTGGAGAAAGTTATCCAGCAGCGTTCCACCCGTGGCGGCATCGGTTTCAGTGCAGAAGTACGCAGCAAGGAAGAAGGCAAGAAGGTGGGCGAGTCCCTGCGTGAAGTCGAGCCTGACGATCTGGTCAAGTTCGGTCTCATTCCGGAATTCGTTGGTCGTCTGCCGGTCCTGGCCACGCTGGACGAGCTGGACGAGGCTGCTTTGATTCAGATCCTCACCGAGCCGAAAAACGCCCTGACCAAGCAGTACGCCAAGCTGTTCGAGATGGAAGGTGTAGACCTGGAGTTCCGTACCGACGCGCTCAAATCGGTGGCCAAGCGGGCACTTGAGCGCAAGACCGGCGCTCGTGGTCTGCGCTCGATTCTCGAAGGCGTGTTGCTCGACACCATGTACGAGATCCCTTCGCAGTCCGAAGTGAGTAAAGTGGTGATCGACGAAAGCGTTATAGAAGGCAAGTCCAAGCCACTGTATATCTATGAAAACAGTGAGCCGACTGCCAAGGCTGCGCCAGACGCGTAAGCGTTTGCAGCCGCGATGCAAACAAGGGGCCTCCAGGGGCCCCTTTGTTTTGGCTGGGTTTTTACCTGCGAGCGTTTACTGCGTTTAACTGCTGGCAATAAGCTTGTTTTTTTTGCATGCAGCCCCCATCTTGGTTTCATGCTTATTTTTCAACTGTCATAGAGGCGAAATCATGAAGACAACCATTGAATTGCCTCTCCTGCCGTTGCGTGATGTCGTCGTCTATCCGCACATGGTTATCCCGCTGTTCGTGGGGCGCGAGAAGTCTATCGAAGCCCTCGAGGCCGCGATGACGGGCGACAAGCAGATCCTGCTGTTGGCCCAGAGAAATCCTGCTGATGATGATCCGGGCGAAGACGCCCTGTATCGCGTCGGTACCATTGCCACTGTCCTGCAATTGCTCAAGCTGCCTGATGGCACCGTCAAGGTGCTGGTGGAAGGCGAGCAGCGCGGTGCGGTCGAGCGCTTCATGGAAGTGGACGGTCACCTGCGCGCTGAAGTGGCGCTGATCGACGAAGTCGAAGCGCCTGAGCGCGAGTCCGAAGTATTCGTACGCAGCCTGCTCTCGCAGTTCGAGCAGTATGTGCAGTTGGGCAAGAAAGTCCCGGCTGAAGTGTTGTCGTCCCTCAACAGCATCGATGAGCCGAGCCGCCTGGTCGACACCATGGCTGCGCACATGGCGTTGAAGATCGAGCAGAAGCAGGACATCCTCGAAATCATCGATCTGTCGGCCCGTGTCGAGCACGTGCTGGCGCTGCTGGATGCGGAAATCGACCTGCTGCAGGTCGAGAAACGCATCCGTGGCCGCGTGAAGAAGCAGATGGAGCGTAGCCAGCGCGAGTACTACCTGAATGAGCAGATGAAGGCCATTCAGAAAGAGCTCGGCGACGGCGAGGAAGGCCACAACGAAATCGAAGAGCTGAAAAAGCGTATCGATGCCGCCGGCCTGCCCAAGGATGCGTTGACCAAGGCGACCGCCGAGCTGAACAAGCTCAAGCAGATGTCACCGATGTCGGCTGAAGCCACCGTGGTGCGGTCCTACATTGACTGGCTGGTGCAGGTGCCGTGGAAGGCCCAGACCAAGGTGCGTCTGGATTTGACCCGTGCCGAAGAAATCCTGGATGCCGACCACTACGGCCTCGAAGAGGTCAAGGAGCGCATCCTCGAATACCTCGCCGTGCAAAAGCGTGTGAAGAAGATTCGCGGTCCGGTGTTGTGTCTGGTCGGTCCGCCTGGCGTGGGTAAAACGTCCCTGGCCGAGTCGATCGCCAGTGCCACCAATCGTAAATTTGTGCGCATGGCGCTTGGCGGCGTGCGTGATGAAGCGGAAATTCGTGGTCATCGCCGTACCTACATCGGTTCGATGCCAGGAAGATTGATTCAAAAGATGACGAAAGTCGGGGTGCGTAACCCGCTGTTCCTGCTTGATGAAATCGACAAGATGGGCAGCGACATGCGTGGCGATCCGGCGTCGGCGTTGCTGGAAGTGCTTGATCCCGAGCAGAACCACAACTTCAATGACCATTACCTCGAAGTCGACTACGACCTGTCCGACGTCATGTTCCTGTGCACCTCCAACTCCATGAACATTCCGCCGGCGCTGCTGGACAGGATGGAGGTGATTCGTCTGCCGGGTTACACCGAAGACGAGAAGATCAACATCGCGGTCAAGTACCTTGCGCCCAAGCAAACGTCGGCCAATGGTCTGAAAAAAGGCGAGATCGAGTTCGAGGTCGAGGCAATCCGCGACATCGTGCGTTACTACACCCGCGAGGCCGGTGTACGGGGTCTTGAGCGCCAGATCGCGAAGATCTGCCGCAAGGCGGTGAAGGAACATGCGCTGGAAAAACGCTTCTCGGTGAAGGTTTCGTCCGACTCGCTGGAGCACTTCCTCGGTGTGCGTAAATTCCGCTATGGCCTGGCCGAGCAGCAGGATCAGGTTGGCCAGGTGACCGGGCTGGCATGGACCCAGGTGGGCGGCGAACTGTTGACCATTGAAGCGGCGGTCATTCCGGGCAAGGGTCAGTTGATCAAGACCGGCTCCCTGGGGGATGTGATGGTCGAGTCCATCACGGCCGCGCAGACCGTGGTGCGCAGCCGCGCTCGCAGCCTGGGGATCCCTCTGGACTTCCACGAGAAGCACGACACTCACATCCATATGCCGGAAGGCGCGACCCCGAAAGACGGCCCCAGCGCTGGCGTAGGCATGTGCACCGCGTTGGTATCGGCTCTGACCGGCATTCCGGTGCGTGCCGATGTGGCCATGACCGGGGAAATTACCCTTCGCGGTCAGGTGCTGGCCATTGGTGGCCTTAAAGAGAAATTGCTCGCGGCACACCGGGGTGGCATCAAGACCGTGATCATTCCTGAAGAGAATGTTCGCGACTTGAAGGAAATTCCTGACAATATCAAGCAGGATCTTCAGATTAAACCGGTTAAATGGATTGACGAAGTCCTGCAAATTGCGCTGCAATACGCGCCGGAGCCCTTGCCGGATGTGGCTCCGGAGATAGTCGCCAAGGATGAAAAACGCGAGTCTGATTCCAAGGAAAGAATTAGCACGCATTAATGTGTTGAAGCCTTGGGGGTTTCCTTGACAGCTTTTTAGAGCCCTTGTTATAAAGCGGCTCTTAAGTGTCTGTAGGCCATTCAGCACCGTTTTTTGCTGTTACAAAAAAACTTAGAATCATACTCAATAGATATATAAGGGGACTTAGAGTGAACAAGTCGGAACTGATTGATGCTATCGCTGCATCCGCTGATATCCCGAAAGCTGCTGCCGGCCGTGCGCTGGACGCAGTAATCGAATCCGTCACTGGCGCTCTGAAGGCTGGCGACTCCGTGGTACTGGTAGGCTTCGGTACTTTCTCCGTGACTGATCGCCCAGCTCGCACTGGCCGTAACCCACAGACCGGCAAAGCACTGCAAATCGCTGCTGCCAAGAAACCAGGTTTCAAAGCCGGTAAAGCCCTGAAAGAAGCGGTTAACTAAGCTTCGTTCACGCCTTGCCTACCCGGGCCAGACGCAGGTCTGGCCTGGCAGCGGAGCGGCAGCTGACCCACGTATCCATTGGGTCGCACGCCGGGGGTGTGGGTTCAAACCCCCGTCCGCTCCGCCAGTTACGAGAAGGCGCATCCTCGGATGCGCCTTTCTTCTATCCGGATTCTACCCACGCTCCACGGTTGCCAATTTTTGAAGTTCAACCGTTTCTGGGGGACGCATGCTGCAAAATATCAGGGACAATTCACAAGGCTGGATTGCCAAGACCATTATCGGGATCATCGTCGCATTGATGGCGTTCACCGGTATCGAGGCCATTTTCCAGGCCTCGACCAACACCAAGCAGGACGTGGCCAAGGTCAACGGTGATGAAATCACCCAGACTGAGCTGAGCCAGGCTGTCGACATGCAACGGCGCCAGCTGATGCAACAGCTGGGCAAGGATTTCGACGCTTCCATGCTCGACGAGAAACTGCTGCGCGAAGCGGCGCTCAAGGGCTTGATCGATCGCAAGCTGCTGCTGCAAGGCGCGGCGGATTCCAAGTTCGGCTTCTCTGAAGCGGCTCTGGACCAGGTGATCCTGCAGACACCGGAATTCCAGGTGGACGGCAAGTTCAGCGCCGAGCGCTTTGACCAGGTGATCCGTCAACTGGGCTATACCCGGATGCAGTTCCGTCAGATGCTGACTCAGGAAATGCTGATCGGCCAGGTTCGCGCAGGCATCGCCGGCAGTGGTTTCGTGACTGACGCCCAAGTGCTGGCATTCGCCCGACTGGAAAAACAGACCCGCGACTTCGCCACCGTCAACATCAAGGCTGACCCTGCGGCGGTGAAACTCACCGACGACGAGGTCAAGGCCTATTACGACCAGCACGCCAAGGAGTTCATGACGCCGGACCAGGTGGTCATCGACTATCTGGAGCTGAAGAAGTCGTCTTTCTTCGACCAGGTTACGGTCAAGGATGATGAGCTGCAGGCGGCCTATCAGAAAGAAATCGCCAACCTCGCTGAACAGCGTCGTGCCGCGCATATCCTGATTGAAGTCAACGACAAGGTCACCGAGGCACAGGCCAAGGCCAGGATTGAAGAGATCCAGGCACGCCTGGCCAAGGGCGAGAAATTCGAGGCGCTGGCCAAGGAGTTCTCCCAGGATCCAGGTTCGGCCAACAATGGCGGCGATCTGGGCTTTGCCGGCCCTGGCGTCTACGATCCGGACTTCGAAACGGCCTTGTACGCCTTGAACAAGGACCAGGTTTCGGCGCCGGTACGCAGTGCGTTCGGATGGCACCTGATCAAGCTGCTGGGCGTTGAAGCACCTCAGGTGCCGACGTTTGCCAGTCTGAAAGACAAGCTGACCCGCGAGCTGAAGACCCAGCAGGTTGAACAGCGTTATGTCGAAGCCACCAAGCAATTGGAAGATGCGGCCTTCGAAGCCTCCGACCTGGCCCAGCCGGCGTCGGACCTGAAGCTCACTGTGCACACGTCTGCGCCGTTTGGCCGTGAAGGTGGCGAAGGTGTTGCAGCCAACCGTGCCGTGGTAACTGCTGCGTTCAGCCCGGAAGTGCTGGATGAAGGCGCCAACAGCAGCGCCATCGAGCTGGACCCTGAAACCATTATCGTGCTGCGCGCCAAGGAACACCTGAAGCCTGCGCAACTGCCGCTGGAAAAAGTGTCTGACGCGATCCGTGCACAGATGACCAAGGAGCGCGCAATCGCCGCTGCCAAAACCCACGGCGACGAGTTGATCGCCAGCCTGCGTGATGGCAAGACCGCGCTGAACCAGCCTATTGATGGTCAGGCCTGGAAAGTCACCGAAGCGGCTACCCGTAGCCAGGAAGGGATTGACCCGGCTGTGTTGCAGGCCCTGTTCCGCATGCCCAAGCCTGCGGCCAAGGACAAGCCGTCCTTCACCACCGTGACCCTGGCTGACGGCAGCCTGGTGCTGGTGCGCTTGAACGGTGTCAACGAAGCGGCTGCCCCAACGGATGAAGAAAAGGCGCAATACCGTCGTTTCCTCGCTTCCCGTGTTGGTCAGCAGGACTTTGCTGCGTACCGCAAGCAGTTGGAAGCGCAGGCGGACATCAAGAAGTACTGATGTAGGCTTGAACAAAAAGACCCCGTCCTGAAAAGGCCGGGGTCTTTTTTTGCGCCTATTGATCCAATATTGAAGCGCCGATGTGTGTAAGCGGGCGGCGAACACACCTACCGAACTCCAGCATTAAGGGCGATGGTGTCCGCGTATTCATAAGCGGACGCGATTGCCCTTATCGCCAGGATTTCCATGTGCCAACGAAGCTCTTATCCCAAACCATTCAAAGCCCAGGTCGTCCAGGAATGCCTGCAACCTGGGGCGACAATTTCTAGCGTAGCCATCCATCACGGCATCAACGCCAACGTGATCCGCAAGTGGCTACCGACTTACCGAGATCAATCGCCTGCAACTTTGCCGGCTTTCGTTCCGGTTAAAGCAGTACCAAGGCGAGCAACAGAAGAGATGGTGATCATCTCGCTGCCTTTGGGTGATAAATCCATCACCGTAAAGTGGCCAGCCTCGGATCCGGACGGCTGCGCGTGTTTCGTTCGTGGCCTGGCCCAATGATTCGCGTCGATGCCATCTGGCTCGCCACCGAGCCCATGGACATGCGCGCCGGCACTGAGACTGCATTGGCCAGAGTGGTCACGGTGTTCGGTGCGGCGAAGCCGCACTGCGCTTACCTCTTTGCCAACCGCCGGGCCAACCGCATGAAAGTCCTGATGCACGACGGCGTCGGTATCTGGCTGGCGGCGCGGCGGTTGAACCAAGGTAAGTTTCATTGGCCAGGCATCCATCGTGGAACGGAGGTCGAACTCGACCCCGAACAACTCCAGGCGTTGGTACTTGGATTACCCTGGCAACGAGTCGGTGCGGGCGGCGCAATTACATTGCTTTAAATGCTGCCTTTTAGCTGAAGCAGTCGGGCTGCTTTGGTAAAATCCACACCATGACTTCCTTGCCCGATCTCGACCAAATGACCCCCGAACAACTGCGCACGCTGGCTGCGCAGTTGATGTCCAAGGTCGACACCCAGAGCCGAAAGATCCATCGCGATGAAACGATCATCGAGCAGCTCACTCACGAAATCGCCATCCTTAAACGCCACAAGTTCGCCAAGCGCAGCGAACAGATCAGTCCGGCGCAAGGCAGCTTGCTCGATGACCTGCTCAATACCGACCTAGAAGCCATCGAGGCCGAGTTAAAAGCACTTCATCCCGCTCCCGCACAGGCAGAACCACGCCAGCAACCCAAGCGTGCGCCGTTGCCGTCGCAGTTCCCGCGCACTGTGATCCATCACGAGCCGGACAATACTCAGTGTGCTTGCGGCTGCCAGCTTCAGCGCATCGGTGAAGACGTCAGCGAGAAACTGGACTACACGCCGGGCGTGTTCACCGTCAAACAGCATGTGCGTGGGAAATGGGCCTGCCGGCAGTGCGAAACGCTGATCCAGGCGCCGGTACCCCCGCAGGTGATCGACAAGGGCATCCCCACCGCCGGCCTGCTGGCGCACGTGATGGTGGCCAAATTCGCCGATCACCTGCCGCTTTATCGACAGGAAAAGATCTTCGGCCGTGCCGGCCTGGCAATACCACGTTCGACCCTGGCGCAGTGGGTGGGCCAAACCGGCGTACAGCTTCAGCCGCTGGTCGATGCGATGCGCGAAGTGGTACTGGCCCAGCGCGTGGTTCACGCCGATGAAACGCCGGTACAAATGCTCGCGCCCGGCGAGAAGAAAACCCACCGCGCTTATGTCTGGGCCTACAGCACTACGCCATTCTCGGCCCTCAAGGCCGTGGTCTACGACTTCAGCCCCAGCCGTGCCGGTGAACATGCGCGTAACTTCTTGGGCACCTGGAACGGGAAGCTGGTCTGTGATGACTTTGCCGGCTACAAGGCCAGCTTTGAGCTGGGCATCACCGAGATCGGCTGCATGGCCCATGCACGCCGTAAGTTCTTTGACTTGCATGTAGCCAATAAAAGCCAATTGGCGGAGC
Source organism: Pseudomonas sp. MH9.3 (assembly GCF_034354675.1). Lineage (NCBI taxonomy): Bacteria > Pseudomonadati > Pseudomonadota > Gammaproteobacteria > Pseudomonadales > Pseudomonadaceae > Pseudomonas > Pseudomonas sp. MH9.3. The sequence goes on along the minus strand of NZ_CP133785.1, from coordinate 1,602,707 downwards.
AGGCGCTTCACTCGATTGGCGGGCTTTACGAAGTCGAGCGACACGCCAGGGAAATGAGCGACGAAGACCGTTGGCGATTACGCCAGGAAACAGCAGTGCCCATCGCTGAAAAGCTACATGAGTGGATGCTGGCCCAGCGTGAACTTGTGCCCGAGGGGTCGGCTACAGCGAAGGCTCTGGATTACAGTCTCAAACGCTGGGTAGCGCTGACGCGCTACCTGGCAGATGGTGCTGTGCCCATCGACAACAACCAGATCGAGAACTTGATCCGGCCGTGGGCGCTTGGGCGGTCGAACTGGTTGTTTGCAGGGTCGCTGCGCAGCGGCAAGCGGGCGGCCGCGATCATGAGCCTAATCCAGTCGGCGCGCATCAACGGGCATGATCCGTATGCTTATCTCAAGGATGTGCTGACACAGTTGCCAACGCAACGGGCCAGCAAGATCGGGCTGCTGCTGCCGCATCAGTGGGTGCCGGTTTAGTTATTAAAGGCGTGATGCCTTGACGGATACGTTGATCGGCAAGACCGCTGAACATGAGACGGTTTCGCCCCAAAACGCGGTTTGGGACTATGCAGTTAAACCCATCGACTAATGAACTGGAGAACAAAATGGTGTACTCGGATGAGGGCTATTTCCTTCGAGCATTGAAACGCAACGATTTTGAGCTGATCCACCTTTACGAAAAGTCGAATCGAAACCATCTGCGTCCTTGGGAACCCTTGAGGGACGAGCAGTTTTTCACCATTGAGAGCGCCGCTGACAGGGTCACGCGCCAGGTTGAGAGCATGGAGGCCGGTAATTCATTTTATTTTCTCATGCTGGAATCTCAGGGCGAAAAGGTACTAGGCCGGTGTAGCTACACAAATATCGTCAGGGGAGTGTTCCAGGCATGTAATCTCGGCTTTTCGCTAGCTGAAAGTTTCCAAGGCCAAGGCTTAATGAAACGGATGCTCAAAGTTACCAACCGCTACTGCTTTGAGCAAATGGGCCTACACCGAATCATGGCCAATCATTTGCCGAGCAATGTGCGAAGTGAACGAGTTTTGGAGGCACTGGGTTTTGAAAAAGAGGGATATGCGCGAGACTATTTGAAAATTGCTGGCGTCTGGGAAGACCATGTCTTGAGGTCGCTGGTTAGCCCTCATGGCCCGCAAGCTCAATAAAGCAAGCCGCCATGCATGTTGACTCAATTCCGCAAGGCGGGATGTCCAGACGCTTACCGATGTGTGAGGGCCCTGGAATTTTTCCTGACAGGAATGCGCGCGCCCGGAGACCGTTCTGTTGCACAATACCGGCCGGACTGTTTTTCTCAGGATTTTCGATGTCGATATCATTTCACTTGCGTGGCCTCGGGCTGGCGTTGGTGCTGGCGGGCGCTGCGGGCTGCTCGTCACCCAAGACCGCTATTTATGAGCATGAGAACTTCGACGACTCCGGCACGTTTTCCCGTGATTACCCGGTCAGCGACGTCGCCGCGTGCGAAGCCGCCCGGCGTGCATTGCTCAGCCAGGGCTATATCATCACCAGCAGCGATCCGAAGTTGGTGGTGGGCAACAAGAGCTTTCAGCAGACCGGCGAGACGCACCTGCAGATCAGCTTCAACGTAGTGTGCGCCGATGATGGCAGTGGCAAGCATTCGACGATGTTCGCCAACGCCTTGCAGGACCGCTACGCGCTGAAGAAGGTCAACAACTCTGCGAGCCTCGGCGTGGGCGTGCTGGGCTCGGTGTCGATGCCTATCGGCTCCACCGACGACTCGATGGTGAAAGTGGCGAGTGAGACGGTTTCAGCGCCCAAGTTCTATGACCGCTACTTTGCGCTGGTGGACGTGTTCCTGCCCCAGGAAGTGAAAAAGGCGGCGCACATTCCGGAGACGCCCAAGGCAGACCTGGGCATGCCGGAACCCAAGGCTGCGCCGTTGGCGACACCGACAGCCGAGAAGGTCGAAACGCCGAATCAAGAGCCGCCCGCGTCGCAGCCGCTCGCTCCGCCACCTGAGGCAGCGCCGATTGCGCCGCAGGCAGAACCGGCGGCGGCGCCTGCAACCGAGCCGGCACCTGCGCCGACCAATCCAAACCTGCCCGCGCCCACGGAGGCGATTCCGCCGCTGCCAACGCAGCCTTGAGCCTTGTATACAGTGGAAAGCCGCACATCCTGAAGTGCAGGAACTTCACGGTGTTGCCTTTTTTTCGTCATGACGGCACTTTAGGCTGGTGATACAGGTCATTAACCTGTCATCGCTGTCCATTCAAAAAGGAGCCCACCATGGACGATTATCAGGAAGAACTGCTGGAGTATCAGGCCTTTGAGTTGGATCCACTGGATCCGGTCGACGACGCCACCGAGTTGTAACCCCCGACTTCAGGCGGAATGCCGCTGACTGCGGCGAAATTCCCCTGGGGTCTGGTTGTTCCAGCGCCTGAAGGCCCGTTGAAACGCCTGGGCCGAGGCAAAACCGAGCAGGTAGGCGATCTCGCCAAATGCCAGTTCCGTATCGCGAATGTAGGTCATGGCCAGGTCGCGGCGAGTGTCGTTGAGAATGGCGCGAAATTGAGTGCCTTCGTCGGCCAGTTTGCGCCGCAGTGTCCAGGTCGGCAGTTGCAAGCGTGCCGCCACTTCTTCAAGGTCGGGTTCCCGGCCGCCATTGAGCATTGGCCCGAGCAAACGGGTGATGCGCTCGCGCAGGCTGCGTGTGCGTGTAAGCTGCTCCAATTCCCTTTCGCACAGTTGCAGCAACAGCTGCCAGGTACTAGGGCAATGCTGTGGGTTGCGCAGCGCCAGGCTCTGTTGGCTCAGTCGCAGTTGGTTGGCCTCGGCGCCAAAGTGGATCGGGCCGTCCGCCAACACGCTGTATTGTTCGTGGTAGTCCGGCGCGTCGAATTCGATGTCGATGCGCTGCGCTTGCACGGGCTGTTGCGCCAGGCTCGACAATTGCTGCAGCCAGCCGGCAATGATCGAGTCCACCACAAAGCGGTTATAGGCGTTGTAAGGGCTGATGGAATAGAACCGTAGCCACGCGCCATCGGCATCTTCGTGAAAGCTCGACTGCCCTCGATAGTTGGAGCCGTACAACGCTTCGAAGCGCGTGAGCGTGCGAGCGGCCTCGCGCACCGTAGGCGCCTGGGCTGCGGTGACGCCCGCCAGGCCCGTCTGATTCAGCCGGCTGAGCCTGCCCATGCGCAGGCCCAGCCCCGGGTCGTTGGTGAGTTGGATGGCCGCATGGCCCAGGCGCATGTAGCGCGGGATCGACAAGCGTGCGCCGGCCTCAGCGAGGCGCGCCGGGTCAAATCCGTATTGCAGCAGCAGCGGTTGCGGATCAAGGCCATGGCTTTGGATCGCGTCGGCCAGGCTGTGCACGAAGCCGACCGACAAGTCCCCAAGGCGCACCGGCTTCACGCTGTTACAGCCAGATATTCAGCAGGCGTGCGCCACGGGCACTGCCGTCGGCAAACACCTGGCCGTTGCTGCTCAAAAAGCTCTGGCCGGAGCTGCCCAGGTCCCAGAACTGTCCACGCTGGAACACACTCATGCCGGCGGTGGCCTGGCTGATCGGTTGCTGGCTGATCAGCGTCAGGCGATGCCAGGCCTGACCCTCGCTGAGTTCTTCGGGCTTGAGGCTGATTTCCGTGGGGGTGGACACGCTTTTGAAACCGCGCCATGGGCGGTCCCAGGTATCCCGACCGATCACATAGGCCGGCACCGCGATGAGTTGCGCGCCTTGTTCGTTGAGCTTGCGGTAGTTGTCGGGGTACCAGCTGTCGCTGCCGATCAGGATGCCCAGGCGCCCGGCCGGGGTGTCGACCACGCTGACGATGTTTTCATCGCCCGGCTCGATAAAGCCGCGCTCGTCGTAGATCGGGTAGAACTGGCGTTGTGGCTGGCCCACTGCCAGGCCGTCGGCGGCGAATACCACGCTGGCGTTATACAGCGCGCCATGGCCGACCTGCAGTTGTCCCTGGCTGATAGTCGGGTTGGGCAGGGCGATGGAACCGGCCACCAGGGTTACACCGAACTCCTTGGCCAACCCGCCGAACAGCAATTGATAGTCGCGCGCCATGGTTTCGGCTTTCATGCGCAGGTACGCGTCGTTCATGCGGTTGTCGCCGGTGGCGCTGATCCATGCCCGCGCGAACGACAGCGGGTTGCTGAGCGACAGCCAGCTCATCGCGTCCTGCCAATGCGTGGCCTGGTACAACTCGTTTTTTTCGCCGCCGAGCATCAGCCAGGTGCCGATATGTTCGGGCATGACCACGATGGTTTTGTCGTTGATAAAGCCCTGGTCGCGCGCCTTTTGCAGATAGGCTGCGAGTTTCAGGTGCAGGCGCTCCACACTCTGGTAATCGGCGGGGAACAGCTCCGGCTGGATGCCCAGCAGGTTGCCCCGGTCGGCAGGCTGGCCCTGGTTGACGGCGACATTGATGCGCAGGTCCGACAGGTAATGCGCCACAGGGCGATCCTGGGTCCAGACCAGATAGGCGGTGAGGGCGGCAACCAGGGCCATGGTGACGGTGAGGGCTAAGAGTTTACGCATGGATAACGGACAACGAACCTGGGACGGGGCATGAATTTTCGACTGAAGTGCGAATGAGGATACACAGAGTCGGCGGGTTACAGGAATTATTGGGGCGATGCGCAGCTTTTTCCTGGCACCGACGGCAGTTTCGCCAATGTTGACGCCTGCGCGTTGGAACCGGATCGTCCGGCTTGGTTCCTGCCCGGCTTTATTCTTTGCCGCCCGCAAAGGCTTGCCCGCCGGCTATCCATTCACGCAGGGCGTCGGGCGACAGGGGTTTGCAGAAGAAATAGCCCTGGCCCTGATGGCACTGCCAGTCACGCAAGAGCCGGTAGTTCAACAGGGTTTCCACGCCCTCGGCCACCACGGTGAGATTGAGGTTTCGCGCCAGGCTGATGATGCCTTTGACGATATGCCAATTGCTGGTGTCGGGCCGCAGATCCACCAGCAGCGAGCGGTCGAGCTTGACGCTTTTGGCCGGGATGTCCCGCAGGTACCGCCAGTTGCTGTAGCCGCTGCCAAAGTCGTCGATGGCGATGGCCACACCCAACCGGTGCAGGCGCATGAGCTGGTGCTGGACGGCGTCGAAGTCGGGAATCAGCACGCTTTCGGTGAACTCCAGTTCAATGCATTGCGGCGCCAGGTTGAACTGCGCCAGTGAGTGGGTCAGCTCATCAATCAGTTGGCCATCGGTCAGGTCTATCGACGACACATTGAGCGACACGTTCAGGTGCAGACCCTGGCTCCGCCACGCGTCTATCTGCTTGCACACGTTTCTCACCACCCAACTGGTGATATGCCGGATGGCGGCGGTGGTCTCCGCCAGGCCGATGAATTCGGCCGGCCCGATTTCTCCCAGTACCGGGTGCGTCCAGCGCAAAAGCGCCTCGACCGAGTCACAGCGTTTGTCGGCCAGATTGATTCGAGGCTGATATTCCAGGCGTAGCTGGTCCGGCGCGAGCAATGCGGACTCGATCGAGTGAAGCAGCATTGCACTGCGCTGTGCGTGGGCATCGATGGTGGCGTCGTAATACAGCCACCGGTGCTCGGAGCGCCGTGCCGTGTCAGTCACGCTGGCCATCAGCCGCACGTTATCGACAGGGGGCAAGGCGCTGGGGCCGATCCTGAGCACGCCGATGCCCACGTCGGCGAACACCGGCACATTCTGGAAGTGCACGGGCTGCGCCAGAGCGGCGGTGAGTCGCTGGATAAGTGCGGGCAGGTCAACCTCGGGGCCATCCTCCATCAGCACGGCGAAGCTCAGCGTGCCGGCGCGATACAGGCGTGCATGCCCGGGCAGTACAGCGGCGAGTACATTTTTTACCCCCAGCATGAACTCGACGAAACAGTCCAGGCCCAGGGCTTTCACCAGCCTGTCCATGCCGAATGCGGTCAATGGCTCGACCAGTATGGCCAGACGTTGCGGCAGGCCTGCCGCTTCTCTGGCAACGTCGCGTTCAAAACACGCGCGATTGGGCAGCCCGGTCAGCGCATCGACGAAGTGCCTGTCGTGAATGAAGTCCAGACGCGCGGCGGCGACTGCGGCGGCGTTATGCAAAAACAGGTTGTCCTGCTCGCTCATCGGCGTGCGTCTGCCTGCATCAGTCGGCGCCGCAAAATGCGCCGACACCATGGCCACGATGCTGTCGAGCACCTCATCCACCTCGGGCACACGCGCTTGTTCAGTCAACTCGGATAAGGAATTGGGCATTTTTTCAATCCTGTAAGGGCAATGAACAAGGTGGCGTGTGCCGGGCAGCGCGTCAGGTTTTAAAGCGCAGCACCAGCCCGTTCAAGTTGACGGACAGACGTGAGAGCTCGTTGCTCGCGGTCAAGGTCTGGCGAGTACCCTCGCTGCTCTGAATGGCAAGGTCACGGATGCTGATCAAGCTGCGGTCAACGTCACGTGCAACGTGGGCCTGTTCCTCGGACGCGGTCGCAATCTGCAGGTTTCGATCATTGATTTCAAGCACCGAATCGGTGATCTGGCGCAGGGACTGGCCTGCCTGTTCGGCCGTGTCTCGGGTGTTGTGAACCTGTGATGTGCTTTTGCTCATTGAGTCGACGGCTGCGCGTGAGCCTACCTGGATCGCAGTGATCATGTGCTCGATTTCTTCGGTCGAGGTTTGTGTGCGATGCGCCAACGCCCGTACTTCATCGGCCACCACCGCAAATCCGCGTCCTTGTTCGCCTGCGCGCGCGGCTTCGATGGCCGCGTTCAATGCCAGCAAGTTGGTCTGTTCGGCAATGGCACGGATAACGCTCAAGACTTTGCTGATGTCCTGTGCCTGCCCGGCCAGCACCTTGACTTGATCCGAAGACGATTCAACCAGGCCCGTCAGGTTTTGCATGGCGATCAGCGTTTCGTTCACACGCGTGTTCCCCAGGTCTGCCGACAGGCTCGACTGCTGGGCGGCCTCGGAGGTGGAAGTGGCGTTCCTGGCGACTTCCTCAACGGCAGCGCTCATCTCGTTAACGGCCGTTGCTGCCTGTTCGATTTCGCTGTTCTGCTGTTGCAACGTGCGATCGGCATTCTCGGTGATCGCGGTCATCTCCACCGCTGCCGTGCTCAATTGGGCGGAGGCTCCCGAGATTTCCAGAATCGTGTTGCGCAGATTTTCGCGCATCAGGTTGAGTGCGTTCATCAGGCGCGAGGCTTCATCCGAGCCACTGACCTCAAGCCCATGGGTCAAGTCGCCCTCGGCAATGTCCTCTGCCAACCGCAGCGATGAGGTCATCGGACGGACAATACTGCGGGTAAAGAACGTCGCGAGCATGACGGTGAGGATGGCGGCGGCGAGCAGCACGGCGATCAGGACGCTGACGCTGTGATCGTACACGTTGCCGGCCTCCTTGCCGGATTCAGCGGCTTGACGCGCGTTTTGCTCGCGCAGCAGCGTCAGTTGCTCCTGGTAGTCATTGCCAAGCTGCATCTGTTCGGAGTTGGCCATCGCCACTGCCTGTTCGTGATTGGACGTGTCCAGCGCTATGACGCGATTCAACCCTTCGATATAGCTGTTCATCACCTGATTGGTTTTTTCAAACTGGTCCTGGTCCTGGGCACCCGATATCAGGTGGGTGCGATAGAACTCCGTGCGTGAAGTGAGCGTCTGCAAACCCTCTTGAACCTTGTTCAATGACGCTGCGCGCACCTCTTCAGTCGCGCGTGAGAGCATGCGAATGCTTTCAAGGCGGATGTGCAGCAAGGCGATTTGAATATCGTCGATGACTTGAATGCTGGGCAGCGAGTTGGTCTCGATATCCTGCTCGGCGCTGCGCAAGTGCCCGATCTGCACGTAGGAAAAACCGGCGAAACTGAACAGCAGTAGGGTGATCAAGCCAAAGCAGACGAATGCGCGGCGTGCAATATTCAATGATCTGAGAGTCATTGGGGGCCTCCGATGGCCAGGATTGGGACGTGGTAAATGCACGGCGGCATTAAACAGGTGGAAGACAGGGGCTCCAGGCAAATCCCGGATGGCCGCTTGGTAGCAGAATGATGGCGTCGCGCGGTTTAATGAAGTCAGCAAATTGGATCGGGTTGATAGGGGCGCTACATCAGGGCGCGCAGTGAAGTGACAGATACGGCGCTGTGCATTTCGGTCAATAAGTTGTCAGTTTGGGTCATTGAGCGGCAGTCCATCGCCTCTTAGTCTGTCGGACATAAACCGATGGGGTGTCATTCGAATACCTCACGTCCCGTGATGATCCGTTGTGGAGCTGTACCATGACCGCTGTTGCCTACCCGCACCTGCTGGCCCCGTTGGACCTGGGTTTTACCACCTTGCGCAACCGCACCCTGATGGGTTCGATGCACACCGGCCTTGAAGAAAAACCCGGCGGTTTCGAACGCATGGCAGCTTACTTCGCCGAGCGTGCCCGAGGCGGCGTCGGCCTGATGGTCACCGGCGGGATTGGTCCGAATGATGAAGGCGGGGTGTATGCCGGCGCGGCCAAGCTGACCACCGAGGAAGAAGCGCACCAGCACAGAATCGTCACCCAGGCGGTGCACGCAGCTGGCGGCAAGATCTGCATGCAGATCCTTCACGCCGGCCGTTACGCCTACAGCCCCAAGCAGGTGGCGCCGAGCGCGATTCAGGCGCCGATCAATCCGTTCAAGCCCAGGGAGCTGGACGAAGAGGGCATCGAAAAACAGATTCGGGATTTCGTCACCTGCGCGCGGCTGGCCCAGGTCGCCGAGTACGACGGCGTGGAAATCATGGGGTCCGAAGGCTACTTCATCAATCAGTTCCTCGCCGCCCACACCAACCACCGCGCCGACCGTTGGGGCGGCAGCTACGAGAACCGCATGCGCCTGGCGGTGGAAATCGTGCGTCGGGTGCGTGAAGCCGTCGGCCCGAATTTCATCATCATCTTTCGCCTGTCGATGCTTGATCTGGTGGAAGGTGGCAGCAGTTGGGAAGAAATCGTGCAACTGGCCAAGGCCATCGAGCAGGCCGGCGCGACGATTATCAACACCGGCATCGGCTGGCACGAAGCGCGTATCCCGACCATCGCCACCAAGGTGCCACGGGGTGCGTTCAGCAAGGTCACGGCCAAGCTGCGTGGCGCGGTGCAGATCCCGCTGATCACCACCAACCGCATCAACACCCCGGAGATTGCCGAGCAGATCCTTGCCGAGGGCGATGCGGACATGGTCTCCATGGCACGCCCGTTTCTGGCCGACCCGGAGTTCGTCAACAAGGCAGCGGCCGGGCGTGCCGATGAGATCAATACCTGCATCGGCTGCAACCAGGCCTGCCTGGACCATACCTTTGGCGGCAAGCTGACCACCTGCCTGGTCAACCCGCGCGCATGTTACGAAACCGAACTCAACTATTTACCGACCACCCACCGCAAAAAAATCGCCGTGGTCGGCGCAGGCCCGGCCGGGTTGGCCGCTGCCACCGTGGCCGCCGAACGCGGCCATCAGGTGACGCTGTTTGATTCGGCGAGCGAAATCGGCGGCCAGTTCAACATCGCCAAGCGTGTGCCAGGCAAGGAAGAGTTCTTCGAAACCCTGCGTTACTTCACGCGCAAGCTGCAAACCACCGAGGTCGAGCTGCGCCTGAATACGCGCGTGGATGTCGCGCAGCTCGCGGCAGGCGGCTATGACGAAATCATCCTGGCCACCGGTATCGCACCGCGTACTCCGGCTATTGCGGGAGTCGACCACGCCAAGGTGTTGAGCTACCTGGACGTGATTCTCGAACGCAAGCCGGTGGGCAGACGCGTTGCGGTGATCGGTGCCGGTGGCATCGGTTTCGACGTCTCGGAGTTCCTTGTGCATCAGGGTGTGTCCACCAGCCTGGACCGCGACGCGTTCTGGAAGGAGTGGGGCATCGACACCCAACTGCAGGCCCGTGGCGGCGTGGCCGGGATCAAGCCGCAGCCGCACCTGCCGGCGCGTGAAGTCTTCCTGCTGCAACGCAAGGCCTCCAAGGTCGGCGACGGCCTGGGCAAGACCACCGGCTGGATCCACCGCACGGGGCTCAAGAACAAGCAGGTGCAGATGCTCAACAGCGTCGAGTACTTGAAGATCGATGACGACGGTCTGCATATCCGCATCGGCGCCGAGGGTGAGCCCCAGGTGCTGGCGGTGGACAATATCGTCATCTGCGCAGGGCAGGACCCGCTGCGCGAACTGCACGACGGTCTGGTCGCGGCGGGTCAGAACGTGCACCTGATCGGCGGCGCCGATGTGGCGGCCGAGCTGGACGCCAAGCGCGCCATCAACCAGGGCTCGCGCCTCGCCGCCGAGCTGTAAGACCCGGGCGGGGGCGGTGTTAGACTACCGCCCCTTTTTCGCGCAGGTGCCACTCGGATGGCCCCCTTCGACTGGCTCCCCCACGCGCCCCTTGAACCCGTGCAGCTTGATTGGCTGCGCGGCGTTGAGCTTGCGGTGCTGCGCCTGGACCTGATCGACCCGCTGATCAGCGGCAACAAATGGTTCAAGCTCAGTGGGCATCTGGCCCAGGCGCGGCAGGCCGGCGCCAGCGGCATCATCAGCCTGGGCGGTGCCTACTCCAACCATCTGCACGCGTTGGCGGCGGCAGGCCAGCGCTTCGGTTTTGCCACGGTCGGCCTGTTGCGCGGTCACCCGCAGCACACGCCCACGGTGCTCGACCTCAAAGCGTTCGGCATGCACCTGCACTGGCTGGGGTATGGCGGCTATCGTGCGCGTCACGAACCGCGGTTCTGGGAACCGTGGCATGAGCACTATCCCCACCTGCATGCGGTGCCCGAGGGCGGTGGCGGATTGACCGGGGCGTTGGGATGTGGGGTATTGGTCGAACAGGCGCGTACGCAGTTGAATGCGCTGGGCTGGGACGACTATGACGCCTGGTGGCTGGCCGCCGGCACCGGCACCACGTTGGCGGGGTTGGTGCTGGCCGAGGCGGGCGGCCATCCGGTGTACGGCGCACTGGCCGTGCCGGATGGCCACGGTGTGGCGCGCACTGTGCAGTCAATCGTGGCGCAAGGTTATGAACTGCTGGACGCGAGCAGGGGCGGCTTTGCCAACGTCGACCCGTTGTTGCTGGCGTTTATTGACGCCGCGCAACAGCAATGCGGCCTGCCGCTGGAGCCGCTCTACACCGGCAAGGCGCTGCTGGCGCTGAAACAGCAGATCGAGGCCGGCCGCTTCGCCCCCGGCACCCGCCTGATCTTCATCCACACCGGCGGCCTTCAGGGCCGCCGCGGATTCAATCCCTGATGCGACACCCTGCGGGAGGCTCTGCCTGGCAATGTGGCGCAACAAACCGGAGCCTCTGTGGCGAGCCCGCTCGTCAAAGGAGTGTGGTTGCCTGAAATCGCTCATGCTCCCGACAGCGGTGTGTCACTCAACCGGTTGCCGCCTGCCTGGCAGCATTCGCAACGCCGTGTTATCGCGCATCACATAATGGTGAAAAATCCCTGCCAGCGCATGCAGTCCGATCAGCCAGTAGCCGATCTGCCCGAACAGTACGTGCCAGCCCTCGATCTCCTTGGCCAATGCCTTGTTCTCGGCGATCAACGGCGGCAATTCCATCCCGTAGAACATCACCGAGTGCCCTTCGGCGCTGACGATCAGCCAACCAGCGATCGGCATGCCGATCATCAGCGCATAGAGTGCGGTGTGCGTAAGCCTGGCCAGCAGACGCTGCCATAGCGGCGGGGCGGGGACGATCTTTGGCGCAACCCCCAGGCTGCGCGCAAACAATCGCAGCCACACCAGCACAAACACGGTCAGGCCGAACATGAAGTGCATTTCGACGATCAGCGTGCGTGCGCCGCTGCCCTTGGGGAACTGCCCGCGCAATTCGATGCAGGCATAGACCACCGCCAGCAGCACCACCATCAACCAGTGCAGCGCAATCGACATGGTGCTGTAGCGCGTATCGGAATTTTTCCACGGCATCGCTGGTTTCCTCACTCATCAGGGCATGTTTCCGTTCTTTGGCGACGGAGTCTGTTTACTGTATGCCTGATTCAGCCGCGGCGCGCGTCCGGGATGCCGTTTTCCTTATTTGCGTCAGGCGCCCTGGGGCATCTCACCGCGCGCCAGGCGCCGGTTGATGTCGGCGATCACCGCCGGCAACTGGTTGATCGTGTCGATCAGGTAGTGCGGGCGCGAGCCGGCGAACATCGCTTCGATACGCTTGCGCTCGGTGGTGAGCGTGGCGCTGTCCAGGGCCAGAAACTGCGCGTAGGTCAGGCCCAGCGCATTGCCGGAACAGGTCAGCGCCACGGTCCACATGCCGGCGCGACGGCCTTCGAGGATGCCCGGCACGGTGTCATCGACCTTCACGCACGCCGCCACATCGTCAATGCCCAGGGCGATCACGTTGGCCAGGGCCTGCGCTGGCCACGGGCGGCCGTTGGGGACGTCATCGGTGGCCACGACGTGGTCGGCGACATAACCGTTGCTCGCCGCCAGGGCGACCACCTTGTCCATGACCTGCCGGGGATAGCCGGAGCAGGAGCCGATTCTGATGCCCTGCGCACGCAGTTCCGCAATGGTATCGAGGGCGCCCGGGATCAGCGCCGAGTGCTCGGCGATTTTTTCGATCTGCAACGGCATGAAGCGCTGGTAGATCGCGGTCACGTCCGCATCGGTAGGCGTGCGGCCGAACGCCTGGCGGTAGCGCTCGGCCACCGCCGGCTGGTTGCAGAGGGTGCGGATATGGTCCCACTTGCCCATGCCCATGGGGCCACGGGCTTCTTCGATGGACACCTGCACGCCGAAGTCGGCGAAGGCTTCGACGAAAATCTGCGTGGGCGCGAACGAGCCGAAATCGACCACGGTGCCGGCCCAGTCGAGGATCACGGCTTGCAAAGCGTTGGGGTTTTGATACTGCATGGTTCAAGTCCTGTGGAGGCTGGTGTCTAGTAGAAGCGCTTCACCGATCGCGGTGACCGCTGCTTGCATGTGCGCGGCGTCGACGTGGCCAATGCAGCCGACGCGAAACGTCTCCACCTGGGTCAGTTTGCCGGGGTACAGGATGAAGCCGCGGGCCTTGACCCGTTCGTAGAAGTCCTGAAACCGATAGCGCGGGTCTTGCGGGGCGTGAAAGGTGACGATGATCGGTGCCTGGATGGCGGCCGGCAGGAAGCTGCGCAGGCCCAGGGCGGCCATGCCATCCAGCAGCGCCTGGCAGTTGCTGGCGTAGCGCCGGTGACGGGCGGGCAGGCCGCCTTCTTCGTCAAATTGCAGCAGCGCCTCATGCAGGGCGGCAACCACGTGGGTCGGCGGGGTGAAGCGCCACTGGCCGGTGCTGGCCAGGTAGCTGTGCTGGTCGAACAGGTCCATCGCCAGGGAGTGACTGTTGCCCTGGGCTGCGGCCAGCGCAGCTTTCCGTGCGAACACAAAGCCCATGCCCGGCACGCCTTCCAGGCATTTGCCCGAGGCTGCGATCAGCGCGTCGAAGGGTATTTCGCGAGCATCGATGGGCAGCGCACCGAACGAGCTCATGGCGTCGATAATCAGCCGCCTGCCGTGGCGCTCAACCACCTGCGCAATCTCCGCCAGCGGGTTGAGGATGCCGGTGCTGGTTTCGCAGTGGACCAGGGCGACATGGCTGATGCGGCTGTCGGCGTGCAGCAGGCGGTCCACATCGGCGGCGGTGGTGGGGGCGTCCTCGGCGGTTTCGAAGGTGCTGAACGTGCGCCCGAGCACCGCGCAGATCTTCGCCAGACGCTTGCCGTAGGCGCCGTTGATCAGCACCAGCACCTTGCCGTCGCGGGGCACCAGCGTGCCGATGGCGGCTTCGACGGCGAAGGTGCCGCTGCCCTGCAGGGGGATGCAATGGTGGCTGTCCGCACCGTTGAGAATCGTCAGCAGCCGGGCGCAGACGCTGGCGGTGAGTTGATTGAAGCGCGCATCCCATGAGCCCCAGTCTTCCAGCATCGCCTGGCGGGTGCGCAGCGAGGTGGTCAGGGGCCCGGGAGTCAGCAGGAGCGGCGCGGCAGTGGTCATTTCAGGTTCTCGCGAGGCGTTGGTGTGAAAGCTACGGCGCCTAAATTGCAGTTTGGCTTGTCATCAATCAAATTGTTTGTTGTTATGCGAGCCATCAGTGAGGCCGATAATCATGAATCTGTTTCAATTGCGTGCGTTTGACGCCGTGGCTCGCGAGGGCAGCTTTACCCGGGCGGCGGCGCGGCTGTTTATCAGCCAGCCGGCGGTGACCGGGCACATCAAGGCGCTGGAAGAGCACTATCAGATTCCACTGCTGCGCCGCACCGCACGACGGGTGGAATTGACCGAAGAGGGCACGCGCCTGGCGGCAATCACCCGGGCGATCTTCGGCCTGGTGGACGAAGCGCAGACCCTGCTGGAGGCCAATCGCCAACTGCTCAGCGGACGCCTGGAAGTCGCGGCGGACGGCCCGCACCTGGTGATGCCGATGATTGCCAGCCTGCGTGCGCGCTATCCGGGTATCACCGTGAACCTGCGCCTGGGCAATGCCCAGGAAACCCTGGCAGCGCTGTTGGCCGAGCACGCGGATGTGGCCGTGCTCACCGAAGTGGCGCCGCGCAATGGCGTGCACCTGCAACCCTTGAGTGAGTCGCGCATTTGCGCACTGGTGCCGGCGGCGCACCCGTGGGCGAGCCTGCGCGAAGGTATTGCGCTCAGGCAGTTGCATGACGTGATCATGGTGCTGCGCGAGCCTGGCTCCATCACCCGGCGCACCTTTGACGACGCCTGCCGGGCGGCCGATGTGCAGCCCAGGGTGTTGCTGGAACTGGACAGCCGTGAAGCGGTGACCGAAGCGGTCGCGGCCGAACTGGGCGTCGGGGTGGTGTCCTCGATTGAAGTCAGCCCCGACCCGCGGGTGCGCGCGGTGCCGATCCAGGGCGATGGCCTGGTCAACCGGCACTTGCTCGGCTGTCTGCAACGGCGGCGCTCGCAGCGCATGATCCAGGCGGTTTTCGAGTTGGCGCCCTGAGGGTTTTTTGCTGGAAGGAAGCGTGGCTGCGCTATAAACTCTGCCCCCAAAGCGCCGGCCAGTAGACGTTTCGGCGCCATGGACAGTTAGAGAGTGAGTCATGGGCGCACAGTGGAAAGTCAAACATAAAGAAGCGGCATCCAATGCCAAGGGCAAGATCTTCGGCAAGCTGGTGAAGGAAATCACCATTGCCGCGCGCAACGGCGCCGACACCGCCACCAACGCCCACCTGCGTCTGGTGGTGGAGCAGGCCAAAAAGGCTTCGATGCCCAAGGAAACCCTGGAGCGCGCGATCAAGAAGGGCGCCGGCCTGCTCGGTGAAACCGTGCAGTACCACCGCGTGACCTACGAAGGGTTTGCCCCGCATCAGGTGCCGTTGATCGTCGAATGCGTCACCGACAACATCAACCGCACCGTGGCGGAAATCCGCGTGGCGTTCCGCAAGGGCCAACTGGGCGCATCCGGCTCGGTGGCCTGGGACTTCAACCATGTCGGCCTGATCGAAGCCTCGCCGGACAGCCCGGACGCCGATCCCGAGATGGCTGCCATCGAAGCCGGTGCCCAGGATTTTGAAGAGGGTGAAGAAGAAGGCTCCAGCCTGTTTATCACCGAGACCACCGACCTGGACGCCGTGCAGAAAGCGCTGCCGGAGCAAGGCTTCACCGTGCTGTCGGCCAAGCTGGGCTATATCGCCAAGAACCCGGTGACCGGGTTGAGCGATGAGCAGATGGCCGAGGTCGAAGCGTTCCTCGAAGGCCTGGATAACCACGACGATGTGCAGGACATGTTTGTCGGTTTGGCAGGCTGATCACTGGAAAAACGCAGACCCAATGTGGGAGGGAGCTTGCTCCCTCTTATCCAACACAAAATAACTTATTGATTTTAAGACCTGAAGTTTCAGGCAGCCACATTCCTGTGGCGAGCGGGCTTTGTGGCGAGCGGGCTTGCCCCGCGTTGGGCTGCGCAGCAGCCCCAAAACCATGCGCTGAGCACTGTCAGGCACACAGCGTTTTCTTTGATTGGGGGCGCTTCGCACCCCAACGCGGGGCAAGCCCGCTCGCCACAGAGGCACCGTTGTTTAGCGGTGTTGGAGAGCATCGAGCAGGGCTTCGATGTCTTCGAAGCCGGGCCGCGCCAGCACATCGGGCTGACAGCAGTTTTTGTGCAGTGCCAGCAGTTCGTCGCTCACCTGGCCGTCAACCCGCTCCAGCAATTCCCCCAGCAACACGCCGAACGCTCGCACTTCAATCCTCTGCAAGGCCCGGGTCTCCAGCGTGTCGGCCATGGCGTGGAACGACGCGGCACCAAAGTCCCCCAGCAGACACTCCCCGGCTTCATTCCACAGAATATTGTGGCCGTACAGATCGCCATGGGTGATGCCGTGCCGGTGCAGGTGCGCCGCCACCGAGGCGATACCGCGCGCCATGCGCAGTGCCACGTCGAGGCTGAACCGGGTGGCGGGCGCGTAGATGTCGCGGGTGCAGGACGCCAGGCTCGGCAGGGCAGCGAGGTTGCGGTAGCTCGGCTCGATCAGGTCCATCACCAGCGCAGCCTGTTCATCGGGGTGGCCGACCACGCGGCCGCGCACCTTGATCAGGTTGGGGTGCAGGCCGGCGGCGATGCAGGCCTGCATTTCGTGCAACGGTGAGCCGTCGCTGGTGATCGTGCCTTTGTAGAGTTTCACCGCCACCGGCAGCGCCTGGGGGGTCCACAGCGCCTGGCGGATGATCCCCGACGCACCTTCACCCAGTACCTCGCCCAGTGCCAGTTCGGTCCAGGCAATGTTCGGCGTCGCGTCCTCGCTTGCGAGGTCCGCTGCCATTTCCACCGGATTGCCGGCGTAGGCCAGCCAGGTCAGGCTGGGCAGCGTCAGCAGCCAGCGCGGCAGGTGGGTCAGGCGATTGGCGGCGATGCGGATCAATTCGAGGTTCTGACAGTTGGCCAGGCTCTCGGGCAATTGCGCCAGCCGGTTGCCGGCCAGCATCAGTTTTTGCAGCAGCGGTCGCTGGCCCAACTCGTCGGGCAACTGGCTGATGCGGTTGTCGGTGAGGATCAGCCAGCGCAATTGCGGTGGCAACGCGGCGGCCGACACATGGCTGATCTGGTTGGCCTTGAAGCCGATCATGCTCAACGTCGCGCAGTGGCCCAGGCTCGCCGGCAGCTCGGTAAAGGCGTTGTCCGAACAGAACAGCACGCGCAGGCGCGTCAGCCGGTGCAGGTCGTCGGGCAGGCTGCTCAGGGCGTTGCCCGTGAGGTTGAGGATTTCCAGGGTGTCGGCCAGTTCGAAGATTTCCCGGGGGAATTCGGTCAGCCCGCAGGACAGGTCCAGGCGCGTGGCACCGGCCAATTGGCCGGCCTTGAGTTGGGCGAGGGTATTCATGAACAGCGCGGTCACTCGGCAAGGGGGCGTAAAAAGGTGCTCATGATAGCGGCTCGGGCGCAGGTTGCGGGCACGCCTGTTGCAATTGCCCAAGACGGCTGGCGGTGCGCGCGAGGTCGATGGCCTGGCCGCTCATGGCCTGTGCCAGTGATTGTTCACCGATCAGCGTCAGCTGTTTGTCACGGTCGTAGAGCACGTCCACCAGATTGATAAAACGCTGTTGCACGGCAATCGGGCAGTCGGCGAGGTGGGGCAGGCCGTCGATGATCCAATGGTCATAGTCCTGGCACAGCAACAGGTAGTCCATCACGGCGGTGAGTTGTTCGCACAGATCGGCGAACGTGAAGGCGATGGTGCGCGCCTGATGGCCGCGACACGTCAACTGCCGGTTGCCCACCGTCAGGCTGTGCTCGGCGGCGTCCGGCCCGGGCAGGCCAAGCGCCTCGCGTTGCGCCGGGGTGCCCGGCCACACGTAGTGCCCGCTGGTAAAACGCTGTTGCGCGTGAGCCTGGGGCAGGCTGCGAAAATCCTCGGGTGAACTGACTTCCAGCACCTCCATGCGCGCGGCGATCAGGTCGATCACCGGCTTGAAGCGCTCATGGTACAGCGGGTTGGGCAGCAGGCCTTCGGGCGCATAGTTGGACGTCACCAGCACCAGCACGCCACGCTGGAACAGCGCCTTGAACAGCCGGCTGATCAGCATGGCATCGCCGATATCGTGCACATGGAACTCGTCGAAACACAGCACCCGGCAGCCGGCCAGTAATTCATCCAGGGTCACGGCGAGGGCGTCGTCCTGCGCGCGGTGCCGGAACATGCCCTGGTGCAGGCGGCTAAAAAACTCATGGAAGTGCACGCGCTGTTTCTCGGCCAACGGCGACGCCTGGAAAAAACCGTCGAGCAACCAGCTCTTGCCGCGCCCCACCGGACCGTGCAGATACAGGCTGCGGGTAGGCCGGCCGGCGAGCAGGTGCGTGGTCTCGCGGTGCATGGCGGCAATCGCCCGGGTCTGGCCGGCACTGAGGGTATAGCCCTGCTGCGCGGCTTTTGTCTGAAAGAACATCGCGATGGATACGTCGGTGCGGGTGTCGGTTTTTTTACCGAGCAGGCGACGAATCAGGGAACCGGCCAATACAAGTCACTCCAGGGTGCGGTGGTGGCCTACTTTAGGCGACCGCTGCAGTCTCGAAAAGCCATGATCCAGGCTAAATCCTGCCTCGACTGGCAGATTCCGCCCGAGTGGCTAACCTCATACACAGGTGTCACCCGCGCATAAGGATTTGGTGCTGTGAAGGGACGAGCGGTATTGGCAATCATGGGCGCAATGCTCTGCAACACGGTTTATGCGGCGCAACTTCAGGTTGTGGTGCGTATCGACGTGCAGCGCGGTTGCCAGTTGGTAGGCACCACGCGCAGTGCGGGTGTGGAGCAGCTTGGCGTGCTGGATTTTGGCAGCGGCCCGCGGTTGGACGACCCGGCCGGGCCGCTGAGTGCGGCGTTGATCAGCCAGCGCCAGCCGCGCCTTGAGTGCAACCCCGACACGCCGTATCAGATGCGCGTAGACGGCGGCCTGCACGGTGGCACTGGCGAAGTGCGTTATCTGGGCAATGCCACCTCTTCGAGCACACCCATTCCCTATCGTATTTATGCGGACGCCGCGCGGCTGATCCCGTTGCCGGTGAACGTGCCGGTCAGCGGCCGCGTGCCAGAAAGCGGCTCGGTCGACCTGCCGCTCTACGGCCGCATCGAACCGCTCAAGGACATTCCCGCCGTCGGCCGCTACACCGACCTGCTCAAGGTGACGGTCACGTGGTAGGCCGTCGTTTGACCCTGATGGCCATGGGCGGCCTGTGGTTGCTGGCGCCGGATGCCCGGGCGGCGGTGGCCAGCGGCTTTATCCAGGCGCGCATGGTGATCACCGCCAGTTGCGAGGTGAGCAAAGGCACGGACGTGGCCCCCGTCAGCCCGACCGGCGGCACCGCCATGCTGGATTTCGGCAGCCAGGGGCCCACCTGGAGCAACCCGTTGGCGGCCGGCATGTCGGCCGGCGATAACGCGCCGTTGATGGTCGCCTGCAACCCGACGGTCGCCAGTTTCACCGTGACCATCGACGGCGGCACCAATGCCGTCGGCACCACCCGGCGCCTGAGCAACGGGCGCCAGACAATCGCTTACCACCTGATGGCCGACCCGCTCGGGCGTATTCCGTACAGCATCGGCGAGCAACGCAGTTTCGTCGCCAGCAATGGCACGCAAATGACCATCCCGGTGTGGGGCGCCGTGGTGGCCAATACCATCGCCCTCCCGGCAGGAACCTACACCGACACATTGACCGTGACACTGGATTGGTAAACCCAAAGGATGACTCTCATGCACCCACTTTTATCGCGAATCGGCGTCTGCGCCCTGGGCCTGGCGATGGCCTCCAGCCTGAACGCGGCGACCACTGTCACCGGGCAGATCACCTCCAGCCTGACGTTGATCGCCAGCTGTCAGGTCAACGGCTCCGGTGCCGCAACCGGGCTGAATTTCGGTGCCTTGAACTTCGGCACCATCAACAGCCTGTTCACCAATGCCGACGCCCAACTGCTGGGCGGCACCGGTACCGGCGGAGCCTTGTCGATCCTGTGTTCGGCCGGCACCACGCCGGCGGTGAAGGTGCGCGCCGGCGCCCATGACGGCGCCTCGCCGGGCGGCACCCGCGCCCTGGCCGACGGCGCCGGCAACTTTGTGCCGTACGACTTCTACACCGACAGCGGGCACTCCGCGCTGCTGGCGATTGACGGTGTGGTGACCCTGGCCGCCAGCACCGGTGTAGCGCAAACCGTTGCGCTGTACGGTCGGGCCGTCGGCAAACCAGGGTTGCCGGCGGGCACCTACACGGACACGGTGGCCGTTGAACTGACGTTCTGACCATGTGGCGCACAGCGTTGCTGGCCTTCGGGCTGGCGCTGCCGTTGCCGTTGTCGGCGGTTACCAACCAGAGCTTCCAGGTGAGCGCGACCATTACGCCGGGCTGCCTGATCGTGGGCGGCGGGGTCAATTACGGTTCGCTGAACTACGGCAGCTATTCCGCCCTGGCCACCAGCACCGTGACAGCGGCCATGACCGGTGGCATCACCCTGCAATGCACGCCAGGGGTGGCACTGAGCGTGAGCGTCGACGGCGGGCTGCACAGCACCAGCGGGCGCAATCTCAAGCACAGCAGCGGCAGTGCGCAGGTGGGTTACCAGTTATTTCGGGATGCCGCATTCAGCCAGAGCCTGGGCGTGAGCCAGAGCGTCAGCGTGAGCTACAGCGATGCAAACAACATCCGTCTGCCGATCTACGGGCGGGTGGTACTGCCGGGCAATCAGCCGAATGGGACGTACAGCGACACGTTGCAGGTGCAGCTGTCTTGGTAGGGATTTGAGTATGAGGAGTGGTTTTATGCGTTCACCTTCCCGGCGCTTGTGCGCCGTGGGCATTGCCTTGCTTGCCGCGGGCCTGAGCGGGCTTGTGCAGGCCGCAAGCTCAGTGCTGATCTGGCCGATTGACCCGGTGCTGGAGGCCGATCAGCAGGCCAGCGCACTGTGGCTGGAAAACCGTGGCACCGAGACCGCCAACCTGCAGGTGCGCGTGTTTGCCTGGAGCCAGCAGAACTTCGACGAGCAGTACCAGAACCAGCGCGATGTGATCGGCAGCCCGCCCGTGGCAAGGATCGAGCCCGGCCAGAAGCAACTGGTGCGGCTGACCCGCACCAAGGAGGTACCGCCGGGGCAGGAGCAGGCCTACCGCATCATCATCGATGAAATCCCCTCCGCGCTGCAGGTGCCCGCGCCACCGGAAGGCAAGAACACCGCAGCGGCGATTCGCTTTCAGATGCGCTATTCGGTGCCGTTGTTTGCCTACGGCGCGGGCCTGTGGAGCAAGGAAGACGCGACCCGCCAGCGTGACCCCAAGGGCGCGGGCAAGCCGGAACTGAGCTGGCACAAGGTCAATGTGGCCGGGCGCAGCTACATCGAAGTGCGTAACCAGGGCGCCGTGCATGCGCGGCTCACTGACGCTTCCTTCAAGCAGAACGGGCAGACCCGGCCGCTGGTCGATGGTTTGCTCGGCTATGTGCTGCCCGGCGCGACCATGCGCTGGCCGGTGCCGGACGCCGTGTCGGCCGACCAGCCGTTACAGGTACGGATCAACGGTGCGCCGCAACTGGAGAGCCTGGCGCCCAAGCGGTAGGCGTGAAGCAGCGGGACGGGCGGTTGCCCGGGTGTTAACAGGAGGGAGATGTCCATTGAAGGACACAACGCCATGGTGAGCTGTGGTCAGACTCGCGGCATATGGCTGTCGATGGCCGTGGCTGGCGGGCTGTGGGGCGCAGCGGTGGCGGGCGAGCTGCCGCCGCCGCCGAGCAGCATGGAGGCGGTCGCCGATGCCCAATTGTTTCTGCAGTTGGTGGTCAACCAGATGGACACCGGACGTGTGATCGCGGTGGATCAGCGTGCCGGGCAGCTTTTCGTGCCCGCCGGTGCATTGCAGGAGGTGGGCATGACCCTGCCCGGTGACTTCGGGCCCAGCGTGGCTCTGGATACGGTGCCCGGCCTGCACAGCGACTACGACAGCACCGGCCAGCGCCTGCTGCTGGATGTGCCACCGTCCTGGCTGCAGGAGCAGTTCATCGGCAACCGCAGCACCTACCCGCGCACCCAGGCCATGAGCAGTTTCGGCGCGTTGCTCAACTACGATGTCTATTTCAACGATACCGATGAAGGCGGCAGCTACCTGGCCGCCTGGAACGAGGTGCGGCTGTTCGACAACTGGGGCACCTTGTCCACCACCGGGCAGTTTCGTCAGACCCTGGCCGGCGGCATCAGCGACAGCACACTCAATAACGGTTACCGGCGTTACGACACCACCTGGCGCTTTTCCGATGATGAGCGCTTGCTCACCTATGAGGCGGGCGATGTGATCAGCGGCTCGCTGCCCTGGAGCAGCTCGGTGCGCCTGGGCGGGGTGCAGCTGTCGCGGGACTTTGCGGTGCGCCCGGACCTGGTCACCTATCCCTTGCCGCAGTTTGCCGGGGAGGCGGCGGTGCCGTCGTCGGTGGATCTGTTTATCAACGGCTACAAATCCGAAAGCGCACTGCTGCAACCCGGGCCCTACACCCTCACCAACATTCCGTTCATCAATGGCGCCGGTGAAGCCGTGGTGGTTACCACCGATGCACTGGGCCGGCAGGTGTCGACCACGGTGCCGTTCTACGTCACCAGCACGCTGCTGCAACAGGGCCTGAGCGACTTCTCGGTCGCCGCCGGCACCTTGCGTCGCGATTATGCCCTGCGCGATTTCGGCTACGGGTCGGGCGTGGCCAGCGGCACCTTTCGCTATGGCTACTCCGACAATGTGACCCTGGAAAGCCATGCCGAAGCGTCCAGCAACCTTACCCTTGGCGGGCTTGGCGGCAACCTGCGCCTGGGCAACTTCGGCGTGCTCAATACCGCCATCAGTCAAAGCCGATTCGACGGCCGCGGCGGCCAGCAACTGAGCCTGGGTTACCAGTACAACAGCACGCGCTACAGCCTGTCGTACCAACGGGTCGAGCGCCGCGACGAGTATGCCGACCTGACCCTGGTCGACACGCCCTACGCCAGCCTCAGCAAGCGCAGCGAGCAGGTCACCCTGAGCCTCAATCTGCAGCGTTTCGGCAGCCTGGGCGTGGGCTATTTCGATGTGCAGGCGGCGGACGATTCGCGCACGCGGCTGCTCAACCTGAGCTGGAGCAAACCGCTGTGGCGCAACACCAGCTTTTACCTGTCGGCCAACCGCGAGATCGGCGACAGCAACTGGGCCATGCAGGCGCAACTGGTGATTCCGTTCGACCTCAATGGCAGCCTGGCGGTAAGCACCGAGCGCAGCAAGGACGGCGCCAGTCGCCAGCGCCTCAACTACAGCAGCGCAGTGCCCAGCGAAGGCGGGGTGGGCTACAACCTCGGGTATGCGCAGGGCGATGGCCCGACCTATCGCCAGGCCGACCTGACCTGGCGCTTGCAGTCGGTGCAGTTGCAGGCCGGCGTGTACGGCAGCAGCGATGCCGAAACGCGCTGGGCGGACGCCAGCGGCTCACTTGTCTGGATGGGTGGCAACGTGTTTGCCGCCAACCGCATCAACGACGCGTTTGTGGTGGTGAGCACCCAGGGGTTCGCCGGGATTCCGGTGCGTTACGAGAACCAGTTGGTCGGCCAGACCGATCGGCATGGCCACCTGCTGGTGCCATGGAGCAGTGCGTATTACCGCGCCAAATACGAGATCGATCCGCTGAACCTGCCGCCCAATATCCAGAGCCAGAATGTCGAGCAGCGGGTCTCGGTGCGTCGGGGCAGCGGCTACCTGCTGGAGTTTCCATTGCGACGGGTGCTTGCCGCGAGCATCACCCTGGTGGACCGCCAGCATCAGCAATTGCCGCTGGGCAGCCTGGTGGTGCATGAGCAGAGCAACACCCAGGCGGTGGTGGGCTGGGATGGCCTGGTCTACCTGGAAAACCTCAGCGCCCATAACACGCTGCAGGTCACCCTGGGCGAAGGCCAGAGCTGCCAGGCCACATTCGACATGGACGAGCAACAACAGGACGTGCCGCTGATCGGGCCGTTGGTGTGCCAATGAATGCGCCATTTTCTTTGTTGAAAGAGCTGTTGTGGCAAGCCCGCTCGCCACAGGGACAGGAACGGGGAGTATGCGGGTGAGGGGCAAGGGATGGCTGTTGGGTCTGGGGCTGCTGTGTTCGGGCCAGGCGATGGCGGCGTGTTCGGTGGCGGCCAGTGTGCCGGCCAGCTTCGGCTCGATCAGTTCGATGACGGTACGCACGGCTGCGCAGGCCAGTTCCACCACCAGCGCCGGGTTGACGTGCACCTCGGCGTTGATTTCGCTGCTGGTGCCGTCGGACCATTTTTACGCCACCATCACCTCGGCCAGCAACGGCATGGTCGGGCCGACCGGTGATGTGATCGGCTACACGATCTATGGCACCAATACCGCGAGCTTTCCGATTGCACGCAACACTCAGTTCGATTTTGGCGGCACGGGCGGCATTGCCCAGCTTATCGGGCTGATCGCAGGGCCTGGCGCGAAAACCGTGCCGCTGTACATGGGCACTATCACCGGCAGCAACGTCGCCGCCGGCCTGTACACCGAGACACTGAACATCGCCTGGAACTGGAACTATTGCTCGGGGGTGGGCCTTGGCGGCATCTGCCTGGGGCGCGATATCGGTAACGGCACAGCCACCCTGACCGTCAGCATGACGGTGACCAACGACTGCCAGATCACCGCGCCGAATATCCTCTTTGGCAGTGCGCCGGTGGTCAGCGGGTTCACCGCGGTGACCGGGCAGACCATCAACATCGCCTGCACCAAGGGCAGCGCCTATACCGTCGGGCTCAGCGACGGGCAGAACCCGGTGAGTGTCGGCGGGCGGCGGCGGATGGTTTCCGGCACCAACTACCTGGCCTACGATATTTTCAAAAGTGCCGGCACCACGCGCTGGGGCAGTGTCGGCGCGGCGCGGCGCGCCAGTTCGACGGCCGAAGTCAACCCGGGCAATGGGCTGGGCATCGGCAGCCAGGTGTACAACTACAACGCCAGGGTCTACACCGATCAGACCACGCCACCGGCCGGCGTCTATGTGGACAACGTGGTGCTCGACGTCGGCTTCTAGAACTTCAGCAGCGGCGTGCCGGGCTGGCCCACCGGGCTGACCATCGCATAGTTGTAGCCGTCACCGGACCAGTACTCGGCCTGCAGACCGTCGGCGCTGCGACTGCCACGGGGCAGCAAGCCGTTTCCCGGGCCCGGCGGGCGAATGTAAAAGCTGATGCGTCGGCCCTGCGGGTCTTCGTACAGCACCATGGCGGCCGCGCCTTGCTCGGTGGTGAGCAGGCGCCCGCTGACCGGCCTGAAACCCGCCTGGCTCAGGTCGGGCAAGCGATGGGCCTGGTTGAAGTAGCGGTCGAGCCAGGCTTGCATTGTGCCGCTGTCCTGGGTGTTGTAGTCGGCGGGCATGATGCCGTCCTGGGCAAACAGGCGGTAGGCCTGCATCGCATCGGTCATTGGCAGCGTCGGCGGATGGGTGGCTTCGCGGGCGTGCCAGCCGCCCAGCCCGCCGAGGCTGACGGCGATCATCAGCACGGCGGCTGTGGCCAGATGCCGACGCGACCGGTGCCGGATGCGCTGGCGAATCAGTGCCGGGTCCAACTGCGGGTTGGCGGGTGTTTGCAGGGCGCCGCTCAACGAGGCGCGCAGCAACTGCGCATCCTGTTGCCAGGCTTGCACCTGGGCCGCCACCTCCGGGTGGCCGGCCAGCCAGGTTTCCATCATGCGGCGATCATTCTCCAGCAGTTGATGATCGACGTAGGCATGTAAATCGCGTTCGCTGGGGGGCAGGCTGATCATTTGAGTATCCGCAGGGAAGGGCTGGCAATTTCGCCATCGCTGAGTTGGCGCAGGGCCTGGCGGGCGCGAGACAGGCGTGACATCACGGTGCCAAGGGGCACCTCGAGTATGTCGGCGACTTCCTTGTAGCTCAGGCCTTCGACCGACACCCACAACAGCAGGGCACGCTGCTCGGTGTTGAGTTTATCGAAGGCTTGCAGGGTGGACTGGGCCATCACCGTGCGCTCTACCGACGGCTGCGCGTCGTCGCGTCCGGTGAAGAATTCGAGCATGCGCGCGTAGCGTCGGCTGCGACGGTGGGCGTCGAGAAACTGGCGATAGAGAATCGAGAACAGCCAGGCGCGCAGGTCACCTTCGACGCGTTTGTCGGCCCAGCTGATGATCGCCCGCTCGAGTGTCGACTGCACCAGGTCGTCGGCGCTGCTGGCGTTACGGGTCAGGGACACGGCAAAACGCCGCAGCCTGGGGATGAGTTCACGTAACGGTTCGTCGAGTGCATGCATGGGCGTCTGGCTGTCCACTACGCTTGGACTTGAGAGACGTCCGGCGTTGAAGGTTATTCCCCCGCACTGAAAAAATAAATCCAGCGCCGGGGAATAGGGTGGATCGGCATTCGTCTCAATGCTCCGACCTTATGTTTCATCCCTAAGGCCATTGGCCCTGGAGTTCCTTCATGGTAGATCACTCATCACCGCCGCGTCCCGCGTTGAGCACGGCGAGCCTGATCGCACGACTCGCCGGTATCGGTGCTGTGGTTGCGGTTGTAGCCGGGGCGTTTGCCTACGTCAACGGCACACTCGACCCACAACGCCTGCGCCCCAAGACCCTGGTCAATGCGCTGGAAACCAACAACGGTGTGCATCCCGGTTTTCGACGCAACCATGCCAAAGGCGTGTGCGTGGCGGGATATTTCGAGAGCAGCGCCGAGGCCCGCGCGTACTCCCGTGCGCAGGTGTTCAGCGAGGCGAGGACGCCGGTGATCGGCCGGTTCGCCTTGCCCAGCGGCAACCCCTACGCGCCGGACAGCAGTGTGCCGATCCGCAGTTTTGCCGTGCAGTTCAGCCAGGCCAACGGCCAGCAATGGCGCACGGGCATGAACAGCATGCCGGTGTTCCCGGTGGGCACGCCCGAGGCGTTCTACCAGATGCTCAAGGCCGGTGCGCCCGACCCGGCCACCGGCAAGCCGAACCCGGCGAACATGCCGGCGTTTTTTGCCGCGCACCCTGAGACGGCGGCGTTTCTGGCGTGGGTCAAGACAGCGAAGCCTTCTGCCAGTTATGCCACCGAGTCCTATAACGGCATCAACGCGTTTTACCTGGTGAATGCCGAGGGCAAGCGCCAGGCCGTACGGTGGGGCGTGGTGCCGCAGAGTCAGGATGCAGCGGGCGATGTCGCCCCGTCGGGCAGCGACTTTCTGGAAAAGGACCTGGTGCAGCGCCTGACGGCGGGGCCGCTAAGGTGGCAACTGAACATGACCCTGGCCAGCCCCGGCGATCCGGTGGACGACGCAAGCAAGGCCTGGAGCGGTGAACACAAGGTGCTGAACGCCGGTACGCTGGTACTGCAAGGCAGCCAGCCGCAGGCGGATGGCGATTGCCGTGACATCAACTTCGACCCGCTGATTTTGCCGAGCGGTATCGAAGCCTCCAGTGACCCATTGCTGGCCGCGCGTTCGGCGGCTTACGCCAGTTCGTATTTACGCCGCGCCGGTGAAGTCAGCCCGCTGCACAGCGCCCCGCAGGAGTCGAAACCATGAGTGCTCAACCGCGTTTTTTTGCGCCGCTGGCGCGCCTGCTGCATTGGGTGATGGCGCTGATGGTCATTGCCATGCTGTTTATCGGTGCGGGGCTTGCGGCATCGGTATCGGAACGGCATGAGTGGCTGCTGCACCTGCACAAGCCACTGGGCATCGCGATTCTGGCGTTGGTGATTGTGCGGTTGGTGGTGCGCTTTTCTACGCGTCAACCGCCGCTGCCGGCTGATTTGCCGCTGTGGCAGGTGTTGGCGGCCAAGGCGTCTCATCTGCTGCTGTATGGGTTGATGCTGGTGTTGCCATTGCTTGGCTGGGCGATGATTTCAGCGGCCGGAGATCCGGTAATGCTCAGCAGTTCGGTGCAGTTGCCGGCCTTGGTGGCGGCGAATGCGCCGTTGTTTGCGCTGTTGCGCAGGGCCCATGGGTTTTTGGCGTATGTGCTGTTTTTTACCGTGCTGGCGCACCTGGCGGCGGCGCTGTTTCACGGGTGGATTCGGCGCGATGGGGTGTTGCAGAGCATGACTGGGCGCGATGCTGGAGCAGATTGAGCGCTAACTGCGTGAGGCTCCTAGCGCTGTCGCGCAGCAAACTGGAGCCTCTGTGGCGAGCGGGCTTGCCCCGCGTTGGGGTGCGCAGCGCCCCCAATCAAGGAAAACGCTGTGTACCTGACACTGCCCGGAGCATGATTTTGGCGCTGCTGCGCAGCCCAACGCGGGGCTTGCCCTAATGCCGTTCAGTTAAGCCAGCGTGATGCTCGAAGCAATGAGCGGTGCGATTTTTCGGTGTCCCTATCCGTTTCTGCGGTAACGGCGACTTAGGGTTCCGCCCTTACGGCGGCTCACTTTTGAAAAGCGCAAAAGTAAGCAAAACGCTCTTGCCCCAACACTCGGCACCTCGCTTAGGCTCGGTGTGCCCGAACGCAGGCTTTGGAGCGTGGGC
The DNA here is from genome assembly GCF_034354675.1 of Pseudomonas sp. MH9.3. Taxonomy (NCBI): domain Bacteria; kingdom Pseudomonadati; phylum Pseudomonadota; class Gammaproteobacteria; order Pseudomonadales; family Pseudomonadaceae; genus Pseudomonas; species Pseudomonas sp. MH9.3. The sequence continues at coordinate 1,574,272 of NZ_CP133785.1, read as the reverse complement.
CGCCGCGATGGGCCATCCTTGGCCCAGCGCGGCTAACCCGGCGTCCTGCCGGGTTACCCACGCTCCAAAGCCTGCGTTCGGCCAGCGTGTTTGACGGGGCGCCTCAGATCAAGATCAAGAGCGCGGCGGCCTGAGAGCCGACCGGAATGGTTTGCGAACTCTGTACAAAATGTGGGAGGGGGCTTGCTCCCGATGGCGTCGGCCCAGCAAACATTGATGTTGACTGACCCACCGCTTTCGCGGGCAAGTCGAATCGTCGCACCGCCGCTCCCCTGTGGCGAGCAGGCTTGTCCTGCGTTGGGCTGCGCAGCAGCCCCAAAGCCAGGCGCTGAGCCGTATCAGGTACACCGCGTTTTGCTCGATTGGGGGCGCTGCGCACCCCAACGCGGGGCAAGCCCGCTCACCACAGGCGTATGGCTGCCTGAAATTTCAGGTGCGCCATGTAAATGGATCAGCGCAGGCTCGTGGCGACATCCGCCACGGTACTCAACACATCCTTGCCCAGTTGCCTGGAGCGATCCCCTGACCAGCCGGTTTTGGGGTTGGGTGCATCGTCGTTGTCCTTGAACGGCATCTCCAGAGTCAGCGACAGGCAATCGTACTTCTGGCCCACGGCGTTGCAGGCCAGGGTCATGTTGGCTTCGCCCGGCAGGTCGCGGGTGTAGCCGTGAGTGGTCTGGAAGTCGCGGGTCAAGGCGCTGAGGTGGCTGCGAAAGTGTTTTTCCAGCGCTTCGATGCGCGGCGTATAGCCCGGGTTGCCTTCGCAGCCGGCGGTGAACACGTAGGGGATTTCTTCGTCGCCGTGGATATCGAGGAACAGGTCCACGCCGTACTTTTCCATCTGTTGCTGCACGAACAGCACTTCGGGGCTCATTTCCTGGCTGGCGCTCTGCCAGGCGCGGTTGAGGTCCTGGCCCATGGCGTTGGTGCGCAGGTGGCCGTGGAAAGCGCCATCGGGGTTCATGTTGGGCACCAGGTACAGGTCGGCGACCGCCAGCAGCTTTTTAAGCTCGGTATCGCCGTCGCGTTGCAGACGTTCGATAACGCCTTCCATGAACCATTGCGCCATGTGCTCGCCCGGGTGTTGCTGCGCGATGATCCACACTTTGAGTCGGCCTTCGCCGCCTTTGCCACGGCGCAGCAACTGGATATCGCGGCCTTCGACACTTTTACCGGTGGCCAGCAGTTGGGTACCGGCGTGTTTCAGGGCCTGGTCGATCAGCCAATCGTGGCGCTCACGGCTGTAGGGTTCGAAGTAGGCGAACCAGGCATGTTTCTCGCGGCTTTGAAGGCTGATGTGCAGCGTCTCGCCGTCAAAGCGCGTGGGTACGCGGAACCAGTTGACGTGATCGTACGACGCCACGGCGTTGTAGCCGCTCCAGGCATTTTTATACGAGGAATGGCTCGCGTTGCTCAGGCGGAAGGTGTGGGTGTGGCCCACGTGCATGCCTTCGGCCTTGAAGTGGAACCACTGGAAATGCTGGCTGCGGGTATCGGGTTTGATCGCCAGCAGCAACTGATAGGCATCGCTGGCATCCAGGACCTGGATGTTGCCGCTGTCGAAGTCGGTGCTGATCTTGATGGAGGTCAAGGCCACGGTCATGGTCTGGTTGCCTGAATATGAGTTGTGGCGGCTATATTACACAGAGGCTGGGCAAAATCTTGATGCAAAATTGTTGCAGGGGAGGGGGCATTCTTCCTGATCCGGCGGCGGCTTGAAAACGGTGAGATTGATTCTCAGGCGCTGTTTCTCAAAGATCCCGTCCAGAGCAGTTGGGCGACTTTCATTGGGCAATGGTCTTTTGCTACCATGCGCGCCATCAAGCAACACACAGTCTTCATTAGCCTGAAGCCACGCCAGGGAAACTGGCAAAAAAAAGACCCGGCCAAAGAGCCGGGTCAAAAACCGTGATTAGCCTGATGAGGAGATATTCCAAGAGTCCGACCTAAGGTCTCTTGGTCTATCGACTGATCTCGCGATCAGCTGAGCCCAATAATAATCATTATCATTTGCAAGTCAAATGTTTTTATCCACTGGATAGAAATATTTTTGCTTCGCGTCCTCACATGTTTGCCTCGGCCTGCGGCCGTAGCAACGATCGCTCTACCATCGCCTTCGCCATATCGATCAGATACACCACTGAAAACGCCAGATCGCGCTGATTGCCCTGATGGTTGCTCGCAGATTCGTAAGCCGTAGCGGCTGCACTGCGCAGCAGGTCGGAGGCATGCACCAGGGCTTCTTCATGGCTGATGCCGGGTTTGATGTGAAAGAAGGTGTCGTCTGCCTTGGAGTCGGACATATTCACTTTCAAGTAATAGTCCAATGCACGTTGGGCGGCGCCGCTGGTGTGCATGTCGAGTGCTTCGTCAGTGGAAGGTGTTTCGAGCGGTAGATACGGGGTGGTCGTCATCGTGGGCGATACTCTGATGGGGGCGGAATCCTTGAGATTGATAATAGTACGTATCGTATTTATGTCGTTTCGTGGATTACTACAAACTGTTTATTGCCCTGAAAAATACGCAACGTATTGTCACGCACCATGGATAAATGGATAGCGTTGGTCCGGGCCAACATGAAAGACCGCAAGGTCACCCAGGATGAACTGGCCGAACGCCTGGGCATGTCCCAGGGGGGTGTGGGCCATTGGCTCAACAAACGCCGGGTGCCCAGCCTTGCGGACATGAACCGGGTGCTGGCGGAACTGGGACTGGGCTATCTGGAGGTGGCGCTGGAGATTCGTGAGCGGGTGGACGCAGAGCGGCCACTGGAACACCACTACAACCCGTATTTCCGCTACCCGGTCAGCGACTGGAACGGGCTCTGTGAAGTGCGCGAAGAACGTGCGCCCTATGGCCCCGAGCGCTTTGAGCTGACGGACTATCACGCGGGCGGCGAAGCCTTCTGGCTCCCCGTAACCGGCGACGCCATGACCGCCCCTACAGGGCTCAGCGTCAGCGCAGGCATGCTGATCCTGGTCGACCCTTCCATCGATGCCGTTCCCGGTAAGCTGGTTGTTGCGCAATGGGACGACAGCCCCCGGGCCACCTTTCGCCAATTGCAGGAAGAAAGCGGCCAGCTGTACCTGGTGCCGCTCAATCCCACCTACCCGAAGCTGCTGTTCACCGACGATTGCCGCATCCTCGGTGTTGTCGTGCAAGCCACCGCGAGGTTCTAGTCGGCCATTTCCAGTTCCACCAGTGCACTGCCTTCAGCCACCATCTCGCCTTCCTGGCAAAACAGCGCCTTGACCACTCCGGCCACGGGCGCGCGAATGCTGTGTTCCATTTTCATTGCTTCGAGCACCACCAGTTGCGTGCCGGCTTCGACAGGCTGACCAACCTCCACCAGCACCCGCACGATGCTGCCGTTCATGGGCGCAGTGAGACCGCCCTGTTGCGACTGTCCCGCCTCCACCGCCGCAATCGGGTCAAACAGGCTGACCGCCTGCATCTCGCCGTCCCAGCGCAGGTATACGGTGCTTTCATGACGCACCGCCAGGTGCGCGCGGCGTATGCCCTGATCGTCGATCAGCAACTGCTCACCGTGCATCTTGTGCGCAGCGCCGGCAGCCAATGTCACCACCCGATCCTGCCCATTGCAGCTCAAGTGCAGCGAAACCTGCGCCGGCAGCCCCGCGCGAAAGCCCCGGGTATCCGCCCAAGGCCCTTCACCGCGCGGCAGACTCTGCATGAACGCCGAACCCGCCGCCTGCCAGAACCCGTCGCTCAACGCACCCTCCGTCGGCAGCAACTGCGCCTGATAACGCGGAATGAACCCGGTATCGAGCTCGGCCGCCGCAAACGCCGGATGGCCGATGATGCGTCGCAGAAAACCCAGATTGGTCTTGAGCCCACCCACAGCGAACTCGTCGAGCATGGCCAGCAGACGCAGGCGCGCCTGCTCGCGGTCCTCGCCCCAGGCAATCAGCTTGCCCAGCATCGGATCGTAGAACGGCGAGACCCTGTCACCTTGCTCCACGCCGCTGTCCACGCGACGTCCAGGCCCCGGGTCGCACTCGCGGTACAGCGCCAGGTGCCCGGTGGCAGGCAGAAAATCATGGGTCGGATCTTCGGCATACAGCCGCACCTCAATGGCGTGGCCATTCAACGGCACCTGCGCCTGAGTGATCGGCAGCGCCTCGCCCTGGGTCACGCGGATCTGCCAGGCCACCAGATCAAGGCCGGTAATCGCTTCGGTCACCGGATGCTCCACCTGCAGCCGGGTGTTCATCTCCATGAAGAAAAATTCGCCACGGGCATCCAGCAAAAACTCCACCGTGCCCGCGCCCACATAACCAATCGCCTGCGCCGCGCGCACTGCCGCTTCGCCCATGGCCTTGCGCTGTTCAACACTCAGCCCCGGCGCCGGGGCTTCTTCCACCACCTTTTGATGACGCCGCTGGATCGAGCAATCGCGCTCATTGAGGTACAGGCAGTGGCCGTGCCCATCGGCGAACACCTGGATTTCCACATGCCGCGGCTTGAGCAGGTATTTCTCCACCAGCATCTGCCCGTTGCCGAACGAGGACACTGCCTCACGCTGGGCTGAAGCCAGGGCTTCGGCCAACTGGCTGATGTCTTCGACCACCTTCATGCCCTTGCCGCCGCCGCCGGCAGTCGCTTTCAGCAGCACGGGATAGCCGATGCGCTCGCAGGCGTCGCGAAAGGTGTCCAGATCCTGGGCCTCGCCGTGATAACCCGGTACCAATGGCACCCCGGCGGCTTCCATCAACGTCTTGGCCGCCGACTTGCTGCCCATGGCATCGATGGCCGAGGCGGGCGGGCCGAGGAAGATCAGGCCGGCAGCCTCGATGGCGCGGGCAAACGCTGCGTTTTCCGAGAGAAAGCCATAGCCCGGATGAATCGCCTGGGCGCCACTGGCCTTGGCGGCGGCGATGATCTTGTCGATTTGCAGGTAACTTTCTGTAGCTTTGCTGCCGCCCAGGTCGACGCGAATGTCCGCCTCGCGACTGTGCCGCGCATCGCGGTCGATGGCGCTGTGCACGGCTACCGTGGTCAGCCCCATCGCTTTGGCGGTGCGCATGATCCGGCAGGCAATTTCGCCACGGTTGGCGACCAGCAGGGTGGTAAGTGGTCTCATGGGCGTGGCTCCCGGGACTGCCAGACAGGCGTGCGTTTTTGCAGGAATGCACGCAAGCCTTCCTGGCCTTCGGCGCTGACGCGAATACGCGCGATGGCATTTTCGCAATAGCGCCGCAGGGCTGGCGTGAGGGCGCCGTGGCCCACTTCGCGCAGCAGGTCCTTGCTGGCGCGCATGGCCGCCGGGCTGTTCTGCAGCAGGTTGGTCACCCAGACGTCCACTTGCTGCTCCAGCATGTCGGCCGGATAACTCTCCGCCAGCAGGCCGATTTCCCGCGCACGCTGGCCGCCAAATCGCTCGGCCGTCAGAGCATAGCGCCGCGCCGCGCGCTCACCGATGGCCTGCACCACGAACGGGCTGATCACCGCCGGTGCCAGGCCGATGCGCACTTCCGACAGGCAGAACTGTGCATCATCGGCGCCGATTGCCATGTCGCAGCAACTGATCAAACCCAGCGCACCCCCATAGGCGGCGCCTTGCACCACGGCCAGGGTGGGGATTTTCAGCTTGGCGAGGTTGTACATCAGCTCCGCCAGTTCGCGCGCGTCGTCCAGGTTAGTGTGGTAGTCCAGCTCGGCCGACTGCTGCATCCAGGCCAGGTCAGCCCCTGCGCTGAAGTGCCGGCCGCGTCCGCGCACCACCAGAAAGCGCAGGGAAGGGTCGCCCTGCACGTGCTCCAGGGCGAGGATCAATTCGCGGATCATCTCGGCGTTGAACGCGTTGTTCTTGGCTTCACGACTGAGCCATAACGTGGCAAAGCCACGGCTATCGGTGATCAGTTCGAGGGTGTTGAAATCGTGCATGGGGGACAAGCTCCATTTACATGCGAAACACGCCGAAGCGGCTCGGCTCGATGGGGGCGTTCAGTGCGGCGGACAGTGCCAGGGCGAGTACCTCGCGGGTCTGCACCGGGTCGATGACGCCGTCGTCCCACAGGCGGGCGCTGGAGTAATAGGGATGGCCCTGGGTTTCATACTGGTCGAGGATCGGCTGCTTGATCGCGGCTTCATCCTCGGCGCTGAAGGCAGTGCCGGCGCGTTCGGCCTGTTCGCGCTTGACCTGCACCAGCACGCCGGCCGCCTGCTCGGCACCCATCACGCCGATGCGCGCGTTGGGCCACATCCATAAAAAACGCGGGTCATAGGCGCGCCCGCACATGCCGTAGTTGCCGGCCCCGAAGCTGCCGCCGATGATCACGGTAAATTTCGGCACCCTAGCGCAGGCCACCGCCGTGACCAGCTTGGCGCCGTGCTTGGCGATGCCGCCGGCTTCATACTTCTGCCCGACCATGAAACCGGTGATGTTCTGCAGGAACAGCAGGGGAATCCCGCGCTGGCAGGCCAGCTCGATAAAGTGCGCGCCTTTCTGCGCGGCTTCGGCGAACAGGATGCCGTTGTTGGCGAGGATCGCAATCGGGTAGCCATGCAAGTGCGCAAAGCCGCAGACCAACGTGGTCCCGAACAGCGCCTTGAATTCATCGAATACCGATGCATCCACCAGCCGCGCGATCACCTCGCGCACATCGAATGGTTGCTTGGCCTCGGCCGGGATCACCCCGTAGAGCTCTTCTGCGCTGTACAGCGGCGCTACCGGCGGGCGTAGGCGCAACTCGCCCAGCTTGCGCCAGTTGAGGTTGGCCACGCTGCGGCGGGCCAGGGCCAGAGCGTGTTCGTCGCTGTCGGCGTAGTGGTCGGCCACGCCGGAGATTTTGCAGTGCACATCGGCGCCGCCCAGGTCCTCGGCACTGACCACTTCGCCGGTCGCCGCTTTGACTAGCGGCGGGCCGGCCAGGAAGATCGTGGCCTGCTGGCGCACCATGATCGCCTCGTCGGCCATGGCCGGCACATAGGCACCCCCGGCGGTGCACGAGCCCATCACCACGGCGATCTGCGGGATGCCCTGGGCGCTCATGTTGGCCTGGTTGAAGAAGATCCGCCCGAAGTGTTCGCGGTCCGGGAACACCTCATCCTGGCGCGGCAGGTTGGCGCCGCCGGAGTCCACCAGGTAGATGCACGGCAGGCGGTTCTGCTCGGCGATGGTCTGCGCGCGCAGGTGTTTTTTTACCGTCAGCGGGTAGTAGGAGCCGCCTTTGACCGTGGCATCGTTGGCGACAATCATGCATTCCACACCCTCGACGCGGCCAATCCCGGCAATCACCCCGGCGGCCGGCACGTCTTCGCCATACACCTGATGGGCGGCCAGTTGGCTGAGTTCGAGGAACGGCGAGCCCGGATCAAGCAGACGATTGATGCGTTCGCGCGGCAGCAGTTTGCCGCGCGAGGTATGCCGCTCCTGGGCCTTGAGGCCGCCGCCTTGTTGTACCTGGGCGAGGAGGGCATGCAGGGCGTCGACCTGCTGACGCATCGCCGCGCTGTTGGCGGAAAATTCCGCCGAGCGTGGGTTGAGCTGGGTGTGCAAGGTGGCCATGGCGCGCTCCTTCAGCGGGTTTCGTTGAACAGTTCGCGACCGATCAACATGCGCCGAATCTCACTGGTGCCCGCGCCGATTTCATACAGCTTGGCATCACGCAGCAGGCGCCCGGCGGGGAATTCGTTGATGTAGCCATTGCCGCCGAGAATCTGGATCGCGTCGAGGGCCATCTGTGTGGCGCGCTCGGCGCTGTAGAGGATCACACCGGCGGCGTCCTTGCGCGTGGTCTCGCCGCGCTCGCAGGCCTGGGCCACGGCGTAGAGGTAGGCGCGGCTGGCGTTGAGCTGGGTGTACATGTCGGCGACCTTGCCCTGGATCAGCTGGAATTCGCCGATGCTCTGGCCGAACTGCTTGCGATCGTGAATGTAGGGCACGATCAGGTCCATGCAGGCCTGCATGATCCCGGTGGGCCCGCCGGCCAGCACCACGCGCTCGTAGTCCAGCCCGCTCATCAGCACTTTCACGCCGCCGTTGAGCACACCGAGGATGTTGTCTGCGGGCACTTCGACGTCGTCGAAAAACAGCTCGCAGGTGTTGGAGCCGCGCATGCCCAGCTTGTCGAACTTGTTGCTGCGGCTGAAGCCTTTCCAGTCGCGCTCGACGATGAATGCGGTGATGCCGTGGGCGCCCCTTTCCAGGTCGGTCTTGGCATAGATCACGTAGGTGCTGGCATCGGGGCCGTTGGTGATCCAGGTTTTGCTGCCATTGAGCACGTAGCAGTCGCCGCGTTTGTCGGCGCGCAGTTTCATCGAGACCACGTCGGAGCCGGCGTTGGGCTCGCTCATGGCGAGGGCACCGATGTGCTCGCCGCTGATCAGTTTGGGCAGGTACTTGAGCTTCTGTTCATGATTGCCGTTGCGGTTGATCTGGTTGACGCACAGATTGGAGTGCGCACCGTAGGACAACGCCACGGAGGCCGAGCCGCGGCTGATCTCCTCCATGCTCACCACATGGGCCAGGTAACCCAGGCCGGCGCCGCCGTATTCTTCCGCCACAGTGATGCCGAGCAGGCCCATGTCACCGAACTTGCGCCACAGGTCGGCGGGGAACAGGTTGTCGATGTCGATCTGCGCGGCGCGTGGTGCGATTTCCTTGGCCACGAAGGACTGCACCTGGTCGCGCAGCATGTCGATGGTTTCGCCGAGGGCGAAGTTCAGGGACGGATAACTCATGGCAGGCACCTTACTGTGAGCTTTGTTGTTGTGTGGGATGAGGGCCGGTGAGGGCGCTGACCTTTACGTTAACGTAAGCTTGCGTTACGGCGCTGTCAATCGTAGCGCTCGTTCTAGGCGTCAAAAGCTTGCAATTGTCCTCGAGTAATCAGGCTTGGCAGGATTACCTGAGAACCGTGCTGATAAATCTATGAAACCCACCTGTTTTTTGTAGAATGTCGCCTATTGCACTGCTCTTCATTCTTCAAAGCCTTTTACTGGAAATGGATATCATGAAAATCATCGTCGATAGTGGAACGCTATTTCCAGAGGCCGAATATGAAGTTAATGCATATTTTAAGAGATTCGTTTCTGAGACTGCATCGCGGTTTGATACCAGGCCAGAGTATCTTGGACATCTCATCGGTTTATTTGAGCTGCTCTTGAGTCTGAATGACAGTGAGCACGGTTTCACTGATGCCCGTCTTGCTGTCGACACGCTGATGGATTGGGTCTCCGGCAAAGACAAAACTCTGTTGGTGGAGTTATTCAAAACGTCAAATGCTAACTGGAACGAAGCCAATAGTTCATTTTGGAGTATGCGTAATAGTAACGTAATTGCACATGAAGAGAATGATTATCGAGAAAAGGTCAGTGGGTATTTTGACACCATTAATAAAACGCTAGAATTTTTAGTGAAAAAGGAGGGTTATCTCATTGCTTGTCTTGTGTCAGATAAACGAAGCAAAGGGATACCCAAAAGCTTCGAACTGTTTGACGTCTTGCAGAAGTGCATCATGTTTTTTGACGGATTTCCAGCCCTCTCCGTCAATCGGGATGTGCTCTTGCATATTCCTTTTAACCAGTGGCGTAATATTGCAGCACACAAAGATTTCGCATGTTTCAATAATGTTGTCACTGTTGTATATGGCAAAGATCCCAAGAGAACTGCCGAGCTTTCATTACCTGAACTGGAACTATGTGCTAGAGAGATCTATCGGTTTAGAGTGAATATTCAATTCGTCACGAGCGTGGTCAATAATTTATTGGCAATAAAAAATGAAGCGCTTATGACGGGTATGACTACTACACCGAAAGCTTTTTTGGTAACTGTTAATTATATGCTCAAGGCGCAAGGTGTTCAGTTGGCAAGTTTTTCGTTGGCGCAAGGTTTGTTTGTAGAGGGTGAGCAGCAAGAGATTCCTGAAGACGTCATTATCTATGATATTGATTTTGAATCGACTATTGATGATGACTTGGAGTTGTGCCGAATTTTATCGGCAGTGTCTCGCGCCATGGGATCTATCTTTGGTGAGTATAATAGTTTGCCTCGGAAAGAGCAGGTTCGCTTACATTATCGGGCTCAATTGGCCAGTCATATTTATCACATGGTGTACACCTTTGATGAGTCCGATTCTACGCAAGCATAAACGGTCGGTCTTATGCTGATCAGAGCAAGGCCTGCCGATATCTTAAAAAGCACAAAAGGGACCCGAAGGTCCCTTTTAATGTGTCGTTGCGTGCTCTTTTTTTATTATTGAGGGGCGGCCTGTTGTTGTTTTTGGCAGCCGTGGCCCTTTACTGCTGTTTTGGGTGACCCCCATCCGGGGTCAAGAGCAAACGTATTTTTTTGAGCGCTGAAGTGCTTCCAAAAAAATCTGTTAGCTGCGTCTCTGCCGTGTTGTTTTTGTTATGTCAGAGTCGTTACGTCTTGTTTTTATTAGGCTTGGTGCTTTTTATTCTTGTTATGCAATAGAGATAGCAGGAGCCATGCCAACTTTTAAATTTCTATTAAAATCAATAGCTTATTTTTTATGCCGCGATTGCCTCTGCGCAAAGGCGGCCAATTATGTTCCCGCGTTACCCGCTGTGTCGGCGCCCGGTAACACATTGTCACAGCCTTGCTACTCAACTGGCGCTACGCACCTTCGCCACCCGCGACCCACTGGCGCGCCCCAGCACCTGGCTGATCTGCCGGCCCGCGTCAATCAGGCGCGAGAGGTCGATGCCGGTGTGGATGCCCAGCCCGTCGAGCAGGTACACCACGTCTTCGGTGGCGACGTTACCGCTGGCGCCCTTGGCATACGGGCAGCCGCCAAGGCCTGCGATAGAGCTGTCGAACACCTGGATACCTTCCAGCAGGCTGGCATAGATATTCGCGATGGCCTGGCCGTAAGTGTCGTGGAAGTGTCCGGCAAGCTTCTCCCTTGGCACCTGGGCGCCAACGACCTCGAACAACCGCCGCGTATCGCCTGCCGTGCCGGTGCCGATGGTGTCGCCCAGGGACACTTCATAGCAGCCCATGGCGTACAGCTCGCGGGCCACCGCAGCGACCTGTTCCGGCGCGACGTCACCTTCGTAAGGGCATCCCAGCACACAGGACACGTAGCCGCGCACGCTGACACCGTGCTGCCGGGCTGCGCTCATGATCGGTGCGAAGCGCTCCAGGCTCTCGCGGATCGAGCAGTTGATGTTGCGTTGCGAGAACGCCTCGGACGCGGCCGCAAACACTGCGACCTCCTTGACGCCGGCCGCCAGCGCATCTTCAAAGCCGCGCAGGTTGGGCGCCAGCGCGCCGTAGGTCACGCCGGGCTTGCGCCGGATCTGCGCAAACACCTCGGCGGAGCCGGCCATCTGCGGCACCCATTTGGGCGACACAAAGCTGCCCACTTCGATATAGCCCAGCCCGGCGTCGCTCAAGGCGTCCACCAGACGGACCTTGTCCGCCACGGCGATGGGCTGGGCTTCGTTCTGCAAACCGTCGCGTGGGCCGACTTCAACCAGGCGTACGTGGGAGGGGAGGGGCATGGGGATTACCTTCTGTTCAATGGCCAGACTGGCTCATGGTGTGGGCCAGGGCTTGAGTGCAGCGTTCTTCGGCGGTGTCCAGTTCCAGCTTCATCTGTTCGATGTCCAGCAGTTGCTGTTCCAGTTGTTCACGCCGCTCGGCGATCTTGGCCAGCATGCTGTTGAGCTGGATGTGGTTGCCGCTGGTGGGATCGTAGAGTTCGATCAGCTCGCGGCATTCGGCCAGGGAGAAACCGATGCGCTTGCCGCGCAGAATCAGCTTGAGGCTGACCTTGTCCCGCGCTGAGTAGATACGCTCCTGGCCCCGACGCTCTGGGGTCAGCAGGCCTTGCTCTTCATAAAAGCGAATGGCGCGGGTGGTGATGTCGAGCTCGCGGGCGAGGTCGGAGATGCTGTAGGTGGTGCTCATGGCGGCGCTCGGCGGATGGCTTGGCGCTAAGCTAATGGCTGGTTGACGTAAACGTCAATAACATCCCATGGCTTTCATCTTGCCGTGGCGAGCGGGCTCGCCACCACGACAACCCCGGCAAGCCCGCCCAGTCAAAGGTCAGGCCTGTTTGCCATCGAGCTTCTTCTCATGGGCCGTCACCTGCTGGCACAGCTCGATCATCTGCTCGCGCATCCAGCGGTTGGCCGGGTCCTGGTCGGTGCTTTCATGCCAGTACAAATGGGTTTCCACGGGCGGCACGTCGTTCACCGGCAGGTTGACCCAGTGCAGTTCGTGGCGGCGGGCGAAGCGCTCGGGCACGGTCATGACCATGTCGGTCTGCTGCAGCACCTGCGAGGCCATCAGGTAATGCTGGGAACGCAGCGCGATCTTGCGCTGGATGCCCATCTTGCCCAGGGCCAGGTCGACATGGCCCAGGCCGTTGCGGCGACTGGAGATATGAATGTGGGTCAGCGACAGGTAATCATCCAGGCTGAGCTTGTCCTTGCCCGCCAGCGGATGGCCCTTGCGCATGGCGCACACGTAGCGGTCTTCCATCAGCTTGACGTGACGCACCTGCGGGTCGGTGTTGAGCGGTGCGTCCACGGCAAAATCCAGGCGCCCGGCCGCCAGTTCCTTGGTGGTCTCGCGGCGCTTGGACAGGAAACTTTCGATCACCACCGTGGGTGCCAGCCGGCGCAGGCGCTGGAACAGCAGCGGCAGAATCACCGCCTCGGTGAGGTCGGTCATGCTGATGCGATAGGTCTTGGCCGCCTGTTGAGGATTGAAAATCCGGCTTTCCTGCACCGATACCCGCAGCAACGACAGCGCATTGCGCACCGGGCCGATGATGTTCTGCGCCATCGGCGTAGGCACCATGCCCTGGGCAGTGCGCACGAACAGCGGGTCGTTGAAGGTCTCGCGCAGGCGGGCCAGCGCGTTGGACACCGCCGGTTGCGTAATGCCGACGATCTGCCCGGCGCGGGTCAGGTTGGCTTCGGTGTAGATCGCATCAAAGACGATGAAGAGGTTCAGGTCGACCTTGCTCAGATTCATTGCGTTGCGCTCTTATTGTTAGGTGCCGATAGGCTGATCATATATCGGTGATGAATGTTAATACACGCCGAGAATAGGCTAGGTAAATTATCAGCGCTGTTCTAGCATCGAATTCATGACCTAAACAACCTCTCAGAGAAGGGAGCTGCCCATGGATTTCGCCTATTCGCCCAAGGTTCAGGAACTGCGTGAACGCGTCACTGCATTCATGGACGCTTACGTCTACCCGGCCGAGCCGGTGTTTGAACGCCAGGTCAGCGAAGGCGACCGCTGGCAGCCCACAGCGATCATGGAAGAACTCAAGGCCCGCGCCAAAGCCGAAGGCCTGTGGAACCTGTTCCTGCCCGAGTCCGAACTCGGCGCCGGCCTCACCAATCTGGAATACGCGCCGCTGGCCGAAATCATGGGTCGCTCGCTGCTGGGGCCGGAGCCGTTCAACTGCTCGGCCCCCGACACCGGCAACATGGAAGTGCTGGTGCGCTATGCCAACGAAGAACAGAAACAGCGCTGGCTCGAACCGCTGCTGCGCGGCGAGATCCGTTCGGCCTTCGCCATGACCGAGCCGGACGTGGCTTCGTCCGATGCCACCAACATGGCCGCCCGTGCCGAGCGCCAGGGCGATGAGTGGGTCATCAACGGCAAAAAGTGGTGGACCTCCGGCGCCTGCGACCCGCGCTGCAAGATCCTCATCTTCATGGGCCTGAGCAATCCGGACGCGCCGCGTCACCAGCAGCATTCGATGATCCTGGTGCCGGTGGACACACCCGGTGTGAAAATCCTCCGACCGCTGCCGGTGTTCGGCTACGACGACGCGCCCCACGGTCACGCCGAAGTGCTGTTCGACAACGTACGGGTGCCCTACGAAAACGTCCTGCTTGGCGAAGGCCGTGGCTTCGAGATCGCCCAGGGGCGCCTCGGCCCCGGCCGTATTCACCATTGCATGCGCTCGGTGGGCATGGCCGAACGCGCGCTGGAACTGATGTGCAAACGTTCGGTCAGCCGCACCGCATTCGGCAAGCCGTTGGCACGCCTGGGTGGCAACATCGACAAGATCGCCGACTCACGCATGGAAATCGACATGGCGCGCCTGCTGACCCTGAAGGCCGCGTACATGATGGACACCGTGGGCAATAAAGTAGCGAAAAGCGAGATCGCGCAGATCAAGGTGGTCGCGCCGAACGTGGCGCTGAAGGTGATCGACCGCGCGATTCAGATGCACGGCGGTGCCGGCGTTTCCAATGATTTCCCGTTGGCTTACATGTACGCCATGCAACGCACCCTGCGCCTGGCCGATGGCCCGGATGAAGTGCACCGCGCGGCGATCGGCAAGTTCGAGATTGGCAAGTATGTGCCCAGGGAGATGATGCGCGGCGGGCAGTAGCACTGCGTCGCCTGCAATCGGGAGCAAGCCCCCTCGCACATTTTGAATTGTGAATACAGTGCAAATGTGGGAGGGGGCTTGCTCCCGATGAGGCCCGTCCTGATAACCCCAAACTCCAGCCTCAGTACACCCAGACCTCCACCCGCCGATTCTTGATCCGCCCCTCATCCGCCGTATTCGCCGCCACCGGCATCTGCGCGCCAAACCCGCGAATATCGCGCAGCACCACGCCGCTCTTGACCAGTTCCCTGCGCACCGCCATCGCCCGCAACTTCGACAGCAACGCTGCGCGCTGGGGATCATTCTTGGCATCGCCAAATCCCACCAGCGTCACCTGCTTGTCGAGCTTGCCGTGGCTTTTCAGGTAGTCCACCACCCGCAGCACATCCTGGCGCGCCTTGGTGTCCAGGCTGGCGCTGCCTTCCTCGAAACGAAAATTGACGCTCAGGCGCTGGGCATCGCGGGCAATCGCTTGATAGTCCGCCGGCATCGACGCACGCGGTTGCACGCCAATGGCCTGCACCTGCTGGGCAATAAAACCGTTGGCCGCGACGATTGCCTGGCCCTGGCTGCTCTGGGCAAAGTCCACCAGCGCCCGGGCCCACGGGTTGTGGCTCGCCGGCGGCAGGTAAAAGAACAGGCGCCGCGACAGCGGGTAATCTTCGGTGGCGATCAAGCTATTGAGCGGCAACATCGGTTGTGAATCGCCATCGGCAATCGCCACCGCCTTGGCCTGGCGTATGTAGGGCAGGCCGATAAAGCCGATGCCCTGGGGATCGCGGCTGACTGCATCGGACAAAGCTTCGCTGGACTCGAAACGCCGGGCGCTTGAAGCCAGCGGTTTGCCGCGCCGGTTCAGCACCAGCTCCTTGAACGTGTCGTAGGTGCCGGACTGGTCATCTCGCGCATACACATGAACAGGCCCGCCGACGCCGCCCAGTGCTTCCCAGGTGCTGACCTCGCCGTTGAAGAGCTGCGCCAGTTGTTCGGTGTCGAGGGTGTTCAGCGGGTTGAGCGGGTTAACGATGATGGCCAGGCCATCGATGGCGATCACCTGTTCGGCTTCGGGGCTTTTCAGGTCGCCCAGTGGCTCAAGGTCCACCAGCTCGCTGTCCTTGATCGGGCGGGACGCTGCCGCGAGGTCTGCGCTGGCTTTTTTCAGCGCGGCAAAGCCGGTGCTGGAGCCATGGGCCGCCACCTCGATGGTCACGCTCCTGCCCTGGCGCGTCTTGCCGACTACGCGCTGCTCGTTTTGTCCGTCGCCCGGTTCGATGTGCACCCGTTGCACGCCCTCGTGCTCCAGCAAGCCCTTCACCAAAGCCGGGCCCAGCGCTGCGCCGATGGTATTGGAGCCCTGAATGCGCAGGGCAGGGCCGTGCTCGGGTACGGGCAGTTGCGCCGACACGGCAATCAGAGGGAAAAGGGTCAAAAGAAACAGAACGCGCAGCATCATGCCGGCACCTTCAAAGAGAGTGCGACGAGATTAAGTCAGAGAGTTTGCAGAAATATGACCGAGACGCGCCCGTCAAGCGGCGCCAGGAATGAGTGTGGGAGGGGGCTGCCGCCTCTTATCAAATGAGTTTTTTCAGCAACTGCATCCCTGTGGCGAGCGGGCTTGCCCCGCGTTGGGGTGCGAAGCGCCCCCAATCGAGCAAAACGCGGTGTACCTGATACGGCTCAGCGCCTGGCTTCGGGGCTGCTGCGCAGCCCAACGCAGGACAAGCCTGCTCGCCACAGGGAATCTGCGCTTAACTGAACGGCATTAGGGCTTGCCCTAATGCCGTTCAGTTAAGGAAATTTTGATCGTTCCCACGCGTGGGAACGATCAAGAGGGCTCTTGTGGGCTTATTGTGGCGAGCGGGCTCGCCCCGCGTTGGGGTGCGAAGCGCCCCCAATCAAGCAAAACGCGGTGTACCTGATACGGCTCAGCGCCTGGTTTTGGGGCTGCTGCGCAGCCCAACGCAGGGCAAGCCTGCTCGCCACAGGGAATCTGCGCTTGTGGGCTTATTGTGGCGAGCGGGCTTGCCCCGCGTTGGGGTGCGAAGCGCCCCCAATCAAGCAAAACGCGGTGTACCTGATACGGCTCAGCGCCTGGTTTTGGGGCTGCTGCGCAGCCCAACGCAGGACAAGCCTGCTCGCCACGGAGGTTCCAGTTTGCTGCGTGACAGCGCCAGGTCGAAGACAGTCAGGGGTTCAGCTCAATTCGAGCCAGATCGGTGCATGGTCCGACGGCTTCTCCAATCCACGCAGGTCGTAGTCCACGCCGGCATCCTTGACCCTTGGCAGCAGCCCATTGGACGCCATGATCACGTCAATCCGCAGCCCGCGCTTGGGCTCGTCCTCAAACCCGCGGCTGCGGTAGTCGAACCAGCTGAAGCGGTCGGTCACGTCCGGATAGAGGTGCCGGAAACTGTCCACCAGGCCCCAGTTTTTCAGGCGGGCCATCCATTCGCGTTCTTCCGGCAGGAAGCTGCACTTGCCGGTTTTCAGCCAGCGCTTGGCATTGTCGGCGCCGATGCCGATGTCGCAGTCCTGCGGGGAGATATTCACGTCGCCCATCACCACCAGCGGCTGCTCGTTGCTGAACCGGCTTTCCAGCAACTGTTGCAAGTCCTCATAGAAGCGCTGCTTGGCGGGGAACTTGGTCGGGTGGTCACGGCTTTCGCCCTGGGGGAAATAGCCGTTCATGACCGTGACCGGTTGGCCGTTTTCATCGGCGAACGTGCCCCAGATGAAACGGCGCTGGGCGTCCTCTTCATCACTGTCGAAGCCCTTGTGCACGCTCAAGGCTTCCTTGCGCGACAGCAAGGCCACGCCGTAATGACCTTTCTGACCGTGGTAGTACACGTGGTAGCCCAGCGCCTGCACCTCGGCCAGGGGGAACTGGTCATCGTGAACCTTGGTTTCCTGCAGGCCGATGACGTCGGGTTGGTGCTTGTCGATCAGCGCCGCCAGCTGATGAGGGCGGGCGCGCAGCCCGTTGATATTGAAGGAGACGATTTTCATGGTCGACAGTCCGGTCTGGCAAAAAGGGCGATGCTAGCCGACAAGTCCGGCCGGGGCCAGCGTGGGGACAGGGCATCTGCGTTGCCAATGTCTTGGAACGACTGCTGCGCCGCAGGTTCGTAACCCTATGAACGCCGCCTTTCGAGTGGCGCCCAGGGAGATTGACTGCATGCTTGACACTTCAACCGCCACTGCCCAGATCCGCGTGCTCAACAGCGGCTATTCCCGCGAGGCCCGCGCGCTGCTGTACCAGGCTTATCGCCATGAGCCGACCTTCGCCTATATTTTCGAAGCGCAGCGCCCCGGCTATGAATTGCGGGTGCGCGCCACGGTGCGTGAGCTGGTCAAGCAACATTTCTTCCAGAAGCTCCCGGCCATTGGGCTGTTTGTTGATGACAAGATGATCGGCATCGCCCTGATCGCGCCGCCGCAACGGCGCCTGGGTATCACCGAGAGCTGGGCCTGGCAAATTCGCATGTGGCTGAGCACCGGCGTGCGCGGCACCCGACGTTATCTGGATTACCACCACGCGGTGCTGGCGTGCCTGCCCACCGATTCGGTGCATGTATTACCGCTGCTGGGCGTTCACCCGCAATTCCAGGGCCAGCACTATGGCGAGCAGTTGCTTGAAGCGGTGCACAACTGGTGTGCCGACGACCCGCATTCCTCGGGCGTGGTGCTCGACACGGGTAATTCACGCTACCTGGCGTTCCTTGAACGTCAGGGCTACGAGGAAATCGGTGAAGTTGCCGTAGGACCCGTCCTGGAGCGTGTGTTCTTTCATGCCAACCCCCAGTCTTTGCGGGCTGTAACGGTTTGAGACAGATTTTTTCAGAAAAATCCGGGTTCAAAGACTCCCTCTCGCTCATGTAGCATCCGCGCCTATGAAGCTTCCAGGAAGATTTACCAGCAGCCTGGTCCTGCTGTTCACAAGCTGTGGCGCATGGGCGCAGAGCGAATTGGACGTGCGGATCAAGCCCTCAAACGACGCGTTGAAAGCCAACATCGAAGGCTATATCGGCGGGGTTGGCGATCGTGACGAAGAAGCCTTGCTGCGGTTCAGTCGCGGTGCCGAAGAGCAGGCGCGTAAAGCCGCCCAGGCGTTGGGTTTCTATCAATCGCAGATCGCCAGTGACGTGAAGGGCGGCAAGATCCCGCGCCTGATCCTCACCATCGACCCCGGCGAGCCGGTGCATTTGCGCAACGTGACCATTCGGGTCGACGGCCAGGCTGCGAGCCTCAAGGCCTTTCGCCTGCCTGCCAGCGACGACCTCAAGTCCGGCGCGGTGCTCAACCACGGACATTACGAAGACGCCAAGCGCCTGATCCAGAACCAGGCCTCGCGCTATGGTTTTTTCAGTGGCCGCTTTACCAGTCAAACCCTCTCGGTAGACCCGAAGGCGGGCGTGGCCGATATCGACCTGGTGTATGACAGCGGCCCGCGCTACAGCATGGGCAAAGTCAGCTTTACCGGCGATACGCCGTTCGACGAAGACCTGCTGCAACGCATGGTGCCGTTCAAGAGTGGCACGCCGTACGACTCCGAACTCATCGCCGAGCTCAACCAGAACCTGCAAGCCAGCGGCTTCTTCGAAGGCGTGCGGGTGGATGCGACCCCCGCCGGCGCCAAAGACGACGTGATCCCGGTGGCCGTGCAACTGGAAACCCGCAAGCCACGCACCATGGGCCTGGGCCTTGGCTACTCCACCGACGTCGGCCCGCGCGGCAAGGCCAACTGGACGCGCCATTGGGTCAACCCCCAGGGTCACAGCTATGGCTGGGAGGCGGAGCTGTCGGCGCCACGGCAGAACGTTGGCCTGTGGTACGACGTGCCGCTCGACCCGCCGCTCACCGACAAGCTTCGCTTCGCCGGCGGCTACCAGAATGAGGAAATCGCCAACACCGACGCCCTGAGTAAATTGCTCACCGTCGGCCCCGAGTGGCACAGCAAATTGCCCAGCGGCTGGACCCGCGTGATCTCGCTCAAATACCAGCGTGAAGAATACCGCCTGGGCAACGACTCGGGCCTGAGCAACCTGGTGATGCCGGGTATCAACTATTCCTACTTGCGCAGCGACAACCGCATCGACCCGCATAACGGTTATCGCCTGGCCTTCGATGCCAAGGTTGCCAAGGAAGGCCTGGGTTCGGACACCAACCTGCTTTACGGCACCGCGACGATCAAGGGCTTGACCACCCTGTGGGACAACCACCGTTTCCTCGGCCGTGCGCAGTTCGGCGGCAGTGCCACCAACGGCTACCAGTCCGTGCCGCCGTCCTTGCGTTTCTTCGCCGGTGGCGACCAGAGCGTGCGGGGTTACGAGTACCAGACCCTGTCGCCGGAGAACGACCGTGGCGACCGTATCGGTGGCCGTTACATGGTGGCCCTGAGCGCCGAGTACCAATATTCCATCGCCGAAAAATGGCGGATCGCAACCTTCATCGACCAGGGCAACTCGTTCAATACCCTGGACATGCCGAGCCTTAAAACCGGTGTCGGCGTCGGCGTACGCTGGGTCTCTCCGGTAGGTCCGATCCGTCTCGACCTGGCCCATGCCCTGGAAGACCCGGGCGGCATCCGACTGCACTTTTCCATGGGGCCTGAGCTGTGATGCGTGGTTTGAAAATAGCGGGGCTGGCGTTGATCGCTGTCCTCGCCTTGTTGTTGCTGGCGCTGTGGACGGTGCTGGGTACGCAGGCCGGTAGCCGCTGGGTGCTGGGCCAGGTACCGGGGTTGAGCGTGGAGAATTTCCAGGGCCGCTTGGGCGGGCAGTGGAGCGCCGATCATCTGCTGTGGCAGCAGGGCCCCAGCCGCGTCGAGCTGGATGCGCCGACTCTGGTCTGGTCGCCGGCCTGCCTTTTGCGCATGACCCTGTGCATCGAGCGGCTGAATGTGGAGCAGGTCAACCTGCAATTTGCACCGAGCGGCGAAGCGAGCAGCGGGCCCATCGCGTTGCCGGATCTAAAGCTGCCCTTGGCGATTCAACTCGGTGAGGTGCACGTCGGCAGCCTGCTGTTCAACGGCAGCGAGCAACTCAAGGGCCTGCAGTTGGCGGCGCACTGGACCGCCGCAGGCATGCGTATCGACTCGGTGCACCTGGAGCGCGATGGCCTGGTGCTCGACCTCGCTGGCCTGCTGCAACCTGTCGGCGATTGGCCGCTGAACGCTAGCGGCAACCTCAGCCTGCCGTACGCGCCCGGTGGCGCGCCGTGGACGGTTGCGCTGAAGGTCGAAGGCGACCTGCTCAAAACCCTTAAGCTTGATGCCGACAGCAGTGGTTACCTGCCAGCCAGGCTCACCGGCGAGCTGCAACCGCTGGAAGAGAACCTGCCGGCACAGGTGCGCATCACCGCGGACAGCTTCAAGCCCAGCGCTGATCTGCCCGCGACTCTGCAACTCAATCAACTGGATGTCACTGCCAGGGGCGACCTGAAAAGCGGTTACCAATTGCTTGGCAAAGCCGTATTGCCTGCGGAAAAAGGCCCGGTGGATCTTCTGCTGCAAGGCAGGGTCGACGCCAGGGGCGCGCAGATCGCCGGGCTTGATCTGAACGCCGGCGACAAACAGAACCTCAAGCTCAGCGCCAACCTGGATTGGCAGCGAGGCTTCAGCGCCGACGCCAAAATCGACTGGCTCGACTTCCCCTGGCATCGCCTTTACCCGCTGATTGACCAGCCGCAGGTCACCTTGCACACCTTCAACGGCGAAATCTCCTATAAAGACGGCAACTACCTGGGCAACCTCAAAGCCGATCTCGACGGCCCGGCGGGCAAGTTCACGGTGGTCACGCCGTTCAGTGGCGATCTCAAGCAGGTGTTCCTGCCCGAGCTGAAACTCACCGCAGGCCAGGGCAAGGCCGCAGGCCATCTGAATCTGCAGTTCGCCGAGGGTATCGCCTGGGACACGGCGCTGGATCTGTCGGCGCTGAACCCCGCGTACTGGGTGGCTGAATTGCCTGGCACCCTGGCCGGGCCATTGCGCAGCAAGGGTGAGTTCAGGAACGATCAACTCAAGCTCGACGCCGACCTCAACCTCAAAGGTCAACTGCGCGGGCAAACCGCCGTGTTCGCCGCCAAGGCCGAAGGCGCGGGCGAGCAATGGACCCTCGCCAACCTGGATCTGCGCCTGGGCGACAATCGCATCAACGGCAGCGGCAGCCTGCAACAGCGTTTGGCCGGCCAGATCGACATCAAGCTGGCGCGCCTGGCCCAGTTGTGGCCGCAACTGCGCGGCCAGGTCAACGGCCGGCTCGACGTGGCTGGCACCTTGAAGGCGCCGCAAGGCAAGCTTGGCCTCAAGGGCCAACAACTGGCGTTTGCCGACAATCACCTGCAAAACCTCAGCCTCGACGCCACCCTGGATAACGCCCAGCGCGCGAAGATCGACCTCAAGGGCAGTGGCATTCAAAGCGGCGAGACTCAGGTCGGTACACTCACCGCCAGTGCCCAGGGTGATATCAAGAACCAGAAAGTCCAGTTGGACCTCGCCGGCCCGCTGGTCAAGCTGGCGCTCGCGCTGGACGGCAACCTCGACAAAGGCAACTGGCGCGGGCGGCTGGCCAGCGGCGACGTGCAAGCCGGTGGCCAGGACTGGCGGCTGCAGGCCCCGGCCCGGATCGAGCGTCTGGCGGATGGCAAACTGACGTTCGCCGCCCATTGCTGGGTCTCCGGCGGCGCCAGCCTGTGCGGTGAAGACCAGCGCCTGATGCCCGAGCCCAAGCTGCGCTACCACCTCAAGCAATTCCCGATCGACAGCCTGGCGGCGTTTTTGCCCAAGGATTTTGCCTGGCAGGGCAGGCTCAACGCCGACGTGCAGCTCGATCTTCCAGAGAGCGGCCCGAAGGGCGTGGTCTCGGTGGACGCCAGCGGCGGCACCTTGCGTGTCAAGGACAAGGCCCAGTGGCTGGATTTTCCCTATGACACCCTCAAGCTGGAAACCACCCTCAATCCCAAGCGCATCGACACCCAGCTGAATTTCCGTGGCGGCAAACTGGGCGAGCTGTTGTTGCAGGCACAGATCAATCCATTGCCCGCCAACAAGCCGATCACCGGCAACTTCAGCCTCACCGGCCTGGACCTGGCGGTGGCGCGGCCATTTGTGCCGATGGTGGAAACGCTCACCGGCAAGCTCAACGGCACCGGGCGCATTTCCGGCGGTTTGCTTGCGCCCCTGGTCAACGGCAGCGTCAATCTGGTGGGCGGCGAAATCTCCGGGCCGGAGCTGCCCCTCAGCCTCCAGGACCTCAACGTGCAAGCGCTGATCGCTGGCGAAAGCGTGCAACTCAACGGCGGCTGGCGCAGTGGCAAGGCTGGGCAGGGCAGCCTCAAGGGACAGATCGACTGGGGCCAGGCGCTGGCGGCCGACCTCAGCCTCACGGGTTCGCAGTTGCCGGTGACGGTCGAGCCTTACGCCGTGCTGGAAGTGGCGCCCGACCTGAAGATCAGCCTCAAGAACGACAAGCTGGCGGTTGCTGGCAAGGTCCGTATCCCGCGTGGCGACATCACCGTGCGTGAGTTGCCGCCGTCCACGGTCAAGGTCTCCGATGACACGGTGATCGTCGGCAGCCAGACTGAAGAGGGCAAGGCGCCGATGGCAATGGCCATGGATATCGATGTGGAGGTTGGTGAAGACAAGCTCAACTTCGCCGGCTTCGGCCTCACCGCCAAGGTGCAGGGCCATGTGCATATCGGTGACAACATGGACACCCGCGGCGAGCTGTGGCTCAACGACGGTCGCTACCGCGCTTACGGGCAGCGCCTCAATGTGCGGCGTGCGCGATTGTTGTTCGCCGGGCCCCTGGACCAACCGTTCCTGGACATCGAAGCGGTGCGCGTCACCACCGAGGCCTCGCGAACGGTGACGGCCGGTATTCGCCTGAGCGGCAGCGCCGAGCAGCCAACCACGCAGATCTTCTCCGAGCCGGCCATGGCCCAGGAGGATGCGCTGTCGTATCTGGTGCTGGGGCGTTCGCGTACCAACAACGGTGAAGACAACAACATGCTCGCCGAAGCGGCGCTGGGCCTGGGCTTGATGGGCAGCTCGGGGGTCACCACCGACATTGCCAACAAGCTGGGCATCCAGGATTTTGATCTCGACACCCAGGGCGCCGGCAACAAGACCGCCGTGGTCGCCAGCGGCAAGATCAACGAGAAGCTGAGCCTGCGTTACGGGGTAGGGGTGTTCGAACCGGCCAATACCATCGCCTTGCGCTACCTGCTGAGCAAAAAGGTTTACCTGGAAGTGGCGACCGGCGTGGCCAGCTCGCTGGACATCTTCTACAAACGCGATTTTTAAACCATCACTCAATCAGAAACGGTGGGAGGGGGCTTGCTCCCGATAGCGGTGTATCAGTCAGCTTATCTGCGGCTGACACACCGCCATCGGACGCAAACCCCCTTTTTATGGTTGATGGCATTTCAGCCATATCTCAGCTAGATACCAAGCAAGCTAATAATTCCATTTGACATTCGCTGCCTAAGCAGTAACATCTCGTCACACATTCGCTGCCTAGGCAGTAATAAGGTGACTTCCGATGACCCATTTCACCCCTGACAGCTTTCGCCACTGTCATCTCGGCTTGTTGCTGGGACGGGCGGCGTTGCTCAAGGACCGCATCATCGACACCCATATGGAACCCCACGGCGTCACTGCCGCGCAGTTCAAGGTGTTGATCATCATTGCCCAGTTCGACGTCGACACCCCGGCCGAGCTGTGTCGCAACCTGTCGCTGGACAGCGGCTCGATGACCCGCATGCTCGACCGCCTCGAACAAAAGGGCCTGCTGGTGCGCCAGCGTTCCGAGCAGGACCGGCGCCAGGTGCGGCTGGTGCTCACCGAAGAAGGCCAGCGCCTGGCGGACATGCTGCCGCACATCGGCGCGCAGTCGATGAACGAGTTGGCCGGCGCCCTGGAGCCCGGCGAGCTGCAGACCCTGGAAAAAATCCTCAAGAAAATCCTCGTTGCAGCGGGTGACGCCATCGTCATCCAGCGGGTAGGTACAGAATGAACACACGTGCGTTATGCCTGGTGCTGGTGGCCGTGAGCATGGCCGGTTGCGCCAACTACAGCGGCCTCGACACCCAGGGTCGGCGCCTCGACGCCAACACCCTGCAAACCGGCAAGTCCCTCGCTGGGGTGACGCTCTCGAGTGCGGCCTGGCCGGCGCCCGACTGGTGGAAGAGCCTCGGCGACCCGCAGCTGGACGGCCTGATCCAGGAAGCCCTGCGCAACAGTCCGGACATGCAAGTGGCCAGCGCCCGCGCCCATCAGGCCGAAGCGGCCGCCTATGCGGCCAACGCTGCGCGCCTGCCCACCGTAGATGCCAGCGCCGGTGTGAGCCGGTCGCGGCTGGCCCGGGACCAGGACCCGCGCGGCGAGGGCGATGCCTATTCGACCGTGCGCAACATCGGCGCCAGCTTCAATTACACCTTCGACCTGTGGGGTGGCCAGCGTGCCGCCTGGGAAGCCGCGTTGGGGCAGGCCCGAGCCGCCGAAGTCGACCAGCAGGCCGCGCGTCTGACCCTCGCCGCCAACGTCGCCAAGGCCTACAGCGACCTGGGCCAGGCGCATATCGTGCGTGACCTGGCCAATGACGACCTCAAGCGCACCCGCCAGATGCTCGACCTGAGTCAGCGCCGCCTGAACTCCGGGATCGACAGCCAGTACCAGTACCAGCAAACCGAAAGCCTGGAAGCCAGTAGCCAGTCGCAACTGATCGATGCGGAAAAACAGCTGCAGAGCGCCAGAATCGCCCTCGCGGTGTTACTCGGCAAAGGTCCGGATCGTGGCAATGAACTGGCCCGTCCCGCAGTGCTGCAACCCGCCGCCGTGGCGGTGCCTTCGGTGCTGCCTGCCGAGCTGCTGGGTCGTCGCCCCGACCTGATCGCCGCGCGCTGGCGCGTCGAAGCTGCGAGCAAGGACATTGCCGCCAGCAAGACGCGCTTCTACCCCAACCTCAACCTGAGCGCGAGCGCCGGGGCCGAGTCGTTGCTGGGTGATGCGATGTTCGGTTCGGCCAGCCGCTTCTTCAACATTGCGCCGACGATCTCGCTGCCGATCTTCGACGGCGGCCGCCTGCGCGCCGACCTCGATGCGCGCGACGCCGATTACGACCTGGCCGTGGCTCAGTACAACAAAACCCTGGTGCAGGCCCTGGGCGATATCGGCAGCACGCTCGCGCAACTGCGTGACACCGCGCGGCAGATCCAGGCCCAGCAACACGCGGCGGACATCGCCCGGCAGTCCTACGACACCGGGCTGCAACGTTACAGCTCAGGCATCGGGAATTACCTGGATGTGCTGAGCATCGAGCAGCAACTGCTCCAGGCCCAACGCCAACTGGCCAGCCTGAAGGCTGCGCAGATCGATCTGTCGATTCAATTGATGCAGGCCCTGGGTGGCGGCTACAGCGCCGCAGACGTTGCGTCGACCACCCCCGCTGCACGCACGGAATAATGTGAGGTATTTGTCATGGCCACCGCCGAAAACAGCAACGCAACAGAGCAACCCAAAACCGACAGCAACCCGCGCAAACGCAGGATCATGCTGGTCGGCCTGGCGCTGATCGTCATCCTCGGCGCCCTGGGCGTGTGGGGCTGGTATGAGTTTTACGGGCGCTTCAATGAAAGCACCGACGACGCCTATGTGAACGGCAACGTGGTGGAAATCACCCCGCTGGTCACCGGCACCGTGGTCAGCATCGGCGCCGACGATGGCGACCTGGTCCACGAAGGCCAGGTGCTGATCAACTTCGACCCCAACGACGCCGCCGTCGGTTTGCAAAGTGCCCAGGCCAACCTGGCCCGCACCGTGCGCCAGGTGCGCGGCTTGTACAGCAATGTCGATGGCATGAAAGCCCAGGTCAACGCGCAGAAGGCCGACGTGCAAACCGCCCAGGACAACTACAACCGTCGCAAGACCCTGGCGCAGGGTGGGGCGATTTCCCAGGAAGAGCTGTCCCACGCCCGTGACAGCCTGACCGCCGCGAAAAATGCCCTGACCAACCTCGAGCAACAGCTCAAGACCAGCAATGCCCTGGTGGACGACACGGTGATTTCCTCCCACCCGGATGTGCAGACCGCCGCTGCGCAACTGCGCCAGGCCTACCTGAGCAATGCGCGCAGCACCTTGATCGCGCCGGTCACCGGCTATGTGGCCAAGCGCACCGTGCAACTGGGCCAGCGCGTGCAGCCCGGCACCGCGTTGATGGCGGTGATCCCGCTGAACCAGCTGTGGATCGATGCCAACTTCAAGGAAACCCAGCTGCGCGACATGCGCATTGGCCAGCCAGTGGACATCGAGTCGGATATCTATGGCAGCGACGTCAAATACAGCGGCACCGTCGACAGCCTCGGCGCCGGCACTGGCAGCGCGTTCGCCCTGCTACCGGCGCAGAACGCCACCGGCAACTGGATCAAGATCGTGCAACGGGTGCCGGTGCGCATTCATATCAACGCCGAAGAGCTGGCCCAGCATCCGCTGCGTGTGGGCTTGAGCACCGTGGTCAATGTCGACCTGCACGACAAGAGCGGTCCGGTGCTGGCGCAGCAGGCGCCGCAAAAGGCGACGTTCACCACCAATGTGTATGACCGCCAATTGGCCGAAGCCGATGCCATGATCAGTCAGTTGATCCATGACAACAGCGTCGCCGCTCCCAAGGCAGCGCAACGCTGATGAGCAATAACGCCTCCTTCACGCCGCCCAGCCTGCTGATGGCCACCATTGGCCTGTCGCTGGCGACCTTCATGCAGGTGCTCGACACCACCATCGCCAACGTGGCGCTGCCGACCATCTCCGGCAACCTTGGCGTGAGTTCGGAGCAGGGCACCTGGGTGATTACCTCGTTTGCGGTGAGCAACGCGATTGCCTTGCCGCTCACCGGCTGGTTGAGCCGGCGCTTTGGCGAGGTGAAGCTGTTTTTGTGGGCGACCATGCTGTTTGTGCTGGCCTCGTTTATGTGTGGCATTTCCACCTCGATGCCCGAGCTGATCGCGTTTCGTGTGGTGCAGGGGCTGGTCGCGGGGCCGTTGTACCCGATGACCCAGACCTTGCTGATTGCGGTTTATCCACCCGCCAGGCGGGGCATGGCCCTCGCGTTACTGGCGATGGTGACGGTGGTGGCGCCGATTGCCGGGCCCATCCTTGGCGGCTGGATCACCGACAGCTACAGCTGGCCGTGGATCTTCTTTATCAACGTGCCGATTGGCGTCTTTGCGGTGATGGTGGTGCGTTCCCAGTTGAAGAAACGTCCAGTGGAAACCAGTTACCAGCCGATGGATTACATCGGTCTGCTGAGCTTGATCGTCGGGGTCGGCGCCTTGCAGGTCATCCTCGACAAGGGCAATAACCTGGACTGGTTCGAATCGGACTTCATCATCATCGGCTCGGTGATCTCGGCGGTTGCCCTGGCGTTTTTCGTGATCTGGGAAATGACCGACAAGCACCCGGTGGTCAACCTGCGGCTGTTTGCCTACCGCAACTTTCGGATCGGCACCATCGTGTTGATCGGGGGTTATGCTGCCTTCTTCGGCATCAACCTGATCCTGCCGCAGTGGTTGCAGACCCAGATGGGCTACACCGCCACCTGGGCGGGTCTGGCGGTGGCGCCGATTGGCATTCTGCCGGTGCTGATGTCGCCGTTCGTGGGCAAGTACGCGAACAAGTTCGACCTGCGTCTGCTGGCGGCGCTGTCGTTCCTGGCCATGGGGTTGAGCTGTTTCATGCGTGCGGGCTTCACCAGTGAGGTGGACTTCACGCATATCGCGCTGGTGCAGTTGTTCATGGGTATTGGCGTGGCGCTGTTCTTCATGCCGACCCTGACCATCCTGATGTCCGACCTGCCACCGAGTCAGATTGCCGACGGCGCGGGGCTTGCGACCTTCCTGCGCACCCTGGGCGGCAGCTTTGCGGCCTCGCTCACCACCTGGATCTGGATTCGCCGAGCGGACCAGCACCATGCCTACATGAGCGAGAACATCAACACCTACGACCCGGCCACCCGCGATGCGCTGCAGGCGCTTGGCGGGGCAGGGCAGAAAGCCTATGCGCAACTCGACCAGGTCGTCACCAGCCAGGCGTACATGATGTCCACCGTGGATTACTTCACGCTGATGGGCTGGCTGTTCGTGGCGTTGATGTTGCTGGTGTGGCTGGCCAAGCCGCCATTCGGCGCCAAGGCCGGGCCGCAGGCTTCCGGGCACTGATCTGAGCCTGTACCGGGTCAAAAAGTGGGAGGGAGCAAGCCCCCTCCCACATTTGATTGTTGTGTTCTTGCGTCAAGCGCCTGGCAGGGCCAGCTGTGGGTTCACAAAATCAAACGCCGCCAGCGCAAACCCTTGCTCATCCACCTGCAACGCCCAGCCCTGCCTGTCCCAATCCCCCAGCACAATGCGCCTGGCCGCCTGGTCGCCAATCTGCAGCTTATGGATGGCCGGGCGGTGCGTGTGGCCGTGGACCAGGGTGCGCACGCCAAATTGCTGCATCACCTGCGGTACTTCGTCGGGGGTGACATCGACAATGTCGTTGGCCTTCATCCGCGTTTGCGCGCGGCTTTCGCTGCGCAGCTTTCGCGCCAGCTTGTGGCGTGTGCCCAGAGGCAGGTGGCGCAGGATAAACAGCACAATCGGGTTACGCAGGATGCGCCGCAGCTTCATATAGCCGAGGTCGCGGGTGCAGAGGCTGTCGCCGTGCATCAGCAGCACGGGTTCGCCGTACAATTGCACGACACTCGGGTCCTTGAGCAAGCTGGCGCCTGCGGCTTTGCAGAACGCCTTGCCGATCAGGAAATCGCGGTTGCCGTGCATGATAAAAATCGCGGTGCCGCTGTCGCTCAGTTCGCGCAGCGCGTCACAGATGGAACGCTGGAACGCGGTCATCCCATCGTCGCCAATCCAGGCTTCAAAGAAGTCCCCCAGAATGTACAACGCCTGGGCACCACGGGCGCGGCCGTGGAGCAGATCCAGAAACGCCCGGGTAATGTCCGGGCGTTCCTCTTCCAGATGCAAATCTGAAATCAGCAATATCACCCAACGATCTCGGCTTTCTCGACGATGACGTCTTCTACCGGAACGTCCTGGTGACCGGCTTTACCGGTGGTCTGCACGCTTTTGATCTTGTCAACGACGTCCTGGCCTTCGATGACTTTACCGAATACCGCGTAGCCCCAACCCTGCACGTTCTTGCCGCTGTGGTTGAGGAAGGCGTTGTCGGCGACGTTGATGAAGAACTGCGCGGAGGCTGAATGCGGCTCCATGGTACGGGCCATGGCGACGGTGTACTTGTCGTTGGAAAGGCCGTTGTCCGCTTCGTTCTGGATGCTTGGACGCTTGTCTTTCTTCTCTTTCATGCCCGGCTCGAAACCGCCGCCCTGGACCATGAAGTTGCCGATGACGCGGTGGAAAACCGTGTTTTCGTAGTGGCCGGCCTTTACGTACTCGATGAAGTTGGCGACGGTGATCGGCGCTTTCTCGGCGTTCAGCTCGATGAGGATGTCACCGTGGTTGGTGGTCAGTTTGACTTGAGTCATGTTCACTACTCTTTTCAGGGAATTCGTGGGTTTGGGCGTTTGAACGCTTTACCTGTCTGGCCAAACGGCGGCCAGGGCGCGCAGTTTAGCGTGCCTTGCAGGAATTTTGAGGTGGTTTTTTACCGCGCCTGTCATTAAAGCAGCAATTAAAGCAGCAGTTTTCGGCCGTGCCCTGTCAGGTGGTTGACCGCTTCGGCTATGATAAGCCCTTTGTTTTATCTGGCCTCACCCGGCCACGAACCTGTCTGTTCAAGGATCCTATGAGCAAGCCCACTGTCGACCCTACCTCGAATTCCAAGGCCGGACCTGCCGTCCCGGTCAATTTCCTGCGTCCGATCATCCAGGCGGACCTCGATTCGGGCAAGCACACGCAGATCGTCACCCGCTTCCCGCCAGAGCCCAACGGCTACCTGCACATCGGTCACGCCAAGTCGATCTGCGTGAACTTCGGCCTGGCCCAGGAATTCGGCGGTGTCACGCACCTGCGTTTCGACGACACCAACCCGGCCAAGGAAGACCAGGAATACATCGACGCCATCGAAAGCGA
Organism: Pseudomonas sp. MH9.3; assembly: GCF_034354675.1. Taxonomy (NCBI): domain Bacteria; kingdom Pseudomonadati; phylum Pseudomonadota; class Gammaproteobacteria; order Pseudomonadales; family Pseudomonadaceae; genus Pseudomonas; species Pseudomonas sp. MH9.3. The sequence goes on along the minus strand of NZ_CP133785.1, from coordinate 1,543,838 downwards.
CATCAAGTGGCTGGGCTTCGAATGGTCCGGTGAAGTGCGCTATGCGTCCAAGTATTTCGACCAGTTGTTCGACTGGGCCGTCGAGCTGATCAAAGCCGGCAAGGCCTATGTGGACGACCTGAGCCCGGAACAGGCCAGGGAATACCGTGGCACCCTGACCGAGCCAGGCAAGAACAGCCCGTTCCGCGACCGTTCGGTAGAAGAGAACCTCGACTGGTTCAACCGCATGCGCGGCGGCGAGTTCCCGGACGGCGCCCGCGTGCTGCGCGCCAAGATCGACATGGCCTCGCCGAACATGAACCTGCGCGACCCGATCATGTACCGCATCCGCCACGCCCATCACCACCAGACCGGCGACACGTGGTGCATCTACCCCAACTACGACTTCACGCACGGCCAGTCCGACGCCATCGAAGGCATCACTCACTCCATCTGCACCCTGGAGTTCGAAAGCCATCGCCCGCTGTACGAATGGTTCCTGAGCAATCTGCCGGTACCGGCGCAACCGCGTCAGTACGAGTTCAGCCGCCTGAACCTGAACTACACCATCACCAGCAAGCGCAAGCTCAAGCAATTGGTGGATGAAAAGCACGTGCACGGTTGGGATGACCCGCGCATGTCCACCCTGTCGGGCTTCCGCCGTCGCGGTTACACCCCGGCGTCGATCCGCAATTTCTGCGAGATGGTCGGTACCAACCGTTCCGACGGTGTGGTCGACTTCGGCATGCTCGAGTTCAGTATCCGCCAGGACCTCGACGCAAACGCGCCGCGCGCCATGTGCGTGCTGCGGCCGTTGAAAGTCGTGATCACCAACTACCCTGAAGGCCAGGTCGAAAACCTCGAGCTGCCGCGTCACCCGCAAAAAGAAGAGCTGGGCGTGCGCAAGCTGCCGTTCGCGCGGGAAATCTACATCGACCGTGACGACTTCATGGAAGAACCACCAAAAGGCTACAAGCGCCTGGAGCCGAACGGCGAAGTGCGCCTGCGCGGCAGCTACGTGATCCGCGCCGACGAGGCAATCAAGGACGCCGATGGCAACATCGTCGAACTGCGCTGCTCGTACGACCCGGACACCCTCGGCAAGAACCCTGAAGGCCGCAAGGTCAAAGGCGTGGTGCACTGGGTGCCGGCTGCGGCCAGCATCGAGTGCGAAGTGCGTCTGTATGATCGCCTGTTCCGTTCGCCAAACCCCGAGAAGGCCGAAGACAGCGCCAGTTTCCTCGACAACATCAACCCTGACTCCCTGCAAGTGCTCACCGGTTGTCGTGCCGAACCCTCCTTGGGCGACGCACAGCCGGAAGACCGTTTCCAGTTCGAGCGCGAAGGTTACTTCTGCGCGGATATCAAGGACTCGAAACCTGGTCGGCCGGTATTCAACCGTACCGTGACCTTGCGTGATTCGTGGGGCCAGTGATTCTGTTTAAGGAACTGTCGTGCTAACGATCTACAACACACTCAGCAAGACCAAAGAAGTCTTCAAGCCGCTGGATGGCAACAAGGTGCGCATGTACGTGTGCGGCATGACCGTGTACGACTACTGCCACATCGGCCACGGCCGCAGCATGGTTGCCTTCGACCTGGTGACCCGCTGGTTGCGGTTCAGCGGCTATGACTTGACCTATGTGCGCAACATCACCGACATCGACGACAAGATCATCAACCGCGCCAATGAAAACGGCGAGTCGTTCGACGCACTGACCGCGCGCATGATCGCCGCGATGCACGAGGACGAGGCGCGCCTCAACATCCTCAAGCCGGACATGGAACCGCGTGCCACCGATCACATCGCCGGCATGCACGCAATGATCCAGACCCTGATCGACAAGGGTTACGCCTACGCTCCGGGCAATGGCGACGTGTACTACCGCGTGGCCAAGTTCATGGGCTACGGCAAGCTGTCGCGCAAAAAGATTGAAGACCTGCGTATCGGCGCGCGCATCGAAGTCGACGAAGCCAAGCAGGACCCCCTCGACTTCGTGCTGTGGAAAGCCACCAAGCCCGGCGAGCCGAGCTGGGAATCGCCGTGGGGCGCCGGGCGTCCGGGCTGGCACATCGAATGCTCGGTGATGTCGACCTGCTGCCTGGGCGAAACCTTCGACATTCATGGCGGTGGCAGCGACCTGGAGTTTCCGCACCACGAAAACGAAATCGCCCAGAGCGAAGCCGCCACCGGCAAGACCTACGCCAACGCCTGGATGCACTGCGGCATGATCCGCATCAATGGCGAGAAGATGTCCAAGTCCTTGAACAACTTCTTCACCATTCGCGACGTGCTGGAAAAGTACCACCCGGAAGTCGTGCGTTACCTGCTGGTGTCCAGCCACTACCGCAGCGCCATCAACTACTCGGAAGACAACCTCAAGGACGCCAAGGGCGCCCTGGAGCGTTTCTACCACGCGTTGAAAGGCTTGCCCGCCGTGGCCCCGGCCGGCGGCGAAGCGTTCGTGGCGCGGTTTACTGAAGTGATGAACGACGACTTCGGTACGCCGGAAGCCTGCGCGGTGCTGTTCGAGATGGTGCGCGAGATCAATCGCCTGCGTGAGAGCGATCTCGACGCAGCGGCGGGCCTGGCGGCGCGCTTGAAAGAGCTGGCCAGTGTGCTGGGCGTGCTGCAGATGGAAGCCGATGACTTCCTGCAGGCCGGTGCCGAAGGGCGAGTGGATGCAGCGCAAGTGGATGCGCTGATCCAGGCGCGTCTGGCTGCCAGGGCTGGCAAAGACTGGGCGGAATCCGACCGTATCCGTGACCAACTGACCGCGATGGGTGTGGTGTTGGAAGACGGGAAGGGCGGGACGACGTGGCGGTTGGCCGACTGACGGTGGGTGGCCGTGCGCTGAATGAAAAACGCCCCGACTGGTTCGGGGCTTTTTTTTGATCCCTGGCGCCACGCAGCGCGGGAGCCATCAATCTCCAAGGCTAAATGGCTTGCCCGTGCTTGAACGCGGTTGGCACCTGCTATTCGCCTTGAGGGTGACATGCGGTGCGGGAAAAAAGGTAGGGTGTGGCGGTAGCTATACCGGCCCGAACGGTCGATTTTTGAAAAACCGGAATTTGGGATTGTCGTGAGTCGTTTTGAAACTGTAGGAAATACCGCTGTGCAACCTGCCTCCTGGTGGGCTGTCGGCAGCGTAGCGCTGGGCTCCTTTGCTACCGTCACAACCGAGTTTCTGCCAGTAGGTCTTCTGCCGGATATTGCCGCTGAGCTGAATGTCAGTATCAGCCATGCTGGATTAATGATGGCGGTGCCGGGTTTGCTGGCGGCCATTTCAGCCCCTTCCTGCATTGCGCTGTTCAGCCACATCGACAGAAAGCGGATTTTGCTCACGCTGCTGTCGATATTGCTGGCCTCCAACTTGATCGTGGCGCTGTCCGGGCAGTTCTGGCTGACGATTGCCGGGCGGGTGCTGCTTGGTTTCGCGCTGGGTGGGTTCTGGACGATTGCCGGGTCATTGGGGCCACGGCTGCGGTCTGGTCGAGAGGGCGTCAGCGCAACGTCCTACATTCTCGCGGGGGTATCGCTGGGGACGGTCGCGGGGATTCCGGCCGGGACACTGTTGGGCGAAGCTTTTGGTTGGCGTTCCGCCTTTGAGGCCGCAGCGGTCATGACGCTGCTGGTCGGGGTGCTGATTCTGCTGTGTCTGCCTGTATTGCCGGGTCACCGCACGGCGGGCATGCGCCAGATGCGCTTGCTGGCGAGTGAAGGCGCGATCCTGCGCAGGTTTGTCGCCGCGCTGCTGATCTACGTCGGACACTTCGCGGCCTACACCTATCTTGCGCCTTTCGTGCATGAGCAGGCCGGCATTGCGGGGCAGACGCTGGGAGCGTTGTTATTCGCGTTTGGCCTTGCGGCTGTAGCGGGGAACCTGGTGGGTGGTGTGCTGGCCGCGCGTGGAGCGCCGCTGTCGGTATTGATCATGACCCTGCTGATGCTGGTCGCGCTGACTGCGCTGCTGCTCTTTGCCGCCAATCCGTTATTGCTCTGGCCCTCGATCCTGCTGTGGGGCTTCGGTTTCGGCATGATCCCTATCACTACGCAGATCTGGTGTTTCGATGCCTCCAATGGACGCGTCGAAGGCGTGCAGGCACTGCTGGTATGTGTGGTGAATTTATCGATTGGCGGCGGCGCGTTCATCGGAGGTCAGGTTTCCGGGTATGGCGGCTTCACTGCAGCCATCGTCACGGGCGTCGTCGGTGCGTTTTCGGCCATGGTGGTCGTGCTGTTTTCATTGTCCAGACCCAAGGCAAAACCTCTTGAGACGTTATGAAATATGGAACCTGCAACGTCAGCCTTGCCACTGAGCGAGTGGGCCTTTCGGGCCTGTCAATCAGTGAGCGGAGAAGAGCCGAAAAATGTTGAATCCAACAGTGACGGGTTTTGTAGGTGGGCAAGTACGTTATGCCTCAAATCAGTTGCATATGCACCGCAGGCCTGCCGCGTTCGAAGCAGACATTGCTGCTGTCAGGCAGATGCTGAACGAGTGGCTTCGTGTAACGCCAGACGCCAGGCTTCATATGGCGTCAGGTGTCATTGACAGGTTGAAGGTGTTTCGAGAGAGCGTAGGGGACGCGGCTTTCAAGAACAATGTTAATAAGCTGATTCATACAGTGAACGTCTACGTTCAGTCCCATACCCATCATTCTCCAGAGCCCGTGCCAGGCCTCGGTATGGGACATCGGCATGCCTTCCACAGACCTGCACTGCGTAACCCGCAGCGTTTTAATCAACACGCCCCCGCTCAGCGGGTGAGTCACCATGACTTCTACACCGCAAGGAGTAACCCTGGCCGCCGACCTGGTGTTGGTAACGAGCCCGGCAACATCTGGAGCGGTTTCAGCCCTAAAAGCGGCAATGATGAGATTCGGTCAGAAGCCCGCTGATATTTTCAGCGAAGTCAGAGCCGAGGGCGATGGCTATAGGGTGGTGATGCGGGATCACGGCGTGCCCATCAATGGGAGAATAGTGGGGCACCCCCTTGCCGTTATTAACGGACGTGAAGAGGTGTGGGGCAGGCAAGGCGGGTATCCACCTACCAAGGGTTACGCCAACGCATTGGCTTTGGTTTGAGGAGAGGCCCCCACCTGTTTGACTGTGTTTGCCTGCAGATCAGCGGCGGCTGCTCACCTCCGCAGGTACATCGTCGCCAGCCATGCGTTTACGGAACAACGCCGTGCGCGCCAGCAGCAGCGTGGTGACCGGCACCGTGATCGACAGCAAAATCGGAATCAACCACCCGTGCAGCACCGGCCCGGACTTGAGCACCGAAAAGTAGATAATCGACGCCAGCGCCACACACCAGGCGCCCAGCGTCGAGGCCAATGCCGGCGGGTGCATGCGCTGGAAGAAGTCCTTCATGCGCAACAACCCCAGCGCGCCGATCAGCGCAAACACACTGCTTGACACCAGCAGCACCGCCACCACGATCTCCATCCACATCGGCATCATTCAATCACCTCCCCACGCAGCAGGAATTTGGCCAGGGCGAACGAGCCCACGAAGCCGAACAGTGCAATCAGCAACGCCGCTTCAAAGTAGGTGTCACTGGCATAACGAATGCCCAACACCAGCATCATCAGCATCGCCAGGATGTACAGGTAGTCCAGCGCCAGAACGCGGTCCTGGGCCGACGGGCCCTTGAACAGGCGGATCAGGGTCAGCACCATGGCCAGCGAGAACAGGAACAGGCTGAGCAGGATCGCATTGGAGAGCAGGGCGCTCATTCGAAGATCTCCATCAGGGGGCGCTCATAGGTGGACTTGAAGTGTTCGATAAACGGCGCTTCGTCCTCCAGGTCGAACACGTGCAACAACAGCACGCTGCGGTCCAGCGCCAGTTCCGACCAGATGGTGCCGGGCACCACGGTGGTGATCATCGACAGCGCAGCGAGGCCGTTGGGGCTGCGCAGGTCCAGAGGGATCCTGACAAAGCGCGAGCGCGGTGGACGCGAGCCGCACACCAGCACGCCCCAGGCCACTTGCAGGTTGGACACAATCACATCGCGGCCCACCAGCAAAAACAGGCGGATGATCACGCCAGGGCGGCGCAGGCTGATCGGCTGCGGACGCAGCGGCGCCATCATCAGCGGGGCGAGAAACCCCAGCAGCGCGCCGAGCAACAGATTGCCGGGGCTCACCGACAGGTTGAGCACCAGCCACAGCACCCACAGTGCCAATGACAGCCACGGCGCAGGCAGCAAGCGCTTCATGGTTGCACCTCCAGGGCGGCGGCCTTGCCTTCGGGGCTCGGCACCGGGCGCGTGGCCATTACCGCCATCACGTAGCTCTCGGGGTTGTTCAGGCTCTTGGCGGTCGCCAGGGTATAGCGCATCAACGGCTCGGCCTTGAAGGTCAGCGCGATGCACAGGCCCAGCAGCAGAAAGATTGGCACGCACTCATAGCGGCGCAGCAGCGGCGACGGGCGCTCTTCCGGGGTCCAGAAGCGCTGGGTGCCCAGGCGCGCAAAGGCAATCAACGAGGCCAGGCCCGAGAGGATCAACAGGGCCACCAGGCCCCAGGCGGCCGGACGGATCGGCTCATTGACCGCATTGCCCAGGCCCAACGGATTGACCAGCGCACTCAACAGGCTGAGCTTGCCGATAAACCCGGACAGCGGCGGCATGCCGATAATCAGCAGCGCACAGGCGACAAAGCTCAGGCCGAGGAACGCCATCGTCCACGGAATCACCTGGCCGACCACGGCTTTCTGTTCGTCATCGAGGTTGACGCCGGGGCGCGGATGCAAGGATTCCATGGCCTTGGGCAGTGCGTCGATTTCTTCATCCAGCGGCAGGTCATTGGCCGAGCGCGAGCGCTCGATCAGCTCCGCCAGCAGGAACAGCGCACTCAAGGCCAGGGTCGAACTCACCAGATAGAACAGCGCGCCAGCCGTCAGGCTGGGCTGGGCAAAACCCACCGACGACAGCAGGATGCCGGCCGACACCAGAATGCTCAGGCTGGCCATGCGCTCCAGCCGTTGTGCCGCCAGCATCGCCAGCGCCGCGCAGACGATGGTCGCCATGCCGCCGTACACCAGCCAGTCGCCGCCGAACAGCGCTGACGCACCGGCCTGGCCGGAGAACAGCAGGGTCCACAGGCGCAGCACGGTGTACACGCCGACCTTGGTCATGATCGCGAACATCGCCGCCACCGGTGCACTGGCCGAAGAGTAGGCCGGCGCCAGCCAGAAGTTCAGCGGCCACATGCCGGCCTTGGCCAGGAACGCCGTGGCGAGGATCGCGGTACCGGCGTGCAACAAGCCACGGTCAGCCTCCGGCACCAGCGGAATTTTCAGCGCCAGGTCGGCGAAGTTCAACGTGCCGGTCACGCCGTAGATCATCGCTGCGCCAATCAGAAACAGCGACGAGGCCAGCAGGTTGATCGCAATGTAGTGCAGCCCCGACGACACTCGCGCGCGGCCGGAACCGTGCAGCATCAGGCCGTAGGACGCGGCCAGCAGCACCTCGAAGAAGACGAACAGGTTGAACAGGTCGGCGGTGAGAAACGCGCCGTACAGGCCCATCAACTGGATTTGGAACAGCGCGTGGAAACTGGTGCCGGCACGGTCCCAGCGGGCCATGGCGAACATCAGTGCGCTCACGCCAATGATCCCGGTCAGCACCAGCATCAGCGCCGACAGTTGATCCACCACCAGCACGATGCCGAACGGCACCTGCCAGTTGCCCGGCAGGTACACGCCAATGGAGCCCGGGCCACCCTGTTGCGTCCAGTACAGCAGCAGAGCCGCCACGCCGACGCCGAGCAGGCTCGACAGCAGGTTGATCTTGGCCTTCAGCGGGCGGCGCTTCTCGCCCAGCATCAGCATCAGCCCCGCCGTGAGCAACGGCAGCAGAATCGGTGCGACGATCAGTTGATTGACCCAATTCATTCCTTGGGCTCCCGGCCGTCGACATGGTCAGTGCCGGTCAGGCCCCGAGACGCCAGCAACACCACCAGGAACAGCGCGGTCATGGCGAAGCTGATCACGATGGCCGTGAGCACCAGCGCCTGGGGCAGGGGGTCGGTGTAGTTGAGCAGGTCCTGGGGCACGCCGTCCTTGATGATCGGCTCCTTGCCGATAAACAGGCTGCCCATGCTGAAGATGAACAGGTTGACCCCGTATGACAGCAGGCACAGGCCCATCACCACCTGGAAGGTCCGTGGCCGCAGGATCAACCAGACGCCCGAGGCCGCCAGCACCCCAATGGCAATTGCAATGACTTCTTCCATCAGGCGGCTCCTTGTGTTGCGGCAACCACTTTGGCCTGGTTACTGGGTTTATGGGCGCGCACCGATTGGTGACCCAGGGCGGTGAGCATCAGCAGGGTCGAACCGACCACCATGGCGTACACGCCAACATCGAAGAACAGCGCGCTGGCGACGTGAATATCGCCCAGCACCGGCAGGCTCAAATGCCAGGTGTGGGTGGTGAGGAACGGGTAACCGGCAAACAACGCGCCCAGCCCGGTGAGGGTGGCCGAGAGTAGCCCGAAGCCCATCCAGCGCATCGGCCGCAGGTTCATCTGCGCCTCCACCCACTGGGTGCCGGCCACCATGTATTGCAGGATAAACGCCACCGACATCACCAGGCCTGCGACAAAGCCGCCGCCCGGCTGGTTGTGGCCGCGCATGAACAGGTAGAACGACACCACCATCGCAATCGGCAGCAGCAGGCGCACCAGCACCGCCGGCACCATCATGAAGCCCAGTGCGGTGTCGCTGGCCTGGCGCGGGTTGACCAGATCGGTGGCCACGTCCGGCGCCAGCTGACGCTGTTGCGTGGGCAGTTGCATGCTTTCCTTCGAGGGGCGGAAGCGTCGCAGCAGCGCGTATACGGTGAGCGCCACGGCGCCGAGCACGGTGATTTCGCCCAGGGTGTCGAAGCCACGGAAGTCCACCAGCATCACGTTGACTACATTGCTGCCGCCGCCTTCGGGCAGGGCACGGCTCAGGTAGAACGAGGAGATATCGTTGGGCGTCTGGCGGGTCAGCATCGCGTAGGACAACAGCGCCATGCCGCCGCCCACCGCGCTGGACAGCAGGAAGTCGCGCAGGCGGCGGATGCGCGCCTTGCGCAGCGTGCTCGGCAGCGGCGAGACCTCTTCGATCCGCCTCGGCAACCAGCGCAGGCCGAGCAGAATCAGCACGGTGGTCACCACTTCGACCACCAGTTGGGTGAGTGCCAGGTCCGGTGCCGAGAACCACACGAAGGTGATGCAGGTCATCAGGCCGCACACGCTGACCATGGTCAGGGCCGCGAGTCGGTGGTACTTGGCTTGCCAGGCGGCGCCCAGGGCGCAGGTGATGGCCAGTACCCACAGGGTCACGAACACCACCGAGCCAGGGATTTTCGGCCGGTCGCCCCAGGTGAGGCCGCTGCCCAGCATGGGGATCATGGCGCCGATCACCGCCACCAGCACCAGCAGGAACAGCTGGGTCTGCAGGCGCTTGGTGCTCAGGCGTTTTTCGATTTTGCGCACGCCGCGCATCATCACCACCAGGCTGCGCTCGAAGCCGCGCTTGCCGTTGAAGTAGCTGATCAGCGGCGGGTACTTGAAGCGCCCGCGCTTGAGTTGCTTGCGCAGCATCAGGTACAGCACCACACCGCCGGACATCGCCACCAGGCTCATGACCATCGGCGCGTTCCAGCCGTGCCAGATCGCCAGGCTGTACTCGGGCAACACGCCGCCCACCACCGGCAGCGCCGCCGCCGCGAGGAGCGGGCCGACCACCTGGGCCGGGAAGATCCCCACCAGCAGGCAGGTGAACACCAGCAGCTCGACCGGCGCGCGCATCCAGCGCGGCGGTTCGTGGGGTGTGTGGGGCAGGTCGGTCGCCGGCGGGCCGAAGAACACGTCAACGGTAAAGCGCAACGCGTAGGCCACACTGAACGTGCCGGCAATGGTCGCGATCAGCGGCAGGGCGATTTCCACCCATTCGGTGGACGAGATAAACACGGTTTCGGCGAAGAACATCTCTTTGGACAGAAAGCCATTGAGCAACGGCACGCCGGCCATGGACGCACTGGCCACCATCGCCAGGGTCGCGGTAAACGGAATCAGGCGCACCAGGCCGCTGAGCTTGCGGATATCCCGCGTGCCGCTTTCGTGGTCGATGATGCCCGCCGCCATGAACAGCGAGGCCTTGAAGGTGGCGTGGTTGAGGATATGAAAGACGGCGGCGACCGCCGCCAGCGGGCTGTTGAGGCCCAGCAGCAGGGTGATCAGTCCGAGGTGGCTGATGGTGGAATAGGCCAGCAGGCCCTTGAGATCGTTTTGAAACATGGCGCAGTAAGCGCCGAGTACCAGGGTAATTGCGCCGGCACCGCCGACGATCCAGAACCATTCTTCGCTGCCCGACAGCGACGGCCACAGACGGGCCAGCAGGAACACGCCGGCCTTCACCATCGTCGCCGAGTGCAGGTACGCAGAAACCGGTGTAGGCGCCGCCATCGCGTGGGGCAGCCAGAAATGGAAAGGGAACTGCGCACTTTTGCTCAGCGCGCCCACCAGCACCAGAGCCAGCATCACCGGGTACAGCGAGTGCGCGCGAATCTGATCGCCCGCCGCCAGCACCTGATCCAGGTCGTAGCTGCCGACGATATGCCCCAGCAGCATCACCCCGGCCAGCAGGCACAGGCCGCCGGCACCGGTGACCATCAACGCCATGTAGGCGCCGCGTCGCGCATCGGCGCGGTGGTGCCAGTAGCCGATCAGCAGGAACGAGAACAGGCTGGTCAGCTCCCAGAAAAACACGATCTGGATCAGGTTGCCGGAGATCACCAGCCCGAGCATGGCGCCCATGAAGGCCAGGAAAAACGCAAAGAAACGCGGCACCGGGTCATCCGGCGACATGTAGTAGCGCGCATACAGCGACACCAGCGTACCGATGCCGAGCACCAGCATCGAAAACAGCCAGGCAAAACCGTCCATGCGCAGCACGAAGTTCAGGCCGAGGCTGGGCAGCCACGTGAATTCCTCGCGGATCACGCCACCGTAGGCGATCTGAGGGTAAAGCAGGGCGACCTGAACCGTTCCGACCAGCGCCACAAGGCCCGCCAGCAGCGATTCGGTATTACGTGCATTGTGCGGCAGCAAGGCCGCCAGACAGCTGCCAATAAATGGCAGAAGCAGTAGAACTATCAGGGACATAGGCTTCTAATCTGCGGGAGTTTGGGATGCATCATACGTGCCGCTTTCTCGATCACCAAACGCCAAGGTGTGGCAGGATCCTACAGAAGCGGTCGAATAATCTCATTTGGCAATATTTCAAGCCGCACCGTTCAATGTGGACGGTCCGCCCTCAGCCCCGCTGTTCCTCTTCCCGCGCATCCTGAAGTTCCAAGGCCTTTTGCCCCTTGGTCTTCAACTCGCTCACGATCACCGCCACCACAATCAACACCGCCCCCAGCATTGCAATCGGCGGGAAACGCTCCCCGGCAAGGCGCCCGACCACGCCTGCCCACACCGGCTCCCCCGCGTAGATCAGCGTGGCCCGTGTCGGCGAAACGCTCTGTTGTGCCCAGTTCATCGCCACCTGGATCACCGCGCTGGTCAGGCCCAGGCCTGCCGCGCTGAACAGCAGCAACCACGAGAACCCCGGCAGCGCCTCGCCCATCGGCACCACCATCAGGAACGACAGTAACGATGCGGTGGCCAGTTGCACCACCGTCACCCGGCGCACGTCCACCTGGCCTGCGAAGGCGCTGATCAGGATGATTTCGGCGGCAATCGCGACAGCGCCGATCAACGTGGCGATTTCCCCTGCGCTGAAATTCAGCGACGCGCCCGCCGGGCCAGTCAGCAGCATCAACCCGGCAAACGCCAGCATGATGCCAATGCTCGGCATCAACCCCGGGCGCCGGCCCAGCACCAGCCATTGCAGCAAGGGTACGAAGGGCACGTACAACGCGGTAATGAACGCCGACTGGCTGCTGAGGATGGTCTGCAGGCCGATGGTTTGCAAACCGTAGCCGAACATGATTGCCACGCCGATGAACACGCCGGCCTTCAGCTCGAACAGGGTCAGGTCGCGCAAGGTGCGCACGGAAAAGAACCCCACCACGATGGCGGCGGCGGCAAAGCGCAGCCCCACGAAGAACATCGGCCCGCTGACCGCCATGGCGTGCTGCACCAGCAAAAAGGTGCCGCCCCAGATCATGGTGATCACCACCAGGATGCATTCGGCTTTGCTGAAACGGTTGAAACGCGACGGGGAGTTCGGGGTAGTCATGGCGGCTCGGTCTTGCAAGGGAAGGGCACGGACCGCACAATGCGCCGCACGCTGGGCAGTATACTGCGCACACCCACCCATTGAGCAATATAGTGCACAAAGAAAATCCACACCGGGCCTCGGTCCTGCAGCACGTCAGCCAGAACGTGCGTCGCCTGCGTCACGCCGCCGACCTCAGCCAGACTGCGCTTTCGGAAAAGTCCGGGGTCAGCCGGCGCATGCTGGTGGCCATCGAGGCCGGCGAGAAAAACGTCAGCCTGTCCACCCTCGATCGCGTGGCCGAAGCGCTGGACGTGGCTTTCAGCGACCTGATCCAGGCGCCTGGTGCACCCGACCACAGCCGCATCAACGAGCTGGTCTGGGCCGGCGAGATTGCCGGCAGTAAAGCCGTGTTGCTGGCCAAGGCCACCGCGCGCCGCGAGGTCGAACTGTGGGAGATGCACCTGGCGCCGGGTGATCGCTACACCCCCGGTTCCGACCCGGACGGCTGGAGCGTGCAACTGTTCGTGTTCGAAGGCTGCCTCACCTTGCTGGTGGGCGCTGAAGAAAAGCGCGTCGCCGCCGGTGAGTTCTACATGTTCGCCAGCCGCCATGTGCACGACTATCGCAATGATGGCGAGGTGGCCGTGCGGTTTGTGCGCAATGTTGTGATCTGACTGTTGGTGCGGCAACAGTGGCTGAACACTTTGCTGGTTTCAGCCTCGTAAAAATCCCCGAATGCCGTGGCAAACGCCTGATTTTGCTGGTGATTACATTCAGGCACGACTCCTGCAATCACGCCGATAACCTATCGGAGCCTGGAGTCGGCCCATGTCAGCCCACCCTCAACACCCTGCCCACCTCATCCGCTCGGACGCCGAAGCCATCGAGGTCGCCACCCGCCTGGCCGCACGCTTTGCCGTCGAGGCCAGCGCGCGCGACCGCGAGCGTCGCCTGCCAGTGGCCGAGCTCGACGAGTTTTCCGCGAGCGGACTGTGGGGCATCACGGTACCCAAGGCCTACGGCGGCGCCGGTGTGTCCTATGTGACGGTGGCCGAGGTGATCAAATTGATCTCCGCCGCCGACCCGTCCCTGGGCCAGATCCCGCAGAACCACCTGGGCATCGTGGATATCCTGCAGCAAACCGCCAGCGAATCGCAAAAGCGCCATTACTTCGAAAAGGTCCTCGCGGGCTATCGTTTCGGCAACGCGTTCTCCGAAGCCAAGAGCAGGAACGCCGGCACCTTCGACACGCAGATTCGCTTCCACGGCGACACCGCGCAGGTCGACGGCGAAAAGTTCTACTGCACCGGCGCGCTGTTCGCCCATATCGTGCCCACCGTCGGCAACAACGAACACGGCCAGGCGTTTATCGCCCTGCTTGAGCGCGACGCGCCGGGCCTGAGCGTGATCGACAACTGGGACGGCTTCGGCCAGCGCACCACGGCCAGCGGCGGCGTGACCCTCGACGGCGTGACGGTGCCCCTGAGTGCGGTCATCCCGGCGCATGAGGCCTTCGACCGGCCGACCGCCCACGGCCCGATCTCACAGATTATCCAGGCCGCCGTCGACACCGGCATCGCCGTCGGTGCGCTGGAACAGGCAAAGCTGCACGCGCGCCAGGCTCGCCCGTGGATCGACAGCCAGCAGGACCACGGCTGGCAGGACCCTTTCACCATCGCCGGCATCGGTGACCTGCAATGGCGTGTGCACGGCACCGAAGCCATTCTCGCCCGGGCCGGCCGGGCGATCGACCTGGCGCTCGCCGAACCCAACGAAGACACGGTCGCCAACGCGTCGCTGATCGTGGCCCAGGCCAAGGTCCTGTCGGCTGAAACCGCGTTGCTCGCCAGCAGCAAGCTGTTCGAGCTGGCCGGCACCCGCTCGGTCACCGGCAAACACAACCTCGACCGCTTCTGGCGCAACGCGCGCACCCACACCCTGCATGACCCGGCTCGCTGGAAGTACCACCTGATCGGCAACTTCGTGCTCAACGGCGTAAAACCTGCGCGCCACGCCTGGAACTGAGGAACCCCGCCCATGACCGCCCTGAACCAAGCCCGCCAACTGCTGGAAACCACCCGGCGCTTCGTCGCCCGCAGCGACGACCCCTATGTGATCAGCCGCTTCGGCGACTTGCAGATCCGCGTCGACCTGGCCGCGGCCCTGCTTGAACGCGTCGACACCCACCCCAGCCCGGTGGCGCTCACCGAGGCGCATATCGCTGCCGCCGAGGCCCTGATCGCCGTGAGCAACGCCGAATTCGAACTGACCGGCCAACGCACCGCGTTGCCGTCGACCCTGGATGACCCGTTGCGCCACAAATACCGGGTCGTCGGCAACTATCACCTCAACGGAGTGTTTTGATGGCCCGTGAAATCCGCTTGAACGCCTTCGACATGAACTGCGTCGGCCACCAGTCTCCCGGTCTGTGGGCGCATCCGCGTGATCGTTCGTGGCAGTACAAGGACCTAGAATACTGGACGGACCTGGCGAAAATCCTTGAGCGCGGCAAGTTCGACGGCCTGTTCATCGCCGACGTGCTGGGCATTTATGACGTGTACAACGGCACGGGCGACGCGGCGATTCGCCAGGCGACCCAGGTGCCGGTCAATGATCCTTTGTCGCTGATCGCACCGATGGCGCTGGTCACTGAACACCTGGGGTTCGGCCTGACCGCCTCATTGTCGTTCGAGCACCCGTATCCGTTCGCCCGCCGTTTGTCCACGCTTGACCACCTGACCAAGGGCCGCATCGGCTGGAACATTGTCACGTCTTACCTGGAAAGCGGCGCCAAGAACCTCGGCCAGCAAGCCCAGACCGAACATGACGCGCGCTACGACTACGCCGAGGAGTACCTTGAGGTCTGCTACAAACTCTGGGAAGGCAGTTGGGAGGAGGGCGCGGTGCTGCGTGACCGTGAGCGGCGGATTTTCAGCGACTCGAGCAAGATTCACGAGATTCGCCATGTGGGCAAACACTTCCAGGTGCCTGGCATTCACCTGTGCGAGCCGTCGCCGCAGCGCACGCCGGTGCTCTACCAGGCCGGCGCTTCCAGCCGTGGCAAACAGTTCGCGGCCGAACAGGCCGAGTGCGTATTCGTCGCCGCACCGTCCAAGGTGCTGCTGAAAAAGACTGTCGCCGATATCCGCCGCCGCGCCGCCGAGGCCGGGCGCGACCCGAGCAAAATCCTGATCTTCAACCTGCAGACAGTGATCGTCGGCGAGACCGATGCCAAGGCCAAAGCCAAGTTCGACGATTACAAGTCCTATGTCAGCTACGAAGGCGCCATGGCGCTGATTTCCGGCTGGACCGGCATCGACTTCAGCCGCTTCCAGCCGGATGAACCGCTCAAGCATGTGCACACCAACGCTATCCAGTCGGCGGTGGAAGCGTTTTCCACGGCTGACCCGAACAAGGTCTGGACCCCCAATGAGCTGGCCGATTGGGTTGGCATCGGCGGCTTCGGTCCGCTGTTCGTCGGTGGCCCGCAAACCGTCGCTGACCTGCTGCAGGAGTGGGTGGAAGAGACCGACGTGGACGGCTTCAACCTGGCTTACGCGCTGACCCACGAAACCTTCATCGACGCCGTGGACCTGCTGGTGCCCGAATTGCAGAAGCGCGGCGTGTACAAGACCGACTACGCCCGGGGCACCCTGCGCGAAAAGCTGTTCGGCGACGGCGCCCGCCTGGCGCCCAACCACCCCGGCGCCGGCTACCGCGACCTCAAGGCAAGCGCGCTGTAACCGCCGAACTTTTTGGTGTGGCGAGCGGGCTTGCCCTGCGCTGGGCTGCGCAGCAGCCCCAAAACCAGCGTCCACGGAGTATCTGAGACACCGCAGTCGCCTTTATCGGGACTGCTGCGCAGTCCAACGCGGGGCAAGCCCTAATGCCGTTCAGTTAAGGAAATTTTGTGGGCTTATTGTGGCGAGCGGGCTTGCCCCGCGTTGGGGTGCGAAGCGCCCCCAATCAAGCAAAACGCGGTGTCCCTGATACGGCTCAGCGCCTGGCTTTGGGGCTGCTGCGCAGCCCAACGCAGGACAAGCCTGCTCGCCACAGAAGCCCTCTCTGCCGGGGGGGCGCTGGCCGACTCAAACCTGCAGCGGAGATCAACACCATGAACCAACCTGCCACACAACCCGCGCGCCCGGCGCTGCTGAGGGTCGACGACATTGAGGTGATCTACGACGGCGCGATCCTGGCTGTGGCCGGGGTATCGCTGAGCGTGCCCAAGGGCGCCATCGTGGCTTTGCTCGGCGCCAATGGCGCGGGCAAGAGCACCACGCTCAAGGCCATCTCGGGGCTGGTGCGCGCCGAGCGTGCCGAAGTCAGCCGGGGCGTAATCGAATACGCCGGGCAGGACCTCGCCGGTATCGACCCCAGCCTGCGTGTGCGCCAGGGCATGGTGCACGTGCTCGAAGGTCGCCACGTATTCGGCCAGTTGACCGTCGAAGACAACCTGCGCAGCGGCGGCTTTGTGCGGCGCTTGAGTCGCAAGGCCATGGCCCAGGACCTGGAGCGCATCTACAGCTGGTTCCCACGGCTCAAGACCAAACGCCACACCCGCGCCGGGCTCACGTCGGGGGGCGAGCAGCAGATGGTCGCGATTGGCCGTGCGTTGATGACGCGCCCAGAGCTGGTATTGCTCGACGAGCCGTCCATGGGCCTGGCGCCAATGATCGTGCAGGAGATCTTCGCGATCATCGCCCAGCTCAACCGTGAGCAGCAGGTGAGTTTTTTGATCGCCGAGCAGAACATAAACGTTGCGCTCAACTATGCGTCCCATGGCTACGTGCTGGATACTGGGCGCGTTGCCTTGAGTGGCAGCGCCGCTGAACTGCTGGCGCGGGGCGACCTGCACGATATTTACCTGGGCAAACAGTAAGGGCCAACCCGCATGACTGAATCCACCCGCAACGCTGATGTTCTGATCATCGGCGGCGGCCTGAGCGGCACGATGCTCGCCGTGCAGCTGTTGCGCCTGCCCGGCACACGCCAAATCCTGGTGATCGAGCCGCGCGCCGAGCTGGGGCGCGGCGAGGCCTACAGCGCGGTCGAGCTGGGCCACACGCTGAACGGCAACGCGGCGCGCATGAGCGTCGACCCGGACAATGCCGATGACCTGACCCAGTGGCTCACCGACCATATCGCCGACGGTGGCTGGCCGGAGTCCGATCAGCAGCACGTGCCGGTCAGTGAATTGTTCCCGCCACGCGGGCTGTTCGGCCTGTATGTGCAGCAGCGCCTGGCCGAAGCCCAGGCGCAGTCCACCTCCACCGTCGAGCATGTCCGCGCTGAAGCGGTCGACCTGCAGGTCGAGGCGGGCGCTGCGCTGTTGACCCTGGATAACGGCGAGCAATTGCGCGGTGCCCATGCCGTACTGGCCACCGGCATGTTCCCGGCGGCGCGCACGCCACAGACCGACTCCAGCGGCGTCAACGCAGCGGCGGTGGACCCTTGGGACGTGCAGGCGATGACGCGGATCGACCCGCAGGGAAGTGTGCTGATCATCGGTTCCGGGCTGACCATGGTCGACGCCGTGGTGTCTCTTGAGCAGGCCGGGCATCGTGGGCCGATCGAAGTGTTTTCACGCCACGGCCTGCTGCCCCATGTGCGCCGGCAGCCGCCAGCCTGGGAGGACTTTTTGAGCGCCGAACCTGCGCTGCGCAGCCCTCGGCAATTACTGCGCGCGCTGCGCCGCCAGTGCCGCCGCGCGCTGGCGCAGGGCATTGATTGGCAGGCCCCGCTGGACACCGTGCGTGCGCACATTGCCCGGCTGTGGAGCCAGGCCAGCGAGGGCGAGAAGCGTCAGTTCGTGCGGCATGTACGGCCGTGGTGGGAAAGCCATCACCACCGTGCGCCGCCGTTGAGTGCCGAGTTGGTGGCGCGGTTGCAGGCGCAGGGGCGATTGCGCATCCGGGCGGCATCGTTCAAGGGCCTGGCGCCTGCCGCCAGCGGCGTGAGCATTCGCCTGCGTTTTCGCGGCGAGCAAGGCATTACCCAGGTGAGCGGCGCCGCGCTGATCAACTCCAGTGGCATCGAATACGACTGGCGCCGCGTAGCCCGGCCGCTGCCGCAACAGTTGCTCAAGCGCGGGCTGATCCAGCCCGGCCCGCTGGCGTTGGGAATCGCGGCGGATGCGACCGGTGCGGTGCTCGATGCCCAGGGTAGGGTCAGCACGCACCTGTTCGCCATGGGCCCGCCATTGCGCGGGATGTGGTGGGAAAGCACAGCAGTGACCGACGTGGCACTCCAGGCCAAGGCCCTGGCCCTGGAACTGACGACGATCTAAAAGTGCGAGCGGGCCTACTGTAACAAGCGTGCTTACTGTGACAAACGGGCTTGTTGTAGCGAGCGGGGCAAGCCCTAATGCCGTTCAGTTAAGCGCAGATTCCCTGTGGCGAGCAGGCTTGTCCTGCGTTGGGCTGCGCAGCAGCCCCAAAACCAGACGCTGAGCCGTATCAGGTACACCGCGTTTTGCTTGATTGGGGGCGCTTCGCACCCCAACGCGGGGCAAGCCCGCTCGCCACAATAAGCCCGCTCGCCACAATAAGCCCGCTCGGCACAAAAAAACCGCTCGGCACAGGGATGTGGGGGGCTGAAATGGCTCATGTGCAGTCAATACTTCAAGGTCTCGGGATTTTCACGAAGCCGGGCTTGAGGCCGAACACCTCCACGCCCTGCGGCGTCGATTGCCCGGTGGTCACTTTCACTCGCTCCACCGGCTGATCCATCGCCGCGCGATATTCCACGGTCATATCCGCCCCAATCGCCTGGCCTGGCACCACCATTGCCTGCGCATTGTTGTAGGTCACGATGGTCAGGCGCGCACTCATGCCCAGGCGCACCCGTTGCAACTGCTGCGGGGTAAGTGTGGGGATCGCCAGGGTCACCGGAAATTGCGCGCTGCCCTGGCCCTCACTGGCAATCGCCAGGCCGCTGACCACGCTCACCGTCCCGCTCAGCCGCTCGCCATCAAAACCATCGCCCAGTACCTCCACCGCCTGGCCCTGGTGCAACTGGTTGATGTCCAGTTCGGAGACCTTGGCGACGATTTTCAGCCGCTCGATATTCGCCAGCCCGAACAGCACCTGGCCCTGGCTGACCTTGCTGCCGGACTGCACCGGGGCATTGGTATTGCCGCCCGCTTGCGCCGAATTGTTGCCGGGCGCGGGCACCACAATGCCGGAGAACGGCGCCTTGACCTCCTTGCCAGCGAGTAGTTGCTGCAGCGCTTCGTATTTCACCGTGGCGTTGGTCAGCTCCATATCGGCGATCTGCCGGTATTCGCCGCGACCCTGGTCCTGGGCCTGTTGCAGTTCGGCGCGGGCTGCCGCCAGGTCCAATTGTTGCTGCCGGGCCTGCTGCTTGAGGTCGTCGAGTTCGTTGCGCGGGATGATGCCGCGCTTGAACAGGTCTTCGCTTTCGCTGAGCCTGCGCCGGGTTGTGTCGGCGGTCATTTCGGCGGTGCGCAGGCTGCGGCGGGCGCGACTCACATTGGCGCTGCTGTCCCAGTCCTGCATGTCCTGCACGGCGCGGCGCGCCTTGAGCTGGGCGGAGAGGGCGTCGCGCAGTTGCACCTCGAGGGTGGCCGGGTCCATGCGCAACAGCACCTGTCCGGCTTCGACGCGCTGGCCTTGCTCCACCAGATTGGCCTGCACATTGCCGTCGAACGGCGCCGTGAGGGTGACGGTAGTGTCGGGCTCGATTTTGCCCACCAGGCCGATCTGGTGCACCAACTGATCAGGTTTCACCGCCAGCCATTGCTCGTCGGCGCTGCCCGGCGTTTGCGCCGGGCTGCGCAGGGCCAGGCCGGCAGCGCCCGCCAGCACGATCAACAGAGCAACCAGCAGGCGTTTTTGATTAGTAGTCATTGAGGGCGATTTCCCAGCTTTCCAGGGTCATGCCCAGCGTCAGGTCGAGCTGGGTCTGGGCGTTCAGGTAAGCGATCAGCGCATTGAGCTGCGCGTTCTCGGCGTTGCGCAGGTCGGTCTCGAAGCTCAGCACCTGAAAGTTGGTGGAGCGCCCGGCGCTGAGTTTGTCACGCTCGATCTCGATCTTGCGCCGCGACAGCTCCACCGCGCGCCGCGAGATTTCATACTGGCGCCAGCGGGTGCCCAGGTCACGCACCACATCGTTGACCGAGCGTTCGAGCTCCTGGCGGGCATCGGTGATACGGATCTCCTGATCTTCCACATTCACCCGCGCGCGCACTTCGGCCTGGCGCGTGCTGATGTCGCCGATGGGGATCTGCACCTGCACGCCAGCGTAGCTGTCCCAGCTACGGTTGTTACTGCGCCCGTTGTCATTGTCATAGGCGTCGCGCACCTGGTTCGCGCCGGCCACCAGGTCCACTTGCCAGCGCCCGGAGTCCTTGGCGATCACCAGGTTGAGGTCGGCCTGCTGACTGCCGAGCAGGGCGGCAAGGTATTCCGGTTGCTGGGTTTGCGCGAGGTTGAAGGCCTGGCGCTTGTCGATCTCCATGGGCCTGGCCTCCAGGGCTTCGCTGGCGCGAATCGGCGTGGACAGGTCCAGCGCGAGCAGGCGCAGCAACGCCAGGCGGCTGCTGTCGAGCTGGTTCTGCGCTTCTTCGACGCCCAGTTGCTGGGTGGCGATATCGGCTTCGGTCTGCACGATTTCAAATTCGGCCATGCGTCCGGCGCTGATCAGCGCTTTGTTTACCTCCAGCAATGTGTTGGAGCGCTTGAGGGCTTCCTGCACGATCAGCAGTTGCTCCTGGGCGCGCAGCAATTCGCGGTAGGTGGCGATGATCTGGCTGATGGTGCCTGCCACGGTGGCCTTGAGGTTCAGGCGGTTGGCCTGTTCGGACAGGCGCGACAGACGCAGCGGCGCGGTGGTGGCGTCCCAGCCGGCGCCGCGTGCCAGCGGTTGGATGACGGCCAGGTCCAGACCGTCGCTGCGGTATCGGCCGGCGCGGTCGGCGTTGTTCAGTTGCTGGGTCCAGGCCATGCTCAGGCGCGTGCCATATTCGCCGAGCAGGCTGGTGGACGGTGCGAGGTTGGCATTGCGCGCGCTGTCCTGGGAGCCGCGGGTGCCACGGTAATAGCTGTTGAGGGTGAGCTTGGGCTTGAACACGTCTTCGGCCACCCGCAGGTCGAACTTCTGCGCGACCCGCTGCAGGTACGCGCTGCGAATCGCCGGGTTGTTGCGCAGGCCCAGGTACACGGCGTCGCCCAGGGTCAGGCTGGTGGCCTGGGCATTCAGCGACACGCCTCGGTCGTAGCCGCTGCGGGAGGTGCTCGGTGCCGACGGCTTGATCACCACCTCGGCGGCCATGCCGGGCAGGCTGAGCAGGGCCAGCAGCCACAGCCATTTACTCATCGCGCAAGGCCTCCACCGGCTGCAACCGGGAGGCCGAGACCGCCGGGTAAATGCCAAAGAACAAGCCCACCAGCAGCGTGCTGCCCACTCCCAGGGGCAGGGCCGCCACCGCCAATGAAAACACCCAGCCCGACAGCCACGCATACAGCCACGCCGCCGTCATGCCGAGCACGGCGCCGCAGACGGCGCCGACAGCGGTGAGGGTGACGGCTTCGAGCAGGAACAGGTTGCGAATATCCCGCTGGCGCGCGCCCAGCGCCATGCGAATGCCGATTTCGCGGCGCCGCTGCGAGACGTTCATCAACATCACGTTCATCACCCCGACACCGCCGCCCACCAGCGAAATCGCGCCCAGGGCCAGCAGCAGATAGGCGAAGGTGCGGCTCTGGCGAGTCATGCCGTCGATCATTTGCTGGGGCACGGTAATGTCGACGTTGTGGTCGACCAGCTGACGTTGCAGCGCAGCGGCGGCTTCGCGGGCGATGCGCTCCATGTCCTGCCCGGGCGCTGCGCGGATGATCACATTGCCGATCTGCGGGTTGGCGTAGATGCGGCGCATGCCCTCGGCGGGGATGAACAGCGACTCGTTGGCCTGCACCGGCATCAGCATCGCCCGGGGCTGGTTGTGCAGGATGCCCACGATCAGAAACAGGTAGTCGTGGATGCGCACACGCTCGCCCAGCCTGAGCGGATCGCCCGGTGCGCCGAGGGCCTGGGCCACCTGGTCGCCGATCACCGCGTAGGTTTCATTGGCATCGAAGGGCGACAGGAAGCGCCCTTCGCGCAGCACCAGGCGCATGGCCTCGTGGATACCCGGGGTGGTGCCGACCAGGTTGGCATTCGCCGTGCGGCCGTTGAACACAACGGGGCCGCTGAACAGGCTGAGCGCACCGATATGGGCGATGCCGGGGACGGCGCTGCGCACGGCGTCCAGGTCGAGATGGGCGCGCATGCTCAGGTTACCGCTGCGTTTGGTCGGGAATTGCGCGATCAGGGTGTCGGTGCCCATGTCCTTGAAAATCATTGCGGCATCCACTGCCGCGTTGTGGCCGATATTGATCAACGCCACCACCGACGAACTGCCGATCACAATGCCCAGCAACGCGAGGACCGAGCGTTTGCCCAGGGTGCGCAGGCTGACGAACGCTTCATGCAGCAGTTGGCTCAGGCTCTGTTCAACGCGCAGGCTCATGGGCCGGCCTCGTTCACCACGCCGTTGCGCACCAGGATCTTGCGCTGCAGGCGCTCGGCGATCTGCGCATCGTGGGTGACGATGATCAGGGTCACCTGCTGCTCGCGGTTGAGCGTCAGCAGCAGGTCCATGATGTCCTGGGCGGTGCTGCTGTCGAGGTTGCCGGTGGGTTCGTCGGCGAGGATCACCGAGGGGTTGCCCACCAGCGCCCGCGCAATGGCAACGCGCTGACGCTGGCCGCCGGAGAGGTCGGCAGGGTGATGGTGCGCGCGTTCGGCCAGGCCCACCTGGTCGAGCATGCGCAGCGCCTGTATCACCGATTCATGGCGCGACACGCCGCGATAACTCAGGGGCAGCGCGACGTTGTCCAGGGCGCTGAGGCGTGGCAGCAGGTTGAAACTCTGGAACACGAAGCCGATCTGCTGGTTGCGGATCGCCGCCAGTTCATCCGGCGTGGCGCTGAAGATATCGTGGCCGGCAAAGCGATACTGGCCGCCGTTGGGTAAATCCAGCAGGCCGAGGATATTGAGCAGGGTGCTTTTGCCGGAGCCGGAGGCGCCGAGGATGCCGCAGCTGTCGCCGCGCGTGATGGACAGGCACACGTCATTGAGAATCGGCAGGTCTTGCCCCGCCAGTTGATAGCGCTTGCCGATGCCTTGCAGGGAGATCAATGGGGGTTGCGCGAAGTGCTCTGTCATCGTCGCCTACGCCTGCAGTCTGGATGCCGCCGTCACCTCTCGGAAAAACGTTGAAATAACTTCGAGGGCTGCGTGAGGCGTGTCGAGGACTGATTTGTTTCTTGTTTTTAAAATATTGTTTGAATAGTAACCGCGTTCCAGGCGCTTCGCCAGCCATTGGGGTAGAGCGGTTTTACGCTTGGCAAAGATTTATCCGACAACTGGACGCCGCCGCCGAGCACGCGCTCGACTACTGTTTGGAGGCCCGTGGACCGTGGCTTTCGATCGTATGGCAACCTGTCAGTACTTGCTTTCAAAGGACAGCCCCGGTATAAAAAATCAAATTATTTTTTAAAACAATATTTCCGCCGTGGAACCTTTATGGTCGCTAAGAAAATCAGCACGCCAAACATTACCAAGACTCGATTGCTGGATGCGACAGAGGCACTCTTTATCAAGTACGGGTACGACGCGGTTTTGTTACGGCAGATAACCGAGCGTGCCCAGGTGAACCTGGCCGCCGTGAACTATCACTTCGGGGACAAGGACTCCCTGATGAAGACCCTGCTGATGCAGCGCCTCGAGCCGCTCAACGAGCAGCGCCTGGAATTGCTCGCGCGCTGTGAGGCCGAATCCGACGGGCCGCTCGACTGCGATACCTTGCTCGGCGTGCTGTTTGCCCCGGCCATGGGCCTGGAGCGCAGCGACCCGGGCAGCGGGGAGGGGCGCTCATTCATCCGCTTCCTCGGTCGGGTCTACAGCGATACGTCGCCGTTTATCCAGGAATACCTCAAGGTGCATTACCAGCCGGTGTTCCAGCGTTTCTTCGAAGCCTTTGCCCTGGCGCTGCCGGACCTGCCGCGTAACGAACTGGGCGTGCGCCTGCAGTTTGCGCTCAAGGCGATTTCCGGCGTGATGGCCGGGACCGAACTGCGCCTGCTGATGAACTCCATGAGTCTTGGTCGCCCGGCCACTGACGCCGAGGTGATGGCCAAGCTGATTACCCTGGTGTCGGCCGCGATCCGTGTGCCGCAGCAAAGCCCCGAAGCACAAACCGCGCTGGCAAGGGTGTTGGACACCCAGCGCGTCATTCGTGAAGAAGCTGCAGCGCCTGTGACGAGGGCAACGCGCTGAGCTCGAATTGCAGGCAAAAAAAACCCGCTGGGGCGGCGGGTTCTTAATGTGCAGCATTTGTAACGGATGAGGCTTCACAGTACGGCCCAGGGTGTGAATAAATCGTGAAAAATATGTAAGAAAAAGCGTTTCATAGTCGTTTCAGCCTTAACGGGCGATTTTTAGTTGCTTTGGATGCTGCCACTCGTCGCCACTGTCAATTCTGACAGTAGATTCAATCATTATTCCAAGCGCCTCATTCACCTTGCCCGTCGCGCCGCCACTGCGCGACCCAACCCCGCAAGGTGATGGCTATGACCACTGCTACTGACACGCTTTTCTCGCCGCCCTATTCGGTCTACCCCGCTATACCGTTGACAGCTACCCCTTACCCGGAAACCGCTGAGTGGGGTCTGGGCCAGCGCGAAACGGACCCCAATGCGCTCTTCACGTTCGAGAACTGGTACGCGTCCGTTGCAAACGACAGCTTCGCCCTCTACTGGGGCAACTCGTCGCTGCCGGTGGCTCAGGACGTCGTCACGAAGATTTCCGACCGCTATAACCTGTCGATCCCCAAGACCAAAATTCGCGAAGGCGAATCCGACGTGTTCGGCCGGGTCACGCGTGCTGCCAGCGGGCAACAGGCGGATGGCTTTCCTCAAAAGTACCTGGTCAAGACCCTGCGTCCCGGCGGCCTCACATTCTGGGCCTCGGAGCAGTACCACCGGGG
The DNA here is from genome assembly GCF_034354675.1 of Pseudomonas sp. MH9.3. Classification (NCBI taxonomy): domain Bacteria; kingdom Pseudomonadati; phylum Pseudomonadota; class Gammaproteobacteria; order Pseudomonadales; family Pseudomonadaceae; genus Pseudomonas; species Pseudomonas sp. MH9.3. The sequence continues at coordinate 1,518,580 of NZ_CP133785.1, read as the reverse complement.
GTTGTTCCTGACCATCGAGGGCTTCCCGGATGGCTCGATCATCAATCAGGCCAATACCAGGAACGGGCTGTGGTGCCAGATCAAAAAGTACGAAAACATGCGCAAGAACGACACCATCACGCTGGCCTATGGCGCAACCACCATCGATCATGTGGTCAGCCCCGCCGAGGCCGCCGGGCCCGGGCCGATTCGCATGTTTATCAGCCAGCAGGTGATTTTGCAGGGCAATCAGCTGGGTCCGGTCGGCGTGGCGTTCATGGTGCGAGACGTGGTGAACAACGTCTCCGGGGAGAAGTACGCGTATTCAAAGCCCTACATTCTGAACAGCGAGCTGGACCTCAATCTGCTCAGGCCGCCGATCTTCCTGCTTGAAGGCGTCAGAGCCACCACGGTGGACCTCGATCAATCCAGCACGGCACGCTTTGCAGCGCGGGTGATTCTGCCCGACGACCCGCTGGACCCCAGCCCCCCTAACCGGATTGTGCTGATATTGACGATGACGCAGAACACCGAATACGGCGAGTCCACCCGAACCCTGCGCTTGCCTGCGGTTAGGGACAACAACCTGGGGGTAGAAACCATTGCCATCGCCAACGACATCATCACCGCTCTGAAGGACGCCACCATCCGCATAGCGTTCGAATGGCAAACCGCTGATGGCACGTTGTTGAATCGCTCGGGCAGCACCGTAGTGAGGGTAGTGGGCACGGCTGCACGTCCCTCACCGTTAAAAATAGATACCTCACCTGTAGTGCTGTCTGGGGTTAGCATTGTTTTAGGTGATACTCCGCGGATTGTCGATTTTCCTGGAAAGACAATTACCCGATCGCCTGAGGGAGGAAGTCCTCCGTATGTTTTTTCGGCAACGGGGGGTGCAGTAGAAGTTGACATCAATACTGGGAAGGTTTCAGGGGTGCGTAATGGCTCGGCAATTATTACTGCGCGTGATAAAAATGGGAGTACCGTTAGTTATCCTGTCACGATAACGAACTGCTGGTTGTTGTTGGGGGTAGGGTGGGGGGATCCAAAGGATGGCCACGCCAACTATTTCGTTAATTTACGCGCTCTGGGTGCGAGTTATCCAGGTGCGCGCGGGTTAACAGAGGAGGAATGGGCGTTGCTGTATACAGTATATGGAAGTACGCCGATGAAATTGCCGGCTAATTTTTCTTACTATCAATGGACAACTGGGCAGGTTGTTAACGGAACATCCCTTGTCAATAATCGTGTTACCGGAGCTCGTGAACCTATATCTACACTGTGGCGCGAGACCGCAACTGTACTTCTTCGCCCGTATTGATTTTTTTGCGGCCCTGTATTGAGAAATTGTCTAGCGGTTGGGTAAATTTACTTGAACGTAAATTTGCCCATTTTTTAGACTGTTCGCATGTGTAGCGGGAGATAGCATAAAGGGATAGCCTACTTAACGGCAGGCTGTCCCTTTTTTCCGTACTCAACGCCTCACCTGATTTGCCGTCTTCGTCTACCGTCCCGCATCCCTGCGGTTGTAGTGGTCTAATGAAACCGGACACCCATTTAGGCGAGAATGCTCGCCAGAACGAGGTGTCAGATGACCAAACAACGCCGTACCTTTTCCCCTGAATTCAAACGCGAGGCTGCCGACCTCGTTCTCAAGCAGGATTACAGCTTCATTGAGGCCAGCCGCTCGCTTGGTGTCGGCGAGTCGGCTTTGCGCCGATGGGTCGACCAGGTGCAGCAAGAACGCATGGGCGTGACCCCGCAGAGCAAAGCGCTGACCCCGGAGCAGCAGAAAATCCAAGAGCTGGAAGCCCGAATTACTCGCCTTGAGCGGGAAAAATCGATCTTAAAAAAGGCCACCGCGCTCTTGATGTCGGAAGATCTCGAGCGTTCGCGCTGATTGACCAGTTGAGCATCCACGAGCCGGTTGATTGGCTGTGCAAGGTGTTTGAAGTGACCCGCTCGTGCTACTACGCTCGGCGTCTCAGGCGCCGCACACCGGATGTAGAACGCCTTCGATTGCGCAGTCGGGTGAGCGAGTTGTTCACCCAAGGCCGCAGTGCTCCCGGTAGCCGTAGCATCATGGCCATGATGCAGGACGACGGCGAGCAGATCGGGCGATTCAAGGTACGCAGCCTGATGCGCGAGCTGGAGTTGGTCAGCAAACAACCGGGATCGCATGCTTACAAAAAGGCGACGGTCGAGCGGCCCGACATCCCTAATATTTTGAACCGAGAGTTTGATGTGCCCGCTCCTGACCACGTCTGGTGTGGCGATATCACTTACATCTGGGCTCAAGGGAAATGGCAGTATCTGGCGGTTGTGCTAGATCTTTTTGCCCGCCGTGTTGTGGGTTGGGCGTTGTCGGGAAAGCCGGATGCCGACTTGGTCATCAAGGCCTTGGACATGGCTTACGAGCAGCGAGGGAAGCCTCAGGGTTTGCTGTTCCACTCCGACCAGGGCTCGCAATATGGAAGCCGGAGTTTTCGCCAGCGCCTTTGGCGATATCGCATGCGTCAAAGCATGAGCCGGCGAGGAAATTGTTGGGATAACGCGCCGATGGAGCGGGTGTTCAGGAGCCTGAAAACCGAGTGGGTACCGACCATGGGCTACGCGACGGTCCAACAAGCTCAGCAGGATATCAGCCATTTTTTGATGCACCGGTACAACTGGATTCGACCGCACCAATTTAATGGTGGGCTGCCACCGGCTCAGGCCGAGAAAAAACTTAACGTCGTGTCCGGGATTAGTTGACCACTACAGTCTTACCACCCGTCGCCACTGTCAATTCTGACAGTAGATTCACTCCGCCTCCCAGGCGCCTCATTCACCTTGCCCGTCGCGCCGCCACTGCGCGACTCAACCCCGCAAGGTGATGGCTATGACCACTGCGACTGACACGCTTTTCTCGCCGCCCTATTCGGTATACCCCGCCATACCGTTGACAGCTACCCCTTACCCGGAAACCGCTGAGTGGGGCCTGGGCCAGCGCGAAACGGACCCCAATGCGCTCTTCACGTTCGAGAACTGGTACGCGTCCGTTGCAAACGACAGCTTCGCCCTCTACTGGGGCAACTCGTCGCTGCCGGTGGCTCAGGACGTCGTCACGAAGATTTCCGACCGCTATAACCTGTCGATCCCCAAGACCAAAATTCGCGAAGGCGAATCCGACGTGTTCGGCCGGGTCACGCGTGCTGCCAGCGGGCAACAGGCGGATGGCTTTCCTCAAAAGTACCTGGTCAAGACCCTGCGTCCCGGCGGCCTCACATTCTGGGCCTCGGAGCAGTACCACCGGGGGTTGTTCCTGACCATCGAGGGCTTCCCGGATGGCTCGATCATCAATCAGGCCAATACCAGGAACGGGCTGTGGTGCCAGATCAAAAAGTACGAAAACATGCGCAAGAACGACACCATCACGCTGGCCTATGGCGCGACCACCATCGATCATGTGGTCAGCCCCGCCGAGGCCGCCGGGCCCGGGCCGATTCGCATGTTTATCAGCCAGCAGGTGATTTTGCAGGGCAATCAGTTGGGTCCGGTCGGCGTGGCGTTTATGGTGCGAGACGTGGTGAACAACGTCTCCGGGGAGAAGTACGCGTATTCAAAGCCCTACATTCTGAACAGCGAGCTGGACCTCAATCTGCTCAGGCCGCCGATCTTCCTGCTTGAAGGCGTCAGAGCCACCACGGTGGACCTCGATCAATCCAGCACGGCACGCTTTGCAGCGCGGGTGATTCTGCCCGACGACCCGCTGGACCCCAGCCCCCCTAACCGGATTGTGCTGATATTGACGGTGACGCAGAAAACCGAATACGGCGAGTCCACCCGAACCCTGCGCTTGCCTGCGGTTAGGGACAACAACCTGGGGGGAGAAACCATTGCCATCGCCAACGACATCATCACCTCCCTGACGGACGCCACCATCCGCATTGCGTTCGAATGGCAAACCGCTGATGGCACGTTGTTGAACCGCTCGGGCAGTACGGTGGTGAGGGTGGTGGGCACGGCCCAGTGGTCTGCGCTGCCTCATCCAGTCCTCAATGGCGCCGCAAGCGTCGGGCAACAGACGGCCGTTGATCCGTTGGCCATCGAGAACTATACAAGTGTGACCGTCAAGTACCCAGGCATGCTCGCGACGGATAGCATCACATTGATATGGATGTATCAGGATGGCACTCAATATCAGACAACACTGGGAGGCCAGACGAGCGGCTCAGTAATATTTGATCTGACATCGGCTCAGGTCGTGCATAAAAGCGTAAACAGTAAAGTGCAGTTGAGCTACTCGATTGTACGGGGTGGTAAAACCATCGCTTCGGTTGTTCAAACGGTCACGGTGGCAACCATTGTTCCTGGCAAATTGCCGAGTCCGTTGATTAATGGCTTGACCTCGGGTTCGACGTTGTTTTGGAAAGCTTTTTACAGTAGAGAAGTGGCAGTGGCTAAGTGGCCGCTGATTAAAGCAGGGCAAAAAGTATGGCTGACTATCACGGCGGCAGGTATTGAGCTGAAAGTGTTGGAGGGTTACTCTGTTAATGCAGATGAAGCCAGAAATGGACTGGTGGATAAAGTCGTTTTGCGTGATAGGATTGCGGCTTTGCCAGAGGGCAGCAGGGTTGAGGTGAAATGCTCAGTGGCGTTTGATGAAGGGGGTGATCCGACCAGGGCCGTGCTGTTTCCGATAATGACCTACATGATGGAGCCTAAATTTAATCCGCCCGTTATCACACATGCAATAGTGGCATCCTCAGGCAGAGTTTTACCCAATGGTGGTAGGTTGAATTTAGCCTCGGAGGGTACTGGCGTGAATTTCTACTGGACCTGTGATGCCAGGCCTTATGCACGGTATATGTATGTGAAGGACTCCAATATTGGCGGATATTCGTTCCTCGTTCCCGCCAACGTTACATCCTGGTCAGCTTGGACTGGTTTTCATGTTCCCAACGTTACCACATTTATATATGTCCAAGAGTCCTATGATCTCAATGCTAGGTCAAACCTATTCAGTTGGACCAAGACATAACGTATAGGGTGTTTGTGTTAGATTTTATAAATTAACAGTAAGTGGGACAGCTCTACTTAACCGTAGACTGTCCCTGTTTTTATCCCTCAAATCCGCCAATGACTCGACGTTCTCGCCAGTTGCTGGCGCATCCCCTCCACATTCCCCGCTAATTGCAGCGTCAGCAACCGATACCCGTCCAGTGCACTGTGCACCGGCGCTTGCAGCCCACCGCCATCCGTTGCGTGAGCCGCAGGCCGATCCAGCCGTTCGGTAAACCCCGACTTCAATGCCCGCGCCATCCCTACCAGTTGCACCCGAATCTGTCGGTGCTCGGACTTCAACATCATCTGCATACGCGCCATCGCCTGCTCATCACGCGGGTCTGGCCGGGTATTGCCAAGAATCTCCAGGGTGCTGATGCACAGGCGCAGGTGCCGTTGGATGGCGTCCAGTTCGGTCAGGGAAATGCGCACCTCCTTGGACACTGACGGCATCAGCGAGCGCAGTTGCACCATCGCCGTGTTCAGGCGGTTGAGCAGCTTGAGGTGTTCATCGTCGGTCACCGACTGGCCGCTGATAATCCGGCTGTAGATTGCCGCACAGTCGCGCAACGCACTGGCCAGGTTGTAGCGCCAGGAGTACACCGCGTACAGCGGCAGGGCGAACGAAAACGCCAGTGCCAGCACAATGCCGATCAGGATATCCACGGTGCGCCACAAGCCGTCCGAGATCGGATTGTCGCCGTGCCCGGCCACGATAAACACCGTGATCGCCGACAGCAGCGCGATGTAGCCGCCCTTGCCGATGGCGTGATAGGAAAAGAATCCGCACACCACCGACATCAGCAGGTAGGTCAACAGCGGCAGGCCGAAGTAGGCCTGTTGCACCACCAGCAGCAAGCCGACACTGGCACCGATCAAGGTGCCGTATGCGCGTTCCACCGCCTTTTTGCCGATGTTGCCGTGGTGCTGCAAGCCGCCGATCACGATGAGCATGGTCACCGACGCCCATTCGCCGTGGGGCAGGTTGAGCCCGGTGGTGAGCAGGATTGTCGCCAGCAGGCCGATTGACACGCGCACGGCGTGGATCAGCTTGGCATGGCGATAGCGGCGGTAGGGGTCCAGCAACGGGCGCAAAAGGCGCCGGGCAAACAGGGGCAAATTCATCGGTAGTAAAGTGACCTCGGTAATCAGGGGGAAATGCTATCCACTGTGGGCGCTGGCTTGCCTGCGATAGCCTCACCGCTGCGTGGCAGACAGACCGAGGAGCCTGCATCGCAGGCAAACCAGCTCCCACATTCGTCAGAAGATGTAATCGGTGGTCAGAAAACTTGAATCCCGGTTACGCAGAATATCGCTGACCAACGCCTTGTTGCTCTCCTGGAATTTGGTCGCCACCAGCGTGCGGATCGAGAATACGCGCAGCGCGTCATGCACAGACAGCGTGCCTTCGGCCGAGTTCTTGCGCCCGTTGAACGGGAAAGTGTCCGGCCCGCGCTGGCACTGGGCATTGATGTTGATACGGCCCACCTGGTTGGCGAAAACGTCTACCAGCCGCCCGACTTCCACGGCATTGGTGCCGAACAGGCTCAATTGCTGGCCGAAGTCGGAATCGAGCACGTAGTCGATTACCTTGTCCAGATCACGGTAGGGCACGATCGGCACCACCGGGCCGAACTGCTCTTCGTGGTATACGCGCATCTGCGGGTTCACCGGGTACAGCACGGCCGGGTAGAAGAACGAACCGCGACTTTCGCCGCCGTTCGGGTTCACCACCTTGGCGCCGTGCAGCACGGCATCGGCCACCAGCGCGTTGAGATAATCCACCTTGCCCACCTCCGGCAGCGGCGTCAGCGACACACCATCTTCCCACGGCATGCCTGGCTTGAGCGTGGCCAGTCGGGTGTTGAATTTTTCGATGAAGCTGTCCACCACCGTTTCATGCACAAACAGGATTTTCAGCGCGGTGCAGCGCTGGCCGTTGAACGACAGAGCGCCGGTGACCGCTTCGCTCACGGCATTATCCAGGTCGACCTCCGGGAGCACGATGCCGGGGTTTTTCGCATCCAGGCCCAGGGCCGCGCGCAGGCGGTGCGGCTTGGGGTGCAGCTTTTTCAAATCGCTGGCGGCCTTGTTGGTGCCGATAAACGCAAAGATATCGATCTTGCCGCTGGCCATCAGCGCGCTCACGGTTTCGCGGCCGCTGCCGTAGATCACGTTGATCACCCCGGCCGGGAAGCTGTCGCGAAACGCCTCCAGCAACGGACGAATCAGCAGCACGCCGAGCTTGGCCGGCTTGAACACCACGGTATTGCCCATGATCAGCGCCGGGATCAGCGTGGTGAAGGTCTCGTTCAGCGGATAGTTGTAAGGGCCCATGCACAATGCGACGCCCAGCGGCACGCGGCGGATCTGGCCGAGGGTGTCCTGTTCCAGCTCGAAGCGGCTGGAGCGACGGTCGAGTTCCTTGAGGGCATTGATGGTGTCGGTGATGTAGTCGCAGGTGCGGTCGAACTCTTTCTGCGAGTCCTTGAGGTTCTTGCCGATCTCCCACATCAGCAGCTTGACCACCGCATCGCGCTGTTCGCGCATACGCCGCAGGAACGCTTCGACATGCTGGATACGATCAGCCACGCGCATCGTCGGCCACTCGCCCTGGCCACGGTCATAGGCGCGCACGGCGGCATCGAGGGCGGTAAGGGCGGTGTCGGCGTCCAGCAACGGCGTGCTGCCGATGTGCACGCGTTCATCACCCAACTGCACCGGGCTTTGCACGCGGGCCAGCGGGCCGTTCCAGACCTGCAAGCGGCCATCGACCAGGTAATCACGCTGTTCAATCGGCGCGGCGAGGCGAAATTGTTCGGGAATATCGGTGGAGGCGGTGGGAAACAGCTGGGCGAGCAGGTTGCTGGTGGTCATGTCGCTACCCCGGGAATAGTGTCCAAACATGACGAGAGAGTTACCCATCCACCGGCTCGATGGCAAGGGCTGCGCGGTTTGCCGAACGCTGTACAAATGTGGGAGGGGGCTTGCTCCCGATGGCGGTGGGTCAGTAAGCATCAATATTTGCTGACCCTCTGCTCCCACAGCGAGTCTGCGTTTAACTGAACCTTGCTCGTCCCAGGATGAATATTTTGACAGCCAGCCGATTGTTGCCTGAAAAAAATCCGCGCTGCCCGTAACCTACAGGCCCCTTGTCACCCGTGCGGAGCGTTCATGTCTTCTGTTGCCGATGGGCTTGCCCTCAATAAACGCCTGCCAGCTGTTATCGCGCTGTCCCTGGGCATCGGCATGGCGACGCTGGACACGGCCATCGTCAACACGGCGTTGCCGACCCTGGCCGAAGGTATCGGCACCGATTCGGCCTCGGTGATCTGGGTGGTCAACGCCTACCAGTTGGCGATCATCGCAACGGTGCTGCCGTTTGCGTCGTTGAGCGATGTGCTGGGGCATCGCCGCGTGTACCTGGGCGGGCTGCTGCTATTTATCGTCTCGTCGCTGTTGTGCGGGCTGGCCGGTTCGCTGTTGACCCTCACCGCCGCGCGTGTGGCCCAGGGGCTGGGGGCGGCGGCGTTGATGAGCGTCAATACCGCGTTGCTGCGCCATATCTACCCCTCGAAGATGCTCGGGCGGGGCCTGGGCTATAACTCGCTGGTGGTGGGGCTGGCGTTTACGCTGGGGCCGACGGCAGCGTCGGCGATTCTTTCGGTGGCCAGTTGGCACTGGTTGTACCTGATCAATGTGCCGTTGGGGCTGCTGGCCCTGGGCCTGGGGGTGCGCTCGCTGCCCACGCTGCCGATCAGCGGGCACGCCTTTGATCGCCTGGCAGCGTTGCTGTGTGCCGGTTTGTTCGCGTTGCTGGTGCTGGGCCTGGGCGCCGCCGTGCATGGGGCGCAGGGTGCATTGACCATCGGGCTGGTGGCGCTGGCAGCGGTGTGCGGTGCCCTGCTGCTGCGCCGCGAGGCCGGGCACCCGGCGCCGATGCTGGCGGTGGACCTGTTCAAGCGCCCGGTATTTGCTTTGTCCTCCCTCACCGCCATTTGCGCGTTCAGCGCCCAGGGCCTGGCGTTTGTGTCACTGCCGTTTCTGTTGCAGGCGGCGTTGGGCCATAGCCAGGTGGAGACCGGGTTTCTGATGACGCCATGGCCAGCGGTGGTGGCGGTGATGGCGCTGGTGGCCGGGCGTCTGGCGGATCGGGTGTCCCTGGGCCTGTTGTGTGGCGTCGGCCTGCTGATGCTGAGCCTCGGCATGGGCGCGCTGGCGACTCTGGGCAATGAGGCCTCGGCATTTGATATCGGCTGGCGCATGGCGTTGTGCGGCGCCGGTTTCGGGTTTTTCCAGTCGCCCAATCTCAAGGCCCTGATGACCAGCGCCCCTTTGGCACGCAGTGGCGGGGCCAGCGGCATCGTGGCGATTTCGCGGCTGCTGGGGCAGACACTGGGCGCCTCGTTGGTGGCTCTGTGTTTTCACCTGTCCGTGAGCAGCGGCCCGCACTACGCGCTGTGGCTGGGGTGTGCGTTCGCGCTGGTGGGCAGTGTGGCCAGCGGGCTGCGTTTGTTGCCGTATCAACAGCGGGTCTGACTGTAATGCCATTCCCTGTGGCGAGCAGGCTTGTCCTGCGTTGGGCTGCGCAGCGGCCCCAAAACCAGGCGCTGAGCCGTATCAGGTACATCGCGTTCTCCTTCACTGGGGGCGCTTCGCACCCAACGCAGGACAAGCCCTAATGTCAGTCAGTTAAGCTCAGATCTCCTGTGGGAGCGTTGGTGCGACGATTCGACTTGCCCGCGAAAGCGGTGGGTCTTCAGCATCAATGTTTGCTGCGCCGACGCCATCGGGAGCAAGCCCCCTCCCACATTTTGTACAGCGTTCGGCAGACCATTTCGGTCGGCTCTCAGGCCGCCGCGCTTTTGCTTTTGATCTGGAAGCGCCCCGTCAAACACGCTGGCCGAGCGCAGGTTTTGGAGCGTGGGTAACCCGGCAGGACGCCGGGTTAGCCGCGCTGGGCCAAGGATGGCCCATCGCGGCGGCCCATGCTCCAAAGCCTGCGTGAGGGCACACCGAGCCCAGGCGAGGTGCCGAGTGTTGGGGCAAGAGCGTTTTGCTTACTTTTGCGCTTTTCAAAAGTGAGCCGCCGTAAGGGCGGAACCCTAAGCCGTCGTTACCGCACAACCGATATGTACACCGAAAAGTCGCACCGCTCGTTGCTTCGAGCATCACGCTGGCTTAACTGAACGGCACTAGGGCAAGCCCGCTCGCCACAGGGCGCAAACTCACTGGGCGGCAGCGGGCTGACCCTTGTAGAACAGCATCGGTGAGGGCTAGTGTGACGACTTGATTGTGAATGTTTCAGCTTTATGAGCAGTCAGGCCCACCGTATCGCCGATACCACCTCTCGCCGCGCCGCGCTGACCCTCGGGTTCTGCCTGCCCAGTGACGTGTTGCTTTATCTGCTGCTGCCGATGGAGTCCGAAGCCTTCGGCATCACCTTGGCCCAGGCCGGCGTGCTGTTGGCGGCCAACCGCCTGGTGCGGATCTTCGGCAAACAAGTTGAACGATGGCCGAAGGCGGTTTCTCTAAACCTGTGAAGCCCTTTACAGGTACGCCATCATGCCCGAATACAAGCAGCCACCGCCGGGTACGCCCGATACCCATCGCACCCCCGGCGAAGAGGAGCGCGACAACGATGCGTTGCGCCCCAACGACCCACAGGACCGACCGGACGACGATGTGAAGCAGGTCGAGGAAAACCTCGACACTCTCCACGATAAAGCCCGCCCGTTGTAAGAGAGGAGGTCACCATGAGCAATCCCCCTAAAGGCCCGCGTTCAAACGAGCATTCAAGCGGCAAGGATGAGCTGGGTTTCGACCCGGACTCTCCCAATGTGTCAGACCCGCAGGTCGATCCCATCGGCCCGGCCATCGCCCCGCTGGACGAGAAAAAGCAGTCGGAAAAAAAGCCGCCCTACGATCCGTTGGGCGACTTGAAAAATGTCTAGTCCTGAAATAGGTTTACACCTGTTTCAGTCTCAAAACGCCTGATGCACCGCATCGGGCGTTTTGTATTTCAGGGATAAGTGCGGCCGCTCCCCGTTGTAGATCAGCACCGACTCATCCACCATTTTTACGGCATCCGCCAAATCTTTGGGCCGGTGCAGCAAAAACTCAGTTTTCAAAATCCCGTTTACCCGCTCTGCCATCGCGTTCTGATAGCAATCGTAGCCGTCCGTCATTGAGCACTTGATCCCATGCTTGGCGTGCATTTGCTGGTACAGGTCGGAGCAGTATTGGGCCCCGCGATCCGAGTGATGGATCAGCGATTGCTTGGATTTTCGCTGGCTAACAGCTTTCTGCAATGCTTTGACCACCGACTCCGTATGCAAGCTGTCATGCACATGATGACCCACGATCTTGCGTGAGTACGCGTCTGTTATCAGGCTGACGTAAACAACACTTTCCCGCGTGGGCAGATAGGTAATATCTGCAACCCAAACCTGCTCGGGCCTGCCAGCGACAACTTGTTCCGGGCCTGCTTTGAGCAGGTTGGGATGGCGGCGGAACCGATGATGGCTATGCGTAGTTTTATGATAAGCACGCTTTCGAGGAACCAGCTCTCGCGCTTCGCGCAAGATGGAAAAAAGACGGTCTCGACCAACAATTACCTGCACTTCAGCCTCAGTGCTCATCAGATAATGCAGCTTGCGCGTGCCTAACCTCGGCTGGCGACGCCGCTTTTCCAGAACAAAGTCCACTACTTGCTGGTCTTGGTGAGCTCTCGCATCAACGGCTCGGTTACGTTTGTAATACGCTTGGCGCGAAATTCCCATGAACAGGCAAGCCCTGGTAATGCTCAGGTCTTGGATTTGCCCTTGCGAGAGGACTTGCCGGGTCGCTTTTTTACGATGGACACACCGTAATCATTTTTCAAGACGTTCACGACAGCTTCAAAGAACTGGGCCTTTTGATTGCTCAGCGCCAACTGTTCTTCAAGCTCTTTAATCCGCTGCTCGGGTGTCAGCGGGAGGTTGGGGTCGGTCATCGGCCTGCTCCGCGGCGCTCGGATTGAGGCGCCTTGGCTCCAGTCCTGTCGGCCATGCTTGCGTAGCCAAACCAGTACCGTGGACCGGCCCTGAATGCCAAAGCGCCGTTGAGCCTCTTTATAACTCAACTCGCCTTTTTCGACTTGGTCTACGACCGACAATTTAAAAGCTAGCGTGTAATCGCGTTGGCTGCGCCTTTTTCCCGTATCCATTGAGTCCTCCTGAAGAAAGGTCAGAAGGTGTAAACCTTATTCAGGACGGGACAAAAGTAAAAAAAGAGCCCCGCCATTGTGCGGGGCTTTGTTTATTTGGGTGGGTTCCAGCTGACTTCGGTGATGCCGTATTTCTCCGCCCAGGGGCGCGTGGTTTTCTTCACCTGTTCATGGCCTACGCGGCCAATACGACTAACGTGTGCAATGTCGGCATCAACGGCCGCCCAGTGCCAGGCTTCGGCGTTGTTCATGACTTCGGCGCGTACGACAAAGGATTTCGGCTTACCGTGCAGTTGATAGTGGATGGTGTAGATTTTTGCGGTACTCATGTTGCCTCCCTGTCTTGTTATAAATGGATAGGAAGCTGTTCTAAAAGGTTCATTCAAAATGACAACGTGCACGATGCCCAGCCGCTTCGCGAGCGAAACGCGCAGCCCATCAAGTCAATGCGGCCAAATGCGCCACGGTTTCCGGAAAGCGTGCCACCAGACGGATCAGCGTCACGGCCTGGGCATTGGGTTTGGCGCGCCCTTGTTCCCAGTTTTCCAGTGTGCGGATATTGGTGCGCAAGTACAGGGCGAATACCGAGCGCGAAAGGTTGAGCTGCTGGCGCACGGCAACCACTTCTTCGGCGGTAAGCGGTGCCAGGTGGGTGAGTTGAACCTTGTGGGTACGCAGGGTGACCTTGCCTTGGCGCGCTTCGGCCAAGGCGTCGAAGCCTTCGACCAGTTCGGAAAAAATTTCACGTTTCATGATGTGTTCTCGCTTTGATTTCCCTGTCCAGCATCTGTTTTAAGGATTTTTTGTGGTGAGGTGCCAGGTCGTCCTGTTCGTGTTTGCCGTACAAGGTGAACAGCCAGAATTGGGTGCCGCCTGACCACCAGTAGTAAATGATCCGCAGGCCACCGCGTTTACCTTTGTTGCGCCGCTCATCGACGAAGCGGACCTTGCGCAGCCCGCCGGTTCCCTCGATCACGTCTCCTGCTTCCGGGTTCTTCATCAACGCCTGTTGAAAACCGTGGAAAAGCTCGTCACTCAGATAATCCTTGCGATGCCGCTCGAAGGCCGGCAGTTCGATAAATAGAGCATCTATGTTCTATACGTAGCCTGCGTATAGTTTGCTGGCCCACTCGCAAGGGGTCAAGTGACCGCGCTGTGGGAACCTTCCTAAAACGCAACCACCATAAAGTCGCCCCCAGCGCATGGATGCCAGATGAAGAGGTAGATGGAATAGGAAAATTCTGCGAACAGGGAAGGGTAGCGGCAGCGCGACCCGGAAACGCAAAACGGCGCCCGAAGGCGCCGTTCTGTTTATCGCATGTGACTAGGTGATCAAACGCCCAGCACCGCATGCTGCACCAGGGTGAGCAACGGTTGCGGGTACACGCCCAGGAAGAAGGCGAGCAGGGCGATGGCCAGCAGCATCACGCCACCTGCCTTCTGTTCCCAGTGCAGCTCGGCGTCCACGCGGCGCAGGTTCGGCTCGATCAGGTACAGGGTAACCATCACGCGCAGGTAGTAGAACACGCCGATGGCGCTGCCCAGTACCAGGGAAGCAACCAGCCACCATTGGTGCGCTTGCACACCGGTAGCGACGATGTAGAACTTGCCGATAAAGCCCGCCGTCAGCGGGATGCCGGCCAGGGACAACATCATCACGGTGAGCACGGCGGTCAGGTACGGACGGCGCCAGAACAGGCCGCGGTATTCGTACAGTGCGTCGGCATCACGGCCCTTGTACGGCGACGACATCAAGGTGATCACGCCGAATGCGCCGAGGCTGGTGATCACGTAGGTGACCAGGTACACGCCAATGGCTTCCACGGCCAGGCCGTTGCTCGCCACCAGGGCGATCAGCAGGTAGCCGAAGTGGGCGATGGACGAGTAACCCAGCAGGCGCTTGAGGTTGTTCTGGGTCAGTGCCAGCAGGTTACCGAACAGGATCGACGCAATGGCGATCACGGTCAGTACGTTGCTCAGCACGCCGGTGTTGGCCGCAGGCGAGATCTGGAACAGCCGCACCATCACCGCAAACACCGCCACCTTCGATGCGGTTGCCAGGAACGCAGCCACCGGCGCCGGGGCGCCTTCGTACACGTCCGGGGTCCACAGGTGGAACGGCACCAGGGAGAGCTTGAACGCCAGGCCGATCAGCATCATCGCCAGGCCCAGCTGGGCAATCGGCGCAGGCATGCTGGTGGCGGCCAGAGCGTGACCGATGCCGGTGAAACTCAGGCTGCCGGCTTCGGCGTAGAGCAGGGCCATACCGAACAACAGGAATGCGGAACCGGCGGCCGACAGCACCATGTATTTGATGCCGGCTTCCAGGGAGCGCTTGTTGAAGAAGGCGTAGGCCACCAGACCGTAAGTCGGGATCGACAGCAGTTCCAGGCCGATGAACAAACCGGCCAGGTGCTGCGCACTGACCAGCACGATACCGCCGGCCGCCGCCAGCAGGATCAGCAGGTACAGCTCTTCCTTGTTGCCCGGGTAGCCGGTGCCGCCTTCGCCGAGGTAGGCATGGGCGAGGGTGACGCAGGCCAGGGTCGCGACCAGGATCAGCGCGATGTACAGCAGCGCAAAGTCATCGACCATCATCAATGGCGTGACCGCCAGTGGCGCAACCTTGAGCGCCGGGATGATCGACAGCAGGGCCAGGTTCAACCCGGCGCAGGACAGCAGGAACGTTTGCGAATGATTGCGGCGCCAGGCGATCGCCAGCATCACCACCACGATGGTGAGGCTGGTGATCAGCAGCGGCGCAAGCGCGATAAAGTGTTGGATCGTGAATTCCATAGCGCTCTTACCGGGCCGAAGCGAGTTGAGAGAAGGCGGTGCCGAACCACTGCTGCACGCCATGCATCGTTGCGGCAGAAGTGTCCAGGAACGGTTGCGGGTACACGCCGATGTAGATCAGCAGCACCGCAAGGCCGAGCACCATGATCAGTTCGCGCGCATCCATCCCTTGCAGGACGGTGTCGGACTTGGCCGGGCCGAAGTAGGCGCGGTGGATCATGATCAGCGAGTAGACCGAACCAAACACCAGGCCGGAGGTAGCAATCGCGCTGATCCACGGCGTTTGCACGAAGGCACCCATCAGGATCAGGAACTCGCCGATAAAGTTGCCGGTGCCTGGCAAGCCCAGGGACGCGGCGGCGAAGAACAGGCTGATTGCCGGCAGGTAGGCGATGCGCGACCACACGCCCCCCATTTCACGCATGTCACGGGTGTGCAGGCGCTCGTACAACTGACCACTGAGGATAAACAGTGCGGCGGCAGAGACACCGTGCGCCAGCATCTGGATCACCGCGCCCTGCAGCGCCAACTGGCTGCCGGAGTAGATGCCGATCAGTACGAAGCCCATGTGGGAAACGGACGAGAAGGCAATCAGACGCTTGATGTCGGTTTGCGCGAACGCGAGGAACGCACCGTAGAAGATCCCGATCAGACCCAGGGTCATGGCGATCGGCGCAAACTCGGCCGAGGCATTCGGGAACAGCGGCAGGGCGAAACGCAGCAGGCCGTAGGCCGCCGTCTTCAACAGGATACCGGCGAGGTCGACGGAGCCGGCGGTCGGCGCCTGGGCGTGGGCGTCCGGCAGCCAGGAGTGGAACGGTACCACCGGCAGCTTCACCGCAAACGCGATGAAGAAGCCCAGCATGAGGATGTACTCGGTGGTCAGGGACATCTTGGTTTTCAACAGGTCGGCGTAGTTGAAGGTAATCACGCCCGTGCTGTTGAAGTTGACCAGGACCAGACCGAGGATCGCCACCAACATGATCAGGCCGGAAGCCTGGGTGAAGATGAAGAACTTGGTCGCCGCATAGATCCGGGTTTTCTTGCCGTCCGACGAACTGTGACCCCAGAGCGCGATGAGGAAGTACATCGGCACCAGCATCATTTCCCAGAAGAAGAAGAACATGAACAGGTCGAGGGCGAGGAACACGCCGACCACGCCGCCCAGGATCCACATCAGGTTCAGGTGGAAGAAGCCCACGTGACGCTGGATCTCTTTCCAGGAGCAGAGTACCGAGAGGATACCCAGCAGGCCGGTCAGCAGGATCATCAACAGCGACAGGCCATCGAGGGCCAGGTGCACGTTGATGCCGAAGCGCTGGATCCACACGTGCTTGAACTCAAGCGCGAAGGTGGGATCGACGCCCGGTGCCGGCGCGAATGAATAGTCGCCATGGGCCCACAGCCAAAGGCCGAGCGCAAGTTCCAGGGACATGGTCAGCAACGCGATCCAGCGGGGCAGGGTGGCGCCGAAGCGTTCACCCATCCAGCAGAGCAGGCCGCCGATAAAGGGGATCAGGATTAGCCAGGGCAGAATCATGACGGGCTCGTTTCCTTTCGCAGGTTCTTACAATTCGCAAGGTTCATATCAGACCGCTACCACTACGATGGCGCCGATCACCAGCACGGCACCGATCGCCATGGACGCTGCATACCAACGCAACTGGCCGGTTTCGCTGCGGCTCAGGGCGGTATGACCGGCCTTGGCGGCGCGCGGGATCAAACCAATGGTCTGGTCGAGCGGGTCTTTGCGCAGTACATGGCTGATCGCAAGGTACGGTTTGACGAACAGTTTGTCGTAGAGCCAATCGAAGCCCCAGGCAGCGAACCACCAGGCCGACAGGAAGCGCCCGATGCCACTGTTGGCAACGCCCGTGACGAAGCGGCGCTTGCCGAGGAACAGCAGGGCCGCGAGCAGGATACCCGCCAGGGCGATGGCGCCCGAGGCGATTTCCAGGCTGTGCTTGGCGGCGCCACCGGCATGCCCGGCGCTTTCCGGCAGTACACCGGCCAGTGGCGGGGTAATCAGGGCGCCGATGAACGTCGACAGGATGATCAGCACCGACAACGGCAGCCAGTGCGAGATGCCGTGGCCCGCGTGCGCTTCGGTCTTGGCTTCACCGTGGAAGGTGATGAAGATCAGGCGGAAGGTGTACAGCGAGGTCATGAATGCACCCACCAGGCCTGCGTAGAGCAGGTTCTGGTTACCGCTGGCAAACGCTTCCCAGAGGATTTCATCTTTCGAGTAGAAACCGGCAGTCACCAACGGCAGGGCGGCCAGGGCGGCACCACCGACGATGAAGCTGGCGTAGGCCAGCGGCAGTTTCTTCCACAGGCCGCCCATCTTGAAGATGTTCTGCTCGTGGTGGCAGGCCACGATCACTGCACCGGAGGCAAGGAACAGCAGCGCCTTGAAGAAGGCGTGGGTCATCAGGTGGAAGATCGCCGCGTCCCAGGCGCCAACGCCCAGGGCCAGGAACATGTAGCCGATCTGGCTCATGGTCGAGTAGGCGAGGATGCGCTTGATGTCGGTCTGCACCAGCGCGGCGAAGCCGGCCAGTACCAGGGTCACGCCACCGACGATGCCCACAAGATGCAGGATATCCGGCGCCAGGGTGAACAGACCGTGGGTCCGCGCGATCAGGTAGACACCGGCGGTTACCATGGTTGCCGCGTGAATCAGTGCGGAAACCGGGGTCGGGCCGGCCATCGCATCCGCCAGCCAGGTTTGCAACGGCAGTTGCGCCGATTTACCCACGGCGCCGCCCAGCAGCATCAGGGTCGCCAGGGTGATCCAGAAGTCGCCGACCTGGAATTTCTGCGGTGCCAGCACCAGCAGTTCCTGGATATTCAGCGTGCCCACCTGTTGGAACAGGATGAACAGACCGATGGCCATGAACACGTCGCCGATGCGGGTGACGATAAACGCCTTGAGGGCCGCGTTACCGTTGTTGCGGTTGCTGTAGTAGAAACCGATCAACAGGTACGAGCACAGACCCACGCCTTCCCAGCCGAAGTACAGGAACAACAGGTTATCGCCCAGTACCAGGAACAGCATGCTGGCGATAAACAGGTTGGTGTAGGCAAAGAAGCGCGAGTAGCCCGCTTCGCCGCGCATGTACCAGGACGCGAACAGGTGGATCAGAAAGCCCACACCCACCACCACGCCGAGCATGGTGATCGACAGGCCGTCGACGTAGAGGGCGAAGTTGGGCTTGAAGCCCTCCACCGACATCCACTGCCACAGCACGAGCGTGTAGTGACCGCCTTCCGGCGGCGCCACGTTGAATTGCCAGATGACATAGGCGGCCACGATGGCCGACAGGCCAATGGAGCCCACGCCGATCAGGGCCGAGAGGTTTTCCGACCAGCGCCCGCGAGAGAACGACAGCAGCAGGAAACCGATCAGGGGAAATACGAAAGTCAGAAAGATCATGTTCATCCGCGCATCTCACTGGCAGCGTCGATATCAAGCGTGTGGAAGCGACGGTACAGCTGCAGCAGGATCGCCAGGCCGATACTGGCCTCGGCGGCTGCCAGGCTGATCACCAGAATGAACATGACTTGTCCATCCGGCTGGCCCCAACGTGCGCCCGCCACGATGAACGCCAGTGCCGCAGCGTTCATCATGATTTCCAGGCTCATCAACACGAACAGAATGTTACGGCGCACCATCAGGCCGACCAGGCCAAGGCAGAACAGGATGCCGGCGACCGCCAGACCATGCTCCAAAGGGATAGCAGGCATCGTCATTGCTCCTTGGCTTCGTTGCGGCCCAAGTGGAAGGCGGTGATGGCTGCGGCGAGCAGCAGCATCGAAGCCAGTTCGACCACCAGCAGGTACGGGCCGAACAGGCTGATGCCCACGGCCTTGGCGTCTACGGTGGTGTGGCCGATGGCCTGGCCGCTCTGGTGAGCGAACAGCACATACAGCAGTTCACCCAGCAGCAGGGCTGCGAGGATCACCGGGCCGAGCCAGATGCCGGGCTTGAGCCAGACGCGCTCCTGGGCGACCGAAGCCGGCCCGAGGTTGAGCATCATCACCACAAACACGAACAGCACCATGATGGCGCCGGCGTAGGCGATCACTTCCAGCACACCGGCAAACGGCGCGCCGAGGGCGAAGAAGGTCATGGCCACGGCGATCAGCGAAATGATCAGGTAGAGCAGGGCGTGCACAGGGTTGGTGTTGGTGATCACGCGAAGCGTGGACACAACCGCGATACCCGATGCGAAATAGAAAGCGAATTCCATCTTTCTTCCTTAAGGCAGCAAGCTCTTCACGTTGATCGGCTCGGCTTCGTTTTGTGCGGCGCCCTTGGGCTTACCGGCAACGGCCATACCTGCAACACGATAGAAGTTGTAATCAGGGTTTTTACCGGGACCAGAGATCAGCAGATCTTCTTTCTCGTACACCAGGTCCTGACGTTTGAACTCGGCCATCTCGAAATCCGGCGTGAGCTGGATCGCGGTGGTCGGGCAAGCTTCCTCGCAGAGGCCGCAGAAAATGCAGCGCGAGAAGTTGATGCGGAAGAAGTCCGGGTACCAGCGACCGTCTTCGGTTTCAGCTTTCTGCAGGGAGATGCAACCCACCGGGCACGCCACGGCGCACAGGTTGCAGGCTACGCAACGCTCTTCGCCATCGGGGTCGCGGGTGAGCACGATGCGGCCGCGATAGCGCGGCGGCAGGTACACCGCTTCTTCCGGATATTGCAGGGTGTCGCGTTTGCGAAAGCCGTGACCGAACACCATCACCAGGCTTCGCAACTGGGTACCGGTACCCTTAACGATGTCGCCAATATATTTGAACATGGGTCAAATCCTCACTGAACCGCGGCCGCTGGCGTGTTCAACAACACAACGGCAGCCGTCACCAGCAAATTGATCAGGGTCAGTGGCAGGCAGAAGCGCCAGCTGAAATCCATCACCTGGTCGTATCGTGGACGCGGAATGGAAGCGCGCAGCAGGATAAACAACATGATGAAGAACGCGGTCTTCAGGAAGAACCAGAAGAACGCCAACTGCGGCAGGATGCCGAACGGACCGTGCCAGCCGCCGAAGAACAGCGTCACCAGCAGGGCCGAGATCAGGATGATGCCGATGTATTCACCGACGAAGAACATGCCCCACTTCATGCCGGCATATTCAATGTGGTAACCGTCGGCCAGTTCCTGTTCCGCTTCCGGCTGGTCGAAGGGGTGACGGTGAGTCACGGCCACGCCAGCAATGAAGAAGGTACAGAAGCCGAAGAACTGCGGAATGATGAACCACAGGTTCTGCGCCTGGTACTCGACGATGTCGCGCATGTTGAACGAGCCGACCTGCACCACGATGCCCATCAGCGCCAGGCCCATGAACACTTCGTAGGACACGGTCTGGGCCGAGGCGCGCAAGCTGCCCAGCAGGGCAAACTTGTTGTTGCTCGACCAACCGGCGAACAGTACCGCATACACCGACAGACCGGCCATGGCGAAGAAGAACAGCAGGCCGATGTTCAGGTCCGCCACGCCCCAGGTCGGGGTGATCGGGATGACCGCAAAGGCGATCAGCAAGGCGCTCATGGCCACCACCGGCGCCAGGGTGAAGATCACCTTGTCGGCGAACGGCGGCGTCCAGTCTTCCTTGAAGAACATTTTCAGCATGTCGGCGGCGATCTGGAACATGCCGAACGGGCCAACGCGGTTCGGACCGTAACGGTCCTGCCACCAGCCCAGCAGACGGCGTTCGACGAAGCTGAGCAGGGCGCCCGCGACGACCACGGCCAACAGGATCACGATGGCCTTGAGGACCGAGATGATCACGTCGATCACTTCAGGGGTGAACCAGGTCATTGCGCTGCCTCCTGCAGACCGTCAACGGTTTTGCCGAAAATGGCCGGCGGGATGCCCGCAAGACCTTTAGGCAATGCAACCAGGCCAGCCCCCAACTCATCATTGATGCGCAGCGGCAGACGCAGGGTCTGGCCGCCCACGTTCAGGCTGAGCAGGGCACCGTCATTGACGCCCAGGCGATCGGCTTCGGACTTGGCCAACGACACGTAGGCTGCGGGAATGCGCTCTTGCACCGGCGCGGCCTTGGAAGAGGTCTCTTCGCTGCCGAACAGGTGGAACAACGGCACCACCTGCCAGGTGCCCGGCGCCGGGTTGAACGGACGCGGTACAGCGGCGAACCAGTTCAGCGAATCACCCGTGCTTTCGATCAGGCGAGTGCCCGGGTCGCCCGCGCGGATATGACCACCGACTTCGTCCTGGAACTTGTTCCAGGCCTGCGGCGAGTTCCAGCCCGGCGACCAGGCGAACGGCACCTGTTGACGCGGTTCGGCCGAACCCGAGTAGCCTTCCATGGAGAAGGCGAACGCGGTGTCGTGGTCTTGCGGGGTGCGCGGTTCGTGCACGCTGATGTCGGCGCGCATGGCGGTACGACCGGAGTAACGCAGCGGTTCGCGGGCCAGTTTCATGCCCTTGATGCGGAACGCGGCGGACGGTGCGGCATCGACAATCCGCGCGAGCTGCGGCGCGCTGGCGGCAGTGGCGGCGGTCACGTGATCGAGCTGGGTCCAGTCGATCGGCTGGTTCAGCAGGGTCGCGCGCAGGGCATGCAGCCAGCGCCAGCCTTCGTGAACCAGGATGCTGGCGTCCATGTATTTCGGATCGAACACCTGGAAGAAGCGCTGGGCGCGGCCTTCCTGGCTGACCAGGGTACCGTCGCCTTCGGCGAAGGTGGCGGCCGGCAGTACCAGATGGGCGCGTTCGCTGGTGGCGGTCTGCTGGTGGTCGGCGACGATCAGCACCTTGGCGGCGTTGAGCGCGGCGTCAACTTTGGCCGCGTCGGTGCGGGTGTACAGGTCGTTTTCCAGCACCACGATGGCGTCGGCGTTGCCGTCGATCACCGCTTGCAGGCCGGTGTCCAGCGACTCGCCACCGAGCATGGCCAGGCCAAGGCTGTTGGCTTCCGGCACGACCAGGCTGATGGAGCCGTTCTTGTCGCGCAGCTTCAAGGCCTTGGCGATGTTGGCAGCGGCCTCGATCAGTGCCTTGGAACCCAACGAGGTGCCGGCAATGATCAACGGACGCTTGGCCGCCAGCAGGGCGTCGGCGATGCGCTGGGCCAGCTCGAGGGCTTCAGTGTCCAGGCCTTCGACGGCCGGTGCGCTGGCGTCGAGGGCGTGGGCCACGGCGAAACCGATGCGGGCCAGGTCGTCCGGTGCGGCGTGCACGCATTCTTCGGCGATGTCGTCGAGCTTGGTTTCAGCCAGGGAGGCGATAAACAGCGGGTTCAGCGCGTGCTGGCCGATGTTTTTCACGGCGGCGTCGAGCCACGGCTGCACGCGCATGGCGTCGGCCATGTCTTCGGCCTTGCCCTTGACCGACTGGCGCAGGGACAGGGCCACGCGCGCTGCGGTCTGGGTCAGGTCTTCACCGAGCACGAAGATCGCATCGTGGTCTTCGATGTCGCGCATGTTCGGCACGGGCAGCGGGCTGTCGTTGAGCACTTGCAGGACCAGACGGATGCGTTCCAGCTCGGCGGCTTCGATACCGCAGTAGAAGTGCTCGGCACCGACCAGTTCGCGCAACGCGAAGTTGCTTTCGAGGCTGGCGCGTGGCGAACCGATACCGACAATGTTGCGGCCGCGCAGCAGGTCGGCGGCTTTATCCAGCGCGCTGTCCAGGCTCAGTTGGGTGCCATCGGCCAGCAATGGCTGGCGCGGGCGATCCTTGCGGTTGACATAGCCGTAGCCAAAACGGCCACGGTCGCAGAGGAAGTACTGGTTGACCGAACCGTTGAAGCGGTTTTCGATACGACGCAGTTCGCCGTAGCGCTCGCCCGGGGAGATGTTGCAACCGCTGGAGCAGCCATGGCAGATGCTCGGCGCGAACTGCATGTCCCACTTACGGTTGTAGCGCTCGGAGTGGGTCTTGTCGGTGAACACACCGGTCGGGCAGACCTCGGTGAGGTTGCCGGAGAACTCGCTTTCCAGAACGCCGTCTTCAACGCGACCGAAGTACACGTTGTCGTGGGCGCCGAAGACGCCCAGGTCGGTGCCGCCGGCGTAGTCTTTGTAGAAACGCACACAGCGATAGCAGGCGATGCAGCGATTCATTTCGTGGGAGATGAACGGGCCCAGTTGCTGGTTCTGGTGAGTGCGCTTGGTGAAGCGATAACGGCGCTCGTTGTGGCCGGTCATCACCGTCATGTCTTGCAGGTGGCAGTGACCGCCTTCCTCACAGACCGGGCAGTCGTGGGGGTGGTTGGTCATCAGCCATTCGACGACACTGGCGCGGAACGCCTTGGATTCTTCATCTTCGATGGAGATCCAGGTGTTGTCGGTGGCTGGGGTCATGCAGGACATGACGATACGACCACGGGTGTCGTTCTCGTCGGTGTACTGCTTGACCGCACACTGGCGACAGGCACCGACGCTACCGAGCGCGGGGTGCCAGCAGAAATACGGGATGTCGAGGCCGAGTGACAGACATGCCTGTAACAGGTTGTCCGCCCCATCGACTTCGAGCGCTTTGCCGTCTACGTGGATAGTGGCCATGGTTCAAAGTTCTTCGTTGGCCCGTTGTCAGTGGGCGTGGCTAATGGAATCTTGTTATTCATGTGCATCGATACAGCCATCAAGGCGTCAGCACATGAGAAAGCGAAGGGCACGGGCCCTTCGCCTTTTAAAGCGTTACGCGCCGACCATGGTCGGCGATACCACCTGAGTCAGCTCGCCCGCGCGGGTGGGCGCGATGCCGGCCTCGAATTCAGGGCGGAAGTATTTGATTGCGCTGCCCAATGGCTCCACGGCGCCCGGTGCGTGAGCACAGAAGGTCTTGCCTGGGCCGAGGAAGCCGACCAGGCCGAGCAGGGTTTCGATATCCCCCTCGCGGCCTTCGCCGTTTTCCAGGGCCATCAGCAGCTTCACGCTCCACGGCAAACCGTCGCGGCATGGGGTGCAGAAACCGCACGATTCACGCGCGAAGAACTGCTCCATGTTGCGCAGCAATGAAACCATGTTCACCGTGTTGTCCACCGCCATCGCCAGGCCGGTACCCATCCGGGTGCCGACCTTGCCGATACCGCCGGCATACATTTGTGCGTCGAGGTGTTCAGGGAGCAGGAAGCCGGTACCGGCGCCGCCTGGCTGCCAGGCTTTCAAGGTGTAGCCGTCGCGCATGCCGCCGGCGTAGTCCTCGAACAGCTCGCGTGCAGTCACGCCGAACGGCAGCTCCCACAGGCCAGGGTTCTTGACCTTGCCGGAGAAACCCATGAGCTTGGTGCCCATGTCTTCACTGCCTTCGCGGGCCAACGATTTGTACCAGTCCACGCCGTCGGCAATGATCGCCGGCACGTTGCACAGGGTTTCGACGTTGTTCACGCAGGTCGGCTTGCCCCACACGCCCACGGCGGCAGGGAAGGGTGGCTTGGAGCGCGGGTTGGCGCGGCGGCCTTCGAGGGAGTTGATCAGTGCGGTTTCTTCACCGCAGATATAACGCCCGGCGCCGGTGTGCACGAACAGTTCGAAGTCAAAACCGGAACCGAGGATGTTCTTGCCCAGCAGGCCGGCTGCCTTGGCTTCTGCCACGGCGCGGTTGAGGTGCTTGGCGGCGGTGGTGTATTCGCCACGCAGGAAGATGTAGCCACGGTAGGTCTTGAGTGCGCGCGCGCTGATCAGCATGCCTTCGATCAGCAGATGGGGCAGTTGCTCCATCAGCATGCGGTCTTTCCAGGTGTTCGGCTCCATTTCATCCGCGTTACACAAAAGGTAACGGATGTTGATGGATTCGTCCTTGGGCATCAGGCCCCACTTCACGCCGGTGGGGAAGCCCGCGCCGCCGCGACCCTTGAGGCCGGCGTCTTTCACGGTCTGGACGATATCGTCCTGGGCCATGTCGGCGAAGGCCTTGCGTGCAGCGGCGTAGCCGTTCTTGGTCTGGTACTCGTCGAGCCAGACCGGCTCGCCGTCGTCACGCAGGCGCCAGGTCAGCGGGTGGGTCTCGGCCGAACGCTTGATCAGGTTGGCCGGGCCGAAAGAGGTCAGGGTCATGGGTAGCCCTCGAGCAATTGGGTCACGCCAGCAGGCTGTACGTCACCGAATGTGTCGTCGTCGATCATCAACGCCGGCGCCTTGTCGCAGTTGCCCAGGCAGCACACCGGCAGCAGCGTGAAGCGGCCGTCTGCGGTGGTCTGGCCCAGGCCAATGCCGAGCTTGTTCTGGATTTCGCTGACCACCGATTCGTGGCCACCGATGTAGCAGACCATGCTGTCGCACACGCGAATGATGTGGCGACCCACCGGCTGACGGAAGATCTGGCTGTAGAACGTGGCCACACCTTCAACGTCGCTGGCGGGGATGCCGAGGATCTCGCCGATGGCGTAGAGGGCGCCGTCCGGCACCCAGCCACGTTCCTTCTGCACGATCTTCAGGGCTTCGATCGACGCCGCGCGCGGGTCTTCGTAGTGATGCAGCTCGTGCTCGATGGCCGAGCGCTCGGTTTCACTCAAGGTGAAACGGTCTGTCTGGATAAGCGTGCTGTTCATGCTTAGCGGTCCACGTCGGCCATAACGAAATCGATACTACCCAGGTACGCAATCAAGTCCGCGACCATTTCACCTTTGATCACCGAAGGGATCTGCTGCAGGTGCGGGAAGCTTGGGGTACGAATCCGGGTGCGGTAGCTCATGGTGCCGCCATCGCTCGTCAGGTAATAACTGTTGATACCCTTGGTCGCTTCAATCATCTGGAAGGATTCGTTGGCCGGCATGACCGGGCCCCACGAAACCTGCAGGAAGTGCGTGATCAGGGTTTCGATGTGCTGCAGCGTGCGCTCCTTGGGCGGCGGCGTCGTCAGCGGGTGATCCGCCTTGTACGGGCCGGCCGGCATGTTGCGCATGCATTGCTCGATGATCTTCAGGCTCTGGCGCATTTCTTCGACGCGCACGATGCAGCGGTCGTAGGCATCGCCATTGGCGGCCGTCGGAATCTCGAATTCGAAGTTCTCATAGCCGGAGTACGGGCGCGCTTTACGCAGGTCGAAGTCGCAACCGGTGGAACGCAGGCCGGCACCGGTGACGCCCCATTCCAGGGCCTCTTTGGTGTTGTATTGCGCGACGCCGATGGTGCGGCCCTTGAGGATGCTGTTGTCCAGCGCGGCCTTTTGGTACTCGTCCAGACGCTTGGGCATCCAGTCGATGAATTCCTTGACCAGACGTTCCCAGCCGTTCGGCAGGTCATGCGCCACGCCGCCGATGCGGTACCAGGCCGGGTGCAGGCGGAAACCGGTGACGGCTTCGATGACCTTGTAGGCGCGTTGACGGTCGGTGAAGGTAAAGAACACCGGAGTCATGGCGCCCACGTCCTGGATGTAGGTACCCAGGAACAGCAGGTGGCTGGTGATGCGGAAGAACTCGGCCATCATGATGCGGATGGTGTCGACGCGGTCCGGCACCTTGATACCGGCGAGCTTCTCGACCGAGAGCACGTACGGCAGGTTGTTCATTACGCCGCCGAGGTAGTCGATACGGTCGGTGTACGGAATGAAGCTGTGCCAGGACTGACGCTCGGCCATTTTTTCGGCACCACGGTGGTGGTAGCCGATATCGGGCACGCAGTCGACGATTTCTTCGCCGTCCAGTTGCAGGATGATGCGGAAGGCACCGTGAGCTGAAGGGTGGTTCGGGCCCAGGTTGAGGAACATGTAGTCCTCGTTGGTGCCGGAGCGTTTCATGCCCCAGTCTTCCGGGCGGAAGCGTGCGGCTTCTTCTTCGAGCTGTTGCTTGGCCAGGGTCAGGCTGAAGGGGTCGAATTCGGTGGCGCGCGCAGGGTAGTCCTTGCGCAACGGGTGACCTTCCCACGTCGGCGGCATCATGATGCGCGTGAGGTGCGGGTGGCCCGGGAAGTCGATACCGAACATGTCCCAGACTTCGCGCTCGTACCAGCTTGCGTTGGGCCAGATACCGGTGACGGTCGGCACGCTCAGGTCGCCTTCGCTGAGGGCAACCTTGATCATCACATCGCTGTTACGTTCCAGCGACATCAGGTGGTAGAACACGGTGAAATCGGCGCCGCTGGGCAGCCCCTGGCGCTTGGTGCGCAGACGCTCGTCCACGCCATGCAGGTCATAGAGCATGACGTACGGCTTGGGCAGGTTGCGCAGGAAGCTCAGGACTTCGACGAGCTTGGCCCGCGCCACCCACAGCACCGGCATACCGGTGCGTGTGGCCTGGGCGGTGAAGGCGTCAGGGCCAAAACGGTTATTGAGTTCGACAACCACGTCCTGGTCGTCTGCCTTATAAGGCGGGATGTACAGAGCACTGCCTGTAGTCATGGTTTTTTATCGCTTTCGGTCAACGTAAAGAATGAGGCCAGGTGTTCGTTCTATAAAAGAAGCGGGCTGGATCAGACTTCGTCGGGGCTGCGCAGGTTGGTGACTGCGATTCGCTGTTCGCGGCGCTGTTCCTTTTGTGACGGCATCTCGGCGCGGTACACGCCTTGATCGCCGACGACCCAGGAAAGCGGGCGACGCTCCTTGCCAATCGACTCCTGCAGCAACATCAAGCCTTGCAGAAAAGCTTCAGGGCGGGGCGGGCAGCCAGGCACGTAGACGTCCACGGGCAGGAACTTGTCCACCCCCTGAACCACGGAGTAGATGTCGTACATGCCACCGGAGTTGGCGCACGAACCCATGGAGATAACCCACTTTGGCTCGAGCATTTGCTCGTAGAGGCGCTGAATGATCGGCGCCATCTTGATAAAGCAGGTACCGGCGATAACCATGAAGTCCGCCTGGCGCGGCGATGCCCGGATAACTTCGGCGCCAAAGCGCGCGATGTCGTGGGGCGCCGTGAAGGCGGTGGTCATTTCCACGTAGCAGCACGAAAGGCCGAAGTTGTACGGCCACAGGGAGTTTTTACGCCCCCAGTTGACCGCGCCACTCAGCACGTCTTCGAGCTTGCCCATGTAGATGTTTTTGTGGACTTGGTCTTCTAACGGATCGGAGACGGTTTCCCGTTCGCCGATGGGGTACTGATCGTTAGGAGCATCCGGGTCGATCCTGGTGAGATTGTATTGCATCGCCAAAGCCTCATTGTTTCAGCTTCGCTTGCCGCTTGCGACGAGCTTCCGGAGCCCAGTCAAGGGCGCCCACTCGAAATAGGTAGACAAGGCCTGCCAACAGAATTGCTATGAAAACGAGGGCTTCGACGAATCCGGTCCAGCCGCTTTCGCGGACGGACACAGACCAGGCAAAGAGAAAAAGGGCTTCGATATCGAAGATCACGAAGAGCATCGCGACCAGATAGAATTTGGCTGAGAGCCGCAAGCGGGCGCCACCTGTAGGCAGCATGCCGGATTCGAACGGTTCATTCTTGCTGCGCCCCCAGGCTTTTGACCCGAGGAGGCTGGAGACGCCGAGCATGAAGGCGCAAAGCCCCACAACACCGAGGAGGAAAATGGCAAAGCCCCAGTTGTGGGCGATGAGTCCTGTCGCTTCGGTCATGCTGGAAATCCTTAACAGAGAGCAAAGGTCTCTGGGCTCGAAAAAGTAACGATGCAGTGACGATATGTCGCACTGCAATCAATCCCGGTGATTTTATGGCTAAACACCGGGCAAGTAAAATTCCTGCGGCGAAATTATTCGGTGGATGAAGCACATAGTGCACCTTTGTGGGGCTGTAGCCCTTGCTCTGCGGGCATTAGCGGGCTTTGAATCAATTACGTCTTGTTTAAGCTATAACGAAGTTTTCAGTGGCCAAATGATAATGAATATTGTTTGCGTGGGGTTTAAGCGATTGTTTCTCATGTGGCGGGGGAAGTTGCCGTTACTTGCTTGAGTGTCGCTTAGTTGTCGCAGCGATTCTTTTAACCGATTCGGTGTGTGCGAATACCGCTCTGGATCAATGTTTTGCGCAAAATTCCTTGTGGGAGGGGGCTTGCTCCGGATAGCTGAGTATCAGCCAACTCATCTGTTGCTGATCCACCGCTATCGGGAGCAAGCCCCCTCCCACATTTGGTCTGTAGTGCATCGGTAGGTTTTGTGCAGGCAAAAAAACGCCCCGAACCAGTCGGGGCGTGATTGTTGCGCGGCACTGCAGTTAGGTCTTCCCTGGGGCCGCAGTGGCCGTGTACGCGTTATTTAGTGGAACTGCTCTTCTTCAGTCGAACCCTTCAGCGCAGTCACCGACGAGGTGCCGCCCTGGATCACGGTGGTCATGTCGTCGAAGTAGCCGGTGCCCACTTCCTGCTGGTGCGCCACGAAGGTGTAGCCCTTGGCGGCGTCAGCGAACTCCTGCTCCTGCAGCTTCACGTAGGCGGTCATGTCGTTGCGGGCGTAGTCGTGCGCCAGGTTGAACATGCTGTGCCACATGTTGTGAATGCCGGCCAGGGTGATGAACTGGTGCTTGTAGCCCATGGCCGACAGTTCGCGCTGGAACTTGGCGATGGTCGCGTCGTCCAGGTTCTTCTTCCAGTTGAAGGACGGCGAGCAGTTGTAGGACAGCAGCTGGTCCGGGTATTCCTTCTTGATCGCTTCGGCGAAACGACGCGCTTCGTCCAGATCCGGCTTGGCGGTTTCGCACCAGATCAGGTCGGCATACGGCGCGTAGGCCAGGCCACGGGCGATGGCCTGGTCGAGGCCGGCGCGCACCTTGTAGAAACCTTCCTGAGTGCGTTCGCCGGTCACGAACGGCTGGTCGTACGGATCGCAATCGGACGTCAAGAGGTCGGCCGCGTTGGCGTCGGTACGGGCAAGGATAATGGTCGGGGTGCCGGCCACGTCGGCGGCCAGGCGCGCAGCGGTCAGCTTCTGTACCGCCTCCTGGGTCGGAACCAATACCTTGCCGCCCATGTGGCCGCATTTTTTCACCGAGGCCAACTGGTCTTCGAAGTGCACGCCGGCAGCGCCTGCCTCGATCATGCTTTTCATCAGTTCGTAGGCGTTGAGTACGCCGCCGAAACCGGCTTCGGCATCGGCCACGATGGGGGCGAAGTAGTCGATGTAGCCTTCGTCGCCCGGGCCTTTGCCGGCTTTCCACTGGATCTGGTCGGCACGGCGGAACGAGTTGTTGATGCGCTTGACCACGGTCGGCACCGAGTCCACCGGGTACAGCGACTGGTCGGGGTACATGGATTCGGCGGAGTTGTTGTCCGCCGCCACTTGCCAGCCGGACAGGTAGATCGCCTGGATACCGGCTTTTACCTGCTGCACGGCCTGGCCGCCGGTGAGGGCGCCCATGCAGTTGACGAAATCCTTGTCGGGGCGGAAGGACGGCTTGGCACCCTGGGTGACCAGGTTCCACAGCTTCTCGGCGCCGAGTTTGGCAAAGGTGTGCTCAGGTTGAACCGAGCCGCGCAGGCGGACGACGTCAGCAGCCGAATAAGCGCGGGTCACGCCTTTCCAGCGTGGGTTTTCAGCCCAGTCTTTTTCGAGGGCTGCAATTTGCTGTTCGCGTGTCAGTGCCATGGAGATAAACCTCGTCGTCGCGTCTTGTTAGGGTTCAAGGGCCCCTTGCCAGGGCCCTGGATTAGCGGGAGCGAGGCCATCATGCACAGCCTTTTTTGGGGCGTCAAATGTTTTGTAGTGCTTTTTTAAAAGCACTACATATTTGCCTTTGTGCGACTTGTCAGTCAGTTTTTGGTGCCTCAGTTCAGGCTGTCGACTTTGACCCGTACAGTCAGGTCATCGCGGCCCTGAGTAGAGTAGCTGCGGGTTGTAGAGGATTTGTCGGCTTGAGTCGCGCGGTTGATGCCGGCCAGGGAAATCCACTCGCCCAGACGACCGCTGACGGTTGTGTCGGTACTTTGCACATTCACTACATCGGGACGTTCCTGGCTCATACGGTCACGGTTGGTACTGATCGCCAGGTGAACGGTCTCGCCGGTGACGCTGGCCGTGACGTAGAAACCCTGGGTGACATTGCGGTACTGGGTCTGATTCTGCAGGCGACCGTAACTGTCCTGCTGAGTGCTGGTCAGCGGCACGCTCTGGCCCACCTGGATCAGTGCGGGCACGCCTTCGCTGGCCTGGATCTGCTGGATGCCGCCTTCATGGCTCTCGGTGCTGTAGCTAATCACCTGACCATTGGTTTGCTGGTTGTTTTCATGGGTGTCGACGGTGATCAGCAGACGCTTGGCGGGTGTGTCCAGCTGCGCGAGCAGGGCGCGCAAACCCTCGATTTTATCCGGTTGCGCATTGACGATCAGCTGATTGCCATAGGCGCTGACGGTGCCGTCCTTGCCAATGAAGTTTTGCGCCACGGGCAGCAGGTCGGCGCTGGTGCGGTTGCTCAGGTCGACCACGGCCGTGTCGGCCATGGCTGACACGCTGGTGGTCAGGAGGAGGGCGGTGAGCAGGGTGCGTAGGGACATGTCCGTGATCTCTGCAATTCATTTGGCTTGATAGTGCCAGTTTGTCGGCCTGGCAGGGCGCAAGTTGAATATCAGGCAGCAAAATGCCCTGGCAAGGCAGGGCATTTTATGGTGTTGCTGAAACAGCCATCGGGGGCAAGCCCCTCCCACACTTGAAGATGTACTCTGTCAAAATGTGGGAGGGGGCTTGCCCCCGATAGCTGCGACGCGGTCCTGGATCAGTCCCCGCGCACCATATCCACATGCGGAATCCCGACCTCAAGAAACTCATCGCTGACAATCTTGAAGCCCAGCCGCTCGTAAAACGGCGCCGCGTACACCTGCGCACTGAGGAACTGCCGGGTCTGCCCGCGTTGCTCGGCCACGCCGATCACCGCTTCCATCAGCTTGTCGCCCACTCTCAGTCCACGCCAGTCTTTAAGTACCGACACGCGGCCGATCTCGCCGCTGGGCAGCAGGCGCGCGGTGCCAATGGGAAAGTCGCCTTCAAACGCCAGAAAATGCATGGCACCCGCGTCGTCCGCGTCCCACTCCAGCTCGGGTGGAACCGATTGTTCCGCGATAAACACCGCTTCACGAATGCGCCGAATCTCGTCGATATCCTTTCGCCAGTCCGCGACACTTACGTGAATCCTATTCATCGGCGAACCCCAGGCTGCCCTGCTTGACCAGCTCGCACAGCAGGTCACGGCCGTCTTCGTCGGCCAGCCATGGGCCGAGGTTGTCGCTGTGCAGCGCATCGGCCGAGCACACCAGCTTCAGCAGCTCGCGCAGCTTGCCTGGCAGGTAGCGGCTCTGGCCGCTGGCGAACAGCAGCACGTCGTCGTCGACTTCCGACCAGGCCAGGCGCGCGCTTGGGTTGCGCACCAGGATCGCGCCGTCCTGCAGGCTGGCAATGAAGTCGTCTTCGCCCAGCTCTTCGCCGGCCACCAATTCCGGGTAGCGCGGCTCGGTCATGAACTGGCCGAACCAGGTGAGCAGCATGCGCTCGTCGCTCATGTGCTCGGCCAGCAGGCTCTTGAGGCGGTCGAGGGCGTCGCTCTGGATCTGGTGTGGGTCGCTGACCGGCTGTGCATCGGCGTCGGTGTAGCGTTCTTCGTCGGTCAGGTACTGGCTGAGGAAGTCGGTGAAGTGGGTCAGCACTTCGGCGGCGCTTGGCGCGCGGAAACCCACCGAGTAGGTCATGCAGTCGTCTTCGGCGATGCCAAAATGGGCCAGGCGCGGCGGCAGGTAGAGCATGTCGCCCGGCTCCAGCACCCATTCGGCGCTTTCTTCGAAGTCGGCGAGGATGCGCAGGTCGGCATGCTGCAGCAGCGGGCTCTCCGAGTTGCACATCTGGCCGATCTTCCAGTTGCGCTTGCCCTGGGCCTGCAGCAGGAACACGTCGTAATTGTCGAAGTGCGGGCCCACGCTGCCGCCCGGTGCGGCGAAGCTGATCATCACGTCGTCAATGCGCCAGCTCGGCAGGAAGCGGAACTGTTGCAGCAGCTCGGCCACTTCCGGCACGAACTGGTCAACCGCCTGCACCAGCAGGGTCCACTCGCGCTCGGGCAGGGTGCTGAAAGCGTCTTCGGCGAACGGCCCGCGACGCAGTTCCCATGGACGTTCGCCATGCTCGATCACCAGGCGCGATTCGACTTCTTCTTCCAGCGCCAGGCCTGCCAGTTCGTCGGCGTCGATCGGGCTTTCGAAATCGGGGATGGCCTGACGGATCAGCAAGGGTTTCTTCTGCCAGTAGTCGCGCAGGAACTCCCGTGCCGTGATGCCGCCCAAGAGTTGAAGAGGGATATCAGGATTCATGTGTAACCTATTGAAAAAAAGCACTTTTAAGACTGAAATGAAAACGCCCGGCGCGGCCGGGCGTCTCAAGGGTCTTGCGATGGTCAGATGCGCTTGGCTTGCGCGACAGCGTTGCCGATGTAGTTGGCCGGCGTCAGCAGTTTCAGCTCGGCTTTGGCCGCGGCTGGCATGTCCAGGCCGTCGATGAAAGTTTGCAGCGCTTCAGGGCTGATGCCCTTGCCGCGCGTCAATTCTTTCAGCTTTTCGTAGGGGTTTTCGATGTTGTAGCGGCGCATCACGGTCTGGATCGGCTCGGCCAGCACTTCCCAGCAAGCGTCCAGGTCAGCGGCGATTTTCTGCTCGTTGAGCTCAAGCTTGCTGATGCCTTTGAGGCTGGCTTCGTACGCGATCACGCTATGGGCAAAGCCCACGCCGAGGTTGCGCAGTACGGTGGAGTCGGTCAGGTCGCGCTGCCAGCGGGAGATCGGCAACTTGCTGGCCAGGTGCTGGAACAGTGCGTTGGCGATGCCGAGGTTGCCTTCGGAGTTTTCGAAATCGATCGGGTTGACCTTGTGCGGCATGGTCGAGGAACCGATTTCGCCGGCAATGGTGCGCTGCTTGAAGTAGCCCAGGGAGATGTAGCCCCAGATATCACGGTCGAAGTCGATCAGGATGGTGTTGAAGCGCGCAATGGCGTCGAACAGCTCGGCGATGTAGTCGTGGGGTTCGATCTGCGTGGTGTAGGGGTTGAAGCCCAGGCCCAGCTCGTCTTCGATGAAGGCGCGGGCGTTTTCTTCCCAGTCGATCTCGGGGTAGGCCGAGAGGTGCGCGTTGTAGTTGCCCACGGCGCCGTTGATCTTGCCCAGCAACGGCACGGCCGCCACCTGAGCGATCTGGCGTTCCAGGCGATACACCACGTTGGCCAGTTCTTTGCCCAAAGTGGTCGGCGACGCCGGCTGACCGTGGGTACGCGACAGCATCGGCACGGCGGCGAAACGGATGGCCAGCTCACGGATGGCCTCGGCAGTCTGGCGCATCAGCGGCAGCATCACGTCATCACGGCCTTCGCGCAGCATCAGGGCGTGGGACAGGTTGTTGATGTCCTCGCTGGTGCAGGCAAAGTGGATGAACTCGCTGACCTGGGCCAGTTCCGGCAGCTTGGCCGCCTGCTCCTTGAGCAGGTACTCAATGGCTTTGACGTCGTGGTTGGTGGTGCGCTCGATCTCTTTCACACGCTCGGCGTGCTCCAGGGCGAAGTTGTCCGCCAGGGTGTTGAGCACTGCGTTGGCTTCGGCGGAGAACGCCGGCACTTCGCTGATGCCAGGGTGAGCGGCCAGGCGCTGGAGCCAGCGCACTTCAACCAGCACGCGCGCACGGATCAGGCCGTACTCGCTGAAAATAGGGCGCAGGGCCTGGGTTTTGCCGGCGTAGCGGCCGTCAACAGGGGAAACCGCAGTGAGCGAAGAAAGCTGCATGGGGTGCTCTCGGACAGTCGGGCAACGAAATGGGGCGCGTATCATACATGAAAAGATCCGCCGGTCCGTTGCCAACTGACCGGCGTATTACGCGTAGCGGCGTGAAAACAGTCTGTTGCGGCGACTTATTCGTTGCGCATCAACGGGTAAAGCTCTTTGAGCAATTTGCGTCGGCTGATCACCAGCTGCCAGCGATGGCCGCCCAACTGACGCCACAACCGCGCCGAACGAATACCGGCCAGCAGCAGGGCGCGGATCTTCGAGGCGTTGTTCGGTTGCTGCAGGTTGCGCATGTCGCCGTGCACCTGGATGCGCTGGCGCAGGGTGCTCAGGGTGTCCTGGTACAGCGCGCCGCAGGCGGCGACCACGTTTTCGTGGGCCGGGCCGAAGTGTTCGACCTGGGACTGGATCTGCGGCAGGCGTTTGCCGATGGTGTCGAGCAGGTCGTCGCGCTTGGCCAGTTGACGCTCCAGGCCGAGCATCGACAGGGCGTAGCGCAACGGCTCGCGCTGCAGGGTGCTGGGGTCGCGCTCCAGGGCGCCGATCAGTGCGCGGTAGCCTTCACGCAGCGCCAGATCGTCGCCACCGTAGACTTCCAGAGTGTCCTTGGGGTCGCGGATCAGCAGGCTGCCGAGCATGCAGGTCAGGCCGGCTTCGGTGACCTGGCCGGTTCTGGCGATCTTGTCCACCAGCACCGCCGCGAGGAACACGCCGCCGAGCGCCGTCAATTGCTCCTGGGTCGGGCTCATGCCGGGTGGCTCCAGGCTTGCGCGACTTCAATCACGCCGCCGCCCAGGCAGATTTCGCCGTCGTAGAACACCACGGACTGGCCTGGCGTGACCGCGCGTTGCGGGTCGTCGAAGGTGGCGCGGTAGCCGTTGGCGGTTTTTTCCAGGGTGCAGGGCTGGTCGCCCTGGCGATAGCGCACCTTGGCGGTCAGGCGACGCGGCGTGCTGAGGTCTACAGGGTTGACCCAGTAGATCTCGGAAGCGAGCAGCGCGCCGGAGAACAGCAGAGGGTGCTCGTTGCCCTGGCCGACGACCAGCACGTTGTGTTCCAGGTCCTTGACCAGCACGTACCACGGCTCTTCGCCGGCGTCCTTCAAGCCGCCGATGCCCAGGCCCTGGCGCTGGCCGATGGTGTGGTACATCAGGCCGTGGTGGCGGCCGATCACTTCGCCTGAAGGGGTTTTGATCTCGCCCGGCTGCGCCGGCAGGTACTGCTTGAGAAAATCGCTGAAACGGCGCTCACCGATAAAGCAGATGCCGGTGGAGTCCTTCTTCTTGGCGGTGGCCAGGCCGTGTTGCTCGGCGATCCTGCGCACTTCGGGTTTTTCCAGTTCGCCCACCGGGAACAGGGTCTTGGCGATCTGTTCGCCGCCGACGGCGTGCAGGAAGTAGCTCTGGTCCTTGTTCGGGTCCAGGCCCTTGAGCAATTCGGTGCGGCCATCGA
Source organism: Pseudomonas sp. MH9.3 (assembly GCF_034354675.1). Classification (NCBI taxonomy): domain Bacteria; kingdom Pseudomonadati; phylum Pseudomonadota; class Gammaproteobacteria; order Pseudomonadales; family Pseudomonadaceae; genus Pseudomonas; species Pseudomonas sp. MH9.3. Next base: position 1,482,493 of record NZ_CP133785.1, on the reverse strand, counting down.
TATCGCGGCGGCGCACATAATGCCCGGTGGCGATCAGGTCGGCGCCGAGCATCAGGGCGTAGTCGAGGAACGCCTTGAACTTGATTTCGCGGTTGCACAGAATGTCCGGGTTCGGCGTGCGGCCGGCCTTGTATTCGGCCAGGAAGTGCTCGAACACATTGTCCCAGTACTCGGCGGCGAAGTTGGCGGTGTGCAGCTTGATGCCGATCTTGTCGCACACGGCCTGGGCATCCGCCAGGTCGTCCATGGCGGTGCAGTATTCCGTTCCATCGTCTTCTTCCCAGTTCTTCATGAACAGGCCTTCCACCTCATAACCCTGCTCCATGAGCAGAACGGCGGAAACGGAAGAATCCACGCCGCCGGACATGCCGACGATGACGCGCTTCTTTTGTGTGTCAGAAGGGGCTGGATCACGCATAGGGTTTCAACGGGTGTCTTGAAAAAGGACGCGATTCTAGCAGGCCGCAGCCGCTAAGGCTAAAGAGAAGGGCGGATCAATTCCAGACTGTGCTTCTGGCCGGCCAGATAATCATCGATACAGCGGATGATCAGCTCGCTGCGCCAGTCGGCGCGCAGGGCGATCAATTCGTCGCGGGACAGCCAGCGGGCGCGCAGGATGCCTTCGTCGAGTTGATAGTCGGTGTGGTGCTTAAGCGCTTTGGCGATAAAGCATACACGCTGGTAGGTCACGCCATTGCTCGGTGCGGTGTAGAGATAAATGCCGACGATGCCGGTGGCTTCGACGTCCCAGCCGGTTTCTTCGAGGGTTTCGCGCACGGCGGCTTCGGTGAGGGTCTCATTGGGCTCCAGATGCCCGGCGGGCTGATTGAGCACGGCGCGGCCGCCCTTGAGTTCTTCGACCATCAGGAAGCGGCCGTTGTCTTCGACGAGGGTGGCGACGGTGATGTGGGGGAGCCAGGTCATGGGCAAGTCTCTCTATGCCAGTGTGGGTGGGAGCAAGCCCCCTGCCACAGTTTGATCGGGTTTCTTCAGTGACTGAGCGGTGGAAACACAAACCCCGGCACTCGGCCGGGGTTCGTGGTACTGCGCTACAGCCTTACTTCAACTTGGCAATCGCCGCATTGAGCGTATTGCTCGGGCGCATGGCCTTGCTGGTCAGCTCAGGGTTCGGCGCGTAGTAGCCACCGATGTCCACAGGCTTGCCCTGTACGGCGTTGAGCTCGGCAACGATGGTTGCTTCGTTCGCGGCCAGGGTTTTCGCCAGTTCGCCGAACTGCGCCTGCAGCGCGGTATCTTCAGTCTGGGCGGCCAGGGCCTGGGCCCAGTACAGCGCCAGGTAGAAGTGACTGCCGCGGTTGTCGATGTTGCCGACTTTGCGCGAAGGCGACTTGTTGTTGTCGAGGAACTGGCCGGTGGCCTGGTCCAGGGTTTTGGACAGTACCAAGGCTTTCGGGTTGTTGTACGTCACACCCAGATGCTCAAGGGACGCGGCCAGGGCCAGGAATTCGCCCAGGGAGTCCCAGCGCAGGAAGTTTTCTTCCAGCAGTTGCTGCACGTGCTTGGGCGCCGAACCGCCGGCGCCGGTTTCGAACAGGCCGCCGCCGTTCATCAGCGGCACGATCGACAGCATCTTGGCGCTGGTGCCCAGTTCCATGATCGGGAACAGGTCGGTCAGGTAGTCGCGCAGGACGTTGCCGGTCACCGAGATGGTGTCCAGGCCCTTGCGGGTGCGCTCCAGGGTGAACTTCATCGCGTCGACCGGCGACATGATGCGGATGTCCAGGCCTTCGGTGTTGTGGTCTTTCAGGTAGGCCTGAACTTTTTCGACCACGACACCATCGTGCGCGCGCTGCGGATCGAGCCAGAAGATGGCCGGGGTGTCGCTGGCGCGGGCACGGTTGACGGCGAGCTTGACCCAGTCCTGAATCGGCGCGTCCTTGGTCTGGCACATGCGGAAGATGTCGCCGGCTTCGACGGTCTGTTCCATCAGCAGGTTGCCCTTGCTGTCGGTGACGCGCACAACGCCGTCAGCCTTGATCTGGAACGTCTTGTCGTGGGAACCGTACTCTTCGGCTTTCTTGGCCATCAGGCCCACGTTCGGCACGCTGCCCATGGTAGTCGGGTCGAAGGCGCCATGAGCCTTGCAGTCTTCGATGACCGCCTGGTAGATGGTCGCGTAGCAGCGATCCGGGATCACGGCCTTGGTGTCGTGCAACTGGCCGTCGGTGCCCCACATCTTGCCGGAGTCACGGATCATTGCCGGCATCGAGGCGTCGACGATCACGTCGCTCGGCACGTGCAGGTTGGTGATGCCCTTGTCGGAGTTGACCATCGCCAGGGATGGGCGAGCGGCGTAGACCGCCTGGATATCCGCTTCGATCTGCGCTTGCTGCTCGGCCGGCAGGGCCTTGATGCGTGCGTACAGGTCGCCGATGCCGTTGTTCAGGTTGAAGCCGATCTGCTCAAGCACGGCGGCGTGCTTGGCCAGGGCGTCCTTATAGAACTCGGCAACGATCTGGCCGAACATGATCGGGTCGGACACCTTCATCATGGTGGCTTTGAGGTGAACCGACAGCAGCACGCCCTGTTTCTTGGCGTCTTCGATTTCGGCGGCGATGAAGCTGCGCAGTGCGTTTTTGCTCAGCACGGCGGTGTCGATGATTTCGCCGGCCTGTACCGAGGTCTTTTCTTTGAGGACGCTGGCAGTGCCGTCCTGAGCGACCAGTTCGATCTTCACTGCGTCAGCGGCGTCGATCTGTACGGATTTTTCGCTGCCGTAGAAGTCGCCATTGCTCATGTGCGCGATGTGGGACTTGGAGTCAGCTGTCCAGGCGCCCATTTTATGCGGGTGCTTGCGCGCGTAGTTCTTGACCGACAGCGGTGCGCGGCGGTCGGAGTTGCCTTCGCGCAGTACCGGGTTCACGGCGCTGCCCTTGACCTTGTCGTAACGCGCACGGGTTTCTTTTTCCGCGTCGGTGGTTACGGTTTCCGGGTAGTCCGGCAGGGCATAGCCCTGGGCCTGCAGTTCCTTGATCGCGGCTTGCAGCTGCGGGGTCGAGGCGCTGATGTTAGGCAGCTTGATGATGTTGGCTTCAGGGGTTACGGCCAGGTCGCCCAGTTCGGCGAGGTGGTCCGCTACAGCCTTGGCGCCCAGTTGCTCGGGGAAGCTTGCGAGGATGCGCCCGGCGAGGGAAATGTCGCGGGTTTCCACGGCAATATCAGCGGAAGCGGTGAAGGCCTCTACGATAGGCAGCAATGAATAGGTGGCGAGGGCCGGGGCTTCGTCGGTGAAGGTATAGATGATCTTCGAGCGGGTGGGCATATTCGGATTAACTCTCTTCATTTGCTGAAAGCGTGCGCAGAAACTCGAGATGCGCCTGGGTTGAGCGCGTTCGTTCAAAGTCATCCATGAGCGAAATGTCGAGGTTTCTTCGCGGTGATGTTGAGTTGCATCAGTCGAGCGTCAAGCGGGTGGACTATTGTAGTAGTCCGGCTCGGCAGCTGAAGGCACCTGTTCCAGAGCGGTCAGCCGTCGTGACTCTTGGGTCAGCGGCGGCATTATACATAGGTCGCTATGCTCACGCAGAGCCTTCACACAAAAGGTGTGTCGTCCATTGGTCTAAAGGTCGCAGGCGGGCGAGGCAGGCTTGAGGTTGCGCGATGTGCTCAGGATTGGCGATTTTGCCATGGGTATAAAGCTTGTAGGCGACAAATGATGCTGTTTTCGATGCAAATGAGCAGGGCGCCAGGTGTCAGGTGTCATTTATCTGGAGTAGGCTCGAACGCAGCCAGATGTTCAATCCATAGATGGAGTTCAGCATGGGATACCAGAAGATTCAGGTTCCGGCCGTCGGCGACAAAATCACCGTTAATGCAGACCATTCGCTCAATGTGCCTGACCACCCGATCATCCCTTACATTGAAGGTGATGGCATCGGCGTCGACATCAGCCCGGTGATGATCAAGGTGGTCGATGCAGCGGTTGAAAAGGCCTACGGTGGCAAGCGCAAAATCTCCTGGATGGAGGTGTATGCCGGCGAGAAGGCCACTCAGGTCTACGATCAGGACACCTGGCTGCCCCAGGAAACCCTCGATGCGGTCAAGGATTACGTGGTGTCCATCAAGGGCCCGCTGACCACGCCAGTGGGCGGCGGGATCCGTTCGCTGAACGTGGCCCTGCGCCAGCAACTGGACCTGTACGTGTGCCTGCGCCCGGTACGCTGGTTCGAAGGTGTACCCAGCCCGGTGAAAAAGCCAGGGGATGTGGACATGACCATCTTCCGCGAAAACTCCGAGGACATTTACGCAGGCATCGAATGGAAGGCCGGCTCGCCGGAAGCGATCAAGGTGATCAAGTTTCTCAAGGAGGAAATGGGCGTCACCAAGATCCGCTTCGACCAGGATTGCGGGATTGGCGTCAAGCCCGTCTCTAAAGAAGGTACCGAGCGTCTGGCGCGCAAGGCCCTGCAGTACGTGGTGGACAATGACCGTGAGTCGCTGACCATCGTGCACAAAGGCAACATCATGAAGTTCACCGAGGGCGCCTTTAAGGAGTGGGCCTACGGCATCGCCGAGAAGGAATTTGGCGCGACCCTGCTCGACGGCGGCCCATGGATGCAGTTCAAAAATCCCAAAACGGGCAGGAAGGTGGTGGTCAAGGACGCCATTGCCGACGCCATGCTTCAGCAGATCCTGCTGCGGCCGGCTGAATATGACGTGATCGCCACGCTCAACCTGAACGGTGACTACCTGTCCGATGCGCTGGCGGCGGAAGTGGGGGGGATCGGCATTGCGCCGGGGGCCAACCTGTCCGACACCGTGGCCATGTTCGAGGCTACCCATGGGACGGCGCCCAAGTACGCAGGCAAGGACCAGGTCAACCCGGGCTCGCTGATTCTGTCGGCGGAAATGATGTTGCGCCATATGGGCTGGACCGAGGCAGCAGACCTGATCATTAAGGGCACTAACGGGGCTATTTCGGCCAAGACTGTGACGTATGACTTCGAACGCCTGATGGACGGGGCCACGCTGGTGTCGTCGTCGGGCTTTGGCGAGGCGTTGATTTCGCATATGTAAGCAGCCCCAAAAAAAAACGGCCACCTTTTCAGTCAAAGTGGCCGGTTTTTTTAGGCTCTATACCGGGGTGGCGGGTCAGGCCGGTTGTTTAACCTTTGATGGGGAGGCCTCGTTGTCAGCGGTTTTCTCGTGTGCCTCGTCGTGGGTTTTGCTTGAGTCTGCCGCGCAAGCCGCACAGATAGCGACGGCATGCAGCCCCTTGGGCCCCTGGATAACCTCAAACGTCACTTCCTGGCCCGCTTTCAGCGTTTTATACCCATCCATGGTAATCGCCGAATAATGCGCAAAGAGGTCTTCATTTTTCCCGATTTCATTAATGAAGCCGTAGCCTTTGGCATTGTTAAACCATTTGACCTTGCCATTGATCTTGACGCCAGACATACCATATCCCTCTGCACCAGACTCCATCACTGGAGTATCATCCAGTTTATCCGTCCTAACCCGAATAAATAAGGTTGACTGCGCGGACCTTTTTTACCCACTGTGGGTTCTATTGGTTGTAACACCGATTTGCCGATAGTCAAGGCGACCCGCCGTCGGGAGTTGAAATTCTGACAGCCCGCCCCCACCACTGTTATTGAACCACTGACGAACCTTTCTTTCCATGCACGCAATCAGCCAGATTCGACTAACCTTCAATCAGGATCGCCCGGATCACCAACACGATGACGACGGTTCTGCAGGCATTGCTGTTCAGGAGGCCAAGCCTGCTTTACAGGCGCCGCCGATGTACAAGGTGGTTTTGTTCAATGATGACTACACACCGATGGATTTCGTGGTCGAAGTGCTCGAGGTGTTTTTTAACCTGAACCGCGAGTTGGCGACCAAGGTAATGCTGGCCGTTCACACAGAAGGACGAGCAGTATGTGGAGTGTTTACCCGCGACATCGCCGAGACAAAGGCCATGCAGGTCAACCAGTACGCCAGGGAAAGCCAGCATCCGCTACTCTGTGAAATCGAGAAGGACGGTTAACGCCGACCACTTGGGTATGAGGTGAAGCTATGTTAAACCGCGAGCTCGAAGTCACCCTCAATCTTGCCTTCAAGGAGGCTCGTTCGAAGCGTCATGAATTCATGACCGTCGAGCACCTGCTGCTGGCACTTTTGGATAACGAAGCTGCCGCCACCGTTCTACGTGCGTGCGGCGCCAACCTCGACAAACTCAAGCATGACCTGCAGGAGTTTATCGACTCCACCACGCCGCTGATCCCCGTGCATGACGAGGACCGCGAAACCCAGCCAACCCTGGGCTTTCAGCGGGTCTTGCAGCGTGCAGTGTTCCACGTTCAGAGCTCCGGCAAGCGTGAAGTCACCGGCGCCAATGTGCTTGTGGCCATCTTCAGCGAACAGGAAAGCCAGGCCGTGTTCCTGCTCAAGCAGCAGAGCGTGGCCCGTATCGATGTGGTCAATTACATCGCCCACGGTATCTCCAAGGTGCCCGGGCACGGCGATCATTCCGAGGGTGAGCAGGATATGCAGGACGACGAGGGCGGTGAGTCTTCTTCTTCAAGCAACCCGCTGGACGCTTATGCCAGCAACCTCAACGAACTGGCGCGCCAGGGGCGGATCGATCCGCTGGTAGGGCGTGAGCTTGAAGTCGAGCGCGTGGCGCAGATCCTTGCACGTCGGCGCAAGAACAACCCGTTGCTGGTGGGTGAGGCGGGCGTTGGCAAGACCGCGATTGCCGAAGGCCTGGCCAAGCGCATCGTCGACAACCAGGTGCCGGATCTGCTGGCCAACAGCGTCGTCTACTCCCTTGATCTCGGCGCGTTGCTCGCCGGTACCAAGTACCGTGGCGACTTCGAGAAGCGCTTCAAGGCGTTGCTCGGCGAGCTGAAAAAACGCCCGCAAGCCATTCTGTTCATCGACGAAATCCACACCATCATCGGTGCCGGTGCGGCGTCCGGCGGGGTGATGGATGCTTCCAACCTGCTCAAGCCATTATTGTCGTCGGGTGATATCCGTTGCATCGGTTCGACGACATTCCAGGAATTTCGCGGCATCTTCGAGAAAGACCGTGCGCTGGCACGGCGCTTCCAGAAAGTCGATGTTTCCGAGCCTTCTGTCGAAGACACCATCGGCATTCTGCGCGGGCTCAAGGGGCGCTTCGAAGCGCACCATGGCATCGAGTACACCGATGAGGCGTTGCGCGCGGCGGCCGAGCTGGCGTCACGCTACATCAATGACCGGCATATGCCGGACAAGGCCATCGACGTGATTGACGAGGCGGGTGCCTACCAGCGCCTGCAGCCGGTCGAAAAACGTGTGAAGCGCATTGATGTGCCTCAGGTTGAGGACATCGTGGCGAAGATCGCGCGGATTCCGCCAAAACACGTCACCAGTTCCGACAAGGAGCTGCTGCGTAACCTGGAACGTGACCTCAAGCTCACTGTGTTCGGCCAGGATGCGGCGATCGATTCGCTGTCCACAGCCATCAAGCTGTCGCGTGCGGGCCTCAAGTCGCCGGACAAACCGGTTGGTTCGTTCCTGTTCGCAGGTCCTACCGGCGTCGGCAAGACCGAAGCGGCGCGGCAACTGGCCAAGGCCATGGGCATTGAGCTGGTGCGCTTCGACATGTCCGAATACATGGAGCGCCACACCGTTTCGCGTCTGATCGGTGCGCCACCCGGCTATGTCGGTTTCGACCAGGGCGGTCTGTTGACCGAGGCGATCACCAAGCAACCGCATTGCGTGCTGCTGCTCGATGAAATCGAGAAGGCCCACCCGGAAGTCTTCAACCTGCTGTTGCAGGTGATGGACCACGGCACCCTGACCGACAACAACGGGCGCAAGGCGGACTTCCGCAACGTGATCGTGATCATGACCACCAACGCCGGTGCCGAAACCGCCGCGCGGGCTTCGATTGGCTTCAGTCATCAGGATCACTCTTCCGATGCAATGGAAGTGATCAAGAAGAGCTTTACGCCGGAGTTCCGCAACCGTCTGGACACCATCATCCAGTTTGGTCGCCTCAGCCATGAGGTTATCAAAAGCGTGGTGGACAAATTCCTTACCGAACTTCAGGCGCAACTGGAAGACAAGCGCGTGCAGTTGGACGTAACGGAAGCGGCGCGCAGCTGGATCGCCGAGGGTGGTTACGACGCGGCAATGGGCGCTCGCCCGATGGCGCGTCTGATCCAGGACAAGATCAAGCGGCCATTGGCCGAAGAGATCCTGTTCGGCGAGCTGGCCGATCATGGTGGGGTGGTGCATATCGATTTGAAGGATGGCGAGCTGACCTTCGAGTTCGAGACCACCGCAGAAATGGCCTGATCGCTCCACAGCAACACAAAAGGCGCCGAAAGGCGCCTTTTTGCTGTCAACAATCCACTTTCAACACAGCAGAGATCAAAATGTGGGAGGGCGGTGTTGGTAAATAAATAATACGCACACACAAAAACGCCCGGCATAACCGGGCGTTTTGTATTGACTTGCTTAGCGAGCGCGGTAAGTGATGCGCCCTTTGCTCAAGTCATAGGGCGTCAGCTCGACGCGCACTTTGTCACCGGTAAGAATACGGATGTAGTTCTTGCGCATCTTGCCGGAGATATGCGCGGTTACGACGTGCCCATTTTCCAACTCCACACGAAACATGGTGTTGGGCAGGGTGTCGACGACAGTGCCTTCCATTTCGAAGCTGTCTTCTTTCGACATGCAGTAAAGCCCTCGGTATCCAGTGAATGGCCCGGTGCAACTGCGCCAGGCAAAAGCGGCGTGCATTGTGCCCGAAAAAGAGTGTTCAAGCCAAGGGGTTCTAGTTAAGCGTGACCCATCTTTGATTAATCAGCAGCTCAATGGGCCGATATTGGGTCTTGTAGTTCATCTTTTGGCAGTTTTTGATCCAGTAACCGAGGTACACCGCCTCCAGTTCCTGGCGCAGCGTTTCGCCGATCTGCCACAGGATTGCAAAACGTCCGAGGCTGCGGCGCTCTTCCTTGGGCTCATAGAAGGTGTACACCGCCGACAGGCCGTTGGGCAGTAAGTCGGTGACGGCGACGGCCACCAGGCGGCCTTCCAGGCGAAACTCGTAAAAACGTGAAAAGGGCAGGTCACGCACCAGAAAGGTGGAAAACTGGTCGCGGCTGGGCGGGAACATATCGCCGTCGGCATGCCGCTGTTCGATATAGCGCTGATAGAGGTCGAAGTATTCCTCGGTGAACCTGGGCAGGGCCGGCGTCACCGTCAGGTCGGCGTTGCGCTTGAGAATGCGCTTCTGGTTGCGGTCCGGCACAAACTGCGTAACCGGGATGCGTGCTGGCACGCAGGCATTGCAGTGCTGGCAGTGTGGTCGGTACAGGTGATCGCCGCTGCGCCGAAATCCCATCTCCGAGAGGTCGGCGTACACATGCACGTCCATGGGCTGGCTGGGGTCGAGGAACAGCGTGGTGGCCTGCTCATCGGGCAGATAGCTGCAGGAGTGGGCTTGAGTGGCATAAAACTTCAAGCGCGCCAGCTCGGTCATGATCAACCCTCGGGATAAGCGTTGAAATAAGTGTAAGCCAGGTGCGCGGATGTCGCCTAGGAAACCCACGGGCCTGCGTTGGGCTGATCCAGATGTTTGTGCAGGAAATCGGCGAATTCCCTGCGCGGGATGGCGCGGGCGCCCAGGCTGTGCAGATGATCGTTGGGCATCTGGCAGTCGATCAGCACGAACCCCCAGGCCTGCAATTGCCGGGCAAGGGTGACAAAGCCGAATTTCGAGGCATTGTCGGCGCGGCTGAACATGGATTCGCCAAAGAACAACTGGCCCATCGCCAGGCCATACAGCCCGCCCACCAGTTCACCGCCGTCCCATACCTCCACCGAATGCGCATAACCGCGCTGATGCAGGGCCAGGTACGCGCTCTGGATGCCTTCGGTGATCCAGGTGCCGTCGGCGTAGCTGCGCGGCGCCGCGCAGGCCTGGATCACCGCAGCGAAGTCCTGATCGTACGTCACGCTGTAACGCTGCTGGCGCAGCAACTTGCCCAGGCTGCGTGAGACATGCAGTTCGTCGGGGAATATCACCGTGCGCGGGTCCGGCGACCACCAGAGAATCGGCTGCCCCTCGGAGAACCAGGGAAAGCAGCCGTGGCGGTAAGCCTGGATCAGCCGTTCGGCCGACAGGTCGCCACCGGCGGCCAGCAAGCCATTGGGTTCACGCATGGCTTTGGCCAGCGGCGGAAAAGTCAGGGTATCGCGTTGTAACCAGGTCAGCATGGCATCCAGGCTTTGCAGAAGGGGAGGGGAGTGGCAGATATGACGCCTGCCGCTTGAGCGGTGATTATTGTCGACGTGGCAGCGCACGGCCAGTACGAAGGGCACATTGTCGGGTATTAGCGTAAACGAGTGTTTCTGCAACTCTGCGCAAGGGGTGCGGTCGTAATCGGGTCGCGCCAATGCAGGCCCTTTGCCAAGCTTGCCTTGAATGCTAAAAACCACGCATAAGCCTTTGTCAGCTAAGGCAATGCATGCTCAAATTGAACAGGCCATGACACGCCAATTATCCAGGCTGGCGGGTGAGGGGCAAGTGTGTGGCATCACGCACGCAAACCCGTACAATGCGGCCATCGTGGCGTTATCGTCGTTTCGCCTGTCCAACGCCCTGTATTAACAGTAGATTTACCGACATTCGTTCATTTTTCAGCTGCTCGGATTGGGCAGCATGTGCAGTCATTCAACAGATGGACGCGCCAAAGGCGCAGGAAAAGACCCGTTTTGAAGAAATCCGCCGCAACACCCAAAGCAGCAGTCGTGCCGGCCTGGCGCCAGCACCTGCACTACCGACTCAAGGAAGGTGCGCTGATCGCCATCGGTGCCCTGTGCCTGTTCCTGATGATGGCCTTGCTTACCTACGGCAAGGACGATCCGGGCTGGAGCCACAACAGCAAGATCGAAGACGTGCAGAACTTCGGCGGGCCTGCCGGTTCCTACAGCGCCGATATCCTGTTCATGGTGTTGGGTTACTTCGCCTATATCTTCCCGTTGCTGCTGGCGATCAAGACCTGGCAGATCTTCCGCCAGCGTCACGAGCCGTGGCAGTGGAGCGGCTGGCTGTTCTCCTGGCGCCTGATCGGTCTGGTATTCCTCGTGCTGTCCGGCGCCGCGCTGGCGCATATTCACTTTCATGCGCCCACCGGTCTGCCGGCGGGTGCGGGCGGTGCGCTGGGCGAAAGCCTCGGCGACCTGGCACGCAAGAGCCTGAATATCCAGGGCAGCACGCTGATGTTCATCGCGCTGTTCCTGTTCGGCCTCACGGTTTTCACCGACCTGTCGTGGTTCAAGGTGATGGACGTGACCGGCAAGATCACCCTCGACCTGCTGGAGCTGTTCCAGGGTGCAGCCAACCGCTGGTGGTCGGCGCGTGTCGAGCGCAAACGCATGGTGGCGCAGTTGCGCGAGGTGGACACCCGCGTCAACGAGGTGGTCGCGCCGACCACGCCGGACCGCCGTGAGCAGGCCAAGGTCAAGGAACGCCTGATCGAGCGCGAGCAGGCCCTGAGCAAACACATGTCGGACCGCGAGAAGCAGGTGCCGCCGGTGATCGCCCCGGCACCGACAAAGGCTCCCGAGCCGAGCAATCGCGTGCAGAAAGAGAAACAGGCGCCGTTGTTCATCGACAGCGCGGTGGAAGGCACCTTGCCGCCGATCTCGATTCTCGACCCGGCCGAAAAGAAACAACTCAACTATTCCCCGGAATCCCTGGCGGCAGTCGGCCATCTGCTGGAAATCAAGCTCAAGGAATTCGGCGTCGAAGTCTCGGTGGACTCGATCCACCCGGGCCCGGTGATCACCCGTTACGAAATCCAGCCGGCCGCCGGTGTAAAGGTCAGCCGTATTTCCAACCTGGCCAAAGACCTGGCGCGTTCCCTGGCGGTGACCAGCGTGCGCGTGGTGGAAGTGATCCCCGGCAAGACCACCGTGGGTATCGAGATTCCCAACGAGGACCGCCAGATCGTGCGCTTCTCCGAGGTGCTGTCGACCCCGGAATACGACAACTTCAAATCGCCGGTCACCCTGGCTCTGGGTCATGACATCGGCGGCAAGCCGGTGATCACGGACCTGGCGAAAATGCCTCACCTGCTGGTGGCCGGTACCACCGGTTCCGGTAAGTCGGTGGGCGTGAACGCGATGATCCTGTCGATCCTGTTCAAGTCCGGCCCGGACGACGCCAAGCTGATCATGATCGACCCGAAGATGCTCGAACTGTCGATCTACGAAGGCATTCCGCACCTGCTGTGCCCGGTGGTCACCGACATGAAGGACGCCGCCAACGCCTTGCGCTGGAGCGTGGCCGAGATGGAGCGGCGCTACAAGCTGATGGCCAAGATGGGCGTGCGTAACCTGTCGGGCTTCAATGCCAAGGTCAAGGAAGCCCAGGACGCCGGCACGCCGCTGACCGATCCGCTGTACAAACGTGAAAGCATTCACGACGAGGCGCCGCTGTTGACCAAGCTGCCGACCATCGTGGTGGTGGTCGACGAATTTGCCGACATGATGATGATCGTCGGCAAGAAGGTCGAAGAACTGATCGCGCGGATCGCGCAGAAGGCGCGTGCCGCCGGTATCCACCTGATCCTCGCCACCCAACGCCCGTCGGTGGACGTGATCACCGGCCTGATCAAGGCCAACATTCCGACCCGCATGGCGTTCCAGGTGTCGAGCAAGATCGACTCACGGACCATCATCGACCAGGGCGGCGCCGAGCAGTTGCTGGGCCACGGCGACATGCTCTACATGCCGCCCGGCACCAGCCTGCCGATTCGCGTGCACGGCGCCTTCGTGTCCGATGATGAAGTGCACCGCGTGGTGGAAGCGTGGAAACTGCGCGGTGCGCCGGAATACAACGACGACATCCTCGCCGGTGTGGAAGAGGCCGGCAGCGGCTTCGACGGCGGCAGCGGCGGTGGCGACGATGATGCCGAAACCGATGCGCTCTACGACGAGGCCGTGGCCTTCGTGCTGGAAAGCCGTCGCGCCTCGATCTCCGCCGTGCAGCGCAAGCTGAAGATCGGCTACAACCGCGCCGCGCGCATGATCGAATCGATGGAAAACGCCGGCGTCGTCACCGCAATGAACACCAACGGCTCGCGTGAAGTCATTGCCCCCGGGCAGGCGCGCGACTGACCTCGCGCCGCGTGGCAGCACGCGGCGCGCCCTGATTACTCAATGAGGACTCCCATGCGCCTTATCCGCATGCTGTTGTTGCCGGCCCTGGCCCTGACTGCTGTTTCGGCCCACGCCGACCCGGCCTCCGTCGCCAGCCTGAAAAACCTGCTGGACAAATCCCAGACCCTCACCGCGCGCTTCTCCCAGCTGACCCTGGACGCCGGCGGCACCCGCTTGCAGGAAACCGCCGGCGAGATGGCCGTGCAGCGCCCCGGCCTGTTCTACTGGCACACCGAAGGCAAGTCCGAGCAGACCATCGTCTCCGACGGCCAGAAGGTCACGCTGTGGGACCCGGACCTGGAGCAGGCGACCATCAAGAAGCTCGACCCGCGGCTGAATCAGACCCCGGCGCTGCTGCTGTCCGGTGATGTGTCGAAAATAAACGACAGCTTCGACATCACCTCCAAGCAAACCAGCAACGTGATTGAGTTCACCCTCAAGCCGAAATCCAAAGACACGCTGTTTGACAGCCTGCAACTGTCGTTCGGCAATGGCGTGATCAACAACATGCGCCTGATCGACAGCGTCGGTCAGCGCACCGATATCCTGTTCACCGGGGTCAAGGCCAATACGCCGGTGCCTGCGTCCCGGTTCAAGTTCGACATCCCCAAGGGTGCCGACGTGATCCAGGAATAAACTGCCCAGAGGTTACAAACGCTGCCCATGGACCTGTTTCGAAGTGATCCGATTGCCCAGCCCCTGGCCGCGCGCCTGCGCTCGACCAACCTGGATGAGTATGTCGGTCAGGAACACCTGCTCGCGCGCGGCAAGCCCCTGCGCGAAGCCCTGGAGCAGGGTTCGCTGCACTCGATGATCTTCTGGGGGCCGCCCGGTGTGGGCAAGACCACCCTGGCGCGGCTGCTGGCCAAGGTCTCGGACGCTCACTTTGAAACGGTCTCGGCGGTACTCGCCGGGGTCAAGGAAATCCGCCAGGCGGTGGAAGTCGCCAAGCAGCAGGCCGGCCAGTACGGCAAGCGCACCATCCTGTTTGTCGACGAAGTGCATCGCTTCAACAAGTCGCAGCAGGATGCGTTCCTGCCCTACGTCGAGGACGGCACGCTGATCTTTATCGGCGCCACCACCGAAAACCCCTCTTTCGAACTCAACAACGCCTTGCTCTCGCGGGCGCGGGTCTATGTGCTCAAGAGCCTGGACGCCGCCGCCATGCAAAAGCTGCTGCAGCGCGCCCTGGGCGAAGACAAGGGCCTGGGCAAGCGCCAGTTGAGCGTCAGCGACGAAGGCTTTCAGATTTTGCTCACCGCCGCCGATGGCGATGGCCGGCGTTTTCTCAACCTGCTGGAAAACGCCTCGGACCTGGCCGAAGACGGCAGCGAGATTGGCGTCGATCTCCTGCAAAGCCTGTTGGGCGATACGCGTCGACGTTTCGACAAGGGCGGCGAAGCCTTCTACGACCAGATTTCGGCGCTGCACAAATCGGTGCGCGGCTCCAACCCGGACGGCGCGTTGTACTGGTTTGCGCGGATGATCGATGGCGGTTGCGACCCGCTGTACCTGGCGCGGCGTGTGGTGCGCATGGCCAGCGAGGACATCGGCAACGCCGACCCGCGCGCCCTGAGTCTGTGCCTCGCCGCCTGGGACGTGCAGGAGCGCCTCGGCAGCCCCGAAGGGGAGCTGGCGGTGGCCCAGGCCATCACGTATCTCGCCTGCGCGCCAAAAAGCAACGCGGTGTACATGGGCTTCAAGTCGGCATTGCGCGCGGCGGCCGAACACGGCTCCCTCGAAGTGCCGATGCACCTGCGCAATGCGCCGACCAAGCTGATGAAGCAATTGGGCTACGGCGATGAATACCGCTACGCCCACGATGAGCCGGACGCCTACGCCGCCGGCGAAGATTATTTCCCCGATGAGCTTGAGCCATTGCCGCTCTACCAGCCGGTGCCCCGTGGCCTGGAGCTGAAGATCGGCGAAAAGCTCAATCACCTCGCTCAACTCGACCGTCTCAGCCCCAGGCAGCGGAGAAAGTAGTGCTCAAGACGATTCTTGCCGTGTCCGCTGCCGGCATCGCTGGTACATTATTGCGTTTCGCCACCGGGACGTGGGTGAGCGCCAACTGGCCGAAGCATTTTTACGCGGCGACCCTGGCGGTCAATCTGGTGGGGTGCCTGATTATCGGGCTGTTGTACGGCTGGTTCCTGTTGCGTCCGGACGTGCCGATTGAGATTCGCGCCGGCTTGATTGTCGGCTTTGTAGGCGGTCTGACGACCTTTTCATCCTTTTCACTGGACACGCTGCGCCTGCTGGAAAGCGGCCAGGCCCTGGTCGCCTTCGGGTACCTGGGCATCAGCGTGTTCGGCGGGCTGCTCGCCACCTGGGCCGGCCTGTCCTTGACCAAACTTTGATAAACGAGAGACCGACATGCTCGATTCCAAACTGTTACGTAGCAACCTTCAGGACGTAGCGGACCGCCTGGCATCCCGTGGCTTTGCCTTGGATGTTGCGCGCATCGAAGCGCTGGAAGAACAGCGCAAGACCGTCCAGACCCGCACCGAAGCACTGCAGGCTGACCGTAATGCGCGCTCCAAATCCATTGGCCAGGCCAAGCAGCGCGGCGAAGACATCGCGCCGTTGATGGCGGACGTCGAGCGCATGGGCAGCGAGCTGTCCGAGGGCAAGGTCGAGTTGGACAGGATCCAGTCCGAGCTGGATTCGATCCTGCTCGGCATCCCCAACATCCCTCATGAGTCAGTGCCGATTGGCGCCGACGAAGACGGCAACGTCGAAGTGCGTCGCTGGGGCACGCCCAAAGCGTTTGATTTCCAGATCAAGGACCACGTCGCCCTGGGCGAATTGACCGGCGGCCTGGATTTCGAAACCGCTGCGAAGATGTCCGGCGCGCGCTTTGCCTTGCTGCGCGGCCCGATTGCGCGCATGCATCGCGCCCTGGCGCAGTTCATGATCAACCTGCACACCGCCGAGCACGGTTACGAGGAAGCCTACACGCCTTACCTGGTGCAGGCGCCAGCGCTGATGGGCACCAGCCAGTTGCCCAAGTTCGAAGAGGACCTGTTCAAGATCAGCCGCGATGGCGAAGCCGACCTGTACCTGATCCCGACCGCCGAAGTGTCGCTGACCAACATCGTCGCCGGCGAGATCCTCGACGCCAGGCAGCTGCCGCTCAAATTCGTCGCCCACAGCCCGTGTTTCCGCAGCGAAGCCGGTGCCTCGGGTCGTGATACCCGCGGCATGATCCGCCAGCACCAGTTCGACAAGGTTGAAATGGTGCAGGTGGTCGAACCCGCCAAATCGATGGAGGCCCTTGAAGGCCTGACCGCCAACGCCGAACGCGTGCTGCAACTGCTGGAGTTGCCTTATCGTGTGCTGGCCCTGTGCACCGGCGACATGGGCTTCAGCGCCGTGAAGACCTACGACCTGGAAGTGTGGGTGCCGAGCCAGGACAAATACCGCGAGATTTCGTCGTGCTCCAACTGCGGCGATTTCCAGGCGCGGCGTATGCAGGCGCGTTTCCGTAACCCGCAAACCGGCAAACCGGAACTGGTGCACACCCTCAACGGGTCGGGCCTGGCCGTTGGCCGTACCCTGGTGGCCGTGCTGGAAAACTACCAGCAGGCAGACGGTTCGATCCGCGTGCCGGAGGTGCTCAAGCCTTACATGGCGGGCGTCGAGGTCATCGGTTAAATGGAATTTCTGCCGCTGTTTCATAACCTGCGCGGCAGTCGTGTACTGGTGGTTGGCGGTGGGGAAATTGCCTTGCGCAAATCCCGCCTGCTGGCCGAGGCCGGTGCGTTGCTGCAGGTGGTTGCTCCCCAGGTCGAAGGTCAGTTGCGTGAACTGGTGCTGGGCAGTGGCGGGGAGGTCGTGCTGCGCGGTTATCAGGAGGCTGACCTCGACGGTTGCGTGCTGGTGATTGCGGCCACCGACGACGAGCCGTTGAACGCGCAAGTGTCCAATGATGCCAAGCGCCGTTGCGTGCCGGTCAATGTGGTGGATGCGCCGGCGTTGTGCAGCGTGATCTTCCCGGCGATTGTCGACCGCTCGCCGCTGGTGATCGCAGTGTCCAGCGGCGGCGATGCGCCGGTGCTGGCGCGGTTGATTCGCGCCAAGCTGGAAACCTGGATTCCATCGACTTACGGTCAACTGGCCGGCCTGGCGGCACGCTTTCGCGCTCAGGTCAAAGGTTTGTACCCGGATGTGCAGCAACGCCGTGCGTTCTGGGAAGAGGTGTTTCAAGGCCCGATTGCCGACCGTCAGTTGGCCGGGCAGGGGGCTGAAGCCGAGCGCCTGTTGATCGAAAAGGTCAACGGTGCGCCGCCTTATGCGCCGGGCGAAGTGTATCTGGTAGGCGCCGGCCCGGGCGATCCGGACCTGCTGACCTTCCGCGCGCTGCGCCTGATGCAGCAGGCCGATGTGGTGCTGTATGACCGTCTGGTGGCACCGGCGATTCTGGATCTGTGTCGTCGCGATGCCGAGCGTGTCTACGTTGGCAAGCGCCGCGCTGAACACGCGGTGCCGCAGGAGCAGATCAACCAGCAATTGGTCAGCCTGGCCAAACAGGGCAAGCGCGTGCTGCGCCTCAAGGGGGGCGATCCGTTCATTTTTGGACGTGGCGGGGAAGAAATCGAAGAGCTGGCGGCCCATGGCATCCCGTTCCAGGTAGTCCCGGGGATCACTGCGGCCAGCGGGTGCGCGGCCTATGCCGGGATTCCACTGACCCACCGCGACTATGCGCAATCGGTGCGTTTCATCACCGGGCATTTGAAGAACGGCACCTCGGACCTGCCCTGGCGGGACCTGGTCGGCCCGTCGCAGACCCTGGTGTTTTACATGGGGTTGATTGGGTTGCCGATCATCTGCGAACAGCTGATCCAGCATGGCCGCGCGCCGGACACCCCGGCTGCGTTGATCCAGCAGGGGACGACCGCCAACCAGCGCGTATTCACCGGCACCCTCGCCGACCTGCCGCGCATGGTGGCGGAGCATGAAGTGCATGCGCCGACACTGGTGATCGTGGGTGAGGTGGTGGTGTTGCGTGAAAAACTCAAATGGTTCGAAGGCGCCCAATCCCAGGTCTGACATCGCCTCCTGATGGCAACCCCGGGTTTTGTGGGCTTATTGTGGCGAGCGGGCTTGCCCCGCGTTGGGGTGCGAAGCGCCCCCAATCGAGCAAAACGCGGTGTACCTGATACGGCTCAGCGCCTGGCTTTGGGGCTGCTGCGCAGCCCAACGCAGGACAAGCCTGCTCGCCACAGGGAATCTGCGCTTGACTGAACGGCATTAGGGCTTGCCCCGCGTTGGGGTGCGAAGCGCCCCCAATCAAGGAAAGCGCGTTTTACCTGATACGGCTCAGCGTCTGGCTTTGGGGCTGCTGCGCAGCCCAGCGCAGGACAAGCCTGCTCGCCACAGGGAGTCTGCGCTTGACTGAAGACAGGCCCGCTTCCCAGAGTTGTGCAGTCAGCCGTGAACGCCCTGGCCAGTCAGCCTGTTGCGATCATGCTCGCCATCAAACCCTTGCAGCGGCCCCTTCGGCACGATCCCGGTCGGATTGATCGTGCGATGGCTCGCATAGTAATGCCCCTTGATATGTGCAAAATCCACCGTCTCGGCCACCCCCGGCCACTGATACATCTCCCGTAGCCAGTTCGACAAATTCGCATAATCGGCAATGCGCCGCAGATTGCACTTGAAGTGGCTGTAATACACCGCATCAAAGCGAATCAGCGTGGTGAACAAGCGCACATCCGCCTCGGTCAGGTACTCACCGGCCAGGTAGCGATGCGTGCCCAGGTGCTGTTCCAGCTGGTCCAGCTCGGCAAACACATCATCAAATGCACTTTCATACGCCTGCTGCGACGTGGCAAAGCCCGCGCGGTACACGCCGTTGTTGACGGCCGGGTAGATGCGCTCGTTCAGTGCGTCGATGGTCGGGCGCAGTGGCTCGGGGTAGAAGTCCAGGGTGTTGCCGGTCAACGCGTTGAACGCGCTGTTGAACATGCGGGTGATCTCCGCCGATTCGTTGCTCACGATGCGCTTGAGTTTTTTGTCCCACAGCACCGGCACGGTGACGCGCCCAGTGTAATCGGCGGTGTCGGCGGTATAGCGCTGGTGCATGAACTGGAAATCATCCAGAGCGTCGCCTGTGGAGCCGTGGGCCTTGTCGAAGGTCCAGCCGTTTTCCAGCATCAACCAACTGACCACCGACACGTCAATCAGGCTTTCCAGCCCCTTGAGTGTGCGCAGAATCAAGGTGCGGTGCGCCCACGGGCACGCCAGCGACACGTAGAGGTGATAGCGGCCCGCTTCGGCCTTGAAGCCACCTTCGCCGCTTGGGCCGGGCGCGCCGTCGGCGGTCACCCAGTGACGACGTTGTGCCTGTTCGCGTTGGAAAGCGCCATCTGCGCTACTTTCGTACCACTGGTCTTTCCAGTGTCCTTCGATCAGCAAACCCATGATTGGCTCCTTGGCTAATAAGCGTTGGAGCCCAGTCTAAAGGCGTGAGTTCGAACTAAAAGCGCAAATACCCGGCGACAATCATCGATTAAATCGATTTGTCCCGCGCTAACCAGTAGTGCCGGGCCAGTTCGAACGCCTGCTCCCGTGGCTGGCCAAGACCGCGCAGGGCTAGCGCCATGGTCGCGATCAGTGCCAGTTGCGGGTAGCTGTCCTCGACGTCGCCGCGCCACAGCGCTGTCAAGTGCTCGGGCTCAAGGCTGGCCGGTTTGACGTGGCGCTGGGCGGAGAGGGCAGGCCACTCTTCGTCCCAGCTCTGGCCGCGCGTGGTGCCGTACAAATGGCTGAGGGTGTCGGGGTTGATCTCGATTTCGCCGCCGTCGCCTTTCACCACGATCACGTTATCGCCCAGCAGGCCGCTGGCGTCGCGGTGCACGCCCTGGTAGCCCGGATGGAAAATGCTTTGCAGGCCGCAACGGGCCTTCAGCGGGTTGAGCAGGCGCGCCAGCGAGTGGATCGGCGAACGCAGGCCCAGGGTGTTGCGCAGGTCGATCATGCGTTGCAACTGCGGCGCCCAATCGCCCAGCGGGATAAACGCCAGGTTGCCATGCTCATAAGCCGCCTCGACCTGTTGCCAGGTGCGGCACAGGGGGATTTGCAGGGTTTCAAGCAATTGCTCGGTGTACAGCCGCCCGGCGGTGTGCGCGCCGCCGCCGTGCATCAGGATGCGCACGCCGTTCTGCGCCAGGCACTTGGCCGCCAGCAGGAACCACGGCAGGTGGCGCTTTTTGCCGGCATAGGTGGGCCAGTCGATGTCCACATTCAACGCCGGCGCGTTCAGGCGCTCGCGCACGGCTTCGGTGAAGCCGGCGAGTTCTTCCGGGCTCTCTTCCTTGTGGCGCAGCAGCATCAGGAAGGCGCCGAGCTGGGTGTCCTCGACCTTTTCGTCGAGCAACATGCCCATGGCTTCGCGGGCTTCGGCGCGGGTCAGGTTGCGCGCGCCACGCTTGCCTTTGCCGAGGATGCGCACGAACGGCGCAAACGGGTGCTCTTCGGGCGTAGCGAGGGTCAGTGGGGCAAAGTCGGTCATAAGCAATTCGTCGGCCTGGGCAGGCCCGCCAGTTTGGCGGCGAGTTTGGCGGGAGTGCCGTTGAACAGTTTGTTGAGGTGCAGGCTGTTGCCCTTTTCCGGGCCCAGCTTCAAGGCGGTGTATTTGATCAGCGGGCGTGTGGCCGGGGACAACTGGAACTCGGCATAAAAGCCGCGCAGCAACTCGAGGATTTCCCAGTGCGCGGCGGTCAATGCCAGGCCTTCGGCAGCGGCGAGGGCGTTGGCGACGTCCACGCACCAGTCGTTGAGGTCGACGAGGTAGCCGTCCTTGTCCAGTTCGAGGCAGCGCGCGCCTACGGTGAGGGTGTTCATAGCCAGGTGTTGACCTTGTCGTAGCCGACGGATAGCTGCACGAAGCCGGGGTAATCGACACTGTCGGCCCAGTCGGGCAGTGGCAGGTTGCGCGCCTGGCTGTCTTCGGCCAGCACGAAGACTTTCACGCCCTTGCCTTGCAGCGCGGCATTTTGCAGGCCGTAGGCGCCGTCGCCGCAGAGCAGAATCGCGTCCTCGGCGCCACAGATGCGCAGGCAGCTGTCGAGACGGCTGTCGGTGAACGGGGAGTGGGAGAGCACATGGAGAGTCGACATCAGAGGGTTATCACCTGGTCGTAACGGTCGATCAATTGGGCAATGGCGTCGCTGCCCAGGCCTTGGGCGCTGGCCGGCGCATTCAGTCCGCGTACTTCCAGGCTGTGGTTGCAGGCGAATACATCGTCGATGCCGAACAACTCCAGCGCCTGCAGGTTGGCGCTCAGATCCTTTTGCTGCACGGCCCTGGCGTTCTGGTCCGAGGCCAACTGAAACACGCCGTCGTCCATGAACAGCAGGCCGATCGGCAGATCGAATGCGCCACCGGCCAGCACGATATCCAGGGCTTCCCGCGCGCTCGGCCCGGACCACGGCGCCTGGCGGCTGATTACCAACAAGGATTTGGACATGTCACGGCCCTCCAAAACAGATCAGGCGGTCGGCGTCCTGGATGGCGTCATGCAGTTGCCCCAGGCCCGACAGCGCCCAGGGCGCATCCAGATTCACCGCGCTGCGCTGATAACGGGTGGCTTCGTCGCGGTCAAGCACGCCACGGCGCAGGGCGGCGGCGATGCACACCACGCCGTCAAGCTGATGCTGGCTGACAAAATCACGCCACTGGCGCGCAATGTCTTGCTCATCCTGCGGCGCAACGATGTTGTTGGACGCGCTGTACACACCGTCCTGATAGAAGAACAGCCGCACAATGTCGTGCCCGCCGGCCAATACCGCCTGGGCGAACAGCAAGGCGCGGCGCGAGGAGGGCGCATGGGCGGCGCTATACAGTGCAATCGCGAACTTCATGGAACACTCGGCAAACAAACGTAGGCTCATGATA
Source organism: Pseudomonas sp. MH9.3 (assembly GCF_034354675.1). Lineage (NCBI taxonomy): Bacteria > Pseudomonadati > Pseudomonadota > Gammaproteobacteria > Pseudomonadales > Pseudomonadaceae > Pseudomonas > Pseudomonas sp. MH9.3. The sequence goes on along the minus strand of NZ_CP133785.1, from coordinate 1,460,407 downwards.
AAGCGGCGGCTGCGAAAAAGCCCGCCGTGATCAAAACAGTGGGGTGACGGTGCCGGGCGCTGTCGCAGGCAAGCCCCAATGCCAGTCAGTTAAGCGCAGATCGCTGTGGGAGAGGGCTTGCTCCCGATGAGGCCCTTATTCCACGCGGGTTTCCCCGCTGAACACCAACGTCTGCCGACACCGCCGACACAGATACCTGCGCCCCTGGGCCACCATGCCATGGCGCTGCGCGGAAAACGCAAAGTCGCTGTCCGCACACGGGCATCGGTAGATGTAGCGAGTGACTTGGCGGCGCTTCACTGCATAGGTGTGACAGCGATCCGGCGGCAGTTCATAAACGCCGCGCATGATCAGTTGCCATTCCTCGCCATGGGGCTGGATGCGCTCGCCAAACAATTGGTGTGCAATCAGATGCGCCACCTCATGGGCCACGGTCTGTTTCAGGAAGTGCTGGCTGTTTTCGCGGTACAGCTGTGGATTGAAGCGCAGCAGATTTTCGTGCAAATGCGCGACACCGGCTTTCTGGCCCCGCAGCTTGAGGCTGATCTGGGGGCGTTTGAAGCTTCGTTTGAAAAAGGATTCGGCTTGCAGGAAACAATCTTCGACGCGGGTATTGAGTGGCTCGGACATGCTGTATCTATCTCCAGAGCGGTCCAGTATGCCGCAAAGCGGGGTGTTTCCGAATCTGTCAGGCGCCGAATGGTCATTGCCCAGGGTTTAAAGGCTCAGCGGGCGCATTGGAACTTCACCGGCCTTATCGGTAAAATGCTGCGCTTTTCGTCACACACCTCCAGCGGATCCAAGCGCCATGGGCACTCTTACGGTCAACCAGAACAAACTGCAAAAACGCCTGCGTCGCCTGGCCGGTGAGGCGGTTGCCGATTTCAACATGATCGAGGACGGCGACAAGGTCATGGTCTGCCTCTCCGGCGGCAAAGACAGCTATACGATGCTCGATGTGTTGCTGCACCTGCAAAAGGTCGCGCCGATCAAGTTCGACATCGTTGCCGTCAACATGGACCAGAAACAACCGGGGTTTCCCGAGCATGTGCTGCCGGCCTACCTCAAGGCATTGGGCGTGGAGTACCACATCGTCGAGAAGGACACTTATTCGGTGGTCAAGGAACTGATTCCCGAAGGCAAGACCACCTGCTCGCTGTGCTCGCGCCTGCGCCGGGGCACGCTCTACACCTTTGCCGACGAGATTGGCGCGACCAAGATGGCCCTGGGTCATCATCGCGACGATATCGTCGAAACCTTCTTTCTCAATATGTTCTTCAACGGCTCGCTCAAGGCCATGCCGCCCAAGCTGCGCGCCGATGACGGGCGCAACGTGGTGATCCGCCCGCTGGCGTATTGCAACGAGAAGGATATCCAGGCCTACTCCGACCTCAAGCAGTTCCCGATCATCCCGTGCAACCTGTGCGGCTCCCAGGAAAACCTGCAGCGCCAGGTGGTCAAGGAGATGCTGCTGGACTGGGAGCGCAAGACACCCGGGCGTACCGAGAGCATCTTCCGCAGCCTGCAGAACGTGATCCCGTCGCAGTTGGCCGACCGCAACCTGTTCGACTTCACCAGCCTGCGTATCGACGAGAGCGCCGCCTCGCGCTTCGTCAATGTAGTGAACCTCTGAGGCCCTGCAACGCTCTGAAGGACGGCGCTCACGGGCGCCGTTTTCATTTCAATCCCCGGGAGAGGGCATGCGCGATTACAAGTGGCTGAACGAATATTGTCTGAACCGCTTCGGCTCGGCGGCCAAGCTGGAAGCCCACCTGCCAACGCCCAAAACGGCCGCGCAGCTGCGCAAGATCAGCGATGACCGCTACCTGTCGACCCTGGCGTTGCGGGTGTTTCGCGCAGGCCTGAAGCACAGCGTGGTGGACGCCAAGTGGCCGGCATTCGAGCAGGTATTCTTCGGTTTCGACCCGGAGAAAGTCGTGTTGATGGGCGCCGAGCACCTGGAACGGCTGATGCAGGACACGCGCATCATCCGCCACCTGGGCAAACTCAAGAGCGTGCCGCGCAACGCGCAGATGATCCTGGATATCGAGCAGGAAAAGGGCAGCTTCGGCGCCTTTGTCGCCGACTGGCCGGTGACCGACATCGTCGGGTTATGGAAATACCTGAGCAAGCACGGCCACCAGTTGGGCGGGCTGTCGGCACCGCGCTTTTTGCGCATGGTGGGCAAGGACACCTTTGTGCCCAGTGATGATGTGGTGGCGGCGCTGAATGCGCAGAAGATCGTCGACAGGGCGCCCACCAGCCTGCGGGATCTCGCGGCGGTGCAGGGCGCGTTCAACCAGTGGCACGCCGAGAGCGGGCGGCCGATGTGTCAGTTGTCGATGATGCTGGCTTATACCGTCAATCATTGAGACCCGGGTGAGCCCTTCGCGGGTAAGTCCGCTCCCACATTTGGCATGCATTGCAAGCTGTGGGAGCGGGGTGGCAGGACCTTAGCCCGGTTGGCCGTCCAACAGCCGGGCGGTTTTTGCCAGGCGCTGGCCCAGGGCGCGGCACAGGGCGGTTTCATGTTGATCGAGCAGGCGCTTGCCGTCCGCTCCGGCATGGTGGCTCGCGCCATAGGGCGTGCCGCCGCCCTGGGTGTCGAGCAGCGCCTGCTCGCTGTAGGGCAGGCCGGTGATCAGCATGCCGTGGTGCAGCAACGGCAGCAGCATCGACATCAACGTGGTTTCCTGGCCGCCATGCAGGCTGGCGGTGGAAGTGAACACCCCGGCCGGCTTGCCGACGAGGGCGCCGGTGAGCCACAGGTTGCTGGTGCCATCGAGAAAATACTTGAGCGGCGCGGCCATGTTGCCAAAGCGCGTCGGGCTGCCCAGGGCCAGGGCCGAGCAGTTCTTCAGGTCATCCAGGCTCGCATACACTGCGCCTTCTTCCGGAATGCCCGGCGCCACGGCTTCGCACTCGGCGGAAATCGCCGGCACCGTGCGCAGGCGCGCTTCCAGCCCGCCTTGCTCGATGCCACGGGCAATCTGCCGGGCCATCTCGCTCACCGAGCCGTTACGGCTGTAATACAGCACCAGCACATACGGCGTACTCACGGCAAAATCTCCAGTATCTTCTCGGGCGGGCGACCAATGACGGCCTTGTCGGCGGTTTCCAGGATCGGGCGTTCCATCAACTTCGGATGCGCGGCGATGGCGGCGATCACCTGGGCTTCGCTCAAGGTGGCGTCGGCGAGGTCGAGGGTCTTGTATTCGTCTTCACCGGTGCGCAGCAGTTGGCGCGCAGTGATGCCGAGCTTGCCGAGCAACGCCGTCAGTTGCGCGGCGTTCAACGGGGTTTCGAGGTAGCGCACCACGGTCGGAGCGAGGCCACGGGCTTCAAGCAGTTCGAGCGCACCGCGGGATTTCGAGCAGCGCGGGTTGTGATAAAGCGTCAGATCGGTCATGTGCGGGTCGCATCTTGCGTAAGGTGGCGGGTATTCTACCCGCGTGGCGGCCCGTCCTTAAACCGTAAGAGGCAACCGGTCGCAGCCCACGTTCATTTTTGCGAAGGATTACTCCATGACAAGGCGACTGATCGGTGCATTGGCGATCATCACAACCCTGCTGCTCAGCGGCTGCGGCAACGACTATGGCGTCGACCAGTACGGCCAGAAGGTGGCGGCGGAGCGCCTCGACAAGCAGTGGCTGGTGGTCAACTACTGGGCGGAATGGTGTGGCCCGTGCCGCACGGAAATCCCCGAGCTCAATGCGTTGTCTGAACAGTTGAAAGCCCAGAACGTCGGCGTGTTCGGGGTCAATTTCGACAACGTGCAGGGCGAGGAACTCAAGGCCGCCAGCGAGAAACTGGGGATCAAGTTCACCGTATTGGCGCAGAACCCCGAAGAGCTCTTTGATATCCCGCGCAGCGAGGCGTTGCCGGTGACCTACATCATTGACGACAAGGGCAAGGTGCGCGAGCAGTTGATGGGCGAGCAGACGGCGGCAGGGGTGCTGGCCAAGCTCAAGGCGTTGCGCGGCTAAAGGGCATACCCCAAAAAAATGTGGGAGGGGCTTGCTCCCGATCGCAGTGTTTCAGTCCATACATCGATTGACTGATACACCGCTATCGGGAGCAAGCCCCCTCCCACATTGGGTTTGCATCAACTCTGCGATCAGCCTTCTTCGAGCCACAGGCGAATCGGTTTGCCTTCGGCCGGCCAGAAGCGGGTCTGTTCGATAGGCGAGATGTCCCAGCGTTGCACGCTTTGCAGGGCCTGGAAGAAGCGCTGTTCCTGCTCCATCAAGGCCTCGGCGCAGAGCTTGCGGGTGCTGCCGATCTTGCCGAAGCTAAGGGTGTCGCCGTTCACGGTGTAGGGCGCAAACCAGTGGTTGCAGCCACCGTTGCCGTAGGCGCGGCCATCGGCACCGAGGGTGACGGTCAGGTTCGCGTCATCCATCAGCGGCCGTTCACCGATCCATTCCACCACGTAGCTGTGATCCTGCTTGAGCTTGACTGCGTGACCGGCGCAACCGCTCAGGCCGGCCGCCAGGGCGATGAGCAACAGGCTTCTCATTGCGCGGCCTGCTGGCATTTCGGGCAGCGGTGCCTGTCGCCATCGCTGGCCCAGCCCAACGCCTTGATGCGCGCGTTGGCCGCTGGCTGCAGCGGTGCTTTGGTCAGCTTGGTTTCCACCGCAAATTCAAACTCCAGCACGTTGTCGCAGCTGTCGCAGTTGACCTTCCAGGTGTGAATCTCAAGCTCGCCGAATTGCGGCCCGTGGGCCATGGCGACCCACTGGCCAGCGGGGCGGATGGAGTAGCGTGCGTCCCCTTCGACAGTCAGGCGCATCGACAGGGTTTTACTGCCGCGCAGGGTGACGATCAGCACGTCGCCATGCTTGATCGAACCGCCGTTGCCGGTCACTTGGTAACGGCCCGGCACCAGGGCGCGGCATTCGATCAGGGTGTGTTGCGGGCTCAGCAAGCTGAAGCGGAAATCGTGTTCGGCCATGGATCCTCCAAATAGGCGCGGCATCCTATCACGGGTGCCGGCCTATCATGAGCCCGGTATGTGACCGCTGATCAACAGGAGTCAGGCGCTCACCCGTGCCTCACTGGCCAGCCGGGTAATGGCCATGTCCAGTTCATCCAGCGCCGCCGCGGCCTTGGCATCGTCCTGCTTGAGCAGGGTTTCGGCGCGCTGGCAGGCGGCGCGCAGTTGCGGCACGCCGCAGTAGCGCGTGGCGCCGTGCAGGCGGTGGACGCGCTCGATCAGGGCCTGATTGTCGTTGGCTTCGCGGGCGACGGTGATGGCCAGGCGGTCGGCCTCCAGCGACGCCAGCAGCATGGCGAGCATGTCGGCCGCCAGCTCAGTCTTGCCGGCAGCCAGGCGCAGGCCTTCTTCATGGTCGAGCACCAGCAGTTGCACGCCGTGGCCGAGGTTTTCAGTGACCCGCTCGGGGCCCTGGTTGCGCAGGGCCAAGCCGGTCCATTTCAACACCACTTGGGCCAGTTGCCGTTCGCTGATCGGCTTGGTCAGGTAGTCGTCCATGCCGCTCTGCAGCAGCGCGCGTTTTTCGTTGGCCATGGCGTGGGCCGTGAGCGCGACCACCGGCAGCGGCGTGCCGTGGCGTTCGCTTTCCCACTGGCGAATCGCCTCAGTGCTCTGGCGTCCATCCATGCCCGGCATTTGCACATCCATCAACACCAGGTCGAAGGTTTCCTGCTTCACCGCATTGATCGCCGCGTAACCGCTGTCCACCGCCTGCACCTTGGCGCCCATGTCTTCGAGCAGGGTCTGCACCAGCAGCAGGTTCGCCGGGTTATCGTCGACGCAGAGCACTCGCGGCGCACGGCTGGAGAGCGGCTCGCCAGGCTCGGCGCGCAAGGGGCGCGGGCTGATCAGGTCGGCCAGGGCACGGCGCAGTTTGCGCGTGCACGCCGGTTTGGCCTGCAACTGGCTGTTGGGGTTGGGCACCGACTGGTTGAACAGCATCTGCTCGGTGGTCGGGCACAGCACCAGCACTTTGCAACCCAGATGTTCGAGGTCCCACAGGTGCTGGTTGAGGCGCTCGGGCGGAATGTCGTTGGCGGTGACGCCAAGCACCGCCAGGTCGATGGCCTGTTCGGTCTGGTGTGCGCTGGTGATGCCGTTGGTCAGGTTTTCCAGGGTATTGAATGGCGTGACCGCCAGGCCGCAGTCTTCCAACTGATGTTGCAGGGCCTGGCGCGCCAGTTCGTGGTTTTCCAGCACGGCGACGCGGCGACCGAGCAGCGGCGCGCAGGGCAGGTCGTCGACATCGTCGCGGGTCTTGGGCAGGTTGAGGCTGATCCAGAACTCCGAGCCTTCGCCCGGTGTGCTGTCGACGCCGATTTCGCCGCCCATCTGTTCGATCAGGCGCTTGGAAATCACCAGCCCCAGGCCGGTGCCGCCGGGCTGGCGTGACAGCGAATTGTCAGCCTGGCTGAACGCCTGGAACAGCGCGCGCACATCCTGGCTGGACAGGCCGATGCCAGTGTCCTGCACGCTGATGCGCAGTTGTACGCTGTCTTCCTGTTCGTCTTCGATCATTGCACGGGCAACGATGGTGCCTTCGCGGGTGAACTTGATCGCGTTGCTGATCAGGTTGGTCAGGATCTGCTTGAGGCGCAGCGGGTCGCCGACCAGCGCCAGCGGGGTGTCGCGGTACACCAGGCTGACCAGTTCCAGCTGCTTGGCATGGGCGGCGGGGGCGAGGATGGTCAGGGTGTCCTGCAGCAGGTCGCGCAGGTTGAACGGCACGCTGTCGAGCACCAGCTTGCCGGCCTCTATCTTCGAGAAATCAAGGATTTCGTTGATGATGCCCAGCAGGTTGTCGGCGGATTTTTCGATGGTGCCCAGGTAATCCAGCTGGCGCGGCGACAGTTCGCTTTTTTGCAGCAGGTGGGTAAAGCCCAGGATGCCGTTGAGCGGGGTGCGGATCTCATGGCTCATGTTGGCCAGGAACTCCGACTTGATGCGGCTGGCTTCCAGGGCCTCCTTGCGGGCCAGGTCCAGCTCGATGTTCTGGATTTCGATGGTTTCCAGGTTCTGGCGTACGTCTTCGGTGGCCTGATCGATGCTGTGTTGCAGTTCTTCGCGGGCGTTTTGCAGGGTTTCGGCCATGCGGTTGATGCCCGAGGCGAGTTGGTCAAGCTCCTGGCTGCCCAGCGCTGGCAGACGGGTTTCCAGGTTGCCGTCCTTGAGCTGGGCCACGGCCTGCTTGATCTGGCCGATCGGCGCGTTGATGGTGCGGCTGATGCGCAGGGCCAGCGCGGCGGTGAAGATCAGGCCGACGGCGATCAGCAGGAGGCTGGCGAACAGGCTGCGGTAGCCGCGCAGCAGCATGCCGTTATGGGACAGCTCTACCTCGACCCAGCCCAGCAGGCGGTCGGCTTCATCGGGGATCAGCTCGCCGGCCAGGTTGCGATGGCGGCCGAACACCGGCAGCAAATAGCGCGTGGCGTCATTGCCGGTGCGTTGCAGCAGGTGTGAGCTGTTACCGGTCGGCGGCGGGTTGAGCATGCTCGGGCCGGCATGGGCCAGGGACGTGCGGTCCGGTGCGAGGAACGACACGGTGCGCACGTCCGTCTGCTCAAGGGATTGGGTGGCGATGCGTTCCAGCAGGTCGGCGTTCTTGCTGCTCAGGGCCGGGGCCACCAGCGGCGCCAGTTGTTCGGCGATCATTTCGCCGCGTTGCAGCAATTGGGTCTGCAGTTCCGAGAGCTGCATCCAGGTGAAATAACCGCCCAGCAACACGGCCATCAGGCTGGTCGGCAATAAGGTCAGCAACAGTACGCGGCCTTTAATTCCCATTCTTCTAAGCACGCCACTTCTCCTGCTACCACTGATATCAATCTTCCACGCGGGCATCCGGCCCGCGCCACCTGCGCAGTGTAGCCATTTGCGCGGCCTGGAATCCTGAAAATTAATGGTGTTGAGCGGGAGCCTGGGTGTCGGGTTTCAGCGGCGGCGCAGTTTGCGGCGTTTCCATTGGCGCGCGACCCACCAGCGCCAGTAGCCCATGGTCAGGCAGTAGGCCAGTGCGCCAAGCACCAGCCCCAACACCACCGAACCCAACAGGAACGGCTGCCACAGCGTGTTCAGCTGGCCGCTGATCCATTCCCAGGTGAGGTGGTCGGGCAGGCTGCGCGGCGGCACGTTCATCAGCCAGGCGCCGGTCATGTAGGTGCACACGAACACCACCGGCATGGTGATCGGGTTGGTCAGCCACACCAGGCTGACGGCGATGGGCATGTTGCCGCGCACCACGATGGCCAGCACCGCGGCCAATAACATCTGCAGGGGAATCGGGATAAAGGCCGCGAACAGACCCACGGCCATGGCCCGCGCCACCGAGTGCCGGTTCAGGTGCCAGAGGTTCGGGTCATGCAGCAAGGTCCCAAGAAACTGTAATGACTTGTGTTCCCTGATACTGCTGGGGTCGGGCATGTACCGTTTGAATAAGCGCCGGGGCATAAGGGGTCCAGGTCAGTTCGAGGGGCAAGTATGCCCGGATTCTATAAACAGAAAATTCAGACTTTGTGACAAAACATCATAGGCGCCGTCCGACGCCCGGCTAAGACTGAGTGGGTCATTTGAGCAGGATGATTCATGAAGACAGGGATGTTTGCATTGGCGCTGGGGTTGCTGACTCTGCGTGTTTTACCCGCATTGCCAGCGACGGGATGGCTGCTGGCCATGCTGGTGCTGGCCTTGATGCTGTTGCCGTTTCGCACCTTCGCGCTGGCCTTTTTCCTGTTTGGTTTGAGTTGGGCGTGCATCAGTGCGCAGTGGGCGCTGAATGACCGATTGCCCTCCGCACTGGACGGCCAGACGCGTTGGCTGGAAGGGCGGGTGGTCGGGTTACCGCAGCAGACATCCACTGGCGTGCGCTTCGAACTGGCCGACAGCCGGTCACGCCATACCCGCTTGCCCAGGCGCATCCGGGTGTCCTGGCACGGCGGGCCGGCGGTGCACAGTGGCGAGCGCTGGCGGTTGGCCGTGACCCTGAAGCGACCGTCCGGCCTGCTCAACTTTCAGGGGTTCGATCACGAAGCCTGGCTGTTGGCGCAGCGCATCGGCGCGACCGGTACGGTAAAGGACGGCGAGCGTCTGACGCCGGCCCGCAACGCCTGGCGCGATACGCTGCGCCAACGCCTGATGACGGTGGATGCCCAGGGCCGCGAAGCGGGGCTGGCCGCGCTGGTGCTGGGCGACGGCTCCGGGCTGGCGGACGAAGACTGGCAAGTGCTGCAAGACACCGGCACCGTGCACCTGCTGGTGATCTCCGGCCAGCACATTGGCCTGCTGGCGGGGTTGATCTACGGGCTGATCGCGTTGCTGGCGCGTTATGGTTGCTGGCCCGCCACCTGGCCGTGGTTGCCCTGGGCCTGCGGCCTGGCCTTTGTTGCAGCGCTGGGTTACGGCTTGCTGGCAGGGTTCGGCGTGCCGGTGCAGCGGGCCTGCGTCATGGTGGGGCTGGTGCTGCTGTGGCGGTTGCGTTTTCGCCACCTGGGTGCCTGGTGGCCGTTGCTGCTGGCACTCAACGGGGTACTGGTGCTGGAACCGCTGGCGAGTCTGCAGCCCGGATTCTGGTTATCGTTCGGTGCGGTTGCGGTGTTGATACTGGCCTTCGGCGGGCGCTTGGGCCCGTGGCGCCTGTGGCAGGCCTGGACGCGTGCGCAGTGGTTGATCGCCATCGGTCTTTTTCCCCTGTTGTTGATGCTTGATTTGCCGATCAGCCTGAGTGCTCCCCTTGCCAATCTGGTCGCTGTGCCCTGGATCAGCCTGGTGGTGTTGCCGCTGGCATTGCTGGGGACTGCCCTGCTGGCGGTGCCGCTTGTGGGGGAGGGCCTGCTGTGGTTGGCGGGCGGCGCGCTGGACCTGTTGTTCCAGGGCCTGGCGCTGCTGGCGGCGCACCTGCCGGCGTGGATACCGGCCGAAGTGCCCCTGGGGTATTGGCTGGTGAGTCTGGCCGGCGCGGTGATCGTGCTGCTGCCGAGCGGTGTGCCTTTTCGGCTGTTGGGTTGGCCGATGCTGTTGCTGGCGGTGTTTACGCCGCGTGAGCTGGTGCCCCATGGGCGGGTGGACGTAGTGCAGCTGGATGTCGGCCAGGGGCAGGCGATTATCCTGCGCACCCGTCATCACAGTGTGCTCTACGATGCCGGCCCGCGTTCGCGGGCCGCAGACCTGGGCGCGCGGGTGGTGTTGCCGTCGCTGAAAAAGCTTGGCATCGCGTCGCTGGATTTGATGCTGATCAGCCACGCCGATGCCGATCATGCCGGCGGGGCGGCCGCGGTGGCGCGCGGGCTGCCGGTCAAGCGTGTGGTGGGGGGTGAAACCGACGGCCTGCCCGAGTTTCTCGGCACTCAACCTTGTATCAGCGGCGAACGCTGGCAGTGGGACGGTGTGTCATTCGAGCTGTGGCAATGGCCCGGGGCCGTCGACGGTAACCCGAAATCCTGCGTGTTGCAGGTGCAGGCCAATGGCGAACGGTTGCTGCTCACCGGCGATATCGATCGCGCTGCCGAGCGCGCGTTGCTCGACTCGCCGCTGGCGCTGCGCACCGACTGGCTGCAAGCCCCTCACCATGGCAGCCGCAGTTCGTCGTCGCGGCCCTTTGTGCAGCAGTTGGCGCCCACGTCGGTGCTGATCTCGCGGGGGCGCGGCAATGCATTCGGCCATCCTCACGCCCAGGTGCTGGAGCGTTACCGCGCAGTGGGCAGCCGGGTGTATGACAGCGCCGAGGAGGGTGCGGTACGCCTGCAGTTGGGGGCTTTCGAGCCCGCCACGGTTGCACGCGCGCAACGCCGCTTCTGGCGTGAACCGTTACGCTGATTCGCTATCCAACGCGCTCACGGCCTGCGACGGGCGGGCCCCGCGACCGAACCTATATGGTAAAGTGGCGCACTTTTTCGAGGGGACATTCACTGTGTGGGAATTGGTCAAATCCGGTGGTTGGATGATGTTGCCGATCATCTTGAGTTCCATCGCAGCGCTGGGCATCGTTGCCGAACGCCTGTGGACCCTGCGTGCCAGTCGCGTGACCCCCGAGCATCTGCTGGGGCAGGTGTGGGGCTGGATCAAGAACAAGCAGCTCGACAAACAGAAGCTCAAGGAACTGCGCGCCGATTCACCCCTGGGGGAAATCCTCGCGGCGGGCCTGGCCAACTCCAAGCATGGTCGCGAGATCATGAAAGAATGCATCGAAGAGGCCGCTGCCCGCGTCATTCATGAGCTGGAGCGCTACATCAATGCGCTCGGCACCATCGCCGCCATGGCGCCGTTGCTCGGCTTGCTCGGCACCGTGCTGGGCATGATCGATATCTTCAGTTCGTTCATGGGCTCGGGCATGACCACCAACGCGGCGGTGCTGGCCGGCGGTATTTCCAAAGCCTTGATCACCACCGCAGCGGGCCTGATGGTGGGTATTCCATCGGTGTTCTTCCACCGTTTCCTGCAACGGCGTATCGATGAGCTGGTGGTCGGCATGGAGCAGGAAGCCATCAAGCTGGTGGAAGTGGTGCAGGGCGACCGTGACGTGGATCTGGTTGAGGACAAGGTGTGAAATTTCGCCGCAAGCGACGGGAAAATGTCGATATCAACCTCGCGTCGCTGATCGACGTGGTGTTTATCCTGCTGCTGTTTTTTGTCGTGACCACCACCTTCACTCGGCAGACCGCGCTGCGGGTTGATCTGCCGGAAGCAGTGAGCGGCTCGCCGGCCGAGGACCAGGAGGTCAAGCAACTGGACATCGCCATCAGCGCTGATGGCGTGTTCACTGTGAACAACCAGTTGCTGGAGAAAAACGACCTCAATAGCTTGATGGACGCGCTGCAGAAGGAATCCGGCGGCGATACCAAAATGCCGTTGTCCATCAGTGCCGATGGCAAGACCCAGCACCAGGCCGTGATCACTGCGATGGACGCCGCCGGCAAGCTGGGCTTCAGCCACTTGCGCATGAGCACCGTCGAGGCGGCGGGCCAACCCTGATGGCAATGTCCGACCGTCTGCTCAAGGCCTGGTACACAGGCCATCCGGCCCTGGCGCTGCTGACACCGTTGGAGTGTCTGTATCGTCGGGTGGTGCAGCGCAAGCGCGCGCGCTTCATGGCCGGGGAGGGCGACATCTATAAGGCGCCTGTGCCAGTTGTAGTGGTGGGCAATATCACCGTGGGCGGCACCGGCAAGACGCCGTTGATTCTGTGGTTGATCGAACACTGCCGCCGCGCCGGTTTGCGGGTGGGCGTGGTCAGCCGTGGCTACGGCGCCAAACCGCCGCAGCTGCCCTGGCGCGTCGAGGCCGACCACAGTGCCGCCGTGGCCGGCGACGAGCCGTTGCTGATCGTGCAGCGCAGCGGCGTGCCGCTGATGATCGACCCCGACCGCAGTCGTGCGGTAAAAGCCTTGCTGGAAAGCGAACCCCTGGACCTGATTCTGTCTGACGACGGCCTGCAGCATTACCGCCTGGCGCGTGATCTTGAACTGGTATTGATCGATGCCGCCCGTGGCCTGGGCAACCGCCGTTGCCTGCCTGCCGGGCCGCTGCGCGAACCGGTGGAGCGCCTGCAAAGCGTCGATGCGCTGTTATATAACGGCTCGGGGGCCGACCGTGAAGACGGTTTCGCCTTTCGCCTGCAACCTGCCGCCCTGATCAACCTGCACAGCGGCGAGCGCAGGCCGGTCGACCACTTCCAGGCGGGTCAGGCCATGCATGCGGTCGCCGGTATCGGTAACCCGCAGCGTTTCTTCACCACCCTTGAAACGCTACACTGGCAGCCCATACCCCATGTATTTGCCGACCATGCGCAGTACAGCGCCGAGGTCTTGAGTTTTACCCCGTCATTGCCGCTGGTGATGACCGAGAAGGACGCGGTGAAGTGCCGCGCCTTCGCACAGCCCGACTGGTGGTACCTTGCGGTGGATGCGCTGCCGTCGCCGGCGTTTGTCGCCTGGTTCGACACGCAGCTGACGCGCCTGCTGCCCGCACGTCCCTTGCCCTAACACGCTTCTTTCCAGGAAATCTTCATGGACACCAAACTGCTCGATATCCTTGCTTGCCCGATCTGCAAAGGCCCGCTCAAGCTCAGCGCCGACAAAACCGAGTTGATCAGCAAAGGTGCGGGCCTGGCCTACCCGATCCGCGACGGTATACCGGTGATGCTGGAAAGCGAAGCGCGCACCCTCACCACCGATGAGCGTCTGGATAAATGACCACCGCCTTTACCGTTGTCATTCCCTCGCGCTATGCATCGACCCGTCTGCCGGGCAAACCGCTGCAATTGATCGGCAGCAAGCCGATGATTCAGCTGGTGTGGGAACAGGCCTGCAAAAGCAGCGCCGAGCGGGTGGTGGTGGCCACCGATGACCCGCGCATCATCGCCGCCTGCCAAGGGTTTGGCGCCGAGGCGGTGCTGACCCGCGAAGACCATAACTCCGGCACCGACCGCCTGGCCGAAGTGGCCACGCAACTGGGCCTGGCGCACGATGCCATCGTGGTCAACGTGCAAGGTGACGAGCCGTTGATTCCGCCGAGCGTGATCGATCAGGTCGCCGCCAACCTGGCCGCCCATGGCGAAGCGCGCATGGCCACCCTGGCCGAACCGATCGAAGACGTGGAAACCCTGTTCAACCCGAACGTGGTCAAGGTGGTCAGCGACATCAACGGCCTGGCGCTGACGTTCAGTCGTTCGACCTTGCCCTGGGCGCGCGATGCCTTTGCCAAACACCCCGATTTGTTGCCCGAAGGCGTGCCTTACCGCCGCCACATCGGCATTTACGCCTACCGCGCCGGCTTCCTGCACGACTTCGTCAGTTGGGGCCCGTGCTGGCTGGAAAACACCGAATCCCTGGAGCAACTGCGGGCCCTGTGGCATGGCGTGCGCATCCATGTCGGCGATGCACTCGAAGCGCCGCCGGCCGGTGTCGACACCCAGGAAGACCTCGAGCGCGTTCGTCGCCTGCTGGGGGCCTGATGGAGGTTCTGTTTGTCTGCCTGGGCAACATCTGTCGCTCGCCCACGGCGGAAGGCGTACTGCGCCATAAATTGCGCGAAGCGGGGCTGGCGGGGCAGGTCGACGTGGCCTCCGCCGGCACCGGTGAATGGCATGTCGGCAACCCGCCGGATCAGCGCAGCCAGCGTGCGGCGCTGATGCGCGGTTATGACCTGTCGTCCCAGCGTGCCCAGCAGGTCAGCCGCGCCGATTTTTCGCGCTACGACCTGATCCTTGCGATGGACCACAGTAACCTGCGTCACCTCAAGCTGATGCAGTCGGGGCAGGGCAAGGCAGAGCTGGATCTGTTCCTGCGCCGCTTCGATGCCGAAGTGGACGAAGTGCCAGACCCTTACTACGAAGGCGAACAAGGCTTCGACAGGGTGCTGGACCTGATCGAGCGCGCCTGTGATTTATTGGTGATCGAATTGAAGGGGCGGTTATGACCTTGCAGGTGCAGGCGCAGGTCTCGCTCAAGCCCTTCAACAGTTTCGGCATCGATGTGCGTGCCCAGCTGTTCGCCGAGGCCCATGGCGACGCCGATGTGCGTGAAGCCCTGGCTTACGCCGCTGCGCAGGCACTGCCGTTGCTGGTGATCGGTGGCGGCAGCAATCTGCTGCTGACCCAGGACATTTGCGCTTTGGTATTGCGCATGGCAACCCGCGGCATTCGGGTATTGCAGGACGACGGCAGCCGCGTGGTGATCGAGGCCGAAGCGGGTGAGCCCTGGCATCCGTTTGTGTTGTGGACCCTGGAACATGGTTTCTGCGGCCTGGAAAACCTCAGCCTGATCCCCGGCACTGTCGGCGCAGCGCCGATGCAGAACATTGGTGCCTATGGAGTGGAGATCAAGGATGTATTCGCCGGCCTCACCGCCCTGGATCGCCAAACCGGCGAACTGCGCGATTTCAGCCTGGAAGAGTGCCAGTTCGGCTACCGTGACAGCCTGTTCAAGCAGCACACCGGACGCTGGCTGATCCTGCGCGTGCGCTTTGCCCTGAGCCGCATCCGCCACTTGAAACTCGACTACGGCCCGGTGCAGCAGCGTCTGGCGGCGCAGGGCATCACCGATGCCACGCCGAGTGACGTCAGCCGTGCGATCTGTAGCATTCGCCGCGAGAAACTGCCGGACCCGGCAGAGCTGGGCAATGCTGGCAGCTTCTTCAAAAACCCGCTGGTCTCCCAGGCACTCGCAGCCGAGCTGAAAAGCCAGTACCCGGACCTGGTGGCCTATCCCCAGGCCGACGGGCAGATGAAACTCGCCGCTGGCTGGCTGATCGACAAGGCCGGCTGGAAGGGGTTTCGAGACGGCGATGCCGGCGTGCATAACATGCAGGCGTTGGTGCTGGTCAACTACGGCGGTGCTACGGGGCAGGACATTGCCAACCTCGCGCGGCGTATCCAGCAGGACATCGCCCAGCGTTTCAAGGTTGAGTTGGAGATGGAACCCAACCAGTATTGAGTCCCGCGCCAACAAAAATGCCCCGTATCTTTCGATACGGGGCATTTTTTATTGCGGCAATGAAAATGAATCAGTCGTCGCGGCTCATGATGCCGAAGATCTGCAACAGGCTGATAAACAGGTTGTAGATCGACACATACAGGCTGACGGTCGCCATGATGTAGTTGCGCTCGCCGCCGTGGATGATCGCGCTGGTCTGGAACAGGATGCACACCGACGAGAACAGCACGAAACCTGCGCTGATCGCCAGTTGCAAGCCGCTGATCTGGAAGAACATGCCCGCAACCACCGCCGCCAGCAACACGAAGAAGCCTGCGGTGATGAAGCCGCCGAGGAAGCTCATGTCCTTGCGGGTGATCAGCACATAGGCGGACAAGCCACCAAACACCAGCGCCGTCATGGCAAACGCCGAACTGACCACTTCCGCGCCGCCGGCCATACCCAGGTAACGGTTGAGGATCGGGCCAAGGATAAAGCCCATGAAACCGGTCAGGGCAAACGCCGACACCAGGCCCCAGGCCGAGTCACGCAGCTTGTTGGTCAGGAAGAACAGACCATAGAAGCCGATCAGCACAACAAAGATATTCGGGTAGCCAACACGCATCTGCTGAGCCACGAACGCCATCACACCGCTGAAGGCGAGGGTCAGGGCGAGCAAGCCGTAGGTGTTGCGCAACACGCGGCTGACTTCAAGCTGCTCAGCCTGGGCGTTGCCATTCACTGCGTAATTCTGTTCGCGCATGGCGACACTCCTGTGGTTTTGAAACGTTCAGTCGCAAAGATCATAACAGACGCTCTGTAACAAGCGATGGCGAGAGTTTGACAGTGTGTTTCATTCGGGTATTATGGCGCCCGCTGAGACGGGAAGGGCTACTATAATCCCGTGATGCACAAGGGAAATTGGCAGAGTGGTTGAATGCACCGGTCTTGAAAACCGGCGAACGTTAATAGCGTTCCCAGGGTTCGAATCCCTGGTTTCCCGCCAAGATTGACACGAAAGCCTCGCGAAAGCGGGGCTTTTGCGTTTCCGGGGTTTGTAAAGATCCTCAGGTATCCAGGTTCACGCGCAGTCCATTTTTTCCGGCAGCTCTAAAGCTCGATAGCTTCAGGCCGAGATAGTGTAAACGGAAGAAAAACGGCTATGGCGGGCTCAAACTGGATCATCTTTGGCTCCTATAAACGTCGATTTCACTAGAACGTGCGCCCGAGGTAATTATTAGACAAAATTTGTAAGTCCCGAGGTTTGTAATGCTTAGCAATGCTCCTTTGAGTACCAAGCTGCTGCTTATTCTGATTTTTCCTTTGCTCGGATTTCTGGCTTTTGCGGGCATTTTCATTGCGGACAAAAGCGATACGCTGGGGTCAATGAATCGCGCAGTTGCCGCCACCACCGCTGCACAAAAATTCAGCAATGTCGTGACAACCCTCCAACGCGAGCGCGGCGCCAGCGGCGTTTTTCTGGGCAGCGGTGGCAAGTCCATGCAAGACAAGCTCAAGGCCTTGCGCCAGGAGACCGACACGTCAATCGGCGCGCTGCGAGGGCAATCGAGCGAGGGTATTCCAGCCCCGAACGAGGCATTGCGCGCGCTGGGTGAGCTGGCCGCCTTGCGTTTGAAAGTCGATAACCTGGCGATTAACAACACAGAGTCCGGTGCTCTTTTTACCGACCTGATTAAAACCCTCGTGGGCTTCAATTATTCGTTGGAAGCCAGCATTGATGACCCCCAGATTCTGCGTGCGTTGGGCTCGCTCAATCAATTTGTCGATATGAAAGAGCGCGCGGGGCGCGAGCGCGTATTGCTGGGCCTGGCGTTCAATCAAAATCGCTTCGACGCTGCATTGTTGTCGCGCTTCAGCCGTAACCTCGGTGAGTTCTCCGGCTACTTTGAAGCCTTCCAGCGATGGGCTCCGGCAGCCTTCAAGAGCAAGCTGGATGCCGTCCTGCAACAACCCGGATCACTGGAAGTCGCACGCCTTCAGCGCCTTGGTTTTGATACGCCCCTGGGCAACCCGCTCAATATCAAACCTGAAGACTGGTTCAACCTTTCGACCAGTCGTATCGACCTCATGGCCGGCGTCGAAACGGAGCTGGGCCAGACCGTGGTTGGCCTGGCCCATCACGAGCGTGATGATGCCGAACTCAGTCTGTATGTGGCCATAGCGACCGTTATCGTGATGTTGATCGCCTTGCTGTGGCTGGCGTTGGTGATCATCCGCAATATCAAGCTGGCAGTGACCGATGTGAACCGCACCCTTGCATCGCTTTCCACCCGCGACCTGACGGTGCGCACCCGCTACACCGGCAAGGACGAGTTTGGCGAAATATCACGCAACCTGGACAACATGGCGCTTCAGATAAGTGGCGTGGTCAGCGAAATCGGCAGCGCCACGGCGCAGGTTGCCACGGCTGCCGAGCAGTCCTCGGCGGTGGCCTTGCAGACCAGCCAGAACGTGGCGCAACAGCGTCAGGGTACCGACCAGGTGGTGACCGCGATCAGCGAGATGAGCGCCACGGTCAAGGATGTAGCGCGCATCACCACTGACGCCGCCGAAATGTCACAGCGTGTCAACGCCAGCACGATGCAGGGCAAGACTGAGATCGATAACACCATCAGCTTGATCCAGGGCCTGGAAGTGCAGGCCGAACAAACCTCGAAGATCATCAACGAGCTCAAACTCGAAAGCGATTCCATCTCTTCGGTGCTGGACGTGATTCGCGGCGTTGCCGAGCAGACCAACCTGCTGGCATTGAACGCCGCCATCGAAGCGGCGCGTGCGGGGGAGCAGGGCCGTGGTTTTGCGGTGGTTGCGGATGAAGTGCGCAATCTGGCGAAAAAGACCCAGGACTCCACGGTCAGCATCCAGAACATGATCGCCAACCTGCAGTCGGGTTCCGACCGCGCCGCGGTCTCCATGCTGGAGACCCTTGGCAAGGCGCAGGAAGGTGCGAGCAATGTGGTGCGTGCCGGCCACTTGCTCAATGAGATCGCCGAAGGCATTGCGTCCATCAGCGACCGTAACATCCAGGTAGCGTCCGCTGCCGAGGAGCAAAGCCTGGTGGCCGAAGAAATTCATCGCAATGTCAACGACATCAACTCACTGGTGATCCAGGTCAGCGCCGGTGCTGAGCAAACCGCCGCCACCAGCCGCGAGCTTGCTCGATTGGCCGAGCATCAGCAGGGATTGGTGAGGCAGTTCAAGGTCAACTGACTTAACACCAAGGAAAAACCCCGCGAGCCAGAGGCTTCGCGGGATTTTCAGCCCACGGCCAGCGAGCCCGTAAAAAAATTTCAAACCCGCCCCTTGAAATCTTCTCTCCCGCACATAAATTCCCTTCACGCGACGCCGAATCAGGGTCGCGCTTTAAATCACTTGGATCTAATCAGGAGATTTTAAAATGGCTACTACTCTTTCCCTGGCCCCTCTGTTCCGTCAGTCGGTGGGCTTTGATCGCTTCAATGACCTGTTTGAGTCTGCGCTGCGCAGCGAGGCTCCGAACACCTATCCGCCTCATAACGTGGAAAAGCACGGTGATGACGAATATCGCATTGTCATTGCAGTCGCCGGGCTTACTGAGGCGGATCTGGATATCCAGGTCGAGAAGGGCGTTTTGACGGTTGTGGGTGACAAACGTGAAAGCGAGAAAGAGGTGACTTACCTGCACCAGGGCATTGCGCAACGGGCCTTCCGGTTGTCGTTCCGCCTGGCGGATCACATCGAGGTGCGCGGTGCTTCGCTGAACAACGGATTGCTGAGCATCAACCTGCTGCGCGTGGTGCCTGAAGAGGCCAAGCCCAAACGCATCACGATCGGTAGCGACAGTGATCCGCAACTGCGTCAGGTAAGCCTGCAGTGAGTAAAAAAGGGCCGGGCGGGCCATGTGAAAACGCGGTCTACTCCGGCTGACAGCAAATGCCCCGACTCGTCGGGGCATTTGTTTTTGTGTGACCTTACTCCACCGTGCAGATCCAGCGGTGATTGTGCCGATAAGGTGCACGGGTAAAGTGCACATCCGACACCAGATTCAAGCCGCGTTCGCGCAGCGCTTCGGTCAGTTGTACGAGTGTCTCTGCCTGGATAGTCATTGCGCTCACCTCGTCAGATTGACTGCGTTCATAATTCTTGACCGGGAAGACAATCTGCTAATTCAAATTTTCTACACCGCCGATAGAGCGAGGTCCGAACAGGCCACCGTTCGTCCATCAAACGGCACTTGTCAGACCACGATGCTTCTCATGTTCAAGCGCGGATATCCCGAACGCCCAAGCGGAGAGCCAGCATGGAAATCGACGAGAACGCCCCAGGCAACATTTCACAGCAGCCCGTGACCCGAGGCACGGACAGCGAAACCGGTCACGATCCCAAGCGCGACGCGCCGGAGCAGTCGTTGCCGGCTGATGACGAGGAAGACATGTCTGACGTGGACGCTGCGGATTCGGTGGCGAGTGAGCATCCTGACAACTGAGGACCGCTCCATAACAAAAAGCCCGGCCATTGAGCCGGGCTTTTTGCATTCAGGGCAGGCACTGCGCGCAATGCCTTTTGCGCCAGACAAAGAAAAGCCCACGATGGGGGCGCGGGCTTAAAGGTGTTCACTTAGGAGCTGAGTGGAGCTTAAGCGTGCGCCTGTGAAAACTGTGTGAAATGTCCTACGCATTGCAGCATTTTCAAAAAAATGTTCAGCCCGCTCCCGTCGCGACCTGCCGCGCGCCAGAACCGAAGCCTGCCGACAGCTTGTCCTTCAGAAACCCCACCAGCGCACTCACTGCCTTTGGCACATGGGGCGAATACGGCCGAATCAAGTAGATCTCATCGGCAAACGCACCCTTCAAGCGCCAGCCCTTGAGCACTTGCTTGAGCGTGCCATTGGCCAGCGCCGCGTGGGCGCTGAAATCCGGGAGCAGGGCGATGCCCAGGTGATTGAGCGCCGAGTCACGCAGTGCCTCGCTGTTATTGGTAGAAAAGCTGCCGGCGATGGGCACGGTGATGCGTTCTGTCTGTTTAACGCCGCGCTCGAAGGTCCACGCGGGCTGGTCGGCGCCGCGCGGATAGTAGAGGCAGTTGTGGGCGCTGAGGTCGGCGGGTTCGCGGGGTTCGCCGTGGTGGTGCAGGTAGTCCTGGGTGGCGACCAGTACCGAGGCGGTGTCGCAGAGTTTCCAGGCGACGTGGGTTTCCGGCACCTGGAAGCCGTGGCGCACGGCCAGGTCGTAGCCTTCGGCGGCGAGTGAGCTTAAGGCATCGGACACGTCCAGCTGAATGCGAACCTGTGGGTGCTGACGCAGGAATTCGGGCAGATGCGGCACCAGTTGCTGGCGCGCGAAGGCGACCGGAGCGGTGAGGCGCACCAGGCCACGGATTTCGCCGGCCGAGTCGCGCACCGAGGAAAAGCTGCGGGCGATGTGCTCGTAGGCGCTGCGCACGTCGCGGGTCAGTGAGCGCCCGGCGTCGGTGAGCCGCACGCTGCGTGTGGTGCGGGTGACCAGGCGGGTGCCGGTGGCGGCTTCCAGCTCGCAAATGCGTTGGCTCACCGCCGATTTGCTCACGCCCAGCCGCGCAGCGGCAGCGGTGTAGGTGCCGTGTTCTTCCAGCACGGAGAGCCAGTGGATGTGCGTCCACAGGCCTTCGATCTCGGTTTTTTCCATGGGACTATTGTTCGCCTGTGTGCACAATAAGTTCTGGATTCTGCTCTGGTTCGAAACAAAGCGGAAGCCTATGGTAGGTGCCAACGCTAATCGACCCGGGATCCGCTGCCATGACCATCACCCTCGAGCATTACATCAACGACCAGCGCGTCAGCCGCGATGATCGCTATCAGGACGTGTACAACCCCGCCACCGGTGAAGTAACCGGCCGCGTCGCCCTGGCCAGCCGCGACACCGTGGGCGAAGCGGTGGCCGCCGCCCAGGCTGCGTTTGCCGACTGGGCCGACACGCCGCCGATCCGCCGCGCCCGCGTGTTGTTTCAGTACCTGCATCTGCTGCGTGAGCGCAAGGACGAACTGGCAAGCATCATCGTCGCCGAACACGGCAAGGTGTTCACCGATGCCCAGGGCGAAGTCGACCGTGGCATCGATATTCTCGAATTCGCCTGCGGCATCCCCAACCTGCTCAAGGGCGAGCACTCCGACCAGGTCTCCCGTGGCATGGACAACTGGACCCTGCGCCAGCCCCTGGGCGTGGTGGCGGGCGTGACGCCGTTCAATTTCCCGGTGATGGTGCCGATGTGGATGTACCCGATCGCCATCGCCGCCGGCAACACCTTCATCCTCAAACCCAGCCCTACCGACCCGAGCGCCTCGCTGTTCATGGCTGAACTGCTGCGCGAAGCCGGCTTGCCCCAGGGCGTATTCAACGTGGTGCAGGGCGACAAGGAAGCGGTGGATGCACTGCTTGAACACCCGGACGTCAAGGCCCTGAGTTTTGTCGGCTCGACGCCGATTGCCCACTACATCTACGAAACCGGCGCGCGCAACGGCAAGCGCGTGCAGGGCCTGGGCGGTGCGAAAAACCACATGGTGGTGATGCCCGACGCCGATATCGAAAAAACCGTCGACGCCTTGATGGGCGCCGCCTACGGCAGTGCCGGCGAGCGCTGCATGGCCATCTCCGTGGCGGTGCTGGTGGGCGATGTGGGCGATAAAGTCATCGCCGCGCTGACCGAACGAGCCAGGCAGTTGCGCATCACCGATGGCCGCGACCTGAAGGCCGAAATGGGCCCGATTGTTTCCCGTGCGGCGCTGCAGCGCATCAGTGGCTACATCGAACAGGGCGTGCAGGCCGGCGCCCAGTTGCTGCTCGACGGCCGTGATTACGTGCCCTCCGAACCCGGCCTGGAAAACGGTTTCTGGCTCGGCGCGACGCTGTTCGATCACGTGAGCAAGGAGATGAGCATCTACCGCGAAGAAATCTTCGGCCCGGTGCTGGCCTGTGTGCGGGTGAATGACTTTGCCGAGGCGGTGCAACTGGTCAACGACCATGAATTTGGCAACGGCGTGAGCTGCTTTACCCGCGACGGCAATATCGCCCGCGAGTTCGCGCGGCGCATCGAAGTGGGCATGGTCGGCATCAATGTGCCGATCCCGGTGCCGATGGCGTGGCACGGATTTGGGGGCTGGAAGAAAAGCCTGTTTGGCGACATGCACGTCTATGGCACCGAAGGTGTGCGGTTCTACACCAAACAGAAGTCGATCATGCAGCGCTGGTCGGAGAGTATCGAGCAGGGCGCGGAGTTTGTGATGCCGGTGTCCCGCTAAGGTCTACAGATTACGGTTAACCCAAGGGGCTTGTTCCCGCTGACGGTATGTCAGTCACTTTATCTGTGGCTGACCTAGCGTTATCGGGACCAAGCCCCTTCTCGCACCAATGACCTCAGCGACGCCCGGCTCGCGTACTCACATCCACCCACACCGCCAGCACCAGAATGCTGCCCTTGACGATCATCTGCCAGTAACTGTCCACGTCCAGCATCGACATGCCGTTATCCAGGCTGGTAATCACCAGCGCCCCCAGCAGCGCGCCATACACCGTGCCCGAGCCGCCGCGCATCGAGGTGCCGCCGATAAAGCACGCGGCAATCGCATCCAGCTCTCCCATGTTCCCGGCCGACGGCGAACCGGCCGCCAGGCGCGCGGTATTGACCAGGCCGGCGAGGGCGCACATCACGCCCATGATGCCGAAGATCCACAGTTTCACCGCCTGCACATTGATGCCCGACAGCCGCGTGGCTTCCATGTTGCTGCCCACCGCATACACCCGGCGGCCGAACACGGTCTGGCTGGTGACGTAGCTGAACACCCCGAGCAGCGCCAGCAACAGCAGCACCGGCACCGGAATGCCGTCGTAGCTGTTGAGCGTGGTGACAAACCCGGCCAGCACCGCGCCGATCAGCACCACACGCAGCCCGTCACGCACCGGCGAATGCGCGGCCAGGCCGTGCAGTGCGCGATTGCGCCGTTGCTTCCAGGTGAGAAACACGGTGAGTGCAAACAGCAAGACCCCAAGCCCGATACCCACCTCATGCGGCAGATAACCCTGGCCCACATACACCAGCGACGGCGACACCGGCGCGATGGTGGTGCCGCCGGTGATCCCCAGCAGAATCCCGCGAAACGCCAGCATGCCGCCCAGACCGACAATGAACGAGGGGATGCGCAGGTACGCCGTCATGTAGCCGTTGGCCAGGCCGATCATCAGCCCGCACAACGCCACCAGGCTCAGGTTGGCCAGCAGCGGAACGTGATACACCACGTCGAGAATCGCCGCCAGCCCGCCCAGCAATCCGAGCAACGAGCCCACCGACAAATCGATCTCGCCGCTGATGATCACCAGCACCATACCGCACGCCAGAATCCCGGTGATCGACATCTGCCGCAGCAGGTTGGACAGGTTGCGCGGCGTGAGAAAACCGCCCTCGGTCTGCCAACTGAAAAACAGCCAGATGAACGCCACGGCAATTACCAGCGCGAGCATTTTGTAGCGGGTAAAAAGGTGTTTGACCTGATTCATCTAGGCGGTCTTCCGATCGTTATTGTTTTGACTGAGCGCAGCGGCGAGCACCTGTTCCTGGGTAAGGCCTTGGTTGTCGAAGTCGCCGCGCAGCTGGCCGTCGCCGATCACCAGCACGCGGTTCGACACCCCCAGCACTTCGGCCAGCTCCGACGACACCATGATGATCGCCACGCCCTCGGCCGCCAGTGCAACCATCAGCTTGTAGATCTCGTATTTGGCGCCCACGTCCACCCCGCGCGTGGGCTCGTCGAGGATCAGCACCCTGGGCTTGGCCATCAGCATTTTCGCCAGCACCGCCTTTTGCTGGTTGCCGCCGGAGAGGCTGGTGATCGGCAAAAACGGGCTGGCGGTTTTCAGGTGCATGCGCGCGATCTGCTGGTCGATGCTCCCCAGTTCGGCCTCGGCATCGATGCGCGTCAGGTGCGCATAGGTGTCGAGCACCGCCAGGGTGATGTTCTGGCCCACGCCGAGGTCGGGAATGATGCCCTGGCGCTTGCGGTCCTCGGGCACCATGCACAGCCCGGCGCGGATCGATTTGAGCGGCGTGCGCGTGTCGATCACTGCGCCATCCAGCCACACCTCGGCGCTGTAGCGGCCGGGGTAGGCGCCGAACAGCGCCGATACCAGCTCCGTGCGCCCGGCGCCCACCAGCCCGGCGATGCCGAGGATTTCGCCACGCTTGAGCACGAAGGAAATATCGTCGACGCGCTTGCGCCTGGGGTTGTCCACGTCGTAGCAGGTGACGTGACGCGCCTCGAAGATCACATCGCCCACCGCGTCAGGCCTGGCAGGGTAGAGGTTGCTCATTTCGCGGCCGACCATCTGCGTGATGATCTGCGGGATATCCATGTCAATCATGGCCGTGGTTGCGATGTGTTTGCCATCGCGGATCACCGCAATGGTGTCACACACCGCCGCCACTTCATCGAGCTTGTGGGAGATGTACACGCAGGCCACGCCCTTGGCCTTGAGCCCCTTGATGATGTCGAGCAGCACCTCGACTTCCGAGCGGGTCAGGGCCGAGGAGGGCTCGTCGAGGATCAACAGGCGCGCCTGTTTGTTGAGGGCCTTGGCGATCTCCACCAGTTGTTGGTGGCCGCCGCCGTACTGCGACACCGGCAGCGCCACGTTCATGTCCGGCACTTTGAGTTCGCGCATCAGGGCTTCGGCGCGGTGCAGCATCGCCGGGTAGTTCATGCGCCCGCCGGGCAGGGTCAGCTCGTGGCCCATGAAGATGTTCTCGGCCACCGAAAGGTCCGGCACCAGCGTCAGCTCCTGGTGGATGATGACGATGCCGGCGGCTTCGGTTTCGCGGATGGACTGAGCCTGGAGCGGCTGCCCGTCCCAGAGGATTTCGCCCTCCCAGGTGCCGTGCGGGTAGACCGCCGACAGCACCTTCATCAGCGTGGATTTGCCGGCACCGTTTTCGCCGCACAGGCCCAGGCACTCGCCGGGCCGTACCTTGAGATCGATGCCGTTCAGCGCATTGACACCGCCAAAACGTTTGACGATGCCATTCATCTGCAGCAGGTAGTCGGACATGACGGTCACTGCCCGCCGATCTGCTCTTTGGTGTAGAAACCGTCCTTCACCAGCAGGTCGACATTGGCCTTGGTCAGCGGGGTCGGCGTCAGCAGAATGGTGTCGACCTTTTTACTGCCGTTGTCGTACTGCGAGCTGTAGGCCGGTTTTTCGCTGCGGGCCAATTGCACCGAGAGTTTGGCGGCTTCAGTGGCGATCAGCTTGAGCGGCTTGTACACGGTCATGGTCTGGGTGCCGTCGATCACGCGCTTGATCGCGGCGAGGTCGGCGTCCTGCCCGGAGATCGGCACCTTGCCCGCCAGCTTCTGCGCGGCCAGGGCCTGGATGGCGCCGCCGGCGGTGGCATCGTTGGAGGCGACGATGGCGTCGATCTTGTTGTCGTTACGGGTCAGGGCATTCTCGACGATGCTCAGGGCTTCGGTGGGGTTCCATTCTTTGACCCACTGCTGGCCGACAATCTTGATATCGCCCTTGTCGATGACCGGTTGCAGCACCTTCATCTGGCCTTCGCGCAGCACCTTGGCATTGTTGTCGGTGGGCGCGCCGCCGAGCAGGAAGTAATTGCCCTTG
The DNA here is from genome assembly GCF_034354675.1 of Pseudomonas sp. MH9.3. Lineage (NCBI taxonomy): Bacteria > Pseudomonadati > Pseudomonadota > Gammaproteobacteria > Pseudomonadales > Pseudomonadaceae > Pseudomonas > Pseudomonas sp. MH9.3. Next base: position 1,434,369 of record NZ_CP133785.1, on the reverse strand, counting down.
GGCGCCGCCTGCAGCACGCCGCTGGCCTGCATCTCGCCGACTTTTTCGTTATCGAAGGAGATATAGGCGTCGATGTCCGCGTTGAGAATCAGGCGGTCATAGGACACCACCTTGATCCCGGCCTTCTTGGCCTCGGCGACCGCGTTGGTCAGCACCGTGGCGTTGAACGGCACGATCACGATCACGTCGACGCCCCGGGAGATCAGGTTTTCGATCTGGGAAATCTGCTTTTGCTCATTGGCATCGGCCGATTGCACAAACACCTTGGCATCGAGCTTTTCCGCCGCCGCCACAAAATAATCACGGTCGCGGGACCAGCGCTCCAGACGCAGGTCGTCGATGGAAAAGCCGATTTTCGGGTGGGCGGGATCGGCCATCACCGGCAGGGCGAGCACCGCCAGGGTGGCGGCAAGCAGCGTACGTTTGAATGACTTCATGGTAGTGCGTCCTTTTATTGTTGTTGGAAGACTCTAGGCAAACACATTACTGATTGTGGCGAGCGGGCCTCTGTGGCGAGCGAGCTTTATGTGGCGAGCGGGCTTGGTGTGGCGAGCGGGCTTGCCCCGCGTTGGGGCGCGAAGCGGCCCCCAATTCATACACCGCAGTTTTACCTGATACAACCGAGGCGTCTGGTTTTGGGGCCGCTTCGCAGCCCAACGCGGGGCAAGCCCGCTCGCCACAACAAGCCCGCTTGCCACACCAAGCCTGCTCACCACAATGAACCCGCTTGCCACAGAAGCAGGCTCACCACAGAAGCCAAACCTCACCGATAGATAAACCGGTTGACCACACCCTCCAGCATCTCCTGCCGCCCACTCACCGCCTGCGGGTTAATCTCATGGGTGAACGCATGCTCGGCCAGCGACTCAAGGCTGAATTCCCCCGCCAGCACCGCCTGGCCAAGGGGCTGCCGCCAGCCAGCATAGCGCTGATCCTTGAACTGCTGCAGTGTGTCGTTCTGCACCATCGCCGCCGCCCGTTCCAGCGACAGGGCGAGCACATCCATGGCCGCGATATGCCCGTGGAACAGGTCCACTTCGTCCAGGCTCTGGCGACGCACCTTGGAATCAAAGTTATAGCCGCCGTTCCTGAATCCGCCAGCCTTGAGGATCTCATAGGTGGCCAGAGTCATTTCCTCGACGCTGTTGGGAAACTGGTCGGTGTCCCAACCGTTCTGCGGGTCGCCACGGTTGGCGTCGATACTGCCGAAAATGCCCAGCGACACGGCCGTCGCGATTTCATGGTGAAAACTGTGTCCAGCCAACGTTGCGTGGTTGGCCTCGATATTGACCTTGATCTCATGCTCCAGCCCGTACTCGTGCAGGAAGCCGAACACCGTGGCGCTGTCGTAATCGTACTGATGCTTGGTCGGCTCCTGAGGCTTGGGCTCGATCAGCAGGTCCCCCTTGAAGCCGATCTTGTGCTTGTGCTCCACCACCATGCGCATGAATCGGCCGAGCTGTTCGCGTTCGCGCTTGAGGTCGGTATTGAGCAGGGTTTCATAGCCTTCACGGCCGCCCCACAGCACATAGTTGGAGCCCTTGAGCCGCAGTGTGGCGTTCATCGCGCTGAACACCTGAGCGGCGGCCCAGGCAAACACTTCCGGGTCCGGGTTGCTCGCAGCGCCGGCGGCGAAGCGCGGGTTGCTGAAGCAATTGGCGGTGCCCCACAGCAGCTTGATGCCGCTCTGCTCCTGATGGCGTTCCAGATGATCGACCATCTGCGCAAAGTGATGGCGGTATTCCTTGAGCGAGCTGCCCTCGGGCGCCACATCGGTGTCGTGAAAGCTGTAGTAGTCGATGCCCAGCTTGGAGAAGAACTCGAAGGCCGCATCCGCCTTGCCAATGGCGACGTCCATCGGATCACCGCTGCGCTGCCACGGTCGCTTGAAGGTGCCTGCGCCAAACACATCCGCGCCCGGCCACACAAAGGTGTGCCAATAACAGACGGCCATGCGCAGGTGTTCGCGCATGGGTTTGCCGAGGATCAGCTTGTCGGCATCGTAATGGCGAAAGGCGAGGGGGGCGTCGCTGTCTGGGCCTTCGAAGCGAACCTTCTCGACACCGGGGAAGTACGGCATGGCGTTTTCCTTATTGTTCTTGGCGGTGTCTGGATACTAGCAACGGCGCCTGCCTTGCCGATTATGAAAATCACCAAGGTGTGGTGCGATTTTGAGTGGCGAGGTCTAGTCTGTCCTGATCGGCCCCAGGACAACAACAATGAAAACCCTACCGCCCGTCCACCGCATCGCCTTGCTCTTCAACGGCAGCAAAATCTACGACCGCGGCATCATTGCCGGCATCGGTAATTACCTGAGCAGCACCCGCGCGTCCTGGGATCTGTTTCTGGAGGAGGACTTCCTGTGCCGCCTCAAGGGCATCGAGCGCTGGCAGGGCGATGGCATCATTGCGGATTTCGATGACCCGCTGATCGGCGAGGCGCTGGCCGGGAGCACGTTGCCAGTCGTTGCAGTGGGCGGCTCCTACGAGGATGTGCACGCCTATCCCAAGGGCATTCCCTACGTGGCCACCGACAACCATGCGCTGATGAAGCTTGCCTACGAACACCTGATCGAAGCCGGGCTGACCCGGTTTGCCTGTTTCAGCCTGCCCGAAGCCCAGGCCAATCGTTGGGCCCAGGAGCGTGAGAAGGCCTTTCGTGGGCTGATGCAGCGCGACGGTCTGGCGGTGCAGATCTATCGCGGCCTGGGCACCAGCGCGCCGCTGTGGGACAGCGCGGTGGAGCAGCAGATCGCCTGGCTGCACAGCCTGCCCAAGCCCATCGGCATTATTGCCGTCACCGATGCCCGCGCCCGGCAGCTCTTGCAGGCCTGCCTCACGGCGGGCATTGCGGTGCCGGAGCAGGTCGCCCTGATCGGCATCGACAACGATCCGCTGACCCGCACGCTCACGCGGGTGCCGCTCAGTTCGGTGATCCAGGGCACCGAGACCATGGGCCGCACCGCTGCCGCGTTGCTGCACCAGATGCTGCACGGCAAACCCTGCACGGGCACCCAGGTGCTGGTGCCACCGGACGCGATCAACGTGCAGGCCTCCAGCCTGCATCAACCGCTGGGCAATCCGTATGTGATGCAAGCCTTGTTGTTTATTCGCCAGTACGCCTGCCAGGGCATCAAGACTGCGCAGGTAGCAGCCTATGTGGGTGTGTCGCGTTCGTCCCTGGAAGCGCACTTTCGCAAGGTACGCGGCTGCAGCGTGCATGACGAGATCCTGCGCTTCAAACTCGCCGCAGCAGCCAAGGGGTTGGGCAACCAGGCGCTGGCGATTGCCGATATCGCTTCACGTTGCGGCTTTACCTCGGCGCAGTATCTGCACACGGTGTTTCGGCGTGAGTATGGCTGTACACCGCGTCAGTTCCAGCAGGGCAGCGTGCCTGCGCACAAACAGGCCGAGGCTGCGGATTTCTCCGATGGTAATTGTTTGAAATCGAAGGTCGTTGTTACGTATTAGCCCGCTGGCGGCCGGAACGATCATCTTCGATTCGCCACGCAAAAGTACCCCCGTTGACGGGTTGACCTTTTATTTCAATTACCGAGACTTGAATGTCATGCTCATGAGTTCTGCGTACAACAATCGTCTGATGATGCCTCCCGTGGGCGGTGAAACTCCCGCGCCCATCAGCAAAATGCCTGAATCAGTCGATCATCAACCGGCGGCGAGTCATGGCGTTAATCCTCTTCGACCGTTCTCGGCACTCAGTGAGATCGGCCAACATTTAACGGCGCAGGAAAAAGATCCCGAGTTGGCTGCCTTGTTGAAGATGTACGACGCATTGGTCGGTGCATTGAATAAATGGATGGCCAAGGATAAAACGCTGCCCAGTCCACCGCCGCCCATGGACGTCGCGCCCGCTCCACGCACTGAACCGGTGTCCATCGACAATGTCTGGCGCAACAGGCTGGCACCGTTCATGGAACGATCAAATCTGGCGGCTACCCGTACCCATTTTGATAGCGAACTGACTGAGATGTTTGCAACTGAACATTATGAGCCGGTCACAGACTTCTTATCGGCGGTACCCAAAGGACAAAAGCCGGATGACATCCTCAACGGGCTGCGTGCGTCATACGAACACTATCCTTACTTGGGCAACGCTGGCAGGGAAGAACATGTAGGCGCCATCAAAGTTGCAATGATGAAGTTTGGACAGAGCCCGGCCAGTGTATTTGAGGACGTTGTAAATGCCGGGGACGGCTACAGCATTACAATGAGGGATGGCTTCAAACTCACTCTATCGAATGAAGAGTTGAACCTGGCGTTCAGGGCTGCAAAGTTCAGCGGCGGCGATGAAGGAATGGTCAAGGATGCCAGCTTCCTGTTTGCCGTGATGAGCAAGCGCAAGAGCCTGGAGCTGGAGCTGTACCTTCAGAAACAGTCGGATTCGTTCATGAGTATGTATCGCACGGACAGCGAATATCACGCGCGTGACTCGTATCCGGGGGTGCTGGCATTGGCGGGCGATGGCATTGATGGGTACTCGGCCCTGTCCTTGCTGGGCCTGAAACAGCAGATCAAGGTTGTCGATGCAGGAACACTGGGGGCGCAAGTGGGTGTGCCGGTGACGTCAGGCGGCAGACACAAGAACGGCGTCATCATTGATGGGGTGATGGAGGGGCAGTTCTATAACAGGCCCGTCTCACCTTCCCTGAAAGTTGCCACGCTGGCTGATTGACTGCACCGTTTGCATATTGGAGGTGAAAAATGCTGGGGTTGAATGTGTATTTTGGAAGGACCGATTATTCCGCAGCGCAGATGCCGATTGAGCCCGCGTCAAGGCAGAATGCAGAAGGTTTGATCAGCGCGCTGGGCGTGTTGGGCGAGCGGCTCAGGCAATTGTCCGAACGCAGGAGTGGGCGGTATGACACCCATGAAGTGAATCGCCGACGCATCACACAGGCTGAAAATCTGGATCCGGGGGTGGGTGGAGCTGGCCGGTTCATCCGCGGAACGGCGGCCAACATCGGCATAAAACCCGCTGACGTATTCACGGACTTTTACCAGAACGTTGAAGGGAATTGCGTCACCATTTCCGCAATCAAGGCCGCCATGATGAGGTTTGGTCATAATCCCCACGGCGTCTTCAAGCGCGTCCAGGCGACGGCCACGGGTGTTGAGGTTGTCATGCGCGATGCCTACAGACTGCGCATCAGTTACGCAGAGTTGGAGCAAGCCGGCAAAGCCTCGGACTTCAAGGCCGACAGGCCCAATGATGTGCTGGTCAATGCGCAGTTTCTGTATGCCGTCAGCGCCAAGCGTGCTCAGCTGGAAAACAATGATGGCGTCGGCCACCTGGGTTATGCCGCTGCCCTGAACAGCTTGAACGATGGCGAGTACCCAGGGCAGGCCCTGCGCCGCCTGGGCCTGAAGAACTACGTGACCCCGGCTACTCTTGAAGACTTCAGGCAGGGAGCGATCGGCACGGTCTCTGGCTTAGCGCATTCAATGGCAGTCATCAACGGCAAGCTGGATAACTACGGGAAGGCATCCGAGCTGCGCGAATCGGATTGGAGCAACCGTTCAATCATCGGGCTGAAACTGCTCTAGGGCGAAGCGGCCAGGCGCGGGGCTTCGGCCCACGCACCACCCAGCGCCGTATACAGGTTCACCTCTGCCATCAACTGCGCCAGTCGATCCACAATCAGCGCCTGCTGCGCGCTGAACAGCGAGCGTTGTGCGTCCAGGAACGTCAGGTTACTGTCCACTCCGCTGCGATAGCGGTGCTGGGCGAGGTCGTAATAGCGCTGGCTGGCGGCCACAAAATCCCGTTGCGCGTTGAGCTGGTCGACGAATGTCTGGCGCGCGGCGAGACCATCGGCCACTTCCTGAAAGGCGGTCTGGATCGATTTTTCGTACTGGGCCACCGTGATGTCTTTTTGCAGCCTGGCGTAATCGAGGCTGGCACGCAGGCTGCCAGCGTTGAAAATCGGCAGGTTGATCTGCGGTTGGAACGTCCAGGTGCCCGAGCCGCCCTTGAACAACCCCGACAGCTCGGTGCTGGCACTGCCGGCATTGGCCGTGAGGCTTACCGAGGGGAAAAACGCAGCGCGGGCGGCACCGATATTGGCGTTGGCGGCCTGCAACTGGTATTCGGCCTGGAGGATATCCGGGCGGCGCTGCAGCAGGTCCGAGGGCAGGCCGGCGGGCACCCGAGCTACCAAGTCGTCCGCCAGCGGGCGCGACGGCAGGTTTGGGTCCACCGGGCCGCCGACCAGCAAGGCGAGGCTGTTGAGGTCCTGGGCCACCTGGCGCTGGTAACGGGCCAGGCTGGCGCGGGTGCTTTCGACACTGGTGCGCGCTTGCACCACATCCACCGCCGAGGCCTTGCCCGCGCTTTTGCTGCGCTCGGTGAGGTGCAGGCTGCGTTCGTTGGCGGCCAGGGTTTGCCGGGCCAGGTCCAGCAGTTCCTGGTCGGCGCGCCACGTGAGGTACGCGTTGGCGACATTCGCCACCAGGCTCAACTGCGCGCTTCGCCTGGCTTCTGCGGTGCCCAGGTAGGTGAGCATCGCCTGTTCGCTGAGGCTGCGTACACGGCCGAACAGGTCCAGTTCATAGGCGCTGATGCCCAGGGTGGCCGAATAGCTGGAGGTGATCGCTGACTTGCCGGTGCCCGTCACATCCCCCGGCACGTTTTGGCGCTTGCCGGCACCGGTGGCGGACACCGCCGGAAACAGGTCGGCACGCTGGATGCGGTACTGCGCCTGGAACGCCGCGACGTTCAGCGCCGCCACCCGCAGGTCGCGGTTGTTGACCAGTGCATCACCCATCAGCTGTTGCAGCGCCGGGTCATGGAACAGGTGCTGCCAGTCCGAGGTGGTTTGCGTGCCCGCTTGCGCCTGGCGATACACCCCGTCCTGGGGGTAATGCTGCGGCACCGGTGCCTGGGGCCGGTGGTACTCGGGAATCAGCGAACAACCGCCGAGCAGGCAGGCCATGCCGACGGCGGTGAGGGTGGTTCTGGTCATCAAGCGCCCACCATCCATTTGGCCAGGCCATGGCGGCCACTTACGCCCAGTTTGGCGGCAGCGCGCTTGAGGTAGGTTTCAATCGAGCTGTTTTTCACGCTGAGTTTTTCCGCCATCTGCGGCACGGTGCCGCCAGTCAGCAGGCCCAGGCAGACTTCCTGCTCGCGTGCCGACAACGTGATATCGCTCAGCGACAGCCGCTTGTAGAACTCGCGCTGCAATTGCGATTGCTCCAGCGGGTTATGCACCGGTTCCCTGCCGCTCTGCGGCGCCTGGTGAAGCCATTGGGCATGACGCTCCAGCAGCGGCAGCAGGGTGTCCGACAGGCACTTGAGAAACGACAGCTCCGCCAGGGAGAACCCACGCTGGGCCGGCGGGCGGTAGAACGAAATCACCTGGCGCCGATTGCCCTGGCGTGCCACGAGGTTGCACTGGTGCGAGGTGCCGCGCGGGTGCGCGCTGTTGGGTTGGGCGCGCATTTGAATCAGCAGCGGGTCCTGCATGCGCAGCATCTCCCGCAGCAGCGGATGGTCCTTGAGCGGGTGCAGGGTCTGGGGCGCAGACAGCTCGCTTTTGAGCCCCGCACTGCCCAGCAGCTTGATATCGAGCACGCGGTCGTGCAGTTCGTCGAGGGTCCACTCGCTGAGGTCAACCATGTGGATCGGCACCCATTTGTCCACCAGGTGCAGCATGTGCGCGGCGAAATCTTCCTGGCCGCTGTTTGAAATCAGTTCGCCCATTTCGGCATAGAAATGCGGGCTGGTTGTGTTGCTCATGGTGCGCGTCAGACTCATAGCCATCTCATCCTTGATGTCGAAAACCGCCATCGGGCGCCCTGGGTCTGTGCGGGGCGCGCCGTGGTGCTTGAACGTGACTCGGCGTTCGAGATTTCATTTAGCCATATGGATTTGTCCTACGTATGTAGCGGAAACGTGGGACACAACCTGCCATAAAAGTACCGCCATTAAATCGACGGTTCTGTCAGGTATTTCCACAGACGAATAACCAGCTCGGATTTTTATAATTTTATAAATTATTGATTTATAAAGATAATTCAATTTTATAGCGAGGGTGTCTAATTGCCATCCTCGGCGTTATATAGCCAATGTCCTACACCGCTTTAATCGTTTCAGCGGTGAACCTTCAGCCGAGCCGGTTCCATTCATTTGAATGTCCGGGTTTGGGGTGTCAGGCAGCCCCGTACCCCCATGCTCAAATCCGGCAATTTCGCCGTGATGGACCTCCCTGGCGAGCCCCCATGAGAAGGATCTTATGCCGCACATTTCCAGCCCGTCGCCCAGCTTCCCGCTCACCGCCGCCCAGCAGGATATCTGGCTCGACCAACAGCGCGCGGGTGACTCGCCGCTCTACAACATCGGTGGTTTTCTCGACTTTGCCGGCCCTGTGGAGCCCGCGCTGATCCAGCAGGCCATCGAGCAACTGGTGGCCCTGCACGATGGGCTGCGCACCCAATTGTTCAGCGACGCTGACGGCTTGCCACGCCAGCACTTCGCTGCGGCATTGACGGTAGAGGTGGCGCGGTATGATTTCTCGTCCTTGCCCGAGCCGCAGGTTGCCGCGCAGGCCTTGATGCAGGCGCAGATGGCTCGGCCCTATGGGTTGCAGGGCGAGCCGTTGTTCCGCTTTTTTCTGGTCAAGCTCGACGCTGACCGCTATTGGCTCGGCACCCAGGCCCATCACCTGATCCTTGATGGCTGGGGCTTCGGCCAGATGCTGCAGTCCCTGGCGCAGCTCTACACGGGCCTGGTGCAGGGCCGTCAGCCGCAGCCGCTGGCGCCGTCGTATATCGACTTCATCGACGCCGACCAGCACTACCGGCAGTCGTCGCGTTACGTCCGCGACCGCGCGTATTGGCTGGACAAATACCAGACCTTGCCCGAGCCGCTGCTGACGCCACGGCACACCGCGCCAGCGCCGAGCAGCACCTTGGTGCAAGGGTTTCCCGTGGCGTTGCTGCACCGCATGGAAGACGTGGCCAAGCGTCACCACGCCTCGGCGTTCCATCTATTGCTGGCGGCGTTATATGTGTGTTTCACCCGCACCTATCAGCGCGAGGAATGGGTGGCAGGACTGCCGATGCTCAACCGCGCCAACGCGCGTTTTCGCGCGACGGTAGGGATGTTTGCCCAGGTCAGCGCGGTACGTTTTCAATTTGACGAGCAGCTGTCTTTCGCCGAACTGGTGCGCGGCGTGCGCGACCAGCTCAAGCAGGACATGCGCCACCAGCGCTTCCCCTTGAGCGACATGAACCGTGAACTGGGCCTGCGCCGTAGCGACCGCGGCCAGCTGTTCGAGGTGTCGGTGTCCTACGAGCAGGACGATCATGACCTGCGCTATGGCGAGGTCCAGGCCCGGGCCATCAAGGTTTCCAACCACCATGAAGCGCTGCCGCTTGCCATGCACCTGCGCAGCAATCGCGTGCAGGACACCGCATGCCTGCATTGCGTGTACAACGAGGCGTATTTCAGTCACGACGAGGTCCAGGCACTGACTGAACGCGTCATCGGGTTGCTGGAGCAGGGCCTGGAGGACACGGCGCTCACCCTCGCCGAATTGTCCCTGATTACCCCGGCCGAGCAGGCGCAACTGCAACAGTTCAACGCCACCGCCCAGCCCGATACTCAGCCGCGCACCCTGCACGCGCGCATCGAAGCCCAGGCTGCGCGCACGCCGCAGGCCGTGGCGGCGGTGTATCAGGGCCGGCAACTGAGCTATGCCCAGCTCAATCAACAGGCCAATGCCCTGGCCCATCAGCTTATCGAACAGGGCGTACAGCCGGACGATCGCGTGGTGATCCTGGCCCGGCGCGGGCTGGACACCCTGGTGGGGCTGCTGGCGATTCTCAAGTCCGGCGCCTGCTATGTGCCGCTGGACCCGGCCCATCCCGCCGAGCGCCTCAACTACCTGCTGCACGACAGCGCCCCGGTCGCCGTGCTGACCCAGCATGACTTGCGCCAGCGCCTGCCTGCGCTGGACGTACCGGTGATCGCGCTGGACCGTCCCGCGTTGCACCTGGGCACCAACCCTGACGTGGCGGTGCAGCCCACGCACCTTGCCTACGTGATCTACACCTCCGGTTCCACCGGCCTGCCCAAAGGCGTGATGGTCGAGCACCACAGTGTGTCGAACCTGGTGGACTGGCACTGCCGGGCCTTCAACCTGCGCGCGGGCAGCCACACCGCCAGCGTCGCCGGGTTCGGCTTCGATGCGATGGCCTGGGAGGTGTGGCCGGCCCTGTGCGTGGGCGCCACGCTGCACCTGCCGCCGGCCCATGACGGTGCCGAAGACATCGACGCGCTGCTCGACTGGTGGCGCGCCCAGCCGCTGGACGTGTGCTTCCTGCCCACGCCGGTGGCCGAGTACGCTTTCAGCCAGCGCCTGGAACACCCGACCCTGCACACCTTGCTCATCGGTGGCGACCGCCTGCGTGCGTTCAACCGTGCACAAACCTTCGATGTGATCAACAACTACGGGCCCACCGAAGCCACGGTGGTCGCCACGTCCGGAAGGGTTGAAGTGGGAAGCCTGCTGCCTATCGGCGCGCCTGTCGCCAATGCCCAGGTCTACGTATTGGATGCCCGGCAACGCCTGCTGCCGATTGGCGTTGCGGGTGAGTTGTATGTCGGCGGCAAGGGCGTGGCGCGCGGTTACCTCAACCGCCCGGACCTCAGCGCCGAACGTTTTCTGGATGACCCGTTCAGCGCCGGCCGTCTGTACCGCACCGGCGACCTGGCGCGCTGGCTGCCCGATGGCAACCTTGAATACCTGGGGCGCAATGACGACCAGGTGAAAATTCGCGGCGTGCGCATCGAACTCGGGGAAATCGAAACCGCCCTGGCCGGCCATCCCGCCGTCAAGGAGGCCGTGGTGCAGTTCCGCGAGGGACAACTGCTGGCCTGGTTCATCGAGCATCACCCTATCGATATCGACACCCTGCGCGCCCACCTGCAAACGTCGCTGCCCGACTACATGCTGCCCGCCGCCTACGTGAAGCTGACCAGTCTGCCCCTTACCGCCAACGGCAAACTCGACCGCAAGGCGTTGCCGGCACCGACCCAGGATGCCTTTGTCAGCCGCCGTTACGAAACCCCGCACGACGGTGCGGAAACCATCCTGGCGCAGATCTGGGCCGAGCTGCTGCAGGTGCGGCAAGTGGGCCGGCATGATCATTTCTTCGAGCTGGGCGGGCACTCACTGCTGGCGGTGCAACTGGTGCAGCGCATGCGTCAGGCCGGGCTGCATGCCGACGTGCAGGTGCTGTTCGGCCAGCCCACCCTGGCGGCGCTGGCAGCCGTCAGCCAGCGCCGCGAGGTGGCGGTGCCGGCCAACCGAATTGCGCCAGGTTGCACCCACATCACCCCGGACCTGCTGGCCCTTGCCGAACTCGACCAGCCCAGCATCGACCGCATCGTCGCGGGTATTCCCGGCGGCGCGGCAAATGTGCAGGACATCTACCCGCTGGCGCCGTTGCAGGAGGGCTTGCTCTACCACCACCTCACCGATGAGCGCGATCCGTACCAGCAGCACGCGATGTTCAGCTTTGCCCGGCGCGAACAGCTCGATGCCTTTGCCCAGGCCCTGCAACAGGTGATCGACCGGCATGACATCCTGCGCACCAGCCTGGCCTGGGATGCGCTGGAGCAACCGATGCAGGTGGTGTGGCGCAAGGCGCAGTTGCGCGTCGCGCCGCTGGGCGACAGTGATGAGCCGCTGGACCTGCGCCAGGCGCCGCTGATGGCCATGGACTACGCCGAACAGCCGCAGCAGCAACGCTGGATTGCGCGATTGCGCTTTCATCACCTGGTCAACGACGCCACCTCGACCACCGTGCTGGTGGACGAGATTCGCGCGCACCTGCTCGGCCAGCAGGCGCAACTGCCGGCGCCGGTGCCGTATCGCAATGTGGTCGCGCAGAGCCGCTTGCCGGCGCGCCAGGCCGCGCACGAGGCGTTTTTCCGTGAGCGTCTGGCGGATGTCGACGAGCCGACACTGGCGTTCGGCTTGCAGGAGCGCCAGGCCAATCGCGCCGACAGTGAAGAGGCCGAACAGGCCCTCGACGAGCACCTCAATCAATGCGTGCGCGAACAGGCCCGCGCCCTGGGCGTGAGTGCCGCGAGTCTGTTTCACCTGGCCTGGGCGCAGGTGCTCAGCCGTGTGTCGGGCCGCGATGACGTGGTGTTCGGCACCGTATTGCTGGGTCGCCTGCAGGCGGGCGAGGGCGCCGACCGCGCACTGGGCATGTTCATCAATACACTGCCGCTGCGGGTGCAACTGGCCGGGCAAACTGTGCTGGATGCGCTGAGTGATACCCACGCCCAACTGAGTGCCTTGCTCGTTCACGAGCAGGCGTCGCTGGCGCTGGCCCAGCGTTGCAGCAGCGCCTCGCCGTTGTTCAACAGCCTGCTCAATTACCGGCATACCTCGGCCGACCCCGAGTTGAAGCTGGTGCCCGGGATTGCCCTGCTCAGCAGTGAGGACATCCTCAGCTACCCGCTGATGCTCACGGTGGACGACACCGCCGAGGGGTTTCGTCTCAAGGCCAAGGCGCCGCGCAAGGTCGGCGCCGCGCGGCTGCTGGCCTACCTCGACACGGCCGTGCACGGCCTGGTGCAGGCACTGGAACAGGCGCCGACATCGCCGCTGCGCGACGTGCCGGTGCTGCCCGCCGACGAGTTGCGCACCTTGCTGGTGGACTTCAACGCCACCGACACCGTCTACCCCGACACCCTCAGCGTGCAGGCACTGTTCGAGGCGCATGCGCGACATATCCCTCACGCCGTCGCGGTGCAGGCCGGCGAACACCAGCTGAGTTACCAACAGCTCAACGAGCGCGCCAACCAGTTGGCCTACCACCTGCGTGAGCGCGGGGTACAGCCCGATTCGCGGGTGGCGCTGTGCGTCGAGCGCGGGCTGGATCTGGTCGTGGGCCTGCTGGCGATTCTCAAGGCCGGCGGCGCTTACGTGCCGCTGGACCCGGGCTACCCGCGCGAGCGCCTGGCCTACATGCTGCACGACAGCCAGCCGGTAGCGCTGCTGGTGCATGCCGCAACGCGCGACCTGCCGGGCGACGTGTCGATCCCGCTGATCGACTTCGACTGCTGCGCCTGGCGCCACGCGCCGATCGGCAATCCGTTGGTGCCGGGCCTGAGCGCCGCCAACCTGGCCTACGTGATGTACACCTCCGGCTCCACCGGCACGCCCAAAGGCGTGATGATCGAGCATCGCGGGCTGAGCAACCTGATGCACTGGGGCTCCACACTGTGCCCGAACGCTGAAGGCGGCGCGCTGCTGCAACGCGCGCCGTTCAGCTTCGACGGCTCGGTGTGGGAGCTGTTCTGGCCGCTGACCAATGGTATGCGCCTGGTGCTGGCGCGACCTGACGGGCATCGGGAACCAGCGTACCTGGCGCAAGTGATTCGCGAGCAGCGCATCAGCGTGATCAAATTCGTGCCGGCGATGTTGCAGCAGTTTCTGGAACTGGACGAGTCAGCGCTGTGCACCAGCCTCACCGACGTGCTGTGCGGCGGCGGCGAACTCACCGAAGCCCTGGCCCGTGGCGTGCAAACGCGCTTGCCGCAGGTGCGCCTGCACAATGTCTACGGTCCCACCGAAGCCACCGTCGACAGCAGCGCCTGGACCCTTGAACCCGGCGCACCGGTGCCGGCACTGCAACTGCCGATCGGCCGCGCGATCAACAACACCCGCCTGTATGTGCTCGACGACCACGACGCGCCGGTGCCACTGGGCGTCAGCGGCCAGTTGCATATCGGCGGGGTAGGCGTGGCACGCGGATACCTGGGCCTGGCGCAGATGACCGCCGAGCGCTTTATCGACAGCCCGTTCGTGGCCGGCGACCGCCTGTATCGCAGCGGCGATCTGGTGCGTTACCTGCCGGACGGCAACCTGGAGTTTCTGGGGCGCAATGACTTCCAGGTCAAGCTACGCGGCGTGCGCCTGGAGTTGGGCGAGATCGAATCACGCCTGCTGGCGCACCCGGCGTTGCGTGAAGTGGCGGTGCTGATCCGCGAAGAGCGGCTGGTGGCGTATTTCACCGTGCGCGAACAGGCACCGAGCCTGGAAGCGCTGCGCATCCATGTGCTGGAGCAACTGCCCGAGTACATGGTGCCGGCGGCCTTCGTGCAGCTCGATGCGCTGCCGCTGAACCCGGCCGGCAAACTCGACCGCAAGGCCCTGCCGGAACCGGGCCTGGAAGCGGTGATCAGCCGCGCCTACGAAGCACCGCAAGGCGAGGTGGAAACCACCATGGCCGGAATCTGGGCCGACGTGCTGAAGCTGGAACGGGTGGGGCGTCATGACCACTTTTTCGAGCTGGGCGGGCATTCCCTGCTGGCGGTCAACCTGGTGGCACGCCTGCGCAAGGCCGGGCTGGAAGTGGATGCGCGCACCCTGTTCAGCCAGCCGACACTGGCACAACTGGCAGCGCGCACCCAGGCGCGGGTGCAGCGAGTGGAAGTGGCGCAAACCACCATTCCGCAACTCAATCGTCGTCGCAGGATTTGAGGGCCAGAATTACGCTGAACCTGATCTTGAAATACGCTCCCTGTGGGAGGGGCTTGCTCCCGATGGCAGTGGGTCAGCCAATGATTGGCTGACTGATTCACCGCCATCGGGAGCAAGCCCCCTCCCACATTTTTTTCGCGCGTTCAGGCAGTGGTTTTTGGGTTGTTCATGCAGTGGATAGAGCGATCCACCGTGGTCCTGGCAATCTCCAGCAAATGCCACACCGCCAGAATCTTCGCCCGTTCGGGGCTCTCCAGGTGCTCACTGCAATCGAGTGCCGTCACCGAGGCGCTGTCCAGCAAGCTGGCGGTGAAGAGCAGGGCATCTTCGAAGCTCAGGTCTTCATTGACGCAATGGAAGTCTTTTGTGGGTGAGTGACGGTCAATGGCGCGGTGGAAGGCGCTGCGATCGTGAGGTGGATCGGGTAGGGCTTTGTTCATGGTGTAACTCCGAATTTTGACTAAGGAGCCGTACCTGTCGCGACTAAACGAAAGGTGGCGGCTGTACGCAGGTTAGTCGACCGGCCAAAATCGGAAAATCCGGCGCACCCGAGGGTGCCCTGCGCACAGCCACCATGAAACTGCATGGACCATGCGCCGAATTTGGAGTAGCGGGCGACTAAACCCGATCACTGAATTGGCAGTGACGGGCCGCAGACTAGCCACCGACTCCAACAGGCGCAAGGCGGCAGAGATTGTCTAGGAAACGTCCTGCAATTAAAAGGGACGCGCCTTGCTGGCCCTTAACAAACCATGACCAAATCCCATTAACCAACGCCCCTATAGATTGCGGTCAATGTGGGAGATTCGGTTAGCGCTGTCGCGCAGCAAACCGGAACCTCTCTGACGAGCGGGCTTTTGTGGCGAGCGGGCTTGCCCCGCGCTGGGGTGCGAAGCGCCCCCAATTCGACAGAACGCGGTTTACCTGACGCTGCGCAGAGCATTACCGGTCGGCTCTCAGGCCGCCGCGCTCTTGATTTTGATCTGAGGCGCCCTTTGGGGCTTCTCCAAAGTGACCCGCCGTAAGGGCGGAACCCTAATTCGCCGTCACCGCAGAAACGGATAGGTACACCGAAAAATCACCTTCGCGAGCGAGTCGAATCGTCTCCAGTTTGCTGCGCGACAGCGCTAAGTCGAAGATTTGGCGGAGCCTTCCACACTGGGTATTCAGTGTCTGTAAGCACCGGGTCGCTTCATTTACTCACTGGAAGAAACCCCACACTCCCACCTTCGCGCTTGTGAAACAACCGCTCCCCATTATCCGGCTGGGTAACGATCACGTGGTGATCTACTCCCAGAAACGCCAGCGGCGTCGGGTCGTCTTTGGAGAACTGCGCGATGATGATGGTGTGCTGTGGATCAAATTCCTGGCCGCTGGTTTTCTCCAGCCAGGCCATGAACGCGGCGCTGTCGCCCTGGCGCGGGAAGTTTTGGGTTTCGCTGACGTAGTAGAACGGCTTGCCGCCATTGTTCAGGTACATCGGCAGCTTGTTGTCGACTTCCACCAGCACCATCTGCCACTGATCCCACGGTGCTGTTTTCACCGCCTGTGCTTTCACATCCTCGACAAACTGCGTCACGCCGCCATTACCGTTGGTCCAGGGATACACGCCGCCGATCACCAGCAGCATCAAGCCCGCAGCGCAGCCAAAGCCCTTTTTCCAGCGCGGCCAACCGGCGGGTTTTTTCGCCAGGCGTTCAGTCAACCACCACGCTGCCAGCAGTTGCGCAAAAGGTACCAGGGGCAGTACGTAGTAGCTGCGTCGGCTACCGCTGGCGGTAAAGAACACGAACAACAGGCCCAGGCCCCACACCAGCCAGCGCACATTGGGCGGCGTTTCGCGCCAGTGGCGCAGCGCCAGCCACAGGCCGAGCATCCAGCAGGGTGCCCAGGGCAGGGTGTACGCCGGTAGGTAGATCAGGTAGGTGTAGATCGGCCCCATATGGTCGAAGGGGTCGAAGAAGCGCACTACGTTTTCCTTGAACACCAGCTCCAGGCCGCTTTCGCCATAGGTGGGGGCGCCATAGAGATGGGACAGTACGAAGGGAATCGCGTAGAACGCGCCGGCGATAATCACGGCCAGCAGCAGGCGCAGGTTGAAGTGGCGTTTGTAGCGCTGTTCGCTGAGCAGGTGCGGTAACAGCACCAGGCCCGGCAGTACGAAGCCGATCAACCCCTTGAACAATGAGGTCGCCGCCAGCAGCAGGAAAAATACTGTGTAGCGCCCCAGCCGGGTGTCGTCCGGCCCGCGCCAGTACCACCACACGGCGGCCAGCACGCCGCACACGGTGAGCACATCCGCCGTGGCCACCCGCGCCCAGAACAGAAAATAGAACGTGGTGGCCAGCATCCAGCCGGCAATCAGCCCGGTGCCCTTGCGAAACAGGCGCTCGCCGATCAGGTACACCAGCCAGATGCTCAACCACGCGGCGATCACCGACGACAGGCGCAGCGACCACGGGCCCAGGCCGCCCATCAGGTTGGCAAAGCCGGTGATCAGCCAGTAGGAGGGCAGGGGTTTGTCATAGTAGGGTGCGCCCTTGAGATAAGGGTCGAAGTAGTCGCCGCTTTGCAGCATCTGCAGGGCGATATTCGCCCAGCGTGTTTCCGGTCCCCACAGGTCGCGGCTGCCCAGGCCCAGCAGCAGGAGCAGGGCTGATACGCCCAGCAGCAACAGCAGTGCGCCGCGTTCGGTTTTCCAGAAACTCATGGGTATTCCTAAGGGGATTGCGGGTAGAGGGTAATGACCAGGTCGCCCTTGCGGTAGCGCTTGCCACCGGGTGGCAGTTGCCCCTCTTCACGGTGTTCGCTGGTGCTTCTGACGCGCAGCAGCACGCCGACCGAGCCGTGCTTGCGCGCCTCGGCGAGCCAGGCCTGGACAGTGTCCAGGTTGACCTTGCGGTGCGCTGCATCCGCATACGTCAGGCCGTAGCGCAGTTCGCCTTCGGTGTTGTAAAGCGTGACGTCCGCGCGGTTCAGTCGCCAGGCCAGCGCGGAGGCCGATTCCAGTTGATTGCTCAACAGCGCCTGGGTCTGCTGCAGTTCGTCCAGGTGTTCGAGCACGAACTGGTCGGGCATTTCGCTGTTGGCGATCTGCGCCGGCATGCCCACCGGCAGCAACACCACCAGCAGGCCGATGCCCAGCGCCGGTGTCGCCCACAGCGTCAGCGGGCGGAAGGCCTGCAGCAGGTTGGCAAGAATCCAGCCCAGCAGCACGATAAATGCCAGCGACAGGCTGAACATCTCGGCATGGCTGTTGCCGTACAGCGGGCGGTCGATTTGCAGATAGATCAAGGCCACCATCGCGAGCAGGCCGACGACCAGATTGATCACGCCGTTGAGGCGGATGGCGCGTGGCTTGTGCTGGTGAACCAGGTCGATCAGCGCATGCCCCATCAACAGGGCCAGCGGCAACAGGCACGGCATGATGTAGGTTGGCAGCTTGCCCCGGCTCAGGCTGAAAAACGCCAGCGGCAGCCACAGCCAGAGGGAAAGGAACACGATGGCCGGCTGGCGTTTTTCCCGCCAGCTTTTGAGCAGTGTGCTGGGCAGCAACCCGGCCCAGGGCAGGCACGCCACCACCATGATCGGCAGGAAGAACCACCACGCCCGC
Organism: Pseudomonas sp. MH9.3; assembly: GCF_034354675.1. Lineage (NCBI taxonomy): Bacteria > Pseudomonadati > Pseudomonadota > Gammaproteobacteria > Pseudomonadales > Pseudomonadaceae > Pseudomonas > Pseudomonas sp. MH9.3. Next base: position 1,416,232 of record NZ_CP133785.1, on the reverse strand, counting down.
GCATGCTGTGCATCATCGGCGGCAAATCGGCGGATGTGTTCGTGCCAGAAAAAGAAGCGCCAGTAATCCGGTTCCTGCACATGAATCGCCCAGGTCCAGGGCAGGCACAGCAGCAAGGCAACGCCCACGGCCAGTGGGCCATAGCGCAGCAATTCACCCAGCCTGCGTTGCCACAACAAGTAGGGCACCGCGATCAGCACCGGCAGCAGCCAGGCCAGGAACCCTTTGGTCATGAAGCCCATGGCGCAAGCTACCCCGAGCAGCGCCCAGGCGCCGAGTCGGGCCCGTGGCGTGCGGCTGTCGAGGGCGAACCACAGCGCCACCAGACTGAGATTGACCCAGAGCGTGAATTGCGGATCGAGGTTGGAGTACCCGGCTTGCCCGGCCACCAGGCCGAAGCTCAGGTAGAGCAGGGCGCAGGCGTAGCTTTTGCGCGGATCGTTCCACAGGCGGCGGGCGATCAGGTAGGCCAGCAATACACTCAGGGCGGTGGTGAGTGCCGAGGCAATCCGCACGCCGAACAGGTTCTGGCCGAACACCGCCTGACCGAGGGCGATCAACCAGTAGCCGCCGGCAGGTTTTTCGAAGTAGCGCAAACCCATGAAATGCGGGGATACCCAGTTGCCGCTGGTGAGCATTTCCTGGCTGATCTGGGCGTAGCGGGTTTCGTCGGGCACCCACAGGCCATGCAGGCCGAGGGGCAGCAGGTAAAATGCGGCGATTGCCAGCAACAGTAAGGGCAGAGGTTTTAGTCGGGTCATGAGCGCGCGGCGCCTTGACACTTAATGACGGAGTGGGGGGCTATATAAGTAATAAGAGCAAGACTCAAAATGTTCACTAACTGGGTCGAGTTATGTGGGGCGCCGTTAATTAACGGGCGCGGCTCAACATGCCAGAACAGGCCTGTCATTTTGCTGAATAGGTAATGCTGGATATGTAAAAAAGTGTGTTCAGAGGTTTTTCAAAACAGCCGTCCATGCCGGACCATTGACCAGTCCCAGGGTGTCGAACCTGCCGTCGGCCCTTGCCCGTATGAACAGCGCACTGCCGTATTGGGGAAACGCCGCGTGGGGGTAGCCCAGGGCTTTTTCGAAGTCGGCGATGCAGCCACTGTGAGTGACGAAGATCAGGTTGCGCCCGGGGTGTTTGTGCTGCAGCAGCTGTTCGCCGATCGCCTCGCCGCAGATGGCCTGCGGATCGGCCGTCAATTGGACGTTGCCGAACATTGCATGGGCCGTCTGGGCCGTGCGAGTGGCGGGGCTGGCGAGCACGTCGGTGCGCGTCATGCCCAATACGTTGAAGGCTTTGCCCAGCGCCTCGGCATGTTGGTTGCCGACGACGGTGAGGCCGTCGGACGGGCCGAGGCAGGGGTTTTTCGAGCGATCACAGCGCTCTTCATGGCGCACCAGCACGATCAGTTCGCCTTCCCGCCAGGCAGGCAGCAGGTGCGCAGTCAGCAGCCGCTTGCCCACACCCAGGTCGCGGGGTGTTGCAGGCCACAACAGCCAGCCCGCAAGCATCAGGCTTACGACGGCAAGGCTCATCCGCCACGTTCGCCAGCGCTTGATAAAGCGTCGGCGCGTGCGCGGTTTGGTCAGCGTGAGGTCAACCACATCATTCACCATGGCCGTATTTATTAATATTCAAGTAGGCGCAATGCATTAACGGAGGCCCGCAGTGGGATAAAGAGGCTGTCACAGGGTGGCTGTCTTTTGGCTGAACATCCTGCGGTTAAAAGTTGTCGCACTGAATAACTAACAAGTTGCCGATTCATCAGTAATGCGCCGGCAATTTAAAGTGACAGGGGTGGGCAGGTGGTGAAATCCATGTGAAAAATTTGCGTACTTGGCGCCATCAGCCGTTATTCTCGTTTTCAGTTTTCCAAGTGAGCGTGTTTATGTTGCAGGTGCACGGCGTGCGCAAGAGCTACACCACCCCCCAGGGGCCGCTGGCGGTGCTGGCCGGCGTCGACCTGCAGCTGGGCGAGCGCAGCAGCCTGGCGCTGATGGGGGAGTCGGGCAGCGGCAAGAGCACGCTGCTGCATCTGGTGGCCGGGCTCGACCGTGTGGACGGCGGCAGTATCCAGGTGGGCGAGCAGCGCCTGGACCAACTGGGCGAGGCGCAACTGGCGCAATGGCGGCGCAGCGAAATCGGCCTGGTGTTCCAGCAGTTCAACCTGATCGGCAGTTTGCGCGTCGACGATAACCTGGCCTTCCAGGCGCGCCTGGCTGGGCGTTTTGATCCGCAGTGGCAGGCGCAGTTGGTCGAGCGCCTGGGCCTGGGCGACTTGCTCAAGCGCTATCCCGAGCAACTCTCCGGCGGTCAGCAGCAGCGGGTGGCGGTGGGCCGTGCGCTGGCGTCACGGCCGGGCCTGCTGCTGGCGGATGAACCCACCGGCAATCTCGATGAAGGCACCAGCGATGACGTGCTGCAACTGCTGCTGGACCTGCTGCGCGACAGCCCCACCAGCCTGTTGATGGTCACCCACAGCCCGCGCATCGCGGCGCGGCTCGACCGCCAGGTGGTGCTGCATCGCGGGCTGGTCGTGCCCGCCGTTGCCTCTTGAGATGAGGGTATTTTATTGGGCGTTGCGCGCGCTGCTCAGCCACTGGCGGCGTCACCCCGTGCAGTTTTTCAGTGTGCTCACCGGCTTGTGGCTCGCCACGGCGTTGCTCACCGGTGTGCAAGCCCTCAACAGTCAAGCGCGGGATAGCTACGCACGCGCCGGCCAGTTGATCGGCGGCGAGCCGCAAGCCAGCCTGAGTGCGCCGGATGCGGCCGCTTTCCCCGAGGCGCTGTTTGCCCAGTTGCGTCGCGCCGGCTGGCCGGTGTCGCCGGTGGTGCAGGGGCGCGTGTTGCTCAAGGGGCATGAAGACCAGCGCCTGCAGTTAATGGGCATCGAACCGCTGTCCCTGCCCGGCAGTGGCGCGGTGGCAGGGCAGCGCTTGAGCCAGGCGCAAATGCTCGCGTTTTTTGCCGCGCCGGGGCGCACCTGGATTTCGCCGCAGACCCTGCACGCGCTGGGCCTGCGCGAGGGCGAGCAAGCGCATACCACCAGCGGGCAAGCCCTGCCGCCTTTGCAGGCCCAGCCGGACATGGCCCCCGGGCTGCTGCTGATGGACATCTGCTTTGCCCAACCCTTGCTGGGCATGCCCGGGCAATTGTCGCGCCTGCTGCTGGACAAAACCTTCGCCGCCACCCATCCCACGCCGCCGGCCGGCTTGCAGCTCAAGCAGGGCGAAGACAACAACCTCGCGCGCCTCACCGAAAGCTTTCACCTGAACCTGGATGCCCTGGGTTTTCTGTCCTTTGTGGTCGGGTTGTTTATCGTCCACGCCGCCATCGGCCTGGCCCTGGAGCAACGACGCAGCCTGCTGCGCACCTTGCGCGCGTGCGGGGTCAGCGCGCGCCTGCTGATCCTCAGCCTGGGCGTGGAGCTGGGCGTGCTGGCGTTGCTCGGCGGCGTGCTGGGCGTGGCCAGCGGGTACTTGCTGGCCAGCCTGTTGCTGCCGGATGTGGCCGCCAGCATACGCGGCCTGTACGGCGCCGAGGTGCCGGGCCAATTGAGCCTCAGCCCGGGCTGGTGGGTAGCCGGGCTCGGCTTGAGCCTGCTCGGCGCGCTGCTCGCCGGCGCCGGCAGCCTGTGGCGCGCGGCACGCTTGCCGCTGCTGGCGCTGGCCAATGCCCAGGCCTGGCATGAGGCCCATGGCCGCTGGTTGCGGCGCCAGGGTTGGGTGGCGGGAGCGGCGCTGCTGATTGCGCTGCTGGCGCTGTGGCTGGGCAACAGCCTGGCCGCCGGGTTTGTGCTGATGGCCGCACTGTTGCTGGGCGCGGCGCTGGGCTTGCCGGTGTTGCTCAATGCGCTGCTCAAAGGCGTGCTGGGGCGCAGCCGTTCGGTGTTGGGACAGTGGTTTCTCGCCGATTGCCGTCAGCAACTGCCGGCCCTGAGCCTGGCGCTGATGGCGCTGCTGTTGGCGCTGGCGGCCAATATCGGCGCGGGCTCCATGACCTCGGGCTTTCGCCACACCTTCGATAACTGGCTGGAACAGCGCCTTACCGCCGAGCTCTACCTCAACCCGCAAAACCCGGCGCAGGCCGAGCAGATGCACACCTGGCTGGCCCGCCAACTGCAGGTGCAGGCGGTGCTGCCCGCCTGGCAGGTCAGCGTGCAATTACAGGGTTGGCCGGCGGACGTGTTCGGCGTGGTCGACGACCCCACCTACCGTCAGCACTGGCCGTTGCTGGAAGCCGTCGGCCAACCCTGGGACCGCCTGCATCAAGGCGATACGGTGATGCTCAGTGAACAATTGGCGCGGCGCTTGAAAGTGCGATTGGGCGATACGCTCAGCGTGCCCACCGCGCAGGGCAACTGGTCGCCTTCGGTGGTCGGGATTTACGCTGACTACGGCAACCCCAAGGGCCACCTGCTGGTCGATTCACAGCACCTGTTGGCGCACTGGCCAGGGCTGTCACCGGTGCGCTTCAACCTGCGGGTGTTGCCGCAACAGGTACCGTCGCTGATCCAGGCCGTGCAGCGCACCTTTGCCCTGGAGGACAGCCGCATTGTCGATCAACAGCAGCTCAAAGGCTGGTCGAGCCAGGTGTTCGAACGCACGTTTGCCGCCACGGCCGCGCTCAACAGCCTCACCCTCGGCGTCGCCGGCGTGGCGCTGTTCATCAGCCTGTTGACCCAGAGCCAAAGCCGCCTCGGCCAACTCGCGCCGTTGTGGGCGCTGGGGGTGACGCGCCGACAACTGATGCTGCTCAACCTGGGCCAGACCTGGCTGCTGGCGGTGCTGACCCTGGTGCTGGCCTTGCCCCTGGGCCTGCTGCTGGCCTGGTGCCTGGATGCGGTGATCAACGTGCAGGCCTTTGGCTGGCGCCTGCCGTTGCAGGTATTTCCGTGGCAACTGGCGCAACTGCTGGGGCTGGCGATGCTCGCCACGCTGCTGGCCTCGGCCTGGCCGCTGTGGCAGCTATACCGCAGCCGCCCGGCGGATCTGCTGAGGACCTTCGCCCATGAAAATTAAAGCCTGGTTGTGGTGTGCGTTGCTGCTGTTGAGTGCGTGCGACAAAGCCCCCGCCCCCGAAGAAAGCTTTGCCGGCCTTGGCAGCGATGCCGCGGATTTTGCCCAGGTGGTGCCAGGCAAGGTGTTCACGTTTCCCGCAGACCACGGTGCGCATCCAGGCTTTCGCATTGAATGGTGGTACGTCACCGCCAACTTGAAGGACGCCCAGGGCAATGTGTTTGGCGTGCAGTGGACGCTGTTTCGCAACGCCTTGCAGGCGGGCCCCGCGCAGGCCGGTTGGCGCGATTCCACCGTCTGGCTGGGCCACGCGGCCGTCACTTCTGCCACCCGCCACTACGCTGCCGAGCGCTACGCCCGTGGCGGTGTCGGCCAGGCCGGCGCCCAGGCGGAGCCGTTTGCTGCCTGGATCGACGAGTGGAATTTTGCCAGCCGTCCCGGCGCGGCCAGCCCCTTGACAGACATGCAACTCAAGGCCGGCGGCGCGCAGTTTGCCTACGATTTGCGCTTGACCTCCAGCCGCCCACTGGTGCTGCAAGGTGACCGTGGCTACAGCCGTAAATCGGATCAGGGCCAGGCGTCGTATTACTACAGTCAGCCGTTTTTTACGGCCAGCGGCACTGTCAGCCTGGATGGCAAGGTGTATCAGGTGACCGGGCCGGCCTGGCTGGATCGGGAGTGGAGCAGCCAACCCCTGGCCGCCAGCCAGACGGGCTGGGACTGGTTTTCGCTGCACCTGGACAGGGGCGAGCAGTTGATGCTGTTTCGTGTGCGGCAGAAGGACGGTTCGGGTTACCTGACGGGTACCTGGATTGATCCGCAAGGGGGGACGCAGACCTTGCACAACGCCGATATCCAGCTCACGCCATTGGCCACCACCGAGATTGACGGGCGCCGTATTCCCACGCGCTGGTCGCTGAAGATTCCCGGCAAGGGCTTGGATATCACGACTCAAGCCGTCAACCCCAAGGCCTGGATGGATTTGAATATTCCGTACTGGGAAGGGCCGGTGGAGTTTGAGGGGGGTGGGGTATCTGGAGATGACCGGGTATTAGGCGTGGTTGTGGATGTACACCTGTTCAAATGTGGGAGGGGGTCTGTTGTGGCGAGCGGGCTTGCCCCGCGTTGGGGTGCGAAGCGCCCCCAATCAAGAAAAACGCGGTGTACCTGACACTACTCAGAGCCTGGTTCTGGGGCTGCTTCGCACCCCAACGCGGGGCAAGCCCGCTCGCCACGACAGGCCCGCTCGCCAAAGTGGTAAAGGTTTGACGGTAGGTCGGGCCGCTTTCTGTAAGCGCAAATTCTCTGCTGTGTAGGCAGCTTCCCAAATGTGATGGACCCCTCCCGGACTTGTGTCCACGCCGTGCTTCCCTGCTTATATTTCGACGCCAGTTTCATTGCATCCCGGATGTAAGGCATGGCGCAGAGCTACATCAATGACCGCACAACGGACTACGAGAGTTTGAAATCGCGCTTGATGGGCGGCGGCCTGAATAGACAGCGCTCTGATCATTTCGACGTACTGAATCGACACCTGCGCCCCGGTCTTGTGGCACCGGGGCAATTGGTGATTATTCCCGATGCCGGCAGCGTGAGCTGTTCCGGCGAGGAGGCCTGGTTGATGCGGCATGCTGAACAGGTTCGTCGCAGCCTGGAGCTGAATACGTCGGCTGGCGCGGTGGTGATCGGCAATTATGATTTGCTGCAGAGTTTTCTTGCGTATGGCTCGATTGGTATTGGCAGTGCTACATCGGCCTGGGCGCGGCACCTGGATGAAGTGGCGCAAACGTTGGAGGACATCGAACAAGTGCATCAGTGGTTGAGAAGTGGCGATCTGAGCAGGGAGAACTTTATCCGCCAGCGCCAAACGTTGTTCAGCCGGTTGGAATTGCAACTGCAAGGTGCTGCGAGGTTCGGTACAGGTTTACTCGGCAATGAGTCGTTGAGGAAAGTGCTGGGAATTTCGACCAGAAGCTATCTGCATAAAGGTGAGATAGCGGGATATGCGAAGCGGATTCGGGAGATTGCGCAGATGTCGAAATGGCTGGGCAAAGGGACTTACATTGGGTTGGCGCTGGATGTAGGCGTTACTGGGTTGGAGGTCAGGGAGGCGTGTGTGACGGGGAGAGAGGCGCAATGTCGAAGAGCGAAGTATGTGGAGACAGGCAGATTTGTGGGTGGGGTAATGGGATCGGTTTTTGGTGGACATATAGGTGCGAAGTTATCTCGTAGTGTTTGCCATATGGTGTTGGGTATTTCTATGAAAGGGCAGGGTGCGCTTGCTTGCGCAGTTATTGGCGGCGCTGCAGGTGGCTATGAGGCAGGTTCGGTTCTTGGTGATGAAAGTGCATTTCTGGGTGGAAAGATACTTGAGCTCAACGGTGACTTGATCTTCGAGCCAGAGGGTGCCTGACCGTGTCGTTTTTTCTTGCCTTAATCATCGTGCACCTCGCGGGTATTTTTGTACTCCTGAGCCTGATGCTTTTTGCCGAGTATGCAAAACTCGACGAGCTGGAAAGTTACTTTGACAATAACGAAAAAGTTCGTAGGCATAAGCGCTTTTGGAAGAGAAACAGTCGAATCGACCGGTTTCATCGTATGGGGTTGATGATTGACATCCTCTCGATGCCCAAGCGCTTTCTGAAAGCAGGCCTTGTCACTGAAGAGGAATTGGCATCTGTTCCTCCGGTGCTCAAGCGGTGGGCATTGTGGCCATATCGTGTTTCTTATATTTGGATTATCGCAACAGGCGCTTGGTACGCGTGGTTCAAATGGTGGCCAGAGGGGACTTAACGATGTCCTGGTTTGTCGCCTACACCCTCGTGATGCTCATCGACACATTCGTCGTTTTTGGCCTTCTGTAGGGCTCAGTGAAAAAAAGTTTTATGACTGAGGCAGAGTTATCCGCCGTTCCGCTATCACTCAAACGCTGGACCGGATGGCCCTATCGACTTGCGATGATTTGGGCTGTCAGTAGGGGCTATTGGTGCGCCTGGCTTCAGTGAACACTCCCGACTACCGGCTATTGTCAGAAATTTCCCGCAGGAGTACAAATGTACTCCATGACGACTCTAACCCCACGCCGTACCGCCATTCTGACCTTTATCCGCGATCGCATCGCGCAGCAAGGGCAGCCTCCCAGCCTCGCCGAGATCGCCGAGGCGTTCGGCTTTGCCTCGCGCAGCGTGGCACGCAAGCATGTGCTGGCGCTGACTGAAGCCGGTTTTATCGAGGTCAACCCCAACCAGGCCCGTGGCATTCGCCTGCTCAATCAGCCGGCGCGGCCCGACTGGCTGGATGTTCCGGTGCTCGGTCGCGTGGCCGCCGGGCTGCCCATCGGTGCCGATGCCGAGGTGCACAGCCGCCTGCAACTGGACCCGACCACGTTCGCCAAAACTCCGGATTACCTGCTGCGGGTGCAGGGCGATTCGATGATCGAAGACGGCATTCTCGACGGTGACCTGGTGGGCGTGCGCCGCAGTGCCGAGGCCGTAAACGGGCAGATCGTGGTGGCGCGCCTGGATGGCGAAGTCACCATCAAGCGGTTCGAGCGCCATGGCGACAGCGTGCGCCTGTTGCCGCGCAACCCTGCGTATCAGCCCATCGTGGTGGGGCCTGACCAGGACCTGGCCATCGAAGGGGTGTTCTGCGGCCTGGTGAGGCAGGGTTGATGGGCGCCGTCATTGCGCTGGACACGCTGTTCAATGGCGGCCGCGTGTGGAAAGGCCGGCCCGCCGCGCCACCGGCCAGCGTGCACCCCACGGGGCTGGCGGCGCTGGATGCGGTGCTGCCCAGCGGTGGCTGGCCGGAGTCAGCCCTCAGCGAAATCCTGATGGCCACGGAGGGCGTAGGCGAATTGCAACTGGTGCTGCCGACCCTGGCGCGCCTGTCGGCGGCGGGGGAGCGCATCGTGCTGGTGGCGCCGCCTTACACGCCGTACGCCCATGCCTGGCACAACGCCGGGGTGGACCTGCGCCAGCTCGCCGTCATCCAGGCCGAGGAACGCGACGCGCTGTGGGCGGCGGAACAGTGCCTGCGTTCCGGCAGTTGCGGCGCGGTGCTGTGCTGGCCGCGCAAGGCCGATGACCGCGCCTTGCGCCGCCTGCAGGTGGCGGCGGAAACCGGGCAGACCCTGGCGTTTGCCTGGCGCGCATTGGGCGAGGCGCTCAATGCGTCGCCGGCGGCTCTGCGTCTGGCGGTCGAGGCGCGGCCTGCGCAGGTGCGCGTGCTCAAGTGCCGGGGCGGGCTGGCCCATCCGGCGCCGATTGCGCTGGCCGGGCACTGAGGTTGCCATGCGCTGGGTGTGTATTGTCTTCCCGCAATTGGCGCTGGACGGGGTGCAGCGTCTGCATCCCGAGCCGGACCAACCGCTGGTGCTGCTGGCGGGCACGCCGCAGCGCCGCGTCGTGCAAACGGCCAATGCCGCCGCGCGCGCCTTGGGCTTGCGCCCCGGCCAGTCGCTGACGGCCGCCCATGCGCTGAGCAAAACCTTTGCCAGCGCCGAGTACGACCCGGTTCAAATCGAACACTGGCAACAGTTTCTCGCGGCCTGGGCCTACCGTTTCAGTTCCCAGGTCAGTGTGTTTTATCCGCGTGCGCTGCTGTTCGAGATCGAGTCGAGCCTGGGCCTGTTCGGGCCCTGGCCGCAGTTCGAGGCGCGCTTGCGCAAGGAACTCACCGAACTGGGGTTTCGCCACCGCATCGTCGCCGCCCCCAACCCGGCGGCGGCGCGGGTGCTGGCGAACCTTTACGATGGCCTGGCCGTGGCCGATGACAGCGCCTTGCTGCACGCCCTGGCGCCGCTGCCCATCGACCGTGCAGGCCTGAACCCGCAGGCCGCCACCGCCTTGTCGCGCATGGGCCTGCGCACGCTGGCGCAGGTGCAGGCGCTGCCCCGGCATACCCTGGCGCGGCGCTTTGACGCCGGGCTGCTGCAGCACCTGGATACATTGACCGGGCAGCGCCCCCTGGCCCTGGCCTTCTATCAGCCGCCGGACCAGTTCGATGCGCGTATCGAATTGAATTTCGACGTGCACTCCCACCAGGCGCTGCTGTTTCCCTTGCGCCGCCTGACCGGCGATCTATCAGCCTTCCTCTGCGGTCGCGACAGCGGCGTGCAACGGTTCGACCTGCACCTGGAACACGCCCAGGCGCCGGACAGCGTGATCAAGGTCGGCCTGCTCAGCGCCGAGCGCGAACCGGCGATGCTGTTCGAGCTGGCTCGCGGGCGGCTTGAGCAGGTGCAGGTTACCGCGCCGGTACGCGGCTTTCGCCTGGTGGCCGAGGACCTGCCGTTGTTCGTGCCCCAGCGCCAGGACCTGTTCGACGACCGCCCGCAACAAACCCTGCCGTGGGAACAGTTGCGCGAACGCCTGCGCGCGCGCCTGGGGGATGAGGCGGTGCAGGGCCTGCGTTTTCATGCCGATCACCGCCCCGAATGTGCCTGGCAGGCGGTGGTCGACAAACACCCCTGCCCACCCCTGAACAAGGTGCAACGCCCCGGCTGGCTGCTGCGCGAACCAACCCTGCTGGCCGAGCAGGGGGTGCAGATTCTGATGGGCCCGGAACGCATCGAATCCGGCTGGTGGGACGGCGCCGACATCCGCCGCGACTACTACCTGATCCAGACCCGCGCCGGTCAGCAGGGCTGGGCCTACCGCAGCGTGGGGCAAAGCGACGGGTTATGGCTGCAAGGCTGGTTTGCATGAACTACGCCGAACTGCACTGCCTGTCCAACTTCAGCTTCCAGCGCGGCGCCTCGAGTGCGCTGGAGTTGTTCGAGCGTGCCAAACAACAGGGTTACCGCGCGCTGGCGATCACCGATGAGTGCACCTTGTCGGGCATCGTGCGGGCCTGGCAGGCGGCGAAGGCGGTGGAGGTGCCGCTGATCATCGGCAGCGAGATGCGCATCGAAAACGGCCCGAGACTGGTGTTGCTGGTGCAGGACCTCATCGGTTACCAGCACCTGTGCCGGCTGATCACCCTGGCCCGGCGGCGTGCCGAAAAGGGCGGTTATCGCCTGCTGCGGGAGGACTTCGACACACCGTTTTCCGGCCTGCTGGCGCTGTGGGTGGCCGAAGACGGCAATACCCAGGCCGATATCCAATGGCTGCGCCGCACCTTCGTCGACGGCCTGTGGCTGGCGGTGCACCTGCACTGCGGCCAGGACGATGCGCGCCATCTGGAGCAGCGCCTGCAACTGGCCGCCAGCCTGCACATCCCGGCGGTGGCCTGTGGCGATGTGCACATGCATGCGCGCGGTCGCCGGGCCCTGCAAGACACCATGACCGCCATCCGCCATCACGTACCGGTGGCCGAAGCCGGCACGCGCCTGCACCCCAATGGCGAACGCCACCTGCGCAGCCGCGAGGCCCTGGCCGCGCTGTACCCCCAGGCCTTGCTCGACGAAACCCTGGCCATCGCCCGCCGCTGCACCTTCGACCTCTGCCAGTTGCGCTACCACTATCCGCGCGAGCTGGTGCCCGACGGCCACAGCGCCAAGAGCTGGCTGCGTACCCTCACCGAAGAAGGCATTGCCCGGCGCTGGCCCCAGGGCGTCGAGGCCGGCACCCTGGAGCAGATCAACATCGAGCTGGCGCTGATCAGCGAGCTGGGCTACGAAAGCTACTTCCTCACGGTGCACGACATCGTACGTTTCGCCCGCAGCCGTTCGATCCTGTGCCAGGGGCGCGGCTCCGCGGCCAATTCGGCGGTGTGCTTTGCCCTGGGCATCACCGAAATCGACCCGAGCCTGACCCGGCTGCTGTTCGAGCGCTTCCTGTCCAGGGAGCGCAACGAACCGCCGGACATAGACGTCGACTTCGAGCACGAACGCCGCGAGGAGGTGCTGCAATACGTGTTCCAACGCTACGGGCGTGCCCGCGCGGCGTTGACGGCGGTGGTCAGCAGTTATCACGCGGCCGGCGCAGTGCGCGATGTGGCCAAGGCCCTGGGCTTGCCCGCCGACCAGATCAACGCGCTGGCCGAGTGCTGCGGGCGCTGGAGTGATGATGCACCACCGCTGGCGCGCCTGCGTGAAAGCGGCTTCGACCCGGACAGCCCGATCCTGCGCCGGGTGCTCACGCTGACCCAACAGTTGATCGGCTTCCCCCGGCACCTGTCCCAGCACCCCGGCGGCTTCGTGATTTCCGAACACCCGCTGGACACCCTGGTGCCGGTGGAAAACGCGGCCATGGCCGAGCGCACCATCATCCAGTGGGACAAGGACGACCTCGACGCCGTGGGCCTGCTCAAGGTGGATATCCTCGCCCTGGGCATGCTCAGCGCGATCCGTCGCTGCTTCGACCTGCTGCGCCGCCACCGCAACCGGGACCTGACGCTGGCGTCGATCCCCAAGGAAGACCCGGCCACCTACGCGATGATCAGCAAGGCCGACACCATCGGTGTGTTCCAGATCGAGTCGCGGGCGCAGATGTCGATGTTGCCCAGGCTCAAGCCGCAGACGTTTTACGACCTGGTGATTGAAGTCGCCATCGTACGGCCCGGGCCGATTCAGGGCGGCATGGTGCATCCGTATCTGCGTCGGCGTAATAAAGAAGAACCCACGACTTATCCGTCGCCTGCCTTAAAAGAGGTGCTGGAACGCACTCTGGGCATCCCGCTGTTCCAGGAACAGGTGATGCAGATCGCCATGGTCGCCGCCGACTACAGCCCCGGCGAGGCCGACCAGTTGCGCCGTTCCATGGCTGCCTGGAAACGCCATGGCGGGCTGGAGCCCCATCAGGAACGCCTGCGCACCGGCATGATGAAGAACGGCTACACCGAAGCCTTTGCCGCGCAGATCTTCGAGCAGATCAAGGGCTTTGGCAGCTATGGTTTTCCCGAATCCCACGCGGCCAGCTTTGCCCTGCTGACCTACGCCAGTTGCTGGCTCAAGTGCCATGAGCCGGCGGCGTTCGCCTGTGCGCTGATCAACAGCTGGCCCATGGGTTTCTACAGCCCGGACCAGATCCTGCAGGACGCACGCCGCCATCGCCTGCAGATCCGCCCGGTGGACGTGCTCGCCAGTGACTGGGATTGCAGCCTGGAGCCCATCGACGGCCAGCAACCGGCAATTCGCCTGGGGCTGCGCATGATCTCGGGGTTTCGCGAAGACGACGCGCGGCGCATCGAGGCCGCGCGCGGGCGTCGTGTGTTCGGCGACATTGCCGACCTTGACGAGCGGACCGGGCTGGATTCGCGTGCCCAGGCCCTGCTGGCCGATGCCGGTGCATTACGTGCGCTGGCCGGCAACCGGCACCAGGCGCGCTGGGACGTGGCCGGGGTGCATAAACAGCTGGGGCTGTTTGCCGGCCTGCCCGGCGCCGACGCAACCCCGGTGGCGTTGCCCGCGCCAACGTTGGGCGAAGACCTGTACGCCGACTACGCCACCCTCGGCACCACCCTGGGCCCGCACCCGCTGGCCTTGCTGCGCGCGGAGTTGCGCAAGCGGCGTTGTCGCAGTTCCCGCGAGCTGGCGACGGTGGAGCATGGGCGCAACGTCAGTGTGGCGGGGCTGGTCACGGGGCGGCAACGGCCCGGCACTGCCAGCGGCGTGACCTTCGTCACCCTGGAAGATGAATTCGGCAACCTCAATGTGGTGGTCTGGCGCGACCTCGCCGAGCGCCAGCGCCAGGCCCTGGTGGGTTCGCGCCTGCTCAAGGTGGATGGGCGCTGGGAGGCGGTGGGCGAAGTGCGGCACCTGATCGCCGGGCGTCTCACCGACCTCACGCCGCTGCTGGACGGCATCCATGTGCGCAGCCGGGATTTCCATTGAAGCCGTTGATTGCATAGTGTTTGCGCCCTAAATAAGTCCGGATGAAACCATCTACAACTGGCATGCTCCAAACCTTGCAAACGTCCTCTTTGTGCAGAGCCCAACCATGCAATTCTTATCCAACCCACATGACTGTGAAGGCTGGGCCGGTGAAATGGCCCAACGCATTCGCGCGTTCGACTGGTCGAACACCGACCTGGGGCCGCTCGACGAATGGTCGACCAGTCTGGCTTGCACGGTGCAGATGATGCTCGCATCTCCCGTGCCGATGGTGATGCTGTGGGGGCGGGCGGGTTACATGATCTACAACGACAGCTATTCGGTGTTCGCCGGCGGGCGCCATCCCTACCTGCTGGGCACGCCGGTGGAGCAGGGCTGGCCGGAAGTGGCCGAGTTCAACCGGCATGTGGTGGACACCTGCCTGGCCGGCGGCACCCTGTCGTTCAACAACAAGGAACTGGTGCTGTCGCGTCACGGCAGGCCCGAAACCCTGTGGCTCGACCTTTATTACAGCCCGGTTGCCGGCGACAACCAGCAACCGGCCGGGGTGTTGGCGATTGTGGTGGAGACCACCGAACTGGTGAAGTCCGAGCGGGTGCGCCAGGAGCTCACCCACAACCTTGAGCAGCGCGTCGCCGCCGAAGTGCAGGCGCGTTCGACCGCCGAGGAACAGTTGCGCCAGTCGCAGAAACTCGAAGCCATCGGCGGCCTGACCGGCGGCGTGGCCCACGACTTCAACAATCTGCTGCAAGTGATCGCCGGCAACCTGCACCTGCTGGCCCGGCATGAGCCGGATAACCCTCAGGTACAGCGCCGTGTCACGGCGGCCATCGCCGCCGTGGAGCGGGGCGCCAAGCTGTCCTCGCAATTGCTCGCGTTCGCCCGTCGTCAGCCGCTGTCGCCGGCGGTGTACAACCCTTTGCGCATTTATGAAAGCCTCGGTGAGCTGTTGCAGCGTGCGCTGGGTGAAACCATCCATATCGATGTGCAACTGCCGCGCGACCCGTGGCGCATTCACGTCGACCGCAACCAGCTGGAAAATGCCCTGCTCAATCTGGCGATCAACGCGCGGGACGCCATGAAAGGCGAAGGCGTGATTCGCATCAGTGGCGAAAACATCATCCTCAATCCCAAGGATTGCGTGGGCAAAAGCATCAGCCCCGGCGAGTACGTGCGCCTGTCGGTGAGCGACACCGGGGTGGGCATGTCACCGGCGATCCAGGCCAAGGTGTTCGAACCGTTCTTCACCACCAAGCGCGACGGCCACGGCACCGGGCTGGGCTTGAGCATGGTGTTCGGCTTTGTGCGCCAAAGCGGCGGGCATGTCGACGTGTGCAGCGCCGAAGGCAAGGGCACCGTGGTGCAGTTGTATTTCCCGCGCAGCCTTGGTGAGGAATGCGGGGAGTCGGTGGATGAGCCCGTGGAGACTGTCGGCGGCCAGGAAACCATCCTGGTGGTCGAGGATAACGAAGGCGTGCGCCTCACCGTGGTGGAAGTGCTCGAACAGTCGGGCTACACCGTGCTCACCGCCGACGACGGCGACCAGGCCATGCAAAAGCTGCAAACCGGCCTGCAACCGGAACTGATCTTTACCGACGTGGTGATGCCGGGCCGGGTCAAAAGTACCGACCTGGCCGACTGGGCTCGCCAGCAACAGCCGCCGGTGCCGGTGCT
Organism: Pseudomonas sp. MH9.3; assembly: GCF_034354675.1. Classification (NCBI taxonomy): domain Bacteria; kingdom Pseudomonadati; phylum Pseudomonadota; class Gammaproteobacteria; order Pseudomonadales; family Pseudomonadaceae; genus Pseudomonas; species Pseudomonas sp. MH9.3. The sequence continues at coordinate 1,400,755 of NZ_CP133785.1, read as the reverse complement.
GTTCACCTCCGGCCACACCCGCGACATTCTCTCCAGCAACCACCTGCTGAGCCCCGACATTCATCTGCTGAGCAAGCCCTACAGCCCCGAAGCCCTCACGCTACGGGTGCGCAGCATGCTTACCGCACGACAAGGTTGCCAATGACTTCACCGCGCAGCATCCCCCCGATCTCCGTCCAACGCCCAGGTTTCGTCCGGGTACGCGGCGCCCGCGAACACAACCTGCGCAACGTCGACGTGGATATTCCACGGGATGCCCTGGTGGTGTTTACCGGCGTGTCAGGTTCCGGCAAGTCGTCACTGGCGTTTTCCACGGTGTATGCCGAGGCCCAGCGCCGTTATTTCGAGTCGGTGGCGCCTTATGCGCGGCGCCTGATCGATCAGGTCGGCGTGCCGGACGTGGACTCCATCGAAGGCCTGCCGCCAGCCGTGGCCCTGCAACAACAGCGCGGCACGCCGAGCGCGCGTTCCTCGGTGGGCAGTGTGACCACCTTGTCGAGCCTGATCCGCATGCTGTATTCGCGCGCCGGCAGCTACCCGCCGGGCCAGGCGATGCTGTATGCCGAGGACTTTTCGCCGAACCTGCCCCAGGGCGCCTGCCCGGAGTGCCATGGCCTGGGCCGCGTGTATGAGGTGACCGAGGCGCTGATGGTGCCCGATCCCTCATTGACGATCCGCCAGCGTGCAGTGGCCGCCTGGCCGTTGGCGTGGCAGGGCCAGAACCTGCGCGACATCCTCGTGACCCTGGGCTATGACGTCGATATCCCCTGGCGCGACCTGCCGAAAAAGCAGCGTGACTGGATCCTCTTCACCGAAGAAACCCCGACGGTGCCGGTGTACGCCGGCTTCACCCCGGCGCAGACCCGCGACGCGTTGAAGCGCAAGCTGGAGCCGAGTTACCAGGGCACATTCAGCGGTGCGCGGCGCTATATCCTGCACACCTTCAGCCACACCCAAAGCGCGCTGATGAAAAAGCGCGTGTCGCAGTTCATGCAAGGCAGCGCCTGCCCGCTGTGCGAGGGCAAGCGCCTGACGCGTGCGGCGCTGTCGGTGAAATTTGCCGGGGTGGATATCGGCGAGTTGTCGCAGCTGTCTCTTTCGCAACTGGCCGAACTGTTGCGCCCGGTGGCGGCAGGGCAGGACCGCATGAAGCTGTCGGTGGAGAAACGCCTGGCCGCGCAACGCATCGCCCAGGACCTGCTCGAACGGGTCAGCACCTTGATCGACCTGGGCCTGGGTTACCTGTCCCTGGAGCGCAGCACGCCGACCCTGTCGTCCGGCGAGTTGCAGCGTTTGCGCCTGGCCACGCAATTGGGCTCGCAGTTGTTCGGCGTGATCTATGTGCTGGACGAGCCCTCGGCGGGCTTGCACCCGGCCGATGGCGAGGCGCTGTTCACCGCGCTCGAGCGCCTGAAAGCCGCCGGCAATTCGCTGTTCGTGGTGGAGCATGACCTGGAAACCATGCGCCGCGCCGACTGGCTGATCGACGTGGGCCCGGCCGCCGGCGAACACGGCGGGCAAGTGCTGTACAGCGGCCCGCCGGCCGGGCTGGCGGACGTGCAGGCTTCGCAGACCCGCGCGTACCTGTTTGCCGAAGGGCAGGCGTTGCCCTCGACGCGCCGTGAGCCCGCTGCGTGGTTGAAGCTGGAAGGCGTGACGCGCAACAACCTCAATGACGTGAAGGTGGATTTCCCGCTGGGCTGTTTCACGGCGGTGACCGGTATTTCCGGCTCGGGCAAATCCAGCCTGGTCAGCCAGGCGCTGCTGGACCTGGTGGGCAGCGGCCTCGGCAGCCGGGTGGTCAATGACGAAGAGCCCAGCTTGGAGGACGACGCCCCGCAAACCAGTGGCGGGCACATCCGCTCCGGGCTCGAGCATATCCGTCGGCTGGTGCAGGTGGACCAGAAACCCATCGGCCGTACCCCGCGTTCCAATCTGGCAACCTACACCGGGCTGTTCGACAACGTGCGCAAACTGTTTGCCGCCACGCCGGCGGCCACGAAGCACGGGTATGACGCGGGGCAGTTCTCGTTCAACGTCGCCAAGGGCCGTTGCCCGCAGTGCGAGGGTGAAGGGTTTGTCAGCGTTGAGTTGCTGTTCATGCCCAGCGTGTACGCGCCATGCCCGACCTGTCACGGTGCGCGCTACAACCCCGAGACCCTGGCGATCAAATGGCAAGGCCTGAGCATCGCCGAGGTGCTGGGGCTGACGGTGGAACAGGCGGTCGAGGTGTTCGCCGAGCAACCTGCTGTGCTGCGTTCACTGCAGGTGCTGCGCGATATCGGTTTGGGCTACTTGCGCCTGGGGCAGCCGGCGACCGAGCTGTCCGGTGGCGAAGCGCAACGCATCAAGCTCGCCACCGAGCTGCAACGCAATGCCCGGGGCGCGACCTTGTATGTGCTCGACGAGCCGACCACCGGATTGCATCCCCGCGACGTCGACCGCTTGCTCAGCCAGCTCAATCAACTGGTGGACGCAGGGCACACGGTGGTTGTGGTGGAGCATGAAATGCGCGTAGTGGCCCAGAGCGACTGGGTGATCGACATCGGGCCGGGGGCCGGCGATGAGGGCGGCACCGTGGTTGCCTGTGGCACGCCGCAAAAGGTCGCCAGGAGCAAGAAAAGCCGCACCGCGCCGTTTCTGGCGCGCGAGCGGGTCTAACAACCAGGGAAGGTCACCTGTGGGAGGGTGTTGGGTCAGTTGGATGTGTGTTTGGGCTTCTTGAGTAAATCTCAGGCGACCCCGAACCTGTGCGGCCCCCTTCGGCCAATGTGGGAGGGGGCTGCTCCCGATAGCGGTGGGTCAGTCAATGCAGATGTTGACTGTGACACCGCCATCGGGAGCAAGCCCCTCCCACAGGTGGATCAGTGTTGATTCAGCTGGATTTGCTGCTTGGCCTGCTTGACCACATTGTCCACGGTGAAGCCGAACTTCTCCTGCAGTTTGGCCAGTGGGGCCGAGGCGCCGAAGCTGTTCATCACCACTTTGGCGCCGGTCTGCCCGACATAGCGGTCCCAGCCCAGCGGGCCGGCCTGTTCCACCACCACGCGGGCTTTCACCGCGGGCGGCAAGACGCTGTCGCGGTAGGCCTGGTCCTGGTCCTCGAACAGTTCCCAGCTGGGCATCGAGACGACCTGCGCGGCAATCCCTTCACCCTTGAGCTGTTCATACGCCGCCACCGCCAGGCTCACTTCACTGCCCGTCGCCAACAGCAGCACTTGAGGTTGCTCGGCACCCGCCAGCACATAGGCACCCTTGGCCGCGCCGCTGGCGGCTGCGTACTTCGTACGGTCCAGGGTCGGCAGCGGCTGGCGCGAGAGCACCACACAACTGGGCCGATGGGTTTGCGCCAGCGCCACTTTCCACACTTCCAGGGTTTCATTTGCATCGCCCGGGCGCAGGGTCAGCAGTCCCGGTGTGGCGCGCAGTTGGGTCAGGTGCTCGATGGGCTGGTGAGTGGGGCCGTCTTCGCCCACGCCGATCGAGTCATGGGTAAACACGAACACCACCGGCAGTTCCATGATCGCCGCCAGGCGGATCGGCGGTTTCATGTAGTCGCTGAACACCAGGAAGGTCGAGGTGTACGGCCGCAGGTAGGACAGCGCCATGCCGTTGGCAATCGCGCCCATGGCGTGTTCGCGGATGCCGAAGTGCAGGTTGCGCCCGCTGTAGTCATCGGCGCTGAAACGCCCGGCGCCGTCGAAGGTGAGGTTGGTCTTGGTCGAAGGCGACAAATCCGCCGAACCGCCGAGCAACCATGGAATCTGCTGGGCGAAGGCATTCAGCACCTCGCCACCGGCGGCGCGGCTGGCCACGCCCTTGGCGTCGGCCGCATAGTCGGGCAGTTGCGCCTGCCACTGCGCGGGCATTTCACCGGCGCGCATGCGCTGCAGTTCATCGGCCAGTTGCGGGTCGAGGCGCGACAGGGTCTGGTTCCACTGCGCAAACAAAGGCTCTGCACGCTCATGCAGCGCGTCACGCAATACCGTGCGCGCGACTTCGGGCACCAGGAAGCTGGAATCTTCCGGCCAGCCGTAGGCCGCCTTGGTCAGGCGAATTTCGTCGTCACCCAGCGGCTCGCCGTGGGCCGCTGCGGTGTTGTGTTTGTGCGGCGAGCCGTAGCCGATCACGCTGTCCACCACGATCAGGGTCGGCGCGCCGGTGTTGGCCTGGAAGGTGGTCAATGCGTCGCTCAATGCCTGCAGATCATTGGCGTCGGTGACGTGCAGGGTGTGCCAGCCATAGGCCTGGAAGCGTTTGATCACGTCTTCGCTGAACGCCAGTTCCGTGTGGCCTTCGATGCTGATGGTGTTGTTGTCGTAGATCCAGCACAGGTTATCCAGCTTCAAGTGGCCGGCCATCGACGCGGCTTCGCTGCTGATGCCTTCCATCATGTCGCCGTCGCCGCACAGGGTGTAGACGTTGTAATCGAACAGCACCTGACCGTCGCGGTTGAAGCGCTTGGCCAGCCAGCGCTCGGCCATCGCCATGCCGACGCTGTTGGCGCAGCCCTGGCCGAGCGGGCCGGTGGTGGTCTCCACGCCAGTGGTCATGCGGTACTCGGGGTGCCCTGGGGTCTTGGAACTCATCTGCCGGAACTGCTTGATATCGTCCAGGCTGATTGCCGGCTGGCCGCTACGCTTGCCGTGGGCGTCGATCTCGACCACACCGGCCAGGTGCAGCAGCGAATACAGCAGCATCGACGCATGGCCCACCGACAGCACAAAGCGGTCGCGGTTGGGCCAGTCCGGGTGCTCGGGGTGATAGCGCAGGAATCGACTCCACAGCGTATACCCCACCGGCGCCAGGCCCATGGGCGTGCCCGGATGGCCGGAGTTGGCCTTCTGCACGGCGTCCATGGCCAGGGTGCGGAGGGTGTTGATGCATTGGGTGTCGACAGCGGTGGCAGCGTGATTCATGAACCGGTCTCCCTTGGGTGGCGATCTACAGTGGAGGGCAGCTCAGCGCAAAGGTTTGATCCCATCCTTCGCGCCGCGACGAACGGAACCGATGGGCTTGAAACATGACAAGCGCGTCAGGAATGGGCTAGTTTCAAAGGCGTAAGCCATTGATCAACGTGCGGAGGTAGGCCATGCCAGTTAAACACGACCTGTATCAGGACCTGGGGATGAGCAAGGACGACGTTCACAAACACAGGGCGAACGATAAACGGCTGGACGCGCTGCTCACTCGCTATGACGCCGCCGACAAGGACGTGCTGGAGGCGGAAAAAGCCAGTGCCAACGATGAGGATGTAGAGAAGCTCAAGAAGAAACGCCTGTTGATCAAAGATGAGATCAGAGACCGCTTGATCAAGATGAGATCAGAAACCGCCTGAGCTGAATGCCAACGGCTGTAGGAGCACGCTTGCTCCTACAGCAATGCCTGGGTGCAGGCGTCGATGGAACGTTGTTGCGTCTGTGCATACAACTGCAATTCATCGATTGTCCTGCACCCCAGCGCCTGCTCGAACTCGGCCTGGTTCGAGTTCGCCGCATAGTGACTCTGCGCCGCATCCCCCAAATTCGACTGGAAAATCCCCGCCGCACTCACCGGCAGAAAATCCTCATACACCAACGGTTCAATCGCCACATGGCCGGCGCGCAAAAGTGCCTCCAGCGTGCGCGGCCGGTCGGCCTGGCCGCGTGCTGCAAGGCCCTGCTCGGTGGCGAAATAACGAAAATAGGCCAGGCCCTGTTCACGCATCAGCGCATGATCGTCGGGGAACGCCTGGAAGTGCTGTGCCATCAACTGCGTGTAGCGCCCGGCGTTGGCCTCGTTGGGAAAGGCACCCAGTTCCTCGCGCGCGGCGTTCAGCAGTTGGTCGTACAGCGCGCGGCCCTTGGGGGTGAGGGCGACGCCGCGTTGTTCGATTTCGCCGAAGCGCGCGCTGTGGCTGCCGTGGGCATCGGTGAAGGCGATGGGTTCGTCAAGCGCCTTGAAGCTGGTCTGGCGCAGCAGGATCGGGCAACGGCGGCGCGGCGGTCCTTCGATCACCGCTTTGGGCGTGATGCCTTTGCCGGGCATCGCGGCCTGCACCTGGTCGATGTCCAGGGTGCGCGGGGTCAGGTGATTGATGTGCGGGCCCTTGAAGGCCACCACATCGGCGATCAGGCGGTGCTGGTCACTCAATTGCCGGTACTGCGCGCCGGTGACGGTAGCAGTGTGGTGCCAGCGAAAAGTCTCCAGGGCCTGGCGGATGAATTCATCGGCCTGCGCGGCGTTGAGGCCACCCTGTTGCTCGGCGTGTTCGATCAGCGCCAAAGCGCCCGGGGTGAAGATCGAGCGTTTGGCCAGGGCGGTTTCGGCGAAGGCGCGCAGCTCGGGGTTTTCGATCAGTTCCAGGCGCAGCAGCGAGGTGAATACGCGGAACGGGCTGGTTTGCAACGCGCTTTCATGCACCGCACGAAACGCCGTGGAATGCACCGGCACCCCGGCCGGGGTCAGGTCGTAATAGCCCACCGGCTGCATGCCCATCACCGCGAACAAGCGGCGCAGGGTTGCCAGCTCGGCAGCCGTGCCCACACGAATAGCACCGTGGCGTTCCATGTCCAGACGCTGGCGTTCGCCAGTGCGTTGCAGCTGTTGCGCCAGGCCCGGGTCGCTGTCGAGTACGCGGCGGTTGGTCTCGGCCACCAGCTCCAGCAGCGCGCCGTAAAGCGGCACTTCATCGCGGTACATGTCGGACATGGCCCTGGAGAAACCTTTGCGAATGTCGTCGGGGCTGACGTGGGCGGTGCTGGACATAGAAAAATTCCTGATGGCAGTGGCGATGAGCGTGGCCGTTCACGGGATTTTGTTGGGCGCGGGGTGCGCGTGCAAACGAAGAATCCTCAGGACTTCATTCTGCAAATGAATGAAAGGCGTCTTCCAAGTCTTCATGTGCATCCGCGCGCGGTTGGGCTCTACACTGCGTCTATCAGGCAGGCGACGGAGGACTCCATGACGGCCACACCCAATACCCGACTACGTGAAACGGTTGAAGGCCAGCGCCTGGCGACCGAGGATGCCGAGGATTGGCGCGCGTGGGGGCCGTATTTGAGTGAGCGCCAATGGGGCACGGTGCGCGAAGACTACAGCGCCGACGGCGATGCCTGGCGCTACTTCCCCCATGAACATGCGCGCAGCCGCGCCTACCGCTGGGGCGAGGATGGCCTGGCCGGTTTCAGTGACAAGGCGCAGCGCTGGTGCCTGGGCCTGGCGCTGTGGAACGAGCGCGATGTGATCCTCAAGGAGCGCCTGTTCGGCCTGAACAACGCCGAGGGCAACCACGGTGAGGACGTCAAGGAGCTGTACTTTTTCGTCGACGGCGTGCCGAGCCATGCCTATATGCGCATGCTCTACAAATACCCCCATGCAGCGTTTCCCTATGCCGACCTGATCAGCGAAAACGCGCGACGCGGGCTGGGTGATGCCGAGTATGAAATCCTCGACACCGGCGTGTTTGCAGACAACCGCTATTGCGACGTCAGCGTCGAGTACGCCAAGCATCAGCCGGACGATATTTGTATGCGCGTCACCGTGCACAACCGCGCCGAGCAGCCGACGCGCCTGCAGGTGCTGCCCCAGGTGTGGGCGCGCAACGACTGGAGCTGGACCGCTGACGCGGCCAAGCCGCAATTGAAACTCGACGGTGAGCGCGTGCTCGCGCGTCATCATGAATTGCCCGATTACCAGCTCGGTGCCTGGGGCCAGGACGGCGTGGAATGGCTGTTCTGCGAGAACGAAACCAACTACCCCAGGCTTGACGGGCAAGCCGCGCCCGGGCCGTTCAAGGATGGCATCAACGATTACGTAGTGGACGGTGTGCAGGCCGCCATTCGGCGTGACGCGGGCACCAAGGTCGCCGCGCGTTTCATCCTGGAACTGGCGGGGCTGGAAAGCAAAACGGTCTACCTGCGCTTTGCGCCGGTGGGCGCGCCTGAGGTCAATGCGCGCAAGCTGTTCGACCAGCGCCGCGAGGAAACCGATGACTTCTACGCCGCCCTGCAACAGGGCCTCGTCGATGAAGACGCACGCAATGTGCAGCGTCAGGCCCTGGCCGGCCTGCTGTGGTCCAAGCAGCTCTATTATTTCGATGTGAACCAGTGGCTCGACGGCGACCCGGCCCAACCGGCGCCGCCGCCCGAGCGCTTGCACATTCGCAATACCCATTGGCGGCACTTGTCCAACTTCGACATCCTCTCAATGCCTGACACCTGGGAATACCCGTGGTACGCGTCCTGGGATCAGGGCTTCCAGGCGGTGGCGTTTGCCCTGATCGACCCGGGCTATGCCAAGCAACAACTGCTGCTGTTGGTGAAGGACCGCTTCATGCACCCCAATGGCCAGTTGCCGGCCTATGAGTGGCGTTTCGACGATGCCAACCCGCCGGTGCATGCCTGGGCCAGCTGGCGCGTGTATCAGCAGGACAAGGCGCTCACGGGCGTCGGCGATATGGATTTTCTCGAGCGGATTTTCCACAAACTGCTGCTGAATTTTTCCTGGTGGGTCAACCGCAAGGATGCCGAGGGGCGCAACCTGTTTCAGGGCGGGTTTCTGGGCCTGGACAACATTGCCTTGTTCGACCGCTCGGCGACGTTGCCACCGGGTTATCAACTGGATCAGGCCGATGGCACCGCGTGGGTGGCAGCCTATGCGCTGGACCTGATGCGCATCGGCCTGGAACTGGCCAGGCGCAATGCGGTGTACGTCGACATTGCGGTGAAGTTCTTCGAGCACTTCCTGTATATCGCCGGCGCCATCAACCGCGTCGACGACAGCGCCGAAGGCCTGTGGGATGAGCAGGACCTGTTTTTCTACGACGTGCTGCACCGCCCCGATGGCCACAGCGAGCCGGTGCGCCTGCGCTCGATTGTCGGCCTGATGCCGCTGTTCGCCGTGCTGGTGCTGGAGCAGCGCGAGCATGAAGGCCTGGCGGGGTTGCGCGAACGGCTGTTGGGCTTTATGCATCACCGGCCTGATCTGGCCAGGCTGGTGTCGCGCTGGAATGAACCGGGGCAGGGCAATCGCCTGTTGCTGGCGTTACTGCGCGGCGAGCGCACCAAGGACCTGCTGCGGCGCATGCTGGATGACGATGAGTTTCTCTCGGCGTTCGGCGTGCGCTCCCTGTCCAAAGCCTTCGCCGAGCAGCCGCTGGCGCTGCAGATGAATGGCGACAGCCTGAGCGCGCGCTATCAGCCCGGCGAATCCGATTCACGCCTGTACGGTGGCAATTCCAATTGGCGCGGGCCGGTGTGGATGCCGGTGAACTACATGCTGATCGAGTCGCTGCGCGAGTTTCATCGTTACTACGCGGATAATTTTTCGGTGGAGTACCCCACGGGGAGTGGTTATCTGGCGTCGATGGGGGAGGTCGCCGACAGCTTGAGTCAACGCTTGACGCGATTGTTTCTAAGGGATGAAAACGGCCTGCGGCCTTCGATGGCGGGGTATGCGCAGCTGGAGGCGGACCCGGCGAGTCGCGACCTGGTGCTGTTCCATGAGTATTTCCATGGAGAAACGGGGCGAGGCCTGGGGGCGTCGCATCAGACGGGGTGGAGCGCGTTGGTGGCGTTGTTGCTGCAACCGAAAAACTGATATGGGAGGGGCGAGCCCCTCCCACGGGTACTCAGGACGGGAACAATTCGCTCAGCTTCATGGCCAGCATCATGTCGCCTTCGGTGCGCAGCTTGCCGCCCATGAACGCCTGCATGCCGTCGGTGGAGCCGTCGACGATGCCTTCCAGGGTTTCGCTGTCCATCACCAGCGTGACCTGGGCGTCCGGGTTTTCGCCTTCCAGCAGTTCGCAGGTCTTGTCCTTGACCACCAGCGAGAAGTTCTTGGTGTCATCGATACGGAAACCGAACACCAGGTCCAGACCTTCGGCGGCGCTTGGGTTGAATTTGGCTTTCATTGCTGCTACGGCTTTGGCTACGTCAGTCATGGTTTCGATCCTTTAGGGTAGAGTCCAGTGACCTTGGGGTCACGGTGGGCCGCAGTTCATCGGAACGTGATGAGCTGCGGCGCCTTCAACAGTTGCAAGTGCGCATGACTGTTGAAGGAAGCCAGGGCCACCTCGCGACCGCGGAATTTCAGCTGGTTGAGCGAGGTGTTAACAATTTGCCAGTTCAGCTCGAAGGCCTGCGCGGCAGGCATTCGGGTGATCAGGTGGAGCAGGGCGGTGATGGTGCCGCCGGAGGTGAACACGGCGATCTTGTCGGCGTCGTCGGCCTTATCCAGCAGACGCTGCAGACCGCCCTGTACGCGCTCGACGAACCCCAGCCAGCTTTCCAGCCCCGGCGGGTCGTAAGTGCCGGCCAGCCAGCGGTCGATGATCAGCGCAAAGATGCGCTGGAACTCGCGGCGGTTTTGCGCGGCGTTGCGCAGGATGTCGAGGGCCTCGGGTTCTTCGCTCAACAGCTCGGGGAGCAGCGCGCGGATCACCGCTTCGGCGTCGAATTCATTGAATGCGCTGTCGGTTTCCACGGGCGGGACCGGCAAGCCGAGGGCGCTGAAGGATTCGAAGGTGGCGGTGGCAGTGTGCTGTTGGCGGCGCAGGTCACCGGCGATGCAGCGGTCGAAGGCAAGCCCCAGGTCGGCGAGATGACGACCGAGCACCTGCGCCTGTTCCACACCGATGGGCGACAGGACGTCATAGTCGTCTGCCCCGAAAGAGGCCTGGCCATGCCGAATCAGATAGATGCTGCCCACGTCCGTTTTCCTGGGTACGTTGAAACGTCCGACGAGGTTATGGGGATGCCCGGAAGCTGTCAATGGAAAAACATACGCTTGTTTTAAAAGGTAGTTGGAGGGCGGCTGCTGGCGGTTTGGGCACTGGTTTGCAGGCAGTGCCGCCGGTATGCTGGGGCCATCCGCGCCTGGCGCACTGCACTTGTAAGGAGAACCATGGATTTTCTGGCTGAATACGCGAGCTTTCTCGCAAAGACTGTCACCCTGGTGGTCGCGATTCTGGTCGTCCTGATCAGCTTCGCGGCGCTGCGCAGTAAAGGACGTCGCAAGTCCGCCGGCCAGTTGCAGGTCAGCAAGCTCAATGATTTCTACAAGGGGTTGCGTGAGCGCCTGGAGTCGTCCCTGCTCGACAAGGACCAGCTCAAGGCCCTGCGCAAGTCCGAAAGCAAAACCGAAAAGAAGAACAGCAAAAAGAAGCCAGAGGCCCGTCCCCGGGTGTTCGTGCTGGATTTCGATGGCGATATCAAGGCCTCGGCCACCGAGAGCCTGCGCCATGAAATCACCGCGTTGCTGAGCCTGGCCACGCCCGAGGACGAAGTGGTGCTGCGCCTGGAAAGCGGCGGCGGCATGGTGCACAGCTACGGCCTGGCCTCGTCGCAACTGGCGCGCATTCGCCAGGCGGGCGTGCCGTTGACCGTGTGCATCGACAAGATCGCGGCCAGCGGCGGCTACATGATGGCGTGCATTGGCGAGAAGATCATCAGCGCGCCGTTTGCCATCCTCGGCTCCATCGGTGTGGTCGCGCAGTTGCCCAACGTCAACCGCCTGCTTAAAAAGCACGACATCGACTTTGAAGTGCTGACTGCCGGTGAATACAAGCGCACCCTCACGGTGTTCGGCGAAAACACCGAGAAAGGCCGGGAGAAGTTTCAGGAAGACCTGGATATCACCCACCAACTGTTCAAGAACTTCGTCTCGCGTTACCGCCCGCAGCTGTCAATCGATGACGTTGCCACCGGAGAGGTGTGGCTGGGCGTGGCGGCGCTGGACAAGCAACTGGTGGACGCGCTGCAGACCAGCGACGAATACCTGGCCACCAAGGCCAAGACGGCCGAGGTGTTCCACCTGCACTACGCCGAGCGCAAGAGCCTGCAGGAACGTGTGGGCCTGGCGGCCAGCGGTTCAGTGGACCGGGTGCTGCTGACGTGGTGGAGTCGCCTGACCCAGCAGCGGTTCTGGTAAGACTGTAGTTTCTGTGACTAGCGGCTTGCCTGCGAAGATGATTTTTCGGTGCGCATATTCGTTTCTGCGGTAACGGCGACTTAGGGTTCCGCCCTGACGGCGGGTCACTTTGGAAAGCCCCAAAGTAACCAAAGGGCTCTTGCCCCAACACTCGGCACCTCGCCCAGGCTCGGTGTGCCCGAACGCAGGCTTTGGAGCGTGGGCCGCCGCGATGGGCCATCCTTGGCCCAGCGCGGCTAACCCGGCGTCCTGCCGGGTTACCCACGCTCCAAAACCTGCGTTCGGCCAGCGTATTTGACGGGGCGCTTCCAGATCAAAAGCAAAAGCGCGGCGGCCTGAGCGCCGACCGGAATGGTTTGCGAACGCTGTACAAAATGTGGGAGGGGGCTTGCTCCCGATGGCGTCGGCCCAGCAAACATTGATGTTGAAGACCCACCGCTTTCGCGGGCAAGTCGAATCGTCGCACCGCCGCTTCCACAAGGGATCTGCGCTTAACTGACTGGCCTTAGGGCAATCCCGCTCGCCACAGTGATGTGGCTGTCTGAAAATTCAGGCTTTAAAAACAGACTTCCTTCTACGGTTGGATTTTCATTCATACCGCAGATCAGAAGTTGACCGATGCACTCAAACGGGCTGTCAACGGTGCGCCCTGGAACAGGTAGTCATCGCCCATGTACTCGCCCGCGTCGCGCCAGTATCGCTTGTCGAACAGGTTGTCGACGCTCAGGCGAAACACCGTTTCATAGCCATCGAGCCGGGTGGTGTAGCGGCTGCCGACATTGACCACCGCATAATCCCCCACCTCTGCATTGCCGGTGCGATTGGCGTACTTTTTGGCGCTGTATTGCACGCCGCCCAGCACCGCCAGACCGTTCACCCACGGCAACGCATAATCTCCATACACACTGGCGCGCAGCGTGGGCACGTTGATTGCCTGATGATCTTCATAACCCGGCGTGCCGCTGCCGCTCACCCGCGCACGAATCGCCGCCACGCTGGTTGCGATCTGCAGGCGCTCGGTGGCCCAGCCGTTGGCCGAGAGCTCCAGGCCTGTGTTTTTCTGCTCGCCCTGTTGTACGTAAGTGAAGTTGCCGGCGCCGTCGGGCTTGGCATATTGATAGGCCTGGCGCGTCTGGAACACGGCGGCGGCGAAGCTGATGCGGTGCCAGTCGTATTTCACCCCGGCTTCGATCTGCCGTGATGTAGTCGGTGCCAGGGTGGTATTGGCGTTGCTGGCAAACCACGGCGCAGTGCCGCCCAGGGACAGGCCCTTGCTGTAGCTGGTGTACAGCGAAACAGCCTGCACCGGCTTGTAGATCAACGCCGCCTGGGGCAGGAACACAGACTGTTGGGTATGCCGTGCCGGGTTGCCGTCGCTGTCGAAGGCGCGCTCATCGAGGCGTACTTCACGGCCGCCGACGACGGTTTGCCATTGTTCGCTCAGGCGCATGCGGTCGGTGACGAACACGCCGTACTGGCGGCTGTCGAGGGCCCGATGACTGTCGTTGAGCGGCTTGTCGGTGGGGGTGAAGGTCGGCACGTCCTCGTCGACAGTGGCGGTGCCAATCAGCTCGTTGACTGGCATGCGTTTGTCGACCACCCGGCGAAAGGCGCTGCTGCCGAAGGTCAGCTCATGACCGATGCCGGCGGTGTCGAACAGGCCGGTCATGGTTGCTTGCACTTCATCGTCGCGGCGCGTGTCATCCGGGCTGCGGAAGTCGTAGACGTCGTAATTGCCTTCGGGGCTGAAGTAGTTGGGCGTGCTCGAGCCGCTGCAACTGGCCGAACCGTAGCAGCCCCAGGCAAACGCGCTGTAGTCGTCGATCACTACCTGGCTGCGGGCTGCACTGAGGCTGCCTTTCCATTGGTCGCTGAAGCGGTACTCGAACTTGCCGTTGAGGTTCAGCGAGTCGATGCCCACCTGCCTGGAACCGCTCTGGTGCCCCAGCAGTTTTTTCGGCGATGCGCCGTGGGGCACTTCAGTGCCGCCCAGCAATTGATAGCCCGGCACCGAGCGCTGTTGCTTGTTCTGGTATTCCGCGTCCAGTTGCAACACGGCGTCTGGGCTGAGGTTCCAGTCAAAGGCCAGGGACACGAAATCGCGCCGGCCATCGGCGTGCTCCACATAGGTATTGAGGTCTTCATGGGCCACGTTGGCACGCAGGCCGAACTGCTGCTCGCTGCCGAACCAGCCGCCCACATCCGTGGCCACATAGCCGCTGCCGCGATCATCGGTGGAGACGGTGACCGAACGCACCTCTTCCGGACGCTTGGTCACATAGTTGATGACGCCGGCGGGTTCGGAAATCCCGCTTTGCAGCCCGGCCAGGCCCTTGAGCACTTCCACCTGCTGCTTGTTCTCCAGCGCAACGTTCTGCTCGCCAGTGATGGTGCGCCCGTTGATCTTGTAGCTGCTCGCCGCATTCAGCGAGAAGCCGCGCACCACGAAGTTTTCGTAGTAGCCGATCGGCGCATAGCTGTCGCCCACCGAGGCGTCGTTGCGCAGCACTTCACTGAGCAGGCGGGCTTGCTGGTCCTTGATCAGCGTGGCGTTGATGACCGTGATCGAGGCCGGTGTGTCGAGTAACGGCGCTTCGTTGAACCCGCCGACCGACGCGCTCTCGGTGCGGTAGCCGGAGGCTTCCTCGCCCTGGACCTGTAGCGCCGGCAGTTCGATTTCAGCCGCCTGGCTGCTGCCCATGCCGCTGCTGAGCAACAGACCGAGGGCAAAAGGTGAAGTGATGGCGGGACGAAGACGCATAACCATAACCATGGGGCAGGGCCTTAAAGCGTTGGGCGGGGGGCGCATAAGCTAGGCATAACGGCGGGATATTACAAGATTGAGCGTTGGCTCAGGCCTCGTGGGCACCGCTTGACCTACAGAAGGCGTCAGTAATGGGCTCGACGCGAACCTCCACTCTCTGATCGTTCAATCAAGTCAACGTACCTAGAGTCGACGATTCTTCAATCACAAATGGATTTGACTGCATGACATCCTGCATTTCGACAACCAACCGGCTCGGCTCACTGAATCTTGCCCTGAAAGACAGCCTGATCTTCACACCCGCTGAACACGGTGCCACACAGATACGCCTCAAGTGGGGCGAAGACCTCGACCCTGTCACCACCCAGTTGGTGACGCTGGACTATGACTACCACGGTCACTCGCCCATCAACGGTGTGTATCAGGGGCAGATCCGCGTCCAGCAGTCACTGGTGCAGGGCCTGTTGAGCGACTACCAGGCGGTGGGCGATAACCGTTTTGCAGAAACGGCGTTCGGCCTGTACACGCCACCAGCCGTAGGGCCAGAGATAAAGCTGGTTGAGAATGTCGACGAGTTCGCTTTTCAGGGCAGCGGTAATCATAAGGTTTACGAGGGTATCTACCGCCGCACCGACCCGCAGACCTACGGGCCTTCCACGCAACTTGCGATCACTGCGGCCGAGTTTAAAAAATGGGTGTGGAATCTCGATTACAAAGAGTTGTATCAAGAGTACCTGTACAGCAACTTGCCATCGGATGCCACGATCATGGGGAGCGAGCCTTACGCGTTGCGCACCTCAATGAAGACAGCATTCGTCATGGCTGCCTTTTTGCAAAATCTTGAATCGAGCCTGACCCTTGCCGGATTGCAGCTGGCTCTTTCAGTGGCGGGACTTGGAGAAGACGCTGTTGAGTTCTCTGGCATCAGCAGTGTTCAGTTGGAGCAACGCACCTTTCCAATGGCGCATGTAGAAGTTTCCCGCCTGATGATCTATCGCTACACGGCGCGGGATCTTTGGGTAGTGCGTCATCGTCGCAGCGGCGTGGTGCTGCTCTATGTACCAGGCAATTCGTCGCCGCTTCATCAGTTCGCAAACATGAAGGCATTGCGCGCCTGGATCGTAGAGCAAGGCAAACACCGAGAGAAAAGAGTGGCCCTCTGCGAGCATTTCGAAAAAGACGACCGCAGCGACGGCACCTTTCACGCGGGTGTGCTGACAGCATTGCAGGCCATGGCCCAGTATCCGAAGCAGCATCACCTTACTCGCGAATCGGGCTTCTTCAACAATGACGGGTATTGGAACCCGGACGATTACATCCTGCTGGACACCGTTGCGAATTCAGTTGATCCGTTTGCTGAATTGGTCAAGGTATTCAAGCAGACAAGCCTGGCCACTGCCGAGGAAGCCATTCGCGACGATGCCGATGTCAATCGCGACAATCTGGCGGCCGTGATCAATCCGGTGATCGGCTGGATAAACCGATGGGGCGCGCTGGCTATTTTCTTTCCCGGTGGCGAAGGCTTGCTGGGTCTGGCCGGGTTGATCGACGCCGCGCAGGGGGTGTCTGAAGTGGTGGAAGGCGAGAGCCGGGATAAAATCAATGAAGGCGTGACCCGAACGGTCTTTGGCTTGCTCAATGCGCTGCCGCTGTTGATCAAGACCGGCGTAGCGCTGGCCGGCCCGGCGTCAAAGCCAACACCGCGGCCCAGGCCGCCTGTGCTCGATGAGGGGGGCGCAAGCATTCAACCTCCCTCCGAGCCCATCGTTACCCCATCGTCGCCTCACGTCGTTGCTGCTGAAATCTTCATCCCGCCAGGCGCGGAGAATGTGCCCATCGCACAGTGGACTCGTCCTCAGTTGATGCGCGGTTTCGGGCGCGAGGTGGAAGGGATTTCGGATGACAGGCTGGAATTGATCCGCCGGGTCAGCGGCGTTTCAGATGAGCAATTGCGCCAGCAACTGATCACGGGCGCCAGGCCCAAAGGGTTGTTTGCCGATACGTTGCTGCGTTTCAAGACCGCTCAGCGAGTGGAAGACTACATTACGCAGCTGGGCAGTGTTCAGTCGCCTCTGGGGGATTTGCACCTGGCCCGCTGGTTGACGTCAGACAGTTCCTGGCCCCGCGGCGTCGGCTTGCGGCTGGTCGATGGCAACAAGGTCATCTGGGAAACCGCCGCAATCACGGCTGAAGAAGATGTGTTGGTTATTCATCCCAAAGGCGGCTCGTTATTCAAAGACCTGGCAAGACGTCTGGGCCCGGAAGAAACACGTCAGTTATTGGGCGATCTACTTGAGCCAGGGGAGCCATATCCTCCCACTTACGTCAGAGCCCGATTGATACACCTCAAGGCCAGGGGGATCGCGCATGATCAGCGGTTGTCGATGTTTGAAGAGCATTACAACGTCCTCACCAAACCGCAGAGTGACCTGCAAAAGGCCCTCGCGCATGAATACCCGTCACTGCCTTTGTCAGTGCGCGATCAGATGTTGCTCGACGAACACATCAGCCCTGACAGCACGTTGACCCTGGCAGAGACCAAGGCGTTGTTTCAGCGTCTGGAACCTCAAGTCTCGGCTTACGAACACGAGTTGCGCCTGGTTCGTGCCTATGAGGGGGCTTATCTCGATAGCATCCGTAACGTGGACAGCGACACGCTGCTGCTGCACAGCGCTCGGCGCATGCCCGGTTGGAACGTACCGATAACGGTGCGCGAAGGGTCGGCCTCCGGTGTGGTAGTGGACAGGATCGGAGCGCCCTCCCTGCCAAAACAACGCATCATCATCAGGGCAACAAACCGCTACCGATGCCCGGACTCAACGCCGACGCCTGGCTATATCACGGACGACTTTGGCGATGCGCTTGTAGCCAGCCTGACGGATGCGGAGTTTCTCAAGCTGGGCGTGCAGCGCTCACTCGACAACTTCAAGTTCAAGCTACGGCTCAACCTTTTAAACCGGCGCGAATTTGAAACGGTGCTGCGTCGACAGCAATTGCGAACGCCGTTTTTCGAGCCGGAAGAAGGTAGCTTACTGGGGGGGGCTGGAGGGCGAGCGGCAGCCCTGCGGACCGATAGAATGCTGGTGGATACCTACATTCCCGGCTTCACGGATCTGCAAGTCAGCGAATTCATGGAATGTTTCGATTGGGTCGATGATGCGCAAGCCGAGCTACAGCGAATTGTGGATACCCAGGAAAACCTGAGCTACATCTCCGAGTACCAGTGGAGCATTCTGGAGGATGAATATTTCCAAAATGAAAACGAGGCTTACCAGGATGGCCTCTCGATTGATTCTGATGACGAGTTGCCAGACGCGCCGATCGATGAGGAAGACAAGCTCGAGTGGATAATTGATCAGAGTAAACTTGATCCTGAAACGCCACCCGAATGGTTTGAGGAGCTGCGTCGGTTATACACATGGCGTGGCGCGCAATCGCAAAAGGTCTATCGCAACGGTCGGATGATCGGCTTCAAGCTTGACGCGGATTTCACCGTGTCGGGCAATCGCCCGCTAGTGGACCTTTTCACCTATATGCGCAGCGAGAATCTGCAGTTCAATTCCGTGGTTGCCATCAGTGAACCGGAGGGAATGATTCCTGAGTATTTGGAGATCTATTCCCGCTGCTTCCCGCGTCTTGAAATTCTCGAGATTAAAGACGCGATCCGCTCCGGCTTGCCCGCGGAACTTGTAAAGTTTCCCCGTCTGAGGCAACTGAAACTGACCAGTAACGGGCTGAGCATGCCGCCGGAGGAGAGTGCGTTTTTCAGTCAGATGACGGCGCTGGAGTCACTTGATTTGAGCGGTAATAATCTTGGGACGCCTCCATCAATCGCCACTTTGACCAAACTGCGCCGCCTCACTCTGAATCGCACGGCGTTGACGACTGTTCCCGAGGAGTTGTTTGAACATCAGTCTTTGGAATTTCTGGGGCTGGAGGATAACAATTTCACCTCTATTCCCAGGACAGTTGACTTGAGGCAGGGGCTGGACCTGAATGGAAATCCCTTCAACGATTTGAACACGTTCCAACGTTTACTCTCGTTTGAGCGTGAAACAGGTGTCGAATTATGGGTCAACAATAACGCCCCGCTTTTGAACCAACCCGTTGACTGGCTCAGGGGCTTGCCCGAGTCGGAAGCGGCCGCCAGAACAACGCTATGGCGAAGAGTGGCGGCTCAGGAACTCGTGGCGGACCCGGGAGCTACAAGCATCTTGTCGCGATTCGCCAAGCTCTCCGGCACGGCGGAATATCAGGCAGGTTATGAAGGCCTGCGCAAACGGCTGTGGTTATTCATCAAGCGGATCGTGGATGCGGACGAGATGCTTCGTGTGTACCTGCGATCGATCGCCAACCGTTTGGCGCAGGTCATCAGTCCCGCGCAACTGCTGAGAAGGCTTGAGGAGGCCGTGATTGAGTTCGACTCCGTTCTGCGGGGAGAGCTTAGGTATCCAGCGCCTAAATACCCGAGGTTGGAATAACCGATAGTTGGCCGATGCGGTTGAACGATAAGCCGGGCAGTGTTTCAAACACTCACTGAGCACCCCTTGGAATCATGTCGTCTGCTACCTCTGGTGCAGCGGCGTGGTTAGACAGGACAAGGATCTGAATGCTGATTTATTTTCTGGAGTATTTACCGTGGCAACAGCATCTTGCGTGATTGAAATCCCCGCTTCGGCCGATCAGGTCTGGCAATTGATGGGCGGTTTCAACAGCCTGCCGGACTGGCTGGCGTTTATCGCCAGCAGCGAGCCGGGTGAGGGCGGACGCGTGCGTCACCTGCAAACCACCGATGGCGCCGTGATCGTGGAGCGCCTGCAAACCTTTGACAACGTGGCGCGCACCTACAGCTACACCATCGAGCAATCGCCGTTTCCGGTGAGTGCTTACCTGGCGACGGTGCAGGTTGAGGCGCTGAGCGAAACGTCGGCAAAGGTGACCTGGTCCGGCGTGTTCACACCGGCAGCGGGCACCACCGAGGCGGCTGCCGAGGCGTTGTTCACTGGTGTTTACAGCGATGGGCTTGCTGCGCTTCGCGCCAACTACCCGGCCTGATCAGATCCGACAGACAGTACACATTCAACGGTGGGAGGGGGCTTGCTCCCGATGGCGGTGTATCAGCTACAGCCATGCTGACTGAACCACCGCCATCGGGAGCAAGCCCCTCCCACCGTTTTTTTGCAGTGTCCGGGTTATTTGGGCATCAGTTGTTGCCGGCACTCCAGTGCCAGCCTGGCGCCGCCGCGTGCGCTGCTGCCCACGTCCAGCTTGAAGCCATGCAGGTTGATGATCGCCGCCACAATCGACAAGCCCAACCCGAACCCGCCTTGCTGTTCGCCTTCGTCCACTCGGTAAAAGCGCTGGAACACCGCATCGCGCTCGGCCAGCGGAATGCCAGGCCCGGAGTCATGCACTTCAATGCGGGTGCTGCCGGCGTTATTGACCGCGCGCAAAATCACTTCGCCGCCCGGCGGGGTGAACTTGATCGAGTTGCTCAGCAAGTTGGACAGGGCTTCGAACAGCAGTGCGCGGTCACCGCTGATCGGCGGCAAAGACGCCGGCACGTCCAATACCAGTTGCAATTCGCCTTCTTCGGCCAGCGGCAGGTAGAAGTCATGCAGCTCGCGCAGCAGCGGCAGCGGGTCCATCACCAGAAAGCCCGAGCGGCGCTGGTGATCTTCCAGCTCCGAGATGCGCAACAGCCCACGAAAGCGCGCCATCAGCGTGTCGGTTTCGGCAATTGCATCGTCGAGTTTCACCGCGTGCACCGAGTCTTCCTCGGCTTGCTGCTTGATGCGGTACAACTGCGCGCGCAGGCGCGTCAGCGGGGTGCGCAGGTCGTGGGCGATGTTGTCGCACACGCCCTTGACCTCATTCATCAGTTTCTCGATGCGGTCGAGCATGGCGTTGACGATGGCCGCGAGCATGTCCAGCTCATCACGCCGGTCGGACAGCGGCAGGCGATGGGTGAGGTCGCCGGCGACGATGGCCTCGGCGCTCGCCTGAATCCCGCGAATGCGCCGCAGCGGGCGGCGGCGCAGCAGATGCCAGCCGGCGATCCCGGGGATGATGGTCAGCGACAGCGCCCACAACAGGGCGTGCCAGATGATCCGCGTGACGCCGAACAGCGAACCGTTGGCGCGCACCAGCACCAGCCAGCGGCCGTCGTCGGTGTGGGTGGCGACGGCATCGCAGCTGTCCTTGGGCAACTTGGGATCGTCGGATTCGACGCAATTGACCAGCGTGTGGATCTTGCCGTCCAGGGGCAGGTCCGGTGGCACCGCGCGGATCGGCCCGCTCAACGGGCGGAAGGCCTCGTCGAACAGGCCATAGGCGTCTACGCCCTTCATGTCGAAGGTCATGCTGGTGGTCAGCGCTTCCACCAGTTCTTCACCGTCGAAGCGCTGGAACAGGTGCTGGCGCTGCAGCAGCGAATGGCGCGACAGGTCGCTCAGGTAACCCGAGACCTCGTAATACAGCACCCCCATGAGGATGCAGCTCCAGGCCACGAACAGCGAACTGTACAGCGCCAGCAGGCGGCTGCTGGAGGAGCGCCAGCCCTTAGAGGGGTTCAGCAATGACATAACCCGAGCCCCGTACCGTGCGGATCAGCGGCGTGAGGCCCGGGGGATCGATCTTCTTGCGCAGGCGCCCGATGTGCACGTCGATCAGGTTGGTGCCGGGGTCGAAGTGATAGCCCCAGACTTCCTCGAAGATCATCATTCGCGAGAGGATCTGCCCGGTGTTGCGCATCAGGAATTCGAGCAATTTGTATTCGGTGGGCAGCAGGGTCAGCGGCTGATCGGCGCGACTGGCTTCGCGGCTGATCAGGTTCAGTTCCAGGTCCGCCACGCGCAATGCGGTTTCGAACTCCTTGACCGTGCTTTTGCGGCGCAGCAGCACTTCGACGCGCGCGGCCATTTCATCGGAGGCGAAGGGTTTGGTCAGGTAATCGTCACCGCCGGCGCGCAGGCCGCGCACACGCTCGTCGACGTCGGAGAGGGCGCTGATCATCAGGATCGGCGTGGAGACGCCGATGGTGCGCAAGGTGGTGACGATGGCCAGGCCATCCAGTTCCGGCAGCATTCGGTCGAGGGTGATCAGATCGTAATCACCACTCACGGCGCGGACCAGGCCTTCGCGGCCATTGTCCACCCAGTCCACCTCCAGTCCATGGCTACTCAGCTCGGCGACGATCTCGCGGGCCGTTACGGCGTCATCCTCGATGGTCAAAATACGGGTCATAGGAGTACCTGGTGAGCGATTCACACTAGAAGTACGCATATTTTGCCAATAAGTAACTGAACGTTTCCTAAATAAAACGTCATCTCCATAAAACTGACAGGAAAATCATCTGGGGGAACAAGCCCCTTCTCACAGGCCGTTGTGTGTGGCTGTGGGGATTGCATTACGCCCGCTCGAAACCCGGGTTTATTGCAACTTGCATGGATTGTGTAAGTTCAATTTAGTTAAGTTGTTGAAATATATAGATTTTATTTTTAGAGGGGGCTGGCACGCGGCCTGCACTGTCCCTTTTGAGACTTGTAACACTTTTTTTCCTGCCGGGAGCACAACAACAATGATCACATCATCCACCACGCTTCAAGAATCGAGCGCGCGCTCCGGGGTTTCCTGGGGGGCGATTTTTGCTGGCGCCGCTGCGGCGGCTGCACTGTCCCTGATCCTCGTACTGCTGGGCTTCGGCCTGGGTTTCTCGGCGGTATCGCCGTGGGCCGACAGCGGCATGAGTGCCAAGGGCCTTGGCATTTCCACCATTATCTGGCTGGCTTTCACCCAGATCGTCGCATCGGGCCTGGGCGGTTACATCGCCGGTCGCTTGCGCGTGAAGTGGGCCAACATGCATGGCGATGAAGTGTACTTTCGCGACACCGCCCACGGCTTCCTGGCCTGGGCCGTGGCCACCCTGATCACGGCCGTACTGGTCGTCGGCTCGGTGAGCAGCGTCGTCGGCGGTGGTGTCAAAGCCGGTGCCAGCGTGGCGTCGGGTGCGGCAAGCGGCATGACCCAGGCCGCCGGCAGCATGGCCAAGGGCGCCCACAGCGGCGACTTCGGCTACTACGTCGACAGCCTGTTCCGTGATGATCGCCCTGCAGCGGTCAGCGATGACGCAGCGCATGCCGTGGTCGGTCGCATCTTCGCTCGTACCCTGAGCAACGACGGCCAGCTGGCACCGGAAGACCGTACCTACCTGGCTCAACTGATCAGCCAGCGCACCAACCTCAGCCAGGCCGATGCCGAAGCGCGTATCGACAAGGTGTATGGCGACGCCCGCAAAGCCATCGAAGACGCCAAGCTCAAAGCCAAGCAAGCTGCCGACACGGCCGCGAAAGTGGCCGCGTACGCCTCGCTGTGGACTTTCGTGTCGCTGTTGATCGGTGCGTTCTTCGCCAGCTTCGCTGCCACCTTCGGCGGTCGCCGTCGCGATGCGGTGGTGTACGTCGAAACCGAAAACTACGTTCGTTAAATAAGGAAGAACATCATGCGCTCATTACTTCTGTGGTTCCTTGGCGTGCCAATCCCGTTGATCATTCTGATCGCGATCTTCATGCACTGATCCGAGCCAGGCTCCATCCCGATGTGGGAGGGGGCTTGCTCCCGATAGCGGTATGTCAGCTGGCCTGTTCAGCACTGACACATCGCTATCGGGAGCAAGCCCCCTCCCACATTTTGTTTTGCAGGGTGTCAGGTCAGTCGTCGAAACCCACTTGCTCGTGAATCTCGTCCACTTTCAATTCGAGGCGGTAAGCCACGGCGATGAACAAGGCCTGGCACAGGCACAATGTTGCGCTCAATGAGCGGAACGCAAAGGATGATCCCTCGTTGACCAGCAGCACCGCATTCGCGCGCTTGGCCAGGGGCGAGAGGTTGCTGTCGGTAATGATCAGCGTCCTGGCCTGATGGTGCTGGGCGATGCGCAGGCAGTGCTGGGTCTCTTTGCCGTAGGGTGTAAAGCTGATGGCGATCACCAGGTCATTGGCGCGCACGCTGCGCATCTGCTCGCGGTAGCTGCCGCCCAGGCCCGAGACCAGGTGGATGCGCTTGTTGGTGTGCTGCAGGTTGTAGACCAGGTAGTCGGCCACCGCAAACGAACGGCGCACGCCCACCACATAGATGTTGTCGGCGTTGACCACCAGGTCCACGGCCTTGTCGAACGCCACGTCATCCAGCTCCAGCCCCAGCCGCTCGATGCCCGATAACGTGGCATTCACGCACTCACGCGCCAGGTCGCCGCCGCTGGCCTTCTGCGACTTGTTGGCGATCATGCTGCGAATGCGCTGCTGGTAGTTCTGCACGGGCGTGGTCTTGTGCGTATACGCCTCGCGAAACAGCGTCTGCATCTCACTGAACCCGCTGAAGCCGAAGCGCTGGGAAAAACGCACGATGGCCGAAGGGTGCACTTCACATTCGCGGGCAATGTCGCTGATGCGGTCGACCATGATCCGGTCGCTCTGCTGGCTCATGTAGCTGGCGATGCGCTTGAGCTGGCGAGGCAGGCTCTCGTATTCATCGGTGATCAGCTGCAGCAAACGTTCGGCATTGAGCGGGGGGCTGGCGAGAGCGTCTTGTGAAGGGGTCTCGGACATGGGCAATCCTTCTGGCGTGTCGGTCTGGTGCGCTGGGCGGTGGCGCCAGTCTACAGGGTAGGCGCAAAAAAATACCTCGGCATCACGGCCGGCGGGGCTGCTGAAACGATGCACTGCGGCTGGCGTGAAGCTATGCTGGCGTATTGGAAAAAATATTCCAATAAAAATAATTATGGAATAAATATTGATCGGTGTCGCCGGACGTTCTAGTCTGCTCCCACCAAGAGCGTTTGCCGTCGCCACGGCGGCACAACGCAGGCTGATAAAAATAACAGGAGCCAGCATGGGCCAGACTCGTTTTGCCAGTGGGCGTCAATTGGATCTGATTTGCCTCGGGCGCCTGGGCGTCGACCTCTATGCGCAGCAAGTGGGGGCGCGGCTTGAGGACGTCACCAGTTTCGCCAAATACCTCGGCGGGTCATCCGCCAATATCGCGTTCGGCACTGCACGCCTGGGGCTCAAGTCGGCGATGCTCAGCCGCGTCGGTGACGACCATATGGGCCGTTTCCTGGTGGAGTCCCTGAGCCGCGAAGGCTGCGATGTGAGCGGTATCAAGGTCGACCCGGAACGCCTCACCGCGCTGGTGCTGCTCGGGCTCAAGGACCGCGAAACCTTCCCCCTGGTGTTCTACCGCGAAAACTGCGCCGACATGGCCCTGCGCGCCGAGGACATCGACGAGGCCTTTATCGCTTCCAGCAAGGCGCTGCTGATCACCGGCACGCATTTCTCCACCGACAGCGTGTACAAGGCCAGCATCCAGGCGCTGGATTACGCGGCCCGGCACAACGTCAGGTGCGTGCTGGACATCGACTACCGTCCGGTGCTGTGGGGCCTGGCGGGCAAGGCCGACGGCGAGACGCGCTTTGTGGCCGACCAAAATGTCAGCCAGCACGTGCAGACCATCCTCCCGCGTTTCGACCTGATCGTCGGCACCGAAGAAGAATTCCTCATCGCTGGCGGCAGTGAAGACCTGCTTACCGCGCTGCGCACGGTGCGCGAGCTGACCCCGGCGACGCTGGTGGTCAAACTGGGCCCGCAAGGCTGCACGGTGATCCACGGCGCGATCCCGGCCAGCCTGGAAGACGGCGCGATTTACCCCGGTGTGCGCGTGGAAGTGCTCAATGTGCTGGGGGCCGGCGATGCGTTCATGTCGGGATTTTTAAGTGGCTGGATCAATGACGCCAGTGACGAGCGTTGCAGCCAGCTGGCCAACGCCTGTGGTGGCCTGGTGGTGTCGCGTCACGCCTGTGCCCCGGCGATGCCAACGCGCGCCGAACTGGATTACCTGTCCAGCAGCCCGGTGCCCATCACCCGGCCGGATCAGGACGAAACCCTGCAACGCCTGCACCGGGTCACGGTGCCGCGCAAAACCTGGAAGCAGCTGTTTGTGTTCGCCTTTGACCATCGCTGGCAACTGGTGGAGCTTGCGCGAAAAGGTGGCCAGGACCTGACCCGCATCAGCGACATCAAGCAGCTGTTTATCCAGGCCATCGAACGCGTGGAGCACAAGCTGCGCGAGCAGGGCGTCGAGGCCGATGTGGGCCTGCTGGCCGACCAGCGTTTCGGCCAGGACGCGCTCAACGCTGCCAGCGGTCGCGGCTGGTGGATTGCGCGCCCGGTGGAAGTGCAGAACTCACGGCCGCTGGCGTTTGAACACGGCCGCTCGATTGGCAGCAACCTCATCGCCTGGCCCCACGAACAGATCATCAAGTGCCTGGTGCAGTTTCACCCGGATGACGAGCCTCTGCTGCGCCTGGAACAGGAAGCGCAACTCAGGGCGGTGTACGACGCATCGCTGGTCAGCGGCCATGAACTGCTGCTGGAAGTCATCCCGCCCAAGGATCACCCGTCGCCGCACCCGGATGTGCTCTACCGCAGCCTCAAACGGTTGTACAACCTGGGCATCTACCCGGCGTGGTGGAAGATCGAGGCGCAGTCGGCCGAGGCGTGGACAAAGCTCGATGAGCTGATCCTTGAGCGCGACCCGTATTGCCGTGGCGTGGTATTGCTGGGCCTGAATGCGTCCGCTGAATGCCTGGCGGAGGGCTTTCAACAAGCCAGCCACAGCACCACCTGCCGGGGTTTTGCGGTGGGCCGCACGATCTTCCAGGAGCCAAGCCGCGCGTGGATGGCGGGGGAGATCGATGACGACATGCTGGTTGAGCAAGTGCAGAAGACCTTTGAACAGCTCATCAACGCCTGGCGCAGCGCTCGACATTAAACGCGATCCACTGTGGGAGGAGGCGAGCCCCCTCCCACATAAAGCAGATCTCAGTGATACCTGAAAACAATAAAAGGTGCAGCCATGCCCGCAATCCGAATTGGCATCAACCCGATCTCCTGGAGCAACGACGACCTGCCGGCCCTGGGCGGTGAAACGCCGCTGAGCACCGCGCTGAGCGAAGGCCAGGCCATCGGCTACGAAGGGTTTGAACTCAACGGCAAGTTCCCCAAAGACGCCCAGGGCGTCGCCGATGTGCTGCGCCCCTATGAGCTGGCGCTGGTCTCCGGCTGGTACTCCAGCCGTCTGGCGCGCCGCTCGGTGGCCGAAGAAATCGAGGCGATTGGCGGCCACGTTCAATTGCTCAAACACAACGGTGCCAAGGTACTGGTGTATGGCGAAGTTGCCGATTCCATCCAGGGTTCGCGCATTCGCCTGATCGAACGCCCGCGTTTTCACAGCGAACAGGCCTGGCAGGATTACGCCGACAAGCTCACGGAGCTGGCGCGCTTTACCCTGTCCCAGGGCGTGCGCCTGGCCTACCACCACCATATGGGCGCCTACGTCGAGTCCCCGCAGGACATCGACCAGTTGATGCAGCGCACCGGTCCCGAAGTCGGCCTGCTGTTCGATTCGGGCCATTGCTACATGGGCGGCGGCGAACCGCTTGAAGTGCTGCGCAAACACATCGACCGCGTTTGCCACGTGCATTTCAAGGACGTGCGCAAACCGGTGGTGCAACTGGCGCGCAACCAGATGTGGAGCTTCCCCGACTGCATCGTCAACGGCACCTTCACCGTGCCTGGCGATGGCGACATCAACTTTGCCGAACTGCTCGATGTATTGCTGGCGGCCCGATACGAGGGCTGGCTGGTGGTGGAAGCCGAGCAGGACCCTGCCGTGGCGCCCAGCTATGTCTATGCGAAAAAAGGCTATGACACCTTGCGCGCGCTGCTCGATGAGAGGACCCAACCATGAGCCTGTTGGTTAAAAGCAGCAAACGCGGACAAACCATGGTCGCCCTGGAAGAAGGGCGCCTGGAGTACGTGGGCTTCAGTGCATACCGCCTGAGCCTGGGCGAAACCCTGCCGGTCAGCGCCGGCGACAAAGAGCTGTGCCTGGTGCTGCTCAGTGGCCGGGTGACTATTCAAGGCGAAGGTTTCGACTGGCAGAACCTCGGTGATCGCCACTCGGTGTTCGAGGACAAATCGCCGTTTGCCGCCTACCTGCCGCCGGGCACAGATGCCCAGGTGACCGCCTTGAGCGATGTACAAGTCGCCGTGTGCGCCGCCCCCGGCGCCGCAGGTTTCGAGCCGCGCCTGATCCGCCCCGAAGACTGCAAACGCAGCGTGCGCGGCAAGGGCGCCAACACCCGTTATGTGTGCGATATCCTGCCCGACAGCGAGCCGGCCCACTCGCTGCTGGTGGTGGAGGTGCGCACGCCGTCCGGGCACTCGTCGAGCTACCCGCCGCACAAACACGACACCGACGACCTGCCGCACCAGAGCTTTCTGGAAGAGACCTACTACCACCAGATCAACCCGCCCCAGGGCTACGTGTTCCAGCGTGTCTACACCGACGATCGCAGCATCGATCAGGCCATGGCCGTGGAAAACAGCGACCTGGTGGTGGTGCCCAAGGGGTATCACCCGGTCAGCGTGCCGTACGGCTACGAGTCCTATTACCTGAACGTGATGGCCGGGCCCAAGCGCGCCTGGCATTTCCACAATGACCCGCAGCACAGCTGGCTGCTGGACCTTTAAGCTGTTTTGGACGGGGAACAACAACAATGAAATCGCCGTTACGTTTCGCCCTCAACCGCATGGTTGCGCCGCACCTGGTGCATGACACCTTCCACCATCACCTGGCCGGCGAGCAGGCGTTCTTCGCGCCACTCACCGGGCTGGTGCATATCTGCGGCGTGGAAGATGCCGATGCGCCGCTCAATTCGATCCGCGACGGTCACCGTGTACGGGTGGGCGAGGGCGATATCCTCGGCAATGCGGCGCAGATCGACAGCTTGCTCGGCAGCGGCTACAGGGGCTATCTGTCGTTCGAACCGTTTGCCGAAAGCGTGCATTGGATGGCGGATATTCAGCAGGCGTTGGGAGCCAGCATGACCCTGTTGCAAAAGTTTCGGGCATAACCGAGCCCCAATGGATCTGAATTGACACAAGGTGCAAGTGATGACCACCACCCGATTGACCATGGCCCAGGCCCTGGTGAAATTTCTGGATAACCAGTACATCGAAGTCGATGGCGTACAGAGCAAATTCGTCGCCGGGGTATTCACTATTTTCGGCCACGGCAATGTGCTGGGCCTGGGCCAGGCGCTCGAGCAGGACAGCGGCGACCTGGTGGTGCATCAAGGCCGCAACGAGCAGGGCATGGCCCATGCCGCCATCGGGTTCGCCAAGCAGCACCTGCGCCGCAAAATCTATGCGTGCACCGCGTCCGTCGGCCCGGGTGCGGCGAATATGCTCACCGCTGCGGCGACCGCCACCGCCAACCGTATTCCGTTGCTGCTGTTGCCCGGCGATGTCTACGCCAGCCGCCAGCCCGACCCGGTGTTGCAGCAGATCGAGCAGTTCCACGACCTGAGCATCAGCACCAACGATGCGTTCCGCTCGGTGAGCAAATACTGGGACCGCATCAACCGTCCCGAGCAGTTGATGAGCGCCGCGATCCACGCCATGCGCGTGCTGACCGACCCCGCTGAAACCGGCGCCGTGACTCTGGCATTGCCGCAGGACGTGCAGGCTGAAGCCTGGGATTATCCGGATTATTTCCTGCAAAAGCGCGTGCACCGCATCGAGCGTCGTGCGCCCACTGCCGCGATGATCGGCGATGCATTGGCGGTGTTCCGGGGCAAGCGCAAGCCGCTGATCATCTGTGGCGGCGGGGTGAAGTACGCCGGCGCGAATGCGGCGCTGCAAGCCTTTGCCGAGCGTTTTGACATTCCCTTCGCCGAGACCCAGGCGGGCAAGAGTGCCGTGCTGTCCAGCCATGCGCTCAATGTGGGCGGTATCGGCGAAACCGGCTGCCTGGCGGCCAACCTGCTGGCGCCGGAGGCGGACCTGATCATCGGCGTCGGCACCCGTTATAGCGACTTCACCACGTCGTCCAAGTCTCTGTTCAAACACCCCGAGGTGAGGTTTCTGAACCTCAATATCAGCCCGTGCGACGCGTTGAAGCTGGACGGTGTGCAGGTGCTGGCGGACGCCAGGGTGGCCCTCGAAGCACTGGCCGATGCGCTCGGCGACTACCGCGCGGGCTGGGGCGAACAGGTGAGCGACGCGAAGGCGCAACTGGAGGCCGAGCTGGATCGCGTGCACAACGTGCAGTACCACGGCGATGATTTCGTGCCCGAGGTCGACGACCCGCTGGACCGCGCGGTACTGCGCGAATTCATCGAGCTCACCGGCTCCTGCCTCACCCAGAGCCGCGTTCTTGGCGTGCTTAATGAAAGCCTGGCCGACGACGCCATTATCGTCGCCGCCGCCGGCAGCCTGCCGGGTGATTTGCAGCGGGCCTGGCGCAGCAAGGGCGTCAACACCTACCACGTCGAATACGGCTATTCGTGCATGGGCTACGAGATCAATGCGGCCCTCGGCGTGAAGCTCGCCGAACCGCAGAAGGAGGTGTATGCGCTGGTTGGCGACGGCTCCTACATGATGCTGCATTCGGAACTGGTCACCTCGATCCAGGAGCGGCGCAAGATTAACGTGGTGCTGCTGGACAACATGGCCTTCGGTTGCATCAACAACCTGCAGATCGGCAACGGCATGGACAGCTTTGGCACCGAATTCCGCTACCGCAACCCCGAGACCGGCAAGCTCGACGGCGGCCTGGTGCCGGTTGATTTCGCCATGAGCGCGGCGGCCTATGGCTGCAAAACCTACAAGGTCAGCAACGTGGAACAGCTGCAAGCGGCCCTGGCTGATGCGCGCACGCAAAGCGTCTCGACCCTGATCGATATCAAGGTGCTGCCCAAGACCATGGTCCACGGCTACCTGTCGTGGTGGCGGGTGGGGGTGGCGCAGGTGTCCACCAGCGAGCGCACCCGTGCAGCCGCCGCAAAACTCAATGAACAGTTGGCCAAGGCCAGGCAGTACTAACAACAAGAGGAGTGTTTGCATGTCTTTGAAGCTTGGAGTGATCGGCACGGGCGCCATTGGCCGAGACCATATTCGTCGGTGCAGCCAGACGTTGCTCAACAGCCAGGTCGTGGCGGTGACGGACATCAACCTTGAACAGGCCGCCCGGGTGGTTGCCGAGTTGCAGCTGGATGCCGAGGTGTACCCGGACGGCCATGCGCTGATCCATTCGCCGCAGGTCGAGGCGGTTTTGGTGACGTCCTGGGGGCCGAGCCACCAGGCGTTTGTGCTCGCCGCCATCGCTGCCGGCAAGCCGGTGTTCTGCGAAAAACCCCTGGCCGTGACGGCCGAAGGTTGCCGGGCGATCGTCGATGCCGAAGTGGCCCACGGCAAGCGTCTGGTGCAAGTGGGCTTCATGCGCCCCTACGACGCTGGTTATCGAGCCCTCAAGGCGGTGATCGACAGCGGCCAGATTGGCGAGCCCTTGATGCTGCACTGCGCGCATCGCAACCCCAGGGTGGGCGACAACTACAAGACTGACATGGCAATTACCGACACGTTGATCCACGAGCTGGATGTGCTGCGCTGGCTGCTCGACGACGACTACGTCTCGGTGCAAGTGGTGTTCCCGCGCAAGAGCAGCAAGGCCCTGGCCCATCTGCGCGATCCACAAATCGTGCTGCTGGAGACCGCCAAAGGCACGCGCATTGACGTGGAGGTGTTTGTGAACTGCCAGTACGGCTACGACATCCAGTGCGAAGTGGTGGGGGAGACCGGTATCGCCAAATTGCCGGAACCGTCCCAGGTGCAATTGCGCAGTGAGGCGAAGCTGTCCAACGCCATTTTGATGGACTGGAAAGACCGTTTTGTCGGCGCCTATGACGTCGAATTGCAGGCGTTTATCGACAGCGTGCGCGCCGGCCAGGTCGGCGGGCCGTCGGCGTGGGACGGCTTTGCAGCGGCCGTGGCGGCGGACGCGTGCATCGAGGCGCAAAACAGCGAGCAGATTGTGAACGTCAGCCTGCCGCAGCGTCCGGGTTTTTATAACTGAACCTCTGCAGATGCGCGATCAAACAGGTGGGAGGAAGTTCGCTTGCTCCCCCCTGGATTGGCCTTGCCTCTCAATAAAGGAACACGCGTTATGCGAATCGGACTTGTCGGCTACGGCCACGGAGGGCGTTTTTTTCATGCGCCGCTGATTGCAACATTGCCGGGCGCGACGTTTGTGGGCGTGGTCACACGATCAATCGAACGCCGCGAGCAACTGGCAACCGATCACCCGGGTATCCCGGCATTCGACGCCATCGGCCAGATCGTCGAAGCCGGCGTTGATGCGCTGGTTATCTCCACCACGCTCAAAGGCCGCCCGGCCCTGGTGCTGGAAGCCATCGAGCACGGCGTGGCGGTGGTCAGTGACAAACCCTTCGCCAGCAACGCCGAACAGGCCCAGGCGCTGATCACGGCCGCCGAGCGCCATGACGTCTTGCTGAGCGTCTACCAGAACCGCCGTTGGGACTCCGATTACCTGACCGTGCGCAAGCTGATTGACGCC
The DNA here is from genome assembly GCF_034354675.1 of Pseudomonas sp. MH9.3. NCBI lineage: Bacteria > Pseudomonadati > Pseudomonadota > Gammaproteobacteria > Pseudomonadales > Pseudomonadaceae > Pseudomonas > Pseudomonas sp. MH9.3. Next base: position 1,368,603 of record NZ_CP133785.1, on the reverse strand, counting down.
GGCGCACTGGGCACCATTACGCGCTTTGAATCCTGTGTGGAGCGCTACCGTCCGCAGGGCGTCGGCAATGCCAGTGGCGGCGGCTGGCTACGTGACCTCGGCAGCCATCTGGTGGACCAGGCGCTGCAACTGTTCGGCCCGGTGGACCAGGTATTTGCGCAATTGCATTACCCCGCCGAACACCCCAGCGTTGACCATGGTTTCTTCGTGTCGCTGACCCATGCCAACGGCGTCATTTCGCACCTGCGGGGCAATGGTCTGCAAAACAGCCCGGCTTCGCGTTTTCGCGTGAGCGGCACCCTCGGGTGCTACACCGTGGAAGGCCTGGACGGCCAGGAAGCGGCACTGATGGCCGGCAAGTCGCCGAAAACCGAAGGCGAGCATTGGGGGGCGGAAGAGCATCGCCGCTGGGGCTGGTTTGAACAAGGCGAGCAGCGCGAACGGGTGCCCACCGAAAAAGGCTGCTGGACGCACTTCTACAGCCAGTTGCAGCGTGCTGTGGAAGGGCAGGGGCCCTTGCCGGTAAACGCCTATGACGCGCTGGAAACCACCCGTATATTGGACGCTGCACGCCTGAGTGCGGAGCGTCAGCAAGTGGTTTCAACTAAAATGGAATAAAATTCTAAAATAGGTTGATATAGAAATTATTTTCCAATAAAGTCTTTTGCAGGTTGCATAAAGTACGTTCCGGACCTGATTCCGGCGACTCAACAAAAACAAGATCAAAAACAACCAGGTACCGTCAGATGAAAATCTTCAACGCCGTACTGCGAGTTTTACGCCTTTCTCACACGCCACGCGGCCTGCCCCGCGCCCGGCCTTTCTACTTCTCCTTTCTCAATGTGCTGTGCGTCGAAAACCACGGCGCGCTGGTGTGCTGCATTCCCGGCGCGCCGGTGGTTCGACTGCCCGCCGAGTCCTGATTAACGCAACGTCCAGAAAACCAACAATAAATGTGGAGACAGACCGTTCATGAAGACCCCGATCCGTTTTACCGCGCTGGCCTTGTCCCTGTGGCTGGCCAGCGGTATGGCCGCCGCCGCCGATATCAAGGTGGGCGTGAGCATGTCCGCCTTCGATGACACCTTCCTTACCTACCTGCGCGAAGACATGGACAAGCAGGCCAAGTCCTATCCCAAGGGTGACGGTGTGCAGCTGCAATTCGAAGACGCCCGCGCCGACGTGGTGAAGCAGCTGAGCCAGGTCGAGAATTTCATCAGCCAGAAGGTCGACGCGATCATCGTCAACCCGGTGGACACCGCATCGACCAAAAACATCATCAGCGCAGCCACCAAAGCGGGCATCCCGCTGGTGTTCGTCAACCGCCGCCCGGACCAGAAAGACCTGCCCAAGGGCGTGGTGGCCGTGACCTCCGATGACGTCGAGGCCGGCAAGCTGCAAATGCAATACATCGCCGAAAAACTCGGTGGCAAGGGCAAAATCGTGATCCTGCTGGGGGATCTTGCGAACAACTCCACGACCAACCGCACCAAGGGCGTGAAAGAGGTGCTGGCCAAGTACCCCGACATCAAGATCGAGCAGGAACAGACCGGTATCTGGCTGCGTGACAAGGGCATGACCCTGGTCAACGACTGGCTGACCCAGGGCCGCGAGTTCAACGCAGTGCTGGCCAACAACGATGAGATGGCCATCGGCGCGTCCATGGCGTTGAAATCGGCAGGCACCAAACCCGGCACAGTGCTGATTGCCGGCGTCGACGGAACCCCGGACGGGCTGAACGCGATAACGAAGGGTGACATGGCCGCCTCGGCGTTCCAGGACGCCAAGGGGCAGGCAGTGGGCTCGGTGGAAGCAGCGCGCAAGATGGCGAAGCAGGAGCCCGTCGAGCAGAACGTGATTATCCCGTTCAAGCTGATCACGCCGGACAACGTCAACGACTTCAAATAGCAGTGACATAACAACAATAAGCGGCAGGGCGGTCACGGCCGTCCTGCCGATGGAGTACTCCCCATGCTCGCTCAAGCGACTGCCTCGCAGCCCCCTGGTATCCAGCCACTGGCGCTGGACGAACCCTACCTGCTGGAAATCGTCAACATCAGCAAAGGCTTTCCCGGCGTCGTGGCCCTGGACGATGTGCAATTGCGCGTACGCCCGGGCTCGGTGCTGGCGCTGATGGGCGAGAACGGTGCCGGCAAGTCGACGTTGATGAAAATCATCGCCGGCATCTACCAGCCCGACGCCGGCGAAATCCGTCTGCGCGGCCAGCCGATCGTGTTTGAAACGCCGCTGGCCGCGCAGAAGGCGGGCATCGCGATGATCCATCAGGAACTCAACCTGATGCCGCACATGAGCATCGCCGAGAATATCTGGATCGGCCGTGAGCAGCTCAACAGCCTGCACATGGTCAACCACCGCGAAATGCACCGCTGCACCGCCGAGTTACTGGCGCGGCTGCGCATCAACCTGGACCCCGAGGAGCAGGTCGGCAACCTGAGCATCGCCGAGCGGCAGATGGTCGAGATTGCCAAGGCAGTGTCCTACGACTCCGACATCCTGATCATGGATGAACCGACCTCGGCGATTACCGAGAAGGAAGTCGCCCACCTGTTTTCGATCATTGCCGACCTCAAGTCCCAGGGCAAAGGCATTGTCTACATCACCCACAAGATGAACGAAGTGTTCGCCATCGCCGATGAAGTGGCGGTATTTCGTGACGGCCGCTACATCGGTTTGCAGCGCGCCGACAGCATGAACAGCGACAGCCTGATCTCGATGATGGTGGGCCGTGAGCTTAGCCAGCTGTTCCCGGTGCGCGAGACGCCGATTGGCGACTTGCTGCTGTCGGTGCGCGACCTGACGCTGGACGGCGTATTCAAAGGCGTGTCGTTTGACCTGCACGCCGGTGAGATCCTCGGTATCGCCGGGCTCATGGGCTCGGGCCGCACCAATGTGGCCGAAGCCATTTTCGGCATCACCCCCAGCACCAGCGGGCAGATCACCCTGGACGGCACGCCGGTGCGCATCAGCGACCCGCACATGGCCATCGAGAAGGGCTTTGCGCTGTTGACCGAGGATCGCAAGCTCAGCGGTCTGTTCCCGTGCCTGTCGGTGCTGGAAAACATGGAAATGGCCGTACTGCCGCACTATTCGGACAACGGTTTTATCCAGCAGAAAGCCTTGCGCGCGCTGTGCGAAGACATGTGCAAGAAGCTGCGGGTCAAAACCCCGTCGCTGGAGCAGTGCATCGACACCCTGTCCGGCGGTAATCAGCAGAAGGCTTTGCTGGCGCGCTGGCTGATGACCCATCCACGCTTGCTGATCCTGGATGAACCGACCCGTGGTATCGACGTGGGCGCCAAGGCCGAGATCTATCGCCTGATCTCGTTCCTCGCCAGCGAAGGCATGGCGGTGATCATGATTTCGTCGGAACTGCCCGAGGTGCTCGGCATGAGCGACCGGGTGATGGTGATGCACGAAGGCGACCTGATGGGCACGCTGGATCGCAGCGAGGCGACCCAGGAAAAAGTCATGCAACTGGCGTCGGGTATGACCACAGTCGACTGATTACAGAATAAGAAGGTGATTGGCTATGAACGCAATAACGGACAACAAGCCGGCTACGGCGCCGGTCAAGCAGCGTCGGCGCTTGCCCACCGAACTGAGCATTTTTCTGGTGTTGATCGGCATCGGCCTGGTGTTTGAGCTGTTCGGCTGGATCGTGCGGGACCAGAGCTTTTTGATGAACTCCCAGCGCCTGGTGCTGATGATATTGCAGGTGTCGATCATTGGTTTGCTGGCTATCGGGGTGACCCAGGTGATCATCACCACCGGCATCGACCTGTCGTCGGGCTCGGTGCTGGCGCTGTCGGCAATGATTGCCGCCAGCCTGGCGCAGACCTCGGACTTTTCCCGCGCGGTGTTTCCATCGCTCACCGACCTGCCGGTGTGGATCCCGGTGGCGATGGGGCTCGGTGTGGGGCTGCTGGCCGGCGCGATCAACGGCAGCATCATTGCGGTGACCGGCATTCCGCCATTTATTGCGACGCTGGGCATGATGGTTTCGGCCCGTGGCCTGGCGCGCTACTACACCGAAGGGCAGCCGGTGAGCATGCTGTCGGATTCCTACACCGCCATCGGCCATGGCGCCATGCCGGTGATCATCTTTCTGGTGGTGGCGGTGATCTTCCACATCGCCCTGCGCTACACCAAGTACGGCAAGTACACCTACGCCATCGGCGGCAACATGCAGGCCGCGCGCACGTCGGGCATCAACGTCAAGCGCCACCTGATCATCGTCTACAGCATCGCTGGCCTGCTCGCGGGCCTGGCCGGTGTGGTCGCCTCGGCACGTGCCGCCACCGGCCAGGCGGGCATGGGCATGTCCTATGAACTGGACGCGATTGCCGCTGCGGTGATCGGCGGCACCAGCCTTGCGGGCGGGGTAGGGCGCATCACCGGCACGGTGATAGGCGCGCTGATCCTCGGGGTGATGGCCAGCGGGTTCACCTTCGTGGGGGTTGATGCGTATATCCAGGACATCATCAAGGGGCTGATCATTGTGGTGGCGGTGGTGATTGACCAATATCGCAACAAACGCAAGCTCAAGCGCTGAACGGCAGGTTGCAAGCTGCAGGCTGAAGTGGAGCGCCTTGCAGCTTGTCGCTTGCAGCATGCGGCTTATAGCCGCTTTACGAACTTTCCTGCTATAAACGCACTCCGATAACCATTCGCCAAGCCCGTCCTGGTGCCTTTGGGGGTTAATCGGGAAAAAATGCCTGTCATTTCAGTTGCTGCGCCCTCAAGTCGGCCTTAGACTGCCGCCCCTCTTAAATTGAGTGCCGGGTGGCGCTTGGAATGGATGGCGCCTTTCCGAGACCTGCAGAGGTCGACCGGAACGCTCCCTTATTCGCCTTAATGCACGTATTTTTTATAGAGAAATCAATGACAAAGGAAAAGTTGCTGGCCATGCCGGCGGATGACTACATGAATGCCGAACAGCACGCTTTTTTCGAGAAGTTGCTGCAGGACATGAAAGTCGAGCACCACGAGCGCATTGAGCAGAACCGTATCGCCATTGAAAGCCTGGACACCCCGGCCGACCCGGCCGACGCCGCCTCCGTTGAAGAAGAGCGCACCTGGCTGGTCAATGCCATCGACCGCGACCAGCGCATGCTGCCGCAGTTGGAGCGCGCCCTGGAGCGTATCAAGGAAGATTCCTTTGGCTGGTGTGACGACAGCGGCGAGCCTATCGGCCTCAAGCGCCTGCTGATCAGCCCTACCACCAAATACTGCATCGAGGCCCAAGAGCGCCACGAGCAGATCGACAAGCATCAGCGCCAGGCCTGATGCGGTGAAGCTGGGGCGCCGTGCCTGCGGCCCCCCAGGGCAATCCCGTTACACCTCCTCTGTTGATGTGCTGCAAGCCCCCCACTAAAGGCCCATGGATAATGGCCCGATAGTGGCGTCTAATGCAGGCACAACAACGACAAGCAGTGGGGTAACGACGATGGCTGGAGATGGATCTCTGATAGGCATGGCAATGCCACCGCAAGCGGTGAGCAGGCTGCCCGTCTGGCTGATGCCGCTTATGCAGAGCGCCGCCATGGTGCTGGTGCTGCTGGGACTGGCATTTGCCGGTCTGCCGCTGTACGTGTGCCTGCCACTGGCCTTGCTGGTGATCTGGCTGCCGCGCTTGAAAACCCGCACGCCTGCCGTGACCTCGATCAATACCGTCGATGCAATCGGCGAGTTGACGCGCGACCTTTCCCATACCACCAGCCATAACGCATTGTCAGCCGCAGGCGTGGCCTATTCGGTCAAGCAACTGGCGGCGCGCCTGCAATCCCAGCTGAGTGCGGCCAAACAGATCGTCAGCAGCGCTGAAGTGATGATCGGCACCGAGCAGGTGACCGCCCAGCTCAGCCGCCAGGCCCTTGGCGCGGCCAGCCAGGCCCATCAGCGCAGCAGTGAAGGCCGCGAGGTGCTGGCCCAGTCCATCACGCGTATGCACCAGCTCAGCCAGCGCGCCAATGCCAGCCGTGAGCTGATCGAAGCGTTGAGCCAGCGCAGCGAAGAAATCCAGCGTGTGACCCTGGTAATCCAGTCCATCGCCAGCCAGACCAACCTGCTGGCCTTGAACGCCGCCATTGAAGCAGCACGGGCCGGCGAGCACGGACGCGGATTTGCGGTGGTGGCCGATGAAGTGCGGGGGCTGGCCGGGCGTACCGCCAAGGCCACCGACGAAGTCGGCGTGATGGTGGCGGATATCCAGCAGCGCACGGCCCAGGTGGTGGAGCAGATTCGCCAACTGTCGGCGGATTTGAACACCGGCGTCGCGCAGGTGGAGGAAGCGGGCGAACAGTTGGAGACCATCGCCAGCCTGGCGGCGGATGTGGAAGGGCAAGTCAACGAAATCGCCCAGGGCAGCGACACCAATCGCGCGCAGCTCGACAGCCTGTTCCATGCGGTGGAGCAGATGCGCAGTGACCTCACGGTGAGCGACCAGCAGACGCGCCAGTTGGCGGACGCCGCGGTGCAGATGGAAGCGCAGGCGGAGACCATCAGCGAGCGTTTGGCCGAGGTCGGTCTGGATGACTATCACCAGCGTGTCTACGACCTGGCCCGCGAGGGGGCCAACCGTATCGCCGAACAGTTCGAGGCGGATGTGCAGCAGGGCCGAATCAGCCTGGATGACCTGTTCGACCGCAGCTATACGTTGATACCCAATACCAGCCCGAGTAAATATCACACGCGTTTTGACGGCTACACCGACAAGGTGCTGCCGGCGATCCAGGAAGCCTTGCTGCCGCGCCATGAGGGGCTGGTGTTTGCGATTGCCTGCACGCCGCAGGGCTACGTGCCGACGCATAACCAGGCGTTTTCACAGGCGTTGACGGGAGATGCTCAGGTGGACGCGGTGCAAAATCGCACCAAGCGCAAGTTCGAGGACCGCACCGGCATCCGCTGCGGCAGCCACCAGCAGGCGGTGTTATTGCAAACCTATACCCGCGATACGGGTGAGTTGATGCATGACCTGTCGGTGCCGATCAGCGTCAAGGGCCGGCATTGGGGCGGCCTGCGCCTGGGCTATAAGCCCGAGGCGGCCAAGGTTTAGTTCGCCGCCACGGTCATCTGGCTATGGGATGAGTCAAGCTTCCGGGGATTCATGCAGCAACGCATTCAGATCATCCACGGCCGGCGCCCATTCGGCGTCAACATGCAATTGTTCCTTGAGGAAGCTCGCCTGCTGCTCACTCCAGAACGGCGCATCGATCAGCTTTACGTCATTGGGCAGGCGGTGTTCTGCGGTGAAGCGCTCGATCCCTGCCTGGCTCGAATCCAGGCCCAGTTGATCGAACAGGGTTTCCAGCGTCGGGGTAGTAGTGTCCATCGGTTTCTCCATGCGGGCTGACCATCGTATGCATGGGAGACCTGTGGCGCGCCAGAGTTCGATCCGATTCTCAGGAGGTCAGGGCGCCTGAATCCACAGCGGCCTTGAGCGCCTGGGCTGACTCGCGGCCAGCAACCGCAGCCGTCTCGAATGTCTTGAACCAACGGTCTTTTTCCACCTGATGTGTGGTGACGGTGGTCAGCGGTGGTTTGGCGCGCATCACGATTACCGCCTGAAACTCACCCTCTATTTCCCGTGCATCGCCGTGGATGAAAAACTCGCCAATATCAAATTCCGTCACGTATTGCCTTCCCTTCAAGGTAACTGCACTGCTGAAACCGCACCCACATGGGCAAACTTCAATGGACGCGGCAGTATGGCAGTTGTTGAAGGGTGGTGGCGCAGTAAAGTCATCGGTGTGACGAACCGCTCGTCCCGTGAAGGGCGTACAGGCTGGCTTCCAGTTGCCGGGCCAGTTCGCAGGCCTTGCCGTGGTGGCTGCGAAAGCCGCGAATTCTGCCGCTGGTCACTTCCAGAATATGGAAGAAGTTACGTCCGGCCGGTAGAACTTGGTAAAGAACGGAATTGGAGTACCCCTCGGGGTCAGGCAGGCAGTAGTATTGGCGCCCGTCCTGCGCAGATGAACAGGTACGGGAAGACGTAGCATCGTGTAGGCGTGGTTGCATGGTCAGCTCCTTTTGATTGATCCTGTGCACTCATCGGCAGCGTTTCGAGTGGTTTTGAACGGCGGTGCTGTTTTAGTATTGTCGCCGGCAACCCGTCTGGTTCCATGCTCAAATGTTTTGTTTTGTAGGGTGCGTGGGAATTGTGCGCACTGGACCGGGTTATTCTCTGAAGTAGCGCGGCCCGTATTCTCTGGCCGTTGAACCTGTGATTTGCTGTGACGCCGGATGACCTTGCACAAGGTCCATCGTGCGCGCCTGTACTAGTCTTAAGGCGCAGCAGGGTCTTCTTCAGTTTTTTAACGACTATGTGATCGTGCCTTAGGGCCGTTTTTTGTGCTGCCTGCTCCGGCGGGCGGCACTATTTCAATGTGGGGGCGTTTCCTTGGCAGTCAGTAATCTGGATATGCACGCGTTGTTCGTGCTGGGTGATTTGCGCGCAAAGTTGGTCAAGCAGTTTCAATCGCGGTTTGTTTACATCACTGAACAGACGCCGGAAGGCATCTACATTGCCGAAATCGACACCGAGGCGGCCCTGGTCGTCGACGACAAGCCGCGTCTGGAACTGAAGGTGGGCGACCATTTTCGCGCCGCCGTGTTGCCCAGTCGTGAAGGCGGCAAGTTCGAATTGAAGTTTCGCGATATCAAGTTGACGGTGTACGGCCTGGGCGATTACGCCTTTGTTTCGTCAGCCGAAGGCCAAGGCATCGTGTTCAAGGAAGGCCACAGCGTGATGCTGGTATTCGCCGCCCATGAACAGTTGCAGGAAGGCTTGACCAAGACCCTCAAGGCCGTCACCGGCAAAGCCGCCAAGTGGCGCAAGGGTGAGCTGGTGACCTTCAAGGCCAGCGAGTAACCGCAGCAGGCTCTTTGATTCCTTTCTCTTTGCGGAACCTCTACTACAGTTGAGCTGACTTAACTATTCAGAGGCTTCGCGCATAGGCAGCAAGCCGTCCGTCAGTGGCTGCACAGAGGCGAGGTGGGAAGGCATGAAAGGATTGAGAACCCTGTTGGCTGCGGCTGTGACGACATTGAGTCTGTCGTTGCCGGTGTCGGCGGCGCAGGCCCCCGTGCATTTTGCCGACCTGAATTGGGAAAGCGGCAGCCTGATCACCGAAGTGCTGCGTTTTATCGTCGAAAAGGGCTATGACCTGCCCACCGACACCTTGCCCGGCACCACCATCACCCTGGAAACCGCCCTGGCGAAAAACGATATCCAGGTGATCGGCGAAGAATGGGCCGGCCGCAGCCCGGTGTGGATCAAGGCTGAAGCCGAAGGCAAAGTGGTGGGCCTGGGCGATACGGTCAAGGGCGCTACCGAAGGCTGGTGGGTGCCGGAATACGTGGTCAAGGGTGACCCGTCCAAAGGCCTCAAACCGCTGGCGCCGGACCTGAAGACCGTGCAGGACCTGGCGCGCTACAAGGACGTATTCAAGGACCCGGAATCGCCCGGCAAGGGCCGCTTTCTCAACAGCCCCATTGGCTGGACGTCCGAAGTGGTCAACAAGCAGAAGCTCAAGGCCTATGGCCTGGACGACAGCTACGTGAACTTCCGCAGCGGCTCGGGTGCAGCACTGGACGCCGAGATAGCCTCATCGATCCGCCGAGGCAAGCCGGTACTGTTCTACTACTGGTCGCCGACTCCATTAATGGGTCGCTACAAACTGATTCAGCTGGAAGAACCACCGTTTGACGCTGACGCCTGGAAGACCCTCACCGACGCCGACAATCCCAACCCTCGTCCCACTCGGTCGCTGGCGTCCAAGCTGAGCATCGGCGTATCCACGCCATTCCAGCAGCAACATCCGCAGATCGCCGAGTTCTTCACCAAGGTGCAGTTCCCCATCGATCCACTGAACAAGGCCCTGGCAACCATGAGCGAAAATCACACAGCACCAAGGCAAGTGGCCCAGGCGTTTCTCAAGGAACATCCTGAGGTGTGGAAAGCCTGGTTGACGGCGGAGGTGGCGCAGAAGGTTGAGGCTGGTTTGAAGGAGTAGCTGTTTTGCTGTTCAGGGGGCATGGGCCTTGCCAGGCAACTGCACAACCATGGAGGTCGAGCTTGTGTGGTGAGCGGGCTTGCCCTAATGCCAGTCAGTTAAGCCAGCGTGATGCTCGAAGCAACGAGCGGTGCGACTTTTCGGTGTACATATCGGTTGTGCGGTAACGGCGGCTTAGGGTTCCGCCCTTACGGCGGCTCACTTTTGAAAAGCGCAAAAGTAAGCAAAACGCTCTTGCCCCAACACTCGGCACCTCGCCCAGGCTCGGTGTGCCCGAACGCAGGCTTTGGAGCGTGGGCCGCCGCGATGGGCCATCCATGGCCCAGCGCGGCTAACCCGGCGTCCTGCCGGGTTACCCACGCTCCAAAACCTGCGTTCGGCCAGCGTGTTTGACGGGGCGCCTAAGATCAAGATCAAGAGCGCGGCGGCCTGAGAGCCGACCGGAATGGTTTGCGAACTCTGTACAAAATGTGGGAGGGGGCTTGCTCCCGATGGCGTCGGCCCAGCAAACATTGACGTTGACTGACACACCGCTTTCACAGGCAAGTCGAATCGTCGCACCACCGCTCCCACAGGGACGCTGCGCTTAACTGACTGGCATTATGGCTTGCCCCGCGTTGGGCTGCGAAGCAGCCCTGGTGCAATACCGGTGCATCGCACAGCTCAGCCGCGAATTCGCCACCAGACCACGGCAGCGTTCAAACTTTCGGCGCTGGAGATCTTTCTGGTTGCTATAGAGTTTATTGACATTGCCTTGGCTGGTGTATCTGCGGGTTGTGTTGTATTTCTTTCCGGACCACTGTTGCGATTTGCAATAGGTTTGGCGCGATAGTCATGGTGATATTGCGAGGACGATTTGAGTCTTGGAGTTGATGGGTTTTCAATAGGGTGGGTGGGCGAGGTTTGCCAAGTTGAATGTGTATTTTAATTCGCCGTAGTGTTTGGAGATAGACGTTTGTTAGCGGTTTGGAATTCAAGCCTGCTCAGATATTTGCCGGATAGAGATGGATCTTTGCAGCTTTTAGATCAACGAATTCGTGTTCTTTAGGCATAGGTCCCTCGAGTTCAATTAGGATTATAGAATCACCAACCCGTCTGCTTGCAAAGCACCCGCCCAAATAAAAAACGCTCTCATCCTTGCCCGATGTTGCGACCTGGCCGTCATGATTAATAGAACCTTCATTACGCAGGATTTTCCATGTCGCGCTTTGCCCGTCCCTTGCATCCACTGGCCCTGTCGGTGGCGATCGCCTTTGCCGCCGCGCCGTTGCTGGCGGTCCAGCCCGTCTTTGCCGAAGACAGCAGCAGCGCCTTGCGCCGCTTCCAGGTTCCGGCCGGTGATTTGAGTCAGGCGCTCAATAGCCTGGCCGAGCAGGCAGGGCTGGTGCTGGCCTTTGATGCGAGCCTGACCCGAGGCAAGCGCAGCAGTGGCCTCGGCGGGCAGTACGAGACGGATGCGGCGCTGGCCCGGTTGCTCGCCGGCAGCGGTTTGCAGGCGCTGAAGATGGGCGCCGACCGTTACCGGCTCGAAGCCGTCCCGGATAGCGGCGGCGTCACGGAGTTGCAGGCCACCACTATCAGCGCGGCCTACCAGACCGAAAGCCCCACCGGGCCGGTGGCCGGCTATGTGGCCAGCCGCAGCCTGTCAGGCACCAAGACTGACACGGCGCTGATCGAAACCCCGCAGTCGATCTCCGTGGTCACCAAGGACCAGATGCGCGCGCAGAACGCCGAAAGCCTCAATCAGATCCTGCGCTACAGCGCCGCCGTGGTTCCGGAAACCCGCGGCGCCACCGCTTCGCGTCTCGACCAGCTCACCATCCGTGGATTCGCCCCGGCCACCTACCTGGACGGCTTGCGCGTGCCGTCAAGCCGCGACGCCTTGCCGCAAAAGGACGCGTTCGACCTGGAGCGCGTCGAAGTGCTGCGCGGCCCGGCGTCGGTGCTGTACGGCCAGGGCACGCCGAGCGGGGTGATCAACATGGTCACCAAACGCCCGCTGGATACGCCGTTCCATGAAGTGGGCGTGGAGTACGGCACCTTCAACAAAAAACGCACCACCTTCGACCTGAGCGGGCCGATTGACGATCAGGGGGTATATGCCTACCGCGTTGCCGGACTTTTCGATGACGCCGACGGCCAGGTGGAACACACCGAAACCCGTCGCCAATCGCTGTCCAGCGCCTTCACCTGGCGCCCGGATGACGCCACTTCGCTCACTTTGCTGGGGCATTTTCAGAAGGACCCGAAGGGCGCGTCCTACGGGTCGGTGCCGGCCTGGGGCTCGGTGCTGCACAGCCCGACCGGGCGCAGGATTGATGTGGACTTCTATGATGGCGAGAGGAATTTCGAGAAGAGTGACCGCGCGTACTACTCCCTCGGCTATGCGTTCGAGCATCATTTCAACGATGTCTGGACCGTGCGCCAAAACGCCCGTTACCTGCGTGCCGAAGGCGTCTACCGCAGCATCTATAACAGCAACTTGCAGGCTGATTACCGCACGGCCACGCGCTCGACCATCGCCACGGATGTGGACATGGACGCCTACACCGTCGATAACCAGTTGCAGGCCAAATTCGATACCGGGCCGTTGCAGCACACCTTCCTCACGGGTCTGGATTACCAGAACACCAGCACCGACACCAAGGCGGGCTACGGCAAGGGACCGAACCTGGATATCTTCGAACCGGTCTACGGCGCGCCCGTGACCACACCTGCCTTCGGCACCGACGCCACGTCGCGCAGTGAACAGACCGGGGTGTACCTGCAAGAGCAAATGAAGTGGGACAAATGGGTGCTGCTGCTCGGCGGTCGCTATGACTGGGCCAGCACCGACAGCACCACCAAGGCGCTGAGCAACGGCGCCAAGAGCAAGTCCTCACTGGACAGCCATGCGTTCACTGGTCGAGTCGGTCTGGTGTATCTGTTCGATAACGGCCTGGCGCCGTATGCCAGTTATGCGGAGTCGTTCAATCCGCAGTCGGGCACCGGCTACGGCGGTTCGGTGTTCAAACCGACCGAAGGCACGCAGTATGAAATCGGCATCAAGTACCAGCCGCCGGGCAGCAACAGCTTTATCACCGCAGCCATTTTCGACCTGCGCCAGCGTAACGTTCCGACCCTTGATCCGGACCCGTCCCATATGTGCGGTAACGGCCGCTGTTCGATCCAGGATGGCGAACAGCAATCCCGTGGCTTTGAACTGGAAGGCAAAGCCAGCCTCAACGACAACCTGGATATAACCGCCGCCTATGCCTATCTGGATAACCGCGCCAGCCAGTCCAACAGCACCGCGCAGTACGCGCCGATCACCGATATCGGCATCGGCCCGGCGGTTCCGGTCAAAGGCACCACGACTTACGGTCTGCCGCGTCACACGGCATCGGCGTGGGCGGACTACACCTTTCACGACGGCCAGTTGAAGGGCTTTGGCGTGGGAGCCGGTGCGCGCTATGTCGGCTCCTCATGGGGTGATACCGCCAACACCCTGAAGGTGCCGGGTTACACCTTGTTCGATGCGGCGGTGCACTACGATATTCCCAACATCGCCAACCCCAGGGACAACCTGCGCCTGGCCGTGAACGCCTCCAACCTTGCGAACAAGGAATACGTCGCGTCGTGCCTGTCGTATTCGTGGTGCTGGTACGGCTCACAACGCACCGTGCAGGCAAGCGCCACTTATCAGTGGTAAATAAGGCAATCTGATGGCCCCCATGTAACAAAATCCTCGCCAGAATCGCTTTTATTTTCAGGTGGTTAGGTGAGGAAGCACATGCGCACTGTTGGAATCATGCTGTTCGCCTGCTCTCTGGCCGGCGGCGCGGCTGCCGTGCAGGCACGGGAGCTGCGCGAAGGTGACAAATACATGTGCAGTTGGGGCGCCGGCACGGCGGCCAGGGCCCAGGAGCTCAAGCTGTCGGGCGTGTCGCTGTATGCCGCTCGGCAGAAGATCCAGACCATCAAGTTCAACAAGCCGTGGATGCACATGATGGCCATGGGTATCACCGAGCAAACCTACGACAGTCGATCACGGCTCAAGCCCGAGGCGATTCGCCAAAGCTTCTATCAGGAATGCCTGCGCTACCGGGTCGCGCGCAAGTGAGGGGCTGAGGCGCTGAGGGCACCCGGGGTTATCCGCCGCAGCGCTTACAAATCCACGACAGATGCTCTGTCTGCATTTGCATACAATCGCGCACTTCACCCTGGAGGCCTGTATGCGAACGCCGGAAAGAGCAGGGCCCCCGTCACTCCTGACTGCGCCGCAACCATCATCGTCCGATAGCTTTGGCTATTTTGCCGCCGCAGTGCTGGTTGTCGCGGTGCTGCTGGGTGTTTGCTTCGTGCAGTACAACGCCAAGGTGGATCGGCAGCGACAGGCGGCCGTCGAGCGTTGGTTGCTGTGTTCACAGATGGAAAGGGTTGCCAGTGTGGCCTCTGTCCGGGGCGTGAGACTGAGTACAAACTGCCGCACACTGAGCGAGCAGGGTCACAGATAACGCAAACTGCAGGTTACAAACGCCGCACAAACGATTTAACGATATGCCGAGTGGCATCGGTGGTATCGAGCTGATCGACTTCCCCATAGGCATGCCAGCGACAGTCGACAATCTCGTTGCGCGGGCGCGCCTCGTCGATATTGACCACCGAGGCCTCGAACACATGGTGCAGCGTATCGCGTGCCTTGAGCTCCTGCAGGTACAGCAGCCCGTCCACGCTCAACCCGGTTTCTTCTTCCAGCTCGCGCTCTGCCGCACCCACCGGGCGCTCGTCGCGTTCGACCTTGCCACCCGGCAACGCCCATTTGGATCTGGCCTTGCGCACGAAAAGGATATGTCCCTCGTGTTCGCAAATGACCGTGGCTCTGATTTTCATCGTCTGTGCCCCCGCAGCAAATGAATGTCACAAAAGTGTAATGCAATTGTCATGCTAAGTGGTTATGGCGTGCCGGGGTATGTATGTGGATACTGCCCGCTTGAACGAAAAGGACGAGGAAAACCGATGAACACCGTACGTTGGGGCATGATCGGCTGTGGCAGTGTCACTGAGTTGAAGAGTGGACCCGCTTTCTATAAAGCGCCAGGTTCTGCCCTGGTGGCCGTGATGGGGCGTCGCGAGGAGGCCGTGCGCGATTATGCGACGCGCCATGGCATTGCACGCTATTACACTGACGCCCAGGCGCTGATCGACGACCCCGAAGTGGACGCGGTCTACATCGCCACGCCCCCCGACAGCCACCTCGACTACAGCCTGATGGTGGCGGCGTCCGGCAAGCATTGCTGCGTCGAGAAACCCATGTCGCTGAATGCCGAACAAAGCGCCTTGATGCAGCGCACTTTCGAGCGCGCCGGGCTGCACCTGTTCGTGTCCTATTACCGGCGCTCGCTGCCACGCTTTCAGCAGGTACGCGACTGGCTGCAACAGGGCCGCATTGGCGAACTGCGCCACCTGACCTGGACCCTGTGCAAACCGCCGGCCGCCAATGACGCCAGCGCCGCCAACTGGCGCACCGACCCGGCCATTGCCGGCGGCGGCTATTTCGCCGACCTGGCCAGCCATGGTTTCGATCTGTTCCAGTACCTGGCCGGGGACATTGTCGAGGTGTCCGGCTTTACCGCACGGCAAGCCGGGCACTATGCCGCTGAAGACGCGGTGACGGCCTGCTGGACCTTCGCCAACGGAGCCCTGGGCATGGGCTGCTGGAATTTCGTCGCAGACCGCCGTGAAGACAAGGTCGAGTTGATCGGCAGCCTGGGTCGCATTACATTTTCCGTGTTCGAAGACCAGCCCCTGCGCCTTGAAGGGCAGACCCACGAGGTGCTGGAAGTGCCGTGCCATGCACACATCCAGTGGCATCACGTGCTGGCGATGAACGCGCACATCCGTGGCGAGGCCGAGCATCCTTCCCAGGCCATCGAAGCGCTGAAAACCGATCGCATCCTCGACAAGGTGCTACAACGTAACCCCAATCATCCCGGATAGCCGTGCCAGGATCAGTCTTTTCAAGGAGCAAAAGAATGAAATACTGGGTGGCCGTATGGCTGGTCCTGGCCGCAAGTGTGACCGCAGCGCCACGCGAGCAGAGGCCGGCCGGGGATTTTGATTTTTATGTGTTGTCGTTGTCGTGGTCGCCGACGTTCTGCCTCACGCACCCGGGTAACGAACAGTGCTCGGGCAAGGGATATGGCTTCGTGCTGCACGGGCTTTGGCCGCAATACGCGAAGGGTGGCTGGCCGTCGGCGTGTGATCCACGGTCGCGGCTGTCGAACGCCGAGCTGGCCAAGGGCGCGTTGATATTCCCCACGCAGGCATTGCTCAAGCATGAGTGGAGCAAGCACGGCACCTGCAGCGGCCTGGACGCCACGCGTTACCTCGATGCCACGGATGCTGCGCTGGCCTCCGTGCAGATTCCGCAACAACTGCAACCGTTCGACGTGCCCAATTATCTGCAGGCCGCTGAAATCGAAGCGCTGTTTCGCCAGAGCAACCCGTCCATGGGCAATCACAGCGTGGCGGTGATCTGCAAGGGCAAGGTGTTGTCCGAAGTGCGCGTGTGCCTGAGCAAGGAACTGCGCTTTGCCGGTTGCCCCACAAGCGTGAAGACCCAGTGCCGCAGCGGCGATATCCGCATTCCGGTGCAGCGTTAATCTGAGCGCGGCACCTGCCTGATCCGCAGCTTTGCGGTATCCTCCGCGCCCCGCTTATCCACGATGCAAGGCACGATGACAGGACAAGACATGCAGGCGCTGCTGGACGCGATTCTCGACGAAGTTCGTCCACTGATCGGCCAGGGCAAAGTCGCCGACTACATCCCCGCGCTGGCCGATGTGCCCGCCAACCAGCTAGGCATAGCCGTGTACGGCAACGACGGCGCGGCCTACTGCGCGGGGGACGCCGACACGTTGTTCTCGGTGCAAAGCATTTCCAAGGTCTTCAGCCTGGTGCAGGCCATCGACCACGGCGGCGAAACCATTTGGGAGCGCCTGGGCCACGAGCCTTCGGGGCAACCGTTCAACTCCATGGTGCAGCTGGAGTTCGAGCGCGGTCGCCCGCGCAACCCGTTTATCAACGCCGGCGCCCTGGTGATCTGCGACATCAACCAGTCACGCTTCGCCGTGCCGATCCTGTCGATGCGCGACTTCGTCCGGCGCCTGTCAGGCAACCCACAGATCCTGGTCAACAGCATCGTCGCCGACTCCGAAGCGCAGCATGGTGCACGCAACGCGGCCATGGCCTATCTGATGAAATCCTTCGGCAACTTCCACAACGACGTCGACGCGGTGTTGCACAGCTACTTCAACTATTGCGCCTTGCAGATGAGCTGCCTGGACCTGGCCAAGGCCTTCAGCTTCCTGGCCAACGAAGGCGTGAGTGCCCATAGCGGCGAACAGATCCTCACCGCGCGCCAGACCAAACAGGTCAACTCGATCATGGCCACCAGCGGCCTGTACGACGAGGCGGGCAATTTTGCCTATCGCGTCGGGTTGCCGGGCAAGAGCGGGGTCGGCGGCGGGATCGTCGCGGTGGTGCCGGGGCAATTCACGGTGTGCGTGTGGTCGCCGGAGTTGAACGCCGCCGGGAACTCGCTGGCGGGGATGAAGGCGCTGGAGTTGCTGAGTGAGCGGATTGGCTGGTCAGTGTTTTGATTAGTGTGTGAGGCTCGGCCAAGTCTTCGACCTAGCGCTGTCGCGCAGCAAACTGGAGTCTCTGTGGCGAGCGGGCAAGCCCGAATGCCGTTCAGTTAAGCGCAGATTCCCTGTGGCGAGCAGGCTTGTCCTGCGTTGGGCTGCGCAGCAGCCCCAAAACCAGGCGCTGATCCGTATCAGGTACACCGCGTTTTGCTTGATTGGGGGCGCTTCGCACCCCAACGCGGGGCAAGCCCGCTCGCCACAATAAGCCCACACATTTTCCTTAACTGAACGGCATTAGGGCTTGCCCCGCGTTGGGAGGGCGTAGCACCCCAATCAAGGACAAGCCTGCTCGCCACAGGAATGGCCAGGCGC
Organism: Pseudomonas sp. MH9.3; assembly: GCF_034354675.1. Lineage (NCBI taxonomy): Bacteria > Pseudomonadati > Pseudomonadota > Gammaproteobacteria > Pseudomonadales > Pseudomonadaceae > Pseudomonas > Pseudomonas sp. MH9.3. Next base: position 1,350,569 of record NZ_CP133785.1, on the reverse strand, counting down.
TGTTCCTGGGGGACATGACCATTGGCGCGCAATCTTGAATAGATATCGCAGGCAAGCCTGCTCCCACATTTGATCTTCATTGTGTTTGAGGTGTGTATCGCCCCAACAAAAAATGCGCCCCTCGGGGCGCATTTTTTTGTTCGGTCAACCATCACCTGATCAGGCAATCGCATCCCACGCACGGTCGCCGTTCTCGTCCTTGATCCGCGTCGGCAAGCCCATCACGTCCAGCGCTTTGAGGAACGGCTCGGCCGGCAGTTCCTCGACGTTGGCCATGTGCTTCACGTCCCACTCGCCACGGGCAACCAGCAGCGCAGCGGCGACCGGTGGCACGCCGGCGGTGTAGGAGATGCCCTGGCTGTCGGTCTCGGCGAAGGCTTCCTCATGGCACGCCACGTTGTAGATGAACATCTCGCGCGGCTGGCCGTTCCTGGTGCCTTTGACCAGGTCGCCGATGCAGGTTTTGCCGGTGTAGCCGGGGGCCAGCGAAGAGGGGTCGGGCAGCACGGCCTTGACCACTTTCAACGGCACCACTTCCAGGCCTTCGGCGGTTTTAACCGGCTTTTCGGACAGCAGGCCGAGGTTTTTCAGGACGGTGAACACGTTGATGTAGTGCTCGCCAAAACTCATCCAGAAACGCACGTTGGGCACGTCGAGGTTTTTCGACAGTGAGTGCACTTCATCGTGGCCGGTGAGGTAGAGGTTCTGCGAACCGACCACCGGCAGGTCGTCGGTGCGTTTGACTTCGAACATGGTGTTGCTGGTCCACTGACTGTTCTGCCAGCTCCACACCTGCCCGGTGAATTCGCGGAAGTTGATTTCCGGGTCGAAGTTGGTGGCGAAATATTTGCCATGGCTGCCGGCATTGACGTCGAGAATGTCGATCGAATCAATGCGGTCGAAATGCTGTTGCTGCGCCAGCGCGGCATACGCGTTGACGACACCCGGGTCGAAGCCCACGCCAAGGATGGCGGTGATGTTCTTCTGTTTGCACTCTTCCAGGTGGTTCCATTCGTAGTTGCCGTACCACGGCGGGGTCTCGCAGACCTTGCCCGGCTCTTCGTGAATGGCGGTGTCGAGGTAGGCAACGCCCGTGTCGATGCAGGCACGCAGTACCGACATGTTGAGGAACGCGGAGCCCACGTTGATGACGATCTGCGATTCGGTCTCGCGGATCAGGGCCTTGGTCGCTTCCACGTCCAGAGCGTTCAGCGCGAAGGCTTGGATGTCGGCGGGAACCTTGAGGCTACCCTTGGCCTTGACGCTGTCGATGATGGCCTGGCATTTGGAGATGTTGCGCGACGCGATAGCAATACGACCGAGTTCGTCGTTGTGCTGCGCGCACTTGTGGGCCACCACCTTGGCGACACCTCCTGCACCAATGATAAGAACGTTCTTTTTCAATTGCTTTATTTCTCCTATATCCGCCAGCTTACGAAAGGCTGGACAGGTAGTCGTCGTAACCAAATTCACGAACCACTTCGACTGTACCGTCGAGTTGTTTCACTACGATGGACGGCATTTTCAGGCCGTTGAACCAGTTTTTCTTGACCATGGTGTAGCCTGCGGTGTCGATGAACGACAGCCGATCGCCGATGGCCAGCGGACGATCAAATTGATACTCGCCGAAGATGTCCCCGGCCAGGCAGGATTTGCCGCACACCATATAGGTGTGTTCACCCTCGCTCGGCGCCAGCTTGGCGTTGAGGCGGTAGATCAGCAGGTCCAGCAGGTGGGCTTCGATGGAGCTGTCGACCACGGCGAGGTGCTTGCCGTTGTAGAGGGTGTCGAGCACGGTGACTTCCAGGGAAGCACTGTTGGTGATCGCCGCTTCGCCGGGTTCCAGGTAGACCTGCACGCCGTACTTCTCGGAGAACGCCTTGAGCCGCGCGCAGAATGCGTCGAGTGCATAGCCTTCACCGGTGAAGTGGATGCCGCCGCCGAGGCTGACCCACTTGACCTTGTGCAGCAGCGCGCCGAAGCGTTCTTCGATGGTACCGAGCATCTTGTCGAACAGGCTGAAGTCGCCGTTCTCGCAATTGTTGTGGAACATGAAGCCGGAGATCTGCTCGATCACGCCGTCGATCTTCACCGGGTCCCACTCGCCCAGGCGGCTGAACGGACGCGCCGGGTCGGCCAGCAGGTAGTCGGAGCTGCTCACCTGCGGGTTCACCCGCAGGCCGCGGGTCTTGCCTTCGCTGCGTGCGGCAAAGCGCTGCAACTGGCTGATGGAGTTGAAGATGATCTTGTCGCAGTTTTCCAGCATCTCTTCGATTTCATCGTCGGCCCAGGCCACGCTGTAGGCGTGCGCCTCGCCTTCGAACTTCTGGCGGCCGAGCTTCAACTCGTACAGCGACGACGAGGTGGTGCCGTCCATGTATTGCTGCATCAGGTCGAACACCGACCAGGTGGCAAAGCACTTGAGTGCCAGCAGAGCCTTGGCGCCGGACTGTTCGCGCACGTAAGCAATCTTCTGCATGTTGACCAGAAGCTTCTGTTTGTCGATGAGGTAGTACGGCGTTTTGATCATTTTCAGAGCCTGCGGCGGTGCCTGCCAAAAAAGGACACGCATTGTGCCCGCACTTGGTCAGGATCGAAAGGTTAGCGAGCGGATTTTGCCGCGCCGGTTTTTGACGATACCCGGCGATTATGACCATCCATGGGCATACATCGAGCCAGTGTGGGAGTGGGTTTACTCGCGAAGGCGCTGGTTCACTGACATCAAACCGTCATATCTTCACCACCGTCCTGCCATATTCCCCCGTTACTGTCCTCGCCAATGAGATCGATCTCAAGCGAGTGACCATGCCTGATCTGAAAGACGTTGCGCGCCTGGCCGGCGTGTCCCGTGCCACTGCCGCGCGCACCTTTGCCTCCCCCGGCCAGGTGCGTCCGGCCACCCGTGAACAGGTGTTCGCCGCCGCCCGCGAGCTGGGGTTTCGGCCCAACCTGCTGGGCCGTCAACTGCGCCTGCAAACCACACAACTGATCGGCGTGGTGGTGCCCAACCTGCTCAACCCGGTGTTCGCTGAACAGTTCCAGGCCATGGAGCGCGCCGCGCGCTTGCGCGGCTACAGCCTGTTGCTGGCGACCACCGACTACAGCAGCGAACGCGAGAGCATCGTGGTGGAGGAGTTGTTGCGCCAGCGCGTGGACGGGCTGGTGCTGACCGTCACCGATGCCGAGAGCAACAGCGTGCTCAACAGCCTGGCCAGCGAGCAGACGCCGTTCGTGCTGGCGTACCACCAGCCCAGCAACCCGCATTACAGCGCCGTGTCGGTGGACAATCGCGCCGGCATGGCCCTGGCCACCCGTTACCTGCTGGACGCGGGGCACCGGCGCATCAGCATGGTCGCCGGCCCCGCGTTGCAGTCCGACCGTGCGCGTCTGCGCCATGCCGGCTACTGCGATGCGATGAAGGCCTGGGGCCTCAACAGCCGCCCGGTGATCGAAATGCCCGCGCACACCCAAGCCGAATTCGCCGCCATCGAGCCATTCCTGACCGGCGCCGACGCGCCGACAGCGTTGCTGTGCTCCAACGATTTCCTCGCCATCAGCCTGATCGCCGAGCTGCGCCGCAACGCCTGGAACGTGCCCGAGCAACTTTCGGTGATGGGCTTTGACGGCATCACCCTCGGTACCCAACTGCACCCCACGTTGTGCAGCGTGGTGCAGCCCATTGCGCTGCTCGCCAGCACCGTGATTGACCAGTTGCTGGCGCAGATCGCCGGCAACGCGCCGATTTCCCATTGTCTGCCTTGCCATATCCGGCCGGGCGAAAGCACTCAACCCCATGAGGACGACCCTGATGCGCACACTCCGTAAAACCCTCGCCGCCGTGCTGCTGTGCGGCATGGCCAGCCTGGCCCAGGCCGCCGACACCGCGATCTGCTACAACTGCCCGCCGGACTGGGCCGACTGGGGCACCCAGCTCAAGGCGATTGCCGCGCAAACCGGTGTGCAGGTGCCGCTGGACAACAAGAACTCCGGTCAGTCCCTGGCGCAGTTGGTCGCCGAAAAAGCCGCACCGGTCGCCGACGTGGTCTATTACGGCGTGACCTTCGGCCTGCAGGCGCAAAAGGCCGGCGTGGTCGAGGGCTACAAACCCAAAGGCTGGGAGCAGATTCCCGCAGGCCTCAAAGACCCGTCCGGGCAGTGGTTCGCGATCCACTCCGGTACCCTGGGCATCATGGTCAACGTCGACGCGCTTGGCGGTCTGCCCGTGCCGCAAAGCTGGGCCGACCTGCTCAAGCCCGAATACAAAGGCATGGTCGGCTACCTGGACCCGTCCAGTGCGTTTGTCGGTTATGTCTCGGCGGTCGCCATCAACCGCGCAATGGGCGGCGACCTCGACAACTTCGCCCCGGCCATCGACTACTTCCAGAAGCTGGCGAAAAACGCCCCCATCGTGCCCAAGCAGACCGCCTATGCGCGGGTGTTGTCCGGTGAGTTGCCGATCCTGGTGGACTACGACTTCAACGCCTACCGCGCCCGCTACAAGGACAACGCCAACGTCGCCTTCGTGATCCCCAAAGAGGGCAGCATCAGCGTGCCCTACGTGATGAGCCTGGTGGCGAATGCGCCGCACCGCGCCAACGGGGAAAAGGTGCTCGACTTCGTGCTGTCCGATGCGGGCCAGGCGTTGTGGGCCAAGGCCTACCTGCGCCCGGTGCGTCCGGTGCAGATGCCGGCCGAGGTGGCCGCGCAGTTCCTGCCCGACAGCGACTACGCCCGCGCCGGTGTGGTGGACTACCAGAAAATGGCCGCTGTGCAGGAAGCCTTCGCCGCCCGTTACCTCAACGAGGTCAAGTAAGTGGCCTCGACCCCACGCGCCGCCTGGGCGCTGGCCCCGGCCTTTGCGCTGCTGCTGGCGTTCTGGCTGTTGCCGCTGGCGCACCTGATACTGCTCGGGGCCCAACGCCGCGACAGCCTCGGCAGCGGTTACTGGCAGGTGCTGAGCAGTGCGCAATACCTGGGCAGCCTGGCGCAGACCTGTGCGCTGGCCGTGTTCGTCACGCTGACGGCGTTGGTGATCGGCGGCATCAGCGGTGTGTTTCTGGCACGCCAGCAGTTTTTCGGGCGCTCGGCGCTGGTGGCGCTGCTGACCTTTCCGCTGGCATTTCCCGGCGTGGTGGTGGGCTTTCTGGTGATCCTGCTGGCCGGGCGCCAGGGCCTGTTTGCGGCGCTGGGCCTGCAACTGGCCGGTGAACGCTGGATCTTTGCCTACTCGTTGGCGGGGCTGTTTGTCGGCTACCTGTACTTCTCGATTCCACGGGTGATTCTCACCGTGATGGCGGCATGCGAAAGCCTCGACCGCAGCCTGGAGGAAGCCGCGCATTCGCTGGGGGCAGGGCACTGGCGGGTGGTGTGCGATGTGATCATCCCTGGCCTGGCACCGGCGCTGGCCTCATGTGGCGCGATCTGCTTTGCCACTTCCATGGGCGCCTTCGGTACCGCCTTTACCCTGGGCACGCGCCTGAACGTCACGCCGGTGGCGATCTATAACGTGTTCACCAACTACGCCAACTTCGCCGTCGCCGCTGCCTTGTCGGTGGTGCTGGGAGCGGTGACCTGGGCCGTGTTGCTGCTGACCCGGCGCCTGGTGAAAAACGCGGGGACGGTTCTGTGAAACGCTCATCGTTATTTGTGCTGCAACTGCTGTTCACCCTGCTGGTGTGCGCCTTCATGCTGGTGCCGGTGCTGTTGTCGTTAATGGCGGGGCTGACGCGCAATTTCTTTGTCGGGCTGTCCAGCGGTTTGACCTTCGACTGGTTGATCCAGGTGTGGCAGGCCTATTCGCCCACGGTGTGGCTGTCGCTGCAACTGGCGCTGGCCTGCGCGGTGTGCGTGTGCGTGGTCGGCGTGCCGGCGGCCTACGCGCTGGTGCGCATGAACAACCGCTTCAGCCGTGCCTTCGAGGAATTGATGGTGCTGCCGGTGGCAATGCCGGGCCTGGCCAGCGCGTTGGCGTTATTGCTCACCTATGGCCAGTTCGGCGCGTTCCGCAGCAGTTGGCTGTTCATCCTCGTCGGCCATGTGCTGTTCACCTTGCCGTTTCTGGTGCGCCCGGTGATGGCGGTGATGCAGCGCCAGCACTTGCCGGTGCTGGAAGAGGCCGCCGCAAGCCTGGGGGCAGGGCCGATCAAGCGCTTTTTCAGCGTGGTGGTGCCCAACTGCCGGGCGGGGATTCTCGCCGGTGTGCTGATGGTGGTGACCCTTTCACTGGGTGAGTTCAACCTGACCTGGATGCTGCACACGCCGATGACCAAGACCCTGCCCGTGGGCCTGGCCGACAGCTACGCCTCGGCGCGCCTGGAAATCGCCAGTGCCTACACCCTTATCTTTTTGCTGATGATCGTGCCGCTGCTGATCGCGTTGCAGGCCATCAGCGCCCGTTTGTCTCGTGGAGAGCGTCGATGACCGCTATCACTATTCGCCTCAAGGGCTGTCGCAAGGCGTTCGCCGACGGCACCGTGGCCGTGCACAACCTTGATCTGACCGTCGAAGGCGGTGAAACCCTGGCCATTCTCGGCCCGTCCGGCTGCGGTAAAACCACGACCCTGCGCTTGATTGCAGGTCTGGAACGGCCGGATGTGGGGCAGGTGTTCTTTGGCGACCAGGACGTCACCCGCCTGCCCATCGAACGTCGCGATGTGGGCATGGTGTTTCAGAACTACGCGCTGTTTCCCAACCTGGATGTGGCCGGCAATATCGTCTACGGCCTGAAGATTCGCGGCGTGCCTGCGCTGGAGCGCAACAAGCGCTGTGATGAGTTGCTGGAATTGGTGGGGCTGCACAATCACGGCCGGCGCAGCATTCATGAACTGTCGGGCGGGCAGCGCCAACGCGTCGCCCTGGCCCGTGCCCTGGCGCCGCGTCCCAAGGTGCTGTTGCTCGACGAGCCGCTGGCCGCCCTCGATGCCCAGCTGCGTGAGCGCCTGCGCAGCGAGCTGGATCTGCTGCTGCGCGGCTTGGGCATCACCTCTGTATTTGTCACCCACGACCAGGGCGAAGCCATGGCCCTGGGCGATCGCATTCTGGTAATGGAGCAGGGCCGCGTGGCCCAACTGGCGAGCCCGCGCGAGATTTATCAGCAGCCGGCGAATGCGTTCGTCGCAGGCTTTGTGGGCAACCTGAATGCGTTCCAGGTGATCGCGCAATCGCCCCGGGGTCTGAAGGTGTGCGGCGGCGAATTGCCGTGGCAAGTGGCCGACGTGCCCGCAACTGTCTATTGCCGTCCCGAGCACTTGCGTGTGATGGATGGCGAGGGGCACTTGCACGGGCACCTGCTGGCGCAGTTTTTCCAGGGCGCGCAAAGCCGTCTGCTGGTGGATGTAGGCGGCGCGCAGCCGTTGCTGGTGGACAGCAGCGACAACCAATTGCATGCCGTCGGCGCGCCGATTGCCCTGGCGATCACGCCGAACATGTTGTTTACCCTCAATGCGTGAGAGTTTGCCTGTGAACAGTCCATTTCTGGTTGCGCAAATCAGCGACCTGCACCTCAAGGCCGGTCAGCGCCTGACCTATGGCGTAGTGGATACCCTGGGCGCGCTGCGCCGTGCCGTCGACCACCTGAACGCCAGCCACCCGCGCCCCGATATCGTGGTGATCAGCGGCGACCTGGTGGACTTCGGCCGCGCCGATGAGTACGCGGTGCTGCACCCGGAACTCGCGCGCCTGCACATGCCTTGCTACCTCGTGCCCGGTAATCACGACACACGCGGGCCGTTGCTGGACGCGTTTGCCGACCACGCCTACTTGCCACGGTCGGCGCAGGCACCCCTGGACTGGGTGGTGGATGACCATCCGCTGCGCCTGATCGGACTGGACTCGACCATCCCCGGCAGCCACGGCGGGCAGTTGCTCGATAGCCAGTTGCAGTGGCTCGACGCCCAACTGGCGCTGCGCCCGGATGCGCCGACGCTGCTGATCCTGCACCACCCGCCGTTCATCAGCGGCATCGGCCATATGGACCGTGAGCCCTTTATCAATGCCGCTGCGCTTGAGCAAGTGATCGCCCGCCATCCGCAGGTGGAACGCCTGTTGTGCGGTCACCTGCACCGGCCCATGCAGCGGCGTTTCGGTGGCAGCCTCAGTTGCGTATGCCCCGGCACGTCCCATCAGATTGTGCTGGATCTGCAGGACGCGGCCCCGGCGCATTTCAACCTGGAACCGGCGGGGTATCTGTTGCATCGCTGGGAGGCGCAGCAGGGGTTGGTCAGCCACAACGGCGTGTTCGGGGAGTACCCGGGGCCGTATCCGTTTTATGACGCCCAGGGATTGATTGACTGAGCATTCAAAACCCCTTTGGCAAGCGGGCTTGTTGTGGCGAGCGGGCTTGCCCTAATGCCGTTCAGTTAAGCGAAGATTCCCTGTGGCGAGCAGGCTTGCCCCCAACGCGGGGCAAGCCCGCTCGCCACAGGGGTGATTGTCTGAAATGGCGTGCGGGGCAGATTATCTGACAGGGGCGACCCGATTACGGCCTGCCGCTTTTGCTTCATACAACTGCAGATCGGCGCGGGTCAGCAGGGCGCGGGTATCGCGGTCTGACGGTTCGGCGACGCTCACGCCGATGCTCACTGTGACCTGCCCAACCCCTTCAAACATCGCTTCGGCAATCGCCGCGCGGATATTCTCGGCCACCACGTCGGGGCTGTCGGGGGCTTCGACCGTCGGCAGCAACACCGCAAATTCCTCGCCGCCGTAACGTGCAACAAAGTCCGTGACGCGGGTGGTGCTCTTGATCAGTAGGGCGAGTTGGCGCAGCACGTCATCGCCCACGGCATGGCCGTAAGTGTCGTTGACCTGCTTGAAGTGGTCGGCATCGATCAGCAGCAGGGCAAAGGTACGCCCGGTGCGTTGGAACAGCAGGCTGCTTTCAGCCAGTTTTTCATCGAAGCGGCGGCGGTTGTACACGCCGGTCAGTGCATCGTGGGTGGCGAGCTTGAGCAGTTCGGCATTGGCCTGGGTGAGGTCGGCGGTGCGTTGCGCAACAGTCGCCTCGAGAGAGGCATTGGCCTCCTGCAACTGACGCTCTTTGGCCAGCAGCGATTGGGTCATGCCGGTGAGTGAACGGCCCAGTTGAGCGATCTCCACTACCGCGTGATCCTGCGGGAATATGGCGCCGGGCTGCTGGTCCTGCACGAGTTTGGCGGACCTGGCCAGGCGCTCGATGGGGCGGCTGAGGGAGGCGGCCAGGTAATAAGCCGCCAGCACAAACACCAGCGCGGCGAGCACGCCGAGCAGCAGCAGTTTGTAGAGCAGCGTGCGCGCCGGTTGCAGCGCGACGTCCAGGGGTTGGCGCAGCATGATGTACCAGGTCACTTTGGCGTTGGACGGGCTGGGCACCGCGACCGATGCGGTGACATAGCCCTTGCCCGTGGACCAGCCGGACGCGGTGTTCAGTTTGTCTGTGGCCATCTGTTCACCGGCGAGCAGTTCGGGATACAGCACCTTGCCGTCGAAATCGACGATCAGCGCTTCGATCTCGGGAAACGCATCTTTTTGCATCACGGCCGAATCGACGATCTGCGTGATCCAGCGCCAGTGCGCGTGGGCGCCCAGCACACCAATGGTCTCGCCCTGGGCATTAAGCAGCGGCGCGGCGAAATCGATGAAGCGCAACGGTTCGCCATTGCCCGAGCCCGGCAGCAGCTTGGCCAGCATCACGGCCTCGTGGGGATCACCGGTGTATTCACCGCGCATGCCGGCCTGGAACCAGGGGCGCTGGCCGACCGACTGGCCCACCAGCAGCCCGTTCGCCGCCTGGCGCACGCGGCCGTCTGCGTCGGCCACGCCCATCCATGCGTACTCGGCGCGCGAGCGGGTGCGCAGTTCCATCAAGGTGAGGATATCCGGCTGATCCAGATCGCCGCGGCGAAACAACGGCGCCCGGCTCAGCAGCGAGACTTCCAGCTGACGCTCGCGCAACTGCACGGCCAGCAGCGCCGCCGTGGAGCGCGCCGTGCTCAGCAGCGCATTGCCGCTGGCCTGCTTCATCTGCTCGGTGGCGATATGGCCTACGTAGAAGCCCACGCTCAACAAGGTGAGCAATGACAGACCGGCAAACCACAGGGTCAGGTGACTACGCAGGCTGGCTTTGATCATGGGGGCTCATTTGAGTATTTGTTTGGCAGCATAGTACGCGTAATGAATGCCCGATCACCTACCACAAACGTACAAGATTGAGCGACATGCGCCTGGATAGACTCGCCGCACTCCTTCTCTTGCAGGTCTGCCATGGACATTTTTCTCTACGCCTTCAGCGTCATGTACAGCCCGGGGCCCGTCAACCTGATGGGCCTGAACGCCGGGCTCACCGGCAAACTGCGTCGATCCAGCGGTTTCTACCTGGGCGTGGGCTGCGCCATGCTGCTGATGTTCGTGCTGTTTGGCTACACCGGTGAAGCGATCGTTTCCCAGGCGGCGCTGCCCTATATCTCGTTGATCGGCGGCGCCTACACGCTGTACCTCGCGTACCAGGTGTTCACCGCGCGTACGGTGGTTGAAGAGGATTCAACCGCGCCGAGCAAGGCGCTCACCTTCTGCAACGGGCTGGTGATCCAACTGCTCAACCCCAAGGGCATTGTGGCGGTGTTGCCGATCACCAGTGTGATGCTGCCGGCGGCGCATATCACCGGCGCCTCCATCTTTGGCGTGTCGGCCTTGCTGGGATTGGGCGCCGTGGGGGCGCCCTGGGTCTACGCGTTGCTCGGTGCACTGCTGGGACGGCGCATCAGCGGGGCGGCGGCGTTTACCTGGTTCAACCGCTGCATGGGATTGGCGCTGGCGGCCTGTGCCGGGTTCATGCTCCACGGGTTCTATCTGCACCTGAATGCAACATGAGTAAAACTTGTGACGGTCTGCAATTTAATGAGTTTGTTTCATTCTAAAAGTCTGTCGACAATGGCTGCCATCTTTATCGACATTGGAGTTGCACGTCATGGCAGTCGCTCATTCCCTCGGGTTTCCACGCATTGGACGCGATCGTGAATTGAAAAAAGCGCAGGAAGCGTTCTGGAAGGGTGAGCTCGACGAAGCCGGCCTGCGCGCCGTTGGCCGTGACCTGCGCAAGGCGCACTGGGCACTGCAGAAAGACGCCGGAATCGACCTGCTGCCTGCCGGCGATTTCGCCTGGTATGACCAGGTACTGACCCACTCGCTGATGTTCGGCGTGATCCCCGAGCGCTTCCGCCCGGCGGACGGCAAGGCCACGCTGAACACCCTGTTCGGCATGGCCCGGGGCGTCAGCGACGCGTGCTGCGGCGGCGCCCACGCCCAGGAAATGACCAAATGGTTCGATACCAACTATCACTACCTGGTACCCGAGTTCAGCGCGGATCAGCAATTCCAGCTGGGTTGGGAGCAGCTGTTCGAAGAAGTGCAGGAAGCGCGCGAGCTGGGGCACACCGTCAAACCGGTGGTGATCGGCCCGCTGACCTACCTGTGGCTGGGCAAGGCCAAGGGCGCCGACTTCGACAAGCTCGACTTGCTGGATCGCCTGCTGCCTTTGTACGGGCAGATTTTTCAGCGCCTGGCGGACCTGGGCGTTGAGTGGGTGCAGATCGACGAACCGATCCTGGTGCTCGACCTGCCGCAGGCGTGGAAGAATGCCTTTGAGCGCGCCTATAACCTGATCCAGCGCGACCCGCTGAAAAAACTGCTCGCCACCTATTTCGGCGGCCTGGAAGAGAATCTTGGCCTGGCCGCGAACCTGCCGGTCGACGGCCTGCACATCGACCTGGTACGTGCGCCGGAGCAATACCCGACCATTCTTGACCGCGTGCCGGGTTACAAGGTGCTGTCCCTGGGCATCGTCAACGGCCGTAACGTGTGGCGCAGCGACCTTGAACAGGCCCTGGCCACCTTGCAGCACGCCCATGAACGTCTGGGTGAGCGCTTGTGGGTGGCGCCGTCCTGCTCGCTGTTGCACTGCCCGGTTGACCTGAGCCGCGAGGACCAGCTGGATGCCGAGCTGAATAGCTGGCTGGCATTTGCCGTGCAGAAATGCGCGGAGGTGGCGGTGTTGGCCCAGGCCGTCAACGCGCCTGAAGCGCCGAACGTACTGGCGGCGCTGGCTGAAAGCCGCGCGGCGCAGACCAGCCGTGCCGCGTCGCCGCGTATCCACAAACCGGCCGTCCAGACCCGCGTGGCGGCGATAACCGCCGAGCACAGTCAGCGTCCGTCGCCGTTTGCCCAACGTATCGAGAAACAACGCGCCGGTCTCAACCTGCCGCTGTTCCCGACCACCACCATCGGTTCGTTCCCGCAAACCGCCTCGATCCGTTTGGCGCGACAGTCGTACAAGGCGGGCCGGTTGAGCGAAGCCGACTACGTTGACGCGATGCACAGCGAGATCAAGCACGCCGTTGAAGTGCAGGAACACCTCGGCCTGGACGTGCTGGTACACGGCGAGGCCGAGCGTAACGACATGGTCGAGTATTTCGCCGAGCAACTGGACGGCTACGCGTTCACCCGTTTTGGCTGGGTGCAGAGCTATGGTTCGCGCTGCGTGAAACCGGCGCTGATCGTCGGCGACCTGAGCCGCCCGAAGGCGATGACGGTGGAGTGGATCCGCTACGCCCAGGGCCTGACCCGCAAGGTCATGAAGGGCATGCTGACCGGCCCGGTGACCATGCTGATGTGGTCGTTCCCGCGCGAAGACGTGAGCCGCGAAGTGCAGGCCCGCCAATTGGCGCTGGCGATCCGTGACGAAGTGGTCGACCTGGAAGCCGCCGGCATCAGGATCGTGCAGATCGACGAAGCGGCCTTTCGCGAAGGCTTGCCGCTGCGCCGGGCGCAGTGGCAGGGCTACCTGGACTGGGCCACTGAAGTGTTCCGCCTGTGCGCCTCGGGTGTGCGGGATGAAACCCAGATCCACACCCACATGTGCTACAGCGAGTTCAATGATGTGATCGAGTCCATCGCGGCGATGGATGCGGACGTGATCACCCTCGAAACCTCGCGTTCGGACATGGAGTTGCTGGAGGCGTTCGAAGTGTTCGCTTACCCGAATGACATCGGCCCGGGCGTCTACGACATTCACTCACCGCGGGTGCCGGATGCCTCGGAAATGGCCAACCTGCTGCGCAAGGCCGCCAAACGCATTCCGGCTGAGCGCCTGTGGGTCAACCCCGATTGCGGGCTGAAAACGCGGGCATGGCCGGAGACGGAAGCGGCGTTGATTCACATGGTGACGGCCGCCCGGCAACTGCGTGCCGAACTGGCGTAACGCGGTAAAAAGTGTGGGAGCCCCCGTTAAATCGGCGACTTGGCGCTGTCGCGCAGCAACCCTCGGCCTCTGTGACGAGCCGGTCTGTTGTGACGAGCTGGCTTATTGTGGCGAGCGGGCTTGCCCCGCGTTGGGGTGCGAAGCGCCCCCAATCAAGAAACCCTCGGTATACCTGATACTGCGCGGAGACTGGTTTTGGGGCTGCTGCGCAGCCCAACGCAGGACAAGCCTGCTCGCCACTAAAAGCCCGGTCGCTGAGCCTCCCTGTGTGTCAGAAGTATTTAAGCCAGGCGAGGTCGCGACGGCGTGCCTTGAGACCGGCAAACCAGCGCACCGGCAGGTACAGCGCCAACGGCAGCAGCAGGGCGACGAGCCAGATTGCGCCAACGCTGTCGAAACCGAAGTAGGTGCCGTGGTTGAGGCCGAACAGGGCGACGCAGGCGATATACAGCACTTTCAGCACGTAAAGGTGCAGCAGGTAGAAGAACATCGGCGCCGAACCAAACACGGCCAGCACGCCGATCCAGCGCTTGTGCCCGGCGCGTTCAAACGCCAGCAACAGCAGCAAACCGATCCCCAGGGTCAATGCCAGAAACAGCAGCGAAGGCGGGTACTTGGTCATGTTGAAAAAACTCATCAACGTCTGCACACCAGTGTCATAGGTGTGCCACGGCTTTTCGCCATACCCGTTGAAGGCCCGCAACAGCACGAACCCCACCAACGCGCCAACGCCGCCCAGCAGCAGATAACGCTGACGCAACGCCGGGGGCATGCCTGTGGCAAACCACGGCCCCAGCCCGTAACCCAGGGCAATCACGCCGATCCACGGCAATACCGGATAAGTGACGCGCAGGCGCAGGCTGTCGCTTATGTCGATCCAACTGCGTTCGTGCAGGATGGACCAGGCATGTTGCAGCGCCGACCCTTGCGCGAAGTGCACGCCGTCGAGCAGGTTGTGCCCGCCAATGATCAGCAGTGCCAGGGTGATCAGCAGCGGTCGCGGCAACCACACCAGCGCGGCGAGGGCGATCATGCTGAGGCCGATTGCCCAGATCACCTGCAGATAGATCACGCTGGGCGGCAACTGGAAGGTCCACGCAAAGCTGACCAGGGTGAACTCCAGCACCACCAGAAACAGCCCGCGCTTGAACAGAAACGCCGACACATCGCGAGTGCCCTGGTATTTCTGGCCATAAAGCCAGGCCGATAAACCGGTGAGCAATACAAACACCGGCGCGCACAAATGGGCCAGGGTACGGCTCACAAACAGCGCAGGCTCGGTGCTGTCGATGCTCATGGGGTCGCCGACCTGGCGGTGCATCAGGAACGTCTCGCGCACATGGTCGAGCAACATGAACAGCATCACCAGGCCGCGCAGGGCGTCGATGGAGAGGAGGCGTTGGCGTAGGGGAACAGCGTCAGTCATGGGCAGGATCGCAGGGCTGGGCGGGAAGATGGCGTTATCCTATAACATTATGGCTGAGCGTTGGCGTGCTATTCCCGCCTGGAATGGCCCCATAAAAACCCTGCATTGTCTTTATCGCGGTACATCTCGTAGCGTGGCGACTCACCTGAAGGAGAACGCCCATGCACCAAGGTCCGCTGCGTCTGTATGTCGACTCGCTGTTCACCAGCCCTTATGCCATGTCGGTGTTCGTCACTCTGCGGGAAAAAGGCCTGGCCTTCGACACCGTCACCCTGGACCTGGACGCGGCGCAAAACCAGGCGGCGGACTTTGCCCGGCTGTCCCTGACCCAGCGTGTGCCGACGCTGGTTGAGGGCGACTTTGCACTGTCTGAATCGTCGGCGATCTGCGAATACCTGGACGCGGCTTATCCTGCAATAACCGTGTACCCATCCGATTTGCTGCAGCGGGCGAGGGCGCGGCAGGTGCAGGCCTGGTTACGTAGCGACTTGCTGCCCATTCGTCAGGAACGGTCGACGCTGGTGGTGTTTTGCGGTCAGACCCTGCCGCCGTTGTCGCCGCTGGCCGAAGCGGCCGCGCGCAAGCTGATCAGCGCGGCGCAGGGGCTGCTGGCGGGGCACCCGGAGAACCTGTTCGGTGAGTGGTCGATTGCCGACGTCGACCTGGCCGTGATGCTCAACCGCCTGATCCTCAATGGTGACCGCGTGCCCGGCGAACTGGTGGCGTATGCGCAGCGTCAGTGGCAGCGGCCCTCGGTGCAGGCATGGGTCAATCTGCAACGCCCTGGGCCGCAGGGCGTTCAATGATGTGCGCGACCCGCCGGTCCAGGTCTTCCCAGTCCGCCATGCCCAGCACCCGCGTGGTGTTCAGGCCGCGCAGGTAGCCCCGCAACTGCTGGGCGCTGGCGTGCACGTGTTGGGCATCGGCGGCGGCGTTCTGAAGCACGTTTTCATACTCGACCAGGTAGTCGGCGATCCGCTCGCGAAACTCCGGCAATACGGCTTCGCGGATGCGGTCGAAGGTCTTCTGGTGGGGCTTCATGGCGTGGTCCTTATCGTTATAGGCGGTGCATTATCGGTTCAGATAATAGTCACCATCATGCATCGCAAGTTCTGTTTTTTCAGGGAACAGGGACAATCAGCGCGTGATCCACTCCGGCGACCGCCGGTGATCAGCGTACGGGCCATTTGCTGGCACGCGTTGCTGGCGTAGACTCTGCGCGCGGATTGCAGTGGATTTTTCTTTTATCGATGCAGGAAGGTGTATGCGCTCTTTTTTCGTACCGGTCATGGCGTTGGCGCTGGGCGGCTGTATTTCCGCCCCTAACGCTCCGTCCCTCACGCTGCAAACGGCCAAGCCCCCGCAAGCCTACGTGCAGTGCCTGTTGCCTGAGCTTGAGAAACACGGCATCACCGCCACCGTGACGCAGAACTCGCGTCACGCCACGGTGTTGTTGAGCAGCAAGATTGCTGCCGACGATGTACTCGAGGTGTACAAGTCCCAGGACGGCACCAAGGTCTCGTTGTATGAGCGCAAGCCGGTGGTTTCGGCGATCAAGCCGTCGCGGCTTGAGCTGGCGGCGAAGGCGTGCCAATAACGTTCGGGTTTGCCCGCACAGTCATAGGCGAACGCATCCTGTGGCGAGCGGGCTTGCCCCGCGTTGGGGTGCGAAGCGCCCCCAATCGAGCAAAACGCGGTGTACCTGATACGGCTCAGCGTCTGGTTTTGGGGCTGCTGCGCAGCCCAACGCAGGACAAGCCTGCTCGCCACAGGGAATCTGCGCTTAACTGAACGGCATTAGGGCTTGCCCCGCGTTGGGCTGCGCAGCAGCCCCCAAGCGACGATTCGACTTGCTCGCGAAGACGATTTTTCGGTGTACCTATCCGTTTCTGCGGTAACGACGACTTAGGGTTCCGCCCTTACGGCGGCTCACTTTTGAAAAGCGCAAAAGTAAGCAAAACGCTCTTGCCCCAACACTCGGCACCTCGCCCAGGCTCCAAAACCTGCGTTCGGCCAGCGTGTTTGACGGGGCGCTTCCAGATCAAAAGCAAAAGCGCGGCGGCCTGAGAGCCGACCGAAATGGTCTGCCGAACGCTGTACAAAATGTGGGAGGGGGCTTGCTCCCGATGGCGTCGGCCCAGCAAACATTGATGTTGAAGACCCACCGCTTTCGCGGGCAAGTCGAATCGTAGCACCGCCGCTCCCACAGGGGAGCTGCGCTTAACTGAACGGCATTGGGGCAAGCCCTAATGCCGTTCAGTTAAGGAAAATGTGTGGGCTTATTGTGGCGAGCGGGCTTGCCCCGCGTTGGGGTGCGAAGCGCCCCCAATCAAGTAAAACGCGGTGTACCTGATACGGCTCAGCGTCTGGTTTTGGGGCTGCTGCGCAGCCCAACGCAGGACAAGCCTGCTCGCCACAGGGAATCTGCGCTTAACTGACTGGCATTAGGGCAAGCCCGCTCGCCACAACAAGCCTGCTCTTCACAGAGGCTCCAGTGTGCTGCGCTAGATTAAATACGTGCTTCGTTGCTGAAACTGTTCACGGTCTTGACCAGCCCCCGGGCCGCCAATGCCACCAGTTCACCGCCTTTCTCCACCGTCGCCAGTGCCGGGTCCGAGCCCATCCGACCGTCGGGGAAGCGGGCGCGGAAGTCCAGTGCTTCGCGGATCGGCCCGGTGTTGGCGATCTGCGGCGAATAGTCGGCGGACTTGATCGACTCCGGATACGCCCACTGCGTCACGGCAATCTCCGAAGGCGTGGCATGGCTGCCATGGCCCACTGGAAATTGACGGTGGGCCAGGTCGGTAACGCCTTCCAGGTCCCACCAGTTCACCAGTTTGAGGGCAAACCCCGCCGGGCGACGGGCGAAGCTGGCCTCGGCATACAGTTCGGAAAACGCCGCTTCAATCGTCGCGATGTTGCCGCCGTGGCCGTTGAGAAACAGGATCTTCTCGAAACCATGCCCGGCCAGTGAGCGCACCCAGTCGCCGATGGCGGCGATAAAAGTGGAAGGGCGCAGTGAGATAGTGCCGGGGAACCCCAGGTGATGCTGGGCCATGCCGATATTGAACGTGGGACCGATCAGCATATCGGCGTGCTTTTGTGCTTCATGGGCGATGATTTCCGGGCACATCCAGTCGGTGCCCAAGAGGCCGGTAGGGCCGTGCTGCTCGTTGGAACCGATGGGGATGACCACCGTGCGGCTGCGTTCAAGAAACTGGCCGATCTCGATCCAGGTGGACGTGTGTAGAAGCATGGGACGCTCTCTTATCTCGGTGGGGACAGGCTAACCGCCACGGATTGTACGACTGGTTGCCACCTGTTGGGGCTTGCAATTGAGGTAGGTCGAGGACTTCAACCAGCGCTGGTCGGGATACCAGGAGAACATGAACTGCCCATCCTTGAGTTTGTCGACCACCTGGCGCGCCACCTGCGGACGCACCGCCGGGCAGCCCTGGCTGCGGCCGATACGGCCTTCGCGCTTGCTCCACAGCGGGCTGACGTAGTCGGCGGCGTGGATCACCAGGGCGCGGTCGCGGGCCAGGTCATTGAAGCCCGGCTCCAGGCCGTCCATGCGCAGCGAGTAGCCATGGGTGCCCAGGTAGCTTTCCTGGGTGCGGAACAGGCCCAGGCTGGATTGGTGGCTGCCTTCGAGGTTGGAAAACTGCGTGGCGAAATTTTCCCCGGAGTTGGCGCCGTGGGCCACCAGATCGCGCAGCACCAGGGTGCGTTTGCGCAGGTCGAAAATCCACAGCCGACGGGCGGTAGAAGGCTGGGAGTAGTCGATCACGGCCAGGCGTTCGGAGCGTTCCTCGCCGTTGTTGACCGCGCATTGCACCGCGCTCAGGGCGCTTTTCAATACCGTGGGATTGAGTTCTGGAGCCGAGCGCGCCAGGCTGCTATACAACGTGGGAGGGTTGCCATTGGCGGCGAGCGCGACAGTGCTCAAAGTGCCCATGGTCACCGTCATGAAACCGAGGCGACATATAAAAGTCAGCATCTACAGTACATACCCCCCCGCTGTAGGATTGGAGCAAAGTCATTGTTCAAAAAACACGCATGTTACTTGAGCCTTTGCCTGATCGTTGCACCACTGGTCGCGACAGCCGACGAGCTGCCGCTGGAGGCATTACCGGTTGTCGAGCCCGCCCCGGTGGAGCTGGCCCCCGTGCAACAAGCCCTCGCGCAATTGCCCGGCGTCTGCCCAGGTTTCGCCGCGCAAGTGGACGCCTCCGCCCTTACGCGCCTGCAAGCGTTTTACCAGCAGCAAGGTGATACGCCACTGTGGACCGCCGATGAACGTCGGCAAGGCTTGAACACCCAGTTGCAGCTGCTCGCCGACGACGGCCTGGACCCCGATCACTACCGCCTGCCCACTGCCGATGCCGCGAGCAACGTGCTGTGCAGCGATATCGACACCAGCCGTCACTACCTGCAAGCCCTGCAGGACCTGCATTACGGGCGCCTGCAGCAATCGCGTTTCGAACCGCTGTGGCATGCCCAACCGCCGACCGTCGATCCCACGCTCGAGGTGCTGGCATTTGCCGCCACCGGCCTGCAGGACATGGCGCAGGCGTTCGACCAGGCACGGCCCAGCGCCGATCTCTACCGCAGCCTGCGCAATGTCTATTCCAGCGTGCGCCAGCAGCCATTGCCGCAGTGGGACGCGGTCGCCAGCGGCGCACTGCTGCGCCCCGGCATGGAAGACCCGCGCGTGCCCGAACTGGCGCGGCGCTTGTACCACGGTGGCTACCTGGCCAGCGAACCCAAGGGCAGCGCCAGGCAATACCGCGCGGAACTGGTCAATGCGGTCAAGGCGTTCCAGCTCAGCCATTCGCTGCAGTCCGATGGCGTGATCGGCGCCGGCACCGTGGCCGAGTTGAACATCAGCCCGGCGATGCGCCGCGAACAGTTGCGCATCAACCTTGAGCGTTTTCGCTGGCTGGCCCAGGACCTGGAGCCCGAAGGGGTGCTGGTCAACGTTGCGGCGGCGCAATTGAGCGTGTACCAGAGCGGCATCCCGGTGTGGCAGACGCGCCTGCAGGTCGGCCGCGCCGAACGCCAGACGCCGCTGCTCAAGTCACGTATCACGCGGCTTACCCTCAACCCCACCTGGACCATCCCGCCTACGATCATGCGCGAGGACAAACTCCCGGCCATCCGCCTGAACCCCGAATACCTGCGTCAGCAGAACCTGCAAGTGCTCGACCCGGAAGGCCGCCCGCTGGCGCCCGAGCAGATCGACTGGGCGCGGCCGGGCAACATCCTGCTGCGTCAGCAGGCCGGGCCGCATAACCCGCTGGGCAAGATCGTGATGCGTTTTCCCAACCCGTATTCGGTGTACCTGCACGACACGCCGAGCCAGCCGCTGTTCACCAAGGGCCCGCGTGCGTTCAGCTCGGGGTGTGTGCGGGTCGAGCAGCCGCTGCTGCTGCGCGATTTGCTGGTGAGTCCGGCCGAGCGTGCGCGCACCGATGAGCTGTTGGCGACAGGGGTGACCCATGAGTTCAGACTGGCGACGCCGGTGCCGGTGTTGCTGGGGTACTGGACGGTGGAGGTGGATCGTCAGGGTGGGGTGGTGTATGCGCCGGATATTTATGGGCGGGATCTGGTGTTGATGAAGGCGATGGGGAGTGTGTTGTAGGGGGCACAGGTACCCGGTACTAAATGTGGGAGGGGGATCTGCGCTCAACTGATGGGCACTAGGGCTTGCCACAGGCTTCCTTACGCGAATGGCCCATCGAGAGCCTTGCTCCCACACCGTTTTGCTGGCATTGTTCGCGCAATTGGTAACATTTCCCATTTGAGAAATTTTTGCGCATGCATGAGATTCCGGCCGCGTTGGGCGACTCTGTCCGCCAGCAGACACTCACGGCACTGTACCGCGAGCATCATGGCTGGTTGCACGGTTGGTTGCGCCGCAAACTGGGCTGTTCGCAGCATGCCGCGGACCTGGCTCACGATGCGTTCATCCGCGTCCTGATGCTGGCCGAGCCGCAGGCGATCAAGGAGCCCCGCGCCTTTCTCGCGACCACGGCGGGTCGGCTGTTGATCGATGGCGCGCGGCGTCGGCGTATTGAAAGAGCCTATATGGAGGCGCTGGTCATTCAGTGCGAAGACGCCGGCATGCCTGACCCGGCAGCGATTCATGTGGCCCTGCAAGCCCTCGAGCGGATTGCCGAGATGCTCGCCGGGCTGCCTGCCAACACCCGCGAAGCTTTTTTGCTGAGCCGTCTCGACGGGCTGACCTACCACGAGATCGCCGAACGCCTGCACGTGTCCGCCAGCACCGTTAAAAACTACATCTCCACCGCGCTGGTGCACTGCTACCACAGCCTGCATGGGGCGGAGCCGCTGTCGTGAGTTCCGAACAGATCATCCAGCAAGCGGCCAACTGGCTGACGCGCCTGCACGACGCAGACGTCACCGACGCCGAGCGCCAGGCGTTCAACCGTTGGTGCCAGGCCGACCCACGCCATGCGGTGGCCATCGAACGCATGCGGTCGTTGTGGGGCAGCTTCGACCCTCTGCCTGCGCAGCCGGCGCGTGTCGCCCTCAATCGTGCATTTGCCCCCCGGCGCGCTCGCGGCGCCCAGGTGGTGGGTTTGCTGGGGATGTTGCTGTGCGGCTGGCTGGGTGTGGAGCGTGCGCCGGTGTGGATGGCCGACCAGCGCACCGCCGTCGGCGAGCGTCGCCAGATCGTGCTGGAAGACGGCAGCCAGTTGCAGCTCAACAGCAACTCGGCGGTGGACGTGAAATTTGACGGCCATCAACGGGTGCTCGAACTGCTGCAAGGCGAGCTGTGGGTGGACGTGGCCAAGGATGCGCAACGGCCGTTCGTGGTGCGCACCGACCAAGGCAGCGCCACCGCGCTGGGCACTCGCTATCTGGTCAAGCGGGCGGCGGACGGCACCACGGTGGTGACCGTGATCGAGTCCAGCGTGGCGGTCAAAGGCGCGGCCGAGGAGGGCGTCAAGGTCATGGCGGGCGAGCGTGCCATTCTTGACCACGGCCACGCCACGCCCGCACAAGCCACCCCCGGCAGCGACCCGGATGCCTGGACCCGTGGCCTGCTCAAGGTCAATGACCAGCCACTGAGCGACGTGCTGCAAACCCTGGCCAGCTATCGCCATGGCCTGGTGCGGTTCGATCCCCAGGCCCTGGGTGATCTGCGCGTCTCCGGTGTGTTCAAGCTCGATGACACGACTGCCGCGCTCGCAGCGTTGGCGGATAACCTGCCGATCCAGGTGCAGACGTTCACCGACCTGCTGGTGGTGGTGACGCCGCGCTAGCTCAGCGCTCGTTACGGCGCAGGCGTTTGTAGAGGGTATTGCGGCTCACCCCGAGTTCCCGCGCCAGGTGGGAAATATTGCCGCCGGCGGCCTTCAGGCGCTGGTTCAGGTCCGCGTCGTCGCCCATGCCCGCGGCGACGGGCTGCGGCGCCTCCCTGTTCAAATCCACAAAAAAATCATCCGGCAGGTGCTCGGCGCGAATCGGCTGTTCCTCGGCCATGGCCAATGCCACCTGCAACACGCTGCTCACCTGGCGCAGGTTGCCCGGCCACGGGTGGCGCTCGAACAGCGCCAGCACTTCGGCGCTCAGCCCGGCCCATTGGCCCGGCTCGCGATGCTGCTGCCACAGTTGCTGGAACAACGCGCGCTTGTCGGTACGTTCGCGCAGCGCCGGCAGCTCCAGGGTCAGGCCGCCGATGCGGTAGTACAAATCCTCACGAAAACGCCCGGCCTGTACCCGCTCGCGCAGCGCACGGTTGGTCGCCGAGATAATGCGCAGGTCCACCGGGAACAGCTCGCTGCTGCCCACCGGCTGTACGCAGCGCTCCTGCAACACACGCAGCAGGCGGGCCTGGGTCGGCAGCGGCATGTCGCCGATTTCGTCGAGAAACAACGTGCCTTTGTCGGCCTTGCGAATCAGGCCGATGCTGCCTTTCTGGCTGGCGCCGGTGAACGCACCTTTCTCATAGCCAAACAGCTCCGACTCCACCAGCTCAGCGGGAATCGCCGCACAGTTCACCGCAATAAACGCCTGCCGGCTGCGGGAACTGGCCTGGTGCAGGGCCTTGACGAACACTTCCTTGCCCACTCCGGTCTCGCCGTGAATCAGCAGCGGGATGTCCTTCTCCAGCAGGCGCTGGGCCTGGCGTACCGCTTTTTCCACGCGTACATCGCCAAAATGCAGGGTGTTGAGGCCAATCGGAGCGGGCTTGGGCACCGCCGGCTGGGTAAACACGCGCGCCTGCACCGGTGTCTGTTTGGGGCGCTTGAGTAAACACTGGAAGCGGTTGCGTCCCGCCGCTTGCAGCGAAAACGGCAGGCCCTCGGGCTGATTGAGCAACTCCAGCAACGACACCTTGAACAGGCTGTCGATCATCACCCGCGACAGGCTGATGCCCAGCAGGTTATCGGCGCGGCGGTTGGCCGAGAGCACCTGGCCGCTTTCATCGAAGATCAGCAGGCCGGCCCATTGGCTGTCGAGGTTGCTCAGGCCGGTGTTGAAGGTCAACTGAAAGTGCTCGCCGCGAAACAGGTTGAGGATCAGACGGTTTTCCACGGTCTGGCTCATCATCTTGACCATGCCCAGGGTGTGGGAGGGCGGCAGGTAGCTGTCGCTCGAGACGTCCAGCACCGCGATGATCTCGCGCTGGGCATCGAAGATCGGCGCCGCGGAGCCGGTCATGAAGCGGTTGGCCTTGAGAAAGTGTTCATCGTGTTCGATGTGCACCGCCTGGGCACAGGCCAGCGCGGTGCCGATGGCGTTGGTGCCGCTGGAACGCTCCATCCAGCTGGCGCCGGCGCTGAAGCCACGAGCCAGTTTGGGCTCGATGAAGCGCTGGGTGCCCCACGACGTCAGCACCTGGCCCTGATTGTCGGCCAGCATGATCAGGCAGTTGGAATTGCTGAGGATGTTCTCGTAGTAGGGCAGCACTTCCTGATGGGTGGTCTGCACCAGGGAATGCTGGCTTTCCAGCAATTGGCTGATGCCCTCGGCGGGCAGTTGATCAAAGCTGGGCGTGCTCTGGTGGTCCAGGCCAAAGGCGCGGCAACGGCGCCAGGATTCCTGGATAAGGGTGTCGTGGGACAAGGGTTCGGCCATGGGGCGACCTGCTGTTTTTATTGTTATTGGGCTTGCACAATCTAAGGGTTGTCATCAGGCCAATGTGGGAGGGGCTTGCTCCCGATGACGGTGGGTCAGTCAGCTTATTGGTAGCTGACACACTGCCCCTGCCATATTTGAGCTTCATTGCCCATAAAGTGTTGTTCAGCACTGTTCATTGTCAACCCCGAACTGTTCAGTTGTTCAGCCCGACTGTTCAAGCCTGAACGCCACGTTCCCCCCATTTCCTTACGGATCAACCACCTGCCGTTATTGGCACGAAACTCGCTCTGACGAGTGGCCAGATTCATTCCAATAATAAAAAGGTCGTGTCATGTCATTGACCCTGGAACATGTCTCCCGCGTCGTAGAAGGCCACACCTGGATCGACGACGCCAACCTGCGTTTCGAAGCCGGTTCCTTCAACGTTTTGCTCGGCCGCACCCTGTCCGGCAAGACCAGCCTGATGCGCCTGATGGCCGGGCTGGACAAGCCCGACAGCGGCCGCATCCTGATGCACGGCGTGGATGTCACGAACACGCCGGTACGCCTGCGCAACGTGTCGATGGTGTACCAGCAGTTCATCAACTACCCGACCATGACCGTGTTCGAAAACATCGCCTCGCCGCTGCGCCAGGCCGGTGTGGCGGACGACGTGATCCAGAGCAAGGTGCTGGAAACCGCGCGCATGCTGCGCATCGAGAAGTTCCTCAAGCGCCACCCGCTGGAGTTGTCCGGTGGCCAGCAGCAACGCACGGCCATGGCCCGCGCGCTGGTCAAGGACGCCGAGCTGATTCTGTTCGACGAGCCGCTGGTGAACCTGGACTACAAACTGCGCGAAGAGCTGCGTCAGGAAATGCGCGAGCTGTTCGCGGCGCGCCACACCATCGCTATCTATGCCACCACCGAGCCCAACGAAGCCCTGGCCCTGGGCGGCACCACCACCATCCTGCACGAAGGCCGGGTGATCCAGAGCGGCAAGGCCGCCGAGGTCTATCACCAGCCGCACAGCGTACTCGCCGCCGAACTGTTCTCCGAACCGCCGATCAACCTGATGCCCGGACGTATCAGCGGCAATGAAGTGAGCTTCGCCAACTTCGTGCACTTCCCGCTCAACGTCGACCTGCGCCCCATCGGCGAAGGCGAATTCCGCTTCGGTGTGCGCCCCAGCCATATCAGCCTGGTGCCGAGCAACGACGACGACCTGGAGCTGGCGGTCACGGTGGAAGTCGCCGAGATCAGCGGCTCGGAAACCTTCCTGCACGTGCGCAGCGAGCACTTCCTGCTGGTGCTGCATTTGCCGGGGGTGCACGAATACGACGTCGACGCGCCGATCCGCGTGTATATCCCCACCCATAAACTGTTTGTGTTCGATGCCGAGGGCCGCCTGGTCCAGGCGCCCGGGCGCCGTGTCGCGAGGGTTGCCTGATGGCCGAGATCCATTTGCAGAACCTGGCGCACAGCTACAGCGCAGCGCCCGTCGGTCCCGAGGACTACGCGATTCGCGCCATGAACCACGTCTGGGAGCAGGGCGGCGCCTATGCCTTGCTCGGGCCATCGGGCTGCGGCAAGTCGACCTTGCTCAATATCATCTCCGGCCTGCTCAGCCCGTCCGAAGGCCAGGTGCTGTTCGACGGCAAGGTGGTCAACGACCTCACCCCGGAGAAACGCAACATCGCCCAGGTGTTCCAGTTCCCGGTGGTGTACGACACCATGACCGTGTTCGACAACCTGGCTTTCCCCCTGCGCAACCAGGGCATGGCTGAGGCGAAGGTTCACAGCAAGGTGGCGGAAATTGCCGAAGTCCTTGACCTGCAAAACCTGCTGAGCAAGAAGGCACGCAACCTCACCGCCGACGAAAAACAGAAGGTCTCGATGGGCCGTGGCCTGGTGCGCGACGACGTGTCGGCGATCCTGTTTGACGAACCGTTGACGGTGATCGACCCGCACCTGAAGTGGAAACTGCGGCGCAAGCTCAAGCAGATTCATGAGCAGTTCAACATCACCATGGTCTACGTCACCCACGACCAGTTGGAGGCCTCGACCTTCGCCGACAAGATCGCGGTGATGTACGGCGGGCAGATCGTGCAGTTTGGTACGCCACGGGACTTGTTCGAGCGGCCCAGCCACACCTTTGTCGGCTACTTCATCGGCAGCCCCGGCATGAACCTGATCGAGGTGCAGGCCGAGGCGGGCGGTGTGCGCTTTGCCGGCACGCACCTGCCGTTGTCCGAGGCGCTGCAACAGCGCCTCGCCACCGCGCCCTACACGAAGTTGCAGGTGGGCATTCGCCCGGAATTCATCCACGTGTGGGACGAGTACAACCCTGACGCCCTGCAGGCCGACGTCACGCACCTGGAAGACCTGGGCACCTACAAGATCATCACCCTCAAGCTCGACGGCGCGGTGCTCAAGGTGCGCCTGGCCGAAGACAAGCCGGTGCCCGAGGGCACGGTGTCGATCAGTTTTCCCGCGCAGTGGCTGATGCTGTACGCCGACGATTACCTGCTGGAGGTGCTGCCATGAACAAGGTGCAGAACAACAAGGCCTGGTGGCTGGTGTTGCCGGTGTTCCTGCTGGTGGCATTCAGTGCGGTGATCCCGATGATGACCGTGGTCAATTACTCGGTGCAGGATATTTTCGACCAGTCCAGCCGCTATTTTGTCGGCGCCGACTGGTACAAACAGGTGCTGCTCGACCCGCGCCTGCACGACTCGCTGCTGCGCCAGTTCATCTATTCGGCCTGCGTGCTGCTGATCGAAATCCCGCTGGGCATCGCCATCGCCCTGACGATGCCGACCAAGGGGCGCTGGTCGTCACTGGTGTTGATCATCCTGGCGATTCCCTTGCTGATCCCGTGGAACGTGGTGGGCACCATCTGGCAGATCTTCGGCCGCGCCGATATCGGCCTGCTCGGCTACAGCCTCAACGCCCTGGGCATCAGCTACAACTATGCGGCGAATACGGCGGACGCCTGGGTCACCGTGCTGGTGATGGACGTGTGGCACTGGACCTCGCTGGTGGCGCTGCTGTGCTACTCCGGCCTGCGCGCGATTCCGGATGTGTATTACCAGGCGGCGCGGATCGATCGCGCGTCGGCATGGGCGGTGTTCCGACACATCCAACTGCCCAAGATGAAAAGCGTGCTGCTGATCGCGGTGATGCTGCGCTTCATGGACAGCTTCATGATCTACACCGAGCCCTTCGTGTTGACGGGCGGCGGGCCGGGTAACGCCACCACTTTCCTCAGTCAGACCCTGACCCAGATGGCCGTCGGCCAATTCGACCTGGGCCCGGCGGCGGCGTTTTCCCTGGTGTACTTCCTGATCATCCTGTTGGTGTCCTGGCTGTTCTACACCGCCATGACCCACTCCGACGCCAACCGCTGAGGCCGCCAACATGAGCAAACGCAAGGTCATACCGCTGCTGATCTACATCCTGTTCCTGCTGGTGCCGATCTACTGGCTGTTGAACATGTCCTTCAAGAGCAACACCGAAATCCTCGGCGGGCTGACGCTGTTTCCGCAGGACTTCACCCTGGCCAACTACAAGGTGATCTTCACCGACCCGAGCTGGTACACCGGCTACCTCAACTCGCTGTACTACGTGAGCCTGAACACGGTGATCTCCCTGAGTGTGGCGCTGCCGGCGGCGTACGCGTTTTCACGCTACCGGTTCCTCGGCGACAAGCACCTGTTCTTCTGGCTGCTGACCAACCGCATGGCGCCACCGGCGGTGTTTCTGCTGCCGTTTTTCCAGCTGTATTCCTCCATTGGCCTGTTCGACACGCATATCGCGGTGGCGCTGGCGCATTGCCTGTTCAACGTGCCGCTGGCGGTGTGGATCCTGGAGGGCTTCATGTCCGGGGTGCCCAAGGAAATCGACGAAACCGCCTACATCGACGGCTACTCGTTCCCCAAGTTCTTTGTGAAGATCTTTATCCCGCTGATCGGCTCCGGCATCGGCGTCACGGCGTTTTTCTGCTTCATGTTTTCCTGGGTCGAACTGCTGCTGGCGCGCACGCTCACCTCGGTCAATGCCAAGCCGATTGCGGCGGTGATGACGCGCACGGTGTCGGCGTCGGGCATCGACTGGGGCGTATTGGCGGCAGCGGGCGTGTTGACCATCCTGCCGGGCATGCTGGTGATCTGGTTTGTTCGCAACCACGTGGCCAAGGGCTTTGCCCTGGGCCGGGTCTGAGGAGTCGATGATGGAATGGATGGCCTGGACCACCCCTACTGCACTGTTCTTTGGCGGCATCGCGCTGATTCTGGCGGGCATGACCACCTGGGAACTGCGCTCGCCGAGCATCCCCCGGCGCGGGTTTCTGCCGATCAGCACCACCCGTGGTGATCGTTTGTTTATCGGTCTTCTCGGCAGCGCCTACCTGCATTTGCTGGTGATCGGCGTTACTGACTGGAGCATCTGGGTGGCGTCCGCGCTCTCCCTGGTATGGCTGTTGAGTGTGATGCGTTGGGGCTAGTGCCCTTGTGAATAAACAACCAAGAGGTCTCTATGTTGAATAACAACAATAAGCTGCGACATAGCATTTCATTGGCTGCCGTACTGGCCCTCAGCGGTTTGAGCGCGTCGGCCTGGGCCGATGCGTACGAAGACGCCGCGAAAAAATGGATCGGCAGCGAGTTCAAACCGTCCACCCTCACGGCCGAACAGCAGTTGGAGGAATTGAAGTGGTTTATCAAGGCCGCCGAACCGTTCCGTGGGATGAAGATCAACGTGGTGTCGGAAACCCTCACCACCCACGAGTATGAGTCCAAGGTACTGGCCAAGGCCTTCAGCGAAATCACCGGCATCAAGCTGACCCACGACCTGCTGCAGGAAGGCGACGTGGTGGAAAAGCTGCAGACCCAGATGCAGTCCGACAAGAACATCTATGACGGCTGGGTCAACGATTCCGACTTGATCGGTACGCACTTTCGCTACGGCAAGACCGAATCGATCACCGACCTGATGGCCAACGAAGGCAAGGACTTCACCTCGCCGACCCTGGACCTCAAGGACTTCATCGGCCTGTCCTTCACCACCGCTCCGGACGGCAAGCTGTATCAGTTGCCCGACCAGCAGTTCGCCAACCTTTACTGGTTCCGCGCCGACTGGTTCGAGCGGCCTGAGCTGAAAGCCAAGTTCAAGGAAAAATACGGCTACGACCTCGGCGTGCCGGTGAACTGGTCGGCCTACGAGGACATCGCCAAGTTCTTCAGCGAAGACGTCAAGGAAATCGACGGCAAGCGCATCTACGGGCACATGGATTACGGCAAGAAAGACCCGTCACTGGGCTGGCGCTTTACCGATGCCTGGTTCTCCATGGCCGGCGGCGGCGACAAGGGGCTGCCCAACGGCTTGCCGGTGGACGAGTGGGGCATTCGCGTGGAGGACTGCCACCCGGTGGGCTCCAGCGTCACCCGGGGCGGCGACACCAACGGCCCGGCCGCCGTGTTCGCCACGCAGAAATACGTCGACTGGATGAAAGCCTACGCGCCTCCGGAAGCGGCGGGCATGACCTTCTCCGAATCCGGCCCGGTGCCGTCCCAAGGCAACATCGCGCAGCAGATCTTCTGGTACACCGCGTTTACCGCCGACATGGTCAAACCGGGTCTGCCGGTAGTGAATGCCGACGGCACGCCGAAATGGCGCATGGCGCCGTCGCCTGTAGGGCCTTACTGGGAAAAGGGCATGAAGAAGGGCTATCAGGACGTGGGCTCCTGGACCTTCCTCAAGTCCACGCCGGAGAAACAGAAACTCGCGGCCTGGCTGTACGCGCAGTTCGTGACCTCGAAAACCGTGTCGCTGAAGAAAACCATCGTCGGCCTGACGCCAATTCGTGAGTCCGACATCAACTCACAGGCCATGACCGACATGGCGCCCAAACTCGGTGGCCTGGTGGAGTTTTACCGCAGCCCGGCGCGCACCGAATGGTCGCCGACCGGCACCAACGTGCCGGACTATCCACGCCTGGCGCAACTGTGGTGGAGCAACATCGCCGCCGCCGCCAGCGGCGAGAAAACCCCGCAACAGGCACTGGACAACCTGGCCAAGGAACAGGACGCGATCATGACCCGCCTGGAACGCTCCAAGGTGCAACCGGTGTGCGGCCCGAAAATGAACCCTGAGCGTGATGCGCAATACTGGTTCGACCAACCGGGCGCGCCCAAGCCGAAACTGGCCAACGAAAAACCCAAAGGCGAAACCGTGAGCTACAACGACCTGCTCAAGCAGTGGGAGGCGGCGCGCAAATAACCATGCCGAACCGGCAAGCAGGCTTGTCGTAAAGCAGGCCTGTTGTAAAGCAGGTCTGTTGTAAGCAGGTCTGTTGTGGCGAGCAGGCTTGCCCTGCGTTGGGCTGCGCAGCAGCCCCAAAAACCTGACGACCGAATTTCATCTGCATGAACTCGGAGACGTGTAGGGGGCTGCTGCGCAGCCCAACGCAGGGCAAGCCTGCTCGCCACAGGTCTGGGTGCCCCTTGCTATTGCACCCATAGACCACTGATCCCCGCCGTCCCAACCCCGATTGAATTTTCCGCACTGCCCGACGCTCTGCACTTTAGAGGCGCCTGCTAACGCGCGCCCGTTTGGGGTCTTCACGGTTGAAGGCCAGATTGCATCGGACTTTGCGGGAACTGCCATCATGACCCTGTTAACGGCGCTGTCGGGCCAGCCGGCCTCTGTTCATCACTCAAACCACGGCCACTATCAGCGGGTGTACCAACAGCTTTACAACGAAGCGCCCAATGCCCGCGAGCTGGCCCATGAATTTTTGCACAGCCAGCTGGCGCAGGTGCAACACGCCGCCAACGAACTGCCCGATACCCCTGAGCAACTGCCTGCCTGGGTGGAGCAACGCTGCACCGCCGTGGCCGAGCAATACGCCGAATACCTTGAACAGCGCCAGCAGGGCCGACCACGCCGTTATTTTCAGAACAGGGCTCATGCGCTCTACGTGCTGCAGCGCGTGGCGCCGACCAAATACGTCGATGGCGCCTGGCTCTACGGGCTGCTGCGCTACTGGCAGGACCAGCGCTTCGACGGCCTGCTCACCACCTACCTGGAAGAATTGGGCGACGGCGAAGCCGCGCAGAACCATGTGGTGATCTACCGTAAATTGCTCAGCGGCCACGATGCCGACAGCGAAGCCGGGGTCGAAGACGAGCACTACCTGCAAGGTGCCCTGCAATTGGCCCTGGGGCTGAGTGCCGAGCAGTTTCTGCCGGAAATCATCGGTTATAACCTGGGCTACGAGCAGTTGCCTCTGCACCTGTTGATCACCTCCTATGAACTGAGCGAACTGGGCATCGACCCGTATTACTTCACCCTGCACGTCACCATCGACAACGCCGGCAGCGGCCATGCCTGCAAGGCGGCGCAGTCGGTGTTGAGCCTGTTGCCGCTGGGCGAGGGCAGGGACGAATTCTACCGGCGCGTGGCTCAT
Organism: Pseudomonas sp. MH9.3; assembly: GCF_034354675.1. Lineage (NCBI taxonomy): Bacteria > Pseudomonadati > Pseudomonadota > Gammaproteobacteria > Pseudomonadales > Pseudomonadaceae > Pseudomonas > Pseudomonas sp. MH9.3. The sequence continues at coordinate 1,319,354 of NZ_CP133785.1, read as the reverse complement.
GGCTATCGCCTCAACGACCTCGGCGCGGGCACCACCGCCGTGATCGAAGGCTTCAACCTGCAGGATGAGGTGGTGGCCATGCTGGAGCGCAAGCGCAGCTTCGGTCAGCACATGCATTCGGACTACTGCCGCTTCGAGGGCAAGACCGTCAACCAGTGGCTGGCCAAGCCGGGTCAGATCGGCGACTTCCTCACCGCGCTGCAGGACAAGGGCTGGATCAAGCGCAACCAGGACCCGGCCGAAAGCCGCTTCTGGCAACTGATCGAAGGCGCCGGCGCGGCGATGTTCGGGGCTTTCAGCGGCTATGAAAAACAAGTCCTGCACGATTGGATTGCCGGCAGTTGGGTCAGCCCGCAGCGGGTGCCACCGGTGCGGCCGGGGCGTGGCAGCCGCTTTTCCCGCGAGCAGCATCGCCCGGCAGACCCGGACACCCAGGCCCTGGTGGAGTCGCTGTGGCAGCTGCCCGACGAGCAGCAGATCAACACCCTGATCCCGTGGATGACCGCGCGACGCCACTGCCTGCCGGTGGGCCTGTATGCCACTCGCCGCTTTATCCAGCTACGTGCGCGCCTGCGCTGAGGAAGCCTGCTTATGTCTGCACAACAACTTGCCGATCGCGCCTTGCTCAACCTGGGCCGGGGTCTGAAGGAAAGCGGCTATCGCTTCATTACACCGACGCCTCTGACCCATGAGCGTGTGTTCAAACGCCTGGCCACGCCGCTGGCGATGAACCTGCGCGATGTGTTCGGCTGGTCGATGCCGTTCGACAGCGACCTGATGCCCGACGCGTTTCGCGACGAACTGTGCCAAGCCGGGGTGATCGAAAAACACGACGCCCTGTGGCGCAGCACGGTGCGCTGGTCGAGCCTGGGTGAGCTGCTGTTTGCCCATTCGCCGTACCCTACCACCGAGGCCGACGCGGTGTTCTTCGGCCCCGACAGTTACCGATTCGCTCAGGTAATCGACGCCCATCTGCAGCAACGCTTCGAGCCGCTGCGGCGGGCGGTGGACATTGGCTGCGGCGCCGGTGTCGGTGCGTTGGTGATCGCCCAGGCACGGCACGCCGCCGAGGTGCTGGCGGTGGACATCAATCCCCAGGCCCTGCGCATGACGGCGGTGAATGCCGAGCTGGCCGGGCTGAATAATGTCAGCGTCTACCAGAGCGATATCCTGGCAAGCGTGGAGGGCACGTTCGACCTGATCGTCGCCAACCCGCCCTACATGAACGACGACGGCCAGCGCGCCTATCGCCACGGCGGCGGTGCGCTGGGCGAACAGTTGTCGCTGCGCATCCTTGAGCAGGCGCTGCAACGCCTGTCCCTGGGTGGCAGCCTGGTGCTCTACACCGGCGTGGCGATGGTGGCCGGCACCGACCCATTCCTGGAAGCCGCGCGGCCATTGCTGGGCAACGATGCGTTCGGCTGGACCTACCGCGAACTGGACCCCGATGTGTTCGGCGAAGAACTCGATAAACCGGGCTATGAACGCGTGGAGCGGATCGCCGTGGTCGCCCTCACCGTGACCCGCTTGCGGTGATGGGCGGTTAATTCAGATGCAGTCAACTCAAAGGAGAGCAACCCATGCGAGCCATGACCTATCAAGGCGCCCATAAGGTGCAGGTGGACACGGTCCCCGATCCCATCATTGAACAACCCGACGACATCATCCTGCGCGTCACGGCCACCGCCATCTGCGGCTCCGACCTGCACCTGTACCGGGGCAAGATCCCCACGGTGGAACACGGCGATATTTTCGGCCATGAATTCATGGGCATCGTCGAAGAAACCGGCCCGGCAGTCACGGCAGTGCAACGCGGCGACCGTGTGGTGATCCCCTTCGTGATTGCCTGTGGCGATTGTTTCTTCTGCCAGTTGCAGCAATTTGCCGCCTGCGAAACCACCAACGACGGCCGTGGAGCGATCCTCAATAAAAAGGCGATTCCACCGGGCGCCGCGTTGTTTGGCTACAGCCGCCTGTATGGCGGTGTGCCGGGCGGGCAGGCCGAACTGGTGCGGGTGCCCAAGGCCAACACCGGACCGTTCAAGGTGCCCGGCACCCTGTCGGACGAGAAGGTGCTGTTCCTCTCGGACATCCTGCCCACCGCCTGGCAGGCCGTGACCAATGCGGGCATCGGCAAGGGCTCCAGCGTGGCGATCTATGGCGCGGGCCCGGTGGGCCTGCTCAGTGCGGCCTGCGCGCAGATGCTGGGCGCCGAGCAGATATTCATGGTCGATGACCACCCGTACCGACTGGCCTACGCGCAGAAAATGTACGGCGTGATCCCGATCAACTTCGAGGAGGACGACGATCCTGCCGACACCATCATCCGTCAAACCGCCGGCATGCGCGGCGTCGACGGCGTGGTGGACGCGGTGGGGTTCGAGGCCAAGGGCAGCACCACCGAAACCATCCTCACCACGCTCAAGATCGAAGGCAGCAGCGGCAAGGCGTTGCGCCAGTGCATTGCGGCCGTGCGCCGTGGTGGCGTGGTCAGCGTGGCGGGGGTGTATGCCGGGTTTATCCATGGCTTCATGTTTGGCGATGCGTTCGACAAGGGCCTCACGTTCAAGATGGGCCAGACCCATGTGCAGCGCTTTTTGCCTGAGCTGCTTGAACACATTGAGCTGGGGCACCTGAATCCCGAGGCGATCGTTACCCATCGGCTGTCGCTGGAGCAGGCCGCGCGCGGGTACGAATTGTTTGACAAGGGCGAGGAGAATTGCCGCAAGGTGATCCTGATGCCGGGGATCGATGATCGGCCACTGGTGGAGCCGCTGGAGGAAGAGCTGACACCGGAGTTTCGTGTGCAGGGCGTGCCGGGTTTTTAGTCTGAATGGGGGAGGGGGATTGCGCCCTCCCTCATCTTTAAAGGCCGGTTTCAGGCCGCTTGAGGCTGAAGGTGCATTTCGCCTTCTACATCCTTGACCAGCCCGCTGGCCAGAAAAAGCGGTGCCACGCGCTTGTGCAGTTGCGGCTCGACAAACGCCTTCACTGTGTCCAGCTCCAGCACACCGCTGAGCGGCAATTCGGCCTTGGTGTAGGACAACCACGCCTTCTTCAATGCCATCAGCACATCACTGCCTGCCGTCGAGGCGAAGCGGCGGTGGGTGGGTTTCGCGTCAAAGCTGAAGGTGTGCTGGAACGCATAGTCGCGCTCGTCACCGCCGTCGGCAACGCAGCGCACGCAGGTGCACGGGCCATCGCCGAACGCGCTGCGCAGGTAGGCGTTGAAGTCCACCACGTTCTTGAGTGACAGGCGCTTATCCACCTCGAACAGGTCCCCAGTCATTTTTTCGTCAGTGTTCAACGTCGATTTCCTCGCAGGTCGGCGGCAGTATTTCAAAGCGCGGCACAATAACAGCCGAGCGTTGGTTTGGGGATTATTTGCATAACAATAGATCCCGATATTCTTTTCCAGTCTTAAAAATCGTCGCTACCCTCAGTCACCTTTACGACGACGCGGCAGACCCCTCATGACTTTCAAGCGTTCTTCCCTGACCCTGCTGGCCGTCGCGAGCGCCCTGCTCAGCGTTGGCGCGCACGCCGAAGGCAAAATCAGCATCGCCCAGCAGTTCGGCATTGGCTACCTGATCCTCGACGTCGTGCGCGACCAGCACCTGATCGAAAAGCACGGCAAGGAACAGGGCCTGGATATCCAGGTGGAATGGAACAGCATTTCCGGCGCCACCGCCATGAACGAATCGCTGCTCGCCGGCGCGCTGGACGTGGTCTCGGCGGGTGTCCCGCCGATGCTCACCCTGTGGGACCGTACCAAAGGCAAACAGAACGTCAAGGCCATCGCCTCCCTGGGCTCGATGCCCAACTACCTGCTCAGCAACAATCCCGAGGTGAAGACCCTCAAGGACTTCACCGAGAAAGACCGCATCGCCGTGCCCGCCGCCGGCGTGGGTTTCCAGTCGCGCACCCTGCAGATCGAGACGGCCCGGCAGTTCGGTGATGCCAACTACAAGAAATTCGATGACATCTCCATCAGCCTGGCCCACCCCGACGCCACGGCGGCGCTGATTGCCGGGGGCTCGGAGATCAATGCGCACTTCTCCAGCCCGCCGTTCCAGTATCAGGAGTTGTTGAATCCCAAGGTGCACAAGGTGCTCAGTTCTTACGACATTCTGGGCGGTCCGGCTACGTTCAACGTGCTTTACACGACGCAGAAATTTCACGATGAGAATCCCAAAACCTACAAGGCGTTTTATGCAGCGCTGGCTGAGGCCGAGCAGATTATCAAGGCTGACAAGCCGGCGGCGGCCAAGGCTTATATCCGGATAGAACAGTCGAAGTTGCCGCTGGAACTGGTGGAGAAAATCGTGCAGGACCCGGAGATTGATTTCACTATCGTGCCGCAGCGGACCTATATCTATGCCGAGAAATTGCAGGCGTTGGGGGTGTTGAAGAACAAGGCGGGGAGTTGGAAGGATTACTTTTTTGAAGAGGCTTATGGGGGGAGGGGGTTGAAAATCCTGGGATTGGCGGCGGGGCATATCCGTTATTTAGGTGACGGCTGATATGGGTTCCGCCCTTACGGCGGGTCACTTTTTGAAGAGCGCAAAAAGTAACCAAAAACGCTTTGCCCCAACACTCGGCACCTCGCTTAGGCTCGGTGTGCCCTCACTCCGGCTTTGGAGCGTGGGCCGCCGCGATGGGCCATCCTTGGCCCAGCGCGGCTAACCCGGCGTCCTGCCGGGTTACCCACGCTCCAAAGCCTGCGTTCGGCCAGCGTGTTTGACGGGGCGCCACAGATCAAAAGCAAAAGCGCGGCGGCCTTAGAGCCGACCGGAATTGGCTGCCGAACGCTGTTCAAAATGTGGGAGGGGGCTTGCTCCCGATGGCTGAGTGTCAGTCAGCTTATTGGTAGCTGACCCACTGCTATCGGGAGCAAGCCCCCTCCCACATGTGATCTCCATGGATCAGATACAACACCGTCTGCTTTTGATCTGCTTTGCTTTGCTTTGCTTTGGCTTTTGATCTCAAGCGCCCCGTCAACCACGCTGGCCGAACGCAGGCTTGAATCCGTGGGTAACCCGGCAGGACGCCGGGTTAGCCGCGCTGGGCCAAGGATGGCCCAGCGCGGCGGCCCACGGATTCAAGCCTGCGTGCGGGCACACCGAGCCTGAGCGAGGTGCCGAGTGGTGGGGCAAGAGCCCTTTTGGTTACTTTTGGGGCTCTTTTCCAAAAGTGACCCGCCGTAAGGGCGGAACCCATATCAGCCGTCACCTAAACAACGGATATGTACCCAGTCGGCTAGCGAAAAAACTCCCCAGGCGTCCCCCCAAACTGCTGCCGAAACGCATTAATAAACGCCGACGTCGATTCATACCCACACCCCAACGCCACATCCGTCACCCGCTCACCCTGTTCCAGCGCGGGCAGTGCACTGAGCAACCGCAAGCGCTGACGCCAGGCACGAAAGGTCAACCCGGTATCCCCCAAAAACAACCGGCTGAGCGTCTTCTCACTCACCGCCAGTTTGCGGCTCCACTCACTCAGGGTCGTCTGCTGTTCCGGATGCAGGCTCAGGCTGCGGTAGATCTGGCGCAAGCGCGGGTCGTGGGGCAGGGGCAGCATCAAGTCCACCTGCGGCGCTGCCGCCAGCTGATCCAGCAGCACCTGGGCCAGACGCCCCTGCGGCCCGTCCTCGGCGTAGGCCACCGGCAACGCGCTGAAGCTGCGAATCAGCTCGCGCAACAGGCTGCTCACCTCCAGCACATGGCAACGCTCGACCGCCCAGGTGGTCACGCTGCAATCGAGGTACAAGCTGCGCATCTCGGTGTGCGGCGCGCTGTACACCCGGTGCGGCATGCCCGCCGGGATCCACACCGCGCGCTGCGGCGGGGCGACGAAGCGTCCGGCGCTGGTCTGAATCTCCAATACCCCGGAAATCGCGTACGACAATTGCACCCACGGGTGGCTGTGCCGGCGTGTGAGGGCGCGATTGGGCAGCGATTCGGTGCGCCCGTACACCGGACGCGGCAGGCTGGAAAGCCCGGGCACACTGCGCCGAACGGTCTTGTCGTGTCCTTTAGGCGGCATTTACTGGCTCATTGGCGTTAGTCGGTAACAGGCCGTTACGTTAGAGTCGCCACGGTGCGCTTGGCAACCCCTGGAAGATTTGCTTATGACCCGTCCACGTTTTCTCCCCGACAATTTCACCCTGACCCTGATCGCCACGGTGATCCTCGCCTCCCTGTTGCCGGTCAACGGCCAAGCGGCGGTGGCCTTCGGCTGGGTGACCAACCTGGCGATTGCGCTGCTGTTTTTTCTGCACGGCGCCAAGCTGTCGCGCACGGCCATCGTCGCCGGTGCCGGCCATTGGCGCCTGCACCTGCTGGTGTTCAGCCTGACCTTCGTGCTGTTTCCACTGCTGGGGCTGGCGCTCAAGCCGGTGCTGTCGCCGCTGATCGGTAAAGACCTGTACATGGGCATGCTCTACCTGTGCGCGTTGCCGGCCACGGTGCAGTCGGCGATTGCCTTCACCTCCCTGGCACGCGGCAATATTCCGGCGGCGATCTGCAGCGCGGCGGCGTCCAGTCTGTTCGGCATCTTCCTCACGCCGCTGCTGGTGACGCTGCTGCTCAACGTGCACGGTGACGGCGGCTCCACGGTGGATGCGATCCTGAAAATCAGCGTGCAGCTGTTGCTGCCGTTTATCGCCGGGCAGATTGCCCGCCGCTGGATCGGCGACTGGGTCGGGCGCAATAAATCCTGGCTCAAGTTTGTCGACCAGGGTTCGATTCTGCTGGTGGTCTACGGCGCGTTCAGCGAAGCGGTCAACGAAGGTATCTGGTATCAGATTCCGCTTTGGGAACTGGGCGGGCTGGTGCTGGCCTGCTGCGTACTGCTCGCCCTGGTGCTGGTGGCGTCGACCCTGTTGGGCAAGCTGTTGGGCTTCAATCAGGAGGACCGCATCACCATTTTGTTCTGCGGCTCGAAGAAAAGCCTGGCCACCGGCGTGCCGATGGCGCAGGTGCTGTTTGCCGGGGCGAGCATGGGGGTGCTGATCCTGCCGCTGATGCTGTTTCACCAGATCCAGTTGATGGTGTGCGCGGGCTTGGCGCAGCGCTATGCGAATCGGCCGGAAAGCATTCCGGAGCTGATGGCGCAGGTGGATCCTTGATCCAGGTCATAGGCACCGACGAATAAGCTCAAGTTAACGCCGCGCCAGACGACTTACTTCTCAAGAGCCCAGGAAGGAAGTCAGCATGAAGATCAAGAGCGTTTCGGTAGTGGCGGGCCTGTTGTGTGTGGCCGCAGGTGTGTGCAGCGCGGCGCAGTCGGCCGGCCACGGGGTGATCGAGTTCAGGGGCAGCATCGTCGAGGCCGGGTGCGCGACAACTGCGCGCAGTGGCGCAGTGATGGAATTGAGCGGTTGCATCGCTGACAGTCGCAGCAGCCGCCTGGAGGCGCGCAACATGGCCACGGGCGGCGGCGCGGCCCGCGCACAGCTGGTGTCGCAGAGCCGTGACGGGCGCTATTTTGACCAGCGCTACCAGCTGGTCGACGCCACCGGCAAGCCGCTCGAATCGGGCAACTATTTAATTACCCTGACGTCGCCCTGAGCCCTTGCCCGACAGCTGGGCAGGCCCGGCGCCCACAGCGCCGGCGAGAAACCTATAGAATGCTCGGCGGTCACGCAGGTTCTGCGTGGCCGTTTTGACCCTCTTCAGAGTACCTCGCCGTTCCATGAGCCTTTCAGCCGCAACACCCCAGCCCAACTGGCAGCCGGTCATCGCCCTCGCGCTGGCCGCGTTTGTGTTCAACACCACCGAATTCGTGCCGGTCGGCCTGCTCAGCGCCATCGGCGCCAGCTTCGACATGCCGATTGCCAACGTCGGTCTGATGCTCACCATCTATGCCTGGATCGTTTCCCTGACCTCGCTGCCGGTGATGCTGCTGACGCGCAACATCGAGCGGCGCAAATTGCTGATCGTGTTGTTCGGCATGTTTATCGCCAGCCATATCCTCTCCAGCGTCGCTACCAGCTTTGGCCTGTTGATGGTCAGTCGCGTCGGCATTGCGCTGTCCCATGCCCTGTTCTGGTCGATCACCGCCTCGCTGGCGGTACGCCTGGCGCCGGAGGGCAAGCAGGTGCAGGCCCTCGGCCTGCTCGCCACCGGTACGTCACTGGCGATGGTATTGGGCATTCCTCTGGGCCGCCTGCTCGGTGAAGCCATGGGCTGGCGCACCACCTTCCTGGTGATCGGCGCCTTTGCCGCCGCGCTGGTGTTCTGGCTGGCGCGCACCTTGCCGTTGCTGCCGAGCCAGAACTCCGGTTCGCTGCGCAGCCTGCCGCTGCTGTTCAAACGCCCGGCGCTGGTGGCGCTCTACGTGCTCACCGCGCTGACGGTGACGGCGCAATTCACCGCCTACAGCTACATCGAACCCTTCGTCGAAGGCGTGGCCGGCATGAGCGGCAGCGCGGTCACCCTGATCCTGCTGGTATTCGGCGGCGCGGGCATCATCGGCTCGCTGCTGTTCAGCCTGGTGCATCGTTTCAATCCCCATCTGTTCGTGGTCGGTGCGGTGTTCATTCTCGCCGCATGCCTGGCCCTGATGCTGCCGCTGAGCGGCGCCGAGTCCTACCTGGTGCTGCTGAGCATTTTCTGGGGCATGGCGATCATGGGTTTTGGCCTCGCCATGCAGTCCAAGGTGCTGGTGCTTGCACCCGACGCCACGGACGTGGCGATGGCGATGTTCTCCGGCATCTACAACATCGGCATCGGCGGCGGCGCCCTCATGGGCAGCTGGGTCGGCAGCCACTTCGGCTTCGCCTGGATCGGCGCGGCGGGCGGGTTGCTGGCGGCGGTCGCGTTGGTGGGGTATTGCCTGGCCATTCGGCGGTTTGGGCAGGGTATCTAACCCTCAGGCGACCCCCACAGGGGGCTGCCTGATGCCAGGGATGATCATGGCATCTGCGGCAGTTCATGGGGGCGCAGGTCGAACACCAGCACTTCGGCGTCCTCGCCCTGGCTCAGATGGATCTGCCGCTCGTCACGCACCCGGGCGCCGTCGCCTTCATGCAAGCGTTGGCCGTTGACCGCGACGCTGCCGCGCGCCACGTGGATATACAGATGGCGCTCGGTCGCCACGTCCAGGGTCGCGGTTTCGTCGCCGTTGAACAGGCCGGCATACACCCGTGCGTCCTGGCGTACATGCAGCGAGCCGTCGGCGCCATCCGGCGAAATGATCAATTGCAACCGCCCGCGTTTGTGCGCCTCGCTGAAGTGTTCCTGCTGATAGCGCGGTTCGGCGCCGGACACGTTCGGCACGATCCAGATTTGCAGGAAGTGCACGCCCTGGCGCTGGCTGTGGTTGAACTCGCTGTGGGCCACGCCGCTGCCGGCGCTCATCAGTTGCACATCGCCGGGACGGATCACCGAGCCGGTGCCCAGGGTGTCCTTGTGTTCCAGAGCGCCTTCGAGCACATAGGAGAAAATCTCCATGTCGCGGTGCGGGTGCTGGCCGAAGCCCTTGCCGGCAGCGACGCGGTCATCGTTGATCACCAGCAGGTCGGAAAAGCCCTGTTCGGCAGGGTTCCAGTAGCTGGCGAAGGAGAAGGTGTGAAACGACTTCAACCAACCGTGATTGGCGGCGCCGCGTTCAGAAGCGTTGCGAAGGGTCAGCATGGTGGTGTCCTCAAGTGAGCGCGGGCTGCAACAGGCAGGGCGCTGGCGTTGAGAAGAAGGTTAATGGTTACGCAGGTATTCATTAAGACGATGAAAGCTGAATAACCGTCTCCCAAGAGTTGACAGTAAAAGCCATGCCATAATGGCCGCCGCTTTCCCTCGTGATGGATGTTGACGCTATGAAAACCGTGGCCATGGTGCTGTTTCCGGACTTCCTGCTGCTCGACATGGCCGGCCCGCTCGAAGTGTTTTCGATTGCCAACCGCTACCTGCCGGCGGCGGACCATTACCGGATCGTCACCCTCGGCATCGATGCGGGCCAGGTGATCGCCTCCAACGGTGTGAAGGTGCAGCCCGACCTGCTGCTGCACCAGGCCGACGCCGCCTACGACCTGCTGCTGGTGCCCGGCGGCCCCGGTGCCTACAACGAATGCCATCCCGCGCTGTTGCCCTGGCTCAAGGCCGCCGCACCACGGGCCACACGCTATGGCTCGATCTGCACCGGTGCCTTTGTGCTGGGGCACGCCGGGCTGCTCGACGGTCGTCGGGTCACGACCCATTGGCACTACACCGAGCGATTGATCAAGGGTTTTCCCAAGGCCACTGTCGAGACCGACCACATCTACCTGCAGGACGGCCGCCTGATCACCTCGGGTGGGGTCACCGCCGGCATCGACCTCGCGCTGTCGGTGGTGGCCCAGGACCATGGCAAGCAGGTTGCGGTGGACGTGGCCAAGGTGCTGCTGGTGGTGATGAAACGCCAGGGCGGCCAGGCCCAGTTCAGCCCGATGACCGCCGCAGTGGCCCCCCACGAAACCGTGATCACCCGCGTGCAGAACCAGGTGCTCGCGCAGTTGGACCAGCCGTTCAGCATCGACTCGATGGCGGCGCTGGCCGGCATGAGCGCGCGGCATTTTGCGCGGCTGTTTGCCAGGGAAGTGCAGATGACACCCATGGCGTTCCTGCAGGGCGCGCGTATCGACCGCGCCCGGCACCTGCTGGAAACCACCGACCTGCCGCTCAAGACCGTGGCCTTCCACGCAGGCTTTGGCAGCGTGCGGCATATGCGCTTTCTGTTCAGCGAAAAACTCGGTCTGAACCCCACCCAGTACCGTCAACAGTTCAGTTAAGGCGCGATTGTCCGTCTCAGGCACACCAATGTCCGTCTGGTTCCCCGTGCCGGGATTGTCCCGTCGCGGCCAGCTGGCAAGATAACGCCAGGCCCCTGGAAAAGGATGCGCAGACGCCCAAGGTCGGGTGTTCCAGCGCTGTGCACAGATGAACAATGCCCCGACACTGAGTTTCGGTCCTTACACCTTTCACCCGCGACAGCGCCTGGTCAGCAAGGCCGGCTGGCCGGTGCCGTTGGGCGGTCGGGCGCTGGATATCCTGGTGGTGCTGCTGGAGGCGCGTGGCCGGTTTGTCGACAAGCAGACGTTGATTGCCCGCGTGTGGCCGAGCAGCGTGGTGGAGGAAAACAACCTGCGCGTGCACATCGCGGCACTGCGTCGGGCGCTGGATGGGCAGCGCTGCATCGTCAATGACCCGCAGCGCGGCTACTGCTTTGTCGCGCCGCTGCAAGCCGTCGATCCCCCCACAATCGCGCGCCATAACCTCGCAGCCCGGCTCAGCCCGGTGATCGGCCGCGCCGAGCTGTTGGGTGCCCTGGGGCGACGCTTGTGCGGGCAACGCGTGATGACCCTCACCGGGTGCGCCGGTATCGGCAAGAGCACCCTGGCGCTGGCGCTGGCCGAACGCGTACTGCCGCGTTACCGCGAGGGTGTGTGGTGGGTGGACCTGGCCACGGTTGCGACGCCGCAGTCGATGCTGCGCCAGCTGTGCAGCGCGTTGCAGCTGGTGTCCTGTGACACCGTCGGCGAACTGTGCCGCCAATTGACCGGGCGCCAGCTGTTGCTGGTGCTCGATGGCGCTGACCTGCTGCTCGGTGCCTGCCGCCACCTGGTGCGCTGCCTGCTGGAACAGGCGCCCCAGGTAACGGTGCTGTTGAGCAGCCGCGAAGCCTTGCAGTTGCCGGACGAATGGCTGCAGCGCGTGCCGGCTCTGGCGCTGCCCTCAGCCGGCGGCCCTGTTGAACAGGCCATGGCGTGCCCGGCGGTGCAGCTGTTTGTCGCTCGGGTGCAGGCCGCCCAGCAGGGCTTTGTCTTGCGTGCGCAGGACTTGCCGGCGCTGCACGATATCTGCAGGCGGCTGGACGGGATTCCCCTGGCCCTGGAGCTGGCTGCCGCCCAGGTCCATGCGCTGGGTGTGCAGGGCGTGCAGGCGCAGTTGCGTAATGGCCTGCAACTGCTGGCCCGTGGCCGCCGCACGGCGGTCGCACGGCATCAGTCCCTGACCGCCGCGCTGGAGTGGAGCTACGAGCGCTTGAGCGTGCCCGAACGCTGGTTGTTCCTGCAGTTGGGGGTGTTCCGGATGGCGCTGACCTTGCCTGCATTGACCGAGCGAATCGCCGGCACCGAGCTTGCTCACGCGGACCTGCCTTACCTGCTCGCGCGGCTGGTCGACACCTCGTTATTGCAGGTGGAACCGGGCCCTGGCCCGTCGCGTTATCGCTTGCTCAACTGCGTGCGCAGCTACGCCCTGACGCAGTTACGTGACCCGCAGCAGGTGGCGCGTTTGCAGCAGCACTATGGGCACTACCTGGGGCCGTTTTCAGGCCAGCCGTTTGTCCTGCAACTCGTCGAGCAGGCGGCGCACGCGCATTAGGTCGCGGGTGGCGAAGCCTTCGGTGAAGCGCGCGTAGACCGAACTCAGCAACTGGTGCGCAGCGTGCCGCTGACCCTGGCGCTGCCATAGCCGCGCCAGTGAGGTTGCGCAGCGCAACTCCCAGGCCAGGGCGCCTTGCTGGTGCGCCAGGCCCAGGGCGTCGCGCAGCAACGCCTCGGCGGCGGCGCTGTCGGGCAACGCCTGGGCGCGTACGCGCAAAATCTCCGGTGCGCACCAGCCGCCATCGCCGCTGCGCACGCGTTCGAACCAGGCATCATCCACGTGCCCCACGCCCAGGGTGATCAGGATGTCCTTGACCAGGTCCAGGCCTTGCATGGCGTCGATCGACAGGTGCTGCGCATACAGCTGCGCCCAGGTCTGGAACAACTGCGCCGAATGCTTGTGCGCCTGCTGCTCCAATAGCGCCTGCAACGACTGCGCTGACGCTTCATCGCCGTTGTAGCGGGCAATCACCACGCCGGCCAGCGCCAGGGTGTAGCAGAGGGTGGTGCCATGGTTGATCTGCAGCGCCAGCTCCAGGGCCTGGCTGGCGGTGCGCCACGCCTGCTCGGGCAAGCCTTGCAGCCACAGCACCCGCGCCAGCACGGTGAGCGAGGCGACGCTCTGGTCGTATTGCACGCCAAAAGAGTGGGTAAAGCGATTGAGATGGCCGCTCTGGGCCATGCGTTGGATCACTTGCTCGGCGTTGTGTCGGGCCAGCGCCTGGTTGCCTGCGTAATGCTGCGCCAGCACGCGCAGGCGTTGGGCGCTCAAGTCCAGCAGCGGGTCGCTGCGCGGGTCGAGGCGATCGAACTGAGTGCTCATGCTCAGGGCTTCACGGTAGCGACCGGCGCACAGGCTCACCGCCATATGCCCGGACACCGCGCGCAACTGACCGGCAATGTCCCCGCGGGTTTCGGCCAGCCGACGGGCGCTGACGAAGGCGTCGATGGTCTGCGGCGCGCCGCCCATGGCGTGGTAGGACAGGCTGCCCAGCGCCAGTTGCAGTTGCATCGCCAGTTGCGTGCACGGCACCTTGGCCCGCTGCAGCAGGGCCAGTGCCTTGCCCACGTACAGCGCCTGTTCGCGCAGCAGTGACAGCTCCTGCCACAGCGGCATGGCGCTGACCGTCAGGCGAATCCCCAGTACGTGCGCGCCGGCATCGCCCAGGCCCCAATCGAGGGCGGCGCGGATGTCTTCGCGCAGCGGCGCGTAGCGGTCGATCCAGGCCTGGGTTGCGGTCAGTTCCCAGTCGTCGCGGGCCTGCTCCATCAGCACCAGGCAGCGCGCGGCATGGCGTTCGTGGGTGGCGTCGAGTTCAGCCGCCAGGGTGAGTTTTTCCAGGGCGTAGGTGCGGGTGGTGTCCAGCAGGCGGTACACCACTTCGTCGTCGCCGGGCTCCACGTTCAGCAGGGACTTGGCGACCAGTTGCGTGATTGAACCGAGCACATCGGCCGGCGCCTGCTGCGCTCCGGCGATCACCGCCACTGCACTGGCCAGGCTGAAACCTGCGCGAAACACGGCCAGACGGCGCAGGCAGCTCTGTTCGCCGCCGTTGAGCAGGTCGAAGCTCCAGTCGAGCGTGGCCCGCAGGGTTTGCTGGCGGGGCAGGGCGCTGCGCCGGCCATGGGTCAGCAGGCGGAAGGTGTCTTGCAGCTGCACCAGCAGGCCCGGCAGACCGAAGCGCTCGACCTGCGCCGCGACCAGTTCGATCGCCAGGGGAATGCCGTCCAGGCGCCGGCAGATCTCAATCGCCAGCGGCAGTTCGGCGTCGCTCAAGGTGAAGCTGTCCTGATGGGCGATGGCGCGCTCGATCAGCAACTGCATGGCCGGGTAACCCAGGGCCTGGGCGCGGTTGCCGGTGGCGGGCGGGCAGGCCAGCGGCTCGAGGCGTTGCACCTGTTCGCCTTCGGCGCGCAGGGCTTCGCGGCTGGTGGCGAGGATGTGCAGCCCAGGCGCGTGGCGTAGCAGGGTTTCGCTGATCAGGGCGATGTCATCGAGCAGGTGCTCGCAGTTGTCGATCACCAGCAGCAACTGGCGTTCGTGCAGGCTGCGGGCAATGCTCGGCAGCGGCTCATCGGCGCTGGGGGTGAGGTCGAGCAGGGTGGCGAGGTTGGGCAGGATCATCGACGGCGCGCTCAGCGGCGCAAGGTCCAGCAGGCGAATGCCGTCGCGGTAGTGCCCAATCAGCAGCTCCGCCACCCGCAGCGCCACGGTGGTCTTGCCGATGCCGCCGGCGCCGGTCAGGGTGATAAAGCGCTGCCGGGGCAGTTGCTGCACCAGTGTGTCGATCAGCGCCTGGCGCCCGATCATGCGGGTGCGGCGCAGCGGCAGGTTGTGGCACGGGCGTGGGCCGTCATGGGGCAAGGTCATGGGCTCGATGCTCAGGGGCGCGACAAAACTGTAGCCGCGCTGGGCCACCGTCACGATATAGCGCTGCCCGGCCTGGCCGTCGCCCAGAGCCTTGCGCAGCGCCGCCATGTGCACACGCAGGTTGCCGTCCTCCACCACGCTGGTGGGCCAGACCCGCGCGATCAATGCCTGCTTGCTCACCACATCGCCTGCGTGCTCCAGCAGCACCAGCAGAATGTCCACCGCACGCCGGCCCAGGCGCAACGGCCGGCCTGCCTCGAGCACCCGGCGCTGGCGCGGGTGAACCTGATAGGGGCCAAAGTGCACGGCCGGGTCGCTGAGGTCGTTCATGGACGGCCATGCTCGGGGAGACGGAGACGCTCAGCATAGTCCAGGCCCGCACCGACCACTAGGCGGCGATGACCGGGCGCGAGTGGTGATTTCGCCAGGTCATGGGGTTGACGCCTTCGCTGCGGGTGAAGATGTGGCTGAAGTGCGCCTGATCGCAAAAACCGCATTCCAGGCTGATTTGCGTGAGGCTCAAGGACGACCCGGTGATCAGCTCCTTGGCGCGCTGGATGCGTTGCCGGCGGATCCATTCCTGGGGCGAAAGCCCGGTGGTGCATTTGAACGCGCGGGAAAAATGGCTGCGTGACAGCGCGCAGGCCTGGGCCAGGTCGGCAATCGCCAGGCTTTCGCCAAGGTGGGCGAGGATCAGCTGTTTGGCGATACGCTCGCGTCGCGGGCACAAGCCGCCGGCGGTGGGCGCACGGGGGGCGCAATACTCAAGTCGGGCCATGACGAATATCCGTTTTCGATGGGAGCGTTCCCGGTGAATGGATGCAGTGTAGACGCGCTTGATGATGGTGCCCGGTCACCTGGCTGGCGAGTTAATCGTTGTTAATTTCGCCAGGTGCGTGGCTGCAAAGCACAGCAAAGATGTGCAATGCAAAGCCCGTGTTGCATGGTTACCTGAGTCCTTGCCAATCGTCTGGATACCACCATGAACCGCAATGTGGGAGGGGGCTTGCTCCCGATAGCGGTGAATCAGTCGGTATATCTTTGGCTGGTACACCGCCATCGGGAGCAAGCCCCCTCCCACCGTTGGAATGTTGGGGGCTCGGGCAATTCTTCAGCAGGGGCATTTTGTTCAATACCGCAGCCGCTGAGCGCCTTACCGTGAGCTATCTCCACCTTCGCTCACAAAAAGGAACCGCAATGAGCCTGATCATTTCCATGGCTGCCTTCGCCCTGGCCACTTCCATCACACCAGGCCCTGTGAACGTGGTCGCCCTCAGCTCCGGGGCGCGCTTCGGTTTTGCCGCCAGCCAGAAGCATGTGCTCGGTGCGGCCAGCGGTTTTACCGTGCTGTTGGTGCTGATCGGTCTGGGGCTGCATGAGGTGCTGGTGCGCTGGCCATTGCTGACTCAGGTGATCCAATGGGGCGGCGTGGCGTTCCTGCTGTATATGGCGTGGAAACTCGCGACGGATGACGGCCGGCTCGACGCCGATGGCCGCGCCAGCGCGCCGTCGATGCTCTATGGCGCGGTGATGCAGTGGCTCAACCCGAAAGCCTGGCTCGCTTGCGTTGCAGGCATGGGGTTGTTCGTGGCGGATGGCGATGCCGCGCAAGTATGGCTGTTTGCGGCGATCTATCTGGTGATCTGCTACCTGTCGGTGGCGTGCTGGGCCTATGCCGGCACGTTTTTGCGCCGCTACCTGGCCAACCCGCGCGGCGTGCGCGTGTTCAACCGCGTGATGGCTGCGTTGCTGGTGGCCAGTGTGGGTTATTTGCTGATGACCTGAGCGCGTCGCGGTATTGCCCGGGCGTGGCCGCGAAGTGCTGTTTGAAGGCGCGCTGGAAATGCGCCTGATCGGCAAAGCCGGCAGCCAGGGCCACGTCGGCGATCAACTCGCCATTGCGCAATTGGCTGCGGGCAAACTGGATGCGTTGGTTCACCAGGAACGCATGCGGCGTCAGCCCGCAATACTGCTTGAACGCGCGGATCAGGTACGAAGGCGAGAGCTCGGCCGCCAGGCAAATGTCCTCCAGCTTCAAGGTGTCGGTGCAGTGCGCGCGGATGTAATCGGCGGCGCGTTCCAGCTTGTGATTGGCCTCGCGCAGCGGCGCCCGCGAAGGGTTCAGGCGCTGCTGCACCTCGGTGAAGTAGCTCACCAGCGCGCTCTGTTTTTGCAGGAGTTCGGCCTGTTCATCCACCAGCAGACGGTAGAGTGCGAGCAAGCCGTTGTAGAGCACGGCGTCGCGTGAATAGGGCGTGCTGAAAGGGCGATAACCGCGATCCGTGCTGAAGCCCAATTGATATTGCAGGTCGGTCAACCACGGCGTATCGAGGTAGAGCATGTGGTAGGACCACGGTGTGTTGTCGATGGGGTTGCAGGCATGCACATCACCGGGGTTCATCAACACCACGGTGCCGGCGCTGATCTGGAAGGTCTGCGCGCCATGGTGGTAATAGCTGCGCCCGGTGATGATCGCGCCGATGGAGAAGTGTTCGTGGGCGTGGCGGGCGTACGTCACCTTGCGCCCGTCGGCGATGGTCCGCGCTTCGATGAATGGCAGGCGCGCATCGCGCCAGAAGCGCGGCGCCTGCGCAGGGGCATCAGGGGGCGTGAGCATCATGGCGGCGGCTCCATCGTTGGGCGGTGACGACACGTCCGGTATCGGTCAGCCACCGGGCGATCAATGCATCTTGCTGTGGTCCATGTGCTCCATGCCATCGAGCCCGCGCACCGGGGCCTGCAGCTGGATCACTTGTTTCTCGCCCTTGGCCGATTCCACCGTGACGGTCAGCGGCACCTGCTCGCCTTCCTTGATCTGCCCGGTGAGGCCCATCAGCATCACGTGGTAACCGTTGGGGTCGAGCTTGACCGCCTTGCCTGCCGGCAGCGCGACCGAATCCACCGGGCCCATGCGCATCACGTCATCCTTCATGCTCATTTCATGGATCTGCACGTCCCTGGCCACTGGCGTCGCCACGCTCACCAGCGTGCTGTCGCTGTCCGCCGTGAGGGTCATGAAGGCGCCGCTGGACGGCTGGCCGGGCACGGTGGCGCGCACCCACGCATCGGTCACCTGGACCTGGGCGCTGGCGTGGGCGGCGAGGCCGAGCAGGGCCAGGCCCGCGGTCAGGCGTTTGAGGTGTTGAACGGCAGTCATTAGCAGACCTCCATGACGGTGAGCAGGTCTTCTGCGCACTCTTTAGCGGTAAGGGACGCCTGCAGCCCAAGGCGCAGGTTGCCACGGGTATCGAATACAAAGCTGGTGGCGGTGTGGGACAGGGTATAGGTATCGCCGGCGGGAATCTTTTCATAAAAGATCCCGAACTCCTTGGCCGCCACGGCGATTTCTTCCGGGGTGCCGTACAGCGCTTCGAAGCTGGGGTCGAACGCCTTGACGTATCTGTCGAGGATTTCCGGCGTGTCACGTTCAGGGTCAAGGGTGATGAAGATCACCTGCATGATCTCGCCGTCGCGGCCCATCAGCTTTTTGGCCTGGGCGGCGCGGGCCAGGGTGGTCGGGCACACGGCCGGGCATTGGGTGAAGCCGAAGAACACCACCGGCATCAGGCCACGGTAGGAGCTGAGGGTGACGGTCTCACCCTCCGTGTTCTTGAGCTTGAAGGTACGGCCCATGATCTTGTCGCTCAGGTCCTTGCCGTACTTGAAGTTCAGCCTGGGGCTGCTGTCACAGCCACTGAGCAGGCCCAGGCCCAGCAGGCCCATGCCGGTCAGCACTGTGCGGCGGGTGAATAACGTACTCATCAACGGTGCATCCTGTGTAACGCCCGCCTTGCGCCGAATGGACACATCAGGCTTTGAGCAGCAGGCATTGAAAGAACAAGCGTGGAGGACGCCCAGTCTATCAACCCTGGCCAGCCGGCGTAATCTGCGACGTTCTGCCACAGGTGCAGCGTGCGCGAGTGATTTTTTTAGATGTCAGCGGCGCGGGCGCGCCCACGAGACCGCGCCTGCGCGTTGTGTGACAGGAAAATTACACGGGCAGAATTATTCCGCGCAGGCTTGGGCTGCACGTGGTGCGGCAACATCTGGAACCATTTTGCCTGTTCAATCAGCCGGACGAGGTTTCTCGTCGTCAGGCGATTGCGAACGCTCGGAAGATTTGGGTGTGTGGGTCTGCGTAGCGTGAGGCTTCTGTGTTTTTACGCGGGTGGTTTTTTTCTTGTCGTGGTCAGAGCGGCTGCCATGCCCGGAGCCCGGTGGCAGGGCAGAACCGCCGTTCAGCGGGGTCGCCGCGGGTCCGACATCATCGCCAAACGCAGCGTATGCCGGGGTTGCCAGGACAGCCGACAAGGCCATGACCAGTAACAGGTTGCGGGATGTGATGGTCTTCATGACGTAATCCCCTCGATCCATTGACTGAAACCCGAGCACTGCCAGTGCAGCGCCCGGATCGTATTTCAACCAGATCAAACAATGCTGTCGCCTGATTGGGAACACCTACATGGAGAGCGTAGTGTGAAACCCTTCGACTTCAAGCCGCGATTGCGCATCAGGCCGCCATCGGCTTGGTGCCCATGGTTTTCTTGTAGGCCGCTTTCATGGCTTCCATCTCGGCGCCGAGTTCTTCGAGTATTTCCTTGCCCAGCAGTTTTTTAGCCTGGGGGAACATCTCGCTTTCCTCTTCCTCGATGTGGTGCTCCAGCAGTTCCTTGACCACTTTTACGCGACCGGAGAACTCGGTGGTGGAGGGCTCGGTCTGCTTGAGGTCGGGCAGCACCAGTGAGTCGACGGTACGGTGCTCTTCCTTGGCTTCGTGGTACATGATGTCCTGCTCTTTGCCGCCGGCTTTTCTAAAGGCCGGGTAGAGGATTTCTTCCTCCAGCTTGGTGTGCAGACTGATCTCCATTTCCAGTTTGGCCAGCAACTCGGTGCGTTTTTTTACGCCGCGTTCGGTGGACTCGCTCAATTGGGTCAGCAGGGCTTTGACGCGTTCGTGGTCGGCTTTGAGAAGGTCAATGGCATTCATGGTCGAACCTCACGGATAACGTTCGGGCGCGTCGAAGTGCGCGCCTCGTCCGTAGAAGGGTTGCATCAGGCGTACCAGCTTGCTTTAAAAATAAAACCTATAGGAATCAACAATTTATTTTTAATCCAACGCGGCGCCGTCGTGCACCTTGCATGGTTGCATCACTGGGGGATTGCACAACGCCTGCACCGGCAGCGCTTCATGAGCGTGCAGCGCACGCAGGCGCGAGCGCCGCTCGCAAGAATTCAATGGAACCCTTGGGCGATCTGCTTGACCTAATGCATAGACCTCAGGAGGTGAATCATGCAATTGGAATATATCTGGATCATATTGGCGGTGATTCTGCTGCTCGCAGAATTGTGGGCAATCAATGTGGTGCTGCGCAGCACGGGCGGCTGGGAGACGAAGGGGTTGTGGCTGATCATCCTGATCTTTGTGCCGTTGCTTGGACTGATTGCATGGGCAATGTTCGGTCCCAAGCGTGAGATGGCAGATCATCGCAAAAGCTGAAGTGCTGAGGATTGAATAAAACAGGCGCCGAATGGCGCCTGTTCACGTTGTACCGGGCAATCAGCCTGCGAGTGCCGTGGCAATCGCCTCGTTGAACGCCGGCAAGTCATCCGGTGTACGCGAGGTAATCAAGGTCCAGCCATTGGCCTTGCACTGCTTGACCTCGGCATCGACCCAGCCGGCAGCACCGGCGTTTTCCAGGTCAATACGGACACTCTTGTACGAGGTCAGCGTCTTGCCTTCGATCACGCCGGCATCGATCAGCGCCCAGGGGCCGTGGCAGATCGCCGCGATGGTCTTGCCGCTCTTGGCAAAATCGTTGATCAGGCGCAGTGCGGCCCGGTCCTGACGCAGGGTGTCGGCATTGACGGTGCCGCCAGGGATGACCAGTGCATCGAAATCGCTGCTGGCCACATCCGACAGCTGCACATCGGATTCCACGGTCTGGTCTTTCTCGGTGTCGCCGACAAAGGTCTGCGTGGTGCCGCCTTTGCTGGAGCCGTGAATAACCGTAGCGCCGTAACCGCGCAGGGCTTGCAGCGGCTTGAGCAATTCGTCGCGCTCGATACCGGTGTTGGAGGTGATGACAAGGATCTTCTTGCCGTTGAGTTGCGTACTCATGATCAGGTGTCTCCTTGAGTCAGTTATGAATTAATGGGCGTGCTTGGCTTGCAGCTCCCTGGCCATTTTCAGGTGGGCTTCAAGGGTTGGCAGGGTCTTGGTGGCGAAGGCTTTCAGCTCGGCGTTGTCCGAGGAAGCGGCTTCTTTCCTGAACAATTCGACGGTTTTTTCATGGGCATCTACCTGGTTGTTGGCGTAGGCCTTGTCGAACGATTCATCACGCATTTCCAGGATGGCTTTCTTGGCCTTGTCGGTCAGCGCTGCGTCATTCGGTACTTCGATGTCGAGTTTTTTCGCCAGGGCCATCAGTTCCTGATTGGCCTTGGTGTGGTCGGTAACCATGTGCTGGGCGAAGGTCTTCACGTCAGCCGAGCTGCTTTTTTCCAGCGCCAGTTTGCCGGCCTCGACTTCGGTGATACCCCCTTGCGCGGCATGGTCGACAAAGTCATTGGACGTGGCGGCCATCGCGGCGGATATCGAGCCTGCAACCAGCACAAAGGTCAGGCCCATTTGTTTCATCAGCAAATTAGTCATGGTGAATCTCCTTGAGTGGGGTGATGCCGTACCTGTTTGTTGAACCGGTGCCTGGGCAAAAGGTTTAAATTTTTTTACAGCGATTTTCCCAACGGTCGGCACTGGCAATTTTCTTGAACCATCGAATTTCGATGGGCTCTGCTGCATAAGCACCCGCCGATTTGGCGGCCTTCAATTGCCAGGAACTATTCACCATGACCGACCACACCACCGCCGATAAAACCCCTGACCCGATCAGCTCTGAAGACGCGCAAAAAGGCACGGCCGGCCCCGCCAAGGGGCAGACTCTGGAGCGGCCGAACGCGAAGACCGAAACCGTCGATAAAGTGCTGACGCCTACCGAGATCAAGGACCTCGAGCGCCAGACCGATGCGATCAATGAACAGCTCGCCAAGGGTCACTGAAATGGCCAGCGCCATCACGGCGTCTGAACCGGGCATCGAGCCTGAGCCAGCCGATGACGTGATGGTGCTGTTTTGACCGGAGCGCTGTTTGTGGGCTGCGCGGGCTGGAGTCTGCCGCGTGAGCACTGGCCGGCGTTTGCCGACGAGGGCAGCCACTTGCAGCGCTATGCGTCGCGTTTCAACGCAGTAGAGATCAACAGTTCGTTTTACCGACCGCACCTGCCCAACACCTATGAGCGCTGGGCGCAATCGGTGCCGTCGGCATTTCGCTTCTCGGTGAAGGTGCCCAAGCACATTACCCATGAGTTGCGCCTGCAGCGATGCGAAACGGCACTCGATGAATTTTTCGCACAATGCCTGCACCTGGGCGAGAAACTTGGCTGCCTGCTGGTGCAGTTGCCGCCGTCGCTGAGCTACGAGACCGAAGTGGCCGGCGATTTTTTCGAGGCACTGCGCCGACGCTTTGCCGGCGATGTGGTGCTGGAGCCGCGGCATGCCAGTTGGGCGGCGGCCGGGGCGTTGTTGCAGGCGTACCAGATCGGTTGGGTGACCGCTGACCCGGTGGTCATTGATGCTGTCGACGCCTGGCAGGGCGTGCGCTATTGGCGCCTGCATGGTTCGCCGCGGATCTATCACAGTGCCTATGGCCCCGAGCGCGTTGCGCTCCAGGCGCAAGCGTTGCGCCAATCCACTGCCGCCGGCGTGCCCACCTGGTGCATCTTCGATAACACCGCAAGTGGCCATGCCGTGGCCGATGCGCTGTGTCTGCTGGAAAAAAAACCGTAAAAATATAAAAAGAGTTGTCCACGAAAACCGTGGGTATCTCTGTGGATAACTTTGCGAAGGCCCGGCAGGCTTGGCGATTTAAGCTCAGGTTATTATTTGATCAACTTCGGGCGCGGGCCAGCATGGGCAGGGTTGGCGCTTGACACGCAAGCGCGAAGCCAGTGCCGAAAAGCGCAATCAGGAGTCGCCGCCGCGCCCTGTGGACGGTGTGACCACCTGTGCCGGCATCTCGGTTCGCATCAAGGTATCCAGTGCCTCGCGATAATTGCGCCCGGCCAGGCTCAGGCTGTTGTTGTGGCTGGCGCCGGGTACCAGCAACAGCCGCTTGGGCTCGCGCGCGGCGTCAAACAGTTGCTCGCTGAAACGCGGCGGTACATAGCGGTCATCCAGGCCGTGCACCACCAGCAGCGGCATATGAATGTCGGCAATCTTGTCGATCGAATCGAATTTCTGCGAGAGCAACCAGCGCACCGGCAGCGAGGTGTTGGCCACGGCCGTGGCGACATCCGCCAGCGAGGTAAAGGTGGATTCGATCACCAGACCGCGCACGGGCAGAGGGGATTGTCTGCCCAGTTGCGCCGCCAGGTCGATGGCCACCGCGCCGCCCAGGGAATGCCCGTAGATCAGCCGCTTGCTAGGGTCCGGTTGCAGCACCTGGAAGCGCTCCCAGGCGATGCGCGCGTCTTCGTAGACGCTGGTTTCCGAGGGCAGGTCGCCGTGGCTCTGGCCGAAGCCGCGGTAGTCGATGGCCAGCACCGAGTAACCCAGGGCGTGCAACTGTTCGATGCGAAACAGCTGGCCGGTCAGGTTCCAGCGCACGCCGTGCAGGTAAAGGATCGAGGGTGCGTCCTGACGGTCTGCCGGGTACCACCAGCCATGGATATTCTGTCCCGCCTTGAAACTGGCAGGCTTGAGCTCGAATTCCTGCACGGTTTTGGGTAAACCGCTGTACCAGCCGGCGGTGCCCGGTTCGATGCGGAACACCAACTCGCGCTCCTTGTGTTGCAGCACGGCGCACCCCACCGGCAGGCCGACGATCAGCAGAGCCATGCACAGCAGCGCAAACCAGCGCAGGCCCAGGCGGGACAATAAACGTGAAGGCATGAACATTCCTGAAACGAGATGAAGCACGGGTTTTACCAGATGGCCTGCAACGGCAGGGATTAATGCGACAGCCGTAGCGACCGGTTGCTTGCAAGGTGTTGCAAGCTGCTTCAACTTGACGCTGGCAAGACAGCCGCGACATGCTCCACCTCCCACGCACTAAGGCCCGACCATGGACAACAGCCCCGTACGGATCACTGCCGAAGAAACCCTCTCGGACAATTGGTATCTGCTGAAAAAATACACGTTCGACCTGCGCCGCCGGGACGGCAGCTGGCAAGCCCAGACCCGTGAGGTGTACGACCGCGGCAACGGCGCGACCATCCTGCTGTACAACCGCGAGCAGCGCAGCGTGCTGCTGGTGCGCCAGTTTCGCATGCCCACCTTCGTCAATGATTACCCAGGTTTTCTGATCGAAGCCGCCGCCGGTTTGCTGGACAACGCCAGCCCCGAAGAACGTATCCGCCTGGAAGCCGAAGAGGAGACCGGCTACCGCGTCGGCCATGTGGAGAAAATCTACGCGGCGTTCATGAGCCCGGGTTCGGTCACCGAGCGCATTCACTTTTTCCTTGGCGAATATCAGCCGGCCGATCAAGTCGGCGCGGGCGGCGGCCTGGAAGAAGAGGGCGAAGACATCGAGGTGCTGGAGCTGGGCTTCGAGCAGGCGCTGGCGATGGTGCACAGTGGCGAGATTGTCGATGGCAAGACCATCATGCTGTTGCAGCATCTGGAGCTGCGCATGTTGAAGGAAGGCTGGTAATCCAACACCCGAATGTGGGAGCAAGCTCCCACACCGTCCGCTAGGGCTTCAGTTGTTTCGTTCGTATTCGTAATATCCGCGCCCGGCGCAGTCGTCCGGGGTTGATGCGCCAACACTTGACGGCGGTGCTGGCGGCTGTCGAGGTATGCGGTGCGCGGGTAGAGGGGGCTGAACTCGGCTCGCAGGTATTGGTGTTCGAGCCCGGACCGATTCGAGGCGGCGAGTACCGCTTTGCTATTGGCACCGCCGGCAGTTGCACGCTGGTGTTGCAGACTTTAATACCGGCGTTATTGCGGGCGCCGACGATCAGTCGTGTGACGATCAGCGGTGGCACGCACAATCCGCTGGCCCCCCCTGTGGACTTCCTGCAGCGTGCGTGGCTGCCGCTGTTGCGGCGCATGGGCGCGAGCGTCGAGTTGAACCTGATCCGACACGGGTTTGTTCCGGCGGGCGGTGGCGAATTGGAGGCGCTGATTCGGCCCGGTGAACTGACGCCGTTGCACTTGATGCAGCGTGGCAAGCTTCTTGAGGCTCGGGTCATCACGCTGAGCGCTGGCTTACCGGTCCAAGTGAGTGCGCGGGAATTCAAGCGCGTGCGCCAGCGGTTGGGGGTTGTTGCCTCGCAATGGTTCCCGATGGAGGTCGATCCAGCGCAAGGCCCGGGCAATGTGTTGATGTTGGAATACGCCCACGAGCACGTTACCGACGTGTTCAGCGCCTTTGGCCTGGCCCGGGTACGCGCCGAAACCGTCGCCGACCAGGCGATTGAGCAGGCGCTGCGCTGGCAAGGCTCTGACTCGGCGGTGGGCGAACACTTGGCTGATCAACTGCTGTTGCCGATGGCATTGGCAGGCGGTGGCAGCTTCACTACGCCGCAGATGAGCGACCACTTGCGCAGCAATATCGCCGTCATTCAGCGTTGCCTGCCAGTAGTGATCGAGAGCCAGCTACTTGAGGCTGGCGGACTGAACGTCGAATGTCGCAGGCTTTAAGGGTTTTTCAGTGCAAGGCGGCTCAGCTCAACAGGCCGGTACTGACCGCTACAATTAAAAACACGCCCAGCAGCGCCCGGTAGACCACAAATGGCCAGGTTGAAAAGCGCTCCAGAAACTTCATCAGCCCCCAGATCGCAAAAAATGCCGAAATGCTCGCCACCACCAGCCCGAACAGCAGGTGCGGCCAGGCGTGCGCGGGCAGGTCGGCGTGCAGCAACACCCATAGCTCTTTCAACCCGGCCAGGGCGATGGCGGGCAGGCCCAGCAGGAAGGAGAAACGTGCGGCTTCCTCGCGCTTGAAGTTGAGAAACAGCGCCGCCGTCAGCGTGGAGCCCGAGCGCGATACCCCGGGAATCAGCGCGCCAATCTGTGCAACCCCTACAATCAGCGCATCACGCAGGCGCATCTGGCTGACGTCACGGGTATGCCGGGCGCGCAGCTCGGCCACCGCCATCAATACCGCCATCACCACGCAGGAAAAACCGATCACCATCAGCCCGCGCAACGGCGAGTTGCACGCATTCAGGGTCGAAGACAGCACCAGCCCGGCAATGCAGATCGGGATGGTCGCCAGCACAATCGCCACCGCCAGCTTGAACCAGCGGTCGTTGTAGTCGCCCCGGCGCACCGCGTCGATGCTGCCGGTGGTGACTTGGCGCACGTCGCGCCAGAAGTAACTGACCACGGCCGCCAGCGCCGCCAATTGCATGGCCGCCGAAAACGCCGAGCCCGGATCCTGCCAGCCGAGCAGGGCGGGGACCACGCGCATGTGGGCGGTGGACGACACCGGCAGCAGTTCGGTGATGCCCTGAATCACGCCCAAAAAGAAAATCTGCAGGTAATCCAGGGAGGCAAAGCCGACATCCAGGCCGGCGGTACAAACGTTGGTCACGAGGCATGTCCTTGAGAAGCGCGGGAATCGGCGAAGTTTATTCCAAATGTTTCAGGATGGTGGCCGGCGCCCTCGCTATCTGCATTCCGTTCAGCCAACAGAAAGGATTCACTCGGCATTGGCTTGATGCGAGGTTTTGTGAACAATGGCGCCCTGCGTTATTTCACTGAGAGCCCCATGCCTGAAACCACCGTCGAATTGATCCAGACCGGCCCCGAAGAAGCCGAGTTGATCCGCAATCTGTACCAGTACTATGCCTACGAGTCCTCGGACTGGGAGCAGGAGGATGTCGAAGCGGATGGCCGTTTTTACATCCATGACGAACACCTGTCCCGCTACTGGCAAGACCCGCAATGGAGCGCCAACCTGCTGCTGGTGGATGGCTGCATTGCCGGTTTCATGCTGATAGAAGGCAGCGAGCTGGGCCTGGATGCCCTGGAGCTGGCCGACCTGTTCATCCTCAAGCGCTACCGCCGCAGGGGCATCGGCCGCGCCATCGCCACCCAGGTGCTGTGCAGCGGCGAGGCCAACTGGCTGGTGCGCTTTTATGACCAGGATGAAGTGTCACAGGCGTTCTGGCGCACGGTGCTCGATTACCTGCCGCGCCCGGTGCAGACCCTTGAGCTGGACGATGACCCGCACCTGGTGACTTACCTGATTACGCGGGCGGCGCTGCATTGAAGGCCTGCTGCATCGCTTGAGGCGGTTGCCCGAACGCCCGCAGGAACGCCTGGCGCATGCGCTCGCGGTCGCCGAATCCGGTTTCGCGGGCCACCACCTCAACCGGGTGCCGGCTGGTTTCCATCATCGCCCGCGCGGCTTCCACCCGCAGTGATTCGATGGCCTTGGCCGGCGTCTGCCCGGTTTCTTCGCGAAACACCCGGCTGAACTGGCGCGGGCTGAGCCGGGCGACCTCGGCCAGGGCGTCCACCGACAGGTCATGGGTGAGATTCTCGCGGGCGTAGGCCAGGGCCAGTTGCACGCGGTCAGACTTGGGGTCCAGCTCCAGCAGGGCCGACAACTGCGATTGCTCGCTGCCGCGGCGCTGGGCGATCACCAGCTTGCGCGCGATGCGCCGGGCGAGGTCGCTGCCCAGGTCGTTCTCCACCATGGCCAGGGCCAGGTCGACCCCGGCGCTCATGCCGGCGCCGGTCCATACCTGGCCGTCCACCACAAACAGCTTGTCTTCTTCCAGGCGGATGTGCGGATAGCGTTTGCGAAACGCTGGCGCGTGAATCCAGTGGGTGGTGGTGCGCTTGCCCTCCAGCAACCCGGCTTCGGCCAGCACGAAAATCCCCATGCACAGCGACGCCACCCGGCGTGACTGCGCGGACGCGGCCTTGACCAGCTCCAGCAGGTTCGCTTCCGGCAGGCGAAACTCCAGGTAGCCGCTGACAATCAACGTGTCATAACCCTCTGGCCGAAGGGGCGAGGTGTTCACCGAAAAGCCCTGGGACGTCATCACCGCGCCGCCGCTCTCCGACACCAGATGAAACGCATAGGCCGGCTCGCCGCGCAGCAGGTTCGCGCACTCGAACACCGAGCCCAGGCTGAGGCTCAAGGACTGGAAGTTCGGGTAAACCATCAGCGCAACGCTGTGCATCGTTATTCTCCAAGGGGCGCGGGGAGTGAATTGTCGGCGGGCGCCGGGTAAACGGCAACCGACTTCGACCCATGTCCGAAATCCTTGCGGATCTGACATTGTGAGGTTCTGCCACGCTGCCTACCATGGCTTCACGAACTAGACGACTGGTCTAATCGGAGGGAGGCAAGCATGAGCAACGACAGCAGAAGTGCCCGGCAAGTGATTCTCGACAGCGCGCAGCCGCTGATCGGCGCCAGGGGATTTTCTGCGGTGGGCCTGAACGAAATACTGCAGGCCGCTGCGGTGCCCAAAGGTTCGTTTTATCACTACTTCAACTCCAAGGACGCATTCGGTGTGGTGTTGCTCGACACCTACTTCGACAACTACGTGCACGGCATGCAGCAGTTGTTCAGCCAGCCCGACCTGTCCCGGCACAACATGTTGATGCGCTACTGGCAGGCCTGGATCGACAACCAGACCGGCTGCACCGATTCCGGCAAATGCCTGGCTGTCAAACTCGGTGCCGAGGTGTCAGACCTTTCAGAGCCGATGCGCCTGGCCCTGCAACGTGGCACTTCGCGCACCATCGAGGTACTCGCCGAGGGGATACGCGGCGGGGTCGAAGAGGGTTCGCTGACTATCGAGCAATCCCCCGAAGGCCTGGCCCGGCGCCTGTATGCGCTGTGGCTGGGAACCAGCGTCATGAGCAAGATCACCCGCAGCGCCGAGCCGTTTGCCGAAGCGCTGTCGCTGACCCAGCAGTTGTTGGGCAGCCCTGCACACCCTGACATCCACATCGATCGAGGCACTGGAAAATGAAAGTATTAATGGTACTCACCTCTCACGACCAGCTTGGCGACACCGGCCGCAAGACCGGCTTCTGGCTCGAAGAGTTTGCAGCCCCGTATTACGTGTTCAAGGACGCTGGCGTTGAGGTCGTGCTGGCATCCCCGGCCGGTGGCCAGCCGCCACTGGACCCGGTCAGTGATCAACCGGACGCCCAGACCGAGCAGACCCGCCGCTTCGCCGCCGACCCTGCCGCGCAACAGGCCCTGGCCAACACCGTGAAGCTGGACACACTCAACGCCGACCATTTCGACACGGTGTTCTACCCAGGTGGCCACGGACCGCTGTGGGACCTGGCCGAGTCGCCCACCTCGATTGCGCTGATCGAAGCGTTCGAGCGTGCCGGCAAGCCTATCGGTTTCGTCTGCCATGCACCGGGTGCTCTGCGTCACGTCAAGGCGGTCAATGGCGAGCCGTTGATCAAGGGTCGCCGCGTGACCGGCTTCTCCAACTCCGAAGAAGCGGCGGTGCAATTGACCGACGTGGTGCCGTTCCTGGTCGAGGACGAGTTCAAGAAGCTGGGCGGCAAGTATGAGAAGGGCGCTGACTGGCAGTCCTTCGTGATTGTCGACGGCCTCCTGGTTACCGGGCAGAACCCCGGCAGTTCGAGCGAAGTGGCCCAGGCCCTGCTCAACCTCACCGCTTAATTCAATTAACCGTTTTATCGCTGGCGACTCGCACGAGTCGCCAACGTTTTCGTTCGTCCCGAATTTGGAATATCGCAATGACTGCCAACGTTTTAAGCACCCCGGTAAAACTGGGCCATCACCTCTTGAACAACCGCGTGGTATTACCGCCGCTGACCCGCCAGCGCAGCGCCCAGCCGGGTGATATCGCCACTGACTTGATGGCCGAGTATTACCGTCAGCGCGCCACTGCCGGTTTCATGGTCAGCGAAGGCACGCAGATCGAACCCCGTGGCCAGGGTTATGCCTGGACGCCGGGCATCTACAGCCCTGCGCAAATCGAAGGATGGCGCAAGGTCACCAACGCCGTACACGCCGAGGGCGGGGTGATCTTTGCCCAGCTGTGGCACGTCGGCCGGGTGTCCCACAATGCCTTGCAGCCCGAGGGTGCGGCGCCGGTGGCGCCGTCGGCGATTCAGGCGCAGCAGGCCAAGGCGTTTATCGCCACCGGCCCGGGGACCGGCGACCTGGTGCAGCCACCGGTGCCGCGCGCGTTGAACCTGCTGGAGATCGACGAGTTGGTCGGACAGTACGCCCAGGCCGCCCGCAATGCGCTGGACGCGGGCTTCGATGGGGTGGAGATTCACTCGGCCAATGGTTACCTGGTCAACCAGTTCATCTCGGCACATTCCAACCAGCGCGATGACCAGTACGGCGGCTCGCTGGACAATCGCCTGCGGTTCCTGCGCGAGGTGGTCGAGGCGGTGAGCCAGGTGGTCGGGCCCGAGCGCCTGGGCGTGCGTTTTTCACCGCTGTTCAGCGGCACCGATCAGGACCGTGTCTACATCGGTCTGGTGGAAGAAGACCCGCACCACACCTATATCGAAGCGATCAAAGTGCTGGAACAGTCAGGTATCGCTTACGTGTCCATTGCCGAAGCCGACTGGGACAACGCCCCCGACCTGCCCGACACCTTCCGCCAGGCCGTGCGCAGTGCGTTCAGCGGCCGCATCATCTACGCCGGCCGCTACACCGCCGAGCGTGGCGCGCGGTTGGTCGAAGCGGGGCTGGCGGACCTGATTGCATTCGGCCGGCCATTCATCGCCAACCCGGACCTGCCGCAGCGATTGTTCAACGGTTGGCCGTTGAACCCGTTGCGTGCTGAAGGGATGTATGGCGGTTCTGAATTGGGCTATGTGGATTACCCGACGTACGCCGAGTAGCACAACTCACTGTGCTGTGATCCATTCCAGATAATCACACGCCCCTGTGGCGAGCGGGCTCCCGTGGCGAGCGAGCTCCTGTGGCGAGCGGGCTCCTGTGGCGAGCGGGCTTGCCCCGCGTTGGGGTGCGAAGCGCCCCCAATCAAGCAAAACGCGGTGTACCTGATACGGCTCAGCGCCTGGTTTTGGGGCTGCTGCGCCCCCCAACGCAGGACAAGCCTGCTCGCCACAGGGAATCTGCGCTTAACTGAACGGCATGCCACAGGAGCCCGCTCTCCACTGAGCCCGCTCCCACAGAGGCAGCGGGATTCCCTTACTGGTTTTAAATCACTCGCAGCACGATCTTGCCGATGTGGTCGCCACCTTCCATGCGGGCATGGGCCTGGTCGGCCTGGGTGTAGTCGAACACCTGGTCGATGATCGGCAGGCAGCGTCCTTGCGCCAGCACCGGCCACACGTATTCGCGCAGTTGGTCGGCAATCGCGGCCTTCTCATCGGCGGTGCGTGCCCGCAGCAGCGAGCCGGTGATCACTGCGCGTTTGCTGAGGATGGTCAGCAGGTCGACGTCGTTGGCCTTGCCGCCGCCGAGGAAGCCCAGCATCACCAGGTGGCCGTCCATGCCCAGGGCCTTGAGAT
The DNA here is from genome assembly GCF_034354675.1 of Pseudomonas sp. MH9.3. Taxonomy (NCBI): domain Bacteria; kingdom Pseudomonadati; phylum Pseudomonadota; class Gammaproteobacteria; order Pseudomonadales; family Pseudomonadaceae; genus Pseudomonas; species Pseudomonas sp. MH9.3. The sequence continues at coordinate 1,288,107 of NZ_CP133785.1, read as the reverse complement.
TATTGTTGAGGTAGGAGGCGCCCATGATGTCGAGAATCACGTCCACGCCCTGATTATCGGTTTTCTTGGCGATCACGTCGGCGAAGTCCTGCTCGCGGTAATTGATCGGTTCGGCGCCCAGTTTGGCGATGGCCGCGCACTTGTCGGCACTGCCGGCGGTGGCGAAGGCCTGGATGCCGAACTCGCGGCACAGCATCAGCGCGGTGGTGCCGATGCCGCTGGTGCCGCCATGGATCAGCACGCGTTCGCCGGTGTGGGCATTGCCCAGGCCGAACAGGTTGGCCCAGACGGTAAAGAAGGTTTCCGGGACGGCTGCGGCCTGAATCCAGTCCATGCCCTCGGGGATCGGCAACGCCTGGCCAGCCGGCACCGTGCAGAACTGTGCGTAACCGCCGCCGTTGGTCAGGGCGCATACCCGGTCGCCCAGGCTGTATTGGGTGACACCGTCGCCCAGCGCCACCACTTCACCGGCCACTTCCAGGCCCGGGATCGGGCTCATGCCGGGTTTCATCGGGTATTTGCCGGCGCGTTGCAAGGCGTCGGGGCGGTTGACGCCGGCGGCGTGCACGCGAATCAGGAGGTCACCCGGGCCTGGGGTCGGCACGGCTTCCTGGCGTGGCTTGAGCACGTCAGGTCCGCCGAATTCGGTGATTTCAATCAGGGTCATGGTGTGGGGCAGTGTCATGGAGGGATACCTGTTGCAGTGAGCGTGTGTACTGGGACCGCAGCCTGCGGCGGTTGATTCCAACCATTGTCCAGCAACGGGCAGTGCGCGTCAGCCAGGGATCCGCAGGCCACTGTGGGAGAGAGGCTCCCACAGTGGCTGTGCGTTGCGTGCAAACGGTTGATCAGCGCTGCAGAAACGCCAACAGGTCTTCATTGAGCTGCTGGGTATGGGTCGCGGCAAACCCGTGGGGGGCGTCCTTGTACACCTTCAATTCAGCACCCTTGATCATCTGCGCCGCCACCTTGCCGGTGGTTTCGAACGGCACAATCTGGTCGCCGTCGCCATGGATCACCAGGGTCGGCACCTCGATTGTCGCCATGTCCGGGCGGAAGTCGGTTTGCGCGAACGCAGTGACACAGTCGACGGTGGACTTGAGCGACGCCAGCAGGGCGATCTGCAGGGTTTGCGCCAGCACGCCCTGGGAAACCTGCTGGCCCTTGTTGATCCCGAAGAATGCGCTGCTGAAGTCGCTGATAAATTGCGCACGGTCCTTCAGCAGGCCGGCCTTGATACCGTCGAACACCTCAGCCGGCACGCCTGTTGGATAGTCCGGCTGCTGGCCGAAGATCGGCGTCACCGCACCCAGCAGCACCAGGCCTGCGACCCGGGCGTTGCCATGGCGCGCGATGTAGCGCGCCACGTCGCCGCCACCCATGGAGAAGCCGACCAGGGTCACGTCCGCAAGGTCCAGGTGCTCGATCAGTTGGGCGATATCGTCGGCGAAGGTGTCGTAGTCATTGCCGGTCCAGGGCTGGTCGGAGCGCCCGAAACCGCGACGGTCAAAGGCAATCGTGCGGTAGCCACGGCTGCTCAGGTACTCCATCTGGTATTCCCACATGTCGGCATCCAGTGGCCAGCCGTGGCTGAACAACACGGGCTTGCCGCTGCCCCAGTCCTTGAAGTAGATCCGGGTGCCGTCTTTGGCAACGAATGCGCTCATCTGAAACTCCCTTGTGCATTAAAGCCAGAGTGAAAAAACTGCATCACTATTGCGTTAAATCCGGCACCGGGCTTGTACGGGCGTGCTTCGTTGCGCAATAACGGCTCAACGCCGCGCTTCGAGCCACTCAAGCCCGGTGCGCCATACGCAGATCCCGAGGAAGTACGCCGACATCAGCGACCACAGCCCGAACGTCCACGGGTTGGTGTTGGGGTGGTCCACGACCATCAGGAAACTGCACAGCAGCCAGATAGTGGTGACCGCAATGTTGATCGGCATGAAGCGCTTCACGCGGAACGGGTGCAGGAACTTCATCGGGGTGACGGTCAGCAGGGCCAGGCCGATCACGGTGGTCAGGGTCACCCAGGCGTCCGGCTGGATGATGTAGACGCACAACGCGACCACGTTCCAGGCAGCCGGGAAGCCGACGAAGTAGTTGTCCTTGCTCTTCATGTTGACGTTGCAGAAGCAGAACAGCGACGACACCAGGATCACCGACACGGTGAACAGGTGGGTAAATTCCGGCAGGTCGATGTAGCGATAGATAAACAGCGCGGGAATGAACACGTAGGTGAGGTAGTCGATGACCAGGTCCAGCACCGAGCCGTCAAAGCTGGGCAACACCGTGCTGACGTTGAGTTTGCGCGCCAGAGAGCCGTCGACGCCGTCCACCACCAGCGCCAGACCCAGCCACAGCAGGCAGGCCTTGGGCGAGTTTTCCAGGAGCGCCAGGGTGGCCAGGAAGGCCAGGACCACGCCGGTGGCGGTAAAGCCATGGGCGCCCCAGGCTTTGAGTCTGGCTACATGCAGGGTCGAGATCACGGGCGTTTCTCCAAAAGGTGTAACAGGGCAGCCGACAACGTGACGCCGTCGAGTCTGGCCGGGGGAATGCAGGTATCGACCGGGAATGGGGGGATAAGGTTCACCACCCCGATCTACCGCTTAGGTTAGCAAGCGTAGGACGTTTCGGCATCAGCCTTGGCGAAACACCAGGGCCTTCAACCCGCTCTGTGGGTCGATATCGGGGAATTCCGGCGGGTTTTCCAGGCGTTCTACAAAGCGCAGGCCCGGTGCTTCGCGGGTGACGCCGTCGATCAGGAAGTCTTCGCCAAACGCCGGATCGTTCATGCAGGCCAGCACCGTACCCTGCGCCGTGAGCAAATCCGGCAGGCGGCGCAGCACGCGCTGGTAGTCCTTGGTCAGCAGGAAGCTGCCTTTCTGGAAGGACGGCGGGTCGATGATCACCAGGTCGTACGGGCCGCTATGAGTGACCTTGGCCCAGGATTTGAACAGGTCGTGGCCCAGAAAGGTGACCTTGCCCAAGTCGTGACCGTTCAGGCGATGGTTGTCGCGACCTCGGCTCAGGGCGCCACGCGCCATGTCCAGGTTGACCACATGGGCCGCGCCGCCTTCGATAGCCGCCACCGAAAACCCGCAGGTGTAGGCAAACAGGTTGAGCACCCGTTGATCCCGGGCCTGTTCGCGCACCCAGTTGCGCCCATAGCGCATGTCGAGGAACAGGCCGCTGTTCTGCTTTTTACCGAGGTCGATCAGGTAGCGCAGGCCGCCTTCGGTGATGGTCAACTCGTCGATGGGCTCGCCCACCAGCCACTCGGTGGTGCTTTGCGGCAGGTAGCGGTGTTGCAGGGCGACGGCGCGCGCACCCAGGGTTGCCCAGTCGATCTGCAACAGTTGCTGTTTCAAGGCGTCCAGCTGCTCGGTCTGCTTGAACAGCGCCACCAGCACCACGCCTTGCAGCCAGTCCACCGTCAACTGCTCAAGCCCCGGCCAGCAGCGGCCACGGCCGTGGAACAGGCGCCGGGTTTCAGCGGGCGCGTCGGCCAGGGCGGTCAGCAAATGGGCGTGCAGGGTGGCGAGTGCGTCTGGGGTCATCGGTGAGCGTCGGTGTTTGAGCGGGCCGCATTTTAAACACAATGACGAGGGGAGTGGGGCGGTTCAGGTGCTGGCGATCAGTGCTGGCCCGAATGCCTCCTGCAGAAACCCAGGCGCGATGTAGCGCTCGTAATGGGCCTCCGATAGCAGGAAAAACTCGCGGTCGATCGCATCGCGCAGCTCGCTGAGGCTGCGTTCGCGAAACTCCGGCAACAACGCCAGGCCATAGGCGTCCAAACGTGAAATCACCCGCGCGCCCCGGGCAATCAACTGATAGGCCCAGCAATACGGCGACTGGTGCGGCACATAGCGAATCTTGCGGTCTTCCAGCTGCTGGCGCAGGCGCTGGGGGTCGAACACTTCAAGCTTGCTGGTCATCACCTGCACCAGCAGTTGCTCAAGGCGCAGCCACACCGCCTGTTTTTCATCGGCGTTGTAGCCATTCCACTGGATGACTTCGTGGTGATAGCGCTTGCAGCCCCGGCACACCAGATCACCGTAAACGGTGGAACACAGGCCTACGCAGGGGGTTTTGATGGTTTGATTGGGCATAAAAGGGTGTACACACGTTTAAAGAACACAGGCTCATGTGGGAGGGAGCATACCCCTCCCACATTTTTCCGGCGCTATGTTGATTCAGTCCCAGCTCAGCGCGCCGCCGGTCTGGTACTCGATCACGCGGGTTTCGAAGAAGTTTTTCTCTTTCTTCAAATCCATGATCTCGCTCATCCACGGGAACGGGTTGGTCGTGCCTGGGTACTCTTCCTTCAGACCAATCTGCGACAAACGGCGGTTAGCAATAAACTTCAGATAATCCTCCATCATCGCCGCATTCATCCCCAGCACCCCACGCGGCATAGTATCCCGCGCGTATTCAATCTCCAGTTGCGTGCCCTGCAGAATCATCTGGGTCGCTTCTTCCTTCATCTCGGCATCCCACAAATGCGGGTTTTCGATTTTGATCTGGTTGATCACGTCGATACCGAAGTTCAGGTGCATCGACTCGTCACGCAGGATGTACTGGAACTGTTCGGCCACGCCGGTCATTTTGTTGCGGCGGCCCATGGAGAGGATCTGGGTGAAGCCGCAGTAGAAGAAGATGCCTTCCAATACGCAGTAGTAGGCGACCAGGTTGCGCAGCAGCTCTTTGTCGGTGTCGACGGTGCCGGTTTCGAACTTCGGATCGGAGATCGAGCGGGTGTACTTGAGGCCCCAGGCTGCTTTTTTAGCGACCGATGGAATCTCGTGGTACATGTTGAAGATCTCGCCTTCATCCATGGCCAGGGATTCGATGCAGTATTGGTAGGCGTGGGTGTGAATCGCTTCTTCGAAGGCCTGGCGCAGGATGTACTGGCGGCATTCCGGGTTGGTGATCAGGCGGTACACGGCCAGCACCAGGTTGTTGGCGACCAGCGAGTCGGCGGTGGAGAAGAAGCCGAGGTTGCGCATGACGATGCGGCGTTCGTCGTCGGTAAGGCCTTCGGGGGTTTTCCACAGGGCGATGTCGGCGGTCATGTTGACCTCTTGCGGCATCCAGTGGTTGGCGCAGCCGTCGAGGTACTTTTGCCAGGCCCAGTCGTATTTGAAAGGCACGAGCTGGTTGAGGTCGGCGCGGCAGTTGATCATGCGCTTTTCGTCGACGGCGACGCGGGCGGCGGAGCCTTCGAGTTCGGCGAGGCCTTCGGCGACGTCGAGTTTGTCCAGCGCTGCCTTGGCGCGGATGATCGCCGCCGAGTCGTTGGCGGTCACGTTGCGCGCTTCAAGGGCGGCTGCGGCGCCGGCACCGTCGAGACGGTCCATGTTGGCTTCACTGGCATGGCCGGCGTTGGCGCCCCTGATGACAGCTTCGCCAGTGTCCTCGTTGTCGACTTCATCCCAACTCAGCATTGAAATATTCCTTCCTGATCGCTTGAAATACTGCACAGAGTGTGGTCGAGAAATACCGATACTGCACACTATGTAGTGGTCTGGCCTGTTAGTGGGCACACTATATGGTGTGTAACACGGCTGGTCAATGAGCTGCGCGGATTGGGAAATGTGGCAGCGGGCGTGCTCGTGAATGCGCGGTCCCAGACACTTTATCTGTGACTGATCCACCGCTTTCGCAAGCAAGCCCGCTCCCACATTGGGTTTTGCGTGGATCAGATGGAGCCGGCTGTGCTTCGCAAAAGCCGCGCAATTGACGTCAAAAAACAGATAGTGGCGATTTGATAATTAATCGCCTGTTCAAGAATTATTCTCGCTACAATCCGCCGCTTTGCCACTTGGTACGGTCGTGTCAAACCAGTGCCCGCGAGAAGTCCCATGCTGATCGGTAGTTATTCACCCGCCCTTATCGCCATTTCCCTGTGTGTTGCCATCCTTGCGTCCTACACCGCCCTGGACCTCACGGGGCGGATTGCCACGGCCAGGGGCAGCGCCATTTATCTGTGGATTGCCGGCGGTGCGTTGGCAATGGGGGTGGGCGTATGGTCGATGCATTTTATCGGAATGCTGGCCCTGCGCCTGCCGTTTGCTCTGGGCTTCGATGTGGGCATTACCGCGCTGTCGCTGTTGATCGCCGTGCTGTCCAGCGGCTTTGCGTTATGGCTGGTCAGCCAGCCGCGTCTGCCCGTCTGGCAATTGGCATTCGGCGCGCTGATTATGGGCGCCGGTATTGCCAGCATGCACTACACCGGCATGGCTGCCATGCGCATGACGCCCGGTATCGATTACGACCCCACGCTGTTGGGTGCCTCGCTGCTGATCGCGGTGATAGCGTCCGGCGCGGCGTTGTGGATTGCGTTCAACCTGCGGCGCAATACCCCTTATGTGCGGCTGGCGCGAGGCGGTGCGGCCATGGTGATGGGCGTCGCGATTGTCGGCATGCACTACACCGGCATGGCCGCGGCGCGGTTTGCCGACGACAGTTTCTGTGGCGCAGCCTTGACCGGCCTGAGCGGCAGGGGCCTGGACAATCTGGTGCTGGTCACGTCGCTGGCGGTGCTGCTCATTGCGCTGCTCACCTCGCTGCTGGACGCCCGTCTGCAGGCGCGTACCGCCGTGCTCGCCCATTCCCTGGCCCTGGCCAACCAGGAACTGACCCACCTGGCCCTGCATGACACGCTCACCGGGCTGCCCAACCGGACCTTGCTCGCCGACCGCATTGCGCAGGCGATGCAGGCGGTAAGGGAGCAGGGCGGTTGCTTTGCGCTGATGTTCATTGACCTGGACGGTTTCAAACCGGTCAACGATGCTTTTGGCCATCACTTGGGCGACCTGCTGCTGCGCGACGTCGGCCAGCGCCTGCGCGAGGACCTGCGCAGCCAGGACACCCTGGCGCGTATCGGCGGCGATGAGTTCGTGCTGCTGGTGCAACTGACACAGCCGGCCGACGCGTTGGGCCTGGCCGAGCGCCAGGTGGTGTTGATCAATCGCGCATTCCAGGTGGCCGAGCATGACCTGAAAATTTCCGCCAGCGTCGGCATCGCCCTGTTTCCGGGCAATGGCAACAGCCCTCAGGAACTGTTGATGAACGCCGACGCCGCCATGTATCACGCCAAGGGGCTGGGCAAGAACGGCTACAGCTTCTTTGAAGCCTCGATGAACACCAACGCGCGCAAGCAACTGCAACTGTTGCAGGACCTGCGCAACGCCCTGGAGCTCGAGCAATTTCAACTGTATTACCAGCCCAAGTTCGACGCGGTCAGTGGCATGCCGGTCGGCGCCGAGGCGCTGCTGCGTTGGGAGCACCCGCAACAGGGCCTGCTGCTGCCCGTCAGTTTTATCGAACTGGCGGAAAAGACCGGTCTGATCATCCCGATCGGCGAGTGGGTGCTCAATGAAGCCTGCCGCCAGATGCGCACGTGGTACGCCCAGGGCTATGAAGACTGGCGCATCGCGGTCAATCTGTCGGCGTTGCAGTTCGGTCATGCCGGGCTGGTCAAGAGCGTTGCCGCCGCGCTGGCACGTCACCAGTTGCCGGCCAACAGCCTGACCCTGGAAATCACCGAGACCACGGCCATGAGCGACGCCGATGCGAGCATGACAGTATTGCAGCAGCTCTCGGAGATGGGCGTCGACTTGTCCATCGACGATTTCGGCACCGGCTACTCGAGTCTCATGTACCTCAAGCGCCTGCCGGCCAACGAACTGAAGATCGACCGCGGTTTTGTACGCGACCTGGAGCACGACAGCGACGACGCCGCCATTGTGTCCGCCATCGTTGCACTGGGCCAGGCGTTGGGCCTGCGGATTGTCGCCGAAGGCGTGGAGACCGATGCGCAGCAGCATTTCCTCACGCGGCTGGGCTGCAACGCGCTGCAAGGCTACCTGCTCGGCCATCCGTTACCGGCGGCAGGCTTCATGGCCGATATCCAGCGCGCGCAAGCATTCCTCGTGCCTGACAAATACCGGGCGTGACGGTTACTCTTGGATCCAACCGCAAACATCAGGGTATTTCAGGAGATCGCTGGCATGGACAAAGTCGTCATCATTACCGGAGGCAGCCGCGGAATCGGCGCCGAAACGGCCTTGCTCGCCGCCCGCGAAGGCTATCGCATCTGCATCAATTACCAGTCTGACGAAACCGCCGCCCAGGCGGTGCTGGAACAGGTGCGCGCCCTGGGCGCCGAGGCGATTGCGGTGCGCGCCGATGTCAGTATCGAAGATGAAGTGATCACGCTGTTCAGCCGGGTCGACGCCGAGCTGGGCCGTGTCACCGCGCTGGTGAACAACGCCGGCACTGTGGGGCACAAGTCGCGGGTGGAGGACATGTCCGAGTTCCGCATCCTCAAGGTCCTCAAGACCAACGTGTTGGGGCCGATCCTCTGCGCCAAACAGGCGCTGCTGCGCATGTCGCCACGCCATGGCGGGCAGGGCGGCAGTATCGTCAATGTGTCGTCGGTAGCGGCGCGTCTGGGGTCGCCCGGCGAGTATGTCGACTATGCCGCCTCCAAGGGCGCGCTCGACACCTTCACCCTGGGCCTGTCCCGGGAAGTGGCGGGCGAGGGTATCCGGGTCAACGCGGTGCGCCCCGGCTACATCTTCACCGACTTCCACGCCCTGAGCGGCGACCCGGACCGCGTCAGCAAGCTCGAGCCCGGCATTCCCATGGCCCGTGGCGGGCGGCCGGATGAAGTGGCCGAGGCGATTATCTGGTTGCTGTCGGACAAGGCTTCGTATGCAACCGGCACCTTTATCGACCTGGGCGGCGGCCGCTAGAGCGACTGCACAAGCCGCCCCAGGGTCTGCATCGCTGTCTCGGACGCCGCGGTCCAGGGGCTGCCGTAATTCAAGCGGATACAGTGGCGAAAGCGCCGGGTCGCCGAGAAGATCGGCCCAGGCGCCAGGCTGATGCCTTGGGCCAGGGCCCGTTGGAAGAGTTTCAGCGAGTCGGTCTGCTCCGGCAGTTCCAGCCACAGGAAATAGCCGCCGGTGGGCTGGCTGACGCGGGTCTGTGCCGGAAAGTGGCGGGCAATGGCGGCCAGCATGGCGTGTTGCTGTTCTTCCAGGGCATAGCGCAGTCTGCGCAGGTGGCGGTCATAACCGCCGTGTTGCAGGTAATCGGCGATGGCAGCCTGGGCCGGCATCGACGGGCACAACGAGGTCATCAGCTTGAGACGCTCGACCTTCTGCGCATAGCGCCCGGCCGCGACCCAGCCCACCCGATAACCCGGCGCCAGGCTCTTGGCAAACGAGCCGCAATGCATCACCAACCCTTCGGTGTCGAAGGCCTTGGCCGGTTTCGGCGCATGTTGCCCGTAATACAACTCGGCGTACACATCGTCTTCGATCAACGGCACCTGGTGGCTGCGCAGCAGTTCCACCAACGCCTGCTTTTTGGCCTGCGGCAAGGTGGCGCCCATGGGGTTCTGAAAGCTGGTCATGGTCCAGCAGGCCTTGATCGGGTAGCGCGCCAGGGCTTGGGCAAGGGCGTCCAGGTCGATGCCATCGCGCGGGTGCACGGGAATTTCCACGGCCTTGAGCTTCAGCCGCTCGAGTACTTGCAGGCAGGCGTAGAACGCTGGCGCTTCGATGGCAACCAGATCGCCCGGCTCGGTCACGGCCTGCAGGCACAGGTTGAGCGCTTCCAGGGCGCCGTTGGTGATCAGCAGTTCTTCCATCGGCACCACCAGCCCGCCGACACTGTAGCGCAGCGCGATTTGCCGGCGCAGTTGCGGGTTGCCCGGCGACATGTCGGTGACCACCAGGCGCGGGTCCATTTCGCGAGCGGCGCGGGCCAGGGAACGGGCCAGGCGCGGCAACGGGAACAGCAGCGGGCTGGGAAAGGCTGAGCCGAACGGCACCGTATTGGGGTCTTTGATGGAGTCAAGCACCGAAAACACCAGCTCACTCACATCCACCTCGGTGGAGTCGCGCACCGGCTCGCTCGGCATCGGCTCGGCCAGCGGGCTGGGCGCATGGGTGTTGACGAAATAACCCGAGCGCGGCCGCGCGCGGATCAGGCCACGGCGCTCGAGCAGGTAATAAGCCTGGAACACCGTGGAGGGGCTGACGCCGTAGGTCTGGCTGGCGTAGCGCACGGAAGGCACACGCTGACCAGGCCCGAGCACGCCGGAGCGGATCAGTTCTGCAATGGCATCGGCAAATTTTTCGTAGCGTTTCATCGGGCCTTAAAACAGGTTCATTGGGTAATCGGACCGGAAGGTAGCAGCAGGCTCGCCGATGTCCAGGCGTTCCAGGCAACTGACTGGCGGTCGCCGCTGTCCATCTTTTACCAACAATCACAAAGGAGCGCATCCATGGACGCATGGTGGCAAGAAGCGTGGCTGACCCTGCAGGCCGAATTCGCCGATATCGGCGATGCAAAACAGGTCACCCAGATGACCGTGCGGCTGTTGATGGCGGCCATTCTCGGCGGCATCCTCGGTTTTGAGCGCGAGAGCAAGGGCAAGGCGGCCGGGATACGCACGCACATGCTGGTGGCGCTGGGCGCGGCGCTGTTCGTGCTGGTGCCGCAGATGTCCGGTAACCAGGCCGATGCCATGAGCCGCGTGGTGCAGGGCGTGATCGCCGGCATCGGCTTTTTGGGCGCGGGCACCATCATCAAGGGCAAGGATGAGGACGCGGGCCACGTCAAAGGGCTGACCACCGCAGCAGGGCTTTGGATGACCGCCGCGATTGGCGTCGCGGCCGGCCTGGGCCGGGAATCCACAGCATTGTTGAGTACCTTGCTGGCCCTGGCGGTGTTCAGCGTGATGCCGCGGATCGTGCGTGCGTTCGAGAAGGACGAGTGACTACCGATTCGGGTCAACGGGTCCGGTTCTTTCACCTGACCGCATACCCTCGCGACAAATCCTGCGCGCGCTCTGTAAGGTGCGCATCCTGCAACGACTCGAGTATGTTTTTCACCAACTTGGCTATTTCACTGAGGTGCGTGCATTTGGACTGAAGGTCATGCATCCCATGCAGGATATGCGGGGCGATTTCATTATGGAAGAAACCGCGAGCCAAATCAGAGCCCTTCTCCCACGGGGCTTTAAGCATGCTGATCGTCAACTCGAACAGTTCTGCCTCCACGGCTTTGCGATAGTCCTCGACATGCTTCCACTCGACGGGGGTTGATACCTTATCGATCGAGCCGCTATTAAAACGGGTTTCGATATGGGCAAGCGCCTTGATGTGAGATTTCGCCTTGGGGCCGGTTGCCAGGCGCTTGATGTTGTCCGGGGTCAGCAATGCGTCGATTTTCTCGAAGTAATCCTTTGACTCTTTCGAATCCAGGTTACGCATCATGTGGTCAATGGTATTACGGTCCACACGGGCGCTTATATCCTCAAGGTGTCGCTCCAGGTAGAGCGCAGGCGTGGATACCTCGGGTTGCTTGAGCGGGTGGGGGCTGGTCGGGGCGGTGTGAGGTGCGTTGAACGCAAAGGCCGGCGGTGCGCTGATGGTCGTCATGCTGATTCCTCATAAACAGATTGGATTACGTCTTGCCTGATGCGTGACGTTCAGGCGAGCGAAAAATCAGTATGAGAACCCGCACGTTCGTTGGAGTTAGGACTAGAGCTTTTTATCGAGTGGGAAATTGCCACGATCAAGGTCCGCTTGCGCAACCCGGTTGCGTAGTCTGCGCAAGCGAATGCGGAACACCGCGTGGAAAGCCTCAAAGAACCACTGGCGGTTCACCTCCAGGCGGCTCCTGCACCGGTGGCGGCTGGTTTTCCGGCGGTTCCTGTTCAGGAACCGGCGGCGGTTCAACAGGCGGTAACGTTGGGTCGTCAATATTGGGGTCGGGTGTCTCAGCCGGAATCGGAATAGTCATGGTGTGGCCTCCTTTGTGCTTTGCTCCAGCGGTGGACAACCGCGTGGCGGATTTGATTCCCGCCCGGTGGCGGCATATCCGCCTGAACTTTTCTCTCGCACACAGGCTCGGACCTAAGACGGCCCCGCTCAGGGAGAGCGCCGCCGTATCAGAATTCGGATCAAGCAAAAGAGCGTCCACAGGGCGTAAGGGGAAGATGCTCGATGACTGCTGAAACACTGGCTTCAGATAACTGCGCATTACCATTGTCCCAGGCCTTGCTGCTGCCCAGGATCGCCATTGAAGACACCACGCCCGTGATCGACGGCGGCGAATTTGCCGTAAAAGCCGTGGTGAACCAGCGCGTGAACGTCACCAGCAAGGTGTTTGCCGACGGCCACGACAAGCTGGCTGTATTGATTCGCTGGCGCCCGTTGCACGAAGAAACCTGGCACAGCGTGGTGATGGCCGATGTTGGCAACAACGGCTGGGAGGGCGCGTTTACCGTTACCGAGCAAGGCCCGCATGAGTTCTGCATCGAAGCCTGGATCGATACCTTCGCCAGTTTCTGCTATGAACTGCGCAAGAAGCACGAAGCCGGTGTACCGGTCAGCCTCGAGCTGCAGGAGGGCCGCAGCCTGGTGCTGCAGGCTGCCGAGCGCAGTGACAACGAGCTGCGCGACCGTCTGATGCTGCTGCACCACGAACTCTCCGGCCTGCTGGAAACCGAGCAGGTTGCGCAGTTCCTGCACGAAGACAGTGCACACCTGATGACCCAGGCCGACCACCGCGCCTATCTGAGCATCAGCACCGTCTACCCGATTGATGTGGAACGTGAACGTGCGCAGTTCGCCAGTTGGTACGAGCTGTTTCCGCGCTCGATCACCGATGATCCGGCGCGCCATGGCACCTTCAACGATGTGCACTCTCGTTTGTCGATGATCCATGACATGGGCTTCGACGTGCTCTACTTTCCGCCCATCCATCCCATTGGCCGCAGCCACCGCAAGGGGCCCAACAATTCACTGCATGCCGGCCCCGATGACCCCGGCAGCCCGTATGCCATCGGCAGCGAGGACGGCGGTCACGAGGCGATTCACCCGCAACTGGGCAGCCGTGATGATTTCCGCCGCCTGGTGAAGGCCGCCGCCGACCATGGCCTGGAAATCGCCCTCGACTTCGCTATCCAGTGCTCCCAGGACCACCCATGGCTCAAGCAGCACCCGGGCTGGTTCAACTGGCGCCCGGACGGCACGATCAAATATGCGGAAAACCCGCCGAAAAAGTACCAGGATATCGTCAACGTCGATTTCTACGCTGCCGACGCCATTCCCGGCTTGTGGACAGAGCTGCGCGACGTTGTGGTGGGCTGGGTGGAAGAGGGCGTGAAGACTTTTCGCGTCGACAACCCGCACACCAAGCCGTTGCCGTTCTGGCAATGGCTGATCAGCGATGTGCGCGCCAAATACCCCGAGGTGATCTTCCTTGCGGAAGCCTTTACCACGCCGGCGATGATGGCGCGCCTGGGCAAGGTCGGCTATTCCCAGAGCTACACCTACTTCACCTGGCGCAACACCAAGGCCGAGTTGAGCGAGTATTTCACCCAGCTCAACCAGTCGCCGTGGCGTGAGTGCTACCGGCCGAACTTCTTCGTCAACACGCCGGACATCAACCCTGGCTTTCTGCACGAATCCGGCCGTCCGGGCTTCCTGATCCGCGCCGCGCTGGCCACCATGGGCTCGGGCCTGTGGGGGATGTATTCGGGCTTTGAGTTGTGCGAAGCGGCACCCGTGCCCGGCAAGGAAGAGTACCTGGACTCGGAGAAGTACGAGATTCGCCCGCGCGACTTCACCGCGCCGGGCAACATCATTGCCGAAATCGCCCAACTCAACCGCATCCGCCGCCAGAACCCGGCCCTGCAGACACACCTGGGGCTCAAGCTCTACAACGCCTGGAACGACAACATCCTGTATTTCGGCAAGCGCAGCGAAGATGGCAGCAACTTCATCCTGGTGGCGGTCAACCTCGATCCGTTCAATGCCCAGGAAGCTCACTTCGAATTGCCGCTATGGGAAATGGGCCTGCCGGACGATGCGCAGACCCAGGGCGAGGACCTGATGAACGGCCATCGCTGGACCTGGTACGGCAAGAGCCAGTGGACCCGTCTCGATCCGCAGATGCCGTTTGGGATCTGGCGCATTACCGCGTCTTAAGCCTGCCGAGGTCAAAGGTGGGAAGGAGCTTGCTCCCTCCCACATTGACCGGATTGCGTCAGCACGTTTTTTCGAGTTTTCAGGAGTGTCCAATGGCGAAGAAACCCAAGGCAGCCACGTTCATCAAGGATCCGCTCTGGTACAAGGACGCGGTGATCTACCAGGTTCACGTCAAATCCTATTTCGACTCCAACAATGACGGGATCGGCGACTTTCCCGGGCTGATCGCCAAACTTGATTACATCGCCGATCTGGGCGTCAACACCATCTGGCTGTTGCCGTTTTACCCCTCGCCACGCCGCGACGACGGTTACGACATTGCCGAATACCGTGGCGTGCACAGCGACTACGGAACCATGGCCGATGCCCGGCGCTTCATTGCCGAGGCGCACAAGCGCGGGTTGCGGGTCATCACCGAGCTGGTGATCAACCACACCTCCGACCAGCACCCCTGGTTCCAGCGTGCGCGCAAGGCCAAGCCCGGTTCGGCCGCGCGGGATTTCTATGTCTGGTCCGATGACGACCAGAAGTACGACGGCACCCGCATCATTTTCCTCGACACCGAAAAGTCCAACTGGACCTGGGACCCGGTGGCCGGTCAATACTTCTGGCACCGCTTCTATTCGCACCAGCCGGACCTCAACTTTGACAACCCGCAAGTCATGAAAGCCGTGCTGTCGGTGATGCGCTACTGGCTGGACATGGGCATCGACGGCCTGCGTCTGGACGCGATTCCCTACCTGATCGAGCGCGATGGCACCAACAACGAGAACCTGCCGGAAACCCACGGCGTGCTCAAGCAGATCCGCGCCGAGATCGACGCGCATTACCCCGACCGCATGCTGCTGGCCGAAGCCAACCAGTGGCCTGAAGATACACAGCTGTACTTTGGTGACAAAAAGGGCGACGACGGCGACGAATGCCACATGGCCTTTCACTTCCCGCTGATGCCGCGCATGTACATGGCGCTGGCCCAGGAAGATCGCTTTCCGATCACCGATATTTTGCGCCAGACCCCGGAGATCCCGGCCAATTGCCAATGGGCAATTTTCCTGCGCAACCACGACGAGCTGACCCTGGAGATGGTCACCGACAAGGAACGCGACTACCTGTGGAACTACTACGCCGCCGACCGCCGCGCGCGTATCAACCTAGGTATTCGTCGGCGCCTGGCGCCGTTGATGGAGCGCGACCGCCGCCGCGTCGAGCTGCTCAACAGCCTGCTGCTGTCGATGCCCGGCACGCCGACCCTGTATTACGGCGATGAAATCGGCATGGGCGACAACATCTACCTGGGCGACCGCGACGGTGTGCGTACGCCCATGCAGTGGTCCATCGACCGTAATGGCGGCTTCTCCCGCGCCGACCCGGCGAGTCTGGTGCTGCCGCCGATCATGGACCCGCAATACGGCTACCAGTCGGTCAACGTCGAGACCCAGGCCCAGGACCCGCACTCGCTGCTCAACTGGACGCGGCGCATGCTCGCAGTGCGCAAGCAGTCCAAGGCGTTCGGTCGCGGCAGCCTGAAAATGCTCTCGCCGAGCAACCGTCGCATCCTCGCCTATACCCGCGAGTTCACCGGCGAGGACGGGCGCACGGAAATCATATTGTGCGTGGCCAACGTGTCACGCAGCGCCCAGGCGGCGGAGCTGGACCTGTCGGCATTCGCCGGCATGGTCCCGGTGGAGATGCTCGGCGGCAACGCGTTCCCACCGGTTGGCCAACTCAACTTCCTGCTGACCCTGGCGCCGTACGGCTTCTACTGGTTTGTGCTGGCCGCCGAGAATCAGATGCCCAGCTGGCATGTCGAGCCGGCGCAGAGCATTCCCGACTTCACCACTTTGGTACTGAAAAAACGCATGGAAGAATTGCTCGAAGAACCTTGCCGCAACACCCTCGAACACGACTCACTGCCGCTGTGGCTGCCCAAGCGCCGCTGGTTTGCCGGCAAGGACGCCACCATCGACAGCGTGCACATCGCTTACGGCGTGCGGTTTGGCGACCCGGAGCATCCGGTGTTGCTCAGCGAAATCGAGGTGAGCAGCGGCGGGCAGGTGAGCCGTTATCAGTTGCCGTTCGGTTTGCTGCGCGAAGACCAGTTCACCAGCGCCTTGCCCCAGCAATTGGCCCTGGCCCGCGTACGGCGCACCCGCGAGGTAGGTTTGGTAACCGATGCGTTCAGCCTCGAGCATTTCATTCGTGCGGTGATCCAGGCCCTGCAGGCTGGCAGCGTGCTTGACAGCAGCGACGGTGCCCTGCGCTTTGCGGCGACCCCGCATCTGGACGCGCTGCAACTGAGCAGCGACGTATCGGTTCGTTACCTCTCTGCCGAGCAGTCCAACAGCTCGGTGGTGGTGGGTGAACGCCTGGTGCTCAAGCTGATCCGCAAAGTCAGCGCCGGGGTGCACCCCGAGCTTGAAATGAGCGCTTACCTCACCGAGGCCGGCTACCCGAATATCTCGCCGCTGATGGGGTCGATGATTCGGCGTGACGCTGAGGGCGAGGACAACCTGCTGATGATCGCCCAGGGTTACCTGAGCAACCAGGGCGATGCGTGGAGCTGGACCCAGAACAACCTGGAGCGAGCGATCCGCGACGAACTGGCCGAGGCCATGTCCGATCAGGAGCAGCATTACAACGCTCTGGGCGAGCTGGCGGACTTTGCCGGCCTGCTCGGCCAGCGTCTGGGCGAAATGCATGGCGTGCTGGGTGCGCCCACTGACAACAAGGACTTCAGGCCAGAAACCACCTCGACCAAGGACACCCAGGCCTGGGCCAAAGACGTGGGCGCGCAGATCGAACGCGCCCTGCAATTGCTCAAGCTCAACCAACATCAGTTGAACCCCGCTGAGCAGACGCTGGTCAGTGAACTACTGGCGCAGAAAAAAGCCATCGGCAGCCAGGTCCAGGCATTGGCGAAAGCCACGCTGGGCGGGCTGCGCATTCGCGTGCACGGTGACTTGCACCTGGGCCAGGTGCTGGTGGTGAAGGGCGATGCCTACCTGATCGACTTCGAGGGCGAGCCGGCAAGGCCGCTGCATGAGCGGCGCGGCAAGCACAGCCCCTACAAGGATGTGAGCGGTGTGTTGCGTTCGTTTGATTACGCGGCCGCCATGGCGCTGAACGTGCAGGGGGTGGATCACTCCCCCGAAGCGGACCTTGCGCGCAAACGCGTGACCGATCGCTACCTCAAGGAGGCGCGCCAGGCATTTATCCAGGCCTATGAGGCCGCTGCGTCTACACTGGCGCATGACTGGCAGGACGCCAAAGGCCAGGACGCCGCGCTGACACTGTTCAGCCTGGAGAAAGCTGCGTACGAAGTGGCTTACGAAGCGGAAAATCGCCCGACCTGGTTGGCGGTGCCATTACAAGGCTTGCACGCATTGTTGAGCGGGCTTGCCCCTATATCGAAAACTGCACGCGGTGGGGAGACGTCATGAGTTATATCAATAAAGAACCGCTGCAGCCCAAGTTGACTGCAATGCCGGCGTCCAGAGACGTTGAAGCGCTGGTGCGCGCCGAGCACCCGGACCCGTTCTCGATTCTGGGCCCACATGATGATGAGCAGGGCGGGCAATTCATCCGCGCGTTCCTGCCCGAAGCCCTGAGTGTGCAGGTCTTGACACGCGACGGCGGTGAATCGATCGGCAGCCTGGAGGCGACTCAGGTGCCGGGCCTGTTCATCGGGCACTTTGCCACGCGTCAGGATTACCTGTTGAAAATCCAGTGGGCCGGCGGTGAGCAGATCACCGAAGACCCCTACAGCTTCAGCCAGCTGCTGCTCGGTGAAATGGACCTGTACCTGTTTGCCGAAGGCAATCACCGCGACCTTGGCAGTTGCCTGGGCGCCCAGGTGACCAGTGTTGACGGCGTGCACGGCATACGGTTTGCCGTGTGGGCGCCAAACGCCCGGCGCGTGTCGGTGGTGGGCGATTTCAATATCTGGGACGGTCGCCGTCATCCGATGCGCCTGCGGCACCCGTCGGGCGTGTGGGAACTCTTTATCCCGCGCCTGCAGCCGGGTGCGGCTTACAAATACGAGATTCTCGGCGCCCACGGCATCCTGCCGCTCAAAGCCGACCCCATGGCCCTGGCCACTCAGCTGCCGCCCGACACCGCGTCCAAAGTGGCGCCACCGCTGCAGGTGGATTGGCAGGACCACGACTGGATGCAGGCGCGCCCCGACAAGCAGAAACCCTCGGCGCCGCTGTCGATCTACGAGCTGCACGTGGGCTCCTGGCAGTGTGAGCTGGACGAGGCGGGTGAGGTTTCGCGCCAGTACGGCTGGCGTGAGCTGGCCGAGCGCCTGATTCCTTATGTGCAGGAGTTGGGCTTCACCCATATCGAGCTGATGCCGATTATGGAGCACCCGTTTGGCGGTTCGTGGGGTTATCAGGCGTTGTCGCAGTTTGCACCGAGCGCGCGGTTTGGCTCGCCGGAAGATTTTGCGTACTTCGTCAACGCCCTGCACCAGGCCGATATCGGCGTGATCCTCGACTGGGTACCGGCGCATTTCCCGACCGACACCCATGGCCTGGCGCAATTCGACGGCACCGCGCTGTACGAATACGCCAACCCGCTGGAAGGCTTCCATCAGGACTGGGACACGCTGATCTATAACCTGGGCCGCACCGAAGTGCACGGCTTCATGTTGGCGTCGGCGCTGCATTGGCTCAAGCATTTCCACATCGACGGTCTGCGCGTGGATGCGGTGGCATCGATGCTCTACCGCGACTATTCGCGCAAGGCCGGTGAATGGGTGCCCAACCGCCACGGCGGGCGGGAAAACCTCGAGGCCATCGACTTTTTGCGCCACTTGAACGACGTGGTCGCCCTCGAAGCGCCTGGCGCGCTGGTGATTGCCGAAGAGTCCACGGCCTGGCCCGGCGTCAGCCAGCCGACCCAGCAGGGCGGTCTGGGCTTCAATTACAAGTGGAACATGGGCTGGATGCACGATTCGCTGCATTACATCCAGCAGGACCCGGTCTACCGCGCCCATCATCACAATGAGCTGAGCTTCGGCCTGGTGTATGCCTGGTCCGAGCGCTTCATTTTGCCGATCTCTCACGATGAAGTGGTGCACGGCAAGCACTCGCTGATCGACAAGATGCCCGGCGACCGCTGGCAGAAATTCGCCAACCTGCGGGCCTACCTGAGTTTCATGTGGATGCACCCGGGCAAGAAACTGCTGTTCATGGGCTGCGAGTTTGGCCAGTGGCGCGAGTGGAATCACGATCAGCAGCTGGACTGGTACCTGCTGCAGTACCCGGAACACCGGGGCGTACAAAAGCTGGTGGGCGACTTGAACCGCCTGTACCGCGAGGAACCGGCGCTGCACGAGCAGGACGATGCGCCACAGGGCTTCCAGTGGCTGATCGGCGACGACGCCATCAACAGCGTTTTTGCCTGGCTGCGCTGGAGCAAGGACGGCAAACCGGTGCTGGTGGTGGCCAACTTTACCCCGGTGCCCCGTGAGGGCTACACCGTGGGCGTGCCGTTTGCCGGGCGCTGGAGCGAGGTGATCAACAGTGATGCGGACACCTACGCAGGTTCCAATTTTGGCAACGGCGGTGGCGTCTTCACCCACGATGAGGCACGCCATGGGCAGCCGGTGTCGTTGTCCTTGAATCTGCCACCGCTGGGTGTACTGATTTTGCGCCCTGAGTTGAGTTAAAAGGCTCTACCGTGCTGGATTCAGTTGTCCAGGCTAGTGGCAGGGTGCCACAATGGCGCCTTTGTCATGGCAGGCGGAGCGGGCAGCTTTCATGAATGGCCTAGGGCGTGGGCAGGACCAGGATGGTTTTATCGAAGAGCAGGTGCGAACCGACCGTTTGCATCAGCTTTTTCGCCAATCCTTTTCCGCGATTTTCGGCAGCTACATGGCTGCCGTCATGCTCTGCTGGCTGTGTTGGGACCGTTTTGATCATCGCGTCATGCTCATATGGCTGGTGGCGCTGGCGCTGACGTCGCTGCTGCGGGTCAAGATGTTCACCGACTGGTTCCGTTGCCCCAACAGCGAGCGCACCCCGCAACGCTGGGAGCGCCGTTACTGGATCACCCTCATTCTCTCGGCCGCCGTATGGGGCGCTGGTGCCTTTGCGCTGATGCCCACCGACGACCGTCTGTCACAAGTGCTGATCATGCTCTTTACCGTGGGCATGTCGGTAAGCGCAGTGTCCTGTTACTCGGTGTACCGCTCCATGACGCTGGTGTCCATCGGCCTGGTGTTGCTGCCTTGCACACTGTGGCTGCTGCTGCAGCCGTCGTCCATGCAGGTGGGCGTGGGCATCGCCGTACTGGTGTTTTCCTCCTTTGTAGTCAGCGCCACGCGCAAGTTGTCCGATGCGCTGGAAAAAGCCTTCCGCCTGACCCGCCAGATGGAGCGGGCCCACAGCATCTCCACGCGCGCCGCACAGACCGACGAGCTCACCGGCCTGATGAATCGCCGCGCGTTTTTTGAACATGCCCATGTGCTGTACGCGCAATGCCGTCATCAGCAGCAGCCGTTGTGTGCGCTGATGATGGACATGGACCACTTCAAGGCGATCAATGACACCTACGGCCATCAGGCCGGCGACCAGGTGTTGCGCCAGATCGGCGGGGTGATCAGCACTTCGTTTCGCCAGGCCGATGTGTATGGCCGCCTGGGCGGCGAGGAATTTGCGGTGCTGTTGCCCAACACGTCACTGGAAACCGCTCGGGCCATCGCCGAACAACTGGTGAAGGCGGTTGCGGGACTGGCGTCCGAGCCGGTGCATGGCCTTACCGCCAGCCTGGGCCTGGCCTCGACCCAGGCCCAGGACCTCGACCTGCACGGTTTGATGAACACCGCCGACAAGGCGCTGTATCGCGCCAAAGCCATGGGCCGCAATCAGGTGGCCGTGGCGGAATAGCTCATTCCTGGGCCAAGGCCCTGGCCAATACCCGCGCGACCTGGTCGGCGGAGTAGGGCTTGGGCAGGAATTCGAAGCCTTCGTAGCCGCTGTCCGCCAGCTCGTCGCTGTAACCCGAGGTGAGTACCACCGGCAACTCCGGTCGCTGCTGGCGCAGCATCTTCGCCATGGCAACGCCAGTGATGCCCGGCATCACCACGTCCGAGAAGATCGCGTCGAACACCATGGCGTCGGCGCCCACCAGCGCCAGTGCCTGTTCAGCGTCGGTGGCCCAGGTGGTTTGATAGCCCAGGTCCTGGAGGATCTGGTTGGCGAAGCGGCCCACCTCCAGGTTGTCCTCCACGATCAGCACATGGCGCAGGGCGTTGTTCTGAATCAGCGTGAGCGGCTGTTCTTCGGCAGGCGGCTGCGCTCGCGCTTCGCCTTCCACCTGCGGCAGGTACAGGGTAAACACCGTGCCTTGGCCCGGCGTGCTGGCCACATCGATATTGCCGCCCGACTGCTTGGCAAAGCCGAACACTTGCGACAGCCCCAGGCCAGTGCCTTTGCCCACCGCCTTGGTGGTGAAGAAGGGCTCGAAGATGCGCTCGCAGTTGTCGTCGGCAATACCCGCGCCGGTGTCGGCCAGGGACAGGCTGATGTGCGGCTGGCTCGATGAGGCCTCCCCACGGATGCGCGGCAGAGGCTGGTCGCAGGCGACCTTGAGGCTCAGCGTGCCCTGGCCGTCCATGGCGTCGCGGGCGTTGAGGGCGATGTTGATCAGCGCCGTTTCGAACTGGCTGGGGTCGATGCGCGCGTAGCAGGGCTGGTCAGGCAGCTCGACGCGCACATGAATGCGTGCGCCGGTGACGCTTTCGAGCATCTCGCCGATGCTGCGCACCCGCTGGCTCACGTCGAAGACTTCCGGGTTGAGCGGTTGGCGCCGGGCAAAGGCGAGTAACTGGCTGGTCAGCTTGCTGGCGCGTTCCACGGTGTCGGATACCGCACCCATGTAGCGCTGGCGACGCTCTTGCGACAGGCCGGGCTGGCGCAGAAAATCCACCGATGAGCGGATGATTGTCAGCAGGTTGTTGAAGTCGTGGGCCACGCCGCCGGTCAACTGGCCGATGGCCTCCAGCTTTTGCGATTGGCGCAGCGCGGCTTCGGCCTGGGCCAGCGCCAGGGTGCGTTCTTCCACGCGCTGCTCCAGCGTCGCGTTCAGCTCGGTGTAGGCAGCCAGGCCTTCACGCACGGCGACGTCGGCGCGCACGCGCTCGATATGGGCCCATGAGCGTTCGGTGACTTCGCCCAGCAGGGCCAGGTCATAGGTCGACCAGAAGCGCGCCTGCCTGTCGTGTACGGCCATCAACGCAGTGAGTCGGCCATCCTTGATCAGCGGCATGCAGATGGTGGCGGTCACGCCCAAGGCCTGGAAGTTGACGGACTCGTGGGGCGGCAGTTCTTCCAGGTTGTTGCGGATCACCAGCGGCTGGCCGGCGCGCAGGCAGGTGACGGCCCGTTCACCGAAGTCGGCCAGGCGGTAGCGGCCGAGGATACTTGGCATACCCTGCGCCGACCATTCGCCACGGAGGGTGAAGCCGTCTTCGTCCGCATCCATGTCGGCATAGGCGCAGATGGACACCTGCAGGTGTTCGGCCAGCAGCTGCGTAGTGGACGTCATGATCGTCTGGGCATCAGTTGCGCTGGTGACGCTGCGGCCGATGGCGTCCAGTACCGCCAGGCGACGGGCGAGGAATACCGTGGGGGTAGTCTCGGTCACAGTGTCGAGCATGCCGACCACGCGGCCCTGGGGGTCGCGGATCGGGCTGTAGCAGAACGTGAAGTACGCCTGCTCCGGCATGGCTTCACGTTCAATCACCAGGGGAAAGTTTTCGATATAGGTGGCATGCCCCTCGAACGCGTCGGCGACGATGGGGCTGATATCGTCCCAGACTTCATGCCAGATCTCGTTGAATGGCCGGCCCAGGGCCTCGGGCTTGTTGCCGAGGATAGGCGCAAACGCATCGTTGTAGAGCGTGATCAGCCGGGGGCCCCAGATAATCGCCTGGGGAAAGCTGGAGGCAAAGCACAGCGCGACGGTGGTCTTGAGCACGTCCGGCCATTGATCAGGCGGCCCCAACGGCGTACTGGCCCAGTCATGCTGGCGTACCCGCTCAGCCATGCCGCTGCTGCCCTGCAGCCAATTCATCATCGGGTCAACACCTTATCTGCCACGGTTCGAGTATTGCCTGAAATGTCAGGTCGCCAGTTACAGACCTGAACGATCGTCGCCAGTTCAGCGCAATTGTCTACTAGGTGGCACTTTGATGCTCTATCCAATCGGATAGAGAAACATCAGGTTTTTTGGGCCGCCGCCCAAGGGTTACTGGGCGGCAAATACGGCGGTCCAGTAAATGCCCGCGTCGCTCTTCGGGTCCATCGCGTAGGCGGCGCCCAGTTCACGAAACTGCGGGTTCATCAGGTTGGCGCAATGGCCGGGGCTGGCGAGCCAGCCGTCGACCACCTTGCGCGGCGTATCCAGGCCAGCGGCGATGTTTTCGCCGATGTTTTTTGCGATATACCCGGCCAGTTCGGCGCGGTCGCCAGGCGTGCGCCCGTCGTGGTCCAGGTGATCGAAGAAGTTGCCGTTGGCCATGTTGCGTGTATGGCTGTTGGCGGCGCTGGCCAGGGTGTCGTTCCACGACAGTGGCGTGGTGGCGGCAAATGCCTGGGTGCCGCACTGGCGCGACTGTTCGCGCGCGGCGTTGATCAGGTTGAGCACTTGCCGGCCTTCGGTCTGCCAGTCGCCCAGGCCGCTGGTGAGCAGCGGACGGGCGAGCACGATGCGCCAGTCCTGGCCACTGTTGCTCACGCCGATATCGACAAATTGCGGGTCCAGCACCACCCGGCAGAAACTCTCACGCACCGCCTTCATCGCCGCCTGGGCATCCCTGGGGCCGGACAGGCTGATGGCCTGCACATTCACCATCGGGTAGGCCGCGCGGGCCAGGGCCTGCTGCAGATCGCCGACATTGTTGGCCGGCAGCACCAGTCGCGTATCGCTGGCCAGCGGCGGCAGTTCCTGGGAACCCTGGTCGCCGCAGCGCTGCACCTGGCTGCGGTACTCGTTGATCTGTTGCACCAGCTGACTTTCTTCATTCGCCATCGCGCTGGCGCAGAACACCGTACTGGCGGCCAGCGTCGTGAGACCCATCATCAATGACAGAACGCGCATGGACGTTAACCCTTGAACTTGAAAGTGCCCATGATGCGCGATGTAACCCGGTCTGGTGCAACGCCTTTTTTGTTTTTTTGCGTCAGCGGTTGTTTGCGCACGGCGTGCGGGCACTGACCGGGCGGCTACGGGTACAATCGCGCCAGTCTTGAAGCGAAGCCCCAGGAATGTGCATGTTCAGCCTTACCCGCTACACCACGCCGTGCCCCGAGCCGGTCAACAGCCAGATTCTGCAGATGGTGGTGGACAACCTCACCGACATCAGCAGCGTTGCGTTGCCGCCGAGCAATCTGCTCTACAACCTCTATCAGTACGCCATCGGTTTTGAGGTGCACCTGTACCTGGAGGCCTTGTCGGGTGAGAAGGGCATTGCGGTCGAGTTGATTGTGGCCACCGACGATAGCGAGCCGGAAAAGGTCATCGGCTTTCTGCTGTACCTGCCGGTGAAGAATGACCCCGAGGCCTGCGGCGTGGCCTTTATGGCGGTGCAGGCCGGATGCCGACGCCAGGGCGTGGCGCGCGCGATGATGGGTGAGGTGCTGGCGCGTTATCCGCACGTGGAGCTGGGGTGTGCGGTTGAGAAGGTTGCGGTGTTTGCCGCCATGGGGTTTCAGGTGCTGGGCGGGCGCGGAACGCAGGTGGTGATGAATACCCGCGATTACCGCACGGATGGGTTGATGGGGGTGCTGGATGTGGCGTCCATCTATGGCTCGCTGGAGGTGCGGCAGATTCATGCGTATCTGCTTCAGAAGCATGGCAAGCGGGCGATGGTGGATGCGGAGAAGCAGCGGGACCGGCATTTGGATCAGTTGGAGCACAAGGTTCGGTTGTTTTTGGGGTAGTGGGATTGGATCAAATGTGGGAGCGGGCTTAACTGACTGGCATTAAGGCAAGCCAGCTTCCACAAACATCGAGTCAGATTGATGGGATTGTCGTTCTACCAGCCTCGCAGGCGGGGCCAGTCCTGGCGTTGGCCGTTTTCCAGCAGTGCGCTGTAGCTGCCGAACTGTGAGCCTGTCGCGCAGGCGTGGTTGGGCAGGATGCGCAGGCGTGTGCCGAGTGGAAAGCGGGTGACCACGTCGAGGTCGTGGTGCGCGAAGTGCGCTACGCCATGTTCCTGGTTGGCGCTGCCCAGCAGTAATCCGGTGATGGGCTCGCCGTGCTCATCACAGACCTGGCCATAGCCGAAATCCTGCTGTTGGGATTGAGTGCCACGGTCGCGGCTCATGGCCATCCAGCCGCCATCGGTGATGATCCAGCCCTTTTCCGGCTGATGGCCGATGACCGTGGTGAGCACGCTCAAGGCCAGTTCGTCGAGGCGGCATACGCCGATGTTGTGCATTACCAGGTCGAAAAACGCGTACACGCCGGCGCGCAGTTCGGTGACGCCGTCCAGGTGCGCCGCCGACAGCGCAGTGGGCGTGGAGCCGACGCTGACCTGGGGGCAGGGCTGACCGCTGGCGCGAATGCGCTCGGCGGCCTCAACGCAGCGGGCGCGTTCCTGTTCGGCGATGGCCTGCAAGGCGTCGGGCGTGTCCAGGCCGTAGCTTTCCCCGGCATGGGTGATGACCCCGGCGAGCCTGTCGCCGAGCACGGCGGCAATCTCCAGCAAGAGCGGGGCCTGCGGCTTGACCCCGGAGCGGTGGCCGTCGCAGTCGATCTCGATCATGACCGCGAAGGTCGCGCCGTGTTCTTTGCCGAAATCGACGATGGCGCGGGCGCCGGCAAGGCTGTCGGTGATCAGCGTCAGCGCGCAACCACGGCGCCACAATGCCAGCGCCTGGGGCAGTTTGTGCGGGGCAATGCACACGGCGTAGAGAATATCCTCGATGCCCAGCGCGAAAAAGTACTCGGCTTCCTTGAGCGTCGACACGGTGATGCCGCGAGCGCCGGCGGCCAGCTGCGCGGCCACGACTTGCGCGCATTTATGGGTTTTGACATGGGGGCGCAGGTGCACGCCCAGGCTGTCGGCGCGCTGCTGCATGCGCTGGATATTGCGCTGCAGTTTGACCGTGTCGAGCAGTGCGGCAGGGGTGTCCATGGTTGCAGCTCCACAAAGGGGGACGGCGGCCAAATTGACGGCCTGTCCAGGACTGGATATGTTGTCTTGCATGAAAAACCTCTCTATCGAACACACTCACCTGATCAGCCAGCTCGAACAGATTGCCGAAGGCTTGAGCAAGACCTTCAGCCCCTTCTGCGAAGTGGTGCTGCACGACTTGCGCGACCCACAGCACGCGATCCTGGCCATCCATAACAACCTCTCCGGGCGCCAGCCCGATGACCCGGCCACCGAGCTTGGGCTGGCGCGGATTGCCGACCCCGATTACCCGCAGGTCATTGCCAACTACCAGAACCAGTTTCGCGACGGGCGTCAGGTCAAAAGCACCTCGATCGGCATCAAGGACACCAGCGGCCAGTACGTCGCCGCCTTGTGCATGAATGTCGACCTGTCGCTGTTCCGCGGCTTGCAGGGCATGCTCGAACAGTTCAGCAGCGTCGGCGATGACACACCGGGCGAATCCCTCGACCCCTCCGGCGCAGATGTCATCCGTGCGCGCATCGATCAATTCGCCGCCCGCCTGGCCACCACCCCCCGCGCGCTCAAGGCTGCTGATCGCCGCGTGCTGATGCAGGAGCTCAAGGACTCGGGCTGCATGGACGTGCGCCGGGCCATGGAGACGGTCGCGTCGCACCTGGGCGTGTCGCGCGCGGCGGTCTACACCTACGCCAAATAGCGCGCCACCGCTTCGATTTCGATCAGATAACCATGGTGCAACTCCGGCACCGGCACCACCGCGCGGGCAGGGCGGTGCTCGCCCAGCGCGGCGGCGTAGAGGCGGTCGAACTCCGGCCAATGCGCGATGCCGGTGACATACACCGTGACCTTGAGCAAATCCGCCGGGGTGCCGCCGCTGGCGTGCAAGATGGCCAGCAGATTGCCCAGCGCTATCTGCGCCTGTTCGGCAAATGACGCCGAGAAGTTATGGCCGCCGTCCGGGCTGACCGGCAATTGTCCGGAGATATACAGCGTGCCGTTGTGGCCCACTGCCTGAGCATAATGACCTGCGGGCGCAGCGGCGTCTCGGGTGTGGACAGTCTTCATGGGGCCTCGCCGATCAAGGTGGTTATCGAGCTTTTGGATAAAATATCCACAACAAGACAAATAGTAAAGACAACTTTTCCAGGCCGATTTCTAAACAACCTGTTTAAAAGATCGTGGTGTGCCAGCACGATATTAAATAGAATGAATCTCATTTGAGACTCAATCGCGCCGTGCAGGTGGTTTGCCATGAATGATGCCGTTGTCCCCACGCACGCCCCCGAACCAACCTTGTCGAGCCTGTATCGTGATCATCGCAGTTGGCTGGAAGGCTGGCTGCGGCGGCGCCTGGGCAATGCCTGGGATGCTGCGGACCTGAGCCAGGATACGTTCCTGCGGGTATTGGCCAGCGCGCAGCCGATTGCGCAGATGCAGGAGCCGCGCGCGTACCTGGTGACGGTCGGCAAGCGGCTGCTGGTCAACTTTCATCAGCGGCGCAGCCTGGAACAGGCGTATCTGAATGCCCTCGCCAGTTTGCCGCCAGCCTGCGTACCGTCGCCCGAGCAGCGCTGGCTGCTGCTGGAAACCCTGCAGGCCCTCGATGAACTGCTCGACGGGCTGCCTGCGCCGGTGCGTCGTGCCTTCCTGTGGAGCCAGCTCGAGGGCGTGGGCTATCGCGAGATCGCCGAGCGGCTGCAGGTGTCCGAGCGCACGGTGAAGCGCTACATGGCCCAGGCCTATGAGCATTGCCTGCTGGTGGACGAATGAGTCGCGAGGTCGCGCGGGCAGCGGCGCACTGGTTGGCGCTGGTGGAGTCGGGCGCGGCCACCGAGGGTGATCATGCCGCCTTGCAGCAATGGCGCGACAGCCATCCGCAACACGAACAGACCTGGCAGAAAGCGCAGTCCCTGCGTCAGCGTTTCAGCGAGTTGCCCCAGGCGCTGGCGCTGGCCAGCCTCGACCGTGCGCAGCCAGGTCGGCGCGCCGTGCTCAAGCGCGCCCTGGGGGTGGCGGTGCTGGTGCCGACCGCCTGGCTGATCAGCCGACAGCTGCCCATCGAGGCCTGGCGCGCCGACCTGCATACCGCCACCGGCGAACGCAGGCGCCTGCCCCTGGCCGAGGGCGCCAGCCTGCAACTCAATACCGCCACGGCGGTGGATGTGGACCTGGCGCGGCGGCATCTCACCCTCGTCGAGGGCGAGCTGGCGTTGAAGGTGCCGGGGCCGTCAGCCCTGCAGGTGCAGACGCGCTACGGGCAGTTGAGGGTCAGCCAGGCCGAGGTGTGTGTGCGGCAACTGGCGAGTGGTTGCCGGGTGTCGGTGCTGCAGGGCGCGGTGCAGGTGCGTGACCTGACGGGGCAGATGACGACGTTGCACAAGGGTGAGCAGGCCCCGTTGAGCGCGGTTGGCCTGGGGCGCACGGCCCCGTTCGATGTGACGCAGCCGGACTGGCGCGACGGTGTGCTGACCGCGCAGAACCAGCCCTTGGGCGACTTCCTGCGTGAGCTTGAGCGTTACCGCCCAGGCGTGCTGCGCTGGGACCCGCGCCTGGAAGCCTTGCGGGTCACCGGCAGTTTTCGCCTGGAAGATACCGACCGTATCCTCAACCTGCTGGCGCAAACCCTGGGGTTCGAGGTGCAGGCACGCACGCGGTTCTGGGTGACATTGACCGCCGTCTAGATCACATGGGCCTGCTGCAACTCGGTCAGGGCCTGCGCCTTGAGCTGGGCCAGCAGCGGGTCATGGCGGTCCCTGAGGTGTGGCAACTGCACCGCCAGTTCCTGCCTCGGCGGGCACAACAAGGCAGTTTGTTGATCAGGGGTTGGCAGGCGAACAGTTCTTATATATCCATATCGAATAAATAAAGAGTTATATATTCCTTTTGATTTATTGGTTGATAGCGCATTTTGAGGGCCTGCGCATTCGTGCGGATTGACCCAACAGCCAACAGGAAAGCCGACATGACCATTAAAGCGATCAACGTGCGCAACCAGTTCAAGGGCGTTATCAAAGAGATTCTGCTGGGCGAAGTGGTGTCTGAAATCGACGTGCAGACCGCGTCCGGCATCGTCACGTCAGTGATCACCACCCGTTCGGTGCGTGACCTGGAATTGAAGGTGGGCAGCGAAGTGATTGCATTCGTGAAATCGACGGAAGTGTCCATCGCCAAATTGTGAGGGCCTGCACCCATTGATGCAGGCGCTCACCGCAACAGGAACTCACAGAGGTTCACGGGTTTTAGCGCAAGGCCCGTTCCATACGCTGCAGGCCTTCCTCGAGCATCGACCGTGGGCAGCCGAAGTTCAGCCGCACGAACTGCTGGCTGTCATCGCCGAACTCAATACCGGCGCTCAAGCCTACCCTGGCCTGTTCCAGAAAGAACCGCTGCGGGTCTTCCAGGCCGAGGGCGCTGCAATCCAGCCAGGCCAGGTAAGTGCCTTGTGGCGCGTGCATCTTGACGCCGGGCAAGCGCGTGTTCACCGCGTCCAGCAGGTAGTCGCGGTTGGCTTGCAGGTACTGCTTGAGTGCGTCAAGCCACTCGCCGCATTGGCTGTAGGCGGCGCGGGTGGCTTCCAGGCCCAGGGGGCTGACGCTGTCGACCATGCCGCAACGGGCGTTGTTGAAGTGTTCACGTACCTGGGCGTTCTGCACCACGGCGAAACAGGTCTTCAAACCGGCCACGTTGTAGGCCTTGCTGGCCGACATCAGGGTAATGGTGCGCTGGGCAATCTCGGGGCTGAGGCTGGCGGTGGGAATGTGGCGGCGGCCGTCGAAGCACAGCTCGGCGTGGATTTCATCGGAGATGATCAACGCGCCGTTTTCCAGGCAGGCGTTGGCCAGTGCCAGCAGTTCTTCGCGGGGGAACACCTTGCCGATCGGGTTGTGCGGGTTGCTCAGCAGCAAGGCGCCGGCACCCTTCAGCGCCTCGCGCATGGCGGGCATGGGCGTGACGTATTCGCCGTCGACCAGCACGAATGGCACTTCGATGCGCGGCAGGTTCCAGTGGCCGGGCGCCAGGCGGATCGGCCGATAATTGGGGGTTTGCAGCACCACCGGCTGGCCCGGTTGTACAAAGCCGTGCAGCGCCATATTGAAGCCGGGTTCGACGCCGGGCAAAAACAGCAGCTCTTCGGGCTGGACGCGCCAGGCGTATTTGGCCCACAGGTCGGCGATGATCGCCTCGCGCACGTCCGGGCCGGCCACGCTGTAGCCGAGCACCTGCTGGTCGAGCCGCGCGTGCAGGGCTTGCAGCACGGCCGGTGGTGCGGCGATGTCCATGTCGGCGATCCACATCGGCAAAACGTCGTGCGGGTAGCGGTTCCACTTGGTGCTGCCGGTGCCGAGGCGGGAGTGGATCGTATCGAAATCAAAGCTCATGGGCGGGCTCGTATCAGGGGGGCGGACAAACAATGGCGGCGATTCTAGCGCAGGCGCGAGCACGCAGGTTCTATCCCCGACAGGTTCTGTACTAAAAACGCCACCGCGCTGGGGATCGGCGCCGGGAAGGGCTAATTTGGTGCATCTCAATCAGCCGAGTATCCATGGATGAACTACCAACCCTTCAGCCGCACCTTGATCGCTACCGCCCTCGTCTTCACCGTCAGCGCGGTGCAGGCCGCCTCCCAGGCCCCGGTCGGCGGTGAAAACGGCATGGTGGTCACGGCCCAGCATCTGGCCACACACGTGGGTGTGGATGTACTCAAGGCCGGCGGCAACGCGGTGGACGCGGCCGTGGCCGTCGGTTATGCGCTGGCGGTGGTGTACCCGGCCGCAGGCAACCTCGGCGGCGGCGGCTTCATGACCGTGCAACTGGCCGACGGCCGCAGGACCTTCCTCGATTTTCGCGAAAAAGCACCGCTGGCGGCCACCGCCAACATGTACCTCGACAAGGACGGCAACGTCGTTGACGGCCTCAGCGCCAAGGGCCATCTGGCTGTGGGCGTGCCCGGCACCGTGTCCGGCATGGAACTGGCGTTGAGCAAGTACGGCACCCTCAAGCGCGCCCAGGTGATCGCCCCGGCGATAAACCTGGCGGAAAACGGCTTTGCCCTGGAGCAGGGTGATATCGACCTGCTGCACACCGCCACCGGCGAGTTCGAAAAGGACAAGGACCTGCGCGGCATCTTCCTGCACAACGGTCAACCGCTGCAGGTCGGGCAGAAGCTGGTACAGAAGGACCTGGCCAGGACCCTCAAGGAGATTTCCGCCAAGGGCAGCGACGGTTTCTACAAGGGCTGGGTGGCCAAGGCTCTGGTGGCGTCCAGCCAGGCCGGCAAGGGCATCATCACCCAGGCCGATCTGGACAATTACAAAACCCGCGAACTGGCGCCCATCGAGTGCGATTACCGCGGCTACCATGTGGTCTCGGCGCCGCCGCCAAGCTCGGGTGGCGTGGTGATCTGCCAGATCATGAACATCCTCGAAGGCTATCCGATGGCCGAGCTGGGCTATCACTCGGCCCAGGGCCTGCACTACCAGATCGAAGCGATGCGCCACGCGTACGTGGACCGCAACAGCTACCTGGGCGATCCGGATTTCGTCAAAAACCCTATCGCCCACCTGCTGGACAAGGACTACGCCGCCAAGCTGCGTGCCGCCATCGAGCCGCAAAAGGCCGCAGACTCCCAGGCGATCAAACCAGGCGTGTCGCCCCACGAAGGCAATAACACCACCCACTATTCCATCGTTGATCAGTGGGGCAATGCGGTGTCCGTTACCTACACCCTCAACGACTGGTTCGGGGCCGGCGTGATGGCCAGCACTACCGGGGTGATTCTCAACGATGAAATGGACGACTTCACCGTCAAGGTGGGTGTACCGAACATGTACGGCCTGGTGCAGGGCGAAGCGAATGCCATTGCACCTGGCAAGTCGCCGCTGTCGTCGATGAGCCCGACCATCGTGACCAAAGATGGCAAGGCGGTGATGGTGGTGGGTACGCCGGGTGGCAGCCGCATTATCACGGCGACCTTGCTGACGATCCTGAATGTGATCGACTACAGGATGAACATTCAGGAAGCCGTGGACGCGCCGCGTTTCCACCAGCAGTGGATGCCGCCGGCCACCAACCTCGAGACTTTCGCGGTCAGCCCGGACACGCGCAAGATTCTTGAAAGCTGGGGTCATACGTTTGCCGGCCCGCAGGACGCCAACCACCTCGCCGCGATCCTGGTGGGCGCGCCGTCACTGGATGGCAAGCCGGTGGGGAAAAACCGCTTCTATGGCGCCAATGACCCGCGCCGCAATACCGGGCTGTCGCTGGGTTACTGACGGGAGCCCCTTGGCCTGCGTGTTTGACGGGGCGCTCCAGATCAAAAGCAAAAGCGCGGCGGCCTGAGAGCCGACCGGAATAGGGGCGTGTAAACACGATCAAATGTGGGAGGCTCCGCCAAGTCTTCGACTTAGCGCTGTCGCGCAGCAAACTGGAGCCTCTGTGGCGAGCGGGCTTGCCCCGCGTTGGGGTGCGAAGCGCCCCCCATCGAGCAAAACGCGGTGTACCTGATACGGCTCAGCGTCTGGTTTTGGGGCTGCTGCGCAGCCCAACGCAGGACAAGCCTGCTCGCCACAGGGAATCTGCGCTTGTGGGCTTATTGTGGCGAGCGGGCTTGCCCCGCGTTGGGGTGCGAAGCGCCCCCAATCAAGCAAAACGCGGTGTACCTGATACGGCTCAGCGTCTGGTTTTGGGGCTGCTGCGCAGCCCAACGCAGGACAAGCCTGCTCGCCACAGGGAATCTGCGCTTGTGGGCTTATTGTGGCGAGCGGGCTTGCCCCGCGTTGGGGTGCGAAGCGCCCCCAATCAAGCAAAACGCGGTGTACCTGATATGGCTCAGCGTCTGGTTTTGGGGCTGCTGCGCAGCCCAACGCAGGACAAGCCTGCTCGCCACAGGGAATCTGCGCTTGTGGGCTTATTGTGGCGAGCGGGCTTGCCCCGCGTTGGGGTGCGAAGCGCCCCCAATCAAGCAAAACGCGGTGTACCTGATACGACTCAGCGTCTGGTTTTGGGGCTGCTGCGCAGCCCAACGCAGGACAAGCCTGCTCGCCACAGGGAATCTGCGCTTAACTGAACGGCATTAGGGCTTGCCCGCTCCCACAGGTCAGTGCTGGGTCTGACGGATCAGTTCAAGCGCTTCGGCCTTGCCCAGCGGTTGCCGCATGCGCCGGGAAAGACGCGCCATGGCCTGCTGATACTGGCAGGCGATCACCGCCTCGACCTGATCGTCGCGGCACAGCAGGGCGATGAAGGTGTGGCGTTGCAGGTCGCCTTCCAGGTGCAGGCGGTTCCAGTGTTGCGCACGCCCGAGCACCTCGAAGGTCTTGCCGAAGTGGTAGGTCCAGAAGAACGGCACGTCACTGAACGCCTGCGTATCGCCGAGCATGTTGCGCGCGGCCAGCACGCCCAGTTGCTGAGCCAGGCGCCAGTGTTCGATGCGCACCGGCAACTGTTGCCAGGCGAAGGTGACATTGTCGCCGGCGGCCCACAAACCCGGTGCCAGTTGCAGGTGAGCGTCGGCGCTCAGTGAATCGTCATCCGCATGCCTGACGCCGTGAACGAAGGCGGTGGCAGGCTTGACGCCGACGCCCATCAGCACCAGGTCGGCGGCCAGTCGCTTGCCGTTTTTGAGCAGCACGGTGCTGACGGCGCCATGACCGTCGAAGCGCTCGGGCTCGGTGTTGCTGTGGAAGATCACCCCGTTGTCTTCGTGCAGTTGGCGCAGGGCCGCGCCGATACGCCGGCCCAACTGCGCCGCCAGCGGTATCTCGTGACGACTGACTACTTGCACCACCAGCCCGCGCTGGCGCAGCGCCGAGGCCGCTTCGAGACCGATGAAACTGTCGCCGATTATCACTGCGCATGCGCCTGACTGCGCGGCGTTGGCGATGCGCGCGGCGTCGTCGCGGCTACGCAGTACGAACACGTTACTCAGTACCGCGCCAGGGATGTCCAAAGGCTGTGCTGCGCCGCCGCTGGCAACCAGCGCAGCGTCGTAGTCGAAGCGGCGCCCGTCCACCAGTTCGATGCATTTGCCGGCGGCGTCCAGGCGTTTGACCTCGCCGTGAATGCCGAAGTCGGCGAAGCTGTGTTCCTCCAGCAGCAGCGGGGTGTCTTCAGCGGCCATTTCCCCGCTGATCACGAATTTGCTCAAGGCCGTGCGGTCGTAGGCGGGATTCGCTTCGCGGTCGATCCAGAGCAGGCGTCCGGCGAACCCTTCGCGTCTCAGCGTGGCCACGGCCGCTGTGCCCGCAGCGCCCGCGCCAATGACTGCGAAGCAGCGCGCGTCGAGGCGTGGAGCCGGCGGTTCAGCCGCAATGGGCTGGTCGCCGACGCTGACCACGCCGGCATGCACCTGCACCGGGTATTGCCTGAGTCCGACCAGTGCCGGCGGTTCCATGACGGCGCCGCTGTCCACGGCAAAGGCGGCTTTGTGCCAGGGGCAGATCAGGTGCCCGTTGCAGATCACGCCGTCTTCCAATGGCGCGCCGGCGTGGGGGCAATCGGCCTGGAACGCACGCACCTGGTCGCCAATACGCAGCAGCAACAGCGGGTGCGCCGCCGTTTGCACCCGGACGGCACGGTTTTCGGGCAAATTGATCAGGCGGGCAACGATACGCAGGTTCATGGGCCAGTCTCCTTTAGAAGGTTGACTGGCGATGCGGCAGGCGGACTGCGTCGGCCCGATAGTCGGTAGGCGAAGCAACCAGCGCCTAGGGGCGAGGTGGCTGATCCAGCAATTGATGGACGGCGGCGAATGCCTCGGCGCGGCGTGCTGCCCATTGGCCGCGAATCACCAGGGCGGGCTGGCGGTGCCGTTCGATCCAGTCCAGGCTGCTCTGGAAAAACGCGCGGCGGTCCGCCAGTGCCGGCTGACAGCGCTGGCCGTCGGCAGTCCAGTCGACGTCTTCGGGGGACAGCAGCAGGTGCAGGTCGTAGTGACGGGCCAGCAGTTCTTCGTCCAGCCAGGCGGGGCAGTCGCCGAACAGGGTCAGGCTCCACAGCTGGTTGGTCAGCAGGTGGGTGTCGAGGATCAACAGGTGCGGCTGCTGCGCGCGAGCCGCGTCTTCCCAGGCCAGTTGGCCACGGGCGATGGTCGGTATGTCCGCAAAGGTAGTGTCGCGCTGGTGGTGATCGATAAAGTGGCGCACGTATTCACCCACCATCAGCCCGCCAAAATGCCGATGCAACTCCGTAGCCAGCCAGCTTTTGCCGCTGGACTCAGGGCCCGCCAATACCACCACCTTCATGGGCGCAACGCCGGGTCGGCGCGCCATTCACGCCAGCCTTGCACAGCGATCACGGTGAACAGCGCGTAGAGCGCGGCCGTGAGGTAGAGGCCTTTATAGAGAAACAGCCCGACGAAGATCACATCCACCGCTATCCACAGTGGCCAGCATTGCACGCGTTTCTGCGCCATCCACATCTGCGCCACCAGGCTGAAGCCGGTGAGGGCGGCGTCCAGCCAGGGCTGCGCGGCATCGGTCCAGTGCGCCATGGCGGCGCCGAGCAGCAGGCTGCCAAGCGCGCCAACCGCGAGGCTGACGAGGATTGCCGGGGCCTTGAGGCTGGTCACCTGGCGGCCCTGCCTGACTTCGCCGGCGCGGGTCCACTGCCACCAGCCATACACTTGCAGCGCGGCGTAGACCACTTGCAGCAGCATGTCGGAATAGAGTTTCACGTCGTAGAACACCCAGGTGTAGAGCAGCACCATCACCAGGCCGATGGGCCAGCACCAGGGGTTCTGCTTGACCGTCAGCCAGACAGCAATCACCCCCAGGGCGGCGGCGAACAATTCAAGCCCGGACATGGCGGTACCTTGGGAGCGTGGAAGAGGGCGGTGATTGTACCCAGAGGTCGCTGATCTACAAAACACAGCCACTCTACACGGTGACGCTAGATCCTGAATTGGCGCAGCAGGCTGTCGAGTTGTTCACTCAATCCGCGCAACTGCGCACTGGCTACGCTGGACTGTTGGGCCGCCAGCGCGGTGCTCTGGGAGAGCCCCGCTGCCTGGGTGACGTTCTGATTGATGTCTTCCACCACCTGCGCCTGCTGCAGGGTCGCGCTGGCGATCGACGCGTTCAGGCCGTTGAGGTTGTGCAGCGCCTGGCCAATGGCGGTAAGGCTGGCGCCGGCCCGGCCGGCCTGCTCGATGGTCAGTTGCGAGGCGCTGTGGCTGTCGCTGATGACTTTGACCGCCGCTTCCGAGTGGCCTTGCAGGCGTTCGATCATGGCCTGGATTTCGGCGGTGGATGTCTGCGTGCGCTGTGCCAGCAGCCGCACCTCATCGGCAACCACGGCAAAGCCACGGCCTTGCTCGCCGGCGCGTGCCGCTTCGATGGCGGCGTTGAGCGCCAGCAGGTTGGTCTGGTCGGCAATCGAGCGGATCACCTCCAGCACGCTGCCGATCTGCGTGCTTTCGCTGGAGAGGGTGCGAATCACGTCCACGGCCTGGCTGATGGTGCTGGAAAGCTGGTCGATCTGCTGCAGGCTGCTGTCGATATTGACCTGGCCCTGTTGCGCCTGGGACTGGGCGTCGCGCATCTCGCTGGCGGCGTGTTCGGCGTTTTTCGCCACGTCCTGCACGCCGTAGGTGACCTCGTTGATCGCGGTGGCCACCAGCTCCATCTGCTGCGACTGCTGCTGGCTGCGGTCATGGGCCTGACTGGCGTTGGTGCCCAGCTCCAGGGACGAGTGGCCCAGGGCGTTGGCGCAGGTCTGCAATTGCCCCACCACCAGGCGCAGCTTGGCGGTAAAGCTATTGAAGTGTCGGGACAGCTGGGTGACTTCGTCGCGCCCGTGGGTGTCGAGGCTGCGGGTCAGGTCGCTTTCACCGCTGGCGATGTTGGCCATGGCATTCACCGCCGCCTGTAACGGCTGCACGATGCTGCGCGCGATCAACAGCACCAGCAGCGCCATCACCAGCGCGATGCCCAGGCCGATCAGCGAGGCTTTCCACACCTGGCCCTTGAACTCGGCCTGCACGTCGTCCACGTACACCCCGGAGCCGATGATCCAGCCCCAGGGTTCGAACAGCTGGATGTACGAGGTTTTCTGCACCGGCGCTTCGGCGCCGGGCTTGGGCCAGCGGTAATTGACGATGCCGGCGCCCTTGGCCCTGGCCAGGCTTACGAACTCGTTGAACACCGCAAAGCCGTCCGGGTCGCGGATCGCCGAGAGGTTCTGGCCGTCGAGTTTGGGGTTGGCCGCGTGCATGATCATCACGGGCGTGAGGTCGTTGATCCAGAAGTAGTCGTCATGGTCGTAACGCAGGCCGCGCACGGCGCTCAGGGCCTGTTTCTGGGCGGCGTCGCGGGTCATCACGCCGCTGGTTTCGAGGGTGTGGTAGTAGGTGAGGATGCCGCTGGCGGTCTGCACCACGTGCTGGGTCTGCTGGCGCTTGGCCTGGTAGAGGTCGTCGTGGATCTGCTTGAGCATCAATACGCCGAGGGTCAGCAGCATCAATACCGCGACGATCAGGATCAGCCACAGACGGCGGCTGATCGACATAGTGCGCAAACTGTTCATCGTCCTGTCACTCCGGGCTTTTTATAATTGTGGGTGTTGCATCGACATTTGCGGCGGGTCTGATAGGCTTTCGGCCCGTCAGCGCAAAACCTGAGTACTGACTGATTTTTCACGGATTTTTTGCAGCCCTGCAGTGCGTGTCTGCGCCGGGTCGTGTCGTCAATGAACCACTTAAAAATAGAAATGAGGCGTGCCGTCGCGCATGACCTTTGGGGGAAGTATGGATTTTTGGACCGCCATTCAGGCATTGATTCTTGGCGTTGTGGAAGGGCTGACAGAGTTCCTGCCGATCTCCAGCACCGGCCACCAGATTATCGTCGCCGACCTGCTCAATTTCGGCGGTGAACGGGCGATGGCGTTCAATATCATCATCCAGCTCGGCGCCATTCTCGCAGTGGTGTGGGCGTTCCGGCGCAAGATCCTCGACGTGGTCACCGGTCTGCCGACCCAGCGCAATGCCCAGCGCTTTACCGTCAACCTGCTGATTGCGTTCCTGCCGGCGGTGGTGCTCGGGGTGATTTTCGCCGACCTGATCCATCACTACCTGTTCAACCCGATTACCGTGGCCACGGCGCTGGTGGTCGGCGGCATCATCATGCTGTGGGCCGAACGCCGTGAACACCAGGTGCACGCCGAAACCGTCGACGAGATCACCTGGAAGGATGCGCTCAAGGTGGGTCTGGCCCAGTGCCTGGCGATGATCCCGGGCACTTCGCGTTCCGGCTCGACCATTATCGGCGGCCTGCTGTTCGGCCTGTCGCGCAAGACCGCCACCGAGTTTTCGTTCTTCCTGGCGATGCCGACCATGGTCGGCGCAGCGGTGTACTCGGGCTACAAGTACCGCGACCTGTTTCAGCCGGCCGATCTGCCGGTGTTTGCCATCGGCTTCGTCACCTCGTTCATCTTCGCGATGATCGCGGTCAAGGGCCTGCTCAAGTTCATCGCCAACCACAGCTACGCGGCGTTTGCCTGGTATCGCATCGGCTTCGGCCTGCTGATCCTGGCGACCTGGCAGTTCGGCTGGATCGACTGGTCGGCAGCCAACGCATGAGTATCCAGCACCCACGCCTTAAAGCGCTGATTTTCGCGCTGTTGTGCGCAGCGCCGCTGCTGGGTTCGGTGCTGGTGTGGCAGCGCGGCGAAACCCTGCTGCCATTGGCCGCCTACGCGGTGGTCAGTGTGATGGCGTTCTTTTTGTACTGGAGCGACAAGCGCAAGGCGCAGTCCGAAGGCCGGCGCATCCCGGAAAACATCCTGCACGCTGTGGAACTGGCGGGCGGATGGCCTGGGGCGCTGATTGCCCAGCAGGTGTTCCGGCACAAGACGCGCAAGGTGTCTTACCAGGTGCTGTTCTGGGTGATTGTGCTGCTGCACCAGGTGTTCTGGCTTGACCAGTTGTTCCTTGGCGGCACGCTGTTGTCAGTGCTCTAGCCATAAACCGAGCTGAGTGCGCCTGGGCAGTTTGCTCACCACCAACTGATGGGAGCGCTGCAACAAACCCCGCAGTTCCTGCGCACCGAGCGGGTAGGGCACGTGCATGATGATCCACTGCGCCCGCGCCAGGTACGGCGCCGGGTGGATACCGGGGCGATCGACGTGACCGAGGAACAGTTCCTTGTCGACCTTGAACGCCAGCGAGTCACCGCGCAGGTTCTGCAGGGCGAACATCTTGTTGCCGGCAATCGAAAATACGCGCACGCCGCCCCATTTGTAGTCTTCCCGCGCGCCGGGCAGGCTCAGGCAGAACTGCGCAACTTGCGCTTCGGTCATCGTCATAGCAAGCGGTCTCCACAGCCTTTGAAGCCTTCTTCCAGGTAATCGATCCACGCGCGAATGGCCGGCAGCACGCCGCGCCTGTGCGGGTACACGGCCTGCAGCCAGCCGCCCGGCAATGACCATTGCGGCAGCAGTTGCACTAGACGCCCGCTGGCCAGCTCCTCTTCGCAATACATCATCGGCAGCACGGTAAAACCCAGGCCCATGACGGCGCTGGCCTTGCGCACGATAAAGTCGTCAATGCCCAGGCGCGCCTCCATCACCAGATCGTGGGCATTGCCCCGGGGGTCGAGAATGCGCTGATGGACCATGCGGTCGGCCTCCAGTGCGCCGAGGATCGGCAGCTGTTTCAGGTCTTCGAGGCTGTTGACCCGCCGCTCGCGCATGAAGCCCGGGCTGGCCACCAGCACGGTCTGGGCCTGGCGCAGGCGCTTGGTCACCAGCAACGGGTCTTCATCGCCCAGTTCGCGCACGCGCAGGGCCACGTCGATGCCTTCGGCCACCAGGTCGACGCGGCGGTTGACCAGGGTCATGTCCAGCTGCACCAGCGGGTACGCCGCGAGAAATCCGGCCACCAGTTCCGACATCATGTGCTGGGCCATGCCCACCGGGCAGCTCACCCGCAGGCGGCCACGGGGTTCGCTGGACATACTGGCCACGGCCTCGTCGGCCATTTCCGCTTCCAACAGCATTGCCTGGCAGTGGCGCAGGTAACGCTCGCCCACCGCGGTCAGCGTCAGTTGCCGCGTGGTGCGTTGCAGCAGGCGTGCGCTCAGGCGTTCTTCCAGCTCGGCGATGCGCCGCGACAGCCGCGACTTGGGTATCCCCAGCAGCCGGCCGGCCGCCGCAAAGCCGCCGGCTTCGACGACTTTGGCGAAGTAGTAGAGGTCGTTGAGGTCTTGCATAGGGGCGCCTATTGTCCTGTCAGTGGGACAAACTATCGCATTTTAGCTGGCTTATCGGCTATTGGTTTCATGCGTAGCATCACCACCATCTGATCGCCACTGTCGATCCCATTCACGGAGATCCACCATGAAACTGTTGCATATCGATTCCAGCATCCTCGGTGACAACTCGGCTTCCCGCCAGCTCAGTGCCGAGGTAGTCAAGGCCTGGCAGACCGCGCAGCCAGGTGTGGAAGTGACGTACCGCGACCTCGCCAGCGACGCGATCAACCACTTCTCCGGCGCCACCCTGGGCGCTCTGGGCACCGCCGCAGAACTGCGCGATGCCGCACAGAAGCACGAAGCCGAGCTGAGTGCCGTATCGCTGGCTGAATTCCTCGCCGCCGATGCCGTGGTGGTGGGTGCGCCGATGTACAACTTCACCATCCCGACTCAGTTGAAGGCCTGGATCGACCGCATCGCGGTGGCCGGCCAGACGTTCCGCTACAGCGAAGCCGGTCCTGAAGGCCTGTGCGGCAACAAGAAAGTCATCATCGTCTCCACCGCCGGTGGCCTGCATGCGGGCCAGGCGTCGGGCGCTGCCCATGAAGGCTACCTGAAGCTGCTGTTCGGCTTTCTGGGCATCACCGATATCGAAGTGGTGCGGGCCGAAGGCCTGGCCTACGGCGATGACGTGCGCAGCAAGGCCATGAGCGAGGCTAACCTGTTGATCAACGAGCAGCTGTTCGCCGCTGCGTAAGGCTTGTGTAAAATTCGCCGCGCTCCGGTATCAATCTGAAGCACGGCGCCTAAACTCTGTATTCTGATCGCCTGAACGCGAGCGGAGTACGGAGTTTTTTCGTTTGCGCGCGGTCCTTTCAATGTGGCCCGGGTTATGCAGATCGTAGGCAGACAAGGGTTCACGATCCCGGGTTTCTCATTCGATGTTGGTTCTCACGCGGCACAGGTGGACATCCCCATGATGCGTCTATGTGCAGTAATGGCTCTTTCCCTCCTCGGCGGCCTGATTTCAGTGCAGGCCGCACCGGTGTCGCTCCCCCATTGGAGTGTGGGTTTCCATCGCATGAGTTTTCTCGATCCGGTGGACCAGCAGCCGATGAAAGCCGTCGCGTTCTACCCCTCCACGGGCATGGAGCACACCACGCAGGTGGGGGCCTACACCGTCGGCGCCACGGAAGATTCCAAAGTCGCCATCGGGCGTTTCTCGATGCTGATGCTGTCCCATGGCAACACCGGCACGCCGCTGGCGCTGCATGATCTGGCCACCTCGCTGGCGCGCAAGGGTTTTGTGGTGGTGGCGGTGCTGCACCCCGGCGACAACTACAAGGACCACAGCCGGCTGGGCACGGTGAGCAACCTGTACGGGCGGCCGATCCAGATTTCCGAAGCGATCACCGCCACCCTTGGCGACCCGATGCTGGCGCCGTTCGTCAACGTCGAGCAGGTGGGCGTGATCGGCTATTCGGCCGGCGGCGAGACCGCGTTGATCCTCGCCGGGGCCAAGCCGGACTTTGACCGCCTGCGCCGCTATTGCCAGGAACGCCCCGAAGACCATGACGCCTGCACCACCAAAGGCGAACTGGTGGTGGACCGTGATGATTTGCAGCCGCATGCCGATGCACGCATCCACGCGCTGATGCTGATGGCGCCGCTGAGCCTGATGTTCGGTCGCCATACCCTGGCGGATGTGCATGTGCCGGTGCTGCTCTACAGCGGTGACGGCGACAAGCTGGTGGCCGTGGACAAGAACGCCGCCGCGCTCGCGCGCAAATTGCCCGAGCCGCCGGACTTCAAACTGTTGGCCGGCGCCGGGCACTTTGTGTTCATGGCGCCGTGCGACAGCGATCAACTGGCGGCCATGCCGGCGGTGTGCACCGATGCCGACGGGGTTGACCGTGAGGGCATTCACCGCGACTTGATCTCCGAGGCCGGGCGCTTTTTCAGCCACACCCTGGGCCAGTCCAGCCGTGCCGGTTTGCAGACGGCGGATCAGTAAGCGCGACGCTTGAGCAGCAGGGTCACGCCCAGCGCGCTGACCGACAGCAACGCTGCGCAGAAGAAGATCCAGCCGTAACCCAGGTTCAGCGCGATGGCCCCCATCAGCGGGCCGGCAATCGCCAGCGCCAGGTCAAAAAACACCGCATACGCACTCAGGCCCGCGCCGCGACTGCTGTTGGGGACCTGCCTGATCGCCTCCACGCCCAGCGCCGGATACACCAGCGACAGCCCGAAACCGGTCAGCCCTGCACCGAGCAACGCCACGCCGGTCGTTGGTGCCAGCCATAACAGAATCAGGCCCAGGGTTTCGATGAACATGCAGACGATGGCGGCGCGAAAACCGCCAAAACGGCTGATGGCGGAAATGAACAGCAGGCGCGACAGGATAAAACACACCCCAAATACGGTGAGGCAGTACGCCGCACCGGCCCAGCCGCGATTAAGGTAGTACAGCGTAATGAAGGTGGTCAGCGTGCCGTAGCCAATTGAGGCGAGGCACAGGCTGGCGCCAAACGGCGCGATGCGCCCGAATACCGCCAGGAAGGGCAGCCGCTCGCCGCGCACCACCGGCACCGAAGGTTTATTGCGGATCAACACCAGCCCGAGTGCCGCCAGCACTGACAGCGCCAGGCCCAGGCTCGTGTAGCCATAGTGCGCAACCATCACCACCCCCAACGGTGCGCCAATGGCAATGGCGCCGTAGGAGGCAATGCCATTCCAGGAAATCGAGCGCGCGGTG
The DNA here is from genome assembly GCF_034354675.1 of Pseudomonas sp. MH9.3. NCBI lineage: Bacteria > Pseudomonadati > Pseudomonadota > Gammaproteobacteria > Pseudomonadales > Pseudomonadaceae > Pseudomonas > Pseudomonas sp. MH9.3. The sequence continues at coordinate 1,245,000 of NZ_CP133785.1, read as the reverse complement.
TGTTCGGCACCGACGGCGCCCATGCACCAACTGATGGTGCCCACCCCGATCAGGCCCTGGGCCACGCCCAGCAGCAGCCGTGAGGCAATCAGGATACCCAGGCTCAGGGTCGGCAGGCTCTGCGCCAGCGTGGCAAAAAACGTCAGCACGCCGCTGAGCAGAATGCCGGTCAGGCCCAGCACAATCGCGCGTTTGGTGCCCACGTTGTCCGATACTCGCCCGGCAAAGGGCCGGCTGAGCAGGGTGGCCAGGTACTGCGCAGCAATGGTGAACCCGGCCACCACCGCGCTGAAGCCCAGTTGCTCGTGCACATAGCCCGGGATCACCGCAATCGGCAGGCCGATGCAGATAAAGGCGATGAAGGTGTAGAAGACGATGGAGACGATCTGCAGGGTGATCGACAGGGAGGAAGGGGCGGCGGACATGGCAACTCATTCGCGGGCGGGCGGTGGCTGCATCATGGCAAGGGCTTGCGGGAAATGAAAGCAGGCTAACTACTTCGCCTGAAGCCTGTCGCATTGGATGGGCTTTTAATGTGGCGAGCAGGCTTGCCCTGCGTTGGGCTGCGCAGCGGCCCTAAAACCAGACACCGCATTCTGCCAGACAGAACGCGGTGTTTTTGATTGGGGCCGCTGCGCAGCCCAACGCAGGGCAAGCCTGCTCGCCACAGGGAGCCTGTCAGCCACAGGGAGCCTGTCAGGCACATGGAGCCTGACGATCACGGCAAGTTAGAACACCACGCCCTGGCTGCGCAGGTAGTCGTCGTACGTACCGCTGAAGTCGATCACGCCGCTGGCGCTCAGCTCAATGATGCGGGTGGCCAGGGACGAGACGAACTCGCGGTCGTGGCTGACGAAAATCAACGTGCCCGGATAGTTTTCCAGCGCCAGGTTCAGCGCTTCGATGGATTCCATGTCCAAGTGGTTGGTCGGTTCGTCCATGATCAGCACGTTGGGTTTTTGCAGGATCAGTTTGCCGAACAGCATGCGACCCTGTTCACCACCGGAGATTACCTTGACCGACTTGAGGATCTCATCGTTGGAGAACAGCATGCGGCCCAGGGTGCCGCGGATAACCTGTTCGCCCTGGGTCCATTGGCCCATCCAGTCGAACAGGCTCATGTCGTTTTCAAAGTCGTGGGCGTGGTCCTGGGCGTAGTAGCCCAGCTCAGCGGCGTCGGTCCACTTGACGGAGCCGGCGTCCGGGGTCAGCTCGCCCACCAGCGTGCGCAGCAGGGTGGTCTTGCCGATGCCGTTCGGGCCGATGATTGCCACGCGTTCGCCGGCTTCAACCTGGAAGTTGAAGTCCTTGAACAGCGTTTTGCCGTCAAAGCCCTTGGCCATGCGATCGACCATGACGGCCTGGCGGTGCAGCTTCTTGGTCTGTTCGAAACGGATGAACGGGCTCACGCGGCTCGATGGCTTGACCTCGGCCAGCTGGATCTTGTCGATCGCCTTGGCACGGGAGGTGGCTTGCTTGGCCTTCGAGGCGTTCGCCGAGAAGCGGCTGACGAAGGATTGCAGCTCGGAGATCTGCGCTTTCTTCTTGGCGTTGTCCGACAGCAGTTGCTCGCGGGACTGGGTCGCCACGGTCATGTACTCGTCGTAGTTGCCCGGGAACAGGCGCAGCTCGCCGTAGTCCAGGTCAGCCATGTGGGTGCACACGCTGTTCAGGAAGTGACGGTCGTGAGAGATGATGATCATCAGGCTGGAGCGCTGGGTCAGAATGTTTTCCAGCCAGCGGATGGTGTTGATGTCCAGGTGGTTGGTCGGTTCGTCGAGCAGCAGCACTTCCGGGTCGGAGAACAGTGCCTGGGCCAGCAATACACGCAGCTTCCAGCCAGGAGACACTTCGCTCATCGGGCCGAAGTGCTGTTCCAGGGGAATGCCCAGGCCCAGCAGCAGTTCACCGGCACGGGATTCGGCGGTGTAGCCGTCCATCTCGGCGAATTCGGTTTCCAGCTCGGCCACCGCCATACCGTCGTCTTCGCTCATTTCCGGCAGCGAATAGATACGGTCGCGCTCGGCCTTGACCTTCCACAGCTCTTCGTGGCCCATGATCACGGTGTCGATCACGTTGAATTCTTCGTAGGCGAACTGATCCTGGCGCAGTTTACCCAGGCGCACATTCGGCTCCAGCATGACCTGGCCGCCGGACGGCTCCAGGTCGCCACCGAGGATTTTCATGAAGGTCGACTTGCCGCAACCGTTGGCACCGATCAGACCATACCGGTTGCCGGCGCCGAACTTGACCGAGACGTTCTCGAAGAGCGGCTTGGCGCCGAACTGCATGGTGATGTTAGCTGTGGAGATCAATTACTTTACCTATCAATAGCTTAGGGTGCGCTTATTTGAGCTGGGACCAATTTGGGACCAATCTGGAGCTTTTCCATTTCGCTCCAGTCCGAGCTTGAGTTGATCCAACGCGCATAAGTCGAGAGCAGCATCTGCACACTATGGCCGAGCTGCTGGGAGATGAAGGCGGGGTTCATGCCAGACATAATGCATATTGTCGCATAGGTGTGACGACAGTTGTATGGCGGCCGACGGCGGATGTTCAGAGCTTTCAGCGTCGGCACCCACTGCTTGTGTAGGTCGGAGGTCTGTTTCACGTACTCCGCGTTCTTTGAGGGCGGAAAAATGAAAGGCGTCTCCAGCACCTTGCCTTTGCCTTTTTTCCGACGTTCTGCGTACGCTCTGGCAAATTGCAGAGCGTGCATGGCGCGGTCATTCAACAAAACGAAGCGATCTCCGCCCGTTTTCGTACGTTCCACAACTTCCCCCAAGGCGACTCCGCGACACACGTGGGCCGTCCTCTTCTCCTCGTCAACCGCATCCCAGCGCATCGCCAGGGCTTCGGACAGACGCATTCCTGTAAAAAACACAAACTCAAAAAAAGCCGCATAGATCGTGCTGGGCCAGTGATCGTGCTCATACATCTTCGCGATGATCTGGTTTGCTTCTTCCAGCGTGAAGGGGTCAATTTCCTTTTTGCTGCGCTTGGGCAGCTCAAGGATTGCCGCTGGGTTCTTCGGGATCAGTTCTTCGGATACGGCTGAATTCAGGATGGTGGACAGCTTCGAGATGGCATTGCGTTTAACGCCTGGCGACTTCCACTCGCTGGCGGCCATTACCCGGCGGAGCAGGGTGGTGGTGATCAGGTCGATACGCACCAGGGCCAGGCCCGGCATCCAGTACCTGTTCAGTGCTCCCTTGTAGTTCACCTTGGTGCCGGCAACCACCTCACGGCTGTCCAGCCACAGCTGGGCATACTCGCCGAAGTTGATCTTCCCGCCTGCGACGTTGTTGGAGCTGGGGAAGAGCTCGGCGTATTTGTCGTCGTCGAGCAGCCCCAGCTTGATCAGACCTTTTACTTGATCAACAACCTGTGTGGCAGACTTGATTCCTTTCTGTGTCGGGGGATAGGGGAGCGTTTCACTGCGCCGGCTGCCGTTCCACATAAAGCGGATGCGGATCGATCCGTGGTGGAGGTCCATTCCTGCGGGCAAACCCATTGGCTTTCGAGCCATTCGTAGTATCTCCTGATGCTGTACATAACGCGGCTGCCGTGCTTATTCCAGACGCCGAGGGGGATTTGGTTTCTGGCTCGCTTGGAGCGCAGGGCCGCAAGGGTGGTGCCCAAGATCTCAGCCATCTGCGCCTCTGGCACCTTGTCGCCGGTGATTCCGTCGTTTAGCTGTTCTGCTGCTGCCATACCTACCTCCCGTCGCCCACAGTGGGCCGCGCTGTCTTGATGATGTGAACGGCCAGGCCGAAGGTGATCAGCATCCAGGCGCAGGTGCCGGCGAATGCGTAGATCACTGCTTCGGTGGTGCCGGTGGCCAGCAGGCCGGGCCCGAGCCAGAAGAACCAACAGGCGCTGGCGACCAGGTACAGCAAAGCGCCCAGTACAATCAGGGTGAGTTTCATAGCGAACATGGGATGTCCTTGCCGCGCTGGGCGGCAGAAAGTGGGTTAGGGTTTTGCCGCTTTGGCGTGGCCGACGCAGAACTTGGTGGGTTCGCCGTCGCCGTCCAGGTGCGCGTGGCACATGAAGCCTTTCTTGTCGTGGGCCATGAACTCGGCATCGCAAGTGGTTATGGGGGACTGATTGGCGATCGACCCCAGGCGATATGCGCAACCATGACAGGCGCCGGCCGGGTCGCACTTGCTGGCGATCATCACGCCTTGGCAGGCGCCGATGAGTGTTGGCAGGTTCACGCTGGTGAACTTGTCGGGGTGGACGCCGCACTCTTCGATCAGCACCTGGTCGCTCATCTCGGCGCAGTTCTCCGCGACCGAGTTGGCCATACCGATCAGTTGCGCCGTTAACTCAACCAGGCGCTGCGAGCCGTTCCGCTGCAGGTAGCAGGTCAGCGCCTCGCGCCGCATCGACAGGTGGAGCTGTGCAATTGCCGCCAGGTCCGCAGCATCGCTGGGGGTCATGCTGTATTCACAATTTGCAGGCATAGAAATACCTCGCCCGCCGATCACCAGCAGGCATATTTGGAAAAAAGGGGTTAGGCTGACAGCCTAAGAAGTTCGCTAATGGACAGGTTTGCCATGCAAAAAGACGGCGGTCAGTTGCTGAAAGCAGCAAATCATATTCTTCAGTTCACGATGTTTCATTTGGTTAAAGAGTTGCGGGGTGCGGGAATCGACGGCCAGATTCACGAACTGCCTTCTGAGTTAAAGTCCGCTCTTCTCGGTGCGATCTTTGGTGGGATTTCAGAGATAAATTCCGATATTCAAGCTGCGCAGATTGAAGATTGGGATTCAAACTCAAAAGTATGGGCGCTACTTTTTATATTTGGCGAATCAAATAAAGACGAGGCTCTTCTGGAGATTGGCAGAATTAACTCTGGAGAGGCGGGTGAAGAATTTTGGCTCTGTGGCATGTATGCCGCCAGGAGCTTAATTACAGCTCTTGAGTGCGGTGATACCGCAAGCGCCTGGCTCGATAGATATGAGGGCATGTTTGCCGCAATGGCTCGACTGTCTAAAGCAATTGCTTGACGCTTCCGGCGCTCATGGCCTTGGCCCCTTGTAGATGAAGACGTATGCGAACCAGAGGGTGGCGATCATAGTAGGTGCGCTCCTGCTTCCAGTAGGCCGTCTCGGTCTAAGCGCAGGTTGTCGCGCTCATGCCTGAGTTCGTCGCGCTCCCTTAGCAAAGCCTTGATTGCCGTTGAGATGTTCCGGTGGCCGAGGGTGATGGTGATGGCCTGGGCCTCGTCGAAGAGCTTGACCTTCTGGTCTCGGTCGTCCGCTGCTCGCGCTGCCAGCTCTTTTTCGTGGATATTGAGGCAGCGCTTGCAGGTGACGTACCGCCAGTCATTGGTGAGCTGCTCGTCGGCCATGTCGCCGTCTGTGCCGCAGTAGACGTGCTCCGGCGGATCCTGATCTGCCTCGGTGCCGCCATCCCAAGGGTATAGGTGAACCGCACGCCCACTCATCAGCACTCGCTCCAGTTCATGGCCTGGATGTATTCGCACGGGACCATCAGCCTGTCGGGCGGCACGGTGCTCGCGGTACGGGTATCGCCGAAATACGCAATCGCAGCCTGTGCGCGCTCGAGCGCCAACTGGGCATGGCGCATCTGCCAGGACTTGCGCTGCTTGTAAGAGCGCAGCGCCAAGGATTTATCGGTATACGCGAACCTTCGGCCGTGCTCGCCGCCATCCTTCAGCACGCGCTTGCGGTACTGCTTCAGCAGGGATTCACGCTGCGAGCCACCGAAGAGGTTGTCGTGGAATTCATCCACGATGTACCAGCACTGCTCGGTTTCGCCGATAACCACGAATTTTTTGCAGGTGACTTCCAGGCCTTTCGGGTCGAGCTCGTCGACGTAGCGATAATGGTCCGGGCCGAGTTTTATCTTTTCCATGGTCGAGCTCGTCCTTGCCGCTATAGCGGCTGACTTCGAAGGGGGAGGGGTTGAAAAGGATTGCTGTGTATTCCTCTCTTTATATGAAAGTTGTAATCTCTCCTTTTTTGAATCCTGGACATGCCAAATTGAGAAACAGAGGACAGAAGTTCTGGGATTGGGTTAAGCCTGATATCCACTGTCGTTACAAGGACGAAAGGGCCGCAGACGGGTCGATGATCAACGTTCAGGTCCGCACTGCGGCCAGTGGCGCAATTGAGCTGTTCGTTGGTGTTTACACCACCAATGGCATGATGCTCTTTGAGGATTCGTATAGCTCTCCTCTGGGTCAAACAATGACGCAAGCCATGGAATGGGGCTTTGAGAATGCTTATGCGTTTTTGGCGTCGTCTTCAGTCGCACTGACAGCTATCAACAAAAAAGGAGCTCTGCCAAGAGCACCAGCCCGCGGATCAAAGTAGTCATGGCGTTGAATTAATACGGCCGGTGCGGGTCATCTTGTCGACGGGAATAAAACACGGAGCTTCCGGAGAGACCCGTCACAAGGCTTTAAAAATGAGCTGTATTGACGATTTCCGATTTGAATCTCACAAGTTACTTGTTGAGCTTGACGCTACTACAACCAAGATGATGCTCTTGGTTTCTTCAAAGAAAGTTTCGGGTCCAGAATGGGATGAGGCGGTTAAAGACCAAAAAGCCGCTTTTCATGACTGGATTACGTTCCTCAACTCCCCAAATACCCCTCCAACCGATCAGACTTGATTCGAATCTCCTACCCCTCTCACCAGATCATGGGCATTCACAACCGTCATGCCGAGGCGTTCGGCGATCAGGACTTCCAGGCGGGCACCCTTTGAATGCTCCCAACCGGGCAGGGTGGCCACGGTGTCGCACTCCATCAGGGCGGCAATGTCGCGGCGCATGCAGTCGTTCCAACTGCCGCCGTCCGGGTTGAGCTCGGCGGGGCTGATGACGGTGTGGCCGCCAGCGCGAAGGCTTTCAGTCATGGTGGCGAAGGCCGGGAAGTTGAGGTCTGGCAGGCCGGTCATGGGGCCGATGAGATAAATTCGTTTCACGGGGAGTCCTTGCCGGGCCATGCCCGTGCGGTGGAGTGTGGGGAATCAGGCGATTTGGGATAGCGCAAGGATGTCTTCGCCGCCGCGCGCGATGCCGGCGTGCAGTTCCACCTTGCTGCCAGCAAGCATCCCGGCGATCTGGGCGTTCAGATCCATCTCTAACGCCTTGCCTTTCCTGGGCTTCCCGATTTCCTGGGTGGCGAGATATTCGCTGATCAGCGCCTTATCCTGCTCCTGAATCGCGACGAGGTCTTTGCCGGTGGCGGGGCTCCCGAGCGGATCATCTTCGCCTTGAGGCACAAGCGCTTTCAGCTTCGATTGAACCTCCCAGACCCATGCCAGTGCAAAGTGATCGCCGGCAGTTTCTGCTGAATACTGACTGCGATGGACGCCAGATCTGACGCCCGAGCAGTACTTCTTGCGCGCCTGAGTAAGCTTGGCGTGCAGTGCCTCATACGCGTACAGGGCTATGTTCTGTGCGGGAGAAACACCGACGAAAGTCGCGCGCTCAATGACTTGGCCTTTTGCGGAACACCACGTCCGGTGCCGCAGGGTCGTGCAGCTGAATGCTTCTGCTACAGCGATGCTCAGCTGCTGATCCCACGCTGGTCGACGCTTGGTGCGGAACAAGGCCGACTCAACCTCACCTACGCCGCTCAACTTCACATCCATCTCGGTCAGCCGGTACTCGCGCATCAATGCCTGTGCCTGCCGGAGTGCGGTTGCGGCTTCGTTCTCGTTGGCGCTTTGGGAAAGTGCCAAGCAGTGCTTGATCTTGCGGATCGCGCGCTCGAGCTTCTTTTCGTCGATCTGTTGTGCGGACATAGGGGGTCCTCGCCTGTGGCGTGATTCATGAGGGGGTCGGGAGGGAGGCGGCGTCTAAAGCGAAACTTCTCCGGTATCGATCTTGCGAAGCTCCATCACTTCAATGCGGTTGGTGCCGTCGGTGATCACCCAGCAAGGCAGCTCAAGGTTGCGGAAGGTGCCGTGGTAATTCCGGTAAGCGCCAAGGGCCGCCTTCCGGAAACAGTCCGCGGCGACTTTGCCAATAGGCATTGGCTGCCCCCCCCCTAGCAGACAGAGCTCGAACACAACAGCGTTTTGAATGCGCTTTGCCGCCGCGCGGATCGTGTTCGGTGCCAACTGGAATTCCTTGGCAACCTCAACGACGTGCTTATAGACCAAGGCGTCGTGGATTCTCTGATCGCGCTCACCGTTGCGCAGGCCTGCGTAGATGACTGCTTGCATGGTTTGTCTCCAAGCGTGCGCCTGCCTCGCCGGCTGGCGTGATTCGTAAATTGGGTTGATGATTTGCACTCAGCAAATACCTGACGGTGAATGCGATGAGCACGAAAACCGATGTGGAAGCGATACGCCTGATCGGCGCTGAGGTTGTCCGCCTGCTGAGCCTTCCTGATGAAGCGCTCGAAGCTGAGGTGCGCCCAGGCCTTAAGCTGATCGCTGACCTGGCGAAGTGGCGTGACCTCGCCGGCCTGCCTGCTACTGAGCCTGCTGGCGTGATTCGTTAATGAGTGGGCGCATATGATTTCCCGCAGAACCAAAATCAGAAAATGAAGTCTTCATATTGGTTTGCAGCCATTAATTAAAACGGACAAAAAATCATGAGCCTAATTGACTGCCCTGAATGCTCTGCAAAAATCTCTGATAAAGCCTACTTCTGCCCCCACTGCGGAAATCCTTTTCGCGAGCCGCCATCTGGCCGCTATTTCAGCGAAAAAAACATTGGGCAGATTGCCGGGGTTACCGGCGTCTGGCTAACAGCTCCTTGGCTCGCACGGATGGTGTTTGGAGTCGTCGCTGTAATTGCGATAGCGGCAGTTTTCATAGTTCGCTCAAGCTAGAATCTAAAAATATCTGCGTCCGAGATTGATATGGGGTATTACGGGTGACCGGCATGAAGCCGGATCAAGGAGCGTTTCGTGAGCGATAAGCCTTCAGACAGAGAAGTGGCGAAGCTGATCGGCATAACTGAGAACGAGGTTGGCACCTATCGTGTCAATTCCGATCTGAGATCCGACGGTAGATGGCTCATCTATTTCGGATACCAGATGCCTGAAGCTTTGCGCAAAGGGCTGACTGGGAGCTTCACTTTCTTAATGCCTGAGATGGATTTAGCGCAATAGGTGACACGGTTCAGGCTGTGATCTTGGCGTCCTTGCTCATGGAATATTTCCAGCCAGGCGTCACCCTCCGGTGTCGGTTGGTGGCAATTTGGTTTGTGTTGGGGTATTACGGGTGACCGGCATGGAGCCGGAAAAAGGAGTATCGCGTGGGTGAAGTCGGTTTAAATGACGATCGAGGTTACTTTAGAGAGCTCGCTGCTCCCGCCTTTCTAGAGTTTTGGAAGGAATACCAACGTGACGTGCCGGTCGATAGAGATCGTTTTTCCTTGGTCTATCGCCGGTTAATCACTGCGCTATTCTTTCTGAACCACATGACCGACAAAACTGCAAAACAGCGCGGGGTAAAAAATCCTGTAGATCTGATCGAAATGGTTAAAGGCGTTGATTGTGATGCGGGTACTGTGCTCGATATTTGCAGATTGCTTGTCAATGACGTCAAGCATCCAGCGAAGCGGCTGCAGACCTACGATATTCGCGACCGGAACATGCCCTATGACGATCCCGGGAATAATCAGATTCCATCTTGGGTGTATACGGATAAACTCGGCGGCTTGCACGAGCTCGGTGATGTATCACAGCGTGTTTGGAAATATTGGATCGATTACCGTCACGAGCGAACATAGACATCAGAAATCCCGCTCCGTGGCCGGTGGTGGCAATTTGGTTTGGGTTGGCTTATTTGTATTAGCTTGGCATGGCGCCAATTTTTTTTGTTGCGTATTAAGGAGCATTAGAATGGAGCGCTTTCTAAAATCTATTGAAAAATCATTGGATGATAGCAACTGGTATTCAGCCCTATATATGTCTCTAACACTCCCTGATGTATGTTCAAGTCTAGAGACTGCTGATGGAAAAACTGACGGTAAAAAATTTGCTCGCTGGTTTGATAGGTATATGAAAGAAACCTACAGCATGAAAATGCATGGTCAAACAACGGTATTTATGGCTGGTGATGATTGCTACGTACTAAGATGTTCATTACTGCATCAAGGTCTTACGGATGTTGGGCATCAGCGTGCAAAGGGGGTGTTAGATAGATTTTATTTTACTACGATGAATATGCATAGAATCAGAATTGGAAATGTTTTACATTTGAATGTAAAAATATTTTGTGAGGAAATGGTAGCTTCTGTCCGTCTTTGGGTTGAAGATTTTAATAAAAATTACCCAGATAAAGTTGGGCGGTTATCTCAGCTGATTCACATTCATTCGACAAGCTATTCTATCGGCGGTGTAAATTTCTTAAAAGGGGATTAGTTACTCGTTTGCTCCCGCCCCATGGGCCTCGGGCCTGTATGAAAGCATCAACTTTCGCGAATACGTTTTCATATTACGTATTCATGTCGCGGCGGCGGCTCAAGTAGGGGAAGGGCACCGCCCGTTCCAACGCCATGCAGGTGGTGAATCATCAGCGTGATCGCCTAGCCCTGTTCCTCGATGCCGTTCCAGGCCATCAGGTCAGCCGAGGCTTGCCGGGTTGCGGCCATGGTGTGGAGTCGCAATTTTTCCTCTCCGCGAGTCTTTCGTCTCTCCGCAGTCTTTGCCGATCGTTCTTTCTGCGCGGCTGCCATGACCTACCTCTTCTATTTCGCTGGCGGGCAGTGCGAACCAGGTTTGACGTTTGCGTTGCTGGATGCGGGCTATGCGGCGCATCGTGTGCCGCCCGGCGTCGACAATGGGTAGTCAATCGCGTGATTCTTGAGGATGCGCGCGAACGTTTTGGCGCTGATCCCAAGCTTTCCGCACACCTTTCGACGGCTGACCCCTATTTCCATGAAAGCCTTGATGCGCTCGGCGAACCTGGCGTCTCGCTCGGCCATTGCCTTTATCCGGTCGGGATTGCCATGCCGCCCAGGTGGAACCGCCTTGAACTTGAAGTTGAATTCGCGCGACATATTCAGCAGCATGCGCCGACTTATTCCGGTCATGTTGGCGACTTCGCTTTGGCTGTGGTGTGGCGCCAATTCCATGACCCTGACGGCCCGCTGGCGGCGTGCTTCGATCTGATCTTCACGCTTGGTCGGAGGGGTAGGTGGAAGAGGCTCGGCCCGGCGCCGAACAAACGGCTTCGGCGCCGGCGGCTCCTGGGGCACATACACAACGGGCTTCGGTGGCGGTGGAGGCTCTGCCACTTCGATTTCGCCGCCCGCGGCTACAAACTCGGCGACCTGGGCCGCCAGCTCATCCGCAGCCGGGCGCAGTTCCTCGATCATGCTGAGGTGGTTGCTGATCATGATCAGGCTCCTAAACGATGGGCCTGCGCCCGGGCTTTGTCGGCGACTTCATCAACCATCCTGCCAAGCTCCAGATTGAACTGGACCAGCTCTTGATGAAGCATCGCGATGTACTCATCATCGCGCTCAATGGTTTCGATATACAGTCGGCAGTCTTCATCCTGGCGTGGATCGAATGATAGGAAATCCCACCACTCCCGGCCCGTGACGAACATGCAGCCCTGAACCTGCGGCTTATGTTCCTCGGGCATGCCTTCGAGCCAGGTGCGGACGTGGACTGCCTCATTGAATGGGCATTTCGACTCAATACCCCCGTCCTCGCCAATCAATCCGTCCGGCGAACAGCCCAGCCAGTCGTATTTTGGATGAACTACGAAGCCCGACTTGATGACGTTATTGCCAGTCAGGATTTCGTAGAAGTCGTGGCTCGACTGCTCAACCTCGGTTCCCCAGGCCATCGACTTGCTGCTGACTGAATGTTTCGATCGGTTGGCCAGGCGCTCAAAAGCCAGCTCCCGCATGTAGGTGGTACGGGCCGCAAGCGGCTTCCGTTTGCCGTGCTTGTCACGGTCGCCCCATGCAATAACATCCTTGAATCGGCTGGCGGTGAGTCGCCCGCTGCGTTCCTGCTTCCACTGCTCGGTGCGCTGAAGGTCTACAGAGGCGTTCATTGAGCATCGTCCTCACTATCGACGACGGCAGCAGCGTCGGCGCTATTGGTGACAGTTGTGAACTCGGCGTCGATGGTTTGTGCAATGGCCTTCAGTTCGCTGTGACGGGTCACGCCAATGGCGCCGCGCTGCTGTGGTTTCAGGGATTTCCAAGCTTTTTCATACCCTTCAATGCCCTGCTCTTGAGCGATTTTTTTCAGTTGCTCAAAAAGGTCGGAGGTCGCATCTGTTGTGTCGCCCTGGGGTACTGAGGCGGCACCTACGTCAGCAGGCTTTTCGCTGGTAGATCTCGGGGTAACGTCTGTTTCCGGAAGCGTATAGCCGTCGTCCAGCTCTTCGCGTGTGTACACGCCCAGGATCACGTCAGGGCAGTACAGGCGAGCCCATTTTTTGAGGGCCAGGTAGGCGATCTGCTGCTTCGGATCGTCTGCCCACAGCGTCGAGTTCCGGGTTCGTGCCTGAGTCATCAAGGTGGTCAGTTCGCGCGGGGTATCCTCGCCCACGAACGTAGCCCAAACGCGGACGCCCAACCCTTTCTCGTCATTTATGTTCCAGTTTGGGACGCGATACTTTTTCGGCTGCCCGTGGTCATCCGTTTGTTTTTTGCTCTCAATCTCGCGGAAATTTCCAATGATCTTGTCCCAGTCGCCAAACCACTCGTAGTGGATTCGATCAATGGTCGGCGCTCGCGTGGTGATGACCGCGTTGACCAGCTGGGCTTCATAGCTCAGTTGGCCGCCGTTGACGATGAAGGTCTTCTGCGCAACTTGGAATGGGTTCATTCCCCACTGCATGGACTGCATGATCACTGCCATGCAGTCGGCAGTGTTGCCGTGAAAGTGCTTCGGCAGGGTGGTTTTGCCCCCTGCCATGATGCCCGCGAGCTCAGTCATCGACTGCATGCTGTCGCGATTGAGGATCAGCCCAGTCGGGCTGGTGTCCATTGGTACGGTGGAAATCTGGGTTTGGGCGCTCATTGCTTACTCCATAGCCGACGACTTTGGTCGGCCTCCGGGGTGGTTTCAGGGTTCTTTAGAACGACATGGCTCGCAGCCAGGCAGAGGCCTCGTCATTGGTGACGCAGAAGGCCATGGCTACGACCTCGACCACTTCGCTGGCGCTTGGAATGCTCGAGTCAGCGAATGCGTCCGCCGCTGGGGCCGGATAAACTGCCGCTACAACCGTTTGTGCTGGGTCAGCAATCACTGGAGCCGCAACAACAGTCGCTGCTGGGGCGGGCTCAGCAGCCTGGGCACGCAGACGGGCCAGCTCTTCTTGATCACGCTGATACTGCGCGTCACGTTCTCGCTGCTGGCGCTGTTGCTCTTCCTGCTGTTCACGGTGCTGGCGTTGTTGTTCTTCCATGTCGCGGCGCTGCTGGTCCAGCTCGTCCTGCTGCTTCTTCAAGCGCAGACGGTCTTCCTCGGCGCGCTGCTTGCGCAGGTCTTCAGCCTCTGCGTCGGCGAGTCGTTGCTTCTCGCGCAGCTCGTCCAGTTCTTTCTGCTGGGCCAGCAGCTTGGCAGTGGCTTCCTCTCGATCAATGGCAGCCTTGTGTAGCGCTTCCAATTGCTCAATGGCGTTGTCGCGAGCGATGGTGCCTTCTGCTTCAAACTCACCATATTCTTCGGGCAGGATCACCGACTCCTTAACGCCTTTCAGAATTCCGGCGACGTCGGCAGCGCTGCGGCTTGCGTATGCGGCAGCGACGGAGCTGAAGCGGGTAATCTTGGCCCGGATGGCTTCGACACGCTCAGCCTCGACACGCTCGCGCTCTGCCTTGGCATCAGCTACGCGTTTTTCTTCGGCCTTGATTGCTTCGTCAACAGGAGTCTCGATTGCCAAGACTCGATCTTTCAGCGTCTCGCCGAACTCCTTAACCTGGTTGACGCGAGCCTGGGCGTCTTTGACCGCCTGCTGGTAGGGAACCAGTGCCGTTTTGGTGGTGTTGGCTAGGGCATAACGCACGTCGCGGATATCGACACGAACTTCCTTTGCATTCGCCAAGCCTTCGCTGGTCGAGCAGTCAACTACCAGCTTCCCGTAGGTTGTCTCTAGGCGAACGATTTGCTCCTCGTGCGGCCGATACTCCGCGATGTCGGTGACGGCGACAGCGGGGGCAATGGGCTTCTTGGATTCTTCGGCTTCGCTCATCTCAAGCGATTCTTGTGCGGGTGATTTTTTAGGATTTGTTGACATGACGATCCCTCGCCGCGCCTGGCGCAGCATTGAAAGTGTTGTGGTGGGGTGGCGCTGTTAAGCGGCGGAAACGATAGAGGCGTTGTAGTTGGCGTAAATTTTGTCGATGCGCGCCCGGAAGTACCTATGTTCGTTGTCGTCTATAACCCGCAGCATGAAAGCAAGGGTTACGCACGATGTGGCCGCCGCGCTGGCGTTTGGCTTGCCCAAGTCGAGAATCATGTTTTCGATCTCGCCTTCGATCCAGCTAACGGCTGTCTGGTGGTTCCGCTGGTTAAGATCCATGCTTCACCCCGATGGACGGACAGATCAGTTCCATCTGAGCCATGGCCAGACCGATGCGCAGTTTGAGGCTGGCTCGCTCCTTGAGTCGGCGTGCCTCGCGCTCTGCCAGGTCGTCTGCCGTGTATTCGTGGAACAGCTCGACGTGCTGCGTCTTTCCGAAATTAGGTAAGTCCCAGCGTCTGTCGGATTCCCTGGCCTGGGCGCTATCCGCGTAGCTGGTTGGCATGGCGAGTCTCCAGGCTGCGGGCGAGGGCGCAGGCTTCGTTGTGGTTGCGGCGGAACCCCTTCACCTTGCCGGTGGTGGAGTCGACTACGTGGAAGAACTCGTTGCCGGCCGGGATCACCCGAAACAGCGGCGAGGTCTTCGGCGCACTGGAACCGACCAGGCCGAGGCAAAGCGCCAAGGCCATGTTGCGGCGCTGATTCATTGCGAGCGCTACGTCGCAGTAAGCGTGCTGACTTTGGTTCATGGTCGCCTCCAGGGTTGCGTTAGTCGGTGTAAGCGATGTACTTGAATTTCCCTTTCCCGAAGTGCTCGAAGCGACCACCGAAGGTGCCAATCACCAGCTTTTGCACTTCTTCCCGGGTCGTCCCTTCGGGATAAACGCCCTCGCAGATCTGCGATGAATTGGTGTGTGATTTGATCCTGTAGTCGATTGTTCTCGGGTCAAGAGGTCGTGGCTCCCAGCTCCGATAGTTGCCGGTGGTCTTATCCACGTTGACGATGAAGTCGTTGATAATCTCGTCGTCCGCCTCATCCCATTCGCAAGCATCACAGAAGTGGCGCGGCGCCGTGCAAGCGGAGCAGTGCGGACTGATATGGCAGCTGCAGTTTTCTGCTTTGCGCATTTGGATGACGCCTTTGCAGCCGTTGCGTCGGCAGGTATCGCCTTCGCAATATCCGAAATCGCTCATCACGACCTCCAGTGTTTGGGGTTAGGTTTCGTGCGTTGTGATTTCGAACTCCGCATCAGCGTCGTCATCCGCATATGTGTCTCGGAATGCCTCTGCAAGAGTTGAATACTCGCCAGTAGCCGAAAAGCCTGTAGCGGCGAAGCGGGCATCCGCAAGATCTTCGAAGCCGACGCACTCGCTGCCGGCCTCGTTCCAAACCAAGTAAATCGTCGTCATGACTCTCTCCATTCGTTGGTTCACCCGGTTAGGCGGCTACCGGCTGATTCATCAGTTCGGCGTATGCGTTGAGCGCTTCTTCGCGGGTATCGCCGAATTCGTAGTTGGCCGACGACTGCAGGTCTTCAAACCCTTCGCCTACCACGCACCACGCACTGCCATCCTTCATCACGCGTATTGCCCACCAAGGCTTCTGGAATCCGTCAGTGCGGCAGGTGTTGCAGGCCCAGGTGCCGCCGTAGACGAAGCCGGTCTGCTTGCACTGGCCATGCGGGAAGGGGTGGATGAAGTAGATCTGGCCCGCTCGGATCATGTCGTCGGCTTTGTCCCAGCCCTGACCACGCTCAAAGCGCGCAGAGCCATCAGCCGTGGCGTTGCGCTCAACACCGTGCACTCGGGAATTGAAGCCGCCGAGAAAATTGCCGCTGAGCAGGCTTGCGTCGAAGATTTGGTCCGCCATGCGGATACGGTTCGTTTGCTGTTTCATGGTCAACTCCGATTGTTGGTTCACCTGTATTCGCTCAACACTCATGCCTCCCGCTGGTTGCCGATGGGCGCGGGGGGAGTGCTGACGGGTAGAGGCGGAGGGGGTCCTGTTTTTGCAGGGGCAGGCTCCCTGTTTCCTCGCTTTCCACAATCGAGGGAAAACCATATGCTCCAACTTCCGCAGTTGAGATAAGGAAAATCGATATGCCGCATTACATGGTGCGCGTAGAGCTATTTGGCGCCGGCGCAGACGAGTACGAGCGCCTTCATGCCAACATGGACGCAATAGGTATTGAGCGAGAAGTTGTTTTCTCTGGCGGCGTGAGGCATCAGATGCCGGCCGGAACTTACTTTGGGTCGAGCGCCCTAGGCGCAACAGCTGTGCGAGACAGAGTGCAGGGATTTGCTAACCCACTTTCTCCACACAGAGATGCAGCGATATTCGTATGCGAGGCTAAAGATAGTCAGTGGTCAGCCTTTCTTTACCCTGTGTGAATCGAAGTCGGCCATCTTTCCCCATGGAACCACGTCAATGGCGTGATACCGAGCAACTCCCATTACTTTCTTGAAAGCGGCATTGAAGTCAGTGCCGCTTTTCTCGGCAAGCTCCTTTACCAGTGATTCAACCTCGCTCACCTGTTCTTCATTCATCGTTTTTCTCCGGTTTGATTTCCCTGATGCCCCTCGTGAGAAGGGCATCGAGGAAATCTTGTCGCCGTGACCCGCTACTGGCGTCGGTCACCGGCTTGAATCAAATGTTCTTCCAGCCGCGGGCCTTTCGGCTTGTTCTCCCGCTGGATAACTGTTCTTGGCGCTTTACGCTGCGCGCCCGGGTCAGTTGCCAACCCTCTGAACCGTTAAGGCCGGTTCATCGCTGCCTTTGAATCTGGGCCGGTGGTGATCCGGCAAGGGTGAAGCTGTGTGGCTAAAGAGCGGCGCAGGTTTAGCTGCTGGCCGGCGTTCTTCGTTGCTGGCTTGAGGCGATAATCACAGAGTGTGTTTATTGTGTCAACACGTAATGTGTTTATATTTTTCATGATTGAATCACGCTGTGTGGTTTTTATAGGGGAATTGAGAAGGACAGGGTGGTGAGCCCGCCTGCTGGCGTGCTCATTTAGGAATCGCAGTACTCGCGCCAGCCGATCCTGACGGCGTCGTCATCCAAATGCTCAATCCTGATCCCGGCGGTGTCACCGATGTCTTGGATGACCTGGCGCCAGGCTTCAGGGCTCTCGTCGTCGCGTCTGGATACCTCGACCAATTGAATCCGCTGTACTCGAGGAGAGGCGATTATGCGTTGCAGGCGATGGCCCACAAGCTCGTAGGCATTTCTCGGCTTGGGTGTGGGGGAGGGTGCTTGGATCACGCGTCGCTCCTTGCGTATACTGTATGGGCGTACAGTATTGGTGATGATCACTATTGGCAAGGGGTGGCAGGATAATTCATGCATAAATGCATATTCATGCTTGAGGCCGTCGTTATAGTCATGAAAAAGCCCGCGGTCGGGGCAGGCTTATGTTTCGTTACAGACTAGGCGGCACCTATTCGTTGATGAAGACCGACAATAGAAAAGTAAGCCGTTGATAACGAAAAAGCCCTAGAGTTGATACTAGGGCTTTCTTCCTGCAGATCAGCTATGCCAACATCGCTAAATTACGCTTGCTGAAAGGTGCCGAAACCGCTGCCGTAAAACTGACCATTGATGTTCGCGTGGAATTGCGCAGGGTGCACCAATACAGCGAGTAAACGATTTCCTTCAAAGATTGAGAGGGAAAGCGCGCCCTGATTAATCGACAACTGGAGCGAAAGCTGAATTCCGATCAGGTTCTCTGCGTCAGGCACCGTGCCTTGCAGATAGACATTGCTGATATCTAGATTTGTGCCCGTACCGGTTGCTTGACCGATGAATCGGACCATGGTGCCTTGCTGAGGTGCGTTCGGGCCAATATTGGCTAGCGACGAACTGATCTGAACGGTTTCAGTGTGAGGTGAACAGCCGCAACCGCAGCCTTCAAAATTGAAATACCCGCAGATGTTCTGCTGGCAACCGCATCCGCATAGGGTTTGCGGATGTACCTTCTGGTGGAGAACTTCTTGAAGCGCTGGCTTAGCGCTCACGACATCTTCCCGGCGCTGTATTTCCGCGTCAAACGCAGCCTGAGATTGCTTTTTCAGCGCATCAATTTCTTCTGGTTTGATGTCTTGCAGAGACAGAGTCATAGCTAATTCCTTTTATTTACAAGAAGCACAGGGCGACGATCCGCTTCTAAGCCGCCGCCTCCCTGGCGCGGTACGCCACGTAATCCTTCGATTCGTGACTAAACCTTTAAAACATAGTTCCCAGTCTATTTCAACTGTTCCCATTAGCAGGTCGAGTACTATGGATCAACCCGCAAACAGCCTGTTTTAATGGACTTGGCGGGCTGGCAGGTAGAATTCGCGAAATATCTCGCAAACAATCTGAAAGGGAAAAGGAGGCCCGGCGTTCGTCTAGCGTCGCGCGGCCACACCGCAGAGAAAGGAAAGCCTGTGATGGGGGGGCGGGCTTGGAGGTATGTCCGTTAGAGTCGGTGTTGCCGTAGGCGCACGGAGGCGAAGGGGGATCGACTACCTTGGTTCAAAAGGCCGGACGGTTTATTCCAGTGGTCCGTGATGCAAGGCCTGCTCAATTCAAGAACAGCGACCCGCGTCTAGTCAGAAGAATTCCGTCAGCGGACGTAAGGAGTGGGCCTAGTGGATCCACGATCTGCCCGTAGCTGAAGTCTCCGGTGATCATCTCCAACTGTAGGAGATCTCTCAGGCCCAGCAAATTGCTGGCTGTATCTCCGGTCAGTGAGAGCGAGGATTGGGAATCAACGCATGAGAGTTGAGATATCAAACCCTTGAGAAGGGCTGAATTTTCGTGAATAAACATCGCTCTTGCCTGCATTCGCCATTACAAGCATAGATACCCAGGCATTAGCATTCGTTCAGATTAAAAACAGGAATGAGTAAAGGCGCGAGCGGGTGGGAGCGCAGATACAAGAAGCCCAGCACTGGGCCGGGCTCGATGATGGCTGCTTATGCTGCTACCGCCAGGGTAACAGCTCTCACAAGTACCAGGATCTTCACAAGGCGGCCTTCAGAAGGACTTTGCATTCGGCGTCGTATTTTTCACGCAGCTTGGCAGTGCTAGCTGGCGTCATCCGCCCTGGTGTCTCTTTGTGCAAATCCACCATTTTTTGCGCAACTTCTTCCTGAGCCTCCGGGGTATAGCCAGCATGCACCAATAGTACATAGGAGGCTCTTGAGGACTGACTGCGGCTTATGTCTGGCTGGTCACCAGCTACTGAAAGCACTTCGTAGTAGGCCGCGCAGTGGAGATCTCTCTCTTTTGGGGTTTCTGCTTGGGCGGTTAAGGAAATGCAGGTGAATATGGCGCAGAAGGCCAGTGGCATCGAGGATAGGCGCATGAAAACGAGTCCATTCGAGAGGGGCGAAGATTTTATCAGCTCAGATGCCAGATACAAGAAGCCCGGCGCTGGGCCGGGCCTAGGTGCTATACGGATATTCGATGCTGCTCAGACATTTCTTTAACGAGCTTTAGGTCGTGAGCGAACATGAGCCGAGGCCGCCCCGATGCATCACATTCATAATCACCAGAGACGGCGATAACGCTGCCCAGTATTTTTTGGCCTATCTCACTGGTTACGCTCGGGAGCACGCAGCGCAGAGTGCCCACGCCGGAGATATTACGCAGATGGAATCTCCCAGAATCAAGGTCAACCTCCCGAACTTCGCCGATAAACTCTCCAAACCTCTTCTTAAGTGTAACCGGCTTCCGAAGAGCATCGCGAAGCACCACGCGCTCGCGGTTTCCAAGCTCACTCTGGCCGGCGTCAGGAGAGGATATATCGAGAGTATGGATCCCGACCTTGCCAGTCGGAGAAAGCCTGAAAAGAGCTTCCAGACTAGCATCGCGCATCGCAGGATCAGGTATGAGCTCGGCAATCCCAAGGTTTAGAGACTCGTCTTCAATAAACTCAGGGATGGTCGGAAGCTGGCGGATCGCGAACTTTATAGCCTCGTGCACAGACTCGGGTTCATCGCTATCCATGATCGAATCCATGGGAGCGATGGAAAATCCGGCATAGATACTCCCGGGCGCAAACCCTGAAAAGCGCAGGTCAAGGTTTTTGGCCAGCCTTTTTGCATCTAGGTCGGTTAGGTTGAAAATCGCCTTGGCGAGCATTCTCAGCTGTTTTTCCGCAGAAACACACAGCCAGTTGAAAGCTCTTAGGCCAGGCTCTCCAGCAGTAGTGGACGGCCCTTCGGCGTGGAATACTAAATCGGAGTTATCCATGATCTTGGCAAGCGGCATCTCCTCCAGATACATCTCCTCAAGCTTGAGGCGATAGAGGTCAATCATCCCGGATAAATCGAGACCGCTTCCAGCTTCAGCGGCTCTAGCGGCAGCGATTTGGCCCTGAAAAGCCGATGCTCGTTTATGGACTTGCTCTACCCAGGTCACCATGGTGAAACCTCAATTATCCCGCGACGGTCCTTCTCGTTTAGGCCCTTTTTCTTGCTAGCGGCCTTTGGCCCTACGTACTGGAAGAAATTATAGAAGTCATTGTGCCCGGCCAGGTCTAAATTCACGTAGAAATCCATTCCATACTCATCCTTTATGCGGAGGTGTGCGGCCTCGTTCCCGATACTGATAAGCGCGGCTCTGGACGAGATTTCTGCATTTGGGACAAGTATCGATGACTCAATGTCGTCGGGAGTCACCTTATCAGAGATGAAGCTTCCTCCGATAATAAGTGACAGGCCGCTACCAACGGGTCGTAACTCGGACTCGATGAATCGATGAAACTCCTTCATGAGGTTTCGTCGATGACCGCTCACGCAGAAAGACTTTCGGATCTCGTCCCATGACGCCTTGTGGCACCCTTCAGGTAGAAATTGTAGTGGTCTAATGAAACCGGACACCCATTTAGGCGAGAATGCTCGCCAGAACGAGGTGTCAGATGACCAAACAACGCCGTACCTTTTCCCCTGAATTCAAACGCGAGGCTGCCGACCTCGTTCTCAAGCAGGATTACAGCTTCATTGAGGCCAGCCGCTCGCTTGGTGTCGGCGAGTCGGCTTTGCGCCGATGGGTCGACCAGGTGCAGCAAGAACGCATGGGCGTGACCCCGCAGAGCAAAGCGCTGACCCCGGAGCAGCAGAAAATCCAAGAGCTGGAAGCCCGAATTACTCGCCTTGAGCGGGAAAAATCGATCTTAAAAAAGGCCACCGCGCTCTTGATGTCGGAAGATCTCGAGCGTTCGCGCTGATTGACCAGTTGAGCATCCACGAGCCGGTTGATTGGCTGTGCAAGGTGTTTGAAGTGACCCGCTCGTGCTACTACGCTCGGCGTCTCAGGCGCCGCACACCGGATGTAGAACGCCTTCGATTGCGCAGTCGGGTGAGCGAGTTGTTCACCCAAGGCCGCAGTGCTCCCGGTAGCCGTAGCATCATGGCCATGATGCAGGACGACGGCGAGCAGATCGGGCGATTCAAGGTACGCAGCCTGATGCGCGAGCTGGAGTTGGTCAGCAAACAACCGGGATCGCATGCTTACAAAAAGGCGACGGTCGAGCGGCCCGACATCCCTAATATTTTGAACCGAGAGTTTGATGTGCCCGCTCCTGACCACGTCTGGTGTGGCGATATCACTTACATCTGGGCTCAAGGGAAATGGCAGTATCTGGCGGTTGTGCTAGATCTTTTTGCCCGCCGTGTTGTGGGTTGGGCGTTGTCGGGAAAGCCGGATGCCGACTTGGTCATCAAGGCCTTGGACATGGCTTACGAGCAGCGAGGGAAGCCTCAGGGTTTGCTGTTCCACTCCGACCAGGGCTCGCAATATGGAAGCCGGAGTTTTCGCCAGCGCCTTTGGCGATATCGCATGCGTCAAAGCATGAGCCGGCGAGGAAATTGTTGGGATAACGCGCCGATGGAGCGGGTGTTCAGGAGCCTGAAAACCGAGTGGGTACCGACCATGGGCTACGCGACGGTCCAACAAGCTCAGCAGGATATCAGCCATTTTTTGATGCACCGGTACAACTGGATTCGACCGCACCAATTTAATGGTGGGCTGCCACCGGCTCAGGCCGAGAAAAAACTTAACGTCGTGTCCGGGATTAGTTGACCACTACAAATCCACGCTTATCTAGTTCCGGTATAGGCAAAGCAAATCCCCTTGCTCCAACATTCTTCCGTGCTTATCGATCAAATTCGATAATGCGCCTAACCCAACAAACCCCCGCCGCCCCGCCTACTGAGCCTTTCCCCGCACAATCCTTCCCGCCTTCACCTCATCCGCATAACCTGACAGCTTTTCCTTTTGCGCGGAGAGCAGTGCGCCCATCTTCATCAAGGCTATTGCCTCGTCCGATGATTTTGCGATTCCCGCTATAGCGTTCAACTCTGCTACCGACCATGCGATAACTGACGCGGCATCTTCCAGATCGTAGAACAGTTCCTGCTGGGCGGTCCGAGGCCCGTCGAGGTCTTCCATCAAGCCAGCCATTACTCGTGTACTCCATAGAAGTGATTCAGTGCTATCAACTCAGCTACCGCCACAAGAACGCAGGGCACAACGAACCCAGGGCTGAACACTCGCTTTCGATTAGATGACTTCCCACCCAGCCAGCCAGCGTCAGAAGCTCCAGGAATTAGCATTAGTAACGCCAGCCACACAATTACGCCAACCTTGCTCCAGAAGCTTTGCTCTCGCCATCCAGTCATGTTTTCTGTTCCGCAGCCCGAATTATCCGGGCGGCTTTCACCTCATCCGCATAACCCGCGAGCTTGTCCTCCATCGTCTGATAGCTCAGCGCAATCATCATCAGCTCGTCGGCGCTAATATCATCGCCGGCAGCGAGAAGCCGTTTGGCGACCCCGAACAAATCGACGCCTGACCACTTGAGCAGGGCCGCAGCATCTTTCAGGTCACGGCGCAATTGCTGGTTGGGTCTGGTGAGGGTCATAGTGCCTCCTGATTATCATCAGTAGAACTTCTGCAGCGCCTGTACAACCACTCCCACGATCCGGCAGTTCTCGTCCACCGCCTCGATTGGGTAGCTCGGGTTCAGCGGCTTCAGGAACAAGCGGCCACCGTCGCTGACCAGCTTCTTGAATGTCGCTTCATTGCTGTCTGGGAGCTTAGCCACCACCAGCTTACCTGGTGCGACCTCGGTCTCAGTGTCCACCAGGATCAGCGTGCCTTCGGTGATGCTCTGGCCGGCGGGCGCCGTCATTGAGTCGCCTTTAACTGTCAGCCAGAAAGCGGGTCCTTTGGCGTCGTACTCCGAAAACTCGTAGGTGTCCGAGATTCCAGTTGGGTAGGGCTCAACAGCCTCCGCCCAGGCGCCGGCGGCAACCCAGCTCACTACCGGGTAGCGGAATGATTTGGTGGGCTGGGCGGCGATTGAAATATTCGAGGGGCTTTCGCCAGGCAAAAGCAACGCTCCCGGATCGACTTTCAGCTCATGGGCAATCTTGGCGATATCTTCAAGGTTTGGCTCCCGAGCATCTTTCTCATAGTTTCCTATGCGCGATTGGGATTTCCATCCGCACGCCTTTGCCAAGGCAGCCTGAGAAAGCCCTGCTTTTTCTCTGTAGTGCGCGATTCGCGATCCGAGTGTCTTCATGGATCGAATTTTAATCACGGAGTGAAATAAAATCCGCCCACTTATTGTGTTTGCCATTAACACGATATGTGTTTATCCTTGGTTTATTGACCGCAGGAGCAACGCAATGAATCTCATAGCAGAGTTTCGTGAGGAGGCCGGAATCACCCAGGCAGCCTTACACCGAAAGCTCAACTGGAAGCAGTCGCGGCTCGCTAACTACGAGTCGGGGGCTCGCCCATTGAAGCTTGAAGACGCCCGGAAGATCGTCCAGGCGCTGAATGAATTGGGTGCGAAATGCACTTTGGATCGCGTTTTTCCGCAGCAATCTTCTGCGGATGTTCGGGCCGCCTAAGCAACATCCATGTCCGCCGTTCCATTGAAGCCAGATTAGAAGAGAGCAGTCCCCATGCAAACGTCCAGTTCCAGACACACCGTACAAACCCGTGATCAGGTGCTGGTCGCCCACGCTGCAAACCAGATCGCGCGCACCAGCCTGAGCCAGGACGACTTCGCCCAGGCGCTGAGCCGCGAACTGCATCTGTCGTGCCCGGATAAGGCCATCGCTAAAGAGGTGCCGGACTTTGCCGCGCTGACCTTGCAGAACGACGTAGCCGATTTCGTAAAGGCGACCGGCCGCTGGCTCAAGCGTGTTCAGCGCTGGTTGTCTGGCGATCAGGAAATGCCGTCCTGGCTTGAAGAATCGTGGGTTAACGCCCTTGAGCCTGAATTCCGCGACCACTGCCTGAACGAACTGGCCAGCCGCCACGGACTGACCGGTGCTCGCCAGATGACCAGCGACCAATGCGCGAACAAAAGCTTCGGTGCGCTGATCCGCGCGCTGGGTGATGTGATCGACACCGGCAGCGAAGTGTTTGACGACCAGGTGATGTGCGAGCAGGACCTGCCGCACTTGCCAGCTTTTGCCAAGCAGTGCCGTCAGGTTGAAGCAAAGGCGTGCGAGCTGCGTCGCAGGGCTGAGGCACTGCTCAACGGCACGCCTGCGCTGAAATCAATCGCCTGAATTCCAGGCAATAAAAAAGCCGACGTACGAGGTCGGCTTCTTCAACAGCTTTATGCGAGAGAAATCATGCCAAACATTGTTCCGATACACAACCCTCGGGGGTTTACCCGAATGGATAACCAGATGATGGATGGCTTGATGGCCATCGATTTGTCGGCGCGCGAAATGAAGATCGTTCTGTACGTGGCCAAGGCCACCTTGAACTTCAGCACGGGCGCGCATCGCATCCCTGCGGTCGATATTGCCAAGGCAACCCACATACACCCTGACACGGTATCGAAGGCTATCTCCGGCCTGCTGCGCCGTCGCGTGCTGTACCGGGAAGGCGGTGCGCGCGGTGACATCGGAGTTTGCGACCCAAAAGAGTGGATCTTCGTAGTAGAGCCGAAACAGACCATATCGTCTGATTCGGCTCAAGTGGTCCGAATCGGCTCAGCTGCGAAACAGACCAAAACCGACGACTCCCTTCTTTATACAAAGAAAGAACCCCTATTAACTCTTTCTACGAAAGAGATTAATCCGCCCCAAGAGCCAGTCGAGCCTCCGAAGCCTGATCGCAAGACTCCGTTCGGCATGGCCCAGCTGCTGGCCGACAACCCGCATAACGTCCCCAAGCAACTGCTGGCCGACTGGCTGACTCAACGCAAGGCCAAGCGCGCCGCCGTGACCGCCACCGTCTGGTCAACCGTGAACACCGAACTTGCCAAGTGCGCCGAGGCCGGGATCACCGCCGAAGACGCAATCACCGAAGCGCTGAATTCTGGCTGGCAGGGTTTCAAGGCGTCCTGGGTGATCAAGCGCCTCGCTGATGCTGCACCAGCTACGGCCCCTCAGTCGCGGCACACCGGCTTCGCTGATCGGAACTACACCGACGGGCTGATTCAGCGCGAGGACGGTTCCTATGCGATCTGAGCCCTTACCATCAACCCCCGAATTGCCGCCGGGCACGCGCATCCAGCCTGCCCAATGCGAAACCCACGGCGACTTCGATCAGAAGATTTTCCCAGTGCTGGGCAAGGAACTGAAAAGCGGTTGCCCCGAATGTAGCCGTATTATTCGCGAGAAGGCCGACGCAGCTGAGCTGGCCAACAAGGCGATGGAGCTGCGCATGGCCATGGAGCGCAAGCTCGGCGCCGCACTGGTCCCCAAGCGCTTCGCCAGCAAGACCCTGGACGGCTACGTCGTTACCACCGCGGAGCAACACAAGGCGCTGAACACCTGCCGTCGGTACGCCGCCGAGTTCGCGCAGATCGCCGAGACGGGCCGCTGCCTGCTGCTGCTGGGCAAACCCGGCACTGGCAAGACGCACCTGTCTGTGGCGATCGCCAACGAGATCATGGCCAAGTCCAGCGCAACCGCGGTGTACCGCACCATCGGCGCCGTGCTGCAGGCCATCCGCGCTACCTACGACCACTCCAGCGATCAGAGCGAAAGCCAGATCCTGTCGAGCCTGATCAGCCCCACGCTGCTCATCCTGGACGAGATCGGCGTCAGCAAGGAGAAGCCCAGCGACTTCGAGCTGACCACGCTGTTCGCAATCATCAACGGCCGCTACGAAGAACTTCGCCCGACGGTCATCGTTTCCAACCTGGACGGCCAGTCGCTGCCGGCTGCCATTGGCGAGCGCTGCATTGATCGCCTTCGAGAGGGCGGGGTGATCGTCATTCCGTTTGAGTGGGAATCGCAGCGCGGCAAGGAGGGTTTCTGATGTCCGACAAAATCAGCGTCAACTGCCAGGCCAAGCTCTCCGAGGTCATCACCAAAATCAGCGCCATGTACAAAGACAAGAAGTTTGTCGTGGTGACCCTGCGCCCGGGCAAGGACCGCACGCTCGACCAAAACCGGCTGTGGTTCGGGATGTACAAGCGCATCGCCGAGATGACCCAGATCGGCGATGCGGCCGATGCCCGCCGGTACTGCAAGCTGCACTTCGGCGTGCAGATCCTGCTGAACGAGGACTCCGGGTTTCAGGCTGAGTGGTACCGGGTGATGCGCCACCTCCCGTACGAAACCAAGCTGGACATGATGGGGGAGTGCCACTTGTTCGGGCCGGACGGCTTCCCGGTGACCAGCCTTTTTAACCGCGCCCAGGGCATCGCCTACACCGACCGTATCGTCGCGCGCTTTGCTCCGCAGGGCGTGTACTTCTCTGATCTGCTTAGCCAGGAGGCAGCATGACTATTGAACGGAAGCAACTCAGACCGAAGAAATGCCGTGTCACTGCGTGCGGGGCCTCATTCGTCCCTTCGCGTATGGGGCAGGCGGTGTGCAGCCCTGCCTGCGCAATGATCGACGCTCCCCGGCATGAGCCAAAGGCCCGCAAAGCGCTGGCCGACCTTGGGCGAAAGGAGCTGCGCGCCGCGAAGGTGAAGATCAAGTCACGCGCCCAGCACATGAAAGAGGCCCAGACCGCATTTAACGCCTGGATTCGCGAGCGGGATATCGGCCTGCCGTGTGTGAGCTGCGGGCGGCACCACAACGGCCAATGGCACGCCGGGCACTACCGCACCGTCGGTGGCAACCCAGAGCTTCGCTTTGAGCCTCTGAATGTGTGGCGCCAGTGCGCGCCGTGCAACAACCACAAGTCGGGCGATATCGTGAATTACCGGCTGGAGTTGGTTAAGCGGATCGGCGCCGAAAAAGTGGATTGGCTGGAAGGCCCTCATGAGCCCCAGCGCTACACCATTGAGCAGTTACAGGCCATCAAGGCCAAGTACCGCGCAATGACCAGAGAACTGAAAAAGGGGCAGGCAGCATGAAACTGATCAACGCAAGGCAGGTATGGACCGAAGCACAGCACGAATCGAACGCGTCGATCAGCGCTGTAGCCATCGACAAGGCCCAATCGGCACCGATCAAGAAGGGGCAGCGCATGCGCCGCGCCGAGGCCGTGTTCGCTGCGCTGGGGGATGACAAGGAAGAGCGCATTCAGGTTGTGCGCCAGAAGATCAGCATCAGCGAGACCCGCGGTACGCCCGCCGGCCGATCCACCGCTCGCGCCGCGCACCTGGCCACCATCGGCAAAGTACTGCGCGCCATCGACACCTTGCCGTTCCAGGTGCAGCAGTTCGGGCACTACCTGTACCACCCGGCGATGAACATGAAGCACCTGTTGAACGCGGTGCTGCTGATCACCGCCAAGGCAGCGCTGCCAGATCTTACATCGGCCAAGCGCGTGAAGGCGCAGTACCTGGTTACCCTGGCCCTGCAATCGTACAAGGGGGAGGTCGCCGGATCGGCAGAGTGGGGACCGGCGCGGGTAGCCGCCGAGATGCTGACGTTCTTTGGTGTAACCATCGACCCGAAGAACTGGACGCGTGACTGGCTCGACCTGTGGGAATCCCTGAAAGAAGTGATCAAGGAAGTGGATATTCAGGCTCAACAACCTCTATGGCAGGTGATTCACTCGGAAAAAGATCAAGAGGCGGCATAATAATATTGACATGACGGGGTTTCGCACGTACTTTTCCCATAGTGCACAAGTAACGCGAAACGCACATGAAGACCTAAGCCCGGCCACTGCGCCGGGTTTTTCTTAGGAGAAGAATTGTTATTTTAAAATTCTAATAAAAATATTAGAATTTTAATATGTTTTGAAATTTTTATATGGTCGGGCTAGATTGTTCACATGGCGCTGCATTTTGCATGCGCGATCAGGAGCGATAGTCATGCAGCAACGCCATAAACATCTTTTGAATCTCAAGCTCGACCAGCTTTGGTCTGAAGGCGTAGTGCGGATCGAGCGCTGGGAAATGCTGGCAATTTTTGAGAAGCAAAAAGTCACCGTTGCAGATTGGCGATTGTTTGGTGAGTACTGGGAGGAGTTCTGTGGGTCACCGGAGGATTCGGCGCCGCTGTCCTACGTTAAAATTGCACTAGGGGAATCTCCGCTGCCGATTGGTTACTACGTTTTTGTTGCGGCGAATGTAGAGCAAATCCCTTAATTACCTACATACAGGATGTCTTAATATGAGCGTCGATCTGCTGTTTAGAGGTATTCAGGAAGAGAACTCCCGGGACCTTGAAAAAGAAGTCGTGCGAATTCTAGCGAATGAAAATTACTGGGAGCGCCTCAAAGAAGCGGGTCAGCTTGGGGAACATGTACAGGTGATGGCTATCAGCCCGGATGCGGTACAGTATTGTTTTTTCGGTATCCCGGTCGAATTTGACGAGACAGTGAACTCCTTTCAGTTAAAGACTGGTCCACGGAAATTGAATTAGCACTTTTTTACATACATAGCCCACAGTTTGCGGTCTATGTACTTTTTAAGCCCCGACATTGATCGGGGCTTTTTCGTTTTCGGCCCCGCCACACCCTTCGCGCTGAGCAGGGAGTGCCGCCGGGGCTGACCTATTTCAAACATGCCCCACGGAGTCGAGCGCATGGAGTATCTACAGCGCCTGCTCGACAAGATCGACAGGTTCGAATTGTTGATTGCGGGCCTAATTGGGGCTGTTGTTGCGAGCTGGTGGCACAAGGACGACTTGTCCGACTGGCGTGCATGGATGGTGTTCTTGGTGACCGGGGTTGCCTGCTCTCTGTACCTGACGAGCATGGTCAGCGCCTACCTGAATGTCACTGAGCCGAAGATCGTCGCCGGGATTGGTTTTCTCCTGGGCACGTTCGGCGGTTCTCTCTTGGCAGCAATCAACCGAGCCATCAAAGCCGCTGACCTGTGGGCGCTTATTCGCCAGCGGTTCGGGGGAGGCAGTTAACCATGAATCTTGAACTGATCAACTCCATCGCCTGCGGCCTTATCGCGCTGTGGGCAGCCTGGTGCGTACTGAGCGGGAAGGTGAGGGACGGCATCCTCGGGAAGCTGATCTACACCACGATCGCCATCACCGGCTTCGTCGTGTCGGTGCGCAGCCAGAATATCTTCTTCGGCCCGACTACCGCCGGCCTGACGCTGCATGTCGCCCTGGCCCTGGCCGGTGCCCGGCACATCTTCATGGTCACGTACTGGCAGCCGGTGAAAGCCTGGTTGTGCCGAACGCTGAACTGCGAGCACTGCCTGCACTGCGACAAGGCACATGATGGTGTCGAACGCCGAGGCAAGTAACAGAGCGCTTCACCCACAATCAGCCTGTGCGCAGGCCGGAGGCTTTATGAGCAATGAATACCAAGTTCGCCCAGTGACCCGATACATCGTCACTTGCTACGCCCAGGAGTCGCCAAGCGACAGCGGAGGGTGTGGCGCATCTTCGACTACTGTCGGTGAGTTCAGCAACTCTCAACAGGCCGACAGCGTTGCTGATGCCGTCACGGGCTGACGCTCGGTGAGGTGATCTCCGGCCAGCGCGTTGTGTAGCGTCAATCCGCGCCACGTTTTCGAATGCGCCAAATCGTGGCGCGGAGTTAGGCATGAAGATTGTTGAGCTCAAGCGTGAGGGGTGGCGAGATGCTGCCAAGACGCTGCGAAAGATCGCCGACGACCTCGACGCTGGTGAGCATCCTGAATGCACCGTAGGGGCCTTGACCCTTATCGGCGCGAAGGGAGAGGTCACGGTGTTCGGCCTCGGCCCCAAGTGTGACGACCTGCAATGCCTGGGTGCCATGCGCCTGGGTGAGCAGAAGCTGATTGAAGTGCTGTTGGATGACGGGGAAGGATAGACGCCCTTAGCCTCCTCCTACGGGCATGGTGAGTTGCGTCGACCAGATGGCATACTGCCTGTCCAATACGGATGGGAGATACACATGAGCTTCAAACCAATTGATCGAGTGCTTTTGGGCGTTGTCGATGGAACTGTGAGTAGCGCCAGGGTTATCAAGATCTACTGCGGTCACTTCCTCGAAGGGCTTCAGACGTTCTACTCGCACCAGCATATACAGCAGGCGTGGGATGTAGGTTTTAGCTTTGATGAGCAATTACGCTCAAAGGTTGATACTCCATATGGGAATGCCAGAGGAGCACTCAGTTTACAGATCGTTGATGGCACAATCACAGGCCGTTACGTTTTCGAGAAACGTATCGCTTCCGAAGACGGGAGTGAGATCTGGAGGCAAGTCTGGGCTGTAAGAATCACTAGTCAGGGAAATGTGCTATTGGGTGACGAGGGTGATGTAATTGTTGCGGTCGAAAGTACTCATGCCATGAGCAATGCATTCGACCAAGCAGCAAGGTCTCTTCTGTATTCCATCGGCGTAAATCCGATTTTTCCAAATTGAGTTAACATTTGCACAAGCCCCGCCACGTGCGGGGCTTCTTGCAACAGGAGGGCGTGAATGGACAGGCCATATCCTCCATCATCACTGCTTGAACTGTCTGACCTATCAGACTTCGTTATTCGCCTGACGCCAGCGCCTGGGGTGTGGGAATGGCTCCAAGCCGAGATCCTTGCCGACACCGGCATCATTCACAACGAAGACCATGCCCACCTACTGGATGCAGACATCCGGGTTATGTGGGCATCGTCGAGCTTCGAGAAGCAGGGCAGAACAGTTCTCGGCCAGGCCGAAAAGGTAGCCTTCCGTGCCGGTGGTTGGCAGAAAGCCCGGACGGAGCAGCAGATGCGTGATTGGTTCGGCGACGTGCCGGCCTACATCATCACTCTGGCTGCTGACTACTGCGCCCAGTGCAGCGAAACCGACTTCTGCGCCTTGGTTGAGCACGAGCTTTATCACATCGCACACGCCAACGATAATTACGGCCAGCCTGCCTTCACCAAGGAGGGAGCGCCGAAGCTGGAGATGCGTGGCCATGACGTCGAAGAGTTCGTCGGTGTTGTCCGTCGCTACGGTGCGAGCCCTGACGTTCAAGCGTTGGTGGATGCTGCAAATAGTCCTGCTGAGGTGGGGAAATTGAACATTGCGAGGGCCTGCGGAACCTGTCTGCTCAGATCGGCCTGAAATTTGACAGGCATTAGACGGAATCCAATTTATGGCGAACCTGAATAGTGAGGTGAAAGGCTTCATCGTTCAGGCCTTGGCGTGCTTTGACACCCCCTCTCAGGTGGTAGAGGCCGTCAAACAAGAATTCGGCATTGAGATCTCCCGTCAGCTTTGTGAATCGCATGATGCGACCAAGCGGGCGAGCAAGACCCTCGCGGCCAAATGGGTGACCCTGTTTCACGACACCCGCAAGCGATTTAGGGAGGAGACGGCCGAGATACCAATCGCCAACCGTTCTCACCGACTTCGCACGCTTGGGCGCATGGCCGAGAAAGCCGAAAGCATGAAGAATATTGCACTGACTGCCCAGCTATTGGAGCAGGCAGCCAAAGAGTGTGGCGACATCTACGTCAACCGGGCCAGGAAGGAAGAAGCGGGTGATGAACCGGTGATACCGACCCGCATCCAGGTCGATGTGGTGGATGCGAGGAAGCCGAATGCCGAGCCTTAACGTTCCGCAGGCTCAGTTCCTCACGCTGCCCCACAAATTTCGTGCGTTCGTTGCCGGGTTCGGCTCAGGCAAAACCTGGGTGGGATGCTCGGCACTGAGCAAGCACTTCATGGAGTGGCCCGGCGTCAACGCTGGTTACTTCGCACCCACCTACCCGCAGATCCGGGACATCTTCTATCCGACCATGGATGAGGTGGCCTACGACTGGGGGCTCAAGACCAAGATCAACCAGGCGAACCACGAAGTTCACATCTACAGCGGCCGGCAGTACCGCGGCACTGTGATATGCCGCTCAATGGAGAAGCCCCAGACCATCGTCGGCTTCAAGATTGGCCACGCCCTGGTGGATGAGCTGGACGTACTGACGGCCCTCAAGGCACAGCAGGCCTGGCGCAAGATCATTGCCCGGATGCGGTACAACCTGCCTGGGCTGAAAAACGGGGTGGACGTAACCACGACGCCGGAAGGGTTCAAGTTCGTCTTCCTGCAGTTCGTGAAGCAGTTGCGCGACAAGCCCTCGCTCAAGGAGATGTATGGCTTGGTGCAGGCCAGCACGTTCGACAACGAGCTGAACCTGCCAGATGACTACATCGCATCACTGATGGAGTCGTATCCGCCGCAGTTGATCATGGCGTACCTCAAAGGCCAGTTCGTCAACCTGACGTCCGGCACGATCTACACGGCCTACGACCGCAAGCTCAACGGATGCTTCGACACCGTGCAGCCCGGTGAGCCACTGTTCATCGGGATGGACTTCAACGTCGGCAAGATGGCCGCGATCACACACGTCAAGCGTGACCAGGGGCTGCCCAGGGCCGTGGATGAGCTGATCGACGGCTACGACACGCCTGACATGATCCGCCGCATCAAGGAACGCTACTGGCAGCACGACGGCAACGACTTCAAGAAGACCTGCGAGATCAGGATCTACCCGGATGCCTCGGGTGATTCACGTAAGTCCGTGAACGCTAGCATTACCGACCTTGCCATGCTCAAACAGGCCGGGTTCACGGTTATCGCTCCCGCGGCAAACCCGCCAGTGAAGGACAGAATCAACGCAATGAACGCCGTCTTCTGCAAT
Organism: Pseudomonas sp. MH9.3; assembly: GCF_034354675.1. Classification (NCBI taxonomy): domain Bacteria; kingdom Pseudomonadati; phylum Pseudomonadota; class Gammaproteobacteria; order Pseudomonadales; family Pseudomonadaceae; genus Pseudomonas; species Pseudomonas sp. MH9.3. The sequence goes on along the minus strand of NZ_CP133785.1, from coordinate 1,211,788 downwards.
GCGCAGGGCGAGCGCCGCTACCTGATCAATTCGCTCACCTGTCCGACCTATGCCGATGGCCTGGAGCAACAGGTGTGGGGCGCGAACGGGGAGCCAGATAAAACCGCCGGCATCGATCACGCGAACGACGCCGGCGGCTACTTCATCCACCGCGAGTACCCGATCATCAAACCGGTCACCGCCATCAAAATGGGATACGCCCGATGAGCAATGACGTCTCCTTCAAGCGTGCGGAATACACGGCAGTGCTTGACCGCTGGGCAACCGTTCGCGACGTCTGCGCGGGCCAGCATCGGGTAGTCGATCGGCTGCCTTACATCAACGCGCACGATAAGTCGCCAGAGAATCAGGACCGGAATCGTGCTTACCGTGAGCGCGCGGTGTTCAAGAACGCCACCGGGCACACTCGAAACGGGTTGCTAGGCCTGGCTTTCCACAAAGATCCGACACTGACGGTTCCGACGAAGTTGGATTACCTGCAGGACAACGCCAACGGCTCAGGGGTGAGCATCTATCAACACTCCCAGGGCACGCTGGAAAAGGTGCTTGAGGCTGGCCGGCATGGTTTGTATGTCGACTATCACCAGGACGACGGTATCGGCGGGCATGCGGTGATCCTCACTTACTGCGCTGAAGAAATCATCAACTGGCGCACCGGCATGGTGAACGGTCATAGCGTGCTGACGCTGGTAGTGCTGAAGGAATCGCCGGAAATCCCTGATGGCTTTGGCTTCAAGACGGTTGAGCAGTACCGGGAGCTTGCCTTGGAGGAAGACGGCTTCGTTTGTCGGGTATGGCGCCGGTCAGGGCCAGAGACTGGCGGGCCACTGGCGGTTACTGAGGAATTCCGGCCTACGGGTGCCGGCGGCCGGCTAAAGGAGATTCCATTCACCTTCGTAGGTGCGCAGAACAACGATCCGAGCATCGATGAGTCACCGCTCTACGACATCGCCATGATCAACCTGGGCCATTACCGGAACAGCGCTGACTACGAAGACAGCGTGTTCTGGTGTGGGCAGGCTCAACCGTGGATCAGCGGTCTGGATGAGCAATGGCGCGACTGGATGGAGAAAAACGGCATCTATGTCGGCTCCAGAGCCCCGATGATGCTTCCCGTTGGTGGTGCATTCGGTTATGCGCAGCCCACGCCCAACACGCTGGTCAAGGAGGCCATGGCCGACAAAAACCAGATGATGATCGAGCTGGGCGCTCGGATGGTGGTTGCATCACTTGCTACCAAGACCGCTACCGAGTCACGTGGTGATCAGTCGGCATCGACATCAGTTCTCGCCGGGTGCGTGGCGAACGTCAGCGAAGCCTACACACGGGCCATCATGTGGTGCTGCACCTACATGGGCATCACCGACAAGAAGGTCGCCTACCAGGTGAATCAGGAGTTCGTCGAACTCTCGGCTGATCCGCAGATGATCACGGCCTTGGTTGGCTTGTGGCAGAACGGCGGATTCGCCAAGGCTGACTTGCGGGCTTACCTGCGCAAGCTTGGGCTGATCGCGCCGGAGCGCACGGACCAACAGATCGACGGCGAGCTGGAAGAGCAGGGCGATGGCCTGGGCCTGGACGACGAGGACAAACCAAATGGCGGTAAATCCGGCAGTACTTGATGCCACGATCCGGCACGCGGTTTTCCTCGAAAAGCTGAAGGCTGGAGAGGTGGGAAAATTCGCTCCCTTCCTCAAGGAGATTGACCGGTCGATCCGCGACCGCCTCACCAAGTCGGATCTGACCGAGTACAACGCTAAGCGCCTGGAATCGCTGCTGGATGAGGTTGATAGCCTGCTGCTGGGCATCTTCGACCGATACAGCGCGCAACTGAACCTCGACTTGGTAGATATCGCCAACTACGAGGCCGAGTTTGAGGCGACCAGCCTTGCAAGGTCGGCACCGGTTAGCGTGTCGCTGGATGTGGTCGCGCCGACGGCCGCTGCAATCCGTACCGCTGTTCTGACGAACCCGCTCAGTGTGCGCGGCATCGGTGGCGGGAAGCTGCTGAAGGCTTTCATCAAGGGGTGGACTGGCGCCGAGCGTGAGCGTGTTACCGGCACCATTCGGCAGGGCTTCTTCGAAGGGCAAACGAACTTCCAGATCATTCGCAACATTCGCGGCACCAAAGCGGCAGGGTACAAAGACGGCATGCTGGCCACCACCAACCGCAATGCCAGCACGGTGGTGCACACCGCTATTCAGCATGTGTCGTCCCAGGCTCGCATGGAGGTGGCCAAGGCCAACACCGACATCGTAGAAGAGATTCAAATCGTGGCAACGCTGGACAGCAAGACCAGCCAGCAATGCCGATCAATGGATAAACGCAAGTTTCCGGTGGATTCCGGCCCAAGGCCGCCATTCCACCCGAACTGCAGGACCACCTTCATTCTGCTGACAAAGATCAGCGCGATATTCGCCAAGGGCGCTACGCGGGCCTCGGTGGGCGCAGACGGCGGCCAGCAGGTCAGTGGTGAGCTCGATTACTACCACTGGCTCCAACAGCAGCCGGCATCGTTCCAGGACGTGGCTATCGGCCCGATCCGGGCCAAGCTGTTCCGGGAGGGCGGGTTGACCGTCGAGCGCTTCGCCGAACTGCAGCTTGATCGCAACTTCGCGCCGCTGACATTGAAGCAAATGAAAAGCCTGGAGCCTCTCGCCTTCGAGCGCGCCGGGATTTAGCCGAACACACTTACTCAGCCGCCCCCGGGCGGTTTTTTATTGCCTGCAAAGCGGGCGAAACATACCCAAGGGGTGCATCAACGTGGCAGAAGAAAACGAAATCGACCTGGAAAACCCGGCAATCAAGGCCGCTATCGCGACTGCCGTTGAAGCCTCTGTGACTGGGCTCAAAACGAAAAACAACGAGCTTCTGGGTAAGCTGAAAGACACATCCACCAAGCTGAGCCAGTTCGAGACCCAATTTGAAGGCATCGACATCGACGCAGTGAAGGGGCTGCTTAGCCGAGCCGGCCAGGACGAAGAAACCAAGCTCCTGACTGAGGGCAAAGTGGACGAGGTGTTCAATAAACGCACTGAACGCCTGCGCGGTGACTACGACAAGCAACTGAAGGCTATCACCGGCCGCGCCGAAAAGGCCGAGGCCTTCGCCGCGAAGTTCCAGGGCAAAGTCCTGGGTGATTCCGTACGCGGCGCAGCCCTGAAGGCCGGCGCACTCCCCGAAGCAACCGACGACATCATCCTGCGCGCCAAGGGCGTGTTCACGCTGAACGAAGAGGGCGAAGCGGTCGCCGTTGACGAGAATGGTCAGCCCATCCTCGGCAAAGACGGCAAGTCCCCTCTCACCCCGCTCGAATGGGCGGAATCCCTGCGCGAGAGCGCGCCTCACCTGTGGCCAAGGGCTTCAGGGACACAAGCCCCGGGCGGGGGTGGCGGCCAGGCTGCATTCAAGCGCTCCGAAATGACTGCTGAGCAAAAGCGCGACTACCAGCGCAAGCACGGCCAAACCGCATTCCTCGCATTGCCCAAATAAGGGGACAAACCCATGGCTACAACCGTAAACAGCGACCTGATCATCTACAACGATGAGGCGCAAACCGCATACCTGGAGCGCGTCCAGGACAACCTGGATGTGTTCAACGCATCCTCCAACGGCGCCATCGTCCTCGACAACGAAATGATCGAAGGCGATTTCCGCAAGCGAGCTTTCTACAAACTCGGCGGCGGCCTGGATCACCGCGACGTCAACTCCGAAGCCAAAGTGGTTTCGAAGAAGATCGGCGCCGGCGAAGCTGTTGGTGTGAAGGCGCCGTGGAAATACGGCCCATACCAGACCACAGAAGAAGCGTTCAAGCGTCGCGGCCGCCCGGTAGATGAGTTCTCACAAATCATCGGCGTTGACGTGGCCGACGCTACCCTGGAAGGTTTCATCCACTACGCCACCGCAGCTCTTCGTGCCGCGATCGGTTCCAACGCTGGCATGGTGGTCTCGGCCAACATCGAGACCGACGGCAAGAAAACCTTGACTCGCGGCATGCGCAAGTTCGGCGACAAGTTCGGCCGCATAGCCCTGTGGGTCATGCACTCGTCGGCCTATTTCGACATCGTGGACGAAGCGATTGCGAACAAGGTCTACGAGGAGGCAGGCGTCGTCATCTACGGAGGTCTGCCTGGCACGCTGGGCAAGCCAGTGCTGGTTACTGACACCGCACCGGCTGATGTAATTTTCGGCCTGCTGCCGAATGCCGTTGTGATCACCGAGTCCCAGGCGCCCGGCTTCCGGTCCTACGAGGTCAACGATGAAGAGAACCTCGGCATCGGCTACCGCGCAGAAGGCACCGTGAACATTGATGTTCTGGGCTACAGCTGGAAGGAGACCACTGGCGGTGCCAACCCAACCCTGGCAGCTGTTGGTTCGGCCGCCAACTGGGTCAAGCACTCGGACAGCAATAAGGTCACCGCCGGCGTGATGATCACCCTCACCACCACCCCACCAGTCGGCGGCTAACACCCACCTCAAGGCGCGGCCAGTAATGGCCGCCATGGAGAGAATCATGGAACTCATTTATAGCAACCAGCTGGGTGACTTCGACCCGAACAAGCGCTACCGCAATCCCGATCTGTTCCGCGCAGTGGAGCGTGGCGTGACCAAGGTCGTTATTGTGGGCGATTACCCTGAGATCAAAGCTGCGTATGACGCTGCCGAGATTGAGGTCGAGGTGCTGACCCGCAAAACTCCGGTTACGTCCGCCGCCGGTAAGGAAAAGACCGCGAAGGACAAAGTGGCCGCCGGTAAGGAAAAGACCGGTAAAAACGTGCTGACCGGTGGCACTAACGGGACCCTCAGAGATGGCACGAAGGATGAGCCGGTCTACATTCCGAAGCTGGAATCGAACGACCAGTGGATCATCATCACCCGCGACGGTGTACGCTTTGGCGAGTTTGTCGGCACTGCCGATGAAGCGAAGGCCGAGGCTGACCGCCTGAACGAAATCAAGGAGTAATCATGCTCATCATCGAGGACGGCACCGGCAAGCCTGACGCCGAAAGCTACGCGAGCGCTGAAGACCTGGCTCTGTATGCCGTGAAGTTCGGCACGGTCATCCCTGCGGGCGCTCTCGAGCAGGAAGCGTTGCTGCGCCGGGCCGCCTTGGTGATGGATGGCAAGACCTGGAAAGGCCGCAAGATGAGCAGCGAGCAAGCGTTGGCCTGGCCGCGCCGGGAAGTGCTGCTGGATCGCGAGATCAAGCCGGACAACTATCTGCCAGCGCGCATTCAGTACGGGCAGATGGCCCTGGCCGCCGAGATACATCAGGACGACATCGACCCAGTGGAAAAGCGCAAAGGCGCGGTAACGCTGGAGCGTGTCGAGGGCGCGGTCACTCGCGAGTACGCGACGATCTCCAACACAAGCAATCGGCTATTGCCTGCTGCACCGGATCGGCCGAGCGCTACGCAGTTTGCGGACTACCTACAAAAGCGCGGGCTGTTTGCTGTGCGTGCATAGTGGTAGCGTTAGAGCTCAATCATAGGAGCTCTATCATGGCTGATAAATACACCGACGAAGAACAGCAAGCGTGGGATCTCTATTTTTCCGCAGCGCTACCTCTTGCAAAAGCCGAGGGCGAAGCTACCGGTAGCAAAGTAGATGGTTCTTGGGCCGAGGTGCTTAAGCAGGCTGCGGGCATCGCTGACAGCATGGTTGAGGAGCGCAGGAAGCGGAAGCCGTTGCCTGAGTACCACATCGGTATGTTCAACGTTTAATTTCACATATGGAGCCACCATGGCCTTTTACGACGAAATGGCCGTGATGGCTCTGGAGATGATCACAGAGTTCGGCCAATCCGTGACCATCAGCAAGACGCAGCCGGGCGAGTACGACCCCGAGACGGGCGGGGAGTCGCCAGGCGCGACCGTCGAGCAAATCGCCCAGGGCATCCTGCTTGACTTCACCGGCCTCGAATTCCAAAACAACAGTCTCATCCGGCAGGGCGACAAGAAGCTCAAGATCGCCGCGCAGGGCTTGGCCTGGGTGCCGGGTCTGCTCGACAAAGTCGTGGCCCAGGGCCGTACCTGGTCAATCGTGCCCCCGCTGAAAGAGGTCAACCCGGCCGGAACGCCTATCCTGTATGAGCTGCAGGTGCGGTCTTGAGCCGTGCAGGCGCCGGCCAATCCGGCAGCTTCGCCCTAAGCCTGGCAGAGTTCGCCGCCCAGACGGGTGAAGCCATCGATGCCAGCGTGCGTGAAATCATCATCGAGGTCGGCAGCAGCCTGATTCGCATGTCTCCAGTGGGTAACCCGGAGATCTGGGCGCAGAACGCAGTGGCCACCCAGTACAACAAGGCCGTCGACGATCACAACAGCGCACTGCGCAGCGATCCGGCAAACCTCACGAAGGGTGGCAGGCTAAAGAAGGGGCGCAAGCTCAACGACGGCATGGATATCAAGGCGCCTGAGGGCTACGTCGGCGGCCGGTTCCGTGCGAACTGGCACATCTCTCTGGGCGTGGTCGAGAACGTCACCTTCGACCAGGTGGACCCGAGTGGCGGCGAAACCACGGCCGCACTGGTCGCCGCAATGAGCGACTTCACCGCCGGGCAGATGGCCTACATCATCAACAACTTGCCCTATGCGATTCCGCTGGAGTTCGGCCATTCCACCCAGGCCCCCGGCGGCATGGTCCGGGTAACCGTGGCTCGCTTTCAGCAGATCGTGCTGGAGGCCATCAGGAACAACCAGGTATGAGTCACGCAATCATCGCTTCGATCTACGAGGCCAAGCTCATCGCCTGGAACGCTGCCAGGCCGGAGAAGCTGAAGATCGTGTTCGAGAACACTGCTTACGCACCGGCGGAAGGCGAGACATACCTGAGCGCCTTCACAATCCCGGGCGACACCGCGAGCAACACGCTCGGCGGCGATCACCGGCTGTACACCGGGGTGTTCCAGGTCAGCATCATCGCGCCGGCGGGTACCGGGAAGACCAAGACCAACCCTATTGCTGCCGATATCATCGCCCTATTCCCGCTGTACGTCCGCGATGTGAAGAATGGCTTCGTTGTCACACCGATGACTCCCGTAGATGTCGGCCCAGGCATTACTGGCGATTACGCCTATACGGTACCTCTGTCTTTTTCATACCGGTCCGACACCACGTCATAACCCGCCCGTTGGGCACATCCTGAACCCGCCATTGAGCGGGTTTTGTCATTTCTGCAAAGAGGAAAACCCATGTCTGTCTATTTCCCCAACGGGGCAACGCTTTCGATTTCCAGCGGGTTCGCTGCTGCCAAGCTGATCTCCGCAATCAGCAACGCGAACCCCGGTGTCGCTACCAGCGCCGCAAACGGCTTTGCCAACGGCGATATTCTGCTCGTCACCTCGGGCTGGGAGGACATCAACGAGCGCGCCGTGCGTGTATCCAACGCTGCCGCAGGCGCATTTACCCTGGAAGGCATTGACACGTCCAATGTTGCTTTCTTCCCGGACGGCATCAGCGGCGGCACTGCCAAGAAAGTTACCGGCTGGGTAGCGGTCAACCAGGTGATCGGCAACTCCATGTCTGGCGGCGAGCAGCAATATTGGACTTACGCGCCGCTAGAGGCGCGCCGCGACAAGCAGATCCCGACCACCAAGAACGCGCAGGCCTTCTCCTTTCAGCTGGCCGATGATGACAGCCTGGCTTGGTACGAAGAGCTCGATAAGGCTGACCGCGAGAAGGAAGTACGCATCCTGCGTATGTCGCTGCCCAACGGCAAAACGATCTACTATGCCGGTTATGCTTCCTTCAACAAGACGCCGACGCTGGTGCGCAACGAAGGCGCGGCCGTCTCCTTCGGCTTCACCATCAACGCCGAGATCACCGCGTATCGCGCGCCTGTTGTCGCTGGCGGTGGGGCTTAATCATGGCGAAGTTCAAGATCGCCCAATCACCGACGTTTCTGGGGGCCGTGATGGTCCCGGTAGTCGGCCAGGATCCGGTGAAGGTGGGCTTCACCTTCAAATACCGAAACCGTATCGAGCTTGCAGCGTTGTTCGATGAGTGGAACCAGCGGCGCAAGGACGGTCTCGATAAGTTCGGCGAAAAGCCCTCCGTGTCCGAAATCGTTGCCGTTGACACCGAAAACCAGATTCAGCAAATCAAGGATTTGGTCGTGGCTTGGGAGTTCGACGACAAGTTTGACGACGAGAGCATCAAAGCGTTGGTGACGTCCTGTCATGGCACAACCGAGGCAGTCGTAGATGCCTATCAGGATGCTTACTCCAAGGCCCGCACGGGAAACTGATACGCGCCGCCCGCGCCCTGTATGAGTCCCCGCCGGATGCCGAGCAGATCGCTGCATTCGGCTGGGACGCAGAGGACATGGAAGAAGAGTTCGATGTTTGGCCGTGCCTTTGGCCAGCCTTCTTGCTGTTCAATCGCATGTCCACCCAATGGCGAGCAGGCGCCGGCGGCGCGATCGGTCTCGATTACAGCAGCATCCGCGACGTGGCCGGGTTCCTCGGCATCAAGAAAAAGAAACTCGCTGAAATCTTCCCTGACCTTCAGGTGCTGGAAGGCGAAGCCCTGCGCGTCATGGCGGAGGAAAGGGAAAACAGCCCGTAACCACGGGCACTTATTCAAGGTGAGTCGATGAACATTGCAGAGCTCGGCGTCAAGATCGACTCGGCCGATGCAATCCAGGCGAAAACGAGCCTGGATGAAATGGCGAAGGCCGGCGGCCGGGCCGAGCAGTCCGCCGTTTCGCTGATGAACGAAATGCAGGCTCTGGAAAAGTCGCTGTCCACCAGCGCCAAAACCACCCAGGACCTGGCGAAGCAGCGTGACGCTCTCGCCAAGCTGACAAAGGCCGGCGCCTATGGCGAGGCTGAGGCGGCGAAGATCTCCGCTCAGTTGGACAAGCAGCAGATCGCGCTGGCCAAGTCCGCCATGGACGAGCAGAAGGCGCTGAACAGCCTGCTGGGGGCGATTGATCCGGCCCGCGCGGCGCTGGCAAAGCTGGACAACCAGGTCGAGCAGCTTGGCAAGCACCTTGATGAGGGGCGAATCAGCCAGGACCGGTACAACAGCGCCCTGAGCAAGATCGACAAGGATTACGGGAAGCTCGAAAAGACCGCCACCGGCTTTGACAAGCTGCGCCTCGGTACCCGGCAAGCCCAGGAAAACGTCGTGCAGTTGGGTAACGCGCTGTCGTCGGGTGACTGGGGTAGCGGCGTTCGCGCCGTGGCTCAATTGGGAGCGGGTGCTGGTGCGGGTGCTGCCGGATTGCTGGCTATTCTGGCACCGTTGGCGTTGGCCACCGCTGCTGTGGGCGGCCTCGCATATGCCTATTACAGGGGCAGCGAGGAACAAGACAGTTACAACAAATCGCTGATCCTCACCGGCAATTATGCTGGTACGACATCCTCGGCCCTTGGGGCAATGGCAAGGCAAGTTGGCGACACCGTTGGTACCACTGGCGCGGCAGCCGAAGTTCTTGCGCAGTTGGCGGGATCCGGCAAGATCGTAAGCAGCAGCTTCGAGCAAATAGCGGTTGCAGCCCTATCGTTCGAGAAGGCTACCGGCAAAGCGGCGTCTGAAACCGTCAGTGAGTTCGTGAAGTTGGCGGATGACCCGGTAAAGGCAGTCGTTGCGCTCAATGACAAGTACAACTTCCTCACGGCCGCCGTGTACACCCAGATTCGGGCCTTGCAAGAGCAAGGTGACACCCTTGGTGCTCAGCAGTTGGCAGAGAGTTCCTACGCCGATGCTCTGATTCAGCGCGCCGACACCATCACCAGCAACTTGGGCACAGTAGAAAGCGCTTGGAACGCAGTTAAGGGGGCTGCCAAGGGAGCCTGGGACGCAGTGCTCGATATCGGGCGCGAGGATACGTTTGACCAGAAGTTTGAAAAGCTCGCTGACCGACTGAACACGCTACGCAACGCCAAATCGAACCCGATGGTCCTGGGTGACAACCCTGACATGATGATGCTCAGTGGCGGCGAGTCGGGCGCCCAAGGCGACATAACATCCTTCCTGCAGAAGGAAGTGGATGATCAGGCAGAAGCACGCCGGAAAATGTTCCAGGACCAGGATATCCAGGCGGGTACGAAGGCCTATGAAACACTGCAAAACAACCTCGACGCCACCGCCTCAAAGTCAACGAAACTGACCAAGGCACTCGAGGAAAATCAAAGGCGTATCGCTTTCGCGCGACAGGCAGGCTACACGTTCACTCCTGCTGAGGAAGCGGCTCTAGAAAAACAGACTCGCGAAAAGTTCAAAGATCCAAAAACCGCCAGCACCCAGGTCGATCTGACCGCATTCAATAGCGCCAAAAACAACCTGGCCGACATCGTAAACGACTACAAAAACGCCCAGAAGGAACTGGAGGCGGCACAGAAGTCCGGGCTGGTATCGCAGGGCGACTACGCCACGCGCAGCGCAGCGCTGATCAAGCAGGAAAGCGTGGACGTGGCGGCCGCCTACAGTGCCGAGATCAGCGCCCTGGAGGCCACCAAGGCCAAGAAGTCCACGACCGCCGCCCAGAGCATCCAGATCGATCAACGGATCGCCGACGCCAGACAGGCAATGGTCAAGGCGCAGAAGGATGCCGACAGCCAGCTTGAGGTGTTGGCGACCAACGAGACCGGCCGCCTTGCCAAGCAGGAGCGTTCGATCAGCACATACGTGCAAGCGCTGGGGCAGCAGCAGCGGGCTTTGGAACTGGCAGGCCAGCGCGCAGTGCTCGGCGTGGGTCGGGGCGACCGGCAAAACGCTCTCAGCGGCGAACTGAACAGCCAGCAAGATCGGTTTGCTCAGCAGACGCTTGAGCTTGCCAACCAAAAGTCCGATCCGTCGCGCAACATGTCGGAGGAAGAGTTCAAGCGGAAGTCTCAGGCGCTCGCCGACGCGAACAAGGCCGCCACTGACCAGATCCGGCAGAACTACGTGGATGTGGAGAGTGCCCAGGGCGATTGGACGAAGGGCGCAACGGCTGCCTGGGAAAACTACCTGGACTCGGCAAAGGACATTGCCGGCCAGACCAAGAGCCTGTTCGGTAATGCCTTCAGCTCCATGGAGGATTCCATCGTCAACTTTGCTATGACCGGCAAGGCGTCGTTCTCGGACTTCGCCAAATCGATCCTGGCCGATATGGCGCGAATCGCCACCCGACAGGCAAGCTCTGCATTGTTGGGCAGCCTGGTGGGCGCAGCGGCCAGCTACTTCGGCGGCAGCGCTGCGGGCGGTGGGAACGGACTGGCTGCTGGCTCTGCTGGGGCGACTTCGTCGAACCTCGGCGCATCGGCAGCGGGCTACTCTAGCACCTACTTTCCACAAGCCATGGGCGGCGCCTGGTCTGGTGGAGTGCAGATGTTCGCCGACGGCGGTGCATTCACAAATTCCATCGTCAGCAAGCCCACGGCGTTCGGCATGTCCAACGGCAAGACGGGCGTAATGGGCGAGGCCGGTGAAGAGGCGATTATGCCGCTGACTCGCACGTCGAGCGGCAAGCTTGGCGTCATGGCAATGGGCGGAGGCGGCAGATCCGGCGGCACGCAGATCAACGTCGATGTGCATATCGACGGTGACGGCAACGCTTCTTCCACCGCTGACGCACCTGGTTACGACCTGTTCGGTAAAGAGCTGGCGACCTTCGTGGAGCAGAAGTATCAGGAACTCCGGAGCAGGGACATGCGCCAAGGCGGCGTCATCAACAAAGCAATCAAGGGGCGCTGATGGCAATCGAACGATTCACCTGGGCGACGGAGAAGGGCGCGGAGGGCGATATTGTCCAGCGCGTCCGATCCAAACAGTTCGGCGATGGCTACGAGCAGTCGGTCGAGGATGGCCTGAACAACAAGTCGCAGTCATGGCCGGTGACCTTTAACGGGCTGAAGCCACGGATCAAAAGCATTATGGATTTCCTCGATCGGCATAAAGGGGCGAAGGGCTTCCTGTGGGAGCCGCCCCTTGGCGAGCTCGGCCTCTACAGGTGCAACGGCTACAAGCCGATTCACCGCGGCGGCCAGGTCTACGCCATCACCGCCACCTTCCAGCAAACCTTCCACCCCTGAGAAACCGCACATGGCACTGATCACGGACATTCAGAAACTGAAGCCTGGCGGCGAGATTCGCCTGTTTGAAATTGACGGGACGGAATACGGCGCCGATTACCTGCGCTTCCACGGGCACGCCATCCCTCACACGCCAGAGGAATTGCTGGCCTATGAGGGCTCGGAAGAGGACCTTCCCGCCAAGTCGATTATCTGGCAAGGCGAGGAGTACGCAGCCTGGCCGGTGCAGATTGAGGGTATTTCCTCCAGCAGCGACGGCACCGCCTCTCGGCCAACCTTCGCCGCCGGCAACGTTAACGGGCGCGTCACGGCGCTGTGCCTGGCTTTTGAGGACATGCTGAAATTCAAGCTGACAGTACGCGAGACGCTGGCCCATTACTTGGACGCGGCCAACTTCCCCGATGGCAATCCGACAGCCGACCCGACCCAGGAGGCGCTGGAGATCTGGTACATCGACCAGAAAACTAGCGAAGACGGCGAGGCGGTAGTTTGGGAGCTTTCGTCCCCGGGCGAGATCGATAACCACGGGCTTCCCGGCCGGCAGATGACGACCTTCTGCCACTGGGCCATGACCAACGGTTACCGGGGGCCAGACTGCGGCTACACCGGTGCCGCTATGTTCGATGACGAAGACAATCCCACGGATGATCCAGCACTTGATCAGTGCAAGGGCTGCCTGTCGTCCTGCAAGCTGCGCTTCGGAGAGAACAACGAACTGTCCTTCGGTGGATTCCCCGCTGTTTCCCTGATTGCCCGGAGCTGACCATGCGCAAGCACATCATTGCGGCCATCCAGGAGCACGCGGCGGCCCAGTACCCGAAAGAGTGTTGCGGCCTACTGCTGGCCATCGGACGAGCACAGAAGTATTTCCCGTGCCGGAACATCGCCACCGAGCCGAGCGAAGAGTTCCGCCTTGATCCTGAGGACTACGCCGCGGCGGAAGACTTGGGCGAGGTGATCGGCATTGTTCACTCACACCCGGACGCCACCAGCAGGCCGTCACCGCATGATTTGGCCATGTGCGAGGCCACAGCGCTGCCCTGGCACATTCTGTCGTGGCCTGAGGGCGACATGCGCACGATCACACCCACGGGCTACACGCCGCTGCTCAATCGCCCGTTCGTGCACGGAGCCTGGGACTGCTGGCAGGTTTGCGCTGATTGGTACCGCCGCGAGTGGGGCCTTGAGTTCGAAGCCTTCCAGCGCACCGACGGTTGGTGGGAGCGCGCGGAGAGCGCGAGCCTGTACGAGCAGCACTACGAGGCCGCCGGCTTCATGCGCGTCGACCGGCCAGAGCGCGGCGACATGATCGTCATGCACGTCGGGCGCACAGTGCACCCGAACCACGCCGGGATCTACCTCGGCACAGATCCGTCCCTGCCTGGCGAAGAGTCGGGCGCGTTCGGCCCTGGCCCGTTCCTACTGCACCACCTGTACGGGAGACCTTCCGAGATCATAGTCTACGGCGGGCCTTGGCATGATCGGACACGCCTGATCCTGAGGCATAACGAAGCTCAGTCCAAACTGCCCAGAGAATAGATCGAAAATCCGTCTTTCGTTAGATGAGTTATCTCAGTTGTGCCACCTATGTAAACACGATCTCTAGTTTTTTCGTCCTCCTGTCGCGCCTGTGCACGCATGATGTCGGGTGCACACGCGGGAAATGAATTCCAGTCAATTCCCGCTTTGTCCATAAGCTCTGGCTTTACGCCAAGCCCATAATCTAAACGCTCGGATTTGAAATCCGACACAGAACGGTAAGCGAATCCATGGACTTTTCCAGAATCGTCGGAAATCCCGAAGTGATAGATCGTTGCAGTTTGGTCTTGGAGGGCGGGGACATGGCGATTCAGTTCGCTCCAGAGGGCCTGAAGCTCCTGGGAGGCATGAGAATCGACCGCATCTACATCGAGGGCAAAACCTTGGTTATTCACAAGGCCGATCCATCGGCTGAAAAGAAAGGCGGATCCGGTAGCGGCAATGATCATGCGCATATGAGGGATCGAGATGGCTTTGCTGGCGAATCTTGGGGGCGTGCCGACGGAATAATGTAAAAGCGTATCAGTAGCCACAATTGCTTCGTTTTCATCCGTGTAGAACAGTAGTGACGACATAGGGCCTCCTGGCAAGCGTTTGAGTGGGCGGAGGCTACTATCGCGGGATGACAAGAAGTTACTGAGGGTTCGTACAGCTGGTTATGCGTCCGTTTAGAAAGCCAGCGGCTAGATTGCCTTTCCTTGAAGTGACAGTAACTGAAGCTTCTACACCGAGGCCAATGCCCGGCAAACTCTGGGTCTGCCGGGCGTGAATAGCGTTTAAGGCATCAAGACCGAGTCTACAACGTGGATCACGCCGTTGGACTGCATTACGTCTGCGATGCTGATGCCAGCCTTACCGCCTTTGGCATCTACCACCCACAGCTTGCCGTCATGCAGCTTGATATTTAGCGATTCACCTTGAACTGTTTTTAACACCACGGTGCCGCCGTTCTTTTTGGCATCTGCCATCAGTTGCGCCGATGTGTGAGTGCCAGGCACGACGTGGTAGGTCAGAATTTTAGTCAGATCGGCTTTGTGTTCAGGCTTGACCAGTGTATCGACGGTCCCTGCTGGCAGCTTGGCAAAGGCTTCGTTCGTTGGGGCGAATACAGTGAAAGGGCCTTTGCTGTTAAGCGTATCGACCAATCCGGCAGCCTTGACTGCAGCTACCAGCGTCGTGTGGTCCTTCGAATTGACCGCGTTCTCGACAATGGTTTTGCTCGGGTACATGGCTGCACCTCCGACCATCACTGTATCGGCGGCAAAGGTGAGCGTGGCAGTGACGGAGAGGATCGCGAAGCAGGCTGCAGCAGCAAATTTTTTGTAAAAAGCGTGCATGATGTATCTCCTTGGCTCTTATGCCCTCCGAGTGAGGGTATTGAATCTACGAGCCAACGATCAAAGTGGATGCACCCTTTCAAAAAATAACTTTTACAGCTCAACGCGTGTCGCTTTCTCTGGCATTCCATCCACACTGGATGCCTGGCCAGGTAAGGGTTACAGTCCTTTCTTACCTTGGGAGCACGTAGATGAAAATTTGGCTGATGGTCTTGTTCGCTGCGGCACTCGCGGGCTGTGCTGACAGCGGACCGATCAAGGTAGGTCCCGACACATACACGATTTCTACCCGTGTTCCATTCGGCGGGCCCGCATCTGCGAAAGGGCAGGCACTCAAAGAAGCAAATATGTTCTGCGAGTCCCAGGGCCGGGAGATCCTGCTTGATCACATGCAGGCTAGCGAGTGCGCGCTGCACGGCGGATGCGGAGAGGCTGAGATATATTTCTTCTGCATGGCGAAAGGGGACCCGCAGCTGAAACGCCAGAGGTATAGCCCTGATCCAACGCAGAAGATTGAAATCGATCAGCGATAATTCGTGGCACCAAAGCGGCGCACTGGGCAGTATTGCAGTCCCGCCAAACCAAAGAGGGAACGACATGCGAATTTTGATAGCGGCGGTAGCGGTGGCGATGCTGGCGGGATGCGCCTCATCGGCGATCTCGGTGCGGGATGCGAAGCCGGTCCCTTCGGACGAGGTATATGCCTTCCAGACTAAACCAGCTGGCGAGAGCGGAAAAATTACCGTGGTGCGCGACTCCGGCGCGGTTGGTTCTGGCTGCGACATCGTTGTTTATGTCGACGGCCGCAAGGCTGCAAAAATCGGGACTGGTCAGCGGGCCACATTCTACCTTCCGCCGGGGTCGCCCAATCTCGGCGCAGGCCTGGCAGGCTCTGGCTTGTGCGCAGGTGCTGCAATTCGAACCATCGCAGCAACAGTGCAGCCAGGCAAGGAAAGCCTGTACCGTATCAGCGGCGACATGGCTGGGTTCTACATAGGGCCTTATGTCGATTACAACTGAACCAAGAAAACCTTGAAGCCGCCTCCGGGCGGTTTTTTATTGCCCCGGAGAAAGTGATGCAGGCATCAGCGATCAACTACCAACCCATGACGACGATTCGCCTGCACGGGCAACTCCGAAAATTCGGAAAGTCCTTCAGGCTCGCTGTGAAATCGCCGGCGGAGGCGATCAAAGCACTATGCGTGCAGATCCCTGGATTCGAGCGGTTTCTTTCGAATGCCAAATCGCGCGGCCTTGAGTTCGCGGTGTTTCGCGATAAGCGCAATATCGGGGAGAAGGAACTGAGCTACAACGGTGCCGGAGACATCCGCATCGCGCCGGTGGTCGTAGGCAGCAAGCGCGGCGGTATTCTTCAAACCATCGTCGGTGCGATCTTGATTGTTGTGGGTGTTATTTTCTCTGCAACGCCTTTCGGCACTCCGCTCATAGGCGCGGGTATTGGCCTTGTCGCCGGCGGCGTGATCCAGATGCTCAGCCCCCAGGCAGGCGGGCTGAAAACCAGCGCCGCGCCCGAGAACACCCCCGGCTATGCCTTCGGTAGCGCCAAGAACACCACGGCATCGGGTAATCCGGTCCCGCTCTGCTACGGAAAACGCCGGGTTGGCGGGGCGATCATCAGTGCCGCGATCTATGCCGAAGATCAGATGTAGCGAACACCTGAAACACCGCTGCCGCCCATGAGGCGGTTTTTTATTGCCTGGAGAAAAGCATGGGCGCAGCACGCAAGATTGACATCCACGGCGCCAAGGGCGGCGAAGATAAACCAAAAACGCCGACCGAAGCGCCAGACAGTCTTCGTTCTGTCGCCATTGCCAAGATGCTCATTGCCATTGGTGAGGGCGAGTTCGAAGGGACGCCAACCGCCAAGGATATCTACCTCGACAACACGCCGCTGCAAGACCCGCAGGGCAACATGAACTTTCCGAACGTGAAGTGGGAGTGGCGCACCGGCGCCGTGGACCAGAGCTATATCCAAGGCATCCCTTCAGTCGAGAACGAGACCACCATCAGCACCGAGCTGCGCAGCGGGACGCCATGGGTGCGGGCCATCAGCAATACCCAGCTTTCCGCCGTGCGCGTTCGCTTCGCGTGGCCGGCGCTTCAGTCCGTGGACTCTGGCGGCAACGTTAATGGCTACCGGATCGAATACAAGGTTGAGCTAGCTACCGATGGCGGCGCCTATCAGCAGGTGCTGAGCGAGGCGGTAGACGGCAAGACCACCAGCCTGTACGAGCGCACACGCCGTATCGATCTGCCAAAGGCGACCACTGGCTGGCTGATGAAAATCACGCGGCTGACCGTCAACCAGAACAACAACAAAATCTCCGACACCATGCAGATCGCCGGCTTCACCGAGGTGATTGACGCCAAGATTCGTTACCCGAACACCGCGCTGCTTTACATCGAGTTTTCTGCTGAGCAGTTCCGCAGCATTCCAGCGGTGACCGTCGAGACCAAGCTGAAGAAGATGCAGGTGCCGAGCAATTATGATCCTGCGTCTCGCACCTACTCGGGCATTTGGGACGGCACATTTAAGCAGGCTTGGACGGATAATGCGGTCTGGATGACCTACGACATCACCACGGCCGACCGCTTCGGCCTGGGCCGTCGCATCAAGCCGTGGATGGTGGACAAGTGGGAGCTGTATCGGATTTCCCAGTACTGCGATCAGTTGGTGCCGGACGGGAAGGGGGGCCAAGAGCCGCGCTTCATCTGCAACCTGAACCTGCAGAGCAAGGCTGACGCCTGGTCGCTGCTTCAGGATATCTCGACCATCTACCGTGGCATGACCTACTGGGCCCAGGGCCAGGTATTCACGCTGGCGGATATGCCGCGCGCGGCCGACTTTGACTTTGCCTACACCCGGGCGAACGTCATCGATGGAAAATTCACCTACTCCAGCGCGTCGGAGCGCACCCGGTACACCCGGGCGCTGATCAGCTACGACAATCCGCTGAACAACTACGACACTGACGTCACTGCGGTGACCGACCAGAAGCTGCAGCGCCGCTACGGTGACAATCCGCTGGAGATCAGCGCAATCGGCTGCACCCGCGAATCTGAGGCCCAACGCCGCGGCAAGTGGGCGCTGCTCACCAACTCGAAAGACCGGGCCGTCACCTTCAAGGTCGGCCTCGATGGGCGTATCCCGCTGCCTGGATACGTGATCCCGATCGCAGACGAACTTCTCGCCGGTCGGCCAGTGGGCGGGCGCATCTCGGCGGTGAACGGAAAAGTTATCACCCTGGACCGAGACACCCAGGCAAAGCCCGGCGACCGGCTGATCCTCAACCTGCCAGACGGCAAGTGTGAAGGGCGCACCGTGCAGTTGGTCAGCGGCCGACAGATCACCGTGACAGTGGCTTACTCCGTGGCGCCCGAACTTGAACTGGTGTGGGCGCTGGATGCCGATGACTTGGCCATCCCGCTTTACCGTGTGGTGAGCGTGGCCCGGCCAGAGCCTGGTGTGTTCGAGATATCGGCCGTGCAGTACGACCCGAGCAAATTCGCGCACATCGACACCGGCGCGCGCTTGGAAGAGCGGCCGATCAGCGTTATCCCGATCACTGTGGTTCCTGCACCTGCGAGCGTAACGATCACTTCGAACGTGTCGATCGATCAGGGTTTGGCCATCAGCACAATGAACATTTCATGGCCCGCGGTGAACGGTGCCGTCGCCTATGACGTGGAGTGGCGCAAGGACAGTGGCAACTGGATCAAGGTGCAGCGGACTGGATCGACCAGCGTTGACGTCACCGGTATTTACTCCGGCGCCTACATTGCCCGGGTGCGATCGGTGAGCGCCTTCGAGATATCGTCTATCTGGAAAAGCTCGAACCTGACCAACCTGGAAGGGAAGACCGGTGTGCCGCCGGCGGTGTCGTCGCTGACCACCACCAGCCTGATCTACGGCATCGGTATCCAGTGGACCTTTCCGCCGGGCGCCGAGGACACGCAGCGCACGGAGCTTTGGTACAGCCAGTCAGCAGACCTGACGACGGCGGTGAAGTTGAGCGACTTCAGCTACCCGCAGGCCTCGCACGAAATGCACAGCCTCTTGGCCGGGGCCAGCCTGTTCTTCTGGGCGCGCCTGGTGGACCGCACCGGCAATGTGGGCCCGTTCTTCCCGGTGCCCGGTGCTGTAAATGGCCGTGCAAGTTCGGACCAGAGCGAGTACGAGAAGTACTTTGCCGACAAAATCGGCAAGGGCGCGCTGTACCAGAGCCTTCGCGAAGAGATCGAGTTGATTTCGGGTGACGGCCCTGGCTCTGTGAATGATCGCCTGGAGGAAGCGAAGCAGGAGCTTGAGAAGCTGATAAAACAGGTCAGCGATGCCTTGGCATACGATCCCGAGAAGGCGTACCTGAAGGGCGACATTGTTCGCCTGGATCAGCGCCTGTATCAGGCCAAGGGCGCGGTGCCCGTCGGTGCCACGCCACCGGATGCCGATTACTGGACCGATATCGGCACCATCCTGGAAACAGCAAACGCGCTGGCATCCCAGGTGCAGATCATCGAAACGAAGATCGAAGAACTCGACGGCCGGACTGTGGCCACCGCCACTTCGGTGGAGGCGCTGCGTTCTGCCGCGCGCGGTGACGACGGCACCGGTGACCTCGCTGATGCGCTCAAAGGTTGGCAGTCCACCGCTGAGCTGGCGGTTGAGAAGAAAACCCGGGCCAGCGAAGACCAGGCTATTTCCCAGCAGGTCACGACGTTCGGCGCCCAAGTCGGCGATGCGCAAGCCAAGCTGACAATCCTTGAGCAGGTGGTGGCCACCAACCGAGAAGCCACTGCCGCCCAGGTGACGCAGCTCAAGAGCGACCTCAAAGTCACGGCTGACCAGGTGGGCGAGCAGGGCGGCCTCATCGCCGGCCAGGGCCAAGTGATCTCCGGTCAGGCGATCGCGATCAATGACCTCGGGACGAAGGTCACCAACCTGGATGGAAAGGTGACGTCACAGGCGTCGAGCAACGAGTCGCTGCGTGCTTCGGTGCGCGGTGATGATGGCTCGGGCGATCTGGCGAGCGCGATCAAGGCCTGGGAGTCGACGGCCAGCTTCGTGTCCGAGAAGAAGGTTCAGGCATCTGCCAACGAGGCGCTGTCCAGGACGACGGAGACGCTGCAGTCAAGCATCGGACAAACCAGTGCTTCCGTGCAGCAGGTCAGCCAGACTGTGGTGAGCCTGGACGGAAAGGTCTCGGCTCAAACCACCATGAAAACGCAGACTATTGTCGATGGCAGGAAGGTTGTAGCGGGCCTTGCATTTGGCTCTAACGGCGATCAGTCGGAGTTCCTGATCATGGCTCAACGGATGGCGGTCGTGAACGAGATTGATGGCAAGGTCATTCCGATGTTTGTAATCGAGAACAACCAGGCTGTTTTCAACACTGCGATCATTAGCAAGGCGTTTATACAGCAAATTATTCTTGGTATGACATTGCAGTCGGAAGCTGTCGATCCAAATGGTCAGCCTCTAATTGAGCTAAATATGAAGACTGGCAAGTTTGTGTTTCGCGGTAGTGCTGATGGGAATTCAATGTTGCTGAATAGCGGTGGTATAAAAATGACATATTCCAATGGTGTTGTCGGTATTGATCTGAGTCTATAGCCATGGTCGGACTAGTAATAAAAGATAGAGATAGTGCCCTGACTATAGTTGATATGACTAGTTTTATTAGTCAGCAAACTGGAAGCATAGAAACAGGCGGAGCTAACGGATCTATTCAAATACCGGCCCCGCCAGCGGGAAGGTCTCTTTTTTTCTCAGTCTCTCCTCTGGTTGATCTGCAGGTTGAGAAAGGGAAGAGGCCCGGTGTTCAGTTGGATGGCACGACGCTGAGCTGGCAGTACTCTTATAATACTGCCGGCTGGGGATTTTTCTCTGCTAATTGTCGAATATCATATGGGTATTATTAATGGCTGGCGGACGACTTGTAGCGAAAAAACCCGATTCATCATTACTGTACGACACGGGGAATATAAGCTACGGACTTGTAAAGAGCGGATACCTGTCACCAATGGGCAACTGGCGCAGGCTAGAGCTCAGAGGAGTAAATCTCGATCCGAACCTCGGAAGTAGCTGGACTGATGCGAACAGACCTGGCGACAACCAATTCGGTTTCACGCTGGCGAACCCTCAGTCTCCTATCGTGTTTCTAGTCGGTAAAGGTACCGCAACTGGTGTAAGTGTTTCTGGCTCTTCTAAAACGTTTCTATATGCTGGCGGCGGCACAGGAACAAAGTATTTCTGTTTTGATCTGATGCGAGACGACGGTCTTAGCGGGCCAGCACTCAAGACCCGCAATGAGACCACCGGGGCTTTGACGTTTTTATCACGACAGAGACCACTTAAGGTCATTGCCTCAATACGGGCACCCAGTCCGGGCGCGACGGATGCGTATGGACGACCGATAACAACTTATGTTGGTGGGCGAAACGAAAAAATCGCTTATCAAACACAAAGTGGATCTTCAATTCTTCATAGCGTTGTCGACATAAGTTTAGAGTCAGGGGTTGAATATGCCGCTTTTTTGCCTTGGAACCGTTCATGCGGAGTGATCGACAGTAATACGGTCGAGGGCGGGTATACTTCAACTTACGGCCTAGCTGAGGGCGCTTTCGGAAGGACCGGTGGTATTTCCTTTTTCTTTGCCCCGCCTGGCAGAACAACGCAGCAGGCCTGGCCATCCAATAGCGCATCTTTCCCTTACAGCTTTCACAGCCTTCCTACAGATAGGTTTCCATCTGCCCTGGTGATCAGCGCTGCGGGGCTGCCGTTTCCGTTTAATTGAATATTTTCTGATGACCACGCCCGCACAACGCGGGTATTTTTTTGCCTGGAGAAAGATATGCCATCTTGGTTTACAGAGGGCACGGTTACCGTTGCCAACGGTAATACAGTCGTGACCGGTTCCGGTACGAAGTTTTCAAACTCTCGATCCGGCGATATGTTCGTGGGTCCTGACATGGGCATCTACCAGGTGGTGAATCCGGCGAGCGATACCTCGGTCTCAATTACCCCTGCGTACCGTGGCGTGAATGCGGCTGGCGCTTCATACGGCATCGTCCCTGTGAACGGCTACCCAAAGGCGCTGGCGGACGCGGTAAACCAGATGGTGCTGCAGTGGGGGACCACGCTCGCGGGCCTGGGCGCCGTATCCACGGAAAACGTGGTGCCGGTGCTCAAGGGCGGTACCGGCGGCACAACGCAGGCCGCCGCGCGTGCCGGCCTTGGACTGGGCAGCGCCGCCACCCTGAACGCAGGTCTCGCAAGCGGCAACGTTCTGATGTACGGCGCCTTTGGCCTCGGCGGCAGGGCGCCGGATCTCCCGGGCAACTCCTTTAACGCCATTGGCGATACAGGCATTTACCGTAGCTCAGGCGGTTCCGCGAACAGCCCTGCGAACTATGGCTACGGCACTCTGCTCGTGCAGAACTATGACGCGGGTTTCACCGCGCAGCACGCCACGTCGTTTTCTGGCCGCCAGTTCTTCCGCATCAACAACAATTTCAGCTGGGGTTCGTGGATTGAAATCTACACCACCACCAACACCACCCGTTCCTCCGACGGCACATTGAAGGCTATCTAAATGACCACTCGCGCGGCAATCAACATTCTCGGCTCCACCGGTGAGGTGATCGATATCACGTCGCTTGGTGTTTCCAATCTCACCACCCAGCACCCCGGCCCCGGGCAGTACTTGGTCCTCGGCACGCTCGGCATGGTCCCGCCGCCGCTTGGCTGGGGGCACGTCGTAAACCAGCTCGACGCTGATTGCTCAGTGTCCACCAGCTTTAACGAAGGAATCTTGGCGGTCAGCGTGGCCAGGGATGGCGAACCATCAGATCTGCTGCACAGCATCACGCTGCATGTTGCAGTGGAAGAGCTGCCGCCCATGGTGGCGCCAGAACCTGACAAGGCCGAGCTTGCGCAAAGGGAGCTGTCCAGCCGGCGATCTGATGCCGACCACGCAATTGCGCCGCTGCAGGACGCCGTCGATGTGGACGAGGCGACGGAATCGGAGATGGCCGCCCTGAAGTCCTGGAAGAAATACCGGCTGGCGCTGAGCCGCGTTCCAGACCAGGCCGGGTATCCGCTGTCGATTGAGTGGCCTGTCGCTCCCGCTTGAGCGCCGGAGCAAACCGTAGCCCGCCATTGAGCGGGTTTTTTATTGCCTGGAGAAAGCCATGCCGATCACCGAAACCCGCGGGGTGCGCAACAACAACCCCGGCAACATCGACTACAACCCGGCCAACCAATGGCAAGGGCAACTCAAGCCAGATCCTGCCGTTGAGAAACGCTTCGCGCGATTCGATACGCCGGAGAATGGAATCCGCGCCCTGGGCAAGCTACTTCTGACCTACCAGCGAAAGCATGGCCTTAAGACTGTGAAGGCAATTATCAATCGCTGGGCGCCTTCAGTGGAAAACGACACTGCGGCATATGTGCGTGCTGTCGAGGCGAGCACCGGCACCCGGCCAGGCGCCGAGGTGGACCTGGCTCAGCCGCCGGTCATGGCAGGCTTCGTGAAGGCGATCATCCATCACGAGAACGCTGGGTACGAATATCCGGCTTCGGTCCTGGCGGAAGGCGTGCGGCGGGCTCTGGTATGACGCCTGTGCAGAAGCTGGCCGGCCTGGCGGTGCTGATCCTGTTGCTGATGGCCGCCGCCGCCGGCGTTACCTGGCAGGTGCAGGATTGGCGCATGGGCAAGAAGCTCTCCGAGCAGATGGCGGAGCAGGGGGCTGCCCACCAGAAAGCCTTGGACGCGATCACTAGCGAAGCCTGGAAGCAACAACAAGCAGAGCAGGACAGGCGCCTGGCCACCGAGAAACAGATCGCCACCCAGGACCAAAAACACATCAAGGAATTATCCGATGCCAAACGTAACCAGGCTGCTTTGCGCGATCGCCTTGCCACTTCTGATCTGCGGCTGTCAGTCCTCCTTGACGAGGATTCAGCCAGTGGCTGCAACGTGCCTTCCGCCGCCGGCGCCGTCGGCGTGGTTCATGCAGCCCGTCGAGCCCAACTTGACCCAGCGCATGCTCAAAGAATTATCGCCATCACCGACGACGGGGATGACGCAGTGATCGCGTTGCGGGCCTGCCAGGCGTACGTAAGGGCTATAGCTCCATAGCTTTGAGATTCAACCGATATCTAGATGGCTGCCAGAGAAATGAACGAGAGAACTGATCTGTTCACACTTCTGAATGGCGACTTGGGAGACCCGACAGTGCGCGATGGTGCTGGTGCATTTCCAGCGCGTGAGGCATCCAAGCCAAGTTTCGGGCGCCTCACATTCGATTACAGAAGTGCTCAAGCATTACGTGATGCTATTGGCCAGTGTCTACCACTGCATTTCTTCCCAGTGCTTGTACTCTGCGAAGTCAACCCATGCAGCCTGAACGGAGGGGTCTGCATATAAGCCATTTTCGTTAATTTTCAAGCAAAGATTTTGGTGTGCCTTCTCAAAATCTGAGCGGTATTCCTCAAAGTCTTGCGTGCGAAGAGCGCTTTTGATGCGTCTTAGCAGCGATCGAATTTTTCCAATCGCGGACACTGGCTGTCTCCCTGTTTGGGCGGTTTGACTCTCACGTGCGACTGCGCACGTACAGTTGGTTAGCGCCTATTCTACTGACGATTTTTGATGATGGCTATACAGTGGCATAAGTTCAGATGACGTGGCGCCCATGCCACGCTTCAGCGCTAAGCCCCTTTGAGTAAGGTCAGTTCCAGCAGCCGATGGTTTTCAACACGCAAATGCACATTCTGACTCGCGATCATTTGCGAGCCGTTGATGCCCGAGCGGCCCAGGTCTGCCATCGCCAGTCTGAAGTGCGTATCGGCGTTGGCCTTCCCGGTAACCAGTAGATCGTTCATCCGAGCCAGGTCGGCAACGTTAGCCCGCGCCTTGCTCAGAAGCTGGTATGCGTTAGTGAGTTCGTCCTCGAGCAGCGCGCACTGGCGCTGATTCATTTCGAGGGGTGTTGAGCATCCCTGCCGCTTTGAGGTGTCTTCATTGGTAGTCATGGTGGGCTGCTCAATTACTGTGTCCATAAGCAGTAATTGAGGCGGTGCGTTGCGAGGGAGGGGGGGCGACGAAATGCAGGGTTGCCCGATGATCAGTCAGGTGCCATCAGCACAGCCAGGGTCAGCTTGATGAAGTCTTCGTTGTCATCAATCGTATGCAGTGCGCCTCGAATGTTTTCGGCGACATCGGACGAGCCGCGCTGCTCAACCCAGTTCGAAAGCTCCATGATGGAGGCTTCCAAGGCAAGCTGGTTTTCGTAGAGTTTTGAAAGCAGTGAAGGGATCAGATCTGAATTTGGCATTGCTGTTTCTCCGTGAGGTGAACAGCGTAGCAGCTGGAGCAGTTATGGTTAATGTGTTCGTGCGGCAGGACGCCGGAGGAGGGGTTATGCAGTTTCGGCATGGGGCAGAATTTGCCCGCTGGGACCAGTCTTGGAACCAACGGGTGCATTTAGGTGTGTTATCGCTGATTACTCATGATGACTTCGCCCAATAAACACTGATCACCAGTAATCACCATGGTGCGTTTCATACCGCATGGTGATGTTAGCTGTGGAGATCAATTACTTTACCTATCAATAGCTTGGGGTGCGCTTATGTGAGTTGGACCCAGGGCGGGGCCATCTGGAGCCTTTCCATTGGCTCCAGTCCGAGCTTGTTGATCCAACGCGCATAAGTCGAGAGCAGCGCCTGACGTGATGGCCGGGCTGCTGGGAGATGAAGGCGGGGTTCATGCCAGACATGGCGCGCATTGTCGCATAGGTGTGACGACAGTTGTATGGCGGTTTGCAGGCGCAACCGCTGTGAGTCGGCTCTGAACCACTGCGCCGAAAGGGCGTAGCAGCATCAATAATGGCCTAGTGCCACCGTTCGTCGGATCAGCAGTGGCGCCGCTGAACGATGTTCTCAGGCCGGCGCTCTATGTCCGCGGACATAATCAGGTGCAAAAATGCAACGATCACTGCGGCGCTCTGCGGTAAGAACCTGGGCACAGATCTACACCCAGGTGGTGAACGAACAGAATATTGAGGACAAATATTTCAAATTGCTGAGGACGGCCGATGATATGGAGAGCAACGGCCTCATCGATGGGAGAGAGTGGAGGAAGCTCGTGCGCAAAGCCGGCGAATTCCTCGCCAGCACCGCAGAGTGAGTCAGCGGGTGAGAGCTGACCGGCTCTCACCACCTTGCACGCGTATTCAAGCGACCGTTCCAACCCCCGCAAACGTCGGTTTTTTTGCCAACGTTTCAGGCACGGCCAGCCACACCAGCGCCAGTGCCACGGCGGCGACGCCGGCCAGGGTCAGGAACGCGGCGTTGTAGCCCGCCTGTTGCACCACAAAACCGGCCAGGCTACTGCTCAGTGCCGCTCCCAGCCCAAACACCGTCGAGATCGCACCCAGGCTGACATTGAAGCGCCCGGTCCCCTGGGTCAGATCCTTGACGATCACCGGGAACAGCGCGCCGAAAATGCCTGCACCAATGCCGTCCAGCAATTGCACGGTCACCAGCCAGTATGGGTCACCGGACAGGGTATAGAGCACCCCACGCAGCGGCAGAATAATGAAACCGGCCAGCAGCAACGGTTTGCGCCCCCACACATCCGCCCTGGCGCCCACCAGCCAGGCCACCGGCACCATCACCAACTGCGCAGCGACGATGCAGGCCGAGGTCAGCGGCGTAGCCATCTGCAGGTTGATCTGAGAGAGCTTCTGGCTGACCAGTGGCAGCATGGCAGCATTGGCCAGGTGGAACAGGGCACAGCAAATGGCGAACAGCAGAAGCGGGCGGTTCGACAGCAACACCTTCACTCCGGAGGGTTGCTCGTCGTCGGTGTGATGGGCAGGGTCAAATCCACGTGCGACTTCGTGGTCAATAGCCGCGGCGGGCACGCAACTGACCGCCACAAGACTGGCGACCGCCATGAAGGCCATCAGGTAAAACACCACCACCGGCCCGAACAGGTACGCCAGGCCGCCAGCCAATAGCGCGGCCACGGCATTGCCTGCATGGTTGAAGGTTTCGTTGCGCCCGGTGCGCCTCGTGAAGGCTTTGGGCCCGGTAATCCCCAGGGAAATCGCTGAAATCGCCGGGGCAAATACGGAAGCCGCCACGGCGCTGGCGGCCTGGGTCAGTGCCACCAGGCTGAAATTGCTGACAAACGGCAGTATCAGGCAACTGGCCGTCACCAGGATTGCGGCGATGGCGATGACGGCGCGTTTGCTGCGGGTTCGATCGAGCAGCGCCCCCGCCGGGCCCTGGGTCAGCAGCCCGGCGATGCCCGCCAGGGTCATCACCACGCCGATACTGGCCGGGTCCCACTTGTGCACTGCGAGCAGGTAGATGGCCAAGTAAGGCCCGAGGCCGTCACGCACATCGGCCAGGAAGAAGTTAAGGCTGTCCAGGGACAGGGTAGTGCGCAGGTCGGAGTGTCGGGCCACGGCAGGATCTTCGAGAGCGGCGTCCACGGGGCTGGACACTCGTTGGGCTAATGACCTGCGGCGATGACGATTAGTTTCGCGGTCACTCAGCCTTTATAACAGCATCATTGCGCAGGCAAAAAAAAGCCCGCGAGGAGAGGCGGGCCAAGTGATTCACTGGAGTAGGTAGGCCTCACCCTATAGGTCGGAAAGTGAAGGCTTCGTGAAAATTCTGTGGTGAATTCGGATGCTCTGGTGATCAGGACCTGCGCACGAACGTGCGCATGGTTTGCCCTGGTCCGGTGCTGAATGAAGCAGGACGCGGCTGGCCCGCATCCGCAGCGATAAACACGAATGTGTCGCCATCAAGTCGATAGCTGGCGGGTAGCGGCTTACCGGCGTCATCGCCGATGGCGTCTACCCAGGTAATGCTTTTGGGGCGCTGGCTGCTGTCCAGCGTGAATCGCCCAGCCAGCAAGACCTCGCCATCAACGGTGACCACTTCAAACTGATCTGCGGCAATTGTAGTCATTGCACCGGGGGCGCTGTGGGCATCCGCAGGGTTGAGCACGCCGCTGTCTTCGAGCGACGTCTGCTCCCAGGTGCCCTGGAGGGCTTGGTAATCCGGGTCGGTGAGGGTCTGCATATAAGGTCCTTTTAATTTTCCCTTTATCGGCAACTATTTATCGATCTTTTTACTACGCTTGTGATTAGAATAATCCTACGTCATGTGTGTCTTTACTAACGTCTATTGTGAATGCGACGGAAAGAAACTACGACGGCTTGGGATTTTTCTTCTAGACCCGGTGGTCAGACCTGAATTGGCGAGCCTTGTTATCGATGTCAGGGCGTTGTCCCTGCTGGGTATTCGAGGTCTTCGTGATAGCTCTTTGATATTGGTTTTAAGGTGCATACATTTTGAATCGAACTTCCCAGTCCAGTAATTATCCTGCGTCGGATGAAATTGACCTGTTTGAATTGCTGCATGCTGTTTGGCGACAGAAAAAACTGGTATTGGGCTGTGCGCTGCTGACGGGCGTGCTCGGGGCAGGCTATGCGTTTCTGGCGCCTAAAACCTACGAAGTCAGCAGTGTACTGCGCCCGGCCGCGATCAATGAGCTGGACGCGCTGAACCGCTCCGAGGTTTACAAACTACCGCCGGCGGATGCGCTGGCCAAAGTCGGCGCACAGCTGGACTCCTATGAAGCGCGGCTTGGATTTTTTCGGTCCCATGAGCAGTTGTTCACCGCCTTTCAAAAGCCGGGGCAAAGCCTTGAGCAAAGTTTCGAGGACTTCAACCGTAACTCGGTCAACCTGATCCTTCCGGACCCCAAGAAATCCGACTCTTTGAGCAGCTACATCCGTCTCGAATTGCAATACCCCTCGGACGTGGACGGCGTGTCGATTCTCAACGGGTTCGTCGACTATGCCATCGCCTCCGAGCGTGAGCAGGTGGGCGCCGACCTCAAGGTGATCGTCAACAACCGCTTGAACGAGCTGAAGGGCAAGATCGACGCGGCGCGTGCCAATTATGAGACTGAGAAAGAATCGAAGATTGCCAAACTCCTTGAGGATGACCGCCTCAAGCGCGCCCGGTTGCAGGATGAATTGAGCGCCCTGCGCCTGCAGATGAAAATGGAGCGTACCAACCGCCTCGCCGAACTGGCGGAGGCGATCTCGATTGCCAAGTCCATGGGCATCAAGACGCCGACCACACCGTCTTCCATGGCTGACGCCACGCGGAGCGGTTCGAGCCAGGTGATGCGTACCGAGGTCAATAACCAGCAGATTCCGCTGTACTTCCTCGGCACCGAGGCCCTTGAGGCTGAGCGCACGGCATTGCAGCAACGTACCAGTGACGACTTTACCAATCCTCGGATCGCCCAGATTGGCAAGGAATTGCAACTGCTGGAGACCAATCGTGAGGTCGAAGTGCTGCGCAAGCGTGGCAACGAAGACATTTTCCTGCAGGACGTCGAGCCATTGCGTGCCGAGGTCGCTCGTTTGCGCAATTTGAACATCGACATGAGCAACCTGAAGCTGGTCACGGTTGACCGCCGCGCCCAGGAGCCTCTGGCGCCGATCAAACCAAAAAAAGCCATCATCCTGGCGGTGAGCCTGATCGCAGGTCTGGTCCTCGGGATGCTGATTGCACTGATCCGTCACCTGATCAGCTCGCGCAATCAACCTGCGCCTTATTCGTCGCTTGAGGATGGACGCTTTGCCCGTCGTGAACGCAAGGACGACGATCCGTTGGTGTGACACGCAGGGCTTGCCGCGGGGCAGGCCCTAATGCCGTTCAGTTAAGCCAGTGTGATGCTCGAACCAATGAGCGGTGCGACTTTTCGGTGTACATATCGGTTTGTGCGGTAACGGCGACTTAGGGTTCCGCCCTTACGGCGGGTCACTTTTGGAAAAGAGCCCGGAATGCCGGCCCAGCCAAAAGTAACCAAAAGGGCTCTTGCCCCAACACTCGGCACCTCGCCTGCGTTCGGCCAGCGTGTTTGACGGGGCGCCTCAGATCAAGATCAAGAGCGCGGCGGCCTTAGAGCCGACCGAGGTTGTCTCTCGTACGCTGTACAAACTGTGGGAGGGGGCTTGCTCCCGATGGCTGAGTGTCAGTCAGCTTATGTGTAGCTGATCCACCCTCATCGGGAGCAAGCCCCCTCCCACATGTGGATCTCCATTTGTCTGATGGATATCACACTGCTTTTGCTTTGCTTTGCTTTGCCTCACTTCTTCGATGCACACTTCGTCGACAGTTTTTCACAATTCTTGGTTAACCTTTGGTTACAAAGTGTGGCTAAATAACGGCCAATGGCCGTAAAGCGGTTTGCCATCAAACCGCCGATTATCGCCTGTCTGTGAATTGTGAAATCAGGTGCTGCTATCCAATCCTCGGCCGTCGTGGGCGCGCAGGAGCAGCCTGTTCTCTACTGACTTGTGACGAAATCTCTTGAAACTCATCATTGTTGTTCTCTACGTCGTCTCCATTGCGTATGTCCACCTGCGCGGTCGGGTGCGGCACAAGTTGGGCCGCCAATTGAGCGACCACTCCACGTTCCTGGCGCCGATCAACTGCTTTCTCTATCTGTTTTCCAGGCTGCCGAGCCGGCCATATCTGTCGCCCAGTGACTTTCCGGACTTGAGCCCTTTGCAGGAACACTGGCAGGAAATCCGCCAGGAAGGCCAGAACCTGATGCGTGCGGGTGAGATCAAACGGTCGGACCAGTACAACGATGTGGGTTTCAACTCATTCTTCAAGTCCGGCTGGAAGCGCTTCTACCTGAAGTGGTACGGCGACAGCCATCCGTCGGCAATGAAGCTGTGCCCGCGCACCACCGAACTGGTACAGAGTATCGGTTCGATCAAGGCGGCGATGTTTGCCGAGCTGCCGCCCGGCTCCAGGCTGGTGCGCCATCGCGACCCTTACGCCGGCTCTTATCGCTACCATTTGGGCCTGGATACGCCCAACGACCCGGGCTGCTACATCAATGTAGATGGCGAGAGTTATTACTGGCGCGATGGCGAGCCGGTAATGTTCGACGAGACCTACATTCACTACGCGCAAAACACCACCCAGCACAACCGCATCATCCTGTTCTGCGATATCGAGCGGCCGATGAAGTACCGCTGGGCGGCGGCATTCAATCGCTGGTTCAGTCGCAATGTGATGGCGGCGGCGGGTTCGCCCAATGATGCCGGCGACAAGACCGGCGCGCTGAACCGAGCCTTTACGCGCTTGTACAAGATCCGCTTGCGCGGTAAAGAGCTGAAAAAGCGTAACCGTACGCGCTACTACCTGGAAAAATGGGCGATATTCGCCGCGCTGGCGGCTGTTTTCCTGTTGATCTGAAGTGGCGCCAGGCTTCGACGCCTTGCCGAGCGGGCCTAAACGCAGAGTCCCACATTTGATCTGCATCGCTTTGAGCATTGCGTCGGTTTAACTGAACGACCACGGACAGTGACTCAGGAAGCGTTCTTAGCGGATTTTTTCACCGCTGGTTTTTTTGCCGCAGGCTTGCCCGCCAGGCTGCGCTTGAGCAGCTCGGTCAGGTCGATCACATCGGCGGACTTGCGCTCTTCAACGCCTTCAGCGCTCTCCACATCTTCGATCTTGCCCGCCTTGGCCTTCTTCTCCACCAGCGCCATGATCTTCTCCTGAAAGCTGTCGCGGTATTGCTCCGGCTTCCAGTCCGCGCTCATGTCTTCCACCAAGCGCTTGGCCATGTCCAGTTCGCCCTTGGCCAGGGTGGGCTTGATCACGTCGCTGCCCAGTTCCAGCTCGTCCAGGCTGCGCACCTCGGCAGGCCAGCGCAGCATCACCAGCACCAGCGCAGAATCGAGCGCCATCAACGCCGCCAGGTGCTGCTTGGTGTGCAACACCACATTGGCCAGGGCGACCTTGCCGGTTTTCTTCAGGGTTTCACGCAGCAATGCGTAGACCTTGCCGCCGCGTTTGTCGGGCGCGAGGAAGTAGGGGGTGTCGATATTCTGCAGAGGGATCTGGTCGCTGGCGACAAACGCGATGATCTCGATGGTCTGGGTGGATTTGGGGTGGGCCGAGCGGATTTCCTCTTCGCTCAAAACCACATAGCGGCCCTTCTCGTAGGCCACACCCTTGACGATATTTTCCTTGGTGACTTCCTTGCCGGTGGTCTTGTTGATGCGCTTGTAGCCCACCGGGTCCATGCTGCGCTTGTCCAGCCAGTCGAAGTCGACGCCTTGGGAAGAGGTCGCCGAGACCAGTGACACCGGGATGTGGACCAGGCCGAAACTGATGGCGCCTTTCCAGATTGACCTTGGCATGGTTGCGGCTCCTTGTGAATTGACGGTCTTCTGGTGACTCGCTGGGTCCGGTAAAAGTTTCGCCACGCGGATGTGCGGACAGATCGTGTTACACCTGATGAGGAAGTATTTAGTGTCGAAATACGAACCCGGGGCGTAGCGTGTTATCGAAAGCAGGTACCACTCGCTCAGAGAGGCTTTGTCATGAACACTTGTGTGCGTCACCTTGCAGCGCTCGCGTTGGGCCTTACGTGTGTTTCCATGGCCCAGGCGCAGAACCTGCCTGGCAACAGCAACGCCAATCAGGGGCCGATCCACCGGGCCAACCCCAACAGCATGCAGGGCACTCAGCCCAACGCGCCGGCCATCCGTGGCAATCAGACCGGCCCCACCACGCCTGCGCCGACCCTGGAAAACCGTGGCATCGGCAACCGCTACCCCCAGCGCGAGGCCGCGCCCAGCCGGCCTTCGACCGAAACCAAAGCCCCCACCTATGACGCCAACGGCAATCGTCGCTAAGGAACCGTGTCTTATGTCTTTACGCAAAACGCTGCTCGCTGCGCTGTGCGCAACCACCTTTCTTCCCGTCGCGGCGGTACACGCCGCCGATCAGCAACAGTTTCCCGGCGAGCAGGGCAGTGTCACCGTCACGCCCGTCGCCAAGGGCCTCGATCACCCGTGGGCAGTGGCCTTCTTGCCGGACAAGCAAGGTTTCCTGGTGACCGAGCGTCCCGGCCATCTGCGGTTTGTCAGCCCCGAGGGCAAGCTTTCGGCGCCGCTGAGCGGCGTGCCCGAGGTCTGGGCCAAGGGGCAGGGCGGTTTGCTTGATGTGGTGCTCTCGCCGGACTTCAAGCAGGACCGCATGGTGTACCTGTCTTATGCCGAAGGCGGCGGCAAGGGTGGCACGGCCGGCACTGCGGTAGGGCGCGGGCGCCTGGCGGACGACTTGAGCGGGTTGAAAGACTTCAAGGTGATCCTGCGTCAGGAGCCCAAGCTGTCCACCGGCAATCACTTCGGCTCGCGGCTGGCATTCGACCGCGACGGTTATCTGTTCGTCACCCTTGGCGAGAACAACGACCGGCCCACCGCCCAGGACCTCGACAAGTTGCAGGGCAAGGTGGTGCGCATCTTCCCCGACGGGCGGGTACCCGACGATAACCCGTTCGTGGGCCAGCCGGGCGTGCGTCCCGAGATCTGGTCCTATGGCCAGCGCAACCCGCAGGGCCTGGCACTGAATCCCTGGAGTGGCACGATCTGGGAAAACGAACACGGTCCGCGTGGCGGCGATGAAATCAACATTATCGAGCGCGGCAAGAACTACGGCTGGCCGCTGGCAACCCACGGTATCGATTATTCGCTGACGCCGATCCCCGAGGCCAAGGGCAAGACGGTGGAGGGTACGGTGGCGCCGCACCATGTCTGGGAAAAATCCCCAGGCATCAGCGGCATGGCCTTCTACGACGCCGACCGTTTCAAGCCGTGGCAGCACAACGTGTTCATTGGCGCGCTGGCCACCCAGGAGCTGATCCGCCTGCAGTTCGACGGCGACAAGGTGGTGCATGAGGAGCGCCTGCTCGGGGAATTGAAAGCGCGCATCCGCGATGTGCGCCAGGGGCCTGACGGCTACCTGTATGTGCTCACCGATGAAGCCAATGGCGTGTTGTATCGCGTCGGTTTGAACGAGGACTGACGGATTCGATGACATCCAACGGTGGAAGGGTGCAGCCCCTTCCACGCTTTACAGAGCGCTAGAGGCCCAGCTCGGACAGCCCCGGATGATCATCCGGACGCCGGCCCAGCGGCCAATGGAACTTGCGCTCGCTTTCCTTGATCGGCAGGTCGTTGATGCAGGCGAACCGATTAGCCATCAGGCCGTTGTCATCGAATTCCCAGTTCTCATTCCCGTAGGAGCGGAACCAGTTGCCCGAATCGTCGTGCCACTCGTAGGCATAACGCACGGCGATACGGTTATCGGTGAAAGCCCACAGTTCCTTGATCAGTCGGTAGTCGAGTTCCTTGGCCCATTTACGCGCAAGGAACTGCCTGGCGTCTTCACGGTTGCAGGCGAATTCGGTGCGGTTGCGCCACTGTGTGTCCAGGGTGTAGGCCAGGGATACCCGCTGCGGGTCGCGCGAGTTCCAGCCGTCTTCGGCCAGGCGGACTTTTTCGACGGCCGACTCACGGGTAAACGGCGGCAGCGGCGGGCGGGCTTCAGACGTGGATGACATTGGCGACTCCTCGGGATCGAACGTCGCCCCTGGTTGCGGCGACGGATTATCGGGTGTTTGACGGCAACGATGATAGCGCGGCTTTCGAGACCTCGGCAGTCTCATGGTGTAAGCTCGGGGCCTCTTCGGATTCGACCCATTGCGAGCCTTATGCCGTCGTTCTTCAAACGCTCCCTGTTGCCCAAACTGCGCGGTTTTCCACTGTCCACCGAAGCGATCGAGGTGCTGTCCGGCGCCGCGGCCTTTCGGCACTGCCTGCTGGAAAAAATCCCCCTGGCCACCCGACGCATCTACATCGTCGCGCTGTACTTGCAGCAGGACGAGGCCGGGCAGGAGATCTACGACGCGCTGCACGCCGCCAAGGCTGCGCGGCCCGAGCTTGAGATCGTGGTGGTGGTCGACTCGCTGCGTGCCCAGCGCGGCCTGATCGGCGCCGGCAAGCAACCGGGCAACAGCGCCTGGTATCAGGCGATGACCCAGTCGCATGCCAGTGAAGTGCCGGTGTACGGCGTGCCCGTGCAGACCCGCGAGCTGTTCGGCGTGCTGCACCTCAAGGGTTTCGTGATCGATGACAGCGTGCTCTACAGCGGCGCCAGCCTGAATAACGTGTACCTGCACAAGTTCGACAAGTACCGCTTCGACCGTTATCACCTGATCCACAGCCAGCCACTGGCCGACTCCATGCAGCACCTGGTGGAACACGGCCTGATCGCCTCCAGGGCCGTGCACCGCCTGGACCTGCCGAACCCGCCGACCACCCGCAGCCTGCGCAACGACATCGGCGACCTGCGCAGTCGTCTCAAGCACGCCGCGTATGACACCACGGCCGGGCAGCTGCCCAACGGTCACCTGTCGGTCTGCCCGCTATTGGGGGTGGGCAAGAACAACCCCCTGAGCCGGGTGATTCTCGAGTTGATCGCCAGCGCCCAGCAGCAACTGACCATCTGCACGCCGTACTTCAACCTGCCGCTGCCGGTGACCCGCGAAATCAACCGGGCCCTGGCGCGTGGGGTGAAGATCGACATCATTGTCGGCGACAAGACCGCCAACGACTTCTACATCCCGCCCAGCGAGCCGTTCAAAGTGATTGCGGCGCTGCCGTACCTGTATGAAATCAGCCTGCGCCGTTTCGCCAAGCGCCATCAGCCGATGATCGACAGCGGCCAGTTGAACCTGCACCTGTGGCACCACGGCGACAATAGCTACCACCTCAAGGGCATGTGGGTGGACGAGCGCTACACCTTGCTCACCGGTAATAACCTCAACCCACGGGCATTTCGCCTCGACCTGGAAAATGCCCTGCTGATCGACGACCCGCAAGGCCAATGGCTGGCGCCGCGCGCGCAGGAGCTGGCGCAGATTTTCCGCCATACCACGCGTATCGATGGCTACCAGCATCTGCAGACGCTGGTGGATTACCCGGCGGCGGTCGGCAAGTTCCTGCGCCGGGTCAGCCGGGTGCGGATCGAGCGGTTGCTTTATCGCATCCTGTAGCGGGCAACCCCACAAGGTGACACTTCTTCATCGGGTGTATTGAGAACTCTCCTACATGCGGCCTATGGGTTATCTCATAGGCTTTTTGTTGACGGTTCTTAAGGACGAGAACTCTTGCGTTCAATCGTGAAGAGAACTTGAAATGTCGACACTTGCATCAGTGGGTTCTGCCCCATCTTCATTCGTATCTACAGTCAGCCGAGCTGAAAACGAACCTGACCATTCTCAGGCAGGATCAAGCCCTGGGGACGGTCGCACGGTGACTGAGGTTCCGGGCGCACCACGGGGACAGGATGGGCAACTGAGACAGGCGCGGTTTGAGCCTGTCGCCGCTCGCCACAAGCGCGAGAGTCGCGCTGCAAATACTGGCCCTGCGGCTTTGGAAGAATTCGGAACCCCAGGGTTTACGCAAAAGGCTGATGAAACGTTACAACAATCCTTGATTGAGTGGCTGATTACCGGCAAGTCCAAAGACCACCTCTTCCCTCGAAATGCCTCTATCCAGCCCTTCATTGATGTCTTCAACAAGGCCGCACGGGAGCCAAAGGTGCAGGCCTGGTTAAAATCCATGGGCATGGATGTCTCATCGGTGCGCGTGTTCAGCGATGGTGTGGAAGGCACTGTGTTGATCAAAGGCAAGCAGGTCAAATGCAGATTCACCGCCACTGACGGGTCAGGATGGAACGAGGTCGGCGCCAGGTTGACTGAGGCAGCGGACAAATTGTCCCCCAACTCCGCCGGGGTACTGCTGCCGCAGAAAGGTCGCTTCGTGGATCTGGATACCGTCTTCAATTTCTACGGTGTGGAACCGCCCCACAGCGATCAGCAAAAAGCGTCCCTTGGTGAACTGCTCAAGACCGCTGGCTGGCCGGCGATAACCGACGATAAACGTAGTCTGTGGCGTCAGCAGTACGCGCAGCTGCTACAGAAAATCAGCGATATTGATGCTCGATCAAGCCTAGCGATTCAACTCTTGCAGTTGGTTAAAGATGCCGTTGACACCGATACCCTCAGCCTTGGCGACAGACTGGCAGTGGTTCGGCCCGAGTCCACGCTGGCGCAAAAAAGCCAGGCACCGCGTGAGCACTTTGCAGCATGGCTTGCGCTGCCCGCGTTCAAGACATTCATTGAAAAAGTTGGCTTCGGCGGCGTGGACCAGGTCTACAGGATAGTCGATGGCGATCTGCAAATACTTGACCGGCGTAGCCAATGGTTTCCCCTGGGCAGTTTTTTGCAGGACGAGATCAGTAAGGTCGGCGTCGGTGGCAGTCCGCAAGAAAGACAGGCTATAGAGACCCTGGACAAGCGCTTCGGTCAGTTGCAGGAAATGTGCAAGTCGATCGGCAATACTGTGTACTCGCAGCCTCTATACGATGCGCGTCAGTACCTGGTTTTTTCCGGGCTGGGATCCCCCCGCACACTGGCGCAGGTTTACGCGGCCATCAGCGGACTGAGCGAAAATCTTCCTCCAGCCCCACCGCGCTGGACCCTGCCGTCTACACGGCCGGAGAACCCGAATCGTGCATGGGCGGACGCGGGTTTTGGCAAGTACCTGCTCAGCTCGATGCAAACCGGTTATGCACTTGTAAAGATCCCTGACGATACGTCCCTGGCGCCTGCTCTGGACATTTACCGCCAGGTCTTGGCCCAGCCCGACCTGCAGGCGTGGATCAAAAGCAAAGGGTTGGAAACGGACGGGCTGGAGTTTCACCGGGACAGCATCAGCGGCTATGCCAACCTTGACGGCGTGCGCACGGCCGTGACCTTCAGCACCGCTGACAATTCCGGCTGGTGGCAGGTCAGCGAGAAACTGCGCTTGATCACAGAGGTGCTGGACCCGGCGGACGAGGGCCTGTATTACCTGAAAGAGGGGGAGTCGTGGCTGCCTGTCGGGGTCGTCGTGCAGGCTTATGGATTGCCGCAGCTTGACGCTTACGAAGGCCGAAACCCGGTGATGGCGCAGCTGCAAACCGGCGCGCTGGTGATGCCCGCTAGACAGTACCAGAGCCTCGGCAGCCGTCTGGAGCACGTGCGGCAAACGATCGGTGACCTGGATGAGCGCGCCTACCTGGGCGATTACCTGGAGCGCAAGATCGGCAATGCGCCTGACGATGCGCCTTGGGACTGGTCCGAACATGCGGCGCAGCCATCCGCCAGCTCATCGTTGGTCGCGGGTGATCATAGGGTTCGGGCAAGTCTTCAGCGATTGACTGAATCGCCCGCGTTGCGCACTCATCTGGAAAAAGCCGGCTTCTTCTGGGAGGGGCAGCCATTTCGGCTGTCCGAAGGCAAATTCGAGCATCAGCTCCCGGACGGGGGTTGGCTGGATCTTACAAGCGTCATCAGTGCGGATCGCGGGCTGGAACTGGAGCTGCGCCAGTTGATGGATCTGAGCCATGCCCGGGGACATGCGCTTTATTCGGTGCCGTCATACGACGTCCGCCAACTCCTGGACTATAAGGGCCTGGGCTCACCGCGCACGGTTGGCGAGACGCGCAATGTGGTGCGATGGTTGCGCAGTGCGTTGCCGCCGGCGCCGCCGTTGGGGAATTACTCCGGCCTTTTGGAAGAACCGTGGTCTCCTGGCAGATTGACGGCAGGCGATAAAGCCAGCCTCAAGGCCGAGGCCGACAGGCGTCTGGGTGGGCAGAGTCCGCGGGTTTTCGACTACCTTGAAGAGACATCGCTGGAACTGCTGCAACAGAACCCGGCGGAGTGCCTGGAAAAATTTCTGAACAGCCGCGAGGTTCTCAACGACGGTGACGCGTTTGCCCACATGTTGAAATGGCAAGCGTCACCAGTGCCCAAAGCCGTGCGGCAACAGTTGGCGCTCGCTGCGCTCACCTTGCACGCAGGAGTGAACGTACCGCCCCGGCCCGGCTATATCGCGGGCTATGCACTCTACCAACCGAGCAACATGGGGCGCACCTTCAACGCAGTAAGGCGCGACCTTGAGAAACATCTGCAGCTTGAGCGGGGCCTTGACCCGAAACTTGCGGTACTGGTGGCACAGGTCGGCCTTGCGCAGGTGGCGCCCGAATTGCTGATCAGGGACGTGCCCAAGGAAATCAGAATTGGCACGCCTGGCTGGATGGAGCTGCGGCTGGGTGCTGCCATGGCAGAACTGAAGGGCCCAGGCACCAGCCGCATGATGAACGAACAGCAGATCAGCGATCTGACCACGCTGGCCGCCACCAGCGAAGAGCAGGCTACCCTGATTCAGCTGCCGGCCATGAGGATCCTGCTCGACTGGGCAGTGCTCAATGGGGTCATCCCTGCTGTTGTGGCGGGAGAGCATCCCGAATCGGCGCTCAAAACTGCCACCGCAGCCTTTTTCAAACAACGCCGGGAGGTCAACGACGCATTGAACGCCGTCGCAGAGCTACCGGCGCGCAAGGCCATTGCCATCAGGGAACTGCTCAAGGTATTTCCGGGCATCACGCGCAACGAGCTGGAAACGATGAAAGTACTGCTTGCCGACTCCGATGCTCGACGCAATACGCCCATTTCCGAGCCTCGCGCACGTTCGCTCATCGAAACCTACATGACCGGCGACTTGATGCCAGGCAAATGGATACTTAGGAGTGACATGCCTGAAAGGCTGTCAAGGCATCGATCGACTCCGTTTCAGACGAACCTCGCCGTTGAGGCGCCCGCCGAGAAGCGCGCAGAACTCGATGAACGAATTCGTCGACTTCCCGCGTTGAAGCCGCTGCTTGAACAAGCCGTCGATGCG
The DNA here is from genome assembly GCF_034354675.1 of Pseudomonas sp. MH9.3. Taxonomy (NCBI): domain Bacteria; kingdom Pseudomonadati; phylum Pseudomonadota; class Gammaproteobacteria; order Pseudomonadales; family Pseudomonadaceae; genus Pseudomonas; species Pseudomonas sp. MH9.3. The sequence goes on along the minus strand of NZ_CP133785.1, from coordinate 1,172,172 downwards.
CACAGCGCGACCCTCAAGACTGCCTACGCCACTCAGCTCAAACTCATGTTTGCCAAACTCCCCCTGGCCGACCGTCAACTGCTTGACCACCCGCAGAGCGTCGTCACTGTGTTTACCGTGCGCGGCGAGACCGGGCTGCCGCCCGCCACGCAGACCGACGCCGATGTGCAAGCCGCGAGAGGTCGGCAAGGTACATTGATGAGGGTCGAACTGGGCAAGCAGGTGTGTTATTTCGAGGTGTTTGTCAATGGGAAAATCATCAAACGCACTGACCTTCCTCAACAACTGAGAGAGGGTGATGTGCTTAAAGGTAAACCCAATCCGTTAGGTTTGGATGGTATCTACGTAAAGGCCTTTACGGGCGGATTCAAACTCAACCTGGACCTGGACGCTTACTTGAAAGGTGCTACGCCCAGGCCGAACGTGTCGTCCAAGGTTATCGTTGAACGCATTGGCGAGCCCATTGGCGGCGTTAAATCGGCCGGTGGTGCACCCAGCTCGGACATGATTGACACGTATGCATCGCCGAAGACCCACAGCATCGCGACGCTGATTGCCGACAAGAATTTGTATGAAAGCGATGAGCAGATGCTGCTCAGGGCCGAAGGTACCTTGCCGCTGGAAAAAAAACGCGAAGCGCTCGCCCGGGACAAGGCTATTTTGAAGGGCCTCGTCCCCTTTCTCGGTGCTTATCAGGAGTTTTCGGACGGCAATATCGGCAGTGGGTTGTTCGCCCTGACATTGGACGTGGGCGGGGTCCTTATTGGAGCCGGAGGCCAGGTGCGGTCGTTGTTGCGTACGGCCAAGGCGCTTACGCCCAACCCGTTGGGTAGCGCATTTCGCCGGTTGGGAAGTGCGGTTACGCCCCTGACACCGCGTAAGGCCTGGACAAAGCCGGTTGCAAGCTTCAGCGACAGGGCGTTCAACTTCATCAAGGAGTCGGCATTATTGGCAAACGGGGTCATGAATCCGGCGGATGGTTACGCGCAGTTGACAGAAGCCGCCGTCAAGGGCGTGTTCAAGCTATCGCGGCTGGTGCCAAGTGCATCGTTGCTCGGCAAGGCCTCGCCCCACCTGATCACGATTGAAGAGAAATTGAGGGCTTATTGGTTGGCCGGTGGATTGGATTCGGCACCAGCGCCTCGCCAATCAGGCCAGGCCGGTACCAGTCAGGGTGCCGCCGTCGTAGCTTCCAGGGTCAACGGTGTCTGGTATGCGCTCAACCCGCAAACGGGTAAGCCGGATGGAACACCGTTATCTGACTTCCATGTGTAGCCTGGCAAACACGCCAAAAGCGTTCGGGCGCCCATACAGGCGGTCCGAACACTCAGTGGCATATCAGTTCAAACCCAACTTGCCCCGCAGGGTCGACAGGTCTTCGGCCAGGGTATTAACCGGACCCACCAGGGCCTTGCGGTCGTTTTCCTTGACCTTGTCGTAGGTCTGGAAACCACCGTCCGGGGTTTTGTATTTGGCGAGGATCTTGTCCACCGTTGCGAAGTTCTTGTCGACCTTGGTCAGGAACGCCTTGTCCTGTTTGTCGATCTGGCCGCGGAACAGGTCAACGATTTTCTTCGCGCCGTCGATGTTGCCCTGGAAGTCGTAGAGGTCGGTGTGGCTGTAGCGGTCTTCCTCACCGGAGATCTTGGTCGCGGCGACTTCTTCCAGCAGCGCGGCGGCGCCGCCGACGACTTTTTCCGGCGGGAAGGTCAGGCCGTCGACGCGGGTTTTCAGGTCATTGACATCGGTGTTGAGCTTGGCGGTCAGCGCTTCCAGGCCCTGGGTGCTGTTCTGCGAGAACAGCGCGTATTCGATGCGGTGAAAGCCGGTGAAGTCTTCGGCGGTCACACCTTTTTCGTGGTCGTCGACACGTGAGTCGATGGACGCGTCCAGGTCGCTGAACAGTTCGGCAATCGGCTCGATGGACTCGTAGTGCACACGGGTCGGCGCGTAGAGCTTTTTCGCCGTGGCCAGGTCGCCCTTGTTGATCGCAGCGGTGAACGCCTGGGTCTGGGTGACCAGCTCGGCGATTTCTTCGGTGACGTAGATCTTGTAGTCCGACACCGGACCGACCAGGTCCAGGGGCGCGGTGGCGGCAAATGCGCTCAGCGGCGAGAGGGTCATTAGCAACGACAACGCAATAGTCGACTTCTTCATGGGACGCTCCGGTTTTTTAGGTATTGGCAGTGGTTTGAGGGGGCGTGGCCGCCAGCAGCGTGCGCCCGATAAAGTCCCTGGGCCCGGTAACGCCCGGCAAGGTGAAGAAATACCCGCCGCCCACCGGCTTGAGGTACTCCTCCAGAGGCTCGCCATTGAGCCGGGTCTGCACGCTGATAAAGCCTTTCTCCAGGTCGGCCTGGTAGCAGATGAACAGCAATCCCATGTCCAGCTGACCGTTCTTGTTGACACCGTTGGAGTAGTTGAACGGCCGGCGCAGGATCAGGTTGGCCTGGGTCTGCGGCGTGCGCGGGTTGGCCAGGCGGATGTGCGCATCGAGCTTGGTCAGCTTGCCTTCCGGGTCCTTGCTGTAGTCCGGCACCTGGGATTCGCTGTGGCCCCCCATGGGTGCACCGGTGGGTTTGACGCGGCCGATGATGCTTTCCTGTTCCTGCAACGGCGTGCGATCCCAGCGTTCGACGAAGTTGCGAATGATGCGCACCGCCTGGTAGCTGCCATGGGCGGCCCAGGCCGGTTCATCGCTGCCGGGCTGGACCCAGACGATCTGGTCCATGGTCTTGGCATTGTTGGAATCCGGATTGGCCGAACCATCGCGAAAGCCGAGGAAGTTACGCGCGCTCTGCGCCGGCTCGCCGGGTTTGGTCGGTGCCTGGGGCGGCACACTGCCTTCCTGTTTCCAGCGCACCAGCAGCAGGTCGGGCAGATTTTTCACGATGTCGCGCAGGGCATGGATATTGGTGTCGGTCGTGTTGGAGCAGAACTGCAGGCTCAGGTCGCCGTGGCACTGCGCCGGCTCCAGCGCATCATTGGGGAAACCGACCATGCGGCTCAGCCGCTTGGGCTTGACCGCTGCAAGGCCGAAGCGCTCATCAAACAGCGACTCGCCGACCGACACGGTGATGGTCAGGTTGTCCGGCGTGACCACCGGGCCAAGGATGCCGGAATCGGTGGGCGGCAGTTTCGGGTCGACCTGGGGCACGGTGCCGCCGGTCATCAGAAAACGGATGCGCTCGTTGAGGGTATGAAACAGCCGCTCCAGGTCTTCGCGGTCGCTGGCCAATACGTCGAATGCCACCAGCATGCCGCAGGCCGGGCGGGGGGTAACGATGCCGCTCTGGTGCGTGCCGAAAAAATCGTGGTGGTCCTGGGTCTTGTCACTGCGCGGTGCGGTGGTGACCTGTTCGGCCGCGGCGGCCATCGCCGGGCAGCTCAGGCTGCTGCCGGCAATCGCAGCGCCGGTGGCGGCCATGCCCAGCAGGACACGGCGGCGTTGTGCGGAAAACTGCTCTGAATCACTCATGTATGCGTTCGTCTCACTGCAGGCCGGAAAGGCCAAGGGCGGGGTCGATTCCATCGAGTGCGGCGGCCAGTGCCTTGGCCTTGTCGGCGATCTGCTTGCGCTGATCAACGGTGATGCTGTCGTAGCGGGCGTAACCGTTATCCACCTTGAATCCCTGGAGTTCGCTGTCGAAGGCGGCGAGGGCACTGTCGATAGTGGGCAACAGGTCGGCGGCGGACTTGCTCAGCAGTGGTCGCATCAGCTCCACCACTTTGTGCGCGACCTGGAGGTTGGCGGCAAACCCGTTGAGGTCGATATGGCTGTAGCGTTCCTCTTCACCGCTGGCCGCGCGTACATCGGCCAGGCTGTTGAGGTTGCGCACCACAATGCTCACCAGTTGCTCCGGCGGCAGGGACTGGGCCAGCAACTGCTGCTTGAGCGTGGTGACGTCGGCCACTAGGCGCTGCGCAATCGGCGCCAGGCCATCGAGGCTGCGCTGCTGGAACAGGCTGTATTCCAGGCGGTGGAAGCCACTGAAGGCCGGGTCTTGCTCGCGTTTTTCAAAGTAATCGGCGCGCGCGTTGATCGCGTTGTCCAGTTCGGCCAGGCGCTGAGCAGCCGGCGCCAGGCGCTGGTAGGCCTCACGCGCCGGCACATACAGCGCCTGGGCTTGGGCCAGGTCGCCGGCGTCGATGGCTTGTTGCAGCGCCGTTGTCGTCTTGACCAGCGCACTGCCCTGGGCGCTCAGGTACACGCGAAACTCCGACAGCGGTCCGATAAAAGCCACCATCGACGGTTTGGCCTTGGCCTGGGCGTCGGACTGCGCAGTCGGCGTCACCCGCAAGGTGCCGCGCGGATTGCTCAGCAGCCCGCAGGTGATTGCGTAGTCGCCGGGCTGCAGGTTGGCGTTGATCACCTGGCTCAGGCCCGGCGCAATGTTCTCGCGCTCCTCGACCACCAGCACGCCATCGAGGATTTCCCACTCCACGGCGCGATCCGAACGGTTGACGATGCGAAAGCTCGCGCGGCCGGCCGGCACGGTGAGCGCATTGGGCTCGCAGGCATGGCCGTGGAGGGTCACGGTGATTTCATTGTGGTTGGCCTGGCGTTTGCTCGCGGCCAATTGCGAGGCGTAATAGAACAAACCACCGGCGGCGATCATCACGACCACCGAGCCTGCCACGGCCCAGCGCAGGGCGCGGGACGGCGGGGCGGGTTGAGGCGTTGGGCTGGACAAGAGACGGTCCTTACTGACTGGAAGCGGAAGGGGATTGGGCGACAGGCGCAGCAGGCGATGCGGGCAGGAAAAACATCACCAGTGCCACCACCAGGTAAATCAGATAGGCGCCAAGGGTGCTCACGGTCGGCGCTTCCTGGTAGCCGAACATCCCGGCCAGCACCGAGCCCAGCGGGCTGTCCATTGGCAGCGCGCTGCTGAAATCGAACAGCACGGTTTGCAGGTGGTTCCACACACCGGCTTCGTGCAGGGCCTGCACCGAGTTGGCGAGGATGCCGGCGGCCACCACCAGGATAAACAGGCCGGTCCAGCGGAAGAACGCGCCGAGGTTCAGGCGCATGCTGCCGCTGTAGATCAGGAAACCGACGATGATCGCCAGGATCAGGCCGAGCAGCGCACCGATCGGCGCGCCAGGGCCTTCGCTCTGCTGGAACACCGCCAGCAGGAAAAACACGGTTTCCAGGCCTTCGCGGGCCACGGCGAAAAACACCATCAGGATCAAGGCCGTGACCTGGTGCCGGGAACCGGTCAGGGCGTGATCGAGGGAGGCGTGCAGCGAGTGCTTGATCGAGCGGGCCACCTTGCGCATCCAGAACACCATCGAGCTGAGGATGCCCACGGCCACCAGTCCGACAATGCCTTCGAACAATTCCTGCTGCTTTTGCGGAAACTCGGCACTCACCAGTTCCAATCCACCGCCCACCAGCAAGGCCAACGCAGCGGCGAGAAACACCCCGATCCACACCGCCGGCATCCACTGGCCACGGCCGGTTTGCTGCAGGTAACTGGCGATGATGCCAACGATCAACGCGGCCTCAATGCCCTCGCGCAGCATGATGAGAAAGGGGACAAGCATTCGGCACCACAGGGTAATTAGGTAGGGTGCTAAGTTGTATCATAATGATACTCATTACTAAACAGGAAAACTTGACGTTTGCTGAACCCTGGCTGAACGGTGGTGGCAAAGCGCAAGCGCCCTTATGATGCTCGCCATCTCCAGTGTGATCGGATTGCCCCGTAGCCCATGTCGGAAAAAGACACCATCTCTGTCCACCTTGTGCGCGAGGCTTTGTTGCAGAGCTGCGCGCCGGGCGCCGCTACGCTTGAGGCCCTGAGCAAGGTCGGCATCGACCCGGCGCTGCTGGAGCAGCCGCTCGCCCGCGTTCCCGCCACAGCCTATGCGCGCCTGTGGCGTCTGCTCGCACGGCGCAGCGACGATGAGTTCTTCGGCATGGACCCGCGCAAGCTCAAGTCCGGCAGCCTGGCGTTCCTGTGTCACGCCGCAATGGCGCAACCGAACCTGGGCGCGAGCCTGGAAACCGGCCTGGGTTTTCTGTCCTTGATGCTGGAGCAGATGCCCGCTCAACTGGTGCGCCAACAAAGCCTGGCCGAAATCGTGTTGCTCGAACCCGCTCCTAAACGCGCGTTTACCTATTTCACCTATTGGATGATCGTGCACGGCGTCGCCTGTTGGCTGGCGGGCCGGCGTATCCCGATCCTGGCCATTGAGCTGCGGTGTCCGCAACCGGCCTTTTATGACGATTACCGGGTGATGTTCTCCGACAACTTGCGCTTCGACCGGCCGCGCACGCGCATGATCTTCTCCGCCGATTGCCTGGACCTGCCGATCAAGCGCAGCCCCGAAGAGCTCAAGCGCTTCCTCGCGCATGCGCCAGCCAACATTCTGGTCAAATACCGCGATCCGCAAAGCCTGGCCACGCGCATCAAACACGACCTGCGCCAACTGCCGCCCGACACCTGGCCGAAAACCGACGGCCTCGCGGCGTCGCTGTGCGTGTCCGCCTCGACCCTGCGACGCCGTCTGGCTGAAGAAGGGCAGACCTACCTGGGTCTCAAGGACAACGTGCGTAAAGAGTTGGCCATCGTATGGTTGGCCGAACCGCAGATCAGCTTTGCCGAGATTGCCGCGCGGTTGGGATTTGCAGACACCAGTTCGTTTTATAAAGCCTTTCGCAAATGGTCCGGATCAAATCCGGGCCATTATCGCAGTTTGATCCTGAACGAAATAATGCCTGGCAAGTAGTGCCAGTGTGGGACCAGAACGTCGCTGACAGCGTCATTCTTTTAGGAATTTGCCACGTAGCTCCTTTCCCAAGACCCAAAAAAAGCCCCGCGACCGAATGGGGCGCGGGGCTAAAAATTGGCTGGATGCGACCAACCAAAGGAGCTCTTTACATTACTTCGCGTTCGCGATGACCGTATCCGGCTGCCAGCCACCGCCCAGCGCCTTGTAGATCGCGACAATCCCGCGATACAGGTCCACTTCGGCCTGAGCCTGGGCGTCTTCGGCGGCCAGACGTTCCCGTTGGGCATCAAGCAACACCAAAAAGTCCACCGTGCCTTCGCGATAACGAATGGCCGCGAGGTCGGCGGCGGCGCGGCTGGACTCACTCTGACGGATCAACGACAGCAACCGCTGTTGGCGTTTGCCGTAATCACTGAAAGCATTTTCCGATTCTTCCAACGCCAGCAGCACCTGTTGCTCATAGGTCGCCAGCGCGCCATCGGCCTCGGCGTCCGCGCCGCGCAAGCGCGCACGCACGCTGCCCAGGTCGAACGCCGCCCAGGTAATGCTTGGGCCGAGCGCCCAGGCATTGGCTGCCGATGAGCCAATCTGCGAACCGCGCCCGGCGGTGAAGCCGAGGAAGCCGCTGAGGCTGACCCGTGGGAACAGATCGGCCTTGGCCACGCCAATGCGGGCGGTGGCGGCGGCCAGCTTGCGTTCGGCGCTGAGGATGTCCGGACGCCGTTGCAGCAGTTGCCCCGGGTCGCCGATCGGCAGCGCCTTGGCAATCGCCGGCAGGTCTTTGGCGCTCAGGTCGACGCTGAGCTTGTCCGGGCGCTGGCCGAGCAGGGTGGCGATGCGGTTGCGCTCGCGCACCTGTTCGGCCTGCAGCTGCGGCACGCTGGCTTCCACCGAGGCCAGGCGTGCATCGGCGCGCTCCACATCGAGCTGGTCGCCCACACCGGCATCACGCAGGCTCACCGTGATGCTGCGTGAGTCCTGCTGGTTCTTCAGATTGTCCAGGGCAATGCGTTCGCGCAGTTGCGCACCGCGCAACTGGCCGTAGGCATCCACCAGTTCGGCAATCATGCTCACTTGCAACTGGTAAAGGTCGGCCTCGGCTGCCTGCTGGTCGGCGTCGCTGGCTTCCAGATTGCGCTGGATGCGGCCGAACAGGTCCAGCTCCCAGGCCATGTCCAGCCCCAGGTCATAACGTTCGCTGTTGACGCGCCGAGTGGTCTGGCCAGGGATCTGCCCCTTGGCCAAGTCACTGCTGGCGCGGCTGGTGATGGTCGGCATGGCGTCATTGCTGGCGTCATCACGAATCGCCCGGGCCGCACGCAGGCGGGCAAACGCCACGCGCAGGTCACGGTTACCTTGCAGCGACTGAGTCACCAACTGATTGAGGGTCGGGTCCTCGAACTGCTGCCACCAGATACCTTCGAACTTGGCGTGATCGTATTGCTTTGCGTCTGCAGCGGCGGTGATGTTCGCCGCCTCCGGCGTCTGGGTTTTGTAGTCCGGGCCGACGGCGCAGGCGGCGAGCGCCAGTACCAGCAGGCTCGGCAGGAATAGTTTCACGCTCATGGCTGTGTCTCCAGCTTCAAGGCCTTGGCCGCTTTGCGCGCCTGGCTGCGCTCCACATAGCGACGAATGAGTACGTAGAACACCGGCGTCAGCAACAGGCCGAAGAAGGTCACCCCGATCATCCCGGAGAACACCGCCACGCCCATGGCATGGCGCATCTCGGCACCGGCACCGCTGGACAGCACCAGTGGCACCACACCCATGATGAAGGCGAACGAGGTCATCAGGATCGGCCGCAGACGCAGGCGGCAGGCTTCGAGCACCGCAGCCAGCGGGTCAAGGCCCTCGGCCTGTTTGTCCTTGGCGAACTCGACGATCAGAATCGCGTTCTTGCACGCCAGGCCCACCAGTACGATCAGACCGATCTGGGTGAAGATGTTGTTGTCGCTGCCCGAGATGATCACCCCGGTGATCGCCGACAGCAGCGTCATCGGCACGATCAGGATCACCGCCAGTGGCAGGCTCCAGCTTTCGTACTGCGCGGCCAGCACCAGGAACGCCAGCAGCACGCAGAGCGGGAACACGAACAGCGCGGTGTTGCCCGAGAGGATCTGCTGATAGGTCAGGTCGGTCCACTCGTAGGTCATGCCATTGGGCAGTTCATCCTTCAACAGTTTTTCAATCGCCGCTTGAGCCTGGCCGGAGCTGTAGCCCGGTGCGGCGTTGCCGTTGATCTCTGCGGTGATAAAGCCGTTGTAGTGCATCACGCGGTCGGGCCCCGAGGTGTCGCTGACCTTGATGAAGGTCGCCAGCGGGATCATCTCGCCCTTGTTGTTGCGCACTTTCAACTGGCCGATCTGGTCTTCGTCCTGGCGAAACTGTTGTTCAGCCTGCACGTTGACCTGGTAGGTGCGGCCAAAGCGGTTGAAGTCGTTGGCGTACAACGAGCCCAGGTAGATCTGCAGGGTGTCGAAGATGTCGCTGATCGCCACGCCGTGGGTCTTGGCCTTCTCACGGTCGATGGCGGCATCGACCTGGGGCACGTTGACCGTGTAGCTGGTGAACAGGCCGAACAGCTCCGGCACGCCACGGCTCTTGGTGATGATGTTCTGCACTTCCTTGTACAGCTCGTCGTAGCCCAGGTTGCCACGGTCTTCGACCTGCAGGCGGAAGCCGCCGATGGTGCCCAGGCCCTGTACCGGCGGCGGTGGGAAGATCGCCATATAGGCTTCCTGGATGCCGGCGTACTGGCCGTTCAAGGCACCGGCAATCGCACCGGCGGACAGGCTCGCGTCCTTGCGCTCATCGAACGGCTTCAAGGTCACGAACACGATGCCGTTGTTCGGGCTGTTGGTAAAACCGTTGATCGACAGGCCCGGGAAGGCGATGGCACTTTCCACGCCCGGCTGTTTCAAGGCGATGTCGGACATGCGCTTGATCACCGCTTCAGTACGGTCCAGGCTGGCGGCGTCCGGCAATTGCGCGAAGGCCACCAGGTATTGCTTGTCCTGGGCCGGCACGAAACCGGTGGGGGTGTGGGCAAAGCCGAACCAGGTCAGCACCATCAACCCTGCGTACAGGAACAACGCGATACCGCTGCCGCGAATCACCCGGCGCACGGTGCCGACGTAACCGTGGCTGGCTTTCTCGAAGAAGCGGTTGAACGGACGGAACAGCCAGCCGCCGAACAGTTTGTCGAGCACTTTGGAGAAGCGGTCCTTCGGTGCGTCATGGCTGCGCAGCAACACGGCGGCCAGGGCAGGGGACAGGGTCAGCGAGTTGAACGCCGAGATCACCGTGGAAATCGCAATGGTCAGGGCGAACTGTTTGTAGAACTGCCCGGTCAGGCCGCTGATGAACGCCGCCGGAATGAACACTGCACACAGCACCAGCGCCGTGGCGATGATCGGGCCGGTCACTTCGCTCATGGCCTTTTCCGTGGCCGGGTAGGGGTCCAGCCCCAGCTCGATATTGCGCTCGACGTTCTCCACCACCACGATGGCGTCGTCCACCACGATACCAATGGCCAACACCAGGCCGAACAGCGACAGCGCATTGAGCGAAAAGCCGAACAGGTGCATCACCGCAAAGGTCCCGATCAACGACACCGGCACCGCCACCAGCGGAATGATCGACGCGCGCCAGGTCTGCAGGAACAGGATCACCACCAGCACAACCAGGATCAACGCTTCGAACAGGGTATGCACCACCGCTTCGATGGAGCCGCGCACGAACACCGTCGGGTCGTAGGCGATGCGGTAATCCATGCCTTCGGGGAAGCTCTTCTTCAGCTCCGCCATCTTGGCGCGCACTTCGTTGGAGATGTCGATGGCGTTGGAGCCAGGGCGCTGGAAGATCGGGATCGCCACGGCCGGCTGGTTGTCGATCAGCGAGCGCAGGGCGTATTGGCTGGAGCCCAGCTCAACCCGTGCGACGTCCTTGAGACGGGTGATCTCGCCGTTGTCACCGGCGCGGATCACGATGTTCTCGAACTCTTCTTCAGTGACCAGACGACCCTGGGTGTTCACCGACAGCTGGAAGCTGGTGTCGTTGGGCGCAGGCTGCGCGCCCAGGGCACCGGCCGCTACCTGGCGGTTCTGTTCGCGAATCGCCGTCACCACATCGGTGGCGGTCAGGTTGCGCGAGGCGGTCTTGTTCGGGTCCAGCCATACGCGCAGGGAGTAGTCGCCCATGCCGAACAACTGCACGTCGCCGACGCCGCCGAGGCGGGCCAGTTCGTCCTTGATATTGAGGATCGCGTAGTTGGACAGGTAGAGCATGTCGTAGCGCTGATCGGGCGAGGTAACGTGCACCACCATGGTCAGGTCCGGGGAGGCCTTGTCCACGGTGATGCCGATGCGTGTCACTTCCTCGGGCAGTTTTGGCTGAGTGCGTGTCACGCGGTTTTGCACCTGCACCTGCGCGTTGTCCAGGTCGGTGCCCAGGGCGAAGGTGATGGTCAGGGTCAGCTTGCCGTCAGCGGTGGATTGCGAGGACATGTACAGCATGTTCTCGACGCCGGTGATTGCTTGCTCCAGCGGCGCGGCCACGGTTTCGCCGATGACCTTGGGGTTGGCGCCGGGGAAGTTGGCGCGTACCACCACGGTGGGTGGCACCACTTCCGGGTATTCGCTGATCGGCAATTGAAACAGCGAGATTGCACCCGCGATCAGGATCAACAGCGACAGCACCGCTGCGAAGATCGGCCGCGAAATGAAGAACTTGGAAAAATTCATCTTGAGTCGTATCCCTTAACCGCGTGGAGTCGCGACAGCAGCGAGCTTGGGCGCGGTTTTTTCCGGCGCCACCTGTTCGAGGTTGCTGGCTTCAAGCGCTTGTCGTTGTTGGGCGAGAGCGGCGAGGGTTTCCTGGCTGGCCATCGGGATGGTCTCCGGGGAAACCGGCGTACCCGGACGCACGCGCTGCAGGCCTTTGACCACAATGGTGTCGTCCTTGCCCAGGCCGCTGCGCACGATGCGCAGGCCTTCGATCTTTGGCCCCAGCTCCACGGCGCGATAGGCCGGCTTGTCGCCTTCCATCACCAGCACGAACTTCTTGCCAAGGTCGGTGCCCACGGCCTCGTCGTTGATCAGCACGGCAGAATAGGTGCCGCTGCCCACCAGCTTGAGGCGGGCATACAGGCCAGGGGTGTATTCGCCCTTGCTGTTATCGAACACGGCGCGCCCGCGAATGGTGCCGGTGGCCGGGTTGACCTGGTTGTCGACGAAGTTCATCTGGCCCAGGTGCGGGTTGCCGGCTTCATTGGACAGGCCCAGGTACACCGGGGTGGTCGCGCCACGGCGGCCCTGGCGCGCCAGCTCGGTGTACTTGAGGTACACGCGCTCGTCGGCGTCGAAGTATGCATACACCTTGTCGGTGGAAACCACGCTGGTCAGCGCGGTGGTATCGGCCGTCACCAGGTTGCCGGCGGTGATCTCCGCGCGGCTGACCCGGCCGCTGATCGGCGAGGTCACGCGGGTAAAGCTCAGGTTCAGTTTGGCCAGGTCCAACTGCGCCTGGATCCCGGCGACCGCAGCGCGGGCTTCCTGGGCGGCGGTGGTGCGCGAGTCGGCCAGTTCGGCGGAAATCGCATTGCTCTGGCGCAGACGGTCACCGCGCTGGGCTTCGTTGTCACTGCGGTTGGCGGCGGCCTTCGTCTGTTGCAACTGGGCTTCAAGCTGGCGCACTTGCGCCTGGAACGGGCGCGGGTCGATCTGAAACAGCAGGTCGCCTTTCTTGACCAAAGCGCCTTCGGTAAAAGCGACTTGATCAATCTGGCCAGAGACCCGAGGACGAATCTGCACAGTCTCCGGGGCTTCGAGACGGCCGGTGAATTCGTCCCACTCGTTGACCGGTTGTTCCAGCACCTTGGCCACGCTGACTTTCGCCGGTGGCATGGCGGCGGCCTGATCGGGGGTCTTGCCGCAGGCGCTCATCACCACCACGGCCAATATCGCCAGGGGGAAGCGCAAGTGTTTGAGTGACTGTTCCATGAGGTGCATCCGCCAATGTATTTGAGATGGGCGGATCATGCGCGGGGTAGGGGTATGTCACGAATCGAATGAGGCGAAGGTGACTATCATTCGGAATGATATAAGCAGAAGGGGGGATGCTGGCTTGGGCCTGGAAGCTGACCGAAAATGTCTGCCGAACACTGCGCAAAGTGTGGGAGGGGGCTTGCTCCCGATGGCGGAGTGTCATTCAGCTTATTTGTGGCTGAAACAACGCCATCGGGAGCAAGCCCCCTCCCACATTCGGATGTCCATGGATCAGGCCGAGCCTGGGCGAGGTGCAGCCATCACCCAAATACCGGATATACCCCCAACCCTCACCCCTGGCCAAACAAGTCATAAGCATCAAGCAACCGATAAGCAATCTCCGGCCGTTTCTCCAGGCCCCGGCGAATCGCCGCCGGAATCGCCTGCCGTGTCTTGCGGCACATTCCCGGCAGTTCATCGATGACAATCTGAATTCCCCGCATGCTCCTGACCTCGGTATGTCCGGGCGCCACATGCACGCGAATCCCCAGCAGCTCATACATGCGCTGCTGCATGTGCTCCAGGTCCTGCAGACTCTTGAGATCTTCCAGCCGGGCAAGCAGCTTTTTTTCTTCCTGACGCGTCAGGCCAAGCACCCGCAGGTCCGCACCCGGCGCCTGCAGCAGCTGTTCACGGGCGCAAATACAGGCGCCGGGTGGGCAGGGTTGGCGAATTGTCATGTGCATTCCCTCCCCATTGCGGCGCCACCGACTTAATAGGTCAGCGCAACGCCCAGGCTGCCCAGGGCTTTCCAGTAATCAGGATAGGTCTTGGCCACGCAGTCCGGGTCCTGGATGCGAATGCCCGCGACCTTCAGCCCCGCCAGCGCAAAGCACATGGCGATGCGGTGGTCGGCGTGGGTGTCGATCAGTGCATTGCAGGAAGTGCCGGCCAGCGCCGGGTCGGCGGCTACCAGCAAGTCATCGCCCTCGATGGTCGCCAGGCCCGGGCGGATTTCGTTGAGGCCGTCGTGCAGGGCCTGCACGCGGTCACATTCCTTCACGCGCAGGTTGGCCAGTTCAGTGAAGCGTACCGGGGTGTTGTTGAAGGCGGCCAATACCGCCAGGGTCGGGATCGCGTCCTGCATCTGCGAGCCCACCACGGTGGCCGGCATGTTCGGGAACTGCGCGATCACCGCCTGGGCCCTGGCGTCCGGCTGGGTGAAATCCTGCGCGGCCACGCCGATATCGATACGGCCGCCGGTTAACACTTCAGCCGCCCACAGGTAGGTGGCGGCGGACGCATCCGGCTCGATCAGGTAGTCATGGGCACGGTAGCCGGTCGCGGCGACGCGCCAGGTGCTGTCGTCGACTACCTCCACCTGCGCGCCGAATGCGCGCATGCAGTCCAGCGTCAGGTCCACATAGCCACGAGCGCCAATGTCCTTGCCGGTCAGTGCCACTTCAATCGGTGCTTCGCCGCACGCCGCCAGCATCAGCAGCGCCGAGACGTACTGGCTGGACAAGCCGCCGTCGATCTCGAAGCGCCTGGCCTGCACCTTGCCCACGCCGTGTACGGTCACCGGCGGGCAGCCGGTGAGGCTGTCGACCTGAATGCCGTTCTGCCCGAGGGCGGTCAGCAGCGGGCCGATCGGGCGTTTTTGCATGTAGGTGTCGCCGTCCAGCACGACGCTGCCTTGCACGGTGGCCACAGCGGCGGTGAGAAAGCGCATCGCCGTGCCGGCATTGCCGAGAAATAGCGGTTGCAGGGGCCGTTGCAGCTTGCCGGAACCGGTCACCACAAAGGTGGTGTCATCCGGCTCATCGATGGTCACGCCCATCTCGCGCAAGGCCACCGACATATGCCGGGTGTCATCGCTTTTCAGTGCGCCGCTCAGGCGACTGGTGCCGGTGGCCAGGGCGGCCAGCAACAGGGCGCGGTTAGTGATGGATTTGGAGCCGGGGGGCGCGACCTTGCCGTTCAGGGGGAAATTGGGCGGGGTAACGGTCACGGTTTTCTGCGAACTCAAGGTGCAAGGCTCCTGATCAGGGCAAGGTGGCACGGAGTGGCCGACGGGCGGACTCGAATAATCGGCCAAAGCAGCGGTGCTTGTCGAGGCTTAGCGCAAGGCCAACCAGTAATCGTGCAGGGCGCGCGCGGCCGGTTCGATCTCGCTGACGCGCTGCTGGTGCGCCTGTACATCGAGGTCGGCCGGCAGCTCGAAGTTGTCCTGCTCGGCGCACTGGGCGATTTTTTCCAGGTGCGCGGCCTGCTCGGGCGGCAGGTCAGGCCAGTGGGCGATGGCCGCGCCACGGATGTAGCCAAAGCACCACTCTTCGGCGAGGGTCAGGGTGTGGCCCTGATGCTCGGTGTCATCGAAACGGGCCTTGAACCCCCGGGCATCGTTAGCCAGTTGGGCGGCCAGGGTATTCATGTGGCGTACGCACAGTTCGAGGAAACCCTGGGCTTCGTCCGCGCTTTCCCAGGCCGGGTTGTGTCCGCCCCAGATCGCCGGGAACCACTCGCCGACATCCACCCGGGCCGGGCTCGACACCAGCGCGGTGAAGTAGCCATCGAGTTCTGCCAGGTTGAGTACCGAATGGTCGTCGCCGTATTTGAGCAGGGTTTCGTCGATAAAGTCGAAATCGGCCAGGGCGAGAGGGTGGCTGTGCATGGGCATGTCCTTTGAGCATGGAGCGCCGCGAGCGGGCGGCTTAAAGCGCGAAGGATGGCGGGTGCGCGGGGTTTTATCCAGCATTTTCCCAGCGGCTCGGTGCCCATGGCGCCGATAAGGGCGCGTCCGGCTTTTGGCCGATGCGCCCTTGCGCAGCCTTGTTATAGTCTGGCCCTTATCAATCGTCAGTCAGGGATCACTGCCATGTCCGAATACCAAGCCTTCGTCGTCGAACTCAGCGGCAACGTTGCCCATGTGCAGATCAACCGCCCGGAAAAGATCAACGCGATGAACGCCGCATTCTGGCGTGAAATCGTCGAGATCTTTCAATGGGTCGAAGACACCGACGCCGTGCGCGCCGTGGTACTCAGCGGTGCGGGCAAGCATTTCTCGTCGGGTATCGACTTGATGCTGCTGGCCCAGGTGGCCAATGACCTGGGCAAGGACGTGGGGCGTAACGCACGGCTGCTGCGGCGCAAGATCCTCGAGCTGCAAGCCTCGTTCAACGCGGTCGACAACTGCCGCAAGCCGGTGCTGGCGGCGATCCAGGGCTACTGCATCGGCGGCGCCATCGACCTGATCAGCGCCTGCGACATGCGGTACGCCGCCGAGGATGCGCAGTTCTCCATCAAGGAAGTCGACATTGGCATGGCCGCTGATGTCGGCACCCTGCAACGCCTGCCGCGCATCGTCGGTGACGGCATGCTGCGCGAACTGGCCTACACCGGCCGTCAGTTCGGCGCCGAAGAAGCGCGCAGCATTGGCCTGGTGAACCGTGTGTACCCCGATCACGCCAGCCTGTTGGCCGGGGTCCTCGAGATTGCCCGCGAGATTGCCGCCAAATCGCCAATTGCCGTGACTGGCACCAAGGCCATGCTCAGCTACATGCGGGACCACAGCGTCAATGACGGTCTGGAATACGTTGCCACCTGGAACGCGGCTATGTTGCAATCCAACGATTTGCGCGTGGCCATCGCGGCCCATATGAGTAAACAGAAACCCGACTTTGTGGATTGACCGACATGACTCCAGGCTGGATTACCACAACGCTGCTGGACAACGAGACTCCCGGTGGCTGGGCCGTTGCGCGCAGCCGCGAGGGCTTTTTACAGGACGCCAATGGCCCGCTGTTTCCGCGTGAATGGCTCAAGCGCCAGGACCTGTCGGTGTTCGCCGAGCACGGTATCGGCCACCTCGATGGCGAGCCGGTGTACCTGCTGGAGCTCAACAGTGCCGCCGACGTGCCAGGCTGCAGTTGGCAGGGCCTGCGCGGCTTCATGCTGCAGGGCGATCACACCCTGTACAAGGTGCTGGGTTATGCGGCGCAAATCGGCACTTGGGCGCGTGAGCACCGTTTCTGCGGCAGTTGTGGTCAGCCCATGGTCCAGGTGCCGCGCGAGCGCGCGATGTTCTGCCCGCCCTGCGATTTGCGCAGTTACCCGCGCATTTCGCCGAGCATGATCGTGCTGGTGACCCGCGGCGACGAGATTCTGCTGGCGCGTTCACCGCGCTTTGTCACGGGGGTGTACAGCACGCTGGCGGGGTTTGCCGAGCCGGGCGAGTCGGCCGAGGAGTGCCTGATTCGCGAGGTGCGTGAAGAAGTGCAGGTGGAGGTGAAGAACATTCAGTACAGGGGCAGCCAATGCTGGCCGTTTCCCCACTCGATGATGCTGGGCTTTCATGCCGAATACGCCGGCGGCGAGATCGTGCCCCAGGCCGACGAGATAGAGGACGCGCAGTGGTTCAATATCCACGCGTTGCCGCCGTTGCCAGCGTCGCGCTCGATTGCGCGCTATCTCATCGACCTGTACCTGGCCCGTCGCCTAGGCCACGCTGAACCAGTGTTGCCAGGCTAGGCGTACGGTCAGACCGAGTACCACGGTGATGAACACCGGGCGAATGAATTTGGCGCCGCCGCTGATTGCGCTGCGTGCGCCAAAGAATGCACCGCACATCACCGACAGGCCCATGGCCAGGCCGACGATCCAGTCCACCGACCCATTGATGATGAACACCGTCAGCGCCGCCGCGTTGCTGACGAAGTTCATGCTGCGTGCCACGCCGCTGGCTTTCACCAGGTCGATGGGGTGCAACAGCATCGTGCTGACGGTCCAGAACGCGCCCGTGCCGGGCCCGGCCACGCCGTCGTAGAAACCCAGGCCGAAGCCCTGGGTGGCCTGCCATTTCTTCCTGATCGGCGCATCGGCATCCAGCGGTGCCTTGGGCGTTCCGCCGAACAGCAGATACACACCACAGGCGAAAACAATCACCGGGAGCATCTTGTTCAGCGTTTCGGCGGGCAGGTAATGCGCGACCACGGCGCCGGTCAGTGCACCAATCAGGGTGCCGACGATGGCGTGCACCCACTGGCGCGGATGGAACAGCTTGCGCCGGTAGAAGGTGAAACTGGCGGTGGCCGAGCCGAAGGTCGAGCTGAGCTTATTGGTGCCCAGCACCAGGTGCGGCGGCATGCCGGCCGTGAGCAGGGCAGGCGTGGTGAGCAAGCCGCCACCGCCGGCGATGGCGTCGATAAAGCCGGCGACAAAGGCAACCACGGCGAGGATGGCCAGGGTGGTGAGGTCTACGCTGAGTTCGAAGGGCATGGGCAGTCGACTTGGGTTGGCGGGCACAACGGGGTGGCTGTGACAAACGGCGCTATATTACCTGACCGTCAGGCTTTCAATCGGCAAAACTGTAATCAAAAAACGGACCCTCTATACACTTCCTGCCTGGCCACGGGAGAACCGCCATGCCCCTCGCAAAAATCGCCATCGCCTCATTCGATGTCGACGCCCAGAAAAGCTTCACGCCACTGTGCCCCAATGAGTTGCCGGTGGCCGGTGGTGACCAGATCGGCGCCGAGCTCAACTACATGGCCAGCCTTGCCGGTCATCGTATTGGCAGCAAGGACGCGCACACCCCGCACGCACCCTGGGTAGTCTCTCGGCACAGCGAAATGCTGCAGCCCACGGGCCTGGCGCATGCCGATGTCACCTGGGTCAACCACTGTGTGCCTGGCACCGAGGGCTTCACCCTGCTGGATGAACTGCCCACGCCCTACGACTACGATTACTTCGTCTGGAAAGGCGTCGAACCCGACCTGCATCCCTACGGTGCCTGTTACCACGATCTGCATGACAAGCTCTCCACGGGCGTCATCGAGTACCTCAAGGCTCACAGCGTGCAGCGGGTTATCGTCGGCGGCCTAGCTCTGGACTACTGCGTCAAGATCACCGCCCTGCAACTGCTCAAGGCGGGTCTGGCGGTGGTGCTGCACCTGCCGGCCTGCCGCGCGATCACGCCGGAGGGCGGCCTGGATGCCGTCGATCAGTTGCTCACGGCAGGCGCCGTCATCAGCCGGACCCGTGAAGAACTGGCCGCGACGCTCGTACGTTCCCATTCCTGCGATTGATCAGACGGCCAAAAAAAGATAACGGGACCTATGGCGGTCAGCGGGTCGCCACGCTGAAAAAGGCTACCTTGGTGCTCAACCTGTCCGCCAGTTCCGCCAGTTCCTGGTTGGCGTTTTCCACCACTTCGGAGCCAACTGCCGATTGCACGGTGGAACTGTGGATACGCGTGACGTTCTGCGCGACCTCTTCGGCGGCGGCGCTCTGCTGCACCGAGGCGCTGGCGATCTGCGCGTTCATGGTGTTGATCGCGCCGACTTCCTCGCTGATCTTGCCCAATGACACTTGCGAATCGCGGGTCTGGCCGACCGTGGTCTGGGCCAGGGCGCGGCTGCGCTGCATGATGTCGGCGGCATCCTGGGTGCCGCTTTGCAGTTTGCCGATCATGTCGCGGATTTCCTGGGTTGACTCCTGAGTGCGGGTCGCAAGCGAGCGCACTTCGTCGGCCACCACCGCAAAGCCGCGGCCATGTTCCCCGGCGCGTGCGGCTTCAATCGCGGCGTTCAGGGCGAGCAGGTTGGTCTGCGCGGCAATCGAGTTGATCACCTCAATCACCGTTTCGATGCTTTCGCTGTCGCTGGACACCTGATTCACGCGGGTAGTGGCCTGTTCGAGAATTTCCGCCAGTTCTTCAATCGCCACGCTCACTTCACCCACCAGACGGTGGCCGCTGTTGACTTCGGCATCGGCCTGCAGGGTGGCCCTGGCGGCGGCCGAGGCGTAGCCCGATACCTCATTGACCGATGCGGCCATTTGCGTGATGGCGGCGGCCACATGCTGGGCTTCGCTGGTTTGCAGGGTGATCTGCTGGCGGTTGTCGCCGGCCGCAGACAACAGGGTCACCGATGAATCCCGCAAGGCCTGGGCCGATGCGCGCACTTCGGTGATGGTGTCGCCCAGGCGAATCAGGGCATTTTTGAGAATGCCCATTACGCTGTCGGGGTGACGCGTCTCGATACGCTGGTTCAAGTCACCCTGAGCCAGGCGCCGGATCGCCTCGGCCACTTCTTCCGGCTCGGCACCGAGGGTGGCCTTGACCTTGCGGATGATCAGCAGCGACACCAGTACGCTCAACACAATCGCCACGGCGCTGGCCAGCAGCATCAATACCGCGAAGTTGCTCGCTGCGGTTTGCACCGAGCCAAGCTGGTGCCGGATCCGCGCCTCTTCAAAATCGATCAATGCGTTGACGCGTTTGAGCCACTCGGAATAGAGGTCTGAACTCTGGGCCAGCAACAGCGCCTGTGCGCCGGCGATGTCGTTATTGCGGCGCAGGCTGATGACGCGCTCCGAAGACGCCAGGGTCTGCGTCTCGATAGCCTTGATATCGTTCAGCAGGCGGGTTTCCTCGGCGCTGGCGCCGCCGTTGCCGAACAGGCGGTCGAGTGGCACGGCGGCGTCCTGATAGTCTCGCTTGAGTTGGTCGATCTCGGCCAGGTGCCGATTGAGCGCGGTCTCATCCGTGACCAGTACCGCATCGCGAATAGCGATGGCGCGGTTGTGCACGCTGCCTCGAAAATTGATGGCGTAGCGCTGGGCCACGGCGGCTTTTTCGGCGACGTCCTTGAGCGTGCTGTCGATAAAGCCCACGCGCTGGATACCCACGGCGGTGATCAGCACCAACAGTGACAGGGTGGAAGCAAAGCCCAGGCCGATACGCATCGCCAGCGAGACAGGTTTTTTCATGTGAGGCTCGATTCCAGAGGGATGAGAGATGATGGCTAATAGCTATTCCCGGCATGGAATCTACTCACCCGCAACCGGCGCGTCCAATCAGTAATTCGCGCACTTGTCATTGAGCAAATTGATCAGGCGCGGGAAAATTGGATCCACATACGGTATAACTTGTGGATGCGTTAGTTCTTCGAGGCACCGTTTTTTCATGCAAAACCTTGTGCAACGCCCGCTGTGGCAGACCTACCTGTTCTTTCTCGCACCGATGGTGCTGTCCAACTTCCTGCAAAGCTTTTCCGGCACGTTAAACGGTATTTATGTCGGGCAAATGCTCGGCACCCAGGCGCTGGCGGCGGTGTCGGGGATGTTTCCCATCGTGTTCTTTTTCATTGCCCTGGTGATCGGCCTGGGGGCGGGCGCTTCGGTATTGATCGGCCAGGCGTGGGGGGCTGGCGAGACGGGCATGGTCAAGGTCATCACCGGCGCTACGCTGACCCTCGGCGCGCTGGTGGGGTTGATCGCGGCCGTGCTGGGCAGCCTGTTTGCGCGGCCGGCGTTGCAGGCGCTGGGTACACCGCTGGACGTGCTCGACGATGCGGTGGGTTACGCGCAGGTAATGATGTTGATCATGCCGCTGCTGCTGGTGTTCATCCTTTATACGCAGTTGCTGCGCGGGGTCAGCGACACGGTGTCGCCACTGCTGGCGCTGATGGTCTCGACCCTGACGGGGCTGCTGCTGACCCCCGCGTTGATTCGCGGCTGGATCGGCCTGCCGCCCATGGGCATCCAGAGCGCAGTCTATGCGGGGCTGGTGGGCAACACCCTGGCCATGCTGTTTTTGATCCTGCGCCTGCGCCATAAAAAGCACGTGATGGCGCCGGATCGCCAGTTGCTCGCGGCGTTACGCCTGGACCGTGCGATCCTCGGCAAGGTGCTGCGCATCGGCCTGCCGACGGGGCTGCAGATGGTGGTGCTGTCGTTGTCGGAGCTGGTGATTCTGGCACTGGTCAACGGCCACGGTTCCCAAGCCACCGCGGCCTATGGCGCGGTGACGCAGATCGTCAACTATGTGCAGTTTCCGGCGCTGTCGATTGCCATCACCGCCTCGATCCTCGGCGCCCAGGCGATTGGCGCGGGGCGTGTGGAGCGCATCGGGCCGATCCTGCGCGCCGGGCTGTTGATCAATACCTGCCTGACCGGCGGCCTGATCGTGCTGGGTTACGGCCTGTCACACTGGTTGCTGGGGTTGTTCATCACCGACGACACGGCGCGGGTCAATGCCGAACACCTGTTGCACATCATGCTGTGGAGCATCCTGGTGTTCGGCTTCCAGGCCGTGATCGGCGGCATAATGCGCGCCAGCGGCGTGGTGCTGATGCCGGTGGTGATCTCGATTGTCTGTGTGCTGTTCGTCGAGCTGCCGGTGGCGTACCTGCTCAATGCGCACTTCGGCCTCGAAGGCGTGTGGATGGCGTTTCCGGTGACCTACCTGATGATGCTCGCCCTGCAGATCGCGTACTACCGGTTGGTGTGGCGCCACAAGCAGATCAAGCGGTTGATCTGACAGGCGCGCAATCAGGCTGACTCATACCTGATAGCGCGCGCTGTGGCGGTGCCATTCGTTATTGCCGGCCAGCCAGGCTTTTACGCCGGTCAGGAAGCGTTGCAGGGATGGCGAGGCGTG
The DNA here is from genome assembly GCF_034354675.1 of Pseudomonas sp. MH9.3. Classification (NCBI taxonomy): domain Bacteria; kingdom Pseudomonadati; phylum Pseudomonadota; class Gammaproteobacteria; order Pseudomonadales; family Pseudomonadaceae; genus Pseudomonas; species Pseudomonas sp. MH9.3. The sequence continues at coordinate 1,150,005 of NZ_CP133785.1, read as the reverse complement.
TTCGAGCAGTGCACGTTCCCGGGCTTGGTACTGATGCATGATGCTGTTGTGGATGTCGGCGGTCAGCCACAGGCCTTCCTGCAAGGAACAGTGCTGTTCGTGAGCCAACAATAATGGCAGGTTGAAGTCGCCTATTTGCGGCTGCGCTTCCTTGGGCGCGGAGTAGACGTCATTGGCAATGATGGTTGCACTGGCCGCCAGATTGACCACTTCGCGCACCGGCGCGGAGAAATATACAGCGGCGTCCAGTTCATAGCCGCCCACAATATCGATCAACGCCATGCAGGGTAGAAAACTGTTGACCTGTCGCTGCGCCAGGTATTCCCAGACGCAGGGCAGACTGAGTTCGATGCGCCATGAGGCTTCAGCGTTCATGGTGACGAACATGGCAATCGTCTCCAGCCGAACGCGAGCCATCTGGGGCTCGGAGCCGTAGCGCGCCAGATGACTCATATAACCTTGCAGGCCGCGCAATACCGGATCGGCGCTCAGCGCGCGTTGCAATGACAAATCGTGCGGCGAGGTCAGATAGGCCTTGTCCAGTGCCGCCAGTGCCAGCGACAGGCGCGGGCCCAGCAGCCTGGGAGCCGAGCCGCTGCGTTCATCGTCACAATACTGATCGTCCACCGCGAACAGCGCCGCTATGCATTTTGCCGACAGCAGCAGGCGGTCCGGTACGTCGGTATCGGGGTGGCAGAGCATCGCAAATCGCCCGAAATTGGAAGCGCGTACCTTGTCCGTCTGCCCCTCGAATATGCCCACCTCACTGACCCACGCCAGTAACAGGTCGTTGACGTGATTGCCAAGCGCTTCATCGATATGCGTCGGTGAAGGGCATTCCAGCGGCGGTATCTCCAGACGGAGGTTATTCATCGTGCCTGCTCCTGCGTTATAGCGTGACGGTTATTGTCGGGCGATCAACCCGTGAGGCAGTTGAAACTGAGCGTGCTCCTCGCGACCGGGCAAGGTGTGTATGTGCAACGGTTCAATGCGTGCCAGGGCTGCAATCACATCCTGCACCGAGGCCTCGGGGGTTGAAGCGCCTGCACTGATGCCAACGCTCATCTGCGGTGTAAACCAGCGTGGGTCCACTTCGCTGCCGTCGGCCACCAGATAGCTGGGCGTGCCGCTGTCATTGGCCAACGTGCACAACGTCATCGCGTTGGCGCTGTTGGCATTGCCGACGATCAGTAACACATCCACTTGTGTGCAGAGTTCGCGTACGGCTCGCTGGCGATTTTGCACGGCATAGCAAATATCGCGGCTGGACGGCCCCACGATGTCGGGGTAGCGCCGTTTCAGGGCGTCGACCACCCTGCGGGTGTCGTCGACGCTCAAGGTGGTCTGGGTGAGATAAGCGAGCGGTGTACGGGGAGAAAATCCCAGTGCGTTGACCTGATCGACCGTCTGGATCAGGGTGATCGAGGCGTCTATCTGGCCCAGTATGCCGATGACCTCAGGATGTCCGGGTTCGCCGATCAGAATCAGCCGATAACCCATGGAGGCGTACTGGCGGCCATGGTTGTGCACCTTGGTCACCAGCGGACAGGTGGCATCCAGCACATGAAGATGGCGCTGCGACGCCTCCTGCTCCACAGCGCGCGTCACACCGTGTGCACTGAAAATGGTCACGGCACCACTCGGCACCTGGTCAAGCTCTTCGACAAAAATGGCGCCGTGATCCTGCAATGTCCGAACAACATGGCGGTTGTGCACTATTTCATGCCGTACGTAGACAGGGGTGCCATGTTGCTCCAGGGCCTGCTCGACCGTGTCGATGGCGCGTATCACACCGGCGCAGAAACCCCGTGGCTGAGCCAGGAAAATGTTCATGTTCGTGCACTCGCCTGGCAGGCCGACATAGCGTCGGGCGCCAGGGAACCCAACTGCTGCTCACGGGCGAATTGCTGTATTGAACGGGCGATGCCGATTGCGTCCAGGCTGTAGTGGCTTAATAGCTCGTCAGGTGTTCCATGTTCGATGAAATGGTCGGGCAAGCCCAGTTGCAGCAGCGGCGGGCGTTGTTTCAGGCCGGCCAGATACTCCAGGCAGGCTGATCCGGCACCGCCCATGATGCAGCCCTCTTCAACGGTCACCAGTGCGTCATGTGCCTGCGTGAGCGACAGGATCAGCTCGGCGTCCAGCGGTTTTATGAACCGCATATTGGCCACTGTGACATCGACCAGTGTTGCCGCTTCCAGCGCCCTTTGCGTCATTGAGCCAAATGCCAGGACGGCGATGCGCTGCCCGTGGGCCTGGGTGCTGGTGCGACGAATCTCACCTTTGCCAATCGGCAGTTCCCTCGGTTCGCAGCACGGTTTGGATGCGTTTGCTGACCCTCGTGGGTAACGCACCGCGCAGGGTCCGGATTGTTGCAGTGCGGTGTGCAGCATCTGTCGACATTCGTCTTCGTCTGCGGGGGCCATCAAGATGAGGTTGGGAATGCAGCGCAGGCAGGCAATATCGAATGCGCCCGTATGGGTTGCGCCATCGGCGCCGACGATCCCGGCGCGGTCGATGGCCAGTACCACCGGCAACTGCTGCAGGGCGATGTCATGGATCAGTTGATCGTAGCCGCGCTGCAAGAACGTCGAATAGATGGCCACCACCGGTTTCATGCCCTCGGCTGCCAAGGCTGCGGCAAACGTCAGCGCATGCTGCTCGGCAATACCGACGTCGAAGTAGCGATCGGCAAATCGACGCTCAAATTCCACCAGGCCCGATCCTTCACGCATGGCGGGGGTAATCACGACCACTCGTGGGTCGCGCTCGGCTTCATCAGCCAGCCATTGACCGAACACCTGCGTATACGTAGGTGCAGCAGGGGCCGCCGAGCGAATACCGACGATGGGGTCAAATTTCCCCGGCCCGTGATAGAGCACCGGGTCGGCCGCGGCGGGCGGGTAGCCGTGGCCTTTTTCGGTAACAATATGCAGCAATTGGGGCCCGCGACGGTCTTTCAAGGTGTAGAGCACGTCGAGCAATTGCCCGAGGTCATGCCCGTCGATGGGGCCTGTGTAGGTGAAACCCATGGCCTCGAACAGGTTTGCCGAAGGGCCGTCACTGCGCCTGGCGGCCAACGCGTCCAAGTGCTCGCGCAGCATGCCTACCGACGGCGAGATGGACAGCGCGTTGTCGTTCAGGATTACCAGCAGGGGAAGGTCCCGATACAACCCCGCGTTGTTCATGGCTTCAAAGGCCATGCCACCACTCAATGCGCCGTCACCGATCACCGCGACGCAATGCCTCTTGCGCGCGTGATGGCGGGAGGCAATGGCCATGCCCAGCGCGGCCGAGATCGAGGTGCTGGAGTGGGCGGTGCCAAAACAGTCGTAAGGGGATTCACTGCGTCGGGGGAAGCCTGAAATCCCGCCAAACTGGCGAATGGTGCCCATCTGCGCACGGCGCTCGGTCAGGATTTTATGGGCATACGCCTGGTGTCCCACGTCCCAGATAATCCGGTCGTCGGGGGTATCGAAGACGTAATGCAGGGCGATGGTCAGTTCCACAGTGCCCAGGTTCGCAGACAGATGCCCGCCAGTGGCGCTGACGCTGTTGAGGATGAAATTGCGCAGTTCATCAGCGAACGAGGCCAGCGCTTGCGTGGGCAAGGCACGCAGATCAGCAGGGTTGTCGACAGTGCCGAGGCGTTGGTTCATAGCATGACTCCGAAGTGTCTATGCCATCGGACGGTACTGCGGACCAAATGGGATTGAGGAAACGAAATGTAAACTTAGTGAATCAAGGGCAGAAAACAAGGGTTGGCCTTAGTTTGATTTCGAATTGACGTTATTCACAAGGCGATCAATGGGTTGTATACGCGCGAAGGCTAGCTTGTTGTGGCGAGCGGGCTTGCCCCGCGTTGGGGTGCGAAGCGCCCCCAATCAAGCAAAACGCGGTGTACCTGATACGGCTCAGCGTCTGGTTTTGGGGCTGCTGCGCAGCCCAACGCAGGACAAGCCTGCTCGCCACAGGGAATCTGTGCTTAACTGACTGGCATTAGGGCTTGCCCCGCGTTGGGCTGCGCAGCAGCCCCCAAGCGACGATTCGACTTGCTCGCGAAGACGATTTTTCGGTGTATCTATCCGTTTCTGCGGTAACGACGACTTAGGGTTCCGCCCTTACGGCGGCTCACTTTTGAAAAGCGCAAAAGTAAGCAAAACGCTCTTGCCCCAACACTCGGCACCTCGCCCAGGCTCGGTGTGCCCTCATGCAGGCTTTGGAGCGTGGGCCGCCGCGATGGGCCATCCTTGGCCCAGCGCGGCTAACCAAACCTGCGTTCGGCCAGCGTGTTTGACGGGGCGCCTAAGATCAAGATCAAGAGCGCGGCGGCCTGAGAGCCGACCGAAATGGTCTGCCGAACGCTGTACAAAATGTGGGAGGGGGCTTGCTCCCGATGGCGTCGGCCCAGCAAACATTGATGTTGAAGACCCACCGCTTTCGCGGGCAAGTCGCACCGCCGCTCCCACAGGGGAGCGGCGCTTAACTGAACGGCATTGGGGCAAGCCCTAATGCCGTTCAGTTAAGGAAAATGTGTGGGCTTATTGTGGCGAGCGGGCTTGCCCCGCGTTGGGGTGCGAAGCGCCCCCAATCAAGTAAAACGCGGTGTACCTGATACGGCTCAGCGTCTGGTTTTGGGGCTGCTGCGCAGCCCAACGCAGGACAAGCCTGCTCGCCACAGGGATGGAGTTACCCAACAGCACCGATGGAGTCAACTGGTCACTGTGCAGGTACCGGCACCTTGATGTTGTAAAAACTCATTCAACGCCTGGCGGGTGAGGTCGTTCAGGGTGACTTTCTTGCGGTTGGCCTCAAGCGCAGCCGCCAGGTGCAGGTCGTGCCCGACCCGCACATTGAACGACCCCTTGCAGGGTTTTTCCGGTGTTTGCCCGAGCGCCTGGCAGGTGGCGAGGTAATCGTCCACCGCCTCCTGGAACGCCGTGTCCAGCTCGGCGACTGTCTTGCCTTCGTAGCTCACCAATGCCTTGATGAACAGGACTTTGCCGAACAGGCAGTTGTCTTCGAGGCTGGCTTCGATAGAGCCGATGTAGCCTTTGTGTTTCAGTTGGTTGTTCACTGAATCAGGTCTCCTGATTTCAATTGTTCGATGATCTGACGCCGAATGTAATGCTTCAGTTCGTTGCCGGGGTGAGGCTTGTGCAAGGTGATCATTGCCGTCGGGTCGCCGATGTCGAACTTGACGCGGCTTCCAGCTCCTTCCAGTTGTGTGTAACCGAGACGACGCAATAACGTGACGAGCTCGGGCCAGGTAAAGACCATGTGCTCGTTGAGCAGTTTGGCCAGAAGCTTTTCATTTTTGGACACGGCGATCCTTGCCTGTAACTAAATGTAGTTGCAAAAAGTGATGTACGTCAATGCTAGCTCGGGTTACTGGTGCGTTCCCGGATTTGATGTAACCCCTCGTGACAGCTCGCTTCGCGCCTTTCCCCCCTCGCTAATTTTTCCCTTCGCGGTTCGTTTTATAGGGACGACGTGCCTTTGTGCTTCCTGCCTATTGCTCCGGACCCTTTGAAATGAATGCTGAAGACTCCTTGAAACTTGCTCGCCGGTTTATCGGGTTGCCCCTGGAAAAACGCCAGCTGTTCCTGCAGGCGTTGCAGAACGAAGGGGTGGATTTTTCCCGGTTTCCGATCCCGGCAGGCGTGGAGGCGCAGGACCGCCAGGCGCTGTCTTACGCGCAGCAACGCATGTGGTTTCTCTGGCAGTTGGACCCCGCCAGCGGCGCCTACAACCTGCCCGGTGCGGTGCGGCTCAAGGGCGCGCTGAGTGTGCCCGCGATGGAGCAGGCATTCGCCAGCCTGATCGCGCGCCACGAAACCCTGCGCACGGTGTTCCAGCGTCAGGCCGATGAGCGCCTGCAGCAGGTCGCCGTCGAGCCATCATTGATTATTGAACAGTCGGATATCAGCAACCTGCCCGCCGCTGCGCGCGAACAGGCAGTCGCTGCGGCGGCCACTGCGCAATCGCTGCAGCCATTCAACCTGGAAACCGGCCCGCTGCTGCGCGTGCAACTGCTCAAGCTCGACGCTCGGGAGCACGTCCTGCTGTTGACCTTGCACCACATCGTGTCCGATGGCTGGTCGATGAACGTGTTGATCGACGAGTTCATCCGTTTCTACGACGCCCATGAGCGCAACGAGGCGCCGCAACTGCCGGCGCTGCCGATCCAGTACAGCGACTACGCCCTATGGCAGCGCCGCTGGCTGGAAGCCGGGGAGCAGGCCCGCCAGCTCGATTACTGGCAGGCGCGCCTGGGCGATGAACACCCGGTGCTGGAGTTGCCCACCGATCGCCCGCGCCCGGCACTGCCGAGTTACCGGGGCACCCGCCATAACTTCGCGATCGACCCCGCGCTGGCCGCCCAACTGCGTCGCTGCGCGCAAACACACAACGTAACCCTGTTCATGCTGTTGCTCGGTGCGTTCAATGTGCTGCTGCATCGCTACACGGGCCAGGGCGATATTCGCATCGGCGTGCCGATTGCCAACCGCAATCGCAGCGAGGTCGAAGGGCTGATCGGCTTTTTCGTCAACACCCAGGTGCTGCGCACCGAGCTGACCGGGCAGACGCGCATCGGCGAGCTGCTGCAGGGCATCAAAGAGCATGCGCTCGGCGCCCAGGCGCATCAGGACCTGCCGTTCGAGCGCCTGGTAGAAGCGCTCAAGGTGGAACGCAGCCTCAGCCACACGCCGTTGTTCCAGGTGATGTACAACCACCAGCCGGTGGTGGCCGATATTGCCTCGGTGAGCACCGCCTCGGGTCTCGCGCTGTCCGAGGTGGAGTGGCAGGGCCGCACCACCCAGTTCGACCTGAGCCTGGACACCTGGGAAAAGTCCGGCACCCTGCATGCCGCGCTGACCTACGCCAACGACCTGTTCGACGCGCCGACCATCGAGCGCATGGCGCAGCACTGGATCAGCCTGTTGCAGGCCATGGTCAGCGACGGCGAACAGCGTGTCGGCGAATTGCCGATGCTCGACGAAAGCGAGCAAACGCTGCTGGTGCAGGCCTGGAACCAGACCGCCGAACATTACCCCGGCGAGCGCGCCCTGCATCGGTTGATCGCCGAACAGGTGCAACGCACCCCGCACGCACCCGCGCTGGTGTTCGGCGCCAGCACCTTGACCTATAGCGAACTCGACACCCGCGCCAACCAACTGGCCAACGCCCTGTGCGAGCGCGGTGTCGGCCCTGACGTGCTGGTGGGCATCTGCGTCGAGCGCTCCGTCGAAATGGTGGTGGGCCTGCTGGCGATCCTCAAGGCTGGTGGCGCCTACGTGCCGCTGGACCCTGAGTACCCGCGCGAGCGCCTGGCCTACATGATCGAAGACAGCGGCGTCGCGCTGTTGCTCACTCAGGACGCCTTGCTCACGTTGCTGCCAACGGACGGCCTGCAGGTCATGGTGCTCGACCCTGCGCTGAGCGGGTTCGACGCCTTCAGTCCGCACGCGCCCCAGGTCGACGTCGATGCGCTGAACCTCGCCTACGTGATCTACACCTCCGGTTCCACCGGCAAGCCCAAGGGCGCCGGCAACAGCCATCGCGCGCTGGTCAACCGCTTGTGCTGGATGCAACAGGCCTATCGGCTGGACGCCAGTGACGCAGTCCTGCAGAAAACCCCATTCAGCTTCGACGTCTCGGTGTGGGAATTCTTCTGGCCGCTGATGACCGGCGCACGCCTGGTGGTCGCCGCCCCCGGCGAACACCGCGAGCCGGCGCGGCTGATCGAGACCATCGGCCGGCACGCCATTACCACCCTGCATTTCGTACCGTCGATGCTGCAGGCATTTATCCATGAGCCCGGCGTGCAGGCCTGCGCCAGCCTCAAGCGCATCGTGTGCAGCGGCGAAGCCCTGGCGCTGGATGCGCAGCAGCAGGTGTTCGCCAGACTGCCGGCGACGGCCTTGTACAACCTTTACGGACCCACCGAAGCCGCCATCGACGTGACCCACTGGACCTGCGTCGACGAGGGCGCCGACAGCGTGCCCATCGGCCGTCCGATTGCCAACCTCGCCACCTACGTGCTCGACGCGCAGCTCAACCCGGTGCCTGCCGGCGTGTCCGGTGAGCTGTACCTGGGCGGTATCGGCCTGGCGCGCAGCTACCATCGGCGCCCGGCGTTGACGGCCGAGCGTTTCGTGCCCAGCCCGTTCACCGCAGGCGAGCGCCTGTACCGCACCGGTGACCGCGTGCGCCAGCGTGTCGATGGCGTGATCGACTACCTTGGGCGCCTCGATCATCAGGTCAAGCTGCGCGGCCTGCGCATCGAGCTGGGCGAAATCGAAACCCGCCTCATGCAGCACCCGCAGGTGCGTGAAGCCGTGGTGCTGGTGCATGGCGGCAAACAACTGGTGGCGTGGCTGGTGCCGGAAGGCGAAGCGCCAACCGATCTCAACACCTGGCTGCTCGGCAGCCTGCCCGAGTACATGGTGCCCACCCACTTCGTGCACCTGAGCAAACTGCCGGTGACCGCCAATGGCAAGCTCGACCGCAAGGCATTGCCTGCGCCGGACGCCGCGCCGCAGCAAGCCTTTGTCCCGGCGGAAAATGCCCTGCAAAAGACCCTGGCAACGATCTGGGCCGATGTGCTCGGTGTAGAGCAGGTCGGCCTGGAAGACAACTTCTTCGAACTGGGCGGGGACTCGATCATCTCCATCCAGGTCGTCAGTCGCGCACGTCAGGCGGGGATTCGTCTCAGTCCGCGCGACCTGTTCCAGTACCAGAACGTGCGCAGCCTGGCGCTGGTGGCAAGTGTCGAGCAGGTCAGCCTGATCGACCAGGAACCGGTGCAAGGCGAGGTGCGCCTGACCCCGGTGCAGCAGCACTTTTTCGCCCAGGCGATCCCGGCGCGTCATCACTGGAACCAGTCCCTGCTGCTGACCCCGCGCGAAACCCTCGCGCCTGCTCGCCTTGAAGCCGCGCTGACGCAGTTGATCAACCATCACGACGCCTTGCGCCTGCGCTTTGTGTCGCAGGCCGAAGGCTGGACGCAAAGCCACGCCGCACCGGTGGCCGAAGCGGCGCTGTGGCAGTCCCGTGCCGACAGCGATGCTGAACTGGCCGCGTTGTGCGATGACGCCCAGCGCAGTCTCGACCTGGCGCAAGGCCCGCTGCTGCGCGCAGCGCTGGTGAACATGGCCGATGGCACCCAGCGTTTGCTGCTGGTGATCCACCACCTGGTGGTGGACGGCGTGTCCTGGCGCATCCTGCTGGAAGACCTGCAACAGGCCTACCATGATGCCGCGCTGCCGGCGAAGACCAGCGCTTATCAGCACTGGGCGCGGCATCTGCACGACCACGCGCAAACCCTCAACGGGCAACTGCCGTACTGGCAGGCGCAAACCGTCGACACCGAACTGCCTTGCGACCACCCCGAGGGCGGTCTGCAGAACCGTCTGGGCAGCAGGATCGAAGTGCGCCTTGACGCCGAGCACACGCGCCAACTGCTGCAGCACGCCCCGGCGGCCTACCGCACCCAGGTCAACGACCTGTTGCTGACCGCACTGGCGCGCGTCATCAGCCGCTGGAGCGCGCAACCGGCGGCGTTGATTCAACTGGAAGGCCATGGCCGCGAAGACCTGTTCGACAGCCTCGACCTGAGCCGCACGGTCGGCTGGTTCACCAGCCTGTTTCCGTTGCGGCTGGAGGCGGGCGGTGAGTTGTCCGGTGCGATCAAGGCGGTCAAGGAGCAATTGCGCGCCGTGCCCGATAAAGGCATCGGCTACGGCTTGTTGCGCTACCTCGGCACGCCCGACGCTGGCACTGCCTTGTCGAATCTGGCCGCGCCGCGCATCACCTTCAACTACCTGGGCCAGTTCGATCGCCAGTTCGATGAGTCGGCGCTGTTCGTTCCGGCCTCCCAGGGCAGCGGCCTGGCCCAGGACCCCGAGGCGCCGCTGGCCAACTGGTTGACGGTGGAAGGGCAGGTGTACGGCGGTGAACTGGCGTTGCAATGGGGCTTCAGTCGCGAGATGTTCGACGCCGCAACCATCCAGCGCCTGGCGGATGAATACGCCGTCGAACTCAAGGCCCTGATCGCCCATTGCTGTGCCACGCCTGCCGGGCAAGTCACGCCGTCGGACTTCCCGCTGGCGCGCCTCACCCAGCAGCAGCTGGATGCGCTGCCGGTGCCGGGGCCGGCCATCGCCGACCTGTACCCGTTGTCGCCGATGCAACAGGGCATGCTGTTCCACACCCTCTACGAACCCGAGGCGCAGGCCTACATCAACCAGTTGCGCCTGGATATCGAAGGCCTGGACCTGCTGAAGTTCGGGCGTGCCTGGCAGGCCGCGCTGGACCGTCACGATATCCTGCGCAGCAGCTTCCACTGGCTGGGCCTGGACAGCGCCCATCAACTGATCCAGCGCCAGGTCGACCTGCAATTGCAGGTGATTGAAGACCCAGACGCCGACGTCGATGCGCTGGCCGATGCCGAGCGCGAGCAGGGCTTCCAGCTCGACCGCGCGCCGCTGTTCCGTCTGCTGCTGGTGCGCGGCGCCGGGGTTGCCTGGCACCTTGTTTTCACCAGTCACCACATCCTGATGGACGGCTGGAGCAACGCCCAGTTGCTCGGCGAAGTCATCGCCCATTACGCGGGCCAAGCGGTGCCTGCGCCGGTGGGGCAGTTCCGCGATTACCTCGGCTGGCTGCAACAGCAGGCATCCGGCGAAGCGTTCTGGAAAACCGCCCTGGCCCCCGTGCAGGCGCCGACCCTGCTGGCCGATGCGCTGCGTGCGCCGGTGGACGGCGTGGGCATGGCCGAGCATCAGGTGGCGTTTGGCAGTGAGTTCAGCGCCGCCCTCGGCACGTTCGCGCGCCAGCACAAAGTGACCCTCAACACCGTGCTGCAAGGCGCCTGGAGCCTGTTGCTGCAACGCTACAGCGGCCAGGACTGCGTGGTGTTTGGCGCCACGGTCGCCGGGCGGTCCGCGCCGCTGCCGGGCATCGAGCAGCAACTGGGCCTGTTCATCAACACCCTGCCGATCATCAGCGCCGCCTCGCCGGCCCAGTCGACAGGCGCGTGGCTGGGCGAGTTGCAGGCGCTCAACCTCAGCCTGCGTGACCACGAACACGTGCCGCTCTACACCATCCAGGGCTGGGCCGGCCAGCAGGGCGCAGCGCTGTTCGACACGCTGCTGGTGTTCGAAAACTTCCCGGTCGCCGAAGCACTCAAGCAGGGCGCGCCTGCCGGGCTGACCTTCGGGGCACTGCACAACCACGAGCGCACCAGCTACCCGCTGACCCTTGGCATCGAACTGGGCGAGCGCCTGCGTCTGGAATTCAGCTATGACCGCGCGCGCTTCAGTGCCGCGCAGGTGGCGCGATTGAGCGCCAACCTGCAGCATCTGCTGGCGCAAATGATGGCGGATGCCGACAGCTGCCTGGGCAACCTGCAACTGCTGGACGCCAGCGCGCAGCGCGAGGTGCTCGCCCTCAGCCAACAGCCCGATGCAGCCCCGCGCCCTCTGCGGGTACATCAGCGCATCGCCGCCCAGGCCCTGGCGACGCCGGCCGCCCTGGCGGTGCAGGCGGGCAGCGAGCGCCTGGACTATGCCGCGCTCAATGCGCGGGCCAACCGCCTGGCGCACCGCTTGCTGGAGCTGGGCGTAGGTCCGGGGCAACGAGTGGGATTGGCGTCGCGGCGCGGCCCGCAACTGATTGTCAGCCTGCTGGCGGTGCTCAAAAGCGGCGCCGCCTATGTACCGCTGGACCCGAGCTATCCGGCCGACCGTCTGGCCTACATGCTGGCGGACAGCCGCCTGGACCTGTTGCTCAGCGAAACCGGGCTGCTGGTCGAGTTGCCGCTGCCCCCAGGACTGACGCGCCTGGCATTCAGCGCCGGCGGTGAAGAACTGGCCGATTATCCGTCAAGCAATCCGCCCAACCACGCGCAGGTCGCAGACCTCGCCTACGTGATCTACACCTCCGGCTCCACCGGCCAGCCCAAGGGCGTGGCCATCGATCACGCCGCCCTCGGTCAGTTCTGCGACAGCGCCCACAGCTACAGCCAACTGACCGCACAAGACCGTGTGCTGCAATTTGCCACGTTCAGCTTTGACGGCTTTGTCGAGCAATGCTACCCGCCGCTGTGTGCGGGCGCGGCGCTGATCATGCGCGGCGATGAATTGTGGGATGCCGGGCAACTGGCCCGGGAAATCGTCGATCAGGGCGTGACCCTGGCTGACTTGCCGGCCGCCTACTGGTATTTGCTCGCCAGGGAGTGCGCTGAGAGTCGGCGCTCCCTGGGCAACCTGCGTCAGGTGCACGTGGGCGGTGAAGCCATGGCCGTGGAAGGCGTGCGCGCCTGGCATGCGGCCGGGCTGGGCGCGGTGCGCTTGCTCAATACTTACGGGCCGACCGAGGCCACGGTGGTGTCCAGCGTGCATGCCTGCCAGTTGGCCGATGCCTGCGACGCGTTTGGCGTGCCCATTGGTCGCGCGATTGCGGGCCGTGCGCTGTATGTGCTCGACAGCGGTTTCGAGCTGCTGGCCACCGACGGCGTCGGCGAATTGTGCATCGGTGCCCACGCCGGCCTGGCCCAGGGCTATTTCGAGCGTCCGGCGCTGACCGCCGAACGCTTCCTGCCGGACCCGTTTTCCAGCGTCCCCGGCGCGCGGCTCTACCGCAGCGGCGACCTGGCCCGTTACACCGAGGCCGGTGCGCTGGAATACGTGGGGCGCATCGACCACCAAGTGAAGATTCGCGGTTTCCGTATCGAGATGGGCGAAATCGAGGCCGGCCTGCAAGCCTTGCCGCAGGTGCGTGAGGCGGCCGTGCTGGCCCTGCCGGGCGCGACCGGTGCACAGCTGGTGGCCTACGTCGTTGCGGCCCATGCCCACAGCCTGGACACCCAGGCGCTGGCGGCGACCCTGCGCCGGTCATTGCCGGACTACATGGTGCCCGCGCAATGGGTGGTCCTTGACGCCTTGCCGCTCAACATCAACGGCAAGCTGGATCGCCGCGCACTGCCGGCACCGGACCTGAACCTGACGCGACAGGCTTACCGTGCCCCGCAAAGCCCGCTGCAGCGGCAGTTGGCGGTGATCTGGCAGAGGGTGTTGCAGGTTGAGCAGGTGGGCCTTGATGACCACTTTTTCGAGCGCGGCGGCCATTCATTGCTCGCCACCCAGGTGGTCTCGCGAGTGCGCCATGAACTCGCGCTGGAAGTGCCGCTGCGCGCGCTGTTCGAACAGCCGACCCTGCAAGCCTTCGCCCTGGCCTGCGCCGGCTTGCAGGCCGATACGGCGCCGGCGCTGACGGCCATTGGCCGAGACCAACCACTGGCCCTGTCTTTCGCCCAGGAGCGCCAGTGGTTCCTCTGGCAACTGGACCCCACCAGCGCCGCCTATCATGTGCCCACCGCGCTGCACCTGCGCGGTCAACTGGATACGGCGGCCCTCGAGCGTGCGCTGCAGTGCCTGGTTCAACGTCACGAGCCGTTGCGCACGACCTTTGTGGAGGAGGGCGAGCGTACCTGGCAGATGATTCACGCGTCCCTCGCCCTGCCGATCGAACGCCAAGCCATCGACGCCCTGGCCATCGAGCAGGCCGTAGCGCAGGAAATCCAGCGTCCCTTCGACCTGCGCAACGGTCCGTTGATGCGGGTGAAACTGCTGGAAATCGACGCTGAGCACCAGGTGCTGGTGATCACCCAGCATCACATCATCTCCGACGGCTGGTCGATGCAAGTGATTGTGGACGAACTGGTGGCGCTGTATCAGGGCCACGCGCCACTGCCGGCGTTGCCAATCCAGTACGCCGACTATGCGCAGTGGCAACGCGATTGGATGGCCGCCGGCGAGCAGCAACGCCAGCTCGATTACTGGCGCGCAAGGCTGGGCAGCGAGCATGTGCTGCTGGAACTGCCGCTGGACCACCCGCGCCCGGCGGTGCAAAGCCATCGCGGTGCGCGGCGGCAGATTCATCTGGACGCCTCGCTGGTGACCGAACTCAAGGCACTCGCCCAGCGCCAGGACGTGACCCTGTTCATGCTGCTGCTGGCGTCGTTCCAGACCTTGCTGCATCGCTACAGCGGGCAGTCCGAGGTGCGCGTCGGGGTGCCGATTGCCAACCGCAATCGCCTGGAAACCGAGCGCCTGATCGGCTTTTTCGTCAACACCCAGGTGCTCCAGGCCAACCTGCACGGGCAGATGCCCTTCGACCAGTTGCTCGCTCAGGTCAAGCAGCATGCCCTGCAAGCCCAGGCCCATCAGGACTTGCCGTTCGAGCAGTTGGTGGAAGCGCTGCAACCGGCGCGCAGCCTCAGCCATAACCCGCTGTTCCAGGTGATGTTCAATCATCAGGACACCCTGCGCACGGCCCCGCTGCAAGTGGCCGGGCTGGACCTGCAGCCGGTGGACTGGGCGGCGCACACCACCCAGTTTGACCTCAACCTGGAAACCGAAGAGTCCGCCGATGGCCTGTGGGTTTCGCTGACCTACGCTACCGACCTGTTCCTGCCCGCGACCGTGGCGCGCATGGCCGAGCACTGGCACACCCTGCTGCATGCGGTGGTACGCGATGCGTCGCAGGCCCTGGATGAGCTGACCCTGCTCAGCGCGCCGCAGTGCCGGCAAATGCTCGAAGACTGGAACCGCACGCAGGTCGACTACCCGCGCGAGCGCTGCGTGCACCAGCTGTTCGAGGCGCACGCGCTGGCGCAGCCGGAGGCGACCGCCGTGCAATTCAACGGCGACGCCTTGAGCTACGGCGCACTCAATCGCCGCGCCAACGGCCTGGCCCATCGCCTGATCGCGGCGGGCGTGGGCCCTGACGTGCTGGTGGCCGTGCATGTCGAGCGCTCGCTTGCGATGGTGGTCGGCCTGCTGGCGGTCCTCAAGGCCGGTGGCGCCTATGTGCCGCTGGATCCGCAGTTCCCCGCCGATCGCCTGGCGTTCATGCTCGACGACAGCCGTGCCCGGGTGCTGTTGACCCAGTCGCAGCTGGTCGGGCGCCTGCCGCTGCCCGACGGCGTGCAGGTGCTGACGATTGACGCTGCCGAGACTGCCGAGCACAACCCGCAGGTCGAGGTGGCGCCACAGCACCTGGCCTACGTGATCTACACCTCCGGTTCCACCGGCAGGCCCAAGGGCGTGATGGTGCCGCATCAGGCGCTGTGCAGCTTTGCCAGCGGCATGGCCGCTACCCTGGAGATCGGACGCGAGGCACGGATGCTGTCGCTGACCACCTTCTCGTTCGACATTTTTGCCCTCGAGTTGTACGTGCCGTTGACGGTCGGTGCGACGGTGCTGATCAGTGGCCAGGAAATGGCGCTCGACCCTGAAGCGATTATCGACCTGGCCCGCGATCAGGCCGCCACCGTGCTGCAAGCCACACCGTCCAGCTGGCGCATGCTGCTGGAAAGCCCGCGCGCCCGATTGTTGAGCGGCATCAAGCGCCTGTGCGGCGGTGAAGCGCTGCCGGCCGACCTGGCCCAGCGCATGCTCGATCTGCAAGGCCCGGTGTGGAACCTCTATGGCCCCACCGAAACCACCATCTGGTCGGCGGCCCATCGCCTGACCACCGCGCAGCCTTTTGTCGGCAGGCCGGTGGCCAATACCACGCTGTTCATCCTCAACGCCGGGCTGACGCCAAGCCCGGTCGGTGCGGCAGGCGAACTGCTGAT
Organism: Pseudomonas sp. MH9.3; assembly: GCF_034354675.1. NCBI lineage: Bacteria > Pseudomonadati > Pseudomonadota > Gammaproteobacteria > Pseudomonadales > Pseudomonadaceae > Pseudomonas > Pseudomonas sp. MH9.3. The sequence continues at coordinate 1,134,359 of NZ_CP133785.1, read as the reverse complement.
CGGCGGCATCGGCCTGGCGCGCGGTTACCACGCGCGGCCGGCACTCACGGCCGAGCGTTTTGTGCCCAACCCCTACGGTGCGCCGGGCGAGCGCCTGTACCGCACCGGTGACCTGGCGCGCTACCGCGCCGATGGCGTGGTGGCGTATATCGGTCGGATCGACCATCAGGTGAAAGTGCGCGGGTTCCGTATCGAGCTGGGCGAAATCGAAGCCTGCCTGCGCGAGCTTTCCGGCGTGCGCGAGGCCGTGGTGCTGGCCGATAATGATCGCCTGATCGCGTATCTGGTGACCGCCGAACCGCAACCCCAGGCGTCCTATAAAGCCGCCCTGCGTGAACATTTGCCGGACTACATGGTGCCCGCGCAGGTGATATTTCTCGACAGCCTGCCACTGACCCCCAACGGCAAACTCGATCGCAAGGCATTGCCCAGGGTTGACGCCGCGCTGCCGAGCAAAGGCCATGTGCCGCCGGTCAGCGCGCGCGAGCAACAGGTTGCGGCGATCTGGGCCGACGTCCTGGGCGTGCCGCAGGTCGGCCTCGACGATCACTTCTTCGAATTGGGCGGGCATTCGTTACTGGCCACACGCGTGGTGTCCCGCGTGCGCCAGGCGCTGGCGCTGGAAGTGCCGCTCAAGCGCCTGTTCGAACAACCGTTGCTGGGTGATTTCGTGCGGGCACTGGGCGAGGAGGCGGTGGTCGCACCGCCGCTGATTCCGGTTGACCGCAGCCAGCCGTTGCCATTGTCCTACGCCCAGGAACGCCAGTGGTTCCTCTGGCAACTGGACCCCGAAAGCGCCGCGTACCACATCCCCAGCGCCCTGCGTTTGCGCGGCCCGCTGGACCTGGCCGCGCTGCAACGCAGTGTCGACACCTTGCTGGCGCGCCATGAAAGCCTGCGCACGCACGTGCGCCAGGAGGGTGGCGCGACGGTGCAGGTCATCGAGGAGTCGGGGCTGATCGAAGTCGAGGTGAGCGACAGCGATGAAGCCCGCTTGAAAGCCGACGTTGCGCAGATCATCGGGCAGCCGTTCGATCTGCTGCGCGGGCCCGTGCTGCGGGTCCGGCTGCTGCGTCTGGCGGCCCACGAGCATGTGCTGGTGCTGGTGCAGCACCACATCGTCTCTGATGGCTGGTCGATGCAATTGATGGTCGAGGAACTGGTGCAGATGTACGCCGCGTTCAGCCACGGCCGCACGCCGGCGTTGCCGACACTGCCAATCCAGTACGCCGACTACGCTGTGTGGCAACGCAACTGGATGCAGGCCGGTGAGAAGGCGCGTCAATTGGCGTACTGGCGCGAGCAGTTGGGCGGCCCGCAACCGGTGCTGGAATTGCCGTTCGACTACCTGCGCCCGGCCGTGCAAAGCCATCGCGGCGCACGCCTGGGCATCGAGTTGCCGGCGCCGCTGTTGGCCGATTTACGCAGCCTGGCCCAACGCTGTGAAGTGACCTTGCCGATGTTGCTGCTGGCGTCTTATCAGGCTTTGCTGCACCGCTACAGCGGCCAGGAATACGTGCGCGTCGGCGTGCCGATTGCCAACCGCAATCGCCTGGAAACCGAAGGGCTGATCGGCTTTTTCGTCAACACCCAGGTACTCAAGGCCGATATCCACGGGCAGATGAGCGTCGAGCAGCTGTTGCAGCAAACCCGTCAGCGCGCGCTGGAGGCCCAGGCTCATCAGGACCTGCCGTTCGAGCAACTGGTGGAGGCCTTGCAGCCCGAGCGCAGCCTGAGTCTGAGCCCGCTGTTCCAGGTGTTGTTCAACCATCGCCAGACCTCCGTCGACAGCCATTTGCAACGCCTGGACGACTTGAATATCGACGTGTTGAGCTGGGACGACGACATTGCCCAGTTTGATCTGGCGCTGGACGTGGAGGAAAGCCAGCACACGTTGCGCGCGTCCCTGAGTTACGCCACCGACCTGTTCGCCCCTGCGACCATCGAGCGCATGGCCGGCCACTGGCAGAACCTGTTGCGGGCGATGGTCGCCGACCGGCAGCAGAGCATCGGTGCGCTCAACCTGCTGGATGCGGATGAGCAACAGCAGATTCTTCAGCTATGGAATCGCACCGACGCCGGCTTCTCGGCTGAGCGGCTGGTGCATGAACTGTTCGCCGACCGCGCGCGGGAAACGCCGCAGGCGGTGGCGGTAAAGTTCGACGCGCAAACCCTGACCTACGGCGAACTCGACCGCCAGGCCAACCGCCTGGCCCATGCCTTGATCGCTCAGGGCGTCGGCCCGGAAGTGCGGGTGGCGATTGCCATGCCGCGCAGCGCCGAGATCATGGTGGCGTTCCTCGCGGTGATGAAGGCCGGCGGCGTGTATGTGCCGCTGGACATCGAATACCCGCGTGATCGTCTGCTGTACATGCTGCAGGACAGCCGCGCACAGCTGCTGCTGACGCATACCTGCGCGTTGCAGCAACTGCCGATTCCGCAAGGGCTGACGACGCTGGCCATCGACCGCACCGAGGACTGGGCCGGTTACAGCGACACGCCACCGGCTGTCGCGCTGCACGGCGACAACCTCGCCTACGTGATCTACACCTCCGGCTCCACCGGCATGCCCAAGGGCGTCGCGGTGTCCCACGGCCCGTTGGTGGCGCACATCATCGCCACTGGCGAGCGCTACGAAACCGGCCCGGCCGATTGCGAACTGCACTTCATGTCGTTTGCCTTCGACGGCTCCCATGAGGGTTGGATGCACCCGCTGATCAACGGCGCCAGCGTGCTGATCCGCGACGACAGCCTGTGGCTGCCCGAATACACCTACCAGCAAATGCACCGCCATCACGTGACCATGGCGGTGTTCCCGCCGGTGTACCTGCAGCAACTGGCCGAGCACGCCGAGCGCGACGGCAACCCACCGGCGGTGCGGGTTTATTGCTTTGGCGGTGATGCCGTGGCGCAGGCCAGCTATGACCTGGCCTGGCGCGCGCTCAAGCCCACCTATCTGTTCAACGGCTATGGCCCCACCGAAACCGTGGTCACCCCCTTGTTGTGGAAGGCGCGCCAGGGCGACCCGTGCGGCGCCGTCTACGCCCCCATCGGCACCTTGCTCGGCAACCGCAGCGGCTATGTGCTGGATGCGCAGTTGAACCTGCAACCCATCGGTGTGGCCGGTGAGTTGTACCTGGGCGGCGAGGGCGTTGCCCGTGGTTACCTGGAGCGTCCGGCACTCACCGCCGAACGCTTTGTGCCGGACCCGTTCGGCACGCCGGGCAGCCGCGTCTATCGCAGCGGCGACCTGACCCGTGGGCGCCCCGATGGCGTGGTGGACTACCTCGGTCGTGTCGACCACCAGGTGAAAGTCCGCGGTTTCCGTATCGAACTGGGCGAAATCGAAGCGCGCCTGCGCGAACAGGACAACGTCGGTGAAACCGTGGTGGTCGCCCAGGACGGCCCGACCGGCAAGCAACTGGTGGCCTACGTGGTGGCGGCAGAGGCTGTGGCCGACCAGGCCGAGTGGCGCGACACCCTGCGCCGCGCCCTGAAGATGCGCCTGCCGGATTACATGGTGCCGGCGCACCTGGTGTTTCTGGCGCAGATGCCGCTGACCCCCAACGGCAAGCTCGACCGCAAGGCCCTGCCGGTGCCGGACGCCAGCCAGATGCAGCAGTGCTACGTGGCGCCGGTCAGCGAACTGGAACAGCAGGTCGCCGCCATCTGGGCCGACATTCTGCACCTGCCGCAGGTGGGCCTGAACGACAACTTTTTTGCAGTGGGCGGGCATTCCCTGCTGGCGATCCAGATCACCTCGCGGGTCCAGGCCGAACTGGGCCTGGAGGTGCCGTTGATGGAGCTGTTCCAGACCGAATCGCTGCAGGCCTACGTGCAGGCCGCCGCCACCTTGCGCGCCGGTACCGTGGAAGATTTTGATGACCTTCGTGACTTTTTGAGCGAACTAGAGGCGATTTGACCCATGCTTTCCAACCCTAACATCGACCTGGTTTCGCGCTTTCTTCGCCTGCCGCTGGAACAGCGCCAGCAGTTCTACCAACGTCTGCACAGCCGTGGCATGAGCTTCGCGCAATTGCCGATTGCCTCGATCCGCGAGGACGGCCACAGCCTGCCGTTGTCCTTCGCTCAGGAACGCCAGTGGTTTCTCTGGCAGCTCGACCCGCACAGCGCCGCCTACCATATTCCCGGCGCCCTACGCCTGCACGGGCAACTGGACCTGGCGGCGTTGCAGCGCAGTTTCGACACGCTGCTGATCCGTCACGACAGCTTGCGCACACAACTGGTCGAAGACGGTGAGCAACTGTGGCAACACGTGCTGCCCGAGGCGCGGGTCGAGATCCGCCAGGCACATGTCGACGAGTCGCAGCTGATGGCGCAGGTGCAAGCGCAGGTGGCCCGGCCGTTCGATCTGCACCAGGCGCCGCTGTTGCGCGTGAGCCTGCTGCAACTGGCCGATGATGAACATGTGCTGGTGATGGTGCAGCACCACATCGTGTCCGATGGCTGGTCGATGCAACTGATGGTTGAAGAACTCGTGCACCTGTATGCCGCTTACAGTCAGGGGCACACGCCGCAACTGCCCGAGCTGCCGATCCAGTACGCCGACTACGCCCTGTGGCAGCGTCGCTGGATGGAAGCCGGGGAAAAGGCGCGCCAGTTGGCCTATTGGCAGAACCTGCTGGCAGGCGAGCAGCCGGTGCTGGAGCTGCCACTGGACCGTCCACGCCCGGCGCAGCAAAGCCATCGCGGGGCCAGCTTGCAGGTGCATCTGCCGACCACGCTGGTCGCCGGCCTCAAGCGGCTGGCGCAGCAGGAGGGCGTGACGCCGTTCATGCTCTTGCTCGCTTCCTTCCAGACCCTGTTGTATCGCTACAGTGGGCAGTCGGATATCCGCGTCGGTGTGCCGGTGGCCAACCGTAACCGCCTTGAAACCGAGCGCTTGATCGGCTTCTTCGTCAACACCCAGGTGCTCAAGGCCGACCTCGACGGCCAGATGAGTTTTGCGCAACTGCTGCAGCAGACCAAGGCGCGCGCGCTGGAGGCCCAGGCCCATCAGGACCTGCCCTTCGAGCAACTGGTGGTGGCGTTGCAGCCCGAGCGCAGCCTGAGTCAGAACCCGCTGTTCCAGGTGATGTTCAACCACCAGACCGATGCCCAGGGCGGGCAGGACACCCGTCAGCTGCCGGGCCTGCGTGTGGCGCAGCTTGACTGGGACAGCCAGACCACCCATTTCGACCTGAGCCTGGACACCCACGAATCGGCCGACGGGCTATGGGCGGCGTTCACCTACGCCACCGATCTGTTCGACGGCACGACCATCGAGCGCCTGGCGCACCACTGGCAGGCCCTGCTGCAGGCAGTGGTGGATGACCCGCGCAGCGTGCTTGCCCGGTTACCGATGCTGGACGAGGCGCAGCGACGCGTGATGCTTGAAGACTGGAATGCGCCGGCCTGTGGCGTTGCCGCGCAGGCGGTGCACCGGTTGTTCGAAGCCCAGGCCGAGCGCCAGCCTGAACGCCAGGCCCTGGCCCTGGATGACGAGGCCCTCAGCTACGGCGAATTGAACCAGCAGGCCAACCGCCTGGCGCATTTGCTCATGGCCCGGGGCGTCGGCCCGCAGGGGCTGGTGGGCATCGCGGTGGAGCGTTCCTTTGCGATGGTGGTGAGCCTGCTGGCGGTGCTCAAGACCGGCGCGGCCTACGTGCCTTTGGACCCCGAGTATCCACGTGAACGCCTGCTGCACATGCTGGAGGACAGCGGTGTGAGCCTCGTGCTCACCCAGTCCGGCCTGCGTGAGCGCCTGCCGCTGCCCGAACGGGTAACCGCCGTGGATATCGACCTGATCCAGACGCAGTTGGCAGTGAATTGCGCTGACAACCCGGCAACCGATTTCGAGCCGCAACGCCTGGCCTATGTGATCTACACCTCCGGCTCCACCGGCAAACCCAAGGGCGTTGCCATCAGCCATGGGGCCTTGAGCGAATTCGCCGGCATCGCCGCCGATTACTCACGGTTGGTGCCGCAGGACCGCGTGTTGCAGTTCGCCACGCTGAACTTCGACGGTTTTGTCGAACAGCTTTACCCGGCGCTGACCCTCGGTGCCACCGTGGTCTTGCGTGGCCCGCAGTTGTGGGATGGCGCGCAGTTGTACCGGCAGATCATCGAGCAGGGCATCACCCTGGCCGACTTGCCCACGGCCTATTGGAAACTGTTTCTGCAGGATTGCCTGCAAGCGGGCACCCGCTCTTATGGTGCGTTGCGCCAGATCCATATCGGCGGTGAAGCCATGCCGCTCGATGGCCCGCAGCTGTGGCAACGGGCGGGGCTGGGCCATGTGCGCCTGCTCAATACCTACGGACCCACCGAGGCCACGGTGGTCTCGAGTGTGCTGGACTGCACCGACCCCGGCGTCATCAACGGTGTGACCGCCAGCCCGATTGGCCGCGCGTTGCCCGGGCGCGGGCTGTACGTGCTCGACCGCGACCTCAACCTGCTGCCTCCCGGCGCCGTGGGCGAACTCTACATTGCCGGCGCCCTGGGCCTGGCCAGTGCCTATCTGAAGCGGCCAGCCCTGACGGCCGAGCGCTTTGTCGCCAACCCGTTCAGCGACGCTGGCGCGCGCCTTTACCGCACCGGCGACCTGGCGCGCTACCGCGCCGACGGGATTGTCGAGTACGTCGGGCGGGTCGACCATCAGGTGAAGGTGCGCGGTTTTCGCATCGAACTGGGTGAGATCGAAACCCTGCTGCTGGCCCAACAGAGCGTGCGCGAAGCGTTGCTGCTGGCGGCTGACAATCAACTGCTGGCCTATCTGGTGCCCGCGCAACCGCTGGACGAAGCCGCGCGCGGCGAGGCCGGCGCGGTGCTGATGGCAACGTTGCGCGAACACCTGCCCGATTACATGGTGCCGGCGCACCTGATCTTCCTCGACCGCATGCCGCTCAACCCCAACGGCAAGCTGGACCGCCAGGCGTTGCCCAAACCCGACGCGAGCGCGTTGCAACCGGACTGGCTGGAGCCGGTCACGCCGCTGCAGCAGCAGGTGGCGGCGATCTGGGCCGCTATTCTCGGCGCCGAGCGTGTGGGCCTGAACCAGCACTTCTTCGAGCTGGGCGGGCATTCGCTGCTGGCGATGCAAGTGGTGTCGCGGATTCGCCACACGCTCAGCCTGGAAGTGCCGCTCAAGGCGCTGTTCGAGCACCCTCGGCTGGACGCGTTTGTCGCCGCCTTGCACACCCCGGACACTACGCTCTCTAAGGCGCCGCCGTTGCTGCCGGCAGGGCGCGAACAGCCCTTGCCGCTGTCCTACGCTCAGGAGCGCCAGTGGTTCCTGTGGCAATTGGAGCCGTCAAGCGCGGCGTACCATATCCCCAGCGCCTTGCGCCTGAAAGGGCAGTTGGACCCGGCGGCCTTGCAGCGCAGTTTCGACACCCTGCTGGCCCGCCACGAAAGCCTGCGCACGCGCTTGCGCCAGGACCCGGACCGCACGGTTCAAGTGATCGAGCCCCACCTGGCGCTGCCGATCACGCTGGCCGAGGTCGACGAAACCCGACTCCAGGCGCGCGTCGAAGCGCTGATCGCCGAGCCCTTCGACCTGCAGCAAGGCCCGTTGCTGCGTGTGGCGTTGCTGCGCCTGGCCGCCGATGAGCATGTGCTGGTGCTGGTGCAGCATCACATCGTCTCCGATGGCTGGTCGATGCAACTGATGGTCGAGGAACTGGTGCAGCTCTATGCCGCTTACAGCCAGGGCGAGGACGTGCAGTTGCCGGCGTTGCCGATCCAGTATGCGGACTATGCGCTGTGGCAGCGCAACTGGATGGAGGCGGGCGAGAAGGAGCGTCAGCTGGCCTACTGGCGTGAGATGCTCGGCGGCGAGCAGAGCGTGCTGGAGTTGCCGTTCGACCGCCCACGCCCGGCGGTGCAAAGCCATCAAGGCGCGCGGCTGGCGTTCGAGCTGGCGCCCGAACTGACCGAGGGCCTCAAGGCCCTGGCCCGGCAGCAGGGCGTGACCCTGTTCATGCTGCTGTTGGCGTCTTTCCAGACCTTGCTGCATCGCTACAGTGGCCAGGAAGAAATCCGCGTCGGCGTGCCGATTGCCAACCGCAACCGCAGCGAGACCGAGCGCCTGATCGGCTTCTTCGTCAACACCCAGGTGCTCAAGGCTGACCTTCACGGGCAGATGAGCGTCGAGCAACTGTTGCAGCAGACCCGCCAGCGTGCGCTGGAGGCGCAAGCCCATCAGGACCTGCCGTTCGAGCAACTGGTGGAAGCGCTGCAACCGGAACGCAGCCTGAGCCATAACCCGCTGTTCCAGGTGATGTTCAACCACCAGACCGACGTCGGCCAGGCCCAGGTCCAGCAGCAACTGCCGACGCTGTGGGTGGAAGGCCTGGCGTGGGAAAGCAAGACCGCGCATTTCGATCTGGACCTGGATATCCAGGAGTCCGCCGAGGGCATCTGGGCCACCCTCGGCTATGCCAGGGACCTGTTCGACGCCGGCACCGTGCACCGCATGGCCCGGCACTGGCAGAACGTGCTGCAGGGCATGGTCGCCAACCCGCAGCAAGCCCTCGGCCAGTTGAATCTGCTGGACGCTGCCGAACAGCAGCAGATCCTTGAACTGTGGGATCGCAGCGCCGCAGGCTTCTCGTCCCGGCGTCTGGTGCACCAACTGGTCGCCGACCGTGCGCAGGAAACACCGCATGCGGTGGCGGTGAAGTTCGCTGACGAACAGCTCACCTATGGTGAACTCGACCGCCGTGCCAACCGTCTGGCCCAGGCGCTGATCGCCCGTGGTGTCGGCCCGGAAGTGCGGGTGGCGATTGCCATGCCGCGCAGCGCCGAGATCATGGTGGCGTTCCTCGCGGTGATGAAGGCTGGCGGCGCGTATGTGCCGCTGGACATCGAATACCCGCGTGATCGTCTGCTGTACATGCTGCAGGACAGCCGTTCGCGGTTGCTGCTGACGCACTCGGCGGTGCAGCAGCGCTTGCCGATTCCCGAAGGGCTGCAAGCCCTGGCGGTGGACCAGTTGCACGTCTGGTCCGACGACAACCACACCGCACCGGATGTCGCGCTGCACGGCGACAACCTCGCCTACGTGATCTACACCTCCGGCTCCACCGGCATGCCCAAGGGCGTGGCGGTGGCGCACGGCCCGCTGGTGGCGCACATCATCGCCACCGGCGAGCGCTATGAAACCGGCCCGGCCGACTGCGAACTGCACTTCATGTCGTTTGCTTTCGATGGCTCCCACGAGGGCTGGATGCACCCGCTGATCAATGGCGCCAGCGTCCTGATCCGTGACGACAGCCTGTGGCTGCCTGAGTACACCTACCAGCAAATGCACCGCCATCACGTGACCATGGCGGTGTTCCCGCCGGTGTACCTGCAACAATTGGCCGAACACGCCGAACGCGACGGCAACCCGCCGGCCGTGCGGCTCTACTGCTTCGGCGGCGATGCCGTGGCGCAGGCCAGCTATGACCTGGCCTGGCGCGCACTCAAGCCCACCTACCTGTTCAATGGCTACGGCCCCACGGAAACCGTGGTCACCCCCTTGCTGTGGAAAGCGCGCCGGGGCGATCCGTGCGGCGCCGTCTACGCCCCCATCGGCACGCTGCTGGGCAATCGCAGCGGCTACGTGCTCGACGCGCAACTCAATCTGCAGCCCATCGGCGTGGCTGGTGAGTTGTACCTGGGCGGCGAGGGCGTGGCGCGCGGTTACCTGGAGCGCCCGGCACTCACCGCCGAACGCTTTGTGCCGGACCCGTTCGGCCAGCCCGGCAGCCGCGTCTATCGCAGCGGCGACCTGACCCGAGGTCGCCCGGACGGGGTGGTGGACTACCTGGGCCGGGTTGACCATCAGGTTAAAATCCGTGGTTTCCGTATCGAACTGGGCGAAATCGAAGCGCGCCTGCGTGAGCAGCCAAGTGTCGGCGAAACCGTGGTGGTGGCCCAGGAAGGCCCGACCGGCAAACAACTGGTGGCCTACGTGGTGCCGCTGGACACGGCCCTGCTCACGGACGCCGTCGCCCAATCGAGCGCGCGCGAAACCTTGCGCAGCGCCCTGAAAACCCGCTTGCCCGACTACATGGTGCCCACCCACCTGATGTTTCTCGAGCGCATGCCGCTGACCCCCAACGGCAAGCTCGACCGCAAGGGCCTGCCCGTGCCGGATGTGAGTCTGATGCAGCAGGTGTATGTGGCGCCGCAGAGTGAGCTGGAGCGCAAGATCGCCACCATTTGGTCACAGGTTTTGCGCCTGCCGCGAGTGGGGCTGCACGATAACTTCTTTGAGCTGGGCGGCGACTCGATCATCTCGATCCAGGTGGTCAGCCGTGCGCGCCAGGCCGGTGTGCGTTTCACTCCCAAAGACCTGTTCCAGCACCAGACCGTGCAGAGTCTGGCGGCCGTGGCCCGGGACGGCGATGGCGCGGTGCTTCTGGACCAGTCGGCTCTGACGGGCGAGTTGTTGATGCTGCCGGTGCAACAGAGCTTTTTTGCCGATGACATTCCCCAGCGGCATCACTGGAACCAGTCCGTGGTGCTGCAGCCGCACCAACCGTTGCAGGCGTCGCTGCTGGTGGCTGCGCTCCAGGCGTTGATCGTGCATCACGATGCCCTGCGTAGCGCCTTTGTTCAGCAGCCGGGTGGCTGGGCCGCAGCTTACCGTGGGCCGCAGGTGCATCAGGCTGAGCAGGTGCTGTGGCAAACCAACTTGAATTCGGTCGATGAACTCGATGCATTGGGTGAGGAGGCCCAGCGCAGCCTCAACCTGAGTGCCGGGCCTCTGCTGCGCGCAGTGCTGGCGCAGTTGGCCGATGGTTCGCAGCGGTTGTTGCTGGTGATCCACCACCTGGTGGTGGACGGCGTGTCCTGGCGCATTCTGCTGGAAGACCTGCAAAGCACTTATCAGCAACTGGCCCAGGGTATCACTGTGCAACTGCCGGCAAAGACCAGCGCCACCCGCGCCTGGGCCGAGCGCCTGCAGACCTATGCACGCAGCCCGGCGCTGGAACGCGAACTGGTCTGGTGGCAGGCGCAATTGCACGGCAGCCCGGCGGGCTTGCCGGGTGCCGACCCACAGGCCAGCCTGAGCAACAGGCTGGCGCTGAGCGTGAGCACACAGTTGGACCAGCGCTATACCCGTCGTTTGCTGCAGGACGCACCGAGTGCCTATCGCACGCAGATCAACGACCTGCTGCTGACTGCCCTGGCACTCGTCATTACGCGCTGGACTGGTGATGACTCGATGTTGATCAGGCTCGAAGGCCATGGCCGCGAAGACCTGTTCGAGGAGATCGACCTTACCCGTACTGTCGGTTGGTTCACCAGCCTTTACCCGTTGAAGCTGGTGCCTGCCGACACGCTGGCCGCCTCCCTCAAACAGATCAAGGAGCAACTGCGCGCGGTGCCCGACAAGGGCCTGGGGTTCGGCGCTCTGCGCTACCTGGGCAGTCCGCAGGCGCAGGGTGCATTGGCTGGCTTGCCGGCCCCGCGTATCACCTTCAATTACCTGGGGCAGTTCGATGCCAGCTTTGACAGCGCAGAGCAGCAAGGGCTGTTCGCGCCTTCGAACGATGCCAGCGGGGCAGAACAAAGCCCTGATGCGCCCTTGGGCAATTGGCTTGAAATCAACGGCCAGGTCTATGGCGGTGAGCTGAAGCTGAACTGGAGTTTCAGCCAGGCCATGTTCAATGAGACGTGCATCCAGCAATTGGCCGACGATTACGCCGAAGAACTCAAGGCCTTGATCGATCATTGCTGTGAGCCGGCCAACCGGGGCGTGACACCGTCGGACTTCCCGCTGGCGCGCTTGTCCCAACTGCAGTTGGATGAGCTGCCCCTTGATGTGTCGGCGGTCGAAGACCTGTACCCGTTGTCACCGATGCAGCAAGGCATGCTGTTCCAGTCCCTGTATGGCGAAGGCTCGGGTGACTACATCAATCAGATGCGCATTGACGTGCAGGGCCTGGACGTCGCGCGTTTCCAGCGGGCATGGCAGGCGGCAGTGGACCGGCATGAGATCCTGCGCAGTGGTTTTGTGTGGCAGGCCGAGCTTGAGCAACCCTTGCAGGTGGTTTACCGGCAGGCGTGCATGCCGTTTGTCGAGCTGGATTGGCAGGGCCGCGTGGCCTGCGGCGAGGCGCTCGACAGCTTGGCGCAAGCGGCGCGGGCTCAGGGGTTTGTGCTCGAGCAGGCACCGCTGTTGAGTCTGTCGGTAATTCGCACCGGCGCGTCCAGCTATCACTTGATCTACACCAACCACCACATCCTCATGGACGGTTGGAGTGGTTCACAGCTGTTCGGCGAAGTGCTGCAACACTACGCCGGTGAGCCGCTGCCGACGCAAACCGGACGTTACCGCGACTACATCGCCTGGCTGCAGGCGCAGGACAAGGTGGCCAGCGAAGCTTTCTGGAAAAACCAGTTGCTTGGTTTGCAGGAGCCCACTCGTCTGTCCCGTGAGGTAAAGGCCGAGGAGGGTACGGCCCCAGCGGTCAATGCAGAGCATCGCATGAGCCTGGATGCGACCCGTACCGAACGCCTGAAGGCCTATGCCCAACGCAACAAGGTCACCCTCAATACGCTGGTACAAGGCGCCTGGTTGTTGTTGCTGCAACACCACACCGGGCAGGCCACTGTGGCGTTCGGCGCCACGGTGGCGGGGCGCCCGGCAGAGTTGCGCGGGATTGAACAGCAGGTCGGTCTGTTCATCAACACACTGCCTGTGGTGGCGACGCCGGATGCCCGGATGTCGGTCATGCAGTGGCTGCAGCAGGTCCAGGCACAGAATGTGCGCCTGCGCGAGCAGGAACATACGCCGCTGTTCGAAATCCAGCGGTGGGCGGGCTTGGGCGGTGAGGCGTTGTTTGACAGCATCCTCGTGTTCGAGAACTACCCGGTGTCCGAGGCGCTGGAGCAGAGCGCGCCGTCGGGGCTGCAGTTTGGTGCGGTGCACAGCCTGGAGCAGACCCACTACCCGTTGACCGTCCTGCTGGCGATCGGTGACACCCTGGGCCTGGAGTTCAACTACGACCGGCAAGCCTTCAGCGCCGCACATATTCAACGCCTGGCCGAGCACTTCCAGCAGCTGTTGCTGGCGATGGCCAGCGACGCGTCGCAATGCCTCGGTGCATTGCCGTCGCTGGCCGACGGCGAGCGCCAGACCGTGCTGCATGACTGGAATGCCACGGCCGCCGAGTATCCGCTGGATCAAGCGGTGCACCGGCTGATTGAGGCCCAGGTGCGGCGTACGCCAGATGCTGCGGCGCTGGTGTTTGCCGGGCAGTCCTTGAGTTACCAGGTGTTGAACGCGCGGGCCAATCGCCTGGCGCATCGCCTGGTGGCGGCCGGTGTCGGTCCGGATGTGCTGGTGGGGCTGGCGATGGAGCGGTCGATTGAAATGGTGGTCGGCCTGCTGGCCGTGCTCAAGGCAGGGGGGGCCTATGTACCGCTGGACCCGGATTACCCTCAGGAGCGTCTGGCCTACATGCTGCAGGACAGCGGTGTGCAACTGCTGCTGACCCAGGCCCATCTGCTGGCGCAACTGCCTCTGGCAAAGGACGTACACACTCTGCTGCTGGAGCCGGGCGAAGCCTGGCTGGCGGACTATGGCTCGCACAACCCGGATATCGACGTACATTCCGAAAACCTGGCCTACGTCATCTACACCTCCGGTTCCACCGGCCAGCCCAAAGGCGCCGGCAACCGGCATATCGCGCTGACCAACCGGCTGTGCTGGATGCAGCAGGCGTACGCCTTGGGGGCACATGACAGTGTGCTGCAGAAAACGCCGTTCAGCTTTGACGTGTCGGTATGGGAGTTCTTCTGGCCGCTGATGAGCGGTGCGCGCCTGGTGATGGCTGCGCCGGGAGATCACCGTGATCCGGCCAGGCTGGTCAGCCTGATCACGGCAGAACAGATCACGACGCTGCACTTTGTGCCATCCATGCTGCAGGCGTTTTTGCAGGATACGGCGGTCAGTACCTGTCATAGTCTGCAACGCATTGTGTGCAGCGGTGAGGCATTGCCGGTGGATGCCCAGCAGCAGGTGTTCGCCAAACTGCCTGGCGCCGGGCTGTACAACCTGTATGGACCGACCGAAGCTGCCATCGACGTGACCCACTGGACCTGCGTCGATGAGGGCTGCGACGCGGTACCTATCGGCCGGCCGATCGCCAACCTGGGCTGCTACGTGCTGGACGGCAACCTGACGCCTGCGCCGGTGGGCGTATTGGGCGAACTTTACCTGGGCGGTATCGGCCTGGCGCGCGGTTATCATCGCCGCGCGGCACTCACCGCCGAACGTTTTGTCACCGACCCGTTTGGCAACGGCGCCCGCCTGTACCGCACCGGCGACCTGGCGCGTTATCGTGACGACGGCGTGATCGAGTACGCCGGGCGTATCGATCATCAGGTCAAACTGCGTGGGCTGCGCATTGAACTGGGTGAAATCGAAGCACGTCTGCTGGAGCTCGACAGCGTCCGCGAAGCCGCGGTGCTGGCAGTCGACGGCACGCACCTGGTGGGTTACCTGGTGCTCCAGGCTCCGGAGGATGGCTGGAAGGCATCGGTGGTGGCCCATCTGGCCGCGCAATTGCCCGACTACATGGTGCCGGCTCAGTGGATGGTGCTGCCCCATATGCCGTTGAGCCCCAATGGCAAGCTGGATCGCAAGGCGCTGCCCAAGCCTGCGGCGCGAGCCACTGATCAGTACCTGGAACCTCAAAGCGACATCGAGCGGCAAGTCGCGGCGATCTGGTGCGATGTGCTGGATCTGCAGCGCGTGGGATTAAGCGACAACTTCTTCGAACTCGGCGGCCATTCGCTGCGGGTGCTGATGCTCAAGGAGCGTATTCACAAGGTCAGTGGCGTCGGCTTGTCCGTCAGTCAATTGATGCTGAACCCGACAGTGCGTGGGCAGGTTGATTGTTTACTGGGAGAAAAACGCAGCTCGCTGATCGTCAGGCTCAACCAGCAGACCCAAGGCACACCGTTGTTCATGTTCCACCCAAGCTTCGGTTCGGTGCATTGCTATACCGCCATCGCCATGGCCCTGCGCGAGCAGCGTCCGGTATTCGGGGTGATGTGCCGCGCCTTGGCCGAGGAGGGCGGCGCAGTACCTCAGTGGCAGGTGATGATTGAGGATTACACGGAGCAATTGCTGATGGCGCAGCCGCAGGGCGCTTTCCGGCTGGGCGGCTGGTCACTGGGCGGCAACCTTGCGATGGAGGTGGCCTACGGTCTGGAGCAGGCGGGGCGTGAGGTGGAGTTTGTAGGCTGGATCGATGCCGCACCACCGCAGTGGCTCAAACCGTACTGGGATGCAGTGGTCGTTGAGGACGTGCTTGAAGTTTCGGTGAATGAGCGGCGTGCCGCATTGCTGGGTGTGATGTTCCCCGCGTTCGCCGAGCCGATTCGACGCGCCTGGGAACAATGCCAACGGGATACCGAGGACGAGGCAGGCCGCCTGCAGGCGTTTGTGACGTGGGCTGAACAAACCCTGGGGTCCGCCTTTACGTCAATCAAGGAAGAGTTGCTGCGCGGTAATGAGGCGCAGATAGCGTGGGAGGTTGACCGCGCGCTGAGTGAACGCATGGTGGATGCGGACTTTAAACCCATCAAGGCGCCGCTCAGTTGCTGGTGGGCGTCCATGAGCCGGGCAGGGCGCTGCAAGGCAGTGATTGAGCAGCATATGGCGGCGACTATCAGCCAGGGGCGTATCGAGCGTTCGGTAATGGTCGAGACCGATCATGACGGGATTATCGACAGCGCCGCGTTCATCAGCAGCCTGGTGGAGGCGATGGAGTAAAAGGTCAGCCCATAAAAAACCCGGATCATGTGTCCGGGTTTTTTCTGCCCTGCACACGGTCTTCAAACGAAAACGCCCGGTGAATACTCACCGGGCGTTGGGTCGATCAAGTCAGGTCAGAAATCCCAGCGTGTGCTGAACATCACATTGCGCGGCTCGCCGTAGGCCGCCGAGTTATAGAAGCCTACGTTGGTGTAATAGGACTTGTCGAAAATGTTGTTGAAGTTGACGGTTGCCGAGAGGTTTTTGGTGACCTGGTAGCGGGTCATCAGGTCCACCAGCCAGTAGGATTTCTGGGTGATGTCCTGGTTGGTTTCGAGCGGCGAGTTGTAGATTTCATACCAGCCCTTGCTCTGCCAGCGCAGGCCGCCACCGATGGTGAGTTTGTCCAGATCGCCCTTGAGCTTGTAGGTGGTGTTCAGGTTGACCTGGTGCTCGGGTTCGAACGTGGAGATCTTCTTGTCGTCGTCATCACGCACGATCTTGTGTGTGTAGCCACCCTGAACCTGCCAGCCCGGGCTAAGCTCACCGGAGATCTCCGCTTCGTAGCCCTTGGTGACTGCCTTGGAACTCCTGAACGCATAGTTGTTGGGCGTCGGTGTCTGGTTGTTGTAGGCGTCGTCCGAGATCGGACGGTTGGTCTCATGCACTTCGAAGTAGGCAATGCTGGTGTTCAAGCGACCGTCGAGGAATTCACCCTTGAGGCCCAACTCGTAGTTTTGCCCCTCATCCGGCTCCAGCAGCTTTTCGTCGCGGTCCTTGTAGGTACTTTCCTGGGGTTGGAAAATATCCGTGTAGCTGGCATACGCCGAGAAGTTGTCGTTGAGGTCGTAAATCACACCCGCGTAAGGGATGAAGCGGCCGGTTTCCTTGTAGGAAGGGTTGTTGCCGGTAACGTGGTAGTTGGCCACGCGCCCACCAAGGATCACGTTAAGGTCGTCCATCACGCTCAGGCGCGTGGTTACGTAGTAGCCCGTCTGGCGGATGGTGTCATCGATGTACTGCTGGACAGGACCGTAGATGGGCTTGGCGAGGTGGCCATTCCAGTTATAGAAATCGACTTTGTTGCCGCCTGGCCAGTCCGGCGACCAGTAACCCTTGCCTTGCCAGCGCGATGTGCCGATGGAGCCGCCCACCACCAGTTCGTGATCGCGGCCGAACAGGCTGAAAGGTCCGGTGGCGTAAAGGTCGGCCGAGGTGCTCTTGGTCTCGCCGGTGTACTTCTGCCCGTTGATCTCGGCGGTGCCGTCTGCGGCCGGCTGGACGAACTGAATCGAACCGAGATCGGCATGATAGCTGTTGATCTTGTGGTCGAGCTGGAACTTGGTCACCCAGCCGTCACCCAGGTCATGTTCGAGCATGGCGAAGGCTGTACGGGTGTTCTGCTCCCAGGAACTCCAGGTGGTGCCGTTGTTGTACGAGCGCGGCATCTTGTTGATGCTGCCGTTGGAGTTGACCAACGGGAAGGAGCCGGACCAACTGGAGCCTTTCGGGATATTGTCCTGGTAGTCGAAGCCCACGGTCAGCAGAGTGTCGGGGGACAGGTCGAATTCGGTAATGCCATAGTAGGTTTCAGTCTTGCGCGAGTAGTGGTCCATAAAGGACTTTTTGTCCTGATACGCCGCGACCGCACGACCACGGACATTACCGCTGTCGGTCAGGGGGCCGCTGACATCCACTTCACTGCGGTAGTTGTCCCAGGAGCCTGCGCCCAGTTGCACATGGCCCTTGAAGTCCGACGTCGGTTTCTTGCGGATCAGGTTGATGGTTGCGCCCAGGGAGCCGGCACCGTTGAGCAGGCCAGTAGCACCCTTGAGCACTTCGATGCGGTCGTAGATCGCCATGTCGCTGAGGGTGTTGCCCGCCGAGTAGCCGACGTTGCGCACGGTGGACGGGATACCGTCGTACTGGAAGCTGTTGACCGAGAAACCACGGGAATAGTAGTTGGTACGGTCGGAGTCATAGGCCGATACCGTGATACCGGGGGTGTGGCGCATCACGTCATCGACATTGTTCAGGCCGAAATCTTCGATGTGCTGGCGGGTGACCACTGTGATTGACTGTGGCGTCTGCCGTGGGGTCAGGGTCAGGCGTGTCGCGGTGGCGATACTGCCTGGTGTATAGGAGCCGGAACCTTCGGTGATATTGCCCAACTGGTTGGCGGTGACCTGCGTCGGACTCAGTTCCAGCCCGACCCCAGCGCCGGCGGCGACCACCGTCAGCGTGTTGCCGCTGAGATTGCTGGTGGTCTGCGTGCCCGCCAGCAAGGACTCGATGGCGCGCTGCGGCTCCATCTTGCCCTTGACCGCACGGCTCTTCTTGCCCTGCACATCCCCCGGGCTATACAACACCTGCACATTGGTCTGCCGGCCGAATTCCTGCAACGCGCTCCCCAGCGGCTGTGCAGGAATATTCAACTCGACCTCCTGGGCCTGTACATAGCCTGCAATAGGCAACGATACCGCAAGCAGAAGGGCACTCGGAAGAAGGTTGATGTTCAGGGCCCGGCGCATGGATAGCGCTTTGCTCAGGGGGCTGAGACCGAGACGTGCTGGCATGGATGCTTTCTCTTCTATGTTTTTAAGTGGGCAATTCTAAGTGTTTATTGAGGTCAATTCTCATTACCACTAGTGAGACGTTCCTACCTGGGGAAACCGGAAAATAAAATTCACGCCGGTTCCATTTCGTGCACCACCTGGCCAGCGCGCAGGCGCACCAGCTGGTCGGCGATGTCGAAATAGCGGTCGTCGTGGCTGATCACGATGATGGTTTTGCCCAGGCGTTTGAGGTCCGGCAGCAGCTCGGTGTAGAAGATGCGGCGAAAGGCCGGGTCCTGGTCGGCGGCCCATTCGTCGAACACCAGCACCGGACGCTCTTCGAGCCAGGCGTTCACCAGCGCCAGGCGTTTGCGTTGGCCGGTGGAGAGGTCGGTGGTGCTGAATACGCCGTCCTTGACGCTCACCTTGTGCGCGATTTCCAGGCGCTCCAGGTACTTGCTGGCGCTGTCCAGCGACTGGGTGGCGCTGCCCTGCACCAGGTCGTCGAACAGGTAGTAGTCGGAGAACACCGTGGTGAACAACTGTCGATAATCGTCGCGTTCGGTGGCGGTCACCGCTTCGCCATTGAGGCGGATTTCGCCGGCCTGGGGCGGGTACAGGCCCAACAGCAGCTTGATCAGGGTGGTCTTGCCGCTGCCGTTTTCGCCGACGATGAATACGATGTCGCCTTGCTTGATGCTCAGGTCGATCGGGCCTAAGTGGAACGGCTCGCTGCCTTCGACCGCCGGCGGGCTGTAGCTCACGCCCTTGAGTTCGAGGCTGTGGACCAGCGATTTCGGTGCTTCGCTGTCGTCCATCAGCAGGTGCGGCTCCGGCGACGAGAAACGTTCCGACAGCTCGCTGATACGGCCGAACGCAATCTTCGCCTTGCCCACCACCGGCAGGTAGCCCAGCAAATGCTCCAGCGGGCCTTTCATGTACAGCAGCACCAGCACGAAACCGGTGATCACGGTTGGATCCGGGTTGGGCCGGTACGCCTGCATCGCCAGGGCCAGGCCGATGACCACGAAGAACAGCATCGAACCGAAGGTCTTGGCGAGAATGTAGATATTCACCGACCGCACCTGGATATCGCTGATCAGGTCGGCAGTTTCCTGGATGCGGTGGGTGTTCATGCGGTAGCGCCGTGGACGGTGCATGCGCAGTTCCTTGGCGCCCGAGGCGATAGCGTTGTAGTAACGCTGCAACTCATCCTCATGCCCGCGAGCCAGGTCAAAGCCCTGGATGCCCTTGCCGCCGGCAATGAATTGCACGGTGCTGCCGATGATAATCGCCACCACCATCATCAGGAACATCGGCACCGACAGGTACGCCAGGTAGCCCAGGCAGCCGAGGGTGACCGTGGCGGCGATGGCCAGCGGGGTGAACGCGAAGGAGAAATCGCTGATGGTGTCGACGTCGTGGGTCAGCACCGGGATCAGGCGGTGCGAGCGGTAGCGCTCGATCTGGCCGATGGGCGCTGACAGGACTTTCTCGCCCAGGTCCTTGCGCAGCGCCGCGATGATGCGTTGGCCCACATAGTTGGTGCCGATGTCGGAAATGATCGAGCTGACCAGTGCCACCACGCACAGCGCGGCAAAGGTCATGACCACGCCCTGGGTCATGCCGTCGGGCGAATGCAGGGCATTGTTGATGGTGGCCAGCAGCAGGGTGATGGCGAGGCCGCCGACCATGCCCAGCGCAACGGACACCGTCACGATGGTGCGAAAGGGCCTGATCAGTGCGAGCAAGCCGTTAAAGGCGCCGCGTTTGGCATCGGTCATAAATACTTCCCGGAAAGTCAAAAAGAGGGGGCTGGGCACACAGACCCTTACCCATGACAAACGAAGCGCCGGGGCGACTATTTAGCCCGGTGTGCCGGGGGGTAGGGCGCAGCGGATAAATTGCCCGCACGCTGGTTCGTTCTTGTTCTGTAGGCGCACGCGTAGCGACGCCGTGCGCGGTTCCTTCAGCGAGAGCGAAAACATGACAAAGAAAAACCTGGTGTATGTGTGGTCCCTGCGCAATGCCGCCGCCGACAAGGCCGGGCAGCCGGTGGCCTACAAGGACCACGAGCGCTACATGACGTCGGTGCTGGAATTTCTGGTGGGGGCGCTCAACGACACACCGCTGGGCCAGGCCTATGACCTGGTGGGCGTGGTGTATGACGATGACGAACACAACCCGCGGGATCAGGCGCTGGTTGCCGATTACGGCTTTGCCTGCGAGCCGGGCCGCCAGTGGTTGTACCCGGCGGACCTGCGGGTGCAGGGCAAGCGGGTCAACGACCTGCTGCTGAGTGTGCCGTCCACCTACCGCCGTTTACCCCGGGGCAGCGCCGAACACATTGCCGGCAAGCAGGACTTCGAGCGTCGCCTGCATGACACGCTGGTGGAATTGAAAGCCGATATCGTGGTGCTCGATGGTCTGCTGGTGATCCTCGATGAACTGGTGCGTACGGGCGCGCCGTTTGCGCGGCGGATCATGAATATTCATCCGGGCATCACCCGTATTGAATCGCCGTATGAGCGTCGGGGGGCCTATGCGACCTGGAATGCGCTGTATGGTGCGCGCGGCGAGGCGGTGGTGGACTGGACCACCCGGGAAACCAGGCCGTGTGAACCGCTTTATCTCACCGGGGCGTCGTTTCATTACGTGGACAACGGGATCGACTCGGGGGAGGTGTTGCATGACGTGCTCAAGACGCAGATTTCGCCTGAGGACACTATCCTTGAGCTGCGGTGGAACAACTTTAATAACAGTTTGTTTCCGGCGTTGCAGGAGGGGTTGGAGTTGCTTGCCCGAGCTTAAAATCGACCGATTTTTTTGCCGAACGCTATAAAAATGTGGGAGGGGCTTGCTCCCGATGGCTGAGTGTCAGTCAGCTTATTGGTAGCTGACACAACGCCATCGGGAGCAAGCCCCTCCCACATTTGGATCTCCATGGATCAGATAGAACACAGTCTGCTTTTGATGGAAATAACGGAGAGGTACACCAAACCCTAAAAGTCCAACGTCACCCCACTCATCAGCGTCCGCCCATCCCCCGGCGAATGCAGCGATGCCCTGGCCCCATCCGGGTCATACCACGCATATTCGTAGTAACGGTTAGTGAGGTTCTTCAACTGCAGATCAACACTGACCGACTCCGTCACCCGGTAAACGGCACCAAGGTTCATCAACACATAACCGCCGTACGTGCCCTGGGTGTTCTCCCGCTCCAGATAGTAGTGAGTCTGCCCATTCATCCACGCGCTGAGTTGCAGGGCCGGTGTGGCCTGGTAACGAATGCCGGCGTTGTACAAATGATGGGGGATGTGGTCGATCTCGCGGCCTTTGCTGCCCGGTAGGGTCGCGCTGGGCTGGAGGATTTTCGAGTACTGCCAGGCGTAGGCCAGCCAGATCTCGGTGCGCGCGTTCGGGTGCAGGTTGAGCTGCGCGTCGTAGCCCCAGCGGCGGGTCTGGCCGACATTGTCCGACTCGCCGCTGGGGTCGTTGAGCCGGCGGCTGACTTCGCCGCTGGCCTCCTGTTGCCAGTAGGCAATGCGCCCATCGACCCAGTCGGCAGGGGTGAACGTGATGCCGGTTTCCCAGCCCTCGTTGATCGAGGGCGCAAGGTCGGTGTCACGCGGCGGGATCTTGTAGGCGGCTGCCCCGGTGCCCACCTGGAAGGTGCGGCCCCAATTGGCGTAGACGCTGGCCACGTTCCAGGGCGAATACACCACGCTGAGCTTGGGTTGCTTGATCAGCCCGTAGTCGTTGATGGCGTAGTCCGTGCCGGTCATTGCATTGGTGAAGTCACCCTGGATCCGGTCGACGCGGTACGCGGGGATGATCTTCAGCGATTCGAACGGTTGAATCTCGGCCTGCACGTACGCACCGACGGTGTTGAAGTCGAACTGCTGATCCCGGGTCTGCGCCTGGCGCGCGCGGTCCAGGGTGCGGTAGCGCTCGCTGGTGTTCTGCTGACGCTGGATATCCGTGCCGCCTTCCAGGGCGAAGTGGTACAGCCCGCTGACGACGGGGCGCCAGGTCAGGGAAGTGAGAGCGCCGTACTGGGTTTCGTACGCGTCACGTTCCTGCTGGGCGCTGGTGCGCCAGTACTGGGTCCAGCGTCGATCATCGAAGGTATTGAGGTAGGTTTTCGCCGACCACGAAAGCGTCTCGGCCAGTTCGGTATCAAGGTGCAGGCTGAGCTGATTCATGCGTCGCGTGCCTTTGTCGCTGGCGTTGTAGACATTGCTCATGCGGGGATGCTGGTGCGCATCGTCGGCACTCAGATAACCGGGTTCCTCGGCCTCGGTTTCGTAATGGCGGGCGATCAGGCCGATGCGGTAGCGATTGTCGTCCGGGGTATAGAACCACTTGCCGGACAGCGAGACTTTGTCCGCCTCGGCGTGATCGCGATAGCCGTCTGCTTTCTGGTAGGCGAAAAAGTAATTCTGCGTCCAGTTGCTGCTCTCGATGCCTTTGGCGAACTGGGTTTCACGGGTGTCATCGCTGCCGTAACGGATGCGCGCACGGGTGTAGTCGCCGCCGGTGCGGGTGAGCATGTTCACGTTACCGGCGATGTTGTTCAGGCCATAACGGGCATCGCTGGTGCCGCGCACCACTTCGATGCTGTCCAGTTCCAGCGGGAAAATCATGTCCATGAAGGGCATGTTGCCGTCGTTGCTGTTACTGGGAATGCCGTCGATCAGCAGCTTGACCGCGTTCACTTCACCTTCACCGTTGAAACCGCGAAACGAAATCTTGCCGGAGGTGGTGCCCTGGTTGAACTCGGTAAGCATCACCCCCGGCGCTCGGCTGAACAGCTCCCAGCTGTAGTTGACCGGCATTTTCTCCACGACATCGGCGCCGAGGATGTCCACCGAACCGGGCACGCCGCGCGTGCCGAGCGGGCCACTGTCACCGCTGGTGCCCTGGATCGCGACAGCGCCAAGGGTGAGGGCAGCGCTTTCGTCCGCCGAGGCCAATGAAGAAAAGGCAAGCAGGCTCACCGAGAGCATCGGCCAGAGTGAGCAGGGCACAGCCACACGCTTTGCGCGCGGCAGAGTAAATGGAGCAGGCATAAGGCACGCTTCCTGAAACCTGAAAAACGTCAAGGACGTTCAGCCACGCAATCGCGCGGCTGAAACATGAAGTTCGGGCAATCAGGTCACAGGGGAGGCGCGCGGACTCAGGCTCGGCCAGCGAATCCTGGGATGCAGCGCAGGCAGCAGCGGATCATCAAGGACACTGTCCGGTGCATAACGCGGCAGAAAATGGCGGTAATGACTGGACGGTAACGCCGCCAGACCGGCATGCCCGCAGCAACAGTCACCGTGCTTCATCTCACCGGACGCAGGCGCCGACTTCAACGGCACGACCAGCTTGTCAAAGCCCGGCGGCAGAGCCTGCGACGAACAGAACCCACCCCACAGCATCAACCCGCTATCCGGCGCCTGCATGGCACGGCTGAGCGGCATGGCCAGCATATTCAGCAGCAAGGCCAGGCAGGCAATCCAGGGACTGATGCGTGAAAACATGGGCATCAAGGCAGTCGACACAAAGGGGCCGCTATTTAGCCGCAGTTAACCGCCCAAGTGAAAGCGCAAGGCATGCGCCATTTCGCCGCAGCCAGAAGCACCGCTCCGTTTTTGATCTGCTTTTGATCTGCTTTTGATCTGCTTTTGACTTTGATCTAAAGCGCCCCGTCAACCACGCTGGCCGCACGCAGGCTTGAATCCGTGGGTAACCCGGCAGGACGCCGGGTTAGCCGCACTGGGCCATGGATGGCCCATTGCGGCGGCCCACGGATTCAAGCCTGCGTGCGGGCACACCGAGCCTGAGCGAGGTGCCGAGTGGTGGGGCAAGAGCCCTTTTGGTTACTTTTGGGGCTCTTTTCCAAAAGTGACCCGCCGTAAGGGCGGAACCGTAATCAGCCGTTACCGCAGCAACGGATAATATATACCCAGTCAGACCGCCATCGGGAGCAAGCCCCCTCCCACATTTGGCCGCATCCCCCAACAACCCCTCAGAGCATCCGACGCAACACATCATTACGCGGATCCTTATCAAAAAACCGATGCTTAAGCGCCCCCAGAACATGCACCACAATCAACCCAAGCAACGTATAGGCACACACCTTGTGCAACCACTGAAACACCACAAACCACTCATCATTCTTCGCCAGCAACTCCGGCAGATTCACCCCGAAAAAAAACACCCCATCGCTCATCGTGTAAGTGCTCGACATCGAGTAACCCATCAACGGCACCACCACGATCAGCACATACATCGCGCGCTGCACCAGCCGTGACAAAAAACGCTCATGGGCCGCCAGCGTCGCTGGCGGTGACGGCAGCACCGGCGTTCGCCAACGCAACACGATCTGCACCAGCACCAGCATGAACGCCAGCACCCCGAAGGATTTGTGCCACGGGTAATACAGCTCATATTTGCTTGCCACTTCATCGGCCAGCCCGGTCATATGCCAGCCCGCCCACAGCAGCCCGGCAATCAGCACCGCGCGCACCCAGTGCAGCATGCGCAAAGAGGTTGGATATCGGTCAATCGTTTCGGTGTTCATCGACATCTCTCCATGGATAAAGGGCTGCGCTCAATGGGGTAGCAACACCGTGATGACCTTCTCTTCGGTATAGGCCAGCGCGCCGCCAAACCCGCCTTCACGGCCGATGCCGCTGGTCTTGACGCCGCCCCAGGGCAGGTTGGCATCCAGCGGACTCCAGCAGTTGATGCCCACCGCACCGGCCTTCACCGCTGCGGCCACGCGATGGGCGCGCACCAGGTCGGCGGTCCACACGGTGGCCGCCAGGCCGTAGGCGGAGTCGTTGGCCAGGGCGACGGCATCCGCTTCGTTGTCGAACGGGATGAGTGTGCCCACCGGGCCAAAGATTTCGTCGCGGGCAATCGCCATGTCATTACGCGCATCGGCAAAAATGGTCGGGCTTACGAACCAGCCCTGTTCCGGGCTCGACACGCCGCCAGCGAGGAGGGTGGCGCCTTCGTCGATGCCCAGCTGGATATAGCGATTGACCCGCTCCCATTGCGCTTTCTTCGCGACCGGCCCCATCTGCACACCGGGCTGACGCGGGTCGCCCACCTTGACCGCGCGCGCTGCCTCGGCAAGCGCCGCAGCGAAACGATCGGCGATGCCGCGCTGCACCAGAATGCGCGACCCGGCCGCACAAATCTGGCCCTGATTGGCGAACAGGCCAAGGCTGCAGCCGCGCAGCGCGTCCTCGAAGGAAGCATCGTCAAACACGATCTGCGGGCTCTTGCCGCCCAGTTCCAGGGCGACATGCTTGAACAGCACCCCGGCGGTGCGCTGGATCTCACGCCCGGCTTCGGGGCTGCCGGTGAAGCTGATCTTGGCGATGTGCGGATGCTCACACAGCGCCCGACCCACCTCATTGCCGTAGCCGGTGACCACATTGATCACCCCGTCCGGA
This sequence comes from Pseudomonas sp. MH9.3, assembly GCF_034354675.1. NCBI lineage: Bacteria > Pseudomonadati > Pseudomonadota > Gammaproteobacteria > Pseudomonadales > Pseudomonadaceae > Pseudomonas > Pseudomonas sp. MH9.3. The sequence continues at coordinate 1,108,587 of NZ_CP133785.1, read as the reverse complement.
AAGCCCGCTTCCTGCGCCAGCGCCGCCAGGTGCAGGGCCGACTGCGGAGTCTCTTCCGAAGGCTTGATCACCACCGTGCAGCCTGCAGCCAGCAACGCCGCGAGCTTCCACACGGTGATCATCAGCGGCGAATTCCACGGCACAATGGCCCCGACCACACCCACCGGCTCACGCACGGTGTACGACAGGGTTCTGGTGCCGAAATACCCGCCACTGGGAATGGTCCGCCCCTCCAACTGATTGGCCCAACCCGCCGCCGCCCTCAGATTGGCCAGCACATTGGGCAAATCCATCCGCCGCGGCTCCAGCGGCGAACGCCCGATAGCATCGGCGTCCATATCCGCCAGCAACTCACTGTCGCGCTCCACCAGATCAGCCAGCTTCAACAACACCCGAGCGCGCTGCGCCCCATCAAACCGACTCCACTCGCCACGCTCAAGCTGCTCAAACGCCGCGTTCACCGCCCGATCCACATCCTCGACCGTACCCCGCGCAAAACTGCCATACACCTGCTCCGTCACCGGATTGACCAGCTCAACCCGCCCACCCTCCGAAGCCTCAGAGACCACGCCATCAATAAAGTGATTCAAACGCTGACCCATACCAGCCTCCATAAATAATTCGTTTTTGATCTGCTTTTGACTTTGATCTCAAGCGCCCCGTCAACCACGCTGGCCGCACGCAGGCTTGAATCCGTGGGTAACCCGGCAGGACGCCGGGTTAGCCGCGCTGGGCCAGGGATGGCCCATCGCGGCGGCCCACGGATTCAAGCCTGAGTGCGGGCACACCGAGCCTGAGCGAGGTGCCGAGTGGTGGGGCAAGAGCCCTTTGGTTACTTTGGGGCTTTTCCAAAGTGACCCGCCGTAAGGGCGGAACCCATCCAAGCCGTCACCCCAGCACCGGATATGTACCCAGTCAAACCGCTATCGCAGGCAAGCAAGCTCCCACATCTCAAACCCACCTCACTCCTCAAGCGACCCCAGAGCCTCCCGAAACACATCCAAGGCCCTGAAAAACAACCCCCGCGTAATCGTCAACGAAGGCATCACCCGCATCACATTCCCGTACCGCCCACAAGGAATCATCAACACCCCATGGCTCATCAGAAACCCCATCAACGCCCCAATCTTCTGCGGCGCCAGCGGCACCCTGGTCAGCGGATCCTCCACCAACTCAATCCCGATCATCAGCCCACGCCCACGCACCTCACCCACAAACCGGCTGCCAAACCCACGGATATACTCCTGCGCCTCCAGCCCCAGCGTATGCGCACGCCCCAGCAGATCCAGCTCCGGGTCCTGCAGAATCGCGATATTGGTCAGCGCCACCGCCGCCGACAGCGAGTTCGCGGCGAAGGTATTGGGCATCGACCCATCGGGAATCTGCGCCGCCAGATCCGAACGCATGATCAACCCCGCCATCGGCAGGTCGCTGCCGATGCCCTTGCCAAAGGTGAGCATGTCGGGCTTGACCCCCGAGTGCTCCACTGCCCACATCTTGCCGGTGCGCCCCGCGCCGGACTGCACCTCGTCGACGATCAACAGCGTGCCGCTGCGGTCGCACGCCTGGCGCAGAATCTGCAAGAACTCCGGCGACGGCGGCACGTAGCCGCCTTCGCCCTGCACCGGCTCGACGATCACCGCCGCCACGTCATCGGCGGCGGTGTAGGGCGTGTTCAGGAGGTAATCAACGTACTCGCCGGCGATCTGTTCGGCGCTCTTGTGCGTGGTGTCGAACGGGAAGCGATAGGCGTAGGGGTAGGGCGCATGAATCACACCGCCCATCTGCGCGCCGAAGCCCTTGCGGTAGGCGGTGCCGGTGGTGAGCGAGCCCGAGGCGTTCCACACGCCGTGGTAACCGCCGTGGAAGGCGATGATCTGGTGGCGCCCGGTAATGCGCTTGGCGAACTTGATCGCTGCTTCCAGCGCATCGCTGCCGCTCTGGGTGAAGAAGGTGATGCAGTCGCCACGCAAACCGTCCGGCGCAATCTCGGAGAGTTTGGCCGCCAGTTCGGTGCGCCGGGTGCTGTTGATTTCCAGGGCGTGCATCAGCACTTCGGATTGATCGCGGATCGCCTGCACCACTTTGGGGTGGCAACGGCCGACGCTGCTCACGCCGACGCCGGCGGAGAGGTCGATATAGGTGTTGCCGTCCGGGTCCTTGAAGGTGGCGCCAAAAGCACGGTCCATGGCGATCGGCATGCGTCCGCCGCCGCGCGCCATGGACTCGGTGCGCGCCGACAACGCCAGGGCCTCGCAGGTTTTGGGGCCGGGCAGGGCGCTGGAAATGATGCGCGGTGCATCGGAGAAGTGGAGGGCTTCAAGCTGGGCTTCACTCATGATGGGTCTCTGGCAGGTCTATTCAGGTGTACCGATCATCGGCGTGACCTGCCCGGGGCGGGTATCCCGAATCGGCACATCGGCGCGCTGCGCAGCGGTTTTTTGTGAGCCCGAAATAATGTTGAAATATTGCAATATTTGATCTTTGTGAGACTATCTGGCACGAAGCTGGCTTTAAAATAAAAAAATTGCGGAGAATATCGCGCATGATGAGAAATCAAAGCGTCAGCCAGTTTCACGATGTGCACGTGCACGCGGCCAACATTCAGCAGTGGCACCAGGACTACAGCCAGCTCACCGCCGGTTCGGCCGAGAGTTCGCTGATGCAGTTGACCACCACCGGGTGCCACGTTTTCCTCGAGCAGATCAACCAGCGCGTGGTGCAGCACGGCGTGGCGCCACGCAACAAGATGTGCTTTGCGGTGCCGATCAATGTGCCGGGATCGGTGCGGATGCAGGGGCGGGAGGTCGACGACAGCAGCCTGTTCTTCCTGCACGGCGGCGAGGAGTTCATGTTCCATATGCCGATGGGCATGCAATTGCTGTCCATCACCTTCGAGCGCGAGTTGTTCGAGCAGGCGCTGGCGCACACGGCGTCGGCCAGTGACCTCAATCTGTTACTGCGTCAGCCGGTGATCAGGGTTTCCCCCCAGCGCTTCGCCGACGCGCGGCGCCGATTGCTCGCGCTGTTCGCCCAGGCCATGGCCGGCGAGCTGCGCGATTCGCACGCGCGCCTGCTGGAGCAGGCTCTGCTCGACGAGCTGGTGCAACTGATGAGCGATCCGTCCTGCGACAAGCAACAGCGCTCGCCCAGCTCCACGCGCAGTTTTATCGTCGAGAAATGCCATCGCCTGGCGACCACCGGGCAGTTCGACGTGCCCAGCGTCACCGACCTGTGCGAACGCCTGCAGGTGAGCCGGCGCACCGTGCAGAACAGCTTTCGCGCGGTGGCCGAGACCACGCCGCTGAATTATTTGCGGTCCATCAGGCTCAACGGCGTGCGCCGCACCCTGATGTCCACGCCCGCCGCGCAGCTCTCCATTGGCGATGCGGCGGCGCAATGGGGGTTCTACCACCTAAGCCATTTCGCCGCGGAATATCACGCGTTGTTCGCCGAGCTGCCGTCGCACACCTCACGTGCCGCCTCTCATCAAACACAAAATAGCGTGTTGATTTAACACCCAACGTTTCAGACGGCAGCATTCCTGTGGTGAGCGGGCTTGTTGTGGCGAGCGGGCTTGCCCCGCGTTGGGGTGCGAAGCGCCCCCAATCAAGCAAAACGCGGTGTACCTGATACGGCTCAGCGTCTGGCTTTAGGGCTGCTGCGCAGCCCAACGCGGGGCAAGCCCGCTCGCCACAACAAGCCTGCTCGCCACAGGGAATCTGCGCTTAACTGAACGGCATTAGGGCAAGCGCGCTCGCCACAGCCATGCCTCATGGGTACAGCGGTCGCTATACGCGGAACTGGTCCATCAGTTTCATCTGCTGATTGGCCCGGGCGTTGAGTTGGCTGCTGATCTGCGCTGACTCGGCGGCCTGTTCCGTCAGGGTCTCGGTGACGCCGCGAATGGTCGCGACGTTGCGATTGACCTCCTCGGCCACCGCGCTCTGTTCCTCCGCTGCGCTGGCGATCTGCAGGTTCATGTCACTGATCACCGTCACCGCTTCGCTGATCCTGCCCAGGGCCTGCACGGCCTGATGGATCTGCCCGGCGTTGTCCTGGGCCAGCGTCTGGCTGGCATGCATGGTGGTCACCACGCCCCGCGTCCCGCTCTGGATGCGCTCGATCACCAGGCGAATTTCCTCCACCGAGTCCTGGGTACGTTTGGCCAGGTTGCGCACTTCATCGGCCACCACCGCAAACCCACGGCCGCTTTCCCCGGCGCGTGCCGCTTCAATGGCGGCGTTCAGGGCCAGCAGGTTGGTCTGTTCGGCAATGCTGCGGATCACCTCCAGCACCGAGCCGATCTGCTCGCTGTTGACCGCCAGCGCTTCGACCTCGGTGACGGCCTTGCTGACCTCGCTGGCCAGGGCGGTGATGTCGCGGGTGCTGCGTTCGATCAGCGTGATGCCGTCCCTGGACGCCTGGTCAGCCCCGCGTGCCGCCTGGGCCGCGTTCGACGCGCTGTGGGCGACTTCATGGGCGGTGGCGCTCATCTCATTGGACGCGGTCGCCAACTGGTCGATCTCGCGAAACTGCACCTGCATGCCTTCGCTGGTTTGCCGCGCGATGTCGGAAGACTGGTCGGCGGTGCCGCGCGCGTCGGTGATGCTTTGCTTGATCTGCGCGATGGTCGGTTGCAGTTTGTCGAGGAAGCGGTTGAACCAACTCACCAGTTCGCCCAGTTCGTCTTTCTTGCGGTAATTCAGGCGCTGGGTCAGGTCGCCGTCGCCGCTGGCGATGGCCTTGAGCATCTGCGCGACGCTGTTGATCGGGCGCGTCACACCGGAGGCGGTGAGCCAGATCAGCAGCAGGCCCAGTAGCCCGGCGCCGATGGCCACCAGCGACGCGATGAGGGTGTCGCGGGTCTGCGTCTGGTCGAGCAACGCCTGCAGCGCCACCGAGTCGGCCAGCAACACCTGTTTGGGCAGGTCGATGACCACGCCCCACGGCGCGGCGTCCGGGATCGGCGCGACCGGGTACACCGCGCGGATCAAGTCATCCTGGGCCAGCACCTGCGGTTGTTTTTGCGCCAATGCCGCGAGCAGCGCCTTGCCCGCATCGCCCAGGGCGGCGGTGACTGGTTTGCCGATCTGGCCGGCGTCCTTGCTATAGGCGGCGAGCACGCCGCTGTCGGAGACAATCAGCATGCTGCCCGCACCGTTGAACAGCGTGCGCTGGGCCTCGCCGGCGGCCGCTTGCAGCGCGCCGAGGGCAAGGTCCACGCCGAGGGTGCCGATGACCTTGCCGTCGGCCATCAACGGCATCGACAGAGTAGTCATCAGTTGCACCTGGCCGGCCTGGGTGTCGGCGTAGGGCGCCATCAGGCAGGTGCGCCGCGTGTCGCGGGGGCAGGTGTACCAACTGTTATAGGGGGCGCCACTGATGCTCAGCTCGGTTTTCTGCAGGTCGGTTTCGGGAATCAGGATGTTTACCGCCGGGCCGGCACCGCGGTTCCAGGCGCTGGCGAAGCGTCCGGTTTCGTTGGAGGCGCGCGCGGCGTCGTTGACGAACTCGCTGTCCTCGCCCCCCAGCGCATTCGGCTCGAACACCAGCCACAGCCCCAGCACCTGGGGGTTGTGCTCGAAGGTGGTGTTGAGGCTGCGGTTCAGCTCCTCACGCAAGGCTGCGGCCGGCAACCCGCGCTGCATCGCCATGCTGCGCAAATGGGTCGTCTGGTCGGCGAGGCCGGTGATCAGCAGCAGGCTGTTGCCGAAGGCCCGCTGCAGGTTGCTTGCCTGCTCGGCGGCCTTGGCCTGCAGCAGGTTTTCACCGCTGTCGGTCAGCATCCTGCCGCTGGAGGTGCTGATCAAGCGGTTGTTCTGGCTGCTCTGGTAGAGGTTCATGCCGACGATCAGGCCGATCACGCCCAGCAGGCACAGGCCGGACAGCAGGATGATTTTCATGCGGATGGAGAGCGCGTCGAGCATGGGATGATCTCGCAAGTGAACAGCGTGCCAGTGGGTTATCAGTTGGCCTGGGCCACTGACTTCTTATTGGGTATGTCATTACATCGGCCGATTCAGCGCCGACTGAACCTGACCAGCAGCGCTGCCACCAGCAACAGGGCCGTCAGCACCGCCAGCACGGCAATAAAACCGGCATCGAACGCTGCGCGTGCCAGCCCCGTCAGCAGCGCAGCGTCGTCGCTCGGCAGTGTTGCGGCGACCAGCAGGGCATCGTCCAGGCTCTCGAACGTCGACGGGTTCAGGCCGAGCCTGGGTGGAATCGTCAGGCTCGTCGACCAGGCATATATCGCCGACAGCAGGCTGCCCGCCAGTGTCACCCCGGCTGCACCGCCCAGTTCAAACGAGACTTCCTCGATGGACGCAGCCATGCCGGCCTGGTCGCTGGGCACGCTGAGCATGATGGTGCTGGACGCCGCCGTCAGGGCCGCGCCCATGGCCATGCCCAACAGCGCGAGACTGGCAATCTGCAGCGGTACTGCCGCGTTGCACAGCAACAGATACGCCAGCATCGCGGCGGCCGACAGCAGCAGGGTCCAGAACAGCATGCGCCGGCTGCCCAGGCGCGACAGGTAGTAGCTGGCCAGCGGCCCGGCAACGAAGGAACCCAGCGGCAACGGCAGGATGAACAGCGCCGACGCAAGCGGCGACATGCCCAGCACCAATTGCAGGCGCTGGCTGAACACCAGTTCCATGCCGATAAACGCCAGGGCTGAGGCGAGCGCTGCAATCACCGCATTTCTGAACAGCGGCTCGGCGAACAGTGACAGCTCAAGTATCGGCTGCGCGGCACGGCGCTGGCGCCGGATGAACATCGCGAGGAACAACGCACCCAGCAGTATCGCCACCAGCATGGCGGCGAAGGAGGGCGAGCGTTTGCCCAGCTCCTTGACGGCATAGGCGATGCTGATCAAACCGACCATGACCTGCAGCGAGCCCCGCCAGTCCCAGTGGCGCCGGGGATTGCCCGGATGCTCGGGAATCAGCGTCACCCCGAGCAGTAAGGCCACCAGCACAATCGGCACGTTGATCAGAAACACCGAGCCCCACCAGAAGTGTTCCAGCAGCAGGCCGCCGACCACCGGCCCCAGCGCCGCGCCACCGGAGGCCACTGATGCCCAGATGCCAAACGCCATGGCCTGTTCGCGTTCGTCGTTGAACGTCAAGCGGATCAGCGCCAGGGTGGCAGGCATCATCATGGCCGCGCCGACCGCCAGAAAACCCCGGGCGCCGATCAACACGTTGGCCGATGGCGAGAAGGCCGCAATCAGCGAGAACACCCCGAACACGCTCAGCCCGCCGATAAACAGGCGTTTGTGCCCCAGGCGATCGCCCAGCGTGCCCATGCCCAGCAGCAGGCCGGCGGCGATCAGTGCGTAGATATTGATGATCCACAGCTTCTGCGAGGCGCTCGCGCCGAGCTCGCGGGTCAGGGTGGGCAGCGCGGTGTATAACACCGTCATGTCGATGACGATCAGCAGCAACGCGCTGGAAATAATCGCCAGGATCAACCAGCGACGCTTAGACGACATGGGCCGGGCTCGATAATTGAATGGCTGACATGAGTCACTCCAGGTTCAGGCAGGCAAAGGGGGGCTGACCCTAGCATGCGTGGCGTCGAACCCGCACCGCTATCCCGAATCGGCGGGGAGTGCCGTGGCATTGACCTGTTTTGGGGCGCGGCCCGCGATGTTACCGATTTGGGATAGCGAGGTGTTCACAGGCGGGCATAGCATCGAAACCAGCGTGCAACCTCAACAATAAAAGCGCTACCCGGCACCGATTGCGCCTGGATCGGGGCCACCCCACAGCGACTGCCTCATACAATAAGGTCAACAACATGAGCGTATCTCTACCGGTCAACAGTTCCACGGAGCTCAAGCGTGGCGCCCTGGGTGTCGGCTTTATCATTTTCTTCGTGATTTCGGCGGCAAGCCCGCTCAGCGTCATCGCCGGTGGCTTTCCCATCGGCATCATGCTGGGCAACGGTGCCGGCACCCCGGCCTTGCTGATCCTGGCATTGCTGGTGCTGTTGGCGTTTTCGGTGGGTTACACCACCATGTCGCGCCACGTCACCAACGCCGGCGGTTTCTATGCGTTCACCTCCCGTGGCCTGGGTGGCCTGGCCGGCGGCTCGGCGGCGGTGCTGGCGATGTTTGCCTACAACATTCTGCAGATCGCGCTGTATGGCATGTTCGGCGGCGTGGTCAGCGGCACCATGGAGAGTGTCGCGGGGGTGGTGCTGCCCTGGTGGTCCTATTCGCTGATGGCGATGGCCAGCATTGCGTTTCTCGGCTATCGCAAGATCGACCTGTCGGCCAAGGTGCTGTCGCTGGTGGTGGTCGCCGAGTACCTGGCAATCCTCATCCTCGATTTCGCCATTCTGAAGACTGGCGGTGACAGCGGTGTCAATCTCGACTCGTTCACCCCTCAGCACTTCACCAGCGGTACGCCGTCCATCGGCCTGCTGTTCTGCTTCGCCGCCTTCATCGGCTTCGAGGCCACCACCATCTACGGCGAAGAAGCCAAAGATCCCAAGCGCACCATCCCGATTGCCACCTACTGTTCGGTGCTGCTGATCGGCGCGTTCTACACGCTGTCGGTGTGGTCGATGATAGTGGGCGTGGGCGCCGACAAGATCGTGCCGCTGCTGCAAGCCATGCAGGACCCGACCACCCTGATCTACGGCATGTCCGACCACTTTGTCGGCCCGCACCTGACCCAGGTCATCCGTGTGCTGTTCATCGTCAGCATCTATGCCGGGCTGCTGGCGTTCCATAATGCGGCGGCGCGCTATTTCTACGCCATCGGCCGTGACGGCCTGCTGCACAGCCTGTTGGGCACCACCCACCGCGTGCACCAGAGCCCGCACATGGGCTCGGCCTTGCAGAGCCTGATCGCCGCCGTGGTGGTGCTGATCTTTGCCGCAATGGACGCCGATCCGATCCTGCAACTGTTCGCCTGGTTCTCCAACCTGGCGACCCTGTGCGTGATCCTGCTGATGGCGATCACCTCGGTGGCCATCTGCGTGTATTTCCATCGGCATCCGGAGCTCAAGGTCAATGTGCTGCGCGGGCGCATTTTGCCGGTGTTTTCGTGCGTGGCTTTGCTCTGCGTGCTGGTGCTGGCGGTGGCGCATTTCGATGTGCTCACCGGTGCCAGCCAGCTCCTGTCCTACAGCCTGTGTGCGGTGATTCCCGCTGCGCTGCTGGGCGGCCTTTACCTCGCCGCGCGCCTGCGCAAGGTAGCACCGCAGCGCTTCCTGGCCTTGGGCAGCCACAAGCTCTAAGGCCTCGCTCGCGCCATCCCCACTGTGAATTGATCGCCTGCCGGTGTCCGGCAGGGGTCATCTGCGTTAAAGGAAATTGCACATGCACGCTTACAAGATGCTCATCAACGGTGTTCAGGTTGCCGGTGAAAACGGTCAGTTCGACGTGATCAATCCGGCCACCGGCAGCGCCTTCGCGCAATGCCCGGCCGGCTCGCTGGGCCAACTGGACGCGGCGGTGGCCGCCGCCCAGGCCGCGTTCAAGACCTGGCGCCACAGCGCCCATGAACGGCGTTGCGAGCATCTGAACGCGATTGCCAATGACATCGAACAGGACGCCGACGCACTCGCCCGGCTGATCGTGATGGAGCAGGGCAAACCGCTGGAACTGGCGTTTTCCGAGGTCATGGGCGCCGCTGCCTGGACGCGCTATGCCGCCGGGCAGGAAATCGCCGTGGAACTGGTGGAAGAGACCCCGACCCAGCGCGTCGAACTGCACCGCAAGCCGCTGGGCGTGGTGGCGTCGATCACGCCGTGGAACTGGCCGTTCATGATTGCCGTGTGGCACATCATGCCGGCGCTGCGCGCGGGCAACTGCGTGATCAGCAAGCCGTCGAGCCTGACGCCGTTGAGCACCCTGCGCCTGGTGGAGATCATCGCGCGGCACGTGCCCCATGGCGTGATCAACTGCGTGACCGGCGAGCAGGGGTTTGGCAGCGCGATCACCGCGCACCCGGGCATCCAGAAGATCGTGTTCACCGGTTCCACCGCCACCGGCCAGAGCGTGATGCGCGGCGCCGCCGCCAACCTCAAGCGCCTGACCCTGGAGCTGGGCGGCAACGACGCGGCAATCGTATTGCCCGGCACGCCCGTGCACGAGGTGGCCGAAGAGATCTTCCAGGCCGCCTTCCTCAACATGGGCCAGACCTGCGCCGCGCTCAAGCGCCTGTACGTTCACCAGTCCCAGTACCAGGCGTTTGCCGAGGCGCTGACGCAGATTGCCGAGCGCCAGGTGGTCGGTGATGGCCTGGAGCCGGGCGTTAATTTCGGCCCGGTGCAGAACCTCGATCAATTGGAGTTGGTGCAGGCGCTGGTCGCCGATGCGCGCGCCCAGGGTGCACGGGTGTTGTGCGGCGGCGCACGGCTGGACCGGCCAGGGTTCTTTTACCCGCCGACGCTGGTCGCGGACGTCACCGACGGCCATCGTCTGGTGGACGAAGAGCAGTTTGGCCCGGTATTGCCGCTGATCGCTTATGAGGATGTGGAAGACGTACTGCGCCGCGCCAATGCCGGCGACATGGGCCTTGGAGGCTCGGTCTGGGGGCCGGACAGCGAGCAGGCGCAGGCCCTGGCCAGCCGCTTGGAAAGCGGCGTGGCGTGGGTCAACTGCCATGCGCGTATCCAGCCGAACACGCCGTTCGGCGGCAGCAAGATGTCCGGCTTCGGCGTCGAATTCGGCCTTGAGGGACTGCTGGAATTCACCGGCCAGCAATTGTTGTTCGTCAATAAACGCGCTGCTGAATAACCCCAAGGAGCTTCGACCATGCGTCATTCATCCGCTTCATTTCTCTGCGGCACGCTCGCCTGTGGCTTGACGCTCTGCGCCATCAGCCAGGCCCAGGCCTATGAGCTGTACAGCGACGACAGCCGGCACCTGAATGCCGACATGACCGCCGTGTTCGGCCTGTTCAACAGCCGCAAGAACTACGACGGCAGGCCGGGTGGTTCGAGCTGGCGCGAAGGCTATATCAAATACGGCCTGAGCGGCGACCAGACGCTGGCGGGCAACGGCACCGTCTACGGCGCCTTCGCGCTGGTCAGCTCGGCGACCTGGGGCGAGGGCGATCCGGCCGGCAATACCTTGGGCTCCGAGCGCACCACCAAGATCGAAGATGCTAACCTGGGTTGGCGCTCCGGCGATCTGTTCCCGGCCCTGGGCAAGGACGGCGTGGACCTTTCCGGCGGGCGCCAGGTGGTCAAGCTCGGCAGTGGTTTTCTGGTCAACGACGACGGGCCCAACCTGGGCAAGGGCCCGGCCAATGGCAGCATGAACCGTGGCGGTGCGTATTATCTGGCCGCGCGGCATGCCTTCGATCAGACCGCGTTGCTGCGCCTGGGCGGCAAGGATGGCCTGCATGGCAGCCTGCTGTGGCTCAAGTCCGACAACCGCGCCCAGGCAGAAACCGAAGTGGCCGCCGGCACCCTTGATTACACCGCCAAACCCGGCACCCTGGGCCTGACCTGGGTGCACGGCATCGATGTGAACGAGCGCTGGGCCACTGATCTGCAGCGCCAGCGCAAGGGCATGAACGTGTACAGCGTGCGCGGCGAAGGCGATGCCGGCCTGCCCAACGTCAGCCTGGCGTTCGAATACGCCTGGCAGGACAAGGACAGCGGCCCCGAAAAAGCCTGGTACGGCGAAGCCGGCTACACCTTTGCCGACGTCGCCTGGACGCCGAAGGTCAGCTACCGCTACACACGCTACTCGCAGAAATGGGATTCGCTGTTCACCGGCGTGAGCGGCGGCTACGGCACCTGGCTGCAGGGGGAAGTCGCCGGCAACTACACGGGGCCGTTCAACAGCAACACCAGCATCCAGCATGTGGCGCTCAAGGCCACGCCCCTGGAAAACCTGACTCTGGGCGCGCTGTACTTCGACTTCGACACCGTACGCAAAAGCAACGCGCTGAACCTCGATGCGCGCGAGCTGGATGTGTATGCCGAATGGGCCGTCAACCCGCACCTGATCATCACGCCGCTGATCGGCTTCTATAAGCCCAAGCAGGACGCCACTACCGGCGGCAATCAGGTCGGGGGCAACGGCACCAACGTTTACAGCCAGCTGACCGTCGCCGTGCCGTTCTGACGACTCTGACTCAGGCGTCCGCCGTGCCTGACGGCGACGGGTTGCGCAGGTTGTCGGCAATGCGCCGTGTGGTGTCCATCACCATTTCAATCACGGTTTCCTGGCGCAGCAGCTTGAAGCTCTGGGTGCTGCCCACGGCCGACAAGCTGCCGATCACTTCGTCGATATCCGGCTGGATGATCGGCGCGGCGATGCCGGTCAGGCCCAGGTTGAGTTCATCGTGGGTCATGCAGTAGCCGTCCTTGCGGATCTTTTTCGTGGCCTTGGCAAAGCTCGCCCAGTCGTAGGGGCTGTCCGGGTCGCCAGCCAGGTGGTCTTCGAACAGGCGTTGCAGGCGGCGGCCTTTCTGGAAGGCGATCAGCACCTTGGATTGCGCACCGCGAAAAAACGGCAGCGGGTGCCCACGGCCGAAGGAGAAGTGGTAGGTGTCGGTGGGTTCGGCAATGTAGGTATTGATGATGCGTCCGTCGTAGAAAACGCTGGCGAACACGGCCAGGCCGGTCTGCGCCGACAGTTCGTGCATCAGTTCGCGCCCCGCCAGGAGGATGGGGTCGTACTGGCGCATCATCCAGTCCAGCTCGATCACGCGCGGCCCCAGGCCGTAGTGGCCGGCGTCCACGCGGGTCAGCAGGCCGGCCTCGCACAACTCCTTGACGTAGCGATACGCGGTGGCGCGCGACAGGCCCATGCGCTCGGCAATCGTCTCCGGGTCGATCTTCAACGTCGCCGGACCGAACAGGTCCAGCACACTCAGCAATTTACTCAGGCTGCTCATTTCGTTCCTAGAGAAGGGATGGCTCGCGGGTAAGCACTATAGGCGAAAACACCAGGGATCCAAGGTGGGAAATCCCACGGTGCACTCCCACAGATAGCTGAAGGGGTTATTATTGCATAAATCTCAAATTAAGAGATAAAAAGTAAAAAATGCTTGTTAGGTGTGTTTTTGTGTGTGATAAATCTCACCAAAGAAAACGCTCAACCGAGAGGGCAGACAATGAATGGCGCGCAACTGATAGTGAATGCGGCAGCGGCAAGCGGTATCGAGTACTGCTTTGCCAACCCGGGCACCACCGAGATTCCGCTGGTGGCGGCCATGGCCAGTGCACCTGCCCTGAAGCCTGTGCTGTCGCTGTTCGAAGGGGTGTGCACCGGTGCCGCCGATGGCTATGGCCGCATCGCCGGCAAACCGGCGATGACCCTCACGCACCTGGGCCCGGGCTTTGCCAACGGCATTGCCAACCTGCACAACGCACGGCGCGCCAATACGCCCATCGTCAACGTGATCGGTGACCACGCGTCCTGGCACGTCAATTACGATCCGCCGCTGGCCAGCGACATCCAGGCCCTCGCCGGCACGGTGTCCAGCTGGGTGCGCACCTCGCGCACCGCCTCCGGTGTCGGTGAAGACCTGCAGGAAGCCATGCGCGCTGCCTGGCAAGCCAAGGGCCAGATCGCCAGCCTGATCCTGCCGATGGATCTGCAATCCAATCCAGTCACCCATCACGGCCAGTTCAGCCCGCTGCGTGCGCCAGTGCGACGCTTTGCCGGCGACCGCATCGAAGCGGTGGCCCAGGCCCTGCGCGATGGCCAGCGGCTGGTGTTTATCGTCGGCGACCAGGGCCTGTCGGTGGCCGGCCTGGAAGCGGCGGGGCGCCTGGCGCAACTGCCCGGCGTGCGGCTGTTCGCCGAAACCTTCCCGCGCCTGAGCTATCGCGGCGGCGGCTTGCCCGACCTGGACCGCCTGCCGTACTTCCCGGAAGTGGCCATCGAGATTCTCGAGCAATACGACAAGGTGGTGTGCGCCGGTGTGCTGGAGCCCATCAGTTACTTTGGCTACGAAGGCATTCCGTCGCGGCTGGCCGAGCGCGAACGCCTGCTGTCGCTGGCCGAGGTCGGTGATGACGTGGCCGGTGCACTGACTGCACTGGCCGACGCGCTGAATGCACCGGCCTATGTCCCCACGCCGCAGCACATCGAGCTGCCGCCGGGCGAAGCGGCATTGAGCGCGCAATCGGTCGGGCAACTGCTGGCTGCCGCGCTGCCCCACGACTGCATTGTCTCGGTGGAAGGCGGCACCTGCGGCTATCCGTTTTTCACCGCCTCAGCCGGCGCTGCCCGCCACCGCGTGTTGACCAATACCGGCGGCGCCATCGGCCAGGGCATTCCGGTGGGGTTCGGCGCTGCACTGGCCGAGCGCGGCAACCGGGTGTTCTGCCTGCAATCGGACGGCAGCGCCCAGTACACCATCCAGACCCTGTGGAGCATCGCCCGCGAGCAACTGCCGGTGGTGATCCTGATCGCTGCCAACCATCGCTACGCGATCCTGCAGAACGAACTGCGCCGCTTCGGCATGACCGAACTCGACCCGCAGGCACTCAAGCTGACCGTGCTCGACAGCCCGCGCATTGACTGGAAGGCCCTGGCCACCGGCTACGGCGTGCCGTCCTGCACCGTGCACACCAATGCCGAACTGCAACGGGCGCTGGCCAACGCCGCCGCCGACGCCGGGCCTTGCCTGATCGAAATGGCGCTGTGAAGGAGCCGACCATGAACACGTTCCACTTGTTACCCGCCGTGCAGACGTTCCTCGCCCAGCCCGGTCGCCTGTTCATCGGCGGCAGCTGGCAGGACGCCGCCAGCGGTCGTCGCTTTGCCGTGGAAAACCCGGCCACCGAGCAGACCCTCACCGAAGTCGCCCAAGGCGATGAACGTGATGTGAACGCGGCGGTCGCGGCCGCCCGCGCCGCCTTTACCGGCACCTGGGCCTTGCAGTCACCCGCGCGGCGCGGCCTGTTGCTGTCGCACCTGGCCGACCTGCTGGACCAGCACCGCGAGGAACTGGCGCAGCTGATCACCCTGGAAAACGGCAAGCCCATCGCCAACGCGCGGGGCGAAGCGGCCAGCGCGGCGAACATCATTCGCTACTTCGCCGGCTGGCCGACCAAGATCGAAGGCAGCACGCTGCCCGTTTCGCCGGCCAGTGGCGCGCCGATGCTCAATTACACCCTGCGCGAGCCGGTGGGCGTGTGTGCACTGATCGTGCCGTGGAACTTCCCGCTGACCATGTGCGTATGGAAGCTCGGCCCGGCGCTGGCCACCGGCTGTGTAGCGATACTCAAACCTGCCGAGCAGACGCCGCTGGTGGCGATCCGTCTGGTGCAGTTGATCGAGGCCGCAGGCTTTCCGGCGGGGGTGGTCAACCTGATCACCGGCCTGGGTGCCGACACCGGCGCGCCGCTGGCGCAGCACCCGGACGTGGACAAGATCGCCTTCACCGGCTCCACCCAGGTCGGTCGGCTGATCGCCCAGGCGGCCACCGGCAACATGAAGAAGGTTTCGCTGGAACTGGGCGGCAAGTCGCCGAACATCATCCTGCCCGACGCCGACATCGTGCGCGCCGCCAAGGGTGCCGCCGATGGCATTTTCTACAACCAGGGCCAGGTGTGCACCGCCGGTTCACGCCTGTATGTGCACGCCAGCGTGCTCGACCAGGTGCTTGAAGAACTGCAGCGCCATGCCGCCGCCCATGTGCTCGGCAACGGCCTGGACCCGGCCAGCACCATGGGCCCGCTGGTGTCCGGTCGGCAGTTGAACACGGTCAAGGGCTACCTGCAGCGCGGCCAGGAAGAGGGCGCCGAGCTGATCTGCGGCGGCGGTCGTCCCGCTCACCTTGAGCGCGGCCACTTCATTGAGCCGAGCATCTTCCTTGACCGCGCCGAGCGGGCCTGCGTGGCCCGCGAAGAAATCTTCGGCCCGGTGCTGACGGTGATGAGTTGGAGCGAGATCGACGAGCTGGTGCTGCGCGCCAACGATTCGCCCTATGGCCTCGCCGCCGGCCTGTGGACCCGCGACCTGCGCTCGGCGCACCGCGTAGCCGCGCAGCTCAAGGCCGGCTCGGTGTGGATCAATTGCTGGAACGTGGTCGATCCGGCCTCGCCGTTCGGCGGCTACAAGCAATCCGGCTGGGGCCGGGAAATGGGCAAGAACGTGATCGACGCCTACACCGAGACCAAAAGCGTCTTTGTCGATCTGGCCTGAAACGAATAATCACAAGAGGAAATGGCAATGGATCTGGAATTGAAAGGCCGCGTGGCAATCGTCACCGGCGGCGGCATGGGCATCGGCAAGGAAGTCGCGCGGTTTCTTTCCGAGGAAGGCTGCAAGGTGGTGATCTGCGCGCGGCGCATGGAGTTCCTGGAACAGGCCGCCGCAGAAATCACCGCGCAGACCGGCAACGAAGTACTGCCGCTGTACTGCGACACCAACCAGATGTCGGCGGTGTCGGACATGGTCGAAGCGGCGCACAAGCACTTCGGCCGTATCGACATTCTCGTCAACGGCGCGGCGGCGCCCTCCGGCGTGGTGCGCAATGACATCGAGCACGCCGGCGACGACGAGCTGCTGTCGGACCTCAACACCAAGGTGATCGGCTACTTCCGCTGCGCCAAGGCGGTGACCCCGCACATGAAGGCCGGCGGCTTCGGACGCATCATCAATATCGGCGGCCTCACCGGACGCAGCAGCAAGGTGCTGTCGGGCATGCGCAACCTGGCCATCGCGCACATGACCAAGACCCTGTCCGACCAGTTGGGCGCCTTCGGCATCACGGTCAACCTGATCCATCCGGGCGTGGTGGACACTCCGCACATCCACGAGCTGTACGAGCGCGAAGGGATCAAGCAGGGCAAGACCCCGGAGCAGGTCGAGCAAGGCTACATCGACGCGACGCCGATTCGCCGCACCCTGGCCCCGATTGAAATGGGCTGGCTGATCGGCTTCCTGGCGTCTCCCAAGGCAGGCGCGGTGACCGGTGAATCCATCGGCATCGACGGCGGCCTGACCCGTGGCATCTTCATCTGAGGAGCAAATGCGATGAGTAACGGCACCCTTTTAGTCGCCACCGTCGGCCAGGCGGTGATCCGCAGCGCCGACGATGGCAAGACCTGGCACCGCCTGGGCCTGGGGCAGGACCTGGAATTTGATGCGATCACCCGCTCGTTGAGCGTGCACCCCGGCACGCCCGAGGTGATCTACGCCGGCACCGACATCGGCTTGTGCGTCAGCCATGACACCGGCGGGCGCTGGCAGCAGGTCGACTCACCGTTCAATGGCCAGACCGTGTGGAAGGTGGCGGTGGACCCGCAGGACGCCCAGCGGATTTTTGTCGGCACCGGTGCGCCCTCGCGCGCCGTGCTGTGGCGCACCCTGGACGGCGGCGCGAGCTGGGACCGCGCACCGGTGGAAATTCCGGAATTCTGCGACGGCGTCAGTCGCCCGCGCCTGCTGGCCTTCGCCTATGACCCCACCGACCGCAACCAGGTGTGGTTCGGCCTGGAGGAGGGTGGCCTGTTCCACTCCCGCGACGGCGGCGACAGCTGGACCCGTATCGATGACCGCCTGCTGTGGGACTTCAACTCGGACATCCACAACATCGTGGTACTGCCCAACCATGGCCACAAGGTCATCGTGGTGGTGTGCGTCAACGCGGTGTACCGCAGCGTCGATGAAGGCCTGACCTGGACCGGCATCGTCGGCCGCGAAGCCTTCGGCCTGTACTACCTGCGCGCCATGAACGCGCCGCCGGGCAGCGAGGACACGCTGTACCTGAGCATTTCCGACGGTACGCCGGGCACCACCAGCAAGGTCCTGATCTCCCGCGATGCCGCCGTCAGCTGGGAAGTATTGCCGCTGCCGCAGCAGCCCAATTCCTGCGTCTGGGCGATTGCCTTCAACCCGGCCAACCCGCGCCAGATCGTCGCCGGCACCAAGTACGGGCACTTGTTCACGTCCGACAACGGCGGTGACGGCTGGCAGAAGCACTGGCGCGAGTTCAGCGAGATCGCCGATGTGCTGTGGACGCCTGCCGTGGCGCAGATCAAGGCCGGGCATCAATCCATCGTCAAGAAGAACTGAGGTAACCGGTGATGAAAGTCAAAATCCTTCGGACCCACTTATCGCTATTTGTGAGTGATCCTGATGTGTCGGCACGGTGGTACGCCGACATCCTGGGCATGCACGAAAGTGCCCGGGGCGAAAGCTGGGTCATGATGGCGTTTGGCACCAAGCATCACGACATCGCCTTGATTCGTGCAGAGCCTGGCGCCCATCAGGGCGGGCTGGGCCTGCAACACTACGGATTGGAAATCGACGGTGACATGACCACCTTGCGCCAGCTCTACGGCATGTTGCTGGAGAAGGGGGTGGAGGTGGTGAAAATTACCGATCATGAAATCGGCAACGGTCTGTATTTCAACGACCCCGATGACAATCGCATGGAATTCTTTCTCGAGACCGAGCATGACGATGCGTGCGGCAAGGCCCGCTTCAAGGCCGCCGGTGCGCCGAGTCGCAATATCACGCTTGACCCCCTTGACCCGATTTGAACCGAGGTTCACCTGATGAAAACCGCAAATTTCGCCAGCTACCACATTCGCAAATGGTACAGCTTCGTCGAAGAAACCCTGGCCAATGAAACCGGCCAACTGGCCGATGGCGAGCCGGTGTTCAAATACGCCGTGGCCGCCGTGATCGCCAACCCCTATGCTGGCCGCTACAGCGAAGACCTTTCGCAATTGATCGAACCGTCGCCGCTGCTGGGTGAAGAGTTCGGCCGGCGCATCCTGGCACTTGCCGGTTCGCGCCGGATTGAAAGCTATGGCAAGGCTATCCTGGTGGGCAGCGCCGGCGAGTACGAGCACGGCAACGCGTTTCTGACCAACCCGGCGGCCGACCCGATTCGTGTGGCGCTGGGCGGCGGCAAGTCGTGGGTGCCGTCCACCGGCAAGCGCGGTGGCCCGGGTTCGACCATCGACGTGCCGCTGGCGCACAAGGACGCGCTGTACGTGCGTTCGCACTACGACAGTTTTTCCATAACGTTCGGCGACGGACCTTCGCCGGATGAGCTGGTGGTGATCTGGGCCTTCGCCACCCGTGGGCGTCTGCATGCACGGCTGGGCGGCCTGCGCGCCGAAGACGTCAAGGGCCTTGACGGGCTGCACTGATAACGGCGCAGGCGTGAGCGCTGGCGGACCCCAACCACAACAAGAACAGCGGTGAATAGCGATGAAGCAGGAGAAGACCCAGGTGGTCATCGTCGGCGGTGGCCCCAACGGGATCACGGCGGCGCATTACATGGGGGTGTACGGCATCGACTGCGTGGTCCTCGAACTGGCCGACGGCATCCTGCCGTATCCCCGCGCCGTGGGCATGGACGACGAAGCGTTGCGCGTGTTGCAGGGTATCGGCATGGCCGACCTGGCGGTGCGCGACATGATCTGCGACGTGCCGCTGCGCTATTACAACGCGCGCGGCGTGTGCTTTGCCGAGGTCAAGCCGAGTACCGCGCATTACGGCTGGCCGATGCGCAACATCTTCATGCAGCAGTTGCTCGAAGGCACCCTGCGTGAACACCTGGGCCGGCACGCCGGCGTCGAGCTGCGCCAGGGCCACGAACTGCTCAAGCTGGCCCAGGACGGGGAGGGCGTGACCCTGCAGGTGCGCGGTGCCGACGGCGACGTTTATGCGTTGCATGCCGACTACGTGATCGGTGCCGACGGCGGGCGCTCCACGGTGCGCAAACAACTGGGCATCGAGCTGCTCGGGCTGACCCACCCGCGCAAATGGGTGGTGGTCGACACCGCCAACGATACCCTCGATGCGCCGTTCACCGCACTGCATGCCGACCCGCAGCGGCCCTTCGTGTGCATCTACCTGCCTTACCAGCAGCGACGCTGGGAATTCATGCTGATGGAGGGCGAGGACGAGGCGAAGATGTGCGAAGAGGCGACCATTCGCCGGCTGATCCACGGGCACATCGGCGATGCGGTCAACGACCTCGATATCATCCGTATTCGCGCCTACACCCACCACTCGCGGGTCGCGGCGCGCTTTGTCGAAGGCCGTGTGGCGCTGGTCGGCGATGCGGCGCATATCTCCCCGCCCTGGGCCGGGCAGGGCCTCAACTCCGGCCTGCGCGACGTGGCCAATGTGGCGTGGAAACTCGCGGCGATCATCCAGGGCCGCGCGGCACCGTCTATCCTTGGCAGTTACGATCAGGAGCGCCGTGGCCACGCGACCGAACTGGTGGCTCTGGCCGACAACATGGGCGCCGTCCTCGGCTTGACCAACCCGCTGATGGCCGGGGTGCGCGACTGGCTGTTCCAGGCGGTCAACAGCGTCGACAACCTGCGTTCGCATTTGCTGGAGTTCAAGTTCAAACCCAAGGCCACCATCACCAAAGGCCTGGTCCACCACGAGCGCGCCGAGTTGCGCGAGGACGACCTGGTCGGCCAGTTGTTTATCCAGCCGTCCATCGAAGATGCCCAGGGCCAGCGCCGACGCCTCGACGAAATGCTCGGCGATGGCTATGCAGTGCTCGGGTATCGGGTGAACCCGGGTGAGCACTTGAGCGCTGCCATGGCCGAGTATTGGGCCGGGTGGGGCACGCGTTTCATTCAGGTCAATCGTTCGCGCAGCGGTGTGGGACGCAACCAGCCGTTGACCGCCAGCGACGCCCTGAGTGTGGAGGACGTGGATAACCGCCTGGGTGAATGGTTCTCCAGGGTGCGTGATTGCATCGTGGTGGTGCGTCCGGACCGTTTTGTCGCCGCCATCACTACGCCTGAGCGACTCGACGGCGTACTGCGCAAACTGGCGGAGCAACTGTCATGAGCGGCGTTAACGCTGTGCTCGCGCACTTGCAGCAGGCTGCGCACGCTGTGCAGGCCATTGCGCCGTTGCCGGCCGAGGCGCTCGACAAGCAGCAAGGCTACACGCTGCTGCGCCAGGGCCTGGCACAACGCACGGCAGGCGGCGAGCGCTTGAGCGGCTGGAAAGTGGCGTTTGCCGGCCGCGCCGCGCAGGCGCGCTTTGGTCTCGATGAGCCGGTGTACGGCGCGCTTACCCAGGCCATGGCGGTGGCGCCGGGCAGTGCGGTGGCGTGCGGGCGGCTGATCCAGCCCAAGCTGGAAGTGGAACTGGCCCTGGTGTTCGGGCAGACGCTGGCGCCGGGTGACTACAGCGACGCGCAGATTCTGGCGGCGATTGCCGAGGTGGCGCCAGCGTTCGAGATCGCCGACTGCCGCTGGCAAGGCTGGCAGTTCGGGCTTGGCGCATTTCTGGCCGATAACGCCGCCGCAGGCCGTTACTGTGTGGGCGCGCGCGTGCCGTTCGACGCGACGCGGCATGCCTGCGTGGCCTATCGGCTGGAGCACGGGGGCATCTTGCTGGGCAGCGGCGACACCCAGGCGCGGGAGGACAGCCCGTTGTTCAACCTGTGCTGGCTGGTGCGACGCCTGTTGGCTGATGGTCATCCGGTGGAGGCCGGGCAGGTGGTGTTGTCCGGTGCGTTGCTGGCGCCGCTGGCGATAGAACCGGGAGCGTATCGTTTGCACATGCTTGGCACGGAACTGGCTTTGGATTTCCACGCCGGCATCGCGCCTGCGCCAACGTCCGCTGCCGTCACGGACGACTGAACCCCGCTTCAGGCCGCCGAGGAATGACACTTATGCTTGCCGAAGTGCGCACCTTCAATGACTCCCAACAGCACGCCGGCTCTATCCAGGGCTGGCAGCAGGTCTACGACCAGCTCGGCCGCGGCTGCCTAAACAGCGAGCTGCGCCAGCTGTCCGGGGATCGTTTTCAGATTTTCCAGGAGGTGCTCGACAAGCGCGTCGTGCAGCATGGCCGCTCGCCCAAGGGCCGCCTGTGCGCGGCGATGTCGCTGGGCAGCCCGCCGGTGGTGCAGGGCCAACAGGTGAGCGCACAGAGTGTGGTGCTGCTGCGCGATGCCGAGGAGTTCGTGCTGCATGCGCCCCAGGGCACGCATTTTTTTCGCTCAACGTCGATGCGGTGCGCTTTGCCAAACTGGCGGCGTTCGAGTTGTCCGCCGAGCAGCTCAAGCGTCTGACCAGCGTGTCGGCGCTCAGCGTGGATGAAGCGTTACTGCTGCGCATTCGTCAGCGCATCCACCCACTGTTTCGTCACTTTCTGGAACATGCGCACGCCATCAGCCCGGCCTCGGAGAAGATGCTGGAAGATGAACTGCTCGGGGCGTTTCTCGATCTGTTCAGCCACGCCGGCGATGAAGTGCGCGGCCGCCGCGGCAATTTCGCGGTCAGCGCGTACCTGGTCCGGCGCAGCCAGGAGCTGATCATCGCCAGCGGCGATACGCCGTTGAGCATCCTGGATCTGTGCGAGCAACTGCGCGTGAGCCGCCGCACCCTGCAGAACAGTTTCCAGGCGGTGACCGACATGCGCCCGGTCGAGTACCTGCGCAACCTGCGCCTCAACGCAGTACGTCGGCAGTTGATCGCGACGTCGGCGAGCGAGAAGAACGTCGGCGAGATTGCCGTGGCCATGGGCTTTTTCCACCTGAGCCACTTCGCAACGCATTACCGCGAGCTGTTTGGCGAGTCGCCCTCCGAAACGCGCCGGGCCTCGAACTGAAGTGTTGCCCGGCCATCGGTACAGATCCGATGCACTACAGTCCAAGTGTGGGAGGGGGCTTGCTCCCGATAGCAGTGTGTCAGCCCAAGAAGTCTCAACTGACCCGCCGCCATCGGGAGCAAGCCCCCTCCCACATTTTGACTGTGCTGTGTCAGTAGCTGACCGTGAAATGCTGCGCCATAGCTATTGAAAAAATGCCGACTGACACACAGCCGATCAAGTGTGGGAGGGGGCTTGCTCCCGATAGCGGGATGTCAGCCAAAGAAATTCACCTGACCCGCCGCCATCGGGAGCAAGCCCCTCCCACATTTTTGCCTGCGTTGTGTCAGTGGCAGAAGGTGAAATGCTGCGCCATAGCTATTGAAAAAATGCTGACTGACACACAGCCGATCAAGTGTGGGAGGGGGCTTGCTCCCGATAGCGGGATGTCAGCCAAAGAAATACACCTGACCCGCCGCCATCGGGAGCAAGCCCCCTCCCACATTTTGACTGTGCTGTGTCAGTAGCTGACCGTGAAATGCTGCGCCAGAGCTATTGAAAAAATGCCGACTGACACACAGCCGATCAAGTGTGGGAGGGGGCTTGCTCCCGATAGCAGTGTGTCAGCCCAAGAAGTCTCAACTGACCCGCCGCCATCGGGAGCAAGCCCCCTCCCACATTTTGACTGTGCTGTGTCAGTAGCTGACCGTGAAATGCTGCGCCAGAGCTATTGAAAAAATGCCGACTGACACACAGCCGATCAAGTGTGGGAGGGGGCTTGCTCCCGATAGCGGTGTATCAGCCCAAGAAGTCTCAACTGACCCGCCGCCATCGGGAGCAAGCCCCTCCCACATTTTTGCCTGCGTTGTGTCAGTGGCAGAAGGTGAAGTGCTGCGCCAGTGCCATTGAAAAAATGCTGACTGACACACAGCCGATCAAGTGTGGGAGGGGGCTTGCTCCCGATAGCGGTGTATCAGCCAAAGAAGTTCACCTGACCCGCCGCCATCGGGAGCAAGCCCCTCCCACATTTGGATCGGATTCGGCCTGAGTTATTGGTCAGGCGCTCAAGCCAGTCCCGGGTCCACGCGCTTGCCGATGTCCTTGAGGCGCGCCAGTTGGTCGATCATCGACGGCGCCTCATCCAGGCAACTGACGAAGGTCCACAGGTAGGTCATCACCGCGTAGATATGCCCGGCTTTTACCGCAGGCGCCAACGCCAGTTGGCTGATGGCAACCACGAACAGCAGCGCCGAGACTACGCCGATGCACAGGAAGGCCACGGCTTCACGGTCCGACAGCCGAATGCGCAGGCGCGACAGTACGTGGTAGTGACGGTGCAATGTGTGCTCACCCACGGCTTCGACCAGGCCGATTTCCTTTTCCAGGCGATTGTTCAGGCGCTCGTGCAAACGCTGGTTGCGTCGGGCAAAACCGGGCATGACCGTGAGGCACAGCAGTAATGCCACCAGGCACGCCAGGCCGACCCACGGCTCGATCACCAACAGCATGCCGGCTGCGCCGATGATCGAGACCAGCGCGGTGGCGATGATCGGCACATGCTTTTCGAAGAAATCCACGAAGTCCCGCGCCAGCACTACCCGCGCCGCCGCCTTGGAGGTGCTGTGGCGTTGCAGGCGCTGGTTGAGAATCACCGGCACGGCAAGGTCTGCGTAGATGCGCGTGAAGGTGCGCGTGTCCAGTGCCCGGCGCGCCGCGCCCACCACCCAGAACCCGAGCACCACGCAGGCATACAGCAACGCACTGGCGGCATCGCCACGGATGATCGAGTCCACCGCAAAGCCGGCGAACAGCGGGTAGGCCAACAGCAATGCGTTCTCCAGCGCGACCAGCGACAAGGTGGCGAACAACTTGCCGGGGTAGGTCCGGGCAATGGCCTTGAGGGTCTGGCTGGCGGATTGCTGGGCGAGTTTTTCACTGGCTACGATAAGGATCGGTGGTGTGACGGAGGGCATGGGGCACCTGTGGAGCGCATTGGGTATTTCAGCGGGTACCGATGATGCCTGGCAAGCGTGCAGGGTCAGTGAAGGAATCATGGAGAACGCATGGAGGCCGCAAACAACGTGCAGCGGGGAAGGGCAGGGTTTCAGGCGAAACGGATGCGCTCGTTGTAGGCGTTCTGCAGCATTTTGCGCTGGTACTCGCAGGGCGTGGTGCTGACGAGCTTCTTGAAGTCACGCAGGAAGTGCGATTGATCGGAAAAGCCCAGGTCCAGCGCCAGGTCCGAGAACGACACGTCGCGCTGGTTGTTCAGCGTGTCCAGGGCGGCCTGGCAGCGAATGATGCGGAAGAAAATCTTGGGCGACACGCCGGTGTCCTGGCTGAACTGGCGATGAATCGTGCGGCTGGTGTAGCCACTGAGGTCTTCCAGGTGCTGGATGCGCAGGTCGCCGCGATGGGCCAGCGCCTGCTGGATAACGATGGCGGTCAGTTTCGAGGTGCGGCCCATCAGGCGCGGGGCCAGGTAGTCGTTGAACAGCTTGATCTGGTCCTGCAGCAGCGGGGCATTGACGATGTTCTCGAAAATGCTCTGGGCAAATGCCGACACTTGCAGCAGGTCCCATTCCTGTTCGGTCAGGTCCTCGGCCATGACATTGATGAAACCTGGAATGACCCCCGGCGCAAAGCGTACACCAAAGTAATGATGGCCCTGTAGCAGTTCGACCCGCTGGGCTTGCAGCGGCGTACCGCAGATCTTCACGCTGGGGCGCGTGGCGTCGCAGTCGAACACGATGTCCACGCAGCCATCCGGCACCGCCAGCAGGTCAGCCGAGTGGGCGACGTCGAAGGCGTAGAAATGCGAAATCGCCGGGTGTTCGCAAGGCACTACCGAATACCGCGATGAGTTGAGCACGAACCACGGTTGTTCATAAGCGGTGTGCCGCCGTACGGGCGGTGAACACAGGTTGAGCATGACCGGACCTTACCAGGGAAATAGGCGGGAATATTCACGCACTTATCGCGCCAACTCCTCGCTGTGCGCCGAACCGTGATGTCCGAAATTTACAATACCGCCGACCCACGCAGCCCGATACTCGACCTCGATAGCGTGGGAGCAGCGCCTACCGCAGCGGTATCTCTTTGAGTCGAGAATAATAATGGCCACTACTGCAAGAATAGACTTCATCTACTTGTCCGAGCAGGACATGATCCGCGCCGGCGTGACCGACATGCTCGCTTGTGTGAATACCATGGAGGAAATGTTCGGCCTTCTGTACAGCGGCGACTACCGCATGGCCGGGCCGAACAACGATTCCCATGGCGCGATGGTGATTTTCCCGAAGGATTCGCCGTTCCCCAACATGCCCAAACCCACCGCCGACCGCCGCATGATGGCGATGCCGGCCTACCTGGGCGGCAACTTCTGCACCGCAGGGGTGAAATGGTACGGCTCCAACATCGCCAACCGCGAGAAAGGCCTGCCGCGCTCGATCCTGATGTTCACCCTCAATGACCCTGACACCGGCGCCCCCTTGGCGCACATGTCCGCCAACCTGTTGTCGGCGTATCGCACCGGTGCGATCCCAGGCGTCGGCGCGCGCCACCTGGCCCGCAAGGACTCCAAAGTGGTCGGCCTGCTCGGCCCGGGCGTGATGGGCAAGACCACGCTTGCCGCGTTCATCGCCGTTTGCCCGCATATCGACACCTTGAAGATCAAGGGTCGTGGCGAGAAAAGCCTGAATGATTTTCTGGGCTGGGTGAAGCAAACCTACCCGCAGATCACCACGATTAATGTGGTCGACAGCCTTGAAGAGGTGGTCCGTGATTCCGACCTTGTTACTTATTGTAGCTCCGGTGAGACAGGCGACCCCTCGAACTACCCAATTGTGAAGCGCGAGTGGGTCAAGCCGGGCTGCTTCATGGCAATGCCCGCCTCCTGCTCGCTGGACGAGGGCATGGAGCGCGCCGATGTGCGCAAGGTGCTGGACAACACCGGCCTTTACGAAGCCTGGTTCGACGAACTGCCCAAGCCTGCGCACCATTGCGTGCCGGTGATTGGCGTGCGGTTCATGGACATGATTGCCGAAGGCACGCTGCAGCGCGAAGCGCTGGAAGACATCGGCAAGATCGTCGCCGGCGATGCCCAGGGCCGTCGCAACGATGACGAGATCATCATCATGTCGGTCGGCGGCATGCCGGTCGAGGACGTGGCGTGGGGCACGGTGGTGTACCGCAATGCGATCAAACAGGGCATCGGCGTGAAGCTGAACCTGTGGGAAACCCCTGAGCTGCGCTGAACCACTCCTTACCCAACTGAAGAGACCTTCGACATGACAAAAATCATCAAGCTCAAGACCGGTTCGCCGTTTGAAGACCAGGCCAGCTATTCGCGCCTGGTGGTGGTGGACAACTGGATCTACGTCTCCAATACCGCCGGCCGCAATCCGCAGACCAAACTGATCCCCGAAGACGTTCTGGAGCAGACGCACCAGGTGTTTGCCAACATCGAGTCGGCCTTGAAGGCAGTCGATGCCAGCCTGGTCGATGTGGTGTGCTCGCGGGTGTTCATCCAGGACCCCAGGGACGTGCCGGCGGTGATGGGGCTGATCGGCGAAAAGTTTCGCGGCGTCGACCCGGCCAGTACCGTGACCTGCCCGCCGCTGGGCTCGACGGTCTACAAGGTGGAACTGGAGGTGACGGCTTACCGCAACGCCTCCAACGCTCAAGTCGAAGTGATTCGCCTGGCGCAGTAATCCGTTACGCGGCCGTGCATTCGCGCGGCCGACCTTTCCTGTTTTGCGAGTCTCGATCATGGCCCCGACTATTGCGCCCGTGAACACGTCCACCGAATTCCCCTCCGCGACCGGCGTTGTCATCATCGGCGGCGGGATCATTGGCTTGACCGCCGCGCTTGCACTGGCTGAGCGCAATATCCCGGTGGTGGTCCTGGAAAAGGGCCGTATCGCCGGCGAGCAGTCCTCGCGCAACCTGGGCTGGGTACGCAAGACCAGCCGTCACGCCCATGACATTCCGCTGGCGCTGGCCGCCGACCGCCTGTGGGCGCACATGCCTGGACGGGTCGGCGCGGATGTCGGTTATCGCCAGGAAGGCATCATGTTCGTCGCCCGCAACGAGGCACAGATGGCGATGCATGAAGGCTGGCTCAAGTCGGTCGAGCACCTATCCCTGGACTCGCAGTTGCTCAGTCATCGCGAAATCGCGCAACGCGTGCCGGGCGGGCAGGGCGAGTGGGCCGGCGGGATCTACACCGCGTCCGACGCCCGCGCCGAACCGACCCTGGCCAGCAGCGCGATCGCCAGGGCGGCCATGGCCCTGGGCGTAGTGATCATCGAGCAGTGCGCAGTGCGCACGCTGCAGATGTCGGCCGGCAAGGTGAGCGGCGTGGTCACTGAAAAGGGCGAAATCCGCTGCGACCAGGTATTGCTCGCTGGCGGCATGTGGTCGCGACTCTTTTTGGGCAACCTCGGCGTGTCATTGCCGACCCTGGCCTTGACCTGCTCGGTGATGCGCACCCATCCGATGCAAGGCCCCACTGAAATTGCCGTGGGCGCGCCGGACTTTTCGTTTCGCAAACACCAGGACGGCGGCTTCATCATCACCCAGCGCGGCAAGCTGGATGCGTTTCTGACCCTCGATCACCTGCTGCTGGCCCGGCAATACATGCCCCAATTCCGTGCGCAACGCAGCGTATTGAACGTGTCCCTGGGCAAATACTTCTTCAACGACCTGGCCCTGTCGCGACGCTGGTCGGCCGACAGCATCAGCCCGTTCGAACGCGTGCGTACCCAGGACCCGGCCGCCAACCCACGCCTGAACAACGACGCGATGAACAACCTCAAAGCCGCCTGGCCGGTGTTCGAGCAAGCCCGAATCGCCCAGACCTGGGCCGGCACTATCGACGTCACCCCGGACTCCAACCCGGTCATCGGCCCCGTCGAAAAAATCCCCGGCCTCACCGTCGCCACCGGCTTCTCCGGCCACGGCTTCGGCACCTCACCGGCCGCCGGCCAACTGGCCGCCGACCTCATCAGCGGCCATCCCCCCATCATCGACCCAAGCCCATACCGCTTCGACCGTTTCTAACCAACCCAGCCGTTGATCTGGCTCTTGATCTTGATCTTGATCTTGATCTTGATCTCAGGCGCCCCATCAACCACGCTGGCCGCACGCAGGCTTGAATCCGTGGGTAACCCGGCAGGACGCCGGGTTAGCCGCGCTGGGCCAGGGATGGCCCATCGCGGCGGCCCACGGATTCAAGCCTGCGTGCGGGCACACCGAGCCTGAGCGAGGTGCCGAGTGGTGGGGCAAGAGCCCTTTGGTTACTTTGGGGCTTTTCCAAAGTGACCCGCCGTAAGGGCGGAACCGTAATCAGCCGTTACCGCAACAACGCATATGTACACCGTCAGACCGCTATCGCAGGCAAGCCAGCTCCCACATTAAACCCACGGCGGACCCACCCAATGCCCCCAACCAGCAGCTTCTTCACCAACCGCACCGGCCTCAACCTGCACATCCTGCGCTGGGGCCACCCAAGCGGCACCCCCCTGGTCCTGCTCCACGGCCTGCGCGCCTACGCACAAACCTGGGAATCACTGGTCAAGGCGCTCGGCCCTACCTACTGCGTCTACGCCCTGGACCAACGCGGCCGCGGCCTGAGCGACTGGGCACCGCCCACCAGCTATCACACACAGTCCTACGTAGACGACCTGCAGGACTTGGTCGCCCACGCCGGCCTGCAGCGCTTCATCCTGCTGGGCCACTCCCTGGGCGGCGCCAACGCCCTCGAATACGCCCGACAAAACCCCGGCCGCCTGACAGGCCTGATCATCGAAGACATCGGCCCCGGCTCCTCGAGCCAGGGGGACGGCGCCGCGCGCATCCGCCGCGAGATGAACCAGACCCCGCTGCAGTTCGACAATTGGGACGCCGCCCGCGCGTTCTGGCAGACCTCACGTCCCGGCCTGTCGGAGCAGGGCCTGGCCTCGCGGCTGGCACACTCGATGAAAGAAAGCGCCGGCGTGATCACCTGGCGCCACGATCAGCAAGGCATCGCCGAGGCACGCTTGAGTATCGAGCCAACCGACCTGTGGCCGGCGGTGCGCGCCCTGGATTGCCCGACGCTGTTCATTCGCGGCGCGCGCTCGGACTTCCTGCCGGCAGCGACGCTGCAAGCCATGCGCGACAGCAACGCGATGGTGCGCACCGCCGAAGTCGCGGACGCCAGCCACTATGTGCACGACGATCAGGCCGAGACATTCAACCGGCTGGTCATCGCGTTCCTTGATAGCCTGTTGGACGTCTAGGTCTTTTTTTCCGCACTGGTCGCGCGGCTGCCGGGAACGGCGCAGCCATCCGCGCCACAGCGAGCGCTGCCGTCAGGGTGCGGCAGCCAGGCCAGGTGCGGGCGCCAGCGGCAGAACAGGCGATAGCCGATGTTCAGCAGCGGCCGGGTCAGGCGCCAGGACAACGGTGCGGCCCAGGCGCCCAGGCCCGCTGCCCGCCAGCTCCAGAGCGTCGCGTCGAGGCCGGTGACCCAGGTTCCATCGGCGAACCTGGCGTGCAGTGACGAGGCCATGTCCGCTGCGGTGAACCCCAGGGGCGTCGCGTCGAATGCCTCAGCGCTGATGTCAACGAACAGCAGGCGATCCGGCGTTGCCCTGGCACTGAGCAGCTTGATCTCGCGCGCACAAAGTGGGCAATCGCCATCAAAGTAGAGGGTCAGAGGCCATTGAGTTTTCTTGTACAAGATTTATCGCTCTGTATAGGTTGTTTGACACGATAGGCGCAAAGAATCGCACTTGCAACGTGCGCCGACAGTCCATCAGCCGCTTTTGCACGGGGCCTCAATATGCTGCCGACCTTGCCGATAGCGTGGGTATGACCCAAGAGGCGCTGTCCAATGTTCAACTCCAAAATCAAGCAACAGCTCAATGCCCAGTCTGCCGAGCTGGCCCAGCTGCGCCAACTGCGCGACGGCCTGAACCATGAAATGCTGACGTTGAGTATCGATCCGACGTTTAAAATCACCGCCTGCAACGACAACTTTGCCCATGCCCTGGGCTACACCCCGGAGCAGCTCCTGGGGCGGGCGATGACCGATATCGTTCCGCAGTACGTTTCCAGGCTGCCGTGCTATCAGAACTTTCGCGCCGCCGTTGCCGCCGGCAAGTCGATCACGGACGAGTACCGCTACCTGCATGCGGACGGCTCGCTGGTGTGGATTCATGCCCATTGGCAGCCCATCACCGATACCAGTGGCAGTTTGAGCCACGTCACGTGCTACGCGACCAACATCACTTCCCGGCTGGAAAAAGCTTCGGAAAACACCTCTTTCATCGATGCCTTGCTGCGCTCGACGGCGGTGATCGAGTTTGATCTCTCCGGGCATGTGCTGATGGCCAACGAACAGTTCCTCAAGGCGATGGGCTACAACCTGGGCCAGGCCAAAGGCAGTCATCACCGTATTTTCTGCAAGCCGGAAGACGCCGCGTCGCAGCAGTACAAGGATTTCTGGGCCACCTTGAACAGGGGCGAATTTGTCGGCGGCCGCTTTGAGCGTATCGACAGCCGCGGCCAGACGGTCTGGCTGGAAGCGACCTACAACCCGGTGTATGACACCGAAGGCACGCTGTGCAAGGTGGTGAAGTTCGCCACGGTGGTCACCGACCAGGTGGCCCGCGAACAACAGGTCAGCGAAGCGGCCCAGACTGCCTTTGAAATCTCCCGGCAGACCGATGTAACGGCCCAGCGCGGCGCCGTGGTGGTCAATGACACGATGCATACCATGCGCAAGGTCTCGGTAGACATGCAGGCCGCTTCCGGCGGCGTCGAAGCCCTTGGCAAGCAGTCGCTGTTGATCAGCTCGATCATCCAGACCATCAGCAGCATCGCCCAGCAAACCAACCTGCTGGCGTTGAACGCGGCCATCGAAGCGGCGCGCGCGGGCGAGCAGGGTCGAGGCTTTGCCGTGGTGGCCGATGAGGTTCGCCAATTGGCCGGACGCACCAGCACGGCCACCGAAGAGATCGCCTCGGTGGTGTTGCAGAACCAGAAGCTGGTGGATGAAACAGTCGCCGAGATGGCCAACAGCAAATCCCAGGCCGAGCAGGGCCTGGAGCTGGCCACGCAGGCGGGCCAGGTGATTGTCGAGATTCAGGACGGCGCCAAGCGGGTAGTGGATGCCGTGGGCAGGTTTGCCACGCAGGTGGGCTAGCGGCCGAGCGGCCAGGCACAGGGTCGCACTCCGCGGCGTTTTCATGGTCCATGGAAAACGCACCACTGCCCCGGAGGTGAACCTTGGCAAAAAAGAACACGCCCGTGGTCGACAGTGTCGCTGTAGCGACGCTGTCCTCCCACCGCAAAGACCTCTTCTTGGCAGCCATGGACGCCAGCCACAGCGCGATGATCGTGACCGATCCCGCGCAGCCCGACAACCCGATCATCTTTGCCAACCAGGCCTTCGTGAACCTGACCGGCTTTGAACAGGACGAAATCATCGGACGCAACTGCAGGTTCCTGCAGGGCCCCGAAACCGACAAGAGCACCCTTGCGCACGCGCAGCGGGCGATCGAGCGTCACCATGAAGTCTGTGTGGAGGTGCTCAATTACCGTAAGGACGGCTCGACGTTCTGGAATGAAATCTTCATCGCGCCGCTGTTCAACGAAGCGGGGCAACTGGTGTACTTCTTTGCTTCACAGCTGGACGTGAGCCGCCGCCACGATGCCGAGCAGCGCCTGCGTGGCGCCCAGGACATGGAAGCGCTGGGACAACTCACCGGCGGCATCGCCCACGATTTCAACAACCTGCTGCAGGTAATGGTCGGCTATCTCGACTTGATCCAGCAGAGCGCGAAGCGCCCCGACGGCGATCTGCAGCGCATCTTCAACAGCGCCGGTCGTGCCAGGGCGGCGGCTGAAAAAGCACAGACATTGACACAGCAGTTGCTGGCGTTTTCGCGCAAACAGCGGCTCGACAGTCGCGTGATCAATCTGAACTGCCTGCTGACCCGGCCCGATTTCATGCGGCATGCCGTGCATGACACCAATGTGCAGATGGACCTCGCGCCGAACCTGTGGAACTGCCGCATCGACCCTGCCCAGGCAGAGCTGGCGGTGCAGCACCTGTTATCGAACGCCCAGGATGCGCTGGAGGGGTGCGTCGAGCCGATGATCAGCCTCATGACCTGCAACGTGGAGTCGCCTGAAAACGGGGTGCCCGAGGGCCGATACGTCAGCCTGTCGGTGACCGACAATGGCAACGGCATAGAGCCGGGCATACAGGAAAAAATCATCGAGCCGTTCTTTACCACCAAGGAGGAGGGCAAGGGCTCGGGACTGGGGCTGTCGATGGTGTACGGGTTCGTCAAGCAATCGGGCGGAGCTGCGCGGATCCGCTCATCTCCGGGCGCCGGAACGACGATACGTCTCTACTTTCCAGCCGACGACAGCCAGCCCTGGGTCGAACAGCCGCCGTCTGACACCACCTCGCTGCGAGGCAGCGAGCACATCCTGATCGTGGAGGACCGACCCGAAGTGGCCGAGCTGGCCCAGGTGATACTGACTGACTACGGTTACCGGACCGCGACCGCGACCCATGCCGAGCAGGCGTTGGCGATGCTGGAGAACGCCCGCTATAACTTGGTGTTCAGTGACCTGATCATGCCGGGCGCCATGAACGGCGCGGCACTGGCCCGTGAGGTCGCCCGGCTGTACCCGCATACCCGCGTACTACTTACCACGGGCTACGCGAAAGACTCGCTGGAACGCGCGGATATACAGGTGCATGAGTTCGAGCTGCTGCCCAAACCCTATCAGCCGCAGGACCTGCCGAGGAAAATCCGCACGATGCTCGACGACTAGCGTCACAGGCCTCGGGTTATCGTCACCTGAGCACCCGAGCAAGCAGGCTTCCTGCTGCGTGTCAGCTGATAAGCAATTGCCAGCCATATAAACCACCCCGGCATGACCATCAAGGCAACGCGGGTGTCAGGTCGCAATGCCAGCAGGCACAGAACGAAGCCCAGAAAAGCCAGTGAGAACCCTGCCATGGGGACGCCGCCCGGCATCTTGTAAGCCGACTTGGCGTGAAGCTCAGGATGCTTTTTGCGATAGGCAATGTAGGACGCGAGGATGGTCGACCACGTGAAGATCACCAGAATCGCTGACACGGTGGAAACGATGGTGAATGCCGTCATGACTTCCGGAACGATGAACAGCACGAGTACACCCGCCAGCATCAACAGGGTGGTGAAGGCCAGGCTCAGCAGCGGCACACTGTTGCCCGACAGTCGCCGAAAAATACCCGGGGCGTTGTCCTGATTCGCCAGCCCGAAGAGCATACGGCTGGAGGAGAATACGCCACTGTTGGCCGATGACGCGGCGGATGTCAGGACCACGAAGTTAACGATGCCGGCTGCTGCGGGAAAGCCGGCGACGAGGAAAAGTTCGACAAAAGGACTTTTTACAGGTGACACCTGTTGCCAGGACGTCACGGCAATAATGCAGCCCAATGCCAACACGTAGAACAGGATGATTCGCAGCGGAATCGAGTTGATTGCCTTGGGCAGGGTCCGCTCCGGAGACCGGGTTTCTGCCGCGGCGGTGCCGATCAGTTCGGTGCCGGCAAAGGAGAATATCGCCATCTGGAAGCCGGCAAAGAAACCCAGCACGCCATGAGGGAATGCAGCCTGCTTATCCACCAGGTGGCCGAGGGACGCGGTCACGCCACTGGGGGATACGAACGAGCTGGCAATCAGCACGATGCTCACGCCGATAAGCGTCACCACGGCGATGATCTTGATGATCGCGAACCAGAATTCGACTTCACCGAAAAGTCTGACCGTCAGTACGTTCAGGGCGAACAGTGTCGCGAGCATCCCGATAGCCGGTATCCAGGCGGGCAGGTGGGGGAACCAGTACTGGAAAAAGCCTCCCACCACGACGGCATCGCCGATCACCGCAACGCTCCAGCTCAGCCAATACGACCAGCCGAGAAAAAATGCGGCGCGGGGGCCCAGGTAGGCGCCGGCGAAATCCGCAAAGGTCTTGAAATTCAAGTTGGAAAGCAGCATTTCGCCCATGGCACGCATGACGAAGTAAACGAACAGGCCAATGATCATGTAGATAAGGATGATCGAGGTGCCGGAGAGGGCGATGATCTTTCCGGAGCCCATGAACAAGCCCGTGCCAATGGCGCCGCCCATGGCCATTAACTGGATGTGACGATTGCTGAGCGTGCGCTGCAGCGCAGGCTGCTCAGCCCGCTCTGATGAATTCGATTTCATTTCAAAACCTCTTGATCTTATGTTTTTGAGTTTTGGCAGAAAAGTGGATATCCAGCGCCATTGTCAGGAGGCAATGGCGGGTGACGGTGTTGTTTTATGTAGACAGTGACGGCCCCAGTTCAAATGCCGGGGGCGTCACTCGCAGGTCAACTGGCCGTGCGCAGATGGGCGGCTTTGGCCGGCTGCTGATCCAGCATCTGGAACAGGTTCTTTATGTTTTCAGGCGTGGGTACCAGGTGGATGTGCCGACCGACCTGATGTTCGTGCGCCATCGCCTGCAGGTAGCGAAGCGACGAGAAATCCTCGAGGGCAAAGCCCACGGAATCGAAGACCGTCACCTGCTCATCGCTCTCGCGTCCCTGGACGTCGCCTTGCACAATCCGGAAAAACTCGACGACGGGCGAGTCAGCCTCCAGTTGCTGAATATCACCTTCAATCCGCGTTTGAGGTTCGAATTCCACGATGACCCGGGCGTTGCGCAGGATGTCGGCGTGCAGTTCGGTCTTGCCCGGGCAGTCGCCGCCGACGGCATTGATATGCATGCCGGGCTCGATCATCTCGGGCGTCAGGATCGTTGCGTAGGCCTTGTCGGCGGTCACGGTGGTGACAATGTGCGCGCCCTTGACCGCTTCCTGTACGGAGTCGGCGTGAATCACGTTGATCGTCGGGAAAGCCGCCAGGTTGCGCAGCAGCTTGAGTGAGGCATCGCGATCAATATCGAAGATGCGGATTTCGCTGATGCCCAGCATTTCATGGAAGGCAAGTGCCTGAAACTCGCTCTGAGCGCCATTGCCAATCAGCGCCATCGAGGTGGCCCCTGGACGGGCAAGCGTACGCGCGACCAATGCCGAGGTTGCAGCGGTGCGCACTGCGGTTGTCAGGGTCAGCTCGCTGAGCAGGGTCGGATAGCCACTGTGGACATCGGCCAGCAGACCGAATGCCATCACCGTCAGCAGGTGCTGCTGACCATTGTCCGGATGGCCGTTCACGTACTTGAAGGAATACTGCTTGCCATCATCGGTAGGCATCAACTCGATCACACCGTTTGCGGAGTGATTGGCCGTGCGCGGCGACTTGTCAAACTGCGCCCAGCGTAAATAGTCTGCTTCGATGTAGGTGGCCATCTCACGGATCGCCCGGCGGATACCCACCTTGGCGAACAAGCGTGCGGCATCATCGACATCCAGGAAGAGCGTCATTTTTTTATTCTCCAATCCATCCAGTTAAACGTTGTAAAGCAGGGGTGTTCAGGCGCGTTTGCTCTCGAAGCCATGCAGTACATTCACCGCGTTGATGCCGATCTCATCGACCATGTAGCCGCCTTCCATCACGAAGAGGGTGGGGCAGCCAACACTCGCGATCAGCTCGCCGATCCCGATGAAATCCTCGCTTTCCAGCAGGAAGTGACTGATCGGGTCGTCCTTGAAGGTGTCGACGCCCAGTGAGATCACCAATACCTGCGGCGAAAATTGCTGAAGTTTCCTGCAGGCATGCAGCAAGGCGTCGCGGTAGGTTTCCCAGGCGGTGTTTTTCGGCAGCGGGTAGTTGAGGTTGAACCCTTCGCCGGGGCCGGCGCCGACTTCACCGCTGAACCCCGAATAGTAGGGATAGGACACGGCCGGCTCGCCGTGCAGCGAGACAAACATCACGTCACTGCGCTGGTAAAAAATGTTCTGCGTGCCGTTGCCGTGATGAAAGTCGACGTCAAGTACCGCAACACGTTTGGCGCCCTGGGTGATTGCCTGCTGTGCAGCAATGGCCGCGTTGTTGAGGTAGCAGTAACCCCCCATGTATTCACGCGCCGCGTGATGGCCCGGCGGACGACAAAGGGCAAAGGCACTGTCGTGGCCTTCATCGATAAGCGCCAGGCCCGTCAAGGCGATATCGGCACTGGTCTTGACCGCCTGCCAGGTGGTGGCAGTGATCGGCGAGCC
Organism: Pseudomonas sp. MH9.3; assembly: GCF_034354675.1. Classification (NCBI taxonomy): domain Bacteria; kingdom Pseudomonadati; phylum Pseudomonadota; class Gammaproteobacteria; order Pseudomonadales; family Pseudomonadaceae; genus Pseudomonas; species Pseudomonas sp. MH9.3. The sequence continues at coordinate 1,071,865 of NZ_CP133785.1, read as the reverse complement.
TGCATCCATTGCATAGAAGCCGAGTTTGCCGTCAATGAACGTGGGTACCTGATCGTTGGCCAGGTCACGTACAGGCCATACGAGTGGCAGCGCATCATGGGTGCGGCCTGTGGCGCTCCATTGCGACCAGGCGCTTTCCAGGAAGCTCACGTAGCGCTCGCTGTGCGCGTTGACGTAACACGCGCGGTCAAACACGCGCGGTTCGACTATCTGGCCAAGGCCTACTTGCTTGACGCGGTTGTGAACGGTGTCGGCCCGACTGGGCTGCTCGAACGACGGCTTGAGCACGCCATCCTTCAACTCGGTGCCGTGGTGCAGACGGTGGGAATCACTGAAAACTGTAAACATTCTGCGCATCCGTTAATGTGAGCCAGTGCAAATATTCTGTTCTGGTCAGGACGGGCGTTCTTTGCTTTGTTTTCGTGCTTCTGTATATTTTTCGGGCGATTTAACTCGGTAATGGCGTAATGAAGAAAAATATATCCAAACGCATTAGCCTCGACGAGACCGATCTGGCCATTCTCGAGCTGTTGCAGGAGGACGCGAGCATTTCCAATGCCGAACTCAGTGAGCGGCTCTCATTGAGCCTCACGCCTTGCTGGCGACGGCGCAAGAGGATGGAAGAGGCGGGCGTGATCAAGGGTTATCAGGCAACCCTTGATCGAAGAATGCTGGGGCTGGATATCATGGCATTCGTGCACATTCGCTTTTCCACCCATGCCGATCACGCTCCGGACGCCTTCGAGGCAGTGATTGCGCAGTTGCCAGAGGTATTGGCCTGCCACAAGATCACCGGAGATGCCGACTACGTGCTTCAAGTGTTGGCCGAGGATCTGGATAGCTATAGCGACTTTATCGAGCAGGTGCTGAGGCGCCAGGTCGGTATCGCGTCTATTCAGTCGAGTCTGGCGTTGCGTGAAATCAAGGCGGGTAGTCGTATGGCCATACCCAAATTGAGCAAGGATTGAAAATCGGATGTTCCGGTAAACCTTCCCGCCACGTCCGTCGTCATCAGCATCTGCTGGAAGCGCCCCGCAAAGACCCACTCGGCGCACACCCGCTACCTCCCTGCACACAAACAGGTCGCCGCTGTGCCATTTGGTAGCACATGGCGCCATGTTCCTGCGACAGCTCTCCTGCCTACAAACCAAAGATTACATTCGAATCAGTCAGTTAACACTGTACCAAGGTTGTTGGCACGGCCCATGCTTTATTGCATCCATGGATAATTGGATACAAAAATACAAAGAGGCTGCCCATGCAATTTGCTCCCGCTTACGCTGACCGCCAGCCTCTCACTGCAGAAGAGGAAGCCTACAACTTCCTCCTCGATGCCATCTGCGGCGGCCGTTTCCGCAAGGGCGACCGCCTGATTGCCGAGGATATCGCCGGCGAGATCGGCATGAGCCGCATGCCGGTGCGCGAAGCATTCCGCCGCCTGGATGCCCAGGGCCTGGTAACGCTGCGGCCCAATCGCGGGGCCATTGTCAGTGGCCTGGATATCGCTGAGCTGCACGAGGTGTTCGAGATGCGCAGCGCGCTTGAAGGCCTGGCGGTGCGCGTCGCGGTCAGCCGTATCGGTGAGCGCCAGATGGCGGCTCTGGAGCGGCTGCTGGACGAGATGGATGACTACCGCGACGAGAGCGCCGCGTGGGTCCGTCGCCACCGCGCCTTTCACGAATACCTGTGCGGGCTCAGCGGCCGGCCGCGCTTGCTCAAGCAGATTTCGGCATTGTATTCGCTGGTGGAAGCGCCCATGCGCTTGTGGCTGCAGCACAGCGAAAAACCCCTCAGCGCGCGTCAGGAACACGCGGTGATCCTCGACGCGATTCGCGCCGGTGACGCCGCCCGCGCCGAAGCCGTGGTGCGCGAACACATCGAAAGCACCGTGCCGCTGCTGATTCAATTTCTGCAACTGGAAAAATAAGAGAGGCGGGTCCGAACCCGTCCAGGTTTAGACGTTGATTCCTGCCCCGTTATTCAACGAAGTGGAGTGTCTGGTCATGCATAAACAACACCGCGCCTTGCTGGTGGCTGTAACCCTGGGTTTCTGCACACAATGGGCCTGCGCCGCAGTCCAGGTGCCTGAGCGCCTCAAAAGCGTCGACAAACTCACCTACTGCTCGGGGATGGATTCACCGCCCCTGGTGTCCTTCGATGAATCCCAGAAACCGCGCGGGCTCACCGTCGACCTGGGCCTGGAAATCGCCAAGCGCCTGGGCAATAAAACCGTGCAATGGCGGGTCATTCCGTTTTCCGGCCTGGTGCCGGCGCTGCTTGCCCAGCAGTGCGACATGATCGTCGACCAGTTGTTCGACAAACCCGAGCGCCGCCAGGTGATCGACATCGTCAACTACATGTACTCCAGCCAGGCGGTGGTAGTGCCCAAGGGCAACCCCAAAGGCATCAAGACCCTGGATGACCTGTCTGCGCACAAGGTGGCGGTGCTCAACGGCTCCACCATCAAGACCCTGCTCGACACCCAGAACGAGAGCCTCGCCAAGGCCGGCAAGCCACCGATGAAACTGGTGGTCTACAACACCGACACCGATGCCTTCCAGGCGCTGCGCATCAGCCAGGTCGACGCCTATGGCACCACCGTGGAAACCGCCGGTTACTACGCGGCGATGGCCCCGGAGCTGTTCCAGGAAGGGGTGCCTGCATTCAGCCGCATCCTCACCGGCCTGGGCATGCGCAAGGATGACCCGCAACTGACCGCCGCCGTGCAGCAGATCATCAGCGACATGCGCAGCGATGGCAGCTATGTGCAATTGCTCAACAAATGGCATGTCAGCAGCGACACACTGGACTGAGGTTCTACCACGATGAATTTCAATTGGGATGTGTTCTGGCAATACCTGCTGCAACCCAGTGGGGTCTACCTCACCGGGCTGTGGCTGACGTGCCTGATCAGCGTGCTGGCGATGCTGCTCGGCTGCGCGCTGGGCCTGGCGGCGGCGCTGTTGCGCCTGTCGAAGAACCCGTTGCTGCACTTGCCGGTACGCCTTTACGTGTGGCTGATGCGCGGCACGCCGTTGCTGGTGCAGATCGTGTTTTTGTACACCGCACTGGCAGCGGGCGGGATCTTCCGCTTCGAGGACATCGAGCTGTTCGGGCTGATCATCCCCGGCAATATCCAGGCGGCGATCATCGCCCTGGGCCTGAACGAAGGCGCGTACATGGCCGAGATCATTCGCGCCGGCATCGGCGCGGTGGACAAGGGCCAGTACGAAGCCGGGCGTTCCCTGGGCATGGGGTTCGGCAAGCTGATGCGGCGCATCGTGCTGCCCCAGGCGTTTCGAGTGATCGTGCCGCCGCTGGGCAATGAGTTCAATGTGATGCTCAAGAACACCACGCTGGTCAGTGTGATCGGCGTGCAGGAGCTGTTGCTCAGCACGCAGATGGTGACCTCGGCGACGTTTCGCGTGTTCGAGTTGTACCTGGTCGTCGCGATTTACTTCCTGACCTTGACCACCCTGTGGGGCTTTTTCCAACGCTGGCTGGAAAACCGTTTCGGCCAGTCCGATCGACCTTCGGCGCCACCTCCGGCCGCGAGCCGCATGTTCGGTCGCAGCACCCTTAAACTGCTGAGGGGACGTTAACCATGGCGCATCAAAGTGAAGAGCTGATCATTGACGCACAGGATATCCAGAAGTCGTTCGGCGAGTTGCAGATCCTCAAGGGCATCTCCCTGCAGGTACGGCGTGGCGAAGTGGTGGTGCTGATCGGCGCCTCCGGCTCCGGCAAGACCACCTTTATCCGCTGCATCAACCTGCTTGAAGACATCCAGGGCGGGCGCATTCGTGTCAACGGCCGCGCCATGGGTTATCGCGAACGCGCCGATGGCAGTCTGGTGCGCGATTCGGAGCGCAATATTGCCCGCCAGCGCCGCGACATTGGCATGGTGTTCCAGCGCTTCAACCTGTTCCCGCACATGACTGCATTGGAAAACATTATCGAAGCGCCGATCCAGGTGCTGGGTGTGCCGCGTGCCCAGGCGCTGGAGCAGGCCCGGGGCTTGCTGGCGCGGGTCGGCCTGGCGGACAAGGCCAGCCACTATCCATCGATGCTCTCCGGTGGCCAGCAGCAGCGGGTGGCGATTGCCCGTGCGCTGGCGATGAAACCCCAGGCGATGCTGTTTGACGAACCCACCAGCGCCCTCGACCCGGAAACCGTCGGCGAAGTGCTGCAGGTGATGAAGGAACTGGCCGAGGAGGGCATGACCATGGTGGTGGTCACCCACGAAATGGGCTTTGCCCGTGAAGTGGCCGACCGCGTGGTGGTGCTCGATCAGGGCGAATTGATCGAGCAAGGGCCGCCGGAACAGATTTTCAGCCACCCCAGCCATCCGCGGACCCGGGCGTTTCTCAGCCGCGTGTTATGACCTTTTTTGAAGAGCCTTTGCCATGTTGAAATTTTCCGCTCACGAATACCCTTACTCCTCGCAACGCCAGAGCGTGTTCGCGCGTCGGGGCATGGTCGCCGCTTCGCAACCGCTGGCGGCCCAGGCCGGCATCGAAATCATGCAAAAGGGCGGCAATGCCATCGATGCCGCCATCGCCACGGCCGCCGCGCTGACCGTGGTCGAGCCCACCGGTTGTGGCCTGGGCGGCGATGCCTTTGCGCTGGTGTGGTGCAAGGGCCAGTTGCATGGCCTCAACGGCAACGGCCATGCGCCCGCCGCCTTGAGTATAGAGGCGGTCAAGGCGGCGGGGCATCAACAGATGCCGCTGTACGGCTGGACCTCGGTGACGGTGCCCGGTTGCCCGTCGGCGTGGGCCGAGTTGTCCAAACGCTTCGGTAAATTGCCGTTTGCCGATTTGCTGCAGCCGGCCATCAGCTTGGCGCGCGACGGTTTCCCGCTGTCTCCGGTGGTTGCCCATCAATGGCAGATCTCCTTGAACGAATTCAGCCCGCACCGCGATGAGGTGCTGCAAGCCTGGTTCGACACCTTCCTGATTGAGGGGCGCGCGCCCCAGGCGGGGGAGATTTTCCGCAACCCGGCCCAGGCCCGTACCCTGGAAGAACTCGCCGCCACCGGCTGCGAAAGCCTGTATCGCGGCGCTCTGGCCGAGCGCCTGGATGCGCATTCGCGCGCCAGCGGCGGCTACCTGCGCGCCAGCGACCTCAAGGATTACCGCGCGCAGTGGGTGGAGCCGATCCACATCAATTACCGGGGCGTGGATGTTTGGGAAATCCCGCCGAGCGGCCAGGGCCTGGTCGCACTGATGGCGCTGAAAATCCTCGAAGGCTTCAACTTCGATCACCGCGACAGCCAGCAAACCTGGCATCGCCAGCTGGAGGCCATGAAGCTGGCCTACAGCGACGGCCTGCATTACATCACTGACCCTGCGCACATGCGCGTAGCGGTGGCCGACCTGCTCAGCGACGACTACAGCAGCCGTCGCCGTGGCCAGATCGGCGAGCAGGCCCAGCCGCCCAAACCCGGCGACCCCCACGCCAGCGGCACGGTGTACCTGGCGACCGCCGACGCCGAAGGCAATATGGTTTCGTTCATCCAGAGCAACTACCACGGCTTCGGCTCCGGCGTGGTGCTGCCCGACAGCGGCATCGCCCTGCAGAACCGCGGGCAGGAATTCAGCCTCGATGAGTCCCATTCCAATTGCCTGGCACCGGGCAAGAAAACCTTCCACACCATCATCCCGGGTTTTCTCAGCAAGGACGGCGAGGCCCTTGGGCCGTTCGGCGTGATGGGCGGCTACATGCAGCCCCAGGGCCATGTGCAGATGGTGATGAACCTGGTGGACTTTGGCCTCAACCCCCAGGCGGCCCTCGACGCCCCGCGCTGGCAATGGCTGGGCGACATGAAGGTCGGCATCGAACACGGCGCGTCCCGCGACCTGGTCAATGCGCTGGCGCGGCGCGGGCACAAGGTGCAGACCGACAGCGACCTCACCGACTACGGGCGTGGGCAGATCATCCTGCGTGACCCGGTCACCGGCGTGTTGTGCGGCGGCACTGAGCCACGGGCGGATTCGCATATCGCGGTCTGGTGAGCTGGACGCATCCCACACGTTCTTAAATTCTATCTTGTCAGGAGGTTCCATGGCCCCTCGAAGTGTACTGATCACTGGCGCAGCAGGTGGTGTTGGTCGTGCGTTGGTTGAGCGTTTTTTAAATGAAGACTTCAGGGTTTTCGCGACAGATCTGGACGCGAAAAAGCTCGCAGACTTACAGGTTGAATATCAGGTATCAGGCATTTTTTGCGGTGATATCCGCCAACCCGCTGTGTGTGCTGCGGCCGTTAATGCAGCCGTTATGGCGATGGGCCGACTGGATGTATTGATCAACGCTGCGGGAGTATGGCGCGAAGGTCCGGTTGAAGATTTTACCGAAGAGGATTTCGACCTCGTTCTGGACGTAAACCTAAAGGCAACGTTCTTCATGTGTTCAGCCGCTATTCCCCATCTGAAATTATCAGAGGGTTCCATCCTGAATATTTCAAGCGATGCCGGCCGGCAAGGCAATCGAAACGCCGCAGCTTATTGCGCAAGCAAGGGCGGCGTGACCCTGCTGACAAAAACCCTGGCATTGGACCTGGCACCCTTTGGCGTGCGCTGCAACGCTATTTCCCCAGGTGATATCGAAACCCCAATGCTCAAATTTCAAGCTACTCAATATGGGCAGGGAGACCCTCAGGCCTACTATCAGGATCTGTTGGACAAGTACCCCCAAGGTGCCCGCGCCCGATTTATCCAGCCGGAAGAGGTTGCCGAGCTGGCGTTTTTCCTGTCCCAACCCGGTGCGCGATCCATCACTGGCGCGGACATGGCGATTGATTGCGGCGTCTCCGCTGGAAACTGACAGTGGCCCATTGATGCCGATATTTGACAAGAGGTAATGATCATGTCGAAAGGTGGAATTAGTGAGTCGACGGTGGAATTGATCTACTTTCGTGCGCTTTGAAACGATCCCAAACCCTGCGTGGATGGCTGCTTCAACAACCAAGTTTATTAATGAGATCATCTGTAAGGTCTTTCGGGCGAAAGATGAGGAACCAAGAGAAAACTCCGGGAGTGAGCAAAAATATGCCACTCATGCTTATCGCTTTAGACAAAAAGCAATATCTGGAGTCTTGAAAGGCTTTCTATTCATGGTTTGTTTTTTTTATTAGAGGGGGTGGTGCTGTCGGCCTCTGGGTCACGTAGCGCTGCTTTTTAAGCGTTACGCATAGAAAATGGCTAAACTTCACCCTGGCATAAGTTCTTGCGAAGGCGCCATAGGGCGCCTTCATTACATTACTTTTTAGATTAGATAAATATATAGTTAGAGAATCTGGATCAGTTGTCGAAAATACATCCTTTGGTTTGGAGTGCATTTATCACCCATGCACGACTATTATTTCCACTGGCAATATCGCGAAGTTGTTGAGTTTCCGTAGCGTGTTTTGCGCTTGCCTTTTCCAATATCCATTCAGCATCCTCGTAAGGAATGGCCAGGAATCCATCGTCATCTCCAACCACAAGATCCCCTGGATGAATAACCATTCCGTTAATTGATATAGGAACGTTCACCTCTCCAGGGCCATCTTTGTAAGGACCCCGATGGGTGACGCCTGCTGCGAAAACCGGGAAGTCACCGTTTCGAATATAAGCGGAGTCTCGTATCGCGCCGTTGATCACAAACCCTTCCAAGCCTTTTTTAACGGCATAGGAGATCATCAACTCACCTGTTAGGGCATTGGTTAGATCACCGCCGCCGTCTACTACGATTACATCACCAGGCTCGGCGATGTCCAAAGCATAGTGGAGCATCAGGTTGTCACCTGGTCGGCATTTCACCGTAAGAGCTATTCCGCTCATCACTCGTCCACTATGCAACGGACGTAGGTCGACGCCACCCGCGAACATTCGATTCATTGAATCGCTGATATTCGCAACAGGAACCGAACGCGCCGCAGCTACCCACTCAGCCGACACTTTTTTATGCCGCTTCAAAACCCTGAAACCGCTACTCATACTTACTCTCCTGATAGACATTTTGATTTATGTCAGTCCGCTGTTTTCCAACCTGACACATAGGCTAATAACAGAGTCCATATTCCAAATATTCCTGACAGGGTGAACAGTATTGGGTTCAGCATTTCGGCGGCCTGCGTAATCCAGACACTATTCTGAATCAAAAAACCAAACGACTGCAGTCCTACTATTATCCCTGCCAAGATCAGCATTGAACTAAGCAATGCTACAAATACTGCTACCATCAGCCGAGATAACGATGCACGTCTAGTAGATCCAAGCATAAAGTACACCTCATCTTTATTGTTATTTCAGGTTGGAACTGGTAGCCAACCCATGCCTACACCCACCCCTATTAGGATAAATGGCAATACGTATAGCATTATGAGAGGAATGAATGTTTGGCTAGGGGGTACCTGTGCAATTCCGGATGCTATGTAAATAGCTGCGGCACCGGGCGGAGAGGCGCCTTCGGTTGAGGACGCTGTTAGAATCAGCCCGGCAGCAAGGTAGGGGTTGATACCGGCATACACTAGGACAGTGAAACCTATTCCGCCAATGGTTGCGACCGTCGCCGTAGAGTTAAGTGGGCCTGCTACGAGAATAACAAGCACCACAACTATGATACATGCGACCAAGGGCGAGGCGTCTAGCCCGTTGAGAACTTCCGATAGCTGCTCTGCGAGTCCTAGAGCTGCAAGAGCTGCCCCTCCAGCGAAGGCAAATACAATAGTGGTACCAATCTCGCGATAACGCGGGGCCGTAGACGCTATCAATTCGTACCAGGCAGTTCCACTTTTCGGAAGCTTGCGCCACCCCAAAATAAGGGTGAACATACCTAACATGACTGGCATCCACACCATGATTGAAACAGATTTAATAGCTTGCGCACCCAGATCGCCCTTCAAGTGATCACTTAACGGGCCCAGCGTCAACAAAATCGGAATTGCGATCCCCATGAAGATCAAAACAGTCCACCACCCTTCGGCGAACGTTTTTCGGAATGGCTCTACTTCAGTGTCTTTTCCCTTGCCAATATTAAAGCGTCGGACAAACATGTAAACCACGATAAGGCGCCATGCTAAACACCATGCTGAAACCCCATACATGGTCAAAAGAAGTTTTTCAACCGTAATGAAGGGGGCAACCGTACCTAGGCCAACCAGAATGAAGAATGATGCACTGGGTGGTATTACAGTACCCATACCCGCGTTTCCCGCCACGAGGGTGGCTGCAATATGACTAGGCCATTGCGATTTTTTCATCCAGGGAATGGTAACAGTGCCCACTGTCGCTGCATTAGAGGAGCCTGAGTGAGCGATTGCCCCAAACAACGCGGCGCCGACAGTCGATACGTAACCTGCCCCTCCCGGAAGTCGTCCAAGAAAGGAGTTCAGCATCGCGACTTGTCGGTCTATTATTCCAGTTTTGGCTAAAAGAGTGCCTACAAATGTAAATGCTAACGCGGAAAATACTACCTGCTCGGCAAACGCGGCTTTCATACCCTCCGTAGCGATATCAAAGAACTGTTCTTGACCGAACGCACAAATCAGCAGAAACCCGACCACCATGGCTTCTGCGATTCCTCGCTTAAGTACTGTGCTCCATATGACGATGATCAGAATATAACTCGCCAGTGCTATGACTGCGATACCCATAGGTGTACTCCGTCTTTATTATTGGGTTTGGAGACGTTAGTCGATATTAAGTTTTTAGGCCTGACTGTGGCGTTTTCGCAATCTTTCGTGGCTTACATCACCTGGGCGTAAAACTCCCAACAGCGCCATGTTTCTCGATAATTCAGTAGCCAATATGCCGATGGCATGTTTGATTCCTGGCTGACCTCCGACCGCACCCGCGTAGTTCATAGGTCTGCCTATAAAGACAAATTTGGCTCCGAGGGCAAGCGCTACAAGGATGTCAGTTCCGCGACGAAAACCGCTATCGATCATCACAGGATATTGAGGGCCTACTGCTTTAACAATTTCCGGTAAAACGGAAATAGGGGAAACACAACCATCAAGCTGCCGACCGCCGTGGTTAGAAACAATTATTCCGTCTACGCCTGCCTCCACGGCTTTTCGGGCATCGACCGGGTCAAGAATGCCTTTGACGACTAGCGTACCTTTCCACCGTTCGCGGATAAGCTTTAAATGCTCCCAGCTCAGATGATCACGGGCTCCGAAATCGCGCATCACGTTAGCAGACATGATAGGCGCTCCGCGCTTTACTCCGGAATTTTCGAAATGGGGCATTCCGTGGCGAAGGAGAGTTCTCAATGCGGTGCCTATCAGCCACCTGGGATGTGTTAGGCCTTCCCAAGCTAAATAAAGGTCTGGCTTCAAAGGCGTAGAAAATCGTGCCCGAATAAGGTTTTCTCTATTTGCGGATACGGGCACGTCGGCTGTAACTACAAGCGTTTTAAAGCCTGCCTGACCCACGCGCTCAAGGAGCGCGATGATTTTTTCTTCCTCTCCAGGCACATAAGCTTGGAACCATGCATCTGGATTCGCTTGAAGGATTTTCTCCATAGGGAGGAGCGATGAGCCGCTCATTATGGCCGGTATGTTTGCCTCGGCCGCCGCTCGCGTTTGAATGAGATCGCCTTCAAAAGCGGTAAGGCCACTGATGCCCATGGGAGCGATACCAAAGGGGGCGCTATAACGGTGGCCGAGAACCGTGGTCTCCAGACTGCGCTTTGAGGTATCTGTGAAAGCACGTCCTATCCATTCGTAGTGGTCAAAATCGATACGGTTTGCGATCAACGACCTTTCTTTTTCCGAACCTCCACTCACATAGGCGAAAATTGGCTTCGGAAGATGCCGACGCGCTACAGCCTCAAAATCGTCCAAAGAGAGGATCCGCTTGAGGCGCTTAGGTATCTGATAGGTAGCAGACCCGCGTGGCACTGTGTGTGATGCCAGTGGGTAATCTTGTAGTCGCGTTGATTGAGCCATACACAATTCCTTCTTGTTTTGGCCATCATAGGCGACCGACCCTCAAATAAAAGTTATTCTTTGTCGATCCAAAGACGAGGATTTTTTATGAAAATTGAAGCGTTTTTGACTTTGCAAGCAACACTGGACCGAGGCTCGTTTGCTGCCGCAGCAGAGGCAGTAAACCTCACACCAAGCGCGGTAAGCCTTCAAATCAAGCAACTAGAGGCTTATTTTGGGCAGTCGCTTTTTGACCGATCGGGGCGCACTGTGCGTCCAACGCGATTTGCTTTGCTCGTGATTGATACGGTGTCCCGTACATTCTCAGATCTGGAAAAATTACGAACGCAGCGCGACCCATCGCTTTCTGGTCGAGTGAGGCTAGGAGTTACCGGCTCCATTCAAACTACCTTATTGCCCAGAGCGGTTGCTGAATTGCAGAAGCGAGCGCCGGGGCTCACTTTGCAGCTAGAGCGTGCGAATACGCCTGAAATGCTTTCATCGCTAAAGGCAGATCGTTTAGATGCTGCGATCCTAGTCAGGCCGCCGGGAGGTGGATCGGCTCGGCTGCATTGGAAGGATCTGCTATGCGAGCCGTTGGTGCTCGTAGTGCCGGCAAACCTGGAGAGCCTGGAACCAGAACAATACCTCAGGCGATACTCATGGCTTCGTCTGGATCGGAAGCTGGTGGTTGGCAGGATGGCAGCCCGATACGTTGATAATCTTATTCCCCACTGCGAAGCCCTTATAGATGTGCCAAGTGCGGACGCGATCATTGCTATGGTAGGTATAGGACTGGGTGTTTCTGTATTGCCACGTCTGCGCAAGGAGCATTTGGGGGCATACCCCGTGCGCGAGGTCTCTCTTGGCCCCGCTGCGCCGACTCGCCAGCTATCCATGGTTCGCCGCAAACAGGATTCAGAAAACGCGCTACTACGTATTATTGAGCAAGCGTTCGAATTGGCTTGCCGCTAAGCGCTTTATTGGCGTCTCGACTTCACCGAAGGTTGATCGTATGCGTTCGGCCAAGTCATCGTAAGCGTCCAGCGAAATCACCTATCCGATCCCAGCGATAAGGGCGATGTTCTCCACCTAAAAATACATGGACACCATCACCTTTATTGTCAGGATTACCATGCGCCAAAGAATTCCTATCCCAAACCCTTTAAAGCTCAAGTCGTTCAAGAATGCCTGCAACCTGGCATGTCTATGGCCAGCGTAGCCCTGGGGCACGGTATCAACGCCAATTTAGTTCGGAAGTGGATACCCGCATGTCGTGATCATCAGGCGTCGGCGTTGCCCGCTTTCGTTCCGATGAAACTAGCGCCCGCCATCCAGTTCGATCAGCAAATGCCCGCCAGTATCGAGATCCCTTTCGGGCAGCAAAAATTGAACGTGCACTGGCGATCTTCAAACCTTGAAGGATGCGTTCGTTTTATCTGTGAGCTTGCCCATTGATCCGTATCGACGAAATCTGGCTTGCCACCGAGCCCATGGATATGCGCGCCGGTACCGAGACTGTGCTGGCTAGGGTGATCGCAGTGTTCGGTGCGGCGAAGCCGCACTGTGCTTATCTGTTCGCCAATCGCCGCGCCAAACGTGCGGCGGCGATCATGAGTTTGATCCAGTCGGCGCGGCTCAACGGGCATGATCCGTATGCTTACTCGAAGGATGTTCTTACTCGCCTGCCGACGCAGCGGGTGAGTGAAGTTACTGACCTGTTGCCGAATAATTGGGCAATCAAATCACAGGATTGAAGGAAATTAACGATGGAAATAGATCATATTTTTATTTGTGTAAATGATGACGGTCGAGGCGCTGACGCACTGAAAGCCCTAGGGCTCGTTGAAGGGACGCCAAATGTACACCCAGGCCAAGGCACTGCGAATAGAAGGTTCTTCTTCCGAAATTCTTTCATCGAGCTTTTACATCTCACCGATGAATCAGAAGCTCAAAGCCAGTTAACAGCGCCAACCCGACTCTTTGAACGCCTCAAGTGCGCAGATGGAATCGCCGCGCCCTTTGGAGTTTGCTTCAGACCATCCACCGTAGGGGAGAAGCCAATATTTCAAGTTTGGGAGTATCGACCTGTTTACCTGCCAACTGCCCTGAAAGTCGAAGTGGGATATGCGCCTATATCCGAACCGATGTGGTTTTTTCTTTCGTTTGCCAAGAGACCAGATGAGGCTCCGATTGAGCGAGCGCAGCCGTTTGAACATTCCAGCGGCTTTCGCGAAATTACATCTGTGCGAGTTACCACTCCCAACAGCCAAGCTTTTTCTACCCCTGCAAATTGCGCAAACCAGCTGAAAGGATTTGAAATTGTTCATGGTGATGAGCATCTGGTCGTATTGGAAATCGATCATGGCGCAAGTGGCCAGACACAAGATTTCCGTCCAGGATTGCCCATGGTTATGAACTGGTGATGTATTGACCTAACCATTCAGCCAACATCTCGTTCTCATCCCAATGTGGGGGCTCTGGCGTGTGCTTCGTCGAGGTTTGGATTCAGAAGGGGTGTTGGCCCGGCGCTTACTCATCGCAACGTGCCTCAACCGGACGCTTACAAGTCATCTACCCGATTCCAGCGATGTCGGCCAGAGCTCTGCAAATTGAAAATGCGATCCAGCGAATTGCTATCGACAAACGGGCCAAAGATTTTTACCTGTCAAACACGGCGAGGCTCGCCTTCCGCAATTTCGCGTATCAGGCTCAGGTAACGAAGCGCGCCCAGTCCCAGGGGCCGGTTTTTCACCCAGATGATATCGACCCATAGCCGCATCTGACTCGGCATGTAGTCAAACACCACCTCCGTCAATGCGCCTGACGTGATGAGAGGGTGTACCAGCGATTTTGGAAGATATGCCCAACCTAATCCTTGCTGCACCAGGTCCAAAGTGGCCAGATAATTGTCGCTGTGCCAAATCCGCCGCGACAGCACAACACGTGGGTCAGAGTCTGCAGGTCCTCCGGTCGCGACGATGATCTGCCGAACATTGACCAGTTGCTCCTCACTCAAGGGGCTTTTTTTGCCGGCGGCCGCAGGGTGATCCGGAGCAGCAACCGCGATTAACAATTGGCTCCCCGCCTCAAGAAATGTCTCGCGCTCGTCAAGCCCTGGTCGTTCGAACCCAAGTGCCAATTGCACACGCCCTTCATGGAGCATGCGCATCGCTTCTGGATGGGATGCGGAGCGAATCTCGATTTCCAGTGTGGGAAACTCCCTGGCGATAGTGGACAGCGGACGATTCCAGATGCCTGTTTGCAACTCCGGCGCCATCGCAAGGACCAAGCGCTCTTCCAACCCCTGATGAAGCTGCAGCGCATGGGCGTCCAGCAGGTTCAGCTGGCTGGCGACCTGTCGTGCCTGGGGCTCGAGTGCCTTGGCGGCTGGCGTAGGAATGGCTTTGCGGGTTGATCGGTCAAAAAGCAACAAATCCAGCTCGGCTTCAAGCTGCGACACCGCCATGTTGATGGCAGAGGGGACCCGGCCTAATTTTCGCGCCGCCGCCGAAAAGGATCCGCTGTCGATGACCGAGAGGAAAATTTTAAGTGACTCACTGGTAAACGCCATAGGTGTTGTCAAATTTTCTGATGATGATCGTCTTTATGTATCAGGTTTATTCGCCTAGTTTCTACTCTCTTTCAAATTTAAGACTTGGGGCACGCCATGTTGGATACGCAATTGAGAGGGCATGTTGCACTCGTCAGTGGTGCCGGGAGTGAATCCGGGATCGGCATGGCTATTGCTCGCAGGCTGGGTGCATCCGGGGCGAAGTTGATCATCACTGCCAGCAGCAAGCGCATTGCGGATCGGGTTAAAGAGCTGCGCCTTGAAGGGTTTGAAGTTGAAGGCCGGCCAGCCGACCTCACTGACGAACGTCAGGTGCGCGAATTGAGCCTGTGGGCGGAGTCCGTCTGGGGACGCGTCGATATTCTGGTGAACAATGCCGGCATGGCCATGCAAGGAAGCCCCGAGGTGTTCTCGGAATTGGCAACGATGGAACTGCAGGAATGGAATCTTTCACTGGGCAGAAACCTGACCACGGCCTTTCTTCTGACGCGAGCCGTTCTGGCCGGTATGAGGGCGCGAAATTACGGGCGCATTGTGAATATCAGCTCCATCACAGGCACCCGCTGCAGCAATCCGGGCGAGGCGGCTTATAGCGCCGCCAAGGCCGCGATGGTGGGCATGAGCATGGGGCTTGCACTTGAAGTCGCCAGGCAAGGGATCACCGTCAACAGCGTTGCGCCTGGCTGGATCACGACGGGGTCAACCTCACCCGTTGAAGCCGAGGCGGGGCGCTTCACCCCGATGGGCCGGGCAGGCAGTCCTCGCGAAGTAGCTGCGGCGGTTGCATTTCTGGCGTCGCCTGAATCCAGTTACATCACCGGTGAAGTCATTGTAGTGGATGGCGGAAACTGCCTGATCGAGAACAAGGCTCCGCGAGCCTGAGGTCAGGAAAGAGGACAGTTGAGTGTTCCTGTCCGAGCGGCAACGACGTTTAACCGATTTTTGTCATCAACGCAGGGTGTTTAATCATGTCGAAAAGTGGAATCAATGAATCAGCGATTGCTGTTTTTACCGCCTCCGAGCGTGAGCGTTTCATAGAAAGCAACCCAACGTCGATGGCGCTGGCCAAGCGTGCCAGGGCGAATCTGTTCAACGGTGTGCCCATGCACTGGATGAGCGACTGGTCGATGCCTTCGCCGCTCTTCGTGCAGCGCGCCAAAGGCGCACGCTTCACCGACGTTGACGATCATGAATACATCGACTTTTGCCTGGGCGACACCGGCACGATGTTCGGCCATTCACCTGATCCTGTTGCCCGTGCCATCGCCGAGCAGGCGAACAATGGCTTGACCACCATGCTGCCCGGCGAGGACGCGGTGGTTTGCGGCGAGTTGCTGGCTCAGCGATTCGATTTGCCTTACTGGCAGGTGACGGCCAATGCGACTGACGCCAACCGTTATGTGCTGCGCTGGGCGCGCGCGATTACCAAACGCAACGTCTTGCTGGTGTTCGACGGCTGCTACCACGGCACCGTGGATGACGTGATGGTGCGCTACCGCGACGGCAAGACAGTGCCCCGTCCAGGGCTTGTGGGCCAGGCCTATGACTTGAGCCAATACAGCCGATCCATCCCGTTCAACGATGTCGCCGCACTGGAGGCTGCGTTAGCCCAGGGCGATGTGTGCGCGCTGATGTGCGAGCCGGCGATGACGAACATCGGCATGGTTCTGCCTGATCCTGGGTTCATGCAAAAGTGCCGCGAGTTGACCCGCCAATATGGCAGCCTGCTGGTCATTGATGAGACCCACACGATTTCCACCGGCCTGGGTGGATGCACGCGCCAATGGGCGCTGGAACCCGACTTTTTCGTGGTGGGTAAACCCATCGCCGGAGGCGTGCCTTGCGCGGTGTTTGGCATGACCGAGGAAGTTGCCCTGGCCATGCGCGAGGTGCAGGCGAGCGCAGAGGGCGGCGGTCATGGCCACAGCGGTATGGGAACAACGCTGTCCGCCAACTCGCTGGCGATGCGTTGCATGCGCGCCAGCCTTGAAGAGGTCATGACGGAGTCCGCCTACCAGCACATGCTGTCTGTCGCCTCAAGATTGGCGCAGGGATTTCGCGCGTTGTTCAAGCGCCATCAACTGAACTGGTCTGTCACCGAGCTGGGCGCCCGTTGTGAGTTTCAATTCTGTGCCACCTCGCCCAGGACCGGTGCGCAAGCCGAGGCGGCTTTTCATGACAGCCTTCAAATGGCGCTGCACCTCTACTTGATCAATCGCGGCATCCTGATCACGCCTTTTCACAACATGACCCTGTGCTGCCCGCAAACCAGTGAGGCGGATATCGACAGGCTGCTCGGCGAGCTGGATAACGCGCTGACCACGCTGCTTGCCCTGCCGGGAGCCCGGGTCGCCTCCGCTTAAGTGGACGGTGACGCCCCGTTTTTTTCAAATACTGCCAGGGCGCTTGAATGAGCGCCAAGAGGTTCGACATGCAATTTGCTGATAGAAAAGAGGCCGAGGATTATCTCGCCGCACACCCTGAAGTGCTGAGCATCGAGTTGTTCCTTATCGACGCGAATGGCGTGCCACGGGGCAAACTGTTGCATCGTAATGAGCTGCTGGCGATCTACGACACCGGGCGGCCGCTGCCAAGTTCCATTCTTGCCCTGACCGTGCAGGGTGAGGACGTGGACGACACTGGCCTGGTCTGGGATGTCGCTGACGCTGATTGCTGGAGCTACCCCTTGCCGGGAAGCTTGACCGTGCAACCCTGGCGCACCCATCCCACCGGTCAAGTGCAGGTCAGCATGCACCCGACCCAAGGTATTCCCGCCGCACCGGCGGACCCGCGTCATGTGCTGGTGAACACCATCGAGCGGCTCAAAGCCGATGGCTTCCATCCGGTCATGGCCGTGGAGTTGGAGTTCTACCTGCTGGACCAACAGCGCGACGTCAATGGGCGACCGCAGCCGGCGCAGCAAACCAATGGCGTACGTCCGGTGGCGCCGCAGGTGTATGGCGTATACGAACTCGAGCAGGTTCAACCGTTTCTTGATGACCTCTACGCAGCCTGTGCGCTGCAGGGATTACCGGTGCGCACGGCGATCTCCGAGTATGCGCCGGGCCAGCTCGAGTTGACGCTGGAGCATCGTTTCGACGCACTCCAGGCCATTGATGAAGGCGTACGTTACAAACGCCTGGTCAAGGGTGTGGCCAACAAACACGGGCTGCAAGCGTGTTTCATGGCCAAGCCGTTCAGCGATCAGGCCGGCAGCGGTCTGCACCTGCACGTCAGCCTGGCCGACGAGCAGGGCAACAACCTGTATGCGAGCGAAGACCCACAGGGCACACCGCTGTTGCGTCACTCCATTGGCGGGATGATGGCAACCTTGTTCGACGCGCTGGCGATATTTTGCCCTCATGCCAACTCCTATCGCCGATTCCAGACCGGCAGTTACGCGCCGCTGGCCAAAAGCTGGGGCGTCAACAATCGTACGGTGTCATTTCGCGTGCCCGGCGGCCCCGCGATCAGTCGGCACATCGAACACCGCATTTGCGGTGCCGATGCCAACCCCTATCTCGCCGCTGCCGCGTTACTGGCGGGCATTCACCACGGCATCACGCATCAGAGCGATCCTGGCGCGGCGATTGTGGGCAACGGCTATGAGCAGGCGACCGATTTTTTACCCACCGACTGGCTGACTGCGTTGCAGGCATTGCAGGGTTCAACCTGGGCACGCGAGGCGCTGGGTGCCGAATTCCTGAAGGTGTTCCTGGCGATCAAGTGGCGTGAGTTCCGTACCTTCAATGCCGAGGTCGGCGAGCAGGACTGGCGCTGGTACCTTACTCACGCATGAGAATTGGCCCGTCAGCGTGTCCTGAAACGGAGCGCTGAGGGCACCTGTTTCCGAGTTATCCAGAGATAAACCATGAACAATGCGCTCAAGTTCTACATCGATGGCCAGTGGGTCGATACCCAGTCGGGCAACACGCTGGAGGTGATCGACCCCTCTACCGAGCAAGCTTTCATCAGCATCGCGGTGGGCAACGCGGCGGACGTGGACAGCGCGGTCAACGCTGCTGCCAGGGCCTTTCCCGCGTTCTCTGTAACCCCCGTCAGCGAACGTCTGGCACTGCTCAAGGAAATTCTGCGGGTCTACAACCTGCGCTACGAAGACCTGGCCAAGGCCGTCAGCCAGGAGATGGGCGCGCCGCTGCATTTCGCCCGTGACTCGCAAGTCTGGAGTGGCCGCGCGCACCTGGAATCGACCATCAGTGCCCTGGAGACCTTCCCGTTCAGCGAAGTGCATGGCATCACTCAGGTGATGCGTGAAGCCATCGGCGTGTGCGCCCTGATCACGCCGTGGAACTGGCCGCTGAACCAGATCATCTGCAAGGTCGCGCCCGCCATTGCCGCCGGTTGCACCGTGGTGCTCAAACCCAGCGAAATCGCGCCGCTGACCGGTATCATCTTCGCCGAGATCATGCATGAAGCGGGTGTGCCCGCCGGGGTCTTCAACCTGCTTAACGGCACCGGGGCGGACGTGGGCCATTACCTGACCAGCCACCCGAAAGTCGATATGGTCTCGTTCACCGGTTCCACCCGCGCCGGCATTCTGGTCGCCAAGGCGGCGGCCGATACGGTTAAACGCGTGGCTCAGGAGTTGGGCGGTAAATCGGCCAATATCCTGCTGGAAGACGCGGACTTTGACGTGGCGGTGGCCAAGGGGGTGCAGCGCTGCTTTGCCAACTCCGGGCAATCCTGCAATGCGCCAACCCGCATGCTGGTACCGCGAGCGCAGCTTGCCCGTGTCCTGGAAATTGCCAAGGCAACCGCCGAGCAGTTGGTGACCGGCAGCCCGCTGGATGCCGGCACGAATCTCGGTCCGGTGATCAGCGACGCACAGTTCGCCAAGATTCAGAGCCTGATCGCCATCGGCATCGAGGAGGGCGCCACCTTGGTGAGCGGTGGCCTGGGCCGTCCTGAAGGCCTGGACAAGGGCTATTACGTGCGACCCACCGTGTTCGGCGACGTGACGGCGCAGATGACCATTGCTCGCGAAGAAATCTTCGGCCCCGTGCTGTCGATCATTGCCTATGACAGCGAAGCGCAGGCCATCGAAATGGCCAACGATACCGTTTACGGCCTGGCGGCCTACATACAGTCCGGTAATATCGAGCGTGCCCGCGCCGTGGCCAAACAGATGCGTGCCGGCTCGGTGTACCTGAACTACCCAAGCTGGGACACGTTCGCGCCGTTTGGTGGCTACAAACAATCCGGCAATGGCCGCGAGTACGCAGGGTGGGGCATTCACGACTTTCTGGAAATCAAGGGCGTGGTTGGTTGGCGCGAGTGACTACTGACGAGGTAATGGTTTCATTTGCGCCGAGAATGCTGTGAACCGCTATTGCTGCCCCTATGACCACGGCAATAAGCCCTGTCGCCTCTATGGGTGTTGGGAGCCTGCCAATAAAGAGCAAGCCGAGGACAGCGGCGAACAAAGATTCCAGCGAAATCAACTGACCGGAAAGCACCATCGGCAGCCGTTTTGTCGCCGCGTTCCAAGCCCAGGCGCCGATCACCGAAGACATAACCGCAATGACCAGAGCCCAGGCATAAAGATGTCCCGCCGAGGTGATATTGAAACCCATACTCGGGAGTTTAAAGAGCCCCAGCATGTGTACAACGGGTATCAGGAACACGGTGCCCATGCCAGCACCCGCCATCATCAAGCTGGTCCAGATGCCCGTTGCAGCATGGGGGATTTTTCCCATGGCGCTTTGATTCAGCAGACTGAAGGCTAGCCACAGGGTCACTGCCAGGACAGAAAAAAATAATCCCGTCAGCCAGGACGCCCTGCCTGCCTGCGCCAGATTCATGCTGCCGATATTTGCAAGGAAGAGCCCAACCACCATGAACGTCAGGGGTAACGCAAGGCGGTGCCACTGCACCGTTTTCTCTTTTGCATTGCCGAGCAGGGCGAGTAGAACAGGCACGAATCCGACACACGCCGCCGTCAGTACGGGGCCACCGAAGATCACGCCCGCTGCAATACAGCTGCTGTACCCTAGATACCCCATTGCGCCCAGCGCTGCGGCGAGCAACTGCTGGGAACGTTGCAAAGACCGCCGCTGAGTACGGCACAGGATCACCCCCAGCGACCCCAAGGCACCCGCGATCAGAAATCTGATGATCGTAAGGTCGTAAATGCTGTAGGCGCCAGTAACGTAAGGGGCTACGAAGTTAAGAGCCCAGGCCAGCGTCGCAAAAACGGCGAGCAGCGTGCCGGTGATGATAGTGGTGCGAGCGGTGATCATTAGCTGAGGTCCGGCAGATGTTCAGCCCATATTGCGTTTTGTCGCAGTGTGTTAAAAACGAGTTCTCGGGTCTGAATGCATAACGACTGATTATGAATAACCTCAGGAAGACATTGCCTGCGCTGACCAGTTTGCTGCCTTTTGAAGCGGCTGCCCGGCTGGAAAGCTTCTCGAGGGCCGCTGATGAGTTGCACATCACCCAAGCCGCCGTCAGCCGGCAAATCCGCGGTCTTGAAGAAGATCTCGGCGTGAAGCTCTTTGTCCGGCGTAATCGGGCGGTCTTTTTGACGGAGGAGGGGCGGCAGTTGGGAAGCGTGGTGAGCGCGGCACTGGGAAATATCAGCGACCATGCTGTTACGCTTCGAGAATCACAGCGCAAAAATCGTGTCGTTTTACTCTGCCAGTTATGTGAAGCCTTTTACTG
This sequence comes from Pseudomonas sp. MH9.3, assembly GCF_034354675.1. Classification (NCBI taxonomy): domain Bacteria; kingdom Pseudomonadati; phylum Pseudomonadota; class Gammaproteobacteria; order Pseudomonadales; family Pseudomonadaceae; genus Pseudomonas; species Pseudomonas sp. MH9.3. The sequence goes on along the minus strand of NZ_CP133785.1, from coordinate 1,050,692 downwards.
GCTGATGCCACGCCTCTCCACGTTCCAGGATCAACAGGCGGGAATCGAGGTTCAAGTAGTGACCTCAACACGGCCTATTGCCGAATTCAACGACCGCTTCGATGTTGCCTTGCAAAGCACCGGACGCGCCAGCGGCTTGCATGCTCTGGCGTTTACGGCTGCTGACGAAGTCTTCCCCGTGTGCAGTCCGTGCTACCTTGCCACAGGCACGTTGATTGGCCCTGAAGCGCTTTGTCTGCACCATCTTTTACACTATCGCTCTACGTCCCCGGACTTTATGGTCTGGGAAGAGTGGTTGCAGGTGTTTGGAAAGACGATCGCGAATCATGTGCCTGGTACGGTGTTCGATAGCTACCCGCTGATGCTTCAGGCGGCAGTCGCGGGACATGGCATCGCATTGGGATGGCGTCGAACTGCCGAAAAGCTTATTGAGGAGGGCGCTTTGGTGCGACCTTGTGCAGAATATGTGCCTCTGCCCCATGCCATTTCTGTTTATAAAGAAAATGGCGGGGATGAACGGATTGAAGTGCAAGCGCTACTGGCGTGGCTCCAGGAACAGTTGAGCACCTAGTTGCGAAGCAATAAATGGGTCAGGTAAACGCCGATCGTTGGTGCATGAAAAAACTTGCGATAAGGGCGATAGCGTCAAATGTTTCTGAATCTTGAAGTTCGCAGCTACGAGCGGGAAGCCCCTCACCACCATCACGAGCATGCTCAATTGGTACTGCCGATTCGTGGCCGAATGGAAATCGACGTAGGGGGGCGCGGTGGCTACATCGATCAGTCACTGGCGGCACTTGTGACGCCCGGCGCGGTGCACTCGCAGCATACGCACGCCGATAACCGCTTTCTGGTTCTGGACTGCGCGCCGACGACGCTGGAAACGCTGCAGATCGAGCGTCTGGCTCGGAGCATCTATGTGCCCATTCCCGCCGCTACTCGTCGGCTGATGGAGTTCGCCGAGCTGATAGGAAACGCGCAACTGTCCCTCGCGGCCTCACAGCTGGGCCCTTTGCTTCTTTCGTCCCTGGGCGCTGATGCTCCCCGCGTTGCAGACCCCATGAAGCAATTGATCGTCCGTCTTCAGGCCAACCCTGGCGCGAACTGGAGCAACGAAAGCATGGCTCGAGTCGCCAATATGAGCCTGAGTAAACTGCACCAGCGGTTTCGCCAATTGTTCGAGATGACCCCTCAAGCGTGGTTGACTGAAGTACGCCTGCAGGAAGCTCAACGCTGGCTGCGCGCAACCTCGTTACCCATAGCCGAGATTGCCTTGCGGGCAGGTTTTTCCGATCAGGCATCACTGACCCGGACCATGCAGCGTATCAGCGCCATAACGCCGGCTGCTTATCGCAAAGCGCAGAAACAGCCTGGGTAAAAGACTGCACAGTTACCGACAATATTTGCCGAATCAGCTGCATCAGACTTCATCCATCAGGCTATGGAGTACGGGTGAAATGTTTGCTGATCGGTCACTGCTCAAGGGCATTGTTTACGGCGTGTGCGCAGGGTTGTGCTGGGGCGTGATTTTCCTCGGCCCCCAGCTGACCCCGGGGCTAAGCGGCCTGGAATTCGCAGTGCTGAGATTTCTTTGTTATGGCGCGGTCTCGGCGGTTTTGCTGATGCCGCGCTGGCGGCGCGTATGCGCCCATCTGAGCATGGCTGACTGGAAATCACTGTTCTGGCTCAGCCTGATAGGGAACCTCATCTACTACACGCTGGTGGGCACCGGCGTGCAGCTGGTGGGCATCGCCACAACGTCGCTGATTGTCGGACTCATCCCGGTAATCGTCACCCTGGCAGGTCGTCATGACGCCGACGCCGTTTCCCTGCACAAGCTCGTCCCTTCGCTGTGCTGCGCGGTGGGTGGCGTCATGCTCATCAGTTGGCATGCACTGATCAATGGCGACAGGCCGGATACGCTGGCAACCATCGCCGGGATTTCATGCGCGGTGGGTGCTCTGGTGACGTGGAGTTGGTATGCCGTAAGCAACGCTCGGCGGCTAGTTCAGGTCGCCAGCGTCTCCTCGCATGACTGGGCACTGCTGACAGGGGTGATGACGGGGGCTCAGTCGCTGCTTTTGGCGGCACCTGTTCTGGGCTTGCAGGCCGCAACCCATGGCAGCGCTCAATGGCTGCATTTTTTGCTGGTGGCAGGAGGCGTAGCCATCTTGTCTTCAGTGGTGGGTGGCGCATGCTGGAACCAGGCGAGCCGACTTCTGCCGCTGGCACTCAGCGGACAAGTGCTCGTGATTGAGACATTGGCGGCGCTGGTTTTTGGGTTTCTATGGGAGCAGCGGTTGCCTGACTCCTATGAAACAGCGGCGATTGCACTGCTTGTTACCGGTGTCGTCTGGTGCCTGAACTGTCATCGTAATCCGGGTTATTCTGCGGCTATGTAGTTAGCCTTCACCTTTACGGAGTCGAATCATGTTTGGCGGATTCCAGAAAGCACAACGCCAGGTAAACGGCGTGAACATCAGTTACCGCATTGGCGGCAGTGGCCCCGCGCTGCTGCTGTTGCACGGCCATCCGCAGACCCACGTGATCTGGCACAAGGTGGCTGCGCAGCTGGCGGGCATTTTTACCGTAGTCGCCGCTGATCTGCGCGGCTATGGCGACAGCGACAGGCCGCCAGCCGACGCCGGGCATGCAGGTTATTCCAAGCGTGAAATGGCGCTCGATGCTGTCGAGTTGATGAAGTCGTTGGGCTTTGCGCAGTTCAGGGTGCTGGCCCATGACCGCGGTGCGCGCGTGGCCCATCGCCTGGTCCTCGACCATCCGCACGCGGTGCAGCAGATGGTGCTGCTGGACATTGCGCCAACCCTGTCGATGTACGCGCAAACGAACGAAGCCTTCGCCCGCGCCTACTGGCACTGGTTCTTCCTCATTCGGCCTGCGCCATTGCCGGAGGGGCTTATCGAAGCCGACCCCGAGCTCTATCTGCGCAGTGTGATGGGCTCCCGTAGCGCCGGCCTCAAGCCTTTCACCGACGAGGCGTTTGGCGAGTACCTGCGCTGCCTGCAACGTCCGGGCAGTGCGCGGGGCATTTGTGAGGATTACCGCGCTTCGGCCGGTATCGATCTGGAGCACGACCGCGCCGATATCCTGGCGGGCAATCATCTGACGCTGCCGCTGCTGGTACTCTGGGGCGAGGAGGGCACAGTGGGGCGCTGTTTCGAGCCGCTGGAAGAGTGGCGCAAGGTCGCCCTGAATGTTCGCGGCAAGGCGCTACCTTGCGGCCATTACATCGCCGAAGAAGTACCTGACGTGCTGCTCGAAGCAGTGCTGGGTTTTTTCGCTGCACCCGTTTAGCTGTGTGGCTTGATCGGTCAACACGCCGCACCCGTCATTGTTCACTTGAGGGCGGCGAACGGCAAACGCTCCGCCAGCGCCTGCGCAAGGTAGCGGGCGAAGACCGAGATGCGCTGGGGGATATGCTGCCGATGCTGATACACCGCAAAAATATCAGCCTTCGGCGCCTGGTGATCGGTCAGTACCGCCTGCAGTCGACCACTTTCAAGATATTGCTGAACATTCCAGCGCGACCGCAGAATCAATCCATGGCCGTCCAGCGCCAGACTCAACGCGACCTCGCCATCATTGCTCGACAGCGTCCCGCTGACTTTGTGCGAGTAATCCTGGCCATCCTTGCTGAAGCGCCAGATCGCATAGTCGCTGCCGAACTGGCGCAAAACAATGCAGTTATGCCGCGCCAGATCCGCCACGCACGTCAGCTCGGGCATCGCTTCAAGGTATCCCGCAGACGCGCAGAGAATGCGTGGATTCTCCAGCAGACGAATGCCGATCAACCGTGAGTCCGGCGGCTCGCCCATGCACACGCCGATATCGAATTGATCGTCCAGGATGCTCAGTGGCTGGCTGGTCAGCTCGAGAGAAATCTCGAGCTCCGGGTGCAGCCCGGCGAAGCTCGAGACCACGGGGGCGAGGTGCTGCCGGCCGAAACCCAGCGTGCCATTGATCCGCAACCGGCCGTGCAAGGTGGGCTGGCGGCTGCTGAGCGCGCTCTCCAGTTCCTCGAGCTGGCGCAGAATCGGCCGACCTCCCTCCAGGTACAGCACGCCTTCGGGGGTCAGCGACAATCGACGCGTGGTGCGCTGCAGCAACTGCACGCCAAGCCTGGCCTCCAGGTGGCTGAGCCGTTTGCTCACGGCAGGCAGCGACAGCCCCAGATGGCGTGCCACTTCCGTCAGGCTGGCGCGCGTAGCCACCTGCTGAAAGAAACTCAGGTCATCGATCATGCTCATGGATTCTTTCCTGAAAACTAAGAATGGCTTTCCAGCAAGGCTAATTATTAATCCCAGGACACTGCATACACTGAGATCCATGCCCCAATCAACCCAGGAGTCGAATCCATGAGCAAAACCCAGTACAAAATTGCAGTGATCCCCGGCGACGGCATTGGCAAGGAAGTGATGCCCGAAGGCGTGCGTGTGCTTGACGCGGTGGCTGCCCGCTTCAACCTCGAGCTGCAATGGGACTGGTTCGACTTCGCCAGCGCCGATTACTACCTGGCGCACGGCAAGATGATGCCGGACGACTGGTTCGACACCCTCAAGGGCTACGATGCGATCTACTTCGGTGCCGTGGGCTGGCCCGACGTGGTGCCTGACCATATTTCCCTGTGGGATTCGCTGCTGCAGTTCCGGCGTGAATTCGACCAGTACGTCAATCTGCGCCCCTGCCGTCTGATGCCCGGCGTGAAGGCGCCACTGGCGAACCGCAAGCCCGGCGACATCGATTTCTGGGTGGTGCGCGAGAACACCGAAGGCGAGTACTCCAGCGTCGGCGGCAAAATGTTCCCCGGGACCGATCGCGAAATCGTGCTGCAGGAAACCGTGATGACCCGCGTCGGCGTCGACCGTATCCTCAAGTTCGCCTACGACCTGGCGCAAAGCCGTCCGAAGAAGCACCTGACCTCGGCCACCAAATCCAATGGCATCGCGATCACCATGCCCTACTGGGATGAGCGCGTCGTGGAAATGGGCAAGAAATATCCGGACGTCAACGTCGACAAGTACCACATCGATATTCTTACGGCGAACTTTGTCCTGCACCCGGACTGGTTCGACGTGGTGGTGGCCAGCAACCTGTTCGGCGACATCCTTTCCGACCTGGGTCCGGCCTGCACCGGCACCATCGGCATCGCGCCTTCGGCCAACATCAACCCGGAACGCAACTTCCCGAGCCTGTTCGAACCGGTGCACGGTTCGGCGCCCGACATCGCCGGAAAGGGTATCGCCAACCCGATCGGGCAGATCTGGTGCGGTGCGATGATGCTCGAGCACCTGGGCCATCCCGAAGCCGGCGCCGCCGTGCTGACAGCGATCGAAACCGTGCTTGCGATGGGCCCGGAGCACGCGCCCCTGACCGCCGACATCGGTGGCACCGGCAACACCGAATCGCTGGGCAAGGCCATCGCTGCTGCGGTCTGAAAACCCGAAAAGCCCAGTGCCCGTTTGCTGCTGGGCTTTTCGATGGACAACGTGATCCGTTTGAACATCAACAAGCATGTCATGGTGTGATGTTCTTGACCCTCGCAGTAGAACATCAACGAGCCTGCCTGGAATAACGACGAACGTTCCTGTTACTGCCTGAACGTCACTCGGGTAACTGTCATATCTGATGCCGTGAAGGCAACTCCGCCTGCATGAGCCCTGAAAATATCCCCATGATTTAAATGATGTTTTTTCGGATGTTTTTCCGAAAATAACCTTTTGCGTACTGTTAATTAACCGTTACCCAACTTCTCAATGGCCGCCAGTCATAGGCAGTATCCCATAGCCGGTTAACGCAAGCCATCTGACCGGGCCTTCACGCAGAGTAAAGAAAACAAGAGGCTATCCATTGCCTCAAAACAATAACAAGACAATAAATGGCGAGGAATTCACGATGACAATGCATAACGTCTGGGAATCAATTGTCGCATTCTATGAGCCGACAATTGAAATAATGAGCTTGTGGGCCTTTGGGCTTCCTCTTTTCGTAACGGTCATTGCGGTGATGTTCATCTTCTCGCGAAAGTGGCAAGGTCCCCTGACCCTACGCGCTCTAATCAATGCAGCCTTTCCCAGGGAGCAATACGATCACGCTTCATCGCGCGTCGATAAGTGGAACGGCATTATCCTGCTTATGCTGGGTTTTCCCCTTGTCGGTGTCATCGCCATTAATGGCATCGCTATCGCTGACAACGCAGGTGCTTATTTAAACGTTGAATTCGGCGCCCAGGAGCCCGTGATCACAGCGACCTGGCTAATGGTCTCAATTCAGTTCCTGGTCTATTTCCTCAGCGTGGACTTCGTGGGGTACTGGGTACACCGTTGGTGCCATACCCATGCACTGCTCTGGCATCTTCACAAGCCTCACCACACCGCTGAAACGCTCACGCCCTGGACGCTTTTTCGACAGCACCCCATCGAGTTCTTTGGTCTGAATATCATTCCGGCGATTTTTGGCGGGGCCTTCACCGGGGTTGTACTGTATGCAACGGGAAGCCAAATTCATCCGGGCATGATCGCTGCAGTCACCACAACGGCCTATATCGCCTTCTTTGTGATAGATGTTTTTTCGCACGTCCATATGCCGATCTCCTATGGCTGGCTGAACAGGATCATTTTGGCTCCCGTCATGCACAACCTGCACCATAGTATGGAGCCCCATCACTGGGACAAGAATAACGCGGTCATACTGACACTCTGGGATTGGATGTTCGGCACGCTGTACCTGCCCAAGAAGGGTGAAACCTGGCGTTGGGGATGCAACGACGAAGAGTATGGCGCCAACAATCCACACAAAACCCTGAAGGGGTTCTATATCGATCCTTTCAAGACCCTCTGGCGTCACTTGAAGGAAGGCGAGAGTCCGAACCCATGAAGGGTGCGCAGCGCTTGGCAATCTAAAAGACAAGACCTCAATTTCCATTAAAGGACATCACCATGGCATTGAAAGACACGCTCCATTGGCGCTATGCAACCAAAAGCTACAACGGCGACAAGGTGGCGCAAGAGAAGATCGATCCGATCCTGGAAGCCATACGTCTGGCCCCCAGCAGCTCGGGCATGCAGCCTTTCAAGGTGTTAATCATCACTAACCCTGAGTTGAAGGCGCAGTTGCAGCCGATCTGCGCCAACCAACAGCAAGTTACTCAATCGTCCCATTTATTGGTTTTTGCTGCCTGGGATGAATATACGCCTGAGCGGGTCAACGACTTTTTCGAATACAGCAACGCGATACGTAATCTGCCTGCCAGTGTCACCGATGATTACCGGTTATCGCTGCTCGACTCGTTAGGCAGCATGAGCAAGGAACAGCAGTATTTTCACGCCGCCAAACAATGCTACATCGCGTTGGGATTTGCGCTGCTGGCGGCTGCTGAACTTGGCGTGGATGCCACGCCCATGGAAGGGTTCGACAACAGCGCGGTGGACGCGCTTCTGAAGCTTCGCGAACAGGGCTTGAACAGTTCGGTTCTTTTGGCCCTGGGGTACCGGGATACCGAAAGCGATTGGCTGGTAACACTCGAAAAAGTCCGGCGCGACAAGGCGCATATGTTCGTGGAGATTGCCTAGGGCCTACTCCCGTCTCTCGCACGCCACATCTGACTGACGTCAAGCGGGCGTGCGATCAGTAATTCTGCCGATAGATTCGACGGACCAAACGTACGCACCTCGTACAGTGCTTCGAAGGCCTCGCTATCACCTAGCTGGGCCTTCAAGCGATTCAGTTCGGCACTGTTCGATGCGATCTTCGCCGCTTCTATCAGGGCTGGATCCATAATGCCGGCCACGACGACGATGTGATTTCCTGCCGGTCCCGGAAAGCTCGCAAGGTAGGCGTAATCACGGCGCATGATTCTTTCAGTGGATGGCTCGGCCCAATCGGATTGAAATTGATCGCCGCTCGCTCGGTCCACAAGGGTATCGCCGCTGGCCGATAGCGAAAAACCGGAAAGGTCGAAGAACGGTTCATGCAGATCGCCGAGGGTGTCGAGCAAACCGACATAGACAATATCGTGATCGCTCAGCATCTCATTGGTGAAGCGTGATGTTGTCACATCCTTGATCAGGCTTGAATTGCCAGGCCTCGTTGCGGCCACGATTGGCGTCACCGAAACCAGAGCCGATGAGAGCCCACTCGGCAAGTGATGCGCATTCATGTCGACGTACCTCTGGCCGGCCCCAGGCATCTGCTGCTTGTACTTATTGAGAGCCTCGCTGGAAGCAATGGTGTAATCAGCGACCATGCGAAGAATGGAGCCATCAGCGCCTTGTTCACCGAATACGTAAAAATCACCGGAAACGATCAATAGCTCAGCTGTATTTTTCGTCAGACCACTCCAGAGAATGCTCTCGACGCGCGCGTCATTGGGTGGTTTCCCGGTCAGCCAGAGCCAGCACATTGCGTTGAACGCAAGGAAAAGCGCCGCGCTGGCAAAATACCGCCAATCAAGCAAACGTCGGCGCGCAGGGTTGGAGTGGTTGTCTTGCTCATCGGGAGCAGCGACCACCAGACGGTATTCGCCACGCGGCAGGACAAGACGCTCGCCACGCTCATCGACGGGCGCAGCCTCGAGTTTTTTTCTCAGCCGATGAATATGCACTCGAACCGTGGCATCAGCCGCGAGATCCACGTTGGTGGGGCGACCAAACACAACGAGTGCAATCTCGACCTCCTTCGTTGGGGTCGCCATCAGTGATCGCTCGAGCAGAAACTCGAAAAGACGAATGATCTGCCGCGATTTACCGAGCGCACCACTCTTTAAAACTCTTTGAGCGTGCGCCGCCAGTCGATTCTCCTCTTCAACGTCCTGCAACTTATCCATTTCACATCCTCACGGCGCCCGTCGCCATTGACGCAGGCCAATATTCTTCAGCCCTTGGTCAGCATGACGTTGGCGATCAGGTTATTTCATATCCCTGACTTGCACCCACAGCACCGCGTCCTGGGAAAGGGGTTTGCCTTTATAGGTTTTGGTCGCACCGATGTTGAGCGCTGCAATGCCCCACCAGCCGGCACGTGGCAGGCCGATCGTCACCACACCCTGGGCGTCCGAATAGGTACTCAGGGATTTGAATGAGGCTTGGGGGGCCTTGACATAGTCCTGCTTGCCGAAGGCGTTGTCTTTGATGTCGACAGAATGGTTGATGTATTCGAGTTCTATCTCGGCGAACGGAACGGGCTTGCCGTCAGCCAGGACCACTGCGCGGAACACGCCGCCCGTCCAGTTTGCGTAGGGCTTGTTGAGGGGTTGGATCTCAACCGGCAACCCCTGGGGCTCTGACCAGTTACCGGGGACGCCACCCACGTTGACGACGAGCTTGGTGAACTGCTGGATGTAAACGTCTTCCTCCTTTTCCAGATAGGGCTCAGGTTCAAGCACGAAAATATGGTCGCCCAGTGAGCGCACCAACTCCCGTGGAATCGATGCACGATAGGCGGCCGCTTGATTGTCGCGGCTCTGCCACTGGACAGGCTTGAGGTATTGGCGCAGGTCGGTTTTTTCGCCGCCGTGGGCGCTGATGAGATTGAACGCGCGCGGTTCACCCATATTCATCGTCGGGCCGCCGGAGAACGGGTGCGTGAACACTATGGCGAAGTCCAGATTGGCTGCACGTTGCAACGCCGTTTCGTCGAGGTAGAGCATCTGGAAGTGAGCTTGTGCAGCGCAGGTCATGCAACTGAAGGTCGCGGCGGCAAGGGCTTGAAGCAGTCTTCGTTTGATCGGCATGGTCGATTTCACTGTGTAATGTCGGAGGACTGAAGGGTGGCGCCATGGTTTTCACCGCCGAGAAACTCAACGGAGTACGCGCCGGCGGGGGCCTGGAACGTGTAGCTGTTGTCCTTGCCGACAGTGCCTTCAAGCAACAGCTTGTTGCTCGTGTCCTGAACATGGATTTTTCGACCCACAGCGGAACTGCCGTCGGTATAGCCCGCTTCACACTTCACCCAGTCGTCGTGCTCGATATAGCAGTCGAAAACCGGGCCATGGGCCAGGGCGGCCTGGCAGGACAGCAGTGCACTGGTCAGCAGGATCGGGTGGGCAAACATTTGCGCTTTCATAAGGTTCAGCCTCTAGGGTCGAGATGAATCACTGCGGGACCGCTGCTTGAATGGCAGCCGCAGGGGGACTGGCCGGCGCAAAAGCCGCCAGCAGGGCGTCCAGGTTGGAACTCAACAGCGCCTCGTAGCTGTTGGCCTTGTTGGCGAGCATGCCCGGATTGCCGATATCCAGGATCAGCAGGCGTGCGCCGCCGTCCTCGATGGCTCGTACAATCCTGGCGTCAGGCGCCCATTTGTGGACCACCACGCGGATATCACGCTCGCGAAGGTAGCGGGTCAGGGCGGCGCGGTCGGCGTCAGTCCAGTCGATGTCCTGGCGTACGAACCAACCGTCTACATACACGCCGAACTCGCCGAGCAGGTAGACCGGCTCGCTGGCCAGCGACAGGACGCGCAGGTCCGGCACTTTCAGCAGGCTGTCACCGTAGTCGGCCTTCAGTTGGCGGATGCGGCCGTCGAGCGCGGCGAGGTTGCGCGCGATCCGTGGCGCGTCGTCCGGGGACAGCCGCGCCAGGTCAGCTGCAATCAGCGCCGACATGCGCATGGCATTCACGGGCCCCAGCCAGGCGTAGGGCGACGGGGGGCCTTCGGCGTTGCGAACGTCAGCCCAGGGCACATCATTGGCGGGCACACGGGTGGTGGCCACACCGGGCTTGAGGTTGTCCCATGAATGCGAAGCATCGATTTCGACGATCCGCAGAGTGTGGCGCCGCGCCGTCGCATACAGCGGATCAGCGCGCCACAGGCTGCGCAGGGCGACCACGGCGACGGCCGTCTGGAACACGCTGGGGTCCAGGCGCGACAGCGCGTTGGCCTGGCTTTCCATGGGGACGGCGGCGTCCAGCGGAACACGTACGACCTCGAGGTGTGTGCCTTCGCCGAGTGCCGAAGTGAGTGCATACACCGCCGGCAGGGCGACCAGCACTTTTTGTTGGCTGACGTCCGCGAAGGCTGACGGCGCGCTGCCCAGCAGCCATGCCAGCAGCACCAGCCAGGGGCGAATGGATGGGTTGAACCGTGTCATACGCTGGCCCCTCTGAACTGCGGCGCGGTGCCGCGGATGATGGTTGTGAACGCAAACACCAGGGCCGCGACGATCACGATGGCGCCGCCCGTGGGCACGGGAATATGGAACTGCATCGGTGCCAGAATGCCAACCACGCAGGAAAAGGTCGCAATCAGCACGGCCCATGTGACCAGGCCAGGCAATGAATGGCTGATGTTGCGGGCGGCTGCTGCCGGTATCAGCAGCAGGGCCTCGACCAGGACGGCACCGATGATCTTCAGGCAGGCGACCGTTACCAGGGTGACCAGCACCACGAACAGGTACTCGACGCTGCGCACCTTTACGCCGCGCGCATGGGCCAGGCTTGGATTGAGGCTGGAGAGCAACATGCCGTTGTAGAGGGGCAGGCCGATCAGCGTGCAAATCAGTGTCACGCCCAGCAGTACGTTCATGTCGGTGTGGTCGACGGCCAGGATCGAGCCGAACAACACACCCTCCATCACATGCGTGTTGATTTTCGCTGACACGAACAGCAGCAATGAGGCACCGACCGCCAGCGAGATGGAGAGGAATACGCCGATCAGCGTGTCATTGGCCAGGGTGGTGCGGTGTTGGGTGTACTTGAGCGTCAGGGCGAACAGCAGGCAGAAGCCGAACATCGAAAAGTAGGGCGAGGTATACGACTCGCCGATCAGCACGCCAATGGCCACGCCGGTCATCGCCGCATTGCCCACGGACTGGCTGAAGAACGCCATCCGTTTGATCATCACCATCGAGCCCAACACCCCCAGCAACGGACCGATCAGCACTGAGCACATCAACGCATTGATCACAAACTCGTATTCGAAGGGTTGCGGCAACACGTGACTCGCGGCGAGCGCCTGGAGGTGGTCGCGAATGAAGTCATACAAGGCATTCATCGAATGACCTCCAGTCGGCTGTCGATCTGCTCGGCGGGGCCGTGAAACAGCACCCGTTGGTTGATAACGGTCACGGACTGCGCGATACGCTTGACCTGTTCGAGGTCGTGGTTGATCCACAGGATGGTCACCCCACGGTTGTTCAGTTCAGTCACCAGTGCCTCCACCAGGCGCACACCGGCCTCGTCGATCCCTGCGGTCGGTTCATCGAGGATCAGCAGCCACGGCATCGGGCTGATCGCCTGGGCCAGCAGCACGCGCTGACGCTGGCCGCCGGACAAGCTGCCAAAAGGCTTGTTACCCATCCCCGCCATGCCGGTACGTTCCAGGGCCTGGGCATTGGCTGCCCTGGCGGCGCGGCTTGCGCCCAGGAAGGCGGGCCGGCGCTGACCCAACAGGGCCATGAGATCGTTGACCGTCATCGGTACATTGCGGTCGAAGTCCGGCAATTGGGGGACATACCCCAGGGGCGCGATGAGTTCACCTTCGAATCGGATCGTCCCCGAGTGCGGCATCTGGCCCAGCAGCGCACGCACCAGCGAGGTCTTGCCGCCGCCGTTGGGGCCTACCAGGCAGTGCAAGGCGCCGGCCTCGATGCGCAGGTTCACCTGATCGAGCACCTGCGTGCCGCCCAGTCGCAGGGAGACGTTGTCGAACACAATGGCGGGGCCGCGCATTGCGTATTCCTCCTTCAGCGCGTTCATTGCTGGGTGTACTCAACGGCTTGCGCCAGGGTTTCGAGGTTTTCGCGCATCGCCACCTCGAACTCGTCCGCGCTGTAGGTATCACCGGTGATATGGGACAGGGCGAACACCTTCACGCCGGTGGCGGCTTCGATGGGTTTGGCCAGGTCGAGGGAGAAGTTCTTCTCGGCGAACAGCACCTTGACGTTGGCTTTCTTGATCGCCTCGATGGTGTTGGCCAATTGGCGTGCCGTCGGCGCGACGCCGTGGCGCGGCTCGATCACGGCGCTTACGAACAGGCCGAACTCCTGCATCATGTAGTCGTAGCCAGCATGAGTCGTCGCGCAGCGGAACCTGGACAGGTCCAGTGCGGCGAAGCGCGTCATGAAGCCTGCGCGCAGCTCGCGGATACGGCCGGCATACGCCAGCGCATTTTTTCGATACGCCGCAGCGTTGTCCGGGTCCAATTCACCGAGCCGGCGAGCGATCTCGAACACCTGTTGTATCGCCGCCGTGGTGGAGACAAAAGTGTGCGGGTTGACCACCTTCACGCCTTCCTGGTCGCCGCCGATGGGAATCAGCGCCACCGTCGCATTGGCCTGGATAATCGGCAGCGTTTGCGTGCGGCCGGCGGCCTTGATGATCTGGAAGGCCCATTCATCGTGGCCGATGCCGTTGACCACCAGCACATCGATATTCATTGCGCGGGTGATGTCATCGGGCTGCGGCTGGTAATTGTGCGGGTTGGCCTCTGCCGGGATGAGCGCAATGACTTGCGCCCGATCACCCACGATATTGGCCACGAAGCTGTAATAGGGATGCAGGGTGATACCGATTCTGAGTGGCTTCGCCGAGGCCAAGGCCGGGGCGGCGAGCGCGATGGCGGGTATCAGCACCCACAGCGCGATGCAACGGCGCCACAAGGCGCGGTGTTTCGTGGCAACAGTCATGGCTGGGTTCCTTTTACGCGTTCGATTTCGCTGGCGCCGTCGTACGGGATGACTTGGCGCCAACCCTCGCCGACCAGGGATTCGGGTTTGACGATGGCGGGGTAGGGCGCGTTTGGGTCGCGGTGCACCCAGATCGTCGCCTGGTTGGCCCACATCACACCGGCATGGGCATGCCCGATGATCAGCAGGTAGGCGCTCTGGCCGGGCGCGTGGCCGGCTGAGCCGTAGTAGACCGTCGCGCCCTGGCCCAGGGTGGCTTTGGATATCTCGCTGACGGTCTGGTCTGCCGCCGTGGCATCGTCGTCGCCGCCCTTATGGGCCAGGTGGGTGCCGGGCAGAATCAATTGCCAGTGCACTTCACCATTAGCCTTCCAGAAGGCATCCCGGTAGAAGGGCGGCAGCAACAATTCCTGGGCACGCTCCAGGGTGATCCAGCCGCCGGTATCGTTGTTGTTCCAGATGATTTCTTCACCGGCCGGTAGCAATGCGCTGTGGATGGCCTGATCGACCGCGCCCAGGCCATCGAAGGAACGTACCTGCCAGCTCAACGGGGTGGGCGGGCCAACGCGTTCGGGGCGCAGCAGCACGTAGCCTGCCACGCTGGCGATGACGGCCAGGGTCGCCAGCCCCAGGGCCAGCGACTCCCAGCCGCTGGAACGTGGGCGCACCCGCGTGATTGCAGCGGCTGGACGCGCCATCAGAGAAATGCAATCCAGCGGCCGAGGAACACCACGCCCGCCCACAACAGCAACGAGCTGAAGCCGGCGACCCGCGCCTGACGGGGAGGCGGCAGTTGGGTGTCCCATTCGGCGATTCGGCGAAAGGCCCCCAGGTGGAACACCGCCATGTTGATGCCTGCCAGCATCAACAGGCCCATTTTGAAAAGGAACGCGGTGTTTTGCACATAGGTCGTGCCATTGGCGCAGAACATCAGTAGGCCGGTGATCACACAGGTCACGAACGCGACCCAGGTGTAGGGCAGTAAATCCTGGATCAGCTTGAGCGCGCCGCGCCGGTGGGCGGTCACGCCAAGCAGGCGTAAATCCACCACGGCGATGGTGCCGTAGACGATGGCAATGCCGATCACATGCACCGATTCGAGCATCGGAAAAGCCGAGCCTGACTCGCGGATGAACGTCGCGACAGGGGTGTCCTGGACAGCTTGCAGCAGGGGTTGAATATCCATGGCGAATACCTGAGAGCTTTCGTTGAAAACGCTTAGATCGTGTAGGCGATCCAGCGACCGCAAATGATCACGACGCACCACAAACCGATCGACAGCCACGCAAGTGCCTTGACCGGACGCGATGCGTCGTCGCTGCCTGCATGGCCGGCGGGGCGCATCAGCGGGCGGCGCAGCAACCAGGTCATGCTGAACGCCGTCACCACCAGGGCCATCTTCAGCCAGAACGTCGAGTTGACGAGCACCCGGTCGGGCTCGGCGATGATCATCACCAGCCCGGTACACAGCAGCACGATCAGCGCATTGCGCATCCACGGGTAGTAACGGCGTACGACGCCGCGCAAGGGCTCATCGCTGGCGAACACGCCCGCCAGGCGAAGGTCGGAAATCAGTGCCGAGCCGAAGAGCACGGTGATGGCGATGATATGAATGCTCTGCACGGTGGGGATCACCCACAGAATGTCGCGGATCGCAGTGCTCAACGGTGACGCGTAGATCCAGGCAATGATGAGTGAAGATGACATCGGCTTTTCTTCCGCAGTGGGTTAGAAATCTTGAGGGGTTGCGATCGGACGCAGGCCCGCCGCATCCTCCGGCAGCAAATAGCCTTCCTTGATCGAAACGGCTTTGGCGTCTTCGAATTTCTGTGCGTAGCGGTTGAAGTTTCCATAACGCTGGCCGAGCACTTCCTTCGAGTAAGGCACCTTGGTGTCGTAGATCAATCCGCAGCCGGTCTCTTGATCGGTGAGGTAGGTGGCGCTGGGCACCTGGATCCACGGCGGGCGCACGCCGCCTTGCAGGTTGCCGGTGGCGGGCGCACGGGCAGCGGCCTTGCCGTCACGGACCACCCGAGGTGCGTTGGGCATCGGTTTGCCGTCACGTACCCATTGGTCCATGCCATCGAGCAGCGCCGAGACCACCCCTTCAACCGGTTCGTCATACAGCGTCCGGCATCGCGGGTCGTCGCCCTTGCCGATGTCGGCAGCGAGCTGTTCGGTGTGCTCCGTACCCAGGTCGGCCAGGCGCAGATGGGGCATGCCAGTGACTTCGTAGTAGCGCAGTTGCGGCGTGTCAGTGTCCGGGGGCAGGGGGATGCCTTCGATCACGTCGTGCATCAGTTCGGACTGGCTGAACACCGTCACGAACGGCACGCCTTCGGGCATCTGGCGGGGCACTCTGAGCACGTCGCCGCCCACTTCTCCGTAGGCCATGCGGCCGGTCATGTAGGCGTCGATCAGCGGCGTTTCGTCGGGCATGCGCCACTGCTGGTGACGACCCTGGTCGAGATAGTCCATCCAGACCTGTGCGGTGACGGCCCAGCTATTCACATAGACGCGCTGCACGTCGAGGCCGGCCAGCGGGCTTTGTGCTCCCTTGGTTTTAAGCAGCAACGCCAGCTGCGCGCCGATGCCCTGGGATTGGGGTGCAAACGGATCGGGCGCTTCGCCACGTGTGAAGTGTGCCGGGTCGTAGTAGGTGCCCAGCGGCGCGTAGCGTGCAAAGTCGAAGCGGCGCATGAACTCGAAGTTCACGATCCGCCCGTACTGGGCGATCTGTTCGGCTTCGGCCGCCGGCGTGTCGGAGATGAACTTGGGGTCCACCGCCGGTTTGTTTACATTCAGCGTGTACCCGACATACGCGTAGCCGCGCCGCAGCAGATAGTCGCGGGTCAGGATCCAGCCCGCGCCGCGCTCGCCAAACCAACTGAACGGCTCGATCACCACCGTGCCATTGAAACGCGCCGGGTCCGCTGGTTTGCGCACCAGAATGCGCGTGGTGTAAGGCGCTTCCAGCAGGGTTTTGCCGGCGGCGGTAATGGCCGGAGCGACGCCTTGCAGGTAGTACTCCTGCTCGACGTAGCCGTAGTGATTGAGGTCGCTGTATTCGGTGCCCGGGCGTGTCGCCGACGACAGCGGTGCTTTGTCGGAAGGCGGCACCGCGATAGCCGTGGGCATGCGCGGCACGTCGGCGAAGGTGTTCGACGCGACAAGCAGCGACAACACAACGCTGATGCCGATAGGGGTCAGGCGTTCCATTCGTAGCGCTCCAGAGGGGGGGATGGGCGGATTCACTCAAGGCTCAGAGATGCCTTGCCCTCGCTGTCGATCACGATCTGGTTGTTCTCGCACACGTACTCTTGAATGGCGTAGTTGGAGCGCTTGTACTCGAACGTAAAGCGATAGGGGGTGTTGAGTACCTGCGGGTCTTCGATCAGGACCTGGTTTTCCAGGTGATCCGGCCCGCGCAGCCGGATGCGTTCGGTGATCTTCATCGCCGACCCGTGGGGGACGTCGTAGAAGCGTACGTCCGTGCGCACCCGTTGCGTCTCGACCACCAGCGTGTCGCCCTCCCAGTGTCCGCGCGAGTGGCCCTGGTACAGCGGGTCGAGAGTATCTGTCGGCGGCATGGGCTGGTTCAAAAGAATCCGCCGCACCTGCTGGAGATACTCGCCGAGGATGATCACCTGCTTGTCGTCGCGAATGATCTGGATCGGGAAGAGCGCTGCCATCATGGTCGGCATGCCCTCGGGCAGGCACTTGGAGCTGGTGGTGGCGATCGGCGTTCCGGCGGCGTTGGCCACGGCTTCTTTCTTTTTGAGCTCAACGTATTCGGCGGCGTAGGGTGCCTTGAGATCCATTGGACCGCCGGGGTGTACCGGGTCGTCCGGGTTCTCGCCGAACCAGTCGTCCGGGGTTCTTTCCCAGGTGCCGCTGATGTCGGGCCGTGTGGCCACGCTGTGCTTGTCGGTTTGCGGTTTTGACGCTGTCGCGGCGCTGCTCATCCCGGCGACAGTCACGAGGACCATTCCCAGGAAGAGCATGGCTGTGCTGCAGGTTCGTGCTGGTTTCATTGAAGTGTCTCCGCGTTGCTGGTTTGCCCAGTTCTGTTGTTGTCGCAATCGGGAGGTGTCGCGTTTAGCCGCCGCCCGAGAGCACCACGTCACCCATCTTGATCTCCACCAGCAGCCCGCCCGGCTCACCGTTTTTCAGCGGTTTGAAGGACACCTCGGCGGTTTCGCCAGCCTTGACCGAATTGGCTGTCCAGCCCGTGCGTTGCAGCGCGTTGACGCTGCCGGTCTCGATCTTGAAACGCTGGGCCGGTGGGCCGGGAACGTCGACATAGATCGTGATGTGCGGGTTGGTCCAGGCGAAGCGCTCGACCACACCTTTGATCGTGAGCGTCTGGGTCTGGTCGAACAGCGCAAAGGAATGGTGGGCACTGGCAACAGGCGCTAATGCACTGCAGGCGATGAGGGTCAAAAGGCAAAGCCCCTGACGAAACAGCGGGGAGGGTGACAAAAGGGTCATGACGGGTGCCTCGGGTTTTTATGGTTCTTATGGGCCCAGCATAGGGCGCTCACACTCAGAAGCCTTAGCCCAAAACGGCAACCAATGAAGGCACTGAGGCGTTTTTGCGCGGGAGGGGACCGCTCGACGACGGATGGGCGATCTTGCCCCTTGTACATGCTGATTTGGGTTACCGCATTGCCGAGCCAAGCCGGAACACTCCTGTTTCGCCTCACAACAATAAAAACAGGAGAGACGTTATGCGCATTCCCCCCTACGCGCCGTTACTGTCGCTGGTTGCACTCTGTGCAGTCGGCTCGCAGGCACACGCTTACGCGCTGTACAACGAAGACAACGGAGCAACCGTTTTGAATGCCGACCTGGGCGCTGCATTTGGCTGGTTTGGCAGTACCCATAACTACCTGGGCGATCCGCAGAAAAAATCCGGCGGCATGCATTGGCAGGAGGGTTACGTCAAATACGGCCTGAATGGCTCCACGGATAAGCTGGTTGCCGGCTCGGTCTATGGCGGCTTCAGCCTGCTCAGCAGCGGGTCGTGGGGTGACGGAGACATGGGGGCGACGACGGCGGGCGATGAGCGACGAACCGCTGTGGAAGACGCGTTCCTCGGCTGGAAATCAGGTGACCTGCTACCCGCCCTGGGCAAGGATGGCGTGGATTTCTCTTTCGGGCGCCAGATTGTCACGGTGGATGGTTTTCTGATCACCGACGATGGCTTCGACGCGGGTAACGCGTTCAGCCCCATCGAGGGCGTGCGTGATGGCCGGTTCAACCGGGGGGGCGCCTTTTACCTGGGCCAACGCCTGGCGTTTGGCAACACGGCGGTGCTGAAACTGGGTGGCAAGGAAGGGCTGCACGGCAGCGTGATATGGTTGAAATCCGACAACGCCGGGCAGTCCAAGACCGAACTGGCAGTGGGCACTATCGACTACACCACCCCCATCGGTTCGATCGGTACGACCTACGTGCATGGCCTGGATGTGGACGAGAAATACGCCTTCGCCGATCGGCTTGAGCGCAAGGGCATGAACGTCTACAGCATCCGAGGGCAGGGCAATGCCGGGATCGAAAACGCCGATTTTGCGTTTGAGGTGGCCCGCCAGGAAAAACGGTCGGGCTCACAGCGAGCGATGTTCTTCGACGCGGGTTACACCTTCGTCGATACCCCATGGCAACCGACTGTCAGCTATCGTTATTCGCGCTACTCCGAAGGCTGGGACTTCCTGTTCCAGGGCGGTTATCGCAAACGGCTCCAGGGGGAAATAGGGCTTAATTACGCGGGTTCCGTGACCTCGAACATGCAGATCAACGACATACTCCTGTCGGTTAAACCGACCGAGAAATTGACCCTTAACGCGATGGCGTTCGACTACCACCAGCTTTCCCGCCGTCATGAGCTGGATTTCGCTGCGCAGGAGCTCGATCTGTTTGTGGATTGGGCCGTCACGGATAACATCACGCTTTCGCCGCTGGTGGGCTTCTACAAACCGCAGAAGTGGCTGGGCAACGGCGGCCGGCAGAGCGGCGACGCATCAACCAACACGTACATGCAGTTCATTGTGTGGGCGACGTTCTGATTCGTTATTGAGGTCTGTCGCGGCCCCGGGCAGGCGGTGACGGCATCAATCAATCGATTGCTGCAACAAAGGCAGGTGGACGTATCGCACAGATCGGCAATCTCACTCGCCCGCCGCGTGGGCACGTCCTTCAAAATTGGGGCTGAGGCCTAGCTCGCCCGCCATGCCAGGCTATGCTCGACGACCCAGCTGGCGGGTTTGATCACGCCCTGCGGACCGAACACCAGCGGTCGCTGCGCCAGTGGTCCCATCGAAGGGGTAGCACCGGTGCGGTGCGCGGTATCCCATACACCCCAGGTCAAAACGGCGGATACCGTGCCCGTGCCGAGCACGAGGTCCAGGTATCGCTTGTAGGTGCCGGCCACGATGGCGTCGCGTTGATTCGCGTCGCCCGTCACGTGGCTGTCGTCGACGTCGAGTTCGGTGATGTAGATGCTGAGGCCCAGGTCATGCACTTGCCGCAGGAACGCGGCGAGCCCGGGGCCGAAGCCATGCGGGTCCGCGGCGCGCAAATGGGACTGAATGCCCAGCGCATGCACCGGCACGCCGCGCTGCTTCAGGGTTCGCAGGAGGGCAAGCACGGCGGCGCGCTTGCGCGTGCCAGCGGGGGAGTCGCTTTCCAGTCCGTATTCGTTGTAGCAGAGCGCGGCGTCCGGATCGGCACGGTGCGCGGCCTCGTAGGCCAGGTCGATATAGTCGGGACCGAGCATCCGGTACCAAAAGGCGTCGCGCAGCCCGCCTGCCTGCCCGTCGTCAACTTGGATGGCCTCGTTGACGACATCCCAGGAGGCAATCCTGCCACGGTAGCGGCCGACCACCGCGGCAATGTGTTGCGTCAGTACCTCCTTCGCGTTGGCGGGTGTCACCGTGCGGGTGACCCAGTCGGGCAGGGCGCGGTGCCAGCACAGTGTGTGGCCGCGCATGCGCTGATGGTTCGCCTGCGCAAACGCGAGGATAAGGTCCACGGGGGCGAAGGTGTAGCGGTCCGGGGCGGGATGGACCTGGGCCCATTTCAACGCGTTTTCCGGCACCACGATGCCCGCTTGCCGGGCCACGACGTCCCGATACGACGGGTTGGTATCGAGCAGGGCGGGATCTACCGCGAAGCCGAACGACAGCCCGTGTTGCGCAGCGACTGCGCGTAAGGGCCGAAAGGTGTCGTCGGCAAGCGCGGGGCGAACACGCAAAAGCGGCGCGAGGACCATGGCCTGCAACGTCGTAGTGAGGAAGCGTCGGCGATTGAATGGCTTCATGCGTGGGCGCTCGGAGCGTGGGAGTCGTGAACTCCATTGGATATGGATAGGTGGAAGTGTACTGAAGGTGCCCATGACTTTTTGTTAAAAAATGGCTTTGTGGGGCTTTGTTACAGGCTGTCAGGGTCGCCGAAAAACATTTTGACTGGGCTCTAGCGCAGTGATTCAAGGTCGGCCGAGTTGAAAATTGCCCCAATTTTGCCCCCTGACGCACACGGTAAATGCGAAATCGCGGTCTACTATGCAGGGCTGGTTGGCGAACAATTTGTCTTCCAGTTCCGCGCGGGATTTTGCTGGGTATGAGGAGAACTCATATCCCCATGACTTTTAATGGTTACAGCCCCTCTGGCCCCCGATGTTAAAAAGTCGCAAACACAGCTCATCAATAACAAAAAGAGCGTTTGCATTCATGACTAAGCCCCTCTGCCGCGTCCTCGCCAGCCTCGTGTTGCGCTCTTCATACCCCGATGTTTGCCACGCGATCTTCAAGACCCGCGTGCGCTTCTGATCACCCAAAATAAATCCAAAAAGAGTAATGACTCATGAGAGAACTCGACCTGTACATCGGAGAAGGTTTTGAAGGACCAGGCGTGAACGCCGCGCACATCAACATTCTGATCGGCCCGCGTAACGGTCCGGCAGGGCAGGCGTTTGCCAACAGCCTGGCGTCGCCGAGCCAGGGGCATTGCCCGTTCATGGTGATCGCCCAGCCGAACATTCCGGTCAAGCCGATGACGCTTTACGTCAATAAAGCTGCGATCAGCAGCGACTTGCATGGCAACGCCACCTGGGGCGCGTCCCAGGCTGCGATCGCCAAGGCTGTTCTGGAAGCTTTGTTGGATGGCACTTTGCCGCCGGAAGCTGAAGATGAGTGGGCCATCGTCACCGCCAACTGGGTCAACCCGGCGTGTGATGACCTTGATGCGGTGTACCTGAACAACTACAACGCCTGCCGCACCGCGATCCGCGCCGCCCTGACCGGCAAACCGGAAACTGCGCAACTGGCGGATGTGGTCGCTCACATCAGCAACCCCTTCTACACCCCAAAAGCCTGAGGTCTGCGCCATGCAATACATTCGTTTGGGCAACTCCGGCCTGCAAGTCTCCCGCCTGTGCCTGGGCACCATGAACATGGGCACCCCGGACTGGAAACCGTGGATCTTCGATGAAAAGCAAAGCGAGCCGATCGTCGCCCATGCCCTCGACAACGGGGTGAACTTCATTGACCTGGCGGATTTCTATTCCGCTGGTGTCGGTGAGGAAGTGGTGGGGCGCATCGTCAAGCGTCTGGCTCGCCGCGAAGATCTGGTGATCACCACCAAGGTCGGCTACGGCACCCGCAACGGCATCAACGCCAGCGGTCATTCGCGCAAGCACATCATGGACAGCATCGACGCCTCGCTGAAGCGCTTGAACATGGATTACGTCGATGTGTTCATGCTGCATTACTTCGATGTGAATACCCCGGTCGAAGAAACCATGAGCGCCATGAATGACATCGTGCGTTCAGGCAAGGCCCGTTACATCGGCGTGTCGACCATGCTCACCGGGCAGCTGGCGAAGATCCTCATGGCTTGCGAACGCAACGGCTGGGTCAAGCCGATCAACATGCAGCTGCAACTGAACTGCGCCTACCGCGAAGAAGAGCGCGAGATGATTCCGTTCTGTCGTGATCAGGGTCTTGGCGTTTCGGTGTTCAGCCCGCTGGCTCGCGGCTTGTTGACCGGCGATGTGCAATCGACCCGCAACCAGACCGACTTCTTCACTCAGCAGATGTACAGCGACGAGGCCTCGTTCGAGATCGCTCATTCGGTACAGCGCGTGGCCCGCGCCCGTGGTGTCTCGAACGCGCAGATCGCTCAAGCCTGGGTTGCCAATCATCCGGGCGTCGATTGCATGCTGGTCGGCGCCGACACCACCGCGCAGTTCGACAGTGCCTTGGCAGCCTTGGAAACCAGGCTCGACGCCGAAGAACTGCATGAGTTGGAACGCAACTACACCCCGTGCGACGTGATCAACGATTACACCGCCGGCAAACGCATCCTGCGCTCGGCTCGCCCAGGGCTGGAACGCTTTACTCTGACCGAGGCTGTGGCATGAGCTCGCTGATTCGTAACGGAAATTTCATCGACGGCCAATGGTCGAGCGGCGGTGCGACCTATCCGGTGTTGAACCCGGCCAATGGCGAAGTGATCGCCGACGTGCAAAAGGCCGGCGCCGAAGAAACCAACCTCGCCATCGCCGCGGCGAACCGTGCTTTGCCAGCCTGGCGAAAATTGACTGCCAAAGAGCGCAGTCAGCGCCTCAAGCGCTGGGGCGAACTGATGCTGAGCAACCAGAAAGATCTGGCCACTTTGCTCAGTCGCGAACAGGGCAAACCGCTCGCCGAAGCTATGGGCGAAGTGGTCTATGCCGCAAGCTTTCTGGAATGGTTCGCCGAAGAAGCCAAGCGCGCTTACGGCGACGTAATCCCGAGCCATAAGGCTGATGCGCGAATCATTGTGATCAAGGAGGCCATAGGCGTGGTTGCAGCGATCACCCCTTGGAACTTCCCGCTGGCGATGGTCACGCGCAAGGTCGGTCCGGCGCTGGCGGCGGGTTGCACAATGATTCTCAAACCGTCGGAAGAGACGCCTTTGTCAGCCTTCGCCTTGGCGGTGTTGGCCGAGCAGGCGGGCATTCCGGCCGGGGTGTTCAACGTGGTTTCCGGTGACGCCGTGGCGATTGGCGGAGCACTGCAAGCTTCCGGCGTCGTGCGCAAACTTTCGTTCACTGGCTCTACCCGCACCGGCAAACTACTGATGCGCCAAGCGGCGGATACGCTGAAAAAAGTCTCGCTGGAACTGGGCGGCAACGCGCCGTTCATTGTGTTTGACGATGCTGATCTGGACGCCGCCGTGAAAGGCGCGATGGCCTCGAAATTCCGCAATACCGGGCAGACCTGCGTCTGCGTGAACCGT
Source organism: Pseudomonas sp. MH9.3 (assembly GCF_034354675.1). Classification (NCBI taxonomy): domain Bacteria; kingdom Pseudomonadati; phylum Pseudomonadota; class Gammaproteobacteria; order Pseudomonadales; family Pseudomonadaceae; genus Pseudomonas; species Pseudomonas sp. MH9.3. The sequence continues at coordinate 1,026,772 of NZ_CP133785.1, read as the reverse complement.
TTCTTCATCCAGGACGGTGTTTACGAAGCGTTCACCGGCAAACTCGCCGAAGCGGTCGCTGCGATGCGCGTCGGCAGTGCGCTGGACGGTGAAACCGAGCAAGGTCCGCTGATCAACGCAGCGGCGTTGGCCAAGGTTGAGTTGCACGTGAGTGACGCCTTGGAGAAGGGCGCCACGCTGTTGTGCGGCGGTCGTCGGCATGCGCTTGGCGGCACGTTCTACCAGCCGACCATTCTCACCGATGCCACCAGCGACATGCTGATCGCCCAGGACGAAACCTTCGGCCCCGTAGCCGCGTGCTTTCGCTTCAAGGACGAAGCCGACGTATTGCAACGGGCAAATGACACGCCCTATGGATTGTCGGCGTACTTCTACAGCCGCGACATCGGCCGCGTCTGGCGCATGGCCGAAGGCCTGGAAGCCGGCATGGTCGGGATCAACGAAGGCATCATCTCCACGGAAGTCGCGCCGTTTGGCGGCATCAAGGAATCGGGCCTGGGGCGCGAAGGCTCCAAGTACGGTCTGGAAGACTACCTGGAAATAAAATACCTGTTGATGGGCGGCCTCTAGCCCCGACCCTAATTCCTGTGGGAGCGAACAAGCCAGCTCCCACAGGTACAAGCGCCATCGGTTTCATTTCTCCGTCAATAACAACAATTGGAGACGAACATGTCCGCTCAATCGATAAAGATCGATGACCTGCCCATCGGGCGCTTTCATATCAAAATTGCCGGTCTCACTTTCGGCGCACATTTTACCGACGGCTACATCCTGGGCCTGATCGGTATTGCTTTCACGTTGCTCAGCCCGCAGATGCACCTCGATGCCTTCTGGCAAGGCCTGATCGGCGCTTCAGCACTGATTGGCCTGTTTCTTGGCAGCCTGTTCTTCGGCTGGATTTCCGATAAGGTCGGGCGGCAGAAAATCTTCCTGGTCAGTTTTGTCCTGATCACCGTTGCTTCGGTGATGCAGTTTTACGCTGAAACTGCGATGCAGCTATTCCTCTGCCGGGTGCTGATCGGCATTGGCCTGGGCGGCGACTTCAGCGTCGGCCACGCGATGCTCGCGGAGTTTTCGCCGAAAAAACACCGTGGCGTGTTGCTCGGCTCATTCAGCGTCATCTGGACTTTCGGCTACGTCGCCGCGACCTTCGTCGGCACCGCGATGCTCAGCCTCGGTGATGACGCCTGGCGCTGGATGCTGGCTTCATCGGCAATCCCGGCGGCGCTCATCCTGATCGCGCGAATCGGCACACCCGAGTCACCGCGCTGGCTGGTCAACCAGGGACGGATCGCCGAAGCACGGGCGATTGTCAAAAAACACCTGGGCGATAATGTCGAACTCGACGAAACCCGCTCCACCGAAACCCGTTCCGGCTACGCAGTGCTGTTCAGCCGCGAATACCGTAAGCGCACCGCGTTCAACTGCCTGTTCTTCGTCTGCATCGTCATGCCGTACTTCGCTATCTACACCTTCCTGCCGTCGATACTGCAGAAGATGGGCCTGGCGGAGGGCTTCGGCACCGAATTGATGCTCAACATGCTGCTGATCCTCGGCGCATTGATCGGCATCTGGTGCACAGTGAAGTTCTCGCGCCGAGGCTTCCTGATCAATTCGTTCATCATCCTGGCGGTAGCCTTGTTCCTGCTGGCGGCATTGCCGGGCAGTGCGGCGTTCCTGATGGTGCTGGTGTTCGGCGTGTTCACGCTGGTGTTATCAGCAGTAAGCAACCTGGTAGGCGTGTTCCCGGCCGAGAGCTTTCCGACCGAAGTGCGGGCCAGCGGGATTGGCCTGGCAACGGCGGTGAGTCGCTTGGGCTCGGCGGTCAGCACGTTCCTGTTGCCGGTGAGTGTGGCGGGTATCGGCTTGAGCCCGACCATGGGCATCCTGGCGTCGATTCTCGCACTGGGCGCGATCATTTCCTGGGCCTGGGCACCGGAAACCAAGTCCCTGACACTGAGCCAGGCGTGCAAGGCGCAGGGTCCGATGGAGAGCGCGGCACCCGCTGCCACAAAGATCGCAGCGCCAATCTAAAACCCACCACACACCCAATGTGGGAGCGGGCTTGCTCGCTCCCACATTTGAAAATGTCGGTGTTTCAGGGGTTGCTGACCAATCCCAACCAATCCGTAAACAACTGCACTTTCGACAGCCCCCGTTTCTCATTCGCCACATCCAGCCAATACCCGTAAGGCCCGACCACTTCCACAGCAGTGATCGGCAACAGACTGCCACTCGCCAGTTCCTTTTCAATCATCTGTCTGTCAATCACCGCCAGCCCACCACCGGCCAGTGCCGTGTGGATCACCTGGTCCAGCGTGCTGAACTCCAGCCCTTGCGCGGCATCGACATCCTCGCGGCCCATTGCCGCCAACCAGTTCTCCCACACCTTCAAGCGTTTGCCGTCATGCAGGATGTGCAATAGCGCAAACTCCCGCAGATCCGGCGGCTGGCCATTGACGAACAACTCCGGGCTGGCCACTGCCATGTGCCGCTCCATCACCAGCAACTGACTGCTGCAATGGTTGGCCGCTTCGAGGCCGAAGCGGATGTGGCAGTCGATTTCCGCGAGGTTCTCGTAGCCGTTTTGGTGGGTCACGCTGAGGCTGATGTCCGGGTAGCGTTGACAGAATGCGCGCAAGTGCGCCGACAACCAGCGCGTGGCCCAGGTCGGTGGTGCGACGATACGCAGGCGTTGGCGCAGGTTGGGCACGCGCACTGCTTGGAGGGCGCGTTCGACGTGGTCGAAGGCATTGCTCAATTGGGGGGAGAGGGCGAGGCCTGTTTGCGTTAGCGACAGGCCTTGGGGCGTGCGGATAAACAGCGCCACGCCGAGATAATCTTCAAGCTGCTTGATCTGACGGCTGACCGCGCCTTGGGTGACGTTCAACCCCAAAGCCGCCTGGCTGAAACTGCGATGCCGCGCGACTTCTTCAAAGACGCGCAGCATGTTGAGCGAGGGCAGTTGACGCATTAAAGGGTGACTCCATACCCGCCTTCGACGCTGTAGTGCGTGGGCAGGTTTATTGTTTTTGGTGAATATTCTGTACGACGTATCTGACTCCTTTCTGAGAGGTTGATGCAAGTGGTGTTTGGGTAAAGTCTTCGCGAGCAAGCCCGCTCCCACAGGTTATGCGCTAAACCTGTGGGAGCGGGCTTGCTCGCGAAGAGGCCTTCCAGAAACGCCGGACAATCCGGATCAGAAGTAGTACCCAATGTTCATGTACAGCTGATTCTCCCACTGGTTACTCCCACCAGACGCCAGGCTTTGGGTGTAACTGCTGCCACCAATGTACGGGTCATTTTTGCCGTACAACCATTCCGTCGCGATCCACAGTTTGCTGAACGAAAACGAAGTGCCCAGGATCAACCGTTGCGAGGTCTTGAACGCGTCGGCGGATTTATCGAAGGCGCTGTAGTTGGCGTACAGCTTCACACCGCTTATCTGGTCGAACAGGTATTTGCCGGCGACGTCATAGCTCAGGTCGGCGACGTACAAATTGCCTCGACTGGCGACGTTGTAGGTGCCGTCGTACCCGCCGAGTGTGACCACTTCATCGCTGCCACGGTTGCGCGGCGACATCTGTTGCCGCGCCGCTTGCAGTTGCACGCCCCATGGGCCGTTCTTGCCGAGGTAATGCACGGCCACCGCGTTGCGGCGGCCATCGTTATCGGTGTCCTTGTTTTCCAGGGTCGAGGTCAGGCCCGAGATGCCAATTTCGGATTTCCACGCGCCGAGGTCCAGGGCTTTGGCCACGCGCAGCACCACGGTATTCCGCTCCTGGTTGTCGCTGCCGTCGCCCACGTAGCTGTCGGCCCCGGACACCACGCTGGAATACGTCACCCCTTTGCTCGTGCCCTTGCCTTGCCACGCCGGGCGCAGGTAATAGCCGGCCTGGATATTCCAGTCGCCACTTTGCTGGATGTACTTGGCGCCGACCTGTTGTACATCTTCCAGGCCGATGACGTTGCCCAGGGTTTCGTAAAAGGTGCTGCCGAAGTAAGGCTGCAACCCGAACGGCACGGTATTCAGCCCCACCTGCACCTGCTGGTCGGGATTGAACTTGTAGCCGACCCAGGCGAACTTGGCGAATTGGATATCGCCGTAGTTCTTGGTGTACTGGTAAGGATAGGAGCGCCCGTAGAAGCGGTACTGGGCCTCGCCGATCCAGGTGTCGGAGTTGTACTTGGCGCTGAGGAACACCGTGTCCAGGCCGAACTTCTGTATGTCCCGGTCCGGGTCATAGTCCCAGCGCGCCCGGATGGCGCCGCCGAGGTCAAGGTTGTCGGTGATCTGCACCGCCATGGCCGGGGCTGCGAAGGCGCCGAGCAGCGGAATGAGGGCGATGGAGCGGACCGCAATCTGGGTAGTTGTGCGCACAGTGATACTCCTGGTTTTTAGTTATCGTTGGCAACAGCAGCCCATGCAGCAGCGAACGCTGCTACCTGGGAAAAGGGTTGTTGACTCAGTTGGCTTGCGGTCGAATCAGCCTCAGCGTTGGTTCGATGGCAGACACCTGCGGGATCGCCGAAGCACCGGGTGCCGCCGCGAGCAGGGTCTGGGTGTAGGCGTTTTGCGGTCGCAACAACACCTGTTCGGCCGTGCCGTATTCCACCACTTCGCCCTGGCGCATCACCGCGATGTAGTCACTGATCTGCGCTGCCACGCGCAGGTCGTGAGTGATGAACAAGATGCTCAGGTTGAGGCGCTGTTGCAGCTCGGCGAGCAGCTCCAGCACCTGTTTTTGCACCGAGACATCCAGCGCCGAGACACTTTCATCCGCGATCAGCACTTCCGGGCGCATTGCCAAGGCCCGGGCAATGCCGATGCGTTGGCGCTGACCGCCGGAGAACTGTCGGGGCTTGCGCTTGAGGGCGTCACGCTTGAGCCCGACCTGTTCCAGCAGATCACCGGCCTCGGTCCACGCATCCTTGGCCGACAACCCGCGCAATTGCGCCGCGCGTGCGATGATGTCGCCGACCCGATGGCGTGGATTGAGCGAGCCGTACGGGTCTTGGAAAATCATCTGAATCCGCCGTCGATTGGCCGCCAGCGCAGAACCGCGCAACGCGAGGAAATCCGTATCACCGACCCAGACGTGGCCGCTGTCGCTTTCCACCAGCCGAATCGCCGCTTTCACCAAGGTACTTTTGCCCGAGCCGGACTCACCCACAATCGCCAGCGTCTTGCCCCGTGGCAGTTGCAGCGAGACATCCTTGAGCGCCGGGATCAACCTGCCGCCGACGTTGTAGGTTTTGGTCAGATGCTCGATGCGCAACGCAAGCTCACCGTCGGCGCACGGTGCGTGCAGCTCTGGGTGCAGGGCCGGAACAGCGGCAATCAACTTGCGCGTGTACGGGTGTCTTGGCGCATCCAGGACTTGATCGCGCTCACCGATTTCCACCAGCACACCGCCCTCCATCACCGCGATGCGGTCAGCGATTTCTGCCACCACGCCGAAGTCGTGCGTGATGAACAGGATGCCGTGTTGACCACGACCGCGCAGGTCGCGAACCAGTTTCAGCACTTGGGCTTGCGTGGTCACATCCAGCGCCGTCGTCGGCTCGTCGGCAATCAGCAAATCCGGGTTCATCGCCAGCGCCATGGCAATTACCACCCGTTGGCATTGGCCGCCCGAGAGTTGATGCGGGAAGCTGTTGGCAATCCGTGGCGGGTCGGGCAATTGAGTCGAGTCGAGCAGGGCGAGCATGCGTTCGCGGCGCTCCGTGGCGGGCATCTGCGGCGCGTGAATGTCGAAGATTTCCTCGACCTGCTGACCAATGCGAATCGCCGGATTCAGCGCCGCCATGGGCTCCTGGAAAATCATCGCAATGCGATTGCCGCGCAGCTTGCGCAGAGCATTTTCATCCATGCGGCAAATATCGTCGCCGAGGAAATCAATCACGCCTTCAGTGTGGCGCAGGCCTTTGGCGTAATCGCCCATGATCGCGGCCGAGAGTACCGATTTTCCTGAGCCCGACTCGCCGATAACACAGAGAATTTCGCCTTTGCGTACATCCAGGCTGATGCCCTTGACGGCGTGGCTACGATCGGCGCCGGCGGGCAGTTCGATGGAGAGGTTTTCCACTCTCAATACTTGTTTATGACTCATGCTCAGCTCCTTGCGCCTTTCTGGGCGTGTTCGTCCAGACCGTCCGCCAACAGGCTCAGGCCCAGCATCAGGGTGGAGATGGCAATGCACGGGAAGATCACCAAGTGCGGGAAGGCGATGGCCATGCTGCGGCCTTCGTTGATCATTCCGCCCCAGTCAGGGGTCGGCGGTGGCAGGCCGAGGCCGAGAAAGCCAAGGGCGCCGATCATGATCGCGGTGTAGCCGATGCGCAGGCAGAAATCGACGATCAAAGGGCCACCGCAATTTGGCAGGATTTCCACCAGCATGATCCGCAGCGATCCTTCGCCCTGGGTGATGGCGCTGAGCACGTAGTCCCGGGAACGAATGTCGATGGTCAGCGCGCGCATGATCCGGAAGATCGCCGGGGCACTGGTGAAGGTCACCGCAATCAGGATGTTAAGCGCCGACGCGCCGAGGGCGATGATGATCACGATGTACAACACCAGCACTGGAAACGACAGCACGGTGTCGGCGACATAGGACAGCAGCGCATCGACCCAACCATTGAAGTAGCCGGCGCACAGGCCCATGGCGATGCCGACGGCGAATGCGGTCAGCGTCGCCAAGATCGACCAGAACAGTACGGTGCGCGTGCCCCATATCAGGCGCGAGAGAATGTCCCGGCCGATCATGTCTGTGCCCAGCAGGAAGCGCAGGCCGTCGCCATCCGGAGTCATCGGCGTCAGCAGTGGGGTGAAACTCTCCAGCGGGTCATGAGGCGCCAGCCACGGCGCGAACAGCGCCATCAGCACCCAGCCGCCGACCAGCAACAAACCGAGCAACGCCAGGGGATGTTTGAACGCGTTGAGGACATTCATTGCCCACCTCCGCCAAGACTGCGCAAGGTAATGCGCGGGTTGAGCCAGGTGTAGGCCAGGTCCGAGAAAATTTTAGTCGCGCCGACGACGATGCCGCTGATCATCGCGCAGGCTTCGATCAGGTAGACGTCATGGTTCAGCGACGCGGTGTAGAGCAGCGAGCCGAAGCCTTTGTAGGCGAAGAACACCTCGACCACGATCACGTTCGACAGCAGCCACGGGATGTACAACATGATTACGGTGATTGGCGCGATCAGCACGTTACGCAGCGCATGGCGCAACACGATGCGTGAGGTCGACGCGCCTTTGAGGCGGGCAGTGCGGATGTACGGCGCCTGCATCACTTCGACCATCGAGGCACGCGTGATCCGCGCCAGATAACCGATGCCGAACAGGCACAGCACCATCAGTGGCAGTGCCAGTTCCACCGGGTTGAAGCCGTCGCTCATGCTGCTCACGCCCGGGAGCCAGTTAAGCCAGAACACGAATATCGCCGAGACAAACACCGCACTGGCGAAGTCTGGAATCGAGGTGGTGACGATCGACAGAAACGACACCAGTCGATCCACCGCCGAGCCCTGGCGAATCCCCGCGAGAATGCCCAGGGTCAACGCCACCGGCACCATCACCGCCAACGCCAGACCCGCAAGGGTCAAGGTTTGCGCGAGGTTCGGCAGCAGCAGGTCAATCACCGGCTCACGAAAGTGCACCGAAGTGCCCCAGTCGCCGCTGAGGAAATCCTTCAGCCACACCAGGTAGCGCCAAACGAAAGGTTGGTTGTAACCGTGCTCCACCAGCCATGCGGCGCGTTGGTCCGCAGCGGAGTAGGGACCGAGGACGTTGATTGCGACGTCCTCAATGTTCAATTCCAGGGCCAGGAATACGATCACCGACACCGACAGCAACGTTGCCGCCAGCGCCAATAACTTGCGCAATAGAAATTCAGCCATGCTTGCACGCTCCGGCTAATCAAGGGATGGCGGCCCGCCGCAACTGAGTGGGCGGGCTGGTTCGAGGCGCTTGAATCAGGCGCTCAACCAGACTTGATCCATTGGGTAGAAGTCCGACGGGTGAACCTGAAAGCCCTGGACCTTCTTGCTCGCGGCGGTGAACTTGTCGCCCCAGAACGGCTGGACCATGACGCAGGCGTCTTGCAGGATCTGCTCGACGCTTTGCATGGCCACGGCCCTTTGCTTGGGGTCGATAATGCCCATGGCGTTATCCAGCGCGGCGTCGAACGCCGGGTCGCTGTAGTGGCTTTCATTCCAGGCTGCACCGCTGCGGTAGGCCAGTTCCAGCGACATCACACCAAGCGGGCGGTGTGCCCAGTAGGTGAGGCTGAACGCGGCCTTGTCCCAGATCGGCCAGTATTGCGTCGCTGGGATCACTTTGAGGTTGATGCGGATGCCGGCCTCGGCGCAGTTCTGCTGGAGGATCTGCGCGCAGTCCTGTTCGTAGCGGCCCTGGGTGTTGCCGACGATCAGGTCGATGTCGATGCCGTTCGGGTGGCCGGCGTCGGCGAGCAGTTTCTTCGCACCCGCCACGTCTCGCGCACGTTTGGGCAGCGGGAAATACTCCGGGTGGGACGGCGCGACATGATGGTCTTCGCCCAGGGTGCCCATGCCGCGATAGGCGATTTTCAGCATCTGCGCGTTGTCGGCGCAGAGCACCACGGCTTTGCGAATGCGCAGGTCGTCAAACGGTTTCTGGTCGCAGGCCATGCGCATGACGATGGTTTGTGCCGACTTGCAGGTGAGCAATTGCGCGCCCGGCAAGCGTTTCGCCAGATCCAGTTCGGCCACCGTTACCCGGTACAACACATCCACTTGCCCAGCCTGCAGCGCGGCGAGATGGGTGGAAATGTCGGTGCCCATGTCGACGTAGCGCAGCTCTTCGAGGTTCGCCGGTTTGCGCCAGTAATCGGCACGCTTGGCGAAGGTCGCCTGCTTGTTGACCGCGAACGAGACCAGTTTGAACGGCCCGGTGCCAAGCGGGTTTTTCGCCCAGTCGTCACCGGCCTTGAAGCTGCGGTGCACGATGGCGCAGGTGAAGGCATTGAGCATTTCCGGGATCGCCAGCATCGGCCGTTTGAGCACCAGGCGGAACTGGAAGTCACTGACTTTTTCGAAAGCTGTGATGTCCTGGAACGCGGTGCGGTTGACCGACTTGGAGTCGGCGGCAATCCAGCGTTCGATGTTGTGCTGCACGTCCTCGACGTTGAAGGTGTCGCCGTTGCTCCACTTCACGTCCTGGCGCAGGTTGAAGGTCCAGGTTTTCAGGTCGTCGGACGGGCTCCAGCTCTCGGCCAGGTACGGGTGAGTGATGTTGTCGGCATCGACCCAGGTCAGAAATTCGAGGCTGTTGCGCAGCAGGTTTGAGGCTTCGATCCAAGTAATCAGCATCGGGTCCTGGATTTCCTGGATGGCGCAGGCAAACCGCAGGCTGCCACCCTGGCGCGGCGTTACCGCGTCAGCGGCGTGGGCCGAATTACCGAGCAGCGCGGAACCGAGGAAGGTGCTGGCGCTGGCAGCGGTGATGCCCAGCAGCGCGGCGGTGCGCAGGAATTGGCGACGATTGATTGCGCCACTTTTGACTTGGGTGCACAGGTCGTTTACCGCTGGATGCGGCAAGGCGCCGTCCAGTGTCATTAAGTCTTTCATATGCCTCTCCGATAACGTGCAAAAGTGCGTTTTTCGACTGGCCGCAAATGGGGCGAGCGGCAGACTCGGTCGGTTCGATGAACCGAGGCTGTCAGTGGCCGACAGCGCGAAGGCGCAGGCGTGACAGGCGTGAAGCCGGCAGTAGAGGAAGGCGCAACGAGATCAGAAGGACGGAGGCTGGGTATGACATAGGGCTGCTCTCATGTTGTTTTTATTAGAGATGCCCGCAGTTTTGTCATCTGCGCAACGATCGACAAACGATAAATTCAACGCTGAAACGTTCGATAAATGCATGTTACTGACCGTAAGGAAGGCTGCCGCTTGAGCTAGACAGGCCGGACGGAGGAAAGCGCGGGTACGAAACACTGCGCGGTGGCCGCAAACGCCCCTTGTTCCGGGTGGGAACAAGGGGAAAACCGGACGATGTCGAAGAAGGAGGTTACGGCACCGTCCGGGGTAACTCAGCGCGGCATCAGGCGCGCATCGAACGGATAGTCCGAGAGCAACTCGATGCCGTTTTCGTGGATGTAAATCTGCTCTTCGAGCTTGACCCCTTCGCCGCCTGCATCGTGGCCGATATAGCTCTCCACGCAGATGGTCATGCCGGCTTCGAACACCCCGTCGTAACCCAGTGCATCAATGTCTTCGCGGTGCACCACGTACGGGTATTCACCGGTCATGCCAACGCCGTGGGCCAGGGCGAAATAGCGGTTGGCCTTGTAGTTGTCCGGGATTCTCCAGGCCAGCTCGGCGTATTCCTTGAAGCTGCGGCCGGCCTTGAGCATTTCCATGTTGGTCTGCACTTGTTCGTAGGCCAGTTTGTACAACTCCTGTTGCTTGGCGGTGGCGGCTTGCTCGCCGCACAGGAAGGTCCGTGAAAAGTCCGCGTAGTAACCGAAACGCCCAACCACATCGGTGTCCAGCGCTACCAGGTCACCGGCTTCGATGGGCCGGGTGCTGCATTCCTGGAACCACGGATTGGTGCGCGGTCCGGAGGACAGCAGGCGGGTTTCGACGTAGTCGCCGTCGGTAGCGATCACGTGCTGGTGCAAGTGCGACCACAGTTCGTTTTCGCTGATGCCCGGCACCAGTTTGCTTTCCATCAAGCGCACGCCGGCCTCGGTGGCACGCAGGCTGGCGCGGATCATCTTCAGCTCGTTCGGCACCTTGATGCAGCGCGCGCGCTCCAGCGGTTCCTGGGCATCGAATATCTGGTAGCCGAGTTTTTGCAGTTCGAACGCAGCGGCTGAAGTCGCGCTTTCGATGGCGACGCGTTTGTTGCCGCCGCCGTGTTGGCGCACCAATTCACCGATTTCAGCGGCCCATTCGGCGGTGACGTTATTCAGGAAGCTGTCGCAGAAGTAATAGGAGATGGCCTTGGCCGGGCGCACTTCATCGACGGTGTTGAGCTGTTCGGCCAGGTGCAGGCAGCCGCCGAATTCGAAGACCACCACCGGGCCTTCTGCCGGGATGAAAGCGTAACGCGCCGGGTTGCGCGCCGAGTACACCTGCATGTTGCGCGAACCGGTGGCGTAGCGCATGTGGGTCGGGTCGAACAGCACGCACGCGGCGTAGTCGCGTTTTTTCAGTTCGTTGCGCACCCGTTGCAAACGGTCGAGCTGGATCTGCTGGATCTCGGCGTAGGTCGGTTCGCAGTCGGCGGGGTTGCGGTTAGGGCCGGACAGACTCATGGGGTGTTCCTCGCAAGGCAAATACGGTTGGTTTTTTTCTAGGATTTTTTTGGGGGGATCAGTCGAGCAACTGGTCGCTGCGCACCAGGTTGCGTTCGGCTTGCAGATGGGCTTCGGACAGGCGTCCGTAAAGCTGCTTGGTACGCTGGGCGCGGCCGATGATTCCGGGCTTTTCGGAGTAGGCGAAGATCGCTGTATTACGTTCAGTGGCGCCCTGGACTCGAGTGACCCGGTGCACCGAAAAGCGGCCCTTGAAAATCTGCAAGTCGCCTGGGTTGAGTTCCAGTTCCTGCACCCGGCTGCGGTCGTCGCCGCGCACCACATTGCCGACGGCGCCAAGGTTTTCCTGGGTGCGCGTGCGGATCATCGGCGCGTACTCGAACAAGCCGCCGGCCTCGGGCTTCTGGGTCATCATGCTGACGATGAATTCGTTGGTATCGAAGTGCCAGGGCTGCTCGGTGCCTTCGGGCATCACGTTGATCACCAGCCCGGCGAACGGGTCGGCGTATTCGAAAATCTCCGGCTCGTCGAGGCAGGCACCTATAAATCGCTTCATCATCGGCGAGACGTACAGGCGATGAATGATCGCGTCCGGGGCAATCATGTCTCGCGTAACAAAACCGCTGGTGCGCTCCATGAATGTGCGGCGCGGATCATCCTGGGGCAGGGCGGGGTCGTCTTCGGTGAAGTAGGCGTTGACCTTGCGCACCGAATAAAAAGTTTTGCCCGACAGCGCCTGACCCTCGGCACGCGCCTGTTCCAGCGCCTCGGGCCGCAGGAAGTTCTTCAGCAGGCAGCAACCATCCTCGGCCAGTTCGGCACGAGCGTGTTCGATCAGCGCCTGCAACCGGACATGGCCCGAATCATGTATGGGGTACAACTCGGTATTTATAATGTCGCTGATATCGCCCACTTCGGCGTCGGCAAGTTGAAGGCTCATGCAAGTCTCCTGGAACTATCAATTAACAGTGTTTGGCGTTGAATCGATAGTTGCTTAAAGAGGTGCGAAGTGGAAATTACAAGTTGTGATCGAATCCATCGGCAGGGGCGATAGTTATGTCAGGCGAACTGGATGGAAGCTTACTGAAAGTGTTTGTTGCGATTATCGAGTGCCACGGATTTTCTGCGGCGGCCGAGCGCCTGCACAAAACCCAATCGACCATCAGCCAGAATTTGCAGCGCCTGGAAGAGATCGTCGGCACGCCGTTGGTTCAGCGCACCAGTCGCTCGGTGAGCCTGACACCGGGTGGCGAGACGTTTCTGATCTATGCGCGGCAGATCCTCAAGCTGCATGCCGATGCGATCAACGCCGTGCAACTGCCCGATGAGCAGGTATGCGTTCACGTCGGCATGCCCGAGGACTACGCCCAGTTTTGCCTGGCCGAGGTGTTGCGCGACTTTCAGGCGCAGTTTCCCCAAGTGCGGCCGGATATTTGTTGCGAGATGTCGACGGCGCTGGTCAGTCGTTTGCAACGCGGTGAATTGGACCTGGTGCTCGGCGTGCAACATGCCAATCTACAAGCGGGTGAATACCTGTGTGATGAGCCGCTGGTGTGGGTGGCGGCTGAGGGGTGGTGCGCCGGTGCTCAGGCGTCGGTGCCGCTGGCAGTGTATGCCGAGGGCTGCGCCTTTCGAGCCAACGCCGTGCGGGCGCTGGCCGAGGCCGGGCGGGCGTGGCATGTGGTTTACACCAGCCAGAGCCCGCGTGGTATTGGGATTGCCATTGAACAGGGCCAGTCGGTCGGTGTTACGGCGCGGCGCCTGGTGCCGGCAGGTTGGCAGGTGCTGGACGAGGCTCAGGGCTTTCCGCCGATTGAGCCCGCGCGGTTGATGTTCTGGCGTTCTACTCAGTGCGAGGCGTTGGCTGTGGAGGCCTTGGTGGATATTCTGTCGCGTCGCTTGGGCCGTTCAGAGTGGCTGGCCGAGCGTCGGCTCACAGCGTTGACGGCGAGCCATCAGCCTCAGCAATAACAGGCTGGCGGTGACCCAGCAGACGATCCAGCCGTGTACCAGGCCAAACTGCCCGGTGGCCTGCAGCAGCCAGCCGCACAGCCAGTTTGCGGTGGCGCTGCCCAAGCCATAACCGACCATGCTCAGACTCACCACTTGCAGGCTCTGCACGGGGCTCAAGCGTGCGCTGAGGTAGGCGGCCATCAAGCCCCAGACAGGGAAATAGAACAGCGCGAACAGCCCGGCCGCCAGCCAGGTCAGATTCAAGCTCGGTTGCCAGAGCAGGGCGAGCATCGCCAGGCCGAAGGCGCTGATACTCAACGCCATCACCCTTAATGCCCCCCAGCGATCGGCGAGCGAACCCAACAACAAACCGCCGACTGCCCCGCCAATCCCGATCAGTGTCCACAATGAGCCGGTGATCTGTGCGTTGGCGCCCAGCCGTTCGCTGGCAAACGCCGAGAGAAAATTCAGGAAGGGGCCGCTGATCCCGCCAATAAAGGCGCTGAGCAGCAGTATGTGCAGCGCCACCGGGTAATCCAGGCACAGCTTCAACCATTGCCTGAGTATCCGGCGCAGCGATGGCGCGCTGCTTTTCTTGATGCGCTGGCCTGTCGCCAACGGCGCCAGGACCCAAAAGGTCAGTAGGGTGACCATCAGTGTCAGCCCGGCGCAAATCAGCCAGAAGTGCCGCAGCGAGATGCCCTGCAACAGAGCGATCAGCATACCGTTAAGGCCGATCGCAAACGCCGCCCCCGACGATGCCAGCCCCAGTACACGGCTGCGGTGGGAGGCGGGGATCACTTCGCCGGCCAGTGCGGCGATGGCATTCCAGTTCGCCACCGCGCAGGCCGAGACCAGTGCCAGGCATAATGCGTACGGCAGCACCCACGGGGTGGCGACCGCCAGGGCCAGCAGCGCCGGGCTCAAGGCCATCGTCAGCCGTACCATATTACGCGGGCTGATCCACGCCGCGGCGATGCCACTGACAATCGAAGCGCCCATGTAGAACAGTTGCAGTAGCGCCGCGATGAACGCGGCCTGGCTGTAGCTCAGATCGAACACCTGGCGAATCTGGGGTAATAAGGCCGAATAAAGGAAAATACTGAAGCCGTGGGTGGTGGCGTTACACGCCGTAAAGATAAGCGCCAATAAAACAGTACTTCTTGTGGGTGAGCGTGTGTTGAGTGGCATGGGGTTGGCTCGGTCAGTTTAATTGCTATGGAATGGGGCGTAGGTGAAAGAGCTGCCCTAGATAAGTGCGTTAACTTAGGTGGGTATTTAGTTGAATAAGACTAGCGCCTATATAAATAAAACAGCCAGTGCTTAATAGTCGTGAGTGTGCTGCGAAATACGCATGCTATTTATACGTCAGCGACAGTGGCAGGGCTGAAACCGACGTCATTGAATATTGCCAATTACCTGTGGCGAGGGAGCAAGGCAATCGGCCCGCACAACACAAAAATGCATGTTACTCAGGAAATTTCCCGCAAGCCGTGGGATGCTTGTGGCTCGTCAGCCCCAGCGCGAGTCCTGTTCATGAAACGCAAAATGCCCGCGCTCAATGCGCTCAAAGCCTTTGAAGTGGCCGGTAATACCGGCAGTTTTACCCGGGCGGCGGAGCTGCTCAACGTCACGCAAAGTGCCGTCAGCCGCCAGGTGCGCCAGCTCGAAGAACAGCTCGGCGAGAATCTGCTGGAACGTCGGCATCACCACCTTGAACTGACCAGCGCCGGCCGGGTTTTGCTGCGGGCGCTGCATCAATCCTTCGACAAAATCGAGCTGACGGTGCGTAGCATCCAGCAGAAGTCCCACGCCAATCGCCTGCACATCAACGCACCGCCAACGTTCACCAGCCGCTGGCTGATGCCGCGCCTGGGACGGCTGCGGGAGAAACACCCCGAATTGGAACTGAGCATCACCACGCGTTTGCAGGACAGCCTGGCGGAAACCAGCACCCTGGACTGCGCGATCCGCTTTGGCGATGGCGAATGGGATGGGCTGGACAGCTCGCTGCTGCTCCAGGAACGGCACATTGCGGTGTGTGCTCCGTCCTTGTATGCGCGGGAGTGGAGCGAGCGCGGCATCGACCTTAATCGCCTGACCTTGCTGCATGTGTTGGCCAGGGAAGACCAGCGTTATCTGACTTGGAAACACTGGCTCGACGCGGCGAAAATCAGCGGCGTGGATACCCAGGGCGGTTATGAATTCGACCTGCTGGACCTGGCGATTCGTGCGGCCACCGACGGCTTGGGCATCACCATTGCCGACTGGAACATGGTTGCCCCGGAGCTGGCCAGCGGGCAGTTGACCCAAGTACTGAACGTGCATGTGGAAGGGCATCAATCCTACTGGTTGGTGACTCGGCCGGAGCAGACCTTGATGCCGCAATTGCAGGTGTTCAGCCAGTGGTTGCAGGAGGAAATCTGGTTGGCGCAAAGGCAGCTCGAACCCTCCACCGCCGCCGGTTAACCCCCAACCTTCATGGGAAATCTGATGACTTCTCGCGTAACCTGCATTTTTTGAATGTTACCCCGCTCAATAAATCGTTTGTTCAAGCCCCTCAGGATGCCAAAACTGCGGGAACTGGATAAAAACAACGATGGGCGATGCACATGCGACTTGAGCGAAACTTTGTAAACGGTCACTTCATTGAGCCTGCCAGCGATGCGCTGATTGCGGTCTACAACCCGGCCACCGAAGCCTTGGTCGGTCAGGTCTCGGCCGCCACCAGCGCTGAAGCCACCGCCGCCGTCGAGGCTGCCGCCGCCGCCCAGAAGCGCTGGGGCAAGCTCACCAGCATCGAACGCGCCGAGCACTTGCGCTCATTCGCTGACGCGTTGGAGGCCTGCGCTGAGAGCATCGGTGCCGCCTTGGCCGCCGAGTCCGGCAAAAGTGTCAGCGACGCCAGCAACGAAGCCCGTTACGCCGCGCAAATCACCCGTTACCACGCCGAATGGGCGCGGCGGATCGAAGGCGAGATTATCCCCAGCGATACCCCGAACGAAAACCTCTTTCTGCACCGCGAGCCGATTGGTGTGGTCGCCTGCCTGATTCCGTTCAACTACCCGGTCTACACCTTGCTGCGCAAAATCGCCCCGGCGCTTATTGCCGGTAATACCGTGGTGGTGCGCCCAAGTAACAACACCCCGACCTCGGCATTTGAAATCGCCAAGGCTGTGCAGCAATCCGGTTTACCGGCCGGCGTGGTCAACATACTGACCATGGACCATGCCACCGCCGCAACGGTCTGCACCCACAAAGCCGTAGGCTTGATTACCCTGACCGGCAGCGTCAACGCCGGGCGCATCGTGCTCGATTATTGCAAGGCCAACATCGCCAAGCCGTCCCTGGAACTGGGCGGCAAAACCCCGGCAATCATTGAAGCCGACGCTGACCTTGAAGCTGCCTCCAGCGCTATCGTCGCGTCCAAGACTACTCACTGCGGTCAGTTGTGCACGGCGGTGGAGCGGGTTTATGTGCAGGAGAGTGTCTACGAACAATTTCTCGCGTTGCTCAAAGCCAAAATCAGCGCCGTGAAGTTTGGCGACCGCGCCACCGACGCCAGCCTGATGGGTCCATTGGTCAACGCAAGCTCGCGGCAAAACATCCACGCCATGGTCGAGCGTGCCGTCGCCGACGGTGCGGTACTGGAAACAGGCGGTTTTATGCCTGAGGGCAACGGTCATTTCTACCCGCCGACGCTTTTAAGCAACTGTCGCCAGGACATGGAAATCATCCAGGAAGAAATCTTCGGCCCGGTGCTGCCCGTGCTCAAGTACCGCGACATCGAAGAAGCGCTGGCCATGGCCAACGATCATCAGTTCGGCCTGTCGTCGGTGCTGTACACCGAGAACTATCGCACCACCCTGAAAGTCGCCAACACCATCGAGGCCGGCGAGTTGTACATCAACCGGACCCCGGCCGACCCCTACCAGGGCTTCCACGCCGGATGGAAACGTTCGGGCCTGGGCGGTGATGACGGCAAGCACGGCATGCTCGAATTCACCCAGACCCGACTCGTGGTGATGAAGTACTAGACCGGCAGCTACAAGTTCCAAGCGTCAAGCGGCAAGTAAAAGCGAACGGCAGCCGGCTCTGAATTGCCGCTTGTAGCTTTGCGCTTGCTACTGCTCCAAACCTATAAAAACAATTATTGGGGCGCCCGGACCACCGGGCTGCCCGAGGTCTCACAGATGTCCAAGTCTGCAACCACTGTTGCCGCTGTTCAGGGTTCGAGCGCGGGTGCAAAAAGCCACAGTGACACGGGAAGTCGCTACGTCCAGTTAATGCTGCTGGTGCTGGCCGCCGGGGCGATCTACCCGATCCTGTACCTGCGGCAGGTTTACCAGACCACCATGCTTGAGGTGTTCCAGATCAACCACAGCGAGCTGGGTTATCTGTACTCCATGCTAGGGACGATTTTCCTGCTTAGCTATTTGCCGAGCGGTTGGTTGGCCGACCGGATCGCGCCACGGTTTTTGATTTTCTTTTCGCTGGTGGCCACCGGAGCCTTGGGGCTTTGGTACTCCACGGCACCGTCGATGGCCGGTTTGATGATCATCTTCGGTTGCTGGGGCCTGACCACCGGCCTGACGTTCTGGGCCTCGGTGCTCAAGCGGGTGAAGATGATTGCTCATCAGACTGAACAGGGTCGGTTCTTCGGCATCCTTGACGGCGGTCGCGGTCTGGTCGAGGCGTTGCTCGCAACGGTCGCCCTGGGGCTGTTCGCGTTCGCCACTGAAACCCGTGGCGAGTCCGCCGCTGAAGGTTTCAAGCACGTGGTCTACCTCTACGCCTTCACCTGTATCGCCATCGGCTGTGTGCTGGTGCTGATCAAGGACCCGAAGTCGATGGAGGACACCGCGCCAGTGGAGAAGGGCAAGTACAACCTGCTCAGTGACCTGACGACGCTGGTGAAAATTCCGGAGCTGTGGTTGGTGACGGCCATCGTGTTCTGCGGTTACCACATCTTCTGGGCGACCTACAGCTTCTCCGATTATTTGCAGGGCGGCGGCATGACCGCCGTCATGGCCGGCACCATCACCACCATCAAGCTGTGGATGCGCCCGATTGGCGGTATCGGTGGCGGCTGGCTCGGTGACAAGTTCTCGAACATTTCGGTGCTGATCGTAGCGCTATTTCTGGCGACGTTGGCGATGGTCGGCCTGATCGTATTCCCGGCGCTCAACAGCATGGGCCTGCTGGTCGGTACGGTGATCTTCATCGGCCTGATGACGTATGCGATTCGCGGGTTGTACTGGGCGATCCTGGACACCTGCAACATTCCGCTGCGCATTACCGGCCTGGCCATCGGCATTGTCTCGGTGGTCGGTTACCTGCCGGACGCCTTCATTCCATTGATCAATGGCTACCTCACCGAGCACTTCCCCGGCGCCTTTGGTTACAAGCTGTATTTCGGCTACATCGCCTTCGTCGGCCTGGTCGGGACCCTCGCGGCCCTGACCTTGCGCGCGCGTATCAATCGTCAATCTTCGAATAAAACAGGTGCCTGAGATGAAAATCGTCGCCCTTGAAACCCATATCGTTGCCGTCCCGCCACCGCACATAGGCGGCATGTATTGGCTGTTCGTCAAGCTCAAGACCGATTGTGGCATTGAAGGTGTCGGCGAAATCTACGCTGCGACCTTCGGCCCCAAAGCCATGCTGCCGATCATCGAAGACGTGTTTGAACGCTACTTGCTCAACCACGACCCGCATCACATCGAGCGCTTTTTTCGTCAGGCCTATTCGAGCGGTTTCACCCAGCGTCCCGATCTGACCATGATGGGCGTGGTCAGCGGCCTGGAGATGGCCTGCTGGGACATCATCGGCAAGGCGGCGAACAAGCCGGTCTATGAATTGCTTGGCGGCAAGGTCAATCAGCGTCTGCGTTCCTACACCTACCTGTACCCGGTCAACAGCCAGGGTGAGTACGACTACGATGACCCGGACCTGGCTGCCGAATGCGCCATAGAAAACATGAATAAAGGCTTCACCGCCGTGAAGTTCGACCCGGCCGGGCCGTACACCGCGTACTCCGGGCACCAGATTTCGCTGGAAGTTCTGGAGCGCTGCGAAACCTTCTGCCGAAAGATCCGCGAAGCGGTGGGCGACAAGTGCGACCTGCTGTTCGGCACCCACGGGCAAATGGTCCCGTCCTCGGCGATTCGCCTGGCCAAGCGCCTGGAGAAGTACGACCCGTTGTGGTTTGAAGAGCCGGTGCCACCGGGGCAGGAGGAGGCGATGGCGCAAGTCGCGGCCAAGACCACCATTCCGATTGCTACGGGCGAGCGGCTGACCACCAAGTACGAATTCTTCAAGCTGTTGCAGGCCGGCGGTGCGTCGATTCTACAAATGAACGTCGCCCGCTGCGGCGGGCTACTGGAGGCCAAAAAAATCGCGAGTATGGCTGAGGCCTATTACGCGCAGATCGCACCGCACCTTTATAACGGGCCGATTGGCGCGGCGGCGAGTTTCCAGTTGGCAACCTGTACCCCGAATTTCCTCATCCAGGAAAGCATCATGACCTGGGGCGGTTTCCACGCCGAAGTCCTGACCAAGCCGCTGCAATGGGAGGACGGCTACATCATCCCGTCCACCGAGCCGGGCCTTGGGGTGGAGCTGAACATGGACGTGGTGCGCAGGCATTCGCCCTATACCGGTGAGCGTTTGCACCTGCAAATGGCGCCGGCCCCGGCAGACGTCAAAGACACATCGCCGGCCAGAGGCTGACGGTATTTCCCGTCTTTCAGTTGCGGGAATGGGTGTTTTCCAATAACGACTTACGCGGTAACCGTGCATGACATACGACTACATCATCGCTGGCGCAGGCGCGGCCGGCTGCATCCTCGCCAACCGGCTATCGGCCTGCGGCAAATACACGGTGCTGCTGCTGGAAGCGGGCGGCAAGGACAGTTCGCTGTGGTTCAAGATCCCGGTCGGCTTCGCCAAGATGTATTACAACCCGACCTTCAACTGGATGTACTACAGCCAGCCGCAAAAGCAGCTCAACAACCGTGAAATTTATGCCCCGCGCGGCAAGGTCCAGGGCGGTTCCGGCTCGATCAATGCGATGGTCTACGTCCGTGGCCAGGCCCATGACTTCGACGACTGGGCCGCCAACGGAAACGATGGCTGGGGTTTTAAGGACGTGTTGCCGTATTTTCGCAAACTGGAAAATCACCCGTTGGGCGAAAGCGAATACCACGGCGGCAGCGGCCCGATCAGCATCACTCCGATGAAGGGAGAGACCCATCCAATCTGCGATGTATTCCTCAAGGGGTGCGATGAACTCGGTTACCCGCAGAGTGACGACTTCAACGGGCCGAACTTCGAAGGCTCGGGTATCTACGATGTCAACACCAAGGACGGCCAGCGCAGTTCCAGTAGTTTTGCGCATCTGCATCCCGCACTCAGTCGCCCGAATCTGACGGTCGAGCATTACGCACTGGTGGATCGGGTATTGTTCGAGAACCAGCGGGCCAGCGGTATTTCCGTGACCCAACACGGCGTGGTTCGCACCTTCCAGGCGCGCAAGGAGGTGATCCTCTGCGCCGGTGCCGTTGACACACCGAAGATTCTGCAACTATCCGGTGTCGCCGATCAGGCGTTGCTGGCCAGGCACCAGATCCCGCTAGTCAAACACCTGCCGGCAGTGGGGCAGAACCTTCAGGATCACTTGTGCGTCAGCTACTACTACAAGGCCAACATTGCGACGCTTAATGACCAGCTCAGCTCGCTGTTCGGGCAGTTCAAGCTCGGCCTTAAATACCTGCTGACCCGCAAGGGTGCCTTGGCAATGAGCGTCAACCAGGCCGGTGGGTTCTTCCGTGGCGACGAGTCGCAGGCCAACCCGAACCTGCAACTGTACTTCAATCCGCTGTCGTACCAGATCCCGAAAAACAACAAGGCCAGCCTCAAGCCAGAGCCGTATTCCGGCTTCCTGCTATGTTTCAACCCGTGCCGGCCGACGAGTCGTGGGCATATCGAGATCCAGTCGAATAACCCTCGAGACGCT
Organism: Pseudomonas sp. MH9.3; assembly: GCF_034354675.1. Lineage (NCBI taxonomy): Bacteria > Pseudomonadati > Pseudomonadota > Gammaproteobacteria > Pseudomonadales > Pseudomonadaceae > Pseudomonas > Pseudomonas sp. MH9.3. The sequence continues at coordinate 1,005,499 of NZ_CP133785.1, read as the reverse complement.
GCGCTGATCGATCCCAATTACCTGAGCACACAAAAGGACATCGACGAAGTGATCCAGGGCAGTCGGCTGATGCGCAAAATCATGCAGGCGCCGGCCTTGAAAAGCATCACGGTTGCAGAAGTCCTACCGGGGCCGGTGGTCGAAAGCGATGAACAGATGCTGCAGTACTTTCGCGAAAACAGCGGTTCGATCTATCACCTGTGCGGCTCGTGCGCGATGGGGGCGGATGTACGGACGTCAGTGGTCGATAAACGGCTTAAAGTCCATGGTCTCGAGGGTCTACGCATTGTCGATGCGTCGATTTTTCCCAATGTGACGAGCGGCAATACCCACGCCGCAGTGCTGATGGTGGCGGAGAAGGGCGCCGACCTGATTTTGCAGGACGCCTGATTCGTTGCCAAAGTGCTCGAAAAACGTTGGAGCTGGCTATAGAGCGGATATCCCCTACGTTTACCCCCACAAAAACACCGGCTCTTAATGGACGTTACTGCATTCTCGTGGAGCAGAACACCGCGGGAGCTCAAGTAAATACCCGCTTGGAAAAATCCAGAGCAAAATTTTGAAAGCTTTCAAGAAGGATGAAAAAGAAGGTGGGGGCTAGGGGTCGAGTGTTCGAATCACTCCGTCCCGACCATATAACTCAAGGGGTTGCGATATTTTATCTTGCCACCCTTTTTTATTTTTAAGTGTTTTTACGCCTACGAAAGCGAGAACAGTCGTGGGCCAAGCGCTTGCTCTAAAGATCCGTGCGAGATTGTTCCACCATTTCCGCTGGCACGAAAGATCGCGCGTCTTTCAGCCCCCTGCAGGCCGAGCCAGGAGTCGATGTAGCGCGCGTACCGCAACTCCCCCTGCATACCGGCATAGGCACGTAGCCGCTATTGGCCGACATCTGCATTTCACGGTGCCACTGCTCACTACTTTCCCATGACCGTAGCATCAACAGCGCTCATAGCTTTTCGCGCGCTGACCACCACTAGGCCTCTGGTTTGTGGCTATGCGTGCTGCAAAGCTCATCTCAACCGTTAAGGGAGTCTGCGTATTTGCCAGTGTGGCGCTTGTGATCTCAAGCGGAAGCCGAATGACCAACGCACCGCAACAAAAACGAAACAATACTGCGCCAGAATATAACTCATAAAGAGTAGTAATGTTTTTGGAGTGATTGATGGCGTTATTTTTGGCTGAGCATTGGGTGTGGGACTTCTGGTTCGTCCAGGACGGTGACCACACACATCTGTTCTATTTATCTGCCCCTCGCAGCCTGGACGATCCCAACCTGCGCCACTGGAATGTGCGGATCGGACATGCGCGGTCTGTGGATCTGAAAAACTGGGAGATTCTGCCCGACGCGCTTTGGCCAGCCGCCACGCCCAGTTGGGACGATTACACCACCTGGACGGGCTGCGTGGTTCGCGCTCAAGCGGGGCACTGGATGATGTTCTATACCGGCACCAGCAAGGCCGAAGACGGTTGCGTACAGCGTATCGGCGTCGCTTGTTCCGATGACTTGATCGTGTGGCGCCGCCCCACCGAAACGCCGCTTTTACAGGCCGATCTGCGCTACTACGAGTCACTGGATCTAAACATTTGGTATGAGCAGGCCTTCCGTGATCCGTGGGTATTCCCCGATCCGAAGGGCGATGGCTGGCACATGTTTTTCACCGCGCGTGAGCCACAGGGTGAGCGCAATACTCGTGGAGTCATCGGGCACGCGCGCTCTCCTGACCTTCGGCATTGGGAGCAAGGTCCGCCGATCTTCCGCTCCAAACGCTATGGGCACATGGAGGTGCCCCAGCCTATGGAATACCAGGGACGTTGGTATTGCGTGTTTTGCGTTGCGCATACCCACATTGACCCGGTCCACGCCGAACGCCATATGAAAGGCAAGCAGGGCGGCATCCATTACCTGATGGCCGAGCACCCGCTGGGCCCCTGGCACCTGCCGGAAGAGGATTTTCTGCAGGGTGACGCGTATTGCAGCCTGTACGCAGGGAAGCTGCTGGTCGATGGCCGGGGCAGCCTTTGTCTAATGGCTTTTCGTAACCATGATGAAACCGGTTCATTCATCGGCGAAATCACCGATCCGATGCCGCTCACGGTGCTGGATGACGGTCGCCTGCGCCTGTCCCATGGTCGCGAAGACCTGGAGCGGCCGCTACGTCATAATTAATACACATTAAGCGTAGTAATATGTTCTCCGCCTCCAATAACGGCTACGCACGTTGTTCACAGATGGGTATTGCCATGCTTTCGCATTTTTTATCGCGCCGCCCGCCGTTGCTTCGGGGAAGGCCTGCCACGGGTGCAATGTTGTCGCCAGCGGTATTTGCTACGCTGCCGATACCCGACGCCAACCGCCCCGCCGTCAGATGGCAGGTGTATGTGATTGGGGTGGGGGTGGCCGTAGGCGCTCACATCGCGCTGCTGGTCTGGTTGCAAACCGATCGACCGTCCAAACCACTGGAGGTGCCCACCAAGCCCCTCGCCATTGCGATGCAGATGGTTGCGCCGCCGCCTCCAGCGCCCGTGCAGGCGCCTAAGCCAGAGCCGACGCCTGTCCCGCCGCCACCTCCAGTGGAACCACCGCCTATAGCGAAGCCGCGTCCGACGCCCAAGCCTGTTGCCAAGGCAACGCCCAAACCTGCCGAGCCCAGGCAAGTCGCCGCCCCTGCGCCGTCACGTGATGCGCCCGCAAAAGCTGTCACGCCCAGTGCCACTGCAACGCCCGCGCCCAAACCCACCGCGTCGTTGCCGGTCACCGGCCCGGTGGGGCGAGCGGGCTACCTGAATAACCCGGCGCCTGCGTATCCGCCGGCGGCGGCGCGCAGACACCAGGAAGGTACCGCCCAATTGCGCGTGCACGTTATGCCCAATGGGCGACCCGACACCGTGGAGATCGCGTCCAGTAGCGGTTCTCCTGCGCTGGACGAGGCGGCACTGGCCGCCGTTCGCCAGTGGACTTTCATTCCCGCTAAACGGGGCGATACCGCCATTGATGGCTGGGTCACCGTGCCGCTTGAGTTCAAACTATCTCGTTGAGGTTTTGCCATGAACGATTATTCAACTCTGATTCACCAGGCATCCATGGGCATTTTGGTGCTGTTCTCGCTGGCCACCTGGGCTGTGCTGATTGCCAAATGGATTCAACTGGTAAAACTGCGCCGCCAGAACCAACGGTACGCTGAACGCTTCTGGTCGACCGCCAGCTTCAAGACCTCCGTGACCGCAGAAGAGCACCAGGGGCAACTGGCGCGTTTGGCCAACGCCACGCACCTGGCGCTCAGCAAAGGCCGCGAAGGGCCTTGCCCGGTCGACGGCTGGAGCCGTCAGGAAGTGCTCGAACGCTCCCTGCAGAAGCAGATTCACGGCGAACGCCATTTGATGGAACACGGAATGATCGTGCTGGCCTCGATTGGCAGCACTGCACCCTTTATCGGGTTGTTCGGCACCGTGTTTGGGATCATCCATGCGCTGCAAGCGATCAGCACCGCCAAGTCAGCCAGCATCGCTGTCGTCGCGGGCCCGATCGGCGACGCGCTTATCGCCACTGGCATCGGTATTGCGGTCGCCGTGCCTGCGGTATTGGCCTACAACTTCCTCGGTCGTCGCTTGAAATTGATGATTGCCGATCTCGAGAGTTTCGCCCTTAACCTCATGAACCGCGCGCAACGTCATGGCTTTGAGCTCGGCGACGGGCCCGCCACCGAGACCCAGCGCCAACTGAGCGGAGCAGCCTGAAATGGCCTTCACCACGAGCAATGACGAGAGCACCATCAGCGATATCAACATCACGCCCTTGGTCGATGTGATGCTGGTACTGCTCGTTGTATTCATCGTAACGGCGCCATTGTTGAACAATGCGATCCCGCTGAATCTGCCCCAGACCGTCGCCACGCAGGCGCTGGACGATAGCAAGCCGGTGGCGATCAGTATCGACGCGGCGGGCGGCGTGTTCATCGATGACAAAGCAGAGCCGCTTGATGAGTTGGAGCAAGCGTTGGTTGCCCTCAAAACCAGGGACCCCGAGGTTTCGCTGACGTTACGTGCCGACACCCTGACGGGGTACGGCCGCGTTGCTCAGGTGCTGGCGCTCGTGCAGAAGGCAGAGATCACTCGGCTGTCGGTGATTACGCAAAGCCAGTAAGGCGAAAGCTGCATGAGCCGCACACCTTACTGACGCTAACCAGTACTCACTTCAGCGGTGTAAACAATGCGTTTCAGATCACTTTTATCGGCGGCCATCGTTTGGGTGGCGGGTGCCGGCCAGGCCTACGCCGCCGATGCTGATGTCGAATTCTGGTATGGCCACTCGGGCGCGGCCGGGGCGGCGATCCAGGACATTTGCGAGCGCTTCAACTCGACTCACCCGCAGTCGCTGCCGATGCGTTGCATTGCTCAGGGCTCCTATGAGCAGAACCTGCAAAAGACCGTGGCCGCCTACCGCTCGGGCAAGGCCCCGGCGCTGGTTGAAATCTATGATGTCGCCACGCCGGAAATGCTCAATAGCGGAGCAGTTCTGGGCCTGGATGGGTTCCTGCAATCACAGCACAAGGTGTCTGACGATCCGTTGTTACCCGCCGTCGCCGCCTACTACAGCAATGCCGACGGCAACGTCTGGGCACAGCCATTTGCAACGTCCACTGCAGTGCTCTACAGCCACGCCGATCAGCTCGCGGCAGCCGGGATAACTCAAGCCCCAGAGACTTGGGAAGCCTTTGGCACGGCCTTGGTTGCCCTGAAGGCGCATGGCAGCAAATGCCCCGCAGTGACGGATTTAGGCCCCTGGGTCTGGCTCGAACAAAGCAGCGCGGTCATGGGCGCGCCATTGCTGAGTAAGGACGCAACGCACTGGGCATTCGACCAAGGCCTGCACCTGCGCCTTATGGAAGAGGTCGAGCAGTGGATGGCTGAAGGCTTGCTGATCGATCAGGCCGCCACCCGAAGTGGCGGTCAGGAGTTGGCGTTCACCGCCGGGGACTGCGCGCTGCTGCTGGGTTCGACCGGCGCGTCCAAGCTGATCTACAGCGTTAATCCCAGTGACGTGAAAGCCAACCTTTTACCGGTGTTCGCCGGTCAGCAACGTGCGGCTTCGCTCCCGGGCGGTGCGGCGTTGTGGGTGTTGCGCGGGCAGAGCGATGCGCAATACCAGACAGTCGCCGAGTTTTTGATGTTTCTGCGTGATGTGTCGATACAAACGTTGTTTAGCGACGCAACCGGTTATTTGCCCGTGACGCAGGGCGCGGCCACAGCGTACCTGGCGCAATTACCTGCCAACAGTGCGACCGTGGTGGGTCTTAACGCCATGACACGAGGTGACCGAACAACGGCGTTTGAGGTACGTCCGGGGTTTACCACCTTGCTGCGGCTCGCCTGGCAACAGGCGGTATGGCGCGCACTCGCCGGGCAGAAACCCATGGACGTTGCGTTGCACCAAGCGGCGGGGAAGGGCGACTCATTGCTGCGGGTGTTCGAGAACACCTACGGCCCCCGCGAGACGGAAGTTCTCCCAGCGCTTCTTGCCCTTGTTCCTCGCATTGCCCCAATTGCTGGCGGTTCTGCTGTTCTTCTATTGGCCGACCGTGCAGGCGTTCTGGTGGTCGTTTCATTACGTGCAGCCGTTTGGCGGCAGCGAAATCTTTGCGGGGCTCGCCAACTACGTCAGGGTCCTTCACGACCCAAGCGTACTCTCATCGCTGGGCACAACCCTGGTCTTCAGCCTGTGCAGCACGCTGCTTGCATTGAGCCTGGCGCTGGCGCTGGCGGCCTGCCTGCAACTGAAAGTTCGCGGGTACAAGATTTTCGGCAATGTGCTGATCTGGCCTTATGCGGTCTCGGGGGCGACCCTTGGAATTATCTTCCAAGTGCTGGCCAATCCGATCTTCGGCCCGCTGGCGTGGATCAATCACCTGGTCCCCGAAGCCTGGGCGCCGTCTGCCAAAGGATGGCAGGCGATGACGCTATTGGTGTTTGCCTACGCCTGGTGCCAGTTGCCCTTCAACATCGTAATGATCGTCGCGAGCCTGCAGTCAGTGCCAGAGGATTGCCTGGCGGCGGCGGCACTTGATGGCGCGACGCCATGGCAGCGGTTGCGTGACATCCAATTGCCGATGGTCGCGCCCTATCTGTTTTTCGTGTTCGTGGTCGGGTTGCTGGACAGCCTGTCCAACAGCTTTGGCCTGGTCGACCGGCTGACGCACGGCGGGCCAGGCAATGCCACTGAAATCCTGGCGTTCAAGATCTATCAGGATGGTTTTGTCGGCATCGATCTGGCCGGTTCGTCGACCCTGTCGGTGCTCATGCTGGTGGTGGTCGTCGTGCTCAGTGTCACTCAGTATCGATACCTGTCTTGGCGCAATCGCCGGAGAGAACACCATGGTTGAACGTCACCCGCTCTCGACGGCGCTGGCCTACGTCCTTCTGCTTCTGGGCGCGCTGTTTGCGCTCGGTCCGTTGTATCTGGCGCTTTGCGCAGCGTCGGTCAGCAACGAACAGATTCTTGCCCACGGAATGCCTTGGCTGCCAGGCAACCAACTGTTCGTCAACGTTGGCGAGGTCCTGCACAAGCTCGATGTGGTCACGTTGATGGGCAACAGCCTGATCGTGACGGGCCTGGTGGTGATCGGCAAATTGGCGCTCTCGGCACTGACCGCATTTGCAGTGGTGTATTTCCGGACGCCGTTCAAATCGCTGATCTTTGTCGCGGTCCTCGGCACACTGCTGTTACCGCTGGAGATCAGGATTATCCCGACCTACGCAGTGGCGGGCGACCTCCTGGGGCCACTGCGCTCGCTGCTCGACCTGCTGGGCATAGGGGCGATCCCTGTGCCGCATATCAACGTGCTGGACACCTATCCCGGGCTCGCTCTGCCACTGATCGCGTCGGCGACAGGCACCTTTTTGTTCCGGCAGTTCTATCAGACGCTGCCGTCCGATCTGGTAGAGGCCGCACGCATGGATGGCGCCAGCCCCTGGCGATTTTTCGTCGACATTCTGCTGCCGCTGTCGAAAACCAATTTCGCGGCATTGGGCACCCTGGTGTTCATTTCGGCGTGGAAGGACTACCTGTGGCCCTTGGTGGCCACCAATCGCACCAACATGCGCACGCTGGTACTGGGGGCCGCCAACTTTGCGCCCGCTGATGCCACTCAACTTCCGCAGTGGTCGCTGCTGATGGCCGCCACTTTGCTCAGTCTGATTCCACCCATTGTGGTCATCGCTGTGATGCAGCGCTGGTTCGTGAAGGGGCTTGTAGGGGTAGGTAAATGACTCGGTCCACATGCGACAACGCAGCGCCAAACATTCGTGTCAGTGGGCTGTCCAGGCGTTACACCAAGCACGGCCCGGCCATCATCGATGCGCTGGACGTGGAATTTCCCGCCGGGGAGTTCAGCGTCATCCTCGGCCCATCGGGGTGCGGCAAGTCAACATTGTTGCGTCTGGTCGCTGGCCTGGACAGCCCCGATGCGGGCAGCATCCATATCGGCGGTGTCGACGTTACACGGCGCCCGCCCAGCGAGCGCCATTGCGCCATGGTCTTTCAAAACTACGCGCTGTATCCGCACATGACCGTCGAAGACAACATCGGCTATGGGCTCAAACTCGCCGGGATCGGCCGGGAAGAGCGCTCAGCGCGGGTCCAGGCGATCGCCAGCACACTGGGGCTGCACGCCTTGCTGGGAAGAAAGCCCGGGCAGTTGTCCGGTGGCCAGCGTCAGCGCGTAGCCATTGGTCGAGCGCTGGTGCGCAAGCCTCCGGTGCTGCTCTTCGATGAACCGCTGTGCAACCTCGACAGCGGCCTTCGCCAGGAGATGCGCACAGAGTTGCGACGCATCCATCAGGACACCGGCGCCACCGTGCTCTACGTGACGCATGACCAGACCGAAGCAATGACCCTGGCTGATCGGGTCGTTGTGCTCAACAAGGGCCGTGTCGAACAGATCGACACGCCCCATGCGCTGTACAAACGTCCGCACTCTATCGTTGTTGCGCGTTTTTTTGGCTCGACGCCGATGAACCTTATCGAGGTGATGTGCAGCCCTGAAGGCGTGTTGACCCTGGGCGACGGCCAAGTGCTGCCGTTCAAGGTACAGGCCGCCATGGCGACGTCTGGCCCGTTGTTCCTGGGCATTCGTGCCGAGAACCTGAAAGTCGCCAGCCCCGGCGTGAGTGCCACCGTTCACGCCGTCGAGGAGTTGGGTAGCCATCGTGTCATTCATTGCCGGGTTGCGGGGCAGCCGGTACTGGTCAGTCAATCCGACTCGCAGCCGTGCTCCGTCGGCTCGACCCTCAACCTGTGGTTCCCAGCCGACGAGGCCTTGCTGTTCGATGGGGCCTCCGGGCAACGCATCTCTTCATCCCTAGTTCAGGATAACGTTTCGCTATGAAAGCTAAATCACGCGTCGTTCAAAGCAATTTGATTGCGCATCGTGGCGCGAGTGCCTTCGCACCGGAAAATACGCTGGAGGCCATCGAACTCGCGGCGCGGATGGGCGCGCAGTGGGTCGAGATCGATGTCAAGCTCACCCGTGATGGCGCCCTGGTGGTGATCCATGACGACACCCTGGATCGCACCACCTCCGGGCAGGGCGCGGTGGTCCTCAACACACTCGAACATATTCGATCGCTGGATGCTGGCCGATGGTTCTCCAGCACCTACGCGGGCGTTGCCGTGCCCACCTTTGAAGAAGTGGTCGACACCGTCATTCGTCTGGGGCTGGGCCTGCAGGTCGAGCTCAAGCCGACCACCGGTGATGACCTGGAGACCGCCGAAGCGGCCATCCCTTTACTGCGTCAGAAGTGGCCGCGAGACCATCACAAGCTGTTCGTCTCGAGCTTTTCGACCCGTGCGCTCGGCAAGGCGCGAGCGCTGTGGGAAGAGGTTCCGCTGTGCCTGGCCAGCCTGGTCGCACCGGCCGAACCGGCCAAGCTGCTGGCGGAATATGACTGCCAGATTCTGCATGTGGTCGACCCCTTTCTGAATGAATGCCATCTGAGCCGCCTGCGCGACAGCGCGGTCGAGTTTGCAGTGGCGACGGTCAATGACCCACATCGCGCACGCTATCTGTTAAGCCGGGGCGCGCAGTCAGTGATCACCGATTACCCCAACTTGCTCGATATCAACGCCCGTCAGGCGGGTATGTGATGGAGCTGGAGCATCGGTTGCACGAGACTGAACGCCTGGCTGCCAGGGCTGCGAAGATTGCGCTGGGCCACTTCCAGAACCTCTCTTCGCTGGCGGTCACCGTCAAGCGTCCGCAAGATCTGGTCTCAGCGGCCGACCTGGAAGTGGAGCAGTATCTGCGCGCCCAACTCGCACTCGAATTTCCTGGTGAAGCGATCCTGGGCGAAGAGATGGGCGGTGTTCTGCACGGGCGCGGCTGGGTGATCGACCCGATCGACGGCACCGCCAACTTCGTCAGCGGCTCGCCTTTGTGGGGCATTTCCATTGCCTATGTGGAGGGCGACGAGTCGCTGGTGGGCGTAGTGGTTTATCCCGCTTTGGGTTACACGCTGAGCGCCGGCAAAGGTTACGGGCTGAGAAAGAACGGCATACATGCTACGAGACTTGCTCAGTGGGCGGGGCTGAAAGTGGCGGCGATCGGCGAAAACCTGCACTGGCGTCCAGAACACATCGGCGCGCTGGAGTTGCAGTTCCGCCAGGCCGGCTGGGGCGTGGCGGGTTACCGATGCGCGACCATCGGCCTGGGGTTCGCGGCGCTGGGTTGCACAAGCGGCTACGTGGAGCGCTACACCAGCCTGTGGGATGTCGCTGCCGGCCGTTTGCTGTGCAGCGAAGCGGGCCTGGCGATTTCTACCCAGGGCCTGGCCGTGCCAGCCGGACTCACTATCGTTGCGGGCACCCAAGAGCTCTGTGATCTAGCTCACCCTGTCTTGTCAGCCTATCTGACATAGCTATCAGAATAAACACGCCATGAACGCTATCCCCACCATCAGATCGTTTGCCAAGACGATCGAAGCGGCTTTGTACCAACACGCTGAAAACCGTTGGGCTGCCCCACCGCATCCGGCAGAGTGCGCGTCTCCCTGCGAAGGCATTGTCCTGGACTGGGACCGATGCTTGGCGAACAACGGAAAACCCAAGGCTGCGGTCATCAGATTCCTTCAAACTGTAGCGTCCAGCGTTTCGCTCGTGTCCAACAACTCGACGCTGTTCCCTCATGAAATTGCCGCCGTACTGGCGGCAGAGGGGGTCAGGCTGCCGACTCACCGCATCATCCTGGCAGGCACCCATTCTCTGCATGATGCCTTGGCGATGGAAGTGGGTGATGTGCTGGTCGTGGGCTCCAATCGGATGAAAAGCTACGCGCGCTCGATTGGTTTGCAGCTGGTTCGCAAGGATGCCGACCTCGTTATCTTGCTGAGCGACGTACGCATCACCTATACCAAGCTCAATACGGCGCTGGATTCACTCCTCGAAGGTGCCCGTTTGGTAGCGGCGAGCGCCGAGACACTTCATTCGACCAGGTATGGCAATCGAGTCCTGGATATCGGTGCCTTTCTGTCTACGCTGCAAGCGTGCATGGCCCCTGAAGACTGGAACCCGCGCATTATCGGCAAGCCGGAAATGACCTTATATGAGGCGGCGGCGCAATCGCTCGAACTGCCGCTCGATCGGTGTGTGCTGATTGGCAGTGCTGTGGATAAAAGCGTCAACGCCGCAAAATGCACTGCGCGGATGCCTGCCCTGGCCCGCCCCCAAGGCAATGGCGCCTCTGCGCTCGTCCCGAGGGTGTAACGTTAAAATTTTATGAATTCAACCCCATCGGCCAGAAGAGGCTTTAGACTGCTCTGCTACCGGAAAATCTACTTATTGCATAGTTGACTCATGGACGCAGAACAACGCCTGAAGCGCGATTACCACCCCAGTCTGAACGAGCGCAAAATTCTCGATATCTTGCGGCGCAGTGGAGGAATCACCCGAGCCGCCGTGTCGGCGGAAATGGATCTGGCGCAACAATCCGTGCACCGGATCATCGAAGACCTGATCAGCCGGGGCTTCATCCGCACGGGTCAGGCCATCAAAAACGGCCGCGGTCAGCCCAGCTTGCGCCTGGAACTCGCCAACGAGGCGGTTTATGTACTGGGCATCTCCATTAATACTGATTCGGCGGTCGTCTGCATCGCCGATTTTGCGTGCAATGTCCTCGAAGAGGTCACGCTGCGTACCCCGCCGCTGAGCTTGAATTCGACCCTGGATGCGCTGAGCAAAGTCATTGATCGCATGCTCCAGCGCAACGCGCTGAGCCGCGATCATCTGCTGGGTGTCGGGGTGGCGATTGCCGGCTACTTTGTCGACGAAGGGCGAGTGAACGCACCGGAACCCCTTCAGGACTGGTCGCTGATCGACTTGCGTCCGCTCCTGGAGCAGGCCCTCGATATGCCGGTCTGGTTGAAGAACAACGCCACCACCGGGGCCATCGGTGAAAGTCTCATCGGCGTCGGCGCCTGGGCGAGCAACTTCATTTACCTGTCGTTCAACTATGGCTTCGGTACCGGCATCGTCATTGACGGCAAGCCGTACTTCGGCAGCCATGGCAATGCTGGTGAAATCATGCTGTACACCCACGATGAAGTCGAGCGCCGCCCGGCGCTGCGCTACTTGATCGATGCGTTGCACAAGCAGGATATCCAGATTGATTCCATCGAAGACCTGCGCAATCGGTTCGACGCCAACTGGCCGGGTGTCGAAGAGTGGGTCGAGCATGTCCGGCCGGGCCTGGATCGCTTGATCAATACCCTCACCGGATTGTTCGATCCGCAGGCCATCGTATTCGGTGGGCAGGTGCCTGCCGAACTCGGGCGTCGACTGATCGACAATGTCAGTTTCTGGGGCTCACCGCGCTATGGAACGCCCGCCCCCAGGCCCAAGTTGTTACTCACCGAAAGCAACGGCGATGCCGCCGCCATTGGTGCTGCATTGATCCCTCTGAAAGAGCGTTTCTTCCTGTAGCCAGCCAGGCATACGCTGGTGCTTGGCCGCTGATTGCTCCAGGCGGTGAAGGCTGTGGTGATTCTGGACTGACCAACCAAAAAAAGACCCCGGCGCTTGAAGGCGACGGGGTCTTTTTTGCACTGTTATTTATGTGAAGCCATGCTTCATCAAACGTCTTGCTGAATCAGAAACGCGTTGAGAGCGTAACGAAAGCGCTGCGCGGCGTTCCCACCTGCAACAGTTGCAGGTCACCATTCGGGTCGGAGGCCGCACTGCCATCGGTATTCAGCGTAGAGATGTAGCGTTTATCGAACAAGTTGACCATGTTCAAGGCAACGGACGTGTCCTTCAGGCCCGCGAATGCACCCAGGTCATACGCCATGTTCGCGTTGGCCAACCAGTAACCGGGCACGCTCTGGTCATTGGTGTAGGTAAAGTAACGTTTGGTCATGTAAGTACCTTGCAGGCCCGCGCTCCAGTGGTTCCAGTTCCAGTCCAGGCCGCTTGAGTACATGATCCTGGGGGTATCGACGACCGTTTTGCCTTTGACGTTCACCGTCTGCGCATTGCTGGTGTAGTTGTCATCGTAGGTGCTGTGGTTATACGAAAGCGAGTTGGACCAACGCCAATGTTCATCAGGCATCAAAGCAAAGGCGAACTCAGCACCTCGGCTGGTCACCGAGCCTACGTTGGCCACGCCATTGGCGCAGATGAAGATCCCGGTGCAGTTGGCGATAGCGATCAGGCGATTGTCGAACTGGGTGTTATAGACGGTGGCCGAAGCAATGTAGTGCTTGGACGTGCGCCTAACACCGGCTTCAATCGTCGTGGAGGTTTCCGGCTTGAGGCCTTTGAAGCCGTTGAGTGCGTCGACCGCTGCCTGAGTATTGCTGAATGGGCTGTAGGCCCCGGAAGGGAAGGCAGCCATATTCTGCGAATAAGAGGCGAACACCTCATCTTCGTCATTAAGCTTGTAGGTCGCACCAAACTGAGGAAGGAAGTGATCGCTGGCTTCCAGTGACCCGCTTGCGTATCCGACTTTTCCTTCAGCAGTCGTGGTCGTCACCGTGCTTTTGGCACCGAATTCAAGTTTTAAACGGTCGTCCAGCAGCGTGTACGTATCGCGCAAGTAGAACTGACGCGTCAGGTCGTTGTAAGACTGATCGAATATGGTAGCCGATAATCCATAACCATTGGTCGTGACGATATGGTTCTGGGGCTCGTGTCCGGTGGTGTCGTAGAGATAGCGACCGACATTGTTCTTGTTGGACTGGATCCAGAATCCACCCTCGACCTCATGCTGGCCCAGGAACGCGGTGAGGGAGGTCTGAAAGCCGTTTCGATCAATGCCGTATTGGGTACTGCGCAATGCGTTCGCGGGGATTACTGAGGTGCCGGTATTGTAGGTGAACGGATAATACGAGTTACCAAACCCAGAGTTATGGTGATGGTAAACGGTGGTATCCAGCACCAGGTTATCCGAGAGGCTGAAATTGCCCTTCAGGATATCGAGTTCGTCATAGCGTAAGCTGCTGGCGTTGTAGACACCCTCTGCGGCGCTTTTGACGCCACCACTGAAGATACCGTTAGCGGCATTCACCGCACGGGTCCAATCGGGCGTGTAATAGGTGTAGTTGTAGCCCAGTCGGTCGATCATGCTTTTGGACAGCGACATCAGGTTGGCTTCTTCATGGTCCGACTTGCTGTGGAAGAAGCTGATGCGGTTGTCGCCGAATTTATACAGAACCTTGGCGTTGATCGCGTCTGATTTCTGCGGGTTGTCATTGCCCTTCCAGGCGTTGGCGTCGTACTTCTCACCCGAGACATACGCCGACAGGCCGTTGTACTCCCCGGTGTCGACACGCATGTAGGTGCGGCTGGTGTCGTAGCTGCCCATGGTCTGCGACAACCGGCCACCGAACTCTTTATCCGGGTCGGAGGTGGTGAACTGGATGGTACCGCCCAGATCGCTGTTGGAGGCGGTTCCCAACGAACCAATGCCTGCGGCGACAACGGTCGAACCCACGTTTTCCGGGATTACGGCGCGCGTGATGCTCAGCCCGTTGAAGTTGCCGAAGCTCATATTCCCCAGCGTTACCCCATCCAGCGTGTAGCCCAAGTGATGCATATCAAACCCGCGCAAGCTGATGCGCTGGCTGCCCTCTTCACGGCCCAGAGGATCACCGGACTGGAAGTTTACGCCAGACATGCTCTGCAAGGTCTTCAGCGGGTTGGTGCCTGCGGAGTAACGTTTAACGGTTGTTTCATCGACACGCTGAACCTGGCGCGTTTCTCCCTGGCCAATCACTGACACGGTGCCCAGGGTGGTGGTTGCTGTCGAGGCGGAGGCGTCAGGAGTATCTGCCGCCTGAGCCATCGCACTGACAAGACCAAGCGCACAAAAGGGCACCCAATGTTTGACGCCTACCTGCAAGCGAACTGGCTTGCAGGAATTGTATTTTGTCCTCATCGACAGCCTTCCTCAGAAAATAGGAGTACCAACGCGTTTGCCTTGGGCGGTGTTTGCGGGCGTTGCTCGGTTCTGCAGGGCAAGCAATCGCGTCTACTGCGCAACCTGACGCATCCTGCGAAGCCCTATGTCCGCTGGGAGGGCATATTAGTACACTTATTGTGTAGTAATTATTACCAACGTTGCGAACCCGAACGATCAGGCCCGGCTAATGGATAACGTTGGCTGATGAGCGCATTGGCTCGGCTGAACAGACGTTATGTTGGTTAGGCTGAATTGAAATGAATGACTTGTAGGCGATAGCCGAAGTCCGCTTGAACTGGCGGTTTTTCTGGCGCAGAACTTGGACGAAGAATGACACTACCGGCGCCAGCGCTCCCTACCTGGGCCTGCCATCGGAAGAAACGTTCATGGGCAAAGGCGTGTCCGCCTGCGCGACCTGCGACGGTTTCTTCTATCGCAACAAGCCGGTCGCCGTGGTCGGTGGTGGCAACACCGCCGTGGAAGAAGCGCTGTACCTGGCCAACACGCGTTAGCCGTGGATTCGGGCTTGCCTTCGTCAACGTGAATATTCTGGTTGCTGCGTCGGCAATTGGCATTGCCACCACGGTAATGGTGACCACAGGCGTGATGCTGGGTCGTGTACTTGGAACAATGGTTGGTAAGCGCGCTGAAATAATCGGTGGGTTGGTGTTGATGCTAGTTGGCTCTACTATCCTCTATGAACATTTGTCCGTGGCATGATTTAGTTTGGACTTGTCTCGCCGAAAATAAAGGCACTTACAGTGCGGGTTTAAGGCCTCTCTGTACCCGCGTGAAGTTGTTTTTCGTCTTGCTTGCTCTCGCTGAGTTTATAGTGAAGAAGAGTCAAAAATAGGATTTGGTATGGGTCTTCGATGGGGTGCAGCCACTGTGGTTCTGGCGATTTCTTGGATTATTTTTCTGGCAATTTATATATTCAGGAATTGGTCGGGCTGGTTCTTTTAGATTCTTTTCGGCATGCAGGGGGCGGAATACTCGCTAGCGTATGGTCGCGAATTCATTGGGTGTAGACCAGCCAGGCGCATCCGTTCCAGACGAATAGCAGTCGAAGAAAGCTCTCCCCAAGGAGGGCGGTCGGAGGCGGATTTCGGGGGGCAGGTAGGACTTTAAAGGGAGAGCTATCCAGCTTTCCCTCCCTTGTACATATCGATCTCAAACACAAGCTCTTCGGCAAGCTGATGAACGCTCGCGCTGTTTGCAAGCTTGGCCAGGTCTATGCCGGTTGTGCAAAACATTGAGCCGTACTCGGGTTGCCTGACGAAGACGGTAGCCGTCCATCCATTGATCAGAATGCAATCTACCTGGTGACCTGGCAGGCTCCGTTCCAGGTCCTCAGTCAGCGAAATTTTTTTCCAGCAATGCATGATGACGTACTAACGTGGCGTTGATACATGATTGACATACAACCGCTGAGAAAGTGCCAGATACACCAAGCGCATGGCTCATCAATGCCTTGCCAAAGGTCCGCAGTGGTAACCGTAGTCGACTCTGTTAAGGATCAGAGCTTCGAGCCCACGAATAGATTTATGTTCAGCGAACAGACAGTATTTACCATTGCAACAAAATATTTCTTCGCTAGCTTGAAATACGGGCCACCTAGCCCCTGTTGCAATAATGCCAAGAGTGGCGTTGCGACATTAACTTATCCAGGCAGTGTTTTGGCCCGTCTAATAGGAGAGCAACAATGAAAATTGTAACCGGCGTAATTGCTATAAACGTAGCGTTCGCAGCGTGCTCATCAGTTTATGCTTCTCAAAGCAAAGCCCCTATTGCCCAAGAGTTCAATACTCACGTAATCACCGGTTCACCACCGCTACTGCAACTAGCGGGCAATGGTGGATCGGGCGGTAATGGTGGCGCTGGAGGAAGTAACAGCGGCCAGGGCGGGGCGGGCGGAGCCGGTGGTGCTGGAGGCAGCGGGTCTCAACCCGGCAAGGGAGGCTCTGGCGGCAAGGGTGGTGCGGCTGGCCCTGGCGGGACACCAGGTGCCGACGGCGCCCCGGGCGCTGATGGTGCACGGGTTCCCAGAGATCCGCCTGATAAAAAATCAAGCACCTAACGACTCGCAATAAATAGTTGGAAGGGAGGTGGCTCAAAAGGCCCGACGGTGTATGCCAGTGTTAAGTGATGCAAGGGCAAGCGTTCCGGCAGATGGATGTTCATGCGCGCGCAGAAGCGGCAGATCGCCAGGTGAGCGCTTCACGAGGCGTCTGACTCTGGATACCTAAATTTTGAAACGCGCAACCAAGCTCTGCAAATCACTGCCCAGGCGCGCCAGTTCTGCAGTCGATGCGACGCTCTGCTCGGTTGCGGATGCAGACTGCTCAGCAATGTCACGCACGCTGAGCACGCTTCGGTTGATTTCATCGGTCACTGCGCTCTGTTGTTCGGCAGCGGCGGAAATCTGCTGGCTCATCTGTTCAATCGTGCCGATGGACTGATTGATATCAATCAATGCCTGTTCAGCCTGACGAGCCAGAACTACGGTGCCCTCGGTACGTTGCAGGCTTGCGTCCATCAGACCTGATGCTGCGCTCGTGCGCTGTTGTAGAGTGTTGATCAGCAGTTCGATTTCACTTGTGGAGTTCTGGGTACGTTGGGCCAGCGAGCGCACTTCATCGGCCACTACAGCAAAACCACGACCTTGCTCACCGGCGCGTGCGGCCTCGATGGCGGCGTTGAGCGCGAGCAGGTTGGTCTGCTCGGCGACAGCCTTGATCACGTCGATGACGTTGCCGATCTTGCTGCTGTCTTCGGTTAGGCGCTGCATGGCTTCGCCCAGATGCTTCACTTCATCGGCCAGTTGGCCAATTTCGCTTGCTGCATGTTGCACCACATTACTGCCGTGCGCAGAACGTTCGCTTGCCTGTTTGGCGGCCCGCGAAGCGTCTTCGGTGTTCCGCGCTACTTCCTGTACGGCCGAGGCCATTTCATTCATGGCGGTGGCGACCTGGTCAACTTCGTTTTTTTGCAGGGTGACGCCTGTACTTGTCTGCGCGCTGACAGCAGACAACTGCTCGGCCGCTGTAGCGATCTGCGTGACACCGTTGCCGATGCCCCCGATCAGGCCGCGCAGGGAAACGGTCATGTGCTGCATGGTGTTCTGTAACAAGCCCAGCTCGTCCTGACGGGTCGTGCTGGTGTCCCGGGTCAGGTCACCATCAGCAATACGGCGCGCGGCAATGACCGTATCGTTCAACGGAAAGGTTATCTGGCGGGTGATAAGGAGCGCAGCAACGATACCAATCAGCAAGACCACCAGCGCGACACTCAACAACTGAACGACAGCGCTGTTCTTTTCTTTTTGGGCGCTGATAATTTGCTGTGCTGCTACATCATCGGCCACAACAGCTATTGCGACGGATTGCTGTTGCAGATTGCCGCGAACCTGATCGGCCTGCTGAAGCATTTCCGAGATCGACGACATCAGCACCTTGTACTGTTTAAGCGCATTCAGCGCGGTGTCTACAGCGGCGTTCGCCTGGTTTGGCAATTCGCTGCGAGCAGCCGATACCTGCGCGATCAGCGCGTCGGCCGAATTGTAGGTCGCTTGACGGTTATCGGTTGACGGGACACTCAGATAGCGGCGAAACACCAGCCGGAAGTTGGTCATTCCGTTACGCAAGTCACCAGCGATTTTGACTTGTTTTATGCCGGTTTCATCCGGAGCACGCACTGTGTCGTCAATGGTCTTTTCCAGCAGGTTTTCGAAAGTGGCACTGACGTCGTCCGAGACCTTGATCAAGGGTTTCAAGGCATCATCGACTTTATGATTGATGCTGACCAATTGATCGAACGTCTGCTTCAGGCCGCCGACTTGCTCCTTGATGGAGCGCAGCTTAGCCAGATTACTCGGCGCGGCGAGCAGACCAATGCCCTCATCGACACTGCGGCTCAGCGTATCCAGCGCACCGCTGTAGGCTTGCACGCCCGCAGCACTCGGTGCAGTGGCGTAGCCTTGTGCGGCGATGCGGGCGTTCAGGACATCAGCCTTGATCTCGGAGACCTTGCCACTCTTGCCAAGTCGCTCGATCAGCAGGTTGGTGCTGGAGTAACCGATTGCGGCGACGGCCAGCACGCCCAGCAAAATGGCGCCGAAGCCCAGTCCGAGCTTCTTGCCGACTTTCAAGTTGTCCAACCACTTTGCGCTCATTACGGGTGTGCCTTTGATTTTTCGGAATGCCCGTGAATCGGCGCTGAGTCAGGTAACTTGATAGTTAACGTGACAAAAGTTAGCTCGCAAGCTAATGAGGGAGGCCACAGGAGCCCCGTGATTTGTGGCCTTCAGCCATTTATGAATATTTATTTAATAAAGAGCTAACCGCATCCCCGGCCGCATGATGCGCCAACAATCAGTGGTGGGCTGCTGAGATGATGAGGGCCGTTTGTATGCGGGGCTATTCAGGGCATCGCTGAGTTTTCGTTTGAAAACAACTGCATTATCTGGGGCATCGGTGGGGGCATCCTTTTCAAGGAACCGAAATTTGCCCCCATGGGTCGTGGAATCCATTGGATTTAGACAGACTGCGATGGACTTAAGTGACCAGTAACTTTTTGTTATAAAAAGGGTTTATGGGATTTAATGGAATTCCATTACAGGCTGTCAGGATCCCCAAAAAACATTTTGACAGGGCTCTAGGACGGCAGTTATAGCCTGAAAAAATTGAATTATGCCCCCAGTTTTGCCCCCATTTGTACCGACTAGGCCAGTGATCGCGAATGGCGATCTCCGGCGGGCTCCAGTACTTGGCCGTGCGGAAGAGGAAATAGGTAATGAGTCGATATCCAAGCTGATAGTCCGGTCAGACCCAGAACCCACCACTTCAATTGACAGCCGAGTCGGCCGTCAGCGAGGGCGCTCGGATTGCAATGTGGAGGCGGCGCCTTAACTTCGCTGTTGATGGCCAGTTAAGCCGTTGGGCAGGTCGCTGATCAGTCATTAGGCAAGTGCAACTGCACGTCCATGGCGTCATGAAGGAGTCGGACGACCTCGATCACCTCGTCATTTGCCACACGATAAAATACGACGTGGCGTGGGCTTTTGACCGTCCCATGAGGGTGTTTAGCTTGCTGGCGTGAATAGACGAGGTGATAGCTGCGAAGGCCTGGTGCAAGCTCATCGCGCTCGTGGCTGCCAATGCGATAAGGCGTGCCAGCAATCGCCTGCAGCGCTGCTAGGATCAGCGCTTGATACCGTTGCCGTGCTTGATCACCAAACTGCGTCTGGGAGAGTCTGAGGATGTCGACAATGTCGGCGCGCGCCGCATTGGAAATCCGATACTGCGACATGCTCAGTGTTTCTCTTTCGTCGGGATCGTTGCCTCCAGGCTCAATCCCTCGAGGTAGTGCGCCAGATCCCCTTCGTTGAGCTCAGTAAAGCGCCCGCGCTCAAGGTCCATGATGCCGATCGAGGTGGCCTGACGCAGGGCCTCAATTTTGGCAGTGTCTTCGGCGACACGCTGTTCCAATAGCCGCAAACCTTCCCGCATCACTTCGCTGGCATTCTGATAGCGGCCAGACTGAAGAAGGTCATGGATAACCTGTTCCTGGTGAGGGGTGAGCACAACGTTTCGCGTCGCCATAATAAGCTCCAGCTTTCGGCAAACAGTTTCTATCGATCATTGGCATATTATGCCATTTTGCCTACGAGCACATAGTTTGGGATTTGAATCTGATGAACTGTGTCGTACGGGGTCGTCCTTTGCGCCGAGTGGCGGGCTAGCCCGGACTGCATGCGCACAAAGTCAAAAAGGCTGTCGTAAGGGGGATGTCCTAGGCAGCTTGATTAGGCTCTGTACGAAATTAGGCGAAACTATTTCGGCAGGCCTAAATGGCTGAATGCGATAGAGTTCTCACCTCGGCTGGGGAAGCTTCCCTGATGGCCAAACGCTACGAAATTGCAGTCGAATCCTGAGCGTTGATCCCCGACTTTTTTATCGCGCCCCGCCATTGCGGACGCCCCATAGCCGAAGATCGGCTCATTCTCAATGGCATCCTCCGGGATCTCTCTTCCAGTGCGGCCTGGCGTGACATGCCTGAGCGTTTTGGCACTTGGTCAACGGTCTATCAAGGCTTTCGTGATTGGCGCAACCAAGGCACGTTCGACTAGATGCTCAAACTACGCTCCCGCCGTCGATCACACCTCCAGCAATATTTGGTGCGCAGGGTCGTCTTCGAACATCAGCGCCTGCCCATTCTGAGCGATGCGTATTTTTCATCCGATTGAACTGGTCAAGTAATCCCGGACACCGATTACGGTGTTTATGCCGCTTTTTGCTCCATGGCTATTGGCGACAGGTAGTTGTTGTAGCCGTGGAGCCTGATTCGATTGTATCGCATGGTAACGATCGCATTACAGGCTATCGGGGTCTCTGGACTCAAACGGATATTATGGTCTGCGCCTGATCTGAGAGGAGCGCACTTCTTGCCGCAGTGTGCGATTTAAAGACTCTCAGGGTCGCAAAAAAACATTTTGACTGGGCTCTAGCGCAGTATTTTCAGCATGAAAAAATCTCAATGTGCCCCCAATTTTTCCCCCATTAACATGCCGCAGACGAGCGATCACGAATGGCGATTCCTGACAGGGACCAGGGTTGTCGTTGATGGTTTTCAGTTTACGGCAGTCTCGGCTTGCAGAGGAGGCGCCTGGCCGTTGGTGATCAATTCATTCGAGCAAGCTTTCCAGACTCATTTTGCTACAGCCCGATGACGCTCAGAGCCTGCCGATATCTCTCAATGCCCCATGCAAACACTCAAATTTCACTTCTCTGCAACGCAGCCAAGAAATAGGATTGAGCCCCATTACAACGGAGTTCAACTGATGAAATTGATAGGCATGCTGGATTCCCCATATGTTCGACGTGTGGCTATTTCGTTGGAGGTGATGGGGGTCTCGTTCGAGCACGCCGCACTTTCGGTATTCAGCGAGTTCGAAGCATTCGGTGCGATCAACTCGGTGGTGAAGGCGCCGAGTTTGGTGCTGGATGATGGTAGCGTATTGATGGATTCGACGCTGATCATCGACTACTTCGAGGCGTTGAGCCCGGCTGAGCGAAAATTGATGCCGCACCAAGCCTTGCCTCTGGCCGCTTCACTGCGGACCTTGGGGTTGGCACTGGCTGCCTGCGAAAAGGCAGTGCAGATCGTCTACGAATACCAGCTGCGACCGGAGGAGAAACGCCATCAGCCCTGGCTGGAGCGGGTAACCAGGCAGTTATTGGCTGCTTGTCGTGCATGGGATACCCAATTGTCGGGGCGACAACCGGTTTCGCTGGATCGGCCGGGTCAGGACGACATCACCAGCGCCGTCGCCTGGTCGTTTATTCAGTTGATGGTCGCTGATGTGGTCAGGGCGGATGATTTCCCAGCGTTGCAGGCACATGCGGCACGCTGGGAAGCTACCGAGCTATTTAAACGCTACCCCCAGGTTTAATGGCACCAGAGCGCCTGATGGTCAGTCCCTCACCAAGGACGAGCGTTGGCTGTTGGACGAATAGGCCTCTCTCAGCATATAGCACAGGTACAACGCCGACAGGATCAGCGCGGTCTGCAGCAAGCCGAGGTATTGGGTGAGCAGGCCGCCGGCCAGGGTGACTGAAATGATGCCGAAGTAGGACGCCGCATACTGGTAGGTGGCGACATGAGCCATGTCGGCGCTGGAGCAGGCGTTGACCACGTTGGCTTCGTAGTTGAAGAACATTAGTTCCCACATGAACATGTAGGCAAAGTAGGCGGTGTAGCTGCTCGCCACATTGTATCCGTTGCTGGCGGCACACAACGCGGCGAGGCTGGCGATACTCACCAGGCGCACCGCGGTGGCACTGAACGTGCGGCCGGTCTTGTTATAGAAGTAGAACGCAACCGCTCCGATCAGCGCGCCCAGGCTGCTGAGGATCTGCAGGTAACCCACGTATTCATCGTTCAGGCCCAACTGGTGTGCGGGAAGCGTTACCCGTGAGATGTTGAAAAAGCCCTGGAAGACGCTGACGAACACGATGGACGCCATCAAATAGCGCTTGAGCAGCGGGTTGTTTTTAAGCAGGTTCGCGAGGTTGTTGCTCTTGAGCAGGGTTGGCGCGTCGGGGGACTCCTTGTCTTCAATCGCCTGGCTGTCGGGCAGCAGCAATGACACCAGGCCGGCGACCGTAAAGAGCACAGCGACGGCGCTCAGAATGATCATCGGCGTGGTCTGGCCCTTGAAGTAAGCGAGCATGACACCGGCCAGGCCACCGGCAATAAACTGCGCGGTCAGGGTCATGGGCACGGCGAATTTAACGTCTTCGCCCGAGAAAAAGCGTTTGATCGCGACGATCCGCGTTACTCGCTGAAGCGCATCAAGGAAGCCGATGGTCAACGCACCTGCGATGGCAATCATGGGGAACCTTGGCAGCAGCAGGAATATCCCCACCGCGCACAACAGACAGGCTGCGTTGGCCAGCGCGAAAATTGGCCGTGGCGAGCCCGAGGCTGCGACTTTCTTGATGGCGACGTAGAGCAGGATCGGCACCAGCATCGGTGCAACCAGCACCGCGTCGGCGAGCAGCACATTGCCAGTCGCGTTGTAGAGGTAATAGGAGAGGTAGACGTAACTGACGGTGCAGCCGGCGATGGACGCCAGGTTGATCACCCATAGCGTCATGCTCAATTTTCTGGCGTCCATGATTCGATCCATATCAAAAAAGTGGTCGGGCAGCCGCGGCTGCCGTGTGGGTCATACGGATTCAGGCAACTGTTGCTCAAGCCCATCCAGCAGTTTGTAGGCCGACGCTTTCAGCGTGCTGGCGTCAGTGCTGATCAGAAACGCTTGCCCGGCATAATTGAGTACGCCGCCGGACAGGTCGTAAGGCGGGAAGGGCGCGCCTGGCGAGATGGACTGCGCCAGCTCGACATTCACCGACGTCTCGTGGCCGGTGAGGGCTTTCCAGTCCACCTGGCTCGGCGCGAACACCCGCGAGGACGTCCATTGGGTCCCCAGGCTGTCGCAACCGATCAAGGCGATCGAGGCCGCCGCACAGCGCGGTGGGGTTTCTTCGAAGCCGGGAATCTCGCACTCATTGCCGAGGATGACGTCCAGGAACAGGCCGACATAGTCGACGCCGAACACCTCATCAAGCTCCTTGGCGATCGCCACGCCACCCATGCGCGCTGCGGTTTCCAGGAAGGACACTTCGCCATTGGCCATCAGCTTGAGTTCGGTGTGGGTCGCGCAGTTCTGCAACCCCAGGGCATCGATGGAGCGACTCACCCACTGCACGATCCGTTGTTTTTTCTCACTGTCCAGCACACAGGGCGCAACGTTACCCAGCTCGGTGAACGGCTCGATAGTGCGCAGCCGGCTGGTCATGGCGATCGGGTAGTACTGGCCGTCGCGCACCAGGCCCTCAACGCTCAGGTAATCGCCATAACCCTCTTCCTCGTACCAGGAGTCGGTGGTCGACTCGATGATTTCCTCGGCAATCAGTTGCGGGAAACCCTGGCTTTCGCTGAACTCGTGGTCACCTTGCTGACGTGTGACTTCGGTCAGGTCCAGCATGCGCATCACCGCGCTTTCGCTTTCGTCGTGCCGGCGGATAATTTGCTGTGCGATGGAACCTGCGCCGTACGCCAGCTTGATCAGGAACGGCAGGCGCAATTTACGCGTGCCTGGCAGATCATCCAGCGACCTGACCGGGCAGAACAAGGGTTGCGGTATGCCCGCGGCGGCCCAGTGCTGGCGCATCAGAATCTTGTTGCGGGCCAGCATGACGTTAGGCCCCGCCCCGCGCAGTCCCAGGGATTCGGCCATGTTCGAGACCGAGCTCAAGAGAAATTCGGCAAACGAGAACAGTGCGTCAGGGCTGATCTTCCTGGCGTAGGCGTAGACCCGCTCCATGGCGGCGTCGGCGCTCAGGCCGCTGAAGTCTTCGACATGCTCGCTGTAGCGTTCGATGATCTGGCGATTGTAGGCCGACACCGGGCTGACAATGCAGGTGTGGACCGAGGCGCGCTCGACCATCTTGGGGTAGAAATAATCCAGCGGTGGGCCGCCGATTGAATAGACGTAGAGGATTTTCTTTTTCATGGCGTTTCCTGGCGAAAGTGTCCGGGCTTAAATCCTGGGGTTTGAAGGTGCACAAGGTGTCGTTGTAGACGAAGCCGTCCAGCCCATTGGTTTTGCAGTAGTGGTACAGGTCGCTGGTGCGGTTGATGAAGCCCGTGCCGTTGAAATTCAGCGATGTATTGCACAGCACGCCGGCGCCGAAGCGATCCCGGAAGGCGCTGAGCAGTGCATGGATGCCGGGGTTCTGTTGCGCGTTCACGGTCTGTGCCCGTGCCGTGCCATCGACGTGGGTGATGGCGCCCAGGTCATGATTGATGACCTTCTGGAAATACAGCATGTGCGGTGACGGGCCCTGCCAGTCGAAGTGGCGGTGTACCTCTTCTTCCAGGCAAATGGGAGCCACGGGACGAAAGCCTTCGCGCTTTTTTATGGCGTTGAGGCGGTCGCGTGTTTGCGTCGAGAACGGCTCGGCCAGGATCGAACGGTTACCCAGGGCGCGTGGGCCAATCTCGCAGTTGCCCTGGGCCCAACCAATGATGTGCCCGGTGCCGATAAATTCGGCCAGTTTCGCCGGGTCCAGGGGCTCGCGATGCACATCCGGCATGTGGGGTTGATCGTCGACGAAAGCCTGGCCGCAATATACATCCCAACTGACCTTGGCCTTGCCGGTGAGGCGGCGCATGGCATCCACGGCCGTGCCGATGGCCGAGCCGGTGTCGTTGGTGCAAGGCGGCACGAAGACGTCATCGAACAGGCCGCAGTCTTTCCACATGGTGTTCCAGTCGCAGTTCAAACCACAGCCACCCACCACCAGAAGTGGGTGTTTGCCCTGGGTCAGGTGTTGCCTGGCGTACTGGTAGAAGCGATCGAACAGCGCATCCGAGAAACGTTTTGCCATGCGGGTGAAGTCAGGGTGTTCAAGGCCGATGTTGTAATACGGCGAGTCCTTCAGGTCGTCTTTGGCCAGGCTCAACAGAATGCTGTCGCGGTCCAGCAGGAAGTCGGTGAGTTCACGCTCCTGGGGCGTCATTTCGCCGGACTCACCATAGGAACACAGCGCCATTAATTTGCCGGGGTCCTCGAAACGCAGCTTGCCCTTGGGCAGGGTGAACGTCGGGTCCGCCAGTGCATAGAGGAAGCCATATTTGTTGCCCGGGGTTTTCATCACCGACCCCAGGTGCTGCACCTGCAGGTGCTCGTCGATGAAGTAGAAGTCACCCAATGCGCCTTCCCAGACCAGCGCATAGCACGGGCGACCCTGCTCGTAAGGTGACAGGCCATAGGCGCACCAAATGTGCGAGCTTTCATGGCTGGAGCTGAAGTATTGGACCTCTTTGCCAAACAGGTTGCGCGCTTGAACCAAGGTTTGTTCATCCGCTGTGCCGTAGTAGCCGGCACCAATCGAGGCGCCTTCATCCAGCGAGTTTTTGCCCCAGCCGCTGATCGCGACCACGTCAGGCACCTGGTCCATCAAACCGGCCGCTTCGACGAATTGATGGGGATTGAAGGCTTCATAGCGCGGGAAGCTGTCTTTCTCGGCTTCAAACGACCACAGCAACTTTTGCTGGTCGCTGTCGATCAGGGCCACGGCACCGTCGTGCCCGGGTTTCATGGAAAAAATCTGCATGGGGTCTTCCTTGGCGAATGATGGTTGGCTTCAACGCAGTGGATAGATCGAGTTGGGTTTTTTCTTCTTGCGTTTGAACAGGCGGCTGAGGACCTGCTTGAGCGTGCCAAGCAAACCTTTGGATGCTGTCTTGCCGGCCGGTGGAAGGTCGTGGGCTGGGGTTTTTTTCATGCTGGGCTCACTGGGTAATCAAGTGGTGGTGGATAAGGCGGGCGGCCTCGTCATAGCCGGCGTCGTTAAAGTGCACGCGGTCGACGAAGACCGTCTGTGACAGCAGTGGGGAATGCCGGTACATCAGGTTCATGTCGAAAAAATCGATGCCTAACCGCCGGCATTCACGCTCGATGGCCGATGCGAACGGCGCGTGGTTTTCGGGACGCAGGATCTGGCTGAACAGCCGCCAGAAGTTGTTCGGGCAGCTGTCAATTGCATGGAAGATGGCCTCTTCGTCTTCGGTCAGAAAGTCGCGGGTCCAATAGGCCATGGGCTGCAGTACGAAGGTCAGGCGCGCATTGAACGGGGCAAGCAATTGCTGCCATTGCTTGAGGGCGTTGCTCACGACCCAGGCCGCTCGTTCGAGTCGCTGCGCATTGTCGGTGGCGCTGTCATCAATGATTTTGTCCGCGGGGTTTTCCTGGCTGACCTGGCCGTCCAGGTAGTGCTTGAACCGGCTTAACCACCCGCCGCGTTTATCCAGGTCGGAGGCGTAAGTGTTGGTCCGGCGCTTGAGGTCGTCGTTGTACTTGCCCATGTAATGGTCGTACTCATACGAGTAGTAATAGCGCCCGTGCTCGGTGGCCAGCTCGTCCGGCAGCCCCTCCAGCGTGAGGGTGTTCATGCCGCTGAACACCACCACGTTTTGGATCGCCTGGAAGCGATGCTGATGCATCAGGAACATCACCACCTCTTGCACCGCGTTGTAGCCACGCCCGCCGAAGTTGATCCAGGGCGCGTCGCTATGGGCGGACAGCCGCGAGGCCACGGTCCAGTCATCAGTGGATGCGCCGGTGCCCAGGGTGGTCGAGCCGCCCACCAGGATATTCACCGGTGCGTCGGCCGGCAGTTGGGCGACACTGACCTGGGTATCGCGGTAGCGGCTCAGGCGAAAGCCAAAGGCGTCGGTATTGATTACCTCCGAGCGATAGTTGGGGTGATGGAAGAACATGGTGTAGGGCAACCAGCGCACACCCAGGTACATGAATTCATCGTATTCACGGATCTGTGGGGTCAACCGATAGACTTCCTGCACCGCGGCTTCGTGGGAAAGGGCAGCTGTTGGCATGGCGTACCTGTACGGGTCAAAGGGCTGGGCGTTTAGCCGTCGAGGCCGGGTTGAAATAGCTGTGCGGTGACTTCTTGCGCTTCAATTGCAACGGGTCGACGAAGATCGACAGCGCAAGCCCTACCGGCAGCAGGGCGACAAACAGCAATGCCAGCACTGGCACGAGCAAGTATTTGATCAAGGTCAGCATGGTGAACAGGTCCGGTCAGTGGGCGGGTGGCAGGGTGGATCAATCGAGTTCGAATTCGGTGCGCCAATCTCCGTCGCCTTGCAGCGCCGGTTGCTGGTCTTTTTCCATCACGTAGTGACCGATGACCAAGTCGTCCATGTGAGTGCGCAGGAAGCACAAGTAAGCGTTTTGCGGTGTTTCGACGATGGGTTCGCCGCGCACGTTGAACGACGTGTTGATCAGCACCGGGCAGCCGGTGAGCGCGTGGAAGCGCTGCAGCAGGGCGTGGAAGGCACTGTTGGAATATTGGTTGACGGTTTGTACGCGAGCCGAATAGTCGACATGGGTCACCGCAGGAATGTGCGAGCGCACCACTTTGAGTTTTTCGATGCCCTGCAGCGGCTTGTCGATCACCGGCGTCAAACTCACCTCGGCGCTGATCGGCACCACAAACAGCATGTATGGGCTGCTGCTGTTCAAGTCGAACCAGGTGGCGGCGTGGTCTTCCAGCACGGCCGGGGCGAACGGGCGAAATGACTCGCGGTTCTTGATCTTGAGGTTCATCACGCTTTGCATATCCGGGTTGCGCGGGTCACCGAGGATCGAGCGCGAGCCCAGTGAGCGCGGGCCGAACTCCATCTTGCCCTGGAACCAGCCGATCACCCGGCCGGCGGCGAGTTTTTCGGCGACGATCTGGCTGCGTTCTTCATCGCTGACTTTGCGGTAGACGGCACCGCAGGCATTCAATGCTGCTTCCACCTGCACGTCGTTGTAGCAACTGCCGAGCAACGAACCGGCCATGCGGTCCGCCACCTGGCTGGGGCGTACGGCCTGGCGGCGTTCGTACCAGCCGGTATAGGCGGCCCCCAAGGCCCCGCCGCTGTCGCCGGCGGCAGGTTGCACCCAGATCGATTCGAAGATGCCCGATTCCAGCAATTTGCCATTGGCGACGCAGTTGAGTGCCACGCCGCCGGCCATGCATAAATGGCGGGCGCCGGTTTGCGCTTTGATGGTTTGGGCCAGCTTGAGAATCACGCCTTCCAGCACCTGCTGCACCGAGGCCGCCAGGTCGAACTCGCGCTGGGTAATCTGGCTTTCGGGTTCGCGACGAGGGCCACCGAACAGCTGGGCAAATTTTTCGCTGACCATGCAATCGCCGACGGCGTAATCGAAGTACGACATATCGAGCCAGAAGCTGCCGTCGTCTTTGACGTCAATCAGGTGGTCGAGAATGGTTTTCGCATAGACCGGATTGCCGTAGGGGGCCAGGCCCATCAGTTTGTATTCGCCTGAGTCAACCTTGAACCCGCAGAAATAGGTAAAGGCCGAGTACAGCAAGCCCAGTGAATGGGGAAAGCGGATGTCCCACAACGGCTTGAGGTCCTTGCCATTGCCCCACCAGGCGGACGTGGTGGCCCATTCGCCGACGCCGTCGATACACAGCACCGCTGCCTCGTCGTAGGGGCTGGCGTAGAACGCCGAGGCCGCATGGGACTGGTGATGGTCGATATAACTGATGGCAGGGCAGTACCCGTCGGCGGTACGGCAGCTGGCAAGCTCACGCTTCAACGTGCGCTTGATGTGGACTTTTTCAGTCAGCCAGGCGGGCATTTCAGACAGGAACGAACCCATTCCCTTGGCGCCGAAATTCAGGTACGTCGCGCCGATACGGCTGAGTTTCTTGTAGGGGTTTTCGTAGTAATAAATATGGTTGACCTGGGAGAGCGTGATACCCGCTTGCTCCAGGCAGAAGTCGATCGCATTGCGCGGGAATCGAGCGTCCTGTTTCTTGCGGCTGAATCGCTCTTCCTGAGCTGCCGCGACAATGTGTCCATCGCCCAACAGCGCTGCGGCGCTGTCATGATAATAGGCGGAAATGCCAAGTACATAGCAAGTCACGTATGCGTCCTCGATTCAGCGAGATAAGGTTGGAGAAGGGTAAAAGGTGTTGCGTGCCCACCAGCTCTTCAGGTTCTTCTGCGGGGCGCGCAAGGCGCGATAGCCGATCCAGATGCGTTGCCACAACGCCTGGGCGCTTTCGGGCAAGTGCGCGCATTCGTCCATAAAACCTTCGATAGCCTGCACGGCCATGGCCGAATGGCCGGTGGCAACGTTGTCGATGGTGTTGTGCAGGTCGACGAAGTGGGTGGGGAATCCGTAGTGACGCAGCTCGTCACGCGCCTGGCGGTACGCGCCGCCCACCCCCGACATTTCCATGGCCAGGTTCAGGCCCAGGGTTTCCGGCAGGAAGTGACGTGGAAACAGCGATAACGACAACCAGAACACGGGCACGTCAAAATCTTCATCGTCGAAACCGTCCCAGTCTACGAAGGCTCGTTGTTCGAAGTCCGGCAGCTCGACACCCATCGCAGTCATCAACTGGCGATAGATGTTCGCGTGGTTCTGGCGGATATCTCCGTTGCCGATTTCATCCGAATAAATCTGGTAGAACAGCGAGCCGGTAGGGCTGTCCAGCAGCCCAGGGGCGCACCAGTGTTGAAGCCAGGCGCCATCGATGAAAATCATCGGGCACAACGACACGGCTTCTTCGATGACCTGTTCGCGCGACTTTTCGATTTCGCACTGACGCGTGTAGGCCTGCACCTGCCCGAGCGCCTTGGCGTCATACCAGGCGCGCAGTTGACCGGCGTCATAGACAGGCAGCGGCATGGCGCCGTCGTCAGGCGCGGCGTTGGCGCGGGTCTGAGCCAGCCAGCGCACGGCGAAGGCGCGTGCTTGCAGGCGCGCGTCCGGGAAACGCTCGATGTTGATCAACTGGTGATACAGCGTGCGCGCGCCGGTGCGTCGTGGCACGCTAAACGGTTCACTTATCAGTTGGCCAGGCTCGGAGGGTGTCGCTGGCGCGACCTGCTCGACTGCGGCTACTGTCGTGGGCGCGTGTTCGGCCAGATCATTGATCCAGTTGCGGATCACCACCAGGTCGGCCTCGTTGAAAATGCGAAACATCGGGCCTTTGAAGCTGATCAGTTCGTTGATCAACCGACTGCGCTGCGGCTGACCGGGCACTACCCAGCGCGAGCGCCCCAAGACATCGACAAAGCGCGAGGGGTTGCTGCTCATCAGTTCGTCGAACGCCAGCCCATCCATCTTCATGTTGGCGTGATAACCCTGGGCGTACCTGGCCTTGTCCTGAACCAGCCGGATCATTTGTTGGCGCGCCCCTGTCCGCCCTTGTGCGACCCAGTGCTGCAGGCCTTCAAGCCATTTCTGCATGATCGCCATGCTCAGGTTGAAACCGGCTTCAATGTCCCGGCAGGCGTCGATCAGCGAGGCACCTGGGCTGCTTAAAACATGCACGATAGCGTCGGCGATCACCGTGTCCAGGCGCTGTGCCTGCAACCACTGCATCTGTTGAAGATAAGCCGTGCAGCTCAGCGAGCGGACGAGATGCGGCAGTGGGTAGACGGTTTCAAACAACGCGGCGCCAAGCAGTTTTGCCTTGTACTTTTCAGGTTGGCTCGCCAGGCTCAGGCGCAGTTCCGTGAGGGTCCAGGCATCCGGCAGCAGGTGTGGGTCGCGGGCTGCCCGGGGGGACGAAATCGCCGGCAGATAAATGCCCAGGTGTTCAAGAAATTGGCGATACAAGCGATTGGGGTTGCGGTCCAGCCGTGCTTCGCCCATCTGAGCGCTGTGCATGCGATGCATCAGGCAGGACAGCGGCAGGTGCGAACGGCAGGCGCTTGAAGCACTGTGCAAAAGGCTGCCGTGGGTTAGCCCTTGCGGCGCATATTGGCGGGCAATGAAGTCTGCGGTTCCTGTGCACGGCAGGTACAGGGATGGGTCATGGCTGGCAGCGCTGGCGCGTTCGAGCAGTGCGCTGGCGATGTGCTCGGGGAGTGTGGCGTCGAACGATGCGAGGTCAAGCTGCAACCAGGCAGGGGCGCAAGCGAAGCGTTGTTCAATCAACGCCAGGCAGGCATCGGCGTGCTCGTGTATGAGGGGTTGAGTTCTGCACTTAATAACGCGTCAACCGTGTACCGCGGCATCTGGGGCGCTGCAGCGCGAATACCAACGTCAATCTGAACGTCCATGTGCATGTCCTGAAATAGTGCGCCTGCCCCGGCGCTTGTTGTTGTCTTTCAATCGCTTGGCAGGTGTTGGCAACACAGCTGGACGCAGAATCTAGTGAGTTCAGGAATGCCTCGCAACCTACCTGATCTGAGGGGTAGTAGAGGTGTTCGGGAGCGTGTTAACTAAGGGGTTGGTTCAACTTTTAGACCCAGGGAGAACACCATGAACACTGGCGAACAGACTCCGGTCATTTTTATCAATGGCCTTATTGGAACCTTGAAATCGCAACTGAGCGAGCAAGCGTTTTCGGGGCGGCCGATGGCAGCACCAGACCTGCTTGGCTATGGCTGTGAAGCTGAGCGGCAGGCGGGAGTTATCGATATTGCGGCGCAGGTCGAGCACCTCGAGCAGAAGATCGCGCAGCAATTGGGTGAGCGTAAAGTGCACCTGGTCGGGCATTCCGTCGGTGGGGTGGTGGCGTATCTGTTTGCCTTGCGCTACCCGGAGCGGGTGGCAGGGGTGGTCAGCGTGGAAGGCAATTTCAGCCTCAAGGATGCATTCTGGTCTTCGTCGGTGGCGCGCGCGCCGGCCCAGGAAGTCGCCGACATGCTGGCCGGCTATCGCGCGCAGCCGCACACCTGGCTGACCAAAGCCGGGCTTGCGGCCGAGGCGCCGCTGCTTGAGCGCGCGCAGGCGTGGCTGGCGCATCAACCGGCGGGCACGCTGCAGGCGATGGCCAAGTCCGTGGTGGCGATTACCGGTGCGCCCGACTACCCAGAGCAATTGCAGCGTCTGTTCGAGCGCACGCCGGTGCACCTGCTGGCAGGGGAGCGTTCGGTGTCAGGCTGGGACATCCCGGCCTGGGCACATTCTGCCAGCCACGGCCTGACCTTGATGCCGGATACCGGCCATCTGATGATGCTGGAGGACCCGGCCGGTTTTGCTCGATGTTTGGCTGCGATCCTCGTACAGCTCGACCAGCAGACGGCACGGGCCTAAGGCGCGGGCCGCAACTGCAAGGTGCTTTGGGTGGCCCGGGCAATGTCCGTCGAGGACAGGTGCAGCACTTGATACTCGCCACGCACAAAGGGCAGGGCCTGGTCCTGATAGTGCCGGTTGAAGGGAACGCCGCTCTGCCCCACAGGCAATATGCCCTGCGCCTGGTCCGGCATCGCCAGGTCGATCACCCGGCGCGTTGAAGGGCCGTAGGTGACCGACCAAGGCGCCGCGCTCAGCGGCGCAGAGAAATTGTTCGGCACTTCGTGGCTGCCGGGTACCGCGTAAGGGCCCACGTTAAGCAGCGGCGCCAGCAGTTTTTGACTGCCCAGCGGATGCATCTGGGTCAGTTGGTGCGCTTTGCCCCATTGCCAATGTGCGGTGTCGGTGCCGAGGGTGGCCTGCAGGTGCGCGACGCTGGTCTTCCAGGCGCGCACCACCACATCGGTGCGCTGCTGTACCGCCGGTTGAGTCTTGTCCTGCCACCAGGGTGAATGCTCATCGGCGGCCAGGCGCGGCAAGGCGGCATCCAGGACGCGGGTGGCGAGCAGGTTCTGGAACATCACATCACCGAGTTCATCGTGCAAGGCGCCGTAGCCGAGGTCATAGAGGAACTGGTTGAACAGCGTCGGGTTGATCGAGTCCAGCGGGTAATCGCCCGGCCATTGTGCCAGGCCCTCCAGCCACTGGCGTTGCAGTGGGTCGTCAATCGCCGCCCGCAGGATCGGCAATAGAGGTTGTAATACACGCTGGGCGTAGCCGGTTTGTGTATCGAGCTGCAGTTGCTTGCTCTTGTCGATGCTCCAGTGCGCGTCCTGGGCCAATTGCCGGTTCAGGCGTTGGCCGCGGTCGGGCAGGTTGTAATACCCAGGTATTGTCTGGCCGGCAGGCGAGGCGGGCTGGGCGTTGGCGGAGACGATATAGCCCCTGGCCGGGTTTTCTTCATGTGGGTTGGCGCTGAAGGGGTAATAGCCGAGCTTGTCGGCCTGATCGGTGCTGCCATCGAGGATGAAATTCGGGTCGACCTGTGGGGGCCGCTTGGGCAGACCTGCCGCGGCCCACCAGGCAATGTCGCCCTGGGCATTGGCGTAGACCACGTTGAGTCCCGGCGCCTTGATCAGCGCCGCCGCCGAGCGGGCCTTATCCAGGGTATCGGCCCGGTTGAGTTGATAGAAGGCGTCCACCACCGAATTGGGGCCATCCAGGTACGCCCACCACATTGCGATGGGGCGACCGGGGGCATTCTCGCCCAGTGCATCATTGATGATGGGGCCGTGGGGCGAGCGTCGCAGGCGCAGCATGACCGGGTCGGCATCACGCACTTCGATACGCTGTTGTTCTTCCTCCAATGTTACCCAATGGCCCTGGTACCAGACCTGTTCGGTGTTGTCAGGGTTGGTGGTTTCGGCAATCAGGTCGATGTCGTCGTTCTGGAACATGGTCAGGGTCCAGGCGAAGGCGTTGTTGTGCCCCAGCAAGGCGAACGGCACCAGGCTTTCATAGTCGCCATAGAGTTCGAAGCCGGGAGCGTTGAGGTGCGCCTCGTACCACACTGACGGCACCGAAAAACGAATGTGCGGATCACCTGCCAGCAGTGGCTTGCCGCTTTGGCTGCGTTGGCCGGACACGACCCAGGCGTTACTGCCCTCCATTTGCGGCAGCCCGGCGTCGCTCAAGGCCTGTTCGCTGAGTTGCGCCAAGGCCGTCAGGGATTTCCAGTCTTCACCGGTCAAGGGTTGGCCGGCAATGGCGCCCTGCGGATTCCAACTGCGATCGAACAGGTCCAGGTAAGGCTCACCCAAGGTGTCCCTGACATAGGTCAGCAAGGGCTCGGTACGAAACGCTGCGGCAAAGCTGTAAGCCATGTACCCGACAACGCTGTAGACGTCCTGCGCGGTGAACGGCCGTCTTTCAATTCCCAGCAGGTCGAACTCAACCGGGAGCGGGCCCTGCTGTTGGTAGGCGTTGATACCATCCAGGTAGGCCTGCAAGGCATGCCATGCCGGGCTGTCATGATCGGCGTGAGTCACCTGCCAGTCGGCCTGCTCCCGGATGCGCAGCGTACGAAAGAGTTTGTCGGTGGGCAGTAGCTTGCTGCCCAGCACCGCCGCCAATTCACCACGGGCCAGGCGCCGCAGCATTTCCATCTGGAACAGGCGCTCCTGGGCATGCACGTAGCCCAGGGCACGGTATGCATCCGCTTGATTACCTGCGGTGATATGCGGCACGCCGCGTTCATCGAACTGCACGTTGACCGGCGCCTGCAGCCCGGGCAGGTCAGCCACCCCCTGGCGGCGCGGCTGTTTGCCATATAGGTAGAAAGATACACCGACGGCGCCAATCAACAGCACGATAATTAACGCAGCGCCGCTACGTTTGAACCGGCGTGACCGCACCACGGCAGTGGCGGGGGTATTGAGTGCGGTCATGGCATGTCCAACCTTTGGCGCGCAGGGCGTAGCCTATCCAGAATGTTTAGTAAGGGGCCGGTCATGACGGTGGTGACCACGGTCATGATGACGAAGAGGGTGAACAACTCCTTGCCGATAATCCCCAGGTCGAGTCCGACTTTTAATACCACCAGTTCCATCAGTCCTCTGGCGTTCATCAGTACCCCGACGCTCAGTGCTACTGGTGCCGGATAACCGGCCAGACGCGCGCCCAATGCACCGCCCAGCAACTTGCCACAGATGGCCACCAACAGCACCAGGGCCAGGAGGCTGATACCCACACCGGAAAACGTCGCTGCAGTAGTGTTGAGCCCGGCCAAGGCGAAGAAGCTGGGCATCAACACGATCACCGCCATATGTTCTACGCGCTCGACCAGCATGTTCAGTAGCCGTTGATCGCGAGGCAGGCACGCGCCGAAGAGGAACGCGCCAAACACGGCGTGCACCTGCAACCATTCGGTGATGCTGCCGTAGAGCAGTGCTCCACAGAGCAGTACCGCAAGCAAGGGCAGGGTGGTCGTGTCGCCCAGTGCGGTTATCCACCGAGCCAGCAGCGGACGCACGCACCAGAATGAGGCGCAGCACAGCGCCAACAGGCCGCACAGTCTGAGGATGAGAACCTGCCATTGATGATCCAACTGCAAGCTCATGGCCGTGATTGCCAACAACACCCACGCGCAAATATCACTCACGGCGGCGGCCATCAGCGAGAGCGCGCCGACTTCGCTATCGAGCATCTGCCGTTCCTTGAGAATGCGCGCCAGCACCGGAAAAGCGGTCACCGAAAACAGCGTTGCAATGAACAGGTTAAACCCCAGGTGCGGTGTGCCAGCAGGCGCGAAGCTGCTGTAGAGCACGGGCGTAATCGCAATGCCCAGTATGAAGGGCAGGAAAATGCTGCTTCCGGCGACCAGCAAGACTTTGCCCAGTGCGTTGGCCGAGCGCTGAACCGGCATTCGAAACTCGGCGCCGACGACGAACATAAATAACAGGATGCCCAAGTCACTGAGTACTTTTAAGTGAGTGATGGCGTCGCCCTTAAATAGTGCATGGTGTGCTTCGGGAAATAGCAGGCCAAGAACTAAGGGCCCTAATACAAAGCCGGCGATCATTTCGCCAACCACTTCCGGTTGCCCTAACTTTTTTAGGAAGGCACCCGCAACCTTGGCCGTTAATATTATGAAGACAATGGGCAGGAAGAGCATGTGGTTACCTTGTTGGGTTAGTCAAAGACGTGGGGCACCGAGCGTCTATTTATTCATCGCGTGCTTGCAGGTCGGCGCTGGATCTTAGCGGAGCGGCCATAGTTAAAAAACCTACCTGATCTGGTAGTTTTTTTTGTTCAGATGAACCTGTTAGGTTTTATCCACTACCGGCTGCGCGCATTTTTTAAATGCGCCCGGCTCTTGTTCAATGATTATCCGGAAGGTCGATTATGCGAGACGCGATATTTACTATCATTCATGGCGCGTTAATTGAAATTAATGCCACGCGTAAAGAAAAGATTGATTTATCGAGTATTGATTCGTTGGCGCTTTATGGGACCACGGGCGTATTCGATTCCATGCAGTTGGTGAGTTTTCTTGCGGCGGTGGAGGAAGGACTTGACGACGAACTTGGCATTGAAATTTCGTTGACCTCGGAAAAAGCCGTCTCCCAGACCATCAGTCCTTTCAGCAGCGTCAGTTGCCTGATGGATTTCATCATCGCCGAGCAACAGCCGTTGTTGGCATCCGCCTGATTGGCACCCTGCAGGGAGCACTGACGTGAACGTGACGGTTCGTAGGGCGCTGAGCGCTGATATGTATCCCGTGTGCAAGCTATTGCGCGAATCTACCTTGAACTCCAACTGGATTGGCGTGAGCGTGCGCAAGCGCATGTTTACTGATGTGTGGTCCGGCGGTGAAGACTACTTTGGCTATGTGATGCTTGATGGCGACACGGTGGTGGGGTTTCTGGGTTTGCTCTTCACCACCCAGCCCTGTAACGGCGAGCAGCGTTTCTGCGAGTTGCACAGTTGGTATGTACAGGCCGAGTACCGCAAGGAAAGCTTGAAATTGCTACTGCCGGTGCTGTCGATGCGCAAAGTCACGCTGCTTAACTACACGCCTACACCTGACGTTTATGAGATCAGCAAAAAATTCGGGTTTACCGATCTGGAAACCGACCTGCAGCTGATTTACCCGCTGCCCAACCCGTTGAACATACGTCGCCGCTATCGTCTGGAAACCGATATTCATCGGGTTGTCGGCTGGTTGAATGAGCAAGAAGCCGTGGTGTTCCAGGACCACGCCGGGGTGGAGTGCCGACACCTGATGATTGTCGATTCGCAGACGGCGCAATCGTGCTACCTGATCGTCAAGCGCATGACCCGGCGCTGGTTCGAACCTATCGGCCGGGTGCTCTATATCGGCAACCCGGCGCTGTTCGCGCGCAGCCTCGACAGTTGGCGGTTGTCATTATGTCTGCGCCTGCGCGTGCAATGCCTGGTGAGTAATGCCGAGGAACTGGCCGAGTGGTCCCTGGGGGGATCGCGGGTTATCAAGCGCGAAGTACCGTCGTTGATAAAACACGCCTCAGGCAGCTCACAGAGTACTCAAATTAAACCGCTGTATAGTTTGCCGTTACTTATCGGCTATAAGTTGCATTGATATGATTATATTGCTGACCGGTACACGCAAAGGCGTGGGCAAAGAAGCGGCATTGTATTTTCTTGAACACGGCCATGTCGTCGTGGGCTGCAGTCGTGGAGAAGGTTCAATTGAACATGAACGATACACGCACTTTTGCCTGGATCTGAACGACGCCAGTGCCGTCAGGAACATGATTAAACATGTGCGTCTCGTCCATGGGAAATTGGATGTGCTTATTAATAACGCGGGTGAGGCGACTATGGCGCCGTTTCAACTAACGCCGACTGAAACCGCTCGCGACTTGTTTGCAAGCAATGTATTCGGGCTGATCAATGTGACCCGTGAAGCCGTCAAGTTAATGCAAAAGAATGACGGCCCCAGTGCCATCGTCAATATCTCTACCGTGGCGACACACTGGGCCATCCCCGGGCAGTCGGTCTATGCCGCGAGCAAGGCTGCGGTGGAGCAACTGACGCGCACTTTGAGCAAGGAATTGTCCGGCTTTGGTATTCGCGTCAACAACCTGGTACTGCCGCTGTATCGCAGCGCCCTGACTCGCACACTTCCTCAAGAGATTAAACAGAAGATGATTGAACGCCAGACGATTGCCAGGCCCTGCGTGTTTGCCGACCTGATCGGGCCATTGACGTTTCTGATCTCCAGCCAGTCGGTCTTTGTCACTGGCGAAACCTTGAGCCTGGGTGGTGTGCAATGAGCCGCGAAGCCTTGCTCGCGACACTGGGCGAACCCGCAGAGCGCACGGCGCTGTTGCACGGTGAACGGCAGTGCACTTACGCCGAACTGCTGACTCGGGTGCAGCAGTGTCTCGGGTGGCTTGTCGACCAGGGCGTCAAGCCGGGCGATGCGGTGATCCTCCACACCGATTACGGCGTGTCGGCGGTCGCCGCGTTGCTGGCCCTGTACCTGAACCGCAACATTGTCGCGCCGCTGGTGGACCTAAGTGAGCGAGCCCTGCTGACCTTGCAGGGCGCCGCACGCTGTGAGCACCGCATCGAGATTATTGATGAGAACTGGATCCATCACGGGTTGGTACGGCAAGCCACCGATGACACCCCCGCTTACTACAACGCACTGCGTGACAAGGGCCGCGCCGGCCTGGTGCTGCTGAGCAGCGGCAGCACCGGGGCGCCCAAGGCGATCCTGCATGACTTTGACGATCTGGTCGACACCAAGGTGGGCAAGGAACACAAAAAGCCGATGTCGATATTGATGTTCCTGCTGTTCGATCACATTGGCGGTTTGAACTCGTTGCTCAACACTCTGACCGTCGGTGGTTGCGCGGTGATGCCGGTGGACCGCGCGCCCGAGGCCATCTGCGCGCTGATCGCACGGCATGGCGTCAAAGTCGTCCCCGTCAGCCCGACTTTTCTCAACCTGATCCTCATGGGCCGGCATCACCAACAGCATGACCTGTCGTCGGTGCGGCTGATTACCTATGGCACGGAAAGCATGCAGCAAAGCCTGCTCAAGCGGGTTCAGCAGGCATTTCCCAAGGCCAGGATGCTGCAAACCTTCGGCACCAGCGAAACCGGGATCAGTGCCACGGTCAGTCAGTCGTCGGCCAGTACCTTCTTCAAACTGGCGGACACCAACACCCAGTTCCGGATTGTCGACGGTGAGTTGCAGCTCAAGACCCGCAGCCAGTTCGTCGGCTACCTGAACCAGGACACCGATAACGTCACCGAGGACGGCTGGTTCCGCACCGGCGACCTGGTGGAGCAGAACGAAGAAGGCTACTTGCGCATCCAGGGGCGGCAAAAGGAACTGATCAACGTGGGAGGGCTGAAGGTGCTGCCTACCGAGATCGAGGATGTGATGTTGCGCAGCGCGCTGATCGACGATTGCGTGGTGTACGGCATGCCCAACGCCATCACCGGCCAGGCCGTGCACATGGATGTAAAGGCCACCGGTGTCGCCTGCAAGAAGGCCCTCAAGCAGCATGTGCTTGAACATCTGGCCGCTTGTCTTGAGGCCTATAAGTTGCCGGTCAAGGTCAACAAGGTCGATGAAATCGCCTTTTCCAACCGCTTCAAGAAAACCCGTGCGGTGGTCTCATGAGCGCAATCGTGATCCTTGGCGCCGGGCGCTTTGCGCTAGAGCTGGCGAGCTACCTGCAAGAAATCGAGCCCTCGGCGGTGGTGCGTCACCTAGCGGTGCAGGGTGAAAGCGAGGTCGCCGCCGTGGTCGAACCATGGCCCACCGACTACCTGGACGTGCGTGACCGCTACGTACTGGGCGTGGCTGATATCGCCCTGCGCCAAACGTTGATCGACGCGTATTTCAGCGACGGTCGCTTGTCGGCCCCCAACTTCATTCATCCCTCGGTGCGCCATCGCCTGGACCTTGGCGCCAGTCGCGGCAATGTGATCGCCGCCGACTGCCATATAGGGGTCAATACCCGGGTCGGTTCCTGGAACATGATCAATTACCACAGCAGCGTGGGTCATCACTCGCAGTTGGGTAACAACAACTTCCTGTCGCCGCATTTCAATGCCGGCAACAGCATCACCCTCGGTAGCCGCTGTTTCATCGGGCTCAGCACGGTGGTCACGCCGCAGACGGTGATCGAAGACGACGTCACGGTTCAAGCCGGTTGCACCCTCAGTGACTGCATTCCGGCCCATTCGCATTGCACATCCACAGCCCGTCAGAAAATCCTTCAACTGGTCTAAAGGAGTAGTACCCGCATGAACAAGTCTGCACACGTCATTATCATGGGCGGTGGTCCAGCTGGCAGTATCGCCGCGTTGACTCTGCAAAAGCTTGGGCACCAGGTGACGGTGTTCGAGAAAGAGAAATTCCCGCGCTACCGGGTTGGCGAGTCCTTCCTGCCGGGCACACTGTCCATCCTGCATCGCCTGGGGTTGAGCGAAAAGATCGAGCAAGCGGGCTACGTGCTCAAGCCTTCGGCCACCTTCCTGTGGGGCAAGACCGAGGCGCCATGGACTTTCTCGTTCAGCACGCCCAAGACCGAAGACTGGGTGTTCGACCACGCCATCCAGGTACTGCGTTCGGACTTTGACCAGATGCTGCTCGACACCTGCCGCGAGCGCGGCGTGCGGGTGTTCGAAGAGGCCGCCGTGATTGACGTGGATACCGAGCAAGCCGACAAGATCAGCGTGACCGTTCGCCACAAGCACGAACTCAGCGAGTTCATCGGCGACTACTTGATCGACGCCTCGGGCAGCAACAGCCCGCTGGTGCGCAAACTGGAGCTGCGCGAGTACGACGAGTTCTACAAAAGCGTTGCGCTGTGGTCGTACTTCAAGACACCGGACCCTTTCAAGAACGACCTCAATGGCACCACCTTCTCGATTACCTTCGAAGACGGTTGGATCTGGATGATCCCGCTCAAGGACGGTATCTACAGCGTCGGCACCATCGTAGACCAGAGCAAGCTGGCCGACATCAAGACCCTTGGCCTGAATGCGTTCTATGACAAGACATTATCCAAGAGCGAGCGTGCTCTTTCGATCCTCAATGGTGTAGAGCGTTCAGAAGACGTGAAGCTGGTGCGTGACTGGTCGTACGAGACCAAATGCTTTTCCCGTGACCGCTTTTTCCTCTGTGGTGATTCGGCCTGCTTTACCGATCCGCTGTTCTCCCAAGGCGTACACTTGGCCTCGCAGTCCGCCGTCAGCGCCGCCAGCAGCATCGACTACCTGATGCAGAACCCCTCGCGACGCGACAAGGTGCACGCCTGGTACAACCGCAGCTATAGCGAGACCTACAACCAGTACCACGAGTTTCTGGCGTCCTTCTATACCTTTGCCTCGTTCACTGAGCCGGCGTCCGAGTTCTGGACCAAGCGCCGCATCAGTGAGTCGGCGGACGAACGATTGAAGCGCAAAGAGTGGTTTGAGCAACTGGTCAACGGCGAGAAACAGAACCGACCACAGATCGGCGATTTCAAGGACCGCGCCTCGACCATGATTGCGATCGGCCGGCACCAGCGCGACGAGCTGACCGACGAGTTCATGGATGCCGAGCTGAACCCCGCCCGCGTTCGCTGGATTTCCGATTTGACCAAGCAACTGAACCGCATCGTACGGTTCGACTGGTTGGGCGATCAGGTTGAGACCGCCGAGTACTTCAAGATCGAGCCCCTGAGCTTCAAACTGAGCCTCAAGCAGATCCTCTCCAACGGTGCCGGCAAGGACATGACGAAGTACACCGTCAGCGATGCATTGTTGCAGTTGTTCAAGGACCTCAACGAACAGGGTTTCGGCTACAAAGAGTTGATGGTGCGCCTCAACGACGTAGGCGAAGTGAATTCATCGCAGTTTGTGATCCGCCTGATGGAAGCCGGTTTGCTCGATGGTTTCGACAAGCACGGGCAGAAGGTGCTCGTGCAGGATCGCCTGCGCTTCGACGGGGTGGGGGTTGAATATGAAGTGTGACGAGGCGTTCAACTGGCTGTTCCTGGCGGGTGTCGGTAACTCCGGCGACACCCACTGGCAGCGACACTGGAGGGCCGAACATCCGGATTCACTGTGGCTGGAGCACCGTGACTGGAATAACCCCGATTGTGAGGAATGGGTCGCCGATTTGCAGGCGCTGCTGGTGCACCAGCAGCAGCCGGTAGTGGTGGTTGCCCATAGTCTCGGTTGCCTGCTGTTGCTGGAGTGGGCCGCGCGCCATCGCTCGGAGCGGGTGCGCGGAGCGTTTCTGGTCGCGGTGCCGGACCCCCATAGCGCGCAATTCCCGGCAGAGGCCCGCGGTTTCCGGCCGGCCGATCAACTGACGAGCGATTTTCCGATCACGCTGGTCACCAGCCAGAACGATCCCTACGGTGACCTCGCCTATGCCCAACGCAGCGCACATAAGCTGGGGTGTGCGTGCGCGAACCTGGGCGAGTTGGGCCACATCAATGGGAAGTCCGAGTTGGGCTACTGGGATCAGGGCTACAACCTCCTGCAGTCCTTCGCGCAGTCACTGAGCCGTTGAGTGACAATCGCACACAGGTCGCCCAGGCGGCCTGTGTTCCGTTTATCCATCAGGACGATGCTATGTCAGCCAATGCTGCATCTGTACTGCCAGGCGATGAGCCAGGGGCCGCATTATCGCCGTTGATTAAAGGGGGCGCGCAGGGGCAGTGCCATCGCATCCCGGTGCAGGCCCAATTTGACGGGTACAGCGTGCCGGCCCTGCTGACGGTTCAAGGTGAGGCTCATTGCCTGCTTGAGCTGCCCGCCGGCACGTACCGTGCCGGTGTCGCGCCGGTCAGCGTGGCGCTGTACTTCCAGCAGAACCTGCATCACCCGGTGGTGCCGGTGAAAATGCGCGGTCGCTGGACACCCAGCCAGCAACCTTGCCTTGAGCTGGTCAACAGCGGTCCCAGACCGGCTCATCTGAATGAGCGCGAGCGCTGCGAAGAGCCTCTCAAGGCGTTGGCGCGCAGCCCCGTGTTGTTCAATCGCCGCCTGAGCCTGGACCTGCATTACCTCAGCCCGCTCAAGGGCGTGTTCGAGGTGATGGACCGCGATGTGGTGATCGTGTCCGGCATGGACCTTGAGCTGCAGTTCAACTGCCCGTGGAGTGGCCTGGCCATTGCGCGGGTGCAGGTGCTCGGGCGTTTCGAGGAGCACGGGCGCTGGCTCTGCCACTTCCGCGTGCTGGACACGCCGTCGAGCCGCGCCGTGGCATTGATGCTGCTGTGTCGGCAACGGCATTTCACGTTTGACAGCCTGCCTGCGGCGTTGCGCAAGGGGGCGGCGGTCGACCGCCTGATCAACGTCGCGATTATCCAGAACGCCGATGCGCTGGAAGAAGTGCTTGCTTGTCGGCTGGCGGCCAACCGGCACTACGGGCGCCTGGAAGATGTGCAGGACCCGCACACCTTGTGGGACGAATGGGACCCCTACGCCATTCAGGTCTGTGCGCGCCTGGGCAGCAAATGCGTGGGGAGCGGGCGTGTGGTGGTCAACAGCAGCCATCGCGAGCGCTGCGAGATCGAAGTGTCGACGCCTCTGCCCGTCTGGTTGTGGGGGGCAGGTTTTGTCGAGATGTCGCGGGTTGCAGTATTGCCCGAATACGCCGGGCACCGTGTGATGCTGGCCTTACTGCGTGAGCTTGGCAGGGTCGCGCTGCACCTGCGCAGCCGCTACATCGTGCTGGATGCCATTGAGATCCTGGTGCCGGTGTACACCCGTTTAGGCGCGCAATGCCTGCCGATCACGAAAAAACATCCTTACAGCGGTGAGAGCGTACGCGTGATGTATTTCGACGTCGGCCAGTTGCTCAGCCGCCTGAACTGGCATTTGCCGCAGTGGTTGTACGTATTCGGGCCGACTATCGAGCACAGTGTGCATCGTCAGCAGATTGGCGCCCTGGCCGCTCGGTTTCGTGTGTCGTCCATGGGCATCCGGGTTAAATGGGGGATTGCGCGTGCGCTCAAAAAACTCAGGGGTTAGCCCTTCGGTCGTGCGGCTGGTGAGTTCGATTGCGTCGGCCACACTGTATGCCGGTTGGGTGGCGTTCTGCGCCCGGCATATGCCCTGGACGGCCATGGCGCAATCAGCCCTGGCACAGTGGTTGTTGAGTTTCGCGGCGACTTTTGCATTTTCGGCCTTTATCAGTCGCCGGATCGGCCGTAGCTCACGTCAGACGGTTGCGGTATATGCGGCAGCAATGGCGATGCTGATCTATGCGGCCATCTTGCTGACTGTTCACTTGGTCATCGGCACTCCCAATCCGCTGTTGACCTTGCTACCGGTGCTGAGCCTGGCGGGGGCTTACGCCTTGTTCTTTGCGTGCCTACAAGTGC
Organism: Pseudomonas sp. MH9.3; assembly: GCF_034354675.1. Taxonomy (NCBI): domain Bacteria; kingdom Pseudomonadati; phylum Pseudomonadota; class Gammaproteobacteria; order Pseudomonadales; family Pseudomonadaceae; genus Pseudomonas; species Pseudomonas sp. MH9.3. The sequence goes on along the minus strand of NZ_CP133785.1, from coordinate 961,019 downwards.
GTCACAACTTGCGCGAACAATCGGCGTGAGCGCAGTGCGGTTGGTGGTGTTTCCCGTACACGCTGTGGCGGATCCTGGTTGGCAGGGAACATTGGACGCCGAGCAGCGACAGCAGGCCGCGCGCCTATGCGAGCGGCGGCGCGCCCGCTACCTTAATGCTCGTATGGCTTTGCGCTTGACCATCGCCGAGCTGCTGCACTGCGACCCTGAGCAGGTGATTATCGAGCAGGAACCCAGCGGGCAATTGCGCGTGCGCAGCGAGCCGCCGCTGTTCGCCAGTGTGACGTACGCGCAGCGTCTGGGCGTGCTGGTGGTGGGAACGTCCTCTGTAGGCCTGGATTACGAGCAGGGTGACGCCCCGGTATTCTGGCGCAGTGCGGTGCGTCGCTACTTTTGTGACAGCGAACGCACCTGGCTGCAAGGCCGTGACATCCATACGCAGGAAGCCGACTTCGTCTGGTTATGGACCCGGCGCGAGAGCTTGCTCAAATACCGTGGTTCCGGGATTCGCGGCGATATGCGCTGCCTGTGTCGCCGGGACGGTGCCACCGCACCGTACCAGCACAGCTTCACGCTGGCGGGCGGGGTGGGCACACTCACGGGCGAGGCGCTGACCGTCGAGCTGTCGCCCGAGTGGTTGGCCTTATGTGGTCACCCGTCGTTTAACCTGGGGTTCAGTTGGCGCACGGCACCTGTCGGGATGGGATGTTGCGTCAAATCTGAATAAGATGCATCGACAGTGCCTGCACCACGGCAGCGCTACGGCTCGAGACGCTGAACTTGCGTCGGATATTCTTGAAGTGGAAGTCCACGTTGGCTTCCGAGCAACTGCAAATATTCGAAATCTCCCAGCTGGTCTTGCCGAAGGCACTCCAGCGCAATATCTCTTTTTCGCGCTGCGTCAGTTTGATCTGGGTGGCAGGCACTTCGCGCGTCATCGGTGCCATTACGCGCAAGGCGGCCTGCAGCACCGCGTCCCTGAGCATCAGCAAGGTCCCCATCTGGCGCCTGATCAGCCATTGCGCCTGGTCAATATCACTCGCTTCAAGACTGAGGCTCAGCGTACCGAATTGGCCCTGGGGGCCGTGCAGAGCGAAGGTCACGCCATATTCGAGACCGTGAGCCAGGGCCAGCTCGCGCAGGTTGAGGCGCTGCGGCGAACTAAACAATGCCTCGCTCCAAATGATCGGGGTGACGTTCTCCATGCAATGCAGTTGCACCGGGTCTATCTTGGCGTAACCGGCTCGTTCGTACTCCTCGCGCAAGGCCTGGGGGAAATCGCCAATGACCAAGTGGTTGCACGCGTGTGCGTTCCTGCTGGGGCTCAGGCGCAGCTGAAACCGGCCGAAGCCCAGCTGCAGCACACGTTCCTTCAGGCAGGCCATCAACTCATTGCTGGTGGTGATGCACAGCAGGTCCAAAAAGGGCTCAAGTGCTTGCGAAATCATCTTTCATTCCTTTTTCAAGTTATTGCCAGCTCAGCCCAGAGGGTGCCGATCAACGATTCATCAGCCATATCGACGCGGCTACCAGCAGCCCTCCCAAGCCTTGCCACAGGGAGAGTTGGGTGTTGAGAACGACCCAGGACAACAACACCGCAAACAAAGGCGCCAGAAACAGGAAACCACTGGTGCTGGCCGCGTCTGAGCGTTTGAGCGCCACAAACCACAGCCCGAACGAGCCGGTCGAGGCGGGTATGGCCAGCCAGGCAAACCAGCCCCACTGCTGCGTAGTGAGGTGGGCCGGCCAGTGTTCGCCGGCCAGCACAGCACAGGCGAGCGCCCCCAGGGCCCCAATAAACATTTGCCAGAAGCTCAAGGCCCAAGTGCCCATGGGCAGCGGGTTGCGCTTGATGATCAGGGTCGCGGCGGCCCAGCTCAGGGCCGAACCCAGCGCCAGGGTCACACCGACCCACGCACCCGGCTGGGCGTCCTGCGCCAGGTCTGCACCCACGGCCAGCGCTACACCGATCACGCCGATCATCAGGCCCAGCAGGCGAATGGCCTTGAGCGGTTGCGCGAAGAACAGCCTATTGCCCACGGCGACCCACACCGGGTTGGTAAACAGCAGGATCGCGGCAGTGGAGGCCGACACCGTGCGCATCGCCAGGAACAGCAGGCTCATCACGGCAGCGGTTTGGGTCAGGCCAATGACGGCGATTACGCGCATTTGCCGGGCGTTCAGGTGACGCGGGAACAGGGCGGCGCGCCAGGCACGCCCTGCGAGCATCACCAGGGGCAAGGTCGCCAGCGCCGCCAACAGGAACCGCGCGCCCACCAGCATCAATGGGTCGAACCCTTGGTTGAGCAGCACCTTGCCGGAGACGAAGCTTGAACCCATCAAAAACGTGGACGCCAGGATTGTCACGGCAAAGCCCAGGTAGTCACGGGCGCCGCTTGCTCCAGCAGTGATTGACACGGCCATCAGCGAATTTCAATCCGCAACGGCTCGGTGTGGTTCGGCTTGAACGGCGCGATCAGCCATTGGCCCAGGCGCCTGGTGGGCGCTTCCTGCGCTGGCGCCAGGGCGATTTGCAACACACCTGCGCCATCGATCAAGGCTGTACCGGCGCTCAGGCGCAGGTCCTGATGTTGCTCCAGAAATAGATCGCAGCCTTCCCAGCTCACCCAGTGACTGCCACTGAGCGAGCGCGCAATGATGTCTTGGTTAAAGCGCAGCGACATCAACTCCGCTGCGCACAGGTGAACATAAACCCACTCTGGCTCGCAGTCTGCCCAGGCGTGAGGATGAGGGCTGGAAGTGACTGATAGCGTAGGCACCTGATGTCTCCTGTAAGGTCGATGGGGTGCGTCCGACACCGAAAAATTGTGGTGAGTGCACCTGCACTTACATTAAATTGGCATCAGGTTCTTCGATATCAGTCTTTTTTTTACATATTTGTTAGGAGCGCTTACATGTCGGCTATCCCGCCCCTCAGTTGCCTGCGCAGCTTTGAAGCCGTCAGTCGTCTAGCGAGCGTCACCCTCGCGGCGGCAGAACTGCATGTCACGCACTCGGCGGTCAGCCAGCAGATCAAAGTGCTGGAAGAGATGCTCGGGGTAACGCTGTTCGCGCGTGAGGGACGCGCCCTGCGCATCACCGAAGACGGCCGCTTGTACTCACTGCAGGTGCGTGAGTCGTTAAATAACATTGCCGACGCCACACGCCAGGTCAAAGCGCAGCCCAAGGCTTCGGAGCTGGTGGTCGCGGTCATGCCGTCGTTCGGGTTTTCCTGGATGCTGCCGCGCATTGGACGGTTCCAGGCGCGCTACCCGCATATCACCGTGCGCCTGCAGGCCAGCCTGACGGTGACCAATCTGGCGCAGGAAGCCATCGACATCAGCGTGCGCATGGGCCGGGGCGATTGGGATAACGTGCAACAATTCATGATGTTCCACGATGAAATGATCGTCGTCGCCGCCCCCGGCTTCAACGGCGGGCAACTGCCCAAAACGCCGGCGCAAATCGTTGCCAGCCCGATCATTTTTACTATGGATTCCTGGCAACCTTGGTGCGAAGCCGCCGGCCTGAACGTCGAGGTAGCGCGTAAAGGCTTGTGCAGCAACGATTCGAACCTGGTGCTGGAGGCCGTGCGCCTCAAGCAGGGAATTGCCCTCGTGCGCCGCAGCCTGGTACACGACGCCATCGGCCGCGGTGAGCTGGTGCAATTGAGTGACTATGCGGTGCCGTATGCCTATCCCTACTGGCTGCTGCTGCCGGACCGCGAACGCATCCAGGGCAGGCGCCAGCAGTTTGTCGAATGGCTGAACGAGGAGGTGGAGCTCTATCTGCAAGAGGTCGATCAGTTGCGTAGATCGTCTGTGTAGCGGACTCATCCCAGATGCATTGAATCACGCGGTATGCGGCTGGATGGGTTGAACCCCGCCGTATTTCAGAAAAAGAATGCCGATCTAAAGGGGCAGGTGCAGTTTCTCCAGAACCGCCTCAACAAGGGTAAGGGCGGGGATCCTCCCCCATTAATATATACGGACCGTATACTCAGGCGGATATTCCTGTGGGACTTTCGGTGAATACTTGGTTCAACACGTCGTTCGAACATCCGTGATTCCCTGCAGTGGCGGGTTATTTCCAGCGCTTGAGCGAAGTTGCCGGATCCCCCCAGCAGGGGCATGGGTGCTACGGGGTGGCGTAGGGGCGCCCTGATGCAGTGGCCTGCTGGCCGTCGGCGTCGTTGTACACGACCACGTACCGCTGTCGCCTTGGCGCGCTGGCTTTGTGAAGTGCAAGCGCAAGCTTACGGATACTTCTATTGATGGTGCGCTACCACCATTGTTGATCACACGACTCCCCACTTGTTCTCGTACGGAGGTTCAGCCATTAACTGAGGTGATCGACTAGCGCTCAACGGCGGTTGGGATAAGCGCAGGGGAGACTTTTTCGAGAACGGAACTGTTGGGCCTTAGATTGGGGGCATCCTTTTCAAACCATCCAAAGCATGCTCTCAGATGTGCCCCCAATGTAGCAATCCACTGGAAGTGAATGGAGCTCCATGGTTTGTGGAAAGGCTGAAATGATCCGCCGAACGGCCTGCCAGACGACGCCTAAAGACTCTCAGGGTCCCCAAAAAACATCTGAATCCGCGACCTCAACCACCGCTCCCCTGGATCATTATCCTGTGACCCGCGCCACGCCATGTGCAGTTCAAAGCTGCGCACCGGCAGCGGTGGGTCTTCGGCGCGCAAGCCGCCGGCCGAGGTGAGGGCCTCGGCGGCGTAGTCGGGCACGGTGGCGAGTATGTCGGTGCCCGCCAGCAAGGTGCCCAGGCCGTTGAACTGCGGCACGGCCAGCACCACATGGCGCTTGCGACCGAGCTTTTCCAGTTCTTCATCGATAAAACCGCTCAGGTCGCCGGCAAACGACACCAGTGCGTGGGGGCGGCTGCAGAAGTCGTCCAGGCTCAGGGAGCCGGGCACGCTGTCGGCGCGCAGCAGTTTGGGCAGGCTGCGGCGCAGGACCTTGCGCTTGGCGTTGGCGGGCAGGTCGGCGGTGTAGCTGACGCCGATGGAGATTTCGCCCGAGGCCAGCAGGCCTGGCATCAGGATGTAGTTGACGCGGCGCACCACCAGCACGATGCCGGGGGCTTCGGCGCGCAGGCGTTTGAGCAGTTGGGGCAGCAGGGCGAATTCGACGTCGTCGGACAGGCCGATACGGAACACGGCGGTGCTGGTGGCCGGGTTGAATTCGGCGGCGCGGCTGACGGCGGTGGAGATCGAGTCCAGGGCCGGGGAGAGCAGGGCGAAGATCTCGACCGCGCGGGCCGAGGGCTCCATGCTGCGGCCGGTGCGTACGAACAGCGGGTCGTCAAACAGCCCGCGCAGGCGCGACAGGGCGGCGCTGATGGCCGGCTGGCCGAGGAACAGTTTTTCGGCAGCGCGGGTCACGCTGCGCTCATGCATCAAGGTTTCGAATACGATCAAGAGGTTAAGGTCGACACGACGCAGGTCGTTACGGTTCATCTTGTGTCCTGGAAGAGTCTGCAAACTTGACGAGAGCGGCCATGTGTAAACAACGACCTGCATGAATCTTACGGGGAAAGGCTGATACTCTGCACAAGATAATTGAGTTTTCCTACGAAAGCTGAGGTCTGTAGCTTAGTCGCGGAATCAATGACAAGCATGTCGACTATTAATGGCGACCGGTGGCCTTACCCGCAAAGCCCAGATAAAGTTCATGGCATTAGAGGTTACTTTGACGAGGTTTGCGATGTCCCGCACGATCCGTTTTCACAAGTTTGGTCCGGCCGAGGTGCTCAAATGCGAAGAGCATGCAGCCGCGCAGCCCGCACCGGGCGAAGTGCAGGTGCGTGTCGAGGCGATTGGCATCAGCTGGTACGACATCCTGTGGCGCCAGAACCTGGCGTCCTCCCATGCACGTTTGCCGTCCGGCCTTGGTCATGAAATGGCCGGCGTGGTGGTCGCCCTCGGCGACGGCGTGGATGACCTGGCGGTGGGCGATAAAGTGGCCAGTTTTCCGGCCGAGAGCCCCAATGATTACCCGGTGTATGGCGAACAGATCGTCCTGCCCCGTTCGGCCCTGACCCGTTACCCGGATGTGCTGAGCCCGATTGAAGCCAGCGTGCATTACACGCCGCTGTTGATCGCCTACTTCGCTTACATGGACCTGGCACGGGTCAAACCCGGCCAGTTTGCCCTGGTGACCGACGCCAGCCACTGCGCCGGCCCGTCTTTCGTGCAACTGGGCAAGGCGCTGGGTGTGCGTGTGATTGCGGCGACCAAGGACAGCGCCGAGCGTGACTACCTGCTGTCCCTCGGGGCGGAAAAGGTGATCGTCACCGAGGAGCAGGACTTGCTGATGCAAATCAACAAGTTCACCGACAATCGTGGCGTCGACGTGGTGTTCGATGGCTTGGGCGGCCCGCAGATGTCGTTGCTTGGCGACGTACTGGCCCCGCGCGGCAGTCTGGTGCTCTATGGCCTGCAGGGCGGCAATCAGACACCGTTTCCGGCCTGTGCGGCGTTCCAGAAGAACATTCAGTTCTTTGTGCACTGCATCGGCAATTTCACCGGCAAACCGGAGCTGGGCATTATCCAGGACCAGGTCGCCATGCAGCGGGCATTGCGTGATATCAACCAGTTGACCGCCGACCGTGTGCTGGTGCCGCTGAAAACCACAGTGTTTGCCTTCGACCAGTTCGTTGAAGCGCACCGTTATATGGACGAATGCCCGTGCCGTGAGCGGGTGGCGCTGCAAGTTTAAGCTGTTTCGTGTGTAGGAACATTCGTAATCGGCTGTTCCTCGCCCTTGGCGTATGGGACAAAAGCGCCATTTGACAGGGCTTACCCTGCGCGTTTTCCACTGCGTGTAATCGCCCCTCAGTCCCGTAAACGATACCTTTGCCCCGAACGCCGCCCTGAATTCCAGCGCGGCGTCGTCGTGTCCGGGTGATCCACCTTGTGCTTGAACCTGAACTGAACTGGTTTTTGGCCAGCTTCTGTATCTGTTAATCATTATTCCAGCCTTGATAATTGTGTTCTTACTTTCAACTCAAGGACCGAGTGATGATTGATGCACTGATACGGCAGCGGGTATTTTCTGCTGCCGTTAATAATGGAACATTTGCGGCGGGCTCAGGGGGCAGACAGTTTTATGCTGACGCTCGATCAAGTGACATTCATGGAACACTGCCTGACAAATTTTATTTGTCGGATGGATCTTTTAATTCGGGGTTAAAGGAATGTAGGAGATTGTCTGAATACTCCTAGGAAGGTCGTCAATCCCTGCGTGGGTGGCATGTGTGTCGGCGCTCGAGGCCATGGAGGCCCGGGTGGACGCTCTGCACAGTCGATGTCGATTTTTTGCAAGGTGCTAGTGTTGATTCACTGTCAATACGGTACCTAAAGCGACGTTCCTGGCAATTCAATACATCAAGCAACTCGCGTTGGTAGTTGTTTGAAACTTATATTTCAACTCAGGTAGTAGAGCGATGAGCGCTATTCACGAACAGGCCGTGACGTATGTTTACCAGCAAGTTCAGCAACGATTGATCGGGTACTTCAGTCGCGCGGAACGTACGGCGCTTCAATTATTGATCCAGCGTATTGTCGTGGCGGCCGGGGGCATGGAATATATCGGCGCCTACAAGGTGCTGGTCGCCCACGGCGGCGGTGAGGTCAGCAGTTACACGTTGGCGATGCTGCGCGCGGCGCAATTGAGCATCGCCGGGCGATCACCGACGACGTTCCAGCTGCGGGTCGCCACGCTGCGCCATGCCGGCATGACCCAGCGCACACTCGATACCATCCACAACGGTTACAGCCGTCTGTTTTTCCATGACGATGACCGCGTGGAACTGCTGATGGTGGAAAACCATGAGGTGCTGCCATTCAATCATCAGCGCCCGGTATCGACCCAGGGTTGTGAAGCGGCGCAACGCAACCGGTTGATGGTCGGGCACCTGAGCTGCGGCGATATCTGTGCAACGCTGTGCAACGATACCTACCTCGCCCTGGGGGATTTCTACCAGCGTGTCACCGCGTGGGACGGCGGTGTGCATGTGCTGGTCAGCGGCGACTCCGGGCGTAAACAGAGCCAACTGCTGGCCTGGCTGAAAAAGGCGGCTCAGGCCGATTCGGACAAGGCCCGGGCAGCCAGGCCCCTGTCCCTCGACCGGCTGTTTGCGCGAATGGACCAATGGAGCGAAGACTTCTATCGCGATCTGTATGGCGAGCACTATCAGCCCAGGGCTGACATCAGCATCGGCGGGTACCGTCCCCTGGCGTATATCGGCTTTGCCGACTTGCTTGAAGGCATAGACCCTGCCAGTGCACCTTTGCTCACCGATTTCATGGCCTATACCCCAGACCCCCTGGGGTTTCATTTCAGCCATCCGGCGTTTGCCAATCCCGTGTTGATGGCGCACCTGCGCGGCCTGAAGGCCGAATGCCTGCGCGAATTGCCGTATGGGGAAGGTGTTGAAGAGTTCCTGCTGCTGGCGCAGGAGCAGCTCGATCATGTGCAGATTCCGCCGGAACTGCTGGCCCAGGCCGGCAGCAGTGAAGGGCGCGCCGCGTCCACCGACTACGCCCGGCAGTTTTTCGGGCAGGATGAAAGTCAGCTGATCTGCCTGCTGTTTTCGCCGTTTATCCATCACGGCGAACGGCTCGAAAGCTACCTGCGCCAGTGCCATCCAGGCATGCTCGTGGCGCTGCCCGAACTGCACAAGGTGCTGCAGGGCAAGCCGGCGGCCGAGATGCTGCAACAGTGGGTGACCGTTGCCAGCGGGTTGCCGTTGCCCTTGCTCCAGCATCTGTATCGTCAGCGGCCAATGACCCTGCTGCCCGGTGGCAGTGCGCGCAAGCACGACCTTGAAGGCAACCTGAGCGGTCACGACATGGCTCGGCAGCTGTCCGCTCGATGACACTGCGTGGCGCGCGACAAGCGGACTTCGCTTACCAGGCGGTGTATCGCTACATGATCAACCTGATCAACGAGGTGAGTACCGATACGCGAGTGAAGCTGCCGTCGCTGCGCGAGCTGTCCCAGCGTCTGAATGTCTCGATCTCCACCATCCAGTATGCGTATTCGCTGCTGGAGAAAGAGGGCCGCGTGTATTCGGTGGCCAAATCGGGGTACTACGCCTGGCCCCTTGCCAACAGCGCCGCGACGTTTGCCAGCGGCGACTTGCTTGAACGCCTTTACGTGGCGGCCCGCAGCCCGGCCATGGCGGTGCTCAGCGGTGATGAACCGGCCTTGCTGGCTAATCTGGACGACACCTTGCTGCGCCTGGAGCGCGAGCTGGTGCGCCAGTATCCCCGTCAGTCGCAGCACAGCTCCCAGTCGTGCGGGGTGTGGGAGTTGCGCGCGGCGCTGGCGGCGCGCTACACCTCATCGCCCACGCGCTGCTGGCACGCGGATGACGTGTACGTGGGGGCCGACCTGCGCGGCGTGCTCTCCATCCTCATCGAGGTGCTGGGGTTGCGCGGCTCCACGGTGCTGGTCGAGTCGCCCTGTGACTGGTTGATCCTGCGCCTGCTGCAGGATGCCGGCGTGCGTGTGATCGAATTGCCCTGGCTGCACGCGGGTCGTCTGAACCTGGTGTTGCTCGAACGGGCACTGCGCGAGGAGTCCGTGCAACTGCTGTTGATGTCATCGTCGGTGAGCCTGCCGGCGGGGGTGGCCGTGCAACCTCAGGACCGCCTCGAACTGGCGCAGCTGCTGGACCACTACGGTTGCTGGCTGCTGGAAAACGACCTGTACGGCGAATTGAGTTTCGTGCCGACCCAGGCCGCATTGCGTGACCTGGTCAACCCCGAGCGGCTGATCGTGTTCTCCTCGTTCGAGAAAATCCTCGGGCTGGAAGCGTCCTACGGTTATCTGCTATCGCGGCACATGAGCAGCCAATTGCAGCGCCAGTTTCTGCTGCGCTCGTTTCGGCTGTCGGCGATCCGTCAGCGTGCGATTGCGCGGCTGTATCACAGCGGGCGCATTGACCTGCACCTGCGCAATTTGCGCGCATTATTACGCGAGCAGGCCAGCGCCATGAGTGAGCTTCTTGACCAGCATCTGGGAAGCCTGGTGACTTACCGCATGCCGGTGGGCGGCGCGACATTCTGGCTGGAGTCCGCCAGGACAGTGGATATGCGCCAGGTATTCCAGTATCTGCTGGCCCGCGCCGTCGTCGTCGCGCCCGGTGAGCTGTTCAGTATCAGCGGCCTGCACCATCAGCACCTGCGTCTGAGCCATACGTTCCATGGCCTGCCCAACCTGGACACAGCCCTGGCTGCGCTGGGCGAGGGACTGCGCCAGGCACACCAGGGCTAGCTGCGTGAAATTTCTCATCATGAGGTAGGATCGATACCGTCGCGCAGTAGTCCAAGTGCCAGTAAACTGCCTTTTTCCGACGTCTTCTTTTCGAGGTTCATGCATGACAATCAGTCCTTTTGCGGGCAAACCGGCGCCAGCTCAGTTGCTGGTGGATATCCCGCGACTGGTCACGGCCTATTACACCGGCCAGCCTGATGCAGCGATCTCCACCCAGCGCGTGGCTTTTGGTACGTCCGGGCACCGTGGCAGCTCTTTCGAGCTGAGCTTCAACGAATGGCATGTGCTCGCCATCAGCCAGGCGATCTGCCTGTATCGCGAAGCCCAGGGCATCAACGGCCCGTTGTTTGTCGGCCTGGATACCCACGCACTGTCGACCCCGGCCGGCGCCAGCGCGCTGGAAGTGCTTGCCGCCAATGGCGTGCACGTGATGCTCGCCGAGGGCGATGAATACACCCCGACGCCGGCGATTTCCCACGCCATCATCTGCTACAACCGCGGCCGTACCAGTGGCCTAGCGGACGGCATCGTCATCACGCCGTCCCACAATCCACCGCAGAGCGGCGGCTACAAATACAACCCGCCCAATGGCGGGCCGGCCGATACCCACGTCACCAAGTGGATCGAAGCCAAGGCAAACGAGCTGCTGGCCAACCAATTGGCCGGGGTCAAGCGTATTACCCACGCCCAGGCGCTTAAGGCGGACACCACCCACCGCCATGACTACCTCAACACCTACGTGGCGGACCTTATCAATGTGATCGACATGGATGCCATCCGCAGCGCCGACCTGCGCCTGGGCGTCGACCCGCTGGGTGGAGCAGGGGTGCGCTACTGGTCGGCGATTGCCGAGCATTACCGGCTGAATCTGGACGTGGTGAACACCGAAGTCGATTCGACCTTCCGCTTCATGAGTGTCGACTGGGACGGCCAGATCCGCATGGACCCGTCCTCCAGCTACGCCATGCAAGGCCTGATCGGGCTCAAGGAACGCTTTGACGTAGCGTTCGCCTGCGACCCGGACCACGACCGCCACGGCATTGTGACGCCGTCCGGTGGGTTGCTGGCACCGAACAATTACCTGGCGGTGTCGATTGACTACCTGTTTCAGAACCGTCCCCACTGGCGTGCCGATGCGGCCGTGGGCAAGACCGTGGTCAGCAGCGGTTTGATTGACCGGGTGGCGGCGAAAATCGGCCGTCGCCTGTATGAAGTGCCGGTGGGCTTCAAGTGGTTTGCCGATGGTTTGTTCGAAGGCTCTCTGGGCTTTGGCGGTGAAGAAAGTGCCGGTGCGTCGTTCCTGCGCAAGGACGGCACGGTGTGGAGCACCGACAAGGACGGCCTGATCCCGGCTTTGCTGGCGGCCGAAATGACTTCGCGCAAAGGCCAGGACCCGAGCCAGATCTACCGTGGCCTCACCGATGCGCTGGGCGAGCCGTTTGCCATTCGCGTCGACGCCAAGGCCACCCCGGCGCAGAAAGCCCTGCTGGGCAAGTTGTCGCCGGAGCAGGTCACGTCCACCCAATTGGCCGGGGAGAGCATTCAGCAGATTCTCAGTCACGCGCCGGGCAACAACCAGGCCATTGGCGGCTTGAAAGTGATGACCGAAAACGGCTGGTTCGCCGCGCGGCCATCAGGCACCGAGGATATCTACAAGATCTACGCCGAGAGCTTTATCGGCGAAGATCACCTCAAGCAGCTGGTGGAGGAAGCGCAAGTGCTGGTTGATGGCGCTATTTCTCAATAACCCCGCAACACCCATGTCAGAGGAGGCACGCCCTCTCTACATCCTGTGGCGAGCGTGCTTGTTGTGGCGAGCGGGCTTGCCCCGCGTTGGGCTGCGCAGCAGCCCCAAAAGCAGACTCTGCGCAGTATCAGGTACTCCGCGTTTTCGTTGATTGGGGCGCTTCGCACCCCGACGCGGGGCAAGCCCGCTCGCCACAGAGACGCCAGTTTGCTGCGCGACAGCGCTAAGTCGAAGACTTGGCGGAGCCTTCCATGCGAATCAGGCCAGGTCGACCAGCACAATCTCGCTGTCTTCAATCGCGGTTACCCGTAACACTGGCTCATCTTCCACCGCCACACCGTCTCGCGCCTGTGCACGCACGCCATTGACCTCAATTACCCCCGTGGCCGGCACCAGATAGGCGCGGCGTCCGCCGTCCAGTTGGTACTCGGCACTTTCTCCGGCTTTCAGGTTGGCGGCCACCAGGCGGGCGTCGGCGCGTATGCGCAGGCTTTCGCTGTCGCCGCTCTTGCCGCTGGCCAGGGTCACGAAGCCCTCACGACCGTCCTGCGGAAACGGCTTGGCGCCCCACGACGGTGGCAACCCGGCTTCATTGGGAATAATCCAGATCTGGAAAATCTTCGTCGGCGTGGCTTCCAGGTTGTATTCACTGTGGGCAATCCCGGTGCCCGCACTCATCACCTGCACGTCACCGGCTTCGGTGCGGCCCTTGTTGCCGAGGTTATCGGCATGGCTGATGGCGCCTTCGCGCACATACGTGATGATTTCCATGTCCCGGTGCGAATGCTGCGGAAAACCGCTGCCCGGCGCGATGATGTCGTCGTTCCATACGCGCAGGTTGCCCCAGTGCATGCGTTTGGGGTCGTGATACTCGGCAAACGAAAAGTGATGATGGGCGTCAAGCCAGCCGTGGTGAGCGCCGCCCAGGGAAGTGAAAGGTCGAAGTTCCAGCATGATCGTCTCCTCTGAATGGGCGCTATCATCCTTGAGTCATTGATCGTTAAAAAGCGTAAAAACTGCCTGATTCCTATCAGCCGATTAGATGGATTAACGGGGTTTTGACTTTCACTTCGTCGCCTAACTGCATGACGGCAAAGCAATTGGCTGGCACTGAGCAGCGATTCCGGCGACCATGGCGCATTCGCCAGAATCAACGTCCTCGCTGGAGTTCGCGTGCCGCAGCAAAAGCCCGATTTGCCCCCTGATCTGCTTCCGCTGGCAGAAATGCCCTTGTTCAAACGCCTCGCCGCGCGTCTGTTTGGCCATGGCCTCACACGACTGCGTGCCCAGCACCGGTTTTCGTGGTTACACGGCCAGGCCGATGGTTTTCGCAGCGGGCATGAAGCGGGCGTGGAATACGGCTACCGTGAGGGCATGGCCGAGGGTATCGAGCAAGGCCGGCAAGTTTTGCTGATTCGCGATTTCCGCCCGGATGAGCACCGCGCGCCGGGCGTGGACGACAGCCTGTTCGACGATTGGCGCCTGCCGCTCACCGCCGAGATCAAAAAGCGTATCAAGGCCGATGTGGCGCGCCTGTTGCCGGCCCATGCCCAGCCCAGCACCGCGCAGTGGAAGATGATCTTCAGCGATACGCCGTCCACCTCGGTGATTGCCGGTGCCGGTGCCGGCAAATCCACCTCGCTGGTGCTGCGCATCCTGCTGCTCACCCATTACCTGGGCTTTGAACTCAGTTCGATGACGGTGGTGACCTTCACCCGTGAGTCGCGCAAGGACTTCGTCAACAAGCTGATGGACATCCTCGCGCTGTGGGGCCAGCCCCTCAGCTTGAAAGAGGCTCAGGCCGTGGTGCGCACCTTTCACTCACGCATTCTGCCGATGGTGCGCAGCCTGCCGGGGTTCGAGCGCCTGCAGGCGTTCGAAAACCTCAGTGCCGGCACCGATGACGCTGACAGCAACCCCTTCGACCTGCGCATCAACGACGCCCAGCGCCAGCAGATGAACGCCTGCTACCACCGGCTGCACAGTCGCAATGCGCGGTTTCGCGAGCTGATTGCGCCGCTGGCCCGCCATGGCCTGCAGCTCAAAGAGCTGGAGCGCGACCACCCGGACGTGCAGAAGCGCATCGCGGTGACAGAGCTGGCGGCCAAGCGCGATGAAGAGCTGTGCGATCTGATCGAAGACCTGTGGTTTCGCGCGGGTGCCTGGCCGATCAAGGGCATCGAGCCCAGCCGCCAGACGTTTGAAATCAACGGCGCCACCTTCCATTGTCACGGCTATATTCCCGAACTGGACGCCTGGGTGGTGCTGGGCTTCGATGCGCGGGAAAACCCGCAGATCAGCCGCCCCAACGCCAAGCTGTCGGTACGCGCCGAGTGGGCGGTGAAGCGCACCCTGTTTCAAGCTTTCTGTCGCAAGCCCTTGATATGGCTCGACAGTTATGAATCATCAAAGCGTCTTATAAGCAGCCTGGCGGGCGACGCCACCGCTGGGCCCGGCTTTGACTACAAGGTCAAGGGCGAGCTGGCCTCGGCACCATTGCTGGACTGTTTCGTCACCGCGGCGGGCTTTATCGAGAACCTCGGCCTGGACGTGCCCACTGCCGTCGGCCAGATGACGTTCGCCAGGGACGATGCCGACCGCTTGTTCTTTGAGGCACTGAGCGTCTTCTGGAAAGCCCTGGAAGAGCATCTGCTCGAACAATCGCCGCCGATCATGACTTATAACCGCATGTTCTCGCTGTTTGGCGAGAACATGCCGGAAAACCTCACGTTGCTCAGCGATCCGCTGCTGCGGCCGATGTCGCACCTGATGATCGACGAATTCCAGGACGTCTCGCCGCAGATCGTCTCGTGGATCCGCGCCAGCCTGCGTGAAATCCGCAGCCGTGGCCCAGCCATGCACGTGGGGCGCGGTGCCCAGCGTTCTTCGTTGCTGTGCGTGGGTGATGACTGGCAGTCGATCTATGGCTGGCGCGGCAGTTCGCCCAAATACTTCATGGAATTCAACACCGAGTTCCCGTCGCCTGGCACCACCCGCGTGATGCTGGGTGAGAACTACCGCAGCCATCAGCACATCATCGATGCCGCCGAGCATATCGTGCGCGCCGCGCCAGCAATTCCCGGCAAGAAGGCCAAAGCCAGCGGCGTGCCCAAGGCACTGGTGCCCGTTCAAGTGCTGGCGCGCGACGATGCTGCCTTGGGGCGGCAGTTGCAGGCGCACTATCAGCAGGGAGATTCGGTATTGATACTGTATCGAAAAAGCAGCGATAAGCTATTGATTCAGGAACATATTCAGGCTGTAGTTAATGCTGATTCGAGCCTGCCGGCGCCAGCGCGCAGATTGAAACAGCTGACATACCACAGCGCCAAGGGCCTGCAGGCGGATGCGGTATTTCTATTGGGCGATTGCCAGCACGTCACCAGCTCGCCGTACAAGAACCAGGTGTACCGCATGGCGGGCCTGGGCAAGGCTGGCGACAGCGAGCCCTATGACACGGCGCAAAAAGACGAAGTGCTGCGCCTGGCGTATGTCGGCATTACCCGCGCCTCCAGCCATTGCTATTGGTATGTGGAAAAGCCTGAAGGCGCAGCGGTCAATGTGCCAAGGGCATCCGAGCGGGTAGATGGCAAAAAGGCGTTTTTCGATGATCAGCGGATTTGAAAGTAAAGTTGGTCAATGTGGGAGGGGGCTTGCTCCCGATGGCGGTGTATCAGCCTTGATAAGTTGACTGACACACCGTCATCGGGAGCAAGCCCCCTCCCACATGTTCAGGCCCGTAATGACTGCGGCGGCACGAACGACGCCAGTTCATCCTCAATTGCTTCGATGATGCGCTCGACATCGGCAGCGTTCATCACCGAGGTGCAGGGAATGCCGGCAATCGCAATCAGCGTCTCGCCGCTCGTGCGGTCGAACAGGCGCGCAACCATGCTGCCGGGCGCGTCCATGCTGCCCTCGAAGCCGGTCGGATGAAAATGCCAGCGCATCAGCTGGCAGGCATTCGGGAACGTCACTTTGTTCATGTTGCCCACCTTGTTCATGAGCACTTCCTTTAGCTCGCGGCAGGGGCCAGAACCGTCTGTGGTCATGGCGTCCGGAGCTTGAAAATAGCATCCGCTCGCCCAGGTGAGGTTAAATTTTTCGCTACGTTCGGCGGTTCATTCCCTTTACATTGACCTGGGTCATGAAGCTTGCCTCGGACGAGGTCTCAAGGCGGCTGCGCGCCTCAAAACCGACACGAGCAACGGGATAAGCTATTTGTCCCGGTAATAGGGGCCAATATTCAAGACAAATAATAAGTAGTGGCTCTTTAATGTTGCCAATGACACCGTGACAATAATTGGATCCATTATTCAACTGCGCAACGCAAGTTGAATGCCCTTGCAGCTATTTAATATTTAAATAACAGCGCCCTTTATTTTGTAGGACAACAACCACCGCCCCCAATAAACATTGCCGACGACTTGCCAACCTGCAAAGCCCATCACATTTTGATTGCAGAAATAGAGGTAGACGAAAGATTTCAAGTTGTGTCAGTTTTCTTACGCCTTCAAAAGAGGCGAGTGATAGGACGATCTCGCCCGCGAGGTTCCTATCGACCCAAGACTGATGCACTTGCAAACAAGGAAGTACGTTTATGTCAAAAGTAAAAGACAAAGCTATTGTATCTGCCGCTCAGGCCAGCACCGCCTACTCGCAAATCGATAGCTTCAGCCACTTGTATGACCGTGGTGGCAACCTCACGGTCAATGGCAAACCGTCCTACACCGTGGACCAGGCAGCGACCCAGCTGCTGCGGGACGGCGCGGCGTACCGCGACGCCGATGGCAACGGCAAGATCGACCTCACCTACACCTTCCTGACCTCGGCCACCACGAGCACCCTGAATAAACACGGGATCTCGGGCTTCAGCCAGTTCAGCGCCCAGCAGAAAGCACAGGCAGCGCTCGCCATGCAATCCTGGGCGGACGTGGCCAAGGTCACCTTCACCGAGAAGGCCAGCGGCGGTGACGGCCACATGACCTTCGGCAACTACAGCGGCGGCCAGGACGGCGCAGCGGCCTTCGCCTACCTGCCCGGCACCGGCGCAGGCTACGACGGCACCTCGTGGTACCTGACCAACAACAGCTACACGCAGAACAAGACGCCGGACCTGAACAATTACGGACGGCAGACCCTGACCCACGAGATCGGCCACACCCTGGGCCTGGCGCACCCTGGCGACTACAACGCCGGGAACGGCAACCCATCCTACAAAGACGCGACCTACGGACAGGACACGCGTGGCTACAGCCTGATGAGCTACTGGAGCGAGAGCAACACCAATCAGAACTTCAGCAAAGGCGGGGTTGAAGCCTATGCCTCCGGCCCGCTGATCGACGACATTGCCGCGATCCAGAAGCTCTACGGTGCCAACTTCGCCACCCGCGCCACCGACACTACCTACGGCTTCAACTCCAACACCGGGCGTGATTTCCTCAGCGCGACCTCCAACGCCGACAAGCTGGTGTTCTCGGTGTGGGACGGTGGTGGCAACGATACCCTGGACTTCTCCGGGTTCACCCAAAACCAGAAAATCAACCTCAATGAAACCTCGTTCTCCGACGTCGGCGGCCTGGTGGGCAATGTGTCCATTGCCAAGGGCGTGACCATCGAGAACGCGTTCGGTGGGGCGGGTAACGACCTGATCATCGGCAACAATGCGGCCAACCTGATCAAGGGCGGGGCCGGCAACGACCTCATCTACGGCGGTGGCGGTGCAGACCAGCTGTGGGGCGGTGCAGGCAATGACACCTTCGTGTTCGGCGCCAGTTCCGACTCCCGGCCCGGGGCTGCGGACAAGATCTTCGACTTCACCAGTGGTGCAGACAAGATCGACCTGTCCGGCATTACCAAAGGCGCGGGCCTGAGCTTCGTCAGTGCCTTTTCCGGGCATGCCGGCGACGCGGTGCTGACCTATGCCTCAGGCACCAACCTGGGCACGTTGGCCGTCGACTTTGCCGGCAAGGGTGTGGCGGATTTCCTCGTCACCACCGTTGGCCAGGCAGCCGTCAGCGACATCGTGGCGTGATGCACGGGCGCGGTGCTTCGGCGCCGCGCTTGCAGGCGGGAGCGTGAAGATGCAGTGGTTATCCAAAATGATCGCCTGTGTTGTGCAGGTGATGTTCGTGTCGGCAGGAGCCCACGCAATGGCGAGCAGTCTGGTTTTACCCACCCCCGCGCAGTTGGCGGGGCACTGGGAATTGAAACAGCAGGATCAGGTGTGCAACCTGGAATTACTGGAGCAGGCCAACGCCCTGGGCGGCGATGTGGCGTGTGTGGCGCAGTGGCTGGGCGACCAGCCCTTGAGCTGGTCACCCACTCCGGACGGAATCTGGCTGATGAACGCTGAAGGCAGCGGTATTACCCACTTGAATCGCCAACACGAAGGCGAGTACGAGGGCCGCACTCGATCCGGCGGTGTTGTGGTATTGCAACGAAAACCTTAGTTGCCGTTATAAACATATAACTTGATTGATTAGTTGACCGGCCCTGATCAAGGGTTGCGCCAACTAGTGCGCGTAGTTTGCTTCAAGGAAGATAAGAAGATATGGCCAGGCCCCCTACCGTTGCACCCTTGTTCAAGGCGCTGGGTGAATACAAAAGCATCTTGATCAGTATCGGTTGTTTCACCGCCTTGATTAACCTGTTGATGCTGGTGCCGTCGATTTACATGCTGCAAGTCTACGACCGTGTGCTGTCCTCCCAGAATGAAACCACCCTGGTGATGTTGACGCTGATGGTGGTCGGCTTCTTTGCGTTTATTGGCCTGCTCGAAGTCATTCGCAGTTTTATCGTGATCCGCATCGGCAGTCATCTGGAGCGGCGCTTCAACTTGCGCGTCTACAAGGCCGCCTTTGAGCGCAACCTGCACAGCGGCCAGGGCCATGCCGGGCAATCCCTGGGGGATCTGACCCATCTGCGCCAATTCATCACCGGGCCTGCATTGTTCGCGTTTTTCGATGCGCCGTGGTTTCCCATCTACCTGTTCGTGATTTTCCTGTTCAACGTGTGGCTGGGGGTGCTGGCCACGGCCGGCGCGGTGCTGCTGATCGGCCTGGCCTGCCTCAACGAATACCTGACCAAAAAGCCGCTGGGCGAGGCCAGTGGCTACTCCCAGCAGTCGACCCAACTGGCCACCAGCCACTTGCACAATGCCGAGACCATCCAGGCCATGGGCATGCTCGGTGCGTTGCGCACCCGCTGGTTTGCCGTGCATTCGCAGTTTCTCGGCCTGCAGAACCAGGCCAGCGACACCGGTTCGGTGATCACCTCTTTGAGCAAATCCCTGCGCCTGTGCCTGCAATCGCTGGTGCTGGGCCTGGGCGCGCTGCTGGTGATCAAGGGCGACATGACCGCCGGGATGATGATCGCCGGTTCCATCCTGATGGGCCGTGTGCTCAGCCCCATCGACCAGTTGATCGCGGTGTGGAAGCAATGGAGCTCGGCCAAGCTCGCCTATCAGCGCCTGGATGAGCTGCTGCGCGCCTTCCCGCCGGGGGGCGAGCAGATGGCCTTGCCGGCGCCCCACGGCCAGGTGAGTTTCGAAGACGTCAGCGCCGGCCCGCCGGGGCTGCGCCTGGCGACGCTGCACCATGTCAGCTTCAACCTCGGTGCCGGTGAAGTGCTGGGCGTGCTTGGCGCCTCGGGTTCCGGCAAGTCCACCCTGGCGCGGGTGCTGGTGGGCGTGTGGCCGACCCTGGCCGGCACGGTGCGTCTGGATGGCGCGGACATTCACCGCTGGGACCGTGACGACCTCGGCCCGCACATCGGCTACCTGCCTCAGGACATCGAGCTGTTCAGCGGCAGCATCGCCGACAACATCGCGCGTTTTCGCCAAGCCGACCCGGCGTGGGTGGTGAAGGCGGCGCAACAGGCCGGCGTGCATGAGCTGATCCTGCGCCTGCCCCAGGGCTACGACACATTGCTGGGCGATAACGGCGGTGGCCTGTCCGGCGGCCAGAAACAGCGGGTCGCCCTGGCGCGCGCGCTGTACGGCGGGCCGCGGCTGATCGTGCTGGATGAGCCCAACTCCAACCTCGACACCGTCGGTGAAGCGGCGCTCGCCAGCGCCATCGTGCAAATGAAGGCCCAGGGCAGCAGCGTGATTCTGGTGACGCACCGTTCTTCTGTTTTGGCCCAGGCCGACA
The DNA here is from genome assembly GCF_034354675.1 of Pseudomonas sp. MH9.3. NCBI lineage: Bacteria > Pseudomonadati > Pseudomonadota > Gammaproteobacteria > Pseudomonadales > Pseudomonadaceae > Pseudomonas > Pseudomonas sp. MH9.3. The sequence continues at coordinate 940,820 of NZ_CP133785.1, read as the reverse complement.
AGCTGCTGGTGCTCAACGAAGGACGCCTGCAGGCATTCGGGCCGAGTCAGGACGTGCTGCGCGCGTTGTCCGGCCAGCAGGAAGCGCCGAAGGAAAAACCCGGCGTCAGTTTCAGCCGCCAGTATCAAGCCGGAAGGAATCCAGGCGCATGAGCAGTATGACGTTTGAACAACGCGACGCCCGCTTCTTCACTCGCATGGGCTGGCTGCTCACCGTGGTCGGTGCCGGCGGTTTCTTCCTCTGGGCGAGCCTGGCGCCACTCGATCAGGGCATTCCGGTGCAGGGCACCGTGGTGGTGTCCGGCAAGCGTAAGGCGGTACAAAGCGTCAGCCCCGGTGTGGTCAGCCGGATCCTGGTGCGCGAAGGTGAGACGGTCAAACAGGGCCAGCCGCTGTTTCGGCTCGACCAGACCCGCAACCAGGCCGACGTGCAGTCGCTGCAGGCCCAGTACCGCATGGCCTGGGCCAGCGTGGCACGCTGGCAGAGCGAGCGCGACAATCAAGCGGCGGTCACCTTTCCCGCTGATCTGAGCGCCGACCCAGACCCGGCGCTGGCCCTGGTGCTGGAAGGCCAGCGCCAACTGTTCAGCAGCCGCCGCGAAGCGTTTGCCCGTGAGCAGGCCGGCATTCGCGCCAATATCGAAGGTGCCAGTGCGCAGTTGAACGGCATGCGTCGCGCCCGCACCGACCTGACCGCCCAGGCCCAGTCCCTGCGCGACCAACTGGCCAACCTGCAACCGCTTGCCGACAACGGCTACATCCCGCGCAACCGGCTGATGGACTACCAGCGCCAGTTGTCCCAGGTGCAACAGGACCTGGCGCAGAACAGCGGCGAAAGCGGCCGGGTGGCGCAGGGCATCCTCGAATCCAGGCTCAAACTGCAGCAGCACAGCGAGGAATACCAGAAGGAGGTGCGCAGCCAACTGGCCGATGCGCAATTGCGCAGCCTCACTCTGGAACAGCAACTGACCTCCGCCGGTTTCGACCTGCAACACAGCGAGATCAACGCGCCGGCCGATGGCATCGCGGTCAACCTTGGCGTGCACACCGAAGGCGCCGTGGTGCGAGCCGGCGAAACCCTGCTGGAAATCGTGCCCCAGGGCACGCGTCTGGAAGTGGAAGGACACTTGCCGGTGCACCTGGTGGACAAGGTCGGCACCCACCTGCCGGTGGATATTCTGTTCACCGCCTTCAACCAGAGCCGCACCCCGCGCGTACCGGGGGAGGTGAGCCTGATTTCCGCCGACCAGATGCTCGATGAAAAGACCGGCGCGCCGTATTACGTGCTGCGCACCACCGTCAGCGAGGCTGCGCTGGAAAAACTCCACGGCCTGGTGATCAAGCCCGGCATGCCCGCCGAGATGTTCGTGCGCACCGGTGAGCGTTCGTTGCTCAACTACCTGTTCAAGCCGCTGCTGGATCGCGCCGGCTCCGCGTTGACCGAGGAATGAGCATGAAGCCCGTATGCCTCGCCTTGCTGTTGAGCTGCGCCAGTGCCCAGGCCGCGATGGGCCCGTTCGATGTGTACGAGCAGGCGCTGCGCAACGATCCGGTGTTCCTCGGCGCGATCAAGGAACGCGACGCCGGCCTGGAAAACCGCACCATTGGCCGCGCCGGCCTGCTGCCACGGCTGTCCTACACCTACAACAAGGGCCGCAACAACTCCGAAGCCCATCTGCCGGACGGCCGTGGCGGCAGTTATCGCGACGACCGCAACTACAACAGTTACGGCTCCACCTTCAGCCTGCAACAGCCGCTGTTCGACTACGAAGCCTATGCCAACTACCGCAAGGGCGTGGCCCAGGCGCTGTTTGCCGACGAGAGCTTTCGCGAAAAGAGCCAGGCACTGTTGGTGCGTGTGCTGAGCTATTACACCCAGGCGCTGTTTGCCCAGGACCAGATCGACATCGCCCGAGCCAAGAAAAAAGCCTTCGAGCAGCAGTTCCAGCAGAACCAGCACCTGTTCCAGCAGGGCGAGGGCACCCGCACCGATATTCTTGAAGCCGAATCCCGTTACGAACTGGCCACCGCCGAAGAGATCCAGGCGCTGGACGAACAGGACGCGTCCCTGCGCGAGCTGGGCGCGCTGATTGGCGTGCAGAGCGTCAACATCGATGATCTGGCGCCGTTGAACCAGCGTTTCGCCGCCTTCACCCTCACGCCCGCCAACTACGACACCTGGCACGCACTGGCCCTGAGCAACAACCCCACGCTCGCGTCCCAGCGCCAGTCCCTGGAAGTGGCGCGCTACGAGGTGGAGCGCAACCGCGCCGGGCATCTGCCCAAGGTCACCGCGTATGCCAGTTCGCGCCAGCAGGAGTCCGACAGCGGCAACACCTACAACCAGCGCTACGACACCAACACCATCGGCGTCGAAATCAGCGTGCCGCTGTATGCCGGCGGCGGCGTATCGGCCTCAACCCGCCAGGCCAGCCGTGCCATGGAGCAGGCCGAATACGAGCTGGAAGGCAAGACCCGCGAAACCCTGATCGAACTGCGTCGCCAGTTCAGTGCGTGTTTGTCGGGGGTGAGCAAGCTGCGCGCCTATCAAAAGGCCCTGGCGTCGGCCGAGGCGCTGGTGGTCTCGACCAAACACAGCATCCTCGGCGGCGAGCGGGTCAACCTCGATGCGCTCAACGCCGAGCAGCAGCTCTACAGCACCCGCCGCGACCTGGCCCAGGCGCGTTACGACTACCTGATGGCCTGGACCAAATTGCATTACTACGCGGGCAATCTACGCGACACCGACCTTGCGAAAGTGGATGAGGCCTTCGGCCCTGTGAACCAACGCCCATAACAACACCCACAGGATGGTTCTGATGATCACCGATTCGTCGCGTTTCAAACCCTTTACCGCAGGCTCCTTGCTGCTGTTGTCCGTGGCGGCGCAGGCGCAATACACCGAGACCGGCCAGCCGGGCAATCCCGCCAGTTGGCGCTCCGCCGAGTTCCAGAGTGACTGGGGCCTGGGGCGCATGAAGGCCGATGAAGCCTACGCCGCCGGCATCAATGGCAGCGGGGTGAAGATCGGCGCGCTGGATTCGGGCTTCGATGCCAGTCATCCAGAGGCTTCCACCGATCGTTTTCACGCGGTCACCGCCACGGGCACTTACCTGGACGGCAGCGCCTTCAGCAGCACCGGCGCGCTCAACCCCAACAACGATTCCCATGGCACCCACGTCACCGGCACTATGGGCGCCGCCCGTGATGGCGTCGGCATGCACGGGGTGGCCTACAACGCGCAGGTCTATGTGGGCAACACCAACGCCAACGACAGCTTTCTGTTCGGCCCCACGCCCGACCCCAGGTACTTCAAGGCCGTGTACAGCGCCCTGGTGGACGCCGGCGTGCGCGCCATCAACAACAGCTGGGGCAGCCAGCCCAAGGACGTCAGCTACCAGACCCTCGGCGACCTGCACGCCGCCTACGCCCAGCACTACAACCGTGGCACCTGGCTGGACGCGGCCGCCGATGTGGCCAAAGCCGGGGTAATCAACGTGTTCAGCGCCGGCAACAGCGGCTACGCGAATGCCAGCGTGCGGGCCGCGCTGCCGTACTTCCAGCCGGAACTGGAAGGGCACTGGCTGGCGGTCTCGGGCCTGGATATCGCCAATAACCAGAAGTACAACACATGCGGAATCGCCAAGTACTGGTGTATTTCCACCCCCGGTGCACTGATCAACAGCACCGTCCCCGGTGGCGGTTACGGGGTGAAATCCGGCACCTCGATGTCGGCGCCCCATGCCACCGGCGCGCTCGCGCTGGTGATGCAGCGCTACCCCTACATGAGCAACGAGCAGGCCCTGCAGGTGCTGCTGACCACCGCCACCCAACTCGACGGTTCGCTCACCCAGGCGCCCAACACCACGGTGGGTTGGGGGGTGCCCGACCTGGGCCGGGCGATGCGCGGGCCGGGGCAGTTGCTCGGGGCGATGAACGTGACCCTCGCGGCCGGGCAGGGCGATGTGTGGAGCAATGGTATTTCCGACCAGGCGCTGATCCAGCGCCAGGCCGAGGACCGCGCCGAACAGGTCGCCTGGCAGCAAACCCTGCTCGATAAGGGCTGGCAAAACGGCGTCGGCGCGAACGCCAGCCAGCAGGACCAGACCGATTACGCGGTGGGCACGGCACGCGATCAGGCCGCCGCGCGGCGGGTGTATGAAGGCAGCCTGATCAAGTCCGGCGCGGGCACGCTGGTACTCAGCGGCGACAGCACCTATCGCGGCGCAACCACCGTTAACGGCGGGCTGCTGGCGGTCAATGGCTCGCTCACCTCGGCGGTCACCGTCAACGACAGCGGCACCCTCGGCGGCTCCGGGCGTATCGCCGCGCTGTCGGTGAACAGCGGCGGGCGCGTGGCGCCGGGCAATTCCGTGGGCACCTTGCAGGTGGCGGGCGACGTCAACCTGGCGGCGGGCTCCACCTATGCAGTGGAACTGACACCCAGCAGCAGCGACCGCATCGTCGCCGGCGGCCGGGCGATCCTTGGCGGTGGCAACGTGACCCTGGCCCTGGAAAACAGCCCAACCCTGCTCAGCGCGGCGCAGGCACACAGCCTGATTGGCCGCCAATACACCATCCTGCAAGCGGCCGGCGGGATTCAGGGGCAGTTTGGCCAGGTGCTGCCCGACTATCTGTTCCTCGGCGGGCGTCTCGATTACGCCGCCACGGGCGTGCAACTGAACGTGGCGCGCAATGACGCCACCTTCGCCAGCGTCGCCGCCAACCGCAACCAGCGCGCCGTGGCCACGGCCGCCGAGCAGCTCGGCGCGGGCAACCCGGTGTATGAAAGCGTGCTGCGTTCCGACTCCCTGGCGGGCGCGCAACAAGGCTTGCAGCAGTTGTCCGGCGAGATCTACCCGGCAGTGGGCGCCATGCTGATCAACGACAGCCGCCAGGTGCGCGATGCCGTGGGTGAGCGCTTGCGCCATGTGCCGATTGCCGGCGAGCGCAACCTGTGGCTCAAGGCCCTGGGCGCCTGGGGCAAGAGCGACAACCGCAGCGAAACCGCAGGCGCCACCACCTCCCTCGGCGGCCTGCTGTTGGGCGTGGACGGCGCGCTGGATGAGCAGACCCGCGTCGGCGTGGTCGCCGGCTACAGCGACAGCTCGCTGAACATGGGCGGCAGCAGCCATGCCTCGGCCTCGGTCGACAGCTACCACGTGGGTGCCTATGCCGGGCGCGAGCTGGGCAACTGGCGGCTGAGCCTCGGCGGTGCCTACAGCTGGCACCGCGGCGATGTGAAGCGCGACCTGCAATACGGCGACGTCAGCGGCAAGCAGAAGGCCAGCCTGGACGCGCGCAGTGCGCAACTGTTCAGCGAAGCGGCGTATCGCCTGCAGCTGCAACCGCTGGCACTGGAACCGTTCGCCAACCTGGCCTACGTGCATCTGGACAGCGATTCGTTCCACGAAAAAGGCGACGCAGCCGCGCTGGAACGCGGCAGTGATCGACGTGACGCCGTGCTGGGCACCCTCGGGCTGCGCGCGCTGAAAACCCTCGCGCTCAATGATCACCAGCAGCTCGAGCTGTCCGGGTCGCTGGGCTGGCAACACAGCCTGACCGCCGTCGAATCCGAAGAACATCTGGCGTTTGTGGCCGGTGGCCCGTCGTTTGCCGTGCGCAGCGCGCCGTTGCTGCGCGATGCGGCGCTGCTGGGCGTGCAGGCCAGCCTGGCGCTGAGCCAGGCGACGCGGGTCAACCTCGATTACAGCGGGCAGTTGGGTGGCAGGGCAAAAACCCAGGGCGTAGGCCTGAGCCTGAACTGGCAGTTCTAAGGTGGGAGGGGGCAAGCACCCTCCCACAGGGATCTCTATATCCGTAATAAAAAACTAAGGAAGGTCACCGTGAACACACGCAAGTCAGGGTTAACAACCGCCATCCACAAGGCTTTGCGCCACCCGCGCAGCGCGCCCTGTTGCGCATTGCTGTGCTGCCTGGCCAGCCTGGGCACCGCCCACGCGGCCCCCTATGTGGAAACCGGCAAGCCGGGCGACGCCGCCAGTTGGCGCAGCGCTGAGTTCAACGCCGAATGGGGCCTGGGCGCCGTGCATGCCGACACCGCGTACGCCGCCGGCTACACCGGCAAGGGCGTAAAACTGGGCATCTTCGACCAGCCGGTGTACGCCGCGCACCCGGAGTTCGCCAGCCCCGGCAAAGTGGTGACGATTGTCACCGAGGGCATCCGCCAGTACACCGACCCCTATATTCCGGTAAAGGCCGGCGATGCGTTTCGCTATGACGGCACGCCGTCCCTGGGTTCCAACGGCAAGCTGGGCAACCACGGCACCCACGTCGGCGGGATCGCCGCAGGCAACCGCGACGGCGGGCCGATGCACGGCGTGGCCTACGGTGCGCAGATCATCAGCGCCGAGAACGGCGACCCCGGCCCCGAAGACGGCATCATCCTCGGCAACGATGGCGCGGTGTACAAGGCCGGTTGGGACGCCCTGGTGGCCAGCGGCGCGCGCATCATCAACAACAGTTGGGGCATCGGCATCGGTGACCCATACGCCAAGGGCGGCCGGGATCCGGCGTTTCCCAATTTCACCGTGAATGAAGCGCAGGCCCAGTTCAATAACATCCGCCCGATCCTCGGCACCCTTGCCGGCGGCGCCTACCAGGGCGCCATCGACGCCGCGCGCAGCGGCGTGCTGACCATCTTCGCCGCTGGCAACGACTACAACCGCAACAACCCGGATGCAATTTCGGGCCTGGCGTACTTCGTCCCGGAGATTGCGCCCAACTGGCTGTCGGTGGCCGCCTTGCAGCAGAACCCGGACACCGCGAGCGCCACGCCCTATGTGATCAGCACCTTTTCCTCGCGCTGCGGGTATGCGGCGAGTTTCTGCGTGTCGGCCCCCGGTACGAAGATCTTCAGCTCGGTCATCAACGGCACCAACCTGGACAACCTCACCACCGACTACGCCAACTTCAACGGCACCTCCATGGCGGCGCCCCATGTGGCGGGGAGTGCGGCGGTGTTGATGGAGCGTTTCCCGTACATGAGCGGCGAGCAGATCTCCACGCTGCTCAAGACCACCGCCACCGACCTCGGCGCGCCGGGCATCGATTCGCTGTACGGCTGGGGCATGATCAACCTGGGCAAGGCCATCAACGGGCCGGGGATGCTGGTGACTGCCGAGGATATTCCGGCCGAGTTCCGCATCGACGGTGCCTACGGCAGCGGCCAGTTCGTCGCCGACCTGCCGGGCATCGGCGCGGTGGTGGATGCCGGCAAACCGACGCAGCGGGTGTGCACCGATGTGCATTGCGGGCTGGACGTGTGGAGCAATGACATTGCCGGGCATGGCGGCCTGACCAAGCTGGGCATCGGCACCCTGGTGCTGAGCGGCACCAACACCTACAGCGGCCCGACCCTGGTCAATCAGGGCCGGCTGGCAATCAACGGCTCGCTGACCTCGGACGTCACCGTCAGCCAGAGCGGCGTGGTCGGCGGCTCCGGGCGCATCGGTTCACTGTTGGCCAAAAGCGGCGGCACCGTGGCGCCGGGCAACTCCATCGGCACGCTGAACGTGGCCGGGGATGTGACGTTCGACGCAGGTTCCACCTACGCCGTGGAACTGTCGCCCACCCGCAGCGACCGCATCGTGGCCGGCGGCACCGCCACGCTCAACGGCGGCACCGTGACCCTGGCCCTGGAAAACAGCCCGACGTTGCTCAGCACGGCGCAGGCGCAAAGCCTGATCGGGCGCCAGTACAACATCCTGCAAGCGGCCGGCGGCATCAACGGCAGTTTTGCGGCGGTGCTGCCCGACTACGTGTTCATCGGCGGCAACCTGAACTACGCCGCCAACGGCGTGCAACTGGATGTGGCGCGCAACGCCAACAGCTTTGCCAGCGTGGGCGTCACTGATAACCAGCGCGCCGTGGCCGCAGCCGCCGAGCAGTTGGGCGCGGGCAATGCGGTGTACGAAAGCCTGCTGCTGGCGCCCACAGCCGCGTCGGCCCGCAGCGCGTTCCAGCAACTGTCGGGGGAAATCTATCCGGCGCTGGAGACCGCGCTGGTCAACGACAGCCGCTACGTGCGCGAGGCCGTGGGCGAGCGCTTGCGCAATGGTGAAATGGGTGCCTCCAGCGACACCGTCGACAGCCGCGGCAACGTCTGGATCAAGGCCCTCGGCGCCTGGGGCAAGACCGACAGCCGCAGCGACACGGCGGGCTACACCACGTCGATTGGCGGCATGCTCGCCGGGGTTGACGGGGCATTGGATGAGTCCACCCGTATCGGCCTGGTGGCGGGCTACAGCGACACTTCACTGAACATGGGCAGCGACACCCATTCGCGCGCGTCGGTCGACAGCTACCACTTCGGTGCCTATGCCGGGCATGAGATCGGTGCCTGGCGCCTGAGCGGCGGGGCGACCTACAGCTGGCACCGCGCCGACGTGAAGCGCGACCTGCAATACGGCGACGTCGCCGGCAAGCAGAAAGCCAAGGTCGATGCCCGCAGCACGCAAGTGTTCACCGAGGCGGCCTACCGCGTAAATCTGCCGGCGCTGGCGCTGGAACCCTTCGCCAACCTGGCCTACGTGCACCTGGACAGCGATGGTTTTACCGAGAAGGGCGATGCCGCCGCGTTGAAAAGCCGTGACGACACCCGCGACCTGGTGCTGAGCACCCTGGGCCTGCGTGCGTTGAAGACCTTCAATGTGAATGACCACCAGCAACTGGAGCTGTCCGGCACCCTGGGCTGGCAGCACAACCTCAGCAGCACCGATTCCGAGCAGCACCTGGCGTTTGCGTCGGGCGGCCCGTCGTTTGCGGTGCAGAGTGCGCCGATGGTGCGTGATGCGGCACTGGTGGGCGCGCGGGTGAGCCTGGCGTTGAGCAAGGATGCGCGGGTGAACTTCGACTACAACGGCCTGTTGGCCAGCAAGGAGAAGGTCCACGGGGTGGGGTTGAGCCTCGACTGGGCGTTCTGACGCATGAAGCGTTCCCGCGCGCGACGCGGGAACGATCGATTGGCTTTCTCGACAACATCAACAAAAGAGAGGCACGAGCGATGGGTATCTTTGACTATAAAAACCTCGGCACCGAGGGCTCCAAAGCATTGTTCGCCGATGCCATGGCGATCACGCTGTACACCTATCACAACCTGGACAACGGCTTTGCCGTGGGCTATCAGCACAATGGGCTGGGCCTCGGCTTGCCCGCCACGCTGGTGGGCGCCTTGCTTGGCAGCACCGATTCCCAGGGGGTGATTCCGGGTATCCCGTGGAATCCGGACTCGGAAAAAGCGGCCCTGGACGCGGTGCAAAAAGCCGGCTGGACGCCGATCAGCGCCGCTGCCCTGGGCTACGCCGGCAAGGTCGACGCCCGGGGCACGTTCTTTGGCGAAAAGGCCGGCTACACCACGGCGCAGGTCGAGGTGCTGGGCAAGTACGACGATGCCGGCAAATTGCTGGAAATCGGCATCGGTTTTCGCGGCACCTCCGGCCCACGGGAAAACCTGATCAGCGACTCCATCGGCGACCTGGTCAGCGACCTGCTGGCCGCGCTGGGCCCCAGGGATTATGCAAAAAACTACGCGGGCGAAGCCTTTGGCGGCTTGCTCAAGAACGTCGCCGACTACGCCGGCGCCCATGGCCTGAGCGGTAACGACGTGCTGGTCAGCGGGCACAGCCTGGGCGGGCTGGCGGTCAACAGTATGGCCGACCTGAGTGGCAATAAATGGTCAGGTTTCTACAAGGACGCCCACTACGTGGCCTACGCTTCGCCGACCCAGAGCGCCGGCGACAAGGTGCTCAATGTCGGCTTTGAGAACGACCCGGTGTTCCGTGCGCTGGATGGTTCATCGGTCAACTTCGCGTCCCTGGGCGTACACGATAAGCCCCATGAGTCGACCACCGACAATATCGTCAACTTCAATGACCACTACGCCTCGACGCTGTGGAACGTACTGCCGTTTTCCATCGCCAACCTGCCCACCTGGTTCGCTCATTTGCCCAGCGGTTATGGCGACGGCATGACGCGCATCCTGGAGTCCGGGTTCTACGAGCAGATGACGCGCGACGCCACGGTGATCGTCGCCAACCTGTCGGACCCGGCACGGGCCAGCACCTGGGTGCAGGACCTCAACCGCAATGCCGAGCCGCACAAGGGCAACACGTTCATCCTTGGCAGCGACGGCAATGACCTTATCCAGGGCGGCACGGGCGCCGACTTTATCGAGGGGGGCAAAGGCAACGACACCCTCCGCGACCACAGCGGGCACAACACCTTTCTGTTCAGCGGGCAGTTCGGCCATGACCGGGTGATCGGCTATCAGCCTACCGACACGCTGGTGTTCAGCGGCGTGCAGGGCAGCACGGATTACCGCGATCACGCGAGGGTGGTTGGCGCGGATACGGTGCTCAGCTTTGGTGGGGATTCGGTGACGCTGGTGGGGGTGGCTAGTTTGTCGGGGGAGGGAATAGTCATCAGCTAAGGACTGAATGCGTTCGAAACGGTGTGAGGGGCTTTGAACGCACTGCTTGAAACAATGAAGACCAAAGGTGGTAGGGGGCTTGCTCCCGATAGCGGCGGGTCAGCAACAGATGGGCTGACTGATACACCGCTATCGGGAGCAAGCCCCCTCCCACAGGATCGCTTAGACGCTAGTCTTCCTTGCGCACCGTGGCCACGTCATCGGCCTTGATGCGGATGCGCTTGCCGGCAATATCGGTGAACTCATAGAAGCCGTCGGCCGTCTTGGCGTTGGGGGCGTCCTTGGTCAGGTATTGCGTGCCGTTTTGCAGCGTGACGACCGTTTGCGTGGCGCAACCGGCCAGCAGCAGAAAAGTGAGTGCAACCAGCGGCAGACCCAAATTCTTCATGTTCATAACCCTTACCTTCACTCTGAAAAGTCCCGCAGCTGCTGGCTGCGGGCCATAAATGGTACGCCATCGATTCCCCTATCTGATCACTTTTATACAAAAAGTTGCGTGCGCCATTTATCTATTACCGATTGCAACAAGGCCTGGGCAACGGCACTCTGTATGCATAACCAGTATTTGATTGCTTGCGCCATGGCCAATCCCCTCGACGATCCCCTGTATTACCTGCACAACTTCCGCCAAGTGCTGCATTGGCTGGGGCAACGCTATGCCGATTTGCTCGACGCCGACGAAGAGCATTTCATTCAGCAATTTGACAGGTTGCCGCAGCCGTCCCAGGCGTTGCTGGTGCGCATGGTGATGCGCAAGGGTGTGCATTTTCGCGCGGGCAAGCTCAATTATCTGGAGATCGGTTGCCCCCATGCGGCGGCGGCGCCGTTGCTCGGGCTGGGCTGGGTGGAGGATCAGAGCCCGCTGGAGTTTGAGGTGCTGTTCAGCGTGCTGCAAAAAAACGAACTGCTCGCGGCGTTCAAACCCTGGATCGAACACCCCAGAGGCAACAAGGCCGACTGGCTGGAACAGCTGGCCGCGCAGTTCCCCGACAGCCGCAGTTTCGCCCAGTGGTGCCCGGCGCTGCCCGACACGCTCTACAGCCTCACCGTGATGCAGTTGTGCGACCGCCTGCGCCTGATGTTCTTCGGCAACCTGCACCAGGACTGGTCCGAGTTCGTGCTCGCCGACCTGGGCATTCATACCTATGAAAAAGTTGCCTTCTGCACTGAATCCCGGGGCCTGCGCAGCCGCGATGACGTGCACGGCTACTTGTTTTTGCACCAGTGTCAGCAGGCTTTCGAGACGGGCGAAGCCGTGGATGAGGTGCTGGAGCAGATTGCCACGCTGAAAACCGACAACCCCTGGCTGGAAAAGCGCCGCGCCAAGCTGCTGTTGCAGATCGGCCAGCTGTGCGAGCGCAGCGCCGAACTGGCGCTGGCCGAGCAGATTTACCGGGCATGCAGCCACCCCGGCGCCCGCGCGCGGCTGATCCGCGTGCTGGAACGCCAGGAGGCCTACGCCCAGGCCATGGCCCTGGCGTGTCTGGCGCAGCAGGCACCGCACAGCGCGGCCGAGCAGCAACACCTGCTGCGGGTGCTGCCGCGCCTGCGCCGCAAGCTGGGCGAGCCGGCGCTGCCCAAGGCCCGGCCGCGGCCGGTCACGCGCCTGGACCTGGCGCTGGCGGTGCCGACGCCGGTGATGTCGGTGGAGTACTGCGTGCAGGCGCACCTCAGTGAGCCTGACGCACCGGTGCATTACGTGGAAAACGGGCTGATCAACTCACTGTTCGGCCTGTTGTGTTGGGAGGTGATTTTCGCGCCGCTGCCGGGGTCGTTTTTTCACCCGTTCCAGCGCGGGCCTGCGGACTTGCACAGCGAAGACTTCCATCAGCGCCGTGCGCCGCTGTTCGCCGCGTGTTTCGAGCAATTGCAGGATGAGCGCTACAAAACCAGTATCCGCCAGCGCTATGTGGAGAAATGGGGCATCCAGTCACCGTTCGTGTTCTGGAACCTGCTCAGCGACGAGTTGCTCGAACAGGCGCTGACCTGCCTGCCCGCCGAGCACCTGCGCTACTGGTTCGAACGCCTGCTGCTGGATATTCGCGCCAACCGTGCCGGGATGCCGGACCTGATCCAGTTCTGGCCGGCGCAGAAGACTTACCGCATGATCGAGGTCAAGGGCCCCGGCGACCGCTTGCAGGACAATCAATTGCGCTGGCTGGAATTCTGCGGCGAGTACCAGATGCCGGTCACCGTCTGCTACGTGCGCTGGGCGGAGCAGCCCGCTTGAGCTACAGCGTGGCTGTGCGGGCGCTGTGTGAGTTCACGGCTAAGGTCGGCGACCTCGACCTGCGTTTTACCCCATCGCCCAGCGCCCAGGAAGGCATCATCGGCCATCGCACGGTGGCGTCCCGGCGCAGCGCGCACTACCAGAACGAAGTGGCCCTTGAGGGCGAGTACCAGCAGCTCAAAGTGCGGGGCAGGGCGGACGGCTACGACCCCGACAGCAATCGCCTGGAAGAGGTGAAGACCTACCGTGGCGACCTCGATGCCCAGCCTGCCAATCACCGGCTGCTGCATTGGGCGCAGGTCAAGGTGTACGGCTGGCTGATGTGCCAGAAGCTGGGGCTGAGCGAGATCAACCTGGCGCTGGTGTATTTCGATATCGTCGGCGAGGGCGAGACCCTGCTTAGCCAGCCCTTCCAGGCGGCGCAACTCGAAGCGTTCTTCAATCAGCACTGTGCGCTGTTCCTCGACTGGGCGCGCCTGCAAATGCAGCACCGCGAAGCCCGTAATCAGGCGGCGCAAACCCTGGCCTTCCCCCATGCCGCGTTTCGCCCCGGCCAGCGCGTATTGGCCGAGACGGTGTACAAGGCAGTGAGCACCGGCCGCTGCCTGATGGCCCAGGCGCCGACCGGCATCGGCAAGACCGTCGGCACGATTTTCCCGCTGCTCAAGGCCCTGGGGCCCCAGCAACTGGACACGCTGTTCTTCCTTACCGCCAAGACGCCCGGGCGCAAGCTGGCTCTGGATGCCGCGCAGGTCTTGTACGACAGCCACCCGGAGTTACCGCTGCGGGTGCTGGAGCTGGTGGCGCGGGACAAGGCCTGCGAGCACCTGGACAAGGCCTGCCACGGCGAATCGTGTCCGTTGGCCAAAGGCTTTTATGATCGCCTGCCCGCCGCCCGCGCCGCCGCGTCCAGGGTGCGCCTGCTCGATCAACGCAGCCTGCGCGAAGTGGCCCTGGCCCATGACGTGTGCCCTTATTACCTGAGCCAGGAAATGGCGCGCTGGAGCGACCTGGTCGTCGCCGACTACAACTACTATTTCGACTTTGCCGCCATGTTGTTCGGCCTGGCCCAGCTCAACCAATGGCGGGCCGCCGTGCTGGTCGACGAAGCCCACAACCTGGTCGAACGGGCGCGCGCGATGTACAGCGCGAGCCTCGACCAGTACACACTCAAGACCTTGCGCGACACGGCGCCGGAGTCCTTGAAGAAACCCTTGCAGCGCCTCAACCGTGAATGGAATGCGCTGCACAAGGACCAGGTCGCGCCGTATCAGGCCTACGGTGCTCGGCCGGAAAAACTGCTGCAGGCACTGAGCCTGTGCGTCGGCGCGATGGGCGACTACTTCAACGAGCGTCCCGAGGCCCTCAGCGGTGACCTGCAGGCCTTCTATTTCGAGGCGCTGCAATTTGCCAAGGTGGCGGAGCTGTTCAACGAACACTTCATCTTCGATATCAGCAAACGTCAGCTCAGCGGCAAGCGCAGCAGCTCAACCTTGTGCCTGCGCAATGTGGTGCCCGCCCAATTCATTGGCCCCAGGCTTACCGCCGCGCGCAGCAGCGTGCTGTTTTCCGCGACCCTGAGCCCACGGCATTACTACGCCGACCTGTTGGGCCTGCCGGCGGACACGGCCTGGGTGGATGTCGAGTCGCCGTTCAAGGCCGAGCAGTTGCAGGTGCACATTGTCGAGCGTATCTCCACGCGCTTCGTGCATCGCCAGGCGTCGCTGGCGCCCATCGTCGAGTTGATTGCGCGGCAGTTCACCGCGCAACCGGGTAACTATCTGGCGTTTTTTTCAAGCTTCGATTACCTGCAACAGGTCGCCCAACTGATGGCCGAACGGCACCCGCAGATTGCCCTGTGGCTGCAATCGCGCGGCATGGCCGAGGCCGAGCGCCAGGGGTTTCTCGACCAGTTCACGCAGCACAGCCAGGGCATTGGCTTTGCCGTGCTGGGCGGCGCATTCGGCGAAGGTATCGACCTGCCCGGCGCGCGCTTGATCGGCGCGTTTGTGGCGACCCTGGGCCTGCCCCAGTTGAATCCGGTCAATGAGCAGATGAAGCTGCGCATGGGCGCGATCTTCGGCGCCGGGTATGACTACACCTATTTGTATCCCGGCATTCAGAAGGTGGTGCAGGCGGCGGGCAGGGTGATTCGCAGCCAGCAGGACCGGGGCGTGGTGATGCTGATCGACGACCGCTTTGGCGAGGCGCGGGTGCGGCAGTTGTTGCCCAGGTGGTGGGCCGTGCACGCCATCGGGGTCTGATGGTTTCAGGCAGCCACATTCCTCTGGTGAGTGGGCTTGTTGTGGCGAGCGGGCTTGCCCTAATGCCGTTCAGTTAAGCGCAGATTCCCTGTGGCGAGCAGGCTTGTCCTGCGTTGGGCTGCGCAGCAGCCCCAAAGCCAGGCGCTGAGCCGTATCAGGTACACCGCGTTTTGCTCGATTGGGGGCGCTTCGCACCCCAACGCGGGGCAAGCCCGCTCGCCACAATAAGCCCGCTCGCCACAACAGCCCGCTCGCCACAGAGCGCTGCGCAGCCTCCCTTTCAGACCACTTCCAGGTAGGAACTTTGGATGGATCGGGCCAGTTCGCGCACGGTGTCGATGAACTCGATCAAGCGCATATGCAGGCCGTCCTCCAGAATCTCGTCGATGCCGGTGTAGCGCAGCCGCGCCTCGAACTCCGCCGCCAGGCGTTGCGCGGTGCGGCCGTAGCTGCCGGGCAGGTCAGCGAGGATCTGGCTCAGTTCCTCGATACAGGCGTGCAACGAGCGTGGAACGTCGCTGCGCAACAGCAGCAGTTCGGACACCGAGCGCGCGTTGAGGGCATTCGGGTACAGCTCGGTATACGCCTCGAAGGACGACAATGCGCGCAGCAGAGCGCTCCACTGGTAGTAGCCGCGTGCCGACAGGTCGCTGACTTCTTCGGACTCTTCGCCGAACATCTCGTAGCGCGCATCCAGCAGGCGCAGGGTGTTGTCGGCGCGTTCGACAAAGGTGCCCAGGCGGATGAAGCGGTAGGCGTCATTGCGCATGATGGTGCCCGAGGTGGCGCCGCGAAACAGGTGCGAGCGCTGCTTGACCCAGTCGCAGAAGTGGCTGATGCCATGTCGTGCGAGGCCGCCGGCGGCGATGCTGCGCATTTCCAGCCAGGTGGCGTTGAGGTTTTCCCACATGTCGGCGGTGATGCGCCCGCGTACCGCATGGGCATTGCCGCGTGCGGCGCGCAGGCAGTTGTAGATGCTGGCCGGGTTTTCTTCGTCGAGGGCGAAGAAGTGCAGCATGCGTTCGGCGTCCAGGGTCTGGTGGCGCTCCAGGTAATTTTCCAGGGTGCCGCTGCTGAGCAGCGACATGGCCAGTTCGTCCAGCCCGTCACTGCGCCCGGCCTGGGGCATCAGCGACAACGAGTAACTGACTTCGAGCATGCGTGCCAGGTTTTCGGCGCGCTCCAGGTAACGTGACATCCAGTACAGATCTGCGGCGGTTCTACTCAGCATATTCAGTCCTCCACCACCCAGGTGTCCTTGGTTCCGCCGCCCTGCGACGAGTTGACGATCAGCGAGCCTTCACGCAGCGCCACCCGCGTGAGACCACCGGGCACCAGACGGGTTTCCTTGCCCGAGAGGACAAAGGGGCGCAAGTCGATATGCCGGGGCGCAATGCCGTTTTCGACGAACGTGGGGCAGGTGGACAGGCTCAGGGTCGGCTGGGCGATGTAGGCATGGGGGCGCGCCTTGATGCGTTGGCGGAAGTCCTCGATCTCGGCGGTCGTGGACGCGGGGCCCACCAGCATGCCGTAGCCGCCGGAACCCTGGGTTTCCTTGACCACCAGCTCGCCGAGGTTGGCCAGCACGTGGGACAGTTCATCAGGCTTGCGGCACTGGAAGGTCGGCACGTTCTGCAGGATCGGTTCTTCGTCCAGGTAAAACTTGATCATCGCCGGCACGTAGGGGTAGATCGACTTGTCGTCGGCCACGCCGGTACCGATGGCGTTGGCCAGCACCACGTTGCCCGCGCAATAGGCGGCCACCAGGCCGGGCACGCCGAGCATGGATTCGGCGTTGAACGCCTGCGGGTCGAGGAACGCGTCGTCGATGCGGCGGTAAATCACGTCGACGGCCTTGGGCCCGTCGGTGGTGCGCATGAATACCTTGAGGTCGTGCACGAACAAGTCGGCGCCTTCCACCAGTTCCACGCCCATTTCCCGCGCCAGAAAGGCATGCTCGAAAAACGCACTGTTGAAGCGGCCGGGGGTCAGCACCACCACATTCGGGTTGTCGAGGCGGCTGGAACTCTTGAGGGTCTTGAGCAGCAGGTTGGGGTAGTGGTCCACCGGCGCGATGCGCTGTCTGGCGAACACTTCGGGGAACAGGCGCATCATCATCTTGCGGTCTTCGAGCATGTAGCTCACGCCGCTGGGGGTGCGCAGGTTGTCTTCGAGCACGTAGTAGGTGCCGTCGCCGTCGCGCACCAGGTCGACGCCGGAGATGTGCGAGTAGATGCCGCGGTGCAGGTCTAGCCCGACCATTGCCTTTTGATAGCCTTCGTTGCCCAGCACCTGTTCCGCCGGAATGATGCCGGCCTTGATGATGCGCTGGTCGTGGTAGATGTCGGCGAGGAACATGTTCAGCGCATTGACGCGCTGGATACAGCCGCGCTCGATCACGCTCCACTCGCTGGCGGGAATGCTGCGCGGGATGATGTCGAAGGGGATCAGGCGCTCGGTGTCCTGTTCATCGCCGTACAGGGTGAACGTGATGCCGGCGCGGTGAAACAGCAAATCTGCCTCGCGGCGACGCTGGGCCAGCAGTTCCGGCGGCGTATTGGCCAGCCAGCGCGAGAAATCCTGGTAATGCGCACGGCACTCGCCGTTCGCGTCATTCATTTCGTCAAAGAAAGATCGAGCCATTCCGATACCTTGTCAGTGCCCAGGGGTGCATGGGTGGCACTGCCGCTTTTAAAAACGCATTTTTTATATGAGCCCGTGGCGCAGGGTGCCAACAGGCCTGGTCCTTTCTTTCTGGTGGGGGGGCTCTGGGTCGGGGGGTAACGCTTGCTCCTGTTTACGGGCAGATGAAAGGGTTAAGCAATGCATGTGCCGAAATGGCCTTCAGGCGCCGATTACTTGTGGCGAGCGGGCTCGCCCTTTAAGCGCAGATTCCCTGTGGCGAGCAGGCTTGTCCTGCGTTGGGCTGCGCAGCAGCCCCAAAGCCAGGCGCTGAGCCGTATCAGGCACACCGCGTTTTGCTCGATTGGGGGCGCTTCGCACCCCAACGCGGGGCAAGCCCGCTCGCCACGGTGCCCCGTTCGCCACGATAGGGCGTTCCACCTCAGATCGCTCGCGCAGTGCTCTTTAATGGTGCGTAACTAACTTGAACTTCGCCCACGCTCGATTCTTCTAATTGGCATTCGACAATCTGCGGAGTACCGTCGTGCCAACCATCATCTCGCCCGATACCCCGGAATCGGCCCTGACCGACCACAGCGAGCACAACGCCAAGATCTTCGGTTCGCCCAAGGACCGGCTGGACTTCTACCGCCGAGAAATCCAGTACGAAACCACCATCCTCGCCAACCGCACCGATGCCTACCTCACCGCGCAGTCATTCCTGGTGATCGCCTTCGTCTCCGGCATGGGCAACCTCAATCCGGAGTGGGGCAAGCTGTTTACCCTGGTGGTGCCGGTGTTCCTGGTGGCGCTGGGTATTTTGAGTTCGCTGAATGCCTGGCCCGGTATTCGCGCGGCGTATGAAATCATCGACCACTGGCACTACAAACAGAGCGAACTGCTGCGCAGCGAACCGGTGATGGGCATGGCCTACGATGAGTCGCCGCTGTTTTCCGAAATGGAGTCCTCCCACAAGGGCTATCGCAAGTCGCTGTTGTTCTCCATGCGTGCACCCTGGCTGTTCATGGTGTTCTGGTTGGTGCTGGGCATTTATGCGTTCTATATCCAGGTCGACAATCCGATCCGCTGAGCACTCGGAAGGAACTTCGCTCGTCGGCGCGGCGCCTTAGTTTTACGCAGTACAGATTTCCCTCAGACCTGCGAAGAGGTGCCCCATGAACACCAGCGACGACCCGCAAACCAGCAACCGTAACGACCCGGCCATCGATGGCGGCGCGCCGGCCACAGGCAGCGCTGTCAATGCGCCCAAGGATCCAGCGGCTGCCAGCGACCCCAAGGCAAAGGAGAACGAGTTCAGCCCGGATTTCGAACCCGAGCCCGAGCACAAACCTGAAACCGATGCCGATATCGATACTCAGGGCGGCTAGAGGAGAACGTCATGTCAAAAGAACTCGACCTGGAAGACGACCCCAACGATCCGGGCAACGAAGACCCGGGCTCGTTGATGGACGATGCCACCGCGCCGCTCAAGGAGGATGCCACTGTGCCTCTCAACGATCTGGATGACGCGGCAGACGTCGGCAATACTGAGCGTCAGGACTGACCCTTCGCCCTGGCTCGTCGTTCATACCATGCCAGCATTGGCTGGGTACTCAGGCCATGCACGACGATGCTCAGGGCAATCACCGACACGGTAAGGTTCACCGCCACGGCGCTGCTGGTGCCGATCAGCCCATGGTTGAGGGCGTAGAACAGGTAGTAGATGCTGCCGATGCCGCGAATCCCGAACCAACCCATCAGGCCGCGTTGCTGGCGGTCGACCAGGCTGCCCCAGGGCATGGCGAATACGCTGACCGGGCGAATCACGCAAAACAGCAATGCCGCCACCAACAGCGCGCGCCAGTCCCAATGGCTGACCAGCACGATGCCCAAGACGGTCACCAGAAACACTTCCATCGAGCGTTCCACCAGGCTGCCGAACGAGAGCATGTCGCCCATCATCACGCCTGCCGCAATCTGCGTATCGGCCAGTTCACTGACGTCGCCTTGCAGGGCACGCTCCGGCTCCACTTCCAGGTGACCGACCACGGGCAGTGCCAGGTGCTCGGCGGGTGTCCTGGCGTTGCCGGTGGATTTGAGTTCGGCTTGGCGCAGGCCGAGCCCGGCAGCGAACACCGACAGAAAACCGTAGCCACCGATCGCTTCGGCGACCACGTAGGCCAGTGCGATCAGCGCCAGGGTCAGGTAGTCATTGGGCGACAGGGTGCTGTCGTCGTGGGTGATGCGCAGCCACAAGGTGACGCGGCCGATGCCCCGGCCCATCCAGTAACCCACCAGCAACCCGGCTGGCACTGCCCAGATCAGATTCTTCAGGACCCAGCCGCCGAGCCAGTCGCCGTCAAAGCCGCCATGCTGCATGAACAGCAGGCTGAAGATCACGAAGGGGAAGGCCGTGCCGTCGTTCAAACCGGCCTCGCCCGAGAGGCCAAAGCGCAGCGCGTCGTAGTCCTGGGCATTGTTGACCTGTACCAGGCCGGCCAGCACCGGGTCGGTGGGTGCCAGGATTGCCCCCACCAGCAATGACACACCCCACGACAATTGCAGCAGGTAATGCAGCGCCAGGCAGGTGCCGAGGATGGTCAGCAGCATCACCGGCCCGGCCATGCCGAACGCGATGCGCCAGAGGCGATGGCTGAGCGGAAGGCGCAGCTTGAGGCCGCTGACAAACAGCGAAAACAGCACGGCGACTTCGGTCAGGTGTTCCATCCAGCGCGCGGAACCCTTGATGTCCAGGTGCAACAGGTCAACCCCCAGCGGACCAATCGCGACGCCCAGCAACAGGCACACCGCCGAGGTGGTCACCGGCATCCAGCGCAGGTAGGAGGAGGTGAGGGCGAGGGTGAGCAATACGGCGCCGAGTACGGCCAACCATAGAATGAATGTCATCGAGCGCGTTCCGGGCCGTGGTGTATGCAGGTTGGAGGGCCGCGCCCGGGTGCGGGTTCAAAGTGATTCCATTCACTTTGAGGGATGAGGCAGGCTCAGGCGGCGCGACGCCTGATGCTGGACTCCAGGGTGCTGGAAGGAGCGAACACCATGTCGTAGCCGCCGCCGTCATCCATGAAACGTTGAATGCCGGCCTGCTGTTCCTGACCCAACGTATAGACGTTAGCCGTGCCTGCGGTGGCAGGCTGCAGCCTGGTGCCACCTAAGGCGTGGTCCAGCGACAGAGAGTTGGAGTGGTAGAGGTACAATTGGCCGTCGGGGGCTTTTTGAATATAGGCGGCGTGCACGATTTTGTCCTTGTTATAGCCGCGCCGGCTGACAAAGGTAACGATGCCTGATTCGGTAATGTCGGCTGCATTAAAGCTGCTTTTCAGAGTGTCCGGACGGATTTGCATCATGCGGTTATAGGTCTGTGATCCGCCATTGAGTACTTCGGGAACGATCATCTTGAACGCCGTGTCAGTGATCTTTCTGTCGGCCTGGGCGGCGCGTAACGCAGTCGCATAACAAATGTCCAGTTGGGTGCTCTTATCCAGTTTTTTATACAACGTCTTCATGTTTTCGCAGAGTTCACCGCTGGAAATCACCTTGGCCTGAAAGTTCTCTAGCGGCGGCCCGAAGGGTTTTTGCGTGGCTGGGTTGATGGCATGCCATTGACCGGTCGCTTCGTCCAATTTCGCCAGTGCCCCGACATCACTTGCGCCATTGACCCCCTTAAGTGTGCCTTGGGCGATATTGGGTTTTTTCGCCAGTGCGGCCACATCAACTTTCGTCAACCCTGCCAGTAGCTTTTCCGCGCGGGAAACGCCCCGGCGAGCGAGGTTGATAGCCCCCCGGGCCAGGTCATCCAGACCGCTCAGAGGATTGAGCGTGCCTACCGCTGCACGGCCGAGGATCTTGCCCGCACGGGCGATTTTGGACAGTGCCGAGGCTCCAACTGACAGGGCTTTCGTGACCTTGGCCGCGGCGCCAAGGCCGACCGCGAAGCCAAAGATATCGAACGCCAGGTCAACGAAACCTTCGAGCGTTTTGCCCTCGATGAAATGCTTGATCGCCGACCGGAACGGGATCAGGTTGAGCGCAATCTCTTCGATGATGCGGTAAGTGGGCACTTGCGTTTCAAAGGTTGTCGCACCTTTGGCGTAGCGCTTTATCGCAGGCAGTTCCATGTCTGCGATGACAGCCTCGGCAAGGTAGCGGGTTCTGTCACTGGCGTAGCTGTAGGGTGTGCCGTGTTCACCTTTTTTTTCATCCGTCAGTCTGGAGGGATACTCACCACCGGGCGTTATGACGTCGTATCTTTTTCCTTTGGAAGGATGCCAACTGTCGGTGGGCTGGCGCTCCTTGTAGACCTTGCCTGGTAGTTGGGTGATGGTGCCCTTCAGCCGATTGATTGCATAAGTAACAGATGTACCGTTGCGCACGGTTTCGACCAGTACAGTGCCTTTTTCAACGGGTAGGGGATGATCGTTTCGCCAGTAGTCGATTTCCGTACGGACGGTTATTTTTCCAAACTCAAGATTCTGTCGGTCTTCCAGTGGCAGGTTTGAAACCAGGGTTTTTATTTGTGCCGCAGTCGTCTTCTTCACCGCGTTGGCGTAATCGGTAAATGCCGTTTCGAAAAGCTGCTGCGGGGAGGGCAAATCCTTGATTTTTTCCAGTACCGCCTTGATGTCGATTCCTTTTGACAACGCGTTCCAGGTGCCGCGAGTAAAGTCGTCGCCAATCGGTATTGAAATCACCCCGGGTATGAATTTCAGCCAAAACAGCCCAACCGTTAAATTTCCATCCGGCGCTTGTCGCAGGAAGCGGCCATCGATAAACAGATCCAGTATCGAGTAAGGGCCTGGGAAGTCCTTGTTGGAGGGTTCGAGCTCAATGCATTTCGCTTCGAACAGTTTCGGGTCCATGTCCGGCAGCGCTTTTTTCAATTGCTCCAAGGCAAGGGCGCTGGCTGTCGGCATTTGTGGGACTTGCGTTTCTGCGGCTTCGCGCAGTTCGCCAATCTGGTTGTTGAATGCGTTACACACTTCG
Source organism: Pseudomonas sp. MH9.3 (assembly GCF_034354675.1). Taxonomy (NCBI): domain Bacteria; kingdom Pseudomonadati; phylum Pseudomonadota; class Gammaproteobacteria; order Pseudomonadales; family Pseudomonadaceae; genus Pseudomonas; species Pseudomonas sp. MH9.3. The sequence continues at coordinate 918,254 of NZ_CP133785.1, read as the reverse complement.
GTCAGCGCGCTTTCGGTTACCGGATAGCCCAAGCCATTTGCAACAGCCCAGTCCTTGATCGCGTCTTGCTGGGCGGCGTACTCGACCTGACGCTCGTGATCGTTAATCGGCGCAGCGCTGGCATGCAGCATGATCTGCGCATAGCTCATCCCTGCCGTTGTTCCAGGTGCTTTCGCTTCGATACGGGCAACCGCTGTGGTGAAGCTGACCCAGCTATGAGCACCTACTTTCACTTGTTTGGGGATGTCGTTGACCAGAAACTGTGGCGCTAGTCTGGCCAGTTGCAGGTGAGCCCTGATGGTTGCCGTCTCGGCGGATTCGGCGTTGCCGTTGGCGAGCAGGTATTCAGCCAGCTCCTTGACGATGATTGAGGGTGTCTTGTCGGCGTTTTGCGCGGTGACCAGTGGGAAGCCCTCGATATGGGGCTGCGGGGAGTGAGTCGTCACGCCTTCGATGTTGCTGCTGCTCTCCAGGTTCAGGGCTGCCAGCAGCCAGTCGCTGGGGCTGCCCTTGATGGCGAGCTGCTCGAAAAAGGCTTGAAGTGCTTCGCCCAATGCCTTGCCCTTGGGGGACCTGAGCAAGTCATTGAGCAGCCGCCGCGGATCGCGCAGCTCTTGCGGGGAAACAGGCCTGTCGCGCAGCAAATGAGTGAGAACGGTGTCATCGTGAAATACCCTCACAGTGCCGAGTCGAGCTGAGTGGATAACCTGCTTGAGTTGACGCTGTCTGTCCTGCTCAAGGGGTTCGGGCCAGGCCAGTGCGCCCCCCAGGTTGCCATGGATGGGTGAGGTGAGGGCAGGCGTTGCCAGTGCGGTCGCCAGGTTCTCTAACTGCTGGTGATTCGTTGGAATGTCCCAGCCGTGGTCCTTGAGTAATTTCACAAGGCTGACCCGGTTCGTTTTGCCGGTTCTATCCGGATAGTAGGAGGCGTGTTCAGAGAGATAAACGTGCTTCTTTAACTCGTTTTCAATCTGCCCGTGATAGTCGATGCCATTTTTCACGGTGTTCGCCACGTATTGCAGCGTGGAGGCGGCAACGTGGCGGGTATGGATATCGGCCAGCGCTGCTTTCTGCTCGAAGAGTGCATCTTCACTACGCGCGCTGATCAACGCTCGGCGTGTGTTCGGGTCGAGTGGCCTGAAGTTCTGATCGCGCTCGATGGTCTGCGCGCGTTGACGCCTTTCGAACGGTGTCGACCCGTTGGGCTCTTGATAAAAACGTCCGACGATCCACCACGGAACCGGTTCATCGACCTGGGTGACAGGTGGCTTGAAGGCGGTTCCCACTTCGAGTAAACGCGCAGCTTCGATAATGGGCCCGCTGACTGCGCGCCAATGGGCATCGTCTTGCCCTGCCTTGTGCGGTTTTCCCTTGACCATGAAGGCGATTTCGCCCGTCTGTGGGTCGAGCGTGATCGAGCTGCGGTTGATACCGTGGTCTTGAATCCACTGGCGCACATCGGTGGACTGGAACGCGTCACGTAGTTGGCCCCACCACTGGCCGAAGGTGGAGTGGGGCGGCACGTGATTGATGGTGGGCGTGGTGCTGCTTTGGGCGGCAACAAGGAGCGCGTTGCGGTATTGCATGGCCAGTTCGCGGTCGCCGTCGGCGCGGGAAGTGCCAGGTTCGGGGGGCGCCTGGGCGTCGCGCTGTTGTCTGGAAAGTGGTTGCCCGGAGGCGGTTGGCAGGGCAGGTAATGGCTGATTGAACGCTGGGGTGAGAGTGGAGACACGTTGCATGAAAAGGCCTTGTTTGGGCTGAGAGGCTACTAACCTTCTGTCGCCCCGGTCACGTTATTGATTCCCTCGCGCTATCGTGCATTAGATGACATTGTGTTTCGATTCAGCCATGCGTGGTTTCAGGCGAGCTCATTCCTGTGACGAGGCCGCTCACCTGATCGGGCTGCGTAGGCTTACTTCATTCTATCCAGCAATAACCGCTCCAGCGTCTCCACCGGCAACGGTCGGCTGAACAGATACCCCTGAATCTGGTCGCAGCCGGCCTCTTTCAGGAACGTCAACTGCGCCTGGGTCTCGACGCCCTCGGCGACCACCCGCAGGTTCAGGCTGTGGGCCAGTTCGATGATGGTGCGCGTGATTGCCGCATCCTGCGGGTTGGTGGTGACCTCACGGATGAACGCGATATCGATCTTCAACGTATCGATGGGAAACCGTCGCAGGTACGCCAGGCTTGAGTAGCCTGTGCCGAAGTCGTCGATGGAGATTTTTACCCCCATGGCGCGCAAGCGTTGCAGGGCGGCGATGGTGTGCTCGGTGTTTTCCATCAGTGAGCTCTCGGTGAGCTCCACCTCCAGCCAGTGTGCCTCCACTCCGGTGGTGACCAGGGTGCGCTCGATATCGGCGATCAGGTCACCCTCAATCAATTGATGGCCGGACACGTTGACCGACACCTCCACCGCGCCTATGCCGTTGAACTGCCACGTGGCGATCTGTTGGCAGACGCGCTCGATCACCCAGCGGCCCACCGGCACGATCAGGCCAAGGTCTTCCAGTACAGGAACAAACACGGCAGGTGAGACCGGGCCATAGCCAGGCCGATCCCAGCGCAGCAAGGCCTCCAGGGCACAGACTTCGCCGTTGGCCAGCTCGACCTTGGGCTGGTAGTGCAGGGCGAACTCATTGCGTTCAACCGCTGCACGCAGGGCGTATTCCAGGTCCTGGCGGGCCAGGTCATGCACGTTCATCTGCGCGTTTGGACTGGTGTGTTTCAGCAACTGCTGTTCGAGCATCAGGTTGTGCTGTCTGAGCTGATCGCTGTGGGCCTTCAGTCGCAGCAGATTGCGCACCCGCAGCCACAGCTCCAGGCGCTCCACCGGCTTGGTGATGAACTCCTCGGCACCGCTTTGCAGGCCGTTGACCCGTGCCTCGGATTCGCTGAGCGCCGAGAGCATGATGATCGGGATATTCGCGGTGACGGGATTGCCCTTGAGCTGGCTGGCCACTTCGTAGCCGTCCATGCCGGGCATCATGACGTCCAGCAACACCAGGTCGGGCGGGGTGCTGGCTATCAGGTGCAAGGCCTCTTCACCGCTGGCGGCGCTCAGGGTCAGGTAGCCCTCGTGGTGCAGCAGGGTTTCCAGGAGTTTGCGTATATGAGCGTCGTCATCAACGATCAACAGCGTTGCAGGTGAGCTGGCCATGGAGAGGACTCATGCTAGAGGTGTAATGGACGAGTTCAGCAGGGTGTCGATCACCTGGTACAGCTCCTTGTAGCGCAGGGGTTTGATCACATAGGCGTCGCAGCCGGCCAGGCGGGTTTTTTCCCGGTCCTCTTTCATGGCCATGGCGGTGAGGGCGATCACCGGGATATGCGCGGTATGTGGGTCTTGCTTGAGCAAGCGTGTTGCCGCCAGGCCGTCCATGCCAGGCAGTTGAATGTCCATCAGAATCAGCGCCGGTTGTAGCTCGCGCGCCATGGTCAGGCCGCTTTCGGCGTCGGCGGCCCACAACACGCTGTGGCCGGCATTCACCAGCAGCAGACGAGCCAGGCGCATGTTGGCTTCGTTGTCTTCGACGATCAGGATTGCGGCCATGTGGCCTCCAGAGTCCGGCGCAGCGGCAGCCACACCACAAAGCGCGCACCGAGGCCTTCGCGGCTGGCCACGGCGACGCTGCCGCCATGCAGGTCGGTCAACTGCTTGACCATCGCCAGGCCAAGACCTGTGCCTTCGAATTTGCGCGCCAGGCTGCTGTCGATCTGGCTGAAGGCCTTGAACAGCTTGCCCATGTCGTCCTTGGCAATACCGATGCCGGTATCGCTGACGCTCAGTTCGAGAAACTGTGTGTGCGAGCCGGGCGGCAACGCAAAGTTGTGCACTGGCCAGTCGCCGGGCACCAGACCGACCTGATCGCGGCTGACTTCGCGCACGGCCAGGGTCACCGAGCTGCCGTGCTCGCTGAATTTGACCGCGTTGGCCAGCAGGTTGTAGACGATCTGTTTGGTCTTGCGCAGGTCCAGCTCGAGCCAGCCGAAGTCGTCCGGGCTGTCGAGTTTCAACTGGATACGCTGCAGCGCGGCTTTTTCGCGCACGATCAACAGACTGTTGGCGAGCAAGCCTGACAGTTCAACGGCTTCCAGCTCCAGGTCCATCATCCCGGCCTCGACTTTGGACAGGTCGAGAATGTCATTGATCAGCGACAGCAAGTGCTGGCCGCTGGTAAAAATGTCGCCGATGTATTCACGCTGGGTGTCGCTCATGTCGCCCACCAGCCCATCCTTGAGGGCTTCGGAAAAGCCGATCACCGCGTTCAACGGCGTGCGCAACTCATGGGACATGGTGGCGAGGAATTCGGACTTCATGTGGCTGGCGTGTTCCAGCTCCAGGTTCTTTTCTTCGAGGGCGCGTTCGAAGCCTTTGCGCTCGGCTTCTTCCTGCTTGCGCGCGGTGTTGTCGGTGCCGATCAACAGGTAGCCGATGATCATGTCATTGCGGTTGCGTAACGCTGTCACCGAGACCATGGCTGACAAGCGACTGCCATCCTTGCGGATATACGTCAGCTCGTAAATGTCTTCGATACCCCGCGAGGCCTTGAACACCAGCGCCTCGAACCCTGGTGTGATGGGTGTGTCGAGCTCCAGGCTGAGCGCGGCGGCGCGAGTGATCAGCTCGGCCGGGTCAGAGATGTCGGCAGGGGTGATGCGGTTGACCACGTCGGCGGCGGCATAGCCGAGCATGCGTTCGGCACCGACGTTGAAGATCTGGATCACGCCTTTTTCATCGGTGGCGATACTGGAGAAATACGCGCTGTTGAAAATGGCATCCTGCAGCGCGCCGGTCTTGAGCAGGGTTTTCTGACGTTTGAATTCGACGATCTTTTCGGCGCGCGATTGCGACGGTGTGGGTGGCGGTGTATCCATCGCTTGGGCGTTCCATGCTATTGAGGGCCGACACCGAAAACGCCGATGTCGCAGAGCATGCTCCACGGAAGATCGCTTGGGGGCGATGATGAGGAGATGAGGTCTTTGGACAATAGCAGAGATTATGGCGTTTTGATGGCCGAAAGCGCTTTGCTGGAAATCTTTCGCCCTCAATCGAATGGAATGACGCTTGCGGAGCTGCTTTGTGCGCCGTACTTTTGCACAGCGAAGACACGCATGGGGCAGAGGTCGATGAACCTTAGACCGGCGATATCGTCGCCAGTAGGCCGATACCAATGGTCAGTACCAGAAAACCGAACAGAAAAAGTGCCATCTTGGTCATGAAGCCTCCGAGAAGTTGGGCGACAGAAATGTCGGGTTGGCGCCATTGTCCCTCTGCAGGCGTTTTCGGTACAGAGGCAGCTGGCGAATATAAAACCGTATCAGATTGCGATTTGTCGAATGAGGCAAGGGTTTGAAAGAGGTGACTGTTTACCCACCGGTTGAGACAGCCAGCGGATTTGCCCCTAAGATGGCGCCCACGCAATCAACAATAAAAGTGGGCCAACCCTGCGATGGAAAGACGTCAATTCAGCGGCGGCATGAAAGGCAAGAACCTGCGTTACCTCAACGAAAATCCCGGGCAGTTGGCCTCGGTCGCTCGCGTCGGCTTTCTGTTGCTTGAACACTTTTCCCTGCCGGCATTCACCCAGACCCTCGATACCCTGGTCACCGCCAACCTGCTGCGCCCCGAGTTGTTCGCCTCGCGCACCTTCGGCTGGGGTGAGGGCGAAGTCATCAGTGACCTGGGCCTGGTGATTCGCCCCGACGCTGTGCTTGATGCGGCGGCGTTGCATGACCTGGACCTGCTGGTGATCTGCGGCGGCTTTCGCACCGAGCTCAAGGCCAGCGAAGACTTCACCCATCTGCTGCGCAGCGCCGCCGAACAAGGCATCAGTCTCGCCGGGTTGTGGAATGGCTCCTGGTTTCTGGGACGCGCCGGGTTGTTGCAGGGTTATCGCTGCGCAATCCACCCGGAGCACCGGCCGGCACTTGCGGAAGTGTCCAAGGCGGCCCAGGTCACCAGCGAACCCTTCGTGATCGACCGCGACCGGCTCACCGCCTCCAGCCCTTCGGGCGCCTTCCATATGGCGCTGGACTGGATCAAGAGCCTGCATGGCAAGGCGCTGGTTGAAGGTATCGAAGATATTCTGGCGTTCGAGGAGTCACGCTATCGGCGCATCAAACCGACCGAAAACGTCTGCGTCAGCGCGCCCCTGCGCGAAGTGGTGAAGTTGATGGACGCCAACCTTGAGGAACCCCTCGAACTCGACCAACTGGCCGTTTACGCCGGGCGTTCCCGGCGTCAGCTCGAACGGCTGTTCAAGGAGCAATTGGGCACCACGCCGCAGCGCTATTACATGGAACTGCGCGTCACCGAGGCGCGACGCTTGTTGCAGCACACCGAGTTGTCACAGGTGGATGTGCTGGTGGCGTGCGGGTTTGTATCGCCGAGTCATTTCAGCAAGTGTTACAGCGCGTATTTCGGATATCGCCCCTCCAAGGAGAAGCGGTTGGTGAAGTAAGGTGTGTGTCGTTGAGGAATTAGCTCAGGGAGTACGCATGGCTATAACACTTTTGGATCGCTATCGTGGCAGTTTGCTCGGCTTGGCCTGTGGCGACGCAGTTGGGACGACGGTCGAATTCATGCCCCGAGGCTCATTCGCGCCCGTGGTTGATATGGTCGGCGGAGGGCCTTTCAAGCTCAAACCTGGCCAATGGACGGACGATACATCGATGGCACTCTGCCTGGCGCAGAGCTTGTTGCAGAGTGGAGGGTTTGACGCGGCAGATCAGATGGCGCGTTACCTTAAATGGTGGACGCATGGGGATTTGAGCTCCACAGGCGAATGTTTTGATATTGGGATGACGGTTCGTCAAGCGTTGGCTGATTTCCAGAAAAATGGCAATCCATTTGCAGGCTCTACGGACCCATATTCCGCAGGCAATGGCTCAATGATGCGCTTGGCGCCTGTGGCCCTGTTTTACTTTCCTGATCGTCAGCAGGTCCGCGCATTCACGGCAGACAGCTCTCGCACCACCCATGCGGCGCAGGAGGCGATTGAGTGTTGTCTGTTACTGGCTGAAGCGATCAGTAATGCATTGAGTGGGGCTGCTAAAGCTGATGTGCTTCGGTTTCCCAATCTCTCCCTGTCGGCACCGAAAGTGTCGGCTATTGCAGGCAGTGAATATCAAGCGAAGTCGAGTAAAGACATTGTGGGTTCCGGTTATGCAGTGGCTTCCCTGGAGGCTGCATTCTGGTGCTTCCATCACACCCATTGTTTCGCCGACGCGGTACTCGAAGCAGCAAATCTGGGCGATGACGCCGATACAACCGCTGCCATCGTTGGGCAATTGGCCGGCGCTCACTACGGAGTTCAAGGCATTCCTTCCGGATGGATGGAAAAACTGTGGATGCGCGATGAGATTCAACACATTGCCGAGGCATTGTTCAGGGCTGCCGCCTCTAGACTCAAAGACTTTTAAGCAGGCCGAGGCCTCTGTGGCGAGCGGGCTTGCCCCGCGTTGGGGTGCGAAGCGCCCCCAATCAAGGAAAACGCGGTGTACCTGACACTGCACGGGGTATGGTTTTGGGGCTGCTGCGCAGCCCAACGCGGGCAAGCCCTAATGCCGTTCAGTTAAGCCAGCGTGATGCTCGAAGCAACGAGGGGTGCGACTTTTCGGTGTACATATCGGTTTGTGCGGTAACGGCGACTTAGGGTTCCGCCCTGACGGCGGGTCACTTTTGGAAAAGAGCCCCAAAAGTAACCAAAAGGGCTCTTGCCCCAACACTCGGCACCTCGCTCAGGCTCGGTGTGCCCGAACGCAGGCTTTGGAGCGTGGGCCGCCGCGATGGGCCATCCTTGGCCCAGCGCGGCTAACCCGGCGTCCTGCCGGGTTACCCACGCTCCAAAACCTGCGTTCGGCCAGCGTGTTTGACGGGGCGCCTAAGATCAAGATCAAAAGCGCGGCGGCCTGAGAGCCGACCGAAATGGTCTGCCGAACGCTGTAAAAAATGTGGGAGGGGGCTTGCTCCCGATGGCGTCGGCCCAGCAAACATTGATCTTGAAGACCCACCGCTCCCACAGGGGAGCTGCGTTTAACTGACTGGTATTAGTGCAAGCCCGCTCGCCACAGAAAGACCCGCTTCCAGGATTTGATTCTGATTTTTAATCCCTCAGAACCGTGAAAGACGATACGACGCCCATTGCGGGACGCGCTGATGAGACAGCATTTGCCCAATCATCTGTGCTGTCACCGCGGCCTGGGTCAGCCCCAGATGCTGGTGACCGAACGCGAGCAGCACTTTGCCCCCACAGACTTGATCAATGATCGGCAGCGAGTCCGGCAGGGACGGCCGAAACCCCATCCAGGGGGTCGCGTTGTGGCGGTTCAAGTCTTTGCGGAACAGACCCTGGCTCAGACGGTACAGTTGCCATGCGCGTTCCATGTTGGCGGGGCGGTCCAGTCCGGCGAATTCCACCGTGCCGGCCAGGCGCAGGCCGCCGCTCATGGGGGTCATGATGAACTTGCGCTCCAGCGAGGTGACCGCCAGCGGCAGCCTGCCGTGCTCGTGGGGCAGCATCAGGTGGTAGCCGCGTTCCGTGTCCAGCGGGACTTTCTTGCCGGTCAGGGCCTCCGTCAGTTTGGCGGAGTGGGCGCCGCAGGCAATCAGGACCTGCCGTGCGGTGAGGGTTCCCTGGTCGGTCGCCAGCGTGACGCCATCGCCTTCAATCCGTCCATCGAGTACCTTGCGCTGGATAAAACGTACACCGTTGGCCTTGGCAGCATTAACCAGAGCATGCACCACCGTGTAGGGATCGATAAAGTGCCCGGTGCCCGGAAAAAACAAACCGCCCTGGATGCGCTCACTCAACTGCGGCGCACCCGCCCGGACCGCATCGCCCGGCCAGAAGGTCACCGGTACGCCGTGTTGCTGCATGCGCTGTTGCAAGGCATCGATGGCGTTTCGCGAATCGGCTCTCTCGAATACCAGCAACGAGCCGTCGTTGCGCAGCAGTTGTGGCTGTCCGATGGACTCAAGCAGGCGGCGCCAGGCGTCCAGGCTGCCTTCATTCAGGGCCCGAAGACCTGCCACTGTGCGTCGATAGGAGTCCGGCCGCAGGTTGAGCAGCAGCCGGGCGAACCAGGGCAGGGCGCGGGGCAGGTATTTCCAGTCCAGGCGCAGCGGGCCCGTGGGGTCCAGCAGCATCGCGGGCAGGCGTTTGAGGATCGCCAGGTCGGCGATCGGAAACACCTGCTCGGTCGCAAGATGGCCGGCGTTGCCGTACGAGGCGCCCATGCCCGGTTCCTGCGCATCGATCACCAGCACCTGGCGCCCTTGCCGCGAGAGTTGCAGAGCACAGGCAACACCGATGATGCCGGCGCCGACGACAGTGATGTCTGGCGGGGGGTGATCGCACATGGCCTGTTCGCTCCTACACCAACACCTCGGGCGCCCAATTGGCATACCAGTTGCGGAACAATGTGTATTGCTGCTCGGCATAGCGCCGCTGGGCATCGCTGAGCTCATCGGTCTCGTTGAAGTGCAGCGCGTAACCCTGATCCCCGTTGAGCACCATCAGGTGCTTGTAATACAGCACCAGGTCGCAGCCTTCATCGAAGGAAGACAGCACCGCCAGCGCTGTTTCCAGCTCGCGGGCCAGGCGAGCGGCCTTGGCGTCGCCCAGGGCGGCCTTCTGGCTCAGCGCCACCAGTTGCAGCACCTCCCGCGGCAACGCGTTGCCGACACCGGTGATGGCCCCGGTGGCGTTGCAATTGACGAAGCCATGCACCACTTGGGTGTCGACGCCGACCATCAGGGTCACGTCGTCGTCCTGGGACGTGATGTTCTCGGCGGCGTAGCGCAGGTCGGCGGCGCCGCCGAATTCCTTGAAGCCGATCAGATTCGGGTGCTGGCGGCGCAGCTCGAAGAACAGCTCGGCACGCGTTGCGAAACCGTAATAGGGGCTGTTGTAGATCACCGCCGGCAGGTTCGGCGCTGCATTGAGGATCGCTGCGAAGTGGGCCTTTTGCGCGGTAGCGGATCCGCCCCGGGAGAGTACGCGGGGAATCACCATCAGGCCCTGGGCGCCGACCTTGGCGGCATGCGCTGCATGGGCCACGGCCTCACGACTGTTCACCGCGCCAGTGCCGACAATGGTTGGCACCCCCGCGGCCACCAGGCGCGCCACGCCTTCCTGACGCTGGGCGTCGGTGAGCAGCGGCCAGTCGCCCATCGAGCCGCAGTACACCACGGCGCTCATGCCGATATCGATCAGCTCGCGGCCTTTGGCGACCAGCGCGTCGAAGTCGGGCGTGCGCGCGGGGGTGCAGGGCGTCATGAGGGCAGGGATGCAGCCGCTGAAGATGTTCTGGGTCATTGTCGCAACTCCTTGTGTCAGACGAATAGGGTCGGGGCGCAGATGCCCCAGGCAAAAGGGTCCTGCTCGTCGATCAGCAGTACGCTGTCGGCGGTCACGTAGGCGCGGCCGGTGATGAAGGGCCGCACCTGTTCGCCATCCCATTCATAACGGCCTTCGAATTGGCTGCCGGTAATACCGGCCTGTAACCAGATGTCGCCTTCGGCGAGTTTCCCGTCGGCGGCCAGGCAGGCGAGCTTGGCGCTGGTGCCGGTGCCGCAGGGCGAGCGGTCGTAGGCTTTGCCTGGGCACATGACGAAGTTGCGGCTGTCAGCCTGGGCGTCATCGGCGAACAATTCGACATGGTCGATCAGCGCACCTTCCGCCCCGTGAATGCCCTGATCCTGGAGGGCCTTGAGCAGCGTCCAGGTGTAGTCGCTGAGCGCGTCGACATGGCTCATGTGCAACGCCTGGCCGTGGTCCGAGACCAGGAAAAACCAGTTGCCGCCCCAGGCGATATCGCCATGTACCACGCCATGGCCAGGTACCTGCACCGCAACCTGTTTGCGGTAGCGCCAGGCGGGCACATTGCGCAGAGTAACGGCGCCGTTGGTGTGCAGCGTGGCGGTTACGCTCCCGACCGGCGTGTCGATGAGGTGGTCGCCCGGGCCGATATGGCCGAGAAAATGCAAAGAGGCTACCAGGCCGATCGTGCCGTGGCCGCACATGCCGAGGTAACCGGCATTGTTGAAGAAGATCACCCCGCAGGTGGCACCTGGCGTTACCGGCTGGCAATACAGCGCGCCCACCAGCACATCGTTGCCGCGCGGCTCCAGCAGGCAGGCGCGGCGCCATTGATCGTGGTGTGCGCGCAGGTTTTCGAGCTGGGCGGCCATGGTGGTACCGGCCAGTGCAGGAAAGCCGTTGAGGACCAGGCGCGTGGGTTCGCCGCCGGTGTGGGAGTCGATGACATGCAATCGTTTCATGGAGCGCTCCGTCAGTGCACGTTGCCGGGAGAAGTCATGGCCGCGTCTTCTTGTGACTGGCCTAGCCTGAACGGGTCGGCCGCATGCCGATTGATGTTTTGCGCAACTGTGGATGACGATTTCGGCACAATGGCCGTGCTCGACAGCGCCTTAGGCATGGGGCAATCTGCTGGACTTCGACGTATGAAGGGGCGGTCAGATTCATGATGCACAGCGCGTTTGCGAACCTTATCCAGGGCTGTCGCCCCCAGAGCATCGAGCACTTGCTGGCTGGCGTGGCGCAACTGTTACCGCTGCTGGATGTGATCCCCAATGCGACGATCTTCATCAAGGACAGCGATGCCCGCTACGTGCTCGCCAACCGCACGCTGGTGCAGCGTTGCGGCCTCAGGCAGCTGCAGCCGCTGTTGGGCAAGACCAGCGCAGAAGTGTTTCCCGCGCAACTGGGCCCCGGCTATACCGAGCAGGATCGGCGCGTATTGCAAGCCGGCGTTGTGCTTGAAGACCAGCTCGAATTGCACCTCTACGGCACTCGCGAGCCCGGCTGGTGCCTTACCCACAAATGGCCGCTGTACAACGATGTCGGCCAGATCATTGGCCTGGCGGGTATTTCGGTCGATCTGCAGTCGGCGAGCGAATCCCACCCGGCCTACCAGCGGTTGGCGGCGGTCGACGAATACATTCGCGCACATTTTCACCGCCGTGTAACCCTTGTGGAACTGACGCGCATCGCCGGAATTTCCGTGGCGCAGCTGGAGCGCTACTGCAAGCGCGTGTTCCAGCTTACGCCCCGGCAGATGATCCAGAAGGTGCGCCTGGAGCATGCTCATCGACTGTTGCTGCATTCCGAGCTGCCGATTACCGAGGTGGCGTTGCAGTGTGGGTACACCGATCACAGTGCATTTACCCGCCAGTTCAAATCCTCCACCGGCTTCACCCCGAGGCAGTATCGACAGGCCTCGGAGTGAGATTTCAGGTGTGCGTGCACTCAGAAACTCTGGCCCAGGGAGAACTGGAATATCTGCGTATCTGCATTTTCAGGGGTGCGAATCGGATAGGCCAGATTGACGCTCAATGGGCCCAACGGGCTGTACCAGGTCACGCCGACACCTACCGAGCTGGCCAGTTGACCCAGCCCGATAGTGCCGCATCCCTGGGTGGTGCTGACATAGCATTTATCCGCGTAGACGCTGCCCACGTCCCAGAACACGGAGGTGCGCAAGGATTTGGTGTCTTTGACGAAGGGTATGGGGAACAGGTATTCCATGCCGCCCGTGATCAGGACGTTGCCGCCCAGCGCATCGCGGTCACGGTCGGTGTAGTACGCCTGCCCCTGGCGGGAATAGGCTCCGGTCGCGGGCGTGTTGCGGGGCCCTAGCGTACCGCTTTTGAAGCCGCGCACTGAGCCTTCGCCGCCGGCGGTGTAGTTTTCATAGAAGGGCAGGCCATCGGTGGAACCGTAGCCATTGGCGTAGCCGAGCTTGGTATGCAGGCGCAGGGCGGTGTCAGTGCTCAGCGGCACGAACGTCTGGCCGGTATAGTCGAGCTTGTAGAAGCTGAGGTCGCTGCCGGGCACTGTCACCGTCATGTTCAGGCTCTGCGAGTGCCCGCGTGTGGCGAGGATGCCTTTGTTCAGGGTCGATTCCGACCAGCCAAGTTCAGCCTTGAAGTTGGTGAACGCCTTGCCCTCTCGGCCAATGAACTCATAGATTTCATCGGCGCTGTAGGTGCCCGGCTCGATACTGTCACGTTGTGCCGTAAGGCCGAAACTCAAACGTGAAGTTTCGCTGATCGGGTAGCCGATTTTCGCGCCCAGGCCAAAACTGTTGAGCGCGTAATAGGAGCGTCCGTTGTCGTAGTAATTGTTGTAATCGGTCTTGCTGTAAAAACCGTTGTAACCCAGGCTGACCCCGTCCTTGGTGAAGTACGGATCTGTAAAGCCCAGGTTGTATTTGCTCTGGTAGGTGGAGCGGGTCAAGCCCAGGCTGGCGTAATTCCCGCTGCCGAGAAAGTTGCGCTGGCTGATCGACCCGCTCAGGATCAGCCCGGCGCTCTGGGCGAAGCCGACACTGGCGGTGATGGAACCGGACGATTGCTCCTCCACACTGTAGTTCACATCCAACTGGTCATCGGTGCCCGGCACTGGCGGCGTCTCGACATTGACCTCCTTGAAGAAGCCCAGGCGCTCAAGACGTACCTTGGACTGGTCGATGAGGAAAGTGGATGCCCATCCTCCTTCCATCTGGCGCATTTCGCGGCGCAGCACCTGATCCTGGGTCTTGGTATTGCCGCGAAAATTGATGCGATTCACGTAGGCACGCTTGCCGGGGTCGATGGCAAACACCAGGCTCACCGTGTGATCGTCCTCGTGCACCTGGGGTACGCCATTGACGTTGGCGAATGTGTAGCCGTCATTGCCGAGGCGGCGTGTGATCAGCTCAACCGTTGTGGTCATCAGTTGTCGTGAAAATACCTGGCCCCTGCGCACCAGCAGCAGTGACTGTACCTGGTCTTCCGGGATTTTCAGGTCACCGCTGAGTCTGACGTCGCGCACCCGGTAGCGGCGGCCCTCCTGAATGTTGACGGTAATGTAGACGTGCTTTTTGTCTGGCGTGAGGGAGACCTGCGTCGAGCTGATATCCATGTTGATATAGCCACGGTCCAGATAGTAGGAGCGAAGCCGTTCAAGGTCGCCGGAGAGCTTCTCGCGGGCGTATTTGTCATCGTTCCTGAAGAACGACAGCCAGTTGCTGGTTTTCAGGGTGAATTGATCGGCGAGCTCTTCGTCGCTGAATACCGTGTTGCCGACCACGTTGATATGGCTGATGGCGGCGACGGCGCCTTCATCTATCGTGACTTTGAGCTCGACCCGGTTGCGTGGCAGGGTGATTACCTGGGCATCGACCGAAGCCGAGTAGCGGCCTTGGGCAACGTACTGGCGCGCCAGCTCGTTGCGCAGGCCTTCGAGGGTGGCACGCTGGAAAATCTCGCCTTCGCCCAGCCCGGCCTGTTTCATGCCTTTCAACAGATCGTCGGTTGCGATGGCTTTGTTACCTTCAATCGTGATGCTGGAAACCGTCGGGCGCTCCACCACATTGATGATCAGCACATCGTTTTCCCGTGCCAGCTGGATGTCCTGAAACAATCCGGTCTTGAACAGCGCGCGGGTGGCCTGCGCCAGTTGGCGGGCGTCCGCTTCCTCACCTATGTTTAGTGGCAGTGCACCGAAAACGCTGCCAGCCGAGACCCTTTGCAGGCCGTTGATACGGATATCCGCAATCGTCAGGGTTTGGGCCTGTAGCAATGAAATATCAAGCAATAGCGCAACCGTGCAGAGCAAGCGCGAAGAAATCATCAAAATCTTTCCAGAACACATCGACGCGGCAGCATAAGAGCGCGGTGGGTATGGTGCGGTTAACCCAGTGTCAAGTTAGGTAAAGGTTGGAATGACGTCATGACGCTGGTCAGCGAAAACCGATAATGTGCGCACCCTGACCGGGGAGCTGGCGATGATTTCAGTACTGTTGGTTGATGACGATGAAGACCTCACCGAAATGCTCAGGCAGTACCTGGCGCGTGAAGGTTTCGACGCGACCGCCGTGCCTACCGGCGAGGAGGGTGAGGAGCAGGCGCTGTCGGGCCGCTATAGCATCGTGGTGCTGGACGTGATGTTGCCGCAGGTGTCCGGGATAGAGGTGCTGCGGCGTATCCGCGCCGTCAGCCAGGTGCCGATCGTGCTGCTCACCGCCCGTGGCGACAATATCGACCGTATTGCCGGCCTTGAGCTGGGCGCGGACGACTACGTGCCCAAGCCCAGCTCTCCCGGAGAGCTGGTGGCGCGTCTGCGTGCCATCATGCGGCGGGTGCAGCCGGCGGATCGTCCGACGGCAGACGTCATCCGCACCGGTGAGCTGGTGTTGTGGCCGGCCAAGCGCGAAGCCCGGTGGCGTGGTCGTGAGCTGGGGGTGACCAGCACCGAGTTCAGCCTGCTGGAGGAACTGGCCAAATGCGCGGGTCAGGTGGTGAACAAGACCGATTTGTCGCTCAATGCCCTGGGGGGGCCGCTCAAACGCTATGACCGGCGTATCGACGTGCACATCAGCAGCATTCGCCAGAAGCTGGGGCCGCGCAGCGACGGCAAGGCATGGATCCAGAGCGTACGCGGTCTTGGCTATCAGTTGATTGCCGAATGATGAAACCCAGCCGGCTGTTCTGGAAGCTGTTCCTGGCGTTCTGGCTGGCGACGAGCCTGACCTTTTTTGCCGGGGTCGGGGTGCATGAGGTAGAAACATTCGAGCCGGACGACCCCAATTTGAAAGTTATCCTGGCCAGCGAGGCCGCGCTGCTGCGCCAGTTCGGCGTTGAGTCTGGAGCCGAGCTGCTGGCGACCTGGCGACGTCCGCCCGATCAGGCAATCGGCGTGTATGACAATGCCGGGCAACTGCTGGCCGGCTCCGCAGTGCTGTCGCCGGCCTATGAGCAGACGGTGATCAGCAAGGAAGGTCTCATTCTGTCGCTGCGCTCCACCCACCCGATCAGCTATGAGCACGGCGGCCCCGGCCTGCAGGTGCCGCTGATCATCGGCACCTTGATGAGCGCACTGTTCAGCGGGTTTCTGGCCTACTACCTGGCGTGGCCCCTGGCCAGTTTGCGTCGTGCGATGGGCGAGGTGGCCCAGGGGCGTTTCGATGTTCGCGTCAAACCGATGATGGGCAAGCGTCGCGACGAAATCGCCGACCTGGCTGGCGAATGCGACCGCATGGCCAACCAGCTCAAGTTGCTGGTGCAAGCCCAGCACAGATTGCTTCACGATATTTCCCATGAGCTGCGTTCACCGCTGACGCGCATGCGCGCGGCCATCGGGCTGTTGCGTCAGGACAGCGAGCGTGTGGACATGCTTGAGCGCATCGAGCGCGAATCCGAGCGCATGGATGCCCTGATCGAAGCGTTGCTGACGCTGGCGCGCCTGCAAGGGCGGCCCGAGAGCATCGAGCGCGAACCGTTCGACATCAGCGAATTGCTGGCGATGATCGTTGAGGATGCGCAATTCGAGGCGGACATCAAAGGCTGTCAGGTGCAGTTGCAGGGCGGGCCGCCTTTTATCGCCTGCGTGAATGGCGAGCTGATGTACCGCTGTTTCGAGAACGTGATACGCAACGCCGTGCGCTATACCCGGCCGAATACTACGGTGCAGGTATCTACCCGGCTCAGTGACGATGGGGCGTATCTGTGGGTACGCATCACCGATCAGGGGCCGGGGGTTGACGAGATCCGGCTGCAGAGCATCTTTCAGCCGTTCGAACGCGGCGGTGGCGACACCAGCGTCGGCTTTGGCCTGGGTTTTGCGATTGCCCACAGTGCCCTGGAAATGCACCAGGGCAGTATCGTGGCGCGCAATGAGCAGGAGGGCGGATTGACCGTGGAAATCAGTTTGCCGAGGGCGCGGTCTTTACGCGAAATTACACTCGCTTGACGGCTCTGAACCTGCCACCTCTTTAGACTCTGCGCTCGGCAAAGCCATTGATTGAGTAGAGGCAGCGATGTTTCAGGTGCATAAAAAGGGGTTTGTTTCAGGGCGGAAAATGATCGACGGGCTGCTGCCTTATGACTTCTTCTGCGAAGACAATCCGACGATCAATCTATTCGTGTTTACCGGTGCGGCCGGTCAAGGCGAAGCCATCGAAGCGCCGACACTGTGGGGGTTCACCCGCCTGGAGCGGTTTGAGGCGATGGCCAATGCGCTGTTGGCCAGCAGACGCGACGATGGCTGGTTTCAAAGTGTCAACGTGCTCACCGGCCCTGTCCAGAACGGCACCCTGGGGGTGAAATTCCAGCGCGTGCGCAAAATCATCAAGCATACCGGCCCGGCAGTGCCTTCGGCGCGCAAAGTGGATTACGAAATTCATACCGATGACGGCGACATCTACTTCACCCGGCAACCCCTGTCGGCCGACCTTGCGCAAACCGTCATTTATGCTGCGTGAGCACGATCAATGACCACTTTCCCAACCGCCATGCACCGCCTTGCGAATAGCCTCGAGCAGCATGGCAAACGCCGGATTGTCATTGTGTTCGCGCCAGATCAGGTGCAGTTCGCTCTGCACACCTTCGCCAAGATCGATTTCGCGAAAGACCACGTTCTTGAACACCACACTGCTGGCACAACGGGGCACCAGGGCCAGGCCCATGCCTGCGTTGACCAGCGCCAGAATGGTCAGGGAAGAACCCAGCCATTGCACGTATTCCGGCGCCACGCGGGCTGAGCGCAGCATGCCCGTAAGCAGCTCGTTGAATGGCGGATAGGCCGAGTGGGCGTACATGAGGAAGGGCTGCGCATCCAGGTCCTGCACCGAGACGTGCTCTGCCTGGGCCAGTGGATGCCTGCAATGCACAGCCAGCACGAAGGGTTCGCGCACCAGGCATTCGGTGGCGTAGCCGGGTTCGAGCAGGGGCGCGCGCACGATACCCAGGTCAATGCGGCGTGCGCGCAGGGCTTCGTGCTGCTGATAGGTGTTCATCTCGGCCAGATCAATGCGCACATGGGGCTGCTTGAGCCGCGCTTCGGCGATGACCTTGGGCAGAAACTCATACACCGCGCTGCCCACGAAACTGATGTTCACCGTGCCGATATCCCCTTCGGCAAAGCGCCGTGCGGTCACGGCAGCTTGCTGGGCCCGCTCGAGCAGGTTCTGCGCCTCGACGAAAAAAGCCCGGCCTGCGGCGGTGAGCGTAACGCTGCGGGTAGTTCGGGTGAACAGTTCCACTCCGAGGTGATGCTCCAGCAACTGGATCTGCCGGCTCAGCGGCGGCTGGGTCATGTTCAACCGCTCCGCAGCACGCCGGAAATTGAGTTCGGTAGCCACCGTGGTAAAGCAGCGCAACTGAGTCAGTTCGAACATTGATCTAATCCAGGTATCAATCGAATGCCAAGTTAGATTAGACGGGATCAATACCCAGCGTCCATCATCCGACGTCCCTAAAAAAATAAATCAACGGGAGTCGCCCTTGAATACCGTCCAGAGTTCGCCCGACCCAACTGTGCTCGCCCGTGCGGCGGCCAAGGTCAAGCGCCATGTCCTGCCGCTGTTTGTGGTGATGTTCATCGTCAACTACATCGACCGGGTCAATATCGGCTTTGTGCGCAGCCATCTGGAAACCGATCTGGGCATTGGCGCCGCGGCCTATGGCCTGGGCGCGGGTTTGTTCTTCATCGGCTACGCGCTGTTCGAAGTACCGTCCAATCTGCTGTTGCAGCGCTACGGGGCCCGTGCCTGGCTGACGCGCATCATGTTCACCTGGGGCGCGGCCGCCATGGCCATGGCCTTTGTGCAGGGCGAGACCAGTTTCTATGTGCTGCGCTTTGTCCTCGGCGCCGCCGAAGCCGGGTTTTTCCCGGGCATCATTTATTACTTTACTCAGTGGTTGCCGGCCAGCGAGCGCGGCAAGGCCATGGCGATTTTCCTCAGCGGTTCGGCCATCGCCTCGGTGATTTCCGGTCCGGTGTCAGGCGCGCTGCTGAGTGTGAGCGGCCTGAGCCTGCATGGCTGGCAGTGGATGTTCCTCATTGAAGGTTTTGCCTCCATCGTGCTCTGCGGGTTTGTGTGGTTCTGGCTGCAATCCCATCCTCGTCAGGCCACGTGGCTCAGCGACGAAGAAAAGCAGGCGCTGGTCGGCGCCATTGCGCTTGAGCAACTGGCGCGTGAGGCGGCGCAGGTCAGCCGGCCGTCGATGTTCAAATTGCTGGCCGATAAACAGATCGCGTTGTTCTGCTTTATCTACTTCTCCATTGCCCTGACCATTTACGGCGCGACCTTCTGGCTGCCGAGCATGATCAAACAGATGGGCAGCCTCGGCGACTTTCAGGTCGGCCTGTTCAACTCGATTCCGTGGTTGATTTCCATCGTCGCCATGTACGGCTTTGCTGCTCTGGCCAGCAAGTGGAAACACCAGCAGGCCTGGGTATCGCTGATGCTGGTGATCGCCGCGTTCGGCATGTTCATGTCCACCACCGGCGGGCCGGTATTTGCGTTTGTCGCCATCTGTTTTGCCGCGATTGGTTTCAAGGCGGCCTCGGCGTTGTTCTGGCCGATTCCCCAGGGCTACCTGGATGCACGCATCGCTGCGGCGGTGATCGCGTTGATCAACTCGGTCGGCAACCTGGGCGGATTCGTCGCGCCGACCACCTTTGGCTTTCTCGAGCAGACCACCGGCTCCATCCAGGGCGGGCTGTATGGCCTGGCGGCAACCTCGCTGATAGCGGCAGTGGTGGTGTTTTTTGCCCGCACTGCGCCACGCAGCGGCGTACCCACCAGCACGGTACCCGTCGAACCGGTCGTCAGCCAACCTCGCGATTCTCATCACACCTTGCGTGCAGGCCAACAGGGAGCTATCTCTTGAAAATCATCCGTGTCAGCGTCACCCCGATTGCCTTCCGCGATCCACCACTGCTGAACGCCAGCGGTATTCATGAACCCTTCGCGTTGCGCTCGATCATCGAAATCGAGAGCGACACCGGCTATATCGGGCTGGGTGAGAGCTATGGCGATGCACCGGCGCTGGCAATTCAGCAGCAGGTCGCGCCACAGCTCATCGGCCTTGATCCGTTCCAGCTCAACCAACTGCGCGCCATCGTGCAGACCACCGTGGCCGCGCAAAAGACCACCAGCCTGCCCGGCGCCGAACTGGCGCCGGGCTCCCATGCCAGCAAGGCGGTGAGCAATGCCTACTCGGCCTTTGAGGTGGCCTTCCTCGACGTGCAGGCCCACGCGCTGAATGTGCCGCTGGTTGACTTGCTCGGCGGGGCGATCCGCGACCGCATCCCCTTCAGCGCCTACCTGTTTTTCAAATACGCCCGGCACGTCGATTCGCCCTATAAGCCCGACAGTTGGGGCGAGGCGCTGAGCGCGCCACAGATCGTCGCCCAGGCGCGGCGAATGATTGAAAGCCATGGGTTCAAAAGCATCAAGCTCAAGGCCGGCGCCCTGGACCCCGAACACGAAGTGGCCTGCATCAAGGCCCTGAAAGAGGCGTTCCCGGGGGTTCCGCTGCGCATCGACCCGAATGGCAACTGGTCCCTGGCAACCTCGGTGCGTATGGCCCAACTGCTCGGCGATGACCTGCAATATTACGAAGACCCGACGCCAGGCCTGGACGGCATGGCCGAGCTGCACGCCCGCACCGGACTGCCCCTGGCCACCAATATGGTGGTCACCGACTTCGACGAATTTCGCCGCAGCGTAGCGCAAGACAGCGTGCAGATCGTGCTGGCCGACCACCACTATTGGGGTGGGCTGCGCGACACCCAGGTGCTGGCCAAAATGTGTGACACCTTTGGCCTGGGCGTGTCGATGCACTCCAACTCGCACCTGGGCATCAGCCTGATGGCCATGGCCCATGTTGCCGCTGCAGTGCCCAATCTCGATTACGCCTGCGACACCCATTACCCGTGGCAGGAACCGGACGAGGAGGTGATCAAGGGTGGCAAGGTGCCGATTGTCGACGGCTGCGTGACAATCACCCGCGCACCTGGGCTGGGGCTCGAACTGGACCACGATCAACTGGGCAAGCTCCATGACCAGTACTTGAGTTGCGGCATTCGCCAGCGCGACGACGTGAAACAGATGCAGCGCTATCAGCCTGAGTGGACAAGCGTGAAACCACGTTTTTAAAAGGGTCGCATGCTTTGCCCGGTCGCACCGTTACGGTGCCGCCGGGCTTTTTTTTGCGCGCCTGTGCGCAGAATCCCGGGTGTTGGGTATCGCGATGCAACGAATAGGCGCCGTTGCCCCTCCTATGTTTACGAATAACCTTTCACGAGACAGGTAGTGGGCTTATGACGGCGGCAGACAAGGATCATGTGAACTGGCTGGTAGAACAATCGATGCTGCACGCGGCGCGTCAGCGCGCCCGGCTGTATTCGGGGCAGGGCCGGTTGTGGCAGCAGCCTTACGCGCAGACGCGGCCGCGTGATGCTTCCGCCTTGTCGTCGGTGTGGTTCACCGCGTACCCGGCCTCGATCGTCACCCGCGAAGACGGCACCGTGCTGGAAGCCCTGGGCGATGAAGCGCTGTGGCATGCGCTGTCGAAAATCGGCATCCAGGGCATTCACAACGGCCCGCTGAAAAAGTCCGGTGGTTTGTCCGGTACCCGCCATACGCCGACTATCGATGGCAACTTCGACCGCATCAGCTTCGACATCGACCCGCAGCTGGGCACCGAGGCGCAGTTACAGGCGCTGACGCGCATGGCCGCCGCGCACAACGCAGTGATCATCGACGACGTGATCCCGTCGCACACCGGCAAGGGCGCGGATTTTCGCCTGGCCGAGATGGCCTACGAGGATTATCCGGGGCTCTACCACATGGTGGAAATCCGCGAAGAAGACTGGCCCCTGCTGCCCGATGTCGCCGAAGGGCGTGATGCGCAAAACCTCAGCCCGCTGCAGGTGGATGCCCTGCGCGACAAGCACTACATCGTTGGCCAACTGCAACGGGTGATCTTTTTCGAGCCCGGTGTGAAGGAAACCGACTGGAGCGCCACGCCGGTAGTATTGGGCGTCGACGGCAAACCCCGGCGCTGGGTGTACCTGCATTACTTCAAGGAAGGCCAGCCGTCGCTCAACTGGCTTGACCCATCATTCGCCGCGCAGCAGATGATCATCGGCGACGCCCTGCACGCGATCGACGTGATGGGCGCGAAGATCCTGCGCCTGGACGCCAACGGCTTCCTCGGTGTCGAGCGCAAGCTGGACGGCACCGCCTGGTCGGAAAGCCA
Organism: Pseudomonas sp. MH9.3; assembly: GCF_034354675.1. Taxonomy (NCBI): domain Bacteria; kingdom Pseudomonadati; phylum Pseudomonadota; class Gammaproteobacteria; order Pseudomonadales; family Pseudomonadaceae; genus Pseudomonas; species Pseudomonas sp. MH9.3. The sequence goes on along the minus strand of NZ_CP133785.1, from coordinate 896,194 downwards.
TCCGCTGTCGATCACCGGCAACCAGTTGCTCGGCGGCGCGATTCGCAAGGCCGGCGGCTTCAGCTTCCAGGAATTGAACCTCACCGTGGACGACATCGCGTCGATGTCCCACGGCGGTGCGGACCTGTCCTACGACTTCATCACCCGACCGGCCTACCAGCACGCCTTGCTGATGGGCGATGCGCAATTCCTGCGCCTGATGCTGCGCCAGATGCACAGCCTGGGCATCGACCCAGGCTCGCTGATTCACGCGCTGCAAAACCACGATGAACTGACCCTGGAACTGGTGCACTTCTGGACCCTGCACGCGCACGACAGCTTCCTGTATCAGGGCCAGACCTTTCCCGGCAACATCCTGCGCGAGCATATCCGCGAGCAGATGTATGAGCGCCTGACCGGCGAGCATGCGCCGTACAACCTCAAGTTCGTTACCAATGGGGTATCGTGCACCACGGCCAGCATCATCACGGCGGCGCTGGGCATTCGCGACCTGGATGCGATCACGCCGGCCGATGTCCAGCAGATCCGCCAGATCCATTTGCTGCTGGTGATGTACAACGCCATGCAGCCCGGGGTGTTTGCGTTGTCCGGCTGGGACCTGGTGGGCGCGCTGCCGTTGGCCGCCGATGAGGTGGCCCACCTGATGCAGGACGGCGACACCCGCTGGATCCATCGTGGCGCCTACGACCTGGTGGACCTGAACCCCGAGGCCGAGCTGTCGGCCGGGCAGATGCCGCGCTCCAAATCCCTGTACGGCAGTTTGAACAGCCAGTTGCAGGACCCGGAGTCGTTCGCCTCCCAGCTGCAAAAAATCCTCGGCGTGCGCCGCGCCTATGATATTGCCGCGAGCCGCCAGATCCTGGTGCCGGACGTCGAACACCCGGGCTTGCTGGTGATGGTCCACGAACTGCCGGCCGGCAAGGGCACGCAGATCACCGCGCTGAACTTCGGCGCCACGCCGATCACGGAAACCCTGCACCTGCCCAATATTGCGCCGGGGCCGGTGGTGGACATCATCAATGAGCGGGTCGAGGGTGACTTGACCGCCGAGGGTGAGTTCACCATCACGCTGGATGCCTATGAAGGGCTGGCGTTGCGGGTGGTGAGCAGCACACCGATGCTGTGATGAGGTTGCCTGGGGTGCCGGTGGCACCTCAGGCATTCAGCGATGCATACCACGGTGCATAGGGCGTGTTGCCGACCTTGTGCCGGTTGAAGTCCGGCGCTCCGTCATCCCACCACACCGGGCCGCGTTCGCCGAGCGCGACCTTGGCCTCGTGAACCGTGGCCCTCGCGGCCTTCAGCTCATGGGGATCGCCCGAGGCATTGGCGGCCTTCACCGCGCGCCGCGCGGCCATCAATTGGTTGACCAGCTGTTGCCTGACGTCGTCAGGCAGCGACGGGTTGCTGCACCGCCACAACGTGCCATTGACCACAAAATAGCGACCGTCCGGTGTGCTCGGATACACCTGTGTGCTCACTTCAGGCCGATGCGTTTACGCATCTGGGCCGTGATGGTTTGCCGGGTTCCAGGCAGATCGGCCCACGGGTCGGCGTCCAGCTCGCCCAGGCGCTCATGCAGATTACGCACGGTCCATTGGTTGGCGCCCTTGAGGTCTTTCAACTCGTCCTTGAAGATCGGCACCGACACCGGCAAGCCCTCGCGGCTGCGCGCTGCATAGGCGCAGATGGTGGTGGCGCCCAGGCCATTGCGCAGGTAGTCGATGAAAATCCGCCCCACCCGGTTTTTTGGCCCGGAAACCGCCGAGAACCGGTCCGGCAGCAGGTTGGCGATATGTTTGACCACCGCGTGGCTGAAGCTTTTGACCGCGTCCCAGTCCGCCTTCGGGGTCAGCGGCACGACGATGTGAATACCCTTGCCGCCGCTGGTCTTGAGAAAGGATTTGAGCCCCAGTTCGTCCAGTACCGTCAAGGTCAGTTGGGTGGCCTCGATCATGCTTTTCCAGGGCAGCGCCGGGTCCGGGTCCAGGTCGAGAATGAAGCGGTCGGGTTTTTGCAGGTTTTTGGACACTGCATTCCAGGTATGCAGCTCGATGGTGTTCATCTGCACCGCGCCGACCAGTGCCTCGATGTTGTTGATCAGCATCACCGGGTGACCGGTCTCTTGCTTGCCGATGATCTCGATGCCGGGAATCGCCAGGTGTTCTGCGTTTTTCTGAAAAAACAACTCGCCACCGATGCCATCCGGCGCACGCACAAGGGCAACAGGCCGGTTGAGCAACTGCGGCAGGATCCAGTCGCTGACGCCGATGTAATAGTCCGCCAGGTCACGCTTGGTCGCGCCGCTGCCTGAGTCGATCACGCGTTGAGGATGGGTGAGCCTGAGCGTGGTCGAGCCGTTTTTGTCGGATGCAGTCTTGGTCATCGCCTTGGTCTTCCTGGCGGTTTTAGGTTTGACGGCAAGGGCAGGGCGCTCTTCGCTAATCGACTTGGCGGGTTTGTCGTTGCGCAGCCCGTGAAACACCGCCTGCCTGACGGAGCCGTCCTGGGTGATTTCGGCGAACGCCACTTCCGCGAGCAGCGCGGGCTTGAGCCAGCGCACGCCCTTGGCCTCGAACCCCGTTGGCGGGTTGACCACCGCAGGTTTCTTGACCTCAAGCGGGGTCAGTTGCGCGAAGATCGTCGCCAGTGTGGCCTGGTTGAAGCCGGTACCGACCTTGCCCGCGTACCGCAGTTCGCCGCTGTCGTCATCATGCAACCCCAGCAACAGCGCGCCGAACTTGCTGCGCGAGCCCTTGGGTTCGGTATAACCGACGATGACGAACTCCTGGCGCCGCTTGCATTTGAGTTTGATCCAGTCGCCGCTGCGCCGTGACTGGTACGCGCTGCCCACGCGCTTGCCGATCAGACCTTCCATGTGCATGTCGCAGGCGCTGTTGAGCAGTGCCTCGGGCGTTTCAGCGAAGTCCGCCGAATACTTGAGCAGATCGCCTTCGCTGCGTTCCAGCACTTTGGCCAGGGCGCCTCGGCGTTGCTCCACCGGCACCTCACGCAGGTCCATGCCGTTGAGAAAGGGCAGGTCGAAAAGGTAGTAAACGATGTTGCCGCTGCGCGCCTGCTCGAACGCATTTTGCAAGGCCTGGAAATCCGGTACGCCGTGTTCGTTGGCAACCACCACTTCGCCATCCAGCCAGGCAGATGTGAGGCCCAGGCTGGCAATCGCCTCGGCCTGGCGCGGCAGCTTATGCGTCCAGTCGTTGCCGTTGCGCGTGAATAACTGCACCTTGGCGTCTTCCACCCGGGCCAGGATGCGGTAGCCGTCGAACTTGATTTCATAGCGCCAATCACCCTCGGGTGGGGAATCCACCAGCGTGGCCAGCTCAGGCTTGAGGATTTGCGGCAGCGCCGCCGGCCGGGCATTCTCCAGCTTTTTTGCGCGTGTGGGCCTGGCGCGCTTGGCGGGGGCCTGGTCGACGGGTTTGGCCTGCGCCGCCTTGCGCTTTTTCTGCACGATGGTGCGCTCGCTCAGCACACTGTGGGGCTCGGCTTCGACCACGTCGTAATCGCTGTCGGCGCGGGCGAATTCGTCCTGATGCTTGATCAGAAACCATTGCTCCTGCTTGCCCGGCATATGCGTCTTGACCAGGTTCCACACGCCCCCCAGCTTTTCGCCCTGCAGCTCGAATTTGAGGCGGCCTTTGGCGTAGGCTTGCACCGGATCCGACAGCGGTTTCCAGATGCCGCGGTCCCACACGATGACGTCGCCAGCACCGTAATGGCCCTCGGGGATGCTGCCTTCAAAGGTCGCATAGTCCAGCGGGTGGTCTTCGACGTGCACGGCCAGGCGCTTGTTTTTCGGGTCCAGAGAAGGCCCCTTGGGCACGGCCCAGCTTTTGAGGGTGCCGTCGAGTTCGAGGCGAAAATCGTAGTGCAGGCGGCTGGCGTCATGCTTTTGAATGCAGAACTGCAGGGCGTTCGGCTCTGTGCGTGTCCTGCCCCTGGACGTGCCGCCTGCGGGTTCCGAGGTCGCATCGAAATCACGTTTGTGGTGGTACTCCTCCAGGGCTTTGTTCGCCTGCGGCTTTTTCTTGGCGCGCGTTTTGCGCGACGACAGCTCGATCCAGGTGGGCGCATGATCGCTGGCGTGTTCCTCGCCGCGCACCCAGGCGTCCACACCGGCGTTTTTGAGATGCGGGGCGAGTACCGGGTTGAGCAGGAGATGGTCGATACGCAGGCCGGAATTCTTCTGCCAGTGTTGCCGGAAGTAATCCCAGAACGTATAGACCCGCTCCTCGGGATACAGGTGACGCACCGAGTCGATCCAGCCCTGGTCCAGCAACCGTTGATAGCACTCGCGACTCTCCGGCTGCAGCAGGGCATCCTTGAGCCATGAACGGGTGCTGTAAATATCGGCGTCGGTGGGCACCACATTGAAGTCCCCGGCCAGCACCACCGGGTGTTCGCCCGATTGCAACGTGCGGGCATGCTTGATCAGGTGCTCGAACCACTTGAGCTTGTATTCGAACTTGGGCCCCGGTTGCGGGTTGCCGTTGGGCAGGTAGAGGCAACCGACCACCACGCCATGCACGGCGGCTTCGAGGTAGCGCGACTGCGAGTCGTCTTCCGCGCCGGGCAAGCCTTTGTGGATCAACAGGGGTTCGGAGTCGTGGGCAAGAATCGCCACGCCATTCCACGCGGCCTGCCCATGGTGCAGACAACCATAGCCTGCCGCCTCAAGCTCGGCAGCCGGGAAGGCTTTGTCCTGAGCCTTGAGTTCCTGCAGGCAGACAATGTGCGGCCGCTCTTTCTCCAGCCACTGCAACAGGTTGGGCAACCGCGCGCCGATGCCGTTGACGTTGAATGTGGCGATCCTGAGGTTCTGCATGGCCTCGATCCTTCAATGTTTTCGGTGCTTTCTCATCCGAGTGCTGAAGAACGGAGCGAGTTCTAAATTTGTTGCCGGGCGCGGCACCTGCATCCCGGTTGAACTGCCAGCGGCTTGGACTGCCGAAACACAGACCACCCAGAGGACACCGCGATGACTGAAGAAAAGAAGAAGCAACCGGAACAGGAACAGCAGACCCCCGCGCATTCAACCGAACAAGAGCGTGAGCGTTTGAAGGACTTCAACAAGGACGGCATTCCGCCAGGGGCCTGCTGACCTGTGCGTGTGCTATCGGTGTTTATCCGAAGGTATTGATATCGATACCCTCGGTGGCCAATGCCCGTTGCACGGCAGGCCTTTCGATAATTGACTGAATACGTTGAGTCCAGTGGGGGAAATGCAGGCTCATGTCTATATCGATCCACTTCCCCCACATCCAGAAAACCAGCAGCACTGGATGAACAATGTTGTAAGCCGCGCCGTCAGCAGCGCGCTGCAAGGCGCTGCTCGATAAACCGGTAGCTCTCCATCACGAGTGCCCCTTGTGGCGAGCGGGCTTGCCCCGCGTTGGGGTGCGTAGCAGCCCCAAAACCCGTCACCGCGGAGTGCCTGAGACAGCACATTCATCTTTGTCGGGGCTGCTGCGCAGCCCAACGCGGGGCAAGCCCGCTCGCCACAAAAGCATTCTCTGCGCAAAAGGAGTAACCCATGGTCGACACCAAAAAAGCTATGAGCCCGCCAATCATGGACCGATTAAGGTGCAGCTTGCACAGCTATCGAGACTTCATCGCTGGCCTGAGTATCCACACCTTTTAGACAACCACCGAGTGCCCCCTGTGGCGAGCGGGCTTGCCCCGCGTTGGGCTGCGCAGCAGCCCCAAAACCCGTCACCGCGGAGTGCCTGAGACAGCGCATTCATCTTTATCGGGGCTGCTGCGCAGCCCAACGCGGGGCAAGCCCGCTCGCCACAAAAGCATTCTCTGCGCAAAAGGAGTAACCCATGGTCGACACCAAAAAAGCTATGAGCCCGCCAATCATGGACCGATTAAGGTGCAGCTTGCACAGCTATCGAGACTTCATCGCTGGCCTGAGTATCCACACCTTTTAGACAACCACCGAGTGCCCCCTGTGGCGAGCGGGCTTGCCCCGCGTTGGGCTGCGTAGCAGCCCCAAAACCCGTCACCGCGGAGTGCCTGAGACAGCGCATTCATCTTTATCGGGGCTGCTGCGCAGCCCAACGCGGGGCAAGCCCGCTCGCCACAAAAGCATTCTCTGCGCAAAAGGAGTAACCCTTGTTCGACGCAAAAGTCGCCATCATCGTGCGCGGTGCAGCGGTTCAGCGTGCAGGTCTGATCCCCGCGAGCCCGCACACTGATCCCCCCAAAGCAATCGTTAACTGGCAGAATCCCCTCCAACTTGATTGCTTTGGAGACCACCATGCTTCGTGCGTTTGAACGAAGACTCGACCCATTCCCCCCTGACGAAGTCCCTCCGCCGCCAGAGGGCCTGGCGCGCTTTTTGTGGGCCTGCACCCGTGGCGCGCGTGGTTATATTCTGGCGTTTGCGCTGCTGAGCGCCGCGGTGTCGATCTACGAAGCCTGGCTGTTTTCCTTCCTGGGTCAGGTGGTCGATCTGCTGTCGACCTGGCAGGCCGGCGGTGATGCGGCCGCGCAGGAAAGCCGTGTGTTGTGGGGTATGGGCATCGTGATGGTGCTGAGTGTCGGCCTGGTGGCGTTGCGCACGATGGTGCAGCACCAGATTTTGGCGATCAACCTGCCGTTGCGGCTGCGTTGGGACTTCCACCGGCTGATGCTGCGGCAAAGCCTTTCGTTCTTTTCCGATGAGTTTTCCGGGCGGGTCACCACCAAGGTGATGCAGACGGCGCTGGCAGTGCGCGACGTGCTGTTCACCCTGATCGAAATCCTGCCCGGCATAGGCGTGTACTTCATCGCGATCATCGCGCTGGCCGGCGGCTTCGCGCTCAAACTGATGCTGCCGTTTATTGCCTGGATCCTGTTGTTCGGGCTGGCCATGCTGTACTTCGTGCCCCGTCTGGGCAAAGTGGGGCAGGAGCAGGCCAACGCACGCTCGTCGATGACCGGCCGTATTTCCGACGCCTACACCAACATCACCACCGTGAAGCTGTTCTCCCATTCCAACCGCGAAGCGCATTTTGCCCGCGCGGCCATGGAAGATTTCAAGCAGACCGGCTTTCGCCAGATGCGCCTGGTCAGCCAGTTCGAAATCGTCAACCAGGCTCTGGTGGTGGCCTTGATCATGGCCGCTGGAGGTTATGCGCTGTGGCTCTGGCACCAGGGCGAGATCGGTGCGGGCGCCGTGGCCGCGATCACCGCCATGGCGTTGCGCATCAATGGCATGTCCCACTGGATCATGTGGCAGATGACCTCGCTGTTCGAGAGCATCGGCACCGTGCAGGATGGCATGGGCACCCTGACTCGCGGCGCCAAGGTGCAGGACGCGCCGGACGCGGGTGAGCTGGTCACCTCCGGCGGCGCCGTCACCTTCGACAACGTGAGTTTCAACTACAACGGCGAGCGCCAGGTGCTCGATGGCCTGAGCCTGGACATTCGCCCGGGCGAAAAAATCGGTCTGGTCGGGCGCTCCGGCGCCGGCAAGTCCACGCTGATCAACCTGCTGCTGCGCTTTTATGACGTCGACAGCGGCACGATCCGGATTGACGGGCAAGACATCGCGCAGGTGACCCAGGACAGCCTGCGCAGCGCCATCGGCATGGTCACTCAGGATACGTCGCTGTTGCACCGCTCCATTCGCGACAACATCGCCTACGGTCGTCCCGATGCGAGCGACGCGCAAATCCGCATGGCGGCGGCCAACGCCCAGGCCGATGAGTTCATCAGCCGATTGAGTGACCGCCAGGGCCACACCGGCTACGACACGCTCGTTGGCGAGCGTGGCATCAAGTTGTCCGGCGGCCAGCGCCAGCGTGTCGCGATTGCCCGGGTAATGCTCAAGAACGCGCCGATCCTGCTGCTTGACGAGGCGACCAGCGCGCTGGACTCGGAAGTCGAAGTGGCCATCCAGGAAAGCCTCGATGAAATGATGCAGGGCAAGACCGTGATCGCCATTGCCCATCGACTGTCGACGATTGCTGCCATGGACCGACTGATCGTCATGGATGACGGCCGCATTCTCGAACAGGGTACCCACACCGAACTGCTCGCCAAGAACGGCATCTATGCGCGGTTGTGGCACCACCAGAGTGGTGGTTTTTTGGGTGAGGATCGCGGCGTGGCGGAGGTAATGGACTAAAGCCGGGAAGGGCAAGCCGACTCGCTGCGGGCGAGTCGGGATCACGCAATGGCGGGCACCCGAACGCTGTCAGTAAACCAGCGGGATGACGATTTCCGGCGGCGTGGGGCTGCGCAGGTAATCCTCCTGCCTGACGCGTTCGGGCAGCTCGATCATCGGCACCTCGACTTCTTCATAGGGCATCTGCTTGAGCAAATGGTGGATGCAGTTGAGCCTGGCCTTCTTCTTGTTGTCCGCCTGTACCACCCACCAGGGCGCTTCGGGGATGTGGGTGCGTTCCAGCATGATTTCCTTCGCCTTGGTGTAGGCCTCCCAGCGGCGACGGGATTCCAGGTCCATGGGGCTCAGTTTCCATTGTTTGAGCGGATCATGAATGCGGCTGAGAAAGCGCAGGTGCTGTTCCTGATCGGAAATCGAGAACCAGTATTTGATCAACTGGATCCCGGAGCGCGCGAGCATGCGTTCGAACTCCGGCACGGTGCGAAAGAACTCTTCGTATTGCGCCTCGTTGCAAAATCCCATGACCTGTTCGACGCCGGCGCGGTTGTACCAGCTGCGGTCGAACAGCACGATTTCGCCCGCCGCCGGCAGGTGTGAGACGTAGCGCTGGAAGTACCACTGCGTGCGTTCGCGGTCGTTCGGCGCGGGCAGGGCGGCGACTCGGCACACCCTGGGGTTGAGCCGCTGAGTGATGCGCTTGATGACCCCACCCTTGCCGGCGGCATCGCGGCCTTCGAACAGGATCACCACCTTGGCCCCGGTCTTGACCACCCAGCTTTGCAGCTTCACCAGTTCGCCCTGCAGGCGGAACAATTCGCTGAAATAAACCCTGCGTTCGGCCTTTTCGGGGCTTTCCTCGAGATGTTCATCCAGCAGCGCATTGAGGTCATGGCCGTCTTCGGTCAATTCCAGTTCCAGCTCTTCGTCACTGTGATCGAGCAGCTCACGGCGGATGCGCTGGATCAGGGCGTCGTCTGTTGCAGACATGGGAGACACTCGCGTGGGGAGGATGATCGAGTGTTAGTCGCATCTTGTTACGAAGTAATGACACGTAAATAAGCGTTTGACGCTGTAAAACGGGACAAAAACCTGCCTGCCATTCATTTTTCATAAAAACGTAACAAAGCTGCTGCAAAGTCCCGGGAGCCCGAAAATACAACACGGAGTTCCTTGAATGAAAAGCTTGATGAAGTCAGCTGCACTCGCCGTCGCGGTCTCACTAAGTGCCACTTCGGTGTTTGCTGCCGAAAGCATCCGCCTGACCGGCTCCGGTGCCAGTTTCCCGGCGCCGATCTATCTCACCTGGTTCAAGGATTTCAGCAAGAAAAGCGCGGGCGTGACGGTGGACTACCAGTCCAAAGGGAGTGGGGCGGGCGTACAGGATTTCCTCAACAAGACCGTGGACTTCGCCGCCAGCGACTCGGCCATGAAAGACGAAGACATCGCCAAGGTCGCCGAAGGTGTGCAATTGCTGCCGATGACCGCCGGCGAAATCGTGCTGGCCTATAACCTGCCGGGCAACCCCAAAGGGCTGAAGCTGCCGCGCGATGTGTATTCCGACATCTTCCTGGGCAAGATCACCAAGTGGAACGATCCCAAGATCGTTGCCGCCAACCCGGACCTGAAACTCAGCGATACGCCGATCACCGTGGTGGTGCGTGCGGACTCCAGCGGCACCACTGCGGTGTTCACCAAGCACCTGGCGGCCATCAACCCTGCGTTCAAGGACGCGATGGGTGAAGGCAACACCGTCAACTGGCCGGCCACCGACAAGTTCATCAAGTCGCCCAAGAACGATGGCGTGACCGCCACCGTACGCCAGACCCCGGGCGCGATTGGTTATATCGAATACGGCTTCGCCAAACTGGCCAAGGTCGACTTCGCCCAGTTGCAGAACAAGGCCGGCCACTACGTGGTGCCGAACGCCGAAAGCGGTGCAGAAGCACTGGCAGCGGTAAAAATGCCTGAAAGCCTGGTGGCCTGGCTGCCGGACCCGGATGGCGCCAAGTCCTACCCGATCACGTCCTACACCTGGATGATCTTCCGCAAGGACAACGGCAACCCGGCCAAGGCCAAGGCCATGCGCGAAATGGTTGAATACAGCCTCACCGAAGGTCAGAAAATCGCTGATTCGATGGGCTACATCCCGCTGCCGGCTTCGGTGGTTGAACAGGTTCGCAAAGCTTCAGCCAACATCCAGTAAGGCTTGCCAGCTCACTCCCGGCGCAGGCACTCCGCCTCGCCGGGAGCGCGTCCTCCCTGTTTCGGAAGCAACCCATGAACTCACCTTTTGTCGTACCGGTTAACCCGGACTCTGCGTGTCAGCCACCGTCCACCAAGGATTTTGTGGTTGACCGCACCTTCCGTGCGCTTGCACGCATCGGCGTGGTGCTGGTGCTGGCGCTGGTTTTCGCGCTGGTGTTCGAAGTAGGGCGCAAGGCGCTTCCCGGCATGGAAAAGCACGGCTTTGACGTGCTGCTGGGCAGCGTCTGGGATGTCAATCAAGGCAAATACGGCATTCTGCCGGCGATCTGGGGCACGCTGTACAGCGCCTTTATCGCATTGCTGATCGCCGGCGTGTTCGGCGTCAGCATGGCCATTTTTCTCACCCAGGATTTCCTCCCGGCCAAGCTGGCTGCGGTGTTTCGTACCATCGTTGAACTGCTCGCGGCCATCCCCAGCGTGGTGTACGGCCTGTGGGGCATCTACGTGGTCATCCCGGCCATCCGGCCGCTGACCGCGTGGTTGAACACGGAGCTTGGCTGGATCCCGTTTTTCGGCACGTCCTTGAGCGGCCCCGGATTGCTCCCGGCCGCGCTGGTGCTGGCCATCATGATCCTGCCGACCATTGCCGCCGTGTCCCAGGACGCGCTCACCGGCGTGCCGATGAAAACCAAACAGGCGGCTTACGGCATGGGCACCACCCACTGGGAAGCGATTCTCAAGGTGATGGTGCCGTCGGCGGCCACCGGTATCTTCGGCTCCCTGGTGCTGGGCCTGGGCCGCGCCCTGGGTGAAACCATGGCCCTGGCGATGCTGGTCGGCAACGCGAACAATATTTCGCTGTCGCTGTTCGCCCCGGCCAATACCCTGGCGGCCTTGCTGGCGCTGAACTTTCCCGAAGCCGGGCCGAACGAGATCGAGGTGTTGATGTATGCAGCGCTGGTGCTGATGTTCATCACGCTGCTGGTCAACGTGGCGGGCTCGATGCTCATGCTTTACGCCCAGCGGGGGACCAAGCAATGACCAACCTCACCACGCCCGACATCGCGCTGCCCAGCCTGCAGCGCCGCTTCGAAGGCCGCGCCCTGCGCAGCCTGGTGTTGACCACGCTGGTCTGGCTGGGGGCGCTGCTGGCCAGCGTACCGCTGATCTCCGTGCTGTATATGCTGATTACCCGGGGCGGGGCGCGCCTGAGTCTTGAACTGTTCACCGAGCTGCCGCCCACCGGTTTCGAGACCGGCGGCGGTTTCGGCAACGCCATGGCCGGCACCCTGGTGATGGTCGGTATCGCGGCGGCCATCGCCGTGCCGGTCGGCATCCTCGCGGCGGTGTTCCTCGCCGAGCTGGGCCCCGACAGCAAGCTGGCGAGCGCGGCGCGCTTTGCCGCGAAAATGCTCACCGGCCTGCCGTCGATCCTGGCCGGCGTGTTTGCCTACGCCCTGGTGGTGATGACCACCGGCACTTATTCGGCTCCTGCAGGGGGCGTGGCGCTGGCCGTGCTGATGTTGCCGATCGTGGTGCTGACGGCCGAAGAGTCGATGAGAATGGTGCCCAAGATCATGAAGGACGCCGCGTACGGCATGGGCTGCACCCGTTCCCAGGTGATCTGGAAAATCGTTCTGCCCACCGGCATGCCGGCGATCCTCACCGGTGTGATGCTGGCCGTGGCGCGCGCCGCAGGCGAAACCGCGCCCCTGTTGTTTACCGCGCTGTTCAGCAATTACTGGATCTACCACGACGGCAACCTCGCCGTCATGAACCCGACAGCCTCGTTGGCCGTGCTGATCTACAACTTCTCCGGCATGCCGTTCGACAACCAGCTCGAACTCGCCTGGGCGGCCTCGCTGGTGCTGGTGATGATCGTGCTGGTGGTGAATATCGTGAGCCGTATTTTCGGCAAACCCAAGTATTAAGAGCGGGAGCACCTGAATTTTGAACGTATCAACTGCGCAAATTGCTGCTCCGTTTGTGACCGACTCGCCTGTGGTCATGGACTGCAAGCTGGACAAGATTTTCTACGGCAACTTCATGGCGGTGCGTGACAGCCACGTGCCGATCGAAAAAAACAAGATCACCGGCTTCATCGGGCCGTCCGGCTGCGGCAAGAGCACTGTGCTGCGCAGCCTCAACCGCATGAACGACCTGGTCAAGGGCTTCCGCTTCGAGGGCCATGTGCATTTTCTCGGCCAGGACGTGTACGGCAAGGGCGTCGACCCGGTGGTGGTGCGTCGTTACATCGGCATGGTGTTCCAGCAGCCGAACCCGTTCTCGATGAGCATCTTCGACAACGTCGCCTTCGGCCTGCGCCTGAACCGCTACAAGGGCGACCTGGGCGACCGCGTGAAGCACGCGCTGCAGGGCGCAGCGCTGTGGGACGAGGTCAAGGACAAGCTCAAGGTCAGCGGCCTGTCGCTCTCCGGCGGCCAGCAGCAACGGCTGTGCATCGCGCGCGCCATCGCCACCGAGCCTGAAGTGCTGTTGCTGGACGAACCGTGCTCGGCCCTCGACCCGATTGCCACCCGCCGGGTCGAAGAGCTGATGGTCGAGTTGAAGAAGGACTACACCATCGCGCTGGTGACTCACAACATGCAGCAGGCAATCCGTGTTGCGGACACCACCGCGTTTTTCTCGGTGGACATTTCCCAGGGCACGCGCACCGGCTATCTGGTGGAGATGGGCGCCACTGCGCAGATCTTCGGCACACCCCGTGAGCAAATGACCGAAGACTACATCAGCGGCAAGTTTAGCTGAGCATCACCGCCTCATCGGCCCCGCCTACCTGCAAACGCCAAATGGAATTGGCGGGCATCCGGTAGATTTTCCTGCCTCGGTTTTCCAAGGAGTTTCAATGTCTGTAACGCATCGCCTGGATTTGCCGGCCATTGAGCGCGCACTGCGTGAAGTGCAGGATCGCTTCGCCGAGCTAAGCCGGCACTTCACCGAGCCGCGCGACCCCCTGACTGACGAAGTGCTGCACAATGTGCTTGAAGGCTACGCGTTGATTGACGACTATGTCGCACGCGGCGTCGACCTGTTCGATCTACACCAACTGAACCTGATGCTGGAGATCAACGCCGTGGTACTGTGCGGTACAGACCCGGCGCGCCGGCTGGAATACGCGCAGCACCTGGCAGCGACTGAGGAACACTTCTTCAACAACGTTGAAGGCGGGATCAAGGACCTGTTCAATTGGTACTGTGCGTATCGCAGCGAGTCGGTCTGGAAGCGTGCGGCCGGCGTCTATGTACGCATTCTCAGCAAGCCGCAGCTGTTCATTGAAGGCAACAACCGCAGCGGTTCGCTGATTGTCAGCTATTTGCTCATGCGCGCAGGTTTACCACCCTTCGTCCTGACGCTGGAGAACGCCGAGGGCTATTTCAATCCGTCCTCGGTGATCCGCAACTCTGCAAAACATGGAGTCAAGGCGTTGTACGAATTGCCCAAGATCAAGAAGAAATACGCGGCCTTTCTGGAACATCAGGCACCCGCCCCAGGCAAGTTTTTCCTGGGCGACGGCCCGCGGCCGCTGCATCAGGGAGGCCATTGATGCGCGCCTTTCCACGCATGCGTATTTCCTTCGATATCGACGACACCCTGGCCTGCCAGCAGCATCACTGCGCGGCGGAAACCAGCCGGCTGCCGGCCTGCGTGCATCGATGGCTGGGCGAGCCGCTGCGCGTGGGTACCCGCGCGCTGATCCGCGAGTTGCGCCGCCAGGGCTGCAGTGTCTGGGTTTATACCTCGTCCGGCCGCACGCCGTCCTACATCCGCCGCTGGCTGTTGCTCTACGGCATCCGCGTCGACGGTGTGGTCAACAGCGTGCTGCATAATCGCGCCCTGACGGTACACGGCCTGTCCAACGCGCCGTCGAAGTACCCGCCGGCGTTCGACATCGACCTGCACGTCGATGATTCCGAGGGCGTGCGCATCGAAGGGGAGGATCACGGGTTTCGCGTGGTCGTGGTTGACCCGCAGGATGCCCGCTGGACGCACAAGGTTCTGCACGCCGCTGCCCTGGTGCAGGGGCAGCTTGTCTGGCAGCAACTGATCAGACGCCCGCGGCCCGCCCGCCAGCGCACCCGCTCACTTGTATAAAATCGCCTGATGAATGTCCTGCAGCGCCATGATGCGCTGCGCGGCATTGAGCTTGATCGCCTCCTTCGGCATGCCGAACACCACGCAACTGGCCTCGTCCTGAGCCACCGTGGCGGCGCCGGCGTCGAGCATTTCCTTCAAGCCCCGTGCGCCGTCGTCGCCCATGCCGGTCATGATGATGCCGGTGGCGTTCTTGCCGGCAAAACGCGCCACCGAGCGAAACAGCACATCCACTGACGGACGATGGCGGTTGACCAGCGGGCCGTCGATCACCTGCGCGTGGTAGTAGGCGCCGCTGCGAGTGACCATCAGGTGCTTGCCACCGGGGGCGATCAGCGCCAGGCCCGGCAGGATGCGGTCGTTGTTGCGCGCCTCGCGCACTTCGATCTGGCACACGCTGTTGAGGCGTTCGGCAAAGGACGCGGTGAATTTTTCCGGCATGTGCTGCACGATCACCATCCCCGGGCACACCCTCGGCAATGCAGTCAGCACGGCCTCCAGCGCCTGGGTGCCGCCGGTGGAGGTGCCGATGGCGACGATGCGTTCGGTGGTCTGGGCCATGGCGTGGCCGTTGGCGGCGGGCAGGATCGCGTCGGCGCTGAGCTTGCTGGCCGGGGGGGGCGCGGCGGCAGGCCTGACGGCGCGTTTGCCGAGGTTCTTGACGTTGGAGTTGGCCGCCGCGCGGATCGCCGCCACCAGTTCGGCGGCCGAGTCGATCAGGAAGTTCTTCAGCCCGGTGGTGGGCTTGGTGATGATTTCCACGGCGCCGGCCGACAGCGCCTGCAACGAGGTTTCCGCGCCTTTCTGGGTCAGCGAGGAGCAGATCACCACGGGCGTCGGGCGCTCGCTCATGATTTTGCGCAGAAACGTGATGCCGTCCATGCGCGGCATTTCCACGTCCAGCACGATCACGTCCGGCCATTCGCGGGCGAGCTTGTCCATGGCGAAAATCGGGTCGGACGCCGCGCCCATCACATGGATGTCCGGCGTGTCGTTGAGGATCGCCAACAGCACCTGGCGCACCACGGCCGAGTCATCGACCAGCAGCACGCTGATTTTTTTGGTAGGCATTTATTGGAGTGTTCCCATTGGTTGGTGCCGGACCCAGACGTTGCCGTTCCACAGGTCGAACACAATCGTGCGATAGCCGGTGCTGCCCATGTCCTGTGCGGCCAGGTGCAGGTGATGGCGCTCGGTCAGGGCCAGCGCCGCGCGGATATTAAGGCTGGCCACGTCCTGGTCCGGCAGGCGGCGCTGCTGTTCGGGGAACATCTCGCCGCCGCCGAACAGCTTGACCTGATAGTCCTGCGCCCGCGTGCCGTTGACGTGGGCGTGGCGCAGCAGCAGCTCAAGTGCCTCGTCGCCGTACTTGCCGTCCAGGGGCTGGCCCTTGCGCAAGCGCGCTGGCAGCATGAAATGGCACATGCCGCCGATGCGCCGTTGCGGGTGCCAGAAGGTGAACGCCACGCAGGAGCCGAGCAGGGTGCGCAGGCGCATTGGCCGCGTCGCAAAGCTCACCTGGCCTGGCGCCAACACCACTTCGGGCGCATCGGCGGGCTTTTTCATGGCTTGCAGTAAATCGACGGCGCCACCAGCTTCAACGTGTCGTTGACGCCGTTGAGGCTTTCCGAGTGGCTGATGATGAAATGCCCGCCGGGCCTGAGCAGCGGCAGCAGGCGCGCAACCACCTGGCTCTTGGTCTGCTGATCGAAGTAGATCATCACGTTGCGCAGGAAGATCACGTCGAACTCGCCCAGGCCGGGCAGCGGCTCGTTGAGGTTGACCTGCACGAAATTGACCCGGCTGCGCAAACGCTTGTCGATCAGGAAGGTGCCCTCCTGGCGTCCGATGCCCTTGAGGCAGTATTTGCTCAACAGCGGCTGGGGCAGGGTGCCGGCGCGCTCCATGGCGTAATGCCCGCTGCGTGCCTTGGCCAGCACCTGGGTGCTGATGTCCGAGCCGATCACCTCCCACGGCGTGGTGCCCAGGCCTTCGGCCAGGGTCATCGCCAGGCTGTAAGGCTCTTCACCGGAGGAACTGGCCGCGCTCCACACGCGAAACAGCTTGCCCGGCGCCGCTTTGGGCAGCACCTGCTGGCGCAGGAAATCGAAATGCTTGGGCTCGCGGAAAAAATAGGTTTCGTTGGTGGTGAGCAAATCCAGCGCGACCTGCAGTTCGCCCTTGCGCTGGTCGCTCATGATCAGCTTGAAATACTCCCCATAGCTCTCCAACTCATAATGCTTGAGGCGTTTGAACAGGCGTCCGGCCACCAGTGCCTTTTTTGCCGGCGACAGATTGATGCCTGCCGCGCGGTACAGCCAGGACTGGAACTGACCGAACTCGCGGTCATCAAGCGACGAGGTATCTGGCATGACCGGGCCTCAACGCGCGTCGGTATCGAGTGCTGGCGCCTGGCCAGCCTCGGCGAGGCTGGACATCTCGTCGATGGACAGCACCTTGTCCACCTCCAGCACGATCACGAACTTGCCTTCGACCTTGGCCATGCCGCTGATGAAATCGGCGCGAATGCGCGCGCCGAAGCTGGGCGGTGGCTCGATTTGCGCCGCCGGGATTTCCTGCACCGCCGACACTGTGTCCACCAGCAGCCCGATGTCCTGGGGCTGACCGTCTTCGGTACGGGCTTCGATGATGACCACGCAGGAGCGCCGGGTGATGGCCGAATTCTGCCGGCCAAAGCGCGCCGACAGGTCCACCACCGGCACCACGGCGCCGCGCAGGTTGATCACGCCACGCACGAACGCGGGCATCATTGGCACCACCGTCAAGCTGCCGTATTCGATAATTTCCTTGATGCCCAGAATGCCGATGGCGAACATCTCGCCGCCGAGCATGAAGGTCAGGTATTGCGCATCCTCGTCGACCGCAACCGCGGTATGACGGGAAGGGGTTACTGCGCCCATGTGATTCTCCCTGTGAGCCCGTAGCGTCGCGTGCGATCAGAAACGGGTGAATTCCGATTCGTCGGGGGCGCTGGCCATGCTGTAGGCAAATGCCTTGCGCGGTGCCGGCGCAGCCGGACGCGGCGGCTGGCGGTTGGGCTTGTTGCCGGTGTCCACCGCGCTGCTGTGCACCGTGGCCCTGGGCGACGCATCGAGCACGAAGAAGCTCATGGCCTGCTGCAGCTGTTCGGCCTGGCTGCTCATTTCTTCGGCGGTGGCGGCCAGTTCCTCGCTGCTCGAGGCGTTCTGCTGCGTCACCTGGTTGAGCTGGGTCATCGCCGTGTTGATCTGCGCGACACCGGCGGCCTGCTCCTCGGAGGCGGCGCTGATTTCCTGCACCAGGTCGGAAGTCTTGTTGATCGACGGCACCATTTCGCCGAGCAGCTTGCCGGCGGTTTCGGCCATCTCCACGCTGCTGGACGACAACTCGCCGATTTCCTGCGCGGCCACCTGGCTGCGTTCCGCCAGCTTGCGCACCTCGGCGGCCACCACTGCGAAGCCCTTGCCATGCTCGCCGGCCCGGGCCGCTTCGATGGCCGCGTTAAGGGCCAACAGGTTGGTCTGGTAGGCGATGTCATCGATGATGCTGATGCGCTGGGCGATCTTCTTCATCGCCACCACGGTCTGCTGCACCGATTCACCGCCTTCGGTGGCTTCCTTGGCAGCCTTGCTGGCCATGCCGTCGGTGACCTTGGCGTTCTCGGTGTTCTGGTTGATGCTGGCGCTCATCTGCTCCACCGACGCGCTGGTTTCCTCGACGCTGGCAGCCTGCTCGCTGGTGGCCTGGCTCATCGATTGCGCGGTGGCGCTGACCTGTTCCGAGGCACTGGCGAGGTTGTCGGCGGCATTGCGCACTTCGCCGATGATGTGCGCCAGTTTGCCGACCATGTTGCGCATGGCATTGAGCACCATGCCGGTTTCGTCCTTGGCGCCGCTGTCGATATGCGCGTTGAGGTTGCCCTCGGCCAGTTGCTCGGCGGCGGCCGCTGCCTGGCGCAACGGACGCGAGATGATTCGCGCGATGAACAGCGCCAGGCCCAGGCCGATCAGCAGGGCCACGACCAGCACGACGATGATCGACAGACGTGCATTCTCGTACAGCGCAGTGCCGTGGTCCCCGGCGACCGTGGCGCCGGCGTCGTTGAGTTCGATCATTTTCTGCAGGCGGGTGGTCAGTTCATCGAAGTGCGTCTTGGATTCGCCACGCAGCAGGGCACGGGCCTGGACTTCCTGATTCTGCCGGGACAGCTCGAACAGCTGCTGGCTGGCCGCAAGGTAGGCGGCCCAGGCACTCTTCACACCGGCCAGCAGTTGACGATCTTCTTCGTTGGACAGCAATTGCTCGTAGGTACCCAGCCGGGTTTCGAATTGCTGGCGCGCCTCGACGGCTTCGCGTTCGGCCTGGGCTTTTTCCTCGAGCACTTCGGTGCTGATGTTGCGGTTTTCCTTCAAGCGATAGTTGGCGGCGAAAAATCGCATGCCGGCCGCCGCGCGCATCGACGGCATCCAGTTACCCCGAATGTCCTGGGCCGCCTGGTTGACAGAGCCCAGCTGGAGGATGGCGAACCCGCCCATCACCGCCGTCAGCGCCAGCACCACCAGGAACGAGCTGATCAGCTTGGTGGAAATTTTAAGATCGTAGAACCATTTCATCGGGGGAACCTCCATGGAGTTGCAAATACATCAGCGGACGACGACCAAGGGCGACTGAGGCGCCTGGGCCGTACGGGCTTCCAGTTGTACGATTTGGCTGAGCAGGGCGGGCACGTCCAGAATCAACGCCACCGCACCGCTGCCCAGGATGGTTGAGCCGCTGATGCCGCGCAGTGCGCCAAACAGCTTGCCCAGGGGTTTGATCACGGTCTGGAACTCGCCGAGCAGGTCATCCACCACGAGCCCGGCCTTGTGCTCGGCGTAACGCACCACCACCACATTCTGGCGCCGCGCCGGCGGGCCTTCGTGGCTGAAGTGCTCACGCAGGTCCACCAGCGGCAACACCTCGCCGCGCAGGTCCAGATAACCCTGGTCGCGGCTCGACTGGCGCTGGTGTTCGTCCAGCTCGATGCATTCCTGCACCATGTCCAGCGGAATCACGTAGGTGGACTGATCGATGCCGACCAGAAAACCGTTGATGATCGCCAGGGTCAGCGGCAGGCGAATACGCACCACCGTGCCCTGGCCGGGGCGACTGTCGAGATCGACGGTGCCGCGCAGCAAAGTGATGTTGCGCTTGACCACGTCCATGCCCACGCCGCGCCCGGACAGGTTGGTGACCGCCTCGGCGGTGGAGAACCCGGCCTCGAAGATCAGGTTGTAAATCTCCTGATCGGTGAGTTGCGCGCCGCTGGCGACCAGCCCGCGCTCCTGGGCTTTTTCGAGGATGCGCTCGCGGTTGAGCCCGGCGCCGTCGTCGGCGATTTCGATGACGATGCTGCCGGAGTCGTGGTAGGCATTCAGGCTCAGGTGGCCCTTGCTCGGTTTGCCCGCCGCGTGCCGCGCTGCGGCATTTTCGATGCCGTGGTCCATGGCATTGCGCAGCAGGTGCATCAGCGGGTCGCCGATCTTTTCCACCACCGTTTTGTCCAGTTCGGTTTCCGCGCCGCTGATGAGCAGGTCGATGTCCTTGCCCAGTTCCTGGCTGACGTCGCGCACCACGCGGCGAAAGCGGTTGAAGGTGTCGCCAATGGGGATCATGCGCAGGTGCAGGGCGCCATCGAGGATCTCTTCCACCAGCCCGGACACGGTGGACGTGGCCTCCTGCAACGGGTCGTTGTTGCACGAGCGCGCCAGCAGGCTGGCGCCGGCGCTGGCGATCACCAGTTCGCCGACCAGGTTGATCAGTTCGTCGAGTTTGTCGGCGTTGACCCTTACATAGTTGCCGTCGCGGGGTTTTGCTTCGCTGCTCGTCGCCACACGCTGGGGCGCCGGCGTCAAGTGTTCCGGTTGCGCGAGCAGTTCGATGCCGCTGGGTGGTTCCTCAAACGGCGTGTCGTCGATGGCGCTGATGTGCACTTCACAGTCGTCGCGCACGAAGTCGAAGACTTCATTGAGCGTGGCGTGGCTGGCCGCCGAGCGCAGCTCGATCTCAAAGCCCAGGTAGCAGCTTTCCGCGTCCCAACCGTCCAGCGGCGGAAGGCGGTCGGTCAGGGTGGTGACCTGCAGTATCTGGCCCAGGGTGTCGAGGTAGCGCAGAAAGGACAGCGGGTCCATGCCGTTGCGGAACACGTCCACGCCAAAACGCAGGGAAATGTGCCACAGCACGTCGCCTTGGGTGTCGTTGACCACGGCAGTCATCGGCACGCCGGCCACCGCGTGGTCCGCGCCCTGATAGGCACTCAGCGCCTGGCGCAGCACCGCTTCGCGCTCCAGCGCAGGTGCCTGCAGCGCTTCACCTCGGCTGGCCACCACGTCGATCAGCTCGAGCATGTGATCGCCGGACTTGAGCAGCACTGCGATCAGCGCGGCGTCCACCGCCACACTGGCATCGCGCAGGCGGTCGAGCACGTCTTCGACGATATGCGTAAAGCTCACGATCGGCTCCAGGCCGAACAGGCCGGCGGAGCCCTTGATGGTGTGTGCGGCGCGGAATACCGCGCCGATGGCATCCTGATCGCCGGGCTCGCTTTCCAGTTGCAGCAGGGATTGCTCCATGGCCTGCAACAGTTCGCGTGCCTCGACGATGAACGTCTGTTGTGCCTGATCGAGGTTGATACTCACCTGGACACTCCTTTGTCGTGCTTTGAACGGGGCGGTGGGCGCTAGAAGGCGACGCCGCCACACAAGGTGAAGGTTTGCTCGACCGCCGGGCTCTGGCCGGCCAGGCTCAGGACCGCGCCGCGGTGCTCGGCTTCGCGGTGGATCACCGCGAGCAATTGCAGGCCGGCGCCGTCCATCTCGGTGACCTGGGACAGGTCAAGCGCCAGGCGCGGCGCCGTGCCCAGTTGCGGCAGCAGCGCGGCGGCCAGCTCGGCCACGGTGTAGATCGTCAGTTCACCGTCGATGCCCACGCAGGTGGTGCCGTCAACGGTTTCGCAGGTAATCGGCATGGGAGGCCCTCCATGGCGCCAGTGGTCAGGGCAGGATCAGTTTGGACACCGCCGCCAGCATCTGCGCCGGCTGGAACGGCTTGACCACCCAGGCCTTGGCACCGGCCGCCTGGCCTTCGGCCTTTTTCGACTCCTGGGACTCGGTGGTCAGCATGATGATCGGCGTGAACTTGTAGTTGGCCAGCTTCTTGACCTCCTTGACGAAGGTGATGCCGTCCATGTTTGGCATGTTCACGTCACTGATGATCAAGTGGACCTTCTGCCCGGTGAGCTTGCCCAGCGCATCCCGGCCGTCGCAGGCTTCGATCACGTCGTAACCGGCGCTTTTCAAGGCAATGCCGACCACTTGCCGCACGCTGCTGGAGTCGTCGACCACTAATACATTCTTCGCCATGGTGTGCTCCTTAAAAGAAGGTGATGTCTTGAGAGTTCTGTGACGCGGCTGCTTCGCCATGGTGGGTGCGGCGTTGTTCGTCGGTGGCGTAGGTGGCCTCCATGCTCGCCAGCCATTGGCGCGCGTCGACGACCAGCGCCTGGTCCGGCGACTGACTGGCCTGCAACAGGTGTTCGTGCAGGGCGTGCATGTTGTCGCGCACGTGGCTGAGGATCTGGCTGACCCGGTCCTGGAACTGCAGGTTGACCAGCACCTCGGTCATCTCGTCGCGAATGCCGTAGCTTTCCTGCTTGAGCAGGTCGGCGGAGTCGGCCAGGCGCCCGGTGATGTTCTGGAAGCGCTCGAGCACCTGCTGGATGCTCTGCTCGGACGCGGCAACGGAGTGGCTGTCCTGGTCGGCGCTGCTGGATGCCGCCTGCACCAGTTGGGTGATGGCGTTGTTGATGATGTCGACCTTGGCCGACATCTGCTGGCCGGTCTCGCTGGATTTGCTCGACAGACTACGCACCGCATCGGCCACCACCGCAAAGCCGCGACCGGCTTCTCCGGCACGTGCGGCCTCGATGGCGGCGTTGAGCGCCAGCAGGTTGGTCTGCGCGGCAATGGCCGCGACGTCGGCGGCCATGGTGCGCAGCTCGCCGGTATAGGCCGTGAGGCTGCGCACCTGGGTCAGGGTCTGGTCACGGCTGGTTTGGGTGGCCTTGAGCGAATCGATCACCTGGCTCAGCTCGCTGTCGCTGCTGGCCAGCTCTTTGAGCGCGCCCTCGGCGGCCTGCCCATCCAGCTCGCCGGCGGCCTGCTGCGAGGCCTGCACGGTGTCCTGCAAACGCGTGGAAATCCCGGTGAACCGATTGGCCAGGCTCACGATCGCGTCTTCGGTCTGCTGCCGCGAGCTTTCCACCTGTTTGGCCCAGATCGGCATGGCGCCGAGCAGGATCTCGTCGAGCTGGGTGCGTGAATCCACACCCTGCAGGCCCGCCTGCGCCGCTGAATCCTCTGCCAGCGCGACGACGCGCTGCACGGCGTCGCGCTGGGCACCGGCACTCCAGGCGCAGGCGCCGAGGCCGATCAACACCAGCACGGCGCAGGCCGCAAGGTTGGCCGGGGCAGTGGACTGCGACAGTATCCAGATGACAGCGGGGATGACCGGGATGAAAGCGAACCAACGAAAACGCGGATGACCGGCAAGGGCAGTACGGCTGGGTTGACTCGGGGGCATGAGTTCGATCCTTGAACAGTGTTGCGGATGTAAACGACATAGGGGTTATCTGCGCGGTGCGTCACAACTTTAGACGTCGGCGTGCGCCTTCCGTCTGGTTTATGAACCTCGTGTGACCGGTCAGTGTCGAAATCGCACCGTGGCGAGCGGGCATTGCCCTAATGCCGTTCAGTTAAGCGCAGATTCCCTGTGGCGAGCAGGCTTGTCCTGCGTTGGGCTGCGCAGCAGCCCCAAAGCGAGGCGCTGAGCCGTATCAGGCACACCGCGTTTTGCTCGATTGGGGGCGCTTCGCACCCCAACGCGGGGCAAGCCCGCTCGCCACCATAAGCCCGCTCGCCACAACAAACCTGCTCGCCACAATAAGCCCGCTCGCCGCAAATAAACGCTGTTGTTGCGCGCTACATTCGATTGATACTTCTGCCTTATTCAAGTGTCCATTTGAATGTGCCGCACAATTATCCACTCTCCAGGAAATGCCCATGTCCAAGCTCGCCGAATTCCGCCAACTCGAAAAACATCTCGCTGAACAACTTCAAGCGCTGGAGAACTTAAAAGGCGATGCCGGCCTTAAGAAAGAAATTGAATTCGAAACCAAGCTTCGCGATTTGCTCGCCAAGTATAGCTACAGCCTCAAGGATGTGATCAACCTGCTGGATCCGCAAAGCGGCCGACGTGCTCCGGTGGCTGCGCCCAAGGCGGGCACGCGCAAAGCCCGCCAGGTAAAGGTCTACAAGAATCCGCACACGGGGGAGACGATTGAAACCAAGGGTGGCAATCACAAAGGCTTGAAAGAGTGGAAAGCCGAACATGGCGCCGACACTGTCGAGTCATGGCTGAGCAAGTAATACTCGAATGTGCAAAGGGGCCCGCAACGGCCCCTTTTTTTCGGCTTCAATTTTTATTATTGCGTCGGCAGGGCTCCGCGCAATAACACACGTCTGTCCATCACGTGTTCGAAAAGTAGCCAGCAGTGCGCAACTGCAGGCTATAAACCCAAATCCCGAAAACCAGCGCGTATTCCCTGAACATCGGAAGCGTCAGCAGGTGGACGATAGAGTCGCTGCCCATCTGAGCTTGCAACATCTTGAGACGAGCACCGCAGCACTTTTTTCAACGCGGGTGCAGCAACGGTTTTCGACGACTGACACGTCTGGATCAAGGGTTCTGGCGCCATCGGGGTTGTCACGCACAGTTTTGGCGTCTACTCTGGAAATGTATGAATTGTTACAAACAATTTCGGAGGCGCCCGTTTTTGCGGCGCGATACTTCAGGACGAGGAACGAAAGATGTTTTCACATGAAGGTCCCGCGATAGAGCTGTTGCTGTTTATTTTTGGTCTGGCCGGTGTGGTGCTGGTCGTGTGGTTTATCCACCATCAATACGAGCGAAAGAACGGGAAAGGCGTTAAAAAACAACAAAACCGCAGCGAGGGTCGCTCAACGTAAGTGCCTGGCAGCCCTCGCATCCGAGCCAGTCGCATGCGACTGGCTTTCGCGTTTTTATAAGCTATTTGTAGTTGTAGATTGTCGCGAGGGCCACCATGCGGCCTTTGAGATCGCTGGTATTGAAGCGTATTGCAGGATCAATATCCGCGACGCCGTGCATCGTTATCGAAGCAGTGTGCCTGCGCTCTAATTCTGTATTCATCCTAACAGCGAGGCTCTCTTGAGCAGCTCGGAGAGCCCCTCAGGTACTAACGGAGCTCCAGCATTGAAGCTTGAGCCAAAACACCATGTGGCTTGAAACGCTGCCCCATCGCTTTCATGGCCCTCCAGCCAGGGTTTCTCATAGACTTCTGCGTCGTCGAACCTTGCATCGTAGACGAAGACTATTTCGTGTCCTGGCTTGCCTGCGTAGGTAAAAATACTTTCCAGCGTGCCAATCAATCGGACGTCGCTGATCGAAAGTCCCAGCTCTTCCTTCACTTCACGGGCGATGGCATCGACACCTCTCTCGCCGAACTCAATACCCCCGCCAATGGGTCGAAAGAGGGTTCGTGCTTCAACAGCGTCGTGGAACTGATTGACCAGTATTTTTCCGTGATGGTGAAAGACACATAGAGCAAGCGCTCGAATACGCGGTTCCGACATGAGAGCAACTACCTGAGTGTTCGTTCGGCAGAACGCCATTGGAGAGAAATTACGGAACGAAAAAGACAAGGGCCTGCTCAGGTTTCCCTGGCAAGCCCTTTGATATCTATGGTGCCCGAACCCGGAATCGAACCGGGACGCCCTTACGAGCGGGGGATTTTAAGTCCCATGCGTCTACCAGTTTCGCCATTCGGGCGGTAGCGCGGTGCAGCAGGGTTGGGAATATATAGTCCCGGGCGTTTCGATGCAAGGTCGAAGGGGGCTTTTATCGATCCTTTGCGCGGGCTAAAAACCTTGATAGATCAGTTATCTACAGAAAAATCCGACGCTTCAATCCATCAGCGCCAGCAGGTCTGTATCCCCCACATCCTGTCCGGCCTGGCTCAACAACGTTGTCACCTGGCCACGGTGGTGAGTCTGGTGATTGAAAAAGTGCACCAGCAGGCTGAAGAACGGCTTGCTGGCTGCGTCACCCGCCATGGTGTGGTAGCTCAATTGCTGGTCGAGGTCGTCGTCGTGCAAGGTCGCAGCCCAGTCGATGATCATCTGGTCCATCCACACGCGTAGGGCGGTCAGTTCCTGCAGGTCGGTGAATGCCAGTTGTTTCAGGTTGGCGGGGGTGGCGAGGGTATTCAAGGGGGTCAGCGCCGAAAACCCGGCCGGATGCGTGGCAAAGCGTTTGAGCCAGACGATGTCGCCCAGGGCCAGGTGGTTCAAGGTGCCGAAGATCGAGGCAAAGAACGCCTGGCGGTCCCTGTGCAGGGCTTCATCGGTCAGTTGGGCGGCCGCGTGGCAGACCTTGCGGTTCATCCACTGGTTGTAGTTCGCCATCAGCGCAATCTGTTCGATACGGTTCATGGGTCAGCGTCCATTCAGATAACGATTGGTATACATCGCGTCATATACCCTGCGCCGCGAGCACGGCCAGATAAATCAGCACCAGCCCGCACACTGCGTAGCTGACGCGCTGCCAGGTGGGCGAAGCGTTCTGGCGCAGCAGGTTCACCAGTCCCGCCACCAGAAAGCACGACAGCACCGACGCGACCATGAAGCCTGCAAAAAACATCAGGGTTTGCCCGTGGCTGGGTGTGGCGCCGACAATGCCGGACAACGCACTGCCCAGGGCGCCCCAGTAAACGATGTTCTTGGGGTTGGCGAGGGAAATCGCCGCGCCCACCGCCAGCGCATTTTGCCGGGAGCTGGCAGGGACGTCATCGGCTGCCGGCAGGTGCCAGGCATCGATCAAGCTGCGCACACCGAGCCAGGCCAGGTACAGCGCGCAAACCACGGTCAGCGGTACGCGGACGGCATCGTGCTGGATCAGCAGCGCGATGCCGGTCAGGCCGATAACGGCCCATACCGCGTCGCCCACCAGCGAGCCGACCTGCACCAGCAGTGCCGGGGTGAAGCCTTGGAGCAGGCCACGGCGCAGGGTTTCTGCCAGAACAGCGCCGGGCGAGAGGCAAAACACGAAGCCGAACACCAGTGCGTATACAAAGATCGACAGCATGCCCACGTCCTTTTGACAAAAGCCGAGAGCATAGAGCCGTCAGAGACTCAGGCGCAAGGCGAGGGCGGCGAGGGTGATCAACAGCACCGGCAGGGTCAGCACGATGCCGACCTTGAAGTAGTAGCCCCAACTGATGGTGATGCCTTTGCGCGCAAGGATATGCAGCCACAGCAGGGTGGCGAGGCTGCCGATGGGGGTGATCTTCGGGCCGAGGTCGCTGCCGATGACGTTGGCGTAGATCATCGCGTCCTTGACCACGCCCACGGCATGGCTGGACTCGATGGACAACGCACCGATCAGCACGGTCGGCAGGTTGTTCATCACCGACGACAGCAGTGCCGTGAGCACGCCGGTGCCCATGGCCGCGCCCCACACGCCGTGGGTGGCGAAGGTGTCGAGCCAGGTCGCCAGGTAGTCGGTCAACCCGGCGTTACGCAGGCCGTAGACCACCAGGTACATGCCCAGGGAAAAGATCACGATCTGCCACGGCGCGTCCTTCAATACCTTGCGCGTGGAAATCGTGTGGCCCTTGGCGGCAATCACCAGCAGGAGCACCGCACACACGGCGGAAATCGCACTGATGGGGATGCCCAGCGGTTCCAGGGCAAAACAGCCGACCAGCAGAATACCCAGCACCCACCAGCCGGCGCGGAACGTGCCACGGTCACGGATCGCGCTGGCCGGGTCATCCAGGTCGGCGGGGTCATAGGTCTGCGGGATGTCGCGGCGGAAAAACCACAGCAGCACCGCAAGGGTTGCGGCCACGCTGACGAGGTTCACCGGCACCATCACGGCGGCATATTCATTGAAGCCGATCTTGAAGTAGTCGGCGGAGACGATGTTGACCAGGTTCGACACCACCAGCGGCAGGCTCGCCGTGTCCGCGATAAAGCCGGCGCCCATGACGAACGCCAGGGTCGCCGCTGGCGAAAAGCGCAGGGCCAGCAGCATCGACATCACGATGGGGGTGAGGATCAACGCCGCGCCATCGTTGGCAAACAGCGCCGACACCAGCGCACCCAGCAGCACCATGTAGGCAAACAACCGCCGGCCGCGCCCACGGCCCCAGCGTGCCACGTGCAGCGCGGCCCAGGCGAAGAACCCGGCCTCGTCCAGCAGCAGGCTGATCACGATCAACGCGACAAAGGTGCCGGTGGCATTCCAGATGATGTGCCACACCACCGGAATGTCCGCCAGGCTGATCACGCCAAAGGCCAGGGCCAGGATCGCGCCCATCGTTGCGCTCCAGCCGACCCCGAGGCCCTTGGGCTGCCAGATGACCAGCACGATGGTGAAGATAAAAATGCCAATTGCGACAAGCATGTATGAACGCTCCAGGGGACCAACAGCCAATGCGCAGGCCTGCGGCGGCCTGACGTGCAGAGCATGGATCAGTTCGCCGACATAAAGTTCGCCAGCGCCGTCAACCGCCAGCATATTGCCAGATATTTCGGGAAAACCTTGTTGCGATTGATCTGGATCAAATACCGGCGAATGGGCCACAACTGTTTGAAATTAAAATGAAACATCCATGTCCTACAGTGCCTGCCCATTGCTGAAGAAGGAAAAATCCGCGTGACCCGTGCCACTCGCAACCTGCGCAAGACCCTCGATGCCGTCGCCGATAACAACGAAACGGCGGCGTACGAGCTGATGCGCGCCGTCGAACAGCTTGGCGATGAGGTGCTGCGTCAGCGTCTGCTCAACACCATTCACCGGCTTAATCAGGACGCCTGCGACTTGCGCGTGGCGCGCGATTCGGTGGAGCTGGCGTCGGTCAGGCTCGCTTGAGCAGGATCGTCACAGGCAACGGCCCGATCAGGCGAAAAAAGAGTGCTGCAGTGATAGAGTCGCCTTTTTTCGAAGGAAGCGATGGCATGCGCAACGTGGTATTAGGTGCATTGGTAGTGGCAGCCCTGACGGGGTGCGCCGGTTCGAAGATGAAAGAGGCGCGCGCGGGCAGCCCTTACAAGACACTGGCGTCGGACAAGGCCACGCTGGTGGTTGCCGAATGCATCCAGTACGGCTGGCAGGATGAAAGCGTGTTCGGCGTGGACGCCGGCGGCTTCAAGGAGCCGGTCGGGGCGGGCGGTTTCACGGTCTACACCACCGGTGGCGATTACTTTGTGGACGTGCAGAGCGCGGGCGCAGGGTCCAGCGTGAAATACTACGCCGCTGCTGACAGCATGCCTGCCAAGCGTCGCCTGGCCGCATTGGCGACCTGCCTGTAAGCCGTGCCTCAGCGATTTTCGGAAATGCCTTGCGGGACAGCCCTGAGGCATTGGCCTATGATTCAGCCGCCCGCTCGGCGTAACGGCTCTTTACCAGTACAGGGATGTCGAGGCCTGAACGTCGAGCGGGCCTCGCGCTCACGTCTGTTCAACGGGGCATGAAACTCAACTGCCAGCGCCGTGGAATCGTCAGCGACACCAGCCCCAACACCCCCGCCAGCGCACCGCTGACCCACAACGCGCGCATGCCCATCTGCTGTTCCAGCAACGCACCGATCACCGCACCGACAAACATGCCCGTCCACGGGATCAATTGCACGCGCCAGCCATTGCGTCGTTCCCCCAGCACCCAGCGACCCAGCCCACGACCAAATCGCGAGAGCGCCCCCGTCACATAGGTGAGCCCCACCGGCAGTCCGTTCACTTCTTCGACGGCCGCGTTGAGCATGCCCATGGCCACAATTGCTGCCAGCAGTGCGGGCAGCGTATCGGCCAACGGCCAGAGCGCGGCGGCGCAGAGCAGGGCGGCGATGCACAGCAGCAACGGCAGTGCCCGGCGTTTGCCCAGTCGGCTGACGACCACGCCCAGGGCGTTACCCAGAATAAAGGTGGCGACCAGCAGCAACAGGCGCGCAGTCAAACCCAAGTCACCCGCGCTGATCGCCACTGCCAGGCGCGTGGTATTACCGCTCATGAACGACACAAAATCGCCGCTGGCCATAAAACCAATGGCATCGGTCATCCCCGCCAGCACCGACAGCCCGGCCACTAGCATCAGGCCCACGCGTCCGCGCCAGAGTCGCCGATGGGCGAGCGCAGCGCTGGCGTACGGTTTGCGGGAGGAAGGCAGCATGCGCGTGGATCCTGGGTGAGATTAATCGGCCATTACCGTAGAACGCTTTGAACGGCGGCGCAATGCATGGATGGCCGGCATGATCCCTCCCAGCCGACCACACCCTTGTGGCGAGCAGGCTTGCCCTGCGTTGGGGTGCGAAGCGCCCCCAATTAAGGAAAACACGGTGTACCTGATACCGCTCAGCGCCTGGTATGGGACTGCTGCGCAGCCCAACGCAGGGCAAGCCTGCTCGCCACAGGGCGGTGTGGGGCTCAGATGCGCACCAGTTGCCAACCTTCTTCCTGCCAGATCAACAGATGAGTCGGCTGGATCGCCTGCAGGAAGGCGTCGTCATGGGAAATCACCACCATTGCCCCGGTGAAGTGCTTCAAGGCTTGTTCAAACGCCACGACCGACTCCAGGTCCAGGTGATTGGTCGGCTCGTCCAACAGCAGCAATTGTGCCGGCGTCCCGCGCCACAGGGCGATCGCCATCGCGGCTTTCAGGCGTTCGCCGCCGCTGAGTTGCCCCGCCGGTTGGGTCACACGCAGCGCATCCAGTTGCAGCAACGCGAGGCGGGTGCGCAGCTCGGCTTCGGCCAGCGGCGTGGCGAGCAGGTTGAGCTGTTCGACCACGGAACGGCCGTTATCCAGCAGCGCCAGATGCTGGTCGATATACGCCGTCGGCAGATGCACCGAACAGACCCCGCTGGCGGCCTGCACGTGACCGGCCAGCAGCTTGAGCAACGTGGATTTTCCGCAGCCGTTGGGTCCCTTCAGGGCAATGCGCACGGGCCCGGCCAGGTTGAATGTGAGCCACGTTGAGGTTGCCAATGGATCAAGCCACGGCAGTTGCGCGCGCTCAAGGCTCATCACCTGACGACCGTTGGGCACTGTCGAGGCCGGCAAGGCGAGCAGGGTGGGTGTCTCGTGTGCCACGTGTTGGCAGGCCTGGCGCACCTGGGCATCGAGTTGGCCCTTGTGGGACTGCTGCCCACTGCGCACCTTGCTGACCACTTCGGTGGCGGCACCTTTCCAGCGCGCCCGGGTAAGCCGGTCGACGTTGGCATTCTGCGCATGCTGGCGCGAGCGCGCGGCGTGGCGTTGCAGGTCATCGTTCTGACGTTGCAGGCGCTGCCGTTCGCGGCTGCGCTCAAGGCGCGCGCGCGCCAGTTCGGCGACTGCCGCATGCTGCTGCGCCTCGCGCTGTTGGCGATAGTCCTCGTAGTTGCCGCCGTACAACCGGGCCCCGAGGGGTGACAGCTCAATGATGCGGCCCATGGCATTGAGCAACTGCCGATCATGACTGACCACCACCAGCCCCCCTCGCCAGAGGTGCAGCACCTGCAACAGCCAGGCGCGTCCGGCACTGTCGAGGTGGTTGCTCGGCTCATCGAGAATCAGCAATTGTGGCGCCGCCAACAGCGCGCCGATAATCGCCACCCGCGCCAACTGACCGCCGCTCAGATGTTCAGCCGGCGTCTGCGCGTCAACGTCAAGCAGACCGGCGGCATCGAGTGCAGCGCGCAAGCGCTCGGCCAGGTCCCAGCGATCATCGATCAACGCCACATCGGCGCCCTCGGCGGTGCCTGCAGCCATGCGCTCAAGCGCAGCCAGGACAGAGGCCGTTGCGCTGAGATGGGCGACGGTGTCGCCTGTTTGAATCTCCACCGTCTGCGGCACGTACTTCACGCTGGCAGAGCCTTTCACGCTGCCCGAAGACGGCGTCAGCACACCGGCGAGCAGCCGGGCCAGCAGGCTTTTGCCGCAGCCATTACGGCCGACGATGCCGGTCGGGGTGTGATCGATGGTCAGGTTAAGGTCTTCCAGCAGGGTTTCGCCGTTGGCGAACTGGAAACACAGGTGTTGCAGGGAAACCAACACGGGTAGCCGCTTGACGTGAGTCACAGGCACCTCCAGAAAATGTCGAACAGGCCAACAGGCACGTAAGGCGGCCTGTTGCAGATACATTTTTGAAAGGCTCAGTTGTTCACGTCGGCAGTCGTCCGGTCAGCGATAAAGGAGCTGAAGCCTAGCTCGCCTCAGCCAGTTGTTCAAGGAACATGGCCAGCGCCACTTCCTCGGCCTTGAGCCCTTTGCGCAGTCGTGGCGGGGGCAGTTTGGACAGCTCGCCCAGGCTGAAATGTTCGAGCACGGCCGGGTGGATGTAGCACTTGCGGCACACCGCCGGGGTGTTGCCCAACTGCCTGGCCACGTCCTTGACCATGGTTACCACATGGCGTTTGGCATCCGATTCGGGCTGCCACTCCAGCTCGCGCAGCACCGCCAGCGCCATGGCGGTGCCGGCCCAGGTGCGGTAATCCTTGGCGGTGAAGTCCGCGCCAGTGAGGCTGTGCAGGTAGGCGTTCACATCGTGGGAGCTGACGGTATGGCGCTCACCGTCTTCGTCCAGGTACTGGAACAGGTTTTGCCCCGGTAATTCCATGCAGCGCTTGACCACAGTAGCCAGGCGCCGGTCCTTCACGCTGATCTGGTGCTCAACGCCACTTTTGCCACGGAACTGGAACTGGATTTCGCTGCCCTTGACGTCGACATGGCGGTTGCGCAACGTCGTCAGCCCGTAGGATTTGTTGTCGCGCGCATACTGGGTATTGCCGACGCGAATCAAGGTGGCATCGAGCAACATCACCACGGTCGCGAGCACCTTTTCACGGGTGAAACCGGGCTCGGCCAACTGCGCTTCCAACTGTTTGCGCAGTTTGGGCAGGGCTTTGCCGAAAGCCTGCAGACGTGAGTACTTGTCGGTGTCGCGCACTTCGCGCCAGCGCGCGTGATAGCGGTACTGCTTGCGCCCGCGCGCGTCGCGGCCGGTGGCTTGCAAGTGGCCGCGCGGGTCGGCGCAGATCCATACATCGGTGTACGCCGGCGGCACGGCCAGGGCGTTCAGGCGTTTGATTTCGTCGGCAGCGATGATGCGCTTGCCGTTGATATCGAAATACTGGAATTTGCCGCGCAACTGCTTGCGGGTGATGCCAGGTTGGGTGTCATCGACGTAGTGCAGGTCGCGGGGCAGGTCGGAATCGGGCATGGGCAACTTCCTTGGCAACAGATCAGGCCGGTATGTCTGATTGACCGCAGCGATGTGCGGTCGTGCCAAATGGTTACGCCAGCACCGCGACTGCCTTGATCTGTGCCCACAGCGCCTGCCCGGGATGCAGTTGCAACTGGTCGCGGGAGTACCGCGTGATCCGTGCCAGCAGCGGTGTGCCGCCGGCGTCCAGGCGCACCAGCACGTGGGCGCTGTTGTCCGCGGCGATTTCCTCGGTGACCGTCACCGGCAGGCGGTTGAGGATGCTGCTGTGCTCCTGGGCCTGCAGGCTCAGGCTCACATCCCGCGCCTGCACTTTCACCCGCAGCGCCCGACCCAGTGCCAGCGGCGCGTGGGCGACGCGCATGTGCAAGGCGCTGTCGGGCAGTTGCAGGGTGAGCAACTGGTAGGCTGCGTCATAGGCGCTGACGGTGCCGTGGATCACCACGCCGGCATCGTCGCCCCGCGCCAGAGGCAGGTCCAGGCGCGCCAGGGTTTCGCCGATCGGGCCGCTGGCCAGCGCCTTGCCGTCGCTGAGCAACACGATGTGATCGGCCAGGCGCGCGACCTCATCCTGGGCGTGGCTGACGTAGAGCAGCGGAATATCCAGTTCGTCGTGCAACCGTTCCAGGTACGGCAGGATTTCGCCCTTGCGCTGGCTGTCGAGGGCGGCCAGCGGTTCGTCCATCAGCAACAGCCTGGGACTGGTGAGCAGGGCGCGGGCGATGCCGATGCGCTGACGTTCACCGCCGGACAGGTGCTCGGGATTGCGCTCGAGCAGATGGCCGATGCCCAGTAATTGGGTGGCCTGGGCCATATCGACACGGCGCGCCTGGCGCGGGATGCGCTTGAGGCCGAATTCGAGATTGGCCCGCACCGACAGGTGAGGAAACAGGCTGGCTTCCTGAAACACGTAGCCCAACGCGCGTTTATGCGGCGGCACAAACAGCCCGTTGCGGCTGTCCTGCCAGACCTCGTCGTTGACTTGGATAAACCCGTGTTCGGCGCGCTCCAGCCCGGCGATGCAGCGCAGGCAAGTGGTCTTGCCGGAGCCGGAGTGCCCGTACAGCGCCGTCACACCGCGCCCGGGCAGGTGCAAATCCACATCCAGCGCAAAACCTGGGTACTTCCTGTGCAGACGTACTTCGATCATCGACATCAGCTCCAGCCCATGCGGGTTTTACGGCTGGAATAAAGCGCCAGCAGCACGACGAATGCAAACACCACCATGGCGCCCGCCAGCCAATGAGCCTGGGCATATTCCATGGCTTCGACATGATCGTAGATCTGCACCGACACCACCCGGGTCTTGTCCGGGATATTGCCGCCGATCATCAGCACCACGCCGAACTCCCCGACGGTATGGGCAAAACCGAGGATAGAGGCGGTGATGAATCCAGGGCGTGCGAGGGGCAGGATCACCGTGAAAAACGTGTCCCAGGGATTGGCGCGCAAGGTGGCAGCGACCTCCAGTGGGCGCGTGCCAATGGCAGAAAACGCGTTTTGCAACGGCTGCACCACGAAGGGCATGGAATAGATGACCGAGCCGATCACCAGCCCGGCGAAACTGAAGGTGAGGGTGCCCAGGCCCAGCCATTGGGTGAACTGGCCGACGTAGCCGTGGGGCCCCATGGTCAACAGCAGGTAAAAGCCGATTACCGTGGGCGGCAGCACCAACGGCAGGGCGACAACCGCACCGATGGGCCCGCGCCACCACGAGCGGGTGCGCGACAGCCACAGCGCAATCGGGGTGCCGATCAACAGCAGGATCACGGTGGTGAGTGACGCCAGTTTGACGGTCAACCAGATCGCGGAAAAATCGGCGCTCGACAGCGGCATTTACAGCTCGTAACCGTAGGACTTGATGACGGCTGCGGCTTTGGGTCCCTTGAGGTAGTCAACGAGGGCCTTGGCTGCGGCGTTGTCTTTGCCCCTGGTGAGGATCACGGCGTCCTGTTTGATCGGGTCATGCAGTGAAGCAGGAACAATCCAAGCCGAACCGTGCGTGACCTTGCCGTCCTTATAGATCTGCGACAAGGCGACAAACCCCAGTTCGGCGTTGCCGGTGGACACGAACTGGTAGGCCTGGGTGATGTTCTGGCCCTCAACCAGCTTGTCCTTGACCTGCTCGGTCAGGCCCTGTTTGGCCAGCACCTGGGTGGCGGCCAGGCCGTAAGGCGCAGCTTTCGGATTGGCGATGGACAGGTGTCTGAACTGATTTTCCTTGAGTACCTCGCCCTTGGCGTCCACATAACCGTCCTTGGCCGACCACAGCGCGAGGGTGCCCACGGCGTAGGTGAAGCGCGAGCCCTTGACCGTGTCGCCTTCGTTTTCGAGTTTTTGTGCGGTGGTGTCGTCGGCGCTCAGGAACACGTCGAACGGCGCGCCGTTCTTGATCTGGGTGTAGAACTGCCCCGTTGCCCCGTAGGACGCAACTAGCTTGTGGCCGGTGTCTTTTTCGAAGTCGGCGGCAATCGCCTGGATCGGCGCGGTGAAGTTGGCGGCCACGGCCACCTGGACTTCATCGGCCTGGGCTGACCCGAAGGCGAGGGCCGCGACCAGGACGGCCAGGCGAGGGGCGTGAATCTTCATGCTGCAGCTCCTTAGAGGGTGGGCGGCGCGTCATGGCGCAATCGCTGTGTAGGCAAATATATAGCGCCTGGCCATTGTCGGTACAGCGCGAAGTACCTACTGCAGTTTTGCCAGGGCTTGTTCGGCCAGTTCGCGGGTCAGCGCGCAGGTTGAAATGTCTTTGCCCAGGCGCACTGCCTGACCGGCCCACAAGTTGCTGAAGCCCGCTTCGTCCCTGGCCTTGAGCGGCATCAAGGCACCGCCGGCCTTGGGAAACGCAGGTGCTGCGGGGTTCATCGCGCCGAGTTCACGCATGACCCGGTTGACGATGCCTCGCGCCGGGCGGCCCGTGAACAGGTTGGTGAGGGCAGTCTCGCTGGCCTGGGCATGGCGCAGCGCATGGTGATGGGAGTCCGTCACGGTGGCCTGCGGCGTAAACAGATACGCCGTGCCGATCTGCACCGCTGACGCGCCCAGGGCAAAGGCCGCGACAATGCCGCGCGCGTCAGCAATGCCACCGGCGGCGATCACCGGCACGCTGACGGCGTCGACAACTTGCGGCAACAAGGCAAACAGGCCGATCTGGCTATCGAGGTCGTCACTCAGAAACATCCCACGGTGCCCGCCGGCCTCAATGCCCATGGCGATGATGGCGTCGCAGCCATGTTGCTCCAGCCAGAGGGCTTCCTCAACGGTGGTGGCCGACGACAGCACCTTGGCACCGGTATCTTTGACCCGATCGAGCAGAGATTTTTCCGGCAAGCCAAAGTGAAAGCTCACCACCTCGGGCCGAAACGCTTCGACCACCCGACACGCTTCGTCGTTAAACGGTGCGCGGTTGGACACGGGCGTTGGCGCATCAAAGTCGGCACCGAGTTCGCGGTAGTAGGGTTCGAGCAACGCTTTCCAGTGGTTATCCCGCGCTTCGTCTGGCGCGGGCGGTTGATGGCAGAAAAAATTGACGTTGATTGGCCGGTTGCCTGCCTGACGAATCGTGGTCAGCGCTTCACGAAGTTGCTCGATGCTCAGCGCCGCGGCAGGCATTGAGCCCAGCGCACCGGCTTCGTTGGCGGCGATGACCATGGCGGTGGTGGTGGCGCCGGCCATGGGCGCCTGGATAATGGGCACTTCGATGCCCAGCAGGTCGAGAATGCGGGTGTCTGGCCAGGTGCTCATGGGATGGGTCTCCAGCGTAAGTAAGACGGTTCGCTGTTTTAACAGGGCCATGCTCATCCGGCCAGTCCGTTCAACCCTCGCGTTCTCGTTCCAATAGCTGCCGCTTGCGCTCCACGCCCCAGCGATAACCACTCAAATCGCCGTTGCTGCGCACCACGCGGTGACAGGGAATCGCCACCGCCAGGCTGTTGGCCCCGCAGGCTTGCGCCACCGCACGGAATGACGTGGGCGCGCCGATGCGTTGGGCGATCTGCGCATAACTGGCGGTGCTGCCCGGCGGAATATCGCGCAAGGCCTGCCACACCCGTTCCTGAAACGCCGTGCCGCGCAGGTCCAGCGGCAGGTTCAGGCCCAGGCCAGGCGCTTCGATAAAGCCCACGACCTGAGCGATCAGCTGTTCGAAGTCGTGATCCGCGCCGACCAGTTCGGCCTTGGGGAACTTGTCCTGAAGGTCTTGCACCAGCGCATTCGGATCGTCGCCCAGCAGAATCGCGCACACGCCTCGCAGGCTTTGCGCTACCAGAATCGCGCCCAGCGAGCATTCACCCACGGCAAAACGGATTTCGCTGTTGGTGCCGCCGGCCTTGTAGTCACTGGGTTTCATGCCCAGCATTTGCCCGGCCGACTCATAAAAGCGGCTGTTGGAGTTGAAGCCTGCATCGTACAGCGCGTCCGTGACGCTGCCTTGCTGCGTGAGGCTGGCGCGCACTCTGCGTGAGCGTTCGGCGCGCGCATAGCCCTTGGGCGTGAGGCCGGTGACCGATTTGAACACCCGGTGAAAATGGAAGGGGCTCAACCCGGCCTGCAGGGCCAGGGTTTCAAGGCGGGGTTCGGTGTCGGCCTGTTCGATCTGGCGACACGCGTCGGCTACCAGTCGGGCATGCTGGGTGGCGCCTTCGGTGCGTTTATTCGGCCGATAACCGGCCGCCTCGGCTTGTTGAGGGGTGTCAAAAAACTCGACGTTCTCCGGGCGCGGCCGGCGTGCGCTGCTGCTGGGCCGGCAATAGACGCCGGTGGTTCTGACGCCGTAGACAAACAGGTTGTCGGCCTTGGGGTCTCGGGCGAGGACAGCGGCCCAGCGTGGGTCTTGTTCAATGTTCATGGCCTGGACTCTTGACGGTTCACCGGCAGATTAGCTGCACGGATGGCCCGTGGCACTCTGAAGCTTGCGGTCAAATCAGCCGGCAGTACGAAAGGTGAGGTTGATGCGTTGCGCACCCATGACCGGGTGCTCGCCGTCCTTGATCGGCATCACCCCATGAAAACGCAAGCG
Organism: Pseudomonas sp. MH9.3; assembly: GCF_034354675.1. NCBI lineage: Bacteria > Pseudomonadati > Pseudomonadota > Gammaproteobacteria > Pseudomonadales > Pseudomonadaceae > Pseudomonas > Pseudomonas sp. MH9.3. Next base: position 858,386 of record NZ_CP133785.1, on the reverse strand, counting down.
ATCGACACCGCCCCAGACCACCACATCGCCATGGAACAAGGAAACTTTTTGCGGCTTGTCACTGCGCGCGTGGCCGCCGAACAGAAAGATCGCCGGCAGCCCGAGGGACACCGACACCACCGGCGCACGGTAGTGGCGTTCGTTCTTGTCCTGGTGCAAGGACATTTTGGCGCCGGGCACGTAACGGTTGATCAGGCAGGCATCCGGTGCGAAGTCGCTGAAGCCTGCGCTCGCCGCCGCCTGCTCGGCCAGTTGGCGCAAGGCATCGGGCAGGGCAGGCCAGGGCTGTTGGTTGTGGGGATCAATCGGGCTGTAGCGGTAACCGCTGCTGTCGGTGGTCCAGCCCAATGCGCCACAGCTGCTCAGCGCCGCCGACATGGTAAAGCCGCCGGGTGTGACCATTCTGCGAAAGGGCGAGCGGGCCAGTACGCTTCTCAGCTCGGGCAGCAGGCGATCAATCCATGGCAAGGCAAAGCCTCTGAGCACCCAGGATTGTTCGCCGATCTGCTCGCGGCTTGCCGGTTGCTGCAAGGCCTCGTCGGCAAACAGATCGGCAGTGGGGCCGGCCATGGGCTTACAGCGCCTTGCTCACGGTGATTTCGCTGATTTCGTCGTCGGCATGGTGAATTTTCGCCAGCGCTTGCCTGGCTTCTTCAATGCTTTTGGACTCAAGCTGGGCGAACTCAAAGCGGCGTTGGCCGTTGAGCTTGTACTTGATGACGTATTTGGTGGTAGTGGTCACAGCTTTATTCCTGTCAGTGCGCGGGTCAGCTCAGCTTGCTGCTGGTACGGCGGACGATGCGGATCTTGTGGGACAGCGCCGGTTTGCGGGTAACGCTGATGGCGCGACGGGTGACCACGTCCAGGGTGATGTTCCAGAAACCGGTGCTCGGCGCGGTGATTTTGGCCGGGAACTGATCGAAGGCGCCACCGTGGTAAGTGTGGCGGCCGCCGTTCTTGAAGCTGCGAAAGTTCGCATCGCTCATCAGACGGATATTACAAGTTTGCGAGCATTCGATGACGACAATGTCTCCCTCATTGAGGTGCTCACGCTGGTGGATGAATTTCATGAGGTGTCTCCAGAAGGGCTTTTTCTGAAAAATCAGAACGATACGTAGGTTAAGATGGAGTTTATCAGCCCCAGCGCGTTTATTATCGGGCCGTCGTCGACGACTTCGACAATTTAAAACAGTTTATCTACCCGCTATCAGAGAAAAGTCCTACTTTTGCGGGAGAAAATTCCCATGCCCGCTGTCGTAGGATCTTTATCGGAGGTTTTTGTATGAAGTGGAGTGTGTTGGTTCTGGCGTTGGCGATCGGCGGGTGTGCTTCGGTTGCAGACATCAAGCAGACCCCGCCCACGCTGGCGGTGATTTCCGGAAAGAAACCGCAGGATTATGCGGCGTGCATTGTGCAGAAGTTGTCCAGCACGCGTCGGCCATCGCAGATAGAGCCGCACAAGAACGGGGTACAGGTGATCGTGCCACAGAAATTCTCGTCTGACCCTTCGGCGATTTTCGAGATTGAAGACCGTTCCAGTGGCAGTAGCATCAAGCTGTACGAGAGCATGTCCAATGTGCCGATCCGCCCGGGTGACGTGAAGAAAGCCGGGGAAGATTGCATCTCCGGCTGAGTGCTGTAACAGGTCCAACCTTTTGAATCCGATAAAAATGCCGCTCGACCCTTGAGGCCAAGCGGCATTTGTGTGTTTTTGGAACGCCGTCATGAAACGTGAACACGTCACAAGCTGTCAGGCCGAGGGCCTGATTTCTGCCACTCACATTATCCAGAACCCTGCCGATCTGGGTGAATGGATCGTCTTCTTCAAAAAAAGCGGCGGCCGCAGTTTTTTCCTGGTGGATGATCAGGATGAAGTGGAGTCCTTCGCGCGCCTGGATGATTTGACCGAGACGCTGCGAGGGCTGGGCATCCGCTTTGCCGAGATTCAACTATAGGGGTACAGCAGGGGCGCAGCGCCTATTTGCAGACGACCACTACACTGCGGCCCTTGAAATTGCCGACATCCTTGCCGAGCGTCTTGTCTTCTTCGCTCAGTGCAGGCGTGCCTTCGGTGCCGATGATGCGGTAACCGGTGCCGGCGCAGGAGGCATCGGCCTTCTCGTAACAACTGGCCCAGGAGTTGACTTCGCCTGAGCAATCGATGGTCAGGCCTTGTTCGCCATTTTTGAGGATCACGTCAGAGGTGGTGGTGCAACCGGCCAGCGCCAGTACTGCAATCAGTGTCAGGATCTTGTTCATGGTGGGGTCGTCGTCGAAGGTGTTATAGAGGGGGCGCTGACACTGTCGTGGGGCGTTTGCGCAAGATTATAGCGATCTGCCATCTTGGTACAGACAAACACAAAAAAGCCCCGATTATCGGGGCTTTTTGTGCAGGGCTTTAAGGCTTATTTGCCCTTGGGCCGCTTGCTGGACGCATGGCCTGCCTCATCCACGAACACTTCGGCAACGGCAATGGCCATGCTCTCGCTGGCGAATACGCCTGCGACGCTGTCACCGTGGAAGTTGATCAGGTGCCAGCCGTCCGCTCGCTGGGTGATCAGGTAGCCATTTACGCCTTTGGGTTCTGACATCTATTAACCGTCTCATGATGTGATTCAAGGTCGCAATGATAGCGCCAAACGTTGCATGGCGGCCCAAGTTATTGCATATCCATAGCGTGGGTGAGGGCACTTGTCACAAGATATGCGGAACTTACGCAGAAAATTTTTCTCTATGTTGCTATCGCAACGCCAGCAGGACCCATTGTAAGGTGACTGCGGCGTCATTAGACTGCGCCGAATTCCGTACGCACAGCCCTTTGTAAGGACTCATATGATCAAGAAATGCTTGTTCCCAGCAGCCGGTTACGGCACTCGCTTCTTGCCAGCGACCAAGGCCATGCCCAAAGAGATGCTGCCGGTGGTAAACAAGCCACTGATCCAGTACGGCGTCGAAGAGGCACTGGATGCCGGTCTGAATGAAATTTCCATCGTCACCGGTCGCGGCAAGCGCGCGCTGGAAGATCACTTCGACATCAGCTACGAGCTGGAAAACCAGATCAAGGGCACCGACAAGGAAAAATACCTGGTCGGTATTCGCAAGCTGCTCGACGAGTGCTCGTTCTCCTACACCCGTCAAACCCAGATGAAAGGCCTTGGCCATGCCATCCTCACCGGCCGCCCACTGATCGGTGACGAACCGTTCGCCGTGGTCCTGGCTGATGACCTGTGCGTCAACCTGGAAGGCGACGGCGTGCTGACCCAGATGGTCAAGCTTTACCAGAAATACCGTTGCACCATCGTGGCTGTGATGGAGGTCAACCCGGCCGAGACCAACAAGTACGGCGTTATCGCCGGCGACGACATTGGTGATGGCCTGATCCGCGTCCGCGACATGGTCGAGAAGCCAGCGCCGGAAGACGCGCCATCGAACCTGGCGATCATCGGTCGTTACATCCTGACCCCGGACATCTTCAAGTTGATCGAAGAAACCGAGCCAGGCAAGGGCGGTGAAATCCAGATCACCGACGCCCTGCTCAAGCAAGCTAAAGACGGTTGCGTGATTGCCTACAAATTCAAGGGCCAGCGTTTTGACTGCGGCGGCGCCGAAGGCTACATCGAAGCCACCAACTTCTGCTACGAGCACTTCTACAAGACGGGCAAGGCTTACTGATTCACGCCTGCGTCGTTGTGTTTAAAGAGAAAGCCACCCCCGGGTGGCTTTTTCGTTTTTCAGCCCCATCTAAGTCGGTATGCTGATGTGCTGCCGAGGAGAATGAAATGGCCTACGATTTTGACCTGTATGTAATTGGCGCCGGTTCCGGCGGTGTTCGTGCGGCCCGTTTTGCCGCAGGCTTTGGTGCCAAAGTGGCCGTGGCCGAAAGCCGCTACCTGGGCGGTACCTGCGTCAACGTCGGTTGCGTGCCGAAAAAGCTGTTGGTGTACGGCGCACATTTTGCCGAAGATTTCGAGCAGGCCAGTGGTTTTGGCTGGTCCCTGGGTGAAGCGAACTTCGATTGGGCGACGTTGATCGCCAACAAGGATCGCGAGATCAACCGCCTCAATGGCATCTACCGCAAGCTGCTGGTCGACAGTGGCGTGACCCTGCACGAAGGGCATGCGCGACTGGTTGACCCCCATCAGGTGGAAATCAATGGCGAGCGGTTCACCGCCAAACACATCCTGATCGCTACCGGTGGCTGGCCGCAGATCCCGGAGATTCCGGGGCGCGAACACGCAATTGGCTCCAACGAAGCCTTCTTCCTCAAAGAGCTGCCCAAGCGCGTACTGGTGGTGGGCGGTGGCTACATCGCGGTCGAGTTTGCCGGGATCTTCCACGGGCTCGGCGCCAGTACATCGCTGCTGTATCGCGGCGACCTGTTCCTGCGCGGCTTCGATGGCTCGGTGCGAACCCACCTGAAAGAAGAGCTGACCAAGCGCGGCCTGGACCTGCAGTTCAATGCCGATATCGCGCGTATCGACAAGCAGGCCGATGGCAGCCTCAAGGCCACGCTCAAGGATGGTCGCGTGCTGGAAGCCGATTGCGTGTTCTACGCCACGGGCCGCCGGCCGATGCTGGATAACCTTGGCCTGGAAAATACCGACGTCAAACTGGACAAGCGCGGCTTCGTCGAAGTGGATGACCTGTACCAGACCGCTGAAGCGTCGATCCTGGCGATTGGCGATGTGATCGGTCGTGTGCAGCTGACCCCGGTGGCCCTGGCTGAAGGCATGGCGGTGGCACGTCGCCTGTTCAAGCCCGAGCAGTATCGCCCGGTGGATTACGCGATGATTCCGACGGCAGTGTTCAGTTTGCCGAACATCGGCACCGTTGGCCTGACCGAAGAAGATGCGAAAGAGCAGGGCCACAGGGTGAAGGTGTTTGAAAGCCGCTTCCGGCCAATGAAGCTCACGCTTACCGATTGCCAGGAAAAGACCCTGATGAAACTGGTGGTCGACGCCGACACCGACAAGGTGCTGGGTTGCCACATAGTCGGCCCCGATGCCGGCGAAATCGTGCAGGGCCTGGCGATCGCGCTCAAGGCGGGCGCGACCAAGCAGCATTTCGACGAAACCATCGGCGTGCACCCCACGGCCGCTGAAGAGTTCGTCACCATGCGCACGCCTGTAGTCGATTGATCAGGCGTCAGGCGTTGCCTCTGGCGTCGTCGCAACGACGGCCGCCAGGCGTAGCGCCTCGATGCTGGCCTGGGCCTTGATCAGGTCCAGTTCCAGCGTCTTGTTCTTTTGTTGATGCTCGGCCAACGCGTCCTGGCGTGACTGGCTGTCCAGCATGGCCACGCGCAGACGTTCCTGCAGCAGGGCGCGTTCGCTTTCAATCCGGTTTACCTGTTCGCTCAGCGCGAGTTGCCGGGCCTGGTCTTCGCGGGTCTGTTCCTGCAGTGCATTCAGTTCCCTGGCCGTGACGCGGTGCTCGATCAGCAGGCGCTCGTTGTCACGGTGCAACTGGGTGATCTCGTCCTGACGCACCATCGCGCTTTGCTGCGCCTGGCGCAGCTCGGCCTGCACCTGCTGCACCTGGCCCTCGTGACGACGCTGCTCCTGCTCGCGCTGTTCCTTGATGGCGTTGCGGTAGTGCTCCAGTGCATCGCGGGCGTGCAGGTGTTTTTCCTCCAGCGAGCGGATCTGTTCGTCTTTATCGTTAATCCTCAACTCGTAATCGCTGCACGCCTGGCTGAGCCCGGCGTTGCGTGTCTGCTCGGTTTGCAGGCTGGTGCTGGCGGTCTGCAGTGCAGCACTTTCTTCGGCAAGCGCTGCGGCCTGGATATCGAACTGCTGCTTGAGCTGGCCGTGGGCAAGCTCGAGTTCTTCGAGTTGGCCGAGCAGGGCGGCTTTGTCCTGTTCGAACCGCGCCTGGGCCAGGTCAATTGGCTCCTGGGCTTTCTCCTTGAGGCGCTGGGCCAGCCGTGACACCAGCTCGCTCAGCTCGTCGTCGATGGGCGCCTGGGTGATGGTCGCCCGGGTTTCGCTCTCGTCCAGCTCCTTCAAATACCGATGAATAGTGGTTTTCGAACCGGTATTGCCCATCTCGATGCGTACCGCGTCGATGCTGGGGTTTTCGCCGCGGGCGATGATCGCCGTGCGCGCCGTCTGCACTACTGCCTTATTAATGCCGCCACGAGCCATGGGGTCTCCGTCGATTTCGTACTGTGGTACAGAGTATGTATTTACATACCGTATCATAAATAAAAGGGTCTTTAAATTCATGATTTAACAGGTGGGATATTGGCGTATTATCCCGTGTCATGTGCGTTGTGAGCGCGAAAACCCCTGCCATCAGTACGAATAGGCCTGCCATGAGCGATCTGGAGCGGTATCTCAACGCCGCCACCCGCGACAACACGCGCCGCAGCTATCGCGCGGCCATCGAACATTTCGAAGTGAATTGGGGCGGATTCCTGCCGGCGACGAGCGACAGTGTGGCGCGCTATCTGGTGGCGCATGCAGGCGTGCTGGCGGTCAATACGCTGAAGCTGCGCCTGTCGGCGTTGGCGCAGTGGCACACCAGCCAGGGTTTTCCCGATCCGACCAGGACGCCGGTGGTGCGCAAGGTGCTCAAGGGCATTCGGGCCGTGCACCCGGTTCAGGAGAAGCAGGCCGAGCCGTTGCAACTCATTCATTTGGAGCAGGTGGTGGCTTCTCTGCAGGCAGAGGCCCAGGAGGCGAGCGATCAACAGGATCAGCCGCGACTGCTGCGCGCCCGGCGCGACACTGCGTTGATCCTGCTGGGGTTCTGGCGCGGGTTTCGCAGTGATGAGCTGTGTCGCCTGCAGATCGAACATGTGCAGGCCACGCCCGGCGCCGGTATCAGCCTGTACCTGCCGCGCAGCAAAAGCGATCGGCACAATCTCGGCAAGACTTACCAAACGCCTGCACTCTTGAGGCTGTGCCCGGTACAGGCCTACAGCGAATGGCTCAGCGCTTCGGCGCTGGTGCGCGGCCCGGTGTTTCGCGGCATTGACCGCTGGGGCAACCTGGGCGAGGCGGGCTTGCATCCCAACAGCGTGATTCCATTGCTGCGCCAGGCGCTGGAGCGTGCGGGGATTGCCGCCGAGCAATACACCAGCCACTCATTGCGCCGGGGCTTTGCGACCTGGGCTCACCGCAGCGGCTGGGACTTGAAGTCGTTGATGAGTTACGTCGGCTGGCGCGACATGAAATCGGCCATGCGCTACGTTGAGGCAACCCCCTTTACCGGCATGACCCTGGCCAGCCAACCGCTGCTGTGAGATTTCTTCTATTAATACAGCTACCTGATAGGGAAAACCAATCACCAGCATCAGGTTTGCCAATGAGCCATCGACGCAAAGAGTGGTTAGGATTCACCCCATCAACTTCATAACCCCTGACGGAGAGTCAACGATGCCTATCATCAACAGCCAAGTAAAACCGTTCAAAGCCACCGCATTCAAAAACGGCAGCTTCGTAGATGTGACCGACGCTGACCTGAAAGGCAAGTGGTCCGTTGTGTTCTTCTACCCAGCCGACTTCACCTTCGTTTGCCCAACCGAACTGGAAGACCTGGCTGACAACTACGCCGAATTCCAGAAACTGGGCGTCGAGATCTACAGCGTGTCCACCGACACCCACTTCGCGCACGCTGCCTGGCACAACACCTCGCCAGCCATCGGCAAGATCCAGTACACCATGATCGGCGACCCGACCCTGACCATCTCCCGCAACTTCGACGTGCTGATCGAGGAAGCAGGCCTGGCGGACCGCGGTACGTTCGTGATCAACCCGGAAGGCCAGATCAAGATCGTCGAGCTGAACGACGGTGGTGTTGGCCGTGACGCTTCCGAGCTGCTGCGCAAAATCAAGGCTGCCCAGTACGTCGCTGCCCACCCGGGCGAAGTGTGCCCAGCCAAGTGGAAAGAAGGCGAGGCCACTCTGGCTCCGTCCCTGGACCTGGTTGGCAAGATCTAAGTCTGTGAAGCACCCAGGGCGGGTATCCGCACCTACTCAGTAAGCTGCAACCGCCCTCAAAAACGCCCGGGCGAGATTCGCTCGGGCGTTTTTTTATACCCGAAATCAAAGGAAATCGCCCGTATGTTGGACGCCACTCTTAAAGCTCAGTTGAAGTCATACCTGGAACGGGTCACCCAGCCGATTGAGATCGTCGCCTCCCTCGATGACGGCGCGAAATCCCAGGAAATGCTTGCCCTTTTGCAGGACGTGACCAGCCTCACCACGCTGATCACTCTGAACACCGATGGCAATGACGCGCGCAAGCCGTCGTTCTCCATCAACCGCCCGGGTGCCTATATCAGCCTGCGTTTTGCCGGCATCCCCATGGGCCATGAATTTACTTCGCTGGTGCTGGCCCTGCTGCAAGTCGGCGGCCACCCCTCGAAAGCCAGTGTCGAAGTGATTGAACAGATTCGCGCCCTTAAAGGCGAGTTCAGCTTCGAGACTTACTTCTCGCTGTCTTGCCAGAACTGCCCGGATGTCGTCCAGGCGCTGAACCTGATGGCCGTGCTCAACCCGAACATCCGCCACGTCGCGATCGACGGCGCGCTGTTCCAGGCGGAAGTCGATGAGCGCCAGGTCATGGCGGTGCCCAGCGTCTACTTGAACGGCGTGAACTTCGGCCAGGGCCGCATGGGGCTGGAAGAGATCCTCGCCAAGCTCGACACCAGCGGCATCGAAAAAGCCGCCGAAAAAATCAGTGCCAAGGACGCCTTTGATGTACTGGTCGTAGGCGGTGGCCCGGCGGGTTCTTCGGCCGCCATCTACGCTGCGCGCAAAGGCATTCGTACCGGTGTGGCAGCCGAGCGCTTTGGCGGCCAGGTGCTGGACACCATGTCCATCGAGAACTTCATCTCGGTGCAGGAAACCGAAGGGCCGAAACTGGTCAGCGCCCTGGAAGCCCATGTGCGTCAGTACGACGTGGACATCATGAACCTGCAGCGCGCCAGCAGCCTGATCCCGGCAAAAAATGCCGGTGACCTGCACGAAATTCGCTTCGAAAGTGGTGCCACCCTCAAGTCCAAAACGGTGATTCTGGCCACTGGCGCCCGCTGGCGTGAAATGGGTGTGCCGGGCGAGCAGCAATACAAGGCCAAGGGCGTGTGCTTCTGCCCGCACTGCGATGGCCCGCTGTTCAAGGGCAAGCGTGTGGCGGTGATCGGCGGCGGTAACTCTGGCGTGGAAGCAGCCATCGACCTGGCCGGTATTGTCAGCCACGTCACTTTGCTCGAGTTCGACAGCAAACTGCGCGCCGACGCTGTGTTGCAACGCAAGTTGCACAGCCTGCCGAACGTGGACGTGATCACCAGTGCGCTGACCAGTGAAGTCAAAGGCGACGGCCAGAAAGTCACCGGCCTCGTGTACAAGGATCGCGACAGCGGCGAGTTCAACACCCTCGACCTGGAAGGCATCTTTGTGCAGATCGGCTTGCTGCCTAATACCGACTGGCTCAAAGGCACCGTGGAGCTGACACCACGCGGCGAGATCATCGTCGATGCCCGTGGCGAAACGTCACTGCCAGGCGTGTTTGCCGCCGGTGACGTGACGACCGTACCTTACAAGCAGATCGTGATTGCGGTAGGCGAGGGCGCCAAGACCTCCCTGAGTGCTTTCGATCACTTGATCCGCAGCTCCGCTCCGGCTTGATACCAAGCCTGAAAATGAAAAACCCCATGAGCGATCATGGGGTTTTTTCGTTACAGCGGCGCGGGCTGAATGATCTCGACCCAGTACCCGTCCGGGTCCTTGATAAAGGCGATGCTTTTCATGCGGCCATCCGTCAGGCGCTTCTGGAAATCGCAGCCCAGGGCTTCGAAACGCTCGCAGGCGGCCACGATATCCGGCACCGAGATGCAGATATGACCGAAACCGCGTGGGTCAGTGTTGCCGTCGTGGTAGGCGAAATCTGCGTCGTTTTCGGTGCCGTGGTTGTGGGTCAGTTCCAGGATGCCCGGAATCGATTTCATCCACTGGGTACGCGCGGCGGCGTCCGCTGGAATTTGCGTTTTATCGACGAGGGCAAGGAAGTACAGGCTGAATTCGGCTTCCGCGAAATCGCGTTTTTCCACCAGGGAAAACCCCAGCACGCGCGTATAGAAGTCCAGCGACCGAGTGATGTCCTTGACCCGCAGCATGGTGTGGTTGAAGACGAAGTTCGAGGTGGCGGTGTCAGGTTGGGCGGTGACGCCCGGCAAGGTGTTCAGTTCGTGCAGGCTCATGGGCCCTCCAGAAAAAATGGGGCAAAGCGGTCCCTTGGCTTGCGGCAAGCGTCCGTGCTGCGCGGTCATGATACGCAAGGCCCGCCGGCAGCGCCAAAAGAAAAGGTCACGCAGGCCTTGCGAGTCGGGGGGGTGGGGGCTCAGACTTTGACGCCCGAACCCTGGGCGTCTTTGCAATGATCCAATTACCTAAACCGCTGTTGAGTGTCCTGTGTTTATTGTTGGCCAGTCCGTTGGTAGGGGCGGCCGACCCGGAAGTTCACTGGCCCAGTGGCTGGCAGGTAGAGGACGTGGCGCCTGACGCCCAGGCGCCCTCGGCCGCCTCAAGCGTGTCGCGCCAACGGGCAATCAAGAACGACGAAAAGGGTGCGACCCTGATGGTCATGGAGCTGACCGCTACGCCGATTGAGGCGGGGCATAAGGTCAATCTGCAAGGCGTGTTGCTGGAAATGCGTAAATCCATCCAGAAGGATTTCGCCCAGGGCGGTTATCAAAGTGTGTGTACCAAAATTCACGCCAGCACATTGAGCCGTCTCGATGCACTGGAATCTACCTGCGTGATTACCGAGAACGGCAGGCATGTGCTGTCACAAACATTAGTCGGCGCTGTCGATGCCGATAAGGCCTATGTATTTTCATTTGCGGGTCAGGCCCAGGCTTATGAAGCGAGCAAGGATGAAGTCAATTCAGTGCGCAGCACGCTGAAACTTTAAGTGTGGGGTACTTATCGATTTTGAACAAAATGAAATAATATTTAAGTTCGCTTTCGAACCCTTGAATAAAAAAGCCCCGCTTAAGCGGGGCTCTTTGTTAGTGCGCTGCGATCAGCCGCGCAACCAAGAGTCAACAGTGGCAGCGCCATACTGTTCTTTCCAGGCTTTAAGGCCGCGATGGTTGCCGCCCTTGGTTTCGATCAGCTCGCCGGTGTGCGGGTTTTGGTACACCTTGACCACCCGTGCACGGCGCTGTTTGGGGGCGGCGGCGCCTGCCGTGCCGGCCTTGCCCGGGTTTGGATCGAGGATGGAGATGATGTCGCGCAGGCCTTTGCCGTAGTGCTTCATGAGCGCCTGGAGTTTTTCTTCGAATTCGATTTCTTTCTTCAGGCCGGCGTCGTTCTTCAGGGATTCCAGCTGGGCGAGCTGTTCTTGAAGGGCTTTTTCTGCTGCGCGAAATTCGGCGAGTCTGGACAAGATCTTTACTCCAATAGTGTATGTGGCTGACATCAACTGCAGACAAAGCAATAAGCCAAAAGCGGTAAGGCGACTCAAGTAAGATGGCGTCTGCGGGTGCTGCACAGGCACGAAAAATTGTAGTAGTTAATCTGTCTTGAGTAAATCAAGTCTTTTGTCTTAACTGCATTATTTCACATCGCCCGTCACTGACTATTCAATGGCGAACCAGGGATTTAATGAATTCAGCGCCGGGCAAAGGCCGTCCGAACAGATAACCCTGCAGGAAATCCACACCGTGGGCGGCGAGGTATTCGCACTGTTCGGCAGTTTCCACGCCTTCGGCAACGATAGCCAGGTCGAGCTTTGCAGACAGTTCGATGATGCTGTCGAGAATGTGGCGGGAGAGCGCGTCGACGCCGATCATGGCGACAAAACTCTGATCGATTTTCAAGTAGTCAACGTGGAAGTTGCGCAAGTAGCCCAGGCTGGAATGCCCGGTGCCGAAGTCGTCTATGGCGATCATCACCCCCAGTTCATGCAGTGCATTGAATAATCGACGGGTCACATCGGTAGGCTCGATCAACTCGCGCTCGGTGAGTTCCAGCACCAGCGTCACGTGACCGGGCGGGAAGGCGGCAAGAAATGCCCGGCAATCCTCCACCAGCTCCAGATTGCGGCAATGCCGGGCCGTGATGTTCACCGCGATGTGAAAGCCGGGAGTGAGAAGCGCGGCGTGCGGTGCCAGTTGTTCGGCGGTCTGGCGCAGCAGGGCGCGGGTCATCGGTACGATCAGGCCGCAATCCTCGGCCAATGGAATAAACAGGTCGGGCCGTACCAGGCCTTCCTTGGGGTGCTGCCAGCGCATCAGCACTTCGCAGCCTGCCCATTCGCGGGTATCGCCGCGCACCACTGGCTGGAAATACGCGAGAAACTCATTGGCGCCCAAGGCGCGCCGCAGCTCATGGGTGGGCCGCGACACGCGTTTTTGCAGGCCGTGTGCGAGCAGGCCCGCCAACAGGCCAAAAAACAGCACCAGGCTGAACATGGCCGGGTAGCGCGCCTGCATGTAGCGCCAGACTTCACCTGCGGGCAGGCCGGCGTCGACGCTCAATCGATAGCGTTCGGAAGCAAGATGGTGATGGGCCACGGCAAACGTCGGAACCGCAGTGGCGTGGGCTTTGCCGTCGTCCCCCAGCCAATTGGGGCCCACGCGCAGCACCATTTGTGCATGGCGGCTGAGCAGGCGCAGGGTATTGGTCAGGTGGTAGCCATCGATTGAGGCGAAGGCGGCCCGGTCACCATCAACCAGCCGGTACACCAGCAATGCTGTGTCCGGCGTCACCGGGTTGCCTTTCATCAGCCACAGTCGCCCATCCACGTAGTCGGCCGGGTTGATGCGTGACACGTGATCGCTGCCGAACAGTGACGTGCAGTAGATGTTTTCCTGCCAGGACAAGGTCGTTGCGCGCACAAACGGCCTCCGCGTGACCTGCTCGCGCAGCGCCAATTGCACCGCCTGGTCGCAGGGTTTGCCAGCCAACGGCAGCAGCGCCTGGGTGGCGAGTGCGGTTTGGTCGAGCATCAGTTCGAATTGGCGCACCGCTTCCTGGGCGGCTTGCACCGTGTTGTGCTTCAGGGTGCGCTCGGCTTGCCAGTGCAGGATGAACACACCCAGCACAATGGGCACCAGCGCACAGAAAACGCTGATGGAATGGCGGGCGAGGGGCTTGCGCGGGCCTTTGACGGATAAGGGCATAAGCGGCCTGTCAGGCGAGTGGGGGCGCCAGGAGGCCGGCGGCAATATAGCGATGATAGATGCCTGGGCTGAAATATGCTTGCCGCGCAGCAGGCCAACATTGTATCGACTGCCGTTACAAACCGCTTGCACGGGGCAGGGCATTGGCGATCTGATAAGACTGCGGACAAACAAGGTTACGCTGTGTAGAATCGATTTACGCATACAAGAATATGGACTTGCGCTCACGCAAGCCTCTGCCGTCAGAGACTGATGACACCATGAAGCTACTCGGCTCCCCCCTCATCTTCGGTGACTTCCTCGCCCGCAGCGTGCGAGGCCTCTCCTGCGCGCCGCCCTCAACCCTCATCCCTGCTCGCCACTGAACAATTGCCAACCACCCGCATGATGAGGCGCCGACCATGGCAGACCACTACGAAAACCCGATGGGCCTGATGGGCTTTGAATTTATCGAATTCGCATCACCGACCCCAGGCATCCTGGAGCCGATCTTCGAGATCATGGGCTTCACCCAGGTAGCCACCCACCGCTCCAAGAACGTGCACCTGTTCCGCCAGGGCGAGATCAACCTGATCCTCAACAACGAACCCGACAGCCTGGCCTCGTATTTCGCGGCCGAACACGGTCCGTCGGTGTGCGGCATGGCGTTTCGCGTCAAGGACTCGCAAAAGGCCTACACCCGCGCGCTGGAACTGGGTGCCCAGCCGATTCATATCCAGACCGGTCCGATGGAACTCAACCTGCCGGCCATCAAAGGTATCGGCGGCGCGCCGTTGTACCTGATCGATCGCTTCGGCGAAGGCAGTTCGATCTATGACATCGACTTCGTCTACCTCGACGGCGTGGAGCGCAATCCTGTCGGCGCTGGTCTCAAGGTCATCGACCACCTGACCCACAACGTGTACCGCGGCCGCATGGCCTACTGGGCGAACTTCTACGAGAAGTTGTTCAACTTCCGTGAGGCGCGCTACTTCGATATCAAGGGCGAGTACACCGGCCTGACGTCCAAGGCCATGAGTGCGCCGGACGGCATGATCCGTATCCCGCTCAACGAAGAGTCGTCCAAGGGCGCGGGGCAGATCGAAGAATTCCTGATGCAGTTCAATGGCGAGGGCATCCAGCACGTGGCGTTCCTCACCGACGACCTGATCCAGACCTGGGACGCTTTGAAGCGGATCGGCATGCGCTTCATGACTGCGCCGCCGGACACCTACTATGAAATGCTCGAAGGCCGCCTGCCCAACCACGGCGAGCCGGTCGACCAGTTGCAAGCGCGCGGCATCCTGCTGGACGGTTCGTCGATCGAAGGCGACAAGCGCCTGCTGTTGCAGATTTTCTCGGAAACCCTGATGGGGCCGGTGTTCTTCGAATTCATCCAGCGCAAGGGCGACGATGGGTTTGGCGAGGGCAACTTCAAGGCGCTGTTCGAGTCGATCGAGCGCGACCAGGTGCGTCGCGGTGTGTTGAGCACCGACTGACGCATAAATAAAAAGCCCGGCGTCGGCCGGGCTTTTTATTGCCTGCCATTCACGCCCGACGCTGGCGCACCAGGTGCTTGAAGCCTTCGAACACCAGCACCATCACCGCGATCCAGATCGGAATGTAGGTCAGCCATTCGCCCGGTTTGATGCCCTCGCCGAGCAGCAGTGCCACCACCAGCAACAACACGGGTTCAACGTAACTGAGCAGCCCGAACAGGCTGAACGCCAGCAGTCGACTGGCAATGATATAGCTCACCAGCGCCGAGGCACTGATCAGCCCGAGTATGGGGATCAACGCGTAGAGTTTCGGGTGCGTATTCATCACCGCAAACCCCTGTTCACCGCTCTGCACGAACCACCAGGCGACCGGCAGCATCAGCGCCATGTCCAGCCATAGCCCGCCCAGGTGGTCGGTCTTGAGGTATTTGCGGATGATGAAATACAGCGGGTAGCCGATGATCACCACCAGCGTCGCCCAAGAGAAGCCTCCGGCCTGGAACACCTCGTTGAGCACCCCGAGCCCGGCGAAGAACACCGCAATTTTCTGCAGATAAGACAACTGCTCGCCCCACACCAGGCGCCCGGTGAGCACCATGGTCAGCGGCAGCAGGAAATAGCCCACCGACACGTCCAGGCTGCGTCCGTTGAGCGGCGCCCACATGAACAGCCACAACTGCACACCAAGAAACGTCGAGGACAGCATCGCCCCGACAATCAACTGTGGCTGGGCCGCGATCCTGCGCAACAACGCCCATGCACGCCGCCACTCGCCGGTGACGATCATGAACACGGTCATGCAGGGCATGGTCAGCAGCATGCGCCAGCCAAAAATTTCCAGGCCGCTCAACGGCGTCAGCAACGACGTGAAGTAGTACATGACGGCAAACAACACCGAAGCCGATACGGATAACACAACACCTTTAGACACGCTGCCCTCGCGCAAACCGTTCAATCCAATTTCAAGCGTAGATTATGGTGGTTTTAGCGAAGCAGCGTCGCGCTATTTTGGGGCGTTTTTTGACGGCTCCCGGCCGGCTCAGGCCTTCAGGCTGCGGGTCATGCGCAAAGCCAGCACACTGCCCGCCACAATCACCGCCGCCAGCAGGTACAACGCCATATCCGTGGACCCGGTGGCATCCTTCACAAAGCCGACGATATACGGGCTGAGGAAGCCAGCCATCTGGCCCATGGAGTTGATCAACGCCAGGCCGCCCGCCGCCGCGCCTGCACTGAGCATGGCGGTGGGCACCGGCCAGAACATTGGCAGGCCGGTGAGGGCGCCCATGGTGGCAATGCTCAGGCCGAGGATCGCGATTGCCGGCGTGGTGGCGAAATTCACCGCAATCACCAGGCCGATGGCGCCCATCAGCATCGGCACCACCAGGTGCCAGCGCCGCTCCTTGCGCAAATCGGCGGAACGCCCCACCAATAGCATGAACACCGCCGCCAGCAGATAAGGAATCGCGCTCAGCCAGCCAATCACCAGGTTATCGCTGAATCCCAGGTTCTTGATGATCGACGGCAGCCAGAAGTTGATCGCGTAAACACCGCTCTGGATACAGAAGTAGATCAGGCCGAACGCCCAGATGACCGGGTTCTTGAACACCTCAGCCAGCGAATCGGTGCTGGTTTTCGGCTTGTTCGCCAGGTCTGTGGCCTGGTCGGCTTCCAGCACCGCGCGCTCGTGGGGCGTGAGCCACTTGGCATGGGCAAAGCTGTCGCTGAGCAGGAAGTAGGCGAGGGCGCCGAGTATTACAGTGGGAACGCCCTGCAACAGGAACATCCACTGCCAGCCCGCAAGGCCGCCCTGGCCGGCGGCGAAATGGTTGAGGATCCAGCCGGAAAAGGGGCTGCCAAGCAGGCCGGACACCGGGATTGCCGACATGAACAAGGCCATGATGCGCCCCCGGCGGAAGGTCGGGAACCACTGCGAAAGGTACAGCACCACGCCCGGAAAGAAGCCCGCTTCGGCGGCGCCGGTAAACAGACGCAGGGTGTAGAAATGCGTGGGCGTGGTGACGAACAGCAGGCAGGTCGACAGCGTGCCCCACACGATCATCATCAGTGCGATCCAGCGCCGCGGGCCGAACCGCGTCAGCGCCAGGTTGCTCGGCACCCCGCACAGCACATAGCCGATAAAGAAGATCCCGGCCCCCAGGCCGTACACGGTTTCACTGAACTTCAACGCGTCGAGCATCTGCAGCTTGGCAAAGCCGACGTTGACCCGGTCGAGGTAGTTGAACAGATAGCAGATGAAGATGAAGGGGATCAGGCGCAGGGTGACGCGCTTGTAGATCGCGTTTTTTGCGTCATCGGTGGCCGGTGCTGCAGCGGCGCTCTGGGACATGGCGGTCTCTCTTTATTATGATTTTTTGCGATGCGCAGGTAACGTTGATCGCCCAACGAGTCTCGGCCAACGGGCAGGCTGCTGTCTTTGTGCCCGCGCACAGTCAAGCATGCGATGCGCTGTGCCGATGAACAACCTCGCTTTCAAGGAAAACAGCCCCATGTTCGAGCTTGATCATGACCTGGCACAGGATATCGTCGATCGCACCATGGCGATCCTGCCCTATAACGTCAATGTCATGGACAGCCAGGGCCTGATCCTTGGCAGCGGCGAGCCGGAACGCATCAACACCCGTCACGAAGGCGCGCAGCTGGTGCTGGCCAACGGCCGCGTGGTGGAGATTGACACGCAGACCGCCAAGCACCTCAAGGGCGTGCAACCGGGCATCAACCTGCCGCTGCTGCATGATCAGCGCCTGATCGGCGTGCTCGGCATCACCGGCGAGCCGCAAGGGTTGCGCACCTACGCCGAACTGGTACGCATGACCGCCGAAATGCTGGTGAGCCATCGTCATCAGCAAATCGAACAACAATGGCGACGTCAGCGCTGCGATGACCTGCTGGCGCTGCTGTTGGCCGACAACGGCGACTCGCCGCGCCTGGTGGATGAGGCGCAACGCCTGGGCCTCAAGCCGCAAGCGGCGCGCATGCCGTACCTGTTTGAGCTGGGGGCCGGGCAATCGGCTCAGGACTTGAGTGCCTGGCTGGCCTCACGCTACCCGGACAGCTGGTGCGTGAGTTCGGCGCCATCCTCACTGCTGTGGTGCCGGCCCGCCGCCGTGCCAGTGGATAATCCACGCCTGCTGGAAAAACTCGACGGCCTGGGCTGGAACGTCCTGCGCGTGGCCATTGGCGGGCAGGCCGAGGGGCTGGCCGCATTGCGTCGTTGTTACCGCCGCGTAGGCGATCTGCTCGCCTACGGCCGCGATGTGCTGCCGCAATCGCGCGTTCTTACCCTCAACCGCTACCGCCTGCCGGTGATGCTCTGGCGCCATCGCCACGAAGACGCGCTGGATGAGCTGCTCAACCCGCTGCGCCAGGTGCTGGCCAGGGACAACAACGGCCAACTGCTGGCCACGCTGCGCAGTTGGTGCGAACACGACGGGCAGAGCCAGGCCTGTGCCGACGCCCTGGGCATCCACCGCAACAGCCTGCGCTACCGCATGGAGCGTATCGCCGAACTCAGCGGCGTTGACCCGCTGACCCTGGACGGCATGCTCGCGCTGTATCTGGGCGTGCAACTGTTGCCCCAGCCATTGTCACAATGAACAACAAACCTGCGCCGCACTTGTGCATCGGACAGGCGTCATGACCGGTGGCAACTGGCAGCATGGACGTTATAAAAACCGGAGAACGCCCATGAAAATCATCATCGCCCCTGACTCGTTCAAGGACAGCCTGAGTGCTGCAGGCGTGGCCCAGGCCATTGCCGAAGGGCTGGCCCAGGTCTGGCCGACTGCCGAGCTGGTTCAATGTCCGATGGCGGACGGCGGTGAAGGCACGGTCGATGCCGTGCTGGCTGCGTGCAACGGCGAGTTGCGCAGCCAGACGGTTCGAGGGCCATTGGGCGGCACGGTTGAAGCCCGTTGGGGCTGGCTGGCCGACAGCCACACGGCCATCATCGAAATGGCCGAGGCCAGCGGCCTGCAACTGGTCGCGCCGGGCCAGCGCGACGCCTGCTCCAGCACCACTTACGGCACGGGGGAATTGATCCGCGCCGCACTGGATCTCGGCGCGCGGCGCATCATCCTGGCCATCGGCGGCAGTGCGACCAATGATGGCGGCGCCGGGGCGATGCAAGCCCTTGGTGTGCAACTGTTCGACGCGGCAGGCCAACAGTTGCCCCCCGGCGGCCTGGCATTGGCGCAGTTGGCGCATATCGGCCTGGACAACCTTGACTCGCGCCTGGCACAGGTGCGTTTTGAAATCGCCGCCGACGTGAACAACCCGCTGTGCGGCCCGCACGGCGCTTCGGCGATTTTTGGTCCGCAGAAAGGCGCCAATCC
Organism: Pseudomonas sp. MH9.3; assembly: GCF_034354675.1. NCBI lineage: Bacteria > Pseudomonadati > Pseudomonadota > Gammaproteobacteria > Pseudomonadales > Pseudomonadaceae > Pseudomonas > Pseudomonas sp. MH9.3. The sequence goes on along the minus strand of NZ_CP133785.1, from coordinate 839,418 downwards.
CCGGCAAGTCCAATACCTGGACGCCGCGCTCGGTCATTTCGCCGACCACTGCGCCAGCGTGCTGGCCACCGACGTGCGCGACGAGCCCGGCAGCGGCGCCGCCGGCGGCCTGGGCTTTGCCGCCAAGGCATTCCTGGGGGCGCAGTTTCGGGCGGGAGTGGAGGTAGTCGCCGAACTGGTCGGCCTGGACGCCGCCGTGTGCGGCGCCGACCTGGTCATCACCGGGGAGGGCCGTTTCGACGCGCAGACCCTGCGCGGCAAAACGCCGTTTGGGGTGGCACGCATTGCCCAACAGCACAGCGTGCCGGTGATCGTGATCGCCGGCACCCTGGGTGATGGCTATGCGCAGATGTATGCCCACGGCGTGGACGCAGCCTTTGCCTTGCCGTCAGGACCCATGAGCCTGGAGCAGGCCTGCAGCGAGGCGCCACGCCTGTTGCGCGAGCGCGCATCGGATATCGCACGGGTGTGGCGACTGGCGGCGCCGGTTCAATCTGCACCGAAGCAGATCAGATAACGTTCAGGCTTGCGTCCGTATGCCAGGTAATCACCGACACTCCTATTGACGCAGGCGCTGCTGTCGGAAAAAGACACACCATGCTGATAGCTGCCCTTGAGCAACGTCATGTGGGTGTTGGGCAAGCTTTTGAAGGCTTTCAACGCGCCCGCTGCCGGTGTCTGGTCGTCAAATTCGGCCTGGACCATCAGGATGCTGTGCACGTGCTTCAGGTTTTTCACGGGAACACCGTTCAATGGTTGAACACTCCACCCAGCGCAGTGCGCGGCCTGGAAAAAGCTGCCGCCCACCGGGTACTGGGTGGCGTAGCGGTTGCCCTTGTCGGCCCAGAATGCCTCGCCCGCCGCTGGTGTGTCATTGCATAACACCGTGCTGCGTACAGAGGCCGCCGGCGTGAGCTTCAGCGGACCGGGTGCCAGACCATTCCAGGGTTCAGGGTTGCGGATGAGCGTAAGCAAGTGCATGAACGCACTTTTAGCAGACTGATCCACCTCGGTGTCCGGGCTGAATCGGTGGGTGCGTGCCCTGGACAGAAGGTGGGTGTCATTGGTGTCGGGCGTTTCTCGCAACCATTGACTGAGCAAGCGTGCTGCCATCAGATACTCTGCAGAACTGTAAAGCTCATTGTCCGAACGCAGTGCCGCGCGGACCTCGGGTAACAGTTCGAGGAAAATGTCACGTATGGCCTTGGGATCGTTGCCCATCTGATAGACCTGCGGGCGGCGGGCGGCGGGTTGCGCAACAAAACGTTCGAATATTTTTTCCTTCTCTGGCGCCTGGATTAATGAGGCGTCCTGGAAAGTCGATGTCCAGTCGGTGTTCGAATCGAGCACCATGCGACCAACGTGCTCGGGGAACAGTCCCGCATACCAGGCGCCCAGCCAGGTGCCGTAGGAATTACCCAAATAATTGAGCTTTTTCTCCTTGAGTAAAACGCGCACGAACTCCATGTCACGCGCAGTCTGAGCGGTATTGATATAGGGCGCCAGGCGCTGACTGGCGCAGCCACGGGCCAGTACGGCGGCGTTGTGTTGCAGGGCCATCAGGTTGGCGGGGCTGCGGTCTTCAGTGATGTCGTTGTGCGCGACGATCAGCTCATCGGATTGGCACACCAGCTGCGAATCTTTCGTGCTGCCCATTCCCCGGGGCGTGAGACCGATAACGTCAAAGGTGTCGGTCAGATGCCGATACGCCTCGCCGTCGGGCTTTTCGCCGTAGTTTTTCCAGATTGAAGCCAGCAGCACCGCAAAGCCGTCTGCTTCAGCACCGGGGCCGCCCGGGTTGGTGAATATCGCGCCTTCTCGCTTGCCTGGCTGGCGCGCGGTCACCCGCGTGATATCCAGGTCGAGGGTGCCGAGCGAAGGTTTCAGGTGATTCAACGGCACGCGGACGATGCCGCACTGTGTTCTGGCAACGACTTCCGGGTCCAGGCCGCGGATAGGCCGTGCGTCGCAGTCGGGGAGCCATCGAATATTTTCCGCCTGTTTTCTGGTCGCACAGGCTCCGCTGGTCATTAGCGCAATGATAATAACGCTGCCCAATACTGTTCGTTGCTTGCTCACTGTTTGAAGACCCGGCTGTGGTTGGATGGCCGGGAGTATTACAAGGTCGGTCTGGCCGTGAATGTAGGAAAACACAGCGCTTGTTACCGGCAGGCTCCGGGAACGTACGGCACTTTCCTTTGCGCCGACTTGCGCCCTACACTGGGCGGCCATGTGTCTTTCAAAGGATGAAACACAATGCATGCGCCTGAAACCCCGATCGTGATCCAGCGCTTCACCGAGGCCCATCTGGAAGGCGTCACCGCCCTCTATAACGAGCCGGCGGTGTGCAGGCAGGTGCTGCAGATGCCCTTCCAGTCGGTCGAAGCCTGGCGCAAACGTCTGGTGCTGGATAACGAGCGCCGACTCCAGCTGGTTGCGCTGCATGGCGGCGAGGTGGTTGGCCAACTTGGCCTGGAGCAGTACCTGCGGGTGCGCCAGAGCCACGTCGGTTCGTTCGGCATGGGCGTGGCGACGGCCTGGCAAGGCAAGGGAGTGGGCTCCCGGCTGCTGGCGGCCGCGCTGGACGTGGCCGACAACTGGATGAACCTGCACCGGGTGGAACTGACGGTGTATGCCGACAACGAAGCCGCGCATCACCTGTACCGCAAGTTCGGCTTCGAGGTGGAAGGGCGCCTGCGCGACTACGCCCTGCGTGACGGTGTGTTTGTCGATACATTGAGCATGGCGCGTCTGCGCAGCTCGATCTGATCCGCAAACAGCCGACCAAATGCCCCGAACAGTTTTTAAGCCGTACGCCATGTGGGCGCATCTGCCATGATCGGGCTTCGCAACTTGGTTCACCCAAGGATTTCCGAAATGGACGATGTACACCAATTGGGCGAGATGCTTCGTCACTACGCTGATAGCGAAGCGCATAAAAAACAGCTGTTCGATGTGCAGTCGGCGCGCTGGGCGCACAAACTCGGCGAGCTGTTCCAACTGATTGAACAGTGGCTGGAACCGGTAAAGCGCGCCGGATTGCTGGAGGTGAGCCGTGAAGCCTACGTCGCCAGCGGCCCGAGCGCAGCTGCACAGGCATCGGCCTTCAACACCGAAAAGCTCACTGTGCTAATCACCGGCAAAACCGTAGAGTTCGTGCCGGATGTAATGGGAGCGGGCGGGTTGATCTCCGTGGCGGTGACGGGCCTGACCGCGACGCGCCATGGCAGCATATCGCTGGTGCTGCCGGCGGACAAAAACGATTGGCTATGGAAGAAAACCAATGGCCTGAAAGACCCGGACACCTATGCCTTCGATGCCAACTTTCTGGCATCGCAGCTACAAAGCCTGATTCCCCGCGAACGCGCCTGAAGCGTCTATTTCAACGGCGTCAATGGAGGCAGTTTCCATTGCCCATTACCCACTTCGGGTTTGGGCAGGTACACCCGCAGCACCGCATAGAACGGGCCTGGTGGCGCCGGCAGCCAGTTGCTCTGTTCGGCCTTCGGTGGTTCGTGGTGCTGCAGCGCCAGGGTCAGGCCACCGTCAGCGTCGCGCTTGAGGGCGGGCAGCATGCGCGAATTGATCAGGTAGCGCTTCTTGTGGTTCGGCACCAGCAAGCGGGTTTTGGCGTCGTACATTGTCAGTGACCAGAACGCATCGGCGGGCGGCAACTGGTCTTTGGCAAAATGCACCGTGTAGCTGTGACGTGCACCGTTGGCCGGTTTGCCTTCGCTGTCGACGACGTATTTGAAGTAGGCCGCTTCATCACTCGAGTTGCCGAACAAGCCCGTTTCGGCACCGGCGTAGCGGTACAGGTAATTGTTCTGCAGGTGGTCGCGGCTGCCGTAGAGGTCTGCGCTGGTGACCTGACGGGTCTCGATTTTGTCTTTCTTGAACGCAGCGAACTCGGCCTTGGCGTCGGCGATGCCGTCTTCCAGCGCCTTGCGTTGCTCAGCCGTCAGCTGTTTGACCTTGAACGGCGCGCCGGGGGCGATGCCGATGGTGGCAAAGCGCGCGAGCATCTCCTTTTCACTGTCCTGGGGCGCGGCAAAGGCCAGCATGAAGTTCAGATAGCGAAACAGCTGCGGGCCCTCGGTCATGGTCGCCATCGGCTTGGGCCACTCGACCTTTGCAACCTTGGGCGGCGCGGCCTGTTTCACATAGCTGCTCAGCGCCTGCACCTTGTAGCCTTCCTGGATCTGCCTGACCTTGTTCAGGTCTTTTTCATCGAACAACTGCGTGCGGTAGAGGGCGTAGGCGATATTGCTCTCGCTGTAGAGCACTCGGTCGACGTCCACCGGCTGCTGACCTTTCCAGTCAGGCCCGGCGATCATGTAGTGACCGCCGTTGTTACCCGTGCTGCGGGTGCCCAGGTAGGCGAAGTTCTGCGTATACAGGTCGATCAACTGCACCGAGTAATAGCGGTCGTCTTCGATTTTGGGCAGGGTCAGTACCAGCGGTTCCCTGCGCAGGTCCATCCATACGAAGGAGTAGGGCGTATCTGCGTTCGGGCTGGGGAACGCAGCGTCCCTGGGCGTCACCACCTGCGCGGCATTGCCGATCTGGTTGAACGGTGCCTTGTAGTTGACGCCGCCCTTGTCCACCGCCTGGGTGTAGAGCGTTTTGTACATTTGCACCACCGGGAAGCCATACAGGTAGGCTTCCTTGGCGATCGCCCGCGCTTGCGCCGGCGTCGCCGTGAAGTCGGCCCATGCGCCGGTACTCATGAGGAGGGAGAGGCTCGCCAGCACCAGGCGCGCAGGTTTTCCGATCATGTTGTTGCGTCCTTCCAGAGTTCTTTTGACTGACGGGAGATGAAGGCGACGAGTTTCCCGTTTTATTGGGCAAACGTCACGTAAATCCCTGCACGCACACTGAACTGAGCAAATGGATAAGGCGAGGGGCAGGTATCAGGCTGCGGGGAGCATGGACTTGACCTTGTCGCGCAACTGATCGATCGAGAACGGTTTGCCAATCACCTGCATGCCGGGGGGCACATCGATGTTGTCGGCGTAGCCGCTGGCAAACAGGATCGGCAGTTCGGGGCGCAACTCACGTACTTTGGTTGCCAGTTGCTTGCCGTCCATGTCCGGCAGGCCGACGTCGGTCATCATCAGGCTGATGACCTCATCGCGATTCTGCGCAAATGCCAGTGCCTGTTCGGCGTCAGCAGCCTCCAGCACAGTGAACTCCAACTCTTCGAGTACATCGACGATCAGCATGCGCACGATGTTGTCGTCTTCTACTACAAGGATGGTGGAGGAGGTGGAGGACATAATGAGCATTCCTGAAAAGTGAGGGGCTGAACGTGACGAGGCAGAAGCTAACCCGGTAGTGAGTGATAACAATGCCAGCAAGTTCAAAATGAATGGCTGGCATTGTGACCTTAGGCACGCCGAATGTCCCGTCAGCGTGCTGGTTTACTCATACGTTTGACTGCCGAGGGGTTGCGACCCGCCTTGAAGTCGCTGGAGGCGTACAGAACGCCCGGCGTTGAAACCCTCTTGCACGAATGTGTGAGCCCTGGCTCAAAGAGCCGCGTTGAACAGCGCATACGGGTTGTTATAGGGCACTGTCATTAGAAAGTCAGACTCATTGAAAAGACTGACATTGAATTGCGGCCTGCCGCTGGTAATGGCGACAGGGCTCAGTGTGCCTGCTGTTCTTCCGCTATTCAGGCAGACCTCTATTCCGCGCTGCATTGTGGCTTCGCTGGTGAACGTCGCCAGGCCGAAATTGGGGTCAAAGAAAAACCACTCCTTCTGGCCGTTGCTATTCAACATAGCCCCCGCGAGCAGACCGTGATTTTGCGTAGCGATTCTCATCATGCAGGGCGGGGTTGCTTTGCTCAGGGTAGCGCCGATGTCAATGTGTGACATTTGGGACACGGGTTGAACACCATGAAAATGGTCGCGAACGATCTGATGCATCTCGTTCAGTTGTTTGCGAAACGCGAGGACTTTGGAATCATTGGTCTTAATGCTCGCTTTGAAAAAATTATCGATCAACGTCTGTTGGCGTCCATTCTGAATGGCCATGGCCATGGTATTGACCAAGGCCGCGCATTCGCCGTTTGATGCCAGATCCCCTTGGCTCAGGTAGAAGTTTTGCGGCATCAGCGTGGCTTTGCCACCTGCGGCCGCGATTTGCTCGCTGAAGATTCTCGCGCTTTCAAGACTATTGCGCACCATTCTGGTTTCTATCACTTTGGCCAACGAACCGATCTCTTCGGCCGTGCGCCCCGAACTGACGGTCAACTCCTTGAGATCCGAAACATTCATGGAACTGTAATACCCAGGGATGTTTTCGATGTTGCCAGCATCATGACCTCGGGTGAAGGCGGCAAGGTCATTAGCCTTGGCCTTTGCCAAGGTGTCTCTGAGGACATCAGAAATGTGGGGCGTTCTCGGGGTTGGAGCCACAACAGCGGTCAACCAATTAATCCAGTTGCCGTTTATCTCACCGTTGGCGGCGACCGTTACCGGTTTGAAGTTCGCCAACGCCGTTCCATAAGGACCAATGACCGGGTCCAACGAGTACCATTTACGGTTTTCAAACACTGCACCGCCTTGGACAACCTCGTCTGCCAGCTTGAAGGTGCCGGTTGCAACGATGCGATTATGTTTACTGGCTGCTTTGAGCGCATCGTAACTGCCACTTGCGCCCCTGAGCGCGGTGACCACATCGGCCCCCTTGGCAAGCCCTCTTCCAACCAGCTTGGCTCCTCCCACCAACACGTCGCCCACCCCGCCCACGGGATTAATAAACTCAATAGCAGCCGCGCCAATAAACTTTACCGCTTTGGTTGCCTTGGCAGCGGCGTTCAAACCCGACATGCCCTTGCCAAAGACTTTTACCGCTTGCGCCGCCTTGCCCGCACCCAGCGTGAGCAGTCCGAACGCGTCAATAGCCAGATCACCGACCCCGTCAAGGGTGTTGCCTTGCAGAAAATTATTGATAGCCGATCGAAACGGAATCAGGTTGAGAAAAAACTCATCAATCACGCTACCTAGCGCCCGACCTTTGTCGAAGGACGTAATACCTCTGGCGTGGTTCAACAGCTCCTCGCCATCCAGCGCGAGCGCTTTGACGTACATGTCGGCAATAAAGTCGGTGCGCTTGGAGCGATAGCTGTCGGGCGTTTGAGCGGTAACGGGCTTCTCTGTCGTTTCGCTGTCTCGAGCACCGTTGTAAGGGTTCAGCACGGACATTCGAGTAATGAGATTCGCGGCTCTGGAATCCATCTTCTCAGCGGTATAGGGCTCGCTGAGTCTGCGAATCAGGTGTTCCTTTTTTTCAATGGTCCCTGTGCTGGAGTCGATTTCATACACGTTGACCTCGCCGTTGAGCGTAGTCTTTACATGCATCGTGCGCGCACGATGTACCAGTTCGAGCGGTGAAGTGAAATCGAGTGCAATTTTGTAGTCGCTGGTGTGAAAAAATTTCACGTCGCCCTGTTCAAAATTCCTGCGGTCAGCCAGTGGCAAGTTGGATACCAGCTGCTTGACAAGTTCATGGTGGCCGTCACCCAGCGATTTCATGGCGGCTTCATAATGAGTGTCGAATAACTTTTTGACCTCAGTATGTTTTTTGGTTTTTAAGTAAGTGTTGAACGAGGCGATCGGAATTCGCCTATCCGGCGTGACCCATACGTGATGCTTGTCGAGCGGTTTGCCCTCCATCACGATATCAAGCATCGAGCGTCGCGTAAGAAAAGCGGGGTAAACGCGGAGTGCGTTCTGGTCGCGTATTTGCAAATTCCTGATTTCAAAGACGGAAGGATCCACCTGAGGAAATTCAGCTTTCAGGTATTCCAGCGCGATGTCCTTTCGACTGGGCACGGGCGTCTCCAGTAATGACGAAGACTTCACCAGCGCGCTGAGTTGATCGTTATAGGCGATCCTGGCCTGTTGTATCTCGGCCGCAGAATGTTCGGTTTCGCTGGGTTTCAGCACTCCATTGGCTATGGCCCAATCGATCAGGGCGCCGCGTTGAGCCAATTGACTGGTGTAAGTGTCAGCCGCTATTGACTCAGCTTGAGCGATAACCTCAGCGTAGGTCATGTTCTGCACCCGACCCGGCGTCTGCGCCTCGATCCTGGCTGCGGCAATCGTTAACTGCGCCCACATGGCAGAGCCTACGGTGACGCCGCCTGGAATGTCTTTAACCAGAAATTGCGGTGCACTGGAGGCCAGTAAAAGGTGAGTCGCGAGCGTGGCTGAATACGGTGCAGCCCGTCCATTGTCGACAAGATGACGGCTCAGTTCGCTGACGACGTGCGACGGGGCGAGGCCCCAATGCTCGGGACGTAACAGATCAAAGTGCGCGGTGTGGTTGCGAATCTTTTTTAGAGAAGATTCCGGATCCAGCCGAAGGTGAATCGCCGCCAATATATAGTCGTAAATACTGGTGTCCGACGCCACACCCCCCAGGTGCGCCTGGAGGGCTTGCCCCAGCGCCAGGGCGTTTGGGCTGTCGAGCAATTTCTGCATGGCCATGGTGGCGGGGCCTTTCAAGTCATCGTGTGTCACCGAGCTGCCAATCAATAAATAATCCAGCACCCCCCTATCAGTGGACAACGGTAAACCCGGCAGTCCCGTCTCGCTGGAAAGCAGGAATTGGGCGATGCGGTACTGGTCAGTTTGCGCCATCGGTATCGGCCAGGACAGCGCGCCACCGAAATCCCCCAGGAGGAGCACCGACGCTTTTTTCTCCAATATGTCTGCCAGCGCTTTGGCTTCAACGACGTTCTGCGGCAAATCATAGCCCAGGTCGGTGATGACGGTAGCCAGGGTCGGGGGAGTGGTGCGCGCCAGAGCGTAGGAAGAACCTACATAGGGAAGCACAACATCGCTGTTCAACTGGTAGGAAAACTTGTGATCCACCCAGGTTGTCAGGCCCCTTAGTTTATCGGCCAAACTGAACATATCCTGTTGGTCCGCCAGCAATTGCTGCACGGTTTTGACGGCAGGTGTCGCAACCGAGGACGAACGGTCCCGGGGAGATGGGTTCGCTGTTACCGCACCCGCTTTTTTTGCACCCGGCTCAGGTGCTTCGGTGACAAGGTTCATCGGTCGATGCGCTACGCGGGTGATGCTCATTCGAAATACCCCGGTCTGTCAGAAGGACGCCTTTACGTTGGATCTCCCTGTTCCTGAGGCGCAGCCATGAGTGCCGGATCGATGCACTGACGTTCCAACTTCGCTGCGTCGATCTGTAAAAAAAATTGTAAGTAAGCTGGCGAAACTGGCGGTAAGAGGTGTGGGATTTATGCATCGAGCCCGTACTGTTGCGTCAAATCAGCGCACAAACATAGCCTCGGCACCCGATATTCGGGCAAACTCCCGGTTTTTCCGTATTGGCCAAGGCATGCCCATGACTCCTGCGTCATCCGTCGATGAAAAGAGCTTCCGTACCCTGCTGGGCCGAAACGTCGTGTTACCCTTAAGCGTCGGCGTACTCAGCGCGGTGTTTTTCGTCTGCCTGATCACCTATCTGCTGTCGGTGATCCAGTGGGTGGAGCACACCGACCGGGTCATCAACAACCTCAATGAGTCGTCGAAACTGACAGTCGATCTGGAAACCGGCCTGCGTGGCTTTCTGATCACCGGCGACGAGCATTTTCTCGACCCCTACGAAGTGGCCAAGCCGCGCATCATTGGCGACCTGCGTAACTTGCAGGAGCTGGTGGCGGATAACCCGCAGCAGGTGGACCGCCTCAAACGCCTAGAAGCGATGCAGGGCGAGTGGAACAAGTACGCCCAGTCGATGATCGACCTGCAGCGCAACAGCGGTGACTACCGCTCGGCGGTCAAGGCCGGTCGGGGCAAGGGGCTCACCGATGCGATCCGCCAGGAATACGCGGATGCGGTGGCGATGGAGCAGCAGTTCCGAATCGCGCGCAACAAGGACGTCACCCGTACCACCATTGTCAGCGTTGCGCTGTACCTGACATTCGTATTGGGGCTGAGCGGTTTTCTTGCCTATATCGGCCGCAGGAATTTGGTAGCGTTATCAGATAGCTACAGCTCAAACCTCGCGTCGCAACAGAAGATTGCGCGGCGTCTTGAGCAACAGGCCTGGCTGCGCAACGGCCAGACCGAACTGGCCGAGCAGGTCCTCGGCCAACTGACCCTGAACATGCTCGGCCGCAATATCCTGCAGTTCTTCGCTCAATACATGGGCTCTGCCGTGGCCGCGTTGTACGTGCGTCAGGAGCACGGCGGTCTCAAGCGTGTGGCCACTTATGGTTTCTCACGCGAGCAGGAACAGCACGAACAGTCGATCTACAGCGACGAAGGCATCGTTGGGCAGGCCGCCCAGCTTGATCGCCTGATTCGCCTGGACGATGTGCCGGTGGATTACTTCAAGGTCAGCTCCGGGCTGGGCGAGGGCTCGACGCGCAGCGTACTGGTGGTGCCGACCAGCGACGAGGACCGTGTCAACGGTGTGATCGAACTGGGTTTCCTGCGCCCCCTGGATGAACGCGACGTCGAGCTGCTGGAACTGATCGCCGGCAATATCGGCACCTCCATCGAAGCTGCGCGCTACCGTCAGCGCCTGCAGGAAGTGCTCGCCGAGACCCAGCAGCTCAACGAAGAGCTGCAAGTGCAGCAGGAAGAACTCAAGACCGCCAACGAAGAGCTCGAAGAACAGTCACGCATCCTCAAGGAGTCCCAGGCCCATCTGGAAACCCAGCAGGCGGAGCTGGAGCAGACCAACGAGCAGTTGGCCGAGCAGACCCAGACCCTGTCCGAGCAGCGTGACGCCATGGACCGCAAGAACATTGAACTCAACCAGGCCCAGCTTGAACTCGAAGACCGCGCCGACGAGTTGCAGCGTTCGAGCAAATACAAGTCCGAATTCCTCGCCAACATGTCCCACGAACTGCGTACGCCGCTCAACAGCTCGCTGATCCTGGCCAAGTTGCTGGCCGAGAACCCTCAGGAAAACCTCAGTGCCGAACAGGTCAAGTTCGCTGAGTCGATCTATTCGGCGGGCAACGACCTGCTGAACCTGATCAACGACATCCTCGACATCTCCAAGGTCGAAGCCGGCAAGCTGGAAGTGCGTCCGGAAACGTCCAGCGTGGCGCGTCTGGTCGAGGGTTTGCGCGGGATGTTCGAGCCGCTGGCCGCCGACCGCAAGCTGGGTTTTCAGGTGGATGTACAGCCCGGTGCGCCGGCCATGCTGTTTACCGACCGCCAGCGCCTGGAGCAGATCCTCAAGAACCTGCTGTCCAACGCGGTCAAGTTTACCGAGCAGGGTGAGGTCAGCCTGTCGGTGTCCCGTGCGCAGGATGCGGGCATTGCCTTTACCGTGCGCGATTCGGGCATCGGCATTGCGCCGGACCAGCAGGAAAGCATCTTCGAAGCCTTCCGCCAGGCCGACGGCACCACCAACCGCCGTTACGGCGGCACCGGCCTGGGCCTGTCGATTTCCCGCGACCTGGCCGCGTTGCTCGGCGGTTATATCAGCGTGACCAGCGAGCCGGGCAAGGGCAGCGTGTTCACCCTGGTCTTGCCTGAGCACTACGTGGAGCGCGAAGCCGATGCGCCGCTGGCAGAGCAGGCGCGCCAGCCGCTGGCCGCCGCGCCTGCGCCGGTCAAGGTCTCGCCGCTGCCGGTGGCCGATACCAGCCAGATCCCGCGCTTTGCCGACGACCGCGACAAGGCGCCGTTCACCACCCGCTGCATCCTCGTAGTGGAAGACGAGCCCAATTTTGCGCGGATCCTCTTCGATCTGGCGCATGAACTGGGCTACCACTGCCTGGTGGCCCATGGCGCGGACGAAGGCTACAGTCTGGCGGCAGAACTCATTCCCGACGCGATCCTGCTCGACATGCGTCTGCCGGACCATTCCGGTCTCACCGTGCTGCAGCGCCTCAAGCAGAACGCCGGCACCCGCCACATCCCGGTGCACGTGATTTCCGTGGAAGACCGCGTCGAAGCGGCGATGCACATGGGCGCCATCGGCTATGCGGTCAAACCCACCACCCGTGAAGAGCTCAAGGATGTGTTCGCGCGTCTGGAGGCCAAGCTGACGCAGAAGGTCAAGCGTGTGCTGCTGGTGGAAGACGATGACCTGCAACGCGACAGCATTGCCCGCCTGATCGGCGACGATGACATCGAGATCACTGCCGTGGGCTTTGCCCAGCAAGCCCTGGACCTGCTGCGCGATCATATCTATGACTGCATGATCATCGACCTCAAGCTGCCGGACATGCTCGGCAACGAGCTGCTCAAGCGCATGGCCACCGAAGATATCTGTTCATTCCCGCCGGTGATCGTCTACACCGGGCGCAACCTGACCCGCGATGAAGAAGCCGAACTGCGCAAGTATTCGCGCTCGATCATCATCAAGGGCGCGCGTTCGCCGGAGCGTCTGCTGGACGAGGTCACACTCTTTCTGCACAAAGTCGAATCCCAGCTGTCCCATGAGCGCCAGACGATGCTCAAGACCGCGCGCAGCCGCGACAAGGTGTTCGAAGGCCGCAAGATCCTGCTGGTGGACGATGATGTACGCAATATCTTTGCCCTCACCAGTGCGCTGGAACACAAGGGCGCTGTGGTGGTGATCGGCCGAAACGGCCGCGAAGCCATCGAACGGCTCGATGAAGTCGAGGACATCGACCTGGTGCTGATGGACGTGATGATGCCGGAGATGGACGGTTACGAGGCCACTGCGTTGATCCGCCAGGACCCGCGCTGGAAGAAGTTGCCGATCATTGCGGTCACCGCCAAGGCCATGAAAGACGATCAGGAGCGCTGCCTCGCCGCAGGCTCCAATGACTACCTGGCCAAACCGATTGACCTGGACCGGCTGTTCTCGTTGATTCGCGTGTGGCTGCCGAAGATGGAACGCATTTAAGTGGAGCGCAGTTTCTTGGACAAAAGCAGCGACATTGAGCTGCGCCTGTTGATTGAGGCGATTTACCTCAAGTACAGCTACGACTTTCGCGATTACTCGGGCGCGTCGGTCAAGCGCCGTGTGGCCCATGCGTTGCGTCAGTTCGACTGTGCGACCATCTCGGCGCTGCAGGAGCGGGTGCTGCACGATCCGTCGGCTTTCATGCAACTGCTGCAATTTCTGACGATCCCGGTGAGCGAGATGTTTCGCGACCCTTCGCACTTTCTCGCGATCCGCCAGGAAGTGGTGCCGCTGCTCAAGACCTACCCGTCGATCAAGATCTGGATTGCCGGCTGCAGCACGGGGGAGGAGGTGTACTCGATGGCGATCCTGCTGCGTGAGGAAGGCTTGCTCGAGCGCACGATCATCTACGCCACCGATATCAACCCGGCGTCGCTGGACAAGGCCAAGCAGGGCATCTTCTCCCTGGAGAACGTGCGCGCCTACACCGCCAACTATCAGCAGGCCGGCGGCCAGCGCTCATTTGCCGACTACTACACGGCAGCCTACGATTACGCGATCTTCGACAAGACACTGCGTGAGAATGTGACTTTTGCCGATCACAGTTTGGCGACCGATAGTGTATTCTCCGAAACTCAATTAATTTCGTGCCGTAACGTGCTGATTTACTTCAATAAAAAATTGCAGGATCGCGCGTTTGGGCTGTTCCATGAATCGCTGTGTCATCGCGGCTTCCTGGTGCTGGGCAGCAAGGAAACCCTGGATTTTTCCGCCTACAGCAAGCAGTTCGAGCCTTTGGTCAAACAGGAACGGATCTACCGCAAATCATGAACGACGCCGCAGCCAACCCGATTCGCGGGATTGAAGCCATCGTCGTCGGCGCGTCCGCTGGCGGTGTCGAGGCGTTGCTGAGCATATTTGGCGAGCTGCCCACGGGCTTCGGCCTGCCGATCATTGCCGTGCTGCACCTGCCGGACGAGCGTCGCAGCCAGTTGGCCGAAGTGTTCGCGCGGCGCCTGCGCATCCCGGTAAAAGAAGCGCGGGACAAAGAGCTGATCGAGGCCGGCACCCTGTATTTTGCCGGGCCCGGCTATCACCTCTCGGTGGAGCAGGATCGCAGCCTGTCCCTGAGCCAGGAGGACCGCGTGCACCATTCCCGGCCAGCCATCGATTACCTGTTTGCCTCGGCTGCCGACGTGTACGGCGCCGGCCTGCTGGCGATCCTGCTCACCGGCGCCAACCAGGACGGCGCGCGCGGGCTGGCCCATGTCAAGCAATCGGGCGGCACCACGGTGGTCCAGGACCCCACGGAAGCACGCATCGCCGTGATGCCGCTGGCGGCCCTGGCCCTGCACACACCTGATCATATTCTGACTATGGGCCGAATCGGCTCATTGCTGGCTTCCCTGGAATCTTCCCCATGTTAAGTACCGTCCAGGCCAAACTGCTGATCGTCGACGATCTGCCGGAAAACCTGCTGGCCCTCGAAGCGCTGATCAAGCGTGAGGATCGTCACGTCTACAAGGCGTTGAGCGCCGATGAGGCCTTGTCACTGTTGCTCGAACACGAGTTCGCCATGGCGATTCTCGATGTCCAGATGCCCGGCATGAACGGCTTCGAGCTGGCCGAGTTGATGCGCGGCACCGAAAAGACCAAGAACATCCCGATTGTGTTCGTCAGTGCCGCCGGTCGCGAGCTGAACTACGCGTTCAAGGGCTACGAAAGCGGCGCCGTGGACTTCCTGCACAAACCGCTGGATATCCATGCGGTGAAGAGCAAGGTCAACGTGTTCGTTGACCTGTATCGCCAAAGCAAGGCCATGAAGCTGCAGGTCGAAGCCCTGGAGCGCAGCCGCCGCGAGCAGGAACTGCTGCTGACGCGCCTGCAGGCCACCCAGGCAGAGCTGGAGCAGGCGGTGCGTATGCGCGATGACTTCATGTCGATCGTCGCCCACGAAGTGCGGACGCCCCTCAACGGCCTGATCCTGGAAACCCAACTGCGCAAGATGCACCTGGCCCGGGACAACGCTGCGGCGTTTACCCTGGACAAGATGCACGCGATGGTCGATCGCGACGAGCGGCAGATCCGCAGCCTTATCCGGTTGATCGAAGACATGCTCGATGTGTCGCGTATTCGCACCGGCAAATTGTCGATTCGCCCGGCGCCTTTTGATCTGGCGCAGTTGGTGAGCAGCCTGGTGAACAATTTTGCGCCGCAGGTAACTGCCGCCGAGTCGTCCATGCAACTGGTGGTCGACGGGCCGGTGGAGGGGCATTGGGACGAATTTCGCATTGAACAGGTGATCAACAATCTGCTGACCAACGCGTTGCGCTACGGCGCCAAGAGCCCGGTGCACGTGCGGGTGTATGCCGAGCATGGCGAGGCACGCGTGGAAGTGCGCGACCACGGCATTGGTATCAGCGAAGAGAACCAGAAGCGCATCTTCCAGCAGTTCGAGCGCGTTTCGGCCAGTCATGCAGCGGCCGGACTGGGCCTTGGGTTATTCATTTCCGAGCAGATCGTGGCAGCCCATGGCGGCACCATAGAGGTGGAGAGCCAGATAGGCGAGGGCGCCTTGTTTCGCGTGTGTCTGCCTCTGCAGGCGGCGCCCTGAAATCAATCGTCAGCTCAACGCAACCTCTGCTTGACCCCATGGTCGTAATTGCAGCAATTGACCGGACATAGGCTTCCCATGAGTGAAGATGCACAAGACGTCGTACTGATCGTCGAGGACGACGAATCCATTATGTTTGTGCTGGGTGAATACCTGGCAGGCCTGGGTTATCGGGTATTGAAGGCGGTCAACGGAAAAGAGGCGTTTGAAATTCTCGCGACCAAGCCGCACCTGGACCTGATGGTCACCGACTACCGTCTGCCCGGTGGCATCTCCGGGGTGCAGATCGCCGAGCCAGCTCTGAGGGTACGGCCGGAATTGAAGGTTATCTTTATCAGCGGCTACCCGCAGGAAATCCTCGACTGTGACAGCCCGATCACACGCAATGCGCCGATCCTGGCCAAGCCATTTGATCTGGATACGCTGCAGGGGCATATCCAGCGGCTGCTGGCCTGACAGCCTAGGGCTGCTTTCATGCAGCCCTAGGCCTGGATCATTTCCCGAACCTTGGCGGTCAACAGGTCAAAGGTGAATGGCTTGGTGATCAGTTGCATCCCAGGGTCGAGAAACCCGCCACGCACCGCCGCATGCTCGGCATACCCGGTGATGAACAGCACCTTCAACCCGGGTCGGATCTGCCGGCCAATCTCAGCCAACTGGCGTCCATTCATGCCCGGCAGACCGACGTCGCTGATCATCAGGTCAATGCGTTGCTCGGACTCGATGATCGGCACCGCCGTGACAGCGTCCACCGCCTCGACGAATCCATAGCCCAACTCTTTGAGCACCGCGCTGACCAACACGCGTACGGCGGGGTCGTCCTCGACAATCAGCACCGTTTCGCCGGCATTGGCGTACGGCAGCAGCGTCGGATTGGTGGCCTCCTGCGCGGCGATCTCACCGGCAAAGCGCGGCAGGAACAGGCTGACGGTGGTGCCTTTGCCCACTTCACTGTGGATGGTCACATGCCCGCGAGACTGGCGGGCAAAGCCGTAGATCATCGACAAGCCAAGGCCTGTGCCCTGGCCGATCGGCTTGGTCGTGAAGAAAGGATCAAACACTCGGCCTATCACGCTGTCGGGGATGCCACAGCCGGTATCGCTGACGCTTAATTCAACGTAATCGCCGGGCTGCAGGGTGCCGTAGGCGGCGGTAAACACGCTGTCCAGATGGCGGTTGGCGGTTTCGACCGTCAGGCGGCCGCCGCCCGGCATCGCATCGCGCGCGTTGAGCACCAGGTTGAGCAGCGCGCTTTCCAGTTGATTGGGGTCGGCTTCGGCGGTCCAGAGCGGGCCGCTGAGGCGCATGTCAAGCGCGATGCTTTCATTGATGCTGCGTTGCAGCAGCTCGCCCATCGAGTTCACCAGTTGGTTGATCTCCACAGGCTTGGGATCCAGCGATTGGCGACGGGAGAAGGCGAGCAAACGGTGGGTCAAGCCGGCGGCGCGGTTGGCCGAGGTGACGCCCAGGTCGATCAGGCTATCGAGGTCGTCGAGCTTGCCCCGTGCAATGCGCCTTCGCAGTAATTCCAGGCTGCCGATGATGCCCGTGAGCATGTTGTTGAAGTCGTGGGCAATGCCGCCGGTCAACTGGCCGACCGCTTCCATTTTCTGCGACTGGCGCAGCGCGTCTTCGTTGCTGCGCAGTTGTGCAGTACGCTCCTCGACTTGCTGTTCGAGGGTTTCGAGGGTGCTTTGCAGGCGCTGCTCGCTTTCGCTCAAGTCAATCAGGCGGTCACGGGCTTCGTATTGGCGGCGGCGGCCGCGCAGTGCGGCGCTCACCAGGCTGATCAGCGTGACCGGATGAAACGGCCGTTCCAGAAAGGTCACGTTACCCAACAGGCCGCTCAGGTGCGATGAGCCGTTTTGTTCGGTGCCGCCGTGGTGGGTCATCAATACGATCGGCAGGTCCGACCAGGCGGGTTGTTGATGCAGGTATTCAAGCAACGGTTCGAGGTCGACGCCGCGCAGGGCTTCCGCCGCAATCACCAGCAAGCCGGCGCCTTGTTCAAGTGCCTCGCACAAGGCGCCCAGGTTGGCGGCGACGATGCCACTGTAACCGGCTTCGTTGAGCATCATCAGCGCCAGTGAGCTGTCACGGCCGACGGGGGCCAGGATGATTGCCCGCTCGGAGACAGGGGAAAGACTGGTCACTGGCCCTCTTCCTTGAGCAGGGGAGAGCCCGCGCCCATGTAGGTAGGGATACCGCGCAATACGCCCTGGAAGTTGTCGAGGGGCTCACCCACGGTCAGCCCGCGCCCGCTGATGCGGTACTCACGAATCGACGATTCATGGGCGCCGGTGCGTTTCTTGATGATCGAAATCGCGCGGCGGACCTTGCCCAGTGCCTCGAAGTAGCGCAGCAAAATTACGGTGTCGGCCAAATAGGTGATGTCCACGGGTGTCTGCATATCGCCGACCAGCCCGTGCTGGGCAACCGTCATGAAGGTCGCCGCGCCTCGGCGGTTGAGGTACAGCAGCAATTCATGCATGTGCAGGATCAGCGCGTTCTCTTCCGGCATCGCGGCCTGATAGCCGTTGATGCTGTCGATGACCACGGTCTTGATGCCGCGCTCGTCGACGCAACGGCGCACCCGGTGCGAAAACTCGCCAGGCGACAGTTCGGCGGCATCTACCTGTTCGATCAACAGGTTGCCGGTCGCTTGCAAGGCGGCCAGGTCAATGCCCATGTTTTTCATGCGTTCAAACAGCAGGCCCAGCTCTTCATCGAAGATGAACAGCGCGGCTTTTTCGCCACGCGCCACTGCGGCGGCGGCGAAGACCATCGAAATCAGCGATTTGCCGGTACCGGCCGGGCCAAGGATCAGGCTGCTGGAACCGGTCTCGACACCGCCGCCCATCAGCGCATCCAGTTCAGGAATGCCGCTGCTCAGCGTCTCTCGTACGTAACCGCCACGGTGCTCGGCGGCCACCAGACGCGGGAACACGTGGATGCCGTCCTGCATGATGGTGAAATCGTGAAAACCGCCACGGTATTTCTGACCCCGGTACTTCACCACGCGCACGCGGCGGCGCTCGGCGCCGTAGCTGGGCGTCAGCTCCTCCAGGCGAATCACGCCGTGGGCCACGCTGTGCACGGTCTTGTCCAGGGATTCGGTGGTGAGGTCGTCCAGTAGCAGCACGGTGGCGTCGTAGCGCACGAAGTAGTGCTTGATCGCCAGAATCTGCCGGCGATAGCGCAACGAGCTTTGGGCCAGCAGGCGAATTTCCGACAGCGAGTCGATCACCACGCGGCTCGGCTTGACCCGCTCGACGACCTCAAAGATCTGCCGGGTGGCTTCACCCAGTTCCAGGTCGGAGGAGTACAGCAGGCTCTGCTGATGGTTGGCGTTGAGCAGGCTTTCGGGCGGGGTGAGCTCGAAGATATGAATATTGTCATCCAGGTCCCAGCCGTGGGACTTGGCACCCTGGCGCAATTCACGCTCGGTTTCCGACAGCGTGATGTACAGCGATCGCTCGCCGTTTTTGGCGCCCGCCTGCAAAAAGTGCAGGGCTACGGTGGTCTTGCCGGTGCCAGGTTCGCCTTCCAGCAGGAACAGGTGGCTGCGCGATAGCCCGCCGCAAAGAATGTCATCAAGACCTTCAATGCCGATGGCCGCCTTTTCACTGAACAGCTCGTTGGATGTAGACAAGAAGTGCCCTCAGGTCACGTACAGATAGAGGGCGTGCCCGCTTGGCACGCCATAATCTCTTGACCGTAGCGGCCTGTAGCCGTTCCGCGAACTTGCGATTATGTGCTGTGGGCGACTCTCGGTTGCTGTGTGAAGCAGGTCTAACGGTGCAAAGCAGGTCCTTAATGTGGCGAGCGGGCTTGTTGTGTTGTGGCAAACGGGACCTGTTGTGGCGATCGGGCTTGTCGTGGCGAGCGGGCTTGCCCCGCGTTGGGGTGCGAAGCGCCCCCAATCGAGCAAAACGCGGTGTACCTGATACGGCTCAGCGCCTGTCTTTGGGGCTGCTGCGCAGCCCAACGCAGGACAAGCCTGCTCGCCACAGGGAATCTGCGCTTAACTGATTGGCATTAGGGCAAGCCCGCTCGACACAGCAGGTCCGTTTGCTGCGAGGTTTTTTACAGGCCTTGCTGCAACGCGGGGTCGTCGGGGTTCTGTTGCTCAAGCTGCGCGAGCAATATCTGCACGTTCTGCAACTGCCCGCTCTCTTTCCAGTAGTTGACCAGCAGCACCCGCGCCTTGCGGTTGGCCGGGTGGCGCTGGATGATTTCTTCCAGCTGGCGCTGGGCCGCTTCCAGTTCGTCCTGGGCGTGCAGGGTGGTGGCGAGGTCGTAGCGGTAATCCTGATTGTCCGGCTCCAGTTCGATCGCTCTGGACAGGCCGAGCAGTGCATAAGGCCGCTCGCCGTGGTGCAGCAACCACATGCCGAGCGCATGCTGCAAATAGGCCGATTCCGGGTGCGCCGCCAGTTGGCGCCCGAGCAATTGGCGGGACTCGTCGGTCTTGCCCTGTTTGTCCAGCAGTTCAATCTGCGCAACCACGGCTTGCAGGTTGTCCGGCTGCAGACGTATTGCCTGCTCCAGCGCATTTTGCGCATCCGGCAGCAGGGCACTGTGAATGTACAGGCGCGCCAGTTGAATCCAGCCCTCGGCGGTTTCGGGCTCGGCCTTGAGCTTTTTCACGAACTCATCGAGCACTTGCTGCAACGGGCCGAAGTACAGGCCCAACGTGTCCGGCGAGAGGCCGAGCAAGGCATTGGCGGCGGCAAAACGAACCTCCTGCTCCGGGTCGTCCAGCGCCGGCCCGAGCAGCAGGGTGCGCTGGCCGGTGGGCACCAGGCCGACAATGCTGTGAATGGCCGCTTCGCGTACCACGGGCGAGTCGTCAAGCAGGTCTTTATCGGCCAGTTTCAATGCCTGGGGGCTGGGGTAGTTGGGCAGTTCGGCATGCAGGGCGGCGCGGCGTTCCGGCGACAGGTCCGGGCGGCCCAATTGCTGGTACAGCACCCGCGCCGCGCCCGGTTCGCCGTTGTGTGCCTGCCGCAGCGCCTTGGCATATCCATGGGCAATCGCAGGCGGCACCGCCGTCGGGGTGGATCGGGAGAAATACCAGGTGATCACTACAATAAACAGCAGGGCGCACAGGCCGACAATGGAGTAACGGCGTGACTTTGACATGCGGGCGTCCAGAAAACGTGAGCGACTGTTACAAGGCCGTCAGCTTCGACCAGACCACGGCAGGTGTCAAACCTGTGTCCGCTCCCGCGCGCAATGGCCAAACCAGTCAACTATCTTGAAGGCTTTGACCATTGCCGCTGCAACACTCTGACGCCACTATTTCTGCTGTTGACGCCCTGAAAATAAAAACACAGAGGGATTTGAAGCGATGCGTGACTACCTGTCTGCGATCACCGAGTTCGATTACCCGCGTACCGTTGACGCGGCGCTGGCCGGCAACCTGCAGGCCCTCAACGCCTGCGTGGAATGCTGTGACCGCCACGTGCTGCCGGGGCGCATCGCGCTGTTCTGGGAGGGCCGGGACGGGCGCAGCGCCACGGTGACTTTCAGCGACCTGCAGGATCAGGCGGCCCGCTTCGCCAATTTCCTCCTGGCTCAGGGCGTACGGCGCGGCGACAAAGTCGCGGGCCTGCTGCCACGCACCGCCGAACTGCTGGTGGTGGTGCTTGCCACCTGGCGCATCGGCGCGGTCTACCAACCGTTATTTACCGCCTTTGGCCCCAAGGCCATCGAGCATCGCTTGAACAGTTCCGGCGCGGCGCTGGTGGTCACCGACGCGGTCAACCGACCCAAACTCGCTGACGTCGACGCTTGCCCGACCATCGTCACGGTCACCGGCCCCAAAGGCGAAGGCCTGGTGCGGGGCGACTTCAGTTTCTGGGCCGAGCTGCCCAATCACGCCAATCATTGCGAGCCGGTGATGCTGGGCGCGGACGAGCCGTTCCTGCTGATGTTTACCTCGGGCACCACCGGCCCCTCCAAGGCACTGTCGGTGCCGCTCAAGGCCATCGTCGCGTTCCAGAGCTACACCCGTGACGCCGTGGACTTGCGGCCCGAAGACGCCTTCTGGAATGTCGCCGACCCGGGCTGGGCCTACGGCATCTATTTCGGCGTGACCGGGCCGCTGTCCATGGGCCACCCAATCACCTTCTACGATGGACCGTTCACCCTCGAAAGCACCTGCCGGGTGATCAACAAGTACGGCATCACCAACCTCACCGGCTCGCCCACGGCCTACCGTTTGCTGATTGCCGGCGGCAAGCAGTTCGCCGAA
This sequence comes from Pseudomonas sp. MH9.3, assembly GCF_034354675.1. Classification (NCBI taxonomy): domain Bacteria; kingdom Pseudomonadati; phylum Pseudomonadota; class Gammaproteobacteria; order Pseudomonadales; family Pseudomonadaceae; genus Pseudomonas; species Pseudomonas sp. MH9.3. The sequence goes on along the minus strand of NZ_CP133785.1, from coordinate 817,672 downwards.
TCGATCAAGGGCCGGCTGCGCATCGTCAGCAGCGCCGGCGAGCCGCTGAACCCGGAAGTGATCCGCTGGTTCGCCGACAACCTGGGCGTGACCATCCACGACCATTACGGCCAGACCGAACTGGGCATGGTGCTGTGCAACCATCACGGGCTGACGCATCCGGTGCACGTGGGCTCGGCCGGCTTCGCTTCGCCGGGCCACCGTATCGTGGTGCTGGACGATGACTGCCGGGAGTTGCCGGCCGGCCAGCCGGGCATCCTGGCCATCGACCGCGAACAATCGCCGATGTGCTGGTTTGCCGGTTACGACGGCGTAAACACCAAAGCGTCCGTCGGCAAGTACTACCTGAGCGGCGACACCGTAGAGCTGAACCCGGACGGCAGCATCAGTTTTGTCGGGCGCAGTGACGATGTGATCACCACGTCCGGCTACCGCGTCGGCCCGTTCGACGTGGAAAGCGCCCTGGTGGAGCACCCGGCAGTGGTCGAAGCGGCCGTGGTCGGCAAGCCGTGCCCGGAGCGCACCGAGTTGGTGAAGGCGTTTGTGGTGCTCAACGAGCAGTACCGCGCCACCCCGGAACTGGCCGAAGAGCTGCGCCTGCATGTGCGCAAGCGCCTGGCGGCCCATGCGTACCCACGGGAAATCGAATTTGTCAGCGACTTGCCCAAGACCCCGAGCGGCAAGCTGCAACGCTTCATCCTGCGTAATCAAGAGATCGCCAAGGCCCAGGCGGCCGTGGCGTGATCCACTTTTCAAGGAAACCATGATGCAGATTGAAAACAAGGTGTTTCTGGTCAGCGGCGGTGCCTCGGGCCTCGGCTCGGCCACGGCCGACATGCTGGTGGCGGCGGGTGCGAAAGTGATGCTGGTGGACATGAACGCCCAAGCCGTCGCCGCCAAGGCCGAACAGCTGGGCGAGCGTGCACGCAGCGCCGTGGCCGATATCAGTCAGGAAGCTGCCGCCCAGGCGGCCGTGCAGGCGGCGGTCGACGCGTTTGGCGGCCTGCATGGGCTGGTCAACTGCGCCGGTGTGGTGCGCGGCGAGAAAATCCTTGGCAAGGACGGTCCTCACGGCCTGGCGAGCTTTGCCCAGGTGGTCAACGTCAACCTGATCGGCAGCTTCAACCTGCTGCGTCTGGCGGCGGCGGCGATGGCCGACAGCGACGCCAATGCCGACGGCGAGCGCGGGGTGATCATCAATACCGCCTCGGTCGCCGCCTTCGACGGGCAGATCGGCCAGGCGGCGTATGCCGCGTCCAAAGGCGCCATCGCCAGCCTCACATTGCCGGCCGCCCGTGAGTTGGCGCGTTTCGGGATCCGCGTGATGACCATCGCCCCCGGCATCTTCGAAACGCCGATGATGGCCGGCATGACCCCCGAGGTGCGTGATGCCCTGGCCGCCGGCGTGCCGTTTCCGCCGCGCCTGGGCAAACCTGCCGAGTACGCTGCGCTGGTGCGGCACATCATTGAAAACAGCATGCTCAACGGCGAGGTGATCCGTCTGGACGGCGCCTTGCGCATGGCAGCCCGCTAAGGAGGTCTCATGAACGATCCGATTGTTATTGTCAGCGCCGCGCGCACGCCCATGGGCGGGTTCCAGGGCGACCTCAAGGGCTTGACCGCGCCGCAACTGGGCGCCGCCGCGATTCGTGGGGCACTCGAACGCGCCGGGATTGCCGCAGACGGCGTCGACGAAGTGCTGTTCGGCTGCGTGCTGCCGGCGGGGCTTGGCCAGGCGCCGGCACGTCAGGCCGCGCTGGGCGCCGGCCTGGACAAGGGCACCCGCTGCACCACCCTGAACAAGATGTGCGGTTCGGGCATGCAGGCAGCGATCCTGGCGCACGATGCCTTGCTCGCCGGCAGCGCCGAGGTGGTGATTGCCGGCGGCATGGAAAGCATGTCCAACGCGCCGTACCTGCTCGACCGCGCCCGCAGCGGCTACCGCATGGGCCACGGCAAGGTGCTTGACCACATGTTCCTCGACGGCCTGGAAGATGCGTACGACAAGGGCCGGCTGATGGGCACATTCGCCGAAGACTGCGCCCTGCATAACGGCTTTACCCGCGAAGCCCAGGACGCCTTTGCCATTGCCTCCCTGACCCGCGCACAGGAAGCGATCAGCCACGGCAGTTTTGCCGCCGAGATCGTCCCGGTGCAGGTCACCGTGGGCAAGGAGCAGCAAACCATCCTGCATGACGAGCAGCCGCCCAAGGCCCGACTGGACAAGATAGCCAGCCTGAAACCGGCGTTCCGCGAAGGCGGCACTGTGACTGCAGCCAACTCCAGCTCGATTTCCGACGGCGCGGCGGCCTTGCTGCTGATGCGCCAATCCGAAGCTGACAAGCGCGGGCTCAAGCCTCTGGCAGTCATCCATGGCCATGCGGCGTTCGCCGATGAACCAGGGCTGTTTCCGGTGGCGCCGGTAGGGGCGATTCGTAAGCTGATGAGCAAGACCGGCTGGAACCTCGACGAAGTCGACCTGTTCGAGATCAACGAAGCGTTTGCCGTGGTCAGTTTGGTCACCATGAGCACGCTGCAGATTCCCCACGGCAAAGTGAATATCCACGGCGGTGCCTGCGCCCTTGGCCACCCGATTGGCGCCTCCGGCGCGCGGATCCTGGTGACGTTGCTTTCGGCGCTGCGCCAGCAAGGCCTCAAGCGCGGTGTGGCCGCCATCTGCATCGGCGGCGGTGAAGCCACGGCCATGGCCGTCGAATGCCTGTATTAAGGAATGAGCACCATGCTGCCCAATGACGAACAGCTGCAAATCAGTGAAGCCGCCCGGCAATTTGCCCAGGAGCGGCTCAAGCCGTTTGCCGCCGAGTGGGACCGCGACCACCGCTTCCCCAAAGAGGCCATCGGCGAAATGGCCGAGCTGGGCTTTTTCGGCATGCTGGTGCCGGAACAGTGGGGCGGCTGCGACACCGGCTATCTCGCTTATGCCATGGCCCTGGAGGAAATCGCCGCCGGCGATGGCGCCTGCTCGACCATCTGCATCGGCGGCGGTGAAGCCACGGCCATGGCCGTCGAATGCCTGTATTAAGGAATGAGCACCATGCTGCCCAATGACGAACAGCTGCAAATCAGTGAAGCCGCCCGGCAATTTGCCCAGGAGCGGCTCAAGCCGTTTGCCGCCGAGTGGGACCGCGACCACCGCTTCCCCAAAGAGGCCATCGGCGAAATGGCCGAGCTGGGCTTTTTCGGCATGCTGGTGCCGGAACAGTGGGGCGGCTGCGACACCGGCTATCTCGCTTATGCCATGGCCCTGGAGGAAATCGCCGCCGGCGATGGCGCCTGCTCGACCATCATGAGCGTGCACAACTCGGTGGGCTGCGTGCCGATCCTCACGTTCGGCAGCGAGCAACAGAAAGCGCAGTTCCTCGCGCCCCTGGCCAGTGGCGCCATGCTCGGCGCCTTCGCCCTCACCGAGCCCCAGGCCGGCTCCGACGCGAGCAGCCTGAAAACCCGCGCGCGCCGCGACGGCGATCACTATGTGCTCAACGGCTGCAAGCAATTCATCACCTCGGGGAAAAACGCCGGGGTGGTGATTGTGTTCGCCGTCACCGACCCGACCGCGGGCAAGCGCGGCATCAGTGCGTTTATCGTGCCGACGGATTCGCCGGGGTACAGCGTGGCGCGGGTCGAGGACAAACTTGGCCAGCATGCTTCCGATACGTGCCAGATCCTGTTTGAAGACCTGAGGGTGCCAGTGGCCAATCGGTTGGGCGAGGAGGGCGAGGGTTACCGGATCGCCCTGGCCAACCTGGAAGGCGGCCGTGTGGGCATTGCGTCGCAAGCGGTGGGCATGGCCCGCGCGGCGTTCGAGGCGGCGCGTGACTATGCGCGTGAGCGCGAGAGCTTCGGCAAGGCGCTGATCGAGCACCAGGCCGTGGCGTTTCGCCTGGCCGACATGGCCACGCAGATAGCGGTGGCGCGGCAGATGGTGCATTACGCGGCTGCGCTGCGCGACAGCGGCAAGCCGGCGTTGGTGGAGGCCTCCATGGCCAAGCTGTTCGCCTCGGAAATGGCCGAGAAAGTCTGCTCGGCCGCCTTGCAAACCCTGGGCGGTTACGGTTACCTGAGCGACTTTCCTCTGGAGCGGATCTACCGCGATGTGCGGGTCTGCCAGATTTACGAAGGCACCAGCGATATTCAACGCATGGTCATCTCACGCAATCTCTAAGGAGCCAATCCATGAGCTACGAAACCATTTTGCTCGACGTGCAGGGCCGTGTCGGGCTGATTACCCTCAATCGCCCGCAGGCGCTGAACGCGCTGAATGCGCAGTTGGTCAGCGAGCTGAACCAGGCGTTGGACGGCCTGGAAGCCAATCCGCAAATCGGTTGCATCGTACTGACCGGTTCGAAAAAAGCCTTCGCCGCCGGCGCCGACATCAAGGAAATGGCCGAGCTGACCTACCCGCAGATCTACCTTGACGATCTGTTCAGTGACAGCGACCGCGTGGCCAATCGCCGCAAGCCGATCATCGCAGCGGTCAACGGCTTCGCCCTGGGTGGCGGCTGTGAACTGGCGCTGATGTGCGACTTTATCCTGGCCGGTGACGGCGCCAAATTCGGTCAGCCGGAAATCAACCTCGGCGTGCTGCCGGGCATGGGCGGCACTCAGCGCCTGACCCGCGCCGTGGGCAAGGCGAAGGCCATGGAGATGTGCCTGACCGGGCGCTTTATCGATGCGGTGGAAGCGGAGCGTTGCGGCATCGTCGCGCGCATCGTGCCGGCCGATGAACTGCTCGACGAAGCGCTTAAAGTCGCGACCCTGATTGCCGGCAAGTCGGTACCGATCAGCATGATGGTCAAGGAGAGCGTGAACCGCGCCTTTGAAGTCAGCCTGTCGGAAGGTGTGCGCTTCGAGCGTCGAGTGTTCCACGCAGCCTTTGCCACCCAGGATCAAAAGGAAGGCATGGCCGCCTTCGTGGCCAAGCGCGCGCCTGAATTCAAGGACAAGTAACCGATCTGCCCGACGCTAAAGATAGCTGCGCCGAATGGAGCTTCTGTGGCGAGCGGGCTTGCCCCGCGTTGGGGTGCGAAGCGCCCCCAATCAAGCAAAACGCGGTGTACCTGATACGGCTCAGCGTCTGGTTTTGGGGCTGCTGCGCAGCCCAACGCAGGACAAGCCTGCTCGCCACAGGGAATCTGCGCTTGTGGGCTTATTGTGGCGAGCGGGCTTGCCCCGCGTTGGGGTGCGAAGCGCCCCCAATCGAGCAAAACGCGGTGTACCTGATACGGCTCAGCGTCTGGTTTTGGGGCTGCTGCGCAGCCCAACGCAGGACAAGCCTGCTCGCCACAGAGGAATGTGGCTGCCTGAGACTTCAGGTTTTAAAGTCAAAAGGTTATTGGGTGTTTGATAAGAGGGAGCAAGCTCCCTCCCGCAGCTTAGTGTTGCATCAGTCAGAGCGGATAGTTTTTCAACTCTCTGGCAATCACCATCCGTTGAATCTCACTGGTGCCCTCGTAAATCTGCGTGATCCGCGCGTCCCGGTAGTAGCGCTCCACCGGGTAGTCCTCCAGGTACCCGTACCCGCCATGAATCTGCAGCGCAGACGAACACACCTTCTCGGCCATTTCCGAGGCAAACAGCTTGGCTTGCGAGGCTTCCGACAGGCACGGTTTGCCGGCACTGCGCAGGCGCGCGGCGTGCAGGATCAGCAATCGGGCCGCATTAAGGCGGGTCTGCATGTCGGCCAGCAGGTTGGCCACGCTCTGGTGCTCGATGATCGGCTTGTCGAACTGCGTGCGGTCACGGGCATACACCAGCGCCGCTTCGAACGCTGCACGGGCAATACCGAGGGCCTGGGCGGCAATGCCGATGCGGCCGCCTTCCAGGTTCGACAGCGCAATCGCGAGACCCTTGCCGCGCTCGCCCAGCAAGTTGGCCTCAGGCACCGTGCAGGCCGTGAAGGTGACGGCGCAGGTGTCGGACGCGCGGATGCCCATTTTGTGTTCGGTACGGTCGACCATGTACCCCGGGGTGTCAGTGGGCACCAGGAACGCCGAGATGCCTTTCTTGCCGAGATCGGGGTCGGTCACCGCAAACACGATCGCCAGCTGCGCGCGCTTGCCGTTACTGACAAATTGCTTGGCGCCGTTGATCACCCACTGACCGTCGCGCAGTTCGGCGCGGGTGCGCAGGTTGTGCGCTTCGGAACCGGCCTGGGGCTCGGTCAGGCAGAAACAGCCAATCGCCTGGCCGCTGGCAAGTTTCGCCAGCCAGGTTTGCTTTTGCTCCAGTGAGCCGTAGTTGAGGATTGGCCCGCAACCTACTGAATTATGGATACTCATCAACGCACCAGTAGCGCCATCCCCGGCGGAAATCTCCTCCACCGCCAAGGCATAAGCCACGTAATCGACATAGGCGCCGCCCCATTCCTCGGGGACCACCATGCCCAGCAGGCCCAGTTCGCCCATCTTCGCGACCAGGGCGTCATCGATCCAGCCGGCTTTTTCCCACGCCTGGGCATGCGGGGCGATCTCATGGCGCGCAAAGTCGCGTGCCATGTCGCGAAACATTACCTGATCTTCCGTGTATTCAATATCTTGCATGACTTATCTCCCAACCTGCTTGAAGTCGCGAAAGAAGCGTTCAACGTGGGCGGCGTGCAGCGCGTGGAGGGACGGCGGGTTCCAGCGAGGCGCCTTGTCCTTGTCGATGATCAACGCGCGCACGCCTTCGATGAGGTCGCCGTGCTCGAACCACTGGCGGTCCAGGTGCAGCTCCAGGGCGAAACATTGCTCCAGCGGCAGGCGGCGGCCGCGACGCAGCATTTCCAGGGTCACCGCCATGGCAAGCGGCGAGCGGGTCTGCATCAGGCTGGCGGTGGTGATCGCCCATTCATGGCTGTCGGCGACCGTGACCTGCTGCAGCTGTTCGACCATGCTCGGCACATCCGGCAAGGCAAAGAAGTGGTCGATAGCCCGGCGCAACCCGGCCAGCGGTGCATCGGGCAGTTGCTGCACGGCCAGTCTGGCCAGCACGCCCTGCAGATCCTTGAGCGGGGCGCCGTGCCAGCGCAGGTCGTCCAGCTTCTGATCCAGGTCGGTCAGCCGCTCGCTCTCCAGGTACCAGTCGGCCAGGCCGCAATAGAGTGCATCGGCCGCACGAATCTGCACGCCGGTAACGCCCAGGTAAATCCCCAACTCACCGGGAATGCGCGGCAGGAAGTAACTGCCGCCCACGTCGGGGAAGTAACCGATGGCCACCTCCGGCATGGCCAGTCGGCTGCGCTCGGTGACCACCCGCAGGTCAGCGCCTTGCACCAGCCCCATGCCGCCGCCCAGCACGAAGCCATCCATCAGGGCCAGTACGGGTTTGCGGTAATGGTGGATCGCCAGGTCCAGCGCGTACTCTTCGACGAAAAAGTCCTCGTGCAGGGTATCGCCGGCCTTGAAGCTGTCGTACAGGGAGCGGATATCGCCGCCGGCGCAGAAGGCTTTTTCGCCGGCGCCGCGCAGCACCACCGCATACACCTGCGGGTCATCGGCCCAGGCCTGCAAGTGGCGGTTGAGGCTGCGCACCATGTCCAGCGTGAGAGCGTTCAAGCCGGCCGGGCGGTTGAGGGTAAGGTGGCCGATATGGTTGCGGACTTCGGCCAGAACATCCGTGGTGTGCGTGTCGACGTGGCTTGCCTCGGCGGAAACCTGAGCAGTCATCTCTAACTCCCTGCTTTTTATTGTCTTTATCAAGATGTTCGCGAACGAACCTGCTCACGATCCTACCAGTGCAAATTTGCGCAGTACAACCTTCAAACATGCAGGTGCTTCCTGCATTTATGCAGCCATGCTCATGCCACGCGACGGGCCAGGACTTCGCCGATGCTGCGGCGGCGCGCATGGCCCTCGGCCGCATGAACCAGTTGCTCCAACTCGCTCGGTTCAATGTCGTAGAACTGTTCCATTTCAGCCAGGGCCCGCTTCAGGTCGGCGGCGGTGATCGCCGGGTCAGTCATCGGCGGTTGGCTGCCCATGACGGCCTCGGGTGACCTATCGGCTGCCTTTGGATAGCGGAGGCGGGTGGCATTGTTGTAGGCCAGTGCACAGGTCAGCAATGCGCCGGCGCCGAGCATCACGGCGAACAGTTCGTGCCAGCCAAGGGTGGCGGACGCAGGATCGGCCAGCACCAGGGTCATCGCCAGCCCCCCGGCCGGTGGGTGCAGGCAGCGCAGCCAGCACATCAGGATTACCGTCATGCCTGCCGCCAGACACACGCTGCCCAGGGTGCGCCCCAGGACCCGGGCCACCAGCAGCGCAACGACCGTCGCACACAGGTAACCCCCGATGATTGACCACGGCTGCGCCAGTGCGCCGGATGACACCGCGAACAGCAACACTGCCGACGCACCCAGCGGCCCCAGCAGGTGCAGCGCTACGTCCATGCCAAATACCTGAGCGCACAGCCACACGCTGAACAGGGTGCCCAGGGCCATGCCGATGGCGGCACGGCTCCATTCGGCGGGTCGGGTATTGATGGCTGCGGGTAACCAGCGAGCGAACATTGTACGAATCCATGAACAGCGGGCAAAAAAAAGGGCTTGCCTGGTTTCCCGGAAAAGCCCTCGCAAGTTCCAACAATTGGGGGAAGGAACCTGCGCAGTGTGCCGCCGTTGAATGGGCGGGTCCAATGCATATTAATGCAGGTTGAATGCAATAAAACTGGAGTCAAGGCCATCAGCCAAAGGGAATTTGCCGGGTGTCTTGTGCTGACACCGCACTGATGCGCCCCAGCACGCGGGTCCTGCGTTCCTCGTTGAACAGCTGACGGTGCAGGTTTTCCTGCACCGCCGGGTCCTCCGCCAGCGGCCCGTTCAGCGCCACCACGGCATCGCGAAGTTCCATCAATCCATCCAGCCTCGGCACGGCAACAAGCAAAAAATCATCCGACACGGCATTGCCCTCTTTTATGCAGTAGGCGGCCGTGATGAGGCTGGCCGACAGCGTCCTTGTTGTTATGCAGTGTGCGTCGGGTGGTAGATAGTTAACGCACTGGCAAGCGAGTTTACCGACGGGGTGGGGGCGCCGAAAGGCAGAGTTAATCGGTCTTTACGCATAGATGTGTAGGGTGTTTCCGGGTGCTTGTGACGAAAAACGCCCGCTCCTGAAAGAGCGGGCGTCACGTCCTACAAATCGGTCAACACTGCGCTCAAGGCGGCGAAGCCTTCTCCAGATGCAGCAGCACGTAGGCATCCTTGTCAAAGGTTCCGGTGAGGGTCGGTGTGAGGTCATGCAGGCGCGGGTCTTCCAGGCGGGCGAAGTCCTGGGCACTCATCACCAGCCATGCCGGCCCTTGCAGCGGTGCCAGGTCTCTGGACGTCCGGGTGAACAGGGGCACCTTGTCGCAGCCATAGCCGACCATGAACTTGATGGCTTTCGCATCCTTGCCCAGGCCGTGCAGCACCAACGGGGCAGGCTCCTGCTGGATCCGCGCCTTGACCGCAAGGCTGAAAGCGCGGGTGTCGTAGACCGCGCGCTCGAGAGGCTCGACCACCACGATGTAAGTCGACCAGATCGCAAGCACGGCCGCCAACGCCGGCCCCAGCGCGCGCCATCGCGGCTTCAGCAACGAAAGCAATGCCAGCAGTTGCAGCACCGCGAGCACGGCAAACATCAGCCCAAGGCTGTCCAGCTGCTGCGGATAACGCCGCCGCGCAACCATCAGCCCGATCGCCAGAAGTGCCGGCGACAGCGTCCAGATGCCCAGCATCAAAGCGCGCAATCCGGCGAACAAGCGTCCCTGGCTGACCTGGAACGGGTAGGCCGCTATGATCGCCGCCATCGGCAGCATCGGCAGGATGTAGCGCGCCTTTTTCGCCTGTGGCACCGACAGCCCCAGCATCACCAGCACACCGGCCGCCGCGCAGTACAGCACCAGTTGTAACGCCGGGTCCGCGGGGCGGCGCCCGCCGGCGAGCACCGCCAGCAGCACCAGCACCGCCAGCGGGTAGGCGAGGGCATAGTTGCCCAGCGAACTGGTGAAGTAATACAGCACGCCGCTCGAGCCTTCGCTGCCGTCCATGCGTCCCAGAAATTGCATGCGGATCACGTCCTGCATGAACACTTCGCCGCCACTGAGCTTGGCCAGCAGCAGCAACAGGCCCATACACGCCGCCAGCAACGCCAGGGCCAGCAGGCCGAAGCTGAACAACGGGCGCCATTGGCGATTGAGCAGGTAGTAGCTGCACAGCACGCCGACAGGAATCACCAGCCCGATGGGCCCGCGAATGGCGAAGCCGATGATCAGCAGCAGGAACAGCCAGTGCACGCGCCTGGCCGCGCCGAAATGATCATGGGCGTAACCCAGGTAGAACACCGCCAATGCCACGGCGGCGAGCATCTGGTCGAGGGATACCGCGCGGGTCTCGGTAATGAAGGTACTGCTGAGCAACAGCATTGCCACGCTCAGCAGGCCCCAGCGCGTGGAGTAGGGCGCCGTCAGGCGATATACCAGGGTAACGATCAGCGCCGACGCCATGGAGGTGGGCAGCCAGGCCGTAAAGCTGGTGACCTGGCCAAACGGCAACGACAACACCCAGGTCAGCAGGGTGGACGTCGCCAGGTAGTCGGCGTAGGGCTGCCCGTAAGTGGTGGGGAAAAAGCTCGGCCCATGGCGCAGCATCTCCTGGGCAAACACCACGAAACGCGAGTCAAAACCGATGATTGCCTGATGCCAGTTACCGACGACAAACAGCAACAGCGCCAGCAACCCCAGACCCAGGGATTGGCGGCGCAGCGTTGCAGTGAGCGGGGAGGGTTGCGCTTTGTTCACGTATCAGGCTTCCACAACCTGGGGCAACCATTGCTGCTGCGGTATCGGCAGCGTGCAGGAGTCGCCACGGCCCATCGGGAAATACTGGAAGCCTTTGCGCGCCAGGCGCTCGCCGTCATACAGGTTGCGGCCATCGAAGATCACCGGGGTTTTCAGGCGCTGGTGGATCAGGTCGAAATCCGGCGCCTTGAACTGCTGCCATTCGGTGCAGACGATCAGCGCGTCAGCGCCCACCAGCGTGGATTCCGGGGTGCCCATCAGCATCAGGCGCTCTTCATCGGCGTAGAGGCGCTGGGTTTCCTGCATGGCTTCGGGGTCGAAGGCGCGCACGTTGGCGCCGGCGGCCCACAGGGCTTCCATCAGCACGCGGCTGGGGGCGTCGCGCATGTCGTCGGTGTTGGGCTTGAAGGCCAGGCCCCAGAGGGCGAAGGTCTTGCCGCGCAGATTGCCCTTGAAGAACGCGTTGATGCGCTCGAACAGCTTGCTCTTCTGGCGCTGGTTGATCGCTTCCACCGCCTCCAGCAGGTCGCTGGAGCAGTTGGCCTGCCTGGCGCTGTGGATCAAAGCGCGCATGTCCTTGGGGAAACACGAACCGCCGTAACCGCAGCCCGGGTAAATGAAGTGGTAACCGATGCGCGAGTCGGCACCGATGCCCAGGCGCACGGCTTCGATGTCGGCGCCCAGGTGTTCGGCCAGCTCGGCGATCTGGTTGATGAAGCTGATCTTGGTGGCCAGCATGCAGTTGGCGGCGTACTTGGTCAGCTCGGCGCTGCGCAGGTCCATGAAGATGATGCGGTCATGGTTGCGGTTGAAGGGCGCGTACAGGTCGCGCATCACCTCGCGCACTTCTTCACGCTCGCAGCCGATGATGATGCGGTCCGGGCGGCGGCAGTCGGCAACGGCCGAGCCTTCCTTGAGAAACTCAGGGTTGGAGACGATATCGAACTCCAGGTGACGGCCGGCCACGCGCAGGGCTTTTTCAATGTGCGCGCGCAAGGTGTCACCGGTGCCGACGGGCACGGTGGATTTTTCCACCAGAATCACCGGGGCCACACGATGGCGGGCCACGGCATCACCCACCGACAGCACGTATTTGAGGTCAGCCGAGCCGTCTTCGTCCGACGGCGTGCCCACGGCGATAAACAGCACTTCGCCGTGTTCGACCGCCAGTTTTTCATCAAAGGTGAAGTGCAGGCGACCGCTCTCCAGGTTCTCCTTGACCATGGCCGCAAGACCCGGCTCGAAAATGCTCACATGGCCCTGCTGCAACAGCTTGACCTTGTTTTGATCCACGTCCATGCAGATGACATCGTGACCGACTTCGGCTAATACGGTGGCCTGCACCAGACCGACGTAACCACTACCAAATACACTGATTTTCATGAGGCATTCCTGGGACTTGCTGCGCTAGCACGGCGGGAGTTGATAACCAACACACCGAGGATGACAAACGCCACCCCCAGGGTTTTTGAAAGCGAAAAATATTCGTTGAACACCGGCAGGCTGGCAGCCAGCAGGTACACCAGCGCGTAGCTGATGCTCAGTAATGAATAGGCACGGCCCAGCGGCAGGTGTTTGAGCGCACCCAGCCAGCAGAGCATCGACAGCGCGTAGGCGAGGATCGCGAGGATCACCACGCCCAGCGCACTTGGATCAATCGGTGCACTCAGCCACTCATGGGGCAGCGGCAGGCGCGTCATGCTCCAGCGCATGCCCAGCTGTGCGGCGCTGACCAGGCCGACGCTGCCCATGGCCAGGGCGAAACCCCGTACGCGGCTCATACCTGGCGCCCCAGCAACACAACGCCGGCAATCACCAGCGCCACGCCCAGCCAGTGACGGCCGTCGACGGGTTCATGGAACACGAACCGCGCCATCAACGTGACCAGCACAAAGTTCAGGCTGAGCATCGGGTAGGCAATCCCGACTTCCAGGCGCTGCAACACCAGCAGCCACACCAGCAGGCCAAACCCCAGGCACAGCAGCGCCGACCACAACCACGGCGAGCGCAGTTTCAGCGCCCAGCCCGCGGGCAGGTGGCGCCAGCTTTCCACGGCAAATTTCTGCGAGACCTGGCCCATGCAGGTGAGCAGGCAGGCGGCGAGTAACAGCAACAGGGTGATCACGGTGCCACCTGGGCGAAGATGAGGATTACGATGTTGCCTTGCTCGTACCGTTTGCCGTCCTGGGGCAACAGATTGACTTCGGCAATCTCGTCATCGCCCTTGACCCGCATCACCACGCCGACCGGACCCTGCTTGCGCGCCTCGATCATCCATTGCTGAATCTGGTGGGTGTCCACCATGTGATGGCCGGCATCCGGGTAGGCGAGGCCGTATTTCACTTCGCCGATGGCGTTGTAAAGGGTCACGTCAGCGCGTTGCAGGCGCCAGGCCAGGGCCGACGCGGCGCCCAGGTCGTTGCTCAGCAGCGCGGTGGCGGGTTGCAGCGCTTGCAGGTGATCAAGGATGAATTGATCCGGGGTCTTGTTGTAAACCACCGAATGGGGCAGCGCGGCCGGGGCGAGGGCAACCAGCAAGCCGCTGCCGATCAGCGGTGCCGCCCACAGCGTCAACGGGCGCATGGCCTGCAGCAGGTTGGCGATGACCCAGCCGAACAGGCAGACACACACCAGCACCAGGCTGAAGGTTTCCTGGCCGGGTTCATACAGCGGTTTTTTCAGTTGCACCCAGGCCAGCGCCAGCAGCGCCACGACACCGAGAATCAGGTTCAGCCAACCGTTGATGCGCAAGGCACGGGTGCGGCCTTGGGCCAGTGTGTCGGCCAGCACATGGCCCATCAGCAAGGCCAGGGGCAGCAGGCACGGCATGATGTAGGACGGCAGCTTGCCTTTGGCCAGGCTGAAGAAGGCCAGGGGCATCAGCAGCCACAGCAACAGATAGGTGATTTTCGGCGAGCGCTTGTCCAGCCAGGCCTGCTTGAAGGTGGCCGGCAGCAGGCCCAGCCACGGCAGCGAAAAGGCGGCCAGCAGCGGCAGGTAATACCAGAACGGCTCGGCGTGCTGGGCATCTTCGCCGGCAAAGCGTTGGATATGCTCGTGCCAGAAGAAGAAGTGCCAGTAGTCCGGCTCCTGCAGGTGTACGGCCAGCGCCCATGGCAGGCTGACCGCCGTGGCAACCGCCACCGCGATCAGCCCATGACGCATCAGTTCACCCACACGCTTTTGCATGACCATATAAGGCAAGGCAATCAACACCGGCAGCAGCCACGCCAGAAAGCCTTTGGTCAAGAAGCCCATGCCGCAGGCGAACCCGAGCAGGGCCCACGCCCACAGGCGGCCACGCCGGGTGCTGCTGTCCAAGCAAAACCACAGCGCAACGCCGGTGAGGTTGACCCAGAAGGTGAACTGCGGGTCGAGGTTGGCATAACCGCCCAGCGCCGCCACGCTGACGAAGCTCATGTACAGCACGGTGCTGATCAGGCTTTTCTGACGGTCATCCCACAAGCGGCGCGACACGGCGTACACCAGGAGGATGCTCAGGCCGGTGCTCAGGGCCGAGGCAAACCGTACGCCGAACAGGTTCTGCCCGAAGATCGCCTGGCCGAACGCGATCATCCAGTAACCGGCGGCAGGTTTTTCGAAATAGCGGATGCCCATGAAGTGCGGCGCGGCCCATTTGCCGGTCAGCAGCATTTCCTGGCTGATCTGCGCATAACGCGACTCATCCGGAATCCACAGGCCATGGGTGGCCAATGGCAGCAGGTAAAACGCGCCGAAGGCCAGCAACAACAGGGGCAGCGCCCAACGCCGAATCATGCCTGCTGCACTCCAAGCCAGCCTTCGCGGCCGCTCAAGGCGCCGCGTACCAGTTGCTGCCGGGGGAGGGTGTCGATGTCGGTGGGCAACAGCTCACCCAGTGGCGCGAACTCGATGCCGCGCTGCCCTGCCTGGGCGAGCAACTGGCGAAAATCATTGGCCATCAGAATCCCTTCTACTTCTGCGTGGATCGTGTAGACGTTGAGCTTGGCCGCCTCAAAGCGGTCAAGAATGAAGCCGTTGAAGTCTTTGGCAGCCACCACCGGCCCGACGACTTCGTCGAAGGTCGGCAGGTCTACCGGAATTTGTGGCGTACCCGCGCTGCCGTCGGCCAATGTCGGCCGAAACAGGCTGGTACCCCGGCAATCGCTGTTGTAGCGAAAGTTGAACCCTTGCTTGGCTTGCACCACGCGCTCATCGGCACGCCAACCGGCGGCCGCTGAACAGTCGATGCGTTCACCCAGGATGTCGCTCAGGGTGGCGACGCCACGGCGAATCTGTTCGATCAGTTGTGCTTCGCTCCAGCGTCCGGTGTTGGCCTGCCAGCCGTGGTGGTCCCAGGCGTGCAGGCCGACTTCGTGGCCCGCCGCCTTGGCCTGGCGCATCAGGTGCCCCAGGTCGCGGCCGATCGGTTTGCCCGGCCAGGCGGTGCCGGCCAGCAAAATATCCCAGCCATACAGGCCGGCAGCGTTGGAACGCAGCATCTTCCACAGGAACTGCGGACGGATCAGGCGCCACAGGTGGCGCCCCATGTTGTCCGGCCCGACGCTGAAGAAGAACGTCGCTTTAACCCCGGCTTCGTTCAGGGATTCGAGCAGCCGCGGCACACCTTCACGGGTGCCACGGTAGGTGTCGACGTCGATGCGCAAGCCTGCCTTCATTACTTTTTGTCCGCGATTTCGAGCATGGCTTCGCGCAGGAAGAAGTCCAGCGTGTTGCCGATGGTTTCGCTCATCTCCACGGTCGGCGTCCAGTTCAGCAGGCGCTTGGCGTTGTCGATGCTCGGCTTGCGGTGTGCCACGTCCTGGTAACCGGTGCCGTAGAACGCCTTGCTCTCGACGTCGCGGAAACCGGCGAACGGCGGGAAGTTGCCACGCAGTGGGTGGGCTTCGAACTGACGCAGCAGTTCTTCGCCCAACTGGCGGATGCTGGCTTCGTTTTCCGGGTTGCCGATGTTGATGATCTGGCCGTCGCAGACACCGTTGTCGTTATCGATGATGCGCGCCAGGGCTTCGATGCCGTCGGCGATATCAGTGAAGCAGCGCTTCTGCTCGCCACCGTCGAACAGGCGGATCGGCGTGCCTTCCACCAGGTTCAGGATCAACTGGGTGATCGCCCGGGAGCTACCGATACGCGCCGAGTCCAGACGGTCCAGGCGCGGGCCCATCCAGTTGAATGGACGGAACAGGGTGAATTTCAGGCCTTTGTCGCCGTAGGCCCAGATCACGCGGTCGAGCAGTTGCTTGGACACCGAGTAGATCCAGCGCTGCTTGTTGACCGGGCCGACCACCAGGTTGGAGGTGTCTTCGTCAAAGTACTGGTCCTGGCACATGCCATAGACTTCGGAGGTCGACGGGAAGATCACGCGCTTGTTGTATTTGACGCAGTAGCGCACCAACTTGAGGTTTTCCTCGAAGTCGAGCTCGAACACGCGCAGCGGGTTGCGGGTGTATTCAATGGGCGTGGCGATGGCCACCAGCGGCAGCACCACGTCGCATTTCTTGATGTGGTATTCGATCCACTCGGTGTGGATGCTGATATCACCTTCCACGTAATGGAAATTGGGGTGGCTGCGCAGGCGCTCGATGGCGTCGGAGCCGATGTCCAGGCCATAGACTTCGTAGCGGTCATCACGCAGCAGGCGCTCGGACAGGTGGTTACCGATAAAGCCGTTGACCCCCAGGATCAGCACACGTGTACGGCGTGGCTTGCGGCCGGATTCGGCGCCGCGCAGCACGGAGCCGTCCACCAGGCCCAGTTCATCGGCCAGGGAAGGGCCGGCCAGGTACAGGCCGGTGGCGTTGCGCTGGCCGAACTTGATCACCAGGGAGTCTTCACCGCAGGCGATGCGCAGCGGGTTGACGCTGATCACGCGGCCCGGCGCCAGGCCTTCGTTGCCCTTGACCACCTCGGCCTGCCATACGATCAGTTTGTGCTCGCCCACGGCGCAGAAGGCGCCCGGGTAGGGTTGAGTCACCGCGCGCACCAGGTTGAACAGCTGCTCAGCCGGCTTTTTCCAGTCCAGCTTGCCATCGGCAGCGGTACGGCGACCGAAGCAGGTGGCCTGGCTTTCGTCCTGGGCGGTTTCGGTCAGCTTGCCCTGGGCCAGCTGCGGCAGGGCGTCGCGCAGCAGGCTGGTGGCCGCGTCACGCAATTTGGCGTGCAGGGTCAGGCCGGTATCGCTGCGGTCGATCGTGACTTTTTGCTGGGCGAGGATGGCGCCGGCATCGGCACGCTTGACCATGCGGTGCAGGGTCACGCCGGTTTCGGTTTCGCCATTGACCAGCACCCAGTTGGCCGGGGCGCGGCCACGGTATTTGGGCAGCAGCGAGCCGTGCAGGTTGAACGCGCCATTTTTGGCGGTGGCCAGCAGGGCTTCGCTCAACAGGTTGCGGTAGTAGAAAGAGAAGATGTAATCCGGGTTCAGCTTGGCGATGCGTTCGACCCACAGCGGGTGGTTGGCGTCTTCCGGAGCGTGTACCGGGATGCCATTGCGTGCGCACAGTTGCGCGACGGAGCCGTAGAAATTGTTTTCCTTGGGATCATCGGCATGGGTGAACACGGCAGCAATGTCGTAACCCGTAGCGAGCAGGGCTTCGATGCCTGCACAGCCAATATCGTGGTACGCGAATACAACAGCTTTTGAACTCATGACTGAACCTGATCGGAAGAAGTGGAGGTATGGGAAGACACCAGGCCGTCGACGACGACCACGGGTGCAGGTGCTGCCGGTTGGTTGCGCAGCACTTTTTCGATAAAGAAACGGGGGCGGGCGCGCACATCGCTGTACATGCGTCCCAGGTATTCACCCAGCAAACCCATGCCGATGAACTGGCCGCCGGTGAACACGAACAGCACCGCGAACAGCACGAACATGCCGTCACCGGCCCACTGTGCACCGAAGGCCAGGCGCAGGATGACCAACGCGAAGGCGAACAGCACGCCCAGCGCCGCCAGGCTGAAACCGACAATGGAGAGCAGGCGCAGTGGCGTGGTGGTCATGCAGGTGAGCAGGTCGAACATCAGGCTGACCAGGCGCATGGCGCTGTATTTGGATTCGCCGTGTTCACGCTCGGCGTGGTGCACCAGGATTTCCGTGGTGTGGCGGGCAAAGCCGTTGGCCAGGATTGGAATGAAGGTGCTGCGCTCGCGGCAGGCGAGCATGGCGTCGACGATGGTGCGGCGGTAGGCGCGCAGCATGCAGCCGTAGTCAGTCATGGCCACGCCGGTGGAACGCTGCACGGCGAGGTTGATCAGGCGCGAAGGCCAGCGGCGAAAGGCCGAGTCCTGGCGATTGTTGCGCACGGTGGCGACCACGTCGTAGCCAAGGGCGGCCTGCTCGACCAGGCGCGGGATCTCTTCCGGCGGGTTCTGCAGGTCGGCGTCGAGGGTGATCACCACCTCGCCCCGGCATTGCTCGAAACCGGCCATGATCGCGGCATGCTGGCCGTAGTTGCGGTTGAGGATCACTGCCACGATGTTGCTGCCGTCTTCGTTCGCAGCGTCTTCGAGCATCTGGGCCGAGTTGTCGCGGCTACCGTCATCCACCAGGATGATTTCGTATTCGTAGGCCAGTTGCTTGCAGGCGGCAGTGGTGCGACGCAACAGTTCAGGCAGGCTCTCTTGTTCGTTGTAGACCGGAATAACGATCGACACGCAATGAATAGGGTAGGGTTTCAAAGATTCATGACCTCGGGGTTAGCGCAACTTGAAGCGTGAAAACAGCAGCAATCAGGGGGCGAACCTGCAGACCGCGGGTAACTGAGCGGTATCAAAGCTGGAACATTATCAACAGGTTAGCCTGTGTAGCGCGGTTTGCTGTGAAGTACTGTGTTCAAGATTAAGCGCAAAAATGTTGAACAGATATGAAAGCCTGATGAAAAACTCGTTTATTTGACAGGTAGACAGCTAGGGTTCAGCTAAGCAGTCAGGGGCCTGCAGGCGAGATTTGGCCGGAAAAAGGGGGACAGGCAACTGCACATCGCGCGCGACTCCGTCGTCTGCGATTAGCCAGCGGATTTTATTCAACAATCTTCTCTGCATTACGCCTCAAGTGCCGGTAAAGTAAGCCATCTCGTGCCAGGGTAGTCGGATGAATAGCGTGCAGCTTTTGCGCGGCCAATTGCGGCCTGCGTTGATCGGTTTAATGATGACCGTGGCCTGTGTCGGTACGGTGCGGGCCGATGAAGGGGTGGCGCTCACGCCTGTCAGTCAGGTACCGGACGGCGTCGAAGTGCGCGGCAAGCAGGTGGCGGCGTTCACCTGGGACGATCGCCAGGGCAAGAACCTGCTGGTGCTCGCCGAGCAAATCAGCGAGCGGGACGACGATGGCAGTCAGTCTGCATTCGTCTACGCGGCCCAGTACCTGATCGATGGTGACCGCCCCAGGCGCATGTGGATGCTCTACGACGACGTGCAACGCTGCGAATTCGATGCGGCGCTGCGTTTCGACATGGCGGCCACCAGGGTCACCGACCTCGCGGGAGACGGCAGCACCCAGGCCACCGTGGGCTATTCGCTGACCTGCGCCAGCGACGTCAGCCCCAATCAATTCAAGCTGATCATGCATGTGGGCAAGTCCCAGAAGTACCGGCTGCGCGGTGTCGACCGTTACGGCGCCGCGTGGTGGGACGAAGAGCTCGGCGCGTTGCGCGGCATGCCCTTGCCCACCGACTGCAGCGTGGCTGCGCAACAGGCGCTGGTCAGCCAGTACAAGGAGCAGGGCACCGAACTGCCGTTGCCGGGGTGCTATGGCGATGAGAAAGACTTTGCCAAGGCCCCCGAGCGCTACCTGACCTTCATGCGCCAGCACTGGTTTGCGCTGATGAAGAAGCAGGACACCGAGTGGGGGCAGGCCCAGGCACAACCCCAGCCGCAGGAACCCACCGTAGACGAAGACTCGGCGCCGTGATGTGGTGCGAGGGCTGATCCTGCGTTAGACTCAGGCCTCGCCAATTCAATAAATACCTCGATTAATCAATCGATTACTCGAGGTATTTAATCCAAAGGCTGATCTACCTTGACTGAGTCTATCCGCAACCCACTGACCCTCTATCTCACCCGCCTGGCCCCCTCCAGCCAACTGACCATGCGCTACGTGCTGCAAGACGCGGCCGACCGCCTGGGCTTCGACGACATCAACCTCGAAGACATCGACTGGCACCATCTGCAACCCGAACACGTGATCGCCCTCGTCGCCGCCCTGCGCGAAGACGGCTATGCGCCCAATACCTCATCGCTGTATGTGAATGCCGTGCGCGGGGTGATGAACGAGGCATGGCGCATGAGCCTGATCAGCCAGGAGCACCTGCTGAAAATGCGCACGGTCAAGGCCACCGCGGGCAGTCGCCTGAGCCAGGGCCGCAACCTGCGGCGCACGCTGATCCGCGAAATGATGGACGTGTGCGCCGCCGACCCACGCCCCCAGGGCCTGCGCGACGCGGCCGTGATCGGCATTCTGTATGGCTCGGGCATGCGCAAGTCGGAATCGGTGAACCTGGACCTGGCGCAGGTCAATTTCCAGGAGCGCAGCCTGCGAGTGATCGGCAAGGGCAACAAGGAACTGGTCAAGTACGCGCCGGATTGGGCATTCGCCAAGCTTGCGGCCTGGCTGGATTTTCGTCGCGAACAGCTCAAGGAGGGCGAGCAGGACGACAGCTTCCTGTTCAACCGTATACGCCGGGGCAGTCATATCACCCGCGAGCGCATCACCAAGCATGCGATCTATTACATCGCCCGCCAGCGCGGGGAGCAGGTGGGGGTGAAGATCATGCCCCACGACTTTCGCCGCTCGTTCATCACCCGAGTGATCGAGGAGCATGACCTGTCGATTGCGCAGAAGCTGGCGCACCACACCAATATCCAGACCACCGCCAGTTATGACGTGCGCGAGGATAACGAGCGGCGACGCGCGGTGGACAGGTTCGACCTGTAGCGGTCGCCCGCCTGGATGAAGAGCAGCGTTTGATGAACATCAAAAGGTGGGAGGGGGCTTGCTCCCGATTGCAGTGTGTCAGGCAACCATTTTTTGGCTGATACACCGCTATCGGGAGAAAGCCCCACACACTTGCGTGGGGTATTAGAGAATCGGCTTGCCACCGGTCACCGCGTAGCGCGAGCCGGAGATGTAACTGGCCTCATCCGAGGCGAGCAACACGTAGATCGGCGCCACTTCCACTGGTTGGCCCGGCCGGCCCAGTGGGGTTTCGCTGCCGAAGCTCTGCACGTCTGCATCGGTCATGGTGGCCACGATCAGCGGCGTCCAGATCGGACCGGGGGCCACGCTGTTGACGCGAATCCCCTTGCTGCCCAGCAACTGCGCCAGGCCACCGGTGAAGTTGGCGATGGCGCCCTTGGTGGCGGCGTAGGCCAGCAGGGTTGGCTTGGGCATGTCGGAGTTGACCGAGCTGGTGTTGATGATAGAGCTGCCAGCCTTCATATGCGGTAAAGCGGCCTTGCAGAGGCGAAACATCGCGGTGATGTTGATATCGAAGGTCTTGACCCATTCTTCATCCTCGATCTCTTCGAGGGTTTCGTGGTTCATCTGGAACGCGGCATTGTTGACCAGCACATCAATGCGGCCGAACTGCTCGACGGTCTTGTCCACCAGCGCCTGGCAGGTGGCTTTCTGCGCGATGTCACCGGGCAGCAACAGGCACTGACGGCCGGCTTCTTCAACCCAGCGTGCGGTTTCCCGGGCGTCTTCGTGTTCGTCCAGGTAGGCGATGGCCACATCGGTGCCTTCACGGGCGAATGCAATGGCGACGGCACGACCAATACCGCTGTCGGCGCCGGTAATCAACGCGATCTTGTTGGCCAGCCGACCGGAGCCTTTGTAGCTCTGCTCGCCGCAGTCAGGGTACGGATCCATCTTCTTTTGAGTGCCTGGCACGGCTTGGGCTTGTGGGGCGAAGGGAGGGCGTGGGTAGTCAGTCATAACAATCTCCATAGATTTCCAAGGGTGCTATGGGATTAGTAGTTTTGGCTCCGGCGATAGTTGTGATGGATGCGGCGCAGGCCCGACGAGTGGTTGATACCCGCCTAGCGGCGCGCTGCTGAAATTTACCTAAAAGTCCTGTGATCACTGCCGATAACGCTACTAGCGGCAGGACCGCCAATCGGCGGCCCATACAGGGGATAAGGCATGACGATCAGACTACGCTTGATGCTGTTGATTGCGACCGGACTGCTCACGGCGCTGGTCATGAGCCTGGCCGGTTACCTGGGCAACACCCGCATGGGCGAAGCCGTGGCCGATAACGCGGTGAGCATGACGGTGCTGCGCAACCACATGGAAGCGGACATGATGCACGATGCCCTGCGCGCCGACGTGCTGTCGGCGATGCTGGTGGGACTGGGCAAGAGCACCAGCACCAAGGCCGAGGTCACCCAATCGCTGAGAGAACATGCCGAGCACTTCCGCCAGGTGCTGGGCGATAACCTCAAGCTGCCGCTGGACGCCACCCTCAAGACCAACCTGGAAAAGCTCAAGCCCAGCCTGGACACCTATATCAGCGCGGGTGAGCGCATCGTCGCCCTGGCGTTGGACAACCCCGAAGCCGCCCGCGCCGAACTGGATACGTTCAACAGTGCGTTCAGTCACCTGGAAGAACAGATGGCCGCCTTGAGCGAGGTGATCGAAGGCAACACCGAACAGAGCGGCGCAAGCACCCGGCAAACCCTCAGCAATGCCAACCTGACCCTGGGCGTGGTGTTGATCGTCAGCCTGTTGCTGCTGCTGACGCAGGGCCGCTGGGTCATCCTCAGCATCATGGGGCCGCTGCAGACCGCGAGCCGCATTGCCGCGAGCATTGCCAGGGGCAATTTGAGCGAGCCGATCACCGAGCCTCGGCGCAAGGACGAAGCGGGCATGCTGATCAGTAGCCTGGCGACCATGCAGCGCGACTTGCGCGGCATGATCGAGGTAGTGCGCAGCAACGCCCATGAGGTCAACCACATGAGCGAGCAGCTGAGCCACGGTTGCCACGAGGTCGCCAACAGCAGCCAGCAGCAAAGCGGCGCGGCCAGCACCATGGCGGCCGCTGCCAGCGAAATGACCGCCAGCATCGAGGAAATCACCCGGCATGCCGGGCGCGCCCTGGACATGGCCAACCAGGCCGAAGCCCTGGCCAAGGACGGTGGTCGAGTGATTCACCAGGTGGTCAGCGACATGGACGGCATCGCCCGCTCGGCGCAGCAATCGGCCCAGGTCATCCGTACCCTCGACAAAGAGTCCGAGGCGATCTACAGCATTATCCAGGTGATCAAGGGCATCGCCGACCAGACCAACCTGCTGGCCCTGAATGCCGCGATCGAGGCCGCTCGCGCCGGTGAACAGGGTCGTGGTTTTGCGGTGGTGGCCGATGAAGTGCGCAGCCTCGCAGGCCGCACCAGCGCCTCGACCCAGGAAATTGCCAGCATGGTAGGACGCATCCAGCAGAGTACGCGCGAGGCGGTGACCAGCATGGAGGAGGGCGTCGCCCAGGTGGACAAAGGCATGGCCGTGACCGCCGAGGTCGAACGGTCCATCCGCGAAATCCTGCAGGCCACCCTCAGCACCACCGAGCTGGTCAACGACATTTCGCGCACCATCGGCGAGCAGAGCCTGGCCAGCAATGAAATTTCCCATCAGGTCGAGATGATCGCCGGCATGTCGCAAAACAACAGCCGGGTGATCGGCGAAACCGCGTCCACTACCGACCATTTGTCCGGGCTGGCCGGCAAGTTGTCGCAATCGGTGGATCGCTTCAGCTTGTAACGCTCGCTACGCAACGCGCCGGCCCACCATGGGCCGGTTTTTTTTGCCTGGACTCGATGCTACACCGCAAAAAAAGATTGAATATTCACACCATATGTTATTTAAATAACAAAACAAGAGCGACATGACCTGCCTGGCCGTGCCGCAACAAGGTGGAATAGCAATGAGCAAGATCGCAGTCATCGGCAGCAACATGGTGGATTTGATTACCTACATCGACCGCATGCCGGCCCAGGGCGAAACCCTGGAAGCGCCGGACTTTGCCCTGGGTTGTGGTGGCAAGGGCGCCAACCAGGCGGTGGCGGCTGCCAAGCTCGGGTCGCGGGTGCTGATGGTGAGTAAGGTTGGCGACGACATGTTTGCCGACAACACCCTGGCCAATTTTCAGCGCTTTGGTATCGACACCCGTTATGTGCAGCGGGTGGCTGGCGTCTCCAGTGGTGTAGCACCGATTTTTGTGCGCGCCGATTCCCACAACAGCATTCTTATCGTCAAGGGCGCCAACGCGCATCTGGCGCCGGCGGACATTGATGCGGCGGCGGCCGAGCTGCGTGAGTGCACGCTGATCGTGCTGCAACTGGAGATCCGACTGGAGACGGTGTACTACGCCATCGAATTCGCACGCCGGCACGGTATTGCAGTGCTGCTCAATCCGGCGCCGGCCCTGGCGAGCTTGAGCCCTGAGCATCTCGCGCAACTGGATTTTCTGATCCCCAACGAATCGGAGTTGGCGCTGATCACCGGGCAGGTGGTGGACTCACCGGCCGCCGCTCAAACCGCTGCACGCACCCTGGTTGCCAGCGGCATTCGCCACGTCATCGTCACGCTGGGCGAACAGGGTGCGCTGTACGTGGGCGAGGAGGGCGAGTTCCGCGTGCCGGGCCGCCAGGTTGCGGCCCGCGACACCACGGGCGCCGGTGATGCCTTTATTGGTTGCTTCATTCACCACTGGAACCGCGACGGCAATATTCAGCAGGCCATGGAGCAGGCGGTGGCGTACTCGGCATGCTCGGTCATGGCGCTGGGCACGCAGTCTTCCTATCCCGACGGCGAAGCGTTCGCGCGCTTCCAGCAACAGCCGTAACACCTTCAACCCAGCCCGGAGAACAATAATGAACAAACCTGCGCTGCAACAGACACCCGACGGTTTCTACCTGAACCGCACGCCCTGGTTCGCCTTTATCCTGCTGTGCAGCATCTTTGCACTGTGGGCCGCTGCGGCGAGCATGAACGACGTGCTGATCGCGCACTTCAAGAAAGCGTTTTTGCTCAGTGATTTCCAGACCGCGTTCGTCCAGTCGGCGTTTTACCTGGGCTACTTTTTCGTGGCCATTCCGGCCGCGATGGTGGTGCGGCGCTTCAGCTACAAGAGCACGATTCTGATCGGGCTGTTGTTGTACATGCTCGGCTGCCTGCTGTTTTTTCCGGCGGCGTCCACCGCCAAGTACGGCATGTTCCTGCTGGCGCTGTTCGTGATCGCTGCGGGCCTGTCGTTTCTGGAAACCGCCTGCAACACCTACTCGACGCTGATGGGCCCACGGGAAACCGGCACGCGGCGCCTGAACATCTCGCAGACCTTCCACCCATTCGGCGCAATGGCCGGGGTGTATGTCGGCAGCTTTGTGATGTTCAAGTCCACTGACGCCACCACCGAACAGCTGACGCAGATGAGCGCCACCGAGGCGGCGGTGCAGCAGTTGCAGATGATTCAGTCCACCTTATTGCCCTACAAGTGGATGATTGCCGTGCTGGTGCTGATGTTTATTCTGGTCGCCATCACCCGTTTCCCCGCCTGCAAGGGTAATAAACCTGCCGGCAGCAAGGCGGGTAGCAGCGTGCGTCAAAGCCTCGGTCGCCTGTGGCGTAACCCGCGCTTTACCTTTGGCGTACTGGCGCAGTTTCTGTATGTGGGTGCCCAGGTCGGCGTGTGGAGTTTCACCATTCGCCTGGCCATGCAAATGGGCGGCATGAATGAGCGCAGCGCTTCATGGTTTTTGATGACCACCTTTGCCGCCTACTTTGTCGGCAAGATGATCGCCAACCTGTTGATGCGACGCCTGCACCCGGCCAAGGTCCTGGCGATCTACGGTGTGCTGTGCATCGTGCTGCTGGCCTACACCATTCTGGTGCCGAATATCTCGGCAGTGTATGCAGCGGTCGGCGTGAGTATTTTCCTCGGTCCTTGCTGGCCGACCATTTATGGCCTGACCATCGACGGCCTGGGTGAAGACACCGGCGTTGGCGGCTCACTGCTGGTGATGAGCATCGTCGGCGGCGGCGTCATCCCGATCTTCCAGGGCCTGCTGTCCGACGCCAGCGGCGGCAATATGCAACTGGCCTACAGCGTGCCGTTGCTGTGCTTTATCGTGATCGTTATCTACGCACTCAAGTGCATGCGCCAGCCAGGCCGCGAGCCGTTGACGGCAGCCGGGGCGGTGGCTTCATGAGTACCCGTATCCCGCTGTACCCCGCGCTGTTCGGCGAGCAGGAGAAAATTATCCTGCAATCGCAGGCCTTCAAGGTCAGTGCCTGGACCTATCCGTCCGGCGTGCAGGCCCTGAGCCTGGAAAACAGCCGTGGTCGTCTGGTGCTGTTGCCTTATCAGGGGCAGATGATCTGGTCCGCCGTCTTCGACGATTGCGACCTGACCATGCGCAACCTGTTCGAGCAACCCCGGCCCAGCCCGACGATCATCGATACCTACGGCTGTTTCATGTTTCACAGCGGCCTGCTGCGCAACGGCTGCCCGGCGCCGCAGGACACCCACGCGCTGCACGGCGAGATGCCCTGCGCGCCGATGGGCACGGCCTGGCTGGAACTGGGTGAAAACTGCGTGAGCCTGAACGGTTCGTACGAATATGCCAAAGGCTTTGGCGATCGCTATCGCGCATGCCCCAGCGTGACCCTGCGCGCCGATTCGGCCCTGTTCGATATCGGCATGGCGGTGACCAACCTGGCCGGCAAACCCATGGACCTGATGTACATGGCCCATATGAACTACGCCTATGTGGCGGGTGCGCGGTTCGTCGAGCCGTTGGGCATGCAACGCCAACGCCTGCGCACCAGCGTGCCGGACCACGTCAAACCGACACCGGCCTGGAGCGCCTACATGGCGCAGTTGGTCGAGCATCCGGCGCAATTGGCCAGTCTCGATCAGCCGTCGCTGTACGACCCGGAAGTCGTGTTTTTCTTCGACGGCGTGGGCACGGACGCCGCAGGCCAGGCGCATTTTCTGCTGGATCATCCCGACGGTGCGGCGTTTTACACCCGTTACCGCCCCGAGCAGTTCGAGCATGCCGTGCGCTGGATTCTCTACACGCCGGATCAGCAGGTGGCGGCGTTCGTGCTGCCGTCCACCTGCGAACCCGAGGGGTATAACGCCGAAAAAGCCAAGGGTAACGTGCGGGTACTGGCCGCCGGCGCCAGCGCTTCGTTCAGCCTGACCACCGGCTACCTGAGTGCGCAGGAGCGGCAAACGGTGCTGGGTTAAACCAGCAATTGCGCACCGCTGGCGAGGATGGATTCTTTGTAGCTGCGTGGAATTTTCTTGTCGCTGACCACGTACTGAAAGTCTTCCAGGGTGGCGAAGTGAGCGGTGCGCACCGTGTCGAACTTGCTGAAGTCGGCAAGCAGCACCCGTTGCTGGGCTTGGCGTATGACCTTTTGCTTGACCTCGACCTCATTGAAGTTGAAGCAGGTCACGCCGAATGCCTGGCTGACGCCGGCGGCGGTCACGAAGGCCCACGTCAGGCGCACGCTGTCGAGAATGCTGCTTTCGGCACTGCTTTCGAAAACCTGGTTCTTGCGGTGAAAGGTGCCGCCGCACAAGACGATATGGCAATTGGGCTTGTTCTGCAGCTTGAGCAGCACGTTCAGCGAACTGCACACCGCAGTGAATTCCAACTGATCGGGAATGAAATCAATCACAAACGGCGAGGTGGTGCCGCAGTCGAAAAACACCGTGTCGCCAGGCTGGATCAGTTGGGCGGCGAGCTTGCCGATGCGGCGTTTTTCCTCGACGTGGCGAGTGTCTTGATCGGCCACGCGGTAATCGCCGACCTCATTGCCGACCCGGGTGATATAGCCGCCCAGCAGGCGCAGGTGCTCGGTGAAGTGAGCGAGATCGCGGCGCAGGGTCATCTCGGAAACGTCCAGCAGGGCCGCCATTTCCCGCAGGTGAATGGCGTTCTGGTCCTGCAGGGCTTGCTGGATAAGCTTGAGTCGCTCGGCTTTTCTACTGTCCACGCGTATTCCAGGGCTTGATTGATGATGTTAAATAAGCAACATTAAATGTTACTATTGTAACGGATTATGTGAGCACTGTGACAGCGCTTCACACTTATTGGAAACATACAGGCAAGGGGCCATTAAATGAACAGTCTTCCACCCGCCGCATTGGCCAAGTACATCGATCACACATTGCTGGCTCCCGACGCCTCCGTTGATCAGATCAAGACCCTGTGCGACGAAGCGCGGGAACATGGCTTTTATTCGGTATGCGTCAATTCCGGGCAGGTGCCCTACGTGGCTTCGTGCCTGACCGATAAAAGCGTGGTGATCTGCGCGGTGGTGGGCTTCCCCCTGGGCGCCGGCCTGAGTGACACCAAAGCCTTCGAAGCCGAACGAGCCATTGCGGCCGGGGCAGGGGAGATCGACATGGTGCTCAATATCGGCTGGCTGAAGGACGGCTTGCTGGACGCCGTGCGCGACGATATTGCACAGGTGCACAAGGCCTGCGCGGCCGTGCCGTTGAAGGTCATCCTGGAAACCTGCCTGCTCAATGACGCACAGAAGGTTCAGGCATGCGAGATCTGTCGCGACCTGGGCGTGGCATTCGTCAAGACATCCACCGGGTTCAGCCGCAGCGGCGCTACCGTTGAAGACGTAGCCCTGATGCGCAAGACCGTGGGCGCCGGTATTGGGGTAAAAGCATCCGGTGGGGTGCGTGATTATCCGACGGCTGTGAAGATGATTGAGGCGGGGGCGACTCGGTTGGGTAGCAGTTCGGGGATTGCGATTGTGGGGGGAGCGGCGACGGCAGGCAGTGGCTACTGAAGAGTATTTGGTTCGCTTTGTGACTTAACTCAACTAAATAGTCATTTAGTTTAGTTATAATTAATATGCATATTAGGGGGAGGGGAGGCAAGATTACCGGCTGGTTCGTCCAACCATTAAAAGAGCCCTAAAGGCAGCTTCAGCAGCCGCCTCAGCCGTTTTTATTTGGTTGAGAACCGTCATTAAGTGAAGGTCAATCACATCTTGCCGCTCTTTATCTGCCAGGTCACCGAATAAGCCGACGAACTGTTTTAAGCGATTTACTTCAGAAAATGCGTTTGCCAGGGTGCTGCTGACAGCCTCACTGAAGAAATCAGCTTTGTCCAAAAACTGGGATGGAAGCTCAATCGTAATTGCTGATGCCTTTTCGACCAGCTGCTTTCGCGCATTTTTGTCCTGCAGCAAACTGCCGATCAGGGGATCACTGCCAGTTGGAAAAAGATCGCTTTTGAATTTAGAAATCTGGACATGTGCAGCTCCAACAAGTGTCGTCATGATCTGAGCTAGAAGCCTAGCACTGGCCTTGCGTTCGAGCCTCCGTTGATGCTTGTCGTAAAGCCAAACGGATAATGCGATGAGTGCGGCTGCGGCAGTAGCCACGGCGCTGATTGCGTTCCAATCAATTTTCCAGTCTGTACAAAGCCACATTCCGTTTCTCCGGCGCCGAGTGGAAGCAACAGCGTTGCTAAAGGCCGGCATTCAAGCATGCGGAGAAAGCATCGCCAAGCGAAGCCTGTACGAGCTGGAGACGGTGATCGAGGGTTGAGCCAGGCTTCAAATCTGACCACCAGAGCCCCCCAGCTCCGTATATTAAGGTTCGCATAATGTATATTATGTTAAACGAAAGGCTATGTTAGAAATGTTCATAAGCCACGTAAGTCACTGATTCGACCAATCCGTATTTGACGTCTACTCTCTCAACGGGCCATGTGTTTCGTGTTCATGGCGAGTCCTTGAATGAGGTAGCTGTCGATGAAACTGATCCAGTGCAGGTTCTCTTCAGGTCAACGACTACCGCTGCTTGTACAAGCTGGTGATGCGACGCCGTTGCCCATACTCATTCCGTTCATCTACGTCCAACTCAAACTCAGGCACCGGGCTTACAACACGGCTGCGGCGCACCTGCGCGCGATCCAGGCTTTCTACGCCTATGCCAAAAGCCGAGATCTGGATATCGATGAGGCCATCTTGGCCTGCCACTTTGAGGCGATTCTGGCTTTGCTGGACGGTTACGCTATTTGGCTCCAAAGTGGCCGTCATGCCGATAATCTGACCGCCCGAATCGGCAAAGCTGGCACTGTACTTTTTCAGCAGATCAGTTCACGAACACGTGACCAGTACCTGCGCCTGCTGAAGAAATACCTGTCTTGGTGCGTCACCCGTTACATCCCGCGCGCCCGTCAGAGTTCAGCCACACAGGCTGACATCAACGTCGTATTTGCCGATGTTGCCGACGTCATTGAGCGGCGCTTTGAGAGCCATATCATCAATGCTCGTCCCGATCGCACTCGTTACCGCAGCCTGACAGATACGCAACTACAGATCGTTCGAACCCGGAGTGGACAGACTCGGGCTGGTGAGGCGGAGCCGGCCAAACCGCCCACTCCAACCTCCCCTCAAGCCTGAATTAGGCTCTTGCTTGAGAGTTTGATGCGGTAGGCTCACTGCCTGCCGCCGAGACTTCGCCAGACAGCAACTCAAAGCAGATTCGGCAGGAGAATCTTCAGCTGTAGGAAGACAAACCACAAGAAGCAACCGCCACTGGCCAGGAACAGGCCAATGAGAGTGAGCCGGCATAACGGGAGCATCGTGTTTTGCCACTGGGCCACAATACGAGTGAATGTCAGCGCAGAAGCGTCGGTGCGGAACAGGTAGATGAAACCTTCCGCGTACGCCGACACCACCAAATTTCGAGGGGTTGGTAACCGCGATTGAAAATCCAGTGAGTTGTCGAACCAGCGCACCACCAAGTCGCCCTCCTTGCCCACCTTAGCCATTTCCGCCTCCCTCTCATTCATGACGCTCAAGTGGAGGTTACGCAGAGGTATATTACGTGGGCACATTCTATGTACCGGCATGAACTTTTGGAATTCGTTCGGCTTGAATTTTTCTCGCCAGATCGCTGTCGATGTCAGTTTGGCGTATTCATGAAGTGCATACTCGATCCGTGCGGATGCGAATTCACAAAAGCCGCCGTAGGCTGGAATTTCACCATGCCGAGTGATGTCAAGCGCAAGTCGGTGTTTATAGGACTCTGGTTTAATTCCGCCTACATCCAAGTCATAAGGTTTAACGCTCCACCAGCGTCGCAGCTCATCTTCAACAAGAGCGAGTAGCCAGCGCCGCCCCTCGATGCCAAGGTATTCCTCCTTCCCAGCAAGCGTGCGCTTTAGCAGAACCGGACACTTCCACTCGAACCAGATCACCGCTAACAAGTAAAAGCCCCCGCCCACCAGCAACCAGCTCAAAGGCCCGACCGCGGCTTCTGCGCCCTTCAATGGCGGAGCTGCCTGAATGAATGCGGCGACCAACCCCCCCACCGCTGCGAGCTTGATACCGGCGCCTGACTTCATCCGCGACCAGAACGACCAACTCATCATTTGTCGAAACCGGTGATATGCCATTTCCTGGCGCGTGTTGCGTCGCTCAGCCAAGGGAGGCCTGTAGAGCTCCTCATTCGGGAATTCATCCCAAAACCAGGAAATACGGCTGAACTCAAACCGCCTCTCCCGACGCTTGTAACGACGGTGCTCTTTTTCCGATTCCGCTATCCGCCGGCGCATCTCATCGGTGAGCACGAACGCCTTTTTTGGCTTGATTGAGTCGTTTTGGTTTTCAGGTTCTGTTAGTTGGTTTTCAGCTGACAATGTGCCGCTCCTTGTCTGTTTGCTTCCGCGGGCTGCAAACGCAGGCGGTTCACAGAAAGCAAGTTAACGAACCAGATCAATGTCCTTAGCGTAGGCACCTGGCGTATCGATTGCGGATCCAGCAGACTGGTCAAATCACGGAGCGAAAAATTGTACTCGGAGAACAACGACGCAGCTTTTGCTCGAACTCAATCTCATCGATCAGTCGGAGACCTGCCGAGGTCAGTCACAATTGTAACGCGAGTAGAGCAGCGCTCGTCGAGGCGCCTTCTAGCCCAGCGATACACCGATGTTGGGATATTGGGGGCATGAGATCAACTAGATTTCTCCGGAGCGCGGGAAAACAGACCTATTACAGCCTAAACTCTCTTCCTTCCGAAGCACCCCAGCGCTTAAGCTTAGGACTGCATCGCCACACGGGGAGCGGTGACCGGACATTGTGGCCTACATCATGGAAGAAGATATATCTATGCCAATAGGTGCACTTTCAGCGATTTCAATTTCTTATAAGTGGAAGCAAAAAAAACCACTCCACAAAAGCTTGCCGGCTGCTGCCTGCTACATCTTCACAGCGTCTAAAATCTGCCACAACACAACCATCGACAAAGGTCGTTTACGGCCTGACGGGATCGCATGCATATTAATTTTGTAGTCGGGAAAAATGGGTCAGGCAAAAGCCGTCACCTCCAAGAGATCGCTCAATTTTCACGAAGAGATACATTGGTTATCTGCAATACTGTGCACGACAGATACAGATTGCGACCTAGTGTAAAAAAGTTTTCTGCACGCAACCCTAGAAACACGCCATCGAACATTATTAAATCCGCTTTCATAGAGCTGGCCCGCGAAGGCACATACAGATTAAACGCGATCGCAAAGGTCCTTGAATACTGCAATTACAATCCGAGAGTAACATTCATAGGGGTGCTACACAAAGACGCCGAAGAAAAGCTCGCAGAGCTTAACCGTATAGGCATTGGGGGAAGAATAGACTTTGACATAAACCCCAATGTCATGGAGTCGATTTCAGAATCGATAGGCAATGGGCACCTAGTTTTTGAAATCAATCTTGCCCAGAGTTATATGGAGCCGAGAGTTCAGGAAATGCTTTTAGCGATACTGGAAGGTGAACGTTACCTAAAGAAACTAAAGCTTTTAAAAAGCGTAGAAGTATATATCCAACATGAGCATGGAAATGGATTTCTAAGGATCGACCAAGCGAGTTCAGGGGAGCTAGCGATGATCGCCTCGCAGATTTTTATTCTCACCAATGTGCGAGACGGCAGCTTGATTTTGATCGATGAACCAGAAAATAGCCTCCACCCCCAGTGGCAAAAGGACTATGTAAACAAATTAGGTGATCTGATTGGACGGTATGATGTCGAAGTCCACATTGCCACCCACTCCCCACTTATCGTCTCAGGTATAAGGAATAGCGAAGACAGGATTAGCTTCCATTATGCGGAAACCGGATTTTCGACCTTGGGTGATCATCCAGTTCCGAGCGTAGAAGAAAGCCTCTGGGAGCAATTCGAAACGATTACACCTGAAAGCAGATATGTTAGCGACCATGTCGTCGATCTCCTGGAAGATCTAGACAATAAAAAGCGCACCTTTTATGAAGTTACACAAGCATTGGAAAGTATGGAGCGCGCGTCCTATGACGAGCGCCAAGGAAAGGTCTTAGAGGCTGCGAAGAAACTGGCTATCGAAATTCATCAGGAAGCTCAAAATGTCTGACCCCTTGCAGCCGCCACTGACTGATTTCGTTTTTACAGCAGAAGAGGAAGAAGCCGTCGAATTTGCATTGACCACCAGTAAGCCCTGGAAGCATGAGCATGACGACCTCAAGGGTGTAAGGGCTGTCTTGGTCGCCTTGAAGGATAGAGTTCGTAGCTTCCACCTAAAAAGACAGAGTTCTAAGTGCTGCTACTGTCGTATGAATCTTCACGGCGGAGGCAGTTTCATCGTTGATCGTGAACATATCGTCCCCAAGGATAAGTACCGCGACCTGACCTACGTTATTTCCAACCTTTCTGTTGCCTGCAAGCGGTGCAACATGCAATTCAAAAAGGATGACGTGGGATTTCTCATAAGTCGCGACACCATTCTCACTAATCACGGCTCAAGCGATCAATATCGGTTCATCCATCCAAATTTTGACAAATACAGTCAGTTCATCAAAAAAATAAGCTATGAGGAAGATGATCAAGTCTACGTTAAATACACAAAATCGGACCATCCCAAGGCCGAATATACATACTCCTATTTCGACTTGCGAGCCTTGGAAGTGAATAGCTTCGATCAGGGTCAAGGGATTGATACTTCAAGCGTAACTAACCTCATACGCGAGCGCCTGGATCAATTAGTCAGCCAGTTGGGCTAGCTGGTCAGTCTATCCATCCATGCTGCCGACTAGATGTGGTGGGCAGCATGGACGCACCATGGAGCGGGTGCGACAAAAGGAAATCTGATGTCACCCCGCGCTGCGCCTCGGTAGCCCTGGCTGTTGAATTTCCATCGAGGAACCCAGCTTGTGAAGCCGAAACCCCGGGGGGCATCTCACGCGACCTACTGTGCTTACGGTGTTACTGCCGGAGCAAAATTGACCCAACGGCTGACTATTCACTGACCCAAGCGCTCGTTCTCCGAGCCCCATCAGAGGTGGATTTTGAGAAGGTTACTGTGGGTCAGCTGTGTACCGTTATGTGGGTCAAATTCGCATCAGCGGCAACACGCCAGCATGATGTTCCGGATTGAGAGCTTGGATAGATTCAATGCCAGCAGGCTATTCGTCAACCAATTCGACCTGTCATAACAACGTACGGCGCCCAGTGCGCTGCTTGGCTCACCCCTGTATTGATCGCTTGATCGCGATAGTATTCATTAAGGCTAATCTGAGCTTCACGTAACGCGACAGCGATGGTGCGTGGAGATTCAAACGCTTGACATGTTTCATAAAATTTCCTGAAAAAGCTTGGTGCGCTGACATCCAAGGTTTCCCAGAGACTGGACACCACGCTTCGAACACCTCCACGCAGCAGCGTAAGCGAGAATCCTTCCACGTCCAAATCCTGACGTGCTGTTCCGCAGGCTGATAGTACAAACAGCCCCAAATCCGACTGTTCAGCCTCAGTAGCTTTACGCAGCCGGTTCATGCTCAAATTGCCGTCGGCAAGAGCTAGCATCGACAGCGAGTCACTGGTCGCATTGAATACAGCGTGCGTCGCAAGATGGATGGCACAGTTATTTTGTCCATCGAGCGTAAGCTTAACTAGCATACGATCAATCGAACATTCGTCATGGCTGTAAGCTTCACAGACCACAGGTGGTATTTTGGATTCCAGCGCACCTTGGATAAACTCACGCTCTAGAGCCGCCCCAGGCAACCGGCCATCAGCTAACTCAGAGCAGGCAAAAATAGTCACAGATGAACTATTATGTGCTGTACTTGCAGGAATTAAGCTACCGGCAGCATTGAAGTAAGCGATTGAGTAGCGCTCAAAAAGATATCTTTCACCATCGAACAACGCCGCGAATGGAACTCCATCCAGTGGGCTGTCTGTCTCGATCCATAAATGAGTAACACCTTGCAACGCATCAGCCACGGGCTTAATTAATGCGCCGTACAGTGCAGAGGCAAGCTCCAAAAAGTCGCGTTGGCTCGCAGAGTGCGATTGACGCAACGCAAAGGAGATCAAAGAAATTTCTTCGAACGTTGCGTCGGTTTGATAGGTTGAAATCGAGGCCCCTACTTGCACCGTGACCGTCATGTATGTAGGTGACACAAGGTATCGGATCCGAGCATCCCCAGGAGCTAGCACGTCTGGAGATAAATTGCCTTGAGCTTGGCGCTGCAACATCTTACGGCGATTGATTTGAGCTTCAATTGCGTGATCAAGGCCAGCCAGCAAGTCGCCCATGCGCTCGATCGTCGCGTCGCTTAAGCTTTCGTTCATTGGAATCGAGGTCAAAAACGACAGTATGCCCGACTCGTGTAACCCCGCAGCTTCAGCCTGGTTGAGGGCTATGGCAGCTTCAATCTCGACTGGGACACTGTCGCGTCGCGTATATACGCCCCATGCGTCATCTTTGAGCAATGCAAACGCCTGCTCCGCTTCGTTGTATCTGCCGGCAATGGTTAGGCTTTGAGCTAGTTTGCGATGGGCGTCTGATCGTGATCTTAGGTACAAAGCTGCCCCGATCGATTCGAGTGTCTCGCTAGGATAAGCTTCCCTGTATACAGCGTGAACAGCTGCCTTGCCGAACAGCACAGCAGCATGGCGAGCATTGAGTCGTTCAAAACCCTCAACCATCTTTAACCGAATGAAGGAGTCAGGATTTAAAAAGCCTTCCAACGTCGCCTGATCGCTGGTGCGGCCCCAGTTTGATAATCCGGCTAGTAGCGCCCAAGCGAAATAAAACCAAGCTTGCTCAGTATGCTCTAAGTATGACTCCACCAGCCCCGCACACGCCCAGCCTCTTCCTTCGAACCACGCTCTTGACCCGACCTGCTTACATTGTTGCGCAGCTTTGGCAAACCAGTATGCAGCTTGATGGAGTGATGCCTGTTTTTCGGCGTGGGCGATCGTCCTCATACCTAAATTGAAGTGAACAAAGCCGATCCCACTGTAAGCATGAATGCATTGGTAGTCCGCATCAGCTTGCTGGAAAGGGTCAGTATTCTCCTCCGCACAACGAAGTACCCTTCCAAAAGCAGCGAGTGCTCGCTCGCTTAAGTTACCCCCTGCAAGAGCATTGCCGTAATTATTAAATAGTGTTGCGAGATCGCCGGCAGTCGGAACGTACTCGGTTGCCTCGGTGGCAAGCCATACAGTTGTATGTGTGGACAAGATAGCAAGTAGTGAGTGCGGAGTTCTGTTAAGCGCGTGCATTAGTCCATCAACTTCGAGCCACCGATCGGCGGGGCTCTGTTTATCCGCCATGTCCATGGATGCGATTGCAAAGGCTGCCCGAAGTGTGTAAGGAGGGCCTTCCAGTGGAAACCCATACCGGCAAATTGAGATCGTCCAAGCGATGGCAGATTGTAGCGGGGAGGCTCCATTGACAGTTGCGTTTATTGCGCTAGCTTGATCCATGCGCTTCAGAGCTGTATCCAAATCACCTTGCCATGCATGGGCTGCTGCGGAGAGGCGCAAGCATGTGTCATTGGCGATTGGCTCTACTTGATGACCATCGCATAGGCGGCAGGCTATCTCTAGTATCTGGGTCGCACGACGGCGTCTTCCGGTTTCATCGAGAGCTAACGCTAGCTGAGATAAGATATTTACCAATCGAGTCCAGTCACGGCACTCGCGTCGGAGTATAGAGAGCGCGCGCTGCAACGCGCGTTTTGCATAGTGGGGATTCTCAACCATTCCCAAGCAGTACGTTGCCCATTCGTACAGGAAGTCGGCGCGCTGGAGAGGTCGTTTACTGTAAAGAATTTTTGTGAGCCAGACCATAAACGCGGCTTGCCGTGTTGACGTCAGCGAAGCTATGGGGCTGGCTATACCAGAACGCAGCCAGCCCTCTGCACTCAGGAACAGCTCTCTCGCCCGCTCGTTGTCGCCCGCTCCTAATTTACGAGCGCACGCTATCAACTCCTGCCGACTTTTTTTTGCACTGCTGCGGGTGAAACTCTCAAGGCAAAGGCGAAAGAACTTGGTTTCCTTCATAGCTGGATTCATACGTCCTGCGCAAACCAATAATCGTTTTCACCTGCCCGAACGAGTTCTATGTCCCCGGCACGCGTGGGGCATTTTTCGAGTTTCTCGAGCACTTCAAGCACGCAGTGATCGCTACCGAAACGCGCATGGAACGCTGCCTCAATCGTGACTAATTGCTTCCCGTTTGAGTCTTCACGGAGCAGCATCAAAACAAAGAACTCTTTCTGCCCGAGCTGCACACCTTTTTTATGTAGATTCAGCGCCAGCTTGGTGAGTGCCTTGCCCACGGAAAGCGCCAAGTTCAGCATGTCGGATTCAGATAGCGCCCCGGAAAAAATCGCAGTATCGGTGAACACGTCTTTCAATAGGCCGAACAAGCTGCTCAAAAGCTGCAGGTCTTCATTCCGGATCACCCAACGTGTGGGCTTGAAGACTGCCCGATGAGAACTATCACCGCCTTTATTAGACTGAGCAACCTGCCATTCATCAACCAATGCTTGCGCAAGAGCATTGGCGTGAGGGCCCACTCCATCTCTAGCCAAGTGCTCTGCCAGAAAAGAGATTGCTTCAGTGCGGTCAACAAATTGGTTTCGCAAGGCATCGCTCCGGGTCAAAATTCTGTGAACCATACTCGCTAACGAGAGCATTGCCAAACGTCTAGAATGCTGCTTCCGCGCTAGAAAAAGGCTCGCACAAGTCGGTAAAAGAGCCCTGTAGCGAGATTCTTACAACCGCGTGGGCTTGATCGGCTATTGAGGGTAGTTGGTTCAGTACCTAGATTTACTATTTGCAGTACACCGTCCATGCTCATCAATACGGGACGTGGAGCTCTGGTTCAACATTTTCCGGCGCATGCCCGTGCTGGATCAACAGGCACGCTGGCCAGGCGCATCACCCACCTTCCGTACCTATCGTTTACTGCGTCCAGCCCCCCATGAGCTTTCGCTCGACGCCATTTGAGCCA
Organism: Pseudomonas sp. MH9.3; assembly: GCF_034354675.1. Lineage (NCBI taxonomy): Bacteria > Pseudomonadati > Pseudomonadota > Gammaproteobacteria > Pseudomonadales > Pseudomonadaceae > Pseudomonas > Pseudomonas sp. MH9.3. The sequence goes on along the minus strand of NZ_CP133785.1, from coordinate 779,587 downwards.
TAATAAACAGGTAACACGTAATTTCGTTCCGCCAGAGTGCTGCTAAGCAGGCGTTGATGTTCAGGGCTGCGGTAGCTCACTCGCCTTGCTTACCGACTCAGCCGATGCTGCCTGCATGCAAGGTGGTAAGACTACCGCGCCCTCGATTCTTCAAAGAGCGGCTCCCTGAAGGACATTTGCGCCAGGGCGCTGATCAGACCACCTTTGAGCGGCTGAGCTGGTTCGATAAACCAGTAGCAGTGTTTCTTTGCGTGCGTGATCGCGACGTAGGCTAAGCGAAGCGTCTTCTCTCCTAGAGCAGTGTCATAGAGCCTGTGGTCACCTTGCTTGCCTAATGACGATAAGCCATGTTGCGGTAAGGCGAGACTACCCCAAGCCACTCAACTAAACCGAATATCCAACGACCGCAAATACGTTTGCAGCCCCGCATCCTGAATCGGGATCAGGAATGCCTCCGCGTCTGCCTCATTGAAGTGCGCATGCCAGTACCCTGGCGGGGTCACAAACGCCAGGCCAGGTGACCAGTCCACTCGTACCGGGTTGCGGATCTGGCCATCCGCATCCAGTTCAGTGCCCACCAGCGAGTAACACCCCACAGGGCAATCGATAATGAAATCCAACGCAATCGACTGATGCCGATGGGGCTTTTGCACCGACCCTGCTGGCAGAATTCCATACATTGCCCACAGCACATGAGTCACCGTGCGGGTCTGTGGAAAGTTGCGATTACCCAACAGGATGCTGATGCGGCTACGGTCCTGCGCATGCGGGTCATCGGCCGCTTCACGCAGTTTCGCGTTCGCCACGTCTGCGGGATAGAGCGTCGGCGCAAAGCGATCGCTGCTGCGCGTCACGCCCAGGTAGCGCAACAGCGGCTCATCGTGCACGTAGTAAAATCGAGCATCCTGCGTTGCACTCAGACGTGCCTCGTGCAGGCCAGGCAGCGCGATAAAGCAGCCTTTGGACCATTGAATGGCATGCTCGCCCTGAACGACGCGGCCCTCCCCCGCAATTACATAGAGCACTTGAGACGTCGCGTTGGGCTGCAAGGTGAGGGTATCGCCGGCGTTGAGCCGAATGAAGTTCGCGCACAGCCCAGGGCCAGTCGCCGGGCCTTCGCAGCCCAGGGCTTCGCTGAGGTCCAGTGGCACTACCCTGGAGGGGCCGCTGTCATACAGCGAAGCCGGGAAGCTCTGATAGGGAATCCGTGTGATCAAGTTCGCGCTGATCGGATTGGCCGCTTTGCTGTATTCGAAATACTCGGCGTCGATTGGGTCGGTACGGGTCCTGTCCGGCGTGGATTCGCTGTTCATTCGGGTCACCTCACTCTTATGCTCAGGAGATTTTCTCAGCGTAGACGCTTAATGCAGCCTAACCCGCTGGAGCGGTGAAGCGTCGAGAGATAACGCGAGCCACCCACCACAGCATCACTGCCGGGATCGAAAGCAACAGGCAATACACAATGCCAACTGCCAATAGCGGCCCGGTTTCAGATGTGATCATCACACACGGAATCTGCCCGAACATTACGATGGGGCCCGCCAGCCATCCGCGTTTCTGAAACAGCAGACCCAGCGTCAGTGTGAGCGCCAGGGACGCCGGATATAGAACAGCAAAATAACAGTGCGCGTCCCACGGCTCATTCACTCCGGCCAACCATGACGCCGTCAGCCAAAAGCCCACACTGATGACGCACGTTACTATCGTCGCCAGCCACATACTTTTCGACGTTCCAGGTGAATGCACACATCTCACCTTCGCGCACTCCAAACAACACAACTTCGAAGCGTTCGAAGGTGAGCTTCAGGAAAAACCCCTCAAGGTTTCTCCCCCCAACTCAGCGGCGCAGCAGACGATCCAGCACCAGCAGCGCTACCGCACCAATTGCCAGGGCTGCAACTGGCTTCTCTTTAACGAATGTAGACACACTGTCAAGCGCATCGCCGTAGGTCTGGGTCAACTGACCAGCCGCCTGGCGTCCAGCCCCTTCAGCTTGCAGCTTCGAATCACCAAACAGTTTCCCGACAGCGCTCTGTGCCTTGCCTGCGGCCTTTTCTACAACACCTTCTACTTGTTCACTTTTCATAATCACAAAACCTTTGCGTGTAGTGAGCAACCCGGCGTCAGTCCGGGTTGGCGATTAGCTGCACAGCGTTAGGGCGGATGGCGTAGTGATTAGTTCAAGTTGAAGTGCCGCATTTAGCCAAGCCCCGGGAACTAGATTTTTCCAGTCTTCTCAAACCTGCGTGCATGTATCGTTCACGGCTCTCCCGTCTCAACTTGAACAGGCGCGCAGGACGGTACTCACGCTACACTTTCTGCGTGTTGAGCAGTCGGGCGACAGTGACGGGCCAATTTGTACAGTTCCCCAGGAGCAGCGCTTATGATTCCTCGTATCATCATCGCCGACGATCACCCTGCCATCCTGCACGGTTGCCAGGTTGTACTGTTGAATGACAGCAGTTTTGCCAAAATCCAGGCAACCGCCACCAGCGTTCCGGAACTCTTCACCGCGCTGGAAAACCATGAATGCGACGTGCTGATCGTCGACTATTCGATGCCCGGCGCCGACATGGATGGCCTGCACATGCTGGGTTTGCTCAACAGACGTTACCCGAACCTGCCGGTGCTGGTGCTGACGGGTGAAGAGAACCTCGGCATTCTGAGGCTGATTCTGGAGGCGAAAGTGCGTGGCATCATTCAAAAAAACAGCGACATTCTCTGCCTGCCAAAAGCCGTGCGCACCGTGCTGCGTCGGGGCATCTATTTGAATGAAGCCTTGAAAAAGGCGCTGGCTGAATCGCCCCGCAGCCCGGCAGGAGAAGCGCAGCTGAGCCCCAGGGAGCTGGAAATCGTGCGGCTGCTGGCGTCGGGCATGTCGCCCGAGGACATTGCAGAGACCCTGCATCGCAGCGTCAAGACGGTCAGCTGGGGCAAGAACTCGGCCAAGCGCAAGTTGGGTATACAGTCCGACGCGCAGCTGTATCAGTACTACGCCTCACTGAGCAAATCCACCGTCGAGCACTCCGGGTGATAAACGCCCTGCGCAGGCTGTTGTGGCTGACATTGTTGGTGTCGAGCCTGTGCACGGCGTCAACACAAGCCCCGGCGGCGTTGGGCAACCCTGTGGTAGTGGTCGGCCTGCCGGTGCAGACCACCCCTCCCCTCGGCTACTGGGTCGGCGACAGCCCGGCCGGGTTCAGTATCGACTACCTGCGTTACCTGGCCGACCAATTGAATCTGAAACTGGAGTTTCGCCAGTTCGCCACTTTTGAACAAGCCACCACCGCACTGTGCGAAGGACGCATCGACATCGTGCCGGACTTGCAGACCAACGCCGAGCGGCAACGCTGCATGGACTTTTCCAGCCCCTATCTGCTCTCCCCCCTGGTGTTGGTTGTACGGCACGGCAGCGCGGCGATCACACCTGCCGACTTGTCGTCACATTCATTCGTCGCCGAGCAGGGCTATACCACTGCTCAATGGCTGAGCCAACGCCTGCCGCCCTCTCAACTGCGAATCTACGCGGACACCAAGGCTGCCCTGGACGCCTTGCAGCATGGCGAAGGTGACGCCTACCTGGGCGAGCCGTACCAGCTCGAAGCGCTGTTCAGCAGCGGACACTACAAGTCCCTTGAGGTCAGGCAGCAGGATATTTACGACAACGCCGGCCTGCACTTCGGTATCAGTTCACTGCGGCCCGACGTGCGCGACGCCCTTGCCGCAACCATGGCCCGTACCCCGTCCGACTTTCTCAACGACCTGCAGTTGCGCTGGCTGGACAAGCATTCGATCAATCAACGCATGCAGCCCTCCTCCCACCTGACCACCGCGCAGCGCCAATGGGTGGATGACTTGCCGATGCTGCGCGTGAGTTATGAAACCACCTTTCGTCCCATGTCGTTCCTCGACGAACACGGTCGCCCCAATGGCCTGAGCTACAGCTATCTGAAATACCTGGTGAATGCGCTGCGGCTCAAAGTGGTTGAAATACCCGCGCCAAGCGGCACGGCTGCGCCTTCTGACGAGATTGACCTGCGTATTCCGGTGGACGCGTCCACCGAACACTTGCCCGGCTGGCGCTACACGCAGCCCTTCGTGAAGATTCCCAACGTGCTGGTGACACGCCTCGGAGAACCCGCGAAAACCGCCATCGAAGAGCTCAATGGCGCGACGCTGGTCGTGCCGGACAATCCGAAGTTCGCGCAACGCCTCCAGCAACGGGTGCCCGACAGCTTGCTGCTGCGGGTAACCGACCCGGCAGATGGCTTTGAGCTGGTGCGCACCGGTAAGGCCGATGGTTACGTGGGCAACCTGATAACCGTGGACCGCTTACTGGAGAAAGGTTGGTCGGACAGCCTCAAGATTGCCGCAGCCACCGATCTGCCGCTGGAGTTGTCTATCGCGGTGACCGAGCGTCACGCGCAATTGGCAGCCCTGCTGGATCAGCTGATCCAGAGCATTCCGATAGAACAGCGCGACCTGTTTGCCCAACAGTGGCTGCGCAATACCTATGAAATCGGCGTCTCCCCACAACGCCTCTGGCGTATCGTCGGCAGCATAGGGTCCGCAGCCCTGCTGATCATTGGCGTATTGCTCTACGCACACCTGTCGCTCAAAACCCGTCAGCGCGCCCTGAGGGAAACGCAACAACGGCTGTCCGCGCAATTGCGCTTCAGCCGCGAACTGCTTGAATCGTATCCATACCCGGTGGCAATCAAGGACCGTCAGCGCCGATACCTGATGCTCAATAAAGCCTATGAGCGAACCTTCAACGTCGAAGCGGCCCAGGTGCTGGGGCGCTCCGTTGACGAAATCAGCTACTACCCTGCGCAGGTGCGCCAGCGGATCTCGAAGATGGTCGACCGGGCGCTGCGCGACGATGAACGCCAACAAGGCGAGCATATCCTGGTGGGCGAGGATGGCAGCGACCAGCACTGGCTGTACATCGTCACCCCCTATCGGCTTGACGGCGCCGAACCCCAGGGCGTGCTCACCACGTTTATCGACGTCACCAGCATTCGCGCCGCCGAACAGCTGGCTGAACAGGCGGCCGAGGCCAAGGCGGCGTTTCTGGCCACCATGAGCCATGAAATTCGCACGCCGATGAATGGCATTCTCGGCCTGCTCGAATTGATGAGCGACCTGCACCTGCCCACCGATGCGCAGGAAATGCTGACAATGGTCAACGAATCGACCCGCTCGCTCCTGCAGGTGCTTGACGACACCCTGGATTTTTCACGCATCGACTCCGGCATGCTCGTCGTGGCGCCCGAGCCTACCGACCTGCGTCAATTGCTCGACGGCGTGCTGCGCCTGATCGGCCATCAGGCGCACGGCAAAGGCCTCGGGCTGCACAGCCTGATTGATCATCGCATCGCCGGGCTGCTGGAAGTCGACGGCAGCCGCCTGCGCCAGGTGCTGCTCAACCTGCTCAGCAACGCCACCAAGTTCACCCAAAACGGTCATGTGCGCCTGGAACTCAGCGTCAAGCACGATGATGGCGAGCAGCACCTGGAATTCCTGGTTGCGGACACCGGCATCGGCATCAGTCAGGCGCAGCAGGAGCGTCTGTTTCAACCCTTCATGCAGGCGGACAGCTCCATTACCCGCCGCTACGGAGGCTCGGGCCTGGGCCTGATGATTTCGCGTCGACTTGTGCAACTGATGGGCGGTGAACTCTACCTGCACAGCTGCCTCAATGAAGGCACGCGCATCACTTTCACCCTCAGCCTGCCCGTCGTCGCCGCGCTTGAAAAACCTTTCGCATCCCACTCGGTAAAGCTCGCGTCCGATCTTGCGCCCTGTCAGGAAGCCCTGGCGCAGCACCTGCTGGCGCTGGGGTTTCAGTTCACGTCGGATCAGCCGGACCTGCTGATCACCACCGACGAGGCATCCGCCGGCAATCCCGGGACGCTGCTGATTACCACCGAAGACTTGCCTGCCGGCTATGCGGTCGGCCCCTCGTCCACCCGGCTGAGCGTTAACCCGCTGACCTGGGGCGGTTTGCAGGCCGCGCTTGAGCAACTGCTGCTGGGGCGCAACAGCAGCCGCCGAATTCCGTTGCCCCGTTCCAGTTACCCCAAGGGCCATAAAGTGCTGATCGTGGAGGATCACCCCACCAATCGACTGCTGCTGAAAAGGCAGATGGAGCACCTGCAATGCGCCTTCGACCTGGTGGAAAACGGCCTGCAGGCGCTCGAGCGTCTGCAAACGCAGCAGTACACGCTGATCCTCACTGATTGCTATATGCCGGAACTCGACGGCTACGCCATGACCCGCCAGGTACGCGACTCACAGCTCGAGGCCGCGACGATCCCCATCATCGGCATGACGGCGAGCATCCACCCGCAGGAACAGCAGCGTGCCCGAGCGGCCGGTATGGACGAACTCATCCTCAAGCCCATCGTCCTCAGTGCGTTGATTACCTTGTTCGAGCGTTACCTGTGCGCGCCGCCTGAAGACTCGGCAGTCACCAGCATGGGCGATCTGAAGGCCGTGATGTGGGACAGTTTTTGCGCAGAGAGTCGCAAGGACCTGCTGGCCATAGAGGCCGCACTTATCAGTGACGATGCCGAAACCCTCGGCCATCTGCTGCACAAACTCGCCGGAGCGTTGCAACTGGTCGACCTGACCGAACTGTCCCGTCAGGCGCAGCATTTGCACCGTGAAGCACTGCACCACTCGGTGGTGCACGCGGCGGTACGCGACTTCGTTTACCAACTTCGCGCCGCCGGTGTTTGACGGTTCGCACATCATCCCCGTGTGCACGCCCAGCTGTCCTCGTTAACAGCAGAACTGGAATATTCCAGGCAACTAGCACTTTTTGCACTCCTATAATTTCGCTGCTCTTGAATGGTGTCGATTTCATTATCGACGTTGCCATCTCGACGCGTCTTTTAATTATTCATAGGAGTATGACTGTGAAACGTTTCAAACTGGGTACGACATTATCCGTTGCCGGCTTCGCTGCCCTCGCCCCTTTTATCGCCCATGCCGCCAGCGAGATTAACGTTAAAGGTATTATCACGCCAGCCGCGTGCACGGTTAATGTCCCAACTGGCAATGATCTGGACTGGGGCGAGATCACTTGGGACTCACTTAGCAAAACCGATTTCACCACACTCCCCGCAAAAACAGCGAGGATCGATATTAACTGCCCGGAAGGCACAACCACGAAAACCGCCATGTGGATCGTCGATGCGGACCCTACCAGCGCCATGATCGGCAAGAATAGCGCCGGGCGCACCGACCACGCCGATTCAGGCCGTATCTTCGGTATCGGCTTTGACCCGGTGACCAAGAAGCAGATCGGCAACTTTGTGCTGAAACCGGTCAGCACCATCGTCGACGGCGCAACCAACACCACCAGCTTTGGTTATAACCGCGACGCGGCCAACCATATGTCTACGCCCAGCAGTCGAGCGTTGATGTCCAGTTGGGCTTATTACACCAAAGAAGAGTGGAGCCCTCTGGACACCGCTGGCAATCCGGCCAGTGGCAATGCGTTCACCTGGAACTTTGAGGTTGAACCGCAAATAAACATCGCCAGCCAAATCAGCGCGACCACGCAAGTTCCATGGAACGGCACGGCACAAGTGAACGTTCGTTACTACTAATTTATTGTGGGTTCGCAAATGTCCTGCCTGACGGTGGGACATTTTTATTGCCATGAAACTTGTCCACTCCTTACTGCTGATCTTTTTCATCTCGATGAACGCTCACGCGCAACTCAAATTTGACAGCAAGTTGCTCGGCATCAATGGCATCAGTGACCAGCAAGTTGAGGACGCCCTTCACGACACGGAACTTTATGCTGGCGATAACGCGGTCCATCTCTACGTCAATGATCGCTTCATTGCCAAGACCGTGGTTTATCGCGCGCCCGGAGGACAAGCGGGCTATACCGCCCATGACCTTGAACGGTTCGGTCTGAAGAAAGAAGCCTGGGGTCAGCGCATTCAAAATGGCGCTGCGACCTACGTGCTGCTGACTGATCGGATCAAGCCCAATTTCAGCCGCAGCGACCGCAGCCTGAAGCTCACGGTACCGCGCGCGCTGCTGGAAAACCCCGATTTCATTCAACACCAAAAGGGCGGAACCGGCGCCTTCGTCAACTACAACACCTACTATTCGTCGTACGACTCCAGCGGTTCGAGTAATGACTCACTGAGCGCAAATTATCAAGTCGGCGCCAACGCAGACAACGCGTTGCTGCGCGCCAACGGCACCTTCAGCAGCTTTACGTCCAGAACCCAGCGCTACAGCAATAACAACGTCCAGTCGTTTTATCTGGATCGCGATTTCGACATTGGCCGCGTCAAAGCCGGTCGCCTGAACTCGCCCGACGGCGGCTTCGGCGTGGGGTATGTGGATGGCGTGGTCTACAACACCAAGGGTGCGCCATCAGGCATTGGCAGCGTGGCCTTCACCTACGACAGCGATGCGCCGGCGGTGATCGAGTTCTACCAGCGAGACCAACTGGTCTACACCCTGAACGTCAACCGCGGCCACAACAACCTGGCCGCAATACCGGTGACATCACTGACGTCGGACGTGGTGGTGGTGATCAAACGCGATGGCCAGGTGATCGATACCCGCCAGATTTCCCGTGCTCGCATCAGCCGTGCGACCACGCAAAGCAGTGGACTGTATGCATTTGCGGGGCGCTCGAACACGGATGCGCGCGCCGTGACAGCCGGTGCGGGTTATTCAAAGCGCTACAGCGATGCCGTGAACCCCACCGTCGCGGTCGTCGCCCAACAACATTATCAGGGCGTCTCCGTTAACAACACCCTCAATAAAGGCGGTCTGCAGATAACCACGTACGGCCTGTTATCGAGGAATGAGCACAATAAACTCGGCGCCAACTTTAACGCCACGCTGAGTTACGGCGGCACCGACCTTACGTACCAGGTAATCAGCCGCAATTTCTCCTATGTCGGCCAGGTTCTTTATGATTACCAAGCCGATATAAAAAGTACCCTGAGTATCGCGCACAGTTTTGTCGTGGGTGACAATAATGCGTTTAGCATTTCGCTCGACCGGAACGACTTCTACAACCGCGCCAGTTATTCGACGTGGTCGGTAGGCTATTCCACAAACATCAAAAAAGCCTCACTCAGCCTGAGTGCCGGGTCTACCCTGCAAGCGCCCGGTGATACCCAGCGTGACAAAATGACGTTGAATGCCAGACTGTCGATTCCATTTGAAGTGGGCGGCCGCCGTGTTGACTACCGATCGCAATACAACGCTTACAGCAATAGCCAGCGCCTGGATAACTACCTGACCACCCGGGTCAACAGTGATTACAGCGTGACCGCTGGCCATGTGCAGCGCACTGCCAATCGCAGCGAATCCACAGAAAACTATATAAGCAACGACTTCAATACACCGTACACGCATGCCGGCCTGACGGTTTCCAAGTCCGAAAGCGACAGCCGCAGCGCAACGTCAAACAACCTGAGCCTTTCGGGTTCAATCGCCGCCAATCACAAGGGCGTGGTGTTTACTCCTGAACAACTCAAAGACACCTATGCCATTGTCGACACTCACCTCAAGGGTTTCGTCAAGGTCAGCAGCCAGCGCAGCTCAGCCAGGACCAACTATAACGGCAAAGTGGTGCTGGCCAATATCTCCGATAACAAGCCTGACTTTGTCAAAGTCAATCCCAAGGGGTTGGACGATGACGTGTACTTCCAAAACAACCAGATGGACTTTATCAGCGACCGTGGCGCGGTGTCCTATTTCGACTTCGAGCCCACCACTAATAAGAACGTGTTGATGCGCTGGACAAACAAGCCAGAAGCGCTCAGTTCTCGCACGGTGTTTTATGACCAGGACGGCAACTTGATCGCCAACTTTATCGACCAGAACGTGCTGCTGGTTAAACAGGACAATATTAAACAACTGCAAACGTCAGGCATGTTCGATGCGTCCGACAGCACCTTGATGTGCAAACTTCCCACTCAACTGGAGATCTCCAATGAACAAATTATCGATACAACCTTTGACTGCTCTCGGCAAAAAATGCCTGTGGCTGGCCTGCCTGACAGCCATGCCCCTGCTGGCTGAAGCCCAGGTGCAACCCAGCGCCTCTGCGGTGCTGATTGAAAAAGGACAGAAAGAGGCCACCATCGACCTTAAAAACAACAGTGACGAAGCCGTGCTGCTCTACAGCAAAGTGAGCAAACTGCCGGATGACGACCTCGACGGTGGCGTGTTGTACACCGTGCCGCAAACCGTAGTGGTCGCACCCGGTAAAAACCAGACCGTGCGCGTGATCTTCCGTAGCAACAAGCCCCTCGACAGGGAACACATCGCACGGGTGCTGTTTTCTGGGCTGCCCCCACAGCAGCAAGCCGCAGGCAAGGTGAAATTCGTCATCGGGCAGGATCTGCCCGTGATCATTGGCGTCGATCCCAACGTGTCCGAGGTCGACACCTGGAAGCAAATCAGCTTTAAGCAAACGCAGGGAAAACTCTGTATGAGCAACCCGTCGCGCAAGGTATTTCGTTTTGATCCGACCATGTCGAGCGCGCCGACCAAGGCCGACATTACCTTCAACAAGGCTTACGTGTTACCGGGCGAAACGCTCTGCCAGGCGCTGACATCACCGCTGGCCGCCAACGCCTCGTTGAAATTCAACAGCGTGTCCAGCTTCAACTTCATGCTGCAAACCCATGTCATCCAGTTATCCGACCAGGCGTCGAAGCCTTGATGATCAAACTGAACGCGCTGCCTCAAACAGGATCTGCGCCACAAAATCAATCTCCTGCTCGGTGATGATCAGCGGCGGTAGAAAACGCACGGTGGCGCCATGACGTCCGCCCAGTTCCACGATCAACCCGTGCCTGAGGCACGCCTGCTGGAACGCCTTGGCGCGTACCGCGTCGACCGGCGGATGCCCTTGTACGTCCGCGAGCCCCTGGGGGTCGACGATTTCCATGCCCAGCATCAGGCCGCGTCCGCGCACATCCCCGATCCAGGGGAATTCACCCTGCAGCGTCTGCAACTGTTTGCGCAGGTGCGCGCCCACGGTTTCGGCGTGGGCCACCAGGTGATTGTCGCGAATAAAACGCAAGGTCGCGGTGCCGGCCGCCATGGCCAGCTGGTTGCCACGGAAGGTGCCGGCATGGGCGCCGGGCTGCCACACATCCAGTGAATCGTTGTAGACCATCACCGACAGCGGCAAGCCGCCACCAATGGCCTTGGACAACGTGATCACGTCCGGAGTGATGCCCGACTGCTCGAAGCCGAACATCCGTCCGCTGCGCCCGATGCCGCACTGGATTTCGTCGACGATCAACGGAATGCCGTGGGCGGCGGTCAGGCGTCGCAGTTCCTGCAGCCAGCGGTCCGGCGCGGCGATCACCCCGCCCTCCCCCTGGATCGGTTCAAGGATCATCGCACCCGGCAGGGTCACGCCGCTTTCCGGGTCGTTGAGCAGGTGCTCCAGGTAACGCAGGTTGAGGGTGACGCCCTGCTCGCCGGCGACGCCGAACGGACAGCGGTAATCATGGGGGAACGGCAGGCGCTGCACCCCCGGCATCAGGGCGCCGAGGGCATTTTTGGGCGACAGGTTGCCGCTGATGGCCAGCGTTCCCAGCGTCATACCGTGGTAGGCCCCCTCGAACGCCAGCACCGAATGCCGCCCGGTGGCAGTGCGGGTCAGTTTGAGCGCGGCTTCCACCGCGTCCGCCCCGCTGGGGCCGCAAAACTGGATGCGCGCATTGCGCGCGAAATCCGCCGGCAGGCAGCCGAAGATTTCCTGCACGAAGGCGTCCTTGACCGGTGTCATCAGGTCCAGGGTGTGCATCGGCACGCCGGCGGTCATCAATTGCGTGATCGCTTCAATGATCACCGGGTGGTTGTGGCCCAGCGCAAGGGTACCGGCGCCGGCCAGGCAATCGACAAACACCTGGCCGCGACTGTCCTGTACGTAGATGCCGTGGGCCCGTTCAAGTACCAGCGGAATGCGCCGTGGGTAGCTGCGCGCATTCGATTCCTGCTGTTGCTGGCGCTCGAGCATCGGCGTCAGGTCCAGGCAATAGGGCTGGGACAACCCGGTGTGCGACAGGCGTAGCTGTGCTGCCCCGCCCGTCGTGGCATTCGAAACGGCGTTCATGAAGTCCTCCAGGGAGGCTGGGTGTAGGAGCAGAATGCGCCAGGCAAAACCGGACGCCGGGAACCTGGGGCCCCGGCGTCCAGAGGTTTACATGTCGTAACGCAGCACCAGGCCGAACGTGCGCGGCGCGCCCACATCGATGATGTCGCCGATGCGGTTGCTGGTGACGTATTCCTTGCCGAACGCGTTTTTCAGGTAACCGGACACCGCGACGTTCTTGGTGACCTTGTATTCGGTGCTGAAGTTGGTCAGCACGTAGTTGTCACTGCGACGCACCTTGCTCACATTGCCAGCAGCGTCGAACTCGAAGTCAGACGGCGCGGTGCTCTGGTAGGTCAGGTCGGTGTTGAGGGTCAGGCGGTCATTCCAGCGGTAGGTGCCGCCCACCGACATCTTGTATTTGGGCGAGTAGAGGAATGCCTGGCCGCTGCGGTCGGTGCCGTCGCCGGTGTTGAATTCCTTGTACTTGGAGTCGGTGACCGCGCCGCCGACATTCAGGGTGAACTGCTCGCCAAAGTCTTTTTCGACGGACACTTCCAGGCCCTTGATGTCGCTGCGACCGGCGTTGTAGACCAGGAAGAAATTACCCGTTGGATCGAGCACGCTGACCTGCTGATCCTTCCAGTCGGTGTAGTACAGGTTGGCACGCGCGCGCAGGCTCTTCTCGAGGAACGAACCGCGGTACGACAGCTCGTAGTTGGTGGTGTATTCCGGATCGTAGGCGGTGTGACCGCCACCGGCCCGCACGTTCACGCCACCGCCTCGGTAGCCCTTCTGCACCATGAAGCCGACGTACTGGTCAGGCATGAACTGATAGTCGACGCCGACTTTGGGCAGGAACGCATTGAAGCTCTTTTTCACCTTGCCGGGGCTGGAGAAGTCGTCCTGCTTGACGTCGGTATCGTTGGTCTCGTAGTCGTAGCGCAGGCCCGTGATCAGGGTCCAGTTCGGCGCAAAATCCCAATCCACTTCACCGAACACCGCAGCGTTCTTGACGTCCACATCGCCCTTGGCGGCGCCGCGCTGCACGTTGTTGAACAGCAAGCGGTCGTGGAAGCTGTTGGTGGTGTTGCCCAGGTACAGCCCGCCGAAGCTGCGCACCGTGTCGTTCTGGTACGCCAGGCGCAATTCCTGGCTGAACATGTCGCCGTTCTGCTCGCGCAGGATGACGTTGTTGGCCGTGGCGGTCTGGTCGAAGTCCTTGCGCGCGGTGTAGCCCGAGTGGGTGTAGCTGGTCATGTTGGTCAGCGTCCAGGCGTCGTTGAGGCGCCAGTCGATCTTCGCGCTCACGGTGTCCTGGTTGAGGTTGTCATAGGCCTTGGTGTTGGACGCAATCTTGTAATACTGCACCTTGTCGCCGATACGGGTGATCGAGTTGTCGCCCTGGCGGTGCTCGTTGTGCGCGTAGGTCAGCAGCACATCGGTGTCGTCGTTCGGGGTGATCAACAATTTGCCGCGATAGTTGCTGGTGCGGTGTGGGTTGGCGTCGTCGTTATTGGTGGTGTTGCGGATATAGCCGTCGCCGTCCTGGGTATCGATGGCGATACGGCCGGCGACCTTGTCGTCGATGATCGAGCCACCGCCGGCCACGGCCACGCCGTGCTCACCGTAGTTGCCGATGTTGGTCTGGGCGGAGAAGGTAGGTTCGAAAGTGGGGTTGCGGGTGGTGATCACCACCGCACCGGCCAGGGAGTTGCGCCCCTGAGTGGTGGACTGCGGGCCGAGGAGCACTTCGACCTGTTCGGTATCCCACAGGCCAACCGGGCTCAGCGTCAGCGCGCGGTTGGGTTGCTGGGCGCCATCGACATACACCGAAATCGCACCGTTCAAGGTTGCCGGGCCCTGGTCATCGAAACCGGACACCGGAACGCCACGAATACCCCAGTTCTCATTACCCGACTGGTTGTACACGCCTGGCGTACGGGCAAACACGTCGATCAGGCTGTGATCGGCCTTGTCGCGCAGTTGCTGCTCCGTCACCACCGCCACACTCGACTGGGTCTTCTCGAGCGAACGGTTCATCTTTTCGCCCGTGACGGTGACTGGAGCGATCTCCAGCGCCGCTGGCTGATCGTCCGCCCATGCAGTATTCATAAGGCAGACGGCTGATGCTACCGCCAACGCCAGTGTATTGATTTTGTGATTCACGCCCCGCTCCCCTACCGCAATTATTTGAGTTTTTATCCGTTGGCAAACACTGTTTTTTTCCCCAGCGGGGCGGAGTCTAAGCGAAAAAAAATATTAAAGGAATACTATTGATAATCCCTCTCATTAACACCTAGTATGCCCTTCGTACTGACATAAACACATTTTGTTAAACGTTTTGTGAAGGCCTCTGCCCGGTTTTCAAGGCCTGCTGTCACGTTGCTGAAAAGCCAAAAGCATAAACAGGATGTGCAAGACAATGACCTCCATCGAACACCCGGACGGACGTTTCAAGCCCATGTTGATCACGGATGATAACCACGGCGCCACCCTGCCCCGGTGCGTGCAGGCCAGCCCCGGCCAATCGATCCATGCGCTCGAGCAGTCGGTACGCGACAGCCTCGACGCCAGCTTGCGCACCGTCGGCGGCGTGCTGTTTCGCGGCTTCACGGTCGCCACCCCCATCGACTTCAAACGCTTTGCCGCCAGCTTCGGCGCGCCCCTGGCCAGCTACGAATTCGGCTCGACGCCGCGCAGCAAAGTGTTCGCCGGGGTCTACAGCTCCACCGAATACCCGGCGCACCAGTTCATCCCCTTGCACAACGAGCAGGCCTACACCCGGCCCTGGCCTTCGCGCATCTGGTTCCACTGCATCAAGGCCAGTGACACCGGCGGCGAGACGCCAATCTGCGACAGCCGCCTGATCTACCAGCGCATGCCCGCCGAGATCCGCGAGCTGTTCGCCAGCCGCGAACTGCTCTACGTGCGCAACTACAGCGGCGCCCTCGACCTGCCCTGGCAACAGGTGTTCAACACCGAAGACCGTGCCCAGGTCGAGCGCTACTGCCAGGACAACGGCATCGAGTGGGAGTGGAAAACCGACGGTGAACTGCGCACCCGCCAGCGCTGCCCCGCCGTGCTGCAGCACCCGGAAACCGGCGAGTGGGTCTGGTTCAACCAGGCGCACCTGTTTCACGTCTCGGCAATCGAGCCGGCCGTGCGCGCCAGCCTGCTGGCCGCCGTGGGTGAGGAAAACCTGCCGCGTCACGTGTACTTCGGCGACGGCTCGCCCATTGCCGACGCCCTGCTCGACAGCGTGCGCGCCGTGTATGACCAGACCGCCGTGAGCTTCCCCTGGCAGGCTGGCGACATCCTGATGCTCGACAACCGACTGGTCGCCCACGGGCGCAATCCTTATACCGGTGACCGCAAAGTCATCGTGGCCATGGCATGAATCCCACCATGTTTGCATTCAATCATTGGATAGACGTGCTGGAGGCCAACGCCCTGCACTTCCCGCAGCGTGCCGCGTTGCATTTTTTGCCCGACGGCGTCGACGTCGGCGAAACGCTCACCTTCGCCCAACTGCACGAACAGTCCCGATCCCTGGCCGCGGCCCTGCAAGCGCGCTACAACCCGGGCGAGCGTGTGCTGTTGATGCTGCCCAGCAGCCTCGACTATGTCCGCACCTTCTGCGCCTGCCTGTATGCCGGGTTGATCGCCGTGCCATTGTTCCCGCCGCCGTCGCGCAAGCCGCGGCATCTGGACCGCGTGCGCAACGTGGTGATCGATGCACAGCCGGCGCTGATCCTGGCGCCCGTCGAACACTGCGAGGCCCTGCGCGAACTGGTGGACCAGCGCATCGACGTACTGACCGTGCACGACCTCGGCACGCCGCCCGCCGGCCAATGGCAACGCCCGTCCATCGACGCCGCCACGGTGGCATTCCTGCAATACACCTCGGGCTCCACCGGCACGCCCAAAGGCGTTGAAGTGCGTCAGCGCAACCTGATCGCCAACGTCGAGCTGATGCGCCAGGCCTACGGTTTCGATGAACACGGCGCCATGGTCAACTGGCTGCCGCTGTATCACGACATGGGCCTGATCGGCGGCGTGCTGGCGCCCCTCTACAGCGGCATGCCGTGTTACCTGATGGCCTCGCAGACCTTCGTCAACGCGCCCTCCACCTGGCTGCAGGCGCTGAGTCGCTACCGCGCCACCGCCAGTTTTGCGCCCAACTTCGCCTACGCCCTGTGCAACCGCGTGGTCAGCGATAGCCTGATCGCCCAGCTCGACCTCAGTGCCTGGCAACACGCTATCAACGGCGCCGAGCCGATCCACCCCGGCACCCTCGACGCCTTTGCCCAGCGCTTTGCCGCCTGCGGTCTCAACCCGCTGGCCATCAGTCCCGGTTACGGCCAGGCCGAAGCCACCCTGTGCGTCAGTGCAACCCCGGCCGACGCGCTGCCCGTGGTGCTGCGCCTGGACAAACAGGTGCTGGAAACCGGTCGTGTGGCCCTGGCCAGCGGTGATGCGCCCGCAGTGGAGTTTGTCGCCTGTGGCTACCCCCAGGCCCATCACGCCATTGCCATCGCCAACCCGCACACCTTCGAGCGCTGCGCCGCCGATCGCATCGGCGAAGTGTGGCTGCAAGGCCCGAGCAATGCCGAGGCCTACTGGCAAAACCCCGAGGCCAGCCGCATCGCCTTCCAGGCGCAGATCGCCGGCGAGCCCGGCCATTACCTGCGCTCCGGCGACCTGGGCTTCATGCATCAGGGCCAGGTAGTGATCTGCGGGCGTCTCAAGGACCTGCTGATTCTCAACGGCCGCAACCTCTACCCCCACGATATCGAGTTTGCGATCACCGACAGCGAGCCCGGCATCCGCACCGGTCGCATCGCTGCCTTCTCGGAAATGGACCCGGTGCTGGGCCGCGAAAAACTGGTGATCGTGGCCGAGCCGCAACGCAAGTTCGTCGACCCGGCCCATCACCCGGCGCTGTTTGCATCGATGCAAAGCGCCGTGCGCGAAGCGGCTGACTGTGGCATCGATCAGATTGTGCTGGTGCAGGCCGGCACCATTCCCATGACCACCAGCGGCAAGATTGCCCGCCAGGGCGCCCGCACCCAACTGGCGGCCGGCACCCTGAGCATCATCGCCCAGAGCGGCGCCACGCCCGCCTCGCCCGCAAAACGCCTTGACGTCGCGCAATTGAGCGAGCAGCCCGACCTTGCCACCTGCCATCAATGGCTGGCGCAGACCCTGCTCGCGCTCAACCCGTACCTCAGCGTGAATACCGAACTCAGCCTGATCGGCCTGGGCCTGGACTCGATCGGCCTGGCCGATTTCGCCGCGCGCCTGCAGCGCGACCTAGGCTGGGAACTGGACACACAAAGCCTGTTCAGCGAACAGACCCTGGCGCACTGGGCGCAGGCGCTGCTGATCTACCTCGGCACCGCTGCCCCGCTCGCCAATCCCGCACCCGAGACTGACCTCAGCCATAGTCACCAGTCCTTCGCCCAGCGCCGATTATGGTTCCTGCATCAACTCAACCCGCAGGACACCCAGCACAACCTCGTGCTGCACCTGACACTGCACGGCGCACTGGACACGCAAGCCCTGTCGCAGCGGCTCGACGCGCTGGTCGAGCGTCACAGCGTGCTGCGCACGGTCTATCACGACGGCGTCGACGGCCCGCAGCAGCAGGTAATGCCCGCCAGCCCCGTGCAGTTGCTCGTGCAGGACAACCTGCAGGATTGCCTGGCCCGGGAACACGCAACCGCCATCGACCTGCAACACGGCCCGCTGCTGCGCGCGCACCTGATCAGCCAGGGCGACAGGCATGACCTGCTGCTGACCCTGCACCACATCGCCTTCGACGGCCGTTCCGCGCAATTGCTGCTCGCCGAACTGGCGGCGCACACCTCGCCTGATCGCCCTTTGCAATACCTCGACTTCGCCCGCTGGGAAGCGGCGCACTGGACGCCCTCGCGCATCGCCGCGCAGCAGGACTTCTGGCGCGCACACCTGGCCGACGTCCCGCAAACCCTGGCATTGGGTGGCAGCGGCGCGTCGCCGGGGCAGCACCGCCTCGACTTCAGCCTGCCTCAATCGCGCTGCGATGCGCTGTCCGCTCTCGCCCGTGAACAGGGCATGACCCTGTTCATGCTGCTGCTGGCCTGCTACCAGCTGGTGCTCAAGCAATTGGGAGGCCAGCCGCGCTTTTTGCTCGGCACCGACGTCAGCGGTCGTCCGCTGGCGGCGCATAACGAGGTGATCGGCTTCTTCGTCAACCAACTCACCCTGCGCTGCGAGGTAGAGGGCGAGTCAAGCCTCGGCGAGTTTTTCCAACAGGTGCGCGAGCAGGCGCAGCAAGCCTACGCCCATCAGGACCTGCCGTTCGACCTGGTGGTCGCCGCGCTGGCCCCCGCACGACGTCCGGGCCACGCGCCGCTGTTCCAGGTCAAGCTGAACTATCAACCGTCACGTTCAGCGCCGACGCTGATTGCCGGCGCGCACCTGCACACGCTCGATGTGGCCCAGGCACCGGGGGATTTCCACCTGGTGCTGGACCTGGTACATGCCGGCCATGGCATCGACGCCACGCTGAAATATCGTGGCGAGCACTTCGATCAGGCCCGTGCCTTGCGCCTGCAACACCTGTGGACGCGTCTGCTGGACGAGGCCGGCGACTGGTTGAGCGAGTCGCTGCCCGCACTGGCGGCGCGCCTCGACACCTGGGACCAGGCCTTCCAGCGCGAAAGCCAGCACACCCAGGTCAGCGCCGGGCGCAGCCAGTTGCTGCAGACCAAACGACGCTCACTGACCCTTTGACAGAGGTGGATGCCTGTATGCCAGACGTACCCCCAACGCCGCGCACCCTCGGCGGTGTACGCCGCAAAGCGATGAACGTCGCCCCACGGCAACTGGTCAGCGAACGCCTGCTCAGCGCCGACCACGCCCTGCCGCTGGTGATCGAACCGGCCGTCGAGGGCGTTGACCTCGCCGCGTGGGCCGCCAGTGAGCGCGACGCCCTGGAACAGAAACTGCTGCAACACGGCGCCTTGCTGTTTCGTGGTTTCGGCGTCACCTCGGTGGAACAGTTCGACCAGGTCATCGCCGCGCTGTCCCCCGGCGCCCTGGAGTACATGTTCCGCGCCTCGCCGCGCACCCGGGTGGGCGGCAACATCTACACCTCGACCGACTACCCGGCCGACCAGATGATCTTCCCGCACAACGAGCACTCCTATTCGCCACGGTTTCCGCTGCGGCTGTTCTTCTACTGCCAGTTGCCTTCCGAGACCGGCGGCGAAACCCCGATTGGCTCCACCCGCACGGTCAAGTCACGCATCAGCAGCGAGATCCAGGCGCGCTTTCGCGAAAAAGGCGTGCTCTATGTGCGCAACTACGGCGACGGCTTCGGCCTGCCGTGGCAGAGCGTGTTCCAGTCCAGCGAGCGCAGCGACGTCGAAGCCTACTGCGCCAGCGTCGGCATCGAGGTCGAGTGGAAGGCAAACAACCGATTGCGCACTCGCCAACGCGGTCCGGCCGTGGTGCGCCACCCGCGTACCGGCGAAGAGGTCTGGTTCAACCACGCGACGTTCTTTCATATCAGCACCCTGCCGGCGGCGATCCGCGATTCGCTGCAAGGCAACTTCAACGACCTCGACCTGCCCACCAACACCTTTTACGGCGATGGCACGCCCATCGAGCCCCAGGTGCTGCAAGCGCTGCGCGCCGCCTACCTCGATTCGCTGGTGCGCTTCAACTGGCAACAGGGCGACGTACTGTTTATCGACAACATGCTCGCGGTCCACGGCCGCGAACCCTTTACCGGCAAGCGCGCAATCATGACCGGCATGGCCGAGGCCCTGCTGTCCAGCGACGTCGCCGTGTGAGCGCTCTCCACCCTATTTTGCAGTTGAGTTGAACATGAACGGACTTCAAGGCTTTCGCATCTCGCCGCAACAGGCTTCCCTTTACCCACACCTCAACGGCGGCAGCCGGCACCCGTTCGGTTGCCAACTGCAATGGGCCGTGACCCAGCCGGTCGACGCCGACACCCTCACACAGCGCCTGCAAGCGCTGGCGGGCGGCAGCGAGATCCTGCGCACCCAACTGACGCCGGTGCCCGGCTTGCGCCACCCGGTGCAGGTGATCCATGACGCGTGCGCGTTGCGCGTCAACGTGGCGCAGCAGATCCCGTCGCTTGCGCAGGGCTGGACACAGCCGCTGACGGTCACCCTCGTGCAACGGCCCGACGGCCAGGTGCTGCACCTGGCCGCCGCCAGCAGCCACCTGGACCTCGCCAGCCTCACACTGCTGGCGACAGCCCTGCTGCAAGACACCCCGCCGGACCTGGCCGACAGCCTGCAATACGCCGATTACGCCGAATGGCGCTGGAGCCTGGTCGAAGACGCACCGCAGCATCCCGGCGCGCTGTTCTGGAACCCTGCGGCCGAGCACGAACGGCACGCCTTGCAACTGTCACTGGAAACACCCGGTGACGGTGGATTTGCCCCCGCACATCTGGACATCAGCCTGCCCAATCACCCGGCCTTCACCGCCCACCTGATGCTGACTGCCTGGGCCGTGCTGCTTGGGCGCCTGTCCGGGCAACAGCAAGTCCCCATTACTCTGATTCACCCCAGCCGTGGACCGGAACTCGACAGCGCCGTGGGCCTGTTCGAGCAGAGCCTGCCCCTGCGCATCGACCTGCAGGCGCAGGCCACCCTGCAGGAACAGAGCGCCCACATCGGCACCCTGGTAGAGCACGCCGCCGGCTGGCAGGACTATTACACCGGCGACCTCAGCGGCGGTTATGCCTTCGCCTGGCGCGCCAGTGCCCCGCGCGAACGCGAGGCCAGCGCGGTGATGAGCCCGGCCAAGGCGTGCCTGCAGGTCCATCAGGGCGGCGACCGGCTCCGCGCGCAGTTGGTCTACGACTGCAATCAGCTCAGCACTGAGGCGGCCGCCTGCCTGGCCGAGCAATGGGCGCAACTGCTGCAGGCCGCGCTGGCCAACCCGCAGCAGCCCTGGGCGCAACTGCCCATCAGCGGCCCGCAGCAAGCGGCGATCATCGCCGCACCGACACAGCCGCCGGTGATCGAAGCGGTGACGCTGGTGGAGCTGATCGCTCGCCAGGTGCAGCGCCAGCCCGATGCCGTCGCCCTCAGCGATCAACAGGGCGACCTGACCTACGCGCAACTGGACGCCAGCGCCACACAACTGGCGCACCAACTGGCGCACGCCGGGATCGCCGCCAACGTGCCAGTGGGCATTCTGTTCCCGCGCGGCAACGCCGCCATCGTCGCCATGCTCGCCGTAATGAAGGCCGGGGGCGCCTACGTGCCGGTCGACCCCACTTACCCGCAGGACCGTCGCGCCTACATGCTCGCCGACAGCGCCATCGCGCACATCATCGTCAGCCCCGAGCTGGCCGACAGCGTTCCGGCCGGCCTGCAACGCTTTGTGCTGGCCGATCTGCACGCAGCCAGCACCCTGCCGCCATTGCCCCTGCCCCACCGCGACGACCTTGCGTACCTGATTTATACCTCCGGTTCCACCGGCGCACCCAAAGCCGTGGAAATCAGCCACGGCGCCCTGAGCCATTCCACCCAGGTGCGCATGGCCGCGTATCAGGCGCCCGTGAGCGCCTACCTGCTGCTGTCGTCATTTGCCTTCGACAGCTCGGTGGCCGGGATTTTCTGGACCCTGGCCCAGGGCGGCCGCCTGGTCTTGCCGGCGCCCGGCGAAGAACTGGACATGCCGCGCCTGGCACAACTGGTCGCGCAGCACCGGGTCAGCCATGGCCTGTCGCTGCCGTCGCTGTACCAGGCGCTGCTGGATCAGTTGGGCGGCGCCGACAGCCTGCGCTGCTGGATCGTTGCCGGTGAGGCGTGCCCGCCGTCGCTGATTGCCCAGCACCGCAACGCCCTGCCCGGGGCCTTGCTGGTCAATGAATACGGCCCCACCGAAGCCACCGTGTGGGCCACTTACGACGTGCTCGACAGCGACCGCGCCCTGACCATCGGCCGCCCGATTGCCGGCATGGACCTGCGCGTCCTCAATGAACACGAGGTCGCCAGCGGCATCGGTGAGCCGGGCGAGATCATTCTTGCCGGTCCGACCCTGGCCCGGGGTTACCGCCACAAACCCGAAGAAACCGCCAAAGCCTTCGTCACCCTCGCCGATGGCACCCGCGCCTACCGTACCGGCGACCTCGCCTGCTGGCTGGCCGACGGGCGCCTGGCGTTCCTCGGGCGCAAAGACCATCAGGTCAAGTTGCGCGGCTACCGCATCGAACTCGGCGAGATCGAGCGCCAACTGTGCAGCCACAGCGACGTGCGTGAAGCGGCAGTGATCGTGCAGGACCAGCCCGCCGGCAAGCGCCTGCTCGCCTACGTGCTCGCCGCCCACGGCTATGCGCCGGATTCCGAGGCGCTCAAGCGCTACCTCGGCGAGCGCTTGCCGTCGTACATGGTGCCCACCCGCGTAATCACCCTCGGCGCCTTCCCGCGCACGCCCAACGGCAAGCTCGACCTCCAGCAGTTGCCCGACCCGGATCAACTTGACCAGAGCGGCCATGTGGCCCCGCGCACGCCGATGGAAACCACGCTGCACGCCATCGTCGCCAAGGTCCTGAAACTGCCCCGTGTCAGCGTCACCGAGAGCTTCTTCGCCATCGGCGGCGACTCGATTCTCAGCCTGCAAGTGGTGGCCCAGGCTCACGAACAAGGTATCGCGCTGTCGGCCAAGCACGTGTTCGAGCACCAGAGCATCGCCGCCATGGCCAGCGTCGCCCAGCCGCTGGACGCAAGCCCGGCGCAGGCGCAAAGCGCCGAGTTCAGCGCCTCCGGCATGTCGGATGACGAACTCAACGCGCTGATGGCCGAGCTCAACGACGCCGACCTGTAACCGCCGTCGCCCCTATTTCTGCAGGACGTTTTGAATGACCACCGACAACACCACGCGCAATCCGATCGAAGATGTCTACCCGCTGTCACCGCTGCAACAAGGGATGCTGTTCCACTCCCTGCTGCACGAGGACTCCGGGGTGTACCTGATGCAGGATCGCTACCGAATCGGTGGGGCCATTGACGAGACCGCGTTTCTTGAAGCATGGCGCCAGGTGGTGGCGCTGCACCCGTCGCTGCGCGCCAGCTTCCAGTGGAAAACCCAGAAGCAGCCGGTGCAGGTGATCCACCGCGAGGTCAAGGTACCGCTCGATACCCTCGACCTGCGCGGGCTGGCGCCCCACGAGCAGCAGGCGCGCATTCGTACGCTGCTGGAGGAGGAGCAGAAAGTCGGTTTCAACCTGTCCAAGCCGCCGCTGATCCGCTTTCGTCTGGTGCGCCTGGCCGATGAGGCCTATGAATTCATCCGCAGTTTCCACCATATCCTGATGGATGCCTGGTGCATTTCCCTGGTGACCGTGGACTTTCTCAAGGTCTACGAGGCGCTGTGCAACCAGCGCACGCCGCAGATCAGCGCCCCCCGGCCGTTTCGCGACTACATCCAATGGCTGCAACGTCAGGACGCGGGCAAGGCCGAGCAGTTCTGGCGCGGCCAGTTGCACGGGCTCAACGCGCCGACGCCGCTCACCGTGGACAACGGCGTGGCGCGCGACCGCTATACCGATGCAGTGCTGGTGGACGATCAACTGATCCACCTGGACGCGCAGCACACCCAGGCGCTGGCCAGTTTCTGCCGCAGCCGCCGCATCACCCCCAACACCTTTTTCCAGGGCGTGTGGTCGCTGCTGCTGTCGCGCTACAGCGGGCAACGCGACGTGGTGTTCGGCGTCACCGTGGCCGGGCGTCCGGCCGAGCTCACCGGCGTCGCCGAAATGATCGGCCTGTTCATCAACACCCTGCCGTTGCGCGTCAGCGTCGATCCCGAGGCACGGCTGGACGACTGGCTGGGGGACTTGCAGGCACTCAACGTGCAGATGCGCGACTTCGAGCACACGCCGCTCACCGATATCCAGGGCTGGAGCGACTTCCCCCGTGGCGAAACCCTGTTCGACAGCATTCTGGTGTTCGAGAACGCCCCCATCGATGAGCAGATTCTCGACGGCGGCTTTCAGTTCAGCCTCGACGGCATGGACCACAGCGTGCACACCCACTATGGCTTGACCGTGGTGATCCTGCCCGGCGAGCAACTGGGCATCCGCGTGTCGTACGACCGCGAGCGTTTTACCGCCGAGACGGTGCAGCGTCTGCTCGGCCACCTGGCCAGCCTGGTGCGCGGCATGCTCGCCGCGCCAGAGGCAGCGCTGGGCAGTTTCGAGCTGCTGGCCGCCGATGAACGCGAGCAATTGCTGGGCGACTGGGCGCTCAACCCCCACGACTTCCCGCTGGATAAAAGCTACGCCGAACTGTTTGCCGCCCAGGTCGCCGAACGCGGCGATCAGGTGGCCGCGATCTGCGACGGCCACTCCCTGACCTACGCCGAACTGGACCGGCGCGCCACGCGCCTGGCCCACGCCCTGCGTGCGGCCGGCGCCGCCGAAGACCGCTTGGTGGCGCTGCTTGCCCCCCGTGGCCTGGCGCTGTTGACCGCAATGATCGCGGTGTTCAAGGCCGGCGCGGCGATGCTGCCGCTGGAGGTCAACCACCCGCCGGAGCGCCTGCGCGAAATCCTCAGCCTGTCCCGCGCGCCTTTGCTGGTCGCCAGTGAAGACTGCAGCGGCCTGCTCGATCAGCTGCTCAGCGGCCTCGATCACGCGCCCCGGGCGCTGTTCGCCGAAGCGGCCTGGAACACCCCCAACGATGCACCGCTGGCACTCGCCGGCACCCCGCACAGCCTGGCCTACGTGCTGTTCACCTCGGGCTCGACCGGTACGCCCAAGGGCGTGATGATCGAACAGCGCAGCATGCTCAATAACATCTTCGGCAAAGTCCCGGCCCTGGGCCTGAACGCCGCCGACCGCATTCCACAGACCGCCTCGGTGGCCTTCGATATCAGCGTGTGGCAGTTCCTCGCCGCCCCGGTACTCGGCGCCACCGTGCACATCCTGCCGGACGAGGTCGCCCACGACCCGCAACGCCTGCTGCAGGTGCTCGCCAGCGAGCGCCTGAATGTGCTGGAAATCGTCCCGAGCCTGATGCGCACCCTGCTTGCGCTGTGCCCGTGCGACTTGCAACTGCCCGACCTGCGCTGGGTGCTGCCCACCGGCGAAGCGTTGCCGCCGACCGTGGCCCGCGACTGGTTTGCGCGGTTCCCCGCTATCGCGCTGATGAACGCCTACGGCCCCGCCGAATGCGCCGACGACGTGGCGTTCCAGCCGATCACCGAAGCGCCGCACGCCAGCGTCAGCCACATGCCCATCGGCAAGCCCACCGCCAACAACCGCCTGTACGTGCTCGATGAAGCACTGCGCCCGGTGCCCGTTGGCGTGGCCGGGGAAATCTGCGTCGGCGGCGTCGGCGTGGGTCGCGGCTACCTGCACGACCCGCAGCGCAGCGCCGAAGCCTTCATCGAGCATGCGCAGATCGACGGTCGCCTGTACCGCACCGGCGACCTTGGCCGCTGGCGTGCCGACGGGGTGATCGAATACCTCGGTCGCCGCGACCAGCAGGTCAAGCTGCGCGGGCACCGCATCGAACTGACCGAAATCGAACACCGCCTGGCCCAGCACCCGAACGTGCGCGAAGCGGCCGTGCTGCTGCGTGAAAACAGCGTGGGCGAAGCCTGGCTGGTGGCCTACTGGTCGGCCCATGACGAAAGCCTGGGCAACCATGGCTTGAGCGAACACCTGCGCGCGCAGTTGCCGCCGTACATGGTGCCGGCCGCCTTTGAGTGCCTCGACCGCCTGCCGCTGAACAACAACGGCAAGGTCGACCGCAAGGCCCTCGCTGCGCTGCAACTGACCTGGCAGGCAGACGCCAGCGAAAGCCTCGCGCCGCGTAACGAACACGAAGCCGCCATTGCCGCCATCTGGGCCGAAGTGCTGGGCCGCGACAGCGTGGGTGTGGAAGACAATTTCTTCACCCTCGGCGGCCATTCACTGCTGGCGACGCAGATCGTCGCGCGCCTGCGCAGCACGTTCAAACTCGAGCTGCCGCTGCGGGTGCTGTTCGAACAGCCCACCGTCGCGCTGCTGGCCGTGGCCATCGCCGAGCGTGAGGCCCAGGCCGCAGCACCGCAAGCCGTCGCGTCCGATTCGCTACAGGCCAGACCGCGCCCGGCGCTGCTGCCGTTGTCGTTCTCCCAGCAACGCCTGTGGTTTATCGAGCAACTGACGCCCGGCACCACGCTGTTCAATATCCCGTTTGCCCTGCGCCTCAGCGGGCAACTCGACGTGGCAGCCCTGCACGCCAGCCTGAATGACCTGCTGGCGCGCCATGAAATCCTGCGCACCGGCATTCGCAGCGTGGACGGCGTGCCGAGCCAGCACATCAGCGCGGCGCTGAACATCGAGCTGCCGTTCGAAGACCTGTCGAACCTGGCCGCCACCGCCCGTGAAGGCGCGCAATTCAACGCCCTGCAAGCCACCTTCGAACACCCCTTCGACCTGACGGCGCCGCCGCTGCTGCGCGCGCGCCTGCTCAAAGTGGCGCCGGACGAACACGTGCTGGGCATTGCCCTGCATCACCTGGTGTCCGACGCCTGGTCGGCCACCATCGCCCTGCGTGAGCTGGCGCAAGGGTACGAAGCCCGCCACCACGGCGCCGCCGCGCAATTGCCGGCCCTGCCCCTGCAATACGCCGACTTCGCCCTGTGGCAGCGTGATCACCTGCAAGGCGCTGAACTTGCGCGCCAACTCGACTACTGGACGCGCACCCTTGACCGCCGCGACCAGGACGCCAGCCCCCTGCTGGCCTTGCCCACCGACCATCCACGGCCGTCGGTGCAGAGCTACCGCGCGGGGCTGGTGCAACGCGAACTCAGCGCCGCCCTCAGCGGCCGCGTGCAGGCACTCGCCAGTCGCCTGGGCACCACGCCGTTCAGCGTCCTGTTCGCAGGCTTTGCGGTATTGATGCACCGCTTGAGCGGCGACGCCACCGTACTGATCGGCACCCCGGTTACGCACCGTGAACAGCCGGGCACCGAAGGCCTGCTGGGAATCCTGCTGAATAATTTGGCGATCCGCGCCGACTTCAGCGCCCAGGCCGATTTCAACGCGGTGGTTGTCCAAGTCGCCACGCGTTTGCGCGAAGGCCTGCAACACCAGGACCTGCCGTTCGAACAACTGGTGGACAGCCTGCAACTGCCGCGCAGCCTCAGCCATGCGCCGTTGTATCAGGTGATGGTTGCGCAGCAATTGGGCATGGAGGCGCGCCTGCAGTTTCCGGGGCTGGCCTTCGAAGCGCTCGACACGCCGCTCAAGCACTCCGAATGCGACCTCGACCTGCATGTGCTGTGCCCGGCGGATGCGCCGATTCAGCTCGAGCTGATGTTCGCCCTCGACCTCTTCACCCAGGACAGCGCACGGCAAACCCTGGCGCGCCTGGAACACCTGCTGGAACAACTGCTCGCCGCGCCGCAACGCGCGGTCGCCACCCTGCCCTTGCTGATGCCCGCCGAGTGGCAGCGCACGGTGGTGGAGTGGAACCGTACCGAGATGGACGTGCCGCAGCACCTGACCTTCGCCCAGCTGTTCGAACAGCAGGCCGAGCGCACGCCTGAGCGTGACGCGCTGTGCTTTGAAGGCCAACGCCTGAGCTACGCCGAACTGAACCGCCGCGCCAACCAGGTCGCCCATTACCTGCGCGGGCAAGGCGTGGGCGCCAACCGCCCGGTGGCGCTGTGTGTGGAGCGTTCGCTGGAATTGCTGATCGGCCTGCTGGGCATTCTCAAGGCCGGTGGCGCCTATGTGCCGCTGGACCCGAGCTACCCCGCCGAGCGCCTGGCCTACATGCTCGACGACGCGCAGCCGCGGTTGTTCGTCGGCCAGCAAGGCCTGCTCGAACAGCTGGGCAGCCACCTGCCACGCCTGCATCTGGACGCCGATGCCGCGCTGCTCGCCAGCCAACCCGAGAGCAACCCCGCCGCGCTGGCAGGTCCCGATGACCTGGCCTATATCATGTACACCTCCGGCTCCACCGGTAAGCCCAAGGGCACGCTGGTCACCAACGCGTCGGTGGTCAACCTGGCCTGGGCGCGCATTCACGGTCTGTACCGGCGCTACACCGACCAGCCGATGCGCACCAGCTTCAACTACTCGTTCGCCTTCGACAGCTCGGTGGCCGAACTGATCCTGCTGCTCGACGGCCACAGCCTGTACCTGACCCCGGAAGACGTGCGCTACGACCCGGCCGCCCTGGCGCAATTCTTCAAGAGCACACGCCTGGACGCCTTCGAATGCACCCCGGCGCAGCTCAAGAGCCTGCTCGAAACCGACGGCGTGCGCCGTGGCGAGACCTACCTGCCGCGCTTCGTGCTGTTTGGCGGCGATGCGGTGGACGCGCAGCTCTGGCAACACCTGCCGTCCATCGCCGGCAGCCGTTTCTTCAACACCTACGGCCCCACCGAGTGCACCGTGGACGCGACCGGCTGCGCGGTGGATGACTTCCCGCAGCGGCCGATCATTGGCCGGCCGATTGCCAACGTGCGCACCTACGTGCTCGACGCGTTCCTCAACCCACTGCCGGTGGGTGTGCCCGGCGAGCTGCATATCGGCGGTGCCGGCGTGACCCGCGGCTACCTCAACCGCGCCGAGCAGACCGCCAACGTGTTCATCGACGATCCTTTCTCGCCGCTGCCAGAGGCACGCATGTACAAGTCCGGCGACCTGGTGCGCTGGCTGCCCGGTGGCCAGCTCGAATACCTGGGCCGCATGGACCATCAAGTGAAAATCCGTGGTTTCCGCGTCGAGCTGGGCGAAATCGAAGCCCTGCTCGGCGCGCAACCCGGCGTACGCCAGGCGGTGGTGCTGGCCCGTGAAGACGTGCCCGGCGACAAGCGCCTGGTGGCCTACGTCAGTTGCGCCCAGCCCGACCTCAGCGCGTGGCGCCACGCCCTGGGCGCCGCCCTGCCCGACTACATGGTGCCGTCGGCCTTTGTGGTGCTGGACTCGTTGCCCCTGACCGATAACGGCAAACTCAACCGCAAGGCCTTGCCCGCGCCGCACACCCAGGCCGAGCCGGACGCCACGGACCCACCGCGCACCGACGCCGAACGCCAGCTCGCCGCCCTGTGGGCCGAGCTGCTGAAGCTGCCGTTGAGCGCAATCGGGCGTGACAGCCAGTTCTTTTACCTGGGCGGCCATTCGCTGTTGGCGGCCGTGCTGTTTGCGCGCCTGCGTCAGCAATTTGCCACGGTGCCACCGCTGCGGGCGGTGTTCGAGCATCCCACCTTGCAGGCCCTGGCGGCGTTGCTCGCGCAGCCGCTGCAAACACCCCGCGACACCTTCGTGCCCGCCCCGCGCCCTGCGCGCCTGCCGTTGTCGTTCGAACAACAGCGCCTGTGGTTCCTCGAGCAACTGAGCGGCGCCAGTGAGTACAACGTGGTCAGCGCCGTGCAGTTCGACGGCGAACTGCACGTACCGGCGCTGCAAGCGGCGCTGAACCACGTGATTCAACGCCACGAAATCCTGCGCAGCCGCATCGTGCGTGAGCCGGCCGGTGAACTGGCGCTGGTGATCGAACCCCACGTCGAGCTGACGCTGGCCACGACGCACTGGGACGCCGTCACCGACACGCACTGGCAGCAACTGAACGAAGACGCAATCCAGGCCGCCACCGCGCAGCGTTTTGACCTGGCCCGTGAAGCACCGATTCGCGCGCGCCTGCTCAAACGCAACAGGCAGGCGTTGCTGGTGCTGACTCTGCACCACTGCGTGAGCGACGATGCCTCCACGCAGAACCTGCTCGACGAACTGGCCCGCTGCTACAAAGGCGAGCAGCACAGCCTGCCGGCGCTGGCCCTGCAATACCCGGATTACGCGCTGTGGCAGCGCGAAGCGGCGCAGCAGGCGCGGTTCGACAGTCAGTTGGCCTACTGGCGAACGCAACTGGAGGACGGCAGCTACCAGCTGGAACTGCCCACCGACCAGCCACGCCCGCACCTGCTCGACCCGCGTGCCGGCTCGGTGCAGCTGCAATTGCCCGCCGAGCTGACCTCGCGCTTGCGCCAGTTTGCCCAGCAGCGCGGCGCAACCCTGTACATGCTGCTGCTCAGCGCCGCACAACTGTTGCTGGGACGCTACGCCAACCAGCGCGATGTGCGCGTCGGCAGCCCGGTGGCGCAGCGGCCATTGGCCGAGTTGCAGCCGCTGATCGGTTGCTTCGTCAACACCCTGGTGATGCGCGCCGACCTGGCACCGGGGCTGGACTTCGCCGGCTTGCTCGACCAGGTGCGCAACACCGTGCTCGACGCCCAGCAGCATCAGGACGTGCCGTTCGATCAACTGGTCGAACACCTCGCGCCCGAACGCAGCCTCGGCCAGACGCCGTTGTTCCAGGTGCTGTTCGTCATGCAGAACGGCACTGCCGACGCCAGCCAGTGGCCGCACTTGCAGGTGCGTGAACGGGCAGTGACGGCCGCCGCCACCAAGTTCGACCTGAACTGGGAAGTGCACGACGGTGAAGTGCTGTCGGTGTTGCTGGAATACCGCAGCGCGCTGTTCAGCCAGGCCACTGCTCAACGCTGGTTGACGCAATGGCAGGCACTGCTGCAAAGCATGCTCGACGCACCGCAGACGCTGATCGCCGACTGGTCGCCGCTGACCGACGCCGAGCGCCTGCAACAGCAGGCGTGGAACGCTACCCAACGGCATTACCCTGGCCCGACCGACCTGCACACGGCCCTGCGCCAACAGGCGGCACTCACGCCGAATGCGCCTGCGTTGATCTTCGAAGACCAGCGCCTGAGCTACGCCGAGCTGGACCAGCGCGCCCAACACGTCGCCCGTGCCCTGCGCGCGGCCGGCATTGGCCGCGAATCGATTGTGCCGGTGTGCATGGAGCGCTCGGTGGAGATGGTGGTGGCCTTGCTCGGCATTGTGCATGCCGGCGCCGCCTGGCTGCCGCTCGATCCCGAGTTGCCGGCCGCGCGTCTGGCATTCCTGATCGAGGATGCAGATGCTCTGGTCACGTTGACCCAGCCCCAGTGGCTGTCGCACCTGCCCGCAGGCCATAGCGCCTGGACGCTGGACGCACTGCCCGACGCGGGCAACGTCGAACCGCTGAAGATGCAGGCCAATGACCTCGCCTACGTGCTGTACACCTCCGGCTCCACCGGCCAGCCCAAAGGCGTGATGAACGAACACGGCGCGCTGATGAACCGCCTGCACTGGATGCAGGATGCCTATCCGATTGGGCCTGACGATCGCGTGCTGCAAAAGACGCCGTACAGCTTCGACGTGTCGGTGTGGGAGTTCTTCTGGCCGCTGATCACTGGCGCCACGCTGGTGGTGGCGCGTCCCGATGGTCATCGTGACCCGGCCTACCTCAGCCAGCTGATCCAGCAGGAACAGGTCACCACCCTGCACTTCGTGCCGTCGATGCTGCGCGCGTTTGCCGAAGAACCGAGCCTGGCCGCCTGCCGCAGCCTGCGTCAGGTATTCGCCAGCGGCGAGGCGCTGCCAGCGGATCTGGTGCAGCGCTTCATGAGCCGCCACCCGGCGGCGCTGGTCAACCTGTATGGCCCGACCGAAGCGGCGATTGACGTGTCGGTGTGGCGTTGCTCGGTCGACGACCCTGTGGTGCCGATCGGCAAGCCCATCGCCAACCTGCAGTTGCATATTCTGGATGACCAGCAGCAGCCGTTGCCCATCGGTACGGCCGGCGAACTGTATATCGGTGGCGTCGGCGTTGCGCGCGGCTACCTGAAACGCGACGACCTCACCGCCGAACGCTTCCTCACGGTGAACGACGAACGCCTGTACCGCACCGGTGACCGTTGCCGCTTCCTGCCTGACGGCAATATCGACTACCTCGGCCGCCTCGACCATCAGGTCAAGCTGCGCGGCCAGCGCATCGAACTCGGCGAAATCGACGCTGCCCTGCTGGCACGGCCGCAGGTGCGCGAAGCCGCTACTTTGCTGCTCGACCAACGTCTGGTGAGTTTCTGGAGCGGTGACGCCAGCGAAGCCGAACTGCGCGCGGCGCTCGCCCGCGAACTGCCGTCCCACCTGCTGCCGAGCCTGCTGGTGCAGCTCGATCACCTGCCGCTCACTCCCAACGGCAAGCTCGACCGCAAGGCGCTCGCCGCCATCCGCCTGCCCGACGCAAGTCGCGAGCAGCCGCACCGTGCGCCGCGCAACGCCAACGAAACGCTGCTGTGCGAGGTGTTCAGCGAAGTACTGCAATGCCCGCAGGTGGGCATCGACGACCACTTCTTCCAGCTTGGCGGTCATTCCCTGCTGGCCACGCAACTGGTCGCCCGGGTGCGGGAACGCCTGGGGGTGACCTTGCCGTTGGCACGGGTATTTGCCCAGCCGACCGTCGCGGCCCTGGCCGCGCAGCTGGACGACGCCTTGCCGGGTGAACAGATCACGCCGCAGCCACGTCCGGCTGCCCTGCCGCTGGGCCTGGCGCAACAGCGGTTCTGGATGCTCAGCCGACTGGTGCCACAATCGCGCGAATACCATATGCCGTTCGCGCTGACCTTGACCGGTGCGCTGAACCTGCCGGCCTTGCGCGCCGCCTTTGATCAGCTCAGCGAACGCCATCTGGTGCTGCGCAGCCGCATTAGGGAAGTCGCAGGCCAGGCGCATTTGCTGATCGATCCGCAAGGCCCGGCGCTGCAGGTGACGTCGGTTGCCGAGCGCGACTGGGACAGTGCGTGCAACCGCGCGCAGACCGAGTTGATGGCCCCCTTCGACCTGGCAAACGCCGCCCCATGGCGCGCGCATTTAATGCACCGCCAGGGCCGCGACGAGCACCTGCTGCTGGTGTGCCTGCACCACAGCGCCACCGATGGCTGGGCCATGCGCCTGCTGATCGACGAACTGGCCCAGGCGTACCGCGCCGGGCTGCACGGGCAGGCGCCCGACTGGACGCCACTGCCCATCGACTACGTCGACTTCGCCCTGTGGCAACAGCACCCGCACACCCAGGCCCGGCGCGCGGCCAGCCTGACGTACTGGAAAAACCACCTGGGCGAGGACGACTACCGCCTCGAACTGCCGCTGGACCAGCCACGCGCCGCTGAAGCGGATCGGCGTGCCGGTCAACTGAATCTCAGCCTGGGCCGCGAACGTTCGGCAGCGATTCGCCACTTCGCGCGGCAGCGCGGCACCACGCCATACGTGGTGCTCGCCAGCGCCTTGAGCGCCCTGCTGGCCCGCTACAGCGGCCAGCGCGATATTCGCCTGGGCACTCCGGCGGACCAGCGCGACCAACCGCAAACCCAGACCCTGCTGGCCTGCCTGGTCAATACCCTGGTAATCCGCAGCGACGTCGACCAACAGGCCCCGGCCGCAACCCTGCTGGCTGCGATAGAAGCCGATCTGCGCGCGGCCCAGGCCCATGCCGACCTGCCGTTCGCCAGCCTGGTCAGCGCCGTGACCCAGCGCCGCGACCTCAACCGCACACCGCTGTTCCAGGTGCTGTTCTCCCTCAATCACGGCCATATGGACAGCCGCCAATGGCCAGGGCTGGCCCTTGAAGAACGCAGCCTGCCGGCCATCGACGCCAAGTTCGAACAAAGCTGGGAAGTGCACGACGACGGCAGCGACATGACCCTGGCGCTGGAATACCAGGCCGCGCTGTTCAACGCCGCCACGATGCAACGCTGGAGCGCGCAATGGTGTGCGCTGCTCGATGCACTGGTGTCAACGCCGGAGCGCGCGCTGGTCGAGCTGTTCCCGCAGCAGCAGGATCAGGCGCAGCTGGCGCAATGGAACGCCACCGAGCGGCATTACCCTGGCCCGACCGACCTGCACACGGCCCTGAGCCAACAGGCCGCACTCACGCCGAATGCGCCAGCCTTGGTGTTCGAAGACCAGCGCCTGAGCTACGCCGAGCTGGACCAGCGCGCCCAACACGTCGCCCGTGCCCTGCGCGCGGCCGGCATTGGTCGCGAGTCAATTGTGCCGGTGTGCATGGAGCGCTCGGTGGAGATGGTGGTGGCCTTGCTCGGCATCGTGCATGCCGGTGCTGCCTGGCTGCCGCTCGATCCGGAACTGCCGGCCGCGCGCCTGGCGTTTTTGATTGACGATGCGGATGCCCGGGTCACCCTGACCCAACCTCAGTGGCTGTCGCACCTGCCCGCAAACCATACCGCTTGGACGCTGGACTCACTGCCCGCGGCTGACAACGTCGAACCGCTGAACGTGCAGGCCAACGACCTCGCCTATGTGCTCTACACCTCGGGTTCCACCGGCCAGCCAAAAGGCGTGATGAACGAACACGGCGCGCTGATGAACCGCCTGCACTGGATGCAGGATGCCTTTGCGATTGGGCCTGACGACCGCGTGCTGCAAAAGACGCCGTACAGCTTCGACGTGTCGGTGTGGGAGTTCTTCTGGCCGCTGATCACCGGCGCCACGCTGGTGGTGGCGCGTCCCGATGGGCACCGTGATCCGGCTTACCTGAGCCAGTTGATCCAGCAGGAGCAGGTCACCACCCTGCATTTCGTACCGTCGATGCTGCGCGCGTTTGTCGAAGAACCGAGCCTGGCCGCCTGCCGCAGCCTGCGTCAGGTGTTCGCCAGCGGCGAGGCGCTGCCGGCGGATCTGGTGCAGCGTTTCATGCGTCGCCACCCGGCGGCGCTGGTCAACCTGTATGGCCCGACCGAAGCGGCGATTGACGTGTCGGTGTGGCGTTGCTCGGTGGACGACCTTGTCGTGCCGATCGGCAAGCCCATCGCCAACCTGCGCCTGCACATTCTGGATGAGCAGCAGCAGCCGTTGCCGATTGGCAGCATCGGCGAGCTGTATATCGGTGGCGTCGGCGTTGCGCGCGGCTACCTGAAGCGTGACGACCTGACCGCCGAACGCTTCCTCACGGTGAACGGCGAACGCCTGTACCGCACCGGCGACCGCTGCCGCTTCCTGCCTGACGGCAATATCGATTACCTCGGCCGCCTCGACCATCAGGTCAAGCTGCGCGGCCAACGCATCGAACTGGGCGAAATCGATGCCGCGCTGCTCGGTCAGCCGGGCGTCAGCGGCGCCTGCACGCTGGTGGTCGACAATCGCCTGGTGGCGTTCTACAGCGGCGCTGCAGCCGAGACGGCGCTGGGCGCCGCACTCAGCGGTCAACTGCCGGCTTATATGGTGCCTGTCGTGTGGGTGCAACTGCCAAGCCTGCCGCTGACCACCAATGGCAAGCTCGACCGCAAAGCGCTGGCGGCGCTGCCTCTGCCGCAGCACCAACAGGCGTCGGTCGCACCACGCAATGCCCTGGAAGGCCTGGTGTGCCAACTGTTCAGCGACTTGCTCGGCGACAGCCTCACCGGCGGCCGCGCGGTCGGCACCGCGGACAGCTTCTTTGCCTTGGGCGGTGACTCGATCCTCGGCCTCAAGCTGATTTCGCAGTTGCGCGACCACGGTTATGCCCTCACGCCCAAGGACCTGTTCCGCGCCCAGACCCCGGCGGGCCTGGCGCAGCTGATCACGCCGCTGCTGGCCGTGGCCGAGCAAGGCGAAGTCCGCGGTGCGATGCCGTTGATGCCGCTGCATCAATGGTTCTTCGACCAGCAGCAAGCGCAGCCTGCCTACTGGAACCAATCGGTGCTGGCCGACAGCGCGCGTCCACTGCAAGCGGCGCTGGTGCAGAAGACACTCGATCATCTGGTCGCCCATCACGACGCCCTGCGCCTGCGCTTCAATGCCGCGCACGGCCAGTGGCAGGCGGAGATTGCAGCGGTCGAACCGGCGCGGCTGACCCTGGCAAGCCAGGCGCAGCAATTACACGAAGTCGCGGGCAGTCTGGACCTGCAACACGGCCCGCTGTTCGCCGCCGCGCTGCTGCAAGGCACGCCACAGCGCCTGTACCTGGTGGCTCATCACCTGGTGATCGACGCCGTGTCGTGGGGGCCGTTGCTGGAAGATTTCCAGCAGGTGTATGCCGCGCTGGAAAGCGGCGCGCCCGTGGTGCTGCCGGCGAAAACCACGTCCTACCGGCAATGGGCCGAGCAGTTGCATGGGCGGGCCGCCAGTGCCGCCGTCGAGCAGCCTTACTGGGCGCGCCAACTCGCCGTCACGCCGATGCCGCAAGCCACGGTGGCCGAGCGCCAGACCCTCTCGGCGCGCTGGGATGCCACGCGCACCCAGCAATGGCTGACCGAGTCCCACGCCGCCTACCGCACCCAGCCGGAAGAACTGCTGATCGCCGCCCTGGTCGCGACACTCGCCGAAGTCGAGCAGCGCCAGGACATCGTCGTCGATCTGGAGCGCCATGGTCGCGATGCGGGCTTCGAAGGGCTTGACGTGAGCCGCACCGTCGGCTGGTTCACCACCCTGTTCCCGTTGCGGGTGAATGCCCGAGGCACGCCCGGCGACTGGGTGCGCCAGACCAAGGAAGCGTTGCGCGCGGTGCCCGGACAGGGCCTGGGGTACGGCTTGCTGCGCCTGCGCGGTGCGCTGCCGGCCGGCAACGGTGACGTGCTGTTCAACTACCTGGGCCATGAGCAAGCGCCAGCCGGCTGGTTGCGCGCCAGCACCCTGGCGGCGCCGGCGGAGGTTGCGCCTGCCAACCGTGTGAGCCATGCCCGTGAAGTGGTGGCGTGGCTGGAGGACGGCGTGTTGCAGCTGCATTGGCACAGCATCAGCGCCGAGGCCGACCGCGACCTGCCCGCGCGCCTGCTGACGCACCTGCAAACGCTGCTCGAACATTGCCTCGATCCCCAGGCGGGCGCGCTGATGCCGTCCGACTTTCCGTTGGCCAAGGCACTGAATCAGAAGTCCCTCGACACGTTGCTGGGCAAGCTCAAGAGCAAACCGAATTCCTGAGAACGGCGCGCCGTTCTCTCCAAGCATTTGAAATGGATCGTACAACCATGAACAACATCGAAGACATCTACTCCCTGTCGCCGACCCAGCACGGTTTGCTGTTTCACAGCGTGGTCGAGCCCGATTCGCGGGTGTACTACCAGCAACTGAGCCTGGACATGCATGGCCCGCTGCAACTGCCGGCGTTTCGCGCCGCCTGGCAGGCCCTGATGCAACGCCACGCGGTATTGCGCAGCGCGTTTCTGTGGGAAGACCTCGACGATGCCTACCAAGTGGTGCAGTCCGAGCTGAACCTGCCGTTGAGCGAACTCGACTGGCAGGGCCGCAGCGACAGCCACACCGCCCTGCCGCAACTGGCCCTTGAACAACGCGCCGAACCGCTGGAGCTGAACGACGCGCCGCTGATGCGCCTGGCCCTGGTGCGCCTCGAACCGCAGCGCTGGCACCTGATCTGGACCTTCCATCACATCATCATGGACGGCTGGAGCGTGGGCATCGCGATCCAGGAATGGCTGGCGCTCTACTACGAACACGCCCACGGCCGCCCGGCCAATCTGCCGCCGACCCGCGCCTACCGCGACTACATCGCCTGGCTGGCCGAGCAGGACATGGCCGCCACTGAAAGCTTCTGGCGCGGGCAGTTGCAGGATGTCAGCGAACCGACCCCGCTGCCCGACTTCGGCCTGCGCCTGGCCCCGCCTGCCGACGCGCCGTGCGCCGAACGCGAACACCGTCTGAGCATCGAGGAAACCGAGCAACTGGCGCAGTTCGCCCGCCGCCATCACCTGACCCTCAACACCTTGATCCAGGGCGCCTGGGCGCTGCTGCTGGGCCAGCACGCCGGGCGCGATGACGTGATCTACGGCGTCACTGTGGCCGGTCGCCCGGAAAACCTGGCCGCCATCGACAGCACCGTCGGCCTGTTCATCAACACCCTGCCCCTGCGCGTGCAATGGTCCGAAGGCCCGGCGCTGGTGGACTGGCTGCAACAGTTGCAGCAAGCCAACAGCGACCTGCGCCACCACGCCTATCTGCCGCTGGGCAAGCTCAAGTCGATGAGCCGCATCGCCGCCGAGCAGGCGCTGTTCGACTCGATCCTGGTGTTCGAGAACTTCCCGGTCACCGATGCGCTCAACCAGGACGCCGGAGGCCTGAGCTTCGCCGACCCGAACCGCGAGCACGCAAGCGATGGCCTGACCCTGACCCAGGGGCGCAACCATTTCCCGTTGTCGCTGATCGTGGTGCCGGGCGAGCAGCTGCATTACCTGTTCAGCTACAACCGCAGCCGTTTCAGCGACGAGGAAATCGCCCTGCTGTCGGCGCAATTGCGCACGGTGCTGCTGGCCATGGCCGCGCAGCCGCAGTGCCGGGTTGCGGATCTCGACTGGCTGGGTACGCAGGAGCGCGAGCAACTGCAAGCCCTCGGGCGTGGTGCGGCGCTTGCGGTGCCCGACCTGTGCCTGCATCAGCGCGTTGAACAGCAGGCCGCCGCCGCACCGCAGCAACCGGCGCTGCGCGACCGCGACGGTGTGCTGAGCTACGGCGAACTCGATCAGCGCGCCAACCGCCTTAGCCAGCATCTGTGCGCCCAGGGCATCGGCCGTCACAGCCTGGTGGCGCTGGCGCTGGAGCGCAGCGCCGATTTTGTGATCGCCGTGCTCGCCACCCTCAAGGCCGGCGCCGCCTACCTGCCGCTGGACCTCAAACAACCCGCCGGACGCCTGGCCGACGTGCTGCAGGACAGCCGCGCCGCGCTGTTGATCGGCGCCACGGCAACGCCCCTGCTGACACGCCTGGGTGAGCACACGCCGCTGCTGTGCCTGGACGCACAGGCCGAAGCGATTGCCGCCCAGCCCGCCAGCGCGCCAGTGGTTTCCCACAACCTGGATGACGCGGCCTACGTGATCTACACCTCCGGTTCCACCGGCACGCCCAAGGGCGTGGTGGTCG
This sequence comes from Pseudomonas sp. MH9.3, assembly GCF_034354675.1. Classification (NCBI taxonomy): domain Bacteria; kingdom Pseudomonadati; phylum Pseudomonadota; class Gammaproteobacteria; order Pseudomonadales; family Pseudomonadaceae; genus Pseudomonas; species Pseudomonas sp. MH9.3. Next base: position 740,738 of record NZ_CP133785.1, on the reverse strand, counting down.
AACACCGCGCCATCGTCGATTATCTGAGCGCGGTGCACAGCGTGCTGCAGCCGCCCGCCGCCGCGCGTTATGGCCTGCTGTCGAGCATTGCCGCCGACCTCGGCCACACCCAGCTGTTCGGCGCGCTGTGCAGCGGCGCCAGCCTGTTGCTGGTGGATGACGAGAGCGCTTTCAGCCCGCTGGCCCTGGCGCAGCTGTTCAGCGAATTCCCGGTGGACGTGCTGAAAATCACCCCGAGCCACCTCAGCGGGCTGTTGCAGGCACTGCCGGATGCGCGGTTGCTGCCCACGGCCCTGCTGGTGTTTGGCGGCGACGCCCTGAGCCCGGCGCTGCTGGCCCAGGTCAACGCGCTGGCGCCCGGCCTGCGGGTGTTCAACCACTATGGGCCGAGCGAGGCGACGGTGGGGGCGATTGCCACCGAACTCACGGCGGGCCAGCCACGCATTGCCCTCGGCCGGCCGCTGCCGAACCGCCAACTGCGCGTAGTCGACGCCCAGGGGCGCGACGTGGCCACCGGCATCAGCGGCGAACTGCTGATCAGCGGCGCCCTCGCGCGTGGCTACCTGCACCGCGACGACCTGACCGCCGAACGCTTCCACCTGGATGCCCGTCAACAGCGCTGGTACCGCACGGGCGACCGCGTGCGCTGGCTGATTGACGGACAACTGGCGTTCCTCGGCCGCGTTGACAGTCAGGTGAAGATTCGCGGCAATCGCCTGGAATTGGGCGAAGTCGAGGCGCAGATCCGCCGCCTGTCGCCGCTGATCGAACAGGTGGTGGTGCGCGCGCTCGAGCTGGAAGGCAGCCTGCGTCTGGTCGCCTATCTGGTGGCCAGCCAGTCACTGTCGGCGCTCAAGCTGCGCAACGACCTGGGCAGCCGCGTGCCGGACTACATGGTGCCGGCGCACTTCATCACCCTTGATGAACTGCCCCTGACCCGCAACGGCAAGGTCGATGTGCAACGCCTGCCACTGCCCCACGCCACCCGCGACGACAACGCCGATTATGTGGCGCCGCGCAACGACGTCGAACGCCTGCTGGCGGCGATCTGGCAGGACGTGCTCAAGCGCGAACAGGTTGGGGTCAACGACAACTTCTTCGCCATCGGCGGCGATTCGATTCTGAACCTGCAGATCATCGCGCGGGCCAACCAGCAAGGCCTCAAGCTCACCCCACGCCAACTGTTCGAGAACCGCACCGTCGCCGACATCGCCCGTGTGCTCGGCGCCGATGCCAGCCACACCGTGGCGCAGCAGCAAGCCGACGGCTATGCGCTGCCCCTCGGCGCCGGCCAGCGCGCGCGTCTGGAACAAGGCCCGCTGACCGCCACCTGGCGCTGCGTGGCCCTGGCGCAGCCGCTGGACCGTGCCTTGCTCGGCCAGGCCCTGGGCGCCTTGCAGCAGCATCATCAGGCCTTGCGCCTGGGGTTCGACGCGGACTGGCAGCAGCGCGTATTGGCAGCGCCCAAGGCGGCCGCGATCAGCAGCGGCGAATACCTGCCGCACTCATTACAGGCCCTGGCCCAGGCCGCGGTCGACGCACTGGACCTGCACGCCGGGCAAAGCCTGCACGCCAGCCTGCTGGGCGACGCGCACCTGCTGCTGGCCGCGCATCCGCTGTGCGTGGACGACGCCTCCTGGCCGTTGTTGCTCACCGACCTCAATCTGGCGCTGAGCCAGTTGCGCCTGCAACGGCCCGTGCGGCTGTCCTATCACGGCGGCAACTTCACTCCCTGGGCGCGCCATCAGCAAGACCACGCCCACAGCGATGCCCTCGATGACGCCTGGGAACACTGGCTGCAATTTGCCGGGATGGACACGCTGCAACTGCCCGCCAGCCAGCAACCGAGCCAGGTGATCGAACACAGCCTGAGCAGCCAGACCTCCGGCGCCTTGAAACGCCTGGCCGAGGTGCTGCACCTGGACTGGAACAGCCTGCTGGCCACCGCCGTGGCCGAACAGTGTGGCAACGGCCTGCTGGCGCTGGAGCTGTACGCTGCGCGTCCGGCCATTGAGCGCCTGCCGGTGCACTCGCCCATCGCCCTCGCCGATCTTGAGCCGCAACGCATCATTGGCGCGCTGGACCTGCCGGTGCCGGTGTTCCTGCACACCGACGCCGCCACCGCGCTGCAACGCCTGCACGCCGTGGCCGCGCAACTGCGTGCCTACCCGCAACACGGCGCCGACTATGGCGTGCTGCGCTACCTGTCGGACAACACCTACCTGCAGGAACCGCTGCGCGATCTGCCCACGGCGGATATCGCGATTCACTGGCGCGGCGACCTCGACAGCCACCGCGAAGCCCACGGCGCGCTGGCGCAGGTCACCGCCGCCGACCTGCCGCCGACCACGGCCCATGCCCTGCGCATCGAGGCCCACTGGCAGGATGGCCAACTGCACCTGCGCTGCGAAGGCCGGTTGGCCGCCGACTGGACCGCGCCACTGGCCGAGCGCCTGGCAAGCCTTGCTGCGCTCGCGGCCGCGCCTGAGCTGCGTCCCCACAGCGACGCCTTCCCGCTGTGCCACCGGCAAGCCGCAACCCTCGCCGCCGAGCCGCTGGACTGGTCGAACCTCGAAGACGTCTACCCGTTGTCGTCGATGCAACAGGGCATGCTGCTGCACACCCTGCTGCAGCCCCACAGCGGCATCTACCTGATGCAGCAGCGTTACAGCTGGGACGGCGTGCTGCAACGCGCGGCCATGGAAACGGCCTGGCAGGTCTTCCTCGACCGCCACCCGATGATGCGCACCGCGTTCCGGTGGCAGGACGACCACGAGCCGTTGCAGTGCGTGTACCGCCACACCGCGCCGGCGTTCGACTGGCAGGACCTGCGGCACCTGGATGATGCGCAGCAACGCCTGGCCATGGACCAGGCGCTGGAGGCCCAGCGCGTGCAGGGTTTCGACATGGCCGTGGCGCCGTTGACGCACCTGCGCGTGTTCCAGCTCGATGAGCGCCGATTCGCCGTGGTGCGCAGCTTCCACCATATCCTCACCGATGCCTGGTGCTTCGGCCTGTTGATGGAGGACCTGCTGGCGATCTATCAGGCGGTTGTGCATCAGGAACCGCTGGCGCGCCCGCGCTTTCGCTCGTTCCGCGGCTACATGAGCTGGCTGGAACGCCAGGACATGGCCGCCGCGCATGCATTCTGGCAAGCGGACCTGGCCGGTTTCAGCGAGCCCACGCCGTTGCACCTGGACAGCGCCCTGGCCCGCGCGGAACAAGCACCGGAAGCGGTCGGCGACCTCGACCAGACCCTGAGCATCAGCCAGACCCAACGGTTGCAGCAGCTGTGCCAGCACTACCAATTGACGCCCAACACCTGGATCCAGGGCGCCTGGGCCTTGCTGTTGTCGCGCTACAGCGGCAATCGCGACGTGCTGTTCGGCGTCACCGTGGCCGGTCGCCCCACCGAGCTTGCCGGCGTCGAGGAAATGGTCGGGCTGTTCATCAACAGCCTGCCGCTGCGCCTCGACGTCGACCCCGAAGCGCCGGTCGCCGGCTGGTTGCAGGCGCTGCTGTCGCACAATGCGCGGCTGCGTGAACACGAAAGTGCCTCGCTGGTGGATATCCAGCGCAGCAGCGGCGTGCCGCGCGGGCAGCAGCTGTTCGACAGCCTGGTGGTGTTCGAAAACGCGCCGCTGGACATCAGCAGCGTGCAGCTGGACGCCTTCAGCATCGACATCTATGAAGACCGCGTGCACACCAACTTCCCGATGACTGTGGTGCTGTACCCCGGCGACCGCCTGGGCATTCGCCTGTCCTATGACAGCCAGCGGTTCAGCGCCGACAGCGTGCAGCGCATGCTCGGGCACCTGGTGCAGTTGTTGTCGAGCATGCTCGAGGCCCCCGAGGCAACGCTGGGCAGCCTGCACATGCTGGCGCCCGCCGAGCGTCAGCAACTGCAGGTGGAGTGGAACCGCAGCGCGGTCGACTTCCCGCTGACCGAGGGTTACGCCGCCTTGTTCGCCGAGCAGGTGCGCCGCCGGCCGCAGCAGATCGCCGTCGTGCACGGGCAGGAGTCCTTGACCTACGCCGAACTGGATCGCCGCGCCAACGCCGTCGCCCATGCTCTGCACAGCGCCGGTGCCGGCCCGGAAACCCTGGTGGCGCTGTTTGCCGAGCGCGGCCTGAGCTTGCTGACCCTGATGCTCGGCACGCTCAAGGCCGGTGCCGCGTTCCAGGCGCTGGACATCCAGCAGCCGGCCGCGCGCCTGGCCGAGCTGCTGAACCTGGGCGAAGCGCCGCTTTTACTGGTGTGCGACAGCGCCAGCGGCGTGCTGGAGGGCGTGCTGCCGCAGGTGCTCAAGCAGCCGACCTGCCTGGTTGCGCAAACGCTGTGGCAAGGCGAGGCCCGGCCCGCGGTGACTTACGCGCACAACCCCGACCAGTTGGCCTATGTGATTTTCACCTCGGGTTCCACCGGTACGCCCAAAGGCGTGATGGTGGAACAGCGCGGCATGCTCAATAACATCTTTGGCAAGGTGCCGGCCCTGGGCCTGGGCGAACACGACCGCATCGCCCAGACCGCCTCCGCCGCGTTCGATATTTGCGTATGGCAGTTCCTCGCCGCGCCGCTGGTGGGCGCCACCGTGCATATCCTGCCGGACGCCCAGGCCCATGACCCGCAGGCCTTGCTCGATGCGGTGCAAGCGCAGCAGCTGACCCTGCTGGAAACCGTGCCCGCGCTGATTCGCGGCCTGTTGCAGGAAGCCCGCGACGAGCACCGCCTGCCCAGCTTGCGCTGGCTGCTGCCGACCGGCGAGGCACTGCCGCCGGCGTTGGCCCGGGACTGGTTTGCGCGCTTCCCGACGATCCCGTTGATGAACGCCTACGGCCCTGCCGAGTGTTCGGATGACGTGGCGTTTTACCCGATCACCCAGGCACCGGACGCTGACTGCCTGCACATGCCGATTGGCCGACCGACCGCGAACAACCAGGTGTTTGTGCTCGACAGCGCGCTGCGCAGCGTGCCCATCGGCGTGCCGGGCGAACTGTGCATCGGTGGCGTCGGCGTCGGCCGTGGCTACCTGCGCGACCCGCAACGCACCCGCGAAGCCTTCGTTGACCATCCGTTCGAGCCGGGCGCGCGCCTCTACCGCAGCGGCGATATCGGCCGCCTGCGCGCCGATGGCGTGCTCGAATACCTGGGCCGGCGCGATCAGCAGGTGAAGATTCGTGGCCATCGCATCGAACTGGGCGAGATCGAAAACCGCCTGATGCAGCACCCGGGCGTGCAGAGCGCAGCAGTGCTGGCCCTGCCGGATGCCCGTGGTGCGCTGCAACTGGTGGCGTTCCATGTGCTCGACAGCGCCGTTGATGGCGATGCGCAGTCGGTCCTGAGCGCCCATTTGGCCACGCAACTGGCCAACTACATGGTGCCGGCGCGCTGGGTGGAACTGGCGCAGCTTCCGCTGAATGCCAACGGCAAGGTCGACCGCCGGGCTCTCGCCGCGCTGGATCTGCCCCAGGCCGCAGCCGCCGATGGCGTGTCGATTGCCCCGCGCACGCTGACCGAAAAAGTGCTGGCCGAGCTGTGGCAGGCCATTCTCGGCGTGCCCAGTGTCAGCGTGCACGATGACTTCTTTGCCATTGGCGGTCACTCGCTGCTGGCCACGCAGATGCTCTCGCGCATTCGCCGCCGCTTGAACGTCAGCCTGCCGCTGCGCGTGCTGTTCGAAGGCGGCACCCTTGAGCACTTGGCGCAGGTGGTGGATCAACAGGCCCAGGTGGCCGACGAGGACGAGATCGTGCCGGTGCCGCGCAACCGGCCGCTGGCGCTGTCCTACGCCCAGCAACGGCTGTGGTTCCTCGACCGTTTCGAGGGGCCGAACGCGGCCTACAACATGTCCAGCGTGGTGCGCCTGCGTGGCGCACTGGATATCGCCGCCTTGCAACAGGCGTTGCAGCGGGTGCTGGAACGGCATGAATCGCTGCGCACCCGCTTTGACTTGCACGGCGACCAGCCGTGCCAGGTGATCCATCCCGCGCCGACGCTCGACCTCACGCCGCTCACGGTGCAGCCGCAAGCCCTGCAGGCGGTGATCGATCAACACTCGGCGCAGCCGTTTGATCTGCAGCAGGCGCCGATGCTGCGCGCGCATTTGCTGCACCTGGGCGCGGATGACCATGTGCTGCAACTGGTGCTGCACCATATCGCCACGGACGCCTGGTCCATGGGCATCCTGATGCAGGAATTGATCACCGGTTACCAGGCCTACGCCAGCGGCACCACGCCGGTGTTTACCGCGTTGCCGATCCAGTACGCCGATTACGCCCAGTGGCAACGCAGTGAAGCGCAACAGCGCCAATTGGCGCGTGCCATCGACTATTGGCGGCGCCAGCTCGACGGCGCGCCGATGCTGATCCCGTTGCCGCTGGATGCGCCGCGTCCGGCCCAGCCGGATTATCAAGGCGCGCTGTTGACCCAGCATTTCACCCCGGCCCAGACCCAGGTGCTCAAGGCGTATGCCCAGGCCCACAAGGCGACGCTGTTTATGCTGTTGCTCAATGCGTTCAACAGCCTGTTGCAGCGGGCCACGGGCACCAATGACTTTATCGTCGGCACGGACCTGGCCAACCGCGAGCAGGCGGCGCTGGAAAACCTGATCGGCTTCTTCGTCAACGTGCTGCCGATCCGCGCACGGCTGGATGCCGGCGATACCTTCGACAGCCGCCTGCAACGCCTGCGCGAGGATTGCCTGGCCGCGTTCCAGCACCAGCAAGTGCCGTTCGACAAGCTGGTGGAGGCGCTGCAACCGCCGCGCACTCAGGGCGTCAACCCGCTGGTGCAGGTGCTGTTCGTGATGCAGAACACCCCGCAGGGCACGGCCAGCCTGGCGGACCTGGCGGTGGAACACCTGGCGCCGCAGCAGCAGACCAGCAAGTTCGACCTGGCCGTGTTTGTCGAGGAAGACGACAGCGGCCTGCAGGTGCGCTGGGTGTATCGCACCAGTGTGTTGCAGGCGCACACCGTTGAACGCCTGGAGCAAGGCTTTGCGCAACTGCTCGACAGCCTGACGTTGCAGGACTGGACGTGGCGCCTGCACGCGGACGCCCCGGCGGCCATCGATGAGACGCAAGCGCGCAGCGAGCGCAAGCAGTCGAAGATGAGCAAACTGAAGAACACCCGCGCCACCGCCGTCAGCCAGCTGGCCCACGAACAGGTGCGCACCCGCACCCTGGGCGAGGCGCAACCGCTGCCGCTGGTGATCGAACCGTTGCTGGCAGACCTCGACCCGGTGCACTGGGCGGTGCAGGCGCGCGAGTGGATCAATGCGCAGTTGCGCACCCACGGCGGCCTGCTGTTTCGCGGGTTCAACCTGCCGGATGCCGCCGCTTTCGAGCAGTTCGCCCAGGCCATCGAGCCGGACCTGTACGGCACCTACGGCGACCTGCCGAAGAATAAATCCGGCAAGAATATCTACCACTCCACACCGTACCCGGAACAGCACATGATCCTGTTCCACAACGAGAGTTCGCACATGGCGCAATGGCCGCGCAAGCAGTGGTTCTTCTGCGAGATCCCGGCGCCACGGGGCGGTTGCACGCCGATTGTCGACTGCCGCCAGGTGCTGGCGCAGTTGCCGCCGGACATCGTCGAGCGCTTCAAGGCCCTGGGCCTTTTGTATGTGCGGCACTTCACCGACAAGCTGGACGTGCGCTGGCAGGACTTCTTCAAGACCGAGCAGCGCGAAGAGGTCGAGCGTCAGTGCCGCCAAGCGGGCATGCAGTGGGAGTGGCTGGGTGCGGACAACCTGAAGATCGCCCAGCAATGCCCGGCGATTGTGGCGCACCCGGACACCGGCGAAGCGTCGTTTTTCAACCAGGTGCAGTTGCACCACAGCGCCTGCCTGGAGCCGGAGGTGCGCAGCAACCTGATCAACCTGTTCGGCGCCGGCAACCTGCCGCGCAACGTGTATTACGGCGATGGCAGCGTGATCGAAGACGCGGTAATGGACGTGATCGGCGCCGCGTACGAGGCCTGTGCGGTGCGCTTTGCCTGGCACAAGGGCGACATGGTGATGCTCGACAATATGCTGGTGGCCCATGCCCGCGACCCGTTTGAAGGCGAGCGCAAAATCTGCGTGGCCATGGGGCAGATGATGAACCGCGAACAACTGGGGGAACAGCCATGAGCAACCACGAGGCAGCGTTCGCCCTGTCGCCACAGCAACGCAGCCAATGGCTGGCGAATGCGCCGCCGGCCCGTCTGGTGCTGGAGGTGCGTGGCGCCACCGCGCTGGCGCAGCTGCGTGAACGGCTGGCGGCGCTGGCGCAGGTGCATGACGCCTTGCGCCTGCACACTCGGCCCGAGCCGGGGATGCAGGTGCCGTTGCAACGCGTCGCCGTCGCAAGCGTGGTCAGCATCGACGTGCAGGCGCTGGACGCCGAGGCGCAACGGGTGACCTTGCAACTGCCCGCGCTGGCGGCCGACCGTGGCACGCTGCTGCGCCTGGCGCAGGCGCTGGGTTCGGCGCAGGCACAGGATTTGGCGCAGCCGCTGCTGGCTGACGCCGAGGCGATGACCTACACCCAATACAGCGCCTGGATTCACGACCTGCAGGCGGATGACGACGCGGCGCAGGGACGCCAGTACTGGGCCGATCTGGCCCTGGGCCAACAGGCCGGCACCGAGCTGCTGTACCGCGAAGTGCGCAGCGACAAGGCCGACACGCCGCTGACCACCTGCGTGATGCTCGACCCCGCGTTGATCGCTGCGTTGCACGCCCAGGCCGCCCCCGCCGAACACCTGCTGATGGCCGCCTGGGGCGTGCTGTTGCAGCGGTTGAGCGCCACTGACAGCCCGGCTCTCACCCTTAACTGGGTGCATGACTGCCGTGACGACTACGAAGAACTGGCCGACTGCTGGGGATTGTTCGCCAAGGCCCTGCCGCTGCCGTGGCAGCCGGCGCTGGAGCGTCCGTTCGGCGAGGCCCTGGCGGCGCTGCAAAGACGTTGTGAGGACGTCGGCGAATGGCAGGAATACTCGCCGGCCGACATCTCGGCACCTTATGGTTTCCAGTGGAGCCCGGCGCTGGATGCGCCCGCCAGCCCGTTCAAGGTGCTGGAAGTGTGTGCAATCCCGGCCGGCATGGAGCTGCTGCTGATCGCCGAAGATCAGCGCCTGACGCTCTGCCATCAGGCCAACCGTTACAGCACCCGGGCCGCTGCAACCCTGCTGGAACAACTGCAATCGCTGCTGCTGGACGCCCTCGCCCACCCCGCCACCCCGCTGGGCGAACTGTCGCTGGCGGCGCCGGGCTTTGCGGCGACACTCGCGGCACGCCAGCAGCGCGTCACGCCGCCATTCGCCAGCGTGCCGGCGCGCTTCAACGCCTGCGCCGCAGGCTTTGCCGAACACCTGGCCCTGCGCGATCCGCACCAGCACCTGAGCTACGCCGAGCTGCACGCGCGCAGCAACCAGTTGGCGCATTACCTGCGCGGCCAGGGCATCGGCCGTGAGGACCGCGTGGCGCTGTACCTGGACCGTTCGGCGCCGATGGTGCTGGCGATGCTCGCCGTGCTCAAGAGCGGCGCGGCCTTTGTGCCGCTGGACGTGCACCAGCCCGCGCAACGCTCCCTGGCGATCTTGCAACAGGCGCAGCCGCGCTTTGTGCTGACCGGGGCCGCCGGCAGCGCGCCGCTGCTGGCGTCGATGGGCAGCCTCGACCTGCGCGACACCGCCGTGTGGCAACAGGCGCCCATGACCGACCTGGGCGACGACGTGCTGCCCACGGATGCGGCCTATGTGCTGTTCACCTCGGGCAGCACCGGCGTGCCCAAGGGCGTGATCATTGAGCACGCGCAACTGGCCAGTTATGTCTCCAGCGTGGCCGCGCGCCTGCAGCTGCAAGCCGGTGAGCGCAGCGCCGTGGTCACCTCCCTGGCCGCCGACCTGGGTTACACCCTGCTGTTTCCCGCCTTGCTCAGCGGCGGCGAACTGCACCTACTGGACAAGACCACCGCGATGGACGCCCAGGCCTGGGCCGCCTGGCAGGCGCAGTACCCGGTCGACCATCTGAAAATCGTGCCGTCGCTGCTCGATGCCTGGCTGATGCACGCACAAAGCGCAGCCGTGCTGCCGCGCAGGCAACTGATCCTCGGCGGCGAGAGCTGTTCGCGGCGCCTGCTGCAGTCGATCCGCCAGTTCGCGCCGACGCTGACGCTGTTCAACCACTACGGGCCGACGGAAGCCACCGTCGGCGTGGCCATGCACAGGCTGGACCCGGCCTGTGACTACCGCCGCCTGCCGCTGGATGATCGGCTCGACGGCATGCGTTTGTATCTGCTGGATGAACAGCAGCAACTCGCGGCGCCGGGGCAGCACGCCGAACTGTATATCGCCGGGCCGCACCTGGCGCGCGGCTATCTCGACGCGCCCCACACCGCCGAGCGCTTTATCGAGCGCGACGGCGAGCGGCTGTACCGCACCGGCGACCGTGCGCGCTATCGCCACGACGCCAGCCTGGAAATCACCGGCCGTAGCGACCGCCAGGTCAAGGTGCGCGGGTTTCGCATCGAGCTTGACGAAATCCAGGCGCAGCTCGCCGGCCTGCCGGGCGTGGCCCAGGCGGCGGTGGAGTGCCTGCCCAAGGGTGAACTGGGCCCGCAGCTGTTTGCCTTCGTGACCCTGGCGCCGGGGCACTCGGTGAGCGTGGCGCAATTGCATGGCCAGGCCCAGGACCGCCTGCCGGACTACATGCTGCCGAGCCTGCGCATCGTCGAGGCGTTGCCGCTGATGGGCAACGGCAAGCTCGACCGCAAGACCCTGCAGCAATGGGCCGATCAGGTGCAGGGCGGCGTCGGCGGTGCATTGCCGCGCACGCCGCTGGAGGCGCTGCTGGCCGAGACCTGGGCGCAGGTGCTGGGCTTGGAGCGGGTGGGCATCGAAGATGATTTCTTTGCCTTGGGCGGGCATTCGTTGGCGGCGGTGAGCCTGGCCAGCCGCCTGCAGACGGTACTGGCGGCGCCGGTCACGGTGAACGCGGTGTTCAATGCACCGAGCGTGGCAGCGTTTGCCGCGCTGGTGCAGGCCGAGTTCAAGCTGTCGCCACTGGTGCGCCTGTCGGCACCGGGCGCGGGGGCGAATCTGTTCTGTTTTCACCCGTCCACCGGGCATGTACAGGATTACCGCGCGCTGCTGCCCCATCTGCCGCACTGGCAACTGTGGGGGTTGCAAAAACTGGGTGACGACGACACGGTGGACGGCGGCGATATCGAAGGGCTCGCGGCGCGCTATATCGAGCACATGCGTGCTCAGCAGCCGCACGGGCCCTATCACTTGCTGGGCTTTTCCCTCGGCGGGCTGCTGGCGATCACCGCTGCAGCGCAGCTGGAGCGGTGCGGCGAACAGGTGGCATTTCTCGGCATCCTCGACTCGCAGTACGCGCGCAGCGCCGATGAAGACAGCATCGAGACCTTGCTGGCCGACGCCACGCAGGCGCTCACGGCAAACAGCCAGGCGCTACTGCGCGGCTTACCGGCGCAGGCGCTGGCCGAGTTGACCGCGCAACTGGCTGCCCTGCCCACCGCGCAGCGCCTGCCCGCCCTCGCGCAATGGGCGCAGCAGCAAGGTCTGCAGCTCGACGGCGACAGCTGGGAACACCTGCACACGCGGCTTGGCCATCAGCAACAGACCCGCCAGTTGCTTGCCAGCTTCCAGCCGCCACGGCTGCGCTGCCCGGTGCAGGTGTGGTGGGCGGACGCCACGCTGGGCGCGGCGGATTTTGCCGACCCGCAGTGGCAACAGTTGAGCAGCGGCGCGTACACCCGTGAAGTGGTGCAGGCGCAGCACTTGAACATCCTTGCGCAACCCTCGGTGCATCAACAGCTGGCGGCCGGCCTTGCGGCCCTGGCGACAGACGGAGCAGTTTGAATGGATTTGCTGATACTCATGGCCAAGCGCTCGTGGCGCGCCCTGCTGGTGGCAACGCTGACCGGGCTGGCCTGCGGCCTCGCGGCGGCCGGGTTGATCGCGATGATCAACCACAGCCTCACGGTGTTCGACCAGTTGCGCCCGATGGATGGCCTGTACTTCGGCGCGCTGGTGCTGCTGGTGGCGGTGTCACGGATCATTTCCGACATCAGCCTGCTACGCCTGGGCCAGGCGGCGGTCAACGATATGCGCCTGCACCTGAGCGCCAAACTGATCGACACGCCCTACGCGCAATTGCAGCGCCTGGGCAAACACAGGCTGCTGGCGGTGCTGACCGACGACACGCAAACCATCAGCCAGGCGGTGGAGCTGGTGCCGGTGCTGCTGGTCAACGGCGGGATCATCCTCGCCTGCCTCGGTTACCTGGGCTGGTTGAGCCTGCCGTTGCTGGGCCTCACGGTGTTGCTGATCGTGCTCGGCAGCCTGAGTTTCAACTGGCCGCAGCGCAAGGCGCTGACCTCGATCTCCCGCGCGCGCGAACTCAAGGACCAATTGTTCGAGCACTATCGCCTGCTCACCGATGGCAGCAAGGAGCTGCAGCTGAACCACCCGCGTCGCCAGCACTTTTTCAGCCGCCTGCTGCTGCCGACCAGCCAGCAGTACCGGCGCGACTTCGTGCGTGGCATGAGCATTTACGCGGTGGTGCTCAACTGGGGCAACGCGGTGTTCTACCTGCTGATCGGCGTGGTGCTGTTCGTGGCGCCGCGCTTTATCGACCTGAGCGTGAGCCTGGTGACGGGCTATATCCTCGCGATTCTGTACATGATCACGCCGCTCTCGGAACTGATGCACGCGGTGCCGACCCTGGGCCGCGCCAGCGTTGCGCTGAACAAGATCCGCGCGCTCGAGGGCCAGATGCACAGCGTCGAGGAAAGCCTGGAAACCTTCGCGCCGACGCGCGTGCGCAGCCTAGTGTGCCGTGACGTCACCCACACCTACTACCGCGAGCGCGAGGACGGGCATTTCACCCTGGGGCCGATCAGCGTCACCTTGAAGGCCGGCGAAGTGGTGTTCATCGCCGGCGGTAATGGCAGCGGCAAGACCACCCTGGCGCTGCTGTTGACCGGCCTGTATCGCCCGGAGAGCGGTGAGGTGATGCTGGACGAGCAAGTGTCTTCAAGCGCTGACAACCACCATTTTCGCCAGCACTTCTCGGCGATCTTCACCGACTTCTGCCTGTTCGAAAACCTGTTCGACGGTGACAACCCGAAGCTGGTGCAGCAGGCGCAGGATTACCTGGTGCACTTGCAACTGGATCACAAAGTGCAGATCGAACAGGGCCGCCTGACCACGCTGGCGCTGTCCACCGGGCAACGCAAACGCCTGGCGTTGCTCAGTGCCTATCTGGATGACCGACCGTGCTACCTGTTCGATGAGTGGGCGGCGGATCAGGACCCGGTGTTCAAGCACTTTTTCTATACGCGGATCCTGGCCGACCTGCGTGCGCGGGGCAAACTGGTGATCGTGATTTCCCATGACGACGCGTATTTCGGCCTCGCCGACCGCCTGCTGCGCATCGAACACGGGCGCCTGCGTGAGGCGCCGCTGGCAGCCGGCGTGGCGCTGGAAGCTCAGTCATAGAGCGAGTGCAGGTAACTGACCTGCTCGGCCAGTGGCAAACGGTGCAGTTTGGGGCAGGATTCGCACAGCACCAGCGGCTCGCCTTCCACCAGCGGGTGCAGTTGATAGTGCAGGCAGCAATGCCGACGCAGCGGCAGCTGCGGGCAAATCTCGGGGGCGGGCGACGGCACCTGGCGTTGCAGGCCGCGCAATTTCAGGCGGCCGTGGTTGACGCTGACCGGTTCCAGCCAGCGGTGCGCTTCGGCAAAGCCTGGGCGGGACAGGTCCGGGTCGAGCCGGGCGAAGGCGCCGTCCCAGATCGCGACAAAATTGCCCCACAGGATCTTCGGCGCCAAGCCCCCGGCCAGCGCCAGGGTGGCGAACAGGGGCGCGAGGTGCTCGTGCACCCAGCGCGAAAAGTAGTCGGCCCGCTCGGCGGCGGCAAGGGCTGGCAAGCGCGTGGCAAAGTGCAACGCCAGCGGCTGACCGGCGTCCAGGCGCAACACGCTGTCGTCGCTCCAGAAGTCGATGGCCTGCTCGCGGGTGAGCACGCAGGCCAGGGTGGCCGGCACCACGATGCTCATGTAGTTCATCGACCACTGCGACACCACCGCCGCGTTGTTGACGCCGGGGTAACGCAGGGCGAACTCGGCCAGCACCGGCTGCAGCAGCGCCGGCTCGGCGACGCGGCTCAGCGCGAGAAAAGGCTGGTCATTCGCGTCAAGCTGGATGACCCGCTGAATCGGCGGCCACGCCTGCTTGAGCCATTCTGGAAATTCGATACCGATGCTCCTGTGGCTTTCCCTTATGAATGCAAGCGATTAGCATTGGCGGATCCTATCCTCCCTCCCTTGCAAACTCAACGTCGCCAACGACCGGACATCTTCAGCCCCCATGCATACACTTCGCAATTTCTGGCGCCTGGCACGACCGTTCTGGACCTCGGAACAGAAATACCCGGCCCTGCGGTTGCTGCTGGGCACGGTGCTGATGAACCTGTGCCTGGTGGGCGTCAATATCCTCAACAACTTCTGGAACCTGCATTTTTATAACGCGCTGCAGGCCAAGGACTACCCGGGTTTCATGCTCGGTACGGGGCAGTTCATCCTGCTGCAGGTGGCCCTCGCCGTGTTCACCGTGGGGGCGTTTCACTTCCAGCAGAAGCTGACCATCGTCTGGCGGCGCTGGGCCACGCGCAACACGCTCGACCAGTGGCTGGGCAGCCAGCGCTACCAGAAGCTGAAAATGAGCGAAACCGAGGTCGACAACCCCGACCAGCGCATCGCCGAAGACATCGACCTGTTCATCATCAAGTCGCTCAAGCTCAGCCTGGGGCTGCTGACGGCCGTGGTGTCGCTGTTTTCGTTCCTCAATATCCTCTGGCAGGCCTCCGACCTGATCCGCATTCCCCTGGGCGATAGCGGCCTGGTGATTCCCGGCCTGTTGGTGTGGGTGGCGCTGGTGTATGCGCTGGCGGGCACCGGCTTCGCCTTCTGGCTCGGTCGCGCCCTGCCTCACCTGAACTTCATGCAGCAGCGGCGCGAGGCCGATTTTCGATTTTCGTTGATGCGCCTGCGGGAGAACGCCGATTCGGTGGCCCAATACCGTGGCGAAGCGGTAGAAAACCAGCGCTTCAATCAGCGCCTGGAAGCCGCCCTGCAGAATTTCTGGGTGCTGGTGAAAAAGCAGAAGCTGATCATGGGCTACTCGACGTTCTACCTGCGCAGCGCCACGGTGATTCCGATGTTGATCATGGCGCCGCAGTTCTTTGCCGGGGTCTTTACCCTTGGCCGTCTGACGCAGATCAGCGCCGCCTTTGGCGAAGTGCATGCGGCCGTGGCTTATCTGGTGGGCGTGTTTCCGGAGCTGGCCGAATGGAAGTCGGTGATCGACCGGCTGCACGGGTTCCAGAAGCGTCTGGATAACGTCAAGGTCGATTCCGCCGTGGTGCTGACGCAACAGCGCGACGGCTTGCAGGTGCGCAACCTGGACATCTGGCTGCCGGACGGCCGCCGTCTGTTCAGCGGCTTCAACCTTGCGCTCAAGCCCGGCGACAGCCTGCTGATCCGCGCGCCGTCCGGTTATGGCAAGTCCACCCTGATTCGCGCCCTCACCGGGCTCTGGCACCATGCCTCGGGGTCGGTCGCCTATGACCGTGAGCGCGCCCTCACCCTCTCGCAAAAGAACTACCTGCCCCTGGGCAGCCTGCGCGAAACCCTCTGGTACCCCAACCCCGCACCGGCCGAGCAGGACGCGGTGGTACAGCGGTTCCTCGACCAGCTCGACCTGGCGCACCTGGGCACGCAACTGGCCGAGGAGCGCGACTGGGCGCAGACCCTGAGCATCGGCGAGCAACAGCGCTGCGCCTTTGTGCGTGCGCTGCTGGCGCGGCCGGCGGTGCTGTTTCTCGACGAGAGCAGCGCGGCGATGGACGCGGCCAACGAAGCGCGTTGCTACCAGTTGCTCAAGGCAACGCTGCCGCAGACGATCCTCATCAGCGTTGGCCACAATGCCGCGCTGGAGCGGTTTCATGGGCAGGTGCTGGAGCTGCGCGACGAGGTGGAATGGGTGCGCCGCGCGGTGAGGCAGCCGGTCTAGGCGACCTCACTGGCGCTCGCTGATCAGCCCATCCAGCCCACGGCGGTCTTCGGAATCACCTCCGACTCGTCCAGTTTCGAGGCAAACATGCTCACCGCCTGCACCGCGTCGCTGGTGCTGGTGCGGATCTGCAGGATCACCGAACCGGCCTGGTCGGCCAGGCTGACGCCACGTTGCGCGCCTTCCTGAGTGGAATTCATGCTGGAGACCGCATCGCGGGTTTCCGAGAGGATCATGCCAATCATTTCGGCAATTTCGGCGGTGGAGCGGCTGGTGCGCCCGGCCAGTTGCCGGACCTCATCGGCCACCACTGCGAACCCACGGCCCTGGTCCCCCGCCCGCGCGGCCTCGATGGCGGCGTTGAGCGCCAGCAGGTTGGTCTGGTCGGCGATCCCGCGAATGGTGTTGACGATCGCGGTGATCTGCTCGGAACGCTCGCCCAACTGCCCCACCAGCTTGGCGGAAGCGCCGATGTTTTCGGCGATGCGGCGCATTTCCGTGGCGGTGTCGTGAATCACCTGGGTGCCGTGCTCGGCGAAGCGCTCGGTTTCGGACGAGATGTGATAGGCCCGGGAGGCGCCGCGTGAATCTTCCTCGAACTTCTCCACCCGCTCGGTGATGTCGCTGGCGAACTTGACGATCTTGATCAGTTTGCCGTCGCTGTCGAACACCGGGTTGTAGCTGGCCTCCAGCCACACCACGCGGCCATGCTTGCCCAGGCGCTTGAATTGGCCGGTGAAGAACTCGCCGTTGTTCAACCGGCGCCAGAAGTCGGTGTATTCGTTGCTGTTGATCAACGTCGGCTCGCAGAACAGGCGGTGATGCTTGCCCTTGAGTTCTGCCAGTGAATAGCCCATCACGTTGAGAAAGTTGGGGTTGGCGTCGAGTACTTGGCCGCCGAGGTCGAACTCGATCACGGCCATCGCGCGGTCCAGCGCCACCAGTTTGCTGCGGGTGGCGGCCTCCTGCTCAACGTTGGCGGTGACGTCCAGGGCGTACTTGACCACCTTGAGCACCTGGCCACGCTCATCCAGCACCGGGTTGTAGCTGGCCTCCAGCCAGATCACCTTGCCGTTTGCGTCCACCCGTTTGAAGGTGCCCGACACGAACTTGCCGGCCCTGAGGTCCTGCCAGAACGTGGCGTAGGCCGGGCTGCCCGTGAGCGCCGGCAGGCAAAAATCGCGGTGGGTCTTGCCGGCCAACTGCGCGGCGCTGTAGCCCAGGGTCCGCAGAAAGTTTTCGTTGGCGCGCAGCACCTTGCCGTTGAGGTCGAATTCGACCACAGCCATGGAGCGCTCGAGCGCAGCAATCAGTCCTTTGTACTCGGTGACTTCGGCCGTCCTGGCCGCCAGTTCTGTCTTGAGTGATTTGTTGAACATGACGTGCCCTCAGCGCGCGGATAAACAGTTGTATCAATGCCGCTATCGGCCGCGAAATACGCGACTTTAAGCGGCTGGCCTGTTTATTTATTGACGTCAAAATAAGCGCCCGGAACGGCTGCCCGGGTTTGCCCCGGCGGGGCTTTTCAGGGACCATGGCGCCTCTGTTTTTTTGCCAACAAGAGGCGCCCATGGCCAATCACGACCTGTCCTTCACCCCTGATCCCGACGCCGACTCGATTTCCTCGGACGTTATCGGCTTCAACGGCATCCTGGTGTCCACCCAGATCCCGACCCGCGCCGACGGCAGCCTGGAACTGGGCGACATCACCCTGCAAAGCGAATGCACCCTGCAAGCGCTGAAAGTGGCGCTGGAGAAGGCCGGCAGTTCGATGGACCGGGTGATGCACCTGACCATCTACCTCACCGACATGGCCGACCGCGCCGCTTTCAACGCGGTGTACACGCGCTTTTTCGCCAAGCCATGGCCGGTGCGTGCGGCAGTCGGCGTGGCTGAACTGGCCGTCAAAGGCATGCGCGTGGAAGTCACCGCCATGGCCGCCAAGGCCTGACAGCCCTGCGGTAGATGCCGGTCAGGCATTTCACGGCTACAATGCGCGCCTCAACCGTGACAAGCCTGACTAAAAAAACTATGTCCTTGCCCAAGCATCACCTTGAATTGCTCAGCCCGGCCCGCGATGTCGCCATCGCGCGCGAGGCCATCCTGCATGGCGCCGACGCCATCTACATCGGCGGGCCAAGCTTCGGCGCCCGCCATAACGCCTGTAACGAGGTGAGCGATATCGCTCATTTGGTGGAATTCGCCCATCGTTACCACGCGCGCGTCTTCACCACGATCAACACCATCCTGCATGACAACGAACTGGAGCCCGCGCGCACGCTGATCCATCAGCTCTACGACGCCGGCGTCGACGCGTTGATCGTGCAGGACCTGGGCGTGATGGAGCTGGATATCCCGCCCATCGAGCTGCACGCCAGCACCCAGACCGATATCCGCACCCTGGCCCGCGCCAAATTTCTCGATCAGGCCGGTTTCTCGCAGCTGGTGCTGGCCCGCGAGCTGAACCTGCAGGAAATCCGCGCGATTGCCGACGAGACCGAGGCAGCCGTCGAGTTCTTCATCCACGGCGCTTTGTGCGTGGCGTTCTCCGGGCAGTGCAATATCTCCCACGCGCAGAACGGCCGCAGCGCCAACCGTGGCGACTGCTCCCAGGCCTGCCGCCTGCCGTACACCTTGAAGGATGATCAGGGCCGCGTCGTGGCCTTTGAAAAGCACCTGCTGTCGATGAAGGACAACAACCAGAGCGCCAACATCCGCGCCCTGGTCGAAGCCGGCGTGCGCTCGTTCAAGATCGAAGGCCGCTACAAGGACATGGGCTATGTGAAGAACATCACTGCCTATTACCGCCAGCGCCTGGACGATGTGCTCGAAGACCGCACCGATCTGGCGCGCGCGTCCAGCGGGCGTACCGCGCATTTCTTCCTGCCCGATCCGGAAAAGACCTTTCACCGGGGCAGCACCGATTACTTTGTCAGCGACCGCAAGATCGACATCGGCGCCTTCGACACCCCGACCTTCACCGGCCTGCCGGTGGGCACCGTGGAAAAGGCCGGCAAGCGCGACTTGCAGGTGGTGACCCATGAACCGCTGTCCAACGGCGACGGGCTCAATGTGCTGGTCAAGCGTGAAGTGGTGGGCTTTCGCGCCAACATCGCCGAGCCCAAGGGCGAGTTCGAGGAAGACGGGCAGAAGCGCTACCGCTACCGCGTCGAGCCGAACGAGATGCCCGCCGGCCTGCATCAGCTGCGCCCGCACCATCCGCTGAACCGCAACCTGGACCACAACTGGCAACAGGCCCTGCTCAAGACCTCGGCCGAACGCCGTATCGGCCTGGCCTGGGTGGCGCGCCTGCGCGAAGAGCAGCTTGAAGTCACTGCCACCAGCGAAGAAGGCATCCGCGCCAGCATCACCCTGCCCGGCCCGTTTGGCGTGGCCAACAAGCCGGAACAGGCGCTGGACACCCTGCGTGACCTGCTCGGCCAGCTCGGTACCACCGAGTACCACGCCACCGATATCGCGCTGGATGCACCGCAGGCGTTCTTCATCCCCAACTCGCAGCTCAAGGCCTTACGCCGTGAAGTGATCGAAGCCCTCACCGCTGCCCGTGTTGCCGCGCACCCTCGTGGCGGGCGCAAGGCCGAGACCACACCGCCGCCGGTGTACCCGGAAGCGCATCTGTCGTTCCTGGCCAACGTCTACAACCAGAAGGCCCGCGACTTCTACCACCGTCACGGCGTGAAGCTGATCGACGCCGCCTTCGAAGCCCACGAAGAAACCGGCGAAGTGCCGGTGATGATCACCAAGCACTGCCTGCGTTTCTCGTTCAACCTGTGCCCCAAACAGGCCAAGGGCGTAACGGGCGTGAAAACCAAAGTGGCGCCGATGCAGTTGATACACGGTGATGAAGTGCTGACGTTGAAGTTCGACTGCAAGCCCTGCGAAATGCACGTCGTGGGCAAGATCAAGGGGCATATCCTGGGGTTGCCGCAACCGGGCAGCGTGGTGGAGCATTTCAATCCGGAAAATCTTATCTATCAGGGCACTCACTAGCCAAAAACGATAACTCGCGGGCTTCCTGTGGCGAGCGGGCTTGCCCCGCGTTGGGGCGCGAAGCGGCCCCAAACCAGACACCGCGATCTGTCAGGCAGACCGCGGTGTTTTTTATTGGGGCTGCTGCGCAGCCCAACGCGGGGCAAGCCCGCTCGCCACAGAAGCCCTCTCACCACAAAAAACCTGCTCACCACAGAAGCCTGCTGATCACAGAAGGCCCGCTCATCACAGGAAGCCCGCTCGCCACAAGGGTTTGGGTGTTTGGTTGAAATATGGGGACACGGTAGTCAACGTCGCCGCTTCGAATGCGCTGCTAGCGTGGAGGTTTCTTATCCATGCAAGGAGCAACGGATTGTCTCTTCAACCCAACTCACACCTGCTGCGTCGCGGTCGCTACTCGGAGTCCGGACGTGCTTATCTTGTCACCGCAGTGGTGCATCAGCGCCTGCCTCTGTTTCGGGACTTTCGGTTGGGCCGGTTATTGGTTACCGAATTCAAAAGAGCCCATGAAACGGGCCGCGTTAATTCGTTGGCGTGGGTGGTCATGCCGGATCACTTTCACTGGCTGTTCAACCTCAACGACTCAACGCTTGCCGAGGTGATGCGAGCGACGAAGTCTCGCAGCACCTTGAGCATTAATCGAGCCCGCAACAGCCGCGAAAAGTTCTGGCAACGTGGTTATCACGATAGAGCAGTAAGAGCCGAGGAAGATATCCGCAAAATGGCGCGCTACATCATTGCCAACCCTTTACGGGCGGGGCTGGTTGAGCATATTGGCGATTATTCGTTATGGGATGCTGCCTGGTTGTGACACATGGGATTTATGGGGCAGATATTTCTGTGGCGAGCGGGCTTGCCCCGCGTTGGGGCGCGTAGCGGCCCTGAACCAGACACCGCGATCTGTCAGGCAGACCGCGGTGTTTTTATTGGGGCTGCTTCGCACCCCAGCGCGGGGCAAGCCCGCTCGCCACAGGAAGCCCGTTCGCCACAGAAGCCCACTCACCACAAAAAAACCTGCTCACCACAGAAACCCGCTCATCACAGCCCACTCATCACAGGAAGCCTGCTCGCGACAGATTTCGCTGCGGCCAGCAGCCCCTGAAACTTGCCGTAGCGCGCTTCAAGCACCAGTTGCTGTGCCGGGTCAGGTAAGTAGCGCGCCTTGACCGGCATCCCCGCCGCGAGCAAATCAGCGCCCTGCCCCATCGCGAGAAACCCCAGCTTTGCCGCGCCGATGCAGGCGCTCAGTTCGCTGCCGTGCAGGGTGAATACCTCGCGCTGGAGGATGTTGGCCAGCAACTGCGCCCAATATTCGCTGCGGGCGCCGCCGCCGACCAGAGCAAAGGCGCCGACCTCGGCACCGCTCGACTGCACCGCGCGCCAGGCGTCGAGCAAGCCGAAGCCCACGCCTTCCATCACTGCGTAGCCAAGCATGGCAGGCGTGCAGTCATGCCCCAGGCCCATGAAACCACCGCGCAGCAGCGGGTCGTTATGGGGTGTGCGTTCGCCGGCGAGATACGGCAGGAATAACGGTGTGCTCAGCGGCACGCTTGCTGAAATGGGCAACTGCGCCTGCACCAGATCCAGCAGCGTCTGCTCATCCGCAGTGCCCGTGAGCCGTGTGACCCAGCGCAAACAACTGGCCCCCGCGAGCATGGCGCCCATGGTGTACCAGCGCTCGGGCAGCGCATGGCAAAAGCTGTGCACGGCGCTGGCCGGATTGCCGGCGGCGTGGTCGGTGATGGCGACGATCGCCGCGCTGGTGCCCAGGGTGATGAAGCCGTCACCGGCGTTGATCGCACCGATGCCCACTGCCGCGACAGGATTGTCGCCACCGCCGCCGGCGATCACCACACTGGCGGACAAGCCCAGCCCTTGCGCCGTCAATAGAGCACTCGCCGCGCCACCCTCCACCAGCCTCGGCATTTGCCCAGGCTCAAGGCCCGTGGCGTGCAGCATGGGGCTGAACCATTCACGCTGCGCCACGTCCAGCCACAGGGTGCCGGCGGCGTCCGACATCTCGCTGATGCGCTCGCCACAAAAGCGCAGGCGCAGGTAATCCTTGGGTGACAGCACGCAATCAATCGCCTTGAACACCTCGGGTTCGTGCCGTTGCAGCCACAGCAGTTTGGGCGCGGTAAGCCCGGCCATCGGCAGGCTGCCGGTGATGTCGGCAAAGCCTGCGCCCAGTTGCTCGGCCTCGGCCACCGCGCGGGAGTCGTCCCACAGGATCGCCGGGTACAACACGCGGTTATCGTCCCCCAGCAATACCGCACCGTGCATCTGCCCCGACAGGCCGATACAGGCCACGCGGCCGAAGGCCTCATGGGTGCGCAAGCTGCCCAGCGCCTGCAAGCAGGCCTGCCACCAGTCTTGCGGAGACTGCTCGGACCAGCCGCTATGACGGCGCGACACGCTCAAGCGCACGCCTGTCTGAGCCAGCACGTTGCCCAATGCATCCATGAGGATGGCTTTGAGTTCCGATGTACCCAGGTCAATACCGAGAGAAACAGGACTGCTCATACGCACGTGATTCCAATCAATGACAGCCACATGAATTGCGCACCTGCAGGCTCGGCGTCAGGCGTACGCTTTGCGTCGGCGCGCCAGGCGTGGCCATGCGTTGCAGCAACAGGTTGACCGCGCGCGTGCCCAGCGCCTGCACCGGCTGGGCGATCAACGTCAGGCGCGGCACGAAAAAATCCGCCCAGTCAAAATCATCGAACCCCACCAGCGCCATCTGCGTCGGCACTTGCAGCCCGGCGTCACGCAGGGCATGCATGGCGCCCAGGGTCATCAGGTTATTGCCGGCCATGATGGCCGTGGGCGGTGAATCCAGGGCCAACAGTTGCACGGTCGCCAGTCGCGCCGGCTCGGTGTTCGAGCCGCCGTTGACCAGCAGTTGCGGATCGAACGGCAACCCCGCCGCCTGTAACGCCGCCTTGTAGCCTTCGACACGTTCATCGGTGGTGCTGAAACCCGGACGCCCGGCGATAAAGCCGATGCGACGATGGCCGTGTTCGATCAGATGGGCAATCAGCCCTTGGGTGGCCTGGGTGTTCTCCACGCCGATCTGGTCAAACTGCCCGCTCATCATGCGGTCCACCAGCACCGCCGGAATCCGGTTGGCGCGCAGGTATTCCAGGGCCATCGAGCCGTTCGACGGCGCCAGTACAATGCCGTCGACCCGCCGGTGGTGCAGCGCCGTGACCACCCGCAGCTCCTGCTCCGGGTCGTCGTGGGTGTCGACGAACAGCATCATGAAGCCATGCTTGGCGCACTCGGTTTCAATCGCGTGCACCGTTTCGCTGAAGTAATGGTTGGACAGCGCCGAAATCGCCACGCCGATGGTGCTGGTGCTCGACCGCGCGAGCGAGCGCGCCAGGGTATTGGGGATGTACCCCAACGCCTGGATTGCCTGCTGCACCGCCAGCACCGTGGCCGGGCTGACCTTGCGGGTGCCGTTGAGCACATGGGACACCGTCGAGGTCGACACGCCCGCCCTGCTTGCGACGTCATCCATGGTGACCACGGCGCGGTTCCCCTCAACCAATCAACGTTTGCTCGACCAGCCGCTGTAGCTGCCGACATTGTCACGGGTGATCAGCTTGGGCGTGAGCTGGGTGACCGCTTCGGCCGGGGCCTTGTCGTTGAGCAGGTCATTGCCCACGTTCACAGCGGTCTGCGCCATGGCCCACGGGTCCTGGCTGGCGGACGCCTGGATCTGGGTGTCGGTTTTCAGGGCGTTCTCGATATCCGGCGCGCCGTCCACCGAGGTGATGATGATGCCGCTGCGCTTGAGCTGTTTGGCCGCCAGGTCACTGCCGATGGCTTGCGGGTCATTGATCGCGAACAGGCCGTCGATTTTCGGGAAGCGCGTGAGGTAGCCCTGCATCACGTTCAACCCGCCTTCACGCGAGCCCTTGCCGTCCTGGTCGTCGGACAGCACTTTCATGTCCGGCGCGCCGGCCAGTGCGGCTTTGCAGCCTTTGACGCGGTCGGTCACGGCGGTGACCTGCGGACCGTTCTGGATGATCACGTTGCCCTTGCCGCCGAGCTTGTCCACCAGGAACTGGCAGGCCAGCCTGCCGGCTTCGACGTTGTCGGTCTGCACCGTGGCGTTCACGCCCTTGGCGTCCACGTCCACTGCCACCACGACGATCCCGGCGTCACGCGCTTTCTTGATCGCCGAGGCCATGGCGGACGGGTCGACGGCGTTGATCAGGATCAGGTCGACCTTGGACGAAATGAAATTGTCGATCTGCGAAAACTGCTTGCTCAGGTCATAGTCAGCCGACACCGAGGTGACCTTGACGTTGGGGTTGATCTCCTTGGCCCGCGCGGTGGCGCCATCGGCCAGGGTCACGAAATACGGGTTTCCCAGCGAGCCCATGCTGATACCGAGTGCTTTGAGCTCACGGGCTTCGACGGCTTGGGACATCAGGGCAGCCAGGGCCATTACGGGAAACAGGCGTTTGAGGTTCATGCGGGTCTCTCTTGTGATTGTTGTGTGAGGAAACTCAGGTGCGCGCACCGGATTGGCGATAACGGTCCAGCGCGACCGCGCCGATGATCACGATGCCTTTGATGATGTACTGCCAGATGTCCGAGACGCCCAGCAATACCAAACCGTTGGTCAACACAGCGATGATCAGCGCGCCGATGAGGGTACCGCCGATGGTGCCGACGCCGCCGGTAAAACTGGTGCCGCCGAGGATCACCGCGGCAATCGCGTCCAGTTCATAGGATTGCCCCAGTTGCAGGCCGTTGGCGGCAAACAGGCGCGAGGCGCTCATCACCGCGCCGAGCCCGGCCAGCGCGCCGGACATGGCGTAGACGAACAGCAGCACCTTCCACACCTTGATCCCCGACAGCCGCGCCGCTTCCGGGTTGCCGCCCACCGAATAGATCTGCACGCCCATCACCGTACGGCGCAGGATGAACCACGACAGCGCGACCACCGCGACGGCGATCACCACCAGCCAGGGCACGCCGAGGATCGAATCGTTGCCAATAAAGGCGAACGGCAGGTCGGGGTTGAACACCGTCTTGTCATCTGCCAGCAGGCGCGCCAGGCCACGCATGGCGGTGAGCGCGCCGAGGGTGACGATAAACGGCGGCAGGCGCATGAAGGCGATCAACCCACCGTTGACCAGGCCCAGCAACAGGCCAAAGCCTACGCCTGCAGCGATACCGAACATGCCGAACTGCGGCGACATCGAGGCCTGCAACGCCACCACGGCGGACGCTGCGAGGATCGCGCCCACCGACAGGTCAATGCCCGCCGTGAGGATCACAAAGGTCATGCCCGCCGCCAGCACCACGTTGACCGAAGCCTGCTGGGTGACGATCGAGAGGTTCTGCAGGGTCAGAAAATTTTCGCTGGCCAGGGCAAAGCCCACCAGCAGCAGGACCAGCACCGGCAGCATGCCGACGGTGCGCATCAGCTCGCGAACCCGTTCTGCCTTGCCTGTCGTTGTCGCTCCATTCACTTCAGCCATGCGCCACCACCTGATCGCCACCGGTGGCGAGGTCAATAATACGTTCCTGGGAGATGGCGTGGCCGGAGGCCCCGCCGACTTCGGCCACCAACTGGCCTTCGCGCATGATCAGCACGCGGTCGCAGGTGCCGATGATTTCCGGCAGTTCGCTGGAAATGACCACGATGCCAACGCCGGCCTGGGCCAGTTGATTGATGATGCGGTAGATCTCGGACTTGGAGCCGATATCGACGCCACGGGTGGGCTCGTCGAGGATCAGCACATGGGGCTTGACCTCCAGCAGCCGTGCCAGCAGCACCTTTTGCTGGTTGCCGCCGGACAGCGAGCCCACGCTGACCTTGCCCGACGCCACGCGAATCGACAGCGACTTGATCGCGTCATTCGAGCGTTGCGCGGCGTGCGAACGGTCGAGTACGCCGCCGGCGTGGGCATCCGGCACGCAAGCGCACACGTTGATGTTGTCGGCCACGCTCATGTCGAGGAACAGGCCCTGGGCCTTGCGGTCCTCGGTGAGGTAGACCACGCCTGCGCGAATCGCATCGGCCGGGTTGCGCAACTGGGTGACGGTTTTGCCCACCACTTCCAGGGTGCCACTGGTGCGCGGGTCGGCGGCAAAGATCAACCGCGCCAGCTCGGTGCGCCCTGCCCCCACCAGCCCGGCGATGCCCAGCACTTCACCGGCGTGCAGGTCGAAACTGCAATGGCGCACACGCTTGCCATCGGCCATGTCACGCACGCGCATCACCACGTTGCCGGGGTTGTAGGCGGCGTGTTCCTTCTTGTAAAAGCCGGACAAATCGCGGCCCACCATCATCTTCACCAGCACCTCGGCCGACAGCGCATCGCGGGTCAGCTCGCCGATGTATTGGCCGTCACGCAGCACCGAAACGCGGTCCGACAGCTCGTAGATCTCGGCCATGCGATGGCTGATATAGATGATCGCCAGGCCCTGGCTGCGCAGTTGCTTGATCAACGCAAACAGGCGGTCGGTCTCGCGGGACGATAACGGCGTGGTCGGCTCGTCCATCACCAGGATCCTGGCGTGGGCATGCAGCGCACGGGCAATCTCCACCAACTGGCGCTCGGCAATCGACAGGCTGCTGACCGGCGTGGCTGGCGTGAACTCGGCACCCAGGCGCTGCAGCACCTCGACGCAGCCGGCCTGCATGCCTTTGCGGTCGATGGTCCAGCCCCGGCGCAGCTCACGGCCCAGGTAAATGTTCTCGGCCACGCTCAGGTTCGGGCACAGGCTCAGTTCCTGGTAGATCACGGCAATGCCGAGGGCTTTGGCGGTCGCGGGGGTAAAGGTGGGGACGGGCTGGCCGTCGATGCGGATTTCACCGCCGGGATCGGCCTGGTAAGCGCCGGAAAGGATCTTCATCAAGGTGGATTTGCCGGCGCCGTTCTCCCCCATCAAGGCGTGGATTTCGCCGGGGAAGACCTTCAGGCCGACACTGTTGAGCACGCGCAAACCGTTGAAGGTTTTGCTGATGCCCTGCATCTCAAGCAAGGGTTCAAGGCTCATTGATGAGCTCCTGGATTTATTATTTTTGTAATCGAGTGGGGCCGACTGTAGTCAGATACATTTGCTTACGCAAGCGCTTGCGTGTGCATTTTGTCGGGGGGTTAAACGTTTCACCAACGAGGTTTGGCTTGTTTTTGATCTGTTGAATGCAGTGCTGGGTGCTGGATCTGCATTCGGTCGATCTCGGCTGTTTGGATGGCTGCGGTTGTCAGACCTCTATACACTGCCGGGCTACGCAAGGCGGGCCCTGGAACGATTCCAGCCTGGATACCACAGGACGAAAATAGCGAAATGATCGCACAGAAAAAAAGTCAGTATATTTCCATTCAAATGGTGCGCGGCATAGCCGCCCTACTCGTTGTTTTGTTTCACTCTCATATCGCCATAGACATGATGCCGGACGGGTACAAAGTTGATATACCCTTCGTCTATACCCGTGGGCATTGGGCGATTTATCTATTCTTTGTAGTCAGCGGTTTTATTATTACGCACGTCACGTCGGGAGAGAAATTCAAGCTCTTTCCTTTTCTAGGCAAGCGCATCATCAGGATCTATCCGATATGGTGGCTTTCCTTTGTTTTCGCATTAATTGGCGTGTATATATTCAACGTCTCTTTTTCATACGGAACTCCATTTAATACAACGTCCTATATCAACTCGCTACTGTTATTACCCAGCACGATAAAGCCTATAAATTCAGTAGGTTGGACGCTGATATTCGAAATTTTATTCTACTTCGTCTCAGCCTTGGTGCTGATTCGCTACAGCCACAGAATGTTGATGCTCACCCTTCTGCTGCTGTTCGGTATCGGCGCTGTCCTGTATTCCATTTCTCCAAGTCATCCCTGGCTCGTCAGCGCACTGGGGCACCACTTGTTTTCGCCGTTTCAACTGCTATTTGCGACAGGGATCGCGCTCTACCTGTATCAACGACAGTTGGCATGGATTCATCCAGCGGCAGGTTTCACTCTTTCCATTGCCACGGTTGCAGGAATCATCAATGCGCCATCAGCGGCATTGGGCTCGGGTGAGTTGTACTTTATTGTTGTCGGGGTCGCGCTGGCATCCAGTCTCCTGATAGTTGCTTTATTGAATACTGAACAGCGCGGCTGGTTGCACAGCACAAACAAAGCCATTGCAATCCCCGTGTCCATGCTGAACAGCGCGGGTAACTGCTCATTCAGCCTCTACCTGTTCCACTGGGGGATTTTCACCATAGTGGGTTCTAAAGCCACCCAAGCCTATCTGCAGCTGCCGGCCTGGACCGCAGAATTATGGCGATTTGGCTGGATCGCTATTTCCATTGCGGTAGCAATGTTCATGTACCGATTCTTCGAAGCGCCGATTTCCCGCCATGGTGGCCGGATTATCCGCCGCCTCAGCGCCCCCTCGGGTCCAAGCCTTCCTGCCGATTCAAGGGAATGGACGACCCAGCACAAGGTGGCACTTGTGATCGAGATCCTGAGTCAGAAGATAACGGTCAAACAGGCTTGTGAAACATTCAACCTGGAACTCAAACAAGTTGAGCAGTGGCTGGGCGCCGCTCAAAAAGGTATGGAGGGGGCTTTTCAGTCGATCCCGCTGGATTCGCGAGCTCGCGGATAGGTGGACCAAATCTTTGGCGGCGCACTCTAACCAGGCGCCGCTTTTTAGTTCCACGCGCAAGGCGCAAGGACTTCGGGTCAATTTCCAGACATAAAAAAACCCCGTGGACGTTAATCTACGGGGTTTTCAAGAGTGGAGGCCGAGGTCGGAATCGAACCGGCGTAGGCGGATTTGCAATCCGCTGCATAACCATTTTGCTACTCGGCCTCAAACGATCAATGCCTTTACCAGCGACATTCACCGCATAAAAACTTGAGTGGGCTGTAAGGGCCTGCCTCTACTCGAACAACTATAACTCACTATAACCTATTGAATACATTGAGGTTTTTAACGCCTCGTTGCGTTCGATGGGCGCCATTATGTACCGATTTACCCATGCCTGCAACCCCTTGATTTGGAAAATATTTCGCATCGCATCAAGGGGTTGCGCGCCTGCCCTACTCCTTTATGTGCTGGGTCTGGTACTGCGGGTCGGCGTGGATCTGGGCGTCGGTGAACGGCAGTGGGCGCAGCTTTTTCTCGGCGAATGCCTGGGTCTGGTCGTTTGAATATTTCGAGTCGGGGTTGCTCGATTCGGAGAACGCGAGCACGCCGAGTGCCTGCGGGCCTTTGTCGTCGAAGGTGACGATTTGCAGGTAGCTGGTGCCGCTGACGACTTCGCGCTTGCCGTCGGCGCGGGCTACGGTTTGCATGGCGTTGTAGATGCCGAGTTCCTGCGGGCCGCCGTGCATCGGGGTTTGGCCGGAGACCTGGACGTCGCCCCAACGGCTCACGCCGAGTTTGCCGACGGCTGCGGTCGAGGCCAGCATGGCTTCGCGCAGGGCGTTGGCCACCGGCGCGCGGTCGATGGCGAGGCCGCGCGGGGTGGTGAGGGGGTTGGCGGGGTCGAAGGCAACGCGCCAGGCATCGGGGGTTTGCTGCAGGTGTTCCATCAGGTTGATGAAGTGCAGCAGGCCCACGCCGCTGTCGAGGTTGGCGCGTTGGTCCCAGGCCTTGAGGCTGCTGCACAGCGGTTGCAGCGCGTCGGCGTCGCCGCCCAGCTGTTTGGCGCAGAACGCCAGCAGGTCGGGCATGACCTGGCCGGCCAGGTACACCTCGTTGTCCATCACCAGGCCTTGCAGGTCGGCGACGCTGATCGGTTGTTTCTCCAGGGCATGCAGGCGCTGGAGGGCGAAGCGCGCACGTGGGCCGAGGCCGATGGAGTCCTGACTGATCACCGGGGAGAAGCCGCTCAATGGCGCCTTGGGGTTGACCATCCACGCGGAATCATTGGAATGCTGCACGTAGTCGGTGCGTTGCAACTGCGGCAACTGGTCCGCTGGGAAAATGCCCGCCTGCGCCGCGCGCGGGTCGATGTCCCAGGCGCAGGCGCTGTGGGCGCCGTCGAGTACGATCATTTGCAGGCCGGCGCGGGGGTCGCTGCATTGCGCCAGTTTGGCGGCGCTGACGTTGGGCACCACCGACAGGTTCATGTACAGGCTCTGGCCCTGGTCATCGGCGGCGACCGTGTTCACCCACGGAATGCCTTGCAGGCTGTGCACCGAGGTTTGCAGGGATTTGAGGCTGTCGGCGCGGTTCATCGCGTACCACTGTTGCAGCACGCGGTCGTTATCCAGGTTGGCGTCGCGCAGGCTGAAGGCGTACCTGGCGTCCCAATCGAGTTTGCCGGGCCACTGCACCACCGGGCCGAACGGCGAGCTGTAAACGGTGTGGCTCACCGCCTTGAGGCTGCCGTCCGGCTGCTTGACCTGCACGGTGATCGACGTTTTCGCCAGGGGCATGGATTTGCCGTCCAGCAGGTAGCGCGTGGCGTCCTTGGGGTCGAGCGTCAGCCGGTACAGGGTGAAATGTTTGGACGTGTCCACCGTGTGCGTCCACGCCACGTGCTGGTTGAAACCGATATTCACCACCGGCAGGCCCGGCAGTGCGGCGCCCATTACGTCCAACTGACCGGGGATGGTCAGGTGCATCTCATAGAAACGCATGCCACCCACCCACGGAAAATGCGGGTTGGCCAGCAGCATGCCACGGCCGTTGAATGAGCGGTCACGGCCCACGGCCACGGCATTACTGCCGCGGTCCAGACTGAAACGCTGCTGATTGGCCGCTGCCGTTGCAAACGCCTTGGCGCCGGGCTGTACGGATGCGGTGGCCTGGGGTGGCGTCGCACCCACCAGCGCTTCGGCGAATTGACCAACGCCGCCTTCCACCAGCAGCCTGCGGGTCAACTTTACCAGGTCGTCGGCTACCAGCGGGCGCACCCAGGCACCCTGGCATTGCGCCGGCGCGCCCTGCTCTTGCAGATAACGGTTATAGCCGGCCACGTAGCCTTCAATACGCTGCCTGATCTCGGGGCTCTGGGCTTTCCAGAACGCCGCGACGGTCTCCGGCGTGTTCAGCCAGGTGAAGAACACATCGCTGGCGAGGTTGTTGCGCTCTTCCAGGGTCGCCTGATCGGGACCGAAGAACCTTGCGCGCTGACCATTGACCGTGACCACTTCATTGGCCAGCAGGCACAGATTGTCCTGGGCGTAGGCGTAACCGATACCGAAGCCCAGGCCGCGCTCGTCGGTGGCGCGTATGTGCGGCACGCCGTAGGTGGTGCGGCGGATATCGGCCGACGCCTGCGTCACCTGCTCCCGTGCCGATGCGGTCAGGCTCACCCCAAGCAACAGCCCCGCCATGCACACCCTGGACAACCCGTTGGTAATAATCACGCAGACTCCACAGTCAAATTGAACACCCTCACCGGGGGCAACCACCCCACCGTAAGAACGCAAAAGACCGTGCACAATTTAGCCGCCGGAGCGCTTTATTCCGTGTGTTTGCCTTGTGACAAAACCGATACCGACAAAATTTCTACATTCGCCACTTCATGATTTTGCTCGCTCGTTCGTCTTATTACCTAAGAGCGCCATCATTTTCCTGATCAGGCTCTGATAAGGAGTTTTTGCATGTACAACCCGCCAGTGACCACGGATGGACATTCATCGGCCACCGATGCCAAGTTCGGCAGCGGCACCCAAGCGTTCGGCAAGACACCCGAACAGCAAGGCAACCAGCGTATTCGCCATTTGCTCAAATGTTTTGGCCTGCGTACCAGCCTGATTCGGCTGAAGGTCATCGACGCCCTGCTCACCGCCGCCGACAACCAGCGCACCCTGGGCGTGCGCGGGGTGCACGGCCACCTGCTGGAGCTGGGCATCCCGCTGTCGTTTCTCAGCGTGCGCGAGGTGCTCAAGCGCCTGTGCAGCGAGGGCGTGATCACCCTCAATGCCGACAAGAGCTACAGCCTCCACGAAGAGGCCGCCAAAGTGCTCGAAGGCCGCGCCTGACTCCACTCAGAAGTTGGGCTTGACCTTGCGACGCATGATGCCGTTGATCACCACCACGACCACCGCGATGGCAATGGCGAGGTACTGAAAGGTTTTTTCGCTGATCACGCCCGTGTTCTGCAGGTAGGACAGGCCGAACATCGAGCCCAGTACCACCAGGGAGATCAGAATCGAGTACTTCAAGCGTTGCTTTTGGGTCATGACGGGTTCCTGAAACGTTAAGAATGTTGCACCAGGACCGGATATTACAGGCGCTGAAAAACTTTGGCTTGTCTGACTGACACGCTGATGGCGACAAGGCAGGTACGAATTTTCTTGCACCATCGTACCTAAAGCTCCTACAGACCAAGCCGATACCCCTACGAAGCTCCAAAAAAGCCGCGTCAACAATAAACGCTTCGTAAGGACGACCCCATGCCCCCACTGCGCTCCATCCAAGCCCGCTATACCCTGTTTCTGCTGCTGTTCGTTCTGGTGTTGATCGTGTTGACGGTGGTCGGTATCGGCCAGTTGGTCGCACCCACGTTGCGCCATACCGAAGAACAGGTGGTGCTCAACCGTGTCGCGCAAGTGGCCGAACGTATCCAGGGCGAACTGAACAAGGTCCAGGCCCAGCAACGCAGCATCACCCAGACCATTCCCCTGCTTGACAGCGATGCCATCGACAAGGTTCTGCCCGGCCTGGTGGACCAGTACGGCGAGCTGAAGGTGTTTGGCGGCGGCATCTGGCCGTTGCCCAACCAGCGCGCGCCGGGGCGCAACAAATTCAGTACGTTCTGGCACCGCGATGCGTCGGGCAAGCTGGCGGTCAATACCTTCTGGAACAGCGACCCTGCACCCAACTATTACGATCAGAGCTGGTACAAGGGCGGCCTCGCCTCCCCGCCCGGCCAATGCGCCTGGGCCGCTGCCTACAAGGACGACGCCAGCCAGGAGCCGCGTACCAACTGCGCCATGGCGATCCAGCGTGATGGCGCCGCCTATGGCGTGTCCACCATCGACGTGACCCTGGGGTTCTTCAACGACCTGGTGGCCGCCAAGGAAAAAGACATCGGCGGGCAGATGCTGATCGTCGAGGCCGACGGCAAGATCATCAGCAACAGCACCCGTTTCAGCAGCCCGGTGGTGTTGAAGAACATCAGCGAACTGACCGGCACCTCGGCGTTTGCCACCCAGGTCAGCAAGGCCCTGACCCAACGAGAGCAAGGCCTGCAGCGCAGCGAGTTCGACAACGGCGGCGTGGCCAGCACCTTCTATATGCGCCCGATCGAGGGCACACCGTGGTTCCTCGCGACCGCCCTGCCCACCTCGCTGATCACCGCACAACGCGATGACGTGCTCGGCAGCCTGGCCCTGCTGCAAATCCCCATGGTGTTGCTGCTGGTGCTGCTGGCCGCCTACGCGATCCGCCAACTGGTGCAGCGCATGAAGTCGCTGACGTCCAACATCGACGCGCTGTCCGCTGGCGATGCCGACCTCACGCGGCGCATCACCATCCGCGCCGAAGACGAAATGGGCGCCATCGGCCACTCGGTGAACCGTTTTATCGTCTACCTGCAAAACATGATCGGCGAAGTGACCCAGGCCACCGGCGCCATGTCGTCGGGCCTTGAGCAATTGCAGCGGACCTCGGCCCACACCAACCAGATCCTGGTGCGCCATGCGAGCGAGACCGACCAGACGGTCACCGCCATCACCGAAATGAGCTCCACCGCCGACACCGTCGCGCAAAACGCCGCCGAAACCGCGGCCTTCACCCAGCGCGCCAACGAACACGCCGACCGTTCCCGCGTGGTCGTGGGCGAAGCATCCACCAGCGTCAGCGCCTTGATCGGCGAAGTGTCCAGCGCCACCCACAGCGTGGAAAACATGCGCCAGGACGCGGCGCGCATCACCGAAACCCTCGGCGTGATCGGCGCCATCGCCGGCCAGACCAACCTGCTCGCGCTCAACGCGGCCATTGAAGCGGCGCGCGCGGGCGAGCAAGGTCGTGGCTTTGCGGTGGTGGCCGACGAAGTCCGGGCGCTGGCTGCACGGACCCAGGCCAGTACCTCGCAGATCAATGAAATGCTCGCGCGCTTGACCAGCGGCGTGAGCTCGTCGGTGGCGGCGATGGAAAATACCCAGGCCAGCTGCCAGTCGGCGGCGGAAGCCACGGCGCGGGTGAATACCGGGCTGGATGAGATGGCCGGTTCGGTGGCGCACATCAACAACCTCAGCACCCAGATCGCCACGGCCGCGGAACAGCAGAGTGCGGTGACCGAGGAGATCAACCGCAGCATGGTGCAGATCCGACAAATGGTCGAAGAGCTGGTAGAGAGCGGCCATGCCACCGAAACCAATACCCAGAGCCTGCTGGAGGCCAATGGCCGAGTGATCAGCCTGATGGGGCGTTTCAAGGTGCAGTGATAAATTTATGAAACACTCCCGTGCACGGCGCGGGAGTGGGACTATTCTGACAGCTCAAGGATTTCGCCACACAGGAGGTGTGCCATGCGCACTGCCGATTGCTCGGTCCGTCTGGAGCGGATCAGTCAGGAACGCTTTCTCCAGGCCCCTATCGACGCCGTCTACGACTATGTGACCCAGCCGGATCACTGGCACGAATGGCACCCTACCTCCCTCAGCGCTGACACCGGCACCCGTGGCTCCCTCGCCGCCGGTGCACGCTTTGGCGAAATGATCGACCTGCTCGGCGTGCGCGTGCCCCTGAGCTATCGCGTGCAGATCGCCCAGCCCCCTGGCGAGTTCAAGGCTGCATTTACTTCGGTGGCGGTCGACGGTTCCATCCACTACTTCCTGCAACCCTATCGCGACGGCACGCTGTTCAAGCGTGTGCTCACCTACGAAACCGAGTTGCAACTGGCCACCTTGCATGCGCGCATGGTCGAGCTGTCGGCGCTTGCGCTGGACCGGCTCAAGCAACGGCTGGAGAATGCCTGACCCCTCCACGGTGAAACCCACGATGAATCCTCGCACTTGATCGGCTACCTCGGCCTGTTCCTCGCGGCCTTTGGCGCCGCCACGCTGTTGCCGCTGCAATCGGAAGCCGTGCTGGTCGGGCTGCTGCTGAGCGGTGACTACGCACTGGGGTGGCTGCTGGTTATCGCCACCCTGGGCAATGTGCTGGGTTCAGTGGTCAATTGGCTGCTCGGCCGTTGGGTGGACCATTTCAAGGACCGGCGCTGGTTTCCGGTCAACGCCAGGCAGTTGGAAAAAGCACGTAACAGTTATCAACGCTGGGGGCACTGGACGCTGTTGCTCAGTTGGGTGCCGATCATCGGCGACCCACTGACCCTCGTCGCCGGCGTCATGCGCGAACCGCTGTGGCGATTCCTGCTGCTGGTCACCCTCGCCAAAAGCCTGCGGTATGGTGTACTCGCTGCCGTGACGCTGCACTGGGTATTAATTCCTGCTTAATCCGCTGTAAACAGCATCCGGACACCCTTTTCTGGAGTATTGCTCATGCCTCTGATCCGCGACATGTTCATCACCGGCCTGCTCGCCACTGGCGCCGCCTCAGCCTTTGCCGCCACCTACGGGCCTGAACTGCAAGGTTTCCAGTACCCCTATCCGCTCAAGCACTTCGAGTTCGAATCCCAGGGCACGTCCCTGCAGATGGGCTATATGGACGTGCCGGCCAACGGCACGCCCAATGGCCGCAGCGTGGTGCTGATGCACGGCAAGAATTTCTGCGGCGCCACCTGGGAAGGCTCGATCAAAGCCTTGAGCGATGCCGGCTACCGGGTCATCGCCCCGGACCAGATCGGCTTTTGCACCTCCAGCAAGCCCGAGCACTATCAATACAGTTTTCAGCAATTGGCCACCAATACCCACCAACTGCTGGAACAGCTCGGCGTGAAAAAGGCCACTATCGTCGGCCACTCCACCGGCGGCATGCTCGCCACCCGTTACGCACTGATGTACCCGGCACAGACCGAACAGCTGGCG
Organism: Pseudomonas sp. MH9.3; assembly: GCF_034354675.1. Classification (NCBI taxonomy): domain Bacteria; kingdom Pseudomonadati; phylum Pseudomonadota; class Gammaproteobacteria; order Pseudomonadales; family Pseudomonadaceae; genus Pseudomonas; species Pseudomonas sp. MH9.3. The sequence continues at coordinate 704,714 of NZ_CP133785.1, read as the reverse complement.
ATGGTCAACCCGATTGGCCTGGAAGACTGGAAAGCGCTGGGCGTGCCCTCTATCAGCGTTGACCAGTGGTACGCGCGTGAGCTGAAAGTCAGTGCCGAGGGGATTCGCAACTACCAGCTCAACACCTATTACGTCGGGCGCTGGAAGCCGGAGTACGAGCGTTGGGTGGACATGTACGCAGGCTTGAGCAACGGCCCGGGGCACACGCTAGTGGCATGGAACTCGGCGTTGATTTACGACATGATCCTCACCCAGCCGGTGTATTACGAATTCAAGAACCTGAAGATGCCCACCCTGTTGCTGATCGGCACGGCCGATAACACCGCCATCGGCAAGGACGTGGCCCCGCCCGAGGTCAAGGCCAAGCTTGGCGATTACACCGTGCTGGGCAAGCAAGTGGCCAAGCTGATTCCCAAGGCGACACTGGTGGAATTCCCGGGCCTGGGCCATGCGCCGCAGATGGAAGAACCGGCTCGGTTTCACAAGGCGCTGTTGCAGGGGTTGAACAGCCTTTAATCCAACTTTTTTCGAGGCACTCGTGAATGTCGGTACAGATCGCAGTCATTGATGATTGGCAGGACGTGGCCAGTGGCGTGGTGGATTGGTCGGCGCTGGCGCAGGTCGGGCAGGTGCACTTCCTGCATGACTACCCGGCGGACACGGCGGTGATGATCGAACGGTTGAAGGCCTTCGACGTGATTTGTCTGATGCGCGAACGCACGGCCTTCGACCAGGCGCTGCTGCAAGGCCTGCCCAACCTCAAACTGCTGGTGACCGGCGGCATGCGCAATGCCGCCATCGACATTCCTGCCGCCAAGGCGCTGGGCATCCCGGTGTGCGGCACCGACAGCTATAAACATGCGGCGCCGGAGCTGACGTGGGCGCTGATCATGGCCTCGACGCGCAACCTGCTTGCCGAAGCCGCTTCGCTGCGGGCCGGTCACTGGCAGGTCGGCCTGGGCGGCGACCTGCACGGCAAGACCCTGGGCATTCTCGGCCTGGGCAGCATTGGCCAGAAAGTCGCCAGGTTTGCCCAGGTGTTCGGCATGCGCGTGATCGCCTGGAGCGAAAACCTCACGCCCGAGCGCGCTGCCGAAGTCGGCGTGACCTGGGTGAGCAAGCGCCAGCTGTTCGAGCAGGCCGATATCCTCACCGTGCACTTGGTGCTGAGTGCCCGCAGCCGCGGGCTGGTGGACGCCGAGGCGCTGGGCTGGATGAAACCGACGGCCAGGCTGGTAAACACCGCACGCGGGCCGATTGTGGATGAGCAGGCGCTGGTCGAAGCCCTGAGCGCCGGGCGACTGGCCGGGGCGGCGCTGGATGTGTATGGCGAGGAACCGTTACCGGTCGATCACCCCTTCCGGCGCTTGCCCAATGTGCTGGCGACGCCCCATGTTGGGTATGTCAGCGAGCAGAATTACCGGCAGTTCTACCAGCAGATGATCGAAAACATCCTGGCCTGGGCTGAAGGTGCGCCCGTTCGCGTGCTGGCATAACCGTCCGCCGCACCATTGCAGGGCAGCTCTGGCTTGATTCGGAATGAGCAGGCCACTGTGGCGAGCAGGCTTGCCCTGCGCTGGGCTGCGCAGCAGCCCCTTCTGCAACCGTGCGATCGCTGAGGGAGCGCTGCGCACTCCAACGCAGGGCAAGCCTGCTCGCCACAACAGCGTGGTCCACAACAGCCTGCATCTAGCAGCCACAACGCCCATTTTGCACAGCGTCAGCCCTACCGGCCGTCGGCTTATATCCGTCCGCCAGCCTGTTACAAGTCTTTTGTCCTACAAAATCTTCCCAAAATCCCTACGGTGTCTGGGTTATGTCCTAGACTGATGACCCATGGGTCCGTTTCAAAATAAAAACCCCGCAAAAAATCGAAACTTTCAAACTCTGCCGTAGGTCAAGTTTCAGGTAGGGCGTGTTCAGCGGTTCCCGCCAGATGCCGTCCATCCAATCTTTTCGACATAACCGTGCAGCTGGCATACGCCTTGCCAGTTTGTATAGCGCTTGTGCGCCTGGCCGCAGGAAGCGGCCAATTCGAGCTAGTGGCAGCGGGCTATTAGCCGACCAACATCAAGGGGAGTGCATTATGATCAGTGCCGCAGTTGTAACTCAGGGAGAGCGTTTTAGTCAGCCGGTAGGGGGGCCTACGTCATTGGCCGACCTGCCCGGCACTGTGCGGCCGATCGTGAGTCAAAATCCAAATCGCAAGAAAGTGCTGTTTGTCACCTCCGAGTTTGCCGACCTGGTGAAAACCGGTGGCCTGGGTGACGTCTCCGCCGCCCTGCCCCGCGCCATGGCGCATTTGCATGATGTGCGCGTGTTGATCCCCGGTTACCCGCAGGTGATGGAAAGCGACAACCCCATCCACATTGTTGGCGAGCTGGGTGGCCATGCCGCGCTGCCGCCGTGCAAGATCGGGCGCATGGACCTCAAGGATGGCCTGGTCATCTATGTACTGATCTGCCCCGAACTGTACGAGCGTGAAGGCACTCCCTACGGCGCCAACAACGGCCGCGACTGGCCGGACAACCATATTCGCTTCGCCCGCCTGGGTCTGGCCGCCGCTGACATGGCCGCCAACCTCGCGCAGATTCACTGGTGCCCGGACCTGGTGCACGCCCATGACTGGCCTGCCGGCCTGGCTCCGGCCTATATGCACTGGCGCGGGTCACGCACCCCGACCCTGTTCACTATCCATAACCTGGCCTATCAGGGCGTGGTCAGCCTGGCCTCGACGCCGGAGCTGGGCATTCCGCCCCACGCCCTGCAACAGGAAGGCATGGAGTTCTACGGCAAGATGTCGTTCCTCAAGGCCGGCATGGCGTATTCCAGCCATATCACCACCGTGAGCGCCACTTACGCCGAAGAAATCACCACCCCTGAATTCGGCTGCGGCCTCGATGGCTTTTTGGCCAGCAAGACCCAGCAAGGCTTGCTCAGCGGCATTCCCAACGGGATCGAAGACAGTTGGGAAACCTCCACCGACCCGCACCTGACCCACAACTTCAACATCGGCGACTGGGAAGGCAAGGCGGTCAACGCCAGGCAAGTGCGCGACCTGTTCGGCCTGAGCGAATCCACCGGCCCGCTGTTTGCGGTGGTCTCGCGTCTGGTGTTCCAGAAAGGCCTGGACCTCACCGAGGCCGTTGCCAGCTTTATCGTCGAGCAAGGTGGCCAGATTGCGATCATCGGTCGCGGCGAGCCGGAAGAAGAAAACGCCATGCGCGAACTGGCATTGCGTTTCCCGGGCCAGATCGGCGTACGCATCGGCTTCAACGAAACCGACGCGCGCCGCATGTTCGCCGGCAGCGATTTCCTGCTCATGCCGTCGCGCTACGAGCCGTGCGGCCTGAGCCAGATGTACGCCCAGCGTTTCGGTTCGCTGCCGGTAGCGCGCAACACCGGCGGCCTGGCCGACACCATCGAAAACGGTGTGACCGGCTTTCTGTTCAATGAATCGACCGTCGACAGCTACAAGGAAGCCCTGAGCCGCGCGTTCAAGGTATTCGCTTTCCCGGACCTGCTTAACGCCATGCGTTGCCGGGCCATGACACGACCTTTCAACTGGAGCCAGGCGGTGGAACCCTACGCCGAACTCTATGAGCAACTGGTGGCTAAAGCACTGGGGAAATCCGCTAAATAATCAAAGGGAGGTTTTTGTAGATGCCGTTACGGACTCTGGAAACCTGGCCCCACGGCGCAATCATGCTGGACGCGCAACACACGCGTTTTGCCCTGTGGGCGCCAGACGCGTTTTATGTCAGCGTTGAATTGGAACACGGTAAATCCATTGCCATGCTGCCCCAGGCAGATGGCTGGTTCGAGACAGAAGTGGCGTGCCCTGCGGGGACACGCTACCGCTTCAACATCGATGGGGAAATGGAAGTACCCGACCCCGCTTCAAGGGCACAGGCCGACGATGTACACGGCTGGAGCCTGGTGGTCGACCCGCTCGCCTATGAGTGGCGACACAGCCAGTGGCAGGGCCGCCCCTGGCACGAAGCGGTGATCTATGAGCTGCACGTGGGCGCACTGGGCGGCTACGCTGCGGTTGAGCAACACCTGCCGCGCCTGGCCGAGCTGGGTGTCACGGCCATCGAACTGATGCCTCTGGCGCAGTTTCCCGGCGAGCGCAATTGGGGCTACGACGGGGTCCTGCCCTACGCGCCGCAATCCTCCTACGGTTCCCCCGAACAGCTCAAGCACCTGATCGACACGGCCCACGAACACGGCTTGGCCGTGATCCTCGATGTGGTCTACAACCACTTCGGCCCGGACGGCAATTACCTGGGCCAATACGCCGCAGGCTTCTTCCAGGAAGAGGTGCACACCCCCTGGGGCGCCGGCATCGACTTCAATCGCCGCGAAGTGCGGGACTTCTTCCTCGATAACGCGCTGATGTGGTTACTGGAGTACCGTTTCGACGGCCTGCGCCTGGATGCGGTGCACGCCATCGACAACCCGGACTTCCTGCAGGAACTGGCGCACCGCGTGCGTCAGCAGGTGGACACCGGCCGTCACGTGTGGCTGATGCTGGAAAACGAGCTGAATCAGGCCAGCCTGTTGCGGCAGGATTTCGATGCGCAGTGGAATGACGATTTCCACAACGTGCTGCACGTATTGCTCACTGGCGAAACCGACGCCTACTACAGCGACTTTGCACAGGACCCGACCGCCAAACTCGCACGCTGCCTGGGCGAAGGCTTTATCTACCAGGGCCACACCACGCGCCACGGCCATGCCCGTGGCGAGCCCAGCGCAGATCTGCCACCGACCGCCTTCGTCGCGTTTTTGCAGAACCATGACCAGATCGGCAACCGCGCCCTCGGCGAGCGCCTGCACCAGCTCTGCTCGCCGCAGGCGCTCGAAGCGGCCACGGCCCTGCTGTTGCTGTCGCCGATGATTCCGCTGCTGTTCATGGGCGACGAAGTCAACGCCAGCGAGCCGTTCCTGTTCTTCACCGATCACCATGGCGACCTGGCCGAAGCCGTGCGCGAAGGCCGGCGCAACGAATTTGCCGATTTCGCCGCCTTCCATGACCCCGAGCGGCGCGAACGCATTCCCGACCCGAATGCGCTGTCGACCTTCACCCAGTCGACCCCCAGCTTTGCCGACAACGAACAGGCCGAGCTGTATCGCCACCTGCTGCGCCTGCGCCACCGGCACATCGTGCCGCACCTGCCCGGCGCCGTCGCCCTGGGCGCGCAGGTGCTGGCCGACGCAGCCGTCAGTGCGCGCTGGCGGCTGGGCGATGGCAGCACCTTGCAGATCGACCTGAACCTGGGCACCACGACGCTGGACTGCGCCGCGTCAGGCCCGGTTATCTTTCAAACGCCGGCCAGCCAGGATGCGCAACTGCCGCCCTGCAGCGCGCGCGTCACCTTATCCCCTGTTGGAGAGCACCCTTGAGCGAAGCGAACCTGGAAATCCTCGCCAGCCGCGCGGGCCTGGCCGTCGATTGGATCGACGCAAACGGCCGCCCGCAACGCGTCAGCGCCGATGCCCTGCGTGCCGTGTTGAAAGGCCTCGGTCACCCGGCCGACAACGATGCCGAGATCGACGCCAGCCTGCATGAACTGGAACAGGCACAAAACGACAAACACCTGCCGCCCCTGCTGACCGTTGAAAGCGGCGACGGCCTCGACCTGGCGCACTTCTTCGCGCCCGACACGCCCTGCCGCGTGAACCTGGAACAGGGTGACGCCCTGGAACTGCGTCTGGACGGCAACGCCGTGCTGCCGGGGGTGATCGCTCTTGGGTATCACCAGGTGCATATCGCCGACCAGCAGTTCACCCTCGCCGTGGCGCCCCGCCATTGCTACAGCGTGGCCGAAGCAGTCGACACCCACCCTGCCCGCGCCTGGGGCCTCAGTGCCCAGTTGTATTCGCTGCGGCGCCTCGGCGATGGCGGTTTCGGCGACACCCTGGCCCTGGAAAACCTGGTGCGCGCCGCCGCCGAACGCGGCGCCGATGCGTTGGCGATCAGCCCGATGCACGCGATGTTCAGCGCCAACACCGGCAGCTACAGCCCCTACTCGCCGTCCAGCCGCTTGTTTCTCAACAGCCTTTACGCATCGCCCGCCAGCATCCTCGGTGAACGGGAAGTGCGTAACGCGATTGAGGCCCTGGATCTGGACGAAGAACTGCACCGGCTCGAACAGGAAACCCTGATCGACTGGCCGGCCGCCGCCAAGGCCAAACAACGCCTGCTGCGCGCCCTGTATGAAGATTTTCGCCACGGCCATCACCCGCAGCACGCCGACTTCCTGAGCTTTCGCCAGGCCGGTGGCGAAGCCCTGGAAAACCATTGCCGCTTTGAAGCCGTACAAGCGACGCGCGCCGCTGCCGGCGAAGACCTCGACTGGCGCCATTGGCCCGAGGACTGGCGCACGCCACAGAGCCCGGCACTGGCGCAATTTGCCGAAGACAACCGTGATGAAATCGGCTTTTACGCCTTCAGCCAATGGCTGATCGCGCGCTGCCTGGCGCGTGCGCAACAAGCCGCACGTGGCAGCGGCATGGGCGTCGGCCTGATCGCCGACCTGGCCGTGGGCGCCGACGGCGGCGGCAGCCAGGCCTGGAGCCGCCAGGATGAACTGCTCGCCGACCTCACCGTGGGCGCGCCGCCGGATATTCTCAACCGTGCCGGCCAGGGCTGGGGCATCTCCGCGTTTTCCCCCGAAGGCCTCAAGCGCAACGGCTTTCGTGCGTTCATCGAGATGCTGCGTGCCAACTTCGCCCACGCCGGCGGCCTGCGCATCGACCATGTGATGGGCCTGCAACGCCTGTGGGTGATCCCCATGGACGCCTCGCCGCGCGAAGGCGCTTACCTGTATTTCCCGGTGGACGACATGCTGCGCCTGCTGGCGCTGGAATCGCACCGCCATCAGGCCATCGTATTGGGCGAAGACCTCGGCACGGTGCCCGACGGCCTGCGGGAAAAACTCAGCAGCCGCTCCATCCTTGGCATGCGCGTGCTGTTGTTCGAACAGAACCATGAGGGCCGGTTCACGCCGATTCTCGACTGGCCGGACAACGCCCTGGCGACCACCAGCACCCACGACCTGCCCACCCTCAACGGTTGGTGGCACAGCCGCGATATCGACTGGAACGTTCAGCTCGGCCTGATCGACGCGCCCACCGTGGAGCAATGGAGCGAGCATCGCTTGCGTGAACGCCAGGCGCTGCGCCAGGCCTTGGGCCAGGACCCGCAGAACTTCGTCGACGAGATCCGCAACGAGACCGACCACATGATCGACGCCAGCGTGCGCTACCTGGGGCACACCCGTGCGCCGCTGGTGTTGCTGCCTCTGGAGGATGCGTTGGCCATCGAAGAACAACCCAACCTGCCCGGCACCACCGATACCCATCCCAATTGGCGCCGCCGCCTGCCGGGCGAGGCCGCGAGCCTGCTCGACAAGGCCGGCGCCGCGCGTCGCCTCGAGCTGCTGGCCGTCGCGCGCAACCAAGCCTATGAGCGTGACCGATGAAAGCACTGCCCCTGCGCGCGACCCAGCGCCTGCAATTCCATAAAGGTTTTACCCTCAATGACGCGGTGCCGCTAGTGCCGTACTTCGCCCGATTGGGCATCAGCCACCTGTACGCCTCGCCGCTGCTGAGCGCGCGCGCCGGTTCCATGCACGGCTACGATGTGGTCGACCCCACCAGCGTCAACCCGGAACTGGGTGGCGAAGCCGCCCTGCGCCGGCTGGTCGCGGCGCTGCGCGAGCACGACATGGGGCTGATCCTCGATATTGTCTCCAACCACATGGCCGTTGGCGGTGCCGATAACCCCTGGTGGCTCGACCTGCTGGAATGGGGGCGCCTGAGCCCCTACAGCGAATTTTTCGACATCCAGTGGCACTCGCCGGACCCGCTGCTCAAGGGCCAGCTGCTGATGCCGTTTCTGGGCAGCGACTACGGCGAAGCCCTGCAGACCGGCACCCTGAAGTTGCTGTTTGACGCCGCGCACGGTGCGTTCTACGTCGAGCATTACGAGCACCGCTTCCCGATCTGCCCGCGCGACTACGCAATGATCCTGGGCAATGACGAGCCACTCAAACCGCTCGCCGAGCGTTTCAGCGCCCTCGCCCATCAGGACGACGCCTACGCCGAAGCCGCCTGGCTCAAACAGGCCCTGGCCGAGCGGGCCACCGAGGTGCTGCCGGCCATCGAGCAGCGTCTGGCCGCGTTCGACAGCCGTCAACCGGACGGCTTCAAGCGCCTGCACCAACTGCTCGAACAACAGGCCTACCGCCTGGCCAGCTGGCGCACGGCGGCGGACGATATCAACTGGCGGCGTTTCTTCGACGTCAATGAGCTGGGCGGCCTGCGGGTGGAACGCACGGCCGTGTTCGAAGCCACCCATGGCAAGATTTTCGAGCTGATCAGCGCTGGGCTGGTGGACGGCCTGCGCATCGACCACATTGACGGCCTGGCCGATCCGCGCGGTTACTGCCGCAAGCTGCGTCGCCGCGTGGACTCACTGGCGCCGGACCGGCACTTGCCGATCTTTGTCGAGAAGATCCTCGGCGACGGCGAAACCCTGCGCGAAGACTGGCAAGTGGACGGCACTACCGGCTACGAGTTCATGAACCAGCTGTCGCTGCTGCAACACGACCCGCAAGGCTTTGCACCGCTGGCCGAGCTGTGGACGCGTCACAGCGAGCGGCCTTCGGCATTTATCGAGGAAGCCCGGCTGGCGCGCCAGCAGATCCTCAATGGCTCGCTGGGCGGCGACTTCGAAAGCGTGGCCCAGGCGCTGTTGCAGGTGGCCCGCGATGACGTAATGACCCGCGACCTGACCCTGGGCGCCATTCGCCGGGCCTTGCAGGAACTGATCGTGCATTTCCCGGTGTACCGCACCTACATCAGTGCCCGTGGCCGCAGCGCCGCCGACGACAAGATCTTCCAGCAGGCCATGGACGGTGCGCGCAGCACCTTGAACGAAAGCGACTGGCCGGTGCTCGAGCATCTTGAGCAGTGGCTCGGCGGCCAGCCGTGGCGCAATCGCCCGGTGGGCCGTGAACGCAAGATCCTCAAGCATGCCTGCGTGCGCTTCCAGCAATTGACCTCGCCGGCCGCTGCCAAGGCCGTGGAAGACACCGCGTTCTATCGCTCGGTGGTGCTGCTGTCGCGCAACGATGTGGGCTTCAGCACCGAGCAGTTCAGCGCGCCGGTGGAGGCGTTTCACGCGGTCAACCAACAGCGCCTGCAGGCGTTCCCGGAGAACCTGCTGGCCACCGCCACCCACGACCACAAGCGCGGCGAAGATACCCGCGCGCGCCTGGCGGTGCTCAGCGAGTGCGCGCCATGGTATGTCGAGCAGGTAGAGCACTGGCGCACCCTTGCCGCGCCCTTGCGCAGCGATGCCGACATACCCAGCGCTGGCGATGAGTTGATTCTGTACCAGGTGCTGCTGGGCAGTTGGCCGCTGGACATGGGCGCGGACTTTAGCGACTACCAGCAACGCCTGTGGCAATGGCAGCAGAAGGCCCTGCGCGAAGCCAAGTTGCAGAGCAGCTGGAGCGCGCCCAACGAAGCTTACGAACAAGGCGTGGAAGCATTCCTCTCGCGCCTGTTGCTCAGCGACGAAGGCCGCGCACTGCGCGATGCCATCGGCAGCGCCGCTCAGGCCATCGCACCGGCCGGCGCCTTGAATGGTCTGGCGCAAACCTTGCTTCGCGTCACCGTACCGGGTGTGCCGGACCTGTACCAGGGCGCCGAGTTCTGGGATTTCAGTCTGGTGGACCCGGACAACCGTCGCCCGGTGAATTTCAGCGCACGGCAAGAGGCGCTGGATACACCGCCGGATCCTGGTGAGCTGCTGTTCAACTGGCGTGACGGACGGATCAAGCAAGCGTTGATCGCTCAGGTGCTGGCCTTGCGCGAGGCCCATCCCGAGGTATTCCGCAGCGGCAGCTACACGCCGCTGGAAGTGGTCGGGCAACACGCCGCCCACGTGGTTGCATTCTGCCGCGAGCACGCCGGGACACAGGTGCTGGTGGTGGTGCCACGCTGGCCGCAGCGCCTGCTTGAAAACGGTGTGCATCCCACCATCACTGCGCAGGTTTGGGGCGATACACGGGTGAAATTACCGTTCAACGCGCCAACGCAAAACTGGAAGGGACTTTTTCATACAGGCGCAGTCACACCAGACAAGGAGCTGTTGATCAGCACTGCCCTGGGGGATTTCCCGGTCAATGTCTTTATCAATCCTGATATTCAAGAAAGCTGAACATTTTCTGTGAGGAGCGTGTGATGAGTAATGAAGACAAACGCATTCGCGAATTGGCGCATCAGATCTGGGAATCCGAAGGCAAGCCCCACGGTGACGACGCACGGCATTGGGAAATGGCGCGCAAGCTGGCTGAAGCCGAGGCGCTGACGCCGAGCAAGGGCAAGCCTGCGGAGAAACCCAAAACCGGCCCGAAGGCCGTGCCCAAGGCGGGGCCTAAAGCGGCGCCCAAGCCCAAGCCGGCACCACCTGCCGACAGCAAATCGGATGCCCCGGCTGCGAAAAAGCCGCCAGCGCCGAAAAAACCAAAGCCTTGACCTCCACACCGCTTGTCGACACCGTCGGCAAGTGGTGCTTTTACCTTCCAGACAGTCAGCTGAATTTTCGTCAGTACGGCCGCGTTCGGCCTGAAAAAGACCATTGCAGGAGCAACATCATGAGCAAGCCCGACAAAAACCCTCCGACGCCGAGCCATGAGCCGTCGAGGATCCGTGAAGGTTTGCCCTTCCCGCTTGGCGCCACCTGGGATGGCCTGGGCGTCAACTTTGCGCTGTTCTCGGCCAACGCCACCAAAGTGGAGCTGTGCCTGTTCGATGACAGCGGCGAAGTGGAACTTGAGCGTATCGAGCTGCCTGAATACACCGACGAGATTTTTCACGGCTACCTGCCCGACGCCCATCCAGGGCTGATCTACGGCTATCGCGTGTACGGTGCTTACGACCCGGCCAACGGCCACCGTTTCAACCACAACAAACTGCTGATCGACCCCTACGCCAAGCAACTCGTGGGTGAATTGAAGTGGTCCGAGGCGCTGTTCGGCTACACCATCGGCCATCCGGACGACGACCTCAGCTTTGACGAACGCGACAGCGCGCCGTTCGTGCCCAAGTGCAAGGTCATCGACCCGGCGCACACCTGGGGCAACGACCAGCCGGTGCGGGTGCCGTGGGACCGTACGATCATTTATGAAACCCACCTGCGCGGCATCAGCATGCGTCACCCCTCGGTCGAGGAATCGGTACGCGGCACCTGCGCCGGCTTGATGGAAGACGATGTGCTCAAGCACATTCGCCAGTTGGGCGTCTCGTCGGTGGAGCTGTTGCCCGTGCATGCCTTCGTCAATGACCAGCACCTGCTGGAAAAAGGCATGACCAACTACTGGGGCTACAACAGCATCGCGTTCTTCGCCCCCGACCCGCGCTACCTGGCCAGCGGCAAGATCGCCGAGTTCAAGGAGATGGTTGCGCACCTGCATGAGCAGAAGCTCGAAGTGATCCTCGACGTGGTCTACAACCACACGGCCGAGGGCAACGAGCGCGGCCCTACCCTGTCGATGCGCGGTATCGACAACGCCTCCTACTACCGCCTGATGCCCGACGACAAGCGCTACTACATCAACGACTCGGGCACCGGCAACACGCTCGACCTGAGCCACCCTTGCGTGTTGCAGATGGTCACCGACTCGCTGCGTTACTGGGCCACCGAGATGCACGTCGACGGCTTCCGCTTCGACCTGGCCACCATTCTTGGCCGCTACCGCGACGGTTTCGACGAGCGCCACAGTTTCCTCGTGGCCTGCCGTCAGGACCCGATACTGCGCCAGTTGAAAATGATCGCCGAACCCTGGGACTGTGGCCCCGGCGGCTATCAGGTGGGCAACTTCCCGCCGGGCTGGGTGGAATGGAACGACCGCTTCCGCGACACCGTGCGTGCCTTCTGGAAGGGCGACGACGCGCAACTGGCCGACTTTGCCGGGCGCATGACCGCCTCGGGCGAGATGTTCAACCACCGGGGTCGCCGTCCGTACAGCTCGGTGAACTTCATCACCGCCCATGACGGATTCACCCTGCACGACCTGGTGTCGTACAACGACAAGCACAACGAAGCCAACGACGAGAACAATCAGGACGGCAGCAACAACAACCTGTCCTGGAACCATGGCGTCGAAGGCCCGACCGAAGACCCGGAAATCAACGCACTGCGCCTGCGCCAGATGCGCAACTTCTTCGCCACCCTGCTGCTGGCCCAAGGCACGCCGATGATCGTGGCCGGTGATGAATTCGCCCGCACCCAGCACGGCAACAACAATGCCTATTGCCAGGACAGCGAAATCGGCTGGGTCAATTGGGACCTCGACGAAGACGGCAAGGCCCTGCTCAAGTTCGTCAAGCGTCTGATCAAGCTGCGCCTGGCCTATCCGATCCTGCGTCGCGGGCGTTTCCTGGTGGGCGACTACAACGAAGACATCGGCGTGAAGGACGTCACCTGGCTCGCGCCGGATGGCAACGAAATGAGCACCGAGCAATGGGAGGACGCCCACGGTCGTTGCCTGGGCATGCTGATGGATGGCCGCGCCCAGGAAACCGGGATTCGCCGTGCCGGCGCCGATGCGACGTTGCTGCTGGTGGTGAACGCCCACCACGACCTGGTCAATTTCCGCCTGCCCCACGTGCCCGAAGGTCAGTTCTGGACCTGCATGCTCGACACCAACGAACCGGCGGTGCGCGGCCAGGAACGCTTCGACTTTGAACACGAGTACGCCGTAACCGGTCGTTCGCTGCTATTGTTCGAACTTCAGCGAGACGACGAGGTGTGAGATGGCTTTGCACGGATTCCTTCGCGGCTACCGGGGCTATGCGGACACGCAGGCCCTGGGTGACGCCGTGAAGGCTCTTCAGGAAGAAGGACTCGATCAACTCCCGCTGCCCGGCAGCGGGCAGACCCTGGAACGGTTCAGCCGCCTGGCGCAGGTGGCCGGGCACGACTTGCGCCTGTGCAAGTTGTTCGAGGGCCATACCGACGCCTTGGCGATCATTGCCGAGCTACGCTGCCCGCTGCCGCCACTGGGCAGCACCTGGGGCATGTGGGCCGCCGAACCGCCCAATGCGAAAGTAAGGGTGCGCAAGGCGGGCCAGCGCCTGCTGCTGGAGGGGCGCAAGGCTTGGTGCTCGGGCGCGGCGGTGGTCAGCCATGGCTTGCTCACCGCCTGGGATGAGGATGATCGCCAGCAACTGGTGGCGGTGGAAATGCACCAGCCAGGCGTCACGGTGACGGATAAAGGCTGGAACGCGGTGGGCATGGCGGCCACTGGCAGTGTCGAGGTGGTCTTCAATGAGGCCTGGGGCATTGCCATCGGCCAACCCGGGGATTACCTGGCGCGGCCGGGCTTCTGGCACGGCGGCGTCGGTATTGCCGCATGCTGGTACGGTGGCGCGCAACGCCTGGCCGAAGTGCTGCGCGAGCACTGCGGCAAACGCTCGGACCCCCATGCTCTGGCCCATCTGGGTGCAGTCGACAGTGCGCTGAACAGCGCGGCCTGTGTACTGCGCGCCAGTGCCTGGCAGATCGACCAGGAGCCTCTGGCTGACGCGCGCCTGCTGGCGCAGCAAACCCGCGCCAGCATCGAAAACATGACCGAACAGGTGATCCACCATGTCGGACGTGCCGTCGGCGCCGGGCCGTATTGCAAGGATCCGCATTTTGCCCAGTTGATGGCGGACCTGCCGGTGTACGTGCGCCAAAGCCATGCCGAACGTGACCTCGCCTCGTTGGGCGAACTGGTGGCGGGCGAGCCGTCCGGGAGTTGGCAGTTATGAAACCCAACCCGATTGTCGGCCAGGGCACACCCTTGCACCAATGGCAGAATTCACCCCACATGGCCGGATTGCCGCAGATAAGCGTCGAACAACTGGTGCCCGAGGGCCATCGCGCCGTGATCATCGCGCCGCACCCGGACGATGAAGTGCTCGGCACGGGCGGCCTGCTGCAAGGCCTGGCGGCGCTGGGCCGGGCGATTCAGCTGATTTCGGTAACGGACGGCAGCGCCAGTCATCCGGGGTCGCAGCGCTGGCCGGTGGAGCGCTTGAGCGTGGTGCGCCCGCAGGAGTCGGCCCAGGCCCTGCATCGCCTGGGTGTGCCCTTGCACAGTCTTAAATGGCTGCGCGCAGGTTTCGCCGACAGCAAGGTCGCTGCCGGCGAAGCGCAATTGGTGGCGTTCATCCAGCGCCACCTCAAGCCTGATGATGTGGTGTTCGCCACCTGGCGCGAAGACGGGCATTGCGACCATGAAGCGGTCGGTCGCGCCAGCGCCAAGGCCGCCCAGGCCGTAGGCGCAACGTTTTACGAACTGCCGGTGTGGACCTGGCACTGGGCGACACCCGAGGACAGCCAGGTGCCGTGGCACCGCGCGCGCAAGATCCCGTTGAGCCCTGAAGCGGTGGCTCGCAAGCGCCACGCGATCCATGCGTTTGCCAGCCAATTGGAGGGTGACCCGCAGATCGGTCTGCCGCCTGTCCTGGCGCCCTATGTGGTCGAACGGTTGCTGCAACCGTTTGAAGTGGTGTTTGTATGAGTGTCGCAACGCCCTACTTCGACCAATTATTCGACGGTAACGATGACCCCTGGGCGTTTCGCCAACGCTGGTACGAGCAACGCAAACGCGCGCTGACTCTGGCCGTATTGCCGCGCCCGCACTACGCCTCGATCTTCGAACCCGGCTGCGCCAACGGCGAGCTGAGCGCCGCACTGGCGCCACGCTGTGACCGGTTATTGTGCTGCGACACCGCCTCGGCGGCGGTGGCCCTGGCAAAAAAGCGCCTGCAGGACTTCCCCCACGTGCAGGTGCAGCAAAGCCGCCTGCCGCAGGAATGGCCCGAGGGCCAGTTCGAACTGATTGTGTTGAGCGAATGGTGTTACTACCTGGATGCCGATGACCTTTCCCGCCTGATCGACCGTGCCCTCGGATCGCTCAGCGCCAACGGGCAACTGCTCGCCTGCCACTGGCGCGCGACCATCGACGGCTGCCCGCAGACCGCCGAACAGGTGCATGCCCTGCTCGACCAGCGCCTGGCGATGCCACGCGTGCTGATGCACCACGAAGCGGATTTCATCCTTGATCTGTGGAGCCGTGACGGCACCTCGGTGGCCACTCACGAAGGCCTGCGGTGATAGCGACGCCTCAAAAATCGTCGTTGTGCCCTGTGACAACGGCGGATCCTTGTCTATGCTGACAACGCCTGACTGGGATTCCCGGGCTGGAATGCCAGGCATTCGTCGCAACGGAGTCTGCGGCGGTTACCCAAGTGTCGTACCGCATGCGGTGGCGACCGAGTTCAATCGACAAGGATGTGTCCCCCATGAATCCTGCTTCCCTGCGTGACGGCCGCCGCGGTCCTGCGCAAGTCTGGAACAGCGCGCCGCAATTGGCGCAGATCCCCACTATTCACCCCAACTCATTGGTACCGCCAGGTGCGCGCGTGGTAGTGGTTGCGCCGCACCCGGGCGATGAAGTGCTGGCCTGTGGTGGTCTATTGCAGCGCCTGAGCGTGCTGGAACACCCGCTGCAATTGATCTCGATCACCGACGGCAGTGCCAGCCATCCGGGTTCGCGGGTGTGGCCGGCCAGCCGGTTGAGCGTGGTGCGGCCCCAGGAAAGCGTGGAAGCGTTACGCCGTCTGGGCATGCCGCTGCACAGCCTTAAATGGATTCGCGGCGGTTTTCGTGACGGCGGCCTGGCCGGCGATGAACACGCGGTGAGCCAATTTATCGCGCGTTACCTGCAACCCGGCGACGTGGCCTTCACCACCTGGCGCCACGACGGCACGCCCGATCACGAGGCCGTTGGGCGTGCCTGCGCGACGGCCTGCAACCTGGTGGGCGCCCATCTGTACGAATTGCCGGTGTGGGCGTGGCACAGTCCGGTGCGCGAAGGCTCGACGATTCCCTGGCTGCGCGCGCGCAAGGTGCGCCTGGATAGCTGGTGCGTCGCGCGCAAGCTGCACGCCGCCCACGCCTTCGCCAGCCAGCTGGCCGGGGATCCCGCCATTGGCCTGCCGCCGATGCTCGCCCATGATCTGCTCGAGCGGATGCGCGAACCGTTCGAGATTGTGTTCGTCTAGCGTCCTGATTGACGGCGAGGTGCGTGGACTGCCCTCGCACGAATGTCGTTCAGTTATGCGAACGCAGTGCTTGACGCGACGAAGGTCAAATGAGCGACCGTTCGACTTGCCCGTGAAGGCGGTTTTTTGGTGTGTATATCCGTTGATGCGGTGACGGCGACTTTGGGTTCCGCCCTTACGGCGGGTCACTTTTGGAAAAGAGCCCCAAAAGTAACCAAAAGGGCTCTTGCCCCACCACTCGGCACCTCGCTTAGGCTGGGTGTGCCCGCACGCAGGCTTGAATCCGTGGGCCGCCGCAATGGGCCATCCTTGGCCCAGCGCGGCTAACCCGGCGTCCTGCCGGGTTACCCACGGATTCAAGCCTGCGTGCGGCCAGCGTGGTTGACGGGGCGCTTCCAGATCAAAAGCAAAAGCGTGGCGGCCTGAGAGCCGACCGAAATGGTCTGCCGAACGCTGTACAAAATGTGGGAGGGGGCTTGCTCCCGATGGCGTCGGCCCAGCAGACATTGATGTTGACTGACCCTCCGCTTTCGCGGGCAAATCGCACCGCCGCTCCCACGGGCGAATCTGCACTTAACTAAACGGCATTGGCCCTCACCCCAGACGGCTTACACATCATCCTTAATGTGAAAAATTCGTTAACCAATTCTCTGCAAACGCTTTTTTGCCCGGACACCTTCTGTCACACTGATGCGAATAATTATCAACCGTCTTATTATTCGCCAGGGAAGGCGCATCGGGGAGAGCTTGTTCCATGTCTGTGCAACAACAAGGCAACACCATTTTTGCACCGAGTTTGATGGCGTTGGCCATTTGTCTCGCCAGCTCACACACGGCCTTTGCCGCCGAGGTCGAGCCCTCCTCCGGCCCTATCGAACTGGGCGCCACACAAGTTTCCGGCGAGGGGCAATTGGGCGAAACCACCGAGGGCACGCAGTCCTACACCACGGGCGCGATGAAAACCGCGACCAAGCTGCCCCTGACCCTGCGTGAAACCCCACAGGCCGTCACCGTTGTCACCCGTCAGCGCATGGACGACCAGGCGATGACCAGCATCAATGATGTGGTCGCCGCCACCCCGGGGTTATTCCTCAACTTCTCCAACGGCCCTGGCCGGCAGTCGTACACCGCGCGCGGTTTCGACATCGATAACCTGATGTACGACGGCATTCCAAGTGGCTACAACGGCGTCAACGTGGGTGCCCAACCGAACCTGGCGATGTTCGACCGCGTCGAGGTGGTGCGTGGCGCTACGGGCCTGGTCACCGGCGCGGGTAACCCGTCGGCCGCCATCAACCTGATCCGCAAGCGGCCGCTGGACGAGCAGAAAGTCACCCTCACCGGCGCGGCCGGCACCTGGGACAACTACCGTGGCGAGCTGGATGCCTCCAGCCCGCTGAATGACAGCGGCACCTGGCGTGGCCGGGTGGTCACCTCCTACCGCGATGCCAACAGCTTTATCGACAATGTCGGGGATTACCACGGGCTGTTTTATGCGGTCACCGAAGCCGACCTCAGTGAAAACACCCGCCTGACCCTGGGTTTTTCGAACCAGAAGGACAAGACCAACTACTTCTGGGGCTCGTCGATGGTAGGCCAGGATGGTCACCACTTGAACCTGTCGCGCTCCTACAACCCCGGTACGCGTTGGGAGAACAAGGACCAGGAAATCAACACGGTCTTTGCCGAATTGCGCCAGCAACTGGCCAACGACTGGAAACTGCAGGTCAACGCCAACTACGCCGAGCAGAACGCCCTTTTTTCCGGTTCCTACCAGTCGCGCTGGGTCAACAACACCCTGGCCCGCACCGTGTACCAGTCGGCGGCGGATGAAAACCAGGCGGGCCTCGACGCCTTTGTCAGCGGCCCCTTCCAGGCGCTCGGGCGCACCCATGAACTGGTGGTGGGCGCCAGCCGTCGCGTCTACGACCTGACCACTCACAGCTACTCGCCATACGACATGAACTGGCCACTCACGGCGGGCAAGCCGGACTTCGCCCACACCGCCAACGGTCGTGAAGTCACCACCCAAGACGGTGTCTACGTGACCACCCGCCTGAGCCTGGCCGACCCATTGAAGCTGATCCTCGGCGCCCGTCTGGACTGGTACGACTACGACAACCACGATGGCGACGGCGACTACAAGGTCACCCGCAACGTCACCCGCTACGCCGGCCTGATCTACGACCTGGACGATCATCATTCGGTGTACGCCAGCTACAGCGACATCTTCACCCCGCAGACGGCCAAGGACACCTCCGGCACCCCGGTCAGGCCCATCGTCGGCAAGAACTACGAGGTGGGCATCAAGGGCGAATACCTGGGTGGCGCGCTGAATGCCAGCGTCGCGCTGTTCCGCGTCGATCAGCAGAACCGCGCCGTCGACGTGCTGGTGCCGAACTGCCCGCAGGCCTCCTGCGCTGAGGCCTCGGGCGAGATTCGCAGCCAGGGTATCGACTTCGAATTGCAAGGCGCCCTTACCGAACACTGGCAAGTGGGCGGTGGCTACACCTACGCGCGCACCCACGTGATCAAGGACCCGTCCAATCCGCAGAGCGTGAACAAGCAGTTCGACACCGACACCCCGGAACACCTGTTCAAGCTCACCACGCGCTATAACTTCCAGGGCCCGCTGGAAAAACTCCGCGTGGGCGGCAACATCTCCTGGCAGAGCCGCATGTACAACGACCTGACCGTCGCGGATGGCAGCCGCTACCGGCTCAAACAGGGCGCTTATGCCGTCACCGACCTGATGGCCGGCTACCAGGTCAATCAGCATCTGGACCTGCAGCTCAACGCCAACAACATCTTCGACCGCACGTACTACGAGACCATCGCCAACTCCGTGGACTATGGCGGCGATTCCTACGGCGCACCGCGCAACATGATGCTGACCGCCAAGTACAGCTTCTGACCCTCCTGCGGCTGCCCGCCCGGGCAGCCGTTCCTGGCTTAAAGTCCCGTGCGGGCTTGCCGATAACAGCCTGAAGCGCAAAAAAACAACGATCCGCTTCACTCAGCACGCGGCCGTCGTGGCACGCCCCATGCTTTGTTCCTGGCCAAACCACAAGGAGTAAACGTGAATGCCCGTCCCCAGCCCCTTTTTGGAGCACTACCGCAAGGCCGACCGCATCATGCTGGCGCTTATCTGGCTGATGTTCCTGTTTTCCCTGGGTCTGGCGTTCTGGCATGACACCCTGCTACAGGCGCTGTTGGTCGGCGGCGGCACTGCTTTGGTGCTCACCGTGCTGTACCGCGCCATCGGTGGCAGCCGGTTGATGCGTTGCGCCCTGGGCGCCGGCCTGATGGTGATGGCCGCGCTGCACATCAACCAGGCTCAGGGCGTGATCGAATCCCACTTCGGGATCTTCGCGCTGCTGGCAGTGCTGACCTTTTACCGTGACTGGCTGCCGATCCTGGTGGCCGCGGCCACCATCGCCGTGCATCACGTGGTGTTCCACGCCTTGCAGCATCAGGGCTTCCCGGTGTTCGTGATGGAGCATCACGGCGGCTGGACGATGGTCTTCGTGCACGCGTTCTACGTGGTCATGGAAACGATCGCACTGCTCTATCTCGCGGTGCACAGCCAGGCCGAAGCAGTCGAAAGCCAGGAAATGCTCGACAAGATGCTCGCAGTGACCTCGCAGTTCACCGCCGAAAGCGCACACACCGAAGGCAAGGTGCATGTGTCCCTGGCCAAACGGTTCGACCACTTCCTGCAACAGCTCACCCTCCTGATCGACGGCGTCGCCCGCGACTCCCATGGCCTGGGGCAACTCGGCCAGGAACTGGCCAGCGCCAGCGGCACCCTGGAAAAAGGCGCTCGGCATCAACTGGCCGAGATCACCGAGATGACCGGTTCGATGCAACGCATGGAAGACGCCATGGGCCACATCACGGTGCAGGTCGAACAGGCCGTGGAGCACGCTGGTCAGGCCAGCCGCCAGATCGTGCGCGGTCAGGAGAGCGTCAGCCGCGCCCGCCAGGAAATCAACCAACTGGCCTCGCACATCAACGGCACCGAATCCACCGTCCAATCCCTGGCCGCCCAGGCCGAACAGATCGGCTCGGTGCTCGAGGTGATCAGCAGCATTGCCAACCAGACCAACCTGCTCGCCCTCAACGCCGCCATCGAAGCCGCCCGCGCCGGCGAGCAAGGCCGCGGCTTTGCGGTGGTGGCCGATGAAGTGCGCAGCCTGGCCCAGCGCACCGCCCTCTCCACCCAGGAAATCAAGACCATCATCGAAGGCCTGCAACACGGCAGCCGCCAGGCCGTCGCCGCCATGCACGACAGCCGCGAAGGCGTGGAACGCTGCGTGGAAGACAGCCGGCAGGCCGTCGAGATGCTGCAAGCGGTGGGCCATGACATCGCGCAGATCGACGCGCTCAACGGGCGCATCGTCAGCACCACCCGCGACCAGTCCTCGGCGAACCTTGAAATCGTCGGACGCCTGCAGTCGGTGCAGAGCATCGCGCAAAGCACCGCCGACGACGTGGAAACCCTGGCGCGCAGCAGCGAGCGCCTGCCGCCGATTGCCGTGCGCCTGGACGCGCTGGGGCGCAGGTTTCACCCCTGACAATGAACCTGTGGGAGGGGCTTGCTCCCGATTACGGTGGGCCAGCCAGTACATCTTTGGCTGATACACCGCAATCGGGAGCAAGCCCCCTCTCCACATGGGTTACTCTGCGCGCCTCTGCATCGCCTCCCACCAGGATTCACGACATGCGCCTGCCCGATTTCATCCTCGAACACCTCGAGCCGATTCTGCAGGCCTGGGAAGATTTCGCCAGAACCATCAAAACGCCGGGCGCCGAGCTCGACAGCCTGGCGCTGCGCGACCACGCCGAGCAGATGCTGCGGGCCATCGTGTCGGACCTGCGCACCCGCCAGACCCGCCGCGAGCAAACGGCCAAGGCCCAGGGCCATGGCCCGGTGGATGAGCAGGAAACCGCTGCCGAAACCCACGCAATCACGCGGCTGATGGCAGGTTTCACCATTGACCAGATGGTCTCGGAATACCGCGCCCTCAGAACCAGCGTGGTCAGCCAGTGGATGCGCCAGGTCCAGGACGGCACGCCGATCAACGTCGACGACATGACCCGCTTCCATGAGGCCATCGATCAGGCACTCGCCGAATCCATCGCCAGTTATTCGCGTGCGGTCGAGGCCTCGCGCAACGTGTTCCTCGGCATTCTCGGTCACGACCTGCGCACCCCGCTTGGCGCAATCATGCTGGGTGCCGACACTCTCAGGCGTTCGGAAAGCGCCGGCGCCCGCTCGACCAAAGTCGCCAATCAGATCTACACCAGCGTGCGGCGCGCGAGCCAGATTGTCGGTGACCTGCTCGACCTGACCCGCTGCCAGATGGGACCGGGGATTCCGGTCAGAACCGCAGCGGTTGACCTCGCACCGCTCTGCGAGCGTGTGGTTGAGGAAATCCAGGCGTTTCATCCCGAGGCCAGGATCGTGCTCGAAACACCGTCACCGGTCGCCGGGCTGTTCGATGGCGCGAGGATGCAACAGGTCTTCTCGAACATCATCAGCAACGCGGTGCAGCACGGCGACACCGCCCGGCCTATCAAGGTCGAGCTGATGACTCACGAGCACCACGCCGTGTTCTCGGTGCACAACAGCGGTGAGGCGATACCCGAGGACGTGCTGCCGTTCATCTTCAACCCGATGGGCCGCTTCTCCCAACGCACGGCAATTGATCACGGCCCCACGGAGGGCTTGGGCCTGGGTCTTTTTATCGCGTCGGAAATCGTGGCGTCACATGGTGGAACGATCGAGGTCAGCTCTGACGCGGACCGGGGCACGGTGTTCCAGGTGAAGATAGCGCTGGATAAAGACGCCTCCACCATTGCCTGACGCCGCGTGACAATCAGCGTTTCTTCAAGCGCGCCAACACCTCGTCACACGCCTGAGCCCAGGCCTGGGTTGCGCCCTGCTCCCTCAGCACCTCCAGCCCCGCACGGGTAAAGGTGCCCGGCGTCGCAATCGCTTCGCCCAGCGCTTTCACGCTGGTGTCGGGTTGGTGGCGGGCACTGGCCAGGCAATCCTGCAGATTGCCCATCACCAGTTGCCGCGCCTGATCCTCGGACAACCCCCTGGCGGTAAACCACTGCTGAAGGTCATGCACCAGGAAATAGAACCAGCCGTTCATGCAGGCCGCGACCGTGGCGAGCTCGAACTCGGGCTCATCGTCCAGCACGACCAATTGCCCGAGCGCGCCGAGTACCGATTGATGGGGCTCGCCACCTGGGCTGATCACCACCGTGGACTGGTTGATCTGCGCCGCATACGACAGCATCGCCCGCACCGGCAGTGCTGAGGGAAAGTGCCCGGCGAGGTCGCCGAGGGTCAAGCCGGCGACCAGCGAGACCAGCGTCTGCCGAGGCTTGAGCTGCACCTGCGTGGCAAGCTGCGCGACCGCATCAGGCCGCACGCCGAGGAACAGCAGGTCCGACCCATCGACGACGGTTTGATTGTCGGCCATCACCTCGCAGGCACAACGATTGCCCAGCGCCTGGGCACGTTCATGGTTGCGCGCAGACAGCAGAATTTGCCCGGTGAAGCCACTGCGGCGCAGGCCGATCACGACTTTCTCGGTGAGCTCGCCGACGCCTAGTATTCCGATGTTCAGCATGTGATTGCTCCGTTTTGTTCGCAGTGCCGTTTTGCTAAAGTTCGCGACTGACAAGCCGACATTTTTTGTTCCTACTTCACGGATGATTTCAAATGTTCCGATCCGTTTTTTCCGGCGTTGCCTTGCTCGCCGTCGCCGCTGCCTGTAATGCCGCCCAGGCTCAGACCGTCACCACGCCCGAACAGCTCCTGACCGAGTTCTCTCGCTGCGATGCGCATTTCTTCGAGAGCCTGCGCGACGCCCGCCTGCCGGCAGATACCTTGCGCCTGAGTCAGTACGGCTCGGTCAAGGCGCCGACCATCATGAACCCGTTGCAGGAAGGTGGCACCTATCAACGCTTCGAAAAGCCCCTGATCGTCAACGGCGTGCCTATGATCGGCTACTACAACCAGGCACAAACCATGAACGACGTCGGCAACTTTCTGTTCTGGGGTTTCGTAGCCGATGGTCTGCCGCAAGAGGTGGCCGAAAAACTCAAGCCGCTGATTGTCGATAACGCACGCTTTGTCAGTGAGGGCAACGCCATTGCCCGCGCCGAAATTCGCCGCGTCGGTGACCCCATCGGCCAATGGCGCACCGAAGGTTTGACCGGCCCTGGCGTCGCCACGCCGTTTGGTTTCGTAGACCGCGTGTTCATGGTCGACAAGGGCGACGCGACACCGCCACTCAAGGGACACACCACTGTGTTCTGCTCGCTGCAAGGCACCGTGACCGCACCGCTTTTGCAGGTCTATCGCCCTGACCTCAACGCTCGGCTGTTTGACTGACAAGGAAGTTTTTCATGACTATTCGCTGGCCCGCACTCATAGCATGCGTCTTCATCCTCACCGGATGTGCCGGAATGCAGAACCCGCAAAAAGCCAACCTTGCGCACTGCGCAACTCAGTTCAAGGCCTACAAAGCCGAGAACTACCCTCTGGTGCTGCAGGAAGGTGACTTGTGCCTGCAGAAAAACACCCTGCCCGCCTCGCTGCAAAGTCTGGTTTACGCGTTGCAGGCCGACGCCTACAGCAACCTCAAGCACTTTGCGCAAGCCGTTACAGCCAAGGAAAAATCCCTGCAATTGGCGACCAAGCCTGACCCACGCGCCAACCTGGACTTGAGTGCCATGTATCGCGACGCTGGCAACCCGAAAAAAGCCCTAGAACTGGTGCAGTACAACCTGGACAACGGCCTGGGAGAAGCCGGAAAAGGCTCGGGCTTCCACATGCCGACCTACTATCACCTGGGCCTTGCACTGACAGACCTGGGCCAGTACCGAGAAGCCGCTGAAGCATTCAGCACCGGCCTTCAACGCCAGCCGGACTTTGCCTGGGCTTACTACGCGCGCGGCATCGCGTACGACCATTTGGGAGACAGGGACGGCGCGAAGGCTGACTTCCTGAAGTTCTCGCAGATCGTCAAAAAGAAATACGTGGAGGAGAAGCACAAGGCGAAGCTGGCTGAGTATGGGATATCCGTGCCGTAACAGGAGAGTGGTTATTGGCTGATTGTTGGGTTTTATGAAGGGCTGCAATCGGCCAGAAGCGGGCGTTCAACCCAAGGAAAATAAATCTGTCCCGTTATAACGATTTGAATAATTTAATTACCATGTTTTTATAGGGAATTTTAGATACGCGACTAAACCCTTGCTCATTGCGTCCAGCCTGGCGTGGTCGAAGTTGTCGTGAGTTTCGACCAGATTTTTCAGTTTTGTGAAAAGCTTATCCGCCTTTTCGTCTTTGAACTCACCTAATTGTAATTCGCATAAGCGTGCAAAAGCTTCTGCTCGAAGCCCAAGAGCTACCGCAAAATGATAAGTAGCAAGGCGGCGACGTTCCTTGTCCCAATATTGCAGCGTTTTTACACCCTCTACTTCAGAGTGCTCAAATATTTTGCCAATTCCTATTAAGGCTGACATTTCATCTGAAAAGCTATGAACGGAATCACAGAGTGGTGCATAAAAAGCGTAATAATGATTCTCCCACCCCAAAGCCTTGAATAAACCTTTCCCGCTAGGATATCTAGCGACATCGCTCCATTCTTCATTGAAGTGCGATAACATAGAAGCACCATTTTTCTGCCTCGCTTGGGCCGCAGGGTTCTGAGCATCTTGCGACTCAAGATATGCTGTCCAAGCTTTTCCGTTGCTTTCAATCAGCTGATTGCTGCTACGCAGTAGAGAACGGCCATTATTTCCTTCATCCATACCCACATAGAGCTTATTGGCAGATTGCTCCATTACCACGCGCGATAGGGCTTCAAGCGTCGAATATGATTTGTTCTTAAGGCATTCGCAAGCTTGACGGCAAAGCTCATCAATTATGCGTAGGTAGTGTCGTATTATTAATCGCTGAGTGTCGTCTGTTAGAGCGGTCAGAAGCGTATCTTTGTATTTTTTGATCAGCTCATCTAAATCCGAATTGAAATTCAAGATTGTGTAAGTGTCCTTCTTTAAGTCAATCACTGCTGGTCCTTCGTACTTTAAAACAGGATTTACGATCAAGGCATCGATCCGTGTGAAGGCAGAGTGCCACAACACGAAAAAATGCGCTAAAAGAAGCTCAGTTGCTCAATGTATCGGGCAGCTAAGCCGCCGACCGCTTCTGGCGGTTCTCTGCCTGTCACCAACGTCAGCTTTGGGTCGACTTCTGCCCTTCGTGACAGGCAACAATCGGCCATGAGCGGTCACTCGAACACATCACCTGACCAACTGTTTTGTCAGACAAAGCGGCCACCCATGCTCCGCTCTCAACATTGACCTGAACTGAGAAATGATCTCTGAAGATAGTGAGTCGAGTCGAGTCGATGCGTCACTAGTGGCTTCCGCAGAGGTGGGGGGGCCTTGAGGCTGGAGAGCAAAGGCCACCCATAAGTAGACATTCAAATCTAGGAATTACTCAAAGTCGATGAAGAGTGACTAGGAGTCATTCATCACTGCTTTACATTTGATCTAATTCCTCCAGGGAGGTAATAAGGTGTTGTTCACCCTCCCGTTTGTCCCAATCTGACGGGTCAAAATCGTTGGGGTTGAAATCCCATTCATCGTCAGCGTCGGCTGGGTCTATTTCGATGTGACCGTTTTTGACGTCAAACGTGACCTCCTCGTAGATCACTGCCGTGACTTGGTGAACCAGCAAGGTTTCTGCCTTGAGGGCCAATGCTGGAATAGCGGCAGTGAATAAAACAATATTCCGGGCATCGCTGTCATTCTGTCGTTGAGCCGACCTAAAAATCACCCCTTCGATAGGGTTGGGTGGCTGGGTGGCAAAGTATTCTGCAATCACCTGCGTCACGAGGTACTCGTGTTCGTCATCCGGCAAAACCGGCGAACTGATGATCTTGTGCAAAGACTTCAGGAAGTGCTCACGCTGCTTTTGCTCCTGATACGTATCGTCAAAATAGCTAGTCGGGACACTCTCGATGTACGCGGTGTCAAGGCCCGCGAAATCAAAAACTCGCACATCCCGGCTGATCACAAATTCTCCGCTTACAACATTCCCTCCAACGGGTGGTCGAAGCTCCGCAATGCAAGTCGCTCGGTCGAATGCACCATAGAAGAAGGGAACTCCCGCTGGGTTCATCCGCCCAGCCTTTGCGAATTGCCTAGGGGGAGCATTAAGCTCGGCGACAGGGTTTGATATTACCTTTTCCACTGCACTTCTGCTGTCGCACCGACGGGCCCTATAGAATGTACTGCCTGCAGGGATCGTTCTTATTACCGACTCACGGTCTGCGAAGGGCGTGTAAACCCCAAACTCTTCAGCTCCTGCAAAAAGCCAATCCAGAAATGGCTTGGCTTCAGAGCTGAAGAATCTGCGTCCATACATTATTTCCGCCTTGAATCGCTTCCAGCGACGCTCGACGTTAGCCGGGCGATATCGGCGTTCAACGTAGTTGATGTCGGGCGGGAACTCGCTTTCCCCCCCATCAGCAATGTCTCGGTGCGATGGTTGTAGTTCACGTGAGATAGCTGCAACGATTGGTAGACTGTCATCGGACAGGCCCAACACATCGCCGATCCAGAACTGCAACGGGTCACCAAACCGCTCCTCATGACTGACTCGATCATCCTCGCCAAAAATCGGGTAGCTGTCGCCAGGCCGGATCAGCCAACTCAAGACGGATTGCACTTCCGCAGTTAGCCATCCAATGGAACAGCACTTTCGCCGTTTGTTACAGAACGAACATTTCGCGGCATCCCCTTCCGACATGATGCTGCTTTTTAAGATCGCATCCCCAACACATCCCCAACACACCTGCTCTTCCATGGATGCCTCATCCGCCTACATCGTGAACTGTAAAAGCAAGGCTACCTGACTGAGAGCCTGGCGATTGGCGGTGCTCAAATACAATGCACCTGGAACGGGATGTCGATACATGCCTTTGCAAGCTCAGACATGATCATGGAATCCGCCTTCAAGTCTGTGATGATATGCACCGTCGCAAGCGGATACATTTGCTTGGCTAGGCGCACGCCCCGGGTGAAGAGCTCAACACTTTCACTACCGGCAAACAGCCACGCGCCGACCGCATTCATGTCGACCTCTAGGGGGCCAGTTGAGGGTAGGCAGATGACTTTATGGGACGTTAGTAGGTCGCTATGCAATTGCCCAACCTTGTCTCGAAGCGCGGCCAGCCTCGCCTCCATGCTTGATGAACCATCAATGATCAGCACGGGCTGGGGTTGAACTTCAACTTGTGAGAATTCGTTGAGCACGGCCGCTAGCGGTGCAGCTAGGGTATGCCGCGTCTGTGGTCTGAACTCGTCGATTAGCGTGTAATCGTGGGGAAAATCGACGTTGTCGTAATTCACCAGTACCAGTGCGCCGTCTGTGGCGACGGCATCAGCATAGGACGCGGCCACACCATCGAAATAGCGTTTCTTCAGCGTCTTCAACGACTCATCGTCAGGCATCTTATGTTGCTTGCATTCGATGATAGCGGCCACGTCATCTGGCTGAATCACCGTCGATGTACCACGGACAACTACGATATCCGGCTGTACATTTTTGCCGGCGCGACGCAGATAGGACGGCTGGTAGATGATCTGGCCAAATGGGAGGCTCTTGCGTTCGGCGACTACGACCGTTTGCCCCAACTCAAGTAGTGCCGCACCTGTCGGCGAGCGATTGAGCTCGAATCCGCGTCGCGCAAACAGCTGTAGCGTAGTGACCAAGCACCAAAGCTCGTAGATTTGCCAACGATGGCGCCAGAATGGCAAGTCAAGGATGTCTTCGGCCTTGAGATTGGGGGCACATTGATCCAGCAGTGACTGTAGATGTGCAAAGGCATGCATATCCCAGAGCGATAGGTTCTTGATGGCCCATAACGCGGGTACTGCATCAGCCGTCCCCCGGTAGCCGCTTTTTTCCAGCCCCTGGTCGCGCACGCTTTCGCATAGGTCGTAAATCCTTGAAGCGACACTTTTGGGCATCGCACCTTTAGGCTTAGCTGGCAGCTTGGCTGGTCTCTCGTTAGGTCTGTTTTCCTGATAGTTCCTGCAAGCGTCAGCGAAGCCATTGCAGAGATTATTGAAAGCATTGCTTTCTGGTACTTGCTCAAGTAGCTGGCGATAGCGCCTAAAGGCCTCGAAATTGATCGTGACTTGGTCACCCTTAATGTTGAAATTCCAACTGATGTCGAGGGTGTTCTTCGACGTCTTCGTCATGCTGCGTTCGCAGTAATTCCAGATGTCTTGGAACATGACCGAGAGTGGTTCAAGGACCTCTAGCATGGCCATCAGGTACTGTTGGGCGCTGATAGCCTTACTCTCGTCGGAAAGAATAAAGCTCTCATCCGGAATGCTCAGCTTGATCGCCAAAGATTTCAGCAGCGCCTCGTCGCGGGGATTTTTTCCATAGCCTTGCGCCACCGCGAGCTCATTGCTGTACCAGAGCTTCCGATGGATCTGCGCGCACGTTTCTATCATGGGGTCCTTTCCGTGGGAGTTGACTGCAGAGGCCAGCCTAGACTAACAAAGAGCCTTGCACCATCATTTCACATTGAGCATTCCCATGGCTGGTACTGGCCGAAAAGGGCCGCTAGCTAGTGGCCGCTATTGGCCGGCTTCTGTCACTCCTAATTGGTAGAGCTCAGCTAGTTCCGGGCTCATCAGTGCTTGGACGACGAGCGAGCGGCGTTGCGACACTCAAAGGACAAGCATGTCCATTTCCATACTAGGGAAACTAGGCCAGCTGGAACTGCCCACGGAGCTGCAGCGCAAGTCGCGATCGCCATTGCTCCACGACCAGCCCCGCTAAGTCTGCCAGGTTGCTGTCAGTTGAATTCATGATGGCATGGACGGCGGAAAGCAGGTTATCCGCCAAATCTTGTTCGGGGCTCATTCCTAGTGTGCGGATAAGAGTGATTGTGTCTTGCGATTGCCCTGGCGCGCCGCGCCAGTCCTTCGGCCACTCGAAGCGGTGTTTATAAAAATTTGCAGCTCCGTTTGCGATCGCGACGTAGCTCAGGCTTGACCTCGAATCGAGATCTGCCTCCAACGACATCACGGCGTTCTTATTTATCTTCTGTCCGTTTAGCTCGTAGATCCGCTTTACAATCGAAACCGTCTCGGTGATGGCCGCCTGAATAAGTACAAACATGGCCCCGAGCAGTACACCGGCCTCGTCGTATATTAGCTCCGCTGGGTGATCCCAGAATTTTCGCCCCGGATGGCCTATCTCCCGGAGGCGATCAGACCAAGCATCGAGTGCTTGTTTAGTTAACTCCGCGTGCGATCGGATTACGCTGGAGAGGGGAAACTGATCGAGCTCGTCTTCTAGCTCCTGCACCAATCTCAATATCTGCGTTTGCTTGTCCAAGATGTCCTCCTATGCAGATGGGCATCATAACGTCAGCAGAGTCCAATGCGCCTCGCTGGATGCGTACAGGGAGACTGTGTCTGGCCGATTGCTGCCGTTCGCGGCGGGCAGCAACCGGCCCGTCGCTGCCCAGCAAAGCCGAAAGAAGAACCAACCACCAACACCTGCGTCGACTACGCCCGATCTATCCGCCCGGAGTAGCAACCCTGCTTTGCATGGTGCACGTGAATGTACCCAACCTCTGGATTGGCAAACATCCGAGTAACGACAGTTTCCATTGCTATTCCATCAGCGATGTCTGCGTCGAGCATCATCCCATCATCAGTGAAAGCGCGAAGTGATAGCAGGCGGATTCGCATGGACTCGGGTACCTCATCGACTGCGTCATAAGCCTGTGTGGCCCACTCCCGTATGAAGATCGCGTGTGAAGCGCGGTATGGCGTCGTGGCAGGCTGGCTGACATGGTTGAGTAAAAGCACGCTCTGACCTGGCTGCGCATCCTTCATTTCGATACGGTCAGGAAAGCCTGGGTGGCGGTCGACGATGTAACGCTTTATCCCGAGCAATGCGAGATCTTTGTCGGGCAATCCAAACAGTGACTGGAATGGCTCGGGGGAAAGGCCAGTGATACGAAACGCCATGGTCGAACTCCTATGGGGTTGGAGTTCTATCAGGCTGGAATTCGTACCGTACCTGCTATCCGATTCTTGCTGCTTTATTCAAGCTGCCGCGATTCGATGAATTGAAAGCCATGGCGGGGATGATGGTCGAGCGAAACGTTCAACTCGAACCTATTCATGGTTGAGCTGAATCGCCGTCGCGTACAAGCTCGGCGATCCAGTCAGCGAATGCGCGTACGGCCGGCGAGAGAAAACGCTGATGCGGATAGAGCAAGGTCACGGGCACTGAGGCGGGTTGCCAGTCCGCAAGCACCTCGATCAGCCGGCCTTCCTGCAGATGCTCAGAGACCACGTTCTCGGCAAGCTGCACCAGGCCGAATCCTTCACGACACATCTTTATGTAGAGTCCTGTCTCATTGACAGCCACCGCACCGCTCACCGGGACTGAGATATTTTCGGTGCCGCTGACGAAGCGCATTTTACCCACTCCCCGCTCATGCGCTGAAAAATAATGGATGGCTCGATGGTGGAGCAGGTCCTCCGGTGTTTGCGCAGTGCCGTTCGCTCCGAGATAGGCCGCAGACGCACAGGTCACCCAGCGAAACCGGCCGAGTGGGCGCGCAACGAGCGTTGAGTCATTGAGTTGCCCTGTACGAATGACGCAATCGACGCCTTCCAGAACCAGATCAACCTGCCGGTCGTTGACGCCTATCATCAGGTAAACATCGGGATACCGATTGTAAAAGTCTGCAGACAGCACGCGCCCTGGGCGGTCCGATTCGCGGTCGCCCCTGGATCACGCCGGGTTATGGCCTTGGCGTAATGCAGGGGACGATTGACGGAGGGTATTCCCTGTGTGGACACACGGGCGGCGGACCCGGCAGTGTCATTGCGGTCTACCGGCTCTGCGCTGGCGAAAAATCGGCGTGTTGTGCTGCTTTTGAAGCGGGCGCCCGTGAAGGTGCCGTCGAAGCCTTCGTTGTTGAGCAACTGATGCAGGCTTTGCGTCAGGGTGGCTGAAGACGTCCTGATCCGCCATGCGCCAAAAAAATACATCCACCCGACCGCCCGGTTGCGAGTGGCACGATCTCGACCTATGGTCCAAGGCATGTTTTGCATTTGCTGTCCCCCTTCCGCACTCAGGTGACGACATGCCCACACCCTCCCGCCCCGCCGTGCTCGAGCTGATCGGCAACACGCCGCTGGTTCGCGTCAGCCGTTTCGACACTGGCCCCTGCACCCTGTTTCTCAAGCTCGAATCACAGAACCCCGGCGGTTCCATCAAGGACCGTATTGGCCTGGCGATGATCGACGCCGCCGAGCGCGATGGTCGTCTGCGCGCTGGCGGCACCATTATCGAAGCCACTGCCGGCAACACCGGCCTGGGCCTGGCGCTGGTCGGCCGGGCTAAGGGCTATCGCGTGGTACTGGTGGTGCCCGACAAGATGTCCACGGAAAAGGTGCTGCACCTCAAGGCCATGGGCGCCGAGGTGCATATCACCCGTTCGGACGTGGGCAAGGGCCATCCCGAGTATTACCAGGATGTGGCCGCGCGCATGGCCAAGGACATTCCCGGCTCGTTTTTCGCCGACCAGTTCAACAACCCGGCCAACCCGCTGGCCCACGAGACCAGCACCGCGCCGGAAATCTGGGCGCAAACCCAGCATGACCTCGACGCGATTGTGGTGGGCGTGGGTTCGGCGGGCACGCTCACCGGGCTCACGCGGTTTTTCAAGCGCGTGCAGCCGGAGCTGGCGATGGTGCTGGCCGATCCGCTGGGCTCGGTGATGGCCGAGTACAGCCGCAGCGGCCGCATGGAAACGCCCGGCTCGTGGGCGGTGGAAGGCATCGGCGAGGACTTCATCCCGTCGATTGCCGACCTCTCCAGCGTGCGTCACGCCTACTCCATCAGCGATGAAGAGAGCTTCGACCACGCGCGCCAGTTGCTCAAGGCCGAGGGCATTCTCGGCGGCTCGTCCACCGGCACCCTCCTCGCCGCCGCGCTGCGCTACTGCCGCGAACAGACCGAGCCCAAGCGCGTGGTGACCTTTGTGTGCGACACCGGCACGCGCTACTTGTCCAAGGTCTACAACGACCAATGGATGAACGACGCCGGCCTGTTGCAGTACAAGCACTACGGCGACTTGCGCGACCTGATCGCCCGCCGTTTCGAGGACGGCCGCGTCATCAGCGTGAGCCCTGACGACACCCTGCTCACCGCCTTCCAGCGCATGCGCCTGGCCGACGTATCGCAACTGCCGGTGCTGGTGGACGGCCAGGAACTGGTGGGTGTGATCGACGAGTCCGACATCCTGCTGGGCCTGCACCATGACGCTGCGGATTTTTCCATGATCGTTGCCAGCGCCATGACCGACACCTTGCGAACCCTCGCCCCCAGCGCCAGCCTGGCCGAACTGCAGGCCGAGCTGGATCGCGGCCTCGTCGCCATCATCGCCGACGCGTCGGGCTTCCATGGCCTGATCACCCGTGTCGACCTGCTCAACCATTTACGGAGGTCCCTTGCATGAGCCAGCCCGATAAAAACGCATTTGCCACCCGTGTGATCCACGCCGGGCAAGCGCCCGACCCGAGCACGGGCGCGTTGATGCCGCCGATCTACGCCAACTCCACCTACCTGCAGGACAGCCCCGGTGTGCACAAGGGCTTTGACTATGGCCGCTCCCACAACCCGACGCGCTTTGCCCTGGAGCGCTGCGTAGCGGACCTGGAAGGCGGCACTCAGGCATTCGCCTTCGCTTCCGGGCTGGCCGCGATCTCTACCGTATTGGAACTGCTCGATGCCGGCGCGCATATCGTCTCCGGCAATGACCTGTACGGCGGCACCTTCCGCCTGTTCGACAAGGTGCGCCAACGCAGCGCCGGGCATCGCTTCAGCTATATCGACTTGAGCGATATGGCGGCGTTTGAAGCGTCGTTGCAGGACGACACGCGCATGGTCTGGGTCGAGACCCCGAGCAATCCCCTGCTGAGTCTCACCGACCTGCGCGCCGTGGCGCGTATCTGCCGTGCGCGCGGCATCCTTTGCGTGGCCGACAACACCTTCGCCAGCCCATGGATCCAGCGCCCGCTGGAGCTGGGGTTCGATGTGGTGGTGCACTCCACCACCAAATACCTCAACGGTCACTCGGACGTGATTGGTGGCATCGCGATTGTCGGCGACAACCCGGCGCTGGCCGAGCGCCTGGGCTTCCTGCAGAACTCGGTTGGCGCCATTGCAGGGCCGTTCGACGCATTCCTGACCCTGCGCGGCGTGAAGACCCTGGCCCTGCGCATGGAGCGCCATTGCAGCAATGCACTGCAACTGGCGACCTGGCTGGAGCAGCAACCGCAAGTGGCGCGGGTGCACTACCCCGGCCTGAAATCCCACCCACAGCACGACCTGGCGCAACAGCAGATGCACGGGTTTGGCGGGATGATTTGCGTGGACTTGAATACCGACCTGGCCGGTGCCAGACGTTTTCTGGAAAACGTCAATCTCTTCGCCCTGGCCGAAAGCCTGGGCGGCGTGGAAAGTCTTATCGAACACCCGGCGATCATGACCCATGCCAGCATCCCGGCGGCCACCCGCGCGCAGTTGGGGATAGGCGACGGGTTGGTGCGGTTGTCGGTAGGGGTTGAAGATGTAGAAGACCTGCGTGCCGACCTGGCCCAGGCCCTGGCTCATATCTAAAGACTCGAGGCAGCAACGATCAAATGTGGGAGGGGGCTTGCTCCCGATGGCGGTGAATCAGTCAGCAATCCAGTACTGACCCGCCGCCATCGGGAGCAAGCCCCCTCCCACACGAAATCCGTGTCTTAGACTGAGGTAACCCCGGCCCGCGCGCTGTGCAGCTTCTTGTAGCTCTCGATCAGACGCAGGTGCCGGTCCAGCCCTTCAAGCTTCATGCTGGTCGGCGTCAGGCCGTAGAAGCGCACGCTGCCGGTGACCGAGCCGATCACCGCGTCCATGCGCTCGTTGCCGAACATACGGCGGAAATTGGCCTCGTAGTCTGCCAGCGCCAGGTCGTCGTCCAGCTCCATCTCCAGCACCGCGTTCAGCGCCTGGTAAAACAAGCCGCGTTCGGCGGTGTTGTCGTTGTACTGCAGGAACATCTCCACGCACTCCTTGGCTTCTTCGTACTGCTTGAGAGCGAGGAAGATCAGCAGCTTCAACTCCAGAATGGTCAACTGGCCCCACGCGGTGTTGTCGTCGAATTCGATGCCGATCAGGGTGGTGATATCGGTGTAGTCGTCCAGCTCGCTTTCGATCAGGCGTTCGACCAGCGCGTGCAGTTGCGCGTCATCCAGGCGGTGCAGGTTGAGAATGTCTTCGCGGAAAAACAGCGCCTTGTTGGTGTTGTCCCAGATCAGGTCGTCTACCGGGTAGATTTCCGAATAGTCGGGCACCAGGATCCGGCAGGCAGTGGCACCGAGGTGCTCGTACACCGCCATGTACGACTCCTTGCCCATGCTCTCGAGGATGCCGAACAGGGTCGCGGCTTCCTCGGCATTGGAGTCTTCGCCCTGGCCGGAGAAGTCCCACTCGACGAATTGGTAATCCGATTGCGCGCTGAAAAAGCGCCACGACACCACGCCGCTGGAGTCGATGAAGTGCTCGACGAAGTTATTCGGCTCGGTGACCGCCTGGGCTTCAAAGGTCGGCTGCGGCAAATCGTTCAAGCCTTCGAAACTGCGGCCTTGCAGCAGCTCGGTGAGGCTGCGCTCCAGCGCCACCTCCAGGCTGGGGTGCGCGCCAAACGAGGCGAATACACCGCCGGTACGCGGGTTCATCAGGGTCACGCACATCACCGGAAACTCGCCGCCCAGGGACGCATCCTTGACCAGCACCGGGAAGCCCTGGGCCTCCAGGCCTTGAATGCCCGCCAGAATGCCGGGGTACTTGGCCAGCACTTCAGCCGGCACATCCGGCAAGGCGAATTCGCCTTCGATGATTTCGCGTTTAACAGCGCGCTCGAAAATCTCTGACAGGCACTGCACCTGGGCTTCGGCGAGGGTATTGCCCGCGCTCATGCCGTTGCTGAGGTAAAGGTTCTCGATCAGGTTGGACGGGAAATACACCACCTCGCCATCGGACTGGCGCACAAATGGCAACGCAACGATGCCGCGCGCTTCGTTGCCGGAGTTGGTGTCGAACAGGTGCGAACCGCGCAACTCGCCGTCGCGGTTGTAGACCTTCAGGCAGTACGCATCGAGGATTTCCCCCGGCAGTTCGTCGTTGGGCCCAGGCTGGAACCAGCGCTCATCCGGGTAATGCACGAACGGCGCATTGGCCAGCTCCTCGCCCCAGAACTGATCGTTGTAGAAAAAGTTGCAGTTGAGCCGCTCGATGAACTCGCCCAAGGCCGACGCCAGCGCGCCTTCCTTGGTGGCGCCCTTGCCGTTGGTAAAGCACATCGGCGACTGCGCATCGCGGATATGCAGCGACCACACGTTGGGCACGATATTGCGCCACGAGGCGATCTCGATCTTCATGCCAAGCCCGGCAAGGATGGCGGACATGTTGGCGATGGTCTGCTCCAGCGGCAGGTCCTTGCCGGCGATGCGGGTGCCGGTGCCTGCAGTCGAGCCCGGCATCAGCAGGGCCTGGGCGTCGGCGTCGAGGCTCTCGACTTCTTCGATGACGAACTCGGGACCTGCCTGCACCACTTTCTTTACGGTGCAGCGGTCGATGGAACGCAGGATGCCCTGGCGGTCCTTGTCGGAGATATCCGCGGGCAACTCGACCTGAATCTTGAAGATCTGGTTGTAGCGGTTTTCCGGGTCGACGATGTTGTTCTGCGACAGGCGGATATTTTCCGTGGGGATATTGCGCGTCTGGCAATACAGCTTCACGAAGTACGCCGCGCAGAGTGCCGACGACGCGAGAAAATAATCAAAGGGCCCCGGCGCCGAACCGTCGCCCTTGTAGCGAATCGGCTGGTCGGCAATCACCGTGAAGTCATCGAACTTCGCTTCAAGTCGGAGGTTGTCGAGAAAGTTGACCTTGATTTCCATGGGGGCACACCAGAATAACGGCTGAACAAAAATGGCCGCCATTATGAGGTTTTTCCCCGGAAAGTTTCAGGCTTTTGCCAAAGCCTGCGCGAATGAGCAAAAAATCGAACGGCAAAACCGCGGGGCACTCCAAACCCTGTGATGTCACTCAAGCTGATGTCCCATCATCTTTTTTCTGATTGGAGAACAGCCCCATGCGACCTCAAACCTCCTTTATTTTCGACCTCGATGGCACCCTCACCGACAGCGTTTACCAGAACGTAGCCGCCTGGAAAGAAGCCCTCGACGCCGAAGGCATCCCGCTGGCGATGTGGCGCATCCACCGCAGGATCGGCATGAGCGGCGGCCTGATGCTCAAGTCGTTGTCCCGCGAAACCGGGCTCGACATCAGCGAGCCCCAAGCCGAACGCCTGAGCAAACTGCATGCCGAGGCGTATGCGCGACTGCAGGGGCAGATCATCGCGCTGCCGGGCGCCGTCGCGCTGCTCGACCACCTCAGCCAGGCTGGCCTCAACTGGTGCATCGCCACCAGCGGCGGCCTGGACACCGCGAAGATCAACCTCAAGGCGCTGGAACTGGACATTGACGAGGTGAACATCATCACCCGTGACGATGTGAAGTACGGCAAGCCCGACCCGGACCTGTTTCTGGCCGCCGCGCGGCATATGAAGGTGCCGATCGACGAGTGCCTGGTGATCGGCGACGCCGTGTGGGACATGCTCGCGGCGCGGCGTGCCAAGGCCACCGGGATCGGCCTGCTGTCGGGGGGCTATGACATCGGCGAACTGGAACGTGCGGGCGCGCTGCGGGTTTACGAAGACCCGCAGGACCTGCTCGACCACCTCGATGAGGTCGCCTCACGCCCCTGAATGCCGCCCCGCAGTGCCTGGCAAAAAATCGGCCATCAACTTATTCGAGGTGAGGCCGATGACCTGTCTGGCACTCCAGGGAGCAACACCATGCGCAACAACCAGCCCGTAACACAGCGTGAGATTTCCCTCGCGCCGTCGCAGAAACTCATCTCCGCCACCGACACCCAGGGAATGATCACTTACTGCAACGACGCGTTCGTCGATATCAGCGGTTTTGACCGCGCCGACCTGATCGGCGCACCGCAGAACATCGTGCGTCACCCCGATGTCCCGCCGGCGGTGTTTGCGCACATGTGGCGCGCGCTCAAGCAAGGCCAGCCGTGGATGGGCATCGTCAAGAACCGTTCGAAAAACGGCGATCACTATTGGGTCAACGCTTACGTCACGCCGATATACGACGGCAGCCGCGTCGTCGGTTTCGAGTCGGTGCGGGTAAAACCCACCGCCGATGAAATCCGCCGCGCCCAGGCGCTGTACCAGCGGATCAGCCGAGGCAAACCCGGTGTACCGCGCCAGGATGCCTGGCTGCCGACGGCCGTGGCGTGCGTGCCGTACATGGCCACGGGCCTGGCCGGCAGCGTGGCCGGGATGTTTCTCGGCGCTCCGGTGGCGATTGCCGTTGCGCTGGCCGTGGCCGTGCCGGTGGGCGTGCTCTGCGCGCGCTGGCGCCAAGGCAGCACACTGCGCCTGCTGGCGGGTGTGGAACCGTCGACCTCGGATGCGTTGATCGCGCAGATGTACAGCGACGCGCGCGGGCCCCAGGCACGCCTGGAAACCGCGTTCCTCAGCCAGACCGCGCGCCTGAAAACCTGCCTGACGCGCCTGCAGGACAGCGCCGAGCAGCTCAGCGCCCTCGCCGGCCAGTCCGACCAGTTGGCCACTGCCAGCGCCCGGGGCCTGGACCGCCAGCGTGTCGAAACCGAACAGGTATCGGCAGCCGTCAACCAGATGGCCGCCACCACCCAGGAAGTCGCCAGCCACGTACAACGCACCGCCGACGCCACCCAGCAGGCCAATGTGCTCACCGGTCGTGGGCGTGAAGTGGCGCGCGATACCCGCGAAGCCATCGAGCGTTTGTCCGCCGTGGTCGGCGAAACCGGCGCCACCGTGGCGCAGTTGGCCCGCGACAGCGACGAAATCGGCAGCGTGGTCGATGTGATCAAAGGCATTGCCGACCAGACCAACCTGCTGGCCCTCAACGCCGCCATCGAAGCGGCGCGCGCCGGCGAGCAAGGACGCGGCTTTGCCGTGGTGGCCGACGAAGTACGCCAGCTGGCGCAACGCACTTCGCAGTCCACCACGCAGATCCACGCCCTGATCACCCAGCTTCAGGCCTCGTCCAATAACGCGGTCAGCAGCATGCAGAACGGCCACCGCCAGGCCGAGGAAGGCGTGGCACGGGTGCTCGAAGCCGACCAGGCGCTGGTCGGCATCAGCGAAGCGGTGGCCAATATCACCAACATGACCACCCAGATCGCCGCCGCCACCGAGGAGCAAAGCGCGGTCGCCGAAGAGATCAGCCGCAACATCACCACCATCGCCGAGCTGGCCGACCAGACCTCATTGCAGGCCCATCAATCCACCGACCTGAGCAAGGAACTGACCAACACCGCAGCCACGCAGTACGCGCTGGTTGAGCGTTTCAATCGCTGAGGCGCGGCTGAGGTAAAGCCCGCTGTGGGGGCCGGTCAGCAAGAACCTCAGGCGAGCGCATCCCCTGTGGCGAGCGGGCTTCTTGTGGCGAGCGGGCTTGCCCCGCGTTGGGCTGCGCAGCAGCCCCAAAACCTGTGTCTGCGGCGTATCTGGCACACCGCACTCGGCCTTGACGGGGGTGCTTAGCACCCCAACGCGGGGCAAGCCCTAATGCCAGTCAGTTAAGCGCAGATTCCCTGTGGCGAGCAGGCTTGTCCTGCGTTGGGCTGCGCAGCAGCCCCAAAACCAGACGCTGAGCCGTATCAGGCACACCGCGTGTCCCTTGATTGGGAGCGCTTCGCACCCCAACGCGGGACAAGCCCGCTCGCCACAATAAGCTCGCTTGCCATGGAGTAGCCAGTTTGTCAGGCAGATCTTTTAATCCACCACAACTCGAAATTGCTGAGCTATGTTTCGCGACTGACAACCAAGGAATGTGCCATGGACCCGTTAGCCACAAACGCAGCATTGGTGATCATCGACATGCAGCAAGGCATGCACTCGCCAGCACTCGGGCGACGCAACAACCCCGACGCTGAATCAAACATCCAAACTTCGTCGAAGCCACCGCCCGCTCGGGCGGTAACCTGGGGTTCGACGTGACCGTGGTTTCGGACGCCTGTTACACCTTTGACCAGACCGACTTATCCGGGCGCCTCTGGCCCGCCGAAGATGTGCACGCCCTTTCGCTCAGCAACCTGGCGATGGACTACGCCACAATTGTGGCAACCGGTGAGATTCTGGCCATGCTTTAAAAAACGCCTGCCTGCACGAGCATGTCAGTAAGCCCCTCTGGTCATACCGTGTCTGGCGTCGATCGTAGTTCCTGCCGGCCAGTGCGCCGTCCTTGTGAACGAAGCGGAACAGCAGCACTGTTCGCGCCGGGCTGATCACCAGCAGGCGTGCGGCTTTGCGCTCACGCATTGGCCCGCGCCCTTTCGCCAAACCGCTCTACCAGTCTCACCAGATATCGAGCAGGTAGGTTGCGCGTGCCTCGGCGTCCAGATCATTGAGGCTGGCAACCACCGGGTCAGGCAACAACAAGCAATAGCCTGGCAAGAACTGCACATCGCCCATCACCGCCCAGCCCGAGGCCATGCGGCAAATGCCCTTATCGTTGGCACCATTGCGGGCCAGCGCTACGCGTTCCGTGATCAGTGGAATGCATTGTCCTTAATGAGAAAATACCGATGGCATCTTAACTGTGATAACACTGCGGGGCTCAGCACTTTCAACCTGGCGAGTAAGTTGGTGGAGAGCCTGGCCAATGCGACAAATGATTCGGGGCGGTTGGCGGGCCTGTCGCAGGAGCTGAATGGCTTGGTCGGCCTCTTCAAATCCTAGAGCAACACAAAGTCCAATATTCCACAGAGAAAACTGGAATGTTGTTTATTATTCAAAATCGAGCTTGAGACCTGTCAGATCTGACAGGTCTCAGGTTCCATGCCGAGTGCGAACATCCAGTCAGCCCAGTTATTTCGACTTGGCCGAAGCGCAACGGAGTTTGAGTCATGACCGAATTTATAATCGACGTCCGCGAAACTGATGGGTCTGATGAAGCTATACGTGACAAAACGACGAGAGTGCTCGCAAGAGAGGGGTACACCGTTGAGATATCAAAGGTGACGAAGAATGTTGGTAAACACTCGGCTACCGTTATCTATGAGTACAAACCAATTCCTGGTTATGTGATGTACGAACGCTAGCGACCCTTCGTGACATGCACATGGGTATCGGCTGCTGATGCTGTCAAAAACTGAATGTAGAGTGCTGAAATTCCGCGATCTGTTGCCACATCGCGACCGGGTTGGAATACATCGGAAAGTGTCCGCACCGGGCAATGGGCGCCAGGCGCACACCGTGGGCCTGGATATGGGGCAGGTACGACAGTGAGGCGTTCTGCTCGCCATACATCAACATCTTCGGGCACCGACTTTCCCGTGCTGCAAGGCATTCAGCACAGCGTGATCGACCCGGGCAAAGGCAACCTCGCCGACCCCAAGCGCTTTGGCACCGTGTATTACAACCTGGGCGTGGTCAACGGCATTCTCAACGTCGAAGCCGTGCGCCTGGCCCAGGAGAAATACGGCCACCAACCCCTGACCGGCGAGCAGGTGCGCTGGGGCTTCGAGCACCTGAACCTGGACGATGCGCGGTTGCAGGCGCTGGGCGCCAAGGGCCTGGTGCAGCCGCTGAAGCTGTCCTGCGCCGACCATGAAGGCGGCGGCGCGGTGCGTTTCCAGCAATGGGACGGGCAGCGCTGGAACCTGATCAGCGACTGGGTGCAGGCCGACCGCGCGCTGTTGCGCCCCATCATCGAGGCCTCGGCGAAGCAGTACGCCAAGGAAAAAGGCATCACCCCGCGCGACTGCAGCCAGGCGCAATAAACGGGTGAAAAGAGCGCCAGGGAAGGCGCCACTCGGCAGCGACGAGTTGTACACAAAATAACGCTAAAGCTTTACCACCATCA
This sequence comes from Pseudomonas sp. MH9.3, assembly GCF_034354675.1. Classification (NCBI taxonomy): domain Bacteria; kingdom Pseudomonadati; phylum Pseudomonadota; class Gammaproteobacteria; order Pseudomonadales; family Pseudomonadaceae; genus Pseudomonas; species Pseudomonas sp. MH9.3. The sequence continues at coordinate 663,461 of NZ_CP133785.1, read as the reverse complement.
GGCCGAAACAGTCAGTGAAATCAAGTCGCCGTGCCCACCCAGGGCAGACGATTTGGCCGCCCTCCCCGCTGATGGTCGTCTCCATGAAAATAAAGAACAAGCTGGTGCTCGCGTTCGTCTGCGTCGCTTTTATCCCGGTCAGCCTGGTCGCGGTGATCTCCGTCATGAACACGCGCACCGAGGCGGTCGATCAGTTCATCGATGGCAGCACCCGCGAGATTCGTCAGATTGACGGCAATATCCGGCAGTTCTTCGATGGCACGGTGCAGAACGTCGACCAAATGGCCGCCGATCCTGTATACACCTCTGTTGACACACTGAAGAACTACCAGGGCGCCGATGCGGCCAGCCAACCGATGCCACCCCAGGCCCAGCGCGTGATCGAGCAGTTTGCGCGCTTTGGCACCACTCACCCGGCGGCGGCCATCTTGTCCATTGGCCTTGAGGACGGCACCTACGTCAAATGGCCTGACGATCCGCAACTGGCCAAATACGACCCGCGCGCCCGCCCGTGGTACAAGGCCGCCATGGCCAGCCCCGGCAAGACCGTGCGCACCCCGGCTTACTATTACGATAAAGACGACGTGGCCCTGGTGGGCACCGCGCGCACGTTGCTGGATAACGCCGGCAAGCCCAAGGGCGTGTTCGTGGTGAGTGTGTCGCTGAAGAATCTCACCGAGTTGCTCAAGAGCATCAAGCTGGGAGACAGCGGCTACGTGATGCTGATCGAAGACGGCGTGGTGCTGGTGGACCCGCGCGACGCCGCGCACAACTTCAAGCCGCTCAAGGACCTCGGCGCGCCGTACGCGCAGTTGGCCAACACCCCTCAGGGCTCCACCGAGGTGGTAATCGACGGCGTGCGCTACATGGCCAACATCTGGACCTCGCCTGGTCTGGGCTGGCGTTATGTGGGGCTGATTGAATACAACGAAGTGATGGCGGCCGCGACCCGCATGACTTACATCACGGCCGTGATCGTGGTGGTGCTGGTGCTGATCTTCGGGCTGCTCGCGGCGGCGTTTTCCAAGGTGATCGTCAAGCCGATCGGCCAGGTCAGCAGTGGCTTGCAGTCAATCGCCGAGGGCGAAGGCGACCTGCGCCATGACCTGCACGTGCAGGGCAAGGATGAAACCGCCGAACTGGCCGGCTGGTTCAACAAGTTTCTTGCCGCGATTCGCCATCTGATCCAGCGCATCGGGTCGGCATCGACCAATTTGCAGGACGCCTCACGGGTCAACAGCGAAGTGGCGCACAACATGAACGAAGCAGCCGGGCGCCAGCGCGAGGCTGTGGAGCTGGTATCGACCGCGTTCAATGAAATGGTCGCCACCGCCAACGAGGTGGCGCGTTCCTGCAGCGGCGCGGCCGAGTCGGCCGAAAACGGTCACCGCCGTGTCGCCGAGGGCAAGCAGCAGATCGAAGTGACCACCGACAACGTCAACCGCCTGGGCCGGCGCCTGAGCGAATCGTCCCAGGCCATGGTCGAGCTGGAAGCCGGCAGCCGCAGCATCAACCAGATCCTCGGCACCATCCGCGCGATTGCCGAACAGACCAACCTGCTGGCGCTCAACGCCGCCATCGAAGCCGCCCGGGCCGGTGACCAGGGCCGTGGTTTTGCGGTGGTGGCCGATGAAGTGCGCGCGCTGGCCAAGCGCACGTCCGACTCCACCGGCGAAATCGAGCACCTGCTGGGCTCCCTCGGCAGCAAGACCGAGGAAGTCACGCAGAAGATGAACAGCTGCATGGACTTGTCCCGCGCCAGCGTGTCGTCCATCGAAAGCGCGCGCGACAGCTTCGAAGGCATCCAGACCTCGGTCAACGAAATCCGCGACCAGAACCTGCAGATCTCCGCCGCCGCCGAAGAGCAACACAGCGTGGCCGAAGAGATCAATCGGCATATCCAGCAGATCTACGACGAAGCACGGCTGGTGGAAAGCCTGGCCCATTCGGCGCAGGACGACTCGGGGCGGTTGTCGCAACTGTCGGACGAGTTGAATGGGTTGGTGGGGCGGTTCAAGTCCTAGGGACTGATTAACCGTTTGTATAAAGCGAACCCTTGTGGAGAGCGGACTTGCCCCGCGTTGGGGTGCGAAGCGCCCCCTCTCAATGAAGTACGCCGTCGGCGGGTCAGGTACTGCGGGCAGTCTGGGCTGGGGGGCTGCTGCGCAGCCCAACGCGGGGCAAGCCCGCTCGCCACAGGAATGTGGCTGCCTGAAACTTCAGGTTTAAAATCAATAAGTTATTTTGTGTTTGATAAGAGCTGCGGTGCGACGATTCGACTTGCCCGCGAAAGCGGTGGGTCTTCAACATCAATGTTTGCTGGGCCGACGCCATCGGGAGCAAGCCCCCTCCCACATTTTTTACAGCGTTCGGCAGACCATTTCGGTCGGCTCTCAGGCCGCCACGCTCCAAAGCCTGCGTGAGGGCACACCGAGCCCAGGCGAGGTGCTGAGTGTTGGGGCAAGAGCGTTTTGCTTACTTTTGCGCTTTTCAAAGTGAGCCGCCGTAAGGGCGGAACCCTAAGCCGCCGTTACCGCACAACCGATATGTACACCGAAAAGTCGCACCGCTCGTTGCTTCGAGCATCACGTTGGCTTAACTGAACGGCATTAGGGCAAGCCCGCTAGCCACAGCACGCCCGCTCCGCACTGAGAAGCTGTGTCAGCTGGAGGCCGCTGAGCTTTTTTTGAAATGCTCGTAAAACGCCAGCGCTGCCACATTCTTGTCCTTGGCTTCGAGCATGATGTCGAAACGATCAAAAAACTGCAGCGCGTAATCGTTGGTCCAGCGGTTCCACATTTGCGCGCTGTGGGCATAAAGGTCGCGCTTGGAGACCACCTTCAGCAAGGCATCCATTTCCAGTTTGTGCTCGGCGTCAAAGCCCATTTCCTGCAATACCTCCTGGGGCTGGGAGTAATGCATAGTCGGGCGCACGCCGCGCCAGCTTTCGATCACGCGGGCAACCCGTGGCGAATCGGGGTCGATGTAGTCGTTTTCGTTGATCCAGCAGTGGTGAATATCCAGCACCACGGGCGCCAGGTCGGCCACTTGCAGGCAGTGATCGAGGCCGTAGGTCTTTTCGTCGTTTTCGAACGTAATGCAGTTGCGCGCCACTTCCGATAAACGCGACCACACCGCGCGCGTGCCCGCCACGCCCAGGCGACCGGCGATGTGCACGTTGCATTTGAGGTCCTGGAAGCGCCGGCCATAGCCCATCATGCGGATCATGTCGGCGTGGTATTCGAATTCGGCCAGGCTGTTTTCCACCACGCCGGGGTTTTCCGAGCCGAGCACGCAGTACTGGCCGGGATGGAATGACAGACGAATGTCAGACGCGCGCGCCAGGTCGCCGATGGCGGCAAAACCTTCGAGCAATTGGCTGGCAATGGCCGGGTCCTGGTAGAAGACGGCGACTTTCGGGTGGCTGTAGAACGGCAGCAGGTCGCTGCTCAAGCGCAGCATGCGCAGGGTCGGCGGCAGGTCGGCGACGTAGGCCAGCAGACGCAGTTGGGCCGCCAGGTTATGGGTGACTACCTCGACCAGCTTGGCGCGGGCGACCTCTGGCGCCACCCCGTCCATCCAGCGCAACGTGGTGGTACGCGGGTTGTACGGGCCTTCGATCAACTTGAGGGCGCTGTTGGACAGCAGGCGTTCTGGGTGCCGGTACTGGCACGCAAAACCGATGCGAGGGTGGGTCATGGAAGGGCCTGGCGTGGAAGTATTGAGCGGGATTGTAAGGTGTTGGGCCGGCGGCTGACCCTGGCGGTTCATAATATTTAGACACGAGATGCGCTGAACTTTCTGACAAATGCTGCGTTCCTTTCCTATGCGCTGCCCCGAACCTGGGGCGTTGTACAACAAGGAGCCGTTCCCCCATGACTACCCTTCCCGCGTATCAACGCATCACCCCCGGGCCGCTGCATGCGACCTTGCTCGCCGGCACCGTGCCGCTGTTTCTCGGCGCCCTGCTCAGTGACATCGCCTACACCCAGACTTTCCAGATTCAGTGGGCCAACTTTGCCTCCTGGCTGATCGCCGGTGCGCTAGTGTTCTGCGGTTTGGCGCTGTTGTGCGCGCTGGTCAACCTGGTACGCGCCGAGCGCAAGGCCGGGGCACCGCTGCTGTACGTGTTGCTGTTGTTGGCCACCTGGGTCCTGGGCCTGGTCAATGCCTTCCAACACGCCAAGGATGCCTACGCCGCAATGCCCGCCGGCCTGGTGCTGTCGGCCATCGTGCTGCTGCTGACCCTGGCGGCAACCTGGACTGGCCTGCGCGCCGGAGGTAGCAAATGAAAACGTCCCACACCCTCACCTTATTGAGCGCCGCACTGCTGCTGGCTGCCTGCGGTGGCGAAGGCGACAAGACCCAGGCCCGTGGCCCGGATCCCAAGTTGCCGGAACAGCAAAGCAGCCTGCTGCCGAGCATGAAGATTGCCGAGCCGACCCCCTGGGGCGACCGCAAGCCCACGGTGCCCGAAGGCTTCAGTGTGACCGCCATTGCCACCGACCTGGCGATCCCGCGCCAGACCCTGGTGCTGCCCAACGGTGACATTCTGGTGGCCGAAGGTCGCGGTGGCAGCGCCGCCAAGCTCAAGCCCAAGGACGTGATCGCCAGCCTGATCAAGGCCGAGGGCAACACCAAGGTGAAGAGCGGCAACCGCATCACCCTGCTGCGCGATGCGGACGGCGATGGCAAGTACGAACTCAAGACCGTGTTTGCCGACAACCTCAACGCGCCCTACGGCCTGGCCTTCGCCAACGGCAAGCTCTATGTGGCCAATCAGGATGCGCTGGTGAGCTTCGACTATGCCGACGGCCAGACCAAAGCCAGCGGCGCACCGACCAAAGTCACCGACCTGCCGGCGCAGATCAATCATCACTGGACCAAGTCCCTGGCCGTGAGCGAGGACGGGCGCCAGCTCTACGTGGGCATCGGCTCCAACAGCAATGTGACCGAACGTGGCATGGAAGTGGAGATCGACCGCGCGATGGTCTGGCAGATCGACGCCGCCACTGGCGCGCACAAGCCTTACGCCACCGGCCTGCGCAACCCGACCGCGCTGACCATTCAACCGGGGTCCGGGCAATTGTGGACGGTGGTCAACGAGCGCGACGAACTGGGCCCGGACCTGGTGCCGGACTACCTGACGTCGGTGCGTGAAGGCGCCTTCTACGGCTGGCCCTACAGCTATTGGGGGCAGAACGTCGACCCACGTGCGCAACCGCAAAACCCGGCCAAGGTGGCCGCTGCGATCAAGCCGGATTACAGCCTCGGCTCCCACGTGGCGGCGCTGGGCGTGGACTTTTCCATCCCGGCCATGGGCGCCAGGTTTGCCGACGGCGTATTCGTGGGCGAACACGGCAGCTGGAACCGTCCCAACCCGGTGGGCTACAAGGTGATCTTCGTGCCGTTCAGCAATGGCAAGCCGGCTGGCGAGCCGATTGATTTCGCCACCGGCTTTCGCGGCGATGACGGCAAGACCCGCGGCCGCCCGGTGGGCGTGACAGTTGACCCCAAAGGCGCGCTGATCATTGCCGATGACCTGGCCAATACCATTTGGCGAGTCACGCGCAACCCGTAACCTGGTCTGATAAACGGCGATCGAAATGTGGGAGGGGCTTGCTCCCGATGGCAGTGTTTCAGTCAATTATCAGTTGACTGAAACACCGTCATCGGGAGCAAGCCCCCTTCCACACTTGATCGCCGCCGCTTTTAGAGGTCCGTGATTTCCTTGTGGCGCGGCACCAGCGTCTTCATCACGCTCCATGCCACCAGGTACGCCAGGGCGCAGATCGCGAACATGATCATGTAGCCGGTGTGGATGTCGTTGATCGACTTGTAATAGTCGAACACCCAGCCGCCGATCTTGGTCATTACCACACCGCCCAGGCCGCCGGCCATGCCGCCGATGCCGACCACCGAGGCTACGGTCTTCTGCGGGAACATGTCGGACACGGTGGTGAAGATGTTGCACGACCACGCCTGGTGCGCCGACGCGCCCACGCCAATCAGCAATACCGGTATCCAGAAGCTGATGTAGCCCAGCGGCTGCGCCAGCAATACCACCAGCGGAAACAGTGCGATCACCAGCATGGCTTTCATGCGGCCGTCGTAAGGTGCGTCGCCTCGGGCCATGAAGTAGCTGGGGAACCAGCCGCCGCCGATGCTGCCGACCATGGTCATGCTGTACAGCACGGCCAGCGGCATCACGATATCCGCACCTTTCATGCCGTACTGCGCCGACAGGTAGGTGGGCAACCAGAACAGGAAGAACCACCACACGCCGTCGGTCATGAACTTGCCGAAGGCGAAGGCCCAGGTCTGGCGGTAGGTGAGCAATTTGAACCAGGAGACTTTCTTTGCGACGCTGCCGGCAGGCGCCGGGGTGAGCGGCTGTGCGGTCTGGTCACTGCGGATGTAGGCCAGCTCTTCGGCCGACAGGCGTTTTTGTTGGTCCGGCTTTTCATACACGGCGGCCCAGATCGCCACCCACACGAAGCCGAGCATGCCGATCACCATGAAGGCCGCCTCCCAGCCCCACATGCCGGCAATCAGTGGCACGCAGATCGGCGCCAGGATCGCGCCCACGTTGGCACCCGAGTTGAAGATACCGGTGGCGAACGAGCGCTCCTTTTTCGGAAAGTATTCGGCGGTGGCCTTGATGGCGATCGGGAAGTTACCCGCCTCGCCAATCGCCAGCACCGCACGCGCCAGCATGAAACCGGCAATCGACACCGGGATCACCGCCAGACCGATTGCGCCGCTGACCGCCGCAATCCCCTCACCCATCGGCACCGCGAACGCGTGCAGGATGGCACCGCTGGACCAGATGCCGATGGCGATGACGTAAGCCGCCTTGGTGCCGATCCTGTCGACAAAACGCCCGGCAAACAGCATGGAAATCGCGTAGACAAACTGGAACACCGCCGCGATGTTGGCGTAGTCGGTGTTGCTCCAGCCAAATTGCGTCGACAACTGCGGCGCCAGCAGGCTGAGCACCTGGCGGTCGAGGTAGTTGACAGTGGTGGCGAAGAACAGCATCGCACAGATGGTCCAGCGGTAATTGCCGACCGCCTGGCCGACACGATGGGCACTGATGGGCTCGTTCAGATTCATGGCATCACTTTTTTTATTTTTGTTAGGTAGGACATATGTAACGTCATATGTCGTCGTACAACTGTGACTTTTATATCGGGACGGCTACAGGGTGTCAATCTGAAATATTGCCGATTGGGCAAGGATTTAAAGGGGTATGAAATACGGCAGCCGCAACAGGTTGTAGGATGACAACCTCGCATCACTCGATGGCCTTCTCGCCTGCAGGCGGAAAAGGCAAAAAAATATGCAACAAGGTGAATTATTTCGTGTCCGCGTGTATCTGAAGCAGCACAGCGGTGCCACTGCAACGATGGCACTCCCCCTGTTCTGTTTAGAGTGGTCTGCATGAAACTACGTAAGAAAAGCGTCAAACCCATCGGTTTGAAAGACATCACCATTGTCGACGATGCCAAGATGCGCAAGGCGATCACCGCCGCCGCACTGGGTAACGCCATGGAATGGTTCGACTTTGGCGTGTATGGGTTCGTCGCCTATGTGCTCGGCAAGGTGTTCTTCCCGGATGCCTCCCCCAGCGTGCAAATGATCGCAGCCCTGGCCACGTTCTCCGTTCCCTTCCTGATTCGTCCACTGGGTGGCCTGTTCTTTGGCGCACTGGGTGACAAATACGGGCGACAGAAAGTCCTCGCCGCCACCATCGTGATCATGTCCCTGAGCACATTCGCCATCGGCCTGATTCCCGGTTATGCCTCCATCGGCATCTGGGCACCGATCCTGCTGCTGCTCTGCAAAATGGCCCAGGGCTTCTCGGTAGGCGGTGAATACACCGGCGCGTCGATCTTCGTCGCCGAATATGCTCCTGACCGCAAGCGTGGCTTCCTCGGCAGCTGGCTGGACTTCGGCTCGATTGCCGGTTTCGTGCTGGGCGCGGGCGTGGTGGTGTTGATTTCCACCGTGCTGGGTGAGGCGGACTTCGAAGCCTGGGGCTGGCGTCTGCCGTTCTTCCTGGCCCTGCCCCTGGGCATGATCGGCCTCTACCTGCGCCATGCGCTGGAAGAAACCCCGGCCTTTCAACAGCACGTCGACAAGCTCGAACAGGGCGACCGCGAAGGCCTGACCCATGGCCCCAAAGTGTCGTTCAAGGAGATCGCTACCAAGCACTGGCGCAGTTTGCTGACCTGCATCGGTATCGTCGCGGCCACCAACGTGACGTACTACATGCTGCTCACCTACATGCCCAGCTACCTGTCGCATAACCTGCACTACGCCGAAAACAGCGGCGTGCTGATCATCATCGCGATCATGGTGGGCATGCTGTTCGTGCAGCCGTTCATCGGCTTTGTCAGCGACAAGATCGGCCGCAAGCCCTTCATCATCGCCGGCAGCATCGGCCTGCTGTTGCTGTCGATCCCGGCGTTCATGCTGATCACCAGCGGCAAGACCGGGCTGATTTTCGCCGGCCTGTTGATCCTCGCGGTGGTGCTGAACTTCTTTATCGGCGTGATGGCTTCCACCTTGCCGGCGATGTTCCCCACTCACCTGCGCTACAGCGCCCTGGCCAGCGCGTTCAACGTGTCGGTACTGATCGCGGGTGTTACCCCGACGGCGGTGGCCTGGCTGGTGGAAAGCACCAACAACCTGTTCATGCCCGCGTACTACCTGATGGTGTTCGCGGTAATCGGCCTGATCACCGGTCTGACCATGAAGGAAACCGCCAACAAGCCCCTGCGCGGCGCGGCGCCTGCGGCTTCGGACATGGAAGAAGCCAAGGAACTGTTGCAGGAACATCACGATAATATCGAGCAGAAGATCGAAGATATCGATGCCGAGATCGCCGCACTGGAAGCCAAGCGCAACAATCTGGTACAACAGCATCCACGCATCAACTAGTACCTGCCTGCACGTGGCGGCCTCGGTCGCCACGTCTTTGGAGTGTTCCAAATGGTTCCAAGCGTCATCGCCCCACAATCATTGCTCAGCGCGGACGAGCGCGCTGCCATTGCCGAAATCGAAGCCACCACCAGCATCCTGCAACTGGTCACCCGCCTGACCGGCATGCGCTTTGCCGGGATCGCCAAGTTCACCGACGTCGAGTGGGTGGTCTGTTCGGTCTACGACCCTTCGGGAATGGGCATCAACGCCAACGAAGTGCTGGACCTGGAAACCACCCTGTGCAGCGAATTCTGCGTCAACCCCACGACCCTGTTCATCCCGCAAGTGAGCAAGAGCGGCCGTTTCGCGGTACGCCCGGTGGTCAAACAGTTCGACATTGAAAGCTACGCCGGCGCGCCGATCTTCCTCCCCGATGGCCGTCTCTACGGTGCCCTGTGCGCCCTGGATTCGCGCGCAATGCTGTTTGAAGACCCCAACCTGCCGGAAACCCTGAGCCTGTTCGCACGCTTGATCGGCTGCATCTTCTACGCAAACCTGTCGGTGTCCGAGCAGTAACGGAATGCCTGCAGCACAGGCCTCGAAACAATTAGAAATGAGCTGCCAGCTGAAGTACTGTCAGCCCCTGTTAGCTGCCTTGTATGGAATGCCTGCATGTCGACCGTCACCGTCACACCCTCCGCTGCCGCCCCTGCGCCCCAGATAAGCCCGTTGGTCATGCGCGTGTTGGGCGCCTGCGCCCTCGCCCACCTGATCAACGACCTGATCCAGGCCGTGCTGCCGTCGATCTACCCGATGCTCAAGGCCAACTACGGGCTGAGCTTCACCCAGGTTGGCCTGATCACCCTCACGTTCCAGCTCACCGCCTCGCTGCTGCAACCCTGGATCGGCTACCACACCGACCGTCACCCCAAGCCCTGGCTGCTGCCGGCCGGCATGGTGTGCACCCTGGTCGGTATCCTGATGCTGGCGTTTGTCGGCAGCTTCCCCGCCATCCTGATGGCGGCGGCGCTGGTGGGCGTTGGCTCGTCGACCTTCCACCCGGAAACGTCACGCGTCGCGCGCCTGGCTTCGGGCGGACGCTACGGCCTGGCGCAATCGACCTTCCAGGTGGGCGGCAACACCGGCAGCGCCTTCGGCCCGTTGCTGGCGGCGGCGATCATCATTCCCTACGGCCAGACCCATATCGCCTGGTTCGGCCTGTTTGCCGTGTTCGCCATTCTGGTGCTGTACGGCCTGAGCCGCTGGTACCGCAACCACCTCAACCTGTTCAAGCTCAAGCAAGGCGGCAAAGCCACCCACGGCCTGTCCAAAGGCCGCGTGACCTTTGCCCTGGTGGTGCTGGCGGTGCTGGTGTTTTCCAAATACTTCTACATGACCAGCCTCACCAGCTACTTCACCTTTTACCTCATCGAAAAATTCCAGCTGTCGGTGTCCAGCTCGCAGATGTACCTGTTTCTGTTCCTCGGCGCCGTCGCCGTGGGCACCTTCGCCGGCGGCCCGATTGGCGACCGGATCGGCCGCAAGAAAGTCATCTGGTTCTCGATCCTCGGCGCGGCGCCGTTCACCCTCGCCCTGCCCTACGTCGACCTGTTCTGGACTGCCGTGCTCAGCGTGGTGATCGGTTTCGTGCTCGCCTCGGCCTTTTCGGCCATCGTGGTGTTCGCCCAGGAACTGGTGCCCGGCAATGTGGGGATGATCGCCGGGGTGTTCTTCGGGCTCATGTTTGGTTTCAGCGGGATCGGCGCGGCGTTGCTGGGCTTGCTCGCGGACAATCACGGTATCGAGTACGTGTACAAGATCTGCTCGTTCCTGCCGCTGGTGGGCATCCTGACGATCCTGTTGCCGTCGACCAAAGGCGTTTGATGAACCGGCTATCTGATATCACTGAGCCATCACTCTGAAAGCTCCGAAAAACCTGCGTGTGCGCTTACAATCGCGTTTTTAAACGCACACCCAGGCAACCCCGGCACCAACATGACGCTCGACCCTCCTACGATTCTGGCACTGACCGTTGCCCTGGCAGCCGCTGCCGCCCTTTACCTTGCGATTGAATGGCACAGCGTGCGCGAACCCTCGCTGTTGTTCTGGGCCAGCGGTTTCGCCACCATCGGCGTCGGTTCCACCCTGGCCTTGCTGCGCATCAACGGTTTTTTAATGATCGGCATCTGGCTCGCCAATGGCATGCTGGTGAGCGCGCACGTGCTGTTTCTGCTTGGCGTTGCACGGTTTACTCAGGTAAAGCTTTCGCGGGCCTGGTTGCTGATGCTTGTGGTGTGGTTCGGCATGCTGGCGCTGCCGGCCGACCTGCCATGGTCCAAGGCCATGCTGGGCGTGCAGTCGCTGCTGGTGGCGCTGCCGACGCTGCGGGCGAGCTACCTGCTGCGGCCCCACGGCAGCTCGCTGAGCATCGGCGCGGTACAGCTGCGCTACGTGCTGCGGTTTCACGGCGGCTTTTATGTGGTCAAGGCGCTGTCGGTGTTGATACCGGGCGCGCTGATCGACCTGGCTTCGTTCAAGGGCGAGATCATCCAGATTTCCCTGGTGGAAGGCGCCATGGCGATCATGCTGATTGCGCTGTCGATGACCGGCTCCGAGCGCCATCGCCGCGAACAGCAGATCGCCCGGCTCGCCGCCCGTGACCCGCTGACCGCCCTCTACAATCGCCGCGCCCTGGAACTGCGGGCACCGCGTCTGCTGGCCAAGGTGTCGTCCACGCAACCCGGAGCGCTGCTGCTGATCGACATCGACAACTTCAAGCTGGTCAACGACCTCTACGGCCATACCGCCGGCGACCGCCTGCTGATCGACCTCAGCGAACTGATCCGCAGCGCGACGCCCCAGGGCGCACTGTCGGCCCGCCTGGGCGGCGATGAGTTCGTGATCCTGCTGAGCGACACTTCCACGCAGCAGATCATCGAACTGGGCAGTCACCTGCGCGAGCAATTCCAGCAACGCGCCGCGCAAGCCTTCACCACGCCCGCACCGGTCACCTTGAGCATCGGCGCCAACCTGTTCGACCAGCCACCTGCCTCGCTGGCGGCGGTGATCGAACTGGGCGACACCGCGCTTTACGAAACCAAGCGCGGCGGGCGTGACAGCCTGCAACTGGTAGACCGCACCGGCGCGGGCGGCCTGCGCTAGCGTCGTGAAAATCCATTTACGACGATGTAGAGCAACGGCCCCACCGACACGAACAGCGCCGTCAGCAAAAAGTACGGCAGCAGTGAGACAACCGAGCGCCCTCGCCCTTTGGCATCGCGGTACATCCACACACAGGCCAGCGCCGCCATCAGGTACAGGTCAATCACCACCTGGGCGGTGTCCGGGCGCGACATCAACTCGCGCCCGAAGGCCAGCAGCGATTGCTCGGCGGTTAACATCGTCGCCACGGTGTACAACGAAAACCCGACCAGAGCGATCAGGGCAATATAGGGTCTTGGCATCTTCTCCTCCTTGGAGCGTGAATCATCAAAGCGCTCACCTTAGCAGCAAGCTGGCACTGTGAAATATCTGTACGTAGACTGCCGCCATACCCCCACGTGAAGGCGGCGAAAAAAATCTGATGCAAGTTACCGAAGTCTCGATTGCCCAATTGCGCGCTGCGCTTGAGTCCGGCCAGACCACTGCCGTTGAACTGGTCAAGGCGTACCTGGCGCGGATCGATGCCTATGACGGCCCGCACACCGCCACCGCGTTGAACGCCGTGGTGGTGCGCAACCCTGATGCGCTCGACGAAGCCAAGGCGTCCGATGCGCGCCGGGCCAGGGGTGAAACACTCGGGCCGCTGGATGGCATTCCCTATACCGCCAAAGACAGTTATCTGGTCAAGGGCCTGACCGCTGCGTCCGGCAGCCCGGCGTTTGCCAGGCTGGTCGCCCAGCGTGACGCCTTTACCATTGAACGGCTGCGTGGCGGTGGCGCCATCTGCCTGGGCAAGACCAACATGCCGCCGATGGCCAATGGCGGTATGCAGCGCGGCGTGTATGGCCGTGCCGAGAGCCCGTACAACGCCGATTACCTGACGGCGCCTTTTGCGTCCGGCTCGTCCAACGGTGCCGGCACGGCCACGGCGGCGAGCTTTGCAGCGTTCGGGCTGGCCGAGGAAACCTGGTCGAGCGGGCGTGGCCCGGCGTCGAACAATGGCCTGTGCGCCTACACGCCGTCGCGCGGGGTAATTTCGGTGCGCGGCAACTGGCCGCTGACCCCGACCATGGACGTGGTGGTGCCGTTCGCGCGCACCATGGCCGACCTGCTGGAAGTGCTCGACGTGGTGGTGGCCGAAGACCCCGACACCCGTGGCGACCTGTGGCGTCTGCAACCGTGGGTACCGATCCCAAGCGTCAGCGCGGTGCGCCCGGCGTCCTACGCGGCACTCGCTACAGACAGCGCCGCCCTCGCCGGCAAACGCTTTGGCGTGCCGCGCATGTACATCAATGCCGACCCCGAGGCCGGCACCAGTGAAAAACCCGGCATCGGCGGCCCGACCGGGCAGAAGATCAACACCCGCGCATCGGTGATCGACCTGTGGCACGCCGCACGCCAGGCGCTGGAAGCGGCTGGAGCCGAAGTGATCGATGTGGATTTCCCGCTGGTGTCCAACTGCGAAGGCGACCGCCCCGGCGCGCCGACCGTGTTTACCCGTGGCCTGGTATCCGAGGCATTTCTGCACGATGAGTTGTGGGAACTGTCGGCCTGGGCCTTTGATGACTTCCTGCGCGCCAACGGCGATCCGGCGCTCAACCGTCTGGCCGATGTGGACGGCCCGCAGATTTTCCCCCACGACCCAGGCACGCTGCCCAACCGCGAAGACGACCTGGCCGCCGGCATGGACGAATACGTGCGCATGGCCCAGCGCGGCATCACGCCCTGGAACGAAATCGCGACCTTGCCCGATGGCCTGCGCGGTCTGGAACACACGCGCCGGGTAGACCTGGAAGACTGGATGGACGCACGCGGACTCGACGCCGTGCTGTTCCCCACCGTGGCCGACGTGGGCCCGGCGGATGCCGACGTGAACGAAGCGTCCGCCGATATCGCCTGGAGCAACGGCGTGTGGGTGGCTAACGGCAACCTTGCCATCCGCCACCTGGGCGTGCCCACCGTCACCGTGCCGATGGGCGTGATGGCGGACATCGGCATGCCGGTCGGCCTGACCTTTGCCGGCCGCGCCTACGACGACTCGGCGCTGCTGCACTTTGCTGCGGCGTATGAAGCCACCGGCAGCCGTCGCCTGGTGCCGCCGCGTACCCCGCCGCTGGCCACTGAATGACAGGCTGAATGCAAATTCGAGGATCGCGAAACGCCCCGTGGCGAGCGGGCTTGCCCCGCGTTGGGGTGCGAAGCGCCCCCAGTCGAGCAAAACGCGGTGTACCTGATACGGCTCAGCGCCTGGCTTTGGGGCTGCTGCGCAGCCCAACGCAGGACAAGCCTGCTCGCCACAGGGAATCTGCGCTTAACTGAACGGCATTAGGGCAAGCCCGCTCGCCACAAGAGCCCTGTTTACCAGGGTTTAGCTGCTGCGCTTTGCTGCGGCGTATGAAGCCACCGGCAGCCGTCGCCCGGTGCCGCCGCGTACTCCGCCGCTGGCGACTGAATGACAGGCTGAATGCAAATTCGAGGATCGCGAAACGCCCCGTGGCGAGCGGGCTTGCCCCGCGTTGGGGTGCGGAGCAGCCCCCAATCGAGCAAAACGAGGTGTACCTGATACGGCTCAGCGCCTGGCTTTGGGGCTGCTGCGCAGCCCAACGCAGGACAAGCCTGCTCGCCACAGGGAATCTGCGCTTGACTGAACGGCATTAGGGCAAGCCCGCTCGCCACAAGAGCCCTGTTTACCAGGGTTTAGCTGCTGCGCTTTGCTGCGGCGTATGAAGCCACCGGCAGCCGTCGCGTACCCCGCCGCTGGCCACTGAATGACAGGCTGAATGCGAATTCGAGGATCGCGAAACGCCCCGTGGCGAGCGGGCTTGCCCCGCGTTGGGGTGCGGAGCAGCCCCAAAACCAGCCCCAGGGAGTGCCTGATACAGCGCATTTGTCTTTACTGGGGCTGCTTCGCAGCCCAACGCGGGGCAAGCCCGCTCGCCACAAGCAAGCCCGCTCGCCACAAGAGCCCTGTTTGCAGAGGTTTAAACGTCGGCTTGCCGGCGTTGCCACTCGTCCACCGCATCCCCCAGTGTCTTGGGCGTGCCGTTGCGGATCCAGGCCATGAACGACCGATCAAACTTGAACGCCGTACCACACTGCTCAAGCATGAACCGGCGTACGTTCTGCGTGTTCTTGTAGCCTGAGGTGACAGGCGTGGCGCGGGTAAGTCGGTCGCTGTGCCAGTTAAATTCCATTCAGGCTCTCGCAGGCGTCGGGTGATTGGGCTTCAGCATAGTCCTTTCAAGATATTTCAAAAATTCACTTTCCTTCGCTTTCGAATCTATTGCATGGTTGTACGACAACTCACCTGGTGAGCGTGCAGCCCACAACAATAAGGAACCCCCATGCAAAAATTCAAAGTGCTGATCGGTTTTCTGTGCCTGTTCGCCGGCTACGTCGCCGCGGCGCCTGCCCCTGCCGAAAAAGAGGTTGCCCAGGCCGTCGATCAACTGACCCAGGCCATGTTGCACCTGGACCTCAAGCAGCTCAACGCGCTGACCTCCGATAACCTCACCTACGGCCACTCCAGCGGCAAGGTGCAGACCAAGGCGCAATTTATCGCCGACCTGGAAAACCACGTCAGCGCGTTCAAGACCCTCGAAATGCAGAACCAGACCATCACCCTGAACGGTGACACCGCCCTGGTGCGCAATCACTTTCACGCCCTGGCAGTGAACAGCGGCGTCGACGTGCCGACCGATATCGACAACTTCCAGGTCTGGCAGAAGCAGAAAGGCAAGTGGCTGTTGATCGGTCGTCAGGCTTACAAGTACTGATTGGGCTCACCACGCTACAGCCTTACGCACAGTCATCAGCGCATCACGCAGCGCCGGCATGGGCACCGAGCCCAGGGCCAGGCGCAATGCGTGAGGCACTTGCGCCGAAACGGCAAACGGTTCGGCGGTGGACACGGACACACCTTTGCCCTGCAGCGTCATTGCCACCTGATCGGCGCGCAGGTTGTCCGCCAGGGGCAGCCACAGGAAATACGACGAGGCGTGGCTTACCGTCACCAGCCCTTTGAACACCTGCGCGGCCACGGCCTGTCGCGCCCGAGCATCCTCGCGCTTTTGCGCTTCCAGTTGCGCCACCGTGCCGTCTTCGAGCCAGGCCACGGCAATCGCACTCATCACCCCGGGTACGTTCCAGGTGGTAGCCATGAGGGTACGCTCCAATCCTCTCACCCAAGCCGCAGGCGCCGCGATGAAACCCACACGCAAACCGGTGGCGACGCTTTTGGACAGCCCGCCCACATACAGCGTGCGCTCCGGGGCCAGGGTCGCCAGCGGCGGCGGCGCTTGTTCAGCCAGAAAGGCGTAGGCCGCATCCTCGATGATCATCAGATTGTGCTGGCGGGCAATCGCCACCAGTCGCTCGCGTTGCGCCATGTCCATCACCCAACCCAGCGGGTTGTGAAGGGTCGGCATGCTGTACACGGCCTTGACCAGGCGCCTCTGACAGAGACCTTGCAAGTAGTCCAGGTCTGGCCCGCTGGTGGTGACCGGCATCGCGACGATGTCCAGATGCAAGGTTTCGGCCAGCACCTTGAAGCCCGAGTACGTCAGGGCATCCACCGCGATCACATCGCCGGGCTTGAGCAACGCCATCAGGCTGACGGCCAACCCATGCTGCGCGCCGCTGACCACCAGCACCTGCTCGGCCGCTACCGACAGGCCCCGGCTCAGCAAGTGGCGCGCTACCGCTGCACGTTCATGCAGGCGCCCGGCATGGGGCTGGTAGCGCAGCAGCGCCTCCAGGTCGCCGGACAGCGCCAACTGGCGTAACGCCGTGCGCAGCAGGTTCGCCTGACCCGGCAGCGACGGATAGTTGAAGTTCAGGTCGAGCAGGTCGCTCGCGACCGGCATCTGCCCACTGCCCTGCCCCGGCGGCAGGGCGATCTCACGCACGAAGGTGCCGCGCCCGGTTTCGCCGCTGACCAGGCCCATGGCTTCGAGTTCGCTGTACACGCGGCTCGCCGTGGCCAGCGCCAGACGGTGGTCGGCGGCCAACTGGCGATGGGTGGGCAGACGTGTTCCCGCCGGCATCCGGCCAGAGCGGATAGCCTGAGCAAAGCTGTCGACCAGCGACTTGTAGCGCGCACGGGGCATGAGCGATGTATCCATGACAATTTTTTGATTGTCTCAATGCTGCTGCCTAGGATGGCTACAACGCAACCTTTGCTTTTTTCGGACAGCCACTCATGCAACGCACGTCTCCCAACAACACCCGAGGCTGGATCAACGGTTTTATCGGCGTGGTGATTTTCAGCGGTTCACTGCCGGCCACGCGCGTGGCGGTGATGGAATTCGACCCGGTGTTCCTGACCGTCACCCGCGCCGCGCTCGCCGGCCAGCTAGGGTTGGCCCTGCTGTGGCTGTTCAGGGAAAAACGTCCGGCGCGCACGCAATGGGTACCGCTGGTGATCGTCGCGCTCGGCGTGGTCATCGGCTTTCCATTGCTGACCGCGCTGGCGCTGCAATACGTCACCTCCGCCCACTCCATCGTGTTTATCGGCTTGTTGCCGCTGGCGACGGCAGTGTTTGGCGTGCTGCGTGGCGGTGAGCGTCCGAGGTTAGTGTTCTGGCTGTTTTCGCTGTTGGGCAGCCTGCTGGTGGTGAGCTACGCGTTTGCCCAAGGCTTGAGCGCCGCGCCCTTCGGGGATTTGCTGATGCTGCTGGCGGTGCTGGTGTGCGGCCTGGGCTACGCCGAAGGCGCCCAACTTTCGCGCAGCCTGGGCGGCTGGCAGGTGATCTGCTGGGCACTGGTGCTGTCGCTGCCGGTGGTGGCACCGTTGAGCCTGATTCTGGCACCCGCCACGTTCAGCGGTATCAGCCTGCCGGCCTGGCTGAGCCTGGGCTATGTTGCGCTGTTCAGCATGCTGATCGGCTTTGTGTTCTGGTATCGCGGGCTGGCCCAAGGCGGCATCACGGCGGTCGGCCAGTTGCAACTGCTGCAACCTTTTTTGGCCTTGCGCTGGCGGCGGGCCTGCTGCACGAGCAGGTCAGCCTGGGCATGTTGCTGGTAACGGTCGCCGTGATCGGCTGCGTGGCCGGGGCGAAAAAGTTTGCGCGTTAACGCAGGCACTACCCGCAGTGGTCTACAGTGCTTGCCATCGCCAATCGAGGAGTGCACCGATGACTCGTCTCACCGCCAAAGACTTTGCCCCCGAACTGCTGGAACTCTACGACGGCTACGCCCATGGCAAGCTCAACCGGCGTGAGTTTCTCGACCGCGCCGCGCTGTTCACCTTCGGCGGCCTGACCGCTTCGGCGCTGCTCGCGGCGCTGAGCCCCAACTATGCGTTGGCCGAGCAGGTGAAATTCACCGACCCGGACATTGTGGCCGACTACATCACCTACCCCTCACCCAAGGGCAACGGCACGGTGCGCGGCTATCGGGTGCGCCCTGCGAAAGCTGCAGGCAAGTTGCCGGCGGTGGTGGTGGTTCACGAAAACCGAGGCCTCAACCCCTACATCGAAGACGTCGCCCGACGTCTGGCCAAGGCCGGTTTTATCGCCCTGGCGCCCGATGGCCTGACCTCAGTGGGCGGCTACCCCGGCAACGATGAAAAAGGCGTGGCGCTGCAACAAACCGTCGATCCGACCAAGCTGATGAACGACTTCTTCGCCGCCATCGAATGGCTGATGCACCACGACAGCAGCACCGGCAAGGTCGGCATCACCGGTTTCTGCTACGGCGGCGGCGTGACCAATGCGGCGGCGGTGGCCTACCCGGAACTGGGCGCCGCCGTGTCGTTCTACGGCCGCCAGCCCGAGGCCAGGGACGTGCCGCGCATCAAGGCGCCGCTCATGCTGCATTACGGCGAGCTGGATACGCGGATCAACGAAGGCTGGCCGGCCTATGAACAGGCGCTGAAGGCGGCCGGTACTCACTACGAAGCGTTCATCTACAAGGGCGCCAACCACGGCTTTCACAACGACTCGACGCCACGGTACGACGAAGCGGCGGCGAACCTGGCGTGGGAGCGCACCCTGGGCTGGTTCAATAAATACCTGGCCTGATCAGTGTTCCAGCGCATACCGCCGGCAATGGTCGAGGTAGCCCTGCTCGTGGCTGCCCACCAGTTGCACCACGCTGGTCCATAACCAGGACGGTGCATCCAGCTGCCGTGAGCGGTTCTCCTGCAACATGGCCATCCAGTCCCTGCGCGTCGCCCGATCCATTTGCCGGGCATGGGCGATGCCGACCACGCGCGCCAGGTAACCGGCGGCGTGCATGGCGTCGATCTCACTCAATTCGTCCAGCTCCAGCTTCATGTCCTGGGGCAGCAGCTCGCGGATGAAAAAACCATGGTCCAGAAAACGCGTCGCCAACATGCGCTCACCCAACCCCGGTGACAGCTGACGGGCGCCCTCCACCACGCGCCGGCCGTTGTCCCGTGGCATTTTTGCGCGGGCTGCGCGCGGTGCCGCTGCGCCGACCGCCTCCTTGATGTCGATCAGGCAGTATTCCTGATCGTCCTTGTCGCCAACGCGCAACAGCGCCGCGTAACGCAGCAGGCCGAGCGAGCTGCAACCCTTGACCCAATAGGCCGAGTCCATCAATTCGACCTTGGCGTCCTTGGGCCGTCCCTTGAGCGAGGTCACCAGGTGATGCAGCTCATCGGAGCCGCACAAGGCCTGCAGGGCGCTTTTTTCCGCACGGGACAATGCCCAGAAGTGCTTGCCCAAAGGGATCGTCGGGCGTACGTCATCGATGCGCTCGCGGGCCAGGTGCTTCCAGGTGCGTTCCACCGCGCTGCGCATCCCGGCCTTGACCTGGGACGGCCGTGGCGGCACTTCATCCGGCTTGTCCTTGAAGGCCTGCGCGTAGCCCAGCATCATTTCTTCGAGCATGCGGGCCGTGGTCACCCCGGGCAGGTCCGAGCCCCGCGCGGCAGTGGCCAGGGATAACGCCAGGCGCACCAGGTCATGGGCCGGGTTGCCGATAACGGTCTGGTCGAGATCGCGGATATGCATGTCGATGCGGCCATTGTTGTCGCCGGTCGGCCCCAGGTTGCCCGCGTGGCAATCGCCACAGATCCAGATCGGCGGCCCGCTGGGCAAGCGTCGACCGGGCAGGCTGTGCAGCCACTCGTAGAATTGGACGGTACTGCCGCGTACGTAGGCATGGGCCGAACGGGCCATTTTGAGGTTACGCAGTTGGGTCAGGTGCGGCATGCGGGCGGAAGGACGCGGCGTTTTCATTGACGGACTCGATACGGGTGTAGCGATAGAGCTTCGCGGGCCGGCAAATGTTTCATTATGTTTCGTAAAAGGTTTTACCCGAGGGCTGGGGTAAACACCCGGTATTTGCGAAACTTGCCCACCCTCTTATCTGCCATGGAAGCGACCCATGCCTCGATTCATCCCCTCTGTCACGGCCCTTGCGCTGCTCATTGGCGCAAGCCACTGCCTGGCCGCCACCGACTTGCGCGCCGTGGTGGACGCCAGCGTCAAGCCGCTGATGCAACAGCAAGCCATCCCCGGTCTGGTCGTTGGGGTGCTGCAGGACGGCAAAGCGCAGTATTTCAGCTACGGCGTAGCGGACAAGCAAAGCGGGCAACCGGTCAGCGAGAACACCCTGTTTGAAGTCGGTTCGGTGAGCAAAACCTTCACCGCCACCCTCGCCGGCTACGCCGTGGCCTCGGGCAAACTTACCCTCGACCAGCCGGCCAGCCACTACCTGCCGGCACTCAAGGGCGGCCGGTTCGATCACATCAGCGTACTCAACCTGGGCACGTACACCGCTGGCGGGCTGCCGCTGCAATTTCCCCAAGAGGCGGATAACAGCCAGCGCATGATCGGCTATTTCCAGCAGTGGCAGCCCGCGTTCGCCCCTGGCACCCAGCGCCTGTATTCCAATCCGAGCCTGGGCCTGTTTGGCTATCTGGCGGCGCAAAGCCTGGGTCAGCCGTTCGATCAATTGATGGAAAAGACCTTGCTCCCAACGCTTGGGCTCTCGCATACCTTCCTGAAAATACCTCGAAATCAGATAAGCCTGTACGCCCAAGGCTATGACAACAAAGGAAAACCTGTACGGGTTGGCCCGGGCGCGATGGACAGTGAAGCCTATGGCATCAAGACCAGTGCGGCGGACCTGCTGCACTACGTCAACGTCAACATGAACCCCGCTGGCCAGGAAAAACTCGTCCGGCAGGCCATTGCGCTCACCCATACCGGCTACTACACCGTCAATGGCATGACCCAGGGTCTGGGCTGGGAAATGTACCCGTACCCGATCCAACTGAACGCCCTGATTGACGGCAACTCCACACAGATGGCCATCGAGCCGCACAAGGTCGATTGGCTGACACCCGCGCGAGCCCCCCATGCGGACACACTGGTGAACAAGACCGGTTCCACCAATGGCTTCGGTGCGTATGTGGCCTACGTACCAAGCGCGCGCATGGGCGTGGTGATTCTGGCGAATAAAAACTATCCGAACGCCGAACGGGTAAAAGTCGCCCATTCAATCCTGAACGCGCTCAACCCTTGATCACCGGATTGGCGTGGCCGTCGCCTCAGGCCGGCACGCCACTGTGAAAGCGGAACTCGACATCGGCTGACTCGATCAACTCCTGTTCCGCCGCCCTCACCCGTTCGATGACCTGGGCGATGTCAGCGGCGTCGCCGTACTGATACGCCAGTTTCAGATAACCCTGGAAATGCCGCGCCTCGCTTTTCAGCAAACCGAAGTAGAACGTGCCGAGTTCTTCGTCCAGGTGCGGCACCAGGGCTTCGAAACGCTCGCAACTGCGCGCTTCGATAAAGGCGCCGACCACCAGCGTATCCACCAGCTTGACCGGCTCGTGGTTGCGTACCACCTTGCGCAACGCCGAGGCGTAACGGCCGGCCGACAATTGGCGCAGCTCGACCTTGCGCTTCTTGATCAGGCGCATCACCTGTTCGTGGTGCACCAGTTCTTCGCGGGCCAGGCGCGACATCATGTTGATCAGGTCCACATGGCCATGGTACTTGGCGATCAGGCTGAGGGCGGTACTGGCCGCCTTGAACTCACAGTTCTTGTGGTCGATCAGCAGGGTGTCCTGATCGGCCAGCGCGGCCTGGACCCAGGCATCGGGGGTGCGGCAACCGAGGAATTGGTGGATGTCGGGCAGGTTCATCGGACTCACGGGCAAAGGATCACAAAAGGGCGCCGATTATACCGAGCGCGCCGCAGACCACCAGCCGCCTACCTTGATGTGCATCAAGATGACGAATACCGGGCAGCGACTATAGTTGTTGCAGTCCACGTTCCTGGAGGTGCCGACCATGCAAGCCATCCGCAGCATCCTGGTGGTTATCGAGCCCGAACAGGCCGACAGCCTGGCCCTCAAGCGCGCCAGGCTGATCGCCGGCGTGACCGACGCGCACCTGCACTTGCTGGTGTGCGACAGGCGGCACGAGCATTCAGCGCTGCTGAGCCAGCTCAAGGCCGGCTTGCGCGAGGACGGCTACACCGTCACCACCGAACAGGCGTGGAATGACAGCCTGCATGAAACCATCATCGACGTGCAGCAGGCCGAGGGCTGCGGTCTGGTGATCAAGCAGCACATGCCCGACAGCCCACTGAAAAAGGCCCTGCTGACCCCGGCGGACTGGAAACTGCTGCGCTACTGCCCAACGCCGGTGCTGCTGGTGAAAACCTCCACCCCGTGGAGCGGTGGCGTGATCCTCGCGGCGATCGATGTGGGCAATACCGACAGCGAGCATCGCGCGCTGCACGATTCGATCATCGACCATGGTTTCGAGATTGCCAGCCTGGCCAAGGCGCAACTGCATGTGATCAGCGCCCATCCATCGCCGATGCTGGCGGCGGCCGATCCGACGTTCCAGCTCAGGGAAACCATCGCAGCGCGTTATCGCGAACAGTGCAAGGCGTTCCAGGCGCAATTCGATGTGGACGACGCGCACCTGCACATCGAGGAAGGCCCGGCCGATGTGTTGATTCCGTTCGCGGCGCACAAATGGCAGGCGGCGGTAACGATCATCGGCACCGTGGCGCGCACCGGAATTTCCGGGGCATTGATTGGTAATACGGCGGAGGTGGTGCTCGATGCGGTGGAGAGCGATGTGCTGGTGCTGAAACCGCAGGCGCTGATGGATCACCTCGAAGCGTTGGCCATCAAATCCTGAGACGATAAAGATCAACTGTGGGCGGCGGCACCCAAACTAAAGCGTCTGTGGCGAGCGGGCTTGCCCCGCGTTGGGGTGCGAAGCGCCCCCAATCAAGGGACACGCGGTGTACCTGATACGGCTCAGCGTCTGGTTTTGGGGCTGCTGCGCAGCCCAACGCAGGACAAGCCTGCTCGCCACAGGGAATCTGCGCTTAACTGAACGGCATTAGGGCAAGCCCGCTCGCCACAGGGAGGTGGTTGCCTGAAATCTCAGATCGTGACGTCATCTGATGAGAGGGCACGACACAAACCAGCGAAACAGTCGGCCATATTAGCCCTTTGTCTAAGCGTGATTGCCCGGCAATCTTGGCCAGGCAACTTACCTTTAGATTTTTTTTGCCGTAGAATCACCCGGCCTTGTAAGGCGCCAATAATCCGCTGGAAGCTGTTTTCAAAGCGTCACGAGCACAGTCGTTCCTTCAGAACGGTGTTGGCGATGGTCAATGACTCGGTAGGTCAAGCCCTCGCCAACCCTCATCAGCCCGTTCTGCAGGCGTAAAACTTTGAAAGCAGCTTCTGTGAGAGATGCCGGCAGCGCTGGCTTTGCGGCCCAAAAAGCCCCCGAGCGCACGCGTGCCGATCATTTCTGGATGAGCGTCCCGTGGGACCACTGATGAGGGTAATAACTGTGCTTGAAGCCTACCGCAAACATATCGAAGAGCGTGCAGCCCTGGGTATTGTTCCCCAGCCGCTTAACGCCGAACAAACCGCAGGCCTGGTCGAGCTGCTGAAAAATCCCCCTGCCGGCGAAGAAGCATTCCTCGTTGACCTGATCACCAACCGCATTCCACCAGGCGTTGACGAAGCCGCCTACGTCAAGGCCGGTTTCCTTTCCGCCCTGGCCAAGGGCGAAGCCACTTCCCCCCTGATCGACAAAAAACGCGCCGTTGAACTGCTTGGCACCATGCAAGGTGGCTACAACATCGTGACGCTGGTCGAGCTGCTGGACGACGCCACGCTGGCGCCTGTCGCGGCCGCCCAGCTCAAGCACACCCTGCTGATGTTCGACGCGTTCCACGACGTGGCTGAGAAAGCCAAAAACGGCAACGAGCATGCCAAAGGCGTGCTGCAGTCGTGGGCTGACGGCGAATGGTTCCGCAACCGCCCTACCCTGGCCGACAAGATCAGCCTGCGCGTGTTCAAGGTCACCGGCGAAACCAACACCGACGACCTGTCGCCGGCACCGGACGCCTGGTCGCGCCCTGACATCCCGCTGCACGCCCTGGCCATGCTGAAAATGGCCCGCGAAGGCATCGTGCCGGACGAGCAAGGCAAGACCGGCCCGATGAAGCAGATCGAAGAGATGCGCGGCCAGGGCTTCCCGATCGCCTACGTCGGTGACGTGGTCGGTACCGGCTCGTCGCGTAAATCGGCCACCAACTCGGTGCTGTGGTTCTTCGGCGACGACGTGCCCTACGTGCCGAACAAGCGCGCCGGCGGCTTCTGCTTCGGCAGCAAGATCGCGCCGATCTTCTACAACACCATGGAAGATGCGGGTGCTCTGCCGATCGAGTTCGACGTCAGCAACATCAACATGGGCGACGTGATCGACCTGTACCCGCACGCCGGCAAAGTCTGCAAGCACGGTACCGACGAAGTCATCACCACCTTCGAAATGAAGACCCCGGTGCTGTTGGACGAAGTCCGCGCCGGTGGCCGTATCCCGCTGATCATCGGCCGTGGCCTGACCGACAAGGCCCGCGCCGAACTGGGCCTGGGCCCTACCGACCTGTTCAAGCTGCCTGAAGCGCCGGTCGACACCGGCAAGGGTTTCACCCTGGCGCAGAAGATGGTCGGCAAGGCCTGTGGTCTGCCGGAAGGCAAAGGCGTTCGCCCTGGCACCTACTGCGAACCGAAGATGACCACCGTAGGCTCCCAGGACACCACCGGTCCGATGACCCGTGATGAACTGAAAGACCTGGCGTGCCTGGGCTTCTCGACCGATCTGGTGATGCAGTCCTTCTGCCACACCGCGGCCTATCCAAAGCCGATCGACGTGACCACTCACCACACCCTGCCTGACTTCATCATGACCCGTGGCGGTGTATCGCTGCGTCCAGGCGACGGCATCATCCACAGTTGGCTGAACCGCATGCTGCTGCCGGACACCGTCGGCACCGGTGGTGACTCCCACACCCGTTTCCCGATGGGCATCTCGTTCCCGGCCGGTTCCGGTCTGGTCGCGTTCGCCGCAGCCACTGGCGTCATGCCACTGGACATGCCGGAATCGATCCTGGTGCGTTTCAAAGGCAAGATGAAACCTGGCATCACCCTGCGTGACCTGGTTCATGCCATTCCTTACTACGCGATCCAGTCCGGTTTGCTGACCGTAGAGAAGAAAGGCAAGAAAAACGCCTTCTCCGGCCGCATCCTGGAAATCGAAGGCCTGAACGACCTGACGCTGGAGCAGGCGTTCGAGCTCTCCGACGCCTCGGCCGAACGTTCGGCTGCCGGTTGCACCATCAAGCTGTCCAAAGCGTCGGTCACCGAGTACCTGAACTCCAACATCACCCTGCTGCGCTGGATGATCGGTGAAGGCTACGGCGACCCGCGCACCCTGGAACGTCGCGCCCAAGCGATGGAAGCCTGGGTGGCCAACCCGGAGCTGATGGAAGCCGATGCCGACGCCGAATACGCCGAAATCATCGAGATCGACCTGTCGGAAATCAACGAGCCGATCCTCTGCGCCCCGAACGACCCGGACGATGCCCGTCTGTTGTCCAGCGTTGCCGGCGAGAAGATCG
Organism: Pseudomonas sp. MH9.3; assembly: GCF_034354675.1. Classification (NCBI taxonomy): domain Bacteria; kingdom Pseudomonadati; phylum Pseudomonadota; class Gammaproteobacteria; order Pseudomonadales; family Pseudomonadaceae; genus Pseudomonas; species Pseudomonas sp. MH9.3. The sequence continues at coordinate 637,448 of NZ_CP133785.1, read as the reverse complement.
ACGAAGTGTTCATCGGTTCGTGCATGACCAACATCGGTCACTTCCGCGCAGCCGGTAAGCTGCTGGAGCAGGTCAAGGGTCAGCTGCCAACCCGTCTGTGGCTGTCGCCGCCGACCAAGATGGACGCTCACCAGCTGACCGAAGAAGGCTACTACGGCATCTACGGCAAGGCTGGCGCGCGCATGGAAATGCCCGGCTGCTCGCTGTGCATGGGTAACCAGGCACGGGTAGAGCCGAACTCGACGGTGGTTTCCACGTCGACCCGTAACTTCCCGAACCGTCTGGGCGATGGCGCCAACGTCTACCTGGCCTCGGCCGAGCTGGCGGCAGTCGCATCTACCCTGGGTCGCTTGCCGACTGTCGAAGAGTACATGGGCTACGCGGCGAAACTGGACACCATGGCCAGTGACGTCTACCGCTACCTGAACTTCGACCAGATCGCCGAGTTCCGCAAGATCGCAGCAAGCGCCAACATCCCGGTGATTCAAGCCTAAGGTGTTGTGACGTAAAAACGCCGCGTATCGCAAGGTACGCGGCGTTTTTTTATGCCTGGAATCCAGTATCAGCAACACCACAAAACAAATGTGGGAGGGGCTTGCTCCCGATAGCAGTGGTTCAGTCAACACCTTCAGTGACTGATTCACCGCCATCGGGAGCAAGCTCCCTCCCACCTTTCAGAGGTTGAGCAGCCCTGAAAGCTGCGTTAAACCTCAAGCAATAAACGAATACACCAACGCCGTAATCGCCACCAAGCCCACCGCCGTGACAAACACATTGGACGCCTGCCCACGGTACCTGGCCATCGCCGGCACCTTGCGGATGGCATACATGGGCATCAAAAACAGGATCGACGCAATCACCGGCCCGCCCAGGGTTTCGATCATGCCAAGGATGCTCGGGTTAAGCGTCGCGACGATCCAGCACACCACCAGCATGAAAGCAGCAGTCATGCGGTCCAGGGTCTTGGGCGCCGGGCGGCGACCGGTCTTGACGATCAAGCCCTTGAGGCCTTCGCTGGCGCCGATGTAGTGGCCCAGGAACGACTTGGCAATCGCCACGAACGCAATCAGCGGGGCTGCGAAAGCGATGGTCGGGTTGTCGAAGTGGTTGGCCAGGTACGACAGGATCGACAGGTTCTGCGCCTTCGCCTCGGCCAGTTGCGCCGGCGACAGGGTCAGCACACAGCTGAACACGAAGAACAGCACCATCACCACCATCAGCACATGGGCGCGGCACAGGATCTGCGAACTGCGCTCGTCGGCATGGGCGCCGTACTGGCGCTTCTGGTCCACCGCAAAGGCCGAGATGATCGGCGAATGGTTGAACGAGAACACCATCACCGGAATCGCCAGCCACAAGGTATTGAGCAATGCCGATGGCGCCGGCACCACGTGAGCGGTACTGAGGATGCCACCGGTCCAGTGCGGCACCAGGTACACCGCGAGGAACAGCAACGCGACGATAAACGGATACACCATCAGGCTCATGGCCTTGACGATGACCTGCTCACCGCAACGCACCACGGCCAGCAGGCCCAGGATCAGCACGAACGACAGGATCGCCCGTGGCGGCGGCATGATGTGCAGTTGATGCTCCATGAAGCTGCCGACCGTGTTGGTCAGCGCAACGCTGTAGATCAGCAGGATCGGAAAGATCGCAAAGAAGTACAACAGCGTGATCAACGCACCGGCCTTGATGCCGAAGTGTTCTTCGACCACGTCGGTGATATCGGACCCTTCACGCCCGGACAGGACGAAACGGGTCAGGCCACGGTGGGCAAAGAACGTCATCGGGAACGCCAGCACCGCCAGAATCAGCAGCGGCCAGAAACCGCCGAGGCCTGCGTTGATCGGCAGAAACAAAGTGCCGGCGCCAATCGCTGTGCCGAACAGGCCCAGCATCCAGGTGGTGTCCTGGCGGCTCCAGCTTGAGAGGGTTGCAGGTGTCGTTGCATAGCGTTCGTCGACGCTATTGGCCTGATCATTCATCCGGTCGGATCTCCGCATTGACACGGCCGGGACGAGTCAGAAAAACCTGACAGGCAGCGCCCCGACTGTAGAAGGGGCTGGATTGTCCGGGATTCTCTTGAAGAAGCAAAGACTTAGCTGAGGAACGGTGAGCTCGCGGCCAGCCTGTTCGCACCTGCAATGGGATTTTGCGTACAGATGCGCTTTATACTCACCCGCTCAAACCCCTCAGCAAGAGCGTTGCGATGACCACCACTGTCCTGGTCCTGGTTGAGACCATCAACGAATACCTGCACATCATCGAAAGCAATGACTTTCATGTGATCCTTGCGCCGACGCCGGCTGAACGCGCCCAGGCGATCAAGGCCCAAGGTGCGCAGATCAAGGCTGTGCTGACCCGTGGCCCGCTCGGTCTGTATGCCGAGGAAATCGCCGCATTGCCGGTGCTGGAAATCATCTGCGTGATCGGCGCCGGTTATGAACACGTGGATCTGCAGGCCGCCAGCAATCGCGGGATCGTGGTGACCAACGGCGCCGGGGTGAATGCGCCGTCGGTGGCGGACCATGCCATGGCGCTGCTGCTGTCACTGGTGCGCGGCATCCCGCAGACTGACGCCGCCGTGCGCCGCAGTGAATGGCCCAAGGTGATGCGCCCTTCCCTGGGCGGCAAGCAACTGGGCATTCTCGGGCTCGGCGCGGTAGGCCTGGAGATCGCCAGGCGCGCGTCTCTGGGGTTCGGCATGCAGATCAGCTACCACAACCGTCAGCCCCGCGATGACGTGGACTACACCTACTGCGCCACGGCGGTGGAACTGGCGCGCACCTCGGACTTCCTGATTCTTGCCACCCCCGGCGGCGCCAGCACCCGTCACTTGATCGACCGCCGCGTTCTGGACGCGCTCGACCCCAATGGCTACCTAGTCAATATCGGCCGTGGCAGCGTGGTGGTCACTGCCGACCTGATCGCCGCCCTGGAGCAACGCCGAATCGGCGGCGCGGCGCTGGATGTGTTCGATGACGAACCCAAGGTGCCCGACGCGCTGAAGAAACTCGGCAACACCGTGCTCACCTCCCACGTCGCCGGCCTGTCACCGGAAGCGGCCCACGACACCGTGCAGCGCGTGGCCGACAACCTCACGGAATATTTTGCCGGACGCCCGGTACTCACGCCCGTCGCCTTGCCCGCGCCCATTAAATGACCGATCAGGCACGCTGATCATCCTCCAACACGCTAACCTATTAAGCCGCCCCGACCTTGTCGCTGGGCGGCACTGCGCATTAGATTACCCAATAGTCCAAGGCCTCAAGAATAAGCAGAAGGGATAAGCATGGCGCTGAACGACCAATCGACAACGATTCGCCCAGGCGAAGAACTGGATGCCAGCCTGATCGATCCCTACCTCAAGGCGCATATCCCGGGCCTGAGTGGTGCGGTCACCATCAGCCAATTCCCTGGCGGTGCGTCCAACCTCACGTACCTGCTGGAATACCCGGACCAGGAATTTGTGCTGCGTCGCCCGCCCTTCGGCCACAAGGCCAGGTCCGCCCACGACATGGGCCGCGAGTTCCGCATTCTCAACCAGCTCAGGGATGGCTTCCCCTACTGCCCCAAGGCCTACGTGCACTGCACCGACGAATCGGTGATCGGCGCCGAGTTCTATGTGATGGAACGCGTCAACGGCATCATTCTGCGTTCCGACCTGCCGCCCGAGCTGGGCCTGGACGCCAGCCGAACGCAAGCGCTGTGCAAAAGCTTCATCGACACGTTCGTCGAGCTGCACCGGGTCGACTACAGCGCCTGCGGCCTGGCCGACCTGGGCAAGCCCGAAGGTTACGTGCAGCGCCAGATTCGCGGTTGGAGCGAGCGCTACGAAAAGGCCTTGACCCCCGACGCGCCACAGTGGGAAGCCGTGCGTGCCTGGCTCAATGACAAGATGCCGGCCGACCACCCTACCTCCAGCATCGTGCACAACGACTACCGCTTCGATAACGTAATCCTCGACCCGCACAACCCGATGCAGATCATCGGCGTGCTGGACTGGGAACTGACCACCCTGGGCGACCCGCTGATGGACCTGGGCAACACCCTCGCCTACTGGATCGAAGCCGCCGACCCTGCGCCGGTGCAACTGATGCGGCGCCAGCCGAGTAATGCACCGGGCATGCTCACCCGACGCCAGTTTGTCGACTACTACGCCGAACGCGCCGGCATCCAGATCGACAATTTTGACTTCTACTACACCTACGGCCTGTTCCGCCTGGCGGGCATCGTGCAGCAGATCTACTACCGCTTCTTCCATGGCCAGACCCAGGACAAACGCTTTGCGCAGTTCATTCACATGAACAAGCTGCTGGAGCAGATGAGCCTGAATGTCATCGGTAAATCCGCGCTCTGATCGTTCACAACAAGGAACCCTCATGTCCAAGACCCAACTGTTCGACCTCGACGGCAAGATCGCTTTTGTCTCCGGTGCCAGCCGTGGCATCGGCGAGGCCATTGCCAGGTTGCTGGCCCAACAAGGCGCCCATGTGATCGTTTCCAGCCGCAAGCTCGAAGGCTGCCAGCACGTGGCTGATGCGATCATCGCCGACGGCGGCAAAGCCACCGCCGTGGCCTGCCATATCGGTGAAATGGAGCAGATCACCCACGTGTTCGCCGGCATCCGCGAACAGTTCGGCCGCCTGGATATCCTGGTCAACAACGCCGCGACCAACCCGCAGTTCTGCAATGTGCTGGACACCGACCTCGGCGCTTTCCAGAAGACCGTCGACGTGAACATCCGCGGCTACTTCTTCATGTCGGTGGAAGCCGGCAAGCTGATGCGCGACAACGGCGGCGGCAGCATCATCAACGTGGCGTCGATCAATGGCATCTCGCCGGGTGTGTTCCAGGGCATCTACTCGGTGACCAAGGCTGCGGTGATCAACATGACCAAGGTGTTCGCCAAGGAATGCGCCGAGTTCGGCATTCGTTGCAACGCCCTGCTGCCGGGCCTCACCGACACCAAGTTCGCCTCGGCGCTGGTCAAGAACGACGCGATCCTGAAAATGGCCCTGGCGCAGATCCCCCTCAAACGCGTGGCCGACCCGAGCGAGATGGCCGGCGCGGTGCTGTTCCTGGCCAGCGATGCGTCGAGCTACACCACCGGTGTTTCGCTGAATGTGGACGGTGGCTTCCTCTCCTGACCCTGGCCTGAAACCCACACAAAATCCCTGTGGGAGGGGGCTTGCTCCCGATAGCGGTGTATCAGTGACAGATAGATGCCTGACACTCCGCTATCGGGAGCAAGCCCCCTCCCACAGTTTTGATTCCGTTCAAGCCACAGACTCAAGGTCGTTTGAACTGGCGCCGCAGCACTTCGACCTGCTGGCGGCAGGCGCATCCTTCCAGGTGATCGTTAACCATCCCCATCGCCTGCATCAACGCGTACATCGTGGTCGGCCCCACATAGCTCCAGCCGCGTTTCTTCAAGGCTTTGGACAGGCGCACCGACGCCGGCGATGTCGGGTTCGCGGCCCAGTAGGCCATGTCGACCACCGCCGGGCGCTCGTCAGGGCCAGGCTCGAACGCCCATAGCCAGCGCGCCAGCGAGCCGGTCTCCTCCACCAACTCGCAGGCCCTGCGGGCATTGTTGATGGCGGACACTATTTTCGCGCGATTACGCACAATGCCGGGATCGTGCATCAGGCGCTCGATAGCCGCCTCGCCGTATTGCGCCACGCGGCGAAAATCAAAACCGTCGAACGCCGCCCGGAACTGCTCGCGCTTGCGCAGGATCGTGATCCACGCCAGCCCCGCCTGAAACCCCTCCAGACAGATCTTCTCGTACAGGCGGATATCATCCGCCACCGGCACGCCCCATTCATGGTCGTGGTAGCGCAGGTACTCCGGCGCGGCCATACGCCAGGTGCACCCGGTAAGCCCGGTCTCGTCAGTTGTCAGCCCTGCCTGATCCATGCATCACCTCGTATGCCGAGCGCGGATGATAAGCGAAAGTTTTTCCACCCCGCCAACCGCCCAAGCATCGCCCTCGCCGACCAACTGGTCAGACCAGGACCTGTCAACCGCCAAATATTTGCTTGTGATTTCAAAAAAATCCGGCCTAGACTGGCCGCGCACTGGACTTACCGGTATGACCACAACAATTAAGCCCTGGAACCACCAGGGCACCGAATAGGGATTCCTCCCATGCTCAGATGGTGCTCGCGTTCGATTTTCCTGCAAGTCGTGATTGGCCTGATGCTCGGCATCGCCTGCGGCCTGGCCCTTCCCGAATTCTCCACGCAACTCAAACCTCTGGGTGACGGTTTCATCAAGCTGATCAAGATGCTGATTGGCCTGATCGTATTCTGCGTGGTGGTCAGCGGCATTTCCGGCGCCGGCGACCTGAAGAAAGTCGGGCGCATCGGTCTCAAGTCGGTGATCTACTTTGAAGTGCTGACCACCGTCGCCCTGGTGATCGGCCTGATCATGGCGTTCAGCACCGGCATCGGCCAGGGCGCCAATATTCACCTGGAGCAGCTCTCCTCCGCCGGCCTCAATGAATTGGCGGACAAGGGCCAGCACCTCAAGGGCACCAGCCAGTTTCTGATGGACCTGATCCCCAACTCGGTGATCGGCGCCTTTGCCGACAACAATGTGCTGCAAGTGCTGCTCTTCTCGGTGCTGTTTGGCAGCGCACTGAACCTGGTGGGCGAAGCGGCCTCGGGCATCTCGCGGCTGATCAACGAACTGAGCCATGTGATTTTCCGCATCATGGGCATGATCGTGCGCCTGGCACCGATTGGCGTGTTCGGTGCCATCGCGTTTACCACCAGCACCTACGGCCTGGATTCGCTGCAACACCTGGGCAGCCTGGTGGGCCTGTTCTACCTGACCTGCTTTGCCTTCGTCGCACTGATTCTCGGCCTGGTGATGCGCCTGTCGGGCCTGCGCATGCTGCCGCTGCTCAAGTACCTGCGCGAGGAGCTGCTGATCGTGATGGGCACCGCCTCCTCCGACGCCGTGCTGCCGCAGGTGATGCGCAAACTCGAGCACCTGGGCATCGGCAGTTCCACCGTGGGCCTGGTGATTCCCACCGGTTATTCGTTCAACCTCGACGGGTTTTCAATCTACCTGACCCTGGCGATCGTGTTTATCGCCAACGCCACCGGCACGCCGCTGTCGATGACCGACCTGATGACCATCCTGCTGGTGTCGCTGATCACCTCCAAGGGTGCCCACGGCATACCCGGTTCCGCGCTGGTGATTCTGGCGGCGACCCTCACCGCCATCCCGGCGATTCCCGTGGTGGGCCTGGTGCTGGTGCTCGCGGTGGACTGGTTCATGGGCATCGGCCGCGCGCTGACCAACCTGATCGGCAACTGCGTCGCCACCGTGGCCATCGCGCGCTGGGAAAAAGACATTGATATCCAACGCGCCAACAAGGTGCTGGACGGCGAGCAGGGTTACGCCTTCCAGACAAAGAAACCGGTGTTGCCCGCGCATCAGGAATTCTGAAAGCGACACAGATTCACTGTGGGAGGGGGCTTGCTCCCGATAACGGTGGGCCAGCTTGCACCTCCGGTGACTGAAACACCGCGATCGGGAGCAAGCCCCCTCCCACACTGGATTTTCACTGGGATAACCACTGTGTTTGCAACTTAAGGAGGCATCGACGTGATCAGCACCTCAACCGTCGTCAATTCAGTCGTGGAAAAACTGCGTGCCGCACTCAAGCGCGGCCAGTGGCGGCGCGGTGAAATGCTGCCCGGTCAGCGTGAACTGGCCGAACAGATGGGCATCAGCCGGCCCAGCCTGCGCGAAGCAGTGATCGTGCTGGAAACCCTCGGCCTGGTGCGGTCCATGCCCGGCAAAGGCGTGGTGGTGCTGGAAAACAGCGTCAGCCAGCCACACTCGAACGACGCTGTGGCCGATGCCAGCCTGGAAGATATCCTGCAACTGCGCTACACCCTCGAACCGTTCATTGTCGGCCTGGTGGCGCAATCGATCAGCACCCAGGAGGTCGGCCAACTGCGCCTGACCCTGATGGACATGCGCGAAGCCCTGGATGCCAGTGATGCCGAAGCGGGCATGCACGCCTACATCGGCTTCCATGAAGCGCTGTTCGCCCTCACCGCCAACCCGATCTTCCAGAACGTGGTGCAGCAAACCCGCAACGCTCTCAAACAGAGCGCCCAGGTACTGCGCAACTCGCCCGAGCACCTGGCCGAACGCCTGCGGGAAAACGAAGCCGTGGTACGCGCCATCCGCAACAAGAACAGCGCCCTGGCCAGTGCCGAAATGCGACGGCATATCCTTCAGGAAGGCCTGCGCATGGGCATCGCCCTGACCATTCCGGACGACCATCCGGGCAGCTGATTTTTGGAGACCGGCCATGACCGCCCACGCCCTGCACCGCCACCCGCCCCAGCCGCCACTGCACTTGATTGCCGGTAAAAAGCCCTCGGCAGACGACATTTACGCGCGGCTGTTCGACGCCATCCTTGAACACCGCATTGTCCCGACCAGCCGCTTTACCGAAGAAAGCCTGGCTGAAACCTTCGGCGTGAGCCGCAGCGTGATTCGTCGGGTGCTGACCCGGCTGTCCCATCAGCAGGTGGTCCTCCTGCGCCCCAACCAGCGCGCCCAGGTCGCCGCGCCGGATGCGCAGCAAACCCGGCAGATTCTCGAGGCACGGCGACTGACCGAAGTGACCGTGGTGCAATTGGCCTGCGCCCAGGCCACGCGCCTGCACATACGGCAACTGCGCGAATTGATTGCACGGGAACGTGAGTGCATCGAACGGGATCAGCGCGGGCCGGCAATTCGGCTGTCCGGGGAATTCCATATGCAACTGGCGGTGATGGCGGGCAATGGACCGCTGGCGCAGTTCCTCAACGGCCTGGTGCCGTTGACGTCGCTGGTGATTGCCCAATATGCAGCGCAGGCCTGCACGTATTGCGCGTGGCAGGAACATGGGGCGATTGTGGATGCCGTCGAACAGGGTGACTCAAACGTGGCTGTGAGGTTGATGAGCCAATACCTGGATCACCTTGAAAGCAGGTTGCTTAAACGCCACTGACTTTAACTAAATAGGCAAATCACCCACATTGGATGTGTGGTGTTGGACAAAAACTGATCCAACAAAAAGCCCCTGCATCTCACGATGCAGGGGCGTTTGTCTTACTGCCTGATCAAGCCGGCTGCAGCACCGACTGACCACTCAACGCCAGGTCCAGCAATTCACGGTTGGCCACCGCGTACATGGCGTAGTCCGTGCCGACCGCAGCACGAATTTCCACCATCATGGCGCGCCAGCGATCAGCCATGTCCTGGTGCTGCTCAAGCCACAGAGCCACGCGGGCGTCCATCTCCTGCGGCGCGTCGGCCATTTGCAGGACCGAGATGGTGATTGCCCGTTGCTGCCAGTCCACATCGTCGCGGAACGCTTCGCGGGCCTGGGCCTGCCAGTTGTTGGCCACCGGCAGATCGCTGATCTGCTGCAGGTACCACGGCAGGTCCAGGGCGCTGCCCACGGCAAAGTAGGCCTTGGCCACTTCGGCGGCGTCGTGCCCGGTGACGTCGGCAGCTTCGATGATCGGCAGCAAGGTGTACAGGTGGGTGGTGCCTGCCACCATGCGCGCCAACAATTCCGGCACGCCGGCTTCGGTGTAGGCCTGGTAGCGGGTCTGCCAGCCTTCGCGGGTCGGGCCTTCCAGCAGTTCGTCGAGCTTGAGGCCCAACGCCGCCAGATGCGGACCGAAGTGCGCGGTGTCACGGCCAGCGTCCTGCTCGTTGCGACGGCTGCGCAGGAACCAGCGCGTGGCGCGGCGGCCCAGGCGCATCAGCTCGTCCATCAGTTCCAGCTGCACGTCGGCGGAAACCTGATGGTCCAGCGCCTCGATCTGCCGGAACCAGTGCGGCAGGTGAAAGATGTCACGCACGATCACATACGCACCGGCCACGTTCGCCGGGCTCATACCCGTCGACTCCTTGAGGCGCTGCACGAAGGTGATGCCCATGTGGTTGACCAGGTCGTTGGCGATCTGGGTGCTGACGATCTCACGCTTGAGACGATGGCGACGCATGGCCTCGGAGAACTTGGCCACCAGGCTCGGCGGGAACGCGGTCTCCATGTCACGGGTCAGGTACTCGTCGTCCGGCACCTGGGACTTGAGCAAGGCTTCCTTGAGGTCGATCTTGCTGTACGAGATCAGCACCGACAGCTCCGGACGGGTGAGACCCTTGCCATTGGCAGCGCGCTCGGTCAGCTGCTCCTCGGTCGGCAGGTACTCGATGGCGCGGTCCAGCTTGCCACGGCCTTCCAGGTCGCTCATCAGACGCTTGTACTCGGCGGCACGCTCGTAGGCACGGCGGGCGGCCAGGGACAGGGCCTGGGTCTGCTTGTAGTTGTTGCCCAGCACCAGGTGGCCGACTTCGTCGGTCATGCTCGCCAGCAGCTGGTTGCGCTGCTTGTCGGTCATGTCACCGGCCTGCACCACTTCGTTGAGCAGGATCTTGATGTTCACTTCGTGGTCGGAGCAGTCGACGCCACCGGCGTTGTCGATGAAGTCGGTGTTGGAGCCGCCGCCATTGAGGCCGAATTCCACACGACCCAGCTGAGTCATGCCGAGGTTGCCGCCCTCGCCCACCACCTTGCAGCGCAGCTCGTTGCCGTTGACGCGCAAGGCGTCGTTGGCCTTGTCGCCCACGTCTGCATGGCTTTCGGTGCTGGCCTTGACGTAAGTGCCGATGCCGCCGTTCCACAACAGATCCACGGGTGCCTTGAGCAAGGCATTGAGCAGCTCGGTCGGGGTCAGCTTGTCAGCCTTGATGTCGAAGCGTTCTTTCATCTGCGGCGAGATAGCGATGCTCTTCGCGCTGCGCGAGAAGATACCGCCGCCTTCGGACATGATGCTGGTGTCGTAGTCGGTCCAGGCCGAACGCGGCAGCTCGAACATGCGCTGGCGCTCGACGAAGCTGGTGGCCGGGTTCGGGTTCGGGTCGATGAAGATATGCAAGTGGTTGAAAGCCGCGACCAGTTGCAGCTTATCGGACATGAGCAAGCCGTTACCGAACACGTCACCGGCCATATCGCCGACGCCCACCACGGTGATGCTGTCTTCCTGCACGTTGATGCCGCGCTCACGGAAGTGACGCTGCACACCCACCCACGCGCCCTTGGCGGTGATGCCCATTTTCTTGTGGTCGTAACCGGCCGAACCACCGGAGGCAAATGCATCGCCCAGCCAGAAGCCGTAGTCGATGGCGATGCCGTTGGCGATGTCGGAGAAGGTCGCCGTGCCTTTGTCAGCCGCCACCACCAGGTACGGGTCATCGTTGTCGTGACGCACGACGTTGGCAGGAGGCACCAGCGCGCCGTCTTTCAGGTTGTCGGTAATGTCCAGCAGCCCGGAGATGAAGATGCGGTAGCAGGCGATGCCCTCGGCCGCGATCTCGTCCCGGCTGCCGCCCAACGGCAGGCGACGCGGCAGGAAGCCGCCCTTGGCGCCCACCGGCACGATCACCGAGTTCTTCACTTGCTGGGCTTTTACCAGGCCGAGCACTTCGGTGCGGAAGTCTTCTTCACGGTCGGACCAGCGCAGGCCGCCACGGGCGACGTTGCCAAAGCGCAGGTGCACGCCTTCAACGCGCGGCGAGTAGACGAAGATTTCAAACTTCGGCACCGGCTTGGGCAGCTCGGGGATCGCGTGCGGGTTGAACTTGAAACTGAAGTACGACTTGTTCTGGCCGTTGGCATCGGTCTGGTAGAAGTTGGTGCGCAGGGTGGCCTTGATCAGGTCCAGGTAGCGCCGCAGGATGCGGTCTTCGTTGAGCACCTGAACATCGTCCAGGGCGCTGGTGATCGCTTGTTCCAGACGCTGCTGCTTGTCTTCCAGGTCATCGGCGGTGAGCTTGCGCGCCAGGTAGAAGCGGGTCTTGAACAACCGCGTCAGCTCGCGGGCGATGTCAGTGTGGTTGTTCAACGTGCTGGCGATGTAGCCGAGGTCGAAGCCCAGGCGGATCTGCTTGAGGTAACGCGCGTAGGCACGCAGCAACGCCACGTCGCGCCAGGGCAGGCCGGCGGTGAGCACCAGACGGTTGAACGCATCGTTCTCGGCGTCGCCATGCACGATGTGCACGAACGCGTCCTGCAGGGTGTCGTTGAGCTGCTGGATATCCAGGTTCACGCCTTCGGCGGCGATGAACGCAAAGTCATGGATCCAGAATTCGCGGCCGTTGGCATGACGCAGGCGGTACGGGAATTCACCCAGCACACGCAGGCCGAGGTTTTCCAGGATCGGCAACACGTCGGACAGCGCCAACGGAGTGTCGGCGTGGTAGAGCTTGCAATGCAGCTCACGCTGGCCGGAGACCTGGCCCAGCGGCTGATAGAAGCTCATCACCAGCGGGTTGGCTTCGGTGAGGCTGAGCAGGTGCTGCATGTCGACCACGGCCGAATGCGCGGCAAAGCGCTCGCGGTAGCCGGCCGGGAAGCCTTTCGGGAAATCCGCCAGCACGTTGGTGCCGTGGGCTTCGCCGAAGCTCTCGACGACCAGGCTTGCGTAGTCATCCTGCCAGCTGCGGCAGGCCTGCACCACTTCCTTTTCCAGTTGCAGCGGGTCGATGTCCAGACGGTTCTTCGGGTCAACCCGCAGAATCAGCTGCACACGGGCCAGCACCGACTCGGAGAAGAAGGTCCAGAACTCGCAGTCGGAGGCCTTCAGGCGGTCCATCAGCACTTGCTGGATTTTCTGCCGTACTTCGGTGGAGTAGACGTCACGCGGCACATAGGCCAGGCAGTAGCAGAAGCGCCCGTACGGGTCTTTGCGCAGGAACACGCGGATCTTGTTGCGCTCCTGGATCTGCACGATCGACATCACGGTGCTGAACAGCTCGTCGACCGGGGTCTGGAACAGGTCGTCACGGGGCAGCACTTCAACCACCTGGGCCAGTTCCTTGCCCAGGTGAGCCTTGGGCTGGAAGCCGGAGCGGCGTTCGATCTCCGCGACCTTGCGGCGGATATACGGGATGACCCGCACGCTTTCGCCGTACACCGACGAGGTGTACAGGCCCATGAAACGGTGTTCCTTGAGGACCTTGCCGTCGGCATCGATCTCGCGGATCGACACGTAGTCCGGGTAAGCCGGGCGATGCACGCGGCTTGGGTGCGCAGCCTTGGCAAACGACAGCACGGTCGGCTCGCGCAGGTAGGCCACGGCGTAGTCTTCGATGCGCAGGTCGTCGGCGCTGAGGCCGGCACGCAGCAGCTTGGTCAGACCGAGGAAGGAGCTGGCGTCATATTCGATATGACCGCCGTCCGCCTCGTCACGTACCACGAATTCTTCGTAGCCCAGGAAGGTGAAGTGGTTGCCCACCAGCCATTCGAGGAAATTCTTGATCTCGGCTTTTTCTTCGCCGTCAATCGCGTACTGGCTGGCATCGATACCGGCCAGCAGGTCCTGGACCTTGGCTTTCATCGGTTCGAAATCGGCCACCGCCACCCGCACTTCGCCCAGTACCTGCTCCAGCTCTTTGCTCAGCACGCTCAGTTCGGCAGCGTTGGCGCAGCGGTCGATTTCCAGGTACATCAGCGATTCCTGCTCGATGCCCTCGCCCTGGGTGCCCTTGGGCAGGATTTCCAGCAGATCGCCCTTGCTGCCACGACGGGTGCTGAGCACGGTGGTCTGCAGGGTGTGGATGCTGTAGCCACGGCGGTTCAGCTCGGTACGTACCGAGTCCACCAGAAAAGGCAGGTCACGGTGCAGCACTTCAACCGCAGTGTGGGTCGACTGCCAGCCGTGACGTTCGTAATCGGGGTTGTAAACGCGCACTTGCGGTTGCGCAGGATCGAAGCGCTCAAGCAGGCGCCAGGCAGACAGGGTGCAACCGGCCAGGTCAGACAGGCGACGCTGGGTCAGTTCATCCAGGGAAATAATGCCGAAGAATTGCTCAGCGAACAGTGCCACTTGTGGCAGTGCCTGTTCGCTGATGTGCTGCGCCAGTGCCGCTTGCAGTTGATGCTGGAAGTCGGCCTTGCTGGCTGCGGTGAAGAACGCCATCTGTGGTACTCCGCTTGGGCTTGTTATTGATGGAAGCGTCGCGTGTTATCCCCGTGCGGGGAGACCGTCAGCTCTGTTCGTGGGTAACGATGACAAACACCATAAACCAATCAGAGTGACAGGTGGGTGAAGCTGGACAAGACAGTCAGGTCACATACAACTTCCACAGGATGAACCGCAGCCGGGTGACGGTACGACGGGCAGGTCAGACGCCCGGCCAGGGCACATCCGTTGCGCAGCTTAACGAGTGCGGGAAGATAGCTGCTTGCGATCCTGCGACATATTCGGTCATCGGTACGCAGGGTTGGGGTTGCGCCTTGGGCAACCCGGTTTCCTCGGCAGAAAAACCGTCTGTTTTCCAGGCCTGGAGTACCGAAAATGACTGGTATTGCCCGTCAGGTCATGCTTGGGGTCTGACACAGGATGCAGCACAAAATTCGCCGCAATGGCACAATTGCCCGCGCATCACCCTCCCCCCGACAGGATTCCCCATGCTGCAATTTAAAACCGACGCATTGATGGCCACCCCGTGCGACGACGAAGAAGACAACATGGCCATGCTCTGCTGCCACGGTAAAAGCGGCGAGATGTTCATGCTGAGCCGTTACCCGGATGAAGACGAAGTGGAGTTGACCTGGGACTACGAGCCGTCGACGCTGGACGGGCTGAAAGTCAGCCTGAGTGACACGACCTTGCTGATTGAGCTGGCCGCTGGCGATGCCGATGCCTTGGGTGGCAAGGACCAACTGGAGATCAGCCACGCCACCGTTGCGGCGGATATGGCCGAAGTCGAAGAGACCTTGCAGAACATTCTCAAGGGCACCGGCACTTTCACCCGGATTTAAGCTGCACCAACGATCAAATGTGGGAGAGGGGCTTGCTCCCGATAGCGGCGGGTCAGTTGATACATCTGTGACTGACACACCACTGTCGGGAGCAAGCCCCCTCCTACATCGGCCGTGTTCCAAAACAAAAATCCTACACGATTTGCCAAAAATACCCGTTACGCCGTTAGTCGCCGCCCCCTTCGATGCATTAAAGTAGACGCCCCCGGCCTTGGCAGTTTGCATAACACCCAGGCTCTTCTTCCCAGGAACCGTCATCGATGGAACATCGTGAAGCGCTGCTTGCGCTGCGAACCTTTCTTTCCACGCAGATTCTCGGCCAGGAAAAACTCATCGAGCGCCTGCTCATTGCGCTGTTGGCCGACGGCCACATGCTGGTGGAAGGCGCGCCGGGCCTGGCCAAGACCAAGGCCATCAAAGAACTGGCCGAAGGCATCGAAGCGCAGTTCCATCGTATCCAGTTCACCCCCGACCTGTTGCCCGCCGACATCACCGGCACCGAGATCTATCGTCCGGAAACCGGCAGCTTCGTGTTCCAGCAAGGCCCGATCTTCCACAATCTGGTGCTGGCCGACGAAATCAACCGGGCGCCGGCCAAGGTGCAGTCGGCCCTCCTCGAAGCCATGGCCGAGCGCCAGGTCAGCGTGGGTCGCAGCACCTACGACCTGTCGCCGCTGTTTCTGGTGATGGCCACGCAAAACCCCATCGAGCAGGAAGGCACCTACCCGCTGCCCGAAGCCCAGCTCGACCGTTTCCTGATGCACGTCAAGATCGGCTTCCCAGACGCCGCCGTGGAGCGGCGCATCCTGCAACAGGCGCGCGGCGAAGCGCTCAACGGTGAAACCAAGCCCGAACGCCGCGTCAGCCAGCAGGCGATCTTCGCCGCGCGCAAGGAAATCCTCGGCCTGTACATGGCCGATGCAGTGGAGGAATACCTGGTGCAACTGGTGATGGCCACGCGCACCCCGGCCAAGTTCGACGCGGAAATGGCCGAATGGATTGCCTACGGCGCCAGCCCCCGGGGCTCGATTGCCCTCGACCGCTGCGCCCGTGCCCACGCCTGGCTCGCCGGTCGCGACTTCGTCAGCCCGGAAGATATCCAGGCGGTACTGTTCGACGTGCTGCGCCACCGCATCATTTTGTCCTTCGAGGCAGAAGCCGCCGGCATCGACCAGGACCGCGTGGTGCAACGCATTCTCGACGTCGTTGCCGTCGCTTGAAGCCGATGAACACCAGCGCCGGGATCCGCGTCACGCTCAGCGAGCTGATCGAGATGCGTCATCGCGTGCGCGAAGTGCAGCTGTTCTCCACGCCCGGCCAGCGCAGCCCGATGATCGGCCTGCACCACTCCAAGCTGCGCGGGCGCGGTGTCGACTTCGATCAGGTGCGCGTATACCAGGCCGGCGACGACGTGCGCACCATCGACTGGCGCGTCACCGCGCGCACCCAGGAACCGCACACCAAGCTGTTCCACGAAGAGCGCGAACGCCCGATCTTCATCATGGTGGAACAAAGCTGCCGGCTGTTTTTCGGTTCGGGGCAGATGTTCAAGTCGGTGCTGGCGGCGCAGGCCGCCAGCCTGATCGGCTGGGCCGCGCTGGGGCATAACGACCGGGTCGGCGGGCTGGTGTTTGGCGACCGCGAGCACTACGAAATCAAACCCCGACGCAGCAAGCAGAGCCTGCTGCAACTGCTCAATCGCCTGGTGCACGTCAATCAGAGCCTGAATACCGACAGCCTTCCGGAAGCCGATGCCCTGGGCATGGCCCTGCGCCGTGGCCGCGAGGTGTTGCGCCCGGGCAGCCTGGGCATCGTGATCTGCGACGAGCGCGCCCTCACCGAAGGCGCCGAACAGCAACTGAGCCTGCTGTCGCGCCATTGCGACCTGCTGCTGCTGCCGATTTCCGACCCGCTCGACCACGCCCTGCCCGCCGCCGGGCTGCTCAGGTTCGCGCAACGCGGCGCGCAACTGGAACTGGACACACTCAACTTCGACCTGCGTCAGGCCTACAAGGCCCAGGCCGAAGCGCGCACGGCGCGCTGGGAACGGCTTGCACAGAAACTGCGGGTGCTGCTGATGCCCTTGAGCACCCAGAGCGAAATGGTCGAGCAACTGCGCGAATACCTCAACCCGCAACGCCCGGTCAAAAAACAATGAGCAGCCTCGACCAACTGCAACCGCTGATCACCCCGCCGCCCATTGGCCTGTGGCCGCCCGCGCCGGGCTGGTGGCTGTTGCTGCTGGCAGTGCCGCTGCTCGGCTGGGGCCTGTGGTGGGCTCGCCGCTTCCTGCCCGCCCGCCGTCCGGTAGCCCGCGCCGAGCAACCGTTGGACCCGTTGCGCATCGCCGCCCTCGCCGAACTGGCCTTGATGCCCAAGCCATACGACGGCGCCCCCGCCGGTGCCTGGCTGCAACAGCTCAACGGCCTGCTCAAGCGTCTGTGCCGCAACGATTACCCCTACAGCCAGAGCCACACCCTCAACGGCCGCAAATGGCTGGCATTCCTCGATAACCGCTGCCCGGCCGCCGGCCTCACGCGCTGGATGGTGCTGGTAGAAGGCGCCTACAAGCCCGAATGCAAGCTCGACGACAAGGCCATCGCCGGCCTCACCCAGGCCGTCGACACGTGGATTCGCAAACATGTTTGAGTTCGCCTGGCCGTGGATCTTCGCCCTGCTACCTTTGCCCTGGTTGATGCGACTGCTGCTGCCCATCGCCGACAGCGGCGAGCCGGTACTCAAAGTCAGCTACCTCGAGGACCTCGAAGGCCTGGCCCGACGCCGCGCGCGCATCAACCTGCCCGGCTGGCGCCAGCAAGCGCCGTTCGTGGTGCTGTGGCTGTTGCTGCTGACCGCCGCGGCCCGCCCCGAATGGCTCGGCGAACCGCTGCCGATTGCCGCCAGTGGCCGCGACCTGCTGGTGGCGGTGGACGTGTCCGGCTCCATGGACTTCCCCGACATGCACTGGCAGGACGAGGACGTCAGTCGCCTCAGCCTGGTCAAGCATTTGCTCGGCGATTTCCTGCAAGGCCGCGAAGGCGATCGCGTCGGGCTGATCCTGTTCGGCAGCCAGGCGTATTTGCAGGCGCCGCTGACGTTCGACCGGCGCACCGTGCGCACCTGGCTGGACGAAGCGCGCATCGGCATCGCCGGCAAGAACACCGCCATCGGCGACGCCATCGGCCTGGCCCTCAAGCGTCTGCGCCAACGCCCGGCGCAGAGCCGCGTGCTGATTCTGGTCACCGACGGCGCCAACAATGGCGGCCAGATCGACCCGCTGACCGCCGCGCGCCTGGCAGCCGAAGAAGGCGTGAAGATCTACCCCATCGGCATCGGCGCCGACCCCGAGCAGACCGGCTCCCTGGGCATTCTCGGCGTCAACCCGAGCCTGGACCTCGACGAGCCGGCGCTCAAGGCCATCGCCCAGGCCACCGGCGGCCAATATTTCCGCGCCCGGGATGGCCAGGAGCTGCAGCAGGTGAAGGAAACCCTCGACCGCCTTGAACCGGTCGAACAGCAACCCACCCAGGCCCGCCCGGCCCAGGCGTTGTACAGCGGGCCGCTGGCGTTGGCGCTGATCCTGAGCATGCTGCTGGTGATCCAGGAACGCTGGCCCGACAACGCGCTGCAACGGCTGTTGAGCAAACTGCCGAGCCGGGGGATGTTCCTGCCGCAGCGCCCCGAATGGCGCCAGCGCCTCAAACGCCTGCGTTTGCGGAGGCGTCGATGATCGATCTGTGGCCGCATTGGTTCCGTCCCTGGTGGTTGTTGCTGCTGCCGCTGCTCGGCTGGCTGCTGTGGCAGTTGTGGCACCGGCAAAAACGCGCCGGGCGCTGGCAGATGATCCTGCCGCCTGCGTTTCACGCCGTGCTGCTCAGCGGCGGCAACGGGCGCGAGAGCAAATCGCCGTGGGTGTTGCTGGGCCTGGCGTGGCTGCTGGCTTTGCTGGCATTGCTCGGTCCGAGCTGGCAACGCGTGGAACAAACCAGCCAGAAGCCTGCCGACCCGTTGGTGGTGCTGCTGGAGCTGACCCCGCAAATGCTCGCCACCGACAGCCCGCCCAATCGTCTCGAACAGGCGCGGCGCAAGCTGTATGACTTGCTGCAGGCGCGCAGCGATGCGCAAACCGCCATCGTGGTGTACGCCGGCAGCGCCCACACCCTGGTGCCGCTGTCGGACGACCTCGGCACCAGCCGCAACCTGCTCGAAGCCCTGCGCCCCTCGATCATGCCCGAGCCTGGCCATCGCGCCGACCTCGCCGTGGAAAAGGCCCTGGCCCTGCTCAAGCACGGCGGTCTCGGCCAGGGGCGCCTGCTGTTGATCGGCTCGTCGCTGTCCAAACAGGAGCGCCAGGGCATCCGGCTGTTGTTGCAGGGCAACGCGTCACCGGCGCTGTCGATCCTGGGTATCGGCAGCCGCGAAGGCACGCCGGTGACCCAGGAAAGCGGCGAGTTCCTCAAGGACGAACAAGGCGCGATCCTGATCCCGCGGCTCGACAGCCCGACGCTCAAGGCCTTCGCCAACGAGATGGGCGGCCGCTACCGCGCCGCGCGCCTGGACGACAAGGACCTGCGCCAGCTCGGCGTGCTCGACCCACCGCAAACCCTGCTCAGCGACGGACAATGGCTGCACCTCGACACCTGGGCCGACCAGGGTTACTGGCTGCTGCTGCCGCTTTTGCTGCTGGCCGCCTGCGCCGGGCGCCGCGGCTGGCTGTTCTGCCTGCCCCTGCTGCTGCTCGCCGCGCCGCAGCCCAGCTACGCCTTCGAGTGGCAGGACCTGTGGCTGCGCGCCGACCAGCAAGGCCAGCAGTTGCTGCAAAAACAACGGCCCGCCGAAGCGGCCGAGCGTTTTGCCGACCCCCAGTGGCAAGGCGTGGCGCTGTATGAGGCTGGCAACTATGCCGAGGCGATCAAGCGTTTTGCCCAGGGCACTGACGCCAGCGCCCACTACAACCGAGGCAACGCCCTGGCCCGCTCCGGCGAGCTGGAAGCGGCGATCGATGCCTACGACCAGGCCCTGGAAGCACAGCCGGACCTGAAACCGGCGCTGAAAAACAAGGCCCTGGTCGAAGCCCTGATGCAGCAGCAGGCGCCCCCCGAGCCGCCAGAGCCTGCAAAAAACGAAGATGACGAAACCACCCAACCCGGCCAAACTGCGCAACCGGGCGACAGCGGGCAACGTGCCACTGGCGGCGAGCAATCGTCCCAGGGCCAGGGCCAGACCGGTGACACCCAGCCGAGTACGCCGGCCAAGTCCGGCAGCAACGAAGTACCGGGCAGCGAGCTGGGCGATGAGCAAACCACCACCCCGCCGCTGAGCGCCAATGACGCCAGCCTTGACGGCGAACACCGCCAGGCCCTGGAACAATGGCTGCGGCAGATTCCGGACAACCCCGGCGAGCTGCTGCGGCGCAAATTCTGGTACGAACAGCAACAGCATCAGGACAAGACGCGATGAGCCGCCGCACCACCCTTCTGCTTCTGCTCGCGCTGACGGCAGGCCCCGCCCAGGCGGCGAGCCTGGTCGCCAGCGTCGACCGCAGCCGCCTCAACGCCGGGGAAACGGTGGAACTGACGGTGGAATCGAGCGACGTCACCCAGTTCGGCAAGCCCGACCTGTCGCCGCTGGACGCGCAGTTCGAAGTCAGCGGCACACGCCAGATCAACCAGCTCACCACCCTGGGCGGCGACAACCACGCGACCACGCGCTGGATCATCACGTTGTTGCCCAAGGAGAACGGCGAGGTGGTGATCCCGCCGCTGCAGGTGGGCGAATACACGACCCAGCCGATCACCCTGCAAGTGATGGAAACCGCCAGCCAGAACACCAGCGCGGAACTTGCACCCGTGTTTGTTCAGGCCAGCCTCGACCAGAACACCGCGTACGTGCAGGCTCAGGTGCTGTTGACCGTGCGCGTGTACCACTCGGTGTCGCTGTATGACGACAGCAGCCTCACGCCATTGCAGATCCCGGACGCGCGCATCGAGCAACTGGGCGAGTCGCGCACCTACGAGAAAGTCATCAACAGCATCCGCCATGGCGTGATCGAAACGCGCTATGCCCTTTACCCGCAGCGCAGCGGCGCGGTGGAGATTCCCGCGCAGACCTTCAGCGCGACGCTGGTGGAGTCGCGCCCGGCGCAGGAAAACACCCTGCAAGGCACCAAGCCGGGCAGGCTGATCCACGTCAGCTCCGCGCCCATGCTGCTGACGGTCAAGCCCAAACCCGCCCTGTACCCGGCGGATACGCCCTGGTTACCGGCGCGCAGCCTGACCCTCACGGAAAGCTGGAATCCGGAGCCTGAGCATGTGCAGGTCGGCGATTCGCTGACCCGCAGCCTCACGGTCAAGGCCGAAGGGCTGTCCAGCGCGCAACTGCCGACCCTGCCCAGCACCGACATCGCCGGTCTGCGCCGCTACCCGGACCAGCCGGTGCTGGGCAACCAGAACAGCGACCGCGGTCTGGTCGGCAGCCGCGAAGACCGCGAGGCGCTGGTGCCCAACCGGGTCGGCGCGCTGGAGCTGCCGCCGGTGGAAGTGGTGTGGTGGAACACCCACGAAGACCATCTGGAGCGCACCAGCCTGCCGGCGCGCACCCTGCAAGTGGCCAACAACCCGAGCCTGGTGGTGGACACGCCCGCCACCCCGACCATCATCACTGCACCGGACGACAGCCGCCTGTGGCTGTGGCAGTTGAGCACCCTGCTGCTGGCCTGCACCACCCTGCTCGGTTTCGGCCTGTGGTGGCGCGCCCGCTCGCAGCCGGCCGTGTTGCGCGCCGCGCAAACCGGCCCGAGCCCGCGCAGCCTGCTCGACGACCTCAAGCGCGCCACCCAGGCCAACGACCCCCAGGCCACACGCCAGGCGCTGGACGCCTGGGCCCGCCAGCAACCGGAAACCCTCGCCGAAATGGCCGCGCGGTTCGTGCCGTTGTCGGATGCGCTGGATGGGTTGAATGGCGCGCTGTACAGCGAAGGGGGCCACTATTGGCTGGGCGAAGACCTGTGGCGCGCGGTGAAAGCCATTCCGATAGCGGACCGCGAGCAGGACCCAACAACGGACAGCACCAGCTTGCCGCCGCTCTATCCCAAATAACCGACACACCCAAAACTCATGTGGGTGGGTTTGTCTGTGGCGAGCGGGCTTGCCCTAATGCCGTTCAGTTAAGCGCAGATTCCCTGTGGCGAGCAGGCTTGTCCTGCGTTGGGCTGCGCAGCAGCCCCAAAGCCAGGCGCTGAGCCGTATCAGGTACACCGCGTTTTGCTCGATGGGGGGCGCTTCGCACCCCAACGCGGGGCAAGCCCGCTCGCCACAATAAGCCCACACATTTTCCTTAACTGAACGGCATTAGGGCAAGCCCGCTCGCCACAGGGAGGGTGAGATTTCCGGTTCTAAAGCAGCCCGTTATTTTTGTGTTTGATAAGAGTGGCTTGCCCCTCCCACCCTTGATCTGTGTCGGTTGCAGGCATAGCCCGCGCTTTTGCAGGTAAACTCCCCTCCTTTCCATCTTCTCCACGGAGTTCGCCTTGCGTCTGTTTCACACCTCCGACTGGCACCTGGGCCAAAACCTCCATGGCCAGGAACGCGACTTCGAACACGCCTGTTTCCTGGCGTGGCTGCTCGGCCAGCTCAAGGCCCACAGCCCTGACGTGCTGCTGATCGCCGGCGATATCTTCGACACGGTCAACCCGCCGCTCAAGGCCCAGGAGCGGCTGTATGACTTCATCATCAGCGCCCACGAACAAAACCCCGCACTGACCATCGTGATGATCGCCGGCAACCATGACTCCGGCTCGCGCATCGAGTTGCCCGCGCCGTTGATGCGCCGTCTGCGCACCCATGCGCTGGGCCGGGTGCTGTGGCTGGATGACGGGCAACTGGATGCCGAGCGCCTGCTGATTCCTTTGCCCAATGCCAAAGGCAAGATTGCCGGCTGGTGCCTGGCGCTGCCCTTCCTGCGCCCGGCGGAAGTCACTGGCGCCCACCTGGGCGACGACTACCTGCGCGGCATCGGCCAGGTGCATGAATGGTTGATCGCCGCCGCGAACGCCAAGCGCAAAAAAGGCCAGGCGCTGATCGCCATCAGCCATGCACACATGGCCGGCGGTTCGGTGTCGGAAGACTCCGAGCGCAGCCTGATCATCGGCAATGCCGAGGCGATGCCCGCCAGCCTATTCGATAGAAGTGTCGCCTATGTTGCCCTCGGCCATTTGCACAAACCGCAAAAGGTCAACGGCGAAGAGCGCATTCGCTACAGCGGCTCGCCGATTCCACTGTCGTTTTCCGAGATCGGCTACAAACACCAGATTCTCGACGTGATGTTCCAGGGCGAAAGACTGGTCAGCGTCGAACCGATCCTGATTCCGCGCTCGGTCAACCTGCAACGCCTGGAAGCTGCCCCCCTGGCCGATATCCTCAAGGCCCTGGCGGACTTGCCCGACATCGACCTGCTCGCCGAGACCCAGCGCCATCCCTGGCTGGAAGTGCGGGTGCGCCTGGACGAGCCGCAACCGGACCTGCGGCAGCAAATCGAAACCGCCCTGCAAGGCAAGGCCGTGCGCCTGGTGCGCATCGCCGCCGAATACGCCGGCACACGCGGCCAGGACGACGCGGACCAGGCGCGGCTGGTCGAACTCGACCAGCTCACGCCCCAGGAGCTGTTCAGCCGCGCCTGGCAGGACAACTATGGCAGTGAAGTGGATGAACAGACCTTGAAGGACTTCGCCGTGTTGCTCCAGGAAGTGCAGCAGGAAGGTGAGCAACCATGAAGATCCTCGCCATCCGCCTGAAAAACCTCGCCTCCCTGGCAGGCCCGTTTGAAATCGACTTCACTGCCGAGCCCCTGGCCAGCGCCGGGCTGTTCGCGATTACCGGGCCCACCGGCGCCGGTAAAAGTACCTTGCTCGATGCCCTGTGCCTGGCGCTGTTTGGCGCGGTGCCACGGCTGGGCGACACCGGCCAGGCGAAAATGCCCGACGCCGATACCGATATTTCCATCGGCGACCCGCGCACGCTGATTCGCCGCGGCACGGGCGGCGGCTATGCCGAGGTGGATTTTGTCGGCGTCAACGGTCGTCGCTACCGCGCGCGCTGGGAGGCCAACCGCGCCCGCGACAAGGCCAGCGGCAAGCTGCAAAACAGTCGGCAAAGCCTGCTCGACCTGGACAGTGATCAGGTGCTGGCCAGCCAGAAAACCGAATACAAGACCCAGCTGGAACTGGCCCTAGGCCTGAACTTCGAGCAGTTCACCCGTGCGGTGTTGCTGGCACAAAGCGAGTTCAGCGCCTTCCTCAAGGCCAATGACAACGAGCGCAGCGAACTGCTGGAAAAGCTCACCGATACTGCGCTGTACACCCAGCTTGGCCGCCGCGCCTTCGACAAGACCCGGGACGCCCGCGAGGTGCACAGGCAACTGCAGGACCAGGCCACCGGCATTGTCCCGCTGGCCGCCGAAGCCCGCGCCGAGCTGGACCAGCAACTGAGCGAGGCGCAGCAACAGCTCAAGACCCGGCAGGCCCAGCTCAGGCAGTTGGAGTTGCAGCACACCTGGCTCAAGGAGTTGCGTGAGTGGCAAGAGCTCCATCAACATGCGGCGCAGCAACTGCAGCGCGACGAGCAGGCCTGGGCAGCCCAGGCCCCGCTGCGCCAGGACCTTAATCACTTGGAGCAGTTGGCGCCGCAACGACACCATTTTGCACGCCAGGCCGAACTCAGTACCTTGCTCCCGCCACTGGCGGCGCAGATTCAGCAGTATATTGAACAGCAACACGCGCTGCAGACCCGCCAGCAGCAGGCACAGCTGCAACAAACCAGCGCGCAAAGCGCTGTGGCCCAGGCGGTAAAAAACCAGGCCGACGCTGCGCCGCTGTTGCGCCAGGCCGTCGAAGAGCAAAGCACCCTCGCCCACCTGACCCGCGACCTCGCCAAGCGCACCGAAGAAAAACACCAGCAGCAAAGCGCCTGCCTTGAAGGCCAGGCCCGGCTCAAAGCCATGCAGGACAAACACGCCGACGTCGAACAGCGCCTGCAGCGCCTGGCCGCAGAGCTTGAGCGCAGCGCCAACCTCGCCCCGCTGAGCGACGCCTGGAACGCCTACCGCGACCGCCTGCAACAGTTGATGCTGATCGGCAACCGCCTGAGCAAAGGCCAGGCCGAATTGCCCCAACTGGAGCAACGCGCCACGGCCACTGCACAGGCGTTCGCCGAGCAGCGCGAAGCGTTGGACCTGCTGTTTCAGGAGGCCGGTGCCGAACCCCACGCGGTAGCGGAACAGGTGCAACTGCTGGCCAGCCTGCTGCAGGACAATCGCAAGCAGCAGCGCGCCTTCGAAGAGCTGACGCGCCTGTGGGACAGCCAGCAACAGTTGGACCAGCAAGCCGCCACCCTCACGCAGAAGCTCGCCGATGCTGCGCAACAACGCGAGCATCTGAACCAGGCCGGCCTGCAAGCCAAGGCCGAACTGGCGGTGGCCGAACAGACCCTCACCGTGACCCGGCAACTGCTGGAGCGCCAACGCCTGGCGCGCAGTGCCAGCGTCGAGGAGTTGCGTGAACAGTTACAGGATGATCAGCCCTGCCCCGTGTGCGGCAGCCCTGAACACCCGTATCACCAGCCCGAAGCGTTGCTGCACAGCCTGGGCCGTCACGATGAAACCGAAGAGGCCACGGCGCAGAAGGTCGTCGACACGCTCAAGGAAAAGCTCACCGAACTGCGCGGTGAAGTCGGTGGCCTGATCGCCCAGCAGAAAGAGTTTTTGCAACAACAGGAACACCTGGCCGCCCAGCACACTGCGCTCAAGCCGAGCCTTGAAGCGCACCCTTTGTCGGCTTCGCTGTTCAATCAGGAAGCGGCCAAACGCAGCGCCTGGCTGGGCCAGCAGCTCAACCAGCTGACTCAGAGCATCGGCCAGGACGAACAGCGCCAGGCCGCACTGCTCAACCTGCAACAGAATGCCGGGCGCCTGCAGCAGCAGTTGAACAGCGCCCAGCAAGCGAGCCAGCAAGCGCGCCAACTGATGCTCGACCAGCAACGCGAACTGGCCAACGACCGCGAACGCCTTGACGAAGAGCTGCACGCCTTCGCCAACCTGTTGCCCGCCGAAACCCTCGACGGTTTGCGCAGCGATCCAGCGGCAACCTTCATGCTGCTCGACCAGCACGTCAGCCAGCGGCTTGAGCAACTGGGCCACCAACGCGACGAACTGGCCGAACAACAAGCGCGTCAGCAGGCCATCGAAAAAGAGCACACCCATCAGCAACACCGTGAGCAACAGCTCGACGCGCTTAACCAGCAATTCAACGAGCTGGCGACGCAGCAACAGGCCGCTCAGGAAAAACTCGGTACTTTGCTGGGCGACTACACCAGTGCCGAACACTGGCAACAGCAACTGGAACAGGCAGTGGTGCAATCGCGCCAGAGCGAAGCCGAGGCCAGTCAACAGTTGCAGGCTATTCACGACGAACTGATCCAACTGGCGGCCGACCTCAAGGCTCGCCAGGAGCGTCAGTCGGCGCTGCACAGCGAACAACAGGCGCTCGACACGCGCTTGAGCGAGTGGCGCGCACGGCATCCCGAGCTGGATGACACGCACCTCACGCGTTTGCTGGCGTTCGATGATGCCCAACTGAGTGAACTGCGTCAGCAGGTGCAGACCAGCGAAAAAGCCCTCGAGCAAGCCAGGGTGTTGCTGCTTGAGCGCGAACAGCGCCTGGCCGAACACCAGGCCCTGCACAACGGCAACCTCGAAGCAGAACAGTTGGACAACAGCCTCGCCGCCCTCAATCAGCACATCGCCGAGGCCGAAAAACAGTGCGCCGAGCTGCGCGCACGTCAATCGGAAGACCAGCGCCGTCAGGAGGCCAACAGCGCACTGGCCGCGCAAATTGCCCGGGCCTATGAAGAGTGGCAGCGCTGGGCACGCCTGAATGCGCTGATCGGCTCGGCCACCGGCGACACCTTCCGCAAGATCGCCCAGGCCTACAACCTCGACCTATTGGTGCACCATGCCAACGTGCAGTTGCGCCAATTGGTGCGCCGCTACCGCCTCAAGCGCGGCGGCAGCATGCTTGGCTTGCTGGTGATGGACACGGAAATGGGCGACGAACTGCGCTCGGTGCATTCGTTGTCCGGCGGCGAGACGTTCCTGGTGTCGCTGGCCCTGGCCCTGGGGCTGGCGTCCATGGCGTCGAGCACCCTGAAGATCGAGTCGCTGTTTATCGACGAAGGCTTCGGCAGCCTGGACCCCGAGTCGCTGCAATTGGCGATGGATGCCCTGGATGGCTTGCAGGCCCAGGGCCGCAAGGTGGCGGTGATCTCCCACGTGCAGGAGATGCACGAGCGCATCCCGGTGCAGATCCAGGTCAAGCGTCAGGGCAACGGCTTGAGTACCCTGGAGGTACAGTGAGCGAGGCGCTGTTGTATTCGTTCCGGCGTTGTCCTTATGCGATGCGCGCACGTCTGGCCTTGCGTTATTCAGGCGTGGCGGTGCGCATCGTCGAGGTGAGCCTCAAGGCCAAGCCGGCCGACATGCTGGCGCTGTCGCCCAAGGGCACGGTGCCGGTATTGAGCGTGGGCGGCCAAGTGATCGATGAAAGCCTGGCGATCATGCAATGGGCCCTGGCGCAGCACGACCCGGATGACTGGTTGCTGCAGGATGACCCGGCCGCGCTGGCGTTGATCGCCGAGAATGACCAGGGCTTTAAATATCAGTTGGATCGGTACAAGTATGCCGAGCGCTACCCGGAGCATCCGATGGAACATTATCGGGCCGAGGGTGAGGTGTTCCTGCAGAAGCTGGAAAATTTACTGGCGGGGCATAGCTGCTTGTTGGCCGATCATTTGAGCCTGGCAGATGTGGCACTGGCGCCGTTCGTGCGCCAGTTTGCCCATGTGGATCGCAAGTGGTTCGCCAGTACGCCCTATGTCCGATTACAAACCTGGCTGCAGCGCTTTCTGCAATCGCCGCTGTTTGTAGCGGTAATGGCCAAACCCTGAGTTCAACACCATCAAATGTGGGAGCTCAGTTCAAGCTTATCGCAGGGTCTTGTGATCCAGGGCGGCATAGAAGTTGGCGCTTTGTTGCAGGTACTTCTGGGTGTAGGCGCTGGTGCCGGATTTTTTGTCGGTGACTTCCACGCTGGCGACCGCTGGCAAGGCAACAGTGGCGGAAACAGCAGAAGCGGCGATGATGGAGAAGAGGTTCAAGTTCATGGCGGTAACCCTCGTGTTCGTTTGGTTGAGTGGCCGGGGAAGGCCTTGGGACTCAACGTACGCCCGAGGGTTGAACCTTAGAAATGCTTTGAAACAGTAGCCGCTATTAACAGAATTAATAGACAAGCTCAGGCCCCGCGTTGCGGGGCCTGTGGCTTATTGACGCAGCAGAAACTTGAGGTCGCTGGGCGCATCAATAGGCAGTTTCTGCACGGTTTTACCCAACAGGCCGGTCTTCGGGTCGCGTTCGATCACCACGATTTCATTGCTCTTCTGGTTGGCGATCAGCACGAACTTGCCGCTCGGGTCCAGGCTGAATTCACGCGGGTGGTCGCCCTCGACGGAGCGTTTTTGAATCTGCTTGAGGTGCGCCGTTGCTGGGTCGATGCTGAACACCAGCAGTTGATTGGCCGTACCGCGATTGCTCACGTACAGGAACTTGCCGTCACTTGAGGCATGCAACGCCGCACCGGCCTTGTCGGTCACCGGCTGGCCGGTGGCGTAATCCACCAGTTGGGTCTGGGTGAGCTGGCCGTCCTGATAATCGAACACCGCAATCTGGGCGCTCATCTCGGTGGTCAGCCAGGCATGCTTGCCGTCGGCGCTGAACAGCAGATGACGCGGACCGCTGCCGGCAGGGAGTTGCACCGACGCCGGCCTGGCCGGGGTCAAGGGCTGTTCGTGGTTGGCCTTGGGGTCGTAACGGTAGACAAACATCTTGTCGGCACCCAGGTCCTGCACGAACACGTAGTTGCCATCGGGCGATGACACCACCGAGTGCACATGGTTGGACGCCTGGCGCTCAGGGTTTACGCCACTGGCGGGGTGCCCGCTCATCTGCACCGGTGCCGACAGCTTGCCACTGGCGTCCAGCGGCAGAATCGCCAGGCTGCCGCCTGGGTCTTCCAGTACCGAGTAGTTGGCAACGAACAGATAGCGCCCGTCAGCCGCAATGCTGGAATGGGTCGGCTCATTGCCCAGGCTCTGCACCTGGTTGATCAGGCTGAGCTGATGGTTCTGCGGGTCGATGCTGTAGCCGCTGACGCGTCCGACCGCATCCTGCTGGCCCGGGCCATTTTCGTTGACCACGTAGAGACGCTTCTGGTCTTTGGAAAGGGTCAGCCAGGACGGATTGGCCGCCTTGGCCGCCAGCACCGGCTTGCCGTTGAACTGGCCGGTGCGGCTGTCGAACTGCAGGCGGTAGATTCCTTCGCTGCTGCCAGCGGTGTAGCTGCCCACCAGCAGGTCATGGGTGTCGGCCGGTGCAGCCTGCACCGACATCGCACCGACACTGCCCGCCATCAGCAGCGGCCAGAATTTACGCATCATCATGCTCGTCGTCCTCATCGTTATTGTTGCCGGTGATAGCACTCATGCAGATCAGGCGATGCTCGCCCGAGTCACTGCAGAGGGTCCAGCTTTGCAGGGTGTTATCAAACGTGGCGTTTTCCACCTGCTGAAGGCTGAAGGTCCAGCGCTTTTCTGCGTGGCCGTCCATGGCGGTGATCAGCAGGTGTTCCTTGGACAGCGCAAAGTCGAAGGCGTGCAGCCCGTCAATTTCAAGCATGTCGGCGGTGGCAAGGACGGTGGTGAGGTTGTCGGCAGTCATTACGAGTCGGTCATCGGCAAAGAGAAAGTGCACATGATAGGCGAGTTGGCGCATCAGAGGGTGGCGGTAACCGGCTAACGCCCGCGCGGCATTGCGAGCCGTAACGTAAAGGGATCCCCTTCTCTTTCGTAAAGGAATACCCATGACCGACAACTTGATCAAGCGTGCCGTCCACGCGCAGTTCGGCACACGACCGACGTTGCGCTCGGTGGTAGCGCAGATGCTTGCCGACCACCTTGTGGAAAAATACCCGCCGCTGACGCTGCCCGTTGCCCGATTGCGCCTCGCGCTGCCCCGTGAAGGCGGTGGACGCAGTTTGCAGCCACTGCTTGAGGTCGCGCTTGACTACCTCGCCAGCGGCATTTTCCCTGACCTCACTGCTCGCGACGGGCTCGACGCTTACCTGAGCGACGCCGGCGGCACGCGGCTGGTCTTCGAACAAAACGGCACGCACAGCTACGACCTGGCGGTGGTGGAAGCGGTCATCCGCGAACTGCCGTTTATCGTGCAGGTGGGCTTTCAAGACGCGCTGACCGCCTACTGGAACATGCCCAGCGACGCCGCAGGCAGCCGCTGGCAGTGGTTTGCCGGTATTTTGCAGGGCCAACTGCGCGCTGCAGCCATCCGCCAATTGAGCGGCGATGTCTCTGCGTTGCAACGACTCATTCACCTGGCCGACTACCCTGCGCGCGAAACCCGCAGCCAGCGCGCCGGGCCAGAATCTTCGCTGCATGCCTACAGCGTGGAAACCCGCCTGGTTCAAGGCGACATCCAGGTCACGTTGCAATCGAGCGACCTGGTATTGGTCGATGGTAAACAGGCGTGGCTCTGCAGCCTGTCGGGCCGCATCGAAGCCTATCCCAGCCTGGATGCCTTTGGCGAAGCCTGGGGGCGGCGCATTGCAGAACAGTTCACCGCCGACAGCCTCACCTGGCAACTCTATGAACCGGACGGCAATATCTTCGAAGTGCAGGCTGCACTGGTGCTCGATGCCCAGCTCGATGACATTGCGGCCCTGGACCTGACGAGCGCTACCTCGGCGGATCGCCTGCAAGCGCAGTTCGAATCGCTGACCGACCCCGCCGCGCGGCTGGGCGACGTATCCACCGCGCCGAGCCAGACCCTGCTGTCGGTCGAGGCCGCCCTCCCCGACTGGTTGCGGCAGGCCTCGCCCGACCTGCGTTTGGCCTATCGTCGCTGCCTGCTCGAACAAGCCAGCGTCAGGCGGCTGGAAGACGGTAAAACCTGGCTGACGGGTCTGGACGATATCCGTTCCTATGCTCGTCGCCATCTGGACAACCAGCTGTGCCTGGAACGCAATGCCTGGCTGACCAACCAGCGCACCTGTGAAACCGACACCGCCACCTACAGCGCCGACCACCTGGAACTGACCTTTGCCGTACCGTACGGCACGCTCAGCGGGGGCTACCTCGAAACGGTGCGCATGAGCCTGGTGGACCTGGCCCTGAAAAACCTGTCGGGCAAACCGCGCGGTTCCATGACCCTGCGTGACACGACCGGACAAGCCCTTGAAGCGTGGCTGACGCCCGATTACATCGAGCAATTGGTACAACGGGTGGATATCGGTCTGAACTACCCCAACTACGTTCGTCGCCAATTGCTCGGCGACACCGATGAGGCGCAGCAACGCAAACGCCGGTTCATTGCCCAACGTCCGCTTGAGCTGACGAGCCAGGCGCTGGAGCACGCCATAAAGAACGAAGCGGGCCTTACCTGGATGGGCGTCAAGTATGTGACCGCCGTGGTCGCTGCCAGCCGCGCCGAGCGCTGCGTGGATAACCGCGACATCGTCATGCGCCCGCTGGCCTTTCAACGCAAGCCCGGAGCCAAGGCGGATGGGGTGCAGCACATGTTCATCATCGAGCCGCGTGATGGCCAGGCCGGCCCACATTTGCTGTACCGCCCCAGCTATCGTGAGTCGCTGTTGCAATTCAGCAGCCGCGAGCAATTGCTCGCGGCCATCGTCAAGCCGGGCGAGCTGCAGGACAGTGTCCTCGCGTGGCTGGGTGACAGCGCCCGTCTTATTTACAGCAACGGCGGATTCAACGAGCCGCATTACGTGCGGATCGGTGGCATTGGTTCGGAGTTCGATCCGCTGCCCGCCGTGCCCGCACCGGCGATACTGGCGTTGAGCGATGATGAGAGCAACGACGAACTCATGCAGTCGCTGACCAATGGCCAGCTCATGGAGTACCTGTTTACCAGCGAGGCGCGCCAACTGCTGGAGCAAGCCGAGCGCGAGTCGACCTCCAATACCGAAAGCCGCTGGGCACTGATTCTGGAAGGCGCGCAACTGGGCTTTAATACCTTATTGATGCTGGTGCGCGGACCGGCGGCGGTGGTGGGCTGGTTTATGCAACTGGTCCAGAGCCTTGCCCAGGACTTGCCGGCGCTGGTCAGCGACGACCCAATTGCGCGGGAACTGGCATGGATCGATTTGCTGCTCAACACGGCCATGGTGCTGGTGCATCAAGCCTCGGCTCCACCCGCAACGCAGCGGCCGCCTATTGATCAGTCGGCCATCGCCCGACTGCCACTGCGGCGCACGGCGGGCCCGCCGGCAAAAACACTGCCCGTGATCAAGCGCGGAGCGGTCGGCCTGCCCTCCGAACCACCGGGTGGCGGTCGCACGCGGGTCAACTTCGATCATTCAGTGGCCGGCGACGGCGCATCCGCGCGGCTGCTGGAAAAACTGCTGAACTACAAAGTGGCCTGGCCCGACCCTGTTCCCGCTCCCATCGAAATCGGCGCGCTCAAGGGTCTGTACAAAATCGATAACGGTTGGCATGCGTCGGTTGGCGGGTTGTTGTTCCGGGTCAAGATCGTTCCAGGGTTCAGTGAGGTATTTATTGTTCACCCCGAAAAACCCGCCCATCCGGGCATCAAGCTAAGAACCGATAGCAAGGGCCACTGGACCCTGGATCGCGGTTTGAAGCTGCTGGGCGGTGGCCCCAAACGTATTGCGCAGTTGCGCGAGGAAAACCAGCGCAAGACTCGTGAAATGGTCGCGCAAATGGAGTCCCTCGGCCTGGAAATCACCCCGCAAATAAATGAGCTCAATGCATCGATGATGCGGATGCAGACAGCCTACGAGAACTTGATCAAACAGGGCAATACGCTCAAAACAGTATGGAAGCTGCTCCAGCACGCCGACGTCGCACAAAAACCCGCGCTGCTGCAAAGGCATCAACTTGAGGTGCAGGGTTACGCCAGGCTGCGCAACCAGTACGAAGCGCTGCTGGAACCGCTGCAAAAACGCTATGACCAGGTGCTGCCGCTGCGTCTGGAGCTGGTTGAAGTGGGTCGGTCTCTGGAAAAGTATGGGGGCGCCGGGGTTCACGTCCGGGACCGGGCCAAAACACTGCACACCCTTTGGGGTGATCAGTTTTCCATTCACACGTACCTGAGGGGCTGGGCCGATACGCTGCGTTTCACCGGCAGTGGAGAGCCGATGTCACACCTGGTTTTGCGCATGCTCCCGGAAAAATGGATAGGAAACCCAACTGCCTATAACGAGCATGTCACCAGAGCGATTGAACTGGCCGACATGTGGCAACGCATGGCAACGCTTTCCGAAGCCATGGAAAACACCCTGGATCAACTTGAAAAAGACTCCGTCGCGGGCCGTGCGATACGGGAATCGCTGCTGGCCGGGATCAAGCATCCCCAGCACTTCTCCTCTGAGAGCCTGAAGCTCAACTCACTGATCCCGTTGTCGTGGATACTGGTGGAACCATTCGAGCCCGGACTGATACGCACGCCACAAGAAGCGCTGTACGTCGAACACCTGGCGTACATGGAGTTGACCAAAGCTGTGCTGTCCCATGTCGAGGTGCGTAGCAGTTCAGGCTATGCCCTGGCAGAACAACGCCAGGTATACGACACGGTACTGGTCATGTACCGGCGCTATGAACATGCCGCACAAGTACTCAAGACGATCAACCCGGGTCGCCTGCATCCTGTGTCGGAACGCCTGTTCAAGCAATTGGACAGTGCTCGTCGGCTGGCCGAAACCGAGCTGGAAACGGTGGTACGCCGACAGGAAGAACTGGACACCCAGCCCCCCACTGCGACCAACCTGCGCCCCAAGGCCTCGACAAAACGGGTATTCAAAACCCGCAAGCACCACTACTACGTCGGAGAACTGCAGCCAGCAGTCGCGACGACCGATACCACACACATTGTCATCACCGACACGATGACAGGCGAAGCCATTGCAAGGTACGACCAACAGGCGGACGGCTGGGCGCAGTCCAGCCAGGACACGCCGCCGGCGCCTGAACCGGCGCCGAAGGCGCAGTCGCTGACCACCCTGAAAAACCAGGGTTTGCAGCTGATCCGGGAACGGCCGGCGCTTGAGCGCGTCATCGCTACCGAGCAGCAGAAACTGCAATCGCCGCTGACCCGACAAGACGTCAGCCCGGCGGACTGGGATGCGCTGCTCGGCGGACAAGCGAGCAGGCTTGACGCACTTGCTGACGAGATCGCACGCGAACACCTCGCCAGCCCGACGGCACAGGATTTGATCGATGACTTCAGGGCGAACGCCCGTGACATGACTCGAAAGGCGCAGCGCGTCACCAGCGACGCCTACAAACAACAATGGCCAACCCTGGAAGGTATCGATTACCTGTGGCGCCATAAAGAAATCGATATCAACCTGACCAGCCAGGCAGACCCGCTGCGTCCCACCTTGAGCGGAGACTTCTTTACCGAATACGCGGTGTACGACAAAGCCCGCAAGCCTGCGGTGGTGTTGTGGTACGCGCACTTTCACTACACATCAGCCGAGGCTGCGCCCGCGGCTTATACCCGCGCCCATCTGAAGCTGCCCGAGCAACGCAAATTCACGCAAAAGGATCTGCTCAAGCAGCATGTGCAAGCCCGGCTGCGCGCTCAGCAGGAGGCCGGCGCCGAGCCGCTGGGCAAGATTCTCTATGTGCTGATCGAGCCGCCAACTGACCGGTTGTTCCTGAGCATTGCCCCGTCTACTGCAGGCTGAACACGGAAAGGACTACCCATGACGCTCCCTGAGTCCTCCACTGGCGCACAAGCACTGCGCCAGGCCGTGCAAGCGCAGTTTCGTGCTCGCCCCACGCTGCGCTCAGTCATTGCACAGTTGCTGGATCAACTGATCATTGAAAAAACCGCACCGCTCAATATCCCCGCCGAAGCGGTGTATGTCGCCTTCCCGAATCAGGCAGGCAGTTATGACCTGACCCGGCTGGTGGAGGTGGTGCTCGATTACCTGGCCGGCGGTGATCCGCCGGACTTTTACACCGGCACCGCAGACCGTGTGCCGCACCTGGTGGACATCACCCGGCGCAAGGTCACCTTCGCCCAGGTCGGTGACTCGCACGCTGCGACCGGGCCAGACATGACCATGCTGGCAGGAGTGGTTCGGCAACTGCCCGGGATTATCGCCATCGGCTTTCAGGAGGCGTTGGCCCGCTACTGGAATGGCGCCAGTACCGCCGGCGGCAGCCGCTGGGAATGGTTGGGCGACCGGCTTGCCGAGGCGCTGCGGGTCGCCGCGATCAGCCACGCCGCCGTCGACCCGACGCTGGCTGAAACCCTCACGCAGATGGCCAATCATCCTGATCGCCTGGGCCTTGAGGCGTTCAGCCCGGCGCGCGTGTACGTGCTCGAATCGCGGGTGTCCAGGGGCGCACTGTCCAGCACATTGCTGTCGCCTGATTTGTTGGTGACGCTCGATCAACGGGTGTTGCATTGCCGGTTGTCAGGCGTGATCGCGACTTACCCGTCGATGGACGCATTCGTCCAGGCCTGGCAACGCGAGTTGAGCCTGCAGTTCGAAGCCGACGCTATAAAACTCAAACGCTATGAACCTTCCGGCAATTTTTTCGACACCCAAGCGGCACTGCTGTTGAATCAACAGCTGGAGGATCTGGCCGCTATCCAGTTGCCGGCGCGCACCAGCAAAGCCGAACTCGCCGCGCTGTTCGTGCGCGTCACCGATCCGGCCGCGTGGTTAAGTGGCGCACACAGTGTCGATCCTCAATTCTTGCGGCGTGTGCACGCGGCGCTGCCTGGCTGGTTGAGCAGTGCCAAGCCCGCCGCGCAATTGGCGTACCGCAGGCACAGCCTGGAACTGGCCAGGAACCGCCAGGCCAGCCAGGGCAAATCGTGGTCCGATGGCATCGATAACCTGCGGGTGTACGCGGCAAAACAGCTGCACCGGCAAATGCGGCTGGACCAGCCCCAGGCGCCGGGCTATCAACCCGATGAGCTGGAGCTGACCTTCGCGGTGGCGGTCGGCACATTGGGCGGCGGTTATATCGAGCGCCAGACGATGAGTCTGACCGACCTGGCATTGAAGAATCTGTCCGGCAAACCCAAGGGCACAATGACCCTTCGGCACACTGGCGGGCAACTGATTCAGGCCTGGACAACACCCGACTATCTGCTGGACCTGATCAGCCGCGTGGACATTGGCAAACACTACCCGCTTTTGCTCAAAGAGCATTTGTTGGTTCCCTCTGCCGAGGCCGTTGAACGCCAGCGGCTGTTTGGCGAAGCGTTGAGGGTGATGCTAGCGTTGACGGCGCTGGAACTGGCGGTCAAGGGCGAGCAAGGTTTTACCCTTGTGGGCTACCAGTTCATCGCGGCCCTGGTACAGCCCAGCGCGGTGCAACAGATCGTGGGTGACGACGCGGTCGTGATACGCCCGCTGGCATTGCGCAGAAAAGACGGCGCCACCCCCGATCAGGTCGACACCATGTTCGTCATCGAACGCACCGACAACCGCAAGGGGCCGCATATTCTGTACAGGCCTTTGTATGAGCAGTCCCTGCGGCAGTTCGCGGATCGTTCAGCAATGCTGGCGGCCATCGCCGCACCCGGCGACCTGCAGGAAAGCGTGTTGGCGTGGCTGCCTGAGCATGCACGACCGATCTATGCGCACGGCGGTTTGCAGGAACCGCACATCGTGCACTTCTCCGCCCTGGACCCGTTTGACGTACCTGACAGACCCAGGCCCGCGACGCTGGCGGCTGATGCGACCGATGAAGAACTTATCCAGTCGCTGCAAGGCGGCGAGCTGATGCAGCATCTGTTTGGCCGCAACGCCCGGGCGCTGGTGGACCTGGCCGAGCGCGAAGCGGTGTCCAATGCTCAAAGCCGCTGGGCGATTGTGCTGGAGGGCGGCTGGCTGTTGTTCAACACCCTGTTGGGGCTGCCGCTGAGTGCGCCGGTCATGCTGGTGGGCTGGATGACGTCATTGAGCAGCAGTCTGATGCATGACATTCCCGGCCTTGATAGCACGGACGCCATCACCCGCGAGCAGGCCGTTGTTGATCTTTTACTGAACATCGCCCTGGTGCTGCTGCATGCCGGTACGGCGGTCGACGTTGCGCGAGGGTCCGATTCACCGCGCTACGGGCTGGCGCTGGACCCGATCCGCCGGGCATCGGGTCGACCGCCGGAAACCACGCTGGTAATTGATCCAGGCCCGATTGCGCTGCCGTCCGAGCCCCCGGGAAGCGGTCACACCTTGCTGGACTTCGACACGTCAGTGGCGCGGGATGCCTCTGCCGCGCGCCTGCTTGAACAGCTCACCGCCGTGCGCGTCGAATGGCCCAAAGAGCACCTGGCTCCGGTGGATACCGGTGCCTTCAAAGGCTTGTTCAGGATCGCGGGAAAATGGCATGCCACGGTCGCTGGCCGGCTGTTCCAGGTGAAGATCGTGCCGGGCTTCGGCGATGTGTTCGTCGTGCATCCGCTAAAACCGGATCATCCCGGCATCAAATTGCGCACCGACGGCCAAGGGCACTGGACGCTGGATCGTGGCCTGAAACTGACGGGGGGTGGCCCGAAAAAACGGATTGCCGCCTACCGGCAGGCGCTGGAGGACCGAACGGCGCCACTGTTGGCCCGCAAGGCCGATATCGGCAACCAGATGGATCAACTCTGCGCCGTCCACGAGCAAGCGTTCAACAAGGCCCGGCACACCCGCGCCGAGTTTGAGTCAAACCGTGCAGCGCTGATAAACGCGTGGAACACGGTCCAGACGTCTGCGTCCCCGAAGACGCATGACCTGCAACTGCAGCAGTTCTGGCAGGAAAAAACCCGCGCAACCCAGGTCGCTTTTGAAGTGGCGTTACGCCTCATGCAGCGCAACGTG
Organism: Pseudomonas sp. MH9.3; assembly: GCF_034354675.1. Lineage (NCBI taxonomy): Bacteria > Pseudomonadati > Pseudomonadota > Gammaproteobacteria > Pseudomonadales > Pseudomonadaceae > Pseudomonas > Pseudomonas sp. MH9.3. The sequence goes on along the minus strand of NZ_CP133785.1, from coordinate 599,607 downwards.
GACGCACTGGTGCCCTTGCAACGGCAGTTGCTCGACAGCTTTAACCAGATTCGCGCGGTGGACGCAGCGCCCCTGTATGAAGAGCAGCAATTAAGCGCGATGAACACGCTGTCGCGGATACATTGTGCCGTGCGCGACCTGTTGCAGGACCATCTCAGGGACGTGGCGATTACCGCTGAAGGTGAGCACGTAGACGCGCTTGCCTCACGGTCTCTTGAAGCATTGGCACGTGAACAGAACAGCGTTTACGAGACATTTATCGCGCAAAAGCAACGCGAGCAAGCGCACAGCCAGGCGCTGATCGAATGCACGGAGCGCATAGAAACCCTGTGGGACGAAATGGCCCGACTCTCGCCGGCGGGCAGCGCGCAGAGCGACAAGCTGCACGCGCAAATCACCGTGCCGGAGTTGTTCTACGCCGCCAACTACAGGATCAAGTTACTGAGCACCGAAGTGGAGCTGGCTATCGACCGCAGTGGCCCGGCGCCCGATCACAGCGAGGGTTTTTTCCTCCAGCATCTGAACGGCACGCGCTTTTACTCGGCGCTGATCTCTCATCTACAAATGCGCATCGTGCGCGGCTTTACCCTGCAGGAACAGATTTCAGTCTACGAAAACGTCATCACGCACTACGAAAGTCAGGCCTACGCCATGCGCTCGCTGCACGAGTTGGGGTCGAGCACTGTGCGTCAACCCTATCCGGAGATGTTTCTGGCAAGCCTTGCACAGGCGCGCAGCATCGCCGAGCAAGACCTGGCCACCGCCATTCACACCCTCGAAAAAACCCAGGTACCGCTGCCCAGGGCGCTGCCACTCAAAAACAAGCCTGCCAACAGGCGGGTGTTCAAAACCCGCAACCATGGCACGCTGGTCGGTGATGCCCGCACACAAGCGAGCGACGCGCTTATCGACCTGCATGACCCGCAAACGGGCACCGTCAGCAGCACCTTTCATGCACATCCAGAGGAAGGCAATTACGTCGAAATAGTCCAGGCGACGCCACCGGCTCGGCCACCGACACGACCGCCTGCCGGGCGCTCGGCTAGTGCGACGATCAAGGCCGGCAACCGCCTCAAACAGGAGCGGGTGAATCGGGAGCGCCTGATTCAGCGTGAAATGCGCCAGTTGGATGACGCGACGTTACGCGATGAGAAGAACCCGCAGGAATGGTTCACACTGCTCGAACAACTGGCCGATGAGCTGGAGTCCATCAGCAACGAGCTTGCGCGCGCAAAGCCGGCCACCGGGCCGATCACGGCGGCCATCGAGGGCTTTCGCGCCGAAGCCCTGGACCTGCGCGACACCGGCAAGCGCTACCGAAACAACGCCTACAAGCGCCAGGCGCCGACGTCCGACAAGGTATTTACGCTGTGGCGCGACAATCAGGTGGATATTCAACGGGTCAGCGCCCGCACAGCGACCCAGGCCCAGGACTTTCTCACGGAATATGCGATCCGCGACAAAGCCTCCAACAAGGTGCTGTGGTATGCACACTTTCACTACGCCAGGGGAACCGACGCTGACCTGGCCTACACCGCCGGGCATCTGAAACGCGCGGAGCAGCGTTATCTGGGATTCAAGGCGCAACTGCAGCAAGCCCGGAACAACCAGGTCGTGGGACGGGTCTGGCGCAGCGACGTCTCGCGGGAGATGGCGAAGAAGCTGTTCTTTTATTCAGCGTGAACGTTGACCGAGGAGGTCCATCGTGAACGGGCACGCTTTGGCAGCCGGGCTCGTTGTGGCCAGGTAGCTCGTCGTGGCGAGCGGGCTTGTTGTGGCGAGCGGGCTTGCCCCGCGTTGGGGTGCGAAGCGCCCCCAATCAAGCAAAACGCGGTGTACCTGATACGGCTCAGCGTCTGGTTTTGGGGCTGCTGCGCAGCCCAACGCAGGACAAGCCTGCTCGCCACAGTTAAGCCAGTGTGATGCTCGAAGCAATGAGCGGTGCGACTTTTCGGTGTACATATCGGTTTGTGCGGTAACGGCGACTTAGGGTTCCGCCCTTACGGCGGCTCACTTTTGAAAAGCGCAAAAGTAAGCAAAACGCTCTTGCCCCAACACTCGGCACCTCGCCCAGGCTCGGTGTGCCTAAGATCAAGATCAAGATCAAAAGCGCGGCGGCCTGAGAGCCGACCGAAATGGTCTGCCGAACGCTGTAAAAATGTGGGAGGGGGCTTGCTCCCGATGGCGTCGGCCCAGCAAACATTGATGTTGAAGACCCACCGCTTTCGCGGGCAAGTCGAATCGTCGCACCGACGCTCCCCTGTGGCGAGCAGGCTTGTCCTGCGTTGGGCTGCGCAGCAGCCCCAAAGCCAGGCGCTGAGCCGTATCAGGTACACCGCGTTTTGCTTGATTGGGGGCGCTTCGCACCCCAACGCGGGGCAAGCCCGCTCGCCACAATAAGCCCACACATTTTCCTTAACTGAACGGCATTAGGGCAAGCCCGCTCGCCACAATAAAGACCTTGATGTTAGCCTCAGTGGGCGAACAACGAGTTGCCCTTCTTGCCCGCCAGCTTCTCGGGCTTGATCAGGAAACGCGCCAGCGCCGGCAACAGCCACAGGGCGCCGAACATGTTCCACAGCAGCATGAAGGTGAGCATCAGCCCCATGTCGGCCTGGAACTTGATCGCCGAGAAAATCCAGGTGCACACGCCAATCGCCAGGCACAGGCCGGTGAACAGCACCGCTTTACCCGTGGACTTGAGCGTCTGGTAGTACGCCTCTTGCAGCGGCAGACCCGCGCGCAGGAAGCTCTCCAGGCGACTGTAGATGTAGATGCCGTAGTCCACGCCAATCCCAACGCCCAGCGCCACCACCGGCAGGGTCGCGACCTTGACGCCGATACCCATGAACGCCATCAGCGCGTTGCCCAACACCGAGGTCAGCACCAGCGGCAGCACGATGCACAGGGTGGCGGCCCAGGAGCGGAAGGTGATCATGCACATGGTCGCCACGCACAGGTACACCAGAATCAGGATGGTCAGTTCCGACTCCTTGATGACCTCGTTGGTGGCGGCTTCGATCCCGGCGTTACCGGCTGCCAGGATGAATTCCAGGCCGTCCTTGTTGTTCTCTTTGGCGAAGTCCTGCACCGCGTGCACCGCGCGGTCGAGGGTCTCGGCCTTGTGGTCGTTGAGGAATACCAGCACCGGCGCCAGCGAGCAATTGTTGTTGTACAGGCCATCAGCGCGGGCGATGGAGTTGTTCAGCACGTCGGGGTTGCGCGACAGGGTTTCCCATTTGAGGTTGCCCTCGTTCATGCCCTTGATCATCTGCTTGGACACGGTCACCAGCGAGATCGCCGATTGCACGCCCTCGGTGTTCTGCATCTTCCACATCAGTTGGTCGATGGGCGCCATGGCTTCGTAGCGCGAACAGCCTTCGGCCTTGGTCTTGACCATCACCACCAGCACATCGGAGCTGGTGGAGTAGTTACTGATGATGAAGTTGTTGTCCTTGTTGTAGCGCGAGTCCGGGCGCAGCTCCGGTGCGCCCTGGTCCAGATCGCCGATCTTGAGGTTCTGGCTGTACCAGAGGCCGCCGCCAAAGGCGACCAGCGCCAGCAGGATCGAGACCGGTGCGACTTTGGCGCTGGCGAACCTGGACAGCAAGCGCCAGAACGGGTGTTCGCGGTTCGCGTCTTTCTTGCTCCTGGCGATGGCGCGCTGGCTGATGCCCGCGTAGGAAATCGCCACCGGCAGCAGGATCAGGTTGGTGAACACGATCACCGCCACGCCGATGGAGGCGCCGATGGCCAGTTCACGGATCACGCCGATGTCGATGATCAGCAGGGTAATAAAGCCCACCGCATCGGCAAGGATCGCGATCATGCCCGGCAGGAATAATTGGCGGAAGGTACGCCGCGCAGCAGTCAGCGCGTTGTCGGCCTCGCTGGACTGCAGGGCGATGCCGTTGATTTTCTGTACGCCGTGGGAAATGCCGATGGCGAAGATCAGGAACGGCACCAGCATCGAATAAGGATCGAGCCCGAAGCCGAAAAAATGCATCAGGCCCAGTTGCCACACCACCGCCACCAGGGTGGTACTCAACACCGCAACGGTGCTGCGCACGCAATGGGTGAACCACAGCAATAGGACCAGGGTGATGACGAACGCAACGCCGAAGAACAGCACCACCATCACCAGCCCGTCGATCAGGTCGCCGACCTTTTTGGCAAAGCCGACGATGTGGATCTTGACGTTGGGGTTCTGCGCTTCGAACTTGTCGCGGATCTTGTCTTCCAGTTCATGGGAAAACTTCTGGTAGTCCAGGGCGAGCAATTTGCCCTGGTCCTGCGGGTCCGGATAGGACTCCAGCAACGGGATATCAACGATGCTCGACTTGAAATCGTTGGCCACCAGACGCCCAACCTGGCCGGATTTGAGCACGTTATTGCGCAGTTGATCGAGGCTGGCCGGCGAGCCGTTGTAGCTCTGCGGAATCACTTCACCGCCGGCGAAGCCTTCTTCGGTCACTTCGGTCCAGCGCACGCTGGGGCTCCACAGCGACTTGAGGCCCGAGCGGTCGACGCCGGAGATGTAGAACACCTCGTCGTTGATCTGGCGCAGGGTCTCCATGTAGTCCCTGGTGAAGATGTCACCGTCCCTGGCCTCCACCGAGATGCGCACGGTGTTGCCCAGGTTCGCCAGGTCGTTACGGTGTTCCATCATCTTTTCGATGAAGGGGTGCTTGAGCGGGATCATTTTTTCGAAGCTGGTGGACGGGCGAATCAGGGTCGCCTGCCAGAACAGGAAAATGCTCACCAGCAGGCAGATCACGATGACTGCCGGGCGGTTGTTGAAGATCAGGCGTTCAAGGAAGGTCGCTTTATCGTTGTGATGACTGCTCATGCTTTCCCGCCCTTATTATTGTTTTGTCGGTTCGGCGCCAGCCGGCGTGGCAACCCGCACGCCGCCCTGCCCGACCAGAATCAGATTGCCGTTGCCCGCCGCCGTGACGGCCGAGAGCGAGATACGGTCCGGGCGATTGAACACGCTGAACGTCAGCCCGTCGTCATGGCTGACGACCACGCTGCCACCATTGCCGACGACCACGATGGAGCCATCCGCCAACAAGGTGGCGCCGGATAAACCAAACTCCAGTGCGCCGCGCGCCGCGCTCAGCTCGACCTGCTCCCAGGTGCTGCCGAAATCGCTGGAGCGGTACAGATTGCCGCGCAGGCCATAGGCCAACAGCGTCTGCGCTTGCGCCGTGCCGATCACGCCGAACAGCGAGCCTTCGTAAGGGCCTTCGAGTTTTTCCCAGGTCTGGCCGTTATCGCTGGAGCGGAACATGCTGCCCTGCTCGCCGACGATGAACAAGCCGGCGTCCTTGATGGCGGCGATCGCGTTGAGGTGGAACTGGTCTTCGTTGTCGAGGCGGTCGCTGACGTCGGTCCAGGTATTGCCGCCGTCGGTGGTTTCGATCAACGCCCCGTAGGCGCCCACCGCCAGGCCGTGGCTGGCATCGTTGAACAAGATGTCGAGCAACGGCGCTTCGCGCTTGAGGTCTTGAAATTGCTGGACCCAGGTGGCACCGCCGTCGGTGCTGGCGAGGATTTGCGCATCGTGGCCGACCGCCCAACCGTGCTTGTCGTCGATAAAAAACACCGCCGTGAGCAACTGGCGGGTGGGGACGCTGGCCTGGGTCCAGGTGCTGCCCTGATTATCGGAATAGAGGATGTGCCCGCGATCACCGACTGCCACCAGACGTTTGCCGGCGTGCACCACATCGATCATCAGGCCCTTGACGGCCTTGGGGGACTCAATCGCAGACACCGCTGGCGCGGTGGTATCGCTGGCGGCCTGGACGGCGGTCGACAACGCGACAGCGCCAAGCAGCGAGAGCGCTGTGGCCAGCATCGCAACCCTGCGTGCGGCGCGTGGGCGGCAAACAACCCAAGCCATGACAGGCTCACTCATAGACCTTTCTCCCCATTATTATTTTTTGTCAGGTCGTCTCGTCTTCCCGGGCGCTGAAACCTGCAATCTAGAGCGCCTGAAGCAAGCACGGGCCATCCTAGCGGGCTTTGGAATCGCCTGACAATCGGCGGTACGTTATCTTTTGTTAACTAGTGGCTTTTCGTCAGCGTCTGAATATAGCCGCATTCGCCAGAGTGATTGATTGGGCAGCAATGAATTTTTATTCCATGTATTGAATTAAGAGAATATTTATTCCATTAATAGTGCTCCTGAAAATAAAAATCCAAGGACCACGGCGATGCGCGAACTCGGAATCGGTTTGATCGGCACAGGCTTCATGGGGCGCGCCCACGCGCTGGCATTCAACAATGCCCGGTCAGTGTTCGACCTGCCGGTTCAGCTCAAGCTGGTCGCCCTGGCCGATGCCGACGGTGAACGCGCCGAGCGCTGCGCCAAAGCCTGGGGATTTGGCCAGGCCCAGGGTGATTGGCAAGCGTTGATCAACGACCCCAGGGTTGACGTCGTCGCCATCACCACGCCCAACCACTTGCACTACCCCATGGCCATGGCCGCGATTGCGGCGGGCAAGGCGGTGTATTGCGAAAAGCCCCTGGCCGTCAGCCTCGAGCAGGCCGACGCAATGCGCCAGGCTGCCCGTGCCGCAGGCGTGATCACGCGGGTGGGCTACAACTATCAGCACAACCCGATGATCGGGCTGGCGCGGCAGATGATCGCCAATGGCGAGCTGGGCCGGATCATCAGCTTTCAGGGCGAGTTCAGCGAAGACTTCATGGCCGATCCGGCCTCGCCTTGGTCGTGGCGCTGTGAAGTGGAACATGCCGGTGGCGCGCTGGCGGATCTGGGCAGCCACCTGTTGTCGATGGCGCGTTACCTGGCAGGCGATGTGGTAAGCGTGTGTGCCGACACGCAAACCGTGCATGCCCAACGCCCTGCCGTCAAAGGCAGCCGCGACCTCAAACCCATCGCAGTGGATGACCAGGTGCATGCCCTGCTGCGCTTCGCCAATGGCGCACGCGGTACGGTGAGCAGCAGTTGGCTCAAACATGGCTACAAGAACCACCTGAGTTTTGAAATCAGTGGCACCCAAGGCACCCTGGCATTCGATCAGGAGCGCTTGAATGAGCTGCGCCTATGCCGCGTCGGCCAGCACGGTTTCCAGCGTTTACTCGCAGGCCCTGCGCTGCCCGGCTACGCGGCCTTCAGCCCGGCCGCCGGGCATCAACTGGGCTACAACGAACTGAAGACGCTGGAAGTCCACGAGTTGGTCATGGCGCTGGTGGGTCAAGGCGCTGAAGGCACTGACTTTGAAGCCGCGTGGGCGGTCGAGCGGCTGGCAACAGCGATACGCCTGGCCGCTCAAGAAGAGCGCTGGGTCAATGTAGGGGCGCTTTAAACGGCGCCAGCCCTCGTCAACCGGGTGGTGGGTAAACATGACTGGCTGATACCGTCACTTTCCGCCCCCACTACATTCTTCTATTCGATCCCTCGTTTACTAACGTTCGGACGCGATAATGCCAATATTCAACACGCCACTTACGCCTCGAAACACCCCCACTGTCCAACTCACACAACGACATATTTACCGGGTTGCCCCCCCTGCGAAAATTACTTACTTTCTTTCCCGCCCTCTTCAAACTAACTATCACGTTGGCAACCCCATAAAATTATCGAGAGGTTCCCTATTGAACATTCAATCCTTGCCGTCTGCCCGGTTAAATCTTAACGCTTCCCGGCCTGCACTCGATCATACGACCCCTTCGACTGTTAATAAGCCTGCTTTCCCTTCCGCCTCAGATAAAGTTGCAAAAGATATTACCCATAATAGATATAAAATCGTCGATACAAACGGTGATGGCAAGATAACAGTCGCCTATAAGTTTATTGACCTGTCCAACCCGGAACATGCCTGGCGCAAAAATGGGGGAGCAACGGAGTTCAGCGAGGGCAGAAAAAAAGCCTTCAGAGATTCAATTCGCGCATGGGAAGACGTCACCAAGGTCACCTTCATCGAGAACGGCAAAGGTGCAGACGCCTCCATACTCGTTCACGGCAACCCGGGTGTGGGCGGTGTCGCCAACCTGCCGGTGGGTGATACCAGCAGCATGAGCATCGCGATCGGAGTGGATGAAAAAGGCTTACCTCTAAACTCGTCAATGATTCACGAAATCGGCCATAGCCTGGGGCTGGAGCATCCACAGGGTCATTATCCCGAGAACAACAAAACCCATACCGCCATGTCCTATACGACCCATTGGTTGGAGCGCCCTGACGAAAAAGGCCTTAGATGGTCGGCCAGTACAGCCACCCCTATGATGGGCGACATTGCAGGCGTTCAAGACCTCTACGGAGCCAATCACAACACCCGAAAGGGAAATACTACTTATGGGTTCAACGCCAACGCCGGGCGTGACTACTATAGTCTGGCCTCCTCCAGAGACTTGGCGGCCTTTTGCGTCTGGGACAACGGCGGTAACGACACCCTGGATTTTTCCGGTTACGGGCAAGACCAGAACATCAATCTGAATGCCGAGTCCCTCTCAGACGTCGGCGACAGGAAAGGTAATGTGTCCATCGCCAAAGGTGTGGTCGTGGAAAACGCCATCGGTGGTTCAGGGCATGATGTGCTGACCGGCAATCAGGTCGGCAACCGCATGACCGGCGACGCCGGCGGCGACACCCTCTACGGCGGCGGCGGGGCTGACACATTTGTCTACAACAGGGCCAGCGACTCGCCGCCACAAAACCCGGACATGCTTAACGACTTCGTCAGTGGTGTCGACAAAATTGATCTTTCCAGGGTTCTGAAAGATGCCGGAATATCAAAACCCATATTCACCGGCGTTCTCACTGATCAAATCGGCACGCTGAGTGGGCGCAAAGGCGAACTGCTACTGGACTATGAAAAAGGCATCAATATGCACAGGTTGACTCTTGATGTGAGTGGCAACAATAAGTCCGTGCTGATGATTTTGAGCAAAAACCCTATAAAGCCCAATGACATTTTAATTAACGAGGGCTCACAATTACCGGCTGCCCCCACCCGTCTGACTGGCGGAGCCGGCGCAGACAAACTCACAGGCAACGCAGGCGCCAACATTTTCAACTATGACGCCATCAGTGATTCGCCCTACCACAATGCTGACGTGCTGATGGACTTCACTACCGGCAAAGACAAAATCGACTTAAGCACTTTGAGTGAAAAAGCCCAAGTGTCCCTCAACCACGTCAAGTACTACACAGGACGAATCGGCGACACCCTCGTTGAATATCACCCGGCCACCAAAAAGTATTACCTGGCTGTTGATATGACGGGAAATCGCCGGTCCGACTTTTTGATCAAAAGCCTCAAGCCGATCAACAGCCAGGATGTCATTGGCCTTAACCGTTTGAACGACGGCCATGGCTGACCGTCTCGAAGGGCTCGAAAAATGAGCAGAGTGAGGACGGTTCACTCCGGTCGATCAGATTATGCCGGTGGCTTATAAATATTTTTTTACACTTCTGACGATGAGGACTTTCTGGCATCCTGCGCCTCCCTTTTCTGACCCGAGCCCGCATTTTGTCTGACGCTCAAGCCCCCCGTCCGCGCTATAAATCCGAGCTGATCTACGGCCTCGAAGACCGTCCGCACTTTACCGCGGCGGTGTTTGCCGCGTTGCAGCATGTGCTGGCGAGCTTCGTCGGCATCATCACACCGACCCTGATCGTCGGCGGCGTGCTGGGCCTGGAAAGCGAAGTACCGTACCTGGTGAGCATGGCGCTGTTCGTCTCGGGGCTGGGCACCTTCGTGCAGGCGCGCACCTTCGGCCCCATCGGTTCGGGGCTGTTGTGCCTGCAGGGCACCAGTTTTTCGTTTATCAGCGTGATTCTCAGCGCGGGCTTCTTGGTCAAGGCCCGCGGCGGTGGTACGGATGAAATTCTCTCGACAATCTTTGGCGTGTGCTTTTTCGCAGCGTTTATCGAAGTGGCGCTCAGTCAGTTCATCGGCAAGCTGCGCAAGCTGATCACACCGGTGGTGACAGGCACCATCATTACTCTGATGGGGCTGTCGCTGATCAAGGTGGCGGTCACCGACATGGCCGGCGGCTTTGGCGCCAATGATCTGGGCGCAGCCGGCAATATGGGGCTGGCCGCGCTCGTGCTGTTGACCATCGTGGTGCTCAATCGCTTCAACAATGCGTTTTTGCGCCTGGGCTCGATTGTGATCGGCCTGACCCTTGGCTTCGTCGTCGCCTGGTGGCTGGGCCGTGTCGACATTGCCGCCCTGCCCCAGGTGCCGTTGATCAGCGTGCCGGTGCCGTTCAAATATGGTTTTTCGTTTGACTGGGTGGCGTTTGTCCCGGTGGCGGTGATCTTCCTGATTTCGCCGCTGGAAGCGGCAGGCGATCTGACAGCCAATTCGATGATTTCCCAACAACCGGTCAAGGGCCCGCTGTACATCAAGCGGATCAAATCCGGCCTGCTGGCCGACGGGCTCAACTCAGCCATGGCCGCCACTTTCAATAGCCTGCCGATGGTGACGTTCGCACAGAACAACGGGGTGATTCAGCTGACCGGCGTGGCCAGCCGTTACGTGGCGTACTTCATCGCCGGCCTGCTGGTGCTGCTGGGGCTGTTCCCGATGATCGGCGCGGTGCTGCAATTGATGCCCAAGCCGGTGCTGGGCGGCGCCACCCTGATCATGTTCGGTACCGTGGCGGTGGCCGGCATCAAGATCCTCGCCGAAGCCGGCCTGCATCGGCGCAATGTGCTGATCGTGGCGATTTCCCTTGGCATGGGCCTGGGCGTTGCCGCCGTGCCCGAAGTGCTGCGCGACCTGCCCAAGACATTGCACGACATCTTCGAATCGCCGATCACCGTGGGCGCGTTCTGTGCAATCCTGCTGAACATCTTCCTGCCCGAAACGTTCATCGCGCTGGAAGACGACGAATTTGATCCGGAGTCATCCACCCTCAAGGTGATGCAGGACCCGGACGTCACGAAATAGGAGCAGGTTCACATGCGCAAGCTCATGGTTCTATCGTTACTGCTGTTGACCTTGAGCGCGTGCGCGCTGTTTCCCCATCGCGATCCGGTCAACATCACCGTGGTGGGCATCGAGCCGCTGCAGAGCCAGGACCTGGAAGTGCGCTTCGCGGTGAAACTGCGGGTGCAGAACCCCAATGAAACGGCGATTGACTACAACGGCGTGGCGCTGGACCTGGAAGTCAACGGGCGGCCGCTGGCGTCAGGGGTGAGTGATCAAGCCGGCAACATCCCACGTTTTTCCGAGACCGTTCTGACCGTGCCGGTCAGCGTTTCAGCGTTTTCCGTGTTGCGCCAGACCCTGGGCCTGAGCCAGACCCAACGCCTGAACAACCTGCCATACGTGCTGCGCGGCAAACTGGCGGGTGGGCTGTTCGGCACCCTGCGCTTTGTGGACCGTGGCACGCTGAATCTGCCGAACACGGCGACCTGGTAAAACAAGAGAGTGTCTATCCCCGTGGCTAGCAGGCTTGCCCTGCGTTGGGCTGCGCAGCAGCCCCAAAGCCAGGCGCTGAGCCGTATCAGGTACACCGCGTTTTGCTTGATTGGGGGCGCTTCGCACCCCAACGCGGGGCAAGCCCGCTCGCCACAATAAGCCCACAAGCGCAGATTCCCTGTGGCGAGCAGGCTTGTCCTGCGTTGGGCTGCGCAGCAGCCCCAAAACCAGGCGCTGAGCCGTATCAGTTACACCGCGTTTTGCTCGATTGGGGGCGCTTCGCACCCCAACGCGGGGCAAGCCCGCTCGCCACAATAAGCCCACAAGCGTAGATTCCCTGTGGCGAGCAGGCTTGTCCTGCGTTGGGCTGCGCAGCAGCCCCAAAGCCAGGCGCTGAGCCGTATCAGGTACACCGCGTTTTGCTCGATGGGGGGCGCTTCGCACCCCAACGCGGGGCAAGCCCGCTCGCCACAATAAGCCCGCAAATTTTCCTTAACTGAACGGCATTAGGGCAAGACCGCTCGCCACAGAGCCATGGTTTGACTCGCCGCTGCCCACGCTGCGCGAGGCCATTGTGGCGTGTTTTATTTAGCCGCAGCCATCAGCTTGTTGACTTCGCTGCGCACCATGCCGGAGAACTCCGGTGGCGACATGCCGTCAAGCTCGGCACGCACCCATTCGGCCCATTTACCCTTGCGCTTGGCGCGCTCACCGAACAGTCGCGCGGCTTCGCCCTTGGCCTTGCCCAGGTTGCTTTGCCACAGGTCATAAAGACGGGACTTTTCATCTTCCAGCTCGGCACGTTCGGCGAGGGTCTTGTTGGCGAGATTGAAGCTCATGTTGAATTACCTGCTGCACAAATAGGTGCCATCTTACACCGTGGGTCGAAATATCCTGATCCGGATTTTGCTCCAAACCGGCTGCAGGCAAAAAAACTGCAACTTTTGCCGACGCCGGACACTCCATTGTTCACTGTCACATTCACCTGCAAGGAGTCACCCAATGGCCCGCAAAACCGCTGCCCAAGCCGTCGAAGAACAAATCAAGGATCAAGCGTTCAGTGAACTGACGGCGCTGATCGAAGAATCCGACAAGCTGCTTAAAAGCAGCGCAGCCCTGGTGGGCGAAGAAGGCGAAACCCTGCGTGAGCAGGTCGCCATCAAACTCAAGCAGGCCCTGGACTCGGTCTCCAGCGTGCGCGAGCGCAGCAAGCCGGTGGTGGATGCCACCGAGACCTACATCGGTGGTCATCCGTGGCAGACCGTGGCGATTTCCGCAGGCTTCGGTCTGGTGGTCGGCCTGTTGCTGGGTCGTCGCAACTGATTGCCGGGGGCTGCGCACCCTGCGCAGCCCCCGTTACTCTCCCGCCAGCTCCCGTAACTGCTGAAGATCCTTCGCGTCAATCTCGATACCCGCCTCCAGCGACTTCGCCCGCGTGCGATGACGCCGATCACCGGGTAACCGCCGCAACCCTGCTGCATGCATTTGCCGCACCAGCTCCTGACTGCGCTCGGCGAAGCTTTGCCCGGCGGTTTTGCTCGGGTCGATCACGATCAGCAATTGCCCGGTCCAGGGCGTGCGTGCGCCCGGGTGATCCGCCCAGTTGAATTCGAAGGAAAAATTACCGCCCGTCAACGCCGCCGCCAGCAGCTCGACCATCATCGACAACGCCGAGCCCTTGTGCCCGCCGAATGGCAACAGCGCGCCGCCTTCAAGCACCGCCTTGGGGTCCTGGGTAGGCTGGCCCAGGCTGTCGACCCCCATGCCCGGCGGCAAGCGCTCGCCGTTGCGTGCGGCGATCTGCACATCGCCGTGGGCGATGGCGCTGGTGGCAAGGTCAAACACAATCGGCGGCCCGTCGGCACGCGGTGCGGCGAACGCGATGGGGTTGGTACCGAACAGCGGCCGGTCGGCGCCATGGGGCACCACGCAGGTCATGCTGTTGACCACACTCAGCGCCACCAGACCTTCCTCGGCGAAGGGCTCGACATCCGGCCACAGTGCGGCGAAGTGATGGGAGTTGTGGATCGCGAGCAAGGCGATGCCGGCGCTGCGGGCCTTGTCCACCAGCAGCGTACGCGCGGCTTCAAGGGCGGGCTGGGCAAACCCGTTGCAGGCGTCTACCCGCACAAAGCCGGAGGCCACATCCGTCACCAGCGGCACCGCATGGCCATTGACCCAGCCGCTGGCCAACGTACTCAGGTAACCGGGGATACGGAAAATGCCATGGCTGTGGGCGCCGTCGCGCTCGGCGCTCGCACAGTTGTGAGCCAGGATGGCCGCCACCTCGGCTGACGTGCCGTGCTTGATGAACAGGGCGTGCAGCAACGCCACCAGGTCGTTGAAGCCGATGAGCGCGCAAGGAAGGTCGACGATCGGGGACTGGGCAGACATCTGTAGCTCCGATTTTATAATTGGGAGAAACAACAAGAATCCACATCGTCGATTAAACAACGCGGCCCGTGGCTGCTGTCAATGTCTGCTTCAGATATGTAACACCCTTGGCACTGCGCCTGCCATTACGGTGCGCACTGATGACAGCCCCGCAGATGGAACGCGCGCCATGACCCAGGTGAACCCGCCTTACTTTTTCGAAGAGTTTCAACGCCCCGTCAGTCGCAAGACCCCCTCGGAACGCGAGCGTACTCTGGGGTTTTCAGTCAAGGACCTTGATTGGTTGCTGACCCTGTATTACGCCACGGACGCGGCGCGCCAGAACAACGAAGCACGCGACTACCCGATGAACGTGGAACGGCTGCTGGTCAATCTCAGCGACCAGCCCGCACTAGTGCTGGCCGGCGCCTTCATCATGAGCCCGACACCTGACGACGCTAAAGCCGTGCTCTTCACGCCCTATGGCGGCCTGGAGTTGTTCGACAGCCGTGCCGACCTGCTTGAGGACGTGGAGGAACGCTTGAAACAGCCCGGCCAGCGTGCAGAGCTGCTGCAGTTTCTGGCCATCGATGAGCGTGACGCCTTGCCGGTCAAGGATCCATTGATTGTGAGCACCGCCGCCGTCCCCGGCGCCGTGATGGCGGACCAGCGCCAGGGCATTCTCGACGCGCAACAGAAAAACGTCGTCGCGATACTGGACCAGTTGCGCAAGCTCCCCACCCTGCGCTGGATGCTCGACACGCTGCTCAACATCATGGCGCGGCGCTACTTTCCCAGCCTTGACCAGAGCGACACGCGGGTGGACTTTCTCGCCAGGGTCGCCACCGATGAGGAACATCGCCTGGGCGCCTCCATGCCCCTGCGCGAGGCACTTCTGCAGTTTTACGGCCGTCAGGGCTGGCCCACGGACCAGACCCGCACGTTCGCCAATCTCGGCCACGACACCCGCCAGCATACCCCGCAGCAACAGGCCAAAGACCAGCAGAACTGGGACAGCCTGGTCGCGCAAACCAGCGGTATTCTCTCGACCTTGCTGCACAGCCTGCTGCAAACCTATTGGAACGAAGACTGCCGGGACGGTCAGTCACGCCTGCAGTTTTTCGCGCGGATGATCAGTGACAAGTTTCGCGTCGACCTGCTGTTCAAGCACCAGGACCAGATCGTGAGCACTGAAGAAAGCCAGACGCTGCGCGCGATATTTCTCGCAGACCAGGCCGCGCGCAGCACCTATGCAAGCACCCTGAAAATAGAAAAGGTTCAGGTTCATGCGCCCTATCAACATTACGTTGAATTGGCCAGCACCCTGCTGATCAGCAACTCCCACGCGTATTTCTATACCCAATCGCGGGGGTTGCAGGTGCTCAAGAACGTGGAAGAACTCAAGGGCATGCTGCAGGCCATGCTCAAGACGGCCGGGCATGAAGATGAGCTGCTCAATTTTCTGTCGCTGGATGAGCGCAGCGTGTTTATCGACATGGATCAGGTGCAAGTCACCGGCAAACCTGTCGCCGACGATGTCTTCCAGGACATGATCAGGGACGTTGCGGCCAAACAGTTCAGCAACCTGGAGCATGCGCTGGGCCTGTATCGGCGCAGCGTCGGCACCATCAACCTGGGCGCCCTGCTCGATACCGCCCTGGACGTTCGCATCATGCTCGACAGCCGGCTGATGGAGCACGACGCTGGCGGACACTGGAGCGTGCACCCAGTCACCAGCGGCAATGGACGACCGAGTACGGTATTGGCGGAAAAGGCCAAGCTGCAGCTCAAACGAATGCGTGCCGTGCATGATGCGCTGGCACTGGAACGCAGCAAGCAGTTGACGCTGCGCGATCTGGCCGCCCATGCACTGAATGCGGAAATGGCCAAAGGGCATACGAACCTGAAGGCCGATGACGTCTACCTCAATACCTATTCCACGCCGGCAGCAGAACGCGAGAGGCGCGTGCCTGAAACCTCAATCGGCATGGTCGCGCACTTTATTGCGCGCCTGGCCGGGCAGGCTGACGCGCTTGGTCAGTCGGCGGTGCGCGGGTTTTACGGCAAGCCTGAAGCGGGCACTGCGTTGAAATTACCCAACGTGACGGTCGCCAGCTTCAATACAGTCATCGACAAGGTGCTGAGCAGCTTCGTCGACAGGGACCTGCGCACACTCCCCCATGTGCTGATCGACAACAACAAGGCACATCCGGCCCAGGGGCTGTTCGATGGCTTGAGCGGCGAAGCGCACCTCAGGCGCCTGTCACGTACCCTTGGCCCCACTCACGTCGCCTTGCTGGGCAGTGTGCTCAACAACGAGAGCATGACCCGGCTGACACGGCATGGCCTGAAAGGGTTTATCCCGGACGCCTACGGCCTGAGCCTGAGCGTCGGAACCCGCACCGATCCACTGACCAGCTGCTTTGTACTGACCGAACGCGGCGGCATTGACACCGAGCATTCCGGTGCGGCCATACTTTGGACGCCAGGGCGTGGCTATGAGGGGTTTGCCTCGGTCAAGACCTTGCGCGATACCCTCGACCGACGTGTACAGGATGAGCGTGAACGCTGGACGTTGGTCGAGCACCTGCCGCCGTCCAGGCGTGTGCCCCACCAGCGTTTCATGCTGGGCCCATTGCAGCGTATCGATGATCACCTGGTCAACAATCGCCAGTCCACCTATAGCCGCTTCGTGCTGGACGAGATCGACCACCTGCTGTCGATGAGGCTGGGAGCACAACGCTTTCAGGACTGTATGGACGCGTTGATCCGCCGCGCGCCGCCATCCAACCTGGACCGAGCCATCAACATCGCCCACGCCCTGATCAACCAGCAGGCGTTACCGGTATGGCTGGGCATGGCGGCGCAGGCAGACCAGCGCCTGCATGCCGAACTGCTCGAACAGTACCGCCTGAGCGCGCCGCAGGAGCGCGACTATCTGCACGGCATCACGCCCCTGCGCGATAAAGTCGGGAGCACGCTGAAAGCCCTGCTTGCAGCGCGCTTTCCCGACCACGCGACAGACCCGGAGCACGTGCTGATCACGCCACGCATCGAGCTGCAGGGCCACACCCAGACCCTGACGGATTTCGCCATGCGCCATCTGCCGCAATTGCGCGCCGACGACATCCGGCCGACATCGCGTGCTGCCACCGGGCTGCCCGCCACGCTGGACGGGAACGCCGTGGTGCAACTGGTGCGGCAGCTGGATTTGAAGAGTATCTACCAGACGTTGCTCGCCACCCACCTCAACGGCAACACCGACGACACCCGCGAGCGCCGCCAACTCTTCTGCCGGCAGCTGCCCTGGCAACTGCTGCAGTACGCCCACGAACAAAAGCTCAATGAACGGCTGTCGGACGCGGCCTGGCGCCTGCTCCAGCAAGCCTTTGACATGCCCGATGCCGTGGCCCGTGCCGCCGTCAGCGGTGCGAAGGCGCTGGTTCGACCGCTGGAGCTGATCGCCACCGAGGGCGCCTCCGTAGTGGCAGCGCTGGGCTGCTACCTGATCGGTGCCGAGGCAGCCGATCCCCTGGTGCTGTACGCGCCCTACAGCACCCGGCACGTATTGAAAGAGTACAAGGACGAAACCGAACTGCTGCATGAGTTCACATCCCCCGGCGCATTGCAGGACTGGGTGATCGGCCAGATGCAAACGGCTCATCAGACGACCTATCGCAATCTGTTGCGTCGGCCGAACGCGGACATTCATCTGGGCGCGTCGCCCGTCAGCGGCAATCTGCTGCATCGGTTGTTCGACGACAACCGCGAGATGCTCAACCGGATGCTGACCTGCCAGTTCACGCCATCGGGGCAACGACAGTGGGATGCGGTGAGCAGCCTGCTGAGCGAGGCTATCCCCAGAGGCCTGGCGTTCATGGCGGGCAAACTCGCCTACCCGCTGGTGGTGTGGCGCAGTTATACGTTGTTCAAGGCCTCAGCCGAAGACCTGCAAGAGCATCGTTGGACAAGTGCACTCAAGACCTTTATCGCCGGCGTGGCCCAACTGGCCGCCCTGCGCGATGAACTGGACGCGCCGTTGCCTGGCTTGCCTGCGGCCAAACAGCCGTCGTCGCTCGAACAATGGCCAGCAGCCTCACCGCCCAAAGCGATGACTCTGGACACCTACAAAGTGACGGCCCCTGCGCGCACGCGTTTGAAGAAGTTTGAAGGCCAGGATGTTTCGCTTGACTCCCTGAACCTGAATGCGCAGACCCACACCTACGGAGAGAAGTACGGAGAGCGCCACTTTGTGCCCGCTGCGGGCAAGGTATACGCCGTGAGCAAAGCCGGTGAGCACTGGCGACTGGGTGCTACCGAGGATCGCGGCCCCTGGATACAACGCAATAGCCAGGGCATATGGGTGCTTGACCTGAACCGACACACCCCCCGCTATGGCAAGGTCCTGTCCCGCCTTGCCGATCGCTACTACCCTCCTACTGCCGAGCAGCATGGCATCAATGTGGAGGCGATTGGCATGCGCGCAATCAGCGCCGTGTCGAGTTGGAAGGCGCGCTGTATCAACGAAGCATTGAATGTCGCCACGTACTACGCCGTGACCTGCAAACGCAACATTCTGCACTTCGCCCCCTCACGTGATCCGTTGAGCCGGTGCGGCTTGTTTTTTGGCGACATGTTCGGCGTCGGTACCCTCAGCCCCGACCAATTGGGGCGGATCGAGCGCCGGATTGACGAAGTGCTCAATGAGCTGATCAACCCCAGCCTGATCACACCCGACTCCATGCGTTTTGTCAGTGGCACCGACCGTTACAACCCTGCGGATGCTTGCGCGTTCATCCTGCCTGGCGAAGCAGAACGCAGGATTTACTTGATGGACCGCTTTTTCGACCCGCTGCTGGACGTCTATCAGAACCGTCTCAACGCGCCGTTCGACATTGCCGCCCATGCACGTGCGGCCACCCTGATCCACGAGATAACCCACATAACCTGCGACACTGAAGACCTGGCCTACCTGGACTCGATGCGACCGTTTCCTGACTTGATCAACGTCAACATCAAAGGCGCCACGCAGCTCAAGACCACGCTGACGGACTTGCGTGAAACCGCGCTGTCGACGCTGACGCCAGCCTCGACGCTGTTCAGGACGTGGGACGAATTCAGCCAGACGTGGGAAGATTTCGGCAAAAGCACTTCGAGTACTTCACTCAAGGACAAGGTGCTGAGTGCCACCGGTACAAAAACGTTGCAGGATGCGCGGTCAGTGTTCATGAGTAACGTCGACAAGCGCATCGACACCATCCTGGCCAATGCAGACTCCATTACCTACCTGATCACCCACCTGGGACGCACGTTGGATGCGGGAGCCTGAACAGGCTCCCGGCGCGGTCGATCAGTCTTTCTGATCACGCAGGACGTTGCCCGAAGCGCCGTCGATGCGGGCTTCATACACGACGCCGTCGGACTTGCGTCCCTTGACTTCCCAGTAGCCGTTGTCGTCGGCTTCGGCCGCATAGACTTCGACATAGCCGGCCTTGGTCTTGGCCACTTCGATGGCTTTTTCAATCGGGATCCAGCCGGCGCCCGGCTTGTCGGCCAGCGCAGCGCCTGCGCTCAGCAGGGCGGAGGTTGCACACAGCGCGATGAGGGTTTTCTTCAGCATATTGGTTACTCCATCGTGGGAAACACAGACTCAAGTCCTGAAATTTTTAGGTGCGCGCCAACGAGAATAAGTTCCAATTGATGTGCATTCGCCATGATGCTGTTCTCGCCGTCCGCTCGGGGAGGTTAGAATGTGGGAAATCAGGATGAGTCAATGAGCGAAAATTCCGTTTCAGAAGCAGAATATGACGCCATCACCGACGCCGCGGCGCAGTGGTGCATGCGCCTGCATGCGGCCGACTGCACCGGCGCCGAGCGCCAGGCTTTCCAGCGCTGGCATGACGCTCATCCACTGCACGCCTTTGAATACGCAGCCATGCTGGAGATCTGGGACGTTGCCGAGCACCTGCCCCGCCCTCAAACCCAGCCTGTCGTGGTGCGGTTCAAACCGCGTAGCCGATTGCGCACCTATGCAGTCGCCGCTGCGATTTGCCTGGTAGCCTTGCCGCTGGCAGCGTTCACCGGTTGGGAAGCCGGCTGGCTGCCCAACGCCTATGAACGCTTCGAAACAACCAATGACGCACGCGTAGTCACCCTGGGTGATGGCAGCCAGGTGGAAATGAACCTGGGCACGCAACTGGTCTACGCCAATTACAGGGATCAGCGTCAACTGACGCTGAACAGGGGCGAAGCGTTTTTCAAGGTCAGCCATGACAGCGCCCACCCCTTTATCGTGCGGGCCGGCGACGGCCGGGTGCGTGTGACGGGCACTCAGTTCAACGTGTGGAAATATGAAGACCAGGTACGGGTGATGCTGCTGGAGGGCTCGGTGCAGATTTCCAGCGACACGGTGCACGGCAGCGTGCCGCTGACCCCGGGAATGCAGGCCAGCTACCAGCATGGCGATGCAACACCCAAGCTCCGCGCGATCAACCCCGGCGACTCGGCGCTGGCCTGGCGCCAGGGTAAGCTGGTACTCGATAATCTGGCCCTGGCCGATGCGCTGCCCTTGATCAACCGCTACCTGAGCAAGCCGGTGATGCTGGCCGACACGCCCACCGGGGCGATTCGCATCGGCGGCATCTACAACATCAATGAGGTCAACAACCTCATCCCTTCCCTGCCCAAGGTGCTGCCGGTCTACCTGACCCAGAACCAGGACGGCAATCCCGTACTCAATTCCATTCCGCGTAAAGCCCCCAAGGGCTGAGCCTTTTCGCCAGCCATCGCGGGCCCGCCTGCGCCTGATGTGTCCATTTTTGAAACACTTCCCCGCCTGCAACCGCCCGTCTTGAGCGGATTCATGGTTTTGCCCTGGGCAGTGTTTCATCCTTGAGACAGCTCACAGGCGGCACTGGATCTGCGTCATCACCTCAACGCTGTCTCATCTCTGAAACAGCATGGCCATCACTTTGCCCACAAAAAAAGCTAACCTTTTGAATATAAACGTCAAATAAAAAGCGGCACGCCTTCTGCTTTACGTCTGTCAGCGCTGTTTAGGGTCAGCGCTATGACTAAGGACTGCCACCGTGGACACACACAATCCTGGCTCACTGAGCCTCCTGCTGATCGGCTGCGCACTGAGTGCCGTCGTGAGCCTGCCAGTGCTGGCGGCGAATGATGGAGTGATCGTGATCGAGCGTCAGGTGCAACCTTATGCCATTGGCCGTGCACGCGGCACCGACCCCTACCCCATCACCGCCAATGCCAACCCGACCGGGCAAATCCGCGCCGTCACCAACGAACTCAGCGACCACGACATCGCTGGCATCAGCAGCGGTTCCAGCGTTACCCGCAGCGTCATGCCCAATGGCGACCTGAACGGGTTGAACGCCATCGGTGCCGGTAACAGCCTGGGTGCCGCCAGCGCGGCGGGCCAGGGCGGCGGCAGCGCTGGCATCTCGGGAACGGTCAACGGCGCAGTCTCACGCGGCCTCGCACCGCTGAACAACCTCGGCGGCATGATCGGCGGAGCGATGAAATGAATCATCTCTGGATGCTCCTGGCCATGATGAGCTGCTCGGCAGCCATGGCCGACACGACCGGCAACAACGCCAGCATCGATAACTCGGGCAAGCAATACAACGGCGCGGTCTCGATCAACCAGGCCGCCGGTGACCAGCAACAGCTGAGCAACAACCTCGCCATCGCCGTGGGCCATAACGCCCGGGCCACTGTCTCCGTCACACAGAAAATCAGCGGCGCCGCCGCCGACCGCTCCCTGAGTGCCAGCACTGCGATTCAGGGCAACGCTTTCAGCCATGGCAACGGTGCACTGAGCGTCAATCAGTCGGCCGGGGCCCAGAACCAGATGATCAATGCCGTGCGCGTCAGCCTGACCACTGGCCCGCAAAGCATCGACGACAGCGTCATGTCGCAACAGACCGTTGCGCTTGCAACAGACTCGGGATTGACCTCTACCACTGGCAGCCGCCAGGTCGTTACCAGCGACCAGGCCTTCACCGGCAGCCGTGGAGTGGTACAGGTCAACCAGAGCGCCGGGGTGGGGAACCGAGTGGCTAACACCCTGAATGTGCGACTCAACTGATGGAGCTGAGTCGCCTGCCGGACCGTATCAACACTTAAATCACTAATTAGAAGCAAGGAGATACACCATGAAAACCACCACAGCGCTCAAACCACTGGCTTTCGCTCTCGCTGCGCTCATGGCTGTTGCAGCCCAGGCAGGCGGCTACCACGCGCCTACCACTGCTGCCGCGACTACCGTTGACGGCCAGAGCAACAAGGGCAACACCGTACTCAACGACAAAACCGAAAACAACGCGTCGACCACTGACTCCTACAACCACATCAGCGGCGTGGCCAACGGCAACGTGCTGAGCGGTGACAACAACCAGGGCAAGAACGACGTGGCCATCGTTTCCGGCGATGCTGACTTCGTGTTCGCCAGCACCGGCACCGCGCAATCCAACAGCGGCAACCTGGCAATCAACGGCGGCTCGCAAAACAATGCTTCGCTCAACAGCAGCGGCAACAACGCTTCCGGCGTGATTCAGTTGAACGCAGCCACCGGCACCTCCAACCAGGGCAGCAACAGCGTTGCTATCGCCTCCGGCAATGGCGACAGCGGCGCAGCCGTTGTATCCGGCGTGCAGGATGTGTCGGGCAACCTGACCGTGAACCTGAGCAGCGGCCATGGCTGGGGTGCCAAATCGGTGGTCACCAACAACGCCAGCGTGAACAACTCGCTGAACTACAGCTCCGGCGTATCGAACTCCAACGTACTGTCGGGCAGCAACAACCAGGGTCAGAACAACGTAGCAATCACTCGCTTCTGATGCAGATCGGGCCTTGCCAAAAAGGCCCCTTTCATTCCAGTGTCCAACAGGTCACCTGATCATGCGCCGCGTTGTCTTTCTCCTTTTGTTCGCACTCACCGGCCCGACCTGGGCGGGGCAAATGGCAGTCGTCATGCCCAACGGTGCGGTGGTGTACAAAAAGGTCGAGAGCATCCGCGAGCGCAAGTTCGCCAACCTGGTGGAACAGAAAACCGATTTCAGCTGCGGCGCCGCCGCGCTGGCGACCATCCTGCGCCAAGCCTATTGGATGGACGTGGATGAAGACCACATCATCAAGGGCATGCTGGTCAACGCCGACCAGGACCTGGTGCGCACCCAGGGCTTCTCGATGCTCGACATGAAGCGCTACCTGGAAAGCATCAACATGCGCGCCAAGGGCTATCGCATCGCCCCTGACGTGTTGATGACCGTAAAGGTGCCGGTCGTGGTCCTGCTGGAAATTCGCGGCTACAAGCATTTTGTGGTGTTGCAGCGGGCCGACAAGGAGTGGGTGTACATCGGCGATCCGGTACTGGGCAACAAGCGCTACGCCAGGGACGACTTCGTCAAGGGCTGGAATGGCATCGTGTTCGCCGTGATCGGTGAAGGCTACGACAAGACCAACGCCCTGCTCACCCCGCGCGTGCCGCTGACCGCCAGGAACCAGTTCAACGCGTTCAGCCCGGTACGTGACAGCGAATTGATGGAATTCGGTTTTATCCAGAGCGACTTCTTCTAGAAGCGCAATAAGGGGCAGGACGCTCCAGGAGCACACGATGAACACTTTCCGTTGGTTGACGGTCATCTGCCTGGCCGCCTCTGCACCGGTGCATGCGTCCTCGGCGTTCAAGCCGATCGAGCTCAAGGATGCGGAAATGGCCGACCTGCGCGGGCGTTACGTGATGCCGGGGCGCATCATCAGCTTTGGCATCGTCATGAGCAGCACCTGGACCAATGCCGCCGGCGCCACCGTGACCGGCAGCGCGGCCATGCAGGTCAACGCGTCCACCGTCACCCCGCAATTTTATGTGCAGGTATCGGGCAACGATGGCACAGGCGTGAGCAGGCAACCTGAAGGCACCGGCACAGTCGTCGGTGGCGCGGGCCTGGGCACCGGCCAGGGCGTGGTGCAAAGCGTTCGCGCGGCCGGGGATGGCAACGCTGCCACCAACGGCGTGGACATCAACGTGAGCAAAAACGGCCTGGCCCCGGCCAACTACGCGCAGTCCGGACAGGCGCTGCTGGCTGGCCAGCCGATCACCGGTGGCACGGCGGCAGGCCAGGTCACGGTGAGCGCCAATAATGGCGGGCTGCAAATGGCCCTCCAGGCCAGCAACAACCAGGGCAATGCCGTGCAGCAGATCGGCGCCGGCAACGTGCTGCAAGGCACCGTCATTCAAGGCAACGGCAACGCGGTCAGCAACCTGACCCAACTCAATGTGGTCATGGGCAACAACGGTTTCAACAACATCACGCAGAACCTCAATCTGGATCAACTCAAGGGCCTTCGCCCCTCCGGTTATTGAACTACGCTGAGCCTCGACACTTACGCATTAAAAGGGACGGCTTATTTCATGCATCGATCTGTATCGTTACGTGCCGTGGTTTGTTTGAGTGCGCTCCTGCCCGCCTCCGTGCTTTATGCCGCACCGGACGCTGATATCGAAACACTGAAGCAAGAACTGCTGGAGCTCAAGCAACGCTATGAAGTGCAGCAAAAAGCACTGGCCGTACTGGAACAACGTGTAAGGCAAGTAGAAGATCAACCCGCAACACCCGCCCCCAAACGCCTGGCCAAATCCCCTGCCGACTTCCAGAAAGGCGGTACCACCGTGGCCGGCCATACGCCAGGCGTAGGCGCGGCGGCGGCCTCCGGCGGCGCGGGCGGCGGCAGTTCCTACGGGCAGAACCTCAAGGACGACTCGGCCCCGGCGCAAAGTGTGAGCAACCTGTACAACGAAGCCAGTGGCTTTTTCGGCAACGGCAGGTTCAGCCTGGAAACCGGCATCACCTACGCGCGCTACGATGCACGCCAGTTGTCCCTCAACGGCTTTCTCGCGCTGGACTCGATCTTCCTCGGCAATATCAACCTGGACCGCATCAAGTCCGACAGCTGGACCCTGGACCTGACCGGGCGCTACAACCTGGACAACCGTTGGCAGTTCGACCTGAACGTGCCGGTGGTGTACCGCGAATCCACCTACCAGTCAGGCGGTGCGGGCGGCAGTTCTACCGCCATGTCGGAAGGCTCGGTAACGCGCGACCCGACCATCGGCGACGTCAATGCCGGCGTCTCGTACAAGTTCCTCGACGAAAGCGCGCACCTGCCCGATGCGGTCGTGTCGGTACGGGTCAAGGCGCCCACCGGGGCGGACCCGTACGGCATCAAGCTGATACCGAAACCGGGCAACGACAACCTCGCCATTCCCGAGAGCCTGCCCACCGGCAACGGCGTGTGGTCGGTGACGCCGGGCATCTCGCTGGTCAAGACCTTCGACCCGGCGGTGCTGTTCGGTTCGCTGTCCTACACCCACAACTTCGAGGACTCGTTCAGCGACATCAGCCCTAACGTCAATCAGAAGGTGCCCGGCAAGATCCAACTGGGCGACAGCTTCCAGTTCGGCGTGGGCGTGGCATTCGCGCTGAACGAGAAGATGAGCATGTCGTTCTCGGTGTCCGACGTGATACAGCGCAAAAGCAAGGTCAAGCAAAGCGGGCAGGAATGGCAGTCGGTGGTGTCCAGCGATGCCAACGCGGGCTATTTCAACGTGGGCATGACGATTGCGGCGTCGGACAACCTGACCATCGTGCCGAACCTCGCGATCGGCATGACGGACGATGCGCCGGACTTTACGTTCAGCCTGAAGTTTCCGTATTACTTCTGAATGCCCAACGCGTCCTTGGGTGCGGACTTGTTGTGGCGAGCGGGCTGTCGTGGCGAGCGGGCTTGCCCCGCGTTGGGGTGCGCAGCGCCCCCCATCGAGCAAAACGCGGTGTACCTGATACGGCTCAGCGCCTGGCTTTGGGGCTGCTGCGCAGCCCAACGCAGGACAAGCCTGCTCGCCACAGGGAATCTGCGCTTAACTGAACGGCATTAGGGCTTGCCCTAATGCCGTTCAGTTAAGGAAATTTTGATCGTTCCCACGCGTGGGAACGATCAAGAGGGCTCTTGTGGGCTTATTGTGGCGAGCGGGCTTGCCCCGCGTTGGGGTGCGCAGCGCCCCCCATCAAGCAAAACGCTGTGTACCTGATACGGCTCAGCGCCTGGCTTTGGGGCTGCTGCGCAGCCCAACGCAGGACAAGCCTGCTCGCCACAGGGAATCTGCGCTTAACTGAACGGCATTAGGGCTTGCCCTAATGCCGTTCAGTTAAGGAAATTTTGATCGTTCCCACGCGTGGGAACGATCAAGAGGGCTCTTGTGGGCTTATTGTGGCGAGCGGGCTTGCCCCGCGTTGGGGTGCGCAGCGCCCCCCATCGAGCAAAACGCGGTGTACCTGATACGGCTCAGCGCCTGGTTTTGGGGCTGCTGCGCAGCCCAACGCAGGACAAGCCTGCTCGCCACAAGGAATCTGCGCTTAACTGAACGGCATTAGGGCAAGCCCGCTCGCCACAACAACCCAATCACCCGCGACAAGCACGCTAGCCTCAAGGTGTGGACGTGGAGTGGGCGCGTCTAGCGGATCTGGTGCTTGTGCAATAACCGGTAGAACGTGGGCCGGGAGACGCCCAGCACGCGGGCCGCGATGCTCAGGTTGTCGCTGTGTCGATTGAGCACGTCGCACAACGCCTGGCGTTCGGCGCGGTGCTTGTAGTCTTCCAGTGTGGCCATGGGTGGCGACACGGCCCGCTTGCCCAGCAAGCCCAGGTCGGTGGCCTCGATCTGGCGCCCTTCGGCCAGTACCAGACCGCGGCGTACGCGGTTGGCCAGTTCACGCACGTTGCCCGGCCAGGGATGCTGCCCCATGGCAACCAGCGCGTCCTCGCTGAAACTGCGCGGGCGGCGGCCGGTTTCCTGGCTGTAGAAGCGTGAAAAGTGGTTGGCCAGCATCGCGACGTCACCGTGCCGCTCGCGCAGGGGGGCGGTGACCACTTGCAGCACATTCAGGCGGTAATACAGGTCTTCGCGAAAGGTGCCCTTGACCACCGCCGCTTCGAGGTCGACGTGGGTCGCCGCCAGTACCCGCACATCCACCGGTATCGGCTGACTGCCGCCGACGCGTTCGACCTGTTTTTCCTGGAGAAAGCGCAGCAGGTTCGCTTGCAACTCCATCGGCAAGTCGCCGATTTCATCGAGAAACAGGGTGCCGCCATTCGCGGCTTCGATGCGGCCGATCTTGCGCTGATGGGCGCCGGTAAACGCGCCTTTTTCATGGCCGAACAGTTCGGACTGGATCAGGTGTTCGGGGATGGCACCGCAGTTGATCGCCACGAATGGCCTGGCATGACGCTGGGACTGGCGGTGCAGGGTCTTGGCGACCAGCTCCTTGCCGGTGCCGCTGTCACCGCGAATCAGCACCGGTGACTCGGTGGGCGCCAACTTTGACAGCAACTTGCGCAGCTCGCGGATCGCCCTGCTGTCGCCGAGTAATTCGTGTTCGGGCCCGTCCACCGGCGTGTTGCCCTTGCCGCGCAAGCGCGCCATGCCGAACGCACGGCCGAGAATGACCTGCACTCGCGACACATCGAACGGCAGGGTATGGAAGTCGAAAAACCACTCGCAGACAAAATCGCCGACGTTCTGCAGGCGCAGTACGTCCTGGTCGAGCACAGCAATCCATTCGGTGCCGCTGCGGCTGATCAGTTCCTTGACGGCCTCGGGGCGCTCCAGGTGATACGGCTGCAAACGCAACAAACCGATATCACAGGAGCGGTCCCCTACCGTTTCCAGTGCGCAACTGTCCACGTCCCAGCCGGCGGCGCGCAAACCGGGCAGCAGGCCGTGACAATCGTCACAGGGGTCAACCACAAGCAAGCGTCGCGGGACGGGTGTAACAATCATGACTATTCCTTGGCGTCAAAATTGTTAAAGTTATTTATAAACAAAGATTTGGGACGCCTGACTGCCACACTATCAATTTATTGACGAGCACTATGTAACATTTCGCTATAAGTGCGGGCAAAAAGCCACCGTCTCCATCCGCAGATCAAGCCTTGAAAATTAATTGCGTCAGTATGTGACCCGAACCCGGGCATCGTGCATCAGTACAAGTAACCCACCGCACGGTCAGCCCAACCGCCGGTGCTGACTTGAATGGGCATACAGAGAGAAGACCCACATGAACGCCCCGCTCCGCATCAACGAAGCTCTTTTGATCGCAGACCGTGCCTTCCAGCCCTTTCAGTGCGTGGCCTGGCATGATGGCGTTGGCGCCCTCAGCCTGAGCGTCATCGACCGCACCAACACCCGCATCGGCAGCAAGCAGCTGTCGTCAAGCGCTTACACCGACCCGGCGCAATTGGAAGATCTGCTGTTGCAGGCGCGTGCCGAACTCGACGAGCACGGCTACCAGTTGCAGTCCTGGGCAATGCCCAAGTAAGGCATGACCCTGACGGGCGATCACTGCAAACAGTGATCGCCCGTTCGAGCTGGGCCTCTAAGAGCCTGCGCGCGGCGCGAGAATAAAGCGTTCGAACGCCTCCGCCGCGCCATCATCCAGATTGCTGCCGGTGACGACAGTCGCCTGGTGCTTGACGGTTTCTTCCGCCTGGCCCATGGCAATCGACAACCCCGCCACGTGAAACATCGCCGGGTCATTGCCGCCGTCGCCAATGGCGGCGGTCTGCGCAAGCGGCAC
Organism: Pseudomonas sp. MH9.3; assembly: GCF_034354675.1. Lineage (NCBI taxonomy): Bacteria > Pseudomonadati > Pseudomonadota > Gammaproteobacteria > Pseudomonadales > Pseudomonadaceae > Pseudomonas > Pseudomonas sp. MH9.3. The sequence goes on along the minus strand of NZ_CP133785.1, from coordinate 571,178 downwards.
CCCAAGGTGCGCCGCCAGGGTCTTCAAGGCCTCGCCCTTGTTGGCCAGCATCGCCGTCACATCCAGGTAAACCGGTTGCGAACGTGATACCTGAGCCAGGCCCTCTACCTTGGGATGCAACTGCGCTTCCAGCTCCACCAGCAAGCCGGTGTTGTTGCTGGCCGCGACAATCTTGTCGACCCGATCCAGGTACGGCTCGAAACTCTCCACCACGATTGGGCCATAGCCCAGCCCTGCAGCCTCGCGCGGCTCCATAGGCCCCGGCGGATCACGCCGCAACCAGTCACCGTCGGCGAACACCCAGACTTCCACGTCCGGCTCGGCCGAAAACAGCGCCAGGGCAATCAGCGCCGCCTCCGCCGGCAGGTGGTGGGCAACCAGAATGCTGCCATCGGGGTTGATCAGCGTGCCACCGTTGAAGCCCGCCACCGGCACATCAATGCCGAAGGCCTCGATCAGATGATGCATGGCCTTGGGCGGTCGCCCGCTGGCCAGGCTGAAAAACACCCCGGCCTCGCGCAACGCCCGCACCGCATCGGCAGTGCGCTGGCTGAGGCGGTGGTCCGGGTGCAACAAGGTGCCGTCCACGTCACTCAGGATAAAACGGATGGGATGGATCGCCGCGTCACTCATCCGAGGCTGTGCCAGGTGCGACCGTCGCGCGCCAGCAATGCATCGGAGGCGGCCGGGCCGTCCTCGCCCGCCTTGTAGGCCTGGATCCCGTCGTCCTGCTGCCACGCATCAAGAAACGGCTGCACCGCACGCCAGCCGTTTTCGATGTTGTCGGCCCGCTGGAACAAGGTCTGGTCGCCGGTCATGCAGTCGTAGATCAGGGTTTCGTACCCGGTCGACGGCTGCATCTCGAAGAAGTCCTTGTAGGCAAAACCCAGCTGGATGTTGGCCATGTCCAGGGTCGGCCCGGGCTTTTTCGCCAGCAGGTCGAACCACATGCCCTCGTTGGGCTGAATCTGGATTTTCAGGTAGGTGGGCTCGAGTTCGTCCACATCGGTGTCGCGAAACTGCGCGTAGGGCGCAGGCTTGAAGCAGATCACGATTTCGGTGTCACGCACGCTCATGCGCTTGCCGGTACGCAGGTAGAACGGCACGCCCACCCAGCGCCAGTTGTCGATCATCACCTTGAGGGCAACAAACGTCTCGGTGCTGCTGTCGGGCGCCACGTTGGCTTCTTCGCGGTAACCGGGCAGTGACTTGCCGCCGATTTCGCCGGCGGTGTACTGCCCCCGCACCGAGTTGGCCCGCGCATCTTCCAGCGACCAGGGCCGCACGGCACCGATCACCTTGGCCTTTTCACCCCGCACCGCGTCGGCACCGAAGGCCGCCGGCGGTTCCATGGCGACCATCGCCAGCAATTGGAACAGGTGATTAGGCACCATGTCGCGCAGGGTGCCGGTTTTCTCGAAGAAATTACCCCGGGTTTCCACGCCAACGGTTTCGGCGGCGGTGATCTGCACGTGGTCGATGTAATGGTTGTTCCAGAACGCCTCGAACAGCACGTTGGAGAAACGGCTGATCAGGATGTTCTGCACCGTCTCCTTGCCCAGGTAATGGTCGATGCGATAGATCTGCTTCTCGCTCATCACCTTGAGCAGGCACGCGTTCAGCGCTTCGGCGGTCGCCAGGTCGGAGCCGAACGGCTTCTCGATGACCACGCGGCGGAAGCTCTCGTCGGTTTCCGTCAACAAACCGGCACTGCCCAGGCGCTGCACCACTTCACTGAAGAAGCGCGGCGCGGTGGCCAGGTAGAACACCGCGTTGCCGGTGCCGCTGTCGGCGATCTTCTTGCCGATGTCGGCGTAGGTGCTGTCGTCGAGAAAGTCGCCCTCGACATAGCTGATGCCCTTGGCCAACTGCGCCCACAGCTCGGGGTCGAGGGCATGCTCGGCATTGCCCTTGACCTTGCTCGCGGCTTCGGTGCGAATGAAATCTTCGAGCTTCTTGGCGAAATCGGCATCGCTGATGGCGTTGTGATCGACGCCGACAATCCGCAGGCCATCGCCCAACAAGCCATCACGGCTGAGGTTGTACAGCGCCGGCATCAGCAGACGCTTGACCAGGTCGCCATGGGCGCCAAACAAAAACAGCGTGGTGGGTGGTGCGGGCTCGGCCTGTGGTTTTTTGCCGTTGGCGGTCATTTTTTGGAAGTCTCCACGTGACCGCCAAAGCCGAAGCGCATGGCAGAGAGCATTTTGTCACCGTAGGTGCTCTGCTGACGCGAGCGGAAGCGTGCGAACAGCGAGGTGGACAGCACCGGGACCGGCACGGCCTGCTCCATGGCGGCTTCGATGGTCCAGCGGCCTTCGCCACTGTCGGCGACGGAACCGGAGTAACCGTCGAGTTTCGGGTCGGTGGCCAGCGCGTCGGCGGTCAGGTCCAGCAACCACGACGACACCACGCTGCCGCGGCGCCAGACTTCGGCGATGTCAGCCACATTGAGGTCAAAGCGCTGGTCCTGGGGCAGATTGTCCGAGTTCTTGGTCTTGAGGATGTCAAAGCCTTCAGCGAACGCCTGCATCATCCCGTATTCGATGCCGTTGTGGATCATCTTGACGAAATGCCCGGCGCCCGCAGGTCCGGCGTGGATGTAGCCGTGCTCGGCACGCGGATCGGCGCTGGCGGAACGGTCCCTGGTTCGCGGGATGCTGCCAACGCCCGGGGCCAGGCTCTTGAAGATCGGGTCGAGGCGCTGCACGGTCTCGACGTCGCCGCCGATCATCATGCAGTAGCCGCGCTCCAGGCCCCAGACGCCGCCGGAGGTGCCGACGTCCACATAGTGCAGGCCCTTTTCCGCCAGGGCCTTGCCGCGGCGTACGTCGTCCTTGTAGTTGGTGTTGCCGCCGTCGATGATCACGTCACCGTCTTCCAACAGCTCGCTCAACGCATTGATGGTGTCTTCGGTCGGGTCGCCTGCCGGCAACATGACCCACACGGCGCGAGGCTTCTGCAGCCCGGCCACCAGGGCTTTCAAGTCGGCGACGCCGGTGGCGCCCTCCTCGCTCAAGCCTTTGACGAATGCTTCGTTACGGTCATAAACAACGGTGGTATGCCCATTGAGCATCAGGCGCCGCGCAATGTTACCGCCCATGCGGCCTAGTCCAATAATCCCCAGTTGCATGTGCTGATGCTCCTAACTGCTAAAAAATGTGTGACATAGTTTATAGCGCAATGAGGCTAATGAGGGTTAGTCCAGAGCGGATAGCGGGAGTTTCATGCTAAAAAAGTTGCCATCGTTTCACCATCACTGCGGCAAAAGTCACACGACCGCCAAAAATAAAAAAGTTCCCTTGATGGAAAAAAGAATTCAGAATTGCTTCCGACTGATGCCGAGAACTCCCATTCTGCGTTCCGGCACCGCGATCTACCGGCTATTTGCGAGGCAAGCAATGAGCACAGCACAGATGTCCCGTCCTCCACAGACGCTTTACGTCAGCATCCGTCGCGATGAATTGCGCCAGTTGAAGGACGAACGCGATCAACTGCAGCAGGAGGTCCTGCGTCTGCGCTCGCACCTGCAAGGCCAGCTCGAACAGACCTCCGGCGCCCGCCCCGCGCTGTGCTGAACCGCTCTGTAAGATAATGCTTACAGAGCGCTGACAAAGTTTTCACACTCTCCCCCCGATACTCCCCGCCCGAAGGGCCACCCCATGCAAGGGCGGCCTCTGTTGGCGCGCGTTCCTGCGCGCCGGCTGAAAATAATTGGGTTGGAGCGTTGGATGGCGATGTTCAAGCGCAGCACTGCGTCTGCAAAAGGCTTTGATTGGGCCGGCTTCGGTTGGCTGTTTCTGTTCTTCTGGTACTTCTCGGGTATTACCCAACTGCTGATCCAGCTGACCGGCACTTCCGGTTTCAGCGGGTTTCGTCAGGCCTTCTTCATGAGTGCGCTGTGGCTGGCGCCGATGCTTTTATTCCCGCGCCGTACACGCTTGCTGGCGGCTTTGATCGGTGTGGTGCTGTGGGCATGTTCCATGGCCAGCCTGGGCTATTTCTTCATTTACCAGCAGGAATTTTCCCAGAGCGTCATCTTCATCATGTTCGAGTCGAACATCTCTGAAGCCGGCGAGTACGCGACCCAATATTTCGCGTGGTGGATCGTGCTGGCGTTTATCGCCCACACCGCCTTCGCCGTGTTACTGTGGACCCGCCTGCGCCCGGTGTACATGCCGCGCGGGCAGTCGATGCTGGCCGCTGCCGCCATCGTACTGGCCGTGGTCGGTTACCCGCTGGTCAAGCAGATCGCCACCAGCGACACCATGGAACAGGCCATCGACCGTTTCGAAACCCGCATCGAGCCCGCCGTGCCGTGGCAGATGATCGTGGCTTACCGTCGCTACACCGAACAGCTGGACAACATGCAGGGCATGCTCACCAGCGCCAGCCAGATCCCGCCCCTGAAAAACCTCAAGGACAACAACGCCGGTCAGCCGTCGACCCTGGTGCTGGTCATCGGCGAGTCGACCAACCGCCAGCGCATGAGCCTCTACGGCTACCCGCGCAACACCACGCCGGAACTCGACAAGTTGCGTGATCAACTGGCCGTGTTCGACAACGTCATCACCCCGCGCCCCTACACCATCGAGGCGCTGCAACAGGTGCTGACGTTCGCCGACGAAGAGAACCCCGACCTGTACCTCAAGACTCCGTCGATTGTCAGCGTGATGAAACAGGCCGGTTACAAGACCTACTGGATCACCAACCAGCAGACCATGACCAAGCGCAACACCATGCTGACGACCTTTTCCGAACAGGCCGACGAGCAGGTGTACCTCAACAATAATCGCAACCAGAACGCCCGCCAGTACGACGGCGACGTGCTGGCGCCCTTCGCCAAGGCCCTGGCCGACGGCGCCGAGCGCAAGTTCATCGTGGTGCACCTGTTGGGCACACACATGAGCTACCAGTACCGCTACCCGCCCAGCTTCGACAAGTTCACCGACCGCCAGGGCGTGCCCAAGGGCGTCAGCGATGCGCAGTTGCCAACCTACAACAGCTACGACAACGCGGTGCTGTACAACGATTTCGTGGTGTCGAGCCTGATCAAGGACTACGCCAAAAGCGATCCCAACGGCTTTTTGCTGTACCTGTCGGACCACGGCGAAGACGTGTTCGACTCCGTCGGTCACAGCACCCTGGGCCGTAACGAAGCCAAGCCGACCGCGCCGATGTACACCATCCCGTTCATGGCCTACGCGTCGCCCAAATGGCGCGAAAGCCACGACTGGAGTTTTGCCGGCGACCTTCAACGCCCTTACAGCAGCTCGCAGTTGATTCACACCTGGGCCGATCTGGCCGGGTTGAGCTTCGACGAATGGGACCGCAGCCGAAGCCTGGTGAGTGACAGCTTCAAGCCGCGTCCGCTGATGATCGGCAATCCTTACGAGACCAAACAGAAGGGCTTGATCGACTTCAGCCTGATCAAGCCGAAGAAGATCGAACCGAACGAGGTGGTACTCAAATAGCCCCCCCCTGAAACAAGAAGATAATAATCATTCTTGTTTAAGCCTAAAGTTGCACGACTCCTTTCGTCTTTGAGCCAAGGCCTTTTTTATCGAAAAGGCTACAAAGAAAAAAGGAGTCTGCCACCATGCTTTCGCCCTTCACCCGTTCCATCACCCTCACCCTCGGCCTCTTCGGCAGCGTCTTCAGCCCCGAGCTTCTGGCTGAAACCGATCCCGAGCACACGCCTTCCACGGCACTCGAACTGGCCGCCACCAGCGTCACCGCCGAGGGCCTGGATACCAACACCGAACACACCGGGGCCTACACCACCGGCGCCATGAGCACCGCCACGCGCCTGAACCTGTCCATCAAGGAGACCCCGCAATCGGTCTCGGTGGTCACCCGCCAGCAAATGGACGACTTCAACCTCAACACCCTGACCGAGGCCTTGCGCCAGACCACCGGCGTCGTGGTGCAGCACAACGACTCGGACAGGGCCTCGTACTCGGCCCGCGGCTACGGCATCAGCAACTTCCAGGTCGACGGGATGCTCAATACCTTCGGCTTCATGAAGTCCGACGCCGACACCATCATTTACGACCGTATCGAAGTGGTACGCGGTGCCACCGGCTTGACCACCGGCGCGGGCGACCCGTCGGCCACAGTCAATATGGTACGCAAGCGGCCGACCGGCCAATGGCAGGCTAAAACCGGGCTCAGCGCCGGCAGCTATGACAACTACCACAGCTATGTGGACGTGGGCGGCCCGCTGGCGTTTGACGGCAGGCTGCGCGGGCGCGGCGTGCTGGCCTACCGCGACAGTCAATCGTACCGTGACAACTACACGCTTCAGCGCGTGGTGGGTTACGGCATTCTGGAAGGCGACCTGAGTGACGACACCGTGCTTGCGGTGGGCTATGACTATCAGGACAAGCAGGTGCAAGGCACCTCCTGGGGCACCGTGCCTTACTGGAACAGCCAGGGCGGCAAGGCCGGGCTGTCACGCTCCACCAACATGGCCGCGCACTGGAGCTCCTGGCCGCTGACCGACAAAACCCTGTTCACTACCCTCGATCACAAACTGGGCGGGGACTGGCGCCTGAAAGCCGCTTACACCCACCGACAAAGCGATACCGACGGCAAGGTGTATTACGGCGGCACCGGCTTCCCGAATGCGGACCGCAGCGGCATGGGCGCCTGGGCCAGTCGCATGGTCGGCACCTCCAGGATGGACGTGTTCGACTTCAACCTTTCCGGCGCCTATTCGTTACTGGGGCGTCAGCATGAATTGATGATGGGCTACGGCCAATCGCAGCAAAGAGACGCTTCGCCGCATCAGCGCAATGTACTGCCCGACGGCTACCGCACCATCGAAGACTGGAAGCACATGGGCGGCATCGGCAAGTTTGCCGATGTCACCACCGGTCTCAAGGGTGAACACAGCCGCAAGGAGCAGAAAGCGGGCTACCTGGCCACACGCCTGAGCCTGACTGACCGCACGCACGCGGTACTGGGCAGCCGCTATGGCAGTTGGGAAATCGAAAACTCCTGGCCCCAATACGATAATGACGACCAGTGGATCAAGTCCGATAAAAACCACCAGGTCCACAATGATATGTGGACGCCCTACGCCGGCCTGCTTTACGACCTGACCCCGGCCTACACCGTTTACGCGAGCTACACCGACATCTTCAAACCGCAGGACCGACGTGATGCCAGCAGAAAATACCTGGAGCCCGTGGTCGGCAGCAATTATGAGGTGGGCCTCAAGGGCAGCCTGCTCAATGAGCGCTTGAACCTTGCCACCGCCTATTTCTGGAGTACCCAGGACAACGTTGCGGAGCTGGACGACTCAGTGCCGCCGGACCCAAAGACGAGAGAGTCGTTCTACAAATCAGGCGGCAAGGGCAACAAGGTGCGCGGGTTTGAAGTGGAGCTGGCCGGTGAAGTGATGCCCGACTGGAATATCACGGCGGGCTACACCTACACCCACTCCGTGAACGGCAAAGACCAACGCAACAACGTCGAGCAACCGCTGAACCTGCTGCGGCTGTCGAGTGCATATCGGCTGCCGGGCGCGTGGCGCCAGTTGACGGTGGGCGGCGCCTTCAACTGGCAGAGCGAAACCTATGCCTGGAGCAACAGGCCGACCGGCGAGCGCGACGCCAAGGGCAACCCCATCACCACTCGGGCGAAGATCACTCAACAGGCTTACTCGCTGGTGAACCTGATGTCCCGCTACCAGTTCAACGAACATGTTTCGGCGTCGCTTAACGTCAATAATTTATTCGATAAAAAGTACTATGAGCGCGTCGGCTTTTATAACGGCGTGTACTGGGGCGACCCACGCTCGATCACGTTGGCGATGGACTGGAAACTCTGAGGTCCGCGTCTGCAACGTTAACAAAGTTGTTATCACTGACTGTTGCTTGCGTTAATTTCCACTTAATAAGATCGCCCCACAATCGCCCCATGAGTTCGCTCGTGGAGCGAACGAACAACGATCACTCTTAATGGAAATACTGCCATGAAACTTTCGACCTTGATGCTTGCCAGCCTGATGACCCTGACCTCAGCCGCCGCCTTTGCAGAAGGTGGCTCGGAGCGTTCGAAGCAGTTCTACAATGACTTCACCTTCATGCAGGAAAAGACCCACGGCACTAACGAACAAACTGCTTCCGCTGACGGCAAGACATTAAAAGCCGATACCGACGAACAGCAGCAGCCAAACAGTTAATTTAACGCTTCGTTAATCTGCACCACCCGTTACCACTGCGCGCCTTTGGCAAACGGTTTATTGGGCGCCATTTAATGGCGCCCTTTTTTTTGCGGTTATTTATTAAAGCGGTTTATTCCAGAACAGCATGCGGCCATTGGCCGGATCAAATACCGAATCATCGAACCCGAACTTTCGATAGGCCGACTGTGCCACTTCATTGCCTTCCAGCACTTCCAGGGTGATTTTGCAGCAGCCGCGCTGGCGCGCGATTTCCTCGACCTTTTGCAGCATCTTCTGGCTCAACCCCAGGCCGCGAAACGCTTCCATCACCGCCACATCGTGGACGTTGACCAACGGGCGACAGGCAAAGGTGGAAAAGCTTTCAAAACAATTGACCAGACCGGCAGGCTCGCCCCCCACAAACGCCAGCACGCTGAAAGCGTAGGGGCGCTTGGCCAGTTCGGCCGGCAGTTGCTGCACAAGGTCGGCGGGCAGGCTGTGCCCCCCGCCCATGGGGTGTTCGGCGTAATGGTTGAGCACCAGGGCAATCGCCTCGGCGTGCACCGGATTGGTGTAACTGGCTTGCAGCACCAGGATATCAGGGGTGTCCATCAGCGTCCTCGATCATGACAGCAAGGGAATCGGCTCCCTTTGAGGGCACCGATTGTAAGCGCGGAGTCAGCAGCGGATGAAGGCGATTCACTACAAAGGCATGTACGAAAAAGCGAAGCTTACGCAGCGAAAAGTTTGTCACAGACCAAAACGCTGCCATTGCATCTCCTGCAGTCGGCTCAGGGTCCGTCGAAATGGGAACGCCAGATAACCCTCCGTGTACAGGCTTTGCAGCGGCACGCTGGCCTCTATGAACAGCGGCACCTTGCGGTCATAGCACTCATCCACCAAAGCAATGAAGCGACGCACACTATCATCGTGCACCGACAACTGCGGCAGTTCGCGATCCCCCGCTACTACGCGCGTGGCAGCGTCTTCAGTGCCTCGGGCGATGCGCCCCGGACGCTGTTGTGCACTGAGGTTGGGCACCTCACCCAGCAGAATCGCTTTGAAACGATCGCACAAGAGCATGAAGTCCATCGCGGCCAGGGGTTGCTCGCACAAGTCGGGATAGCGGCACCACAGCACCGTGTCACTGGCCTGCACCGTCATGATCGAACGATGCCCTACGCTGATCGCCCCTCCGCCGAGCGCTGGCCCGTCGCTCAATGTCTCGAACACCGCCGCCAGTGCATCGGCCTGATTGACCCAGTAGCGCTGCACATCCACGCCCGGGTGCAAACGATGATCCTCGCCGCCGTCCACGGCCACCACGCGCATATGCTGCTGGATCGCCGCGATGCCCGGCAGGAAACGCTCGCGGTTGAAGCCACCGGCATACAACTGGTCGGGTGGTTGATTGGAGGTGCACACCACCACCACGCCGTGCTCGAACATCACCTGGAACAGACGGCCGAGAATGATCGCATCGCCAATGTCGTTGACGAACAACTCATCGAAGCACAGCACCCGCACGGCCTGGCTGAGCTCACGGGCCAGCGCCTGCAAGGGATCCTGGATGCCGGTGAGCTGGAACGAGCGCTGATGCACCCAGGCCATGAAGTGATGGAAGTGCTGACGCCGCGCAGGCACGCGCAGGCTTTGGTAAAACTGGTCCATCAGCCAGGTCTTGCCACGGCCCACCGGCCCCCAGAGGTAGACGCCGGTGATCGGTGCGCGGCCCTGATGCAAGGCTTCATGGCAGACGTGCAGCGCCTCGACCGCCCAGCGCTGGGCGTCGTCAGGGACGAAGCCCTGCTGGGCAATGGCGTGCTGGTAGGCCGCGAGGGGCGATTCGAACGTCATGGATACCTGCCCTCACCACACCACAATCAATTGTGGGAGGGGGCTTGCTCCCGATGGCGCCGGATCAGCCAAAAATCAATTGACTGATACACCGCTATCGGGAGCAAACCCCCTCCCACACTCGGAGTTCGCCTGCGCTATATCGATTTACACCAGGCTCTTGCTGACCACCTCGAACACATCGCTGGACAGCTCACCGCAACCGCGAATGCGCTCCAGCTCGGCCTTCATCAGCGCCTGGCGCGCAGCGTCGTATTTGCGCCAGCGCGTCAGCGGCGCCAGCTGGCGCGAGGCGATCTGCGGGTTCAGCGTGTTCAGCTCGATCACCAGGTCCGCCAGGAAACGGTAGCCCGAGCCATCGGCGGCATGGAAGTTGACGAGGTTCTGCCCGGCAAACGCACCGATCAAGGCGCGTACCTTGTTCGGGTTCTTGATGGTGAACGCCGGATGCTGCATCAGCGCCTTGACCCGCGCCAGTCCGCCCGGCAGGGTGCTGCCGGCCTGCACGCTGAACCACTGGTCCATGACCAGCGGGTTGTCCTTGAAGTTCTCGGCGAACACCGCCAACGCCTGCGCCTTCTCCGCCTCGAAGGGCGAGTTCACCAGCACCGCGAGCGCGGTCAGGCGCTCGGTCATATTGTCGCTGGTGTCGAACTGATCGAGGGTGGCCGCCAGCACTTGCGGTGTGCCGCTGAGCATCAGGTACGACAGCGCGATGTTCTGCAGCGCGCGACGGGCAAAATGCTCGGCCGCCGCGACATACGGGGTCTGCTTGGACAACTCGCGATTGGCCTGATAACGCAACCACAGGCCTTCGAACAGGTTATCCGCCAGTTGCCTGCGCGCGAACTCGCGGGCGGCGTGGATCGCATCCACATCGGCGACTTCGCTGATTTCCGCCAGGTACGCTTCGCCGGGCAGCGAGAGCATTTCGGCGACCATGGCCTGGTCCAGGCTTTCATCACTCAATACCGAGCGCAGCGCATTGATCAGGCGTTGATCCAGCTTCAGCGCCTGGCCGGCCTGGTGCTGGCCGATCAGTTCCTGCAAGACCTGCACCGACAGTTGCTGGCCGGCATCCCAGCGGTTGAAACCGTCGCTGTCGTGCTGCATGAGGAACATCAGTTGGTCGCGGCTGTACGGGAAGCTCAGTTTCACCGGCGCCGAGAACCCACGCAGCAGCGAAGGCAACGGCTGTTCAGCGATATCGACAAAGGTGAAGGTCTGCTCGGCTTCGGTCACCGAAATCACCCGCGACGTGGCGCCGGCAGTTGCTTCACCCGCCAGGCGCAATGGAATGCCAGCGCCCTTCCCGTCCAGCAGGCCCAGTTCCACCGGAATCACGAACGGCAGTTTTTCGACCTTGTCCGGCGTTGCCGGGCAGCTCTGGCGGAACGTCAGGCTGTAGGTATTGGCGGCCGCATCAAAGGCTTCGCTCACCGCCAGACGGGGCGTACCGGCCTGGCTATACCAGCGCTTGAACTGGCTGAGGTCGGCGCCGTTGGCGTCTTCCATCGCCTTGATGAAGTCGTCGCAGGTCACCGCCTGGCCATCGTGGCGTTCAAAGTACAGGTCGCTGCCTTTGCGGAAACCGTCGGCACCGAGCAAGGTGTGGATCATGCCGACCACTTCCGAACCCTTTTCGTACACGGTAAGGGTGTAGAAGTTGGAGATCTCGATAAAGCTGTCCGGACGCACCGCGTGGGCCATGGGGCCGGCGTCTTCGGCAAACTGGTGGGTTCGCAGATAGGCCACGTCCTGGATGCGCTTGACCGTGGCCGAGTTCATGTCGGCGGAGAAGCCCGAATCACGGAACACGGTGAAGCCTTCCTTGAGCGACAGCTGAAACCAGTCGCGGCAGGTGACGCGGTTGCCCGACCAGTTGTGGAAATATTCGTGGGCGACGATCGCCTCGACGCGCTGGTGCGCGGCGTCGGTGGCGGTTTCGGCGCGGGCCAGCACGGCGCTGGAGTTGAAGATGTTGAGGCCCTTGTTCTCCATGGCGCCCATGTTGAAATCGTTGACCGCAACGATCATGAAGATGTCGAGATCGTACTCACGGCCGTAGGTTTCTTCGTCCCAGCGCATGGATTTTTTCAGGCTGGTCATGGCGTGCTGGCACTTGTCGATATTTTCCGGCTCGACGTAGATGCGCAGCGCCACTTCGCGCGCGGTCATGGTGGTGAAGCTGTCTTCGACGCACCACAGGTCACCGGCCACCAGCGCGAACAGGTAGGCGGGTTTCTTGAACGGGTCTTCCCAGGTCGCCCAGTGCCGGCCGTCTTCGCCAGGGCCGCTGGCAATCGGGTTGCCGTTGGACAGCAGCACCGGGTAACGGTGTTGCTCGGCGATCACCGTAGTGGTGAAGGTGCTCATCACGTCCGGGCGGTCAAGGTAATAGGTGATCTTGCGAAAGCCTTCGGCCTCGCACTGGGTGCAGAACATGCTGCCGGACTTGTACAGGCCTTCCAGCGCGGTGTTGGTTTCCGGGTGGATCTTGACCGTGGTGTCGAGGGTGAAGGTCGCACTCGTTGGCTGCACGGTCAGGTGGCTGTCGGTCAACTGGTAGTCAGCGGCGGTCAGCGCCTGATCGGCCAGGTTCACGTTCAACAGTTCCAGCAGTTGCCCATCCAGCACCAGCGGCGGCAGGCCGGCGCCGCGCTCGGGGTTGCGGCGCATCACCAACTGCGCGTGGACCAGGCTGTGGTCCTCGAACAACTCGAAGGTCAGGTGGGTCTCGTCGATCAGGTAGTCCGGCGCCTGATAGTCCTTCAGGTAAATCATCTTCGGTTGTTCGGTGCGCATGCTGGGAGTCCTTCTACTGATGCACGGCGAGCTGGTAGGCCGTGTATTTACGAATATTGATAACGCCGGTATCGAAGATCAGGTATTGGCCCTTGATCCCCAGCAGCGTGCCTTCGGCAATCGGGTTCTTGTCCAGGTTGAAGCTGACGATCTTGGTCGGGTACTGCTCGACCGGGTAACGAATAGTGATCGGCTCAACGTCGGCAATGGTTTGGATGGCCTGCAGGCCAAAGCGTTCCTGCAACGTCACCAGACCTTCGGCGCAGTTGGCGAACAGCTCATCGCGCACTTGCTTGAGATCAACGGTCTGCGCATCGCCCTTGAGCAGGGCGCGCCAGTTGGTCTTGTCGGCCACCTGGCTGCGAAACAGGTCTTCGACGAAACCCGATTGCTGACGCGTCGCCACGCGCATGATCGGCAGCGCCTGACTGGCCCCCTGGTCGAGCCAGCGGGTCGGCAACTGGGTCGCGCGGGTGATGCCGACCTTGATCCCCGACGAATTGGCCAGGTACACCACATGATCGGTCATGCAGAAGGTTTCGCCCCACACCGGATCACGGCAGGTGCCGGCGTCGTAATGACAGCGCTCCGGGCTCATGATGCACAGGTCACACTGGGCCAGTTTGGTCATGCACGGGTAGCAGTAGCCCTGGCTGAAGCTGGTCTTGGTCTTGCGCCCGCAATGGCTGCAATGGATGGCGCCGAGAAACTCCAGGCGGATGTGGGTGCCGATCAGGGGATTGACCGGCACCTCCGTGCTTCCCAGGCGAAACGCGTACTGAACGGTCGGCTCACCGAGTTGCGCCGACATTTTGCTGACTGCACCGCGACCAATTTCAATCAATGGATCGCATCCGACTTGAACAGAATATTGGGCACCGTCTCGGCCTTGGACGCGCACTCCTGCGGGCCCATGTAACCGGTGCGCTGGTCTTCCGGCAGGTTCTGGACCTCCCAGGCGATCATCGCCTGCAGCGACAGTTCGCGCTGCTCGGGGGTGAGCTTGCGGCCATCGGACCATTTGCCGATTTCCACGGCGAGCTTGAGGCTCTCGTAGATATCCGGGGTGATGTTTTCGATCATTTCAGCAAAAGAGGACATGGGACTCTTCCTTATCAAATAGACGCTTTGCGGCGGTTGTAGAGACCACCCAGCAAACCGGTGAGGCAACCGATGACCAGTCCGCCCACATGGGCCGCGTTGGCGATTTCGCCGAAGCCGATCATCGAGACCAGCCCCGACAGGCACAGCACCAGCCATATCAGCATCATCGCCAGCACCCCACGGGGCAGGCGATACGCAGGGTTGGGCGAGAGCAGTTGAAAGATCCAGCAATGCCCGAGCAGGCCATACAGGACGCCGGACAAGCCACCGAACAGGCCGGGGCCGCCGTACGCGTATTGTGCATAGTTGGAAACCAGGCTGAACAACAGGGTCAGGCCCAGCAGGTTGATGCTGCCCTGGCGCGCTTCGATGCGCCGCCCCAGTTCCCAATACCACATGCCGTTCATGGCCAGGTGCAGGATGCCGAAGTGGATCAGCATCGGCGTGACCAGCCGCCACCACTGCCCCTCGGCCAGCATCTGGGCGAACGGGGTGAACTGGATGTACTCGCCCATGACCCGAAACGGCAGGAAGGTCAGCCAACCGACGGCTTGCAGGTTTTCACCGAGCAAGGTCACCGCGCCCACGATCAGACTCGCCAGCAGCACCAGCGCCGTGACCGGGCTGTGGCGCACTTGCTGGACAAAGCCTGGGCGCGCGGCCGGCGCCTGCTCGGGAATATCCAGTTGCCGGTCGGGGTCGCCGGCGGGAAAGCGCTGATACAGCACGCGCACGTCATCGCTGATGCCCTCGGGCACCCACAATACCTGCTCGCCTGCCTCTTCACTGACGTGATGGGGCACTTGCATGCGTTGCAGCAGCTTGACGAAACCGCCCAGGTCGACGCTCAGGGGCAAGCGCAATACAGCCACGGTACTCATTCAATAACCTCGGGGCGCTCAACGTCGACCCATACGAATTTAGCCGGATCCAGTCGGGTTTCCTGGTCCAGACGGTACGCCACCAGCTTGCCGTACAGCACCGCGCTGTAATCCAGGCAGGCCAGGTTCGGGCGGATGGGTGCCGGATTGCCGCTGCGCCAGTAATGGCCGACGAACAGCAAGGGTTCATCGACGCCATAGCGCAGCAGTGAATTTTTTTCGCTCGAGGACAGCGGCGTGCGCGCCACCGGCTCGGGCAGTGCGTCGGGCTGGAAGACCACGTCGCCGTAGGTCTTGGGGTCGTCCTCCCAGAACTTGGTGCGAAAGAACGAGCGGGTCAGGCCGTCGCCGCCGGTCAGCGTCAAGCCGTGGGGCAGGCGCATGTCGGTACCGCGCAGCAGGCGGTCGAAGGCGTTGCAGGCAAAACTGCCGGGCACGGCGGCCGCCTGCAGAAAGGACCGGTCGATGCAGCCGTCGGGGAATCGGGCGCGCAGTGGCTGGATAAAACTTTCGTCCCAGCACGCATGCACCACGCGAAAACGCCCGGCGTCGACGAACAGCGGCATGTCGTAGAACCAGCCAAGGAAATCCTGCCAGTCACCCGGGTGCTGCTCGAACTGGGTCAGGGTTTCGTGGATCAGCCGCGCATGCCGGGGGTTGTGCTCGCGCACGAACTGCTTGCCACTGCCCGGCGGCGCCGCTGTGGTCCAGCCCAGCGCGTTGAACTCATGGTTGCCCATGATGCACAGCGCCTGACCGGCCACTGCCATGTCGTGGACGATATGCAGCGCCTCGCGAATGCGCGGGCCACGGTCGATGATATCGCCGAGGAACACTGCCATGCGCGACGGATGGCGCCAGGTGCCGCCCTGCTTGTGGTAACCCAGGCGTTCGAGCAAGTGCTCAAGGGTATGAGCGCAACCGTGCACGTCACCAATCAGGTCGTAGCTACGCGCGGGATCGAGCATCAGTCGCCTCCACCCCCCAAGCGGCTGCCCCAGCCCAGCTTGGTGCGGCACACTTCATAGTAGTTGTGGTCCAGCGGGTGAATCAGGCGCAACTTCTGCGCCTTCTTGCTCACGGTGATGGTGTCACCGGGCGCACAGGTGAAATGGTTCTGCCCGTCGCAGGAGACTTGCGGGTAGATCTGCATGTCTTTGGACACCACGATTTTCAGCTCGCTGTTGCCGTCGACCACAATCGGCCGGCTGGACAACATATGGGGGTACATCGGCACGATCACAATGGCATCGAGCTTGGGATGCATGATCGGGCCACCGGCCGACAGCGCGTAGGCGGTGGAGCCGGTCGGCGTGGCGACGATCAGGCCGTCGGCCTTCTGGCTGCACACGAACTGACCGTCGATATACAGCTCGAACTCGATCATCCGCGTGGATTTGCCAGGGTGCAGCACCACGTCGTTGAGCGCATCGCCCTGGCCGATGGCCTCGCCGTGGCGGCGCACTTCGGCCTGCAGCAGGAAGCGATTTTCCACCAGGTAATGGCCGTCGAGCACCTTGGCCACTTCGACTTCCAGCTCATCGGGGCGGATATCGGTCAGAAACCCCAGGCTGCCGCGGTTGATCCCCAGCACTGGCACGTTATGCCGCGCCAGAGCGCGTGCGGCGCCCAGCAGGCTGCCATCGCCGCCGACCACAATCACCATGTCACACACTTCGCCGAGCATCTTGCGCGAGGACGTCTGCAAGCCGTGGCCGGGGAGAATCTCGGCGATGGTGTCTTCGAGGATCACGTGCAGGTGGCGTTCGAGCAGGAATTTTTTCAGCCGGCGGACGGTGTCCAGCACCTGGGTACTGCCCAGGCGACCGATAATGCCGATATTGCGAAATTGCTCCATGGGGCTCCTGCGGGTTCCGGGTGCGGCGAAAAACCACGATTATGGGTGAAAGGCCGCGTCAGGCAAAACCCTTTGTCAGCGCAAAGCCTTGATGACAATGGTTCTCACGCAGCTGCGTCACACTTAAAAGGCTATGCTCGGAGCATGACTGTGTTCCCCGACCTGCACACCTTGCCCCGCCAATTGCGTCACCCCGAGGTGCGCGACCTCGCGTGGGTGATCCTGGCGCCGCCGATGCTGGCGCAGACGCCATGGCCGCAACGCCACCCGCTGGCCGGCAGCGACTGGGTGCAGGCCCCCTGCCGGCTGGAACACTGGCTGCGTCAGTTGGACGAGGACAGCAGCGCCCTGCAGCACTGGCTCAGCCTGGCACGCACGCGGCGCCTGGGCCTGTATTACGAGCGCCTCTGGCAATTCGCCGTGCAGCACGCACCGGGCGTTCAGCTGCTGGCCGCCAACCTGCCGATCCGCCGGGCCGGGCATACGCTGGGCGAGCTGGACATGCTGCTGCGCGACCGCGATGGCGTGCACCACCTGGAACTGGCGATCAAGCTGTACCTCGGGCCGCAAGCCGGTAATGGCCAGGCCACCGAGCAATGGCTGGGCCCGGGCTGCCATGACCGGCTCGACCGTAAGCTGGCGCACCTGGCCGAGCATCAACTGCCGATCTCCGCCCGCCCGGAAAGCCGTGAGGTGCTGGCCGCGCTGGATGTTCAACAGTTCGACGCGCACCTGTGGCTCGGTGGTTACCTGTTGTATCCGTGGCCGGGCCCGGCCGAACCGCCGCTGGGCGCGCATCCGCAGCATTTACGCGGCAGTTGGTTGCATCAGCGTGACTGGCAGGACTTTGTCGCCACGCGCCCGCCGGGCCGCTGGCAACCCCTGCCGCGCCACGCCTGGCTGGCTCCGGCGCATTACCCGGCTGATGAGGTGTGGAGCGAGGCCCAGATGCACGCGTGGCTGACGGCGCTGGCCCCGATGGCGCCGGCGCAACTGCTGGTGCGGCTGGTGCAGCAGGGCGAAGACTGGGAGGAAGCCGAGCGCCTGTTCATGGTCGCCGACCTGTGGCCGAATGTGCCGGGCAACCCCTGAGGGTCAAACCGGCTGCGACTTGACCTTCAGGTGCCGGGCGTACCAGGGCCGCCTCGGCACGCGCTTGAACAGCCCTTGCAACCCGTCGTCTTCGGCGCTGAAGGTAATGCGCAGCGCCAGCTTCATGGTTTCCGGGTCCATTTCCATCGACTTGCCCATCTGCAACCCCGGCGTGGTGCTGCAGCCATGGGTATCCGGCCCCAGCCACGGATCGCCCACTTCCACCCAGCGGCCCGGGGCAAACCAGGCCACGCCATTGACTTGCATGCGGCTGACTTCGCCCGGATTGAAACGCGCATGGGCGCGGAACCAGTCTTCGATGCGGTCATCGATCCAGCCGTGAAAATGCCAGAACACGGGGTTCACATGGGATGAAAACGGATCGCCGAGAAAATCGTTTTGCGCCACATACCAGCGCGCCGCGAAGTCCGAAGGGTCGCGGGCGAACGGCACCGGCGCGCCATTGGAGGGGTCGCGCGGCACCGACGCCCAGCGCATGTGCAGCCAGTCGTGCAGGCCCAGCTCCATTTCCGAGCCCAACTGGCCGAGGGTCAACCGCGCCAGATAGCGCGGGTCGCGGTATTGGGATTCCCACACCTGGAAGTTGCTGTGGTAGGTCTCGGCGGCCTTGATGTCGCTGACCCACTGGGTGTAGTCGCTGTCGTCCGGCGCCGACCAGGTGGGCGGCAGGGAGAAGCCATCGTGGTTGTCGAAGTAACGCAAAAAGCCCAGGCGATCGCGCTCCAGCGCCGGCTGGGGGGCGGGAAATTGCGGCCATGACGGCAGGTCCTGCATCGAGCGCGCGGTGCCGAGCATGTGGCGGTGCATGAAGAAGAAATCGATGCCCGAGCCGTTGCGGTCCTTGCGCTTGCCACGGGCGTCACGCTCCTGCCCGCGTGGGCCGGGTTGCCAGCCGATGCCGCGCAGGGCGTCGCGCTTTTCTTCGGAGAGCTTGTGCCACTGGTCGCGGGTGGCGTGCCAGAGCTGGTGAAACAGGCGGTGTTCGGGCGCGATCAGCCAAGCCAGCAAGGTCGGGTTGAGGCCGATGCGCTGGCGGGCTTCGGGAAACAGCTGTTTGTGAGCGATGAAGCGGTTGTCGCGCTCGGTCAGTGCCAGGGGGCGATCGAGGTCGAAGATTTGCCCGCTGAGGGTGCTGCTGCCGGCGTTGGCGAAATCGGCCCACACCTCGTCGAGGGTCATTTTGAATTCATAGGCAGGCGCGCCACCGGCCGAGTCACGGTCGATCAGCCGCCAGTAGAGCAACGTGCCTTCGCCCGTCAGGTCGCCCAGTACGCGGTAGCGCGGTTCGCCCTCGGCACGCAGGTTTTCGGCGGTGTCCAGGTAGCCGCGCAGGCCACGGCCACGCGGCGCGATATCCAGCAGCAGCTCCAGGCCGTGCAGCGGCAGGCCCTTGAGCCCGGCGTCATGGCCTGTCAGGCGCAGGCTCCACACACCGCGCAAGGTATTGGCCAGGTGTTGCCCGGTGGTATCGGCCAACGCCACCGTGGCTTCGCCGGGGGTGATGGGAAATTCTTCTTCCCGCGTCAGCTCGCGATGGGCGTAAAAGGCCGCCGGCACAGCCGCGCCGGTCAGCGCCAGGCCTGCGATGAACCCACGTCGAGAGATCGTCATTGTCTACCTTAGGAAACGGCTTAATCAGAGCTAGAACGTTTGCAGCCCGACGAAATTTACCGCCCCGCCCTGCCCGCCTAAATTTCCTCTGTCATGGCTCGTCCTTCCCAGATAGCAAAGGCCTCAACTGACTGAGATGGCAATGACAAAACCACGTTCGAAAAAGGCGCTGTATCTCGGCTTGCCGCTGGCCCTGGCCATTGGCGCCGGAGCCGGGTTTCTGGTCTGGGATCACTGGTTCAAGGGCAATGCCGGCTACTCGCTGGAGGTGATCAGGCAGGCCAATGAAATGCAGGACCGCCTGTTGTCGTTCGACAGCCACATCACCGTGCCCATGGATTTCGGCACCGCCGGCAATGAGGCCGACAAGGATGGCAGCGGCCAGTTCGACCTGGCCAAGGCGGCACGCGGACGCCTCTCCGGCGCAGCGCTGACGATTTTCGGCTGGCCGGAAATCTGGAACGGCGACAATGCACCGCACAGGCCCACCGACGGTTTTGTCGAAGAAGCCCGCCACGAGCAGGAGGTGCGCTACACGATCATCACCGGCATGGTGCGCGACTTTCCCAACCAGGTCGGCATCGCCTACACCCCGGATGACTTCCGGCGCCTGCATGGCGAAGGCAAATTCGCGATCTTCATCAGCATGCTCAACGCCTACCCGCTGGGAGATGACCTGAACCAGCTGGACCTGTGGGCCGCGCGCGGCATGCGCATGTTCGGCTTCAGCTACATCGGCAACAATTCATGGTCGGACTCGTCGCGCCCGTTGCCGTTCTTCAATGACTCCACCGATGCCCTGGGCGGGCTGTCGCAGATCGGCCAGCAAGCGGTGCAGCGCCTGAACGACCTGGGCGTGATCATCGATGTGTCACAGATGTCGACCCAGGCGCTGGAGCAGGTCGCGCAATTGAGCCGCACGCCGATGGTGGCCTCGCACTCGGCGCCGCGCGCGTCGGTGGACATCCCGCGTAACCTCAGCGACAAAGAGCTGCAACTGATCAAACAAAGCGGCGGTGTGGTGCAGGTGGTGGGCTTCCCCGCCTACCTGCGTCCGCTGAGCCAGCCCACCCAGGACAAACTCAACACCCTGCGCGCGCGCTTCGACCTGCCGCCCCTGCCCAACCTGGCCATGGCGCTGATGCCGGGCGACGCCATCATCGCCGCCTGGCCCGAGCAGAAATTCGGTCAGTACGCCCAGGGGCTGTACGGCATCCTCGAAGAAGAACCCAAGGCCAGCCTCAAGGACTGGGGTGATGCCGTCGACTACACCGTGCGCAAGATCGGTATCGATCACGTGGGCATTGCTTCGGACTTCAACGACGGCGGTGGTATCGAGGGTTGGAACAACGTCGGCGAGGTCCGCAACGTCACCGCCGAGCTGATCCAGCGCGGCTACTCCGAAGCCGATATCGCCAAGCTGTGGGGAGGTAACTTCCTGCGGGTGTGGGACCAGGTGCAAAAAGCCGCCAAGCCGTTGGCCAACCGTTAATCAACCACGAAGCAAGCCCATGACCGACCGCCGCACCTTTCTCAAGCAGGCTGGCCTGCTCGCTGCCAGCCTGCCCCTGGGCGCTTCGCTGATGCCGTCGGCGCTGGCCGCCACGGCAAACGATCCCTGGACGGGATTGAAGCAGTTGTTCGACCAGGACCCGAGCTACCTGCATTTCTCCAACTTTCTGGTGACCTCGCACCCCAGGCCGGTGCGCGACGCCATCGAGCGCTATCGCCTGCAGATCGACCGCAACCCCGGCCTGGCGATGGACTGGGACCTGCAGGAAACCTGGAAGCGTGAAGGCCAGGTACGCGACTGGGCCGGCCGCTATTTGAAGGCCACACCGGCACAGATCGCCCTTACCGGCAGCACCTCCGAAGGCCTGGCGATGATCTATGGCGGCATCAAGGTGCGGCCGGACCAGGAAATCCTCACCACCGTCCATGAGCATTACGCCACCCAGAGCGTGCTGGATTTTCGCACGCTCAAGGAAGGCACACAGGTGCGCCGCATCGAGCTGTTCGAGCGCGCCAGTCAGGTGTCGGTGGATGAAGTGCTTGGCAATATCCAGCGCGCCATCCGCCCCAACACCCGTGTGCTGGGCATGACCTGGGTGCAGTCCGGCAGCGGCGTGAAGCTGCCCATCGGCGAAATCGGCACGCTGGTGAACGAGCACAACCGCAACCGCGACGACCAGGACCGGATACTTTACGTGGTCGACGGGGTGCATGGTTTCGGCGTGGAAAACCTCGACTTTCCCGACATGCACTGCGATTTTTTCATCGCCGGCATCCACAAGTGGATGTTCGGCCCGCGCGGCACCGGCGTGGTCTGCGCACGCGACAGCGAGAACAAATACGTCACGCCCATGGTGGCGACCTTCTCCGAAGACACCAATTTCGCCACCCGCATGACCCCCGGCGGTTATCACGCCTTCGAGCATCGCTGGGCGGCGGATGAAGCCTTCAAGCTGCACCTGCAACTGGGCAAGGCGCAGGTGCAGGCGCGTATTCATGAACTCAACACCGAGCTGAAAACCCGCCTGCTCGCCCATCCGCAGATCGAGCTGGTGACACCGCGCAGCGCGGCACTGTCGGCCGGTTTCACCTTCTTCCGGGTCAAGGGCCAGGACAGCGACGCGGTGGCGGCCTACCTGATGAAAAACCGTGTGGTGGTCGATGCGGTGGAGCGTGATGCCGGCCCGGTGGTGCGCACGTCTCCCGGCCTGCTCAACTCCACCGATGAAATCCAGCGTTTCATGCGCCTGCTGAGTCAGCGGGTGTGATGCCCTTTTCCCTTTGAACGAGATGCCCACATGACTCCATTCCGACTCAACCCCCTGACGGCACTGGCGTTGACTGCCGTGTGCGGCGCGCTGTTGCCCAGCCTGGCCTGGGCCGATACGCCGCAACCGGGCAAAGTGTTCAAGGACTGCAAGGACTGCCCGGAAATGGTGGTGCTGCCGGCCGGCACCTTCACCATGGGCACCCCGGACGATGAAGTCGGCCGCGAGCCCGACGAGGGCCCGATGCATGAGGTGACCTTTGCCAAGCCTTTCGCCATGAGCCGCTTTCAGGTGACCGCCGGCGAATGGGACAGCTACCTGCGCCAGAGCGGTGTGAAGATCGCCGACGGCGACACCCGCCCCGGCCGCGAATGCATCGCCAGCAAGCCGCGCTACCCCCAGGGCCCGCGTCAGCCGGCGGTGTGCATGGACATGGACGACATCAGGCAGTACGTGAGCTGGCTGTCGAAAAAAACCGGCCAGCGTTACCACCTGGTCAGCGAGTCGCAACGCGAATACGCCGCCCGCGCCGGCTCCACCGGACCGTTCCCCTTCCCGTTCGACGAAGGCAAGGGCTACAGCATCGCCCGGCACGCCAACACCTATGGCCCGGCGGATGGCTACAGCTATTCGTCGCCGGTGGGCAGCTACCCGCCGAACGCGTTTGGCATGTATGACATGCATGGCAATGTGTATGAGCGGGTTGCCGATTGCGAACATCCCAACTACATCGGCGCGCCCACCGATGGCAGCGCGTGGGTGGAGCCGAACTGTGAGGGGTATCAGATTCGGGGTAATGACTGGGGCGAGGCGCCGGTGTTTTCGCGGTCGGGGAATCGGAACAATATTTACCCGCAGACGCGTGGGGATTGGGTTGGGTTCAGGGTTGTGCGGGAGCTTTGATCAGGGTTGGTTGGGCGCTTTTTTGGGGGGCATATCCGTTTTTTTGGTGATGGCTGGTATGGGTTCCGCCCTTACGGCGGGTCACTTTTGGAAAAGAGCCCCAAAAGTAACCAAAAGGGCTCTTGCCCCACCACTCGGCACCTCGCTAATGCTCGGTGTGCCCGCACGCAGGCTTGAATCCGTGGGCCGCCGCAATGGGCCATCCATGGCCCAGTGCGGCTAACCCGGCGTCCTGCCGGGTTACCCACGGATTCAAGCCTGCGTGCGGCCAGCGTGGTTGACGGGGCGCTTGAGATCAAGATCAAAAGCCAAAGCAGAGCCAGAGCCAGAGCCAGAGCAGATCAAAGGCAGTGTGATATCCGACAGACAAATGGAGATCAACTGTGGGAGGGGGCTTGCTCCCGATAGCAGTGGGTCAGCTACCAATAAGCTGACTGACACTCAGCCATCGGGAGCAAGCCCCCTCCCACAGTTTGTACAGCGTACGACAGACAACGCCGGTCGGCTCTAAGGCCGCCGCGCTCTTGATCTTGATCTGAGGCGCCCCGTCAAACACGCTGGCCGAACGCAGGCTTTGGAGCGTGGGTAACCCGGCAGGACGCCGGGTTAGCCGCGCTGGGCCAAGGCGAGGCACCGAGTGTTGGGGCGAGGACCTTTTGGTTACTTTTGGGTCCTTCCAAAAGTGACCCGCCGTAAGGGCGGAACCCATATCAGCCGTTACCCCACCAACGGATATGTACACAAAACCAACCCAACCCTCACTGCCTGGCATGCCGAACCTGCACCTCCGGCATCGCCGAAGAATGATGATTAAGAATCTTCCACTCCCCCTCAACCTGCTCATAAACAAAGGTATACCGCGCCTGCACCTGCCGCTTGCTCCCACCGGCCTCAGTCAACGTAAAGGTATAAACCCCACTGTCCATCGCCACATTGCTGCCCAGTTGGCGGATCTCGCGGTAGTTGATCTGCCCCACCGGCTTGAGCGCCAGGAAGTGATCGAAGTAATCCCTGATCTGATCCGGCGTGGTACGCACCTGATTGGACACGGTCGGCTGCAACACCGCATCCGGCGCGTACAACTTGACCACCGATTTGGCATCGCCGGTCTGCAAGGCACTGTTCCAGCGGTCGAACAGCCCGGCAATCTCACGGTCCTTCACATTGACAGGCGCCTGGGCCACGTCCAGGTACACATAAGGGGCCGTGACGGCAGCCTGGGCAAGCGGTGCGCTCAAGGCAAACAACAGGGCGAGGGCGGCGGTTCTGGATTTCATTGCGATGCTCCGGTGGTGTTCGTTGAGCCCACTTTGCCAAGCCGCCCTCCTCCCGCCATCGGCCAACCGGGGGCATTTGCCTATGCCATATGGCAGATAGCGCCCAGGGTGCCCGTCGAGGTCTAATAGCCGCCTCGCGCCCCTGAGCATTCAACATGCACAACACGCCTCACGACCCTGCCAGCGCGCTGGCCATGCGCGCGCACTTCAGGCAGTCGCAAAGCCGCACCGCGCGCCTGCGCCTGCTGGTCGACACCGGGCAGGAACTGGCCCAACTGGCCCCTGCCGCGATGCGCGAGCGCGTGCTGGCACGGGCCTGCGCGTTTCTGGCGATGGACCACGGGCTGCTGCAGGAATGGGACGCCAGGGGCGTCGCCCACTCCACTGCCCGCCAGGGCAACCCGGCCCACCTCGCCCGTCTGGCGACCCTCGCCGACCGCGGCCGGCGCACGCCGTACTGGCAGGAACTGCCGGGCGAGGCGCTGCCCAGCGTGCTGCATGTGCCGCTGCGCGGCAGCGACGGCGGCACCTTTGGCGTGCTGGTGCTGGGCAACAGCGTGAGCCTGCGCGCGCCGGACCATGAAGACGCCGAATCCCTGCAATTGCTCGCCACCCTGCTGGCCGCGCACCTGGAAAACGACCGCCTGCTGACCACCCTCAAGGCCCGCGACAAACACCTCTCCGAGCTGGTCAACCGGCTGCTGCACGCCCAGGAGGATGAACGCAAACGCGTGGCCTACGACCTGCACGACGGCCTGGCGCAGACCCTCGCCGGCCTGCATCAGCGCCTGCAAGGGTTCGCCGGCCGCTGCCCGCCGTTGCCCGACGCCCTGGCCACCGACCTGCAGGCCATCCTGACCCTGGCCCAGCACTCGGTCGGTGAAGGCCGGCAACTGATCGCCGGCCTGCGCCCCGTGGTGCTCGACGATTTCGGCCTGTTCAAGGCTCTGGACAAGGAAGCCGACCGTCTGCGCGATGCCGGTGTGCGCGTGGTCTGGCAGGCGCACTGCGACACGCGCCTGCCCAGCCAGGTGGAGATCGCCCTGTTCCGCATCGGCCAGGAGGCGATCAACAATGTGCTCAAGCACGCGCAGGCCAGCCAGGTGCAACTGGCCCTGGAGCTGTGTGACGGCGAAGCCGCTCTGCGGGTCGACGACAACGGCCGGGGCTTTGCCGTCGGGCAGCCGCGCGATGACGCGCAGCACCTGGGTCTGGCCACCATGCAAGAGCGCGCCAGCCTGCTCGGCGGGCGCTTCAGTTGCGTCAGTACGGTCGACGGCGGAACCCGATTGCAGGCCAGCGTGCCTGCCCACTTCAATGGAACCTGCCCATGAGCGATGTACTGCGTCTGGTCCTCGCGGACGACCATGAAGTCACCCGCACCGGCTTTGTCGCCCTGCTGGCCGGCCACCCGCAGTTCGAGGTGGTCGGGCAGGCGCGCGATGGTCAGCAGGCCGTGGATCTGTGCGAGCAACTGCTGCCGGACATCGTCATCCTCGATATCCGCATGCCGGTGCTCAACGGCCTCGGTGCGGCGCGCCTGCTGCAACAGCGCCTGCCGGCACTGAAAGTGGTGATGTTCACCATGGACGACAGCCCCGACCACCTGGAAGCGGCGATCAATGCCGGCGCCGTCGGCTACCTGCTCAAGGACGCCAGCCGTGACGAGGTGATCGCCGCCCTGCAGCAGGTGGCCGCCGGCGGCGAAGCGCTCAACAGCCTGGTCAGCACCCGCCTGCTGCGGCGCATGGCCGAGCGCAACGCCGGCGGCGCGGCCCCCACGGAACACCTCACACCCCGGGAGCGCCAGGTGCTGGGCCTGGTCGCCACGGGCATGAGCAACCGCGAAATCGGCGCGCAGTTGGGGATTACCACCGGCACCGCCAAGGCCCATGTCGAGCGGGTGATCGGCAAGCTGGGCGCCGCCGACCGCACCCAGGCGGCGGTGCGCGGCATCGCCCTGGGCCTGGTGACCCAGGCATGAGGCGCTTGCAGGCGCAGCGCTGGGCCGACCTGCCGTTGCGCGGCAAGGCGCTGCTGGTGATTTCGCTGCCACTGGTGGTGCTGCTGCTGTCGCTGGTGCTGATCTACATCACCGAGCGCCAAACGGCCCACGCCGAAGAGGACGTGCGTCGGGTGCTGCGCGTGCAGCGCGATATCCAGGCCGTGCACACCCTGCTGGCCGAAGCGGCGGGCAGCGTGCGCGGTTACCTGTTGACCCGTCGCGAGGACTTCCTGCCCAGCTACCGCACGGCCGGCCCGCAGATCGAATCGGCGCTGCACAGGCTCGACAGCAACGTGCGCGACCCACGGGTGCGCGAAGAGCTCAACGCAATCAAGCCGCTGATCGCGCACAAGGTCGACGGCCTGGAAGCCATGCTCAACGACCGCGAGGCCACAGCGGAGTCGATCAGCGCCATTCTGATCAGCAACAAGCACATCCTCGATGCGTTGCGCCAACACATCAGCACCATGCTCCGGCTGGAAGATTCATTGCTGGCCGAGCGCAGCAAGGCCGCGGCGGAAACCCGCGAGCGCCTGCTGCTGTCGACCTGGCTGGCGGCGGTCTGCGGTTTGTTCGGCGCCATCGTCGCGGTGCTGTTTCTGTCCAAGGGCATCGTCGCCCGGGTGCAGAACGTGCAACGCAACGCACAGCGCCTGGCGCTGGGTCACCCGCTGCTGCCGCAACCGCCGGAACACGATGAAATCGGCCAGTTGGGCACGCGCCTGGTGGAGGCCGGCCTGCTGCTGTCCGAGCGCGAGCGTGCGCTGCGCGACAACGAAGAGCGCTTGCGGCTGATCATCGACGGGGTCAAGGACTACGGGATCTTCGCCCTCGACACGGCGGGCCACGTCACCAGTTGGAACAACGGCGCCGAGCGCATCAAGGGCTACACCGAACAGGAAATCATCGGCCAGCATTTCTCGCTGTTCTACCTGCCCGAGGAATGCCCGCAGCACCCGGCCATGGCGTTGCGCGAAGCCACGCGCAACGGCGACTACAGCGAAGAAGGCTGGCGCTGCCGCCAGGACGGCACGCACTTCTGGGCCAGCGTGGTGATCACCGCGCAGTACGACAGCACCGGCGCCCTGCGCGGCTTCTCGAAGATCACGCGCGACATCACTGACCGCCGCGCGGCGGAAATCGCCCTGCGCACCGCCCGCGAAGAGGCCGAACGCGCCAGTCGCGCCAAAAGTGAGTTTCTGTCACGCATGAGTCACGAGCTGCGCACCCCGCTCAACTCGATCCTGGGCTTTGCGCAACTGCTGGAGATGGACGCGCCGGCCGCGCACACAGCCAACGTCGGCCACATCCTGCGCGCCGGGCAACACCTGTTGACGCTGATCAATGAAGTGCTGGACATCGCCAAGATCGAAGCCGGGCGCCTGCCGCTGAACCTCGAGCCATTGCCGTTGGCCGGGGTGCTGCAGGAGTGCCTGACGCTGGTGTCGCCGATGGCGGCGGACGCAGGCATCCAGTTGCAGCCACTGCCGGCGCTCGCCCCCGACCTGGGCATCGTCGCCGACCGCCAACGTCTCACCCAGGTGCTGCTCAACCTGCTGTCCAATGCGATCAAGTACAACCTGCGCCCCGGCCAGGTGAGCATCGAGGTGAACCTGCACGGCCAACGCATCGGCGTGTCGGTGTGCGACACCGGCAAGGGCATTGCGGCCGAGCACCTTGGGCAACTGTTCAAGCCGTTCGAGCGCCTGGGCGCCGACCCGACCGTCGAAGGCAGCGGGCTGGGCCTGGCGCTGAGCAAGAGCTTGCTGGAGAAGATGGGCGGCACGCTGCAGGTGCACAGCCAACCCGGCATCGGTTCGCGTTTTACCCTGGAGCTGCCGCTGGTAAGGGTGCAGGAAGCGCAACGTCCCGACGCCGCCATCAGCGACGCCCGGTCGGCCCGCCCTGCGCCCGGCACGCAGGCGATTCACGGCAAGGTGCTGTGTATCGAAGACAACCTGGCGAGCCTGGCGCTGATCGAAACCCTGTTGCAGCGCAGGCCGGGCATCAAGCTGCTGTCGAGCATGCAGGGCCAGCTCGGGCTGGACCTGGCCGCGCAGCATGCGCCCCAACTGATTCTGCTGGACGTATCGCTGCCCGACATCGACGGCCTGCAGGTGCTGCAACGCCTGCGCCGCGCGCGGCTGACCCGCGACACGCCGGTGCTGATGCTCACCGCCGATGCCAGCGACCTCACCCGCACGGCCTTGCAGCACGCCGGCGCGACCGCCGTGCTGAACAAGCCGATCAACGTGCCTGCGTTTCTCGCCCACCTCGACCAGTATTTTCCGGAGCCCGCGTGAACCTCGACCTGCGCATTCTGATTATCGACGACCAACGCCCCAACCTTGACCTGGTGGAGCAACTGCTGGCGCGCGAAGGCTTGACCAATGTGCTGAGCAGCACCGAGCCGCTGCGCACCCTGGAGCTGTTCAACAGCTTCGAGCCGGACCTGGTGATTCTCGACCTGCATATGCCGCAGTTCGACGGCTTTGCGGTGCTCGAACAGCTTAACCGGCGCATCCCCCACGGCGAGTACCTGCCGGTCCTGGTACTCACCGCCGACGCCACCCGCGACACGCGCCTGCGCGCCCTGGCCCTCGGCGCGCGGGATTTCATCAGCAAACCGCTGGACGCGCTGGAAACCATGCTGCGGGTGTGGAACCTGCTGGAAACCCGCGCGCTCTACAAAACCCTGCGCACCCTGGTGCCGGCCGAGCAGATTGCGTTGTTGCAACGTTCCTGAAGCCGGGCGCCGGGTCACTCGATAAAGCGCTCCAGCGCGAACGGCGCCAGCGCGGCAGGCAGCGTGCCCTCCACCACCCATTGCGCAATCGCCTCGCCAAACAGCGGGGCGAACTTGAAGCCATGCCCGCACAGCCCTGCGGCGATCAGCAGACCGCCAATGCGCGGGTCCGCGCCGACGATGGGGTTACCGTCCGGCGTGCTGTCGAAGAATGACACGCGGTGCCCGACAGGTTGCGCATCCAGCAGACGCTTGAGGCGTTGCGTGGCGCGGTCGCGGTGGGCCAACACGCTCGCATCGCTCAGGCTGCGCTCGAATGCGTCCGGGTCGATGGGTTGGCTTTCACTGGCGATCAATGAGCCGATGAAGTAGCGGCCCGGCGTGTCGGGGCGCAGGTAGAACCCGGCGTCGCGGTCGCAGTAGCCAGGCATGGGCGGATGCGCGCCGGGCGTCTGAACGATACCGACGGTTTGCCGCGTGGCGTGGATCGGCAGTGGCGCCTGGCAGTCGGCGGCCAGCCGCGCAGCCCAGGGCCCGGCGGCGTTGACCACGCGGGCGCTGGCGATAAAACCGCGATCGGTGTGCACGCCAATCACCCGCCCACCGTCGCAGACAATGCGCTGCACGGCCCGCTCTTCTTCGATGACCGCACCGAGGTCGCGCGCGCCCGCAGCAAAGCTCTGCGCGGTCTGTCGCGGGTCGCAATAGCCGGCGTCGGGCTCGTACACCGCACCGGCCAGCGCGTCGCTGTGCAGGTCGGCAATCAGGTCACGTGCGGCCGCCGGTGAAAGCCATGCCAGGCCGTGCAGGCGCGCCACATTGGCCTGGGTCGCGGCCTGCTCGCGCGGCGCAATGCCGGTAAGAAAGCCGGTGCGCCGATAGCCGCAGGCGCCCGGATAGCGTTGCGCCCAATCGCGATACGCCTGCACCCCGCGTGCCGCCAACCGGCTCAGGGCGGGGTCGGCGTAATACTCACGCACGATCCCCGGCGACGCGCCGGATGCGCCGCTGGCGATAGCGCCTTTGTCGAGCAGCCGCACCGACACACCGGCCCGCGCCAGGTGCCAGGCCGCGCTGGTGCCGGTGGTGCCGCCGCCGATGACGATGACGTCGGCGGACTCATGCATGGGCGCGAGCGCCGTCGAGCACCACGCTGGCAGGCAGGCAGGGTGCGAGGCTGGCGGGCGACAACGGTTTGAAACGCGGGCGTGGCGCACGGGTCTCGCGAGGCGTCGAGGCGCTGTACAACCCCTGCAGGCTCGGCAGCCCGTCATGCCCCAGCCGCTGCCACAGGTAGGCGGCCACACGCGGCATGGTCGGTGCCGCCAGGTAGGCCAGGCCCTTGAGCCACAGGTAAGCCTGGGCGCTGTTGGTCACGTCGCGTTCAGGGCACTGCATCCACTGGTGCAATACGTCCCAGGCATCACGCACCGAGACCGCGTCCAGGCGGAACGCGAGGGCCAGGCGTTCGACGGCCGCGTCCAGGCTCACGCGCCCCTCGGGCTCGATAGCCTGCCGCTGCTGATCGAGGTGGGCCAGCGCCAGGTCGATACGGCTGTCGAGTGCGCCCGCGAGTTCCACGTTGACCACCTCGATGAATGCTTCGATGGCGAAGTTGGTTTCGCCGTTTTCCGGGCTTTCGCGGCTGAGGAAATAACGCACGCCGTCGCTGCTGGCCGGGGTGTGGTCGACGATGTCGGCCGCCCACACCACGTGCAGGCGGCTGGTGGAGAATTTCGCGCCTTGCAGGTTGTAGAAGTAGTTGGTGAGCACGTAGTCGAACGACCGGTGATCCTGCAGCGCATCCATCACCGCCGCACTGCCGGCCAGCAGCAACACCGCGTTGTCGATACCGAAGCTGACCAGCGTGGTCACTGCGCTGTTGCGCAGCATCGCGTGGCCGTGCTCAGGGGTTTGCTCCAGCGCGCGGTCGGCGCAGGTCAGCGCGTATTCCCAGCCGGACTCGAACAGCACCCGTGGGTTGCCGAAGCGGTCCGCGCTCCAGGCCACGCCCCAGTCACCCGGCGCGGTGAGGCGCACACGGCCGTTTTCACGTTGCAAAAAGCGCGCAATCACCTCGATGATCGACGCCGGCGCGCCGCTGGCACTCATGCGGTGCAGCAACTGCTCGGGGTCGGCCACCTTGAGGAACAGGCTCTCGACCTCGACCCATTGCAGCGGGCTGTCACCCATGCGCGGCTGCGGGTTGAGCATGCTTTCCGGGCGGAACAGCGCGCCGCAGGCTTCACAAAAGTAGCCGCCGGCGCCGGCCTGGCAATACGGGCACTGGCCCACCAGCCAGGCGCCGGCCATGTAGCGCCGGGTGCCAGGGCAGTACAGCACGCGCTCGCTCACGTTTTCGGTGACGCCCAGCGCCACCAGCCGCTCCACCGTGCGCTGGGCATTGGCGGCATGCTGGCGAGCATACGGGCCCTGCACCAGGTCGAGGAAGTCATCGACTTGCACGTCGAGGGCGCGCAGGTCATTGGCGATCCGGGCGTGGTAGTCGCGCACCACGGCTTCGGGCGCGCGCTGTTCCTGCAGGCCCTTCCACAACACGTAGGAGTCAAAGCCGTCCACCGCCGACACCACGTCGACGTGGTGACCCTGGCTGCGCAGGTAGCGCGCGAGCATGTCCATGCGCAGGTAGGGCCCGGCGATGTGGCCCAGGTGCAGGCGGCCGTTGGGCGTTGGCGGGATCGGCATCAGGAAGAAGGTTTGCGCAGGAGTGGCAGTCATCGGTTCAGTCCATCAAGGCAGCGGAAGGTGTGGCAGCGGCGGTGTCGGGCCAGTGCGCCACGAGCAGGTCAAGGGCTTCGCGGGCAATGCCGGGGGCCAGGCGAAACCCCGCACCGCTGCCGGCACCGGCAAATACCAGGTGTTGCTCGGGGTGGTAGCTGACCTGCGACTCGCCGCTGGGGCTGTAGCTGTCGCAGAACACCCGGCCACCGCGGCAACGCGCCACCAGGTCGGGCAGGTAGTGCGCCAGGGTGCGGGTGGCGACCTGCACGTCGTGGGCGTTGATTTCCAGCGCGTGTTTGCGTGGCGCCACGTCCCACTCGTCGCAACGAAAGCTGAACAGCCACTGGTTACGCGCCGGCAACGGCATCAGGTAAGCGTCCGATTGCGGCAGGAACAGCGCCGCGGCATCCGCCGGTGGCCGGCCGTCGATATGCAGGGCCACCACCTTCTTCACGCGCAGGCCATGCTCGGCCGCAATCGCGGCAAAGGGCGACTCGCTGACCCACGGCCCGGTGGCCATCAGGGTGCGTTGCGCCTGCACGCGGGAGCCGTCGCTGAGGCGGATGCCGGTGCGGGTGATGGCCTCTACGCCGACCCCTTCGAGGCACTGCACATTCGCACTGGCCAGGCTGTGGCTGATCAGCAGGCGCGCCACCAGCGGCGGCTCGTAGCTTTCCGCCGTGCCGCCGCTGGACAGGCATTCGTCGGCGCCCAGGTTCAGCGCGGCGCCCAGACGTTCGCCGAGGGCCTGCAGCGACACATCGGCCGGCAGCACGGGCGCCTCGACCACGGCGCGCTGGATATCGGCAGTGAACCCGTGATGGGCCAGCCAGTACACCGGCGCCTGGGTGGTGCGAAGGCCCAGCCGGTCACGCAACGCGCGATACAGCCCGGCGCTCTCCCCGGCCAGGCGCCGCTCACGCTCGGACTTGCCGGTGGCCAGCAGCACGCCCGCCGAATGCGCGGTGGCGCCGTCGCCGACGCGGTAGCGGTCAATCAGCAGGATCCGCCAGTGCGGGTAACGCTGCACGGCGTGGTGCAGGGCCCAGGCGCCGATAATGCCGCCGCCGACAATCACCAGGTCGAAATCAACTTGCCGACTCATGCCCACCACACCGAAAACACCTGGGCCTGGGTGGTGCTGTTATTGCGCACAAAATGCGGGCGCCACGGCTCGAAATACACGCTGCCGCCATTTTTTACCGCGTGCCAGGTGCCGTCGTAATACACCTCCAGATCGGCGCCGCTGATAAACCAGATTTCATTCACCGCGTGTTTGTCTTCTTCGGTACCGCAGCCGGGCTCGATGGTGAAGCGCGAGGACTGGATCGGCGCGTTGGTCAGCCGGCCGGAAAAGTGGTGCAGGTACAGGTGCACGCCTTGCAGCGCAACAGGCTCCTCGGTTTCGCGAATCACCGGGGCGTTGCCGTTGGGGGGAAGTGTGATGGGTTCCATGGCGGGACTCCTGGGTCTAGTGGGCGACGGCGGCGAGGCGATCGAAACGCCCATCGCTGACGTCCTCGAAGGCAGCGCTGGCGCCCCACTGGACGCATGCTTCAGGCTCGTCCAGGTCGTAGAGGGGCTGGCCGCTGACGCTGTTGATGATGTGCGCGCAACGCCAGGGGATCAGGCCCAGGTTCGGGTCGGCGATGCCTTTCTGGCTGCGCGCGGCGTTTTGCACATAGAGCGCCGAACCCTGCGGGCCGTCCCATTGCACCGAGTAGTCGGGGTTGAACACGTACTCGCCGTTGCGCCGGGCGATGCGCGGTTCGAGCGCTTCCAGGCACGCCGGCATCTGGTAGGCGTAGCCGGTGCACAGCACGGCGACGTCAGCGTTCAGTTCCTCACGGGCCTGGCTGTGCCCGTGCAGCAGCGCCAGGCTCCAGTGCTGCGCGCGGGGCTGCACGGCGGTGAGCTCGCGACCTGGCAGCAGGCGGACCTGACAGGGGTGATGCAGCACATGCTTGAGTTCGTACAGGCGCCGATAGATCGACTGCAACAGCGATTGCGAGATGCCGTCGCTGGCCAGCTTTTGCTCGGCCAGCAGCGGTTGGCGCACGGCCTCGGGCTGCGCGAAGAAATGGTCGCTGTACTGCGGGGTGTACAGCTCGTTGGTAAACGGTGACTCGTCCAGCGGCGCGAAATTCCAGCGCCGCGACACCCAGGTCACGCTGGCCGGCAGTGCGCTGGTGTCGGACAGCAGGTGCTGGATGATCTCGGCGCCGGTCTGGCCGCCGCCGATCACCACCACGCGTTTGTCCTTGAGCGAACGCTTGCGGGTCATGTACTGCGAGGCATGAAACAGCGTGTCGCCCAAGTGCGCCTGCGCAAACGCCGGCACCGACGGTTGTTGCCCGGTGCCCAGCACCAGGTTGCGCGCGGGCTGCATCCAGGTATCGCCCTTGAGCATGAACAGGCCGTTTTCGAAGGTCACCGAACGCACGTCGCGGTTGAACTGCAGGTTGGGCAACTGGCTGCACGCCCAGCGGTAGTACTGGTTGAATTCGCGGCGCAGCACTTGATCGAAATTGGCGTTGATGAAGCTCAGCAGCTGCTTTTTCTTCGACAGATAGGCAAGGAAGGACAGCGGGTTGGAGGGGTCGACCAGGCTGACCAGGTCCTTGAGGTAATGCACCTGCAACCTGGCTTCGGGCACCATCATGCCGGGATGCCACTGGAACTCGCTGCTGCGCTCGAAGAAGGCGGAGCTGATGCCCGCATGGGGCCGGGCCAGTGCCGCCAGGCTCAGGTTGGCCGGACCGATGCCGATTCCCGCCATGTCTACCACTGCGGCTGCAGAGAGCACACTCATGATCACTATCCCTATTGATGATGTTTTCAGATGCAGCAACGCCTCGCGATGATCACGAAGGCGTGCCGGGCGTTGGCTGTTACGGGTGATGCCGTTACAAGTGGTGGTGCATCAACTTTCCACGGTCTGCACAAGCGGGGCCTTGAGCATCAGCAGACACAGCAGCATGGCCAGCAGCGACAGGCCGATCGCGACGCCGACCGCAACCTCGATGGCGTCGTCCAGCGGCTGCACCGAGGTGAGCAAGGCGCCGAAGATCGCCACACCAAAGGCCGAGCCGCTTTGCCGGCTGGCGTTCAGGGTGCCGGCGGCGACGCCGGCCTTGGCACGGTCGACCACGCTCATCAATACGGCGGTGGCGGCCGGGGTGATGATCCCCGCGCCGAAACCGACTGCCGGATAGCACAGCGCGATACGCCAGTACGGCGCGTCACCGGCCAGGGCAAACAGGCCGATAAAGCCCAGGGTGTACAAGCCGAAACCTGCCACCAGCACGGCACGTGGGCCGTAGGCACGGGTCAGGCGACCGCAGGTGAAACTGCCGAGGGTGACCATGGCGGTCAGCGGTAAAAAGGCCAGCCCGGTTTCCAAAGGTGACCAGCCGCGATGGGTCTGGAAATACAGGCTCAACAGGAAGAACAGCCCGTAGAACACCAGAGCCGAGGCCATCGACAGGAAGGTCGCGCCGCAAAAGGTCGGATTGCGGAAATACTGCAGCGGCAGCATCGGGTCCTTGTGACGGCTTTCGGTGACCAGGAACACACACCAGGCGATGCACGCGACGAACACGCCCGCATAGACCCATTCGGAATTCCAGCCCAGCCTGGCGCCCTCGATCAACACGGCCACCGAGGAGCCCAGCGCGATAATCGCCGCGATTTGCCCGGTAACGTCCAGGTGTCGGTGGGGCGCCAGTGGCGCAGCGTGCGGGATGCGTGAGGTGAGCCATACGCCGATCAAGGCTATCGGTACGTTGATCAGGAAGATGCTGCGCCAGCCGAACAGTTCGATCAGCACCCCGCCCACCAAAGGCCCGGCGGCCATGGCGATGCCGCCGCAGCCGGCCCACACGCCGATGGCGCTGGCGCGCTGATGGGACTGCGGGTAGGCGCTGTTGATCAGCATCAACGAGCACGGCACCAGCAGCGCTGCGCCCAGCCCCTGCAGCACACGGGCGCCGACCAGCTCCGGCAGGTCGGTGGCCAGGCCGCACAGCGCGGATGCCAGGGCGAACAGGCCAAGGCCCAAGGCGTAGATTTTTTTCGCGCCGAAGCGGTCGCCGAGCAGGCCGCCGGTGAGCAGCAGGCTGGCGAATGTGAGGGTGTAGGCGTTGATCACCCATTGCAGCCCGGTGATGTCCGAACCGAAGGTGGTGGAGATGGACTCCAGCGCCACGTTGACGATCGAGGTGTCGAGGATGACGACCACATAACTGAGGCTGGTGGCGATCAGTACCTGTCGTTGATAGCGCGTGCTGAGTTCCATGGCTGCGTGTGTCCCTGGCGACATAATTGCGGCGTGACTATAAGCAGCTTTGTCCGATAAACGCTTCGAGGCGTGTCGAAGTGTTGGTGTTTGTGTCATCCTCGGCCCTGATATCACCCGGCACAGCGCGGAGTTCAAGGGAATGACCCAACCTAAAATTTCATCCATCGCCTACCTGATCGCCGAACCGGTGCGCGCCGTGATCCTGATCACCCTCGCCGACGGCAGTGCGCTGTCGGCCAGTGCCCTGGCCGATGCGGCCGGCGTGACGCCGCAGACTGCCAGCTCGCACCTGGCCAAATTGCTCGACGGCGGCCTGCTCACCGTTGAAACCAAGGGCCGCAATCGCTTCTATCAGTTGGCTGGGCCCGACGTTTCCCATGTCCTGGAAAGCCTGGCCGCGGTGTCCCCGCAAACCAGTTCGTGGCGCAGCCTGCCCAACCGCGCGGCCCATGACCTGCGCTTCGCACGTTGCTGTTATGACCATTTGGCCGGTCAGGTCGGTGTGGCCGTGACCCAGGGCATGCTGGAGCGCGGCTATATCCTGGAGCGCAACGAGCGCGAATACGTGCTGAGCCTGCGCGGCATCGAATGGCTGCAATCGCTGAACCCGGAAAGCGGCGAACCGTGCTTTCAGGACCACGTGCAGGCCCGGCGTTGCCTGGACTGGACCGAGCGCGAGCACCATATTGCCGGCCCGCTCGGCAGCCATCTGCTGGATACCTTTACCCAACTGGGCTGGCTGCGTCGGCAGGCGGGCACCCGCGCCGTGTTTGTCACCGTGGCCGGCTGGCGTGCGTTCAAGACCCACCTGGGGATTGAGCACCTGCGCCATCTCGAAGCGCCGCTGCGCGTCCTGACCACGGCCTGATCCTCAAGCGGGTTGCGCGCTGAACAGCCCCTCGATGTCCACGATACGCCGCTCCTGCGCCGCCCCGCTCTGCTGCCAGGCCGGGATCGCGTTGATGCGCGCGTACCAGGCCGCCACATGGGGATACTCAAGGAACGGCGCCTGGGTGCGCGGGATATGGCTCAGCGGCGCCGCCAGGTCGATATCGGCCAGGGTCAGGGCGTTGCCGACCATGAATGCACGGGTGCGCAGATGCTCGTCGAGCACCGCCGTGTAGCGATGGATCGCGTGCAGGGCCTCGGCCACCAGGGTAGGGTTTTCGGCATGGCCCTTGAGGCGTTCCATAAAGCGCTGCTCGATCAGCACCGTGGGCCCGCGACGAAAATGTTCGGCGGCCCAGAACATCCACTTGAGGGTTTCGTACTTCGCCTTGCCCTCGGGCAGCAGTGCAGAACCGCTCTGCTCGGCCAGATAGATCATGATGGCCGAGGCCTCGAACAGCACCACATCGCCGTCAACGAAGGTCGGGATGCTGCCGTTGGGGTTAAGGGCCAGGTATTCCGGCGTACGGTTCTGGCCGCTGAACAGGTCGAGGAAGACGAATTCAACGTCCAGCCCCAGGTAAGCGGCGGTGGTCAGCACCCGCCGGGTGTTGCTTGAGCCTCGGTCGCCATACACTTTCATGCCACTGCCTCACTTGCCTGTTCGTCGCTGAAGGCCGGGTGCTCGCTGAGCATCAGTGCCACCTCGGCAGCCTGGCGCACCGACTGGTACACCGAGTTGACCATCGGCGCCGCCAGGTAGGACGCCACGCCCAGCAGCCAGATGTTGTCCGGCCGGTCGGCACCCGGCAGGCTGACCTGCAATTGCGCAGAGACCGCCGGAGGGATGCAGGGCGCGCCAGATGACACCTGCAACTCAAGGCCATCAGGCGTGGCATGGAACTGTTGTTTGTGAAAACCACTGGCACACACCACGGCGTCGACCGCGTGGCTGTTGCCATGGTCATCATGGGCTATCCAGTGGCCCTGCCACTCAAGCCGGGTAGGCACATGCGCGGCCAGTTGCAGGCGGCCTTCGTCGATCCACTGCGACAGGGTGACGGCGGTTTGCAGGGGCACCGCGAACAGATAGCGCCCCACCGCTTCCCAGCAGTTTTGCAGCGCGGCCGTACGCACCGCCACAGGGGCGGCGCGCAGTTTCAGGTCCGCCAGGTCCATGCAGTGCACCAGCAGGTTTTGCCAATCGGTCGCGCCACAGCTGGCCAGGGCGATTTCACCGCGCAGGCGTTGAGCCGCATCGCGACTGCGATCAATCTGTTCGCGCAGCGGACGCCCATTGATGGCCTTTGCCGCCTTTGCGAGCAGGCGCAGCAGATGCCAGTACAGCCTGGGGCTTTCCAGGTCGAGCCGGGCAAATCGCGCCTCATCCAGCGCAACCGCGCTGCGCCGTGGCGTGGCCGTGCGCACGCTGGGCAAGCGCCCGGAGGGTGAAGCCATCAACACGCGATGCCCCGCGCCGCACAGCAGCAGTGCGCTGTCGACAGCAGACAGACGGCTGCCGAGCACCAGCACCCGCGACGGTGCATGCAAGTGCTGCAACCAGGCGCCGGTGGGGTACGGCGTGGTGAAAATACCCGGCGCGCCCACATGCGCTGCGACCTGCGGCGGCACACAGGGCGCCGCGCTGCCGGTGCACACCAGCACCGCCGAGGCGTAAAGCTCGGCGCCATTGTCCAGCTGCAATTGATAGCGACCAGGCGCAACCGGCTTGATACGCCGCACCGTCGCGCGCACCACCCGATGCTCGATGCCCTGAGTCTCGGCGAGGTCGCGATACTCCGAGTAGCGTTGCTTGAGGTAGCCCGACACCCAGGCCCTGGGCACGAAACCGTCCTCACTGGCGGCAATGCCCTGGGCGTTCAGGTAACGCTGGAAGTCCTGCGAGTCATCGTCGAGCACCGACATCGTCTGCACCGAGGTGTTGCACAACAGCCCCTGCTCGGCAGCGGTAAAGGCGA
The DNA here is from genome assembly GCF_034354675.1 of Pseudomonas sp. MH9.3. NCBI lineage: Bacteria > Pseudomonadati > Pseudomonadota > Gammaproteobacteria > Pseudomonadales > Pseudomonadaceae > Pseudomonas > Pseudomonas sp. MH9.3. The sequence continues at coordinate 532,156 of NZ_CP133785.1, read as the reverse complement.
TCGAATCGGCGAGTCCCACGGGATCGATCAGGTCGATACGCCGCGCCTTCCCCGTGCGCACCAGCGCAATAAAGGCCGCAACGCCGGTGACCGAGCCGCCGATGATGGCGACCGCACGACTGAAGCTCACAACGCCCGCGCCAGCAAGCGCACGCCGTACCAGCCCCAGTACACACGGTGGTAGGTGATCAGGCCATTTTCGATTTCCATCATTTCCATCAAATCGACCTGCTCGCCCTTGGGCGTCTTGCGCGGGTATTCCCAGGTCAGGTTGCGCCCGTTGATGAAGGCCTTGTCGCTGCGATACCACTCGGCGAGGTCGCTGGGGAACTTGCGTTTGCTGTCTTCCATGAAGCGCTGGATGGTGGCGCGTCCTTCCAGCACGCCGCTGCCGTGATCGGGGTAGATGGCCAGCACCAGCGGCGTTTCGAATACTGCGTTTTCGGCATAGAGCGCGGCGGTGGCGGCCAGGTCGCCGGCACAGACGGTGGAGTGCCAGGATTCGTAGATATCCAGCAGGCCAGGGTCGATGGACGAAGTCATGGCGGTTTCCTTGGGTGGCGGCGCTGGGCTGAGAGAGCCTGTGACTATAGGGAATTGGTGAGGGGGGATGCTTCGGGCTGGGTCGAAGTGTGGTGGCTGGGTGAGTGGCTGGGTGGCTGGTGGGGTACATATCCGTTGCTGCGGTTATGGCGGGTATGGGTTCCGCCCTTACGGCGGGTCACTTTTGGAAAAGAGCCCCAAAAGTAACCAAAAGGGCTCTTGCCCCACCACTTGGCACCTCGCTCAGGCTCGGTGTGCCCGCACGCAGACTTGAATCCGTGGGCCGCCGCAATGGGCCATCCCTGGCCCAGTGCGGCTAACCCGGCGTCCTGCCGGGTTACCCACGGATTCAAGCCTGCGTGCGGCCAGCGTGGTTGACGGGGCGCTTGAGATCAAAAGCCAAAGCAAAGCAAAGCAGATCAAAAGCAGACGGTGTTGTATCTGATCCATGGAGATCCAAATGTGGGAGGGGGCTTGCTCCCGATAGCAGTGGGTCAGCTACCCATAAGCTGACTGACACTCAGCCATCGGGAGCAAGCCCCCTCCCACAGTTTGTACAGCGTTCGGCAGACAATTCCGGTCGGCTCTAAGGCCGCCGCGCTTTTGCTTTTGATCTGAGGCGCCCCGTTAAACACGCTGGCCGAACGCAGGCTTTGGAGCGTGGGTAACCCGGCAGGACGCCGGGTTAGCCGCGCTGGGCCAGGGATGGCCCATCGCGGCGGCCCACGCTCCAAAGCCGGAGTGAGGGCATGCCGAGCCTAGGCGAGGCACCGAGTGTTGGGGCAAGAGCCCTTTGGTTACTTTGGGGCTTTTCCAAAGTAACCCGCCGTAAGGGCGGAACCGCCAGTAGCCATCCCCCAATAACGGCTATACACCCAATCACTCCCCCCCAGAAGCAGTAACCCCATCCCACCCCCACCCAGCGCCGCAATCAACTGCACACTCGCCACCAAACGCGTCTGCAGCAACGTCAACACCGTCCGCTCATTACTCAATGCGGTCGCCTGCACCGTCACCACATCCAGATACGCAATCAACCCTGCCTTGTACTGGTTCTGCGTCAAACGCAACGACTCACGCGCGGCGTCCAGCGCTTCGTTGCTGACCACCGCCTCGTCTTCCAGCACCTTGAGCTGCACCATGTAGTTTTCCACTTCACGGAACCCATCCAGCACCGTCTGGCGGTACTTGGCCACGGTCTCGTCGTAGGAGGCCACCGTGCGGTCGACCTCGGCCGAGCGCTGGCCGCCGTCGAACAGGGTCATCGCAAGCTTGGGCCCCACCGACCAGAAGCGGTTCGGCAGGCTGATCCAGTCGGCATAGGTACTGCTGGTATACCCGCCCGCCAGGCTCAGGCTCAAGTCCGGGTAGTAGGCGGCCTTGGCCACGCCGATATTGGCATTGGCGGCGATCACCGAGCGTTCGGCCGATGCGATGTCCGGGCGCCGTTCGAGCAGTTGCGAGGGCAGGCTCAGCGGGATTTGCGGCAACGCGGGAATGTCCTTGCTCACCGCCAGGTTGAAGTTGGCCGGGGCCTCGCCAACCAGCACGGCGATGGCGTTTTCCAGTTGCGCGCGCTGCCAGATCAGGTCAATCAGGCTGGCCTGGGTGGTCTTGAGCTGGGTTTGTGCCTGGGCGACCGCGTCCTTGCCGGAAATGCCGGCGCGGTATTGGTTTTCGGTCATCTGCAGCGAACGCTGATAGGTGTCCAGCGTGGCTTGCAACAAGCGCGTCTGTTCATCCATCACGCGCAATTGCAGGTAGCTCTGCACCAGCTCCGACTGTTGGCTCAGGCGCATCGCCGCGAGATCCGCGGCGCTGGCTTCGGCGCTGGCCTCGTTGGCTTCCAGGCCTCGGCGCAACTTGCCCCACACGTCCGCCTCCCAGCTCACGCCCAACTGCGCGTTAAGGGTGTCGCGGATACCGCTGCTGGAACTGCTCAGGCTCGCGTTGCTGCTGCCGGTGCCCTGGCTTGCGCGGGTCTTGCCGACGCTCAGGTCGACGCTGGGGTAAAACGCGCCACGGGCGCTGCGCACCAGCGACTGGGCCTGACGGAAACGTGCTTCGGCCTGGGCCACGGTCTGGTTGGAGGTGTTCAGACGCGTCACCAGGTCATTCAATTGGCGGTCGCCGTACAGCTCCCACCAGGCGCCACGGGCAAGGGAGTCGCTCGGCGTGGCCTGGCGCCAGCCCTGGGCTTCCTTGAACTGCGCCGGCTCGATCACCTCCGGGCGTTTGTAATCGGGGCCAATGGCACACGCGCTGAGCAACAGGCCGCACAGCAAAAGGCTCGCCACGCGGGACCCACGGAACATGGCGCATTGGGCAAACGTTGAATCGGTCATAGCGCAGAGTCCAGGGCAGCATCGGTACGCACGCCACGCCAGGCGTTGAAACGGTGGCGTGCGCGGTCGAGATAGAGGTAGACCACCGGGGTGGTGTAAAGGGTCAGGACCTGGCTGAACACCAGGCCGCCGATGATGGTCAGGCCCAGCGGATGGCGCATTTCCGCACCGTCGCCGCTGCCCAGCAACAAGGGCAAGGCGCCGAGGATGGCCGCCAGGGTGGTCATCAGAATCGGCCGCAGACGCAGCAGGCAGGCGCTGCGAATCGATTCCAGCGGGCCCAGGCCGTCGTTGCGCTCCAGTTGCAACGCCAGGTCGATCATCAAAATCGCGTTTTTCTTCACCACGCCGATCAGCAGGAACAGCCCGAGCAGGGAGATCAGGCTGAACTCGCCGCCTGTCAGGTAGATGGCGAGCATGGCGCCGACCCCGGCCGACGGCAGCGTCGAAAGAATCGTCAGCGGGTGAATATAGCTCTCATACAGAATGCCCAACACCAGGTACACCGCCACCAGCGCGCCGAGGATCATGAACGGCTGGCCTTTCTGCGTGGCGGCGAAGGCGTCGGCGGTGCCGGCCATCTTGGCGATCACATCTTCGGGCAAGCCGACCTTGGCAATCGCCCGTTCGATCGCAGCCGTGCCCTGCTCCACCGTGACCCCGGGGGCCATGTCGAAGGCAATGTTTTCCGAAGCGAACTGGCCCTCGTGGCTGACCCGGTCATTGGCCAGGCTGTTTTCGTAATGGGCAATGGTCGACAACGGCACCCGTGCGCCATCGGCGGTGATCACCTGCATCTGGTTGAGGGTGATCGGGTCCTGGGCATATTTGGGGTTGACCTCCATCACCACCTGATACTGGTTGAGGCTGTCATAGATGGTGGAAATCTGCCGCTGGCTATAGGCGTTGTTGAGCACCGCCGTGACCATGTCCATGTCGATGCCCAGGCGCTTGGCCTGGTCACGGTCGACAATCAGCGTGACCTGCGCCGCCCCCCGGCCCTCCCGCGCATCGATGGCGGTCAGCTCCGGCAACGTACGAAAGGCGGCGACCACTTTCGGGTACCACAGCCGCAGCGCGGCAAGATCGCCACTTTGCAGGATGTAGGAATATTGCGCGCTGGTCTGGTCACGACCGCCGCCAAACTGCAGGTCCTGGTCGGCCATCAGGAACAGGCGCCCGCCCGGCACCAGCGGCACGTCCTTGCGCAGGCGCTCGATCACCGCCTGGGCAGACACCTTGCGCTCGGCAATCGGCTTGAGGCGTACCAGCATCACCGCGTTGTTGGTGCCGTTGTTGCCGCCGATAAAGCCGGCCACGCTGAGCACCGCCGGGTCCTTGAGCACCGCCTTGCGGAAGGTCTCCATCTTCGGCTGCATCACGCTGAACGACAGGCCGTCGTCACCGCGCACGAAGCCGATCAACTGGCCGGTGTCCTGCTGAGGCATGAAGGTCTTGGGCACCACCACATACAGCGCGACGTTCACGCCGATGGTCAGCAGCAGGCTGAGCAATGTCAGGCGCCGATGGCGCAGCACCCAGTCCAGGCTGATGGCATAGCCGGCCACCATGCGGTCGTTGACCTTCTGGCTCCAGCGCTGCAGCCCGGTCATGCGGCCCTTGACCTGGGGCTTGAGCCAACGTGCGCAGAGCATCGGGGTCAGGGTCAGCGAGACGATCAGCGACACAATGATCGCCGCCGACAGGGTGATCGAGAACTCACGAAACAGGCTGGTGACGATGCCGCCCATGAACAGGATGGAAAGGAACACCGCCACCAGCGACACGTTCATCGACAGCAAGGTAAAGCCCACTTCCTGAGCGCCCAGATACGCTGCCTTCATCGGCGGCACACCGTCGTCGATATGCCGGGAGATGTTCTCCAGCACCACGATGGCATCGTCCACCACCAGGCCGGTGGCGAGGATCAACGCCATCAGCGAAAAATTGTTCAGCGAGAACCCATACAGGTACATCACCGCGAAGGTGCCCACCAGCGACACCGGCACCGCCAGGGTCGGGATCAGCGACGCGCGGAAATTGCCGAGAAACAGATACACCACCAGGATTACCAGGCCCACCGCGATCAGCAGGGTCATCTCGGCTTCATGCAGGGTGGCGGTGATCACCGGTGAGCGGTCCATGGCCAGGCTGAGCTTGACGCTGGACGGCAACACCGCCTGCAACGCCGGCAACTGCGCCTTGATCTGCCTGACCGTTTCGATGATGTTGGCGCCGGACTGGCGGTTGATCACCAGCAGCACCGCCGAATCGTTGTTGAAGAAGCCACTGTTGTAGCGGTCTTCGACGCCGTCGGTGATCTTCGCCACGTCCGACAGGCGCAGGGCCGCGCCATTCTGGTAGCGAATCAGCAGCGGCTCGTAGTCCTTGGCTTTTTCCAACTGGTCGTTGGCCTGGATCTGCCAGTTGCGCTGGCTGTCTTCCAGCGAGCCCTTGGGCCGGCGCTGGTTGGCATTGGCGATGGTGTTACGCACATCGTCCAGGGCCACGCCGTACTGGTCGAGGGCCTTGGGTTGCAGTTCGATGCGTACCGCCGGCAGCGAACTGCCGCCGATCTGCACTTCGCCCACGCCGGGCACCTGGGACAGGCTTTGCGAGAGGATGGTCGAGGCCAGGTCGTAGAGCTGCCCCTTCTGCAACACGTCCGAGGTCAGCGACAGCACCATGACCGGCGCCTGGGACGGGTTGATCTTCTTGTAGGTGGGCATGCTGCGCATGCCGCTGGGCAGCAGGTTGCGCGACGCGTTGATGGCGGCCTGCACCTCCCTTGCCGCGCCGTTGATATCGCGGTCGGAGTCGAACGCCAAAATCACCCGGGTGGAGCCTTGGCTGGACGAACTGCTCATGGTGGTGATGCCGGCAATCGAGCCGAAGGAACGCTCCAGCGGCGTGGCCACGGTGGACGCCATCACTTCGGGGCTGGCCCCGGGCAGGCTGGCCGACACCACGATCACCGGGAAATCGATCTGTGGCAAGGGCGACACCGGCAGCAGGTTGAAGCTGACACCGCCCAGCAGCATGATCGCCAGGCTCAGCAGCAGCGTGGCGACCGGCCGGCGAATGAAAGGTCCGGACAGGTTCATGGCTCAACCGGCTCCAGGCGTTGCGGTTCTTTGCGCCAACGCCGTCCCAGACGATCGAAGTACAGGTAGATCACCGGTGTGGTGAACAGCGTCAACACCTGGCTCACCAGCAGGCCGCCGACCATCACCAGGCCCAGGGGCTGGCGCAACTCGGCGCCGGAACCGCTGGCGAGCATCAGCGGCACCGCACCGAACAGCGCGGCCAGGGTGGTCATCAGGATCGGCCGGAAACGCAGCAGCGCCGCCTGATAGATCGCCGTCTGCGGGTCAAGGCCCTGGTTGCGTTCGGCGTCGAGGGCGAAGTCGATCATCATGATCGCGTTCTTCTTCACGATACCGATCAGCAAAATGATGCCGATGATCGCGATCATGCCCAGGTCATTACCGCTGAGCAGCAAGGCGAGCAACGCGCCCACCGCTGCCGAGGGCAGGGTCGAGAGGATGGTGATCGGGTGGATATAGCTCTCGTACAATACGCCAAGCACGATGTACATGGTGACCACCGCCGCCAGGATCAGCAGCAGGGTGCTCGACAGCGAAGCCTCGAACGCCTGGGCCGCGCCCTGGAACTGGGTCTGCACGCCCACCGGCATGCCGATGTCCTTCTGCGTCTGGTTGATCAGTTCCACGCCTTTGCCCAGCGCGACGCCCGGGGCCAGGTTGAACGACATCATCACCGCCGGGAACTGACCGATGTGCGCAATCGCCAACTGCGCCTGGCGCTGTTCCACGCGGGCGAGGCTCGACAGCCGCACCTGGCCGCCATCGGTGGTTTTCACGTGGATCTGGTTCAGCGCCTCCGGGCCGAGGGTTTCGCCCGACTGGGCCTGCAATACCACACGGTACTGGCTGGCCTGGGTGTAGATGGTCGAGATCTGCCGCTGGCCGAAGGCGTCGTACAGCGCATCGGTAATGGTCGACACGCTGACCCCCAGGCGCGAGGCCGCATCGCGGTCGATCACCAGATACACCTGCAGGCCCTTGTCCTGCAGGTCGCTGGCGACGTCGGTCAACTCCGGCAACTGACTGAGGGCCTGCACCAGCTTGCCGCTCCACAGCGCCAGCAGCTCGGCGTCCGGGGACGACATGCTGAACTGGTATTGGGTGCGACTGACGCGGTCTTCGATGGTCAGGTCCTGCACCGGTTGCATGAACAGGCGAATGCCCACCAGCTTGTCGATCTGCGGTTGCAGGCGTGCGATCACCTCGGTCGCGCTCAGGTCACGTGCGGCGTGGGGCTTGAGGTTGATCAGCAAACGGCCACTGTTGAGCGTGGCGTTGTCACCGTCCACGCCGATATAGGACGACAGGCTTTCTACGGAGGGGTCGGCCAGGATGATTTTGGCCAGTTCCTGTTGGCGCTGGCTCATGGCGGCAAACGAAATCGACTGCGGCGCCTCGGAAACACCCTGGATCACCCCGGTGTCCTGCACCGGGAAAAAGCCCTTGGGCACCACCAGGTACAGCACCACGGTGAGGCCCAGGGTCGCGATGGCCACCAGCAGGGTCAGCGGCTGGTGCCTGAGTACCCATTGCAGCATGCGCGCGTAGCCGTTGATCAGCCAATCGATCCAGGCGCCGCTGGCCTTGTAGAAGCGGCTTTGCTCCGATTCCTCGGGCTCGCGCTTGAGCAAGCGCGCGCACATCATCGGCGTGAGGGTGAGCGAGACCACCAGGGAGATCAGGATTGCCACCGCCAGGGTGATGGCGAACTCGCGAAACAGCCGTCCCACCACATCAGCCATGAACAGCAGCGGAATCAACACGGCGATCAGCGACAGCGTCAGGGAAATCAGGGTGAAGCCGATCTGCCGCGCGCCCTTGAGCGCTGCCGCCATGGGCGTCTCCCCTTCCTCGATATAGCGCGCGATGTTTTCCAGCATCACGATGGCATCGTCCACCACGAAACCGGTGGCGATGGTCAGGGCCATCAGCGTCAGGTTATTGATGGAGAACCCGGCCAGGTACATCACGCCAAAGGTGCCCACCAGTGAAAGTGGCACGGCGATCGACGGAATAATGGTCGCACTGACCCGGCGCAGGAACAGGAACGTGACCATCACCACCAGGGCAATGGCAATCAGCAATTCGTGCTGCACATCGGTGACCGACGCGCGAATGGTCTGGGTGCGGTCGGTGAGCACGGCCACATCCAGGCCGGCCGGCAGGTTGTCGGTGATGCTCGGCAGCAGCGCCTTGATGCGGTCGACCACCTCGATGACGTTGGCGCCCGGCTGGCGCTGGATATTGAGCAGCACAGCCTGGTTTTTATTGGCCCAGGCGGCAAGGCGTTCGTTTTCGGCGCCGTCGACGATCTGCGCCACATCCTTGAGACGCAACGGCGCGCCATTGTTGTAGGCGAGGATCAGCTCGGCGTATTGCTGGGGCGAGACCAGTTGATCGTTGGCGTCGAGCATCGACACCCGCGTGGGACCGTCGAAGTTACCCTTGGGCTGGTTGACGTTGGACGCGGCGATCAGGGTGCGCACGTCCGACAGGTTCAGGCCGTTGGCTGCCAGGGCCTCGGGGTTGACCTTGATGCGCACGGCCTGACGCTGGCCGCCGGCGATGCTGACCATGCCGACGCCGCTGATCTGCGCGATCTTTTGCGCCATGCGGGTGTCGACCAGGTCATTGAGCTTGGGCAGCAGCATGGTTTTGGAGGTGATTGCCAGGGTCAGCACCGGGGTGTCCGCCGGGTTGACCTTGTTGTACACCGGCGGCGCCGGCAGGTCCTTGGGCAACAGGTTGGTGGCGGCGTTGATGGCGGCCTGCACCTGTTGCTCGGCGACGTCCATGTTGATGTCGAGGTTGAAGCGCAGGGTCAGCACCGAGGCGCCGCCGGAGCTGGTGGACGCCATCTGCGTAAGGCCGGGCATTTGCCCGAACTGGCGCTCAAGCGGCGCGGTGACCGCGCTGGTCATTACGTCGGGGCTGGCGCCGGGGTACAGGGTCATCACCCGGATCGTCGGGTAATCCACCTGGGGCAACGCCGATACCGGCAGCAGCCGGTACGCGATGATGCCGGCCAGGACAATGGCCAGCATGCTCAGCGTGGTGGCGACCGGGCGAAGAATAAACAGCCGCGACAGGTTCATGAACCGACCTTTTGCGCCTTGCCGGCGTTAACGCCGCTCTCGGTTTTGGCCGCAGGTTTGCCTTGCAGGTGTTCGGTCGGGGTGGTGGGCACTTCGGCACTGTCGTTGACCACTTCGATTTCGCTGCCGTCCTTGAGCCGGTCGGTGCCTTCCATGACCACGCGGTCGCCAGCCTTCAGGCCCTCTTTGATCACGGTGTTGTCGCCGTCGGTATCGCCGACTACCAGCGGCTGAACCTTGACCTTCCGGTCGCCATCGAGCACGTAGACGAAGGTGCCGTTGTTGCCGAACTGGATCGCGGCGGACGGCGCCAGCACCACGTCACGCAGGGTATCGGCCAGCAGGTGCACGTTGACGAACTGGTTGGGAAACAGTGCCTGATCCTTGTTATCGAAGCGTGCCTTGAATTTCAGGGTGCCGGTGGTGACGTCGATCTGGTTGTCCAGGCTTTGCAGTACGCCGACGGCCTGTTTCTTCGCGTCGCCACGGTCCCAGGCCTCAACCGGCAGTTTGTTGCCGGCGTGGTAACGGGCGAGCACGGTGTCCAGGGTGTTTTCCGGCAGGGTAAAAGCCACGCTGATCGGCTGGGTCTGGGTGATCACGGCCAGGGCGGTCGTGTCGTTGGCGGCGACGAGGTTGCCGACGTCCAGCTGACGCAGGCCAACGCGGCCGGCAATCGGTGCGCGGATTTTGGTGAATTCGAGATTGAGCTTCGCGTCATCCACCGCGCCCTGGTTGGTCTTGACCGTGCCCTGGTATTGCAGGACCAGCGCTTCGGCGGTGTCCAGCGTCTGCTTGGCGATGCTGTCCTGCTTGTACAGGTCGCGATAACGCTGCACATCAACCTGGGCGTTTTTCAACTGCGCCTGGTTCTGCAGCAGCGTGCCCTGGGCCTGGAGCAAGGCGTTCTGGTAGCTGCGCGGATCGATTTCCGCCAGCAGGTCGCCAGCCTTGACCATCTGCCCCTCTTCAAAGGCGATCTTGACCAGCTCCCCACCGACCCGGCTGCGTACATTGATGGTGTTGAGCGCGGTGACCGTACCCAACGCCTTGTAGTACACCGGGAACTCCCCCAGCACCGCCGGCGCCACACGCACCGGCACCGGCCCGGTGGACCCGCCGAAGCCCGGGCGGGCCATGCCGGTTTTGCCGGTGTGCCCCGCCGCCGCGTCCTTGTGGGCGCTACTGCCGGGCCAGAATTTCCAGCACAGGCCGGCGATAACCAGCAGCACAAGCAGGCCGAACAGCCAGCGGCGGGAGTTGCGGGGGGAGGATTGCATGGAGTGATCAACCATTGGGCGCGAGAGCTTCTTCTTTGGGAGGCTGAAAGATAAGCACTGGGGCAGTTTAAGAAAAGCGCCTTTACCGGCTATTTACCTTGGGCTTACAGGTTTCAACCGTTGCAGCTTAGTTCAAATGCTATTTCGCTAAGCCGCTGAAGCTCAAATAAAAACGGCCTGGACGAGGCCAGGCCGCAAGCATGTATCAGGCGTATTACTGCAAGATCGCAGTAATGTACCGAAACAGTTACTTCAAAACAGCCAGGGCGGCTTCGTAGTTTGGCTCCTGGCCAATTTCAGCCACCAGCTCGCTGTGCAGCACTGTGTCGTTTTCGTCCAGCACTACCACGGCGCGGGCGGTCAGGCTGCGCAGTGGGCCGTCGGTGATATCGACACCGTAGTCCTGGGAGAAGGCAGCGCTGCGGAAATCCGACAGGCTTTTCACGTTTTCCAGGCCTTCGGAACCGCAGAAACGCGCCTGGGCGAACGGCAGGTCGGAGGAAATGCACAGCACCACGGTGTTGCTCAGCTCGTTGGCCTGGGCATTGAACTTGCGCACCGAGGTGGCGCAGGTCGGGGTATCGACGCTTGGGAAGATATTCAACACTTTGCGCTTGCCGGCGAAGGAAGCCAGAGTGGCATCCGACAGGTCACCGGCGGTCAGGGTAAAGTCGGGAGCCTGGGAACCGGCCTGTGGCAGTTCGCCTTCAACCTGGACAGGGTTACCTTTGAGAGTGACTTGAGCCATGAACGAAATCCTTATACGGGTTTGATGAAACGAATTCGAGAGGCCGAAGTTAACCACAAAGTGCCGCCGCTACCTACCCCGCAGGCAAATTGTCATCACCCCGGGTTGTGGTTTAATTGCACGCTTTTTGCCCGCCCCTTTTCAGGAACCCGCCTTTGATAAATCAGCCCTCCACCAAAGTCCTGGTTATTGGTTACGTCTGGCCGGAACCCCGTTCCTCGGCTGCAGGCGGGCATATGATGCAGATTCTTGAGACGTTTCTCACCCAAGGTTGGGACATTACCTTTAGCAGTCCGGCCGCACTCGGCGAGCATAAGGCCGACTTGTCGACGCTGGGCATTGCCGAATGCGCCATCGAACTCAATAACAGCAGTTTCGATGAGTTTATCCGTGAGCTGGCCCCGGATATCGTGCTGTTCGACCGTTTCATGATGGAAGAGCAATTCGGCTGGCGCGTGGAAAAGTGCTGCCCCGGCGCGCTGCGCGTGCTGGAAACCTCGGACCTGCAAAGCCTGCGCGACGCACGTCACCAGCGTTTCAAGGAGCACGCAAAAGCGCATTCCGACAGTGACGACTTCACTGCTCTGTTCGCCCCTGCGCTGAGGGACGAATTCCAGCGCATGGCTGACACGGACCTCGCCAAACGCGAAATCGCTGCCATTTATCGCTGCGATATCAGCCTGATGATTTCCGACGTGGAAATCCGCCTGCTCACCGAGCAATTCAAGGTGCCAGCCGCCCTGCTCCACTGGTGCCCGCTGATGATGCAGCCGCCCACCGCCGCCTTTGCGCCCTTTGAAGACCGCGCGCATTTTCTCAGCATCGGCAACTTTCGCCACGCCCCCAACTGGGATGCCGTGCTGTGGATGAAGAGCAGCATCTGGCCGCTGATCCGCCAGCAACTGCCGGGCGTCCAATTGCACATCTATGGCGCTTACACACCGCCCAAGGCCACTGCCCTGCACAACCCGGCGCAGGGTTTTCATGTGCTGAACTGGGCCGAAGATGCGCTGCAGGTGATGAGCGCCGCGCGCATCTGCCTGGCGCCGCTACGCTTCGGCGCGGGGATAAAAGGCAAACTGGCCGACGCCATGCTGTGTGGCACACCCAACGTCACCACGCCCATCGGTGCCGAAGCCATGGGCGATGAACAGCCCTGGCCCGGCATGATCGAACACCGAGCCCAGGCGCTCGCCGCCGCCGCCGTCGCCCTTTATCAGGACCGTGAGCGCTGGACCCAGGCCCAGGAACAGGGTCGCCAACTGCTCGCCCGCCGCTATGACCAACGCATCCACGGCCCGGCGCTGGTGCAATGCCTGGAAAACTGCCGCATCCACCTCGCCAGCCACCGCCGCAACAACTTCACCGGCAGCATGCTGCGTCACCATGCCCACAAGAGCACGCAGTACATGTCGCAGTGGATCGAGGCAAAAAACCGCGCCCTATGAGGCCGGCGCTGGCGAGGTGGTGCGTGAGGAGGCATTATCTGTGCAGCAATCACAATAAAGCGACGGCGCCATGACCCGAGCAACGCGAGTTACCGACCCTTCCTACGAACTGATGGACGATCACAACGGTCTGTCCATCATCTATCGCCAGCACGGTTTCCCCTGCCCGCTGGTGCGCTGGCATTTCCACAAGGAATACGAGCTGCACTTGATCGTTGCCAGCTCGGGCAAGGTGTTTATCGGTGACTACATCGGCAACTTCTACCCGGAAAGCCTGTTTCTCACCGGCCCCAACCTGCCCCACAACTGGATCAGCCAGGTGGAAGAAGACGAAGTGGTGCCCAAGCGCGACATGCTGGTGAACTTCACCGATGAATTATTCGAACACGGCAGCCATGTCTTCGCCGAACTCAAACGCCTGGAACCGTTGCTGGAGCGCGCGCAGTACGGCATCGAATTTCGCTGCAAAAAAACCATCGCACTGGCCATGGGCCTGATGCAGCGCATTGAGGAGACCCAAAGCATCGCGCGACTGGGGCACTTCTTCATCCTGATGGAGGCGCTGAGCACGTGTGAGGATTATCAATTGCTCTCGGGCGCCACCACGCCGCAATTGGCCGACGAACACAACATTGACCGCACCAACCGCGCGGTGGATTACATTTTTGCTCACTACGCACGGGAGTTGCCGCTGGAGGAAGTGGCGGACTACCTGGGGATGAAGCCCACCTACTTCTCAAGAGTGTTCAAGCAGGCGACGGGCCGTACCTTTGTCGAATTTGTTAACCGTTTACGCATCAGCAAATCCTGCGAGTTGCTGGCTGACGGAGAGAAGGCGGTGACGGATGTGTGTTTCGAATCGGGGTTCAATAACATTTCCAACTTCAACCGGCGTTTTCAACAGCTCAAGGGCATGACGCCCTCACACTATAGGCGGTTGGCGGTGCAGCGGTTGACCGAGCAGAACCTCGCTTGAGCAAGAGCGAGGCTGAAAAAATCTGACGCCGCGCATCAAAGTCGGTCTCTATCTTCTGCGTATATTTCCCGCAATACATCCTGTGGAACGCCTAAAGAACATAACGCAACACAGCGAGGACTTTTATAGCGACGAGAAATCAATGATGAACGCCGTAGGATCCTCCCTAGTCACACTCTCCTCGCCGACCCTGCCCGCTCAGACCGAATCAGATACCGCCGCACAAAAATCCAGCCGCCTCTCAAGTCCGCCTGTAAGCGCCGGTTACGTGTTGGTCAAACTGGAAGCCCAAAAGCGTGCAGCCAATTTGATCAGGGCAGGCGACAAAGCCCTCGCATCCAGGCACAGCGCTGCGTTGATGGACCAGATCATCGCCGGCCATGTAACGTTGGACGGGTGGTCCAAGGTAAACATTGATATTCCCCCCGTCTCGACGTTCGGCAGGGCCTGGGCTCAACTGACCCATGCCATTAACAGCGAGCCATTTGCAAGCTACGCGCGCGCACACAAAATCGACACTTCCACGCTTGAACTGAACTCGCAATCAGGATGGGTACTCAATTGCGTTGCGGACGGTAAACCTCAGTCCTTCTCGATATACGACCTGGGTTACCTGGAAGCGACCGCAGCAGTCACCAAAGCGGCCCAGGCGCTCACCCCGACGCTCAGGCAGATCAGCTATACAAACGCTGACAGCGCGCCCTGTGAAGTCGTCAGCGACTTCTACGCCGCACGTACCGACGGCACAGACAATGGTCGGCTCAAATTGATCGCCTTGCAGCAGCAACATCAGTCCTTCGAAGCGTTGCGTGAGCCTGATTCCAAGGCCGCGCAGCTCAATCTCCCTGCATACTCACGCATTCGCGAGAAACAGCAACAGGCGATCGACGACCTGTCTGCAGAAATATCAACAAACCCCGAACTCACGCCCATCGCACAGCACACGCCCAAGCTGTCGGTCGAAACCGCTGACCGGGAAATGGCGAGAAAGTCTGCCAGCGCCTTGTTAAGCCTCAGGCCTGAGATGGCAGGCTACGGTACAGGTCCGCGCAACAATTTTGCGGCATCGGAGATCCCCGAACACTCGACGCTCGGGCGAACCCTGCAGGCGTTGATAAAGTCAATTTCCAGTAACGCCTTTACGCGTTTCACCGCCGCACGGCGCATCGAACCTGGCACCGCGAAGATAAACACGTTCACCGGCGACCTGCTCTGTTCTGTAAGAGGTAGCGATGGTCAAGTCGTTGAGAAGACTTTCAAAATGGCCAACGACTCGGAATGGGCGGCCATTGCCCCTTCCATGCTGCCCCACGCCAAAAGCCTCGCGTCCGGCGCAAACGTTAATGTATGGCTTAATCAGGAGCCGCTAATCAACCTGGCCACGGTGAATGTTTTTTACGGTGAGCCGAAACAGGCCGACACGCTGGAAGGTGTTCTCGAACAAGCGTCAAGGCTCACTCGCACCGGCTTCCGCGCCTTGAACAACGACAATCCGCCCACAGATCCTGCGGCTCTGCGTATCCAGGAAAAGCAACGCGCCGTGATACAACAGCTGATGCCTGAGCCGCCCCTTTCGGACGGTATCGAAAGCGCCGAAAGCGCGCTGGCCGTCGCCATGCACCGTGTGATGCTTGAGGTGAAAGCCGATCCGGCCCAAGCCATTGGAAAAACCATCAACTCGGTACCGTCCGACAGTCTGTTCGGACAGTGGTGGGATTACCTCGGCAAGGCGCTGAACGGGCGCGGGTTCACCGAGTGGGCTCGCGAACAAAACGTGGACTTGACGTCCCTGAGTTACGATCCTTCAGACCAGGCGCTGATCGGTAAAGTCAATGGCGTTGACCAGCGTTATACCGCCAAAGACTTTGCAACAAAATACCCGGGGTATTTCGATGTGCTTACCCCGGTACTGAACGCCGCAGCCCCCTTCGCAGCCCCAGGAAAGCCCATTACGCTGTCTCAAGCCGTAACCGCCAATGCGCCGTTCAAGTTGGTGTGCAATTTTTATGGCATCAACCCTGACTACACCAGCCCCGCCTTCGCGCAGCAGACAGAGCGGATGGGCCGAACACAACGGTTCCCGACCCCCGTTGAAGACCCCGATCAGATCGTGAACGGTTTGATCCGGCAAAAAACGGCGTTGGGGGACAGCAACGACCGATATGCGCTCGTTGATCAGCTTAAACGCGTCGATCAAAACGGCCACCACGCCATGCGGATCAAAATCGACCCTGATTCGTCCCATCGTCCCAAGGGTGCCAGGACTGTTCAGGAGTTTCTTCGAGACAACAAATGGAACGACGTCACGTCGACTCAGCAGACCGAAAACCTGTTAAAGGCGTTGCAAACGCCCGTCCCTCAATCACCGGCCTTGGGCAACCTCTGGGGGTTTCTCTCCACCGACCTCCCCCTCAGCGTTAAACAGCGCAGCAAGGTGGCGGAGTTTGTGAAAGACAATATCGGCCAGCACGACAGCCTTTGGAGCTATTTAAGCGCCGGTATCACTGGCCTCGACGCCCAACCTGACAAAGCACTGGAACGGATATTGTCCAGTGATAAAGCCGTCGAATTTGCCGCGAAGCTGGAAATCGACATGCAGGGGCGCACGACCACGACCAGCCTGAAGCAGTGGCTGTTGACAGCCCTGGTGCTGGAGCTCGATCCGAAGGCGGGCTCTGCGCGCAATAAGGTTGCAGACTTCCACTTCATGCACGCTGATAACTGGGGACTTCACCCCAACGAAATCAGCCAGCGTTTCGATAAACACTTGATTGACACCGGTAAGGTACCCGCGGCACTGGCCCCGATCGCCTCGCATTTGCTGAAGTCAGGTATGGCGCCACAGTTTGTACGCAAAGACCTGCCGTCAGCGGCGACGCTGGGCTCCTCCGAGTTAGCCATCTACACGATGGGGGTAAATCTGGTCGAGCAGATAGCCCCCGGTGCAGCCACCGGCATGAGCGATGAACAGATCACCCGGTTTATCGGGATTGATCCCATTTCAGCTGATGAGACCCAACAACGCGCCATGGCCGGGATGAATCCGGTGATGGATTGGGCTATCTGCAACGGTCATGTCGTGAAGAGTGACAAGGATGAATACACCCTGGAACAAATGGCAACCGCGCAAAAATCCCTGAATAAACAGACCACTGAAGTGGCTGCCGCCAGCAAGTTTCTGGGTACCGTCAAGGCGCCCAGCAGGCGGGCGATGGCCCTTGAAGCGTTGCGGGCAAAATTTGGTTCCACTATCGATTTCGAGAATACGTACGTACGGGAGAGGGTCGGCAAGATATTTTCCGGCGTTAAAGCGAGCATTGCCGCAGTGTATGAGTCCGGCCGTCTGGGTGATCAGTGGGATCCGGAAAAGCCCGGGGTGGACGTCGAGAACCTGCGCAGGCACGCCTCTGAATTACCGGTCATAAAAGAGCAATTTAATAACGCTATCGAACAGGACTATACGCAGCGCAGGACCCACAGTATTTCGCAACTCAAGGATATGCTCAGCAAACTGCCATTGCCGATTCGCGTTGCCTTGAAGAATGGCGGAATGAACCTGTACGCCGTGGGAAATACCGGCGGTATCGTGCTGGATGTCGATCACTACGGAAAGCAGTACACGCTCGCCGTCTACCCGGGCGCTGGAAAAATAATACAAATCCCGGCTATAGACCGTTCGGTGCTTCACGGCAAAGCCGGCAGCGTAACCATCGACTTGAAGGCCTTCCAAAGTGGCGCAGAGCCAAAACCTGAACTCACCCCCAACGTCGTCTTGACGCCCCTGCACGTTGTCGACCCCGATGTTTATGAAGGGGGCAGGCGACTTTTGTTTGCAGAGCAGGCGGGCACTACGCCCGCCAACTACGAAAGTATCAGGTTCCAACACGTGGCCGAAGTGCTGGTTGACACGGCCTACCTGAACAAGGCCAATTTCACCAACAAACAACGTGGGTACAACCCTGTGGACAATGCCGTCGAGCCCAGTGATGTCTTCCTGGGCTTCATGAAAGTAGTACCCGGCGGCTCAAGTATTCTGGACCTTTACAACGGCGATTATAAGAAAGCGGTATACGACCTGGGCGTCGACATCGTCATGTATGCAGCCACGGAAGGTGCAGGCAAACTCTGGTCACTGCTCAAATCGGGTACAGGCTGGGCGGCGGTCAAGGTGTCTGCCAAATTCATTGAGAAGTTCGGCGCCAAAGAAGGTGAAGATCTTGTGATCAGAGACCTTACAGCTAACAGTACCTCACAGACGCTCCTTTCAACCAGTCGACTGCAGCAAAGCCATCTGGCGGAACTGGGCGACGGGAAGTTTGTGCAGCCATCCAACATGGAAGACGGTGTCGTCATAAGCTCCGATACACCCCCACACACCAAAGTGACGGCAATCTTCCAGGAAGGTAACTGGTACGCCTACGACAGCAAAACAGCACAAGCCTATGGGCCGGCGCTGAAAGGGTTCGTGTCCGACACAACATCACTCGTGCAAAAAGAAACCTTTTCAGACGGCACCTCAGCGCTGGTAGCGCAAAAATCATTGGCCGAAGACGCCTTTACCCTCCCGCGCGTCAATGGCTTTGACCTGATCAACGAGGGCAAGGTCTACCGTTACGATACCCACGCACCTGGTGTATTGACTGACCTGGAATCGGCCGATCACTTTAAACCGCTCGAAGGTTTCGAGGCGATCTGCCGAGCCCCGACAGGGCTCACTGGCCGATTCAGGCGCGGTACCAATGACACCTGTTTCTCCAAGATCATCGACAACGTATCCAGTGAGTTGACCCAGGAACTGCAGGCGCTTGAGCACGTGCGGCTGTTCCCCTCGGAACCGAAGCTGTTCAAAAAGGACCAATTCGTCATTTTCGAGCGACGTCGGTTTAAGTTGGTTGAAGGTGAAATGGGCCCCCAACTGATGCCCGTCCTTGATAAAAAACGCATCACCTACAAGGACATTGTCAAAGGCACGATCACGCAGGATCCACAGTTCGGTTTTTACAGTGCGCAACCCAGTGACGCGTTGGCGCGGGAAAGCCGGGTGGTGAAGCTCAACAGCATCAGCACGGCGTGCGATGACAAGCGCGAGTTGCGAGGTATCGTGGTTAAGGACTCGATCACCGGCAGTACCAATCAATACTTGGTGATCGAAGCGGATATCGGCGAGTTTTACGTTGCGACATTAAACAAAGCGCCTGGCGACGAACTGACCTTTATAAAATGCACATCCAGAGAATTACCGTTGGTCATGAGCTATAAGGCTAAGCTCAACATACGCCAAGGCGTTTCCCACGTTCCCATTGATCACGATTTTATTGCCTTGCCGAAACTCGATATGGCGTTTCAAGCGCTGGAGCGTTCTGGCTATACGAGACAGGAAGTCGATGAGCTAAAAGTCTATTGTAAAGAGATGACCCCGGAACAGCAGCGTGAAGTCGTTTATCAACTGCAACGGCACGACGCGATCGGTAAAGCCGACATCGCTCTAAGGCCGATACAAGTGGCCGCATTGGATAAACCTGCTGACTTCGCAACCAGAACGGTGGAACAGCAGAACAAATTCTATGCAGAGCAAGCCAAATCCAATGTCAATCTTGGAATGAAAGCCACAGGGCTGGGACCCGGCAATCAAGTGCGGTCCACGGCGGATAAGGCGCGTGCGCAAGCCGCATTAGACACCATCAATTGGATACGTAGTACTGCGGAGAGCCACGCGCCAAATCGCGCCAATCTCGTGCTTAAAACCGGGGCTGGCAACTGCGGAGAAATGGCGATTTTGTCCAAGGACATTATTAATAAGAGCGGCGGTAGAGCCTATGAATGGTATGCATCGGACGCTCACGCGTTCACGGTGGTGGGTGGACCCTCAACGCTACCATCAGGGACCGTCGACTTTTCCGAGCAAGCCTGGAACGACGCCTGGATCGTGGACCCATGGACCGATATTGCCTGTCCCGCTCGCGAATACACACAGAACCTCAAGAAAGTCATGGCCCAGTGGGAAGGTAAAAATATAAAGATATTGGAGAGAGAGGCATTAATCAGCCCGTTGAATAAAAACTGGATGGAAAATCTCATAACGAAACCAAAAAATCCCTTTCCTCACGGGTATAACCGTTCCTGAACACCCTCCACAGGAACAAGCGCGCCGTCACCGTGTGATCGGCGCGCTTTGCCCAAGCCTAACCTGACCTGCCCCCCCCTCAGCCAAACTGCCAACGAGTGCAAAAAAGTATCAGCGAACGTGCACCCAAGGATTTGTCACAAGCGCATTTCAGGGCTGTAATCAACGCACACTCTTCCTGACTACCTGTAGGAAGACACAACAACAATAACTGTCCTTCTGCAGCCCTCTGGGCGCGGAAATGGAGTGCGCGATGAAGTTCACAGCGAAAGCACTGCTTGTCTCTACCTGCATGACAACCTGCATGACCCTCAGCGCCGTCAGCTTCGGCGCCCAGACCCTGACCATTGCCACCGTCAACAACAGCGACATGATCCGCATGCAAAAGCTCTCGAAAACCTTCGAGGCCGAGCACCCGGAGATCAAGCTGAACTGGGTGGTGCTCGAAGAAAACGTACTGCGCCAACGCCTCACCACTGACATCGCCACCCAGGGCGGGCAGTTCGATGTGCTGACCATCGGCATGTACGAAGCTGCACTGTGGGGCGCCAAGGGCTGGCTGGAGCCGATGAAGGACCTGCCGGCTTCCTACGACCTGGATGATGTATTCCCTTCGGTGCGTGACGGTTTGTCGGTCAAGGGTTCGCTGTACGCCCTGCCGTTCTACGCCGAAAGCTCGATCACCTATTACCGCACCGACCTGTTCAAGGACGCCGGGCTGACCATGCCCGAGCACCCGACCTGGAGCCAGATCAGCGAATACGCGGCCAAACTCACCGACAAGTCCAAGGAGCAGTACGGCCTGTGCCTGCGCGGCAAGGCCGGCTGGGGCGAGAATATGGCGCTGATCACCACCCTGGCCAACGGCTACGGAGCGCGCTGGTTCGATGAGAAGTGGCAGCCCGAGTTCAACGGCCCCGAGTGGAAGGACGCGCTGAACTTCTACGTCGACAACATGAAGAAATCCGGCCCGCCGGGTGCTTCGAGCAACGGTTTCAACGAAAACCTGGCGCTGTTCAACAGCGGCAAGTGCGCGATCTGGGTCGATGCCAGCGTGGCCGGCTCGTTCGTCACCGACAAGACCCAGAGCAAAGTGGCTGACCATGTCGGCTTCACCTTCGCCCCCCACGAAAAAACCGACAAGGGCACCTCGTGGCTGTACTCCTGGAGCCTGGCGATTCCAACCAGCTCCAAGGCCAAGGACGCCGCCAAGGTGTTCACCAGTTGGGCAACCTCCAAGGAATATGGCGCACTGGTCGCCAAGACGGACGGCATCGCCAATGTACCGCCAGGCACGCGTGCCTCGACCTACAGCGATGAGTACATGAAGGCCGCACCGTTCGCCAAGGTGACTCTGGAATCGCTGAAAGTCGCCGACCCGACCAAGCCGACCCTCAAGCCGGTGCCGTATATCGGGATTCAGCTGGTCACCATTCCCGAGTTCCAGGCGATTGGTACGCAAGTGGGCAAGTTCTTCTCCGGTGCCTTGACCGGTCAGCAGACGGTCGACCAGGCACTGGCTGCCGCACAGACCACCACCGAGCGTGAAATGAAGCGGGCGGGTTATCCCAAATAAACTGGGAATACCACAGTAAATGTGGGAGGGGGCTTGCTCCCGATAGCAGTGGATCAGCCAACTGATTCATCAACTGACACACCGCTATCGGGAACAAGCCCCCTCCCACACTGACCGCACTCCGATTCATGCTCCGCACTGGTCCTGATTGCCATGAATACAACACCCAAAAACCGTCTGGCCAACCCTGGCTGGTTTCTCGTCAGCCCTTCGGTGGCCTTGCTGCTGCTGTGGATGATCGTACCGCTGGGCATGACCCTGTACTTTTCACTGATCCGCTACAACCTGCTCTACCCCGGTGAAAACCAGTTCGTAGGGCTGGAGAACTTCACCTATTTCGTCACCGACTCGGGGTTCCTGCCCGGCGCCACCAACACCCTGTTGCTGGTGGGCAGCGTGCTATTGATCAGCGTGGTGTTTGGCGTGTTGATCAGTGCCCTGCTCGAGGCCAGTGAGTTCCTCGGCCGTGGCCTGGTGCGGGTGATGCTGATTTCGCCGTTTTTCATCATGCCCACCGTCGGTGCGCTGATCTGGAAAAACCTGATTTTCCACCCCGTGTCGGGGATTCTCGCCGCCGTGTGGAAGTTCTTCGGCGCCGAACCCGTGGACTGGCTGGCGCACTACCCGCTGTTGTCGATCATCATCATTGTGTCGTGGCAATGGCTGCCCTTCGCAATTCTGCTGCTGATGACCGCCATGCAGTCCCTGGACCA
Source organism: Pseudomonas sp. MH9.3 (assembly GCF_034354675.1). Classification (NCBI taxonomy): domain Bacteria; kingdom Pseudomonadati; phylum Pseudomonadota; class Gammaproteobacteria; order Pseudomonadales; family Pseudomonadaceae; genus Pseudomonas; species Pseudomonas sp. MH9.3. The sequence goes on along the minus strand of NZ_CP133785.1, from coordinate 510,201 downwards.
GGAGCAAAAGGAAGCCGCGCGCCTGGACGGTGCCGGCGCCATCGCGATCTTCTGGCACCTGACCCTGCCGCACCTGGCCCGCCCGATTGCGGTGGTGGTGATGATCGAAACGATCTTTTTGCTCTCGGTGTTCGCCGAAATCTTCACCACCACCAACGGCGGCCCCGGTTACGCCTCGACCAACCTCGCCTACCTGATCTACAACCAGGCGCTGGTGCAGTTCGACGTGGGCATGGCCTCGGCCGGCGGCTTGATCGCCGTGGTCATCGCCAATATCGCGGCGATCATCCTGGTGCGGATGATCGGCAAAAACCTGACTGACAAGCCTTGAGGGCCGCGCCATGACGCTTCAACAATCCCGCCGCCTGCAAAGCCTGTTGCTTGGCACGCTGGCCTGGGCCATCGCGATCCTGATTTTCTTCCCGATCTTCTGGATGGTGCTGACCAGCTTCAAGACCGAAATCGACGCGTTCGCCACCCCGCCGCAGTTCATTTTCACGCCGACGCTGGAGAACTACCTGCACATCAACGAACGCAGCAACTACTTCGCCTACGCGTGGAACTCGGTACTGATTTCGTTCAGCGCCACCGCCCTGTGCCTGCTGATCTCGGTACCGGCTGCCTACTCCATGGCGTTCTATGAAACCAAACGCACCAAGGGCACGCTGCTGTGGATGCTGTCCACCAAGATGCTGCCGCCGGTGGGCGTGCTGATGCCGATCTACCTGCTGGCCAAGAGCTTTGGCCTGCTGGATACGCGCATCGCGCTGATCATCATCTACACCCTGATCAACCTGCCGATCGTAGTGTGGATGGTGTACACCTACTTCAAGGACATTCCCAAGGACATCCTCGAAGCCGCGCGCCTGGACGGCGCCACCCTGTGGCAGGAAATGGTTCGCGTGCTGCTGCCGATCGCCAAGGGCGGCCTGGCCTCCACGGTGCTGCTGTCGCTGATCCTGTGCTGGAACGAGGCGTTCTGGTCGTTGAACCTGACCTCGTCCAGCGCAGCGCCGCTGACGGCGTTGATCGCCTCCTACTCCAGCCCCGAAGGTTTGTTCTGGGCCAAATTGTCCGCCGTCTCGACCCTCGCCTGTGCGCCCATCCTGATCTTCGGCTGGATCAGCCAGAAGCAGCTGGTGCGTGGCTTGTCCTTCGGCGCCGTCAAATAATAATTGCAAGCGGAGGCCCATCTCATGGCCAACCTGAAAATCAAGAATCTGCAAAAAGGCTTCGAAGGTTTCTCGATCATCAAAGGTATCGACCTGGAAGTGAACGACAAGGAATTCGTGGTGTTCGTCGGCCCTTCGGGCTGCGGCAAGTCCACCCTGCTGCGCTTGATCGCGGGGCTTGAAGAAGTGAGCGAAGGCACCATCGAACTGGACGGGCGCGACATCACCGAAGTGACCCCGGCCAAGCGCGACCTGGCGATGGTGTTCCAGACTTACGCGCTGTACCCGCACATGAGCGTGCGCAAGAACATGTCGTTTGCCCTGGACCTGGCCGGCGTCGACAAGAAGCTGGTGGACAGCAAGGTCAGCGAAGCGGCGCGCATCCTCGAGCTCGGGCCTCTGCTTGAGCGCAAGCCCAAGCAACTGTCCGGCGGTCAGCGTCAGCGCGTGGCGATTGGCCGGGCGATTGTGCGCAACCCGAAGATCTTCCTGTTCGACGAACCGCTGTCCAACCTCGATGCCGCGCTGCGCGTGCAGATGCGCCTGGAACTGGCGCGCCTGCACAAGGAGCTGCAGGCGACCATGATCTACGTGACCCACGACCAGGTGGAAGCGATGACCCTGGCCGACAAGGTGGTGGTGTTGAACAGCGGGCGCATCGAGCAGGTCGGCTCGCCGCTGGACCTCTATCACCAGCCGGCCAATCTGTTTGTGGCGGGTTTCCTCGGCACACCGAAAATGGGCTTTCTCAAGGGCAAGGTCACGCGGGTCGAATCGCAGAGCTGTGAAGTGCAACTGGACGCCGGCACCTTGATCAACCTGCCGCTCAGCGGCCCGACCCTCAGCGTCGGCAGCGCGGTGACCCTGGGCATTCGCCCGGAACACCTGGAAATCGCCGCAGCGGGCCAGACCACCCTGACCGTCATCGCCGACGTCGGCGAGCGCCTGGGCAGCGACACCTTCTGCCACGTCATCACCTCAACAGGCGAGCCGCTGACAATGCGGATTCGCGGCGACATGGCCAGCCAATACGGCGAGACCCTGCACCTGCACCTCGACCCGGCGCACTGCCACCTGTTCGACACCGACGGCGTGGCCGTGGCCCGCCCACTGCGCGCTGCCGCCTGATTTCGCGAGTATCTTCTGATGAAACTGAATAAGCAGAACCTCACCCTGTTGGCGCCGCAAGTGAAAATCCCCGCCTACGCCATTGCCAGCACTACGCAGGGCATCGCGCATATCGGCGTAGGCGGTTTCCACCGCGCGCATCAGGCGTATTACACCGATGCGCTGATGAATACCGGCGTTGGCCTGGACTGGAGCATCTGCGGCGTCGGCCTGCGGGCCGAGGACCGCAAGGCCCGCGACGAGCTGACCGGCCAGGATTACCTGTTCACCCTGTATGAACTGGGCGACACCGACGACACCGAAGTGCGCGTGATCGGCTCGATCAGCGACATGCTGCTGGCCGAAGACGGCGCCCAGGCGCTGATCGACAAACTGGCCGACCCCGCCATTCGCATCGTCTCGCTGACCATCACCGAAGGCGGCTACTGCATCGACGACAGCACTGGCGAGTTCATGGCGCACCTGCCGCAGATCCAGCATGACCTGGCCCACCCTGCGGCGCCGACCACCGTGTTCGGTTTTATCTGCGCGGCGCTGAGCCAACGCCGCGCCGCCGGCACCCCGGCGTTTACCGTGATGTCCTGCGATAACCTGCCGCACAACGGCGCCGTCACGCGCAAGGCGCTGCTGGCGTTCGCCGCCCTGCACAATGCCGACCTGCACGACTGGATCAAGGTCAACGTGAGTTTCCCCAACGCCATGGTCGACCGCATCACGCCCATGACCAGCAGCGCGCACCGCCTGCAACTGCACGACGAGCACGGCATCGACGATGCCTGGCCGGTGGTGTGCGAACCCTTTGTGCAGTGGGTGCTGGAAGACAACTTCGTCAACGGCCGCCCGGCCTGGGAAAAAGTCGGGGTGCAGTTCACCGATGACGTCACGCCCTATGAAGAAATGAAGATCGGCCTGCTCAACGGCAGCCACCTGGCGCTGACCTACCTGGGCTTTCTCAAGGGTTACCGGTTTGTGCACGAGACCATGAATGACCCGGTGTTTGTGGCGTACATGCGTGCCTACATGGACCTGGACGTCACGCCAAACCTGGCGCCGGTGCCGGGCATCGACCTGACCGCGTACAAACAGACGCTGGTGGACCGCTTCTCCAACCAGGCGATTGCCGATCAGCTGGAGCGCGTGTGTTCGGATGGCTCGTCGAAGTTTCCCAAGTTCACCGTGCCGACCATCAACCGTTTGATTGCCGATGGCCGTGAGACCGAGCGGGCAGCACTGGTGGTCGCAGCCTGGGCGTTGTACTTGAAGGGCGTGGATGAGAACGGTGTGAGCTACAAAATCCCGGATCCGCGTGCCGAGTTCTGCCAGGCACTGGTCAGTGACGACGCGCTGATCAGCCAGCGACTGCTGGGGGTGGAAGAGATTTTCGGCAAGGCTATTCCCAACTCACCCGCGTTTGTGGCAGCGTTCGAGCGGTGTTATGCAAGTTTGCGCGATCATGGCGTCACTGAAACCCTGCAAAACCTCCTGAAGAAACCGGCTTAAAACGGTGGGAGGGGGCTTGCTCCCTCCCACATTGACCGCATTTCAATCCAATAATAAAACTGCTGAGCACTCCCTCATGACCCAGCAAAACCTGTTCCTCGGCATCGACTGCGGCACCCAGGGCACCAAGGCCATTGTCCTCGACGCGGCCACCGGCAAGGTGCTGGGTCTGGGCGCCGCCGCACATACCCTGATCAGCGGCGCCAATGGTCGCCGCGAACAGCACACCCAGGAATGGCTGGATGCGTTCACCGAAGCCACCCACCGCGCCCTGCAACAGGCCGGCGTGGACGGCCGCGACATCCTTGGCATCGGCGTTTCCGGCCAGCAACACGGCCTGGTGCTGCTCGACGACGAGGGCCAGGTACTGCGCCCGGCCAAGCTGTGGTGCGACACCGAAACCGCACCTGAAAATGACCGATTGCTGCAACACCTGGGCGGCGAACGCGGTTCGCTGGAGCGCCTGGGGGTGGCGATTGCGCCCGGTTACACCCTGTCCAAACTGCTGTGGACCCGCGAACAGCACCCGGATGTGTTCAGCCGCATCGCCCATATCCTGCTGCCCCACGACTACCTGAACCATTGGCTGACCGGGCGTGCCGTGGCGGAATACGGCGATGCGTCGGGCACCGGTTATTTCAACGTGCGCACCCGTGAATGGGATGTTGCGCTGCTCAAACACATCGACCCCAGCGGTCGCCTGGAAGCGGCCCTGCCCGAGCTGATCGAAGCCGACCAGGCCGTGGGCACGATCCTCCCCGCCATCGCCGAACGCCTGGGCATCAACCCCCGCGCCATCGTCTCCAGCGGCGGCGGCGATAACATGATGGGCGCCATCGGCACCGGCAATATCGCGCCGGGCGTGATCACCATGAGCCTGGGCTCATCGGGCACTGTCTACGCCTTTTCGGATCAGCCCAACATCAGCCCCCAGGCCTCGGTGGCGACTTTCTGCTCTTCCAGCGGCGGCTGGCTGCCGTTGATCTGCACCATGAACCTGACCAACGCCACCGGAGTGATTCGCGAGCTGTTCGAGCTGGACCTGGCGGCCTTCAACGCCTTGGTCGCGCAGGCTCCGATTGGCGCCGACGGCGTGAGCATGCTGCCGTTTCTCAACGGCGAGCGCGTACCCGCCCTGCCCCATGCCACCGGCAGCCTGCACGGCCTGACCATGACCAACCTGACCCGCGCCAACCTGTGCCGCGCGGTGGTCGAAGGCACCACCTTCGGCCTGCGCTACGGCCTCGACCTGCTGCGCGAAACCGGCCTGCAAAGCCAGCGTATCCGCCTTATCGGCGGCGGTTCGAAAAGCCCGGTGTGGCGGCAGATGGTTGCCGATATCATGAACACCGAAGTGATTTGCACCGAACAACCCGAAGCCGCCGCCCTCGGCGCGGCGATCCAGGCGGCGTGGTGCCAGAGCGGCGAATCCCTGGCCAGCCTGTGCGACAAATGCGTCAGCGTCGACCCGGCCAGCCGCACGTTGCCGGTGGCGGCCAATGTCCTTGCCTGTCAGCAGGCTTACGAACGCTATCAACAGCACGTGGCAACCCTTTAAGAGCGAACGACTATGTATCTGGTGTGTGGTGAAGCGCTGTTTGATTTTTTCAGCGAGGAAGAGGTCGGCGGGCAGGCCGCCAAGCTCAATTACCGGGCGATTGCCGGCGGCTCGCCGTTCAACGTGGCGGTCGGCCTGCGCCGTCTGGGCATCGAGGCCGGGCTGTTTGGCGGGCTGTCCACCGACTTTCTGGGACGCCGCCTGTTGCAGGTGCTCAAGGACGAAGGCGTCAGCGAGCGGTTTCTGCTGGAGTTCGCCGCGCCCACCACCCTGTCAATGGTTGCAGTGGGGGCCAATGGCTCACCGCAGTACAACTTCCGCGGCGAGGGTTGCGCCGACCGCCTGCTGGAAATCGACCATCTGCCAAATTTGGGCGATGAAATTCGCGGGCTGCATGTGGGTTCGTTTTCGCTGGTGGTGCAGCCGATTGGCGATACCCTGCTCGAGTTGGTCAAGCGTGAAAGCGGCAAGCGCCTGATCAGCCTGGACCCCAACGTGCGCCTCAACCCGCAGCCGGATATCCAACTGTGGCGCGAGCGCGTGGCGCAACTGGCGCAGCATGCCGACCTGATCAAGGTCAGCGACGAAGACCTGCACCTGCTCTACCCCGACCAATCACCGGAAAGCGTGCTGCAGGACTGGTTGCAGCACCGCTGCCAGTTGGTGTTCCTCACCCGTGGCGGCGACGGCGCCAGTGTGTTCAGCCGCCAGCATGGCACCTGGTCGCAACCGGCGATGAAGATCGTGATGGCCGACACCGTAGGTGCCGGCGACACCTTCCAGGCTGCGTTGATTGCCTGGTTGACCGAGCATCAACTGGACTCGGTGCAAGGCCTGCATCAGCTGACACGCGAACAGATCGACGCGATGCTGGGCTTTGCGATTCGCGCCTCGGCCTTGACCTGCACCCGGACTGGGCCCGACCTGCCGTACCGTCTGCAACTGGACTGAGCCTGCCCGGGCAAAAAAAAGAACGGCAACCGCCGTTCTGACAGGGGCTCGGCGTTTAACCGAGCCTGCGGGTCATCGATAAATCGACCCCATACGTTTGACAGGTTCCTGCGTGTGCTTGAGGTCTTCGCGCAACCCGGTGATCAGGTTGCAAATGGCGCGGCTGCTGTCGAGCTTGTCGGCATTGATGCCTTTGACTTCCAGATCCACTCGGTCACGATCACGCTCGTCATACACTTTGATCGTCAGCGACGCGTCTTCGGCTTTAATGCATTCACACCGCTTGGGAAGAAAACTTCCTTCAATAATGCTGCGTAGTTCCAGTTCCGAAAGCATGGCTAACCTCTCCTTTTATGAGACTGCCAACTGATTGTTATGTGTCTGGCGGGCAGGTCCCCGCCGCGTCCTGCCAACCCTGGAAGACGCTTTCACTTAATGAGCGTACTCGGCAAAACTGACGCGCGTTGTAACTTTTCCTCATAAGCTGAGGCGTCGTTTACATAACTGAATCTGGAACTATCGCAGTGCCCTGAATTATCGCCGAACGACTTCGATTAAACGTTTAACCCGGCAAACTCGGTTAAACAGGTTAAACTTGCAGAAATATATAGCAAACTTTTAACCCTGAGGTCGTCCCGCAGACAATGATCAAAACTCCCGCACAACTTGCCGTGATGCGCGAAGCCGGGCGCCTGCTGTCCGAGGTGTTTACCCTGCTCGACGGCTTCGTCGCCGCCGGCCGCTCTACCCTGGAACTGGACGCCGCCGTCGAAGCCTTCATCCGTAATGACCTGCAGGCGCGCCCGGCCAGCCTTGGGCAATACGACTATCCCTTCTCCATCAATACATCGATCAACGAGGTGGTATGCCACGGCATGCCCAATGCCAGGGACGTGCTCAAGGAAGGCGACATCATCAATATCGACATCACCCTGGAAAAAGGCGGCTTTATTGCCGACTCCAGCAAGATGTACATGATCGGCAACGTGGCGCCCAAGGCACGGCGGCTGGTGGATAAGACCTTCGAGGCGATGTGGGAAGGTATTCGCCAGGTCAAACCCGGCGCACACTTGGGCGATATCGGCCACGCGATCCAGAGCCATGCGCAAGCCAACGGCTACAGTGTGGTGCGTGAATACTGCGGCCACGGCATCGGCCGCGACATGCACGAAGAACCGCAGATCCTGCACGTCGGCCGCCCCGGCACCGGCCTGCAATTGCGTGAAGGCATGGTGTTCACCATCGAGCCGATGCTCAACCAGGGCAGCGCCAAGGTACGCAACCTCAAGGATGGCTGGACGGTCGTGACCCAGGACAACAGCCTGTCGGCACAGTGGGAACACACCGTCGCGGTGACGGCGCAGGGGTTCGAGGTGCTGACCTTGCAGGCCCTGCCCTGACCCCCGCGTTCACCTCAGGCCACCTGTTTGATGCCGGCCTTGGCTTCCAGCTCACGCACCAGGGGCAGCACGCGCTGGCCGAAGTACTCGACTTCTTCCTGAAAGTGCAGGAACCCGGCCAGTATCAGGTCCACACCCACCGCCTTGAGCGCCACGATGCGCTCGGCGATTTGCTGTGGCGTGCCGATCAGGTTGGTCTTGAAGCCGTCGTTGTACTGTACTAGGTCGGCAAAGCTGGACTTGGCCCAGTTGCCCTCGCCTTCCGGTGAGGCCCTGCCCGCCTGTTTGGCCGCATCACCAAAGGCGTTGACTGCCTCCGGGTCCGCCTTGTCGATGATTTCCGCAAGTACCGCACGGGCTTCTTCTTCGGTGTCTCGGGCAATGATAAAAGCGTTCACACCCACCTTGACCGAATGGTTGTTGGCCGCGGCCTTGGTGCGGATATCGTTGACCTGGGCCTGGATGCCTTCGGGCGTGTTGCCGTTGGTGAAGTACCAGTCCGACACCCGCGCCGCCATGTCCCGCGCGGCCCGCGAGCTGCCGCCCTGGAACACTTCCGGCTGGCCCAGTGGCTTGGGCTTGAGGGTGTAGTTGTCGAAGCGATAGAAGTCGCCTCTGAAAGTGAAATTGTCCTGCGACCAGATGCCTTTGAGCGCACGAATGAATTCTTCGGAGCGGCGATAGCGTTCGTCGTGCTCCAGCCAGTGCTCGCCGATGGCCTGGAACTCGCCCTTGAACCAGCCGCTGACGATATTCACCGCGATGCGGCCATTGGTGAGCTGGTCGATGGTCGCCAACTGCTTGGCCGCCAGCGCCGGCTGCCAGGGGCCCGGCAGGATCGCGGCAATCACCTTGAGTTTGGTGGTCGCGGCCAGCAGGGCGTGACTGAATGCCACCGATTCGTGCTGGTTGTCGGCGCCATAACCCGCCGTGAAGCGGATCTGGGTCAGGCCATATTCGAAGCCGGCGGCTTCGGCCAGTTGCGCCAGTTTGCGGTTGTAGTCGATGCCCCAATGGGTGCGCTGTTCGATCTTGCTCACCACCAGCCCACCGCTGACGTTGGGCACCCAATAGGCAAATTTCACGGCTTGCTGACTCATCTTGAGGTTCCTCGCACACAGGGATGTATCAAGCCTTGAGCAGCAAGCGTGCCAGGCCTCGGTAAAGGCCCGGCGCACAAGGGTTGCGCCCGTAAAACGGGCACCGGGCATAGCCACCGGACACTGTCACCGATTGCGCCGGTTTGTCGATCCACTGTTGCTGGCGCAACAGTCAATGGCACCTGCCCCCCGTAAACACGGGCTGTCGCACCCGGCACGGAGTGTGCAATCCCCCTCGCACATGATCACTGCCCAGGAGCCGCCCCCCATGACCGAACACCACGTCATCAACCCGTTGTCCATCGGCGTCGACTACCCGACACTGGCCGCCCGTTTCCGGCCGATCTTTGAGCGTATCGCCGAGGGCGCGCTTGAGCGCGAACACACGCGCACCCTGCCCCATGAACCGATCCAGTGGCTCAAGCAGGCCGGTTTCGGTGCGGTGCGCGTACCGGTGGAATATGGCGGCGGCGGCGCCTCGTTGCCGCAGTTGTTTGAACTGCTGATCGAGCTGGCGGCTGCCGACTCCAACGTGCCCCAGGCCCTGCGCGGGCATTTTGCGTTTGCCGAAGACCGCCTGAACGCACCGCCGAGCGCCGGGCGCGACCTGTGGTTCAAACGGTTTGTCGACGGCGATATCGTCGGCTGCGCCTGGACCGAAATCGGCACGGTGGCGATTGGCGATGTGGTCACCCAGGTCAGCCCCGACGGCGAACAGTGGACACTCAATGGTGAGAAGTTCTACAGCACCGGCAGTATTTTCTCTGACTGGATCGACGTGTATGCGCGGCGCAGCGATACAGGCGGCGACGTGATCGCCGCCACCCGCACCCGCCAGCCCGGCGTGGTGCAAAGCGATGACTGGGACGGTTTCGGCCAGCGCACCACCGGCAGCGGCACCACGCGGTTTACCGATGCGGTGGTGCAAGCGCAGGACGTGATCGACTTTGCCACGCGCTTCAAATACCAGACCGCGTTCTACCAGTTAGTCCTGTTGGCAACCCTGGCCGGCATCGGCCGAGCGGCGCTCAATGATGTGGCCCGGCAGGTGCGTGACCGTAAACGCATCTATAGCCATGGCAATGCCGCGCATGTCAGCCAGGACGCGCAGGTGCAGCAGGTGGTGGGTGAAGTCGCCGCGCTCGTGTATGCCGCCGAGGCCAGCGCGCTGAAAGCGGCGGTGCCGGCGCAACGCGCCTACCTGGCACGGTTCGGCGGGAACGATGCCGCAGAGCGCGACGCCAATGTGGCCGCCGAGATTGAATCGGCGACGGCGCAGGTGGTGGTCTCGGAACTGATCCAGCGCGCCACCGGCCAATTATTCAATGCGCTGGGCGCCTCGGATGTGCGTCAGGGCAAGGCGCTGGACCGGCACTGGCGCAACGCACGCACGGTGTCGTCACACAACCCGGTGATCTACAAGGCGCGGATTGTCGGCGATTGGGTGATCAACGGCAGCGAACCGCCGTTCGTGTGGCAGATCGGTAATGGCCCGAAACAAGCCTGAAACCCTACTGGATCGAATGCTGGAAGCTCGACCTGGAACCTCTGTGGCGAGCGCGCTTGTCGTGGCGAACGGGCCTGTCGTAGCGAACGGGCCTGTCGTGGCGAGCGGGCTTGCCCCGCGTTGGGGTGCGAAGCGCCCCCCATCGAGCAAAACGCGGTGTACCTGATACGGCTCAGCGCCTGGCTTTGGGGCTGCTGCGCAGCCCAACGCAGGACAAGCCTGCTCGCCACAGGGAATCTGCGCTTAACTGAACGGCATTGGGGCTTGCCCCGCGTTGGGGTGCGAAGCGCCCCCAATCAAGCAAAACGCGGTGTACCTGATACGGCTCAGCGCCTGGCTTTGGGGCTGCTGCGCAGCCCAACGCAGGACAAGCCTGCTCGCCACAGGGAATCTGCGCTTAACTGAACGGCATTAGGGCAAGCCCGCTTGCCATTGGAGTGTGGTTGCCTGGGCCTACTCACTCCCACACTTGAAGGGTGTGCCGGTTAGAACGCGAGTTTGTAGCCGACGGCCATCAACATGATCGCCAGGCACGGGCGCAATACGCTGTCCGGGATCCTGCCGGTCATGTGGCTGCCCAGGTAAATGCCCGGCAGCGAGCCCATCAGCAAAAAGCCCAGCAGGTGCCAGTCCATGTTGCCCATGCTCGCATGGCCAAGACCTGCGACCAGCGTCAGGGGCACGGCATGGGCGATTTCGGTGCCGACCAGACGGCGCGTGGCGAGGAACGGATAAAGAATAAACAGCGCCACCGTGCCGAGGGCGCCTGCGCCAATGGACGTGAGCGCGACCATGGTGCCGAGAATCGCGCCGGTGACCACCGTCAGCCCGTTCAGGTTGCGCGGGCTCATGTGGTAATCATCGCCGGCATGGCGCTGGGCGAAGGCCAACAGGCGTTGCTTGAACAGGATCGCCAGGGCCGTGAGCAGCAGCACCACGCCCAGGGCCTGCTTGATCACCGCGTTCATCGCAGTGGGGTCGGTGTGCAGGCTGGCGAGGAACCACAGGGTCAGCAACACCGCCGGCACGCTGCCCAGGGTGAGCCAGCCGGTGATGGTCCAGTCGATGTTTTTGTTCCGGCTGTGCACCAGCACGCCACCGGACTTGGTGATGGCCGCGTATAACAGGTCGGTGCCCACGGCGGTGGCCGGGTTGATGCCAAACCACAACAGGATCGGCGTCATCAGCGAGCCCCCGCCGACGCCGGTCATGCCCACGATAAACCCCACGATCAGGCCGGCAACCACAAAACCAATATTTCCCACATCCATTAACGCTACCTGCGGCCTTATAAATTTCTGGCGGCAGGATAGCGATTTTTCTTATAACCACTTATATCAATGTGATCTGACTTTATGCCTTTTGCGCCAGTCGGCGACACGCGTACGCCTCGGTCCGGTAAGGAAAGGCCACCGTATCGCGACCTTTCAGGGCTGGATGGGTGTCGATCAGCGTGCGCAATTGTGCGCTGACCCTGGCTTTGTCCGGTGCAGGCAACGCAGCGATGAAACTCACGGACAGGAAGCGATCGATGATCACCTCCTGGGGGCTGCCGACATGACGGTAGGGAAAACACGTCATGTCGAGTGAGGAAAAATACTCACCGGTGAAGGCCTCGCGCCAATGCCCGCTGTGAAAGCGCGGTGTATCGCCCTCATACGGCGTGATGATTTCGGTGATCGCCGCCACCCAATCCACCGATTCATCGCGCACATTCCACACCAGCCCCAGGCATCCGTCGGGTTTGAGCACGCGGTGAATCTCCGCCAGCGCAGCCTGGGTGGAGAACCAGTGAAAGGCCTGGGCGCAGACCACCGCATCGGCACTTGCCGTGGCCAGCGGGATGCTTTCGGCGGTGCCGTTGACCAGCCGCACATCCGGCAGCAGCCTGGCTAACTGCGCGCCCATCTGCGCCACCGGCTCCACCGCGATCAACGCAGGTGCCAGGGTGCTGACCAGGCGGGTGAACTTGCCCGTGCCTGCGCCCAGGTCGATCACTGTCGACTGCGCATTGATGCGCAAGGTATCGGCGAGCCAGCCGGTGAGCTGGCGTGGATAGTTCGGCCGGCCCTGTGCGTAGGTCGCGGCCTGAGTCGAGAAACCTTGTTGAGCGGACGTGTGAACACCAGTCATGGCCAATCTCTCTTCGGGTAAAGCGGGGCCACAGTGTGCGCCTCCTCGCTTTTATTTTCTAATGCGTGCATCCAATCGCCGCGCGCCTGGGTAGTACCTGCAGCAACCCTGCTGTTCTACTCAATGGAGAAACACCATGAACGCAAAAGCCCTGCTCTGCCTGACCGGTTTGTTGGCCTCAAGCCCTGCGGCATTCGCCCAGACCAACCTGCCCGACAGCATCAAGGTGCCGGCTGGCCACACAGTGTCGATGGAGACCACCGGCGTCGGCGAAATCACCTACGAATGCCGCGACAAGGCCAGCGCTGCCGGTGAAACCGAATGGACCTTCGTCGGCCCCAAGGCCGTGCTGAATGACCGCAACGGCAAACCGGTCGGCACCTATTTCGGCCCGCCTGCGACCTGGCAGGCCAAGGATGGCTCGAAAATCACCGGCACGCAGTTGGCCGTGGCGCCGTCGAGCCCCGGCAACCTGCCGTATCAACTGGTCAAGGCCAACCCGGCCGAGGGCAAGGGCGTCATGAGCGGCGTCAGTTACATCCAGCGGGTGGCGCTCAAAGGTGGCGTTGCGCCGAGCAGCACGTGCACCGCTGCCAATAAAGGCCAGCAGGAAGTGGTGAAATACCAGGCGGACTATCTCTTCTGGTCAGCCAGCTGAGTAAATTCAGCTACGCTGCCGGAGGAATATCACCGTTTCTTTCTGCAGGAGCGAGGTTGGTCGCGCCTGCAGAAGGTTTGTGCTGGGGACATCATTTGTTTGATTACGACGCCTGCCTGCTGGCTTGTGCCCGTGGCGATCAACAGGCCTTGCGCCGCTTGTATGAGCAGGAAAGCAGCCGCTTGCTCGGCGTGGCGTTGCGCATCGTGCGCGACAAGGCGCTGGCTGAAGATACCGTGCATGACGCGTTTATCAGGATCTGGCACGGCGCTGCAGGTTTTGACCCCGGCAGAGGTTCGGCACGCGGCTGGGTGTACAGCGTGACCCGCCACCAGGCGCTGAACGTGGTGCGCAGGACCGCCCGCGACGTACCACTGAGCGAAGAGCACGAGCCACTGGCAGAACCGGCTGAAACCTTTGAGTTCCCCGCACGTTCCGGGCAGATCCACACCTGCCTGGAACGGCTCGACCCGGCCCGTCGCCGTTGCATCCTGCATGCCTATGTCGACGGCTATTCCCACAGCGAAATCGCGCAGGCACTCGGCACCCCGCTGGGCACCGTCAAAGCGTGGATCAAACGCAGCCTCGCCGCCTTGCGGGAGTGCATGACATGAACACTGAAGAACTGGCTGGCGAATACGTCTTGGGCACTCTGCCTCTAACGCAGCGCGCCGAGGTCGAACAACGACTCGGGCATGACGCCGACCTGCGCGCGGCGGTGGATGCCTGGGAGCAACGCCTGTTGCCGCTGACGACGCTGGCGGCGCCGGTGGTGCCATCGCAGCACCTGTGGCGACGCATTCAGCAGACGCTCGCCGTGCCCGCCCCGCGCGTGCCGTGGTGGAACCTGCTGGCCGTTTGGCGTGGCCTTGCCGCTGCAGGATTGGCGGCGAGCATGGTGCTGGCAACGCTGTTGCTGGTCCGTGCGCCCCTCGCCGAGCCGAGTTTTGTGGTGGTGCTGGTGGCGCCGCAAAGCCAGGCGCCCGGCTGGGTGATCCAGGCAAGCAGCAATCAGCAGATCCAGTTGATTCCTTTGGGGGTGATGCAAGTGCCCGCCGACAAGGCATTGCAGTTCTGGACCAAGGGCGACGGCTGGCAGGGCCCGGTGTCCCTGGGGCTGGTCAAGCCCGGGCAAACGCTGTCGGTGCCGCTGGACCGGTTGCCGCCGCTTGCGCCAAACCAGTTGTTCGAACTGACCCTGGAAGATCCGCGCGGCTCGCCCACCGGCAAACCGACCGGGCCAATCCAGGCCATCGGCCGCGCGGTCAAGGTGCTGTGATCAACCGACAGTGGGCAACCACACGCGAAAACGCGCGCCGCCCAACGGTGACGCCTCGGCGATCAGGCTGCCGCCCTGGGCTTCCAGGGCGCGCCGGCTGATCGCCAGGCCCAGGCCAAAGCCGCCGGTGGCACGGTCGCGGCTGCGGTCCAGGCGGTAGAACGGCTCGAAGATGCGTTCACGCTGGTCTCGGGGAATGCCGATGCCGTCGTCATCCACGCAGATTTCACAGCCCTCGGCGTCCACCCTGACGCTCACCTGGATACGCGCGTCGCAGTAACGCGTGGCGTTGCGCAGCAGGTTCTGCAGGGCCCGCGCGGTGAGGCGCGGGTCGAGGCTGAAGCGCTCCACTGCGCAGTCGAGCGATACGTCGATCACAATCGCGGGGTTTGCCAGCTCATCGTCGATGCTGCCCAGCACGCTGTCGATAAACTCGTCGAGCATCACCTCCACGCGCTCCGGCAATTGCGCCGGATTCTGCAGGCGGCTGTAGGACAGCAGTTCCAGCACCAACTCGTCCAGCTCACGAATATGCGCGACCAGCCCCTGCAGGCGCTCGCGCCCGGCCTGGGGCATGTCTTCGGACAATGCCAGCGCCAGGCCGAAATCCAGCCGGGTCAAGGGCGTGCGCAACTCGTGGGAGACGGCGTTGAGCAAGTCGCGCTGCTGGTTGAGCAGCCGTTCGATGTCACCGGCCATGGTGTCGAACACCGCAGCCAGACCGCCGATGTTGGAACTGGGCGGGATGTGCGTGCGTTCAGACAGGTTGCCCATGCCCAACTGCGCAGCGGTGTTTTTCAGGCGCTCCAGGTCACGCCAGTGCGGACGCAGCCACACCAGCAGGCAGGCCAGCAGCGCACCGCCCACCAGCACATTCATCGACCAGTACAGCAGGTTGATGTCCAGCGGGTCGTCGGGGATGGTCAGCTTGACCACGAACTGATCGTTGATCGGTGAACTGATTTCCCCCATCCAGCCCCATTCGCCCAGGCGGACCACCGGTTTGCCCTGCTCCAGCAGCTTCTCTTCGGCCGGCGTGAAGCTGGCGTCCTTACGCAGCAATAGATGCACTTTCTGCGGGGCAAAGTCGCGGTCCAATTGTTCGGTCACCTGCGACCAGCGCTCCACCGGTGCACGCAGGTACTGTTTGACGATCAGCTTTTGCTGGCCGCGCGACTGCTCGATGTTGTAATCCAGGTAGCGATGCTCGAACAACTGCACCGTCAGTTTGGGAATCAGATAGATCGCCGCACTGTAGGTGACGATGGTGATGAGGTAGAGGCGCAGCAGGACACGAAACATGGCTCAGCATTCCCACTCGGAGCGGCTGAACAGGTAGCCCTTGCCCCACACGGTCTTGATCTTGCGGGCTTCGCCGGCATGATCGTCGAACTTGCGGCGCAGCTTGGAGATGGCCACGTCCACCGAACGGTCGGTGCCGTTGAATTCGATGCCGCGCAGGCGCTGCAGGATCTGGTCGCGGCTGAGCACTTCGCCGGCATGGCGCGCCAGCACCACCAGCAGGTTGTATTCACCGCTGGACAACTCCACCGGCTGCTCGCGCCAGGTGACGGTGCGCTCCGACAGGTCGATGCACAGGTTGCCCATGATGATCTGGTCGTTGGCCGCCTGCGGTTCGGATAAACTGCTGCGCCGTAACAGGGTGCGCACCCGCGCCAGCAACACGCGCGGCTCGCAGGGTTTGGTCACGTAGTCGTCGGCGCCCATCTCCAGGCCCAGCACCTGGTCGTGGCTGTCGTCGCGGGCGGTGAGCATCAGGATCGGCAGGCCCGCAGAGTCGGCGCGCAGCAGGCGGCATACCTGCAGGCCGTCGAGGCCGGGCAGCATCAGGTCGAGAATCACCAGGTCCGGCGGGTTCAGGCGCGCCCGTTCACGCACCTGATCGCCACGGCTGAGCACACTGACTTGATAGCCGTTGCGTTCCAGATAGCTGGCAATCAGCTCGGAGAGCGCGGCGTCGTCTTCCACCAGCAGAATGTTCGGCATCAAGATGTTTCCAAATAGTACGGCTTTGCAGGATTGTGCAAGGATATACGCCCTCGGCCCACAGTGGGCTGCACCTTACATTTCTTCACACACCACCTACACAGCTTTACAGCACCACGGCGCCGGTGACCTTAGGATGCGCCAGTCAATATTGGGATAAGAGCATGTCGAAGAATCTGTTTGCGCCATTCTGCCTGTTGGCACTCACACTGGCGCTGAGCGCCTGTGAAAAGTCCACGGCCAAGGCGCCGCAAATGCCCCTGGCCAAAGTGCGCATCGAAACCCTGCAGGCCAAGCCACTGTCCATCACCAACGAACTGAGCGGGCGCATCGCCGCGCCGCGCATTGCCGAGGTGCGCGCCCGGGTGGCCGGTGTGGTGCTGCAGCGTGTGTTCAAGGAAGGCCATGACGTGAAACAGGGCGATGTGCTGTTTCGCATCGACCCGGCACCGTTCAAGGCCGACCTCGACAGCGCCCAGGCCAACCTGAGCAAGGCTGAGGCCAACGCCTTCCAGGCGCGCTTGCAAGCGCAGCGCTATAGCCAACTGGTGGAAGGCAACGCGATCAGCGGCCAGGACTACGACAATGCCCGCGCCGCCGTGCGCCAGACCAGCGCCGAGGTTGCCGCGCAGAAAGCCGCCGTCGACCGCGCCCGCCTGAACCTGGGCTATGCCACCGTCACCGCACCGATTTCCGGACGCATCGGCCGTGCGCTGGTCACCGAAGGTGCGCTGGTCGGCCAGAACGAAGCCACGCCGCTGGCGACCATCCAGCAACTGGACCCGATTCACGCCGACCTCACCCAGTCCACCCGCGAGCTCAACGACCTGCGCCGCGCCTTCCGCGCCGGCAGCCTCAAGCAGGTCGGCCAGGACCAGGCCAGGGCCACCTTGATTCTGGACGACGGCAGCCTGTACCCGCTGCCGGGCAAATTGCTGTTCGCCGAGATCAGCGTCGACCCCGGCACCGGGCAAATCATCCTGCGCAGCGAGTTCCCCAACCCGGACCTCGACCTGCTGCCCGGCAGCTTTGTGCGCGTGCGCCTGGAGCAGGCCGTCGACCGGCAAGGCATCAGCGTGCCGCAACGCGCCATCACCCGCGACAGCGCCGGTATCCCGATGGTGCTGCTGCTGGACGCCGAGCAGAAAGTCAGCCAGCAGCCGGTGGAGCTGGGCTCGGTAATCGGTGATCGCTGGATCGTCAGCAGCGGCCTCAAGCCGGGCGATCGTATCGTCGTCGAAGGCCTGCAACACGCGCGTCCCGGTGACACCGTTGAAGTCGACGCCAGCCCGCTCGTGAAGGAATAACCCGCCATGCCGCAGTTCTTTATCGACCGCCCGGTGTTCGCCTGGGTGGTGGCCCTGTTTATCCTGCTGGCCGGTGCGCTGGCCATCCCGCAGTTGCCGGTGGCGCAGTACCCTGACGTCGCGCCGCCGAAAGTCGAAATCTACGCGGTGTACCCGGGCGCCTCGGCCCAGACCCTGGACCAGAGCGTGGTCAGCCTGATCGAGCAGGAGCTCAACGGCACCGACCACCTGCTGTATTTCGAATCCCAGAGCAGCCTGGGCTCGGCCACCATTACCGCCACCTTTCAGCCGGGCACCAACCCTGAGATGGCCCAGGTGGATGTGCAAAACCGCCTCAAAGCGGTAGAGCCGCGCCTGCCCCAGGCCGTTACCCAGCAAGGCCTGCAGGTGCAGAAAGTCTCCGCCGGCTTCCTGCTGCTGGTGACCCTGACCTCCAATGACGGCAAGCTCGATGACACCGCGCTCAGCGATTACCTGGCGCGCAACGTGATGAACGAGCTCAAGCGCCTGGACGGCGTGGGCAAGGCGCAGCTGTATGGTTCGGAACGGGCGATGCGCATCTGGATCGACCCGCAGAAACTGATCGGCTTCAACCTCACGCCGGCCGACGTGAACGCCGCGATTGCCGCGCAGAACGCCCAGGTTGCCCCCGGCAGCATCGGCGACCTGCCGGGCACCAACACCCAGGAAATCACCGCAGCGATTCTGGTCAAGGGCCAGCTGTCGACGCCGCAGGAATTCGCCGACATCGTGCTCAAGGCCAACCCGGACGGTTCCACCGTACGTGTCGGCGATGTGGCGCGGGTGGAAGTCGGCAGCCAGGAATACCAGTTCTCCACGCGCCTGAACGGCAAGCCGTCCACCGCCGTGAGTGTGCAACTGTCGCCGGGCGCCAACTCGTTGAACACCGCGACCCTGGTGCGCGCCAAGATGGACGAGCTGTCGCGCTATTTCCCGGCCAATGTGGAATACAAGATCCCGTACGACACCTCGCCGTTCGTCAAGGTCTCGATCACCAAAGTGGTCTACACCCTGCTCGAAGCCATGGCGCTGGTGTTTGCGGTGATGTTTCTGTTCCTGCAGAACGTGCGCTACACGCTGATCCCCACCCTGGTGGTACCGATTGCCTTGATGGGCACCTTCGCCACCATGCTGGTGCTGGGCTTCTCGATCAACGTGCTGACCATGTTCGGCATGGTGCTGGCGATTGGCATCCTGGTGGACGATGCGATTGTGGTGGTGGAGAACGTCGAGCGCATCATGGTCAGCGAAGGCCTGTCGCCCAAGGACGCGACGAAAAAAGCCATGGGCCAGATCACCGGCGCCATCATCGGCATCACCCTGGTGCTGGTGGCGGTGTTCCTGCCGATGGCCTTCATGAAAGGCTCGGTGGGGGTGATCTACCAGCAGTTCTCGCTGTCGATGGCCACCTCGATCCTGTTCTCGGCGTTCCTGGCGCTGACCTTGACCCCGGCCCTCTGCGCCACCTTGCTCAAACCGATCGCCAAGGGCGAGCACCATGCCAAGGGCGGTTTCTTCGGCTGGTTCAACAAACGTTTTGAACAACTCACCGACCGCTACGAAGGCTGGGTGACCTATGCGCTCAAGCGCAGCGGGCGTTACCTGCTGATCTATCTGGTGTTGCTGGTGGGCCTGGGCTGGATGTTCACGCGCCTGCCCTCCTCGTTCCTGCCGGTGGAGGACCAGGGCTACACCATCACCGACATCCAACTGCCGCCGGGCGCAAGCAAGAACCGCACGGTGCAGGTGGCCGAGCAGATCGAAGCACACAACGCCACCGAGACCGGCGTGGGCGATACCACCATGATCATGGGCTTCAGCTTCTCCGGCTCGGGCCAGAACGCGGCGTTGGCGTTTACCACGCTCAAGGATTGGTCGGACCGCGGCGCCGATGCCTCCGCAGCATCGATTGCCAACCGCGCCAACGCGGCCTTTGGCGGCCTCAAGGACGCGATTGCCTTCGCAGTGCTGCCGCCGCCGGTTGACGGCCTGGGCACCTCCAGCGGTTTCGAGTTTCGTCTGCAGGACCGTGGCGGCGTCGGCCACGCAGCGTTGATGGCGGCGCGGACCGACCTGCTCAATGCGGCGGCAAAAAGCCCGATCCTGGCCAACGTGCGTGAAAGCGCCCTGGCCGAGGCACCGCAGGTGCAGCTCGAAGTGGACCGCAAGCAGGCCAATGCGCTGGGGGTATCGTTTGCCGATGTGGGCAATGTGTTGTCCTCGGCGATCGGTTCGGCCTATGTCAACGACTTCCCCAACCAGGGCCGCATGCAGCGGGTGGTGGTGCAGGCCGAAGGCGATCAGCGCAGCCAGGTGGCGGACTTGATGAAAATCAACGTGCGCAACAAGGACGGCAAGATGGTGCCGTTGTCGGCGTTTGTCGAAGCCCGGTGGACCCAGGGCCCGGCGCAGTTGACCCGCTACAACGGTTACCCCGCTATCGCGATCACCGGCGAAGCCGCACCGGGGCACAGCACCGGCGAGGCGATGGCGGAAATCCAGCGCCTGGTCAGCCAGTTGCCCGCCGGCCTGGGCCAGGAATGGACCGGCCTGTCGCTGCAGGAGCGCTTGTCCGGCTCCCAGGCCCCGATCCTGCTGGGCCTGTCGCTGCTGATCGTGTTCCTGTGCCTGGCAGCCTTGTATGAAAGCTGGTCGATTCCGACATCGGTGCTGCTGGTGGTGCCGCTGGGCGTGCTCGGCGCAGTGCTGGCGGTGACCTTGCGCGGCATGCCCAACGATGTGTTCTTCAAGGTTGGCCTGATCACCATCATCGGCCTGTCGGCGAAGAACGCGATTCTGATCATCGAATTCGCCAAGGACCTGTATGACCAGGGCGAAGACCTGATCAGCGCGACGCTCAAGGCCGCGCGGCTGAGGTTGCGGCCGATCATCATGACTTCGCTGGCGTTCATCCTCGGCGTGGTGCCGCTGGCAATCGCCACCGGCGCCAGTTCGGCGAGCCAGCAGGCGATTGGCACGGGGGTGATCGGCGGGATGATCACGGCGACACTGGCGGTGGTGTTTGTGCCGGTGTTTTTTGTGGTGGTGATGAAGCTGGTACGCAAGCGGCACACGCCCGACTGATCGACACCCCGGTGTTCGCTGTCGAGTTCATGATCAAGTGCAACCGAATAGGCTATGGTGCTCTCAACTACCCTGTTGTGAGCACCCATGGCCTTCCTTGCCCGCACCCACCCTCGCCTTTCCTGCGCCGCCGTCCTCGGCGTTGCCGTCGGCATCCTGGCTCCGGCCGATACGCTGATCGGCAAAATCCTGATCGGCTGGAACGCCGGCGTCTGGACCTATCTGCTGCTGATGCTGTGGCTGACCAGCCGCTCGCGCGCCGACGACGTAAAACGCATCGCCGAGATCGAAGACGAGAACGCCGGGATGGTGCTGTTCGTGGTGTGCATCGCCGCGATTGCCAGCCTGGCGACCATCACCCTGAATCTGGTGGGCATCAAGGACCTGGACAGCACCGCGCGCCTGCTGCACTACGGTTTTACCGGGATGACGGTGATCGGTTCGTGGCTACTGATCGGGGTGATCTTCAGCGTGCATTACGCCCGCCTCTTTTACACCTGGGAGGGCGACGAGCCCGCGCTGCGCTTTGCCGAAGGGTTGCGTACGCCCAATTACTGGGACTTTCTGTATTTCTCGTTCACCATCGGCGTGGCGGTGCAGACCTCGGATGTGGGCGTGGCCACGCGCAGCCTGCGCAAGGTGGTGCTGGGGCAATCGCTGATCGGCTTTCTGTTCAATACGGCGATTCTGGGTTTTTCGATCAATATTGCTGCAGGGTTGTTCGGTTAAAACGCAAAAAGGGGAAGCCTGAGCTTCCCCTTTTCGCATGCGTGAGTCCCTTAGAAAGCGTACTGCACGCCTACCGTGGCGCCCCACGGCTGATCGTAGGCCTTGCCTTTCATGTGCGTGGCTTCAGCATGCACGCTCAGGCTTGGCGACAACGACACCGCCATGCCGCCCGCGACCTCGTAACTGCCGCCCGACAGGTTGTTTTTAAAGGCCTGGTCGTTGATATAGACCTTGTTGTCCGGGCTGAAATCACGTGCCACCGCCGCACGCAGGTACGGCTGCAGGACGCCGCCGCTGTCGAGCTGGATATTTTTACCGGCGGTCATGCCCACCTTGCCGATGGCCGACGTGGCACGATCGCTCTTCGCCTTCAGACCGTTGTCCATGGTGTAGTTGGAACCGCCAACAGCGGCGACGGACAACTGCGCGAAGGGTTCAAGATACAAACCGTCGTCATCGAGCTTGATGTTCTTGCCGACTTCAACCGAAGCACTTACCGCGTCCTGCGAGTATTTGCCTTTGGCGCGCTGACCGTCACTCATGTTGACCTGGCTCTGGCCGTTCAGTCGGTTGACCTTGGCCGTCAGGTCCACATACACACCGCTCTCGTCATCACGAAAAATACCGTAGAGACCGGCGTAGTAGCTGTTGACCATACCGCTGCTGCCGCGACTCAGGCCCAGGTTGGAGTTGCTGTAACCACCCATCACACCCAGTGTCCACAGCTCATCCATCGCCCAGTCTGCACCCAGGCTCAGGCCTGCCTGATTCTGGGAGTAGCCGACGCCGTTGCTGTTGGCCGCTACGTCAATCTTGTTACCGTAACCGCGCATCCACAGGCCCTGGCTTTTGCCTTCACCGAAGCGGACTTCACCCATGCGTGTGCGCAGGATGCTCTCCTCGCCACGCAGTACGACCGGTGCCGCGTTGGCAAGCGCCAATACGGCCTTGGCGCTGGTACTGGTGCCCCGCTTCTCGGTGTCCAGGAACCAGTCGGTGCCTTCCTGCTTGAGCCCGTATTCGAACGCACCGACGTCGACGGTATCGCCTACCAGGCCGAACCTGGCACCACCACTTTCGGTGTGCACGACCTTGATTGCGTTGCCGGTAGCCAATTCCGAGCCACTGGCGCCCACCAGCAGTTGGTGATTACCTTCGGCGTTGCCATTGACATTCAACAGGTCGGTATCGCCGGTGTTGAAGTTGGTGTGCATCTTGAAGGTGCCGTTACCGGTCAGGCTGTTGGTGTTCAACTGGACGTATTGCGCGGGGTCGCCAAACACTACATTACCGCCCCCCATTTTCAGCGCGTTGACCTGGCTGTCACCCACCAGCACCCACTGGGCATTGCTGTTGACATCCAGTTGCTTGACGTTGAACAACTGGCCGGTCAGCGACGCGTTGTTATTGAGTTGCACAGTGCCCGTACTGCCCGCGCCAATGCGCACATCACCGAACAGGCTGCTGTTGTCGACGTTCATGTTCGCGGTGGAGTTATTGGCTACCTGAAGCAGGTCGCCATTGCCGCTGAGCAGGTTCGAACCGTTAAGCACTTGAATATCGGCATGGGTGCCATTGCCAACGGGCGGGTTCACCAGGATGGCCGCGCCGGTCTTGCCCTGGACCACGGAATTATCGAGGATCAACGAGTTGGTGCGGGTCAGTGTGGCGTCGGTGCGCATGTTGACGCCATTGACGCCGCCGATGATACGGCTGTTGTTGCGCGCCGCAGCATCGGCGTTGAGCAGCACCAAACCGACACCCGTCGCGGCCGTGGCTTCGACACGCGCATTATCCAGGTTCACCACGCCGTAGCCGGCAGACGAAATACCACGGGTCGAGCCGGTGACGCTGCTGTCTTTCACCGTGGCCCTTGAACCGTCTACTCCCCCTGTCGTCCGGGTGACGGACACACCCCAACCGGTAGAGTTTGTAACCGTACTGTTATTGGTCACCAGCAGGCTGCTGTTGCCGGTAACCAGAATGGCCTGGTTTATCATGGAACGGGCAGTCACTTGTGAGCCATCGATGACCACAGTCGACTGCTGCCTTGCATCAATATCCAACGTCCTGCTACCTGCCTCTGCCGTCAGGCCTGCACCGCTCATCACAATCTGATTGGTGATGGCGCCGTGGGCAATCAAGCTTGAGGCTGGGTTCAGCGAATAATCATCAACACGCGTCGTGCTCGATATCGAGGTATTTGGGAGTGTAACTATGGTTCGCGCGTGAGCATTGGGCGCTGCCAAAAGCAATAACGCAATGGCTGGGGCCGTCAACGCAACGCTCAGGGGGGTGGGTTTGAAGTTAAAGACTGCCGACATATAGTGAACCTCTAGTTCCTGCACGAAACGATAGGGCGGGTTCTAAACCATTTGAGACCCAGCCAATCAAGCGGCGCCATGATTGATCAGTGCAAGCCCGAAATCTGTAGGACATTTCCGAACAATTCAGTTGAATACGCAGCCAGATACGTAGGCGCAATTGCAGCGGTACCGTTGCACAATAAATAATAATAAATGGGGAAAACACCAAAGAGGGTGACGACCCTCTTTGGCATTTACGCTTGAACTTCAATTACGTGGGCACTGCCCCCCCGGCACAGTAGTTGGCGCTACTGGTGGCAGGCCTGAACCCTCGAACACGATAAGTTGCGGGAAGCGAGGACACTGTCGAGCCAAGGTACAGCGTGCTGGTAGTGACCGTTGCAGAACCAGTGGTCAACAACGACCTATTGGCGTTGATTGGATTAAACAGACGCGTAGAGTTTGCAGGGAACGTCACATCGAAACCATTACGGGCCGCCACATCATCCGGCACCGGGAAATTTCCAACTTCAGTAACCACCGCAACCCCCGAACTGGTGTTGTTTTGATAGCCGGCGAACGTCACACTGACGAACTGCCCTGCCGTCAAATATTCCGAACCGGGAATATGCACGACGAGGTTGCCACTGTTAATGGGTCGCAGGCTATCGCAGTTGAGCGTTCCGGTGTTGTTAAGCACCCTCGGTGCGCTCATTTGCAGAATCACAGAGTCTACCCTGACCAGTGTAGGGGGCGACGTCTGCGGGTTTGCACTGGCAAGCGAGGTGAGGGTGTAAGACGCCGGCTGGGTAGGACCGCCCAACGTCCTGATATCGGCGAAGGGAATCTGGAATTCGATGGCCCCAGCCGGAGGAATGGCCGTGACGGTCTGCGGATACAGCCGACCACCGTAATTCAACGTCACCGTGAAAGGCAACGAATCCTGGGGGAGCACCGCCGCCGTCCACAATGGCACCAGCGCTCTGGCAGGCAGATTCACGTCGGCCGCCTCCAGGTGATCGGGTGGCCCGAATGTACCACCGGCACGTATCGCCTGAACCACGACTGGCGGCAGGTTGGTGTTGACGTCCCCTGGCGGCGTGGGGTCTGGCCCCACCACCGACAGGTCCAGATCGAATGGAGTGCTTAACGGCGCGGCCGGATAGATGCTGGTCCCGCGTCTTACCTGGTAGGATGCCGTCACCGGCACCCGGCTCTTGCCCGCCGCTCGAGGCCCGTACAGCGTATCCATGTTGGCGGGCGTGAATGTAACCGGAATCGCAAAGGGCGTGTTGCCCACCGGTACGGTTATGGGAATTGACCCAAACGACGAGGAGAGCGTGACGACCAGTTGGTCTGTCGGACGCACAACGTTCAGGTAGGCCGGAATCAGCACCCTGACACCATTCGCATCAGCCACGTCTTTGATGTTAATTAAACCGTCACCCGGGGCGGCGAGTTCGACCTGCGGTGTCAGGAAGTCTGAAGGTGCGGGAGCCTCAACCAAGTCTTCAAGGTCAAGGCTGTAGGATATTTCAGAGGGATTGCCGGCAACGTCGGATATGACGTAGCGAACTGTGTAATTCCCTTTCTTTTCAGCCTCAACCACCCACAGCGGCAGTGGGATAGACGGTGGCAAGGCCGGATCCAGGCGATATTTCGTGTCGGTGCCTGGGGCAGGCGTGAACACGTAGGGTCTGTCCGAAGAGCCAAAAAACATTTCAACGGTATCGTCCGGAGACAGCCCGTCCAGCGCGCTGTATGGAATCGGAAGGTTTACCGTCTGGTTTGGCTGGCTGGCGATAAACGCGCGATCCAGCGGTCCGGTCATACCCGCAGGCGGCTGTGGTGCGGGAGGCTTGACGCGGGGGCCGTCGTAAGGAGACGTCTCATCAACGGCCAGGAGTTGCGCGACCGAATAGTTATCCACTCCCGAGTCCGCGACGAACACCCTGTACCTGATCAAATACAAGCCGGGGCCACGATAGGACTGTGGTATCGGCAACGGCACAGGGTCAGGCTGATTGCTCAGAGAAAGTTGAAATCTGCTGCTGTTGCTAGCGAAATAGGCATCTTCAGCAGTTGAGTCCAGGCCGCTCAGATCAAGATAGGGAGCAATCTCTACGGTGACGATATCGGGCTGGAGCGAGTCGGTACTGGCACCGATCCACAGGGGAATATTGTAGTTAGTCCGTTGCTTCTTTGAGCCCGTGCGTGAAAGCAAGCCGGTATAACCAGGCACCTGATCTTCAAGCGCTGCGATGTCAAATCGCTGAGGCGTGTAATCGTTAGGAAATTTGGGTACAAAGTTGTCAATGATTTCTCTGTTTGTAGATTCCATTATCTTGCTCCGGACAGTAAGCCACTGAACATCAGGACACGCCTCGTTAATTGAATGAACCTGATGGGTTCATCAACCACGAATTTTTTAAAGCCTGCAAACAACACCACAACAACTCACCTGATTACGGAAGGCGAAAACAACTTCGTTCAACCGCACACAACTCCGCGAGGCGTGCAGTAACAACCGGTGGAGTAAGTCAAATCAACTCGCACCCACCCGGGCGCGGACGCGCCCACTTTCACTCCGTCACGCCATACCTCATAACTGCCGGTAGCGGATTTGAAATTACGCAAGGGGTACAACGCCGTGTCGTAGGCGTCCACGACGATCGTTGTTCCTGCGGCAGCGTATTCAGGTTCCCAACGCAATGACCGCTCGAATACAACATTCGAATTCTGGGTGCTCCAGTTATTCTCGTTAAACCCTTGCCACTTGAACCTTATCGTGTCGCCCACCCGCAGGCCGGTGTGCGCGGCGATAAACCAGCGCACCCCATTGGCCAACATCGACCACGCCACCCCATTCACCGGTTGGGTTTGCGAGCGACAGGTCAAATAACCATTGGTTAACGTGTGTTGCACCACCGGTGCAGGCAACGGTACGAACCTCACATTCACCGTGGTCACCGGGGAACGTTGCTCGTTAACACCGTTGCTGGTGATGTAATGCACCGCGTGCGCGGTCACGGTGGTGCTATCGAGCACGGCAGCCGGCACATCGGAAAAATTCACCCAGCTACCGGCTACATCGCCCGCCCTTACCGAATAAGTGGCCACCGGACCGTCGCCATTCCAGAACAGCTGCAGTGTGTCCCCTGGTCGCGGCGTATCAAACAGACGCACGCGCACACGAATGGGGTAGCCCCTGTCGTCGTTGACCAGCAGATTGGTGCCGGTGCGCCCCACCACCTCCACCGGCGCCAGCGTCGGGTTGAGCAACGCGGGCGCATTGGCGTGATCCTGCCCGGCAATCGTCAGGTTGACATTGACCGCGAGGGGCGCTGACGGTGTCGGCGAAAGATTGAGGCCGATCACCTCGTAACGCACTTGCACAGTTTCTGCCGCCAACGCAGGTTTGGGTCCTCTTAGAACGGGCCACGGAATTTCAACCTCGAAAGGCAGCCGGGACACCCCTTGCGCGTTCGTCGGCCGATCATCCCAGTACACGATCACTTGATGCCCGGCGGCTGCCGACCATCCGGGATAGTCGATACGAACGAACACGCCCGCACGCGCGTCATCACGCTTGATCAACCGATCGTCATAGGCAGGAGGACGAATGCTTGGCGCCGGCAAGCCAATCCCCATCACAAAAGGCAGGCCCGCACTCATCTCGCTGAAATTGCCGGCCTCGTCGAAAATTCGAAAGAACGCATAAGCCTGGCCATTATTCAGATCTCGAAAAGCATCAGCATTCAGCGTGGCCGTGCGCGGGACAGTGCCGAAATTCACTGGCGAGCCTCCGTCTGCCTGCGCCACCGGAGGGGTGCTCGAATTGGATAAATAGATCTCGACCCGATCCCCGGGCGCCTCGATGTTATAAGCCGGAAGCTTGAAGACCGTGGGTTGATGGTCGAGCACATATTGCTCATCAAGCACCGGCACGGGAGGCACCTGAAACTCCAGCCTGTCGGTTGGGCGCAACAGTGTCGGGCGCTCCAGGTCAATGGTGATCGTCACTTTGGGATTGCTGAACGTCTGCCCGCTGCCGTTGCGAACGCTGTAATAAAGGTGAGCGACCCGAGTGCGGCTGCGCAGGTTGAGCAGGCTGATTTCACGTTCGTAAAACGCGGGCATGTCCGGCGGTGGCGCGCCCACGTAAAACCGGTCGAGAAGCCTGACGCCATCATCGCTCTCCCACCAGACCTCGCAGGTATGCATGGGATCATCCACCGCGTCCGGGATGGGTTGCCAGGCGGGGATTTGCAGCTTCAGCGGAGCCAGCAACAAGTTTTGCGCAACCACGCCTCTGCCGTCTGCGGTATTGACGCCCGGTACCGTTAGCGGGTCCAGGCCAGTTGAGGTGACGGCGATCCTCGCGGTCAGCCCGGAACGACGCGAATAGGGCTTTACGATAATGGTCATGTTCCAGGCCTCGGGATTAGTTTCGCCACCGCATGTCAGGGGAAGAGCACTTCCTGGCTGCTGTAGGAAAAATTAAACGCTGAAAGCCCGTACCCGGATACTGTCATAACTAACAGGTGGCCCCATCCATTCGTCGGTTTTTTCCAGCTCGGCGCAGCGAGCATTTCCAAATAGTTCTTGACGGAACCCGGCAGCCTGGCATTTTATGAAACCGGTTTCATCGTTCGCATGCCCACGCGGTAACCGCACACTCCAATAAGAAAGGCCGCTATCGTGACTTCCTTTTCCTCCGCCCAGCGCAGCCGCGTGACCATGCTTGACGTGGCCCAGCGCGCAGGCGTCTCCAAAGCCAGCGTGTCACGCTTTATCGGCGACGACCGCGCCCTGCTCTCCGATGCCATTGCCCTGCGCATCGAACAGGCCATCAGCGAACTCGGCTACCGCCCCAACCAGATGGCACGTGGATTGAAGCGTGGCCGCACGCGCCTGATCGGCATGCTGGTGGCCGATATCCGCAACCCCTATTCGATTGCCGTGATGCATGGCGTCGAGACTGCCTGCCGCCAGCATGGCTACAGCCTGGTGGTGTGCAACACCGACCGTTGCGACGAGCAGGAGCGTCAGCACCTCGCCGCGCTGCGCTCGTACAACATCGAAGGGTTGATCGTGAATACCCTCGGCCATCACCTTGATCAATTGCTGGAACTGCAACAGGAAATGCCGTTGGTGCTGGTGGACCGCAAGGTTGAGCCGCTGCACAGCGACCTGGTAGGGCTGGATAACGCCGCAGCCGTGCGCATCGCCGTCGAGCATCTGCAACAGCAGGGTTATCTCAATGTGTTGCTGGTGAGCGAAGCCGCCGACGGCACCAGTTCCCGCTTGGAACGCCAGACCAGTTTCAAGGCCGAAATCGCCGCCCGCCCTGGTTTGACCGGCGCGGTATTGGAGCTGGATAGTGCGCTGGAAAAGCACTTGCACACCTTTCTTGCCAACCCTGGCCCCAAGGCGCTGTTCTGCGCCAACGGCATTGCCGCGCTGGCCTGTACGCGCGCGCTCAAGGCCCTGGGTTGCACGTTGTTTGAGGAAGTCGGCCTGATCGCTCTGGATGACCTGGACTGGTATCCGCTGGTGGGCAACGGCATTACTGCCCTCGCCCAGCCGACCGAAGCGATTGGCGCCAGCGCCTTCGATTGCCTGCTCAAACGCCTGCGCGGTGATGAAGCGCCGACGCGCACGCTGGATTTTTTGCCGCAACTGATTATCCGAGGCTCCACCCAATTACCTGTGGGAGCTGTCTTGCCTGCGATGACGGTTTATCAGACGACGCAGTAGTCGATTGACCCACCGCTACCGCAGGCAAGCCAGCTCCCACATTTGTTTTGCGTATAAAAATGAAACCGGTTTCAGAGGTACACAACAATGCATAACTACCCCGTTTCCATCAGCCTTTCCAGCTACGGCGCCGATCTGGTTCGCCAGCAGGGCCAATTGAGTTTCGTCCAACTGCTGGCGTCTGCCGGCGCGCAACGCATCGAGTGGCGCGAAGAATTGCTGACCACCGAGCAACCCGCCCAGCTGGCCCAGGCCGCTGCCAGTCATGGCCTCGAAGCGGTATTTTCTTCACCGCTGGAGCTGTGGGTGGCCGGCCGCGCCCAGCCGAATGCGGAACTCGCCGCCACCCTGGACCGTGCCCAGGCCTTTGGCGCGCGCTGGCTGAAAGTCTCCCTCGGCTACTTCACCGACACCAACGATCTGCAAAGCCTGCACGCCCTACTCAACCGGCACGCGGTGCAGTTGCTGGTGGAAAACGACCAGACCCTGCATGGCGGGCGGATCGAACCGATGCAGCGATTTTTCAGCGAGGTCGAGCGCCTTGGCCTGCCAATGAAGATGACCTTCGATATCGGCAACTGGCACTGGCAGGACCAGTCGTCCCTCACGGCCGCGCGCCTGCTGGGCAGGCACGTCGATTACCTGCATTGCAAGGCCGTGGCCCGGCGTGCGGACGGCAAGCTGGTCGCACTGCCGCCCAGTGCCACCGACCTGCACCTGTGGGAACAATTACTCAAACACATGAACCAAGGTATTACCCGGGCGGTGGAGTTTCCGTTGCAGGGCGATGATCTGGTCGAGGTCACTGCCCGCCAGGTCGCCGCCCTCGCCTGCCTTGGCCAACCTCGCGCGGAGAGTGCCCATGCCTGAGATCGATATCCTTTCGTTCGGCGAAACCATGGCGATGCTGGTCGCCGAGCAAACCGGTGATCTGGCCCAGGTCATGCAATTTCACAAACGCATTGCCGGGGCCGACAGCAACGTCGCCATCGGTTTGTCGCGCCTGGGTTTCAAGGTCGCCTGGCTGAGCCGGGTGGGCAACGACTCCCTCGGCCGCTTTGTGGTCGACACCTTGCAAAACGAAGGGCTGGACTGTCGGCATGTGGCGGTCGACCCGCTTCACCCTACGGGCTTTCAGTTCAAGTCCCGCGAAGAGACGGGCAACGATCCTCAGGTGGAGTATTTCCGCAAGGGCTCGGCGGCCAGCCATTTGTCCGTCGACTCGCTGAACCCGGCGCTGCTGCAGGCGCGGCATCTGCATGCCACCGGGATTGTGCCGGCGTTGTCCGACGCTACGCGCGCGCTGTCCTTCGAGTTGATGACGCAGATGCGCAAGGCCGGACGCAGTGTGTCGTTCGACCCCAACCTGCGCCCGGCATTGTGGGCCAGTCAGCAACAGATGATCCGCGAAATCAACGCCCTCGCCGCCCTCGCCCACTGGGTACTGCCGGGCCTGAACGAAGGGCGCCTGCTCACCGGGCTGGATGACCCGGCCGATATCGCCGCGTTCTACCTGGACCAGGGCGCCGAAGCCGTGGCCATCAAGCTCGGCGCGGACGGCGCCTATTTCCGCACCCAGATGGACCAGGGATTTATCGCCGCCGTGCCGGTGGACAAAGTGGTCGACACCGTCGGTGCCGGCGACGGCTTCGCGGTCGGCATGATCAGCGCCCTGCTGGAAAACATGAGCTTCCCCGAAGCGGTGCAGCGCGGCAACTGGATCGGCAGCCGCGCCGTGCAAAGTCGCGGCGACATGGAGGGCCTGCCGACCCGTGCTGAATTGACCACCCGATCCGTCGCATAACCCATTCCCTGTTGCCACAACTACAACAAGCTCAGGAGCAACCTTATGGAAACCGTGAAACTCGCCACCCGCCGCTGGTGGTACATCATGCCCATCGTGTTCATCACCTACAGCCTGGCCTACCTGGACCGCGCCAACTACGGCTTCGCCGCCGCCTCCGGTATGGCCGAAGACCTGATGATCACGCCGGGCATGTCATCACTGCTCGGTGCGCTGTTTTTCCTTGGCTATTTCTTCTTCCAGGTGCCGGGGGCGATCTACGCGCAGAAACGCAGCGTCAAAAAACTGATTTTCGTCAGCCTGATCCTCTGGGGCGGCCTCGCCACCCTCACCGGCGTGGTGTCCAACGCCTACATGCTGATCGTGATTCGCTTCATGCTCGGCGTGGTCGAAGCCGCAGTGATGCCGGCGATGCTGGTGTACCTGTGCCATTGGTTCACCCGTGCCGAACGTTCGCGGGCCAACACTTTCCTGATCCTCGGCAACCCGGTGACCATGCTGTGGATGTCGGTGGTATCCGGCTACCTGGTGCAGCATTTCAGCTGGCGCTGGATGTTCATCATCGAAGGCCTGCCGGCGGTGCTGTGGGCGTTTATCTGGTGGAAACTCGCCGACGAGCGCCCCAAGGACGCCAAATGGCTCAGCGACAGCGAAAAACACAGCCTGGAAAGCGCCCTCGCCGCCGAACAGGTGGGCATCAAGGCCGTAAAAAACTACGCCGAAGCGTTTCGCTCGCCCAAGGTGATCATTCTCGCGCTGCAGTTTTTCTGCTGGAGCATCGGCGTGTACGGCTTTGTGTTGTGGTTGCCGTCGATCCTCAAGAAAGGCCTGCAAATGGACATGGTCGAGGCCGGCTGGCTGTCAGCGCTGCCATACCTGGCGGCGGTGATCGCCATGCTCGTGGTGTCGTGGGGCTCGGACAAACTGCAAAAGCGCAAACGCTTCGTGTGGCCGCCGCTGCTGATTGCCTCCATCGCCTTCTATGCCTCCTACGCGCTGGGCGCCGAACACTTCTGGTGGTCCTACACCCTGCTGGTGATTGCCGGGGCCTGTATGTATGCGCCCTATGGGCCGTTTTTTGCCATCGTGCCGGAAATTCTCCCGGCCAACGTCGCCGGCGGCGCCATGGCACTGATCAACAGCATGGGCGCTCTCGGCTCGTTCGGCGGCTCGTACCTGGTGGGCTACCTCAACAGCAGCACCGGTTCGCCGGGCACTTCCTACCTGTTGATGAGCGGTGCGTTGATGCTGTCAGTTGTGCTGACCATTTTCCTCAAGCCCGGCGCCAGCGACCGCGCGTCCTCACCTACTCTGGAGCTGAAGGTAAAGACCTCATGAAAAAATCCGTCGTGCTGTACAAAAAACTCTCCGCGCCGCTGATGGCGCGCCTGCACGAACACGCAGACGTGACCCTGATCGATGCCCTTGACGAAGCCGGCCTGGCCAAACTGCGCGACGCCCTGCCCGGCGCCCACGGCCTGCTCGGCGCGAGCCTGCGCCTGGACGCCGAACTGCTCGACCTGGCGCCCAAACTCGAGGCCGTGGCCAGCGTCTCGGTGGGCGTCGATAACTACGACATCGACTACCTCACCCGACGCCGCATCCTGCTCAGCAATACCCCGGACGTACTCACCGAAACCACCGCCGACACCGGTTTTGCGCTGATCCTCGCCACCGCCCGCCGGGTGGTGGAACTGGCCGACATGGTGCGCGCCGGTCAATGGCACAAAAACATCGGCCCCGCGCATTTTGGCAGCGACGTGCACGGCAAGACCCTGGGCATCGTCGGCATGGGGCGCATCGGCGAAGCCCTGGCCCAACGCGGGCATTTCGGCTTTGGCATGCCGGTGATCTACCACAGTCATTCGCCAAAACCTGCGGTGGACGCGCGTTTTGCTGCGCAGTACCGCAGCCTGGACGACCTGCTGCAACAGGCTGACTTTGTGTGCCTCACGTTGCCGCTGACAGCGCAGACGGAAAAGCTGATCGGCGCACGCGAGTTTGCGCTGATGGGGCCGGAGACGATCTTTATCAATATCTCGCGGGGCAAGGTGGTGGACGAGGCGGCGCTGGTGGATGCGTTGCAACAGCGCACGATTCGTGCGGCGGGGCTGGATGTGTTTGAGCGTGAGCCGCTGGAGCATGCTTCGCCGTTGCTGCGGTTGAATAATGTGGTGGCGACGCCGCATATTGGTTCGGCGACTCATGAAACGCGGGAGGCAATGGCCAGGTGTGCGGTTGATAATCTGCTGGCGGCGTTGGGCGGGGAGCGGCCTTTGAATTTGGTGAATCCGGGGGCTTATGTGGGTTGAGCCCTTTTTTTGGGGTTTTATGGGGGACATATGCGTTATTTGGGTAACGGCTGATATGGGTTCCGCCCTTACGGCGGGTCACTTTTGGAAAAGAGCCCCAAAAGTAACCAAAAGGGCTCTTGCCCCACCACTCGGCACCTCGCTCAGGCTCGGTGTGCCCGCACGCAGGCTTGAATCCGTGGGCCGCCGCAATGGGCCATCCATGGCCCAGTGCGGCTAACCCGGCGTCCTGCCGGGTTACCCACGGATTCAAGCCTGCGTGCGGCCAGCGTGGTTGACGGGGCGCCTAAGATCAAAATCTAAAGCCAAAGCAAGGCAGATCAAAAGCCAGAGCAGAGCAGTGTGATATCCATTCAGACAAATGGAGATCCAAATGTGGGAGGGGCTTGCTCCCGATAGCAGTGGGTCAGCTACACATAAGCTGACTGACCCACCCTCATCGGGAGCAAGCCCCCTCCCACATGTTGTACAGCGTACGGCAGACAATCCCGGTCGGCTCTAAGGCCGCCGCGCTGCAGGCTTTGGAGCGTGGGTAAGCCGGCAGGACGCCGGGCCGGCTTCCGGTCCTTCCAAAAGTGACCCGCCGTAAGGGCGGAACCGCCAGCCGCCATCACCTAAATAACGGATATGCCCCGCCCGTAAAACCCAGCCAAAAAGCTCACCGCAAAGCCCTGCGCAACACCTTCCCCACCGTAGTCTTGGGCAACTCCGTACTCCGAAACTCCACATACCTGGGCACCTTGTACCCCGTCAAATACTCCCGACAATGTGCCAGAATCTGCGCCTGGCTCAAGCTGGGATCCTTGCGCACCACAATAATCTTCACCCTCTCCCCGGTGACCCCATCCTCCACCCCGATGGCCGCCACTTCAGCCACGCCGGGATGCATCGCCACCACGTCTTCGATCTCGTTGGGGTACACATTGAAACCCGAGACCAGAATCATGTCCTTCTTGCGATCCACCAGACGGATATACCCGCGCTCATCCATCACCCCGATATCGCCAGTCGACAACCACCCCTGCGCGTCCAATACCTCCGCCGTTTCTTTGGGCCGCTTCCAGTAACCCTGCATCACCTGCGGGCCGCGCACTTGCAGTTCGCCCTGCTCGCCAATTTCGGCAATCTCGCCGTCTGCCCGCACGAACCGCACCCAGGTCGACGGCAGCGGCACGCCGATGCTGCCGGTGAATTCCATCTCGCGCATGCGCGAAATATCGATGGGGCTGATGCTCACCACCGGCGAGCATTCGGTGAGACCGTAGCCCTCGATGATCGGCAGCCCGGTGACGTCCTTCCAGCGCTTGGCCACCGCGGTGTGGGTGGCCATGCCGCCGGCGATCACCAGGCGCAGGGCGGAAAAATCCCGCGCGCAGAAGTCCTTGTTCTCCAGCAATCCGTTGAACAGCGTGTTCACCCCGGCGATCCCGTTGAAGCGTTCCTTGCGCAGGATCATCTGCACACGCTTCACGTCCCGTGGGTTGGCGATCAGGATATTGCGCCCGCCCAGGCACATGAACATCAGGCAGTTCACCGTCAGGGAAAAGATGTGGTACAGCGGTAACAGGGTCACGTTGCTCTGCTGTTGCGCCGGGTCCAACTGGTCGCCGACCCAGGCCTTGGCCTGCAACAGGTTGGCGATGATATTGCGGTGGCTGAGCATTACACCCTTGGCGTCGCCCGTGGTGCCGCCGGTGTATTGCAGAAAGGCCAGGTCATCGCGTTGCATCGGCACCGGCAGGTGATTGAGCGCCCGCCCCTGTTTCAGCACCTGGTTGAAACGCACCGAACCACTCAGGTTGAACACCGGCACCTGCTGCTGCACACGGCGCAGGATGAAGTTCATCGCCGCGCCCTTGAAGGTGCCGAGCAGATCACCGATGGCTGCCACCACCACGCGTTTGACACTGCTGCCCTGCATGACTTTTTCCAGGGTGTGGGCGAAGTTTTCGAAGATCACCACGGTCTCGGCGCCGCTGTCCTTGAGCAGGTGCCTGAGCTCATGGGAGGTGTACAACGGGTTGACGTTGACCACCACCGCACCGGCCAGGATCGTGCCCAGCAGGCAGATCGGATATTGCAAACAATTGGGCATCATCAGCGCCACGCGGTCGCCCTTTTTCACGCCCTGGCCCTGCAGCCAGGCGGCAAACGCAATGCCCTGAGCCTGCCAGTCGGCGTACGTCATCTCGGTGCCGATGCTGACGTACGCCACGCGGTCGCGAAATTTCTCCAGGTGTTCGAGGAACACTTCGCGCAACGATGGGTAGGCCTCGATATCGGCCTCAATGTCTGCCGGAACCCCAGGCAGGTATGCGTTCAACCAGATGCGTTCGGTCTGTTCCAGGCTGATAGCGTTCATGGCAGTTTCCCTGTTGTTGTTATGGGTGGCGCTATTTTTCGACGATGGCGGTGATGCCCAGGCCGCCCGCTGCGCAGATCGAGATCAGGCCGCGCCCGCCGCCGCGTTCATGGATGGCCTTGGCCAGCGCGGCGAGTTGCCGGCCTCCGGTGGCGGCAAAGGGGTGACCGCAGCCCAGCGAGCCGCCGTTGACGTTCATCTTCGCGCGGTCGATGGCGCCCAACGGCGCCTCCAGGCCCAATCGTTCGCGGCAATAGTCGGGGTCTTCCCAGGCTTTGAGCGTGCACAGCACCTGGGCGGCGAATGCTTCGTGGATCTCGAAGAAATCGAAATCGGCAAAGCCCAGCCCTTCACGCTTGAGCATGCGCGGTACGGCGTAGGCCGGGGCCATCAGCAGGCCTTCGCTGCCGTCGACGAAATTCACCGCCGCCGTCTCGCCGGTGCGCAGGTAAGCCAGCACCGGCCAGCCATGGGCGGCGGCCCAGGCTTCGCTGGCCAGCAGCACCACCGAGGCGCCATCGGTGAGCGGCGTGGCGTTGCCGGCGGTGAGGGTGCCGTGCTCGCGGTCATAGGCCGGCGCCAGGCCGGCGAGTTTTTCCAGGCTGGTATCGGCGCGCAGGTTGTTGTCACGGGTCAGGCCGCGATGGGGACTGATCAGGTCATCGAAAAAGCCACGCGTGTAGGCGGCATCGAGACGCTGATGGCTGGTGAGGGTCAATTCGTCCTGGGCCAGGCGCTTGATCTGCCAGCGCCTGGCCATTTCTTCGCAATGCTCACCCATGGACAGGCCGGTGCGCGGCTCGCCATTGCGCGGCAGCAGTGGCTTGAACAGCATCGCCGGGCGCGCCTTGAGCAGCGCCTTGAGCTTATCGCCCAGGCCTTTGCCGCGATTGGCCGCCAGCAATACGTGGCGCAGGGATTCATTGATGCCGATGGGCGCATCGGACGTGGTGTCGGCGCCACCGGCAATGCCCACCTCGATCTGGCCGAGGGCGATTTTGTTCGCCACCAGCAACGCCGCTTCAAGCCCCGTGCCGCAGGCCTGCTGTACATCGTAGGCGGGCGTTTGAGGGGACAGCGTGGTCGACAGCAACGACTCGCGCGCCAGGTTGAAGTCTCGCGAATGTTTGATCACCGCGCCTGCGGCAAACTCGCCCAAGCGCTGGCCGTGCAGGTTGTAGCGATCCACCAGGCCTTGCAACGCAGCCACCAGCAAATCCTGATTACTCTCGAAGGCATACACCGTGTTGGAACGGGCGAACGGGATGCGGTTGCCGCCGATGATCGCCACGCGGCGGGTCGGCGCCGGGTTGAAGCTGTAGTCACTCATGCCAGGTTCTCTTTCCAGATAAACAGCCCGCGCATGTGCGGCTTGTCGCCCGCGACGTTGCGCACTTCGAATGCCCGGCGCGGGCCGCTCAGCGGATGGCTCCACAGCGCGACCTGGCCGGGCAGGAAGATCGGCAATTTGAAGTCGCAATGGGCCTCGGCTGCGGCCAGGCCGCCCGGAGGTTGCCCGGCGGCCAGCGCCCGGCCCAGGGTCCACATGCCGTGGGCGATGGCGCGGCGAAAACCAAAGATTTTTGCGCCGATCAGCGAGGTATGAATCGGATTGAAGTCCCCCGACACCCTGGCGAAGCGACGTCCCAGGTCGGCGGGCAGCACCCAGCGCTGGGTGCGCAACAGGCCTTCTTCCGGCAAGGGCAGCGCGTCGTCCCACAGCTCGCCGACGGGATTTTCCACCTCGCGGCGCAAGTAAAGGCTGTCGCTTTCCCACACCAGAGCGCCTGCGCCGTAAGCGCGAGTGGCGATGCTCAGCGCCTGACCCTTGGGGTGGGCCACCCAGCGTTCGCAATACACCTCCAGGCGCAGGGCCTGGCCTTCGTGCAAACGCTGATGCTGACGAATGCGGTTGGCCAGGTGCACCATGCCGCTGGCCGGATACGGAAAACTCGGCCGGGTCAGCAACATCAGGTGCAAGGGAAACGCCAGCACGTGGGGATAGGACAGCGGCACGCCCTGCTCGCGCCGGAAACCACAGGCACGGCCATAGGCGGCGATACCGGCAGGCGACAGCTCCACGGCCGAACGCACCAGGCGCTGAGTGGGCAACGGCGGTGCACCGTCGAGCGTGGGCTTGCGCAAGGCGCGCACCCCGTCCAGCAGCAGCCGGCTGCGCGACGGTGGCGGGTCGATGATCTGCGTCACGTAGTCCATGGCTCAGGCTCCCAACAGGCTTTGGCCGCACACCCGCACCACCTGGCCATTGACCCCGCCCGAGGCCGGATGGGCCAGCCAGGCGATGGTCTCGGCCACGTCGATGGGCTGACCGCCCTGGGACAGCGAATTCATGCGCCGCCCCGCTTCGCGGATCATCAGCGGAATTTTCGCGGTCATCCGGGTTTCGATAAACCCGGGCGCCACCGCATTCACCGTCACTTGCTGCGCCGCCGCCTGGGGTGCCAGCGCGTTCACCAAGCCGATCACACCGGCCTTGGAGGTGGCGTAATTGCTCTGCCCCAGGTTGCCGGCGATGCCGGAAATCGACGACACGCAGACGATGCGCCCGCCCGGGTTCAGGCCCTGCTGGTCGAGCAACGCCTGGCTCAATTGCAACGGCGCTTGCAGGTTGACCGCCAGCACACTGCGCCAGGCCTCTTCGCTCATTTTGGCGATGGTCTTGTCGCGGGTGATCCCGGCGTTGTGCACCACCACATCAAAGGCGCCGTGCTGGCTGATGTGGTCGTGCAACAGGGCGGCGGCATCCGCGGCGGTGATGTCCAGCGCCAGGGCCGCGCCGCCCACGCTGCTCGCCGCCTGTTGCAAGGCATCCCGGGCCTGGGGCACATCCACGCACACCACATGGGCGCCGTCCCGGGCCAGTACCTGGGCGATGGCCAGGCCGATGCCCCGGCTGGCGCCGGTCACCAACGCACGGCGACCGGCGAAGGGCGCGTCCCAGTCGACCGCGACCTGGCCGTCCACCGGTTTCTCCAGGCGCACCACTTGCCCCGAGACATACGCGGAGCGGCGCGACAGGAAAAAACGCAGGCTGCTGTCGAGCGCGTCTTCGGCGCCCGGCGCCACGTAGAGCAACTGCACGGTAATGGCCCGACGCAGCTCCTTCGCCAGCGAGCGCACCAGGCCCTCAAGGGCGCGTTGGGCGATGGACTGCGGCGGCGCCTGGCAGTGTTCCGGCGCGGTGCCGAGCACCACCACCCGTGACTGCGGGCCAAGGCGCCGGGCATTGGCGTGGAAGAACGTGTAGAGCGTGTCGAGCTGCTGCACGTCGACCACGCCGGTGGCATCGAACACCGCGCCCTGCACCTTCACTGTGGACGGCGCCTTCAGCGTCGCCGGGGTGGCAGCGACGGTGTCGGTGGCCGTGAAAAGGCGCTGCACAGGCTCAGCCAGGCGCCCGGCCCCGGCGACGATCACCGGATTGACCAACGCGGCCTGACCGCTGCGATGGCGCTGCAGAGGCACGGGTTGCGGCAGGCCGGCGGCCTGGGCCACGCGTCGCCCCCAGGGGGAATTGACGAACGAAAGGTAGCGGTCACTCATAAATACATTCCTTGCACACTATTCGAAAACGCCACAGGCCTGTGTGGCGAGCAGGCTTGCCCTAATGCCGTTCAGCTAAGCGCAGACTCCCTGTGGCGAGCAGGCTTGTCCTGCGTTGGGCTGCGCAGCAGCCCCAAAGCCAGGCGCTGAGCCGTATCAGATACACCGCGTTTTGCTCGATGGGGGGCGCTTCGTACCCCAACGCGGGGCAAGCCCGCTCGCCACAGAGGCTCCGGCCTGATGTTGCAGCGCGCCCCAATGCCGTTCAGCTAAGCGCAGATTCCCTGTGGCGAGCAGGCTTGTCCTGCGTTGGGCTGCGCAGCAGCCCCAAAACCAGACGCTGAGCCGTATCAGGTACACCGCGTTTTGCTTGATTGGGGGCGCTTCGCACCCCAACGCGGGGCAAGCCCGCTCGCCACAGAGGCTCCGGCCTGATGTTGCAGCGCGCCCCAATGCCGTTCAGCTAAGCGCAGATTCCCTGTGGCGAGCAGGCTTGTCCTGCGTTGGGCTGCGCAGCAGCCCCAAAGCCAGGCGCTGAGCCGTATCAGGTACACCGCGTTTTGCTCGATGGGGGCGCTTCGCACCCCAACGCGGGGCAAGCCCGCTCGCCACAATAAGCCCACACATTTTCCTTGACTGAACGGCATTAGGGCTTGCCCCGCGTTGGGCTGCGAAGCAGCCCCCGTAAGACGAATGCGTGGTATCAGGCACTCCGCGTGGGCTGGTTTTGGGGCTGCTTCGCACCCCAACGCGGCGCAAGCCCGCTCGCCACTTTGGCCGGTTCCAGCGCTTGCTTGCGCTGCTGCAGTGCCTCCAGCAAACCGAAGTCCTGCGCGAAGTCGTCCACCTGGATGGCGTGGTCGGCGTATTCCACATAGCGCCCGAGCAGGCTGTCTTCGTCGTCGCTGATCAGGTCCAGCGCCCGCGCCTTGACGCGCCAGGCGGTAAAAGCCGTGGCAGAAATCGGCATCGGTTCGAGCAGGCCCTGTTTGATCGCAGGCTTGAGCCGCGCTTCAATCAACTCCAGTTGAGGCAACAACCGGAAGCCCAATTCGCCGTAAGCCAGCTTGTCGATTTCCGGCCGGGGAATATAGGAATCAGCGAGCAAACGGTCGCGGGTTTCGCAGGGCGTCTGCACCAGATCGGCGACCTCGGCCAGCAGGCGATCGGACGGTTTGCGCTGGGGAATGCCCAACGGAAAACTCAAGCCACGCAGCACCGCCGCCGCCGCTTTGGACGGGTAGTTATCGAGCACTTCGGCCAACGCTTCGTGGGCCCGCAGCAGTGCATCACGGGCCGACCAGTGCACCAACGGCAGGTCCGCCTGGGGCCGGCCGTCGTCTTCAAAGCGCTTGAGCACGCAGGACAGGATGTACAACTGCGACAGCACATCGCCCAGGCGCCCGGTGATGCTTTCCTTGCGCTTGAGGGCACCGCCGAGTACGCCCATGGACACGTCCGACACCAGCGCCAGCACCACCGACAGACGATTGGCCTGGCGGTAGTAGCACGCCAACGCTGGTTCGGTGCGGGCCGGAGCGGCAATCAGGCGGCCGCCGGTCAGCCCATGCACCGCCGCGCGCACCGTGTTGGCCAGCACAAAGCTGATATGGCCGAACATCGCGCTGTCGAACGCTTCCAGCGCCTTGCGCCGGTCGGGGTTGCGCGCCGCTTCCATCTCGCGAAACACATAGGGATGGCAACGAATCAGGCCCTGACCATAGATGATCAGGCAGCGGGTCATGATGTTCGCGCCTTCCACCGTGATGGCGATGGGGCTTTGCTGGTAGGCACGGGCCAGGAAGTTGTTGGGCCCCATGCAGATGCCCTTGCCCGCGACGATGTCCATGCCGTCGTTGACGATCATCCGCGCACGTTCGGTGACGTGGTACTTGGCGATGGCCGAAATCACCGAAGGCTTCTCCCCGGCATCCAGCGACGCCACCGACACCTTGCGCACCGCATCGCAGGCATACAGATGCCCGGCCATGCGCGCCAGCGGTGCCTGCACCCCTTCGAACTTGCCGATGGGCAGGCCGAACTGCTTGCGCATTGCCGCGTACGCGGTGGTGCCGCGCACCGCAACCTTGCCCAGGCCGACGTTGGCCGATGGCAGCGAAATCGCGCGCCCCGCCGCCAGGCATTCCATCAACATGCGCCAGCCATTGCCGACCTGTTCACGGCCACCGATCACCCACTCCAGCGGAATGAACACATCCTTGCCGGTGGTGGGGCCGTTCTGGAATACCGCGTTCAATGGCCAGTGGCGACGGCCGCTGTTCACCCCGGGGTGCGAGGTGGGGATCAATGCGCAGGTGATGCCCAGCGCACCCGGCGCGCCGAGCAGGCCCTGGGGGTCTTCGGCGCGAAACGCCAGGCCGAGCACCGTGGCAATCGGCCCTAACGTGATGTAGCGCTTGTCCCAGGTGACTTTGAAGCCAAGGACTTCCTGGCCCTCGTGCAGGCCTTTGCAGACGATGCCGAGGTCGGGAATCGCACCGGCATCGGAGCCGGCATACGGGCTGGTCAGCGCGAAACACGGGATGTCTTCGCCCCGCGCCAGGCGCGGCAAGTAGTAGTTGCGCTGGGCATCGGTGCCGTAATGCAACAGCAGTTCGGCCGGGCCCAGGGAATTAGGCACCATCACCGAAATCGCCGCTGCCGAGCAGCGGGTCGACAGCTTCATCACCACCTGCGAATGGGCGTAGTGGGAGAAGCCTTTGCCGCCGTACTGCCGGGGAATGATCATGCCGAGGAACCCGGCGTCCTTGGTGTACTGCCAGGCCTGCGGGGACATGTCCTGCCAGACCTGGGTGGTTTCCCAGTCGTTGGCGATGTCGCACAGGGTTTCGACTTCGTTGTCGAGAAAGGCCTGCTCTTCGGCACTCAGGCTGGCCGGCGCGGCTTTCAACAGGCGCTGCCAGTCGGGCTTGCCGCTGAACAGTTCGGCGTCCCACCACACGGTGCCGGACTCGATGGCCGCACGCTCGGTGTCGGACATCGCCGGCATGATCGTGCGAAACAGCGCCAGCGCCTTGCCGGTCAACAGCGCACGGCGCAGCGGTTTGATCGCCAGCAGCAGCGCAGGCACTACCACCAGCAGCGCCGCAAGGGTGATGCCCACACCCGCCACCACGCTGAACAGGTAACCCATCGCCAGCCATACCAGGCCAGTGCCGAGCCACAGCGCGGCGGCGGCTTGTCGATACGCCAGGACAATCGCGGCGGCGAAACCCACCAATAACCAGATAACCATGGGACACCTCTCTCGATTTCAGGACGGAGCAAATTCAAATTAAACTTTGAAATTTTTATTTAATGCTTGAGCCAAAAAAAGCAGCCGACCCGGTCAGCCGCCTGTTACTTGATTGCATCGCCATGGGTCGCCTGCGCGACCCATGGCGACAGGTCAGAACGCGTAGGTCGCCGACAGGCTGACCACCTCGCCCTTCGCATCGGCCTTGCCGTCCAGCGTCGCCCCACCGAGACGATCCTGGTTTTGTGTCCTGAGCTTGGCTTTCTCGACGAATTGCCGCGAGTAGGCACCGTCGATGCTCAAACCGGGAATGGCGCGAATGTTGTAGCCGAAGCCCAGGGACGCGAAAATCCGATCCCCGTCCGGGATACGCGGGTCACGCGTGGAGTTGCGCGTAGGCGTCTGGTCGGTGGCCACGCCGGCGCGGAAGGTGAAGTCATCGGTAAATTTGTAGTCACCGCCCAGCGACACCATCCACGTGTCCTTGTAGTTATAGGGAATCGACACGATTTGCTGGCCGTCGGACTTCAACGTCAGCGCCTTGAACGACGACCACTGGGTCCAGGTGACGCTGGCGCCCAAGGTCAGGCGGTCATTGAACTGGTGGACCCAGTCAACGGAGGCGTTGGCGGGCACGTCCAGTTGCGCCGAGGCATTGGCGCCGTTGGCGTTGAGGTTCAGCCCTGGATAAGCCAGCGACGGCAGGCCGCTTTCGATCAACGTCCTGTTGGTCTCGTCGGCGTAGATGTTGTATTTGCCCTCCAGCTTGTTCTTGATTTTTGCGTGGTAGTTCAGGCCCAGGGTGTCGACATCGGTCGGTTTCCAGACCACCCCGGCAAACCAGCCCACGGAGGTGTTATCCACCTTCACGCGCATCAGCGCGGAGCCTACGCCTGAGGGGAACGGTAGACCGATGTTCGGCGACAGCGCCGCGGCCGAATACAGGTCAAGGTTCTGGCTCACAAAGCCCTTGGTGTGCTGCACGATGGCGCCACCGCCCAGCGAAAACTGATCGTTGACCTTGAACGATAACGAGCCGGTGACACCGACCGTTTCAATGCGGGTATCGACGGCAAAGTCGCGGCCGATCCAGTCCTGGTCCCACGTGGTGCGCGCACCCATCGGCACCACCTGGCTCAAGCCGAAGGCAAAGCGATCGTTGATCGGCATTACCATGAAGCCGGTTGGCAACCATGCGGTGAAGCCGCCCTGACCACCGTCGCCGGTCCGAGGCGTGGAACTGAAATCCGTGGGGTCGACGCTGGCCGGTGCATTGCCGGCATAATCCTTGGCCGTGCCCTTGTACTTGATGTTGATACGCGCGTAATCAACGGTGAACTGCGAGATGTTGTGATCGATAAAGGCCATGGCCGCCGGGTTGTTATAGGCCGCCGAAGGATCGTTCTGGAACAGCGAGCCGCCACCGAAGGCACGCCCCCATCCGGGAGCGCCGAAGGTCGGCGTGCCAAAACCGCCGGCTTGCGTCTGACCCGTTACACCGATAAGGCCGCCGAGGACTGCCAGGCTCAACAATGTGCGGGCCTGCCGTTTCTTATTATTCATGCTCCACTCCTTATTTTTATCCTCCA
The DNA here is from genome assembly GCF_034354675.1 of Pseudomonas sp. MH9.3. Lineage (NCBI taxonomy): Bacteria > Pseudomonadati > Pseudomonadota > Gammaproteobacteria > Pseudomonadales > Pseudomonadaceae > Pseudomonas > Pseudomonas sp. MH9.3. The sequence continues at coordinate 465,714 of NZ_CP133785.1, read as the reverse complement.
GGATCGGCTGTCCCGACCTGGCCTGCCGCAACAAGTGCCTCTTGCGAGGCACTTGCGTGTTTCAACGTGTGATCATCACGTCAAGCGCTCCCGGCCCTCAGGGCGTCACGGTAAACGCAGGGTTCGGCACGGCGGTCAGTGCAGTGATCTTGCAACTGCCCACGGTCTGGGCGCTTGGGACGCTCAAGGTGTTGGTGGAGTTGCTCCAGTTGACATTGATGGTCACCGGCGAGCTCGAGCAGTTGTTGAGGATCTTGAAGTTCACCCCGGAAACCGTCCCGGTGAACGCATCCGGGCCACCGCTGGCGACGCTCAGCGTCCAGGGCAGGCCTTGCAGCACCGGCACGCTGCACAGGGAGTTGGAACCACTGACCGAAGCGCCGGTGATGGCAGCGCTCGCACCATTGCCTGCGACGGTACCGGTGAAGGTGATGTTGCAGGTGACGGGCAGGTTCAGCGAGGCAGGCGACGTCACAGTGATGGAGCCTGCCGTCGAGAAGCCGGCGCCGGCCGGCGCGATAGTTGCCGCATTAGCCATCGACGCCGCGCCAAAGCACAGGGCAAACGACGTTGCACAAACGAGGGTTTTCAAGCTTTTCATTGTTTTTCCTCACATGTTGTGGCGAATCATTTCGCCAGGGGTAATGGCCATGAACGAGAGGTCACGGTGAAACTGCAGAACTTCCCTTTCCAGCCAAATTTCAATGCATTTACCGCTGTAACAAATCCGCGTACTCAGTCGACCACTTTGAAAGTGGGCGGCATCTTGATCGACACCGACTTGATCCTGCAGTCCTCGCCAATCGGCACATCGCGGGCCTCCAGCTTGCCGGTGGCGTTATCCCAGGTGCCATCGGCGGTCGACGGGCCGCACTTGCCGCCCAGGCCGAAGGCATGCACGTCGACGCTGATCCTGGACATGGAGCCGCTTTGCGTGTCCCGGGCGATCAGCACCCAGGGCAGGTTGATGGCCTCGACGCGGCTGCACTTGAGGCCGCCGTCGAACTCGACCTTGTCGACATTCACCGAGGAGCCATCGGCCGCGACCTTGCCGGCGACCTTGATGGTGCAGTCGGCGCTGATCAGCTTGCCCTTGGAAAAACTGATCGGGCCCTGCGCCGTAAAGGCACTGCCGGCGGGCTCGATGCGCGCGGCCTGGGCCTGGTGGTAGACGATCAGGCCCAACGCGGCCAGAACAATAGAAGAGATGAACCTGGCAGGTGTTTGCATGGTGGACGTCCTTCCCTTGAAATTATTGTTGTTCGGGTCATACAACGTTATTGCAGCTTCAATGGGGCGCAGCGCCGCGACCGTACTGGTGCAGATACTTCGCGCGCTGTGACGGTTGAAGATTGGTCAGTGAGAGATCGCCGGCGTAATGATTGAGCACGCGTTGGTCCATACGGCGGCGCCAGAGGTACGGCACATACGCCCAGACGATCATGCTGGCGTAGCCGTAGGGAAGTTGCGGCGACTCATCGAAGTGACGCAACGACTGGTAGCTGCGGGTGGGGTTGGCGTGATGGTCCGAATGCCGTTGCAGCTGGAACAGAAAGATATTGGTAACGATGCGGTTGCTGTTCCACGAATGGCGCGGCGAGCAACGTTCATAACGGCCATTGGGCAACTTCTGGCGTTTGAGGCCGTAGTGCTCGACGTAGTTGACCACCTCCAGCAACGAGAAGCCGTACACGCCCTGAATGATCAGAAACGGAATCACTGCGGCGCCCAGCCAGGCAATCATCGCGCCCCACAACACCACGCTGTACATCCACGCGCTCAACACGGCGTTTTTCCAGTGCCAGGCCGGCAGGCCCAGTTTGCGCAGGCGTTCACGCTCCAGATTCCACGCCGAACGGGCGCTGAACCACACCGAGCGCGGCAGGAATGCCCAGAAACTTTCGCCCAGCCGGGAGCTGGCAGGGTCTTCCGGGGTGGCAACCCGCACGTGATGACCACGGTTGTGTTCGGTGTAAAAGTGCCCGTAGAAGGTCGGCGCCAGGGTCACCTTGGCCAGGAACACCTCCAGCGGACGAGGCTTGTGGCCCAGCTCATGGGCGGTATTGATGGCAATGCCGGTGGCCGCGCCAGTGGACATCGCCATGCCCAGGTAGGTGAACCAGCCAACCGCGCCGTGCAACTCGGTGCGCGCGGTCATAAAGGCGGCGGCTTTTGCCAACCCACTGGCGGGATCCAGCGTGGCGGTGGCGCGCAGCAGGCCGCCGTTGATGATCCAGTCGATGCCGCCGGCCGCCAGCCAACCGGTGACCACCACCGAAGCGATCACGAACAGCACGCCGATATAGACGATCCAGCGGTAGTAGCTTTGGCTTTCGAGGTGGCTGACGGCGGACTCGGGCGGGTTGCTGACGTCCTCGCCGAGCAGACCGTCGATCAGGGGAATCAGGCCGAAGATCACCAGCACGCCCACCCACCACAACGATTGAACGCCGGTGGCGATGGCCAGGGCGCCAGAGAGCAAGGGCGTGGCCAGCGGCATGATGCCCAGCCACCACAGGTGGCGCTTGCCGTCGGTCCACACGCCTGGTGCTGCCAGGGTCTGATTCATGGCAGCCTCCGCACACGCTGGGCGGCAGGCGGGTTGATGGAGCGCAGACTGCCTGCAGCAGTCAGCCATGCGATAAAAGGCGTTTTTTTCATTATTTTATTCGCTCTTAGGCATTTCAAAAACTGTTTCAAATTACACATTGAAATAATTTTTTTAAATAAATAGCGCGGAATCGTTAGCTCGTCAACTATTTCTTCAGCCCTTTTTTGCGTGACCGGGCAGTCTGTTTTTCAGCTGTTCGGTCAGGTCTGCAGCGCGGGCGTTGACGCCGTGAAATCGCGCGTCGAATCGCCACGCTACGGATGCACCAGGGCAAGTGGCGCAGGCGCAATCGCGGCGTTTTCTCCCGTTCGGGCACGTCTGGCGACCTGCTCCACCAACGCCGCTACCCGTTCGGTAGCCGTAATCGGCAGCATGTGCCCACAGCCCTCCACCACCTGCAGCTTGAGCCCGGGCACCTTGCTGGCCAGGGCCTGGCCGTGTTTGCGCAAGTCGAGCACCTTGTCCCGCGAGCCATAGATCAGCCCGATCGGCAAGGTCAGTTGCGGATAGCGCGCCACCATGTGCGGCAGGTCATCGTTGACCTGGTTAATCTCGGTGGAGGCTGCGTAGAAATTGTCAGGACGCATGCCCAGCAAACCGCCGCCTCGGGTGGCAAAATCGGCCGGGGCGGCATCCGGCGCGAACACGCCCTTGACCACCGAACGTTGGGTCAACAGGCCGATGGGCAAGGTCAGCGTGTGCGCGACCCAGCGGCGCAGCCACGCCGGGCGCACGGCCAGAGACAGGAATACCGGCGGCAACAGGCGCTGGGGATGAGTCAGCGGAGCCACCAGAATCAAGCCGGACACCGTCTCGGGATGATCAAGCGCCAGCGCCAGGGCAATCGCGCCGCCCAGGGAATGGCCCAGCACCAGCGGTTTATGCAGGTCCAAGGTATTTATAAGGTTGCTGATCTGCCGCGCCTGGGCCGGCAGGTCCGCCGCCGTGCCTTTGCCACGGGTGGAATAGCCGGAGCCCGGGCGGTCGACGCTGATCACGCGAAAGTGCGCACTCAAGCGGCCAGACAAGGCATAGGTGAGGTTGCGACTGCTGCCCATCAGGCCGTGAATCATCACCAGCGGGGGACCGCTGCCCTCCTCGACATAATGAAAACGCTCGCCCTTGACCTCCACCACCCGCCCGTTGCGCGGCACGGCCGCTTCTATGCGCCGCGTCATCCACGCACTCAAGCCCCACAACACCGCGCTTGCACCGACAAACACCGCTGCAGCCACACCCCATTCGACAGCCATCGCTTCGTCCTCCGCTTCCCTGGAGCTGGCGACCCGACCGGTATTGATCGAGGCCTCAGCCATCGTCCCTGCCCTGCTTGCGGGCCTCACTCATAGCGTGCGCGTCCGTCGGACAAGGCGCACATACCAAACAAGGTCCTGGCGTGGGCGAATTTTTCAGGTAGATTATTTAAAATCTTTTTTAAAATATGTAATTCAAATTTCCTTTGCAATGGTGCTTCATCCAAAAAACAGGAGCGCACCCGATGCCCATGAGGGACTGCCCATGAATACCCAGCGTGAATCAATCGACATTGCCATCATCGGCTCAGGCTTCGCCGGCCTGTGCATGGCCATCCAGCTCAAGCAGGCTGGCTTCAACGACTTTTTTGTTGCCGAGCAGGCGCAGACCCTCGGCGGCACCTGGCGCGACAATCACTACCCCGGCTGCGCCTGCGATGTGCAGTCCCACGTGTACTCGTTTTCGTTTGCGCCCAACCCGCACTGGTCGCGGCAATTTGCGCCGCAGGCCGAGATCCGCGCCTACCTCGAGCAATGCGCGCAGCGCTTTGAGCTGGCGCCCTACCTGCGGTTTGGCATGGGCCTGCAACGCGCGGTGTTCGATGAACACCAGCAGCGCTGGCAACTGAGCTTCAGCGATGGCCGCCAGGTGAGCGCGCGGGTGCTGGTGTCGGGCATGGGCGGCTTGTCGCGCCCGGCGCTGCCGGACATTCCGGGTCTGGAGAGTTTCAAAGGCAAGCGCTTCCACTCCCAGCAGTGGGACCACGACTATTCCTTGAAGGGCAAGCGTGTCGCAGTAATCGGCACCGGGGCCAGTGCCATCCAGTTCGTGCCGCAGATTGCACCGCAGGTGGCGCACCTGGACCTGTTCCAGCGCACCCCGCCGTGGATCATGCCCAAGCCCGACCGACCGATTTCCGTCGGCGAACGCTGGCTGTTCAAACACCTGCCCTTCACCCAGCGGCTGGTCCGCAGCGCCTTTTACTGGACGCTCGAAGGCCGCGTGGTGGGCTTTGCCCTGCATCCCCGGCTGATGACAATGGTGCAGAAAATCGCCCTGCGTCATTTGCGCAGGCAGGTCGCCCGCCCATCGCTGCGCAAGACCCTCACGCCGGATTACACCCTCGGCTGCAAGCGCGTGTTGATCTCCAACGACTACTACCCGGCGCTGTCGCGCAGCAATGTCGAGGTGGTGACCGACCCGGTGCTGCGCATCGAAGCCGACGGCGTCGTCACCGCCGACGGCATCAAGCACCCGGTCGACTGCCTGATCTTCGGCACCGGTTTCCAGGCCAGCGATCCCCTGCCCCGCGACTGCATCATCGGGCGCCACGGCGTTGACCTGATGGACACCTGGCACGACGGCGCACATGCCTATAAAGGCACCACGGTGCCGGGCTATCCAAACCTGTTCCTGATTGTCGGGCCCAACACCGGGCTGGGGCACAACTCGATGATTCTGATGATCGAGGCCCAGGTCGCCTACATCCTCGATGCGTTGCGACAGATGCAGCGCAAACGCATCGCCACGGTGGACGTCAAGCCTGCCGTCGAACAGGCCTGGAACAGCCAATTGCAGGACAAACTCCAGCGCACCATCTGGAACACCGGCGGCTGCCAGAGCTGGTACCTCGACCCGCGCACCGGCAAGAACACCACGTTATGGCCGGGCTCCACCTGGCGTTTCAGGCAGCTCACCCGGCACTTTGCGCTCAAGGACTATGGGGTCGACCTGGCCCCCGTCCCGGCGCCCACGCGCGCAACGCCTGCGCCCCATTCCACTGCAGAAGGCAGCCTGTCATGAAGTCATTCGACGGCCGCGTGGCGGCCATTACCGGCGCGGCGTCCGGCATGGGCCGCGCATTGGCCCTGGCGCTGGCGCGCGAAGGTTGTCACCTGGCGCTGGCGGACGTGAACCGCCAGGGCCTGGAGCACACCGAAGCGTTGATTCGGTCTTCGACCCTGTCGCCAGTGCGGGTCACCACCCAGGTGCTGGATGTGGCCGACCGCCAGGCCGTGGACGACTGGGCCGCGCGCTGCGTGGCGGAGCATGGCGCGGTCAACCTGGTGTTCAACAATGCCGGCGTGGCGTTGTCGAGCACCGTCGAAGGCGTGAGCTACAGCGACCTGGAATGGATCATCGGGATCAACTTCTGGGGTGTGGTGCACGGCACCAAGGCGTTCCTGCCGCACCTCAAGGCCAGCGGCAACGGCCATGTCATCAACACCTCCAGCGTGTTCGGCCTGTTTGCCCAGCCCGGCATGAGCGGCTACAACGCCAGTAAATTTGCCGTGCGCGGCTTTACCGAGGCGCTGCGCCAGGAGCTGGATCTGCAACGCTGCGGCGTGTCCGCCACCTGCGTGCACCCCGGCGGCATTCGCACCGACATCTGCCGCAGCAGCCGCATCGACGCGAACATGACCGGCTTTCTGATCCACAGCGAGCAACAGGCCCGCGCCGACTTCGAAAAACTCTTCATCACCGACGCCGACCAGGCCGCCAGGGTGATCCTGCAAGGCGTGCGCAAAAACAAGCGCCGGGTGCTGATCGGCCGCGACGCGTATTTCCTTGACCTGCTCGCCCGTTGCCTGCCGGCCGCCTACCAGGCGCTGGTGGTGTTCGCCAGCAAACGCATGGCGCCCAAGCCGCGCAGGCCTGTGTTCGAACCCAACGACGAACCCCGTCTCTGAAAAAGGAGCACGCACCATGTTGCCTATCCGTCGCGATATCCGTTTTGCCTTGCCTGCCGAGCGCATCAAGAACTGGCATGAACAAGGCCCGTTCGTCACGCATTTCTTCAATGCGCTGTCGCTGCTGTTTCCCCAGGGCGAGCTGTTCTTCATGGACAGCGTGCGCCACTACCGCTCGCGCATCGACGATCCCGCGCTGAAAAAGGAAATCCAGGGGTTTATCGGCCAGGAAGCCATGCACAGCCGTGAGCACGTGGCCTACAACAACCTGCTGGAGGACGCGGGATTGCCGGCGCATAAACTGGACAGCCGCCTCAAGGTGATTCTCGATCTGCAGAAAAAACACCTGCCGCCGTCCTTCAACCTGGCGGTGACCATCGCCCTTGAGCACTACACCGCGATGCTTGCGGAAATCCTCCTCAGCGACCCCTCGCGCTTCGGCGATTCACTCAAGGGCTACCAGCAGATGTGGTACTGGCACGCCCTTGAAGAAACCGAGCACAAGGCCGTGGCGTTCGATGTCTGGAACCGCGTCATCAAGCCCGGCCCCAAGCGTTACCTGCTGCGCACCGGCACCATGCTGTTCACGACCCTGTTCTTCTGGTTGGTGGTGCTGGATTTCCATGTACGCCTGCTGTTTGCCGACCGCAAGGCCGGCGGTCATTTGAAGGGGTTCTGGCGCATGTGCAAATTTTTGTACGGCCCCAAAGGCGTCTTCCCGCGGATGCTGGTGCCGTGGCTGCACTACTTCAAACCCGGTTTTCACCCCTGGGACCATGACAATCGCGCCCGCCTGGCGGGCATCGATGGGCTGGTCGAAGAGATCGAACAGACCCGCACTACCTATGAGTCGGCCAGCCTGTAAAACCCATCAAACAGCGCGTTGACTATTCCTGTGGCGAGCGGGCGCGCCACAGGACCGTGGCGCGCTCGTCTGCCCGATCGAAAACCCCGTGGAACTTTGCCAACAAATAACCACCTGAATCCAGTACGCTCACCCTTTTTACATCAAGGAGTTATCTCAAATGGCCAAAGCCACCGCCCGCCACATCCTCGTTTCCACTGAAGAAAAGTGCAACGAACTGAAATCCCAAATCGAAGGCGGCGCCGATTTCGCAGAAATCGCCAAAGCCAATTCCAGCTGCCCATCCAGCCGTCAGGGCGGCGACCTGGGTTCGTTCGGTCCGGGCCAGATGGTCAAGGAATTCGACAGCGTGGTGTTCAGCGCCCCGGTCAACACCGTGCAAGGCCCGGTGAAAACCCAGTTCGGCTATCACCTGCTGGAAGTCACCAGCCGCCAGGACTGATCCTGCCGCGCTGATGCCCCAACAACGGCCCGCCTTCTGGCGGGCCGTTGTGCATGGGGTGACGGGCGACCCGTAAGCCGCTAACGTACAGCCCTCATTCTTCACCCGGCGCTCAAGGCTGACCATGCGATTGGCGTTTCCCCCACTCCTTAGCTCCATCCTGGCGCTGCTGCTGGCCAGCACGGCCGTGACCGCAGCTCCGCAGACCTACCTGACGGTCTACGGCGAGCCGGCCAAATACGCCGCCGGTTTCAGCCACTTCGACTACGCCAATCCCGATGCGCCCAAGGGCGGCACGCTGCGCCGTTCGGCGCTGGAGATCGGCCGTTTCGACCATGTGCTGCCCTATATCGACAAAGGCATCGGCGTGTCCCAGGTCGACGGCTGGCTCTACTCCCCGCTGGCCCAACGCTCGCTGGATGAGCCCTACACGGTCTACGGCCTGGTGGCGGAAAAGATGGAACGCGCCGACGATGGCCTGTCATTGCGTTTTTACCTCAACCCCAAGGCGCGGTTTGCCGACGGCACACCGATTACCGCCGAAGACGTGCGCTACAGCTACGACCTGCTGATGACCCAGGGCAGCCTGCGTTTTCGCACGCTGTTCGCCGATGTCAAACAGGTGGTGGTCGAAGGCGAGCGCCAGGTGCGCTTCGACTTTTCCAGCAACGAGAACCGCACTCTGCCCCTGGACCTGGCCACCCTGCCGGTATTGCCCGAGCACTGGTGGAAAACCCGCGACTTCGCCAACGGCGGCGGTTATGAAGCGCCCCTGGGCAGCGGCCCGTACAAGGTCAGCAAGATCGATTCGGGCAGCACCATCACCTTTACCCGCGACCCCGATTGGTGGGGCAAGGACCTGCCGGTCAGCCGTGGCCTGTACAACTTCGATCACCTGAGTCTGGAATACTTTGGCGACACCGAGGTGGCGCGCCAGGTGCTGCGCGGCGGCGCCTACGATTTCAACCGTGAGTTCTCCGCCACCGGTTATTCCATCGGCTACAACGGCCCGGCGCTGGACGACGGCCGTCTGCAACGCGCGCACCTGGCCAGGGAGATGCCGCAACCGGCCCAGGGCTACGTGTTCAACGTGCAGAATCCGCTGTTCAAGGACCGCCGCGTGCGCAAAGCTTTGGCGATGCTGTGGGACTTCGAGTGGGCCAACCGGCAGATGATGCACAACCTCTACATTCGCCAGCAGAGCTTCTTCTCCAACAGCCCGTTGGCCGCCACCCAGTTGCCCACCCAGGAAGAGCTGGCGATTCTCGAACCGCTGCGCGGCCAGGTGCCCGACGAGGTGTTCACCCAGGTGTTCAAGGCGCCGGTCACCGACGGCAGCGGCGTGATCCGCGATAAACAGCTGCAGGCCCTGGCCCTGCTGGAGGAAGCCGGCTGGAAACCCGAGGGCGACACGCTGGTGAACGCCCAGGGCGAACCGCTGGAATTCACTTTCCTCAACACGCAGACCGGCATGGAACGTCTGCTGCTGCCCTACAAACGCAACCTGGCGCAGATCGGCATCACCCTGAACATTCGCCGTATCGACTCCTCGCAGTACGTCAACCGCGTGATGGCGCGGGACTACGACATGATCGTCACAGGCTTTCCAGTCACCCCCTCGCCCGGGATGGAGCTGTACAACTTCTTTGGCTCGGCGGCCGCCCATGACCCCGGCGCCAACAACTACATGGTGCTCAAGGACCCGGCCGTCGACAGCCTGATCAAAGGCCTGGTCAAGGCAAACACCCAGGCGCAGATGCTCACCTACGCCCACGCCCTGGACCGGGTGCTGCAATGGAACTACCTGTGGATTCCCAATTACTACCCGCCGGGCACCTCCGCCGCGTGGTGGAACCGCTTCGGTCGCCCGGCCATCGAGGCCAAAAATGACGAAGCCCTGGAAACCTGGTGGGAAATCAGCCCCACACCGCTGACCCATGAACAAATGAACGCCGCACTGAAAAAACGCGCAGGTGCCCGCTGATGTTTGCCTATATCGTGCGGCGCCTGCTGCTGATCATCCCGACCCTGGTGATCATCCTGCTGGTGAATTTCGTCATCGTACAGGCCGCGCCCGGCGGGCCGGTGGAACAGGCTATCGCCCACCTGCAGGGGATCGGCGGCGGCGGCGTGGGGGCCGGCGCGGGCGAAAGCATCAGCGCCTCGCGCGCCAGCCGAGGCCTGGACCCCAAGCTGATCAAGGACATCGAAAAGCAGTACGGCTTCGACAAACCGGCCCCGGAGCGTCTGTGGCTGATGCTCAGCAACTACGCCCAACTGGATTTCGGCAACAGCTTCTTTCGCGGCAAAACCGTGATCGAGCTGATCCTGGAAAAAATGCCGGTGACGATCTCCCTCGGCCTGTGGGCCACCTTGATCACCTACCTGGTGTCGATCCCCCTGGGCATCCGCAAGGCCGTGCGCCATGGCAGCAGCTTCGATGTGTGGAGCAGCACCGCCATCGTGATCGGCTACGCGATGCCGGCGTTTCTGTTCGCGATGTTCCTGATCGTGGTGTTCGCCGGCGGCACCTCGCTGAACTGGTTCCCGGTGCGCGGCCTGGTCTCGGACAACTTCGACGAACTGAGTACCGTGGGCAAGGTTGCCGACTACTTCTGGCACCTGGTGCTGCCGGTCACCGCGCTGGTGATCGGCGGGTTCGCCACGCTGACCATCCTCACCAAAAACTCGTTTCTCAATGAAATCACCCGCCAATACGTAGTGACGGCCCGCGCCAAGGGCCTGAGCGAACGCCGCGTGCTTTACGGCCACGTGTTTCGCAACGCGATGCTGCTGGTGATTTCGGGCATTCCCCAGGCGTTCATCAGCGTGTTCTTCGCCGGCTCGCTGCTGATCGAGGTGATTTTTTCCCTCGACGGCCTGGGCCGCATGAGCTACGAAGCGGCAGTGTCGCGGGACTACCCGGTGGTGTTCGGCTCGTTGTTCATCTTCACGCTGTTCGGCCTGCTGATAAAACTCATCGGTGACCTCTGCTACACCCTGGTGGACCCGCGTATCGACTTCGCCGCGAGGAACGCCTGATGCTCAATCTGTCTCCCGTGGCACGCCGCCGTTTCGAGCGCTTCAAGAAAAACCGCCGGGGCTGGTGGTCGCTGTGGCTGTTTATCGGCCTGTTCATGCTCACCCTCGGCGGCGAGCTGATCGCCAACGACAAACCGCTGGTGCTGAGCTTCAAGAACGAGCTGTATTTTCCGGTGTTCAAGCGCTATACCGAGCAACAGTTCGGCGGGCAGTTGCCGTTCCAGGCCGACTACCGCAGTGACTACGTGCAAACCCTGATCAAGCAGGACGGCGGCTGGATGCTGTTTCCGCCGATTCCGTTCAGCGACGACACGCCCAACTACGAACTGACCCGTCCTGCCCCCAGCCCGCCCTCGGCGGTGAACTGGCTGGGCACCGATGACCAGTCCCGCGATGTGCTGGCGCGGGTGATCTTCGGTGCGCGCGTATCGATCCTGTTTGCGTTGGCCCTCACGGCCATCAGCGGCGCCATCGGCATTGCCGCCGGGGCCTTGCAGGGTTACTACGGCGGCTGGGTGGACCTGCTCGGGCAGCGCATCCTTGAAGTGTGGTCGGGGCTGCCGGTGTTGTACCTGCTGATCATCCTCTCGGGGTTCGTGGAGCCCAATTTCTGGTGGCTGCTGGGGATCATGGCGCTGTTTTCCTGGCTGGCCCTGGTGGACGTGGTGCGCGCCGAGTTCCTGCGCGGGCGCAACCTGGAGTACGTCAAGGCAGCGCGTGCCCTGGGCCTGGGCGACGGCAAGATCATTGGCCGGCATATCCTGCCCAATGCAATGACCGCCACCTTGAGCTACCTGCCGTTTATCCTCACCGGTGCGATTTCCACCTTGAGCGCCCTGGATTTCCTCGGCTTCGGCATGCCCGCCGGCAGTGCCTCGCTGGGCGAGTTGATCGCCCAGGGCAAGCAGAACCTGCAAGCGCCGTGGCTGGGCCTGACGGCGTTTTTTACCCTGGCGCTGATCCTGTCGCTGCTGGTGTTTATCGGCGAGGCCCTGCGGGATGCCTTCGACCCCCGCTCATGAGTGACTGCCTATGAACCTCATCGAAATCCGCGACCTGTGCGTCGCGTTCAGCGGCCAGACCGTGGTGCGCAACCTCAGCCTGGACGTGCGCGAGGGCGAATGCCTGGCGCTGGTGGGCGAGTCGGGCTCGGGCAAGTCGGTGACCGCCCACTCGATCCTGCAACTGCTGCCCGAAGCCGGCACCCACACCACAGGCTCGGTGAAATACCGTGACCAGCAATTGGTCGGCGCAGCGCCCGCCACCTTGCAGAAACTGCGCGGCAATCGCATTGCGATGATCTTTCAGGAGCCGATGACCTCGCTCAACCCGCTGCACAGCATCGAAAAGCAGATCGGCGAAACCCTGCTGCTGCACAAAGGCCTGGGCGGCAAGGCGGCGCAGGCGCGCATCCTCGAACTGCTCGAACTGGTGGGCATTCAAAACCCCCGGGAGCGCCTCAAGGCCTATCCGCACCAACTGTCCGGCGGCCAGCGCCAGCGGGTGATGATCGCCATGGCGCTGGCCTGCGAGCCGCAACTGCTGATCGCCGACGAACCCACCACCGCGCTGGACGTGACCGTGCAGCGCAAGATCCTGCTGCTGCTCAAGTCGCTGCAGCAACGTCTGGGCATGTCGCTGCTGCTGATCAGCCACGACCTCAACCTGGTGCGCAGCATTGCCCAGCGCGTGTGCGTGATGCGGGCCGGCGAGATTGTCGAACAGGCCGCGTGCGAAACCCTGTTCACCGCGCCGCAGCACCCTTACAGCCGGTTGCTGCTCGACGCCGAGCCCTCGGGCGAAGCGTTGTGCAGCGACACCCGCGAAACGGTGTTGCAGGTGGACGACCTGAGCGTGAAATTTGCGCTGGGCGGCGGGCTGTTTCGCCGCAAGACGTATCTGCAGGCGGTGGACGGCATCAGCCTCAGCGTGCAACGCGGCAAGACCCTGGGGATTGTCGGCGAATCGGGCTCGGGTAAATCCACCCTGGGCCAGGCGATCCTGCGCCTGCTCGACTCCACCGGCAGCATTCGCTTCCAGGACGCAGCCCTCGACCCCCTCAGCCATCAGCAGATGCGCCCGTGGCGCAAACAGATGCAGGTGGTGTTTCAGGATCCTTACGGCAGCCTCAGCCCGCGCATGTCGGTGCAGCAGATCATCGGCGAAGGGCTGGAAGTGCATGCACCGTGCAGCCTGGCCGAACGCGATGCGCAAGTAATCCAGGTGCTCAGGGACGTGGGCCTGGACCCGGCCAGCCGGCATCGCTACCCCCACGAATTCTCCGGCGGCCAGCGCCAGCGCATCGCCATCGCCCGCGCGCTGGTGCTCAAGCCGGCGCTGATGCTGCTGGACGAACCCACCTCGGCGCTGGACCGCACGGTGCAAAAACAGGTGGTGACGCTGCTGCGCGAACTTCAAGAAAAATATGGCCTGACGTATCTGTTTATCAGCCATGATCTGCCGGTGGTACGCGCCATGGCCCACGACATGATTGTGGTCAAGGACGGCAAGGTGGTGGAGCGCGGGCCGAGCCATCAGGTGTTCGACGCGCCGCAGCACGCCTACACCCGGGAACTCCTGGCCGCCGCGCACATTGCACGGTAAGAAATACAGGAAACCCATCACTTGTGGCGAGCGGGCTTGTCCCACGTTGGGGTGCGAAGCGCCCCCAATCCAGCAAAACGCGGTGTACCTGATACGACTCAGCGCCTGGTTTTGGGGCTGCTGCGCAGCCCAACGCAGGACAAGCCTGCTCGCCACAGGGAATCTGCGCTTAACTGAACGGCATCGGGGCTTAACCGCTCGCCACAACGCAATTGTGTGAGGTGTTTATGACGAATTTGCATGGCAGGACCGCCCTGGTCACCGGTTCCACCAGCGGCATCGGCCTGGGGATCGCGCTGAGCCTGGCCGAGGCCGGTGCCGACCTGATCCTCAACGGCTTCGGCGACGCCGACGCAGTGATCGCCCAGGTGCAGGCGTTCGGCGGCAAGGTCGGCCATCACCCGGCCGACGTCAGCGACCCGGCGCAGCTCGCCGACCTGTTCGCCTATGCCGAGCGCGAATTCGGCGGCGTGGATATCCTCGTCAACAATGCCGGCATCCAGCACGTGGCGGCGGTGGAAGACTTCCCGGTGGAGCGCTGGGATTCGATCATTGCGATCAACCTGTCCTCGGTGTTCCACACCACGCGCCTGGGCCTGCCGGGCATGAAGGCCAAGGGCTGGGGGCGCATCATCAACATTGCCTCGGTGCACGGTCAGGTCGGTTCGGTGGGCAAGGCGGCGTATGTGGCGGCCAAGCACGGCGTGATCGGCCTGACCAAGGTGGTGGGCCTGGAGACGGCTGCCAGCAACGTCACCTGCAATGCGATCTGCCCCGGCTGGGTGTTGACTCCGCTGGTGCAGAAGCAGATCGATGATCGCATCGCCAAGGGCGTCGACCCGCAGCAGGCGCAGCATGATTTGCTCGCCGAAAAACAGCCGTCGCTTGAGTTCGTCACACCGCCGCAACTGGGTGAGCTGGTGTTGTTCCTCTGCAGCGACGCCGGCAGTCAGGTACGCGGCGCCGCCTGGAACATCGACGGCGGCTGGCTGGCGCAATAGTGCAAGGCTTTACCCCTGAAGATGAAAGGTTTCAGCTCATCGGAGGGTTTTAGAGAAAAACCCCCAGGGCATGCTATTTTTCGAGGGTAGTCACCCGGCCGTTTCCCACGGGATAATGGGTGTTGTCATTTTTTCAAAGCGTCAGGCTCAGGGCTTTTTTCATGAATGGAACATCCACCGGTAGCGAAGCCGGCGCATTGATTGCGCGGCTGGACTGGGCACGAAGCCCCCTCGGTGAGGCCAATGACTGGCCGCAAAGCCTGCGTACCGCAGTGGATATCGTCGTGCATTCGCCGATGCCGATGCTGCTGCTGTGGGGCCGCGACCTTATCCAGTTGTATAACGATGGTTTTGCCCAACTGGCCGGCAACAAGCACCCGGACGCACTGGGGCAGCCGGCGCATCACACCTGGCCGGAACTGCAGGACTTCACCGCCCCCATCTACGACGCCGTACTCGGCGGCCAGGTGCGCACCTTCAGCGAGCAGCGCTTTGTGCTGCAACGCGAGGGGCGCGACGCCGAGATCTGGCTCGACCTCACCTACAGCCCGGTGCGCGATGAAAGCCGCCAGGTCGCTGGTATCCTGGTCACCGCCATCGAGACCAACGAGCGCCGCCGCAAGGCCATCGAGCTGCAACAACGCTCCGAAGACAGCCTCAAGGCCCAGCACAACACCGAGCAACGCCTGCAACTGGCACTGGCGGCGACCGACGCGGTGGGCACCTGGGACTGGGATATCGGCGAAGACCGCTTTATCGCCGACGCGCATTTCGCCTTCCTCCACAGCGTCGACCCCGATCAGGCCAGCCTGTTGCCGATCAGCGACTACCTGTTGGGCGTGCACCCCGAAGACCGTGGCATGGTCACGCGCAGCATCAAGCATTGCATCACCTTCGGCACCGAATACGCCGAGGAATACCGCCTGATGCAGGCCGACGGCGAAGTGCGCTGGGTATTCGCCCGCGGTCGTTGCTACAAGGATCCCCAGGGGCGGCCGGCGCGCTTCCTCGGTGCCGCGCTGGACCTCACCGAACGCAAGCACACCGAACAGGCCCTGCGCCAAAGCCAGACCGAGCTGCAACTGATCATCAACGCGATGCCGGTGCTGATCGGCTATGTCGACCATGAACAGCGGTTTCGCCTGAACAACAGCGCTTACCTCGAGTGGTACGGCATGACGCCCCAGGAGCTGTACGGCAAGACCATCCGCGAAGTGCTCGGCGACGAGGTGTATGCCGGCCGCCAGGACAAGATCGCCGCTGCCCTGCGCGGCAAGGCCTGCAGCTTCATGACCCTCACGCCGCATCGCGACGGGCGCCCGCGCCATGCGCTGATGAAGTACCTGCCGCGGTTCAGCAACGACGGTTCGGTAAACGGTTTTTATATCTTTGTGATCGACGAGACCGAACGCAAGCTCACCGAAGAAGCCCTGCGCCACCTCAACGAGAACCTCGAAGAACGCGTGGCCCAGCGCACCCAGGCGCTGGCCGAGGCCAACCAGCGCCTGCAGAACGAGATGTACGAACGCGAGCGCGCCGAAGACGCGCTGCGCCACGCGCAAAAAATGGAAGCGGTGGGCCAGCTCACCGGCGGCATCGCCCATGACTTCAACAACATGCTCACCGGCATCATCGGCAGCCTCGACCTGATGCAGCGCTACATCGCCGGCGGGCGCAGCGAAGAGATCGGCCGCTTTGCCGACGCCGCCGTGTCCTCCGCCCACCGCGCGGCCGCCCTCACCCACCGGCTGCTGGCGTTCTCGCGGCGCCAGTCGCTCGACCGCCAGCCCACCGACCCCAATCAACTGGTGGCGTCGCTGGAGGATCTGTTCCAACGCACCAAAGGCGCACACATCTCGCTCAAGGTGCAACTGGGCCAGGACATCTGGCCGGTCAACACCGACGCCAGCCAGCTGGAAAACGCCCTGCTCAACCTGGTGATCAACGCCCGCGATGCGATGCCCGATGGCGGCGAACTGCTGATCGAAACCGCCAACAGTTACCTGGACGGCACCGATATCACCACCCTCGAACCGGTCAAGGCCGGCGACTACGTGATGCTGGGCGTGAGCGACAACGGCAGCGGCATGGCGCCGAAAATTCTCGCCAAGGCGTTCGATCCGTTCTTCACCACCAAGCCCATCGGCCAGGGCACCGGCCTGGGCTTGTCGATGATCTACGGGTTTGCCCAGCAGTCCGGCGGCCATGTCACCATCCAGAGCGAACCGGGCCAGGGCACCTGCGTGCGCCTGTACCTGCCGCGCCTGCACGGCACCGCGCTGGAAAGCAGTTTGCCGACGCACTTGAGCGAAGCGCCGGTGGCCCTGGCCGGTGAAGCGGTGGTGGTGGTCGAGGACGACGCAGCAGTGCGCATGCTGGTGGTCAATGTGCTCGACGAACTCGGCTACACCGCACACCAGGCGGCGGATGCCCGCGCGGCGCTGCCGTTGCTGGAGTCGGATTTGCGCGTCGACCTGCTGGTGACCGACGTCGGCCTGCCGGGCATGAACGGCCGGCAACTGGCAGAAATCGCACGCCAGCATCGTCCCGGTCTGCGCGTGTTGTTCATGACCGGTTACGCCGAGAAAGCCGCCGAGCGCCAGGGCTTCCTGGAGGACGGCATGGACATGGTGGCCAAGCCGTTTTCCATTGATCTGCTGGCCACCAAAATCCGCAGCATGATCGGCGTGGCCGAATGAGTTCAGGCATAATCGCGCGCCGTCGCCCACCTGGTAGAACACGATGAAAGCCCAAGCCCGTCATATCCTGGTGAAAACCAGCGAAGAAGCCGAACAACTCAAGCAGCGCATCGCCAAGGGCGAAGCCTTCGATGTGCTGGCCAGGAAGTATTCCACCTGCCCATCGGGCAAGCGCGGCGGTGATTTGGGTGAAGTGCGACCGGGGCAGATGGTGGGGGCGATTGATGCGGTGATCTTCAAGAAGCCCGTGAAGGTGGTTCACGGGCCGATCAAGAGCAAGTTCGGGTATCACCTGGTGCAGGTGTTTTACCGGGATTGAGGGGTTGGCCTTGCACCGCTATCGGGGGCAAGCCCTAATGCCGTTCAGTTAAGCCAATGTGATGCTCGAAGCTACGAGCGGTGCGACTTTTCGGTGTACATATCGGTTTGTTCGGTAACGGCGACTTAGGGTTCCGCCCTGACGGCGGGTCACTTTTGGAAAAGAGCCCGGAATGCCGGCCCAGCCAAAAGTAACCAAAAGGGCTCTTGCCCCAACACTCGGCACCTCGCCCAGGCTCGGTGTGCCCGAACGCAGGCTTTGGAGCGTGGGCCGCCGCGATGGGCCATCCTTGGCCCAGCGCGGCTAACCCGGCGTCCTGCCGGGTTACCCACGCTCCAAAACCTGCGTTCGGCCAGCGTGTTTGACGGGGCGCTCCAGATCAAAAGCAAAAGCGCGGCGGCCTGAGAGCCGACCGGAATGGGGAATGTGAACGCGATTAAATGTGGGAGGGGGCTTGCTCCCGATCCGCCCCGGGCGGCCATTCACCCCCGAGGTATCAGCGCCCCCGGCACCTGAATCACTCGACTCGCCAACCGATGCCCCGCCAGTGCAGCCTCCTGCGGCGAACCGCCCTTGAGCCGGGCGGCCAGGTATGCCGCGCTGAACGAATCTCCCGCCGCTGTCGTATCCACCACCGTTTCGACCTTCAATGCCGGCACGGCAACGCGTGCGCCGTCGCAGCGAATCCGGCACTCATCCGCGCCGCGCTTGAGCACCACCTCGGTAATCGCCGGGTACGCCGCGAACACCTGCTCGCTGTCGGCATAACCGAACAACGCTTGTTCGTCGTCTTCGGTGAGCAAGGCAATGTCCACCTCGGCCATGACCTTGCGATACGCCACCCGCGCTGCCTCGATATCGGCCCACAGGCGTGGCCGGTAATTGTTGTCGAACACCACCTTGCCGCCGCGCCTGCGGGTTTCGGCCAGCGCCAGCAACAAACGCCCACGGCCGATTTCACCCAATACCGCCAGGGTGATGCCGCTGAAATACACCAGGTCATAGCCCGGCAACGCCGCCAGGATCGGCTCGGCCGCAGGCGTGGTGAAACAGTCGCGCACCGCCGCTTCGTTGCGCCAGTAGAGAAATTTACGCTCGCCATTGGCGTCGGTCTGGATGCAATACAAGCCCGGCAGACGCCCCGGCAGGCGTTGGACCATGCCCAGCCCCAGGCCCTCGTCGGTCCACTGCCGGCACATGGCATCGCTGAAACTGTCATCGCCCAGGGCGGTGACGTAGTCGACGGTGCCGACTGCGCCCAGCTCGCGGCGCAGGTACACCGCCGTGTTCAGGGTATCGCCGCCGAAGCTCTGGTGCAGGCTGCCGTCGGCGCGGTGTTGCAGTTCGATCATGCATTCGCCGATCAGGGCGATGCGCGGTTGGGTGGTCATGGCGATGCTCTCCGGTGTGGCGGATGGCCTCATCGCAGGCAAGCCAGCGATGAAGGCAACGCGGTCTAAAAACAGGTACGCAGGGACTCGATCACGCGCAACTCGTCATCCACCAGGCAGCCCACCTGCCACTTGTCAAAGGTCAGGCAAGGGTGTGACGTGCCGAACGAAATGATGTCGCCAATTCGCAGTTCAACCTGCGGCGCCACTGTCATGAACGCATGCTGGTCCATCACCGCAGTGACCTGGCACGCACTCACGTCATCGCCCTCGGCCGGCACGATGCCAGCCCTGTAGCGTTTGAGCGGCACCGGCAGACCGGCGTCAAAGGCCACGTCGCGCTTGCCCAGGGCGATCACCGCAAAGCCGGGTTCGGGCAGCGACTGCACGTGGGCCCAGACTTCCATGGCCGGGCGCAGCCCTTCGTCGAGGTCACTGCGCCGGTCGAGCACGCAGCATTGCGCGTCCTTGTAGATACCGTGGTCGTGGGCCACGTAGCTGCCCGGGCGCAATACGCTGAGGAAACGGCCGGCGGCGTTCTGCTGTTCGAAGGACGCGGCGATCAGGTCGTACCACGCCGAGCCCGAGGCGGTGACGATGGGCTTGGCGAGGTCGAATGCGTCGTTGTCCTGCAGGTCCACCGCCAGGCGCACCAGGCTCGCGGCGAAGTCGCGGATGCCGCTGATGGCGTGCTCGCCGTGGATCACCCCTTCGTAGCCTTCGATACCGGTGAGGGCCAGGGCCGACTGGGCTTTGATCGCCGCCGCCAGGTCGCGCACCTGCTGCTCGCTGCGGCAACCGCAGCGGCCGCCGACCACGCCGTATTCGATCATCACGTTCAGGCGCAGGCCGCGCGCGGCGAAGAACAGGCCCAAGTCGGCGACGTTGTCCGGGTGGTCGACCATGCAATGGAAGTCGAACTGCGGGTCCTCCAGCAACTCGGCGATCAGCGCCATGTTCGGCGCGCCCACCAGTTGGTTGGCCATCAACACCCGGCGCACGCCACCGGCGTAGGCGGCGCGGGTCTGCACCGCGTTGGCGAGGGTGATGCCCCAGGCGCCAGCGGCAAGCTGACGCTGAAACAGCGCCGGCATCATGCTGGTCTTGCCGTGGGGCGCGAGTTCGGCGCCGCTGCTGCGGACAAAATTCTGCATCCAGCGAATGTTGTGTTCCAGGGCGTCGCGGTGCAGGACCAGGGCCGGCAGGCTGACGTCGCGGACCAGATGGGCACCGACGGCGGCGGCGCCTTTTTCAACGGCGTTGAGGGCGGACATGCAAAACTCCTATTCGTTGATGCGCCGGGCCAACTGGTTGGCGCTGTCGATCAACACCCGGCGGTAATCGTTGTAATGGGTAATTGCGTCGGCCCGTGGCGCGACGATGCACAGGGTGGCAATGCTTACCCCCTGGGCGTCCCGTACCGGGGCGGCGAAGCAGTGGGTGAAGGTGTCGGCCACGCTGTCGAAGGAAAAGAAGCCGTCGAGGGTGGCCTGGCGGATCTGCGCCAGGAAGGTGTCCAGCGCCAGGCGCTGGCCGTCCGGCAGGATGAAGTCGTCGGGGTCGATCAGGTCGATGATCTGCTGGTCGCTCAGGTGCCCGAGCAACAGGCGCCCGGAGGCAGTCCACGGGATCGGCGCGTTTTCGCCGATGTCCGAGGAAATACGGAAATGCCGCTCGCCCTCGCGCATCAGCGCCACCGTGTATTTGCGCCCGTTGAGCAGGCACATCTGCGCGGTTTCGTGGGTCTGGCTGACGATTTCCTGCAAGGCGTGGTCGGCCTCGCGGGTCAGGTCGAAATGGCGCAGGTGCGCCTGGCCGAGAAAATACAGCTGGCGGCCCAGATAGACGTGGCCGTCCTTGCCCACGGTCTCCAGAATGCGCCGCTCCAGCAGCGAGGCGACCAGTTCGTAGACCGTGGATTTGGGGCTGCCGATGCCGCTGGCAATATCATTCGGACGCAGGGGCTGGCCGACCTCCTTGAGAAAATCGAGGATATCGAATGCCCGGTCCAGGCCCTTGGCGCGGCGTTTGATGGGGTCTTCGGTCATGGCAGTTCAGCCCTTTTTCCTGTAGGCCACACAATCGATCTCCACCTTGCAATCCACCATCATGCTGGCCTGCACACAGGCCCGCGCCGGGGCGTGTTCCGGGGTGAAGTATTCGCCGAAGACCTTGTTGAAACTCCAGAAGTCGCGCGGGTCTTCCAGCCAGACGCCGACGCGTACCACGTCTTTCAACTCGTAGCCGGCCTCTTCGAGGATCGCCACCACATTGCGCAGGGTCTGCCGGGTTTGCTCGATGATCCCGCCGGTGATGATTTCGCCGTCCACCGCAGGCACCTGGCCTGACACATAAAGCCAACCGTCGGCTTCCACCGCGCGGGCAAAAGGACGAGGCTGACCACCTCCGGCGGTGCTGCCGGCTCCGTAACGAGTAATGCTCATAAAAACAGGCTCCTGATTAAAAACGAATGTTCTTCAAAAATTCCGCCAGGCGCGGCGATTGCGGCCGCTCGAACACCTCTTTCGCGCTGCCCTGCTCTTCAATGCGGCCCTGGTTCATAAAGACGATTTTGTCCGAGACTTCATAGGCAAAGCGCATCTCGTGGGTGACCAGCAACATGGTCATGCCCTCCTCGGCCAGGCCCTTGATCACACTGAGCACTTCGCCGACCAGCTCCGGGTCGAGGGCCGAGGTGACTTCGTCGAACAGCATCAGGCTGGGGTTCATCGCAATGGCCCGGGCGATCGCCACACGTTGCTGCTGACCGCCGGACAACTGGCCGGGAAAGTGATTGCGCCGTTCCAGCAGCCCCACGCGGTCCAGCCATTTTTCGGCCAGTGCCACCGCCTCGTCCCTGGGCATCTTCTTGACTTTCAACAGGCCCAACGTGACGTTCTGCAACGCCGTCAGATGGGGGAACAGGTTGAACTGCTGGAACGCCATGCCGGTCATCGCGCGGTGCCGGGCGATCATACGCTCCGGGTGGCGCACGCGCTTGCCGCTGCTTTCGCTGTAGCCGATGGACTCACCCTCCAGGGTGATCTGCCCGCCCTGGAACTCTTCGAGCAGGTTGACGCAGCGCAACAGCGTGGTCTTGCCCGAGCCGCTCGAGCCGATCAGCGTTACCACGTTGCCGCGCTGCAGGCTCAGGTCGACGCCTTTGAGCACTTCGAGCTCGCCGTAGTGTTTGTGCAGGCCGCGAATGTCCAGCAGCGGTTGGGTTGTTTGAGGCTGGTTCATGGCAAGGCCACCCGTTTTTCAATGTAGCGCCCGAATAATTCAATGGCGTAGTTGATGACAAAGAACAGAAAGCCCGCGAACAGGTAGAACTCCAGGGTCATGAAGGTGCGTGCGATCACCTGCTGGGTGCTGAGCAGCAGCTCGGCCACGCCGATCACCGAGAGCAACGTCGAGGCTTTGACGATTTCCGTGGACGAATTGACCCAGGTCGGCAGGATCTGGCGCAGCGCCTGGGGCAACAGCACGTAGCCCAGCGACTGGTAGAACGTCAGCCCAATCGCCCGGCCCGCTTCGATTTGCCCACGGGGGATGGCCTGCAGGGCGCCGCGCACGATTTCTGCCACATGGGAACCGCAGAACAGCGTGAGCCCGACCGCACCGGCCTGGAACGCGCTGATCTGCCAGCCGAGCGCCGGCAGCATGTAGAAACATGCCAGCACCAGCACGAACACCGGCGTGCCACGGATCAGGTCGACATACAGGCGAAACGGCGCGCGCATCCAGAACCTGCCGTAGGTGAGGATCAAGCCGGCGACAATGCCGATCAGGGTGCCGAAAAGTATCGCCAGGGCCGACACGTAGACGCTGGCCTGGAAGCCGGCCCAAAGCGTGTCACGGGCGATCCACAGTTCCTGCAGCCAACTGGGGGATTGATACATGGAGGCCGCTCCTAACGACGGATCGCCAAGCGCTGTTCCAGGTAGCGGAGCAGCATGGCGATGAGGTAACAGGCAGCCACGTAGAGCGCCGTCGTGACCAGCCAGGTTTCGATCACCCGGTAGCTTTCGACATTGATCTTACGGGCGTAATAAGTCAGCTCGGGCACCGCGATGGCGGCGGCCAGTGACGTGTCCTTGAACAGCGAAATAAAGTTGTTCGACAGCGCCGGCAGCACGTTGCGCAGCATGACCGGCACGCTGATGTACGCGCGAATCCGCCACTCGCCCAGGCCGATGGCCAGGCCGGCTTCGCGCAGGCCCTTGGGGATATTCAACAGGCCGGCGCGGAACACTTCGGTGAGGTAGGCACCGGCGTACAGCGACAGGGTGATGATGAACGAGGGGATCTTGTCCAGGCGGATACCCAGGCTCGGCAAGGCGAAGTAGATCAACAGGATCAGCACCAGGATCGGCGTATTGCGCACCACTGTGACGTACACCGAGGCGAGGATGCGCAAGGCACGGTGCCGGGACAGCATGGCGAAGGCCATCAACAGGCCAATCACGCAACCGATGGCGATCGAGATCAACGCCAGCGTCAGGCCCAGGCCGAGCCCCGCCAGCAAGGTGTCGAAGTCGCGCCACACGGCGGCAAAGTTCAACTGATAGTTCATGGTTGGCAGCACCTGCTCGGGGCGTCGTCGGCGACGCCCCAGGGTTTACGATTTACTTGAACTCAACCGGGAAGCCGATCGCGGGTTCCGGCAGGTCCACGCCAAACCACTGCTTGAACGAGGCCTTGTAGGTGGGGAACTCCACGCCGGTCATGGCTTCATGCAGGGCGGTATTGACGAAGTTCAGCCAGTCCTGATCGCCACGCTTGACCGCGCACGCATAGGTCTGCGGGCTCCAGGCGTAGGTCGGGCTGCGGTAGCGGCCGGGGTTCTGCACCATCAGGTACTTGACCGAAGACTGGTCGGTAGCGGCGGCATCGGCGCGCCCGGAGTTCACGGCCTGGTACATCAGGTCGACGCTGTCGTACTGATCGACCCTGGCCTTGGGCAGTGCCTGGTGCACCAGTTCTTCGGCGTACACGTTCTGCAGCACGGCCACGGTGACGCTGTCGCCTGCGGCCTGCAGGTCTTCGATCTCTTTATATTTGCTGTTGTTGGGCAGCAGCAGGCCCACGCCTTCGCGGTAGTACGGCAGGGTGAACGCCACCTGTTGCGCACGGCTGGCGGTGACGGTGATGAACTGGCACGTCATGTCGACCTTGTCGGTCAGCAGGTTGGGAATGCGCGCGTCGGACGACTGCACCACGAACTCGACCTTGCTCGGATCATTGAACAGCCCCTTGGCGACGATGCGGCCGATATCGATATCGAACCCCTGCAACTTGCCATCCGCGCCCTGGAAGTGCCACGGCGCATTGGTGCTGCCGGTGCCCACGATCAGATGCCCGCGCTTGAGCACGGCATCGAGCTTGCTGTCCGCCGCCTGCACCAGGCCGGCAAGGGACGCCGAGGCGGCGAAAAGAAAAACACACGCGTTGAAAGCGAAAGGTCGGTGATGCATGGCGAGCACTCCAGGGGCTGTATATTCCGCTATAACGGAACTTGGTATGTAACAACGGAATAGACAGCAGAAAGTGTGCCACTGCCGCTGACAGAACACCATGGCAGGAATAAACCTGTTGATAATCAAGCGGATGAATAGCGCGGCGAAATGCAGCAGTGCGTCGGCATTTCCTATTGCAGTGCTACCCAGGGCCTCATACAGGCGTGACAGCGCCATGCCAGTGCGTCACGCCCTGTTACCGGGCGCAGCGCCTTCTGGAAAAATCCCGGCGCTGGACTAGCCTTTGGCACACCTCTGACGACAAGGAATGCGCCCGATGAAGCTTCGTCTCACCCTGCTGCTGCTCACCCTGCTGGCAGCCAACAGCGCCTGGGCCAGCAACGACCGCCGCGAATGCAAGGAAGAACTGCAGAAACTCAAGGAAGCGTTCAACGTCGACTACACCAGCCAGAACCACCATGGCTACCGCGAGGCGAAGGCGTCCCGCGACAATGAGGAATACCGCAAATGCGCCGGCCAGGCGCGCAAGGCGCGCGAACGCATAGAGCGTGACCGCGATGCTTGATACCTGTGAAGGTTGACAGTAGACGCTGAGGATCGGCCGCTTTAGCGTACCGGTGGCGGCTGTTCAGGCCGGGTGCGCAAGGAGGATCGTCATGGGCGCTGCAAATAGGGTCATCAATGACCTCAAGGAATACGAGAGCATCCTCAAGGAACACGAGCGGGTAATCGTTCTGTTTACCTCACCCTACTGCCAGGCGTGCCTGGGAGTCGGCCCGCGCTTTGAACGCATCGCGGCAAAATACGCCCACAGCATCAAGAGTCTGCTGTTGGACACCACGCAGACACCGAAGATCGAAGGCGTGGACGGCACCCCGACCCTGGTGGTGTATAAAAATGCCCAGGAGGTGGAGAACCTCAAGGGCATCGGTGACCCGCAGGACCAGGAAGCATTTCTGGAGGACGTGTTTAAAGACTACGTGCCGACGGCACCAGCAACACCTGTGTGACCCGCCGCTCCTCCACCGCCGCCACCGTCAGGCGCCAGCCCTCATGCTCCAGGCTATCGCCCAGTACCGGCAGGCGGTCCAGCAGGCTCATCACCAGCCCGGCCAGCGTCTGATAGTCCTCGGTCGCCGCCGCCTTGAAACCGGTGCGCTGACGCACCTGGTTCAGGTTCAACGCACCATTGGCGCGAAAGCCCGCGCCCTCCTCGACGATATCCGGCCCTTCGATCTCGCTGGCGTCCGGTAATTCGCCGGCGATGGACTCGAGGATGTCGGTCATGCTCAACACCCCCATGAAGTCGCCGAATTCGTTGATCACGAAGGCGATGTGGGTGGATTCCTGGCGCATCTGCTCCAGGGCATTGAGGATCGAGAAACTGTCCAGCAGGTTGATCGCCCGGCGCGCGAGGTGTTCCAGGTTAGGCGCGTTGCCGGCCAGGTACTCCTTGAGCAGTTCCTTTTTGTGCACAAAGCCCAGCGGTTCATCCACCGCGCCGTTGCGGATCAGCGGCAGACGCGAGTAGGACGAGTGCATGAGTGTTCGACGAATCGTCTCGGCGTCGTCCGCCAGATCGATGCAGTCGACCTTGGCCCGTGGCGTCATCAGGGTGCGGATCGGCCGTTCGGCCAGTTGCAGCACGCCGCTGATCATTACCCGTTCACGTCGGTCGAACAGTGGGCCCTGGGCGGCATCCGCCTCGCCCAGCAGGTCGGCGACGTCGTCATCCACCTCTTCCACCGCCAGGCGGCGCCCGCCCAGCAGGCGCATCACCGCATGGGCGGTGCGCTCACGCACTGGCAACACGCCCTGCGCCGACTTCTTGCGGCGCGCCCGCGCGATCTGGTTGAAGATCTCGATCAGGATCGAGAAACCAATCGCGGCGTACAGGTAGCCCTTGGGAATATGGAAGCCCAGGCCTTCGGCGGTCAGCGCGAAGCCGATCATCATCAAAAAGCCCAGGCACAGCATGATCACCGTCGGGTGTGCATTGACGAAGCGGGTCAGCGGTTTGCTGGCCACGATCATCAGGCCGATGGAAACAATCACCGCGATCATCATCACCGCCAGTTCATCGACCATGCCCACGGCGGTAATCACCGCGTCGAGGGAGAACACCGCGTCGAGCACCACGATCTGCGCCACGATCGGCCAGAACATCGCATACGCCACATTGCCGCTGCGCTGGGCCACATGGCCTTCAAGGCGCTCGTGCAACTCCATGGTGGCCTTGAACAGCAGGAATACACCGCCAAACAGCATGATCAGGTCACGGCCGGAGAAGCTCTTGTCGAACACCTCGAACAACGGCTGAGTGAGAGTGACCAGCCAGGAAATACTCGCCAGCAGGCCCAGGCGCATCAGCAGCGCCAGGGACAGGCCGATCAACCGCGCACGGTCGCGCTGCTCAGGGGGCAGTTTGTCCGCCAGGATCGCGATAAACACCAGGTTGTCGATGCCCAGCACCAGTTCCAGCACAATCAGGGTCGCCAGGCCAAGCCAGGCCGTTGGGTCCGCTATCCATTCCATTTGTATAAGTCTCTGTGTTCAGTTTTCAGGAGACCGGGCACGGCAGTGCGCGATCAGTGGACCGGGACAGGGTTGGCAGTCGGAATACGGGGTGCTTGAGCGGGAACAGCGACGGTGCGTGTCTTGGGGAAAGACGACTGGGAGGCTCCAAGAGGGTGTTCATGCAAGTCCTGCGATGGGAAAAGGACTTGAATCCTACAGCCGAAACATAAATTTCCCACAACGCAAAACTATTACAAGATCTGTAAAGGCGCTGTGGCAACGGTGCCCGCAGTGGCGAGCGCCTCTGTGGCGAGCAGGCTTGTCCTGCGTTGGGCTGCGAAGCAGCCCCAAAGCCAGGCGCTGAGCCGTATCAGGCACACCGCGTTTTGCTCGATTGGGGGCGCTTCGCACCCCAACGCGGGGCAAGCCCGCTCGCCACAACAAATCCACTCCCCACAACAAATCCATTCCCTACAACAAATCCACTCCCCACTACAAATCCATTCGCCATCATTCGCCACAACGAGCCCGGCAGCCAAAACCGCTGAAATCAATCCAGGTCCGCAGCCTCATGCCGCTCCGCCAGTTGCTCGGACACCTCGCCGAACACCCGGTTGACCCGACGCCCGCGCTTGACCGCCGGCCGTGCGTCGATCGCCTTGGCCCAGCGCATCACGTGGGTGTACTCATGCACCGAAAGAAACTCTGCGGCGTCATACAGGCGGCCCAACACCAACCCACCGTACCAGGGCCAGATCGCAATATCGGCAATGCTGTAGGTATCCCCGGCAATGTATTCACTCTCGGCCAGGCGCTTGTCCAGCACATCCAGCTGACGCTTGGCTTCCATGGCAAAGCGATTGATCGGGTACTCCATCTTGCTCGGCGCATAGGCATAGAAATGCCCGAAACCACCGCCCAGGTACGGCGCACTGCCCATCTGCCAAAACAGCCACGACAGGCACTCCGCCCGCGCTGCCGGCTCCGTCGGTAATAACGCAGCGAACTTCTCGGCCAGGTACTGCAGGATCGCGCCGGATTCAAACACGCGAATCGGCGTGGCGCCGCTGTGGTCCATCAGCGCGGGAATCTTGGAGTTCGGGTTCACCGCCACAAACCCGCTGCCGAACTGATCGCCGTCGCCGATCTTGATCAGCCACGCGTCGTATTCGGCGCCGGTATGCCCCAGCGCCAGAAGTTCTTCCAGCAGGATCGTGACCTTCTGCCCATTGGGCGTGGCCAGGGAGTACAGCTGCAACGGATGCTTGCCCACCGGCAGCGCCTTGTCATGGGTGGCACCGGCGATGGGCCGGTTGATGCTGGCGAAGGTGCCGCCACTTTCAGCGTCCCAGGTCCAGACTTTCGGCGGCTGGTAGTCAGTCATGCTCGGTTCTCCCGTGGGTTGCAACAGTAGGTTGGAAACATTTCGATACTGCCAGCCGGGCGACGTTCCATCCAGCGCCAATCGGTGTGCCTACACCCAGCCGCCGTCGACAATGAAGTTCTGCGCCGAACACATCGCCGCCGCGTCCGACGCGAGGAACAACGCCATATTGGCAATATGCTCCGGCAACACGCTGCCCGGCAGGCACTGGCTGCGCGCGATCAAGTCCCTGGCGGCATCGTCCACCCACATCGCCAGTTGCTTCTCGGTCATCACCCAGCCCGGCACCAGCGTGTTCACGCGGATATGGCTGGGCCCCAGCTCACGCGCCAGGGCACGGGTCATACCGTGGGCCGCCGCCTTGCTGGCGGCATAAACGGGGTAGCCGGCCGAGGCCATCATCCAGCCGACGGAGCCCAGGTTGATGATCGAACCGCCGCCCACCTCTTTCATTCCCGGTACCACAGCCTTGGCGGCAAAGAATGCATGCTTGAGGTTGACCGCGATCAACCGGTCGAACGTCTCCGAGTCGACTTCCTCCAGGGTGTGGCGCACATCATTGGCGGCATTGTTCACCAGCACCGTGATCGGCCCCAGCGAATGCTCGAACCGGCCGATAGCCGCGCGATAGCCAATCTCGTCGGTGATGTCGCAGCACACGAACTCGACGGTGTGCCCCTGCGAACTCAACAGCGCCGCCAGGCGTTCGCCCTGGCTTTGCGCACGGTCCACAAACGCCACCTTGGCGCCCTGCGCGGCAAAGGCTCGCACCATGAACTCACCAATGCCCGAAGCACCGCCGGACACCAGCACGGTTTTGCCCTTGAGGTCGGGATACACAGCCTGCGGAATACTCATATAACGGTTGCCTCGATCAATTAGTCTTATTTTATTTTACGAAATCGGCGTTAAAGGCTATAAATTCGCTGTCACACCGACAAAATATCGCTATTAGTAGAACTATTCCACTCAAAACAACAAAAGGAAGTTCGACCATGAAGCACCCTCGATACCTGCTCTCCGGCCTCGCCCTGTCCATGCTGGTTGCCAGTGGCGGCGCCCAGGCAGCCGGCCTGAGCAGCGAGCACAAGCCGTTCGGCAAGACCCATGACGGCACGCCCGTCGAACAGTACATTCTGCGCAACAGCCACGGCATGCAAGCCACGGTCATCACCTACGGCGGCGTGTTGCAGTCGTTGAAGGTGCCGGACAAGCACGGCAAGGTCGAGGACGTGGTGCTCGGGTTTGATGACGTGCAAGGCTACCAGGCCGGCACCGCGTTCTTTGGCGCGACCATCGGGCGTTTCGGCAACCGCCTGGCCGGCGGCGCCTTTGAACTCGACGGCAAGCGCTTCCAGGTGCCGCTCAACGATGGCCCCAACTCGCTGCATGGCGGCGCCCAGGGCTTCGACAAGCATGTGTGGAAAGCGGCGCAGGTCAAGGACAAGGACTCGGTGGGCGTCACCCTCACCTACCTGTCCAAGGATGGCGAAATGGGCTTCCCCGGCAACCTGAAGACCGAAGTCACCTACCGCCTCAATGACAAAAACGAACTGCACATCGACTACAAGGCAACCACCGACAAACCCACGGTGCTCAACCTCACCAACCACAGCTACTTCAACCTGGCCGGCGCGGGCAATGGCGACATCCTCAAGCAGGTTGCCACCCTGCACGCCAGCCACTACACGCCGGTGAATGCCACGCTGATTCCGACCGGCGAACTGGCGCCGGTGGCGGGCACGCCGATGGACTTCCTCAAACCCACGCCTATCGGCCAGCACATCAAGGACGATCACCCGCAGCTCAAGTTCGCCGAGCCCAAGCAAGGCGGGTTCGACTTCAACTGGGCGCTGGATACCAAGGGCGACGTCAGGCAACTGGCTGCCGAGGTGCATGACCCCGAGTCGGGCCGCCGTCTGCAGCTCTACACCAGCGAGCCGGGAGTACAGTTCTACACCAGCAACTTCCTTGATGGTTCGGTGAAGGGCAAGGCCGGCAAGACGTACCTGCACTGGAGCGGGTTTACCCTGGAGACCCAGCATTTTCCGGATGCGCCCAACCAGCCCAACTTTGCCTCGACCCGCTTGAACCCGGGGCAGACCTATACCCAGAACACAATCTTCAAATTCTCCGCCGATTGAAACTGTGGGAGGGGGCTTGCTCCCGATGGCGGTGGGTCAGCGACTGATGTGCTGACTGATTCACCGCTATCGGGAGCAAGCCCCCTCCCACATTGGTTCCTCGTAAGGCTTGAGGTCAGCGTTGCTTCATGGTCGTTGAATCCAGGACCAACACTGGCTTCAAACCCTCCCCCTCCCACATTTGCCTCATACGATTCTGAGATCAGCGTTGCTTCATGCGGTCGATGACCACCGCCAGCAACAGGATCGAGCCGCGGATCACGTATTGATAAAACGTGTCGATGTTCTTCAGGTTCATCGCGTTTTCGATGATCGCCAGAATCAGCACCCCGGCAATCACGTGGCGGATCATGCCGATGCCGCCGCTCAGCGATACCCCGCCCAGCACGCAGGCGGAAATTACCGTCAGCTCGAAACCCTGGCCGATCATCGGCTGGCCCGAGGTCATGCGCGAGGCGAGGATCACGCCGGCCAGGGCGCCGATCAGGCCGTGCACGGCGAAGATGATGATCTTGGTGCGATCAACATTGACCCCCGCCAACAGCGCCGCTTCCGGGTTGCCGCCGATGGCCATGGTGTTGCGCCCGTAGGTGGTGTAGTTGAGCAGCCAGCCGAAGAACACAAAGCACACGATGGTGATCAGGATCGGCACCGGCACGCCCAGCAACTGGCCGTTGCCGAAGATGAAGAACTGATCCTGGGACACGCCCACCGCCTTGCCGTCGGCAAAGATATAGGCCAGGCCGCGCACGATCTGCATGGTCGCCAGCGTGGTGATCAACGCATTGACCCGCAGCTTGGCGATCACGATGCCGTTGATCAGCCCCACCAGCAGGCCCATCCCCAGGGCGGCGCCGATGCCCAGCATCACGCTGTCGGTGTCGCGCATCACAATGGCCGCGACCACGCCGGCGCAGGCGATCACCGAGCCCACCGATAAATCGAAGTGCCCCGACGCCAGGCAGAACAGCATGGTGCAGGCGGCGATGCCCACCGTGGAAATCGCCAGGCCCAGGCCGCGCATGTTCAGCGGCGAGAGGAAGTTGTCGATGAGCAAGGCGCACAGCACGAAGATGCTCACCGCCGCCAGCAGCATCGCCCAGTTATCCAGCAGCGCGCGCAGGTCCAGGGGTTTGCGCACTTTGGGCAGCGCGTTGTCTTGGGTCGTCATAGTCGTCTCTCAGTGGGCCGGGCCGCGCGGCAAGGCCAGCTGCAGCAAGTTGGATTCAGTGGCGTGTTCACGCCGTTGTTCGCCGCGCAGGGCGCCTTCGCACAGCACCAGGATGCGGTCGGAAATCCCCATCACTTCCATCAGGTCACTGGACACCACGATCACCGCAATGCCGCTGGCGGCCAGGTTATGGATGATCTGGTAGATCTCCGACTTGGCGCCGATGTCGATGCCCCGCGTCGGCTCATCGAGCAGCAGCACCTTCATCGGCATCGACAGCCAACGGCCGAGAATGGCCTTCTGCTGATTGCCGCCGGACAGGTACATGATTTTCTGCTCGGCGTTGGGCGTCTTCACCTTCATCGCCTGGATCTGCTGGCCGGCGTTGCCCTTCTCCCACTTCTCGCGCAGCAGCCAGCCAAACGCGGCATGGGCGCCACGGGCGCTGATGTTGATGTTTTCCGCCACGCTGGACAGCGGAATGATGCCTTCCTTCTTGCGGTCTTCCGGGCACAGCAGCACGCCGGCGTCGATGGCATCGCGCGGTGAGCGCAGGTGCAGGGTTTCGCCGCACAGCTCCAGCTGCCCTGCGGTGCTGCGTTCCAGCCCGGAGAGCAGCCGAAACAGCTCGGTGCGCCCTGCCCCCACCAGCCCGAACAGCCCGAGAATCTCGCCCTTGCGCACCTCGAAGCTGACCGGCTCACGCAAACCCGGGCCGAGCAGACCGTCGACCTTGAGCGCCACCTCACCGTGCTCGCGCGGGCGGTAGTCGTAGATGTCCTGGATATCGCGCCCGACCATGCAGGTCACCAACTGGTCGTGGGTCAGCGCGCTCATGTCCTCGAACGTGCGCACGTAGCGCCCGTCCTTGAACACCGTGACCGCGTCGCAGATGCGGAACACCTCTTCCATGCGATGCGACACGTAGAGCACCACTTTGCCCTCATCGCGCAGGCGCGCGATGATCGCCATCAGCCGGTCGATTTCCCGCGCCGAGAGGCTGCTGGTGGGTTCATCGAAGGCGATCACATGGGCGCCACGGGACAGCGCCTTGGCGATTTCCACCAGTTGGCGCTGGCCCAGGGACAGGCGGCCGAGCTTTTCATCCGGGTCGATTTCATCGGCCAGGCCCTTGAGGCAGGCCAGCGCCTGCTTGCGCAGCAGGCCGCCGTTGACCACGCCCAAGCGCGACGGCAGGTGCCCAAGGAACAGGTTCTCCGCCACGCTCATTTCCGGCACCAGGTGCAGTTCCTGGTGAATCACCGCCACGCCGCTGGCAATGCTGTCAGCGGCGCATTTGAAGGCCATGGTCTGCGCGCCGATCTGCACCGAGCCACTGCTGGGAATGTAGGCGCCGCCGAGGATTTTCAGCAGCGTCGACTTGCCCGCGCCGTTCTCGCCCATCAGCGCATGCACCTGGCCCGGCTGGGCGGTAAAGCAGATGCCGTCCAGCGCCTTGACCCCGGGAAAGGTTTTGCCGATACCCTCAAAACGCAGGGCGGCCGCACTCATTTCCACAGCCCGATTTTGGTCAGTTCTTCCTTGAAGTTTTCCCGGGTGATCAGCGTCACTTCGTCCATCGCCGTGTATTTCGGCGGTTCGGTGCCCTTGGTGACCCACTCGTACATCATCAGCGCTGTGTTGTAGCCCTCGATGTGCGGGCTGGGCAGCATCGAGCCGAAGAAACCGCTGTTGGCCTTCTTCAATTCGCCGATGGCGTCGGTGCCGTTGATGCCGATGCCGATCACGTTGGCCGCCGCAAACCCGGCGCTTTCCGTGGCGCGCACGCCGCCGAGCACGGTGTTGTCGTTCATGCCGCCGATGATCAGGTTTTTCGCGCCGCTGGGCAGCTTGACCAGCGCCGAGTTGGTGGCGTCCATGCTGCCCGGAACGTCGAGGGTTTTCAGCGCGGCAGTGAGGATATGGTCCTTGGGAATGCCGGCTTCTTCGAGGGATTTGATCGAACCGTCGGTGCGTTTTTTACCGGTGTCGAGCTCGTTGAAGGTGTTGATCACCGCGTAGGTGTCCTTCCAGTCCCAGCCACGTTTTTTCGCTTCGGCGGCCATCGCGGCGCCCTGCTTCTGGCCCACTTCGAACGCGGCCATGCCCAGGTACGGCACGTCTTCCATGAACGCGCCCTTGGCGTCGACGAAACGGTCGTCCACGGCAATCACCTTGAGGCCGTTGGCCTTGGCCTTGGCGACGATGGCCGGGCCGAGGGACACGTCCGGCGGGCAGATCACAAAGCCCTTGGCGCCGTTGGCGGCCAGGCTGTCGATGGCCGAGAGGGTTTTCTCGCCATCGGGCACGGCGATCTTGATCACGGTGAAACCGTGTTCCTTGCCGGCTTTTTCGGCGAAGGCCCATTCGGTCTGGAACCAGGGCTCTTCGGCCTGTTTGACCAGGAAGCCGATTTTTACTTCTTCAGCAGCCAGCAGCAGGCCGCTCAGGCTCATGGCCGACACCGCGACAGCGGCGCAGCACAGGGAACGCAAACCACGACGACGATTCATAGGGTGACTCCTTGTTGTTGTTTTTGAATGTTCGTTTTTTCAAGGTTTATCCGGCAAAGCGGTGACAGGGCTTGCCTGGCACGTCGACCTCCATGGCCAGCACCGCCCCATCCAGCGGATGGCCCAAGGGGCTGGCGGCACTGGTGATGTACAACGTAGTGAGATCCGGCCCGCCGAACACGCAACTGGTGGGGCGACTGACGGGCAGTTCGACGATACGGTCGACCTCCCCGGCAGGCGTCAGGCGCAGCAGACAACTGCCGTCCCAACGCGCGTTCCAGATATAGCCGTCGGCGTCCATGGCCGAGCCGTCGGGCCCGCCGCGCGCGTGCGGGCCGAACCACAGCTGCGCCGGCTCAAGCTGACCGTCCGCCTGGATGCCATGCCGATACAGCGTGGCGTCCAGGCTGTCGCCAAAATGCACCTGACGGCCGTCGTCGCTCCACAGCAAGGTGTTGGGAATGCCCAGCCCGCTCAGCAGCGGCGTGACCGTCGCATCGGCATCGATGCGAAACAGCCCGCCGGAACGCCGGGTGATGGGCAGGTCCTCACCCTGCTCGCCGATGTTGTTCTGCATGGTGCCCAGCCACAGCCGGCCCTGGGCATCGCAGCGCGCTTCATTGCCACGGTTGCCCGCCTGCGGGTCGGCCACGCACAGCAGGGTCAGCGCCTCGGTGACCAGGTCCAGGCGATACACGCCACTGCTCAAGGTCACCAGCGCGTCGCCGCTTTCGCACGGGATAAACGCCGAGACGTGCTCGGGCAATTGCCACACCTGCAGTTGCCCGCCCATCAGGCGCAGGGCCTGTTTGCCGGCGATATTCACCCAGTACAGCGCCTGGGTGGGCGCGTCCCAGAATGGCCCCTCGCCCAACTGCGCACGGTGCGGGGTAACGGCGATAAACGACATGACGCCTCCTGATCCGGGTTGTTTACAGCGCCTCGCGCGACGGCGTGCCGTCCACCAGCCGCTGGATACGCAGCGGATTGGCATTCTTCAGCGCCTCGGGCAGCAGGCTGTCAGGGTAGTTCTGGAAACACACCGGACGCAGGAAGCGGTCGATGGCCAGGGTGCCGACCGAGGTGCCACGCGCATCGGACGTCGCCGGGTACGGGCCACCGTGCACCATCGAATCGCACACCTCCACGCCGGTCGGATAGCCGTTGAGCAGGATGCGCCCGACTTTCTGTTCCAGCAGGGGCGTGAGCTCGGCGAACTGTTGCAGGTCGGCCGGCTCGCCGATCACCGTCGCCGTCAGTTGACCGTGCAGGCCGTGCAGGGCGGCGCTGAGTTGTGCCTGGTCGGCCACTTCGACGAACACCGTGGTGGGACCGAACACTTCTTCCTGCAGGACTTCATCGCCGTCGATCAGCAACTGCGCATCGGCCTTGAACAACTGCGGTTGGGCTTGATTGCCGGCCTGCGCGGTGCCTGCCAGATGCTGGATGCCCGGGTGTGCGAAAAGTTTTTCCAGGCCCTTGCCGTAGCTGCCCAGGGTGCCGGCATTGAGCATGGTTTGCGCCGGTTGCTCACCGATCAACTGCGCCACCTGCCGAGTGAATGCGGTAAAGGCCGGCGACGCAATGCCGATCACCAGGCCCGGGTTGGTGCAGAACTGGCCGCACCCCTGCACCACCGAGGCGGTCAGGTCGCGGGCGACGGTTTCGGCGCGGGCTGCGAGGGCCTGGGGCAGCACGATCACCGGGTTGATGCTCGACATCTCGGCAAACACCGGGATCGGTTGCGCACGCGCCGCCGCCATGTCGCACAGTGCGCGGCCACCCTTGAGCGAACCGGTAAAGCCCACGGCCTGGATCGCCGGGTGCTTGACCAGGGCTTCGCCGACGCCACCGCCGAAGATCATATTGAACACACCGGCCGGCATCTCGGTGGCCTCGGCCGCACGGATGATCGCGTTGGCCACCTGCTCGGCCGTGGCCATGTGGCCGCTGTGGGCCTTGAACACCACCGGGCAACCGGCCGCCAGCGCTGCGGCGGTGTCGCCGCCGGCGGTGGAGAATGCCAGTGGGAAGTTGCTTGCCCCGAACACCGCGACCGGGCCGAGGCCGATGCGGTATTGGCGCAGGTCCGGACGCGGCATGGGCTGGCGGTCCGGCAGTGCCTTGTCGATACGCGCACCGTAGAAATCACCTCGGCGCAGCACGGTGGCGAACAGGCGCATCTGGCCGCTGGTACGCCCGCGCTCGCCCTTGATACGCGCGGCCGGCAGTGCGGTTTCGCGGCATACCAGTTCAATGAAGTTGTCGCTCAACCCGTCCAGCTCATCGGCGATGGCATCGAGAAACTGCGCACGGCGCGCGGCGCTCAAGGCACGGTAAGCCGGGTAAGCCTGGGCGGCGGCCAGGGCGGCGGCGTCGACCTCTTCGGGGGTGGCCTGGTAGAAATCCTGGGGCAAGGCCTCGCCGGTGGTCGCGTCGACGCTGTGCAGCTTGACGCTGCCGTTGGCGCTGCGCTGGCCGCCGATGTAATTGTGGCCGAGGAACTGGGTCATGGTGAGGTCTCCTTTAAAGGGTGATGACGTTGCCGGGTTCGAATGCCGCGGCACTGCTGCCGACACGGTTGACCAGCGGCGCGCCGAATTCGGCCTGGCTGATCTCGAACACATCGCCGGCCTGGGTACGTATACCGTCGGCGAATGACAGCGTGGCGGTGCCGAAGAAATGAATGTGCACGTCGCCGGGCTTGAGGAACTGGCGGTACTTGAAGTGGTGGTATTCGAGGTTTTCCAGGCTGTGGCACATATTGGCCTCACCGCTGAGGAATTCGTTCCGCCAGATTTCTTCGCCGTTGCGCAGGATGCGGCTGGTGCCGGCCAGGTGCTGGGGCAGCTCGCCCACGCGCAACTCCGGGCCGTAGCTGCAACTGCGCAGTTTGGAATGGGCCAGGTA
This sequence comes from Pseudomonas sp. MH9.3, assembly GCF_034354675.1. Lineage (NCBI taxonomy): Bacteria > Pseudomonadati > Pseudomonadota > Gammaproteobacteria > Pseudomonadales > Pseudomonadaceae > Pseudomonas > Pseudomonas sp. MH9.3. The sequence goes on along the minus strand of NZ_CP133785.1, from coordinate 428,677 downwards.
GAGGTAGTTCTTGCGCTCCATGATGTGGTCGGAGAACTCATTGCCCACCGCAAACCCCAGGCGATACGGCTTGCTGTCGGGGCCGATGACGTACAGGCCGCCGATCTCCGGTTCTTCACCGGCGTCTTCGGCGAACGGCGGCAACGGGAAGGCCTCGCCCGGGCGCACCACGGTGCTGCCGTCGCCCTTGTAGAACCACTCTGGCTGCACGCCCGCCTGACCGGCTGCGGGTTTGCCGCCCTCCACGCCCCATTTGAAGATGCGCATGGTGTCGGTCATCGCGCCTTCGTCGCCGGCCTGCTGGTGCATCTTGTCGCGCGCCGAGGCGCTGCCCAGGTGGGTCAGGCCGGTGCCGCTGATCAGCATATGCGCCGGGTCCGGGTGGTCCAGCGGCGGCAGGATCTTCAGGTCGGCGAGCAGCGCCGGGTAATCATGGCGGTCGCCCAGGCCCAGGCGCTCGACGTGCTGCGCCAGGCCCACGCCTGCGTCGATGGCCGCCAGGGCCAATTCGCGCACGCTGTGGGCGCCCTGCACTTCACGCAACGTGTCGCCATCGACAACACCGACGCGACGCTCACCGTTGCGCAATTCGAACTGGACTAAACGCATATCTGTTCTCCTGAGTTAATTACGTGTGGCGCCACGGGCGCTGGCGGCGAACTGGTCGGCAGGCAGTACATGCCGGCGCTCGAGCAGACGATAGACCACCAGGGTCAGCACCAGCCCGAACAGCATCACCGCAGACAAAAAATACAGGCCCGACGCCAGATTACCGGTGTATTCCTTCAGCGCGCCGATCACGAACGGGCCGATGTAGCCACCGAGGTTGCCCACTGAGTTGATCAGCGCAATGCCCGCCGCCGCACTGGCGCCGGCAAAGAACCGCCCCGGCAAGGTCCAGAAGACTGCCGTGCAGGAAAACATCGCGAATGCCGCCAGGCACAGCGCGGCCATCTGCAGCACCGGCGCATTCAGCCACGCGCTGAAGAACAGGCCGATGGCACCCAGCACATAAAGCACAGCGAGGTGGCCGTAGCGATCATTCAAACGGTCGGAACTGCGCGGAATCAGCAGCAGGCCGATGATGCCGAACAGATAGGGCACGGCGGAGATGAAACCGGTGGTGAGGTCGCTGCCGCCGAACTGCTTGATCAGGGTCGGCAGCCACAAGCCCAGGCCGTAGATGCTCAAGGTCACCGGCAGATAAAACAGCGCCAGCAGCAACACGCGCGTGTCCTTGAGGGCGTGCAGCGGGTTGCCGTGACGGGTCTGGCCGTAGGCTTGCAGGTCTTTGTGCAGTTCGCCGCTGAGCCAGGCTTTTTCGTCCTCGCTCATCCACTTGACCTGGTGCGGGCCATCCGGCAGGTAGCGCAGCACCGGCCAGGTGAGCAGGATCGCCGGGGTGCCGATCACGATGAACAGCCATTGCCAGCCGTGCAGGCCGAGAATGCCGTCCATGCCGAGCAGGCCGCCGGACACGGGGCCGGTGATCATCATCGCAATGGGCTGGGACAGGATGAACAGCCCGAGGATCTTGCCGCGATGGCGCACCGGGAACCACTGGGTGATGTAATAGAGCACCCCGGGAAAGAAGCCCGCCTCCGCCGCGCCGAGCAGAAAGCGCATCACATAGAAGCTGTGCGGGCCTTGCACGAAGGCCATGCCGATGGTGATGACGCCCCAGGTGATCATGATCCGCGCGAACCAGCGCCGCGCGCCGAAGCGGTCGAGCATCAGGTTGCTGGGAATCTCGAACAGGAAGTAGCCAATGAAGAACAGCCCGGCGCCCAGGCCATAGGCCGCGTCGCCGATACCCACGTCGGCGCCCATGTGCAGCTTGGCAAAGCCCACGGCGGAACGGTCCACGTAGGCAATCAGGTACAGCAGGATCAGGAAGGGAATCAGTTTCAGCGTAATGCGCCGAACAAGCCGCAGTTCCTGGCTCATGGGGGTCGATCTCCGATTGTTGTTCTTATAGAAGCTCGGGGACGCCTCTGACGAAAAAACGCCAGGGTCATACCTCAATTCAAGCTGACTATATAGTAGGACTATTTACAAAACAACACTTCCAAAGCTGCGAATTTGCGCTTATGTTTAGCCGCAGATAGAACATATAGTCATACAATAAGAGAATCGATCATGTCTGATAAAAAGCCCGGCCTACGCTCCGCCCAGTGGTTTGGTACTGCCGACAAAAACGGCTTCATGTACCGCAGCTGGATGAAGAATCAGGGCATTGCCGACCATCAGTTCCATGGCAAGCCGATCATCGGTATCTGCAATACCTGGTCGGAGCTGACCCCGTGCAACGCGCATTTCCGCCAGATTGCCGAGCATGTCAAACGCGGCGTGATCGAGGCCGGTGGTTTCCCGGTGGAGTTTCCGGTGTTCTCCAATGGTGAATCCAACCTGCGCCCCACCGCCATGCTCACGCGCAACCTGGCGAGCATGGACGTGGAAGAAGCGATTCGCGGCAACCCGATTGACGGCGTGGTGCTGCTGACCGGTTGCGACAAGACCACCCCGGCGCTGTTGATGGGCGCCGCCAGTTGTGACGTGCCGGCCATCGTGGTCACCGGCGGGCCGATGCTCAACGGCAAGCACAAGGGTCAGGACATCGGCTCGGGCACCGTGGTGTGGCAGCTCAGTGAACAGGTCAAGGCCGGTACTATTACCCTGGATGATTTCCTCGCGGCCGAAGCCGGCATGTCGCGCTCGGCGGGCACCTGCAACACCATGGGCACCGCCTCGACCATGGCCTGCATGGCCGAGGCGCTGGGCACTTCACTGCCGCACAACGCGGCGATTCCGGCGGTGGATGCGCGACGTTATGTGCTGGCGCACATGTCCGGCATGCGCGCGGTGGAGATGGTGCGCGAAGACTTGCGGCTGTCGAAGATCCTCACCAAGGAAGCGTTTGAAAACGCAATTCGCGTGAACGCGGCCATCGGCGGTTCGACCAACGCGGTGATTCACTTGAAGGCCATTGCCGGGCGCATCGGTGTGGAGCTTGACCTCGACGACTGGACCCGCATCGGCCGGGGCATGCCGACCATCGTCGACCTGCAGCCGTCGGGGCGCTTCCTGATGGAAGAGTTCTACTACGCCGGCGGCCTGCCGGCGGTGCTGCGCCGGCTGGGTGAAGCCAATCTGATCCCGCACCCGAACGCGCTCACCGTCAACGGCAAGTCCCTGGGCGAAAACACCAAGGACTCGCCGATCTACGGCCAGGACGAAGTGATCCGTACCCTCGACAACCCGATCCGCGCCGACGGCGGCATTTGCGTGCTGCGGGGTAACCTGGCGCCGCTGGGTGCGGTGCTCAAGCCCTCGGCGGCGAGTGCCGAGTTGATGCAGCATCGCGGCCGCGCGGTGGTGTTCGAGAACTTCGACATGTACAAGGCGCGCATCAACGACCCGGACCTGGACGTGGATGCCAATTCGATTCTGGTCATGAAGAACTGCGGGCCCAAGGGTTATCCGGGCATGGCGGAAGTGGGCAACATGGGCCTGCCGGCCAAGCTGCTGGCCCAGGGCGTGACGGACATGGTGCGTATTTCCGACGCACGCATGAGCGGCACCGCGTACGGCACGGTGGTGTTGCACGTGGCCCCTGAAGCCGCTGCGGGCGGGCCGCTGGCCACGGTGCAGGAAGGTGACTGGATCGAACTGGACTGCGCCAATGGCCGCCTGCACCTGGACATCTCCGACGCCGAGCTGGCAGCGCGCATGGCTGACCTCAAGCCTGTGCAGAACCTGATCGTCGGCGGCTATCGCCAGCTGTACATCGACCATGTATTGCAGGCGGACCAGGGCTGCGACTTCGACTTTCTGGTGGGTTGCCGCGGCGCGGAAGTCCCACGGCATTCCCATTAATCGGGATGCTATGATGCGCCGAATCTAAGCCAGAGCCTGCCTGTCGTTATGGATCACCAGCCGCCCAAGCCGCGCAAAAGCATGCATGCCCAGATCGTTCAGGACTTGGGCATGCACATCGTTTCCGGTCGCTTCAAGCCCGAAGAGCGGCTGCCCATGGAAGCCACGCTGTGCGAGGAATACAAGGTCAGCCGTTCGGTCCTGCGTGAGGCCACCCGGGTGCTGAGCGCCAAGGGTCTGGTGTATTCCAAGCCCCGGGTGGGCGCGGTGGTGCGACCCCGGCTGAAGTGGCACCTGCTCGACCCGGACGTGCTGTCCTGGTTGATGCAGTCCACGCCCCACAGTGAGTTTTTCAACACACTGGCTGGCGTGCGGCGCATCCTCGAACCGGAAATCGCCGCGATGGCCGCGACCACTGCCACCGACGAAGACATCGCCGGCATCGAGCAGGCCTACCAGGGCATGGAAACCGCGAAAACCCACGAGCAGCTGTTGCAGGCCGACCTGGACTTTCACCGCGCCATCGCCGACGCCACGCGCAACGACCTGCTCGCCTACATGTGCAACATGCTGTCGCTGCCGTTGCGCGAATCGATCAACATTACCAACCGCCGTCCGGATATCCAGGGCCTGAGTCTGCCCCGGCACAAGGCGATCCTCACCGCAATCCAGAACCGCGACGCCCTGGGCGCACGGCACGCCTCGCTGGTGCAGCTGGATGACACCCGTGTGGCGCTGGATACAGTGATGAACGTGTTGACGCCGCTTTAGACTGGCTCCCGGCCCTGTGGGAACAGGGTTGTCGTGGCGAGCAGGCTTGTCCTGCGTTGGGCTGCGCAGCGGCCCCAAGACCACACTGTGCAGTATCAGGTACACCGTGTTTTCCCTGATTGGGGGCGCTTCGCACCCCAACGCGGGGCAAGCCCGCTCGCCACAGCAAGCCTACTTGCCACAGCAAGCCCGTTCGTCATAGGGATAGCTCAGGGTCAGAGGGTGTAGGAGATCCCCACCTGCACGGTGCGCGGTTCACCCGGATACGCATAGAAGTTCAGGAACGAGCCTTCTTCATACTCCTTGTTGAACAGGTTCTTCACGTCCAGGTTCAGCCTGACCTTTTCGTTGACCTTGTAGTAACCAAGCAGGTCGACCACGGTGTAAGAGCCCATGGTGAACGTCGAGTTGCTGGTCTGCCCGGCGCGCTCGGCGACGTATTTGCCGCCTGCGCCCAGCCCCAGCCCCTTGAGCGTGCCGTCCTGGAACTCATACACGTTGAGCAGGCTGAAGCTGTTGCGCGGGATGTTGGCCAGGCGCGTGCCGGTGCGCACCGTGGTGTCCTTGGTGACGGCGGCATCCACGTAGGCATAGCCGCCGATCACCCGCCATTGCGGCGTCAGGTTGCCGGCCACGTTGAGGTCAAACCCGCGACTGCGCACCTGGCCCGTCGCAACGTTGAAGGCTGAGTCGAGCGGGTCGGTGCCCTGCACGTTTTTCTTCTCGATCTGGTAGATCGCCGCGTCAACGCTCAACTGCTCCAGCGCCTCCCACTTGAGCCCCATCTCATAGGACTTGCCCTGCTCCGGATCGAATCCGCCACCCAGGCGGCTGGCTCCGGTGTTGGGTTTGAACGAACGCGCGGCATCGGCGTACAGGGCTACGGTGTCGGTCAGGTCATACAGGATGCCGACCCGTGGGGTGACGGCGTTGTCGGCCGCGTCCCAGGGTTTCACGCCCGGCACATAGGACGTGTACTGATGCTCGAAACGCTCGAAGCGCGCACCGGCCAACACACGCAGGCGTTCGGTCAACGCCACCTGGTCCTGGACGAAGACGGCGTAGGTCTTGAGGTTTTCCTTGTCGTGGGTGGGGGTGCGGGTCAGCGCTGGACGCGGCTGGCCGTAGACCGGATTGAAGATGTCGATGGGGAACGCACCCGTCGCCGCGCTGGAACGCTGGATGATCGACTTGTAGTCGTAGTCTTCGTACTCGACACCGGTCAGCAGCGTGTGCTCGAAACCGCCGGTGGAGAAGTGCCCGGTCAGGTTGAGCTGGTAATCCTGGTCGGTCCATTCCAGCTTGCGGTAGTTGAAGTTGCGCTGCAGGGTGCGGCCGTCGGCGCCCAGGCTCTTGGGATCGTTCGCCTCGACGCCGTCGCCCTTCATGGTGCCGTCCAGCCACTGGACACCGCCGCCGAGGGTCCAGTTGTCGTTGAGCATGTGCTCGAAACGCAGCTGGGCCATGTTGTTGTCGTTGTGCAGGTCACCGGCGTACTTTTCGCCCCAGAAGGTGTCGCGCGACGGCGTGCTGCGCTGGTTGGCGAAGCGCGTCAGGCCACGATCCAGCGGGTGATTGTTGCGGATGAAGTCGCCTTCGAAGATCACCTTGGTCGCGTCGTTGGCCTGCCAGGTCAGCACCGGGGCCACGCCGTAGCGTTCGGTGGATACGTGGTCGCGGAAAGTGTCGCCGCCCTCGCCCACCACGTTCAGGCGATAGGCCAGGCGGCCTTCTTCATCCAGCGGGCCGGACGCATCGAGGGTGCCGCGCTTCATGCCCTGGTCATCGAGCTGACTGCCAAGGGTGACGGTGCGCTCGGCCAAGGGTTGCTTGGAGACCACGTTGAAAGTGCCGCCGGGATCGCCGCGGCCGTAGAGCATGGTCGCCGGCCCACGCAGCACTTCCAGGCGTTCGATGGTGTTGGCGTCCGGCATGGCCGGGTAGCCACGGTTGATCGGGAAACCGTTGCGGTAGAACTCGGCAGTGGTAAAGCCGCGCACGGTGAAGCTGGTGAGGCCCTGACCGCCAAAGTTGTTCGCCCGACCCACACCGCTGGCATAGTCAAGGGCTTCCTGCAGGCGCGTGGCGCCGATGTCTTCGACCACATCCTTGGGCACCACGCTGATGGACTGCGGGGTTTCATGAATCGAGGTGTCGGTACGCGTCGCACTGGCCGAGCGGGTGGCGCGGTAGCCCTTGACCGGCCCCTGCGCGGTTTCGTAGTCGGCCGCGCCGGTCACATTGGTAGCTTGCAGCTCGATACTGGCCTTGTCGGCGGGAGCATCTTCTGCCCAGGTGAACGGAGAAAACGCCTGAAGCACACAGATGGAAATCAGGGTACGACGCATGGATAACGAACCTAGTAAAGAGCCAGATGGGACGGCATCCCTGCCAATTTCGAGGCGCATGGTATATCAATGCATTCTCGTTTGACATGCATTCTCATTTGTTATTTTTCTTGTGTCCACTTTGTATCAAAGGTTCTACCAAACAAAATCCACGCAAAAAAAAGCCACTCGATCGAGTGGCTCATGCAGCGGTACAGCTCGCCTTAGCGATAGCGCTCCAGCCAATGCGCGTAAGGCGCGGGCAAGGTCCACGAGGCTTTTTCCACACCCAGTTCCTTGGCGGCAAAATACGCCCAGTGCGGGTCGGCCAGGTGCGCGCGGCCTACCGAGACGAGGTCCAGCTGGCCATTTTGCAACGCAGCTTCAGCCAGGTCCGGCGTGCCGAAGCCCCAGGCCGAGGTCACTGGAATACCGGCTTCGCGGCGTACGCGCTCGGCCACCGGCCCAAGGAACGCCGGGCCCCATGGGATGTTGGTGTCAGGAATGGTGAAACCTACGCTGACGCTGAGCAAATCCAGGCCACCGGCCTTGAAGCGGCGGGCCAGCTCGATGGATTCGGTGAGGGTCTGCTCGTCGCGGCCGTCGTATTCGATCACGCCGAAACGCGCGGTCAGCGGCAGGTTCTCCGGCCAGACTTCACGCACGGCGGCCAGGGTTTCAAGGAGGAAACGGCTGCGGTTGTCGAAGCTGCCGCCGTAGGCGTCGGTACGCTGGTTGGAATGCTCGGAGAAGAAGCTCTGGCCCAGATAGCCATGGGCGAAGTGCAGCTCGATCCACTCAAAGCCGGCGTCACGGGCGCGGCGCGCGGCGTCGACGAAGTCCTGCTTGACGCGGGCAATGTCGTCCAGGGTCATGGCGCGCGGAACGTTGGGCAGGTTGGCACCGAAGGCAATCGCCGAAGGCGCAATGGTTTCCCAGCTACGCGGGTCGGAGGGTGGCATGTGGTCATCGCCTTCCCACGGGCGGTTGGCACTGGCCTTGCGGCCGGCGTGGGCGATCTGGATGCCCGGCACGGCACCGGCGGCCTTGATCGCCTTGACCATCGGCACGAAAGCCTGGGCGTGGGCATCGCTCCAGATACCGGCGCAGCCTGGCGTGATGCGCCCTTCCGGTGACACTGCGGTGGCCTCGACCACCAGCAACCCGGCGCCGCCACGGGCCATGCTGGCCAGGTGCACGAGGTGCCAATCATTAACCATGCCGTCATCGGCGCTGTATTGGCACATTGGAGGGATCGCAATGCGGTTGCGCAGTGTCACATCCTTGAGCGTGAACGGTTCGAACAGTGCAGTCATCGGGAAACTCCAGAAGTGAAGTGGGTAATTCGATAGTTCGATGGTAATCGAACTATGGTATTCGGCGCTACCCCCCTGTTATCATCCGCCGCCATGCGAGCCTTCAAACACCCAGCCCTGCAAGACCTCACACTCGAGCGCCTGCTGTATGCCCTGAGTGATCCCGTGCGCCTGGATATCGTGCGCTGCCTGGCCGGCGTGCCGGAGGCCTCCTGCGGCGAACTGGACGGTGGGCGCCCCAAGTCGAGCATGTCCCACCATTTCCGCGTGCTGCGTGACGCCGGGCTGGTGCACACCCGCAGCGTCGGCACCACTCACATGAACTCGCTGCGCCGCGAGGAACTGGAGACGCGCTTTCCCGGGCTGCTGGCGAGCATCCTGGCCCAGGGCTGATTCAGACCCTGGTGGTGACGCGAGTGTCCGCGTCACCGCACTGCTCCCGCACCGGCGCGCCGTCCAGATAGACACAGTCCTTGCCATTGCGCTTGGCCATATACAGGTTGCGGTCGGCATTCTTGAGCACCGTCGACATGTCCGCTCCCGCCGCGAAGCCGGTCATGCCCGCGCTGCAGGTGTAATGATGGGGCGGCGCAACACTGCAGCGAATGTTGTGCAGCAGGCGCAACGCAAACGCACTGGCCACTGAAGGGTCGTCCCCCACCAGCAATACGCCGAATTCCTCACCGCCGATGCGGCCGAAACTGTGGCTGCCGGGTGTGGCCTTGAGGCAATCGGCCATGGCGCACAAAATCCGGTCGCCGACATCGTGGCCGAACTGGTCGTTCTTGAGCTTGAAACTGTCAATGTCCAGCATCAGGAAATAGCCGCTCTGCCCCGCAGCGATCAACTTGGCAAAACTCTCCATGAGTGCGCGCCGGTTGAGAATGGAGGTGAGGTAGTCCGTCTGCGCCAGCACGCGAAACTCGCTTTCCACCAGCAGCACGGAACGCAGGTTCTTCAGGTAGGAAAAACTCAGGATGAACCCGATCGACACCGACGCCGCGCAGAAGATGAACAGATAAACCTGCGCGCCCTCGTAGAACGACTCGGAGAGGATCGGCCACATCACCGCCCACACCAGCGCCGCGCAGAGCAAAAAGTCCTGTACCGAGATAAACAGCAGCGCGCTGCTGACCACCAGGGTCACCGCCAGCGGCAAGGCAAACACGCGCAGCTCCAGGTTGGCGCCGATCACATGGAAGAAACCCACGCACAGCAACACCATGTACACCACACCCAGCACACGCCAGACGAAAAAGTTGGTGGCCACACGGTGGTAGCCGCACACCAGCAGCAGCCCCAGCGTGACCAGCCCTTCCGCCATGCCGGCTGTCTTCAGCGGCCCGGCCAGCAACACGCCCAGCCAGGCGATGATGCCGATCAGTTCGGCTTGAGTCACCGCCGGAGACAACAGACGTTGCATGCGCGGCCTGAGTTTCACGTTATTCGGCATCCCTTGACTCTCCGTGCGCTGGCGGTCTATGTGCGGCTGACATGACTCAGTTTAAGACTGTGCAAGCAAGTGGCAAATGAATACGCCATGAATCTTCGGACCAGGTTTATAAAGGATGGCAGCACTTCCAATTGGGTTTTCGAATGCACCTTGAAATACCCCCGATCAGCGCCTTCCTGTACGAGGCGAATAACATGGGTCTTGGACACGGACAGTTGTTCGGCGATGGACAAATAGGAGGACACGCGGAAACTTGCCCCCGAATTATCCGGTGCACAGGCATCGTTATAAATCGCCAGCATCAACATATGCCCGGCATCGCGCTTGACCAGCCAATAACAGTCAGGCAACAACAGATCAATCGACAGGTCATTGCCGAGCAGGGTCGCATAACCCTTGAAATAACGGGACAGGTAAGCGTGATCATCCAACTGCTCCACACCCGCAAAAATGTCCTGTCCGGCGCACATCAGCTGCGTCGGTTCCACCACCGACCTGAGCAGTAACCTGACCTCCTGACAGGCCTGGGGCGACGGGCCGAATACCCGCAGACGGCTGTCATCCGGGTGCCCCGCCACCTTCATGAACCCCAATGCGCGAAACAGCAGGAATATCGACTCAAGACTGTTCCGGGAAGAAAAGCCGCGCGCCACACAAAACTCTTTGACCTCGGACAGTAACGGCACCGGTTTGGAAAAATAGGTGCCGAGCAACGTAAACGACACCATCAAACGGTTGAACTTCAAAGCCGTCTTATAAAAAAATGCTCTTTTTGCATAGGTCTCCAGCAACATCTTGTAATGAATACGCATGCAAGCGTCAAACTCCACATGCTGCTCAAACGCTTGCACCGACTCTTCCATCGCCAACTTCAACGAACTGCCACACATGAGAAAAAGCCCTGATCAAACAACTTGGATGCACTGATCTCAATTGCAGTACCGATAATGGCGTTTTGCCTTGAGCGCAATCTATAGTGATTAAACAAGCGGACCGCGTCGTTACCAAAATTGTTCCGAAACTGCCTAAGTGGCTTAACCGATTCAGTCCCCTGCCGAACCTTCCCCGCACGCTGGCGTCCGAGCTAGAGCATAGTCGCTCACCGCCCCGCCGCGAGGTCCTCATTTGAAAGCCGCCATCCTCAAAAAATACCGCCTGATCATCAAGACCATGGGCTACGTGGGCTGGTCCCTGTTCTGGCTGCTGTTGTGGGATATCGCCGTGACGGTGGACTTCATGCTGTTCCTCAACGCCAAGGTCAACCTGCCGCTGATGCCGCTCACGCTGCTGGGTTCGGCGTTGATCGTGCTGATCAGCTTTCGCAACAGCAGCGCCTACAACCGCTGGTGGGAAGCGCGCACGCTGTGGGGGGCGATGGTCAACAATTCGCGCAGTTTCGCGCGCCAGGTGCTGACCCTGCTTGACGACCCCGGCAGTGACGTGAACCCGATCAAGTCCACCTTGCTGCGCCGGCATGTGGCCTATGTGAACTGCCTGGCCGCTCACCTGCGGGGCAAGCCATGCCCGGATGAGGTCCGTGCGTTTATTCCCGCCGAAGAATTCGCGCGCAATGGCGCCACCAACAACTTTGCCAATGACATTCTCACCGGCTCCGCAGCGATACTGTCGCGCGAATACAAGGCCGGGCACCTGGACAGCATTCGCCTGGCGCGGATCGAATCGACGATGGTCGATCTGTCCAACGCCCAGGGCGGCATGGAGCGCATCGCCAATACGCCACTGCCCTACCCCTATGTGTACTTTCCACGGTTGTTCATCTCGCTGTTCTGCCTGATCGTGCCGGTGGGCCTGGTGGAATCCCTGGGTTGGTTCACACCGCTGGCGTCCACCGTGGTGGGCTTCATGCTGCTGGCCATCGAGCGCATCGGCACCGACCTGCAAAGCCCGTTCCGCTCCAGCGAACACCAGATCCAGATGGAAGCCATCTGCGAAACCATCGAGAAAAACCTGCAATCGATGCGCCGTGACACCCTCGCCGACTCCACCCCCGGCTGATCCACCACTCTCCTCAAGTGAATGCCCCCTCGGTCGATAAACCGGGGGTACGCATGGCAATCTCCCCTCAAAACAAACCATGCGACATTCAGCGCTAGCGTTTCCCCTTGCCAAAACTATAAATATCCGCGGGTGAAGTCATGAATATCAAGCAGAAGCTGACCTGGGCGTTCGCGGCTATCGCGTGCGTGCCGGTGATCCTCGTCGCGGTGTTGGTCGTGCTCAATGTGCGCGAGGGGGCCAAGGCCAATTTCCTCGACAGCAGTGGCCGCGAAATCCGTCAGATCGACAATGGCATGAAGCAGTTTTTCGACGGCATCAGTCAGAACGTCGACTACCTGGCCAAGGACCCACGCATGGTCGCGGCCAAGGATCTCAAGAGCTACGTGGGCGCCGACGCGGCGAAAATCCCGCTGACCCCGACCAATCAGGAACTGCTGGCGATTTTCGACCAGTTCGCCAAAAGCCATGCCAGCACCGCCTACCTGTCTCTGGGCTTGAGCGACGGCGGCTACGCCAGTTGGCCGGATGACCCCAAGATCAGCAACTACGACCCGCGCCTGCGCCCCTGGTACCAGGCCGCCGTCGCCGCGCCAGGCACCACCGTGCGCACGGGCGCCTATTACTGGGCGGCAGACGATGTGACGCTGATCGGCACCGTGCACACCGTCGCCGATGCCGCCGGCAAGATCGTCGGCGTGGTTGGCCTGGATGTGTCACTCAAGCAGCTCACCGAACTGGTGCGCAACATCAAGCTGGGCGACAGCGGCTACCTGATGCTGGTGGAAGCCAATGGCAACGTGCTGGTCGACCCCAGCGATGCCAAGCACAACTTCAAGCCCCTGGCCGAACTGGGCCCCAACTACGCGCAGCTGTCCAAGCGCGGCGACGGCGTGACTCAGGTCGAGATCGACGGCGTGCCCTACATGGCCAACGTGGTCAGCTCCAAAGACCTGGGCTGGCGCTTTATCGGCCTGATCAAACGTGACGAAGTGATGGCCGACGCCACCCGTCTCACCTGGTTGATCGCCGCCATTGCTGCCGCCCTCGCGATTGTCTTCGCCATCGTCGGCGCCAGTTTCGCCCGGGTGATCGTGCGCCCGATTCGCGGCGTGGCCGACGGCCTGCAGGAAATTGCCGAAGGTGAAGGCGACCTCACGCGCCAGCTCAAGGTGCAGGGCAAGGACGAAACCGCCATCCTCGCCGGCTGGTTCAACCAGTTCCTGGGCATGATCGCGCAGTTGGTGCAGCGCATCGGCAATGCGTCCGCCGACCTGCAAACCGCCGCCGCCGACACCAGCGATGTGGCCAACAACCTGAACCAGGCCGCCGGGCGCCAGCGTGAAGCGGTGGAACTGGTGAGCACCGCGTTCAACGAAATGGTGGCCACCGCCAACGAAGTCGCACGCTCCTGCAGCGCCGCCGCCGCGAGCGCCGACCAGGGCTACCGCGACGTGCACACCGGCGAGCAGCATATCGGCGAAGCCACCGGCAGCGTGCTCAAGCTCAGCGAAGACCTGCAGAAGTCGACCCATACCATGCAGTTGCTGGAGCAGGACAGCCACAACATCAACACCATCCTCGACACCATCCGCTCGATTGCCGAACAGACCAACCTGCTGGCGCTCAACGCCGCCATCGAAGCCGCGCGCGCCGGTGACCAGGGCCGTGGCTTTGCGGTGGTCGCCGACGAAGTCCGCGCCCTCGCGCGCCGCACGGCCGACTCCACCGGCGAAATCGACAGCCTGCTCGGCAACCTCGCCCGCCGCACCCAGGAAGTGACCCAGCAGATGCAGGGCAGCCTGCAGGTGTCACACACCAGCGTGGAGCGCATCCAGCAGGCCCGCGACAGCTTCGACAAGATCCGTGGCTCGGTGGATTCGATCCGCGACCAGAACACCCAGATCGCCACCGCCGCCGAGGAACAGCACCAGGTGGCCGAGGAGATCAACCGCCATATCGCGCAGATCCATGCCGATGCGCAGTTGGTCGAAGGCTTCGCGCATTCGGCGCAGACCGGTTCGGGGCGCTTGACGGATATTTCCGCGCAGCTCAAGGGGCTGGTGGGGCGCTTCAAGTTCTAGCCAGCCAGGGCGGCGGCAAGCGTTTTAGCGCCGCCCTTTCTCGGCCCTTTTATGCAGCAACCCACTGCATATCTGGTAGGCCCCGAGCAACACCCCCGCCACCAACAGGGTCCATTGCACGTTCAGGGCTGCCGCCAGCAGGCCGGCCAGCAAACCGCCAATCGCTTCAAAGCCGAAACGCATGGCGATATAAAACGCAATGACCCTGCCCCGCAGCGCTTCCGGCGCGGCGCCTTGCAGGGTCATATTGCTGCTGACATTGCTCACCGTGATGCCGAACCCCAGCCCGGCGAGTGCCGCCAGGGTGAACCCCAGCGGCGGGTTGGCCGCCATCGCGCACAGCGACACCGCACACACCACGGTGCCCAGCACAATGATGCGGCTCAGCCGCGAGGCGCTGCCGGCAAAGGCCAGGAAAATCGTCGCCACAAAGGCACCGGCACCGGCCGCCCCCCAGAGCCAGCCCAGGGTCTGGGCATCGCCGCTGAACGCATGCTTGGCCAGAATCGGCAGCAGCACCGAGTAGCAGGACGCCAGCAGATTGACCATCACCACGCTAATCAGCAGTCGCCGAATCGCCAGGGTGCGCCACAGGTAACGCAAGCCTTCACGGAAAATCTCCCCGGTGGAGCCCTGGGCCCTGGCCTGCGCGCGGCTTTGCACCTTGCCCAGGCCGACCAGCAACATGCCGAAGGCGATGGACGTCAGCAGAAAACAACCCGCCTCGCCGCTCCAGTTGATCAGCATCCCGGCCAGCGGCGGGCCGATAAAGCGCGCGGCATTGATCAGCATCGCATTGAGTACGAGGGCATTGGGCAGGTCGCCGGGGTCATCGACGAAGCTGGCGATCAAGGCTTGCCGCAGCGGGGTTTCCAGGGCGTTGAGCAAGCCCAGCAGCAGCGCCATCGCAATGATCACCTCGCGCCCCATCCAGTGCTGCCAGGTGAGCAGCGCCAGGGCCACCGATTGCACGGCGAGCACCGCCTGCACCGCCATCAGCAGGCGGCGTTTGTCGTGGCGGTCGGACCAGGCACCCGCCAGCGGCCCGATCAGCAGTTGGGGCAACAGCGTCAGAAACGCAATGGTCCCCAGCAGCACGGCCGAGCCCGTGAGGTGGTAGGCCAGCCAGGCAAGCGCGACCTGTTGCACCCACTTGCCCAGGGTGGAAAGGCCCTGGCCGACAAAGTAGATCTGGAAATTGCGATGGCGCAGCGCGCGTATCGGCGCGGGCCAGCGGGACGGGGAAGCAGGATTCAACTAAACGCGCAGCCCTTTTGTATGAGCGATTTCATGACCCAGGTGCGGTCGTTTTCGCCCAGTGCGATCTGTTCAAGCTGCTTCTGTTCAGCGGCATGCTTGGCGTAGGCGCGATCATACACCTCGCCGACCTGATCGAAGGGCACACAGAGCAAACCGTCTTCGTCGCCGATCATCAGGTCGCCCGGTTCGATCACCATGCCACCCAGGGCAATCGGCACATTCACTTCGCCCGGTCCATCCTTGTACGGGCCGCGATGGGTTATACCGGCGGCGAACACCGGGAAGTCACCGGCACCGATGCTTGCCGCATCGCGAATGGCGCCATTGATCACAATGCCGGCCACGCCGCGCTTGATCGCATACGCCACCATCATTTCGCCGATCAGCGCGTTGCTCAGGTCGCCGCCGGCGTCCACCACGATCACATCGCCCGGCTGCGCGATATCCAGCGCGTGATGCAGCATCAGGTTGTCCCCCGGGCGCGCCTTGACGGTCAGCGCCGGCCCCACCAGCACGCCCTTGCTGTGCATCGGTTGCAGGCTGGCACCGCCGGCGGTCATGCGGTTCATCGAATCGCTGATGTTCGCCACGGGCACCGTGCGGTAGCGCTCCACCCACTCGGCGGCAACTTTGCGTGGCTGCTGGAGCACTCTGAATCCGATGGACATGGGGTCTTCCTCTTGTGTGTGATTTTTATTGATGGCGTATCACTATAAACGAAACGCCATTTCGAAATTATCACCAAGATTCCTACGTAGCAACACCAGACTCCGACCAAGCCGCATTACGTAAATTTGAAAGCGGTGAATATTCAAGAGGAACACCTTCGCAAATAAACACTTAGCGGCACCTGCACGCGTGACAACGCCAAATCGAGCAAATTTATTTATTGCAACGACGTTTCATTATGATAGCTTTCAAGCCAACGTTGAGCGCCGCCACGAGCGCCGACTGCACTCAGATAACAAAACCAAGGTGCGCAACATGACCCGAACCCTTCTGCTGACCGGCCCGCAATTGACCGCCGAGGCCATGGCTCACGCCGCCGCCCACGGGGTGCGCGTGATCCCCACCACGCCCTACCTGCCGGCCGATGAACTGACCGCCATCATTGCCCGCGAACAGCCGGACGCCATCATCGTGCGCCAGGGCAACCTGACCCGCGAGATGATCAACGCCTCTCACGCACTGAAGATCATCGCCAAGCACGGTGTGGGCTACGACACCATCGACATCGCCGCCGCCGCCGAGCGCAATATCCCCGTGACCATCGCCCTGGGCGCCAACGCTCAATCGGTGGCCGAACACGCGCTGGCGCTGATGTTCAGCGTCGCGCGCCAGACCGCCCTGCTCGATGCACGCCTGCGTGACGGGCACTGGGACAAGACAACCTCCGTCGGCATCGAACTCTGCGGCAAGACCCTGGGCCTGGTGGGGTTGGGCGCCATCGGGCGCATCCTGATGGAATTGGTGACCCCGCTGCGCATGACCGTCAAGGTGTACGACCCCTACCTTGCGCACCTGCCCGACCTGCCCAACGTCGAGCGCGCCGACGATTTCCAGACCGTGCTCGCCGGCTGCGATGTCATCAGCCTGCATTGCCCGCTCACCGAGCAGAACCGCAACCTGTTTGGTGCGGCGCAGTTCGCGCAGATGCGCCCCGGCAGCCTGCTGATCAATACCGCACGCGGCGAGCTGATCGATACCGACGCGCTGGTCCACGCCTTGAGCACCCGGCAGATCGCCGGCGCCGGCCTCGACACCTTCAACCCCGAACCGCCACCGGCCGATTCCGCCTTGTGGGGCCTGCCGACGCTGGTCGCCACGCCCCATGTCGGCGCCAATACCCGTGAGGCGCGCGACCGTGTGGGCATGCTGGCGCTGCAACAGATTCTCGACGTCTGGAACGGCGACCCGCTTGAGCCGCGCGCGGTGGTCAACCGCCACCTGTTCGCCGATTGATTTGCACGCACACCGCCCGCACTTCACTTGATGAAGAGCGGGCTCATACGCTTCTCCGACAAAAACAAAATGGGAGAGAGTCATGCCTGTCAGCTCTACTGAAATCAGCGCCATCGAGCGCTCGACCATGCGCAAGGTGGCGTGGCGGCTGTTGCCGTTCCTGATCCTCTGCTACCTGCTCGCGATCATCGATCGGGGCAATATCGGCATGGCGTCCCTGCAGATGAACCAGGACCTGGGCCTTACCCCGGCGATCTTCGGTTTCGCCAGCAGCCTGTTCTTCGTCTCGTACTTTCTCGTGGAGGTGCCCAGCAACCTGGCGTTGCAGCGCTTTGGCGCGCGGGTGTGGATCGCCCGGATCATGATCACCTGGGGGCTGATTTCCGCGGGTACCGCGTTCGTGCAGGGCGCCAATTCCCTGTACGTCATGCGCTTTTTGCTGGGTGCCGCCGAAGCGGGTTTCTTCCCGGGCGTGTTGCTGTACCTCACCTACTGGCTGCCGGCGGCCTACCGTGGGCGCATGGTCGCAATCTTCATGGTGGCCATTCCCGGTGCCAACTTCATAGGCTCGCCGCTTTCCGGCCTGCTGCTGAGCCTGGATGGCTGGTTCGGCATGCGCGGCTGGCACTGGCTGTTCATCATTGAGGGCATCCCTGCGGTGCTGCTCGGGATCGCCTGCCTGTTCGTGCTGACCGACCGCCCCGAACAGGCCAAATGGTTGAGCCACGAACAGCGCAGTTGGCTCACCGGGCGCCTCGACGAAGAACGCAGCCGCAAGACCGCAATCGGGCATATCTCGCTGTGGAAACTGCTGCGCCACAAGCACATCTGGGTGCTGGCGCTGATCTACTCGGGCGCGTCGGCCGCCGGCAGCACCATGAGCGTGTGGGCCCCGCAACTGCTCAGAACCTTTGGCCTGGACAAC
Source organism: Pseudomonas sp. MH9.3 (assembly GCF_034354675.1). Lineage (NCBI taxonomy): Bacteria > Pseudomonadati > Pseudomonadota > Gammaproteobacteria > Pseudomonadales > Pseudomonadaceae > Pseudomonas > Pseudomonas sp. MH9.3. Next base: position 410,687 of record NZ_CP133785.1, on the reverse strand, counting down.
CTGCAGATCGGCCTGGTCAATGCCATTCCCTATGGGCTCGCGTCGGTCCTGATGATTGTGTGGGGACGCAGTTCCGACAAGACCGGGGAACGCCGCTGGCACACCGCGACCACCTTGCTGCTGATCACCGCCGGGCTGTTGCTGGCACTGGTCACCTCGTCGCTGGTGGCCACGGTGGTGATGTTGTCGATGGTGCTGATCGGCGCCTACTCGATGAAGGGGCCGTTCTGGGCGCTGGTGTCCACCTGGCTGTCGTCCTCCACCGCCGCTGCCGGCCTGGCCGCCGTGGGCGCGATGGCCAACCTGGTCGGCGGCGGCATCATGGTCAATGTGTACGGCACCATCCATCACGCCACGGGCAGTTACGCCCTGGCGTTGCTGCCACTGGCGGCGCTGTGTGCTGCCGGTGCGGTGATGGTGTTGCTGATGGGGCGCAAGCAGATGCAGGCGCTCGAACTCGGCAAAGCGGCGAACGCCCACTGAGGCGCGGTTAAACGCTGCAAGGTCAAGCACTTGAGCATTGCCCCTCGCGGGCAATGCCAGTATTTTGCAGCGTACCCGCACATCCTCAAGGAGCACCCCATGGTAAAAACCCGCCCACGCCCGGCCGTCACCGGGGTTGCTTCGGCTGATCGGGTGCTCACCGTGCTGACCGCCTTCAGGATAGGCGACACCGCCCTCGAGCTGGCCGAGCTGGCGGCGCGCACCGGGCTGATCAAAAGCACGATCATGCGTCTGATGGTATCGCTGGAAAACCATGGCCTGATCACGCGCCTGGCGGACGGCCGCTATCAACTGGCGACTGAAATCATGCGCTTGAACACGGTGTACCAGGACGGCCTCGACCTGGAACGCCACATCACCCCGCTGTTGCACCGGCTGACCCAGGAAAGTGGCGAAACCGCCTCGTTCTACGTGCGCCATGGCGCCTACAGAATGTGCCTCTACCGGGTCAACTCGCCGCATCACCTGCGCCTGCACCTGCAACCCGGCGACACCCGCCCGATGGACGGCGCGGCCGGTGCCGAGGCATTGCGCACGCCCTATTTACTGGCGGCGAGGATGATCAAGCCGATCTATTCCCACGGCGCCACCGACCCGCATGCAGCCTCAATGGCGCTGCCGATCTTCGGCCCAGGGGAAAACCTGATCGGCGCACTGGTGCTGTCCGGCCCGGCCAGCCGCCTCACCGCCGAGCAGGCGCAGACCCTTCATCCGCTGTTCCAGCAGGCAGCCGTAGAGCTGACCCGCAGCCTGGGCGGCGATGCACTGGCAGACGATGAAAACCCACCGAAAAAGCGCCACGGCAAAATCAGGGCAAGCTCGATCTGACCTGTGTGAGCAATCTTTTACTGGTGTTGTAGCGAGCAGGCTTGCCCTAATGCCGTTCAGTTAAGCCAGCGTGATGCTTGAAGCAACGAGCGGTGCGACTTTTCGGTGTACATACCGGTTTGTGCGGTAACGGCGACTTAGGGTTCCGCCCTTACGGCGGCTCACTTTTGAAAAGCGCAAAAGTAAGCAAAACGCTCTTGCCCCAACACTCGGCACCTCGCCCAGGCTCGGTGTGCCCTCACGCAGGCTTTGGAGCGTGGGCCGCCGCGATGGGCCATCCTTGGCCCAGCGCGGCTAACCCGGCGTCCTGCCGGGTTACCCACGCTCCAAAACCTGCGTTCGGCCAGCGTGTTTGACGGGGCGCCTAAGATCAAGATCAAGAGCGCGGCGGCCTGAGAGCCGACCGAAATGGTCTGCCGAACGCTGTAAAAAATGTGGGAGGGGGCTTGCTCCCGATGGCGTCGGCCCAGCAAACATTGATGTTGAAGACCCACCGCTTTCGCGGGCAAGTCGAATCGTCGCACCGCCGCTCCCACAGGGGAGCTGCGCTTAACTGACTGGCATTAGGGCTTGCCACAGTGATGGCCTCCCCCCCCCCTCTCAATTGACTGTGGCAGTCTCGGTAACAGTCTATTGCGAGACTGTAATGTACTAACCGGTTACTTATGTTGCTAAAATCCGGTCTTTGCCCTATCTCAATCGAGTCCTTTCGACATGAAACGAGCACCGCGCGCCGCTGGCGTCTCTAGATTCTTCCTGCTGGGCCTGGGCGTGATCATCGCCCTGCTCGGCCTTGCGCTTGCCGTCGGCGGCGCCAAACTGGTCAGCCTGGGTGGCTCCTGGTACTTCCTGATCGGCGGCGTGGCCATGGCGATTGCCGGGCTGTTGATCGCCAAACGCAAAGCGGCGGGCGCGTGGCTGTTCGGCGCGTTCCTCGTCGGCACGGCGATCTGGGCGGTGGCGGACGTGGGCCTGGTGTTCTGGCCACTGTTCTCGCGGCTGTTCATGTTTGCAGCCATTGGCCTGGTGGTGGCGCTGGTGTACCCGCTGCTGGTCGGCCGGCCTGCGCGTGGCGCGTATGGCGTGGCGGCTGTGCTGGCGGTGGGCGTGGCTGTGGCGGCGGGCAATATGTTTGTCGCCCATCCGAGCGTTGCCCCTACCGGCGCCGGTCCTGGCGTCACGCCGGTGACTGCAGCCGATGCGCAGAAAGACTGGGCCCACTACGGCAACACCGAAGGCGGCAGCCGCTTCGCCGCGCTGGACCAGATCAACCGTAACAGCGTCGACAAGCTCAAAGTGGCCTGGACCTACCGCACCGGTGACGTGGCCATCAGCGACGGTAACGGCGCCGAAGACCAGCTCACGCCGCTGCAGATCGGCAACAAGGTGTTCATCTGCACGCCGCACAACAACCTGATCGCACTGGATGCCGACACCGGCAAGGAATTGTGGAAGAACGAGGTCAACGCCCAGTCGGCGGTGTGGCAGCGTTGCCGTGGCATGGCGTATTTCGACGCCACCGCGCCGCTCAAGCAGCCCACCCAACCGGGCAGCTCGCCGGTCATCGCCGCCAGCGTACCCGCCGGTGCGCAGTGCCAGCGCCGTCTGCTGACCAACACCATCGACGCACGCCTGATTGCCGTGGACGCCGACACCGGCCAGTTCTGCGAAGACTTCGGCACCCATGGCCAGGTGGACCTCAAGGCGGGCCTGGGCAATGTGCCGGACAGCTACTACCAACTGTCCTCGGCGCCGTTGATCGCTGGCACCACCGTGGTGGTGGGCGGCCGCGTGGCGGACAACGTGCAGACCGACATGCCGGGCGGCGTGATCCGTGGTTTTGATGTGATCAGCGGCCAGATGCGCTGGGCCTTCGACCCGGGCAACCCCGAAGACAAGCAGGCGCCGGCTGCTGGCAGCACCTACGTGCGCAGCACGCCCAACAGCTGGGCGCCGATGTCCTACGACCCGCTGATGAACACGGTCTTCCTGCCCATGGGCAGCTCGTCCACCGACATCTACGGCGTGGAGCGCACTGCGCTCAATCACAAGTACGGCGCCTCGGTGCTGGCGCTGGACGCCTCCACCGGCGCGGAAAAATGGGTGTACCAGACCGTCCATAACGATCTGTGGGACTTCGACCTGCCAATGCAGCCGAGCCTGATCGACTTCACCCCACCGGGCAGCGACAAAGCCGTGCCGGCAGTCGTGATCGGCACCAAGGCCGGGCAGATCTACGTGCTTGACCGCGCCACCGGCAAGCCGCTCACCGATGTGCAGGAAGTGCCGGTCAAGGCCGCCAACATTCCCAACGAGCCCTACGCGAAAACCCAGCCTAAATCCGTCGGCATGCCGCAGATCGGCGCGCAAACCCTCAGCGAATCGGACATGTGGGGCGCCACGCCGTACGACCAGTTGCTGTGCCGCATCGACTTCAAGGGCATGCGCTACGACGGCCTCTACACCGCACCGGGCACCGACAAATCCCTGAGCTTCCCGGGTTCGCTCGGCGGCATGAACTGGGGCAGTCTCTCCACCGACCCGGTGCACGGCTTTATCTTCGTCAACGACATGCGCCTAGGCCTGTGGATCCAGATGGTGCCGTCGCAGAACAAGGCCCTGGCCGCCTCCGGTGGTGAAGCACTGAACACCGGCATGGGCGCCGTGCCGCTCAAGGGCACGCCGTATGCGGTGAACAAGAACCGCTTCCTGTCGGTTGCCGGCATTCCGTGCCAGGCGCCGCCGTTCGGCACCCTCACCGCGATCGACATGAAGACGCAAAAAATCGCCTGGCAAGTGCCGGTCGGCACGGTGGAAGACACCGGCCCTCTGGGCATCCGCATGCACCTGCCGATCAAGATCGGCCTGCCCACCCTGGGCGGCACCCTGTCGACCCAGGGCGGCCTGATCTTCATCGCCGGCACCCAGGACTTCTACCTGCGCGCCTTCAACAGCGGCAACGGTGACGAAGTGTGGAAAGCCCGCCTGCCCGTGGGCAGCCAGGGCGGCCCGATGACCTACGTGTCGCCGAAAACCGGCAAGCAGTACATCGTGGTCACCGCTGGCGGCGCTCGCCAGTCCACCGACCGTGGCGACTACGTGATCGCCTACGCCCTGCCATAACCCTGCGCGCGCGGTGCCCCTCGCGGCACCGCGCCTTCTGTCTGGAAGCCCCCATGACTGCATTTTTTTCCGACCCCCGACTCGGCGGCCTGCTGCTGGGCCTGACATTTGCCACCGCACTGCCCGCATACGCCGACAACACCACCCTCACCGGCGACTGGGGCGGCCTGCGCCGTGAACTGGAAGCGCAAGGTATCCGCTTCACCGGCGACTACAGCGGCGAGACCGCCTACAACGCCAAGGGCGGCACGCACCGTTCGGCGCGCTACTCGCAAAACCTCAAGCTCGGCGTGCAGTTCGATCTCGGCAAGCTCTACGGTCTGAGCAACAACGACCGTATTCAACTGACCGTCAATGACCGCCGTGGCAACAGCGCCTCCGAGGACCTGGTGGGCAACCGCCTGCCGATCCAGGAAAACTACGGCGGCCTCTACACCCGGCTCACCGAATTGAGTTACGAACGCACGCTGTTCACCCAGGCGCTGAACGTCAAGCTCGGCTACATGGCCATGGGCAACGACCTCGGCGGCCTGGACAGCGGCATCCTGTGCAACTTCATGAACGCCGGACTCTGCGGCCACCCGCTGAACATGTCCGGCGGCAGTGGCTGGACCAACTACCCGAATGCGCGTCTGGGCGTGCGGCTCAAATACGACTTTTCCCCGGCCTGGCAACTGCGGGTGGCGGCGTTCAACGTCGACCCGGACAGCAACGGCAACGCCAGCCGCGCCTGGCACCTGGGGCCCAAACGCACCACCGGCACCGTCGTGCCGGTCGAGCTGGTGTACAAACACGCAGGCGCCCTGCCCGGCGAATACAAGCTCGGTTACTACCACGACAGCTCCGAGGTGAAACGCATCGGCAGCGACCGGCAGGTCAGCGGCCGCAGCGGTCACTACCTGTTGATGGATCAGGCGGTGTGGGCCAGCGACGTGAGCAAGGGTCGCAGCCTGCATGTGTTCGGTCAGTACTCGGCGGCCAGCGAAGCGGCCTCGCCGTTCAGCAAGTGGTACGGCACCGGTGTGGTGCTGTACCAGCCGTTCACCGGCAGGCCGCGCGATACCCTCGCCCTCGGTTACGGGCGCGCCGTGCCAAACCCGCGCAGTCGGGTCGGTGCCGGCTTTGACGGACTGGACAGCGCCGAACAACTGATCGAACTCAGCTACGGCTACCAGGCCACGCCGTGGCTGAGCCTGCGCCCGGATGTGCAATACATCATCGAGCCAGGCGCGTTTACCGGCGAACACATCGACAACGCCCTGCTGCTGGGGCTGCAGGTCAAGGCGGTGTTCTAGCCAGCAACAGCTCGGCGTTTTTTCAGGTAAAAAAATTCAAACTATCGCGCCCTGTGTCGTTCACAACCCTACGTTCAATGTGAAACAGGAGGCGACATGCAGTATCGACAACTGGGCCATTCGGGCTTGCTGGTATCCGAAATCGTCCTGGGCACCGTGCCCTTCGGCGGGCGCGCCGAGTTCGAAAAATGCGGCGCGGTGGATGTGCCCCAGGCCAGGCGCATGTTTGATATCGCGTTCGAAGCGGGCGTGAACATGGTCGACACCGCCGACCTGTATTCCCACGGCCTGGCCGAGGAAGTGGTCGGCAAGGCCCTGGGCGACAAGCGCCACGACATCCTGCTGGCCACCAAGGGCCGCAGCCCCGTGGACGACAACCCGAACAACTCCGGCTCCTCGCGCTACCACCTGATTCGCGCCTGCGAAGCCAGCCTCAAGCGCCTGGGCACCGACCACATCGACCTGTATCAACTGCACAACTGGGACGGCCTGACGCCGATCGAGGAAACCCTCGAAGCCCTGCGCCTGCTGGTGGGTTCGGGCAAGATCCGCTACTTCGGCACCAGCAACTTCACCGCCTGGCAAATGATGAAAGCCCTGGGCAAGGCCGAGTTGCATGGCATGCTCAAGCCCATCACCCAGCAGATCTACTACACCCCGGAATCCCGCGAGGCCGAGTACGAACTGCTGCCGCTCGCGCTGGACCAGAACATCGGCACCCTGGTATGGGGCCCGATGGGCGAAGGCCTGCTGACCGGTTCCACCCGACGCGGGCAAAAGCCGCCGGCCAACACGCGTCAGGGCAGCGACTGGCCGGAACCCTACGTGCATGACCAGGAACGCGCGCTGGACATCATCGAGACCCTCGCCGCCGTCGGTGACGAGCACGGCGTATCGGTGGCACGCACCTGCCAGGCCTGGCTCAAGGACCGTCCGGGGATCACCTCGCTGATCATCGGCGCCCGCACCGAGGAGCACCTGCGCGACAACCTGGCCGCCACCGAGCTGAAACTCACCGAGGAACAGTCATCGCGCATCGAGGCCGTCACGCGGCGCCAGCCGTTGTATCCGTACTGGCACCGCTTCACCGCCGGGATCGATCGCTTTGACCCGGCCGAGCAGCCGTTCCTGGCGGAGCATCGCAAGACCATGGACGCGCGCAAGGACAAGTAGCGCTTTCGAAGCCTATCAATCCCGCCAGGCGCCGCCACACCTGTCGTGGCGAGCGGGCTTGCCACAACCGTGTGACGGTCTGGATAGCTGCCCCCAACAGTGCGGTTACCTGAAATAGCTGCCCTCAGCCCTTGGGCGATAACCCCACCGCGCACGCCACCACCGCCGCATCGCCCTTGAACGGTGTGCGCGGCAAAGCAGCAGGTGGGCTCGGCCGTGTGTCAACCGCGCGCAAGGTTGGCCGCTCGACAAGCGGCAGGCTGTGCGTCGGGTCGACAATCTCCATGCAACAGCGCAGCGAGTTGAAGTCCGGCGATTGCGACAGGGCGAGGTGAAGGGTCTGGCTCACCGACACCGACATCATCGAGGGCTGTGCGCATTGCCCGTCGTAGATCAGCGTGTGGCGGATCAAGGGGTTGTCGTGGCAGTACTTCAACAGGTTGATCTGCCGCGAATGCACCAGCGCCGTATTGATGATCAACAGGTCGAACGCCACACCGCCCGCGCGCGTCAACGCCTGCAGCTCATCGAACGAACTCAGCGGGGCGATACGGTGATAGCCCAGCTGGTTGAGCATTTTCTCGATCTTGATCCGGGGCAGCAGCTCGGCATCGGCAATCACAAGGCGTAAGGCTTTATTGGGCATAGGGTAAACCTGACAGTTGGGCATCAACGTCGATCATTCAACGCCGACCACGTTAACCGTCACGGGTCAGACCTGACTTTAAGGCGATTCTGAAACGGCACAGCGCGGGCGCGCCCAAGGCAAGTGCTTTTAAGAATCGCCTCAAAGCCATCGCGCCGACCTCTCCCTACCATGGCCTGCGTTCCCCTACGCTTCCATGGATGTTCCCGTGCTCATGTTCCTACTCAGAATGGGAGTACCTGACCGTTCGGCCAGTGCCCGACGCGTCGCGAGTTTGGCAAAATAGCGCTCCACCCTGCCACTGTGTGCAGCCACACAAGGACACGACGATGAACAGCATGGACTCCATTCTTCGACAGTTTTCGGCCGAAGGTGCCACCCATCTCTACTCCAGCCCGCCCTCGGTATTGACCCCCGCCGACCTCTACCGGGCCAAGGATGACGCCCTTTATCGAGAGATGATCGCCGGCAGCAATATCTACCTGATCACTGCGCGCCGACGGGTGCTGATCAATCCTTACGATCTGCAGTTGCAGGACCGCACCGTGCACGGCAGTTTTTTCCTGGTGATGGACGAGACCGGCGAGCAGCCGATCCCCTTCAGCTACGAGATCCCGCCGATCACGCCGGGGGATCGCGACGCCATCGAGCAGGTGCAGGTCGCCCCCAACGGCACCCATCTGCTGATCACCACCGCCACACGCCAGGTCATCACCGCCGCCCATATCGTGGTCGCCAACGCCAGCAGTGCGCTGCACACCGAGCAACGGGACATGAACGTGCTGTATGTCGGCCAGGGCCTGGGCAAGGTCAACGCACTGACCGCCGTTGACCGTTTGCTCAACCACACCACCCTGCAACGCATCCTGGCCGAAGCCTCGACCCACACCCCGGAGCTGGAAATTTCGCTGCTGCTGTATCGCTTTGAACACGGGCGCACCGTGATCAGCAATGGCGGCGACCTCAACCTTGATCCCCAAGCCTGCGAGCAAGAGGATCACGCGCACTTCGAACGGCTGCGCGCGGTGCGCCTCAATCGCGACGAGGTGGTCACCCTGGCGGAAGCGGCGCTGATCAACCACTTCAAGCCGCAGTACAACACGCTGCTCAAGTCGACCAACTTTGCCGCCCAGACCCACAAGAAGATCAAGCCGCTTAAAAAGCTGCTGGCCAAGGGCATTACCGGTTTGACCGTGGAGATCTGCAGCGCAAACATCAACGCGCGCCTCTTCACCCGCGATGCATTGCCGCTGGAGCCGAGCGAGCTGATGCCCGCCCATGTCCTGGAGGGGCAGGCGTTTGATAATGAGGAGGATAAACGGGCGTGGTTCGAGCAAGTGCGGGAAATGGCGCATACCCATCTGGCGCAGTTCCCGCTGACCACACCGCAAGAGCGCGAGACGTTCATGCACGGCATGGTGTGGTTGGGGCAGACGCAGCGGGAGCGGATCTGGCCGATGCAGGGCAAGGCTGAATAGCGCGCGCTGCGTTCGGGCAGTATTCCCATGTGGCGCTTGGGAATACTCTTTCGCGCGGTCATGAAGTTCTTGTCGGGGAATTCCTGGAGTTTTGGGGTGGGGGTGGGGGTGGGGGTACTTATCCGTTGTTTGGGTGATGGCTGATATGGGTTCCGCCCTTACGGCGGCTCACTTTTGAAAAGCGCAAAAGTAAGCAAAACGCTCTTGCCCCACCACTCGGCACCTCGCTCACGCTCGGTGTGCCCGCACGCAGACTTGAATCCGTGGGCCGCCGCAATGGGCCATCCATGGCCCAGTGCGGCTAACCCGGCGTCCTGCCGGGTTACCCACGGATTCAAGCCTGCGTGCGGCCAGCGTGGTTGACGGGGCGCTTGAGATCAAAAGCCAAAGCAAAGCAAAGCAGATCAAAAGAAGTGTGATATCCAACAGACAAATGGAGATCAACTGTGGGAGGGGGCTTGCTCCCGATAGCGGTGGGTCAGCTACCAATAAGCTGACTGACACTCAGCCATCGGGAGCAAGCCCCCTCCCACAGTTTGTACAGCGTTCGGCAGCCAATCACGGTCGACTCCAAGGCCACCGCGCTTTTGCTTTTGATCTGGGGCGCTCTTACTCCCCGGTCATACGCTCCAGGCTATTGCTCAAATGCAGCAACATGGCCGCACGCGCCGCATCCGGATCCTGGCGGCGGATAGCCTTGAGAATCGCCTCGTGTTCCAGATTGGCCAATTGCCCCAGTTGCACCAGGTCCGCATCACCCCGCTCCTGAGCGTTGATGCGCGAACGCGGAATCACCGAATGGCCCAAGTGCTGAATCACGTCGGTGAAGTAGCTATTGCCCGTGGCCTGGGCGATCAACTGATGAAAGCGCACATCGGGTTCGACGCTGCTGTCGTGGCTGCCCAGTGAATCCTGATAGTCATCCAGGGCCTGGCGCATCTGCTGCAACTGCGCGTCGGTGCGGCGCAGCGCTGCCAGGGCGGCGGCCTGGGTTTCCAGGCCCATGCGCAGTTCGAGGATGCCGCGCACACTCACAGCGGTGTCGTGGGTCAGGTGCAGGCCCTGGCGCGAGTCGCGCGCCAGCACAAACGTGCCGACGCCATGCCGGGTTTCCACCAGCCCGGCCGCCTGCAATTTCGACAGCGCCTCGCGCACCACCGTGCGACTGACACCGTACTCGCCAACAATGGCGGACTCGGACGGCAGCTTTTCGCCAGGCGCCATCTGCCCCAGCAGAATTTGCTGGGTCAGGTCGCTGACGATGTCATGGGCCAGGCCCTGGGAGCGCTTGCGTGGGAGGTCGGTGAGCATGGGCGGGTCCATCGAAAAGACCGCGCAATACTAGCACCCTGCTTGAGCAGCAACTTGTATGACAACAAACAAATTTTCCCCGAAGTGCACCCGTCTTTTGTGGGAGCTGGCTTGCCTGCGATGCAGACGCTGCGGTGCGTCAGGTACAGCAATGTGAAGCTATCGCAGGCAAGCCAGCGTCCGCCGGGGTCATCACAGGTCTGGAGATAGGGGTTGCCACTTTAAAAATCTCAGTTGTATGATGTCTGGCAAGTTGTCAGACATGTCCGACGACCCTGAACCCAACCCGCACAACAATAATCAGTGGGAGTTCTACCTCGTGACCCCTTCCAGCCCCGCCACAGCTGCGCCTGCCCACGACCCCGTGCTGGCCCGCGCGATCAAGAAAGTGAAGCGCCATGTGCTGCCACTTTTCGTGATCATGTTCATCGTCAATTACATCGACCGCGTCAATATCGGCTTCGTGCGCACCCACATGGAACATGACCTGGGCATCGGCGCCGCGGCCTACGGCCTGGGTGCCGGTCTGTTCTTCATCGGCTACGCGCTGTTCGAAGTGCCCTCCAACCTGCTGCTGCAAAAGGTCGGCGCGCGTATCTGGCTGACCCGCATCATGTTCACCTGGGGCATCACCGCCACCTTGATGGCCTTCATCCAGAACGAAACCCACTTCTACATCCTGCGCTTTCTGCTGGGGGTGGCCGAGGCCGGGTTCTTTCCGGGGGTGATCTATTACTTCACGCGCTGGCTGCCCGGCGTGGAGCGCGGCAAGGCGATTGCGATCTTTCTCAGCGGCTCGGCGCTGGCCTCGCTGATCTCCGGCCCGCTGTCCGGCGTGCTGTTGCAGATCACAGGCCTGGGCCTGCACGGCTGGCAATGGATGTACATCATCGAGGGCATGGCGTCGGTGCTGCTGTGCTTTTTCGTGTGGTTCTGGCTCGATTCCAAACCCCACGATGCCAAATGGCTCAGCCGTGAGGAACAGGACGCGCTGGTGGGCGAGATCGACCGCGAGCAACGCGAGCGCGATGCCGCCAACACGGTCAAGCCAACCCTGGGCACCTTGCTCAAGGACCGTCAGATCATGCTGTTCTGCGCCTTGTATTTCTGCATCCAGCTGACCATCTACGCCGCCACCTTCTGGCTGCCGAGCATCATCAAAAAGATGGGCGACCTGAGCGACATCCAGGTGGGCTTCTACAACTCGATTCCGTGGCTGATCTCGATCATCGCGATGTACTCGTTCGCGGCATTGGCCGGCAAATACAAGCACCAGCAGGCCTGGGTGGCCACGGCGCTGTTGATTGCCGCCGCGGGGATGTTCTTTTCCACCACCGGCGGGCCGATCTTCGCCTTCATCGCCATCTGCTTTGCGGCCATCGGTTTCAAGTCGGCGTCGTCGCTGTTCTGGCCGATTCCCCAGGGCTACCTGGATGCGCGCATCGCAGCGGCGGTGATTGCGCTGATCAACTCCATTGGCAACCTCGGCGGGTTTGTCGCGCCGACCACCTTCGGCTTTCTGGAGCAGACCACCGGGTCGATCCAGGGCGGCCTGTACGGGCTGGCCGGGACGTCGATCCTCGCGGCCATCCTGGTGTTTTTCGCCAAGACCCGCCCCGGCGCCCACACCGCCAGCGTGCTGCACCCTGCCCCCGCCCTGAGCAAATAAGGAACGCTTCTTCATGAACACAGAACATCAGCACCACGCCAGCAACGCCCCGGTGGTCACCAGCCTGCAAGTGATTCCGGTGGCCGGCCACGACAGCATGCTGCTCAACCTCAGCGGCGCCCACGGGCCGTTCTTTACGCGCAATATCGTGATCCTGCAGGACAGCGCCGGGCATATCGGCGTCGGTGAAGTGCCCGGCGGCGAGCGTATCCGCGAGACCCTGGAAGACGCGCGCAGCCTGGTGATCGGCAAACCCATCGGCCAATACCAGAGCATCCTCAATGCCATGCGCCGCACCTTTGCCACCCGCGACAGCGGCGGACGCGGCCTGCAGACGTTCGACCTGCGCATCACCATCCACGCTGTAACCGCCATGGAAGCCGCGCTGCTCGACCTGCTCGGCCAGTTCCTCGACGTGCCGGTGGCCGCCTTGCTCGGTGAAGGCCAGCAGCGCGACGCAGTGAAGATGCTCGGCTACCTGTTCTACATCGGCGACCGCAGCCGCACCGACCTCGCCTACCGCAGCGAAGCCGACGCCGACGACTGGTTCCGCCTGCGTCACGAGCAGGCCATGACCCCGGACGCCATCGTGCGTCTGGCCGAAGCCGCCAAGGCCAAATACGGTTTCAACGACTTCAAGCTCAAAGGCGGGGTCCTGCGCGGCGCAGAGGAAATCGAAGCGGTGACCGCACTGGCCGAACGCTTCCCCGACGCGCGCATCACCCTGGACCCGAATGGCGCCTGGTCACTCAAGGAAGCCATCGCCCTGTGCCGCGATCAGCACCACGTGCTGGCCTACGCCGAAGACCCGTGCGGCGCGGAAAACGGCTATTCAGGTCGCGAAGTCATGGCTGAATTCCGTCGCGCCACCGGCCTGCCGACCGCGACCAATATGATCGCCACCGACTGGCGCGAAATGGGCCATGCCATCCAGCTGCAATCGGTGGACATTCCCCTGGCCGACCCGCACTTCTGGACCATGCAGGGCTCGGTGCGCGTGGCGCAGATGTGCCACGAGTGGGGCCTCACCTGGGGCTCGCACTCCAACAACCACTTTGATATTTCCCTGGCGATGTTCACCCAGGTGGCGGCGGCGGCGCCGGGCGACATTACCGCAATCGACACCCACTGGATCTGGCAGGACGGCCAGCGCCTGACCAAGGCGCCGTTGCAGATTGTCGACGGCCACATCCGAGTACCGGCCAAGCCGGGCCTGGGAGTGGAGATCGACATGGACGCCGTGGCGCATGCCCACGAACTCTACCAAGGCATGGGCCTGGGCGCGCGCAATGACAGCGTCGCCATGCAATTCCTGATTCCCGGCTGGAGCTTCGACAACAAGCGCCCGTGCCTGGTGCGCTGAACCCTCGTTATCAAGGCCTACGGGGCCTGGGTGACAATGTCCCCAAGCCCCAGCACCCGGCCGTCTTCGGACACGATCTCGACCTTGCGCAGCGGCTTGAGCAGACGCGCATCCAGCACCTGCGTACCGACGTCTTCGGGCTCGGTATGCGCCTCTCCCCACTGGGCCAACGTGACCAGCACCGGCATCAGCGCGCGGCCCTTGTCCGTGAGTTGATAGTCGCTGCGCGCGCCGACTTCGCGGGTTTCCAGCAGGCCTTGCTCGACCATGTCCTTAAGGCGCGTGGCGAGAATATTTTTCGCCACGCCCAGGTGCTTCTGGAAATCACCGAAGCGCGTGACGCCGGCGAATGCATCGCGAATGATCAGCAGCGTCCACCAGTCGCCCACCACATCGAGCGCGCGCGCCACCGGGCAGCCGTTCCCTTCCAGGCATTTGCGTTTCATCGTATCCCTGCGCCTGCGTGAAAAATAAGGTTGCATTATAGGACCCAAACGCACAGGATAAAAATGGTTTCATCATTAAACCCAACTGGCGCGTGGAGCATCTCATGGATATTCGTGGAAAAGTGGTACTGGTGACCGGTGCCAATCGTGGCCTGGGCAAGGCGTTCGTCACTGCGCTACTGGCCGCAGGCGCGGCCAAGGTGTACGCCGGCGCGCGGGATCCGGGCAGTGTCGAGATTCCCGGCAGCACGCCGATTACTCTGGACATTACCGACCCGGCCAGCGTGCAGCGCGCCGCCGAGCAATGCGGCGACGTCAGTGTACTGATCAATAACGCGGGCTTCTTGAAGTACGGTTCGTTGCTCGCTGAAGACAGCGTCGAAAACCTGCAACAGCACTTTGAAGTAAACACCCTCGGCACCCTGCGCATGAGCCGCGCGTTTGCGCCGATCCTGGCCAGGCAAGGCGGCGGCGCCCTGATCAATATCCTCTCGGTCCTGAGCTGGCTGAGCCCGCCCGGCTCCGGCGGCTACAGCACTTCCAAGTCCGCCCAGTGGGGCCTCACCAACGGCCTGCGTGGCGAACTGCGTGGGCAGAACACGCTGGTCATCGGCGTGCACCCGGCCTACATCGACACCGACATGGTGGCCGATGTGCAGGCGCCGAAAAGCACGCCGGCCGAGGTGGTCGCGGTCACCCTGCAAGCCCTGAGTGAAGACCGCCAGGAAGCGCTGATCAGTGACACGGCGCAGGGGGTAAAAGCCTCGCTGTCCACTGCCAGCCCGGTCTATCTGACGTTCTGACGCAACGCGGCGGCGCTGTCGGATCGCGACAGCGCCGTTACAGGCCGCGCGTGCGCAACCACTGCAAAAAGCCCTTCTTCACCGGCACCACCGGCGCGTCCTCGGTCAACACCTGTGCGGCATGCAGACGAAAATCCAGCAGCGCCTTCATGGCTTCGCCGATGTCGTGACGCGCATCCAGGCACGGTTTGAGGTATTCGTTTTCGATGCGGTACAGGGTGCAAAACGTCTTCGCGGCAAAGTCCGCCAGCGCCGCCTGATCGGACAGGATGCCCGCCTCGCCGATCACCTCCCCCGGCCCCATGCGTCCGGCTTCGAAGGTGTGCCCGGCCTTGGTGAGCATCACCGACACAACGCCGGACTCGACGATGAACAAATGATCGCTGACCTCGCCTGCCGGCAGGATCATCTCGCCGGCACGGTAGGTGTGCAGGGTCATGTTCTGGCTGAAGGTTTCTTTCTCTTCCTGGCGCAGCGTAGAGAAAATCGACGAGCGCTCCAGCAACGCGCGCGCGCCGGACATCTCGGCCGGTGCGCTGCTCTCGGTCGACGAGAGCAGGCCCACGCCCGCCGCCTGCAAATGCCGGAACGCCAGGTCGTAAAGCTGGTTGCGCACTTCGCGCTTGAGGGTCATGGCCGGCACGAAACCACTGATTTCATACTCCACGCCGCCACTGGAGGACGCCTTGAACGCCACGCTCGGCGCGGGTTTGGCCAGCAACGGTCGACAGCCCTGCATGGCGCGCTCCAGCGCATCGATCACGGTTTGCGGACGGGCATGGGGGCTGACCTGCAGGCTGACCGTCAGGCCGAACATGTCCGCCGGGCGCGAGAAGTTGATGATCTTGGCCTTGGCCGCCAGCGAGTTGGGAATCACCGCCAGGCTGCCCTGAGAAGTCTGTAACCGTGTGGCGCGCCAGTCGATATCGGTGACACGGCCTTCGGTGCCGTCGATGGAGATCCAGTCATCCAGTTGATAGGGTTTGGTGGTGTTGAGCACGATCCCGGAAAACACATCGCTCAAGGTGCTTTGCAAGGCCAGGCCGACAATGATCGCCACCGCGCCGGAGGTGGCCAGCACGCCCTTGACCGGCAGGTCGAGCACATAGGCCATGGCGGCGATGATCGCGATCAGGAAAATCACCGCGCCCATCAAGTCCTGCAACAACCGCCCGGTGTGCCCGACCCGCTGCATCATCAACGCGCCGAGCAGCACCGTGAGCGTGCGCGCCGCGAACAGCCACCAGCCGATCTGCAAAGCGGTGGCGGCCATATGCAGCGCGGTGTCGTCGGCATAGGGCGCCACCAGCATCGGGTTCATGCCATCGTTGAACAGCACCGCGCTGAACACCGCAAAAATCACCAACCGCGCCGCCAGCTTCCAGTTGGCCAGGTTGGCGGAAATCAGCCGCCACACGGCGATGTCGATCAGGATCAATACCAGTGCGCACAGCATCGGGTGATCGGCGATAAATGAGGGCATCCAGGCGACTCCAGTGGCAATGACGGGAAGATCGCATGAAATCAAGATGGCGGGTATAGCGCAGCACAAAATGTAGAGCGCTGCGCCAAACCTGTGGCGAGCGGGCTTGCCCTAATGCCGTTCAGTTAAGCGCAGATTCCCTGTGGCGAGCAGGCTTGTCCTGCGTTGGGCTGCGCAGCAGCCCCAAAACCAGGCTCTGCGCAGTGCCAGGCAGACTGCGTTTTCCTTGATTGGGGGCTGCTTCGCAGCCCAACGCGGGGCAAGCCCGCTCGCCACGACAAGCCCGCTCACCAGAGGGAGGTGGTTGCCTTCTATGTGGCTGGGCCACCTCCCACAGAGTCAGGCATGCATCTGACCGAATTTGCCGGCCTGGAAATCGGCAAACGCCTGATGAATCTCCTGCTCGGTGTTCATCACGAACGGTCCGTGCCCGACGATAGGCTCGTCGATCGGCTCGCCGCTGAGCAGCAGCACCATGGCGTCGTCGTCCGACGCCAGTGAAAGCTGCTGGCCGTCACGCTCGAACAGCGCCAGTTGCCCTTGGCGCGCCACCTCTTCGCCATTGATCTGCACCGTCCCGCGCAGGATCACCAGCGCGGTATTGCGCCCGGCATGCAGGTCCAGGGTGACGGCCTTGCCGGCATTCAGGCGCAGGTCCCACACGTCAATGGGCGTGAACGTGCGCGCCGGGCCTTGGGTGCCGGCGAACTCTCCGGCGATCAGGCGCAGCTTGCCGGCGTCGTTGGCCAGTGGCAGCACAGGAATGTCACCGTCGACGATGGTCTGGTAACCGGCATCGGCCATTTTGTCCTTGGCCGGCAGGTTGACCCACAGTTGCACCATCTCCAGCGCCCCGCCGCTGCGGGCGAAGGCATCGGAGTGGAATTCCTCGTGGAGAATGCCCTTGGCCGCCGTCATCCACTGCACGTCGCCGGGGCCGATTTTGCCACCGGCGCCAGTGGAGTCGCGGTGTTCGACCTCGCCGTCGTACACGATGGTCACGGTTTCAAAGCCGCGATGAGGGTGCTGGCCGACGCCGCGCCGCTGCTCGGTCGGCGTGAAATCGGCCGGGCCGGCATGGTCCAGCAGCAGGAACGGGCTGATGTGCTTGCCCAGGTTGTCGTAGGAAAACAGCGTGCGCACCGGGAAGCCGTCGCCGACCCAGTGGCCACGAGGGCTGGTGTAAAGACCGATAAGCTTTTTCATGATGTACCTCCAAAGTGCATACACCTTAAAACCGATAGCAATTGTGCGCTAGACGGTAAAAACAGCGTTGATCGTTCCATGTATGGAACGATACATCAGTGCGCGCTGTTGCGGAGCATCGTATGGGAGACAAGCTCTACTGAAACATCCCACAGCGCCGCCGGATAACCTCTACTCCCCTCCTACTCCAACCTCTGCAAAGTCCTTCGCCTGATCACACAGTGCGAGGGATTGCAGATGGAGTTGCTGGCTAAGGCCCCCGGTTGCGGGGCTGCTTCATGATTCCGGTCATTGCCAAGCTGGTGCTGATGCCAATGGATGCCAAGGCACCGGACGTCGAAAGCGTTTTTCGTGATTTTCGCGATTGCCTGAACACCTTCGACGCATGGGCCGAGAGCTTCTGGAGCGGCTCGGCGCTGGAGCTTGAACAGATCTTCAAGGTCGGCGAAGACGTCACGCTGAGTGCACCGGTGTCTTCGCGCACGCCAAGCGCTGTTGTCGCGACCTGCCCCGCCCAGGGTTCGCTGACCCTGGTGCATCTGTTCGAGAGCACTCGCCTTGTGCCCATCGGCGATACGCCGGTGATGGTGCAGGCCATCGCAGCGGATGGCAGTCCGGTCGGTGCCCCGCTCCATCGCACGATAGATCCCAGCGGCAGGCTTGAAATCCCGGAATGCACCCGCGGCCAGCCGTATCAAATCACCTTCTACCCCAACGTTTCCAAAGACCACGTCAAGGCGCTGTATGCCTCTTATCAGTCGCTGACCGCCGGGTTGGAAACTCGCCTGCGCGAGGAATGGAAAGACACCTTCCAAGCGCAGTGGACTGAGTTCGCCAAAGCCCCACCCTTAAAGCGCAGCGCCCTGCAGGGCGCCGCCTTCGCGGGCGGCTTGGCCAAAGCCCTCTACAACCTGTGGGACAACATCACGCAGCTGTACGACCTGATCGCCAACCTCAAGGCCAACAGCGAGCAGTGGTTGCGCTATGTCTCCCAGGCCGAGCTGGATGAGCTGCTCACACTGGGCAAGGACGCCATCGCCCATGGCCTGCTGGTGCTCAGTGATGAGCCGCTGCTGTTTATCTACCTGTCGGCGCTGACCAGCTGGATCCGCCTGCTGCCGCCACCGCAGATGGTTGAGCTGGTGGGCGAAATCACCGGCGAGGTGCTGATCAACCTGTTGCTGATCTGGGCCACGCGGGGCATGGGCGTGAAGATTCGCCTGGGCGTGCAGGTGGTGGGTCATATCAAGTCCGGGCGGGTGCGCCGCTGGCTGGAGATGCTCGCCGAGCAGTTGGCGCAGCCGGGGTTGGCGCAGCATGTCGAGACGGCCAAGCCGTTGCTGCTGGGGAGCGCGGCCACGCCGATCAAGACGGTGGCGCCGCTGAAAATGGGCGAGGAACTGGTGCCGAACGCCGTGCCGGCGGTGCGCAGCAAGCAGCAGCGCACGGCACTCGTGCGCGAATCGCCTGTGGATGATGCCCCGGTTTCGGCGAAGAACCCGGCGGGGGATGCGGCGGCCTCTTCCGATAAAACCGTGACCAACGGCTGCCCGGTGTCGATGGTCACCGGCGAGGAATTGCTCACCCTCACCGACGGCACGCTGGACGGGATTTTACCGTTTGAGTGGACGCGCGCTTATCGCACCAGTGCGGTGGAAATCGATGTTGGGCTGGGGTTTGGCTGGAGTCATGCCCTGGCGCAGCGGCTGGTGGTTGCGGGCGATTCGGTGGTGTGGACCGACCATGAAAATCGCTCGACCGAGTTTCCGCTGCCGACCGCTTCGCGACCGGCGATCACCAACAGCCTGGCGGAAGCAGCGATCTTCCTCGGGGATTTACCGGATGAACTGGTGCTGGCCCAGGCGTCGCGATTTTATCACTTTCGCGATGGCGTGCTGGTGTCGATCAGCGATGCGTATGACAACCGGCTGCGCATTTCCCGCGACGTGCTGGGGCGCATTGAACGGCTGGATAACGGCGCCGGGCGCTCGCTGTGGTTGCGCTATGCGCAGGGCCGGATTGGTGCGGTGGACTATCAGGTGCATCGCGCCAAGGGGCGTGAGCCTTACGAGTGGGTGACTGAACAGACGGTTGTTTCCTACACCTACGACGACGCAGGCCGACTGGTGTCGGCGACCAATGCCGTAGGTGAATGCGAGGTTTATCGGTACGACGAGCAGCACGTGATTCTGGAACGTGGGCTGGCCGGTGGGGCGAGTTTCTTCTGGGCGTGGGAACGTTCCGGCAAGGCGGCGCGCTGTGTACGGCATTGGGCCAGTTTTACGCAGATGGACACGCGTTATGTGTGGGGTGATGACGGGCGCGTCACCGTGCATAACGCCGATGGCAGTCAGGAAGTGTATGTGCATGACCCGCGGGCGCGGCTGGTGCAGCGGGTTGATCCGGATGGCGCTCAACACTTCAAATCCTACGATGAAAAAGGCCGGCTGACGGTTGAGCAGGACCCACTCGGCGCGGTGACGGCGTATCAGTACGACGACGCTGGTCGCTTGGTGGCGCTGTTTCCGGGGGACGATGAGCCGACGTCCTACGAGCATGACAATGGCTTCGTACGGGTGGTGCGCCGGGGTGAGGCGGTTTGGAAGTACGAGCGCAACGAGCAAGGCGACGTAACGCGTAAGACTGATCCAGACGGCCATATAACCGACTACAGCTACAACAAACACGGGCAGTTGATTGGCGTCTGGTATCCCGATCACAGTTGCCAACGGCTGGTGTGGAATGAGCGCGGGCAACTGCTTGAGGAACAGTTGCCCAATGGCGGGATCAGTCGCTATCGCTATGACGACCTGGGTCGAGAGGTTGCCCGCGAGGATGAGCATGGGGCGCTGACCCAGTATCAGTGGGACAGCGTGGGCCGGCTGACTCGCCTGATATTGCCGGGCGGTGCATGCAGGGAATACAGCTACAACGCCTACGGAAAAATCACCGCCGAACGCGATGAACTGGGGCATATCACCCGCTACGAGTATGCCGACGGGCTGCACCTGATCAGTCGACGGCTCAATGCCGACGGCACGCAGGTCCAGTACCGCTACGACAATACTCGGTTGCTGCTGACCGAGATCGAAAACGAGGTGGGCGAGACCTACCGGCTTACCTACCACCCCAACGGCCTGATCCAGCAGGAAATCGGCTTTAACGGCCAGCGTACCGCCTACGTTTATGACCTCAACGGCAATCTGCAGGAAAAGACTGAACATGGCGACGATGGCAGTCAGTTGGTTACCCGCTACGCGCGCGACCACGCCGGACGCCTTGTCAGAAAAACCCTGCCCGATGGCGCCCTTGTTGACTATGCCTACGACCGCCAGGGCAATCTCCTCAGCGTCGTAGACGGTCACTGGGCGCTGGCCTACGAATACGATCGACAAAACCGCCTGACCGCCGAGCATCAAGGCTGGGGCACCTTGCGTTATGGCTATGACGCCTGCGGTCAACTGCAGCGCCTGCGCCTGCCGGATAACAACCGCGTCACGTTTAACCACGATAAAGGTGGCCACCTCGCGACGGTTCAGCTCAACGGTGAAGTGCTCACCTCGCATCTATTCAAAGCGGGCAAGGAGCAGCAACGACAGCAAGGCGAATTAATCAGCCATTACCATTACGACGACCAACACCGCCTGCACGCCCACGCCATCACGCAACAGGAAAACCGCCACTACCGCCGCCAATACGACTACGACAAATCCGGCAACCTCGCCCGCATTCTCGATACGCGCAAAGGCGAACACCACTACGCCTACGACCCGCTCCACCGCCTGACCCGCGCCGATCACTCGCAGGACTTACAGGAACGCTTCGGCCACAACCCGGCCGGCAACCTGCTGATGCACGACCGCCCCGGCCCGGACATCGTCGCCGGCAATCGCCTGATGATCCAGGGCGACCGGCATTACGACCACGACGCCTTCGGCAACCTGATCCGCGAACGCCGTGGCAAAGCTCACGCATTGGTCACCGAATACCGCTACGACTGTCAGCATCGTTTAACCAGCATCACCCAACCCAACGGCCAAACCGCCCACTACCGCTACGACCCCTTTGGCCGGCGCATCAGCAAAACCGTCGACGGCGTAACGACGGAGTTTTTCTGGCAAGGCGACAAACTGATCGCCGAACACCACGCCGACCGCCACCGCAGCTACCTCTACGAACCCGACAGCTTCCGGCCATTGGCCCTGCTGGAAGGCTTCGGCCCCAACGCCACCCAGCCCTACCACTACCAACTCGACCACCTCGGCACCCCACAGGAACTCACCGCCGCAGACGGCGAAATCGTCTGGTCCGCGCACTACCGCGCCTACGGCCAGATCAGCCGCCTCGACGTCGGAAAAATCGACAACCCGCTACGTTTTCAGGGTCAATACTTCGATCAGGAAAGCGGCCTGCATTACAACCGACATCGCTACTACAATCCGGATGTTGGGCGCTATCTGACGCCGGACCCGGTGAAGCTGGCGGGCGGGATCAATGCGTACCGGTATGTGCCGAATCCGACAGGCTGGGTAGATCCGCTGGGGCTAAGCACATGCCCAGGTGGAGATGGATGTAAATCAAGCACTACAGCTCAAAATCCTGCAGAGAACGTAAATCACGGAGAGCCTGCACTACCGCAAGCTAAAAGAGCTGAGCGGCAGGCAAGAATTGACGAACTCGCAGAGGCGAACGCCTACAGGCGGTTAGATGAATTGGAAAAAGCAACGCCGGGGGCACATTTTTTAGAGAAACATGGGGCTCAGACGTCGCTAGAGTCTCAGTTAGAGAGAGTCATGACAGCAAAAAACCCAACTACTGGTGAGATAGAAAGATACCTAAGGGGTCCCCATACGGGAGAACCTAGACCGCCCAGTGCAGCCACTCACTTTTTAAGTCACAGGGATCAGTTAAACGCTATCTACCGTGCACAGCTCATCTTCAAGCAGACAAATTTATCGGTATCTAAAAGACCAATGGACATAGGTAAAATTATTGGCGAAGGTTATAAAAAAGAAAATTACGAATACGAAAAAACAAGAAATGCAAGAGTCTTCTTAAATGAAAATGGACAGCCTATCACTGCCTATGGTGACCTCGAATGAAATTTAAACCAGACTTACAAATCATCAAAGGTCTTCTATTCACTTACTGCATAGAAAACTCACGAGATTATGAAAGAGAAGAGTTGATTTTTTCAAAAAACGTGAACAACGAACAAGAACTTATAAGCTTATTTGAAATCCTTACAAAACCAGAGTTCATGAGATACAAGCAAGATGAAAGGCGCTGGCATATCGATACACTTCAACATTTCCTAGAAAAGGGAGATGACTTTGAGTCTGTATTTTATCTATTTGACACATACTTCGAAGAAGAAATCTTAAACAAAAGGAAGTTCATGCTAACTTTACTCAACTGTCTAGTCACTTATGATGCAGAAGCTACCGCAACAAAAATAGGCTCACTCAACACCGAGTGAGCCCCCCCACTCACCGCTTCGAAAGTTCCATAATCATCCGACTCAACAAATACACCCGCGGCACCACACTCTCCACCTCCGCATATTCCTCCGGTGTATGAATATTGCCCCCCACAATCCCGAATCCATCCAGCGTTGGCGTGCCCACTCCGGCCGACAAACTGGCATCCGCTGCACCGCCGCTGCCTTCGATGGTCAACTGCTTGCCCAACTCCCCATAAATGCCCTGGGCAATTGCCACCAATTTGTCGGACTCTGCCGTCTGCGGCATTGGCGGCAAGCCGCGTTTGAGCGTGGTGGTCACTTCGGTTTCCGGGATGAGCTTGTTGGCGGATACGCGCACCAGGTCCTTTTCGATCCGATCAAACTCTTCCGGCAATGCTGCGCGTACGTCAGCCTTGGCGGTGGCGTGGTCGGGGATGACGTTGGTGCGGTCGCCGGCGTTGATCACGGTGAAGTTGATGGTGGTTTTCTTGTCTTCGTCGCCGAGCTTGCCCAGTTGCAGGATCTGGTGCGCAGCTTCCATGGCGGCGTTGCGTCCCAGTTCCGGGGCGACGCCGGCGTGGGCGGCTTTGCCTTTGACGTCGACCACGGCGGTGGCGCTGCCTTTGCGCCACACCACCAGGCCGTCGGCCGGGCGACCAGGTTCCAGGTTGAGGGTGACGTCGTGGCCCTTGGCGGTTTTGCGGATCAGGTCGGACGCGATATCGGAGCCGGTTTCTTCGCTGGCGTCGAGCAGGAACGTGATTTTTGCGTAGTCCTTGAAGCCCTGGTCTTTGAGGACTTTGAGCGCGTAGATGCCAGCGACGATGCCACCCTTGTCATCCATCACGCCGGGGCCATAGGCGCGTCCGTCCTTGATGTGAAACGGGCGCTCGGCGGCCGAGCCTTCCTTGAATACGGTGTCCATATGCGCCATCAGCAGGATGTTGGCCTTGCCGCTGCCCTTGAGCGTGGCGATCACATGGCTGCTGTTGGCGGCGGCATCCGGGACGCGTTCGATGCTGAAGCCGAGTTGCTTGAGCTCATCGACCGCGATGTCGCTGACTTGTGTCAGGCCTGGCCCATAGCCAGAGCCCGAATCGATGTTCACCAGGCGCTCCAGCAGTTTCAGCGCCTGGCCTTTGTATTGCTCGGCACCCGCCTGAATCTGTTTATGGGGTTCGGCGCTGTAGGCTGGGACTGCGAAGGACAAGGCCAGCGTGACGGCCAGAAGGGTGCGCGGGAAGGTGAAAAGCATAAACCGATCCTTGTTAAGTGCTGGTAGGAAAAGTCACACCCTACCCCACTAGACGGATCGCAACCAACTGCCTTGCACGCAACTGACGCGGTTGCGCCCGCCGCTTTTGGCCTCGTACAGCGCGAGGTCGGCATCGTTGAGCCACCGGGTGCAATCGGCATGCTCCGCTTGATACGGCGCCAGGCCGATGCTCAAGCTGGCGCGCAAGGTCGGGTCCTGGTCATAGACCAGCGCGTTGAAGCGATCACGCAGGGTATCCATCACGTCGGTGGCACGATTGAGCGGCATGCCCGGCATGATGATGCAGAACTCATCACCCCCGTAACGCCCGGCCAGATCGGTGATACGCAAGTTCTGGCGCAACACTTTGCCCAACTGGCGCAGGACGATATCACCGGTGACGTGGCCGTAGGTGTCGTTGATGAGTTTGAAATGGTCGATGTCAATCAGCGCAATCACCGCGCCCTGCTGCTCCCGGCGACAGCGTTGGAACTCGATCTCCAGATGATCCTTCCACGCGCCATGGTTGAGCAAGCCGGACAGGCTGTCGGTACGGCTCAAGGCCAGCAGTTCGCGCTTATGCCGCGCCAGGGTCCGGGCCTGTCGATAGCAGATCCAGCCCAGCGCCAGCGGGTACAGCATCAGGATTGGCAGGCAGCCATACAGCTGGGCCTGGGTGGTCACGGCGACAAACGCCGGGGCGAACACCAGCAGCGCTGCACAAACGCCCAAGCCCTGCGCGATCCACCCTGCGCACATGAAGCGCGGGCCACCAATGGCGACGTTGTTCATCGTCATCATCGACAGTGTGGTGACGCTGGGCAGCGGATTGAAGTGCATGGCACCGACCCAGAACCCGCCGCAGAAGGAATCGAACAGTAAATTGCGCCGCTCGCTGCGCAGGGTGTGCACCGCCCGCAATGACAATTGAAACGCCACATGGGGCCAGACAAACGCGTTCACCAGCATCCACGCCCACACCCACGGCGATGGATCGAGGGGGTACATGCCAAACAACACGCACACAAAGCCGAGCGTCAGCCCCAGCGCGCGGGATTTATACAAACGGGTAGCGAGCGGAACTCCGTTTCCTCCTGGGGCAGCCATGGTCGCGTGTGATCCTGGATGAATGCCTGGAGTCTATCAGGGTAACGGCCATTAGCCACTAACGCTTATCGGCCGGTCGCTGGCATGCGCACCGAAGATCGAACGGGAGCCTCTGTGGCGAGCAGGCTTGCCCTAATGCCGTTCAGTTAAGCGCAGATTCCCTGTGGCGAGCAGGCTTGTCCTGCGTTGGGCTGCGCAGCAGCCCCAAAACCAGACGCTGAGCCGTATCAGGTACACCGCGTTTTGCTTGATGGGGGGCGCTTCGCACCCCAACGCGGGGCAAGCCCGCTCGCCACAGCAAGCCCGCTCGCCACAACAAGCCCGCTCGCCACGACAGGCCCGCTGCCACAGGGATAACGGGTCCATCTCCCCTGTCAGCAGCCACCCGCCAAACGCTCGCGCAAAAACTCGACCAGCGTCTGCACCGGCCTGGAGCTTTGCCGATGCTGCGGGTACACCGCCGACAACGCCAGGGCCTCGGGTGCGAAATCGTCCAGCACCGTCACCAGACGGCCGTCCTTCAACGCTTCACCGACGATGAACGTCGGCAAATAGGTGATGCCCAGACCTGCGATGGCCGTATCACGCAGCAGGTCGCCGTTGTTCACACGCATGCGCCCGCTGACATTCAGCGCCTGCACCTTGCCTTTGAACCGCCATTGCACCTGGCGACCGTGGCCGTAGGGCAGGCAGTCGTGTTCGGCGAGGTCGTCAGGTTTTTGCGGCGTGCCGCGCAGGGCCAGGTAGTCGGGGCTGGCGCAATACACGCGGGAGATGCTGGCGATGCGGCGGGCGATCAGGGTGGAATCTTCCAGGGTGCCGATACGCAGCACCAGGTCGTAGCCTTCGCCGATCAGGTCGACGGGGCGATCGCTCAAGTCGACCTCCACCGCGACGTGCGGGTAGCGCTGTAAAAACAACGGCAACAGGCAGCCCAGGTGCGCCATGGCAAACGACAACGGCGCACTCAGGCGCAGGGTGCCGCGCGGTTCGCTGTTCTGGCCGGCGATGCCCTGCTCCATTTGCTCGACATCGCTGAGCAGGCGCAGGGCGGATTCGTAATAGCGCTGGCCCAGTGGCGTCACGTCCAGGCGCCGCGTGGAGCGGTTGAGCAGACGCACGCCGAGGCGGTCTTCGAGCTGGATCAGCCGACGGCTGACAAATTGCTTGGACAGGCCCAGTTGCTCGGCAGCGGCGGTGAAGCTGCCGGACTCCATCACCTGACAGAACAGGCGCATGTCTTCGAAGGGGTTCATTGTCACTTCTCGGTAGACAGTTGGCAGGTTTATAGCGGTTAACCAGGCACACCACAAAACACATTGTGGGAAGGGGCTGGCCCCCTCCCACAGGCAGCATCGGCCTGTTCTAAACGGATTACTTGGCAGTAAACGCCGAGTAGCTGTTCATCAGGTTGCGGTAGTTGGGGATGCGCGGCGACAACAGGTTGGCCAGGCCTTCCATGTCGTTGCGCCAGTCAACCTGCAGTTCGCAGGCCACGGAGAACCAGTTCACCAGCTGTGCACCGGCGGCGGTCATGCGGGCCCAGGCCGCTTGTTGCACGGTTTCGTTGAAGGTGCCGGAAGCGTCGGTGACCACAAACACTTCGAAGCCTTCAGCGAGGGCACACAGCGTCGGGAAAGCTACGCACACATCCGTGACCACACCCGCGATGATGATCTGCTTGCGCCCGGTGGCTTTCACGGCCTTGACGAAATCCTCGTTGTCCCACGCATTGATCTGGCCTGGACGCGCGATGTACGGCGCGTCCGGGAACAGTTCCTTGAGCTCCGGCACCAGCGGGCCGTTGGGACCGCCTTCGAAGCTGGTGGTGAGGATGGTCGGCAGGTTGAAAAACCTAGCGACGTCGGCCAGGGCCAGCACGTTGTTCTTGAATTCGTTGGGCGAAAAATCCTGTACCAGGGAGATCAGGCCAGTCTGGTGATCCACCAGCAGTACCACGGCATCATCTTTGTTCAAGCGCTTGTAGGTCATGGGTCAACTCCTTCAGGGGGGTTTAAAAGGCAAAGCACGAGCAGCCAAACGCACCCCAGAACCCCTGGAAGTCGCTGACCGGCACGCTGGAAAGGCGCGCTGTTTCATGGCGGTGGGCATGCACGCCACAGGGGCCGCTGCACTGGTGAACCTGAGCCTGCATCGGTGCACCGGGGCGCCAATGGCCGGGTACCTTGACCACCGGCGACCAGTCCGGCAGCACCGGCACGCGTGGTGGCGCGAAATCCTCGAAGTCGCCGGCGCCGTACACCACCTTGCCGCCAACCACGGTGAGCACCGACTCGATCCACTTGATGGCTTCTTCGTCGACACTGAAAAAGTCCGCCGACAACGCAGCGATGTCCGCCAACTGGCCGACCTTGATCTGGCCCTTCTTGCCCTGCTCCGACGAAAACCAGGCGCTGCCATGGGTGAACAGCTCAAGCGCGGTGAGGCGCGGCAGGCCTTCGGCGTGCAGCGCCAGGCCGCCCACGGTGCGGCCGCTGACCATCCAGTACAGCGAGGTCCACGGGTTGTAGCTCGACACCCGCGTGGCATCGGTGCCCGCCCCCACCGGCACGCCTTCGGCGAGCATGCGCTGGATCGGCGGCGTGGCTTCGGCGGCCTTGGCGCCGTAGCGTTCAACGAAGTACTCGCCCTGAAAGGCCATGCGGTCCTGAATCGCGATGCCACCGCCGAGGGCGCGCACGCGCTCGATGTTGTGCGGGGTGATGGTTTCGGCGTGGTCGAAGAACCACGGCAAGCCGTTGAACGGGATATCGCGGTTGACCTTCTCGAACACGTCGAGCATGCGCGAGATGGATTCGTCATAGGTGGCGTGCAGGCGGAACGGCCAGCGCTGCTCGACCAGATGACGCACCACCGGCTCCAACTCCTGCTCCATGGTCAGCGGCAGGTCGGGGCGTGGCTCGAGGAAGTCTTCGAAGTCAGCCGCCGAGAACACCAGCATTTCGCCGGCGCCGTTGTGGCGCAGGTAGTCATCGCCCTGGTGCAGCGTGACGCTGCCGGTCCAGTGTTTGAAGTCGCTGAGCTCTTCCTTGGGCTTCTGGGTGAACAGGTTGTAGGCGATGCGCACCGTCAGTTGCTCGTCCCTGGCCAGTTGCTCGATCACCGCGTAGTCGTCGGGGTAGTTCTGGAAACCGCCGCCGGCGTCGATGGCACTGGTGAGGCCCAGGCGATTGAGTTCGCGCATGAACTGGCGGGTGGAGTTGACCTGGTACTCCAGGGGCAGCTTCGGGCCTTTGGCCAGGGTCGCATACAAAATCATCGCGTTGGGCCGCGCCACCAGCATGCCGGTGGGGTTGCCGTGGCTGTCGCGCACGATCTCGCCGCCCGGCGGGTTCGGCGTGTCTTTGCTGTAGCCGGCCACGCGCAGGGCCGCGCGGTTGAGCAAGGCGCGGTCGTACAGGTGCAGCACGAACACCGGCGTGTCCGGCGCGGCCTGGTTCAACTCGTCCAGGGTCGGCATGCGTTTTTCGGCGAACTGGAATTCGTTCCAGCCACCGACCACGCGCACCCACTGCGGGGTCGGCGTGCGGTCGGCCTGGTCCTTGAGCATGCGCAGGGCATCGGCCAGGGACGGCACGCCTTCCCAGCGCAGTTCGAGGTTGTAGTTGAGCCCGCCGCGAATCAGGTGCAGGTGGGAGTCGTTGAGGCCCGGGATCACCGTGCGGCCCTTGAGGTCGATGACCTGGGTGCCGCTGCCGCGCAGAGCCATGGCCTCGCCGTCGGTGCCCACCGCGACAAAGCGGCCCTGGTGGATGGCGACGGCGGTGGCGCGCGGGTTTTCACGGTCGACAGTGTGGAACTGGCCATTGAACAGGATCAGGTCGGCGTTCATAGGGTTTCCTTTACGGAGGCTTCGAGCCAGGGTGCGAACAGCCGGGTGGCCGCCGGCATCAACAGGTACACCACCAACAGCACGATGGTCAGGGTGACCAGAAAGGTGGAGACCACGTAATTTGAGAGGAACGGGTGCAGGCGCAGGATCGGCCCCCAGATAAAGGGCAGGATCAAGGTCTGCGGCAGGATCACGCACAGGCTCACCACCGCCTGCTTCCAGCGCGGCGGCTTGGCCGCGCTGTCGGCAAGGGGGGTGAACCAGAATTCGTTGGCGCCGCCGACTTCGGTGTGGTCGCCATCGGCGAGCATCGGCGCGGCTTCGTCGATCAACAGCTTGCGCTGCGCGGAGTCGAGCCACACTTCAAGGTCGTGGGTGGAGCGATAGCGCAATACGCAGGTGAACAGCGCCTGGCCGTTCTGCGTGCCGCGCACCACGTCAACGCCGAGGTGGCCGGGGCGCTCGCCGGCGATGCGCACGATGCGCCGCAGCCAGGCTTCGTAGTCGGCCTCGCGACCGCGCTTGATCAGGTGTTTGACGACCAGGGTGACGACTTCGTACGGGCCGGTGCCGGATGTTGCGTCCATGGTGTTGAGTCCCCCATGCAGCGTTGAGCGATGGAGGAATTCTGCCGGTATTGGCGGCGCTGGAATTGGATGTATGTGCTGTAAAAAGCGCTCAATTCATCCAGTTGCCGCCGTCGACGTTATAGGTCTGGGCCACCACGTAATCGGCGTCCGTGGACGCCAGGAACACCGCCATGCCGGTCAGGTCATCCGCCGTGCCCATCCGGCCGTACGGCACCTCGGCAGCGACCCGGCGTTTTTTCTCGCCCGGCGCCAGGCCTTCATGCCTGGCGAACAGGGCGTCGACGCCGTCCCAGTGCTCGCCGTCGACCACCCCCGGCGCGATGGCGTTGACGTTGATGCCCTGCCTGATCAGGTTGAGCCCGGCCGATTGAGTGAGGCTGATCACCGCGGCCTTGGTGGCGCAGTACACCGCCACCAACGGCTCGCCGCGCCGCCCGGCCTGGCTGGCCATATTGATGATCTTGCCGCCATGGCCCTGGCGGATCATCTGCCGGGCCGCGGCCTGCAAGGTGAACAGCGTGCCGGCGACGTTGATCGAAAACAACCGGTCGAAGCTGGCGCGGGTGATATCGACGATGGGCGCCAGGTCAAACAGCGCGGCGTTGTTGATCAGAATGTCGAGTTTGCCGGCGTGGGCCACCACCGCGTCGATGGCCGCATCGATGGAAGCCTGCTCGGTCACGTCCATCGCCACGGCGTAGGCGTGCGGGCCCAGTTCGGCGGCCGTGGCCCGGGCCTGCTGCAGGTTGATATCGGCGATGGCAACCGTTGCGCCTTCGGCAATATAGGCCTGGGCAAAGGCCCGGCCGATGCCCCGCGCCGATCCGGTGATCAGCGCGCTCTTGCCTTGGAGTCGTTTCATGGGGTCAGTGTCCGTCAACATTAGTTGCGAGAGCCATGGCGGTGTGCGCCTGCTGTTTTTGTTGTCGAGCAACGATTACAGCAGCTTGGCCTGACCCTCACAAACGCCTGGCGCATGCGCGACCGGTACTTTTTTAACCGGCGCGCCAGGCGCAAAAAAGTACCGGTTGCACGCGATAACAGAGGTAGCGCAGGCAGGCTCCGGGCGAGTATTTTGGCGTGACCCAACGCACAAGAGGCAGCCGCATGCCCGTTGACCGCGCCACCCTGTTCGAACATCGCCCCGCCGAGCTGGAAGTGATCCTGCCCGAGCCGGAGCATTGTTTCCGCTGGTTCGAACACGACTATCCCTTCGAGCTGGCACGCTGGAACCACCATCCCGAGTTCGAGATCCACCTGATCCGTCAAGGCAGCGGCAAGCTGGTGGCGGGCGACTACATCGGCGCCTTCAGTGCCGGGCACGTGGCCCTGATCGGCCCCGACCTGCCCCACGACTGGATTGGCGAGCTGGCGCCCGGCGACTGCCTGCGCGGCCGCGACGTGGTGCTGCAATTCGACGGCGCCGCCCTGCTGGCCCTGCGCAACACGCTGCCGGAACTGGGCGACTTGCAGCCCCTGTTCGACAGGGCCCGGCGCGGCCTGCAATTCAGCGGCGCCACCGCCGTGCAG
Organism: Pseudomonas sp. MH9.3; assembly: GCF_034354675.1. Taxonomy (NCBI): domain Bacteria; kingdom Pseudomonadati; phylum Pseudomonadota; class Gammaproteobacteria; order Pseudomonadales; family Pseudomonadaceae; genus Pseudomonas; species Pseudomonas sp. MH9.3. Next base: position 379,560 of record NZ_CP133785.1, on the reverse strand, counting down.
GCGGCGGCCTTGATGGAAGACATCGGCCATGCCCACGGCCTGCAACGCCTGATCCTGTTCCTGCAGTTGCTCGACACCCTGAAAAGCGCCCCGGCACCGCAGGTGAAAGCGCTGGCCAGCGCCTGCTACGCGCCAACCCTGGACGCCCGTAGCGCCGAACGCATCAACACCGCGTTCGATTACCTGATGCGTGAGTTGACCGGCGACCTGCGCGTGTCGGTCATTGCCCAACAGCTGCAGATGAGTGAGCCGGGGTTTTCGCGCTTCTTCAAGCGCAACACCGGCCACGGTTTTATCGACCTGATGCGCAAGTTCCGCGTGCAGCGTGCCTGCCGCCTGCTGCTGCAAAGCGATCGGTCGGTGGCCGATATCTGTTTTGAAGTGGGCTACGCCAACCTGTCCAACTTCAATCGGCACTTCCGTATCGAGATGCAGCAGACGCCGAGCGAATACCGGCGTGGCAGTGCGGTACATCTGTTTAATCCCGGCGAAAAATGACACCCAGTCATTTCTGATCAACAGGTCGACTAATTTCGCTTTTTTCCATGCCATTCAGTCCATTGGGCAAAGTTGGTACGGCCCGTGCAAACGTTTGCGCTACGAACCTGCCAGGCGGGTTCATGTCGGCCTGAATAATCGGGTCCCCACCGCGTACGAATAGGGATTTTCAATGCACCTGAACTCAAGGCCCCGGGCCTGCTTTGGTGTTTCCATGGTCCTGGCCGCCGTTACGGGAGTACTCAGTGCCCCCATTTTGGCGCAGGAAAAGCCCACCGATGACTCGGCACAGGGCGAAACCCTGAGCCCTGAAGCCAGCCCTGCGACGAAAAAGGGCGTTTATCTTTCTGAATGGTTCAACCAGGACCTGACCTTGATCGGCAGCAAGGACATCAGCTTCGGCCCCCGGCCGCAGGATGATGTGTATCTGGAATACGAGTACTTCGGCCGCAAGGGCCCGTTCGAGCTGTACGGCTATGTCGATGTGCCGAAGATCCTCACCATCGGCAACAGCAACGACAAAGGCGTGTGGGACCACGGTTCGCCGGTGTTCATGGAGCACGAACCGCGTATCTCCATCGACTACCTGACCGGCCGCAGCCTGGCCATCGGCCCGTTCAAGGAATGGTACGTGGCGTTCGACTGGATCTACGACCACGGTAGCCACAAGGAAAACCGCGCCAACACCCTTTACAGCGGCCTGGGCACCGATATCGACACGCACTCGCGGGTCAACCTCTCGGCCAACTTCTACGGCCGGTACCAGTGGGAAAACTACGGCGCCAGCAATGAATACTCGTGGGACGGCTACCGTGCACAGATGAAGTACATCGTGCCCATCGGCAAGTTCGACAACGGCGCCTCGCTGACCTACATCAGTTTTACCAATTACGACTTCGGCTCGGACCTGCACAAGGACAACCCGGCGCGCACCGCCAACTCACTGGTGGCGACCAACGTGTTGCTGTACTCGTTCACGCACCTGCGCTTCACCCTGGTCGGCCGTTACTTTCACAACGGCGGCAACTGGGAAGATGGCAGCGAGTTGAATTTCGGCGAAGGCAACTTTCGCGCACGCTCGGACGGCTGGGGTTACTACGCCGGCGTGGGCTATCAATTCTGATCAAGGAGTTTTGGATGAAAGCGTTTACCCGTCTGTCGATTGCCATGAGCCTCGCGCTGCTGCCCTCTGTGGTGCTGGCGCAGACCGCACCGATCAAACCCAAGGTGATGCTGATCACCATGTTCGCCCCCGAGGCGCAAACCTGGATAGACCGCCTGGCGCTCAAGCAGGAAGTCCGTGTGCCCGGCCTGTCCGCCGAATACCCGGTGATTCGCTGCAACACCCAGGACGTGTGCCTGTTGGTGACCGGCATGGGCCAGACCAACGCCGCAGCGTCGACGCTGGCACTGGCGCTGTCGCCCAAGTTCGACCTGCGCCAGAGTTACTTCCTGATCGCCGGGATCGCCGGCATCAGCCCCAAACACGGCACCCTCGGCACGGCGGCCTGGGCCCATTATCTGGTGGAGTTCGGCACCCAGTGGGAGCTGGACTCGCGGGATGCGCCCAAGGACTGGCCAACGGGTTATATCGGCATCAACACAAAAGGCCCCAACGAAAAACCGCCGCTGGACTACAAGACCGAAGTGTTCGAGCTGAACCCCAAGTTGCAGGCCAAGGCCTTTGCGCTGTCGCACAAGGTCACGCTTTCCGAAAGCAAGGAATCGGCGGCCTGGCGCCAGCACTACCCCGCCGCTCCCGCCAACCAGCCGCCGCAGGTGACCCGTTGCGACACCCTGGCGGGCAATACCTGGTTTTCCGGCACGCGCCTGAGTGAGCGCGCCGAGGTGTGGACCAAACTGCTCACCGACAACAAAGGCGAGTACTGCACCACCCAGCAGGAGGACAACTCCACCTACGAAGCCTTGCTGCGCGCCAGCCGTGAAGGCCTGGTGGACATCCAGCGCCTGGCCGTGGTGCGCGCGGGGTCCGACTTCGACCGCCCTTATCCGGGCTACAGCGAGGTGGACAACCTGCTCAAATACGCCGACCAGGGCGGCTTCGTGCCGGCGCTGGAGAACCTCTATCGCACCGGTAACCCGCTGGTGCAGGCGATCCTCAGCAACTGGTCGGCCTGGGAAAAAGGCGTGCCCGAGGTCGAGTAACCTACACACCTTTCCAGACCCGCCGAATGCCCCTGTGGCGAACGGGCTTCTGTGGCGAGCGGGCTTGCCCCGCGTTGGGGTGCGAAGCGCCCCCAATTAAGGCGCATACGGTGTGCCTGACACTGCTCAGAGCCTGGTTTTGGGGCTGCTGCGCACCCCAACGCGGGGCAAGCCCGCTCGCCACAAAAGCGCTATCTAATAGGATTAGTGAATTTTTAACCTCCATGGCGATCACTTGTTTACATCACAGGCCTGGCAATAGCGCCACTCGGGACGTGCGCCCAGGCTGGATCAAGGAGAAAAATCATGGACTCAACAGCACAGGTCAACGGCAAAGCGCAGATCGACTACACCCAGGACACCTTGTTCGGGCCACTGGCCAAACACGCGGAATGCCAGGTGAGCGTGCGGCACGAACCCGACGGCCTGGTGCTCAAGGTGCTTCAACCCCTGCCCGACGACCTGCACCATGCGCAGACGGTGGTGTTCGCACTGGAAGGCAAGCGCACCAGCGCCGTGGTCAAGGACCGCAAGCGCCTGTCCGACCACAGCCTGCGTCTGGAGCTGGAGACCCAATAGCCAAGCCGGATGCAATCACACAGATGGGCGGGGGGCTTGCTCCCGATGGCGGTGGGTCAGCTATACGTAAGCTGACTGACCCACCGCTATCGGGAGCAAGCCCCCTCCCACATTTTTTAATATCGCCAGTCAGGAAAACGTCGGTCAACTCTAAAACCGTCGCCTCCCAAAGCCCGCAAGCGTTCAGCCATGGGCCGACTTGGCACACTCACAATTGGCCTGCGCAGCACACGGCTCACCATGCGCATGATGCTGAGCACAGCCCTCACAGCAATAGCCCTTATCGTCTTTCATTACCGCATCAACACCCAACACGCACTTGCAGTGTGGGCAGGCACAGGTTTGATCTGGCATGGTCAGACTCCTTCTTCATGGTCGTCATGGCGCGGCGAACACCGCCACCTTAAGCAGTGACTGTGGCCCGCCGCGGATGGTTCAAACCATCACTCGCTGCGCGTATTACTGCGGTACATGAACACCAGCGCCAGCGCCAGGCAGACCATCGCCACGATGCGGCTGCCCGACAATTCAATGGCCGGATTCCCCAGCCAGCCGAAATTGTCGATCAGCATGCCCATCGCCAATTGCCCGGTGATCACCGCCACCGTGGCGACGGCCGTGCCGACCACCGGCACCGCGCCGACCATCACGATCATGTACACCACGCCGAACAGCGCGCCGGTGAGTTGCCATTTCGGCACGTCCAACAGGCTCACGGCGTGCGCCGGTTCGAAGAAGAAAATCAGCAGCGCCGTCACCAGTGCGCCGATGCCGAAGGTCACCAGGCTGCTGCGCAGCACGCCGACCGTCTGCCCCAGGCGCCCGTTGATCGCCGCCTGCACGCTCAATACCGCACCTGCGGCAACCACGACCACCAGTAATAGAATCAGATTCATCGCCTCAACCCCGCGCAATCAAAACAAGTGCCACCACAATCAACGCCAGGGCAATCCAGCGCTCACTATTGACCCGCTTGCGGGCCGTGCCGAACCAGCCGAAATGGTCGATCAACACGCTCTTGCCCACCTGACCCGAGAGGATCGCGATCATGGTCATGGCAATCCCGATGTGGGGCGTGGCCAGGGTAAGCACCACCACATAGATCGGCCCCAGGAAACCGCCGATCAACTGCCAGCGCGGCAGCTCGCTCAGTGCCGGGCCCTTTCGCGCACCGCTGAAAAACAGCAGCAGAAACAGCAGCGCCGAACCCACCCCGAAAATACTCAAGGTCGCCCACAGATGCCCGACCTGCTCACCCAGCGGGCCGAGCAAACCCGCTTCCATCGACAGCCCCATGCCCGCCAGAATCACCAACGGCAACAGCAGCAACTTCAAAATGTTTCGTTTTGGCCTGGCCTGCGCCACGCCCTCGACAGAACTTGCCTGCATGCATCACCTGCGCTTCAACAAAAAAATGGATGGCGCGCATTATCCAGTGGCTGCCCTGTGCGATAAATGGGAGCATGCGGACAACACCTTTGCGCAATACGCACAACCAGGAGACCTGATGCAGGGTTTGAATGAACTGAGTTTCAAGGCGCTGCGCCTGTTCGTCGCCGTGCTGGACCATGGCAGTTTTTCCGAAGTGGCCCGCCGCGAAGGCCTTGCGCCCTCCTCCATTTCCCGGCAGGTCCAGTTGATGGAGCAGGCCCTCGGCCAGCAACTGCTCTATCGGCACACCCGCGCGGTGAGCCCGACCGAAGCCGGACGCCTGCTCGGGCGGCATACGCGAGTGATGCTGGAGCAACTGGAAGCCGCCGGCCAGGCCCTGCAGGAACAGGAAAGCGAGCCCAGCGGCCTGGTGCGCATCAATGCCCCGATGGTGTTCGGCCAGCGTCACCTGTCGCCGTGGCTCGGCGAGCTGTGCCGGCGTTACCCCAAGCTGCAACTGGACATCCAGCAAACCGACACCTTCGTCGATCCATTGCAGGATGGCACCGACCTGCTGTTTCGCATCGGCGTACTCAACGACTCCGGCATGCAGGCACGCATCTTCGCGCCCCAGCGCTTCCGTCTCGCTGCCAGCCCCGCTTATCTGGCGCAGCATGGCACGCCCAGCCACCCCGATGAACTGCTCAACCACCACTGCCTGGCCTACAAAGGCGTCACCGGCCAGCAACGCTGGTTCTTCCGCCGCGCCCAGGGCGAATGGACGCCCTACAGCGTCAAAGGCCCGATCACCGGCAACCACGCCGACACCCTCACCCACGCCGCAGAACAGGGCCTGGGATTCGTGGTATTTCCATCATGGCTGATCGGCGAAAGCCTGCGCGCCGGCACCTTGCAGGCGGTGCTGAGCGACTACGAAGTGGCCACCACCCTCGAACCGCAACAGATCGCCGCGCTATGGCCGGGCAGCCGACGGTTGTCGCTGAAGGTGCGTACGGTGATCGATTACTTTGCGGCGTGTTTTGGGACAGTGCCGTATTGGGATCGGTGAGCGTTCAGGCGACGCGGGCGTTATGCGTGAGGAAATTTCCTAGTAGGAAAAGTAGTCCGGGTCCGATTTTACGGGCCACTATTTATGACACCCGTCTTCAAGAGGCAGACTCCAGCAACGTCCTTCTTCGGAGAATTGCCATGAATGTCCTGTACTACAAAAAAATACGATCTGGCCGGTCTGACAGCTGTCTACCCGTCTTTGATAGCTCAGCTGGTTTTGACTATATTTGGCCAAAACATGGAGAGAACTCTATGGTTACCGTACCGCTGGGCGAAGCAAAGAATAATCTGTCAAAACTGGTTGATGAGGCCGCCGCTGGCAACATCATCACCATCGCCAAGCATGGCCGCGCAATGGCCCAACTCGTCCCGATGACCAAGCCCAACGGCAAGAGGGTTGGTGCAATGAAGGGGAAACTCGTCATCCCGGACGACTTTGACGCTCCCCTACCGGACGATCTGCTGGATTCGTTTCAGGGCAAGGCGTCATGAGGGTACTGTTGGACACTCACATCCTCCTTTGGGCACTCAGTGGCGATCCCAAACTGTCCAGCAAAGCACGAAAGCTCATCGAAAATGCAGCCGACGTTTACATCAGCGCGGCGACATTCTGGGAGATGGCAATCAAGGTAAGCCTGGGAAAGCTCCATGTCGATCTGGACGAAATTCGTGGGTACTGTCTGGAGAGCGGTGTCGTCGAATTAGCCATCACCTCCGAGCATGCCATCGCGGTAAAGGATCTGGAGCATCATCACAAAGACCCTTTTGATCGACTTATCGTTGCAACCGCCATCAGCGAACCGATGAGACTATTGACCACCGATCCGCAGGTTGCTCAGTACACATCGCTGGCGATCCTCGTCTAGATCACCTCCGACACTCGGATACTCAGATCAAAACAACCATTGCCCAATCAACCACGCATTCGCCCCGCTGATCACCGCAAACAGGAACCACGCCAGTAACCGCGTGGGCAGGCGATTGACGAACGGGCCCATCAGTTGCTTGTCACCCGTCATGCGAATCAACGGGTATAGCGCAAACGGCAACTGCAGGCTGAGCACCACCTGGCTGAGAATCAGCAGTTTGCCGATGGCATCGTCCCCCATCAGCCACACCCCGAGGAATGCAGGGATCAGCGCCAGGCCGCGGGTGATCAGGCGTCGTTGCCAGCACGGAATACGCAGGTTGAGGTAACCCTCCATGATCACTTGCCCGGCAATGGTGCCGGTGAAGGTGGAGCTTTGCCCGGAGGCCAGCAATGCGATGCCAAACAGGATGCTGGCAAACGCGCCACCCACCAACGGCTCAAGCAGATGGTAAGCGTCCTGGATTTCCACGACGTCGGTGTGGCCGGTCTTGTGGAAGGCGGCCGCGGCGAGTACCAGGATCGCGGCATTGACCAGCAGCGCCAGCGCAAGAGAGCCAATGGTGTCGATGCGTGCCAGCTTGACCGCGTCCTGCTTGCTGGCCAGGTCCTTGCCGATCATCCGGGTCTGCACAATCGAGCTGTGCAGGTAGAGGTTATGCGGCATGACCGTGGCGCCAAGGATACCGATGGCCAGGTACAACGGCGCCGCATCGCTGATGGCCGAGAGCGACGGGGTGAACCCGCTCAACACATCCGGCCAGTAGGGTTTGATCAGCACCAGCTCAATAAAGAAACACACGCCGATGGTGGCAACCAGCGCCAGCATGATCGCTTCCAGGCGGCGAAAGCCACGGTTCTGCAGGGCCAGGATCAGCAAGGTATCGAAGGCGGTGATGACGATACCGGTGGTCAGCGACACCCCCAGCAGCAGGTGAAATGCCAACGCGCAGCCGAGCACTTCGGCGAGGTCGGTGGCAATGATGGAGATTTCGGCCAAGGCCCATTGGGTGCGGGCCGAACGCTTGCTGTAGCGTTCACGGCACAGCTGCGCCAGGTCCTTGCCGGTGGCGATGCCGAGCCGCGAGCACAGGCACTGCACCGCCATCCCGGCGAGGCTGGCCAGCAACACCACAAACAGCAGGCTGTAGCCATAACGCGAACCGGCTTCGATGGCCGTGGCCCAGTTGCCCGGGTCCATATAGCCGATGGAGATGAGCAGGCCGGGGCCTGCAAACATCAGCGCGCGCTTGAAAAACGACGCCTTGGGGTCAACGGCAACGGAGCCGGCCACTTCCGGCGGGCAAAAGGGGGCGGTAGCGATTTTTGGCAGGCTGAATTTCACGCGCGATTCCAGGTAAACACACAAGACAGGCACGCAGCTTAGCAGTCAGACACAACCGTGCGCATCACCGTGTCCCGAGGCAGATCGAACGCTTCGACCACCTGCACCACCAGGTCCAGCTCCTGGTTCAAGGCTTCGCGCTCCATGCGCTGGCGAATCACCCCGACCACCAACACCGCGAGGGTGGTGATGGAATACGCAGGGCCTGAGAACGCCCGTACGCCACTCACCAGCAACATCGCCGCCGCAAGCGCCTGGCCCACCACCGGAATCGCCGAGGCAGCGCCGCGTCTCAACATGAATCCGGTCAGCCCCGCCAGCGCAGTGCCGCTCAAGGCTGTGGTGGCCGAGCGGCCGACAGCGAAGCGATTGAACAGACCCTGCTCCTTTTGCGCCGCGGCCCGCAGTTCGGCGTCGAACCGTTGACGGTCGGCCTGGCTGAGTTTGTCCTTGTACTGCTCGATCAGTTTCTCGGCGACCTGCGCTTCAAGGTCGGCAAGCGCCACACTGGCGATCGGCTCGTCGAATTTGATCCCCAGCCGCCCCGCCACGTCCTGGGCGATCTGGCGATAACTCACGCCATGCCCGCGGGCAATGTTCATGAGGCTGTCGCCGCCCATGCGCTGCAGTTCGATGGCCAGCTTGCGGGGTTCGCGCACCGAGGCGTCAATCGAGGCGCTGCGCTTTTGCGCCATCAGCTCGGCCAAAAACTTCAACTCGTCCGGCCGTGCCTGCACCAGCACAGGGAACAGGTCGACATCCTCCTCGGCAAACCGCACCTCGCTGCTGCGCGGGTCAAAGCGGATCATGCCGCGCCGCACCTGCAACAGGTCGGTGTACTGCACCACCGTCTTCAGCTGGGGCCAATACGCCGCATGGTCGAAGCTGGCCAGATGCACATTGGTCACCTTGGCCTTGAGCGCAGGCGTGACGGGGATGGCATAACGGCCGATACAGCGCTCGGTGTCGGGCTTTATCGCCAATGCCCAGTCCTTGCTGGAGTGGCAATTGATGACACGCCCCGTCAACGGCGCCGCCACCTGCTCCCAGGGGCTCGATGTACAGATGGCGCCGCCCATCAGCAGCACATTGTTCAGCGGCAGCTCGCGCGCGGTTTCAGGGCTGGCGAGCAGGCTTTTGACGAGAATGCGCGCGCCCAGGGAATGACCGATCAGGTTGATGCGGCGCACCGTCAGTGACTCGCCATGCAGGTAATTGGCCAGCTCCGGCAGCAAGCTTTTGGCCACCTCATCCACCCGCGTCTCGACGCTTTTGTAGTGGTCGAGAAAATACGCAATCGCCTTGCCCAGCCCCACGGTTGCCGCGCCCAGGCCGCCACCGCCGAGCATCGAGGCGATCACGTCCTTGAACGGTGCAAACAGGTTTTCCAGAAAATGCCCGGCCGGCCAGAACAGCATCAGGTTGGTCGAGCCTTCGATACCTGCCAGCTGTTGCTTGAAGTTACCCAGCTGTTGCTGGTTGAAGAATGCCGAGTAACCGTGGACATAGAGATTGAGCACATCGCCCTGAGGCTCGCCACACAATACGAACGTGGGCTTGCGGGTGCGGTGCATTTCATCCCACTGGTGCTGCATGGGGCGGTGACTCCTGGCGACGATGGAAGGCGATGGTAACAAAGGGCAGCCAGGGGCAATGTGAAAAAAGCATGGCGCTCGCGGCCTTCAGCAAGCGAAGTTGTCGATCTTCACCTGCCCGTCGGGAAACGTCGCGATGATTTCCAGCTCACCCCCCATGGCGCGTATGTAATCACGCAAGGTACTGATATACATGTCAGTGCGGCGTTCCATTTTAGAGACCGCAGCCTGGTTGATCTTCAACGCCTTGGCCAGGCTCTCCTGGCTCAACTGCTGGGCTTTACGCAGCTCATGCAGCGGCATTTCTCTCACATGCTGCGCGAATATCTGCTCGGCCTCAGCCCGCGATTCGGGTGACATGCGAGCTTGAAGTTCAGCGAATTTTCTAGCCATGGTTACGGCCCTCTCTACGCAATGTTTCCAAATGAACGTCATACAACTTATCTGCCACGGGGACGTGCTCTTCGTACCATCGATGTCGCGATGTTTTATCGCCACCTATCAGCAGCAATGCGCAACGGCGGGGATCGAATGCATACAGCACCCGATAAGGGCGACCGGCGTGCTGCACCCTTAGCTCTCGCAGGTTACCGTGTCGAGATCCCTTGACATCGCTGCTGTGGAGAAAGCGCAGACCTGGTCCAAACAGCCCCAGCAGATCAACGCTGGCAGATACCGAGGATTGCTCTCCTGCATCCAGATCAGCCCACCAGTCTCCGAATTCGTCCGTGTATTCTATGTCCCAACTCATGCAAATATGCCACCCATGGAATATAAACTCAATGGCATAACCCTAGACCGTAAGACTTTCCTCGCCAGTGGCAAATTATTTGTACGTACTACAAGTCTTGGCCGATGCGCACGCGCGGCAAAAATACAATTCTCAGTCGGCAAAAAGCGCTCTAATAGCGCCCTGTTGACTGGCTTTGAAGATTCTGGAGTTCGCAATGCCCCATGAAGGCAACCTGTTACAAGCAGCCGTGGTGTTTCTGCTCGCCGCCGTGCTCACCGTGCCGTTGGCCAAGCGCCTGCAACTGGGCGCGGTGCTCGGCTATCTGTTCGCCGGGGTGATCATTGGTCCGTCGGTACTGGGCCTGGTGCGTAACCCGCAAAGCGTGGCGCAGTTTTCCGAACTGGGCGTGGTGCTGCTGCTGTTCATCATCGGCCTGGAGCTGTCGCCCAAGCGTTTATGGGTGATGCGCAAGGCGGTGTTCGGCGTCGGCCTGGCGCAGGTGCTGCTTACCGGCCTGGTGATGGGCGCGGTGGCGCTGTGGCTGTTCGGTCAGGCGTGGAACAGCGCGATTGTGCTGGGCCTGGGCCTGGCGCTGTCGTCCACGGCGTTCGGCCTGCAAAGCCTGGCCGAGCGCAAGGAACTCAACCAGCCCCACGGGCGCATGGCCTTTGCGATCCTGCTGTTTCAGGACATCGCCGCCATCCCGCTGATCGCCATGGTGCCGTTGCTGGCCGGCGGCAGCCACCCCACCACCGAGTCCGAAGGCCTGCAGCACGGCTTGCAGGTGCTGGGCAGTATCGCCGTGGTGATCATCGGCGGGCGTTACCTGTTGCGCCCGGTGTTTCGCATCGTGGCCAAAACCGGCCTGCGCGAAGTGTCCACCGCCACCGCGCTGCTGGTGGTGATCGGCACGGCCTGGTTGATGGAACTGGTCGGCGTGTCCATGGCTCTGGGCGCCTTCCTCGCCGGCCTGCTGCTGGCAGACTCCGAGTACCGTCACGAACTGGAGTCCCAGATCGAACCGTTCAAGGGCCTGCTGCTCGGGCTGTTCTTTATCAGCGTGGGCATGGGCGCCAACCTCAGCCTGCTGCTCAGTTCGCCGCTGGTGGTCATCGGCCTGACCCTGCTGTTGATCGGCCTCAAGCTGCCGATCCTGTATGCCGTGGGCCGCATGGCCGGTGACCTCAATCGCGAAAGCGCCCTGCGCCTGGGCGTGGTGCTGGCGGCCGGCGGTGAGTTTGCCTTCGTGGTGTTCAAGATCGGCCGCGACCAGGGCCTGTTCGAGCCGCAGTTGTACGACATTCTGGTGCTGACCATCACCCTGTCCATGGCCATCACGCCGCTGTTGCTGCTGATCTGCCCGAAGCTGTTCAAGCGCAAGACCAGGCCGGTGGAAGTGCCCGAGGAATACCGCGCCATCGAAGGCGATGCGCCACGCGTGGTGATCGCCGGCATGGGCCGCATGGGGCAGATCGTCGCGCGGATCCTGCGCGCGCAGAACATTTCGTTCATCGCCCTCGACACCTCGGTGGAAACCATCGAGTTGACCCGCAGCTTCGGCGGGATGCCGGTGTTCTACGGCGATCCGCAGCGTCCGGAAATCCTGCACGCGGCCAAGGTCGACCAGGCGGAATTTTTCGTGATCGCCATGGACGACCCGGAAATCAACATCAAAACCGCCGAACTGGTGCGCAACCTCTACCCGCACATGAAGATCATCGCCCGCGCACGTAACCGCCAGCACGTGCACCGCCTGGTGGACCTCGACGCCTCGCCGATTCGCGAGACCTTCTACTCCAGCCTCGAAATGAGCCGACGTACCCTGGTCGGCCTGGGGTTAAGCCAGGCCCAGGCCGATGCGCGCATCAACCGCTTCAGGAACCACGACCTGCAAGTGCTCGCCGCCCAGCATGCGGTATACGACGACGCGGCCAAGGTCATGCAGACCGCCCAGGAAGCCCGCACCGAACTGGCGCGGCTGTTTGAGATGGATCGGCTTGAGGAAGAGTCCGACAAGGCGTGAGGCCGGGGGAGGAACGATCTTGCAAATTTTCTGACAGAATAAGGCGCAATTTCGTTTTATCACCGGAGTGCTTCATGGCCACTTTCACCAAGACCGCCGTCCTGCTTGCCCTCGCACTGACCGCCGGCAGCGTGTTCGCTGCCGCCAAGCCAAGCACACAGACCATCTCCACCCTGGGCGGCAAGTTCACCTTCAGCCTGCCCAAGGCCTACGTCGCCGATACCCTGCCGGCCGGCAAGGCCGAGGATGGCACCGGCGACACCCAGGGCACCCTGTACGCCAATCAGAGCACGAAAAGTGTGGTGATCGTCGCCGAAACCGTGCGCAAGGACGGGGTAAAGATCGAGGACAACGACCCCAAGTTCCTTGACGGCGCCGTCGCCGGTTTCATCAAGGACCAGAGCGCCGCCCTGCCCGACTTCAAGAAACAGAGCGAGAAAAAGCTCAACTTCAAGGGCCTGGGCATGCGTCAGGTCGACAGCACCGCCACCCAGGGCGGCGGCAAGACCTTGAACTCCACGTTCCTCGGCGGCTCGGGCAACCAGTTGCTGGTGATCCAGGCCATTTCGCGGGCCGATGATGTGAAGGGGCACGCCGAACTGGTGAAACAGATCACCGGCAAATAACCCACTTCCCACAACCAACGCAAACCCCCTTGTGGGAGGGGGCTTGCCCCAATGCCGTTGAGTTAAGCGCAGCTCCCCTGTGGGAGCGGCGGTGCGACGATTCGGCTTGCCCGCGAAAGCGGTGGGTCTTCAACATCAATGTTTGCTGGGCCGACGCCATCGGGAGCAAGCCCCCTCCCACATTTTGTACAGCGTTCGCAAACCATTCCGGTCGGCTCTCAGGCCGCCGCGCTTTTGATCTTGATCTTAGGCGCCCCGTCAAACACGCTGGCCGAACGCAGGCTTTGGAGCGTGGGTAACCCGGCAGGACGCCGGGTTAGCCGCGCTGGGCCAAGGATGGCCCATCGCGGCGGCCCACGCTCCAAAGCCTGCGTGAGGGCACACCGAGCCTGGGCGAGGTGCCGAGTGTTGGGGCAAGAGCGTTTTGCTTACTTTTGCGCTTTTCAAAAGTGAGCCGCCGTAAGGGCGGAACCCTAAGCCGCCGTTACCGAACAAACCGATATGTACACCGAAAAGTCGCACCGCTCGTTGCTTCGAGCATCACGCTGGCTTAACTGAGCGGCATTAGGGCTTGCCCCCCTCACACATTGCAACCGTGCTCACTTCAGGTTCGATTCAAGCCAGGCCTTCAGGTCCTGCACCTCCGCTTCGCTGATCGTGTGGTTCATGCCTTCATAGGTATGAAACTGCGGCTTCAACCCCAACCCCACCAGCACCTCGTTCGCCCGCGTCGCCGACGCATACGGCAGCGCCTGATCCAATGTGCCATGGCCAATAAAGATCGCCAGCCTGCCCAGCGCGTCATCGGGCTTGAGCTCAGCCTTGAGTACCGGTAGCACGCTGCCGCTCAGCGCCGCGATGCCCCGCAGCAGCTCAGGCTTACGCAAGCCCACCTCGTAGGACATGATCGCGCCCTGGCTGAACCCCACCAGGAACACGCGATCACTCTGGGTGTGGTACTTGACCGTGGCCTTGCGCACAAAGTCTTCGATCAGCGCGGCGCTGCGCTGCAGGTCGGCGGTCTCGCCGTTGTAATCACGCTCGCCGGTGGTCTTGGTGAACCAGCGATAGCCATGGGGGTCCACCGGCGTTGGCGCGCGGGCCGACAGGTAGGTCCAGGTCGAGGGCAACGCGTCCTTGATCCCGAACAGATCCTCCTCGTCGCTGCCGAACCCGTGCAGGAAGATCACCAACGGCTGGTTGCGCGCATCGCCCTGGGTCTGTTCCAGGTAGGACAACGGCAAATCGGTGTGCAGGTTCGAGTCGGCGTGGGCGGCAGCGGCCACCAGGGTCAGTGCCAGGGCAAACAGTTTGAGCATGGGAGGTCACCTCAGGGTTTGCGCAATAGATAAGTATCCATGATCCAGCCATTTTCCAGGCGCGCGGCCTTGCGCACCCGTTCGATTTCTTCAGCCACTTCACTGACCTTGCCGCTGATCAGGATTTCATCCGGCGTGCCCAGGTAGGCCCCCCAATAAATATCAAAGCCCTGCTCAGCCACGCTGCGGTAGGAGTCTTCGGCATCGAGCATCACCACCAGCGTATCCGCATCACTGGCCTGCCCTGCCGCCAAACGCCGGCCGGTGGTAATTTCGACGGACTTGCCGATGCGGTTCAACGGCACTTTATGTTGCGCGGCCAGGGCCTGCACGCTGGTGATGCCGGGGATCACTTCGAACTCGAATTCGCACTGCCCTGCGGCCAGAATCGCCTGCAGGATACGAAGGGTGCTGTCGTACAGCGCCGGATCGCCCCAGGCCAGGAACGCACCGACCTCGCCGTCGGCCATGTGCTCATTGATCAGGCGTTCAAAAGTGGCTTGCTTGTCGCGGTTAAGCACCTGCACCGCCGTGGTGTAGTCGATCTCACCGCGCACGCGCTCGGGGCAGTCGGCCTCGACGAAGCGGTAGCCGGGTTCGGTGATGTAGGTTTCGCAGATCTCGCGGCGCAGGTCGATCAGCTTGTCCTTGCTCTGGCCTTTGTCCATCAGGAAGAACACGTCGGTGCGGTTCAGCGCCTTCACCGCCTGCATCGTGATGTAGTCAGGGTTGCCGGCGCCAATGCCGATGATCAGGATGCGTTTCATGGGGTGCTCTCAGTGCGGGGCGTGGATGTTGCCATGTTCGGACGGCCAGGGGTGAGTGTCCAGGCGCAGGCGCCACACGCCGGTAAAGCGCAGCTCGATGCAGGACAGTGGCGCGACGTCGATCCGGTAGATCATCTCGACCGGCATCTGCAGCACCTGCAGCATCGCCGCGCGGATCACGAACGGATGGGTCACGGCCAGCACATGGCCGGGTTGGGTTTGCAGCTGCTTGAGCCACTGCGCGATCCGCTCGCACAACGCATCCACCGATTCGCCACCATGGGGCGCACCGGCGCTGTCGGCGAGCCAGGCCCTCACCGCGTGAGTGTCGAGCTGGTCAATCGCCTGGCCTTTCCAGCGGCCCATGTCGAGGTCACGCAGAGCGGTTTCCAGCGTGGCCTCGTTACCGAACAGGCTCGCGGTCTGACGGGTTCGCAGCTCGGGGCCGCACACCAGTTGCGGGGGTTTGCTGAAGCGACCGGCCAGGGATAACGCGTCACTCTGCCAATCCATTACCACCGAGTCGTCATCGGCAAATCGCGCGTATTTCTGCGCGGGAGTGGCGGCGTGGCAGACAAGGGTCAACCGGGTGGGTTGCATCGCGGGTTCACTCTGGGTTGGCATGCAGTCCGCCCTGAAACGGCGAAGTTGTATTCATATGTTACAACAAACCTGGAAAAGGCCGCTGGACGCTGAGCCAACAGCCCGCAGCTGTGCGGCCTTGGGCCGTTTTTTTCAAATTGGATCCCCTTCCTGTGGCGAGGCTGTACTAGCATAGGTGCTGGCGGGATGGACTATCACTGTGGGTTATTCGTATTGGCACCTGAACCCCGTCGCTGCAAGGCCGAATACCCGCACCTGACACTCATGGACGATTGGATGAACGCTCAGCTGTTTCCTCATATAGGCAAAGTCATTGCCAGCACCGGGAGCCGACATTTCCCGCGCATGCTGCACGACCTGATCCTCACCCAACTGGCGGTGGACGCTACCCATATCACCCAATTGCGAGTGAGCCCCGAGGGGCATACGCGGCGCAAAATCAGCCCGGTCTACACCGATTCGATGGCAACGCTGGGCGAGGAACAGCCCGCAGCGCAACTGCACCTGACTCGGCGCAAGGATGACGTGCGCTACATCCTCTCGGTCTACCGTTCGCACCAGTCCGAAAGCTTTTCGCCGCAGGAACGCAACATGCTGCAGGAGTTTTCCACGCTGTTGCTGCCCATGGTGGAAAAACACATCACGGCGATCCAGCCTGGCAACGACAGCGAGCCGGTGGCGGCAAAACATCAGGGCATCGAAACCCTGCGCAAGCGCATCGAGGAGCGCCTGGTGCAATCGCGGCTGACCCTGTCCACCCGCGAGCTGGAAGTGTGCGTCGGCCTGCTGGCCGGGAAAACCGCGCCAGAGCTGGCCGAACAACTGGCGTTGAAGGTCAACACCATCGAAAGCTACCTCAAGCGCGCGTCGATCAAACTGGGTATCAGCGGGCGGCATTCGCTGTTGCGGTGGATGTATGCCACCGAGAACAACAGCGGTCTTTAAGCCAGCATCCAGCAAATTGTGGGAGGGGGCTCGCTCCCGATTGCAGCGTGTCAGCCACTGCATGTGCGACTGAAACACCGCTATCGGGAGCAAGCCCCCTTCCACATCTGTCAATCTCTGGCCAACGCCTCAATCGGATCCAGCCGCGCCGCATTCCTTGCCGGCACAAACCCGAACACAATGCCGATCAGCGTGGAACAGGCAAACGCGGTGACCACCGAGCCCACCGAAAACACCATCTCCCACTCTTTCACAAACAGCGAAAACAGGTAGCCGATGGCGTAGGACAGCGAGATCCCGATGATCCCGCCGATCAGACACACCATCACCGCCTCCACCAGAAACTGCTGGCGAATATCCGACTGCCGCGCGCCCACCGCCATACGAATGCCGATCTCGCGGGTCCGCTCGGTGACCGACACCAGCATGATATTCATCACACCGATACCACCCACCAGCAACGAAATCACCGCGATCAGCGACAGCAGCAAGGCCAGGGAGCGGCTGGTGTTCTGCACGGTCTGCATGATGCTGTCGAGGTTATTGGTGAAGAAATCCTTGGTGCCGTGGCGTTGCAGCATCAGCTTGTTGACGTTGTCCTCCACCACCTTGCTCGGCTGGCCGTCCTTGATGCGCACGGTGATGCTGTCCAGATGACGCTGACCCAGCACGCGCCCCGCCGCCGTCTCGTAAGGCACCCACACGTTCAGCGACTTGCTGGCGGCGAACATGTTTTTATTCTCGGCCGTCACTCCGATCACCGTGCACGGCAGGTTGCCCACCAGAATCACCTGGCCGAGCGGGTCGACATGCGCGCCAAACAGGCGCTGGCGGGTGTTGTGGTCGATCACCACCACCTGGGCCTGGCGCCGCGCATCGTTTTCGCTGAAGGCAATACCGGCTTCGAGCTTCAGGCCCTTGACCTTGAAGTAGCGCTCGCTCACCCCGTTGACCTGCGCATCCAGATCGATATTGCCAAAGCGCAGCAGCAGGTTGCGGCCCACCACCGGCGTGGCGCTGTCGACGTAATACAGCTGGTTCAACGCGTCCACATCCGAGGGCATCAGCGTCTCGATGGCCGAAGCACGGCTATCGCCGAAACTGGTGCCGGAAAAAATATCGATGGTATTGCTGCCGATGGCCTGGATGTCCTTGAGCACGTAGCGCTTGGCCCCTTCGCCGATGGCCGAGATCGACACCACCGAGGTGATGCCGATGACGATGCCGAGCATGGTCAGCAGCGTGCGCATGCGGTGCGACACCAGCGCGACCCAGGCCATGTTGAACGCCTCCTTGAACAACCCCAGGCTCGCCACCAGCCGCCGCGCACCACTGCGTCGTGACTCGATGGGCGTTTCGCCGGGCAGCTCGAGGCCGACACTGGCATTGGCCTTGTCGCTGACGATCTCGCCATCGCACACCTCGACGATGCGCTGGGCATTGGCCGCCACCTTGGGGTCGTGGGTGACAATGATCACCGTATGCCCGGCCGCGTGCAGCTCGGCGAGGATGCGCATCACCTCCTTGCCGCTGTGGGTGTCCAGCGCCCCGGTGGGCTCGTCGGCGAGGATCACTTCGCCGCCGTTCATCAAGGCCCGGGCGATACTCACCCGTTGCTGCTGACCGCCGGACAGCTGACTGGGCCGGTGGCGGGTGTGCCCGGCCAGGCCCAGCCGCGTCAGCAGTTCGCGGGCGCGGCTGTGGCGCTGAGTCTCGGGGGTGCCGGCGTAGATCGCCGGCATTTCCACGTTGTGCAACGCGCTCAGGTGCGCCAGCAAGTGATAGCGCTGGAAGATAAACCCGAAGTAATCGCGGCGCAGCTCCGCCAGTTGCTCATCGCCCAGGGAGCGGGTCTCGATGCCGTTGATTTTGTAGCTGCCAGCGGTGGCGTAATCCAGGCCGCCGAGGATGTTCATCAAGGTGGACTTGCCCGAGCCGGACGCGCCGATGATCGCGACCATCTCCCCCGCCTGGATGGTCAGGTCGATGCCCTTGAGCGCAATGAATTCACGCTCGCCGGCCATGAAACTGCGGGTGATGCCCTTGAGCTCCAACAGTGGCTGGGTCATGGCTCAGTTCCCCGCCACGGCAGGCGTAGCGTCGCCGATCACCACTTTGTCGCCCTCGACCAGGCCGTCGAGGATCTGCACCTTGACGTTGTTGTTGATGCCGGTCTTCACGTTGCGCGCCTGCGCCTTGCCCTTGGCATCCAGCACCCGCAGCGCATAGCTGCCATCGTTGTTGCGCGCGCCCAGCGCCGCCACCGGCACCATCAGCGCCCCCTGGGCGGTGTCGAGCACGATGCGCACCTGGGCGGTCATGGCGATGCGCAGGCGATGGTCGGGGTTGGGCACGTCGAACAGCGCGTTATAGAACACCGCCGTGTTCTGCTTGGGCGTACCGGCGCTCTGGGTCTCGAGGAAGTTCTGCGGCGCCGGCTCCGTACCGCGCAGTTTGGCGTAGTAGCGCTTGTCGGCCTCGCCGAGAATGGTGAAATACACCTGCTGGCCGGGGCTGATATGAATCACATCCGCCTCGGACACCTGGGCCTTGACGGTCATGGTGTCCAGGTCCGCCAACTTGAGCAGTACCGGCGCCAGCTGGTTGGCGATCACCGTCTGGCCTTCCTGGGTGACGATGCCCACCACATCGCCATCGATCGGCGCATTGATGCGGGTGTAGGTCAGGTTGACCTTGGCGGTGTCGATCTGGATATGCGCGCTCTTGATCTGCGCATCCAGCGACAGCAGGTTGGCCTGCTGCACCTGGTAGGTTGACTCGGCGTCTTCGAAGTCCTGACGGGACACTGACTCGTCGATCTGCAGTCCCTTGTAGCGCTCGTACACCGACTTGGCCTGCTTGAGCTGCGCCGCCGTGGCGCGGCGCTGGGCCTGGAGGTTTTCTTCGTCGACCTGGGCCTTGCGCAGGGTGTTCTGCAGGATCAGGGGGTCGATTTCGGCGAGCCATTGGCCCTTTTTTACCTTGTCGCCGACTTTGACCTTGAGTGATTTCAACTGGCCGGAGACCTGGGCGCCGACGTCGACTTGTTTGATGCCTTCGAGCAGGCCGGTGGCCAGAACGGCGTTTTCGATATCGCCGCGTTCGGCGGTGGCCGTCAGGTATTGGGGGGTGTCGGCGGGGGCCTGTAGGGTGTAAATGATCAGGCCGATGGCGATGGCCAACAGGGTGAATAAGCCGATTTTGCGGAATTTAGACGTTTGCATAAATGCCCATAAAAGATGATGAGGTTTTTGGGGGTATATCCGTTGCTGCGGTTACGGCTGCTTAGGGTTCCGCCCTTACGGCGGGGCACTTTGGAAAAGCCGGAATGCCGGCCCAGCCCAAAGTAACCAAAGGGCTCTTGCCCCAACACTCGGCACCTCGCCCGGGCTCGGTGTGCCCGAGATCAGAAGCAAGATCAAAGGCCAAAGCCAAAGCCAAAGCAGGGCCAAGCCGATTGATACTCTCCTGAAAGATGGCGATCCAAAGGTGGGAGGGGCTTGCTCCCGATGGCAGTGTGTCAGCTACCAATAAGCTGACTGACCCACCCTCATCGGGAGCAAGCCCCCTCCCACGTTTTGAGCGGCATACACCCGTCACGACACCACCTCCCCAACCACCAACGACTCAAGCCACCACTTGGCCAACCCAGAAACATTGGGCGCCTTGAGCAACGTGAAGTGATTCCCCCCGCCATACCAAACCTCAAAGCCATCCCCCTGGCCACGCCACCCCTCAATCATCGCCCCCTGCTCCCGCAGATTGCCCACCGCATCCAGCGCAGGATCCTGCGCCAACACCAACCTCACCACCCCGCCATACCGCCGCCCAGGCCGATACACCGTGCGCAACGCCGCCGCATACGTACGCGCCGGCCCCACCATCGCCTCCACCGCCGCCCGCGCGGGCAGCAATCCGACCGCCACCATCCCGGCATGCAACGCGAGCCGCTGCGCCACCTCATCGCGCCCGGCAAATTCCACCGGATCAATCCCCAGCGGCCGGCCGGCCGACAACTGCATCGCCTCGATCAACCGCAACAACGCCGCCGTCGACGTATACGGCCGTCCCACCACGCCATTGCCGCCCGGCGCTTCACTGTCGATCACCGTCAACGACGCCACCTCGCGCCCGGCCGCCTGCAAGCGCAGCGCCATCTCCAGCGCCACCCAGCCGCCGAACGAATGCCCGAGCAGATGCACCGGCCCGTGCGGGCATTCCTGTTCCAGCGCCGTGAGGTAACACTGCGCCGCCGCCTCGACCTGGCTGTGAGGCACCGCCTCGCCGTCCAGCCCGCGCGGCTGCAGGCCGAACAGCGGCCAGTCACGCCCGAGCGCTTCGCCCAAGCCGACGAACCCGGTGACGCTGTCGCCCGCCCCCGGTACGCAGAACACCGGCGCAAACCCCGGCCGCCCGCTTTGGATACGCAGCAGCGGCTGATGGGCCGCCTGCGTCACCGGTAACGAGGCTGCCAGGGCAGCCGACATCGCAGCCCCCAGCTCGCGGATATGCGGCGCCTTCATCATGCTCTGGTGCGTGCCAGGCACTTCGATCTGGCGCAGTTGCCCCGGCGCCAGCGCGTCGCTCCAGCCCAGGGAATCACTGCGCCGCGACAGCTCGGTGAGCCGCTCCTGCGCGCTGAACAAATGCACCGCCACCGGCAGCGGGAACAGGCTGTAATGGGCCAGCGCGTGGCCGTGGCCGACCTCGCGTTCGATGAAGCTGATCAAGTCGGCGTCTTCGGCCGCCGCCATTTGCGGGTGCAGCAAACCTTCATCGCGACAACATTGCAGCAAACCAGCAAGGTCCAGCTGTTGAGTGTCTGCTTCCAGTTGCGCCAGTCTTGCCACTTCATCAACACCTCCTTGTACGGTCCAATGTGCAGTGCACTGCAGCAGCAGATGCCGCTTGAGCGCCTGCGGTCCTTCCCAGCGCGCCTTGCCCTGGTCGGTCATGCGCGGCACGAAGCTGTCGATCAAGCCGAGGAACGCCACCGGCTCATCCAGCCCCAGCAACTGCATCGCCACTTCATAAGCGAGCACGCCGCCGAACGACCAGCCCGCGACCCGGTAAGGTCCGTGCGGCTGAATCTCGCGGATCAGGCCAACCATGCGCGCCGCCAGGCCTTCCATGGTGTTCAGGTGCGACTCGCCCAGCGCCAGGCCCGGCAAGCCGTAGATCGGGTAGTCACCGGCCAGATGCTGACCCAGCGCCGGGAAATACACGTCCATGCCGCTGAACTCGTGCACCAGAAACAACGGCGGCTGCGTGCCGCTGCTGCGCACGGTGATCACCGTGGTGTCGCGCACCGTCTGCGCATTGCGCTGGCGCAGCATCGATGCCACGTTCGCTACGCTGGCGTGCTCGAACAGTTCGGCCAGGCTCACCGCAAGCCCTGCGTCCTCCATCAGGCTGACCAGACGGATCGCAAGCAATGAATGCCCGCCCAGTTCGAAGAAACTGTCATCGCGCCCCACCTGCTCCAGCTTGAGCACCTCGGCCCACAGCTGCGCCAGGGTCTGCTCCAGGTCATCGCGCGGCGCTTCGAACACGGCCCCGGCCAGGGCCTGCACAGCGGGAACCGGCAAGGCCTTGCGGTCGATCTTGCCGTTGCCGGTCAGCGGCAGCCGCGCCAGTGGCAGGTAGGCCGACGGCACCATGTAGTCCGGCAGTTGCGCCTGCAGATGGTCGCGCAGGCTGTCGCTGCCGACGGGTTCGCCCGCCCAGGTGAAATAGGCCACCAACCGCTTGTCACCCGGCACGTCTTCACGGGCCAGCACCACCACGTCCTGCAGTGCGGCGTGGGTCGCCAGGCGCGCTTCGATCTCGCCCAACTCGATGCGGAAGCCGCGAATCTTCACCTGATCGTCGTTGCGCCCAATGCACTCCAGCAGCCCGTCCGCCGTCCAGCGGCCCAGATCCCCGGTGCGGTACATCAGTGACCCGCCATTGAACGGGTTTTGCACGAACTGTTCGGCGCTCAATTGCGCACGGTTCAGATAGCCCAGGGCCACGCCGTCGCCGCCAATGCAGATTTCTCCGCTCACGCCCACCGGTACCGGCTGCAACTGCGCATCCAGCACATAAACCTGGGTATTGGAAATCGGCCGGCCAATCGGCACGCTGTCGGCGTCCTCGGCCAGTGCGCGCACTTCATAAGTGGTCGCGTAGGTGGTGGTTTCCGTCGGCCCGTAGCAATGCACCAGGCGCAGCGCCGGTGCCCGCGCCAACAGGCTGCGGAACGCCGCCGGGTCGGCACGCTCGCCGCCGCACAACAGAATGCGCAACCCCGCTAGCGCATCGGGTATCAGCTGCACGTACTGGTTGAACAAGGCCGTGGTGACGAACAGCACCGTCGCCCCCTCCAGCGCCGCGCCAAAGGCGGCCGGGTCGAGCAAGGTGGCGTGATCGATGACCTGCACCTGCCCGCCGTTGAGCAGCGCCCCCCACACATCCATGGTGCTGGCGTCGAACGCCGGGTTGGAGGCGAACGCCACGCGGTCACCGGCGTTGAAGTCGGCGTAGCCATTGTTGATGACCAGCCGGGTGATGCCACGGTGGGGCACCAGCACGCCCTTCGGCGTACCGGTGGAGCCCGAGGTGTACATCACGTAGGCCACACTGTCCGACGCCTGCGACAGGTCGGGGTTGTGCGCCGGTTGCGGATCGAACACCTCGGTGTCGAGGTCCAGGCGCGCAACCGTGTAGTCGACGGCGATGTCGCTGCGGGTCAGCAGCCGCACCGCGCCGCTGTCCTGCACCATGAAACCCTGGCGTTCGGCGGGCGCGTTGATGTCCAGCGGCACATAGGCGGCGGCACATTTCAATACGGCCAACTGGCCGACAATCAAGTCAATGCCGCGCGGCAGCAGGATCGCCACGCTGTCGCCGGCACACACGCCCAGGCCAAGCAGGTGATGGGCCAGACGGTTGGCGCGGGTGTTCAGCTCGCCGTAGCTCAAGCGCTGCTCGCCGTGCACCACCGCCAACGCACCGGGACGCGCCTGCGCCTGGGCCTCGAACAGACGTTGCACGGTGTGCGCACGGGGGAATTCCCGGTCGGTGGCATTGAATGTCTCGATCACTTGCCGGCGCTCGACGGCCGGCAGGATCGACACCGCACTGATGGCGCTGTCGACGTTCTGCTCCAATGCCTCCACCAGGTGCTCCAGCGCCGTCTGCAGGTAATCGCACAAACGCTGCGCGCCCTGCCCTGCGGCCGTCAGGCTGAAACCGTCGCCCAGGTCGTCGACGCTCATCGACAGGCCGTAGCTGGAACGTTCCTCGGCCTCGAGCAGATGAATACCCTGCCACGCCATGGCGGCCTCGGCGCTCATCGCTGCCGCCGCCCCGGCACTGTGGCGATAGTTGAACAGCACGTTGAACAACGGCGTGTTCGCCGGCACGCTGCTGCAGCGTTGGGCCAGGGCCAGCGACGCGTGCTCATGACGGAGCAGACGCGACAGGCGCGCATGGGTGTCGCGCAGCGCACTGCGCACCGAGTGTTCACCGAGGTCGACGCGCAGCGGCAAGGTGTTGATGAACACCCCCATCGCGCGCTCGGCGCCTTCGCCACCCTGCAGGCGGCCCAGCATCACGCTGCCGAACACCACGGTGTCGCGACCGGCCACTTTGCCCATCACCTGCGCCCAGCCCAGGTGCATCAGGCTGGCGGCACTCACGCCCGCGCGGCGGGCCTGGGCACGCAGGCGCTGGCTCAGCGCGCTGTCGAGCAGGCGTTGCGCTTTTTCATCCGCGCCCGGCACACAGAGCAGGGTCGGCTCGTCGACCTGACCCAGCATGTCGCAAAAGAACGCTTCGTGTTCCTGCTCGGTCATGCCCAGCCGGGTCTGCGCCACATAGTTGCGATAAGGTACCGCCGTTCCCAGTGCTGCGCCCTCGCCGCTCAGCAACGCCTGCATGTCGTGCTTGAGGATTTCCAGGGTGACGTGGTCCATCACCAGGTGGTGAAACAGCAGGGTCGCGACCACGCCTTGTGCCTGCTCGGTGTAGACCAGGCGCATCACCGGCGCCTGAGTCAGGTCCAGGCGCTGCGGCAACGGCCCGCTTTCAACGCGCAGCGCGGCGCTACGCCACACCACTTGCACCGGTTCCTCAAGGCCTTCCCAGTGGAACGACGAGCGCAGGATGTCATGGCGCTGGATTACCGCCTGCAACGCCTCGGCAAAGGCCTGCAGCCGCACAACGTTGTCGAACGCAAATTGCGCCTGCAACACATACACATCACCCTGCTGCACTGCGCGGTGGTGATAGAGAATCCCCGCTTGCAGGGGCGCCAGCGGGTAGATGTCCTGCACATTCGCTGCACCGCCGGGGATGGCCGCAACCACCCGGTCGATGGCCGGCTGGTCCAGCGTCACCAGGGTCAGCATGTCCGGGGTGATCGCGCGGCAATCGGCGGCGATGCCGTTGGCCGGCACGGCCACTTCGCGACTGCCGCCCAGGGTTGCCGCCAGCGCTGCCAGCGTCGGCTGGCTGAACAACACGTTCACATCCGCCGACAAGCCAAGGTGCCGCAGGCGCCCCATCAGGCTGACGGCCATCAGCGAATGCCCACCCAGTTCGAAGAAGTTGTCGTGACGCCCTACGCGCTCCACCTCCAGAAGCTCGGCCCACAGGCTGGCCAGGGCGATTTCGGTATCCCCCTCGGGCGCCTCATAGTCCCGCGCCATCACCGATTCGGCGCCCGGCGCCGGCAGGGCCTTGCGGTCGAGCTTGCCGTTAGGACTCAGCGGCAGCGCGTCCAGGTGCACAAACGCGGCCGGTACCATGAACGCCGGCAGGTGCTGCGCCAGATGATTGCGCAGCACATCGATGTCGCTCTGCTCGCCGGTGTAGTAAGCAATCAGGCGCTGTTCGCGGGCCAGCACCACGGCTTCGTTGACTGCCGGATGTTCGGTCAGCCGCGCCTGGATTTCCCCCAGTTCGATACGCAGGCCGTGGATCTTCACCTGGTCATCATTGCGCCCCAGGTATTCGAGGGTGCCGTCGGCCAGGTAACGACCGACATCGCCGGTGCGGTACAGGCGCCCACCGGTAAATGGATCGTCGAGGAAGCGCTCGGCGCAAAGCTCGGGCCGGTTCAGGTAACCGCGCGCCACCTGCACGCCGCCGATGTACAGCTCGCCGACCACGCCGAGGGGCACCGGCTGCATCTGCGCATCCAGCACATACATGCGGGTATTGGCGATCGGTTTGCCGATCGGTGTGTTATCCGGCATCTCGGCGCGTATGCAGCGCCATGCCGTCACATCCACCGCCGCTTCGGTGGGGCCGTACAGGTTGTACAGGCCGATCCCCGGCAGTTGCTGTTTGAAGCGTCGCACCAGGCTGCCCGGCAGCGCTTCACCGCTGCACATCACCTGCCGCAGCCCCGCCGCCTGGCCGACATCGCCGTGGGCGAGGAACACATCGAGCATCGACGGCACAAAGTGCAGGGTGGTGATCGCTTCGGCTTCGATGACCTCGCACAGGTAGGCCGGGTCCTTGTGCCCGCCGGGACGCGCCATCACCAGCCGCGCACCGGTAAACAGCGGCCAGAAGAACTCCCACACCGACACGTCGAAGCTGAACGGAGTTTTCTGCAGCACCGCGTCGGCGGCGGTCAGGGCATATTCGTCCTGCATCCACAGCAGACGGTTGACCACCCCACTGTGGTCGTTGATCACGCCCTTGGGCTGGCCGGTGGAACCGGAGGTGTAGATCACATAGGCACTGGCCGCGACCACGTTCGGGTTAGCGACCGGCAGGTGCTGCCAGCACGGCACATCCAGCTCGACCACCGGGACTTCACCGAGCAAACCACGGGTGGCGACCTGGGCCAGCACCACCTGTGGTGCGCTGTCCTGCAGCATGTAGGCAATGCGTTCGCGGGGATACGCCGGGTCCAGCGGCACGTAGGCAGCACCGGCCTTGAGCACTGCGTACAGGGCGATGACCATGTCCAGGCCGCGCTCGGCGCACACCGCCACTCGCGCATCCGGTTGCACCCCCAGCGCCAGCAGGTGATGGGCCAACTGGTTGGCCCGGGCATTGAGTTCGGCGTAGGTCAGTTGCCGGGTGCCGGCCTTGACCGCCAGCGCATGAGGCGTGCGCTCGACCTGCGCTTCGAACAGGCCGTGCACGGTCTGCTCGAGGTTGTAGTCGACGCTGGTCGCGTTGAACTCGAACAGCAACTGCTGACGCTCGCGCGCGCCCACCAGCGGCACGTGTTCGAGCACTGCCTGGTCGTCATCGACCATCGCCTGCAGCACGCGGGTGAGGTAACCGACGTAACGCTGCGCCGTCGCCTCGTCGAACAAGGCCACCGCGTATTCCAGCGTGCCGAGAATGCTGCCGCCGACTTCGCCCAGGCTCAGGGCCAGATCGAACTTGGCAAAGTGACTCTCCTCGACAATCGCTTCCAGCGTCAGGTCGCCCAGACGCAGGGCCGGCGCGCTGCTGTCCTGCCAGGTGAGCAGCGTCTGGAAGATCGGGCTGTGAGAGAGGCTGCGCGGCGGCCGCACGATTTCCACGACTTTTTCGAACGGCAGGTCCTGGTGCGACTGGGCGGCCAGGGTCACGGCCCTGACCCGCGCCAGCAGCGCCTCGGTGCTCGGCTCGCCGCTGGTGTCGATGCGCACCGCCAGGGTGTTGACGAACAGGCCGATCAGCCCTTCCACTTCGCTGCGCGTGCGGTTGGCCACCGGCGAACCGATCACCAGATCCTGCTGGCCGGACAGCCGCGCCAGCAAGGAGGCCCAGGCACTCATCACGGTCATGTACAACGTCACGCCCTGACGCTGACTCAAGGCCTTGAGCCCGGCGCTCAGGCGATCGTCCAGGCGCACTTCGACGGTATTGCCGGCATAGTTCTGCTGCGCCGGGCGCGGGCGGTCGGTGGGCAGCGTCAGCAACGGCGGCGCACCGGCCAGGGCCTGCTGCCAATAAGTGCTTTGACGGTGCAGCACTTCGCCGCTCAACCACAGGCGTTGCCACATGGCAAAGTCGGCGTACTGGATCGCCAGTGGCGGCAGCGGATCGGGCTGACCGTGGCTGAACGCCTGGTACAGCGCCATCAGCTCACGGGTCAACACGCCCATGGACCAGCCATCGGAGACAATGTGGTGCAGGGTCAGCAGCAGCACATGATGATCGTCGGCCAGTATCACCAGGCGCCCACGCAGCAGCGGGCCGCGCTCCAGGTCGAACGGCGCCGAGGCTTCACCGTGGATCAACGCGTCCAGCGCCTGCTGCGGCTGCGGATGGCGACGCAGGTCCTGCACCTGCAGCGGCAGCACATCTTCCGGCGCTGCGATCAGCACCTGGGCGTCGTCACCGTGCTGGGCGAAACGACTGCGCAGGGTTTCGTGCCGCGCGACGATGCGCGCGAGGGCACGTTGCAGCGCCTGCACATGCAACTGACCACGCAAGCGCAGGCCAATCGGAATGTTGTAGGCGGTGTTGGCGCCTTCCAGCAGCGCCAGGAACCACAGGCGCTGCTGAGCGAACGACAGCGGCACCTCGTTATCCCGGTTGGCCGGCAGAATGTCCGGCAACACGCTGCGCCCCGCCAGGGCCAGCACCTGGGCGACCGCCGCCAGCTCGGGGTTGGCAAACAGGTCGGCCAGCAGCAGCTCGACCCCCAGGCGCTGACGCACCTGGGACACCATGCGCATGGCCAGCAGTGAGTGCCCGCCCAGCTCGAAAAAGTGATCGCGACGCCCCACCTGCGCCACCTGCAGCACCTCGGCCCAGATCTGCGCGAGCACGCTTTCAATCTCACCCTGCGGCGCCTCGTAGTCGCGGATGAACAGCGCAGCCAGGTCCGGCGCGGGCAAAGCCTTGCGGTCCAGCTTGCCGTTAGCGGTCAGCGGCAGCGCATCAAGGCGCACGTAAGCGGCCGGGACCATGTAGTCCGGCAGGTGCGCGACGAGGTGGGCGCGAATCTCGCCGGCAGTCAGGCTGCCGGCCGACGGATGCTCGGTGAAATACGCCACCAGCCGCTCGTCACACACCAGCACCACGGCTTCCTGGATGCCCGGCAGTTGGTTGAGCCGGGTCTCGATTTCACCGAGCTCGATACGCACGCCACGGATTTTCACCTGGTCGTCGTTGCGGCCCAGGTATTCAAGGGTGCCATCGGGCAACCAGCGCGCCAGGTCGCCGGTACGGTACATGCGCCCATGATTGAAGGGGTCGCGCAGGAAGCGCTCGGCGGTCAGGTCCGGGCGGTTCAGGTAGCCACGCGCCACGCCGGTGCCGCCCACGTACAACTCACCAGCCACGCCCAGAGGCACCGGGCGTTGCTGTTCGTCCAGCAAATACACCTGGGCATTGGCCACCGGCTTGCCGATATGCAGCGGCCGACCGACTTCGAGCAGGCCGGAGGTGGCGACCACCGTGGCTTCGGTAGGGCCGTAGTTATTGACTAGCGCAAAGGACTGCGCATGGCTGAACTGGCGCAGGCGGTCGCCGCCGATCAGCAGGGTGCGCAGGGTCGGGTGTTCGATGTGCTGGCTGAAGGCGTATTCAGCCACCGGCGTGGGCAGAAAGCACACGTCCAAGGGTTGTGCACACCACCAGGCGAGCAGCGCGTCGATGTCTTCGGCGCCGTCGTGGGCCGGCGGCAGGTGCAGGGTCGCGCCCACGCACAGTGCCGGCCAGACTTCCCAGGCCATTGCGTCAAAGCCGAAGCCGGCAACGCTGGCGGTGTGGCACCCGGCGCGCAGGTCGAAGGCGTGGCAATGCCAGTCCACCAGGTTGACCACGCTGTGGTGTTCCACCATCACGCCTTTGGGCAGGCCGGTGGAGCCGGAGGTGTAGATCACGTAAGCCAGGTTCGACGGCGCCACCGCAACCGCCGGATGCACAGGCTGATCCCAGGCACTGCCATCGAGTTCGATCACCGGCACGTCCACGGCGGGCAGGCGCTCGAGCAACGCATGCTGGGTGAGCACCGCTACCGGCGCGCAATCGCTGAGCAGGTAAGCCAGGCGCTCGGCCGGGTGCGACGGGTCGACCGGCACATAACAGGCGCCGGCCTTGAGAATCGCCAGCAACCCGACCAGGGTGTCGAGGCCGCGCCGGGCAACGATGGCCACGCGGTCGTCGGGCTGTACGCCCAGGCCCAGCAAGTGATGAGCCAGGCCATTGGCATGGCGGTCGAGTTCGACGTAGGTCAGCTGCCGCTCACCCGCCTGCGCCGCAATCGCGTGGGGCGTGCGCGCCGCCTGGGCAACGAACCGGCCGTGCAGGGTCTGCTCGTCGCGAGCCGGCATCGCCGTCGCGTTGAAGTCCACCAGCACCTGCTGATGCTCGTGCTCATCCAGCAACGGCACTTGGGCCAGCACCGCCTGATCGTCCGCGACCATCGCCTGCAGCACGCGGGTGAAGTAACCGACGTAGCGGCGCACTGTCGATTCATCGAACAGCGCCACGGCGTATTGCAACGCGCCACTGATGCGGCCCTGCACTTCGCACAGGTCCAGGGTCAGTTCGAACTTGGCAAACAGGTTCTGTTGGGCAACGTTTTCCAGGGTCAGGTCGCCCAGCGACAGTGCTGGCGCGCTGCTGTCCTGCCACGCCAGCAAGGTCTGGAACACCGGCGTATGGGCCAGGCTGCGCACCGGCCGGGTGATCTCCACCACCTGTTCGAACGGCAGGTCCTGATGGGCCTGGGCCGCCAGGCTCTGCGCCTTGACCCGCGCCAGCAGCGCTTCGGTGCTCGGCTCGCCGGACGTGTCGATGCGCACCGCCAGGGTGTTGACGAACAGGCCGATCAGCCCCTCAACTTCACTGCGCGTGCGGTTGGCCACCGGCGAACCGATCACCAGATCCTGCTGGCCGGACAGCCGCGCCAGCAAGGAGGCCCAGGCACTCATCACGGTCATATACAACGTCACGCCATGGCGCTGACTCAAGGCCTTGAGCCCGGCGGTCAAGCGTTCGTCAAGGCGCACCTCGACGCTGCCGCCAGTGTAGTCCTGCTGCGCCGGACGCGCGCGGTCAGTGGGCAAGGTGAGCAAGGCCGGCGCACCGGCCAGGGCCTGCTGCCAATAATCGCTCTGACGCTGCAGCACCTCGCCGCTCAACCACAGGCGTTGCCACACGGCAAAGTCAGCGTACTGGATCGCCAGCGGCGGAAGCGGGTCGGGTTGACCGTGGCTGAACGCCTGGTACAGCGCCATCAGCTCGCGGGTGAGCACGCCCATGGACCAACCATCGGAGACAATGTGGTGCAGGGTCAGCAGCAGCACATGATGATCGTCGGCCAGTACCACCAGACGCCCGCGCAGCAGCGGGCCGTGTTCCAGGTCGAACGGCGCCGAGGCGTCCTGGTGAATCAGTGCCTGCAGGGCGTGTTGCGGTTCGGCGTGATGGCGCAGGTCCTGCACGTGCAGCAGCGCCCCCTCCTCCACCGGCACGGTCAGCACCTGGGTATCGTCGCCGTACTGGACAAACCGGCTGCGCAGGGTGTGATGGCGCACCACGATACGCGCCAGCGCCTGTTGCAGGGCATCTGCCTGCAACGGCCCGCGCATGCCCAGGGCGATGGGGATGTTGTAGGCACTGTTGCCGCCGTCCATGCGCGCCAAAAACCACAGGCGCTGCTGGGCGAACGACAGCGGCACGTCGCTGTTGCCGCTGGTCGGCAGAATATCCGGCAAGGTGCTGCGCCCTGCCTCGGCCAGCACCTGAGCAACCGCCGCCAGTTCGGCATTGGCAAACAGATCGGCCAGCAGCAGCTCGACGCCCAGGCGCTGGCGAATCTGCGAGACCATGCGCATCGCCAGCAACGAATGCCCGCCCAATTCAAAGAAATGATCGCGTCGGCCCACGCGTTCCACCTGCAGGACATCGGCCCAGATCTGCGCCAGCAGCGTCTCGATGTCGCCCTCGGGCGCCTCGTAGTCACGGCTGAACACGGCGGCGCTGTCCGGCGCCGGCAGGGCCTTGCGGTCGAGTTTGCCGTTGGCGGTCAGCGGCAGCGCGTCGAGTTTCATGTAGGCGACCGGGACCATGTAGTCCGGCAAATGCGCCACCAGGTGCGCTCGGAGGGTGCCGACATCCTGGGGTTCGAGTTGCGGGTTCTCGGTAAAATACGCCACTAGCCGCTCTTCACGCACCAGCACCACGGCTTCCTGAATACCTGGCAACTGGTTGAGCCGGGTTTCGATTTCGCCGAGTTCGATGCGCATGCCGCGAATCTTCACCTGGTCGTCGTTGCGTCCCAGGTACTCGAGATTACCGTCGGGCAACCAGCGCGCCAGGTCGCCAGTGCGGTACATGCGGCCCTGGCTGAACGGGTCCTGCAGGAAGCGTTCGGCGGTCATTTCGGGCCGGTTGAGGTAACCGCGCGCCACGCCGCTGCCGCCCACATACAATTCACCGGCCACGCCCAATGGCACCGGGCGCTGTTGTGCGTCGAGCAGGTAGACCCGCGCATTGGCGATGGGCTTGCCGATGTGCAAGGCACGGCCCGCCTCGACCTTGCCGGAGGTGGCGACCACCGTGGCTTCGGTGGGCCCGTAGTTGTTGATCACCTCGAAGGTTTGCCCACGGTTGAACGCGCGCAGGCGGTCGCCGCCGATCAGCAGGGTGCGCAGGGTCGGGTGGTCGATCTGCTGGCTGAAGGCGTACTCGGCCACCGGCGTGGGCAAAAAGCACACGTCCAGAGGTTGCGCGCACCACCAGGCCAGCAACGCGTCGATGTCTTCGGCGCCGTCACTGGCCGGCGGCAGGTGCAGGGTCGCGCCCACGCACAGCGCCGGCCAGACTTCCCAGGCCATCGCGTCAAAGCCGAAACCGGCGACGCTGGCAGTGTGGCGTCCGGCGCGCAGGTCGAAGGCGCGGCAATGCCAGTCCACCAGGTTGGCCACGGTGTGGTGCTCGACCATCACGCCCTTGGGCAGGCCGGTGGAACCGGAGGTGTAGATCACATACGCAAGGTTCGACGGCGTGACCGCGACCTGCGGATTGCTTGCCGAGTGATGCTGCCAGGTGTAGCGGTCCAGATTGATCACCGGCACGTCCAGCGCGGGCAGGCGCTCGATCAACGCATGCTGAGTGAGTACCGCCACCGGCGCGCTGTCGCTGAGCAGGTAGGCCAGGCGTTCGGCCGGGTGCGAGGGGTCGACGGGCACGTAGCAGGCGCCGGACTTGAGGATCGCCAGCAAGCCGGCCAGGGTGTCCAGGCCGCGGCGGGCGACGATGGCGACGCGGTCATCCGGTTTCACGCCCAGCGCCAGCAGGTGATGGGCCAGCAGGTTGGCCTGCTGGTTCAACTCGGCATAGGTCAACTGGCGGCCTTGATGCACGGCGGCGATCGCATCCGGCGTCAGCGCGGCCTGGATCTCGATGCGCCCATGCAGGGTGGTGCCCTGGGGGAAATCGGCGGCGGTCGCGTTGAGCGTTTCCAGCAACAGGTGTTGCTCGGCCGCGGGCACCACCGGCAGTTGATCGAGCGCGGTGTGCGGTGCCTGCTCCAGGGCCGTCACCAGGTTTTCCAGGGCGGTTTGCAGATAGGCGCAAACGCGTTGCGGGTCGACCTGGGTGCTGGCCAGCAGGCTCAGGCCGAAGCCGTCGCCCAGGTCATCGACACTAAGGGTCAGCGGGTAATTGGTGCGTTCCTCGGCGCGCAGTGCCGAGATGCCCTGCCAGGCCGCAACCGCTTCGGCACTCGCCGCCGGGGCACTGTGGCGATAGTTGAGCAACGCGCTGAACAACGGCGTGGGCGCGGTCACGCCGCTGCAACGCTGGGCCAGGGCCAACGCTGCATGCTCATGGCGCATCAAGGTGGTCAGCCGCGCGTGGGTGGCCTTGACCCCGGCGCGTACCGCCTGACCGTCGACGTCGACGCGAAACGGCAGGGTATTGATGAAAATACCCAAGGCGCGGTCCGTGGCATGGCTGCCCTGCATACGCCCCATCAGCACGGTGCCGAACACCACCTGTTGCTTGCCGGCCAGTGCGCCCAACACCTGGCCCCAGCCCATGTGAAACAGGCTCGCGGCGCTCACCCCCAACAACCGCGCCTGCGTGCGCAGGCGCTGGCACAACTCGGCCGCCAGCGGCAGGCTGACCTCGGCAATGCCGCGCGCATCGCCCTGCACATCCTGCAGGCCAAATGGCAGCGTCGGCTCACTGATGTCGCCAAGCATCTGCCGGAAGAAGCTTTCGTGTTCCTGCTCGCTGATGCCCAGACGGGCCTGCGCCACATAGTTGCGAAACGGCACGGCCTGGCCCAGCACCGCGCCCTGCCCCAACAGGCAGGCCTGCATTTCGTGGCACACCACGTCAAGGGCGCTGTGATCCAGGGCCATGTGATGGAACAGCAAGGTAGCGACGAGGCGCTGGTTGGCCAGGTCCTCGGCGTATACCAGGCGCAGCAGCGGCGCCTGCGTCACATCCAGCCGGTAGTGCCGGGCGTCGAAGCGCGCGTGCAGTTGCGCGGCGATATCGCCGTCGGCCGGGTCCAGCTCAAGGGCCTGCACCGGCAGGCGCGCCTGGCGCCACACCACTTGCGAGGGCTGTTGCAGACCGTCCCACACCACGCCGGTGCGCAGAATATCGTGCCGGTCCATGACGCTTTGCAGCGCCTGGGCAAACGCCTCGAAACGCTCAAGGCTGTCGAAGGCGAACTGCGACTGCATCACATAGGGGTCGCCCTGTTCGGCGCTGACGTGGTGAAACAGAATGCCTTCCTGCAGCGGCGCCAGCGGGTAAATGTCCTGGATATTCGCCACGCCGCCGTCGACGCTGGCGACAATGCGCTCGATCTCTTCCTGGCTCAGGGTGGACAGGGTCAGCATGTCCGGGGTGATGCGCGTTGCGCCAGCGGGAATGCCATTGGCCGGCACCGGCACCTCACCGGCCTTGGTCGCCGTGTAGTCGCCGGCCTTGATCAGCTCGATCAGCGCCGGTTTGTGCTCGCGCAGCGCGGCGAGTATCGCCGGCTCGCTCAATGCCTGTTTGTTGCCTTGCACCGACAACTGTTCGCCCTTGAGGGCCAGTTGGATGTCCTTGGTTTTCAGCGTCGCCAGCAGTTGATTGATGCTCATAGGACGATCTCCATTCGTTCGGTTATAGCGGCGTAGCCGGCCAGGGTTGGCTGTTCGAACAGCGCCCGCACATCGGCTTCCATGCCTTCCTGGCGCAAGCGCCCGATCAAGCTCACGGCGAGCAGCGAATGCCCACCCAGTTCAAAGAAATTGTCATGTCGCCCTACCCGCTCCACCTTGAGCAGCTCGGCCCACAGCGCGGCCATCAGGGTTTCGGTGTCGCCTTCGGGCGTTGCGTACTCACGCACGCTCAGCGCCTGCAGGCCGGGTTCGGGCAGCGCCTTGCGGTCGAGCTTGCCGTTGGGGCTCAGGGGCAAGGCGTCCAGGTGCACGAACAGCGCGGGCACCATGAAGTCCGGCAGGTGCTGCAGCAGGTGCGCACGCAGGCTGTCGATCTCGGCCGGTGCGCCGGTGTAATAGGCGACCAGGCGTTCGTCACGGGCCATCACCACCGCGTCCTTGACCGCCGGATGCTCGATCAGCCGCGCCTGGATCTCGCCCAGCTCGATGCGCAGGCCACGGATCTTCACCTGGTCATCGTTGCGTCCCAGGTACTCGATATTACCGTCGGGCAAGTGGCGGCCGATGTCGCCGGTGCGGTACATACGGCCGCCGTTGAACGGGTCATCGAGGAAGCGTTCGGCGCTGAGGTCCGCGCGGTTGAGATAACCGCGCGCCACCTGCACCCCGCCAATGAACAGCTCACCCACCACCCCCAGGGGCACCGGCTGCAACTGCGCATCCAGCACGTACATGCGGGTGTTGGCGATGGGTTTGCCGATGGGCGTGTTGTCCGGTACGTCCGGGCGCGCGCAATTCCACGCGGTGACGTCCACCGCCGCCTCGGTCGGGCCATACAGGTTGTACAGGCCGATGTCCGGCAACTGCTGCTTGAAGCGTCGCACCAGGCTGCCCGGCAATGCCTCGCCGCTGCACATCACCTGCCGCAGCCCCGCCGCCTGGCTGACATCGCCATGGGCGAGAAACACATCGAGCATCGACGGCACAAAGTGCAGCGTGGTGATGCGCTCGGCCTGGATCACCTCGCACAGGTACGCCGGCTCCTTGTGCCCGCCCGGACGCGCCATCACCAGGCGTGCGCCGGTAAACAGCGGCCAGAAGAACTCCCACACCGACACGTCAAAGCTGAACGGGGTTTTCTGCAGCACCGCATCGTCGGCGTTGAGGCCATAGGCGTCCTGCATCCACAGCAGGCGGTTGACCACGCCGGCATGCTCGTTGATCACGCCCTTGGGCTGGCCGGTGGAGCCGGAGGTGTAGATCACGTAGGCCTGGTGCCGTGCGGTCAGCGCCGGCACCTCGGGGTTGGTGGCGCGCTGGTGCTGCCAGGTGCCGTGGTCGAGGTCGATCACCGGCACATTCCCCAGCAGTGCACGCGTGGCGGATTGGGCCAGCACCACCACCGGCGCGCTGTCGTGCAGCATGTAGGCGATGCGCTCCTGGGGATAGGCCGGGTCGAGCGGCACATAACCGCCGCCGGCCTTAAGGATCGCGAACAGGCCCACCACCATGTCCAGGCCACGCTCCACGCAAATGCCCACCCGCGTATCCGGCTGCACGCCGAGGTCACGCAGGTGATGGGCCAAACGGTTGGCGCGCTCGTTGAGTTGCTGGTAGGTCAGCTGTTGATGATCAGCCTTCACCGCCACCGCGTGCGGCGTACGCACCACTTGCGCTTCGAACAGGCCGTGCAGGGTCTGGTCAAGGTTGTAAGCCACCTCGGTGGCGTTGAAGCCCTGCAGCACTTGCCGGCGTTCCTGCTCGCCGAGGATCGACAGGCGATTGATCGGCTGCTGCGGCGCCTGCTCCAGCGCTTCGACCAGGCGGGCCAAAGCCGTCTGCATGTAGCCGCACACCCGTTGCGCGTCCAGGCGGGCCAGGGCAGTGACATCGTAGCCGTCGCCCAGGTCGTCCACATTCAGGCTCAGCGGGTAGTTGGTGCGCCCGTCGTTGGCCAGGGTCTGCATGCCTTGCCAGGCCTGCTGTGCTCCAGCCGAGCGCGTGGCCATGCCGCGATGGCGGTAGTTGAGCATTGAACTGAACAGCGGCGCCGGGGCCGCCACGCCACTGCAACGCTGGGCCAGCGCCAGGGAGGCATGCTCATGCCCAAGCAATGCGCTGAGTCGATCATGGGTGGCGCGCACCGCCGTCTTGACGCCCTGAGCGTCGATATCCAGACGCAACGGCAAGGTATTGATAAACACCCCCAACGCACGGTCGGCGCCTTCGCCACCTTGCAGGCGGCCCACCAGCACGGTGCCGAATACCACGTTGTGGCGACCGGATGTCGCGGCCAGCACTTGGGCCCAGGCCAAATGGAACAGGCTCGCGGTGCTCACCCCCAGTAAACGAGCCTGGGCACGCAGGCCGCGATTCAATTGGGCGTCCAGACGCAGGCTGTATTCTTCGATTTGATGGCCGTCGCCGCGCACGTCCTGCCAACCGAACGGCAACGTCGGCTCGTCAATGTCGCCGAGCATGTCGCGGAAAAATGCTTCGTGCTCCTGCTCGCTGACGCCCAACAGCGCCTGGGCCACATAGTTGCGATACGGCATCGGCGCTGCCGTGGGCGCGCCGTGGCCGAGCAGATGGCCCTGCATTTCGCGCAGCACCACATCGAATGCCGTGTGGTCCAGGGCGATATGGTGATAGAGCAACACCACCGCTACGCGCCCGTTGGCCGGATCCTGGGCATAGTTCACGCGGATCAGCGGCGCCTGGCTGATGTCCAGACGAAAGCGCCGCGCATCGAAGCGTTCATGCAGCCCTGCCAGTACGTCGCCTTGCAGGTGCAGTTCCATCATGCTCAATCGGGCTTCGCGCCACACCACTTGCAGGGGTTGCGCCAGGCCTTGCCACACCACGCCGGTACGCAAGATATCGTGACGGTCGATCACCTGTTGCAACGCCGCTGCAAAGGCGTCCAGACGCTCGAGGCTGTCGAAGGCCAGGTGCGATTGCAGCAGGTACGGGTCGCCCTGCCCGGCGCTGATGTGGTGGTAAAGGATGCCTTCCTGCAAAGGCGCCAGCGGGTAAATGTCCTGCACATTGGCGGCGCCGCCCGGCACCTGCGCGACCACCTGATCGATCGTCGATTGGTCGAGGCTGACCAGCGCCAGCATGTCCGGCGTGATGCGTTGGCAATCGGCCGCAATACGGTTGGCCGGCACCTGCACTTCGCGCCCGCTGCCCACGGCAGCGGCCAGCGCAGCCAGGGTCGGCTGGCTGAACAACACGCGCACATCGGCGCTCAGGCCGACCTGACGCATGCGCTCGATCAGGCTCACGGCCAGCAACGAATGCCCGCCCAGCTCGAAAAAGTGGTCATGGCGACCGACTTGCTCCACCTGCAACACCTCGGCCCAGATGCGCGCCAGGGTGGTTTCGACGTCACCCTGCGGGGCTTCGTACGCGCGGCTGAGCAAGGCGGATTGATCCGGCTCCGGCAGCGCCTTGCGGTCCAGCTTGCCGTTGGCGGTCAGCGGCAACGCATCCAGGCGCATATAGGCGACCGGCACCAGCGCCTCGGGCAACTGCGCCTGCAGGTGCGCGCGCAGGCTCTCGATATCCAGCGCGCGCTGCTCGGTGAACCAGGCCAGCAGGCGGCCTTCGCGCACCAGCACCACCGCTTCGCGAATGCCATCCAGGGCCGCCAGGCGGCTTTCGATTTCACCGAGTTCCACGCGCATGCCGCGCACTTTCACCTGGTCGTCGTTGCGGCCCAGGTATTCCAGGTTGCCGTCGGGCAGCCAGCGCACCAGATCGCCGGTGCGGTACATACGGCCCGCGTTGAACGGGTCTTGCAGGAAGCGCTCGGCGGTCAGGTCCGGGCGGTTCAGGTAACCGCGCGCCACGCCGCTGCCGCCCACGTACAACTCACCGGCCACGCCCACCGGCACCGGGCGCAGTTGGGCATCCAGCACGTAGCTGGTGGCGTTGGCCACGGGCCGGCCGATGTGCAAGACCTGCCCGGCGCGCATGCGGCCGGAGGTCGCGACCACCGTGGCTTCAGTGGGGCCGTAGTTGTTGATCACCGCAAAGCGCTGCTCGTGGGTGAACTGGCGCAGGCGATCACCGCCGATCAGCAGCGTGCGCAAGGTCGGGTGCTGCAGCGGCTGCCCGAACGCGTATTCGGCCACTGGCGTGGGCAGAAAGCTCACGTCCAGCGGTTGCGCCAGCCACCAGGCCAGCAGTTCGTCGATGTTTTCATTGCCCACGTAAGCGGGCGGCAAGTGCAGGGTCGCGCCCACGCACAGCGCCGGCCAGACTTCCCAGGCCATCGCATCGAAGCCGAAGCCGGCTACGCTGCTGGTATGTGCTGAAGCTTTCAAGCCGAAGGCCGCGCAGTGCCAATGCAGCAGATTCTCGACACTGCGGTGTTCCACCATCACACCCTTGGGCTGGCCGGTGGAGCCGGAGGTGTAGATGACGTAGGCCAGGTGCGCCGGGGTCAGGTTGGCGAGCTGCGGATTATCAACCGCCTGCTGCTGCCAGCGTGGGTCGTGCAGGTCGATACTGCTGACCTCGCCCAACAGCTCGCGAGTGCTGGATTCGGCCAGCACCGCCACCGGCGCGCTGTCCTGCAGCAGGTAGGCGATGCGTTCGGCCGGGTACGCCGGATCGATGGGCACGTAGCCGGCGCCGGCCTTGAGAATACCGAGCAGGCCTACCAGCATCTGCGGGCCGCGCCGGCAGCAGATCGCCACGCGGTCGTCCGGTTGCACGCCCAGTGTCAGCAGGTGATGGGCCAGTTGGTTGGCGCGTTGATTGAGTTGCTGATAGGTCAGTGATTCGCCGTCCTGCTGCACGGCAACCGCGTGGGGTTGGCGCTCGGCCTGGACTTCGAAGGCGCCATGCAGGGTCTGGCCGCGCGGGAAATCCCGGACGGTGGCATTGAAGTCACGCAGCAGGGTGTCGCGCTCGGCCGGCGGCAGAATGTGCAGCTGGTTCAGCGCGGTTCTCGGGCTGTTTTCCAGGGCGCCGATCAGTTGCTCCACGGCGTTGTGCATGTAGCCACACAGCCGCTGCGCGCCGATCTGCGGCACGGCCAGCACGCTCAGGCCAAAGCCTGCACCCAGGTCATCGACGCTCAACACCAGCGGGTAGTTGCTGCGTTCTTCGCCGCCGAGCAGTTGCACACCCTCCCAGATACCCTGGCCATCGCGGGCCATTTCGCCGGGGGTGCTGTGACGGTAATTGAGCAAGGCGCTGAACAGCGGCGTTGAATTCGCCACGCCACTGCAACGCTGGGCCAGGGCCAGCGACGCGTGCT
Source organism: Pseudomonas sp. MH9.3 (assembly GCF_034354675.1). Lineage (NCBI taxonomy): Bacteria > Pseudomonadati > Pseudomonadota > Gammaproteobacteria > Pseudomonadales > Pseudomonadaceae > Pseudomonas > Pseudomonas sp. MH9.3. Next base: position 339,696 of record NZ_CP133785.1, on the reverse strand, counting down.
CATGGCCCAGCAACGCGCTCAAGCGTGTGTGGGTGGCCTTGACCGCCACCGCCGCACTGGCGGCCACATCGACGCGCAATGGCAGGGTGTTGATGAACATGCCCAGCGCGCGGTCGGCGCCGTCGCCGGCCTGCATGCGGCCCATCAATACAGTGCCGAACACCACGTCGTCGCGCCCGGACACCAGCCCCAGCACCTGCGCCCACGCCAGGTGCATCAGGCTGGCGGCACTCACGCCCAGCTGCCGCGACTGCTCACGCACGCGCTGAGCCAGCGCGGTGTCGAGGGGCAACTCGGCCTCTTCGATAGTGCGCCCGTCGCCCTGCACGTCCTGCACGCCAAACGGCAGCGTCGGTTCATCAATGTCGGCGAGCATTTCGCGGAAGAACTGCTCATGCTCGGCAGTGCTCACCCCCAGGCGTGCCTGGGCCACGTAGTTGCGAAACGGCGCAGGCTCGGGCAACGCATCGGCCTGGTCGAACAGGAACGCGCGCATTTCCTGGCTCACCACCTCCATGGCGGTGTGGTCCAGCGCCAGGTGATGGAACAGCAGGATCGCCGCCACGCGGTTATTGGCCGGATCCTCGGCGTAGACCATGCGCAACAGCGGCGCCTGGGTGATGTCCAGGCGGTAATGCCGCGCATCGAAACGGCCGTGCAACTGCTCGATGATGTCGCCATCCGCCGGGTCCAGACCAATGGCTTGCACAACCAACTGCGCCTTGCGCCATACCACTTGCACCGGGCTGTCGAGACCTTCCCACACCACCCCGGTGCGCAGGATATCGTGGCGCGCAACCACGTGTTGCAGCGCGCCCATGAAGCTGTGCAAACGCTCAAGACCGTCGAACGCCATGCGCGATTGCAGCAGGTACGGGTCGCCCTGCTCGGCGCTGATGTGGTGGTAGAGGATGCCTTCCTGCAACGGCGCCAGCGGGTAGATGTCCTGCACATTGGCCGCGCCACCGGGCACGGTCGCGACGATGCGCTCGATGGCCGCCGGGTCGAGCTGCACCAGGCTCAACATCGATGGGGTGATGTGCGTGCAGCCCGCCGCGATGCCATTGGCCGGCACCACAACCTCCCGCCCGCTGCCCACGGCAGCGGCCAACGCGGCCAGGGTCGGCTGGCTGAACAGCACACGCACATCGGCGCTCAGGCCGACCTGGCGCATGCGCTCGATCAGGCTCACGGCCAGCAACGAATGCCCGCCCAGCTCGAAGAAGTGATCATGGCGCCCGACCTGCGCCACCTGCAAGACCTCGGCCCAGATGCGCGCCAGGGTGGTTTCGACGTCACCCTGGGGAGCTTCGTACACGTGGCTGAGCATGGCGGATTGATCCGGCTCGGGCAGCGCCTTACGGTCCAGCTTGCCGTTGGCGGTCAGCGGCATGACGTCGAGTTTCACGTAGGCCACCGGCACCAGCACCTCGGGCAACTGCTGTTGCAGTTGCGCGCGCAGGGTACCGATGGCAAGGGGGCGATGTTCGGTAAACCACGCCACCAGACGCCCTTCGCGCACCAGCACCACCGCTTCGCCGACGCCGTCCAGGGCCGCCAGGCGGCTTTCGATCTCGCCCAGTTCCACGCGCACACCGCGCACTTTGACCTGGTCATCGTTGCGGCCCAGGTAGTCGAGATTGCCATCGGGCAGCCAGCGCACCAGGTCGCCGGTGCGGTACATGCGGCCTTCGTTGAACGGGTCTTGCAGGAAGCGTTCGGCGGTCATCTCCGGCCGGTTCAGGTAACCCCGCGCCACACCGCTGCCGCCCACATACAGCTCGCCCACCACGCCCAGCGGCACCGGGCGCAAGTGCGCGTCGAGCACGTACACGCAGGCATTCGCGATGGGCCGACCGATATGCAGCGGCTGCCCCACCTGCATGCGCCCGGAGGTGGCGACCACCGTCGCTTCGGTGGGACCGTAGTTGTTGATCACCGCAAAGCGCTGCGCCTGGCTGAACTGGCGCAGGCGATCACCGCCGATCAGCAGCGTGCGCAGGCTCGGGTGTTGCAGTTGCCGGCTGAACGCGTATTCGGCCACCGGCGTGGGCAGAAAGCTCACATCCAAAGGTTGCACCAGCCACCAGGCCAGCAGTTCGTCGATGTTTTCATTGCCCACGTGAGCGGGTGGCAAGTGCAGGGTCGCGCCCACGCACAGCGCCGGCCAGACTTCCCAGGCCATCGCGTCAAAACCGAAGCCGGCCAGGCTGCTGGTGTGCCCGGAAGCGTGCAGGTCGAACGCGTCGCAGTGCCAGTGCACGAGATTTTCCACGCTGTGGTGTTCCACCATCACGCCCTTGGGCTGGCCGGTGGAGCCGGAGGTGTAGATGACGTAGGCCAGGTGCGCCGGGGTCAGGTTGGGCAGTTGTGGATTGCTGACGGGATGCTGCTGCCAGCGCGGGTCATGCAGGTCGACGCTGTTGACTTCGCCCAACAGCTCGCGAGTACTGGATTCGGCCAGCACCGCCACCGGCGCGCTGTCCTGCAGCAGGTAGGCGATGCGTTCGGCCGGGTACGCCGGGTCAACGGGCACGTAGCCGGCGCCCGCCTTGAGAATACCGAGCAGGCCCACCAGCATCTGCGGGCCTCGACGGCAGCAGATCGCCACGCGGTCGTCCGGTTGCACGCCCAGTGTCAGCAGGTGATGAGCCAGTTGGTTGGCGCGTTGATTGAGTTGCTGATAGGTCAGTGATTCGCCGTCCTGCTGCACGGCAACCGCCTGGGGTTGGCGCTCGGCCTGGACTTCGAAGGCGCCATGCAGGGTCTGGCCGCGCGGGAAATCCCGGGCGGTGGCATTGAACTCACGCAGCAGCGTGTCGCATTCGCCCGGCGGCAGAATCGACACCGCCTGCAACGCCGTGGTCGGCGCCTGTTGCAGCGCGATCAGCAGGTTGCGCAATGCGGTCAGCATGTAGTCGCCCACACGCTGCACGTTGACCTCGGCGACGCCCTGCACCGCCAGCGCGAAGCCTGTGCCCAGGTCATCGACACTCAGCACCAGCGGGTAGTTGCTGCGCTCTTGGGAACTGAGGATATCGATGCCAAAGCCCGCGAACGGACTGGCGCCTGGCGCCTCGTCCGGTGCGCTGTGGCGGTAGTTGAGCAAGGTGCTGAACAACGGCAGCGAAGCCGGCACGCCGCTGCAACGCTGGGCCAGGGACAGTGAAGCGTGCTCATGGCCAAGCAATTGCGCCAGACGCGCGTGGGTGGCGCGCACGCCGGCCTGCACGCCAACGGTGCCGAGGCTCACCCGCAGCGGCAAGGTGTTGATGAACATGCCCAGCGCGCGGTCGGCGCCCTCGCCGCCCTGCATGCGCCCCAGCAACACGGTACCGAACACCACGTCCTGCTGGCCGGACACCTGGCCCAATACCTGCGCCCAGGCCAGGTGCATCAGGCTGGCCGGGCTCACGCCCAGCTGTCGCGCCTGTTCGCGCAGGCCCAGGCTCAGTGCCGGCTCCAGCGGCAAATGAACCTCGTTGATGCCGCTGCCGTCGCCGTTCACATCCTGCAGACCGAAGGCCAACGTCGGCTCGTCGATATCGCCGAGCATCTCGCTGAAAAACGTTTCGTGCTGGGCCTGGCTGACCCCCAGGCGCGCCTGGGCCACGTAGTTGCGGTACTGCACCGCGTCGGGCAGCTGTGCGCTGCGACCGCACAGGCTGGCGCTCATTTCTTCCACCAGCACGTGCAGCGCGGTGTGGTCGAGCAGGATGTGGTGCAACAGCAGGATGCCGACGAAGCCACCCCGCTCCTCGGCGTAGGCCAGGCGCATCAGCGAAGCGCGGGACAGGTCGAGGCGATAGTGACGTGGGTCGAAGCGCTGTTGCAGTCGCACCAGTCCATCGCCGCCCGGATGCTCAATGCGCTCCACCGTCAGCGGCGCCTGGCGCAGGACCACCTGCACCGGCTCATCCAGGCCTTCCCAGAGGATCGCGGTACGCAGAATGTCATTGCGCTCGATCACGCTGTGCAGCGCGTCAACGAAGGCGTCCAGCGCTGCCTGGTGTTCGAAGCGCAACTGCACCTGCAACACGTAGGGATCGCCCTCGGTGGTTGCCAGGTGATGGTAGAGAATGCCGGCCTGCAACGGCGCCAGCGCATAGATGTCCTGCACATTGGCCACGGGCACGCTGTGCAGGATGTGGTCGATGGCCGCCTGGTCGAGGTCGATCAGCGGCAGCATGTCCGGGGTGATGCGTTGGCTGCCGGCGCTGATCAGGTTGGCCGGCACCTGCACTTCGTGCTGCCCGCCCACCGCCGCGGCCAATGCCGCCAATGTGGGCTGACCGAACAGCACGCGCACATCGGCGCTGAGGTCGACCTGGCGCATGCGCTCGATCAGCTTGACCGCCAGCAAAGAATGCCCGCCCAGCTCGAAGAAGTTGTCGTCGCGGCCCACCCGGTCGAGCTTGAGCAGCTCCTGCCAGATGCCCGCGAGGGTGCTTTCCACTGCGCCCTGAGGGGCCGCGTAGCCGCGTCGGGCCACGGCATCGGCGTCGGGTGCGGGCAAGGCCTTGCGGTCGAGTTTGCCGTTGGTGGTCAGCGGGAACTGGTCGAGCAGCACGAAGGCGGCCGGCACCATGTGTTCGGCCAGGCTCAGTTGCAGGTGGTCGCGCAGTGCAGCGATATCGGGCGTGCCGTCGGCAATCACGTAGGCCACCAGGCGTTTGTCGCCCGGCTCGTCTTCGCGCACGACAACCACCGCGTCACGCACGCCCGGCGCGGTGGCCAGGCGCGCCTGGATTTCGCCCAGTTCGATGCGGAAGCCGCGGATCTTCACCTGGTCATCGTTGCGCCCCAGGTACTCGACGCTGCCATCGGCCAGCAGGCGGCCGAGGTCGCCGGTGCGGTACATGCGCAGGCCGGTGGCCGGGTCGGCCAGGAAGCGTTCGGCGTTCAGTTCATCGCGGTTCAGGTAGCCGCGCGCAACGCCGGCGCCGCCCACGTACAGCTCGCCGACCACGCCCATGGGCAGCGGCTGGCGCTGGGCGTCCAGCACGTAGAGTTGCAGGTCGGGAATGCGCACGCCAATCGGGCTGACCCCCACCAGACGCGCGTCCGCCGCCTCGAGGGCGCGGTAGGTCACGTGCACGGTGGTTTCGGTGATGCCATACATGTTCACCAACTGCGTGCCGGCGTTGATCGCGCGGGCATACCAGGGTTTGAGCATGCCTGGTTCCAGCGCTTCACCGCCGAAAATCACCTGGCGCAGGGAGTGCGCTTCGCTGCTGTGGCCCTGGGCCGCAATCAGTTGGCGAAACGCGCTCGGCGTCTGGTTGAGGATGCTCACGCCGGCTTCGCAGAGCAGCGCATAGCACGCATCCGGCGAACGGCTGACCAGTTGCGGCACAATCAGCAACTGGCCGCCGTGCATCAACGCGCCCCAGATTTCCCACACGGAAAAGTCGAACGCGAACGAGTGGAACAGCGCCCACACATCGGTGTGATTGAAACCGAACCAGTGCTCGGTGGCACTGAACAAGCGCGCGACCTGGCGATGCTCGATCATCACGCCCTTGGGCAGGCCGGTGGAACCCGAGGTGTAGATCACATAGGCGAGGTTGGCCGGGCTGAGCGGCACGCGCGGGTTGACGATGGACTCACCGCGCAGGTCGTTCAAGTCGATCTGTGCCAGGTCGCCCACCCGATGGCGGGTATTGGCCTGCACCAGCACGGCCAGCGGTGCGCTGTCGGCCAGGGTGTAGGCGATGCGTTCCTGCGGGTAGGCCGGGTCAATCGGCACATAGCCGGCGCCGGCCTTGAGGATGCCGAGCAGGCCGATGATCATTTCGGCACCGCGCTCTACGCAGATCGCGACGCGGTCGTCTGCACGGATGCCCTGGGCAAGCAGGCGGTGGGCGACCTGGTTGGCGCGTTCGTTGAGCTGGCGGTAGGTCACGCGCTGCTGGTCGTAGCGCAATGCGATGGCGTCGGGATGGGCGGCGGCGTGGGCTTCGACCTGCTGGTGGATCAACGCAGTGTCGGCATAAGACGTGGGGCTGTGGTTGAGCGTGTGCAGCAGGTGCTGGCGTTCGGGGTCAGGCAGGATGTTCAGGCCGCAGAGCGGCATGTCCGGTCGCTCGTGCAGCGCGTCGGCCAGGCTGTGCAGGGCGACATGCAGGTAGTCGGCCACGCGCTGCGCGCCGATGGACCCGTCGACCATCACCGTCAGCGCAAAGTCTTCGCCCAGGTCGTCGACGTTGACCGTCAGCGGGTAGTTGGTGCGCTCTTCGGCGCCAAGCACCTGGATGCCTTCGGCGATGTCGATCACCTGGGCCATGTCCGTCGCCGCGCTGTGGCGGTAATTGAGCATCGCGCTGAACAACGGCGTGGGCGCCGTCACGCCGCTGCAGCGTTGGGCCAGCGCCAGGGACGCGTGCTCATGGTCGAGCAAGGCGGTCAGGCGCGCATGGGTCGCCTTGACCTCGGCGCGCACGCCCTGCCCGCCCACATCCACGCGCAACGGCAGGGTGTTGATGAACATGCCCAGCGCACGTTCACCGCCTTCACCGGCGCCCATGCGTCCCAGCATCACGGTGCCGAACACCACCGCGTCGCGGCCGGACACCACGCCCAGCACACGGGCAAAGGCTACGTGCATCAGGCTTGCCACGCTCACCCCCAGTGGGCGTGCCAGGCTGCGCAGGCGGCGGCTGAGGTCGCTGTCGACGGGGATGCGCGCCTCGTCGATGCCCTGGCCGTCGCCCTGCACATCCTGCAGGCCGAACGGCAGCGTTGGCTCATCGATATCCGCCAGCATCGTGCGAAAGAACGCTTCATGGGCCTGCTCGCTGACGCCATGGCGCACCTGGGCGATGTAGCTGCGAAACGCCACCGGCTCACTCGCCAGTGCCTGCTGGCCGGCCAGGTACAGCTGGATTTCATGGCGCACCACGTCGAGGGCGGTGTGATCGAGAATGGTGTGGTGGAACAGCAGCATCGCCACCACACGCTGGTTGGCCGGGTCGTTGGCGAACACCAGGCGCAGCAGCGGCGCCTGACCCAGGTCCATGCGATAGCTGCGCGGGTCGTGGCGCGCGCCGAGTTGCGCGAGGACGTCACCACCGGTGAAGCGGGCTTCTTCGCAGGCCAGGGTTGCCTTGCGCCACACCACTTGCAGCGGCTCGTCGAGACGCTCCCACACCAGCGAGGTGCGCAGGATGTCGTGGCGGTCGATCACCCATTGCAGCGCCTGGGCGAAAGCGTCCAGGCGGGTGCGGCTGTCGAACACGAATTGCGCGTGCAGCACGTAGGGGTCGCCCTGCTGCGCCGAGAGGTGGTGGTAGAGCATGCCTTCCTGCAGCGGCGCCAGCGGATAGATGTCCTGCACGTTCGCTGCGCCGCCGGGGATGGCCGCGACGATGCGGTCGATGGCGTCCTGGTCGAGGCTGACCAGCGCCAGCATGTCCGGGGTAATGCGGTAGGCGGGACTGAGCCAGTCGCCGCCATGCTCGGCCACCAGTTCGAGAAGCTTAGGTTTGTGGGCAATGAGTTGATCCCATAGCGCATCATCCAGGGCCTCGTCGTCACCGAGGATGATCAGGTCGCCTTCTTCCAGTTGCAGACGGATCGCGTGGGTGGAAATCGCTGTCAATAATTCGCTGAACTGCATGGGGGTAACCTGCCTGATAAGTCACGGGGGAGAAGAAAGTCCGTTTTCAGCTGCCGTTTGAATCGGGCGTGCTGGGCGCCTTGAAATAGCGGGCGCAGCCGGGGACCTGAAGAGGCTTCCGGCAGGCTTGGAAAATTAAGGGATTTGGCAGGCGGGAGGTGACATGGGAAGCGGGGACAAGCGGAATGGGAAAAGGTTTCACTTGAGGCTTATTGTGGAGAGCGAGCTTGCCCTGATGCCAGTCAGTTAAGCGCAGAGTCCCTGTGGCGAGCAGGCTTGTCCTGCGTTGGGCTGCGCAGCAGCCCCAAAATCAGGCGCTGAGCCGTATCAGGTACACCGCGTTTTGCTGGATTGGGGGCGCTTCGCACCCCAACGCGGGGCAAGCCCTAATGCCGTTCAGTTAAGCCAACGTGATGCTCGAAGCAACGAGCCGTGCGACTTTTCGGTGTACATATCGGTTTGTGCGGTAACGGCGACTTAGGGTTCCGCCCTGACGGCGGGTCACTTTTGGAAAAGAGCCCGGAATGCCGGCCCAGCCAAAAGTAACCAAAAGGGCTCTTGCCCCAACACTCGGCACCTCGCCCGGGCTCGGTGTGCCCGAACGCAGGCTTTGGAGCGTGGGCCGCCGCGATGGGCCATCCTTGGCCCAGCGCGGCTAACCCGGCGTCCTGCCGGGTTACCCACGCTCCAAAGCCTGCGTTCGGCCAGCGTGTTTGACGGGGCGCTCCAGATCAAAAGCAAAAGCAAAAGCAAAAGCGTGGCGGCCTGAGAGCCGACCTAAATGGTCTGCCGAACGAGGTACAAAATGTGGGAGGGGGCTTGCTCCCGATGGCGTCGGCCCAGCAAACATTGACGTTGACTGACCCACCGCTTTCGCGGGCAAGTCGAATCGTCGCACTGCCGCTCCCACAGGGGAGCTGCGCTTAACTGAACGGCATTAGGGCAAGCCCTGATGCCAGTCAGTTAAGAGAGCGCTATGCTCATAGCGACGCAGATCAAATGTGGGAGCGGGCTTGCCCGCGAAGGCGTTGGCCAAGCAAACATTGACGCTGGCTGACCCACCGCTTTCGCGGGCAAGCCCGCTCCCACATGTTGTACCTCGTTCGGCAGACCATTTAGGTCGGCTCTCGGGCCGCCGCGCTTTTGCTTTTGATCTGGAAGCGCCCCGTCAAACACGCTGGCCGAGCGCCGGCTTGAATCCGTGGGTAACCCGGCAGGACGCCGGGTTAGCCGAACTGGGCCAGGGATGGCCCATTGCGGCGGCCCACGGATTCAAGCCTGCGTTCGGGCACACCGAGCATTAGCGAGGTGCCGAGTGTTGGGGCGAAGGCTTTTTGGTTACTTTTGTGCCTTTACAAAAGTGACCCGCTGTAAGAGCGGAACCTTAAGTCGCCGTTACCGCAGAAACGGATATGTACACCGAAAAATCGCCTTCGTGGGCAAGCCCCGCACCCACAGGACCCGCTCGCCACAGATTGAAACGGCTTACACAGGATGCTCTGCAGCGCTACCTGGCGTCGATATGCTGATAGTCCAGGTTCAATCCGTCTGCCAGCTGTTGCGCCCTTCCCAGCCGGATCGGACCGCGTTCGATATCCACCAGCAAGCCCGGACAGTCGAGTTGGGGCAGTTGATCGATGGCCTTGAGTCGGCCATCCGTGATGATCAACAGGCGTTGCTGCTCAGTGGGATGACGTTTGCGCCGCACCTGCAGCCACTGCGCGGCCTCGCTCAATGCCGCGAGCAAGGGCGTGCCGCCGCCGGCGCCCAGTTGCGCAAGCCAGTCGGCCAGGCCCTTGGCGGCTTTCAGGCCTTGTACCTGCCACTGCGGCGATGGCCCGCTGGCGGTCAGCAAGGCCATGCGCGCCCGTTGCCGGTAAGCGTCATCGAACAACTGCGCGAGCAGGCCCTTGGCATCGGTCAGTGCGCTGTGCCGTCGGGTGGAGGCCGAGGCGTCGACGATGACCAGCCACAGCTCATGGGTCGCTCGATTGCGCTGCTGGAAGCGTAAATCCTCACGCGAATGCGGGCGACCGCCGAGCAGGGTGCCCGGCCAGTTGACCGTGCCCTGCTCTGCGTCGCGCGCCTTGCCGTGCCTGCCGCTGGTGACTCTGCCCGCTCGGGGCCGTGCATCCGCCCCCGGGTCAGGTCGAGGGCGGATGCCTAGGGCTTTTTTGGCCAGGTGGGCACTTCGCGGCGCGCGCCGGTGGGCAGTGCCGGTGCGGGCAGGTCGCCCCACTGGCCCTGGCCCGGCGAGGTGTCCGACGGCTGCGCAGACTGGCCTTGACCGGGCGGGCTCGCCGGTGGGGATTGCTGCTGACGGCGATGACGCAAGGCAAACTCGGCCACGGCCTGGATGTCTTCCTCGGCGATGGCATCGGCGCCGCGCCAGGCTGCATGGGCACGGGCGCCGCGCAACCAGACCAGGTCGGCGCGCAGGCCGTCGACACCGGCGGCGAAACAGCGCTCGGTGATCTGCGCCAGCGCCTCATCATCCAGGGCAATACGCTCCAGCCGCTCACGCGCCTGGGTGCAACGCGCGCGCAAGGCGGCCTGGGGCTCGGCCCATTGCGCGCAGAAGGCAGCGGGGTCGCTGTCGAAATCCAGGCGGCGGCGGATGATCTGCCCACGCTCGGCCGGCAAGGTGTAGCCGCTCAACGCCACGTTGAACCCGAAGCGATCGAGCAGCTGCGGGCGCAACTCCCCCTCCTCCGGGTTCATGGTGCCGATCAGCACGAAGCGGGCCGCATGCCGGTGGGAGATGCCATCGCGCTCGATCAGGTTGGTGCCGCTGGCGGCAACGTCCAGCAGCAGGTCGACCAGGTGGTCGGGCAGCAGGTTGACTTCATCCACATACAGCACGCCGCCATCGGCCTTGGCCAACACGCCGGCGGAAAACTGCGCGCGGCCTTCGCCCAGCGCCGCGTCGAGGTCGAGGGTGCCGACCAGCCGCTCTTCGGTGGCGCCCAGGGGCAAGGTGACGAACTGCCCGCTGGCGAGCAGGTCCGCCAGGCCACGGGCCAGGGTGGACTTGGCCATGCCGCGCGGACCTTCGATCAGCACACCGCCGATCTTCGGGTCGATGGCGGCCAGGCACAGCGCCAGCTTCAGGTCGTCGGCGCCGACGACGGCGGACAGCGGGAAATGTGGAATATCGGTCATGCCGGTTCTCTTTAAATTCTGCTACTTATTGTGGCGAGCGGGCTTGCCCCGCGTTGGGCTGCGAAGCAGCCCTAAAACCAAACGCCACGTTCTTTCAGGAAGACCAGGTTGAACTTATTGGGGCTGCTACGCAGCCCAACGCGGGGCAAGCCCGAATGCCGTTCAGTTAAGCGCAGACTCCCTGTGGCGAGCAGGCTTGTCCTGCGTTGGGCTGCGCAGCAGCCCCAAAGCCAGGCGCTGAGCCGTATCAGGTACACCGCGTTTTGCTCGATTGGGGGCGCTTCGCACCCCAACGCGGGGCAAGCCCGCTCGCCACAGTGTTGGTACGCTCACTCATCAGCTGTCTTCTTCTATATCGAGCAACAGGTTTTCCAGCGCTTCACGGTAGGCGCCCGGCGCTTGCCACTGGCCGCGTTGCTGGGCTTCGAGCATGCGTTCGGTCATGTCACGCAACGCCGCCGGGTTGTGCTGCTGCACGAAGGCGCGGGTGTCCGGGTCGAGCAGGTAGGCGTCGGCGAGCAAGGCGTATTGGTGATCGTCGATCAGCTCGGTGGTGGCGTCGAAGGCGAACAGGTTGTCCACGGTGGCGGCCATCTCGAACGCGCCTTTGTAGCCATGGCGCTTCACGCCGTCGATCCACTTGGGGTTGGCCGCACGGGAGCGAATCACCCGGTTGAGTTCTTCCTTCAGCGTGCGGATTTTCGGCAGGTCCGGCTGGCTGTGGTCGCCATGGTAGCTGGCGGCCTTGTCGCCGCTGAGGGTTTCCACGGCGGCGAGCATGCCGCCCTGGAACTGGTAGTAGTCGTTGGAATCGAGCAGGTCGTGCTCGCGATTGTCCTGGTTCTGCACCACCGCCTGCACCTGGCTCAGGCGCCGCGCGAAAGGCTCGCGGGCCTCGGTGCCTTCATCGGCACCGCCGTAGGCGTAGCCGCCCCAATTAAGGTAGACCTCGGCCAGGTCCTCGCGGCTCTGCCACAGGCGCCCGTCAATCGCGCCCTGCACACCGGCACCGTAGGCGCCCGGTTTGGCGCCGAAGATGCGCCAGCCCGCCTGTTTCGCCGCCGCGTCTTCGTCCAGGCCGGCCATGCGCAGAGCCTCGCGCTCACTGCGCACCTTGGCCGCCAGCGGGTTCATGTCGTCCGGCTCATCGAGCGCCGCCACCGCCTGCACCGCCGCATCGAACAGGCGGATCAGGTTGGCGAAGGCGTCGCGGAAAAACCCGGACACACGCAGCGTCACGTCCACGCGCGGGCGGTCGAGCAGGCTGATCGGCAGGATCTCGAAGTCGTCCACGCGCTGGCTGCCGGTGGCCCACACCGGGCGCACGCCCATCAGTGCCATGGCCTGGGCGATGTCATCGCCGCCGGTGCGCATGGTGGCGGTGCCCCACACCGACAGGCCGAGCTGGCGCAGGTGGTCGCCGTGGTCCTGCAAGTGCCGCTCGAGGATCAGGTTGGCCGACTGGAAACCGATGCGCCAGGCGGTGGTGGTCGGCAGGTTGCGTACGTCCACGCTGAAAAAGTTACGCCCGGTGGGCAGCACGTCGAGGCGCCCACGGCTCGGCGCGCCGCTGGGGCCCGCCGGGACGAAGCGGCCACTCAAGGCATCCAGCAAACCGCGCATTTCCGCCGGGCCGCAGGCATCCAGGCGCGGCGCGACGATGATGCGCAAATGCTCGATCACCGCTTTCACGTCCTCCCAGCCCGGCGCCTCAAGCTGCTCCAGCGGGCCTTCGAGCGCCTGCTCGATCAAGCGCGCCGCGTACAGTTCCAGACGTTCGCGGGTGTCACCGGCGGTGCGCCAACGCTGTGGATCGATGCGCTGCAATACGTCGGGGCGCGGGCCGCTCCATGGCTCGGCCAACGCGCAGTCCAGCGGGTCGAAGCCCAGCGCGAATGCCTTGGCCAACACGCGCAGCAGACTCGATTGCGCGCCGCGACCGTCGTCACGCGGAATGCGCAGCAACGCCAGCAACGTGTCGATGCGCAGGCGGCCTTGGGGCGACTCACCAAAGATATGCAGGCCGTCGCGGATCTGCGACTCCTTGAGATCGCACAGGTAGGTGTCAAGGCGCGGCAGCCACACGGACGCCTCGGCGTCGCTGTCCAGCGCCAGCTCCTGGTCGATCCGGGTTTCGCGCACCAGCGCGAGGATGTCCTTTTGCAGCGCCAGCGCGCGCCGCGGGTCGAGCAACTGCGCTTCGTAATATTCGTCCGCCAGCAGCTCGAGGTTGCGCAGCGGGCCGTAGGTTTCGGCGCGGGTCAGCGGCGGCATCAGGTGGTCGATGATCACCGCCTGAGTACGCCGCTTGGCCTGGGCGCCCTCCCCCGGATCGTTGACGATGAACGGATAGATATTCGGCAACGGCCCGAGCAATGCGTCCGGCCAGCAGTTCTCCGACAGGCCCACGCCCTTGCCCGGCAGCCATTCGAGGTTGCCGTGCTTGCCAACGTGAATCACACCGTGAGCGCCGTAGGTGTGGCGCAGCCAGAAGTAGAACGCCAGGTAGCCATGGGGCGGCACCAGGTCGGGGTCGTGGTACACGGCGCTGGCGTCCACCTGATAACCCCGCGCCGGCTGGATGCCGACGAAGGTCAGGCCCAGGCGCAACCCGGCGATCATCAGGCGGCCATCGCGGCACATCGGATCATTCTGCGGCGCGCCCCAGCGCTCGAGCACCGCCTGTTGATTGGCGGCGGGCAGGCGCGCAAACATCGTCGCGTAGTCGTCCAGGCCCAGGCTCTGGTGGCAGGGCCGCAGGTCGAGGCTGTCGAGGTCGTTGGTGACGCCGCCGAGCAGCTCGTGGATCAGCGCCGTGCCGCTTTCCGGCAACGCGTCCGGTAGCGGATAACCTTCGGCCTGCAAGGCACGCAGGATATTCAGCGCGGCGGCCGGAGTATCCAGGCCCACGCCGTTGCCGATGCGGCCGTCGCGGGTCGGGTAGTTGGCGAGGATCAGCGCGATGCGTTTGTCGCCATTGGGCACCCGCGCCAGTTCGACCCAGCGTCGCGCCAGCTCGGCGACGAAGTCCATGCGCTCGGGCGCGGCGCGGTAGCACACCACGTCCGACTGGCTGCGCTCGCTGCGCCAGGCCAGGTCCTTGAAGCTGATGGGCCGGCTGATGATGCGCCCGTCCAGCTCCGGCAAGGCGATGTGCATCGCCAGATCGCGCGGGCCGAGACCCTGTGCGCTGGCTTCCCAGCCGGGCTGGTTGTCTTGCGCGCAGATCGCCTGGATCACCGGGATATTGCGGCGAAACGGGCGCAGATGCGGTGCTTCGGGGCTGGACTGGGCAAAGCCGGTGGTGTTGAGGATCACCGCCGCCTGTACCTCGTCGAGCAGGTCCTCGACCACCGTGAGGCAGCCGGGCTCTTTGAGGCTGGCCACCGCCATCGGCAGCGGGTTGAGGCCCGCCGCCTGCAAGCGTTGACAGAACACGTCGATAAAACCGGTGTTGGCCGCCTGCAAATGCGAGCGGTAGAACAGTACCGCTGCGACCGGCAGATCAGCGCGCCACGCCGCCTGCCAGTCCTGCAGTGTGGCATTGGCGTTATGCGGGTGATAAATGGCAGTCCGCGGCAGGGTCTGCGGCTCGGCCCACGCATAGTCGCGGCCCAGATAGCCCGAGGCCAGACAGCGATAGAAATTCAGCGCATTGCCCAAACCGCCCTGGCGCAGGAAGTGCCACAGACGGTCGCGCTCCTGCACCCCGACGGTGCTCAGGCTGCCCAGCTCCGGGTCCGGGCGGTCGCACCCCGGCACCAGAATCAGCTGCACGCCGCGCTCGGCCAATGCCACCAGACGCTCGACGCCATAGCGCCAATAGCCGATGCCGCCATGCAGCGAGATCAGGATCACCTTGGCGTGGCGCAGCACCTGGTCCACGTAGAGGTCGACCGAGGCATGGTTCTGCACCTGCATCGGGTTGGCCAGGCGCAGGCTGGGATAGTCGTCGGGCAACTGCCGGGCCGCTTCGGCCAGCAGCGCCAGGCTCGAGTCACCGCTGCACAGAATCACCAGTTCAGCGGGGGTCTGTCCAAGGTCGGCAATATTGTCGTCCGAGACGAAACCACCGGGCTGGGTCCTGAGCAGGTGCATGGCTTAAACGCTGAGCGCGGCGCGCAGTTGCGCTTCGAGGCCAGCGGCGTCCAGCTCCTGGCCGATCAGCACCAGGCGCGTGATGCGCGCTTCGTCGGCACCCCAGGCGCGGTCGAAGTGCTTGTCAAAGCGGGTGCCTACGCCCTGGATCAACAGGCGCATCGGTTTGTTGGGAATGGCGGCAAAACCCTTGATACGCAGGATGCCGTGCTGCACTACCAGTTGGGCGAGCGCATCGAGCAGCAGCGCTTCGTCGGCTTGCGGCAGGTCGATGGAGATGGAGTCGAAGGCGTCGTGATCGTGGTCGTCTTCACCTTCGTGGTGCGCATCGTGATGGCTGTGGCGCGCGTCGATGTGTTCTTCGGAGCCGGCGCCAAGGCCGATCAGTACGTCCAACGGCACACGGCCGCTGCTGGCTTCGATGACCTTGACCGCCGGCGGCAGCTCTTCGGCGACTTCCAGACGCACGCGGGCCAGGTCTTCGGGGCTGATCAGGTCGGCCTTGTTGAGGATCACCAGGTCTGCGCTGGCCAGTTGGTCGGCGAACAGTTCGTGCAGCGGCGATTCGTGGTCCAGGTTCGGGTCGAGCTTGCGCTGGGCGTCGACCTGGTCCGGGAAGGCGGCAAAGGTGCCGGCGGCCACGGCCGGGCTGTCGACCACGGTGATCACCGCATCCACGGTGCAGGCGCTGCGGATTTCCGGCCACTGGAAGGCCTGCACCAAGGGTTTTGGCAGGGCCAGGCCCGAGGTTTCAATAAGGATATGGTCAAGGTCGCCGCGACGGGCCACCAGTTCGCGCATCACCGGGAAGAACTCTTCCTGCACGGTGCAGCACAGGCAGCCGTTGGCCAGTTCATACACGCGGCCGTTGGCTTCTTCCTCGGTGCAACCGATGGAGCACTGCTTGAGGATTTCACCGTCGATGCCCAGCTCGCCGAACTCGTTGACGATCACCGCGATGCGGCGGCCCTGGGCGTTGTCCAGCATATGGCGCAACAGGGTGGTCTTGCCCGAGCCGAGGAAGCCGGTGACGATAGTGACGGGAAGTTTGGCCAGTGTTTTCATCGGATGCCCTTTGGGGCGGGCATACGGGACGATAGGCCCTGCGACGGCGCGCAGCAGCGGATTTCGTCACCGGATCACCCCGCCCGGTTGAATTGGAAAATCGGTTGCGAGGCAGGTCTCCTGGCTTGGGGCTTGCGGGTCATGCGACCGGCGCCGACTGCGCCTTCCCGCCGGATCGGCAGTGGCGTGGCAGTCAGCAGAACCCTTCACAGTTGCGGGGGCAGCCGCGGCTTGAACCGCGTTCCCTTCTTAGCTTCGACCTGGGCCGAAGAACCTCGAAGGCGCAAGGCTACGCAGTGCATGGCAAGCGGTCAATGTCGGAAACCCGGGACCCGGACGCCGATCTACACATAGCGATGTTTGATGGGCACATTCGTCACGATGTCGGCGAGCGCTATGCGCCCCTGGCTTTCAAGGTAGAAATCAATTTCGCCGTTGCCTGTCAGGTCAAGCACCAGCCACGACTCGTTATTTTGCGGATTGTAACCCAGCCCCGCCTCCCCGGGTCGGCCGGAAAGCCGGTTGACGAAGGTGAGGTCGTGGAGGCCATGCTTGCGCAGCAATCCAGAAATATCGATTTTGTCCTGACCGGTGACGAAGTCCGTCAACACGTCAGGGCTGCGTAACGTCGAATCGGTGGCGGTGTCGTACACGAAGGTATCGCGGCCTGCGCCGCCGTACAGACGATCGACACCGCCACCGCCTTTGAGCCGGTTGTCGGCGGCGTTGCCGATCAACACATCATTGCCGGAACCGCCGATGGCGTTCTCCACGGTAACGTCCCTGGCGATGGAGACATTCCCCGTCTTCCCACCAACATTGGAGAAGGTTTCAGCGTTCAGGTTGATCACCTGGTTCTGGTAATAGCGAGAGAAATCCAGCGTATCGTTACCACCGCCGTCCCAGACGCAAAAGACGGCGCCGTCCCACGGGGACACCAGTGAAAGATCGTCTCGCCGGGTATTGGAATTGAAGCCGTAGGTGGTATCCGTGTTACGGGTCGTGTAATTGGCGCCGTAGACCTTTTGGGCCCAGGCAATGTCGGTCATCAACGGTGCCGAGGCGTACTCGCCCTTGTGATCATGACCTGTATCGCTCGCTTCGAAATAGCTCATGACCGAGTAGGCCCGGCTGTCCTCGGCGAAAATGGCATGCGTGCCGTACTTGATCGGGCCCTTTAACGCTTCATAGTTTCCGGGGTGGGCAGCGCCCAGCCAATGGCCGATTTCGTGGGTCAGCGTTTGGCGTCCAAAGCCATTTACGGTGGGCGCGTGATTGAACGAGTGTCTGGAGTTGAGGCGCACTCGCCCAGAATTGCCGGAACGCATGGCATCGGCGACACTTGGCCTCGCGCTATTGACGAAACGTAACAGGGCGTCGGGCGTAACGGCGTCTTCCTCGAACTCGATATTCGCTACATCTGCCCAGGACCGCATTGAAAGACGGGCCTGCGATTGCTGGGTTTGATTAAACCGAGTTTCCTCTGGTGCAACTTCACGAAACGTATAACCCACCCGCACTACTTTATCGTTATTACGGTCCTGCCATCGGCGCTGCCTTCGATCTATTTGGCTGGCGGCTTGACCGGTGGACCAGGACGGCTTGCTGGAGACCGCATGATAGTGCGGGTTGCGAGCATCCTGTGCCTTGTAGTGCGGGCCGGCGGCTTCAACGTGCGAATTCATAATATCTTGACTGACAATCGGAGGATTTAAACTGGCGCGCGATATAACAGACATAAAAAGGCCTTATCAACTTAATGGATAACATCAACTTCAGCGCGCCTACCTTCCGATATCCACTCACGGAAAAAAAGTGCATCAGACCCGCAAAATAATAGGAGATATTACTTGGTAAAAATGCCATTACGCCTTTTACGCCGCGATTCTTAATCAGAATCGGCTTCAATTGACGCCCCGGTCATGCTCGTGTTTTCCTGTACATCTTGTTTCGGGTGCCCTTCACAGGGTGAAACGGGAAACCGGTGAGTCATGGCCTGCAATGCCAGGGTATGACGAGTCCGGTGCTGCCCCCGCAACGGTAAGCGAGTGAAGCGTCAGATCCACTGTGCCAGCCGGCATGGGAAGGTGATGCTTTTTGACCCAGCGTCCCTCGCAAGCCCGGAGACCGGCCCGAAAAATCAGATAACAAACCCGCGGTGGGCGGGCGCTGTTCGAACCTCGCGTGCCCGGCTCGCGGGGTTTTCATGCGCTCGTTTCGCCCAGACACTTGATAGGGACGCGCCATGTCGATCATCAGCAGCACCTCACCCGCCGCCAGCCACACCGCCACCCTGAGCCAACGCCTCACTGCCGCCATCGGCGCGTCGGTTCTCGGCGCCTGCCTGGTGTATTTTGCCGGGTTCTCGCATATCGAAGCGGTGCACAACGCGGCCCACGATACCCGCCACAGCGCCGCGTTCCCGTGCCACTGAGGCCTGCCGACATGATCAAGCGTATTGCGCAAACCGCCGGCTTTACCGGCCTGCTGGCCGCCCTGCTGCTGACGCTGCTGCAAAGCTTCTGGGTCGCCCCGTTGATTCTGCAGGCCGAAACCTTCGAGAAGGCGCCGGCTGCAACCGAGGTGGCGCATGAGCACACTGCCCATAGCCACGACGCCGAAGCCTGGGAGCCGGAGGATGGCTGGCAGCGCGTGCTGTCCACCACCGGCGGCAATTTGGTGGTGGCAGTGGGTTTCGCGCTGATGCTGGCGGGTCTCTATACCCTGCGCGCCCCAACCCGCACGGCCCAGGGTTTGCTATGGGGCCTGGCCGGTTACGCGACTTTTGTGCTGGCGCCCACCCTGGGCCTGCCGCCCGAATTGCCGGGCACTGCCGCCGCCGACCTGGCGCTGCGCCAAACCTGGTGGATCGGCACCGCCGCCTCCACGGCCGCCGGTATTGCGCTGATTGTGTTTGGCCGCAACTGGCTGCTTAAGGTCCTCGGCGTGGCGATCCTCGCGGTGCCCCATGTGATCGGCGCGCCGCAGCCCGAAGTGCATGCAATGCTGGCCCCGGAGGCCCTCGAAGCGCAGTTCAAGATTGCGTCGCAATTGACCAACATCGCATTCTGGCTGGCCCTGGGCCTGATCAGCGCCTGGCTGTTCCGACGCAACCGCGACGGTCAATACTCGGCATGATTCTGGCGGTGGGCCTGGGTTGTCAGCGCGGTTGTGATGTTGACACCCTGCTGGCTCTGCTTGACGGCGCCCTTGCCGAGGCGGGAATCGAGCGCCAGCGTGTCACCGCGCTGGCCAGCATCGATCGCAAACAGGATGAGCCGGGGCTGGTCGCCCTGGCCCAGCGGCTGCAATTGCCACTGCAGTGTTTCAGCGCTGCGCAACTGGCGGTTTATGAGGACCGCCTGAGCCACAAGTCAGCCGTCGCCTTTGCCCACACTGGTTGCCATGGTATTGCTGAAAGTGCCGCACTCGCCCTGGCAGAACAGCTGTCGGGCGCCCCTGCCCGCCTGTTGATCCGCCGCAAAAACAACGCCAAGGCTACCTTTGCGTTGGCCTGCGCCGACTGAAACCTCGATAATCACCCTGATCGATCATGAGCATTTTTCATGCTCGCCCCCTTCCACAGGAACTCCCATGACCGTTTACTTTATCGGCGCAGGCCCCGGCGACCCGGAATTGATCACCGTCAAAGGCCAGCGGCTGATCCGCAGCTGTCCGGTGATCATCTACGCCGGTTCGCTGGTGCCGGCAGCGGTACTGGAGGGCCATCAGGCGCATCAGGTGGTCAACAGCGCTGAACTGCATCTGGAACAGATCATCGCGTTGATCAAGGTCGCCCACGCCAGCGGCCAGGATGTGGCCCGCGTGCACTCCGGCGATCCGAGCCTGTACGGGGCGATTGGCGAACAGATCCGTCATTTGCGCGAGCTGGGCATTCCGTTCCAGATCATCCCGGGCGTCACGGCGATAGCCGCCTGCGCCGCGCTGCTGGAAACCGAACTGACCCTGCCGGATATCGCCCAGAGCGTGATCCTGACCCGCTACGCCGACAAAACCCGCATGCCCGATGGCGAAGACTTCGACAGCCTGGCGCGCCATGGCACCACAATGGCGATTCATCTGGGGGTCAATCACCTGGAGAAGATCGTTGCCCAACTGCTGCCGCACTATGGCGCCGACTGCCCGATCGCCGTGGTGCACCGGGCAACGTGGCCGGATCAGGACTGGGCAGTGGGCACGCTCAGTGATATTGCTGAAAAAGTCGCGGCCAAGGGCTTTCGGCGTACGGCGTTGATCGTGGTGGGCAGGGTGCTGGCCAGTGATAGCTTTGGTGATTCATCGCTGTATCGCGCGGGTCATGCTCACCTCTACCGCCCTTGAAGGAACGCGGGCAAAACGGTGGGAGGCGAGCAAGTCCCCTCCCACATTTGATCTGATTAGTTGGATAGCGGGTGCAAGCTTCTGAATTCAAGGCAAAAAAAACGGCGCTCACGGGCGCCGTTTTTTGTTCGCAGTGAACGCCTTACTCAGTAGTAGGCGTTTTCTTTCTGCGTGTGGTCGGTCACATCGCGAACGCCCTTGAGCTCCGGAATGCGCTCAAGCAAGGTGCGCTCGATGCCTTCGCGCAGGGTCACGTCTGCCTGGCCGCAACCTTGGCAGCCGCCGCCGAACTTGAGGACGGCGATACCGTCATCTACCACGTCGATCAGGCTGACCTGACCGCCGTGGCTGGCCAGCCCCGGGTTGATCTCGGTTTGCAGGTAGTAGTTGATACGCTCGTTGACCGGGCTGTCGGCGTTGACATTCGGCACCTTCGCGTTGGGTGCCTTGATCGTCAACTGGCCGCCCATGCGGTCAGTGGCGTAGTCGACCACGGCATCGTCCAGGAAGGCTTCGCTGAAGGCGTCGATGTAGGCGGTGAAGCTTTTGAGCCCCAGCGCGGTGTCTTCAGGTTTCTCTTCGCCAGGCTTGCAGTAGGCAATGCACGTCTCGGCGTACTGGGTGCCGGGCTGGGTGATGAAGACGCGGATGCCGATACCCGGGGTGTTCTGCTTGGACAGCAGGTCAGCCAGATAATCGTGGGCGGCGTCGGTAATGGTTATGGCAGTCATGGAAACTCCTCACAGGCTTGCCGGCAGTTTACGCCAAAATAATACGCAGGTACAAAGTCCTAGTATTTTTGTCGGAAAAGCATTGATTGGTGCGCCACGCCGGGCTTTCTTTCAAAGCGATAGATAGGCACCGCCGCCCAGAGGGAGCGCCTCGCCACACTTGCCTCCTTTGAGAGGCGATCATGATGAACCCGTCCCCCGCTGGGATCGAAGCCAGCCAGTCCATCTATCTCAAGCAGTTGCTGGAACAACAAAGGGCCTTGGAGCAATTGCTGAACCAACAGCCCGAGGCCGCCAGATCCCTCAGCGCACTACTCCTGGCGAAAATCCAGTCGGGATTCCCCGGATTGCCGTTGCCTATTGCACTGAAAGCTGTGAGTTATGACGAAGATATCCAACTGTGCATCCGCCCTGGCACGCACACCCTGGTGTCAACGGACACACCGGCTCGCCCATTGTCTGCGCTATTCACTGACACGCCCTGGGGCGGCGAAAACCATAACGCGCCCAACCGGCGCTACCGCTACCACGCCGCGTCCACCTATCAGCTCCAGCCTGGACACCGCGTCAGTGCCACAAGTGGTGGCACCCCGGCATTCGAAACCTTTCTGGACACGTTGATCCGCCAGCCGGACCAGTGTTTTCAACAGTTACTGGATGAGTATTGGCGGGGCCCGTTCGCACCGGGCGAATCGACAACCCGGCGTCAATGGCTTGCCAGCCAGTTGGGCAAAACCCTGCAGGCCGAAGCGGCGCTGCGCGTGGAGGACGGCACGCTCGACACCGCCTGCAAAATCCTCATCGGCCAGCTCGTCGAGCGGCCCTGCAGCCAGGCTCGCGCGGGCCTGCCGCCAGACCAACGCCCCGCAGCCTTCGCCGTGAGGCTCAAGGGCCGCGCCAACAAACCCGATATCGCGCTGGTGGAGGTGTTTGTAATTGCCGGCAAAACCCCGGCGGCCAACGTCTCGGCAAGCACCGATATCGGCGCTGTTGTGCTGTTCACCCCTCACCAGGGCATTGAGACGCATGCCTCGCTGCAAGCCCTCGACCAGTCGCTGCGCATGCAGATGGCACAGGGTACGGCCCGCGAACAGCTGCTGAGCCTAGCCTGTTGGCAAGACCAGGCACGCGCACGCCGGTACCTGAAAAGTGCCCCCGCCTTCGTTTACACCGCCATCGACGAGCATCTGTTCCAACATCGCGTGGAGCAACTGCTCAGATTGCAGAAAGCCGATATCGAATATGCTTGGCAGCAGGCACGCCAACAGGGTTCGAATGGTCAGCAGGTGTATGAACAATTCAATCGCCTGGCGCATCTCGGCACTTTCCTGGATCTGCGCGAACTGATGGTTGCGCGCAGTCGGCGCTACCTCGAAGCCGCCTTGCCAGCGTGGTATCAGGCGGCAAGCAAGACACACAAACAGGCGCTCAAACAGCGAGCCCATGCCGAACTGGAGGCCAATAAACGCCTGGCCGGCCAATTTCGCACCGCGGCGATCCCCACTCTGCACGCGTTCGCCAGCAGTCAACTCACGCAGCAATTGCAACGCGATTATCCCGACTGGGACACGGTCCCGGATAAGGTTCAGGTCCACATCACCACCTCCTTCAACCCCGCCAGCATGGGGGGCGGCGCGGGCGTGGACCACGTGCCCCAGACCGATGACCCGGCCACACGGCCCAGCAGTGCGGCGGTCTTGACACTGACCCAACTGGCACTGAAGAACAACACGCCGTGGGATGTCAGCGTGTACCAGTTGCTCATCGGTAAACGCACTTCGATGTCAGCCGAGGGCAAGGCGACGTCCGGCAGGCCTATAACCCTGGATGACGCCTACCTCAAATCGCTGATTAAAAAGCTCGACGTGGGCGCAGGTTACGACCGGTTGTTGCAGTTACGCCTGCTCGATCAGGGCCAACCCCTGCGCCAGGCCTGGAGCGGCGCTTATCTCGCCAGCCTGAAAACCCAGGCACTGACCGCCAGGCTGATCAGCGGCAGCTTCCTGAAAGACCGCGAGAACAGGGGCTATAAATGGGTCAACGCGATTATCGAGACCTTTTTGCTCAACGCCTATACCACTGTCAGTGGGCACAAGGTCGTGGCAAGCGCGCTGATTATCGCCAACTCCCCGGCAACGGCCAACGGCTACTCACTCAATGACAGCCTCATAATCAGCGTGGAAAATCGCCGCTCCGTGCCCAACGTGATCCTTTTCACTCCCTCGTGCCCCGCCGAGCACGATATTCAGGAATTTACCGACAGTGCCGCGATGCAGCAGTTTCTCCAATTGCAGTGGGACACCTCCAGCGAATGGCGCGACTACGTCCTCCAACACTTGACAGAACCCGGCAAGGCACGCGTCACGGAGCGCAAGAACCGCATCTACAACCCGTTCGATAACCTTTACTTCGAGACGATCAACGCACCGGTCTGCGATGCACTGTACGAGCAGCAGGTCTGGACCCTGCGACACAACGCCGACGTGGCGTCGACCAGCAACGCTGAAGTCGAACGCGAATCGCTGTGGAACAAGGTCACCTTCGGCATCGATTTGGCAATCGACCTGATCGGCTTTTTACCCATCACCAGCGCTTTCAATGCGGTACGCAATATCACGCGGACACTCATGCTGCTCAAACAGATGGGACGCTCCAAGTCTGCCGCGCGCGCGCTGTGGTCCATCACCGGGGCCCGCAGCCGCCCACTCCTGGCCCCCCAATTTGATGCCGTCCCCGCGCTTCGACCGACGCCGGATCTTTCCGGGCTGGACGTGGCGGTCGACCCGCTGACCCTTGAGCGAATCCGCGGCAACCTCTACCAGAGCGCGACGTCGGTTCAGCAATATGTGCGGGTCAACGGCAAGCACTACCTGACCGACATTGCTCAGGGGCAACGCTTTCTCCACCCCGAAGGTGCAGCCGGAAAAACCCTGCGCTATCCACTGACACTGGATGCCTCCCTCAAGCATTGGCAGGTCGAACCGAAGCCCCGATTGCCTGGCGGCATGGTTCCTGTCGAAAGATCGGCGCTGCAAACGACTTATCGGGACTATGAATTATCACCCGCCGACCTCGCCGCGCTACCGAGTGTCAATCAGGCGAGGCCAGGGTCTTTCAACCTGGAAAAACTGCCCCCGGTGATCCCTGTTACCGATAATTGCGCAGCGATATTTCATGTGTTTGGCATTCAGGCAAGATTGCGTCGCCATGCCAGAAGTTATTACCGGGCGTTCGTTGCGCCTTCAAGGTCGATCGCCCTGCCGCCCCCGCGTCTGTCGACCGATGATTTGTTAAATCAGTTGTTCAGCCAACGTAGAGGCTTGATTTTCGGTGAACACCATTCGTTCCCGCTCACACGGCAGTATTTGACCAGACACGCAGTCAGCCTGAGCCGCGCGGGGGTCGCAGCGTTCTACATGGAGGTGTTCAATACAGATATGCATCAGGCTGCACTGAGGCTGTACAACGCTTCACCCAACAATCAATTGCCTCAATTACTGAGAAGCAGAATTGAGCGCATGGGCGAACCAGCGGCCGGGCAATCGCCATTCGACTACGTTCGATTGGTCGAAGCGGTACACGCCCAGGGCATTCCGATCCATGCGCTGGATACCACTGCCAGCTACCTCTATAGAGCAGGTGATCTCGAACTGCCACACCCGCTGACCCTCGCCGAGTACCTTGATCGCGTGACCATGTTCAACTTCTTTGCCTACAAGAGAATCAATTTCGATCAATCATCCATTGGACCGCATCGCTGGGTAGCCCTCGTCGGGGTCGGTCATTGCAACACCATGCAGGACATTCCCGGGCTGGCCGAGTTGACCGACGCAATCGGCATCCGAATGACCACACGTGTTGCCACCCAGCCGATGACACGGGTGACCCATGATCCTGGCAGGTTGATCGATTACCGCGCGCCCTCCGGACGGTTTCTTTACAGATGTGATTTGCAGGTTTGCCTGCGCAGCACCGTAAACGATCATGAACTGGCCCTTCGCCTACACAGCCCGTTCACTTTCACCACCGTCATGGCGCCCACCAACCAGGCTCTGTTGCTTTACATCAACGCACAGCACGCAGCGGTGGAAGTTGCGGTACTCGCCGACGGCTCCCAGGCATATGTCAATCATGCGCCGTTCGGCGCGGTCAGCCATCGACGCTTCGCCGACCTTGATGCATTGACCGAAGCGTTGATCGATGAACTGGGAATGATCGAGGTTTGAGACTTGGACCGTTTGTCCCTAGAGGTCACGTTGCCGAACACATCGAAATTCACCGCCAACTGGTCATAGATGCGCTCCAACAACGGGTAGTCGAACAGCCACATCGTCTGCGGCACTTCGCCGATAGGCCTTTGGTCACCGAGGCGCTGTCGAAGTGGCGCCAGGTGCTCGGCAGCGCATTGTCATTGCCTGCCCACAGCGTCGTTCTGCGCCGATTCAACGCGTGCAATAGGAAGTGAGGGCAATGCTACTGGCACAGCACGCTCGCCAACATGAGCAACATTCATGCAAAACCCTCTCATGCTCCAAATGCGCACAAGTTTGCTATGATTCACGCCCTCCGTAATGCCTGACCCAGAGTAGTCCCATGTCCGATCGTAGCGCTCGCCTGCAAGCCCTTCACCAAGCCCTCAAGGACCGTATCCTGATCCTTGACGGCGGCATGGGCACGATGATCCAGAGCTACAAGCTCGAAGAACAGGATTATCGCGGCAAGCGCTTCGCTGACTGGCCAAGCGACGTCAAGGGTAACAACGACCTGCTGGTGATCACCCGTCCGGACGTCATCGGCGGCATCGAAAAAGCCTACCTGGACGCCGGTGCCGACATTCTGGAAACCAACACCTTCAACGCCACGCGCATCTCCATGGCCGACTATGGCATGGAAGCACTGGCCTATGAGCTGAACGTGGAAGGCGCACGCCTGGCGCGCCAGGTGGCCGACGCCAAGACCCTCGAAAACCCGGCCAAGCCGCGCTTCGTCGCTGGCGTGCTCGGGCCTACCAGTCGCACCTGCTCACTGTCGCCGGACGTGAACAACCCCGGCTATCGCAACGTAACCTTCGATGAGTTGGTGGAAAACTACACCGAGGCCACCAAGGGCCTGATCGAAGGCGGCGCCGACCTGATCCTGATCGAGACCATCTTCGACACCCTCAACGCCAAGGCTGCGATCTTCGCCGTGCAGGGTGTGTTCGAAGAACTGGATGTCGAACTGCCGATCATGATTTCCGGCACCATCACCGACGCCTCCGGCCGCACCCTCTCGGGCCAGACCACCGAAGCGTTCTGGAACTCCGTGGCCCACGCCAAACCGATTTCCGTGGGCCTGAACTGCGCCCTCGGCGCCAGCGACCTGCGCCCTTACCTGGAAGAGCTGTCGAACAAGGCCAACACCCATGTGTCTGCGCACCCCAATGCAGGCCTGCCCAACGAATTCGGCGAGTACGATGAACTGCCATCGGAAACGGCCAAGGTCATCGAAGAGTTCGCCCAAAGTGGCTTCCTCAATATCGTCGGCGGCTGCTGCGGCACCACGCCCGGCCACATTGAAGCCATCGCCAACGCGGTGGCCGGCTATGCGCCGCGTGCGATCCCGGACATTGCCAAAGCCTGCCGACTGTCGGGGCTGGAGCCGTTCACCATTGATCGCAGCTCGCTGTTCGTCAACGTCGGCGAGCGCACCAACATCACCGGTTCCGCACGCTTTGCCCGGCTGATCCGTGAAGACAACTACACCGAAGCCCTGGAAGTTGCCCTGCAGCAGGTGGAAGCCGGCGCGCAGGTGATCGACATCAACATGGACGAGGGCATGCTCGATTCGAAGAAGGCCATGGTGACCTTCCTCAATCTGATTGCCGGCGAGCCGGACATCTCCCGCGTGCCGATCATGATCGACTCCTCCAAGTGGGAAGTTATCGAAGCCGGCCTCAAGTGCATCCAGGGCAAGGGCATCGTCAACTCCATCAGCATGAAGGAAGGCGTGGAGCAGTTCATTCATCACGCCAAACTGTGCAAGCGCTATGGCGCCGCCGTGGTGGTGATGGCCTTCGACGAAGCCGGCCAGGCCGACACCGAAGCGCGCAAGAAGGAAATCTGCAAACGCTCCTACGACATTCTGGTGAATGAAGTCGGCTTCCCGCCGGAAGACATCATCTTCGACCCGAACATCTTCGCGGTCGCCACCGGTATCGAAGAGCACAACAACTATGCCGTCGACTTCATCAACGCCTGTGCCTATATCCGCGACGAGCTACCGTATGCGCTGACCTCCGGCGGCGTGTCCAACGTGTCGTTCTCGTTCCGCGGCAACAACCCGGTGCGTGAGGCGATCCACTCGGTGTTCCTGCTGTATGCGATCCGCAACGGCCTGACCATGGGCATCGTCAACGCCGGCCAACTGGAGATTTACGACCAGATTCCCGCCGAGCTGCGCGACGCGGTGGAAGACGTGGTGCTCAACCGCACCCCGGAAGGCACCGACGCCCTGCTGGCCATCGCCGATAAATACAAGGGCGACGGCAGCGTAAAAGAGGCCGAGACCGAAGAATGGCGCGGCTGGCCGGTGAACAAGCGCCTGGAGCACGCGCTGGTCAAGGGCATCACCACCCACATCGTTGAAGACACCGAAGAATCCCGGCAGTCGTTCGCGCGCCCGATCGAGGTGATCGAAGGTCCACTGATGTCCGGCATGAACATCGTCGGTGACCTGTTCGGCGCCGGCAAGATGTTCCTGCCCCAGGTGGTGAAATCCGCCCGTGTGATGAAGCAGGCCGTGGCGCACTTGATTCCGTTCATCGAGCTGGAAAAAGGCGACAAGCCGGAAGCCAAGGGCAAAATCCTGATGGCCACGGTCAAGGGCGACGTGCATGACATCGGCAAGAACATTGTCGGCGTGGTGCTCGGTTGCAATGGCTATGACATCGTCGACCTGGGTGTCATGGTGCCTGCGGAGAAAATCCTGCAGGTGGCCAAGGAACAGAAGTGCGACATCATCGGCCTCTCCGGCCTGATCACGCCGTCCCTCGATGAAATGGTGCACGTGGCCCGTGAGATGCAGCGCCAGGACTTCCACCTGCCTTTGATGATCGGCGGCGCGACCACCTCCAAGGCGCACACGGCGGTGAAAATCGAGCCCAAGTACAGCAACGACGCGGTGATTTACGTCACCGACGCCTCGCGCGCCGTGGGTGTGGCCACGCAGTTGCTGTCCAAGGAACTGAAGGCCGGTTTTGTCGAAAAAACCCGCCTGGAATACATCGACGTACGCGAGCGCACCGCCAACCGCAGCGCGCGCACCGAGCGCCTGAGCTACCCCGCCGCCATCGCCAAGAAGCCGCAGTTCGACTGGAGCAGCTACACGCCGGTCAAACCGACGTTTACCGGCGCCAGGGTGCTGGACACTATCGATCTCAGGGTGCTGGCCGAATACATCGACTGGACGCCGTTCTTTATCTCCTGGGACCTGGCCGGCAAGTTCCCGCGAATCCTTGAAGACGAAGTGGTCGGTGAAGCCGCCACTGCGCTGTACGCCGATGCCCAGGAAATGCTCAACAAGCTCATCGACGAAAAACTCATCAGTGCCCGCGCGGTGTTCGGTTTCTGGCCGACCAACCAGGTACAGGACGATGACCTGGAAGTCTACGGCGACGATGGCCAGCCGATTGCCCGGCTGCACCACCTGCGCCAGCAGATCATCAAGACCGACGGCAAGCCGAACTTGTCGCTGGCCGACTTTGTGGCACCCAAGGCCAGCGGTGTAACCGACTATATCGGCGGCTTCATCACCACCGCCGGCATCGGCGCCGAGGAAGTGGCCAAGGCCTACCAGGACGCGGGCGACGACTACAATTCGATCATGGTCAAGGCCCTGGCCGACCGCCTGGCCGAGGCCTGCGCCGAGTGGCTGCACCAGCAGGTGCGTAAAGAGCATTGGGGTTATGCCCAGGACGAAGCGCTGGACAACGAAGCGTTGATCAAAGAGCAGTACAGCGGCATCCGCCCTGCCCCGGGCTACCCGGCGTGCCCGGACCACACCGAGAAAGCCCAGTTGTTCCAGTTGCTGGACCCCGAAGCACGCGAAATGCATGCCGGGCGCAGCGGCGTGTTCCTCACCGAGCACTACGCGATGTTCCCGGCGGCGGCGGTCAGCGGCTGGTACTTTGCCCACCCGCAGGCCCAGTACTTTGCCGTGGGCAAGGTCGACAAGGATCAGGTAAACAGCTACACCGCACGCAAGGGCCAGGATCTGGCCGTGACCGAGCGCTGGCTGGCGCCGAACCTGGGCTATGACAACTAGGATTGTCAGGCCAGTCGTGCTGCTCGCGACCCGCGTTTAGCGCAGCAGCAGTTGCAGGCTGAACGGGTAACGGTAGGACGCGGGCTTGCCCACCGCCGACAATGCGCGAAAGTCCACTGCGGTCGGCGGCCCGAGTAAATGCCGGGCCTGGTTGGCATCGATCAATTGGAACAAGGCTGCCTGGCGATCGCGGCCGCCGTGGGCGTCGAGGTCTACGCCCTTGGCGTGATCATTGATCAACACCATGGCCCAGCCTCCCAGCGTGAAATGCCCGGCCACCAGGGTGGTCAGCCGTCCGTCCAGCCGCGCCTGCAGAATTTCCGGCGAGCTGTTAACGGCACTGAAGAGCACATCCTTGCCCGGCATTCGCCCGCTCGCTTGCACGGCCTGCATCGCGCCCAGCGCCATCTCATCGTTGGCAGCCCACACCAACGCCGTCTGCGGGTTGCGTTTGAACAACTGCGTGGCCTGCTCAAAGGCCCGCTGGCGGTTCCATTCGCCATAGACCAGTTGGCGCAGACGCACTTCGGGATGCTCGGCCAGGGCGCGGTGCAGGCCGCGCTCACGCAACTGCGCAGCCGGGGTGGTCTTGCTGCCGGAAAATGCCAGCAGGTCGATGGACGCCCCGGGCGCCAGCGGGCCGTACTGGCGCAACAGATCGATGAGCATCAGGTAGCCGGCCTGCTCGTCATCGGCCACCAGGCTGGCAATCCAGTCGGGATGCTGGTAGGTGCCCAGCAGTTGAGCCTGATCGGCCGTCAGCGCGTTGTTCACGATCAGCAACTTGACCCCGCTGCCCTCGGCCATACGCAGGATCTGCGGGGCGATGTACTGCTCATTCACCAATACCAGGTAATCCGGCCGCGCACTGCCCAGCAGCGCTTCACGGGCCTGGGCCAAGGTAGTGTCGGAAACGCGCTCGGAATAGCGCACGCGCAAATCCAGGCCGAGGTCAGTGGCGGCAGCCTGCATGAATTGCGCGTAATTGACCCAGAAGGCTTCCGTCGACATACCCGGATTGAGAAACACCACGGACGACGCCTGGACCATCGCCGCGCATGTCGAGCCGAGCAGCCATACACACGCAATCAGAACTTTCAACATGGTTGTCCAAGCCTTGAATATTGACCGCCATCATAGTGGCAATACGACAGGCAATCGAGACACCAGCGAAAAGGTCGTTATGGATGCCCAACCCAGAAAAGCGCTGTGCCCACCACCAGCACAACCAGGAACAGAATGGCCCAGGCATCCACGGTAATGCCGGGTTTACGGACTTTTGTAGAATTGCTCATCGCATCGCCTCTTGTCGGTTTTATAGGTGATTGCATCAAGACTCGAGCACAGTAAAGTTCATGCTTGCCCATATGACAAATGTGGGTATCGCGATAACGGTTCGCATTAGTCATTTTGGTTATTTGCATATACTCAAACATCACTTTTGCGCATAAACGCAACCTGTTATCGTGCGCCGGCTCCGTTGGGAGTGCGCGGCCGTGCGCGCAGATTTGCCGAGAACAGGACCTATATGTACGTATACGACGAATACGATCAGCGCATCATCGAGGACCGCGTCAAGCAGTTCCGTGATCAGACCCGACGCTATCTGGCAGGCGAACTGAGCGAAGAAGAGTTCCGCCCTCTGCGCCTGCAAAATGGCCTTTACGTTCAGCGCTTTGCGCCGATGCTGCGGGTGGCCGTGCCCTACGGCCAACTGACCTCGCGCCAGACGCGCATGATGGCCAAGATTGCCCGCGACTTCGACAAGGGCTACGCCCACATCAGCACGCGCCAGAACGTACAGTTCAACTGGCCGGCGCTGGAAGACGTGCCGGATATCCTTGCCGAGCTGGCCACCGTGCAGATGCACGCCATTCAGACCAGCGGCAACTGCCTGCGCAACGTCACCACCGACCAGTTTGCCGGTGTGGCCGCCGATGAGCTGATCGACCCGCGCCCCTGGTGCGAGATCGTGCGTCAGTGGACCACCTTCCACCCCGAATTCGCCTACCTGCCGCGCAAGTTCAAGATCGCCATCAACGGCTCGACCTCGGACCGCGCCGCCATCGGAGTGCACGATATCGGCCTGGAGCCGGTGCACAACGCCGCAGGCGAGCTGGGTTTCCGCGTACTGGTGGGTGGCGGCCTGGGCCGTACCCCGGTGGTCGGTGCCTTTATCAATGAGTTTCTGCCGTGGCAGGACCTGCTCAGCTACCTCGACGCGATCCTGCGGGTTTACAACCGCTACGGCCGCCGTGACAACAAGTACAAGGCCCGGATCAAGATCCTGGTCAAGGCGCTGACCCCTGAAGTGTTCGCGCAGAAAGTCGATGCCGAGATGGAACACCTGCGCGGCGGCCAGACCACCCTGACCGAAGCCGAAGTGCATCGCGTGGCCAAGCACTTCGTCGACCCGGATTACAAAACCCTGAGCAATCAGGACGCCGCGCTGGCGGCGCTCGATCAGCAGCACCCGGGTTTCGCCCGCTGGCGCACCCGCAATACCCTGGCGCACAAACAGCCGGGCTACGTGGCCGTGACCCTGTCGCTCAAACCCACCGGCGTTGCGCCGGGCGATATCACTGACAAGCAGCTGGACGCCGTCGCCGACCTGGCCGAGCGCTACAGCTTCGGCCAACTGCGCACCTCCCACGAGCAGAACATCATTCTCGCGGACGTCGAACAGAGCCAGTTGTTCGCCCTGTGGGGCGAGCTGCGCGAAGGCGGTTTCGCTACGCCGAACATCGGCCTGCTGACCGACATCATCTGCTGCCCGGGTGGCGACTTCTGCTCCCTGGCCAACGCCAAGTCGATCCCGATTGCCGAATCGATCCAGCGTCGTTTCGATGACCTGGACTACCTGTTCGACATCGGCGAGCTGGACCTGAACATCTCCGGCTGCATGAACGCCTGTGGTCACCACCACGTCGGCCATATCGGCATCCTGGGCGTGGACAAGAAAGGCGAAGAATTCTACCAAGTGTCCCTGGGCGGCAGCGCCAGCCGCGATGCGAGCCTGGGCAAGATCCTCGGCCCGTCCTTCGCCCAGGAAGCCATGCCCGAAGTGATCGGCAAGCTGATCGATGTGTACGTCGAACAGCGCACCGAAGATGAGCGTTTCATCGACACCTATCAGCGCATCGGCATTGACCTGTTCAAGGAGCGCGTCTATGCAGCGAATCATTAAGAACAACGAAGTCCTCGACGAAACCTGGCACCTGCTGCCCAAGGACGCGAGCTTCGATGGCATCTCCAACTGCGACGACCTGATCGTGCCGCTGGCGCTGTGGCGCGAACACGGCCACGCCCTCAAGGCCCGCGACGGCGGCCTGGGTGTGTGGCTGGACGCCGACGAGGAAGCCGAAGAGATCGGTGCCGACGTGGAACACTTCCAGCTCATCGCCCTGAACTTCCCGGCCTTCACCGACGGGCGCAACTACTCCAACGCGCGCCTGCTGCGTGACCGCTACGGTTACAAGGGCGAACTGCGCGCGATTGGCGACGTACTGCGCGACCAACTGTTCTACCTGCGCCGCTGCGGGTTCGATGCCTTCGCCCTGCGCGCCGACAAGGACCCGTACGAAGCGCTGGAAAGCCTGAAGGACTTTTCGGTGACGTACCAGGCCGCGACCGACGAACCGCTGCCGCTGTTTCGGCGACGCTGAGTTCACGGAACGCCGCAGGACCTAATGTGGGAGGGGGCTTGCTCCCGATAGCATAGTCTCAGTCAACATCTGCGTGACTGACCCACCGCTATCGGGAGCAAGCCCCCTCCCACATTGGCACTGTGCACATTCAGGACTGCTTTATCGACGCCAGCACCCGCTCCTGCCCCATCGAACACGGCACGCCTTCCGGCTGCGCCCGCACCGCCTCGATCACCCCCAGCAACTGTGCCTTACTGTGCTCAAGCTGCGCCTGCATCACCTCGATCTGCGCTACCTTGCGTTCCAAACCCTCAATCAGTTCGTCTCGTTTGTACTCGCCCGGTGCGGGCATCAACGCCTTGAGTTCCTGCAAAGTAAATCCAGCCTGCTGCGCGCTTTGGATCAATTGCAGAGTCTGCAGCGCATCCGGCCCGTAGCGTCTGTACCCATTGGCTTGACGCCCCACCTGGCTGATCAGGCCTTGAGCCTCATAAAAACGGATGCGTGAAGCCGCCAGTCCGCTCTGTTTTGCCAGCTCACCTATGTTCATCAAAACGCCTGCTTGACATTAAAGTTAACTTTAAGCTTAGCCTGAGGCCTCCCCTGCTCAGGAGTCAACCCATGTCACCTTTCGAACCCTTGCAACTGCCTAACGGCCAAGTTATCGCGAACCGTATCGCCAAAGCTGCTATGGAAGAGAACATGGCCGATGCTCGGCAAGCACCTTCCCGCCAGCTGAAGCAACTGTACAAAGCCTGGGCCGATGGCGAGCCTGGCCTGCTGTTGACCGGCAACGTGATGATCGACCGCCATGCCATGACCGGTCCCGGCGGCGTCGCCCTGGAAGACGAGCAGCATTTGGACAGCTTTCGTGAATGGGCGGATGTGGCCCGTGCCAAAGGCACGCACTTCTGGGTACAGCTCAGCCACCCCGGTCGGCAGACCATGGCCAACCTTGGCCAGCAGGCTTTGGCACCTTCTGCCATCGCGCTGGACCTGGGCAGTTTTTCCAGGTTGTTTGCCACGCCCAGGGCCATGACGGAAGAGGATATCCAGGACGTGATCAAACGCTTCGCCACCAGCGCACGCCTGGCCGAAAAAGCCGGTTTTACCGGGGTGCAGATCCACGGCGCCCACGGTTATCTGCTCAGCCAGTTTCTCTCGCCCTTGAGCAACCACCGCACCGACCGCTGGGGTGGCTCGTTGGAGAACCGCGCGCGCCTGTTGCTGGAAGTGGTGCATGCGGTGCGCGCGGCGGTCAGTCCGTCATTCTGCGTGGCGGTCAAACTTAACTCGGCCGACTTCCAGCGTGGCGGGTTTGATGACGCCGATGCGCGTGCGGTGGTTGAGATGCTCAACCCCCTGCCCATCGATCTGCTCGAATTGTCCGGCGGCAGCTACGAAGCCCCGGCCATGCAAGGCGAGGCGCGCGACGGGCGCACCCTGGCGCGTGAGGCGTACTTCCTCGAATTTGCCAGGGAGCTGGCAATCATCGCGAAAATGCCGCTGATGGTCACCGGTGGGATTCGCCGTTTGCCGGTGGTGCAGCAAGTACTGGACAGCGGCATCGCCATGGCTGGCATCGCCACCGCCTTGACTCTGGAGCCGCAGTTGCTCAAGCACTGGCGCGAAGGCCGCGATCTAAACCCACAGCTACAGCCCATCAGTTGGAAGCGCAAGCCTCTGGCCGCCCTCGCTACTCTCGCCGTTATGCGCGACCAGATGCGCCGCCTGAGCCTTGGCCGCCTACCCAATGCCAAGATGGCACCGTGGCTGGCATTGCTGCGCGATCAATGGTTTATCGCCCGGCGTGCTCGACAATACCGCGCAGCCATGAAGCAATCTTCACGTTAAAAACGGAGCATTCGCCGTGATCGAACTGTCCCCTATTGATCAGAAATTTTTTACCTCACTGACGATTGGAGTTCTTCATGGCGAAAATCAACCTGGCCCAGCAATTGGCGACCACCCTTGAACAGGCGGGCATCAAGCGCATCTGGGGCCTGACCGGCGACAGCCTCAACGGCCTCACCGACGCCCTGCGCACCATGGACAACATCGAGTGGATGCACGTGCGCCACGAAGAAGTCGCCGCGTTCGCCGCCGGTGCCGAAGCCGCCGCCACGGGTGAACTGACGGTGTGCGCCGGCAGTTGCGGACCGGGCAACCTGCACTTGATCAACGGCCTGTTCGACTGCCATCGCAACCATGTGCCGGTGCTGGCAATCGCTGCGCAGATTCCGTCGTCGGAGATCGGCCTTAACTATTTTCAGGAAACCCATCCTCAGGAGCTGTTCAAGGAGTGCAGCCATTTTATCGAGCTGGTCAGCAACCCCGAACAGATGCCCCAGGTGCTGCACCGCGCCATGCGTTCGGCGATCCTCAACCGTGGCGTGGCGGTGGTGGTCATTCCGGGGGATGTGTCGCTGCTGGAGGTGGACGCCAAGCTCAAGCCGTGGCCGGCCCTGCATGCGCCGCGTAGCGTGCCGGCCGAGCCAGACCTGCAGCGTCTTACCGAGATGCTGCAGAGCAGCCAGAAAGTCACGCTGCTGTGCGGCAGCGGCTGTGCAGGCGCCCATGACCAAGTGGTGGCGCTGGCCGACGCGCTGGGCGCGCCGGTGGTGCATGCCCTACGCGGCAAGGAGCATGTGGAGTGGGACAACCCGTTCGATGTGGGCATGACCGGTCTGATCGGCTTCAGTTCCGGCTACCACGCGATGCTCGATTGCGACACGCTGATCATGCTCGGCACCGACTTTCCGTACCGCCAGTTCTACCCGACCGATGCGAAGATCATCCAGGTCGACCGCGACCCGCAGGCCCTGGGCCGTCGTGCCACGCTGGACCTGGGAATCGCCGCCGACGTCGGCGAGACCATCGCCGCGCTGCTGCCACGCCTGACGCGCAAATCCGATCGCAGCTTCCTCGACACCTCCCTGAAGCATTACCAAAAAGCGCGCCAGGGCCTGGATGACCTCGCACAGCCGTCAAAAGCCGACCGGCCGATCCACCCGCAATACGTTGCGCGCCTGCTCAGCGAACTGGCCGACGACGATGCAATCTTCACCGCCGACGTCGGCTCACCCACCGTGTGGGCTGCGCGTTACCTGAAGATGAACGGCAAACGCCGCCTGATCGGTTCGTTCAACCACGGCTCCATGGCCAATGCCATGCCTCAGGCGATTGGCGCACAGGCGGCGTTCCCTGGCCGGCAGGTGATTTCGATGTCCGGCGACGGTGGTTTTGCCATGCTGATGGGGGATTTCATCTCGTTGGCGCAACTGAACCTGCCGGTGAAAGTCATCGTGTTCGATAACTCATCCCTGGGTTTTGTCGCCATGGAGATGAAAGCGGCCGGCTATCTGGACACGGGCACTGAGCTGAAGAATCCGGATTTCGCCGCCATGTCCAACGCCATGGGCATCCTCGGGATTCGCGTGGAGCAGTCCGAAGACCTGGAGCCGGCCCTGCGCCGCGCCCTGGCCCACGATGGCCCGGTGCTGATGGACGTGGTCACCGCCACTCAGGAACTGGTGATGCCACCGACCATCAAGCTGGAACAGGCCAAGGGATTCAGCCTGTACATGCTCAAGGCAGTGATGAGTGGGCGTGGGGATGAGGTGATTGAACTGGCACGGACCAACTTGCTGCGCTGATCCTGAGCTGACTACATCGTCCAGGGTGGGAGCAGGCGTGCTCTCACCCTGGATATCAGTGGTCGCTCAACCGTTGTGTTTTTCTACCCACTGGCCAAAGGCATCGATAAATGCCTGCAGGAACGGCCGAGTCTTTTCCGACACGTTCCCCGACTCATCAAACACATTCCCGGCCCCACCGAGGTAGGCTTCCGGCTGCTGCATGCACCACACGTCCAGAAACACCAGGGACTGGCGCAGATGGTGGTTGGCGCCAAAGCCGCCGATGGCGCCTGGCGACACGCTGATGATCGCACCTGGCTTGGCGCTGAAGGCGCTTTTGCCATACGGGCGGGAGCCCACGTCAATCGCGTTTTTCAACGGGGCCGGCACTGAACGGTTGTATTCGGGGGTCACGAACAGCACCGCGTCGGATGAACCCACCTGACTGCGGAAAGTGCTGTAGGCTGCCGGCGGTGATGCACCGTCAATGTCCTCGTTGTAGAGCGGCAGATCGCCAATTTCGACAATGTTCAACCTGAGGTTGGCAGGGGCCAGTTCGGCCAGTGCCAGCGCGACTTTGCGGTTGATCGATTGTTTTCTCAAGCTGCCAACCAGGACGGCAATCGTGTAGACCTTGCTCATTGAGGTTTCCCGACGTCTGACTAAAGGAGCCTGTAGTTATAAAGTCTTCGGGGCGTGTTCACCAGAAGCTTTTTGCGATTCACGCCGGGTTTGCCTCGCAGACTCTTGTGTAGGAAGCGGCTGAACTCGTCAGCGAATAGTATTTTTTTCCCATAGGTAAACTACCCGGCTTCTTGACGGTCTACACCACCGCAAATCGAGTGTTTATCTCCAGAGGTTCTAAGCAGATGGCAGCAGTACTTGTCGGACAGTTTCATGCCAGAGACGCGGAAGGCCGCGTGTATTCCGTGCATGAGTTCCAGGAATCCAACCCGGCGCAAGGCGACCTGGCTGGCTCGGCGCCCACCACTACCTACAAGCTGGCCATTGGCGACCGTGTAGAGAAACTGGAAGGCGATGAATTCAGACTGATTCAATCGGGCACGGTTATCGTCCGCGAATCAAAGACCACCCTCGCCTCATAAGATCTCGCCTCATCTACCCGCTCAGTCCTGGCCATTGACGGCATTGACTGGGCCGGGGTCGATCAGGGACGACGCATCTCCGTCAGCTCTATGCCCTCCTCTCCCTTGATCTGCTTGAGCGTCACCATCAGGCTGCCCCGCTCCCCCTCGACCGCAAACAATGAACGCAGGTAACCCGGCGAATCGGCCACCGGATAGGCCTCGACCTGCCTGACCAGCGTGATCCCCAGAATCGCGCCCACCTGCTCGTCCACCTGTTGCTGGGCGCGGATATAGCGTTCCAGCACCGAGTGTTCCGGGATGATTTCGTCTTGATTGTGCAGGAGATAAGCAGCCGCACACCCCACGGTCACCAGGACCAGGAGCTGCTTGACCGTTACCCCGCGAAACAGCGAGGGCATGCGCATTTGAGACCAGACCTGTTTTTGTTGTAAGTACCGGCGTGCCGGCAGTGGTCGTTGATGATCAGACGGCGTCATTCTAGTGAGATCGTGGCCCAACGCCATATGCATGGCCGACGCCAACTGTCTTTTTTGCGCACAATGGCCTGCGCCATTGAATACCCACGGCGCTGCACATAGACTCCGGCCATGCGTTTACGTCATATCGAAGTCATTCAAGCCATCCTGCAGACCGGGCACCTCGGCACGGCCGCCGAGTGGCTGCAACTCCCCGTGGGCGATGTACAAGCCTCGCTCAAGGATGCCGAGCAACAACTGGGCTTCATGCTGTTTGCCAGCGTGCGCGGGCGCCTGCAGGCGACGCGCGAGACCCTCGAATTACAGGCGCACATTGCCCACCTGTACGAAGCGCTGGAGCCGGTGCAACGTCTGGCCAGCCGCTTGAAACATCACCACGCGCCCACCCTGCACGCCCTCTGCACCCCGCCCCTGGCCAATCAACTGCTACCGCAAAGCATTGCCGCATTGCGTCGCCGCTTTCAGGACACGCCGTGCAGCCTGTCGAGCCAGCCGACGCGCGAGATCGTCAGGAGCCTGTTGCTTCACGAAGCGCAGGTGGGGCTGAGCCTGCATGATCCGGAACATCCGCAGATCCAGAGTACCCAAGTAGCCCAGGGCAAACTGCAAGTGCTCGCCCCCCGAGGCTGGCTCAAGCCACGGCAAAAGTACATCGCACTGCAGGACCTGGCCGGGCAGTCGCTGATCGGGCTTGAAGGGCACGACCCCTTGAGCCGTCTGCTGGACGCCAAACTGCAAGCCCTGCGCCCGCTGCCGGTGGTGCAGACGCGGGTGCAGACTTACCAGATGATGCGCAGCATGGTGGAGGCCGGCGAAGGCCTGGCGATTGTCGACCCGTTCACGGCAGCCGGCGCGCAGGAGGCCGGACTGGATGCCTGCCCGCTGTCGCCGCCCATCCCGGTGGTCCTTTACGCATTGATGTCGAAGAACGTCGAACCCACGCCCGCGCTGAACGCGCTGCTGGAGATCGTTGCGCACAAGGCCGAGGCTCTGCTGGCGGGCACTTCGCCCCATACGCCTGTCGCGTAACAGGCTGTCCAGGCCCCAGCGCTGGATCGGTTCATGACTGCGCTTTCAGCACCGTCTCGGACTTGAATAACCGATACCAGAAAATCGCCACTTCGCGGGTTTGCGGGTCGATGCCGCGATAGCGCAGGTGGTCGATACCCCCCATCACATAGCCGCAGCGCTCATACAACCGGCACGCGCCGAGGTTGTTGTTCTGGGTTTCGAGCATCATGCCCGGCAGGTTTTTCTTGCGGCTCCAGAACTGCGCCACATCCAGCAACGCCTTGGCCACGCCGTGACGCCGTGCCGGCAGGATCACCGCCAGTTCGTCGACATGGGCAAACCCGTTCCAATTGGTGCTGACCACGATATGCCCCACCGGGCAATCATCCAGGTAGGCCATAAAGATCGCACTGTCGGGCGCATCGCGAAAACTGGCGAACTCCTCGGGGTCGATGCCATAACACTTGCGGTACGGCAGGATACGCTCCACCTGCCATTGATCAACGCGCTTGCCCATCTCCGGCACGCCATAGGCACTGACCTCAAAGCTGAAATCGTTGCCCCACACATAGGCATCAAAGCCTGCATCGGCGACCCGCACACTGAGCCCTGGATACTTCGGGTTCATGACAGCTTGCATAACGTTCCTCAACCCTTGATGCCATCTACGGTGTAACAACGACCACTGCCGTCATCCTCATGTTGAACCCATGCAGATCGGCATCCATCGACACCGCCTCCACTTCGCAGCGCGCAGCGTTTGGCCAGGGCGCGGCGAAACACAAACACTTCCTGCCACAAGGGTAGAAGCCGGAAGCGGATGTGGCGAATGAAGATTTCACGGTTCAAGGCGATCAACCGTGGGAGGAGACCTATTCCCTCCCACACGGTCGATCGCATTTGAATCCGAGTCATTGTTGAGTCAGTTGAGTCCACAGCGCCGGCGCACCCGCAGACTTGGCAATCGCCTCCAGCCGCGCCACATGCTCGGCCAAATCCTGCTCACTGGCGCGGATGATCGGTGTGGGTGTGCGATCGGCCGGCAGGCGGCGGATTTCCGAAGGGCGGTTGCCCGAGCCTTCCGCCGAACCGCTGCCGTCGGACGCGTTACCGGCCAGGGAGAGGCTGGTCTGCCCGCCGGTCATGGTCAGGTAGACGTCGGCGAGAATCTCGGAGTCGAGCAAGGCGCCGTGCAGTTCACGGTTGGAGTTGTCGACGCCATAACGCTTGCACAACGCATCGAGGCTGTTGCGCTGGCCCGGGTGACGCTCACGGGCCATCATCAGGGTATCGAGGATCGAACAGTGCCGGGAAATATCCGCACGGTCCGTCTGCCCCATCAGGGCGAACTCGTTATTGATAAAGCCGATGTCGAACGCCGCGTTGTGGATGATCAACTGCGCGCCGTTGATGAACTCGAAGAACTCGTCGGCCACCTCGGCGAAACGCGGCTTGCCCTTGAGGAATTCGTCGGTGATGCCGTGGACGCCAATCGCGCCTTCGTCACTTTCCCGGTCCGGTTGCAGGTACACGTGGAAGTGCCGCCCGGTGAGGCGACGACCCATCAGTTCGACACAGCCGATTTCGATGATCCGGTGGCCGTCGGTCACCGGCATGCCGGTGGTTTCGGTATCGAGTACAACAGATCGGATGGCCATCAGGGTTCAGCTCTCAACGGTGTGGTGGAGTGTGTAGAAGGCGCGATGTTAACACGGCAGCCGGCCTCAGCTCTGCTTGTAGCCGCGCACCTCATCCACGCCACGGTTGGCCAGTTGGTCAGCGCGCTCATTGCCTGGATGGCCGATATGCCCGCGCACCCATTTCCAGGTGATGTTGTGGCGATTGCATTGCTCGTCGAGCAGTTGCCACAGGTCGGCGTTCTTGACCGGCTCCTTGGCCGCCGTCTTCCAGCCGCGCTTCTTCCAGTTGACCATCCACTCGTTGATGCCCTTCATAACGTATTGCGAGTCGGTCACCAGCAGCACGTCGCAGCGCCGCTTGAGCTCCTCGAGGCCGCGAATCGCGCCCATCAGCTCCATGCGGTTGTTGGTGGTGTTGGCTTCGCCGCCCCACAGTTCCTTCTCCACGCCCTTGCACACCAGCAATGCGCCCCAGCCGCCAGGGCCAGGGTTGCCCTTGCAGGCGCCATCGGTGAAAAGTTCTACGGTATCGGTCATCGTTTGCTCGGTCTTGAATCAAAAAGAGGGGGTTTACGGTTCGCTTTGCTTGCGATTGACCTTGGCCATCGGCATCGGCACCAGCTTGCCCATGGGCTGGCGGGCCACCTGACGCACCGGACGCAGGCCGACCACGATCTTGCGCGCCACCAATAGATAGAAGCCGCCACCGGCCAATTGCCAGGTCCCCGCGCGACGTTCCCAGCCGGCCAGACGGCCCTGCCACCGGGTCGAGGCAAGCGGCGGACGATAGCACCCGAAGCGGCGTTTCTCCAGCGCGAAGCCCAGCAGATTCAGCCAGTCACCCACCCGTGAAGGCGCGATGCAGCGTGCCTGGCGCAGGCCGTCCTGGGCGAACACATGACGCAGGCCCCAGGTGCTCCAGGGGTTGATGCCGATAATCAGCAAATGGCCACCGGGGCGCACGCTGCTCGCCGCTTCACGCAACAGGCCGTGGGGCGACAGGCAGAAATCCAGGCCATGCTGCAACACCACCACATCAGCGGCGTGCTCGCTCAACGGCCAGGCCTGTTCCTCGCAGACAATCTCCACACCGGGCAACGGGGCCCCCAGGCGCACATTGCGCTGCACCTGCGGCGCGGCGGGCGGGGTCTGGGCCGATGGGCCGTAATGCACCAGGTAGCCGCCAAAGAACCGGCCCAGCTCGTCTTCGAGCATGCGCCGCTCCTCCTCCAGCAAAAATTGCCCGATGGGCCCGGACAGCCATTCGCGGGCTGCGCCGATCAGCGCGAGCCACTCAGGATCGGCCTGGGCGAACGCTTTATCAGTCATTGCATTCTCCTACTCGCCTGGACGTTCTAAGATGCACCAATGTGTTCAGCTTGGCGAATCGAAGAATGATACAGATCAGTGCCCTGCCCGCCTTCACCGATAACTACATCTGGTTATTACAGGACCCGCATACCCGCCGCTGCGCCGCTGTCGACCCCGGCGATGCCGCGCCGGTGCTGGCCTGGCTTGGGCAGAACCCGCAGTGGACCCTCAGCGACATCCTCGTTACCCACCATCACCACGACCATGTGGGCGGTGTTGCGCAGCTCAAGGACGTGACCGGCGCCAAGGTCTACGGCCCGGCCAGCGAGAACATCCCGGCGCGGGACGTGGCGCTGCACGACAACGACCGCATCAGCGTGCTGGGCTGGGACTTTGACGTTTACAGCGTACCCGGCCACACCCTCGGCCATATCGCGTTTTATCACCAAGGCGTGCTGCTGTGCGGCGACACCCTGTTCGCCGCCGGTTGTGGCCGCCTGTTCGAGGGCACGCCGCAGCAGATGTACGCCTCGTTGCAGCGTCTGGCCGACCTGCCCGACGACACGCAGGTGTATTGCACCCACGAATACACACAAAGCAACCTGAAATTTGCCCAGGCGGTGGAACCGCACAACGCCGATATCGCCGAACGGGTGGAAAACGTCCGCCAATTGCGGGCTCGCGGCGAGATGACGCTGCCCTCGAACCTGGCTCTGGAAAAGCGCACCAACCCCTTCCTGCGCACCTCTGAAACATCCGTTAAACAAAAAGCGGACGAACGGGATGGTCGTGACAACCGGGCTGGGGCCGAGGTGTTTGCCAGCTTGAGGGCATGGAAAGATACGTTCTAAGCCTACGTATTCTGATACGTAATTTCTGAATGGTTGACCGGAACCAAAGCGCTTTCTAGAATCGCCCGACATTTTTGCCCGGAACTTACTTCCAGCCAATGTCGTCATCTATTCGTAAATCCATCTCTTCAGACGCATTGACCCGCCTGGCTCAAGCCGTGGCGGTGGCCGTTTCCGCAACTCTGGCGGGCTGCCAATCCACACAATATGCTGCACAATCCACCGTGCAACCCAAACCGAATCTTGCTGCCAAGATCAAGCAAAAACCCATCTGGCTT
This sequence comes from Pseudomonas sp. MH9.3, assembly GCF_034354675.1. Lineage (NCBI taxonomy): Bacteria > Pseudomonadati > Pseudomonadota > Gammaproteobacteria > Pseudomonadales > Pseudomonadaceae > Pseudomonas > Pseudomonas sp. MH9.3. The sequence continues at coordinate 296,416 of NZ_CP133785.1, read as the reverse complement.
TCAGAGAAGCCCAGCCCCGAAGTGCCCCAGGATGTCTGGGAACGCATGCGTCGGGGCTTTCAATTACAGGACAGCGCAGGCGTCAACCCGCGCATCGAGCAACAGCGCCTGTGGTTCGCCAGCAATCCATCCTTTCTGGAAAACGCCGGCGAACGCGGCAGTCTCTACATTCATTACATCGTCGAACGCCTCGAAGAGCGCAACATGCCGCTGGAACTGGCGCTGCTGCCAGTGATTGAAAGCGCCTACAACCCGATGGCCTATTCGCGCAGCGATGCGGTCGGCCTGTGGCAGTTCATTCCCTCCACCGGGCGTTACTTCAATCTGCGCCAGACCCGCGCCTACGATGGCCGCCGTGATATCACCGCATCCACCACCGCCGCCCTGGATTACCTGACGCGCCTGCATGACATGTTCAACGGCGACTGGCTGCTGGCCCTGGCGGCCTACAACGCCGGTGAAGGCACGGTAAGCCGCGCCATCGAGCGTAACGAAAAGCTCGGCCTGCCTACCGACTACTGGAACCTGCCCCTGCCCCAGGAAACCCGCGACTACGTGCCCAAGTTCCTGGCGCTGTCCCAAGTGGTGCTGGCGCCTGAAGCCTATGGCGTCAACCTCAGTCCGATTGCCAACACGCCCTACTTCGAAGTGGTTGAGGTCAAGCAGAGCATGGACCTGTCGCGGGTCGCCGCGCTGGCGGAAATCGACGAGGACGAACTGTTCCAGCTCAACCCGGCCCTCAAGCAACGCACCACCCTCGACGGCCCCCAGCATCTGCTCGTCCCCAGTTCCAAGGCGCACCTGCTGACCAGCACGCTGTCGACGATGAAACCCGAAGAACTGCTGGCCATGCGCCCGAAAAAGCAGGTACTCGACGAAGTCGAGACCGCACGCGTGGCCGGGCGTACCCGCAACTACAAGGTGCGCAGCGGCGACAACCTCACGCTGATCGCCAAGGCCAACAAGGTCGACGTGCATGACCTGCAGCGCTGGAACAAGCTCAATGGCCAGGCGCTCAAGGTTGGCCAGACCCTGGTGATGCAGGACACACGCCGCGCCGTGGCCAGTGCCAAAAAACCGGTGCAGTACAAGGTCAAGAAAGGCGACTCGCTGTCTATCGTCGCCAAACGCTTCAACGTCGAGATGCAACATCTCAAACGCTGGAACCCGCGCACGGGTCAGGCGCTGAAGCCGGGGCAGATGCTGGTGGTTTCGGCACCGCGCTGAATCCTCGGCAACACTGAAAATACAATGTGGGACGGGGCTTGCTCCCGATAGCAGTGATTCAGCCAGCGCATGTACTGGCTGACACACCGCCATCGGGAGCAAGCCCCCTCCCACATTGGTTCTCCATCATCTAAACCGGCTTTTTCCAACCGGAACAAGCTGTTACTGTACCGACCATAAAGCCCAAGCCGCCTGGATCGGATCTCTGACTTGAAGCGTCCCCTCCTTCTACTAATAAGTCTGGCCTTGAGCTTTGGTGCGCACGCGACGATAACCGAGAGCCACGGTTACACGCAGTTCGGCACGCTCAAGTACCCGGCCAAATTTACCCATTTCGATTGGGTAAACCCTGCAGCGCCGAAAGGCGGTACCCTGCGGGTGATGGCGTTTGGCACCTTCGATACCCTCAACCCCTACACCTTCAAGGGCTCAAGCCCGGTTTCCACGCCCAATTTCCTGCAATACGGCGTTAACGAGTTGAACGAGCCGCTGATGGTCGGCACCGGCCAGTACGCGCCGTCCGGCGACGAGCCTGCTTCCAGTTACGGCCTGATTGCGCAGTCGGTGGAATACAGCGAGGACCGCAGCTGGGTGGTGTTCAACCTGCGCCCGCAAGCGCGTTTTCACGATGGCAAGCCGATCACCGCCTACGACGTCGCGTTTTCCTATCGCACCCTGCTCACCGAAGGCCATCCGCAATACCGCACCAACCTGCAGGAAGTAGCGCGGGTGGACATTCTCAACCGCCATCGCATCCGCTTCGTGTTCAAGCGCGCGGGCAACCCGTTGCTGATCCTGCGCCTGGGCGAACTGCCGGTGCTGCCCCAGCATTACTGGAAGCACCGCGACTTCAAGGCCACTACCTTCGAGCCGCCCCTGGGCAGCGGCCCGTACCGCATCAGCAAGGTCACCCCGGGCCGGCAACTGGTGTTCGAGCGGGTCAAGGACTACTGGGGTAAGGACCTGCCGGTCAACCGGGGCTTTTACAACTACAACAAGGTCGAAGTGGAGTTCTACCGCGACAGCGATGTGGCGTTCGAGGCATTCAAGGCCGGCGAGTTCGACATTTATATCGAGCACCAGGCCAAGAACTGGGCCAATGGTTACAACTTTCCGGCGGTCAACCGTGGCGAGGTGATCAAGGCGCAGATCGCCCACCAGATCCCCACCCAGAGCCAGGGCCTGTTCATGAACACCCGACGGCCCACCTTCAGCCAGACCAAGGTGCGCGAAGCGCTCGGGCTGATGTTCGATTTCGAGTGGACCAACCGCGCCCTGTTCAGCAATGCCTATAAGCGCGCCCTCAGCTATTACCCCAACAGCGAGTTCGCTGCCACTGGCATACCGGTCGGCCATGAATGGCTGATGCTCTCGCCCTACCGCGACCAGTTGCCGCCCAACCTGTTAACCCAAGCCTTCAGCCTGCCGCAGACCGACGGGCGCGGCATCCCTCGCGAAACCCTGCGTCGTGCCCTCGGCCTGCTCGGCGAGGCCGGCTGGAAACTGTCGGGCCAACGCCTGCTGAACAAGGACGGACAACCGCTGCGCTTCGAGATCCTGCTGGTCAATCCGAACCTGGAGCGCATCCTGCAGCCCTATGTCGAGAACCTGATCAGCATCGGCATCGATGCCCGCCTGCGCACCGTCGACCGCGCACAATACAAGCAGCGCCTGGATCAGTTCGACTTCGACATGATCCTGATCACCCTCAACCAGACCCTCAGCCCAGGCCTGGAACAGTGGCAGTACTTCCACTCCAGCCAGGCCGCGATCAAGGGCAGCAAGAATTTCGCCGGCATTGCCAACCCGGTGGTCGATCACCTGCTGGACCAACTGCTCGCGGCCCAGACCCGCGAAGAGCAACTGGCCGCCGGCCGCGCCCTGGACCGGGTGCTGCTGTGGCAGCACTACAGCATTCCCAACTGGTACCTCAACTATCATCGCCTGGCCTACCGCAACCGGTTCGCCTTTGTCACCACGCCGCCCTACAGCCTGGGCCTGAGCGCGTGGTGGCTGAAAGCTTCGGAGAAAGCCCAATGATGTCTTTGCGCAACGTTCTGCTGGGCGGCCTGTTGCTGTGCAGCGCCGCCCAGGCCGCGCCGCAGCATGCGCTGACCCTGTACAACGAGCCACCCAAGTACCCAGCCGACTTCAAGCACACCGATTACGTCAATCCGGACGCGCCCAAGGGCGGCACGTTCCGCGAGTCGAGCCTGACCGGCTTCGACAGCTTCAACCCGTTCATCAGCAAAGGCGTGCCCGCCGACAATATCGGCCTGATCTACGACACCCTGGCTACCCAGAGTCTGGATGAGCCCTTCACCGAATACGGCCTGGTGGCCGGCAAGATCGAAAAGGCCCCGGACAACAGCTGGGTGCGCTTCTACCTGCGCCCCGAGGCGCGCTTCCACGATGGCCACCCCATTCGCGCCGACGACGTGGTCTTCAGCTTCCAGACCCTGATCAAGGACGGCACCCCGCTCTATCGCACCTACTATGCCGATGTCGACGAAGTGATCGCCGAAGACCCGTTGCGCGTGCTGTTCAAGTTCAAGCGCACCAACAACCGCGAGCTGCCGCTGATCCTCGGCCAACTGCCGGTGCTGCCCAAGCACTGGTGGGCCAACCGCGACTTCAACAAGGGCAACCTCGAGTTCCCCCTCGGCAGCGGCCCTTATCAAGTGGCCGAAGTGAAGGCCGGCCGGTCCGTGCGCTATGAACGGGTCAAGGACTACTGGGGCAAGGACTTGCCGATCAACAAGGGCCTGTACAACTTCGACAACCGCATCACCGACTATTACCGTGATGCCACCGTGGCCCTCGAAGCGCTCAAGGCCGGGCAGTTCGATTACTGGTCCGAGTTCAGCGCCAAGAACTGGGCGAATGCCTACAACGTTCCGGCAGTCACCCAGGGCCGACTGATCAAGGAAGAAATCCCCAACGGCAACCCCACCGGCATGCAGGGTTTTGTGTTCAATATCCGCAAGCCGATGTTCCAGGACGTGCGCGTGCGCAAGGCCATCAGCCTGTTGCTGGACTTCGAGTGGAGCAACAAACAGCTGTTCAACGGCGCCTATACCCGCACCCGCAGCTATTTTGAAAACTCCGACATGGCCGCCACCGGCCTGCCCGGCCCCGATGAACTGAACATTCTCGAACCGCTGCGCGACAAAATCCCGCCCGAGGTATTCACCCAGGCCTTCGAGCCGTCCAGAACCGACGGCAGCGGCATGATCCGCGCCCAGCAGCGCGAGGCCTACCAATTACTGCAGCAGGCCGGCTGGAAGATCGTTGACGACAAGATGGTCGACACCACCGGCACACCGGTGACCATCGAGTTCCTGCTGGCCCAGACCGAGTTCGAACGCATCCTGCTGCCGTTCAAGCGCAACCTGGCGGACCTGGGCATCAACCTGGTGATTCGCCGGGTCGACGTGTCCCAGTTCGTCACCCGCCTGCGCTCGCGGGACTTCGACATGGTGGTGGGCAGCTTCCCGCAATCCTCGTCGCCGGGTAACGAACAACGCGAGTTCTGGAAGTCCACCAGCGCCGAAAAGCCCGGCAGCCGCAACTACATCGGCCTCAAGGACCCGGCCATCGACCAACTGGTGGAGGAACTGATCGATTCGGACTCGCGCACCAGCCTGATCGCCCACGCCAAGGCCCTGGACCGCGTGCTGCAATTTGGCTACTACGTGATTCCCAACTGGCACATCAAGACCTTCCGCGTGGCCTACTGGAACAACCTCGGCCATCCGAAAGTGTCCCCGCTGTACGACGTCGGCACCGCCACCTGGTGGGCCAAACCCAATGTGCCGCCGGTAACCGCCGCAGGCACCCAAGCTGACGCCGATCCGGCGAAGGGAGGCGATTGAATGCTGGCCTATATCGTTCGCCGCCTGTTGCTGATCATTCCCACCCTGTTCGGGATCCTGCTGATCAATTTCGTCATCATTCAGGCCGCCCCCGGTGGCCCGGTGGAACAGATGATCGCCAAGCTCGAAGGCTTTGAAGGCGCCACCAGCCGCATCGCCGGCGGCGGTGCCGAAGTGGCCGTGGCCGGCTCCAGCTACCGTGGCGCGCAGGGCCTGGACCCCGCGCTGATTCAGGAAATCGAAAAAATGTACGGCTTCGATAAATCGGCGCCGGAACGCTTGTGGATCATGGTCAAGAACTACGCCCGGCTGGATTTTGGCGACAGCTTCTTTCGTGACGCCAAGGTCATCGACCTGATCAGGGAAAAGATGCCGGTGTCCATCTCCCTCGGGTTATGGAGCACGCTGATCATGTACCTGGTGTCGATTCCCCTGGGGATCGCCAAGGCCACGCGGCACGGCAGCCATTTCGACGTGTGGACCAGCTCGGCAATCATCGTCGGCTACGCGATCCCGGCGTTCCTGTTCGCCATCCTGCTGATCGTAGTGTTTGCCGGCGGCAGTTACCTGGACTGGTTCCCCCTGCGCGGGCTCACCTCCAACAACTTTGACGAGCTGAGCGTGAGCGGCAAGATCCTCGATTACTTCTGGCACCTGGCGCTGCCCGTCACGGCGTTGGTGATCGGCAACTTCGCGACCATGACCCTGCTGACCAAGAACAGCTTTCTCGACGAGATCAACAAGCAATACGTGGTCACCGCCAAGGCCAAGGGCTTGACCAATCACCGCGTGCTCTACGGTCACGTGTTCCGCAACGCCATGCTGCTGGTGATCGCCGGATTCCCCTCGGCGTTCATCGGCATCTTCTTTACCGGTTCGCTGCTGGTTGAAGTGATCTTCTCCCTCGACGGCCTGGGCCTGATGAGTTTTGAAGCCGCGATCAACCGCGATTACCCAGTGGTGTTCGGCACGCTGTTCATCTTCACCCTGCTGGGGCTGGTGGTGAAACTCATCGGCGACCTCACCTACACCCTGGTCGATCCGCGTATCGACTTCGCCAGCCGGGAGCATTGAGATGAATCTGTCCCCCCTCAATCGCCGCCGGTTCGAGCGGTTCAAGGCGAACAAGCGTGGCTGGTGGTCGCTGTGGCTGTTCCTGATCCTGTTCGGCCTGAGCCTGGGCGCCGAGCTGATCGCCAACGACAAGCCACTGGCCGTGCACTACGACGGCGACTGGTATTTCCCGGCGCTCAAGCGCTACCCGGAGACCACCTTCGGCGGCGAATTCCCGCTGGAAGCCAACTACAAAAGCCCGTACATCCGCGAACTGCTCAAGGCCAAGGACGCCTGGACCCTGTGGGCGCCGATTCCGTTCAGCTACCAGAGCATCAACTACGACCTTAAGGTGCCGGCTCCCGCGCCACCGTCCAGCGTCAACCTGCTGGGCACCGATGACCAGGGTCGCGATGTGCTGGCGCGAGTGATCTACGGGTTTCGTGTGTCGGTATTGTTTGCGCTGACGTTGACCGTGCTCAGCTCGATCATCGGCGTAATCGCCGGCGCCTTGCAGGGCTTCTACGGCGGCTGGGTGGATCTGGCCGGGCAGCGCTTTCTGGAAATCTGGTCCGGTTTGCCGGTGCTTTATCTGCTGATCATCCTGGCCAGTTTTGTGCAGCCCAACTTCTGGTGGCTGCTGGGAATCATGTTGCTGTTCTCGTGGATGAGCCTGGTGGACGTGGTGCGCGCCGAGTTCCTGCGCGGGCGCAACCTTGAATACGTGCGCGCAGCCCGGGCACTGGGCATGCAGAACGGCGCGATCATGTTCCGCCACATCCTGCCCAATGCCATGGTCTCCACCATGACCTTCATGCCCTTCATCCTCACCGGCGCCATCGGCACCCTCACCGCCCTGGACTTCCTCGGCTTCGGCCTGCCGGCCGGCTCTCCGTCGCTGGGCGAACTGGTGGCCCAGGGCAAATCCAACCTGCAGGCGCCGTGGCTGGGCATCAGTGCCTTTGCCGTGCTGGCGATCATGCTGAGTTTGCTGGTGTTTATCGGCGAGTCCGCTCGCGATGCCTTCGACCCGAGGAAATGAGATGAATCAGGACAATCTGATCGAAGTCCGCGACCTCTCCGTCGAGTTCGTCACGGGCGAGCACCACCACCGGGTGGTCAACAACCTCAGCTTCGACATCAAGCGCGGCGAAACTCTCGCCCTCGTAGGCGAAAGCGGGTCCGGCAAATCGGTGACCGCGCATTCGATTCTGCGCCTGCTGCCCTACCCGCTGGCGCGGCATCCGAGCGGCACTATCCGCTATGCCGGGCAAGACCTGCTGACGCTCAAGGAAAAGACCCTGCGGCATATTCGCGGCAACCGCATCGCGATGATCTTCCAGGAGCCGATGACCTCCTTGAACCCGCTGCACAGCATCGAAAAACAGATCAACGAAGTACTCGGCCTGCACAAGGGCCTCACCGGCAAGGTGGCCACCCGACGCACGCTGGAACTGCTCGAACTGGTGGGCATTCCCGAGCCACACAAGCGCCTCAAGGCCCTGCCCCACGAACTGTCCGGTGGCCAGCGCCAGCGCGTGATGATCGCCATGGCCCTGGCCAACGAGCCGGAACTGTTGATCGCCGACGAGCCGACCACCGCCCTCGACGTCACCGTGCAACTGAAAATTCTCGAACTGCTCAAGGAACTGCAGGCGCGGCTGGGCATGTCGCTGCTGTTGATCAGCCACGACTTGAACCTGGTGCGGCGCATTGCCCATCGGGTGTGCGTGATGCAACAGGGTTGCATCGTCGAACAGGCCGACTGCGAGACCTTGTTCCAGTCGCCGCAGCACCCTTACACCCAGGAACTGCTGGCGGCGGAACCCAGCGGAGGGCCGGCCACCAATGAAGTTGGGCCGCCCTTACTGGAAGTCGACGACCTGAAAGTCTGGTTCCCGATCAAGAAGGGCTTTTTGCGCAACACCGTCGATTACGTCAAAGCGGTGGACGGCATCAACTTCAGCCTGCCCCAGGGCCAGACCCTGGGCATCGTCGGTGAGAGCGGCTCGGGCAAATCCACCCTGGGCCTGGCGATCCTGCGGTTGATCGCGAGCAAGGGCGGCATTCGATTCGAAGGCCAGCAGTTGGATCAGCTCACTCAGCAACAGGTGCGGCCGTTGCGTCGGGAGATGCAGGTGGTGTTCCAGGACCCGTTCGGCAGTTTGAGCCCGCGGATGTGCGTCAGTGAAATCGTCGGTGAAGGCCTGCGCATTCACAGGATGGGCACGGCGGCCGAACAGGAAGCGGCGATTATTGCAGCGCTCAAGGAAGTAGGCCTGGACCCGGCGTCGCGGCACCGGTACCCCCACGAGTTTTCCGGAGGGCAACGCCAGCGTATTGCGATTGCACGGGCGCTGGTGCTCAAGCCCAGGCTGATTTTGCTCGACGAACCGACTTCAGCGCTGGATCGCACGGTGCAGCGCCAGGTGGTGGAGTTGTTGCGTGGGTTGCAGGCCAAGTACAACCTGACCTACTTGTTCATCAGCCATGATTTGGCGGTGGTCAAGGCATTGAGTCATCAGTTGATGGTGGTAAAACAGGGGCAAGTGGTGGAACAGGGCGATGCAGCGACGATCTTTGCCAATCCCCAGCATGGGTATACGCGTCAATTACTGGAGGCTGCTTTTCTGGTGCCTGCTGCGGGGGCGTAACTTCGGTATTCGTCACTAAATAAATGAACTTTCTGCTCTGGATCAATCCCTAAACCTGCCTAATCGTTATCATCGGTGACGCTTTCAGGCGCGGTGGCTCACCTCCACTCTCGCCTGAGAGGAAGTCATGCACCGCAGAGGTAAGCCCGGGATGCAACACAAACTGTCGAACAACCTGCAACCATTGCTGTTCAAGGCCTTGCTGTGGCTGGGCGGGGTCGCCCTGCTGTTCCTGATCAAGGACGTAGTCGAGATATTTTCAGACGAACCGGTCGCCGGAACCTGGGTGGACCTGACGCTGGTACTGACGGCCTACCTGATGTTCTTTCTGTTGCAGCCGATCAGTTCCAGAATCGACCGTCGTCTGCGCAAACGCGCACGGCGCAACCTGCAGACCGACCTCTGAGATCTTGCAAAGGAGCACGCCCTTGTCCCAACCCGGCGATAACCATCAACTGGCCCTGGATCGCTTCCTGAGCGATCACCCGGCACTTGCAACCGAGCTGGACACCCTGAACCCGCTCGCCGCCCGGGCCAAGGGTGAAACCCTGGCCGAATACCGCGCCGAGCGCCTGAACGAAGCCTTTGAAGCCGAAGCCGAGCGTCAGGGCCTGTTCGCCTGGGAGTTGACACTCAAGCTCACCGCCGAATCGCCCGAAACCTTCGCCGCCCAACGCCTCGAAGTGCACAGGGAAGTGGCACAAATGGCCGGCCTGAGCTGGTCGGAATATTGCGAGCTGTATGACGTGGCCGAGTAACCCCGAGCTACACGAACCAGCGCCATGATCGACCAGCCACTGCCTCCCGCATTTCCGCAACCGTGATCGTTCGTTGCTGCGGATCCATCGCCAACGCCGCGCGCAAGGCCGACCAGCAATGGCGCGGTAACTGGCGGGGTCGTTTGAGCACATGAGTGGGGTGGCGTTCACCCGGACGCCGCCTTTGCGCCATTGCGTACAACACGCACGCTACGCCATACACATCCGCCGACGCTGAAAGCTCTCCCCCGCCCAGCAGCTCCGGCGCGGCATAAGCGGGCGTCCAGGCGCTGATGCGATGGCGGTCCAGACCTGGCAGCCCGGTCACTGCCTGCGACTGGCCCAGGCCAAAATCGAACAGGCGTATCCCCGTCTCCCCCACCATGACATTGCCCGGCTTCACGTCGCCATGCAGCACGCCCCGCCCATGGGCGTAGGCCAATGCGTCCAGCAGTTGCGATGCCATTGGCTGCCACTCATGCCAGCCGAGGCCGTCAGGACGCTCCAGCATGACCCGGTCGAGGGTCATGCCGTGCATCAACTCCATGGTGAAAAACGCCAATTGGCGGGAGGTGTCGACGTCGAACCCGAATAGGCGAACCACTCCAGGGTGCGACAGGCCGCGTGTCAGGGAGAACTCGCTGTACAACAGCACATGGCCATCGGGGCACTCGGAAAAACATTCGCCGAGCACTTTCAAGGCGACGCTGGAGCAAGGCTCGCCAAACTGCTCATGCAACAGGTCGCGGGCGCGGTAGACCACGCCCATGCCTCCGATGCCCAGCACGCGTTCGAGCCGATAGCGACCGGCGAGCAGGTCGCCGGTGCACAGGAGCGTTGTCATCGCTGGATCACCACGGCCGTGAGGTCGTCTCGCGCCGCGCCGCACAATACCGACTCAAACACCCGATCCAGCATCTGTTGCGGTGTGTCCAGGCTCAACGCCTGGCCCAGCTCGCCATGATCGAGTGCCTGGTAGACACCGTCGCTGCACAGCAGAAATACATCGCCAGGACGTGTACCGAGTTCCAGCACCTCAAGATGCAAGCGCTCGCGCGCGCCAACCGCCCGGGTCAGCGACCTGGCATCCGGCTGGGCACCGGCCTGCTGCGCGCTCATCCGGTGCTCTTCCATCAGTTGCCGCATCCGCGAATGATCCCGGGACAGCAGGTAAAGCCTGCGCCCACGCCACAGATAGCAGCGGCTGTCCCCCGCCCAGACACACGCCGCGCGATCGCCTTCCAGCAGCAGTGCTACAACGGTGCTGCCGATAATGTCATGCGGGCCCTGGGCCGTATGCCGCAGCTTCCGGTTGACCTCTTGCAGGCAACACCGGACAGCGCCCACGCGCTGATCAAGGTCGCCGTGGCCAGCCATTGACGCCAGGTTGCTCACCACCCACTGGCTGGCCACGTCCCCGGCGCGATGCCCACCCATGCCATCCGCCACCGCCCAACACCCCCGCTCGGGGCAGTCGAGCAACGCGTCTTCATTGCGTGAGCGATCCTTGCCGCATAGCGTATGACCGGCACTGCGCCAGCGCGCAGGCGCCTGGCTCACAATTGCTCCGGCAACCGGAAGGTGCGCCAGTCCGCCATCTGGAACGGGCTGGGCGTCCGCTGACTGGTCAGCAGGTAATTGGCGCGCAAGCCTGCGAGGTCGGACTTGAGCACTTGCGCATCCCGACCGCTGGCGGGCTCGCTGTGCAGCAAGTCAAACAGCCTGAACAGCGACCAGGCTCCGCTATTTTTTTCAATACCCAGCGGCCGCTCGGCGCCCCGTTCCAGCACCAGGCTGCTGCGGCCATTGTCACCCTCGACAGGCCACTGGAACGCCATGGGTACGATGGGCCCATGGCGGTATTCCAGCTGTTGATCGCCCAGGCGCAGGATGGCGCGATTGACCGCCTGATCCAGGCTGTAGGGCGCCAGGCTGAAGCGCACCGACAACTCGCCCTGCTCGCTGAAAAATCCGCGCCGGATAAGCTGCACCTTGCTCAGTTGATCCAGCAGCGCGCGCGACACAGGCAAGCTGCGACCGTCGATGCCCCGCAGGCGATGCCGACTGCCATCGGCGCTGATAAAAGGTCGCAGGTAGGTCTCCTGAAACCTTGCCAGCACGCCCTGAGGGCCGAAAAATTCCTGAAAGTCACTGAGGGCGACATCGCCGCCCGCGGTGGCATTGAACGGATACCGCTGGCGAATGGCTTTGCTGTAAACGCTGTACACCTCGCTCTGGTAACGCTGGTTCACATGCACGTAGGCCTCCTCCAGCAGGCGCTGCCAGGTGTCATCCGCAATCGCGCCGACCCACGCAGACAGCGGCAGCGGCAACCGGGCTGCGCCGTCGCGCAAATTGCCGAGCAGATCCTGCTGGCCATCCATGCGCCGCTTGACCCTGTGAAAGGCCGCCTGCTCCGGCGAACTTTCCCGAGTCAGCGTCGCCAGTTGCAGCTGCAACTGATCGGACAGTTGCAGCACATGGCTCACTGCCGTGCCAGGGTTGTGCTGCTCATCCAGCAACTGGTGCAAGGGCTCAAAACGTCGCTGCAACGCGCGTCGAGCGGTATCCGCCTGGGTATGCCCCAGCAATGGGCTGGCCAATATGGCGCCTGCCGCTTCGACCTTTGCGCCGAGCTCCCTGGCCTGACGCGCAACGTCGCCCAGGCGCTCGCTCGTGGGCAACAACCGGGTATTTTCCCTGACCTGCTGCAACACCTGCACCAGTGGCGACTGAGCTGAAGTGAGGCCGGCCAGTTGCTCGGCAGCTCTTTTGAGGCTGTCGGTTTCCTGCAGCCGGATGCGCCCCAGTGCATCGCTCCAGGCCTCGGCGTACTCGCTGAAGTAGCGTTGTTCCAGTTCGAGCATCAGCCGGCGCAAGTCCATCGCGCTGAGGTCACTCGCCTCACCGAGCACCCAGTTATCCTGGGCGATGGCATTCACCAGGCGCGCACCCTGCGCCTCGAAATACAGCCAGTATTTTTTGCTGTAGAACCCCGGTATTGGCTGATCACTCGCAGCGAACAGGCTGCCCTCGGCAAGCCGCAAAGGCTCCAGGTTACGTGCCTGCTCTCGCAGCATCCGATAAACCACATCGGCCAGGGACTCACCGCGCAAGGTCTGGCGTGCCTGCGCCACCAGGTCATCGTCAAGCGGCGCCACGAAGGTTTGCCCCAGCAAACGCGCCAGGTGCAGGTTCAAGCGCGTTTGCGCCGAGCTGTCGGCGGCGTGGCGTGCAGACCACAGCGCGGCCATATGCTGCGTCAGCCAAGGATTGTCACGACGTTCCGGCAGCGCCAGCATCAGGTAGGCGCGCAGGTTGTCCAGCAGACGTTCACGGTCACCGAGATTGTTGCGCACCTGCTCTTCAAGCAACGCAGCCACGCGCGGCAACAATTGTTGCTGCAGGGATTGTGCGTAGGCATCCATCAACGTCGGGCGGCTCGCCGCGCCCTGATACAGTCCCGCGCGCTCCAGCCAACCGACCTCCCGCGATGGTGGAAAAACCCCGGTTGCCGCCAGGCGCGCATCCAACAGCGGCAATGCCTCCAGCGTATCGTCCGTCACCGGCAGCTCCACTGCCAGTGCCACCAACCGCGTCAGACGCTGCTGATTGAGCGCATAACTGTTTGCCCACAACCACCCCGCCGCACCGATAACAAGCGACGCGGCCAGCGCCCCTGCCCACTGGCGCCGGCGAATGCGCTGTTGCTCCTGGCCGTGGAGCGCAGCCAGGCCTGCCTCGGCAAAAATCACCCGGTTGAACAGGCCCTGGATAAAACGGGCACGCGGCTCGGCAGCACTGGTCAGGTAAAAGCCGCGCAAGCCGTTGATGCGCTGGTAGCGATGCGCTGAAAAACCCGATTCGATAAACACGCACAGGCGCTCGCCCAGTTGCGCCGCGTGCTGTGCAAAATCCAGCATCGGCCCACGATGCTGCAGGTTACGCTGCTGGTGCAGACGCGGGATCAGCTCACCACTCAAGCGCTGTAACAAGGCTTCGAACGCCTGGCGCACCTGGGCTATTTCGACTCCCCCCGCGTCTGCAACCAGGCACTCCCCCAGTACCGCTTCGGCAGCATCACCCTGGGTTGAATCGAAGTATTCGGCAAAACCCGTCAATCGGTCGGCCTGGGTCAGGACCAGGTAGACAGGCACGTCCACATGCAGGCTTCGCTGAATGTCCTGCAGCCGTGTATGCACATGCCGCGCGTGATGGTCCAGATCGTGATCGTTCAGGCCCAGCAGCGTTTCCACCGACAGAGTCACCACGACGCCATTGAGCGGACGCGCACGCCGGCGTGTCCTCAGCAGTCGCAGCAGCATCGACCAGCCCGCCGCGTCCACCGCCCGATCGGCCTGGGTCAGGTAGCGGCCGGCGGTGTCGACCAGGACCGCGTCATCGGCAAAATACCAATCACAATAAGGTGTCTGTCCGGTCGACGTGGGTTCGAGCCGGTCGAGCGGAAATTGCAGGCCACTGGCGGCCAGCAGGCGTGTCTTGCCACTCTGCGTCGCACCAATCAGCAGGTACCAGGGCAAATCGTCACGCCAGCGCTGGCTGCGCTCGCCGTATCGGCCAGAGGTTTTCAGGGTGTGCAGCGCTTCCTTGAAGCGACCTCGCACGTGGTTCTGCTCGTTTTCAATGCGCTGGTATTGCGTCTGGTCGGCCTGGTGCTCAGGCGTTCGAAGGCGCGCTGCACGCCGCGCGCCGGCCACAACCATGGCCAGCCCCCACAGCAGAAACAACACGCTGATGGTCAACAGGCGAGCAGTCGACGACGCCCAGAACCGGTAATCGTCCACCGCCAGCAAAGGCCCCACGAACCAGACCAGCAGTGCGCTTGAAAACACCAGCAGCAGGCTCCACACCCACATCTGAGCCAGCACGGCGCCCGCGTTCCTTACGAATGCGTTCATTCATTGCTCCATCGTTACAGGGGCGTCCGAGTCAGGTCCGGCGCCGAAAATTGAAAGGGTTGCAGGACCTTCGTACGCTCGGTGGCCAACACCCAGGCAAAACCCGAGTACATCGCCAACAGGCAGAGCAGGCACACTGCCGCCGCCCAGGGTGCAGAGATCAGCAACAGCCTTTTGCGGCGTACCGGCTCGATTGCCGACGGCAACGCCAGCACGGCAGGCGGGTCTCCCCTCACCTGCCGGATCTGTCGATACAGCCCGTCGCGTACCGCTTCGAGCTGCACCACGCCGCGTTCCATGACCCGGTATTTGCCCTCGAAACCCAGCGACAGGCACAGGTACAGCAGTTCAAGCAGCGCGAGGTGCTTGAGCGGGTCGCGGGACACTCGCTCCAGCAACTGAAAGACCTTTTCGCCACCGAAGGTCTCGTTATGAAAGCGACTGAGCAGGCTCATCTTCGACCAGTCGCCGGCGGTCCCCCATGAGGTGGTCACCACGGCTTCATCCAGCACGCTGCAGATCACATAGCGCGCCGACATGACTGCGGCGTGATCCGCGCCTTCATGCAGGGCGCGTGTCTCGAACTGCGTGACCCCCGCCGACAGCCGCTCATTGAGGCTATGCAAACTCTCGCGGCCGACGCTGGCACTGAGCCGATGCGGCTGCGACAGCAGCTCCCAGGCAGCGGATACCAGGGGATTGAGGCCGGCATTGAACATCTGCAGACCCTGCGCCTGTGCGGCGTAGATCATGCGGTCTTCCAGCTGTTCGAAACGCGGCGGCAACGCGAAATCCGTCAGCGGCCCCTGCACCGGTCCCGGACCGTCGCGGTCGAGCAGAACGGTTTTCTCGTCCTGAGGGTAGTCACTGTCCCTGTTCATGATGTTCAGTTCCTGATGGCCCAGAAGTTGAGTTCGAGCGCGCTAAATTCGCCGCCCACATGGAAGGCAAAACCACCTGACTGCTCCAGTTGCGTGATATCGCGGGCGCTGAGTTCGAGCATGAAATAGGTTTTGCCGGCATGAAACGGCAGTTGGCGCGGCGCCACCGGCAGCGGCTTGACCTTGATACCGGCCAGGTGCAGGTTGACCAGCTCGCGTATACGCTCCACCGGTCCGACCTTGAGATGCGCCGGCAAACGCTGGCGCAGCTCCTCCGACTCACAGTGGGCGCTGGCCGCGAGAACGAAGGTCGCGCTGCCCAGCAACTTGAGGTCGCCCACGGGGCAGACCAGCACGCCGTACTGACGCGGTTGCAGCACCAGTTCCATGGCATGCTGCTCCAGCACCATGGACAGCGCGCTTCGCAGCCCTTCCATCAAGCCGCGAAAACTGGCGCCCTGGTCGTTGTGCCGATAACGCACGTCCCACTGCGCCCGCCGGGTGTCATGGGCAAAGGTCGACAATTCGCCGAGGATGCCCAGTAACTCTCGGTACAACGCTTGCGGACGAACCTGGGCCTGGCTCAGGTAATGGCGCAGCACCAGCTCGCCCCGATTGATCAACTGCAGCATCAGAAAGTCCGCAATGTGCGTACCCGAAGCCGCACCATTGCCCTGAACCCGCTCGGCAATGGCGTCCCCGCGACACGCCAGCAGACTGACCACTTCCTTGAGGCACGCGCCCACATAACCCGCGCCCTGGAGATAGATGAAGGTCGGCACGAAGTCCGCATCCAGGCTCACACCGTCGTCCTGCGTGGCGTCCAGGACTTGAGCGACCTGCAGCGTCACGAACGTCTGGTTACTGTGCTGTTCGCCCAGCAACAGGCGCAGATCCGGATGTCCGCAGCTGATCTGGCAGCGTGAGTCGACCCCGGCATTCGAATCACCGACCTCTGTGGTACAGGTGACATAGCGGGCCACCACCTCGGCCTGCTCCGGTTGACGGGCCTCGATCTGGTTACCGATCGCCAACGGTAATGCCAGGTAAATACCCTGTCTGCCGACGTTGGCCGGCACCTGCAGCATCAGCGGTTCCATGGCGCCGCTCAGCTCGAACAGGCTGCCATCGGGCAGTACGCCACTGGCCTGGGTCACGACAAACTTGCCGAGCTTGAGGTACTGCACATCCACTTCGAGGCTGAGAAACCCCCAGGCATCACTGCCCAGCAAGCGGGTGCGATTGAGTTGCTGGTTGTAGTAGCGGTCCTGGTGTTGCAGGTGCTGGGGCCGCAACAACATGCCTTCCTGCCAGATAACGTTATGAACCTGCATATCAGTTCTCCAACGCATCGGCGGGCAGGTTGGCAAGACGTATGCCGTCCTCGTCCAGCACCAGATCGGCACGGGTCAGTCGGCCCGGGGTCACCGGCACTACCAGCCGCCATTGCACGTGAGGCAAGTCGCGATAGGCTGCGAGCACACCCACATAGCGACTATGCGGCCCGACGCTGAGCTTGAGTGCCAGGCGATCGCCGGGGCGCATTTCAAGTTCTTCTGCGCTCACCCAGTCCTTGGGCAGCGTCTGCTCGGCACGCCCATACAGGCTGAAGAAGTCCGCGTTTTCGAACGCTGCGGGGTGGCGCAGCTCAATCAGTTGCATGACCACCGGAGAGGGACGACCGTGCAGGTCAGGATTGACCCGTTCGCTGGCCGCCACTGTCAGGTCGAGTTTGGTTAGGGTCGAAAAGGGCGACAATGCGCTGCACCCGGCCAGCAAGCCGAGCAGCACCAGCATTGATACAAAGGTGACTCTGTGCATGAAGATCATCCCGGGCAAGCCGCATGAAGGGTGGAAATCAGGCGAACCTGCTCGTCGTAGGCCTTGGCAAAGTCATTGCCCAACAGGCCCTCGTTTAACGGCTCTTCCTCGAGCAGGCGCTGATAGTGGCGTTGGTAGGCGCGCCAGTGCGCACCGTCGGCGTTGAACCTGGGCGCTTTTGCCTGGCGCTCGAAGCACAACATCAGGTGGCTTGGCGCGAACACGCGGTACCCATTGCGCAGCGCGGTACGACACGCCGTCAGCAGGGCAACCTGATGGGATTGCAGGTCCCGGTGGGCTTGGACCATGGCGGTCTCGGCCGGCAATTGCCCCCACTCGTTCATGCCCAGCAAAGCCGCCAATGCGGCTTCACTGTCGGAACAATGGCGCAGCGGGTTGGCGCTCTGTAAGCGGGATTCTGGAGGTGTCAGGTTCGACTCTTTTTTCAGCTCGTCGCAGGTGCGCAGACTCTGCTGCAAGCCCTCGACACCCTGCTTGAGCAAACTGGCAACCTTGATCGCCAACGCTTCGCGCCGTGGGGTGTCGACGCCATTGAGGTCAAGCCCGAGTGCCGCCGAAAACTGCCCCCAGAACGACGCATGCAAAGCCGGCGTCTTTTCCCGGTATGCACGCGCAGGCGCATCGGGAACAGGCTCGGCCCGGCGCGGCAGACTCATATAGTCCCTTTCCGGCGCCTGCTGATAAACCCGTTGTGAGGGTTCGTCGTTGGTTGCGACGGTTTCATCCGGTGACGACTGAGCCCGATCCATCGCCCGGAGAGGATCCAGCCCGAGAAAAGCATCATCGGGAATCGGCTCACTGGCTGCCATCTGCAGTCCGCCATGCCGGGCCGGTGATGTGTCCAGCCGCGCCCTTATGGCCAGTGCACCCAACTGGAATATGTCGCCATCTTCGACCAGGCGCGCCTGCCCTTTGCACAGCCGCTCGCCGCTGCCCGCCACGCAGATTCCATTGCTGCTGATGTCGGTCAGAAAATACTGACCTTCGCGAAAACTCACCAACCCATGGTGGCTGGACAGCAGCCGACTCGGGTCGGGAATGACCCAGTCGCAACCGGCGCCACGCCCAATAACGCCGCCGGCCTCGGTGAACCGTTTGGGGGCCGTGGATGCGGAGTCTGCGCCTGCGCTTTCATACACTTCAAACACCAGTTGCATGGTCATACCTCCTTTTGCAGGCTACGCGTGCCGGCCTGCGGATCGCCCAGCGGACGGTAATCAGCATCGTCAAACACGTAGTTGGCGTTGCAGCCGCTCAGCAAAAACAGCGCAAGCACCAGGGCCTGCCACGGACAGTCAAGCATCAGGTATCTCCCGGAAAGTGACGCGGGGCGGCCCGGATAGACGGGGCGCCGGTGATAAGAAGAAATAGTCAGCATTCGCCCCTGGCCTCGCCGCAGGGAATATTCAAACGCGCAAGGCGGTAGAGCAGCGTGCGCCGCGCCACCCCCAACTCACGCGCGGTGCGGGTGCGATTGCCGCGATTTCTGTGCAGGCAATCGATCAGCACCGTGCGCTCAACGCGTTCCATACGCTGGCGCAACGTGGTGTCCACGACAGTGACCGGGCTGGGGGCCAACGCGAGGTGCACCGGCAGGATCACGTCTTCGTCACACATCAGCACGGCACGCTCCACCAGGCATTTGAGTTCGCGCACATTGCCGGGGAAGTCGTGATTCGTCAGTTGGTCGAGGGCCTCACTGGACCAGCCGACGGGCCCTCGTCCAAGTGCCACACAGGCCTTGTCCGCGAAATGCCGGGCGAGCTGCAGCATGTCGCCGTCTCGATCACGCAGCGCCGGCAGCTCGATCGGAAATTGTGCCAACCGGTAATACAGATCCTCACGAAAACTGCCATCGGCGACCATTGCCGCGAGGTCGCGGTGCGTCGCGGCAATGATTCGCACGTCGACCCTGTGCGAGGCATTCGCCCCCAAGGGCCGAATCTCGCCTTCCTGCAACACACGCAGCAACTTGGCCTGTAACGACAGCGGCATATCGCCGATTTCATCCAACAGCAACGTGCCACCGTCGGCCGCGTCGAATAGCCCCGCGTAGTCACGCAGCGCTCCGGTGAACGCACCTTTGCGATAACCGAACAGTTCGCTCTCCAGCAGCCCCTCTGGAAACGCCGCGCAGTTCTGCACCACAAAGGCCTTGTTACTCCTCTGGCCCGCGGCGTGGATGGCGCGCGCCACGACTTCCTTGCCGGTACCGGTTTCGCCACGCAACAACACCGTATAGGGCGTGCGCAAAACCTTGCTGATCAGACGGCAAGTCGCTTCCATCGCCGTACTGCTGCCAATCAGGCCAAACACGCGCGCCAGCGAAGCGTCAGACTTCAACTCGGTGAGCTCAGGCGCGGCACGCGACGCCCTGGCCAGTTGCCCCAGGGCAAAGCTGCCCAATTGCGCCAACGACGCCACATAGCCTTGCAACGCAAGCGGACGCTGGCTGGCACACAGCAGGACTGCACTGACGGCGTCGCCTCGGCAACACAACGGGATAGCGCAAAGAGAGCGCCAGGGTGTCGTCGCCTCAGGCAAAAAACCGCAGTCATACACACACTGGCTCACGTCATCCAGGGCGACGGCTTGCCCCTGGGTCAGGACGTACTGCAACAGCTGCTCATCCTGCGCTCCCTGGCCCAGAGCCGGATCGCTCGACGACCGACCTCCGTGCAAATGCTGGGCAATCAGCTCAAGCCTGCCGGTGGATTTATCAAGCCGGTACAGTTGGCCAAGCTCGCACTGACTCAGTTGTGCCACACCCGCCACGCAAAGGTCGGCCAGGGTGTTTTCATCAGCCCCCCGGCCCAGCCGGCAGAACCAGCCCATCAAGGTTTCTGCGTATGCCAGGGGCTGCGGCAGTCGGCTAAACATTTCGTCGGTCATTGGCTGAACTCACACGCCGGTCGACCGGTACTGTCCAGCGACGCATGGACCAGCGAGAGAGACTCTCCTACGGCCGTTGCCGCGAGCAGGCGGTCCACGATCTGTGGCAGCAGGTCGGTCTCGATCCATTGGTCGATGTAACGTGCGCCGCTGTCACCATGGGCACAGCGTTGGGCCATGTGCGCAAGCAGTTGCGGCGTATAGGTGAAGGCCAGCTTGCGCCGGACCAGCCGGTGCCCGAGACGAACGAGCTTGAGCCTGACCACCTCACCCAACACCTCGGCGGTAATCGGGTAATAGGGCACCACACGCATCCGCGCCAGCAATGCGGGTTTGAAGCAGGCGCGCAACGACGGAAGAAGCGCCTCGTGCAAAACCTCGAGCCCGGGGCGCCGACCGTCGGCACACAAGGCACTGATGCAATCGCTGCCGAGGTTGGAGGTCATCAGGATCAGAGTGTTGCGAAAATCGATCTCACGACCTTCGCCATCATTGGCCAAGCCCTTGTCGAACACCTGGTAGAACAGGTTCAGCACTTGCGGGTCAGCCTTCTCCACTTCATCAAGCACCACCACCGAATACGGACGCTGACGCACCGCCTCCGTGAGGACGCCGCCTTCGCCGTAACCGACATAACCGGGCGGCGCGCCGATCAACCGGGACAGTGAGTGTTGCTCCTGGTATTCCGACATATTAAGGAAGGTGACAAACCGCCGTCCGCCGTACAGCAGGTCCGCCAGCGCCAGTGCCGTTTCGGTCTTGCCCACGCCGCTCGGTCCGACCAGCAGAAACACACCCACTGGCGCGTCAGGCTCGTTCAGCCCGGCCGCCGTGGCGCGCATGCAGCGGTCAAGCGCCTGCACCGCGTGATCCTGGCCGAGGATCCGTGCGCCCAGCGCATCGGCAAAACCCAGCACCTTGTCGCTGTGTTCAAGCACCAGCTGCTCGGTGGGAATGCCGGTCCATGCGCTGATGACCTGAGCCACCAGGCGTGGGCAAACCTCAGGCTGTTCGGGTGATTGTTCGCGCTGTTCAAGCCAGGTCTGCTCCAACGCCTGGTGCTCGCGTTCGACAGCCTCGAGCCGCGATTCCAGCGCTTGCAGCACGGACCCATCGACAGGCAAGCCGGCATCAGCGTCGCGGCGCAGCGCATGGTGTTGCTGCCGGCCTTCGGCCAGTTCGGCATTCACACGCTGCAACGCCTCGGGGGGCACGGCCAGATGTGTACGCGCCCTTGCGCACGCGGTGTCCAACACATCCACCGCTTTATCCGGTAGCTGGCGCCCTGCCAGGTAACGCGCGCTCATGCGTGCCGCCGCAACGACGGCATCGTCGCGTACGTAGACACCGTGGCTGGCCTCGTAGACCGGGACCAGCCCGCGCAGGATGGCGACAGCTTGCTCGACACCGGGTTCGCCCACCCGTACCGGTTGAAAGCGTCGCGCCAGCGCCGGGTCTTTCTCGATATGCTTTTTGTATTCCGACCAGGTGGTGGCGGCGATGGTGCGCAGCTCGCCACGGGCCAGCGCGGGCTTGAGCAGGTTCGCCGCGTCGGACGCCCCGCCCTGCCCGCCCGTGCCCACCAGGGTATGGGCCTCATCGATAAACAGGATCACTCGTTGGGGCGACGCATTGACCTCGTCGATCACGCCCTTGAGGCGGCGCTCGAACTCGCCCTTGATCCCCGCCCCCGCTTGCAGCAGGCCCAGATCCAACGTGAGTACACGCACCTGCTGGAGCGACGGCGGCACCCGCGATGCGACGACTTGCAAAGCAAAGCCCTCGACAATCGCGGTTTTACCCACCCCGGCCTCCCCGATCAGAATCGGGTTGTTCTTGCGCCGGCGGGTGAGGATGTCGACCAGCTGTCGAATTTCGGCATCGCGACACAGCACCGGGTCAATCAGACCTTCACGCGCCTGATGCGTGAGGTCATGGGTGAAGCGTTGCAACAACGAGTCCGCCGCCGGACTATTTGCGTGCGGCTGCTGACTCAGCAGAAAGTCGCGCACGCGGTCGGCATCCAGGCGGCTCAGCACCTTCTGGCAGGCGCTGCCTGCGTGTTCCAGAGGATGACGCAGCAGCGCCAGCAACAAGGCGCCCTGATCGACCTCCGGCTGCCCCAGTTCCACCTGTGCCACCCTCCGTCCCTGTTGCAACCAGTGCACCAGCGTCGCAGCGAAAACCGGGTTGCAGGTTGCACAGTGTTCGCTCTTTGCATAAAGCGTCGACTCGAGCTCCGACACTTGTACACCCGCGTCTGCCAGGGCCCGCGCCAGCAGACCGTCGACGTGCTCCAGCAGCACCAGCAGCAGGTCCTCTACCAGCACCTCGCGGCCACCGCGTGCGACACAGCGCTCAGCCGATCGCTCAAGGTCGTATCGGGTCTGCGCGGCCAGGGTGCGGATAAGTTGTTGCAGATCTACATTCATCATAATCATCGATCCCTAATCAGAGTGGCCGGCGAGCGTCACCGCTCCATCAGCACGTTCGTGGGCCAGCCAACTGGTCCAGCCAAGGCGACAGACATTGCGCTCGCCGAGGTGCAGCGCACGCATTTCGCCCTCGGCCAGCACCAGGCGCAGGTCATACTCCAGGGGCGCGCGTGCGGTTAACTGCACCAATGAACACAAGGGCCGGAACGCCTCACCGGAGGGCAAAAATTCGTGAAAGCGCTGCCAGCTCAGCCCCAGCATGTGCACCTTGAACTTGCCGCAGCGATCCGCTATTTGCTGCCCCAGCACCAGATCGTGGCCGAGCGCGTGGTGGGTAACGCCCAACTGGTTGCGCTGCTGCGGGTCGATGCAGACACGGCGCGCCACCCACTGCTCGATGAACACTCGGCTGTGCTTGAAGTAATGGCGCAACACCGTCTCGATCATCGACGCCGAATGTGCCCGCAGCCCCAATAAGCCCAGGTAAGGCAGCAGACGCCTGCAATCCAGACGTGCCGCTGCGCGAACTTCCCGACTGCCCAGGCCGATCAGGGCGAACATCTGTGCCGAAAACCCATCGCTGGCACCGGTTCGGAAACGCGCTCGATAACGGTACTTGCGCCAGATCGGCAACATCAGCCGCTGCAGGCGATGGTGAAAGACGTTCAGGAAGTCTCGCGTGACGTTGGCCCCCATGGGTTCTGCACACGCCTGCTCGCCATAGAACGCCGGCAGCGGTGAACCTGCGCCAAACAGCCCCAATACATTGAGGCGCAGCCGCGCGCGTAACTGGCCCTGCTCCACAAAGAACTCCACTTGGTCTATGTCGTGTCCGGGAAAGCCAAGACTGGGATTGGCCTGGAATTCCAGCTGGTCATACAACGCGTCCTCGTCCAGCAACGGATGAGCCTCACGCAGGCGCTCAACCACCAGGAGCACCGCCTGGAACAGCGAATACTCGCGAATACAGCGCGACAGTTCGCTTAAAGCAGGGGCTGTTGGCCCAACCGGGGTGGCCATAGGTACACATCTCCTTGTGTGCTGATAACGCGCAGTTCGTGGTACGAATTCAGGTTGGCGTAAAGCGCAAAAAACTCGTTGAGTACCGAGGCAAAGACAAAAACATCGCCTTGACCGAGGAAACCCCGGGGATCGATCGTCAGGTCCACGCGCAACCCGCGAAACGGCAGGCCCTGGTGCAGGCGGTCCACCGCTTTGTGACTGACGGCCTGCAATGCGCCGAGCCTCTTCAGGCTGATCTGCTGCGCTTGCCGACCGTGATAACGCGGCAGGTCGTAGGTTTCCAGAACCACTTTCAAGGCGTTGATATCGGTCAGCGACAGATAATTGAGCGAGAGGTTACTGATCAGCCGCCACAGGAAATCCTGGTCCAGGGGGGGCGCGAAACTTGCGGTAGGCACCGTGATATTGCCAAACGTCAGGAATTCCGGAGTGTGCTCGCCGGGGTGGTTGATCTCGCCGATGGCCAGTTGCTGTGGAAGGTTCTGATTGGTGCAGGTCAGCTCGATCGACAGTGTTTCCTGCTCACTCCTGTGGCCGTTACCGAATGCCATCCAGGTGTCGATCCCGGCATGCTGTGCGGATGGACGCTGACGGATGCTGAAACTGGGCGCCGCAACTGATGCCCCGGCATCGGCGTCATGTTCGAAGGACTCGAATGGCACAAACGCCCGATGGCCCAGCCCGCCTGGGCGCCAGCCCGTCACGCAGTCCACGCAAAACACGCCTGCATGGCCCCGCGTGTATTCGCCAGGCACCAGCAGGTATTCGTCCTGCTTGCCATCCAGGCGTATCGGCACCGCATCATGGCTGAACAGGTTGACGATGGGTGTGCAATGCAGCTTTACGTTATCCAGCCCCGGGCGCTGCGGCTCATGCCCCTGGGTGCGCAGTTCGAAGCGCATCACCATGCTGCGCACCTGTTTGAGCTGTGCGTGGGGAACCCCGTGCAAGGCGTCCAGGCCCGCGACATCGACGAACAGGTATTTGTCGGGAAAGGCAAAGTACTCCTGCAGATGGCGATAGCCACTGAAGGTATTCGGCGGATAAGGAATCAATGCCTGGTCTTCGCTGAACCCGACCGGCTGTACCTGGCTGGCAGCCAGCCGCAGCGACAGCGGTCGTCCGTCAGGACCGTCAACGGGGCATGCATTCTCGTCCAGCAGCAACAGCTCAATGCCTTCAAGATGACGCAGCAGGCTCAAGTAGAGTCCCTGGCTGACATAACGATCGCCTGCCAGGTGCAAACGCAGAGGCTCAAACGCCAACTCGGTGAAATTGCCCGGTGCACTCATGTCCAGGTGCAGATCCAGCAAGGCGCGCTCACCCTGGAATGCGTAGTCCACACGACTGAGTTGCAGCGGCATCACCTGGGTGAGGTAGCAGGTGCGAAAACGGCAGCGCTCGCCATTGATCGCCACGCTTTCCACTGCGGTATCCCGCTCTACCCGGATGGCCGGCCCCGCACGTTTGAGCGGGTCGAACTGCAGAATGCTGAACGAGGGCAACGGCCGCATGTAGTTGGGCCACAGCAATTGCATCAGCGAGTGGGTCAGCTCCGGTAACTCGTCATCGAGCTTTTGTCGCAAGCGCCCAGTGAGAAACGCGAAACCTTCCAGTAAACGCTCGACATCCGGGTCCTGCCCGCCTGCGGCCAGGAAAGGTGCCAACGCCGGATTGCGCTCCGAGAAACGTCGCCCAAGCTGGCGCAAGGCGCTGAGCTCACTCTGGTAATAGCGATTAAGGGCCATCCGGCGTGACCTCCACCTGCCCGCCGCCACCCAGGCGCGCGCTGAAAGCCACGGCTCGCGTCTCACCCTCAATCGTCAGCATCGCCGCGATGGAAAATGCCAGGACCAGAGGGTCGCGATCACGCGGCAGTGCCCTGACCCGCACATTCGTCAGGCGTGGTTCGTAGGCCTGAATAAAGCGCTCGATCGAGAGGCGCGACTGGCTCAAGGACTCATGCAGGCTCTGGCGCATGTCATTGAGATCCGGCAGGCCGTAATCGCTCGCGGTCTGGGCACTGCCGGCCCGCGTGCTGAGCATTTTCCCCAAGTGGGCGGCCACCGAGGCCATGCCGCCCGATTGGGCGGATGCGGGGCCTTCAAGGCGTTCGAAAAGGCTGTGGTGACAGGTTATCCCTGGGTGCCTGCTCATTCTTTGTCGAGCTTGCCGACCAGGGACAGGGTGAAGTCCGCCCCCATGTACTTGAAGTGAGGTCGCACACTCAGGCTGACGCGATACCAGCCTGGCTCACCGTCAACATCGCTGACGACGATGCGTGCCGCACGCAGGGGACGACGACCACGCACTTCGGCACTGGGATTTTCCTGGTCGGCGACGTACTGACGAATCCATTTATTGAGTTCAAGCTCAAGGTCGGTGCGCTCCTTCCACGACCCCAGTTGCTCGCGCTGCAGCACTTTCAGGTAATGGGCCAGTCGGTTGACCACCATCATGTACGGTAACTGGGTGCCCAGCCGGTAATTCAACTCCGCTTCCCGGCCCTCGACACTGGTGCCGAAATACTTGGGCTTCTGCACCGAACTTGCGGAGAAAAAGGCGGCGTTGTCACTGCCCTTACGCATGGTCAACGCGATGAAACCCTCTTGGGCCAGTTCATATTCGCGTCGATCGGAGACCAGCACCTCGGTGGGGATCTTCGTTTCGATTTCACCCATGCTGTGAAAGTGATGCAAAGGCAGGTCTTCCACCGCCCCGCCGCTTTGCGGACCGATGATATTGGGGCACCAGCGAAACCTGGCGAAGCTGTCAGTCAAGCGCGTGGCGAATGCGTAAGCCGTATTCCCCCACAGATAGTGTTCGTGGCTGTTGACCACGTTTTCCTGATAGGCAAAGGTCTTGACCGGAGATTCGAGGGGATCGTAGGGCGTGCGCAGCAAAAAACGCGGTACGGTCAGGCCAATGTAGCGCGCGTCTTCGCTCTGGCGGAAGCTCTGCCATTTGGCAAATTGCGGGCCTTCGAAATGGTCCTTCAGATCCTTCAGGTCAGGCAGACCGGTAAAGCTTTCCAGGCCAAAAAAGGCCGGCCCGGCCGCTGCGATAAAAGGCGCGTGAGCCACACAGGCGACATTGGAGACGTACTGCATGAGCTTTACGTCGGGCGCACTGGGTGAAAGGAAATAATTGGCGATGATGGCTCCCACGGGCTGGCCACCGAACTGGCCGTACTCGGCACTGTAGATGTGCTTGTAGAGCCCGGACTGGCTGACCTCCGGCGAGTCTTCGAAGTCATCGAGCAAGTCCTCGCGGGACACATTCAGCAATTCGATCTTGATGTTTTCACGGAAATTGGTGCGTTCGATCAGCAACTGCAAACCTCGCCACGCAGCTTCCAGTGCCTGGAACTGCGGGTGATGGAGGATTTCGTCCATCTGCTGGCTGAGCTTGCTGTCGATCTCGGCGATCATCCGGTCCACCAGGCGTTTCTTGACCGGTTCTGCGCTGTTATGCGGCTTGACCAATTCTTCGATAAACGCCGAGACGCCGCGCTTGGCGATGCCATAGGCCTCGTCATCCGCCGTCAGCAGGGTCTGCGCAATGATGTTGTCGAGGATGCTCGACTCGTCCGCCCTGGGGGCGGCCAGTGAGGTGGCTTGAGTGTTCATGGATCAGTGTCCCTTTACTGAAAAATCATACGGAAGGCCGGTCCAGCCCCAATTCGGCGAGTACACGCGTGCGCGACTCGTCGTCGGCCAGGGCCTGTTCGATAGCCTTGCGAAAGCTCGGCGTGTTACCCAACGGGCCCTTCAATGCCATCAGCGCTTCACGCAGCGCCATCAGCTTTTTCAGTTCGGGAATCTGCTCGACCAGGCTCGCCGGATTGAAGTCCTGCATTGAATTGATGTGCACCTGAATACCCAGCTCCTCCACCTCGGCGTCGTCCTGAAGACGATTGGGTACGCTGAGCGTCAAGCTCAGTGCCTGCTTGGCCAGCACTTCATCCAGGTTGTTCCTGTCGATCCCGACAGGCTTGCGGTCTTCGAGCTTGCGCAGGTCCTCGCGTTGGGTGAAGTCTCCCAGCACCAGCAGTTTCAACGGCAGTTCGACTTCTTCCTGCGCGCCACCAACGGCGGGTTTGAAGGTGATATTGATGCGTTCCTTCGGTGCTACCGAACCCTCTTTGGGCATGGTTTTCTTCTCCTTTTTTGCGTGCGGCTCTGCAGCCTATTCAAGTACCGCTTCAAGATCGAAGTGGCACAACCTGCGATGGGTTTGTTCCTTGCGCTCACGCACGGCCTGGTCTTGCGGCAGCAGCTCACAGCAGCGAAACAGCAGCTGTGCCACTTGCAGCGCCAGGTCAGGTTCCCAGCGCTCAAGCCCTGCGTGCTGCAGGTGATCATCCAGTTGTTCGAGCTGGATCTTCGCCAACTCGTGCTTGCCTGCCAGCACACATAGACGGGCCTGGGCCAGGCGCCAATGGAAACGGTCGCGCTCGCTTCGCTCGGCGTGCAGGCTTTGCGTGAACTCGCCGACGACAGCCTTGAGCCCGTCCTTGCGCAGCCTGGGCAGCCCTTCCTGCAATGCCGTCTCCCACGGTGCGGCGTCGATGTTTTTCGCCTGCGCCAGGGGTTGGTTTGTTTGCAGATGGCGGGCCACATGGAGCGCAATCCAGTCACGGGTGCTGGCATCGGCAAACGGCACTCCGTCGTAAAAGCGATACTCAGGCAGGTCCGGCAGCCGCTGCAGCAACAGCGCAAAACTCACTTCCAGCTCGGCCTTCGCCAGGTTGGCGTGCAGGGCGTCAAGGCACTCCCACTGCATGCGCAGTCCGTCAAACCAGAACATTGCGCTGCTCAGGCTCGCATCGAATTCAAGTATCAGATCGGCGTAATGCCCCTGGGCAAGACGCTCCTGGCACCGCTTGAGCTTGTCGCCTGCAGGGCCACGCAAGGTCGTGGTTCTCTGGCTGTCTGCGTCCGGATAACCGGTCAGTGAGAGCCAGGCCAGTGTTCGACTCAGGCGCAAGGCGCGCAGGTCTGCAGCGCCCTGGCCCAACCACCACTTGCACAGGGGGCGGGCCTGGTCCTGCAAGGTACGCAGGCGTTTCGCCGCGTCCCTTTCGTTTTCGATTGCGGGCTCGGGCTTGAGCAATTGAGCCGCCACCTGTTTGACCTGGGTCATCCCATGCGGCAATGCTGCTGGAGCGGGATTGCCTTGCGTGGCATGTTCAAGGCGCTCCGACAATTGCCTGCGAATCGGCAGCAGCAATGGAGCATCATTACCCAGACGCTGACGCCAGCACTCATCGAGGCGCGACAGGTGTTCGTGGAGCAGATGAAACACCTGCTGCTGGCCTGCAACCGACAGGCTTTGGTCGAACACCGGTTCAAGGCGCAATACCAGCCAGCCAAAAGCCGCACTGCGGGTGCGCAGCTTGAGCGGGTAGACAACCGCCCAATGCTGCTCGCAGAGATGCAACAGGAGGCCGAGTCCGGCCAACAGGCCGGCAAACGATTCACGCTGGTAAAGCGCCCAGACCAGCCATACCGCGACACGCAGATCCCTGGAATGCTCGCGCAACATGCACTCGCTGGTTTCAACGACTTTTTGCCAATCCGGCTGGCGTTCACCGTGTATCGATTGCATTTTCGCCAGCTCGTTTTCCAGGGCCTCATATTCGCTGGAAAAGCGCATTTCATTGCCGGCGAAACTTGCATGCGAGCAAGGTTGCCGCGCCAACTCAAGATAATAATCATACAGCGTTTTCAAATAATCCATTTTGCTCCACGCACAACTACTCACCTCATAAAACACACTGAACACGCAATAAAGCATTAAAACGCTATTGAGGCAGCGATGAGAAGCCTCTTTAAGAGTTGCAAACACTAGCCACGATAAAGAGATTCATCAAGCGAAAAAAATAAACTTGAGACTTATCCTACAACACCCGCAAAACAAGGCCTGCGCAGAAAATTGCGCAACTTTTTTTGAAGAAATACTCAAATATGGTTTATCCAGCCCACTGCCGCCCGCCCGATGAAACGGCAACTAATTGCGCACTCATGCGCAAACAACCTCAATAAACTTACACACTTATTCACAGCAACTTATTAAAAGACACTCGCCGACTAACCCTGCCCCCATATTTCATTAGGCCTTGCACTTTCCGGCACGTTTTTTGTTAAGGAGACAGGGCCATCCGGTTTCAATATGGGATGGACTCCCTATCAAGCAGACAAGGAAACCCGTCATGCCAACACCCGCGTATCTCTCCATCACTGGCGTCAAACAAGGTTTGATTACGGCAGGTACTTTTACTCAGGACTCGGTAGGCAATATTTACCAGGAAGGGCACGAGGACCAGATTCTCGTCCAGGCGTTTGCGCACCAGGTCATCATCCCGCGCGATCCGCAATCCGGTCAGCCAACAGGGCAACGGGTGCATAAACCATTGATGATCAGCAAGGTGTTCGACAAGTCATCGCCCCTGCTTTTCAGCGCACTCACCAGTGGCGAGGAGGTGAAATGCCGGCTGGAGTGGCTGCGCACTTCATCGGCCGGCACCCAGGAGCATTACTTCACCATCGAACTCGAGGGCGCGACCATCGTCGATATCCAATCGCGCATGCCCAACTGCCAGGACCCGGACAACGCGCACTTCACGCATCTGGAAGACGTGTATTTCACGTATCGCAAGATTGTCTGGACCCACGAAGTGTCGGGCACCTCCGGCTCGGACGATTGGCGTAGCCCGGTGTCCAGCTGACGTAATGTGATGTGTAAACGACGCCCAGGGACGGGCGCCGTTTCTATCGAGATGGGTTGTTACTGAGGGCTAGACCATCGCCAGCGGATGCTTGCGCTTGGGCGCGCCGAATACCCGATCGATCGCGTCCAGATCATGTTCATCCAGCACCAGGTTCGCAGCACGGGCATTGAGTCGCACATGCTCCGGCGTAACGGCCTTGGGGATGGCGATCACGCCGTCCTGACGCAGTACCCACGCCAGGCAGACCTGGGCAGGCGTTGCCTCGTGACGCTGGGCGATCTGTTTGAGCGTCGGGCTGGACAGCAATTTGCCGCCCTGGGCGATGGGGCAGTAAGCCATCAGCGGCAAATGATGTTGTTGCCACCAGGGCAGCAGATCGAACTCGATCCCCCGCTCCTCGATGTTGTAGAGCACCTGATTGGTGGCGCAGGCCGCAGAGGCCAGCTCCTGCAGATCGGCCACATCAAAGTTGGAGACACCCCAACGGCCGATCTTGCCGGCTTCGCGCAAACGCTCGAAGGCCTCGACCGTTTCTTCAAGGGGATACTGGCCGCGCCAGTGCAACAGGTACAGGTCGATAAAGTCGGTGCCAAGCCGTTGCAGGCTGGCTTCACAGGCACGAGGGATGCCCGTTCGGCTGGCATTGTGCGGGTAGACCTTGCTCACGAGGAACACTTGGTCACGCTTGCCGCGTATGGCTTCGCCGACGACGGACTCGGCGCCCCCTTCACCGTACATTTCGGCGGTATCGATCAGGGTCATGCCCTCGTCGATCCCCAGTTGCAATGCCGCCACTTCAGCACGGTGCTGGTCGGGGTCTTCCCCCATGCGCCAGGTGCCCTGGCCGATGACGGGGACCGGTACGCCGGCCAGATCAATGGTACGCATGACAACCTCCTGATGAGTTCGCAAGTAAACAGTGGGGCATTGACCGGACAAAAGGGTTCAATCGAAGTATGGTTGCCCTCTGCCAAGTCGCCAGGAAGAACCTGCAATGCTGTTTGTCGTGATGCTCGGGGGCAAGCACCCGCGGGCGAGGATCGAAGTCCATGATGTGGTATTCGCCGTAGCGGATACCCTGCAAGCCACTTACCCGCAATTGCGTGAAAACTGGTTCGGCAGCGCCAAGGGCGTACACATCGACGCCTGGATGGCGGTGGATGGCGTCGATGGCTGGAAAGTCGAGCTCAGCCCGCTGGCCCCGCAAGCCGGAGCGCCGCGCCTGTATTTCATCAACCTTGGCGGGTACGACACCCACAGTTTCGGCGAGGCCCATCACTACCTGCTGGTCGTCGCGCGCAACAAGCAGGAGGCAAAGACGCTGGGCAAACGCCAGATGCTGCGCGGCTGGTCCCAGGCGCATACCGATGCCGTGATGGATGTGGATGACTGCCTGCCCATCGACCTGGTGGACGGTCGCTATGTGCATCTGGTGCAGGGCGCGCACGCGCCCATCGTGCAACGCAATGATTACCTCGTATTGTCCTGAGTGCTCGTGTCACCAACTGCCCGACGCACCGCCGCCGCCACTGGATCCGCCGCCGCCGGACGAGCTGCCGCTGGAGCGCGAGCTGCCGGAGCTTGAACTGGAGCGGCTGCTCGAGCCCGACCCTGAACTGGAGACGCTCTGCACGAACAGGATAAACGCCGCAATCGTCGCCACCGGTATCGCCACCCACCAGCCTTGAGCACCGTGCCCCAACAGCAGGCCCGCCGCGGTATAAATCGCGACAACCGCCAGTACGCGCACGAGGAAGAAACGCGGGCTGCTTTTCCATGATGCCTTGATCAGGAAGAACAACCCCACGTACAGACCCAGCACCACGGCCGCGCCCAACGGCCACAGCAGCCAGTGGACAAGACTGAGTTCGACAAACCGAGCCGCTGCCAGCACGCCGACGATATACGCCAGTGCAGCCATCACGCAGTAAAAGACTGCGCGCGCCAGCCACAATGCGCCAAACGTGGCACCGCCGATCAGCATCGTCAGCGGTAATACCAGCAGGAATATCGGCCACTCACGTCCACCGATGTACACCGTCAGCAGCAGGGTCACTCCAGCCGTGGCAATCAAGGCACGGCGCCAGTGCAACATGCCTGCGGCCATCAACACACCACCGATGCCGCCGGCGATCAGTGCCAGCAGTATCGCCATGGCCTGGGGACTGACGCCCGGAACGGCGACTGCCGGCAAGTCGCCGCCCTCAACCAGCACAACGAGGTCGTTCACACCCTGGCTGACGCCACCGGCAAAATCGCCTTGGCGAAACGCCGGGGTGATGTGTTCTTCGATGATCCGGCGGGCAAGCAAATCGGTGACTGTGCCTTCCAGCCCGTACCCGACTTCGATACGCACCTTGCGGTCGTCCTTGGCCACCACCAGCAGGATGCCGTCGTTGACGTCCTTGCGGCCCAGTTGCCAGGCGCGAAACAGTTGATTGGCGTAATCCTCGATGCTGGCTCCGCCGGTTCCGGGCACCAGCAACACGGCAATCTGCGAACCTTTGCGCTGTTCGAGGTCGGCTAGCCGGCTTTTCAGACGGGCGGTGGTGTCGGCGTCGAGGGTGTTGGTGAGGTCGATCACCCGCTGATCGAGGGCCACGCCAAGCGGCGAAACATCAGCCTGGGCGGCAATAAACACGCCGAAGCACATCAGTGCCAGCAGACTCAAGACGGACAGCCGTACCCACCGCATCATGTTTTGTTACCTGAAGTTTCGTCCTGAATGGCGCTGACTGTAACCTATCGTCGCTATAACGCGTGACCCAAAGGCGTTGACTATCTAAACTGCGCCTCAAATAGCAATACGCCATAATTTTGAGACCTCCATGGACCTACGCCACCGCAACAATGTGAATGTGATGGGCGACGGCATGGCGACCCTGGTGTTCTCCCATGGCTTCGGCTGCAACCAGGCGATGTGGAACTATTTGGCGCCGCATTTTACCGAGCGTTTCCGCGTAGTGATGTATGACCTGGTGGGTGCAGGCCTGTCGGACCTCGTCGCCTTCGACAAGACCAAGTACGGCACGCTGGACGGTTATGCTCGTGACTTGAATGAAATCATTGACGCCTATGCCCGGGGCCCGGTGATTCTGGTGGGCCACTCGGTCAGCGCGATGATCGGCGTCCTCGCCGACCGCCTGCAGCCCGGGCGCATCGCCGCCCATGTGATGATTGGCCCATCGCCCCGCTACATCGACGACGCAGGCTACATCGGCGGTTTCAAGCGCAGCGACATCGATGACCTGCTCGACACACTCGACAGCAATTACCTCGGCTGGTCCAGTGCCATGGCCCCGGTGATCATGGGTGCGCCCGGGCAACCGGAACTCGGCGAAGCCCTGACCGAGAGCTTCTGCCGCACCGAACCGGACATTGCCAGGCAATTCGCACGCGTGACTTTCATGGCGGACAACCGTGAAGATGTGACCGGCCTGGCCGCCCCGGTGTTGATCCTGCAATCGAGCGACGACCTGATTGCCCCGGTCGTGGTGGGTGAATACCTGCATCGCGTAGTCCCCAACAGCACTTATTGCCTGATCGACAACGTAGGCCATTGTCCGCACATGAGCGCGCCAGTGGCGTGCGCGGCGGCGATGCACAGCTTCCTGGCGCCGTGGGCAGCCGCCCATGCCCATTGACCTGTTCGACAGCGCCGCCTGTGCGCTGGCCGTGACTGCCGAAGACGGCACGATTCTGCAGGTCAATGCACGCTTCACCGACTGGTTGGGGTTCAGTGCCCAGGAGCTGTGTGGCCGGCGCTTCCAGGACCTGCTGACCATGGGCGGGCGAATTTTCCATCAAACGCACCTGGCGCCGATGCTGCGCATGCATGGCAGCGTCACCGAGGTGAAGCTCGACACCGTGCACCGCGACGGGCAGAAAGTGACGGTGCTGCTCAATGGCAATCGTCGCCAACTCGGCGACGCCGTGGTGTACGACCTGGCACTGTTCGGTACCACTGACCGTGACAAGTACGAACGCGAGCTGTTGAACGCGCGCAAGCTGGCCGAAGCCCTGTTGCAGGAAAAAACCGCCACTGAAATCGCCCTGCATCAGGCGCAGGCGGAACTCAAGCAAGCCTATGCCATCTCGCAGCGGCGCGCGATGTTCGCCGAACAGATGGTGGCGATTGTCAGCCACGATTTGAAAAACCCGCTCACGGCCATTCGCATGGCTTCGGATTTTCTCAGCCGGGGTGAGTGCACGCCAAAGGAGCGCCAACTGCTGGGGCATATCGACCAGTCATCCGAGCGCGCCCAGCGCATGATCGCCGACTTGCTTGACTTCACCCAGGCCAGGGTTGGTCAGGGCATCATTATCCGCGCCGCGCCGCTGGACTTTCACACAGTCATTCACCATGCCGTCGAGGAACTGCGTGTCGCCTTCCCCAAAGCGACACTGGTGCACCATATCGAGGGCTTTGGCAGCGCGAGCCTGGATGCCGACCGCGTACAACAGATTATCGGCAACCTGGTGGCCAACAGCGTGGCGTATGGCGACCTGCAGCGCGAAATCCGCATCACCTCGCGAATCGGTAATAACGTCTGTGAAGTCGCCGTACACAACCATGGCACCGCGATTCCCGAGGGGCTGCTCGCCAATCTGTTCGAACCCATGACCCGTGGCACCGATCAAGGCAGCCAGGTGCGCAGCGTGGGCCTTGGCCTGTATATCGTGCGCGAACTGGCCAAGGTGCATGGCGGTGATGTGGCGGTAAGTTCATCGGCAGAGGCCGGCACAACCTTCACCGTGAAATTGCCTGCCACCCATTAATCCGTTGCGGATCCTGAACTCAACGCCAGCGCCAGGACACTCCGGTATAGATGCCCCGCCCATC
Organism: Pseudomonas sp. MH9.3; assembly: GCF_034354675.1. NCBI lineage: Bacteria > Pseudomonadati > Pseudomonadota > Gammaproteobacteria > Pseudomonadales > Pseudomonadaceae > Pseudomonas > Pseudomonas sp. MH9.3. Next base: position 261,281 of record NZ_CP133785.1, on the reverse strand, counting down.
CGCCGGGGTCGAACGCGCGACGTCCAGCCCCTTGTCGTCATACCCCGGCGTGACCGTATTGGCATAGCGGCGGTGGGTGAGATTGCGCAGATCGACCCACGCCTGCCAGTCCTGCTTCGGCGCGTCGTAGCCAAAGGTCGCGCCCAGCAAGGTATAGGCGGCCGCGTAATAGGAATTGGCATAGTCCACCGCCACCCGCGAAGAGTGCTCGGTGTTGAGGCTGGTGTAGAAGCCGCCCGGGTGACTGTAGCGAACTTGCGCCTGGTAATAATGCCTGGGGATGCCCGGCAGCGTGTTGCTGCCAAAGCGGTCATCGTCACGGTAGTGGAAGTCGCTGAAGGTGTAGGCCTGGCGCAGATCGAGCCGGCCCTCGCGGCCGCCGTCCCACAGCGGGCTGAGCAGGCTCAGTTCCACGCCCTGATGCACCGTGGGGCTGGCGTTGGCCTCGGCAATCACGGCGTTGCTGGTGGCGGTCTGGGCCTGGGTCTCCACGGCCAGCAGTTCGTGGCGCACTTCGGAGCGGTACAGCGCCAGGTCCCAGGCACCAAGCCACGCTTCACCCCGTCCGCCGACTTCCAGGGTGGTGGCGGTCTGGTTTCTCAGGCTCACGCCTTCACGCGCCAGCCCCTTGGCCGGGCCGCTGGTGAAGTATTTGTTGGAACCCCAGATCATCGACCACGCATGCGGCGGCTCGACCGAGCGACTGAGGTTGCCGTATACCTGCAATTGCGGATTGAAGTCATAACGCAGGCCAATGCGCGGTGCGTAATCCCAGTCATGCTGACTGAGCGGCGCCTGACCTTGCGGGTAGGTAACCTGGGTTTCGCGGCGCGTATAAATGGCCGCCAGGCCGGTGGTCAGCCACAGGTCCGGCAACAGTTCCAGGTCATTACCAATATGCAGCACGGTATCGGACCCGAGGTAGGAATAATCGCGGGTCTTGGTGCCTGGTGCGTAGCTGGCGGTATTTGCGGCCGGCGTACGTACATATTCCGACGCGCCATTGTTGGGCATCGCCTGGGTGGTGCGCAGGCCGAGGGTGGTTTTGCTGTCATGGCCGAACAGGCTGTCCTGCCGGATGTAGTTCAGGGTGCCGCTGATATCGGTGTAGGCGACTTTCAGGCGGTTGGTGCCTTCGCGCAGGTCCATGGGGTAATCGTGATAGGCCAGGCCGACCTCGACCTTTGAGTTTTCATCCAATTGCAGGGTGGTTTTGTTGGCGATCCAGGTGGAGCCTGGTTGCAGGCGCTTGGAATCGCGGGCGGCGTTGAGGCTGTTGGCGGCACGCGGATCATGGCTGATCTGGTAACGCGTGAGCTTGCCGGGGGTGTCGTTGGCGGTTTCGCGGTAACGAAAATAGAAGCGGGTTTCCAGGTCCGGGTTGAAGCGATAGCCGAAGTTGGCGGCAATACCCTTGCCGCTACCGGCGCTCTGCTGCTGATAGCCGTCGGACGCGGCGTCGGTGAGGCTGATGTAGTAGTCGGCGTCGCCCAGCACCTGGCCGGAACTGATTTCACGCTGGGCATAACCGCGACTGCCCGCCTCATAGCGCAGTTGCAAAGTCGGCGCGTCATAGCCGGTACGGGTGATGTAGTTGACCGCCCCCCCCAACGCCAGCGCACCGCGATCAAAGCCGTTGGCGCCGCGCAGCACCTCAACGCGGCTGTGCCACAGTGGGTCCTTGAGTTCATAGGGCGTGCCGCCGGGCCCGGTGAGCGGCAAACCGTCGAGCATCTCGAACAGGCCGGACGCATGGGACCCAGGGCTGCGGTTCAGGCCCGAGCCACGGATGGACAGCTTCACCCCTTCATTATTCGCAGCCTTGGCATACACCCCGGCCTGGTACTTGAACACATCCTCATTGGTGCTGACGCGCCCCTGTTGCACGCTGTCCAGGTCGATGTAGTTAGTGGCGCCAGGCACGCTCTTGAGCTGCGCCTGAGCTATTTCACCGGCACTGGCGGGCGCCGTGCTGACTTCGACCGGTGCCAGTTGCAGGGTTTCGGCGTGCACCGTCGGGCTAAGGGTCAGGGCGGCAAACAGGAGCGGGGATTGGCGCAACAGCATGGGGCAGGTCCTTGGCATTCGGAAGCATAAGAAGCCTGGCGGCTTCGACGGGTCACTCCTTACAAACGAATCATCAGCTTGCGGCAACAGCCTCCAGTGCCTGCATGAAGTCATCGGCCTCCGACCCCGGGGGAAACCTGAAACCGTACATTTCATCTGTGGCCAGAATCGCGTCCAGGGTGTTGCGCAACTGTGCTTCGGTCGGCGAGTCCTGCAGCAGTTTCTGCGCCGGCAGCAGCAGCTCCGCCGCGACGCCCTGGACGCTTGCAGTGTCGATCACCGCAAACAGGATGAAGCGCAAACGAATGTCGCGATCCGTGAGCCAAACCGTTTTTCGCTTACCCAAGGTAGGCCTCGACTTTTAGGAAAAGTCCGAGGCTATTGCCGCTGGAGGGGTGTTTCAAGCGGCCTGTTGCAAGATAGGCCAGTTCCTACATGGGAAAGCGAAACGCCGCACTCCCCGGCCCTGGGTATCACTGCACCGGCAGAAAATTCATCAACAACAGGCTTTGCGCATAATTGAGACCAATGCGGCGGTAGCGCTCGTCGAGGATCTGGGTGAGCAGGTCCAGGCGCGCGACGATCTTGCCGAATTCCACGGCGAAACTGAGGTTGCTGCCCTCCTCCGAGATCTCGTTGGAAAACAGCAGCAACACGCCGTTGGCGTCCTGGCGCTGGCCGAGCAGCCAGGTGGCCTTTTCAATATTGCGCGCGGCGTTGCTGACGAATTGCGGGTTGATCGAATCGGTCACGTAAAACTGGGTGCGCCCGCCATGGGCGGTGACCAGCATGCTGCCGATGGCGTAGATGAATGCGCCGACGCGGTCGCCGCGAAACTCCGGGCTCAGCGAGTAACTCAAGGCTGCCAGGTCACGACGCTCGCCAAGTGCCGGCAACGGCTGACGGTTTTCAATGGCCTGGCGGATTGTCCGCGCGGCGGTCACGGCATCCGGGTAGCCCGACTGACGCCACTGGCTCGGGTTGCGCAGGTAGAGCTTGCTCATCAACAGATACAGGCTTTGCAGATTATCGCGCATGCCCAACGTTGCCATGCGGTCCACGCTGGTCTGGAAGAACTCATCAGGTTTGCCTTCGCTGAACTGCCGGGCCATATCGCGGCCCTGCTGCTGGCTGCACGCCGTGGCACAGAGCGCCAGCATCGCTGCGAACAGCAGCGGCCAGCGTTTGATTAAACAGGTTGAAAGGTGGTTCATCCGCATCCGGTCGGGTCCTGCTGCCTGCGCGCGGAATGCGCGCGCTCGTGACAGGGATAGATCAGAAGAATGAAAAAAAGTGCAGCCCTGCCCGGCAGATCAGTAAAGGACTACACCCCTGCACTAGCGCATTCCTGTTGAATACTTGCCTGATCCTACGGAGTTGCCGCCGATTGGATAGATAGCCCTGGCCCGGTGGTCTAGAGTGCAAACATGGGCGACCTGCGTCGCACCTCTTATAAGAACTCAGCTACACCGACCGATGATCAGCAGGTGAACCCGCCATGGAATTACGCATCAACCAAAAAGCCTATCAAGTCGAGGCCGACGCCGACACGCCCCTGTTGTGGGTGATCCGCGATGACCTGGGCATGACCGGCACCAAGTACGGCTGCGGCCTGGCCCAGTGCGGCGCCTGCTCGGTGCTGGTGGACGGCAACGTGGTACGCGCCTGCGTTACACCGGTGGCCGCCGTGGCGGGCCGCGAAATCACCACCATCGAGGCCATCGAAGCCGATGACGTGGGTAAGCGCGTGGTCGCCGCCTGGGTCGAGCATCAGGTGGCGCAATGCGGTTATTGCCAGTCCGGGCAGGTGATGGCGGCCACCGCGCTGCTCAAGCACACCCCCGCGCCCACCACGGCGCAGATCGACGCGGCCATGGTCAACCTGTGCCGTTGCGGCACGTACAACGCGATCCACACCGCCATGGATGACCTGGCCAAGCAGGAGCGTGCCTGATGAATACGCATCTGCCCCTGCCTGAATTGCCCCTGGGTGATCCGGTCAACCTGTCGCGCCGACGCTTTCTGGCCAGCACCGCCGTGGGCGCGCTGGTGATCGGCTTCGGCCTGCCGATGGGCTCGGCCCGGGTGCAGGCTGCCACGGCCAACGCCGCAGAGCGCGGCACCCAGGTGCCGGCGTTTCTGGAAATTCGCCCGGACGGCAGCGTGCGTCTGCTCAGCCCCTTCATGGAAGGTGGCCAGGGCACCCACACCGCCATGGCGCAGATCGTCGGCGAAGAGCTGGACGCCGATCCCGCCACCTTCTTGGTCGAGGCCGCTCCACCGGGCGAAGCCTACGTGGTGATGGAAAACGGCATGCGCATTACCGGCGGCAGCATGTCGGTGCGCATGAGCTACCCGACCATGCGCCGCCTGGGCGCCCTCGCGCGCGCCATGCTGCTGCAGGCCGGCGCCGAACAGCTCGGCGTGCCGCTCGCCGAACTCACCACCCAGCCCGGCCGCGTGGTGCACGCAGCGTCCGGCCGTTCGCTGGGCTACGGCGAATTGGCCGGGCGCGCCCTGGACATGCCGGTGCCCGACCCGGCCAGCATCACCCTGCGCGACCCGAGCCAGTTCCGCTGGATCGGCAAACCGGTGAAACGCCTGGACGCCTACGACAAATCCACCGGCAAGGCGCTGTATACCATCGACCTGAAAGTCGACGACATGCTCCATGCCGCCGTGCAGCACGCGCCCCGCCTGGGCATGACCGTCGGCAGCCTGCGCAATCAGGCGCAGGTCGAAGCGATGAAAGGCGTGCATTCGGTGCACACCCTGCCCGGCGCCGTGGCGGTGGTGGCCGAACGCTGGTGGCACGCCAAACGCGCCGTCGAAGCGATTCAGGTGGATTGGCTGGAAGCGGCCGCCGATTCGAAGCTGCGCGCAATGCCTGCCGACTTTTCCAGCGACAAACACCGCGAATTCCTCGCCGCCCAGCAAGGTCCGACCCGCGACGACGAGAACGAAGGCGACGTGGCCGGCGCGCTGAAAAACGCCAAAACCCGGGTCGAGGCCACTTACCACAACCAATACCTCAACCATGCCCAACTGGAACCGCCGTCGGCGCTGGCGCGCTTCAACCCCGATGGCTCACTCGAGGTGTGGCTGCCCAACCAGGCACCGGACATGTTCCGCGCCGACATCGCCAAGCGCACCGGCCTTGATCCTGCGAACATTACCCTGCACTCGCCGCTGCTGGGCGGATTTTTCGGTCGGCACTTCCTTTATGAGTCGGCCAATCCCTACCCGCAGGCCATCGCGCTGGCCAAGGCCGTGGGTCGCCCGGTCAAACTGATCTGGAGCCGCGAGGAAGAGTTCCTGCGTGACGTGTTGCGCCCGCTGGCGGTGGTCAAGTTCCGCGCTGCACTGGATGACAAAGGTTTGCCGGTCGCCATCGAAGCAGTCAGCGCCACCGAAGGCCCGACCGAAGCCCTCGCCGGCAAACAGGGCGACAAGATTGACCCTGCGGCCCTTGAAGGGTTGTCGGGCAAAAGCTACGCAATCGCCAACAAACGCACCGCGCAGATCTACGTCAAAGGCCCGGCCATGCTCGGGTACTGGCGTTCGGTGGGCAATTCGCTCAACGATTTTTTCTATGAAGCGTTCCTCGATGAACTGGCGGACAAGGGCGGTCACGACCCCTATGAGTTGCGCCTGCACCTGCTGCGCGACAACCCGCGACTGACTACCTTGCTCAAGGCTGCAGGCGAGTTGTCCGGCGGCTGGAAACGGGGCCCCTACACCGCCGAAGACGGCAGCCGCCGTGCCCGTGGCGTGGCGATGGCGTCGCCGTTCGGCTCCCATGCGGCGGTGGTCGCCGAAGTGTCGATCGAGCACGGCCAGGTCAAGGTGCATCACATCTGGGAAGCGATCGACCCCGGCAGCATCGTCAACCCTGCCATCGTGCAGGCGCAGGTGGCCGGCGCCGTGGCGTTGGGTCTGTCGCAAACCCTGATCGAGGAGGCGGTGTACGTGGACGGCAAGCCACGCGCACGCAACTACGACCTGTACCCGATCCTGCCGCCCTCGCGTATGGCGCAGGTGCACGTGAAAATCGTCGAGAGTGGCGAAAAAATGGGCGGTATCGGCGAACCCCCGCTGCCCGCAGTGGCGCCGGCCGTGGCTAACGCGGTGGCGCAGTTGACCGGCCAGCGCATCCGCAGCTTGCCATTGAGCCGATACACCTTCAGCTAAGGACAGGGAACGCCCATGAACACCCGACGATTCGCCCGAACCGCAGGCTGGCTTGCCCTGCCCTGCCTGATCGCTGCCGGCCTGCTGGCCTGGTATGTCACCCGTGAGCCTGCCTCGCCATTCGAGCAGGAACAGGCCACAACTTTCGACCCGGCGCTGGTCAGCCGTGGCGAGTATGTCGCGCGCCTCGGCGACTGCGTGGCGTGCCACAGCCTCGCCGGCAAGGCGCCCTTTGCCGGCGGTCTGGAGATGGCCACGCCGCTGGGGGCGATCCACGCCACCAATATCACCCCGGATCGAGACGTCGGCATCGGCGCCTACAGCCTGGCCGACTTCGACCGCGCGGTACGCCAAGGCGTGGCGCCGGGCGGCCGCCGACTCTACCCGGCCATGCCCTACCCGTCTTATGTGAAGCTCAGCGACGATGACGTGCGCGCGCTGTATGCGTTCTTCATGAAAGGTGTGCAACCGGCCAGCGAGCCCAATATTCCCGGCGCCATCCCCTGGCCGCTGAATATGCGCTGGCCCATCGCCCTGTGGAACGGCGTGTTCGCCCCCACGGCCACCTACGCCGCCAAACCCGGCCAGGATGCGCTGTGGAACCGTGGCGCCTATATCGTCCAGGGCCCTGGTCATTGCGGCAGTTGCCATACGCCGCGCGGTTTGGCCTTTAACGAAAAAGCCCTGGATGAGACCGGCACGCCGTTCCTCGCCGGTGCGCTGCTCGATGGCTGGTACGCGCCGAGCCTGCGCCAGGACCACAACACCGGCCTGGGCCGCTGGAGCGAGCCGCAGATCGTGCAATTCCTCAAGACCGGGCGCAACCAGCACGCGGTGGTGTACGGCTCGATGACCGAGGCCTTCAACAACTCCACGCAGTTCATGACCGACGACGACCTGGCCGCCATCGCCCGCTACCTCAAGGCACTGCCCGGCGATCCGCAGCGCGACGGTGCGCCCTGGCAGTACCAGGCCGCCGCCACCGACGCACGCCCCGGCGCCCATCTGTACGCGACACGCTGCGCCTCCTGCCACGGCCCGGACGGCAAGGGCCAGCCCGACTGGATGCCACCCCTGGCCGGCGCCACCTCGGCGCTGGCCAAGGAAGCCGCCTCGGCCATCAACATCACCCTCAACGGCTCCCAACGCATCGTCGCCGCTGGCGTACCCGATGCCTACCGCATGCCAGCGTTCCGCGAGCAACTGTCCGACCAGGAAATTGCCCAGGTGCTGACCTACATGCGCAGTACCTGGGGCAACACTGGCGGCGCAGTCGACGCCAAGGACGTCAACAAACTGCGCGGCCACACCGACCCGGCCAGCAGTAGCCCGATCATTTTGCATATGCGCTAAGAGCGGGGCAGCCTGAGAGCCGACCGGGATGGTCTGCCGAGCGCTGTACAACAAGGGGGCTTGCTCCCGATGAGGGTGGGTCAGCTTATGTGTAGCTGACCCACTGCCATCGGGAGCAAGCCCCCTCCCACATTTTGATCTCCATTGGTCTGATGGATATCACACTGCTTTTGATCTGCTTTGGCTTTTGATCTTGATCTTAGGCGCCCCGTCAACCACGCAGGCCGAACGCCGGCTTGAATCCGTGGGCCGCCGTAAGGGCGCAACCCATAGCAGCCATCCCCCGCAGCAACGGCTATCCCCCCATCAAAAGCCCCCAAACCCGTAACATTTTTGCCAATATCCCCCTCTCCATCATTTCTCCACAAACCCTCCCACAAAAGCGCATGGTAATTACGCACAATCCCCCGCCCCCACGGCAACCACACCGAGCCCACCATGAATGACCTGCCCAACAGCCTCCGGGAAACCCGGGCGCTGGTACTGATCGCCGAAGACGAACCCGAAATCGCCGACATCCTCATCGCCTATCTCAAGCGCGCCGGGTTTCGCACCGCCCATGCGCTGGACGGCCGACGCGCGCTGGAGCTGCATCAGACGCTCAAGCCGGACCTGCTGCTGCTCGATGTGCTCATGCCCCATGTGGACGGCTGGAAGGTGCTCGCCGAAGTACGCCATCGCGGCAATACGCCGGTGATCATGCTGACCGCGCAGGACCAGGACCTGGACAAGCTGATGGGCCTGCGCATCGGCGCCGACGACTACATCGTCAAACCGTTCAATCCGGCCGAAGTGGTGGCGCGCACCCAGGCCGTGCTGCGCCGCACCACCGACTATCAATACGTGTCGGCCAGCAGCGTGCTGCGCGTGGATGCGTTCGAGATCGATATCGAAAGCCACGAAGTCACGGTGCGCAGAGCGGGTGAGGCATTAACGCTGCTGCTCACCGCCACCGAATTCAAGTTGCTTGCGCAACTGGCCAAAGCGCCCAAGCGCGTGTTCAGCCGCGCCGAGCTGCTGGCGCTGTGCTCGCCGGAAAGCGACAGCCTGGAACGCACGGTGGACAGCCACATCAGCAAGTTGCGCCGCAAGATCGAAGACCTCGGCCTGCAAGGCGTGCCCGAAAGTATCCGGGGCGTGGGTTACCGGTTTGGGAGTGTGACGTGAAAATCCTCAACGGTTTGAGCCGCCAGATCATTGTGTCGATGTCAGCCGTGGTGCTGTGCGTCATCACCCTCGCCGTGGTCGGCTCCTACGTGTTCTATTCGCTGTTGTGGGCCTATTGGCCGCTGTCCGAAGAAGACGTGGACACGTGGATGCCGTCCAATATCGAGTGGGCCTGGATGGGGCTGATCACCCTGGTGGGCCTGGCCGTGGGCGCGGTGGTGGCGTTGAAGTTGTCGCGCCGGATTCTGATGCCCTTGAACTCGGTCGCCGAGAACCTGCGCAAACTGGCCGACGGTGACCTGGAAGCGCAAGCCGTGGCGGGTGAACACCCCATCGGCGAGGCGGCGATTCTGGTGGATGACTTCAACAGCATGGCTCAGCGCCTTAAACGCATGGCCCAGGAGCAGGCGTTCTGGAACGCGGCGATTGCCCACGAGCTGCGTACGCCCCTGACCATCCTGCGCGGACGCCTGCAAGGCCTGGCCGAAGGCGTGTTCGAACCGGACAATGCGCAGTTCTACAGCCTGCTGGGTCAGGTCGAAGGGCTGACGCGGCTGATCGAAGACCTGCGGGTGGTCGGGCTGGCCGACAGCGGCTACCTGGAACTGCACCTGCAGAACGCCGACCTCGCTGCCGGGATCGAGGACGATGTGCGGCTGTTCGAACCGAGCCTCACGGCCGCCGGGTTTGTGCTGCACCTGGACCTGCAACGCGGCTTGATGCGCTGCGATCCCGGGCGGATCCGCCAGGCCTTGCTCGCCCTGCTGGACAATATCCGCCGCCACGCCACGCCGGGTAACGTCAACATCCACCTGAGCACGCGCGACGCGATCCATTATCTGCGGGTGCGCGATGATGGCCCCGGCATCGACGCCGAATTTGCCGTGCACCTGTTCGAAGCTTTCCAGCGCGGCGAAAACTCGCGCTCCCGGGCCCAGGGCGGCAGCGGCCTGGGCCTGGCGGTGGTGCGCGCGATTGCCCTCGCCCACGGCGGTGCGGTGAGCTGCCGACGCATGGAAAACGGCGGCACTCTGTTCGAATTCAGCTGGCCCATTTGATCAACCGGATACCGCGATGCGCGTCTTTGCCTGGCTGTTCAGCTCCACCCCCGACTACCGGGACTTCGCTTTACTGGATAACCAGGGCGTGTGTATCGCATTCAAACGCTGTACGGCCCAGCCTGCCAACGGGGACTGGGTCGCCGTCCATGAGATCAACCTGAGCTGGCTGGGCAGACCGTTGCCCGGCAGAGCCCGAACCGTTTAACAACCTTCATCCTGTACGCAGTGGCCTACTCTTATGTCGAACACGTATCTGTCCAAGCTTGAAGACTCACTGAGACTGCACACCACCCGGTTGAAAAAGTGGCAGCGGCTGTGGGTGCCCTTGCAGCAGCGCGCACCAAAATGGGTCCTGGGACTGTGGATTCTGGGGGTGTTCTTCTCGTTGATCACCGAGTTCTATGCGCACTGGATGGTGACCGCGCCGTTGATCCTTGCGTTGATCGTCGCCGAAATCGTGATTGACGAGCGGCAAATGACGCTGGCGTTGCAGGCCGATAAACTGCGCGACCTGCTCAGGACCGCCAGGCATCGCTATGCCTGCCCTTGAGGGTTATGTGCCTGGCGCATGGCCCATTCTTAAACGTCATAACGCTGATTTCATCTGCGTGGTAGGCTCGCTGGTTTATAAACAGGCATTGATCGTGCATTAGACGATGGCCAGAACCAGGAAAGATCATGCCAAAAATTTCCCACTCAGCGCTTCGCTGCAATTTTCGTGAGTTGCTTGCCGCCCCCCACTGCGTCGAAACAGCTTCTGTGTTCGACCCGATGTCCGCACGCATTGCGGCCGACCTGGGTTTCGAGGTCGGCATCCTGGGCGGCTCGGTCGCCTCGTTGCAGGTGCTGGCGGCGCCCGATTTCGCGCTGATTACCCTCAGCGAGTTCGTCGAACAGGCCACGCGCATCGGTCGCGTCGCCCAACTGCCCTTTATCGCCGATGCCGATCACGGTTACGGCAATGCCCTGAACGTGATGCGCACCGTCGAAGAGCTCGAACGCGCCGGCGTGGCCGCACTGACCATCGAAGACACCCTGCTGCCCGCGCAATTCGGGCGCAAATCCACCGATCTGATTTCCATCGACGAAGGCATCGGCAAGGTCAGGGCAGCCCTCGAGGCTCGGGTCGATCCCGCGCTGTCGATCATCGCGCGCACCAACGCCGGCGTGCTGCCCACCGAGGACGTGATCAAGCGCACCAGGGCCTACGAAAAGGCCGGTGCCGACGGCATCTGCATGGTCGGCGTCAAGGACTTCGAGCACCTGGAGCAGATCGCCGAGAACCTCAGCGTGCCGCTGATGCTGGTGACCTACGCCAACCCCAAGCTCAACGACGCAGCACGCCTGGCCAGCCTCGGTGTGCGCGTGGTGGTGGCCGGCCATGGCGCCTACTTTGCGGCCATCAAGGCCACCTACGACAGCCTGCGCGCGCAGCGCCAACTGACCCACCGCACCTCCAACCTCAGCGCCACCGAACTCACGCACACCTACACGTTGCCGGCCAGCTACATGGCGTGGGCCGAAGAGTTCATGGACGTCAAAGAGTAAGGCTGACGGCATGCTCCAGCACCACTTGCAACGGGTGGCGCAGGTGCTTGCCGGCTTGACGCTTGACCTGACTGCGGCAGGAATACCCGGTGGCCAGCGCCTCACCGGGCGGGTCCAGCTTGCCCGCCCATGACTGCTCGAAAATGGTCTTCGACGTGTGCTGATTGCGGGCCTCATGCCCGTAAGTGCCGGACATCCCGCAACAGCCACTCGCCTCGCTGACCAGCATGAGCCCCAATCGGGCAAACACGGCTTGCCACTGCGCGGTACTTGCCGGGGCGTTGGTCTTTTCGGTGCAGTGCGCCAGCAGCCGGAAGGTCTGCGAGCGGTGGGTCGTGCGCTCCGGCAGCGCGTCGACCAGCCATTCCTGAGGCAGCAGCACCGTCGGGCATTCGCCAATCCCCGGCACCTTGCGGTACTCCTGGCGATACACCAGCGTCATCGCCGGATCCAGCCCCACTAGCGGCACGCCGCAGTCGGCCAGCGCCTTGAGTTGCGTGGCATTGCGAATCGCCGCTTTCGCGAAGGCGCCGAGGAAGCCCTGCACATGCAAGGGTTTGCCATTGGCGCTATAGGGCGCCAGAAACACCCGATAGCCCAACTGATGAGCCAGTTGGATAAAGTGCGCCAGCAACGGTGTTTCGAAGTAACGGGTGAATGCATCCTGCACCAGCACCACGCTGCGCTCGCGTTGCGCAGGCGTCAGCTCGCGCAGGGTCGGCACGCTGGCAACCTTGACCTTGCACGCGTTGAGCGTGGCCTGCAGGTCGTGGCGGTGGATCAGCGGGCTGTCGAGCATGCCGACATGGCGCGCCAGCAGGCGACTCATCCAACCGGCGCCCATGACCGCGTTGTACAGGCCCGGCGCGTAAGCCAGGTAGGGAATGCTGAACTCCAGCGAGCCGATCAGGTAGTCGCGCAACGGACGTTGATAGCGACCGTGATACAGCTCCAGGAACCGCGAGCGAAACTCCGGCACATTGACCTTGATCGGGCACTGGCCCGCGCAGGATTTACACGCCAGGCAGCCCGCCATGGCGTCATACACCTCATGGGAAAAGTCCGCCTTACCGCGCGAGCGCGCCAGGTTGTTGCGCAGCCTCGCCGGTAACCCGCCCAACCAGGCCAGTCGGCCACGGGCCACGGCCAGTACGTCGATATTGGCTGCGCCCTGCAGGCGCAACCACTCGCGGATCAGCGACGCCCTGCCCTTGGGCGAATGCTGGCGTTCGCGGGTGGCCTTCCACGAGGGGCACATGGCGTCGTCGGGGTCGTAGTTGTAGCAGGCACCGTTGCCGTTGCAATGCATGGCGGTGCCGAAGCTCTGCCACACGCGTTCGTCGATGTGCCGATCGAGGTCGCCGCGCAGCGTCACTTCGTCAACCTTGAGCAACCCCTGGGCGGCATCTGGCGGCGTGCAGATCTTGCCAGGGTTGAGCTGGTTGTGCGGGTCAAAGGCGCCCTTGAGCGCTTGCAACGCCGGGTACAGTTCGCCGAAGAATGCAGGCACGTATTCGGAGCGCAAACCCTTGCCGTGCTCGCCCCACAGCAGCCCGCCGTAACGCTGGGTCAGGGCGGCCACGGCGTCGGAGATCGGTTTGACCAGGGCGGCCTGGGCCGGGTCTTTCATGTCCAGCGCCGGGCGTACGTGCAGCACGCCGGCGTCGACATGGCCGAACATGCCATAGGCCAGGCCATAGCTGTCGAGCAAGGCGCGAAACTCGGTGATGTAATCGGCCAGACGCTCCGGCGGCACGGCAGTGTCTTCGACAAAGGGCTGCGGGCGAATCTCACCGTCGACGTTACCCAGCAGCCCCACCGAGCGTTTGCGCATGGCGTAGACGCGGGTCACCGCTTCGGCGCCTTCGGCCAGGGTGTGGCCCAGCCGCTCGAGGGTGGCGTCGCTCTGCAAGTGCGCGACAAAGGCCGCCACCCGTGCGTTGACCTGCGCCACATCGTCGCCGCTGAATTCCACCAGGTTGATGCCCAGCGTCGGGCGCACGGCCTCGGTGGGGAAATACTCGGCGACGCTGTGCCAGACAATGTCCTTCATTGCCAGCTGCAGCACCCTGGAATCCACGGTCTCGATGGACAGTGGCGCGTGCGCAAGCAAGGCGTTGGCATCGCGCAGCGCGTCCATGAAGCTGGCGTAGCGCACATTGACCAACACCGAATAGCGCGGAATCGGCAGCACATTGAGCCGGGCCTCGACCACGTAGCCGAGCGAGCCTTCGGCGCCGCACAGCACACTGTTGAGGTTGAAACGCCCCTGCTCGTCACGCAGGTGCGCCAGGTCGTAACCGGTGAGGCAGCGATTGAGCGTGGGGAACACCGAGGCGATCAGTTCGGCCTGAGTGTCATGGATCTGCCGCGCGGTACGGTACACCTCACCGATACGCCCGCCCTGCGCGCACGCCGCGTCAAGCTCGCTGTCGGACAGCGGCCGGCTATGCAGGTGCTCGCCGCCGAGCAACACACTGTGCAGTTCAAGGACATGGTCGCGGGTCTTGCCGTAGGTGCAACTGCCCTGGCCGCTGGCGTCGGTGTTGATCATGCCGCCCACGGTGGCGCGGTTGGAGGTGGACAGCTCCGGGGCGAAGAACAGCCCGTGGGGCTTGAGCGCGGCATTGAGCTGGTCCTTGACCACGCCTGCCTGCACCCGCACCCAGCGCTCGGCCACGTTAATCTCAAGAATCGCGTTCATGTGGCGCGACAGGTCGACCACGATGCCATCGGTCAACGACTGGCCGTTGGTGCCGGTGCCACCGCCGCGCGGGGTCAGTTTGATCTGGCGAAAGCGCGGTTCGGCCATCAGGGTGGCGATGCGCGCAATATCGTCGGCGTCCAGGGGAAACACCGCCGCTTGGGGCAGGCGCTGATAGATCGAATTATCGGTGGCCAACACGGTGCGGGTGGCGTAGTCGGCACTGAGCTGGCCGCGAAAGCCGCTGGCCTGCAAGGCCTGCAGAAACTCCGGGTAATGCGGCGCAGGTGCAGCGGTAGGCAACGGGGCGATCATCGCGGGCAGGTCTCTGGTCACGGAAAGTCGAAATACTTGTCGCCTGGGCATTAATAGGTCAGCCTCAGGTCGTTGGTTTGGCCCATGATCCTGCAGGTTACGGCGCGCTACAAACGCATAATCCTGCCGCTATCGATGACTTTTACGAATGAATTACCGTCACCTCACCCCTTCGATGTCGCTGCTGCTGGCGTTTGAAGCCGCTGCGCGGCACGAAAGCTACACCCGCGCGGCCGTGGAGCTGTCCCTGACCCAGAGCGCCGTGAGTCGACAGGTTCAGGCACTGGAGCAGCAACTGGGCCTGACGCTGTTTCGCCGCGAAGGCCGGCACGTCCAGTTGACCGACGTGGGCAGGCTGTATCAGCGCGAGATGAGCCATGCGCTCGGCCTGATCCGCAGCGCCACGTTGCAGGCCCTGGCCTACCAATCGGGCAGCGGCACCCTGCGCCTGGCCACCTTGCCGACCTTTGGCTCAAAGTGGCTGTTGCCGCGCCTGCATGATTTTTACAAAAGCCACCCCGGCATGCTGGTGCACATCCATTCGCGGATCGACGCCATCGACTTCGAAACCAGCGGCATCGATGCCGCCATCGTCGTGGGCAGTGCCGATCTGCCAGGACTGATCAGCCATCGGCTGCACATGGAAGAACTGCTGGTGATCATGTCGCCCGAAGCCGCCCTGGCCCATAAAGACTGGCAAGCGCAGCACCTGGCGCAGCAGACGCTGTTGAATGTGGCAAACAATGCCAGCGTCTGGGGCGAGTGGTTCAGCCACCACGGCCTGCCCCATCGCCTGATGCGCCTGGGGCCGAGCTTTGAGCTGACGTCGCACCTGATCCAGGCCGTGCGCGCAGGCATCGGCATCGGCCTGGTGCCGCGTATCCTGGTGAGCGACGAACTGGCCAAGGGCGAATTGATCAGCCTGGGGCAGCCCTTCGCCAGTCAGCGCAGTTATTACCTGGTTTATCCGCCGCGCAATGAAAGGCTGCCTTCGTTGATTGCGTTTCGCACCTGGCTGTTGGAGCAACTGTGAGTGAGGCCGCAGCCCTTCAGGCATTTTTAAGCCAGCCCTGCAACTCCATGTGTCGTTAGCGGCTCCCGCCGATAATGTCGAAACGCGCTATGAACTGCGCAGCTCGGGGTTAATTGCCCGCGTGGATGAAACCACCAGGAGTGAAGTTAAGTGGCAGTCTGTAACGACCACTCCTTAAGTCGTCATCCCCCCGCAGTGGCACCGCCTCGACCCCCAAATACTCGACCCTCTGGGAATGACTCAAACCACGCTCAATTTCGCCTGCTGGAGGAGGTATCAAGTTCGGTAAAACGGGAACTGATGTGATCCGCAAGCTCCCATTCTCGTAACCAATAATATAGTTGCCGAACGTTAGTGGCCCCAGCGGTGCAATAGAATAAGTTCCCGCTGCAACAGCGTTTTGGGCGGAGCCTGCATAGCGCAGGGGCAGACCAGCGAGTTCGTTTGCATCTTCGCCTGCCACGAATCCGGCATAACGGACGCCGTTACCTCCCGAATAGGGGCGACCGCTCCAAGGCACAACCTGGTCGTTCGCCGTTATCTTCAAGGTAGCCGGAAGTATTGAAGCGACGATGCTGCCATTACTCGGAACGATAAATTGATAGTTGCCCGCATCGGCTCCGGTCAGGCTGCCGAGGACGCTGACCGCTTTGCCTTGGCCGACGTTCTTATCGGCAAAAAGGCCGCTGGTGGTAACGCTCAAGTCATCACCCGCCACGACTGTGTTGCT
This sequence comes from Pseudomonas sp. MH9.3, assembly GCF_034354675.1. Lineage (NCBI taxonomy): Bacteria > Pseudomonadati > Pseudomonadota > Gammaproteobacteria > Pseudomonadales > Pseudomonadaceae > Pseudomonas > Pseudomonas sp. MH9.3. The sequence goes on along the minus strand of NZ_CP133785.1, from coordinate 245,112 downwards.
GTCGAGACCGCCATGCACTGTGGCAGTGGTGGTGCCGTCGTAGACCTTGTTGTCAGCGGTGAATGCACCGCCAATCGTCCTTGGCGTGATGGCCGCGACAACATTACTCGGGGCAGTAAATTGATAGTTGCCGGCATCGGCTCCGGTCAGGCTGCCGAAGACGCTGACGGCTTTGCCTTGACCGACGTTCTTGTCGGCAAAAAGACCGCTGGTGGTGACGTTCAAGTCATCACCCGCCACGACAGTATTGCTGTCGAGACCGCCATGCACAGTGGCGGTGGTGGTGCCATCATAGACCTTGTTGTCGGCGGTGAAGGCACCGCCAATCGTCCTTGGGGTGATGGCGGCGACAACGCTGCCATTACTCGGAGCGATAAATTGATAGTTGCCCGCATCGGCTCCGGTCAGGCTGCCGAAGACGCTGACCGCTTTGCCTTGGCCGACGTTCTTGTCGGCAAAAAGACCGCTGGTGGTGACGTTCAAGTCATCACCCGCCACGACTGTGTTGCTGTCGAGACCGCCATGCACAGTGGCGCTAGTCGTGCCGTCGTATACCTTGTTGTCGGCGGTGAATGCACCGCCAATCGTCCTTGGGGTAATGGCCGCGACAACGCTGCCATTACTCGGAGCGATAAATTGATAGTTGCCCGCATCGGCTCCGGTCAGACTGCCGAAGACGCTGACGGCTTTGCCTTGACCGACATTTTTGTCGGCAAAAAGACCGCTGGTGGTGACTTTCAAGTCATCACCCGCCACGACTGTGTTGCTGTCGAGACCGCCATGCACAGTGGCGCTAGTCGTGCCGTCGTAGACCTTGTTGTCGGCGGTGAATGCACCGCCAATCGCGCGTTGGGAGATGGTGTATGTCCCCTGGACGTAACTGATGTCGTAGCCGAGCTGATCGGAGTAGAGGCCACTCATGCTCAGGGCGTAGGCTCCGGCATTACGGGCAGAGGTGCTAGCATAGATCGGCGTGCCCAGGACCTGGACACTGCTAGCTGATAGCGTAAAGCCATTTCCACTTACCGTTGCAGTGCTCCCGTCGTAGACCCGGCCATTATTGTTCACCGTTGCATTCACTGGTTTGAGAAAGCTGCGCAGCAACGGCGTCGTCTGCCCCTCGTATAGGCGCCAAGCCCTCCCGGTCCCGCCCGTAGCATCGATGTCCCAGTTCTGGAAAGTGCTGAGCGTGGTCAGCTCGCTCCGGCTCTTACCGATGCCAAAGCTGTTGTAATTGCTCGCATTATTAATGCCCGCACCTGAGCTATCGGTGGTCGCGTAGAAGGAGTCGGTGATGGCATTGCCACTGTGCTGCCCGAGCAAACCGCCAACGAAGGTCCGATTACCCCGTAAGGCTGTTGCGCTGCCCAAGGCGTAACTTTGCTGCACTGTACCGATATTGCTTGCGACCAACCCGCCGGCATAGTTCGAATCGATACCGTCACTGGCGGACGCAGATCCCACGGCGTAACTTTGATAGAGGGTTCCCTGGACATTGGTACCGACTAAACCTCCCGCGAATGCAGACGTTTTGCCCTCGGACGCGATGACTGACGCCGTGGAGTAGCTGCCGCTGATAGTGCCCCCTTGCGCGGTACCGTTCACCGTTGTGGAGGTGTTATTGCCTACCAATCCTCCAGCGATATTTTGATCCGCGTTGGCGTCGCCAGTTGTAACGGAACCCGTGGAATAACTGCTGTCGATACTCCCCAAATTGCGCGCGGCGAGGCCACCAGCAAAATTATCATTGCCGCCGGAAGCCGAGAAAAAACCGTCAGTAAGGCCCAAGTGGGTAACATGAGCCGCGCTTCCTAAAGTGCCAAACAGCCCGGCCTCAGCGTTGGTGCTTTGCGAGGAGGCATGGACCGAGACCTGAAGCTTATCGATCAGGTGACCGCCACCGTCCAAAGAGCCTGTGAAAGGTCGATCGAAGTTGCCGATAGGCACAAATCCACTGCAAGAGGAATCACAGTTCCAGTTCTGGGTACCTACAGCCTGGATATCATTGGCCAGTTTGAAGTGGCTGCTCAGGAACCCTTGCATCCCCTGCACACCATAAACGTCGGTGAGCAGGTAAGGGTTGCTTGAACTTCCATCCCCCCCGTTCGCGCGCAGGAAGGAGCCGCCATTCAAGCGAAAGTCATGGGCCTGAAATGTAGATAGGTTTGCACTGTTTTGAGTCCAGGTTCCCCCCAGGAAGTTAAAGGTTCCCACATCAATCGCAGCGTTGACGTTAACGTTGCGCGCTATGCTCAGTGTCAGGCCGCCATTGACGGCGCTGATGGGCGCATTGATATTCAGGTCGCGCAACGTAAGCAGGCTCAGGGTAGTCGCGGCATTCCAGCTGATTGGCGCCTGGATATTCAGATCTCCAGGCTCGCTGCCTTGAGCGTCAGTTTGCAGAAGAATATTGGTGCTGGCCAGATTGGAGACGAGAGTGTCTGCGCCAATGCCGCTGGTGGTTTGAGCTCGGCCACCCGCCGATACGGTGAAATCGGTGGGGTCGACAAGCCACTTGCCGGTCTGTCCCTTGGGCGCCTGAGTAGTGACTCGAGTCGCCGGTGCTATCTGTACCTGTGCACCACTCGTTTCGACGAAACCGCCGTTGCCACCGTTGATGGCGCTGGCATCCAGAGTGCCGGCCACCTCGGCACGCCCACCGTGCTCCAGATCGGCCAATAGCAGAATCTTGCCCTCGTGTTCCGCCACCGTGTGAGCCTGCAGCGTGCCAGTATTGCTCACCACTGCCGAGGCGAGCGCGTTAGCGCCCTGAGCATTGAGTACGATCTGCCCACCATCAGCGTAGATTGCACCGCCGTTACGGATGCTGGACTGCAACTCAGACGCACTGACGGCAATCTGCAGATGGCCGTCGGCACCCGCCGCGAAGCTGACTTCCTGACCGCCCGCGAGCACGACGTTGCCGTTATCGGCCGATATACTGCCGGTGTTGCCGACGGTTCGCCCCAGCAGTGCTACGGTGCCATTCCTGGCGCTGATGTGACCTTGGTTGATAACCTCGCCCTTGCTCTGGTCTGTGAGCACGAATCGGTCCCGCCCGGCCAGGAAGTCCTCGTTGGCAATATCCAGCGTCGAGGCGACCAGACCTCCCGTGTTCACTTGGGCGCTGGGGCCGAAGAGTACGCCTGCGCCGTTGACCAGATACACCCTGCCATTAGCGGAAAGGCTGCCCTGAATCAGCGATTGACCACCGCCGCCCGTGACGCGATTAAGGGCTGTCGCATTCGCGCCTGGCTGGTTGAAGCGCACACTTGCGTTCTGACCTATGTCGAAGGATTGCCAGTCAAGGATGGCACGATCGGAATGCTGCTCGACAACCAACTGATTGCCCTGCTGATGAAGTAATGCCTGGCCGCCGACGACCTTCCCGCCCGTTGGTAGTGCACCGGGCTCAAGCGCCACGCCAGGTGTGGACACCATCAACAGGCTTACCACCATCGCCAGGAGCACTGAATGAAACGCTGGTTTTCGATAGGGGACATTAACCCTGAAAGTCCACCTCAACCACGCCGCAGGTTCGCAGTTCAGTGCACGTGACGCCGCAGGCCAGGGAGTTGCAAGGGGGGCTTGTCGTTTCATGGTTATGTCCCGCGCAAAAGTCTGAGCAGTTGTGAGTCAATCAACCTAGAAGCTTTGACTGGCGGTGAGCCAGACACGCGGTCCGGTCGAGCCACCATCCTGGTCTTGATCGCTGCGGGTACCACCGGGATTGTTGCCCAGCGGCACCGCGAATATCCCATTGATGGCGAAACCACGCGCATGGGTCCAGGCAAGACCGACGCCGCTGGCATAAAGGGGATAGGTGTTACGGCCGCTACCTGCAGTATCCCAGCCTCGCCAGGGAGTTTGATGTTGGCGTGTGACACCCGCATCAAAGAAGGCATAACCATCCAGGTTCGCAATACCCAGCATGGGTAGCAGGCTATGCAGTTCCAGTTGCATCAGGGCACCACTGTCGCCACTGCCCTCGTTGACCGGATACCCCCTCACGCCATAGGGGCCACCCAGGCTGAACTGTTGCGACGAGGCAAGGTTATTGAAAGCGAGCTGACTGGCGAAGCGCCCTCTCAGATAGAGCGCCGGAGCCAGTACCTGATCGCGGCGAAGTTCGACCCCAAGCGCAGCGAAGCCGCCTTCAACGCCCGCGCTTTGGGCGTCCTGATCACGGTCCGCGGCAATCCGCAGCGCGGCGCGCCCGCCCTCCAGTGAGAATCTTGCGGCGGTGACACCGCCACCGCCCCAACCATCCCTGGCGTCGCCGCGCAGTTCGAGCGTCGCCAGTTGAATATCTCGCCGGCGCAGGGTGACATCAAAGGCCTCGTCTTCCAGACGCGCATGGCTGACGTCCAGCCCCACCGTGATATTGCGTTCTGTGCTGCGCAACAATGGATAGCTCAGGCCCGCATACAGGGTGCGACTCTGGCCGCGTGCGTCCAAATCGGCAAACTCTTTACCCAGTTGGTAATGCAATTGACCATAGCCGACGCTGGCGCGCAGGCCGTCATAACCCACAGGCGCGCTGTAGGAAACGCTCTCATAATCGAGTCGCTCACTAAGAATCCCACTGATCTGCAGTTGATCACCGAAGCCGCTGGGATTGTCGAGCCTGACGGTGCCGAAGCCCTGCCCTCGCCCGGTGAAACGGTTGCCAAAGTTGTTGGCGCCGACAAGCCCCGCGAATAAAGGCGTGTCGCTGATCTGCAACGCCAGATCACTGGTGCCCGGCGCCTGACCTGGGCGCAGCGTACCTTCAGCCCGAACTCCAGGTAGATCGTTGGCCAGCAATAGCCCGCGCTCAAGTTGTGACAGAGAGTACGGTTCATCAGCATTGAGATCTCGGCCGGCTAGAGTGGATACGAAATCTCTGCGGACACGACCTGTACCGGGTGCAACTTGCAGACGTCCAAAGCGCCCTTCAACGATGTTGATGCGCAGCGTACCGTCGCTGACATCCTGCGTAGGCAATTGCACTCTTACAAACCATCCGCGCTCGCGGTAGTAACCTACCAGTTGTTGTGCGGCAGCCTGCACTTCACCCAACGTCAAAGGACGATTAAGGTAAGGGTCGAGTTGAGATGCAAGCTCGTTAACCGGTATCAGTTTGGCGCCGACAATATCGACACGCCGAATAACAACCTTGGGCCCGCGGTGATCAGCGCCTGAAATGGGCGCCGGTGCGGCTGGCGACGGTGCAACGACCGGCCTCTGCAGGTTCTGGTCTATCTGGCGCTGAAGCTGGCCCGCGTCCGGCGCAACCTGGGCTTGAGCCGCTGAAGCACAGAAAAAAGCGGCGCCTATGACCAGACGTGTTATTGGACGTTCACCACATGAGCACGTCGTTCGCATTGTTAATGTCCGGTTGAAAACACGTAACACACGAGCATTTAATCTAGATTATTTTCATACTTTATCCAGGCAGCTTTTATGAATTTTTCATTAGCGGTCGTTTTGGCTCCTGGCAATTGGCTGGCTGACATGATCAATCAAACTTTTACTAATAAGAAGAGAGTGTTCGGCCTGAAACCTGAGCAACTCTTCCACTGTCATTGCGGAATCAAAAACCGATAACTCAATAAAGTCACACGCAACAGACTGCCGCCCATCATGCACTTCAGGCGGCCCGCCATGGCTCAACTACCACTCACTTCCCCCCCTCCACCTTCCCTTCCTGCATCTGCACCGACGACTTGCTTCCATCGGTATTGCCTTTGGTGGTGTTGTCGGCATTGTCAAAGCACCCGTGCAGCAGGAACACGCTGCACAGGCTCAGGCACATCGAGAGTCTTTTCATGATCATCTCCAGGCGAATTCAAACACGGGCCGTCAGCCCTTGTTTTATCTGGCCCGGACACACCTGTGCCTGTTCAACAAATAGTCTGCCTGGCTGACAGGCGGTCAAGGCACCGTCGGCAAAAAATCTGAATCATTCACCCAGGCGGCCCTCTGTGTTTTATATGGAATAAAGAACGAGGACGCTGGCTTGAGCGATGTGGATTGGGTGCAATGGCCTGCCATGGCCGTCACCGTAATGGCGGCATGGCTGATCGGGTCTCAGCGCCCAGCAAGGCGGATGGCAGGATTTTTCTGTTTTATCTTGAGCAATATTCTGTGGGTCATCTGGGGCGTGCATGCCCATGCGTACGCGCTGATCGTGCTGCAGATATGCCTGTGCCTGATGAACCTGCGCGGCTTCAGAAAGAACGTGCAAAATCGCTGATCAAGATCATCCGCATTGCGCTGCACGCGCACGTTCTTTGTGAAGCCCCGCGCGGGCTTGCACAAAAAGCCTGCTCGCCAAAGAGGCCGGGGGTCGCCTCCAGACAGCGTTTAGTCAGTTCATCTGGAACAGTTGGCGTTGCTGGAGGAATTCACGGGATACATTTTCGATGGATTCACGGCCCACTTCGATACGCGCATTAAGCGCGGCAATGGTGGCGTCATCCAGCGTGGAAGACAGTGCGTTGAGCAACTGCCCGACCTTCGGGTTGGCCTTCAGAACCTCGGTGCGGATGACGGGGGTGAGTGCGTAACTGGGAAAAAATCCCTTGTCGTCCTTCAGCGCAACAAACCCGAACGCGGACATGCGTCCATCAGTCGACATCACCAGCGCCACGTTCGTCTGGCTGTCACGCAGGGCCTGGTAAGTCAGGCCGCCGTCCATTCGGATCACGTTTTTACGCCCGAACTCGAACCCATAGGTTTGTTGCAGCGGTCGCAGCCCGTCAGAGCGCGAAAAAAATTCGGCATTGGAGGCAAATGTGTAGAGCTTGCCGTCGCCGATATTCCTGGCCAGGTCGCTGATCGAGGCAATGCCGTCCTTGTCCGCCTGCTCCTTGCGCATGGCCAGTGCGTAGGTGTTGTTGGCGCCGGATGGATTCAACCAGGTGATGCCCTTCTGCGCGTCCAGGGCACTGACCTTGTTGTAGGCTGCTTCGGCATCCAGCTTTTCATTGACCTTATTGTGAACGATCAACGCAGTGCCGGTGTATTCCCAGTACACGTCGACCTGGCCGTTTTCCTGCGCCGCGCGCAGGATCGAGGAGCCCAGGTCCGGGCGTTTATCCACCCGATAGCCATTGGCGCGCAGCAACTGAGTGGTAAGTTCGGCCACCAGTTGCTGCTCGGTAAATTTCTTGCCGCCGACGACGAGGGTGCTGTTGGCGGAGGCACCGCCCACCAGACACAACGTAAACATCAGACTGACCAACGCTCGATACATCATCCTGCACCTCGTTTCAGTGTTGTGTGTCGACAGATTTCAAACGCGTCCGGCCAAACGCAATCCACGGGAAACGCTGAGGTTCTGGATCAGGCCGCACGCAAGGTCGATCACGATGGCCAGCAATGCGGTGGACACGGCACCGGCCAGCATCATGTCGAAATCGTTCAGGTCGATACCGGTAAAGATCAATTCGCCCAGCCCGCCCCCGCCGACCAGGAAGGCCAGCGGCGCCGTGCCGACGTTGATGGCCAGGGCCGTACGGATACCGGCGAAGATCACGTTCATCGCATTCGGTATCTCGACTTTCCACAGCACTTGCGTCGGCGTCATGCCCATGGCCTCGGCCGCTTCGATCACGTGCCGGGGCACCGCGCGCAAACCTTCGCAGGTGTTTACCGCCACGGGCAGCAAGGTTGCCACCCACAAGGCGAAGATGGCCGCGCTACTGCCCACGCCGACAAAGCTCATGGCCAGCGCCAGCAGGGCGAGCTTGGGAATGGCCTGCCCCACATTGAGAAGCTGCATGCACGCCATGGCATGGCGCTGGCTCGCCGTGCGGCTCATCCATACGCCAAGGGGCAGCGCCACCAGCAAGGCCAGTGCCGCGCTGATGGCGACGATTTGCAGGTGCTGAACGCTCAGGTAGCTGATATCGCCCCAATAGAGCTCAAGCCCGGCGCTCAATCGGCTGATGAACTCAGGCATCGTCAGTGCACCCCATGCGTCGTGTGGTCCGCCAGCCGCGCCAGGATATCGGCCTGGTGCACGTAGCCGACAAAACGTCCGTCACTGTCATTGCACAGCGCCCAGTCCTGACCGCACCCCAGCAATTGCGAAAACACCTGACGCAGGTCATCCCCAGGCTTGACCACCAGTTGCGCGGAGGAAGAACCGCCCTGCCGAGGCGGCACCTGGCTGGCCACATCCACCGAGCGCATCAGGCGCAGGCGCTTCATGATGCGGTCACCGCCCATGAAGCTGGCGACGAACTCGCTGACAGGCCGGGCCAGTAGATCGTCCGGGGTGCCGAACTGTTCGATCCTGCCGTCATGGAATAACGCGACACAATCGGCCATCTTCATGGCCTCGTCGATATCGTGGCTGACAAACAGCACGGTCTTGCCGACCTGGCGCTGGATGCGCATGAACTCGTCCTGGATCACTTCGCGATTGATCGGGTCGATGGCGCCGAACGGCTCGTCCATCAACATCACCGGCGGGTCGGCCGCCAGGGCACGGGCCACACCAACCCGCTGCTGCTGGCCGCCCGAAAGTTCACAGGGGTAGCGCTTGAGAAACGTCGCCGGGTCCAGTGCCACTACTTCCAGCAGCTCAGCGGCGCGCCTGCGGCTTTTGCTCTTGTCCCACCCGAGCAGATCGGGCACCACGCAGATGTTGTCCTCGACGGTCATGTTGGGGAACAGACCGACCTGTTGAATCACATAGCCGATGGAGCGTTTGAGGGTGACGCTGTCCAGTTCGGCGGTATCGCGCCCGGCAATCCTGATGGTGCCGGAGGTAGGCGCAATCAGCCGGTTGATCATCTTCAGGGTGGTGGTTTTGCCGCAGCCCGACGGGCCTAGCAGGATGCAGATCTGCCCCTCGGCGACGCTCAACGAGACGTCTTCTACCGCGGTGATGGCGCCAAAGGTCTTGTTCAAGTGTTCGATCTGGATCATGTCGTAGCCTCTTTCAGTCGACCGGCTATCAGCGTGCTGGTGTTCAGGCCGCGGGGTGTCAGCAGCCGCTGCAGGGCGTACAGCGCATAGTCGGCCGCGATGGCGATCACGCTGATGACCAGGGCACCGGCCAGCAATTGTCGCGTATCGGTTTGCGTGATACCGCGAATGATCAGACTGCCCAGGCCGCCGGCGCCGATGTAGGCGGCAATGGCTGCGATGCCGATATTGATCACCGTGGCCATCCTGACGCCCGCCATGATCAGCGGCACCGCCAGCGGCAGTTCGACCTTGCGCAGGCGCTGCCAGGGGGACATGCCCATGCCGATGGCTGCTTCGCGCAAGGCCGGGTCGATGTTGGAAATCGCAGTGCTGGTATTGCGGATGATCGGCAGCTGCGAATACAGAAACAGCGCAATGACCGCCGGTACGACACCGATTCCGTAGCCCACCAGGGACAGCACGGGAATCATCAGCCCGAACAACGCGGCCGAAGGAATGGTCATCAGCACGGCGGCGAAGGCCAGCACCCAGCGACGCAAGCCGGCGTGCTGGGAGATCGCGATGCCGACGGGCACACCGGTGAGGATCGCCAGACCGACGGCAAGCGCGACGATGAACAGGTGCTGCCCCAACAGAAAGCTGATCAGGCCGTGATTGTCCAGAATGAAGCGCAAGGTTTCCATGGTTGCAGGGCCTTCTTCAGGTCATTGTTGTTGTGATTGGCACAGCGCCGAAAGGCGCGCTGAACCTGCCACGAACCTTACCCCGTCAGCGCACGGTATCTGCGCTGTATCCCCGACGAGCTATATCAAAAAATCGACGTTTCCGAGTGCGCCAGCGCCCGTATGACGAGGTGGCAAAAGATTAGCGCTGCCGGGTCATGCCCTGACATCAGGAATGGGTTTCATCAAATTTCCGCCGCTCCTCGCCGGGCGTGCAGCCCCATGTGCGCCGGTAGACATCGCCCAGGTGCGAGGCTGAAACGAAGCCGCAACGGTGGGCGATATGGGCGATAGGCTGGGCGCTCTCACGCAGCAGGCGGCGCGCTTCGTTAAGCCGCAGTTCCAGGTAGAATTTTTTCGGGGTCTTGCCGAAGTGCTGTTGCCACAGGCGCTCCAACTGACGATGGGACAGGTTGCAGCGCTCGGCGATCACCTCGATGCCAACCAGGTGCTCCAGGTTGTTTTCCATCGCGGCAATCGCCGCCGTGAGCCGCCGGTCGTGAACCCCGAAACGCCACTGGATCGACATGCGCTGGTGTTCTTCGGGCGCCCTGATTCGGGCATGCAAAAATTGTTCGGCGACGCCTGCCGCCAGCGGGTTGCCGAAATCCAGCGCTATCTGCGCCAGCATCAGGTCGATGGCCGCCGTGCCACCGGCGCAGGTCCAGCGGTTGTCATGGTTGACGTAGAGGTCGCGGGTCACTTCGATGAGGGGAAATTCCTCGGCAAACTGGCCGATGCATTCCCAGTGCAGGGTGCAGCGTTTTCCATCGAGCAAACCGGCGCGGGCAAGAATGAAAGTGCCCGTGCTCAAGGCGCCTACCGTTATGCCCCGGGCCGCCGCGCGTTGCAGATAGCGCAGCATCTTCGGCGGTTTCTGTGTCTCGATATCCAGGCTGGCCAGCACGAACACGCGGTCCAGCGCGGGGGCGTGTTCGATCGCCACCGTCTGCAGTTCCAGGCCACTGCTGGAGCACACCGGCCCACCGGTTTCACTCAGCAGCGTCCACTCATACAACCGTGTGCCGCGAAGCCGATTCGCCGCCCGCAGCGGCTCGCTGGCGCCGGCAAGCGCCATCATCGAGAACTGGGGAAGCATGAGCAAACCAATGTGCCTGGGAGTCGTCATCGCCGAATTCTCGTGTGGGCGCCCACCTGGGGAAACGTGTTTAAACCAGACCCGTGGCAAGCCCTAATGCCGCTCAGTTAAGCGCAGATTCCCTGCGGCGAGCAGGCTTGTCCTGCGTTGGGTTGCGCAGCAGCCCCAAAGCCAGGCGCTGAGCCGTATCAGGTACACCGCGTTTTGCTTGATTGGGGGCGCTGCGCACCCCAACGCGGGGCAAGCCCGCTCGCCACAATAAGCCCACAAAATTTCCTTAACTGAACGGCATTAGGGCAAGCCCGCTCACCACATTTGCAGACCCTGAGGATTGACGGCCTATTCAGCCGCGCGCACGAATCGCCTCATCGATGCTGTGGATCATGCTCTGGAACAGCGGATTGTCCGCCTGATTCTGCTGGCCGTGCTGCATCTGCGCGATTAGCAGCACGCCCGCGCCGGCATCACCGGGATAGTGTCGATACAGCCGCTCGGATTCGGACGGCCTGTGCAGGGTATTGTCGGCGCCGTGGATAATCAATGCAGGCGCAAAGCCTGCTGCGCCTTCGATACCGCGCTCCGGGTCATAGGCGACACAGGCTTTGTAGGACTTTGCCGTCACGTGGCTGCAACCCGGCCAACGATCAGCACCGCCCGCCTCGGTATAGCTGCCCAACTGCTGGTCCACGTAGGCCTGGGTTTCGGGGTCCAGCGGATAAAAGCCCAGACGGGTTGATTCGGTACCGATATCGAACGGCGGAATCGGTGCGTCATCCGGCAATTGCTGGATCGCCGCATCGGCCGCTTGACTGTCGGTGCGCAAGGCTTGCAGTTGACGGGTGCCGGTGTAGCTCATCGGCACCCATAAACGGATCTGCTCGCCCCCCGCCGCCGCGAGTTCAGCCACGGCGCCAAGGCTTGCCACCGCGCCCAGCGCCCAGGACGCCACCACCGGCATTTCACCGAAGGTCTCACGTACCCAGGCAACGGCGCCGAGGACTTCGTCCCGCTGGTCTTCGAGTATCACCCGGGTGATTTCCATGCCCTCGGCCTTGAGCGTGTTGCGTACGTATTTATTGGAAAAAAAGCCCGCCACGTCATAGGTCATCACGCGGTAACCCCGCGCCGCCAGCGCACGCCCGAACAACTGGCCGTACATGCTGACGCCGCCGGTGAAGCCCGAGTTGAAGACCACCGGTGGCAATGAGGTGGACGAAGCCGAATCGGGCTCGAACACCCAGCCCTTGAGGTTTAACGTTGCATCGCCATAGTGGACGGCGAAGGTCATTTCCTTGCTACGGATGCTGTTCATTACTGGGTATCCCGGACGGTGAAAAGGAGTGGTTCAGCAAGTGCCTCGCAGCAGCTGACTGACCGGCAGGCGGGTCGCCTCACCTACGTGCCGCGCAACGGCGTCGACAAACTCAAAGGCACTGGCCACGTCAAGACCGTGGGCATAGGGCACACCGTTTTCGTCGACTCCCACGTGCGGCGCATCGCTGGCTTGCAGCAGCAGCTTGTCGGCACCGACGGTGCGCACAATCTGCGTGACGAATTGGGCAGCCGTCTGCGGGTTGGTCGAGGTTCGATAACCCGGCCCCTTGAACCACACCGTACCGCGCCGTCGCGCTTCAGTGAGCAGCGCAAGATAGGCAGGCTCCATCGCGCCACGTTCGCCGTGGCAACTGCCCAGGTGATCGATGATGACCCGCACGGCTTGCGGCACCTGACGTAACACGCACAGAGTGGTCGCGGCTTCCTTTGCATAAATATGCACGTGCTGGTGCGGCAGCAACCGAGCGTAGAACGCCAACCAGTGCGCGGTGCAAAAGCGCGTCCCATGAATGCTTTCAGGCGGCGCATCGTGCAGCACGATACGCGCGCCAATAACCTGCGGATGAGCGAGGCGCGCGTGGGTTGCGTAGACCGGGTGCGCCTTGATCGTGCCGACCAGCCTTACACCGCCATACCGCCGGGGGTCGGCAGCCTTAAGCGCCTTCAGCTCATCGAATGAGGCGAACACATTGTGCGAGTCCGGCAGGATGCTCAGGTGAACATTGTTGATGACGGCGGGGAGCGTGCCGGCATCGATCAGCCGGTCCAGGTACGCCGTCAGCGGATGCGGTGCCGGCAAGCTGTAGGGCAACGAGCCTGACACGCGCTGAAGATCGGCTGACGAGTAGAAGTGAACGTGATTATCGAATCGACTGACGATGCTTGGGAGCGGCGGCTGCATGATGATCGTTCCTGCAAAGGTGCAGGAACAATAATCGTGGGAGGTGCCTGGCCGCTCCCGGCAATTCGACGGGGCTTATCAGATTCTCGCCATGCAAGGCATGCCTACCCGCGTCACCCGTCCACTTTGTCGGCGTAGGACTCAAAGAACCCGTCAGCCCTATCTTCCGTGTGATATTGATTTGCGGGTTTTGCGTCGATACGAAATAAAGACAAGTGCAAAATCGCTGATCAAGATCATCCGGCATTGCGCTGCGCGCGCAGGTTCTTTGTGAAGCCCCGCGCGTTCATGCCCAGCAGAACGCATTCGAGCACGATCAAGCCGTAGGCATTGGTATGCCAGCCCCAAGCCACCCACAGCGTGTTGCTGAGGATGAAGCCCCAGAACGCGAGCATGCGTCGGCGCGGGCGTTGCGAACCGATGAACCAGGCCGAAAGCACGGTCACGGCCATGGCGGGCCATTGCACCCAGTCAACCAGATCCACTTCTACTCCACCCCGAGCGCAGCGCTCGCTCCCGGACACGCGTCGACGCCAAGGCCGGGCACCAGCGTGGCCAGGTATTCGCCAAACCCTCCGCGACACTTGTAGTCGCGACGTGCGCTGGTGATCACCGGGTTGGTGGCGGTCCAGACGATGCGTGCACCGGTCCGTTCAAGATCTGCCACCAGGCGCACATCCTCGTGGGCAGCCAGGTGCTGAAAGCCGCCGGCCGTCAGATAGGCCTCGGCGCTCAGGCCGATGTTGGCGCCGTGGATATGGCGATGGTTTTCGATGAACTGGTACAGCGCCATGTACCGCGAGCGCACGGCTTCGTCGTGTTCACTCCAGCCATCCACGTCGACGGTGCCGCACACCGCGTCGGCCCCAAAGCCGATCTGGCGTGCCAGCCAGTCCGGCGGCACCACCGTGTCGGCATCCGTAAAGGCCAGCCAGCGCGCGCCGCGCTTCAAGAGCTGCTCGGCGCCTGTGGCCCTGGCCTTGCCGACATTGCGAAAGCACACGTCCAGGCGCTCTACCTGCTTTGCCGACACCTGCGCGGGCGTGCCATCCGAGCAGTCGTCCAGCACCACCAGAATCTCCAGCGTCTGACCCTTGAGGGCCGGATGCTCGGTGGCGCGCAACACGGAGTCGAGGCATTCGCCGATATAGTGCTCTTCGTTATGGGCAGGTATCACGATCCCTATCATTTACATTCCCTCCGACGTGTCCTGAGCAATCGACACTGTGCGTGAGCAGAAGGTTTAAAGAGTTTTGAACGTGCGGGTGCGCAGTCTTTCCAGGCAGTACATGGATGCCAACAGGATGCACACTACGATATTTGCATTGAACGATCGCCCGCGCCGCGGGCTCTACCGCTTGGCAAGATTGCCCCTATCACCTGAGGTAACTCCGCATGTCTTACGACTATCAAGGTCCTGCCAGCGTTATCACCGCGTCGCGCCACCTGGGCACCGAGGCCGTTGAACGCCTGAATGAGTCGGTTGATATCCAGATGACCGGCAGTGGTAAACCGACCATCGTGCGCCTGAGTTTCCAAACGCCGCTGCAGTGGCCGGGTCACCCCAACCATGTGACCGTCAACCTGCCTGATGGCACCACCGTGGGTGGTGTGATCGTCGAGATTGAACGGCCAAATGACGGGCCAGGCTTTGTCACCTTCACCGTGGACGATTGACGTCTCAGTTATTTTGAATCTTCTGTGACGTCAATCATCTGTTACTCATGAGCATAGGGAGGTCTCATGAAACGCAACGATTTATTCACTATTTACTACCAGCTGCACGGTGACCCCAAGTCCTTCATCGTGCGGGCATCGCAGATGAACAATGCCGAAGCCTGGCATTGGGCAAGCTGCGATGCAGGGGTGGCTGTGATACCCAGGTTTGGTCAGCAGAACCTCAAGCGTGTCTCCCGCCCCACGGCCGAGAAATACGGCATCACTGATGTGCAGTGGAGCAGCGCTACCGAGATTAATTGGGCACAGAGCGTTACATCATGAACAGTCAGACACTCAATCGCAGCACCAGCCCCAGCCATACCTGGGATGACGAGATCGCGCAGAACACCGCCCTGTTCTTCGAAGCCGACCGACTGGACGCCCTGGCGTACCAGTTGATCGAGTCCTACAGCGGCGATCCGCTCACCTGGGCACGTTTTACCGAAGCGAAAAAACTCGCTGATACCCAGCGCACAGCGGCGTATCGCGAATGGATGCGCATTCAGCGCGCAATGCGCACGTAGCGCGAAGCTTGCACCAAACAGGGACCTTGACCGGTTCCGGCCGATGCCTGGGAGTGCCTGATGCTCATCTACCCCAAGAGTCACTTCCAGCCCTACACCCACGCCAGTGGCGGATGGGGTTCTGCCCAATCGGTAATGCGCATCCTGTGGCGCGAACAGGCGCTGGGTAAAGCGCCGGCGGCATTGCTCAAACAGAACAAGCCGGACGGCTTCGCCTGCGTGAGTTGCGCCTGGGCAAAACCCGGCCGTCCCCATGCGCTGGAGTTTTGCGAGAACGGCGCCAAGGCCACCGCCTGGGAACTCACCTCACTCAAGACCGACCCGGCCTTCTTTGCCGAGCATAGCCTCAGCGAGCTGCGCGAATGGTCGGACTATGCGCTGGAGCAACAGGGTCGCCTGACCCACCCCATGCGCTACGACCCCGTCACGGACCGCTACCGCGAAACCTCCTGGGCAGAGGCCTACCGCGACATCGGCGCGCAGCTCAAGGCCATGGACCCGGACAGCGTGGTGTTTTATGCCTCGGGGCGTGCGTCGCTGGAAACCTCGTTCATGTATCAGCTGTTCGCCCGTGCCTACGGCAGCAACAACCTGCCCGACAGCTCCAACATGTGCCACGAAAGCACCTCGGTGGGTTTGCAGGAGAGCATCGGCGTGCCGGTGGGCACCGTGACCCTCGACGATTTCGAGCACACCGACTGCCTGTTCTTCTTTGGCCAGAACGTCGGCAGCAACAGCCCGCGCATGCTGCACCCACTGCAGGATGCACGCCGGCGCGACGTGCCGATCATCACCTTCAACCCCTTGCGCGAGCGCGGCCTGGAGCGCTTCGTCAACCCGCAGTCGCCCAGAGAAATGCTCACGCCCGAGTCGACCCTGATCAGCACCCAATACCACCAGGTCGCCATTGGTGGCGACACGGCGGCCATCACCGGCATCGCCAAGGCGTTGCTGGCCATGGATGACCAGGCCACCGAGCACGGCACGCCGGCGGTGTTGGACTATGACTTCATCGCCAGCCACACCGAAGGCTTCGAGGCGTTCACCACCTACGTACGCGGCTGCGACTGGGCGCAACTGGAACGCCAGAGCGGGCTGACCCGTGGCGCGCTGGAAGCCGCCGCCACCGTGTATGCGCGCAGCCAGCGCGTGATGCTGGTGTATGGCATGGGCATCACCCAGCACCGACACGGCGTGACGAACGTGCAGATGCTGGTCAACCTGCTGCTGCTGCGCGGCAATATCGGCAAGCCGGGCGCGGGCATCTGCCCGGTGCGCGGCCATTCCAACGTGCAGGGCCAGCGCACCGTGGGCATTACCGAAGACCCGAAGAAAGTCCCGGTGGACCTGATCGAACAGCACTTCGGTTTCAGCGTGCCGCCGCACAAGGGCCTGTGCACGGTGGATGCCTGCGAAGGCATTCTCGACGGCCGTGTGCGCGGCTTCATCGGCCTGGGCGGCAACTTCCTGCGGGCTATTCCCGACACCTCGCGCATGGAACCGGCCTGGCAAAATCTGCAGCTGAATGTGCAAGTGGCGACCAAGCTCAACCGCACTCACCTGCTGCCCGCGCGCGCCATGTGGCTGTTGCCCTGCCTGGGACGCATCGAAATCGATCGCCAGAACGGCGTACCGCAGCTGTATACCACCGAGGACAGCACCGGCTGCATCCACAGCTGGCGCGGCAATGCCGAACCAGTCGGGCCGCAGGTGCGCGCCGAAACCAGCATCGTCGCCGGGCTGGCCATGGCCACCCTCGCCAACGGCTGCACCATCGACTGGCAAGCCTGGAACGACGACTACGCCAGGATCCGGACCGCCATCGCCACGGTCTATCCGAAGATTTTCCACGACATGGAAACCCGCATGGCCGAGCCCGGCGGCTTCCATCGCCCGATTGCCGCCGCGCAAAGACAGTGGGAGACGCCCAGCGGCAAGGCGCAATTCGTCACCCCCGTGACCCTCGCCGAAGACGATGACGTTAACCTCGCCGAACCTGACCGCGATGTGCTGCAACTGATGACGCTGCGCAGCAACGATCAGTTCAACACCACCATCTATGGGTTCGACGACCGTTTTCGCGGGGTAAGCGGCACCCGTGAGGTCATTTTCCTGCATGCCAACGACATCGTGCGCCTGGGGTTCGCGGCCGGCCAGCAGGTCATGCTGACCACCGCCATCGAGCCTGCGGTAAAGCGCCAGGTCGGGCCGTTCGAGATCATCGCCTACGACATTCCCGAAGGCTGCGCCGCCGCGTATTACCCTGAATGCAACCCGCTGCTGCCGCTGTGGCACCACGCCGAACGCAGCAAGGTGCCGGCCGCCAAATCGGTGCCGGTGCGGCTCAGCGCGAAAAGGGTAAACGGCCACTGAAGGTGGCCGCAAGGCGCTTGCCTGCTGCACGCAGGCAAGCGGGGGTTTATCGCTTAACTCAACACCACATCGCGCATTGGCGGGATATAGCCGTAGTCATAGGCTTCGCGCACAAACGAGCGGTCGCCGTGCAGCTCGATTCTGACGGTGGGCGCCTCGGTGCCGCCGATGCGGAAGTCGCCATCCTGAGTGGGGACACTGTCGATAAATGACGTCACCAGGCCGTTGGGCATCACGCAATGCGAGTAGGTCTGGAAAGGCTGCGCGGGTGGATTGCCGAGCACCAGCCCGGAGGCGTTCATCGGGCGGTACGGGCCGAACAGGTGTTCGCTGACAAAACCGTAGACGCCATCCGGGCCGGTAACGCCGTCGGCATAGGTGAACTTGTGGCTGATGGTGAACAGGTAGTATTTGTTGTCCTGGAATACGTAATGCGGGCGTTCGGTCTGGTCGTTGACGCCGACTGCCGTCACCAGAGGCGGCAGTATTTCCCATTCTTCGCCCGTCAGGTCCTTGGCCACGGCGATGCCGATACAGCCCACCTGAAAACGCGCGCCGCCGACTTCTTCATGCCCCGGCGGGACCAGGCCCATTTCATCAGGGCCGACCGTATGAGTGCCGCGCTCGCCGGCTACATTGCCTTCGAACACCATATATAACTTGCCGTCCTGCGGATCGATAAACGGGCTCGGGTCACGAAAGTTCCACGTCGCGTTTTGTGCTTCGGTTTGATAATAAGTGCCGTCTGCCGCAAATAAAAACTTCACCTTATTGAAATTGACAAGTTGCACGCCTTCTTCACTTGTCACGATCTGGCCTTTTACTTTGGCAATGGTCGCGCCCGGCGTAACACAGGTGTAATACAGGTCAATATCACCGTTGTTATTTAACAGAATAGGCGTGCCGGCCCATTCCCGGGTGGTGGGCGACACACCTTCGGCCATGACACGGCCGCCGAAAATCCAGTCCTTGCCGGTGCGTGAATACCAGTAGCAGATGCGCGCGTGGCCATGGCGATCCTCCCAGTCGCGCTTGATGTCATAGCGCCCGTTGGCATCGATAAACTGCGGGTCGTGGGGGCGGCGGTCGGCGGTGAGCGTGAAGATCACCGACCAGCCATCGACGGAAACCACCGTGCCGTCGAGGTCGCGCAGGGGCATGGTGTCCCAGATAAAGACAGTGTCACTCATGACGGGGAAGTCAGGCCGTACTAACGGTTGCGTGGTAGTCGGGTCATTTTCATTGACTTTCAGCGCATCAGCCCGGGTCCAGCGTGTGGGTGTGTGATTCGCAGGTTTCATGTTGATGTCCTTTTACTGACGCTCAAGTGACAAGCGGTATTTGAATTCAAGGCGCACAATGACTTCGAATGATTAATGGCATTCAGTCGAACAGCGCTAATAGTGCGAAACAAGGTTTAACATAGAACTTGCAACAGGCATTATGAAAAATTATTTAAGGAGTCAAAGGCCACTATCTACAACATGGCAAGTTGATGGCCTTGAGCAACTACTTACAACTAGATCAATCAAGACTGCTATATAACCAACCCGGCCGCTACAGCAAAAATTCCGCCCTGATCAGCGTACCGCCCCCCTCGCGGTTGCTGGCGGTGATCGACCCGCCATGGGCCTGGCAGATGGCGCGGGCGATGGACAGGCCCAGGCCGCTGCCGCCGGAGTAACGGGCACGGGAGCGCTCCGCACGCCAGAAGCGATCGAACACGCTGTCCAGGTGCTCGGCTTCGATGCCCGGCCCTCGATCCGCGATCTCGATCACGATGCGCGCCTGGACCTGCTGCGCGGTGATGGTCAACGCGCCGCCACCGGCCGCGTAGCGCAGCAGGTTGTCGATGAGGATGTTGAGCACCTGGCCCAGGCGGTCGCGATCGGCATTGATCGACAACGTGCGGGCAATGCTGACGTGGGTCTCGATGGCGGCCTCGTCCAGTTGCGGCTGGAACCACGCCAAGCGTTCGCTCACCAGCGCTGCCAGGGAGAACTCGCCGCGCTCCAGCACCAGCCGCCCTGCCCTGGCCATCGACAACAGGTGCAGGTCATCCACCAGTTTGCGCAGTTGGTCGAGCTGGCGCTTGACCATACTCAGTTGCACGGCATCGCTGGGGAACACCTCATCGAGCATGCCCTGCACCCGGCCCATGGCTGCGTTCAACGGGGTGCGCAACTCGTGGGCGATCACCGCGCTGGACTCGCGCACATCGCGCTCGTAGCGCTGCAACTGGGTCGTCATGCTGTTGAAGTCGCCGATCAGGCGGCGCAGTTCGTCCGGTGTATGCGGCTGGATCGGCAGGCGTGTGAGGAAATCCCCCCCGGCGACCCGTCGCGCGCCCTGGGCAATCGCCGAGAACTGGCTGGACAAGGGCCGCGAAAACCACAGGCCAAAGAAAATAATGATCGGAATGGCGACCAGCACCAGGCCGGCGAGGATCAGCCAGTCGCGATTGGCGATGTCCGGCTGGAAGAACTCCACCGGGTAATACTCGGCCACCAACTGACGCAGGCGCACCTCGTTGAGTTGCGGCTCGGCGCGCAGTTGCAGCAACTCCTCGCGCGCTTCGGGCGGCAGGTGCTGGAGGAAATACCAGTCCGACACCCAGAAGTTGATCCACATGCACAGCGCAATCACCACCACCGCGCCAATCGCCAGCAGGCTCATGCGCATGCCCACCCAACGCCACAGGGGCTTGTCGTTGACGCGAGACGTCTCAGTCATGGCGATTACCGGAACCGATAGCCAATGGAGCGTACCGTCACCAGCACGCCGGCGATGCCATGGGTTTCCAGTTTGCGCCGCAGGTTATGCACGTGGGCATCGACCACGCGGGCCAACGCTTCGCTGTCGGGCAGGCAGATTTCCAGCAACTCGTCGCGGGTGAAGGCCTTGGACGGGGTCTTGAGCAGGGTCGCCAGCAACTTGAATTCGGTGGGCGTGAGGTCCAGCCACTGCGGCGGCGCGTCACGCTGTTCAATCGCGGCGGTGAAGGCGTCGAGGTCCACCCGCAGGTTCTGGTGCCGCAGCACCTGCTCCACTGGCTGGCTGGCGCCGGTGCGCCGCAGCACCGCATGCACCCGCGCCACCACCTCGCGCGGGCTGTAGGGCTTGACCACGTAGTCGTCGGCGCCATAGCGCAGGGCACCGAGTTTTTCCGGCTCGTCGCCCATGGCCGTGACCATGATCACAGGTGTGTCGCTGCTGCGGCGCACGGCGGACAACACGTCGGTGCCACTCAGGTGCGGCAGCATCACGTCGAGCAATATCAGGTCCGGTTGCCAGCTTTTGTGCAGGTCAAGCGCGCGCCGGCCATCCTCGGCCAGGGCCACCTCGAAGCCGTCGCGGCGCAGGTAGGCTTCGAGGATATTGGCGCTGTCGGCGTCGTCTTCGACAATGAGGATACGTTTTCCTGACACAAAGAAGCCTCTTGATGAAACCTTGATAATTCACGAACGGTTTATTGAAAGTCCGCTGTCAGTATCGCCCTACCCCGACTTTCGCGAACCGATGCTATGCCGACCACCGCACCGCTGTCCAAGCCTATCAAGCTGCCTGAACGCCTCTGTGCGGTTTTGCTGCTTAACGGCGCGCTGACTGCTTGTTCACTGGCGCCTGCCTACCAGACGCCAGCGCTGCCAGTGCCGGGCAGTTGGACCGACGCACCGGTAACCGCGCTGGCGCCCACCACGCAAAACCCCGTGGAGCCGCTGTCCGGCGAAGAAACACAACTGCTGACCGGGCTGGATAGCTCGGCGCAGTTGCCCCATTTGGTTGAGCAGGCGCTGGCCTACAACCGCGACCTGCGCCTGGCGATATTGCGCGTCGAACAGGCCCGCGCCGAGTACGGCCTATCTCGTGCCGAGCGCCTGCCCACCGTCGGCCTGGGGCTGCAACGCAACCGCCAGCACCTGCACGACCAGGCCGCCGACGAGCGCTACGGGCAGGACATCGCGGTGGCGTCCGTGGGCATTGCGGATTTCGAACTGGATTTTTTCGGCCGGGTCCGCAGCCTGTCCGACGCGGCCCGGCATGACTACCTGGCCACACGCTACGGCGCCCTTGCCGCGCGCAAGGCGTTGATCGTCGAGGTGGCGCGCCTGTATTTGCAGGAGCGCTTGCAGGCCGGTATCCAGCTCGATACCCAGACCCTCCTCGAGCACCAGAACCAACTGCTGCACCTGATCGACGGCCAGCAACAGGCAGGCCTGGTGGCCCAGGACACACTCGACACGCAACGCCTGCAGGTGCGCCGCGCCGCGCTGCAAGCGCAGGACGCGCGTGCCGGGCATGAGCGCGCCGTGCAGGCGCTGTCGTGGGTCAGCGGCTATCAGGTGGCCCCTTCAACGGCGGCCACCCTCGGCCCCTCGGTGGACCTGAGCACCCCGCCATGGCTGGTCGACCTGCCCTCGCAACGGCTGTTGCAGCGCTTCGATGTGCGCCAGTGCGAAGAGGCACTGCGCGCCGCCAATGCCAACATCGGTGCCGCCCGTGCGGCGTTCTTCCCGTCGATCACCTTGAGCACCGGCGCCGGCATCGCCAGCCCGCACCTGAGCAGCCTGTTCGCCTCCGGCAGCGGTGCCTGGCTGTTCACGCCGCAACTGAACCTGCCGCTGTTCGACGGCGGGCGCAATCAGGCCAACCTTGACCTGGCCCACGTGCGCCAGCAAGCGGCCGTCGCCCAGTACGAAAAGACCGTGCAGGACGCCTTCCGCGACATCGCCGACCTGCTGAGCCAGCGCCGGCAAGCCCTGGCCGATGCCGCCACGCAGGTCGAGGTGGCGGCTTTGACGGCAGCGCAGGTCAGACGTGTCGAGCAGCAGATTGCCGTCGGTGCGGCAGCGCAACTGGAGCAACCGGTCGCCGCGATTCGCCTCGCCGAGTCCACCCTCCAACTGCGCAACGCCGCCTACCCCGTGTTGTTCAATCGCCTGGCGCTGTATCGCGCGCTGTCGGGCGCACCGTTGGCCTCCTTTGCAGACAGGGTTTCACCATGAACGTGAGCACCTCCGCGCTTCGCCTCTGGGCCCATTGCCTGCTGCTTGGCCTGACCTGCCTGGTGGTGGCAGCCTGTTCGCGCGAGGAGCCGCTGCCGGAGCCGGCCGTGAGGTCGGTGAAGGTCACCCGCGTGCACGCTGCCGATGCCGAGGGCCTGCCGTTGACCGGCGTGGTGCGCCAGCGCCAACGTGCCGAACTGGCCTTTGAGGGCGCGGGACGCCTGGTCGCGTTGAATGTCGACGTGGGCGATACCGTAAAGCAGGGCCAGGTCCTTGCGAGCCTGGACAGCGCAGTGGTGCAACTGCGCCTGAAGCAGGCGCAGGTCAGCCTGTTTGCCAGCGTCGCGCAGACCGGCGAACGCAAGCGCAACCGGCTGCGCCAGCAACAGCTGTTTGCCCAGGGCAGCGTCGCCGCCAGCGCCGTGGAGCAAGCCGAAACGGCCTGGCAAGCGGCCGTCGCGCAACAGGCCGCGGATGAAACGGCGCTGGATCTGCTGCGCCGCGATCAGCGCCAGGGCCAGCTTGTTGCGCCGTTCAACGGGCGCATCGTGGCGCGCACGGCGCAGCTGTACAGCGAGCTGTCGCCGGGTCAGGTGGTGATGGAGCTGGAGGCCGCCGATGCTGCGCAGGTCATCGTACCGATCCCGGTGGAACAGGCCATCGGCCTCAAACCGGGAGACCGCGCCGTCGCCACCGACCCGAGCGCGCCCGGCTCAAGCCTGCCGCTGGTGCTGGAGGGCCTGTCGATGCGCGCGCAGAACGGCGTGCTGCAAAACGCGCGCTTTCGCCTGCTCGCCAACGACCTTGCGCTGCCCAGCGGCGTGAACCTCACGGTGAATCTGGTGAGTGGCGCGCCGCTGCCGCTGTCCATTCCGACCCAGGCGCTGCGCATCGGCGCCGACCCCAGGCAGGTGCAGGTATTCGTGTATGACCCGGCCCAGGGCAAGGTCACGCTGCGCGACATCCGCATCGGCCTGATCGACCAGGGCCGCGTCGCCATCGACGCGGGCCTGGCGGACGGCGAACAGGTGGTGACCACCGGCGTTGCGTTTCTCGATGACGGCCAGCCCGTCAACCTGCTGCCATCTTCCAGCCGCTTGAGCGTCACCCAATGAGTAACCTGACCCTGCATGCCTTGAATGCCAGCCGGCTGACGTTATTCAGCGCCCTGCTGATGCTGCTGGCGGGCGTGGCCACCTTCCTCGCTTTCCCGACCCAGGAAGAACCGTCGGTCACCCTCCGCGATGCACTGGTGAGCATCCAGTTCCCGGGGCTGCCCAGCGAGCGCGTGGAAGAACTGCTGGCGCGGCCCACCGAAGAAAAACTGCGCGAGTTGCCGCAGATCAAGACCATCGCCACCACCCTCCACCCCGGCAGCGTGATCATCCAGGTGACCGCCCGCGACGACATCAAGGACCTCGGCGTGCTGTGGCAACAGGTGCGCAACAAGGCGACCGAGGCTGGCGCGGGCTTTCCGCCCGGCACCCAGGGGCCGTTTGTGGACGACAATTTCGGTCGGGTCGCCGTGGCCTCCATTGCCGTCACCGCGCCCGGTTACAGCATGAGCGAGATGCGCGGGCCGCTCAAACGCCTGCGCGATCAGTTGGGCGGCTTGCCCGGCATCGGCCAGGTGACGTTACACGGCGTTCAGGAGCAGCAACTGTCCATCGACTTCAACCCGCAGCGCCTGGCGGGGCTGGGCCTGTCGCCACAGCAGCTGTTCCAGCAGTTGCAGCAACAGAACGTGCTGGCGCCCGGCGGCATCGCCGAGATCGGCGGGCAGAGCACCACCCTCACGGTCAGCGGCGAACTGCTCGGCGTGGAGCAACTGCGCCAGTTGCCGATCCAGTTGCCGGGCGCCGCCGGCGGCGCGCAGTCGGTCGCGCTCGGCGCCATCGCACAGGTGTCGGTGATGGCCGCCGACCCGCCGCAGACTGCCGCGATCTATCAGGGTGAAGACGCGGTGGTGCTGGCCGTGTCCATGGCCGCCGGGCAGAACATCCAGCAGTTCGGCGCCGCGCTGCGCAGCCGTCTGGCGCAGCTGGAAGCGCAATTGCCGCTGGGGTTCGCCACCCATATGGTGACGTTCCAGGCGGATGTGGTCGATCAGCAGATGAGCAAGATGAAGCACGTGATGATCGAGACGGTGGTCATCGTGATGGCGGTGGTGATGCTGTTTCTCGGCTGGCGCACCGGGCTGGTGGTGGGCGCCATCGTGCCGTTGACCATTCTCGGCACCTTGATTGCCATGCGCATGCTCGGCGTCGAACTGCAGACCGTGTCGATTGCGGCGATCATCCTCGCCCTCGGTTTGCTGGTGGACAACGGCATCGTGATCGCCGAGGACATCGAGCGTCGCCTGCATGCCGGCGAGGCACGGCGCCAGGCCTGCGTGGAGGCCGGACGGACCCTGGCGATTCCGTTGCTGACTTCGTCGCTGGTGATCGTGCTGGCGTTCTCGCCGTTCTTTCTGGGCCAGACCAGCACCAACGAATACCTGCGCTCGCTGGCCATCGTGCTGGCGCTGACACTGCTCGGCTCGTGGCTGCTGAGCATCACAGTGACGCCACTGCTGTGCCTGTACTTCACCAGGGCCGCGCCCAACGAGTCGGCGGACGAGGGTTACGACAGCGGCTTTTACCGTGGCTATCGCGCGGTGATCAGCCGCGTGTTGCAGCACAAGCTGCTGTTCCTGATGGCGATGCTGGTGCTGCTGGCCGCCGCCGTGTTCGAGCTGATGCGCGTGCCCTATGACTTTTTGCCGCAGTCGGACCGTTTGCAGTTCCAGGTGCCGATCACCCTGGAGCCGGGCAGCGGTTCGCGCAAGACCCTGCAAAGCGTGCGCGAGATCAGCTTGTGGCTGAGCAAGGAGCCGGCGGTGGTCGACAGCATCGGCTACGTCGGCGACGGCGGGCCGCGCATCGTGCTGGGCCTCAACCCGCCGCTGCCGGCGCCGGAGACCGCGTACTTCACCGTCAGCGTCAAGGCCGGTAGCGACCTCGACGCGGTGATCGCCAACGTGCGCCGCTACCTGCTCAAGCAACACCCGGAACTGCGCGCCGAGCCCAAACGGTTTTCCCTGGGCACCACCGAGGCCGGCGTGGCGATCTATCGCGTCATCGGCCCGGATGAAAACGTATTGCGCGCCCTCGCTGCGCAGATCGAAGCCGCCCTGCTGCACGTGCCGGGCACCCTGGATGTGCGCGACGACTGGAGCACGCGGCTCACGCGCTACACCGTCGAGGTCGATCAGCCCGGCGCGCGGCGCGCCGGCGTGGACACCCAGGCCATCGCCCAGGCCCTGCAACTGCATTTTGGCGGCCTCCAGGTTTCGTCCCTGCAGGACGGTGAAACCCGCGTGCCGCTGGTGGTGCGCGAGCCGGCGCCGGTGAGCGGCGCCACGCCTGACCTGCGCGGCATTCTGGTGTATCCGGCCGATGGCTCGACGCCCGTGCCGTTGACGGCGATTGCACAGATTCGTGCGTCCAGCGAGCCGTCGACCCTGGTGCGCCGCAATGGGGAGCGGGCAATCACCGTGGTCGGGCACAACCCGGGATTGACCGCCACCTCCATCGTCGAACGGCTCGCGCCGCACGTGGCCGCCCTGCGCCTGCCGCCCGGCTACCGGATTGAGCTGGGCGGCGAGATCGAAGATTCGGCGGAGGCCAACCAGGCGCTCCTGCAATACCTGCCACACGCGCTGGTGGCCATGCTGTTGCTGTTTGTCTGGCAATTCAATTCGCTGCGCAAGGTGCTGATCGTGGTCTCGGCCATCCCGTTCGTGTTGATCGGCGTGGCGGCCGCGCTGCTGATCACCGGCTACCCGTTCGGCTTCATGGCCACGTTCGGTCTGCTGTCACTGGCGGGGATTATCGTCAACAACGCGGTGCTGCTGCTCGAACGCGTCGAAGCGGAACTGCAGGACGGCCTGGCGGTGCACGACGCGGTGGTGAATGCCGCCGTCAAACGCCTGCGCCCCATCGTCATGACCAAACTGACCTGCATCATCGGGCTGGTCCCGCTGATGCTGTTTGCCGGGCCGCTATGGGAAGGCATGGCGATCACCCTGATGGGCGGCCTGGCGCTTGGCACCCTGGTCACGCTGGGACTGATCCCGGTGCTTTACGTCATGCTGTTCACGCAGCGCAGGATTCCACACACAGAGGCGACAACACGATGAACGTTCTGCTCAAGGCAACGCGCGGTATCCAGCAATTATCCAAAGGGGCCGTGCTGCTTGGCGCGTTGTCGGTGAGTCTCGGCGCCCTCGCCTCCACCACACACACCGGGGCCTTCGTGCACCCGGGCCTGTTGCAGACCCAGCAGGACTTCACGCGCATCCGCGAAAAAATCGTCAACCGTAACCATCCCTGGCTGGAGGGCTGGCAGAAGCTGATCGACAACAGGCACGCGTCACTGACCTGGCAAGCCAACCCGGTGCCGGTGGTTTACCGTACCTCCGGCGGCCCCAACAACTACAACAAACTGTTCAACGACGCCGCGGCAGCCTATGCCCTGGCCCTGCGCTGGCAGATCTCCGGCGATGCGGCCTATGCCGACAAGGCCGTGAGTATCCTCGACCAGTGGGCCTCCACCCTCACCGGCATCGAGGGCGAAAACGGCAGGTCCCTGGCGGCAGGCTTGTACGGTTACCAACTGGCCAATGCCGGGGAAATCCTGCGCGGCTACCCGAAATGGAAGGCTGAGGACTTTCACCGATTTCAAAGCATGATGCTCAGCGTGTTCTACCCCATCAACCATGACTTCCTGGTCCATCAGGACGGCATGCTGCCGGATCACCACTGGGCCAACTGGGACCTGGCGAACATGAATTCGATCCTGGCCATCGGCGTGTTGACCGACCGCCGCGATCTCTATAACGAAGCCATCGACTACTTCAAGCACGGGGCCGGCAACGGCGCCATCGAACACGCGGTGTGGAAGCTCTACCCCGAGGGCCTGGGCCAAGTCCAGGAAAGCGGCCGCGACCAGGCCCACACGATGCTCGACATCGCCCTGCTCGGCAGCTTCTGCCAGATGGCCTGGAGCCAGGGCGACGATCTGTTCGGCTATCAGAACAACCGCGTGCTGCAAGGCGCCGAGTATGTGGCCAAGTACAACCTGAACCATGAAGTGCCGTTCACCCCATTTATCAACAGCGCGTTCAAGCAGAAGGTGATCTCGCCCGACAAGCGTGGCGATATCCGTCCGATCTGGGAATTGCTCTACAACCACTACGTGGTACTCAAGGGCCTCAACGCGCCCTATGTGAAAGCCTTCGCGCAAAAGGTCCAGCCCGAAGGCGGCGGCGGCGACTACGGCCCCGACAGCGGCGGTTACGATCAGTTGGGGTATGGGACCTTGCTGTATTCGCTGGGGGAGTATGGTTTGAGCAAGGCTGAACTGGTGCCGTGAGGCAGGCGTTGTGGCAATCGAGCTTGGTATAGGGAGCAGGTTTGCGTGGCAAGCGGGCTCGTTGTGGCAAGCCCTAATGCCGTTCAGTTAAGCGCAGATTCCCTGTGGCGAGCAGGCTTGTCCTGCGTTGGGCTGCGCAGCAGCCCCAAAGCCAGGCGCTGAGCCGTATCAGGTACACCGCGTTTTGCTCGATTGGGGGCGCTTCGCACCCCAACGCGGGGCAAGCCCGCTCGCCACAACACGCTCGCTCACCACAAAAAAAACGCTCGCCACAATAAGCTCTTTAGCCACAGCGCCGGTTTGCCCGCAACTGAACGGCAGCTGAAGCACATCGCAATCGGTTTCAAACCATTTGATAAAGCCGTCCGGGTATTTGGATGATGGCCGGCCTGCGGTAGGCCACTCAGGAACATGCCGATGATGCGTCGAAATTCTTTTGTGCTCTGCCTGTGTTTGCTGGCGGCGCCGCTGTGCCACGCCGCTGCGGCGCCTGAAGGCTTTGCCCGAGGGGTCAGCGGCGGCGGCCAGGCTGCCGCCGTGCACCCCGCCACCCTGGCGGAGCTGAAAAACGCTCTGTGCGACCGCTTCGATGCGCGCGGCAACTGCATCGACACCACGCCGCGCGTGATCGCTCTGGACCATACGTTCGATTTTCGCGGCTCCGTAGTAACCGACGGCAGCGCCCGGGTGACCGAGGCCGGCTGCATGGCCAACGCCTGCCCCAAGGGCGGTGGCCAGTGGGCCATCGACGGCGCCAACCATTTTTGCCAGTCCAAGCCGCCGGCCACGGTGAGCTATGACAAGGCCGGCCTGCAGCGCTTGAAAGTCGGTTCGAACAAAACGTTGCTGGGCGTGGGCGCCCATGCCGGGATTCAGGGCATGGGCTTGTTCATCGGCGGCGGCGCGCGCAATGTCATCGTGCGTAACCTCACGCTCTCGGACATTAACCCCCGCGTGGTCTGGGGCGGCGATGCGCTGACGCTGGACGACGCCGACGGCGTGTGGATCGACCACAACACCTTCGCGCGGATCGGCCGGCAGATGATCGTGAGCGGCTGGGGCAGCGCCACCCATGTGACGATTTCCAACAATGAATTCGACGGCCGCACGCCCTATTCGGCGACCTGTGACAGTCACCACTACTGGGTCTGGCTGTTTCTCGGTCACCACGACACCCTGACGCTGGTGGGCAACTACGTGCACGACACCTCGGGACGTGCGCCTCACGCCGGCGGAATGGGCGATGCCGAGGTGCGTGCGCAACTGGTCAACAATGTGTTCGCCCACCTGACTTACCAGGGCGCGATCATGTCGCGCACCGCCAGCGCCCATCTGCTGGTGGAAGGCAATGTCTTCGACGACGTGTCCCACCCGCTGTTCAACGATACCCGCCAGCCCGGCACCGCCTTCGCCCTCTTCGCCCCGGCCGCCGATAACGCGTGCCGGGCAGCCATCGGCAGGCCCTGTGTGCCGAACCAGCAGCATCAGAGTGGCAACGATTATCGACCGCAGGACGCGGCGGCACTGGAGGCGTTCAGCCAATACCGCCAGTACCTCGTCGCACCGCAACCGCCCGACAGGGTGCGCCTGCAGGTGCCCCGCGATGCCGGTGCGGGCCATATGAACCTGGAGAAAAGCTGATGCGACGTCTCATGCTGATCATGCTGTGCACCCTGGCGGCCCAGGCCCACTCCGCCGGTTTCGGCTTTACCCGCAGTGACTCGCACATCGTGGTCGACACCGGCGCCAACCTGGTCTTCAGTGTGGACACGCACAACGGCGACCTGGTCTCGATGCGCTATCGCGGCAACGAACTGCAGACCACCGAACCCAAGGCTTCGCAGATTGCTTCGGGCCTTGGCAGTGCTCAGGTGGAGGCGCGCACCGTGGGCGATGTGATTGTGATCAGCGCTCGGTCAGGTGAGCTGATCCACTACTACCTCGCCAACAAAGGCCGCGCGGCGATCTACATGGCGACCTACGCGCCGACCCTGCTGCCGGTGGGCGAGCTGCGCTTTGTGGCGCGGCTGGATGTCAGCAAGCTGCCCAAGGCCCAGCGTGGCACCGACTCCAATGTCGGCACGGCCATCGAAGGCAAGGACGTGTTTTTGCTGGCCGACGGGCGCACCAGTTCCAAGTTCTATTCGGCGCAACCGATGATCGATGACCCCCTGCACGGCGTCAAAGGCCCGGGGGTGGCGGTGTACATGCTGATGGGCAACCGCGAGCTGAGCGCGGGTGGCCCGTTCTTCAAGGACATCGCCACGCAGAAAACCCCGGTCACCCACGAGCTGTACAACTATATGTTCTCCAACCACACCCAGACCGAGCCCTATCGCGGCGGCCTGCACGGCGTCTATGGGTTGCTGTTCACCGACGGTGACGCGCCAGGCGCAGCGTTGACCGACCTTGGGTTCGTCGACGACCGCCTGGGACTTGCCGGCTTTGTCGGCAGCGCAGAACGCGGTGCCCTCGCCGGCCAGGTTGGCGGCGTGGCCCATGGCCTGCCGGCAGTGGTGGGCTTGAGCAATGCCAACGCCCAATACTGGGCGCGGGCCGACGGCAACGGGCGGTTCCAGTTGACGGCGATGCGGCCGGGGCATTACCGCATGACGCTGTATCAGGGTGAACGTGAGGTGGCGCAGAGCTGGGTGGATATCAGCGCAGGCGCTACCAGCCAGGCGAGCTTGCAGGCACACCCGCCAGCGGGTCAGGTGAAATGGCAGATCGGCACACCCGATGGCACGCCGGCCGGGTTTCTCAATGCGCGTCTGCTGCGCTGCGCCCATCCCAGTGATGCGCGCATGACCCCTTGGGCGCCCGTCACCTACAGCGTTGGCACCAGCAGGCCCGACGCCTTCCCCGCCGCGCAATGGCGCGACGTCAACAGCCCTACGCGCATCCAATTCGTCCTGGCTGCCAATGAGCTGCGCGCTTACCGCCTGCGCCTGTTCATCTCGCTGGCCCAGGCTGGCGGGCGGCCGACGGTGAGCGTGAATCAGCAGTGGACGGCGCCGGTGCCGCAGGCCTCCAACCAGCCGGACAGCCGTGGCATCACCCGTGGGACGTATCGAGGCAACAACACGGTGTTCGACGTCAATGTGCCGGCCACGGCCTTGCATGCAGGGGTAAATTCGCTGGAGATTGGCGTGGCTTCGGGTAAAACGGGCCAGGGTTTTCTGAGCCCGGGCTTTGTGTTCGACAGTGTGCAGTGGGTGCAGGACTGATGCCTCGCGAACCCTGAAACAATTAGACATCTAATTGTTATTAGACTCAATACAGAGCCAAAAAAAATCAACACTATATTTCGAACAAACTTAAAGTTTCGAACAAGAGTGTCGATATTAATTCCACGGGTGAAAGCGCCCACACCTGAGGAGTTACCATGTTTTTGCGAAAACTAAATCTCGCACCGCGATCGGCTGTTTGTTTCGGTTTTTTCTGCCTGATCATTATTGCGATGGGGTTGCTGGCACTCAGGCAAGCCGGGCTGCTTAGAACAGCAGAGAAGTATGTCGAAACCAACGTGTTGCCCAGCGTACAACTGTTGGGCCAACTGGACCGGGAGTTTGTCACCATCCGAGGCAACAACGCCCGGGTGCGCAACCCGATTGAGCCCCAGGAGCGCCGGACCAAGGCGGTCAGCGATATCCAGCAATCGCGGCAGTTGATCGATCAATATGCGCAGTCCTTGAACAACTTTATCGTCACGCCGCGAGGCCAGGAAGCGTTTGCACGTTTACGCGAAGTACAAGCCGACTATTTCAAGACTCAGGACAATTACCTTGCGTTAGTTAGCGCACAGCAATTGGAAGGCGCAGTCGCCATATCAAACGGGCCGATGAAAGTAGCGGCGGATAATGTCGAAACTGCATTAAAGGCGCTTATCAGCGTTAACCAGGACAAAGCAAAAAAAGCCGGACAGGAGGCCGATGACGTTTATGCGCAAACACTGATGATCGTCGGCGTGTTCCTGCTCCTGTCGATAACCGCCTCTTTACTGTTGGCCTGGCTTTACACCCGCAGCCTCACAGTGCCGATCAATCAATCCCTGCTGATGGCCCAGCGCATTGCCGCCAATGACTTGAGCCAGCGCATCGAGGTGGACGGCTCCGACGAAGCGGCGCAACTGTCAAAAGCCATCGCCACCATGCAGTCCAATCTGCGTGATGCACTGGCGCTGATCGGCGACTCCTCCACGCAACTGGCGGCCACCGCCGAAGAAATGCACGCCGTGACCGAGGGCGCGTCGCGCACCATCCAGCGGCAGAACCATGAAATCGAAATGGCCGCCACCGCCGTGACCGAAATGACCGCCGCCGTGGAGGAAGTCGCAGGCAATGCGGCCACCACCTCCGATCTGACCGCGCAATCCAGCTCGGCCGCCATCGCCGGGCGCAATCAGGTGAACGACACGGTCGCGGCCATCAACATGATGGTCGCCAACGTGCAGTCCACCTCCGGTGAAGTGCAAGTGCTGGCGACCATGGCCAATGACATCAGCAAGGTGCTGGACGTGATCCGGGCGATTGCCGAGCAAACCAACTTGCTGGCCTTGAACGCCGCCATTGAAGCCGCGCGCGCCGGTGAAGCCGGTCGTGGCTTCGCGGTGGTGGCCGATGAAGTAAGAGCCCTGGCCCATCGCACGCAGAAATCCACCCAGGAAATCGAGCAGATGGTCAGCTCGATCCAGACGGGCACGGGCAATGCGGTGTCGTCGATGAACCAGACCAGCGCTCAAGCCAGCAAGACCCTGGACATGGCCAACGGCGCCGGCAAAGTGCTGGGCGACATCACCGACTCCCTGAGTCAGATCAACGAGCGCAACCTGATGATTGCCACCGCCGCCGAGGAACAGGCCCAGGTCGCGCGCGAAGTGGATCGCAACCTGGTGAGCATCCGCGACTTGTCCAGCGAGGCCTCCGAAGGCTCGAACCAGACGGCGATTGCCACGGCCGAACTGACCAAGCTGGCGACCGACCTCAATCAGCTGACCCGCCAGTTCAAGCTTTAGGCCGGGTCGCCAGCCGGTTGCAGCCGTACAACAGCATGCCCAACAGCAGCAGCGCGCCGCCCCGCAACCAGGTGTCGAGGCTCTGCTGGCTGAGCAGGAGCAGGCACGACACAATCGCCAGCACCGGCACCCAGGTGGGCACGCGAAAATGGTCGACGTCGAGGGTGTCACGGCGCAGTACCAGCACCGCCAGGTTAGTGCTCAGAAACACAAAGAGCAGCAACAGCACCACCGTCTGCGCCAAGGCCGCCAGGGTGCCGGTCAACGTCAAAGCAATGGCCACCAGGCTGCTGGCGATGATTGCCACCCAGGGCGTACGCCGCTTGGGCAGCACCCGCGACAACGGCTCGGGCAGCAGGCCCAGGCGGGCCATGCCGTAGGTCAGGCGGCTGGCCATGATCATGGTCAGCAGCGCGCCGTTGGCCACCGCCACCAGGGCAATGAACGCAAACAGCCTGGGCGGGATATTCAAGCCTGAGGCGCGCACCACTTCCAGTAACGGCGCCGAGGTCGCCATCAGCCTGTCCATTGGCAGCACGGTGGACGCGGCGACACCTACCGCCATGTAAACAATGCCCGCCGTCATCAGCGCGCCGAACAGCGCACGCGGGTACACCCTGCGCACGTCACGGATTTCTTCGGCGAGGTTGGCCGATGTCTCGAAGCCGACAAACGAGTAGAACGCCAGCAACGCCGCGCCGAGCACGGCGAGCATCGGGTTGATGCCGGGCTTGAATTCGAACGCGCGGCCCAGGTTGGCGTCGCCCATCTGGAAACACCAGGCCGCCGCGACCACCACCAGCAACAGCCCGGACAGTTCAATCGCCGTCATGAGCATGTTGGCGCCCAGCGACTCCTTGATTCCGCGCGCATTGAGCAGCGCAATCACCAGCAGAAAGATCGGCGCAGCCAGAGGGGGCGAGATATCGATGAACGCTGCCAGGTAGTCGCCGGCAAACGCCAGCGAAAGCCCGGCGGCGCTGGTCACCGCTGCGGCGAGCATGCTGAAGCCGACCAGAAAGGAAATCAGCGGCGACTTGAAGGCCTTTTCGGCGAACACCGACGCGGCGCCCGCGTGCGGGTATTTGGTCACCAGCTCCGCGTAGGAGCCGGCAGTGAGCATGGCGAAGAACAGTGCCACCAGCAGCGGCACCCAGATCGCCCCGCCCACCTCGCCGGCAATGGTGCCGGCCAGCGCATAGACGCCGGCGCCGAGCACGTCACCGAGGATGAACAGAAACAGCATCGGGCCGCTAATGGCCCGGCGCAGGGACGGTTTGGCGCTACTGGGGGATTGGGTCATGGGCGGCTCTGGCGGCAGGTGATGAAGGCATCCTTGGTGGAGGACTGTTGCACAGTTGAAGTTCCATCAGGATGGCGAAGCTGCGGGCAAATGAGGCTCGCCCGTGCATTTCGTCGCCTCACCTCGCGCACCGTCCACATCGCAACTACTGTATAAATGAACAGTAAAAAAACACCTCACTTAAGGACAAGTATCATGACCGACGATCTGAAGCAGTCAGGCTCCAGCACCACTTCGCAGACCACTGTCTCACTGGAACAGGCCAAGGCCGGCAGGGTGCTGGAGTTCACCTGGGCCCCCAATACCAACACCACCACCACCATCCTCTCGGCAGACTGTGTCGACTATCGGGTCGACACCTCCCAGGGCAGCCCGACGGGCGACAGCCACTCCATTGCGCGGCTTACCTACGTGCAGGGCAAGGGCGGCGGCCAGATCGGCACGCTGTACCTCGAAGAACTGCGCACGGGCGTACGCACCAACACCCAGATCGGGCTGATGGTCGGTCGCAAATGGGTGTTTGACTCCGATGCCGACACCACCGGCAGCATCGGCACTTATGTGGTCGAGCAATTTGATGACATGCGCGCCAGCGTCAATTACGTGGGCGCTTTCGCCCGCGTCTTTGCCGACCCCAGGATGGTGACCTACCACGCCGGTGGCCACGTGCACACCAACACCTCGATCACCGGCAGTCGCCCCCTGACCATGGCCGATTCAGGCAAATCGATTCTGGTCATCAGCAACACCGACGTCACCCTGACGATAGGTGAGGAAGTCACCGAAGGGTTCAAGGTGACGCTGATCCAGGCCGCCGCCGGCAAGATCAACCTCGCTGCTGCGGGCGACCATACGCTGTACAGCAACGCCGGCAGCCGCATGAACACGCTCAATCCACTGGACGAGCTGGAAATCAGCTCCTTTCCCGCAGGCCCGGTGTTTCTGGCCTTTCGGGTCAGGCCTGCTGCTTAGCGGTCGGGGGCGCTGGCAAGGAGGGCAACAGGCGCTGATCTTCGCGCAGCAGACAACGGCCCACATAAGCGCCGTTGTGCTGCTTGCGATCAGAGCCTGACCCAATTCAGATCCACCGCCCCCTGAATACCGTCAACCTGTCCCTTGCTGCTGTGCTGCCACCATCGCCAACTCTTGCCCTGCTTGTTCCATGTTTGCGGAACTGTAGGTTCGGTGACGTTCCAGTTGGCGATCCACAGCGGGCATTCGCTAAAGTCATATGTGTGCCAGGCCACGCGGTTGTTCCAGATGTTGGGCGAGGCATAAATATGCGGATAGGCCCCCTCCAGCAGCGAAACCCGAACAAGCGTCACCAACTGGAACAGGGCGTCCGCCATCTGATCCGCAGTGGCGCTTTCGTTGCGATGGGTCTCGACATCAATGGCCAAAATGTCCTGCCCGAGCTTGAAGTCCACCTCGGCAAGGCGCGCCTTGATATTGGCCAGTTGCTCACACGGCGTGCTGCTCAACGCACGGAAATAGTGGTAAACCCCGGCCTTCAAGCCGTTCGCCTTCATCCCCTGGAAGTTCTCGACAAATGTGGGATCGGTGTAGTCACCGCCCTCGGTCATCTTCGCTATCGCATGGGTGATGCCGGCGCCCGCCACGCGCGCCCAGTCGATGTTGCCCTGCCAGCGCGACACGTCGATACCGCATGCATTTTCCCGACTGTTCGATTCTTCACAACTCATCTCTGCTCTCCTGCAATGGGTGATCGTCGCATTTTTCCATCGGCGATCAGCTCACATGCACTATCGGAGTAGCACTTTCTGGGGGTGCGCGTAGTGGACTTGCATAGTCACGCCTACTCAAGGATGCACCGGCGTCTCCCCTGTTCAGCTCCCAGTATTGATGCCTGCCTCGCCATCAAGCTCTACCGACTTGACTCCGGGTATGCCACGCAACCTCTGTTCAAGTTGGTCGGGATTATCTGACTTCGGCGTCTTGACGGCAAAGCCGCCAAGATTGTCATAAGTAAACAGGATCTTTGCGCCGGCTTTATTGATTTCACGCTGGATCAGCGTGCGCTTGAGGTGGGTATTACAATCACACAAGACGATGAACGTGGACGGGACGTGTGACGAAGGCGTCTTTATTTCCGTCGCTCCAGCGTTGAGCGACGAGACGGACAACACGCCTGCAATCAATAATAAAAGCCGATACTTCATAGCCGTAGCACTCCATTTTAAATACGCACGTTATAGACAGCGGTGTGACACAGACGACCCCGGAAACTTTCTATTCGACCCAACTGGGCGCGCGAAAATGGCCATCCGTTTCGTCGACCCCTTCCGACAAGATACTTAATGCAGCGTCAACGGCGGCCTCTTTGACAAAGAGTGAACAGTCGACCAGCCTGTGCGTGAAATCACCCAGCACCCACAGGCCTGG
Source organism: Pseudomonas sp. MH9.3 (assembly GCF_034354675.1). NCBI lineage: Bacteria > Pseudomonadati > Pseudomonadota > Gammaproteobacteria > Pseudomonadales > Pseudomonadaceae > Pseudomonas > Pseudomonas sp. MH9.3. The sequence continues at coordinate 208,373 of NZ_CP133785.1, read as the reverse complement.
CTTTACTTCAGCGACTTTCGTATAGGTACCGAGCGCGTCCAGCAGCCTTTCACTTGCATTGATTACAACAATATCGGCATGACCACGCACAGGTTTCGCGTCAGCCCTCGAGTCGTCCATAAGACTGCATAGCGCTGCCATCTGCGCAGCACTCATGGCGCTTTCGAAGACGTGTTTAATATGGTGCTCGAAGTGATGATCCATTGAGGAACTCCTGTTTTTTTACCACTGTTACCAGGCTGACACCCTGTTGGTTTTTTTGGCAGACATGCAGGGAACGTTGTCATACAGACTTTCCGGCCCCTCGGAAAAAGCCAGGCGTGTCGCGATCTATAGTTTGAACCGCATGACCCTCTGATTAAGCTCAACCGCCAGGCGCGAAAGCTCATGGCTCGCCGAGTTGGTCTGATGGGCACCTGCTGATGTTTGCAGTGACAAATCACGGATGTTAACCAGGTTGCGGTCAACCTCTCGCGACACCTGGGCCTGCTCTTCGGCGGCGCTGGCAATCACCAGGTTTCGCTCGCAGATTTCGCCAACGCTGCGGGTAATTTCCTCCAGTGCTTGCCCCGCACTGCGGGCCACACCCAGTGTGGCCTGGGCTCGAACACTGCTGTTTTGCATTGACGCGACCGCCTGGCTGCTGCCCTGCTGTATGCCGCTGACCATCACCTCGATTTCCTGAGTGGACTGTTGCGTGCGATGAGCCAGCGCCCGCACTTCGTCGGCAACGACGGCAAAACCTCGGCCCGCCTCACCGGCTCGAGCAGCCTCGATGGCCGCGTTGAGGGCCAGCAGGTTGGTTTGCTCGGCAATGGCGCGAATCACATCCAGCACCTTGCCAATGTCGCGCGTCTGACCCGCCAGGCTGCCCACTTGCTCGGCAGTGACCTCGACATCGGTGGTCATCTGCTCAATGGCATTGACCGTGTCCTGGACGCGCTGACGGCCTTGCATCGCCGCCGCACTCGACTGTTGCGAGGCGGTCGACGTACTCACAGCATTGCTGGCCACTTCTTCAACGGCGGCGGTCATCTGATTGACGGCTGCCGCCGCCTGCTCGATCTGGTTGTTCTGCTGCTCGAGCGTACTTGAGCCTTCCTCGGTGACGGCGTTGAGCTCTTCGGCGGCCAACGCCAATTGGGTCGCCGAGCCGGAGATATGCTGCAAGGTATCGCGCAGGTTGGTCTGCATGGCTGTCAAAGCCTGTTGCAGGCGAGTCACCTCGTCACGGCCCTGAATGTGCACAGTCTGGGTCAGATCACCTCGGGCTACGTCTTCGGCTGTTCGTAGGGCGTCATTGAGGGGACGAATAATGCTTCGCGTCAGGATAACGGCCAGTAACGCGGTCAGAACGGCCGTCAATATCAGTACTGCGATGATGACGTTACGTGCCGTCAGGTAGTTGCTGGAAGACGCCATCACTGCAGCTTCTGAATCCTTGCGGTTATCCTCCAGCAGCCAGTCAACCAGTGGCGCCATTTGGCTTGAGTACTTCTTGAGATCCCCTTTGATCAAAGCCCGGATCTCATCTTCACGGTTGGCCAGCGATGCCTTGCGCAGTTCATCCTGCGCCTTCACATAATGACCAAGCGCTTCCTTGAACTGGCCAAACCTGGCCGTTTCTTCATCGCCATTGAGCAGCGGCTCGTAGTCATTGACTATTCGGTCTGCTTTTTTAGTCAACTCTTCGATGCGCGCATCAGACTTTTCAATATCCGCCTGGCCTGCGCTACGGTTGACCAATACCGCATAAGACATGGTGCGAAGGCGCGCTGTCGTGTCCGCCAATTCTCCCAGAAGGCGAGTGGGCGCCAGCCCGCCTTTAACGATGGACTGGGTCGTGTGATACAGGTCAGCCATCTTGCCCAGGCTCATTACACCGAGGAACAGTACAAGCAAGGCCATGAAGGCAAAAAAGAGTGAGGCACGCGGCGCGATACCAAGATTACGAAGCGTAATGATGGGGCGACTCAATAGGATACAGGCCAATAGCGAATCAGCGGGAGTCGGTTGCGAGAGCCGTTATAAGCCTTGAGCTCTAACGACCTCCCCCGCTGCTGCATGCAACTTCTCCTCCCGTTGGCCTTACATGAAGTTATAGGTGTAATCGAAAATAAGGCGGGTTTGATCGGTATTGGATCCCCCCGAGCCGTCGCCTCGATACGCACCGTGTCGCAGCGTCGCGCTCAGGTTTTTCAGCGGTCCTTCCTGCACGGTGTAGGCAACACGCATGTCGCGTTCCCATTCAGAATGATCACTGCCGTTTTTCACGTCCCTGATGTCATCACCGTGCAAGTAGGCGACGCTCATTTTCAAACCGGAGATGCCCATGGAAGCGAAGCTGAAGCTGTATTGGCCGAATGTCGTATTTTCCCCTGCACGGGCGAACTGATTGATCATGCTGTTGGTGAACAGATAGAAATCCGACCCGCCCTGGCCCTCGTTACGCCCACGGCTGTCGGCGATGCTTCCATTATTGACCCACACAAACCCGCCATCATCACTCACGCGCTGATGACCGACCATGATGGAGTGACCACCTAGGGCATAAGTAAACATGGCACTCCATGTCTTGTTGGAAACCTCACCTGTATCTTTTGCGTAACCACCATTGTTGTTGAAGCGATAACCCACCTGGCCATTCTTGCCATCGGAGTTGCTATCGAAGTAACGCAGGTCGGTTTTCAGGGTTTGATCATTGCCAATCGGCACCAGATAAACCAGGCCGAGGAAGGTTTGATTGTAAAAATCCTTGAGTTGAGAGTGATAGGCTTGAGCAGTCAAATTCCTGGTGATCTTCCAGTCGGCTCCCGCAAACTGGAAACTGTTGGAGTCCTTTGTTGCGCCGGATACAGACAGACCGGAACTATTGCTGGAGGCACGGCCAACAGCGTCCGTGATCTTGCCAACGTTCAGCGTTACATCATTGAATACTTTGGAAGTTAACATACCGCCCTGGAAAGTCTGCGGCAGCACACGACTTTCGCTGGCATTGAGAATCGGCAGTTCAGGACTTAGTGCATTGCCCACCTTCAGCGTTGTATCGGCGAGTTTGACCTTCACGTTGGCGCCCGCGCGACTCCAGGTCTGTTCAGCAGAGCCATCCGAATCGCTTGGCGAAAACGTGTTTTTATCCGGATGATGCCCCCTGCCCCCATCCAGATGAATCCCCGTGAGCACTTGCGCATCCAGGCCCAGGCCAATCGTGCCTTGGGTATAGCCCGACGCATAATTGAAGAGCAGCCCCTGGGCGGCTTCCTTTTGATCCGCACCACCGGCGCGGTTGTCGTTATTGAAATACAGGGTGCGCGAGCTGATGCTTGCCTTGGATCCAGAGATAAAGTCGCCTGCGCCTGCTGCTTCGCCGGCATATACGCTGAACGACGATACGTTGGCGAGCGCAATGGCCACCGCCAGAGTTTGCTTGTTCATACTGCCCCCAAATAGTGTGCCAACGAACGTGGCTTATTAACACCGCAGCGATAAGCAGCGCTTTTTTATAGTTGAATGGGTCCGCGGGCCAGCCCATCAATGATGATCACTGACGGGCACCCCTGAGATTAATGAAAACGCTGGAACTTTCTGACCTGTTGACTAACAGTATCCAAACGCGGAGCGTCTTATTGGCGCGCTAACTCATGGAGCGCTATCAAAAGACGCTTTGAGTCCACGCTGGTTATTTAGCGCCCGTTATAACCGGACAGGTCTTGGGTGTCGGTTGATCAAACAACACAGCCATCCCGCAGTTGGAGGTAAACATTTTCAAATTATCGTGGCCGACGCCTGGCACCATGACCACCTTCTGTTTCAAGTGCGCCGGGTGCCGCTTTTTCATGTAATCGAAATAAGCGCGTCCTCGCGCGAGCCGATAAGGCCCTTGCGACATACCCGCGCATGACCGATCGATGAAGTGTTTGTAGGGGTCTGTGTCTGCCTCACCGAGCAGGTACACGACATTGCGCGCGGCATAGTCGGACTCCAGCGTTTTCACATTCTGCGATGACACATACTCGGGGCCGTCCTTGAGTTGATATTTCCATTTGGTCGCTTCCGGGCACGCACCGCCTGCCAGAGCCTGGCTGTCGGGGCGTTCGTCACTGAAGTACAAATAGCTGGATGGATTGGCAACCACGTAGCGAAGATCGATATGGGCACGCGTCAATATCGGATCGGCGCGCCCCACTACGGCATAACGTTGCAGGATCTGCGCGCCGGCCGAGTGCCCCATCAACACCACGCTGGACAGCGCCGGGTACAGACGTTTATCGGCAAAATGCTCGAGCAGCGCGTCAAGCGCCGCGAAGGAACTGAGGGGCACAGGCCCGACCGCCGCCTCTCCACCTTTCCAGCCCTCCTGCGTCCACGCCAGACTCCGGGCAGGCAGCGAAAAGGCTTTCACATCCGGAGCCGTCAGAAATTGCGGGGCAACCATCATTGCCCCTTTGCCCAGCGATCCAGCGCCCGCGAGGATCTGTTGACCCGTTGCGAAATAGGTGTCGGCGTTTCTGAGCGTGCCATGTATGACGATAAACACTTTCGTGACGTCCGGCGCTACCGCGTTGATATCGCCACTGGCAAACACCGGAATCACGCCTTCGCCGCTCGGGCCACGGACCAGCAGTTGCTGATTGCCTACTTTTTTAACCGGTTCATCCAGTACGGCGTCGGCGTTGGCAACCACCGCTTTAGGCGGTAACTGCTGACATCCGTACAGTGCGATGGACAAGGGGACACACAGCAGAACACCTTTGGCGTTCTTCAACGTTTTTATTATTTTCATCATTGCGCTCCAGGTTGAAGGGGTCTTCATCACAACATCAACATTCGTCAAAACGCTCAGGTCGTTGCCTCTTGAACGTGCAACCGATCCTCTGCGGCGTAGATCGCCGTATGCAGCCCGCCCTCGGCATCGCGCCAGGCGCGGTACATGCCGGGTGTATTGAACACCAGCGCGGTGTCACCGTTGGGGGCCACGGCAACCACGCCGCCGTTGCCGCCCACCGCTTTCAGCTCACCCAGCACCACCTGGTCGCACGCCTTGCGCAGTCTGGCGCCGGCGTATCGCATGCGTGCGGCGATGTCGTGGGCGACGGCACATCGAATGAAAAACTCGCCATGCCCGGTGGCGGAAATAGCCGCGCTGCGGTTGTCGGCCCAGGTGCCGGCACCAATCAGCGGCGTATCACCGATGCGTCCGTAACGCTTGTTGGTAATGCCGCCGGTGGATGTCGCTGCGGCCACCTGGCCGCTGCGATCCAACGCCACCGCCCCCACCGTGCCGAACTTTTTCTCGATACCGCCGGGTTCCAGGCTGAGCGTTTGCGGGCTCAGGCGCTGGGCTTGCCATTGCCTGCGGCGCAGTTCGGTGTCGAACCATGCATTGTCGACCTGCTCCAGCGCCTGGGCGGCAACGAACTGGTCGGCACCGACGCCAGACAACAGCACGTGGTCGCTGTGTTCGAGCACCGCACGCGCAGCCTTGATGGGGTTGCGCGCAAAATGGATCCCGGCCACGGCGCCCGCTTCACGGTGGTCGCCGCTCATGATCGCGGCGTCCATTTCATGATCGCCCTTGTCCGTGAATACGGCGCCTCTGCCCGCGTTGAACCAGGGACACTCCTCAAGTTCCACCACGCTGGCCTGGGCGGCGTCGAGCGCGCTGCCGCCCCCCTCCAGGATGCTCAGTCCGGCCTTGAGCGCGCTCAGCAGACTGGCGTGCACGGCGTTCTCGTCTTCGGCGCTCAAAACGCCCGCTTGCAGGACGCCGGCCCCGCCGTGCAACGCGATTGCGATAGGAGATGTCATGCCGGCTGCGCCCCATGGTTCAGAATCTGGTTGAGGAAGCGTTGCGTGCGTGGCGACTGCGGCGAATGGAAAAACTCGGAAGGCGGCGCCTGCTCAATGATTTCTCCACCATCCATGAACACCACACGGTCGGCCACCTTGCGAGCGAAACCCATTTCGTGGGTCACACAGATCATGGTCATGCCGTCTTCGGCCAGGCCGGTCATCACCTCAAGCACTTCGGCGATCATTTCCGGGTCCAGTGCGGAGGTCGGCTCATCGAACAACATGATCCGTGGCTGCATGCACAGTGCGCGCGCGATGGCGATGCGTTGCTGCTGGCCGCCGGAGAGCTGCGAGGGATACTTGTTGGCGTGATCACGCATCATCACCTTGTCCAGCAACTGCAAGGCGCGCTCGATGGCTTCGGCCACCGGCACACCCAGGTTGGCCGTTTGAGGAAGGGTGCAATTCTTCAGCACCGTAAGGTGCGGGAACAGATTGAAGCTCTGGAAACACATACCCACCTGGCGACGCAACTGCTCCAGATGCTTGCCGTCAAGTGCGTGGCCCAGGACTTCGATCGTGCCCTGCTGGTGCTGCTCGAGCTGGTTGATGCAACGAATGAGCGTCGACTTGCCGGAGCCCGAAGGCCCGCAGATCACCAGCTTTTCACCCGGCGCCACCGACAGTGAAATATCGCGCAGCACGTGGGTCTGTCCGTACCACTTGTTGAGGTTTTCGATACGCACGACAGGGCCGACATCGGTGTGATTGGCAATGTTCATGAGCGGTCATGCTCCAGGTTATTTTCGAGATGGCGGGCATAGCGCGACAACGCGAAGCAAATAATGAAGAAGTACAGAGCAAGGAAGATGTAGATCTCGTGGTCATGCCCCGCCCATTCAGCGGACGCGGCCGTGCTGCTGGCGATGCCGACGATGTCCAGCACGCCGACAACCATCACCAGCGTGGTTTCCTTGAACAGGCCGATAAACTGGGTCAACAGTGGAGGAATGGTCTGCCGGAGCACCTGCGGCAGGATGATGTGCCCCATGGTTTTCCAGTAACCGAAGCCCAGCGCCTGCGCCGCCTCGTATTGCCCCTTGGGCAAGCTCTGCAAGCCGCCGCGCACGGTTTCGGCCATGTAGGCCGCGGTGAACAGGATCAGCACCACCTGCACCCGCAGCAGAATGTCGAACGCCACACCCGGCGGCAGGAACAACTGGATCATCAGCGACGCCATGAACAACAGGCTGATCACCGGTACCGAGCGCACCAGCTCGATGTACAGCACGCAGAGAAGGCGGATGACCGGCTTCTTCGAGCGCCGCCCCAGCGCCAGCAGAATGCCCAGCGGCAGCGCGAAAATCATGCCGATGGTGCCCAGCATCACGGTCACGGTCATGCCGGCAAACTGCGTTGACGAAACGCCTGGCAGGCCTGCGCCGCCCTTGAGCAGCCACCACATCAGCAGCGGCAACATCACCAGGTACGCCAGTAAGGCGCGGCGGTCCAGACGCTTGAAAAACAACAGGACAAACGCACCGACCGCCAGCAGGAATGCCAGGTTGACTCTCCAGCGCTGAGCTTCCGGGTAGAAACCGTAAACGAAGAGATTCCAGCGCTCGATGACCGGTAACCAGCAGGCGGCGTTAGGGTTGCAGGCGTCGCGGGTGCTGCCGACGAACGTCGCGTCCAGCACCAGCCAGTTGAGCGCCTTGGGGATGCACACTGCCAGCAAAGCTAGCACCAGCAGGGTCAGCAACGAGTGGCCGACACTGGGGAACATCGACTGGCGCACCCAGCGCCAGACGCGCACCGAGAGGGTCGACTGCGGTGGCAAACGCACCGGGACGATATGAGTCAATTCGTTCATGCTCAGTGCCCCCGCTTGCCGATGCGATAGTTGTAAACGTTCATCGCCAGAGAAATCACCAGGCAGATCACGCAATAGGTCGCCATCACCAGCACAATGCATTCGATAGCCTGCCCCGTCTGGTTCAACGTGGTGCCGCCAGTCGACGACACCAGTTCCATGAACCCAACCACAACGCCAAGCGATGAGTTCTTGACGATGTTCATGTAGGTGTTGGTTATTTGCGGGACCATGGCGTAAAGCGCTTGCGGTGCAATCAGCTGACGCATGGCGGTGCCTCGCACAAAGCCCAGCGCCTTCGCTGCTTCGTACTGGCCTCGGTGCACCGCCTGGATGGCGGCACGCACCGTTTCAGCGATGTAACTGGCGCTGTAGAAAGAAAGCGCCAGCCACAGCGCCAGCAACTCCGGCACCAGGGTGGCACCGCCGTGAAACCCGAAGCCCTGGCGGGTCGGCACGTCCCAGTGCAACGCAGTACCGCTGGCCGCGTACACCAGCAGCGGCAGCAATAACGCGCACGCCAGCACCCAGGGCCAGCGGCGTGGCGTAATACCACGCCAGCGGGCACGGGCATCACGGCACTTGAAGGCGACGATGGCGGACAGTGCGCCCACGCCCATTAACACCAGGCCCCAGCCGACGGCTGCGCCCTGCTGCGGCCACGGCACCTGCAGGCCCGCGTTGCTCAGGAAAAACACGTCTGCCAGCGAGAAAGCCTGGCGGACGCTGGGCAGTGCGAGCATCAATCCGTACCACCAGATCAGATGCACCACCAACGGGACGTTGCGCAGAAACTCGATACTCATCCCGCACAGGCGATTGACCAGCCAGTTTTCCGAAACCCGGCCAACGCCCAGCAGCACACCGATCAGCGTTGCCAGCACGATACTGATGACTGACACCAGCAAGGTATTGAGCAGGCCAACGAGATACGCCCGCCCGTAGCTGTCGGAGGGCGTGTAGTCGATCAGCTGGAAACTGATGTCGTAGCCTGCCCGGTCCGTCAGAAAGCCGAAACCGGACGCAATGTTCAGGGCTTTGAGGTTGAGGCTTGCGTTGTGTGCCAGGCCATAAAACACCAGCACCACCAGCAGCAGCACGAGCCCCTGCTGCAGCGCACTCAGCAGGCGTGCACGGTTAAAACGTTGGGTCAGCATGACGACATCCCGTTTCGTTGATTGAAGTTGGCCACTCAGCGGATCGGCGGCGCATACAACAACCCGCCGTCTTTCCAGAGGCGGTTCATTTCACGGGGGAAGTTCAAACCGGTTTGTGGACCGAGGTTACGGTCATAAATCTGCGCGTAGTTGCCGACCTGTTTGATCGCCCGGTACGCCCAATCGCTGTCCAGGCTGAACGCCTTGCCGACGTTGCCATCGGTGCCCAACAAACGCGCGACGTCGGCTGACGCGGTTTTGTCCGCGTGCAGTTTATCGACGTTGTCGGAGTCCACGCCCAGCTCTTCGGCCGTGATCAACGCATAGGCGGTCCAGGTCACGATGTTGCGCCACACGGCATCGCCCTGCGCGACGTAGGCCCCCAGCGGTTCCTTGGAAATGACCTCAGTCAGCAGCGGGTAATCGTCAGGCTTGTTGAACAACGCGCGGCGCGCCGCCAGGCCGGACATGTCGTTGGTGATGGCATTGCACCGGCCCTTCTGGAAGGCGGCGAACAGTTCAGGGCTCTTCTCAATGACCACCGTGCGGAAGGTCAGGCCGCGCTTGCCGAAATAGTCTGCAAGGTTCTGCTCAGAGGTGGTGCCTGGCGACAGGCAGAAGGTCGCGCCTGCCAGGTCGGTGAGCTTGGCGATCTTGTCCTCGGCGTGCGTCATGAAGCCTTGCCCGTCATAGAACCAGATCGCCGTAAAGTCGACGCCCAGGCTCGCCACGCGGTCCGCCGTCCATGAAGTGGAACGCGACAGCACGTCAATTTCGCCAGAAGCCAGCGCGGTGAAACGGTTTTTGCCGGTGGTGGCAATGAACTCCACCTTGTTCGCATCGCCCAGCACTGCAGCCGCGATGCCTCGGCAAAGGTCAGCATCCATGCCGGTCCATCGGCCCTGGTTATCGATGATCGAAAACCCCGGCTTGTCGCTGGCGACGCCACAACGCAGGCTACCGTGCGCTTTTACGTTTTCCAGCACACCTGCCTGTGCCGTGCAGGCGCCGAACAGGATCAACGCCAGCGAGCACGTCTTGAGCAACGCGTTCAGACCATTCACTTTATGCATAACATTGCCCCAGAGCGGTAGTTGTTCTTATGATCGACGATGCACCCAAAGGGTCTTTGCAGGCTTGGGTTCGTCAATACAATAACCAGCCATCGAAAGGTAACGTTAGCGCCGATTGATTCACTTTCCAGTTCGGCCTATCGACTATTGGAATAACTATGGATATTGAGTGGTATGAGGATTTCCTCGCATTGGCAGACACGGGAAAATTTACCGCCGCTGCGAGCATGCGTGGCTCATCGCAATCCGCCTTGAGTCGGCGCATCCAATTGCTGGAAACGCGCCTGGGCGCAGTCCTGATCGACCGCAGCAAGAATCCCATCCGCTTGACGGTCGCCGGCCAGGCCTTGCTGCCGAACGCCCTGGAACTGGTACGTCTGGCGCGCGACTGTGAGCAGAGCGTGAAGATTCTCGACTGCCCGTTGAGCTTCGCATCGCTGCACACCCTGGCCTGCAATTTCTTTCCGGACTGGATCAGCCACGCAATGCCGCCAGGCGAGCGGGTGTTTACCCGCATCGACACCAGCTACCGCAGCACGGATGATTACTACATGGCCTTGTTGTCCGGCCGCTGCGACTTCATCCTGTTTTATCGGGAAGCCGAATCGCAGGCTTACGCCCAGCGTGAGGAGTTCGAAACACTGTCGCTGGGTCACGACGAGCTTTATTGGGTGGCCACGCCCCAACTGGCCGAGCATTGCACTCAGTCAGATGGCCCGATTCCGTGGCTGACCTATTCGCGCAGCGCCCAATTGCACGAACTCTCGCGCACCCAGGTCAGTCGCCACCCTCAACCCGAACGCCTGCAACGGGTATTCGAAGCGACGGTGTCCGAGGCGCTCAAATCCATGGTCGCCAACGGCCACGGTGTCGCTTGCATGCCCCACACCATGGTCGCGGGGATGATTGAACAGGGCGAGCTGGTCAGGCTGTATCCGCAAATGGAGCCTGACCATCTCGAGGTCATACTGGTGCGCTGGCTGGGTAACCGCAACACGCAGGCGCAAGCATTATGGGCGCGTCTGGCGGGCGCCTGATTGCACCGCCTCGATCAGGCATCCAGCCAGACTTGCTCGGCGAACATATAGCCCATGAAACCGCCCAGCGGATTGGCGCCATAGCCTTTGACGCGCTGATCGACACCGTCAATGTTGCTGATGAACACCGGTACGCCAATGCCGCAATGATCGTGCACCAGTGTCTGCATGTCGGCGTACATAGTGCCGCGCTTGGCGTCATCGGTTTCGGCACGGGCCAGCAGCAGCAACTGGTCGAATTGCTCGTTCTTCCAGGCGGACTCGTTCCAAGGGGCGTTCGACTTGAAGAACTGTGAAAACATCACGTCGGCGTTCGGCCGTGGGTTGATGTTGCCGAACGTCAGCGGGTGCTTGGCCCAGTGATTGCTCCAGTAACCATCACTTGGCATGCGGTTGACGTCGAGCTTGAGCCCGGCCTGTTTCGCCGACTGTTGCAGGAGCACCGCCATTTCAACCGAGCCGGTGGCCGCCGGCGAGGCGAACAGCGGCATGGTGATGCTCTCCATGCCGGCTTTTTTGAGCAGGAATTTGGCTTTTTCCGGGTCGTAGGCGCGTTGCGGCAGCGCGGCATTGAAGTATCGCGCGCTCGGCGCAATCGGGTGATCGTTGCCGACCACGGCAAACCCCCTGAACACGGCGGATACCACCTGCTCACGGTCCAGCAGGTATTTCATCGCCAGGGTAAAGTCCGGATTCTGACCTGGCAGTTGATCCTGCCGGATGATCAGGTCGGTGTAGTTGCCCGAAGGAGATGAAATCACCTTGTGCGTGTTGCTGGCCTTGATGCGCACGGTGGAGCGCGGGTCGACTTCATTGGTGATATGCACATCGCCCGAAAGCAACGCGTTGATCCTTGCAGGTTCGTCGGCAATGCCGATGAATTCGATTTCATCCAGGTAAGGCAGCCCCGGTTTCCAGTAGTGGCTATTGCGCACGGCAATCGAGCGCACGCCGGGCTTGAACTCCTTGACCTTGAACGGGCCCGTGCCGATGCCCAGGTTAAAGTCAGTGGTGCCTTCGGGCACGATCAGGAAGTGCGACACCGCGAGAATCGACATCAGCTCGGCGTTCGGCCCAGTGAGGCGGATCTGCACTTCGTTCTGGCCGAGTGCCTTGATCTCGCTGAACTGCTCTGCCAGCGACAGGACTTTGGAGCCGGAGATGGGGTCCTTGTGCCGCAACAACGAAAACACGACGTCGGCCGCCGTGAGGGGCTTGCCGTTGTGGAAGGTCACCTCTTTTCGCAGGGTGATCACCCAGAGCGTGGCATCGGTGGTCTCAAAGCGCTCGGCCAACTCCAGCTGCGGCACCATGTGACTGTCGAAACGCGTCAGCCCGTTGTAAAACATGTAATGGCGCGTGTAGTCGGTAGAGCCGGAACCCTTGGCCGGGTCGAGGGTGTCAGCGGTGGAGCTGTTCATGCCGGCGACACGGATACGTCCACCGGGCTTGCCTTTGCCGGGGGCGGCCGCTTCATCGGCGAGCAGTTTGCCGGCGGCGCCGAACAGGCTACCGGCCCCGGCGGCGGCGACACCGGCGAGTCCCAGCATCTGCAGCGTTCTGCGTCGAGAGACATCACGATTCAGGCTTTCGAAGACGCGCAGACTTTCCTGGCCGCTGATCAGTTGGGAGTCGATTTCGGTGTCGGTCATTTCAGTTGTACCTGTCGAAAAATGAGAAAAACGGCGTGTCCCGACTGAGCGGAACGTCCTTTCAAACGCGAACGACGGTGATGCCAACATCAATGTAACTAGCGTGCAGCGTGTCACGATCCAGGTCGCGGCTTAGCGCACCAAGTCCTGAAACCGGTAATAGGCGCCCACCAACGGCAGAAACCAGGGGTTGCCGAAATGCCCCGGGATAGCGGGCCAATCAAAGTCCCGCCATGGGTTGAGGTCGGCGCGACCATCGAGCACCTCGGCCATGATCGCGCCCATGTAGGTCGCCATATGCGTGCCGTGGCCGCTGTAACCCATGGAGTAGAACAATCCGTCGTGCTCACCGGCACGGGGCAGCCGGTCGCGGGTCATGTCCACCATGCCTCCCCAGCAGTAATCAATGCGCGTACCGCTCAGCTCGGGAAAAATATCGATCAGCGCTCTTTGCAGGATGACCCCGCTTTTCGCGTCGGAGGCAGGGTTGGACGTGGCAAAGCGCGCACGGCCACCGAACAACAAACGATTGTCCGGCGTGATGCGAAAGTAGTTAACGAAGTTTTTCGTATCGGTGTACATGCGCCGACTCGGCACCAGGCGGTCGAGCATCTCGACGGACAAGGGCTCGGTGACAATGATGAAGGCCCCCACCGGTACGATGCGTCGGCGAAACCAGGAAAGCGGCCCCACCGCAGACGTGCCGGTCGCCAGCAAGACCTGTTTGGCACGCACCTCGCCGCGTGGCGTCTTCACCTGATGCACGGTGCCTGTCTGACGGGACAGGCCAAGCACCGGAGCCTGCTCGTAGATACGCACGCCACGTCGGGCGGCGGCCTCGGCGAGCCCCTGACCATAGCGGCCCACGTGCATGCCGGCACTCTTGCCGAAGAGCAGCCCGCCAAAATAACGGTCTGTGCCGACTTCGCCGCTCAACTGCTCGCGCGTCAGCATGCAAGTGTCGGGGTCGCATTCCTGTGCCATGAGCGCCTGGGACCGGGCCAGCTTGTCGAAGTGCTCAGGCTTTGCCGCCAGTTTGAGCTTACCGACGCGCTTGAAACTGCAGTCAATGTTCTCTTCCGTGATCAGTGACTCCACTTTACTCACGCCAGCGTCAAAGGCGCGATACAGCAGGTTCGCGCGCTCGCGTCCGATAGCGGTCGACAGCGCGTGGTAGTCCTGCGCAAAGCCGTTATTGCACATCCCGCCGTTGCGTCCGGACGCTGCGTTGCCGACCAGCCCGGCCTCGAACACCGCGACCTTTGCGCCCTTTTTGGCCAGCGCGATGGCAGCCGACAGGCCGGTAAAACCGGCGCCGACAATCGCCACGTCGACCTCACCACTGGGCGCGTCACGTTCACCCGCGGCAAACCTGGGAGCGGTGTCCAGCCAATAGGGCATCATCTTCATACGCAACATCCATCCTCTGAGGGTAAGTGGGCCATTGGCGCCATGCAGGCTTTGCAGCGGTTGCCGGGGTCAGCCGATCGACTGGTTGGACAGGGCAAACAATCGCGCATCTGTTTCAACGGCGTTGGGGGTAGCTTGCGTGGTGCGCACCATGGGTGTGGCATGACCCACGCAGGGCAAGCCGTTCTCGCTCAGCCAGGGTGACAAGCCGCTGTCTTCGGTCACGTCGATGCGAATGAAACGGCCTCGATGAGCCTCTGCAAGTGCGGCGATAAGCGCTTTGCCATCCGGCACGGCCTCTGACCCACTGGCAATCACCGGACCGATCACCACGCCACGGCCCCATTCGCGCGCGCAGGCATAAGCCGCCACGCCGTCACCGTGATCAACGACGAGGAGGCTGCCGATGTCGAACAAGTGACTTAACAATGCGCTGCGATCCCTGCCGGTGGCAGCCCGGTCCAGCTGTCGCACCGACGGCTCATCCTCGGCCTGCATGAACCTGACAGGCGCCCCATCATGGCCGGCAAAATGGGACGCCTGCTCCAGCAACGCCTGATGCTGATAAATGCACCCGTGGGCGATGAACCCCAGGCGGGTATACAGCGCCAGGCCCTCTTGGGTGGAATTGAGCATCAGCGTTCGCTCGCCGGTCTGCTGCAACAGAGCGTCCATCAGCGCGCGCCCGATGCCCTTGCCCTGCATGGCTGACGCCACAATGATCATGCCTGCCGTGGCATGGCTTTCGCCTTGCGGCCACCACAGTGCAGTGCCGACCAGTTGGCCCTCTGCCTCCACCGCGAGACCGGCGCCAAGCTCAAAGGCAAAGCGCCAGTCAGCCTCACGGTACGGCCACGCCAAGGCGCGTGAGAGATCGACCGCCTGCGGCAGATGATCTGCGCGCAAGGGCATCACTTGAGGGTCCGCTGATGCGGTTTTCATGGGGTTAGAGTCCGACCAGGCCTGGCAGCCCGCCAATGTCCGGGATCTGGTGATAGCCAAAGGCAGCGTTCGCCGGCTGTTCATGCCCGCGGGCAACGAACGCCTTGTGCTTGATTTTCATGTCGTGGGCAGACATCAGGTCGTAGCGAAAACTTGAGGACACATGCAACACATCCTCCGGCCCGCAACCCAGGTTATCGAGCATGAATTCGAACGCCGCCAGGCGTGGCTTGTAAGCCTGCGCCTGTTGGGCGGTAAAGACTTTATGGAAGGGTGCGCCAAGCTTGTCGACGTTGTGCATGATCTGCTCGTCCATGGCGTTGGAAAAAATCACCAAGGGAATCTTGCCGGCAATTTTTGAAAGCCCTGCGGGTACGTCGGCGTGTGGGCCCCAGGTCGGCACTGCGTCGTAATACAGCTGGCCTTCTTGCCGGTATTCAATCCCCCAACGCGTGCAGGTGTGCGCCAGGGCTGTCTTGAGAATCTCGTCATAGGGTCGCCAGTCGCCCATCACCTGGTCGAGCCGATGGGCTGCGAAGTCCTTGATGAACTGATCCATCCGCTCGGCCGGGACGCGATCGGCGAAAAACTCGCGCGTCAAGGCAGCGGTTTTGAAATTGGTCAACGTGCCGTAGCAGTCGAAAGTAATGTACTTGGGGCGAAGAAAGCTCATGAGTGCAGTCCTGAATGATTAATGAGGTCGCAACGGGTCAAGCCTTACTCGGTGCACACGGCGGTTTGTGATGGATTTATTGAAACACCCCGACGCCCTGTAAACCGATTGAAAGTAACGTTTAACTGGTACAAAACACTGTTTGAGAGGCCTGCTCCGGCAGACTTTGCCGAGGCAGCCGGCGTGTGTTTTTCACAACGCCGCGAAAGCGCTCTCCAGGGCGTCCAGCAGCCGCCCCACCTCCCTTTCGGTCCAGATCAGGGGTGGGCGAATTTTCAGGATGCTTGCGTCAGGTCCCGTGGCGGAAATGAGCACACGCTTGTCACGTAAATGGTTGACCAGCCGCAGTGCGGTTTTCATGTCCGGGGTTTTGCTGGCCCTGTCTGTGACCAACTCGACGGCGAAGTACATGCCCGTGCCGCGCACGTCGCCAATCTGCTCATACCGCTCGGCGAGGTCCCTGAGACCTGCCAGGATCAGTCCGCCGATGCGCTTGGCGTTGAGCATGAGCTGCTCTTGCTGGATGACGTCGAGGGTGGCCTGGGCGGCAGCAATGGCCACGCTGTTACCGCCAAAGGTGTTGAAATAACGCATGTCACGGCCAAAGCTCTCAACCACCTGCGGGCGCACCATCAACCCGGCAACGGGGTAGCCGTTACCCATGGGTTTGCCCATGGTGATGATGTCTGCAGCCACGCCGTGGCGCTGATGGCCCCAAAAATGCGTGCCGCTGCGACCAAATCCCGACTGCACCTCATCGGCAATAAACAGGCCGCCGGCCTTGCGCACCACGTCGGCAATCGGCCCGAACACGTCCACCGGATCACAGAACAGCCCGTCAGACGAAAACAGGCAGTCGGCAATGAAGGCAGCGACCCCGCCGCCATGGCGCTGAATATCCTGGATCTGGGCAGAGACCTGATCGGCCATATAGCGCCCCAATGCTTCACGCGGGATACGGTAAGAATCCGGCGCGGGCACGCGACGTACATAGGGATCGAGTTTGGCATTGGCACCCAGCGACGGCGAAAAAGCCGCCACCGTTGCCGAGTTGCCGTGGTAGGCCTCGCTAGTGACGATGACGCCAGTATTGCCGGTGTGATGGCGTGCAATACGGATTGCCAGATCGTTGGCTTCCGAACCGCTGCAGGTAAACATCATCTGGCCATCGGCCGCCATCTCACCGTCTGCGGTAGCGCGCAATTGCTCGGCATAATCAAGAATCCCCTCCTGCATGTACCTGGTGTGGCTGCACAAGGTGTTCATTTGCTGGGTTATCGCCGCCACAACGCGCGGATGGCAATGCCCTACCGACACCACATTATTGTAGGCGTCCAGGTACTCGTTACCGTCCTTGTCGTAGAGGTAGGCACCCTTGGCGCGGACCACACCTACCGGTTCGTTATAGAACAGCCGATAGCCAGGCCCCAGCAGGTTGGTGCGCCGCTGTATATGCTCGCGCGCCGCAGCGTCCAGGTGCTCGGTATGGGCCGGGTTGAAGCCGTTGGGCATATCACCGCGGACAGCCTCGATTTTTGCATTACTCATTTGAATCCTCACTCTCAAGGATGGATCAATCGGCGAAGGGCATCAGAAGCGCTGACAGGTGTGACGGTGAACGGCCCAGTATCCAGTCCAGCTGAGCTAGGCCTGGGGCAGCATTCCTGAGAATGTAGGCACTGTTTTGCGGAAAAAGCTGCGACCTCCAGGTGGTTAGCAGGGCTCGGGTGACCAGACGCGCCATGACCAGATGGGGAATCAGGGAGAGCTCTTCGGCGGTCAGATCGGCGACACGCAAATACCCCCTCAGCACATCGTTTGCCGGGGCAAAGATATCCACGTCGTTGCCTGCGCCGACCACGCCCAACTGGTTCATCATTGCGGTGGAAACATCAATGGCAATGGCCGTTTTGACGGCGTCACCGAAGTCGATAATGCCGCTGACGGACGTCGGGTTGTGCGGGTCAACGACGATGTTTGAGGTATTGAAGTCGTTATGCAGCACCTGTTTGCGACAACCGGCAATCAAGCCCTCGATGTCCAGGAATCGAGTGAGCGCCTTTTCCAGCAACTGCCGAAGCGCGCGCTCGGGCACGTAGCTCATCAAGGGCTCAAGCGTGCTCAGGTGCTGAACATCCCAGCACACTTTTCGAGACTCGCCCGGGTGGGAAAACCCGGCGGTGGCCAACCTCAGGCGTGCAAGCATTTCGCCGATGTGCTCACGAATTTCAGCATTCGCGCTGGTTTTATCCAGGGGCATGCCCGGCAGAAAACTCATCAGCCTCACGTGCCTGACATCGCCACTGACCGTCTCGATGGGCGTGAGGTACTCACCCTGCAGCGAGGGGTAAACCCTGGGAACCGGAAGCTCAGGGGCCGTATGCTCAATGTGACGCATGACCTCGATTTGCAGCGAAAGCTCAACCGGCACTTCCCGGGGGTTGGAAATTTTGAGAACGCAGGATTTTCCGTCAGCCGTGTCACAGCGAAATGTGTCGTCCTTTTCCGTCGAGAAGCGCGTCAGATCGGCTTTGATCCCGAACTGATCCTGCAGAATCAGCCCGGCCTTTTCTAATGCAATCGGGGTAAAAGGGGCCGCCAGATCGCCCTGCAACGCCGTAAGGCCGTCCGTATCTACAGCTTCGTGCATCTCTCGCATTGCTGAACTCCAGGCCTTGGAAGACCGTGTAGAGCAGCCTTCGATGGAACAATATTGTGCTACAACTTTTTAATTTTAAAGAGGAGAAAATAGAGATTCGCTGAAAATCCGTCTTGAAAAACACACGACTCACGCATAACTATCTGTATTTTAATAAAAAAATTAAATTAAAATTTTTTTGATTTTTTGTAATTGTCGCACAATTTTAGAAACTACTCAGATCCTCACTGGTGCAATATCCCCAACACGTATTAGAATCGCCTTCAGCCGCGCCTCCACCCGGGTCTTGCACGAAATGAATTTTCTGACCACCAACATCCAAGCCCCTGCCGCCAACCTGTCGGCGGTAGAGGTGTTGGCTGCCAAGCTCAAAGCCAGAATCCTGAACGGTGATTTCGAGCCCGGTGAATTTCTGCGCGACATCAAAATGGCGGAGGAATACGAAGTCGCCCGCAACACGTTCCGCAGCGCTGCGCAGCTGCTTGTTTCATTCGGCCTGCTGCTCAAAGTGCCGCATCGCGGCTTTTGCATACCCGAGTTCGGGCCGAACGAAATCGTGGATATCGCCAGGTTGCGCGGGGTGCTGGAAACCGAAGCGGTGCGCATGATTATTCTGAGCGGCGTGATCCCACCTGACGCACTGAGCGCCGTGGAAAAGTTGCGCCAGACCCCCGCCGACGCGCCCCGTTCAGAGGTTGTGGTTGCCGATGGTGACTTTCACCGGGCAATAATCCGCGCCAGCGGCAGCCCGCGATTACAACGCAGCTACGCCATGCTGGAGAGCGAGATCGAATTGCTGCTGGTGCTGCAACAACCCTGCTACGAAGACCCCAAGGACATCGTCGCCGACCACGAGCACTTGATAGAGTGCTTGCGCAGTCGGGATTTCGAGACGGCTCGGGCGGCGTTTGTCGAGCACTGGGAGGATTTGAGCACGAAGCTGTTGCGCGCGAATTTCGAGAGTCGGCGATGAGCGTTATGAATCACCGCATCACCACAACGATCACCCCCCCATACCGCTTCGACAACCGATTGCACAAAACGCCCCTCCATAAAGATTCAGAAAATTCCTTCACCTCGCGTAGGAGCAAACAAGCAAGCGCTCTATAACTGCGTATTCGGCCTGAACATGCCCGCCAGTATTCTGCTGGGCGCCACACGCTCCTTTAAAAAATAAACATTCCGTAACCCATCAGATCACCGCTGTCCGGCTATTGCTGATAACTCCTTCAGCTACTCTCTGCACGGGCCAGTTCGTCGTGACTTATGACCTTTCTTGCAACTCGTCCCAGGATTGGCGTTGGGTAGGCAAACTGACGCCACCGCTGACGTTATTGACCTCGATGCCGCGTCAGGCCCTGTTGGCCTCGTTAAAATCGCGGATTCAGGGCCCGCTGGTGCTGGTGATCGCACCGCCCGGCTATGGAAAAACCACGTTATTGATGCAGTGGCGCCAGGAGCTGCTGCGCCTTTCTCCCGCCACGACCGTTGCCTGGCTGTCCCTCGATGAGGTGGATACCGAACCCAACCGCTTTCTCGCGTATTTGATCCTCGCACTTGACCATGCGGGTATTGATCTGGGGCATTTGCGTCCACTGGCTGAGTCCCAGTCGCTGGATGCCCAACCACAGCGCACGATCACCGCGTTGCTGCATGCCCTGGCGCGAGAAAACCGGCAGGTCACGCTGCTGCTGGACGATTACCACAGTGCAGCAAATGAGCAGATCGATCATCTGGTGCAAACCCTGCTGGAGCAGGCGGCTCCCTGGTTGCAGTGGGTGGTGGCCAGCCGTACACGCCCCAAATGGCCGCTGGCGCGCTGGAAAACCATGGGCTGGGTGCATGAAGTGTCAGCGCGCGAGTTGACCCTTTCGCTTGCCGAAACCCACAGTATTTTTGGCTCGGACCTTTCACAACCCGACCTGCAGCACCTGCACGAAACAACCGAAGGCTGGGCTGTAGCCGTGCAGTTGGCGCGGCTCTGGCGAGTCAGCGATAACGGCTCGCTTTACCGCCTGGAAGAGTTCTCCGGGCGGGTGAGCGATATGGCCGCGTACCTGACCGAACAAGTGGTCGAACGCTTGCCGTTGGACTGCCAATCCTTTCTGCTCGACACTGCGTTGCTTGAACGCTTCAACGCAGGATTCGCCGATGCGGTTCGAGCGCGTGGGGACAGCGCGCAGTTGCTGGCGCAATTAAGCCACCTGGACGCGTTGCTGGTGCCGCTGGACGTCGGACGTCAGTGGTTTCGTTATCATCGCTTGTTGCGTGACTTCCTGAGTCTGAGGATTGACGCTCAGGATGCCCAGCGGATTCATCGCTGCGCCGCCCAATGGCTGGCCCGGGAGCGCGACTGGGTGCAGGCGGTCAGCCATGCATTGCGCGCCGACGACAGCGCGCTCGCGGTAAGCCTGGTGGTGCGTGCAGGCGGATGGGAGACCGTTCTGCACCACGGCATCCGCTACACGCAAAGCCTGTTGCAACAGTTCGACACGTCCACCCTGCGCAACGATCCTGACCTTCTGCTGTTACAGGCCTATCTGCATGCCAAACTTGGCGATCATGTGCTGGCAGCTCACTTGCTGCAGCTGGCGCGTGGACTCATCCAGGACAACCGACGCCTGGCGCGGGACTTTTATATCGTCCAAACCCTGGTAAACGCTTACTCCGATTACTTTCCAGACGACGCTGGCGAAGCGTTTGACCTGCAGCAACTGCGCGCAGACGAACTCCTGACCCAGGCCACGCTGGAGTGCGTGCACGCCCTCAAAGCCCTGACACGCGGCGACCTGCCCGGCGCGCTGCACACAATCCGCGCAGCGCACGACAAGATGCGCGTGATCAACAATCCACGCGGCGAAAACTACTGCCGTGTACATGAGGCCCAGGCGCTCACTCTGGCGGGAAACATTCAACCGTCGAGGCGTAGGGTCGATGAAGCCCTGGCGCTTACGGATGACCATTTTGGCAGTGAAAGCTCCGTCAGGGCCCTGGCGGGTTGCCTCAAGGCACAGCACCTGTATTTGCAGGGCGCCTGGGCTGAAACCACTCCCTGGCTACGTGACGGCTGGGCAGCTGTCGAACACACCGATGGTTGGCTGGACATTGCCGCCGTAACCGCCGAAGTCGCTTGGCGCACGGCGTTGCGGGCGCAGGGCGTACAGGCCGCGTTGGGTGAGCTGGAAAAAGTCAATCAACTGGCCAGCGCCCGCAACTGGCAACGACTGATGCGGCTGGTCAGCGCCTGGCGGGTGGATGTGCTGGTGCAGGGAGGGTCGCTGGTGCAGGGTCGTCAGGAAGCATTGCGTAGCGACCTGGAAGGCGTGGCGGGCAATATCGCCGATTGGCGCAATCACGAAGCAGCGACCCTGGCGCTGGCCCGCTTGCAACTGGCGACCGGGAGCTCCAGCGCCGCGTTGAGCCGGCTGAAACGCGCCAGCGAGACGCTGCAGAACAAGGGCTTATGCTTGCCCACCTGGCGCCTGCAACTACTGACCCTGGCGGCTTATCGCAATGGCCAGTTACCTGAATCGCTCAGTGACCTGATGCAACCGCTGGCGCCCGTCATTGAACACGCCATCCCCGGCTTGTTGCTTGAAGCCGGCCCCTGCCTGCTGCCCGCCCTGGAAGCCTGTCCAGATCGTTTCCCCGGCCAGGCTGCCATCCTCACGCGCTTGCGCGGTTGGCGCGCGCACCCGGCACGCCCGCGTCTGCACTTTAGCGGCAAGGAAACCCACCTCCTCACATTGCTGGGCCACGGACAATCCAACAAAGCGATTGCACAGGCCCTGGATATCTCGGAAAACACCGTGAAATTCCATCTCAAGCATATATTTTCCAAACTTTCAGTGGACAACCGCACCGCCGCGATCAGCGCGGCCTTGCGTCTTGGCCTGCTTGATCCGCCGCTGTAACCCACCCCGCTACCCATCCGGGTAGGCCGCAAGCCACCCCCCCTGCGACCTACCCTCGCCGCCCGTGGCAGGGCACGTCTATCCGCACCTAGCATCGGTCCTACCGGCGGGGGCAATCACTGTCTCCTGCCTTCATAACAACAACTATTCCAGGAGTTGCCCGTGGGAAAGGACGGCAAAACTGTACGTGTAGCGACCGATGTCGGTGGAACGTTTACCGACCTGGTTTATTTCGAAAGCGATGCGGCCACCGGCCATCAACTCATTCGTACGGCCAAGGTCGACACCACGCCACCGAACTTTGCGCAGGGTGTGCTGAATGTGCTCCACAAGGCCGAGGTGGACTTGAACACCGTCGACTTTCTGGTCCACGGCACCACCGTGGTGATCAACGCGCTGACCGAGCGGCGCGGCGTGAAGACGGCGTTGATTACCACCCAGGGCTTTCGCGACATCCTGGAAATCGCCCGCGCCAATCGCCCGGACTACTTCAACCTGAAGTGGGTCAAACCGGCCCCCTTTATACCGCGCTATCTTCGCCGGGAGGTCAGTGGCCGACTGCATACCGATGGCAGCGAGCGCGAGCCGCTGGATCTGTCACAGCTGCCTGACATGCTGGGTAGCTTGCGCGAAGACGGCGTGCAAGCCATCGCTATCTGCCTGCTGCACGCCTATGCCAATCCCGCCCATGAGCAAGCCGTGCTAAGCGAGGTACGGCGTCTTTGGCCAGAAGTGTCAGTCGTTGCCTCTCACCAAATCACCCGCGAATGGCGTGAATACGAACGCTCCAGCACCACCGTACTCTCGGCCTATGTGCAGCCTATCGCTGCGCGCTACCTGGACAATCTGGAAGCGGGCCTGCGAGAGGGCGGCTACCAGCACCCGCTGTACATCATGCAATCCAACTGCGGCGTCGACAGCGTCAAACATGCCCGTGATATTCCCATCACCATGGTCGAGTCAGGCCCGGCCAGTGGCTTCTGGGCGGCAGCCGAACTCGGACGGCTACTCGACGAACCCAACCTGCTGGCCCTCGATATCGGTGGCACCACGGCCAAATGTTCGCTGGTGCGCAACGGCCAGGTGTCGATCAAGACCGATTACTGGATCGAACGCAACCGCCTGAATGCCGGCTATCCGATCATGGTGCCTGTGGTCGATCTGGTGGAAATCGGCAACGGCGGCGGCTCCATCGCCTGGGTCGATGAATTCGACAAATTGCATGTCGGCCCCGAGTCTGCCGGTGCCCTGCCCGGCCCTGCCGCCTATGGCAATGGCGGCACTCAGGTCACGACCACCGACGCCAACCTGGTCTTGGGTCGAATCAATCCCGATTACTTTTGCGGCGGCGAACTGGTTGCCGATATGGCGGCGGTGCAGCGGGCTTTCGCTCCGTTGAGCAAGCGCCTGGAGCTGCCCATAGAGCAAGTGGCACGCGGCATTGTGCGCATCGCCAACGACAATATGGTCAATGCGTTGAAGCTGGTTTCGCTAAGCCGCGGTCATGACCCCCGCGAGTTGACCCTGGTCGCCTTTGGCGGCGGCGGCGCGATGCATGCAGTGGCGCTGGGCCAGGAACTGGGCGTCAGGAAAGTCATCGTACCGCGCGGCGCCTCGGTGTTCTCCGCCTGGGGCATGACCATGTCGGACCTGCGCCGCGATTTGTTTGTCAATCGTTTTGTCGAGGCTGAACGCGCCGGTGCATTGGCGCAGACCCAGGTATTTCTTGACGAACTGATGCACAACGCCCGCGCGCAATTCATCAGCGAAGCCATCGCCCCGGAGCAGGTCGACCTGCAGGTGTATTGCAAGTTGCGCTATCAAAACCAGGAGCACGCCGTCGAAGTTGCGCTGAACATCGGCGAGTCGCTGACCGAGCATTGGCCGGCCATCGCGCAGCGCTTCCATGCCCTCTATGAGCAGCATTACACCTACCGCCTGCAGGCGCCGCTGGAGGTGATTGGTTTCCACCTGGTGGCCGTTGCGCAGATCGGCAAGTTGAACCTGCAAGCGCTACCCGTCACGGGCCGCCCCCTGGCCGACGCACACAAAGGCCAGCGCCCGGTGGACTTTGCCCTGGAAGGGATTCATGACACGGCGATTTACGACTACGCCCTGCTTGAACCGCAGATGCACTTCAGCGGCCCGGCCATTATCGAAGACGCCGGCTCCACCGTGGTGGTGCATCCGGGCAACCAGGTGTCGGTTGATCGGCTTGGCAACCTGCATATCACCCTCACCCAGGAAGGAGCAGCCTGATGAGCCACCTCGATGTGTTCACCCTGGATATTATCCAGAACTCCTTGCAGGCCATCGCCGACGAAATGTTCACGGCCATGCGCAAGGCGGCCATGAGCCCGATCATCTATGAAGTGCTGGACATGGGCACCGGCATCACCGATGCCCAAGGCGAAATCGCCAGCTCCGGCGCGGGTATTCCGGCGTTTGTCGGGGTGCTCGACAAAGCGGTCAAGCAGATCCTGCTGCAACATCCGGCGCCTGGCGAGATCGAGGAAGGTGATGTGTTTATCACCAACGATCCCCACAGCGGCGGTGTCACCCATCTCAATGATGTGGTGCTGGCAATGCCGGTCTTTGCCGAGGGTCGCTTGCTGGCCTGGACCGCAAATATCGCTCACTGGAACGACGTCAGCGGTATGGTGCCGGGCTCGCTGTCGACCGAGGCCACGGACATTTTTCAGGAGGGCCTGCGTCTGGCGTCGGTGAAGCTGATCAGCCGAGGCCAGCCGATTCGTTCGGTGTTACAGATTCTGCGCTGCAACACACGGATGCCGGATTTCATGGAAGGCGACCTGTGGGCCGGCATTGCTGCCGTACGTGGCGGCGCCACACGCTTGCAGGCACTGAGTGGGAAATACGGCATCGAGGTGTTCCTGGCGGCGATGCAGGCCTTTATGGAGCTGGGCGAGAAAACCTCGCTGAGCGCGCTACGCAGCTTGCCGCCCGGGCGACTGCAAAAAGAGGAATTGCAGGACGACGGCAGCGTGTTCAAGGTTGCCATTCAGATCAGCGAGCGCGAACTGATCATCGACCTGCGGGACAATCCCGACCAGTGCGCAGGCCCTACCAACCTCAGCCGCGATGGTGCAGTGGTCGCAGCTCAGATGGCGTTCAAGGCGCTGACTGCGCCGCAAGGCGTGACCAATGGCGGCACGTTTCGTCCACTGCGCGTGCTGACCCGCCCCGGCTCGCTGTTCGATGCACGCCCCCCCGCCGCCGAAGGGTTCTATTTCGAGAACCTGATCCGCGTCCACGACCTGATCCTGCGGTGCCTGGCCGAGCGTTTTCCGGAGCGCCTGCCCGCCGGCAACTTCGCCTCGGTGTGCGCCACCATTATCGGCGGCGTGCACCCCGACACCGGGCGGGCCTTCACCCTGGTGGAACCCGAGATCGGTGGCTGGGGCGCCGAGCGCGGGCGTGACGGTAATAACGCCGTGTACTCGGGCCTGCATGGGGAGACCTTCAACTGCCCTGTTGAGGTGTGTGAAGCCCGTTATGGCCTCTACGTCGAACGCATGGCCCTGAATGACGAGCCGGGTGGGCATGGGCAGTTCCGCGGAGGTCGCGGGATCTGCATCGACTACCGCGTTCGCGCCGATGCCAGCTTTCTGACCTGCGGCTATACCCGCGCCGTCATTCCACCCTGGGGCCTGGAGCAAGGCCTGCAAGGCACGCCCAATTACATCGTAGTCGTCCGCCAGGATGGCGCGCACGAACGCTATGCGATGGCCAGCAGCATCAGCCTCAACGCCGGTGATCTGGTGCGGGTACGCACCGGGGCCGGCGGTGGCTATGGCCTGCCGGCAGACCGCGATCCGCAGGCGGTACGGGACGACGTGAAAAATGGCTACGTCGATGTCGACACCGCCCGCTCGGTCTATGGCGTGCCGCTTTGATCCAGCAACCGTTGCAGAGGTAACCCATGTTCGCAGCAACGGTTGATACCCGACGCCACCAGGCCGCAGCGATCGAAGGCGCAATGGCGTGATCGTTCATCTCACATAACAACAAGAGAGACTCATCATGTTTACACCGCATCTGCTGCGCCTCGGCGCGGGGCTTTTCTTCGCCTTCAGTCTGACCCACGCGGCCACCGCCCGCGCCGAACAATTCATCGGTTTCGGTCAACCGGGACTGCCCGGCAAGTGGGCGCTGGAATCATTTCCGGTGTTCAACCGTACCGCCGAAGGCAACGTGCGTGCCGGTGGCAATACCGTGCTGGCGTACTTCTCCGAAACAGGCTTTACCGACACAACGCGTGACCAGTTGCAGTTCTGGGTCGGCGCGATTCCGGGCTACGCCAGCAACAAGGATGCACGGGACGCCAGCCCGTGGGGGATTGCTTCGCCCAATCTAGGATTTTCCTATTACTACAACGTGGTCGAACCCACCACCGAGTACGGAGCGGACGACTACACCACCTTCTGGACCAACCCGACCCTGATGGTCGAATTCCCCAATGGCAATGACGAGGTGGCCGGCTACGGCGCCTTCGCCAATCGCTATGCCGTGAGCTTCAGCCTCGCCAACTATCTGCGCGTCGGGCGCTTTGCGGTCACCTTCACACCCGCCGGTATTCATTACGCCGCCCGTAACCGCAATGCCACCGACGTTGGCACGGCTGATCCGCAGCGCCTGCGTGGCGGTGTCAGCCTGTGGCTGGCCGACGTCGCTGCCGGCTACCTGGTCACCGACGATTTATGGCTGGGCGTGCATCACGTTTATCACATCAACAACACCGCCGCGTCTGACGTTGCTGAATCGCGAGTTGGAAAGATCGGCCCGTCCATGACGTACACCGGCTTTGCCCAACAAGGGTTCTACCTGTCTGCCAATCTGAATTTCGACTATTACCGCAGCGCCAACCTGTCTCGCTCCAATGAGCTGACCATGGCACTGGTGAAGTTCTTCTAAGCGCGTTTTTCCAAGGAATACAGCATGGACACTCATACCCTCGCCACCCAGCCACAGGATGTTCCCGTTAGCGTGCGTTGGCTCAACCCCATCGGCTGCCCAACCTTCGACGCGCCGATTGCCGACTTGCTGCATGGCATCAAGCAACCGTCCACCCAAATCGAAGTGGTGTCGTTCGACATGCCACACAGCCCGACACACCTGGAATATCGCGCGTATGAAGCACTTACCTATGAGCGCACCCTGCGCATCGCGCGCGATTGCGGCCAACAGCACATCGACGCGCTGGTGATTGGCTGCTTCTACGACCCGGCCCTTGAGGATGCGCGGGAAATTTCCGGCGACACAATTGTCGTCGCGCCTTGCCAGGCCAGCCTGCAGGTGGTCGAGCACCTGGCCAATCGGTTTTCGATCATCGTAGGCCGCACCAAATGGATGGAGCAGATGCACGAACGGGTGCGCCGTTATGGCGCGGCGGACCGGCTTGCGTCGATGAGGTCGCTGGGTATGGGCGTCGATGAATTCCAGAAAGACCCGGCCGTCACCCGTCGCAGAATCATTGAGCAAGCCATGCTCGCCGTCGAAGAAGATGGCGCTGAAGCGATCGTGCTCGGCTGCACCATCGAATTCGGTTTCTTCGAACAGGTGCAGCGTGAAGTCGGTGTTCCCGTGATCGACCCGGTGGTGGCCGCTTTCAAGATGGCCGAGACCCTGGCCGGCATGAAGCGCCGGTTTGGCTGGTCACCCAGCCGGGTGGGGAGCTGCGAGCCGCCACCGGAAGCCGAAATGAAGGCGTTCGGGCTGTTTCAAGGGCCGGTGCCGATTGGCAATCGAGTCAAGGCGTAACCCTCTCTCACTGGGATAAACCACCATGAACACCACCCCTTCGACGCCCTTGATGGATGGCTACACGTCTTACCGGCAGGTGGGCGATGTCTTCAAGGATGTCCCCCTGACGCGCGAACACCTTAAGTGTTGCCTGGCACTGTTCTTTTTACTGGCGATCGAGGCCTGGGAGATGATGATCATCGTCTACACCGCGCCGTTGATCGCTCAGGACTTTGCCCTGGATGCAGTCGCCGTGGGCAACCTGATCGGAGCCATGTTCATCGGCATGCTGCTGGGCGCGCTGCCGTGGGGCAATGTCGCTGAACGTATCGGCCGTAAAAAAGCGATTCTTTTGAGCCTGGTGCTCTACGGCATGATCTCGATGACCAGTGCCTTTGCGCCCGACTACGTCAGCCTGTACGCATTGCGCTTGCTATCCGGCATCGCCGTGGTGGGCATGATGGTGGTCATCTTTGCCCACTATCAGGAGCTGTTGCCGGTGCGACATCGCGGCGCGCTGACCGTCTACCTGGCCTCGGGTTGGCCGATCGGTATGCTGCTGGCACTGGGGGCAACCGTCTGGCTGATGCCTTGGGGATGGCGCGCAATCATCGTGTTGAGTTCATTGGGCAGCGTGTGGGCGTTGGTGATCGCGTATTGGGTGCCGGAGTCGCCGTACTGGCTGGCCAGGGTTGGCCGTCAAGCCCAGGCGCGAAAGGTGATCGAACGTCTCAGCCGTGGCGCGGTGCAAGTACCCGAAGACTGCCAGTTAGGGGTCGACCAGACGACCCGGGGCCGGCAACGGGACCTGTTCACTGCGCCGATGCTGAAGATCAGCACCTTGCAGATACTCGTCAATTTCACCTTTTCCTGGGGTTACTGGGGCCTGCAGACCTGGCTGCCGACCCTGCTGCAACAGCGCGGCCTGAGCCTGCCGCAAAGCTATGGTTTTATCGCGTTGTCGGCGGTGTGCATGATCCCGGGCTACATGACCGCCTCCTGGTTGACCCACCGCTTCGGGCGCAAAAAGATCCTCATTACGTTCATCAGTGCCGCAGTGCTGGCGGGCTACGGCTTTGCCAATTCACAGTCTCTGGAGATGCTCTATCTGAGCAACTTCGCACTGGCGTTTTTCAGCCTTGGCGCCTGGGGGGTCTGGGGGACGTGGGTGTCGGAACTGTACCCCACGCCATTGCGCACGCTGGGGTATGGCTGGGCGATCTTTGCCCAGCGCGTGGCCAATATCCTCGCGCCCTCACTGATAGGCGCGCTGGTGGCCTATGGCGCGTCGTTCAACGTGACCACCACCTTCATCAATGCCTTTATGTTGGTTTCTGTACTGCTGGTGGTATTTATCCCGGAAACCGAGGGCGAGGCATTGCGTTGATCGGCAGGCAGTTAGCGCTGTTTCGCAATGGACAGCGCGCCCCTGCCCGACAGCGCGCTGCCGGCCGGTCCGTTTGAATAGAGCGCTCCCGCACCCTGCGGGGGAACTCTCACTTTAGAAACGGAATTCATCATGAACACCTCGTTACCGGACAAAAGGCTGGTATTTCCAATGCAGCGCGGCCCCTTCCAGAATAACGGCGCCACACCCTGGTACTCGACCATAGCGCTGGGTACACCGGGTCAGCCGTTGAAGCTGGCCATCGACAGCGGGACCAATATCACCTGGGTGACCTCGACACTGTGCCCACCCGATCAATGCACTCACTTTGGCGCAGGTCGGTTCGACTATCAGGCGTCGAGCAGTTTTACCTTCACCGATTGCCTGCAACGCCCGTACAGCTTTGGCCCCTGGGGCACCCTGCAGATTGAATCAGCCTCGGACGTACTGAACACGCCCAGCGGCGCTACGTTGCCAATGAAGCTGTTTCTCGCGGCGGGCTATGGCGGCGCACAGTTCAAACAGCTGGACTGGGATGGCGGTATTGGCCTGCCGTGCAGCAGCGCCTATGTCGAAGGCCGCAGCTCATTCCTGTTTCAGGAGCTGCTGCGCAGCGGACAGCTCGACCCGGCCCATCCCTACGTAGCCTTCGATTGGAACGCGAATGATCGAGGGGGCACTTGCCAAATGGGCGCCATCGATCAATCCAAAACCCACGGGCCGCATGTGTTTCTGCCGTGGTCGATGTACAGCAAAGTGCCTGGCGTGGAGTACATCTGGTCTGCCGACCTGAAGTCCTATTCGGTGGGCGATGAAACACTGGCCACCGACGTCACGTTCGCGCTGGACTCTGGATCCTCACAGTTCAAAGGGGATGACCGCATCATGCAGCAAACCCTGGCGCGGATTGCCCGGGGAGGAAGTCCTGAGGTCGTGCTGGAATTTGCCGAAGGTGAGATCACCCTGGGGGCGCAGTTGTACAACGTGCTGATCGAAGAAGGCCCCGACAAGGGCAGGACGCTGCCACAATTTGCACCGTTGGGATTGGCGGACCTGGTACTGGTTGGCTCACTGGTCATGGAGCATTGCTACACCGTGTACGAATACCAGGTGGTGAAATGCGGGCGTGAGGTTTACTCGTTGGCACCGGTGGGCGTCTGGTTGTTCAACCGGCCGGACGGGCCGCAGATCATCACGCGATCTTCATCGCGTGGTTTTATTGCGGGCGCACGACCGGTGGCGACGGGCAAGGTCACCCTTCCCGCTCCCGCCGTTCACCCCCTGCGTTCGACGTCTGTAGCGGGCACCTGGAAAAATGACTATGGATCGGTGATGACGCTTACCGTCACAGGCAACCAGATTTCAGGGGTTTACCAGTCGTCCACCGGGTCCACCGGCAAGTACGCAGTAACGGGCTACCAATCAAGCTCTGCGGCGACAGCGAATCTAGGCCTGCCCGTCGCACTCGCCATCGACTGGCATTCCATGGGTGAAGAGCCAGCGGACCCAAGCTGGAACTGGACATCCGGGCTCTGTGGCCAAATCAGCCTTGTGGAACATGAAGAGGTGCTGGAGCTCTCGCACCTTCTGGTGGCCAGCAGTGACTTTCCGGGGTTGGCGCAGCAGGGTACCTACGTCGACACGCTGCGCTATCGTCGGTGCAGCCCTGGTGTGACAGAGCGTCTGGACGCAAACACCTTCCTTCAAACGAAGATCGATAACCCATTAACCGGCCGTTGGATGACACCTGATGCAAACGTGCTGACGCTGACTGTAGAGGCGCAGAGCAAAGGCCGCTTTGGCCGCGTGACTGGCACGCTGTCAGGCCCTGCAGGAGCGATGGAGGTAACCGGGTTCACCGACATCTGCGCTGTTGAACGTGGGCTCACCCTGCAATCGACAGCAATCACTGCTGCGCTGGAAACCGGCGTACTGTCGCTGTGCGGCACGCTGGATTTGAAGAGCGACGTGCTTGAATTGTCAATCCTGACCTGCACACCCACCGCGCCAACCCTGACCTATGTACAGACACGGTTGTCGTCAGCCACGTTCAAGCGGATCAGCTAGTCTGCTTTCCAGCGATTGTAGTACTCACGATTAGCGAGGCTCGCAGCGTCTCGGACAACCTTCCAGACCACCGACCAGAGCTGCGAAACACTCTAGGTCTCCAATGCGCAGCGCAGGGTGCTCGACAGGCTTCGAATCCTCCCCGGTCAGCGCTTGAAAACCTCAGTGGAGATTGGTGAGGCCCTGGACGCATCTGTTATCCAGGTGGATGCAGGCATGAAGCACGTCAGTCGCGATCCGCATCCGACTGGTTGAGAAACACAAGCACGCCCAAAATCGCCGCATAGAACTTGAATGCCGCGTTCTGGCCGTTCCATTCCTCGGATTGCCACATCAAGAACCACTCGCCGCCGATCACCATAAAGCCGAAGAACCAGACCAGCAGGCCCACAGTGAAGCCCGCAACGGCGCAGGCCTTGGCGCGGTTGAACTGCTGACCACTGCGGTGCCTGGCGCGCCACAACATCAGCACACCGGCGCTCAGCAGTATGGCCGTCAACGCCTCTGTGGCAATGATCAACCAATAGGCGCCATGCCACAGCCATGGCGCATGGATCGCGCGCGACATGGCACGATTACCGGGAAAGGTGGTGTCCATGCTCAGTACGTGCTGGACGAAGTTGAAATTGGAGGTGTAATCGCTGAGGTTATTGAACGCCGCTAGCGCAGCGAAGGCCGCCAACATCGCGACCATGACCATTTTTGCGTAACGGGTAAGCATGCTGATTTCCTGAGTGAGCGCTGAAGTGCTCAGCACGCTACACCTGCGCCACAGCGCGAAATCCGGCAAATATCCGTTTGTTAAGTAAGAACCGTCTGAATCGCCTGCGCACAACGGTCGACAGGGTGCTTAGTCTTTCCGAGAGAAGAATTCAGTCGAGACTATGCTCAAGTTTTTGGACTGCCTCCGGCGAGAGACGCCGCAAGCGTATTGGAATCGATCAGGGCTTGAGCGTATTTGCGACCGCGAAAACCCCGTAAGGGTTATGAGCACGTTTTTCTCAGTGTTTGGAAGGACGGATCCTGAACCAGATCGAGTACATCGCAGGGAGGAAGACCAGGGTCATGACAGTCCCTCCCAGGGTGCCTCCAATCAAGGTGTAAGCCAGGGTGCCCCAGAATACTGAGTGGGTCAGAGGAATGAAGGCCAGGATCGCAGCCACGGCCGTGAGCAATACTGGTCGAGCGCGCTGTACCGTTGCTTCAACCACCGCGTTGAATGGATCCAGCCCCTCCTTTTCGTTTAGATCGATTTGGCCGATCAGGATCAGGGTATTACGCATAAGAATCCCGGACAGCGCGATCAGCCCGACAAGGGCGTTGATACCGAAGGGCTGGTTGAACAGAAGCAATGTCGGCACGACGCCAATCAACCCAAGCGGCGCGGTAAGAAACACCATCACCATCGCCGCTATCGATCGCACCTGAAGGATGATGATCAGCAAAGTGATTGCGACCATGATCGGAAACAGCGGCAGCAACGCGACAGTGGCCTTGGCGGACTCCTCAATGGATCCAGCCTGCTCAATGCGATAGCCGTTCGGCAGGCTATTCATGACCGGTTGCAGCTCCTTGATGATGCTGGAGGACACATCCGGAGGTTGCAGATGCTCAGCAATGTCGCCGCGCACAGTGAGGGTGGGTACGCGGTCGCGACGGCGCAGAATCGGATCCTCCATACGTACTCCGACCTCTCCTATCTGTGAAAGAGGAATGCGCTGACCGGCGGAGCCCACGAGCGTAAAGCCCTCGATCTTCGCAGGATCCAGGCGGATATTACCCGCTGCTCGCCCCATTACCTCAACTGAACGGATGCCTTCGCGCACAGAAGTGATGGGGATACCGGAAAGCAAAAACTGCAACTGTTGGGCAACCGAACTCGACGTCAGGCCGACTGCCTGCAATCGATCCTGGTCCAGAGAGAAATGCAGCGTGGGCACTCGAGATCCCCAATCGCTGTTGACCGTCCGCAGCATCGCACTCGCCAGCATGACGGCTTCAACCCGTGCTGCGATCTCACGCAATGTGTCGGGGTTTGGTCCCGTCACGCGATACGCCACAGGAAACGGCGAGTAAGGGCCAAACACGAGTTGTGTGACGCGAACCCGAGCTTCAGGTGCGAGTCCTTGGGCCACCGCCTCACGAATCCTTAGCTTGAGCGCCTCACGTGCTTCCTGGCTTTCAGTCAGCACCACGATTTTTGCGAACGAGGGGTCCGGCAATTCCGGAGCCATTGCCAGATAAAAACGCGGCGAACCCTGCCCGATGTAAGACGTGACGATCTTTGCTGCATCCTGCTTTTGCAGCCATGCCTCTACTTTTGCTGTTGCGGCATTGGTCTGCTCAATGGATGTGCCATAAGGCATCTGCACTTCGATCAGCACCTCCGGACGGTCCGAGGTCGGGAAGAATTGTTTTTTAACCAGCCCCATTCCGAGAATCGCCACGATAAACGCGGTGATTACTGCGCCCGCCACCCACCCTTTGCGGGCGATAACGTGGGCCAGTACTCGTCGAAAACGGTTGTAATGTGCCGTGTCATAGATCGCAGCATGCCCGCCTTCAACCGGCTTGATTTCAGGCAGCATCTTCACACCCAGATAAGGCGTAAAGACCACTGCGACTACCCAGGAGGCAATCAAAGCGATACCGACAATCCAGAACATGTTGCTGGTGTACTCGCCAGCAGTCGACTGCGCAAAACCATTAGGCATGAAGCCAACAGCAGTCACCAATGTGCCGGCAAGCATGGGTGCCGCTGTGTGACTCCAGGCGTAAGCCGATGCCTTGATCCGGTCGTAACCTTCCTCCATTTTCACCACCATCATTTCGATGGCAATGATGGCGTCGTCGACTAACAGGCCCAGCGCCAGGATCAATGACCCCAAAGTGATTCGGTCAAAGTTCTTGCCCGTGGCTTCCATCACGACGAAGACGATAGCCAGTGTGAGCGGCACAGCCGCAGCAACCACCACCCCGACCCGCCAGCCCATACTGAGGAAGCACACCAGCATCACCACGAGCAGCGCGACGAAGAACTTGATCATGAACTCGTCAACGGCCGAACCAATGTTTACCGACTGGTCAGTGACCTTCGAAAGTGTCATGCCCAATGGCATGCTTTGATTGATGTCAGCCGTCTCGGCATCCAGCGCTTTACCGAGGTCAAGACCATTCCAGCCGTCGCGCATCACGATACCCAGTAACAACGCAGGCTCGCCCTGGTTGCGCACCAGAAAAGTTGCAGGGTCCTCGTAACCGCGCTTCACTGTCGCGACGTCAGAAAGCTTCAGCGTTTTAGCCCGCACGACAATTGGCGTGTTGCGGATTTTTTCAAGCGTGTCGAGGGCCCCCTCCAAGCGCAGCAACACCTGGGGCCCACGGGTTTCAATGGAGCCTGCAGGTGTCAAAACGTTCTGGTTATTGAGTGCTGAAAAAATGTCCTGAGGCGAGACGCCCAAGGTGGCCAGGCGGTCATGGGAGAACGATACGAAGATGCGTTCGGCCTGCTCACCGATGATATTGATCTTCTTCACGCCAGGGACATGCAGCAGACGCTGGCGCAGCACTTCAGCGTCGCGCACCAGTAACCGCTGCGGTTCGCCCTTGGCCTTCAACGCAAAGAGCGCAAAGGTCACGTCCGAGAATTCGTCATTGACCATCGGACCGATAACGCCCGCGGGCAAGGTTTTCGCCGCATCACTGAGTTTTTTACGCGCCTGATAAAACGCCTCCTGCACTTGCGACGGCGGGGTTTTGTCCAGCAGTGACACCATGGTGAATGCCAGACCGGCCCGGGTGTAGGTCTCGCTACGGTCGTACCATTGCAATTCCTGCATGCGTTTTTCAAGCGGCTCAGCGACCAGATCCTGCATTTCCTGCGCAGTTGCGCCAGGCCATGCAGAAATGACGGTCATTTGCTTGACGGTAAACGGTGGATCTTCCGCACGCCCCAGTTTGAAAAATGAGAGCGTACCGGCCACTCCGATCAGGAAGATGAGAAACAGCGTGATGGACCGTTCGCGAACGGCCAGTGCAGACAGATTGAAACGTCCCACGCTCATGGTCGTTCCCCGGTGCCGCCAGTACCCGGCATCAGCACTTCTTCACCTTCGTGAAGTAAATGTGCCCCCAGTGCCACGACCTGCTCACCGGTCTCAAGAGCGCCACTGACCCTCGCCGAATCGTCACTGAGACCCAGCACTTGAACAGCACGCCAGGTCACTTGTGTCGGCGTACCGGCAATGACCCAAACACCCGGCCCCTGACCAAGGTCATGGATGGCGGCAATGGGTACCGTCAGCGCATCCTGTGCACCTTTGCTACCCGCAATATCGAGCGTGACCGTTGAGCCCAACGGCGCATTGGCATTTGCGCCCTCGAGCACATACCTGGCTTCGAAAGTGCGCGTAAGCGGATCCGCAGCGTCTGAGAGCAGCCGTAGCGTTGCAGGGAAAACGCTCGCACTGTTGCCGTACAACCTGGCCTGAGCCTGCTCACCGATGGGCGGGCGCAATGTTTCGGGTAACTGGACAATGGCTTCCCGCTGTCCAGTCTTTGCAAGCCTGACCACGGGCTGGCCGGCGCTGACGACTTGTCCGGGTTCAGCCAAGGTGTCGACCACTACGCCATCGGTGTCAGCCAGTAAAACGGCGTACCCGGTTGCGTTACGAGCAACGTTGGCCTGAGCCTGCGCGGCATTCAGGTCTGCCTTTGCCGTGTCAGCCTGGGACTTTATGCGGTCGTAGGCTGAAGCGGATATCGCACCGGCCGCTACCAGCTTGCGATTACGGGCTTCATCCTCCTCGGTCTGCCTGGCTCTTGCTGCAGCCGCCGCAACCGCCTGCTGTTGGACCTGCGCCTGCAAGCTGAGATCAATGGGGTCAAGACGCATGAGCGGCTGACCTCGTTTGACGGTTTGACCGGTATCGACCAATCGCTCCAGCACCTTCCCGGACACTCGAAATCCCAAGTCGCTCTGAACGCGCGCGACCACGACACCGGTAAAGGAACGCTCGGTGTTATCAGCCCTTGCGAGAGCGGCAGCCCTGACCAGAGGCGGTTGATTACGAGGATCACGCGCACTTGACGGTTCACCGCATGCGGTCAAAACGAAAGGAAGTATGCAAGCGGCAATGGTTGCGGGTCTGAACCGGAGCATGGGATCCCTTACTTCAAGAAATGAGCAGGGAACCGATTCTCCGCATAGTGACCAAATTAGTCAATGGTCACAATCAGGGAGCGAGACTTCTCAGTATCAAGGCCGATAGGTGGGCAGGCGCCGTCGACACACTGTCCAGGTTGTACTGCAATTGCACCGGATTAATGTAGGGACGCATAACCAGGTGAATTGCTTGAACGGCTTCATCCAGCGGAGTTTTGCGCTCAAATTCACCAGACTCCCTGCCCTCAAGCAGAATCTGCTTGATCAACAGGCTGATTCGCTCGTCATGCGCAACTGCGGAGGGCCACTGATCACGGCCTGCCACCGCCGCAATGTCATACAGCTTGCGATCGTGAAAAAACAAGTCACTGCCCGCCTCGACAATCGAACGAAACAACCGGCGCAGCTTCTCGGAGGCAGTGGGTGCTGCACTGATTGCCGAGCTTACGATATCCATGATCATGGCCAGCCGATTCGAGCAGATGACCTCCCCGATGGCCTGCTTTGAGTCGAAAAATTTATAGATGTAAGCCTTTGAAAAACCGATAGCTTTGGCAAGGTCGGAGACCGTGGTTTTCTCGTACCCGTAGTGCCCGAAATGCTGGGTTGCCGCTTCGACAACCTGATCGCGAATGCTGTGATCGGATGGGCCGCGCGATGGCGGCGTCTTGATTTGATTAGTCATGTTTCCAGCTTAGCGCTGTGAGTACTCGTTGACAAATAGTGACGACTTTTAAATATAGTCACCAGCTTGATCAATTGTTGCGTGTCCACAGCCAGCTATTGACCCTGGCCCTGACGAACCACACGCTGAAGCCTCAATGGGTAACCAAGGAAGAACCGATGCCAGAACACACTTTTGGACCTGGGCCTGGCGCGCGGCGTCACCAGCGCCAGCTTGGCCGCCCTGCCGGTGCTGGCTCTGGTGATTGCGGGGGGGGTGCCAACGGAGGACATGTCGCCCGAATTGGAGTCCGCCGACAGGGTCAAGCGCATGCCTGAAACAACCACGCAGTATGTGGAGATTGGCGACGCCACGCACTTCAGCTTTAGGTCAATCTGCAGGCCGGGCGGTATGGCGTTGATTGAAGAGAGCTCGCCCGGGGATGGCTGATTTGCCGGGATGGTGAGGGGCTCGGCCGCGGGCAGTGATTCAGCAGATCAGCCGTTTTCTGGCGAAGTGGTTTCAGCATTAACCGATACGCAGGGCAATCGCTACTGATTACCACGGATGGAGACTGCGATCTCGGAGACATGCTGCCTACGCTATCCAGCGTCCGCTTTTAGCCGAAAGTAGCCTGTCAACCTGAGTACAGACATTTCTCAGGCAAAAAAAAAGCCACTCATCTGAGTGGCTTTTTTTTTGAATCTTGGAGCGGGAAACGAGACTCGAACTCGCGACCCCGACCTTGGCAAGGTCGTGCTCTACCAACTGAGCTATTCCCGCTTGGTGACGCGCATTCTATAGAATCCTCGGCGCTCGTCAACACCTTGATTCAAAAAAGTTTTATTTCTTTTCGACGGTAGTGCGCAGATGCGGCCAGGCAGCGCGCAGGTATTGGAGCATGGACCACAGGGTCAGGCCGGCGGCGATCAACAACAAGGCGTAGCCTGTCAGCACCCAGAAGGAGAAGTCCGACGGGTTGGCCAGCAGAATGACCAGCGCAAGCATTTGCGCGGCGGTTTTCCACTTGCCCATGTTGGAAACGGCAACGTGGGCGCGGGCGCCGATTTCGGCCATCCACTCGCGCAGGGCCGAGACCACGATCTCCCGGCCAATGATGACCGCGGCCGGCAGCGTCAGCCACAGATTGCCGTGTTCCTGCACCAGCAATACCAGGGCAACGGCCACCATGAGCTTGTCGGCCACGGGGTCGAGGAACGCGCCGAACGGCGTGCTCTGCTCCAGTCGGCGGGCCAGGTAGCCGTCGAGCCAATCGGTGGCGGCGGCGAAAGCGAACACGGAACTTGACGCCGCATAGCTCCATTCGTAGGGCAAATAGAACAACAGAATGAAAATCGGGATAAGCAGGACGCGTAGAACGGTGATCAGATTAGGGATATTCATCGGCACAACTGGCTACGAGGTGGAAAGGCATTCTATTCGCTGTGCAGGTTTGCATAAATCAGCTCAGCGAGCTTTTTACTGATACCGGGTGCTTTGGCTATTTCGTCAATGCTGGCACGGGACAGCTCCTGCAAGCCACCAAAATGTTTAAGCAGGTCACGTCGGCGCGTCGGCCCTACCCCTGCCACCCCTTCCAGGGTTGAGGTTCGCCGGGTTTTACCACGACGGGCGCGGTGGCCGGTGATGGCGAATCGGTGGGCTTCGTCGCGGATCTGTTGAATCAGGTGCAGCGCAGGTGAATCGCCCTTCAAGGTGAACTCATGGGCGGCATCATTCAAGTACAAGGTCTCGAAACCGGCCTTGCGCGTCGTCCCCTTGGCTACGCCGAGCAGGATCAGGTCCGGCACTGCCAGTTCATTAAGCACGTCGCGGGCCATCGACAGCTGGCCCTTGCCGCCGTCCACCAAGAGAATATCGGGCAGCTTGCCCTCACCTTCCTTCAGTTTGCTGAAGCGGCGCATGAGGGCCTGGTGCATGGCCGCGTAGTCATCGCCGGCCGTCACGCCTTCAATGTTGTAGCGCCGGTAATCGGATTTGATCGGTCCTTCCGGCCCGAACACCACACAGGAGGCCACGGTGGCTTCGCCGCTGGAGTGGCTGATGTCGTAGCATTCCAGGCGCTGTGGTGGCTCCTCGAGTTTGAGGACTTCGGCCAGCGCGTCAAACCGTGCGGCAACGTGCTGCCGATTGGCAAGGCGCGCGCTGAGGGCCTGTTCGGCGTTGGTCACGGCCAATTGCTGCCAACGCGCACGGGTGCCGCGTACGCGGTGGCTGATGTCCAGCTCGCGGCCACGCAGCTCGTGAATCGCTTCGATGAGCGTGGGGAAGTCTTCGTGTACCACGTTGACGATCAGCTCCGAGGGCAGATCGCGCTCCGGGCTGCTCACGTAGTACTGACCGAGGAACGCAGCCATGACTTCGGCCACTTCTTCGTCGATACCGGTTTGCGGGAAGAAGTTCTTGCTGCCCAGCACCCGGCCACCGCGAACGTTGATCAGGTGCACGCAGGCACCGCCGGGGTTGACGAAGGCGGCGATCACATCGACGTCGCCGGTGCCCCCCTCCATGCTTTGCTGATCCTGCACGCGACGCAACAGCGAGATCTGGTCGCGCAGTTCGGCGGCCTTCTCGAAATCCAGGGTACTGGCCGCCTGCTCCATGGCGCCGGAGAGTTCATCGGTGAGGGCATTGCTGCGCCCTTCGAGAAACATCACCGAATGGCGCACATCCTCGGCGTACTCCGCAGGCTCGACCAGGCCGACACAAGGCGCCTTGCACCGCTTGATCTGGTACTGCAGGCACGGTCGCGTACGGTTCTTGTAGAAACTGTCTTCGCACTGGCGCACAAAAAAGGTCTTTTGCAACAGGCTCAAGCTTTCACGAATCGCGCCAGCGCTGGGATAGGGTCCGAAATACTTGCCCTTCTGCTTCTTGGCCCCACGGTGAATACTCAGGCGCGGAAAGGCGCCATCGGATAAAAAGACGTAGGGGTAGGATTTATCGTCACGCAGCAGGATGTTGTAGGGCGGCCGCCATTCCTTGATCAACGTCTGCTCAAGCAGCAGCGCTTCGGTTTCGTTGGCGGTAATGGTGGTTTCGACCTGGGCGATACGCGCCACCAGGGCGGCGGTCTTGGTCGCCAGACCGGTCTTGCGAAAGTAGCTCGCCAGACGGTTCTTCAGGTTCTTGGCTTTACCGACATACAGCAGGCGCGCCTCGCTGTCGAACATGCGGTACACGCCGGGGCGGCCACTGCAGGTCGAGAGGAAGGCACTTGGATCGAACGGCGTGGTCATGTCAGGCGCTGGCGTCCACCATGCCGTGACGCACCGCAAGCAGGGTCAATTCAACATCACTGCTGATGGCGAGCTTCTCGAAAATGCGATAACGGTAGGTGTTGACGGTCTTGGGTGAGAGGCACAGCTTGTCCGAAATCGTCTGCACCTTCTGGCAGCCGACGATCATGAGGGCAATCTGGATTTCCCGCTCCGACAGCGCATCGAAAGGTGAATCACTGGTGGGCTGGAAAGACTTGATGGCCAACTGCTGGGCGATCTGCGGGCTGATATACCGCTGGCCGGCAAATACCAGGCGAATGGCCTGTACCATTTCTGCCAGGCCTGCGCCCTTGGTCAGGTAACCGGCGGCACCGGCCTGCAACAGGCGAGTTGGAAACGGGTCTTCCTCGCACACGGTGACCACCACGACCTTGATGTCCGGATGGCTGCGCAACAGTTTGGTCGTTGCCCCAAGCCCGCCGATTCCGGGCATCTTGACGTCCATCAACACCACATCGGGTTTCAACTCCCGGGCCTTGATCAGGGATTCTTCTCCTGATTCGGCCTGGCCGACTACTTGCAGGCCGTCGATGTCAGCCAGCATTCGTGTAATGCCTGTACGAACGAGATCATGGTCATCGACTACTAGCACCCTAATCAAGCAGACACCTCGCGAAATGGTCTTTATACATTGCCGAACACCTTAGCAAAAAACCAAGGCACAGACCTAGTTGCACGTGTCATATATGATTTTTTGGCGCCGCGCGCCTGTTCGTCGGATGACGAACGGCGCTTTTTCCTGGGTAAACCGTCAGGAATCCTGAAGCGGCTGCCTGGATTTGCCGTTCGCCGTAACTCTGCCGTTCAC
Organism: Pseudomonas sp. MH9.3; assembly: GCF_034354675.1. Taxonomy (NCBI): domain Bacteria; kingdom Pseudomonadati; phylum Pseudomonadota; class Gammaproteobacteria; order Pseudomonadales; family Pseudomonadaceae; genus Pseudomonas; species Pseudomonas sp. MH9.3. The sequence continues at coordinate 167,035 of NZ_CP133785.1, read as the reverse complement.
CTTAAGGGAGTGCTCAGCCAGGGTCGACGTCAGACGGCGGATCGCATCCTGGTCCTCCTTGAACATCGTGCGGTAATCACCCAACACTTTTTCTTCGATCTGGCTCAGATGCGCCAGTTGAATCGGCGTAGCGTTGCCCGTCAGCACGTAAAGCACGTCCACGCCTTTCTCCGCCACACGAGACAGGTAGTCGGCTTTAGGCGCCCGGCCGCCACTTTCATATTTACCTTGTGCGTTGGCCTCCACGCCGCCAATCTCACCAAAAACTTTTTGCGACATGCCAAGCCGCTCTCTTTCTTGCCTTAAACGTGAACTGATTCCACTCATTTGGATGCATGATCCTATTTGACCCCCCCCAAGAGATGAAACACTCACCGCTTGGTTAAACAAACTTGAACGGTTTTGAACTATGCCCGGAATTCGGACCGCTGCACAAGCCAAGGCCTGGCTGGAACACCAGTGAAAGTCTGTGCAAGCGTTCGTCCGTGAACAGGGTGTGGATCCGGCAACCACCTATCAAGTGTTCGCTGGGCGCAAAAAGGGGCGGCGTGGGGAGGCCCATAAGGTAGCGGTCCTTTTGGGCATGAAAGAAGGGATCATCCTTGCTGAGGCTGAGAGCCAGAACGAAGATCAGGAATTCGGTTCCTGAAGGCAGTATGCGCTTATTAGGATTTGACGCATGGTCAGCTTGCGCGGCAAATCTGCTCCATTCGCCAGAAACAATTCTCTTCACCGACGATGCTGAAGCCCATGCGCTGATAGAGCCTGCGCGCCGGGTTGGTCTTGAACACGGTCAACCGCAACAGGCCTGGCGCCTGCGCTTTTAACGCCATCTGTTGCAGCACCCAGCTTCCCGCACCCAGACCACGACAGCCCTCGATCATATGCAGCTCGCGGATATAGAGCGCCCGGCTGTCGCGACTCAGGCTGATAAAACCCAGGACATCGGCGTCGCGGCAAATCAACCAGTTTTCCCGATCTGCCCAGGCCATGTCGAAGCCTCTGTCAGACCACAGCAAGCCGTACTGCTGGTAGTAATTGTTCATGGCTTCGTGGGTGAGCGTGCGGGCAAAAGCCAAGTCCTGCTGCGTGGCTGCGCGAAAGTGAAAGGCCATTTACAGCGCCACCACCCGGCCAGCCCACTGGGCGCCATCACGATGGGCGATTACCAGTGCCTCGCCGATGCCAGGCGCAGCCACCAGCAAACGGCCATCCGCCGCCCAGATTGCGCTGCGCCCGGCACAGGCCCAGCCACCCGAGGGTCCACCATGGTTGGCCATCAACACCAGCAGTTTGTGTTCAACGGCATAGCCCTGCAACTGCGCACTGTCCCCTGCGTACCCTCCTTCGCTGATCAGCACACCGGCGGCATATATATTGGCACCTGACTGCGCCGCAGCAAGAGGATGACTGGCGCGGGAAAAGTCTGCACATACCGCCAGTGCGATTCGGTCGCTCCCCCATTCCAGAGCGGCACCACCTTGCCCTGCTACGAAGGCCACGTCTTCGCCGGGGTGCAAGTGCTGCTTGGTGTAGAGCGCCAGGCTGCCGTCCGCGCCCAGCACCAGCGCGCCAATCAGCACGCCTGCCTGCGGCGTCAATCGAATCGGCATGCCCACCACCGCCGTTATCTGAAGTTCGCGCGCCATTTCGCGCAGCGGTAACAGCAGCGCGTCCTCCGGAGCGATTGCCAGTTCAGCCGCCAACGAAGGCTCATACCCGGTCAACGACAGCTCGGGAAATATCAGCAATTGCACGCCTTGTTCAGCCGCCTCGCGCATGAGCGCCACATGCCGTTGGATATTCGCCGGCACATCGCCAGCAATGGAAATGGATTGCGCAGCAGCAAGGGTCAGGGCAGTCATGGTCGCATCCGATCAATCATCAACAGGCGACCAGCATATCGGCACTCACCCCATAGCGGTAAGTACCTGCGGGCAATAGAAATTACTGATTGAATCTGCCAGGGCGCCTCTAGTAAGCTCGGCACCATCATTTCGGAGAGCGACCATGCTGCAACTCACTCACCCTCAGGTTAGCCCGGCTGCCAGCGTCCAGCGCTCGGTTGCGGCTGCCCGCGTGAGCGGTTTGAGCGCGCTGGTCAGCTTTTATTTTGGGTATTGGTTTAGCCACTGGCGCGCCTGATACCTGAAATCGGCGCCCACTGTTCAAGGGGTCGCCTACCAGAGAAATCTAACCCCCGGTCGGCTCCCCGATCGGGGGTTTTGTTTTTTCAGCCCTTAACAACTTTGCACGTACACACAAGGAATCAAGCCATGAACTACGCCACCTATTACCGTTACGACACGTGCACTGCATGGCGATTTAGCCAGCTCCGCTCGGGACAGCCTGCCGCCTCCGATCGGTCACCCGCTGGTGGCAAATCCACACCCGTAGCCAACCCGGCCAATTGTCGAACACCCCAGTAGGCCAAGTGCGCGGGAATAGCCCGCCGCTTGCCCAGGAAGCCCTGAATATGAACTCCTCCGTCGCCGCCCTGCCCCTCCACGCCTTGACCTGCGCCAATGAAGCCCTGACCCGGCGCCTGCCCAGCGCGCTTGAACTCAAGCACCAGTTGCCCCTCAGTCCGTTCCTCAATGAACAGATCCACGCCCATCGCCAAGCCGTGCGCGCCATTCTCAATGGCGAAGACTCACGCTTGCTGGTGATTGTCGGCCCGTGTTCGATCCACGATCCGGCATCGGCCATGGAATACGCCCGCAACCTGAAGAAGCTGGCACTGGACGTCAGTGACCAGATGCTGCTGGTGATCCGCGCCTACGTCGAGAAACCCCGCACCACCATCGGCTGGAAAGGCCTGGCCTACGATCCGCACCTGGACGGCAGCGACGATATGGCCGCCGGCCTCACGCTGTCGCGCGAGCTGATGCGCGAAATGCTGCGCCTGGGCCTGCCGGTCGCGACCGAGCTGCTGCAGCCCATGGCAGCCGGCTACTTCGATGACCTGCTCAGTTGGGTCGCAATTGGCGCACGCACCACCGAATCGCAGATCCATCGCGAAATGGCCAGCGGCCTGGGCATGCCCGTGGGCTTCAAGAACGGCACCGACGGCGGCGTCGCCATTGCCTGTGACGCGATGCGCTCGGCCGCCCACCCCCATCGCCACTTCGGTGTCGACAGCCAGGGCCACCCGGCGATCATCCAGACCCCGGGCAACCCCGATACCCATCTGGTGCTGCGCGGCGGTCACCGCGGGCCGAATTACGATGCGCAGAGTGTAGAACAGGTAAAGCGAGACCTCGCCAACGCCAAGGTGGCCGCACGCGTCATGGTCGATTGCAGCCATGCCAACAGCGGCAAGGACCCGCTGCGTCAGCCGGCCGTGTTCAACGAGGTGCTGGAGCAACGCTTGCAGGGCGACACGTCGCTGATCGGCATGATGCTCGAAAGCCACCTGTTCGAAGGCTGCCAGCCGTTGAGCGCGTCGATGAAATACGGCGTCTCGGTAACCGACGGCTGCCTGGGCTGGACCGCCACCGAGCAATTGCTGCGCGGTGCGGCCGAACGCTTGCGCGCCCCCGCACACTCGCCTGACCGCTAAAGATCAAAGTCTGGGAGGGGGCTTGCTTCCTCCCACCGTTGATCGAGTCGCACCGCTATTCGTGCCACTCGGTCAACAGTCCTTTGCGGATTCAGCGGTTTTTCCAACGGAACGACGCGTGGATACTCGACTCCATTGTTCACACCCGTTCAGGAGCATCCGATGTCCATCCCAACGCAAAAAGTCCCCGCCTTCGGCCTTGGCACCTTCCGTTTGAAGGGCCAGGTGGTGATCGACTCCGTCAGCACCGGCCTGGAACTGGGCTACCGCGCCATCGACACGGCGCAGATCTACGAGAACGAAGCCGAGGTTGGTCAGGCGATTGCCGACAGTGGCGTGCCACGTGACGAGCTGTTCATCACCAGCAAAATATGGGTATCCAATTTCGCCCAGGACCAGTTGATTCCCAGCCTGCAGGAGAGCCTGCGCAAGCTCAAAACCGATTACCTGGACCTGACGCTGATTCACTGGCCGTCACCGGAAAACCAGGTACCCGTCGCCGAGTTCATGGGCCAGTTACTGGAAGCCAAGCGCCTGGGCCTGACGCGTCAGATCGGCATCTCCAACTTCACGGTCGACCTGATGAAACAGGCGATTGCCGCCGTAGGCGCGGAGAATATCGCCACCAACCAGATCGAGCTGCACCCCTACCTGCAAAACCGCAAGGTGGTGGAATTCGCCCACGCCAACGATATCCAGATCACCTCGTACATGACCCTGGCCTATGGCGAAGTGCTCAACGATCCGGTACTCAAGCAAATCGCCGAACGCCACCAAGCCACTGCGGCGCAAGTGGCGCTGGCCTGGGCCATGCAACTGGGCCACGCGGTGATTCCGTCGTCGACCAAACGCGCCAACCTTGCGAGCAACCTGAAAGCCCTGCAACTGACCTTGAGCGCGGACGACATGACGCAAATTGCCAGCCTGGAACGTGGCCATCGGTTGACCAGCCCCAAGAGCATCGCACCGCAGTGGGATTGAACTCAGGCAGCCGGCTTGCGGGACAACTCCCGCAGCCACGGTAAAACCCGCAGCCCCCGCGAAGCCCCAGGGGGATCGATGATGTCCATGAAGTGCTTGAGGTTGACCGTGTCCGGAACGCCGGGCAAACGTACCGGCAACGTCGACATTGCGCCGGCGGGTGCGGCGAGGTTCAGATGGTCGTACACCAACACATGACGGGCCTGGGGCTGGGGCCCGGTCGCCTGGGCCGCCAGTCCCGCATTGATGATCAATACATCGAAGGGCTCGGCCGGAATGCCCGTCAGGATCTGGACTTCTTCGAAGGTTTGCACCGGCAGAATGCGGTGATATCCCAGCTGATTGAGCATTCTCTCGATGTGCAGTCGTTGCAGGTGCTGTTCATCGGCAATCAGGATGGTCAGTGCTTTGTTCGGCATGTCGGGTACCTGCGCAGGCGGAGCTCGTCAGTGAGCGCGGCCCATTTTCCAGACATATCCCGCAGACAAAATCAGGCTTGTTCCCCCTTCGCGTAGGAGTTGTCCCAAACTTACCGAATGGCCATAAATCACAGTCAAGGCTGGTTGCAATAAGCATTCAAGCCGTGATGCACATCGTCAATCGCCACGCCTACCGCCTCTACCGCCGCAACCAGTGCGTTGCGCTCCTGGCGCAGGCAAGCCGCCTCCAGCGTGTCGCAACACGCGATCAGCACGTGGGCCCTGACCATGTGCGCGCCGCCTTTGACGCGGTGAGCCAGATCATGCAACGCGTGAAAGTCGAGCTCACTGTGCAGCCTCGAAAGCAGCGCGCGGTCAGTCTGCAGGCTGTCGAGCAACGGCGCCAGCAGCTCAAGCAGCGCGGCGCGATTATCGCCAGTCAGCGAGACCAGAGCGCCCAAGTCAACTACAGCGGCATGGCCCGCAGCTGACGCTTGATCGGTGAGCGCGGCCAACGCCGAGCGCAAGTCTTCGAGGCCCGCCGGTTTGAACAGGCAACCGTCCATGCCGGCCTCGCGACAGCGTTCGGTTTCTTCAGGTTGCGCATTGGCGGTAAAACCCAGCAGCAGGCATGGCACCCGGCCGTGCTCGCGTTCATACGCGCGAATATCACGGGCCAATGCGTAGCCATTCTTGAGCGGCATGTTGCAATCGGTGATGACCACATCCGCAGGTGCAGTTTTCCATAGCTCGAACCCCTGATTGCCCTCATCCGCAGTCCTGATTCGATGCCCCAGAAAGCTCAATTGACGGGCCAGCAGCACGCGGTTAGCCGGATAGTCATCCACCACCAGGATGTCCAATGCCTTAACCGGTTGCACCCGCGCGACCGGCGCCGGATGCTCGGTGGGTAACCGCGCGGTGCGGGCCAGCGTCACGACCACATCCACCCGCGTGCCCTTGCCCAGCACGCTGCTCAGGTGCAGTTTGCCCCCCATCATTTCACACAGGTTGCGGCTGATCACCAGCCCCAGCCCGGACCCGCTGCGCGCCGATTGCTCACTGTTGCTGCCCTGGATAAACGGGTTGAACAGGCGCTGCTGGTCTTGCGCACTGATGCCGATTCCGGCGTCTTCGACCCACAACTTGAACTCCAGTTGGTCAGCATCGCTGGTCGGCGAAACGCATCCTCCCAACCGCACCTGGCCCCGCGACGTAAATTTGATCGCATTGCTCAGCAAGTTGGACATCACCTGCTTGAATCGCAACGGATCAACCAGCACCGGGCAATCCATCAACGGATCCAGTTCCACCTGCAGCGCCAGGCCCTTGGACCGCGCGAGCCCTTCGAACACTCGCGCCACCGACAGCAGCAGTTCATGCAGATTGGCCGGCTCCTGGGCCAGCGAAAGGTGGCCGGACTCGATCCTGGCGATGTCCAGGATATCGCCGATCAACTCCAGCATGCCGCGTGACGCCACCGACGCCACCTGCAGGGCATCGCGGTCGGGGCGGCCCTGCTCGGCGTTCGCCAGGGCCAGCTCGATCATGCCGATCACCGCGTTCATGGGCGTGCGAATCTCGTGACTCATGGTCGCCAGGAACGTGGTCTTCGCGCGGTTGGCGGCGTCCGCATCTTCCTTGGCCTCCTGCAACTGACCGAGCAACCGTTGCCGTTCGCTCACATCCACCCAACCGGCAATCATGCCCACCACGTTCTCATCGCCATCGCGGTACGGCAGCATCCATTGGTAAATGGTCAGCACCTTGTTACCCGGCACCTTGAGGATTCTGTCGTGAATCTGCGGCACGCCGCTGGTCATCAGGCGCATGTAATCCTCATGGAACAGCTGCGCCTGGGGCGGGTTGCCGGTGTCGGTTTCGACCACGGTCTTGCCTATCACCTCTTCGAGCCTGAAGCCGAACACGTCGAGGTACGCGTTGTTGCAGGCCATCAACCGTCCCTGGCGGTCACGCACGTAAATAGGATGCGGCGTACCGTCGATCAACACGCTCATGAAGCGCATCTGATCGCTCAAGGCGCGCTCGGCCTGCACTCGCTTGCGGATGAGGCTGCGCAGATAAATGGCCCAGCCCAGGGTGATCACCAACAGCAGCGCAGCCAGGCCGAACCCTTGCAGGATGATGTTGCGATGACGCAGCCAGTAACTGTCCTCGATGATGACCTCATTGCGCCAATGGCCGATGATTTCATCCATTTCCTGCGGCGTGATGCTCAGCAGTGCCTTGTCGAGGATCGAAAACAGTTCCAGCTGGCTGCGGTTGACCCCGAAGGCGATACGCACGGGGTCCGAGCCGATCGTGCTGGTAACGCGCAGGCGGTCGCGGTAAGACCGAGCGATCATAAAGCGCGCACTGAGCAGCGAGTTGACCGCGCCCTCTGCGCCGCCATTGGCCACCAGCGCCAGCGCCTGTTCCGGGTTCTCGACGTCCACGAAACGGATACCGGGAAAGTTCTGCGCAATCGTATCGTGCAGGCCACTGCCGCCGATCAGCGCCAGGCGCTTACCCACCATGTCCTCCAGCGTAAGCGGGCTGCGCTCTTCGCCACGGGTCACCAGCACCAGCGGGTTGGTCAGATAGGGCCGGGTGAAACGAACCTTTTCGGCGCCCTCGACACTGGGCGTCACCACCGCCAGCATGTCCGCTCCGCCCGCACTCACCTGATCGATCTGCCGCGGGATCGAGCGGCCCGGCACGGTATCGAATTTCAGGCCGGTGCGCAGGCTGATACGGGACAGCAACTCGGCGCTCAGCCCTTCGAATTGCCCCTGGTCATCGATCAGAGACAGCGGCATGAACTTGTCGGGCACCGCAATCTTGACCCGTGGATGTTTCTCCAGCCAACGCTGTTCACTGGCACTCAATTGCAAGCGCTCGGCGCCGACAATCCCCAGGTTGCCGCCACTCCAGCGGCGCAGAATCTCCATTTGCTCGCTGGCCGGCACCACCGTCAGCGCAGCGTTGATAATTGCCAGCAACTGCTTGTTGTCACGCGTCAGGGCGAACGCAAACGGGCTGACTTCCAGGGTGGAAAAGTCCACCATGCGCACATTATTCAGATGGTTACGGTTGATCAGGTAATTGGTGCTGATGGCATCGCCCAGATACACATCGGCGCGACCGAACGCCACCGCGCCGATCGCCTCGAACGTCGAGGAAAACAGCTCCAAACGCGCATCGGGGTAAAAACCGCGCACCATTTCGGGTGGCAAGTAGTGATAAAGCATCGCCACGCGTTTGCCCGCAAGGTCGCTGGTCAGCGCCTGGCTGTCACCCGTGCGAGTGACCAGGGTCGGCTGGTCGTTGGCGTAGGCGCGCGACATCACCAGTTGCGGGTCTGCGGCTTCATAGCCATTGGCGGAACCGATGAAGTCCACGGCGCCCTGCTTGAGGGCTTCGATCACTTCATCGCGGGTCTCGTAGGATCGGACCTCGATGGTGACATTCAAGGCCTGGCTGATCAGCGCCGCAAAATCAGCGGTGATGCCCTGGAACTCACCATTGTTGTTCGTCAGGTCAAACGGCGCGTAATCGGGGGCGGAAATCCCCATCAGCAACGTGCGCCGCTCACGCAGCCAGCGCCAGTCGGACTCCTTCAATACCGGGGACGGACCATGAAAACTGGAATGCGCCAATAAACGCAGGGAGGATGGCTCGTCGAGAGCGGCCGCCACCATCGGCAGCCAGGCCAGTAACAGGGCCATGATGAAGGGGCGAATCCTGACGAACCTCATGTGCGGTCAGATCAAGTGGTTGCGCTGGGCAAATTTTGCGATGTGCACCACCGAGGACATACGCAACTTCTCCTTGAGGCGTGTCTTGTAGGTGCTGATCGTTTTATGGCTGAGCAGCATCTGCTCGGCAATCTGGTTGTTGCCCAGCCCCAGTGCGAGCATGCGCAGGACTTCCAACTCGCGATCAGACAGCGACTCCACCAGTTGCAGCTCGGTGGATTGCAAGTCGTCACGCCGTACCGAACTGCTCGGCAAGCTGGGAAAGCAGCTGTAATTGGACATCACCGCCTTGATCGCCTTCTGCAGCTCGTCCAGTTCACCGGTCTTGGCGACAAACCCCATGGCGCCGGCGCGCATGCAGCGGGCAGAGAAAAACTCCGCAAGGGACGCGGTCAGCACCAGCATCTTGCACGGCAAGCCCAGTGTCTTGACCCGACTGATCACCTCCAGCCCACCCAGCTTCGGAATGGACAGGTCAAGAATCATCAAGTCCGGGCGACCTTCCCGAGCCTTCTGTACCGCGTCCGCGCCATTACCCGCCTCATCGATCTCGGTGAAACCCTCCTGTTTGAGCAGGAACCGGACGGTTTGACGGATAAACGGGTGATCATCGACGATTAACGCTTTACTCATAACACTCCCCTGAGACGCCAGTACATTCACACATCACACGAAACGCAGGTACCTGTGAGAAATGACAGTTCCGACCGGCGGCACTGCGCTTGCTCAACACCGGGTCAGCCTGGTCCCCTCGATTGAAAGCATTTTCGGATAGGCACAGCCGATTTTTTGCCGCCGGATAGCAGCGAGAGCGCAACCTTAGCAACGTAATAACGCCTGAACCGAAGGGATATTCCTGACCACGCGTAGGACTTATCCTCGCAACGCCTGAAGAGCCGGCACCTTGGACGCGCCTTGCGCGCGCCCCGTCAGTCGGTGGTACTCGGACTCCAGAACGCCTGCACCACCAGGGTCGAGCCGGAAATACGCGCCACCAGCGCGTCCAGCTCGTCGCCATCCACCGATGTGGCGGCCAGGGTGGCCTCGATCTCCACTTCCTCGCTGCCGAACGGCCGCACATCAATGTCACTGGCCGGGTAATTGCAGCGCGCCAGCTCGGCTTCCAGCAACACCATCACCGCCTGTTGCTGGCTGCGCCGCGCGATGACATAGAGGATGTTGGTCACCTCGGCCGATACCACGTCCAGCGGTTGCCGGTTGATGTTATTGACGATCGGCCGCAGCAAGGTATTGGCGGCCAGCACGAACAGAGTTCCCAACAACGCTTCCAGAATCAGGTCGGCACCGGCACAGGCGCCTACCGCAGCCGAGCCCCACAACGTGGCCGCCGTGTTGAGCCCGCGCACATTGCCTTCTTCGCGCATGATCACGCCGGCCCCGAGAAAGCCGATGCCCGAGACCACATAGGCAACCACCCGCACTGCGCCTTCCGCACCGCCAAGACGGCTGGCCATGTCGACGAAGATCGCCGCACCCACCGCCACCAGCACGTTGGTACGCAGGCCCGCCGTGCGCTGACGGTATTGGCGCTCGAAGCCGATCAGGCCACCGAAGATAAACGCGGCCGTGAGGCTGACCAGGGTATCGATCAACGAATCGAGGTTAATGTTATGGATTGCCTGCATAAAAAATTTCCCTGTCTGCAGCCATTGATTAAAACGACGCTGCCCCTGTGAGAGCTGGCTTCCACAGGGGCAGGCAATGTTGCCAATAAAGTCTTACTGCCAGCCAAATTTACGGATGTAGTAGCCCTTCACCGCCTGGGTCAGCGCCATGTACGCCAGCAGAATCACCGGCAGGAACACGAAGTACAGCGATGGCAGCGCCTGCAGCTTGAAGTAATGCGCCAGCGGCCCCATCGGCAGGAAAATCCCCACGGCCATGATCACTCCGGTCATCACCATCAACGGCATCGCCGCACGGCTTTGCAGGAACGGAATTTTCGGGGTGCGGATCATGTGCACGATCAACGTCTGGGTCAGCAGCCCCACCACAAACCAGCCGGACTGGAACAGGGTCTGGTGGTCCGGGGTGTTGGCATCGAACACGTACCACATGAGGGCAAACGTGGTGATGTCGAAGATCGAACTGATCGGCCCGAAGAACAGCATGAAGCGCCCCACGTCCCCCGGCTGCCAGCGTTGCGGCTTGGCGAGCATCTCCTCGTCAACGTTATCGAACGGAATCGCGATCTGCGAAATGTCATACAGCAGGTTCTGCACCAGCAGGTGCATCGGCAGCATCGGCAGGAACGGAATAAACGCACTGGCCACCAGCACCGAAAACACGTTGCCGAAGTTGGAACTGGCGGTCATCTTGATGTACTTGAGCATGTTGGCGAAGGTACGACGGCCTTCGAGCACGCCCTCCTCGAGGATCATCAGGCTCTTTTCCAGCAGAATGATGTCGGCCGCTTCCTTGGCGATATCCACCGCGCTGTCCACCGAAATCCCGATATCGGCGGTACGCAGCGCCGGCGCATCATTGATGCCGTCGCCCATGAACCCGACCACGTGCCCGTTGGCCTTGAGCAGGCGCACGATGCGCTCCTTGTGGCTGGGTGTGAGCCTGGCGAACACATTGGTGGTTTCCACCGCCTTGGCCAGCTCGGCGTCGCTCATGTCTTCAATGTCATTGCCCATCAGCAAGCCTTGCTGTTCCAGGCCTACTTCGCGGCAGATCTTGGCAGTGACCAGTTCGTTGTCGCCGGTGAGTACTTTGACCGCAACACCATGCGCCTTGAGCGCCTTGAGCGCCGGCGCGGTGCTTTCCTTGGGGGGATCGAGGAACGCGACATAGCCGATCAGGGTCAGGTTGTTTTCATCCGCCAGGCTGTAGGTATCGCGACCCGGCGCCATAGGTTGTGCGGCCACCGCCACCACGCGCAGGCCTTCTTCGTTGAACGCTGCAGTGACCTGGCGAATACGCGCCAGCAACTCGTCGGTCAGCGCCTCGTTGACGTCACCGTGACGCACGCTGGTGCACACCGACAGGATTTCTTCCACGGCGCCCTTGCAGATTAACAGGTGCGGCAAGCCTTGCTCGGCGACCACCACCGACATGCGTCGGCGATTGAAGTCGAACGGAATTTCATCGACCTTGTGGAAGGCCGTGCCCACGTTCAACTCGCGGTGTACGTCCACGTGCTCCAGCACCGCCACGTCCAGCAGGTTTTTCAGCCCGGTCTGGTAGTAGCTGTTGAGGTAGGCCATTTCCAGTACGTCGTCGGAGTCCTCGCCCCACACGTCGACATGACGTGCCAGGAAAATCTTGTCCTGGGTCAGCGTGCCGGTCTTGTCGGTGCACAGCACGTCCATGGCGCCGAAGTTCTGGATCGCGTCCAGGCGTTTGACGATGACCTTCTTGCGCGACAGAAACACCGCCCCCTTGGCCAGGGTGGAGGTGACGATCATCGGCAGCATTTCCGGGGTCAGGCCCACGGCAATCGACAGCGCAAACAACAGCGCTTCGGTCCAGTCGCCCTTGGTGAAACCATTGATGAACAGCACTGCCGGCGCCATCACGAACATGAAGCGGATCAGCAGCCAGCTGACCTTGTTCACGCCATGCTGGAACGACGTAGTGGCGCGGTCGGTGGCCGTCACGCGTTGGGCCAGCGCGCCGAAATAGGTGCTGTTACCGGTCGCCAGGATCACTGCGGTGGCGGCGCCGGACACCACGTTGGTGCCCATGAACAGAATGTTTTCCAGGTCCAGCGGGTTGCGCGTGGCGGCGTCCTGCTGCTGCACGAATTTCTCCACCGGCATCGACTCACCGGTCATCGCCGCCTGGCTGACGAACAGGTCCTTGGCCGTGAGCACGCGGCAGTCCGCCGGGATCATGTCGCCGGCCGACAACACAATCAGGTCGCCCGGCACCAGTTGCTTGATCGGCAGCTCAATACGCTTGGCGGCATCGCGGCGCAGCACGGTCGCGGTATTGCTCACCATCGCTTTCAGCGCATCGGCAGCCTTGTTCGACTTGGCCTCCTGCCAGAAGCGCAGCAGGGTCGAGAGCACCACCATGGAGAAAATCACCGTGGCGGCTTTCATGTCCTCGGTCAGCCACGAGATCACTGCCAGCAAGGTCAGCAGCAGGTTGAACGGGTTCTTGTAGCAGTGCCACAGGTGCACCCACCATGGCAGCGGCTGCTCATGCTCGACTTCATTGAGGCCGTATTGCACGCGCAGGGCGTCGGCGTCCTGGGTGCTCAGGCCCTCGGCATGGCTGCCCAGCGTGCCGAGCAATTGCCCGGCATTACTGTTGGCGGCGGCCACCAGGGTTTGCGCCAACGTCGGCGGCACTTCACGGCTGACGCTGGCGTCGGTCACGGTTTCGAGCATCGCCAGGCGGCGAAAATGCCGGGCGATATGGCGGGTCCGCAGAAAGCCTGCGAAGAACTCTTTGAGCAGCGTGAGTTTCATGGTGTTACTCCTGCGCGAGGTAAAAACCCGTCGTGCAGGTACTGCCCTCTGCACCGCGCCCGTTTCACAGGCACAGACAGATTTGGCCCGCCTGCCGTAACAGGCAGGCGCGTCCGTAGCCTCCCGAGGTTAATCGGGTGGCTGGTCAGCGTCGATGAGAGAGGATCGAGGCAGGGCCAGGACTGGCCGCTACCGGGATGCCGCTTCTCGCTTTTTTGGCGAGACAACGGCATCGAAAAGAATGCGCGTTACCTTGCCAAGTACGTGCCGGTTACCGAGACCGGCCGACAACTGTCGCTCGAACAAGTACCCACTGAGGGTCTCCGCTATTGATGAAAACGCGCGAAGCTTACGCCCCGGTGCCGGCAGAGTAAACCGTAGGAAAGTGTCGAAATGGTGAATACGAAAATTCTTCAGGGTGGGTTCAGGAACCAATTTTCAAGCCCCTTGATCAATGAAAGCCCCCGCTAATTCCCCGACCTGGCGCTGTGGCGAGCGGGCTTGCCCCGCGTTGGGGTGCGAAGCGCCCCCTTCCAGAACGCGATATTGCGCAGCGGCTGGATGTGGGGCTGCTGCGCAGCCCAACGCGGGGCAAGCCCGCTCGCCACAACCACAACCACAACCACAGCCACAGCCACAGCCACAACCAACTGACCTCAATCCTCGCGCGTCAACACTTCCAGCAACTCAATCTCAAAGCGCAGGTTGCTGTTGGGCTTGATGTGCGCGCCCATCGACCGCTCGCCATACGCCAGGTGCGCGGGCACGAACAAGGTGCGTACGCCGCCCACTTGCATGCCCATCAGGCCCTGGTCCCAGCCCTTGATCACACGCCCGGTGCCGATCACGCACTGGAACGGCTTGCCCCGCTCCCAGGACGAATCGAACACCGTGCCGTCTTCCAGGGTGCCGGTGTATTGGGTGGTGATCAGCGCGCCCTTGACCACGGCTTTGCCAGTGCCCGGCCGCGTATCGGTGATCTGCAATTGGTCTTTGTTCATGGAGCCCTCATTGACGAATACGTGCGGCAAGTGCAGCAGCACCTGCGTGGGAACGATCAAGCGATCAACCTACAACCATCGCCAGAACCTGCTCCACCATCCCCGCCCCAGATCATCCTTGCACCCGGCATACTGGCGCGCATACATCTGCGAACGCGCCTGCACCTTGCCCGCCACCGGGAGCAGCCAGGGCTTGCCGGCGTAGGTGCGCTGGCGGTAGCCGCCCCAGCCTTCGTGGTAGTTCAGGTATTGGCCGTACGCGTCGTATTTGTAGACGCCGTTGATGGTGTAGGTCTTGTCCATGTACCAGCCGACGAAGTCGATGGCATCGTCGAAGTCTTCACGATCGGCGCCGCTGCGGCCGGTGCTTTTGCGGTAGTCGTTCCACACTTCATCCTTGGCCTGGGCGTAGCCGGATGCGGTAGAGACGCGGCCCCAGGGGATGATCCACAGCAGGTATTTACGCGGGGTCTTGGCGTCGTGGCGGAAACCCGACTCCTGATACATGATGGCGAACGGTACTTCGATTGGCACGCCCCAGCGCTTTTGCGTGACCTTGGCGGCGTCGTACCAGTCGTCCTTTTCGCGGAAGATGGCACACAGGTCATTGGGACTGCGCGGCGGCGAGGTGCCGCACGCGGCCAGTAGGGAAGTGAGGACCAACAGTCCGACAGCTTTGCCTGCGCTCAAGGGGCACCTTTGCGTGATATGCGAAAGGCGCCCATTTTACGCACTCATTGACGTCGATGCCGACTGCTCATCGCGTCTCCAGCGCCGGCGCCACAACCGTGGCGCAAGCACTGGCTTGAATCAGGCCAATGGCACGCGACGGCTGGTCAGTGCGAAACGGCCTACGAAGAAGCTCAAGGCAGCGCCCAGCAACAGCATCGCCAAAGTGCTCCAGGCAGCGCGCGACAGTTGCTTGGCGGCCACTTCACCGGCTTCGCGGGCTTTCTGCTCGGCTTGCTGCTTCAGTTCTTCAACCTTCTGCATGGCTTGCTGATAAGCCTGGGCATAGTTGTCGACGATCTGGGTAGCTTCTGCCTTGCTCTTGCCAGTGCGCGCAGCAACGATATTGACCAGTGCTTCCTTATCGGCAGCGTTCAGCGCCGGTTCGCCCGAAGCCTTGACGCGTTCGAACCACTGCTTCAACTCATCGCCGGCCTGGGCAGGATTGTTCGCAGCATCGGTTGCCGACTGCTTGCCATCAGCAGCGGCCTGATCGGTTTTCTGCTCGACGTTGGACGGGTCCAACTCAGGCTTGCCGGTCTGCTTGAGCAAGGTGTCGAGTTGACCCTGCAGGCTGTTCCAGTCCAGCTGGATGCCCTGCTCGTTCAATTGCTGCTTGATGCTGTCACCGATGCCCGGTGCGGCGGCGGCGATACCGCTACCGGCAGCCGACAGGCCTTTGCCCACTACATTGCCGGCAGTGCCGACCACGCTTGAGGCCAAGCCGGCCAGCAGCCAGGTGGTGAACAGGGTGGTCAGGGTCCAGGTCAGCACGCCGTGCAGACCGCCGCGATCCGGCGCAGTACGCCCGGCCACGAATGCACCGACGGCGATCGCCACCAGCGTCGAAACGAACAGCCAGATCCCGGCACCGGTGCCGAAACCACTCAGCGGGTTACCCGCTTCCATCGGGTTGACGGCGCTGGCGCCGATTGCAGTGCCGAGCACGCTCAAGACCAGATAGGTCACCAGTGCAATTGCACTACCGGCCAATACCGAGCTCCAGGACACGCGAAACAACGAACGGTTGGTTTCATAGACAGTGGTCATACAAGAGGTCCTTCACAAGTTATAGAAGCAAGGCAAAGTGCCTTGATCTTGTGAGTGTGGCGAAACGACATACGTTCAGTCTTGGCCCATCTGCACTATCCGCACTGGTGCATTCGCACCTGAACGGGATCATTTTTTCTGCACGTTCACGAACCTCCCCTGTCGTAGTTTCATGCACTTAAAAATCGGAGAGCCCATGACACAGGACGTTCTTGCCAAAGAAACCAACCGCCGCCAATTGCAGCAGATCATCTCGGGCTTATCCGATGGCGTGATCCTGGCCGAGGTCGACCAGACCATCCTCTGGGCCAACGAAGCCGCGCTGGCCATGCACGGCGTCGGCGATGTGATGGGCCTCGGTAGCGACGGCCGGCAATACGCCGAACGCTTTGCTCTGCGCTATCGAAACAATCACCCGGTGCAGGCGGACAACTACCCCCTCGCCCGAGCCGCCGCCGGCGATGAATTCAGCGATGTGGTGGTCGAAGTCACGTCCACCGCCGACCCGGACAAAACCTGGGTGCACCGCCTGCGCAGCCTGGTGATCGCCGATGCCAAGGGTGAGCCTGAATTGCTGGTGCTGATCCTCAGCGACGCCACCGAGTGGGCCAGCGCCGAACAGCGCTTCGAAAAAACCTTCAACGCCAACCCGGCGCCCGCCGTGATCTGCCGCCTGAGTGATCTGCGCTACATCAAGGTCAACCAGGGTTTTTTGGAAATGACCGGCTACAACCGCGACCAGGTCATCGGCAAGTCCGTGTATGAACTGGACGTGTTGGAGCAGGCCGAGCGCAAGGACCTGGCCATCCAGCGCTTGGGGGAAGGCGCGACCATCCCGCAAATGCAGGCCGAACTCAAACTGCCAGAAAGCGGCAGCAAACTGGTGATCGTCGCCGGGCAGCCGCTGGACATGAACGAGGAAGACTGCATGCTGTTTTCCTTCATGGACCTGGAGCCACGGCGCAAGGCGGAAATCGCCCTGCGCCAGAGCGAGGAACGCTTTGCCAAATCCTTCCGCCTCACGCCCGTGCCGACGCTGGTGTGCAATGCCGCCAACCGCCAGGTGGTAGACGTCAACGAAGCGTTCATGAACATCACCGGCTATATCAGCCAGGAGCTGATCGGCAAGGCCATCGAAGACATCGACTTTATCGACAGCGCTTCAGCCGGCGCGCAGTTGTTCGCGACCCTGGAAAAGGTCGGCAACCTCGACGGGCAAGAGTTGAAAGTGCGCAAAAAAGGCAATGAAGTGATCGACTGCGTGGTGTCCGCCGACACCGTGAGCATCGAAAACGTGCCCTGCTACCTGCTGGTGTTGATGAACATCACCGAACGCAAACGCTCGGAGCTGGAACTGGTGGCAGCCATCGAAGAAGTGATGCAGGACGCTTCGTGGTTCAGCCAGACCCTGATCGAGAAGCTGGCCAACGCCAAAAGCGTCAACAGCCCCAACCTGCCGAACGTGACCTTCACCGACCTGACCGCGCGCGAACGCGATGTACTGGGGCTGATCTGCGAAGGCCTGGCCGACAAGGAAATCGCCTCGCGCCTGAAGCTGGCGCCCAATACCGTGCGTAATCATGTGGCCACGGTGTATTCCAAACTGGGGGTGCACAGCCGCAGCGCAGCGATCGTCTGGGCCCGTGAACGCGGACTGTTTGCCGGAGAACTGCGCCTGAAAAACAAGCCTTAGACATGCAAATGCACTAGTGCCTCTAGTGCGAATTCGCCTTCTGGCGCGGGGGAGCGATCAATAACCTTGAAGGGACCGCATTGAATGCCCTGAAGGAAAATGCATGCTCACCGTCTCTCAATTGCGCAATTGCATCGAGGAAGGCCTGTTGCCGTTAACCTGTGAGTTCACCCTGTGCCGGGATGCGTCACTGACCCTCAAGGTCTACGACGCCGAGACCGGCCGGGTGGACCTGGTCGTCACCGGAATTACCACCAACCGGCTGCATACCCCGGAGGAAGTGACCAGAATGGTCGAAGAGTTGCGCTACGAACTGCAAAGCAACACCGTGGGCAAGCTCACGCTGGATGATTGGCCGTCAATCACGCCCCGATAAAACAGCACACCCTCTCCCGACGATAAACTCCCCCCATCTGTAGGAAGGTAACGCGACCCTTGCGGCCGGTTACCTTGATGCAGGGCGCTGCGCGATTATTTCTTCGCCGGGGTGATCTCAAGAATGGTGCCGTTGGTGGTCTTGAGCAGTACGTACTTGTCGGCCGCCTTAGCCCACTGGTTGTTTTCACCTGGGTCCTTGAGGCCACGTTTTTTCCAGTCTTTTACCGCCGATTCCTCGCGCATCAGGATATCCGGCGCGCGGTCGCCCTCTTTCAAGTCACGGGCATTGATGTTGGAAGGCTGCACGGTTTCCTGGGGGGTATCACCGGCCTGGGCCACAAAGCTGGCGGTGGACAGGCTTGCAGCAACGAGAACGCAGGCAGCTAGGGATCTGGACTTCATGGGTGCTCCTTCAATTAATGACGCGTACCCAGATTCCGACCGCAGCCGCGTGGAATCATTCAGGCCATGTTTTTGTGACAAGCGGGCTTGCCCAGATGCCGCTCAATAAAACGCAAATTCCCTGTGGCGAGCAGGCTTGTCCTGCGTTGGGCTGCGCAGCAGCCCCAAAGCCAGGCGCTGAGCCGTATCAGGTACACCGCGTTTTGCTCGATTGGGGGCGCTTCGCACCCCAACGCGGGGCAAGCCCGCTCGCCACAATAAGCCCACACATTTTCCTTAACTGAACGGCATTAGGGCAAGCCCGCTCGCCAAGGTTCGGCATCGATCCTTGGCACGGGTTGCCTGCATGAAATTTATCCTGTAATTTTTCATGAAATTTATCGACATTAATTTCATGACCCAACAAGAAGAACTCGCCACCCTCGCCGCCCTGATCCACGATCTGCGCAAGCACAAGAAACTCACACTCGCTCAGCTGGCGCAAAAGATCGAGCGATCCGTAGGGTTTCTGTCCCAGGTGGAGCGCGGCCTGTCGCGCCCGACCGTGGCGGACCTCACCGCCATCAGCCATGCCCTCGACGTGCCCACCACCTATTTCTACAGCCTGCCCAAGCCCAAGGCGGTGGACTGGGTCACGCGCCCCAACGAGCGGCGCACGGTGTATTACGCCAATGGCATTACCGACATCCTCGTCTCGCCGAGCATGAACGGCGCCTTCTCCATGCTCGACAGCCTGCTGGCGCCCGGCGCCAACAGTGGTGAACAGAGCATGAGCGACCGCGCCGAGCAGGCCGGCTTCGTGCTCGAAGGCGAGTTGACGCTGTGGGTGGAGGGCGAGGCCGACAGCGTCACCCTCGGCCCGGGCGACAGTTTCCACCTGGCCAGTTTCGCCCACTGTCGCTACGCCAACCTTACCGATGTGCCTGCCCGCGTGCTGTGGGTGTACAACTAGGAGCAACCCCTGTGAAAACCCCATCCTGCACGTTGCTGGCCGAAGTGCGCGCGTTTCGCCAGAAGTACCCCGATGTGCGCTATGTCGACTTGATCGCTCTGGACATTCCCGGGCATTTCTATGGCAAGCGGTACCCGGTGGAGATGCTCGAAAAAGTCGCCGCCGGCAGCCCCTTGAAGCTGCCCCAGAACGCCGTGCTGCTGGGGGTTCAGGGCGGGCTGTTCAAGATCGGCGATTACTGTTTCAACGATGGCGACCCGGACGCCAATCGCCGCCTGGTGCCGGGCACGCTCAAGCCGGTGAGCTGGGAGTCACAGCCCCTGGGGCAGATGCTGATCACCTCCGACGGCACCGACGCGCCCATCGAGTTCGAACCCCGCGAAGTGCTGGCCAGAGTGTTGCAGCGCTTGCAGAACAAGGGTATTCACCCGGTGGTGGCGTTCGAGCTGGAGTTTTACCTGTTCGATAAAAAGCTCGCCAATGGCCTGCCGCAATTCCCCCGCGACCCGCTGAGCGATGACACCGACGACCAGCCCAACCTGCACATCGAGCGGCTGTCGCGGTTCAGCGCCGTGCTCGACGACATGGCGCAAACCGCCAGGGACCAGGGCATCGACAGCACCGTAATCACTGCCGAGATCGGCCCCGGCCAGTTCGAGATCAATTTCGGCCACTCGGACGACGCCCTGCGCGCCGCCGACTGGGCCGCCCTGTTCTGCCGCAGTACACGCGGCGTGGCGCTCAAGCATGGCTACCGCGCCAGCTTCATGGCCAAGCCCTACCTGCAATTTCCCGGCAGCGGCATGCACGTGCACGTCAGCCTGTACGACGGCGCAGGCAACAACCTGCTGGCCGCGCACCAGCAGCAAGCGCTGCGCCACGCGGTGGCCGGCTGCCTGCAACTGCTGCCCCATTGCATGCCGATCTTCGCCCCCAACCACAACGCCTTGCGCCGCCTGGGCGGCACAGTCAACGCCGCCACCCGCGCCAGCTGGGGCTTCGAAGACCGCGACGCGTGCGTGCGCATCCCCGAGTCCGACCCGCGCAACCTGCGTATCGAACACCGCCTGGCCAGCGCCGACGCCAACCCCTACCTGGTGCTGGCGGCAATCCTGGCCGGACTCGAACACGGGCTTGAAACCCGACAAGAACCCATCGCCCCGCTGAACGACGACCGCAGCAGCGGCACCGACTTCCCCGTGGAAATGCTCGACGCCGTCCGCGCCATGCAGCCTCACACGGTCGTGCGCGACACGCTGGGCGCAGAGTTTGTTGACGTGTATTGCGAGAACAAGCGCCAGGATCACCTGGCGTTTCAGCAGGAGATTAATGCGCGGGAATATCGCTGGTTTCTCTGAACCTGGCGTTGTTCTTCAGGGACGAAAATCACCTTTTCAGGCGATTACAGGCTTGTGGCGAGCGGGCTTGCCCCGCGTTGGGGTGCGCAGCGCCCCCAATCAAGCAAAACGCGGTGTACCTGATACGGCTCAGCGTCTGGTTTTGGGGCTGCTGCGCAGCCCAACGCAGGACAAGCCTGCTCGCCACAGGGAATCTGCGCTTAACTGAACGGCATTAGGGCTTGCCACAAGAAGCCTGCTTACCACAGAGGCTGCAACTGGCTGCACGACAGCGCCAAGCTTCCCACCTTTTTACCCGGTTTCGTCAGATAGGCGTGCCGAGCAACAACCCTTGCTCTCGGGCACACAACTCCACCACGTAATCCCACAACACCCGCAGCCGCACCGATTTATGCAGTTCCCGGCGTGAGCTGATCCAGTAGCTGCGCTGAATGCCTTCCTCCGGTAGCAGCGCGATCAGGTCCGGGTCGCCGGCGGCCATGAAGCATGGCAGTACGGCGATGCCCAAGCCGGAGCGCGCCGCTTGATGCTGGGCGATGACGCTGGTGCTGTGGAATACCACTTTGGGGGTGCGGCAGAAGCTGCTGAGGAATTTGAGCTCCTGGCTGAACAGCAGGTCGTCGACGTAATCGATCCAGGCATGGGCCGCGAGATCTTCGCGCTTTTCAATCGGCGGGTGGCGGTCCAGGTAGGCACGGCTGGCGTAGAGCGCCAGGCGGTAGTCGGTGAGTTTGCGGGTGACCAGTTGGTCGACGCTGGGACGCTCCAGGTGGATGCTGATTTCCGCCTCGCGGTTGAGGATGCTGACGAAGCGCGGCACCGCCACCAGCTCCACTTCCAGACCGGGATAACGCTCGAACAGGCCGCCCATGCGCCCGGCCAGGAACATCACGCCCAACCCTTCCGCTACGCCCAGGCGAATCTTGCCCAGGGGCGCGGCGGAGTGGGTGAGTTCGTCTTCGGCCAGCAACGCAAGGTTTTCCATGGCTTCGGCGTGCTTGAGCAGCACTTCGCCGGAGGGCGTCAGTTCGTAGCCCTGGGCATGCTGCACAAACAATGCGGTGCCGAGGCTCTTTTCAATCGCTTCGATATGCCGGGCCACCGTGGCATGTGTGGTTTTCAGGCGCTGCGCGGCGGTGAGCAGGCGACCGCTGCGCTGCAACTCGAGAAAAAACCGCAGGTCATTCCAGTCGAACATGTCGCCTCCATTGCGTGGCCTCGGGCAGCGCTGTTTAAAAACGCACAGCAGCTGGGCAAAAACTAACATTTTTAAGACGAAAACTAACAACTAGGATGGAACCAATAAGAAAAACAAGCGAGACCCCAGATGCCTCTTGCAACTGCGCAATACGATTACGTGGTGGTCGGTGCCGGCCCCGCAGGCTGCCTGCTGGCCAATCGACTGTCCGCCAACCCCGCCCACCGCGTCCTGCTGCTGGAAGCCGGTGGCCGCGACAACTACCCCTGGATTCACATTCCCGTCGGCTACCTGTTCTGCATCGGTAACCCGCGCACCGACTGGTGCTTCAAGACCGAAGCACAGGCAGGCCTGCAAGGCCGTGCGCTGAGTTATCCACGGGGCAAGGTGCTGGGCGGCTGCTCGTCGATCAACGGCATGATCTACATGCGCGGCCAGGCCCTGGACTACGACGGCTGGGCGGCCGCCGGCAATCCCGGCTGGGCCTGGAAGGACGTACTGCCGCTGTTCAAGCACAGCGAAAACCATTTTGCCGGTGGCTCGGAGTTCCACAATGACGGCGGCGAATGGCGCGTTGAGCAGCAGCGCTTGCACTGGCCGATCCTCGATGCCTTTCGCGATGCGGCGGCGCAAAGTGGCATCGCCTCGGTCAGTGATTTCAACCAGGGTGACAATGAAGGCTGCGGATATTTCCAGGTCAACCAGAAAGCCGGGGTGCGCTGGAACGCGGCCAAGGCGTTTCTCAAACCCGTCCGCCAGCGACCCAACCTCACCGTGTTGACCGACGTGGAAGTCGACCGCGTGGTACTCGAAAACGGCCGTGCGTCAGCGGTAGTCGGCCGTCAACATGGCCAGCAGATAACCTGGAAAGCGCACAAGGAAATCGTGTTGTGCGCAGGTGCCGTGGGCTCGCCGGGCATCCTGCAGCGTTCGGGCATTGGCCCCTCCAGCGTGCTCAAGCCGTTGGGCATCGAGGTGCTGCATGAATTGCCGGGCGTCGGCGGCAATCTGCAGGACCACCTGCAACTGCGGCTGATCTACAAACTGGAAAACGCCCGCACCCTCAACCAGATCGCCGGCACCGTGTGGGGCAAGATGGGCATGGGCCTTCAATACCTGTATGACCGCAGCGGCCCGCTGTCGATGGCGCCCAGCCAGCTCGGCGCATTTGCCCGCTCGGGGCCCGAACAGACCTCGGCCAACCTTGAATACCACGTGCAGCCGCTGTCCCTGGAGCGTTTCGGTGAGCCTTTGCACGGGTTTCCGGCGTTTACCGCGTCGGTCTGCGACCTGCGCCCGCAGAGCCGCGGGCGTATCGATATTCGCTCGGCCAACCCGGCAGATGCGCCGCTGATCCAGCCCAATTACCTGAGCCATCCCGAAGACCTGCGCGTGGCCGCCGACGCCATTCGCTTGACCCGACGCCTCGTCGCCGCACCGGCGCTGAGCCAGTTCAAACCGGTGGAATACCTGCCGGGCGAAGCGTTGCAGACCGAAGAACAACTGCACGAAGCCGCCGCCCGTATCGGCACGACGATTTTCCACCCGGTGGGCACCTGCCGCATGGGCAGCGACAAAGACGCCGTGGTCGACGCGCAACTGCGAGTACACGGCGTACCGGGGCTGCGCATTGCCGACGCCTCAATCATGCCGCGCATCACCTCCGGCAACACCTGCTCACCCACGCTGATGATTGCCGAGAAGGCTGCGCAGCTGATCCTTTCACCGCCCACAAGGAGCCTCGCCCCGGAGAAAGAACGGGTTCATGCAATCTGAACAGCGGCGTCACCTTTGACGCCGACAGTGGAACAACAATAAATAATCACTGTGAGGACTACCCGATGTCAGAACATGCTCAACCGCTCGGCGCCGCACTGCCTGCCAGCGCCGGTAACGACTCCAGAAAAGTCATCTTCGCCTCCTCCCTCGGCACAGTGTTCGAGTGGTATGACTTTTTCCTCTACGGCGCCCTAGCGGCCGTGATCAGTAAGCAGTTCTTTGCCGGGGTCAACGACACCACGGCGTTTATCTTTGCCTTGATGGCCTTCGCCGCAGGATTTGTGGTACGCCCGTTCGGCGCGCTGGTGTTCGGCCGCCTGGGCGACATGATCGGGCGCAAATACACGTTTCTGGTCACCATCATTTTGATGGGCGTGGCCACGTTCTGCGTCGGGCTGTTGCCGACCTACGCCAGCATCGGCATCGCGGCGCCGATCATCCTGATCGTGCTGCGCATGCTGCAAGGCCTGGCACTGGGCGGCGAATACGGCGGCGCTGCGACCTACGTGGCCGAGCACGCACCCGCAGGCAAACGCGGCCTGCACACCAGTTGGATCCAGTCCACCGCCACCCTCGGCCTGCTGCTGTCGCTGCTGGTGGTGCTGGCCTGCCGTTACTTCACGGGCGATCAATTCGAAGTGTGGGGCTGGCGCATACCGTTCCTGTTCTCCATCGTGCTGCTGGGCATTTCTACCTGGATCCGCATGAGCCTGCATGAGTCGCCGGCCTTTCTGAAGATGAAAGAGGAAGGCAAGGCCAGCAAGGCGCCGATCCGCGATTCCTTCGGCAAATGGGAAAACCTCAAGGTGGTGCTGATCGCCCTGTTCAGCATCAACGGCGGGCAAGCGGTGACCTTCTACGCGGCGCAGTTCTATGTGCTGTTCTTCCTGACCCAGTTCCTGAAAATGGACCCGGCCCTGGCCAACATGCTGCTGATCATCAGCGTGGTGATCGGTGCGCCGTTCTTTATCTTCTTTGGCTGGCTGTCGGACAAGGTCGGGCGCAAGCCGGTGCTGATGCTCGGCCTGCTGCTGGCAACCGTGCTGTACTTCCCGATCTTCAAGAGCCTGGCGCACTACACCAACCCGGCCATGGACCAGGCCAGCCGACAGGCGCCGATCACCGTACTGGCCGACCCCGCCACCTGCACGTTTCAGTTCGACCCGGTGGGCAAGGCGCGGTTTGACAGCCCCTGCGACAAGGTCAAGACCTTCCTGGTCAAACAGGGCCTGCCTTACACCAGCGCTGCCGCACCGGCTGGAAGCCCAGTGCAGGTGAGCGTGGGTGACGTGCGCATCGATGGCTTCGACGAAGCCGCCCTGCGCGGCGCGGTGACCCTGGCCGGCTACCCGGGTTCGGCGGATGCGGCCCAGGTGAACAAGGTGATGGTGGTGGTGCTGATCGTCGCACTCATCCTGATCGCGGCCATGTGCTACGGCCCGCTGGCGGCACTGATGGTGGAGCTGTTCCCGACGCGCATCCGCTACACCTCGATGTCCCTGCCCTATCACATTGGTAACGGCTGGTTCGGCGGGTTCCTGCCGACGGTGTCGTTTGCGTTGGTGGTGTACACCGGGGATATTTTCTACGGGTTGTGGTATCCGGTGGTAGTGACGGGTGTGAGCCTGATCGTAGGGCTGTTCTGCCTCAAGGAAACGCGCCACGTCGACATCGATAACAACTGATTGATCGGTGGAAATCCCTGTGGGAGCAAGCCTCTCCCACAGGGTTTTGCAATGAATACACAAATAGCTGTACATCCATACAGA
The DNA here is from genome assembly GCF_034354675.1 of Pseudomonas sp. MH9.3. Taxonomy (NCBI): domain Bacteria; kingdom Pseudomonadati; phylum Pseudomonadota; class Gammaproteobacteria; order Pseudomonadales; family Pseudomonadaceae; genus Pseudomonas; species Pseudomonas sp. MH9.3. The sequence goes on along the minus strand of NZ_CP133785.1, from coordinate 141,561 downwards.
TAATGGTTGCTCAATTGCCTTCGACTAAGCATCCTGCAAGGCATCAACCCAAGCTGATGTGATGACCATGCGGCTGTACCTCTGTGAAAAACCTTCCCAGGCCAAGGATATCGCGGCCGTGCTCGGCGCCAGTCGCCGCGGCGACGGTTGCTGGCTGGGCAATGCGGTCACCGTCACCTGGTGCATCGGCCATCTGCTGGAAACAGCTCCGCCCGACGCCTACGACGTCAAATACAAGCGCTGGGTACTGGCCGACCTGCCGATCGTCCCGGAAAAATGGAAAATGCAGGTCAAGCCCAGGACCGCCAGCCAGTTCAAGGCAGTCAAGCGCCTGCTGGGGGAAGCCCAGGAACTGATCATTGCCACTGACGCGGACCGTGAGGGCGAGATGATCGCGCGTGAGCTAGTGGAGCATTGCCGTTATCGCGGGCCGATCCAGCGGCTGTGGCTGTCGGCGCTGGACGACGCCTCCATCCGCAAGGCCCTTGCCGCGCTCAAGCCCGGCGCCGAAACCTTCAGCCTGTACCACTCGGCCCTGGGTCGCTCGCGCGCCGACTGGCTGATCGGCATGAACATGAGCCGCCTGTTTACCTTGCTGGGTCGTCAATCCGGTTATCAGGGCGTGTTGCCGGTCGGTCGCGTACAAACCCCGACCCTGCGCCTGGTGGTGGACCGCGACCGCAGCATCGCCGATTTCGTGCCGGTGGCGTACTGGGCCATCGATGTCGACCTGCGCCACGACGCCATCACCTTCACTGCTCAGTGGCGTGCCGCAGAGGATGCCTGTGACGACCAGGGCCGCTGCCTCAACCCGCAAATCGCCCGTGACGCCGCCCAAGCGATGAACCAGGCCGCCAGCGCCCGGCTGGTGAAGCTGCGCACCGAGCGCATGCGTGAGGTGGCGCCCCTGCCCTTCGACCTGGGCACCCTGCAGGAAATCTGCTCGAAGAAGCTCGGCCTCGGCGCCCAGGAAACCCTGGATATCGCTCAATCCCTCTACGAGACGCACAAGGTCATCACCTACCCGCGCAGCGACTGCGGCTACCTGCCCTTGAGCCAGCACAGCGACGCGCCGAAGATTCTCGCGGCGCTGGGCCGCGCGGATGCCGCGGTGAACGAGCTGATGCCCCATATCGACCCCCAGCGCCGCTCGCGGGCCTGGAACGACAGCAAGGTCAGCGCCCACCATGGCATCATTCCCACCGGGGCCGGCAAGGATGTCGGGCAACTCGCCGGCAAGCAGCGAGCGGTGTATACGCTGATTCGTGCGCGTTACCTGGCGCAGTTCCTGCCCAACCATGAATACGATCGTACCCAGGCCGATTTCGACTGCGCCGGCCAGGCGTTGCGCGCGGTGGGCAAGGTAGTGATCGAGCCGGGCTGGAAGCGCGCCCTGCCCGAAGCACTGGCCCCCGCCAAAGGCCGCGAAACCCCTGCGCCCCAGGCGTTGCCGATGCTGGCGCAAGGTCGGGACTACGCGGTGGCCAGGGTCAACCTCAAGGACCTGTGGACCCAACCGCCCAAGCCGTTCACCGAAGGCGACCTGATCAAGGCGATGAAGAACGTCGCCAAGCTGGTGCAGGACCCGCTGCTCAAGCAAAAACTCAAGGACACCACCGGCATCGGCACCGAAGCCACCCGCGCCGGGATAATCCAGGGCCTGCTGGACCGCGGTTACCTGGTAAAGAATGGCAAGGCGCTGTCGGCCACGCCGGCGGCGTTCAGCCTGATCGACGCGGTGCCCCGGGCCATTGCCGACCCCGGCACTACCGCCATCTGGGAGCAGGCGCTGGACATGGTGCAAAGCGGCGAAATGAGCCTTGAGGAATTCGTCGCCAAACAAGCGGCCTGGATGAGCAAGCAGGTGGCCCGGTGCAATGGCATGCGCATGACCATCACCGGCCCGGCCAGCCCGGCAGGCCGGGCTGCCACGCCCTGGAAAAACAAACGCAAGAGCGCCCCGCGCAAGGCGGCGACCAGCGCCAAGCGCGCGAAAAAGCCGACCAAAGCAGGTTAAAACACTAAAAAATCCGGTAAATGACGTTTTTCGACGGGTTTAACGCCGCTTTGGACCTTGCCCGGTTGTGGGCCGTCTAGGATTCTGTAGGACCCTGACTCACCAACAACAATACCGGAGTGGCCGCCATGAAAACCGTTGCACAACTGCTCAAAGCCAAGGACCAGAAGCATCACGACGTGCATACCATTCAATGGGACCACACCGTGTTTGAAGCGCTGGTGCGCATGTCGGAAAAAAACGTCGGCGCCTTGCCGGTCGTCAAGGACGGTGCGGTGGTAGGGATCATCAGCGAACGTGACTACGCGCGCAAACTCATCCTCAAGGGGCTGTCGTCGGTGACCACGCGGGTCGATCAGGTCATGAGTTCGCCGGTCATTACCGTTGAGCCCCATAAAAGTGTCGAGGAGTGCATGAACATCATGACCGACAGTCACCTGCGCCACTTGCCGGTGGTAGAAGATGGCAAGCTGCTGGGCTTGCTGTCCATTGGCGACTTGGTCAAGGAAGCCATTGCCGAACAGACGGACCTGATCAGGCAACTGGAGCAATACATTCGCGGCGAATAGGGGAACCCATGCTCGACACGCTGGAACATCTTGCCGATCAACTCGACACCCTGCACCGGGCGATGAGCGAACGGCGCTTTCTGGTCCTGACCGGTGCGGGGATCAGCACCTCCTCGGGCATCCCCGACTACCGCGACAGCGAAGGCGTGCGCCGTGGCAAGGCGCCGATGATGTACCAAGAATTTCTCGCCACCCCCCAAGCGCGCCGTCGCTACTGGGCGCGGGCGATGCTGGGCTGGCCGAAGGTGCGCATCGCGCAGCCCAACGCGGCCCACCTGGCACTGGCGACCCTGCAACACCGCCAGCGCATCAGCGGGCTGATCACGCAAAATGTCGACACCCTGCATGATCAGGCCGGCAGCCAGGATGTGATCGAGCTGCATGGCAGCCTGCATCGGGTGCTGTGCCTGGATTGCCAGCAGCGCAGCCCGCGCGATGGAATCCAGCGACAGATGGAGATCGACAATCCCTACCTCGCCCAGGTACATGCCGTGCAATTACCGGACGGCGACACCTTGCTAGACCCCACATTCGAAGAACGCTTCCAGGTGCCCCGATGCCCACGCTGCAATGGCGAGCGGCTCAAGCCCGACGTGGTGTTTTTTGGCGAGAATGTAGCACCGGCTACCGCCGCCAGGGCCATGACGGCGGTGGAGCAAGCCGATGGGCTGTTGGTGGTGGGGTCGTCCTTGATGGCCTATTCGGCGTTTCGTCTGTGCAAAGCAATGGTTGAACAGGAAAAGCCGGTGATCGCCATCAATTTAGGCAAGACCCGTGGCGATGAGCTGTTGCAGGTGAAGATTGAAGCGTCCTGTGAGCATTTGTTGCCCTTGCTTGCCGAGCGATTGAGCTAGCAAAAAACACTGCCCATCAAAAATGCCTTGTGGCGAGCGGGCTTGCCCTAATGCCGTTCAGTTAAGCGCAGACTCCCTGTGGCGAGCAGGCTTGTCCTGCGTTGGGCTGCGCAGCAGCCCCAAAGCCAGGCGCTGAGCCGTATCAGGTACACCGCGTTTTGCTCGATTGGGGGCGCTTCGCACCCCAACGCGGGGCAAGCCCGCTCGCCACAAAGTCGGCTTGCCACAGAGGCGACCCACCGCTCCAAAAATGACGCCCAGGTCACGTTTTTACGCATTCTCCCGTCATCAAAGCATTTTATGTAGTGAGCAAAAATAATCACTACATAATCGTTGACGCGGCGTTTTTGTCCTTGCATGATCTAGACGTCTCCCGCATCGGGAGCGTTGGTAACAGGTGTTTTGAAGACGCTCGTCTGACCGCCGAGCTGTTTTTTCCGGATGTGCACTGCCCACAAGGCAGATTGATGAAGCTGACCTGCCCCGCAAGGGTTGGGTACAGGCGCTCAAATGCTGCCTGTCTTCGTTATGAATGCATTGCGTAGCAGTTCATCAGCAAGACTACATGCATCAGTTTCAAGACCCTGCCCGTATTTGGCAGACCGTCACTGACGCCCGGTTTTTTGAGCCGGAGACAACTAAGCAGTTTTAACGGAATTAACGGATAGATCACCAACTGGTCAAGGGGCTTACACATGAATCTGAATAACCAACCCACTATCGATGAATTGGCTGAGATGTTCGCCGCGCAGAAAGACACACTCGACGACCATATCCTGTGGGTGGAAAAATCGGGCGAAGTGAAAATTGACTGCCTGGCGCCCCACTCCGAAGAAGCCGATTTCGACCGCAGCCACCGAGAGCTGGCGGCGCGCCTGAAGATGTACCGTCGCGGCCAGGGTTATGTCGGCAAGAAAGCAGCCGCCGATCGCAACTTTATCGAGCAGGTATTCGACACAATCAACAATGCCTGGGCCTCTTTCAAAGACAGCTCGCAAGTTAAAGTGATTGATCGCTACTACTAGCCAAGTGCAACTTCAGGGAGCAGGTTTGCCTGCTCCCTGAAGTGACCGTGCCGTCACTCAGAACCTTGGAAACTTTCCCTTCTGCGCCTCATCCCGAAAGATATCAAACAACACTTGCGCCGCCGCCGACAGCTCATGCCCCGGTTTGGTCAACACGCCAATCGGCCGTTCGATCACCGGACCGGTCAAGGTAATGCACCGCGCGCCCGCCTCCTCCATCTGCCCTCTGCATAACGCCGGCACGGCGCTCACGCCCAGGCCACTGGCAACCATCTTGCCCACCGTCGCCAGTTGATGGCTTTCCAGCGCCACCGGCAGCTTCATGTGCAACGCACCGAGGTGCTCCTCCAGCATCACCCGCACCGTGGACGGTCGCTGCAAGGTAATGAATGGGTATTCGAGCAAGGTTCGCCAGTTGATTGCCGTGTGCCGCGCCAAGGGTGAGTCGCCCGGCACTACGGCAATGAAGCGGTCCAGATACAGAGGCGTAAACGCCAATGTCGAACCTTCACCCGGCTCGAACGCCACGCCCAGCTCCACCTGGCGGTCGCGGACCATTTCCAGCACCTGCTCATTGATCAGGTCATGCACGGTCACGTTCACCTGAGGGTAACGCGCGCGGAAGAGGGTCAGGATCGGCGGCAGCAGGTTGCCGGCAAACGATGGCATCGCCGCCACGGTCACCCGCCCGCGCTGCAAGGTAAAACGCTGACGCAGTTCGTCTTCGGCATTGTCCCAGTCAGCAATCAACCGACGCGCCAGCGGCAGGAGGGATTCGCCCTCCGGGGTGAGCGCCACATTGCGCGTGGTGCGGCTGAACAGACGACCGCCCAGGCCTTCCTCCAGCCCTTTGATGGTCAGGCTGAGCGCCGACTGGGACAGGTGCAGGCGCTCACACGCGGCGGCGAAACTCAGGCTTTGCGCCACGGCCAGGAAGGCACGCAGCTGTTTGACGGTCATGACTGCTCCGGGCGGTGGCTCGACTATGCTGTTTTCTAAATCAATCAACCTTAAAAAACAACTTAACAAATCAATGCGGCGGCGCAACACTCGGCTCATTGGCTGGCCCACACATAATAAAAGAGGTGCATATGGCAGGTTTCGATAAACGCGTGGCGTCCTACGAGGAAGCCCTGGCAGGCCTGGAAGACGGCATGACCGTCCTCGCCGGTGGTTTTGGCCTGTGCGGCATTCCGGAAAACCTCATCAACGAGATCAAGCGCAGGGGCACGCGCGACCTGACCGTGGTCTCCAACAACTGCGGTGTCGACGGTTTCGGCCTCGGCGTGCTGCTCGAAGAAAAACAGATCAGCAAAGTGATCGCGTCCTACGTGGGTGAGAACGCCCTGTTCGAGAAGCAACTGCTCAGTGGCGAAATCGAAGTGGTGCTGACCCCGCAAGGCACCCTCGCGGAAAAAATGCGCGCAGGCGGCGCCGGCATTCCGGCGTTCTTCACCGCCACCGGCGTTGGCACCCCGGTGGCCGAAGGCAAGGAAACCCGTGAATTCAACGGCCGCCCCTACCTGATGGAAGAATCCATCACCGGCGACTTCGCCATCGTCAAAGGCTGGAAAGCCGACCACTTCGGCAATGTCATCTACCGCCACACCGCCCAGAACTTCAACCCGCTGGCCGCCACCGCCGGCAAGATCACTGTGGTGGAAGTCGAGGAAATAGTCGAACCGGGCGAGCTGGATCCGGCGCAGATCCACACCCCTGGCATCTACGTCGACCGGATCATCTGCGGCACCTTCGAAAAGCGCATCGAACAGCGCACCGTCCGCACATAATCTGCCTCAGGCCCTGACAATAAGGACTCAAGAAATGGCGCTTACCCGCGAACAAATGGCTCAACGCGTCGCCCGCGAAATGCAGGACGGTTTCTACGTGAACCTCGGCATCGGCATTCCAACCCTGGTGGCCAACTACATCCCCGACGGCATGGAAGTGATGCTGCAATCGGAAAACGGCCTGCTGGGCATGGGCCCGTTTCCTACTGAAGAGACGCTTGATGCCGACATGATCAACGCCGGCAAACAGACGGTGACCGCGCGTATCGGCGCCTCGATCTTCTCCTCCGCCGAGTCCTTCGCGATGATTCGCGGCGGCCACGTCGACCTTACGGTGCTCGGCGCGTTTGAAGTCGACGTGCAGGGCAACATCGCCTCGTGGATGATCCCCGGCAAGATGGTCAAGGGCATGGGCGGCGCCATGGACCTGGTGGCCGGTGCGGAAAACATCATCGTGATCATGACCCACGCGTCCAAGGACGGTGAGTCGAAGTTGCTCAGCCAATGCAGCCTGCCGCTGACCGGCGCCCACTGCATCAAGCGTGTGCTCACCGACCTGGCTTACCTGGAAATCGACAATGGCGCGTTTATCCTCAAGGAACGCGCACCAGGCGTCAGCGTTGAAGAAATTGTGAGCAAGACCGCCGGTAAACTCATCGTCCCGGACTCTGTTCCGGAAATGCATTTCCAGTGAGGACCGATGCCATGCAAGACGTCGTGATTGTTGCTGCCACCCGCACCGCCGTGGGCAGCTTCCAGGGTTCGCTGGCGACTATTCCGGCACCGGAACTCGGCGCCGCCGTGATCCGCCGCCTGCTGGAGCAGACCGGCCTGGACCCGGCCCAGGTAGATGAAGTAATCCTCGGTCAGGTGCTCACCGCAGGCTCGGGTCAGAACCCGGCACGCCAGGCCTCGATCCTCGCCGGTTTACCCCACGCCGTACCCGCCCTGACCCTGAACAAGGTCTGCGGTTCGGGCCTCAAGGCCCTGCACCTCGGCACGCAGGCGATTCGCTGCGGCGATGCCGAGGTGATCATCGCCGGCGGCATGGAAAACATGAGCCTGGCCCCCTATGTGTTGCCGGCCGCGCGCACCGGTTTGCGCATGGGCCACGCCAAAATGATCGACAGCATGATCACCGATGGCCTGTGGGATGCGTTCAACGACTACCACATGGGCATCACCGCCGAGAACCTGGTGGACAAGTACGGCATCAGCCGTGAAGCGCAGGATGCCTTCGCCGCCGCGTCCCAGCAAAAAGCCGCTGTGGCCATTGAAGCCGGGCGATTTGTCGATGAGATTACGCCGGTCCTGATTCCCCAGCGCAAGGGCGACCCCGTAGCCTTTACCGTGGATGAGCAACCACGCGCCGGCACCACGGCCGAGTCCCTGGGTAAACTCAAGCCCGCGTTCAAGAAAGACGGCAGCGTCACGGCCGGCAACGCTTCCAGCCTCAACGACGGCGCTGCGGCGGTGTTGCTGATGAGCGCGGACAAAGCCAAGACACTCGGGCTGCCGGTGCTGGCGCGTATCGCTGGCTACGCCAATGCCGGCGTCGACCCGGCCATCATGGGCATTGGCCCGGTGTCGGCGACCCGCCGCTGCCTGGACAAGGCCGGTTGGACACTCGCCGACCTGGACCTGATCGAAGCCAACGAAGCCTTCGCCGCGCAAGCCCTGGCGGTGGGCAAGGAACTGGAGTGGGACGCCGACAAGGTCAACGTCAACGGAGGCGCCATCGCCATCGGCCACCCGATCGGCGCTTCAGGCTGCCGCGTGCTGGTGACCCTGCTGCATGAAATGATCAAGCGCGACGCCAAAAAAGGCCTGGCCACCCTGTGCATCGGCGGCGGTCAGGGAGTAGCCCTGGCCCTCGAACGCAGCTGATTTCACAGACCAACACAGTCCAACTGTGGGAGGGGGCTTGCTCCCGATGGCGGTGGTTCAGTCAGCACACTCGTGACTGCATCACCGCTATCGGGAGCAAGCCCCTCCCACATGGTGCTCTTCATCATGACTGGAAAGGCTCAGCGCTTACGGCAGCGGCCTGCCGGCAGCCTTGTCGGCCAGGGCGAACACGCGCTTGTAGAGGGTCGTGTCTTCGAAATCCAATTGCTCGCCCTGTTCCAACTGGCTGCGAAAGAGGCCTGGGTCTCCTGTGCATCAGCGGCGGTCAGGCCGGGGCCCTGGCCCTCGAACGCAGCTGATTTCACAGACCAATACAGTCCAACTGTGGGAGGGGGCTTGCTCCCGATAGCGGCGGTTCAGTCAGCACACTCGTGACTGCATCACCGCTATCGGGAGCAAGCCCCTCCCACATGGTGCTCTTCATCATGACTGGAAAGGCTCAGCGCTTACGGCAGCGGCCTGCCGGCAGCCTTGTCGGCCAGGGCGAACACGCGCTTGTAGAGGGTCGTGTCTTCGAAATCCAATTGCTCGCCCTGTTCCAACTGGCTGCGAAAGAGGCCTGGGTCTCCTGTGCATCGGCGGCGGTCAGGCCGGGGCCCTGGCCCTCGAACGCAGCTGATTTCACAGACCAATACAGTCCAACTGTGGGAGGGGGCTTGCTCCCGATAGCGGCGGTTCAGTCAGCACACCCGTGACTGCATCACCGCTATCGGGAGCAAGCCCCTCCCACATGGTGCTCTTCATCACAGTCGGAGAGGCTCAGCGTTTCATGCAGCGCTGATAACGCTCATCCACCCGTTTGGCAAACCACGCCGTGGTGAGGTTTCGGGTGATCTTCGGGCTCTTGAGCACAATGCCCGGCAACACGGCACGCGGCAGCGGCTTGCCAGCCGCCTTGTCGGCCAGGGCGAACACGCGCTTGTAGAGGGTCGTGTCTTCGAAATCCAATTGCTCGCCCTGTTCCAGCTGGCTGCGGATGCTGGGGTTGCGCATGTCCAGTTTCGCGCCCAGCGAGCGCACCGCCAGCTCGGTAGTGCCGGGCAGTACCGAACCGTAGCGAATCAAGTCCCCATCCAACGCCAACTCACTGCCGGAAACGCGGCTGACCGCCGCCTGGAACGCGGCATTGCGGCTTGCGTACCATCCCGCATTGAAGTCGGCAAAGCGATAAAGCGGTTGTTCATAATTGACCGGGTAGCCCAGCAAGTGAGCGATGCCGAAGTACATGCCGCCACGGCGGGTGAACACTTCGCGGCGAATCGTGCCGTCCACCGTGTAGGGATAATCGCGCGCCTGCTTCTGCGCAAACTCGATGCTGACCTGCATCGGGCCTGCGGTGTGCACCGGGTTGAAGCCGCCGAACAGCGTATTGCCCAGAGGCACCATACTGATGAAATCGTCGAAGATACCGCTGAGGTCCTTCTCGGTGCGCGCGGCATTCAGGCGCTCGGCGTAGGTCTTGCCGCCAGGCGAACGCACCTGCAAGGCGCTGCGGACCACAAACGCCGGCACATGCACCTTGCCGGCGCGGCGCAGGATTTCATCCTGGGCGATCTTGCCCATATTCGGCACGGGCGGGTCGACCTGGTAGGTGGATTCCTGTTCGGTCACCGCCAGCACGGCGCAGATATTTTCGGTGCTGGGATAGATGTGCTGGGTGTCGAACGCGGTGTAAATGTCCTGGGCCCAACCGTTGCGGTCGGCGACTTTGGCGGGCAGCAGGCGCACGATCTGCGCCTTCACCTCGGCCTCGCTGCGTTCCGGCTGCTGCGGGCTGCGTGACGTTGAGCAGCCGGCCAGCACCAGCAAAGTCGTGAGGCTGAGGATCAAGCGTGTTGAGTACATGGAGCTTCCTTGGATAACGACGGGCCAGGCAGTGCGGATATCGACAGGCAAGTCTAACGCGGGTTCGCCACTCTACCCTGCGCCATTTGAAAGGGGACACATCCCGCTGAAATCTCCCACATGAGCCTCGGATAACCTCTACTCCCCTCCTCCAGACACCTCGGCAAAGTCCGTCGCCTGATCACACAGTGCGAAGGATTGCAGATGGATTTGTTCGTTAAGGCCCTGGTTGCCGGGGCTGTCTCATGATCAACCCTACCAGCCAGGCCATTGGCTTTCTGGTGCTGGCCGCCATGGACTCGAAGACGCGGGACGTCGAAGCCGTTCTCGGCGATTTCCGGCGTTGCCTCAATTCCTACGATCTATGGGCGCAAAGCTATTTCAGCTTTTCCGCGCTCGATATCGAGCAGGTGTTCAAGGTCGGCGACGAGGTGGTGGTCACGCCGATCACCCGTTCACTCTTCCCCAGCAGCACCGTCGCCGCCTGCCCTGCTGACGGCACGCTGACCCTGGTGCATATGTTCGAGAGTTCACGCTTTGTGCCCATTGGCAATACGCCGGTGGTGCTGCAGCGAATTGACCCGAACGGCGGGCCGCTGGGCGAGCCCATCCATCACACCATCGGGCCCAGCGGCATTCTTGAGGTCAAGGAATGTGATCGCAACCAGCGTTACCGCATCAGCTTTTACCCCAACGTTTCCCAGGAGCACTTCAAGGCGCTGTACGCCTCCTATCAATCGGTGATCGCCCCCCTCGAAAGTTGGCTGCGCAATGAATGGCACGACACATTCGAACCCTTGTGGAAGGGCTATTCCGAGGCGAATTTTCTCAAGCGCTATCGCTCGTTGCATCGAGCCTATGCCCAGGGCTTCGGCGAAGCGCTGTATTCATTGTGGGACAGCATCAAGCAGCTGTTGGAGTGGCTTTCAGCCCCGCTGGCAAATGCTGAAAAGCTGCTGCATTACCTCTCACAGGCAGAACTTGACCAGTTACTGGCGTTGAGTGCCGAGACCCTCGCCAAGGGGCTGCTGGTGCTCAGCGATGAACCCTTGTTGTTCGTGTACCTGGCGGCGCTGGTCAGTTGGATGCGCCTGCTACCGCCGCCCTACATGAACGAAATGCTGGGAGAGCTCGGCGCCGAAGTACTGATCAATTTGTTGCTGGCGATGGCAACGGCCGGGATGGGCATGGCGGTGCGCATCAGTACGAAAGTGCTCGGCCGCATCAAGTCTCACCGTACACGCCAGTGGTTGCAGCAGATAGCCAGTCAGTTTGGCAAGGCGAACCTGGACGAGCATACCGATGCGCTGAAGCCGGTGTTGTTAGCCAGTGCGGCCACGCCGATCAAGACGGTGGCGCCGCTGAAGGTGGGCGAGGAGCTGGTGCCGAACGCCGTGCCGGCAGTGCGCAGCAAGCAGCAGCGCACCGCACTCGTGCACGAATTGCCCGTGGATGACGTGCCGGTTTCGGCGAAAAACCCGGCGGGGGATGCGTCTGCTTCTTCCGATAAAACCGTGACCAACGGCTGCCCGGTGTCGATGGTCACCGGCGAGGAATTGCTCACCCTCACCGACGGCACGCTGGACGGGATTTTACCGTTTGAGTGGACGCGGGTGTATCGCACCAGTGCGGTGGAAATCGACGTTGGGCTGGGATTTGGCTGGAGTCATGCCCTGGCGCAGCGGCTGGTGGTGTCCGGCGATTCGGTGGTGTGGACCGACCATGAAAATCGCTCGACCACCCTGCCCTTGCCGACCGTTTCGCGCCCGGCGATCACCAACAGCCTGGCGGAAGCGGCGATCTTCCTGGGCGATTTACCGGATGAACTGGTACTGGCCCAGGCGTCGCGGTTTTACCACTTTCGTGATGGCGTGCTGGTGTCGATCAGCGATGCGTATGACAACCGGCTGCGCATTTTCCGCGACGTGCTGGGGCGCATTGAACGGCTGGACAACGGCGCCGGGCGCTCGCTGTGGTTGCGTTATGCGCAGGGTCGGATTGGCGCGGTGGACTATCAGGTGCATCGCGCCAAGGGGCGTGAGCCTTACGAGTGGGTCACTGAGCAGACGGTTGTGTCCTACGCCTACGACGACACAGGCCGACTGGTGTCGGCGACCAATGCCGTAGGTGAAAGCGAGGTTTATCGGTACGACGAGCAGCACGTGATTCTGGAACGTGGGCTGGCCGGTGGGGCGAGTTTCTTCTGGGCGTGGGAACGTTCCGGCAAGGCGGCGCGCTGTGTACGGCACTGGGCCAGTTTTGCGCAGATGGACACGCGCTATGTGTGGGGTGATGACGGGCGCGTCACCGTGCATAACGCCGATGGCAGTCAGGAAGTGTATGTGCATGACCCGCGGGCGCGGCTGGTGCAGCGGGTTGATCCGGACGGCGCTCAACACTTCAAATCCTACGATGAAAAAGGCCGGCTGACGGTTGAGCAGGACCCACTCGGCGCGGTGACGGCGTATCAGTATGACGATGCTGGGCGCTTGGTGGCGCTGTTTCCCGGAGACGATGAGCCGACGTCCTACGAGCATGACAACGGGTTCGTACGGGTTGTAAGGCGTGGTGAAGCAGTTTGGAAATACGAGCGTAATGAACAAGGCGACGTAACGCGCAGGACCGATCCAGACGGCCATATAACCGACTACAGCTACAACAAACACGGGCAGTTGATTGGCGTCTGGTATCCCGATCACAGTTGTCAGCGGCTGGTGTGGAATGAGCGCGGGCAACTGCTTGAGGAACAGTTGCCCAATGGCGGGATCAGGCGCTATCGCTATGACGACCTCGGGCGGGAGGTTGCCCGCGAGGATGAGCATGGGGCGCTGACCCAGTATCAGTGGGACAGCGTGGGCCGGCTGACTCGCCTGATATTGCCGGGCGGTGCATGCAGGGAATACAGCTACAACGCCTACGGAAAAATCACCGCCGAACGCGATGAACTGGGCCACGTCACCCGCTACGAGTATGCCGACGGGCTGCACCTGATCAGTCGACGGCTCAATGCCGACGGCACGCAGGTCCAGTACCGCTACGACAATACTCGGTTGCTGCTGACCGAGATTGAAAACGAGGTGGGCGAGACCTACCGGCTCGCTTATCACCCCAACGGGTTGATCCAGCAGGAAATCGGCTTTGACGGCCAGCGTACCGCCTACGTTTATGATCTCAACGGCAATCTGCAGGAAAAGACTGAATACGGCGACGATGGCAGTCAGTTGGTTACCCGCTACGCGCGTGACCACGCCGGACGCCTTGTCAGAAAAACCCTGCCCGATGGCGCCCTTGTTGACTATGCCTACGACCGCCAGGGCAATCTCCTCAGCGTCGTAGACGGTCACTGGGCGCTGGCCTACGAATACGATCGACAAAACCGCCTGACCGCCGAGCATCAAGGCTGGGGCACCTTGCGTTATGGCTATGACGCCTGCGGCCAACTGCAACGCCTGCGCCTGCCGGACAACAACCGCGTCACGTTTAACCACGATAAAGGTGGCCACCTCGCGACGGTTCAGCTCAACGGTGAAGTGCTCACCTCGCATCTATTCAAAGCGGGCAAGGAGCAGCAACGACAGCAAGGCGAATTAATCAGCCACTACCACTACGACGACCAGAACCGCCTGCACGCCCACGCCATCACGCAACAGGAAAACCGCCACTACCGCCGCCAATACGACTACGACAAATCCGGCAACCTCGCCCGCATCGTCGACACCCGCAAAGGCGAACACCACTACGCCTACGACCCGCTCCACCGCCTGACCCGCGCCGACCATTCGCAGGACTTACAGGAACGCTTCGGCCACAACCCGGCCGGTAACCTGCTGATGCACGACCGCCCCGGCCCGGACATCGTCGCCGGCAACCGCCTGATGATCCAGGGCGACCGGCATTACGACTACGACGCCTTCGGCAACCTGATCCGCGAACGCCGTGGCAAAGCTCACGCACTGATCACCGAATACCGCTACGACTGCCAGCATCGTTTAACCAGCATCACCCAACCCAGCGGCCAAACCGCCCACTACCGCTACGACCCCTTTGGCCGCCGCATCAGCAAAACCGTCGATGACAAAACCACCGAGTTTTTCTGGCAAGGCGACAAACTGATCGCCGAACACCACGCCGACCGCCACCGCAGCTACCTCTACGAACCCGACAGCTTCCGGCCGTTGGCCCTGCTGGAAGGCTTCGGTCCCAACGCCACCCAGCCCTACCACTACCAACTCGACCACCTCGGCACCCCACAGGAACTCACCGCCGCAGACGGCGAAATCGTCTGGTCCGCGCACTACCGCGCCTACGGCCACATCAGCCGCCTCGACGTCGGAAAAGTCGACAACCCGCTGCGCTTTCAAGGCCAATACTTCGACGAAGAAAGCGGCCTGCACTACAACCGACATCGCTACTACAATCCGGATGTTGGACGCTATCTGACGCCGGACCCGGTGAAGCTGGCGGGTGGGATCAATGCGTACCAGTACGTGCCGAATCCTACGGGGTGGGTGGACCCGCGAGGTCTAAGCGCTGACTGTCCTGGTAACAAAAAAAGCAAAAAATCTTGCAATAACTCACCAGAACCTGAAGATCCCATCCATTCCCGTACCGGCGCTTTTAGACAAGCGAAGTCAGATGCAAAAGTGCCAATGAGCCAGCATCCAAACACAGTATTCAACACCGAAATTGGGGCCTACGGTCAGTTTAGGTATATAAGAATGAAAGATAAGCAAGGTCAAGAGATACGAAAAATCGATGGGAAACCGATTATCACAAGAGAGTACGAGTTTACCCGGGAGAATGGCTCGATAGTAGTTATCCAAGAGCACAGCGCAGGACATAAATTTGGAGCACCAGGAGGCGTGGGTGATCAAGGAGCCCATTTCAACCTACGTCCCGTGGGAAACACACGTACTGGCAACGTAACTGGAGCAAAAGATCATTATTATTTTGAGGCAAAGAAATGAAATTCTGGAATGATTTTGAAAGGAGTATTTTTTTTAATCATGTATTCACTACGCCAATCCTGATAGGAAAAATAACCCTTTTTTCCTTCAACATAGACAACAACAGATCCCATATAAACATGGAGTTTGATATACCTGAAATACCAGACAGACCGCCTGAAAAATGGATTGCAGAAGGCTTTAATACTTGCCGAGTAGGGCTTAGCTGCGGCGGAATCACTGACCTCATCATAAAAAACTTACCCACATTGGATACGCTCAACATGTCAGTACACAAACACGAAAATTTCTTTTCCGTAAGAGCAGAATCTGCAGGATCATTAATTGAGTTTAGAACTAAATATCCTTCTCTTAGCGGACCATCCGTATACATGAACGATCCAGATTCAGCTTGTTACTGAACAAGGCAAAATAAAAAAGAAAAACTAAAGTACCCACCTGCTGCAACACCCCATCTAACCCACAGGGATCAATTAAACTCGATATATCGTGCACAGCTAATCTTTAGAAGAAATGGACATATTGCATCCATGAAGCCTATGGATATGGGGAAAATTATTGGCGAGGGATATTCGAAAGAGCTGGAATATAGCCAACAGCGCAAAGCAAGGGTAATACTTGATAACCATGGAAAACCCAAAACTGCCTATACCGAGCAATGAACATGAATAAAAAACCGAGTATATCGATAATACGTGGACTGCTATTCACTTACGACATTGAAAATACGGATGACCTAGAACGTGAAAAATTCATTTCTTCGAAGGACATAAACAACGAACAAGAGCTCATCGAGCTTTTCGAAAAACTGACAAAGCCAGAGTTTTTAGACTATACAAAACCAGAACAAGAGTGGTTCATCAGTTCGATTGATTACTATCTATCGATCAACGACAATTTCGATGCCGTATTTAAAAAAATGGCAACCTATTTCAGCGAACCTGTTGCAGATCAACGGAAGTTCATGCAAATCCTAGTCAACTGTTTAAAACAGTACACGAGTGTATCTGAAGAAAAAAGCCATTCAAACCTCAGATATTAAAGTGAATAGCTAGGTTCGCCAAAAAAACAGGCTCATTTAACAAATAGTTAGTCTCCCCACTTGCCGCTTCGAAAGCGAGGCTAACGCCTATAGACGTTTAGCGGAGATGGAAGAAGAATTCCCAAGAGCGCACTTTTTAGAAAAACATGGAGCACAAACAACTCGAGGCTCCCAGCTTGAAAGAGTTCAGATAGCAAAAAATCCGACCACAGGATAAATTGAAAGGCATATTGGTTGCGCAAAAACGATCAGCCAAAAACACCTAGCGCCGCAACACGATATATCAGCCACAGGGACCAACTGAATACAATCTACCGTGCAAAATTTATATTTCAGAACGCAGGGCCTGAAGCGTCACGAGAGCCTATCCACATGGGAAAAATAATTGAAGAGGGTTAAAAAAGCGCACGATAGAATATGGAAAGCAAAGGAAAGCCTCAGTAATATCAGATGAAGACGGCAACCCAATCACCGCTTACACGGATTTCTAAATGAAGTATCAACCGAAGCTTTCCATCATACGAAGTCTGCTTTTTACGTATAGTTTTGAAAATTACGACGACGTCGAAAGAGAGCTATTTATCACCTCAAAAAACATCAACAGCAACAAAGAGCTGTCGGAGTTATTTGACGGCCTGACAAAACCCGACTTTATTTCTTTCGAACCTGCTCGACGCAAGTGGTACATTGACACACTTAACCACTTCTTAAGTACCGATGAAGACTTTGAATCTGTATTTCATTTTTTTGACACTTATTTCGACGATGAAATAATCGATAAACGACAGTTCATGCATGTTTTATTAGAGTGCCTTGAAAGGTACGAAGCTGAGATAGACGAAAAATGAAAACCATAGACACTCATTGACCACTGCAAATCAGGAAAACGCATACAACTGAGCCCCCCCATTCAAAATCCATAAAATGCAATTAGCCGCCATAAATTAAGTAACCACACACGAGTCTCGCAACCTGCTCCTATTTACCTGACTACCCCAACCAGTGGTCATCAGGAGTGCTATGGCTGAACCATGCAGTAGAGAAATTCGACCACTGTTTACTCAAAAGATAAGTGATAGAGCGTAAAAAACCGGTGAACGCGAGGTACCGCAATCTTCAAGAGCTGAGCGGCAGGCAAAAACTGAAGAACTCGCAGAGGCTACGCCTATAGGCGTGTAGCCGAGATAGAAAAAAATTCCAAAAAAGCACACTTTTAGAAAACATGGAGCACAAACAACTCGAGGCTTCCAGCTTGAAAGAGCTCAGACAGCAAAACCCCCTACCACAGGAGAAATTGAAAGATACTCTAGAGGCATAAACAGGGGCGAGCCAAAAACACCTACAGCTGCAACACGGTATCTCAGCCACCGGGATCAACTAAACGCGATCTATCGTGCAAAAATTATATTACGACGCACAAACATTGCAATATCTAGAGACCCCATCGACATGGGAAAAATAATCGGAGAGGGCTACAAAAAAGCCCCCCTGAAATATGGAACACAGAGAAAAGCCATAGTAATACTAGACAATGACGGCAATCCTATCACCGCCTACACGGAGTTCTAAAATGATCTACCAGCCAAAGCTTTCTATTTTACGAAGCCTGCTTTTCACTTACAGCATTGAAAATTACGACGACATTGAAAGGGAGTCTTTTATCACCTCGAAAAACATAAACAACAATAAAGAGCTTTCGGAACTATTCGATGAGCTGACAAAGCCTGAGTTCAAATCTTACGACCCCACTCACCGTAAGTGGTATATCGACACGCTCCAACATTTCCTGAACAGCGATGAAGATTTCGAATCTGTATTTTATCTTTTTGATACTTATTTCGACGATGAAATAATCGACAAACGACAGTTCATGCATGTCTTATTAGAGCGCCTTGAAAGGTACGAAGCTGAGATAGGCGAAAAATGAAAACCACATAAACTCTTGCATATAACTCGTTCACCGCTATAAATCAGTGAACCGCATACAATTGAGCAGCCCATTCAAAATCCATAAAACGCAATTGGCCGCCTTAAATTAAGCAACCACACATGAACGAGCAATTAACTGAACTTCAACAATTTTTCGGCGCCTATTTCCACCAGGACTGGCCGGAAGAACACGCCACAGCGGATGAGGTAATTGATAGCTTCTTACTGGACTCTTCCAGAGATACGATCATGACTGTGAGAGGTGAAATCTTACAGTTGGCACAATCATTCACAACTGAACAGAGTTTTCAGGAGGACCTGTTCTATAAACAGTATTGCAATTATTACTACCCCAACCAGTGGACATCAGGGCTGCTATGGCTGAATCATGTAGTGGAAAAATTCGACCACTATTTACTCAAAAAATAAATAGTTACGACGTTATAAAACATAAAAACTGGTGAGCGTGAGCTGTGGGGCTGCTACGCAGCCCCACGCGAGCAAGCTCGCTAGCCATGAGAGGTAATGGATGCCTCAAATCCCCGCCAACGCCAACTCCATCGCAAAATACGTAAAAATCAAATCCGCGCCCGCTCTTTTTATCGACCCCAACGTCTCCCGCACCACGCGATCTTCGTCAATCGCACCCGCTTGGGCACCGAACTTGATCATCGCGTACTCACCACTTACCTGATACGCCGCCACCGGCAAGCGCGAGGCTTCGCGGATGTCGCGGATGATGTCGAGGTAGGCGCCTGCTGGCTTGACCATCAATGCGTCCGCGCCTTCCTGTTCATCCAGCAGCGATTCGCGGACGGCTTCGCGGCGGTTCATCGGGTTCATCTGGTAGCTTTTACGGTCGCCCTTGAGGGCGCTGCCGCCGGCTTCGCGGAAGGGGCCGTAGAGGGCCGAGGCGAATTTGGTGGAGTAGGCCATGATCGGGATGTGGGTGAAGCCGGCGTCATCCAGGGCGCGGCGGATGGCCTGGACCTGACCGTCCATCGCGGCTGACGGGGCGATCACATCGGCGCCGGCGCGGGCGGCGGCCACGGCTTGTTTGCCGAGGTTGACCAGGGTCGCATCATTGTCGACATGGGCGCCGTGCATCACACCGCAGTGGCCGTGATCGGTGTATTCGCAGAAGCACGTGTCGGACATCACGATCATTTCCGGCACGGCGTCCTTGATGATCGACGACATGCGCGAGACCAGGCCGCGTTCCTGCCAGGTGTCGCTGCCGTTGGCGTCCAGGTGGTGGGACACGCCGAAGGTCATTACCGACTTGATGCCGGCGCGGGCGTAGCGCTCGATTTCACCGGCAAGCTTCTTCTCGGGGATACGCTGCACGCCCGGCATGCTGGTGATCGGCACGAAGTCGTCGATTTCCTCCTCGACGAAGATCGGCAGCACCAGGTCATTGAGGGTGAATTCGTTTTCCTGGAACAAGCCGCGCAACTGTGGTGAGCGGCGCAGGCGGCGGGGACGGGACTGGGGGAACTGGCTGGTCATGGAACTCCTGAAAAACGGCGGAAACAGTTGGGCAAAAGCTTATGCCCCTTGATTGCACGGCACAAACGCCGAAGGCCCAATAGTCTGTTGCATGGCCTGTAACAATTGCCTTGCGCTAGAGCTGCAAACGCCCGTCGATACACACCGCAACGGCGCCACCGACCCAGATCTCATCGCCCTGGCGTTCGATGTGGATGCGCCCTGCCCTGCCCATCGCCGTGCCCTGGCTGACCACGTAATGTTCAGGCGCCAGGCCCTCACTGAGCAACCATTGTGCGACACCCGCGTTCAGGCTGCCGGTGGCCGGATCTTCCGGAGCGCCGTCGCCCGCGACAAAGGCGCGGACCTCAAACTGAGTGTCGCCCACGTCGCTCGGCGCAATCACGCCGACCGCCAGGCCAAGCAGTTGCGCGTAATCGGGCTGCAGGTCCAGCACGCTCTGTCGGTCGGCCAACATCACAGCTAGCCAACCGGCGCCATTGTCGACCCACTGGCTGCGCAGGATGGCACCGGGCGCCAGGCCCAACCCCAGGCGAACGCGCTCCAGCAATGAAGCCTCCACCTCGCCGGACCGCAACAACGGCGGCGCAATAAACGCCAGTTCGTCGCCCTGGCGCCGGATACGCACCAGGCCGATTTCGCACTCCTGAATGATCTCTTCGCCCTTCGGCACACCGCCGGCCTGCAGCCACGCGTGACAGCTGCCAAGGGTCGGGTGCCCGGCGAACGGCAGTTCCCGCAGGGTGGTGAAGATGCGCACGCGGTAGTCAGCCCTTGGATCGCGTGGCGTCAGCAAAAACGTGGTTTCGCTGAGGTTGGTCCACTTGGCGAAATCGGCCATCTGCTGGTCGGTCAGGCTGTCAGCGCCCAGCACCACCGCCAGCGGGTTGCCCTTGAGCGGCACGCTGCTGAACACATCCAGTTGCTTGAAATCAAAAGTCGGCATGGGTCAGCTCGGTATGCTCAGGCCACGGATCACTGCCGGCCGGGCGACGAAGCCATCCAGCGCGCGCAGTACATTGGGGAAGTCGGCGATGCCCACCACGTCGCCGGACTCATAGAAGCCGATGAGGTTGCGAATCCAGGGGAAGGTTGCGATGTCGGCGATGCTGTAGTCGTCGCCCATGATCCAGGTACGGCCCAGCAGGCGTTTTTCCAGCACCTCGAGCAGGCGCCGTGATTCGGCGGCGTAGCGATCGCGGGGGCGTTTGTCTTCGTAAGCCTTGCCGGCGAACTTGTTGAAGAATCCGAGCTGGCCGAACATCGGGCCGATGCCGCCCATCTGGAACATCAGCCATTGCAGGGTTTCGTAACGGGTGGCCGGGTCTTCGGAGAGCAACCGGCTGGTTTTTTCCGCCAGGTAGATGAGGATCGCGCCGGACTCGAACAACGCCAGCGGCTGGCCGCTGGGGCCATTGGGGTCGATGATGGCGGGAATCTTGTTGTTGGGATTGAGCGACAGGAACTCGGGGGAGAGCTGGTCCTGAGTGTCGAAACTGACCTTGTGCGCCTCATAGGGCAGCCCCAGCTCCTCCAGCATGATCGAGACTTTGACACCGTTGGGCGTGGGCAACGAATACAGCTGCAGGCGTTCGGGGTGCTGGGCGGGCCATTTGGCGTTGATCGGGAAGGCAGCGAGTGGATTCATCGGGAAACCCCTGGGCGGAAACTCACCATCATAGTCATCTGCCCGCCTTCGTGCATGCGTCATCATTGCGCAACAATGGTGCGCTAATCTGCCGCGAGCGCGAACCAAAGTGCCCCGATGCACTCTTAAGTGCGCCCTCTTGGGTGAATGGAGGCACCTTGCTATATCGACAAGGAACACCGCAGCACGCACCAAGCGCCACTGTGGCCGGGCCTGTCGGCCTTAACCTGACGCACGAAGACTCGAACCTATCATGAAGATCAAGCCTCTGCGCCTAGTGCAACGTTTCAAACGCTATTCATACATTATGTTACCGATGCTGTTGGTCAGCGGCGCCATGGTTGCCGTCCTTGACGCCCGTGAAAGCCGCGCGCAGCCGGTGGACGGCGTGCAAACCCTGGTATTTTTGCGCCACGGCGAAAAACCGGCCGGCGGCCTCGGTCAGCTCAATTGCCAGGGCCTTAACCGTGCGATGAACCTGGCCACGGTGCTGCCGGAAAAATTCGGCAAGGCCAATTACGTGTTTGCAGCCAACCCGACGCGCAATATCGAGGAAGGCGAGAAGGATAATTCCTACAGCTACATTCGTCCGCTGATGACCATCAGCCCCAGCGCGATCAAGCTCGGCCTGCCGGTCAACATCAAGTTCTCGGCCAACGACACCAGCGCCCTGGCCGACGAGTTGGTGGAAGACAAGTACCACAACGCGACCATCTATACCGCCTGGTCTCACGGCTATCTGCCGGAACTGATCAACAAGGTGGCCAGCGAAGCGGTGGGCGAGAAGCACACCATCACCGAAGACTGGTCCGGCAGCGATTACGACACCCTCTACGTGCTCACGCTGACCTGGCACAACGGCAAGGCGTCGTTGTTGAGTCGCAACTATAAGCAGGGCCTGAACAACGGCGAGCAAAGCTGCCCGGAAGCGACACAGGTGAGTGCAGATATCTGAAGGTTGAGCGGCAGGGGCGTATGATGCTGCGCTATCGACTCCTCTGCGGATTATCAGCATGTCCAACCTCATCTCCACCCAGCCCAACCGGGGCTGGTCTTTCTGGTGGAAGCCGGCGCTGTTCCTATTGGTGGCCTGTGTCGGCCTCTACTATGTGAAGTGGTCGCCCTACTACTTCAAGGCGTTTGTCGCGGCCGACAACCACAGCATCGGCGCCTCGATTCTCAATGACCAGCAAAGCGCGCCCCTGGCGGCCGCGCTGGCCTACGCCCAGGTGTATTTCCTGGCGATCTGGAAAGCCGCCGTACTGGCGGTGATTCTTGGCTCATTGCTGCAAGTGCTGATCCCCCGTGACTGGCTGCTGCGCCTGTTCGGCCGTGCCGGGCTTGGCTCGACCCTGCGCGGTGGGTTGTTCGCCCTGCCGGGGATGATGTGCAGTTGCTGCGCCGCGCCTGTGGCGGCGGGTATGCGCCGTCAGCAGGTATCGGTGGGCGCGGCGCTGGCGTTCTGGATCGCCAACCCGGTGTTGAACCCGGCCACTCTGGTGTTCATGGGCTTCGTGCTGGGCTGGGGCTTTACCGCGTTGCGGCTGGTGGCAGGGATTGTGCTGGTGGTGGGCGTGTCCCTCGTGGCGCAGCGTATCGCACGCCCCGAGCAGGTGCCGGAGGCCGCGCTGGAAGCTGTGGCCGATGTGAGCACGGTGGACGCGCAACCGTTTCTCGGCC
Organism: Pseudomonas sp. MH9.3; assembly: GCF_034354675.1. Taxonomy (NCBI): domain Bacteria; kingdom Pseudomonadati; phylum Pseudomonadota; class Gammaproteobacteria; order Pseudomonadales; family Pseudomonadaceae; genus Pseudomonas; species Pseudomonas sp. MH9.3. Next base: position 118,778 of record NZ_CP133785.1, on the reverse strand, counting down.
GCTGGCTGCGTACCCTGTGGCAGCTGTTCTGGAGCACCATCCCGGTGTACATCCTGGCGGTGCTGGTCCTGGGCGCGGCACGGGTGTGGCTGTTCCCCCACGTGGACGGCGCAATGGCCAACAGCCTGGTGTGGCTGGTGCCGCTGGCGATTGTCGGCACGCTGTTCGTGATTCCTACGGCGGCGGAGATTCCTATCGTACAAACCATGATGGCCCTTGGCATGGGCACCGGCCCGGCGGTGGCGCTGCTGATGACCCTGCCCAGCGTGAGCCTGCCGTCGCTGTTGATGCTGCGCAAGGATTTCGATGCGCGGGTGCTGGTGACGGTGGCCGGATTGACCATGCTGATCGGGGTGGTCTGTGGCTTGATCGGGGCGGTGATTCTCTAGAATTCGGATGAGGCTGATGGCCCTTTCGCGAGCAAGCCCGCTCCCACATTTTGATCTGTAAATACATCCAAAAGGTGGGAGCGGGCTTGCTCGCGAAGAGGCCCGTCAGACCAACCCTTTAACCGTGCCGTATACCACGCTCGCGCAAATACTCCACGACAGCCCCCTGCTCCCCCGCAAACTCGATCCGTGCACCTTTGCTCTCGCGCTGGAAGGCGTACATCGGGTCGTAGTACTCACGCAACAACCCCTCAATCCACACCCGGTGCAAATGCACCTCGCCACTGCGCGCCTGCTCCGCCAGAGCGTCCTGCAGAATCGCCTGCAACCGCTGGAAGCGTTCGCCGCCCAGGCGCTTGTGGATATTGGCCAGGCTCTGGGTCAGGCGTTCGGCAAACAGCGCCTGGCCCTGCTCGCCAAACACTGTAATGAACTCGGCACACAGGTCCACCACATAGTCGCGCAGGATCCGTTCCACGCGCCCTTCCACGCTGTCTTCCAGCCACACCATCGCAAAGCGCTGCATGCCTTTGTGCAACGGCAGCGGCAACGCACAACTGCCGATCATGCGGCTCTCGTCCTCGACTACGAACTGCTCGACGCCGGCGGCGCGTTTTTTCAGCAGGTCCACCGCCAGGCGATTCTCGAAGTCGATGTTGGACGGTTGCGCCGTGGCGCGCTTGCCGAAGCTGGAGCCGCGATGGTTGGCGTGGCCTTCCAGGTCAAGGGCGTTGTGCAACTGGCCGAGCACCTCGGTCTTGCCGGTGCCGGTCATGCCACCGAGCAGCACGAAATCACACTGGGCAGTCGCTTGCTCGATGGTGTCCACCAGGAACGTACGCATGGCCTTGTAGCCACCGCCGACGCGGGGGTATTCGATGCCGGCTTCGGTCTTCAGCCATTGCTGCACGATCTGCGAGCGCAGCCCGCCGCGAAAGCAGTACAGGTAGCCATGGGGATGGGCCTGGGCGAAGTGCGCCCATTGCTCGATACGCTGAGCCTTGATCGCCCCGGACACCAACGCGTGGCCCAGGACGATTGCGGCTTGCTGGCCCTGCTGCTTGTAGCAGGTGCCGACCCGCTGGCGCTCGTGGTCGGTCATCAGCGGCAGATTGATCACCCCCGGGAACGCGCCCTTGGTGAATTCAACCGGCGCGCGGATGTCCATCATCGGCCGGTCGTTGAGGAAAATGTCGCGGTAATCGGTGATGTCGGCCGCCATCAAATCACCTCGACCGCGTTGGTCTGTCGCTCGAGCAATTCGCCGATTGGCGTAAGGTTCAGGCCCAGCTCCGCCGCCACGGCGTGAAACTCGGCGTCGCCTTCAGGCGTGACGGCGATCAGCAGGCCACCGCTGGTTTGCGGGTCGCACAATACGCGCTTGTGCAGCTCCTGCACGCGCCCAAGCTTTTTCGCGTAGCTGTCGAAATTGCGCAAGGTGCCGCCGGGCACGCAGCCCTGGTCGAGGTAGTATTCCACCCCTGGCAGGCGTGGGACCTTTTCGTATTCGATGCGCGCCGTAAGGCCACTGCCGTCGGCCATTTCCACCAGATGGCCCAACAGACCAAAACCGGTGACGTCGGTCATGGCGGTCACCCCGGCCAACTTGCCAAAGCGGCTGCCCGGTTTGTTGAGGGTGCACATCCAGTCCCGGGCCAGGCCGATATCCGACTCGCGCAGCTTGCCCTTTTTTTCCGCCGTGGTGAGGATACCGATGCCCAGGGGCTTGGTCAGGTACAGCCGGCAACCGGCGGTGGCGGTGTCGTTGCGCTTCATGTGGCGCTTGTGCACCAGGCCCGTAACGGCCAGGCCGAAGATCGGCTCGGGCGCGTCGATCGAGTGACCGCCCGCCAATGGAATGCCGGCTTCGTCGCACACCGAACGGCCGCCACGGATGACTTCGCGAGCCACCTCCGGCGCCAGCACATTGACCGGCCAGCCAAGGATCGCGATGGCCATCAGTGGGTCGCCGCCCATGGCGTAGATATCGCTGATGGCATTGGTGGCGGCGATGCGGCCGAAGTCGAAGGGGTCATCGACAATCGGCATGAAAAAGTCAGTGGTGGAGACCACGCCACGCTCGTCGTCGATGGCGTACACCGCCGCATCGTCGCGCGAGGCGTTGCCCACCCACAGCTTGGGGTCGAGGTTTTGCGCGCCGCTGCCGGCAAGGATCACTTCCAGCACCTGGGGCGAAATCTTGCAGCCACATCCCGCGCCATGGCTGTACTGGGTAAGGCGAATCGGCTCGTTCATGGGAAACCTCAAGCTATCAAGTGGGACGATTCTAGCAGACAGCAAAAGGCCGGCTTGCGCTTGTGAGCGCAGCCGGCCTGTTTGTTTCAGCGCTTACTGACGGGCAGCAAGCAAACGCTTGTGGCGGTTACGCCGGGCGATGTTCAGGCATTCGATCACCGCCGAGAAGGCCATGGCCGCATACACGTAGCCTTTGGGCACATGGGCACCGAAGCCTTCGGCGATCAGCGTCATGCCGATCATGATCAAAAAGCCCAGGGCCAGCATCACCACGGTCGGGTTGTCGTTGATGAACCTGGCCAACGGTTCGGCCGCCACCAGCATCACGATCACCGAGGTCACCACGGCAATGATCATGATCGGCAAGTGTTCGGTCATGCCCACGGCGGTGATGATGCTGTCGATGGAGAACACCAGGTCCAGTAGCAGGATCTGGCCGATGGCCGCGGCAAAACCGATGGTAACGGCGTTGCCGGTGCTGGTCTTTTCCTCTGGCTCCGGGTCCATGCTGTGATGGATCTCGGTGGTCGCCTTCCACACCAGAAACAGGCCACCGGCGATCAGGATCATGTCTTTCCACGAAAACGCCTGGCCGAAGATCTCGAACACCGGGGCCGTCAGTTGCACGATGAACGCGATGGTGCTCAACAGGCCCAGACGCAGGATCAGCGCCATGCTGATACCGATGCGCCGCGCCTTCGCCCGATGTTTCTCCGGCAGTTTGTTGGTGAGGATCGAGATGAAGATCAGGTTGTCGATGCCCAGCACGATTTCCATGACGATCAGGGTCGCCAGGGCGATCCAGGCGGTGGGGCTGGCGGCCAGTTGTAAAAGGTAGTCCATAGGTCAGTCCTGAGGTTGTGCCGGGAAGTTAGGTGTCTTGGGTATTGGAGTCTGACTCGTTTTTTTCCTGATCATCCTTTTTTTGCGGGCTGATCAGGCCTTGTGTCGCTTCGCTCAACGCCTGTTCGGCGGCCTTGTGGGTGTCATCGATGGCCTGCTTGGCCGATTCGGTGGCTTTGCCCAACACCTGCTGTGCACTTTTTTCGACCTGATCACACCCGCTGATCATCACCAATGAAAGCGCAAGCAAGGACGCCGCGCCCAGGGAATTGAGTTTCATGATGCATTCCTCGTTAGAACCAATGGGTCCAGAGAGTGGCCCCGTGATAGCGAGGCATTCTATGCAGGCGGACAGTTCAGTAAAATTCGTATTTTTCTCACGTATACTTCGATTTTCACGAAGTGTAGGTCGCCATGCTCAATTACCGACAACTGCACTACTTCTGGGTGGTGGCCAAGACAGGCAGCATCGTGCGCGCCTGCGAGCAACTGAACCTCACGCCGCAGACCATCAGCGGGCAGATCAGCCTGCTCGAACATACCTATGGCATCGCATTGTTTCAGCGGGTAGGACGCCAGCTGGAACTCACCGAGGCCGGGCGCAAGGCCCTGCCCTACGCCGAACAGATGTTCCAGACCGGCAATGAACTGGAGGCGATGTTGCGTGCGCAACCGGATGAACAGCAGATCCTGTTCCGGGTCGGGGTGGCGGATGTGGTGCCCAAGTCCATTGTTTACCGGCTGATCGCGCCCACCATGGAGTTGAGCGAGCCGCTGCGCATCACCTGCCGCGAAGACAAGCTCGAACGGTTATTGGCAGACCTGGCGATCCAGCGCCTGGACCTGGTGATCTCTGACAGCCCGATGCCGACGCACCTCGACATCAAGGGCTACAGCCAGAAACTGGGCGAATGCGGCATCAGTTTTTTCGCCACCCAGGCCTTGGCCGACCGGCATCCCGGCGCTTTCCCACACTGCTTGCAGGGCGCGCCATTGTTGATTCCGGGCGCGGAGACGGTGGTGCGCAGCCGTTTGCAGCGCTGGTTTGCCGAGCAGCAGATCCAGCCGAAGATCATCGGCGAGTTCGACGACAGCGCTTTGATGCAGGCCTTCGGCCAATCCGGCAGCGGCATATTCATCGCCCCCAGCGTGATTGCCGACGAGGTGGTGCGCCAGTACGGCGTGGCTTTAATTGGCCAGACCGATGCGGTGACCGAGTCGTTCTACGCCATCTCGGTGGAGCGCAAGGTCAAGCACCCCGGCATCGTGGCGATTACCGAAGGCGCACGACGCGAGTTGTTTACCGCCCTGCCCTGACCGCCAACGCAGACACAAAAAAACCGGAGTGGCTCATTGAAGATCCACCCCGGTTTTTTTGTAAATGGCTGCTTAGAACGCGCCCATGTAATCACGCTTGCCCACTTCCACACCGTTATGACGCAGCAGTGCATAGGCCGTAGTGACATGGAAGAAGAACTGCGGCAGGCCGTAGGTCAACAGGTAGGACTGGCCAGTGAAGCGCTTCTCTTTCGGTGTGCCTGGGCGGGTGACGATCTCGATGCCTTCCTTGCCGTCGATCTGCTCGGGCTTGAGGGTGTCGATGAAGGCCAGCACCTTGGCGATCAGCGCTTGCAGGTCGGCGAAGGTGACTTCGTTGTCCTCGTACTTGGGCACGTCGATCTCGGCCAGGCGTGCCGAGACACCCTTGGCGAAGTCGACGGCGATCTGCACCTGGCGCACCAGTGCGAACATGTCCGGGAACAGGCGCGCCTGCAGCAGCGCGTTCGGCTCGATGTTTTTGGCGGTGGCGTGGGCTTCGGCTTTGTTCAGCACATCGCTCAGGGCGCTGAGCATTTGCTTGAAGACCGGGATTGAGGCGGCGTACAGGGAAATAGTCATGACAGTCTCACGGTTATGGCAGGGTTTGAACCAGCGTCGATTATAGGCATGCCAGCCGCTTGTCTTTTATTTTTTCCGGCATAGGCTAGTGCTCTCACTGCATAGGGAAAGCGCGATGACCGCCGAGCACGACACCGACACCCCTGAGCCGCGCCTGAACAGCACGGAAATCCGCATCCTGGGCTGCCTGATCGAAAAACAGGCGACCAACCCGGAAACCTACCCCCTGACCCTCAACGCGCTGGTGCTGGCCTGCAACCAGAAGACCAGCCGCGAGCCGGTGATGAACCTGAGCCCGGGTCAGGTCGGCCAAAGCCTGCGCGTACTCGAAGGTCAGGGCTTTACCCGGCTGGTGATGGGCAGCCGCGCCGACCGCTGGGAACACCGTGTGGAAAAAGCCCTGGAACTAGTGCCGGCCCAGGTGATTCTTATCGGCCTGCTGTTTCTGCGCGGGCCGCAGACGGTCAACGAGTTGCTGACCCGCAGCGGGCGCATGCATGACTTCGAAGACGCCGAGCAGGTGATGCACCAACTCGAACGCCTGATTGCGCGAGGCCTGGCGCTGTTGGTACCGCGCCAGGCGGGGCAGCGCGAAGACCGCTACACCCATGCACTGGGCGACCCGGCGGATATCGAAGTGATCATCGCGGCGCGCGGAAGTCCGGTGGAACGTGGGGCACAGGGCGTCCCGGTCGAGCGCATTGAAGAACTGGAAGCGCGCATTGCGGCCCTTGAAGAGCGCCTGGCACAGTTGGAACGGGCGTAACGCGGTGATCCAGGTGGGAGCAAGCCCCTCCCACATTTGGATCGGCACAGGGCTTCAACCCCGGGCGAAGGCGACTGCCGCCTCGAATTGCTCATTCGTCGGCCGTACGCCGGTGTAAAGCACAAACTGCTCCAGTGCCTGAATCGCGATCACCTCCAGCCCGGTAATCACTCGTTTGCCTTTGGCCCTGCCTCGCAGGATGAACGGCGTTTCGGCAGGAATCGCCACCACATCGAACACCGTGTCCGCGCTATCCACCGCATCGGCGTCAAACGCCAACTGATCCGCTTCCGATCCGCCGGTCATGCCGATCGGGGTCACGTTGATCAGCATCTGCGGGCGCAGTTCGCCCAGGTGCGCCTGCCATTCATAGCCCAGGTTCTGCGCCAGCGCCCGGCCCGCCGCTTCGTTGCGCGCCACGATCACGCCGTTGGCATAGCCGCCATCGCGCAGTGCACTGGCCACAGCTTTGGCCATGCCGCCGCTGCCGCGCAGGGCAAACGTGGAATCCTTGGGCACCGTATGTTTTTTCAGCAGTTGTTCGATGGCGATATAGTCGGTGTTGTACGCCTTGAGATGGCCATCGGTGTTGACGATGGTGTTCAGGGAATCAATGGCTTGAACCGACTCGTCAAGTTCGTCCACCAAGGCAATGGCAGCCTCCTTGAACGGCATGGACACCCCGCAACCGCGTACTCCCAGCGCTCGGATGCCGCCGATCGCGCCGCGCAGATCGCGGCTGCTGAAGGCCTTATAGTAGAAATTCAAGCCCAACTGCTCGTACAGATGGTTATGGAAACGCAGGCCAAAATTTCCGGGACGCGCCGACAGTGACATGCACAGCTGGGTGTCCTTGTTGGGGTGCATCTGCATGGGTAGCTCCTTGAAAGTAAGCAAATCGGTACAGACCTTACACAACCTTTACCTGGCGGCTGTGCTGTTTTTCAGAAATACGTTGTCTTAAAAGTATCCCCGCGACATTACTTGAGTCTATTGATTGCAGACCACAAGCGCAGGGGCTAACCGAGGAATGACCATGATGCGTAAACTCCCCAGGATCGCCTTGCTTATCGGCGCACTCGCAATGGCCGGCCAAGCCTCCGCCCACGGTGGTGGATGGGGTGGCCCTGCCGTCTTGGGTGCACTGGTGGGCGCCGCCGTAGTGGGCTCCGTGGTGGCCAACCAGCCCCGTGAGGTCTATGTGCAACAGCAACCGGTGTATGTGCAACCGCAGCCGGTCTATGCGGCGCCGCCACCGGTCTACTACGCCCCGCCGCCACCGGTGTATGTGCAGCGCGAGGTCTATTATCGCCCGGCGCCGGTCTATTACGGCCCACCGCGCGGCTATTACGGACCTGCCCACTACTACGGTCCTCCCCATGGCTACTACGGCCGCGGCTGGTAAGCGTCATCACCTTGTATGAACAGGCCCCGCCCACACGCGGGGCCTTTTTTTGCGCGCAATTCATGGGGGCTACGTCCGACTCAGCCGCGTGGGGGTCGTTTTGAGGACAGCGACCAACGCGTAATCCCACATCATTGATGTCAAAGTCTGCTTGCTTGACCGGGGCCGGCGCTGGCATGTTGGAGCCACTCACACGCTCATCACCGCGCCTGTCCACCCAATAACAACAAAGGACGACTGACCATGCCCACGCAAAACCCACACCGCACCGCAGGCCTGTGCACATCCAGCAAGGTCTACAACGCATTGACCGAACTCAAGCACCTGGAAGGCCACCGCAACGCGAAGTTCATGGCGTTGCTGGCGGAAAATCTGGTGCGCAAAGGCGTGCTCAGTGAAGCGGAAGTGGTGCACATGCTTGATCAGGTGGTGGAGTAACGCCTGGCGTTGATGACGACTATCGAGACAGATGATTTTTCCCGTGCCTTCATGCCGCTTAAGGTAGCCCCATCATCACGTTTGGAGGTCTGTATGCCCACCACCGTTCACATCATGTCCGTCGTCGGCACCGCCGTTCCCGCCTCCCTGCGCAACAGGGGTCTGCTGGCCTGCTGGTACCTGGTAAGCAACGGCGAGCCCATCAGTGGCCCGCTCCTGTCACTGTCTGACGCAAAACAGCAGCTGCAACAAACGTCGCTTCGCGCTTAAGGCAACGGCAACTTGACCCGCGGCTTGGTCTCCACAAACAGCGCCCAGCTGGACATGAACAGCGCTGCCACCAGCGGACCGATCACGAAGCCGTTGAGGCCAAACACCGACAGACCGCCCAGGGTCGAGATCAGGATCAGGTAGTCCGGCATCTTGGTGTCCTTGCCGACCAGAATCGGGCGCAACACGTTGTCGACCAGGCCGATTACGAACACGCCGAACAGCCCCAGCACCACACCCTGCCAGATCGCCCCGCTGAGCAGGAAGTAAACCGCCACTGGCGCCCAGACAATCCCCGCGCCGACCGCCGGCAACAAAGATAGAAACGCCATCAGCACGGCCCAGAGCAGCGCGCTGGGAATGTCGAGAAACCAGAAAATCAAGCCGCCCAGCGCGCCCTGAGTCACCGCCACCAATACGTTGCCCTTGACCGTCGCCCGCACCACCCGGTTGAACTTCAATTGCAGGCGACGCTTCTGCGGCTCGGCCAGCGGCACCGCGGTACGCACCTTGCGCACCAGCTCCGGGCCATCGCGCAGCAGGAAAAACAGCAGATACAGCATGATGAAAAAGCTCACCAGGAAATCAAACGTACCCTGGCCAAAGCTGAACGCCTGGGACGCAAAAAACTGGCTGCCCTGCATCGCGCCCTTGACGATCTTTTCGCGCAGCCCCTCCAGATTGCCCATGCCAAACCGGTCCAGCAGGTGCTGGAAGTAAGGCGGCAGGAAGTTCTTGAACTGCTCGATATAACCGGCCACATCCAGCTTGCCGCTTTCGATGTTCTTGTACAGCGTGGCGCCCTCCTGCACGAGCAGGGCGCTGGTGATGATCACCGGCAGGATCGCGATCACCAGACACGCCGTCAACGTGGTCAGGGACGTAAGGTTGCGGTTCCAGCCGAATTTCGTCTGCACGCGGCGCTGCATGGGCGCAAAGATGATGCCGAGGATCACTGCCCAGAACACCGCGCCGTAGAACGGCAGCAATATCCAGATGAACGCCACGGTCACCAGGACCAGCATCAGCAGCAGGGTTTTGAATTGAAGGTTGGTCGCGTTCATGTCCGGTCCGTGTGAAAAAAGCGGGGTGCATCCTGCTGCTTAGTCCGCAGCGAATCCTGCGAGTGCCATCTTTGTTGCACTGAGCGTAGCCGCCGTACATCGGTCGATGGCGGCGTTCGCCTCAGAGGGTCATCGCGGCGATCCAGCCGAAGGCCAGCAACGGGATGTTGTAGTGCAGAAAGGTCGGCACCACGGTGTCCCAGATATGGTGATGCTGGCCGTCGATGTTCAGGCCGGAGGTCGGGCCGAGGGTGGAGTCGGAGGCAGGCGAACCGGCGTCGCCCAGCGCGCCGGCCGTGCCGACGATGCACACGATGGCCAGCGGACTGAAGCCCAGTTGCACGCACAGCGGCACGAAGATCGCTGCGAGAATCGGCACCGTGGAAAACGACGAGCCAATGCCCATGGTCACCAGCAGGCCCACCAGCAGCATCAACAACGCCCCCACCCCACGGCTGTGGCCGATGAAGGCCGCCGAGGTTTCCACCAGCGAGCGCACGTCACCGGTGGCCTTGAGCACTTCGGCAAAGCCCGACGAGGCGATCATGATGAAGCCGATCATCGCCATCATTTTCATACCTTCGGTGAACAGATCATCGGTTTCGCGCCAGCGCACGATGCCCGATACCGAGAAGATCAGGAACCCGGCCAAAGCGCCGATGATCATCGAATCCAGCCACAACTGAATGATGAACGCCGAGGCAATCGCCAGGCCGGCCACCAGCAGGGTCAGCGGGTTGTATTGCACGGCCACCTGCTCGACACGCTCGATTTTCTCGAGGTCATACACGCGCTTTTTGCGGTAGCTGACAAACACGGCCACCAGCAGGCCGACCACCATGCCCAGTGCCGGCAGGCCCATGGCGTGGGTGACGTTGACCTGGCTTACGTCCACCCCGCTCTTGGCCACGTTGGCCAGCAGGATCTGGTTGAGAAAGATATTGCCGAAGCCCACTGGCAAGAACATGTACGGCGTGATCAGGCCGAAAGTCATCACGCAGGCGATCAGGCGGCGGTCCAGTTGCAGCTTGGTCAGCACATACAGCAACGGAGGCACCAGCAACGGGATGAACGCGATATGGATCGGCAGGATGTTCTGCGAGGCAATCGCCACCACCCACAGCAGTCCGATCAACAGCCATTTGACGTGGCTGCCACCAGTGGCTTCCTGGCGATCGACCAGCATCAGCGCTTTGTCCGCCAGCGCATGGGCCAAGCCGGATTTGGCAATCGCCACCGCGAAAGCACCGAGCAATGCGTAGGACAGGGCCACGGTCGCACCGCCACCCAAGCCGCCGTTGAACGCCTGAAGCGTGGCCTCGATGCCCAGGCCACCGGTCAAGCCGCCCACCAGCGCGCCAATAATGATGGCGATGACCACATGCACGCGGGACAGGCTGAGCACCAGCATGGTGCCGACCGCGGCGATGACTGCGTTAATCATGGTTACCTCAAGCAGAAACATAAAAAGACAGGCATGCCCGCGCGCGCAGCCAATGAATAGGGCGGCCGGAGAACAGGCGTCAAGGAGGTCTTGTTAGAGGGCGCGCACTTTGCAGCAGGCAGGGCCGCATGTCAAAAAACGGCGCCGTTTTCAGGCTCGATGGATCAGTTGAATAAAGAATCTTTCGCCGCAGCCGACACAGTAGTTCTCTGTGCCTTCAGGTTAAGGATGCTTTTTGATGTCCCTTAGACAACTGTCCATTCAATGGAAAATCACCCTGCTCGCCGGTTTGTGCCTGCTGGGCATCGTCACCCTGCTCGTGGGCCTGTCGCTGTATCGCATGGAACACAGTTCGGCACAGGTCAAGGCGGCCAGCATGCAAATGCTGGATGAGGCGGCGCAGGCTCGCATCGAGGCACAGGGTGAGGGACAGGCACTGAACATTCGCCGGCAGTTCATGGACGCCTACCAGTACGGCCACGGTTTTTCCCGTCAGGTACTGTTCCTGCGCGAACAGGCCGAAAAACGTTTTCTCGACGCCTTCGACACGCGCGAAGACCTGACCCGGCAGGTCAAGGCCGCATTGCAGGCCAACCCCGATCTGCTCGGCCTGTCCCTGGTGTTCGAAAGCAATGCACTGGACGGCAAGGATGAGCTGTTCGCCAATCAGGCCGAACTGGGCAGCAATGAAAAGGGACGTTTCGCGCTGTACTGGTCGCAACCGACACCGGGCAAGATCACCTCCATGGCGCTGCCGGAAAGCGACATGGCCGATGTTTCCGTCGGCCCCAGTGGCGAGAAGGCCAACGCCTGGTTCACGTGCCCGCGCACCACCCTCAAACCTTGCGTGATCGAACCGTATTTTTATGTGATCGACGGGCAAAACGTGCTGATGACCAGCATCGTGTTTCCGCTGATGGTCGATGGCAAGGTCGTCGCTTCACTGTCGGTGGACATCAACCTCAACAGCCTGCAGGCGGTGAGCCAGCAGGCCAGCCAGAAACTGTATGACGGCCAGACCCAGGTCAGTATCCTCAGCCCCACCGGTGTGCTCGCCGGCTACAGCCCGGATGCGAGCAAGCTCAGCCAACGCCTGGACCAGGTCGACCGCACCAGCGGCGCGCAACTGATCAGCGCACTCGCCGGAAGCACCCAGGTACGCAGCCTGCGCGCCGATCATCAATTGAAAGTGCTCGCGCCGTTCACCCCCATTCCAGACGGCAAACCCTGGGGCGTGTTGCTGGATGTGCCGGAAAAAGTCCTGATGGGCCCGGCCGAAGCGCTGAAGGCGCAACTGGATGCCGACAACGCCCGCGGCACCTGGCTGGAGTTAAGCCTGGGCCTGCTGGCCGCCGTGCTCGGCCTGATCCTGGTGTGGCTGATGGCCCGCAGCGTGACGCGGCCGATCCTCGGTGTGGCGCGCATGCTGGAAGATATCGCCAGCGGCGAAGGCGACCTGACCCGCCGCCTGGCCTACGCCAAACAGGATGAGCTGGGGCAACTGGCCGGCTGGTTCAACCGTTTCCTCGACAAGCTGCAACCGATTATTGCCGAGGTCAAACGCTCGGTGCAGGACGCCCGCGGCACCGCTGACCAATCCGCCGCGATTGCCACTCAGACCAGCGCCGGCATGGAACAGCAGTATCGCCAGGTCGATCAGGTGGCCACCGCCTCCCATGAGATGAGCGCCACCGCGCAGGACGTGGCCCGCAGTGCCGCTCAGGCCGCCCAGGCCGCACGCGATGCCGACCAGGCGACCCGCGAAGGCCTGACGGTGATCGACCGCACCACGCGTAATATCGGTGAGCTTGCCGCTGATATGAGCACCGCCATGGCTCAGGTCGAAGGCCTGGCCGTCAACAGCGAGAAAATCGGCTCGGTGCTGGAAGTGATTCGCGCCATTGCCGAGCAGACCAACCTGCTGGCGCTGAACGCTGCCATTGAGGCCGCCCGCGCCGGTGAGGCCGGTCGCGGCTTTGCGGTGGTGGCCGACGAAGTGCGCAACCTGGCGCGACGCACTCAGGAGTCGGTGGAAGAAACCCGGCGGGTGATCGAGCAGTTGCAAGGCGGCACTGAAACCGTGGTGGGCGCCATGGGCAACAGCTATCGCCAGGCCCAGGGCAGCGTCGAACAGGTCGGCCAGGCGGTGACCGCACTGCGTCAGATTGGCGAGGCGGTCACGGTGATCAGCGACATGAACCTGCAGATCGCCAGCGCCGCAGAAGAACAAAGCGCGGTGGCCGAGGAGATCAACAGCAACGTGGCGACGATCCGGGATGTCACCGAATCCTTGTCGGAGCAGGCCAATGAGTCGGCGCGGGTGAGCCAGGCATTGAACAGCCTGGCCAATCAGCAACAGGGGTTGATGGATCAGTTCAGGGTGTAAGCCTCAGGAGGCAACGGCACCAGCAGCCTCCGTGGCGAGCGGGCTTGCCCTAATGCCGTTCAGTTAAGCGCAGATTCCCTGTGGCGAGCAGGCTTGTCCTGCGTTGGGCTGCGCAGCAGCCCCAGGCGCTGAGCCGTATCAGGTACACCGCGTTTTGCTCGATGGGGGGCGCTTCGCACCCCAACGCGGGGCAAGCCCGCTCGCCACAACAAGCCTGCTCACCACTGGGATGTGGCTGCCTGAAATAGCGCGTACGCAGTCATTACTTCAGCTTGAGCGCTTCCCCCGCACCTTGGTTTTTGGCAACTCAGGAATGGCGTTTGGGTAGCTCGATCAGTACCTTCAGGCCACCCAATTCGGATTCCTGCAACTGCAACACCCCTCCCCACACCTCGGCGATATCACGCACGATGCCCAGGCCCAGGCCGTGGCCGTCGATCTGTTCGTCCAGGCGGGTACCACGGCTCAGCACTTGCTGCCGCTGGGCCTCGGGAATACCCGGGCCGTCATCTTCCACGGCCAGCAGGTAACTCTTTTCGGTTTCGCTGATCGTCAGCCGTACGTCGGCATCCGCCCATTTGCAGGCGTTGTCCAGCAGGTTGCCGAGCAGCTCCAGCAAATCTTCGCGGTCCCACGGCAGTTGCAGTCCGGGAGCAACCTGGTAGCTCAGGCCCAGGTGTTCGCCGTGGATCATGTTCAAGGTGGCGAGCAGGCCCGGCAGCTCCTGTTCACAGTCAAACAATGCACCCGGCAGGGTTTCGCCGGCCAGGCGCGCGCGGTTGAGCTCACGGTTAAGGCGTTGTTGCACCTGCTCAAGCTGATCACGCAGCAGTTTGCTTAACTGCGGGTGCTCCCTGAGCGCCTCGCTCGACGCCGCACTCAGCATCACGGCCAACGGCGTTTTCAGCGCGTGGCCAAGGTTGCCCAAAGCATTGCGTGAACGCTTGAGGCTGTCTTCGGTGTGGGCCAGCAGGTGGTTGATCTGCGCCACCAACGGCTCCAGCTCCAGCGGCACCTGGGTGTCCAGTTGCGAGCGCTGGCCTTGTTGCAGTTGGGCGATCTGGTTACGCGCGGTTTCCAGCGGGCGCAAGGCTCGGCGCACAGTGACCCGTTGCAGCACCAGCACCAACAACAAGGCCGCCAGCCCCATCACCAGACCGATCTGACGCATCAGCCGAAAGCTTTCGCGCACCGGCGTGTAGTCCTGGGCCACGCTGATGGAAATCGACTGGCCAAAGCGTTTGTAATCCGAACGCAATACCAGCAGTTGCTGGCCTTCCGGCCCCAACTGCAGGTTACCCTTCAGACCGGTCTCGGGCAGCCTGGGCAGTTCCTGGTCCCACAGTGAACGGGAACGCCAGTGTGTTTCGGCAAAATCGATACGGAAATAATGCCCCGAAAAGGGCCGCTGATAGGCCGGCGACAGGCGTTGCTCATCCAGCTGCACGCCGCCCGGCCCGCGCACCAGCGCCACCAGCAGGTTCTCGCTGTCGTTACGCAGACCGGCTTCCAGGTAGCGCTGCAATCCGGCCTCGAACAACCATAGGCTGGTTTGCGCCAGCACCACGCCGACGATCACCATCACGCTGATCAACCCCAGGCTCAGGCGCCGCTGGATCGACCTCATGCAGGGCTGGCGCCAAACCGGTAACCCTGGCCGCGCCGGGTTTCGATCACGCTGCGACCCAACTTGCGACGCAGGTGATTGACGTGCACTTCCAGCACATTGGAGTCGCGCTCCGTCTCACCGTCATACAGGTGCTCGGCCAGATGGCTTTTCGACAGGATCTGTTCGGGGTGCAGCATGAAATAGCGCAGCAGGCGGAATTCCGCGGCGGTCAGCTGGATTTCCTCACCGTCGCGCAGCACGCACTGGCGGCCTTCATCCAGATGCAGACCGGCCGCTTGCAAGGTCGGCTGGTTCGCGTGCCCATGGGAGCGACGCAACAGCGCCTGGATGCGCAGGTGCAGTTCTTCAGGGTGAAAGGGCTTGCTCAGGTAATCGTCGGCGCCGGCCTTGAGCCCTTCGATGCGTTCGGCCCAGGAGTCGCGGGCGGTCAGAATCAGTACCGGCGTGGCCAATGCCGCTGCACGCCACTGCGCCAGTACGTCGAGCCCGGGCAGGCCCGGCAGGCCAAGGTCGAGGATGATCAGGTCATAGGGTTCGCTGCGGCCCTGATACACGGCGTCGCGCCCATCGGCCAGCCAGTCGACCGCGTAACCCTGACGCTGCAGGCCAGCCAGCAGTTCATCGGCCAGCGGTACGTTGTCTTCCACCAGTAGCAGGCGCATCAGTCTTCCTTATCTTTGATCAGCACACCGGTGGTGGCGTCGAGTTTGATTTCGCGCACCACGCCGTCAGTCGTCACCAGTTCGACTTCATAAGCATACTCGCCGTGCTTTTTCTCAAGCTCCGCTTCCAACAGTCTGGACCCGGGATGCCGCGCCATCGCCTGCTGCAGCAGTTGCTCCAGCGGCAGGATCACTCCCTGCTGGCGCAGCGCCAGCGCTTCGTCCTGGTTGAGGTCGCGGGCGGCCAGGCTTGAGCAGAAGGCCAGGAGCACCAGCACTGCCAGACTCGCGACGCGTCGATATACCGTCATTACGTATCCTGATGATTCTTGAGAACGTGCCCGGAGAGCGCGTCCAGTTCAACGTCCCATTCGACGCCATGGGCATCCTCGATCTCGACCTCATAGATGTACCGGCCATAGTGCTCGTCCAGGTCGGTGTCCAACAGGGTCGAACCCGGATGCAAAGCCAGCGCCGTGGCTTCAAGCTGATCGAAGGCGACAATGGTAACAGCGCCGGGCACATTCGGTGGTTTGTCGGGGTTCACTGCCCACGCCTGCACCGCAAACGCAGCGATGATACCGGCGGCGACCAGCGCTGTGGGGCGCTTCATGATGAGTCTCCGTTTCAGGATGTATTTCCTACATCTGCGACGGTACGCGCTGCAACTTAACTCAAACTGAATTGCCACCATGGCAATTTTCCATAAGAAAAATCTCAACGTCACTCTGTTTATTCCGGACACACGCGTTATGGTTGGCGTTTTTCGCGAGCGAACTCGCTCCTTCAGTTCGAGATGTGTATGGCCGCTATTCATGTCAAGTTTTCCGCCCTGACCCTCAAGGCGGGTAAACGCGCATTCACCCGTATCCGTGAGCAAGGCCTTGGGCCTGCCGAGGTCGGCATCCTGCCGGGCGCAGCTGGCGGCCCCAAGGCTTTGGGAATCCAGGGTCTGGACCTGGCGCTGTTTGGCGACTGGCTGCGCCGTACACCGCGTGAGCGCGCACTGATCGGCGCGTCCATCGGTTCCTGGCGGTTTGCCAGCGCGTGCCTGCCCGACCCGGTGCAAGGCCTGCTTGATCTCGGGCGTCTGTATAACGAGCAACGGTTTGCCAAAGGCGTGACCCTGTCCGAGGTCACCCGCAGTTGCCAGCGCATGCTCGACGATCTACTGGCCGGCCGCGATGCACAGGTGCTGGACAATCCCGACTATCGGCTGAACATCATGGTGGTCAAAAGCCACGGCCTGCTCGCCGATGACCACCGCGGACGGCTGGGGCTGGGCCTGTCGTCGGTGATTGCCGACAACCTGCGCGCTCGCGCACGGCTGTCGCGGCATTTCGAGCGGCTGATCATCCACGACCCGCGCCAGGCGCCGCCGGTGCACCCCTTGAAGGATTTCCCGTCGCGCTTCATTGCGCTGGGTGTGGGCAACCTGCGCCAGGCGCTGCTCGCCTCCGGCTCGATCCCCATGGTGATGCAAGGCGTGCGCGACCTGCCCGGCGCAGGCGCAGGCACCTACCGCGACGGCGGCCTGCTGGATTACCACCTCGACCTGCCCTACAGCGGTGATGACATCGTGCTGTACCCGCACTTTACCGACCGGGTCATTCCAGGCTGGTTCGACAAGGGCCTGCCATGGCGCCGCAGCAGTCAACAGGGTTTGCAGGATGTGTTGCTACTGGCGCCCTCAAAGGACTACCTCGCTCGCCTGCCCCACGGCAAACTGCCTGACCGCAGCGATTTCAAGCGCTTCATGGGCGATGACGCCAGTCGCCACAAATACTGGCAAACCGCGATGAGCGAGAGCCAGCGGCTGGGGGATGAGTTTCTGCAATTGGCGGATAACGGCAGGCTGGGCGAGCGGCTGCTGGCCCTCTAAAACGGCACGAGCGAGGGACGGTGTGCGCAGTGCGGGGTCAAGCTGTTAAACTCGCCGCCTGCCAGATACCTGACCGAGCCGAAAATACCGTGGAAATCTTCAAAGAGTTTACGTTCGAATCCGCCCATCGCCTGCCCCATGTACCGGAAGGCCACAAGTGCGGGCGCCTGCATGGGCATTCGTTCAAAGTGGCGATCCATCTCAGCGGCGACCTGGATCCCCATACCGGCTGGATTCGCGACTTTTCGGAGATCAAGGCAATTTTCAAGCCGCTCTACGAACGCCTCGACCACAACTACCTCAACGACATCCCCGGCCTGGAAAACCCGACCAGCGAAGTGCTGGCAAAGTGGATCTGGACCGAACTCAAACCTCTGCTGCCGGAACTCAGCGCGATCCGCATCCATGAAACCTGCACCAGCGGTTGCATCTATCGCGGCGAGTGAGCGGTTGATGAATGGAAAGCCACCTGCGGGTGGCTTTTTTGTGCACGGTCACATACCAGTCATTTTTCGACGGAGCCCGAAACAATGATACGCCCCGCTACCGCCCACGATGTCACTGCCATTGAATTCATTGTCCAGGCCGCCTACGCGCCCTACATAGAGCGCATCGGTCGTAAACCCGGCCCGATGCTGCAGGACTATCACCAACGGGTTGCCTGCGGCGGGGTGCATGTGCTGGACGATGGCGGGCGGGTTCAGGGCTTTATCATCCTGGCCGTTGCCAGTAATGCGCTCTTGCTGGATAACCTCGCCGTCGACCCGAATGCCCAGGGCCTCGGGTTCGGGCGGCAGTTGATGGACTTTGCCGAGCAACAGGCTGTTCAGTCGGGCGCTACGAGCATCGTCCTCTACACCAATGAAGCCATGACCGAGAATATCGCGCTCTACACTCGCAGAGGCTATGTAAAAACCCATCATTGCGTCGAGAACGGCCTGCGCAGGGTGTATATGAGCAAACAACTCTGACTCAGCTAACGATCCAATGTGTCTCACTGCTGCACCGCTTTCGCGCTGGGTGAGCACCGGTCTTTCAGATGGCTAAAAGTACGGTGCAGTGATTATTGACCGCCTGCCGGTTTGGCACGCGCGGTGCAACACACCTGCGTCAACCATCAGGGAGCAAGGCACATGACGCAGCACGAACCGGGCAACGATTACCCTCTCAGCGAGGTCCCGCTGCATGCGCGCAAGGGCTTGGCGTCCACCGCGATGGTGCTGTTGGGGTTCACCTTTTTTACCGCGACCATGTTTGCCGGCGGCAAGCTGGGTGTGGCGTTCAGCTTCGTCGATATGCTCGGTGTCGTGGCGTTGGGTAACCTGCTGTTGGGCATCTACGCTGCAGGACTGGGATACATCGCGTTCAAAAGCGGCTTGAACTCCGTGCTGATGGGCCGCTTCTGTTTCGGCGAGGTGGGCAGCAAGCTCAGCGACCTGATTCTCGGTTTTACCCAGATCGGCTGGTATGCCTGGGGTACCGCCACGGCAGCCGTGGTACTGGGCAAATATTTCGCATTGAGCCAGGGCAGCGTGCTGGGTTTGATGGTGCTGTTTGGGCTGGTGTTCTGCGCGACGGCATACGTGGGGTATCGCGGCCTTGAGATCCTGTCGTATATCGCGGTGCCGGCGATGGGCATTCTGCTGTGCCTGTCGATGTGGGTGGCAACGGTACAGGTCGGCGGGCTGGATGGCCTGCTGGCGGTGGTGCCGACGGGTGAGTTGAACCTGTCCACGGCGATCACCCTGGTGTTTGGTACCTTTGTCAGCGGGGCGACCCAGGCCACCAACTGGACGCGATTTTCCCGCTCGGCCAGAGTCGCGGTGCTGGCCAGTCTGATCGGATTCTTTGTCGGCAATGGCTTGATGGTGTTGATCGGCGCTTATGGCGCCATCGTCTATCAGCAACCTGACGTGGTTGAAGTGTTGCTGCTGCAAGGCTTTGCCATGGCGGCGATGGCCATGTTGCTGCTCAACATCTGGAGCACTCAGGACAACACCATTTACAACTTCGCCGTGGCCGGTTGCAACCTGTTACGCACTCGCCGCCGCAAGACCGTGACCCTGGCCGGCGCAGTGATCGGCACCTTGCTGGCCTTGCTGGGCATGTATGACATGCTGGTCCCGTACCTGATTCTGCTGGGCACCGTGATCCCCCCGATAGGAGGAGTGATCATGGCAGACTTCTTCTACCGCTATCGTGGCCGTTACCCGCGCCTGGCCGTCGCCCGCCTGCCCGCCTTCAACTGGCCGGGACTGGCGGCATATGCCGTCGGCACCGTGCTGGCGTTCAGCTCGCCCTGGGTGGCGCCACTGGTGGGGATAGTCGCCGCGTCCCTGACCTACATGCTGCTCACCGCCGTACTGCACGTACGCGAACCACTGGCTGACGCGCAGGCATGAGCCTTACCCTTGCCGATGGTAATCTGTCGGCCGCCTGATTGTTTTTAGCCAAGAGGAACTTGCCCATGCACATCATCAATGCCCGCCTGCGCAACCGTGAAGGCCTGCATGATCTGCACCTGGAAAATGGCCGGATTGCCAGCATCACGGCACAGACCGCCGTGCCTGGGTTAACAGCCCACGACCTGGACGCCGCCGGCAATCTGGTGATACCGCCCTTTGTCGAACCGCATATCCATCTCGATGCCACCCTCACGGCCGGCGAACCACGCTGGAACATGAGCGGTACGTTGTTCGAAGGCATCGAGTGCTGGGGCGAACGCAAGGCCACCATCACTGAGGAAGACACCCGCACGCGTGCCCGCAAGACCATCCAGGCCCTGGCCGCCCACGGTATCCAGCATGTGCGCACCCACGTCGATGTCACCGACCCGGACCTCACCGCGCTCAAGGCCATGCTGCAGGTGCGCGAGGAAAGCGCGCACCTGATCGACCTGCAAATCGTCGCCTTTCCCCAGGAAGGCATCGAGTCCTACCGCAACGGCCGTGAACTGATGGAAGAAGCCATTCGCCTGGGGGCCGATGTGGTCGGCGGTATTCCGCACTTCGAGTACACCCGTGACCAGGGCGTAAGCTCGGTGAAATTTCTGATGGACCTGGCCGAGCGCACCGGCTGCCTGGTGGACGTGCATTGCGACGAAACCGACGACCCCCACTCGCGCTTCCTCGAAGTGCTTGCCGAAGAAGCGCGCAGCCGCGACATGGGTGCCCGTGTCACCGCCAGCCACACCACGGCCATGGGCTCCTACGACAATGCCTACTGCGCCAAACTGTTCCGCCTGCTGGGGCATTCGGGCATCAGCTTCGTGTCCTGCCCCACCGAAAGCATTCACCTGCAAGGGCGCTTCGACAGTTTCCCGAAACGCCGTGGCGTTACGCGCGTCAACGAACTGCTGGAGGCCGGCATGAACGTGTGCTTCGGCCAGGACTCCATCGTCGATCCGTGGTACCCGCTGGGCAACGGCAACATCCTGCGCGTATTGGAAGCGGGCTTGCACATCTGCCATATGCTCGGCTACCGCAACCTGCAAAGCGCCCTCGATCTGGTCACCGACAACAGCGCCAAGGCCATGGCCCTGGGTGACCGGTACGGCCTGGCGCCCGGGCGGCCGGCCAACCTGCTGATTCTCTCGGCAGACAGCGACTATGAGGTAATTCGCAGCCAGGGCCTGCCGCTGTACTCGATCCGCAATGGCAAGGTGCTAATGAAACGCCAGCCCGCGCAGGTGGAGTTTTTGCACGCTGCGGGCTAGACGATCGAGTCGATATCCAGCGTATGCGCCCTCCCTCGATCATCGAGGGAGGGCGGCGGAATGCTGGCAACCTGGGACAATGCGCGGTTCTCGCGATGGCTGAACCAACGTTTAAGGCAGGGTTGCAGATGCGGCGCGTCGGCATGACTGCCATAGACGTCGCGCGCATCAAGGCGGCGCCAGCGCAAGCTCTGCAGGCGCTCGCGGCTGGTGCGCAAGCGGTCGATTTCGGCACTCAAGGCCTGGCTGAGTGGGTGCGCGTGACTGCGCTGGTTAGTCGGCCGACGACGATCAAGTTCGCGGTTCCTGTTGCGCAGTTGCTGGCCCATATGCTCAAGCGCTCGGTCGATCCATTCGAACTCCCTCGGCGTGACCAACGTACCCTGGCTCTCCAGGGTCTGCTGCCAACGACGCAAGGTGGCCCAGGCGGCCGGTATGTAACTGGCAGTCATGAAATGCTGGCTGGCCTGAAATAGCTGTTTCAGCAGGTTGTCACGCGCGGGCATGTCACCGTACAGCTGCAGCGCGCGATTGCAGGCCGCTTCCTGGATGGACTCACAACCGGGTTTCCACAACACCGAAGACTGCGTGCCATCCGGCAGCTTGATCGGCATGAAATGCTGCTGTTCGCCATGATGCTGATAGGGGTCGCCACCCACGCGCACCAGCCCGGCGGCGAACAACAAGCCGCCGGGTCCGGGGGCACTGAACAATGCGACAGCACCGGGAATCCACAGCTTGGCAGTGGTGTTCATCCATGTGGCCGGGACACTGGGCACTGGGTCGTTGTGGTTGACGATGCGATGGTGCACCAAGCTGGACGCGCCGGCGACGAACTCGGAGTCGGCTGCGCGGGGGGCGCCGTAAGTGTAGAGGAGTGGGTTGTAATCTCGGTCAGGGACGCGACGCAGCCCTTCAGCCAATAGCAAGGCAATTGCGCCGCCCAGGCTGTGACCACAGATGACAATGCGCTGGTCTTTGTGAAATCGAAATAGATAGTCCAGTACATGGTTATGCATGGCTTGAAATGCTTGGTAAAACCCTTGGTGAGCTTTTCCAACCCCTTCGACAAAGGGCACTTGATGAGCATCTGCATCGCGCAAAGCATCCGCCCCACTGGCCGTGCCACGCACTGCGACAAGCACTACCTCATCGTGATGACAGATAAAAGCCTGAGTGTCGGTGCCGAATTCAGCATCGTTGAAAAAGTGAAGTCGCTGCGGACTTTCACCAGCGGAGTGATTCCGCTCATACAGTTTCGGATCAAAAGGCAAGATCTCAAAACGCTTGGAGTAAGCCACGTTTTCGTACAGTGGATAAAACCGCTGCACTTGCGCTGGGTCGAACTTCCAGGCTTCTCGGTAGCAGGACAAATGCTCTACGAACATATTTCCGATACTAGGGTTGAGCGGGAAGCTGACCGTTTCTTCTGAACCGGATGTAAGGTCTTGGCCGAACTCGCAATAGCTTAACGTCGCCATTAGAGCTAACTGGTAAAGGTTCAACGCGCAAAATTGATCACCCGTGGAAATGACAGGCCGCAGCGCTCGCAGAGGCCGAACCTCCAACACCGTGAATTTTTTTGGAAACAGCACCAACCCGTCGAGGAACAATTCTGGAGGGCCAAAGCCCAGCTCTGCCATCATTTTGAGCGCATGCCGCATCGGACGATTAGTGCGCGCCGATATTGGCGGCAAGTGAGCACGGTGCCGTACCAGATCACTGACTTCGACCTGATAAAAATGATCCGCTTTTTTTTGCGCAGGGTTACGCTCGATAAGGGGATCGTCTTGATCAAGAAACAGTGTCTGCTCTGCCCGCACTTGAAGCTCAGTGATAGGCAGTGCGTAATCGGCTCGCGTCCCAAGCCACTGATAGGGCATTAAGTTACCCGAATAAGAATCCCCCAGCATCAGGACGACAGGGCCACAGAAAAAACCCTCAACCCTGGCAAAGCCGTCCCCATTCAAACGACCTTTATATTGCCTGCCAGCACTGTCATTGATGGTGTAGGCCAACCCACCATAACGTTGTCCACTTCCCGCTGTATCAACCAGGCAGAAGGTCAACCAATCTCCGCTTAATGCACAAGCGGGCATCTGACTACTGAAGAATTGCTGCTTCCATGCATCCTGTCCCATGAATGTTCTCCTTAGTTAATAACAAGTCGGATAAATACTGCAAAAGCGTCCATCAGGCATTTTGAACCTCTTGAAGTCAGTGACATTGCCGCGACAAAAGCCGAACACGTCATCCTGGCTTTCCCCCATACACCGCCTCCAGCCGCCTGGGACGCTTACCCAGTTATCACCATCAGCGGGTGATTCTTCCTCGCTGAGTGCCCATGTCATCCTCAACGTCCGGCCAGCTAATCCGTCGCGAGTTACATATCCACCTGGCCGCTCAGTTGTGATTTGACCGCCGTCATCCAATGATCTGCAACGCAGCCCCTTGATCAAGGCATGTGCATAACCAACCGTTCGAAATACCCACTGGCATTGCCCATGAAGCTCCAGTACTCCCGACTCAGGCATCGGAGATGTCCAGGCCTCACCGTTATCGCGAAAATAAATGATCGCGTAATCTCGTCCAATATCCGACCAGCGCGTTCCCCATCTGGCATTGAGTGCGAAAACAAGCTCGCGCACTACCAAGGCACAACCGTCCACGCTCTCCGTCAGCGGCACATCGAAACTCACTCTATTAGCTACCGGCTTGCTGGCGGCCTTGAATATTTTCAACTCAGGCCGTTTACCCATTCTTTTGGGCAGCTTGCAGGTTTCACCGGGTGCAGGTGTATAGGTGGCGTCCCCTAGAGCAGCAAATCCGGCCGGCAAATCCAACTCCAACGTAAAGCGCTCCGCCGTCCTCCCCGCACACCCATAAAGCCCCGCCATCACAAAAACAAATAACGTCGCTCCCACCCACCTATTCATCCTCGCACCCCGCCCTGCGCCACTGCCCAGCGACCCGTTCAAAATGCTCTCCCGGCGTCTCGCCGGTTCTCGGTTGCCAATGAACAATGCTGCCTCGCGTCGCTTCCTCCAGCCTGCGCACCACCAGGAATTCCAGTTGCTCCACCCCACTCCATTGCCAGGCGCGTGCCTGTTCCAGTACTTGCGTCAACCAGATTCGGGGGTCCTGAAATTCAAACAGCGCAGCAAGGTTTTCGCTGTGTTCGGCCAACAGGTAGCGCAGGATATTGCCGTGCAGGATCGCTTCGGACTGTGGGTTGGGGACGGTCAGCCATGGGGCCGGATCAGGCACCGGGTAGTCTCCGGGGGCAGGGTTCTCGGCTTGTTGCCAGGCGCCTTCATGCCAGTAGCACACGCTGATCATAGGGCCGAGAAAGGTCGGCCAGTGTGCTTTCGGTAAATGGGCCAGGGCACGGGCGAAGGTGCGACTGTCGTGGAAACGGTAGAGCGCCTGACTACCAGCCGGCCCCATGATCAACCGCTCGCGCCAGTGTCGCGCCAGGCTGGTCAGGTCTTCATCGGGCAGGCTCCCCAGCCAGCCCCAATGGCCCTCGGGATGTTGCAGCAGCTCAACCAGAGCGGGTTCATTCAGATGCTCCAACAGCAGGATCACGGGACCTGAGTCTGCCAGCTGCGCTGCAACGGTCTCGCTGTACAGGCTGCGGTAGTAAGGCGGCTCACGCACGGCCAGCAGTGGCTGACGCGCACGGTTGCTTCCCTCGAGTATCAGACACAGACGCCGTCCCGCCTGTTGTTGCCTGACCATCCATTCGCTGGGCAGGTTCTCCATCATGCAGCCCTCCCGAGCCTGTCGCACAGGCCTTCGCGGCAGCGTTCACAGAGTGGGCAAAAATCCGCGTCCAGTTTTCGAGCCAAACGCATGATGGCGCCCTGTGCCGTGGAGATACTCGCAGCCGCCGCCGGCATGGCGCTGATCGAGCGCGTGAGGGACGGCGCACCGCCCGGGATGATTGGCCGGCTGCTGAAGATACCGCCGGCCTGGATCACCAGGTGTTCGCCTCCGGCCTTCAGACTCAGTTGCGCCCCCGCATCAATCACCAGGCTGGCACCGGCCTTGAGATGCAGTTGCTGCCCGGCCTCGATCACCAGGGTCTGGCCGACACGGGTCAGGCTGTCGCCCTGTACATCGAGGTGATCGTGCGCCTCGAGCACCACCTTGCGATCACCCACGACATGGCAATGATCCTCGCTTTCCAGGCGCACCGAATTCACTCCGCGAATGACTTCACGCCGCTCGCCGGCCACCTCAAGGCGACTGTCATGCCCGACCTGTTGTTCCAGGTCACGCTGGGCGCGCAGGAAGATGAGTTCCTCGCCGCGCCGGTCTTCGAGGTGCAACTCGTTGGCGCCATCGCCGCCGGGTGAGCTGCAACTGCGCAACACGCTGCGCGTCTTGTGTTGTGGCAACGGGTAGCTGGGCAGGTGTGATGCATTGGGCAGGCAGCCGTTGACAAGCGGCCGGTCCGGATCGCCTTCCAGGAACGTCACCAGCACTTCCATCCCCACCCGTGGAATCATCATCGCGCCGAAGCCATCACCTGCCCATCCCGACGCCACCCTCACCCAGCAACTGCTCTTGTCGTCGGTCTTGTCCAGGCGATCCCAATGAAAGCGGACCTTCACCCGGCCATAGGCATCGCAATGCACATCCTCCCCGGCGGGCCCGGTCACTGTCGCGGTCTGGCTGCCGTTGATGGTTGGCCTGGGGTGTTTGAGGGGCGGTCGGTGTACGGCGCGCCAGGGTGTCGCGGTGAAGCGGTTGCGATAACCACGGAACTTGCCAGCCTCGACGACTGCTTCCTCCAGCACCTGCGGTTGATAACCTTCATGGCGCACCGACGTAAGCAGCCACAAGTCATTGCAGTCCGGGTCCGGGTGGTCCTGCAACGGCAGGAAGTGACCGCTGCGCAGCGCAGGTTGATCACTCCTGCCCAGCACCCGATGCCGATCGCTTTGATGGCGCTCCAGGCCCCGTCGCGCCAATTGCACACCCCGTGCATGGCCGGTAAAGCCTGCGGGGTACCGATAGTCCTGATGGGGTTGCGCGCCGGTATCCCCGGCGGTGTCCTGCAGGGACAGCGAAGGGTGCTCGAAATCATGATCACGGCGCACGGTTTGCTGGCTGCGTGTCGCCAGCCGCCGGTCGAAACGCTGGACCACCGGAGCGCCCTGATGCATCGGGTCGGCTGAGGCGCTGTAACGCTGCGCGGGCAGGCGCTGAAACACCGTCTGGTCATCGCCGAATACCAGTAGATGATTGTCCGCAGTGTGGCGAAAGTGGAAATGGATGCCCTCCTCCTCGCACAGCCGCTGGATGAAATGCAGGTCGGTTTCTGCGTATTGCACGCAGAACTCGCGCGGCGGATACACCACCGGGCCAAGCTCAAAGACATAGGCGTCGGCGAGGATGCCGTGGTGTTCGAGCACCGCCGCAATGATCTGCGGCACACTGCGCAGCTGGAAAATCCTCTGGTCGCGGCGGTGGGCCAGGCACGCCAGCCGCGGTGCCAGGGTGAGGCGGTAGCGCGTGAGCCGTGCACCCGGGTCATCGCGACCGACGCTGTAGACCTGCCCATGCAGGCCTTCATCGACTTCGCCCAGGCACAGGAAGACTGGTTGATGAAGCAAGGCCTCCAGGTCAATAGAGGCGTTTTCGCTGACTAACTGAACCTGAATAAAGTATGGCTGATCAATGGCCTCAGTGCCCTTGAATGCCAATACCTGAAAGTCTGTATCCAGCCCTGGAAAGATTAATTTACACCGTGAAGAAACAAACGCATCAGCCATCTTGGGTAACCGCCAATCAACTTCCTGATTGAAATGCTTTTCCTCGTCAGTCCCCGCTGGGTGGCGAAAAAAAGTGCCTGAACGCCCTGAAGCTTAGCGATTCCAGAGGAAATTCGGCCTTTCAAAAATAAAAAAGAAGTTTCGTACGACGAGGATGGAAGTGTCTTTTACAAGATAATAAAAAAGACCAACAGACTGATTGCTATCAATAAGAAATTTCGTACGTTAGTTCGTAGGCAGATAACTAACATGCTGTAGTCACATGCCAAGCAAGTGTCGATTTATCACAAAAAACCGATCCTGTGGGAGGTGCACTGATAAGAGTAATCCCTGCGGGAAATCCGGGGTTCAGCCTTTCCCCCGGGGACTACACCCCTTCAAGACCACCTCCCATAGGCTCGATAGCCTTTCTGTGGTCAGTAACGTGCTGAGCGTTCCCGCATTTGTAAAATAATATTCGCGACCGGCGCTTTTAGCCCCGAATGGCGACGCAAGCACGCTCGCTCGGGACGGCCTGATGTGCAAGGATGTCGCGCAGGACATCGTTAGTTGAACGTCAAACCAAGGACTCTGCATGACTGCCATCCCCACCCCAGCGCCCGTGGTTCCCGGCCGGCTGGAACAAATGTCGACACGCATCGCCTTTTTTATCGCCGGCTTCGGCATCGCGGCCTGGGCCCCTATGGTGCCCTATGCCAAGGCGCGCGCGAACCTCAACGAAGGCACGCTGGGCCTGCTGCTGTTATGCCTGGGCGTGGGGTCGATCCTCGCCATGCCAATGGCGGGCGTGCTCGCATCACGCTATGGCTGCCGCCGCGTACTGACGGCGGGTACGATCATGATCTGCCTGGCCTTGCCGATGCTGGCCACGGTCAGTTCTATACCGCTACTGATTGCCGGGTTATTCCTGTTCGGCGCGGGCCTCGGCGCGGTGGACTCTACGGTCAACCTGCAAGCGGTGATCGTTGAGCGCGCCAGTGGCAAGACCATGATGTCAGGCTTCCATGGGTTGTTCAGCCTGGGAGGCATCGTCGGCGCGGCGGGTGTCGCGGGCCTGCTGGGGCTCGGCTGCTCGCCATTGCAGGCGACGCTGGTGGTGATCGTGATCATGGTCCTGGCGCTGCTCAAGGCCGGGCCGCATCTGTTGCCTTACGGCAGTGAAAGCTCCGGACCTGCGTTTGCCATTCCCCATGGCGTGGTGCTGTTTATCGGCTGTCTGTGTTTTATCGTGTTCCTGGCCGAAGGCGCGGTACTGGATTGGAGCGCAGTGTTCCTCAGTGCCGAACGCGGCCTGGATGAAGCCTATGCGGGCCTGGGCTACGCAGCCTTTGCCTTGACCATGACCGCCGGACGCCTGACCGGTGATGTGATCGTGCGTCGTCTGGGCGCAACGCGTGTGATCGTGGTCGGCGGCGCGCTGGCGGCGGCCGGCATATTCCTCGCGACACTCTCCCCTGCCTGGGAAATGGCATTGCTCGGTTATGCGCTGGTGGGCGCCGGCTGTTCAAACATCGTCCCGGTGCTCTATACCGCAGTCGGCAAGCAGACCGTAATGCCGGAACACATTGCCGTGCCGGCCATCACCACGCTGGGCTATGCAGGGATTCTGGCGGGCCCTGCCGTGATCGGGTTCATTGCTCACGGCAGCAGTCTGGCCACCGCCTTCATGCTGATCGGGACTCTGCTGGCAGGGGTAGCGGTCAGCGGGAAAATACTGCGGGCATGATCACGTGCGACGGGAAAACAGGTTCCGTAAGCTGGCGAGCAGTGAACTCGACAAACCGGATTCAGACTTCTCCGTGAGCGCTCTCGAACCTTTATGAAAGTCCTCGGTAGTAGGCGCCTTGAAGCTGAATTTAGGCGTGGACGTGAGGTTGAGGCCCTGCGTCAGAGACTTGTCCTGTTTTTTGGCCTCACATGCAGCAGTCAGGGGTACTACGGTGTACTGGGCGTGACGAGATTCAACGGATGTCGAGTTCATGATCCAGACCTGATCCAGTAGTTGAAGACACCCATCGGCACACTCCTACCGATGGGGTGTCTTATTCGTGGCAAACCGCCGCAAATGGTTCCCTCCTGACCGCTCCAAACGTTTGTAAAGGGGCTCCGCCAACTGCCATCAACGCGCCTTGCGCTCTGCGTCCTGCTCAAGCCAATGATCAAGGCTCGTATTGCTGAGATAGCCCTGCGGACACATCGGACCAAACAGCAGCGCGGCGTTGGTGCGCTCCAGAGAGGGCATCAATTCCGGTCGAGTGAACAGATTCTTCGCCATGTACACGCAGCGCTCGCTGTATTTGGGTCTGGGCATGCCTGTGAACGGATCGACTACAGGCACTGCGTGCCGATCGACCTCGTAAGGGTCCAGCATCACCTCCTTGAGCGCCGCGATTGCCACATACTGGCGAGCGCCAAAGAAAAACTTTCGATCCTTCGCCGGCTCGCGCAATTGCTCGAACAATTCCTTAAGAGCCAGCACCACCTCGTGATTACCCTTGCCATGAAACGGATCCTGGCTGAATACCTGCGGTGAACTGCTGCCCTGCATCGCCGAAGCGGCGATCTTGAGGCTGTCGCGGGTGATGTCGCCATCGCGGGTCAAGATCGCATCGGTCAGTCGCGGGCGCTTGAGGATTTCCCCCACTGTCGGGCTCAGGCGGCTGCGCTCGTCGCAATCGTCATGGGGCTCTGCCGCGAACTGGTGCAGTGATGACAGGGTCAGGCGGCCCTCCTTCAGGAAGGGGCACAACAGGTAATAGTCTTTTTCCAGTGCCGAGGCCAACTGGCTGTCCGTCGTTGCGCAGCCGATGGGAGAAGTCCGCGCCCGCACATTGGGGAGATTCTGCAAACCTCGGTGATGCAGCACGGATAATGATCCGCGCAACCGTGAAGACTGACGAGGCGTTTCGGCCGTTAAAGGCGTCCGGCTTTCACCCCAGGCCTCGGGGGGCGATGCCGGTGTTGCCACGGCTGACCGCATAGCCGTTGTATCCAGCGCTGAAGGCCGTGCGTAAGGTAATGCGCCCTCGATACTCATGAGCTATCTCCAACTTTTTCAAATATAGGCCTGCCTGGTGAGCATCAACTTGATGAGCCCGGTCATCGAGTAAACTCAGGTCAGGCAAACACCTGATATGTGGCTGGATGAGAGGGACAGTTCCGAACGTTCGAAAAACACCAATGACAGCATGTAAAAAACGTTGCGCCCTGGCGGGCAGCCAACCCGTTACCCAGGCGCCACGTACGGTGGGTGGCGCCGGGGCAACAGTCAGCGAGACAAGTGGTAGAGCGCTGACAGCATGAGAGTGTCGCCGCCGGACCCGAGTTGAAAGGCATTGATGTTTTCCAACAACTGAGAACGCTTGAGGATTTCACGGGCCATCTGAATCAGGTCATCCTGATGACCTTTACCCATCAGAGGTTCGGCAGCCCACCTTGCCAGATCGCTGATACGGAGGTCCTGCGCACCCGGCGATTTCAATTCGTTGAAGTGCTGGAATATCGATCCGACCAGCTCTTTATCGCCTTTGTACTTGAAGTAAGTATCGCCCCGGCTGACGGCGGCCAGGTCTTGCAACCTGATCAGGCCATCCTGCGCACCCGTGAATTTATCCTGATCGAGACCTCTCATGAGCGCCGGGCGCTTGAGCATTTCTCTGGCCAGAAGGATGTTCTGGTTCATGACCGGATCGCTGGTCCAGGCTTTTTTCGCCATCGTTCGAATACTGTCGAAGCTGACATAACTCGGCTTCTTCGGGTCTCTGAAGGCGTCGAAATTATTGAACAGCATTTGCGCCAGCTGTTCGTTATTCTGCGTCGACAAGCCCGCAAGCAGGGGTGGCCGGGCGAACCCTAACAGGCTCATCAAGTTACTGACCATTGCCAGCAAACCCCACATCGAAGGCGCAGGGCGCTGAGGCTCGGCGGGCTGATGCTGAATGTGCGCTGTCGTTTGCGCTTGACCGAAAACCGGTCCGGCCTGGTTTTGATGGAAGTGAAAGCTCACATTGGCCATTTTCTGCCCATTGACGGACGGCGCAGCAGGCGAAGAGCGTTTGGCCGCTTCCTCAGGCCTGGCGTTAGCCTGGGAGTGGCTATGGAAGGATGAAGTGGATACGGATGGATCAGTCGTCGATACCGACATGGGTTTCTCCAGTGAACGGGGGCGGTCTGCAGCCGAGAGATCCGACCTGCGGTCGAAACGCATCAACTGACCTCCTGTGTGGCGCATCGGTCGGAATCGGTTCCTGGCGGGCAATCATGCATGGCCCTGAACTTCCAGCGCCGCCCGCCAGTCAGCACAAGGGACTCTCAACAATCAGTGGGTGGGCCGATGCAGATCACATTGCAGCAACAAGTAGCGCTGGTCACCGGTGCCAGCTCCGGCATCGGCGCAGGCGCCGCCAAGGCCCTGGCCGAAGCGGGCGCTGCCGTAGTGCTCAATTACAATTCCCAGGCGGCACCGGCCGAAGCCCTGGCCGCGCAGATCAATGCCGGCGGCGGCCGCGCCATTGCCATCGGCGGCGATGTGTCAAAAGAGGCTGACGTGGAGCGCCTGTTTGCCCAGACCCTCGACGCATTCGGTCACCTGGATATTCTGGTCGCCAACTCCGGCCTGCAAAAAGACGCCAAGCTGGTCGATATGACCCTCGACGACTGGAACACGGTGATCGGCGTCAACCTCACCGGCCAGTTCCTTTGCGCCCGTGCAGCGGTGCGCATTTTCAATCGCCAGGGTGTGCGCGAAGGCGTGTCCCGCGCGGCCGGCAAGATCATCCACATGAGTTCGGTGCACCAGCTGATTCCCTGGGCCGGCCATGTGAATTACGCAGCGTCCAAAGGCGGTGTGGAGATGTTGATGCGCACCCTGGCCCAGGAGGTCAGCGAGCAACGCATTCGCATCAATGGCATCGCGCCGGGGGCGATTCGCACGGCGATCAACCGCGCAGCCACCGAAGGCGCGGCAGAAAAAGAGCTGCTCAAGCTGATCCCCTACGGCCGCGTTGGCGACGTGGAAGACGTGGCCAACGCGGTGGTATGGCTGGCCAGTGACGCATCTGATTATGTGGTCGGCAGCACCCTTTTCATTGACGGCGGCATGAGCCTTTATCCGGAGTTTCGTGGCAATGGTTGATTTCAGGAACGAACCCCAGAGCGCGATCGATGCCCACGGCATCATTGGCGACATGCGCAGCGCAGCATTGGTGAACGACAAGGGCAGCATCGACTTTTTCTGCTGGCCGGAATTCGACAGCCCGTCGATCTTCTGCGCGTTGCTCGACACCCCTGACGCCGGCACTTTCCAGCTCACCCCCGACCTGCCCGACGCCCGTCGCGAGCAGATCTACCTGCCCGACACCAATGTGCTGCAAACCCGCTGGTTGAGTGACGAAGCCGTGGTGGAGATCACCGATCTGCTCACCGTCAGTGAGGATGTCGATGACCTGCCGCTGTTGATTCGTCGCGTACGCGTGGTCAGCGGCAAGGCGACCATTCACCTGCGCTGCGCCGTGCGCCATGACTATGCGCGGGCCACCACCCGCGCCGAGATGGCCAATGCAGGCTTGGTGTTCAGCGCCGCCGACCAGCCTGGCCTGCGCCTGAGCGGCAGCCATGCGCTGACCCTCGAAGACCATGCCGCCGTCGCCAGCTTCAGTCTGGCCCAGGGCGAAGGCGCCGAATTCGTGCTCGGCGGTGAGGATGATCCGCGCGTCACCAACGCATGCACCGACCTCTATCTGGAACGCACCTTGAAGTTCTGGCGCGGCTGGATCAGCCAATCCAATTACCGTGGGCGCTGGCGCGAAATGGTCAACCGCTCGGCCCTGGCACTGAAACTGCTGACCTCGCGCAAACACGGCGCAATCATTGCCGCCGCCACCTTCGGCCTGCCTGAAACTGCCGGCGGCGAGCGCAACTGGGATTATCGCTACACCTGGATCCGCGACGCTTCTTTCACTGTCTACGCGTTCATGCGCCTGGGATTTATCGAAGAAGCCAACAGCTACATGCGCTGGCTCAAAGGCCGGGTCAGCGACTGCTGCGGCCAGTCGATCAAGATCAACATCCTCTACGGTATCGACGGTCGCCAGCAGTTGCCGGAAGCCACCCTCGACCACTTCAGCGGCCATGGCGGCGCTACGCCGGTGCGCATCGGCAACGAGGCGTTCGATCAGGTTCAGCTGGATATCTACGGCGAGCTGATGGACGCGGTTTACCTGGTGAACAAATACGGTGAAGCCATCTCCCATGAGGGCTGGAAACACACGGTGGACGTGGCGAACCAGGTTTGCGAAATCTGGAACACCAAGGATGTGGGCATCTGGGAGATGCGCGGCGAACAGCATCACTTCCTGCATTCGCGGCTAATGTGCTGGGTGGCCCTGGACCGCGCAATCCGCCTGGCCTCCAAACGTTCGCTGCCGGCCCCGTTCGCCCGCTGGGACCAGACGCGCCAGGCGATCTATGCCGATATCTGGGAAAACTTCTGGAACGAGGAGCGCGGCCATTTCGTGCAGCACATCGGCAGCACCGCCCTCGATGGCTCAATGCTGCTGATGCCGCTGGTACGCTTCGTCGCCGCCACCGACCCGCGCTGGCTATCGACCCTGGCCGCGATCCAGAAAAGCCTGGTACGCGACGGCATGGTCTACCGCTACCGCAACGACGACAGCCAGATCGACGGCCTGCAGGGCACCGAAGGCGCTTTCGCGGCCTGCTCGTTCTGGTACGTCGAATGCCTGGCCCGCGCCGGCCAGGTGGAAAAGGCCCATCTGGAATTCGAGCAACTGCTGCGCTACGCCAACCCGCTGGGCCTGTACGCCGAGGAATTCGACACCCAGGCACGGCACCTGGGCAACACGCCTCAGGCGTTGAGCCATCTGGCGCTGATCAGCGCGGCGACGTTTCTGGACAGGAAGTTGAGTGGGGAGAAGACGGTGTGGCAGCCGTGACCATAGGGTGTCACTTTTGACGCGTCGATAGGAGCCAACGATGAACTGCCCTGCCCCGCTGCTTTACGTGCGTACCTCCATGCTGGACATGGCCTATGAGGCCCATGGTCCGGCCGACGGTGAACCGGTGATTCTGTTGCACGGTTTCCCTTATGACCCGCGCAGCTATGATGGGATTGCGCCGGCCCTGGGCGAGCAGGGCTATCGCGTGCTGGTGCCCTACCTGCGCGGCTACGGGCCGACGCGGTTCATCAACACACAGGTGATGCGCTCGGGGCAGCAAGCCGCACTGGCCAGGGACTTGCTGGACTTCATGGATGCACTGTCGATTGCGCAAGCCACGCTGGCCGGTTACGACTGGGGCGGGCGCGCTGCCTGTATTGTCGCGGCGCTGTGGCCGGAGCGGGTGCGCGGGCTGGTCACCGGCGATGGCTATAACATTCAGGACATCGCCCACTCGCACGAGCCTCAGGCGCCTGCGACGGAGCATCGTTTGTGGTACCAGTACTATTTTCATACCCCACGCGGCGTGGCGGGCTTGACGGCCAATCGCCGCGAGCTCTGCCAATTGCTGTGGACGCTTTGGTCGCCGTCCTGGGCAGAAGGACCGAGCCAGTATGCGCAAACCGCGCCTTCATTCGATAACCCCGATTTTGTCGCGGTGGTGATTCACTCCTATCGCCATCGATTCATGTACGCGCCGGGTGATCCTGCGCTGGAATCCATTGAACAGGCGCTGGTGCAACAGCCACCGATTTCAGTGCCGAGTATTTCGTTGTGCGGGGCCGACGACGGCGTCGGGCCTGCGCCGGAAGAAGATGAAGACCTCGCGCATTTCAGCGGGTTTTATCGACGCCAGGTATTGCCTGGCGTGGGCCACAATATTCCTCAGGAAGCACCGCGAGCGACCCTGGCGGCGTTGCTGGAATTGCTGCGCCGATAAAAGCCCCCTCCCCGCCGGATAAGCCTTGCGATGCAGGCGATGCGGTCTGGCAGGCACACCGCAGCGATCCCATCGCAGCCTCGCTGAAGCTCGACAGCTCCCACAGGGATTGGCGCTCGCCACAGGAGCTACTTGTTGGGTAGGGCCGTTTCCATTGGCGCCATGGCTACGCCGGTGAAAAACGCTCCCGGTATGCCTGAGGTGTCACCGACACTGCGCGCAGGAAGCTGCGGCGCAGGGTTTCTTCGCAACCAAACCCACACTGCACGGCGATGCGCTTGATCGACGCTGCGCTGTCCGCCAGTTGCCGGCGGGCGGTTTCGACGCGGATCAGGTCGACGGCGCGAGCGGGAGTCTGGCCGGTTTCGGCGCGGTAGTGGCGCACGAAGCTGCGCTCGCTCATGCCGGCCTGTGCAGCCAGGGTGGCGATGCTCAGATCCAGCGTCAGGTTTTCCGCGATCCAGGCGTGCAATTCGGCGAAGCGGCTGCCGCCGTTCTGCAACGACAGCGTGACGCTGAATTGCGACTGCCCGCCCGGGCGCTTGAGGAACACCACCAGGTGCCGCGCCACTTCCAGGGCCACGGCGCGGCCAAGATCTTCTTCGACAAGCGCCAGGCACAGGTCGATACCGGCGGTGACACCGGCCGACGTCCACACCGCACCCTGCTGGATGAAGATCGGGTTGGGCTCCACCGTCAAGGCGGGAAACTTGCGCGCCAGTTCCTCGCAACGCGTCCAGTGGGTGGCGACGCGACAACCGTCGAGCAGGCCACTGGCTGCCAGCAGAAAAGCACCGGTGCACACCGAGGCCATGCGCCGGGTGTGCCGGGCTTTTGCGCGCACCCATTGCACCAGCGCCGGGTCTTCGGCGGCACCGTAGACGCCCCAGCCGCCAGCGATCACCAGGGTGTCGCACGGCGTGTCGACTGCCGGCAACGGCTCGGCCAGCAGCGCCAGGCCCGCAGACGTCATGACCGGTTCGGCCTGGGCCGCGATCACCGAGACGCGGTACGGCAACGGCTGGCCACGCTGACGGGCCAGGTCGTTGGCCGATGCGAACACCTGCAAGGGCCCGGTCACATCGAGCACCTGGGCATTATCAAAAGCGAGTACGTGAATGATTCTGGGCATGATTGGCGCGATTTGTGGGCTCAATGGCGTATACGCCAGAGCCTAGGCCTCTACAGTGCAAGCGTCTACTTCTTCTCAACGGAGTTTCATTCATGACCTTGCAAATCGGCTTCCTGCTGTTCCCCGGCATTCAGCAACTGGACCTCACTGGCCCTTACGACGTGCTGGGCTCGCTGCCGGAGGTGAAATTACATTTGGTATGGAAGGACCTCGCACCGGTCACCTCCAGCACCGGTCTGGTGTTCACGCCGACCATGACCTACACCGACTGCCCCAACCTGGATGTGCTCTGCGTACCCGGCGGTGCCGGCGTCGGTGCGTTGATGGAAGATGCCGACACCCTCGATTTCCTCAAGGCCCAGTCGCTCACTGCACGCTACGTGACCTCGGTGTGCACCGGCTCGCTGGTACTCGGTGCGGCGGGTTTGCTGCGCGGTCGCAAGGCCACCACTCATTGGGCCTACCACGACATGCTCGCCCCGCTCGGCGCAATCCCGGTGCAGGAACGCGTGGTGCGCGACGGCAACCTGTTCACCGGCGGCGGCATTACGGCAGGGATCGACTTTGCGCTGGTGCTGGCGGCGGAGCTGTACAGCGAAGCGGCGGCGCAGTTGGTGCAGTTGCAGATCGAATACGCCCCCGCGCCACCGTTCGACGCCGGACGTCCGGACACTGCGCCACAGCATGTGTTGGACGAAGCCCACAAGCGCACCGCCGAGTCGCGCAGGGTGCGAGGTGAAATTACCGCACGCGCGGCCGCGCGATTAGGCTGACGACGCAGTATCGCTGTGGGAGCGGGCTTGCTCGCGAAGGGGGGGGTGTGTCATTCGCTGAATCCGGCACTGACATACCGCCTTCGCGAGCAAGCCCGCTCCCACATTTTGAATAAGTGATGACGTCCCCCTTTCGGTAGCAGGCATTCCCATTAAAAACGGTCGCTATCGGTCCTTCGATTAACTTTTTTTCATTTATTTTTGAAGTTAAAAAGACAACTTCCAATCCCACTAAAACCCCGCAGCCACGGCACTTAGTCGTAACTTCCCTCTCCTCTCTGTCCCCCTTTCCCACCGCGTTTTGAAAAACCTTCGCTGTTAAGCAGGAAAATTTTCAAATTTGTTCCTACACTCAAAAACACACCCCTCTTACCACCTGCACGGACAAGGAATGTCAATAAAATGCCTCATAACACACTGATTAACATCTTTAAAACGTTGCATCCGCACTACCGTCAATTCGTTGACTAAGCAACCATGAGGAACACTTCCTTTAGCCACTGCTCCGCAAGATCCCTTCAAATGGATGTGTCGCATTTGGATTGATTAGTTGCGATTTCACCAGCGTAGCCGAGTTTAATGCACTACTAACGCATACCGGTTAAAGCGCATGGAGTGCAATGAGGGATGTTTTATGCGAGAAAAGTCATCAGTCGATAGCTTGTTTTTAACGCGCGCCGGTTTTGTTGAGTTCTTTGTTGTTTTTGTCAAATTTATTCATGGTCTAAGTGCGATATTACCCCCGCTGGTACTGGTTTTTTTCATCGATCCGATGAACCCAGAGATGCGTTCGCACTTCCTCGGCCTGCTGGTATTTTTTGCGTTTCTGACCATCATTTTGTTCCAGGCGTTGGGCATTTATTCGGAGGAATTGTTCAGCAACCGTCTGCGCCTGAAAACCAAGATCAAGGCCTGGTCAGCCGCCTTCTGCATCCTGCTGTTCATGTATCAGATATTGCAGTTTTTTCCACAATTGACGCCACGTAACCTGTTGACCTGGTACTTCGCCAGCCTTGGGCTGTTTTGTCTCGAACGTTTGTTGATGCTGCGCCTTTACAGCAGTTTGATGCGCAAGGGTAAGTACCTGCAGCGCACGGTGATCCTTGGGTTTACCGACACCGCCGTGCACGTTGCCGACCACCTGCAACGCAACGGCGATATCCGCTCCGGTCTGATCGGTTTTATCGATGATCGCACCGAGCGCATCCCTAAGGAGTTAAGCAATCTGCCATTGCTGGGTAACACCCGCGACCTGGAAAAGCTGATCCGCGCCGAGCAGGTCAACCAGGTGATGATCTGTCTGCCCTGGGCTGCGGAGCAGCGCATCCATGGGCTGGTCAATCGTCTACGGCAGTTGTCGGTGAACGTGATGCTGGTGCCGGACATGGCCGCGCTGCGCTACGGCCATAGCAAGATCACCGACGTGGGCGGCATCCTGATGTTCAACACCTCGCAATTGCCATTGCGTGGCTGGTCGCCGGTGATCAAGCGCCTTGAAGATTGTTTGCTGGCGAGCCTGGCGCTGGTGGCGCTGGCGCCGCTGATGATCATCACGGCCATTGCGATCAAGCTCGACTCCAGGGGCCCGGTGTTGTTTCGCCAGAACCGCTTTGGCTATAACGACAATGAAATACGCGTGTTCAAGTTTCGCTCTATGTACACCGACCAGAGCGATTTCACCGCGCAACAACAAACCACCCGGCACGACCCGCGCATCACCCGCGTCGGGCGCATCATCCGCAAGACCAGCATCGACGAGCTGCCGCAGCTGTTCAATGTGCTGCTGGGCAACATGTCGATGGTCGGCCCGCGCCCGCACGCCACTGCTACCAAGGCCGCCGGCGTGCCCTTCGAAGTGGCGGTGAGCGAGTACAGCTCCAGGCACCGGGTCAAACCGGGCATCACCGGCTGGGCGCAGATCAACGGTTACCGGGGTGAAACCGACACCCTGTTCAAGATCCAGAAACGTGTCGAGTACGACCTGGAATACATCTCCAAGTGGTCGGTGTGGTTTGACTTGTACATCGTCTTCATGACGGTTCCCGCCGTTCTATCCACCAAGGAAGTCTATTGATGAATACCCTCAACGGATTAATTCCCTGCATTATTTCCGGTGGGTCGGGCACGCGGCTGTGGCCGGTGTCACGCCAGAACATGCCCAAGCCGTTCATGCGCATGCGCGATGGCCAGAGCCTGTTGCAGAAGACCTTCCAACGCGCCGCACGCCTGCCCGGTGTGGAGAGCGTGCTGACGGTGACCAACCGCGAGATGCTGTTTCGTACACTCGATGACTACCGGTTGGTCAACCCGTCCCGCCTGCCCCTGGACCTGCTGCTGGAGCCGTTCGGGCGCAACACGGCTGCGGCCATCGCCGTGGCGGCGCTGCATGTGCAGGAACATTTTGGCGATGACGCACAACTGTTGGTGATGCCCGCCGACCATTTGATCCACAACGAGACTGCGTTCGCCGCCGCCGTGACCCAGGCCCGTGATCTGGCCGAGGCAGGCTTTCTGGTGACCTTCGGCATCCAGCCCGACCACCCGGAAACCGGCTTTGGCTATATCGAGAAAGGTGAGGCGCTGAGTACCGGCAACCGCGTGCAGCGCTTTGTCGAGAAACCGGACCTGGCCACCGCACAAGCCTACCTCGACGGCGGCAAGCACCTGTGGAACGCCGGGATGTTCTGCTTCAAGGCCAAAACCCTGGTGGACGAACTGACCACTTACGCGCCCGAGGTATTGCAGGCGGCCCGCGCGGCCTTGGAGCACAGCCAGCACCTGCAGAACAAAACCTCGCGCCAGCGTGAGCTGGATGCAGAGGCCTTCGGCAGCGCGCCGGACGTTTCCATCGACGTGGCGCTGATGGAGAAATCCACGCAAGTGGCCGTGGTGCCCTGCGATATCGGCTGGAGCGACATCGGCTCGTGGGAAGCCCTGCGCCAGCTCACGCCGAGCGATGCCCATGGCAACCAGATCAACGGCGAAGCGATTTTGCATGATGTGCACAACTGCTACATCGACTCGCCCAAGCGCGTGCTCGGTGCCGTGGGCGTGCGCGATCTGATCATTGTCGACACCCCCGATGCCCTGCTGATTGCCGACGCCCACCGCAGCCAGGATGTGCGCTATATCGTCGCCGAACTCAAGCGCCAGAACCATCCGGCGTACAGCCTGCACCGCACCGTCACCCGGCCCTGGGGCACCTACACCGTGCTGGAGGAAAGCAGCCGGTTCAAGATCAAGCGCATCGTGGTCAAACCGCAGGCGTCGTTGTCGTTGCAGATGCACCATCACCGCAGCGAACACTGGGTGGTGGTCAGCGGCGCTGCGCAGATCACCAATGGCGAGCGCGAGTTTCTGATCAACGCCAATGAGTCCACCTATATTCCCGCCGGGCACAAGCATCGCTTGACCAACCCCGGCATCATCGACCTGGTGATGATCGAGGTGCAGAGCGGCGAGTACCTGGGCGAGGACGATATCGTGCGCTTTGACGATATCTACGGGCGCGCGCCTGCCGACGTGAAGAAGTGACATGCGCACCTCGCTGATCATCCCGACCCGCAACGCCGCCGGCCACCTGGCGCGGCTGTTGCCTGCGCTGCAGATGCAAACCAGGCAACCGGACGAGATGCTGGTGGTGGACAGCGCCTCCAGCGACGACACGGTGGCCCGCTTTCGCGAGTTCGGCGCCCAGGTCGAGGTGATCGACGCCCGCGATTTCAACCACGGCGGCACGCGGCGCTGGGCCAGCGAACAGGTGAGCGGCGATGCGCTGATCGTGATGACCCAGGACGCGATTCCTGCCGACCCCGAGACGTTCGCCAACCTGCTCGATGAACTGCAGCAGGACCCGCTCAACGGCGTGGCCTACGGGCGCCAATTGCCGCATCCGGACGCCGGCGTGCTCGGCGCGCAGTCGCGGCATTTCAACTACCCGGCCCAGAGCCGCAGCAAAAGCCTGGCCGACGCCCCGCAACTGGGGATCAAGACCTGCTTCAGTTCCGATTCGTTTTCGGTGTACCGGCGCAGCGCGCTGCAAGCCGTGGGTGGCTTCCCCGCCGATGTGATCGGCAGCGAAGACGCCTACGTGGCCGCGCGGATGCTGCTCGACGGCTACAAGGTGCGCTACGCCGCCTCGGCGCGGGTGTACCACTCCCACGATTACCGTGTCATGGATGAATTTCACCGCTACTTCGACATTGGCGTGTTTTACGGTCGCGAACCGTGGATCCGCCAGGCCTTTGGCGATGCCGGCGGTGAAGGTAAACGCTACGTGCTGGCGGAGCTGGCGGCACTGCGCAAGGCCGGTGCACTGCACCGCGTCCCCGAAGTGCTGGTGCGCAGTGCCTTCAAGTTGCTCGGCTATCGCCTGGGCCATCTGGAGCGCCGCCTCCCCGTCGCGCTCAAGCGCCGTATCAGCATGTTCCCCGGCTATTGGAAGTGAGCATCATTAACTACAGGAAGTCACCTATGATGAAACGAATCTTGCTTGTTGTAGCGTTGCTCGCCCTGGCCGGGTGCAACACGCCGGCCCGCATTGTCGCGCCGGATGACCAGGCGGTGGAGGAAGGCAAGCGCGCCCTCGACCATTTGGCCCAATTGCCACCGGCGGTGGAACGCATCCGCGTCGGCGACCAGTTGCGTATCGTGCGCGATGCCGGGGAGATGCCGACATTGTCGGCGTTTAACGTCAGCACCATCTACGAGCTGACGCTGTACACGGTGCAAACCGACGGCAAGATCAACTACCCGTTCCTGGGGCCACTGCAGGTCGCCGGGCGCCAGCCCTCGGAGCTGGCGGCCGAGTTGAGCAACAAACTGGCACCGGTGTACCGCGAACCGCGGGTGACGGTGAATATCAACCAGGCACCGAGCAACTCGGTGATCGTCGGCGGCGCGGTGAATAACCCGACGTCGGTGCAGATCGGTATCGCCAACACGCTGGAGCAGGCGATTGTCGGCGCCGGCGGCGTGAACCCGGCGGGTAACGCAAGCATGGTTGCGTTGCTGCGCGAAGATGCCGAAGGCACCTACCGCGCCTACTTCCTGGACTTCAGCCAATACCTCAAGACCGGCCCCGTCGGCCGCAAACCGGTGCGACTGCAACGCGGCGACGTGGTGTTCGTGCCCAAATCCAACGTGGGCGAGCGTATCCAGGGAGTGGACACCTACTTGAACCAGCTGATTCCGTTCACCAAGTCCATCGGGGTTGGCTACAACTATTCCCGAACCAGCGGCGGCACCAACTAAAGGAGCGACATCCCATGATCGAGATCCGTTCTTTTCGTGATCTTCTGCGCCTGTTTTTCATCTTCCGCCACGAGTTCAAGCTGGCGGCCATCGCTGCGCTGGTCATTATCCTGCTGGGGGCGTTCCTGCTGCCGGCCAAGTACGAATCCACCGCGCGCCTGCTGGTGAAACCGGGGCGTGATTCGACGCTGCCCATCGAGATCAGCAACCGTCAGGCGCTGGTGATGCCCAGCACCCAGCGCGACCCGATTGTCGACGAAGAGCGCCTGCTGACCGGGCGCCCGATTGTGCGCGCGGTTGCCGAGCGTTACCTGGAAGTGCTGGCCAACCAGCCGCCGCCGGAAGGCGTCTGGAAGCTGGGCAAATACCATGTCAAAAATGCGACCGGGGCGATCTCCGATGGCGTGCGCGTGGTGCTGGAATCCCTGGGTGTCATTGAAAAAACCACCCCGGTCGAACGCCTGGCCGCAGGGCTGGAACAAAGCTTCGAAGTCAGCCACGCCGCCGGCTCCACGGTGATGGACATCAGCTTCAAGTGGGGCGACCCGCAGATCGCCCAGGCCGTGGTCAAAAGCTGGGTCGAGATCTACATCAACGAGCGCACCCAGGCGCTGGGGCGCAAAAGCCTCTACGCGTTCTATGAGGGCCAGGTGTCCAACAGCGCCACCGAGATCAAGAGCTACAAGGAGCAGATCCTCACGCACCTGAACGAAATCGGCGCGGCCAGCATCACCGATCGCCTGGAAGATCTGTCCGAGCGCATCAACGTGCTGCGCGGCGAAACCTTCAACACCGCCCGCCTGATCGCGTCCTCCGACAGCGCCATCGAGAGCACCCGCACCCAGCTCAAGAGCCAGCCCAAGGAAGTGACTACGGTGCGCCAGATTGCGCTGAATCCGCAGCAACAGGATCTGCGCCGCCTGCTCAACCAGAAGCTGCTGGAACGCGCCGACATGATGCGCACCTACACCGATAACGCGCCGCCGGTCAAAGCCCTGGATGCGTCGATCCGTGCCATGCAGGTGCAGGTGGCGGCTGAAAGCAACACGGTGCAGAGCTCGGAAAACCGCGCGCCGAACACCCTGGAAATCCACCTGCAACGGGTGCTGCTGGACGAGTCCAGCAACAACCTGGCGCTGCGCACCCAACTGGTTCAGCAGCAGAAACAACTGGTCAACCTGGAAGCCCAGCGCAAGCAGGCGCTGGAGATCGAACCGGAGTTGACGCGCCTGTCCCGCGAGCTGAGCGCCACCGAGCGCAACTACGC
This sequence comes from Pseudomonas sp. MH9.3, assembly GCF_034354675.1. Taxonomy (NCBI): domain Bacteria; kingdom Pseudomonadati; phylum Pseudomonadota; class Gammaproteobacteria; order Pseudomonadales; family Pseudomonadaceae; genus Pseudomonas; species Pseudomonas sp. MH9.3. The sequence goes on along the minus strand of NZ_CP133785.1, from coordinate 75,625 downwards.
GCTGTATGTGGACAACCTGGAAAAATCGCGCATCGACCGTGAACTGGACAACAGCCAGATCAGTAACATCGCGGTGATCGAAGAGGCCACCCTGAACCCGGGGCGCATCTTTCCGAAAACCCTGGTGATGCTGACGCTGGCGATCCCGTTCGCCATCGTCGTCGGCCTGCTGGTGGTGTACCTGTGCTACCTGCTCGATCAGCGCATCCATGACGGCGGTCTGGTGGAACGCAAGTTCGGCCTGCCACTGTGGACCACCCTGCCGGAGCTGGACACCAGCACCGCGCAGAGCACCAACGCGTTCAATGCCAGCATCTATCGACTCTACGGTTTGCTCGAGCCTGAACGAATAACCGAACAAGGCATGACCCTCGGCCTGACCTCGGCGCGCCACGGCGAAGGGGTAAGTTTTGTGGTGGGGCAACTACGACAACTACTTCAGGAAAATGGCATCAAGGTCCGCGTCGGAGGTGCGCGGACGGCCTCGCCGGGAGAAGTGGTGCTGCTCGATGCCTCAGCGCTTTTGGATAACCGCGACGCCTTTGTCAGCCTCAGGCGGGCCGATCTGATTGCGTTGGTGGTGGAGGCCCAGAAAAGCACGGTACCGGTGGTGGAACATGCGCTGTCGATCCTCAATACGGCCTTCGGCAAGGTGGACGGCATCATTATCAACCGACGAAGGTTCGAGGTACCGGCCAAAGTGCTCAAGACCATTGCCAAGTACCGGGGGGTGTTCTGATGCGCATTGCCCTGCTGGCTCCCTTGCCGCCCGAGAAAAACGGCATCGCCGATTACGCGAACCATTTCAAGCTGGCGCTGGAACAGTTGGGTGTGACGGTGCTGACACCGTTGAGCGGCGTCGAGGGATCGAGCGCGGCGATCAAGCGGGCCATCGGCACGTTCGACTGGCACAGCGTGGACCTGGTCCACGGCGAGCTGGGCGGCGGACGACTGGGGGAATTTCTGGCCCTGCGCGAGCTGCACAAGGCCTACCCTGCCCTGCCGCTGACCGCCACCGTGCACGACCCGGAGCGTATGGTGTGGCGCCGCGAACGCCTGCCGTTTCCCCTGCAACTGATGGAGCGATTGCCCAGCCCGTTGCCGCAGGCGGCGGTGGTGTTGGCCGACCCGCTGACGTTGCGCGAAGAGCGCCAGGTCGCCGCCGGTTTGACCCGGTTGATCACCCTGACGCGCCTGGGAGCCGAATGCCTGAGCCAGCGCATGCGCCTGGCGGCCGGCAAAGTCGCGGTGATCAACCACGCCAACCTGGCGATCGCACCGACGCCGTTGCCATCGCTGGACACGCTACGCCTGCTGTATTTCGGGTTTATCTACCGAGGCAAAGGCATCGAGGACCTGTTGCAGGCCCTGGCCGACGTGTTCAGGCAAGCGCCCGAGTTGCGTGGCCGCGTACGGCTGACATTGGCCGGTGGCACGGCTGCGGAAATGGCGTTCGGCGCGGGGGGCAATTACCTCGACCAGTTGCACAGCCAGATCGCCGACCTCGACCTGGCCGACGCCATTGACTGGCGGCTGAACCTGCCGGCGGATGAGATTGCCGCGACGATCCAGGCCCATCATGTGATGGTGCTGCCCTACCGCGAGTCGAAAAAACTCGGTCTGCTGGGGCGCCAGCGTGGCACCAGCGGTGCGTTGTCATGGGCGGCGGCGTGCGGGCGTGGGGCGATCACTTCGGATGCGCGGGCGTTCGCCGAAGAAGTCGCCAGCGGCAATGGCGCGATCTATCCTCAGGGCGATGTGGCCGCCCTGAGTGCGCAACTGCTGCGTCTGGCCCGTACACCGACGCTGGCGCGGGACTGGGCCGAGCGCGCCGGGGAAATCGGGCGCGAACGTTTGTGGCCGTTGACCGCGCAGCAGTTCAGGCAACTTTTCAAGCAGGCAATTGTGGGAGGTCCCCATGGTGCGTAAGGGCACGTACTTTTTGACGCTTGTGCTGGTCGCGGCGCTGGGCCTGGGCGCTGTGCTCTGGGGGCGCCAGGCCGACGCCGAGAGCCATGTGCTCAAGGGCAGCAAGGTGCTGGTGTGGAAGGACTTTCTGGGCGTTAACGCGCAGTTCCTGTGGTTCAGCCCCGAGCGCTACCAGAAGCAGATCGACCGTCTCAAGGCGCTGGGCCTGGAGTGGGTGCGCCTGGATCTGCATTGGGATCAGCTGGAGCCGGTGCAGGGCCAATACCAGGTCGCAACCCTCGACCAATTGGTGAAGAAGCTGCAGGACAACCAGCTCAAGTCAGTGTTCTACCTGGTCGGTTCGGCGCCCTTCGCCACCACCGCGCTGGTGGGAGCGCCTTATCAGGACCAATACCCGCCCAAAGATCCGCACGTGTTTGCCAACCGCATGGCGCTGCTGGCCGAGCGTTACCCCAGCGTGGACGCCTGGCAGGTGTGGAACGAGCCGAACCTGCTCGGCTTCTGGCGCCCGGTGGCCGACCCGGCGGGTTACGCCACGCTGCTGACCACCACCGCCGCCGCGCTGCGCGCCATGCGCCCGGACAAACCGGTGGTGGCCGCCGGCATGGCGTTCTTCAGTGAGATGCCCAACGGCCAAACCATGTTCGACGCGCTGGGCGCGCTGGGTATCGCCAGCCTCAACACGGTGATTGCCTACCACCCCTACACCCAACTGCCCGAGGGCAACGACCCGGCCAACCTGGACTTCATCGCCAAAACCACCGCGCTCAACCAGGCCTTGCGCGCAGGCGGCGTGCAAACGCTGTGGACCACCGAGTGGGGCTGGTCCACCTACACCGGCCCCAAGGACGCCCAGGACATCATCTCGCTGCAAGGCCAGGCCGATTACGTGGTGCGGCGCCTGGCGCTGATGAGCGCGCTGGATTACGACCGCACGTTCCTGTTCACCTTGAGCGACCTCGACCAGCGCGCCAGCGTGCGCGACCAGTCCTACGGCCTGCTTGATATCGACGCCAACCCCAAACCTGTCTACACCGCCTTGAAGTACTTTCTCGACGTAAGCGGGCCGAGCCTCACCCCCGGCGACCCACCCAGCGCCGACCAATTGCCCGACGGCCTGTTCAGTATCGGCTGGACCCGCGCCGATGGGCGCAAGTTGTGGTTTTTCTGGGCGGCCCAGGGCGGCAACGCGCATTTGCCGGGCCTTGCCAGCGCGACGCTGTACGACCCGCTGCGCGGCACGCAAACCCCGGTCAGCGGCACCGGCGGCTTGACCGTGCCGGTCAAATCGAACCTGCAAATTCTGCTATGGGATTGAAGCCAGCCATGCGCATTTTATGGATCCTGCCCTACTCGCCCTGGCCGGCCACCAGCGGCGGCAAGACGCGCCAGTTCCACCTGCTGCGCAGCCTCGCGGCGCGCGGGCACCGGATCACCCTGTTGCTGCATGACAAGCACCCGGTGTCGCTCGCCGACCGTCAGGTGCTGGAGACCTTTCTCGACCACCTGATCGTGCTGCCGCGCCGTCCACTGCGCAGCCTGAAGACCCTGGTGGCCGGGCTGTTTGCGCCCTACCCGCTGCTGGCCAGCGTGAATGGCCTGTCCGCGCCCTTGCAGGCGCGCTTCAACCAACTGCTCAACGAGCACTGGGACGTGGTGCAGATCGAGCACACCTACAGCTTCCAACCTTACGAAGACGCACTGGCGCGCACCGCCCAGCCTTTCGTGCTGACCGAACACAACGTCGAATCGGCCCTCGGCGCCGCCACTTACGATCGCCTGCCGAACTGGGCGCTGCCGTTTATTCGCTACGACCAGTGGCGCTACGGCCGCTGGGAACACCGGGTGATGCGCCAGGCGACGCAGGTGGTGGCGGTCACCGACAGCGATGCGCAAACGTTGGCAAAGATCGCCGGCAAGCCGGTGCCGGTGGTGGTCAACGGGGTGGACTGCGACCACTTCGCCGGCGCCCGCCCGGACCCGAAAAGCCGCCGCGTGCTGTTTTTGGGCAACTACGAATACGCGCCGAATGTGGACGCCATCGAGTGGGCGCTGGATGAGATCCTGCCCAAGGTCTGGGAGCGCTGCCCGCAGGCGCGCATGAGTGTGTGCGGCTTCGGCATGCCCGACAGTTGGCGCACGCGCTGGCCGGACCCGCGTATCGAGTGGCAGGGGTTCGTGCCCGATCTGCTGAGCCTGCAATCGAGCTGCTCGGTGTTTCTGGCGCCGTTGCGCCACGGGGGCGGCTCCAAGCTCAAGGTGCTCGAAGCGCTGGCGGCCGGCCTGCCGCTGGCGAGCACCGAACAGGGCGTGTCCGGCCTGGACCTGGTGGAAGGCCTGGACTACCTCGGCGCCCAGAGCGCCACCGGCCTGGCCGACGCCGTGGTGCGCCTGCTGCAGTTTCCCGACGCCGCCACGCCCATGGGCGAAGCCGGCCGCGCCTACGTGCGCCGCGCCCATGACTGGAGTGTCGCCGCCAGCCAGCTGGAGCGCGTGTACGCCAGCCTTTCACCGCTCACCGAAAAGGAACCCGCATGCGTGTAGGCCTTGATTACCGCACCGTCGGCACCTCGCCGCAATCGGGCATCAGCCGCCAGGTGTATGCGCTGGAAAGCGCCTTGCACACCTTGCCGGGCGTTGCGCTCGAGCGCTTTACCGTGGCGCCGCTGGGGGACGAAACGCGGCTGCAGGCGCACTGCCCGGCCTGGGGCTGCGCGAAAACCGCGATGCACCAGCCGCACAATCGCCTGCGCTTCGAAGCCGGTTTTTTGCCACGGGCGTTGCGCGAGCAGCATATCGATTTGTACATCAGCACCTTCAACATGGGCCTGCCGTTGCCACCCAAACCCAAGGGATTGCGCACGGTGGTGCTGCTGCATGACCTGTTCCAGATCACTCTGGACAATTACCACGCCAACCGCCTGAAGGCGTTGATCTACAAGACCAGCGATCGCCTGTCGATTGCCTACGCGGTGCACAGCGCCGACCGCGTGTGGACGCCGTCGCAGTACAGCGCCGATGAAACCGTGCGCCTGTTTCCCAAAGCGGCGGGCAAGGTTCGCGTACTGCCCAACCAGGTGGACAGCTTTGTCGAACTGGCGGCGGACCTCACTGCGCGGCAAATGCCCGAGCGCTACTGGCTGCTGGTGGGCACTCGCGAATTGCGAAAGAACGTGCCGTTTCTGGTGCAGGCCTGGCAGGAGGCCCGTCGGCTGTCCCCTGCCGTGCCGGAACTGGTGCTGGTGGGCAGCCTCGATCATCTGCCGCAAGCCCAGCGTAGCGTGGCGGGGATTCGCGCCTTGAGCGGCGTGTCGGATGCCGAGCTGCACGCGCTGTACCGCCGCGCCGCGCGCCTGTGGCAGCCGTCGTATGCCGAAGGCTTCGGTTTGCCGGTGATCGAGGCGCTGAGCGTCGGCACGCCGGTGGCCGTGGCCAGCGGTACGTCGCTGGATGAAATCACCCCACCCTCGGCGCCGCGTTTTTCGCCCACCGACGGGCCGGCGCTGGTGCAACTGATGGTGAACCTGGGCGAGCAGCCTGACGAAGAGTCGCCCGAGCAACGCCGGCAGTGGGCGCAGCGCTTCAACCATCAGGCCTATCGCCTGCGCCTGGCGCAACTGATCGAGGAATTGCAATGAGAGACTCCCTGGGCGCCCCTGTCGCGATCCTCTTCGGCCTGCTGTTCGGCGTGATGGCACTGGCGCTGTCACCGGCCAAGGCGTTGCTTGGCGTGGTTGGGCTGGCGGCGGCGGTGACTATCCTGCGCTTTCCGCTGTGGGGCTTGTTGCTGTTCGCCATGCTCGCGACGTTTATGCCGTATTCCACCATCAACCTGGGGATTCGCAGCACGGTCAGCGAGGCGATCCTCGCGCTGACCTGGGGCGCGGTGCTGTGGCAGACGTTTCTCTCGCGCCTGCCGGCGGCGCCCAGCCTGTGGCGCCGGCCCACCGACCAGATGCTGCTGTGGCTGATGCTGTTCAGCGTGTTCCCGTTCATTGTCGGCCAGGTGATCGTCGTCAATGTCGAAACCAGCGGCGTGGCCAACTGGCTGCGCTGGTTGCTGAGCCTGTCGGCGGTGTTTCTGTGCGCCAAACTGCTGGTGGAACCCAAACAGCGCGAGTCGCTGGTGGTCGCCCTGCTGCTGGGCACGCTGGCAATGCTGGTGATGTCGATTGCAGTGTTCGTACGCACGCGTTCCGGGGCGGGCATTGCGCCGATCCTGGCGCTGCTCAATTACGGCAACTTCGACATGCTCAAATTCGGCCTGGAAGCGATGTCTTCGCGCATGGGCTCGCCGTGGATGCACCCGAACGCCATCGGCGGGATCATGGCGCTGCTGCTGCCCCTGGCGTTCTGCTTCGGCATGACCGAGCGCGGCTGGAAACGCGCACTGGGTCTGGGCGTGGCGTGCCTCGGCGCGGCGGCGCTGCTGCTGGCCAGCAGCCGTGGTGCGATGGTCAGCCTGGCGCTGGTGCTTATGTGGATGGCCACGCGCCGCGTGCCGTACACCGGGCGCCTGCTGATGATCGGCGCGGCGCTGACCGTGGCGCTGGTGCTGGCGTATCCACCATTGCAGGAGCGGCTGGCGACGATATTTTCGTCGGACAACGCCAGTACCGAAATCCGTTTCGACGAGTACCGCATGTTTCCCCAGGCGGTCGCGGCCTATCCGTTCGGCATCGGCTTCAAGGTCGACCCACCGGTACCGGGCACGCCGTTTCTGGGGATCTCCAACCTGTGGCTGAATTTCATCTACAAGACCGGCATTGTCGGCATGCTGCTGTTCGTCGCCGTGACCGTGCGCTGGTGGCGCGAGGCGCGCCCGGAACGCGGCCCGATTCGCCTGACCAAGGACAATGCGCTGTGGCTCGGCAGCACCGCCGGGATCCTCGCGGCGTTGGTGAGCGGGTTGTTCGACCACTACTTCAGTTTTGCGGTGGTAATGGTCGCGCTGTTCTGGCTGATGGTGGGGCTCAATGTGCTGGAAGCACGCCGCCTGTTTGCGGCGCGCGTGCCGCAGGTCAAGCGCGTGGCCCATCGCAAACCGCTAACTGATGGCGCACGTCCCTGATGCTTGGCTCCGCCGCCTGGCTGACACTGGCGACCCTGTTGGGCCTGTGCCTGGGGTTTGCGCGTGAATGGCTGCTGGTGGCGGCCTGGGGCGCGGGCGAGCGCAGTGACGCCTTCCTGATCGCGCTGTTTTTGCCCGAGGCGCTGCGCATGTCGTTGGCCGGCGGTGTGCTGAGTGCCGCGGCATTGCCACTGTATCTGCAGCGCAAGGATGCCGACCGACTGGGCTGGCTGACCGTGCTGTTCCCGGCCCTGATGGCGATTGCATTGGTCACCAGCCTGCTGCTGACGCTGTTGGCGCCGTGGCTGGTGCAACTGCTGGGGCCGGGGTTGGCGGACAGCGCCACGGCACTCGCCGCCGGCAATCTGCAGGTGGTCGCCTGGTGCGTGCCGGGCCTGATGCTGCACGCACTGTTCAGCATTCCGTTGCAGGCCGGTGAGCGGTTTGTGTTGGCGGGGCTGGGCTCGTTACTGTTCAACCTGCCGCCGGTGACCTACCTTGCCCTGGCCGGAACCGCGACCGCGCCGCACACGCTGGCCCTGGCGTGCCTGGCCGGCAGCCTGCTGATGCCGCTGGCGCTGTTGCCGTCGATCTGGCGCCAGGGTTGGCGACCGTGGCGCTGGCAGTGGTCGGCGGCGCCGTTGCGGGAGCTGGGCCAACGCATCGGCCCCTTGTTGCTGAGCAACGGTGCGAGCCAGGGCCTGGCGTTGATCGAGCGGCTGGTGGCGTCGCTGCTGGGCGAAGGCGCGGTGACCTGGGTGAACCTCGCGCGCAAGCTGATGAACCTGCCGCTGATTGCGCTGATGAGCCTCAATCAGGTGCTGCTGGGCATGATGAGCCGCCGCCAGGGCGATGCGCGCCTGGCCCTGCTCAAACGCGGTCTGGACACCGCGAGCATGCTGACCCTGCCCGCCGGGGTCGGCCTGGTGGCGGCGGCACCGAGCCTGGTGGCGCTGCTGTTGCCCAGGCAGTCGGCGGACTCGCCGTTACCGCTGCTGCTGGCATGGTTCGCGGTGCCACTGGTGTTCGGCGCGTGGAACGCACTGCTGGCGCGTTATGCCTATGCGGCCGGTGACACACGCCAGCCCCTGCGCTGCGAACTGCTCGGCAGCCTGGTCAATGTGCTGCTGCTGGGCGCCCTGCCCTTCATGTTCGGCCTGGCCGGTATTCCCTTGGCCGCGCTGGCCGGGGTGATCTGCACGGCGTTGTTGTTGATGCAGCGTCAGGCGCTGCTTGGCGCCCTGCCCTGGGCCAGACACTGGCTGCTGAGCGCAGCACTGATGCTGCTGGCGGCTTTGCTGCTGTTTCGAATTGACGGCGTGTGGCTGCAACTGGGGCTCAGCACTCTGGCCGGGGCCGTGGTGTTGCTGGGCATGGGGCTGTGGCTCAAGCCGTGGCGCAAGGCATGAATGATCGATCGGGAAGACGCCCATGAAACATCGTTGGATTCAAATGGATATCGCCAAAGGCATCGGCATCCTGGTGATCGTGTTCGCTCACAGCTGGTTCGTGGCGAACTCACGGGACCTGATGTACCCGATACTGGCGTCGTTCGTCATACCGCTGTTCTTCTTTTTATCCGGGGTATTTTTCAAGCCGGAACAGCCGTTTGTGGAGATGGCCGTGCGCAAGGCCGACGGCCTGCTCAAGCCGTTTTTTTTCACCCTGCTGCTGTATGTCAGCCTGCGTGCGCTGCTGCGCGACCAACCCTTGCTGCCGGACATTGGCGGCGTGTTCTATGCCTCGGTGGACACCATTCCGTGGCAGGCCATGTGGTTTCTGCCGCACATGTGGGTGGCGATCCTGTTCAGTTGGGTGATGCTGCGCCTGATCCTGCGGCTGAAGCTTGCGCCGTGGGCCAGTGCCCTGCTGCTTGCCGTGCAATTGCTGCTCGGGATTTGGATGTTGCCGCTGTTCTGGCAATGGCCGGTGACGCTCGGCGAGCACACCTGGGTACTGCCGGGGCTGCCGTTCAGCCTGGATATCACGCTGATCAGCAGCGCCTGCTTCATCGCCGGCTACCTGCTGCGCGACTGGCTGCGCACGCACCCTGGCAGTTGGCTGACGCTGTTGATCGCGGTGGTGGTGTTCGCCGTGTTGTTCGACTTGACCTGGGACACCATGGACCTGGCGCAACGGCGTTATGACCACTGGTTGTGGACCAGCCTGCTGGCGGTGATTGGCATGTATGCGTGCTGGGCGTTGGCGAAGGTGTTGACGGTCTCGGCGCTGGTGACGCGGGCGATGACCTACATCGGTCAGTCAACGCTGATCCTGCTGATTTTTCACGGGGAGATTCAGCACAAGACCTTCGACCTGATGCAACGCCTGGGGCTGCATCCCTTCCTGGCGGCAGGTGTGGGTTTGGTGGTGGCGGTGGTGGGGCCATTGCTGATCGGGGAGGTGATCAAGCGGGTGGCGGTTCTGCGGTTTTTCTATTTCCCGTTTCCGGTGGCGAAGCAACGCTGAGGCGGCTGTGGCAGCGGGCAAGCCCGCTCCCACAGGGGGTGGTGGGTTAGTCGTCGAGTTGTTGGGGGGCTTTGGCGCCGGGCTTGCCGGGTTTGCCCTTGGCGGGGGCAGGTTCGGCTGGCGCAGCTTCTGCGGCGGCGGCGGCCTCTTTCTCGGCCATGGGCATCTGGTCGATGGTGCTGAAGAACTCCTTGAGGTCGAGGGTATCCGGAGGCACGGTCTTCTCGAGCTTCTTCTCGCCGTCCTTGCCGATCAGGATCACCTTGGTGCCGCTGCCGGCGCCCAGCTTGAGGGCACGGATCAGCGCATTGGTTTCAGGCGGCGTGAGCTTTTTGTTGTCCTTGGCCTCCTTGGCGAACTTTTCCCCTTCGGCGCCGATACTGCCGAACTTGACGGTGTAGAACACCATGTTGCGCTCTTCGAACGACTGCTTGTTGGCAGGCTCGTCCAGCTGCTTCTGCAGCGTGGACAATGTGGCGTTACCGGAATCGAGCTCCACCACCACCAGCGGACGGGCCTTGCCCATGTCCTGCTTGAGCGGGTTGATATCATCCGCGGCCAACAGCGGCCCCGTAAAAGCCATCAAGGTAGCCAGGGTCAGCGACCGGATGAGCATGCGCACCTCCTTTGAATTGCGTGCAGGTTCTTGAGTTTCATGTGTGCGACCGTCAATTTCAAGGATGATTCCTACGCCGGGTTCTGAAAGCGTAGGTCAGGACGCGCGCCGCGCAAGGGATCAGGCCGGTTGGGCAGTGATTGTTTCTTCTGATTGCACGAACCTCAGAGGCCATTCCAGTGTGGCCAATGCCGGGCGAATACCGGGGCCACTATCGGGTCGGCATCCACCTGCGCCAGGGTGTGGGCAAAGCCCGGGGCCAATGCGCTCAACGCTCCCCGCGCGCCGCGCGCCGTCCCAGCGCGACACCGCCGCCGCCATGATGCCCAAAGCGTTCGGCGCATGGTTGGGCGCGAACAACTGTTCGGCAAACTGATCGGCAAACACCACCCAGGCCTGGTGCAGGTAGCGTCGTGTGCCGGTGACCAGTTGCGCCTGCAGCGCCTGATCGACGTCGCCCAGCCAGCGTTGCGGGTAGTCAATGATGCCAATGGCCGAATAGCAATTGGCAGCGATGTACAGCAGGCCACGCAGAATTTGCCCGCGATTGCCGGCCAGCAGGCCGGCGTCGGGAAACTCCAGGCCGAGGTGGATCAGGATGGCCGCGCTTTCGGTGAGGACCTGCCCATCGGGTGTGACCAGGGTAGGGATCTGTTTGAGCGGATTGATTCGCGCAAGCGCTTCACTGCCCTCGCCCTCATGCCAGGAACTGGCGTCCACGCGGTGCCACGGCACGGCGCAACGTTGCAGGGCAATCTCGATCATGCACGAGCCGGATTCGTCGGTGCCGTAGAGCGTGTACATGGTGCTGCCTCCTTTAAAACAGCCCCATCTGTCCGCCGACCAGGGTGCTGAAATCGTCATCCACGAACGGCAGGATCGCCTCCGCCACCGGCTGCAATTGTCGCGTCACGTAGTGATCGTAGTCGATCGGCGCCTGCCGCACTTCCAGCGGCTCCGGTCCGTTGACGCTGATCACGTAGCTGATCCAGCCGCCACGCTGGTACTGGCGCGGGCGGCCCAGGCGGTCGTTGTAGTCATCAGCCAGGCGCGCGGCGCGTACATGGGGCGGCACGTTGCGCTCGTAGTCGTCCAGGCGCCGGCGCAGACGTTTGCGATAGATCAGCAGTTCATCGAACTCGCCGCTCACGGTGCGGCGCACGTAGTCGCGAATGTAATCCTGATGCGGCTGGCGGTGGAAGATGCGCTGGTAAAGCTCCTGCTGGAAGCGCCGGGCCAGGGGCGACCAGTCGCTGCGTACGGTTTCGAGGCCCTTGTAGACCATCTCTTCGCTGCCGTCGGCGCGCACCACCAGCCCGGCGTAGCGTTTCTTGCTGCCCTCCTCCGCGCCACGGATGGTCGGCATCAGAAAGCGCGTGAAGTGGGTCTCGAACTGCAGCTCCAGTGCACTGTGCAGGCCGAACGCCGTCTGCAGGTGCGCGCGCCACCACTCGTTGACGTGGGCGACCAGCGCCTGGCCGATGCGGCTGGCGTCCTCCTGGGCGTGGGCGCTGCCGAGCCAGACGAAGGTAGAGTCGGTGTCGCCGTAGATCACTTCATAGCCCTGGGCTTCAACCAGCTTGCGGGTCTGGCGCATGATTTCATGGCCCCGCAGGGTGATCGACGAGGCCAGGCGCGTGTCGAAGAACCGGCAACCGCTGGAACCGAGGACGCCGTAGAAGGCGTTCATGATAATTTTCAGGGCCTGGGACAGCGGCGCGTTGCGCTCACGCTTGGCCACCTCGCGGCCTTCGGAAACCCGCGCGACGATAGCGGGCAGGCAGTGCCGGGTGCGGGAAAAACGCGCGCCGCGAAAACCTTCCACCGAGTCGCTGTCGTCGGGGTGCTTAAGACCTTCGATCAGGCCCACCGGGTCGATCAGGAAGCTGCGGATGATCGACGGGTAGAGGCTTTTGTAGTCCAGCACCAGCACCGATTCATACAGGCCCGGACGCGAGTCCATGACAAAGCCGCCGGGGCTGGCCTGGGGTGGTTTGTCGCCCAGGTTCGGCGCAACGAAGCCCTGACGGTGCATCAGCGGCAGGTACAGGTGGGTAAAGGCGGCGACGGAACCACCGTTGCGGTCGGCCGGCAACCCGGTGACGCTGGCCCGCTCCAGCAGGAACTTGAGCAGCTCGGTCCTGGCGAAGATCCGCGTGACCAGCTCGCAGTCCTTGAGGTTGTAGCGCGCCAGGGCGGGCTTGTCCTCGGCGAACATGCGGTTGATTTCGTCCATGCGCTGATACGGCGTGGAAATATCCTTGCCTTCGCCGAGCAGGGTTTGCGCGACGTTTTCCAGGCTGAAGGACTCGAAACTCCAGGTGGCCGAGCGCAGCGCTTCGATGCCGTCGATGATCAGGCGCCCGGCGGCGGCGGCGAAGTAATGATTGCGGCTGCCATGTTCGCGCCACGCCATCGGCTCGTCGCCACGGCCAAGCATCAGCGGCACGTTGAGGCGCTGGGCATGTTCGTGGAGCACGCGCAGGTCGAACTGCACCACATTCCAGCCGATGATCGCATCGGGGTCATGGGTGGCGAGCCAGAGGTTGAGGGCCTCGATCAGTTGAGCACGGGTGTCGCAGTAGTCGAGCTTGAAGTCCACCGCGCAGGCGTTGTTCGGCGGGCCGAGCATGTACACCTGACGCTCGCCGCAACCTTGCAGGCCAATGCAATAGAGATCGCCCTGGGCGGTGGTTTCAATGTCCAGGGACACCAGCTTGAGCGGCGGACGGTAGTCGGGGGCGGGTTTCATCTGCGCGTCGAGCAAGGTGCCGTCGGCATCGGGGGTGCCACCGAACCACACCGGGGCGGTGATGAAGCGCTCCATCATGTAGCGCTCGGGCGGGCGCACGTCGCCCTCGTAGACGTCAACGCCGGCGGTGCGCAGGCGCTTTTCCAGGTCCATTGCCTGGCGGTGCTGGCGCGTATACAGGCCCAGGACGGGGCGGTGATGGAAATCGCACAACTGCAACGGCCGCAGCTGGATGTCGCGCTCGTCCTTGAGCAGCCAGTCGAGCGGTTTGCGATGGGCTTCGGGGATGAACATCACCGAGGTCTGTACGGGCAGGCGGACAAACCTGGGCCCCTGGTCGGTGGCCAGCCAGAAGCTGACCTGCGTGCCCTCCGGGGTGTCGCGCCAATGCCGGGTCAGGACGAAACCCTGCTGTAAATCCACCGTGCCGCACCTCAAACATTGCGTTCAGGGGGTGATTCTACCCGGCATCCGGCCAGACGCGGCAGGTTAACGCTCGCGCGGAGCCTAATCTGACAAATTTGTTGCAAAACGCTAATAACAATTACTATCATTTGCACCGGAGTCGTATCCGCGCAGTGAGGACGCGCAACGCTGTTGCCCTTTTCCTCACATTGACGGTTCTCCGTCAGGATCGACCATGCCCACCTGTAACCGACTCGCCGTGCCGTTTCGCCCTACCCTGCTCGCCCTTTGCTGCTCCCTGAGCCTTACCGCACAGGCTGCTACCCCGGCCGATCCGACTACGCGCCAGGACGGCAACACACTGGAATTGGGCGCCACCAACATCAGCGCCGACGCACCCGCGCCGAACGCGCTGCCACCGGCGTACAGCGGCGGACAGGTGGCACGCGGTGGCCAATTGGGTGTGCTGGGCAATCAGGACATCATGGATGTGCCGTTCAGCATGGCGGCCTATACCGAGAAGTTGATCCGCGACCAGCAGGCCGAAACGGTGGCCGATGTGCTGCTCAACGACTCGTCCGTGCGTCAGGCCTCGGGGTATGCGAACCAGGCGCAGGTCTTTGTGATTCGCGGCCTGCCACTTAATGGTGACGACATTTCCTTCAACGGCCTGTACGGCATTCTGCCACGTCAGATCATGTCCACCGACGCGCTGGAGCGCGTGGAAGTGTTCAAGGGTCCCAATGCCTTTATCAACGGCGTCACGCCGGGCGGCTCGGGCATTGGCGGCGGCGTGAACCTGCAACCCAAACGCGCCGATGATGTGCCGCTGCGCCGCTTCAGCACCGATATCAGCAGTGATGGCCGGGTGGGCGAGCATCTGGATGTGGGCCAGCGGTTTGGCGAGGGCAATCGGTTTGGCGCGCGGGTGAATATTTCCCAGCGCGAAGGGGATACCGGCATTGATGACGAGAACCAGCGGGCCAAGCTGTTCGCCGTCGGCCTGGATTATCGTGGCGATGCCCTGCGTTTATCGGGTGATTTCGTTTACCAGAAACAGCGCGTCAACGGCGGCCGTAACTCGGTGTTCCTGGGCACCGGCGTCACCCACATCCCGAGTGCACCCTCGGCCGATACCAACTACGCGCCACGCTGGAACGCGACCAACATCGAGGACACGCTGGGCATGCTGCGCGGCGAATACGACCTCAACGACACCTGGACCGCCTACCTTGCCGCCGGCGCCAAACATACCAATGAAAGCGGGCGCTATTCGTCGGTGACCCTGACCGATAACTTCGGCACGGCCAAGGTGACCGGTTCGCGCATCGCCCATCAGGAAGACAACACCAGCCTGATGACCGGTCTCAATGGCAAGTTCCAGACCGGTGCGGTCAGCCACCAACTGAACCTCGGCCTGACAGGCACCTGGACGCAGGCGCGCAATGCCTACGAGTTCGACTTTACGCCCAATGCCAGCAACCTCTACCACCCTTCCAGCGACATTGCACAACCGGTGCGCGGCACGGTGAACGGCGGTGACCTGGGTGACCCCGGCATCACTGCCAAGACGTTCGTGCGCAGTGCGGCCATCTCTGACACCTTTGGTTTCCTGGATGACCGTCTGCTGTTCACCGCAGGGCTGCGCCATCAGGAAATGGTCATGCAGAACTATGCGTATGGTTCCGGCCCGCGCAGCTCCAACTACACGGCGTCAATCAACACGCCGGTTTACGGGATCGTGTTCAAACCCTGGGAGCATGTGTCGTTTTATGCCAACCATATCGAAGGCTTGACCCAGGGGCCGACGGCTCCCGTGTCATCCGGTGGCCTGACGGTGACCAATGGTGCACAAGCCTACGCGCCCGCCCGCTCGAAACAGACTGAAGCGGGGGTAAAACTGGACATGGGCACCTACGGCGCAACGCTGGGTGTGTACCGTATCGAGCAGCCGAGTGATGGTTACTCGATCCAGACTGGCGCGACCACCGCCGCCTATGTGCGCGAAGGCCAGCAAATCAACCAGGGGGTGGAGCTGAATGTCTTCGGTGAGCCTGTGAGTGGTTTGCGTTTGCTCGGTGGCGTAACGGTAATGAAGACCGAGCTCAAGGACACGCTCAATGGCGCCAACGACGGCAATCGCGCAATCGGTGTGCCTTCGTTCCAGCTCAATGCGGGGGTGGATTGGGATGTGCCGGGCCTGCAGGGCGCAACCCTCAGCGGTCGTATGCTGCGCACTGGCGGCCAGTATGCCGATGCGGCCAACAACCTGAGTCTGCCGGCCTGGAATCGCTTCGACCTGGGTGCGCGTTATACCTTCAAGGTGGATCAGCGCGATGTGACGCTTGGCGCCAATGTGGAGAATGTCGCCAATGAGAAATACTGGGAGTCGGCGTTGGGGGGTTACCTGAGTCAGGGTGAACCGCGTGTTGCCAAGTTGTCGGCGACGATTGATTTTTAATCGCCATCGAAATCGGGCATCGCTATCGATGCCCGTTTGGGTCACGCCTGGCGAGCGGCGCCCAGGTAGCTTTCGATATTGCCCATCTGGTCGTCCCAGCCACGGGAGTTCATCTTGAACGCCTTCTGACGACGGGCTTCAGGCACCTTGTCGAAACCGGATTCGACCACCCGCAGCAAAATGCCTGGTGCACGGTCCTCGATGGTAAATTCCACCAGCGTCGGGGTTTCGTTGTCGTAGTCGACGCCCTCCAGCACCGCGAAGGGATGCCAATGGAAAGAGAACAGGGTTTGCGGCAGGATGCGTTCGATTCTGGCTTTCCAGACCACATGTTCGTAGCCCGGATAAGTGATCGGCGCTTCGACGGTCTCCCCTTCGACAAAGCGCTTGCCCTTGAGGGCAACGCCGAACCAGGCGCCAAATTGCTCGGCATCGGTGAGTGCTTCCCACACCTTTTTACGTGAAGCGTTGAGCAGAATTTTCCGCTCGATGCGATCCAATACGTGCATAAGTCACCTCCTCCATTGACCTTAGGTGACATCGACAGATGCGCAACCCGGGTTGCGCGCGATGATGCCCCCGTCCTTGACCAAGCCAATGGTTATGACTGACCCGTTGCAGGGAAGTTGCTTTTGTAATCTGCGCGCTAACGGCTTGATCTAGACGCGCGGGTCACCTGGCGCCTTGCTCGGCGTCGCGTACTGCGGCTTCAGGTGGCCTTCCTGGTCGAGCAGCCAGGCGTCCATGATCTGCCTGACCACAGGGCCGGCCACGCGTCCGCCGGCTTCGCCGTTTTCAATCATCACCGAGATCACGATTTTAGGGTGCTCGGCCGGCGCGAAGCCGACGAACAAGGCGTTGTCACGATGGCGCTCCAGGGTCTTGTCGCGGTTGTAACGCTCGCCCTGCTTGATCGCCACCACCTGCGCCGTACCACTCTTGCCGGCGATGCGGTATTGCGCACCCTGTGCCGCAGCCCGAGCGATGCCGCGCGGGTCGTGCATCACCAGTTGCATGCCGTGATTGACCTGCTCCCAGTCACGCGGATCCTTGAGAACGACATTGGGCATCGGGTTTTCGTCCACCGGCGGCACACCATTGATGGTCTTGGCCAGATGCGGCCGATTCCACACGCCCTTGTTGGCGATCAAGGCCGTGGCCTGGGCCAACTGCAACGGCGTGACCTGCATATAGCCCTGGCCGATACCGAGGATCACCGTTTCGCCGGGGAACCAGGGTTGACGTCTGGTCGCGCGCTTCCAGGCCTGAGATGGCATGAGGCCTGCGGACTCTTCGAACATGTCCAGCGAGACTTTCTGGCCGAGGCCGAATTCGGCCAGGTAGTCGTGCAGGCGGTCGATGCCCAGCTTGTGGGCGAGGTCGTAGAAGTAGGTGTCGTTGGAGCGCATGATCGCCGCATCCATGTCCACCCAGCCGTCGCCACTGTGGTTCCAGTTGCGGTATTTGTGATCGAAATCCGGCAGTTGATAGTAGCCCGGGTCGAACACACGGGTTTGCGGGGTGACGACGCCACTGTCCAGGCCCGCGATGGCCACTTCCGGCTTGATGGTTGAGCCTGGGGCGTACAAGCCTCTGAGGACGCGGTTGAACAGCGGTCGGTCAATGGAGTCGTGCAGTGCGGCGTACTCCTTGAAACTGATACCGGTGACGAACAGGTTCGGATCGAAACTGGGTTTGCTGACCATGGCCAGCACTTCGCCGGTTTGCGGATCGAGAGCGACCACCGAGCCACGACGGTCGCCCAGGGCCTCTTCGGCGGCTTCCTGAAGGTGAACGTCGAGGCTCAGGACAATATTTTTACCGGGGATCGGATCAGTGTGCTTCAGCACTCGTAATACACGGCCCTGGGCATTGGTCTCGACTTCTTCATAGCCGACATGACCATGCAACTCGGATTCGTAGAAGCGTTCAATACCGGTTTTACCGATGGACTGGGTGCCACGGTACTCCACCGAATCCAGGGCCTTGGATTCTTTCTCGTTGATACGACCAACGTAGCCGATGGAGTGTGCGAAATGCGCACCGAGCGGGTAATGCCGAACGAACTGCGGTTCGACATCCACTCCGGGCAGGCGGAATTCGTTAACCGCAAACAGAGCGATCTGTTCTTCCGTCAGCTCGTAAAACAATGTGACAGGAACGAAAGGATGACGTGCCTGCTTCAATGCCTTGTCGAATACCGCACGGTCTTCGGCAGGCAAGTGCAGCAGGCTGACGATGGCGTCCAGCTCCCCCTTGAGATCAGTGGCGCGCTCCCGGGTGATGGTGAGGTTGTAACTGGGACGGTTGTCAGCCAGCACCACGCCGTTACGGTCATAAATAAGGCCGCGGGTTGGGGTGATGGGCAGAACATGGACGCGGTTGTTTTCAGAGATCGTGGAGTGGTAATCGAACTGCACCACCTGCAGGAAATACAAGCGGCCCACCAGGGCACAGGTGATGCCAATCACCAGCAGGGCGCAGGCCAGCAGGCGCTTGTTGACCAAGCTATTTTCTTTTTCGTGATCTTTGATCGGTATGGGTCCTGGCATTTCTACAGCATCTCGTTGAAGAAGGTCGACGCCGCATCCTGCGGAAAGAGATCAATCCTTGTGAAAAGGTGGTGCACCATACCAAAAATGCAGAAACACTTTGCATCGATTTCCCGAACGGCAGGTCGGTGATGACGTCGGACGTCGATCAAAACGGTGCACGTTTAGTGAATACTTTTCCAACGCCCAAAACAAAACCCCATCTGCTTTCGCAAATGGGGTTTCGGAATTTAATCTTGACGATGACCTACTCTCACATGGGGAAACCCCACACTACCATCGGCGATGCATCGTTTCACTGCTGAGTTCGGGATGGGATCAGGTGGTTCCAATGCTCTATGGTCGTCAAGAAATTCGGGTACTGAGTCGTGGCCAGACGGCCTCGCTTCAGCAAATTGGGTATGTGACAGCTGTCGGTGTTTTGTGAGCGTCGAACTTTCGGTTCATCTCGTCTTCACACACCGCAATCTGATGCTTCTACTTGTTTCCAAGTCAGGAGTAGTCAAATTGCTTGGGTGTTATATGGTCAAGCCTCACGGGCAATTAGTATTGGTTAGCTCAACGCCTCACAGCGCTTACACACCCAACCTATCAACGTCGTAGTCTTCGACGGCCCTTCAGGGAACTCAAGGTTCCAGTGAGATCTCATCTTGAGGCTAGTTTCCCGCTTAGATGCTTTCAGCGGTTATCTATTCCGAACATAGCTACCCGGCAATGCCACTGGCGTGACAACCGGAACACCAGAGGTTCGTCCACTCCGGTCCTCTCGTACTAGGAGCAGCCCCTCTCAAATCTCAAACGTCCACGGCAGATAGGGACCGAACTGTCTCACGACGTTCTAAACCCAGCTCGCGTACCACTTTAAATGGCGAACAGCCATACCCTTGGGACCGGCTTCAGCCCCAGGATGTGATGAGCCGACATCGAGGTGCCAAACACCGCCGTCGATATGAACTCTTGGGCGGTATCAGCCTGTTATCCCCGGAGTACCTTTTATCCGTTGAGCGATGGCCCTTCCATACAGAACCACCGGATCACTAAGACCTACTTTCGTACCTGCTCGACGTGTCTGTCTCGCAGTCAAGCGCGCTTTTGCCTTTATACTCTACGACCGATTTCCGACCGGTCTGAGCGCACCTTCGTACTCCTCCGTTACTCTTTAGGAGGAGACCGCCCCAGTCAAACTACCCACCATACACTGTCCTCGATCCGGATAACGGACCTGAGTTAGAACCTCAAAGTTGCCAGGGTGGTATTTCAAGGTTGGCTCCACGCAGACTGGCGTCCACGCTTCAAAGCCTCCCACCTATCCTACACAAGCAAATTCAAAGTCCAGTGCAAAGCTATAGTAAAGGTTCACGGGGTCTTTCCGTCTAGCCGCGGATACACTGCATCTTCACAGCGATTTCAATTTCACTGAGTCTCGGGTGGAGACAGCGCCGCCATCGTTACGCCATTCGTGCAGGTCGGAACTTACCCGACAAGGAATTTCGCTACCTTAGGACCGTTATAGTTACGGCCGCCGTTTACCGGGGCTTCGATCAAGAGCTTCGCGTTAGCTAACCCCATCAATTAACCTTCCGGCACCGGGCAGGCGTCACACCCTATACGTCCACTTTCGTGTTTGCAGAGTGCTGTGTTTTTAATAAACAGTCGCAGCGGCCTGGTATCTTCGACCGGCATGAGCTTACGGAGCAAGTCCTTCACCCTCACCGGCGCACCTTCTCCCGAAGTTACGGTGCCATTTTGCCTAGTTCCTTCACCCGAGTTCTCTCAAGCGCCTTGGTATTCTCTACCCAACCACCTGTGTCGGTTTGGGGTACGGTTCCTGGTTACCTGAAGCTTAGAAGCTTTTCTTGGAAGCATGGCATCAACCACTTCGTGTTCTAAAAGAACACTCGTCATCAGCTCTCGGCCTTAAGATCCCGGATTTACCTAAGATCTCAGCCTACCACCTTAAACTTGGACAACCAACGCCAAGCTGGCCTAGCCTTCTCCGTCCCTCCATCGCAATAACCAGAAGTACAGGAATATTAACCTGTTTTCCATCGACTACGCTTTTCAGCCTCGCCTTAGGGACCGACTAACCCTGCGTCGATTAACGTTGCGCAGGAAACCTTGGTCTTTCGGCGTGGGTGTTTTTCACACCCATTGTCGTTACTCATGTCAGCATTCGCACTTCTGATACCTCCAGCAAGCTTCTCAACTCACCTTCACAGGCTTACAGAACGCTCCTCTACCGCATCACTTACGTGATACCCGTAGCTTCGGTGTATGGTTTGAGCCCCGTTACATCTTCCGCGCAGGCCGACTCGACTAGTGAGCTATTACGCTTTCTTTAAAGGGTGGCTGCTTCTAAGCCAACCTCCTAGCTGTCTAAGCCTTCCCACATCGTTTCCCACTTAACCATAACTTTGGGACCTTAGCTGACGGTCTGGGTTGTTTCCCTTTTCACGACGGACGTTAGCACCCGCCGTGTGTCTCCCATGCTCGGCACTTGTAGGTATTCGGAGTTTGCATCGGTTTGGTAAGTCGGGATGACCCCCTAGCCGAAACAGTGCTCTACCCCCTACAGTGATACATGAGGCGCTACCTAAATAGCTTTCGAGGAGAACCAGCTATCTCCGAGCTTGATTAGCCTTTCACTCCGATCCACAGGTCATCCGCTAACTTTTCAACGGTAGTCGGTTCGGTCCTCCAGTTAGTGTTACCCAACCTTCAACCTGCCCATGGATAGATCGCCCGGTTTCGGGTCTATTCCCAGCGACTAGACGCCCTATTAAGACTCGCTTTCGCTACGCCTCCCCTATTCGGTTAAGCTCGCCACTGAAAATAAGTCGCTGACCCATTATACAAAAGGTACGCAGTCACCCAACAAAGTGGGCTCCCACTGCTTGTACGCATACGGTTTCAGGATCTATTTCACTCCCCTCTCCGGGGTTCTTTTCGCCTTTCCCTCACGGTACTAGTTCACTATCGGTCAGTCAGTAGTATTTAGCCTTGGAGGATGGTCCCCCCATATTCAGACAAAGTTTCTCGTGCTCCGTCCTACTCGATTTCATGACCAAGAGATTTTCGCGTACAGGGCTATCACCCACTATGGCCGCACTTTCCAGAGCGTTCCGCTAATCTCAAAGCCACTTAAGGGCTAGTCCCCGTTCGCTCGCCACTACTAAGGGAATCTCGGTTGATTTCTTTTCCTCAGGGTACTTAGATGTTTCAGTTCCCCTGGTTCGCCTCTTACGCCTATGTATTCAGCGTAAGATAACCATCTTATGATGGCTGGGTTCCCCCATTCAGACATCTCCGGATCAAAGTCTGTTTGCCGACTCCCCGAAGCTTTTCGCAGGCTACCACGTCTTTCATCGCCTCTGACTGCCAAGGCATCCACCGTATGCGCTTCTTCACTTGACCATATAACCCCAAGCAATCTGGTTATACTGTGAAGACAACATTCGCCGAAAATTCGAATTTCTCGATTAAGAGAACTCACAAATTTTACCTTAGCCTGATCCGTTACCAGTGAAAGTAACGTTCAGTCTATCTTTCTATCACATACCCAAATTTTTAAAGAACGATCTAATCAAAGACTAGAAATCAACATTCACCATCATCACAATGGAATGCTCATTTCTAAGCTTTCATACAACAGAAGCAGTAGTGGTGGAGCCAAACGGGATCGAACCGTTGACCTCCTGCGTGCAAGGCAGGCGCTCTCCCAGCTGAGCTATGGCCCCGTATTTCTACAGGCGTTTCCCACACAAAATTGGTGGGTCTGGGCAGATTCGAACTGCCGACCTCACCCTTATCAGGGGTGCGCTCTAACCAACTGAGCTACAGACCCAATTTCGAGCTGCTAAGGCCGATCTCACCCTGCTCTTTACCACAGAGCATGGGGTGCGCTCCAACCAACTAAGCTACAACCCTATTTAGGCTGCTTCTTATCGTCTTCTTCAATGAATCAAGCAATTCGTGTGGGAACTTATGGAGCAGCTGATGTCGTCGATTAAGGAGGTGATCCAGCCGCAGGTTCCCCTACGGCTACCTTGTTACGACTTCACCCCAGTCATGAATCACACCGTGGTAACCGTCCTCCCGAAGGTTAGACTAGCTACTTCTGGTGCAACCCACTCCCATGGTGTGACGGGCGGTGTGTACAAGGCCCGGGAACGTATTCACCGCGACATTCTGATTCGCGATTACTAGCGATTCCGACTTCACGCAGTCGAGTTGCAGACTGCGATCCGGACTACGATCGGTTTTGTGGGATTAGCTCCACCTCGCGGCTTGGCAACCCTCTGTACCGACCATTGTAGCACGTGTGTAGCCCAGGCCGTAAGGGCCATGATGACTTGACGTCATCCCCACCTTCCTCCGGTTTGTCACCGGCAGTCTCCTTAGAGTGCCCACCATTACGTGCTGGTAACTAAGGACAAGGGTTGCGCTCGTTACGGGACTTAACCCAACATCTCACGACACGAGCTGACGACAGCCATGCAGCACCTGTCTCAATGTTCCCGAAGGCACCAATCTATCTCTAGAAAGTTCATTGGATGTCAAGGCCTGGTAAGGTTCTTCGCGTTGCTTCGAATTAAACCACATGCTCCACCGCTTGTGCGGGCCCCCGTCAATTCATTTGAGTTTTAACCTTGCGGCCGTACTCCCCAGGCGGTCAACTTAATGCGTTAGCTGCGCCACTAAAAGCTCAAGGCTTCCAACGGCTAGTTGACATCGTTTACGGCGTGGACTACCAGGGTATCTAATCCTGTTTGCTCCCCACGCTTTCGCACCTCAGTGTCAGTATTAGTCCAGGTGGTCGCCTTCGCCACTGGTGTTCCTTCCTATATCTACGCATTTCACCGCTACACAGGAAATTCCACCACCCTCTACCATACTCTAGTCAGTCAGTTTTGAATGCAGTTCCCAGGTTGAGCCCGGGGATTTCACATCCAACTTAACAAACCACCTACGCGCGCTTTACGCCCAGTAATTCCGATTAACGCTTGCACCCTCTGTATTACCGCGGCTGCTGGCACAGAGTTAGCCGGTGCTTATTCTGTCGGTAACGTCAAAACAATCACGTATTAGGTAACTGCCCTTCCTCCCAACTTAAAGTGCTTTACAATCCGAAGACCTTCTTCACACACGCGGCATGGCTGGATCAGGCTTTCGCCCATTGTCCAATATTCCCCACTGCTGCCTCCCGTAGGAGTCTGGACCGTGTCTCAGTTCCAGTGTGACTGATCATCCTCTCAGACCAGTTACGGATCGTCGCCTTGGTGAGCCATTACCCCACCAACTAGCTAATCCGACCTAGGCTCATCTGATAGCGCAAGGCCCGAAGGTCCCCTGCTTTCTCCCGTAGGACGTATGCGGTATTAGCGTCCGTTTCCGAACGTTATCCCCCACTACCAGGCAGATTCCTAGGCATTACTCACCCGTCCGCCGCTCTCAAGAGAAGCAAGCTTCTCTCTACCGCTCGACTTGCATGTGTTAGGCCTGCCGCCAGCGTTCAATCTGAGCCATGATCAAACTCTTCAGTTCAAACATCTTTGGGTTTTTAAGAAACCCTAAACTTGGCTCAGCAATCGTTGGTTATTCTTTGATTTCTCGCGGAGTAACTTGTGATGCTGATAATCTTGTTGACTATCAGTCTGACTCCACAAGCACCCACACGAATTGCTTGATTCAGTTGTTAAAGAGCGGTTGGTTAAGATGCTTCATCTCAACCGAGGCGCGCATTCTACAGCAGCCTCACTTGCTGTCAAGTGATTATTTTCAGAAGTTTTCGAAGAATTCTTCAACAACTTCAACCACTTGCGCTTCCGATCTCTCGTTAGCGGGAGGCGAATTCTACAGCGTTACACGCTGCTGTCAACACCTCTTTTTCTCCGCTTTCGACCGAGAAGATCGAAACGTTAATAGCGCCAAACAACACCGCACTATCAACTTCTTCTGGACTTCGATGAGCTGAAGCAATTCGCTGTCGAATCTTGCATAACTACTTGTTTACCAAGGAGTTTTCCGTTTCGACTGCGCCGGAAGTGGGGCGAATTATAGACGTCCAGAATCTGCCGTCAACCCTTAATTTGGATCTTCTATCAATCCATACCAATTTGAGCAGGCCACTCTTTATAGGCACGTTGCGTTGAGCAATATATTGCTCATCAAGCCACACTTGAGCATCATAGCGTCCTCTGCCTTTATAACCCTGGACAAACTTTCTTAATGATCACCGCACCCCGCAGCCTGGCATCGACGCTGTTCCCGGTAGGCCTCCTGTTAATAGCCATGGCCTCGATCCAAACCGGTGCCTCGCTGGCCAAAAGCATGTTCCCGGTCGTTGGCGCACAAGGCACCACCACTTTGCGCCTGATTTTCGCCAGCATTATCATGCTGCTCATATTACGTCCGTGGCGCGCCACGTTTACGGCGAGATCGCTGCGCACCGTGTTCATCTACGGGATAGCGCTGGGCGGCATGAACTTCCTCTTCTATATGTCGCTGCGCACCGTCCCCCTGGGTATTGCGGTAGCCCTTGAGTTCACCGGCCCTCTCGCTGTGGCGATCTACGCCTCGCGCAGGGCAATAGATTTTCTATGGATCGCGCTAGCGATTATCGGCCTGCTCCTGCTCATACCAACCGGCGAAGCCAGCAATAGCATTGACCTGACAGGTGCTGCCTACGCGCTGAGCGCAGGCGCGTGCTGGGCGCTCTACATACTGTTCGGGCAAAAGGCCGGCAATGACAATGGCGTCCAGACCGCAGCGCTGGGTGTAATGATCGCTGCCCTGTTCGTCGCACCGATCGGTATCGTGCACGCCGGCAGCGCACTGTTGACGCCAGCCTTGATACCCGTCGCCATCGCCGTAGCTATTCTCTCAACCGCCCTGCCCTACACACTCGAGATGGTCGCGCTCACCCGTCTTCCTGCCCGCACATTCGGCACACTGATGAGCATCGAACCCGCATTCGGCGCGCTGTCGGGTTTGCTCTTTCTGCATGAACACCTCTCCTTCGCGCAATGGATGGCCATCACCTGCATCATCCTGGCGTCCACAGGCGCAACCCTGACGATGCGTAACCAAGCAAAACCGCTGGTGCCTGTCGACTGATCATCTTTCAAAACCGGGGATGGTATTTACTGCTCTTTTAGGCCATGTTTAGGGCGTAAACGGATAGCATTCATGGAGAGTTTCGACAAGGACAGCGCGGACGCACAATCGAGAGCGAACACAGCCTGCTTCAAGCAGTTTTGCCAAGCGGCTATTAAGGATGCGAATGAAGCGAATTTTGATACTGTTAGTGATCGTGGCCGTTTCAGGCTGTGCCGCGACCACCAAGACAGAAGTTAAGCGGGGCAAAAAAGGGCTGCATATCAACTGTTCCGGCCTGTCCTCCTCCTGGGACCAGTGCTACACCAGTGCGGCCAACGCATGCGGCGCCAAGGGCTACCGGGTGATCGCCAAGTCCGGCGAAAACTCCGAAGAACCCGGGGACTATCCGTTCGGCCTCAACCCTGCCGGTTACACCAGTCGCAGCATGATCGTCATCTGCAAGTAATCGCCTGAGCAGTCCGCCCATGACTGCTTCTGTATAGCCTAGCCCACTCGACCATCGCCGCAACGGCGCCCTTACCCGGGCGCCCCAACCGCAACCTCTCAAATAGCCAAGGTACGCACCAGCAACCACTCCAGCGCGGCGCCATTGAGCAATGGGCTCAAACGTTCACGCACCTCGGCATGGTAAGCATTGAGCCATGCGCGCTCGTCAACCGTCAGCAACGACGCCTCCAGACAACGCGTATCAATCGGACACAGGGTCAGGGTTTCAAACCTGAGGAACTCACCGAACTCGGTTTTACCCGCCTCACGGTTCAACACCAGGTTCTCGATGCGCACCCCCCAGCGGCCCGGACGATACGTGCCAGGTTCAATGGACGTAATCATCCCTGGTTGCATCGCCGTCTGTGGCGCGGCGGCGGCCTGATAGGCAATCACCTGAGGACCTTCGTGCACATTGAGGAAATAACCTACACCGTGACCAGTGCCGTGACCGTAATCCACACCTTCAGCCCAGATCGGCGCGCGTGCGATGGCGTCCAGCAACGGCGACAGAATGCCCTTGGGAAAATGCGCCTGTGACAAGGCAACCACGCCCTTGAGCACCCGCGTGCAGTCGCGCTTCTGCTCTTCACTCGGCGTACCGATAGGCACCATCCGCGTGATATCCGTGGTGCCCCCCAGGTATTGGCCGCCCGAGTCGATCAGCAGCAAGCCATCACCCTCGATCAACGCATGCTCTTCTTCAGTCGCGTGGTAGTGCGGCATCGCGCCATTGGCGTTGAACGCGGCAATGGTGTTGAAACTCAGCGACACATAACCCGGGCGACGCGCACGCGCAGCGGTCAGGTGCTCATCAATCGTCAACTCGGTAATACGCTCACGCCCCAGAGCGCTGTCCAGCCAGGCGAAAAATTCGCACAAGGCCGCACCATCCTGCTCCATCGCCTGACGGATATGTTCCGCGTCGGCCAGACTCTTGCGGGATTTGGCAAGCGTGGTCGGGTTGAGGCCTTCCACCAACTTGACGTCAGCATCGAGGTTTTCCAGCAAACCCGCCGTCACCCGTGCCGGATCAATCTGCAAGCTCGCACCTGACGGCACTGCACGCAGCGCATCGGCCACCTCACTGTAATCACGCAGGGTCACGCCATCCTGCTCGAGCACGGCACGCAGCTCGGCATCGACTTTGCTCAGGGCCACAAACAAGGTGGCCTGTTGCTGGCTGATCAAGGCAAAGGACACAAACACCGGGTTGAACGACACGTCGCCGCCGCGCAGGTTGAACAACCAGGCAATGTCATCCAGGGTCGCGATGAAATGCCAATCGGCACCCTTTTCTGCCAGGCTGGCGCGCAGAGCGGCAAGCTTCTCGCCACGGCTGACGGTCGCCTGCGGCGGCAGATGCTGGTAAATCGGCTGATTCGGCAGCGGCGGTCGGTCCTGCCAGGCTTCACTGAGCACATCGATATCGGTGCGCAAGCGCGCGCCCCGCTCGGCCAGCCTGCCGCCCAGGGTACGCGCCGAGGCCACGGCCATTACTGTGCCATCCACTGCCACCACACCGCCTTCGGGAGTCTGTTCGGCCAGCCATTCCAGTGGGCCAGGTTGACCCGGTTGCAGCTTGACCAGCTCGATGCCGCTGCCCTTGAGCTCCTTGGTCGCCTGTTCCCAGTAGCGACTGTCTGCCCATACGCCGGCAAAATCCGCAGTGACGATCAGCGTTCCCACCGAGCCATGAAACCCCGACAACCATTGGCGGCCCTGCCAGTAACCCGGCAGGTATTCGGACAAGTGCGGGTCGGCCGAGGGCACCAGCAGAGCATGAATGCCCTCGCGGCTCATCAGTTCACGGGTAACTGCCAGGCGCCGGGGCACCGTGCCATGGGTCAAAGGCTGCGTACTCATTGTGTCTCCTGCTAACCACTCATCATTATTATGTGTGCGAATCAAAACTCAGACAGCCCAGAATGCCGGTGCACTGGCGACTGCTGCCTTGATCAGTTGCACGGCTTCATCGATATCCTGCTCGGTGGTAAACCGACCGAGGCTCAAGCGAATGGTACGACCGGCAGCACGCGCATCATGCCCCAACGCTAGAAGAACGTGGGACGGCGCGTTGCTTGCCGAGTTGCACGCCGACGTCGCTGAAAACGCAATGCCCGCACTCAGTGCAGCGGAATTGAATTCGCCTTCACTGAACGTGAGGCTCAACGTGTGGGGAATACGTTGCGTGGGGCTGCCATTGAGGCGCACGCCGGCAATTGACTGCAGTTGATCCAGCAAGCGCTGACGCAAGGCCGCGATCTGTGCCTTCTCTTCAGCAAAAGACTGCGCCGCCAGGGCGAATGCCGTGCCCATGCCGGCAATCTGGTGCGTGGGCAAAGTGCCGGAACGCAGACCACCCTCGTGACCACCACCGTGAATCTGCGCCAGCACCTTCTGCTGCGCACGGGGCCCGACATACAACGCGCCGATCCCCTTGGGACCGTAAAGCTTGTGAGCGGAAAATGACATCAGATCCACTGGCCACTGGGCCAGGTCGATAGCCACCTTGCCCGCACCCTGCGCCGCATCCACATGAAACAACGCGCCGTGCGCTCGCACGCGCGCACCGATGGCCGGGATGTCGTTGAGGGTACCCAGCTCGTTGTTCACCAGCATCAGCGAGACCAGAAAAGTGTCTTCGCGCAACGCTTCGCTGACCGCATCGGCACTGATCAGGCCATCGGCGTCCGGCACCAGGTAGGTCACCGCCACGCCGGTGTCCTGCAGTTGCCGAGCGGTATCCAGCGTGGCCTTGTGCTCGATCTGGCTGGTGATGACATGCCCACCCGGCACTCCACGCGCCTGGGCCACACCCTTGATCGCAAGGTTGCTGGACTCAGTGGCGCCGGAGGTCCAGACGATCTGCTCGGGCCGGGCACCCACCAATTCGGCCACCTGGCCACGTGCCTGCTCAACCGTATGCCGGGCCGCCTGGCCAAACGCATGGGAACTGGACGCGGGGTTGCCGAAGTTGGCATTCAAGCCCAGGCACTCGACCATCACCTGGATCACGCGCTCATCCACCGGTGTGGTGGCGGCGTAGTCGAAATACAACGGACGTTTATTCATGACGTTAAAAACTCGCAGAGCGTATTACCGAGAGCAACATCCCGGGGCATTGACCAGAACAGAGTTCGTCAGGTTTAACCGATCAAGTGCCATTGAAGAAGAGCCACTGTCTGTAAATGTGCGTAGGAACGGTCCTGAAAATCAGCTTAACAGGCTGAAGTGATCCCATGGCAAACAAAAAGCTCGAGATTCCTCCCTGGAAACCTCGGGCTTTTTGCCACCGGCTGCACGCTCAACTGGGACGACCCAACAACTTGACGCTGCGCTCTGCATTCATTTCGCCCTGGCGATCAAAACCGATCGGCTTGGGCGACTGCCGGGTCAGTGCGGCGCGCTGCTGCTGATAATCATCAAACGACAAACTGCGACGGCTCAACGCTTCCAGCGCCAACTGGCGGGTTTCTTCAGCAGTATAGGGACGCAATTGCGGCGCCGGATGTGTCGCACATCCGGCCAGCACAGAGGTAACGAGCAGTAGCAAAACGGCGAGTGAACGGTTCATGGCAATGGCCCTGGAAGTCGGTTATGAGTCAATGAACACAGGCTACTCCCGACCCCTCCAGGTGAAAAATCACCGCCCGTGATAGTCGCTATCAACCGTTTCGTCCGCTTCGACAGAAAAACACTCATATTCAATTATGTTCTATAAATAGAGAAATACGTTCATTTACGGAATAAACATAACCTTCTATAACTAATGCCGCCTTTAAAAGCGCATGCGCCATCTCCCTGCTGAATATCGCTCAAGGATCTGTCATGGATGTTTTCTGGTTTCTGCCAACACATGGCGACGGTCATTACCTGGGCACTACCCAGGGGGCTCGCCCGGTCACGCTCAATTACCTGAAGCAGGTCGCCCAGGCGGCCGACAGCCTGGGTTACTACGGCGTGTTGATTCCTACCGGTCGCTCGTGCGAAGACTCCTGGGTCATCGCCTCGGCGCTGGTACCGCTGACGGAACGCCTGCGTTATCTGGTAGCGATTCGCCCTGGCATCATCTCGCCCACTGTCTCGGCACGCATGGCTGCCACTCTGGATCGCCTGTCCAACGGTCGCTTGCTGATCAACGTGGTCACCGGCGGCGATCCGGATGAAAACCGTGGTGACGGCAGCTTTCTCGACCACGCCGAACGCTACGAAGTCTCTGACGAGTTTCTCAGAATCTGGCGCCGCGTCTTGCAGGGCGAATCGGTCAATTTCGAAGGCAAACACCTGCGCGTGCAAAACGCCAAGGCGCTCTACCCACCGGTGCAAAAGCCCTATCCACCGCTGTACTTCGGTGGCTCCTCCGACGCCGCCCACGACCTCGCCGCCGAACAGGTTGACGTATACCTCACCTGGGGCGAGCCGCCGGCCGCTGTCGCAGAAAAACTCGCTGACGTTCGCGAGCGCGCCGCGCGCCATGGCCGCACGGTGAAGTTCGGCATCCGCCTGCATGTGATCGTGCGCGAAACCGCAGAAGAGGCCTGGAAAGCCGCCGACAAACTGATCGAACACATCAGCGACGAGACCATTGCCGCCGCGCAAAAATCCTTCTCGCGCTTCGACTCCGAAGGCCAACGCCGCATGGCCGCCTTGCACGATGGGCGTCGCGACAACCTGGAAATCGCGCCCAACCTGTGGGCTGGCGTCGGCCTGGTACGTGGCGGCGCCGGCACCGCACTGGTGGGCAACCCCCAGCAGGTGGCCGAACGCATCAAGGCATACGCCGACCTCGGGATCGAGAGCTTTATTTTCTCCGGCTATCCGCACCTGGAAGAGGCCTATCGGTTCGCCGAGCTGGTCTTTCCCCTGCTGCCGGAACCGTACGCCAGCCTGGCCGGCCGCGGCGTTACCAACCTGACGGGACCGTTTGGCGAAATGATTGCCAACGATGTACTGCCCGCCAAGACCTGAGATCTTCGCCAAACAAAAAGAGTGAGCAAACCATGCAGCTTTTGACCCTACCGCCCTCGCCCGCCCTCGCCACCTCGATCCGCGCCACGGCCCAGGTGTTCGAAGATCCCAAATCCCAAGCGCTGCTCGACCATATTCAGCAAGTGGCGCCCAGCGAAGCCAGCGTGTTGATCATCGGCGAGACCGGCACCGGTAAAGAGCTGGTGGCGCGCCATATCCACAACCTCAGCGCGCGGCGCAACCGGCCATTTGTGGCGGTCAACTGCGGCGCGTTTTCCGAATCGCTGGTGGAAGCCGAACTGTTCGGCCATGAAAAAGGCGCGTTTACCGGCGCCCTTGGCGCCAAGGCTGGCTGGTTCGAAGAGGCGGATGGCGGCACGCTGTTCCTGGATGAGATCGGCGATTTGCCGATGGCAATCCAGGTCAAGTTATTACGCGTGTTGCAGGAGCGCGAAGTGGTGCGCCTGGGATCGCGCAAGAGCATCCCGATCGATGTGCGCGTGCTCGCGGCCACCAACGTGCAACTGGAAAAAGCCATCAACGCCGGGCACTTTCGCGAGGACCTTTATTATCGACTCGACGTGGTCAGCCTGGAGCTCAGCCCGTTGCGCGAGCGCCCCGGCGATATCATGCCGCTGGTGCGGCACTTTATCGAAGCCTACAGCCGGCGCCTGGGCTACGGCTCGATCAGCATCAGCCGTGAGGCCGAGCAGAAACTCAAGAGCTACAGCTGGCCGGGCAACATCCGTGAGCTGGAAAACGTCATCCATCACACCCTGCTGATCTGCCGTAACCGCGTGATCGAACGCGAAGACCTGCGCCTGTCGAACCTGCGCATCGAGCGCCAGGACGACAGCCAGCACATCGACAACAGTGCCGAAGCCCTGCTGGCCCGCGCCTTTCAAAAGTTGTTCGAAGAGCAGGCCGGCGCCCTGCATGAAAAAGTCGAAGACGCGCTGCTGCGCGCCGCCTACCGCTTCAGCCATTACAACCAGGTGCACACCGCCAGTCTGCTGGGCCTGAGCCGTAATGTGACGCGCACGCGCTTGATCAAGATCGGCGAATTGGCGGTGAACAAACGGCGGCCCGGCGAAAACATGCAGGGCGAACGAGTACTGCACCTGTCCGTTTAGGCGGCGGTACAACGCGTCGCCCCTCTCCCCCCCCCCCGATAAATATAGGACGAACTCATGTGGGAGCGGGCTTGCCCGCTCCCACAAGGGCATCCGCGTGACCGCCTGAAACATTTTCTTTCATTTGCGCCTTGGGGATTTCTTATCCTCATCCGTCTTAACTTAGATACAGCCTGTCGCGTCAGCAAAAGCTACGACCGGCCTTTCCCGGGCCTGCATCGCCCTCCCCCATCAAGACCCGCATTGACATGTCGAAGAAGTCACGCTCAAAACTCTGGTTTCTCGTACACAGCTGGCTGGCATTGCCCATCTGGTTCTTTGTGCTGATCGTTTGCGTCACCGGCACCCTGGCAGTGGTCAGCCAGGAAATCGTGTGGCTGGCCAACCCGGACATCCGTGCGAGCAAACCGTCGGATGATGCCCAACCGCTGAGCTTCGACCAGGTGATCGCTGCCATCGGGCGCGACGAGCCCAAGGCGATCGTGCGATCGATCATCCGCCCCGATGAATCGCACTTTGCCCTGACCGTCGGCCTCAGCTACCCCGACGGCCGCACAGTGGAGGCCTACGCCAACCCATACACCGGAACGATCCAGGGCATCAGCCCGTCGTTCAACTTCCAGCAATTCACCCGCGCTCTGCACGGCTGGTGGCTGGTGCCGTTCACCCATGGCTACAGCTGGGGCTGGTACCTGGTGTCGCTGCTCGGTCTGCCGCTGCTGGCGTCCCTGATCACCGGGCTGGTGGTGTACAAGCGCTTCTGGAAAGGCTTCCTGCGCCCGACCCTGCGCATCCGCCATGGCGCGCGCATTTTCTGGGGCGACTTTCACCGCCTCAGCGGGATCTGGTCGATCTGGTTCATCGCAGTGATCTCCATCACCGGCACCTGGTTCCTGATCCAGGCGATCCTGGGCGACAACCAGATATCCATCTCCAGCGAGCCCATCGTGCCGGTGATAGCCCGCGACAAGGTGCCGTTATCGGCCCCCGGCGTGCCGGTGCCCATGATTGCGCTGGACGAGGCGATCAAAATCGCCACCCAGCGCATTCCCGGGCTGGATGCCACCTTCGCCTTCCTGCCGCTCAATGCCTATAGCCACCTGCAGATCGGCGGCCGGGGCTGGTACCCGCTGATGTTCCAGACCGCGCAACTGAACCCCTATAACGGCGAAATCGCCGTGTCGCACCTATTGTCCGACCGCAGCACGCTGGAGTTCGTCACCGAATCCATGCGTCCGCTGCACACCGGTGATTTTGGCGGGCTGTGGATCAAATTGATCTGGGCCTTCTTCGGCCTCGTACTGAGCATGATGGTGTTGAGCGGCCTGTTGATCTGGACCAAGCGCACGGCGCTGGCCACGCTCAACGCCCTCAAGCGCGAAGCCAAAGGGCAGCGGGCGCAGATTGCAAAACCGATCGATTCCTCGCAGGTCCACTCATGAGCAAGGTCGCTGCCGTACCGCCCTCGCCACTGCGCGCCTTTTGGCTCAAATGGCGCTTCCACATCAATGTCCTGCTGCTGCTGATCCCCCTGGGTTTCATGCCCAAGTACTTTGCCGACGCCGCGCTGTTTCGCGGCGACACCGGCCTGGGCGAACGGGTGGCCGGCCAGGTGCAGGTCGGGCCCTGGAGCCTGACACTCGCCGAATTTCGCAACGAGGGCCCAAGCCCGGACCCGGCCGGCCCGATGAAGTTCTTCAACGCCGCCCTGTGTGACAACTGCGCCGAACAGGTCAAGGCCACCTACCTGCGTATCGGCAAACCCCGCAGCCTGCGCGCCGCCGGGGTGATCTTCTTCGGTACGCCGTACCGCATGGGCGCCGCCCTGCCCGTGCCGGAACGCACGCCGGCCGACGCTGAACTGTGGGTCACCATGGAAGGCTGGGACGGCACGATGCACCAGGGTTCCATCCCGCTGAGCCAGGCCTCGCCTGCCACCATCGCCTGGCTGAACAAGCAAGGAGTCAAACCATGAACATGATGCATCCGGCCCGCGTCGCCGCAGCGCTGCTGCTGTGCGCCGGCTTCAGTAGCCCGGCGCTGGCTCACAACCCGATGTGCGAATGCAAGGAAATCCCCGGCGAGCAGATCCAGTGCAAAGGCGGATTTTCCGACGGCAGCGGCGCACCCGGCGTGACCCTGGACGTGATCGGCTACGACGAGACCATCCTGGTGCCGGGCAAGCTCGGCGAGGATTCGACCCTGACCTTCAAGAAGCCTTCGGCCGAGTTCTATGTGCTGTTCGACGCGGGCCCCGGCCATGTGGTGGAAATCGACCAAGCGGATATCCAGCCGCAATGAGTACCACACAGGTTGTACGCACCGCGGGGGCCGGCCACGAAACCCTCTACGTGCTGCTGCTGTGCCTGATCATTCTGGCGGTGGCGGGCAGCGTGGTGGCGGTGCATGGTGAATCCCGCGAAGTGGCCGCCGTGCCCAGCCATCAGTGGGATGCGCGCCGCGACCTCAGCGCCGCCGAGCAAGGCATCTACGCCGACCTGCGGGTGACCCTGGATGAAATCCATCTGCTGCAACAGGAGCAAAGCGCGCTGCCGACGCCTGAGCAACTGGCCGAAGAAGGGTTCGCGCCATTTGCCCAGGACGCAAGCTCGGTCAGCCGTGGCGACCATCGCTGGCAGTTGCTGGCGCCGGCGGCCTACCTGGGCCTGAGCCAGGCACCGACCACCAGCGGTTCACTGCTGATGCGCGTGCAGGGCAGCGAGCCGGATATCTGGCTCAACCGCAACGCCAACCTCGCCGCACCCTCCGACCTTACTGACCAGGCGCTGATCGCCGCCGGCTGGCGGCAGGTGGTTGCGCAATTCGATGCCGGCGTCACCCGCCAGCACCGTCACTGAACGAGAAGACCGAGTGCTTATGTCCATTTCATCTCCCCTGTTGCGCCTGTTACTGGTTGGCCTGCTCAGTCTGCTGCTGGCGCCCCTCGCCAACGCCGAGGCGGCCAAACGCCTGCGCATCGGCATCACCCTGCACCCTTATTACAGCTACGTGGCGAACATTGTCGGCGACAAGGCCGACGTGGTGCCGTTGATCCCGGCCGGCTTCAACCCCCACGCCTACGAACCGCGTGCCGAAGACATCAAACGCATCGGCACCCTCGACGTGATCGTGCTCAACGGCGTCGGCCATGACGACTTCGCCGACCGCATGATCGCCACCAGCGAGCGCCCGGACATTCCCGTGATCGAGGCCAACGCCAACGTGCCACTGCTGGCTGCCACCGGCAACGCCGCGCGCGGTGCGGGCAAGGTGGTCAACCCGCACACCTTCCTGTCGATCAGCGCGTCGATTGCCCAGGTCAACAACATCGCCCGCGAGCTGGGCAAGCTCGACCCGGACAACGCCAGGACCTACACACAGAACGCCCGCGCCTACGGCAAACGCCTGCGCCAGATGCGCGCCGACGCCCTGGCCAAGCTCACCCGCGCACCCAACCCGGATTTGCGCGTGGCCACTGTGCACGCAGCCTACGACTACCTGCTGCGCGAGTTCGGCCTGGAAGTCACCGCCGTGGTCGAACCGGCCCATGGCATCGAGCCGAGCCCCAGCCAGTTGAAGAAGACCATCGACGAGCTGCGTGCACTGGACGTGAAGGTGATCTTCTCCGAGATGGATTTCCCATCCACCTATGTCGACACCATCCAGCGTGAGTCGGGCGTCAAACTGTATCCGCTGTCGCATATTTCCTACGGCGACTACAGCGCCGAAAAGTATGAAGTGGAAATGACCGGCAACCTCAACACGGTGGTGCGCGCGATTCAGGAGTCGGGGGCATGACGGTGGCCGAACAGCTCAACGTTGCCAGCGTCGGCCCGACCATCGATTTCGACAAGGTATGCCTTACCCTGGGCCGCACGCTGATTCTGGACAGCGTGAGTTTCCAGGTGCAGCCAGGCAGCATCCATGCACTGGTGGGCCCCAACGGCGGCGGCAAAAGCTCGCTGATCAAGACCCTGCTGGGGCAGACGCCGCACCAGGGCCGTTTGAGCCTGGCGTGGCCGCACAGCCCCGGCACCATCGGCTACGTGCCACAGGCGCTGGAATTCGACCGCGGCCTGCCGATGACGGTGGACGATTTCATGGCCGCCATGTGCCAGCGCCGCCCTGCGTTTCTCGGCCTGTCCCGACATTACGCGGCGGCGATTGGCGAGGCGCTGGAGCGCGTCGGCATGCAGGATAAACGCAAGCGGCGCATGGGCGCGCTGTCTGGCGGTGAACGCCAACGCGTGCTGCTGGCCCAGGGCCTGATTCCGGGCCCGCACTTGCTGGTGCTGGACGAACCGATGGCGGCCCTCGATGAGGCGGGCATCCAGGTGTTCGAGCGCCTCCTGCACGACTGGCGCCTGGCCGGCATCACCGTGCTGTGGATCGAGCACGACCTGGAGGCCGTTAGCCGTCTGGCGGATCGCGTCACCGGCCTGAACCGCCGCGTGCTGTTCGACGCCACCCCGAAAGAGGCGCTCACCCCGGATCGCCTGCTGACGCTGTTTTCCACCCATCCTCGGAGCCCGGCGCAATGAGTTATGAAGCGTTTCGCCTGATGGTTCAGGGATGGGCCTCGTCCGGCTACCTGCCGGAAGCACTGGCCTACGGTTTTGTGGTCAACGCCCTGCTTGCCGGCCTGCTGATCGGCCCGGTGCTGGGCGGCCTCGGCACCCTGGTGGTGGTCAAGCGCTTTGCGTTTTTCTCCGAGGCAGTCGGTCACGCCGCGCTGACCGGCGTGGCCGTGGGCATCCTGCTCGGCGAGCCCTACACCGGGCCCTATGGCAGCCTGTTCGGCTACTGCCTGCTGTTCGGCATCCTGCTCAACTACCTGCGCAACCGCACCGGCCTGGCGCCGGATACCTTGATCGGCGTCTTTCTCTCGGTGTCCCTGGCACTGGGTGCGAGCCTGCTGCTGATCCTGGCTGGCAAGATCAACGTGCACATCCTCGAGAACGTGCTGTTCGGCTCGGTGCTGACGGTCAACGGCAATGACCTGCTGGTGCTGGCGATTGTCGGTGCGCTGGTGATGGCGCTGGCATTGCCGCTGTACAACCGCATCATGCTCGCCAGCTTCAACCCGCAGCTGGCGGCAGTGCGCGGGGTGGCGGTGAAGACCCTGGACTACCTGTTCGTGATCCTGGTGACGCTGATCACCGTGGCGGCGGTCAAGGTGATCGGCGCCATTCTGGTGGGTGCGCTGCTGGTGATCCCGGCGGCGGCGGCGCGTTTGTTGAGCCAGTCGCTCAAGGGGTTCTTCTGGATCTCGGTGCTGATCGCCACCGTCAGCACCCTGTGCGGCATCCTGCTGCCGATCATCTTCGACCTGCCTGTTCCGTCCGGCGCCGCGATCATTCTGGTGGCCGGTATCGCTTTCGCCGTGGCCGCCATCGCGCGCGGCACCGTGCCCAGCCTCAAAGGGAATCTTGGATAAATGCGCCCTGTATGTCGCCCAATGGCTCTGGCCATCGCTTGCTTGCTCAGTACACCGGCGCTGGCCGTGGTGGATGGCTTCCACACCAAGGATTTCGTCGCCAATCACGGGCTCGGCCATGCCGCACTGATCAAGGCCAAATCCGTCAAGCCGGTCAAGGTGCTGGCTTCACTGCCCATCACCTACGGCCTCGCCGAGGTGCTGCTCAACGGCACCGATGTGCAACTGGAGCGCGCCGCGCCGGCCAACCTGCCCGGCTCGCGGCAGGTGTCCTACTTCACCGGGCGCGGCGCCCAGGCGCTGGGCACGCTTGCCCAGGACGCCGACGCGGCCATCGGGCTGCGCTCACTGTGGCCGGACGACCCGCTTTACCCGGTGGCGCGCCGCAGCAACATCCGGATTGTCGAGGTCGATGCCGGGCGACCGGTGGACGGTGGCTTGCCGGGCATCGCCCTGCAGCCGGGTGCCGCCGATGGGCTGAACAGCCAGCCCTGGCAGTCCAGCAACAATATGGGACGCATGGCCGATGTGATGGCCGCCGACCTCAGCCGTCTGGCACCCGGCGCCAAGGCGAAGATCGACGCCAATCTGGCCGCACTCAAACACCGCCTGCTCCAGCTCAACGCCGACAGCGAGGCACGGCTGGCCAAGGCGGACAACCTGAGCGTGGTCAGCCTGAGCGATCATTTCGCTTATCTGGTCAGCAGCCTGAACCTGGAAGCATTGCGCACAGACGCCCGCCCCGACGCCCAGTGGACGCCCGAGGATTTGCAAAAACTCAGCGCTGAGCTGAAGGAAAACGATGTGGCGGTGGTGCTGCATCATCGCCAGCCGAGTGAGCCGGTGAAGGCTGCCATCACCGAAGGCGGCGCGAAGTTGCTGGTGCTGAACGTCGACGGTGCCGATCCGGTGGCAGAGCTGGAAACCAATGTTGCTCAGGTGATCAAGACCCTCTCCACCGACTGACACCTAACCTGCGGGAGGGGCTTGCTCCCTCCCGCACTTTGTCTCTCACACCACATCAACCCCCACATGAATCGCATCATGCCGCCAGAACTCCAGGTCGCAGTCGATCAACCGTTGGTGCTGGTCATAATTGACCCGGGCAATGCGCAAGCCCGGGCTGCCCGCCGACACGCGCAACGCAGCGGCGGCCTCCACCGGCAGTGATGTCGGCACAATCTCAAAGCGCACGCGACCGTAATGCAGGTCGTAAATGCGCGCATACAACTCGGTCATCGACTGATTCAGGTCGCACTCGAGAATCCCCGGAAAGTACTGCGGGTTCAGGTAGTGCTCCACGTACAGCACCAGCCGGCCATCGATCCGCCGGCTGCGGCAGATCTGGATCACGCTGGACAACGCCGGCAGTTGCAACCACGCACACACCGCCGCCGACGCCGGTTGCAGGCGCGCAGAAATCACTTCGGTGGAGGCTACCCGGCCCTGGTCGGCCACCATGGCGTGAAAGTGGCTGCGCTGTATCAGGTTGTAGGCCAGTCGTGGCGGCGAGACAAACCAGCCACGGCGCTCCTCGCGGTAAATCTGCCCTTGAGCCTCCAACTGCAACAAGGCTTCGCGCACCGTAATACGTGTGGTGCCGAACAGCTCGCTGAGCTTGCGCTCGGCCGGCAGCTTGCTCGCCGGCGCCAGCAGGCCGTGGTTGATCTGCTCCTGCAGCGCCAGGCCAATGGAAGTTACCGCCTTGATTGCCTCATCCCGCATCAACGTTACCTATCTGGACTAGACCAGCACCATTGGGGGGCACAAAACCCCGCATAACCGCTCCTGTTTCTTGCCGTATCAGCCTAGGCAGTGCAGATGACCGACAGATGACAGCCGCT
Organism: Pseudomonas sp. MH9.3; assembly: GCF_034354675.1. Lineage (NCBI taxonomy): Bacteria > Pseudomonadati > Pseudomonadota > Gammaproteobacteria > Pseudomonadales > Pseudomonadaceae > Pseudomonas > Pseudomonas sp. MH9.3. The sequence continues at coordinate 36,380 of NZ_CP133785.1, read as the reverse complement.
GCACGGCCCGCCAGCAAACCTTGCAATACATCGGCCAAGTCCCGGGCCTGCGGGCATTTGAGCATGGTCTACGCTCAGTCAGCGCCAGACGACATTGGCGTTTCAAAAACGACATCGACACGAAACTGTCATCCATCGCGTCTAGATTGGCTCAGGTATTGCTCTGACCTAGACCAACAACACCGCCCGCTACAACGCCGCGTTGAATACGCCCAAAGGAGCTTCGGATGAAACAGCTTTTCCTGGCATCACTGTTAGGCTCGACCATTGCCCTGTGCACCACCGCCATGGCCGCTGATACCGATTTGAAAACCCTTGAAGCGGCCGCCAGGAGTGAAGGCGCCGTCAACAGCCTCGGCATGCCCGACGATTGGGCCAACTGGGGAGGCATCTGGGCGGACATGACCCGGCTCTACGGCCTCAAGCACATGGACACCGACATGAGCTCGGCCCAGGAAATTGCCAAGTTCAAAGCCGAAAAAGACAACGCCAGCGGGGATATCGGCGACGTGGGCGCAGCCTTCGGCCCACTCGCGGTCAAGCAAGGCGTGACGCAGCCGTACAAACCGTCCAACTGGGCTTCGGTGCCGGATTGGGCGAAAGACAAGGACGGTCACTGGGCCCTGGCCTACACCGGCACCATCGCGTTTGTGGTCAACAAGAAACTGCTGCACGGCTCCGAAGTGCCGACCAGTTGGTCAGACCTGCAAACCGGCAAGTACAAGGTGTCGGTGGGTGACGTAAGCACTGCGGCCCAGGCATCCAACGCGGTACTCGCCGCTGCCATCGCCAACAAGGGCGATGAAAAGAACATCGCGCCCGGCCTGCTGTTCTTCACCAAGATTGCCCAGCAAGGTCGCCTGTCGCTGTCCAACCCGACCATTGCCACCATGGAAAAGGGCGAAGTCGAGGTGGGCATCGTCTGGGACTTCAACGGCCTGAGCTATAAAGCCAAGATGGCCAACCCGGATGACTACGTGGTGCTGATCCCATCGGACGGTTCGGTGAAATCCGGCTACACCACCATCATCAACAAATACGCCAAGCACCCCAACGCCGCCAAGCTGACACGCGAATACGTGTTCAGCGATGCCGGCCAGCTCGCCCTGGCCAAGGGCAATGCGCGTCCGATCCGTGCCGAAACCGACCTGAAACTGCCGGCCGATATCGCCAAAAACCTGATCCCAGCCGAGCAGTACACCAAGGCCAACCCGCAGCCGATCAAGGACGCGGATGCCTGGGAAGCGACCTCCAAGAAGCTGCCACAGCTGTGGAACGAGCAGGTCATCGTAGAGATGAAGTAAGCCCGCAATCGGTGTCTGTGGGAGGGGGCTTGCTCCCGATAGCAGCAGGTCAGTCAATGAATCTGTTGAATGACACACTGCTATCGGGAGCAAGCCCCCTCCCACACTGAGTCCGGTCCTACAGCCAGTATCGAGTCAACCCCTCTGTTGCGGAGCGCCAGCCCCCATGAAGCACACTGTCATCCTTGTCGTGCTCGACGGCCTGAACGTCGAGGTTGCGAGGCACGCCATGGGACACTTGCAGGCCTATGTCGGCGCAGGACGCGCAGCCCTCTACACAGTGGAATGTGAACTGCCCGCCCTGTCCCGCCCGCTGTATGAATGCATCCTCACCGGTGTGCCGCCGATCCAGAGCGGCATCGTGCACAACCAGGTCGCGCGCCTGTCCAACCAGCGCAGCATTTTCCACTACGCCACCGATGCCGGCCTGACCACGGCGGCGGCGGCCTATCACTGGATCAGCGAGCTGTATAACCGCACGCCCTTCCTCGCCGCCCGCGACCGCCACACAGACGACGCGACATTGTCGATCCAGCACGGGCATTTCTACTGGAATGACCATTACCCCGACTCCCATCTGTTTGCCGACGCCGAGAGCCTGCGGCTCAAGCACGCACCGGACTTTCTGCTGATACACCCGATGAACATCGACGACGCCGGCCACAAGCACGGCCTCGACACCGCGCAATACCGCAACAGCGCGCGCTCGGCCGACATCATCCTGGCCGACTACCTGCAAGGCTGGCTCGACGCGGGCTACCAGGTGCTGGTCACCGCCGATCACGGCATGAACAACGACCGCTCCCACAACGGCCTGCTGCCGGAAGAACGTGAAGTGCCGCTGTTTGTCCTCGGCGACGCCTTCAGCCTCAACCCTGACGCTGCGCCAACACAGACCGAGCTGTGCGGCACGGTCTGCGAACTGCTCGGCGTGCCCCACGACAAACCTGTCTGCCGGGAGCTGCTCGCGTGAACTCACTGACCCGCGGCAAATGGCTGGCCCTGCTCTGCCTGGTGCCCTTCGCCCTGTTCTTCATGGTGTTCGAAATCGCCCCGCTGGTGTGGGTGCTGATCAACAGCGTGCAAACCGAAGAAGCCGGCTGGAGCCTGGAAAATTTCACCCGTATCTTCAGCTCCAAGTTCTACCTGCAGGCCATCCAGCTCAGCCTGGAAATCAGCTTCTACTCCAGCGTGTTCGGCATCCTCATCGCCACCCTTGGCAGCTACTCGTTGCGCCGGGTGGACTCACCGCTGCGCAACTTCGTCACCGCCTTCACCAACATGACCAGCAACTTCGCCGGCGTGCCCCTGGCCTTCGCGTTCATCATCCTGCTCGGTTTCAACGGCAGCATCACCATCATGCTCAAGCAGGCCGGGATCATTCAGGACTTCAACCTCTATTCCAAAACCGGCCTGATCATCCTCTACACCTACTTCCAGATTCCGTTGGGCGTGCTGCTGCTGTACCCAGCCTTCGATGCATTGCGCGAAGACTGGCGTGAATCGGCCGCGCTGCTGGGGGCCAATGGCTGGCAGTTCTGGCGGCATATCGGCCTGCCGGTGCTCACGCCTGCGCTGCTGGGCACGTTCGTGATCCTGCTGGCCAACGCCCTCGGTGCGTACGCCACGGTCTACGCGCTGACCACCGGCAACTTCAACGTGCTGCCGATCCGCATCGCAGGCCTGGTCTCTGGTGATGTTTCGCTCGACCCGAACATGGCCAGTGCCCTGGCCGTGGTGCTGGTGGCGCTGATGACCGTGGTCACGGCGGTCCATCAACTGCTGCTCAAGAGGAGCTACCATGTCTCGCGCTGACGCCGGCCCGGCCTCCCTCTACCACCGCGCAGTGGTGTACCTGCTGTTTGCGATCCTGGTGCTGCCGCTGATCGGCACCTTTGTCTACTCCATTGCCAGCAGTTGGTCGGCAACCATCCTGCCCGCCGGCTTTACTGTGAAATGGTACGTGCAACTGTGGAGTGACCCGCGCTTTCTGATGGCCTTCGGGCAATCGCTGCTGGTGTGCGTCGGCGCGCTGGCGCTGTCGGTGGTGCTGATTCTGCCGCTGCTGTTTGTGGTGCACTACCACTTCCCAAGGCTCGATGCGCTGATGAACATTCTGATCCTGCTGCCCTTCGCGGTGCCGCCGGTGGTGTCGTCGGTGGGGCTGTTGCAGCTGTATGGTTCCGGGCCGCTGGCGATGGTGGGCACGCCGTGGATTCTGATCGGCTGCTACTTCACCGTGGCGCTGCCATTCATGTACCGCGCGATCACCAACAACCTGCAGGCCATCAACCTGCGCGACCTGATGGACGCCTCGCAACTGCTCGGTGCCAGCACCTGGCAGGCGGCGATCCTGGTGGTGCTGCCCAACCTGCGCAAGGGCCTGATGGTGGCGCTGCTGCTGTCGTTCTCGTTCCTGTTTGGCGAGTTCGTGTTCGCCAATATCCTCGTGGGCACTCAATACGAGACCCTGCAGGTGTACCTGAACAACATGCGCAACAGCAGCGGCCACTTCACCAGCGCCATCGTCATTTCCTACTTTTTCTTTGTGCTGGTGCTGACCTGGGCCGCCAATATCTTGAACAAGGACAAAAGCCAATGAGCTTCGTCAGCGTCCAACATCTGCAAAAAGGTTATTCCGGTACGCCAGTGTTCAGCGACATCAGCTGCGAGATCGCCAAGGGTGAATTCGTCACCCTGCTCGGCCCGTCCGGCTGCGGCAAGTCAACGCTGTTGCGCTGCATCGCCGGCCTGACCTCGGTGGACAGTGGGAAAATCCTGCTGGATGGCCAGGACATTGTCCCGCTGAGCCCGCAGAAACGTCACATCGGCATGGTGTTCCAGAGCTACGCGCTGTTCCCCAACATGACCGTGGAACAGAACGTCGCCTTCGGCCTGCGCATGCAGAAGGTCAACACCGACGACAGTCACCGGCGCGTGCAGGATGTGCTGCAACTGGTGGAGTTGCGCGAGTTCGCCGGGCGTTACCCGCACCAGCTGTCCGGCGGGCAGTGCCAGCGCGTCGCGCTGGCCCGCTCCCTGGTCACCCGCCCGCGCCTGTTGCTGCTGGACGAGCCTCTGTCGGCGCTGGATGCGCGGATTCGCAAGCACCTGCGCGAACAGATCCGCCAGATCCAGCGCGAGCTCGGGCTGACCACGATTTTTGTGACCCACGACCAGGAGGAAGCGCTGACCATGTCCGACCGCATCTTCCTGATGAACCAGGGCAAAATCGTGCAGAGCGGCGACGCCGAGACCCTCTACACCGCGCCGGTGGATGCCTTTGCCGCCGGCTTCATCGGCAACTACAACCTGCTCGACGCCGGCAAAGCCAGCCAGCTGTTGCAGCGGCCGATCCACGGGCGCATCGCGATCCGCCCCGAGGCCATCGAACTGAGCCTCAGCGGCGAACTCGACGCGCTGGTGCGCAGCCACAGCCTGCTGGGCAACGTGATCCGTTACCGCATCGAAGCCCGAGGCGTGGAACTGGTGGTGGACGTGCTCAACCGCTCGGCGCAAGACCTCTACCCGGACGGCCAGCGCCTGGCACTTTCCATCGACCCAGCCGCACTGTGTGAAGTAGCCTGACCGGCACTGACTGACGAAAGAGAGAGCATCACGGATGGCATTGGTAATTTTTGATCTGGACGACACCCTGATCCACGGTGACTGCGCCACCCTGTGGAGCGAGCAGATGGGCCGCCTGGGCTGGGTCGACCCCGAGTCGTTCATGCGCCGCAACACCGAGCTGATGGACGCCTACAGCCGAGGCGAGTTACGCATGGAAGACTTCATGGACTTCAGCCTGGAGCCGATGATCGGGCGCACGCCGGCAGAAATCGAACACCTGGTCGACCCCTGGGTCGAGGACGTGATCGAGCCGTTGATCTACAGCGACGCGACCAAAACCATCGCCCGCCACCGTGCGAACGGCGACCGCATCCTGGTGATATCCGCATCGGGCACGCACCTGGTCACGCCGATTGCGGCGCGTATCGGCATTGATGAAGTGCTGGGGATTGACCTGGACGTGAGCCATGGCGTGTACAGCGGTCAGACCGTGGGGGTGCTGACCTATCGCGAAGGCAAGATCACGCGTTTGCTGGAGTGGCTCGAACAGACAGGTGAAACGCTGGAGGGCGCGTACTTCTACTCGGACTCGCGCAATGACCTGCCGCTGCTGCTGAAGGTCGATCACCCGCAGGTGGTGAACCCTGATCCGGTATTGCGTGCCCACGCCGAACAGGCCGGCTGGCCGATCCATCAGTGGGTCTGACATTGATCAACGGTGGGAGGGGGCTTGCTCCCGATTGCGGTGTATCAGATGAAAAAGTCTTCACTGACATACCGCAATCGGGAGCAAGCCCCCTCCCACAGTGACGGCATTTCAATCCGGTAACAGGGCGGGCGTTAGTCGATCGGGCCTACACAGGGTGTAGGAGCGGGTTGTTCCAGGCCACCCCATCACCGTCAACGCCTTGCAATGCTCTCACAGTGCCTCCATAGTGAGTCCGGACTGAGCCCGTAGCAGTAGCGCCGGGCTTTTTGCATTATGCGACCGGACCATATGGAACCGGCTCCCTCAAAGACGGCCTAATATGCGTTATCAATTGCCCCCGCGTCGAATCAGCATGAAGCATCTGTTCCCCAGCACCGCCCTCGCTCTTTTCATTGGTCTCGGCTTCGCGTCGATGTCGACCAATACGTTCGCAGCCAACAGCTGGGACAACCTTCAGCCTGATCGCGATGAGGTAATTGCCAGCCTTAACGTCGTCGAGTTGCTCAAGCGTCATCACTACAGCAAGCCGCCGCTGGACGACGCACGCTCGGTGATCATCTACGACAGCTACCTCAAGCTGCTGGACCCGTCGCGCAGCTACTTCCTGGCCAGCGATATCGCTGAGTTCGACAAATGGAAGACGCAGTTCGACGACTTCCTCAAGAGCGGCGACCTGCAGCCCGGCTTCACCATCTACAAGCGCTATCTGGACCGCGTCAAAGCGCGTCTGGACTTCGCCCTCGGTGAGTTGAACAAAGGCGTCGACAAGCTCGACTTCACCCAGAAGGAAACCCTTCTGGTGGACCGCAAGGACGCCCCCTGGCTGACCAGCACCGCCGCCCTCGACGACCTGTGGCGCAAACGCGTCAAGGACGAAGTGCTGCGCCTGAAGATCGCCGGCAAAGAGCCCAAGGCCATTCAAGAGCTGCTGACCAAGCGCTACAAGAATCAGCTGGCACGTCTGGACCAGACCCGTGCCGAAGATATCTTCCAGGCTTACATCAACACCTTCGCAATGTCCTACGACCCGCACACCAATTATCTGTCGCCGGATAACGCGGAAAATTTCGATATCAACATGAGTCTGTCGCTGGAAGGCATCGGTGCCGTCCTGCAGAGCGACAACGACCAGGTCAAGATCGTGCGCCTGGTGCCGGCAGGTCCGGCAGACAAGACCAAGCAGGTCGCTCCGGCGGACAAGATCATCGGCGTAGCCCAGGCTGACAAAGAGATGGTCGACGTGGTGGGCTGGCGCCTGGACGAAGTGGTCAAGCTGATCCGCGGTCCCAAAGGCAGCGTAGTGCGCCTGGAAGTGATTCCGCACACCAACGCACCGAACGACCAGACCAGCAAGATCGTGTCCATCACCCGCGAAGCGGTGAAGCTCGAAGACCAGGCCGTGCAGAAGAAAGTCCTCAACCTCAAGCAGGACGGCAAGGACTACAAACTGGGCGTGATTGAGATCCCGGCCTTCTACCTCGACTTCAAGGCGTTCCGTGCCGGTGACCCGGACTACAAGTCCACCACCCGTGACGTGAAGAAAATCCTCACCGAACTGCAGAAAGAAAAAGTCGACGGCGTGGTCATCGACCTGCGCAACAACGGCGGCGGTTCCCTGCAGGAAGCCACTGAGCTGACCAGCCTGTTCATCGACAAGGGCCCGACCGTGCTGGTGCGCAATGCCGACGGCCGTGTCGACGTACTGGAAGACGAGAACCCGGGCGCCTTCTACAAAGGCCCTATGGCGTTGCTGGTCAACCGCCTTTCGGCCTCGGCCTCGGAGATTTTCGCTGGCGCCATGCAGGACTACCACCGTGCGTTGATCGTCGGCGGCCAGACCTTCGGCAAGGGCACCGTGCAGACCATCCAGCCGCTCAACCATGGCGAGCTGAAGCTGACCCTGGCCAAGTTCTACCGGGTTTCCGGGCAGAGCACCCAGCATCAGGGCGTACTGCCGGACATCGATTTCCCGTCGATCATCGACACCAAGGAAATCGGCGAAAGCGCCCTGCCCGAAGCCATGCCGTGGGACACCATCCGTCCTGCGATCAAGCCGGCGTCGGACCCGTTCAAACCGTTCCTGGCGCAGTTGAAGGCTGACCACGACACCCGCTCCGCCAAGGATGCCGAGTTCGTGTTCATCCGCGACAAGCTGGCCCTGGCCAAGAAGCTGATGGAAGAGAAAACCGTCAGCCTCAACGAAGTGGACCGTCGCAAGCAGCATGCCGACATCGAGAGCCAGCAACTGGCCCTGGAGAACGTGCGCCGCAAGGCCAAGGGCGAAGACCCACTCAAGGAACTGAAGAAAGAAGACGAAGACGCGTTGCCGACCGAGGCGGAAAAAACCAAGCCGGAAGACGACGCTTACCTGGCCGAGACCGGCCGGATCCTGCTGGACTACCTGAAAATCAGCAAACAGGTGGCCAAGCAGTAAAGGATGGAGATTTAAGGTGATCGCTCCTTGGAGTGTCATCATATAGACATCATTCTGTCGTGAAATGAAGGACTGCATGCTCACCGCATGCGGTCCTTTTTTTTGACCGAGATCGCCATGACCATGATCGAACAGCTGAATGCACTGGGCGCTATCCTGGCTCAAGGCAGTTTGCACAGCTTGTTCCAACCGATTGTCTGCCTCTCCGAACGACGCATCCTCGGCTATGAAGCCTTGAGCCGTGGCCCGTCCAACAGCACGCTGCACTCCCCCGTCGCCCTGTTCGCCGTGGCCGGCCAGGCCGGGCGCCTCAGCGAACTGGAAATGGCCTGCCGCACGAGTGCCTGTCGGCGCTTCAGCGAGCAGAAGTTGCCGGGCAAGCTGTTCCTGAATATCTCACCGCACTCGCTGATGGAGACGGCCCACCAGCCTGGGCGCACCCTGCAACTGCTGCGCGAATTCGGTATCCCGCCGAGCCAGGTGGTGATCGAACTCACCGAGCAGACGCCCACCGACGATTTCGACCTGCTGCAGAAGGCGCTGCATCATTATCGCGACATGGGCTTTGCCATCGCGCTCGACGACCTCGGCGCCGGCTATTCCAGCCTGCGCCTGTGGTCGGAACTGCGCCCGGACTACGTGAAGATCGACCGGCACTTTATCGACGGCATTCACCAGGATGCGCTCAAGCGCGAGTTTGTCGGCTCGATTTTGCAGATCGCCAGGGCGTCCCGTGCCCAGGTGATTGCCGAGGGCATTGAACTGCCGGAAGAATTGGCGGTGCTGACGGAAATGGGCGTCGACCTGGTCCAGGGCTACTTGCTCTGCAGGCCTGAGGAACATCCGCCGCAGGAAGCGCGCCTGATGCTGCCCAAGCCGGACAATGCCAACGTCGCCCTCAATGAAGAGGCCGGCGACCTCAGCGCATTGCTCAACGAGCAGCCGGCCGTGCATCAGGACACCGCGACCGCAAAGGTGCTCGAGGCCTTTCGCCGCCAGGCCAACCTCAATTCCCTGGCCGTGCTCAATGGGCTGGGTCAACCGATTGGCATCGTGCACCGGCATTCGCTGTCGGACGCGCTGCTCAAGCCGTTTGCCACCGATCTGTTCGCGCGCAAGCCGATCAGCCGGCTGATGAGCGCAGACTTTCTGGCGGTGGAACTGAGCCAGTCCTTGCAGCAGGTCAGCCGCTTACTCACCAGCCGCGCGCGGCAACGCATCGAAGAAGACTTCATCATCACCCTGAACGGCGACTACCTGGGCCTGGGTCGAGTGATCGATGTGCTCAAGCTGATCACCGAGTTGAAAATCCAGCAGGCGCGCCATGCCAACCCGCTGACCCTGCTACCCGGCAATGTGCCGATCCAGCAATGCCTGACGCGGTTGCTGCATCAGCAGCGTGAGTCGGTGATCTGCTACGTGGATATCGACAGCTTCAAGCCATTCAACGATATCTACGGTTATGGACGCGGGGATGAAGTGTTGCTGTGCCTGGCGCAATGCCTCAACGATCGGGTCGACCCCAGCCGTGATTTTGTCGGGCATATCGGCGGTGATGATTTTTTGCTGGTGCTGGGCCCGCAGGACTGGCGCAAGCGGCTCAATCAACTGCTGGATGACTTCCACACCCAATGCCGGCGCTTTTACCGCGCCGAACACCTTGATGCGGGCTGCTTCGTGGCCCTCAACCGCCAGGGCGTGCGGCAGGAATTTGCGCTGTTGTCGCTGTCCATCGGCGTGGTGCACTTATACCCACAGGCCTGTGCGCAACTGGATGCAAGCCGGTTGGCGGAACTGGCGTCCCAGGCCAAGCACCACGCCAAGGACGTGGCGGGCTACAGCATCCATGTGATCAACAGCATGGACGCGCTGGCGCAGACGCCTCAGGCCTCGGCGGATTCCGGGTATTGATACTCGAACACCCGCACCACTTCCGACGCATGCCAGGAGGCAGCCGCCACGCCATCGGAGGGCCCGCTGAAACGCCCGAGACGCTCGGCGCACTCGAAGAACCCGGTGCGCGGCAGACGGCTGGCGCCCTGGCTGATCACCAGGGAACTGCGCAATGGCTGATCGGCCTTGGCGTCGAGAGCGGCCAGATGCTCCAGGGCGGCGGCCAGGGTCTGCATGGCCGGCGAAGGAAATTGCAGACGCTCGAGCAGCGCGCGGTAGGTCAGCAGGTGACGCTGGCGGCGCGCCTGGTCGAGTTCGTTGAGTAGCCCGTCCCAGTGTTGACGGCTGATACGCAGGCTCACGATTCATCTCTCCAGCCGGCAACGCCCAATTCCCAGGCAAGACTGCGGCGGATTGCGGCATCGGGCTGGCGCTCGCCACTTTCGATCAAACCAAGGTATGACGGACTGATGCCCACGGTGCGCGCCAGGGTTTCAATGGCCAGGCCCTTGGCTTCGCGCAGACCGCGCAGGTCGGCAAGCGCGCGCTGGTCCTCTGCGGGAGCGGCCTGGGGATTGGACGACACCGGCGCTGGCGTGGGTCGCTGCGAACCGGCGGCGGCTAACAGCGCCTGGTACTGATCCCAAGGCAAGACCGCGTATTCGGGCTCGCCATTGCGTGAAATTATCTGAATATCCATGACTGCCCCGTAGGATAAAAACACTTACCAGGTAAGCACTTTCCTTAAGTACCTTCCCGGGGAGTGTAATCCTAACTGCCGTAAAGGTCGCCGGGGGATCACCGCCTCAGGCGTTTTTTTGCCGCTGCTCGCTGGCCAGCAGCGCAGCGGTCGCCGGAAGCCGCTCAACCACCGCGAGCTTTTCCGGACGCTGGGCGTCACGCCACGCGCGAAAGGCGCTCAGTTCGCCGTCCAGGGTCTTCATGACCCACGCCAGCACGGCAATGTCATCGAACATGCCGAACATCGGGATAAAGTCCGGGATCGCATCAATCGGGCTGAGGAAGTACATCAGCCCCGCCACCACCGAGATCAACGCCTTGGGGCTGATTGCGCGGTACTCGCCGCGCCAGTATGCCAGGCACAGACCCTGCAGCAGTTTCAGGTCATCCTTGAGCTTGCCCAGACGATTGCCCTGGCTTGAGCCTTTGGCGGCGACGGCAAACAACAACGTGGGCAGACGGCCACGGCCCAGCAGCCGCGCGGCGATGGGCAGGAAACGGGTGAAGTTGAAGGGTGGTCTCATGTGTCACTCCAGTTCCATGCGAATGAAAGGTTATCCACACAAATTGTGGATAACCTTGTGAACAGAGCCTTTTTTTTCGGCTCAAAGCCACGCCCCGCAAGGCTCGCAGTCAGATCGGGCGTTTTTTGCGCACATAAAAAACCCCAAGATTTCATTGACTTGGTGGTGATGTGCGGTTACCCCTGCTCGGGTCTTACGTGTGACTGTGCGCCAGAGCCCGGGTTCGATCAGATTTACAGCCGCAGCATTTTCCAATCGGCAGAAACAACAACGCCCCGTCGAAACGGGGCGTTGTCTGTTCAGGCGCCGATTACTTCTTGGCGGCAGGTGCAGCAGGTGCGGCAGGCGCTTCAGCCTTGGCCGGGTCTTTGATACCCAGCAGCTCCAGGTCGAATACCAGCACCGAGTTGGCCGGGATAGCCGGGCTCGGGCTCTGGGCGCCGTAGGCCAGGTCGGACGGAATGTACAACTCGACCTTCTCGCCAACGTGCATCAATTGCAGGCCTTCGACCCAACCCGGAATCACGCCGCTGACCGGCAGGTCAATCGGGCTGCCGCGATCCACGGAGCTGTCAAAGGTGGTGCCGTTGGTGAGCTTGCCGGTGTAGTGCACAGTCACCACGTCGGTCGGCTTGGGCTGAGGGCCGTCGGCCTTCTTCACGATCTTGTACTGCAGACCGGAAGCGGTGGTCACCACGCCGTCTTTCTTGGCGTTTTCTTCGAGGAATTTCTTGCCGGCGGTTGCCGACTCTTCGCTCATCTTGGTCATGCGTTCTTCAGCGCGCTTTTGCAGAGCGGCAAACGCTTCAACCAGTTCGTCGTCCTTCAGCTTCTGTTCTTTCTTGCCGACGGCATCTTCGATGCCCTGGGCTACGGCTTTGGAATCCAGGTCATCCATGCCTTCCTGGGCGAGACTCTTGCCCATGTTCAGGCCGATGCCGTAGGAAGCTTTCTGCGCCGGGGTTTTCAGCTCTACGCTGGTCTGCGAATCACAACCCGCAAGTACCAGGCCAACCAGGGCCACCGCCGCCGCCAACCGATGCTGTTTCATGCTATTTCCTTGTTCATGCGCCAATAGGGCATTTGAATAAAGTCGCGAGCTTATCAGCCGGCCACGACCAATGGCTACCGGCATGTGAGCGGGAATCGCCTGATAAGTTCACGTGTTTAAAAGCATTTTCATTCATGATGCAGGCCCGCGACGGATCGCGGAGCGCCCTGACGCACATTCATGGCCACTTGCCGCACCTGTGGCGTAGTGGCATAACAGCGCTACCGTTCGACAAGACTGAGACAAGGATAGCCCTCTTGCGCATTTTCTCCCGTGCCTTACTTCTGCTTCTTATCGCCCTGGGCCTGCTCCTGGGCGTGGTGCTCTACTACATCGTCAACCCCAGGCTGCCCGATTACGTGCCCGTGGAGCAGGTGCGCTACCAGGACCAATGGAGCGCCACCGACCGCCAGACCTACTACTTCACGCCCCAGGGCACCCAGGTCAAGGGCCTGCATTACGACTGGTTCACCGCCCTCGAACTGCCGTTCTCCGAACAGCGCTTTGCCGCCCCCGAGTACCTGGCGCGCTTCGGCTTCCTCGTGGACCCCAAACAAGTGCCCACCGCGCAGAACCCCGGCAACCTGCCAGTCGGTTTCGCCCGGCATAAAAACGCTGACAGCAACGTTGAATACCTGGACATCACCTGCGCCGCCTGCCACACCGGCGAGCTGCATTTCAAAGGCCAGGCCCTGCGCATCGACGGCGGCTCGGCGCAACACGTGTTGCCCTCCAGCGTACCCACCCTGCGCGGCGGCAGTTTCGGCCAGGCCCTGGTGGCAAGCCTTGCGGCCACCTATTACAACCCGTGGAAATTCGAACGCTTCGCCCGTCAGGTGCTGGGGGATCGTTATGAAGCCGAACACCGCCAACTGCGCGAGGCCTTCAAACAGTCCCTCAACCGGTTTATCACGGTCGCCTGGAACGACACCCATCGCGGCCTCTATCCCACCCAGGAAGGCCCCGGCCGTACCGATGCGTTCGGCCGCATCGCCAATGCCAGCTTTGGCGATGCGCTTTCCCCGGACAACTACCGCATCGCCAATGCGCCCGTGGACTACCCGCAGCTGTGGGACATCTGGACCTTCGACTGGGTGCAATGGAACGGCTCGGCCCAACAACCCATGGCGCGCAATATCGGCGAAGCCCTGGGCGTGGGCGCGACCCTGGACTTTTTCGACAGCGCCGGCCAACCGCTGCAGGGCCAGGCCCGTTACCCGTCCAGCGTACGCGTGCGCGACCTGCACCTGATCGAAGAAACCCTGCAACGCCTCAAGCCGCCCACCTGGCCGCAAGACCTGTTCGGCGCCATCGACAAACCGCTCGCCGCCCAGGGCCGCGCGCTCTTTGCCGAAAACTGCGCCGCCTGCCACGTGCCCACCGTCACCCAGGAACCGGGCCGGGCGGTGCAGCACCTGCAAATGCTCACCGTCGACTACATCGGCACCGATCCCACCGCCGCCACTAACATCGCCGACCAGCGCTACGACCTCAGCGCGCTGCAATGGGACAGCGCAGAACTGGCCGCACTCAATGTGCAACTGCACCCCAGGCAAAGCGAACCGCTGGACCTGAAAAGCATGTCCGTGGCCAAGGGTCTGGCCTACGTCACCGCCTACGTCGAAGACCACGCCTACCGTGCCGCCGGCGTCACCCCGGCCGAGCGCCCGAACCTGGACGGTTTCGATCAACCCATCGGCGTGCGCGAACTGCGTGCCTACAAGGCGCGGCCACTGGCCGGTGTGTGGGCCACCCCGCCGTTCCTGCACAACGGCTCGGTGCCCACGCTCTACCAACTGCTCTCGCCCCAGGACGAGCGCAGCGTCACCTTCTATAAAGGCACCTTCGCCTATGACCCGCGCCATCTCGGGTTTGAAACCGGCGCATTCAAGAATGCCTTCCTGTTCGATACCAACATCACCGGCAACCACAACAGCGGCCACGAATTTCGTGACGGCAAGCGTGGCGACGGCGTTATCGGCCGTGGCCTGCTGCCGCAGGAACGCTGGGCGCTGCTGGAATACCTGAAAGTGCTGGGCGGCCCGCTGGAGCAACAACTGCCATGATTATCCGATCGCAATACAACCAACGTTCACTGCTCGCCCGCCTCTGGCTGCGCCTGGGCGCCTTGCTCGGCAAAACCCTGCTGTGGCTGGTGGGGCTGGGACTGCTGGGCTGGCTGGCGGCAACCGCCTGGTACGCCTGGCAGCACAGCGGCCCGGTGTCACCGAACGAGCAGATTCCGCCCGGCGAGGCGGCGATGACCCAGGGCATCATCCAGACCGCCGTGCGCATCGTCGACCAGCACCACGAAGGCACGCGCTACCTGCGCGACGCCCATGCCAAGGCGCACGGCTGCGTGAAGGCCGAAGTCAGCGTGCTGGCCGACCTTGACCCAGCCTTGCGCCAGGGCGTATTTGCCGAACCCGGCAAAACCTGGCAAGCGACGATGCGCCTGTCCAACGGCAACGCCTACCCGCAGTTCGACAGCATCCGCGACGCGCGAGGCATGGCCCTCAAGTTGTTGGACGTTCCGGGCAAGCAGTTGATGGCCGATCAGCAGGCGCGCACGGAGCAGGACTTCGTGATGTTCAGCCATCCGAACTTCTTCGTCAGTGACGTGGCCGAATACGCGCAGAATATCGGCGCCCAGGCGGACGGCAAGAAAATCCAGGCATTCTTCCCCAGCCTCGACCCGCGCAGTTGGCAGGTGCGCCACCTGTTCATCGCCCTGGCGACCCTGGCCCCCGCGCCGGCCAGCCCCACGCAGACCACCTATTTCTCTGTTTCACCGTATAAATTCGGCGCGGCCAACGCCAAATTCCGCGTGGCGCCCGACCCGCACAGTTGCCCGCAATACGCGCTGCCCAAACAGAACGAGGACCTGCCGAACTTCCTGCGCAGCGCCCTCAACCAGCAGTTGTCCACCGACCGTGTGGCGGCCTGCTTCGTGCTGCAAATCCAGCGGCAGAACCCGCAGAAGTTCATGCCGATCGAGGACACCAGCATCGAGTGGAAGGAAAGCGACGCGCCCTACGAGACCGTGGCCAACGTGCGGATTCCCGCGCAGGATTTCGACACCCCGGCGTTGAATCTGGCGTGCGACAACCAGTCGTTCAACCCCTGGTTCGGCGTGGAAGCACACCGCCCCATCGGCGGCATCAACCGGCTGCGCAAAGCCGTGTACGAAGCCGTCAGCGATTACCGCCACAGCCGCAACACTTCACCCTAAGGGATGGCAAGGTCAAGTTGCAGGCGCAAAGGCACCAGTCACAGGTGATCGCGCCTTTCCACGCGCGGCCGCTTTTGAGCATCGACTGGTTGGCACGGTCGCGCACCAGTTGCATCCAGCCGGCGCGCAACGTGATCAGTTCGCCGTCAAAGCGCCCCGGGGTCAATTGGCAATTTCCATTCCCCCTGGAGCGCCCGCAGGCACGCTGTGCCGAAATCGGCTAGTGCATTCGCAAAAAAAATGAGCGCTTTAAAGTTTTTACCCCGTAAAGTATTTTCACAGCACTGCCGGGGCCGACTGCCCCGCTCTTTACCCGACAAGGATCTTGCGTGAGCGGACTGCGTGAACGGCAACGGCTCGAACGCCGCCAAGCCATCAGTACAGCGGCGATCGAACTGTTCGAACGCCAGGGTTACCAGAACACCACCATCGAACAGATCGCCAACCAGGCGGGCGTTTCGGCGCCCACGGTGTTCAAATACTTCGGCAACAAGCAGGAAATCATCCTGGAAATCCTGCACGAGGCCGACCGCCGCGCCCTGCACGACACACGGCGCCTGATGCCGGCCATGGACGACCCGGTGGACGCGCTCTGCTACCTGGAAAAACTGCTCACCAACTATGCGCTCGAGGTCATGCACCCCAATCTGTGGCGCGAGCTGCTGCCGTTGATCCTGTTCGGCGGCGAAAGCGAATTGCCCGCCGGCTACCGCACCATGAACGATGCGTTGCGTGGGCAAATCAGCGGCCTGCTGCGCGAGCTGCAACAGGCCGGCAAGCTGCGCGATGACCTGGACGTCGACCTCGCGGCGTTCCTGCTCAACGACTACGCGCACCTGCAGCTGTTGCGCCTGGTCAGCCAGACCCCGCCAGACATCGAATCCCACTCCAGTCAGGTGCGCCGCATCACTGCCCTGCTGTTCCAGGGCATGCGTAACTGAACTCGTGCCAGCCAGTGGCAGCCGACCGTTGCGCCTTTCAGCGGTTGGTCTTGATGGTGGTCCATACGCGGGTGCGGACACGCTCGATCGCCGCCGGCATCGGTTGCAGGGGGAACAGAGTTTTGCGCGCCGCATCGGGAATGTACATGTTCGGGTCGTTGCGAATCTCGGCGTTGACCATTTCCGTCGAGTCCTTGTTGGGGTTCGGGTAACCGATTCGGTTGCTGATCAGAGCGATCACTTCCGGACGCAGGATATAGTTGATAAACGCGTAGGCCTCTGCCGCATGCGGCGCATTTTTCGGCACCGTCATCACGTCCGACCACATCGGCGCGCCCTCCACGGGCAACGCCATCGCCACCTTGACGCCCTTGCCTGCCGCGTCCGCCAGTCGCTTGGCCAGGGCCACACCGCCGGACCAGCCCACCGCCACACAGACATCATCGTTGGCCAGGTCCATGCCGTATCGCGAGGAGTTGAAGTAGGTGACATAGGGGCGGATCTTGAGCATCAACTGCTGCGCCTGGGTGTAGTCCTCACGCTTCTGGCTGTTGGGATCCAGACCCAGATAGTGCAAGGCGATGGGCAGAATCTCATTGCCGGCGTCGAGGAAGCCGACGCCGCAGCCGGTCATTTTTTTCAGGTTCTCTTCCTTGAAGATCATGTCCCAGGTGTTCATCTGCACATCCGCGCCGAAGATTTTCTGAATCTTGTCGACGTTGTAACCAATCAGCGTGGTGCCCCACAGGTAAGGCACGGCGTAACGATTGCCGGGGTCACCCACCGCCTCCAGAGAGGTCATGAATTGCGGGTCGAGGTGTTTCCAGTTGGGCAACTGGCTGCGGTCCAGCGGCTGGATGGCGCCGGCGGTGATCAGATTGCTGATGTAGGAGCTGCCGGGAAATACCACGTCGTAGCCGGAGTTGCCGGTCAGCAATTTGGCTTGCAGCGTCTCGACACTGTCGAATACATCGTAGATCGGGTGAATGCCGGTCTCTTGTTCGAAGTTCTTGAGGATTTCAGGCGGCAGGTACTCGATCCAGTTATAGATGCGCACCGTGCGCTCCTCGGCCAGGCACCAGCCGCTGCACAGCCAGGCGATGGCGACGCCCAGCACGGTATTACGCAAAGACTTGTTCATGCACACACTCCTGCGCGGCCGCAATGGCTCGCGGCGCTCAATAACGGTAGGTGAAGTAGAGTTCCAGGGCACTGAATTTCTGGTCATCGCCGAACACTTGCCTGGCCGCCGCCAGCGGTTTGACCCAGTTGTAGGAGAGTGAGGTGTAGAACGACGGCGTGGGGGTCCAGTCGAGAAACACCACGCTTTCGTCGGCGAAGCGCCGGTCGTTGACCGCCGCGCCCATGTAGTTTTTCTCGTCGAGCCAGAACTGATAGTGGATCGCGCCCAGGGTAAGGGTCTGGCTCAGGTGCGTCTTGAGCGAGAACTGCTGGACGTTTTCATTGCTGTTGAACAACAGGTAGTTGCCGACCACATCGCCCACCAGCCAGGTGCCCCAGTCGATGAAGCCCTTGCTCAACGGGTCCCAGGCCTTCTGCCGGTTGTCGCCCAGGTTGTCGTCACCGGAAAAGCTTGCGTAGCGATAGCCGAGGATCGGCGTCAGCGGCAGGTCGCCAAAGGCGTAGTCGGCCTGGGCGTACCAGGCGTTGGCCGCGTAGTCGACGCCCTCGCCGCTGCCGCGTTCCACCGCGTATTCGGCGTTCAGGGTCAGCGGCGCGATGCCCGGCACCCTGGCATTCAGCGCGCGCAGGTTGTACACCTGCATGCCGTCGCGGCGCCTTGGCAAGGTGCTGCCCCGTGGGCCGAGGGCGTTGACCTTGAGCGCCATTGCGCCGAGGGTCACCTGGTCATCGAGGTTGTAGTCGAGGTTGACCCCGGTCATGCGAAAGTCGCCCAGGTCATCGTCGGTGCGCAGGCTGAACACCTGGCTCTTCAGCGCGCCATGGTCCCAGGCGAGGATCGCCGAGTCCTTGAACGCGGTGCGCGGGCTGAGCCAATAGGCGCCGTCCTTGAACTGGTCGAGGTTGCCATCCATCACGATGAAACCGGTGCCGACCTTGTAGTTCTGGCGCCCAGCAGTGAAGGTCCACTCGCCGACCCGCACCCCGCCGAACAGCTCTTCGGTGGCCACCCGGCCATCGGAGCTGCGGCTAAAGCCGCCGGCGTCGCCATCGCCGAAGGTGGTGGCGGCCACCACCGACGCGCCGCCGAGCAGGCTGACGTCGGGGTTCAGCGCGTAGTTGAAGGTGATACCGGGCTTGACGTAGAACTCCTGCCAGCCAATCGAACTGCCGTCATTGCGTCCGTTGCGCTGGTCGACCCGGCCGCTGCCGAAGTTGACGTTGCGCGTGGTGATGCTGGCGCCGCCGGCGGTGAGGTTGACCTCGCCCTTGAGGTCGCCGTCCTCGAAGGTGTAGCCCGCAAGGGCGACCTGGGCGCTCAGGGGCAGACTCACCGCCACCAGCGCGCGGGTAAAACGCGTCGTGAAATACATCGTGAAGCTCCTGTGTCGTTATTGTTGTACAGGGCAGTTGCAGGCGGCGCAGTACGCCGCCAACACCTGGGCAAGCCAGGTGGAATCCAGACGCTGGATCGTTATTGTTGAAAGGGTCTCAGCGCGTCAGGTGCGCCGCGATGGCGCGCAGCATGCGCACGCTGTCGGCATCGACCGGGCCGACCGCCTCGGGCAGCGATGACTGCTTGACGATCACCACACGGGACGGTTTGTCGATGAACAGGTATTGGCCATGGATGCCGCCCGCCATCAGCGCCTGACTGTGGTCATTGAACACGTACCACTGGCTGCGGTAGGACGCGCCGGGGGCCCACTCGGCGAACTCCGGATTGGCCGCGTAGATCGCCGGGTCCGCGCCCCTGGCGATGCGCGCGATGGCCTCGCTTGGCAGCAACTGGTCGCCGTTGTGGCGGCCATCATTGGCCAGCAATCGGCCGAAACGCGCCATGTCGCGCAGGGTCGCGCTGAAGCCGGCGCCGGCTACGCTGCGGCCCCAGGGATCGGCCATGAAGTAGCCGTCGCGCTCGCAACCCAGTTGGTTCCAGACCCTTTGCAACAGCTGCGCGCAGGGCACGCCCGAGGCACGCTCCATGACCCAGGCCAGCGCCTCGGTGGCAGCGGTCACGTAGTGGAAGAACCCGCCGTGCTCGCCGCGTTTGCGCAGCGACGGCAGGTATTGGTAGAGGGATTCAAACTCGCGAAACTGGCTCGGCGCCGGGTTGAAGCCGCAGGCGTAGCCGTATTGCGAACTCTCGGACGTCGGGTCGTCGTACACCTCGCGGTAGTCGATGCCCACGGCCATGTCGAACAGCTGGCGCACCGTCGCATCCCCGAAGGCGCTGCACGCAAGCTCCGGCACGTAGCTGCCGACCAGCCGCGTCGGGTCGAGCACGGTCTCGCTGACCAGTTGTTCGCCGAGCACGCCGATCAGCGACTTGGTCACCGAAAACATGATGTGCCGATCGTCCGGCCGCTGGCCGTTGAAGTAACGCTCGAACAGCACCTGATCGCCCTGCAGCACCAGCAGGCCGTCGGTGTGACTGGCCTTGAGGTGGTCGAGCACGCTGATGCTCAGGCCGCAGACGCTGTCAAAGTGCAGCGCGTCCAGCGCCTGGGGCGCTTCGATCAGCGGCGCGCACGGGCCACGCCCGGCCTGCACATCGATCGAGGGACGCAAGCGCGCCAGGTGACGAAACCCCCAGCGGTTGAACGGCGGGCGCATCCAGTTATCCCAGGTCACGCGCTGCTCCGGCGCGGCGGGAAACCCCTGCATCAGGCGCGGTGCGGGTGGCTCGGTCGGTGAAGATTCATTGGCCTCGACATACAGTCTGACGAGTAAAGGGACGGCGTTCTGGCTCATCTCTGTGATCCTGGAAATGACTCTGCGTGAGAGCAGATGCAGGAAAATAATTACGCTTATTAATTATTTTAGTCAATAAAATATTTAACAGATACCTCATAAAAGCTGGACTTTTATGGATCCAATAAGACATGAAAAATTGGCCGATAATCGCCCGTATTTTCCATGAAACCTGAAAATACAGAATTGACCGGAAAACCTACCGCGCCTCTAATGGATCCATTAAATAAAAACAACGACCAGCCTGGAGAACCGTCATGTACCCAAAAAACACGTGGTATGTCGCCTGCACCCCCGATGAACTGGTACACAAACCCCTCGGCCGGCAGATCTGCGGAGAGAAGCTGGTGTTTTATCGAGACCAGACGAATCAGGTCAGAGCCCTTGAAAACTTCTGCCCACACCGTGGTGCGCCGCTCTCTCTGGGCTATGTCGAAAACGGAAACCTGGTGTGCGGCTATCACGGCCTGGTGATGGGCGGCGATGGCAAAACCGTGGAAATGCCCGGCCAGAGGGTACGCGGTTTTCCCTGCAACAAGGCGTTCGCCGCCGTTGAGCGTCACGGCTTTATCTGGGTGTGGCCCGGCGATCAGGAGCAGGCCGACCCCGCGCTGATTCCGCACCTGGAATGGGCCGACAGCGACCAATGGGCTTACGGCGGCGGGCTGCTCGACATCCAGTGCGACTACCGCTTGATGATCGACAACCTGATGGACCTGACCCACGAAACCTACGTGCACGCCTCCAGCATCGGCCAGAAGGAGATCGACGAAGCGCCACCCGTGACCACCGTAGAGGGCGATGAAGTGGTGACCGCCCGGCACATGCAGAACATCATGGCGCCGCCCTTCTGGCGCATGGCGCTGCGCGGCAACCAGCTGGCCGACGATGTGCCCGTGGACCGCTGGCAGATCTGCCGCTTCACCCCGCCCAGCCACGTGATGATCGAAGTCGGCGTGGCCCACGCCGGCAAGGGTGGCTACCACGCCGCGCCGGAACACAAGGCGGCGAGCATCGTAGTGGATTTCATCACCCCGCAGACCGACACCTCGATCTGGTATTTCTGGGGCATGGCGCGCAATTTCCAGCCCCACGACGAGGCGCTGACCGCCAGTATCCGCGAAGGCCAGGGCAAGATTTTCAGCGAAGACCTGGAGATGCTCGAACGCCAGCAACAGAACCTGCTGGCACACCCCACGCGCAACCTGCTCAAGCTGAATATCGATGCCGGAGGCGTGCAGTCACGCAAGATTCTCGAACGCCTGATCGCCAGGGAACGCGCCGGAGAACCGACATGATCGAGGTCGTGGTGACGTCCCGCAACGACGAGGCGCTGGACATTTGCAGCTATGAGCTGACCCGCGTCGACGGCACGCCGCTGCCGGCGTTCAGCGCCGGGTCCCACATCGACGTGCACTTGCCAGGCGGCCTGGTGCGTCAGTATTCGCTGTGCAATCCCCCTCGGGAGCGCCACCGTTACCAGATCGGCGTGCTCAAGGATCCTGCCACGCGCGGCGGCTCGCGCGGCCTGCACGAGCAGGTGCAGGTCGGCACGCACCTGAGCATCAGCGAACCGCGCAACCTGTTCCCCCTCGCCGCGCAGGCGCGACGCAGCCTGCTGTTTGCCGGCGGCATCGGCATCACCCCGATCCTGTGCATGGCCGAGCAACTGGCCGAGGCCGGCGCCGACTTCGAGCTGC
Organism: Pseudomonas sp. MH9.3; assembly: GCF_034354675.1. Classification (NCBI taxonomy): domain Bacteria; kingdom Pseudomonadati; phylum Pseudomonadota; class Gammaproteobacteria; order Pseudomonadales; family Pseudomonadaceae; genus Pseudomonas; species Pseudomonas sp. MH9.3. The sequence goes on along the minus strand of NZ_CP133785.1, from coordinate 14,384 downwards.
ATTACTGCGCCCGCGCCAGTGAGCGCGCGGCGTTTGTGCAGCGGCTCAAGGCGTCGGCATTTGCCGAGCGGGTATTCCTGCATTTTGACGCACAACCGCACACCGCCCTCAACGCTGCCGAGGTGCTCGCCACCCCGGCCGATGATGTGCATCTGTACGTGTGCGGGCCCGGCGGCTTCATGCAGCATGTGCTCGACAGCGCACGCGCCCAGGGCTGGCAGGAGGACTGCCTGCACCGCGAGTATTTCTCGGCGCAGGCTGTGGACGGCGGTCTTGACGGCGCGTTTGCGGTGCAGGTCGCCAGCAGCGGTGAGGTGTTCGACATACCGGCCGACAAGAGCGTGGTGCAGGTCCTGCAAAGCCACGGCATCGAGATTGCCGTGTCCTGCGAACAAGGGATTTGTGGCACCTGTCTGACCCGCGTGCTTGAGGGCATTCCCGAGCACCGCGACCTGTTTCTCACCGAGCAGGAGCAGGCGTTGAACGATCAGTTCACGCCGTGCTGCTCGCGCGCGAAAACCGCGCTGCTGGTGCTGGATATCTGACCCGCCTCAGGCCGACGGCACAATGACCTTGATCCGCTCGCGGGCGGTGGCGGCGCTGAAGATCTCGGCATAGCGCAAGGTCGCGTTGGCATGCTCGCGCATGATCGCCTCGGCCCGCGCGCCCTGGCGATTGACCAGCGCATCGAACACCGAGTGATGCTGCAGGTGGGCGTAGTTGAAACGGCGGTACTCGCGCGCCATGTCCTCGCGGTCGATGGCCAGCGCGGTGACGGAAGCGAACGGCAGATGATCGTTGCGTGCCAGCGCGTCGGTGATTGCCGGGTTGTGGCTGCCGGCGACGATGACCTGATGAAAACGCATGTTCAGGTCGTGATAGACCTCCAGGTCGTCCTCGGTGACATAGCCCTTCTCGAACAGTTGATCGCCCTCCACCAGGCAGCGCTCCAGCGCGCGCCGCGCCTCATCGGACAGCCCATGCTCGGCGGCCTGACGCGCCGCGAGCCCCTCAAGCACGCCACGCACTTCGACGGCGCCGGCGATATCGCTGGGGCTGACCGAACGCACCTGATACCCGCGCCCGCCAAACGGCACCAGCAGCCCTTCCTGTTCGAGGGTGCGAAAGGCCATGCGCACCGGCATGCGCGACACGCCGAAGCGCTGCGCGGTGGGCACTTCCAGCAGCCGTTCGCCCGCCGCCAGCTCTCCGCTGGCAATCATCTTGCGCAGTGCAACCAGCACCAATTGACCGGGCTTGCTCATCCAGGCAGCTTCCAGAAAAACACGGGCTGCCATAGTACCGCAGCGTAGTACCGCAGCGCGCGTCAGGCGCGCAGGACTGTGGGGTCTTCGCCGCGATACAGCGCCTCGACCCGCGCCGCGCGCCATTGCAGCACCGCACGCTGGTTGATCGAGCCCTTGTCGGTGATCTCCCCTCGGTCGATGGACGCCGGCTCGTCGAGCAAGGCGATCCACTCTACGCGGCTGGCGTTGCCGGTCGCTTCGCGATTGAGCCGCTGCAGCCAGTCGCCGAACCACTGGCGCACCGCCGCGCTGGCCAGCACTTGGGCGTCGCTGGCGTCGGCGTGCAAGCCTGCCAGCCGCCGGCACTCGTAGAGCCTGGGGAAGACCAGCGCGCCGAGGCACTCGCGGTCCGGCGCGGTGATCACCAGGTCCTGCACATAGGGCGAGCCTTCGAGCACCGCGCGATTGCGCAACGGCCCGACGCTGACGAACACCCCGGAAGACAGCTTGAAGTCCTCGGCGATGCGCCCGTCGAACATCAACCCCAACTGCGGCTGCTGCGCATCCGCGAGCTTGATCGCGTCCCCCGAACAGTAAAAACCTCGCTCGTCGAACACCTCGGCGGTCTGCTCCGGCGCGCGCCAGTAGCCCGGCATGATGTGCGGCCCGCGAAAGCGCCCTTCCAGCTTGCCGTCCACCGGCACCAGGCATACTTCGCAGCCCGGCGCGGGCAAACCGATGTAGCCGGCCATGGACAACGGCCCGGTGGTGAAGGTGCAGGACGGCGCGGCTTCGGTCATGCCCAGCCCGGCCATCATGCGGATGCGCTCACCGCAGTGTTGTTCGGCCACGCGGTCGAGGCGATCCCAGATACTTTGCGACAGGCCGGCGGCGGCAAAGAAGAACAGTTTCATGCGCGCAAAAAACCGCTCGCGCAATTCGCCGTCCTGCTCCAGGGCATTGACCAGTTCTTCCCAGCCCTTGGGCACGGTGAGGTAGGCCGTGGGCGACACCTCCTTGAGGTTGCGCAGGGTCTGGGCGAAACCCTGGGCCGTGGGCTTGCCGTCATCGAGATAAAAGGTGCCGCCGTTGTAGAGCACGATGCCGACGTTGTGGCTGCCGCCAAAGGTGTGGTTCCACGGCAGCCAGTCCACCAGCACCGGCGGCTCCTCGCCGAACACCGGAAAGGTCTGCAACAGCATTTGCTGGTTGGCGCAGAGCATGCGCTGGGTGGTGACCACCGCCTTGGGCAGCTTGGTGGAGCCGGAGGTGAACAGGAACTTGGCGATGCTGTCCGGCCCCGTGGCCTCGAACGCCGCCTCGGCCGCCTGCCCGCCCGGGGTTTGCAGCAGGCTGGCGAACGCCGTGCAGGGACGCCCCGGCACCTCGCCGCGCACCGTGATCAGCGGCGTCGTGGCCGGCAATACCGCCTCGATCGCGCGCCGGTAGGCGGCGGCATCGCTGACGAACACCAGCCCCGGTTGCAGCAGATCGCACACGTGCCGCAGCTTGGCGAAATCCTGGGACAACAATGCGTACGCCGGCGACACCGGGCTGTAGGGAATGCCGGCATACATCGCGCCGAGCGCCATCTGCAGGTGCTCGATGTCGTTGCCCGAAAGCAACGCCAGCGGCTTCTGCGCCGACAGCCCGTAACCGAGCAGGCTCTGGGCAATCGCGCGCACGCTGTCGAGCATTTCCCTGTAGCTGACGTGGCGCCAGTCACCGCCGGCCTGGCGCGCCGCGATAAACGTCTGCGCGGGGCGCACCTGCGCCCAGTGCACCAGCCGGTCAAGCAGGCGCGGCGGCAGCGGCGCCAGGGGTTCGAGGGAGCGCATGTGCAGCACGCCGTGCTCTTCAGTGATCGCCACCGGCGCTTGGCCGATGGACACGTCGCGGTAGCGCGGTGCGGGCTGGGGTTGCGATCTGAATTCGGAACTCACGGGGGATGTCCTCTGCCTTTTTTGGGGATGTACAGGGCCGCCGCAACGCGGTGGCGCCGGCTCAGATCGGGTAATGCCGTGGGCCGTTCTGCAACGTCACCCAGCGCAACTGGGTGAAGTGCTCGATGGCGGCCTTGCCGCCAAAACTGCCGTAGCCACTGGACTTGACGCCACCGAAAGGCATCTGCGCCTCGTCGTGCACGGTGGGGCCGTTGATATGGCAGATGCCCGATTCCACCCGCTGCGCGAGCGCCAGCGCACGCCCGGTGTCACGGCTGAAGATCGCCGCCGACAGCCCGAACTCGGAGTCGTTGGCCAGGCGCAGCAGCGCCTCGTCACCGTCACCGCGCAGCAGCACTGCCACCGGGCCGAACGACTCTTCGCGGTACAGGCGCATCGCGTCGGTCACCCCATCGATCAGGGTCGGCTGCAAAATGCTGCCCTGCAGTTGCCCACCTGCCACCAGCCGCGCGCCCTTGGCCAGGGCATCGTCGATCAGCGCCTTGATGCGCGTGCCGGCGCTGGCATCCACCAGCGAGCCAAGCACCGAATCCGCCGCGGCGGGGTCGCCGGCCGGCAAGGTCGCGAGCTTGGCGGCCAGCTGGGTCACGAAACGGTCGGCGACGCTGGCGTCGACAATCAGGCGCTCGGTCGACATGCAGATCTGCCCCTGATTGAAATACGCGCCAAAGGCCGCCGCCGCCACGGCGGCGTCGAGGTCGGCGTCATCGAGCACCAGCAGCGGCGCCTTGCCGCCCAGCTCCAGCAGCGCCGGCTTGAGGTGCCGCGCCGACAGTTCGCCGACGATTCGCCCCACATGGGTCGAGCCGGTGAAATTAACCCGGCGCACAGCCGGATTGGCGATCAACCGCTCGACAATCGCGGCGGCATCGGCGGGGGCGTTGCTGATCACATTGACCACGCCATCGCCCAGCCCGGCGTCCTGCAGCACCTGGCCGATCAGGCGGTGCACCGCCGGGCTCAACTCGGAAGCCTTGAGCACCACGGTATTGCCGCAGGCCAGCGGCATGGCGATGGCCCGCGTGGCGAGGATCACCGGCGCATTCCACGGTGCAATGCCCAGCACCACGCCGCAGGGCTGACGCAAGGCCATGGCGAAACTGCCGGGCACATCGGAGGGGATTACGTCGCCGGTGATCTGGGTGGTCATCGACGCCGCTTCGCGCAGCATGTTGGCGGCCAGGCGCACGTTGAACGCGTACCAGTTGGCCATGGCGCCGGTTTCGCCGGCGGCGGCGATGAATTCGGCGCTGCGCGCCTGCAGCTGTTCGGCGGCGTTGAGCAGGCGGGTGCGACGCTCGTTGGGCGCCAGCGCCGCCCACGCGGGGAACGCGGCCTGGGCGGCGGCGACAGCCGCGTCGGCATCTTCCAGGGTGGCGGCGGCGACCCGCGACACGACGTCGCCGGTCACCGGGTTACAGCGTTCGAAGGTTCGGCCGTCGCTGGCAGGACGCGACTGGCCGCCGATCAACAGGGGCACATCCAGCATGCTGATTCCTCTTTTTGTCGTTATCGGGAATACGTTCAAGCAGGTTTGCGAGGGGCGGCCGGTGGCCGCTGCGCTCAGCGTTTATAGGTCTGCAGGCCAGGCTTGATGCTCTTGTCGTCGAGGAACTGTTTCATGCCCTGCTCGCGGCCGCCTTCGGTATCGAGCAAACGCGACTGATCGAGCTTGGCATAGAGGTAATCCTCGTTCTGCTCCCAGGTCAGTTCGCGGCACCGCTTGAAGCCATGCTTGGCCGCACGCAGCACCACCGGGTTTTTCTCCAGCAGGTTGCGCGCCAGTTCGAGGGTAACTTCCCGCAGTTGCGCCAGCGGCACGCTCTCGTTGACCAGGCCCATTTCGGCGGCTTTCTGCCCGCCGAACGTCTTGCCGGTCATGATGTAGTACAGCGACTGGCGATGGCCCACGGTGTCGGCCATGGCCTTGCTCACCAGGTTGCCCGGCGGGATGCCCCAGTTGATTTCCGAGAGACCGAAGGTGGCTTCGTCGGCGCAGATCGCCAGGTCGCAAGCCACCAGCGGGCTGAAGCCACCGCCGAAGCACCAGCCGTTGACCATGGCAATGGTGGGCTTGGCGTACATGCGCAGCAGTTTCCATTGCCATTGCGAGGCTTCGCGGCGGATTTTTTCCTGAAGGATTTCCGGGCCGGCATCCACCTCGCGAAAATATTCCTTGAGGTCCATGCCGGCGGTCCACGCCTCGCCGGCACCGGTCAGCACCAGCACACCGGCGTCTGGATCCTGCTCCAGGGTTTCCAGCACATCGATCATTTCCCGGTTGAGGGTGGGGCTCATCGCATTGCGTTTTTCCGGACGATTGAGGATGACCCAGGCGATGCCTTGCTCGATCTCAACCTTGACAGTGCTCCAACGACCTTCGTAATTGCTCATGGCGGTACGCTCTTGTTCTGGGAGTGAAGATGCTTCGAAACTAAACCGCAAATATAGTTATGTCAATTAACTATTAATCCAAATATTGCCTGCTTTTCCGGCTTTGTATAACGCCGACATAGCCACGGCGCGCCAACCGCGGCAAACTGCATAGCCTTCATAACCACCCTTCCGAGGATTGCATCGCAATGGCCAAGCCCTCCCCCATCGCCGACATGCCGCCGCTGCTGGATTCGGCGCTGGACGACCTGATCGGCTACGCCATCCGCCGCGCCCAGCTCAAGCTGTTCCAGAACCTGATCGGCCGGCTCGCCGAACACGACCTGCGTCCCGCGCAGTTCTCGGCCCTGGCGATCATCGAACAGAACCCCGGCCTGATGCAGACCGACCTGGCCCGCGCCCTGGCCATCGAACCGCCGCAAGTGGTGCCGCTGCTGAACAAGCTCGAAAGCCGCGCCCTCGCCGTGCGCCTGCGCTGCAAGCCGGACAAGCGCTCCTACGGAATCTTCCTCAGCAAGAGCGGCGAAACCCTGCTCAAGACGCTCAAGGACATCGCCGCCCAGAGCGACCTGGACGCCACCGCCGCGCTGGACAGCGAGGAACGCGCCACCCTGCTGCGCCTGCTGAAGAAGGTGTATCAGGACTGAATGCCCCTAGAACTTGTGCAGCCAGTTGAGCACCAGCTTGTTGCCCTGGGTGCGGTTTTCGGCCTGCTGCTCGAAGTAGGCGTTCACCGACAGCACATTCTCCTTGCTGAACCCATAGACCAGCCCCGGGCCGATGGCCCAGACCTTTTCCCGCCGCCCGCTGACGGCATGACCGTCCACCTCGGTGTCGGTGATCTGTTTGAGCCAGTAGCCGTTGAGGCCCACGCTCAGTTGCTCGCTCACGGCATATTGCAGGGTCAGGTTGGCATGCAGCGCCTGGCCGGCCTGGGTGTTGGAGACGTCGCCGAAGCCTGCCTGCGGCTCGTCGTTTTTGCCGTTCCACAGGTACATGAAACGCCCGCTGGCCGACCACGCGGGGCTGAACCAGTAGGTCGCCGCGTAGTACGGGTTGAATGACCAGAAGTTGCTGCCCGGGTTGATCGAGCGCGTGCGGTCATAGGCGCCCACCGGTATCGACACATCGGCCTCCACGCGCTGGGTCAGCAAGGGGCTGCCATCGGCCCGGCTCAGGGTCGGCAGTTGCACAAACGCGCCGAGCGTCAGGTCGCCAAAGCCTGCGCGCGAACTCAGCGCCGCGTTGTTCAAGCCATCGTCGACCTCGGCGTGGGCCAGGGAGGTGTTGATCAGGGTGAAGCCGGGCATTGCGCCGTTGGCCAGGGGCTTACCGACGTAGATGATCTGCGTGGTCGGCGCCACCACCTCCACGTCCTGTCGCGGCAGCGCCAGTTTGTTGCCGTTGGCGTCATTGAAGCGACTGGCACGGCTGTAAGTCAGGTATTCCTCCAGGTACCAGCCGGGGCCCGCCGGGGCCGGGGAGCCGTCGTAGAAACTGGTGGTGCCCAGGTTGAGCCCGGGCAAGTCATAGGCATGGACCGCCGCCGACACGGCGATCAACGTCACGGCCGCAGCCGCCCGCAAGATAGGCTTGAGCATCTTGTATGTCCTGTATTTTTGTTGTTGTTCAAGACCCCCGGTGCAGGGTTCCACACCGGGGTTGGCTGCGCTTACACGTAAGTGGCTGCCAGCCCGCCATCCACCGGCAGGTTGACCCCATTGACCCAGCGCGAAGCATCCGAACAGAGGAAGGCGATCACCGCCGCCACCTCATCGGCCAGGGCTGGACGGGTCATGCGCTGGTTGTCGCGGGCCACGCGCTCCGGGCCGAGCATGCTGACGAAATCGCCAAGGATCGGCGTAAACACCGGCCCCGGCGCCACGCAGTTGATGCGCACCCCAAGATCGCGAAACCAGCCTTGGGCCTGCTGGTAACTCCAGACAATCAGCGCTTCCTTGAAATACTGATAACAGGTGGCCTGTTCCACCGGATTGGCCGCCAGCCACTGCTGCCCGGCGGCAAAGCTGTCGGTCGCGGCCAGCGACGTGTGCTGCTCCAGGCGCTGCGGCCATTGCGCGCCGAGGATCGAGGCGACATTGACCACACTGGCACCCGCCGGCATGCGCGGCAGCAGCGCCTGGGTGAGGTGGCGCACCCCCAGGTAATTGACCTGCGCCACCGTGTGCGCCGGCGCCGTGCCGGGCACGCCGGCAATGTTGCACAGCGCGTCGACCCGCGCCGGCAAGCGCGCCACCAGCGCGTCGATGCTCGCCGCATCGCCGAGGTCGGCATGCAGGAAGCCATCCAGGGTCAGGTGCGGCTCCGCGCGATCGACACCGATCACCGTCGCGCCCTGGAACCGCGCCAGCCGCGCCACTTCGGCGCCAATGCCGGAGGCGACGCCGGTGACAATCAAGGTTTTGTTATGCAGGTTCATGTTCAGCCCTCTTGTTTTTGTATAGGCGTGCGTGTTTCAAACCCCCGAGCCAGGGCTCAGAAGGGATAGGTCGGTGGCGTGTTTTTTACCGTGACCCACTGCCACTGGGTGTACTCGTCCCAGTCGGCCGGCCCGCCGACGTTGCCGCCATTGCCGGAGGCACCGCGCCCGCCGAACGGGTTGATGCATTCGTCGGCCACGGTCTGGTCGTTGATGTGCAGCAGGCCACAGTCAAGCCGCTCGCCAATGGCCATGGCGCGGCCAACCGACGGTGAGATGATGGCGGCGCTGAGCCCGTACTCGCTGCGGTTGGCCAATTCGATGGCCTGCTCGTCCGTGGCAAAACTGACCACCGTGGCCACCGGCCCGAAGACCTCCTCCTCGAAGGCGCGCATGCCGGGACGCACGCCACTGAGCACGGTGGGTTGGTAGAACAATCGGTCGTATTCACCCCCCGCCTCCAGCCGCGCGCCGGCCTGCAGGCTGTCGCTGACGATGGCGTGCACGCGCTGCAATTGCCGCTCATTGATCAATGGCCCCAGCGCCGCCTCGCCCCGGGCGGCATTGCCCACGCTCAGCGCGCGGGCCTTTTCCACCAGTTTGCGCGTGAGGCTGGCGGCGATGGACTCGTGGACCAGAATCAACCCGGTCGCCATGCAGATCTGCCCCTGGTGCAGCCACGCGCCCCAGGCCGCGTTGTTCGCGGCCAGGTCCAGGTCGGCGTCTTCGAGAATGATCAGCGCGTTCTTGCCGCCCAGTTCCAGCGCGACTTTTTTCAGGTGCCGTCCGGCCACCTCGGCGACCTTGCGCCCCGCCGCCGTGGAACCGGTGAAGGCGATCATGCGCACATTGGCGTCGCGGCACAGTGCTTCACCCGCCGGCGCCGCCCCTGGCAGCACGTGCAGCAACCCTTTGGGCAGGCCCGCCTCTTCGAACAGCCGCGCGATAAGAAAACCGCCACTGACCGGGGTTTGCGGGTCGGGCTTGAGCACCACCGCATTGCCGGCGGCCAGGGCCGGCGCCACCGAGCGCATCGACAGCACCAGGGGGAAATTGAACGGTGAAATCACCCCCACCACGCCATGGGGCTGGCGCCGCGCATAGGACAACCGCCCGGCCTCGCTGGGCAGTACCAGCCCGTGGGGTTGGGACAACAGGCCCGCCGCCTGATGCAACAGCACAATCGCCTCGCGCACTTCGTGCTCACCCTTGTACAGCGCGCCGCCGGTTTCGCGGGCGACATACAGCGCCAGTTCGGCGAACGAGCGCTGTGCCACATCCGCCGCCTTGCGAAACACCTCGGCGCGTTGCCGTGGGCCCAGCGCGGCCCAGGCTGGCTGGGCCAGCGCCGCGCTGCGACAGGCAACGGCAACCTCGGCCGGGCTGGCCATGGCGCATTGCATCAGGGTTTCGCCGGTGGCCGGCTCGATCACCGGGAGCACAGCTTCAGACGCTTTGCTCCAGTCGCCGTCGAACAGGCATTCGGACTCGATGGCCCGCTGTAACAGGGGGATGGTTTCAGACACTGACATGGTGACTCCCGGTTCTTGTAATTGTCATCGTCTGCACAGAAGCAAACGCCGCCTCAAGCCTTGAGCAAAGGCTGTGCCGTTTAAAGGCCAAGGCGCTGACATAACGCCTCGAAGGCTCTGCGTCGGGGCTTGCCGTTCACGGCTCAGGCACACGCACAGGAACGTCAGCAAAAACCGCCTCGCTGCCACTTGTTCAATTGATAAGGTTATGTTTAATAACTATCTCAGCGGTTACTCATATCGATCACACGCTTTGCAGGGGCATAACAACAACGCCGTTCAGTTAAGCGCAGATTCCCTGTGGCGAGCAGGCTTGTCCTGCGTTGGGCTGCGCAGCAGCCCCAAAGCCAGGCGCTGAGCCGTATCAGGTACACCGCGTTTTGCTCGATGGGGGGCGCTTCGCACCCCAACGCGGGGCAAGCCCGCTCGCCACAATAAGCCCACACATTTTCCTTAACTGAACGGCATCAGGGCATAACAATGACTCATCCCTTCAGCGCACACCCCAACGTCCAGGCGACCACCACGCCTTATCACCCGCGCGGCGACAGCCGCCAGCTCAGCGACAGCAGCTCGCCCACCCCGGCGGAGCTTGCCGACTGCCTGTTCTTTTCGCCCGAAGACGGGCGCATCTGGCTCAACGACCAGCGCATGGTGCTGCTGCACGGTTCGTCATTCGGCGCGCTGCGCGCAGAGATCATCGAGCGCCTGGGGCTGGAACAGGCGCGCGGGCTGTTCACCCGCACTGGCTTTGCCTCCGGTGCACGGGACGCGCGCCTGATCCGCGAGCGCTGGCCCCAGGCCGATGCTGCCGCCGTGTTTCGCGCCGGCACCCACCTGCACACGCTGGAAGGCATGACCAAGGTCGAGCCCGTGCATTTCAAGTTCGACGCCGACTCCGGTTTCTATGAAGGCGAATTTCTCTGGCACCACTCGTGCGAGGCCGATGAGCATGTGAATGCCTACGGCATCGGCCAGGACCCGGTGTGCTGGACCGAAACCGGCTACGCCATGGGCTTCGTCAGCGGGCTGTTCGGGCAGATGGTGATTTTTCGTGAAGTCGAATGCCGCGGCATGGGCCACGGCAGTTGCCGCGTGGTGGGCAAGACGGCCGCGCAATGGGGTGACGTCGAGCAAGACCTGCGCTACCTGAATGTGTCGCAGATGCCTGGCACCCCGCCGCTCGCGTCCCCCCCCGACAGCCTGCCCGGCAGTAACGCGCGTGACACGTTGATCGGCGCGAGCGCCACCTTCAACGCCGCCACGCAAGCCCTGGCGCGCGTCGCATCGACCCCGGCGACGGTGCTGATCAGCGGCGAATCCGGGGTGGGCAAGGAGATGTTCGCCCGCCAGTTGCACCAGCTCAGCCCACGCCGTGACGGCGCGTTCGTGGCGCTCAATTGCGCGGCCATCCCGGACAACCTGATCGAGTCCGAACTGTTTGGCGTCGAGCGCGGTGCCTATACCGGCGCCACCCATGCGCGCCCCGGCCGCTTCGAGCGCGCCCAGGGCGGCACGCTGTTCCTGGATGAAATCACCAGCCTCAGCCTGGCCGGGCAAAGCAAGCTGCTGCGCGCCCTGCAGGAGCGGGAAATCGAACGGGTCGGCGGCGTGCGCGCCATCCAGGTGGATGTGCGGGTGGTGGCCGCCACCAATATCGATCTGCGCAAGGCTGTCGCCGACGGCACGTTTCGCGAAGACCTGTTCTACCGGCTCAACGTCTACCCCATCGCGCTGCCGCCCCTGCGCGAACGCCGTGATGACATTCCGTTGCTGATCAACGCATTCCTCACGCGCTTCTGCCAGGACTACGGGCGCACGCCCGCCGGTCTGACCATGCGCGCGCTCAAGGTGCTGCTGCGCTACGACTTCGCCGGCAATGTGCGCGAACTGCAGAACCTGATCGAACGCGGCCTGATCGCCAGCGACGAAGGTCAGGCCATCGACCTGGTGCACCTGTTTCGCAACGAACCCATGCCGGCGGACCCGTACAGCCTTGACGGGCAAGGCAGCCTGTCCAATGCCACTGCGGTGGTGCGCCCTGCCCTGCTCGACACCCTTGGCCAACTGGACCAGGGGTTTTCCATCGACGGCCTGGAAGCCCGCCTGATCAACGAAGCGCTGCAACGCAACGCCGGCAACCTGGCCGCCGCCGCCAGGCTGGTGGGGCTGAGCCGCGCGCAATTTGCCTACCGGCTGAAGAAACACCAGCGGCAACCGGCTGAGGCACCGGAGCCGTCGATTGAGGAGAAATCTTGAACGACGGGGACGCCAGCTGGATCACAACCTTCTTGAACACAGTCTTGAAGGAAGCCAGTGATGATCCAGCTAAACAGCTACACCACCGTGAAACGTCGCGAGCGCGTCCCCCACGACATCTTCGCCACCTACTGGCGCGACGCACACGGGCCGCTGTGCGCGCGCTTGCCCGGGCTCGGTTTGTACATTCAGCATCACTTCGACCGTAACCAGGACGCGCACCTGTGGCCGCTGGCCGACGGCATCAGCGAGATCGAACACTACGAGCTGGACGGTGGGGTCGAGATTGGCTTCGCCAACGCTGATGACCAGAAGCGGTTCCAGGAGGCCGCCTCACTGCTGTTTTCCGACGAACAAAACATGTTCGAGGAAACCCTCGCCTATGACCTGCCGCACGGCTCGCAAAAGCGCGTCAATCGCTTGCATGACAGCACCTACAACGGCACGGACAGCGTCGACCGCCTCCATGTGCATTGCAGCCCGCACGGCAGCCTCGCCGAACTGCACGACTACCTCAGCCATGAGCTGGCCGATGTGCTCGGCAGCGCCGATGACGTGCTGAAACTCACGCTGCACCTGACGTCGCGCTTCAACAATGACGGCATGCATCCGCCGGCGCCGAATGTCGCGCACCATGCGAGTCCGGCGCGGGAAGAACTGGCCATCATGGAAATCGCCTTCGCCAGCCCGCTGACGCGCCGCGCGTTCTTTGCCAGCGAGACGTTCCAGCGCACCCTCGCAGGTCAGGCCCGACACATCGCCCAGCTCAAGGCCTTTGCGGTGTCCGGCCTCTACACCTACGTCAACGACAAAACGTTGACCACCGCCGGACTGCGCGGCAGCAGGACGGCGCAGTTGATCGAGTACCTGGGCGCCAACAATCAGCTCAACCCCGAGGTCGAGCAATTGTTCCGGCGCGGTTGAACCCGAGCGTGGTCATTTTGCCGGCCGCAGCAACTGCATCTGCTGGCGGTAATCATCGGTCACCTGCCGTGCCTGGCTGCTGCTGGTGATGACCCGCGGCGTGATCAGCACGATCAACTCGGTGCGGTCCTTGGATTTGCTGGTGTTACCGAACAGCCAGCGCAATCCGGGGATCCTGCCCAGATACGGCACAGCGCTGACGCTCTCGGCGTTGTCCTGCTTGATCAGGCCGCCGAGCAACACGGTCTGCCCGCTTTGCACGGCCACCTGGGTGGACACCGAACGCGTGGAAATACGCGGGTTGTTTTGCGGGTCGTTGTTGGACGGCTGGTCCTGGGCATCGCTGACTTGCTGCTGAATGTCCATGTACACCAGGCCCCCCGGATTGATGCGCGGCACCACGTCGAGGATCACCCCGGTCTGTACGTATTCGACACTGCTCAAGGTGGTGTCGGAGGCGCCGGTGTTGACCGTGGTCTGGCTGATGGGAATGTTGTCGCCCACCTGGATCTGCGCCGGCTGGTTGTTCATCACCACCAGCGACGGCGCCGACAGCACTTGGGTGCGGCCGTTGGTTTCCAGCGCGTGCAGGGCCACTTGCAGGTTGGTGCTGACGAACGAATAGAACAACGAATCGGCGCCCAGGCCGGCACCGCCGGCGCCCAATGCGCCCTGGCTGCCGGCCGCATTGGCCACGGTGTTGCTGGTGGAATTGCCCGCCAGGCGACCCAGGTACCATTGCACGCCGAGGTCCAGTTCGCCGGTGAGCTTGACCTCCAGAATGCGCGTTTCGATCTGCACCTGCAGCGGCGGATTGTCGAGGCGCTTGATCGCCGATTCGATCTCCTTCCACTGCACCGGGCGCGTGCGCACCAGCAACTGGTTACTGCTTTTTTGCGCGGTGATGCGCGTGCCGGCGTCGAGGCTTTTGGCCGGTGCGCCTTCTGCTTCGCCGGCGCCCTGCTCGGCGCTCTCGCTGCCCTGGTCAGCCTCAGTGTCGGGTTCCTGCTCCTCTTGCTCGGCAGAGGCGAGCGGGCTATTGCCCATGCCATTGCCGTTGCCGTTGCCGTTGCCATTGAGGCCGCCGGGCATGCTGCCGGAGGTGCTGTTGGTGCCGGGCGATGACAAGGTCGCGGTGCGCAGACCGGGGGCGACTTTCGCCGGCGCATCGTCCTTGATCGCGCCACTGCCGTAGATCTGCCGCAGGTATTTGGCGAGGTCAGTGGCCTTCATGTTGCGCACGTCGTAGACGTACATCTGCGGCTCGTTGCCGCCGCCTTCGTCGATGGTGTGTATCCAGTCGCCGACCTCGCTGAGGTACTGCGGCTGGGACGAGATCGCGACCACCGAATTGGTCCGCTCGATGGGCAAAAAGCGCACCATGCCCGCCAGGGGCATGCCGCTGTCGGGGCCGAACATCTTTTGCAGCTCGGGCATCAGCTCGGCCACGGACGCGCGTTGCAGGCCGAACACGCCCACCGACATGCCCTTGAGCCAGTCCACATCGAAGGTGTCGATGGTGTCCTGGTAGTTGGCCAATTCCTCGGGTGTGCCGGCCAGGCTGAGCACGTTGCGCGCCGGGTCCACCAGCAAAAATGCATTTTCCCGGGCGAACGGCTTGAGC